>NZ_BMBA01000041.1 GCF_017312485.1 Clostridium zeae | reverse complement strand
ACTCTCCCACACAGTCGCCCATGCAGTACCATCAGCCGTCTAAGTCTTAACCTTCGTGTTCGGTATGGGTACGGGTGTAACCCTTAGACGCATCATCACTAGATATTGAAAGATTATTCTTTCAAAATTGCACTTAAGTTTACTTTGTAATAATTTGTATTGGTCAAGCCCTCGACCTATTAGTATCGGTCAGCTGAACATGTTACCATGCTTACACCTCCGACCTATCAACCTCGTGTTCTTCGAGGGGTCTTACTAGCTTACGCTATGGGAAATCTAATCTTGAGGTGGGCTTCACGCTTAGATGCTTTCAGCGTTTATCCCTTCCCGACGTAGCTACCCAGCTATGCTCCTGGCGGAACAACTGGTGCACCAGAGGTCAGTCCATCCCGGTCCTCTCGTACTAAGGACAGCTCCTCTCAAATTTCCTACGCCCGCGACGGATAGGGACCGAACTGTCTCACGACGTTCTGAACCCAGCTCGCGTGCCGCTTTAATGGGCGAACAGCCCAACCCTTGGGACCTACTTCAGCCCCAGGATGCGACGAGCCGACATCGAGGTGCCAAACCTCCCCGTCGATGTGGACTCTTGGGGGAGATCAGCCTGTTATCCCCGAGGTAGCTTTTATCCGTTGAGCGATGGCCCTCCCACGAGGTACCACCGGATCACTAAGCCCGACTTTCGTCCCTGCTCCACTTGTGGGTGTCGCAGTCAGGCTCCCTTCTGCCTTTGCACTCTACGAACGATTTCCGACCGTTCTGAGGGAACCTTTGGGCGCCTCCGTTACTTTTTTGGAGGCGACCGCCCCAGTCAAACTGCCCACCTAACAATGTCCCGTCACCAGCTTCATGGTGCCCGGTTAGAATCCCAGTACTGTCAGGGTGGTATCCCAAGGACGACTCCACATCCCCTAACGAGAATGCTTCCAAGTCTCCCACCTATCCTGTACAGACAATACCGAAACTCAATGCTAAGCTACAGTAAAGCTCTACGGGGTCTTTCCGTCCAATCGCGGGTAGCAAGCATCTTCACTTGCACTACAACTTCGCCGGATTTACAGTTGAGACAGTGCCCAAGTCATTACGCCATTCGTGCGGGTCAGAACTTACCTGACAAGGAATTTCGCTACCTTAGGACCGTTATAGTTACGGCCGCCGTTTACTGGGGCTTAAGTTCACCGCTTCGCGTTACCGCTAACGATTCCCCTTAACCTTCCAGCACCGGGCAGGCGTCAGCCCCTATACATCAGCTTTCGCTTTAGCAGAGACCTGTGTTTTTGCTAAACAGTTGCTTGGGCCTATTCTCTGCGACCTACTCTCGTAGGCACCCCTTCTCCCGAAGTTACGGGGTCAATTTGCCGAGTTCCTTAACTGTAATTCTTCCGCCGGCCTTAGGATTCTCTCCTCACCTACCTGTGTCGGTTTGCGGTACGGGTACTACATTTCTCCCTAGAAGCTTTTCTTGGCAGCGTAGAATCAAGTACTTCAGCCTAAAAGGCCTTCCCCATCACACCTCAGCTAATACAGGCGGATTTGCCTACCTGTATACCTAAGTGCTTAGACTAGCATCCAATAGCTAGCACACTCTATCTTCCTGCGTCACTCCATCGGTAATAACGATTTGCAGTAGTATCGGAATATCAACCGATTGTCCATCACCTACGCCTTTCGGCCTCGGCTTAGGTCCCGACTAACCCTCAGCGGACGAGCCTTCCTGAGGAAACCTTAGGTTTTCGGCCACTAGGATTCTCACCTAGTTCTCGCTACTGATGCCAACATACTCACTCGTAATCAGTCCACCGCTCCTTACGGTACGACTTCAGCCCGATTACGACGCTCCCCTACCCCAGCAGATAAATCTGCTAGCCGTAGCTTCGGTGATAAGTTTGAGCCCCGAACATCTTCGGCGCAGGATCTCTCGACTAGTGAGCTATTACGCACTCTTTTAATGAGTGGCTGCTTCTAAGCCAACATCCTAGTTGTCTTAGAAATCCCACATCCTTTTCCACTTAACTTATACTTTGGGACCTTAGCTGACGATCTGGGCTGTTTCCCTTTTGACTACGGATCTTATCATTCGCAGTCTGACTGCCGGACTAATACTATATGGCATTCGGAGTTTGATAAGGTTCGGTAAGCGATATGCCCCCTAGCCCATTCAGTGCTCTACCTCCATTAGTCATATCCGACGCTAGCCCTAAAGCTATTTCGGGGAGAACCAGCTATCTCCGAGTTCGATTGGAATTTCTCCGCTATCCACAGCTCATCCCATGGTTTTTCAACACCAACGTGGTTCGGTCCTCCACGAAGTTTTACCTTCGCTTCAACCTGGCCATGGATAGGTCACCCGGTTTCGGGTCTACGGCATGCAACTAGTCGCCCTATTCAGACTCGGTTTCCCTTCGGCTCCGTACCTTAAGTACTTAACCTCGCTACATACCGTAACTCGTTGGCTCGTTCTACAAAAAGCACATCATCACACACATATGGTGCTATGATCGGTTGTAGGCACACGGTTTCAGGTTCTATTTCACTCCCCTTCCGGGGTTCTTTTCACCTTTCCCTCACGGTACTTCTTCACTATCGGTCATCAAGTAGTATTTAGCCTTGGGAGGTGGTCCTCCCTGCTTCCCACAAGGTTTCACGTGTCTCGTGGTACTCTGGAGCAGAACTATGGTCTTCTTGTTTCACTTACAGGACTATTACCTTCTACGGTGTATCTTTCCAGATATCTTCAATTACAATAGCCACCAATGTTATGTTCTGTCCGCAACCCCAAAGATAAATCTTTGGTTTGGGCTCTTCCGATTTCGCTCGCCGCTACTGACGGAATCGATTTTTCTTTCTCTTCCTCTAGGTACTTAGATGTTTCAGTTCCCTAGGTTTACCCTCCTATAGCTATGTATTCACTATAGGATACGTAGGGTTACCTACGTGAGTTTCCTCATTCGGAGATCTTTGGATCACAGGCTATTTGCGCCTACCCAAAGCTTATCGCAGCTTGTCACGTCCTTCTTCGGCTCTTGATGCCAAGGCATTCACCATGCGCCCTTTGTAGCTTGACCTATCAAATCAAATTTGAGTTACAAATTTGCTGATTTACTAAAATACTAGCGTGCATTTTAGTAATCAATTTATTACAAAGATTAGTAAATATCTTTACTTTAACTTATGTGCAATTTTCAAAGAACAATCTGAGATACTTGGTATCTCAAAATTAAACAGAGAGAGATTCTAACCAGAATTCGTATATATTAAGTCTGAAATGCATCAGTACTTAATAATTTCTCCATAGAAAGGAGGTGATCCAGCCGCAGGTTCTCCTACGGCTACCTTGTTACGACTTCACCCCAATCGCTGACCCTACCTTCGGCTGCTGCCTCCCTTACGGGTTAGCTCACAGACTTCGGGTATTGCCAACTCTCATGGTGTGACGGGCGGTGTGTACAAGGCCCGGGAACGTATTCACCGCGACATGCTGATTCGCGATTACTAGCAACTCCGGCTTCATGTAGGCGAGTTTCAGCCTACAATCCGAACTGGGACAAGTTTTTGAGATTTGCTCCACCTCACGGTCTTGCGTCTCTTTGTACTTGCCATTGTAGCACGTGTGTAGCCCTAGACATAAGGGGCATGATGATTTGACGTCATCCCCACCTTCCTCCCGGTTAACCCGGGCAGTCTCGCTAGAGTGCTCAACTAAATGGTAGCAACTAACAATAAGGGTTGCGCTCGTTGCGGGACTTAACCCAACATCTCACGACACGAGCTGACGACAACCATGCACCACCTGTCTTCCTGTCGATACCAAAGGTACCGACTTCCCCGGTTAAGGGTAATTCAGGAGATGTCAAGTCTAGGTAAGGTTCTTCGCGTTGCTTCGAATTAAACCACATGCTCCGCTGCTTGTGCGGGCCCCCGTCAATTCCTTTGAGTTTTAATCTTGCGACCGTACTCCCCAGGCGGGATACTTATTGTGTTAACGGCGGCACGGAGGTGTTGAAACCCCCACACCTAGTATCCATCGTTTACGGCGTGGACTACCAGGGTATCTAATCCTGTTTGCTCCCCACGCTTTCGAGCCTCAGTGTCAGTTACAGTCCAGAAAGTCGCCTTCGCCACTGGTGTTCTTCCTAATCTCTACGCATTTCACCGCTACACTAGGAATTCCACTTTCCTCTCCTGCACTCTAGATATCCAGTTTGGAATGCAGCACCCAAGTTAAGCTCAGGTATTTCACATCCCACTTAAATATCCACCTACGCTCCCTTTACGCCCAGTAAATCCGGACAACGCTTGCCACCTACGTATTACCGCGGCTGCTGGCACGTAGTTAGCCGTGGCTTCCTCCTTGGGTACCGTCATTATCGTCCCCAAAGACAGAGCTTTACAACCCGAAGGCCTTCATCACTCACGCGGCGTTGCTGCATCAGGGTTTCCCCCATTGTGCAATATTCCCCACTGCTGCCTCCCGTAGGAGTCTGGACCGTATCTCAGTTCCAATGTGGCCGATCACCCTCTCAGGTCGGCTACGCATCGTCGCCTTGGTGAGCCATTACCTCACCAACTAGCTAATGCGCCGCGGGTCCATCTTATAGCGGATTGCTCCTTTGATTTTCATTTCATGCGAAACGAAAATGTTATGCGGTATTAATCTTCCTTTCGGAAGGCTATCCCCCTCTATAAGGCAGGTTACCCACGTGTTACTCACCCGTCCGCCGCTAAGAAAGTTCCGAAGAACTTTCTCCGCTCGACTTGCATGTGTTAGGCACGCCGCCAGCGTTCGTCCTGAGCCAGGATCAAACTCTCAATTTAAAGTTTAATCATAGCTTACTTACTTAGTAAGTCTTTTTTCAAAAGAATTGCTGGTTTAGTTTAAGTCTAGTTTTAGACTTTGTTTATCTTCTCTGTTTAATTTTCAAAGACCA
>NZ_BMBA01000040.1 GCF_017312485.1 Clostridium zeae | reverse complement strand
TTCGCATGAAATGAAAATCAAAGGAGCAATCCGCTATAAGATGGACCCGCGGCGCATTAGCTAGTTGGTGAGGTAATGGCTCACCAAGGCGACGATGCGTAGCCGACCTGAGAGGGTGATCGGCCACATTGGAACTGAGATACGGTCCAGACTCCTACGGGAGGCAGCAGTGGGGAATATTGCACAATGGGGGAAACCCTGATGCAGCAACGCCGCGTGAGTGATGAAGGCCTTCGGGTTGTAAAGCTCTGTCTTTGGGGACGATAATGACGGTACCCAAGGAGGAAGCCACGGCTAACTACGTGCCAGCAGCCGCGGTAATACGTAGGTGG
>NZ_BMBA01000039.1 GCF_017312485.1 Clostridium zeae | reverse complement strand
TGAGTAACACGTGGGTAACCTGCCTTATAGAGGGGGATAGCCTTCCGAAAGGAAGATTAATACCGCATAACATTTTCGTTTCGCATGAAATGAAAATCAAAGGAGCAATCCGCTATAAGATGGACCCGCGGCGCATTAGCTAGTTGGTGAGGTAATGGCTCACCAAGGCGACGATGCGTAGCCGACCTGAGAGGGTGATCGGCCACATTGGAACTGAGATACGGTCCAGACTCCTACGGGAGGCAGCAGTGGGGAATATTGCACAATGGGGGAAACCCTGATGCAGCAACGCCGCGTGAGTGATGAAGGCCTTCGGGTTGTAAAGCTCTGTCTTTGGGGACGATAATGACGGTACCCA
>NZ_BMBA01000038.1 GCF_017312485.1 Clostridium zeae | reverse complement strand
AGAACCTTACCTAGACTTGACATCTCCTGAATTACCCTTAACCGGGGAAGTCGGTACCTTTGGTATCGACAGGAAGACAGGTGGTGCATGGTTGTCGTCAGCTCGTGTCGTGAGATGTTGGGTTAAGTCCCGCAACGAGCGCAACCCTTATTGTTAGTTGCTACCATTTAGTTGAGCACTCTAGCGAGACTGCCCGGGTTAACCGGGAGGAAGGTGGGGATGACGTCAAATCATCATGCCCCTTATGTCTAGGGCTACACACGTGCTACAATGGCAAGTACAAAGAGACGCAAGACCGTGAGGTGGAGCAAATCTCAAAAACTTGTCCCAGTTCGGATTGTAGGCTGAAACTCGCCTACATGAAGCCGGAGT
>NZ_BMBA01000036.1 GCF_017312485.1 Clostridium zeae | reverse complement strand
ATATAGTAGATAGAAAAGATGCTACAGAGCTAAAACTTGGAATACTTATGGCTGGTGGTAGTCTTAAGGATGATGAGAAAGAGGTGAAGGATCTTGAGTAAAACTACAGCAAAGGGTAAGGAAAATAAAGCGCTACAGATGGTAAAACCAATATTATTCCCTTTAGCAGCAATAATATTTTCTATATTCATTTCAGTGTTTTTCGTAATCTGGGCTAAGGGATATTCTATATTAGATTATTTTAAAGCGCTAGAAGATCTTTTTAGCACCATATGGAAAGGTTCCTTTGGTAGCGAAATGAACTTATTTAATACTGTATTCTATTTAACACCGCTTATATTTACCGGTGTAGCAAATGCGGTAGCATTTAAGACCGGATTATTTAACATAGGTGGAGAAGGTCAGTTTGTAGTAGGTATGGTAGCAGCAGCTTTAGTTGGAGTTATACC
>NZ_BMBA01000035.1 GCF_017312485.1 Clostridium zeae | reverse complement strand
ATATAGTAGATAGAAAAGATGCTACAGAGCTAAAACTTGGAATACTTATGGCTGGTGGTAGTCTTAAGGATGATGAGAAAGAGGTGAAGGATCTTGAGTAAAACTACAGCAAAGGGTAAGGAAAATAAAGCGCTACAGATGGTAAAACCAATATTATTCCCTTTAGCAGCAATAATATTTTCTATATTCATTTCAGTGTTTTTCGTAATCTGGGCTAAGGGATACTCTATATTAGATTATTTTAAAGCGCTAGAAGATCTTTTTAGCACCATATGGAAAGGTTCCTTTGGTAGCGAAATGAACTTATTTAATACTGTATTCTATTTAACACCGCTTATATTTACCGGTGTAGCAAATGCGGTAGCATTTAAGACCGGATTATTTAACATAGGTGGAGAAGGTCAGTTTGTAGTAGGTATGGTAGCAGCAGCTTTAGTTGGAGTTATACC
>NZ_BMBA01000034.1 GCF_017312485.1 Clostridium zeae | reverse complement strand
TAACACGTGGGTAACCTGCCTTATAGAGGGGGATAGCCTTCCGAAAGGAAGATTAATACCGCATAACATTTTCGTTTCGCATGAGATGAAAATCAAAGGAGCAATCCGCTATAAGATGGACCCGCGGCGCATTAGCTAGTTGGTGAGGTAATGGCTCACCAAGGCGACGATGCGTAGCCGACCTGAGAGGGTGATCGGCCACATTGGAACTGAGATACGGTCCAGACTCCTACGGGAGGCAGCAGTGGGGAATATTGCACAATGGGGGAAACCCTGATGCAGCAACGCCGCGTGAGTGATGAAGGCCTTCGGGTTGTAAAGCTCTGTCTTTGGGGACGATAATGACGGTACCCAAGGAGGAAGCCACGGCTAACTACGTGCCAGCAGCCGCGGTAATACGTAGGTGGCAAGCGTTGTCCGGATTTACTGGGCGTAAAGGGAGCGTAGGTGGATATTTAAGTGGGATGTGAAATACCTGAGCTTAACTTGGGTGCT
>NZ_BMBA01000033.1 GCF_017312485.1 Clostridium zeae | reverse complement strand
GTGAGCTAACCCGTAAGGGAGGCAGCAGCCGAAGGTAGGGTCAGCGATTGGGGTGAAGTCGTAACAAGGTAGCCGTAGGAGAACCTGCGGCTGGATCACCTCCTTTCTATGGAGAAATTATTAAGTACTGATGCATTTCAGACTTAATATATACGAATTCTGGTTAGAATCTCTCTCTGTTTAATTTTGAGATACCAAGTATCTCAGATTGTTCTTTGAAAATTGCACATAAGTTAAAGTAAAGATATTTACTAATCTTTGTAATAAATTGATTGCTAAAATGCACGCTAGTATTTTAGTAAATCAGCAAATTTGTAACTCAAATTTGATTTGATAGGTCAAGCTACAAAGGGCGCATGGTGAATGCCTTGGCATCAAGAGCCGAAGAAGGACGTGACAAGCTGCGATAAGCTTTGGGTAGGCGCAAATAGCCTGTGATCCAAAGATCTCCGAATGAGGAAACTCACGTAGGTAACCCTACGTATCCTATAGTGAATAC
>NZ_BMBA01000032.1 GCF_017312485.1 Clostridium zeae | reverse complement strand
ATCTTGACATTACAGTACATGCAGGTGAAGTAGTTGGTATAGCAGGGGTAGATGGTAACGGACAGTCAGAGTTTATAGAAGCTTTAACTGGTCTTAGAAAAGCTGTTAGTGGAAAAGTAACTATAAACGGCAAAGATATATTTAACAAGACACCTAAAATAGTTATGGAGTCTGGGGTTGGACATGTTCCAGAAGACAGACATAAAAGAGGACTAATACTTAAATATTCATTATTTGAAAACTCAATCTTAGGTATTCATAGAAATAAGCCTTTTAGCAAGGGTATTGTACTAAACTATAGTGAAGTTAGAAAGCATTGCAATAAGCTTATAGAAGAGTTTGACGTAAGAACTCCAAATGATGAAGTTTCAGCCTCAGCTTTATCAGGGGGAAATCAACAAAAGCTTATAGTTGCAAGAGAAATCTCAAAGGATCCAGAGCTTCTAATAGTATGTCAACCAACAAGAGGTCTTGATGTTGGAGCTATAGAATACATTCATAAGAGAATAATACAGGAAAGAGACAGTGGTAAAGCAGTTCTTTT
>NZ_BMBA01000031.1 GCF_017312485.1 Clostridium zeae | reverse complement strand
GGGTATCTAATCCTGTTTGCTCCCCACGCTTTCGAGCCTCAGTGTCAGTTACAGTCCAGAAAGTCGCCTTCGCCACTTGGGTTCTTCCTAATCTCTACGCATTTCACCGCTACACTAGGAATTCCACTTTCCTCTCCTGCACTCTAGATATCCAGTTTGGAATGCAGCACCCAAGTTAAGCTCAGGTATTTCACATCCCACTTAAATATCCACCTACGCTCCCTTTACGCCCAGTAAATCCGGACAACGCTCGCCACCTACGTATTACCGCGGCTGCTGGCACGTAGTTAGCCGTGGCTTCCTCCTTGGGTACCGTCATTATCGTCCCCAAAGACAGAGCTTTACAACCCGAAGGCCTTCATCACTCACGCGGCGTTGCTGCATCAGGGTTTCCCCCATTGTGCAATCTTCCCCACTGCTGCCTCCCGTAGGAGTCTGGACCGTATCTCAGTTCCAATGTGGCCGATCACCCTCTCAGGTCGGCTACGCATCGTCGCCTTGGTGAGCCATTACCTCACCAACTAGCTACTGCGCCGCGGGTCCATCTTATAGCGGATTGCTCCTTTGATTTTCATTTCATGCGAAACGAAAAT
>NZ_BMBA01000029.1 GCF_017312485.1 Clostridium zeae | reverse complement strand
ATTTCGCTACCTTAGGACCGTTATAGTTACGGCCGCCGTTTACTGGGGCTTAAGTTCACCGCTTCGCGTTACCGCTAACAATTCCCCTTAACCTTCCAGCACCGGGCAGGCGTCAGCCCCTATACATCAGCTTTCGCTTTAGCAGAGACCTGTGTTTTTGCTAAACAGTTGCTTGGGCCTATTCTCTGCGACCTACTCTCGTAGGCACCCCTTCTCCCGAAGTTACGGGGTCAATTTGCCGAGTTCCTTAACTGTAATTCTTCCGCCGGCCTTAGGATTCTCTCCTCACCTACCTGTGTCGGTTTGCGGTACGGGTACTACATTTCTCCCTAGAAGCTTTTCTTGGCAGCGTAGAATCAAGTACTTCAGCCTAAAAGGCCTTCCCCATCACACCTCAGCTAATACAGGCGGATTTGCCTACCTGTATACCTAAGTGCTTAGACTAGCATCCAATAGCTAGCACACTCTATCTTCCTGCGTCACTCCATCGGTAATAACGATTTGCAGTAGTATCGGAATATCAACCGATTGTCCATCACCTACGCCTTTCGGCCTCGGCTTAGGTCCCGACTAACCCTCAGCGGACGAGCCTTCCTGAGGAAACCTTAGGTTTTCGGCCACTAGGATTCTC
>NZ_BMBA01000027.1 GCF_017312485.1 Clostridium zeae | reverse complement strand
ATCGATTTTTCTTTCTCTTCCTCTAGGTACTTAGATGTTTCAGTTCCCTAGGTTTACCCTCCTATAGCTATGTATTCACCACAGGATACGTAGGGTTACCTACGTGAGTTTCCTCATTCGGAGATCTTTGGATCACAGGCTATTTGCGCCTACCCAAAGCTTATCGCAGCTTGTCACGTCCTTCTTCGGCTCTTGATGCCAAGGCATTCACCATGCGCCCTTTGTAGCTTGACCTAATGTCGTGTCATTATAATCGGCGCACTACTTCGTCAGCTAGGTCACTGCGCTGCTCACTTGCTTAAAGCAAGCTCCGCGGCTTCGTTCGGTCGCTTCCTAGTATCGCTTGATTCTAATGCCACTCCTAATTTGCTCCGCAAATTACGGTTCTGCACTTAGAAAAGTACATTTCATAATTTGGTTTTGAACAAACCAGTCTACTGACTTGAATACTAGCGTGCATTCTTATCAGTCAATTTATTACAAAGAATAGTAAATATCTTTACTTTAACTTATGTGCAATTTTCAAAGAACAATCTGAGATACTTGGTATCTCAAAATTAAACAGAGAGAGATTCTAACCAGAATTCGTATATATTAAGCCTGAAATGCATCAGTACTTAATAATTTCTCCATAGAAAGGAGGT
>NZ_BMBA01000026.1 GCF_017312485.1 Clostridium zeae | reverse complement strand
CACCTAGTTCTCGCTACTGATGCCAACATACTCACTCGTAATCAGTCCACCGCTCCTTACGGTACGACTTCAGCCCGATTACGACGCTCCCCTACCCCAGCAGATAAATCTGCTAGCCGTAGCTTCGGTGATAAGTTTGAGCCCCGAACATCTTCGGCGCAGGATCTCTCGACTAGTGAGCTATTACGCACTCTTTTAATGAGTGGCTGCTTCTAAGCCAACATCCTAGTTGTCTTAGAAATCCCACATCCTTTTCCACTTAACTTATACTTTGGGACCTTAGCTGACGATCTGGGCTGTTTCCCTTTTGACTACGGATCTTATCATTCGCAGTCTGACTGCCGGACTAATACTATATGGCATTCGGAGTTTGATAAGGTTCGGTAAGCGATATGCCCCCTAGCCCATTCAGTGCTCTACCTCCATTAGTCATATCCGACGCTAGCCCTAAAGCTATTTCGGGGAGAACCAGCTATCTCCGAGTTCGATTGGAATTTCTCCGCTATCCACAGCTCATCCCATGGTTTTTCAACACCAACGTGGTTCGGTCCTCCACGAAGTTTTACCTTCGCTTCAACCTGGCCATGGATAGGTCACCCGGTTTCGGGTCTACGGCATGCAACTAGTCGCCCTATTCAGACTCGGTTTCCCTTCGGCTCCGTA
>NZ_BMBA01000025.1:392-671 GCF_017312485.1 Clostridium zeae | reverse complement strand
TATCCCCGAGGTAGCTTTTATCCGTTGAGCGATGGCCCTCCCACGAGGTACCACCGGCTCACTAAGCCCGACTTTCGTCCCTGCTCCACTTGTGGGTGTCGCAGTCAGGCTCCCTTCTGCCTTTGCACTCTACGAACGATTTCCGACCGTTCTGAGGGAACCTTTGGGCGCCTCCGTTACTTTTTTGGAGGCGACCGCCCCAGTCAAACTGCCCACCTAACAATGTCCCGTCACCAGCTTCATGGTGCCCGGTTAGAATCCCAGTACTGTCAGGGTGGT
>NZ_BMBA01000025.1:0-323 GCF_017312485.1 Clostridium zeae | reverse complement strand
TACCGAAACTCAATGCTAAGCTACAGTAAAGCTCTACGGGGTCTTTCCGTCCAATCGCGGGTAGCAAGCATCTTCACTTGCACTACAACTTCGCCGGATTTACAGTTGAGACAGTGCCAAAGTCATTACGCCATTCGTGCGGGTCAGAACTTACCTGACAAGGAATTTCGCTACCTTAGGACCGTTATAGTTACGGCCGCCGTTTACTGGGGCTTAAGTTCACCGCTTCGCGTTACCGCTAACGATTCCCCTTAACCTTCCAGCACCGGGCAGGCGTCAGCCCCTATACATCAGCTTTCGCTTTAGCAGAGACCTGTGTTTTT
>NZ_BMBA01000024.1 GCF_017312485.1 Clostridium zeae | reverse complement strand
AGAGTTGGCAATACCCGAAGTCTGTGAGCTAACCCGTAAGGGAGGCAGCAGCCGAAGGTAGGGTCAGCGATTGGGGTGAAGTCGTAACAAGGTAGCCGTAGGAGAACCTGCGGCTGGATCACCTCCTTTCTATGGAGAAATTATTAAGTACTGATGCATTTCAGACTTAATATATACGAATTCTGGTTAGAATCTCTCTCTGTTTAATTTTGAGATACCAAGTAATTGGCATCTTAATTTAATATACACATATGGGGGTATAGCTCAGTTGGGAGAGCACCTGCCTTGCACGCAGGGGGTCAAGAGTTCGAATCTCTTTATCTCCACCATTTGTGGGCTTATAGCTCAGCTGGTTAGAGCGCACGCCTGATAAGCGTGAGGTCGATGGTTCGAGTCCATTTAAGCCCACCATTGTTCTTTGAAAATTGCACATAAGTTAAAGTAAAGATATTTACTAATCTTTGTAATAAATTGATTACTAAAATGCACGCTAGTATTTTAGTAAATCAGCAAATTTGTAACTCAAATTTGATTTGATAGGTCAAGCTACAAAGGGCGCATGGTGAATGCCTTGGCATCAAGAGCCGAAGAAGGACGTGACAAGCTGCGATAAGCTTTGGGTAGGCGCAAATAGCCTGTGATCCAAAGATCTCCGAATGAGGAAACTCACGTAGGTAACCCTACGTATCCTATAGTGAATAC
>NZ_BMBA01000023.1 GCF_017312485.1 Clostridium zeae | reverse complement strand
TTGCTAGTAATCGCGAATCAGCATGTCGCGGTGAATACGTTCCCGGGCCTTGTACACACCGCCCGTCACACCATGAGAGTTGGCAATACCCGAAGTCTGTGAGCTAACCCGTAAGGGAGGCAGCAGCCGAAGGTAGGGTCAGCGATTGGGGTGAAGTCGTAACAAGGTAGCCGTAGGAGAACCTGCGGCTGGATCACCTCCTTTCTATGGAGAAATTATTAAGTGCTGATGCATTTCAGACTTAATATATACGAATTCTGGTTAGAATCTCTCTCTGTTTAATTTTGAGATACCAAGTATCTCAGATTGTTCTTTGAAAATTGCACATAAGTTAAGTAAAGATATTTACTATTCTTTGTAATATAAAGGGCTGAATAAAATACACGCTAGTATTTGAAACAGCCAATAATCTGCGGGCTAGATATATATGTATCTATAGTCCAAACGTACAGTATGCAATGTACTTTTTTTTGAGTTCAGAAAAATATTTGTACAGCAGATTAGGAGTGGCATTAAAACCAAACAAGACGAGGAACCGACGAACGAGCAGTGGAGCTTACTCCAGGTAAGTGAGCATCGTAGTGAGGAAGGTGACGAAGTAATGTGAAGGCTATAATGACACGACATTAGGTCAAGCTACAAAGGGCGCATGGTGAATGCCTTGGCATCAAGAGCCGAAGAAGGACGTGACAAGCTGCGATAAGCTTTGGGTAGGCGCAAATAGCCTGTGATCCAAAGATCTCCGAATGAGGAAACTCACGTAGGTAACCCTACGTATCCTATAGTGAATACATAGCTATAGGAGGGTAAACCTAGGGAACTGAAACATCTAAGTACCTAGAGGAAGAGAA
>NZ_BMBA01000022.1 GCF_017312485.1 Clostridium zeae | reverse complement strand
AATGTCCCGTCACCAGCTTCATGGTGCCCGGTTAGAATCCCAGTACTGTCAGGGTGGTATCCCAAGGACGACTCCACATCCCCTAACGAGAATGCTTCCAAGTCTCCCACCTATCCTGTACAGACAATACCGAAACTCAATGCTAAGCTACAGTAAAGCTCTACGGGGTCTTTCCGTCCAATCGCGGGTAGCAAGCATCTTCACTTGCACTACAACTTCGCCGGATTTACAGTTGAGACAGTGCCCAAGTCATTACGCCATTCGTTCGGGTCAGAACTTACCTGACAAGGAATTTCGCTACCTTAGGACCGTTATAGTTACGGCCGCCGTTTACTGGGGCTTAAGTTCACCGCTTCGCGTTACCGCTAACGATTCCCCTTAACCTTCCAGCACCGGGCAGGCGTCAGCCCCTATACATCAGCTTTCGCTTTAGCAGAGACCTGTGTTTTTGCTAAACAGTTGCTTGGGCCTATTCTCTGCGACCTACTCTCGTAGGCACCCCTTCTCCCGAAGTTACGGGGTCAATTTGCCGAGTTCCTTAACTGTAATTCTTCCGCCGGCCTTAGGATTCTCTCCTCACCTACCTGTGTCGGTTTGCGGTACGGGTACTACATTTCTCCCTAGAAGCTTTTCTTGGCAGCGTAGAATCAAGTACTTCAGCCTAAAAGGCTTTCCCCATCACACCTCAGCTAATACAAGCGGATTTGCCTACCTGTATACCTAAGTGCTTAGACTAGCATCCAATAGCTAGCACACTCTATCTTCCTGCGTCACTCCATCGGTAATAACGATTTGCAGTAGTATCGGAATATCAACCGATTGTCCATCACCTACGCCTTTCGGCCTCGGCTTAGGTCCCGACTAACCCTCAGCGGACGAGCCTTCCTGAGGAAACCTTAGGTTTTCGGCCACTAGGATTCTC
>NZ_BMBA01000021.1 GCF_017312485.1 Clostridium zeae | reverse complement strand
AGAGTTGGCAATACCCGAAGTCTGTGAGCTAACCCGTAAGGGAGGCAGCAGCCGAAGGTAGGGTCAGCGATTGGGGTGAAGTCGTAACAAGGTAGCCGTAGGAGAACCTGCGGCTGGATCACCTCCTTTCTATGGAGAAATTATTAAGTACTGATGCATTTCAGACTTAATATATACGAATTCTGGTTAGAATCTCTCTCTGTTTAATTTTGAGATACCAAGTATTTCAGATTGTTCTTTGAAAATTGCACATAAGTTAAAGTAAAGATATTTACTAATCTTTGTAATAAATTGATTACTAAAATGCACGCTAGTATTTTAGTAAATCAGCAAATTTGTAACTCAAATTTGATTTGATAGGTCAAGCTACAAAGGGCGCATGGTGAATGCCTTGGCATCAAGAGCCGAAGAAGGACGTGACAAGCTGCGATAAGCTTTGGGTAGGCGCAAATAGCCTGTGATCCAAAGATCTCCGAATGAGGAAACTCACGTAGGTAACCCTACGTATCCTGTGGTGAATACATAGCTATAGGAGGGTAAACCTAGGGAACTGAAACATCTAAGTACCTAGAGGAAGAGAAAGAAAAATCGATTCCGTCAGTAGCGGCGAGCGAAATCGGAAGAGCCCAAACCAAAGATTTATCTTTGGGGTTGCGGACAGAACATAACATTGGTGGCTATTGTAATTGAAGATATCTGGAAAGATACACCATAGAAGGTAATAGTCCTGTAAGTGAAACAAGAAGACCATAGTTCTGCTCCAGAGTACCACGAGACACGTGAAACCTTGTGGGAAGCAGGGAGGACCACCTCCCAAGGCTAAATACTACTTGATGACCGATAGTGAAGAAGTACCGTGAGGGAAAGGTGAAAAGAACCCCGGAAGGGGAGTGAAATAGAACCTGAAACCGTGTGCCTACAACC
>NZ_BMBA01000020.1 GCF_017312485.1 Clostridium zeae | reverse complement strand
CAGGACTTCCTGCAATCATACATCTTCCATTGGTTTTAATAGCAGGTATAGCAGCTGGTGGTCTATGGGCAGCAGTACCAGGATATCTTAAAGCAAAGATGGGAACAAACGAAGTTATAAACTCAATCATGATGAACTATATAGCGATGTATGCTGCAAACTTCATAATTCTTAGAACTGCTTTTGGAGTTCAAGGAAAATCAGCATCACCACTTATAAAAGAAAGTGCTAGAATTGGTAGATTCGTATCAAACTATCAAGCAAACTATGGTGTATTTATAGGAATAGCAGTAGCGATATTTGTTACATGGCTTTTATGGAAAACTACCACAGGTTATGAGCTTAGAGCTGTTGGTTTAAACCCACAGGGAGCAGAATACGGTGGAATAAATATATCAAAGAACATAGTGCTTGCAATGGTTATATCAGGTGCTATAGCAGGTCTTGGTGGAGCAGTTCATTTAGCTGGTGGTAAGTACTATACTGATGATTTTAGTACACTTCCAGGTTACGGTTTCAGTGGTATGGCAGTAGCTCTTCTTGCGAAAAGCCATCCGATAGGATGTATATTTGCAGCTGTACTTTTTGGAGCTCTAAACAGTAGTTCAAAGGTATTACAGTTAAATGGTATACCTAAGGAAATAGTATATCTTATACAATCAATAATAATAATCTTTGTAGCAACAGACTACATCGTTAAATACTTTGCAGAAAAGAAGAAGAAGAAGGAGGTATTGATCAATGGCTAGTATAAATATAATCATGGAACTTTTATCTTCAACTTTAGCTCTTGCAACTCCTTTAATATTCGCAGGTCTTGGCGGAGTATTTTCAGAAAGATCTGGAGTTGTAAACATAGGTCTTGAAGGTATGATGATCATGGGAGCCTTCTTTGGAGTATATGGGTCCTTCCTTACAGGAAGTGCGATGGTAGGAATACTCTTCGCTTTAATAGCAGGTGGACTTATAGCATTAATTCATGCATTCTTAAGTATAAACCTAAAGGCAGACCAAGTAATATCAGGTACAGCGATAAATCTTTTTGCTCAAGCCTTAGCAGCCTTTCTTATCTTTAAGCTTTTCGGCAAAGGCGGACAAACGGATGGTGTTAATGGTTTAGCGTACAATATACCAAAAGCCTTAAGAGATATGCCGGTGCTCGGTAAACTTGTAGGAGACTTAAACTGGTTTGTATATGCAGCAATAGTTGCTGTAATAATAGCACACTTTGTACTATATAAAACTCCGTGGGGACTTA
>NZ_BMBA01000019.1 GCF_017312485.1 Clostridium zeae | reverse complement strand
TAATCGCGAATCAGCATGTCGCGGTGAATACGTTCCCGGGCCTTGTACACACCGCCCGTCACACCATGAGAGTTGGCAATACCCGAAGTCTGTGAGCTAACCCGTAAGGGAGGCAGCAGCCGAAGGTAGGGTCAGCGATTGGGGTGAAGTCGTAACAAGGTAGCCGTAGGAGAACCTGCGGCTGGATCACCTCCTTTCTATGGAGAAATTATTAAGTACTGATGTATTTCAGGCTTAATATATACGAATTCTGGTTAGAATCTCTCTCTGTTTAATTTTGAGATACCAAGTAATTGGCATCTTAATTTAATATATACACATATGGGGGTATAGCTCAGTTGGGAGAGCACCTGCCTTGCACGCAGGGGGTCAAGAGTTCGAATCTCTTTATCTCCACCATTTGTGGGCTTATAGCTCAGCTGGTTAGAGCGCACGCCTGATAAGCGTGAGGTCGATGGTTCGAGTCCATTTAAGCCCACCATTGTTCTTTGAAAATTGCATATAAGTTAAAGTAAAGATATTTACTATTCTTTGTAATAAATTGATTGCTAAAATGCACGCTAGTATTTTAGCAAATCAGCAAATTTGTAACTCAAATTTGATTTGATAGGTCAAGCTACAAAGGGCGCATGGTGAATGCCTTGGCATCAAGAGCCGAAGAAGGACGTGACAAGCTGCGATAAGCTTTGGGTAGGCGCAAATAGCCTGTGATCCAAAGATCTCCGAATGAGGAAACTCACGTAGGTAACCCTACGTATCCTATAGTGAATACATAGCTATAGGAGGGTAAACCTAGGGAACTGAAACATCTAAGTACCTAGAGGAAGAGAAAGAAAAATCGATTCCGTCAGTAGCGGCGAGCGAAATCGGAAAAGCCCAAACCAAAGATTTATCTTTGGGGTTGCGGACAGAACATAAGGCAGAGTTATTATTAATTGAAGATATCTGGAAAGATATACCGTAGAAGGTAATAGTCCTGTAAGTGAAAATAATAATGAGCTAGTTCTGCTCCAGAGTACCACGAGACACGTGAAACCTTGTGGGAAGCAGGGAGGACCACCTCCCAAGGCTAAATACTACTTGATGACCGATAGTGAAGAAGTACCGTGAGGGAAAGGTGAAAAGAACCCCGGGAGGGGAGTGAAATAGAACCTGAAACCGTGTGCCTACAACCGATCATAGCACCATATGTGTGTGATGATGTGCTTTTTGTAGAACGAGCCAACGAGTTACGGTATGTAGCGAGGTTAAGTACTTAAGG
>NZ_BMBA01000018.1 GCF_017312485.1 Clostridium zeae | reverse complement strand
CTGTCCCACGACGTTCTGAACCCAGCTCGCGTGCCGCTTTAATGGGCGAACAGCCCAACCCTTGGGACCTACTTCAGCCCCAGGATGCGACGAGCCGACATCGAGGTGCCAAACCTCCCCGTCGATGTGGACTCTTGGGGGAGATCAGCCTGTTATCCCCGAGGTAGCTTTTATCCGTTGAGCGATGGCCCTCCCACGAGGTACCACCGGATCACTAAGCCCGACTTTCGTCCCTGCTCCACTTGTGGGTGTCGCAGTCAGGCTCCCTTCTGCCTTTGCACTCTACGAACGATTTCCGACCGTTCTGAGGGAACCTTTGGGCGCCTCCGTTACTTTTTTGGAGGCGACCGCCCCAGTCAAACTGCCCACCTAACAATGTCCCGTCACCAGCTTCATGGTGCCCGGTTAGAATCCCAGTACTGTCAGGGTGGTATCCCAAGGACGACTCCACATCCCCTAACGAGAATGCTTCCAAGTCTCCCACCTATCCTGTACAGACAATACCGAAACTCAATGCTAAGCTACAGTAAAGCTCTACGGGGTCTTTCCGTCCAATCGCGGGTAGCAAGCATCTTCACTTGCACTACAACTTCGCCGGATTTACAGTTGAGACAGTGCCCAAGTCATTACGCCATTCGTGCGGGTCAGAACTTACCTGACAAGGAATTTCGCTACCTTAGGACCGTTATAGTTACGGCCGCCGTTTACTGGGGCTTAAGTTCACCGCTTCGCGTTACCGCTAACGATTCCCCTTAACCTTCCAGCACCGGGCAGGCGTCAGCCCCTATACATCAGCTTTCGCTTTAGCAGAGACCTGTGTTTTTGCTAAACAGTTGCTTGGGCCTATTCTCTGCGACCTACTCTCGTAGGCACCCCTTCTCCCGAAGTTACGGGGTCAATTTGCCGAGTTCCTTAACTGTAATTCTTCCGCCGGCCTTAGGATTCTCTCCTCACCTACCTGTGTCGGTTTGCGGTACGGGTACTACATTTCTCTCTAGAAGCTTTTCTTGGCAGCGTAGAATCAAGTACTTCAGCCTAAAAGGCCTTCCCCATCACACCTTAGCTTAGCAAGCGGATTTGCCTACCTGCATGCCTAAGTGCTTAGACTAGCATCCAATAGCTAGCACACTCTATCTTCCTGCGTCACTCCATCGATAATAACGATTTGCAGTAGTATCGGAATATCAACCGATTGTCCATCACCTACGCCTTTCGGCCTCGGCTTAGGTCCCGACTAACCCTCAGCGGACGAGCCTTCCTGAGGAAACCTTAGGTTTTCGGCCACTAGGATTCTCACCTAGTTCTCGCTACTGATGCCAACATACTCCCTCGTAATCAGTCCACCGCTCCTTACGGTACGACTTCAGCCCGATTACGACGCTCCCCTACCCCAGCAGATAAATCTGCTAGCCGTAGCTTCGGTGATAAGTTTGAGCCCCGAACATCTTCGGCGCAGGATCTCTCGACTAGTGAGCTATTACGCACTCTTTTAATGAGTGGCTGCTTCTAAGCCAACATCCTAGTTGTCTTAGAAATCCCACATCCTTTTCCACTTAACTTATACTTTGGGACCTTAGCTGACGATCTGGGCTGTTTCCCTTTTGACTACGGATCTTATCATTCGCAGTCTGACTGCCGGACTAATACTATATGGCATTCGGAGTTTGATAAGGTTCGGTAAGCGATATGCCCCCTAGCCCATTCAGTGCTCTACCTCCATTAGTCATATCCGACGCT
>NZ_BMBA01000017.1 GCF_017312485.1 Clostridium zeae | reverse complement strand
ATGTTCAGCTGACCGATACTAATAGGTCGAGGGCTTGACCAATACAAATTATTACAAAGTAAACTTAAGTGCAATTTTGAAAGAATAATCTTTCAATATCTAGTGATGATGCGTCTAAGGGTTACACCCGTACCCATTCCGAACACGACGGTTAAGACTTAGACGGCTGATGGTACTGCATGGGCGACTGTGTGGGAGAGTAAGTGGTCGCTAGGTAAATGTGGTTCACTAGCTCAGTCGGTAGAGCACATGACTTTTAATCATGGTGTCCGGGGTTCGATTCCCCGGTGAGCCACCAAACCTCTGTTTATACAGAGGTTTTTTATTTTTCAATAAATTATTTTAAAGTAAAGTTTTAGATGATTAAATGAAGTTAAGATTTAGCAAATTTTTTATTTAATATAAGAAATACGTTAACTTTATCAAATAATCCACAGACAAAGTTATTTAATCCACAGAATATACTAAGATAAAAGATTAACCTGTGGATTAAACAAAAAGTCTTAGCTCACAATGCTAAGACTTTTTGTTTAATAGTAAAAATATTTAAGTATATAGTTATAATGTACAGTATGAGTTAAAAGTCAGTAAAAATTAGTCATGAATTACTTTCCAATTGTTATTTACAGTAGCATCAATGATCTTTCTATCTAATATATAATTAGCAATTAATTCAGAAACATCCGTAGGTATATCTTTAACTAATAGTTTATCTTTAAACATGAAATAATCTCCGCCGCCGGAAGCTCTGTAATTATTCATTACTACATTATATTCTTTAGCCATATCCATATCAAAACCTTTATACTTTAATAATATAACTCTATTTCCTATTGGTTTAGAAATGTTTAGAACGTAGTCAATGCCTTCCCACATATCATAATTATAATGCTGTGGTTTAGGATTAGAAAAATCTTTACTTACTACATATTGGCCATCTATATATTCAAAATAAGAAGCGCTTCTTTCTAGAGCAGACTTTATATCAGAGCCTTTAAGTTTTAATACTTTAAGTGTATTTGGGTAAATATAATTAGAAACAACATCTCGCATAGTAACGTTTGATTTTAAACCAAGACTTCTATTGTCAAAAAGTGATGTAAGAGATATATCAGTTTCACCATAATGCATTTGAACTTTATTAATAAATTCCATCAGTGAATTATCCTTTAATCTAATTTCAGTAGGATTAGATATTGTCATATCTCCATCTATCTTTCCTATAGGAGTATCTAACCAAGCTTGAGTATCTGTTTCATATTTTTTAATTAGTTCTACACATTCATTATCTACATCATAATCTTTAGAATATAGTAACTTACTTGATGCATTTTTAATCTTCCATGTAGATGAGTGTTTTTCTAATCTCAGAGATATCCTTCCTAAAGATGCTCCATCAAATCCAGATTGGCATACTAACACATTATTTATATATTTATCGTATATGGATCTATGCTGATGTCCTGTTAATAAAAGATCTATTCCCTGGACCTTTTCACAAATTTCATATCCTTGATTTTCACCAGTAAGATTTTCAGAAGGTAGCCCTGTATCGATATCTTTTTCAAAACCACCATGATATGCAACTACTATTATATCAGCACCTTCATTTTTCATTTGAGGGATCCAATTATTTAGTGAATTTATGACATCTTCGAAATTTAGATCTTTAATTATGTGTGGTTGTTCCCAGTTAGGAATATACTTTGTGGTACATCCAATTATACCGATTTTTAAATCATTAGAAAGTTTTTTAATTATATAAGGTTTACCAAAGTAAGGTATGTTATTTGATTTATTAAGAATATTTGAGCTAAGCCATGGAAAATTAGATTGATTTTTCGCATTTAATAAATAATTCATACCGTAATTAAATTCATGATTTCCTACAGTAAAGGAATCGTATCCTAAATAATTAAAGAGTTTTATTACAGGATTTTCTCCTTGTGGATTAATCCTTGCATAATAATATATAAGTGGAGACCCCTGAAGGGCATCTCCACAATCTACAAGTAAAGTATTATCATTCTTTTTCTTCTCATCTTTTATGATGCTAGATAGTTTAGAAAGACCTATATCTCTGTATTCATTAGTTCCATAATATATTGGTAATATACTTCCATGAATATCACTAGTATGAAGTATAGTTAAATCTATTGTATTTAAATTCATATAAAATAACCTCTTTCATAGATTAAACAGTTAAACGAGTCTTTTTCTTATATTTCCTGATATAAAATCAATAACAGTAACCATTACTATTATGCCCAGTAATATGATCCCAACTCGACTCCATTGTCTAGCTTCGAGAGCGAATATAAGAGGAGTACCAATTCCACCAGCACCAATTATACCAAGTATAGTAGCAGAACGAACATTAATTTCAAATCTATAAAGCGAATAGGAGGCAAATTCAGGTAATACTTGAGGAATTATAGCATATTTCAATTTTTGAAGAGCATTAGCACCACAAGAGGTTAATGCTTCGTAAGGGCCCCAATCTATGTTTTCAATCCCCTCTGAATATAGTTTACCAAGCATTCCTATAGAATGGACGCCAAGAGCCAATACACCAGCAAATGCACCTGGGCCCACAGCTTTAATAAATATTATTGCCATTACAATTTCAGGAAATGTCCTTATAAAACTTAATAAGAATTTACCGCTTCCACTAGCTAACTTGTTCTTACTCATATTTCTTGCAGCCCAAAATGAAAATGGAATACATAAAAACGCAGATACAACTGTACCTAAAACTGCAATTGCAACAGTATCAAGTAAGCCTCTAAGAAGATCTTCTCCATCAGGAAGGTATACATACCCCCAATCAGGATGAAATAAGCCTTTAAATATAGAAGTTATTACTTGATTCGCAGATTCTTTAATTCCAGTAAATTTTATTCCTGCAAAGGCCCATATATATATAGCAATTAGTATTATAGCAATAAGCCATTTGGATAATGATTTTTTTAAAGATTTATTTTTTTCTATCATAGTAAATTCTCCCTGATTTTTATGCTTACATGATCTATAATGACTACCATAACTAAGGTAGCAATGATAATAGTGCAAGTTTGATCATATTTAAATAACCCCAAAGTACTATCCAATTGAAGCCCTATACCACCTGCACCTACTAAGCCTAAAACAGCAGCAGCTCTTACATTTATTTCAAAGGTATATAAGACATATGAAATGAACTGAGGCAAAACTTGAGGAATTACTGAAAAATTTATTATTTGAAGAGTGTTACCACCACAAGCTGTTAAAGCTTCCATTGGACCTTCATCGATGCCTTCTATTGATTCATACAATAATTTAGCAACAAGGCCTAATGAAAAAAAGCTTAAGGCAAATATACCTGCTAGTGGGCCTAGGCCAAAAGCCGCAACAAATATAGCAGCAAATAGTAAGTCGGGTATTGTTCTTATAAGATTTAATATTACTCGTGACATCGATAATAGTATTTTAGATTTGCATATATTTCTTGCAGAAAGCAAAGCTAAAGGAATTGATACTATAGCTCCTAAGGTTGTCCCGATTATAGCCATTCTGATTGTTTCAGCCATAGGGCTAAATATTCTAGGGAAATAACTCCAATCAGGAGGAAACATTTCTTTAAAGAGCTTACCTGTCTCTGGAAGCCCTTTCATGAGCTGCGAAAATGAAGCGTCTGTTTTTTTAGCGCTGGCAATAAGCAAAATAAGTACTAATACAATTGTAAGATATAATTTCATGTTAGAAGGTTTTTTTATAGTTTGCTCTTTCATCTTTATTCCTCCTAAACTTCTGCAAGGTCTTCTGTTTTGCCGTTATATATATAATCAAAAATTTCGTCGGTGGCCTCTTCTACAGCACCATCAAAAACTAGCTTACCTTCTCTAAAACCTAATATTCTAGTTGCGTATTTCTTTGCTAAATCTATGTGGTGAAGATTAACAATAGTAGTTATGTTCATTTCTTTATTTATTCTTGCTATATCGTCCATTACTTGAATTGTTGTCACAGGATCTAATGAGGCTATAGGCTCATCTGCTAAAAGTATTTTTGCCTGCTGAGCTAATGTTCTAGCTATAGCAACTCTTTGCTGCTGTCCACCAGATAGTTCATCAGCTCTCATATAAGCTTTTTGCTCTATTCCAACCTTTTTTAATGATTCAAAAGCTAGTTCTAAGTCTTCTTTTGGAAACATTCCGGTTAGAGTTCTGACGGTGGAGTGATAGCCAACTCTTCCAGCTAAGACGTTTTTAAGTACAGAGGATCTTTTAACTAAGTTAAAGCTTTGAAATATCATTCCAATATCTCTACGCATGACTCTTAAATCTTTTCCTTTTGCTTTGGTGATAGACTTACCGTTTATCAGTATTTCTCCTGAAGATGTCTCGTTTAATCTGTTAATAGATCTTAAAAATGTAGATTTTCCTGCGCCAGAAAGTCCGACTATTACAACAAGTTCTCCTTCGTTTATTGTAACACTAACATCCTTAAGCCCAATAACACCATTAGGATAAGTCTTTGATACGCTTTTAAATTCAATCATAATTTTACCAACCTTTTCTTAATGATTTTAAAACACGAACAATAATTGAAATATGTAGTACTAATTATTATATAGCATTTAGTGAATTAACTGTTAGTTAAATAGTAATAAACACAAACTTAACCTTATTTTAACAGTAAATACTATTAATTTTAATATAAGAATACTATAATTTAACTAGTATTTTCAATAGAACATTAGAAAATTTTACTTCTATAACAATATTTTCAATACAATTCTGTTATATATAGCAATTATTAAGTAATATGCAATATAAAAATAAATACGAACGATATTGCAAAAAAAATAAAAATAGTTTATGATTTAAATGTATTTATTGGAAATGTAGTTTAATTTTTAATTTTTAGGGAGGATATACTATGAAAAGAAGAATATTAAGTGTTGCACTATGCACTGCATTAGCTATGACTGCATTAGCTGGTTGTAGTAGTACTAAGAAAGATGACTCAACTACAGCAAAGGGATATGAACCAAAAGAATTAAAGGTTCAGTTCGTGCCTTCACAGAATGCTGAAACTTTAGAAGCAAAAGCTAAACCTTTAGAAAAGTTATTATCAGACAAGCTTGGCATACCAGTAAAGGTAAGCGTATCCACAAGTTATAATACAATAATTGAGGCCATGGCTTCAAAGCAAGTAGACATTGGTTTCTTACCTCCAACAGCATATGTTTTAGCTAAAGAAAAGAATGCTGCTGACATTTTACTTCAAGCACAAAGATACGGAATAAAGCAACCTACTGGAGAAAATACTACAGAACTTGTTGATTCATATAGATCTATGATAGTTGTTAAAAAAGGTTCAAATATAAAGACATTAGCAGATCTAAAAGGAAAGAAAATAGCTTGGCAAGATGTTACTTCATCAGCAGGATACATATGGCCAGCTGCAGAACTTAAAAAAGCTGGAGTAGATCCTGAAAAAGATGTACAAGGCATAAGAGTTAAAGGTCATGACAAGGGTATATTAGCTGTATTAAATGGAGATGTTGATGCAGCAGCAGTATTTGAAGATGCAAGAAATACTGTAAAGAAAGATGTTCCGGACATATTTGATAAAGTTGAGCCTATATACTTCACTCAACCAATACCAAACGATACTATCAGTGTAAGACCAGATATAACAGCTGAATGGAAAGAAAAAATACAAAATGCTTTTATAGAAATTGGTAAAGATCCAGAAGGAAAGAAGATAGTAACAGAGATATACTCACATGTTGGATATGTAAAGTCAGATGACAAGAATTTTGACATTGTTAGAGAGTATCAAAAGTTAGTTGAAGCTAAATAGTAGTATAGTTATATAGCTTACAATAGTCAATTAAAAAGGTATCTAAGAATTTAATTAATAATTCTTAGATACCTTTGTTTTTAAATTTTCTATTTATAAGTTATTATAGTGTCTAATCCTTCTTTTACAGTTGAACCTATGACTGGATTCATTTCTTTTATAACATCAGGGTTTGTTATTAGAACTGGTGTTATTAATGAGAAGCCTTTACTTTCTACAAATTCTCTATTAACTTTTATGATAGGTGTACCAGCTTTTATTTTTACACCAGGTTCTATTAGTCTTTCAAAGCCTTCACCGTTTAGAGAAACAGTGTCGATACCTATATGAACTAGAAGTTCTACTTCTCCTGAAATTGTCATAGCAAAAGCATGATTTGTTTTAAATACTAAGGATAATTCACCATCAGCTGGAGCTACAAATATGGAACCGGTGCTATCAATTGCAACTCCATCTCCAGCCATTTTTTTTGCAAATACTTCATCTGGAACTCTAGATAAATCTATTGTAGTTCCTGCAACAGGTGCGAGAATCTTTATTTCTTTTTTTAGGAATCCAAACATAATATACTCCTAACTTCACATTATAGTGAAATTAGAAAAACTCACTTCCTTTCAAAAATATAATAATAAAATTAACAAAAAGTTCATAATTAATAGAAAAAGGCATAAGTTTTTATAAACTTATGCCTGATTTAACAGTAACACGCACTCTAATTATATATTATTATTTGAGTTTAGTCAATTGTAGACGGTATTTATTATCGTTATAAAAATATATATGTTAAAATATATTTAGTAAATATTGCATAAGATGGTAGTATTAATTAAAATGGTACTATATTACAGATAATAAGGGGGACGCATATGTTATCGAAAGAAATAATAGGCAAAGTATTATCCCAAGCTTTGAAAAGCGGGGGAGATTTTGCAGAAGTTTTTGTTGAAGATACAATGAATAATAATATAACACTGACTGATGGCAAAGTAGATAGTATAGTTTCAGGGAGAAACTATGGTATAGGTATAAGAATATTTAAAGGATTTAGAAGTGTATATGCATATACAAATGAAAATAGTTTGAAGCATTTGACTGAGGTAGCATGTAAGGCTGCGTATGCACTTGGAAACATTGATGATAATCTAGATATTAACTTGAATCTTATCGAAAGAATAAATTCTAATATTCACCCTATAATCTATGTTCCTTCATTTATTGAAAGTACTAAGAAGATTGAAAAGATGAAGCTAGCTTATAAATCTGCTAGAGAATACAGTGATGAAATAAGTCAAGCTTCAGTAACGTATATGGACAAAGATCAAAAGGTGCTTATTGCTAATAGTGAAGGTTTATATACAGAAGATAGAAGAATATGGACTAGGTTAGGAATTAAATCTGTAGCAAGTAATTCTAAGGAAAATCAATTAGGTACAGAAAATCCAGGAAGAATGATGGGATTTGAAATGTTTGATAGTATAGACCCTGAATATTACGGAAGAGAGGCAAGTAAATCAGCTGTTACTATGCTTCATGCAAATTATTGCCCAGCTGGTAAGATGATGGTTGCCATTGAAAATGGTTTTGGAGGAGTTATATTTCACGAGGCTTGTGGGCATTCACTTGAAGCTACATCTGTTGCAAAGGGAAATTCGGTATTTTGTGATAAGTTAGGTCAACAAATAGCATCTACAAAGGTAACAGCTATAGATGATGGAACATTGCCGAATCTATGGGGATCGTTAAATATAGATGATGAGGGTACAAAAACAAGAAAAAATGTACTTATAGAAAACGGAATTTTGAAATCGTACATGATAGATAAATTAAATGCTAGAAGAATGGGGATGGAATCTACTGGTAGTTCTAGAAGAGAATCATATAAGTTTGCACCAACATCTAGGATGACCAATACTTATATTGCAAACGGCAATGATAATAATGAAGATATAATTAAATCTATAGAATACGGCTTATATGCAAAGAAAATGGGTGGTGGTTCAGTTAACCCAATTACAGGTGAGTTCAATTTTGCTGTAGCAGAAGGTTATTTAATAAGAAATGGTCAAATATCGGAAGCTGTAAGAGGTGGAAGTTTAATTGGTAAAGGTGCTGATATATTAATGGATATAGATATGGTTGGACAAAATCTTAGTCATGGTCAAGGTGTGTGCGGGTCTTTAAGTGGATCTGTTCCAACTAATGTAGGTCAGCCACTGATTAGAGTAAAACAAATAACTGTTGGTGGAAGATAGGAGGGGAGAACTTTATGGAAGTAAGGCAATTTAAAGATATAGTTTTTAAGTTTGCTAAAGAATTAGGATTTAGTGAATACGAAATTTATTATTCTAACAAGGAAAACTTAGAAATAAGAATCTACGAGGGCGAAGTTGATGGGTATGGCTTAAGCAGTACTGGAGGAGTAAGTTTCAGAGGAATTATAAACGAGAAAATAGGATATGCATATAGTGAAAGTTTAGATGAAGCAGCTGCTGAAATAATTGTAAAAAAGGCTAAAGAAAATGCAGAGCTTTTAGAGAATGAAGATAAAGATTTTATATATGGTGAACAAGGTGAATATGAGAATGTTTCAACATATGGTGAGGATATAGAGCGATTAACTCCAAGTGAACAAATTAATTTAGCGCTTATGTTAGAGAAAAAAACAAAAGAAGCAAGTAATTTGATTGAAAAAGTGGATGAATGTGAAGTAGATACTTCTAGATCGGAAGTAGTAATAATAAATTCCAAGGGATTAGATTTAAGAAGCAAGAAAACTACTGCTATTGCTTACGTCGATGCAGTTGCTAGAAATGTAAGTGGTATGCAGACTGGTATGTCTATTAAGATTAGAACAAGCATAAGAGAATTAAATCTTGATGAGATTTCTAAGGAAGCTGCAAATGATGCTATATCTAAGATCGGTTCAAAGTCAATTAAGTCAGGAAAATATAAAGTACTAATATCTAATTATATGATGGCAACTATATTAGAAACATTTCAAGGCGTCTTTAATGCTGATAATGCTCAAAAGGGACTTTCATTGCTTCAAGGAAAAGAAGGAAGTACTATAGCTTCTGATATTGTAACAATTACAGATAATCCGATTTTAGAAGGATCTCCTTATTCCACTCCTTTTGATGATGAGGGAGTACCAACATATAGGAAGTCCATAGTAGATAAAGGAAAGTTTATAACACTTCTTCATAATTTGAAGACTTCCAATAAAGACAATGTAAAAACTACTGGAAATGCATCTAAGGCTTCGTTTTCGTCACCAGTTATGATTTCTGCTACAAATTTATATATAGAAAAAGGTGAGAAGACTTTTAATTCATTAGTGGGGCTTGTAGGAAATGGATTATATATAACAAATCTTCAAGGTATGCATTCAGGAGCAAATGCAATAACTGGAGACTTCTCGTTAGCAGCTAATGGAAGAGTTATAAGAGATGGAAAACTTGGAGAGGCAGTAGATCAAATAACAATAGCAGGGAATTTCTTTTATTTGTTAAAAAACATTGAAGAGGTTGGAAGTGATTTTGATTTCTATTATTCTAACACTGCTAGTCCTTCTGTTGTGGTAACTGAACTTTCAATTGCTGGTCTATAAAATATAATGCAGAGAGTAATCATACTAAATATTTGATTACTCTCTGCATTTTCAATAATTATATTATAATTCAAGCTGAACGTTATATTCCTTTAACCATATATTCATTTGAACTAGATAAGCAATTAATTGAGGTCCTGTCATAAGTTGACCATACCATGGGGTTTTGTAAGCATCACCTTTTGTATCAACTATCTCTTGAACCTTTTTCTTATCTATAATATTTAATATAGGAGAAGTTTTATCGCTTAGTATATCATTCATAGCTGCGCATACTAATGATGTGTATATAGGGTTGTGTGTTTTTGGATAAGGACTCTTTTTTCTATATATGATATCATCAGGCAATACTCCCTTTAATGATTTCCTTAAAAGCCCTTTTTCTCTATCATCAGCAAATTTTATTTTTTGGGGTAAATTGAAAGCGTACTGAACTAATCTGTAGTCAGCAAAGGGCACTCTTACTTCAAGACTATTAGACATACTCATTCTATCTTTTCTATTTAGCAAATTAACCATAAACCACTTAATATTTAGATAAAATAATTCTCTCATTCTAAAATCTAACTTGCTTTCATTATCTAGATGAGGAACTTGTTTTAAGGTATCTAAATATTCTTGTTGGGTCTTATCTTCTATAGGTAAGCTTTTTAGATTGTCAGATAGAAGAGATTTTCTATCTTTTACAAATCTTGACCAAGGGAATGTTGGTGCATTTATAAGTTCTTCTCGAGTATACCATGGATACCCGCCAAATAGTTCATCTGCACATTCCCCAGATAAGGCTATAACGAATTCTTTTCTTATTTCCTTGGAAAATAAGAATAAGGATGAATCTACATCAGCCATTCCTGGTAGGTCTTTAGCGATTACAGCATCCTTTAAAGCTGCTGTAAGATCGTTATGATTTATTAGGAATGTTTTGTGACTACTCTTGATGAACTTAGACATTTGCAATGCCCAATATTGATCTGATGTTGGTTGAAATAATGAAGACTTAAAGAATTTATCATTATCTTCATAATCTATAGAATAAGTTGTAAGAGTTTTTCCTTTACTTCTATATTCTTCTGCTGCTATTGCCGAAATAGCAGAGGAATCAAGTCCACCGGATAAAAATGTACAAAGGGGAACGTCACCTACCAGCTGCCTTTTTATTGCATCTGTAAGTAAGTCTTTAAGATGTTCAGCTGCCTCATCCTCAGTTTCGTTGAAATCCTCAGCAGAAACCTTCCAATACTCTTTAGTCTTTATCCCATCTGGAGTAATTAGTACATAATTAGATGGAGAAACCTCTTTTATATCTTTATATATACCACTTCCAAGACAATTAGCCGGTCCTAAAGCAAAGATTTCAGTTAAGCCATCTTTATCTATAATGGGATCTACATAAGGATGAGCAAATAATGTTTTTATTTCAGAGCCAAATATAAAAGAATTACCTTTTATAGTATAGAATAAAGGTTTCACTCCTAGAGGATCTCTTGCCAAGAACACTCTATTTTCTTTTTCATCATATATGGCAAATGCAAAAATACCATTTAATTTTGATATGCAGTCAATACCCCAACAAATATAAGCTGTAAGTAAAACCTCTGTATCAGAGTAAGCATCAAATTGAAAACCCTTATCTAGTAGTTCTTTTCTTAGATCCTCAGTATTATACAATTCTCCATTATATATTAAACAATAATTATGGCCGCCAAGAGTTTTAACCATTGGTTGTTTTCCACCCTCAGGGTCTACAACCACTAGTCTTCTATGTCCAAAAAGAATATTATTGGTTGTATAGTATCCATAGCTGTCAGGTCCTCTTAACTTTAAAGTATCGGTCATATCTTCTATTATTTTATGCTGTTTTGAAATGTCATCTTTGAAATTCACCCATCCAGCAATTCCGCACAAAATTATCACCTTCATAAATAATATTATTTTTTATAATATGTAAAAAAGCTATTATTAGTTACCTGTGATTAAGATGAATAATATAAATATACTGGGGTTATAACCCATAATAAGTAATTTATAGGGCTAACAGGTGGATTCTTTGTGATAACAGTGCCAGGTGTATCAATTGATGAAATATGTTGAAATATGGAGAAATTATAATTAATGGACAAGTAAGTTGCTATAATGGCATTTAATCTATTTAATGGATTAGAACTATGTGATATTATAAGTCATGTCGCTGAAACAAGTAGTGACGAAGACACGAAAGTAAAATTTATCTTTCAAAAATAAGTTTTAAAAAAGTGTTGACAAAGAAATCTTACGGTGGTAAGATATAAAAGCTGTCAGAAAAACAGCAAAACAAACTTGGTCTTTGAAAATTAAACAGAGAAGATAAACAAAGTCTAAAACTAGACTTAAACTAAACCAGCAATTCTTTTGAAAAAAGACTTACTAAGTAAGTAAGCTATGATTAAACTTTAAATTGAGAGTTTGATCCTGGCTCAGGACGAACGCTGGCGGCGTGCCTAACACATGCAAGTCGAGCGGAGAAAGTTCTTCGGAACTTTCTTAGCGGCGGACGGGTGAGT
>NZ_BMBA01000016.1 GCF_017312485.1 Clostridium zeae | reverse complement strand
ATGGTAACATGTTCAGCTGACCGATACTAATAGGTCGAGGGCTTGACCAATACAAATTATTACAAAGTAAACTTAAGTGCAATTTTGAAAGAATAATCTTTCAATATCTAGTGATGATGCGTCTAAGGGTTACACCCGTACCCATTCCGAACACGACGGTTAAGACTTAGACGGCTGATGGTACTGCATGGGCGACTGTGTGGGAGAGTAAGTGGTCGCTAGGTTATATGCACTATTAGCTCAGTTGGTAGAGCACCTGACTCTTAATCAGGGTGCCCCGGGTTCGAGTCCCTGATAGTGCACCAGTAAAGACTTCATTTTGTGAAGTCTTTTTGTTTTGTTATTTATTAAATAGTCTGTAAGTTCATTTTAAAACACATATATATTAGTTGAGATAAAACAAATAAATTACATGATGAACAAGTGTATATAGCATATATGATGTTAAAAAATTCATATAGATATCACTCCTTGAATATAATTAATAATAGTATTTATTTTCTGGAGTTAGTATTATGGATATAAATGAAATTAAAGATTATTATAAAAAAGAAATTGATTTTGAAGATGTATCACAGGAATATCTGATTTCTTATTTGAGTGATATATATAATAGATGTTTATTGGACTTAGAAAAGTTAGAAAAGGATATAGAGTACGACTCGGAAGAATTAAATAATATAAAATCATTAGAAGAAAAAAATTCAAAGAGGTACAAAGCTATAAATTCAAATAGAAGAAAACTATTGAAGAGAATAGAAGAAAGTAAAAAGAAATTAGATAAAGTTTATGATATGATCAATAAAATTTAAAATTAGATTATAAAATTTATGTTGACAAGCTTCGATATAACTAGTATACTATATAAGTGTTGAAAAGCTTTTGCTTTGAAGAATCTAGTGATGATGCGTCTAAGGGTTACACCCGTACCCATACCGAACACGAAGGTTAAGACTTAAACGGCTGATGGTACTGCATGGGCGACTGTGTGGGAGAGTAGGTGGTCGCTAGGTGTGTGCTCCATCAATAATATGATGGAGCATTAACTTTATAAGAATAAGATTTTGTTTAAATTTGCTTAGCGTATTAAGATAAAGAAACCACCATCAAAGTATTTTGATGGTGGTTTCTTATTTGTATGATAAATTTTTTATATAGATTCAAAAAGATGGATATACAAAAAAAGATAGCTGAAAAAGTTGCTTCAGCTATCTTTTTTATTTGTATAAAACAAGAATTAGATATAGAAGCATAACTGTTTATGATATAAATTATTTGAATCAAAAATTAAATATAAAGCACATATATTATTTGATATTAGCAATAATAACATTGATACAAATAAGTCTATATTTTATTAATTGTATTATATAAAGATGAGAGTAATAAGTGTGAGTATTATTTCTTTAATATTTATCAAAACAATAGAATGTAATTAATTGTAGCATCAGTTCTTTTGTCAAAGTTCTTAGAGCGTAACCCAAATGTTATGATTACATTAACTTGATAGATATTGACTATCTGTGTCTTTATATCTATAGTACAACGAAAGAATTGGCCTTCGTCATCAGAAAAGCCATAATCTATTCCTTGAAGTGCTGCAACAACTTTAGATAATCTTATAGGATAAGTATTAAAAGTTCTTGTTATTACTCTTCCACTGGAAAGTTCTTCGGGAAATCTAACAGAATCAGTTATCATGTTCATCTAAATAATCACCTCCACCTAATTATATGAATGAAATCATTCAATAATAATATAAAGTGGTAATTATGAGCGTTACAATCAATAAAAATCATAAATGAGCATAAAAGCTATTTTTGGTAATATAAATGTGATTGTTTTTGAAATATTTTGCGCAAATGATATTGACTTTGTAAATGTTATCATATAAAATATAATCAAACAAGCAGATACAATCAAAAGTAATCAAGCTTCATGTCAATAGAAATAAAGAAGGTGTATAACTAGTTATGTTCGCTGAAGAAAGACAACAAAAAATACTCGATATGCTTAATTCTGAAAGTAGTATAAAGGTTATGGATATAGCAATATTACTTAATGTATCCGAATCTACTATAAGAAGAGATTTACAAGAACTAGAAGAAAAAAAGCTACTTATGAGAACTCATGGTGGAGCTGTAGGTATAAACAATAGAACAAGCTTTGAACCATCCTTTACTGATAAAAAGGATGAGCGAATTGATCAAAAGCATAGTATTGCAGAAGTTGCAAGTGAGATGATTGAAAATGGTGATACTATAATACTTGATTCAGGTACAACAACTCTTGAAATAGCTAAGAGAATAAATGGAAGAGATATAACAGTAATAACAAATTCAATAGATATAGCAGCAGAGCTTTCTGAAAAAGAAGGTATTGAGATAATAGTAACTGGAGGTAGTTTAAGACTTAATACTAGAGCTATGGTTGGTCATTTAACAGAAAGTGTTATTAAAAACTTCAGAGTGGACAAAGCGTTTATAGGTGCCAATGGAGTTTCTATAGAAGATGGTATAACAACACCTAATTTTATTGAAGCTCAGACAAAGAAATCAATGATTAATTATGCAAGTAAAGTAATCATAGTTGCAGACAGCAGTAAGTTTAATAATGTTTCATTTTCTGTAATATGCCCAGTAAAGGCGGTAAGTATGATTATAACTAGTAATGATATTGATGAAGAAGTAATAAAACAATATGCAGAAATAGGCGTAGATATTATAACAGCTTAAGATTAAGGAGGTGAGCAAATGATAATAACAGTAACTCTTAATCCAGCCATGGATAAAACCCTTATAATAGAAGATTTTAAACTAGGGACTGTAAATAGAACCTCAGATATAAGATATGATATAGGGGGAAAAGGAGTAAATGTATCTAAGGTATTAAAGAATTTTGGAATAGATTCCTTAGCTATAGGGTTCCTTGGTGGAACATGGAAGGCAAGTTTTGAGCATGAACTAGATAAAAGAGGGATTAATCATCAATTTATAGATATTAAAGCAAGCACTAGAACTAACACAAAAGTAGTAGATACTAAAAATAACATTTATACAGATATAAATGAAGCAGGACCAGATATATCTAAAGCTGAATTGGATGAATTTATAGCATTATACAGTGAAAGATGTTCAGAAGGAGATATTGTTGTATTGTCAGGTGGTATACCATCAAGTTTACCGAAAGATATATACGGAACACTAATAAGTATTGCAAAAAGTAAGGGAGCCTTAACAATTCTTGATGCTGAAGGAGAATTACTTGCAAATGGACTAAAAGAAAAACCTTTTGCAATAAAACCTAATAATCATGAATTGTCACTATTGTTTAATGAAGAGTTAGATAGCGTTGAGAAAATAATTGAATCTTGTGACAAAATAAGAGAGCAAGGCATTGATAATATATTAGTTTCAATGGGATCTGAAGGTGCAGTTTATATTACAAAAGAAAAGACATTCTTTGCTAGAGGAATTAAGGTTCCTGTAAGAAGTACAGTTGGTGCAGGAGACTCTATGGTTGCTGCTTTAGTATATTCCATAGTAAATAAGTTAGATGCAAAGAACACACTGATATTTGCGCAGGGCTGTGGAGCAGCTACAGTTACCTTAGAAGGGACAGAAGCGTGTAAGCTTGAGCAAGTAGAAGGTATGATACTAAAAGTAAAGGAAAATATTGAGGAGGTATAACAATGGCAACAAAAGATATGTTTACAGAAAAAAGAGTTTGTTTCGATATGAAAGCTAGAACAAAAATGGAGGCTTTAGATGAACTTATTGATATATTAGTAAAAGATGGAGTTATAAATGACAGTAAAGTATTTAAGGAAGCTGTATTAAAAAGAGAAGAAGAGTTTTCTACAGGTATAGGAATGGGAATAGCGATACCTCACGGAAAGAGCAACTCTGTAAATAAGGCTTCTATAGCATTCGGGAAAAGTAAAGCAGGAGTTGATTATGAATCAATGGATGAAAAGCCAGCACATCTATTCTTCTTAATAGCTGTTCCTGAAGAAGCAAATGATACTCATCTTAGAGCTTTAAGTGAAATATCAAGAAAGCTTATGCACTCAGATATTAGAGAATCACTTATGAATTGTACTAGTTTTGACCAGTTTATAAAAGTATTCGAATAAAATAAAAAATAGGGGGTATTAGTATGAAATTAGTAGCAATAACATCTTGTCCAACAGGTATTGCACATACATACATGGCGGCGGAGGCTCTTCAAATGGCAGCTAAAGAGTTAGGCCACGAGATAAAGGTAGAAACTCAGGGCTCTGTAGGTGCTGAAAATGTTATAAGTCAAGAGGATTTAAGAAGTGCAGGCGCTGTAATAATTGCAGCAGACACAAATGTAGATAAAAGCAGATTTGCAGGAATGCCTTTAGTTGAGGTTTCGGTAAAGGATGCTATAAAGGATCCAAAAGCCCTTATCCAAAGAGCATTATCAGCTAAAGCTAGTGACGTTCCGAAAAAGACTGAAGCTTCATCCAATGCTCAAGAAAAAGAGAACAGAAATGGACCATACAAGCATTTAATGAATGGTGTATCTTTCATGATTCCTTTTGTAGTAGCTGGAGGTATATTAATAGCATTGTCATTTGCATTCGGAATAAAGGCATTTGAAGTCAAAGGATCTTTTGCAGAAGCACTATTTAGAATTGGTGCCAATGGTGCATTTAGCTTCTTAGTACCAATACTTGCTGGATATATTGCTTACTCAATAGCTGATAGACCTGGTTTAGTACCTGGTATGGTTGGTGGTTATTTAGCTTCAAATATAGGTTCAGGTTTCTTAGGTGGATTAATTGCCGGTTTCCTTGCTGGTTATACAGTGTATTATTTAAAGAAGGTTATAAAATTACCAAAGTCTTTAGAAGGTTTAATGCCTGTACTTGTTTTACCTGTACTTTCAACACTTATAGTAGGACTAATAATGATTTATGTGTTAGGTAACCCAGTTAAAGCAATTAATGATGCACTTACTGGATGGTTAAATAGTTTAAGTGGAACTAATGCTATATTACTTGGAACAATAATCGGGTTAATGATGGCTTTCGATATGGGAGGTCCTTTAAACAAAGCAGCTTATACTTTCGGTGTAGCAACTATATCTCAAGGACAACCTTCTGCTATAATGGCAGCGGTAATGGCAGCAGGTATGGTTCCACCACTTGCAGTAGCAGTAGCTACAGTTTTAGGAAAAAATAAATTTACAACTCAAGAGAGAGAAGCAGGAAAAGCAGCTTGGGCTTTAGGTGCAGCATTTATAACAGAAGGTGCGATACCTTTCGCAGCAGCAGATCCATTAAGAGTAATACCTTCAATTATGGTAGGTTCAGCTCTAACAGGAGCACTATCAATGCTATTTAAGTGCACTCTTGCAGTACCTCATGGTGGATTATTCGTATTCTTTATACCAAATGCAGTAGGTAATGTATTAATGTATGTTTTATCTATATTAATCGGAGCAGTTGTAGGTGGAGTTATTCTTTCAACAATTAAAAAACCAGTAGCTTAATATAAAAAATAGATCCCTGTTCACATAGTGGCAGGGATTTTTTACTGTATACGAAAGTATAAAATTTTCAAGTTAACTAAACCTAGATATTTCAATGGCTTTAGAAGTTTTTGTAGCTATACAGTAAAAAATAAAACTTATTCCCCTGCTAGATTTTCCTCATATACATTCGGAAAGGCAGATGCGTAAAAAGCTCTCTGAAGAAGGCTACTTCAGAGACTTTTTTATTGTATCTAAAGTTATGAAATTTAATAGCTGTAAAGCGAGTAATTTGAACTTACTTGAACAACTTTTAATAGGACTTTTATTCCGATGGATTTGCAATTACTTTGTTGTTACTTGTACTCTTAGATTTCTCAATATGGCTGTCTAATCTTATAAATATAAAGGCACCAATTGCAAAAAGAACTATGAGGCTTAGTACTCCATATCTAGTATTATTAGTGGCAGAACCTATGATTCCCATAAGTAGTGGACCAAATACTGATGATATTCTTCCGAAGATATTGTATATCCCATAATACTCTGCAGAATTTTCTTTGGGTATAAGCTTTCCAAAGTACGATCTGCTTAGGGCTTGTATACCTCCTTGAGCGCTTCCTACAAGAATTGCAAGAATCCAAAAATCTAAAGTGCTTTTTATGAATACTCCGTATATAGATACAATGCAATAGGTTATTATTCCAAATAAGATCATTTTTCCGGAAGAAAACTTTTTTGCTAATTTACCGTACAGCATAGAGCATGGAAAGGCCACAACTTGAAGTACCACTAACACTATCATCATCATATTAGTAGACATACCAATGTCTAAACCGAATGCAGTTGCCATTGATATTATGGTATGTACACCATCTATATAGAAGAAAAAAGCTAGAAGAAATAAAAATATTTCTTTATTTTGTTTAACTTTCTTAAAAGTATTCCATAATTTTTTAAAACTATTTTTTATATAGTTAGGTTCAGGTTCTATAAAGTAAATTTGTTTTACATTCTTAAGTATAGGAAGAGTAAATATAAACCACCAAATAGCTGTGATTAGAAATGATAATTCAGTAGCGAGAACAGTAGATATACCTATTCTACCTGCAAACATTATTAATAGTATACATGCTAAAAATGGTATAGTTCCTCCTATGTATCCCCAAGCAAAACCAAGTGATGATACGTTATCCATATTATCATTATCGGTTACATCGGTTATAAAGGAATCATAAAAGACGCAACTTCCAGAGAAGCCTATGACAGTAAGCGTGTAAATAATGAGGCAGGTTAGCCAGTTGCCTTCGCCTACAAACATCAATAATGCAGTTGATATTATTCCGACTAAAGTAAATACTAGGAAAAAACGTTTTTTTCTAAACTTGTAGTCTGCCATAGTTCCTAAAAGAGGAGCTATAATGGCTACTAATAGAGTTGATACAGAATTTGCATATCCCCAGTATGCCGTAGAGGTAGGGCCATCAAGACCTTTAGCAGCAACTGTTTTGAAGAATACTGGTAAGATTGCAGTAGTTATAGTTATGGAGTAGGCAGAGTTGGCAAAGTCATATAAAATCCAGCTTTTTTCTTGTTTGGTCAAAATCAAACACTCCTTTTCTTATAAAATAAGTATCTATTTTAAGTATACTAGATTGGTGTGTAATTATATTATCAATTTGCAAATATTAACCTAAAATTTACCTTCATACTATGAAGAAACTTTTATACAATAAAAGGATGTACCTTTTGAATTCAAGTTCATCTTCAAAGTTAGTCTTTCATGACTCAATAGGAAGAAGCATTGTTGAATTTTAAAGTACATCTTTAAGTTAAACAAGGAAGTAGTTGTTATATTATATTTATATCTCTTAAGAATTTATCAACTCTTCTTTCATACTCTTCAGGATTACTGATATAAGCTTGCGCATGGCCAGCATCTGGTGCTATATAAATATCTTTAAATCCACTTTTTAAAGAATATAAATCATGAGACATCTTTGTTGGTACATAATCATCTTTTTCACCATGTATAAATAATATAGGAGTACTTATCTTGTTAATTGTTTTTATAGGGCTGACATCATTAAAACTCCAGCCCTTTGTAATTTTAGTTACTATGCTTGCAAGAGGTATAAGGGGAAGCTGCTTTACTCGTTTAAAATCATTCTTAAGCCTATGCTTGAAAAGTTCCGTTGTATCAGAATATCCACAATCATCTATGCAAAATTTAATGCGCGGATCAATTGCTATATATTGAAGGACTGTTCCTCCTCCCATTGACTCTCCATGTACTCCAATTAAGGTTGAAGAGCCAACCCTTTCCATAACCCAGTCTGTACATGTTTTTAAATCATGTTTTTCATAATAACCAAAGGAAGTATCATTTCCACCGCTAAGACCATGATTTCTATGATCATATATAAGTACAGCAAAACCTCTTTTTATAAATATATCCATATACTTCATAGAACCATACAAGCTCCATGTTATACCGTGAGCGAAAATAATAACTTTTTTAGAATTATTATTCGGGAAAAAGAAACCATGAAGTTTATAACCAAAAGTTGATGGGATATATATTTCTTCTTTCTCTAGTTCATTAAGGATGTAATTTTTTATATTTCCAGCATCTAATTCAGCTGAAAGTGTGTCATCATATTTTTTTACAGTAGGTAGTACTACAATTCTAGAAAAGTACAAAGAAGTAACTAATGCAACTAGTAATAAGAGTATTATTAATAATAGCAAAATTTTCATAATGACCTCCATTTTAATATATATTAGTAATTATACTTCCGAGGAAAATTATCAACAACAGATTTGATAATTAAAGTTTTCTGTAATTAAAGTATTAGTATTTAAGCATTAGAAATACTTGCTTTTTATAAAGTATAGATAAAATTAAATAAAACAAAAGCCTTCCGTATCATCAGAAGGCTTTTGTTTTATTTAATATATTTATTTTAGTAAGTAAATTCATCTTATAAAGTGAACTTTATTATAATTTATTAGAGATATTATAACAATGAAAAAACACAAAAAAAATTTTTAAGGACCTGCAAAATAAAGTTAATACTTCAGATGCTGATTCTTAAAAATACTCTGCAAATGCAGAAAAATTAAACGTAAAATGAATAAAGGTTTGTTAAAGATTAAACATTCAATTTTATTTTAATTCAAAAAGAAATTATAATCAAGGGCAATTGCTAAATAATAGTCATCGGTTAGAGTGTTTTGTAATTATTTTAGAATCTATTTTGATCTCTGAAAAATATCTTTCTTTATAAATATAAGAAACCTTTTAATACTTTCAATATCTTGATTTAAAGTTGTTTCTTCAGATGTTTGCCAAAATCCATTGTTATATATGCATAAAGCTAAAAAGAAGATTGCTAGGTTTATGTATATATCCTTTAAATCTGCTATAAAGAGCGAACTTATTCCTATAAAGTCTAAACTACCACCATAAAATACTTTATCTATTAATGAGCATAGACAGCCACTTAGTATAAAACAAAAGCTCATGTCAGCCCAAAAATCCTTATGTCCTTTATGAAGATAATATCTATAACCTTCAATAAAAATCAATATTGCAATTATATTTACAGTTATAAGAACTGAGAAGCTTAAACTAGTACCAAATCTAGCATTTAGCCATGAACCGGATGAATTAATTATTGGATTAAAGCTTAAAAAATTATCTATTAAAAAAAAGCTTTTATCAAAGTACCAGTTCTTTATAATATACTTTATTCCTTGATCTAAGATAAATGTGGAAGTAAATATAATCAATAGACTAGACTTGGATAACCCTCTAGAAAATCTTTTTCCTAAAGAATATATTAAAAGACCAACTATAGCGAAGAGTATTGTTGGTAAAAGATTCATTATTATATCATATTGTGAATGAATCCTACCTGTAATAAACTCAAAAGCAAAATATATTATCCACATCGTAGGTAAAATGCCTACAGTTAATAATCGAGATTTATTCATTGATAGTTCCTCCTAGAATTTAAGTTAAAATAGTACTCATATTATATTGCAAGTTATCATTTTATAAATTGATTTTATCATCTATTTAGATTTATGTTCAACTAATAGTTAGAAAATATAAGTAATTATATTTTTATATACTATTAAAAATTTCTATGTGTTTGTTTTTCACATACCATATAAATTATATTGAATGAAGATTTATAGATTGATAGTTGAGGCATGAAAAGTTTAAAAAGTTATATTTAAGTGGAACTAAAATTTTATGTTAACAATTACATAATGTTTCAAGAAGATCTATTAATATAGGTGTCTTTAAATAAAATATAAAAATATCAATTATTATTTGCACATTTTATAAATGTATAGCTTTTTACCTGAACATCTCATAAAGATACAAGTTTAGACAAAAAAATACATGTTTTTTATTGAAATAAATTACATACTTTGGTAAAATACAAAAGGATTAAAAAAAACATTAAAAATGCTATTTAAAAGCACTACGAATTAAGACCTATCTATAATTACTAAATTTGTCTACTATAGACATCATGTTAATTACATCTTGATTTACTCTAATAAATTATTTACTGATTTTCACTTAAGAGTTTTATAATTATAACGATGAAAATACTGAGGCGTGTTTGTAAGAGAATTAAATTTAAAATCTATTTACAGATAAGAGGAAGATGTTATATATATATTTGCAAATTCATTAAATTCCTCTCCAGATTGGGGAAGTAATCTAAAATAGAAAAGTATTTTCTAAATATAAATCTATATCATGTCTGGTATTTACAATTTTGATAAGGGAAGGGATTTGATGAGATATACAATAACAAAGAAAGTTAGGGCATTTGCTATATTATTAGTGATTACTACAGTAGTTTTTCTAAGCACGATATATTTTATTAATGCAAATAGAATAGTAAAGCAATCATTTGAAGAGCGAAGTATACTTCTTATGAATACTGTGGATTTTTCAATTGATAATTTTACAAAAGAGCAGGAGCATATAATTGATCAAATTGAAAAATCAAACTTAATAGATAAAAATTTATCCTTTTTAGATAAAGAGCATATGCAGAATAATCTAGATGGTATCTCAGAAACCTATGGAAGTGTGCTAAATATATATCTTGCATATGATGACGGAAGCTGTGTTATTAGTCCAAGGACAAATATTGTTCTTGGTAACTTAAGTGAAAGAGACTGGTATACTGCAGCTATTAAAGCAAATACAAATGTCTGGAGCGATGCCTATACAGATAAGGTAACAGGGAAAACAGTAATAACTGTATCTAAAGCTTTATATAAAGATGGAAAGCTGATAGGTGTACTTGGAATTGATTTTGCTATGGATTCACTCGTTGATTATATATCAAATATAAAATTAGGCGACACAGGCCATATTATGTTATTAGATTCGAAATATAAGATAATGGCTGGATATGATAATGAACAAATAGGGACGTATATAAAAAGCGAAGAGTTAACTAAAACAATTCTATCTGGAAGCAAAAAGGTAATTGAACTGGAATATAATGGTGAGAAAAAATACTGCTTCTACAGTAAGTCTTTAAGAACCAATTGGATAATAGTTGGAATGATAGATGAAAAAGAGATGAATAAGTACTCTAAGGATATATTAGAGATAACTATACTATCTTCTTTGCTTATATCTATATTAGCTATATTTCTAGGTGGTCGTGTCACTAAAAGTATAACAAAAAATTTGAAGATACTTGCCGAAGACATAGAACATATAGGTGCAGATGATCTAAAGCTAAGGTTTGATGAAGGAGCGAAGGATGAGGTAGCAATTATAGCTTCACATATTAATAATATTTTGGACAAGCTAAGCTGCATTATTGAGTCTTCTAGTGATTCTATATGGGAATATGATATAGATAAAGATGAACTAACACTGTCAGAAAAGTTTAGTTCCATATCGGGATACAATATTAATAATAAGAGATATACACTTCAATCTTTAATAGAGCTTATACATCCAGATGACTATGGAAAAGCATGTGATAGTTTTACTTTATTAATTAAAGGGCATGAATCTATGTTTGAAAGTGAATTTAGGATTAGGAAGATTGATGGTGAATATATATGGTTAAGTGTGAAATCAAAGCCAGCAAGTAAAAAGAATAAAAAAAGTTCTAAGATCTACGGCTCTATTACAGATATAACCTTAAAAAAATTATATGAAGAGGATATTTTTTACCTAGCATATTATGATCAGCTTACTAATCTACCAAATAAGATATATTTTCAAAAGGAATTAGCTAAAGAAATAGAAAGATTAAAAGAAAATAACTTAAATGCAATAGTAATACTTATAGATGTAGATAATTTTAAAAACATTAATGATACATTAGGCCACAGGATTGGTGATTTATTACTTATAGAAATATCTACAGTACTAAGTAATTTAAGTAAATATAATACAATTGTTGCAAGAATAGGTGGAGATGAATTTCTGCTGCTAATGAAGGATGTAAGCAAATATGAAAATGTAGATCGTTTGGTTAATAAAATACAAACTGGATTAAAAAGCAACTTTTATATAGAGGGAAAATGCATAAATGTTTCATCCAGTGCAGGAATAGTGGAGTTTCCTAAAAATGGTGACAATGTAGAAGATATAATAAGAAATGCTGATATAGCAATGTATGGAGCTAAAGAAAGTGGTAAAAATAAAGCTTTATTATTTGACAATACTATGTTTGAAAGCTTTAACAGAAAAATTGCAATTGAGCGAGGCTTAAGTGATATAAATTATGATAATGAATTAGAGGTTTACTATCAAGCTCAAATGGATTTAGAACAGCACAAATTAAGGGGCCTTGAAGCACTTTTAAGATGGAATTCTCCGGTATTAGGAAGGGTATCTCCAGCAGAATTTATCCCTATTGCTGAGGAGACTGGAAGTATAGTACCTATAGGAGAATGGCTTATATATAAAGTTTTTAAGAGTGCTAACGAGCTTAGAATGAAAAATATAGGATATAATGTGATTTCTATAAATATTTCTGCAGTGCAGCTACTAGATAAAAATTTTTTAGCTACAGTACAAAGGGCTTTGGAAGAGACCGGAATAGATTCTAGTCAAGTAGAATTTGAAATAACTGAGACTGCTATAATTAATAATATACAATATAGCAATGAAATTCTGAACAGTTTAAGAAAATTAGGGTTTAAGATTGTGCTTGATGATTTTGGTACTGGGTATTCTTCACTAAGTTATTTAAAAATGCTTCCTATCGAAGTGTTAAAAATAGATAAGTCATTTATTGATGATATTAACTCTACTCATAACAATAGAGCTTTACTTGATGGAATAATAAAACTTGCTCATGATTTAAGAATGGAAGTTATAGCTGAAGGTGTTGAAGAAGATGAACAGCTTAGATTTCTTGAAGAAATAAGTTGCGATGTAGTGCAAGGTTATTATTTTAGTAAGCCAGTACCATATGAAGTAGTTGAGGAAGAATATAAGAGGCTTCTAAAATTCAAGTCAACTAAATAAATAATTATAGAAAGAATTCTAATTTGAGCTTAGAGTTCTTTTTATTTTAAGTAAATATTAAATTTTAGATTAGGTTTAATAGAGATGAAACACTTCAATTTGAAAATATAAATTTAATTATGAAGTGGTTAATTTATATACAGACTTATTTTTATGTATAGTTGTAGCTATCTATAAAAAGAAAAAACTATACTAAATTATAAAAGTATGGTTAAAGAATGAAATTATGTATACAATTTAGTTATACTTGTGTGTGATTTATAGGTATAATAATCAATAGAAGGGTTAATTTTTGGGTTAAATGTAATAGAATTTATAACTTAATGATAAGAAAGAGGGTATATAGTATGTTAACCATATTTGCTGTTTCAGATTCTATTGGAGAAACTGCCGAACAAGTTGCTATAGCAGCAGCAAGTCAGTTTAAAGATAAGGCAGAGGTAAAGAGGATTCCGTATGTTAAATCATTTGAAGATGTTGAGGAATTAATAAAAAACATAGATACATGTACATCTTGCATGGTAGTATCAACTATAATAACTGTTAATGTAAGAGAATTTTTAACTGAAAAATGTATAGAAAAAAATATTAATATAATAAATGTGTTGGGACCAATAATAAATGTAGCTTCCACAATATTGAATACCCATCCTAATTATAATCCAGGAGCTATGTGGAAAACTGACGAAATGTATTTTAAGAGAATAGAGGCCATGGAATTTGCCATGCAATATGATGATTCGAAAGATTATAGAGGGCTTAAAAATGCTGATGTAGTTTTAATTGGATTATCCAGAACTTCTAAGACTCCTTTATGTATGTATCTAGCTAATAAGGGGATAAAAGCTATAAATATTCCTCTTGTTCCAGAGGTTGGAGTTCCAGATGAATTATATCAAATAGATAAGAAGAAGATATTTGGGTTAACTATCAATCCACTTCAGTTAATTGAAATTAGGAAAAGAAGGTTAGATAAATTTCATAGAATTTCTTCTGAGATTGAATATGCTAGCGATTCAAGAATATTAGAAGAATTTGATTTTGCTGATAAGATTATAAGAAAGCTAGGATGTAAGACTGTTGATGTAACTCAAAGAGCTATAGAAGATACTGCTCTAATAATCATGGACTCTATTGGACATGGGAAATAGAATATAAGCTTAATTTTAAGTGGTATATCCTTTTGAGATATATCACTTTTTACTATTATGTGAATGTGGAAAATCTTCAACCTAGATATTTAAATAGTTTTCAAGTTTTTATGGATTTATAGATTTATAATAAAATAAAAACTATTAGCCTGCTAGAAATTCTTCGATATGTTCAGAAAAGTCAGATGCGTAAAAAAATCACTGAAGAAAGTCACTTCAGCGATTTTTTTTGAAATATGACATGGAGATGTTCCTATTTCAATATCTATATTAAATTCGTAAAAAATCATAGGACATATAAGATCTTATTAAATATAGCTATTCACACTTTCAGTATTAATAGTATTTGTTAAATTATTTACTTAATACATAAATATGTTTTATATTTCAACAGCCTGTCTATAATTTAAATAAATGCGATTAAGAACCATATACCGTGTAATGAATATTTTATAAATAAGTATAGATTTAGGGTTAGGAGGTTTATATGAAAATAGGATTAGTATTGGCTGGTGGTGGAGGAAGAGGCGCTTATCAAATAGGGGTATGGAGAGCCTTGGCTGATTTGGGCTTTGATAAATATATAAAGGTTGTTTCGGGTACATCAATAGGAGCACTAAATGCGGTTTTATTTATGTGTGGAGATATAGATAAAGCAGAAGAGTTATGGCTAAACTTATCAAGAGATGAAATTTTACCTGCTAAGAATATAGAATTAATGAAGAAAAGTTTAATGTTAGCTTGGGGATCAAGGAATATAAATTTTGTTAAAAAGTATATTCCCAAAACCTTGGAGATGGGAAATATATCAAGGCAAGGCTTAATTGATCTGATGAATAAACATATCGATTTTGCAAAGGTTCAGAAATCTCAAATAACTTGTTATGCTGCTTGTAGTGAAATGCCTTCCATTAAACCTAAGTATTTCAAGCTAAATCAATATGATGAGAATGGAATAAAGGAGATACTACTAGCTAGTTCTGCTATACCGGTTGTATATGAAAGTAAAGAAATTGAGACTAGAAAATATTTAGATGGAGCTATGTGTGACAACCTACCAATCCAACCACTCTATGGTGACGGGTGCGACATAATAATAGCTGTAAACTTATCTCTTGTAAGCGAAGTAGACAGAGCTGCATTTCCAAATGCTAAAATAATTGAAATAATACCTAGTGAAATGGATGATGGTGTTCTTAGTGCAACTTTAGATTTTACCCCTAATGGTGCTAGAAAAAGAATCAAGCAAGGGTATGATGATACAAAAAATCTATTTGAGCCTATTATAGAACTAACAAAATATAATTTAATAAAAATTCCTCAAGATGTTGTAGCCAACGTTGGTAAGAAGTTGTTAAAACAATCTAATAGGTTTAGAGACATTATAGTAAATAATAGAAATGAATAATATTAATTTAAGGATAGATATTGCACTGATTTGGTATATGTTTGCAAGAAAAGTGATAATTGAATTTAAGTAGTGATGAATTAAAAATATGCATATGGGGACATTAATATTATATTATAAGTTTTGGAGGTTTTTGTATGCAGACAGGTATTGTAAAATGGTTTGATAATGAAAAAGGATATGGATTTATATCGGCCAATGCAGGCGATGATGTTTTTGTTCATCATTCTCAGATTAAAGAAAAGGGACCAAGTAAAGATCTTCATGAAGGAGAAGAGGTATCTTTTGATGTTGTTCAAAAAGAAAAAGGGCCTCAAGCAATAAATGTAGAGAAGATGTAAGTCTATCTTAATTTGGTAGTATTACTCTATATGAGGTGACTAACGTCAAATTAGAATTGGATATAATTAATGATAATCAAATATGGATAACTTTAAATCTAAATCCTTTTTAAAACCTCTGATGGATTCTTAACAGAGGTTTTAAAAATATCAATATAAAGTTATCCATTTAAAATGATTATTGTCTTACGTATTATTCCACAACAATATAATGAATTATGAAATTGTTTGTATAGATAAGTTGTTTTATTAAATTCATTAAAATTACAGTAGTACCTATGAATAAGTGGTTATAGTCGATTAGTTCTAGAATTTGAGGATGTTATTAAGACGTTTTGATGCTTCAAACAACCAGTTACTTGGTGGGTTAATTGTAAAAGCAAAGAAAATTAATGTACAGATCATTAGAAATAAAAATGATAATAAATTCAAATAAGCATAATTTCGATTTAAGATTAATATTCTAAAAGATAACATTTGGCTTAATATGCATATAGCTACAAATAGAATGTTATGATTTATTATTATGTTATTCATTAGGTTATATTTAAATAGTAAGTAAGACGTGGTCAACAATATACTCATAAATATAACTTCTAATGCCTTTGCAGTAAAAAAGTTATCTGCACTTCCTTTTAACGATAAGTTTTCTATCAAGGAGAAAATTATAATTGAAAAAAAACCTACCTTCAAATTTTCCCATATGCTGTTATTAACCACGCTAAACAATCCTATAATGAAATTTTGATTTAAAGTTTTATAAGCAAACTCTAGAGTTAATCCAACTACTATAAGGAATGGCGTTCCTATAACTTCCCATAACAACAGTTCACTTTTTTTGTGTTTCATTAATTAGCACTTCCTAGAAAATTATAGTTTATCATGTATTGAATATAATAAACTCCTCTTATATTATTTCTTACATTAGAAGTATGATTAATATATAAGATTTATTACAAACAGTTAAATAATTACCTGGTATAGCATTAATGTTTTTTAATGTAGCATAAGGTAATTATTTAGTAAGCTACAAAAATGAAGAGCTTTTAACATGAAATAATAAACATACTTATAAAATTTAGAGAAAACATAACCAGGTGTATCAATATAAGGAAATTAGCAAATTATAAAGAAAAAGTTATCTATTAGAGAATAAAGTGATTCATTTAAGGAATTAATATATTTGTAACTATATTCAGCATGTTATTATAAAACACGTCGCTGAAACAAGTAGTGACGAAGACACGAAAGTAAAATTTATCTTTCAAAAATAAGTTTTAAAAAAGTGTTGACAAAGAAATCTTACGGTGGTAAGATGAATAAGCTGTCAGAAAACAGCGAAAGTAAACTTGGTCTTTGAAAATTAAACAGAGAAGATAAACAAAGTCTAAAACTAGACTTAAACTAAACCAGCAATTCTTTTGAAAAAAGACTTACTAAGTAAGTAAGCTATGATTAAACTTTAAATTGAGAGTTTGATCCTGGCTCAGGACGAACGCTGGCGGCGTGCCTAACACATGCAAGTCGAGCGGAGAAAGTTCTTCGGAACTTTCTTAGCGGCGGACGGGT
>NZ_BMBA01000015.1 GCF_017312485.1 Clostridium zeae | reverse complement strand
CGATACTAATAGGTCGAGGGCTTGACCAATACAAATTATTACAAAGTTAACTTAAGTGCAATTTTGAAAGAATAATCTTTCAAGATCTAGTAATGATGCGTCTAAGGGTTACACCCGTACCCATACCGAACACGAAGGTTAAGACTTAGACGGCTGATGGTACTGCATGGGCGACTGTGTGGGAGAGTAGGTGGTTGCTAGGTAATTAGTATCTTAATGATACGCAAAAGACTTCACGAATGTGAAGTCTTTTTTGTTGTTATTAGTTTTTTATAAAGTGCAAAAGATTTAAGCTAGTATAGCATAGATATTTAAACTGGCCACTAGTGTTAAAAAATAAGAAATTTACACTATAGGATTCCTAACTCAACTATTAATTTATACGTGCCCGATAATCCCTAGAAGCCGGGATTATCGAACAAGTATAAATTAAGTTTCGATATAGGAATCCTTTAAAACTATTTTTAAAACTCTATTAAATTCTGATATAGACGTTTTAAAGATAGTTTTAGAATTTTAATGGATATATTTTTATATAAAAGCACAGTAAAAACGAAACTTATTCCAAATTTTCTTCATATCACATTCTTAAAGTATTAATTAATAAATATTATAGAGTAACTATCTCAACTATTAATTTATACATGCTTAAAAGTCATAGGTGTGTGATTTTTGAACAAGTATAAAATAAGCTTCGGCGTAGGAACTCTTTAGAAGCACTTCTTATAAAGTTAGCTCTAGCATATTTTAATTGTATAGTAAACAAAGTCATATTTCTATAAATAGAGGGTTTTATAGAAATTGAACCTAATTTTTTGTAATTAAGGTGACAATAAGAACCTTTTATACGCCTAAAGACCCTTAAAACAAAGAACATAGTTGCTAAGGAGTACGTTAATCGTAGATCGTATATAAGAGTTAGAGTAATAGCATCTTTATTAGATAAAATTTTTTATATTACTGTATATCATACGACCCTCATTGATATATACGTAAGAAATTTTATTTTTAAAGGGGTCATATATTGATAATATTTTAGAGATCATAAAAGTGTACTTTTTATGATGAAATTTAACTTGAAAAATTTTTATAATAAATACAAAATAATATTTTTAATGAAAATTAAGGTTTTTTATCCATGATTTATGCATTGAAAAGGGAGTAAATCAAGGTATATACTGTAAAAAAAGTTTGCAGTTGCACACATTATGGAAAATATATATTGGCACTTCCATAAAATTTGCAGTATATGGATTAAAAAAGAACTGTATTACAAGTTTAAGGGGGAAGTTTTGATGGGATTTTTTACGAAGAATAGAGATATAGGAATAGATTTAGGAACATCAAATACATTATTATACGTAAAAGGGAAAGGTATATTATTAGTTGAGCCTTCAGTGGTTGCTATAAATACAAAAAGTAGACAGGTATTAGCAGTGGGGGAAGAGGCTAAAAATATGATAGGCAGAACTCCAGAAGGCATAGAAGCTGTTCGACCGCTAAAGGACGGTACAATTGCAGACTTTGATTTAACTCGGAAAATGTTGAAAAAATTTATTGAAAAAGTTAATGATAAAGGTGCTCTTAAGAGTTCTAGAATCACTATTGCTCATCCTTCAGGAGTTACAGAGGTAGAAAAGAGAGCAATCAATGAAGCAATAGGACAGGTAGGAGCTCGTAAAATTATGTTAATAGAAGAAGCAGTAGCTGCAGCCATAGGATCAGGATTACCTGTAGATGAACCCATTGGAAGCATGATTATTGATATTGGTGCTGGAACAACTGAAGTGGCAGTTGTTTCACTGCAAGGAATTGTTATAAGCAAAACCTTAAGAGTTGCAGGGGATGAACTAGATGAGACAATTATTGACTATGTAAAAAGAGAATTCAATCTGATGATAGGAGAAAGAACCGCAGAAAATATTAAAATTCAATTGGGTTGTGTCTATACTAAAAGTGGTGAAGAAGAAAATAGTATGGAAGTAAGAGGAAGAGATTTGGTAACAGGACTTCCAAAGTGTATTACAATTGTAGATAGTCAAATACGAGAAGCCTTGAAAAGTCCAGTTAATTTGATAATTGATGCAATTAAAGCTGCCATCGAAGAAACACCGCCAGAGCTTGCTGCGGATATAATGGATAACGGCATAATGCTTTCAGGTGGTGGTGCGCTTTTAAAAGGTTTAAGTGAATTAATTCATTGTGAAACCCATATACATGTAAATATTGCAGAAAATCCACTTGAATGTGTAGTTCGTGGTGCTGGAAAGTGCTTAGATATGCTGGACAAAATTTGATTCAAATTGCAAATTGTCTTTTATGTTAGTTTTTATTTGAAGGTAGTAGTCTAAATTTAGACTGCTATTTTTGATTAAATGATATGTATGGGCAAGATTGGCATAAATGCAGAAAGTATGATAAAATACTCACGGGGATGCGATAACTTACTAAAAATTAAATATTTTGGGGGGATTAATATAAATAAGTTATATAAGAATATCTTGTTAGTATTTTTACTGCTTTGTATTTCGGTATCATTTTACTTTCTTCAGATTACTATATTTCATGATCAAAGAGACACTGAATTCTATCTACTACAGGATTTAGCTTTTGTACCACTGCAGGTTATTATTGTTACTGTATTGATAGATCAGGTTGTTAAAACTAAAGAAAAGCAGGATAATCTTAAAAAGATTAGCGTGGTCATAGGTGCATTTTTTACTGAGACTGGAGTTAGAGCCATTAGTAATATGTCATCTTTCAACTCGAATTTTAAGGAAATTAGCGAAAAGCTTAGTATAGGAAATGGATGGAAAGATAAAGATTTTATAAAGGCAATAAAGGATTTCAAAGAGTCAGAGGTTATAATTGATAGTAAGTCAGCTGACTTAAAAGATCTAAAAGAGTTTATATATAATAATAAGCAAAATATACTTTCAATGTTTGAGAATCCAACTCTTCTAGAGCACAATTCCTTTACTGATATGCTTTGGGCCTTATATCATATTTATGATGAACTTTCGTATAGAGAAGATCTTAATAATATTCCTAATGAAGATTTAGTGCATCTGTCAGGAGATATTAAAAGATGCTATAAGCAGATGATAGTGGAATGGATATATTATATGAATCATTTAAAAAAAGAATATCCCTTCCTATATTCTTTGGCTGTTAGGAAAAATCCGTTTACAAAACAAGTGGTATTGAATAAAAACTAAAGTATAATTGACTTAACATATTGGCCTGATCAAAGAATGTAGATCAAGTGGATTATATAGCAGTTGGTAAAGAAAATTTTAATGATCTATTAACAGGCAGTCGAAATTCTAGTTGAAAGTGGACTGCCTGTTTCAAAATCATATATATTTAAATTATCTTAAGAAGTCTTGTTTACTTATCTCAAAGTCAATGCTGGATTGGAAAATCCCAAGCTGATCTTTAAAAGAGTTAAATCTAGTCGTAATCTTTTTAAAACCAAGCTTTTCGTAAACATGCTGAGCTCTTGTATTATTAATATTTGTATCGAGAATAATCTTTTCAACCTTTAATTCATCAAATAAATATATTATTAGCATTTTTAAAGCTTTAGTGCCATAGCCTTTTTCTTGATAAGTAAAGTCACATATTTTAATTCCTATTTCTGCAATATTATCTTTTATACTATAGTTCATTTCGCCAACACTTTTACTATCAATCTCAATTATAAGCCTTCTCGCAACATCAGTCTCATTTCTTATGCTATTCATTAATTTATCTGAATCCGTATAAACACCATTAGGAAATCCTGCATGAGCCATTACCTGTCCGTCAGCCCACCATGTGCAGAGTGTTTGTACATCATATATAGTGGCATTTCTTATTACCAACTCATTATTAATTAAATACATTAAAATATTCCTCCAATTAATCTTTGGAGGGCTAGAGTATAGTTACCCTCCAGATTCTATATATCATAGTTAAATTATTAAACTTCATATGAAATCACTCCTTTCAAATTAATTATAAAACAGAAAAACTTAAACATTATGGATTGTTTAATTTGTGTGTGTTGAAAGTATATTAAATTATTATATAACACATGATTGTATATATTCAAATATATTCCATATAAATTGAGGTTATCTTAAGTAAAATATAATATTTTGAAATACCGCAGCATCCTCATGAAGATTTTTGTATGTATGAGGTTTATTTGCAGTAAATCTAATAGAATTGCCTTTTTTCAATATAAAATTTTCATCATTAATACTGAGCTCTATTTGGCCTTCGGTAACTACAATGTATTCTTCAACTCCATCATTATGAGGAGTAGATACATGATTACATCCAGGTTCTAGTTCTATAGTAAATATCTCAAAACCCTTATTTGCATCGAATGGAAAGATAGGATATAATTTCATTCTATTGTTGTCCTCTATTATTGGAGGAATTTCAGTTTGATTTATCACCTTAAGAGTATCTTGCTTTTCATCTATAAACAATGAAAAAGATACTTTCAATCCAGTTGCAATCTTCCACAGAGTTGAAACTGTTGGATTTGACTGACCTCGCTCTATCTGACCTAACATTGCCTTACTAACATTTGTAAGCCTTGATACTTCTTCTAAACTTAAGTTTCTTTTGATTCTTATATCTTTTAACTTGTTTCCTATAATTAAATTTAAATTATCCATATTAAAACTCCTCATATTTGCGTGTGTTATTATACTGCAATAGATATTATTTTATAATATCTAATTGCTTAAGTAAATTATATATTGTACAATATAACATAAAATATACAATATAGCATATGTTAATAGAAGCTATATTAAAAGGGGAGATATGGTATGAGAAAAGCACTTACATTTGGAATAACTTCTTCACTTTTTTTTGCATCTGCTTTTATATTTAATCAGCAAATGAGTGTTTCAGGTGGAAGTTGGGTTTGGAGTTCTTCTCTAAGATACATTTTTATGCTACCAATGCTTACAGTGATAATGCTTGTGCAAAATCAGCTGACTCCTGTGATAAAAGATATAGCAAGAAGGCCTGATAAGTGGGTGCTATGGAGTACAATAGGGTTCGGTGTGTTTTATGCTCCTTTAACTTTTGCGTCAGAGTATGGTGCTTCGTGGCTTGTAGCAGGAACATGGCAAATTACTATAATTGCAGGGGCACTTTTGACGCCGCTGTTTTATAAAAAAGTACAAACTGAAGCTGGATTTATCAAAGTTAGAAACAAGCTTCCTAGAAAATCCTTAATGATGTCTTCTATAATTTTAATAGGTATATTTTTAATGCAGTTTCAACATGCAAAAAGTATATCCTTAACAAAGGCGTTGATTGGAACAATACCTGTAATAATAGGTGCATTTGCTTATCCTCTTGGAAATCGAAAAATGATAGAAGTTAGTAATAATCAGTTCAGTACTCTTCAAAGAATATTTGGTATGACACTGTGTAGTATGCCATTTTGGATAACCCTTGCAGGAGTTGGTTTGTTTAATGTTGGTATTCCAAGCGGAGGACAAGTTGCTCAATCCTTAATAGTAGCGGTGTTTTCAGGAATTATAGCAACAACATTATTTTTCAAAGCAACTGATATGGTAAGTGAAGATCCACATAAATTAGCAGTTGTAGAATCAACTCAATCTGGAGAAGTAATATTTACCTTATTAGGAGGTATATTTTTATTCCACGACAAAATACCAACAACTACAGATTTGATAGGAATAGCTTTAGTAGTTATTGGTATGATTTTAAACAGTCTTATTGAAGCATAAACAAGTGCTACACTTTTATCGCTGCATATTTTATAGATGTAATTTGATGAAAGCTATTTTTGTTCTATGATATAATAGTCATCATATATCATGAATTTTTTGCCTAATGGACTATATCCTTGTTTGGATAATGCTGAAATTCTTTCAGTTGCATAAGGAAAAGCCTTTGTAAGAATTGCTTTAACATCAAAAGCTTCGTAAAAATTATCATTTGCAATCTGTAATATATCACTAATTATTGGCTCAGTTTCATAATAGCTGTGTAAATCTATGCGTAAAAGTCCATAATGATTAAATTCGTCATCTGCAATTCTATGAAACATTTCAATGGTTCCAAGCTTTTCATCAGTATCATTTGAAATTATTGTCCATCTTATAAAATACTTGTGAATATAAGAGAAATTCCAAAATTCAATTGATTGTCTCATTCTTTCCAAAGTCGTGTAGTGAAAATTATCACCATTGCAATTATCAGAATTAAAGAAAGGTACTGCTTTTTCATCAGAGTAGCATTTTAATAAACCTTCTGTATCTTCTAATCTTGTTTGCCTTAGTGAAATAAGACTACCTTTATATATTGGACAGTCAGTGTAAATATTTTTTAATGTCATAAAAATTTCTCCTTTTTATATATTTTCTTAATCTTTGAAATCCATGCTTTATTTTTAGACAAGTATTTTAACATGAGAGTATCTTTTCTTAATTTACTTTAAAGCTTTAATATTTATTTTGTTTATATAGATTTTGTAAATATGATTTCCAAAGGTTCATTTTCTAATAATAAGCTTCCAGCATCTTTATAACCTAGTTTTCTATAAAAATGCTGAGCTAGCTCATTAGATTGGGTGGAGGTCATAACTAATTCATAGCCTTTAGCTTTCATTTCAACCTCCCAAAACTTAACTAAAGCCTTACCAAAACCCTTTCCTCTATAAGCTTCATCAAAATACAGCATATTCATAAAGGGAGTGTTGTCCCAAAAATAGTTGAATCTTAACCAGCCAAGTATTTTATTCTCACTATCTTTTACTAACAAAATTTCATTTGATTTAATTTTAATTTCTATTAGTTCTTTAGAAACATGTTTATCATTATCAATAATATATTGAATTTCTGATGAATCTGCATATTGTATATTTATCATTTATATTCACGTCCTTAATAAAAAAATTAGTGCTACAAGGTCTATATAATAAAACTCAATAATTAAACGAACAAAATCTATTTCTTCATAAGAAGCTCTTCTTCATAATTCATTGAACTATATAAATTTTTTAATTCTTCAACCACTTTCTTATCTACAGGTGTGAAACTAAGTTCACTAGTTTCGGTTCCAGTATTTTTGTATAAATAGATTTGATTTTTAGAAAAACCTATTGAGTTTATATAATTTTTAGAGTTATCTTCATTGTCTATAAAGGAAATAATAAAATCGGCTTTTTTCCATTTCTGATTGACTGATACACAATCTATTGTTTTTAAGTAGTCAGCTATTTTGGTTATATCCTCAGAATTTGTAACCATTTTACTCCTACCTGATTCTTTTTTAACACTGGTGATTGTCATGTTTTCAAATTCTACTCTTTTAGTTGTACTAACTTGAATATTGCTAAATGGTTTTATAGTTTCTTTATCCTCAGGTTTAGAACAACTGGTAATTAATAATAGGGTAAAAGATAAAAGAGCAAAAAGAACAGATTTTATTCTCAAAAGATCATCTCCAATCAATAGCAATACGTGTTTACAATTAGTATAGAGTGGGTTTGGTTACATTTCAATTATATTCCAATTACATCCCAATTACAAATTATATAAGACTATATTAATAGATAGAAATTTGATTGCTACTGAAATTTATAGTTTACCAATTAATATACAATATGTGGAATATAATGTTATAATCTGTATATAAATGAACTTATGGATTGAGAAAGTTATTTTATTTGTAGGGGATATTGTTATGAGTGAAACTATATGGAATGAAAAACTTGATTTTTTAAAAGCAATCAGAACTGGTTGGTGTAACATTGATTATATTGAGTTTTTAGTAGAAAAGGTTTGGCAAATAGATAGAGCAGTTAATATAGTAGATTTTGGATGTGGATTTGGATATGTTGGATTATTACTACTACCAATATTACCTAAAGGGAGTACATATACTGGCATTGATTTTAGTGAGACATTAATGAGTGAAGCAGAAAACATTTTTGCTGGATCAGGATATTCTACAAAATTTATTAAGTCAGACTTGAATGAGTATAAATCTGTAGAAATGTATGACATTGCTATATCACAGGCTGTTTTAAGACATATTCCAGGTGCAAAAAACATTGTAGAGAAAATGATACAATCAGTTGTTGAAGGCGGATTAGTAATATGTATGGAAGGCGATCTGGAGATAGAAAAGTCAGGTCAATATTTTGAAGGTTTTGATTATACAGAACTGGATATTCCGAGGTTGCATAGAAAAATGTTTAAAAAAGAACTATCAGATGGGGGAAGGGATTATAGATTTGGTATAAAGATACCTGTTTTAATGCAGCAACTTGGATTAAAAGATGTTGGTGTTAGAATGAATGATTGTGTTAAATTTATAAATCCTTTTGGTGATAAAGTTGAACATGAAAAACAGTACAATGCAATAGTAAAGGCTTGGGGATGGGATAAAAAAATATCAGAGCAAGAAAGAGTAAATCTAATCAATACATTTATACAAAGAGGTTTAAGTGAAGAAGAGGCAAAGAGGTTTGTGGATGGACAAATTAAGATTAGCGAATATGCAAGAGAGTATAAAGGCAGTGCTTTTATAATTCAAGCACCATGCATACTGATTTCATTTGGTAGAAAATAAATCTTTGTAGATATGCAGTATAAGATAATTTAAATGATGTGCTTTAAGTTGAATAAATAGCGGAGGTCAAGTTAAATGAGAAATATGGGCAAATTAAGAAATATCCTTTAATTTAAGACAATTAAAGGAGGAATAAAAATATGAATATTAACAAAAAAGTAATGGAACAGGAAACTAGAAGTTTTTTATCAGTGTTATTTACATTGCCGGAAGTGGAAAAAGTTCAGATAAAAGATGTTTTTATTTTAACTATGGATGATAACTCGAATATCAAAAGGGGCTTAGAGCAATGTTATCATGATAAATATAGTGATGTAGATATAAATGTTTATATAAGATTACATCAAGATGATTATTATGGAGAAACTCCAATCTACAAGAAGTATTTTTCAAGACTAGGAATTCAAGATAGAATATTGGGTATTGTATTTCAAGAAAGAAATGATGATAAAGAAGGAATGCGTATATGTCTTAACAACGGTGTGCGTATTGACTTTTCTTGTTTTTGCAGGTGTGATGAAACTGCTAAGTCATTAAAATACGGACAAACAACTACTGAGAACTCTGAAGAGGAAGAAAAATTAAAATGTAAATATGATTTAGAAAAAGCAGATTGGTTTTGGTTTGTCGCAGTACAAGCTTTAGGTAAATTGATGAGGAAGGATTATTTAATTTCTTCACATTTAGCACATATGCTTATTATGGAAGGGCTAGTGGCTCAGATGCTTATTAGAGACAATCAATATAATACGAACTTTCATAGATTTGGATATTCAGAGCAATTAGAATATCTAAAAATAGATATGTCTTATGTAAATGAATTTAAAATTAATAATGATGAAACTCATAAGCATATTACCGAGCTTTTATATCAGGCAGTAGTTAGTTATGATGAATTAGCTATAAAGTTCAACAATAGGTATGTGAGTAAACTTCAGTTGTTTATGGAAATTTGGAGTGAATATATGAAATAGTAAAGAAATATTTAGATTAATACTTTAAAAGGAGGCAATGATGAAAAATCTAATTTTTATAAATGGAACCATGGGAGTAGGAAAAACAACAACAAGTAAAATACTTCAAAAGCAGTTACCTAAATCAGTTTTCCTTGATGGTGATTGGTGCTGGGATATGTATCCCTTTATTGTAACTGAGGAGACAAAGAAGATGGTTATTGATAATATAACTTATGTGTTAAATAATTTTATTTCTTGCTCTGAGTATGAAAATATTATCTTTTGCTGGGTTATGCATGAACAAAGTATTATTGATGATGTACTATCCAGATTGGTTACAAGGGATTGTAAGGTATATAAGTTCTCAATAATTTGCTCTGAGGAAGCCCTAATAGCAAGAATTAAAGAAGATATCAAGCATGGGATACGAAGAGAAGATGTTATTGAGCGAAGTGTGCCAAGATTGCAATGCTATTATAATATGGATACTGAAAAAATAGATGTAAGTAATATCTCTCCAAATGAGGCCGCAGAGATAATATATAAACAGGTTATTAGCTATGGAGGTACCACTTCCTAATGAAACTTATTATATTTAAAGTCTCTCACCAGAATCCGTGAGAGTTTTAAATATAGATTTAGGATCGAAGTGATACATCTTTAGTAATAAAATCAAATGTATTTTAGATTTAAATATACTAAAGTAAGTTAATAGTGTATTAAATTAGATATTATGTGGGGGAATTATGAAAAAAATTTTTGCTATTATCACTATTATTATAGTTTTGTTTGCGGGTTTTTATATTTATAAAATAAGAAGTTTTGAAAATCAAAGACCTCAAAAAATTACTAATGCTAAAGCTACAATGGAAAAGTACTTAGCTGAAAAAGGCATGAATAGTGGGGATTATGAATTATTTATTGATTATCGTTTAGATAATAAAATGCTTGGCTATGGTGGGTATGTAATTAAAGTAACTTTTAAAGACGAACCTAGCGTGACATACGTATATGATTATACTGGTGAGAAAAAGATATCTTCTAGGTCAATGATAAATAATACTGATCCCGATAATAAAAATTTCAAACATGAAAACTAAAGAGTTCTTATATCTATATTAAATATGATTGATTGGAGTGATGGATATTTTAAATATTAAGAAAAGACCAGTTTATCTTTTGTTATGTGTTATCCTAATTGCACTCATAGTTTATAATGTAAGGCGACCTCAATCTATAAAGATAAAGCCTTACACAGGAAGAAATTTAAGCATTGGAATCATAGGAGAAATACCGAAAGTTCGTGAAAAACAAGTTAAGTTTACGAAGATTCAATTCTCTGATCTAGAAAAAGACAAGTTCGATTTATGTTACGATGCAATCTTTATAACTAAGGAAAATTTATCTGATGCCGCAAAAGCAAAATATGCTCCGATATATAAAAAATCTAACATCCCCTTCTTTTTTATCCGAACTGAGAAGAGCTTTACACCATTTACACTTGAAGAGCTATCATATGAAGAGGCAACAGATTCAAAAGATCAAACATACGTAACAGGTATATTATTTGATGGAGGTAATGTACAAAGCTGGAGATATGGATTATATAACGATATAGAAAACGAAGAAAATATTAAAGCTGTTTTTACAAATGTTTTTCAGACAATATCTGAAAAGGTAGCAGCAAAGTAGTATAATTAATTTTATAAAAATATTTAAGAGTAAGCTAATAATTTTAGAGGAGATATTTTCAAAGAGAAAACATATGAAGATAATAGAAGTTAAAGGAAATACCTTTTGTATAGATACAGGTAATGAGTATATACCATTTTACAAGCTTAATGATAAAGAAATTATTTTATTAGACAGTGGTTTAAAAGCAGAGAGAGAAAGAATAGATAAATTGCTAAATGATAAAAAATTTATGGTCAAAGCAATAATCTGCACTCATGCACATATTGATCATATAGGGAATGCTTCCTATTTTAAAGAAAAATATAATTCGACTATAGTAATGCCAGCTTATGAAGCCCTTTTGTGTAGCTCAATAGTAAATCTTAAGGTTTACTATAACAGTCAAACATTGTCCGAAGTTAGGGAGAATTTTGGACATATGGTTTGCAATACCGATGTTATGGTATCTTATAATCAATCTGATATAGATGTTTGTGGTGTAAGGTTTAATATTGTGCATACTCCTGGACACAGTCCTGCACATATATGCATTGTTACACCTGATGACACTATATACTTAGGTGATGCTCTTTTTAGTTACGAAATTGTGAAGTCGGCTAAACTACCGCATGCGCAAATGATTAGTGAAGATTTAAAAAGTAAGTTAAAGCTTAAAGGTATAAAGCATAGCAAATATATTGTTGCTCATAAAGGCGTATATGACCATATTGAAAATCTTATAGAAGATAATATAAAGCAATATGATGCTGTGGCAAGTAATATTTTTAGTTTAATAGAAGATGGTATGATCATGGAAAATATAAAGACAGCTGTTATTAAAGCTTTTAAGATTAATATAAACAGTAAATATAGATATCATCTTATAGAAAGATTATTTAAGCCATATATTGAATACTTAAGTGAAATTGGAAAATTAGAAACTTATATACATGAGGGTAAACTTATTTATTCGAAAGTAAAAAATATACAATAGTAGTCTGAACTTAATATTAAAATACAAGCATTTAGCTATATAAAATACCACAGGAATTAGATGCTTACACCAGGATGTAAAACACTGCATTATTTAGTCTTAAATAATGCAGTGTTTTTAAGTATTATTCACTTTCTATAGATGAAACACTTCAATCCGAAATTCATTTTCTACATTGACAATTTCGTATTTTAGCTCAAATTCATTATTTGAACTTCCTAGCCATTCTTTAATATCTGTAAGTCTATTTATAGGATTAATTTATCCCGTAGCGTATATGTGGGTGTCTTTTAACATACAGACATCTATGATATTAACATCATTATTGTTTAGTGAATTCAAATAAATCTCAATAGGTCTTGGCAGTTGTAAAAACATAGTTTTGAGTTCAGGGGTTGAACTAGTTTATCAATGCATTCAATTTACTAGATAATAAAATTATGTTACATAACAATGATGAATAAGAACTGAAACTATACTAAAAGTGTGGACTTAAATTAACGGTTTGTTAATGTTTTGAGTAAATAGATAGTGAATTGTCATCGATTTCAAATAATAATTGCGTAATTATTAAGAAAATTAAGAAAAAAATATTGAAATGGCATATGTCACATGATATATTGTTATTAAATTACATTGGTGTAATTTATTAAAATATTAGGGAGGTATTAATATGAGACAAGTTGCGATTTATGGAAAGGGAGGCATTGGTAAATCTACCACTACACAAAATTTAACTGCTGGTCTTGCAACAATGGGCAAGCACATAATGGTAGTTGGATGCGATCCAAAGGCGGATTCTACTAGACTATTACTAGGAGGACTTGCACAAAAATCGGTTCTAGACACATTAAGAGAAGAAGGGGAAGATGTGGATCTAGAGGACATATTGAAAGAAGGTTTTGGTGGGATAAGATGTGTTGAATCAGGTGGACCTGAACCGGGTGTAGGATGTGCTGGTAGAGGTATCATAACATCAATAAATATGCTTGAAAGTTTAGGTGCATACACAGAAGATTTGGATTATGTATTTTATGATGTTTTAGGAGACGTTGTTTGCGGTGGTTTTGCAATGCCAATTCGTGAAGGAAAAGCACAGGAAATCTATATAGTTGCAAGTGGAGAGATGATGGCTTTATACGCTGCAAATAATATTGCAAAAGGTGTACAAAAGTATGCTTTATCCGGTGGAGTTAGATTAGGAGGCATAATATGTAATAGCAGAAAAGTTGACAGAGAATTGGATTTGCTACAAGCGTTTGCAAAGGAACTTGGAAGTCAGCTTATACATTTTGTTCCTCGTGATAATATGGTTCAAAGAGCAGAAATACACAAACAAACAGTTATTCAATATGATTCGGAAGCTGCTCAAGCTGAAGAATATAGAGCTTTAGCAAAAGCTATAGATGAAAATAAGATGTTTGTAATCCCAAAACCTATGACTCAAGATAGATTAGAAGAAATATTGATGGAATATGGTTTGATGGACATATAAAAAGCACTATTCATTCTGCAAAATGAACAGTGCCCTGCAGGGAAAATACCCCGCTTGAAAAAGTATTCGAGAATAATTATAGCATTGAGGATGGAGGATGTAAACATATATGGTAATGATAAAGGCTATTATAAGACCTGAAAAAGTTACTACAGTTTTAAGTGAGCTTTGTGATGCAGGCTTTCCAGCTGTGACTAAGTTTGATGTTGTTGGTAGAGGAAAGCAAAGAGGTGTGAAGGTAGGAGACATATATTATGACGAAATACCTAAGGAAATGCTTCTTTTGGTTGTAAAAGATGAAGATAAAGATGATGTTATAAAGGTTATTATGAGAAATTCAAAAACTGGAATCAAGGGTGCATATGGAGACGGAAAAATATTTGTACTGCCAGTTGAGGAAGTTTATACAATAAGTTCTCATACAAAAGAATTATAGAAGGAGGGCTATTGTGAAGGAAGTATTTGCGATAATTAGAATGAACATGGTTAATAAAACGAAAGAAGCTCTTCTTAAGGAAGGAATAGCAGCTGTAACCTGTAGAAAAGTTGTTGGCAGAGGAAAGAAAAAAGTTGATTTTTCTATAATAGGAGGCATTATAGATGATGGCTCTTTAGGAAGCAGTACTGAAGTTGAAAACATATCAGAAATGCATAGATTAGTTCCTAAGAGAATGCTGGAGCTATTTGTAAATGATGAAGATGTTGAAAAAGTAGTTAATACTATTATGGAGATTAATAGTCATGGAAATCCAGGAGATGGAAAAATATTTGTGATGAATGTTTTTGAGTCTGTGAGAATAAGGACTGGCGAAACTGGTATAGATGCAATTTAAGGCATCTTAAAATTATAAAAAGAGGTGAAGTGAATGAAGGATGTAGTTGATAGGGTTCTAGAAAAATATCCTGCAAAAACCTATAAAAATAGAAAGCAACATATAGTAATCAAAACAGATGAATCACCTAATCCAGTTATTCAAGCTAATGTAAGAACTGTTCCTGGTGTAATAACAAGTAGGGGTTGTTGTTATGCAGGCTGTAAAGGGGTTGTAATGGGGCCAATTAAAGATATGGTTCATATAACTCATGGACCTATAGGTTGCGCTTACTATACTTGGAATGTTAGAAGAAATAAAGCAAAAGGTGAAGAAGGTGAGCAAAACTTTATAGATTATGTATTCTCAACAGATATGCAGGAAAGTGATATTGTATTTGGTGGAGTAAATAAATTAAGACAAGCAATTAAAGAAGCAGTAGAAATCTTTCATCCAAAAGCTATAGGAATTTATGCAACCTGCCCTGTTGGGCTAATAGGTGATGATATAAATGCTGTGGCACAAGAAGCTCAAAAACTGTATGGCATAGATATTTTATCCTTTAACTGTGAAGGCTACAAAGGAGTATCGCAATCAGCTGGTCATCATATAGCTAACAATATAGTTATGGATAGAATCATTGGACGTGGTACTAAGGAAAGAAAGAAGTATTCTATTGCAGTGCTTGGAGAGTATAACATAGGTGGAGATGCATGGGAAATTGACAGAATACTCAGTAAAATAGGGTACAATGTTGTTGCTACCTTAAGTGGTGATGCAAGCTATGAAAAGGTTCAAAATACACATTTAGCTGATGTAAATCTAGTACAATGCCATAGGTCTATTAATTATATAGCAGAAATGATGGAAACAAAGTATGGTACCCCATGGATAAAGGCTAATTTTATAGGTGTTTCTGGTACTATCAAAACTTTAAGAAACTTAGCTAAGTGTTTTGATGATCCATATATATATGAAAGTACAGAACAAGTTATAGCAGAGGAACTAGCAGAAATAGACGGTGAAATGGAGTATTACAAGGAAAAGCTTACTGGAAAAACTGCATGTTTATATGTAGGTGGCTCAAGAGCGCATCACTATCAAACCCTACTAAAAGATATAGGGGTTAGAACTATATTAGCAGGTTATGAGTTTGGTCATCGTGACGACTATGAAGGAAGAGAAGTTATACCTACCATAAAAGCAGACGCAGATAGTAAGAACATCCCTGAAATAACTGTGTACAAGGATGAGAATAACTACCGTGTAATAATACCAAAGGAAAAATTTACTGAGCTTAAAAAGCAAGGAGTTCCTTTATCTTATTATGGAGGTATGGTTAAAGAAATGGAAGATGGTACTGTAATGGTAGATGATTTGAATCACCACGAGACAGATGAATTTATAAAGCGTCTAAATCCAGATATGTTCTTATCAGGCATAAAGGAGAAGTATGTAATTCAAAAGATGGGAGTGCTATCAAGGCAGTTACACTCTTACGATTATACTGGTCCTTATGCAGGTTTTAAAGGAGCTGTAGTATTTGCAAGAGAGTTAGCAGCAGGAGTGTATACACCAGCGTGGAAGTATGTAACTCCACCTTGGAAGGTAGAGCCTATGCTTGAGGGAATAGTTGTTGGAGGTGATATGTAATGTTAGAGGCAACGCCAAAGGAAATTACAGAAAGAAAAGCGTTAAAAATAAATCCAGCCAAAACTTGTCAGCCAATTGGTGCAATGTATGCTGCGTTAGGTATTCATAATTGTCTTCCTCATAGCCATGGTTCACAAGGCTGTTGTTCATTTCATAGAATGCAGCTTGCTAGAACCTTTAAAGAACCAATTATGGCTTCAACTAGTTCTTTTACAGAAGGTGCCAGCGTTTTTGGAGGGGGTGCTAATCTAAAGACAGCTATAAAAAATGTATTTGCTTTATATGATCCAGATATAATAGCTGTTCACACTACATGTCTCTCAGAAACCATAGGAGATGACCTACCAACGTATATTTCTTCAGCAGAAATACCAGAAGGAAAGTTTGTTATTCATGCCAATACTCCAAGTTATGTAGGTTCACATGTTACTGGCTTTGCAAATATGGTTAAAGGGATGGTTAGCTATCTTTCGGAAAATTCAGGTAAGAAAAATGGAAAAGTTAATATAATACCTGGTTATGTAGGTCCAGCAGATATGAAAGAAATAAAAAGAATATTTGACCTTTCAGGAATCAAAAACATAATGTTTCCAGATACAAGCGGGGTTGTAGATGCTCCAACTACTGGTAAATACAATATGTTTCCTAAGGGTGGAGCTAAAATCTCAGATATTATAGATGCAGGAAACTCAGAACTTACAATGGCACTTGGCAGTTTTTCCTCAGAGGCTGGTGCAAAAATGTTAGAGAAAAAGTGTAAGGTACCATTTAGAACTCTTAATGTTCCAATTGGTATAGATGCCACTGATGAATTAATGATGACCTTAGCAAAAGAATTTGAGGTTAATATACCAGAAATTCTTGAAGAAGAAAGAGGTCAATTAGTTGATTTAATGCTTGATAGTTATCAATACTTCCACGGCAGAAAGGTAGCAATATTTGGAGATCCTGACATAGTTATACCACTAACTGAATTTGTCATATCTCTAGGTATGATTCCAAAGTATGTAATCACAGGAACACCAGGAGAGCAATTTGAACTTGAAATAAAAGATATGATGAAAAAAGCAGGGATAGACGGAAAAGTTAAAGCAGCAAGTGATTTATTTGAGCTTCAACAATGGATAAAAAATGATCCTGTAGATTTACTTATGGGCAATACCCACGGAAAACATATCGCTAGAGCAGAGAACATAGCCTTTGTAAGATTTGGATTCCCTATTATGGATAGGTATGGCTGTCATTACTGGCCAGTAGTAGGCTATAAAGGTGCAATAAGACTAATAGAGATAGTGTGCAATGCTATCTTGGACAAGATGGATAGTGACTGCACTGATGAAGAATTTGAATTAGTAAGATAAGCCCCTTTTTGATGCATCACTTCATTTTATTAATTAATATTTTTACCCCGCCTCTTGAATCCCAGAGGAATTTTGGAAATTTGCATTATTGAAGTGGTGCATCTTTAATATAAAAAGATATCGAAGTTTCATCTAAATAAAATATTCTCATATAAGCAAAAGTTATATATTTTAGTTAAAACAGTAGATTTTACTTGAGACTTAGATATCTTTATTCAGGAGTACTTTAGTGGTTTTAGTTAACTTATGGTAATAAATAATTTTATGTGTATTACATACTATGTTTGACATAAATTAATTTGATTCTCCTTAATGGTTGTGAAAAGTTGTAAAAACACTAAACTTAACCAGTGCAACTCACACTAAAATCATTTGATTCTAACTGTTTACAAATATAGTATGTCCTCTAAAAGAACATTAATTATAGAAATAGTCATAGGGATAACTAAATACTAAAGGTACCTCCTGAATAATCTTTAAGGTTTGATTGGAGGTGTACCTTATGGAGTCTACAAAAGGAAAGTTGAAGAGTCAGGAAGAAGAGTCTGAAATATTAAAAGCAAGAGAAGCTTTTGTATGTATTAATTCGAAGGATAAGAAAAATAGCTTAAAGTGCGATGCAGAGAGTGTGTCTGGCTCAGTGAGTCAAAGGGCTTGTGTTTACTGTGGAGCAAGAGTTGTATTAAATCCAATAACTGATGCTTATCATATAGTTCATGGCCCTATTGGTTGTGCTAGCTACACCTGGGATATAAGAGGAAGTTTGAGTAGTGGAGAAGAGATTTATAGAAATAGCTTTTCTACAGATCTTAGAGAAAAAGATGTTATCTTTGGAGGAGAGAAAAAATTATCAGCAGCAATAGATGAAATAGTAGAAAAACACAAAGCCAAAGTTATTTTTATATATGCAACCTGTATAGTTGGAGTAATAGGTGATGATATCGATGCTGTTTGTAGAACTGCAGAGAAAAAACATAATATAAGAGTAATACCTGTTAAATCACCTGGTTTTGCAGGACATAAATCCATGGGCTATAAAGCAGCATGTAATGCACTTATTGAACTTATGGGAAAAGAAAAACCGAAAACAAAGGACACTAAGGCTGTAAATTATTTAGGTGACTTTAATTTGGCTGGAGAGGCATGGATTATAAACAATTATCTTAAGGAGATTGGCATTAAAGTAGCTGCAAAGATTACTGGTGATGGAAGATGTGCAGAGATAATGAATGCAAAAAGCTCTAGTTTAAATATCGTACAGTGTGCAGGCTCAATGACATATCTAGCAAAACGTATGGAGGAACTTTATGGTATACCATATCTTAAAATTAGTTTTTTTGGAGTAGAGGACACTAAACTTTCCTTGTTTAAAATAGCTGATTTTATCGGAGATAAAGCTATGGCAGAACGTGTGAGAGCTTTTGTCTTTAAGGAAGAAAAAGAAATAGAAAAAGAGTTAAAGTATTATAGAAAAAGACTTGAAGGAAAGAGAGCTGCTATATATGTAGGTGGAGGTTTTAAGGCAATTTCACTTATAAAGCAGTTTAATGATTTAGGTATGGAGACTGTAATGGTAGGAACTCAAACCGGAAAAAAAGATGATTATGAGGTTATAAGAAGTCTATGCGCTGAAGGAACTGTAATTCTTGATGATGCTAATCCTGCAGAGCTTGAAAAATTTATGCTTGAAAAAGGAGCAGATATTTTAGTTGGCGGAGTAAAAGAAAGACCACTTGCCTATAAGCTAGGAGTAGCTTTTTGTGATCACAATCATGAGAGAAAAGAAGCCCTGTGTGGTTTTATTGGGGCTGTAAATTTTGCAAAAGAGATAGACTTAACTATCAATAGTCCTGTTTGGGATTATCTTAGACTGGAGGTGTAATTATATGAGCAGCAGAAATTTTGTTAATTTAAACATAAATCCCTGCAAGATGTGTATGCCTATGGGAGCGGTTCTTGCTTTTAAGGGAATAGAAAAAAATATGGTAATATTACATGGTTCGCAAGGCTGCAGTACTTATATAAGAAGGCATATGGCAACTCATTATAATGAACCAATTGATATAGCATCTTCAGCTTTAACTGAGAATGGGACAGTATATGGAGGAAGCAGTAATCTTAAGAGCGGACTTAAAAATATGATAAAGCTTTACAATCCAACTACCATTGGAGTAATGACCACCTGTCTTGCTGAAACCATAGGAGAAGATATTAAAAGAATAATAAATGAGTTTTATGAAGAGGAAGGTTTAGAGCTTAAAGATAAACTTAAGATAATTCCAGTACCAACTCCAGGTTATGGAGGCACTCATGAGGAAGGATACTATAGAGCCTTAAGAGCAATACTTGAAAATCTATGTAAACCTAAGAAGAAAGAGAAAAATGGCAAGATAAATATTATCTGTGGCAATTTAAATCCTGGAGATGTAAGAAATATAAAAGAGGCTCTTAATAAATTTAAGATAAGCTATACTTTGCTACCAGATGTTTCTTTAAATTTGGATATGCCATATATTAATGAATACAGTAGACTTAACCCTGGAGGAACAAAGATAAGTGATATAGAAGATATGGGAAATGCTGTTGCCACTATAGAAATGGGAGTAACAGTTGATGAAGCGTTATCCCCAGGAGTATATCTTAGAAATGAATTTGATATTCCACTTTTTAGATGTGGACTGCCTATAGGTCTTAGAAATACAGATATATTTTTAAAACTTGTATCAAAAGTTATGTTGGAGGATATACCAAAGGAACTAATTGAAGATAGAGGTCGTCACTTAGATTATATGATTGACAACCATAAGCACAATGGAGAGGCTAGGGCAGCTATTTACGGAGAAGCTGAACTAGCTTTGTCATTAGTAAAACTTTGCAAAGAAAATGGAATTGAGCCTAGAATTATAGCTACTGGAGCAAAAAATCCTATATTTATTGATTTGGTAAGAGAAGAACTTAAAGATATTTCAAAGGAATATATACTCCTTGATGATACGGATTTTGAGACTATCGAGAAGTATTCAAAGGAATTAGAGGTCAATGTGATGCTTGGAAATTCTGATGGAAGAAGGATTGCTGAAAAGCTCCATATTGAGATAGTTAGAGTAGGGTTTCCTGTCCATGACAGAGTTGGTGCTCAAAGAAAAATAACCACCTTATACAATGGAACCTCGAACCTAATTGATGAAATTGCAAATGTTATTATGGCTCATAAAGAGCACAGTTTTAGAAAAGATGCTTATAAAAGCTTTTATAAAGGAGATGAGCCTATGGAAATGATGTTATCTAGTAAAGAAGAAATATTTATTCCCTCTAATAATGAAAAGACCTTAACACACCCTTGTTATAACCAAGGGGCTCATGAATATGCCAGAATGCATATTCCTGTAGCACCAAAGTGTAATATAACCTGCAATTATTGCAGTAGAAAATACGATTGTCCAAATGAAAGTAGACCAGGGGTAACTAGTGAAGTTTTAACACCTGAAGAGGCCTTAGAGAAGTTTAAAGCAGTAAAAGAAAAAATAGGTAACCTAAAGGTACTAGGCATAGCTGGACCTGGTGATGCTTTAGCAAACTTTGAAGAAACAAAAAGATCTATAGAGTTAATTAAAAACCAATTTCCTGATGTAACTATATGCCTATCTACAAATGGACTTATGCTTCCATTTTATGCAAATGAACTATTAAACCTTGGAGTATCCCATTTAACCATAACTATAAATGCTGTAGATCCTAAAATAGGAGGGAAAATTTATAAAAATGTAAATTTCCTTGGAAATTCCTACACAGGAGAGGAAGCTGCTGAGATACTACTTAAAAATCAGCTTATGGGCCTTAGGTATCTTTCTTCTAAAGGGATGATTTGCAAGGTGAATACTGTAATGATTAAAGGAATTAATGATAATCATATAGAGGAAGTTGTGAAAAAGGTTAAAGAATGTGGGGCTTTTATTACAAACATAATGCAGCTTATACCTGTAAAGGGAAGTGCTTTTGAAAATCTTCCTTTAGTAAGTAACATAGAGCTAAATACAATGAGAAAAAAGTGTGAAACTCATATAAAGCAAATGTATCATTGCAAACAATGCAGAGCTGACGCTATAGGAACTTTATCCTTGGACAGATCTATAGAGTTTAGAAGCCTTAGAGGCTGTTCTTCAGGATGTGGAAGTGGTAGGGAAACAGAAAAAGAACAGATACTAATAAAATCAAAGGAAATACCAAAATCTGAAGAATTAGTAGAAGCAGAAAAAATAATAAAGCCAGAAACTATTTCGGACTCTAAAGAAGCTCTAAATATTGAAGAAACGTTAAATAATGAAGGATTAATAAGATTTCACCAAGCAGAAGCTGAGCAAAAATACAGATTTGCTATAGCTACCAAAACTGGCATAAACATTGATCAACACTTTGGACATGCAACTGAATTTCATATCTATGAATATTTCAAAGGAGATATAAGCTTTTTAGAGATAAGGAATACAGAAAAATACTGCACAGGAATTACTGACTGTGATGATCATGAGGACAAGATTAAGAAAACAATTATGACTATAGAAGACTGCTCAGCTGTATTAGCTATGAGAGCAGGTGATTCGCCAGTAAAAACTTTAGCTGAAAAAGGGATAGAAGTTTTTCAGATGTATGATGGTATAAATAGTGGAATTAACAAGGCCATAGAAGCTATGGGAGTTTTATAAATTAAAGAAGGTGTAAAAAGTGAAGTTTAATTTGAAGAATAAAAATATAGCTGTCTTACTATTAACTTTTGCATTAGCTGTTGGAGCTGTTGGGTGCAAGGCTAAAGAAAAAGAAGTTACAGCTACAGCTAAAACAAAAGAGATAACTGTTTTCGCTGCAGCTAGTCTAACAGAATCCTTTACTGAAATAGGAAAAAGCTTTGAAAAACAGAATAATGTAAAAATTAAGTTCAATTTTGCAGGAAGTCAGGATTTAGCTAGTTCTATAAAAGCAGGGGCTGGTGCAGATATATTTGCTTCTGCCAATAAAAAATATATGGACGACTTAATAAAATCAGAACTTATATCTAAGAATAATACTTTTACTAAAAATACATTAATAGTATGTAAAAGCAAAAAATCTGATACAGGAATAAAGAATTTAAAAGATCTAGGAAAAGATGGAGTTAAGGTTATTGTAGGAGATAAATCTGTTCCTTGCGGAAGCTATTTTTATACTGCACTAGATGCTGCTGTTAAAGATTCCTCTATTACAGCTGATGAAAAGTATAAAATATTAAAGAATATAAAAAGTCAGGAACTAAATGTTAAGGATATAGTAACCAAAGTGCAGTTAGGTGATGGAGACGTAGGCATTGTATATAAAAGTGATATAACTGAAGCTAACAAAAAGGATTTGGATATGATTAAAATTGATGAGTTCGCAAAGATAAATGTAGAATATCCTATTGGCATAGTTAAGAATACAAAAAATAATCAGGAAGCAGAGGCCTTTGTTAATTATGTAAATAGTAAAGAGGGTAAGGAAGTATTAAGTAAATATGGTTTCGAAACAGATAACTAAAAATGGAAGATAAGAATTACTGTTTCAATTTGATTAAAGATGTGCTACTTCAATTTAAAAGTAATTTAAATGGTAAGTGGGACATCTTTAAAACAATAAAAAGGGGTTAAAGCTTATGGTAGAAAGAAAAGTTCAGTTCAGAGTAAAACATAATAGCAGGTTTAGTATAAATATCTTGAAGTTTAATATTAAAAGCCAATTAATCTCTGTTTTTATAGTTATAGTAGTATTTGGATTAATAATAGAGTTAACACTACCAGCATTATCACTTCTGAAATATTCAGGACTAACTGGATTTTTTGATATATTGAAAGAAGAAGATACGAAAGTCTGTATAATTCTTAGCTTGAAAACCTCATTTTTGTCATTGCTTTTAACCTTTTTATTAGGTACAACTACGGTATTCTATCTTCATAAGATTAAAAATCAAATTCTGTATAAGGTGTTAGATATACTGATAGAATTGCCAATAGTTTTTCCTCCATCCATAGCTGGACTGGGGCTTTTACTTACCTTTGGACAAAGTGGTGAGATAGGAAGACTTGCAAGTTATTATGGGCTTAATATAGTATTTACCCAAATAGCAGTAATCATGGCTCAATTTTTTGTATCTACTCCTTATTTTATTAGAATTGTAAGCAATGCTTTAAAGGAAGTGCCTCTTGAACTTTTTGAAGCAAGCTACGTCTTTGGAGCAGGAAAAAGAAAGACCATGTTTTTAATAATAATACCAATGCTTAAAAAATACATAGTTTCTGGCTTGATTTTGGCATGGATAAGAGCTTTAGGGGAGTTTGGAGCAACTCTCATGTTTGCTGGAAATGTGCAAGGAATAACGAGGACCATACCTCTTCAGATTTATTCCTATATGCAAACTGACCTTAATAAAGCTACAGCTTTGGCAGCACTTATGTATATATTATCTTTTGTGATGCTGATTTTTGTACGATTTATAACTAAAGAGGAATAACTTTAAAGCAAAAACTGCCAGCAAATAAATGCTGACAGTTTCTACTTAGGGTTTATATATTTTTATAGTGAGTATATTAACTCAGCTAGTTTTAAGGGCTAAATTAATTTGTGATACTAATCTAGGTTAGCAGCAACTTCGTCTTTAACAGTTACACCGTTCTTTTCAAGCTCAGCTATCTTTTCAGCAAATTGAGGTAAATGCTTCTTGTGAGCGATTAATAATTCATCTAACACACGCTTAGCAGTTGAACCACCAGGGATTTGTGGATTTAAGATGAATGCTTGTAATGCAAGTCCATAATCACCAGTAACAGCAGCTTCACATGCACAAAGTTCCATGTTCTTCATAAGCTGTAACCATCCACGTTGTGCTGGTTCTAATGATCCAAATGCTATTGGAAGAGCACCTTTACCTGAAATATAAGCAGAAACTTCAACTACACAGTCAGCTGGTAGATCAGGAACAGCTCCGTTATTCTTTGTTGAAACAACGATGTGAGATTTCTTATCAGCATAGATAGAAAGTATTGTTTCACAAGCTGCATCTGAGTAGTGTGTACCACCACGTTTAGTTAATTGTTCTGGTTTGTAGTTTAAGTTAGGATCTTTATATAATTCAAAAAGTTCAGCTTCAGTTTGTTTAACTTGTTGTCCACGAGTTCCAACACCGTTAAATTCTTCTATGCCATGCTTTAACATTTCTTCTTGTAAGTAATAATATCTATGATATCCACATGGTATTAAATTCATTTGTTCTAATTGTTCTCTGATAAATGGAACATCATGAATGTTTGCAGGTATACCTGAGTCATTGCTGTACATTTTATCAATAATTTGAGCAGTAACGTCATTTCCATTTTTGTCACTTACTTTATGCCAGTGGAAATGGTTTAGACCTGCAAATTGATATGTTAAATCTTCTAATTTTACACCAAGCATTTCTGGTTCTTTCATCATAGCACCAACTGGTACGTTACAAAGTCCGATAACCTTGTCCCATTTTCCGTATCTTACAACAGCTTCAGTTACCATACCACTTGGATTTGTGAAGTTAACAAGCCATGCGTTAGGGCATAATTCTTTCATATCCTTAACTATGTCAAGAATTATAGGAATTGTTCTGAAAGCTTTAAATATACCTCCAGCACCATTTGTTTCTTGTCCTAACATTCCATAAGAGAAAGGAATTCTTTCATCTTTTATACGTGCATTTAGTAATCCAACTCTAAATTGAGTAGTTACGAAATCTGCATCCTTTAATGCTTGCCTTCTATCTAAAGTTAGGTGTACTTTAACATCGTATGGTGAAGCGTCCCACATACGTTGTGCCATAGCACCAACTATTTCTAACTTTTCTTTACCTGCCTCAATATCAACTAACCAAATTTCTCTGATTGGTAGTTCTTCATATCTCTTTATAAAACCTTCCATTAATTCTGGAGTATAGCTACTACCTCCACCGATTGTTACGATTTTAACTGGTTTCTTTTCCATATCAATACCTCCTCAACTAATCTACTTAAACAATAAACAATAATCAAAAGCATTTCAACATTGTTTCAATTCGTGAAACGATTTTCAGATTAAGAAAACGTTATGATATATATTTACTATTTGAGATAGTAATTTATGAAAGAGTTTTTATGACTAAAGTTATCTATTTGCTTGATTAGAGTAATAGTAATAAATCCATTTCCTCTGTTGAATAATTTGCTGATTTTAATAATAGTGTGCCATTAAATTCTTGCTTAATAAAAGGGGTAGATGTAAACACAAAAAATGGATAGAAGCAAACTGCTATTGATAGGGCAGGAAGGAGAAATAATCAAGAAGTTATTTATTTGCTAGAAGCTCATTATAGATTTAATGGTTAATATAGTTAGCAATGAACAAAAAGGATATTATAGATTTTCAAAATATGAAAATTTATGATATCCTTTTCAGCTTCATATATAATTATAATTATTATAAAACAAAAAAAGAGGGATAATATGAGAAGAGATAAAATTAAGATTGTTACAATAGGAGGTGGCTCTAGCTACACCCCTGAGTTAATAGAAGGATTTATTAAACGTAAAGATGAGCTTCCCATTAGTGAAATATGGCTTGTAGACATAGAAGAAGGAAAAGAGAAGTTAGAGATTGTGGGTAATCTAGCGAAACGTATGGTTGAAGATGCTGGTCTTGATTGGAAAGTATATTTAACCTTAGACAGACGAGAAGCCCTAAAAGATGCAGACTTTGTATCTACTCAGCTTAGAGTGGGGCTTTTAGCTGCAAGAATAAAGGATGAGAGGATTCCTCTAAGTCATGGTGTTTTAGGTCAAGAAACTAATGGTGCCGGTGGAATATTTAAAGCCTTTAGAACCATTCCTGTGATATTAGATATAGTCGAAGATATGAAGGAATTATGTCCTAATGCTTGGTTAATTAATTTTACCAATCCAGCAGGAATGGTAACAGAAGCGATACTCAATTACAGTAAGTTTGAAAAAGTAGTGGGAGTGTGTAATGGACCAATAGGCCATATAATGGAGGAGTCAAAACTTATTAACAAAAATCCTGATGAGCTTTTCTTTCATTTTATTGGATTAAATCATTTGCACTGGCATAAGGTCTATGACAATGAAGGTAATGATTTAACAACAAATGTTATGGATGCCATATTTGAGGACAGTAAAAAGGAAAAGAGAAGCTTGAATGAGCTACCTTTTATGGAGGAACAAATTAGAAATTTAGGAATGCTTCCATGTGGATACCACAGATATTATTATCTAACAGATGAGATGGTGAAAAAAGAAATTAAAGAATTTAATGCTACATCTACTAGAGCTGAAGTAGTTAAAAGGGTTGAAGATGAATTGTTTGAGCTTTATAAAGATGTTAATTTAAAGGAAAAGCCAGAGCAATTATCTCGTCGTGGTGGTGCGTATTACTCCGACATAGCTTGTGAAATAATAAGTTCAATTCACAATAATAAAGGTAAAGTTATGGTAGTAAATACAAGAAACAAAGGGGCGCTAACAGATCTTCCTTACGATGCTTCTATTGAAATAACAAGTCATATTACAGCTAGTGGTCCAAAACCAATAACTTATGGAAAATTGAATTCAGCTATTAGAGGTTTAGTTCAAGTTATGAAGTCTATGGAAGAACTTACGGTGGAGGCTGCGGTAACTGGAGATTATGGTACAGCACTTCAGGCATTTATTATGAATCCACTAATTCCAAGTGGAAACATTGCTAAGCAATTGTTAGATGAAATGTTAATTGCACATAAAGACTATCTTCCTCTGTTTAAAGTTGTAATACAAGAAATGGAAAAGTCATTGTAGTTTCAACGATTTTTTTATTTCCATACAATAAAGAAAACCTGTAAACTTTCAAGTTTATAGGTTTTCTTTATGTACATGCTCGAAGTATTTTAGTGGTATTAAATTTGCATAACACTGTAAAATCATAGATGAGCTTAATTCATATTTATTTGGTAGTGAGATTATATGATCTATAAATGATGGTGGTGCTTTTACTATAGAAGTAGTTATCATATATATCTTTGGTTTATTCTTCTTATCAAAAAATCCATCTCTTTGAAATAATCTGGAAAAATACGTGCCTGAAGCTGAGAATATAATAATTAAGTTTTCCTTGGTTGCAGCTTCAATAAATTGTTTTTGGTCTATGTAAGGCATTCGTGTATATACCATCTTACCATTTGAAAATAAGTCGTGCTGAAGAGACACAGCTATATTTCCAGACTGCATATGGCCAAAGGCAGCAACTTTATCGTATTTAAACAAGTCTTCTACTAGGTCATTTAAAATCTTTGAATTTAAGGATTCTTTAACTAGCTGAAGAGCTTTTATTGTTTCATCTATAAACTGAGTTGTACTGTTTTCTAAACTTGCAATAGGATAATATTTTTCTATTACATCAGTTCTTCTATTCTGGCAAATAAATTTAAACTCATAAAAATTATCTACACCAATCTGTTTACAAAATCTACTTACAGTAGCCTTAGAAACATTGCAATTTTTAGCAATAGTAGACATTGAAAGATCTTCTAGAGCATTTATATTTAATAGAAGATAATTAGCAATTTTAAAGTTTACTGAATCTTCATCTAAAGTATTTATTACATTTAATAATAAGATAATAATACTAGGCATTTTATTTCACCCCCATATATTATGGTACCATATTGTTGCTGAAAAGTAAGTAAAGTATTAATTTGTACATTTAAAAAGTATAAAGTTCAATTAAGTTATTAGAAAGTAATTCAAAAGATAGTTTTTATCTAGAGGATTAATTTATTGTTTAAGTAATCTTCCCCTCAAAATGTACCGTTATTTATATTTATGCCTATAAAAAATAGATTTTTTGGGGAAAACACTTCCAAGTGTATCAATCAGTGAAATACTTAGAAATATGGAGAAATATTAAAAAAATGCATAAATAAATTATTCTCAGGGTATATTACATATTATTGAGCATTAATATATGTGATATCATAGTCTATGTCGCTGCAACACAGTTCGACAAAATAACACAAAATTTTAAAGTGAAATTTAAATTAAATTTAAAAAAGCTTTAAAAATGTGTTGACAAAGAAATCTTACGATGGTAAGATATAAAAGCTGTCAGAAAAACAGCAAAAATAACTTGGTCTTTGAAAATTAAACAGAGAAGATAAACAAAGTCTAAAACTAGACTTAAACTAAACCAGCAATTCTTTTGAAAAAAGACTTACTAAGTAAGTAAGCTATGATTAAACTTTAAATTGAGAGTTTGATCCTGGCTCAGGACGAACGCTGGCGGCGTGCCTAACACATGCAAGTCGAGCGGAGAAAGTTCTTCGGAACTTTCTCAGCGGCGGACGGGTGAGTAACACGTGGGTAACCTGCCTTATAGAGGGGGATAGCCTTCCGAAA
>NZ_BMBA01000014.1 GCF_017312485.1 Clostridium zeae | reverse complement strand
ATGGTAACATGTTCAGCTGACCGATACTAATAGGTCGAGGGCTTGACCAATACAAATTATTACAAAGTAAACTTAAGTGCAATTTTGAAAGAATAATCTTTCAATATCTAGTGATGATGCGTCTAAGGGTTACACCCGTACCCATACCGAACACGAAGGTTAAGACTTAGACGGCTGATGGTACTGCATGGGCGACTGTGTGGGAGAGTAGGTGGTCGCTAGGTTGTATCTTTTAAAGATACAATATTCCGCGATAGCTCAATGGTGGAGCACTCGGCTGTTAACCGATAGGTTGGAGGTTCGAGCCCTCTTCGCGGAGCCATTTGTACATAACGCCAGTATATCTGGCGTTTTTTTATTTTGGAAAAATACTTTATAGCAAGTGCTTTTTTAAAATTATATATCCACAGATTAAAAAGCGGTGGCACTATAATATGTGGATAATTCATCGTAGACACATTAATTATGTGGATAAATAATTAAGTAATAGAAATTACATATAATTATTATCTATAAAATTATAAAAGTTTAATATTTATATACAATCTAAATAAGGTTATGAAAGAAATAGATTAAGATTTGAAAAGAGCGAATGAAGTAAACGGTTTATTAGCACATATACACAAACTATAACATTGACGTTAATGTTATAGTTTATTAAAATTATAAATGGAGGCGAAAAACATGGAACAAAAGTATTATCAAATAGACGATGTTTCTAAAGTTACTGGCTTGACTAAGAGGACCATAAGATACTATGAAGATATGGAGTTATTTGCACCTACAGCAAGGACAGATTCAGGTTATAGAATGTATAGTGATGATGATATAAATATCATAAATGAAATAAAAGAACTTAGATCTAAGCTAGGATTAACTATACCAGAGGTAAAGCAAATATTAGGGTTGAGGAAGATATTAAATAAGATCTGGTCTAAAGATATCACTGATAAAGATCATATTAAGGAAGCTTTAGAGAAATTAAGTACCCTAATAGAAACTATCGATGAGAGAGAAAAGGTATTAAGAAGAGTAAAAGATAATTGCAATAATAGTTTAAATAAATTAATTACACTACTAAATGAGAAAGAGGAATAGTAAATGAAAAAAGATAATTACAAATGGATAGCATTATCCTGTACTACAATTGGTGCATTGCTGTCAGTTATGAGTGGTAGTACTCTAATGATAGCATTACCTGTAATAATGAAAGATATAAATGCAGGAATGGGCATAGTTACTTGGGTTCTTATGGGATATATGCTAGTTTTAACGATATTAGTTCCTTCAATAGGAAGAGTGGCTGATATGGTTGGTAGAAAAAAGTTGTATGTAAGTGGATTCGCTGTATTCACAATAGCGTCTTTTTTATGTGGATTAGCACATAGTGGAATAACACTACTTATCTTTAGATTAATACAAGGTATAGGTGGTTCACTAATGGTAGCGAATAGTACAGCTATAGTAACAGATGCATTTCCAAAGAAGGAGCTAGGCAAGGCTCTTGGAATTAATACCATGATAATAAGTGTTGCTAGTGTTATAGGACCTATATTAGGTGGGTTTTTAGTTAATTTTGGATGGAGAAGTATATTTTATATAAATGTACCGATAGGTATTGTAGGAACTATTTGGGCAGCAGTTCAATTAAAGGAAATAGCTAATTTACCAGAGAAACAAAAATTTGATTTTAAAGGAACTATAGTATTTACCTTAGGTATGTTATCATTACTTATTGCATTGACTATGGGAAGTTTTTCAGGATGGTTTAATCCAAATGTAGTGATTTTAATAATAGCATCAATTATATTAATTGCATTGTTTGTTAATATAGAAAGTAAAATTAAATACCCAATGTTAGACATGAGATTATTTAAGAATAGAATATTAGCATTTGCATATGCAAGTAACTTTTTTAATGGAATAGCGAGAGGAGCAGTAACGTTCCTATTAGTATTCTATTTTCAAGGGATAAAGGGGATTGATCCAATAATAGCAGGCATATTATTGACTCCACTTGCAATATCAATGATGATCGTTTCACCTATAAGTGGAGTATTATCTGATAAGTATGGATCAAGGGCATTAAGTTCAATAGGACTTGCAACTTCTGCCGTAGGACTAATAGGATTTATGTTTATAAAAGAAAATTCATCTATGACACTGTTGATAATATCAATGCTTATAATGGGCTTAGGTTCTGGGTTATTCTTCTCTCCAAATACAAATGCTATAATGGGCTCTGTACCAGCAGACAAAAGAGGTGTAGCTGCTGGGGTAAGAACTATGCTAAATAATGCAGGAACAGTTTTAAGCATAGCTCTTTCTATGGCTATAATAGCTTCAAGTGTGTCACCAGAAGCTATGCAGGCTTTATTTGTTGGTACTCAAGTTGGTGCTGAAGGAATAGCTATCGGGAAGTTTATCGGTGGATTGAGGTTAGCTTTTACTATATCATTCATATTTAGTGTAGTAGCAGCTCTATTGTCTTATTTAAGAGGACCAGAACCAGCATGGGACGAGAATGAAGAAGAAAAGGTTGCATAGAAAACTATAAATAAAGATAGGCTGTCCGTAATAAGTTTAATACTTATATGGACAGCCTATTGCTTATTATAACTAATTTATAGTTATAAGCTTTAGTTTTTATTAGTTAATGTGTTCATTTCCTTAGCTAAATCTCTTAGGTATTCTGAACTCGCAGCTATTTCTTCACCAACAGCAGCATTTTGATTTACTGAATCAGACACTTCTTTGAATTTATTTATCGTTTCTTCAGTAAGTTCAGATATCTTGGAATTAAATGAAACAACATTTTCTGTTTCATTAATCATTGAGAATGCTAATTCACTTATAGTACTAATATTAGTATTAGATACCTTCAGTTTATCAACCATAGTAGATACATTATCAACGGCATTAGTCAATATAGTATTACCAGTGGAAATTTGAGCGTTATTTTCAGTCATTAGCCCTTCTACTTCTCTTATTTTTTCTTTAAATTCGCTTAATATTGATCCTATATCAGTTAAAGAATTTCTACTATCTTCAGCTAATTTTCTAACTTCTTCAGCAACTACAGCAAAGCCTTTGCCTAGTTCACCAGCTCTAGCAGCTTCTATAGATGCATTTAAAGCAAGAAGATTAGTCTGCTCAGATATATCGCTTATTATCCCTATAATACTATCTATTTCAGCTGATTTTTCTTCAAGCACTTTAGAAGCTTCAAAAGTATTTTTTATTCTTACGCTTATATGATTTATTATATTTAGAGCTTCTCTTAGAGATTTGTTATTTTCATTAGATAATGAAATAATTTCATTAGAAAATGCTTTAGTATTATCAACCTTATTAGAAACATTCTTATTTATGTCAAGTAAGTTAGATAGTATGGTTTCATTCTTTTGAGAGTTATTTAGCATGTGGTTTGCATCATTATTAATGTCATTACTTAATGAGGCAATATATTGAAGAGATCTTGCTTCTTGATCAACAGCTGTTGATAAAGTTGTACTTGAATTTAATAGCATCTCTGAGAACTCACTTATTTGAGAGAATAAATTAAAGATACGTTCGTTTTTTTCCTTTATATCTTTTTCATTATTACTTATGTCTTTAAGTAATAGTGAAGAGAAATATGTAAAGATATATATTGCAAAAGAAGTAAGTGTTATTACAATTATTCTAATAACTATTTCTCTTAAAAAAACTTGATTTTCAGGTAGTAAGTTTGAATTACTAAAGAATATATATATTTGTGATAATATACTAACTCCAACTGAGATAAGAGTTAGCTTGTGATCAAATAAAAGCGCACTTAATAGTATAAAATAAAACACTACTAACCATAACTCTTTAGATGGAACCATCCAAGTCAAATAAATATAGTTTACATAGCATATGATCACTAAGCTAGCTTTTAGAAAAGCTAAACCTCTTTTCCATGACTGAGCATCTTTCATAGCCCATTTGTATCCTAGTCTAAAAAGTATAACCTCAAATAAGGTTAGAGCCATTAAAATATACAATGAGCTCCAACTTATTTCAGGATATAAATTCATTACCTTCATACCTATAAATACTGTTCCTGCCATTAATGCACTAACAGAATATATTATTAATACGAATTTTAATGTTTTTTTCTGAAAGTCAATTATACTGCTTGATAAGGCTTCCATTCTTATCCCCCTGTTTCTAAAAATTAGTTACCATTTATAGATTAGAGAAGACATAGTGTAGCCTGCTGCAACAGAACAAAATATTAGAATATCTCCTGATTTAAAACCTTCAATAGATAATTTATCATCTAGTGCCATAATTGGGCTTGCACAACCGGTATAGCCATACTTATCACCAATAAATATAGCCTTAGATTTATCTACACCTAGTTTTTCAATAGTTTGATATAAATCATATTTAGAAAATTGTGATATAAAATAATGAGAAACTTCTTCTGGAGTAAGATTATAATCTCTTAACAAAGAGCTTATAAGTTTAGTCCATTCATCAGAAAGAAAACCAAAATCGAAAGGATCCCATTTTAATCTTCGATCGTAATTTGAAGTTTTTTCATCAGTTATTTTTGATAAACCACAATTAGGAAATCTTATATTTTCATTATAACTATCATCAGTAAATACCCTAGAACCTAAAAATCCCCTTTCTTCCTCCTCTTCTATAATTTCAAGTATAATAGCTGCAGCGCCATCTGATATACCTTGATAAACAACCAAATCATCTTCTCTAGAAAATGGTACCATGTTCATTGAACCTAATACAAGAATTCTCTTATATTTATCGTCCGTTTTTAAAAATCTTGAAGCAATGTCGATTCCTGTAAGCATACCTATACAATCATTATTTATATCAAAAACATTTGTAGCATTTTTTGCATTTAATTCATTTTTTATAATTAGTGCACAACATGGTGTAAGAAATTCTGGGGTATCTGATGCTGATATTATTGCATCAATATCCAGTGCGCTAAGATTACTATTGCTTAAAGCAACTTTTGCAGCTTCTACTGACATGGTAATACTTGTCTCACCTGGAGAAGCTATAGTTCTCCTGTCTCTTCCCATCTTCTCCATCAGCCCTATTGCATGATTTTCTGTTCCAAATTTTTTATAGTGTTCTACATAATAATCATTATACAATGTCTTTTCAGGATGATAACTTCCTACGCCTTTTATTATTACATTCTTTGCCATAATATCTCCTCCTTGTGATTAAAAATAATATTAAAAATAAAAATGGACAAATTAGAACTTGTCCATTTTTAATCCAATAAACTTAGCAGCCTGGCAATCATAAATAAAATTCTTAGATCCATAGCTTTGCGTCCCTACCTTTCGATAGGTTTGCCTTTATTAAGTAAAAATAGATGACATTATTAATATAACTTCTTGGTAAAAAATACTAATTACGACTATATTACCAAATATTATGTAAAATGTACATAAATACACAAAAAATTAACATTTGTCACAAGAAATGTTATTCTCAAAATAAAGTTTTTTCGGTATAAGGTATAATTTATAGATTTATTCCAATAATTAGAGATATAGAAAATGTTTTCAGAATTTTTCGAAAATAAGAAGGATAATAATTTAAAGAAGAGAATATTATTTAATATAATAATATATAAAAGTTATGAATACATTTATTAGTAACTAATTCTATTTTATTCTTTAGGATTTTATAATTAAATTATATATGTGGATAATTATGCGAATAGACTTAAGACATAATATAAGTTAAAGAATAAAAAGGAAGAATATCCCGCCATATGATACACAACATCTATAAAATTAAATCTATTAATTTAACTTTCAACACATTAATATTTAATCGTTTATATTTACCATTAATACATTCTGTTCAAAAAGAAAATATTCTTAGCTATGGGAATCTTTAGCTAGTTGATATGAATTTCTTTAGTTTTAGTAAGATATTAAAAGATTAGTGTAGTATCTTGCAAAAATAAATCTCAAAGAGACATAAATCAACTACAGCTTTATATACAGCTAAAGTCTAAATTTTAATGGAAGGTAGGTGAATATCTTAACTTTATAGATTATGGAGTTAAGATAAAATGTATGAAAGACTATAAAACTGATAATCTAAGAAATGTAGGTATAATTGGACATAGTTCATCAGGGAAAACAGCCCTAGCAGAAGCTTTATTATATTATACTAAAACCGTTGATAGATTAGGAAATATAGAAGAAGGCACAACTACAAGTGACTATGATGTTGAAGAAAAAAAGAGGGGAATCTCTTTATCTGCTTCTGTCATTCCTTTTGAATGGAATGATAAAAAGATAAACCTTGTAGATATTCCTGGATATTTTGATTTTGTAGGTGAGGAAATACAAGGGATTAGAGCTATAGACGTTTCCATGATAGTAGTTTGTGGTGCCGCTGGAATACAGGTTGGTACGGAAAAAGCATGGGAATATTGCAATAAAATGAAGTTACCTAGAGCATTTTTTATAAACAAGTTAGATAGAGAAAACTCAGATTATGATAAAGTGTTATCTGATCTAAAGAGCAAATTTGGTATAACAGTAGTTCCAATACAATATCCAATTGGGAAAGAAAGTGAATTCTCAGGTGTAATTGATGTAATAAAGGGAAAAGTTAAGGTTCATGATAAAAAAACTAATAAAGTTGAGTTAAAAGAAGTTCCAGAGGAATATTTAGATAAAGTTGAAGAGTGTAAACAGATGATTATGGAAGCTGTGGCAGAAACTGATGAAGAGCTTTTAGATAAATATTTTAGTGAGGGAAAATTAACTGATGAAGAGATATATAGAGGATTAATTAATGGGTGCTGTACTGGAGAAATAGCTCCAGTTATGTGTGGTAGCTCACTAGAAGTAATTGGTATGGGAGCGTTGATTGAAGATATAATTGAATGTTTTCCTTCTCCAGATAAGATGGTGAGAAGTGGATACAAAAAGTTAAACGATAACAATAATTCTGTAAAGATAGATGAAGAGAAGCCTTTTTCAGCCTTTGTTTTTAAGACTGTGGCTGACCCCTTTGTAGGAAAGTTGTCTATATTTAGAGTATTAACAGGGAAGGCTGTGGCTGATTCTATAGTGTATAATTCATCTAAGGAAAGAAATGAAAAGATGGGAAATTTATATTTCCTAAGAGGAAAAAATCAGATATCTACAAAAGAAATCACTGCTGGAGATATAGGTGCTGTAGCTAAGCTTCAGTATACAGCAACTGGTGATACAATTTGTGATAGTAATAATAAAGTTATATATGAGCCTATGGAATTCCCAGATCCAGTTATATCTATGGCTGTACTTCCTAAGAGTAAGGGAGATGAAGATAAGATATCATCAGCACTTACAAAGTTATTAGAAGAAGATCCTACGTTTAGGGTATCTAGAGATGTAGAAAATGCAGAAACTATAATTTCAGGTGTTGGAGAAACCCATCTTGATGTTATTGCATCTAAGTTGAAAAATAAGTTTGGTGCAGAGGTTATTCTTCAAAATCCAAAGGTACCATATAGAGAAACTATAAAAAGCTTGGCAGATGTGCAAGGTAAGCATAAAAAACAATCTGGTGGGCATGGTCAATACGGCGATGTAAAGATTAAATTTGAACCTAGAAATGATGGCTACGATGAGTTGCAATTTGTAGATCAAGTAGTAGGAGGAGTTGTTCCGAGAAATTATATACCAGCTGTAGAGAAAGGGCTTAAAGATTGTATACAGCACGGAGTATTAGCTGGATACCCAGTTATAAGATTAAGAGCAACTTTACATGATGGTTCTTACCACCCAGTAGATTCTTCAGAAATGGCATTTAAGATTGCAGCATCATTAGCATATAAAAAGGGTGTTGAGATGGCAAAGCCAATCTTGCTCGAGCCAATAATGCATTTAGAAGTTATGGTTCCTAGTGATTATATGGGAGACGTTATAGGAGATATAAATAAAAAAAGAGGAAGAGTACTAGGTATGGAGCCTGTAGATGGAATGGAAAAAGTTACAGCAGAAGTTCCTATGGCAGAGCTTTTCAAGTACGCTACTGATCTTAGATCAATATCTCAGGCAAGGGGAAGTTTTAGATGTAATTTTGAAAGGTATGAAGAGGTACCGGCATTAGAAGCTGATAAAATAATAGAGAATGCTAAGAAGTTAAAAGAATTACGAAGTGAAGCTTTATAATAGTGGAAAAGTGTAAAACTTAGTACATGTTTTTTAAAAGATTGAGTTAATATTTAGTATTTACTCAGTCTTTTTTGCTTAATAAAAGCTGATCTTGAAGGAAGAGATAGATACTTTTTTATATTATAAAATTTACTAAAATAAAAATTAATTAAACAAAGGAATATTAATCATATTTTTATCTATACTAATAGTAAAAACTTATATCTAGGGGGTTGCAAATGTCAGATTATAAAATGGATATTAGAGGAAGCATCGGACTTAGCGATTATAGCAATATTTATGATTATATTGGTGTGGTAGATAACAAAGATAACTTTACGATAACGGTAGATAATTGTGGAAATGAGAGTATACAAGTTATATGTAAAATGTTGTCAGATAGCGACTTTTACATAAAAGATCAAGGTTATGATAATCAAGGTAGGTATTATATAAATGCCTATAAGAATAAATAGAATTTAGTTGTATAAGGTTAAATAGAAAATAATATTTTCAATATATACAATATTCTAATGAAAATTTAGGAATATTGTATAAATATTATAAGGTGATAAAATATACAATAATATTAATTGTATATATGTTATAATATTGTTGTAAAATTTTAAGAGAATTATGTTTTATCTTAGGATATGGGGGGAAAATAATGAGTAACTATGTTATAGGTATAGACTTAGGTGGAACAAAAATAAGTACTGCCTTGTCTGATTTTAATGGAAACGTTGTAAGTCAATCAATAATCGCAACTGATGCACATGAAGGAGAAGCTGCAGTATTAGGTAGAATAATTAAGACAGTGGAAGATGTTATAGAAAATGGAAAGGTAGATGCTGTTCAGGTTAAGGCTATTGGAATCGGATCTCCAGGTCCGCTAGATGCTAAAACTGGGATAATAATAACTACTCCAAACCTTCCTTTTAAGAATTTTGACTTAGTATCGCCTATTAAAGAAAAATTTCAAATTCCAGTATACTTAGATAATGATGCTAACGTTGCTGCTATAGGTGAATTCATGTTTGGTGCAGCAAAAGGTACTGAAAATATGGTTTACTTCACAGTTAGTACTGGAGTAGGTGGTGGAGCAGTACTTAATGGAAAGATATACAGAGGAAATACAAGTAATGCTCTTGAAATCGGACATGCTACTGTAGCACCAAATGGTCCTAGATGTAATTGCGGAAATATAGGCTGTCTTGAAGCTACGTCATCTGGTACTGCTATAGGAAAGAGAGCAAAAGAAGCTTTAGAGAGCAAGGTAGACACATCACTTAGAAAGTATAAAAGCGTAACTTCAGCTGAAGTTTTTACTGAAGCAGCTGCTGGTGACGTAATATCACAAGATATAATAGATAATGCATTAAATTACCTTGGAATAGGTGTAGCTAATGCAATTTCTATATTTGACCCTGAAATGATCATAATAGGTGGAGGGGTATCAAAAGCAGGAAAAATAGTTTTTGATAAGGTTCAAGAAGTAGTAAATAAGAGATGCTTTAAGAATATGGCTGAAGCATGTAAGATAGTTCCAGCAGGTCTTGGAACAGATGCAGGTGTTATAGGTGCAGTAGCTCTAGCTATTATGGAGAGTAAATAATATTAAACAGAACCGAATGATTAAAAGAGTTTGAAGCTTATAAAGCTTTAAGCTCTTTTTTTGTGTAAAAAACTTACTGAAGAAGGTAACTTTAGCGATTTTTTTATAATCACATAATTATTTAGAAAGATACACAAAAGGTAAGTTAAAAATACTATGAATATTTGAAATAGAAAGTACATAAATTAAAGAGTGAAGAGAGGGACAAAGTTCCAGAAAACAAAAGAAGGAGTGATGAACTATGCCAAAAGATAGTCAAATTGATAACAAGTTATCTAGAAAACTTAAGTCAAATTGGGATACAACCTTAACAGACGAAGAACCAAAGAATAGTAATAGAAATGCTAAGAGGCAGTCTACAAAGCCAGGCTCTGGGCAATAAATTCTTTTTCTCATACATGGCTTACTTTGAATATACTTTCGAATACTTAACTGATAGCCGTGTCAGTTTTTATTTGTACCCCTTCTCACAAATAAAGACTGTATAATTCCATATGTAAGCTTTGAGAGAAAGAGTTTTTTTAATACTGCTCATCGTAATTTTATTTTACGGTGAGCAGCTTTATTATATGTGGAAATCCACAAATACATATAATTTTAGTCACTACATGATAAGTCAGTATTATAGTATAATAAGTATAGATATCCAGACTTTAGTTGTAATCTTATATTTTTAACAGTCGTAAGAAGTATGATTTTTAAAATATTATGATTTAAGTACGCATAGGGTATATCGATATACACATTGAGTGTAAAAACAAATATTTTGGAGGTAGCAATGAGGGGGCACTTATTCGCAGATAACAAATTTATTAAAAGCATAGAGGAAAGAATTCTAGTTCTCGATGGGGCAATGGGAACTATGATTCAGAACTATAAGCTTAAAGAAGAAGACTTTAGAGGAAGTCAAATTCAATCGAATAAAGAACAAAAAGGAAATAATGATGTGCTTGTACTTACAAAACCTGAGATAATAACAAGCATACATAAAGCGTATTTAGAAGCAGGGGCAGACATAATAGAGACTAATACTTTTAATAGCAATATTATTTCACAAGAGGATTATGGTCTTCAGGATATGGTTTATGAGCTTAACCATACTGGAGCTAAGCTTGCTAGAGCAGCAGCAGATAGTCTGTCTACAGAGGATAAACCAAGGTATGTGGCTGGATCAATAGGACCAACAAATAAAACCTTATCTATGTCTCCAGATGTGGAAAATCCAGCTTATAGAAGTGTTACCTTTGATCAGGTTGTAAATTCATATAAGATACAGGTATCTGGCTTACTAGATGGAGGAGTAGATGTACTACTTATCGAAACTATTTTTGATCATTTAAATGCAAGAGCTGCATTAATAGCTGCAGAGGAAGTTTTTAAAGAAAAGAATAAAGTACTTCCAATAATGTTATCAGGAACTATAAATGATAAAGGTGGAAGACTTCTATCTGGTCAAACTTTAGGAGCATTTGTTAAGTCAATGAGAAGTGACTATGTTATATCTATAGGACTTAATTGCTCTTTTGGAGCTAAGGATCTTGTACCTTTTGTAAAAGAACTATCAAAAGAGCATGAGTTATATATATCTTTATATCCAAATGCAGGCCTGCCTAACATTTTAGGTGAGTATGATGAAACACCAGAGGTAACTTGTAGTTATCTAAAGGAATTATTTGAAGACAAATGCCTAAATATAGTTGGAGGGTGCTGTGGTACAACACCAGAGCATATAAGAGCGATAAAAGGGTTAGCAGAAAACTATCTGCCAAGAGCTTTAAAGAAACAAAAAAAAATCAGTACTTATGCAGGTTTAGAATTACTAGAAGCAAGAGCTGAAAATAACTTTATAAACATAGGTGAAAGATTAAATGTGGCTGGTTCAGCAAAATTTGCAAGACTGATAAGAGAAAAGAAATATGAAGAAGCACTGGCAATAGCAAGAGAACAAGTTGAAAATGGTGCGCAAGTTTTAGATATAAACTTTGATGACGGTATGTTAGATGGAAAGGAAGAAATGTCATATTTTTTAAGACTTTTGGCTTCTGAACCAGAAATAGCATGCAAACCTATAATGATTGATTCTTCAAGGTGGGAAGTAATTACAGAGGGATTAAAGTCCATTGGAGGAAAGTGCATTGTAAACTCTATTTCCTTAAAAGAAGGAGAAGAAGAGTTTATGAAAAGGGCTTCCATAATAAAAAGTTTTGGAGCAGCAGCTGTCATAATGGCTTTTGATGAAAAAGGTCAAGCTGATAGCTATGAAAGAAAGATTGAAATATGTAAGAGGGCATATGACATATTAACAGAAAAGGTTGGATTCCCTTCTGAAGATATTATATTTGATCCTAACATATTAGCTATAGCAACTGGTATTGATGAGCATGACAATTATGCTGTGGATTTTATAAAAGCTACAAAGTGGATTAAAGAAAATCTCCCTAATGCAAAAGTGTCTGGAGGAGTATCTAATTTAAGTTTTTCCTTTAGAGGGAATAATTTTATTAGAGAAAGTATGCATGCAGTATTCTTATATCATGCGATAAAATCAGGAATGGATATGGGAATAGTCAATCCTGGAATGATAAGAATATATGATGATATACCTAAAGATGTTTTAGAATTAGTAGAAGCTGTAGTTCTAAATAAAAGAAGCGCAGCTAAAGAAGAGTTATTAGAGCTTGCAGATAAATATATAAATAGTGAAGAAAAGCAAGATGAAAAAATAAAGCTATGGAGAAATGAAGAAGTAGAAAAAAGATTAAGCTATTCCATAGTAAAAGGCATAAGTGAATACTTGGAGGAAGATTTACAAGAAGCACGAATTAAGACATCACGAGCACTTAATGTAATTGAAGGCCCGCTTATGAATGGGATGAAGGTTGTTGGAGATTTATTTGGTGATGGAAAAATGTTTCTTCCACAGGTAGTAAAATCAGCTAGAGTGATGAAGAAAGCTGTAGAAATATTGCTGCCATTCATAAAAGAAGATAATTCAGATGAAAGCAGCAAAGCAGGAAAAGTTCTTTTAGCCACTGTAAAAGGCGATGTTCATGATATAGGAAAAAACATTGTAGGTGTGGTATTGGCCTGCAATAATTTTGAGATAATAGATTTAGGTGTTATGGTATCCTGTGAAGAGATTCTTAGAGTAGCAAGAGAGGAAAAGGTTGATGTTATAGGACTTAGTGGACTTATTACACCTTCGCTTGAGGAAATGGCACATGTTGCAGAAGAAATGGAAAGGCAAGGCTTCGATATACCATTATTAATAGGTGGAGCCACTACTTCAAAGATTCATACTGCTTTAAAAATAGCTCCAAAGTATAGCAAAGGTGTAATTTATGGTGGAGATGCATCTAAAACCGTAGAAATAATGAAAAACCTTATGAAGGATAAATTATCCTATTTGGAGAATATAAGTAAAGAATACAAAGATATAAGAGAAAATTACAAGCAGATGACTACGGCAGATAATATATCAATTGAAGAAGCAAGAATGAATAAATTTAGAGTTCAATGGCATAAAGAAGCTATCGATATTCCTGAGTTTATTGGGATAAAAGAAGTAAAATACTCAGTAAAAGAGCTTAGGGACTATATAGATTGGACGTTTTTCTTCATAGCTTGGGAGATGAAAAAGACTTATCCTGAGATATTAGATGATGAAGTCTACGGAGAGGAAGCTAAAAAGTTATTTCAAGAAGCAAATAATATGCTAGATGAATTAGAGGGTAATAACAGAATATCACCAAAGGGAGTATTTGGAATATTCAAATCCAACTCTGTAGAAGATGATGTTGTCATATATGATGGTGATTATGAAATAGAAATATTTAATTTTCTTCGTCAGCAGAAGAAAGTAAAAGAAGGAAATCACATGTGCTTATCTGATTTTATAGCTCCTAAGGAAAGTGGAAAGACGGATTATATAGGAAGCTTTTTAGTTACTGCTGGCAATGAAATCTATGAGTATGAAAAAGAACTTAAAGAAGCTGGTGAAGAGTATAAGGCAATTATGCTTAAGCTTTTATGCGATAGATTGGCAGAAGCTGCAGCTGAAAAGCTTCATGAAGACATAAGAAAGATATACTGGGCGTATGATAAGAATGAGAGCATTACTAAGAAAGAATTGTTCCAGGCTAAGTATAGAGGTATAAGACCAGCCTTTGGATATCCTTCACTGAAGGATCAGAAGCAAATGGAGAAAGTATTTAAGCTTTTAAAAGTTACTGAAAGAACAGGTGTGACACTTACTGAAAGTTACATGATGAATCCAGTTGCATCAGTATGTGGATTATATTTTGGGTCTAAGCATGCTAAATATTTTGACTCATTTAAATTATCTAAGGATCAAGTTATAGATTACTGCAACAGAATTGATGAGCCTATAGAAGATGTAGAAAAGAGATTGAATAATTATCTTCATCCAAGATACAACGGATAATTATATGTCTTAATAAATTAATATAGGTTGAAGTTTATATGAGGAAAGAAGGTAAGGAACATGAGGGCAGAAATAATTTCTGTAGGAACTGAGATATTGTTAGGAGATATAGTAAATACAAATGCTCAATTTTTAGCTAAAGAACTGGCAGCTATAGGTATAGATGTTTATAACCAAACCGTAGTTGGTGATAATGAAGAAAGAATACTTAAAGCTTTTAAAAATGCTTTTGAAAAGTGTGATTTGATTGTTACTACAGGAGGGCTTGGGCCAACACCAGATGATTTAACAAAGGAGACAGCTGCTAAGTTTTTTGATCAAGAACTTGTTGTTCATGAAGAATCCTGGAAACATATAGAAAGCTATTTTAGTAAAAGTGGGAGAATCATGGAAGGAAGCAATGCTAAGCAGGCGTATTTTCCAAAAGATGCAGTAGTACTACCTAATCCTAATGGGACAGCGCCAGGTGCTATATTAAAAAAGGATGAAAAAATGATAGTAGTGTTGCCTGGTCCGCCTAAAGAAATGAAGCCAATGTTTATTAATCATGTTGTTCCTTATCTTCAGCAGTATTCTGATACAATACTTATATCAAAGGTTCTTAGAATTTTTGGTATTGGTGAAGGAGTTATGGCAGAAGAAATTTCAGATATAATAAATGGTCAAAGCAATCCTACTGTTGCGCCTTATGCTAAGGAAAGAGATGTAACTCTTAGAATAACCGCTAAAGCAAAAGATGAAGAAGAGGCAAGAAAGCTGATTAAGCCAGTTGAAGATAAAATAAGAGAAAGGCTTAATGATAATATATACGGTGAAGATGATGTAACCTTAGAAGAGGTTGTGGCTAAAATACTTGTAAATAATAAACTCACTATAGCTACAGCAGAGTCTTGTACTGGGGGACTTATTGCAGCTACTCTTATAAATTATCCTGGAATATCAGAAGTGTTTATGGAGGGTGCAGTGACTTATTCCAATGATAGTAAGATGAAAAGACTAGGGGTAAAAGCAGATACACTAGAAAAGTATGGAGCTGTAAGCGAAGAAACTGCTGGAGAAATGGCTGAAGGTATAGCTAAAAAAGCTGGAACAAGGGTTGGGATATCTACTACTGGAATTGCAGGACCTGGTGGTGGTTCAACTGATAAGCCAGTGGGACTCGTTTATATGGGAATTCATCTAGATGGAAATACAGTAGTTAGAAAATTTAACTTTCAAGGAAGTAGAGAAAGAATTAGACAAAGAGCTACCATGAACGCATTGGATTGGCTTAGAAGAGAACTTATAAAGAAGTTTAATAGTTAGCCTTTGCGCTGAAATAAGTGATTACGCATCAAATGCTTTAATTCTAATAGCTCGCTCATATAGCACCTCTTGCATAAGCACTTAATTTTAACAATATTCTTAAACATAAACTAATATTAAATGGAGAATTATCAGCAAATAAAAATTCCTCTTAAAGTGAGGAAAAACATCACTAAAAGAGGAATTTTCTATATTAAATAAAATGGGGGAGAGGCAATTTAATATAAAAGTTATCTACAATAATAATTGTCTCCTAAAAGGAAGAAAATATACATTAGCATAAAAATAAATGCATAAATAAAAACATATGTTATGGTATTTATGAGTAAGAGATTAAGGAGAGATTTATGAAACCTGTATTTAAATCAAATTTATATTTTTTGATAGTATTGTTTGTATCAATGGTAGGACCTTATATAGTAAGAAGACCTCTTGCACTTTTAGGTTTGAATTATGGAGAACTTCTAATGACTGTGCACGCCATATTTTTTATATTGCCTGCCATAATATATGTTATAGTAACTAAGGCTCCAGTAAAGCAAACCTTCAGGTTTAACAAAGTAAGTTTAAAGGAAATAGGTTATGCAGTTCTAATAGCTCTTTTAGCGCAACCTATAATGACTTTATTTTCCTTAATAACTTCATTTTTCTTTGATAATGATGTTGCAAAGGCTATGGACGTTATGAAAGATCTGCCATACTGGATGATGCTTTTAGTTGTGGCGGTTACGCCTGCCATTACGGAAGAGATAACAATGAGAGGTATAGTATTATCAGGATATAACCATAAGAGTAAGATAAAAGCTTCATTAATGATAGGTTTATTATTTGGTATTTTTCACTTAAATGGGCAACAGTTTCTCTATGCAGCAGCTTTAGGCGCACTTTTTGCTTATATGGTAAGAGTAACTAATAGTATATTTGTATCTATGATATGTCACTTTACAGTAAACGGATTTCAAGTAAGTCTACAGGCTGTACTTTCACCATTCACTAAACTTGTAGCTAATAGGCAAGATTATTCTTTAAGAAGTTTACCTATGAATGATAAGATAAATATGGTTCTTACATGGGGGTTTGTAGCAGTAATCTTTGCAGCTTTGGTTGCAATTTTAATTAAGAAACTAAAAGAAGCAGCAGAAGAAAGAGGAGTAGTTGATAGTTATGACCTACTAACTAACTACGGAAGAGAAGCTATTAACGGAACAAGTGGTTTAGCTTTAAAAAAGGACAATATAATAAATATACCGTTTATAGCTACAGTAATTATTTATTTAATATATATGATATTTTTTGCGTAGTATTTAAATTAAGTACTGCTCTAAACTAATGATGAGTTTAGAGCAGTTTTTTTAGTTGCTTCAGCACCTTTTTTCATGTAAACAATTTATATATATAATATAGTAAGAATTTCTTTTGACAATACTCTATAGAATACCTTAAAATATTCATGTTATTATTAAAAGTTTAAATTGCAATATTCTTAAATATAAACATATAAAAAATATATGATTATAGAATCAAATAAATATAAAATTATATAAATATATAGTATTCATGCAGGTTTTAGGGAAGAAATTTTATTATAAGAAGAAGAGGAGAAATATAATGAGTATACTTACAGTAAAAAACCTTAGTCATGGCTTTGGTGATAGAGCTATATTTGAAGATGTATCCTTTAGACTTTTAAAGGGAGAACACATAGGATTTATAGGTGCTAATGGTGAAGGTAAATCTACGTTTATGAATATAATAACAGGAAAACTTATGCCTGATGATGGTAAGGTTGAATGGAGCAACAGGGTTAGAGTTGGATATATGGATCAGCATGCTCATCTTGAAAAAGGAAACTCAATAAGAGATGTACTTAGAGGAGCATTTCAATATCTTTTTGACTTAGAAAAAGAGATGCTCGATATGTATGATAAAATGGCTGATGCTACACCTGAAGAGTTAGATAAAATGATGAATGATATAGGAACAATCCAAGATATGCTTGATCATAATGGATTCTATGTTATAGATGCTAAGATTGATGAAGTTGCTGGTGGACTTGGATTAAAAGATGTAGGTCTAGATAAAGATGTTATGGATTTAAGTGGTGGACAAAGAACTAAGGTTTTATTATCTAAGCTTCTTTTAGAAACTCCAGATATACTTCTTTTAGACGAGCCTACTAACTATTTAGATGAAGCTCATATAGAGTGGCTGAAGAGATTCCTACAAAGCTACGAAAATGCATTTATATTAATATCACATGATATTCCGTTCCTAAACAGTGTTATAAACTTAATCTATCATGTTGAAAATAGACAGCTTAATAGATATGTTGGGGATTATGATAACTTTAAGAGAGTACATGAAGCTAATAAGAAGCAGTTAGAATCTGCTTATGAAAGACAACAACAAGAGATAGCAAAGCTTGAAGACTTTATAGCTAGAAACAAAGCTAGAGTAGCTACTACTGGAATGGCTAAAGCTAGACAAAAGAAATTAGATAAGATAGAAAAAATAGAGCTTACTGCTGAAAAACCAAAGCCAGAGTTTAATTTTAGAAGTGGAAGAACTTCAGGAAAGCTTATATTTGAGACTAGAGATTTAGTTATTGGATATAATGAGCCTCTATCAATACCTCTTAATTTAAGAATGGAAAGAGGCCAAAAAATAGCTCTAGTAGGAGCAAACGGACTAGGTAAGACTACTCTTCTAAAGAGTCTTATGGGAGAACTTAAATCCTTAGGAGGAGAAGTTGAGTTAGGTGACTATCTACAAATGGGATACTTTGAACAAGAAATAAAAGATGCTAACTATAACAGTTGTATAGATGAAGTATGGGGTGAGTTCCCTGCATTTACTCAATATGAAGTAAGAGCAGCCCTTGCGAAGTGCGGCCTTACAACAAAGCATATTGAAAGTAAGGTTGTTGTACTAAGTGGTGGAGAGCAAGCTAAGGTAAGATTATGTAAGCTTATAAATAAAGAAACAAATTTATTAATCCTAGATGAGCCTACTAACCACTTAGATGTAGAAGCTAAGGATGAATTAAAGAGAGCTCTTAAGGCATATAAAGGAAGTATATTAATAGTATGCCATGAACCAGAATTCTATAGAGATGTGGTTACAGATGTATGGAACTGTGAAGAGTGGACAACTAAAATAGTATAACGGCAACCAATATGAAAAAAATTATGAATGAGCAATTAATTTATGAAATACTTTCCGTTGTGGAAGAAATCCCGGAAGGGAAAGTAGCTACGTATGGGCAAATTGCAAGCCTTATTGGCAGAGACAAAAATGCACGACTTGTGGGGAAGGTTCTTAGCCAGTCAGAATTTTATGGGAGATATCCATGTCATCGTGTGGTAAATCATGCTGGAAGGTTGGCACCAGGGTGGCAGGAACAACGATTTCTGCTATTAGAAGAAGGTGTGTCATTTAAAGATGAGAATCATGTTGATATGAAGAAAAATCAGTGGGACAATTAGCATGAAGATTCAAGATGAACGGACAGAATTATTTAAATCCGATAAAGTCCAGTTTGTAGTGATGATTATAAAAAATAATATTAGAAAAACAGCATTGATACTGACAAGTATTATTGCTGTTTTTTATTTGACTAATTTGACTTATTATTTCTTAAATCAAATATTTCTAGTGGTTCTGGGCCTCTTAATATCTTCCTTTTTATATGGAGATCACCGGATGAATCAGTTCTTATCTTCCATTCAACCAACATTATTTCTCCATTTATTATTTCAAGACCTTGTATCCCACTTGCTCGAACGCATGAACCGTCATTGAAATAAGGCAATTCATTGATTTTGGGGAAATGTGGCCTATGAGTATGTCCACAGATGAGCATAATTTTGTTTGTTTTAATCCAACTACTATAAATACGTTCGATTTTATGAATTTTTTCAGCGTTTTTTACAGGGCTTGCAGGATTTATAAATCCTATTGAGTGAAGAAACCTCCAAAAATATCTTACTGAAAGCATATTAATATGCCATAGAGTATCATTCATTCTATCACCTTGATGACCATGAACAGTTAGTATTTCCTGTCCGGTATTTTTATGCTTAAACACTACTGCCTCATAGGGGGTAAGTCCAGGAAATAATTCTATTTCTTCTTCGTTATAATCATCATAAAATTTATAATAGTTCTTTTCTACGAAATCTTTATATTTTAATTGTATATTATGATTACCATATAACATGATCAATTTATTACAATCAAAGAACTTTTTTAATTGTGAGTATACCTCATCATGAGCCAGCCTTATGTGTTTAAAGTTAGAATGTTCCCAAAGCTCATCACCATCTCCAACTTCCACGTAGGTATATCCATTATTAAAGTAGAACTCTAATGCGAATAGAAAGATATTTTGGTTTTTTGCAAATTCATCTGATGGAGTACAATCTCCTCTATGACAGTCGCTAAAAAAAATATATTTAGAATTGTTATCAAAGTATTCAATTTTCGCGTTATTGTAAGCTTCTGTTAATCGCTTTCTTGCTAACTTCTTTTCTAATATCATCTTTTACCCCTTTTAAGACTAATCCAATTAACTTTTATATTAAAGGGTTCCTATCTCAACTATTAATTTATACATGCCAAAATTCATAGGTGCATAATTTTAGAACAGTATAAATTTTTATATAGGAACTGTTTAAAGATGTGCCACTTCAATCTGGAAATATAAGTTTTATAATGAAGTGATACACGCATATAACGTAAGTGTAATTTAAATATATATAATTAATCTACCCTTTTAAACAAAATATATTTAATCTGAATTAAAGAATATAATGATTTAGCAATGGATATTGACAATAAATAAAAAATTATTGATAAACAATAAATATTTTGATATCCTATACATATAAATTAGAAGTAATGATGAGTAAAGTTTATTTGAGGTGATCATATATGAAGATTAAATTAATCCAACCTGCAATGCTGCCAAGGCCTATGGATACAAAGTTAAAAACAAGAATGTCTCCTTCATTAGCTTTATTAACAATAGCAAATCTTACACCGAAAGAGCATGAAGTTATTATTGAAAATGAAAATGTTGAAAACATAGATTTTGATGAACATGTAGATTTAGTAGCAATAACTGTCACTGTAGATGTTATGAATAGAGCTGTAGAAATATCAAAAGAGTTCCAGAGGCGAGGCGTAACAGTAATTGCAGGTGGTATACATATCACAGCAGATCCAGAAGGAGCTCTCAATAGCTTTGACGCGATAAGTGTGGGGATGGCTGAGAGAATTTGGGGGAGAATCCTTAAAGATAAAGAAAGTAATTCTCTTAAAAAAATATATTATGATATGGAAGGTATTTCTGGAGAAGAAATAGTTTCACCTGATTATAGCATTATTGATAACAAAAAGTATTTATATACAAATATAATAAGTACAAGCAGAGGGTGCCCATTTAAATGCGATTTTTGCTATAATAGCTGCAAAGATACACTTAAAACATATATTAATAGACCTGTAGAAGATGTAATTAAAGATATAAATGTATTGAAGACAAGACACATAATGTTTATTGATGATAATTTTATTGGGAATCCTAAATGGACAAAAAAATTATTGAAAGAAATGAAACCTCTTAAATTAAAGTGGAACGCAGCGGTTACTTCCAATATAGTAGATATGCTTGATTTATTAGATGAAATGAAAGAGTCAGGTTGCCAAAGCTTGTTTATAGGTTTTGAAAGTATAAATAGTAAATCAATAGATAGTGTACATAAGGTACAAAATAGTGTAAACAGATATGAGAAACTTGTAGATGAAATTCATAAAAGAGGAATAATGATAAATGCAAGTTTTGTTTTCGGATTAGATGAAGATGATACCTCTGTATTTAAGAATACATTAGAATGGATAGTTAAAAATAAGATAGAAACGGTAACTTCGCATATTCTCACACCATATCCAGGTACAAGGCTGTACTCATCATTAATAGAACAAAATAGAATTGTAGATTTTAATTTGTCAAATTATAATACTGCTCATGTGGTATATGAACCCAAAAATATGACAGCAGAAGAATTATATAATGGCTATCTATGGATATATAAAGAAGTGTATACTTTTAAAAATATAATGAGAAGATTACCAAAATCTAAAGAACAATGGATTCCATTTCTATCGTTTAATTTGTTTTATAGGAAATTTGGAAAGTTGATAGAATTATTGTGCACTATAGTTTCTTTTGAAAATATAGGAAGATTTTTTAGATGGGTAGCTTATCGTATAAAGTAGGTTAGAGAAGTTTTATTTTTCTATTGTAGATAACATCTAAACAGCAGTAATACCATTAGGTAGTACTGCTGTTTCTTATTTAACGGAAAAATGAAAGTTTAGGTGATTAGCATAAAATTAAGTGACTGCATTTGGGAAAATGTGTAATAAAAGCGAGATAGTAAGCGTACATATTATATGTGCACATATTATCATGATAAAAAGAGAGAGGTATATATGAGAATAAATGAATCTTTTGGATATTTAATTAATTTAACAGCTAGGAACATAAAAAAGGAATTAGAAGAAGAAATAAAAAAGTACGGTATAACTACATCACAATGGTTTGTACTAAAGGTGTTGGAAGAGGAGGATAATTTAACGCAAGCAGAGGTGGCAGAAAAGTTATCAGGTGATAGGGCAACGGCTGGAGCAGTAATTGATAGACTAATTAAAAAAAATTTAATTTATAGGAATCAATGCGAAAATGATAGAAGAGCGAATAGAGTTAATATATCAGCTTATGGACGAGAATTAGCAGAAAAAATTTGTAGTGAAGCAGTTAAATGCAATGAGAAAGCTTTAGGAGGATTTAATGACGAAGAAGTAAAACAGTTATTTACATACCTATATAGGATTAATAATAACTTGAATATAAATAATATGTAAAGGATTGAGTGTATTATGAAAGTTTTAATTGCGCCTATGTCTGCAATGACAGAAACAAGTGGACCATTTTCAAGAGCAGTAGCTCTATGTCATGAATTGATTAGGAAGAAACATAAAGTCGCATTTTGTTCGCCTGAGGATATTAATTATAGAAAAATAGAAAACGTAAAAAATTATTATGCTCCTATTCCATCCCCATTTGGTACACCTATTTTTATTGGAAAGAAAATGCTTAAACTGGGGCAATTTTTTAGGATTCAAGAAGATAAAAAAATAAATAGTTTCGAACATGTATTGCATTTTATTGGAGCAATCAGTAAGAAATACTTTTATGAGGATGTATTTTATATAAGAAAGGCTATCCAAGACTTTCAGCCTGATGTTATATATGCTGAATTTAGAATTTCTGCAATAGTTGCTGCAAAATTAGAAGGAATTAAGGTAGTTACAGGGTATAGCTATCCTGTTCAAAAGTCATTTGCTTCAAATCCTGAATATAGCACAAGCGTTAAGAGATTCTTGAAGGAAAATAATTTACAGCCAATTGATTCGGTTCTTGATATATTCGATTGGGCTGACTTAAAAATAGTATTAAGTTCATATGAGTTAGAACCTATTGACAGTAATAATATAGTTTTCACAGGACCTTTTTTTAGACCAAATATAAAATTTACGGAAGCTCCAAAGAACAAAATCATAGCGTATATGGGTTTTGGAACAATTAATATTACAACAATGATAGATAACTTAACTAAAGCCTTTGAAAATACAAATATTGAAGTATATATTGCAACTCGACAAGTAAAACCATACAAAAGGAATAATATAATTGTTGATGAAAGGTTTGATTTTAATCAACTGATGCCTGAAGCAATAGCTTATATAAATCATGGAGGTCAAAATAGTATTATGACAGGTTTGATTTATGGAGTGCCACAAATTATTTATCCAGGCAATGTGTTTGAACGTAGATATAATGCTAGTTCAATAGTTAATTTGAAAGCAGGGATATCGTTAGAGGTAAATGGGTTTAATTATGTAACAATTAAAAATATAGTTAATGATTTTATTGAAAATCCTATATATGCAAATAATGCTAAAAAGTCAGGAATACAATTATTAAATCTAGGAGGAGTAAATAAGGCTGTCGAGGTAATAGAAGCTTTGTAAATAACAACATAAAAACAGCTATAGCATCTATTGAAGAGGTTTCAAAGTCAAATGAATATCAATCAATAGCTTTAGCTGTTTCATTCCAAAGCTTTACTGAAGGAATGAACATGTTAGGAGTTAAAATTATCAAGATAAATGATATTACTAATTATATAAATAATATTTCAGAACAAACTAATCTTCTAGCACTAAATGCTGCATCAGAAGAAATGACAGCTTCATCAGAGGAAGTTTACAGTGCAACAGATGAGGTTGCAAAGTCAGCGGCTATATTAGATAATGCTACAGAAGAAATGATGTTATATGTAAGTAAGTTTAGATTACAGGAATAAATAGATAACATGAAGTAATAAAGGATAAATTTTTACCACTTTCACATAATAAAACTGATACTAGAGACGTACTAATTCTAGGGTAAATACTGAATCCATAATTGTAGAATGTTTTTACTATAAAAATTTTAGAAGGAAGTGGTTAAATGAAGATTGAAGCATATTTTGATAGTATAAAAAGAGCAAGAGAAGCTGTTGAAAAGCTTAGAGAAGAAGGATTTAAGGGAGCTTTTGTAGATATAAATGAACATAATAACGATGTGTATTCACAGAGTGGTATGGTAGGTACAGATAAAATATCAACTTTATCAGCAGCAGTTTTAGGTGAAGATAATAGTAATTCTCCTATAGCTGCTGCAAGTCCAATGGCCAGTGGTATGGGAGGCTTTCAAGAAATAGCTAGTATAAATTGTAAAGTAGTGGTTGAAGCAGACGGGAATAATGAAGAAAATGTGATAAATTTAATAAAAGATATGGGTGGAACTACTAAGGATCTTAATACTGGAAGGATACCTAAGGGACTTGATAATATAAATGAAGATGTGTTGGTGATGAAAAATTTAGAAGAGTAAAAATTTGAAGAGATGGCGTTACGATGTTGTCTCTTCTTTTTATTTGCTTTTACATTAAATTGTTTATAATGCTACAAAAGTATAATATTGACAATATTGATACACGATAATATACTTAAAATATAAATATCGATGCTCGATATTATGGATGTACCATTTCCAACCAAAATAATAAGTTTTATTACAAAGTGGTACATCCATAGGTAGGAGATTAAAATGGCAAGGGAACAATTTCAAAATTTAACTGAACCAATGTATTACATATTGATATCACTTCTGGAAGAAAGATGTGGTGTGGATATAATGCAGGCTGTAGAAGAGATTTCAAAGGGAAGAGTGAGAGTTGGACCAGGTACTTTATATGCACTTCTAGGAAAGTTTGAAAAAGAGAACATGATTAAAGAAACAGAGGTACAGGGAAGAAAGAGAAGCTATATAATAACTGGCAAAGGTAAAGAAATATTATTGGAGGAATATAGGAGACTAATTACTATGGTAAGTGATGGAGAAGTTTATATGGGGGATAAGGTATAATGGCAATAAATACAAAGATAAAAGTTTTTAACTTTTTTCCTTATGAATGCGAGGCTGCTGAAGAATATCTTAATGATATGGCGAGAAAGGGATGGATACTAAAATCTATAAAAGGGCCATTTTTGACTTTTAAAAGAGACAAATCTAAAACTGTTAGATATACAGTTGATATACTCCACAGAGTCTCTGAATTTGATTGTAAAGATAGTAATGAAGCCTTAGAGTATAGAGATTACTGTGAGGCAGCAGGCTGGAAGTTTGTAGGGCAGAGAGGGAAGGTTCAGATATTCTATACTGAAGAACCTAAAAATACCTTGGAGATACACACTGATGAAAAGGAGAAATTTAGATCAGTATTTAAAGCGTCACTTTATAATGCATTGGCACATGTAGTTTTAATTGGAACGTGGCTTTTCTACATATATACTGTATTGTTTGCAAGTAGTCCTGATTACACTCTTTCACATAATTTTGCACTTTTAACCCTTCTCATGATGATGTTATTGGTGTTGATATTTGGAGTGGAAGTGGTAGGTTTTATAACTTGGTCAATTAGAGCGAACCGTAATTTAAAAGTGAATAAAGTTATGAAGTATAATAATTATAAACAAATACGAATTAAGAGATCATTGCCACTTGCAATAGCCTTAATAACGCTTATAAGCATGATTTGTAATACAAGTGATATGCCTGTAGTTACCACATTAATGATTACATTTATACCTGTAATAGGAATACTTATAACTAGATTATTTATAAATAAAAAAAGATACTCTAGAAATGTTAATATAGCTATAACGCTTTTTGGTATATTAATTTCAGCCGTTTTAGTTATGAGTATAGTAGGTAGGGGTATTAGCAGAGCTATTATAAATATCGATAATAATAAATCACAAAATTCTGTGGAGCTATCGTTAACTGACTTTGGATATAAAGAGGCTAATAATTCAAATCCATATACGAGCTTTAATGAAAGTATCTTAGCAAAGAGATCAGTGTATTTTAGTGATGACAAAGAGCACGATTTAAGTTATACAATTTTTGAAAGTAAATATCCTATGATAGTTGAGTTTAATGCTGATAGACTAGTAAAAACGCTTAATAAATATAAGTTAAATATAAGAGAATACAAATCAAAACTACCTAGTGGAGTAAAAGTATATGCGTTAAATGAGTCGAAGAGCTTCATATTGGTATATGGAAATAGGATGATTGATGCTAGAAATAACTTTACTGATATGGATGACGAGAAGTTTTTAAGCATAGTTTATGATAAAGTTTTTAAAGAATAGATAGACTATCAATTTGGTAAAACCTTATAGGCGGTATAACAGTGGTACTAGTTAATAGTATCACTGTTTTTATTTGAAAAAAATATAGTGAAAAAATTCAAACCTAAATATTATAAATTATTAAGTTAATCAACAAGAGAATGTTAAAGCAATCTATAGTATAAAGTTTTTTATTAGATAAATTTGAATAAATCAACTATTTGGAATATAATGTTAAAAAGTATATTATATCTGGAGGTGTAGTATGAAAATTCAAGGTGTTTATGTTCCACTTATAACCCCATTCATAAATGATGAAATAGATCTTAAATCATATAAAAAAATGATAGAGCATTATTTAAATAAAGGGGTTAGTGGTTTTATTCCTTTAGGGACTACTGGCGAAGGTCCAACTATCTCTCAATATGAATATGAAAAAATAATAGATAAAACAATAGAGTATAATGACAAAAAAGTGCCTGTGTTTATAGGACTTGGTGGTAATAATACAAAGGAAGTTGTAAGCAAGCTAAAAATAGTAGAAAAGTATGAAGTGGATGGAATATTGTCAGTATGTCCATATTATAATAGACCTGAACAAAGGGGTATATATGAGCACTTTTTAAAGATATCTCAATCTACAGATTTAGATATCATTATATATAATATACCTTACAGAACAGGAAGAAATATAGAGAATGAAACAATCTATAAGTTAGCTGAATTAAAAAATTTAGTGGGCATTAAGGACTCTTGTGGTGATATAAAGCAAACTACAAGCTTACTGCTTAATCCACCAAAGGATTTTTCCATTCTAACTGGGGAAGATATTATGTTTTACACTGTTCTAACCCTTGGAGGAGATGGTGGAATATTAGCAGCTTCCCATCTGAGAACTGAAAAGTTTATGGATGTTTATAATGCGGTAAGAGATAATAATCATGAATTAGCACTTAAAATATGGAAGGAATTAGCTAAATTTATCCCGATGCTATTTGAAGAAGCTAATCCCGCACCGCTTAAATACTGTTTAAATAAGTTAGGGATTATTGATTCTGATGAAGTTAGATTGCCTTTAACTGAAGTCACAAATAATCTTAAAAATAGGTTAGATAAGGTTTTGATTTAAAGCCAGTTTGATAAATAAGAATATTGAAAATGAACATTATTTATATATAATAATAATTGAGAGATAAAAACACAGTTTCTGTTGGTAGTCAGAACCTGCGTATATTGATTATAAGATATTTATGCGTAGCAGTAACCTGCCCTCCTGGGGTTGTCCTTTCTCTTTAATAATAAATTACAGGAGGATTTAATTATGGACTCTATAATTAAATTAACAATTCTTTTTAACGAGCCCTTTTGGGTTGGTATTTTTGAAGTTATGGAGGATTATGAACTTAAGGTGTGCAAGGTTACCTTTGGGGCTGAACCAAGGGATCAAGAAGTTCATGAATTTATATTAATGAATTTCTACAGATTAGATTTCAGTGGTTCAGTAAAACTAGAGAAAAAAGATCTTACTTTAAAGAAACAAAATCCTAAAAGACTTCAAAGAAGTATAAGAAAAGAGATCAGTACAAAAGAAATAGGAACAAAAGCTCAAATAGCAATGAAATTGCAGCATGACCAATCAAAGTTGGAACGTAAAAAGAAAACCAAAGAACAAAGGCTTCAGGAAGAGGAAAGAAAGTTTAGTATAAAGCAGAGAAAAAAACTTGATAAGCATAAAGGACATTAAATTTTTCATAATACTTTTCAAAAGCTTTAATATGTGCTATTATATTAAAGCACTTTATTACCCATGCAGTTGCATAACGGGAAAAGAAAAACATCTACAAGTAAGTAGGTGTTTTTCTTTTTAATTTTTTATTAATTTATAAGATATATAATTGTATATTATCTATTCATCACATCTTGTGAACTGCTAAAAAGTAGTGAAAAGTCTGATTTCCGGAGCCAACCCTTAGAATTGAAGTCAGTATTTAATGGTAGAGATACAAAATACCATATCTGATTACTTACTTCAGCTTCTTCAAGAATTCTAACTTGAAGCTTTTGAGTTATCTTATTTATAATAGGACCTTTTTCTAAGGGCGAAAGCATTAAAAAAACTCCTTCAAGAGTAACGCCATTAGAGGTTGTGGTATTTAAGTATCTTATTGAAATATTAGTAAGGCTTGAGTTCAGAGAATTATATTTTTCTCTTAATGCCTTATGTTGATTAGATAGCAGTAGATACTGTTGCCTAGAAAAACTAAGTTTTCTATCAAAATATAAATACATACAGGCAATAACTAAGATTAATAAGAAGATTATTATTAGTTTCAAAGATTCCACTCCCACAAAAGAAATATCATTAGATTATATTAATATTTTTTCTGAAAAATGAGAGGAATCTATAATACTATAAACAGTTACAAAATGTTAATTAAATTTCTACAAGGTTTCTAACTAAAGTTATTCATGCGAAAAAACATAGATACATGATTTTTGGACATGTATCTATGTTTTTTAGTTGAAACTTATACAACTGAACTTAAGACTTTTCCAATAGAGTCATGAATGACTAAATTGGCTTTACTATCTGCAGAGGTAGTACTCTTGTTTATTAATACTAGATTTTCACCTCTGAAGTAGTTTATAAGTCCAGCAGCAGGATAAACAACAAGAGAAGTTCCTCCTATTATTAAAGTATCTGCGGCTGCTATAGCTTTAACTGCACCATTAATAATAGTCTCATCTAGTCCCTCTTCGTATAAAACTACATCTGGTTTAACTGTTCCGCCACATTTAGTACAAGTTGGGACTCCTTCTGATTCTAAAATAAACTTCTCATCATAAAAAGTATGACATTTAGTACAATAATTTCTTAACACTGATCCATGAAGTTCGAAAACATTTTTAGAACCAGCAGCTTGATGAAGTCCATCTATATTTTGAGTGACAATTGCCTTAAGCTTGCCCGTATCTTCTAGCTTTGCTAAGGCCAAATGTCCAGCATTAGGTTTCGCATCAGGGTATATTAATTTATCCTTATAGAAACTGTAAAAGTCTTCAGGATATCGTATATAAAACGTATGGGATACTAGCTGTTCAGGTGTAAAAGTCATGTTTAATTTTTCGTTGAAAAGTCCATTAGAACTTCTGAAATCAGGTATACCGGATTCGGTACTCATGCCAGCACCACCAAAGAAGACAATATTATTAGAATTATCTATGATTTCTTTTAATTTATCCAAACTCATCAAAATCACCTCATTAAAATTATATCACAAGTATTGAAGTGTTATTAATTTATCTGTTATTATTAAATATAGTGTATAAGTTACATAATGTTTGAAAAAGTTACCTTTCTTAGCCTAGAAGGGTTTATCAAAGAAGTACATGGAAAGATAAAATTTATTTCAGGGGGAATAGGATTTGCGTTTGAAGAGAGTTTTAACAACTGCTGCTTTAGCAGTATGCATAATAACAGGATCTCTTTTTTATTACAATAAAAATGTACAAGCTCAAAAATCAAAGGAAGCGTTTAGCGCCTTAAAAGATGATTATTTAAATGAACGTATTGATTACAAATTGCTTAGTACTAAAATTAATGATTTAGAAAAGACAGGTTCATATAAAGCAGAGGATAGTGAAATTAAGAGTTTAGAAACGCTAGAGAAGCAAAGAAACGAATTTAAGAATATAGAAGAACAGTTTGCAAAAAAAAATTATAGTTATGTTTTATCTGCAATAGCAAGTTTAGAAAAACAGATTGGAGATAAAACTCTTAAAGATAAGCTGTTGGAGCTTAAGAGTGCGGTAGAAGATTCTATCTCAGAAGATTTAAATCAAGATATAACTGATTCTAAATATGATGATGGACTAAAGTTCCTAGATGAAAATAAAGAGTACTTATCTAAAGATTTTTTGGATAGCAGTAAAAAACTTATTGAAGACGCGAAAATAAAGGCACAAGAAGAAAAGAAGAAGTTAGAAGAGGATAGAAAATTAGCAGAAGAAAAGGCGAAAAAATCTGTTAGTCCTGCTATTGCTGCTTACCTTAACGGATATAAGCCTAACCCTGATAAGGAAAATGTTGTTAAAGATTATTCAAGTAGATCTAAATTTTTAGTTTGGGTGGATCTTCAAAACCAGAAAACAAATGTCTTTGTAGGCAGTAAGGGCGATTGGAAGCTTATAAAAGAATTAGACTGTTCTACTGGTGCAGAAGGAAGCGAGACTCCAAAGGGAATATTTAAGGTTTCAGCAAGAGGTGACTGGTTCTATAATGCAAGTATAAATGAAGGCGCTAAAAACTGGGTTCAGTTTTTTGGTAACTACCTTTTCCACTCCTGGCCGATGGACAAGAATAAAAATATTACTGATTATACTTTAGGTAAACCTGTATCTCATGGATGTGTAAGATTAAGTCTAGAAAATTCTAAATGGATATTTAATAATATACCAGGTGGGACTACAGTTTATGTTAATTAAGAGAATATTTAAAAGTTATAAGCAAGGTAACTACATAATTTAATAAATATTAATAAAATCTAAGTCTATTGCAGCATTTCAAAAAGCTGGTGATGGACTTTTTTTCTTTAATAAATAAAGAATATATGAATCTTAAGAAATTTGTAAGGAAGTTGTAATAAAGAATGATACAATACTATGATATAATAGTGGTAAATTTTAACTTATATTGCAATAATATTTATATATTATAAGAAAGTAGGGGAATTATGAGAAAAGTAGTCAATAGGGCATTAATTTTTATTCTTGCAATTGCATTAATTATCCCTTTAGTTTTAGTAAAAGGTGAGACTGTTAAAGCAGATACTAAGAAAGGTATAACAGTAAAAACTACTGTGGGGTTTAATGACAAATACAAAATAGGTTACTATACACCTATAAATATATCCATAAAAAATGATTATAAGGATATACAAGGAACTGTAGAAGTTAAGGTTCCTACCTCCGAAAATAAATATGATAGTTATTTGAAAAATATCAGTATTCAAAAAGGAGCTGAGAAAATTGTTACTATCAATGTTCCTGTAAAGCAAGCCTTTTTGAAATATGAGGTTTCAATAAAAGATGGTAGCGAAGAAGTATATAGTGAAGAAATTAAGGTTGGAAACTCTACAAATCAAACTGTAAAATTTATAGGAATTTTAAGTGACGACTTTGATAGTTTAACATATCTTAATAAAATTCCAGCACCAAAAGGTGTTACTTTATCAACTGAGTTGATAAAGCTAGATGAAAATAAATTTCCAGATTATCTTCAGGTACTTGAAACCTTTGACATAATAGTAATCAATAATTTTGATAGTTCTAAATTATCTAAGGAAGCATATGAAAATCTAAAGAGTTGGGTAAAGCTCGGTGGAACCCTGGTAATTGGTACTGGTACCAACTATAACAAGACTCTAAGTTTATTTAAAGATGATTTTATAAAGGGGCAGCCTGGCGAGCTTACAAAGGTGAATACCACTAAAATATACAGTATAGCTACCAATGGTGATAATAACAACCCAGTTTCTGTAGAAAATTTGAATATACAGCTTGATAGAAGCAATACAAATATACAGGAAGGAAATTCAAAACTTCTTCAGACAGTTAATATAGGTACTGGAAATGTAGCTATAGCAGGTTTTGATTTTGGACTTAAACCTTTTGTTGGCTGGGCAAATAACAGCTCCTTCGGAGAAAAGATTTTTAGTATGATAAATCCCAATTTTGTTAACAGTGCTAAGTTTGATAATGGTTATATGAATACGTATTTCTCTGTAAGTGAACTAGTAAACAATTTAATGAATAAAAAAGCAAATATAAACATGTATCTTATTGTGTTAATAATTTACATTGTTTTAGTGGCTCCAACAAGTTATTTTGTGCTTAAAAAGTTAGATAAACGTGAATTCATGTGGATAACAGTTCCATGTATTGCTATAGTGTTTGGAGTTGTAGTTTATTTCTTAGGAAGTGGGACAAGGTTAAGTGATGTAGTTGCAAATAACGCCAACATAATAAACATGGATTCAAAAGGAGCAGCTACTAAAAACACATATGTAGGGATATTTACACCAAAGAAAATGACTGTTGAAGTATCAAGTAAAGAAGGTCAAAAGTTAGAGTCTGTAGATAATCCTAATTATAATGGTAATGCAGATAATGCGAAGAAAAATGAACTTGATACTTTAATAAGAGAAGATAAAGGAACTATCGAATTTAAAAATAAAAGTGTTCTTGCTACTAGAACTGTAAAGATACCGTCTTCTAATATAAGCATTGGAAAAATAGATGCTGATGTATCTATAGAGGGAGATGAGATAAAGGGGACTATTAAGAATTCCACCTCTTTTGATTTTGAATATTGTTATGTTATAACTCCTAAATCTTACTATATTCTTGGAGCTGTAAAAAAGGGAGATAGTGTAAAACTAGATAAAAAAACAGGGGATTATAATGGCGACATAAACCAACTAACATATGAAAACAAGATTTATAAAATAGGTAGTCCTAATGCCAGTGATGAGGATAGATATAATGGAAGCTTATTTAGAATGTCGTATTCCGAATCAATGCAAACAACAAGAATTAAAGATATTTCTATTATAGCGATAACAAAAGATAATATCTCAAAACCATTAGTAGTAAATGGTAAAGATTCAGTAGTTAAGGATAGAACCATAATAAGAATGCCATTACAACTAAACTTCAAGAATGGTGATACTATCCAGTATCCAACGGGATTTGTAAATTATAGAGTAGTAGAAATGTCCACTACAAATTATGATCCATATGGAGAAGTTTTCTATGGTGCTGGAACTCCTGAAATAGTATATGATATAGATAAAAATATGATTGTATCAGAGTTGAAACTAGACTCAAGTTCAACTAGTAGTAATACAGGAGCTTCTAATGCTGCTTTTGAAGTGTATGATTACAAGCAAAATAAGTATGTATCTGCAACTTCTGATAGTTTTAGTGGTGATGATGTAAAAAAATATTTGAGTAATGATAATGAATTTAAGATTAAAATTAGTGTAAGCAACAATGGCGGACCAGTTCAAATACCAGAAATATCTGTAAAAGGGAAGGTGAAATAATGTTAGAGATAAAGGATCTTTACAAAACATACGGAAAGTTCCAAGCTGTAAGAGGTCTAAATCTTGAAATTCCCAAAGGAGAGATATTTGGATTTGTAGGACCTAATGGTGCTGGAAAAACAACTACGATGAGAATAATATGTGGGCTATTAGATGCTACCTCGGGGAAGGTTACGGTAGATGGGATTAATGCATTAAAGGATACTAGGCTTTTAAAAAGTAAAATAGGTTATATGCCTGACTTTTTTGGAGTATATGATGATCTTAAGGTTACAGAGTATTTAGAATTCTATGCATCAATCTATAATATAACAGGTGCTGAGAGCAAAAAGATATGTATGGATTTATTGGAACTGGTAGATCTAGTAGATAAGAAGGACTTCTATGTAGATAACTTATCAAGAGGTATGAAACAAAGACTTTGCTTAGCTAGAAGTTTAGTTCACAATCCAGAGCTTTTAGTATTAGATGAGCCAGCGTCAGGCATGGATCCGAGAGCAAGAATTGAAATGAAGGAAATACTGAGAACCTTAAAAGGAATGGGAAAAACCATATTAGTAAGTTCTCACATACTTCCGGAATTGGCGGAGCTTTGTACTTCTATAGGTATCGTTGAACGAGGTCAGGTGGTTGTAAATGGCACTGTAGAAGAAATAATGAAAAAAATATACCACACTCAAACTATAAAGATTAAGGTTTTGGATAAAGCTGAAGAGACTTTAAGAATACTTAAAGAATACCCTGATTTAGATAATATAAATCCTGCTGGTAATAATATAATAGAAGCTTCTTTTAAAGGTGATGACAGGTATATGAATGAGCTACTGGTGAGACTTATAAATAATAAGATTCCTGTTGTATCTTTTAACCAGCTTGATGGAAATCTTGAGGATATCTTTATGAAAGTAACTGCTACTTTGGAGGAATAGTGATGAAGATGAATATTAATAAAAGTAGTTTTAGAATAAATCCAGTATTACTTAAAGAATTAAAAGTTAAGATGAGAGGTTGGAGAGCACCTATATTAATAGGAGTTTACAATTTAGTTTTAACTCTACTGACTATACTTTTTCTTAAAACGATCATGAATAGAGGAGTAATGAATGCGGAACAAGTATTTATAACTTATGGCTTTATGTCTGCAGCGCAATTTGGTCTTATCAGCTTAATTGCTCCAGCTTTAACTGCAGGAGCAATATCTGGAGAGAGAGAAAAGCAAACTCTAGATATACTTTTATCTACCACTTTAAAGCATAGATCTATAATTTTAGGAAAGTTGTTTGCATCACTAAGTCATATAATACTTCTTATATTGAGTTCAATACCGATATTCTCAATAATATTTCTATTTGGTGGAATTGGTATAAGTGAATTGCTACAGACCTTCTTATTTTATATTGTACTTGCAATAACCTTAGGAAGCATTGGACTTTTCTTTTCAACTTTTATAAAGAAAAGTACTGCGGCTAATGTATTATCTTATGCTTTAATTGTATTTCTGTTCATAGGAACGCTATTAATAACAGTATTCTATGTTCAGCTAGTTATTCAGCCTACTTTGTTAAATAAATCTTATGATCAAACATTTTGGCTCATGTATTTAAATCCGGCAGCTTCATTTGTTACACTTTTGGTAAGTCAGTTTGGTGTAAGCGGACAATCAATCTTCCCAGGGTTTTATATATCAGGTAGTAGTCAAAATATGTGGGCTATTAATATAGTTATAGATTTAGTTTTATCTATATTATTACTTACAGCATGTTCGTATAAATTGAACCCAGCAAGAAAAAAATTCTCTATAGATAAAAAGTATGATGAGCTTCACAAGGATGATGTCATTGAAGATAAGGATAAATAGGTTCTTTAATAGAAATTATAGGAGGTGCCATGTTGGATAGCCCATATAGAGAGATAATAGCTAGATTAAAAAAAGTAAGAAAAAGAATATATGTAGAAAAGTTTTTAAGGAACTTTTCTATTGCTCTTGTTATCTCTACCCTATTGATAATTGCGGTAGCATTAGCTTCGAGGCTGATACCTATATATGGAGTATACTTCATATGGCTTCCTTCCATATATTCCATGGGTTTAGCGGTTGCTTTAATTTCTACTATTGTATTCATACCAAAGTTGAAAAAGGTTAGTGAAATAGTTGATTCCTTTGGACTAAATCAAAGAGTGTCAACAGCTCTTGAGCTTATGGAGGAAGAAAACATATATAAAAAGGTTCAAGCTGAAGATGCTTTAGCGAAATTTAATAGCTTGGATTATGCTAAATATATAAGATTAATGCCTTCAAAATTGATACTTAGAATACTTATAGGAACTATGGTGGTATTTTCGCTTACCTTTCTTATACCAGATACATTAAAGGATGAAGCAAATAGGCTGCATGCACTTAATATTGAAAAGAAAGAAGAAGTGAAAAAGATAGAAAATGCTAAGAAGGAGGTAAGTGAAAACAAGAAGCTTACAGAACAAGAAAAGAAGGAACTCTTAGCGAAGATAGATGAATTAAAAAAGGATTTAAAACTCGCAAAAACTGATAAGGAAATAGATAAGGCAAAAGAAAAACTAGCAAAAAAGTTAGATATAGATAAGAACAAAGAGTTAGACAAGGATTTAAATAAATTAGCAGAAGGACTTAAAAAAAATGATGCTACAAAAGAGCTAGCAGATGCCATAAAAAATAATGATGATAAAAAACTTCAAAGTGAATTAGATAAGCTGAAGAATGATATGAAGAACATGGACAGTAAACAAAAAGAGGAGCTTAAAAACAGTCTCTCAAGTACCGCTGCCTCTTTAAGTAGCAGCGATCTTAAAAGTAGTTTAGGTGAACTTTCAGACTCACTATCGTCTGGTGATGAAGCTTCTATAAATAAAGCTGTAAGTTCAGTTAGTAGCTCGCTGGCTAAGTCTTCATCGCAGAGAAATAAAAATCAAGCATTAGCTTCACTTCAGAAAAACTTAGGAGATGAAGAGCAACAGTTAGCAGACAGTAAAGATCAAAATTCTCAAGGTCAAGGAAGTGGATCTGGTAACGGCAGTGGTAGTGGAAATGGTAGCGGAGATGGAAATGGAAGTGGTTCTGGATCTGGATCAGGAGGAAATGGAACAGGTGGCGGAGGAAGTGGAGCTGGAAATGGATCTTCTAATGGATCTAATGGTGTAAATCCTTATTCTGGAGGAGGGGTAGGTAATAAAGCACCAGGCTCTTCAAGTGAGAAGCAGTATGAAAAAGTATTTACTCCAAGCAGACTTGGAGGAGACGGTAAAACCTCTTCTTTAAGTGGTAAGGCTGGAACCAGTGGAAGCAGTGAAAGTGAAATAACAGATAAATCTAATGCCACTCTAGGAGAATTAAAACCTTATGATCAAGTTGTAGGTGAATATAGTAAAGAAGCTATGGAGAATATGGAAAACTATGAGGTTCCAGACGGCATGACAGAGATAATAAAGGGGTATTTTTCATCATTGCAGCAATAGATAGATTTTCATTGGAATAGATAAACCACTTCTAAGTTTCGGTACAGGAACTCTTTAAAACCGTTAAATTAAATCGAAGCATCTGTAGAGATGAAGATAATAAGGAGAATAACATGAGTATAAATGAAGAAAGCGTAAAAGGTATAATAGAAAAGATAGAGAAGGTTGAAAGCGAAATTGGTAAAGCGATAATAGGGCAAAAAGATATTGTTAGACAGGTTTTAATAGCTATCTTCACTGGTGGAAATGTACTTCTTGAAGGATCACCTGGACTTGGAAAGACTCAATTAGTAAAAACTCTTTCAAAGGTTTTAGACTTGCCATTTTCAAGAATACAATTTACACCTGATCTTATGCCCGCTGATGTGGTTGGTACAAATATTATAATTAAAGATAGTAAGGGAAATAGTGCTTTTCAATTTCAAAAAGGCCCTATTTTTTCTAACTTAGTATTAGCAGATGAGATAAATAGAGCCACTCCAAAAACTCAATCTGCACTTCTTGAGGCAATGCAGGAGCATACTGTTACGGTAGGAAGCTCAACTTATACTCTTTCTGAACCTTTTATGGTATTAGCAACTCAAAATCCTATAGAAAATGAAGGCACGTATCCTCTTCCAGAAGCCCAATTAGATAGATTTTTATTTAAATTGAACGTTCCTTTTCCTAATTTAGATGAGCTTAAAAGCATAATCGGAGTTACTATAAATAATGAGGCGGAGGAGCTAGGAAAGATGATGGCTGGTGAAGAAATACTAGAAGTGAGAAGACTTTTAAAAGAAGTGCCTATTTCTAAGGCTGTAGAAGAATATGCTTTAAAAGTAGTTCTTTCTACCCATCCAGACTATGAGAACTCTCCTGAAATATCAAAAAAGTATATAAGATATGGTGCGAGCCCGAGAGCAGCACAAGCAATAATCTCAACTTCTAGAGTTAGAGCTATTATGGAAGGCCGATTTAATGTGTCTTTTGAAGATATAAAATACGTTGCTTATCCAGCACTTAGACATCGTTTTTTCATGAATTTTGATGCAGTAGCAGATGGTATTACAGCTGAAAATATAATTTCAGAAATATTAGAAAGTCAATTATAATAAGGACGTGTTTAGATGAGTGAGAAGGTATTTAATGGTGATTTCTTTAAAAACCTTGAAAATATATCTCTAAAAGCTAGAATGACCATAAATAATGGAGCAGCTGGAGGAAGGCGATCAAAAGCGAAGGGTAGTTCTGTAGAATTTTCTGATTTCAGAGAGTATACCCCAGGAGATGATTTTAGAAGAATAGACTGGAATGCCTATGGAAGATTTGAAAAGCTTTTTTTAAAGTTATTTATGGAAGAGAGAGAAGCATATATAAATATTTTTATTGATTGCAGTAAGTCTATGGATTTTGGAGAAGACAGTAAAGCGAAAATGGCTCAAAGGCTTTCCGCAGTATTTACATACTTAGCTATAAACAATTTAGATAGAGTATGTGTTAACAAGATAGCTGGTAATAGCTTAATTCCATCTACCTCTTTTATGGGGAAAGGATCTTTTCAGCAAGCTCTTAATTTTATTGAAAATGCTGATTTTAATGGGAGTACGAACCTTTGGGAAGCTATAAAAAAGAAGCCTCTTAAGCCTAGAACAGTAGCTGTGGTAATATCTGATTTCTTTACTAAAGGTTCAATTGAAAGTCTAGTAAAGTATTTTGCTTTTAATAAGCAGCAAATAATATTTATTCAGATACTTTCAGAGGAAGAACTTAACCCTAGGATTGATGGACAAGTGAGACTTGTTGATAGTGAAACTATGGAGGAGATAAATATAACTATTACTCCAAAACTAATGAAGGCATATGAGTTAAAACTAAAATCATTGACTAGTGGGATGAAAGAGCAGTTAAAAAAATATGGCGGAAGCCTTATACAAGTATCTTCAAAGGAAGATCTACAAAAGGTAGTGTTTGAGAAATTTAGTAAGGAGGGAATCATATGAAGCTTTATTCACCAATGTTTTTATGGTTTCTTCTTCTTATACCTATATTAATTTTAATGTATATATTAAAGCAAAAATACGAAGAGAGAGAGATACCAAGTCTCTTTTTATGGCAGCAGGTGTTAGCCGAAACAGAAGCTTCTACACCTTTTGAAAAGTTTAGGAATAATCTATTGTTTTTTCTTCAGCTTTTAGCTTTACTATTAGCTATCTTTGCGCTTGCAAGTCCTTTTATAAATATAGGAAGTAAGAATTTTGAAAATGTAATTATAGTTATAGATAATAGTGGAAGTATGAGCGCTGTAGGTGAAAAAGATACTAGATTAGAAGAAGCTGAAAAAAAGGCAGAGGATATGGTTAAAGGCTTGTCTTCGGATAGTAGAATTACATTAGTTTCTGCTTCAAAGAACAGTAAGGTTGAGCTTAGTGGCTCTACTGATAGAAAAGAAGTTATAAATAAGATCAAAGATATTAAACCTACTAATAGTGCAGGTGATATAAATGATACATACTCACTTATAAAGTCAATATGTAATAGCTATAATAGCTACAAAGTAGTATATTATACTGATTCTGATGTTAATTTAAAAGAGATAAATGGTGAAGTTGTTAGTTTAGCAATACCAAAAGAAAATGTAAGTTTGGATTATATATCTCAAAGTAAAGATAATGATTATTTAAAGGTTATGGTGAGAGTTACTAATCATGGAAATGAAACTAATTCTGAAATTTTACTGTATGGTGAAGAGAAACTTTTAGATATAAAGAATGTAGATATAAAAAGTGGAGAGACGAAGACTATTTATTTTGATAAGGTTCAGACTAAAGATAGATTTTTAAAGTGTGAGTTATCACAAAAGGATGCTCTAGATGAGGACAATGTTATTTATTCTATAGTCAAACAAAAAGATGGGTCCAAAGTCCTAATGTCTTCTAATCAAAACGTGTTTCTTGAAAAGGCTATCTCAACAATAAAAGATATAGAATTATTTAAAACTAATCCTGGAGAGGCTATAAATGGCGATTATGATCTATATATTTTTGACGGTAAACTTCCTAATTCTTTGCCTAAGAAAGGAAATATATTAATCATTAATCCGGAGCAAAACAATGAGTATTTTAGTGTTTCATCAGAAAGAGATGGGGGAAAAGGAAATGTATTATCCCATGCAGTGACCAAGTATATGGATAAGAGCAGCTTTGTAGTTTCCAAGGTTAAGAATATAGAAGTCCCTTCTTGGGGATCAACTATAATAAAGGTCGGAGATAATAATGCAGCGTTTTGTGGGGAAGTAAAAGGACAAAAGGTTGGAGCTATAGCATTTGATCTACATAACAGTGATATGCCGCTAACTCCAGAATTCCCTATATTTATAAATAACTTAATGTCTTATATGCTAAACAGAGATACTGTATCGGGAACTCAGTATTATACTGGTGAAAATATAGAAGTAATACCACAACCAGAAGCAAATAAGATATGGATGAAGACTCCATATAATGACAATATTGATCTTGGAACAAAATATCCTCTGAAGCCTTTTGATGAAGCGTATAAACCTGGTATATATGAAATTCATCAAAAGATAGATAAGAATGAGCAGACTAAGCTCATAGCCGTGAATTTTCCAACCTCTGAAAGTGATACTTCTAAAAATTTCGCTTCTAAAAACTCACAAAAGGATGGAGGAGAGCTTTCCAAAAGTGGCATTAATTTGACCAATATTCTGCTAGCGCTAGCGCTTTTAGTGTTACTTATAGAATGGTTTGCCTATGTGCGGATTCATGGAAGATAGCGTTTTGATCAATATAAAGGATGAGGAGGACGGTTATGGGATTTAGTTTTATAAGACCATATCTTCTGCTATTTATTCCAATTCTACTAGGAATTATAATATTTTTATCAAAGTATGCAGTTAGAATAAATAAATCAAAAAGAAAATGGGCTGTAATTTTAAGAAGTATTGTTATTATATTAATAATGTTATCTATATGTGGTACCAGCTTTTATTGGAAGTTAAATAATAATACAACTATATTTTTGATTGATAACTCAGATTCAGTAAATGCAGATAAGGATTCTTTTGAAACATTTGTAAAAGATGCTATAAAAGAAAAATCATCGAAGGACCAAATAGGAGTACTTTCTTTTGGGGGAAATACTCAAGTAGAAAGTTTTATATCTAAGGATTCGACTTTTTCAAAAATTGATGGAAATGTAGATAAAAATTATACCGATATCGAAAGCGCATTAGCATCAGCCATCGCGTTGTTTCCAAATAATTCGAATAAAAGAATTGTATTACTTTCAGATGGAGATGAAAATCAGGGTGATTTAAATAAAATAATGCCTTCGATAAAGCAGCAGGGGATAGAACTTGAATATTATAAAAAAGAAAAAGATAAATCAGAAGAAATAGCTGTTCAAAGTATTTCTGTACCTGAGAAACTAGTATTAGATGAGGAATTTAATCTGTCGGTTACTATACAAAGCACTACTGACACTAATGCAAAATTATCATTATTTAATGGCAGAGAAAAGGTTGGAGAACAAAGTGTCCATTTAACTAAGGGTATAAATAAATATGTCTTTAGGGATAAGGCTACCAGTGGAGGATTCAAGGGATATAAAGTAACTGTAGAAGCAGATAAGGACACAGAACTAAAAAATAATGAAGCATCAGCCTTTACAATGATTACTTCAAAACCTAAGATTCTTATAATAGAAGGTGGCGAAAATGAAGCTAGAGAACTTACTAAGATGCTTGCAGCATCCTCACTAGATTTCACTGTGGTAAACGCAAAGTCAGCTCCAAGAAGTTTACAGGAGATGACAACGTATAAGAGTATAATAACTTGTAATGTATCAGCTGACGACCTCAATGAAGGATTTATGAATTCCTTAGAAAGTTATGTAAAAGACTTTGGAGGAGGTTTCATAGCTACTGGCGGAGATAACTCCTTTGCTTTAGGGGGATATTCTAAGACACCTCTTGAAAAGGTATTGCCAGTATATATGGACATGAGAGGGAAGAAAGAAATTCCTAAAATGGCTATGATGCTTATTATTGATAAATCAGGAAGTATGACTGAAGGAATGGCTGGAGTAAGCAAAATTGATATGGCAAAGGAAGCGGCTATAAGAAGTCTTGATTCTTTAAGAGCAGGAAAAGATGAAATTGGAGTTCTTACCTTTGATGGTGAATATAGTTGGGCGGCTAAAAGAGGCGTTATAAATGATCCTAAAAAGATAGAGGATGATATAGGGAGTATACGTGCTGGAGGGGGAACTAGCATACTACCAGCACTTGAGGCTGGTTATAAGTCATTAAAAGAAAGTGATGCAAAAATAAAACATATAATTCTTTTGACAGATGGCCAAGCAGAAAGAACAGGATATGATAATTTATTAAAGGATATAAATAAGGATAATATAACTGTTTCAACAGTAGCAGTTGGAAGAGATGCTGATAAGAACCTTCTTAAAGGTATTGCAGACTTTTGTGGAGGTAGATCATATGTTACTGATGAATACACTAATATACCTAGAATCTTTTCAAAAGAAACTTTTATGGCTGCAAGAATGTATCTGAATAATAGAGAGTTTACACCTAAGATAAGCACTGAACACAGTATTATAAGTGGAGTAGCTGATGGAGGGGTACCATCACTTTTAGGGTATGTAGGTTCATCTCAAAAAGAAACTGCAAGAATGATATTAAAGAGTGATGAGGATGATCCAATTTTAACCGTTTGGCAGTATGGGCTTGGAAAAGCTGTAGCCTGGAATTCAGATATATCAGGTAAATGGAGTGCAAACTATACAGGATGGGGAAAAAACTTAAAGTTATGGCAAAATATAATTAACTTTTCTATAGAGAATTATAATAATGAAGATGTATCAATGGAAGTAAGCAATGATGGAAATGGAGCAAAGGTTGTCTTAAAAGATAAGAAAGATCAAGGTGAAGTTGATACCACTGCAACTATTGTTACACCTCAAGGTGAAAGTAAAGATATAAAGCTATATCCTACAGCGCCAGGAGAATACACCGGCAATTTTCAGACAAAAGAAGATGGTGTATATATGGTTAGTGGAAAGCAAAGTAAAAACGGAGAAACATTAAGTTCAGTAAACTCAGGATATGCTAGGCAGTATTCTCCAGAATATAAGATAAGGGAAGAGGGCAATAAAACTGATAAAATCGTTACTGAAAATGGTGGGAAGATAATAAAAACCTCTGAAGAAGTTTTTAGTACTGAAATTATTAAGAAAAAAGGCCAAAGAGATTTAAGTCCATTTTTACTAGCGATAGCATTAATAATTTTAATGTTCGATATTGCTTTAAGAAGATTGAATTTGAATTTATATAAGCTTAAGTTATTTATAGATAAATTATTTAAAGCTTTAACTCCAAATAGATTTAAGTTTAAGAAAACAAAAAGGGTAAAAACCGTAGGTACAGTAGTTAATGGTAGTGATTTAAAAGATGTGAGTTTAAATAAAGATTCTAATAATAACAGTAGAAGTAATACTGACGAATCAAGTAAACATGAAACTTATAATAATGAATTCATTGACTTAAGTCCTAAAAAAGCTACGGAGGTCAAGAAAGAGTCAGAAGATAATAAAGAGAAGAAAGATGAGAATAATCCTTTAACTTTAAATACCTCACAACTATTAAAAAATAAAAGATTTAAAAAATAGTCTGTTTATTAAGAAATGAAGTATTATGCATTATTAAAAGTAATAAGCTAGCTACCGTAGGAATAACTGCTACAGTGGCTAGTTTATTATATAGATCAATATTTATTTTTTATAGTTTTTATTCCTTAGCAAATTATGATTCAATAAGCTCTGTAGATAAGAATGAGTAATAGACTAGTAACTTTTTTATTTATTGACAAAATACGAGTAAATGTGTATAATCTATAATTGTGAGTTATGGCTCGATAGCTCAGTCGGTAGAGCAGAGGACTGAAAATCCTCGTGTCGCTGGTTCGATTCCTGCTCGAGCCACCAAAACTCTAATAACTTTAGTTATTAGAGTTTTTTGTTTTCTACAAAAAAGTATTTTAACTAAATCTTAATATTACTTTAAGTTTTTTGAAAGGATTTCTTAATAAATTGGAATTATAATTAGAAGTAAGATATAAAACTTTTCATTATAACCTATTAATTTATTAAGGAGTTGCTGTCATGTTAGATAAACTAAGTTTAACCGATAAAGAAAATGATTTGCTCGCTAAAGGTATAGCTATTGGTGCAGGTGTCGGCATAGTAGGAGGCGCATTACTAAATTACGTAACTTTAGGATTTGCAGCCGGAGGTGTTGTAGGAATATTGGTTTCCTTAACTTACTCATTTTACTTAAGAATGAGAAAAAAAGTTTTTGTACAAGGGGAACATACATCTATAGAAAGGTAGTTCCAATGTGGATGCTTAATAGTTGAGTAAGGAACTCTATATGATAAAGACGTGGGATGTTATGAAAAGATAATAAATAATATATTTAAAAAGATATAGTATGAGAATAAACTTAGTTTTAAGTAAAGAAGGACTGAATTGTTTAATATAATTCAGTCCTTTTATTTAATGTAAAGGAAAGTTTGTAATTTTTATGATAGCTCAATCTAATAATTTAAATTGATTTGAATAGCTTTTTATGTAAGTTATATGTTTTCTATTTGCCAATCAATAGGAGCTTTACCTATAGACTCAAGAAAGCTATTTGTTTTAGAAAAAGGTTTACTGCCAAAGAAACCTCTTGAAGCAGATAGTGGACTTGGATGAACTGATTTAATTATGTGATGCCACCCATTTGTTATTAGCTTTTCTTTTGATATGGCATTGTTTCCCCAAAGTATAAAAACTATAGGGTCTTTCCGTTCGTTTAATAAAGTTATTATCTTATCGGTGAAGATCTCCCAACCTATACTCTTATGAGAGTTTGCTTCACTAGCTACTACAGTAAGAGAGGTATTTAAAAGCAAAACTCCTTGGTCAGCCCATTTCTTCAAATATCCATTATTAGGTATGTAGTACCCTAAATCATCTTTTAATTCTTTGTACATATTTAAAAGCGATGGAGGAATTTTAACTCCAGGTTTTACAGAAAAGCTTAAACCATGGGCTTGGTTAGGGCCATGATATGGATCTTGACCAAGAATAACTACTTTAACATCACTATAAGAAGTATAATGCAAAGCATTAAATATATCATATTTATCTGGGAAGATGGTTTTCTTTTCATACTCAGAGACTAAAAATTTCCTTAATTTAAGGTAGTATTCTTTTTGAAATTCATCTTTTAATAAACTATCCCATTCATTTTTAAAATTGACAGACATTAAATTATCACCTCATCTTATAAAATTGCTATGAACATAAATACATCAATGATTTTTAATAAATACAAATTTAAAAATAGGTTGAAATATCAACTTGTTAAATAAGTATATTTATATTATTATATCAAATTTTCATAAAATAAATAAAAATAATATCTTACATACAACTTAAGTGCAATATTAATAAAGAATAAGAAAAAAAAGATATTTGATTGTAACAATCTCATATTATACTGTCCTGTTGGAAAAAATAAAACAGTTGAAGTGTATTTTATGGAAAAGATATAATTTATATTGAGATATAAATATTGTTAAGGGGGCTTTAAAATGGCAATTAAACCAAGGAAAGTAGCTATTGTAGGAACAGGTCTTGTAGGTTCAAGCTGTGCATTTAGTTTAGTAAACCAAGGTGTATGTGAAGAGGTACTAATGATAGACCTAAATGCAGAAAAAGCATTAGGTGAGGCTATGGATTTAACTCATGCAGTTGAATATCTTCCTAAGAGAACTAAAATATTTCAAGGTGGATATGATCAATGTGGGGATGCAGATGTAGTAATAATAACAGCAGGGGCACCACCTAAGATAGGGCAAAGTAGAATTGATACCTTAGAAATTAGTGCTAAGATATGTAATAGTATTGTTGAACCTATAATGAAGTCAGGATTTGATGGCTTCTTTATAATAGTATCTAATCCAGTTGACGTAATAACTTATCATGTTTGGAAGATATCAGGGCTACCAAGAAATAAAGTCATGGGAACGGGTACTTCTGTAGATAGTGCTAGACTGAAGACAATGATTTCGGAGTATTTAGATGTAGATCCAAGATCAGTGCAAGGTTATGCTATGGGAGAACATGGTGATGCTCAAATGATTCCATGGTCACATGTTTATGTAGGTGGTAAACCATTCCTAAAGATAATGGAAGATCATCCTGATACTTATGGTAAGTTAAACTTAGATGAAATAGAGTATAGAGTTTCCCAAGAAGGTTGGGCGGTTTTTAATAGAAAAGGTGGAAGTACTTATTATGGTATATCTTCTGCTGCTGTAGGAATAATAAAGTCAATATTATTTGATGAACACAGTATAATACCTGTGTCAGCGATATTAGACGGTGAATACGGTGAATATAATGTTGCATCTGGAGTTCCAGCTATTATTAATGCTGAAGGTGTAAAAGATATACTAGAAATAAATATGACAGAGCAAGAAAAATTGAAATTTAAAAAAGCTAATGAATCTTTAAGAGGATATATAGCAAGACTAGGACATTAGAATATATTAGTGTTATATAAAGACCTTATGAATTAATTAATCGTAATTAATGACTTCATGAGGTCTTATTTTTTATTCTTTAGGAATTTATAACTCAATTATATCTGCGGATAATCATGAGAACAGACTTAAGACATATAATAATTTTAACTATTAACGGTATTTTGATTATTAAATAAACTTTATTTGAAACTGTTATATCTATAAGAACAAAATTACTTATAATATTACTTATGCTTTTTAACAAATTTAATTAATTTATTAATTTAGATGAATATAATACTTTCATGTAATGCATAATAAACAAGGATAACTCGATTTTTGATACATAAACATCACCGAGTGTATCAATATAAGAAAATTAGAGGATTATTGAGGAAAAGTTATATAATCATGGTTAAAGTTTGTTTACCTAATATTTAGTAAAGCTATTAAATATATGAGCATGATATTATAAAACACGTCGCTGAAACACACAGCAAATAACACGAAAGTTAAAACTTATGAATACAAAAAAAGTTTTAGAAAAGTGTTGACAGTAACATCTCAGAAATGTTAAGATGTAAAAGTCGCTGATGAGTGACAACAAAAACTTGGTCTTTGAAAATTAAACAGAGAAGATAAACAAAGTCTAAAATTAGACTTAAACTAAACCAGCAATTCTTTTGAAAAAAGACTTACTAAGTAAGTAAGCTATGATTAAACTTTAAATTGAGAGTTTGATCCTGGCTCAGGACGAACGCTGGCGGCGTGCCTAACACATGCAAGTCGAGCGGAGAAAGTTCTTCGGAACTTTCTCAGCGGCGGACGGGTGAGTAACACGTGGGTAACCTGCCTTATAGAGGGGGATAGCCTTCCGAAA
>NZ_BMBA01000013.1 GCF_017312485.1 Clostridium zeae | reverse complement strand
CTACGTCGGGAAGGGATAAACGCTGAAAGCATCTAAGCGTGAAGCCCACCTCAAGATTAGATTTCCCATAGCGTAAGCTAGTAAGACCCCTCGAAGAACACGAGGTTGATAGGTCGGAGGTGTAAGCATGGTAACATGTTCAGCTGACCGATACTAATAGGTCGAGGGCTTGACCAATACAAATTATTACAAAGTAAACTTAAGTGCAATTTTGAAAGAATAATCTTTCTTATATTTAGAAAAAAATCTTGTTGACAAGAAGAAAAAGTCTAGATATAATATTCACTGTGGTCAGAGTAATGACTACAAACTGAATATCTGGTAATGATGCGTCTTAGGGTTACACCCGTACCCATACCGAACACGAAGGTTAAGACTTAGACGGCTAATGGTACTGCATGGGCGACTGTGTGGGAGAGTAAGTGGTTGCCAGGTTAGTAAGGATCTTTAGCTCAGTTGGTTAGAGCAACCGGCTCATAACCGGTAGGTCCGGGGTTCGAGTCCCTGAAGGTCCACCATATTTGGGGGTATAGCTCAGTTGGGAGAGCACCTGCCTTGCACGCAGGGGGTCAAGAGTTCGAATCTCTTTATCTCCACCAAAGTAAACCATGAACTTAATGTTCATGGTTTTTTGTTTTATAAATAATTATAGTGTAACGAACTTATAGATTTTGAATAGAATATTTTAAGACAAATATATATAAATCGACACCTCCAACTATATAATTCTAGCATAACTGTGTTATGAGTACTTACCAAAGATAAGGAGGTAGAATTATGCATTTAATATATCTATTTGTCATAGCTTTTGTAAATAGTATTGATAACATTGGTATAGGTGTTGCATACAGTGTTGGTAGAATAAAGATAGGATTTTACAAAAATATAATTATATCATTTATAGCATTTCTTGTTTCCTATATAGCTGCTATTTCTGGCAATATAATATCAAATTTTTTAAGTGATAATGTTTGTACGTTGTTAAGCGTGATAATATTAATGGTTATGGGTAGTAAGATGATAATCAAATCTATCTTAGATAAAGAAGATGATGATGAATATAAAGTCAAAAATATAAAATACACCGAAGTAATATCAATAGGACTGGTGTTAGCTCTTGATGATGTTGGAAGTTCAGTAAGCTCAGGGTTAGCGGGTTACTCAGCTTTTGCAATTTCATTACCGTATTTTGTAATAAGTATTATGATTTTTGTTTTGTCTGACTATGGTACAAGGTTTTTTGGAAAACTTAAGATTGGTAAAAAAGCAACCATTATATCAGGTGTAGTAATGATATTAATGGGATTATTAGAATTAGTGGAATAGGTCTAAATAGCTATATGTGGTTATATAAGTGTGATAATACTAATTTAAGGTCATTAAAATAAGCACCTATAAATACTATAGGTGCTTATTTGTAAGTAAATAAATACTGTAAATATTAATAATTTTCAGTCAATACTTCAAAATAAGATTGAGGATGAGCACATGCTGGACAAGCTATAGGTGCATCTTGCCCTATATAGATATATCCACAATTAATGCATTTCCATGAAACTTCAGCATCTTTTGAAAAAACTTTATTATTTTCTAAATTGCTAAGAAGAGCTCTATATCTTTCTTCATGATGTTTTTCTACTTCTGCTATCTTTCTATAAACAGCTGCTATTACTGGAAAGCCTTCGGCTTCAGCCTCATCTGCGAAAGTAGGGTATAGGTCTGTCCATTCCTCATTTTCTCCATCAGCAGCAGCTTTTAGATTAACTTTTGTATCTCCATATGCTACAGGATATGTGGCTGTTATTTCTACATTATCAACCCCTAAACCTTCACTTAAAAACTTAAAGAACCTTTTTGCATGCTCTTTTTCATTGTCGGCAGTTTCTGTAAATAGATTTGATATTTGTACAAAACCTTCTTTTTTTGCAATAGAGGCATAATAAGTATACCTGTTTCTAGCTTGAGATTCTCCTGCAAAGGATTTTAATAAATTTTCAGATGTTTTAGTACCTTTTAAAGATTTCAAATTTATCCCCTCCAATATTTTTATGTAGTATTGTATTCTTCATCGTATTCATAAATTCCTTCTATGTTTATATATTAAAAATAGTTTACAATTTGCCATCAATTTATGACAGAAAATATATATTATTGTAATAATAATGATAAACTTTTTAATGGTAAACATATTAAAATAAATATATAATATTTAAATAAGATAATGTAAAGGATTGTATATTTATGTTTCGAAAAAAATTTAGAACTATATTAATTAATTTAGCAATTTTTATAGGCTGTAATTTATTGATGGGTTTAATATACTCAGTACCAATGATATATTATGGTCCATTCGATAATTTAAAAGAGATGGTAGTAACATCAGCCATGACAACATACAGGCATCAATATTTAGCTACTTGGTTTTTGGACAAGGATCAGATAAATGAAATAATGAATAAGAACAAGATTGATACCACAGATAATTCAGACATTAAGGACATATCTGTAGCTACATCAGCATCCGTAGCAACTGAGGTAAGTTCTAGTACTGAGATGGATGTACCAATAAATAGAACAGAAGGTGTTGAGCTTGTTAATATAAACGAAAGTAGATACAAAGGTTATCTATTGATCGTTAAAGACCCAAAAAGAATTGAGCTTGGAGTTACTAAGGATCTAACAAAATTTGGAGTGAAATTAGATGATATGTGTAAGGAAAATGATGCCATAGGAGGAATAAATGCTGGTGGATTTGAAGATGAAAATGGACAAGGTAATGGTGGAACTCCAACTAGCATAGTAGTTAAAGATGGTGAAATTCTTTATAAGACAAAAAATGATAGTTATTCAATTGTAGGTTTTAATAAACAAGGGATTTTAGTACTTGGCAAGTATTCAATATCACAAATACAAGCATTAGATTTAAAGGCAGCTGTTTCCTTTGAGCCGTTTCTAATAGTTAATGGCAAAACTACTATAAATTCTGGAAATGGGGGATGGGGAATGGCTCCAAGAACCGTTATAGGTCAAAGAAAAGATGGAACGGTATTAATGCTTGTAACTGAGGGAAGAAAGTTAACTATGCCTGGAGCAACCTTGAAAGATGTACAGGATATTATGTTAAAGTATGAAGCATATAACGCTGCGAATTTAGATGGAGGCTCTTCAACAACTATTTATTGGGATAATAAAGTGTTAAATGATCCATCAAGTATGGATGGAGTAAGGTTTATACCAACTGCATTTTTAATTAAATAAGAAAGAGGTAAACAAGTTAATGAAGAAAAGGTTTATTATAATTGCAATATATCTGCTTGTGGCAATAGCTTTACAGACATCAGTTTTAGCGTTGATTAATTATAAATATCTGGCAGGTTTTAGTGCCCCTGATAAGGTAGTAGAGTCTAAGCCGGTTGAAGCACCAAAACCAGTTGAAAAGAAAAATATGATAGAAGCAGATGCAAGTGATATTAAAGCATCTGAAAGTAATAAGTATGTGTCATACATAAAAGATAATCAATTAAAATATTTAATTTTAGATAAATATGATAGTGTGGTTGCTTCAAAGGTAAAACCATATCTATATAGTTGGCTATATGATGATAAGATATTGTATATAAATAATATAAAAGATAATACTAATAACTACGAATTTTATATATATGATATAGATAAAAAGGAAAAAAACTTGGTAGCAACTCTAAAACTTCAGGATGAAAATGCACAACTTGAAAAAGTAGTTAATTCAAGCTTGAAGAACTTACTTTTTGTAAAAGTTAAGAATTATGGAAAAGAGCAGGTATTCAAACTAAATACTCAGCAAGGTGTATTTGAAGACGTAAATACACAAGCTAGAGATATCGAAGACTTATTAGTTATACCGCATGAAGATAAAATTATATATAATACAAAAAGTTTAAATAAATTTTATATAAGCTACATTAGTAAAACTATAGCATTAAAAGAAAATGGTAAACAAGTATTATTAGGTGTAGATAATTCAGATAGAGTATTTGTAGGAATAAGTAAGAATGATGTTATAACGGCTATATATTATGGACTCATAAATGAGGGAATAGATTCGTGGACAAAAGTCCAAGTTAAGAATGATATTAAAAAAGACAATATTATGATATCAAAAGATGGAAAAATATTTGAATTAAACCCAGAAACTCAGATTATAAAATCAGTTGTAGGAGATAAAGCGCTTGCTTATAAGGGCACTTATCTAAATATGAAAGATAATAATATACTTTCAATAAAGGATAATGAGGTTATAGTTAATAAGTCTGAAGCTATGGTTAAGAATTAAAGAGTTGATTGAAATTGAGTGATTAGTCATACGATGCTTTAATGAGCTTACGCAAAGAATTAATATGATTTTGTCATATTCCATGGCTAAAACTGTAAACTCACTACGTTCGAACAGTACAGTTTATTAACGCCATTCCATCTGAAAAAATCATTTAATTCTAATAGCTCGCTCATATAGCATCTCCTGTCTAACCACTTAATTTCAATAATACTTTTAAATGTAGCCAAAATTAAAATTATATATTAAATACTTAATAAGAGAAATTAGTAACTTTTAGATTTAGTTATTAATTTCTCTTATTTACTGTATATAAAACTATAAAATTTTTATACCAACTACTAAACCTAATAACTTTGCGTAGTAGGATAACTTTTTAATGAACATAATAAAAAATAAAACTTTTCTGCCTTGAAAATTTTTCTTTTATATATTGGTAGAGGGTTATACGCAAAAAAGTCGCTTAAGCTACTTTTTTATTTGACTAGAAATTATGAAACTTGTCCATATTTATAAAGGAGAAGCTATTGATTTATTCTTACACAAACAAACTAATAATTATTTAATAAAAAAATAAAAAAATGGAATGAAAAAGTTATCATAAAAAATTGCTATTGACTGGTAGAAGAATCAGGAGTAGAATATATTTTGCATAGAAAATGTTTCGATGCGAAATATTCTTTAGCGAAATATTTGTGTGCGAAATACAAGTAGAAGGTGATAAACTTAATGGACGAAGTAAATAGAGGTGTTGAGTTAGTTAGAAAGCTTAAAAATATAGGGAAGTTAATTAAAAAAAGTATGGGCAATCACTTTGAGGAAATGGGATTGACTCAATCACAGGGAATGCTTATAGGTGTCTTATGTCATCAAGGTGAAATGAAAATAAGTGATTTGAGTGAAAAGTTAGGACTTTCAAATAGCACAGTATCAGGAATAATTGATAGACTTGAAAAGCAAGGATTAGTTTCAAGAAAACGAAGTGAAGAGGACAAGAGGATAGTCTTTGTTAGTGTAACTGAAGGATTTTTGAAAAATTTTAAGGATAACTTTTCGAAAGTTGAAAAAAAATTAGAACGTATAGCAAGTGAAGCTACTACTGAGGAGCTAGATACAGTACTTAAGGGGTTAGATACCTTGGAGAAAATAATGAGAAGGAATTCTTAAAAGCTTTAATTTTTCTAATGGGTATGTAAAGCAATTTTTTACTGTATAAAGAAAGTATAAAATCTTTAAGGTAGTTAAACCTAGTAATTTAAATATAATATATGTACTAAATTATGGAGAAGGAGTGAATGCATTAATGGTTAAGTTAGCTAAATATATAAAACCATTTATTTTGCCAATAATAGTTGCAATAGCGTTGCTATTTGTACAGGCAATGACTGATCTGGCATTACCAGATTACATGTCGAATATAGTAAATAAAGGTATTCAACAAAATGGTATTGAGAGTGCGGTCCCTAGTGCTGTAAGGCAAAGCCAAATGAATAAATTGGTATTGTTTATGAGTGAAGATAATAAAAAAGAGGTTATGGATAACTATACTTTAGTAGATAAATCTAGTTCAGATTATGATAAGTATGTAAAAGATTATCCACAATTAGAAAAGGAATCAATATATGTATTAAAAGATATTAGTAACTCAGAAATCGATACTTTAAATCCTATACTGGGTAAAGCTTTCTTAGCTGTATCTGGAGTAGAAAAGATGAAGAGTGAAGCAAAAGATGGAAAGATATCATTTGGAGGAAAGGAAATACCTGCAAATACTGATCTTTTTGCTTTATTAGGTAAGTTACCAGCTGAACAAAGAGCAACGTTAAGTGAAGATATGAATAAAAAATTTGAGGAATTAGGAGACAGCATGGTTGTTCAAGCTGCTGTAGCTCCAATAAAAGATGAATATAAGTCTTTAGGCGTAAATACTGATAAAATACAAAGCAATTATATAAAGAAAGCTGGATTAATAATGCTCGGCGTATCATTATTAGGTGCATTATGTACTGTAATGGTTGGTTTCTTAGGAGCAAGAGTAGCAGCAGGTCTTTCAAGAAATCTACGTAGAGATGTATTTACTAAGGTTGAAAGTTTTTCTAATACAGAATTTGATAAATTCTCAACAGCATCTCTTATAACAAGAACAACAAACGATATAACACAAATACAAACAGTTTTAGTTATGATGATTAGAATGGTGTTCTATGCGCCAATAATGGGTGTAGGTGGAGTAATTAGAGCACTACAAAAGAGTAGTTCAATGTCTTGGATTATAGCAGTAGCAGTTATAGCTTTATTAGGTTTAATAATGGTTGTATTCACAGTAGCGTTACCTAAATTTAAGGCAATTCAAAAACTTATAGATAGATTGAATCTTGTTACAAGAGAAAATCTTTCAGGAATGATGGTAATAAGAGCATTTAGTACTCAAAGATTTGAAGAGCAAAGATTTGATAAGGCTAATAATGACTTAACTAGTACTAATCTTTTTGTAAATAGAGTTATGGTATCTATGATGCCTGTAATGATGCTTATAATGAATGGTATTACTCTTCTTATTGTATGGGTTGGTGCTCATCAAATAGCAGATTCATCAATGCAAGTTGGTGATATGATGGCATTTATGCAATATGCAATGCAAATAATATTCTCATTCTTGATGTTATCAATGATGTTCATAATGATTCCAAGAGCATCTGTTGCTGCTGACCGTATTGCTGAAGTTTTAGCAATAAAGCCAGTAATAGTTGATAAAAAGGATCCTAAACATTTATCTAAAGAAATAGATGGTACTGTAGAGTTTAAGAATGTATCCTTTAGATATCCTGGCGCTGAAGAAGATGTAGTTAAAAATATAAACTTTAAAGCTTTACCAGGTCAAACTACAGCAATAATAGGATCTACAGGAGCAGGAAAGACTACCCTTGTAAACTTAGTTCCACGTTTTTACGATGTTACAGAAGGACAAATACTAATTGATGGAATAGATATAAGAGAAGTGCCTCAAGGTGAGCTTCGTGACAAAATAGGTTATGTACCACAAAAGGGAGCATTGTTTAGTGGTACCATAGAATCAAACTTAAAATATGCTGATGAAAACTCATCGGAAGAAAACATTAAAAGAGCAGCTGAAATAGCTCAGGCAATGGAGTTCATAAATGAAAAGTCAGAAGGTTTTGGAACTGAAATATCTCAAGGTGGTACAAATGTATCTGGTGGACAAAAGCAAAGACTTTCTATTGCAAGAGCTCTTGTAAAGAGACCAGAAATATATATATTTGATGATAGTTTCTCAGCTCTTGATTTTAAGACAGATGCAGCACTTAGAAGAGCACTTAAGAAACAAACCGGTTCAAGTACAGTACTTTTAGTTGCACAACGTATATCAACTATCATGAATGCTGAACAAATTATAGTGCTTGATGAAGGAAAAGTTGTAGGTATTGGTACCCATAAAGAACTTATGGCAAATTGTCCGACTTACCAAGAAATAGCTTCATCACAGCTTTCAAAGGAGGAATTAGCATGAGTGAACATAACAAAAGAACAGGCGGACAGAGAAGAGGGCCAGGAGGACACGGACCTGGAGGCCCTATGATGCAGGGTGGAGAAAAGGCTCGTGACTTCAAAGGAACAATGTCTAAGCTTATTAAATATTTAAGTGAATTCAAATTATCAATAGTAATTGTTATTATATTCGCTGTAGCTAGTACTATCTTTACTATAGTGGGACCAAAAATATTGGGAAAAGCAACAACAAAGTTGTTTGAAGGTATCACTAGTAAAATCAGTGGAAGTAGTAATGGTATAGATTTTAATTATATAGGTAATATAATTGGATTACTTCTAGTGTTGTACATCATAAGTGCTTTATTCAGTTATATACAAGGATGGATAATGTCTGGAGTTACTATGAAGGTAACTTATAGACTAAGAAAAGATATATCAGAAAAGATTAACCGTATCCCTCTAAAGTACTTTGATGGAACAAACCATGGAGAAGTTTTATCTCGTGTTACTAATGATGTTGATACAATAAGTCAGACATTAAATCAGAGTTTGACTCAGATAATAACATCAGTAACTAGTGTAATTGGTGTTCTTTCTATGATGTTTAGTATAAACTGGTTAATGACTGTTGTAGCATTATGTGTAATTCCAGTATCGATGATATTTATAATGATAATAGTTAAGAATTCTCAAAAGTATTTTAAAGAGCAACAAGACTATTTAGGCCATGTTAATGGACACATAGAAGAAATGTATGGCGGACATTTAGTAATGAAGGCTTTTAACGGAGAAGGAAAAAGTGTTGCAAAGTTTCAGGATTTAAATAATACACTGTATAAATCTGCTTGGAAGTCACAATTTTTATCAGGTCTTATGATGCCTATCATGGGGTTTGTAGGAAACTTAGGATATGTTGCAATATCTATATTAGGTGGATATCTTGCTGCTAAAAAGGCAATAACTGTTGGAGATATTCAAGCTTTTATTCAATACGTACGTTCATTTACACAACCAATAACTCAGCTTGCTAATATATCAAATATACTTCAACAAACTGCAGCTTCATCAGAACGTGTATTTGAGTTCTTAGAAGTAGAAGAAGAAGTTGCTGAAGTTCCAAACCCAGTTAAGCTTGAAAATGTTGATGGAAGAGTTGATTTCAATCATGTTCACTTTGGATATAATGCAGATAAGACTATAATTAATGATTTTTCTGCTTCAGTAAAACCAGGTCAAAAGGTAGCCATAGTTGGACCAACTGGTGCAGGTAAGACTACAATGATTAAGCTTCTAATGAGATTCTATGACGTAAATGAAGGTGCTATCATGATTGATGGTCACGACATAAGAAACTTTACACGTGGAGATTTGAGAGGTATGTTTGGTATGGTATTACAAGATACTTGGCTATATAATACTTCTATAATGGAGAATATAAGATATGGTAGACTTGATGCTACTGATCAAGAAGTTATAGCTGCTGCTAAGGCTGCTCACGTAGATAGCTTTGTTCATACATTACCAGATGGATATAATATGATCCTTAACGAAGAGGCTTCAAATATATCTCAAGGTCAAAAACAGCTTATAACAATTGCTAGAGCAATACTTGCAGATCCTAGTATATTGATATTAGATGAAGCTACAAGTTCAGTAGATACTCGTACAGAAGTACAAATACAAAAGGCTATGAACAATCTTATGAAGAACAGAACAAGCTTTATAATAGCTCATCGTCTATCAACTATACGCGATGCTGATTTGATACTTGTTATGAATCATGGAGATATTGTTGAGCAAGGTAGTCATGAACAACTTCTTGCAGAAGGTGGATTCTATGCTAACCTTTATAACAGCCAATTTGAAAGTACTCAAGTTAGCTAATAGCTTATAAATTAAAGTAGAATGCTATTGATAAATGTTTATTATCAGTAGCATTTTTTCTCTTTCTAAACTTTTCTCATATACATTATATAAATAATATAAGTTGTGAATTATTGACTAAAAGATGAATTTGATAAATAATTATAATGGATAATTAAGGGGTATAATGTTGTAGGGGGATTAAAGTATGGATATTAATATAAGACAAGCTGCTATTGAAGATTGTGATGAGCTATATAGTATAAGACAGATGCCCAAGGTTATGGAGAATATATTATCTTATAAAAATGAGCCTAAGGATGGCCTAAGGAATAGATTTTTAAATAAGGGGAATGATCTTTGGATTGTATCAGAAGCTGAAAATAGAGTAGTAGGGTTAATTATTTTATCAATGCATAATAATCCTAGAAAAAAACATGTAGGATATATAACTATCATGGTAAATAGTGATTATCATGGGATGGGAATAGGAGCTAAGCTCATGTCCACTATTACTGATATAGCTGATAATAAACTTAAATTAAAGAGATTAGAGTTATCTGTTTTTATAGAAAATGAAAGAGCAATAAGCTTATATAAGAAGTTTGGATTTGATATAGAGGGTATAGCTAAGATGTCAGCACTAAGAAATGGTATTTATAGCGATGAATATCATATGGCAAGAATGCTAATGGGATAAAATGAATTAATTTTATAAGATTAATTCATGTATTACAATAGGATATCAAAATTTACAAGTTTATTTAAAGCCGGGCTATCTCTTAAAGATAGTGAGGCTTTTATTTATGTAGATAAAAGTATATAATTTACAGTTTATATAAAATTAGGTGTTTAAATGGTTTAGAAGTTTTTATAACTATACAGTAAAAAATAAAAATTATTTATAAATTTATGTAATTTATTTTGAAAAGCTACGTTTTATTAAGTGAAGATCTTCAAAATCAATTTATGGAGGAAGCTATGAACTTTGAAACTGCAGATTATATAGCTGAAATTAAGCGAAAGAACGAAAAAGCCATGGAATTTGTTATAAGTAAGTATAGCAAATTATTATATAAAGTGGTTTATACTGTTTTAGGACAATTCAAAGATGAAGGATGTATAGAGGAATGCTTAAGTGATATATTTTTATCCATATGGAACAACTCAGATAAGTTCATAGGGGATAGGGATAAGTTTAAAAGTTGGATTTGTGCTATTGCAAAATACAAAGCTATTGATTATAGCAGAAAGAGATTAAGAACTGTTCAGACAGGTAATATAGAAGAAATATTTATAGCCAGTAATGAAAGTGTGGAAGAAGAATATCTAATGAAAGAGTATAAGGATAAACTTCTTGAACTTATAGAAAAAATGGAGGAGCCGTATAGAAGTATATTTATAAAGAAGTATTTTTTAGGTGATTCCTCAGACGAGATATCAAAGGATCTAGGATTAACAAGATCAAATGTAAACACTCATCTTAGTAGAGGCAGGAAGATTTTAAAGGAAAAGCTAAAACTGGCATTAGGGGAGATGTTATAAATGAAGGATATATATGAATTATTTAATGAAATAGATTTGGATTCGGAACAGTATGATTCGATGGATATAAAAGCTCCAAAAGACTTGGATAAAGCACTTATTAAAAATTTTAGAAAAGATAAATACAATAAAAGTAGATTTAACTTTAACATAAAAAATACTAGCAAGGTAGCTGTAATAGCATTAGTGATTATTAGCGGTATAACAGTATCAAGTATAGCAAGGGCGAAGGATATAAATCTCATAGGATCTTTTATGGAGTATTTAAATGTTAGAGCTACAATAGCTAATTCTGAGTATGTAAAATATGAAAATGATGTTGATTTAGAGGCTAAAGATAAAAATATAATTGTAAGACTAAACTCTGTAGTTTATGATGGAAGCTATATTTACCTTTCATATAAAGTGAAGGATGGAAACAATAATGATATAGTAAATGGCGAAAGGGACATTCATATAAGTCAGCTAAAAATAAACAATAATAATATTGATCTTGAAGAAAAACTTCTTAAGGATCAAGGGATAGAGAAGAAATACACAGCTTATGATACGGAAATTAGTTATGGAGATCCAAAGGTAGATAGTCAAATTATTATAACAAGAATTGATATAAAGTCATGTAAAGTTGATGATAAGTCTAATATAAGTTTTTCCTTAAATAAGATTAGAGATGTAAGTGGTAATTGGGATTTTAAGTTTCAAATATCTAAGAATCAGCTAGTAGATAAGACTAAGAGATATGAAAACTTGGGTCAATTAAAGGTGAATGATGAAGTTAAGTTTGATTTAGATGCTATAACTTTCTCACCGCTAGGAACAACTATAGAAAATACAATAGTTGCAAATAAATCAAGTTTTCAAAAATTTATTGATGGAAAGTATACAAACCTTGGATTTAGTTATGTTTTAGTTAATGACAAAGGTGAGGAGATTTTTAGTATAGGAGAAAAGAATATAAGCGAACAAGATAAAGATAATTTAATATTAAAAAGATATAGCAGATTTACTGCATTTAAGGAAGTACCTAAGTCCTTAACAATAATTCCTAGAGTACAAAAAAGTGAAGATTTAAATTGGAACTTTGATGCCTACAAATATGTTAAGTTAAGCGATATAAAACAGGGACAATATATAGCTCAAGGTAAGGATTGTGGGATAGTTATAAATTCCATAGTTAAGAAAGAAGGAAATACTGTAGTTAATATAAGTTTTAAAGGCTTAGATATAAGTAAAAGAAGCACTATATTTGTAACTAGGGATATGGCTAGATATAAAAAATATTTTGCGATGGAAGAAGGAAAGTCAAAAGACAAAGAATACCTAGATATAATAGTAGATCCAAGAGAACATTATAATGGTGGAATTGAAAGAAGATATTCCGAAGAAGGAAATGAATATACATTTAGTAATATTGGTGAAGGTGACTACCTAGTAATACCGCAATATGACGATAAATTTAAACTTGATATGAAAAATGCAAAAACAATTAATTTTACTAAATAAAGTTCTATAAAATAATCAATAACATAAGGATAGTTAATTTTATACAGTGCTTAACAGCGCCTAATAAAAAAATAATATGTTATGATATAAATGTAACAATTGCCTGGGAAATAGAAAAATTTATGGTGTTTTTTGCGATATAAATTTGATTTTTCTAACATTATTAGTCAGATATCAATATAAAAGGGTCTGCTCCTTAAAAAATTATGGAGCAGACCTTTATTTTAGAATTTTACAGACGGTACTTTTTCAGCGCCTTCAGCTGCTTTGAAGTACTGCTTATCTTGATATTTTCCACTAAAAAACATATTAACAAAGAATTTTTTCTTATAGCTGTTAAAGTCCTTAACAGAGTCATTATAATCTTTTCTAGCCACAGCTATTCTATTTTCAGTACCTGCTAATTCATCTTGAAGCTTTAGATAATTTTCATTAGCTTTAAGATTTGGATAGTTTTCAACTATTACATTAAGTCCTCTTAGAGCAGTGGTAATTTGTGCATCAGCATTTGCTTTATCCTGTACAGTAGTTGAGCTTGCAAGCTTGCTTCTTGCATCAGCTAAATCTTTAAAGACTTGTTCCTCATGCTTGGTATAACCTTTAACTGTTTCCACTAAATTAGGAATTAAATCATTTCTTCTTTGAAGCTGGTTATCTATTTGGCTGAATTTAGAATTAACATTTTCATCCTTTGAAACTAGGTTATTATAAGCACTTACATAAACTCCTACACCTATTAATGCGACAAGAATTATCGCACCTATTACAATTAAAAAACTTTTTTTATTCATACAACTTAATCCTCCAAGTATTAATATTTATTACCAGCCGCCAGATGATCCACCGCCGCCAGAGTCTCCTCCACCAAAACTATCAGAGCCACCAGAACTTCCACCGAAGCCTCCAGAACCACCGTCTCCGAAACCGCCACCATAGTAAAAGCCACCGCCTCCACCACGACGTCCTCTGCCTCTAGAAGAAAAAACAATAATTAAGAATATTATCATAACAATTGTCTTAACAACAGGTGCAGCTTTATCATAAATTGATTTATTATTGATGTTATCTGAGTTGTCAGAAAGCTTATCAGGTACATCCTTTGTGTAATTTGTGACATCAACATTGTACTCTTGTCCAATATCTCCGACTATTCTTTTATAGGTAGTAATCACACCTTTATCATATTGATTTTCTTTAAAGTATGCAGACATTTCTCTTAAATATGAGCCTACTTTTCCATCAGGCAATATACCTTCTAAACCGTATCCGACTTCAATTCTAAACTTCCTGTCATTTTTTGAGATTAATATTAGAACACCATTATTCTTTTCTTTATTACCAATGCCCCATTTTCTAAATAGAGAGTTTGCATATTCTTCTATGGAAGAGCCGTTTAATGAATCTATAGTTACAACTGCAACCTCTGCTGTAGTTTTATTTCTTATATCGTTGGAGGTTGAAAGTATATAGTTTTTAGTATCATTAGAAAACATCTTAGCATAGTCTTGAAAGAAAATATCTGATGTTGGTTTATTAGGTAAATCATTAGAGGAAGCTCCGGATAATATTGATGATATCAACAATATTAAGGGCAAAATAATTTTATAATATTTTTTCATAAATATCTCCTCTTGTATTAAATTATATACCTATATTAAATTATTATACTAGAAATACATAAGTTGTACATATTTGGATTAATATTTGTTAAATTAAAGTAGAGTTTGTAGGTTCCTATAGTGTATTCATATCTATAGTTTATGTATAAATGATAAAAGTTATAAAGAAAATATTAAAAAAGTTTTTTGATTTATTACAACACTATTAGGAAATAATAGTTGACAATGGATAATGATTATTGATATCATAGGAACATAAAATACTTTGATTATCAAAATATTATTTGTAAGGAAGAGCTACATTACTAGGTTTAAGCGCAATTTATGTTTAATTATTCAAATTAAATAAAATGTATAAATTAAAAATTATTGTGAATTGAGAACTTATTGACCTGCAGGTTTTGAGGATAGGCCTATTAAGGTAAACTGCTTATAAGTAATTTTAGAAAGGATGTTATTAGATGAAAGAGTTTCATGATATAGCTTGGTATGTAAAGAGGTTATCTAAAGAAATGCCTGAAGAAGTACGAAAGCCTGTTCCACAAAGATTGTTAGGAGGGCTAGCGTATGTAATTGTTATAATAAGTTGTATGATAGTTATTAAACAGATGAATATGAATATAATAGCTAGTCTATTTTTTTCAATAATACTAGGGTTTAGTTTTGCTGCTATGGGGTTCTTGGGGCATGAAATATTGCATGGAACTGTAGTAAGAAAACCATGGGTGAGAAATTTACTTGGGGGATTAGCTTTTGCGCCATTGAGTGTAAGTCCAAGGCTTTGGATTAAATGGCACAATATAACTCATCATGCACATACTCAGGATGAAGAGAAAGACCCAGATGCATGGATTAGTTTCGAGCAATTACTAAAGAGTCCTATGATTGTTAAATGGGTATATAAGTTACCTCTCAATTTTAGAGCATTTGTGAGTTTTTTATCTCTAACATTTACTTTTTCAATGCATACAATGAGAATGTTCTTTACCTATATCAGTGAGTTTAAATCAAAAAAATTAGGAGTATGGTTGCAAATGTTAGTTCCTTGGGCAGTTTGGATAGGTTTATTATATTATGTGGGTATTAATAAATGGATATTTATGTACCTTATTCCGTTAATGATAGGGAATTTTATTGTAATGGCATATATATCAACTAATCATAGACTAAATCCATTAGTACCAGTGAACGATCCATTAGCAAATAGTCTTTCCGTAACAGTTCCAAAATGGATTGACATATTGCACTTTAATTTTTCTTATCATGTGGAACATCATATGTTTCCAGGTATAAATCCTAAATATTATCCGATAGTAAAGGAAAAGATATTAGAATTCTGGCCGGAGAAATATCTACAAATGTCACTAGTGAAAGCCCTAGTAACTCTTTGGAAAACTCCGAGAATATATTACAATGAAACAGAATTTTTAGACCCTAGGAATAAGAATTCTTATAAATCATTAGGAAATGGATTAGATATCAAGAATGTAACTTATAAAAAAGCTAAATTGAATACAAATTAACATATTCTTTTAATATATTATAGTTAAAAGCGTTTGAAAGTTTTTATTCAAAAAAGATAGAATTTGGTTGCCTGTAAAGCTTTATTATGTAAGGAATGAAGGCAGATACGAAAAAATGGCTAATGAAATAAACGTTAGCCATTTTTATTAATAGACTTATATTTTTTATTTATTTAAGTTTTCTATAACCACTAAGAGCTAATAAGATTTGGGATGGAAGATAAAAAAACCATATCAAGAAATAGATTGTCATGCTTAATGAGGCTATATTATAAGATTCGGTTACTAAGGGATATAATCCAACGTTGATGTCACACATAAAAAATAAGAACATTCCAAACACTATCATTAAAGAACTATGTTTGTAATAAAGATTACTTCTAAGTGTTAAAAATGCACATATTAAGCTGTTTATTAGTAAAGTTCCGTAGAGTAAAGCTAAATAATATAGCTTAGTATCAATATTTTTAGGCTTTAAAAAAAATCCTAGAAAAAGGACTGCTGTAGATAACAAAAGTAAAGTTTTTATATGTATAGCAGTTAAGTTTATTGCTCTAGAGTGCCTTAATATATAAGTTATTTGTACAAATATAAAGATAAAAATTCCGAGTTCAGGTGATTCCATTATTATAAAGAAAAAATCTGCAATGATAGTAAAAAATAGAGCTGTTTGAAGCAGTCTTTTGTCTATAATACTATAGCAGTTATTTTCAATAAGCATACTTAGAAAGAAACATAGTAAGATGTAGCAATATCTAATTATTGGAGGAAGAGCTATATCAACATTTCTCGTAATCGTGTACGATATCAAGAAGTAGATGTATATAAATAAATCTATAAGTATGATCATTTTGAAGTATAAGTTTTTCAATACTAACGACCTCTGTCTATAATATATTAGTTCAATAGAAAAGAGTACTATTGAACTTATATATATAGTATGCGAAATCAAAAATTATTATTTTATTCTTTTTAAAATTATAGTACCAAAGATCTACGCATAAAAGAATTTTAGTATAACAAAGTATTTTTTCTCTGTGTCTATTATCTATTTGAACTTTGTAAGTATTTATCGTATAACGATTTTACGATGGTTTCTATTATACCAAGGCCATTATCTATATCACTTATACTCACACTTGCTATGCTTATCCTTATACCTTTTCTATAGGAAGATTCATCAAAGTAAAAGAATTTGCCTGATCTTACCAACACTGAGTTCTCTTCTAATTTTTCAATTAATGTATCCTCATTTATCCACTCTGGGAGGCGTAAGTAAGAATAGAAACAAAAGTTACTTCCGGTAGCTTCAATTCCATAACCTTTTAAGATTTTAAAATGCTTTCTTAGAGCTATGTGTTTTTCATATAATTCCTTTGATATTGAATCAGTATGTTTCTTCAGGATGTTACTTCTTATATATATTTCTAAGGTTGCTTGTGATATTAATGAAGCTGAAAAGTAAGAAGAATAATAGGAAAATTGGATATGTTCCTCAAAAGTATCTAATAAGCTAGAAGGAACTACAATTAATCCTATTCTTGTCCATGGCATTATTTTTGAAAAGCTTTTTAAGTATATACTGTGTTTATGGTCAGAATAACAATATATTGGATCATATTTTGCATCAATTGAAATATCACCAAAATAGTCGTCTTCAACTATATATACATCATACTTAGCTGCTAAGGATGCTATTGCCTTTCGTTGCTTTTTACTAAGAGAGGTGCCTAAGGGACTATGATTACGAGGAACTGTATAGAAAAATTTTATATCTTCATATTTAAAAAGTCTTTCAAGTTCTTTTATATCTATTCCGTTTTCATTTCTTTCTATAGTAAGCACATCAACCTTCGAATACTTTAAAAAATCAATATAGTGTCTGTAAGTAGGTTGCTCTATAAGAATCTTAGCTTTTTTATTAGGAAAAGGCATAAGGGTCAGTATGCTTAGAGTTTGTTGTACCCCTAATGTTATAAATATGTTTTTTATATCAACAAATATCTGAAAATCAGATAGGTATTTGCTTAATAGCTTCCTTAAAGATTCCACCCCAGACATAGTATTGTTTAGAGAGGTGTTGTTATATATATCCGCTGCTCTATCAAGGCAATGCTTTAAATCAGGGGTACTCATTGTTCCTATAGTGGGATTACCAGTATCAAAGTTTATTATTTTAGAGTTTTCGATGTTGTTTTCTAAGTTTTTTTCTACTACATAATATCCACTTTGAGGTATAGAGTAAATCACGTGATTATATCTTAAAGTATCAAAAGCTTTTACTACGGTGTTTTGGGAACAATTATATTGTATAGAAAGCTTTCGAATAGAAGGCATTTTTTCACCAGATTTATATATGCCTCTATGTATATCTTCTTCAATATCTGAAACTATTTTTTTATATATACTATTCATATAACTTCACCACCTAATATGTCTGTATCAATACAGTTATTTTATCATGTATGAAAAGGTTTTAGTAGACTAATATTATTAAGAAGCTTATATGATTTAGGCAAGAATAAATTAATGGTTGAAGTTATAATTCTATATGTATATTATAAGATAGAAGGTATAGTAGAAATGCATAAAAAATAGTCATTATAGGAGAATATTCATGGCAAATAAGAAATCGACAATTGATACAACCATTAATTTAATTTTTGGATTAGCATTAGGTGTGGTTTTAGCATTTATATTTGTAAAGAGACAAAGCATAAAAGTATTAAACCTGCCAACAGATAATGTTAAACCTTATCATTGGTTAGTAGTAATAATATTATTCTTTTTAGTTTTTTACATACATTTAGCGCTTCATGAATTTGGGCATCTTATAGCGGGAACTTTGGTTAGGTTTAAGCTGTTTAGTTATAAAATCGGACCATTTAGCTGGTATAGAGAGAATGATGAGCTGAGATATGGTACAGAAAGAAATCTAGGCTATGGTAGCAGATGTTCTATGCTCCCAACTAGTACAGATAAGGTATATTCAAAACTTGTTATATATTCTTTAGGTGGAATCATTGTAAATGTTATTTTATCGATAGTATTCTTTCTAGGATCATTATATATAGCACCGCAAGAAAATAATTTTCTTTTAAGTGCATTCTTCATATTAGGATGGGGTGTAGGGATCTTTACTGTGTTGATAAACATCGTACCTTTCTCAAATAAAGGATTTAAAACTGATGGATTACTGGCATTAAGCGTCATTAGAAAATCACCTGATGATATGGCCCAGTTATCTACTGTGTTAGTAAGCAATCAGCTTATGGCTGGTATAAGACCTAGAGATATTAATACAAGTTTCTTTAGTGATAATAACTATTTAGCTGACAATGACATTTCGGGAGTTGTTATGAATTACTATAGGTTTTATCATTTTTTAGATTTGGGAAATGAAGATAAAGCTATGAAGTTTATAAAGCTAATTGAAGAAAATATTGAAGTATATCCAGAATATTATCGAGCAGAGATGCTTTACAATGTATTTTATGCTTACTGCTCAATAAGTAAAGATAGCAATAAGGCAAAAGATATTTTTGAAAAGATAAAAAAGAGTATTTCACAAAATGATACTATATCAGGATATCGTGTAAAGATTGCATATGAACTTTACATTAATAATGATTATAAAAAAGCTATAGAATTAGGTCGTTATGGGTTAGGCGCTAAAGATAGTTATCCTGTAAGAGGAGAGGCTATTTTTGAAGCTGATCAAATTGAAAAGATGATGGCTTTTGCTAAGAAGAACTTGAATATTTAAGTTTGGATAAATTTTGAAAAATTAGATGATTATTTTAAATTATAATTAAGTAGATATATATGTTCATAAAGAGAGGCTAAATAAGTAGTTCACTTATTTAGCCTTAATTTTTATTAACTAATAATTTTAGAATTTTTAAATGATAACAAAGCTAAAATGAGTTAAACTTCGAAAAGTTGTTAAGAAAATAATGACCTATCGCTTAATAAACCTATATCTGATATATTTTTGAAGTATCCAAGCAGTTTTTCTATGGTTAGGCTTTTCTTGTCCTCACCAGATATATCGATTACTACCTTACCTCTGTGAAGCATTATTAATCTATTCCCTAAAGAGATAGCCTGATTAAGATCATGAGTAACCATTAAAGTAGTTATAGTATTATCTTTAATTATACTATTAGTTATATTGAGTACCTTCTCTGACATTGAAGGGTCTAAAGCAGCAGTATGTTCATCCAAAAGAAGTAATGCAGGCTTTGATAAAGTAGCCATTACTAAAGAAAGAGCCTGCCTTTGACCTCCAGATAACATTCCAACTTTAACATCTAATTTCTCCTCTAATCCAAGTGAATGATTGGATAATATATTTTTAAATAATTCCCTATCTTTTTTTGTTACACCAAAAGATAGATTAAATCTTTTATTTTTACTGTTAGCCATTGTTAAATTTTCCAATACCGTCATAGATGGAGCGATACCACTAGAAGGATTTTGGAATACACGGCCTATAAATTTGGTTCTTTTATATTCAGGAAGGCTTTCTATACTTTTATTATTCAATAAAATGCTGCCTTCATCTAAATTGGTATTTCCGGAAATTATATTTAATAAAGTAGATTTACCAGCACCATTACTTCCTATTAAAGTAATAAAATCACCATCATTTATAGTTATTGAAAGATTATCAAATAATATATTTTCATTTACAGTATTTTTATTAAAAGACTTTTTAATATTACTAATTTGAAGCAAGGGAAACACCTCCTTTATTTTTTGCGTTTGCAGTTTTAAATACTAGCTTGCCGCCTTTGCTGTATATAGCTAGTATAACTATTACAATAAGAGAGGTTATTAATTTGAGATCTGTTGGAGGCAATCCTAGATTAAGGACTATAGCAATTACACCTTTATATAATATGGCACCTAAAGTAGCTAAGGTTGTGGCTTTAAGAAACTTAAAAGTCTTAAAGATAGATTCACCTAATATTATTGCAGCAAGTCCCATAACTATAGTGCCTGTACCCATAGTTATATCAGAGAAGCCTTGGTATTGAGCCATTATTGCTCCTGACAAAGCTACTAATCCATTTGATATCATAAGGCCAAGAAGCTTTGTTACTGATAAATTAAAACCAAGTGAAGTTACTAACTGATGATTATCTCCTGTTGCTCTTAGGAGAAAGCCTAACTTAGTTTTTATAAATAAGTCAAACAATATTTTAGTTGTTAAGACTATCAATAATATAGTTACTACGTTGGGTAGGTTGTGATTAAATATTGTATTTTTATTAAACAAAGGTATATTTGGTCTTCCCATTACTCTTAAGTTTATTGAGTATATACCAAGCATAACTAGTATTCCTGAAAGTATGTTGGATATATTGAATTTTATATGAAGTAAAGCTGTCAATGACCCGCCTAACATTCCAGCTAAAAATGCGAGAAGCGTTGCAAGATACGGATTCATTCCATTGGATATAAAAACGGCTGCAACAGATGCACCTAAAACAAAGGTGCCATCCACAGACATATCAGGAAAATCTAATATTCTATAAGTTATATAAACTCCTTGAGCCATTATTGCGAATATAAGACCTTGTTCTAGGATGCTTAACCACATAGTTAATTACCTCCTACGGTCTTAATATTACCCTTAAGTTTATCAGGTATTGTTATTCCTAAAGCTTTTGCTGTAGCTTCGTTTACCACTATATCCAAATTATCTAGTGTTTTAATAGGCATATTTTTAGGAGATTGTCCGTTTAATACCTTAACAGCCATAAGGCCAGTTTCATGACCAAGCTTGTAGTAGTCTATGCCTTTTGTAGCTAAGGCACCAGAATCAACATGAGCTTTTTCAGCACCAATAACAGGAATTTTATGATCTATAGCTTTCTTAGATATTATAGGCATAGAAGAAGCTATTAAGTTATCAGTAGGCGTGTACAGAACATCAACCTTTGATAGCAATCCATCAAGTGCTGATGGAACGTCATTAGTACTTGTTACCCCTACAGGTTTTATAGTAAATCCAAATTTTGAAGCTACAGATTTTGCTTCATCAAGCTGGTTTTGCGAGTTTGTTTCACTTGTGTTGTATATGAAGCCTATGTTTTTTGCATTTGGTATTAAGTCTTTTATTAGCTGAAATTGGTTATCTATAGGAACGTAATCGCTTGTTCCTGTTACGTTTGTATCTGGATTATCTTTAGATTTTACTAATTCTGCTTTTTGTGGATCAGTAACTGCAGTTATTACAATTGGAATATCTTTAGTGGCATTAAATGCTGCTTGCGCACTTGGGGTTGAAATTGCAAATATTAAATCCTTCTTCTCAGATACGAATTTTTGAGCAATACTTTGAGTTGTGGGTAGATCACCCTGGGCATTTTGAAAATCTATATTTATATTATCTTTATCCTTTAGACCATTTTCTTCAAGAGCAGCTATAAAGCCTTTTCTCGCAGAATCCAAAGCTGGATGTTCAACTATTTGAGTTATTCCTATATTTTTCACCTTGTTAGAACTTTTTGAAGTTGAGCTACACCCAACTAAAAGAAATACTGATACTCCTAAGGAAAGAAATGAAATGATTTTTTTTCTCTGTGCTACCATACTACCATCCTCCAATTTTTAAAATAAATATTAAATAAAGAGTTTCTATAGCGTAAATAATAGAGACTCTATATAGCTAATGAATATTAATTCTAGACTTTATATACTTTAGGTTAAGTTAGTGTATAACTAAAAAACTCTCACTAAGAAAATACTTAGGAGAGTTTGTGATATCACAAATAAAACCTATAAAGGCCTAAAAATTCATTATCTCCTACAAATTCTACAAATACTACAGTTTTAAACGTAAATTTAAGTCATAACAATACTACTACGAAGTTTTTCTATAAAAAACTTAAAAAAATTACAAAAGATTAATTAATTTTACTATTAATCTTTACCTACAAAATTTCTACAAATGACTTAAACAGATTTTATAATAGCTAATAAAGGTTGTCAATATGGGTATTAGTGCTATTGCAATTAACATTGTTAATACGAATGCAAGTAATATTTTTCAAAGAGTTAGCGCATCGTTCGCTTTGTTAACAATTTAATAATAAAAAACGCTGTGTATAGGGAATGTATCAAATTTATATAATTTTAAACAGTGAAAAATTATTTATCTTAATAAGAAGGTATACCTATAAAATAATTTATTATAAGCAACCTTAAAGCGCTAGATTATGATCTATTTATGTACGATTATTCTGGTATAGATCTATGACCTAATCCAATAACTACCTCATTCAAATGAAGAAGCCCTATACTCATGAATATACATACGCTTATATGCTCACCATATCGTGCAATCCCTATTTTTCCGCCTACATTAAGACCATTAGCCTTTGCGGAAACTTGCATCAATGCTTCCCGCGTTGCACCTGCAACTGCACCATCATGAACATGACAATCTCTTATGAGACCATTTCTTTTGGAAGCTACTAAAGCTCTCTCTATGATTTTAGGTATTGATGACAGGAGATTTCCGCCAACATCTACAGCAACAGCTTTAATACCTTTATGATTAAAATCGTTTATAAGATTTGTTTCGCTTTCTCTACTTGATATAGCCATCTGTATAGATGCTTTAGCTATATAATTGCTATCCCAATTCATAATATCAACTCCATGAATTAAATTTAGTATATAGATGAAAAAAATTTGCATTTTCATCTCATAATAGATTATCACATTATAGAAGAGTAAGTTCAACAAATTAATAATACATATTCTTTTATTTATTCTTTAAAATTCATCAACTACAGTAATTTTGCTTATAGAAATTTCATATCAATATCTAGAGAAGGTATATTTAAAGATAAAACACTTCAATCCTAAAATATAAGTTTAATTATGAAGTGGTTCATCTATATGGAGGAAAGAGCAGTGCCAAATGAATATATTATAAGAGTTTTAAAATATGGTGTAATTGCATTTGTTATTTTAATAATAACTATCATCGTTATTAGTTATAATTATGACGTTAAAGGTTTTACATCAATGTCTTTAGGACAAGACTGGTACATGGTATTTCAATTTAGGAAAAAGAATGATAGTTTTATCATAGATTTTGGCTATTTATCAGTTATTATACCTATAATAATTGCTATAGTTTCAGACTTTGTTTTAAGATTAGCCACAAGAAGAAAGGAAAGGCTTAGAACGTCTAAGGTAAGCTGAATAGTAACTTTATGAAAATATGAACATATTATATACTAAAATATGAGAAATTATTGACCATAGGTCATAAACTGCGGATTATTTATATGATATATATGCATCGAAAACAGGAAATAAATGTTAAAAAATGTTAATAAATTTCTTATGTAATTACAGTGATTTTATTATATAATTAACTTATATAAAAAAGCAGATTTTAATTAAAGTAAGCTAGGTATTTATTTATAAATGGTATTATAGATGTACCACTTCGATCCGAAATCTATTTTTAAAACTTTGCTGGGTTCTGAGCAGAGAATTTAAAAATATAAACTTTATTGCGAAGTGGTACATCCATAGACTTTTACATGGGGTAGAAATGAAGAATTTATAGAATATGAGAGTTTGAGATGGGGAGTGTTTGGACGATGACAAAACTAAAGGAATTGGAAGAACAATTAGTTAACTTGAAACTACAAAAGAGAAATTTGATACTTGCGGGAAAAAAGACAGATGAAGTAGATGAACTTATAAAGGCAGTAGACAGAGACATAAAAAAAGAAAAAGAAATTTCTAAATAGTAAAAATAATTTATGGAAGAGCATTCATTTTGGATGCTCTTTTATTATGTTGATCTCGTGTATTTAGGTTCATAATTTCATGATTAAATCATATATCATATTATGAAGTTTATGTGGTTTGGAGGAAACTATGTTATATAAGTTTTTAGAAGGAGAACTTTACGGATTCATAAATGAACAAGGTGATGTTGTGATTGAGCCTCAGTTTCTAGGTCTTTTGCCAGCGTCTGAAGGTTTTATTCCATTTTATAGAGAGGATGGCTATGGATTTATAAGCTATGATGGTAAAATGTCAGAAACTTTCAATGAGTTTAGAGCATTCGAGTTTTTTGGTGGAATGTCCATTATTGAAAGAGATGGACAATATGGCTTCATTAATAAAAATTTAGACGTGATTGTTGATCCACAATATGATGGTGTTATGAATTTTTCAGATGGATTGGCTTTGGTGGAATTGGATGGTAAGAAGGGCTATATTAATTCAAGTGGAAAGGTACAAATCCCTATTCGATATGAAGAAGCTAGTAGTTTTAGTGAGGGGCTTGCGGTTGTAGGAGATAATGAAAAGATGGGGTATATAGACACTAAAGGTAATATAGTAATAAGTACAAAATTTCATCGCTGTAGTCTTTTTAATGAAGGCTTAGCAGTTTTTGAAGATGGGGATAAATATGGCTATATAGATAAGAGAGGAAGTGTTGTAATTCCTGCTCAATTTGATATGGCGGAGAGTTTTGTTGAAGGACTTGCTATAGTGATGAAAAATGGTAAGTTAGCTGTAATAAACAAGCAGGGTGGATATGTTACAGGGTTCTTATTTGACTATTCATTAGAATTTAGTGAAGGAAGATGTGCTGTAGGAATTGATAGAGGAGGCAAAGAGGTCTGGGGATATATAAATTCTTCAGGTAAACCTGCTTCTGACTTCAAATTTGAAAATACATCTTACTATAGTGAGGGGTTAGCTTCAGTACAAGAGAATAATAAGTTTGGATATATAGATTTAAAGGGAAATTATAAGGTTAAGCCGGCATTACAAATGGCTTTTGATTTTGAATATGGACTTGGCGAGTTTTTAATGGATGACAGAAATGGTTATATAAATAAGGACGGAAAAGTAATTTTCTACTCAAAAAACAAAGTAAACCTAGAAAAGTATACTATGGATAAGAGAGTGCTTTCTATAATTTAATGTATCAGGTAATTAAAAGAACAGCTATACTATGGGAGATAAAACTCGTCATAATACAGCTGTTTTTATTGATTTTAGTATAGAGTTATTGGATTTATAAAACTATATTTGAATCAAACCAGGGATATCAACATTAGGATCTATATCAATATCATAATCTAACCCTTCATGACCGAAGCCAAAAAGTTTAAAGAATTCATTTCTGAAGCCTTCTATATCGGTTAATTCTCTAATGTTTTCAGAGTTTATTTTATCCCATTGAATTATTACTTCTTTTTGTATATCTTCTCTTAATTCTAAATCATCTAATCTAATCATTTCACTTTCATCAAGTTTATCATCAGAATATAATTTTGAATCCATAAGTCTATAGATTTGTTCAATGCAAGATTCATCGATATTTTTTTCTTTCATTATTTTAAATAATAAAGCTATATAAAGAGGAACAACAGGAATTGCTGAGCTTGACTGAGTTACTAAAGCTTTGTTTGAAGATATATAAGCTTTTCCAGCAATAGGTGAAAGATATTGGTTTAACCCTTCAGATGTTTTCTCTAAGTGCTTTTTAGCTTCACCTATTGTACCATTTCTATATATAGGATAAGTAAGTTCTGAACCTACGTATGTGTATGCTACTGTTGATGCACCATCAGATAAAACTCCAGCTTCTGATAAAGATTTAATCCAAAGCTCCCAATCTTCTCCGCCCATAACTTTTCTTGTGCTTTCAACTTCATCTTCTGAAGCAGGAGATATTGTTACTTCTTGTATTATATCAGTGTGGAAGTTTACTGCTTTGTTTGTATAGGCTTCACCTATTGGTTTTAATGTTGATTGATAAGTTTGGCCTGTAATTGGATCAATCCTTCTTGGTGAAGCAATACTATAAATAACTAAGTCGATTTTTCCTAAGTCATTTTTTATTAATTCGATAGCTTTTTCTTTGACATCATTAGAAAAAGCATCACCGTTTATAGTCTTAGAATAAAGGCCATCTTGTTTTGCTAATCTTTCGAATTCAGCAGTATTATACCATCCTGCACTAGCGGTTCTTGTTTTAGCGGCAGGTCTTTCAAAGACAACGCCTATAGTATTTGCTTTTGCACCAAAAGCCATTGCTATTCTTGAAGCTAATCCGTAACCAGTTGAAGCTCCAAGAATAAGAACATTTTTAGGTCCTGTTATATTTTTTTGTTTTTTTATATATTCAACTTGTTCACGTACATTTATAGCGCAACCTTCTGGATGAGCTGTTAAACATATATAATCTCTAAATTTAGGTTTAATTATCATACTTAACTCCTCACGCGATATTTTATCAATAGAATATGTATTCTTAGTTTATCATAAAATAATTTGATATTCAAAGTAATTTGTTCAACAAAATCTTACTTGCACAAGGGATACGTCTGATTAATTTAATGAAAAATAGTGATAAAATGGAGTTATATTTTCAAACGGTAATTTATAAATTGTAATTATAGATTTTAAATTTAAATCAAATTATTTCTATAATATAGGATTTATCTATATAGATTGTTAATAAATGGACGAAAATATATATTAGAAAGTATATAATGTTTATAATATATAAATTAATATTAGGGCTAATATTATTAATATAATAATCTTAAGAATACATCAAGAGTAGTATTTATAACAAATATAATTTAATTGTAGGAGAATAGGATGATAAAAAATTGTATGGAAGATATAGTTGAGGATTTACTTCCTGTGGTCTTAGTTAATTATGAAGGGGTATGTACTTGTAGTAGGTGTATAGATGATGTTAAGGCAATTGCTCTGAACAATTTAAAGCCGCTTTATGCTGCTTCTGAGAACGGAAGGCTATACAATAAGATGAATGAAATGAAGACTCAGTTTAGAATAGATGTGATAAATGAATTAACTAAGGCTATGGAAAAAGTCCGTGATAATCCGTTTCACTAAAAATATATAAATATAATGAATTTAGCACAAATCCTATCATGTATGCTGTGATAGGATTTTTTTATTGCATTACGAGGTATGTAGTTTTCAAACTACTGTGATTTAGTTTTCTAAATTTTTACATAGGTAAGAGAATGTAAAACCACCATATAAAAATAATTGATATTAATAACTGTGAAATTTATAATTACTTTATGATTACATACTATAAAAAAAATTATTGCGCATATTAACTTAGGATGTGCAAATTTAAAAGTTTATTAAATTAAGTTAAATATAAGAATGTACTAAGAAAATTAAATATATATTTGATATTATAATAATAGTAAGAAGTTGTTATGAATTTGTTAAGAAATAATTCAGATTTACTTAAGAGAATTTTAATTAAATACCTTTATACTAAGTACTGTAGTTGTTAAAGGCGCTTTTTAGAAGTAGTACTTAAATATAGAGGTTAATTTGTAGATAAGATTTAACTTTAATATTTTCAACATTAAGTGTGAATATTAAAAGGAGTGATATATATGAACGGAAAGATATTAATTATTACAGCATCTACAGGACAAGGTCATAATTCAGTGGCTGATTCTTTAAAAAATGAACTTCAAGACAAGGGGTATGAGGTTAAATGTATAGAGCCTATAAGAGAAAGTGCAAAGATGCTGGATAAAGTGGTATCTGGAGGATATGAGATATTAGCAACTAAAACTCCAACTTTATTTGGTATGTTGTACAAAGCTAGTAATCATAGAGTTACTAGTGTAGGATTAAACAAGATAATGGGAAGCTCCATAAAGGAAAGCACTTATGAAATAATAAAAGAATATAAACCAAGTTTAATAATATCAACTCATCCTTTGCTTGTAAGTGTAATTTCTTCTTTAAAAGATGCTGGGAAAATAGATATTCCATTTATTTCGGTAGTAACAGATTACAAGGCACATAGTTCTTATGTAAATTCACGGGTAGATGGATATATAGTTGGAAGTAATTATACTAAGAGTAGTCTTTTAGAAAAAGGCGTTGATGAGAATAGGGTTCATACATATGGAATTCCTATAAAAAGAACATTTTTAAACTCAAGCAATTCATTAAAGCAAGATGATATGTTCACTATACTTTTAATGGGAGGAAGTATGGGAGTAAAGTCTATGAAAAAAGCTTTGATGAGAATAATGGAGGTAGATGTACCAATAAGAGTTATAGTAGTTTGTGGTAACAATGTAATGCTTAAACAGGAGCTTGAAGGCATATATGAAAGTGTTCCTCTTGATAAGCAGCTCATTATACTTGGATATACTCAAAAGATTTCAGAACTTATGGATGTTTCTGATGTTATAATAACTAAAGCTGGTGGTCTTACTATTACAGAAGCTTTAAATAAAAAGCTACCTATAATAGTGCCTTATTATATTCCAGGACAAGAAGAAGAGAATGTAACATTTTTAGTTGGAGAAGAAGCAGCATTGTATACTGAGGTAGACAGATTAGATGAGGTTGTAAAAGAACTATTTAATAACCCTAAAAGGCTTGAAGCAATGAAAGAAAATATAGAACGAATAATTAAGGACACATCATTAGATAGCACTGTTGATTTATTGACATCTTTATTAGCAATGTAATCTTTCTTTTTTATAGTTATAAAAGTGGCTGCATCTATTTAAATTTGAATTCATTTAGATGCAGTTTTTATTTGATAATATAAAAAAATAATAGTTACAAGCAATACTAATAATTAACTTTGTACCCAAAACAATTCTATTACATTCAAGTATATTTCGAGATAATATATAGAGGTAGTAAGATTTAAGAATTATAAAATATTTGATGAAAAGTAATAAAATAAAGATGAATTGAGACGTGATTCATCTTTATAGTTAATATTTTAAGGGGTGCGTGGATGAAGATTAAATTAACTATTTCATTAGATGAGAAACTTATATTACCTATGAACTACAATCATGTACTTAAAGATGCAATAAATAAATGGTTTGATGATCCTAGTTATGGATTACTTATGGGTAAGGTAATAGGTGATGATAAAACTAATTCTAAAAAGAGATTTACATTCTCTGAAATAAAGGGACTTAGAAAAGTTAACGAGGTAGAGAATTATACTACCTTCTATAGACAGTTTGAATTTGAGCTAGAAAGTTATGATGAATGGTTCATGATGTATCTTGCTAATAATCTAGCTATGGGACACTGGTTTTTACTTGCTGGACAACCTGTTTTTGTGAGCGATGTGCAGTTATTAAGCATGGATGCAGCACTTAATTATTAATTAAAACATTTCAATTTAATATAAATAGTAATTTAATAAATTGAAGAAAGCCTATATCTTGCAGCTAAGATATAGGCTTTTAGTATAGTATTGTAAGTAATTAATTTTATTAACTTGGCGGCAGAGCCAAGCTGGAGATGTAACACTTCGTAATAAAACTTATGTTTTTAGATCGAACTGGTACATCTTTAATAAATGGTACGCGATAAGCTTTATTATAAATTGGCATCCAATCTTTTGGGGTCATAGATGCTTAAGGGCTGACAGTTATGGATGTACCACGTGGTAATAAAATTTATATTTTTAAATTCTGTCACCAAAAACCGTTAGAGTTTTAAAAATAGATTTCGGTTTGAAGTGGTATGTCGTTACTTAATTTAAAAATGGAGGTGTAAAATTTTTGCTAAGTGATCGTATATCATTGCCATTTAAGATACAATCGGCAACTAAGTCTTTCGACTTATCATACAATTCAAATATCTCCTTAGCATAATTGGCTTCAGAGTAAACCTTCCAATAACCTGATAATAAACAAGGTTCACTTCTCTTTATAAAACCTTCTACATCATGAAGTGGTATACCAAGAAAAACTCCTGCTTCATGAGGAAAGTTATTTGATTTTAGTCTTTTATACAAATAATCTAGAACAATATCAGTATTGTCTAAATCAGTGTATCCATAAGTTGCTAGTAAGGATCTAATTTTTTGGCACTTTAATATATTTGTAACGGAGGATTTATCATAAATTAAGATAGTTTCCCTATCGTTATATTGCTCTATAGGCATATAGTCTAGTTCTAAATTAGACGTAAATTGTAAGCTTATATCATGCCATAAGGGTAACAGGTTTCTAGTATTATTAAATATATTAATTATTGAACATGGTTTAACTCCTGTTATTACTGGTGATATCAAATATGAGATAAAAGATTTAATATAATCTTCATCCCGCATAGCGTCTAATTTTCTAAAAAACAATAGGTTATCCAAATTAGAACCTCCTAAATACAATTTATATTAATGATTTGCCAAATTCTATACAGCGGTCCTCCTCATTGCCTTCAGGATATCCATTAACTATAAGGCCATCTGCTAACAGAATAGCGCCGTATTCAGACATTCTATCTTGCCAATTTCTCATCCATTCTCCATCTCCCCAACCATAAGATCCGAATAGAGCTATTTTTTTACCTGCAATAACTTCTTTTATAGATTCGATAAAAGGCTCCATTTCTGTTTCTTCTATCACTTCGTTTCCCATTGATGGGGATCCTAAGATTATTACATCTGAATCTTCTATATCGTTCTTATTTGCTGAAGATACTTGCAATAGGTTGACAACGGAATGTTGTTCAGATAGTGCAGAACTTATTAATTCTGCCATTTTTTCTGTATTGCCTGTACCACTATAATAAATAATAGTTACCTTTGACATTAGTCTAACCACCTTTTCATTAAAGTATTAGTAATGAAATTCATTATCAATTAAATGATAATATTTTATCAATTAACTGTCAATACGTTGTATGAAAAATATTTATGTTTTAACAATAAATTCATATGAGATATAATTAAATATCTGAACTAATCTGTACACCTTTATAAATAAAAAAATATAATCATAAGGGTTTAAGTACTTTAGTATAGTTACTTTAAGTATTATAATATATATTAGTGAGCAATTTAACAAATGCTTAGATTAAAATAAGTCACGTATAGCACTTTTAAATGTAAACTATAGATAAACTATTTCAATCCTTAAACTCAAAATAAAGATTTCGATGGTTCTACGAATCTTTATTTTGATAAATTCTAATATGAAGTAGTTTATCTATATATTTATTATAGTTATCAAAAGTGATATAATGATAAACGTATTTTTATATAAAAGAGGGATAAAATGGATAGATTTTTTAACAAATTTGCCCCATTTATTATTTCTGCCAATGTATTAATGCTTCATATTATTGGGTATATATTAGATTTATATATTCAAAGAAAGTATGTTATATTTTTATGGATTGTAATTTCAGCCATAGATATAGTATTTGCTTTTAGGTGTGGAGTAACAATAAAAAATCTTCATGTATTTGCATATACAGATAAGCTTACAGAGTTGTACAATAGAAGGTTTTTTGTTGGTAAGATTTTAAATGAAATGAAAAAAGTAAGACATAATGAGTTAGGAATATCATTGTTAATGATAGATGTGGACAACTTTAAATTAATAAATGATACCTACGGACATAGTGCTGGTGATTTGGTTCTAAAAGAACTAGCTGATATAATAAGGCCTAATATAAGATCTAAAGATACTATAACTAGATTCGGAGGAGAAGAGTTTGCAATAATCCTACCTGAAACTAATAAGGAAAAGTCCATTATGGTAGCAGAAAAGATAAGGAACTTAGTTGGAAGTCATGTATTTACATTTAGACAGGATCAAAGATGTATTACTGTAAGTATAGGTGTAGTTTCAGTTTTCGAAGAAGTTGATACTCAATTATTAGTGGATTTAGCTGATAGAGCATTGTACAAGGCCAAAGAAATAAAAAATAAAGTTGTATATTCGGAAGTTGGAGATTTAGTTTTATAATTGTTTTATATGATAAAATATAATTTTATTAAAAGCTGTAAGCATTAAGAGCTTAGAGTATGTACAAGTAGATAATTAAACTAGAACTATTATATAAATAATAATTTTAAATTAATAACTATTAACAACAAAAAAGCAGCCATAAGAACATTAGGCTGTTTTTTTACTATGTCCTAATTTATTTCTTCAATTTAGATTTTATAGGGTTTCTTCTAGATAGGAATATATTTATGAAAAAATATAAAAATGTATATCCCAAGCCCAAGGAAGTTACAAATGCGCCTTTTGCATTTCCAATAAGTGTTGAGTCAGATGAATGGCCTAAATAACTTCTATAATAATCATAAGTATAAAATGATGAATATAAAGAAGCTACGAGAAATATTATAGAAAGCTTAATTAAATCTTTTGTATCAGTTTTACAAAAATTTTCTATATTATCTAAACCTAAAAATTTATATATTTTTTTCATAAAAAACACCACCTAATTTTATAATCCTTAGGATTATTGACATTAAGGTGGCAAAGTATACCAGAGTAGGGGTGTTAAATTTGTTTTTAATATAAGAAACATGGTGATATGACTAGCACTAATAAAGATAATTTATCACCTAAGTATAATCTTTCGACTATAAAGAAGCACATCACTACCAAGTATTAATGGTTCGCTCGACCTCATAAAATATTTACACAACTATATATAACCTTTCGGCTATATAAAACCATTACAACACTCTATAAAATCTTATCTCGACCTTATATGATAAGTTGGGACCTTATTATAATCAAGAAATGACTATAATAAAGCCTTTCCTAACCATATAAAATCTTATTTAAATAACAACAGTTTTAACTGCAACTATTTAAATTCCTCTTACAAAAATAGATTAAACTATTTATAAGAATTGACCTATCACCATGTTCCTTATGATATTAATATAACCTGAATAAAGATTTAAATACATGGAATATTTATGAAAATTTATTTTTCTAATTATTAAATATTAATAGATTTATATTAATAGGATATATTAAATAATTATTTGCAGATAGTATAACAGCAATAAAATATAAATAGAAAAGAATAAGTATAAGTATATTTTTACTTAATAGATATATGTAAAGAAATTTGTTTCATTTTTTAAGTTAGCTTTTAATAATTTATGGAGGAAATAATGAAAGAATATATATTTAAGGCTAGGGCAATATGTAGTGAGTTTAGCATATCTAACATAGCTAAAAGATTTGATATAAACAAGAAGATAAAGTGGGAGGAGCCATTAATACTTAAGGATGGTCAACTTCAAGGGTATGTTAAGAATATAGAAGATAAGGCTGTATATATCTATCATTTTGGTTCAATTGTATTTGTAAATTTTACAAATGATGAAATTGATGATTTTATAAATATAATTAAACTAACACCTAATAGTATAAAAAGTCTAAATAAATATATGAGATATGAGTGCAGAGAAGATTTTAGGATAGTTTTACATGAACATATGGAAGAGCAATTAGAATATGAGAGCTTGGTTATAAATAGTATAGATGAACATCATTTTTCTATGACTGCTTTAGTGGTTGCAAAATCAGTTGCATTAGAGACTATTGAAGTAACGATGGATGTGGTTTTTGATGAGGTGGAGAAGATTATAAAGAGTCTTGAAAATGGTAATCTTAATATTAATGAAAAACAGGCTGCTTCTATAATTGGAAGAGTACTATCTTTCAAACATACAACTATATCATATATAATGCTTCTCGATAAACCAGCCATTGCTTGGAAGAATGAAAGCGCTGAAAATTTATTTAATGATTTAGCTGATTTATTTGAACTTAATGACAGGTATGAAAAGTTAAATGCTAAATCACAAACTATGGTAGATATAATAGAAATTTTTGCTAACTTAAGTCACTCTAAAAGAGCAAATAATCTTGAAATCATAGTAATATTATTAATACTTATTGAGGTAATAATGGCTTTTAGAGATATAATATTTAGATAAAAAAGTATATATATAATATAAAAAATCAACTCATCTAGAGTTGATTTTTTTATGGATTAATTTATATAGATGCCAATGAAACTGAAATTAAGCTGTTTTGCAGGATAATTTATATATTAGCATCTATTGAAAAATTAATGTTTGGATGTCTAAAAAACTATATTTTTTTCTTCACCATTTATCCATGCATAGACATTATCAAAAACTATATTTGCTCTTTTTATCATAGATTCGCTAGTAGCAAAAGCTACGTGTGGGGTTACTAGAGTGTTTTTTGAGCTAAAAAGTGGATGAGATGAAGCAACTGGTGGCTCAACTTCGAAAACATCTATCCCTGCTCCGGCAATAGTTCCGCTATTTAAGGCTTCTGCAAGTGCAGCGCTATCCACAACAGGTCCTCTTGCCATGTTTATGAGGATAGAGTTTTTTTTCATTAGTGATAAGGTTTCTTTATTTATAAGTTTTGTCGTCTGTTCTGTTAATGGAACATGAAGAGATACTATGTCACTATTTTTTAGTAAAGTATCTAGGTCTACATAAGTGATTCCCAGTTCTTTTCCCTCAGTTCTTTCTGTTCTACTGTATCCAAGAAGTTTACAGTTAAAGGCTTTAAGGATTTGTGCTGTTCTTATTCCTATGTCACCAGTACCAACTATACCTACAGTTTTACCGTTTAATTCAGTTCCTACAAGTCCAAGTTTTGTACCTTCCGTGCGGACAACTTCATCGCATTGTTTAACATTTCTAAGTAGAGAAATTATCATTCCTATAGTAAGTTCTGCAACGGCTTCAGTTGCATAACCTTTTGCGTTTGATACTTTTAGTCCTCTTTCTTCGCAAGCTGATTTATCAACATGATCAACTCCAGTGAAAGCTACAGCTATATATTTAAGTGTATCCACACTTCTTATAACTTCGCCACTTAATGGATTGTTTGCAATCATTAAGATATCAGCCCCCTGAGCTCTTTCTTTCAATATTTCAATATCTTTTTCAACTGTATCAAAAGCTAGGAACTGGTGCCCCATTTCATTAAGCTTTGATGATAGCTTTGAAAGAGTATCTTTACTTATGCCTAACGGCTCTAATAATACTATCTTCATAAGTATCTCCTCCTTAATTAATAACAATGTAAAGATGAAACACTTCAATCCGAAATCTATTTTCAAAACTCCTCTGGGTTCTGAGAGGAGAATTTGAAAATATATATTTAATTATGAAGTGGTTCATCTATAAGTACACAATAATATTATAACTCTTTACTTATAAATAAGGCTATTGCAAAATGCAATAGCCTTTTAAATCAAAATACATAATTTACAACATCAGTTCTTTCGCCATGTCTTTTATATACTCGCGTAACTCTTCTTCCTATATTACAAAGAATTTCATAATTTATAGTTCCCATTATTTCTGCTATATCATCTGCATCAAATTTAACGTCTTCAAATCTACCTAAAAGTATTACTTCATCTGATAATTGAACATCTTCTAAATCAGTAACGTCAACCATAATCTGATCCATACATATATTTCCAACAACAGGAGCGAGTTTTCCGTTTATTATAACTTTAGCTTTCCCAGAAAGTATTCTTGAATAACCATCTGCATATCCTACAGGTATAGTAGCTATTTTACTCTTTCTTGTGGTCTTAAATTTTTGACCATAGCCTATATAATTATTTTCATCTAACATTTTTAAATGTACAATCCTGCTTTTCCATGTTAGTACTGGCTTTAAATCTAAGCGCTCTTTCATAACATCTTCAGAAGGATAATAGCCATATTGAATTATTCCAGGTCTTACATAATCATAGCAACTCTCAGGAACATCTATTATTCCAGCACTGTTTGCAATATTTCTTTTAATTCTTCCATTGTACTTATCATTAATTCTTTTAATCTCTCTATTATATATATCTAATTGCTTTTCAGTATAGCTCTTATCTTTACTATCTGCTGATGCAAAATGAGAGAAGATACTCTCAACCTTTATGTTTTCTAGATTGCATATATCTTCTATAATCTTTATATCTTCATCGCTTTGAAGAAAACCTACTCTTCCCATGCCAGTATCTAGCTTTATATGAATGCTACTTATTTTATGATTTTCAACTGATGCTTCTGATAACTTTTTAGCAAAAGTATAAGTTGATACAGTAGCTTCAATATCGTATTTTATTAGTTCCTCTATAGCGTTTTCTCCGCATATTCCTAATATCATTATAGCATCATCAACACCATCTTTTCGGAGTTCAATAGCTTCCATAATATTAGCGACACCAAACCTGTTTATTCCTATGTTTGATAAAAGTTTTGCACATTCTAGAGCACCATGTCCGTAGGCATTAGCTTTTATAACACTTATTATTTCACTATTTCCTATCTTATTTTTTATTTGATTCAAATTGAATTCTAAATTATCAAGATTTATTTCTACCCAAACTGGATGCATCATCTTCAAAGCCATCATCTCCTAAATAATCTATATATTTATTGTATCAGTTAAGTGGTACTTATCAAACATCCATATTGCAGTTATATTTTTATCTAAGTGGTATGGAATAAAAGATAGTTATATAAAAGTTTAATATAACCATCTTTTATTGTATAGTATATTTACATTATATATAAGGTTTCCATCTGAATAAATTATATTAGTCTACAACAATAAAACCTAAATTCTTAAGAACTTAGGTTTTATAAGTATAGATGGTATTTATACTATTATTTAGTAGCTTAAAATTTTTGAGCTAGATTTTCAAGGGATTTATCATGAACTCTATATACGGTCCATTCATCCATAGGCTTTGCGCCTAAACCTTTATAGAATTTGATTGATGGCTCATTCCAATCAAGGCAGGCCCATTCAAGTCTTCCACATTTTCTTTCAACAGCAAGTTTTGCTAGATATGCAAGCATAATTTTTCCGAACCCTTTTCCCCTCATCTGTGGTTTTATATATAAATCTTCTAGATAAATACCTGATCTGCCTAAAAAGGTAGAGAAGTTGTGGAAAAATAATGAGAAGCCTATAGGTTCGTTTTCAAATTCAGCTATTATAACTTCAGCAGATTTTCTCTCGAAAAGCCACTCATTTAATCTCTCTTTTGTAGCAATGACATCTTCAAGCATATTTTCGTATTCAGCTAATTCTTTTATAAAACCTAAAATAGTACTGATATCTTCTTTCGTGGCAAATCTAAGATTAAAGCCTTCAAGCTTAGTATCAATATTTTTTGACATTAAATCGCCTCCTTAGATATATATTAACATAGGTGTAGAAAATTTCATCTAAAAGTAAAGATAGAAGCTTGTGAATAAATTCATAAACTTCTATCTCAACTTTATCTAAAAAAGTTCATTATATAACATATTTCATCTTGTGAAACTTCTATTAGGTATTTATTTTCTAGAAGTTCCAAGGATTTTTTTACTGCATTGTAAATGTCTAAGTTATCTTCAATAAAGGACTCTTTTTCACTGTATTCGCTTGGACTCTGACCATTCATTATTCTATTTACCATAAAGGCTATATGAAGAATTATGCCAGGAAGAGTAGATTCTGCAAGCTCTATTCTAAGCAAGGATTTAGCTTTATTTAAGGTATCTAATATGTCTCTATAAAGTGCTTTGCCATCCACGCCTTGTATATTCTCAGATATAACATCTTCCATTTTTATAAGGGTTGTTTTTATATCTACTTTTTCTTGCAATTCCTTTATAACTCTAAGACTAATTACATCTTGAATATTAAATTGTTTTAAGTCTGAATCTATAGGGAAAGATGATACTATAAATATAATTTCTTTCTCTTCTTCTATTTCCTTTAGCCTAGATTTTATTAAATGTTTATCTACAAAATTTAAAGGAATTATCTCAAGTAAATCTTTATCATATCTTAAATTATGAGATAAGAAGCTTTTCATAGCTACTGCTGTTCCTTCTCCTGTAAGACACGCAGTTACTATTGCAAGTTTTTTAGTATGCTCCTTTGTAGGTCTATCATAATTGTGTTCAAACATATAGGAGTTCATTGAAATTACATCTTTATATATCTCTTCTAAGCCTATGCCTAGTCTAGCTTTTCTAGTAGCCTCTAATACATGCAAAGTTGATACTAAAGCTACAACTCTAACCGGCATACCATATTCTTTTTCTATTGTTTCTCCAAAGGTGGTTAAAGAACCCATGTCTACTAAAATCAAATATCCCATTGGATTCATATCATTTTTTACATATGCCCTTAAAGCACCTAAAACTTCTAATGGGCTTACTTCTATAGGTGCATTAATAGCAACTACATAATCCTCACCTAAAAGTTTATTGGCAACGTCTGCCATAGAGGTTGCAGTACTTTCTCCATGAGCTATTAAGATAACTTTAACCTTATCTTTTTCTCTATTTTCTTTCTCTAAAACCCAGAACAATGTAATAAATCCAGCTTCATCTTCAGGTACATTAATTTTAAGATGATCTTCTAGAATCTTAACACATTCCTTAGCTACCTGAAATTCTTTAGGATACTGTTTTATTATCCAGTTTAGCTGAGGATTTATTATTGTTTTGTTGTTATTTAATCTTTCTATTAGAGTATTAACATGTAGTGCTAATGCGGAAAAAGTATTCGAATCAAAGTTTCTTCCTAAAGTTGTTGTTGCATAATAGAACATCTTATCAATAAGTAAAAGAGTGTCTTCGCCTAAAATGTTTATAAGATTTTTTCTGCTTATAGCATTTTCTGCACCTCTTATATACATCTTAAAGTATTTTGTTATATCATTTTCCAATATGGTCTCTATATCAAAATTAGAAACACCTTTTAGTCGTAGTTCTTGTACTTTTCTATCTATAATATCATAGATACTTCCTTCTTCATGCTGCTTTACAATATCGTCTTCACCCTTTGAGAACTTGAAAAAGTTAATTTTTTCTCCTAGTGTTTCATTCCATAGAATTCTATTTCCTTTTTCATTATATAATCCTTCTTTTATATGAGGGGGAAGATCAGTACTTGTTATCTTAACCTCTCCTTTTTTGCCAGTTAAGAAATCAGAATATGCTTTTGCACATAAAAGTTGTATGTCGGCTTTTAATTGTCCAACGTTATTTGGACAATCGTACGATAATAAGGCTCTCATGGTATTTAAAGAAGCTGCAATTTCTCTATCTAGCCTTATCCTCTCTGCCTCAAAAAAGTCTCTTATTAGCTCTAGTCTTTCTTTTGCTGATCTATCTTTAAGAGCAGGTAACTTGATAGTCATTGGAATTCTTCTGGTGAATGTTTTAAGAAGAACTGAAGATGGATCTTCTGTAGTTGCAGATATTATTAGCACATCTGCTGTTCTAGTATCAGATTCTCCTATCCTTCTAAAAACTCCTTTGTCCATGAAAGTAAAAAAGGCTTCTTGTCCTTCTGGAGGTAATCTGTGAACTTCATCTAAAAATAATATTCCTCCATTTGCTTTTTCAATCAAGCCTTCTTTATCATTTTCAGCTCCAGTATAGGCGCCTTTTTTAACTCCAAACAGCTGAGCGTTTAATAATTGTGGATTATTAGTATAGTCCGCGCAGTTGAATATTATAAAAGGAGAATCTTTTTTCTTAACACCCATTTCTGTGGCATACTCATGCATGTAGTCTGCAAACATTGATTTTCCTACACCAGTCTCGCCTAAAATTAAGCAATGCATGCCTTTTGGTGGATATAAGATAGCTGCCTTAGCACCTTCTATAGGCTCTGCTAAACTTTCGTTTTTTCTTAATAGCCTATCTAAAGAAGTTTCATTATTAGAGTGATTCTGGCCTTTTGAAGAAATAGAGTATTTGACGGGTCTTCCACTTGATTTGCTAACTTTACCTTCTTCCCACAATCTATTTAAATCAAAGCTAACATTCGCTCTAGATATACTTAAAATCTCTGAAAGCTCTGAAGCACTTACACCATCTGGGCGGGAAAGTTCTAAAAGTTTATTATAAATTAGATCTATTCTCTTCATATTTCATCTCCCTCCTACATATAATCTCAATTATATACATAATAGTAATTAAGTATATATTAAAACATTTTTATAAGAAAAGTAAATACAATTAATTTTATTAGTGTATTTTTTAAGAAACACTATTTTTACAAAAAAAAACACTGTATTTATTATCAAAACACTACTGTTTTTTATACGAAACACTAATGATTTTAACCAAAACACAATGTAAACATTTACTGAAATCCTTTTGCTTAGGTGTTTTTAGAGTTTTGGCACGAGTCTTGCTATAGTATATGGCATAAGAAAAAAATAAAACAACTTACTCACCTAAAGGGGGACAGGACGATGAATATGGAAGAAATTATAATGGGTATTATCATCAACGCTGGTGATGCTAGAGCTTACGCTCATGAAGCACTAGAGAAAGCAAATAGTGGAGATTTTCAAGGAGCCTCTTCCTCGATAGAACTTGCAGACGAAGCAATAGGACGCGCTCATGATTCACAAACTTCACTTTTACACAAGGAAGCTCAAGGAGAAAAAATTGAAATAACAGCATTATTTGTTCACAGTCAAGATCATCTAATGACTGCTATAACAGAAAAAAATCTTATACTTCAAATCATTGAGCTAAGAAGACAAATGCAACCATTACTTGAAAAGGCAGCACAACAATAAAAACATAAAATAAATAAGGGTTTGTTTTAGAGAGAACTATATATAAAAATTAAACATTAAATATTCAGATTGAAATAAAAAACTTAATTTATTAGGAGGAATTTATTATGTACAATATCGTTTTATTTTGTTCAGCAGGTATGTCAACAAGTTTATTAGTTACTAAAATGGAGGCAGCAGCAAAAGCTCAAGGTATAGAAGCTAAGATTAATGCTTACTCTGAAGCTCAAATGAATAAGTATGTTCCAGAAGCTGATGTAGTTTTGTTAGGACCTCAAATAAGATTTGCTCTTGCAAGAGCTAAGAAAATATGCGATGAGCATAATGTTCCAATAGATGTAATAGCTCCTCAAGACTATGGTATGATGAATGGTCAAAAGGTTCTAGAAAAAGCAATAGCACTTATAAAGAAATAATTATTAAATAGCTTGAAATTTTTTCATTATATATTTTTTAAATTTGAAAGGAGATAAAAATTATGTCAAAACCTATGGACTTATTAGAAGAAAAGCTTATGCCCGTAGCAGCTAAAATCTCTGGTAACAGATATTTATTAGCAATCCGTGATGGTTTCATGCTTGCAATGCCATTACTGATCATCGGTGCAATGTCACTTTTAGTGGCAAACTTCCCAATTCAAGGATTCTTAGACTTCATGGCTAGCATCTTCGGAGCTAACTGGAAAACATTCTTTACAATTCCTTTTGATGCAACAATGTCAATAATGACAATCTTCGTAGTGTACGGTATAGCAAACAGCTTATCACTTCACTATGAATTAGAAGGAATTAGCAGTGGTGCAATAGCACTTGTAGCATTCTTTATACTTACACCATTTGCTACAACATTTACTCCTGCAGATTCAAAAGTAGTTTATGATATAACTGGTGTTATACCAATGGAATGGCTTGGATCAAAAGGATTATTCGTTGGTATGTTTACAGCAATCTTTACTACTGAAATAATAAGATTTGTAAACGTTAGAGGATGGGTTATTAAGATGCCAGAAGGAGTTCCTCCAACTGTATCTAAAGCGTTCTCAGCACTTATACCAGCTTTCATGGTAATAGCTTGCTTCGATATCGTTAGACTTTTATTCACATTTACTTCATACAACACAGTACATGGATTCATCTACAAGATACTTCAAGCTCCATTAACTTCATTAGGAGATAGTTTAGGTGCAACACTTATTGCAAACCTATTCATAGGATTATTCTGGGTATTTGGTATTCATGGTGCTAACGTTGTTGGTTCAGTTATGTCACCAATCTGGCTTTCATTATCAGCTGATAACTTAACAGCATTTAAGGCTGGCGGTGCATTACCACACGTTATTACACAACAATTCCAAGAAATATACTTACAATTAGGTGGATCTGGTTCTACATTAGCATTATGTTTAACAATGGTATTCCTTTGTAAGTCAGAACAATGTAAGAAACTTGGTAGACTTGCAATACTTCCTGGTTTATTCAACATCAATGAACCTATAACATTCGGTCTTCCAATAGTTCTTAACCCAATAATGATGATACCATTCATATTAACACCAATGATTCTTGCAGTAGTTTGTTATTTAGCAATTTCTACTGGATTAGTTCCAAGACCTTCAGGAGTTATAATTCCTTGGACAACTCCTGCAGTATTCGGTGGATTCTTAATAGCTGGTGTTAGAGGAGCATTACTACAAATAGTAGAATTAGCTGTAGCATTCCTTTGCTACTATCCATTCATCAGAACTGTTGATAAGCAATACTTCGAAGAAGAAAAAGCTTACAATTCAGCAGAAAATGCAACTGTATAAAAGCACAATATAGTATATAATATAAAATATAGGTGGTTACATACTTGTAACCACCTATGTACATATAAATATACTAAAAATTTTGAAAGGGGTTTTGATCTTGAATCTTCTAAATGAATTAAAAATAAGTCTCTTTAAACCTCATTTATACCATACTTTAAAAGGTGAATCCTTTGGGAAATTATTAAGATTTGATTTAATTGTTTCAATCGCAGGGCTCATACTTTATACAATAATGAAAGGTTTCAAATCAGTTATTTACGGTAATTTTGATGTGTTTCTACTATATTATAAAACTCTAGAAATACCTACTTTAATTGGGATTGTTCTTTACGCAACCATAGGAGTTGCTTTTGCAGCATTATTTCTTAGCGGAATATTTTTCGCATACAATAAATTCAAGCATATTAATATTCCATTTACGAATGTTTATAATTATGCTAACCATACACTTTTAATAGCAGTTTTTATAAGTAATTTACTTGGACCATTCGTAATCCTATTTACAGTAGGATTTTATATGATGGCAGTAAGAGGCGATCTTCTTAAAGCAAGAGATGGGGTTAGTCCTCTTAAGTATCTTAAATTTTAAATTTGGATTTATGTAATATTATAGCTATGACCTAAACTTAAAAAATTTAAAACTGTTTTAAAAAAAATAATCAATAATTAGAAAATAAAATTTCCTTTTGTTTTAGGAAAGTTAGAATAAATCGTGTATAAAGAAAAGGACTGTTGCAAGATGCAACAGTCCTTTTCTTTAAGATAGAATTATGTGGAAATACGTGGATTCATTACCAGTAGTATACTAGAAAGTATCAACGAAATAAGCTTCAGAGTAAAGTAGGTTTTAACGATTATATTAATAAAATCATATAACTCTATATAAAAACTTTTTATAAGTTTTTGTTAAGATGTTTTAAACCAAAGATTAGGGGGGATTATTCTGAAGCTTAAAAAGAAAATATATATTTTCTTGGTAATGATTATGACAAGCATAGTTTTGCATAATGTTAAAGTTCAAGCTGCAACTATTCAAATTAAAAGTTTGAGCACAGATAGACAAACTGTAAAAGTAGGAGAGACTGTTAAGATAAGTGCTAGCGCTATTGGTTCTGGAAGTTTACTTTATAAATTCTCTATCTATGACGGAACAAGGTGGTATACTCTTCAAGATTATACTTCAAGAAAGGATACTCAGTGGGTTCCATATAGAGCTTCTACTTCCAAGATAAAAGTTGAGGTAAAAGACAAATATAATAAATCCATTGCCACAGTATATAAGCAAATAAACTACGAAGTTTACAGCACAGTAAAGGCTCAGAGTATTACTACAAATTTTAGCTCACCTAGTAATATAGGGACAACAGTTAAGTTTACTACTAACACAAATCTAACAAGTGGAGTACTCTATAAGTATTCTATATATAACGGACAAGCATGGAGTGTACTCAGAGATTATACTTATGATAAAACATATAATTGGAGTCCTACTAAAATCGGTAATTATAAAGTGAGAGTAGATATAAAGCAGGCTAATTCCTTAAGGAATCCAGATACATATATTGAAAAAAGTTACGAGATTAAAAATCCAATAGCAACAATAAGTAGTGTTATATTCGATAAAAGCTCGCCTGCTTTAATTAATACTCCAATTACAATCAGTGCAGTAAGTGGTGGTACAACCAATGTGTTATATAAGTTTATGGTAGATAAAGGAACAGGATGGGCTATCTTAAAGGACTACTCTAGCAGTAGTAAGTTCATATGGATGCCGACGTCAGAGGGTACCTATAAAGTAAGAGTAGAAGTTAAATATCAAGGCTCTACAAGTAATTATGACAATTTCATGGAGAAAACCTTTGTAGTGAATAATATACCTCAGATTGAGAATTTATCAACAAATCTAGTTTCACCAAGAAGACTTGGTAATACAATAACTGCTACTACTAAAGTAGTAGGAGGAACTACAATATTATATAGATATTGGATTAGCGACGGAATTCAATGGACTTTAGTTAGAGATTATTCTAATGATAATAACTATAATTGGGTTCCGATAAAAGAAGGAAAATATAAGATAAAAGTTGATATAAAAGATACAACCTCATTAAGAAGTTTAGATAACTCGAAAGAGATTGACTTTGAGATATTAAAATATGGGATAGTAAGTTACGTAGACTCAAAACTAGGTTTAGAAAGCTTTATTAACAGTGAAATGGGGCTATACACTAAGTCACAAGTTTGGAGTAATGGTAATTGGATAGATGCCACAAAAGATCAGGTAGCATACTATGTAAACCCAAATAATTTTATTAATGATTATGGTATATATCAATTTTTAAAGCTTAATTATGTTGATGGGATAACTGTAGAAGATTTAAACAATGTATTAGCAGGTAAAGGAGTTCTTCAAGGTAAGGGAGCCGCTTTTATTGAAGCAGGAAAGACTTATAACATCAATCCAGTATACTTAGTTGCTCATTCACTATTAGAAACTGGTAATGGTACTTCAGCTTTAGCTACAGGAATAACAGTTAGTGCAGTACATGAGATATTTGGTGATGAGAACTCTAAGCTTATAGATGTAACTGCTCCAGTTAAGGTATATAATGTTTATGGAGTTGCAGCTTATGATTCAAATCCTAATTTATGGGGTTCAGAAAATGCTTATAAGCAAGGCTGGTCAACGGTTGATAAAGCAATCATTGGTGGGGCTAAGTTTATATCTCAAAGTTATATAAACAGCACAACCTATAAGCAGGATACTCTCTATAAAATGAGATGGGATATGCTTACTATATATAAATCTCCAAATACTTTATATGCTCATCAGTATGCAACGGATATAGGTTGGGCGTATAAGCAATCACAGATAATGAAATCAATAATAAGTAAAATGAATAATTCAATGTTCTATTATGAAATTCCTAAGTTTAATTAGTTTTAAGTATTTATGCAAATATAGAATGCTAAAGCTACTTAAGTGTATGTGACGTAATGTATTAATACAGTTTAAGAAAAGCTTAGACTAATTTAAAAGGGTTAGTCTAAGCTTTTTATTCGCTTCTTGGAGTATATGGCATGATAATATATGGAGAAATAATAGACTTTATTACACAACATAAGATACCATAGATACCTTACTTAATATTATTTATGCATATGGACTTTAGTTTTACAAATATATATTATGTAAATAAATGGTTACATAAGTATTTTTACTATTATAAATTGAAACAATTTAGTATAATAAAGTAAATATAAAAATTAGAAGGTGTTATGATGAAAGATATAGGATTAGTACTTGAAGGAGGCGGCTTAAGGGGAGTATATACAGCTGGTATACTGGATTTCTTCCTGGAAAAGTCTTTACACTTCCCATACATAATAGGGGTTTCGGCAGGCGCATGTAATGCAGCATCATATATTTCTAAACAGTTTGAGAGAAACAAAAGAATTAATATAGGATATGTAAAAGACCATAGATACTTAAGTTATAGAAATATGCTAAAAGAGAGAAGTTTATTTGGAATAGATTTTGTGTATAACAAAATACCAAATGAGTTAGATCCTTTCGATTATGATACTTTTTTTGATTCAGAACAAAAATTTATAATCGGAGCAACTGATTGCATAACTGGAGAGCCATTTTATGTGGAAAAAAATCAGTGTTTTAAAGACAATGATGAAATTCTAAAAATTATACGTGCGTCTAGTAGCCTGCCTTTTGTTGCACCAGTGGTAAGCTACAATAATTATAGTCTATTGGATGGAGGAATATCTGATCCAATTCCATTAAATAAATCTATTAATGATGGCAATAAAAAGCATGTGGTGATACTAACTAGGCCTGATGGATACAGAAAAGAAGCTTTCAAGAGAAAGTGGGTTGTAGATAAAGTATATTCTAAATACAAAGGGTTATCAAAGGCAATGGTAAATAGACACGCTGTTTATAATGAAACTTTGGACTTAGCTGGTGACATGGAGAAAGAAGGAAATGTATTCATATTAAGACCAAGTGAGGACTTACAAGTTGATAGATTGGAAAAAAGACCAGAGAAGTTGTATAGACTTTATGATTTGGGTTATGAAGATGCAAAAAAGAATTATGAGAGATTGAAGGCATGGCTATAAATTCATTCTTTTATATAGTTTAATGAAGATGGATAACTTTAAATCTAAAGTTATTTTTAAAACTCTGATGAATTCTGACCAGAGTTTTAAAAATAAATTCAATTATAAGGGTATCTGTATATAGGGAGATATATATGAATATAAGCGAAACAAAAATTAAGGTAAGATATGTTGAAACTGATCAGATGGGAATAGTTCACCATTCTAACTATTATGCATGGTTTGAGGTTGGAAGAACAGAATTCATAAAAGAATCAGGAATTAGCTATAGTGATATGGAGAGTAATGGCATAATGATGCCTTTAGTAGAAAGCAACTGCAGATATATGGTTGGAGCTAAGTATGAAGATGAAGTCACAATTAAAACTTGGGTTGAAGAACTTAATGGTGCGAAGGTAGTATTTTCATATGAAGTAATAAGAGATGCAGATAAGATTACCTTAGCTAAAGGAAAAACAGTTCATGCATTTGTTAATAAGGACTTTAAAATAATTAACTTAAAAAAGAACAATATAGAAATATGGAATAAGATACAAGGTTTATTATAGGATACATAAAGCCTCCTATGAAGGTTAAAAATAATAACGTACTTTAGATGTACCACTTCAATCCAAAATCTGTTTTTAAAACTCTCACGGCTTCTGGTGAGAGAATTTAAAAATAATAAATTTTACTATGAAGTGGTACATCCATAATAAGTTATTAGAATAATCTTTAATTAGCAATTAAAAATAGGAGGCAGAAAGATGATTATTGATTTTTATACTGCTATTAAGAGCAGAAGATCAATCTATGCAATTAGTAATGAGTCTACAATACCAGATGAAAGAATTGCACATATGGTAGAGGAAGCCGTTAAATGTGCTCCAACTTCTTTTAACTCACAAAGTTGTAGAGCAGTATTGCTATTAGATAAGCATCATACAAAATTATGGGATATTACCAAGGAAGCTTTAAGAAAGGTAGTACCTGAAGAAAACTTTGCTCAAACAGAAGAAAAGATAGATTCTTTTAGTAAGGGGCACGGAACTATATTGTATTTTGAAGATCAAGCTATTGTGAAGGGATTACAAGAACAGTTTGCATTATATAAAGATAATTTCCCTGTATGGTCTGAGCAGTCTTCAGGCATTCTTCAGTATGTGGTTTGGACAGCACTAGAAATAGAAGGACTAGGAGCTTCGCTTCAACATTACAATCCTTTAATTGATGATGAAGTTAAAAAAACATGGAATATACCTGATGAGTGGAAACTAATTGCACAGATGCCTTTTGGAAAACCACTACAAATTCCAGGAGAAAAAAGTTTTATGCCAATAGATGAGAGAATCAAAGTTTTTAAATAATGTAAGAATAAAAACACCTATGTAGGTGTTTTTTTATATATTTACAGCATATTACATTAACCATATAATATAGATAAAGATGTGATACTTCAATATAAACATATACATATAGTTAGTTATAATGTATTTTAAATTTTGTTATATTAAATGTAAACGGTTTTTATGATGGTATTTAAAATGTATAGAGAAACACTCTAGTAAGGAGTTAAAATGTTAAAAAAGAAATTCATTTTAAAAAAGGGAAGCTTATATAATAGTTTTTTTAGAATTACAGCCATAACTTTAATGGTTGTAACCATAATAATTTCTGCAGTGATGAATTTTTACTCTAATAGGATAATATACAGTGATTTAACGGCATATCTATATTCTGCTCAAAGTGAACTTTGTCAAAGTATGGACTTGGTAATAAATGACGTAAATATGGCTTCGGTGAGGCTTCTATCTAGACAAATCTACAATCAAATAATAAATGATGATTCAATAACATATGAAGAAAAGCAAAGGCGTATAAAGGAGCAGTTGCTATCTCAGATGAAAGAGTATGATAATATTGCAGATGTAGTTATAATAACAAAAGAAGGAAAGAGTTACAGGATGGCTGAGGATGAAAATCTGTCGTTACCTGATAAGAATTTTCTTGATAAGATTGATGATTCAGGCAAAATAACATATAGCGATGCGGTAGTTAAAGATAAAAACGGACAAGCGTATATAATGATTGGTCGTAAATTTAGAAATTTAGATACTGGAAGAATAAATGGGTACTTAGTAACTTATGTTAAATCTAATAATTTTATTAAAATATATAATCATTTACTTGTTAATAATAGCTTTTCTATGATTGTAAACAGTGAAGGAAAAATAATGTCTTCAATGGATAGTGAAAGTATAGGTGAAACTATATATGATTATAAATTTAGTTCTATCACAGATAAAAAATTGAATCATATAGATTTTAAGGGAGAAAAGATGGTAGTTGCCAATACTGCCTTTGATAAACAACTTAAAGATATAGGATTTAATTGGTATATACTTACTTATATAAAAGAAGAAAATATTGATATGATAACTAAACAGATAAGCTATAACGTATGGATTATATCAACTGTAAGTGCAGTGATTGCTATAGTACTTTCGTTTTTAACAGTTGCATATATATTAAAACCTCTAAGAAGATTGCAAGCTGCTATGAAGGGCTTTAAAGGAGGAAAACAAAGCATTGGTATAGCTAAAGAAACTAAAGTACATGATGAATTTTTTGAATTGGAAAAAGCATATGTAGATATGGTAGAAAGAATAGATGAACTTATTGTTAAAAATAATGAGGAAAAAGAAAAACAAAGAGAATTAGAATTGGCTGCGATGCAAGCTCAGATAAATCCACATTTTTTGTATAATACTTTAGATACAATTGTTTGGATGGCAAAAATAAAAAAACAACAGGATATTGAAAAAATAACTATGGCTCTTTCGAGGTTTTTCAGAATGAGTTTGCATAAGGGAGAAAAGTACATAACAATAAGCGAAGAAATAAGTTTAATACAAAGCTTTGTTGTTATAGAACAGATGAGATTTCCTAATGAACTTCAAATTTCATATAACATACCTGATGATATTCTTGATGAATATATTCTTAAACTCACTATTCAACCTATAGTTGAGAATGCATTAAAGCATGGAGTTAGGGGCAAGAAGGAAAATGGCAGGATAGAAATTAATGGGATTAAATATGATGATATGTTGATTTTTGAAGTTATAGACAATGGTAAAGGCTTTGACCCTAAAATGCTAGATGAATTTGATAACTTGGATAAAAGCAAATCTGGTGGATACGGGTTGAAGAATGTTGATGAGAGAATAAAATTAGAATATGGAAGTAAGTATGGTATTAGTATATTAAGTCAACCTAATAAAGGTACTACTGTAATCATAAGAATAGCAAGAAGAGAAAAACAGTAAGTTACTAGAGGTATTTTAATAGTGTATTAAAATAGAGAGGTTGCTTCATTAAATGTATAAGAAAATCGCTAAGAAGATTACTTAGCGATTTTTTTATAGAGTGTTAATCATGATATTGAATCATTTTATCATGAAGAGATATTATTGGGTTTAATATATTATTCACAAACCTGCTATAAAGTAGTATGAGTGTCATAAGTAATACAATGGCTATCAATACAAAAGAAGCCTTTAGCTTTCCAGTCTCCTTGTAGAAATTATCTAAGGATATAGTTTTTACAACATAAGTGTCCTTATCTAGTAAGTTTTCTATTATTATTAATTTGGTTTTATCTTTGCTGAGAGTATAATTCTTTCCTGAAGAAAGAATGTTCATAAGCTCTGCTTCTTTAGGAGGCATTAGGGATTGTTCACCGTACTCGTATATTGGTTCAGTTCCAGGAGTGTATACTGAAAGAGAGAACTTAGAATCAAATACATCATAAGAGAAATAATCCATAAATGAACCAGTGGTTATGTTGACGATAACTATTCCTAAGGAAGAAGAAACATCATATATCTTGGAGATATATGATACTACGTTTGTACTTTTTGAGTTAGTATACCTGTATTTAGGAATATCATCTGAACATAGCATCCACATTGAACTTTTAGAAGTCTTAATAAAGTTACTATATTCTTTTGTTTTAGAAAACGAATCAAAGGATGGAAAATTATAATTACTATTACTTTCATATCTAAGTCCATTAGAGGAATAGATGGTAGATCCAATTATATCAAGATTTATAGATCTCAAATCGGATAGACTATTAGTTACAATAGAATTATATGAAGTATCCTTAAGTGAATCAGTTACTTGAGGAGAGTTAATTGAATAATCGGTAATGTTTTCGATAAGCTTTCTAAAGTAATCTATATTTTGTGACTGTATTTTCATGGTTTCCACATAAGACTGAATACGATTTTGAAGAAGTACATTTTGCATTTTTTTATATCCAATAAACATTATTAAAATAATAGATAAGATAACAATTGCTACTGATTGAAATATTATACGTGTTTTTGCAGACATTAAATCACCTCACGAAACTAACTTAATTTAAATTATATATGTACGTGATAACCTTTTCAATGTTGTGTATAAAATATGTGCAGATTAACAAACTATTTAGCATGATTATAGCCTGTTTTCATTTTTGGGAATCTTGTATACTTTTAATTGTAAGAGGGATGCGAAATATTTAAGGAGGGAATGTAATGAGAAAACGTTTAGCACTAATACTTATATCTGCAATGTTAGCAGTTACATCTTTGACAGCATGTAATAAGCAAGAAGATAAGCCAGCTACAGCTGATGGACACAAGAAGGTTACAGTAAAGATAGGAATGTGGCCAGAGGATACTGATGCCGAGCAAGTTGCATTATTCAATAAGTACAAAGAAGAATGTGAGAAAAAATATAATTGGATTACAATTGAACCTTCGCACTATAAATATAGTGTAGAAAGCTTTGTTCCTTTGGCAGAAAGTGGACAACTACCAACAGTATTTGAAACTTGGTATACAGAGCCACAAAAGTTGATAGCAAACAAATATGTTGCAGATATCACTGGTGAACTAAAAGATAATAAGTGGTTGGATGCAATGGATCCAAAGATAAAAGATCTATTATCTAAAGATGGAAAGACATATGGAGTTCCACGTGATGGATACGCATTAGGTTTGTATGTTAACATAAAATTATTTAAACAAGCAGGATTAATGGATGGAGACATACCTAAGTATCCAAAGACTATGGATGAATTAGCTCAAACAGCTGCAACTATTAAACAAAAGACAGGAAAAGCAGGAATTGTATTACTATCAAAAGACAATTCTGGTGGATGGCATTTCTCAAATATAGCATGGGCATTTGGAGCAAAGCTTCAAGTAGAAGACAATGGAAAGTGGAAATCTAACTTAAATTCTAAAGAAGCCGTAGCAGCTATGCAATATGTAAAGGATTTAAAATGGAAATATAATGCGTTAACTGATGAAATTCTTCAAGATTGGACATCAGGTATGCAAGCAATAGGCACTAGCAATGCAGCAATGTACTTTGCAGCACAAGATGGTGTAAATGTTCCAACTAAAGATTACGGTTTAAGTAAAGACGATTTAGCTTTAGTACCATTCCCAGCAGGTCCTGGTGGACAATACTCATTAATGGGTGGTACTCCTTATATGTTCTCTTCAACAGCTTCAAAGGATGAAATAGATGGAGCTCTTAAATTCATAGAAATAATGGGTAAAGCACCAGTTCTTAACGCTGATACAGAAAAGGGACTTAAGGATGATGCAGATTATCGTAAGAAAAATAACATTCCAGTTATTCCATCATTCCAAGTTTGGACAAATAAAGATTACCTAGATAAGGTTGAAGAAATTAGAAAAGCTAATGAAAATATAAACTACAACTTATTTAAGGATTACTTCAGTAATGTACCAAAAACTCTTCACACTGAAGAACCAAATCTTACTCAAGATATGTATGCTGAATTATATCCAGTTATTCAAGCAGTATTAACTAACAAAGATGCAAATGTTCAAGCTCTTATGGATAAAGCTAATAGCAACTTCCAACAAAAGTTAGATGCGAATATAAATAAAAAATAATTTATTTTAGCACTAAATAAGGCTGTATAAAGCACTAATAGGATATAAAGATGAACAATTATATTATTTAAATTTTTATTCAAATCATCTTGGTTTAACCCCCCAGAGTTTTGAAATATTTAGTCAGAGAGATTGTTCATCTTTATCTATCAAGAAAGTGGTATGCAGCCTTTTATATTATAAAGAATTAAGAAAGGAGTCGATGATGCCATGAAACTTGCTACACAAACACCAATAAAAAGTAGAAAAATCGGCAAAAATGTATGGCGAAAAGATATATCAGGATGGATGATAATGATTCCGTCATTGGTGTTATTTGCTTTTTTCGTATGGGTACCTATTCTTCAAAGTCTTAAACTATCATTTTATAGTACACAGGGGTTCAATCCTGTAGCTTTTGTAGGATTTAAAAACTACATAAATGTATTTCAAGATCCAGTGTTTATGAAGGCGTTAAGCAATACTTTTGTTTATATTTTTTGGTCCTTAGTAGTAGGGTTTTTAGTCCCTATAATAATGGCAATTTTATTAAATGAAGTTGTGTACTTTAAATCGTTATTTAGAGTTGGGATGTATTTTCCTAATGTTGTTCCAGGGGTAGCTACTGTTATGATGTGGTCTTTAATCATGACCCCAGGAGGAAATGGTATTTTAAATGTTTTTTTAAGTAAGTTTGGAGTAGAGCCACATAAATGGTTAGAAGATCCAAAGTGGACTATTCTTTTAATAGTAATTACAATGACTTGGAAGGGTGCAGGATCAACTGCTCTAGTTTACCTCGCAAGATTGCAAGGCTTAAATCAAGATCATTATGAAGCTGCAGCCATGGATGGTGCAGGAATATGGCAAAGAATTTTCTATATAACTATTCCAGGACTATTTAGTACTTGTAAAACTTTATTTATACTTCAAATTATAGCTGTTTTCCAAGTATTATATGAACCAATGGTAATGACTGGTGGTGGGCCTAATAATGCTTCTATTTCTCTAATGCAGTTAAATTATAAATATGCATTCCAAGATATGAAGATTGCTCAAGCAACAGCGCTAAGTGTTATTATCGCTATAATACTTATTGCATTAACTTGTGTGTACAATCTTCTTAACAGAAACAGTGAGGAATAGAAAGGAGAGGCCAAATGTTTAAATCTAAAATAAGTAATAAAAGCTATGGTGCTATAACTACCTTTGATTTAAAACGAAAACCAGTAAAGCTTGCATATCTAATTATGATTGTAATATGCTTTGTTATAGTGATAGCTTCCGTTGTGCCACCATTATGGGTAATGCTATCAAGCTTTAAATCCCAAGAAGAGTTTTTTAGACAACCACCAACTTTTTGGCCAGATCAATTTCATCCAGAAAGACTGGCAGAAACTTGGAAGAAACTCGATTTTATAAAGTACTACAAGAATTCTTTAATAGCCGTTGTAGGTAGTGTAGTTTGTGCAATAGTGTTTAATGGGTTACTTGCTTATGTAATAGCTATAATTAAACCAAGAGGAAGTAAAGTTGTTCATGCGTTAGTTATGGTGAGCTTAATGATACCAGCAACTACTAGTTTAGTTCCAGTGTTTAAGAACATAGTAGCATTAAATTTGAACAACCAAATCACACCACTATGGTTTGTGGCAGGAGCAAATGCATTTTATGTTATACTGTATATCACATTTTTTAAGTCAATTCCAACATCTCTTATTGAGGCTGCTAGGTTGGATGGATGTTCAGATTTTCAGATATTCTTTAAAATAGTAGCTCCATTAAGTAAAGCGATAAATATGGTTATCGGTATGTATGCAGTTAATGCAGCATGGTCTGATTTCCTTCTTCCTTACTTGGTTCTAAAGAAGGATAGTAGTTTCACTGTTATGGTTAAGTTATTTGTGGCTCGTCAAGGTGGAAAAATGACACCAGATCAGCTTATGATGTGTATTACTCTGGCAATCATACCACCTATAATTTTGTTTATACTTTTCCAAAAGCAGATTACTGCAGGAGCAATGGAAGGTAGTATAAAGGAATAGTTTAATATTTTAAATAGAGTCAATGTACACAGACCTTCTTTAGTCAACTAATCTATAACTGAAGAAGGTCTGTGTTTTTACATATATACAGTATAGTTTACCTAGAGGAGGATGTGAAAAATGTAGCTATTCTTTTTCGCGAGCCGCTCGTGGCGCCCAAGTGCGGTATAGCGAAACCTATAGAATAGCTTTTTTCACAGCCTCCTACAGATAAGGGGGATGAAAAATGAGATGGTTCAATAATTTAAAAATATACTACAAATTGATACCAGCATTTATTTTAATAGCAGTGTTTATAATGCTTTCAGGATTAAATTCACTGAGAGATATAAGTGATATAAATTCAAACGCTAGAGCTATGCATGATTATAATTTGGAAGCTATTAAAAGTCTTGATAATATGAAGCAAAATCTTGCAGATATAAGATCTGAATTGCTGATTATTACTTATCAAGAGTTAACAGTAAGTGAGAGAGAAAGTGTAAAGCAACAAATTAATTCCCTTAGAGATAAAAATAATAAGCTTATAGCTATCTATGAGCAAAAACTATTATCAAAAGATGAAAGTGATGGATTTCAAGATTTAAAAAAAGATCTTGAAAAGTTTAGAGACTCTAGTAATGTTGTGATTAAGTATGCAGCACAAGATAAATACGAGGATGCAAAAAATGCTTTTTCAGAAGTAATATCATCAAGAGCTGCTGCAGATAGTGAGTATGATAAATTAATAGAAGGAAACATAAAAAAAGCAGATATAGCTTATTCCAATAACGCTAAAACATACAACCAATCGAAGCTTATAAATATAGTGATAACTGGCATTGGATTTGTCATAGCTATCATATTTGGAGTTGGTATAGCTGCGAATATATCTAAAAGATTAAAAGCAGTACTTATTTTTGCAAGGTCCCTTGGTAAGGGGGATTTAACCAGTTCTATAATAATTAACTCTAAAGATGAGATAGGACAAATGGGGGAAGCTTTAAATGGAGCTACGCTTAATATAAAAAATCTAGTTGCAAAAGTAATAACTAGTTCAGAAAGTATAGGTGCTGCTAGTGAAGAACTTTCCGCCATAACTGAAGAAGTTGCTTCAAAAATTGAAATAGTAAGTGGAACTACTAATGAAATTTTCTTCGGAGTAAAAAATATCAAAACCTCAACAGAAGAGGTGAGTTCTTCAACATCAGAAATAGGAAGAACAACTAAAGAGCTTTCTGTTACAGCAAAAAATTCAGCGGATTCATTGGAAGATATAAAAAATAGAGTTGTTAATATAAAAGAAAAAGCAGTGGTTAGTATAGAAGTTAATAACAAAATATATAGCAAAAACTATGAAAATATATCTAATGCCATAAGAGAAGTTAAGGTGGTAGATGAAGTGAAAATAGTTGCGGAATCTATTGGAAAAATTGCTGATAATATAAATTTGCTATCATTAAATGCAGCAATAGAAGCTGCTAGAGCAGGAGAAAATGGACGAGGATTTGCTGTTGTGGCCGAAGAGGTAAGGCTTTTAGCTGATAAATCATCAAAGGCGGTTGTAACCATACAAGATATGATGTTAAAGGTGAGAACTTCAGTTAACAATCTTACAAATAGTGCAAAAGAAGTCCTTGATTACATGGAAGGAAGTGTGAAACCAACATATAGAATGTTAAATGATATAGGAAATCAATATGATAAAGATACAGAGTTTATAAATAGCATAATAATAGATATGGCACATTCTGTTAATAAGATAAATTCCATGATAGCAGATGTAGAGATAGCTATTGGAGATGTATCAGCAACTTCAGAGCGTTCAGCTGGAGGATCAGAAGAAATATCCATAAGTGTAGAAGAAGTTACTTTAGCAATAAGAGAAGTTGCAAAGTCAGCAATGAATCAAGCAGGCTTAGCTGAAGAATTAAACTTACTAGTGGGACAGTTTAATGTCACATAAAAAAGTCGCTGAAGCGACTTTCTTCAGCGAGCTTTTTTTACGCATCTGCCTTTTCTAAACGTAGTGAAGAAATTCTGGCAGGCGAATAAGATTTATTTTTTTACTGTAGATTAATAGGGGGTTATTGGAACTATTTAAAAGTTTTAGGTTTAACTAACCTGGAAGTTTTATACTTTCATATACAGTACAAAAATGACTGGTATATGCCTAGAGATATACCAGTCAGATCAAACTTGCTATATATGAGCCTTTTTTGAATATTCACTAGGAGTCATTCCAGTAGAACGCTTAAATACTTGGCTAAAGTATTTTATATCGTTATATCCTACTTTATAACATACTTCATAAACCTTATATTTTGGATTAACCAACAACTCTTTAGCCGCATTTATTCTAGCTTCCTTTAGACATTCGTTGAAGGTTTTACCTATATTATCTTTTAACAGATGCATTAGATAAGAAGGACTTATATATAATGCATTTGCCACATCATCTACTGAAATATCTTTATTGTAATTTGATGTTATATATTTTATAGCTTCATTAATCTTTCTTGAAGACATATTGTTTTCTATCCCATCAATACTTAATATGCGGTTTATATCAGTGAACATATTATTGTTTACAGCCTTTTCGGCCTCTTCACAAGCACTGTGAATAATTGATAAGTCTTTGCATACATTGCTTATTCCTACACAGCACGTAAGTGTTGTAATCTGTTCAAATTCATAAATGATTTTTTTAGCAGCATTCTTTATTGCCTTAACTGCATTTTCAATATGTGGATGACTTAAAATTATAGTCCATTTCAATTCAGAAGTTTCTGTGTAGAGATAACTAATATTACCATCATTTAAATACTTGGAGATTAAGCTAGTCAAAGTATTTCGAATTAAACTAATTGTATCTTTATCTGAAGATTTAAGAATGTCATCACTTGAATTCACTGTTAAGAATACTACATAATTGTTTGTTGGAGATATATCAATGCTATATAGTTTAAGTTTTTCTTTTATCGCATCTAGGTCAGAGAGCTTGCCTGTAATGAGGTTATTTAAAAATAATTGCTTTACATTTGGAAGTTCACTTTCTAACAATGAATATTGTTTTTGCTTATTGCGCCTCTTGTCCAACTCTTTAATTCCATCCAAAACGGTTTTTATAAGTTCATTATTATCAATAGGTTTTAATAAATATGCAAAAGCTCCGCTGTGAAGTGCTGTTCGAACATATTCAAATTCTTCATAGCCGCTTAAAATAATAACTATACAGTCTATATTAGAAGCTTTTATAGCCTTTAAAAACTCTAGACCATCCCACTCAGGCATTCTGATATCAGTTATTATAATATCAGGATTAAACTTAAGAGCTAATTCTAAACCGGTTTTTCCATTATCGGCATCTGCAACTATCTCAATGGAGTATTCGTTCCAATCAATTGTTTCTCTAATTCCATATCTGACAATATACTCATCGTCTAAAATCAACATTGAATACATAGTAACCCCACCCCTTACTTACTGGATTGTTAAAACGTATACATTTATGATGTACAACTTCGTAATAGATTTCGGATCGAAGTGGTACGTCTGTATAAACACTACCTCAAATATATTCTAACAAATGATTAATAAGAATTCACTATTTATATTTAAACTCAGCATTATTAGAAACTATTTAGCAGAATTACAGCCTATACTCAGATATTTATAGAAACTATAATTTAATCATAATTGGAAGTAACTATGGGATTGAATATAGGAGGAGCAGAAAACATGCAAAAATATGCAGATAAGTACTTGAAATTAGATCCATGGAGGATAATTGAAGAAGGATTTGATTCAGATAGAAGTAATGTATCAGAATCAATTTTTTCCTTAGGTAATGAGTACATGGGGGTAAGAGGATATTTTGAGGAAGGCTATAAAAAAGGTGAATTCATAGGATCTTATTTTAATGGAGTGTATGAAGAAACCAAAGAAGCGGCAGCGCTACACTATAAAGGCATAGTAAGATATACTCATTTTATGATTAATTCTGTCAATTGGCTATATACAAGAATTTATGTAGATGATGAAGTATTAGATCTATCTTCAAGTGAATTTGATGGATATAAGAGAGTTCTTGATTTAAGAACTGGAATCTTAAATCGAAGCTTTATATGGAAAACATATAGTGGAAAGCATGTACAACTTGATTTTGAAAGATTTGTTAGTATGGATAGCCCAAGGTATGGATATCAAAGAATCACTATTAAACCACTAAACTTTGATGGTCAAGTAAAGGTTATCATGGGGCTTGATTTTGATGTTCTTCAAAAATCTACAGAGAAAAAGTATTGGACAACTATTGGGAGGGAAAACCTAGAGGATTATATATATATACTTGGTAAGACTTCTTTCACTGAGCAAAAGGTATTATCAGCTTCTAATATATCAGTAGATAGTACTCATGAGAGTAAAGTTGTAAAAAAGGAAGACTTTATAGGATATGAAATCATCATAAGTGGAAGACAAGGGATTGAGACGAAAATAGATAAAGCTGTACTTAATTACGTAGAAAAAAGAAAAGAGATTGAAGCGGATGAAGTCATAAGTACAGCATCTAAACTAGTAAATAACTTTGAGAACATATGCTATGACAATGAAAAAGAAAAGCACATAGATTATTGGACAAAGGTTTGGGATAAATTTGACATAACAATAGATGGAGACATGGATAATCAGCAAGGTATAAGATACTGTATTTTCCAAATGCATCAAACTTATCATGGTGAAGATCCTTCGCTAAACATTGGAGCAAAGGGTTTAACTGGAGAAGCGTATAATGGACATACCTTCTGGGATACAGAGACATACTGTCTGCCGTTTTATATTTTTAATAATCCCAGAGCAGCTAAAAACTTACTAGAGTATAGATATAATACTTTGCCAATGGCAATAGAAAGAGCTAAGCAGTTAGACTGCCAGGGAGCTTGTTATCCTATAGCCACACTGAACGGTAAAGAAGCTTGCTCTTTATGGCAGCATGCAAGTCTTCAAATGCAGCCAAGCACTGCGGTAGCTTATGGAGTGTTTCACTACGTTAAGCTTACAGACGATAAAGAATTTTTATATGACAAAGGATGTGAGATGTTAGTACAGATATGCAGGTACTTAGCAACTAGAGGTGATTGGAGCGGGCAGACAGGAGAGTACGGATATTTCGGGGTTATGGGTCCTGATGAGTTCCAGATGATGGTTAACAATAATTGTTATACAAATTATATGGCTAAGAAAACCTTTGAATATACAATTGATGTAATAAAGGATATGAAGATTAATTGTGCTGATAGTTTATCAAGCCTAGCACAAAAAGTTAATTTATTGGATGATGAGCTTAAGGCATGGTCAGATATTGCAAACAGTATGAAGATAACTTTAGATAAAGAGACAGGGATATATGAACAGCATGAAGGATATTTTAATCTTCCACATGTAGACATTAACAGTATTCCTGTAGAGGAATTCCCTCTATATAACAATTGGTCTTATGACAGGATTTATAGAAATGATATGATCAAACAGCCAGATGTACTTATGTTTATGTTCCTTTTCAGTAGTGAATTTTCAAAGGAAAGTAAAAAAGTGAATTATGAGTACTATGAACCAAGATGTATACATGAATCCTCACTTTCGCCATCAATACACTCAATATTTGCATCAGAGCTTAATAAGCATGAAGAGGCTTTCAACTTTTTTAACTTTGCAACAAGAATGGACTTAGATAATTACAATAGAAATACCAACGAAGGTTTGCACACTACTTCAATTGCAGCAGCATGGGTAAATATTGTATATGGGTTTGGAGGTTTGAAGTCTGATGGTGATAAGCTAGAACTCAATCCGTCTATACCAAAGTCCTGGAATAGTTATTCTTTTAGGATATTGTATAAAGGAACTGTTGTAGAGATTTTTGTAAGTAAAACAGATGTAAAAGTAAGGGTTTTGGAAGGAACAGAAATTAATATTGAGGTATATGGAAAGGACTATGCTGTAAACAAGGAAGGAATAGCACTGGAGATTCCTATGGTTGCAAGAGGTTAAAGTAAATCTGAAGAGGATATTTATAGGAAGGTGATATCGTGGAGTGGTTAATAAAAGAAAATATATTTGATAAAGATAAAATTGAGCTAAATGGAAATAAATTTCTTATTGGCAATGGATATATGGGCTATCGTGGCACTATGGAGGAATTCTCAAAGGAGCAATTAGTTGCATGTAATTTATCTGATTTATATGATAAGGTAGGCGATAAATGGAGAGAGCCAGTCAATGCGCCAAACGGACTCCTTACAAGATTATATTGTAATGGAGAATTACTTAGTGTTCTTAGTAGTGATATAGAGTGTCATGAACAAGAGCTTAATATAAGAAATTCAACTCATAGAAGATATACTAAGTTTATCACTAGCAGTGGAATAAAGGTTGAAGTAAAAGCTGAAAGATTTCTAAGCTTATATAATCTACATCTTATATGTATGAAGTACTCATTTAAGGCATCAGAACCATGTGATATATTGATTGAAACAGGAATTGATGGACAGGTGTGGGATATAAATGGACCTCATCTTATAAATATAGAAACATACAAGCGCGAAGATAATTGCATATTCCATGCAATTACTAATGAAAATAAAAATTCTTTAGCAATAGCAGAAAGAATTGAAATTGGTTTTGGTAGTGAAGTTTATGATAGCAATAGCTATAATTCCTTTAGAGAAATATCATCAAGTATTGAAGCAGACAAAGAATATACCTTTGTAAAGTATGTATCTGTATTTAAAGATAGAGATGATGTTGAAGATTGTGTTGGTGTGGCAATTGAGTCTAATGAGGCAGCAGTTAATCTTGGATATGATAAATTATTAGAAGTGAATAAGGAGTTATGGAATCAGAGATGGAATGATATTGATGTAGAGATTGAAGGAGATGACTATTCTCAATTAGCATTAAGATATAGTATATATCATTTGATGATTATTGCACCAACTCATACTGATAATACATCAATACCAGCTAGAGGACTCTCAGGTCAAGTTTATAAAGGTGCGATATTTTGGGACACAGAGATATTCATGCTACCATTTTTCTTAAATACGAAACCTGAAATAGCTAGGAACTTATTAAAATATAGATGTAATACCTTAGATGGTGCTAGAAGAAAAGCGGCTGATTATGGATATAGAGGAGCATTTTATGCTTGGGAGAGTCAGGATACTGGTGATGATGCCTGCACTTATTTTAATGTTACAGATGTATTTACTGGAAGGCCTATGAGAACTTACTTTAGAGATAAGCAAGTTCATATAAGTGCAGATGTTGCATACGCTATATGGCAGTATTATCTTGCTACAGGAGATGAAAGCCTCCTTGTTGAAGGAGGGGCAGAAACAATAATTGAATGTGCTAGGTTCTTCTATTCTTATGGCTATTTTAATATGGATAAAAACAGATATGAAATATTAGATGTTACTGGTCCAGATGAATATCACGAGAGAGTAAATAATAATGCGTATACGAGTATAATGGTTAAGTATACTTTAGAAGCGGCATTAGCATGTATTGAGCTGCTAAAGGCTAAATATGAAAAAGAATATATAAATTTAAATTTGGAAATTAATTTTGAACAAGAAATAGATAATTTTAAAGACATGTTTGAAAAATTATATATTCCTACTCCTGATAAAGAAACAAATATAATAGAACAATTTGATGGATATGAGCGATTAGAAAATATAAGCCTTGAAAAATTAAAAGAGAGAATTATAGATCCGAATGAGTATTTAGGTGGTGGTAATGGATTAGCTACAACTACTAAAATACTAAAACAAGCAGATGTTGTATTGGCTCTAAATTTGTTTAAGGACAGATACTCAGAGCAAGTTAAGAAAAGCAACTGGGAATATTATGAACCTCAGACTGAGCATGGATCTAGCTTAAGTGCCTGCGTTTATGCATTGCTAGCTGCTGATCTTGGTAAAGTTGATTGGGCATATAAGTATTTCTTAAAGACAGCTACGATTGATTTAACAGGGGATTCTAAACAATATGTCGGAACTCTTTATATTGGAGGAACTCATCCTGCATCTAATGGTGGAGCTTGGATGACTGCAGTTTTAGGATTTGGGGGAGTTAAAGCTAGTGAAGGACAGATAACTATGAGTCCTAAACTACCAGAAAGTTGGACTTTCCTAAAATTTAGAGTAGTACATTATGGGCAAAAGTACTCTATAAAGATTACAAAAGATCAAATAACGATTAAAGCAGATAATATAAACCATAAATGCAATGAATTTGTTATAAACGGCGAGAAGCTTATATGTAACCCAGGTCAAATAATAGAAATAAGATATTAAAAAAACTGTCTAAAGGTAATAGCATTACCTTTAGACAGTTTTTTATTATGAAGTGTTTCATCTATATATTTTATACTTGAAAATTGGCTGATACATAAATAAGCGCCAGTTTTCAAATAATAAAATAAAACTTTTATAATGGTTATAATCAGTTACTTAAGAGTGAGAGGAGGTTTTTTATATGATCAAAGAATTAATTATAAACCTTTCAATACTGATAAGTGCCATAAGCTTAGGCACACAATTGGGAAAGGGGCATGATCATTTAAAAGCAAATCCTTATACTCATCAATTAATTTTTGGATTTTTTACAGGAATTCTGTCCATTACACTAATGTATTTTGGTTTCATAATATATGATGGTTCAGTTATAGACTTCAGAAACGTAGCTATAATGATTTCTGCTATATATGGTGGAGGGGTATCAATATATTTGTGTAGTATTATGACTGCTATTTTTAGAATCATATACTTTGGAATTAATCCGCTAGCAATATATGGTGTAATATTAACTATAATTATTGGCACCGGCTGTTGGTTTATAGCTAGTAATAAGCTTAGAACCTGGCAAAAGTGGGTTTATTGTACGTTATTCAATACTATAGCTTCAAGCATAGTGCTGATAATAAATTATTTTTATAGGAAAGATTTTAAGTTTATTTTGAGTGTGTATATAATAGCATCTATTGTTGTGTCAGTAATAACCTTTAGTTATCTAGAATATTGCTTTACATTGAATAAGTTATATATAAAGTTAGCAAAGGAGTCGTCTCAAGATTTCCTTACCGGGGTTAACAATGTAAGGCAGTTTCATAAAACATTAAAACAGCTTGCAGTAAATGCTGTAGATAAAGCTGAGAGGCTTTCTTTACTGGTAATAGATATAGATAATTTTAAAAATGTTAATGATACATATGGGCATAACAACGGAGATATAGTTTTAAAAGAGGTTGCTAGTATACTAAAGGACAGTAGCAGGTCTTTTGATGTTATATCGAGGAATGGAGGAGAAGAATTTACAGCTATACTTCTTGATTGTGGCAAGGATAATGCTATAAAAATAGCCGAAAAGATAAGAACCAATATAGAAAATCATAGTTTTGTTTTATTAAATGAGCATCAGATATATGTGACGGTATCCATAGGAGCTGCTAGTTTTCCTGAGAGTACAAAAGATATAAGAAGGCTATATGAATTAGCAGACGAAGCCCTATATCAATCTAAAAAAACCGGGAAAAACAAGGTGTCTCATGTATAGATAGTATAGATTTAAATAAAAAAACTTTATATAAAGAAATATTATTTAGAAAAGGAGAATTTTATTATGAAGGATAAAAATATAAAGCATAGTAACGATTATACTGATGAGTCGAAACCAACTAAAAACCCAGTAGAGATATTCCAAGGACATCTAAAAGAAATAAAAAATATAGATGAACCCTTTGCAGAAGCAATAATAATGGCTAAGAAATTTTAATAATTGATTTTCTAAAAATCCGCAGGAGCGGATTTTTTTATTTATTATTTGGGATGTTAGCTGGAGATATATTTGTGAGACCGTGATTAATTAAAAAATCTTTTAGAAATACTATAATACAGAAAACTAATACCAGAGATAAAGGGGATATTAAATGAGACATATCTTGTTACGAATTATACCAGTTTTCGTATTTCTTTTTAGTGCATATAGATGGGGAGATTGGAAGAGATGGCAGAGGTATTATCCTACCATGCTTTTCTTCGGCTTTGGAGATTTAATTTATATTACTGTTTTTCATGATAAAGTTTTATGGGATTTTCCAACAAATTTTTTGGTTTCTTCTCTTGATGAATTGCTGTTAATATTTGGTATATTCTTCCCTACAACTTTATTACTCTTGACCTATTATCCCCAAAAACTATATTGCCAAATCAGCTACATTATTATGTGGATAGCAATTTATATGTTTATAGAAGTAGTTGATTTAATAACCGGAATAATAGTATATTCTAACGGTTGGAGTATATGGTGGTCATTGCTGCACAATACTGTCCAGTTTCCCTTAATAGCACTACATCATAGAAAACCTTTGCTGAGTTGGATTATAGCATTGATTTTTTTAGCAATCATTATGAATATATTTAATGTACCTTTTACAGTAATAGAATATCCGATAGTGAATAAAATGCAAAATTGTTAATTGATTAGTACAAATTAGTCTAATAAATTATAAGAAACAATATTAAATGCTATTAAAATAATAAATTGTTAAAATGAAACAAATAAATATTGGTTATTTATACTATAAAACATATAAAATTAACTATTTTCTAATTTATATAAGAAATTTAGGGGAAATTAGCGGAAAATGATGATATATAATAAAAACCTTGTTAAACAAAAGGAATATAATTTGAAAAGTTTATAATTTCATATATAATATATTAACGAGATGACATATTTTTAGTAAATGTTATTATTTATTAATAAATTATTTGTTTTGGGGCCTATTTAAGGAGGATTTTAATGAATATTTTCAAGAGAAAGACAGCAGAGCAGATGCTTGAAGGCGTAGTGAAGACTGGTCTTAAAAAGAATTTGAAGGCCAAAGATATAGCCGCATTAGGAATTGGTGCTGTTGTGGGAGTTGGTATATTTGTAGCTACCGGAGAAGGTGCTCATCTTGCTGGACCTGCAGTAATTATATCATTCATTATAGCTGCCGTAGTAGCATGCCTATGTGGACTTAGCTATTCAGAGCTTGCTACAATGTTTCCTGTAGCAGGGAGTACGTATTCTTATGCATATATTACCTTTGGAGAAATAGTAGCTATGATTATAGGGTGGTGTTTAACTGCTGAATATCTAGTTGCTTGTAGTGCCGTTGCTTCAGGATGGTCAGGAACCTTCCAAGGAATATTAGCTAATTTAGGCATAAATATACCTAAAGCTTTAGCGGCTTCACCAAGCAAAGGTGGAATAATAGACTTGCCTGCTGTACTTATAATCATTTTAATAACAACACTTTTGTGTTATGGAATGCAAGAAAGTGCAAAAGTAAACAACATAATGGTTGGAATTAAGATATGTATAATAATTCTATTTGTTGGACTAGGAGTTACACATATAAATGTAGCTAACTATAAACCTTTTAATCCTTATGGACTAAAGGGAATATTTGCAGGCACAGCTACTATTTTCTTCTCATACATAGGGTTTGATGCTATTTCAACTGCAGCAGAAGAAGCAGAAAATCCAAAACGAGATATACCTTTAGGATTAATAATGTGTCTTATTGTAGTAAGTGTGCTTTATATCTCAGTAGCAGCTGTACTTACAGGAATGGTTCCTTTTAAAGAGATAATTTCTGAAAATGCAGTACCAGGAGCTTTAGCTAGAGTGGGAATTAACTGGGGATCAGCTTTAGTTGGTACTGGCGCAATTATAGGGATGATTTCTACGCTTTTAGCAGTGCTTTATGGTCAAGTAAGAGTTTTCATGGTTATGTCTAGAGATGGACTTTTACCTAAACTATTCTCAAAGGTTCATCCAGTTCATAAAACACCATATTTATCTACTATAATAACAGGTGCTGTTGCTGCTGTTATTGCTGGATTACTTCCTCTTGATATAATAGTTCAGTTTTTAAGTATAGGAACTCTATTAGGGTTTATAGTGGTGTCTTTAAGTGTAATAGTTCTTAGAAAGAGAATGCCTAACTTTAACAGAATATTTAGATGTCCAGGTGTTCCATTTACACCAATAATAACTGTTATATGCTGTCTATATCTTCTTTCAAGACTACAAGCTAAAACTTGGATCGGCTTTGCAGTTTGGCTTGTAATAGGGCTTATAGTTTACTTTACTTATGGAAGAAAACATAGTTTATTACAAAATGAATAATATATAATATAGAAGCGGCTAATGAGATCATCATTGAACTCATTAGCTGCTTTTTATAAATTAATATAATAGTTATCAATATATATTCGTTCTTTAATGAACATATAATAAAATATGATTGAGGTTTGTAGGAGGAGATATAAGACCGTAAGTATAACCATGACAAATTGTTCCTCAATTAAGTTATAGTTATGCAGTGTTATTTATCAATGTCGTTGGAGGAGTGTAGATGGAGGGATATGAATATATTCTGATTGCAGTAGGATTTGTATTACTTTTACTAAGTTATTTAGTTGGTATGGGGAACAAAAGTTTTTCAAAGATAAATGATAATGTAACGTCAGAAGACATAGAGGAAAAGGATAGGTTTATAAATGAAATTGCTATACCTCCTGCTCTTATCGGAATGGCTATAATAATATCTACCTTCCTATACAGAGTATCAAAACTATTTGGCATAATATTGATCTTAGTAGTATCGGTATATTCTTTAATTAGAGAATTTAAAGTGCTATTTAGTATGAAAAACAAATGAGATAAAAATAAAGAGCATCTAGTTTTATTCTGAAATAAAACTGAATGCTCTTTAAATTATTTACTAAAGCGTCTTCTATAATCGCACTTTCTGCAAAGTTCTTCTTTTACCTGCCTATTAGAAAAACCGTTAAATATATTTAATGCGCGCTCGCCTTCTACTATATCGTTAAGAGAATTAGCTGCATATATATTTCCGAGATTTATTACACCTTCACCATCTAAGCAACAAGGAACGACGGTTCCATCGACTAATATGGCTATCTGATTTCTAAGACCATGGCAAAAACCAACGGTGTCTTCAGCTTCAAACTTTGTATCTGGCCATTTAAACTCAGAGCCTTGATTTAGATAAACTCTTTCTTTAATCTTTATACCTCTAGCAGGAATGACTTTCTCCTCTATCTTGTAATCTAATGAAAAAAAGTCTTCTATCATTTCTAATATATAATTATTTCTTTTGTTTTTTATATTTATGGTGTTGTCTTCAGTAAGGTTCCAAAGTCTTAAGGATATAGTTAAGTTTGACTTCTCTATGGCTTCCTTCGTGAAATCTAAGATATTATTTATATAAGAATATTTGTCGTTAGACGTTTCGTTTCCATCAAAGCTATGTAATGAAAAGTTTATTTGCCTTAAGGCAGGTTTGTTGATTATCTTTTCTTTTACTTTACTAATCAAAGTTCCATTGGTAGTTATATTAACTTTAAATCCTTTTAAATAACTCACTTCTAACAATTGCTCTAACTGAGGATGAAGCAAAGGTTCACCTTTTACATGAAGATATATGTGATCGCCATTTCCTTTGATTTTATCCAAAACTTCGCTGAAATTATCCACAGTAATAGTTTTAGGTTTTCTTTTTGTCTGTGGACAAAATTCACAAGATAAATTGCACACATTAGTAATTTCAATATATATTTTCTTGAATTTTTTCATTATGTATTCTCCTATGTGTAATTGTGCTAGAAGCACTATAAGGTGTTTCTTTATAGAAACTTAAGTTATATTTGTTTCATAATCATGGCTTATGAAAATAGATTTCGGATTGAAGTGGTGCATCTTTAGATAAACCAGTTCCAAATACAATCAAAACTGACAGTTAAGTTGCTATTAATAGTTAAGATTACTTCTAGTATAGTTTTAATTTATTTATAAAATAAAAAAACTAGAGAAGTATAATCTCTAGCAATTGACAAAATTTGACAAATTATTTTAGGTATAAATACACCACACTAATATCTTTTTCTAATTTATACTTATACTATAAACAAAAAATTAGATGTTGTCAAGAGAAATGAAGAAAAACTTAGAAAAAACATAGTTTGAAGCAAATCGATTATTAGAGACGGTATTAAGGGGTGTAATATAATGGTAATTAATGTTTTATATTTTTATCTAATTACTATAAAATATTATTTATCTCAGTTAATACATAAAGTGATGAAAATGTTTCATCTTTAAACAATGTGGCACAAAATAAAATTTAGGGAGTGAGTTGAATGGCAGGAACAGAGCATCCTGATTATGAAAAGGAAATACAAAGACTAGAGTTAACTCTAAAGTATCTAAAAAACTATAATGAAAAAGTATTAGCACATAAGAATAAAGTTGATACAGAGGTTGAATATGGTTTATCTCACTATAACTCAGATAATGCAGAGCAGTTCAACGAATTATCTATAAATTATGTGCTTCAGAAGAATTTAGAATTTAAAACTAAGGGTCTAGCAAGCAGCATAGAAAAACCGTACTTTGCAAGAGTTGATTTTAAAGAACAAGATAAAGATAGGATTCAACAACTTTATATAGGTAAGACTTCACTGCTTGATGACGCTACTAATGAAATGATAATTATAGATTGGAGATCACCGGTGGCAACGCTTTATTACGAGGGTAGACTAGGTGAGGCTCACTATGATTGCGAGGATGGAAATATAAAAGGTGACATAAGTCTAAAGCGGCAATACAGTATTGAAAAGTCAAAGATTCAAGAGATATATGATATAGATATAACTACAAATGATGAATTCCTACAGGCAAGCCTAAATTCTTTAAAAGATAACAGACTAAAGGACATTGTATCCACAATACAAGAAGAACAAAATAGAGTTATTAGAGCAAACATGTGGAAACCTTTATTAGTACAAGGAGCCGCAGGTGGAGGAAAAACTACAATAGCACTTCATAGAATAGCATATCTTTTATATAATTATGAAAATACAGTATCTTCAGATGGTTTTATGATAATAGCACCAAATAGGTTTTTTCTAAGTTATATTTCAGATGTACTTCCTGAACTTGGCGTTCACAGTGTTCGGCAAAATACCTTTGAAGACTTTGCATTAGAGATTATTGGAGAAAAATTTGATATAAAAGAGCCTTCTGAAAAACTGAAAGATATAATTGAAGGAGATATTAAGGTCAATAAAATAAGTGCCTTCAAATCATCTATTGAATACAAACTGATGTTAGATAAATTTCTGAAGTTTGTTGAATCTAAATATATTCCAAAAGCAGATTTTAAGATTCATGATACTATTATATATTCTTATAAGGATATTAAGTCACTTTTTATAAGTAGTTATAATCACTTACCTTTTGAAAAAAGAATAGTTGAAATAAGGAAACACCTTTCTAACAAATTAAAGTTAAATAAAAAAGATATCCTTGAAACTATTGAAAGAGACTATGATTGGAGAATAAATAAATTAAGAAGAGATATGGGTGACTGCGCTGAAAGAAGAGCTAAGATAATTGAAATAGCAGATGAGAGGGATCTTGTTGTAAAAAGAGCAAAAACTAAAATGAGCAGCTTAGTCAGAGACTACTTTGAAAAAATAAATCCTCTTAGTGTTAGTGAATATTATAAAGAATTCATGAGGATGCTGAAAGAGTGGAAATCTGAAGGACTTATAGCAAAACTATCAGAGCAAACTATTCTTTCTGTAGATAGTAAGAGCATAGAAATAGAAGATTTAGCGCCACTCATGTATATAAAGTTAAGAGTCTATGGATTAGAAGAGAAATTAAATCTAAGACATGTGGTTGTGGATGAAGCACAGGACTTTAGTGTATTTCAGTTCTTAGTGCTAAAAGAGGTAATAGGGTCTAGTTCTATGACTATACTAGGAGATATATGCCAAGGTATTTATAGCTATAGAGGCACAACGGATTGGGAATATGTGAATAAGAGTATATTCGACGGAGAAGCTGAGATGCTTACGTTAGAGCAAAGTTATAGAACAACTGTTGAGATAATGAGTGGTGCTACTGAGGTGATTAAAAACCTGAAAGGCAAGCAACTTCCTTTAGCAAAGCCTGTTATAAGACATGGTGAATCAATAAAAATCAATAAGGTAAGCAGTGTTGATGAATTATCCTTAAGGATAAAAGATGATATAGAATTATGGAAGCAGAAAGGATATAAGTCATTAGCGCTTATCTGCAAAAACTTAGAAGAGTGCAAAAAACTCAAGAAAAGGTTAGATAATTTAAATATAGATACTTCGATGGTTTCTGGAGGAGAAAGTGACTTTAATGGAGGTATAGTAATAATACCAACCTATCTAGTAAAGGGACTTGAATTTGATATGGTAATAATCTGTAATGCCTCAGAAGATATGTATACCGATAGTGATTTAGATATAAAACTTTTATATGTGGCGATGACAAGACCTCTTCATTATCTAAAGATTTACCATGTTGGAGAAAGAACTAAACTTCTAAAATTATCAGTTTAAGTTGCTGTTAAAGTTTTGCGTTGAAATTAAGTGGTTATACATCCGATGCTTTAATGAGCTTACGCAAAGAATTAATATGATTTTGTCATATTCCATGGCTAAAACTGTAAACTCACTACGTTCGAACAGTACAGTTTTTTAACGCCACTACATCTGAAAAAATCATTTAATTCTAATAGCTCGCTCATATAGCATCTCCAGTATAACCACTTAATTTTAACAATAATATTAAACATATCCTAAAATTAAACTAACCTTTTAAATATATTATGGCTTATGGCAATTCTTGTAAGTAGGTCTTTCCCCAGTTGTATAGTTCTTTAATTATAGGTTTTATAGTTAATCCGAGTTCAGTTAGTTCATACTCAACCCTTGGAGGAACTTCTGCATATACAGTTCTTTTTACAAGTCCATCACTTTCAAGTTCACGAAGCTGCAAGGTAAGCATTCTATGAGTTATGGTTGGCATGTCTCGTCTTAGTTCGTTAAATCTTTTCTTTCCATATAAGAGTCTATATAGTATGACTCCCTTCCATTTTCCACCTATAATACTTAAAGTGGCCTCTACTGCACACTTGGTTGAGGCACAAGGTGGATCAATAGGTAAAGTTTCTTCTGTATTCATAAGACACCTCTTTACATCACTTTTGATACTAAGTATAAAATTTATACCTAGATATATTATTGTATATTATATATTAAAAATGTGCATTCTTCAATATATGATTAAGGTGTAATATAATCTATTCATAGGTTGGAAATACTCTTACTATTAAATTTATATCTTAATTTTTAACTATAACATTTAAGGTTTCACAAGTAATTTTTATTTTATTGGAATTTTAGTATGTATAAGTTTTTGATGAAACTGATATTTTTATAACCTTCTTAAGAGCTCGAGAAAGTTATAAAAATAATTTTAGATAAAGAGTAAGTCCTCAATAGATATATTTAGAAAGGTGGAATACCATAATGGATTCAATAAAAGAAAAAATATTAGAAGCATATGATTTTAGACACGCATGTAAGGAGTTTGATGATAGTAAGAAGATATCTGAAGAAGATTTTGATTTTATATTAGAGACCGCAAGATTATCACCTAGCTCATTCGGTTTTGAACCTTGGAAGTTTGTTGTTGTTCAAAACCCTGAATTTAGAGAAGAGTTAAGAAAAGTTTCATGGGGGGCTCAAAAGCAATTACCTACAGCTAGTCATTTTATTGTAGCTCTCTCAAGAACAAATAAAGATATGAAGTATGATGAAAAATATGTGGCTGATCTAATGAGAGAGGTTCAACAGCTTCCTGCTGAAGTTGCTGAAGGCAAGAAAAACGCATTTAAAGATTTCCAAGAAAATGATTTTAAGTTGTTTGAAACTAGCACTGCACTTAATGACTGGGCCTCAAAGCAAACCTATATCGCTTTAGGAAATATGATGACCGCTGCAGCACAAATAGGAATTGATTCATGTCCAATAGAAGGCTTTAATAAGGATAAAGTTGAAGAGGTATTAAATAGCAGAGGTATACTTGAAGATGGACACCTTACAGTATCATATATGGTAGCCTTCGGGTATAGAAAAGCTGATCCAAGACCTAAGACAAGACAAAGTATAGATAAAGTAGTAACTTGGATATAGAAAAATAGAGATCAATATGTTGTAAAAGTTATTGTATTAAGAGAAATTTTGTTCTCTTAATATAATAACTTTATTTTTGTTTAGAAAAGTATAAGACTTTTCACATAATATACTTTTAAAGTCATTTGGTTTACCTTTTTTTACTTTGAAAGCGCTTTATCATATATAAGCTATTTTAAACAAATGATTTGCTCAAGTACCATCTTGAAATTAAATGGTTATACAGGAGATGCCATATTAATTCTTTGCGAAAGCTCATCAAGTCATCGGATGAATAACAATTTAATTTCAACAGTACCTTTAAATATACCCAAAATATAAGTTTCATCTATTTAGTTTATTTGCTAAGATTTCCTCTAGTTAACATGATAAAGTTACTTTATTAGTTGAAAAAAATATGTTAGAATAAATTTCACGAGAGTGTTTTGTCGATAGATGTAGAATTATAGGCGTTACATATTGAAATTGTTTACAAATACCATAAAAATATAATTGACGATAGAGTTTTTGTATATTAATATAAATATGTAAGCGATAACATATTTAACTACACTTACATAATAGATAATATTTAAGATGCCTAAGCCTAATAATATAAGAAATTCTTGTTGTTATACAATTAGGTTTTTAATAATGTAGAAATCTTATATATTTATATGGCGTAAAGACGAACAAGTTAAATAATTAAACATCTTTTTAAACTCTTGAGGGGTCTGTGGTTGGAAATTGAAACATAGGTGGTCTCATATCAATATTAATTTAAGAGAAAAAAGTTTTGATTAGGAGGTATTAGTCATGACAAAAGTGGTAGAAATGAAGGGCATCACAAAAATATTCCCAGGAACCATAGCTAATGACGATGTTAATTTTGATCTTAACAAAAGCGAAACTCACGTTTTGTTAGGTGAAAATGGAGCGGGAAAAACCACTTTAATGAACATACTATATGGGTTGTACCAACAGGAGAAGGGTGAAATATACGTTAACGGACAGCTAGCTAAGATAACAAACCCTAACGATGCTATAAAGCTTGGAATTGGTATGGTGCATCAACATTTTATGCTTGTTCATAATTTTACAGTTGCAGAAAATATAGTTCTAGGAATTGAACCTAAAAAAGGTTTGAAGGTAGACATGAAGAAAGCGATAGAGGATGTTAAGGCTATTGCTAAAAAGTACGGTTTTAATATAGATCCAAACGAGGTAATCGAAGACATCACAGTTGGTAAACAACAAAAGGTAGAAATACTAAAGGCTTTATATAGAGGAGCAGATATATTAATACTTGATGAACCTACGGCGGTTCTAACTCCTCAAGAAATAGATGAGCTTGGAGTTATTATAGATAACCTAAAGTCACAAGGCAAGTCAGTAATTCTTATCACTCATAAGCTCAAAGAAGTTATGAAGATGAGTGACAGAGTAACCATAATAAGAAGAGGTAAGGTTACTGGAACTGTAAATACTAAGGATACTAATATCGACCAATTAGCGGAGCTAATGGTAGGTAGAAAAGTTAATCTTGTAGTACAGAAGGCTGAAGCAAAAGTAGGTCGTGAAATCCTTAAGGTAGAAAACTTAAATGCTAACGATCATAGAAAACTTCCTGTAGTTAAGAA
>NZ_BMBA01000012.1 GCF_017312485.1 Clostridium zeae | reverse complement strand
AGAATAAGAGCCGTTGGAGAACATCCAAAGGCAGCAGATACTCTAGGAATAAACGTATATAAGATAAGATATGTCTGTGTTGTAGTATCAGGAATGCTTGCAGGTCTTGGTGGAGCTGCATTATCACTTGGAAGTACACCACTATATAGAGATGGAATGGTATCAGGAAGAGGATTTATAGCTCTAGCAGCTGTTATCTTCGGTAACTGGAAGCCAAAAGGAACGTTACTTGCATGTTTATTATTCAGTTTTGCAGATGCGTTCCAGTTAAAATCACAGTTACTTGGACTTAAGCTTCCAACAGAAATATATTCAGTATTCCCTTACGTAATAACAATGATAGCTTTAGCAGGATTTGTAGGTAAGACACAAGCTCCAGCAGCTGATGGTGTACCTTACGAAAAGGGACAAAGATAATCATAAGAAAAGTTTAAACATGAAACTTAAAAAAATAGAATGCTTAAGAACATTGTTGTTAAGCATTCTATATTAGATTTAAAATAATAATTTTATAAAGTAAACTTTTTATAATTGAAAAAAGTAAAAATATTAGGTAATATGAAACATTTTTATTTTCTTTAGGTATAAAATAATTAATAAATATACACTTTTTTTGTAAAATTCACTTAATAAACTGCATAAATGCATATAAAATGCTGTCGCTTTGTAGTATAATAACCATGCAGTCTTTTCAGTTAAAAGTGAGGGGGATAATATATGGGCACTACAATTAGTGATATTGCAAAAAAATCAGGAGTTTCTCTAGCTACAGTTTCAAGAGTTTTAAATAACTCAGGATACGTTAAAGAAGAAACTAGAATTAAGGTATTAGAAACAATAAAAGAGATGAACTATACTCCTAGTGCAATAGCAAGAAGTTTATCTAAGAATGAGACTAATACTATTGGAGTGATAGTACCAGATATAACGAACTCTTACTTTGGAGAGCTTATAAAAGGTATAAGTGAGGTAGCGGAAGCTTCAGATTTGAATATTGTACTTTTTAATACAGATGATAATTTAGAAAAAGAACTTAAGGCATTAACTGTGATAAAGGAGCATAGATTGAAAGGTGTAATCATGTCTCCGATGTTCGGTGAAAATGAATTTAATAGTAATTATGTTAATACTTTAGAAAATTTAAATATACCAATAATATTTGTAGTAGCGGATGTTAAATATACTAGTTTTAATGGTGTCTTTGTTGATAATATAAAAGGTGGCTTTGAAGCTACAAATATTCTTATAAAAGAAGGTCACAAAAAGATAGGAATTATAACAGGTCTTTTAAGCTCAGAGCCAGCAATGGACAGACTTATGGGTTATAAAAAGGCCTTAGCTATGAATAATATTCCAATAAAAGAGGAATATATTTTTAAAGGTGATTTTAAACTTAGTACGGGATATGACATAACTAAGAGTGTTCTAAACATGGAGGATGGTCCTACTGCTTTAGTTATATGTAGTAATATGATGACTATGGGAGCAGTAAAGGCAACCTTTGATGCAAATAAAAAGATACCAAATGACTTAGCTATAGTAGGCTTTGATAAGTTAGAATTTCTAGATATGGTTGGAATAAACATAACATATATGGAAGACTGTCCTGAAGAACTAGGAAAATCAGCGATGAATATGCTTAAGGAAGTAATAGACAACAAAGATATAGCGGAAAAGAAGAGATTAACAATATCTCCAACAGTTATAGTAAAGGGATCAGAAAAGAAAGTGTAGTTATCAAGTTCTATATATAACCTTATAAAGCTTGATAGCTAAAAATAATTACTTATAATAAAAAATAGTTATTTTTTGATAAGGGAGAATTTTTATATGAGAATGTATGATTTGATAATAAAGAAAAGAAATGGCGAAGAGCTTTCAACTGAGGAAATAAATTATTTTGTTGATGGATATACAAAAGGAACAATTCCAGACTATCAGGTTTCATCACTTTTGATGGCTATATACTTTCAAAAGATGAATATGAGAGAAACTGCAGACCTTACAATGGCTATGGTGCATTCTGGAGATATACTTGATTTATCGAAAATAGATGGAGTTAAGGTAGATAAACACAGCACTGGTGGCGTGGGAGATACAACTACTTTAGTTCTTACTCCTATGGTAGCTGCTTTAGGTATTCCGGTAGCTAAAATGTCTGGTAGAGGACTTGGGCATACTGGAGGAACTATAGACAAATTAGAATCTTTTGATGGATTTTCAGTAGAAATAACAGAAGAGCAATTTATAGAAAATGTAAATACTAAGAAGATTGCAATAATGGGCCAGACTGCTGATCTAGCACCAGCAGACAAAAAGTTATATGCACTTAGAGATGTTACAGGAACAGTTGATAATATATCATTGATATCTTCTAGCATAATGAGTAAGAAAATTGCAGCAGGTGCAGATGCTATAGTTCTAGACGTTAAAGTTGGAGATGGAGCATTCATGAAATCTTATGAAGATGCTAAGAGACTTGCTGAAGCAATGGTTAGTATAGGTAAGAATGTTGGAAGAAATACAGTAGCTGTTATTTCTGATATGGATCAACCATTAGGACTTGCTATAGGAAATGCTCTTGAAGTAAGAGAAGCTTTAGATACCTTAAGTGGTAAAGGACCTAAAGATTTATTAGAATTATGTTTAGCTTTAGGTAGCAATATGGTTGTGTTAGCTGGCAAAGCCCAAAATATTGAGGAAGCAAAGGCTATGCTTTTAAAGACTATAGAAGATGGTTCTGCTACACAAAAGTTCAAGGAATTTGTTGCTGCACAAGGTGGAGATGCTGAGCAAGTTACAAACCCAGAATTGCTTGCAAAAGCTAAGTTCGTTTATGAAGTAAAGAGCGATATAGAAGGTTATGTATCAAAGATAAACTCAGAAAATATAGGTCTTGTGGCTATGGAGCTAGGGGCTGGAAGAGCGACTAAAGAAGATAGCATAGACTTAGCTGTAGGTATAGTTCTAAATAAAAAAAGAGGCGATAAAGTAGCTAAAGGAGATGTTTTAGCTTATATACATGCAGATGATGAAGCTAAAATACAAAAAGCTGCTGCTGGGATAGTAAGTAATTACAAAATATCTGAGAGATATGAAGAAAATATCCCACTTATATATGATGTAATAAGATAAGTTTAGAGATATTAAAAAGCGTGAATAAAGGATTCTGCATAGAAAATCTTAGTTCACGTTTTTTATGAGCAGATGTGTAAGCGCTTCCTTATATCGCGTAAGTAATTATGAATATACTAGAGTATTTAATGAAAGATGTATTGCACTTATGGAAAAGCTATTTTTAATGATTTCATTGTTTTAAATACAAATAAAAAGAGATTATAATATAAATTCTATTTTTAGTGGTGCATTTATAAATGAGGAGAAGATTATGGTTTTAAATAATAAAAGAAACTTTTTTATAATAGATTTTTTTGTGGCTTTCTTAGTTGTCTTTGGAGTAGTTATGTTTCTTCCTATGTTCCAAAGTCTTCAAAGCATCTTTGGTGTAAGCGTGTCAAGTATTGCCTGGCTACCTAATATAGGATATCTTAGTATGATATTATTTCCTGCTGTAGCAGGAAAGGTAATGAGTAAGATAGGTGCAAAAAAATCACTACTATTATTTATAGTGGTTTGGATAATAGGTATTTCAGTAGAAATAATAGCACTTAATACTGTAAGTTATTTTATATTTTGCAGTGGAAGGCTGATAGAAGCTTTGGCAGAAGCAGCATTTTTCCCTATATTACTATCTATGAATAAAATAGTTATGAAGGAAGAAAGAGATGGAAAGTTAGGCTCAAGTTTGGTGGAGATAGGATCAGCTATTGGTGGACTTATTGCTGCAGTGGTAGCTGGATACTTTTTAAACTCACCTAAGACTTTCTTACTTATACCTATAGTTATTGGTGCTTTAACTTGGATATTTGTATTTTCTTCAATAAATGAAATAAGCATTGAAGAAGATAATGAGTCAAATAATAAACTATTAAAGGTAAAAGAAAATAAATTTGATTATATAAGCTTGCTTTTCATGATATTCATGACACAAATAACTTTTGCAGCTTCTCAGGTTTACTTATCTTATTATATGGAGTCCTTTAATGCTTCAAATTCTACTGGATTGGTTATATCAATTGAGCAGATACTAATAGCTACAGGGGCGATGTCTCCAATGTTGCTACTTAGATATTTCTCGTTTAGATCTATAAGAAACACTTTAATTGGAGTTTTTGTGGTTTGTCCAATTATATTAGCACTGCATATTTCATTACCATTATCGATTTTAGCTCTATCAGCAATATGCTTGATAGTTGGAATAGGCTTCTCAACTTTGAATATATATCTTTCAAAGACTGTAGTTACAAATGCTTCACAAAAGATATCTTTTTATACTGCAGTAAGGTTTGCAGGTGGATTTGCCCTATCTTTCATCTGGGGAAATTATATAGATAAATATAAAGCTTTAGGATATAACTATATAAAGATATTCAATAATCTTTATATGATGATGGCCGTTTTGGTAGTAATAATATCAGTAATAGTAATAATAATGCAAAACTCAAATAAGAAGCTTTGGAGTGAAAAGAATTAAATAGTAGGTACTATAGGCAGACTATATAGAATATTATTCCAATTTGAGCTATAATTTTTGTTGTGAGATAATTTTATAAGCTTTCTAATTTATGATGAAAGATATTAAAAGCTTAAACTTAATAATGATAAAAATAAAATTTAAATAAATATAAGTACTTATAAGGTACTTCAATGGAGGTATAAAAATGAGCATTCATATAAATGCAAAAGAAGGACAAATAGCTGAAAGTATATTGTTACCAGGAGATCCACTAAGAGCCAAATTTATTGCTGAAAACTTTCTTGAAGATGTTATCTGTTATAACGAAGTAAGAGGAATGTATGGATTTACAGGAACTTATAAAGGAAAAAGAGTTTCAGTTCAAGGTACAGGAATGGGTATACCATCAATATCAATTTATGCAAGTGAGCTTATACAAAGCTATGGAGTTAAGAATCTTATAAGAGTAGGTACTTGTGGTGGATATCAAGAATCTGTAAAGGTAAGAGACCTTATAATAGCAATGGCGGCATCAACAGATTCAAACATAAACAAAATTAGATTTAATGGAAGAGACTTTGCTCCAACAGCTAGCTTTAAGCTATTAAGAAAGGCTTATGATTTTGCTGTGGAAAAAGGCTTTGATCCTAAGGTGGGTAATGTATTTAGCTCAGATACCTTCTATGGAGATACTACTGAAGAATGGAAGATATGGGCTAAGTTCGGATGTTTAGGCGTAGAAATGGAAGCTGCTGCACTTTATACCTTAGCAGCAAAGCATGGTGTTGATGCATTAGCATTACTAACAGTAAGTGATCATTTTATATATGATGAAATAACCTCAGCAGAAGAAAGACAAACAACTTTCACAAATATGATTGAAGTAGCACTTGATACAGTACATTCACTATAGTATAAGATAAATTACTTTGAAATTAAGACGTCACTACTTCCGATACTTTAATGAGCTTCGCAAAGAATTAATATGATTTTCTACGATTCAAAGATCATTTAATTCTAATAGCTTGCTCTATAGTATCTACGTAGTGACGTCTTAATTTCACGATAAGATTAAATTCAACGTAAATTTAAATAAATATGAAATAAAGGTAAACACAATTCTAAAAAACTTATCTCACTAACAATTCTTCCGCACATATACTTTAAGAAACTGATACGTGAAAAAATTCTAGTTAAATTACAATAAAATCATATAAAATGGGATAAATAGTATGCTTAGTAAAGTGGTTGTAACAGTCATAAGACTAGCATATTTATGATTAGCTCCAAAACTTTTTGCAACTATTGCGGTGTTTGTCATAACTGGCATCGCAGCCTGAATTATAAATACATTCTTCATAAGTGGAGGTATCGGGAAGTATAAGCATAGTAGAAATACAAGTAATGGAGATATTAAAAATCTGCCTATAAATAAAGCAATCATATCTTTATTTATTTTCACTTCTTTGAAATCTACAGAATGCATAGTTATTCCTATAAAGAGCATTGATAATGGAGTGGTAAGTCCACCTACATATTTGCAAGTATCTAGTACAAATCTTGGTGGAGTGATATTTAGCATTATTAAAATTAGAGCTAATATGAAGCCCATAAGTGGAGGAGAAATCAATCTTTTTAAGGTTCCAATAGAAAATATCTTACTACATTTACCGCTTGTTCCATCCTTACTTATATCATATACGCCTAAAGTCCAAAAGAATGTAGTATTTGCTATATAGTAAAGTAATACATAAGGAACACTTGATTCTCCGAAAAGAGCTAGATTTACAGGAAGTCCTACGAAAATAGAACTGGAAACAAAAAACATAGAACGGAAAGTTCCAGCACTTTTATCATCTATTTTTAACGTTTTAGAAACTAAAATTGCTATAAAATACCCAGCTGACATAGAAACAAAGGGAATGATAAGTCCGCTTCCTAGATGTATTAATTTATCTTTATTAAAATTGTTCATAAGATCAACCAGCATAAGGCAAGGTAAAGCTATATTGCATACCAGTTTTGAGAATATCTTTGAAGCTTCTTCGTTCAGCCAGCCTTTTGAAGTTAAGAAATATCCTATAAATATCATTATTACTATACTTAGAATGCTTTGTAATGCATTAAAAAAAATCATAATTAGCCCCCGAAAATTATATGTTTTTCGAAAATATATCTTATTGGGTTATTATAGCAGAATAAAATGTATAATAAAAATACTTAATAATTATCGAATTCATACATAAACAGGTATAAATTTAAACAATCATTAAGTATATAAGGTTTTTATTAGACTATATTTAAGTATTGAATATCTGTAAAAAGCGTTTTGCAGGAGCAGATAAGTATTTATCTTTCATCCATATGATACCTGTCTTTGTAATAAGCGAAGGTTCATTTATATCTTTATACACCAAATTGGAGTTTTTAAGTAAGCCTACCCAGTCCTTTGGTACAATAGCTACTCCCATGCCTTTATTTGCCCAGGTTAAGAGAGATCTGGTATCCTCTATCTTACAGAAAATATTAGGCTCAAAACCGGAATTTTCGCAAGCTTCTACTATGTTTTTTTCAAATCTTCTATTTACAAGCAATGGTTTGTTGGCAAGCTCAGTTATTGGAATTTCTTTTGTTTTTTCATCCCAATATATATTGCCTTTAGTTGCAGCAACCATTGGAGCACTTTCTAAATATATTGATTCAAAGCCTTCTGAATTTACTGGAGTACGTATTATTCCTATCTCCACAAAACCATCGGTAAGAAGCTTTAAGATTTCTTTAGTATTCCCTTCTCTTATATCAAAGGTTATACCTGGATATTTGTCGTAAAAATTCATTATTTTATTAAGTAGCAGGGTATCCCCCTCAGAAGAGATTGTTCCAATAGATAAAGTTCCATTAAGACCGTCCTTTATATCCTTTATTTCTTTAAGGGTAGTATCCATTAGTTCAATCATCTGCTCGCAGCGATTTTGAAGTATTTGACCAGCACTAGTTATTTGAAATTTTCTAGTACTTCTCTCTATCAATTTAACCCCAAGCTCATCTTCTAGTATTTTTAGCTGCTGACTTAAATGAGGCTGAGCGATATGAAGCTTTTTCGAGGCTTTAGTTATATTACCTTGCTTAACAATTTCCAGGAAATAAGTAAGTTGCTTAAAGTCCATGTATATGTATTCCTTTCTAATTTGAGGTTAACGTTTATTTGTTTTAATTTTATCACTAAGTAAATGAATATAAGTTGTTACAGCGTATAGGTAGAGCTTGTTATACAAAGCCCGCCTTATATACTTTAAAGCTATTGATATAAATCTCCAGCTAAATTTTCTAACTGTTCATAATCTAATATGATTAGAGAGTTCCCTTCTCTAGCTATAATTTTCTGATCGCATAATTTATTTATTATCCTAAGCAAGTGCCGATAGCTTGTGCCTAAAAGTTCAGCAATTTCAGTAAACCGCTCAGCTACAATGCCTTTTAGACTAGTTGAAAGATCTTCTTCGCTAGATATGGCAAGCATATAACTTGCAAGCCTATTCTCTAAAGGGTAAAGAAGATTTATGGAATTAGATACGGCAGAAGTAGAAAGCTTTTCAGAAAGACTTTTACATATATGTCTTAAAAATATGGCATCGTCTATAGCATATTTTCTAATCACATCTAGTGGAATTGCTATAAAGGTACAGCTGTGTACCGCTTCCACATTACAATTAGCAGTGCCCTCACTTATAAACTCTAGATCTCCCATGACCATTAAAGGATTATAGAATCTCAAAAGAAGAGACTTTCCATTTTGAAGTAAGGTATAAACCTTGCACTTGCCTTTAACTAGGAAATAGAAGTATTCAATTTCCTCATTAGACCTATATACAAGTTCACCTTTTTCAAAGATGTGTATTTCCATATGTGAGGTCATGTCACTGCTAAAATATGAATCTATATTATGAATTTCTTTAAAAGCTTCTATAGTTGACCTATTATTAATTTTAATTATATAGAACACCTCCATGGTGTGTAAATAAAAGTATCTAACTATATTATAGACAATAACTATAAATAAAAAAATAGAAAAGTGACATATGTCATATGATAAGTTTTTTAATTTTGGTATCTTAAGATATGGATAACCGATAAGCTTATATTTAAATTAAGTGGTTATTCATCCAATGCTTTAATGAGCCTTCGCAAAGAATTAATATGATTTTGTCATATTCCATGGCTAAAACTGTAAACTCACTACGTTCGAACAGTACAGTTTCTTAACGCCATTCCATCTGAAAAAATCATTTAATTCTAATAGCTCGCTCATATAGCATCTCCTGCATAACCACTTAATTTTTAAATAATATTAAAAGTAAACCCAGTATGATAATAGTTAATCTAGGATATCAACAAAATAATTTTAGGGGGATAAATAAAAATATGTATAAGTTATTTACTGTAATTATAGGATTTGTGATAACTATAATGATTAGTTTTAATAGTGAACTTCAGGCTAGTGTCGGGAATAATCTTTCTTTAGTAGTAATTCATTTAGTAGGACTTATAAGTGTAATAATTGTGATGTTAGTTAAGAAAGAAAAATTTTCTATGGACCTTCATAAAGTGCCAGTGTATCTGCTAAGTGCAGGATTAATTGGAGTTATGGTGGTTCTCATAAATAATCTAACTTTTTCTAAAGTTGGAGCGTCACTTTCAATATCTTTAGGAATGGTTGGGCAGCTTGCTGCTGCTACTGTTATAGATCATTTTGGTCTTCTTGGAATGAAAAAATATAGCTTTGAAAAAAAGAAGCTTATAGGCTTTGCTTTTATAATTCTTGGGATAGTAGTTATGGCTTTATATTAGGGAGGAATTTTAGATGTTAAATATTTTGTTGACAGTTTTAGCGGGAGTTTTTGTTACTCTCTCAATGATAATAAATGGGAAGCTAGCAGAAAAGATAGGGGGACTTAAGGGAACTCTTATAAATTATATAACAGGCCTTTTTTTTTCCTTATTGTTATATATAATAGTAAGATCTACTGGAACGGCAGCACCGATGACAGAAATTAATATGAGTAATATACCTATATATGCTTTCTTCGGAGGATTATTAGGAGTTGTGGTAATAGTTTTATCAAATAAGGTTATTCCTAAGATTCCAGCTATATATTCTATGGTGCTTATTTTTGTAGGACAAATTGTAATGGGAATGGTCATAGATTATTTTAGTTTCCACAAGTTTTCAATGGGCAAGTTTATTGGAGCTTTATTTATAATTTTAGGGGTAATATATAACTTTAATGTAGATAAGAATATGGCTAGTAGTAAAGAGGCAGAAGTTTAGATATATGAAGGTGAGCTTGTTATAGCTCACTTTTTATTTTTATTACAAAGGATAGTGTACGAGTCAACATTAGTTATTTGCTTGTAGATTGCAATACAACTATGTAAATAGATAACTATATAAATATTTAACTATGCAACTATTTATATAATCATATAATTAAAAAATTATATAAATATATAGTATTTATGCGCCTTGCAAGGTAATTCCATTTGAAAAGCAGGTACGCATAAGATATAATCAGAGTTAGTGTGAACTGCTTGACGTATTATAGATAAGCAGATATTACTTCTTAATAATTTTATATTAAAAGTTTAGGGAGAAGCTCCTATAATAAGATTATTCACAAAGAAAGGAATTAATAGATGAATCTTTTAACCATAGAGAACGTATCAAAAAGTTATAGTGAAAAGAAACTTTTTAATAATATAAGCTTCGGAATAAATGAAGGAGATAAGATTGGTATCATAGGTGTAAATGGTACTGGTAAAACTACTTTTCTAAAGGTTGTATCAGGAGTAGAAGTTCCTGATGAAGGAAAGGTAGTGAAGGGCAACTCAGTAAGAGTGGAATACCTTTCTCAAAGTCCAGATTTTAATCCAGAGTCAACAGTACTAGAGCAAGTATTTAGGGGGGACACTCCTTTAATGAAGCTCATAAGACAGTACGAAAAAGCAATGGAGAGCCATACTGCCACTGGTGAAGAAATAATGAAGCTTACAAGTCAGATGGATAGTTTGAATGCTTGGAGTATAGAAAGTGATGCAAAGGCTATCTTAAATAAACTTGGAGTTTCAGATTTTAATGCAAAGGTAGGCAATCTTTCTGGAGGACAAAGAAAGAGAATAGCTTTAGCTGCTGTTCTTATAAGTCCTTGTGATCTATTGATATTAGATGAGCCTACAAATCATCTAGATAACGATACTATAGACTGGCTTGAACAGTACCTTAATAAAAGAAAAGGTGCACTTCTTATGATAACTCATGATAGATATTTCCTAGACAGAGTTGTCAATGAGATAATAGAACTTGATAAAGGTAACCTTTATACTTATAAAGGAAACTACAGTGATTTCCTAGAGAAAAAAGTAGAACGTGAAGAGATGGAACTTGCTAGTGAAAAGAAGAGACAAAATCTTTTGAGGAAAGAACTGGCTTGGATAAGAAGAGGGGCTAAAGCTAGAAGCACAAAGCAGAAGGCCAGAATAGATAGATTTGAAGAACTAAGCGAGCAGAAATTAGATATAGATAATTCTAAGGTTGAAATATCCGTTGCTAGTACTCGTCTTGGAAAGAAAGTAATAGAAGTAAATAGCATAAGTAAGTCTTTTGGCGATAGAAAACTTATTGATGATTTTAGCTATATATTACTTAGAGATGATAGAGTTGGGATAATAGGACCTAACGGAATGGGTAAATCCACCTTGATAAATATAATAAGTGGTAAGCTTAAACCAGATAGTGGCGAGGTGGAAGTTGGCGAAACAGTTAAGATAGGAGCATTCTCGCAAGAAACTTATCATATGGATGATTCTTTAAGAGTTATCGATTATATAAGAGAAGGTGCAGAATTTATTTCTAATGAAGAAGGATATAAATTAAGTGCATCACAAATGCTTGAAAGATTTAAGTTTCCACCAGCAGATCAATGGACACCAATATCAAAACTTTCAGGTGGGGAAAAGAGAAGGTTATATCTACTTAGAGTTTTAATGGAAGCTCCAAATGTTCTTATATTAGATGAGCCTACCAATGATCTTGATATAGAGACCCTTACGATTCTAGAAGACTACTTAGATGAATTCCCTGGTGCAGTGATATCAGTATCCCATGATAGATACTTCCTAGATAGGATGGCAACTAAGATCTTCTCCTTTGAAGGTAACGGAAAGGTAGATCAATATACAGGTAACTACACAGACTATAAAGAAGATAATAGACAAAAAGATATCAACAACTCAGAAGAAAAGAATAAGAAAACTGTTGATAAAAAAGTAGAGGCTGTGGATAGTAATCAAGGTAAGAAAAAAGAAAGAGCATTAAAATTCTCCTTTAAAGAACAAAGAGAGTATGACGAAATAGATGAGGTTATAGCAGGGATAGAAGAAAAGATAAGTGAACTGGAAAGCAAGATAAATGCAGCCAGCACAAACTATTCTCTTCTTCAAGAGCTTATAGCAGAAAAGGAAGAAACAGAAAAGCTCCTAGAAGAGAAGATGGATAGATGGGTTTATCTAAATGATCTTGCTGAGAAGATAAGTGAAGGTAAATAATAATATATAAAGACTAGCAATAATGTGATTTTACATACACATTGTTGCTAGTCTTTGTTTTTTTCACATATAAAACTTTAGTTAAGATATAGTATAGCAAATAAAACCTGCAAAAAATGTAGAAATATGATGAACGAATTATGCTTTAAATATAGATAAATACGAAGAATTATTATTTGGAACGAAAAACTATGAGTTTTTGATTAAACGTTAATAAATTAAAAGGTTGTTTGACAAATTATGATATAAAATGCGATAAAAATATATATATTTACAAATGATCTTATATTGAAAATATAAGAATTAATATAGTAGTATACGAAGGTGGTTACTGAATTTCTAGATAAAGGTTAATTAATAACTTTTAGTGGATGGGCTTACTACTTGAAAGATGCTTAGCATGTTTCAAAAATTTAATCTAAATTTAATAAAAGGGGTGTTATTTTGCAAAAGAGAGTTAAAGTGCTGGCTATTTCAGCTATTGTAATATGCTCTGTAGGGGGAGCAATGGTATACAATAGCAAAAAGTCAGATGTAAAGAAGCCTAGTATTACTAGTGTTGAATTACAAGAGAGGAAGACAGAGAATAAAAACGTATATCTTAATTCAGATGGTACAGTTACTGAGAGGATATACCAAAACTCTATCAATTATAAAGATGGAGATGTTTATAAAGAGATAGACAACAGGTTAGAGTCACAAGAAGTAAATGGAGAGAAGAAACTTGTCAATAAAGCCAATAGTGTGAAAGTTATATTGGACCTGCAGAGGAAATCAGATAATTTAGTTAATATGAAATTCGATAAATACTCTGTTGCCTTTTCACCAAAGGTAGAAGAACAATATAAAAACAGCAAATTTACGGTATTATCGTTAAAGAAATCAGATGTAGACAATGATGTGGTACTAAAAGATAATAATCAGAAATATGGTTCTGATTCGAATAAGGATGATACCTATGGTATACAATATGAAGATTTGTATAACGATGGACAAGATATATCCTTTCAATATATACCGATGTCAGATGGAGTAAAGGAAAATATTGTTTTAAAAAAATATAATAACAAAAATAGTTTTGACTTTGTTGTGGACCTAACTGGATTAAATCCTGAGAAGGTTGAAAATGGAGGTATCATATTAAGAGATAAAGAAACAAAGGAAGAAAAAGCTTTTATAGCACCTCCTTTTGTTCATGATTCTTCCAAGGAACAAAGAGAAACTGATAATAATTCTATAAATATAGAGAACATAAAAGGCGATCAATACAAGATTTCAATAGTTGTAGATAAAAACTATTTGGAAAATAAGGATACAGTTTATCCAGTAGTAATTGATCCATATGTTACATCATTGGTAACTAATCACTACACATTAGGTTCATGTATAAAAAGCCAATATCCTACTTATAATTTTGCATCTGATCCATATTTAAGAACTGGTAACTGGACAGGATCAGATCCTTCAGGAATAATGTACTCTTACCTTAAGTTTACTAGCCTTCCAGCTGTTCCAGGAAGTAAGATAATTTCAGCTAATATGAGATTATACTCTGATAACGTGGGAACTGGTGCAATGAATGTTGAGATGCATAGAATAACAACAGATTGGGATTATACCACAGTAAAGTGGAATATGAGGCCGATTTGGGATGATGCTGTTGAAAGTAAAATAACTGTAACAAATGCTACAGGATGGTTTGTATGGGATTTAACTTCCTTAATTAAAAGGATGGCAGATAAATCGGTACCTAATTACGGAATATTTATGAAGAAAGATGATAGTGCGTCTCCTACTATAAGGAAATTTAATTCACCTAACAATTCAAATCCTCCGTACTTAGAAGTTACATATAAAGTGCCAGACAGTCCAACTATGACATCCGCAACAGCTAATAGTGCAAGTGAATTTATAAATCAGAGTAAAGGATATATAAACTTAGCTTGGAGCCCTATAAGTGATGCTGATGGATATGTTATTCAAGTATGGAATGGAACCAGCTATGTAATGGTGCAGGATGTAGGCAATAGAACAAGCTGGTCAACAAAGGAAAGAAAGTTCTGGCCTACAGCAACGGAGATTGCAGCAGGAAATGGTGCAATCCATGGAAGCGATAACAATGGAGCAGATTATCTACCAGATAATCCTCATCCAGTATATGTTATAAATAAGCAAACTAACCCAGCAGAAGCTTACATCTATGCTTTTAGAGTGCAAGCCTACTATACAGCGGGCGATAGTAAGATACTGAGCCCCCTAATTGCAACAAACAACATAAATGCAAAGATATTATCAATTCCAGATACAACAGCTCCTAAGGCGGTTGCAAACATAAAGCTTAGTTCAAAGCTTACTAGTGATTTATCTAAATGGCAGATAGATTGCAGCTTTGATCCTTCAACTGATAACCCTGAAACAATGGCTACTGGAATAAGCAAATATGTAGTTGAACTTTACAATAGTAGCAATGTTAAAGTTGATTCGAAAGAAGTAACTACAACAAGTGCTAGTTTCATTTCAGATGTGGACAATGCTAGCTATTATACAAAAGTATATGCTTATGATAAGAATGGTAATTATGTTGTAGCGCCTAACAGTAGTACTGTAACAACAGGAACGAGAGTTACAAGTAAAGAAGTTGTATACTTTAAATCTAATAAAGACACTATCAATGTAGGGGATCAATTTGAGATATATGTTAATGCTAAGGGATTAGATAAAGTATTAGCAAGTTCTCTAGATTTTAAGTATGACAATACCTTAATAAGTGTTTCTGATATAGTACCAAGCACGGTTTGGGACTTACCTAATGCATATACCTATAAGACAACAGATACTAGTAATCAAGGTTTATTAAGTTCTTATTCTGTTAAGTTAAATAGTAGTATAAGCCTTACTGACAATACTATATTTACGATTAAGGCTAAGGCCTTAAAGGCAGGAACCTTGTCTCTAAAAGCAGATTATAAAAATACTGCTTTAGATAATTCAAATTATAATGTTAGAGTTAAGTTTTCGGATGATAGTGCCAAACTGCTTCAGTATCAATCTATTAGCAGTAGCTTAACTATAAAATAATAATAAATGGAGGAAACATAATGAGGGGGAAAAGTAGAAAGTTATTAGCTACGTTATTGACTATATTTATGTTAATAACTAACAGCTCTGAAGTTCTAGCTGCTACCAATATATCGGGTAATATAGACAAAGCTACTTCACAGATGAGCAGTTTGGCTTCTTTGATAGATTCAAAATTGAGTTCTATAGAGGGACCTAAAGAAAAAGAAGATAGGAATTCTAAGGATTTATTTATTAAAGAAAGGGATTCTTTAATAAATAAGATTACTGATAGAAATGAACCTAAGATTGAATCCTTTAGAATAATTGATAACAAATATGTAGAAATAAGGTGGAATAGCGTTTCTAAGACAGCTGAATATGAACTAAGCATAAATGATAAAGTTATAAAAGTTGGAAAAGCTATTAGCTATTTAGATGCAGAGATTAAAAAGAATACAAAATATCAATATAAAGTTAGATCTATAATAGATGGAAAGATAGGTAGCTGGAGTGAAATTAAGATATACGATAAAACAAGTATAGAAAATACGGATAAAAAAACTACTAGTATACTTACAGCAAGTAATAAATTAGAAGCAAAATCCGTAGCTTTAACTAGCGATCAAACACAAACAGTATCCCTAAGTATTCAATATCATATAACTTATGAACCTAACACTGATAATTTAATAAGTGGGTGGTATAGTAACATATATGATGATGAAACTGGTGAATTAAAAACAGGAGACATAACGAGCGGCATTTTTGGACCTAATAACAGAGGCGTAATTGATGCTATAAAGATAAAATTGAAAAATGCTCCTGCGGATATGGGAATAAGTTATCAGGTTTGCATAAAGGATGGCAATAATATATCATGGGAAAACTGGAAAGCTAACGATGAACAGGCAGGGATAGTAGGCAAAGAAATAAAAGCTATAAAAATTAAAATTGATGGTAGTAATTATGGTTACTCTATTCAGTATACAGCAAGTGGATATGGAACTTCTGGGGAGATATATAACTTAGCTTATAATGGAGGTATTTCAGGATCAGAAGTTGCTGGTAAACCGTCTATAAATAGTATATGGATGCAATTATCTAAAATGACTGTGATAGATAAGGATACAACTTGGTCAGGAGAAAAAACTATAGATGGATTAATAGATGTAGGCCCTAATGTTACTTTAACTATAAATCCTGGTAGTAATATTAAGTTTTTAAATCAACCAAATCAGCCAGCTGGATTTGTGGTAGATGGAAAGATAATGGCAAATGGACAAGATACTAATAGGATAAAGATAGGTCCTACAGATGGTAATACAAAGTTTGACATACTTATTAGAGGAAATGCTGTTTTTCAAGGCAGTAATTTAGATATATTAGGAAATGTTACAGGAAGAGCTGCTTTGATCTCGAATGCAGGAGGCCTAATTTTAGATAAAAGTACATTGAGTAATAGTGTGAGCAATCAAGGTATTGGAGCACTAGGATTTGATAAGGCGGCATCGATGCAAATATCTAATTCCAGCGTGAGTAAATTTCAAAATGGAATTGAGTTTGACTCTGATGATATTTTTAAAATATCAAGTAACAATATAAGTGATAACTATTGTGGTGTATATTTGCATACAAGGGTGAAGCAAAGATTAAATGCTGCAGAAATATCTCAAAATACATTCAATAATAATAAGACAGCAATAGAAATTTCTGATGGAGATACACTGAAAAAGAATGTGCTAGTTTTAGGGAATATAATCAAATCTAGTGGAACAATAGGTATAAGTATATCAGGTGATAATATATCTAATGTTGATCTACAGAAAAATGAGATTAGCGGAACTAATACTAGTAAAGCAGTAAGTGATAAGCCTTCAAGCGGTCCTATAGTTATAAATGGAGGGATTAATTCTGATACTACTGATTTGCTAGCGAAAATAAATTACTCAGATTCAACTAAGGCAAACTTATTATCTGGAAACAATTACGATGCAATAGTTTTCGGCAATGCTACAGTAACAGGTAACTGTGTAATAGAAAAAGGAAAAAACAATATTTTAATAAATGACTCTATTAGTGTAGCTAAAGGTGCAACTCTTAAATTAGATAAAGGCGTTGTATTAAATTCTAGATATAGCAAAACTCAAGATGGAAAGTATAATAATTCCTTATTTGTTGAAGGTAAATTAGTTTGTAGCGGAACTAGTGCAGAACCCGTAGTGATAACTAGTGTAAATGACAAAAGTTCTGGGTTAGTATATAAAGACAATTCAGATCCGATAGATACTAATTTTAGCAGTATCTACATAAAACCTGAAGGATTATTAACAGCAAGTAACTTAATTTGTAGAAATGGAATTTCTAGCATATTTAACAATGGTCAAGTGATTTTAAATAATTCAAATATAGTAAATGCAACTACTGGTGTTGTAAACAATTCACAATTAAATATAATAAATAGTACAATATCAAATTGTAAGACTGGTATAGATAATGATTTGGGACAAGGAACGATTGCTTTAAGTAAAATAACCAGTTGTGAAACAGGTGTTGTGGGATCTGATGGTAAAATTAATGTAATAAATAATATATTCCAAGATTGTGGTTCATCAAATTTGGGACAAGCAATATTATTTGTACATGGGGATAGCCCACAAATAGTAGCTAATTCATTCTTAAATAAGGTAGGAAACGCTACTGCGCTATATAATTTATCTGGAAAAATAGATGCTAAATATAATTACTGGGGAAAAGATGTTGGACCTAATGATAGAGAACTTAATGAGAGTTATAATCCGGCTAAGGGGTTGTTTGTAAAAGGGAAAGTAGATTATTCTGGTTATTCTGATAAGATAATAAAACAAGAAAGTTTATGGATTCCAGAATATAATGATCAGATGAATGATTTCATAACCCAACAGGATTATGCTATTCAAAGACATTTTGGAGAAGAAGGAGCAAATACACCTACGGGTAACTATAGCAAAACTGCTAAGGATATGACAATAACAACTCCAGGACTAGATATTGATATATATAGAACCTATAACTCTAAAGGTAAAGATAAGCCAAGTATAATAGGAAGTGGATGGAGATTCTCCTATGAAAGTTCTATAAAAGATATAGATAAAAATGCCGGTATAAAGGGGAAAATTATAACTTTACCTAATGGAAGTGTTCAGAGCTTTGAGCTTAAGAGTGATGGAACTTATGTTGCTTTAGATTCAAGGAACAAGCTAGTATATACTAATAACCAATATATCTTAACTTCAAAAACGAATGATAAATATGTATTTACAAATAATCTGCTTACTGAAATTAGAGATAATAACGATAATAAGTTAACTATAAGTTATGATTCAAGCAACAATATAAATGCAATTAATGATGAAAGTGGAAGATCATATGTATTAAGCTATACAAATGGAAAAGTATCTACTATAACGGAAAAGATAGCCGGAGTTTCTAAGAGAACAATTACCTATAACTATTCAAATAATCTTTTACAATCTGTAACTGATATGAATGGTCATATAACTGAAGCTTATTTTTATGATGCTCAAAGCAGATTGAATAAAGTTACAAAAGAAAGTCAAGTTGTTGAGGAGATAACTTATTTTGATGATGCTAATAATAAAGATAAGATAAAAACGTATAAAAATTCAGATGGAAATGTGGAAACTTACGAGTATGATAATTCTCAAAGAATCGTAAAGATTACTGATAGTAATAACAATGTAAGACAGCAGTATTATGATAGCAGTATGTTCAATACTTATACAATAAATGCAGATGGTTCAATAGATAAAACTTATTACGAAAAAGATGAAAATGGTATAAATAAATATGGGGAAGAAATGTTCACTTTGGATTCTCTAGGTAATACTAGAATGAAATATAGAGATGAAAATGGTAATGTTACAACAGAGGTTAATCCAGATAATAGTGAACAAAAAAGTACTTATGTTAATAATAATCTTGTGACTCAAACAGATGAGAATGGTAATACAACTTATTATACTTATGATGCCAATGGAAATATGACTAAAAAGGTCACCCCATTAAATAGTGCTGATGTTTATTCAGGTATAGATGGTGATAATTTCGCTATAGAAAAATATGAGTATTATACAAAACAAGAAATGCAGACAATAGGCTGCAATATAGCAGGGCTACTCAAGACAAAGACTGATGCTAATGGCGGTGTAACTAAGTATACCTATGATAAATCAGGTAACCCTAGCACTATAACAGATGGTGAAGGTAATGTTACTCAATTTACTTACAATGAATTTGGTTTTAAAACAGTAGAGATTTCTCCAAATCAGTTTAAGACTACTTATACTTATACCAATACTGGAGATCTTTTAACAACAACCTATCATGATGGTTCTATAAGAAAGAGCATATATGATGCGTTAGGTAGAAAGATAAAAGATATAACACCAAATCTATATAGTCAATATGGTGATACAAAAGGAAGCGAAACAGCTTACTATCCAAATGGAAGAATTAAGAGCACAAAGGATGAGGTAGGAAACATAAAAGAATATACCTATGATTTATATGGGAATATTAGCACTGAAAAACAACCAAACGGGTCTATTTATATTTATGAGTACGATAATATGAATAGGATTGTTAAAAAATCTTATAAAGAAAAGTTAGATGCTAATCCTGTAATATTAGAGGCTTATAGTTATGAAATAATTTACGGCAATGAAATGAAAAATAATAATTTAAAAGTCAGTAAAAAGGCATATATAGATTCTACAAATTTTACTACTAGCAGTGTACTATATAACTATAACAAGCAAATAGTACAAACGGTTAATGAAGATCAGACAACTACAAAAACTGAATTCATGAGAAATGGATTAAAGGCTTACGATACTGATGAGAATAACGTAAACCATTATTATAATTATGATGGACTTAACAGATTAGTATCTGAATATAGGCCTGTAGATAATAGTTCTGGTGAAGTACTATATAGCTACTCCAAGTATGATTACGATAAGAACGGAAATAAGATAAAAGAATCCATAGGTAAGGAATTAGTTAAAAAGGGTGCAGTTCCTACAAGCTTTGTTATTAAGGAATCCTCTTATTATAAGAATGGAAAGCTTAAAGCACAATGGGACAACGAAGGAAGAAAGTCAGAGTATGAGTATGACGGTAACGGTAATGTAACTAAGCAAACTATATACACTGATAAGAATGGTGGAAAGAAGATAATAACTTATTCAAATAACTATCTAAACAAGCCATACAAAAAATCAGAACAAGTAGTTTCGGGAGATATTTTCGGAAACGCTATAACTAATACTACTTTGATTAATTTAGATACTACTTACAATTATGATTTGAATGGTAATTTGATTAAACAAACTTCACCTGATGGACATGAAATAAGCTATGGCTATGACAATCTTGATAGACAGACATCTACAACAGAAAAGACTTTAGATGAGACAGGAACAGAAGTTGTAAGCACAACTACAAAGGCTTACGAATGGAATGGACAAATTAAAGAAACTGTAGATGCAAAGGGGAATAAGACTCAGTACCAGTATGATGCAATGGGAGTACAAGTTGCTGAAATTAATGCCAAAGGTGATAAGACAACCTATCAGCATGACTTACTAGGAAGAATTACTGAAAAAGTGTCTGCTAAAGATAGATTTAGATCTAAGTGTGTTACTACAGATGAAATAGCTAAATACTATGGAACAACTGAAAAAAGTGATAATTGGAACCCTAAATATGATTTAAACCATGATGGTGTAGTCGATATATTAGATATAACTATAGCGGGAAAGCTTTCTACTGACATATCGATAGACGAATTAAATTCACATTATGGCAGTAAAAAGGGAGATTCGAATTGGGATCAGATTTATGATTTAAATGTGGATGGTATTGTAGATATACTTGACGTTGTAATGTTAACTAAAAAAATACCTTCAGCACCGGTTGAATCAGAATACCCAACTAAAGATAGGCTAATATATAATAGTAGAGGTTGGGTTATAGCTGAACAAAGAGTTGAGTATCCAAAATATAATTCTAGTGAATACGTAACTGTCGTGAAAGCTTATAAGTATGATAATAAGGGGAATAGAATAAAGGAACTTGATGCTTCTGGATATGACTCTGGAACAGGAACTTCTGTTGAAGAAAAGATAAATTCAGGTTATGGAAAAGAGTATCAATACAACCTTAGTGGAAAGGTAGTTACAGAAAATACTCCAGCTAATAAGGACAAAGGATTAACCTTTACTCATAAATATCAGTATGATGGACTACTAAGAATGGTTAAAGATACTGACGCTAACAATAATGCTATAACTTATGACTATAACAATTCTGGAAAGGTAACCTCAAAGAAACTTGTTTCAGCTAGTGGAACTAAAGAGCTTGAAAGATACGAATATGACTTGGTAGACAATGTGACTTTAGCTGTAGATGGTAATGGTAATAAGACTACTACAACATATAACAGCTTAAATAAGCCAAAACAGACTATATTGCCTGGAGATTCAAGCATATTAGGGGATAGCATAGTATATCAATATGATAAACTAGGTAACCAAGTATTCAGCCAAAACTCAAAAGGTATTATTTCAAAGAATCAAAGAGATCCTCAAGGAAAGATACTAATAACCACAAATACAGATGCAGCAGGCACAAGCAGCATAAATCAAGAAGTTAAATACGATAAGAATGGAAATAAACGTTTTGTAAAAGACGGAAATGGTAATGTAACAACTTATGAATACGATGAATTAAATAGAATTAAGTCCACAAGCATTGATGTTAAGAATGTTAATGGGGTTGTAGTCCCACATAAAACTTCTTATGAATATGATGCAAATGGAAACATAACAAAAGAAACTGATTACTTAGGAAATTCTAAAATATATAATTACGATATATTCAATAGAATCATAGAAAAGTATGACGGATCAAATAAGCTTATTGAGAGATTAGAGTATAATAAGAACGGTACTCAAAAAAGATCTGTAGATGCCTTAGGAAATTCAACAAGATTTGAGTATGATAAGGACAATAGACTTATTTCTAAAACAGATGCAGAAAATAATAAGTCAAGTCAAACCTATGATAAGGTAGGAAATGTAGATACAAGAACAGATGCAAAAGGCAACAAGACAGTTTATAGCTATGACGAACTAAACAGATTAAAGTCTGTATTAAATGCAAAGAGTGAATCTACAACTTACACTTATGACAACAATGGAAATATGTTAGAACAGGCAGACGCAAAGGGAAATAAGACAATCTATGAGTACAATGCTGGTAACAAGGTTTCAAGAATAATAGAACCTAAGGGTAAAACTATAAGTGGAACAACAATAACTTATGATGCAACTAAGGTTCAAGAATTCACTTATTATGAAAATGGTAATGTTAAAACTCACAAGGATCAAAATGGAGTAGTTACTCAATATAGCTATGATATTTTCGGAAGAGAAACTTCTGAGATAAATCCAACAGCTACTATATCCTTTGAGTATGACAAGAATGGTAATCAAACTAAGATGACTGATTCTACCGGTGTGACTTTGAGAGAATATGATGCTCTAAACAGGGTTATAACCAAAACCGTTCCAAACATAGGTAAGAGCACATATCTTTACGATGTTAAAGATGGAGTTGACTTAGGCTTTTATGCTGAAGTTTCAAATGATCCAAAAGCAAATTCAGTTAAGAAGGTATACGATAAATCTGATAGACTAGTGAAGGTTATCGATGGAACTAGTACTACAGCTTATGAGTATTATGACAACGGAGCTAAGAAGAGTACCGTATATCCAGATGGATCTAGAGAAGATTATCAATATAACAAGAATAATACCCTAAAGACTCTTGTTAATAAAAATAGTAATGCAACTGTGATAGAAAGCTTCAGCTACACTTATGATGCAGCAGGAAATATTTCTTCTAAAACAGATAAAAAAGGACAAACTACCTATGAGTACGATGCACTAAATAGAGTAACTTCAGTTAAAGAACCAGGTGGAAAAAATACAAGCTATACTTACGATTTAAGTGGTAACAGACAAACTGAGACCGTAGTTCAGAATAATGTTACTAACATTACAACCTATACCTATGATGAACAAAACCGCTTGACTCAAACTACTAAAATGCAGGATACTACAGTATTAGGTTACAAGAAGTACGTCTATGACAACAATGGAAATGTTACAAAAGAAGTAGCAGGACTTGCGAACTTCGTAGTACCACAAGCAGTAAGTGCAAGAATGTCAGATATTTATAACAGTCCAGAAAAAACTTACGATATAGTAAACACTGAGATAAAAGACAAGGTTGTAGCTAAGACTGTAACTACATTAATAAGCAGCTCAATAGCAGCAGACAATACACAGTTTAATGAAAAGATAGTACAATATAGCTATGACAACTTTAATCAATTAACAGAAGCAAAAAATGATGCAGGAACAATCTTAAAAAATACTTACAACGGTGAAGGCTTAAGAGTAGGTAAGGAGCAAGGCGCTCAAAAGACAAACCTTCTATACGAAGGAGATCAAGTAGTACTTGAAGTAGATGGAGCTACTGGAACAGAAAAAGCAAGAAATGTATATGGAAACAATCTAATAAGCAGAAAATCAGGGACTACAACAGCATACTACATGTACAACGGACATGGAGATGTTACAAACTTATTAGATGGAAAGGGAGGAATAATAGGAAGCTACTATTATGATGCCTTTGGAAATGTACAAGAAAATACATCAACCTTCAGCAATCCATATAGGTATGCAGGATATCAATATGATGAAGAAATCGGAAAATACTATCTACTAAACAGAATGTATGATCCAGAGTCAGCAAGATTCATGCAAGAGGACACCTATAGAGGAAATGCAAATGATCCACTAAGCTTAAATCTATATACTTATGTAAACAACAACCCAATGATTTATGATGACCAAAATGGACATTGGCCAAGTTTTGTAGATAGCTTCTTTAGTAGTGCAAAGAGTGTAATAAGTAGTGTAGTAAGTAGTGTAAAAGAAGCTGTAAGCTACGTTGGCAGTAAAATATCAAGTGCGATATCCTCTGGAGTAAGTTATTTAGCTAATACTAGTGTAGGAAAAGCAGTAACTAGCACAATTAGTAAGGCTAAAAAAATAGTTAATACTGCAACAGCAGCATATAAAGCAACTACTATAGTGTATAATAAGGTCGTTAAGCCAAAGGTAGAAAGAGATACTCAACAGAAAGTTGAAACCTTAAAAAAGGGAATATCTGTAGTAGCATCAGTTGGTAGTATAGTAAAAGATTTAGTTATTCCAAAGGTAGAGTTTAAAGCCAATAATATAAGTAATAGCACAGATTCTGATGGTGAGTACAATATGATGCCTAGTGCTAGTGGATTTATATTAGGCTTTGATCAATTTAATATAATCAGAGGGGTAGGAAACTTTATAGCTCCTATGATTGGCGGCACGAAGATTACTGATGATGATATAGAAAAGAATATGAAGAGTAGCTATGGATTTGCGCAGGCTTACCGTGTTGGTGAAGTTGTATCATTGATTGGAGCTCTTGGAGGATCTAGAGTATCACCTTCAATGGAACCAGCACTGGTTACAGGAGGAGCATCAGGGGCTAGTGCAGCAACTAGTGCGAGAATTAATCCTGGATTCAGCTTCTTTGAGAATGGGAAGAATGGATCTGGAGATGAAGGGGTGAACTCAACTAAGGAGACTAGTAAATCTGTGAGAGATGGTGCTACTAGAGCAGCACAATATTCAAATAATTGGTCAAATGGTAGTTTAAATGAGGCTATAGAAAAGTTTGCACCAAATGTTAAGCCTGTATTAAATGAAAAAGGTAAAATGATTTATACTAATTCTGAAACAGGTAAACAAGTAGTATATGATACAAAAGGAAACTATTTCAGAATAGAAGATACAAGCCGTCCACGTGGTAGAAATTATTTAGATTTAAACGGAAATGACATGAATAATAAAATCGTTAATGGCAAGCAGATGGGACGAAATAAAGCAGAATATCAAACAGTTACGCATTTTAATAATATTGATAAATAGGAGAGTAGTATTTATGAAGAGGGATAGATATATTAGGATTCCAAAAGATTATAAAGCTGTAGAGGATTATGATTATGGGATTCAAAAACCAGAGCAAATGGTGGAATGGATACTTAGTGAAGAAGAGTATGGTAGACTAGATAAGCTAGGTGTTTTTAATTTAATAAACAACGAGTGTGATATAATTATTGATGATTTTGAAGAAGAAATTTTACCGTTTGATAAGTTAGTTAATGCTAAAAATATAATTGATAATATATTGAAAAATAATAAATTCAATGATGTTATAGAAAAAGAGTTATTGGAAAAATTTCAAGACATAATTCACTTTGCAATAGAAAGAAAAACTTTAATTGGATTTGATTTTTAGATAAAAATCTACGGTAACAGTTGGAAGGATTGTCACTGACTTTGGTATAGAGCTTGATAATGTAATAATACAGTAAGATAAGCAATAAATGAACTAGCTGAAAATAAGTAGGTTAGTTCATTTATTTTTAGAGTGAAAGAATAAGGGGACATATTGAAACTACTCAACTCTACCACTAAATGTACAATCCAGAATCAGTAAGAAAAAAATATAAAGTTTTGGCAGGACTCTAAATAAATATTCAAAGACTAGGAAGGTAAATTATTTACAAGATGTGTCAATAAGATAAAATCAAGATTGTACGTGGAGAGATTCAATTTCAGGCGAGTAATGATGAGTGGTATCCACTTAATCAGGCAGATATGTCACATAAAACTGATGCAGTAACCTGGTGGAATGAAGTAGGAAAAAATTATGGTGCAAAATCACCAGAGGTCAGAAAATGGATGCTTGATTCAAATAATTATTATTTAGATCATTACAGTATTAATCGTTCACAAGGCGCAAAGTTGAAACAAAATTATTTACCACCAACAAAATGATAGGGGGAGTTAATTATGGAATTGGAACAAAGAGTTTATGAGAAAATACTGAGTTTATGTGAATTAGGAGATTCTTTAGTTGATAAATCTAACTATGATGAAGCAGTAAGCAAGTATCTAGAGGTTTTAGAGTTAGTTCCAGTGCCTAAAAATATATGGGAAGCAAGTACATGGATTTATACAGCTATTGGGGATACTTGTTTTTTAAAAGGAGATTATCAAAAAGCCAAGGATTTTCTGTATGATGCAGTTAATTGTCCAGATGGTCTTAGTAATCCATTCATTCTACTGAGGTTAGGTCAAAGTTTACAAGAATTGGGATATAATGAAAAACCTAAGGAATACTTATTAAGGTCTTACATGCTTGAAGGGCATAAGATATTTCAAGACGAAGATGATAAATACTTTAATCTGATAATTGATATAATTTAGAAAGGGGTATTACAATGCCTTATGTTACAGGTGAAAAAGGGATAAAAATACAAGAGCTTATGGATAAAAGTAACGTAGAATTTGATAATAATAATTATGAAGAATCAATACTCTTATTGGAGCAAGCGTGGGATGAAATACCAGATGATAAGATTAGTTATTCGGAAAGTTTTCTTATTGTCTGGGGGATTTTAGATATCTCTAGATTGATTAAAGATGTAGATAGGATGAATAATCGGGTTGATAATATATTTTTTTGCTCTCCTCAAAGAGGTGACACCGGAGAAAGAGAACTTTGGGAAGGAAAGGTTGCTTACGAGCTAGGGAACTTCAAAGAAGCAAAAGAGTATTTTAAGTTAGCTAATGATAAATCTAAAGGTCGCTGTTTTGGAACAAAGGATGGAAAGTATATAAAATTTTTGAAACAAAGTTAAAACTATAATGATAAAAGGATGCTCAGCGCAAGACTGGTACCGGTTAATGCTGAGGTCCTTTTTATAAGCATAACACTTACATGTTATGTAAAAGTATAATCTTATGAAGATATAAATTAGTATATAATATAAAAGGTCATAAATATTATAAAGCATATTTTAAACATTATAGTAAATAGTATCTTGAAATATCCTCAATGTATAGAAATCAAAATATAGAATATGAGATGTAACTAGCTATGGATATTTCTACTAGTTAGACTAGATATATGTTATAAAGTTATAAAACAATAAAGAGGATTTATAGAAGCGGTATCATAATAGGAAATATCATATTATGATGACTAAGAAGTTACAATGAGAGATATGAGAAATAAAACATTAAAATATAAATTATAAGTATAGACAGAAGTAGAAAGAAGAAATATTATGAATAGTAGTTTAAAAGATATCGATATTTTTTCGATAATAAGAAATGGAGAAAAAGAATTATATAAATCTTATATTGGAAGCATTGATATAAACATTAAGAACGAATACAAGCAAAGTTTATTACAAGAAGCTATAGCATTCAAAAAATCTGATATTGCATTTGATTTATTAAATAGAGGCATAAATGTAGATTCTCAAGATTATAGAGGCCAAACAGCGTTACATTTTATATGCTTTCATCCTAATATTTTATTGGCCAAAGAAATATTAGAAAAAGGTGCAGATATAAATATTCGTGATATTTATGGCAATAATGCACTGTGGAGTGCTGTATTTAATTGTAAAGGTAGATATTATGAGCTTGTGGAACTATTTATGAAATATAATCCAGATATTAATACAAAAAATAATGCCGGAAGATCCCCTTTAGACTTTGCAATTCAAACAGGTTTTAATAAATTAATTGACTTATTAAGAGTTTAGACTAATCATAATATTGAACACGTGTAATATATTGAGCCAATTAATGAATGTTTAATTGGTAATACTAATAACTTAGTAAGTGTTAACTAAATATATTTTATAACAATGATAAGAGTCAATGTTTCTAATGGAAGAAATATTGGCTCTTTTCATAGGAAAAAAGCATAGAAGCAAAAAATGATTCAGGAACAATCCTAAAAAATACTTACAACGGGGAAGGCCTAAGAGTAAGTAAGGAACAAGGAGCTCAAAAGACAAACCTTCTATACGAAGGAAATCAAGTAGTACTTGAAGTAGATGGAGCTACTGGAACAGAAAAAGCAAGAAATGTATATGGAAACAATCTAATAAGCAGAAAATCAGGAACTACAACAGCATACTACATGTACAACGGACATGGAGATGTTACAAACTTATTAGATGGAAAGGGAGGAATAATAGGAAGCTACTATTATGATGCCTTTGGAAATGTACAAGAAAATACATCAACCTTCAGCAATCCATATAGGTATGCAGGATATCAATATGATGAAGAAATCGGAAAATACTATCTACTAAACAGAATGTATGATCCAGAATCAGCAAGATTCATGCAAGAGGATACCTATAGAGGAAATGCAAATGATCCACTAAGCTTAAATCTATATACTTATGTAAACAACAATCCAATGATTTATGATGACCAAAATGGACATTGGCCAAGCTTTATAGATAATTTCTTTAGTAGTGCAAAGAGTGTGGTAAGTAATACTTGGGGTGCAATAAAAGAAACTGCTAGTTATGTTGGAAGTAAGATATTAAGTGCTATATCTCCGGCGATAGATTATATATCAAATACCAATGTAGGAAAAGCAGTAAGTAGTGTAATTAACAAGGGTAAGAAAACACTTAATACAATAAAGTCAACATATAACGCTGTAAATATAGTGTATAATAAGGTTATAAAACCAAAGGTAGAAAGAGATGATCAGCAGAAATTACAAGAGTTAAAGACAGGTATAGTAGTAAAGGCTGGAGAAGTCGCTAGTTATGTTAAAGGCCTAGATATGCAAAAATTGGCCTTTGGTGGAATGTCTATGGTTGTTGGGGCTGTAGGTGCAGTTGCTGGTGGAGCAGCTATGTTGATGCCTGGTGGTCAAGTAGCAGGAGCTGCCTTAATAGGGTTAGGACTAACAACAGTTGCTTTTGGAGCAGGAGAAGTAAGAGAAACTCTATCTGGAGTAAATCCTGTAAAGAATCTTGCAATGGATAACCTTAAGATATCAGAAAGTAATTATTATTTTGCTGGTGGTGTCATTGAAGCTGGAAGTGGACTTTTAACTGGGAATCTAGCAGCACTTGCATTAGCTGGAAGTATTATGGATTTATCAGAAAGAGAGAGTACAGCTCTTGCCATTCCAGGTGGAGGATCCATAAAAAACAATAGAACATATAGTTTTATGGATAGGGGTGGAAGTAACAAGGGAATTAATGAAATAGTTGAAGAGACTACCAGAGTACGACATTACACAAACCGAAAAGGTATAAATGGAATAGAGCAGGATGGAAGTATAATCGCCAAGGATAATAATAGAGTTTATGTGGAACTAGCAAGTAAAAAACCGCTTAGCCAAGTTGAGGCTGAAACTAAGTATCAGATTAAAACTGGTAAAGGAAGAGATTATGTTGAGTTTGATGTTCCTAATTCTAAGCTTGAGTGGGTAAAAAATCCTAGATATGGTACACCAGAGTTAACAATAAAGGGTGGAATTGAAGAATTGTTAAATCCAAAGTTTGTAAGGAGAAAATAAACAATGATAGAAGAAAATAAAGAGATAAATTTAACAGGAAATGAAGCATTACAAATACTCAAAGAAATTAATTTGATTTTAATATCTTTACATGATATGGGTTCTTACTATATGGAAAAGGATGTAGCAGGATATGAAAAAGAAACTACTAGATTTATTGATCAATGGAAAGTTACAAGCAGATTATCTAAAATTAGGGGTATATTGTCAGAGAAGTTTGATAATACTTTAGGGGATGACGATATGGATGACTTAGAAAGAGCAATGGATGAGCTAAAGTATTGGGAAAAGCCTGGAGATATGCCTGATGATATTGTATAATAAGTTGGTATTAAATTATTTATTATTAGTTTTAAGTAAATAATCTTGCTGAAGAACTCTCAAGTAGCTGGTTTTAAGATGTTGGATAATATTGATAGATTAACTTGATAATAAGGCTATATTATGATTTGATTGTAGAAAAGTTTCTTAATAAAACTAAACACATTATAATATTGACAAAGGCTAGCGCTGCAATGAACGGCGTTAGCCTTTTCTATAGTATAAACATCGATAAAAGAAGCTAAAAATATGATAAATCGGATTATCAAGAATCAGCAAGATTCATGCAAGAAGATACCTATAGAGGAAATGCAAATGATCCATTAAGCTTAAATCTATATACTTATGTAAATAACAACCCAATGATTTATGATGATCAAAATGGACATTGGACAAGTTTTGTAGATAACTTCTTTAGTAGTGCAAAGAGTGTAATAAGTAGCGTAAAAGAAACTGCTAGTTATGTTGGAAGTAAGATATTAAGTGCTATATCTCCAGCGATAGATTATATATCAAATACCAATGTAGGAAAAGCAGTAAGTAGTGTAATTAATAAGGGTAAAAAAATAGTTAATACTGCAACAGCAGCATATAAAGCAGCTAATATAGTGTATAATAAGGTCGTTAAGCCAAAGGTAGAAAGAGATACTCAACAGAAAGTTGAATCCTTAAAAAAAGGAATATCTGTAGTATCATCAGTTGGTAGTATAATAAAAGATTTAGTTATTCCAAAGGTAGAGTTTAAGGCCAATAATATAAGTAATAGCACAGATTCTGATGGTGAGTACAATATGATGCCTAGTGCTAGTGGATTTATATTAGGCTTTGATCATTTAATATAATCAGAGGGGTAGGAAACTTTATAGCTCCTATGATTGGCGGCACGAAGATTACTGATGATGATATAGAAAAGAATATGAAGAGTAGCTATGGATTTGCGCAGGCTTACCGTGTTGGTGAAGTTGTATCATTGATTGGAGCTCTTGGAGGATCTAGAGTATCACCTTCAATGGAGCCAGCACTGGTTACAGGAGGAGCATCAGGAGCTAGCTCAGCAACTAGTGCACGAATTAATCCTGGATTCAGCTTTTTTGAGAATAGTAAAAGTGGATCTGGAAATGAAGGGTTAAAATCAACTAAGGGCACGGCTGAAGCTTCAAGTGAATATAGAAGTGCTAGTTTAAGAGAAATTAAAAGACAACTGGATATACCAATGTCCCAACAACCTATTAGCCAGAAGATGGTGCCTTTAACAGATTCTAATGGTAATTGGATTTTGAATGAAAATAAACAACCTGTAATGACTAGAGAATTGACGTATGATGTAAATGGTAAAAAGATAGTAATTCAAGACCATTCGGCAGGACACGACTTTGGTGAAGGTGGCATTGGAGACCAACCGTCTCATCATAATGTAAGACCGGCTGAGAATACAAGGACAGGAAAGGTAGAAGGTATGGAAGACCATTATTATTTTGATAAGAGAAATAATAAATAGGGAGGGTGATGTATAAGATGATTAATAAAATTAAACTGATGAATCCTCAGGCGTTTACTAGTATATTTGGAGATATACCAAGCTTGAATGGCTCAGAGTTACTAGATGTACAACTAAGGAGAGATGGACCAACATTGTTTATACGATTGTTAACAAAGGAAGTTATTAAAACAAAACCTAAACGATGGGACAAGTGGGATGTAGTATACGTAGAAATGTCTTTCTTTGGAATTAGAAATTTAACAATTAACGGATTAGGAACAAATAACCAGATTAATCAATTCGAAATTAATGATGGAGAAGAAGATGGAGTATTAGAAATTAGATGCAATAATCAAATGCACATCAAATGTTCATTTGATTGGGCAAGGGTTGAACAGATAACTCCAGGATTGATAGGTTCACCATAATGAAGTTTTACACTTATTAATGCCTAATAAGCTAACTACAAAATACTGTATATATTAACTGCAAAATAACGTATAATAAATACAATATTCAAATATTGAATAAAAGTATTAATATTATAGATTAAATACAGCTGAGTTTTTACTGCATAATTTCAATAATGTAGTGAGATGTAACTAAAAGAAAAGCTAAATATATATTATAATTGTGATAAGAGTCAATGTTTCTAATGAAGAAGCATTGGCTCTTTTTCCATGTAAAGAAATTGAAAGGAGTAAAGATGATGTGGCAATTAATTGAAGATTTCAAGATGAGCCTAATTGAGGATGGTAAGGGTCCTAAATCAATAGAAAGTTATATTGGAGATATTAAGGCTTTCATAGAATTTCTATGAACTAGAGAAGTTGAGTTCAATGGCAATCTTCAACGATTCTATGTAACAAGCTATAAGAACTTCTTAGTAGAGAATAACTATGAAGTAGCAACAATCAATAAAAAGATTAATAGCATCTATGCATTAAATAGGTACTTGGTGGTTACTGTTGATATGAAAGAAATAGTTGTAGAAAATTCCAAGGGTAGAATAAAAATTGCATATGGTTCAGAAAAACAAGTAAAAATTTATTCAGATAAAGAGGGGGAGAAAATACTGATTTATATTCAGGATGAAGATAAGGTAAGTAAAAGAAATAAGGTGATACAGCTGTTTTTATATGGTATAATAAGATAAAGTAAAGACTATGATTTGTAGAGAATAAAGCAGTCAAAATGAGGATAGAATTTTATATATAAAATAATTAAATGAGGGGAGCAAATACAATATGATCAGTAAAAATGGTAAGTTTAATATAGATACTAATAGATTTGATGATGATTTTATAATGTCCCCTAAAGTTGATTTTGTATTCAAGCTGATTTTTGGAGATGAAAAGAATAAAGATGTATTAATTGCATTTCTAAGTGCCGCTTTAAAGCTAGATAAGGAAGAATTTAAAGAAATAGAATTATTAAATACAGAGCTTTTAAGAGAATTCAAAGAAGATAAAAAAGGAATTTTAGATATAAGGGTAAAGACTAAGAATAATGAAAATATTGACATAGAGATACAAATATTACCTACAGAGTTTATGGCAGAAAGAACTTTGTTTTATTGGTCAAAGATGTATAATAGCCAAATAAGTCCTGGAGATACTTATGATAAACTCAAAAAGTGTATAACAATAAATATTGTTGATTTTGAGAGAATACCTATAGATAAAATTCACACAAGATTTCATATTTTAGAGGATGAAACTTTATATAAGTTAACTGATGTCTTAGAGATTCATTTTTTAGAATTACCGAAACTTGCAAAGATAGATAAGTTAAAAGATATAGATGACCCAATACTTGAGTGGCTTGAATTTATAGATGCAAAGTCAAAGGAGGGCATGGAGATGTTAGCTGAGAAAAATGAAAATATTAAAACTGCATATGAAATACTGCAAAGAGTTAGTAAAAGTAAAGAGGCTAGAATGGCATATGAAGCAAGACAGGCGGAAATAATGGATCAGTTGACTAGGGAAAAAAGCGCAAGAGAAGACGGTATAAAAGAAGGAATAGAAAAAGAAAAAATAGCAATTGCTCAGAGTGCTCTTTTAATGAATTTACCTATAGAACAAATAGAAAAGTTAACAGGATTACCAATAGAGAAAATACGGGAATTGAAAAATTAATAATGATTTAGACCTATAACTAATAGAATATTAATGAATAAAACCATGCATACAAGACATTATGTCTTATATATGCATGGCTTTTTATTTATAAATTATATTTTTTAGTTAACTGTCAATTTATAAGGTGTTGTAGTACTATATGCTCCGTTATAACCTACAACCTGTATATAGTAAGTTCCAGCTGATAGGGTATCAGTTAAGGTTTCAGAGGTTGTACCAGAATTCTCTGAGTAATCTATATAATTGCCGTTTGCATCATATAGTGTAAGATCATAATCCTTTGGTAGATTTGTTAGTGATATAGTAAAAGATTTTGAAGTGGTTACAGTAAGTTTATAGTAATCCACATCTGAAGCACTATAGATATATGAGCTTAAGGTAGAACCAGAAGTTATAGTATAAGCACTGCTGATGGTGCCATTTGGTTCGTAAGTATCTCCAGAGGTTGGGTTAGTAACTGTGATGCTACAGGTCGCAGTTTTACTTCCATCTTGAGTTGTCACTGTTATTGTTGCAGTACCTGCAGCCACTGCTGTTACAGTTCCATTTTGTACTGTTGCCACAGCAGTATTACTGCTGGTCCAAGAAACGTTTTTGTTAGTAGCATTGGAAGGAGCCACAGTAGCTGTAAGTGTTGAAGAAGTTCCAGTAGTCAAACTTAAAGTGGTTTTATCAAGACTTACTGAAGTAACTGAAACAACAGTAGAAGTTCCGATTGCAGTAGTTTGACTGTTTGATACAGTATAAGTTCCGGTTAAATCTGCTTTCTTTGCCCCTGTTGAGGAATAAAGAGAAAGAGTGATTCCAGAGCCGGATTTTACTGCAATTTTAGCTTGGTTGTTTGAGTCTACTTGAGCTGTTCCTAGTATAATTCCGCTCTGAACCGCTGCAACTACATCGGTAGGCTGTGAGCTCGGAATTGTTCCTTGAAGGTATCCGTAGCCAGAGGATAAACCTGTTACAGCTTGCTTATCTGATGTAGCTGAATCGGAAGTTCTAAGCTTTAAGGTAGTAGAGGAAGCTAAAGTATTTACTCTAATAGTTGCAGCCAAAGGACCAGTTCCTGAGATTGTATTGTAGCCAGCTGAAGTCCAGCTTCCATTTACCAGTAACTGACCTATTTGAGCTCCAGTACTGGTATTATAAGCACCAATTTGAGGATTTGAAGCAGTACCGCCATCTATGATAGCGAAAGGTTCATTTACGTAAACATATGAAGGATATAAAGAAAGTTTTACTAAACCAGTAGTTGTGCCTCCGCCTGAAGAACCTGAAGCGCTATAAGGTGCTCCATAGGAGCCGTTGGCAAAATTATCTGTATTCCAAGGGTCGTAGCTTGGAGTAGTCCAAGGCTCAGCTTGAGTTTGAGTTTTTTCAACATCAGCCATTGGAGTTGGAGTGGCAGTACCTTTGGAGTGACTAACTCCATCAAAGCCTATATAGCTTTCACTATTAGATAACCAATTAACTATGTTAGTGCAAAGAGTAGCGGCATTTCCAGTATCAGTCCAACCTGGATAAGTTGATTTTGCTTTGCCTGTATCTTCTCTTAGATATTTTGGAGTAGCATCTTCTATAGGAGAGGAATCTCCTATAAATGCAGCTTTGCCAGCACTTGGTTTTGATATAGCAACATAAGGTCCTTCATTTTCTCCTCCAAAATAAAGACCAGTATCAGCGGCACTGCTCCATTTTACAGGACTATCTGTAGATGAAAAATAAACTATTCCTTTAGCTTTGCTAGGGTCTGTTATTGCTAGGGTTGAGCCAGCAGCCATGAGAATAGGGGACACACCAGTAGTTATTCCTTCTGAATATGAGGAAGTCTTTACTCCAGAAACACCGTTCTTGCAATCTATGGCATTAAACCTATATCTGATTCCAAAGTTTTGTGCAAGCCATCCAGAGGTTGCACTTTGAGGATTTCTCATATCACCGTAAACTCCGCCCATATTGTATTGAGTATCGGTGGATCTATTGTAGCCATTATAGACTTCCGTTGAATCCCAAGTATTAGTGTTTCTATCAGCATTGTAATGATCAGCTATAAAAAATAATCCTTTACCTGAATCAACAAATTGCTTAAGAGCTGAGTACTCAGCTTGAGTGAGAGGTCTGTTAGCTTCAGCCATTACAAAAACATCAGCGTTTTTTATAGCATCATAGGTTATAACTGCTTCATTTTTAGCAACATTTATTGATTGTCTGTCATCATAATAACGAATAGCTCCATCGCCATCTTTATCAACTCCTCTATATTCTCTTACAGTATAGCCTTTTGAAACAAGAGCATCTGCAAAATCAGAGAAGCCTCCATCTAAAACCCAATCTGCGGCTCCAGCAGTCTCATCATGGGAGTTGTCGAAAAGTACAAGCTTTCCGTTGCTTGCACCTGCAGCTGGAGTTTTTTCAGGTATAGTATTGTTCCAGCTATAGGTTAAAGTATCAGCCTTCACAGTAACAACCTTATGAGGACTAGGGAAAGGTGAGAAATTAAAGAGCTGAGATAATGCAAAAGCAGAAATTAGAGATAAAGCCAGTTTTTTTCTTAGATTTTTGTTTAACATAATAATCTCCTTTTAAGTATTCAATAATAATACTTTATTACTTATATAATAATACACTAATATTATACTTGTTAAGTTAATAATAGGTAAAATAATGCCTATTAAATTACGTTATATTATAAAATATTGTTATTATATTAAAAAATAATGCATAAAAGTATTATATTAACAAATTGAGTGATTTATTGTATAATAGGGCTATTAATTCTTTGCAAAATTCATTAAGGTAGCATAGGTACTATACTTTAATCTCAATACAATATCTAAAGTTAAGTCATTAATATATAAAATAATGGCTATATTTTAACATAGTACTTTAACAGCGCCAAAATAATTAATAAAGATGCATGGGTGTATTATGGAGGGGCTATGGCAAGTTTATACGTGCTTTTTATGTTGTTAAGCTATGTTTTTACTATTATAAAGCTAATAAAAAGCTATAATGATAGAGTTTTAAATGTTGGGCTTATAAGAGAGAAATGGTTCGAATATAAGAGCAGTAGCAAAGTGGATTTAATTCTAAATATAGTGGCAGTAATTGCTATTATTAGTTTTTATACAACTATTGTTTCAAATGATAAAGATATTCCTCAAGATACTAGTACAGTATGGGGGTGGTTTCATAGTTTAGAAAAACCAAAATCTATATATTCTGTGCAATTTGCTGTAATTATAACAATGATAATAGTTTTACTCTTTTTCGAAATTAAAAAAATGAGATCAAATACTATAATTAGCAAGGAAGGAATACTTACAGTTGATGGAGAGCTTATACCTTGGGGCAGGGTGGAAGAGGTTGACGAAGGATATTCTTCTGATTATGCAATAAACAAGGTAATAAAAGTTAAAGTTAATGGAAAAAAACCAAAAGATAAGATGTGGACAATAAAACTTATTGTACCTAAATATGAGCTTAAAGATACGCTTATAGCTATAAGAAACGCTATAAATCTAAATAGAGATGAATGAACATATTTATCAATAAAACATATACTAGATTATAGTTAGGTATACCATTTTATAAATAACCTCCATCCTCGATTACAAATATCCTATTGAAAACAATTAATAAAATGGTATATCTATTAAATTCATATATTTCTGACTATTTTATTGACTTGTTAGAATATTTTGATATATAATTACAATAATTTTATAGATTCGGATGAAGGTAGCGGGATTAAACCGTTATTGGACGAACCTCTGGAGAGACTCAATGGAGCACCGAAGGGGAAAACCATAAAGATGTGGTGAAACTCTCAGGTAAAAGGACAGGGGATTTTGATATTGTATTCAGTTTAACTTTTTTTAGCTTATTAAGCTTTTTTTGAGTTTTTTGAATATCAAAAGCCGTATTTCCAGAGACTAAGTTTAAAACTAGTCTCTTTTTGTTTATATATAATACAAGAAGTGACTTAAATTACCTAAAGGGGGCTAAAGTAGTGTTTTATAAAAGTACAAGGGGAAAAGAAAATTTTGTTAAAGCTTCAGAAGCTATAGTTAGGGGCATAGCTGAAGATGGAGGATTGTTTGTTCCAGAAAGTTTTCCAAGCATAGAGAAATCCTTTGATGAGCTAAAAGAAATGAATTATAAAGAGTTAGCATTTTATATCTTAAAGAAATATTTAGACGATTTTTCTGATGAAGAACTTAAAGCTTGCATAGAGGGAGCCTATGATGAAAAGTTTGAAGATTCTTCAATAGCACCATTAAAATATGCTGGAGGAGCATATTTTTTAGAACTCTTCCATGGAAAAACCTTAGCGTTTAAAGATATGGCTCTAAGTATACTTCCGTACCTTGTGAAGACAGCAGCAAACAAAACAGGGATAGATAAGGATATAGTTATTCTTACTGCTACTTCTGGAGACACTGGTAAGGCTGCACTTGAAGGTTTTGCAAGGGTTGCTGGAACTAAGATAGTAGTTTTTTACCCAAAAGACGGAGTAAGTGAGATTCAAAGAAGACAGATGGTAACCCAAGAAGGAGACAACACCTTTGTTGTGGGTATAGAAGGAAATTTTGACGATGCTCAAAATGGAGTGAAAGATATATTCGGGGATGATGATTTCAACAAGCAGCTAGAAGATAAAGGATATATGCTATCTTCTGCAAATTCCATAAATATAGGAAGGTTAATACCTCAAGTTGTTTACTATGTATACTCATACGTAAATTTATTAAAAGAAGGAAGGCTTAAGGCTGGAGAAAAAATAAATGTTGTAGTACCTACAGGCAATTTTGGCAATATACTTGCTGCTTTTTATGCTAAAAGTATGGGACTGCCTATAGAAAGATTCATCTGTGCTTCAAATGAGAACAAGGTACTCACTGATTTTATAAATACAGGTGTATATGATAGAAATAGAGAGTTTTTAGTTACTAATTCTCCTTCAATGGATATATTAATCTCTAGTAATCTAGAAAGATTTTTATATGAGATAAGCGGTAAGGATTCAGCTGTTATACGAGATCTTATGAGTAAACTAAGGACTGAAGGAAGATATGAAGTAAGTGAAGCTATGAAAGTTAGGCTTAAAGAGTTCTATGGGGATTTTGCTACAGAAGAAGAAACCGTTGATGCAATAAGAAAAGTATATGATTCATCAAGATATGTAATAGATACTCATACTGCTGTTGCTTATGAAGTTTTTGAAAAATATAAAAATGAAACAAAGGATGATGCGGTAACGGTGATAGCATCAACAGCCAGTCCTTTTAAATTCCCTAGAAGTGTTAATGAAGCTCTTAATTTTGAACAGAAAGAAGCTTCAGACTTTCAAATGGTAGAAACTCTTTCTAAGAATTTCGATATTAAAATACCTAAAGGTATATTGAATTTAGAAAGTAAACCAGTAATTCATAATACAACATGTAATAAAGAAAATATGAGAACCGTAATTAAAGAATTTTTGGGTTTATAGGTGATGATATGGTAGAGGTAAGAGTTCCAGCTACAAGTGCAAATATAGGACCTGGGTTTGATTGTCTTGGAATAGCGGTAAAAAAATATAATAGATTTGTTGTAGAGGAAATAGAAGAAGGCCTTATATTTGAGGGCTGTGATGAAGAATTTAAGAATGAAGATAATTTAATATATGTAGCTATGAAAAAATGTTTTGATAAAATCAAATATAAACCTAAAGGATTAAGTATAAAGATTGAAAGTGATATACCAGTATCCAGGGGGCTTGGAAGTAGTGCAGCCTGTGTAGTTGGTGGAATATTAGCGGCAAATGAACTTGCAGGAAGTCCTTTAAGTAAAGAAGAAGTTTTAGAACTATCAGCAGAGATGGAGGGGCATCCTGATAATATAACGCCTGCTTTATATGGTGGGATGACTGTTTCAGTAACAGAAGAGGATAGGACTATATATAACAAAATAAATATAAAAGAAGACATTAAACTTTGTGTATTGGTACCAGATTTTAAATTATCTACTGAAAAGGCAAGGGCAGTACTTCCTAAGAGTATTGATTATAAGCAAGGCGTTTATAATATAGGTAGAGTAGCTCTTATGATATCTGCTTTATCAAATGGTGATTTAGATCTTCTTAAGGTTGCATGCAAAGATAAACTTCATGAGGATTATAGAGCAGGACTTATAGAAAACTTTTATGATATAAAAAATGAATGCAATAAGCAAAATGCTTTAGCTGTATTTCTCAGTGGAGCTGGACCAACAATCATGGTTATGCTAAGAAAAGATGATGAAGCTTTTTCTACAAATATAAAAGGTTATTTAGATACTCTTAAAAACTGCTGGCAGGTATTAGAAGTGGATATCGATAATGATGGGGCTATAGTTTCGAGTCTATAAACAATTAGGGGGAAAAGTATGAGTGATATAGTTGTAGCTAAATTTGGAGGAAGTTCGCTGGCGGACAGTGAACAGTTTAATAAAGTAAAAAATATTGTTAATGAGGACGCGCAAAGAAAATTTGTTGTGCCTTCAGCGCCAGGAAAGAGATTTAAAAAGGATTATAAAATAACTGATTTATTATATCTTTGCTACGAACATGCAAAGAATCAAATATCCTTTGAAGATGTATTTAAGCATATAGAAGATAGATATAAGACTTTGGCCTTAGAGCTTAAGGTTGATATGGATATAGAAAAGTACCTTCAAGAGATAAAGCAAAAGATAGAAGAAGGTGCTTCAGCAGATTACACTGCTAGTAGAGGAGAATATTTAAATGGACTATTACTTGCAGCATTTTTAAACTATGAATTTGTTGATGCAGCAGAGATAATAAAGTTTAAGCATTTTGGGACTTTAGATATGAATGCTACTGAAGTAGCTGTAAGAGAAAGACTAAAAAATGTAGAAAAAGCTGTTATACCTGGATTTTATGGAGCTACGCCTGATGGAAAAATAAAGACCTTTTCTAGAGGTGGCTCAGATATTACAGGAGCAATAATAGCGAGATGTACTAGTGCTAAGCTTTATGAAAACTGGACTGATGTTTCTGGTTTCTTAATGGCTGATCCTAATATAGTTGAAAATCCAAAGTCTATAGAATACGTAACTTATAAGGAGCTTAGAGAGCTATCTTATATGGGTGCTAAAGTACTTCATGAGGAGAGTATTTTCCCTGTTAGAGATGTAGCTATACCTATAAATATAAGAAATACTAATAAACCTTCGGACAAAGGAACCTTCATAGTTGATGAACAGAGAGTTCAAACCTATGGAGATACAATCACTGGTATAGCAGGAAAGAAAGACTTTGTTGTAATTGCAATACAGAAGATGCTTATGAACCTTGAACAAGGCTTTTGTAGAAAGCTTTTAACAATACTTGAAAGTAACGGAGTTTCCTTTGAAAACATGCCTTCAGGAATAGATTCTGTATCTTTAGTTATAGAGGAAAGTCAGGTAGCAGATAAACTTGATATTATACTTGAAGAGATAAAAAGACAGTGTAATCCAGATACTGTAGAAGTTCATCCTAGTATGGCTCTAATAGCTACCGTTGGTAAGGGTATGAATAGAACTAAAGGTGTTGCTACTAGCATATTTAAAAGTCTTTCACAAGCAGACGTCAATGTGAGAATGATAAACCAAGGATCTAGTGAAATAAACGTAATAATTGGTGTGGAAAATGGAGACTTTGAAAAGGCTTATAGAGCTATTTATGGTGCTTTTGTAAAATAAGTAATGTTTTTATGTTGTAGACAATTGGGGTATTACTAAGGGGTAGATAAGGCTAGATAGCTTTTATAATCCCACAGGTCAATATTTTAAGAATACATTGAAAAGGGAGAATTATAATGGAGAAAGTAAGGATTGCATTATTAGGGCTAGGTAATGTAGGTAAAGGCGTTTGGAATATATTAAATACCAATAGAGAAGCTATTATAAAAAGAGCTGGGTATGATATAGAAATTGCAAAGATATTAGTTCGAGATAAAAATAAAGCAAGAGATGTAGAAGTGCCAATAGAGCTTGTTACAACTGATGCTGAGGAAATCTTTAACGATGACAGCATTAAGATAATAGTTGAAGTTATGGGTGGGTTACAGCCTGCTAAAGATTATATATTAAGAGCTATAAAAGAAAGAAAGCATGTAGTTACTGCTAATAAGTTACTTATAGCTACTAATGGAAAAGAGATATTTGAAGAAGCTGAAAAAAATGAAGTTATAGTAAATTTTGAAGCTAGTGTAGCTGGTGGAATACCTGTAATTCATGGAATCAATGAAAGCCTAACTGCAAACAAAATTGAAGAAGTTATAGGAATAATAAACGGTACTACAAATTATATCTTAACTAAGATGACATTAGAAGGAATGGATTTTGAGGATGCTTTGAAAGAAGCACAGGAAAAGGGATATGCAGAAGCAGACCCAACATCAGATATAGAAAGCTATGATGCTGCATACAAGCTTGCAATATTAACAACTCTTGCATTTGAAACAAATGTTGATGTAAATAGTATCTATAGAGAAGGAATAACTAGGATTACTTCAAAGGATATTGAGTACGCAAAAGAACTTGGATATGTTATTAAGTTACTTGCTATAGTAAAAGAGGTTGATGGTAAGTTAGAGCTTAGAGTTCATCCAACAATGATTCCATCAATACATCCTCTAGCAAATGTCAATGATTCCTTTAATGCTATATTTATAAAAGGAAATGCTGTAGGAGATCTTATGCTTTATGGAAGAGGGGCAGGAGAGCTTCCAACAGGAAGTGCTGTAGTTGGAGATATAATATCCGTATTAAGAAATGATGGAGATAGAGCAAGTATAATTACAAGTAGATATGAGGACAAAGAAATAGCTCCTATGGATAATATAGGTGCGAAGTATTATCTAAGAATAACAGTAAAAGATATGCCCGGTGTATTAGGTGAGATAGCTACTATATTCGGGCAAGAGCAAGTGAGTATAGCTTCGTTTATACAAAAAGCTAGAAGAGAAGATAAGGGACTTGTTTCTATAGTTATTGTAACTCATGATACTTTAGAGGGAAGAATAAATAAATCTTTAGAAAAGATTAATGATTTGGATATAATTAAAAAAGTTGAAAATGTAATAAGAATAGAGAAACTCGGACTAAAATAAAATATTATCTAAAATGAATCTCCAGAATTCAAAATATATTCTGGAGATTCATTTTTCTGTAAAATCACTAAAAATTGATAAAAAAATTATATATATTGACAATAATTGTTTAATATGAAATATTAGTATTAACTATATTTGTAAAAAACTCTGCGTACTATAATTAAAGATGAAACACTTCAATCCGAAATCTATTTTTAAAACTCATCTGGGTTCTGAGAGGAGAATTTGAAAGTATAAGTTTAATTATGAAGTGGTTCATATGTATATATAAAATAAACCTTAGGAGAGATTTATATGAACCTTTACAAGAGGCTCAGAGATAACAAAAAAATAGTAAGTGTATTGATATTAATAGCTGTATTTGCTGTTGGATACCCGATAGTAAAGAGCAGTGAAAAAGAAACGCTAAAATATAAAACGGAACAGTTCTTTAATAATATAATTGAAGAAAAATATGAAGATGCTTTTGTTTTTGTAGACTACGATGGAATAGATAAGGAAAATAGTGTTATTTTAAATGAAGACAATAAAAGAGGTAACTGGATTAGAAAGCTTAAGCAGCAAAGGGCTAAAGGAATAAGGATAGAAAGATGTAAAGAAGTTAAGATAGATAATGTAGATTATCCATATGGAACGGTAAAATTAGTTGTAAATAAAAATGGTGTACAAGAAGAATATATAGTAAATATTAAATATACAAGAAATAAAGATAGCTATAAGATAAGAAATATAAGCAAAATAGATGATGAGATTCAAGAAACTATTTGTGGCAGAATAAATGAATCTTAATCATAGTATGAAGTTAATCAGGAGAAGTGAATATGAATATTCAAATATACGGAGTGAAAAAGTGCTTTGATACTAAGAAAGCAGAAAGATATTTTAAAGAAAGAAAGATAAAGTACCAATTTATTGATTTAAACATGGTAGGATTAGGCAAGAGAGAGTTGGAAACAGTAAGAAATGCTGTGGGTCTAAGTAATCTAATAAACAAAGAATGTAAAGATTATGAAAGCTTAAATTTACACCGTATCATTAATAATAGCGTAAAAGAAGAAATACTTCTAAACAACCCTAAACTGTATAAGACTCCGATTGTGAGAAATGGAAAACTTGCAACTGTCGGTTATGAGCCTAAGGTGTGGGAAAATTGGGATTAGAAAAGTAAGTCATTATTAGACTTTTTATCAAAGATTATGATATATAGTTATACATTTTTGATAAAGTTTAATAATGATTTTTTTTTGGGAAATTATATTTAAATTATACCTTTTTAAAAGGATGCGTAACAGGCATAAACAAAAATTATTCGGTTATTTTTAATGAATTGATCTCATATAAACAAATTTCTACTAATAATAACATGGAAATAATTGTAATATTATACCAAATATTCTATAATATTATAGATGCCAGTATTAATGTGATAGTATTTGTAATTAATAGCATATTAAATCCATTTTGGAAGATAATATAACCAATAAATCATTTAGAGATAAATCTAGTTTACAAAGTTAAAATACCTTAATAGAAGCGGGTGAGTAGCTTGGATAAAGTAAGGAAAAAGGTAGGTATAGGAACGTGTTCTCCACTCATGTTAGTATTAGCTCTTATTCTATCTTTTAGTTTTGGTAATAATATAGTCCTTGGAGATCTTATATTAGATTCCTTTGGTCTCAAGGCTTGGTCTGGCGGTCATGTAGGAATTCATTATACTCTATTCTATGCTTTGGCCATGGTGGTAATAGCATATTTTATCGGAGATAAATATGAAGATCATATGGGGGCAAAGGCTGGAAAAAATTCTGCTATATTTGTACTTGCTCTTCTAACTCTTATAATAATATTTGATTTGGTGTTTTGATTTAAGGTTAGGAAGTGCTATTGAAATTGGCCTTTGGTTGAGGGGATTTGGTGTTCTTAAAATAATTTTCATAATTATTATCACTCAAGTAAATATTACTATATTTTCAATATATAAAATTATTTATAAATATTATAAATTTGTGTAACTATATTTTTTTTCTTTCGTATTATATTTGAAGTGTTATTTGTGTGGTGATTATAAATTGAAAAAAATAAATGTTAAAATTATTTGTGGAATTATATTATTAATTATGTGTTTTGGGTTGGTAAGTTGCGGAACCAAGGAAAAAGAATACGATTTTTATAAGGTAAAAAATCTTACTGAAGATAAGATAGATAGGGTTGAAGTTTCTTATACTGATATATCGGCAAGAGTTTTGTCTAAAGATGAAGTGCAAACCTTAATAGGTTTATTAAATACTTCTGGAGACAATGTTCAACAGTACAATGGGCCCGATCCTAAAGGTGTTACAAATTCGTTAGATATATATTTAAAGTCAAAAAGTTGTTTCAGTATGTATCCTTACAGGAATGGATATTTGCTTTTTTGTGGAGAAAAAAGCTATATGATATCACAACCTCAATATAATGATTTTATAAAAGATATATTTAACAATAGGGGGAAGATTTAAGTAAGTGTCAAATTATAAATCTACCTTTAAGGAATATTTTTCTCTTAAGTTCTGTAATAATATTACATACAGGTAATATTGTTTCAAAAGAAGTTTGTGTTTCGTAAAAAAGTCTTAAAAGGTTCCTAAAGATGAAATACTTCAATCCGAAATCTATTTTCAAAGCTCATCTAGGTTCTGAGAGGAGAGTTTGAAAATATAAGCTAAATTAGGAAGTGGTTCATCTATATATCGAGCATAATGATTTAATTTGAAACCTTGTGGCCGAACCAACGGAGGAAAATTATATGCTAAGCAGAGCTAAAAAAAATAGTAGTAGGAAGTCCTTAGTAGTTGCTGCTGCTACAGGTGTAATTGTTGTCGTAGCCTCAGCTATTACATATTGGTATTCGATAGAGAATTACGTAAAGCAATGGGATAGTAAAGTATATAGTGGAGTAAGAATAGAAGGAATTGATTTATCAGGAAAATCAAAGGCAGAAGCGGTGCAGTTATTAAATGATGAACTGAGAAAGTTTACGGATGATAAAAAAATAATTGTAAAAGTTCAGGACAAGAAATTTCAATTAGACTATAAAACAATAAACCCACAGTACGATATAGAAGCTGCTGTGAACGAAGCTATTAAATATGGAAAAGATAAAAGGCTTCTTGCTAAGAAAAAGTTGATAAAAAGCTATACAGTAACTAATATAAATATGAATTTTAAGTATGATAGTGAAGAATTAAATAAATTTGAGAAAAATATTGCTTCTAAGATTGATAGAAAACCTAAAGATGCTTCAATTAATATAATAAATAAGGCAATAAAAATAAATGAAGATCAAGCTGGAGTTGTTTTAAATAAAGAATTACTAGATAAAAATTTGAAAGAAGCATTAACTGGATCTTGGAATAAGGATATAGTGGTTGATGGTGAGATACAAGTAGCTAATGCCAAAATTAATAAAGAGCAGCTGTCCAAAATAGATGGTGTTTTGTCTTCCTTTTCAACAGACTATTCGACCTCAACAGAAGCTAGAGCTAATAATATAGCAATAGCTGCAAAGGCTTGCAATGGAAAAATAGTTATGCCAGGAGATACTTTTAGTTATAATGCAACATTAGGTGAAAGGACTTACGAAAAGGGTTACAGGGAGGCGCCGATTTATAAAAACAATGAAGTAGTTGATGACGTAGGAGGTGGCATATGTCAAGTATCTACAACCCTGTATAGGGCTGCAATGAGGGCTAATCTTAAAGCAGTGGAGAGGCACAATCATTCTTTTAAAGCGACTTATTCACCTCTTGGGCTTGATGCCACAGTGACTTGGGGATATCTAGATTATAAGTTCAAAAACACGTATGATTTTCCTATTTATATAGAAGCTGTGATAAGTGGAAGAACTGTAAGTTTTAATATATATGGTAATAAAGCTGGATTGGGTGGAAAGAGATACGACTTGGTATCAGATGCACCTACTGTAACCACAGCTAAGGTTACTGAAGTAAATGATCCAAGTCTGCCAGAGGGTCAAGTAGTAATGGATGAAAAGCCCATTGACGGTTATAAGGTCAGATCTTATCTGGTTACTTATGAAAATGGGAAGGAAGTAGCAAGGGAAGCTGTAGCTTATGATACCTATGTTAAAAAAGATGGGGTAAGACGTGTGGGTACTAAAAGAGAATAATGGGAAGTAATTTAAATAAAGAAAAATATATAGATTGTAAAGCTTTCTTCATGTATATTGAGAAAGCTAAATGAACAAAAAATCGCTAAGAGATTACTTAGCGATTTTTTTACTGTATATGAAAGTATAAAATGAATTGGATATTATATGTGAGTTTCAATGGATAATAATGTTATAGTTGGGCACTTTATATAGAGGAAGTTATAAAAAAGGAGTGCTTTATGAATGGTAACTTGGATAAGAGCAAATATAAAAAATTTAATTATATCTTTTTTGTTTTTCAGTATATCATATATAAAATTTTTTAATATTACTGATACAAATACAATTTTATTTATTATAGCAGCTGAGATAGTTCTAACGTTTATGGTGGGGACGGTAGGATTATGTTTAAATAAAAAGCTCATAGCATTCATGTTATTGTTGAGTATATTGCTAAATGTATTAGTAGGGTATAATAATTTATACTTTTCTAATTTATTTTTAATATCATATGCTATATGGTACTTTATAACCAAGGTTACGGACAAAAGTAGAGAGCTTTTTTTAATAACCTTTATCACTAGCATTGTAACCATATATCTAGCTTCGTTAATGTATATAGATCTTCCTTTATTTACAATAGTATTTTATCCTATCTACTTATTAGGATATATTTCACAGGATGGTTTTTCTAGTAAAAGTATACTGCAAGATATCTTAATTGCATTTTGTATACCTTTCGATGTATTCTTTCTTAATTGCATTTTCAGAATAGAAGGTTCGTATAGTGTTGTTCAGAATATATCTATATTTAGAATATATAACAATGATATAAAGACTCTAATACTAACTCTATTTATTTGGTTTATATATAGTAGTTTATGTGTTTCTTCATCGTATCTAGCTTATAGAATTTTTAGCAGTATACAAAAAAGAAAATTATATGTCACAGATTTATCAAATGAACATAAAAAAAATATAATTCTATCAATAAATTTGAAATTGATTTTTGCAGTTTTTATAGTCTATTTTAGCGACTGTATTTTAATTAAACAATTAATTACTGACTTAAATAAATTTCTTAATATGCATGAATTAATAAACCTTATGATTCTGCTTATGGTATATATAGTGATAATCTCTTTATTAGGAGAAAACTTAGGTAGGATTATATTTTATTTATCAATTAGTATTATTTTTATTGCAAATATAGTTAAACTGAGTTTTTTTGATGAACCCTTTTATCCATGGGAAGTATATCTAATGAAAGATGTATTTATGATTGGAATTAGATATATTAATTATCAAATCGTTATAGGAATAACATTGGGCTTTATTCTATTAATTATGCTGGCGATCAAATTTAGAAAACTTATTGTGAAAAGCTTAAAACCTAAGCTAAGGTTTAATATGCTGATTTTAGCTTTAGTAATATTAGCGATGCAAGTACACATATTAAATAATGAAAAATATTCATCTGATTTAAGTATCGGTAAGTCATGGTATACAGGCAAAGTAGAAGCGGCAAGTAATGGTCTATTTGTTGAAAACTTCTTTCTCATACAAGATTATGATGAATATATATCTGATAAACCAAAAGGATATTCTAAGGAGAGTATTAATAGTGTGATAGATAAGCTAAGCAAATATAAGGATATGAAGGTTTCTTCGGAGGTGAATATAAAACCTAATGTGATAGTTATTATGAGTGAGAGTTTTTGGGATGCTACACAACTTAAGGGAGTTGATTTTGATAAAGATATAGTGGAGAATGTAAAAAAAGATATTAAGGGATCTATAGTATCCCCAGTATTTGGTGGAAAAACAGCAAAGGTAGAATTTGAAGTTTTAACGGGATTAAGTAACTATTTCATTAACCCGGGAGTAATACCTTATAATGTATATTTGAGGCGACCAACCCCTAGCATTGCTAATGTTTTTGATAAAAATGATTATGATACTATCGCTATACATCCTAATGATAAAACTTTTTATAATAGAGATAAGGTGTATAAATATATGGGGTTCAATAGATTTATAGATATAGATGGTTTTGATAAAGAAAAGGATTTAAAAGGTACTAATGTAGCTGATGAAAAAGTAATGGATATGATACTAAAACAAGTATCGTCTGGAGATAATCCTAAGTTTATATTTGCAGTAACTATGCAGAATCATGATCCTTACTATAATGAATATAGCAAGCTAGAGGTTAACACATCATCAAAAAATTTGAATGAAGCTGAGATGTCCATTCTAAGTAACTATGCATCAGGGATTTATGATGCTGATAGAGCCTTTGGAAAGCTTATTAATACTTTGAAAACTTCTGATAAACCTACATTGGTTTATTATTTTGGAGATCATCTGCCAAGATTGGGTAGGCCAATAGGAGTATATGATGTGTATAATTCTCTTAATTATTTTAATGATAAAGAGAAAATAGATAGTGATATTAATAGTTATAGTACACCTTTAGCAATATGGTCTAACTATAAAGAAATTCCCACACTAGCTTCAAAAATATCTCCAGCTCAATTGTCCTTACATATATTAAAAGAAGCTGGTGTATCTTATCCCGTATATTTTAATATACTAGATCAGTTGAGTAAGGAACATCCTTATTTACAAAGTTACTTAAATGGAAAAGATATTCAAAGTGAACAGCTAGTAAAGGATTATAAGGTTATACAATATGATTTGCTATTTGGCAATCAATATCTAAATGAAAATTAAAATTTCAATATTTTTTATTGACAAAATTAAAGGGTCAGCATATTATAATAATATAACCTAGAAAGTTGATAAGATTAATAGGAAATTGCTGTGATAAGAAATAGTAACATAAGATTAGCTATCAGAGATAGATCTCCTTGGCTGAAAGAGATTTTTAGTAAACCTTATGTGAATGCATCTTTGAGCTCTGCCTCGAACTATAGTAGACGGCAGCGGGTACGCTCGTTAAAGCGTTAGGGTATGGTGTAAAGTACCTGAATTCGGAGATAACCTTAGAGTTTAATTTAGGGTTAATTAGAGTGGAACCGCGGAATATACTTCTGCCTCTATATATGTTAGAGGTGGGAGTTTTTTTAATGTATAAAGGATCTATTTAATGTTTTTTCGTTATCCATGTATAAGAAAAATTATAGTTGTTGAGATAATAATTTTATTTTGAAAGGAGAAAATATTATGAATTCTAATCAGTATTTTGATAGTATAGCAAATAAGTGGAATACTATGAGGAGTGAGTATTTCAAGGATGAGGTAAGAGATAGAATAGTAGCGAAGTTTGATATTAAAGATAAAGTGGTAGCTGATTTAGGATGTGGAACAGGATTTGTTTCATTGGGACTTGCTAGAGAATCAGCTATGGTGTTCTCCTTAGACAGATCATATAATATGCTAAAGGAACTAAAAGCTTCAGCCAACGCTGTAGGACTTAAAAATATTTATCCAATAAAATCTTCCTTAGATGACTTAGCGCTATTTGATGAATCAATAGATGGAGTTTTTATAAATATGGCTTTACATCATATAGTAGATGCAGAGAAAGCTATAAAAGAAATGTATAGAGTATTAAAGCAAAACGGAACTGTTTTGATATCTGATGTATATCAGCATAATGGCGAATGGGCTAGAGAAGAGATGTATGACGAATGGTTAGGCTTTACTGAAGAGCAGATTAGACAATGGTTAGAGAGTGCTGGATTCACATCTATAAAGATAGAGGATACTGGGCTAAGATGCGAAGGCTATTCAAGCAAGGGTGAATTCACCAATCCAGGTATATTTATGGCAACAGCAATTAAAAAATAAATGTAAAGTAAAATATGTACCACTTCGATATATTGGCAGTAGTAAATTTAATTAAATTAGATTGAAATCTTAAAATTCTGCTTGATGAAGTGGTACATACCTAAAAAAATTCACTGAAAAGGAGCGCTTCAGCAACTTTTTTATAATATAAAAATATAATAAATAAGATACTTACTCTTGTGCTAAAAATTGATGTACAAGGATACTTAAAAATTAGGAGGAAATAGATATGAATTTTGAATCATTGTTAATACACGGAGGAATAGATGGAGACGAAAGAACAGGAGCAGTTAATGTGCCTATATTTCAAACTTCAACATATAAACAAACTGGATTTGGTGTAAATAAAGGATATGAATATTCAAGAACTGGAAATCCAACTAGAGAAGCTGTAGAAAAATTAATATCTGAATTGGAAAGAGGATATGCAGGCTATGCCTTTGCTTCTGGAATGGCAGCAATAACAGCAGTTGTTTCACTGTTTAAATCAGGAGATAAGCTTCTTATATCAAACAATCTTTATGGTGGAACTTTCAGAGTTCTTGATAAAGTATTTAAGAATTTTGATATAAGCTACGGTATAGTTAATACAACTGATCTTGAAGAAATTAGAGCAAATATAGATGATAAGGTAAAAGCTATATTTATAGAAACTCCAACTAACCCTTTAATGGATATAACTGATATTGAAGCAGTTTCAAAAATAGCTAAGGAAAATTCAATACTAACAGTAGTGGACAATACTTTTATGACTCCATACCTTCAAAGACCTATAGAATTAGGTGCTGATATAGTAGTTCATAGCGCTACTAAGTATCTAGGTGGGCACAGTGATTTGGTAGCCGGTTTAGTTGTTGTTAATAATGAAGAGTTAAGTGAAAGACTTCATTTTATACAAAATTCAACTGGTGGTGTGTTAGCTCCTTTTGATTCTTTCTTGTTAATCAGAGGGATAAAAACTTTAGCTGTTAGGATGGATAGACATAACAAAAATGCAGATGTTATAGCTAAATATTTAAGTAATAGAGAAGAAATAGATAAGGTTTTTTATCCAGGACTTGAAGGTCATATAGGACATGATACTCATAAAAAGCAAGCAAGTGGATTTGGTGGAGTTATATCTTTTGTCCTTAAAGAGGGTTATGATTATAAGAAATTTGTTGAGTCTCTAGATATAATAACCTTTGGAGAAAGTCTTGGTGGAGTGGAATCACTAGTTTGCCATCCAGCATCTATGACTCATGGATCAATTCCATATGAAATCAGACAAAAGGTTGGAATAGTTGACAACTTAATAAGACTTTCAATAGGAATAGAAAGTGAAGATGATTTAATTAAGGATATACAGAGTGCTTTAAATAAATCTAAGATATAAGAGATACTTATTGATAAACAATTTAAAGAGGGGATTAATGTGGAATATATAAATGATATAAGAGAGCTTATAGGAAATACTCCTATTATTAAGTTAAATCATTTTAATTTAAAAGAAGGCGTAAATATATTTGCAAAATTGGAGTACTACAATCCAGGTGGAAGTGTAAAAGATAGAATTGGCGAGTATATGATAAAAGCTGCTGAAGATAAAGGGTTATTAAAAGAAGGCTATACAATTATTGAAGCGACTGCTGGTAACACTGGGCTCGGGGTTGCCTTGGCTGCAATTAATAAAGGCTACAATATTATATTTGTGGTACCTACAAAGTTTTCTGAGGAAAAACAAGTACTTATGAGAGCGCTTGGTGCTAAAGTTATAAATACTCCTAGAGAATTTGGCATGTTAGGGGCAGTTGAGAAAGCAGAAGAACTTTTAAAGACTACAAAGAATTCTATTAGCTTTAAGCAGTTTGAAAATATATATAACCCTCTTGCTCATTATGAAACTACAGGGCCTGAAATATACAAAGCCTTAGATGGAAATATAGATTATTTGGTAGCAGGTGCTGGTAGTGGTGGTACTTATAGTGGTGTAGTGAGGTATCTTAAGGAGCAGAATGGAAATATAAAAGGAATATTAGCAGATCCAGAAGGTTCAACTATGGGCGGTGGAATAGCTGGATGCTACAATATAGAAGGAATAGGTAATGATTTTATACCTAAAACTATGGATATGAGTTTAGTTGACCAGATAATAAAGATTAACGATGAAGAGTCCTTAAAATTAGTAAAGGAACTTGCATATAAGGAAGGTATAATAGTAGGAAGTTCATCCGGGGCAGCGCTTTCGGCAGCGTTGAAATTTGCTCAGACTATAGATAAGGGAAATATAGTTACAATATTTCCTGATAGAGGGGATAGATACCTAAGTAAAGGTATATATAACTAAAAACTTTATAATGATTAGAAATTACAGAAGGTTTATAACTTCTGTAATTTTTTTGTCCGAAATTTTCCAATTTTAATAATTACGTAAACATATAAATAATCTATTAATGTATAATGTATTATAAAATAGTCTATTTATAAGCTATTTATTAAAGCTAACTGTAGAGATGTAAAAGTAATTAAAGTAATTAAATTAAGTAAATAATTTGGCACTGCCTTTATGTTATTAGCTTAGAATTTAATTAATAAATAAAATACTAAAATATACTGGAGTGATATCTTGAATACTAGTAAAAATGATATAATGACTACAAAAAACATACTAAGAATTGTTACAGTAGTATATTCTTTATGGGTAATTTTTTGTCCTTATAAAGGTCCTAGATTTATGATATGGAATTTATTTTTGGCTTGGGTTCCTTTAGAAGTTATGGATAGTATAATAAAGATAAATAAAGAAAATAAAGCTAGTAAGGTGATTTTTATAAACTATATATTGTGGATAGTTTGGCTATTGTTTTATCCTAATTCTCCATATATGATTACAGACTTCATACACATAGTCAGTAATAAATACTTTTTAGCTAAACCTATCCATCCAAATTACGCAACAACCAATAAAATATTATTTAATGATAATTTTAAGATATGGGTTGATTTTGTTAATATTGCTATTGGGGCGTGGTTAGGATATGTTGTGGGATTTCTTTCCTTGAATAAGGCTCAACAATTATTTACTAGAAGATATGGAAAGATAATTTCATGGGTCATGGTGTTTTCGGTAAATATGATAAGTGGTTTTGCTATATATCTAGGACGTTTCATAAGGTGGAATAGTTGGGATGTTATTACTAATCCAAAGAATATAATAGTTATTTTAGTAAATAACATTAATAAAAAGAGCTTTAACTTTACAATATTATTTGGCGTATTTACTTTTGTTATATACATAATAAATCACGCTATACGAAAAGATAACATTTTTATAGAAGGAGAAGAGAATTTTGAAATTTGATGATTTATATTTTATTGCTGACGAGCTTAACAAGGAAAAAGTAAGATGGATGATAGGGTCATCAGTACTGTTATACTTCCATGGAATAGTTAATAGCCCTAATGACATTGATATAGTTATAGATGAGAAAGATATAATAAAGGTAAAAGGTATATTTGATAAGATTGGAACGGAGCAAGCTAAAGAGAAAAAGTATCCATATCTGACTGAGTATTTTTATACTTATATAGTAAGAGATACATCAATTGATATAATGTGCAACTTTGGTGTTGCTCACCAATATGGAGATTATAGACTAAAAATTGATGAAGTAGCTATAGTGGAATATAGAAATATAAACAATGGTATATTGCCGTTAAGTTCTTTAGAAGATTGGTATGTGTTATATCAATTAATGCCAGGAAGAGAAAATAAAGTTGATATGATTGAAAAATATCTTGTTAGAAATGGTGTTAATCATTATGAACTTTTTGAGAGAGCGCTAACACAGTCTTTACCAGAAGAAGTTGTTCATAAGATTAATATAGTTATGTGTGATAAGGGCTAAGGTCTACAAATTAAAGGTAAAATAATAAAGCCTCGAAAATTTTTTCGAGGCTTTATTACTTTATTCTAAGGATATTCTTTTTAGTAAAAACAAATATATTTGTTTCTATTTGCTTAACCATTAAGGTGAAAGCTCATAATGTTTTAAAGTGTAAATTTGCTAGTTAATATACTTAATTTTTGAGCTAGCTCAGCCTGTGACATAGCAGTCCTACTAACTTCTTCTATTGCAGCTGCAGCTTCAGATATACTCTCAATTATTTCTTGAGAAGAAGAGTTTGTCTGTTGGGACATAGCGCTTACATTTTCGATTTCTCTATTTATCTTTTCTACTATTCCTTTTATAGAGTATGATGATTGGTGGAACTTTCTTGATATATCGGCAACCAATTTTGCATCGTCTCCATATTGATATCCGATGTTTATCATTTCTTCATTTGTAGGAGTAACTATATCTTCTATATATTTAAGTATGTTAGTAGCATTATCTGATAAGCTCTTAAAGGCCAATTCTATTTGATCTGTAACTTTATTTATGTTTTTAACAGCAGACATTGAACTATCTGCTAATTTTATTATTTCGCCAGCAACAACAGCAAATCCTCGTCCTGCTTCCCCTGCCCTTGCTGATTCTATCATAGCATTAAGTGCTAATAAGTTGGTTTGATCTGCAATTTGAGTTATAGTAGTTGCCATTAGCTTAATTTGTGTTACAACTTTACCCTGCTCTATAGAGCTTAGTACAGCCTCTTGGTTGGATTGATAAAGTTCTTTTGAATTTTTTACTAGTTCCGTTGAATTGTTTTTTAAGCTAGTTGCTCTAGTCTCAATATCTTTAGCAGAATTATAACTATGATCAGCATCTGATCCTAAGTCAGTAACTTGAGATGCTATTTTATCTGTAGAGTAATTTACTTCTTCAATGCTTGAAGTTAATTCTTGAACACCGCTGCCTATATGCTGTATGCTTTCGTTTATGGTATCTACTTTTGAAGTTACTTCTTCCATTGTTGCAGATAATTCCTCGCTGGATGAGCTTAGATTAACTGCACTATTGTTTATCTCTGAAATTACATCTCTTAAAGAGATTACGGTTGCATTTAAGGAATCTTCGATTTTACCGAATTCATCCATGGTCTTCACTTTAAGTGAGTCTGATAAATCACCGTTCTTAAGTTTTTCAGTAAATGAAATTATTGATTTTAATTTTTTAGATATATAGGATCTGAGATATAGAGAGCATATTACTGTAATGATTAAGGAAATTCCTAAAACTATATATGTAAGAGTTATTGAAAGATTATAGGTGCTTCCTGAATCATCGTACGCTTGCCTTGATTCGTTCTGATTGAATTGTACTATGTTTTTAATTACGTTATCAACGGAATCTCTTTTTAAGGTAACAGTTGTTATAATATCTTTAGCCCTTTGGTAATCCCCTGCTTTTATTAAGTTTATTGTTTCATCTCTTGACTTAATATAGTCATCCAGCATCATAGTTAAGTCTTTAAGCAGTGATTTTTCCTTGCTGTTTGTCACTGATTTTGTATATTGCTGAAGTATGGTACTGTTTTCTAAATTAATGGCAGTAATCTCGTCGCTATATCTAGATAGATTTGATTTATTTCTTTCATCCATAGCTAGAAGCGTATTAACTTGAGATTCTTGAACGTTTTCTCTAAGAGTTCTTACATCTTGAATTGCTTTCATATTAACGGAATAAATATGTTGCAAATTGTTATTTACAGATCTTAGATTGTAGATTTCACTTAATCCGATTATTAATAGCAGTACTAGAAGTGTCACAAAGATAAAAGTGATTTTAGTGGTAAGTTTGATTGAACTTAATCTCCTTTTCAAAATAATTGCCCCCTCTTAAGTTGTTTGTATGTTTTTGCCGAATGTTATTATAAATATATTATCATAATTATCGAGTCTTTTAAATTCAAATAAATAGAAGAAAAGTGAAAAATACGTTTACATGAAAAATTTTTTTTATGCATATATATTTATTTGAATTTGCAAGTAAGTTTATGATAATCACAAAGAAGTAAAAAGTTGTTAATGAATTGTAAATGTACTTAGTAGAAATACAAATAATAAAAAGTGTATTTTTGTGATAGAATGATAAAAATAAAAGCTGAAACATATCAAATTGCTAGTAATTTAAACAATGTTATGATAATATATTAAATGTAAATAAAGTGTATAAAGTATGAACAAAAAAAGCTTGTTGAATAAAAATACAATACATTTTGCAATTTACAAAAAATAATTTGCTGATTTAAAGTAGTCTGTATGATGATGAGAAGTTAATCAGTAATAAGTGATAATTCGTATTTATTAAAAGGGGGAGTAAATTAATGAAAAGAAAACTAGCAATTATAATTAGTGCAGTATTAGCTGTGGGGACAGTACTTTCAAGTTGTCAGGTTGAAAAGGTATCAGATTCTAAGTCAAGCGGTAGTAATGATACGATAAAAATAGGTGTTTTTGAACCGCTTACAGGTGCGAATGCCGGTGGTGGAGAATTAGAGGTAGAAGGAATAAAACTTGCTAACAAGCTTTATCCTGAGGTAAATGGAAAGAAAATTGAACTAGTTATAGTTGATAATAAATCAGACAAGGTAGAAGCATCTAATGCGGCATCAAGACTTGTTGAAAAAGACAAGGTTACAGCTATTATAGGAAGTTGGGGAAGTTCCTTATCGATGGCTGCTGGAGATATTATAAAGAAAGCTAAAATACCAACAATTGCAACATCAGCTACAAATCCATTGGTTACTAAGGGAAATGACTATTATTTCAGAGTTTGTTTTATAGATCCATTCCAAGGAACAGTAATGGCTAACTATGCTTACTCAAAACTTAATGCTAAGAAGGTTGCAATTGTACAAGAAGTTTCTAATGACTATGCAGTTGGACTAGCTAAGTATTTTACTGATTCATTTACAAAATTAACTGGAGACAGCAAAGCTATAGTTTCAGTATCTAACTATAATACTGGAGACCAAGATTTTAGTGCACAATTAACTAATATAAAATCACAAAATCCAGATGTAATATTTGCTCCTGGTAATTTCACAGAGTCAGCACTCCTAATAAAACAAGCAAGGGATTTAGGAATAAAGGCTCCAATAATAGGTGGAGATACATGGGAGACACCAGATTTCTTAAAGATAGGTGGTAGTGCTGTTGAAGGATCAGTATTCTCTACTTTCTTTGCAACAGAAAAACCAATAACAAAGGAATCAGAAAAATTCTTAACAGAATATAAGAAGGAATACAACAAAGAACCTGCTGCAGTTTCAGCTCTTGCATACGATGCGTATTTGTTACTAGTAGATGGTCTAAAGAGAACTGGCTCAGAAGATTCAGTTAAATTGAGAGACGAGCTTGTAAAGACTAAGGATTTCCAAGGAGCTGCAGGTGTTGTTAACTTTGATGAAGATAGAAATGCAGTAAAAGCAGCAGTTATTAAGCAAGTAAAGGACGGAAAGTTTACTTATCTTGATTTAATCGAACCAACAAAATAAAACAATTTAGAAACTATAGGGATCCTTCATGAAGACTTAAGTTATGTGTGTATGAAAGCCTTGGATTATGAGATGGAAAGCGTGCATGACTTAATATTTGACGTAGGATCCCTCTATATTTTAATGAGAAATCTTTAAATAAGGTAAGCTGAGAATTAGGAGAATATATAAAATAGCATATACGAATAATCACGTTTACATTGATATTATTAAAATATGAAATGTGTGATTTAAAAAAATGCAAAAAATACTTTGCTTTAATTTTAAAATAGATAGTTATTTATACAAAATCCATTTGTCCTTCACAGGAAGACAAATAATAAAAAGTGTGTTTTTGTGATAGAATGATAAAAATAAAACCTTGAAATTAACATAATGTTAATTAATATAATAATATTATGTTAAGTTAATAAATTAATATACAAATGAATAATATGTGAATAATTTTACGAAGTTGAATAATAATGCAGGAATACTTTTCAATTGACAGAAAATATTTTGTTGAGATAAAATTAACAACAACATACGAAGACAGTATTCAGCAATAAGTATATTCGTAAATATTCTAAGGGGGATTAAAATAATGAAGAGAAAATTAGCGATTATAATAAGTGCAGTATTGGCTGTAGGAACAGTACTTTCAAGTTGCCAGGTTGAGAAGGTATCAGATTCTAGCACCAATGGGAGCAGTGATACTATAAAAATTGGGGTTTTTGAACCGCTAACAGGAGCAAATGCTGGTGGTGGTGAATTAGAAGTAGAAGGAATAAAACTTGCTAACAAGCTTTATCCTGAAGTTAATGGAAAGAAAATAGAACTAGTAATAGTTGATAATAAATCTGATAAAGTAGAGGCATCTAATGCAGCATCAAGACTTGTGGAGAAAGAAAAGGTTACGGCTATAATAGGAAGTTACGGAAGCTCACTTTCAATGGCTGCTGGGGATATAGTAAAGAAAGCTAAGATACCAACAGTTGCAACATCAGCAACAAATCCATTGGTTACTAAAGGAAATGACTATTATTTCAGAGTTTGCTTTATAGACCCATTCCAAGGAACAGTAATGGCTAACTATGCTTACTCAAAACTTAATGCTAAGAAGGTTGCAATTGTACAAGAAGTTTCTAATGATTATGCAGTTGGACTAGCTAAGTATTTTACAGATTCATTCACAAAATTAACTGGAGACAGCAAAGCTATAGTTTCAACATCTAACTATAACACTGGAGACCAAGATTTTAGTGCACAATTAACTAATATAAAGTCACAAAATCCAGATGTAATATTTGCTCCTGGTAACTTCACAGAGTCAGCGCTTTTAATAAAACAAGCAAGGGATTTAGGAATAAAAGCACCAATAATAGGTGGAGATACATGGGAGACACCAGACTTCTTAAAGATAGGTGGTCAAGCAGCTGAAGGAGCAGTATTCTCAACTGCATTTGCTACAGAAAAACCAGTTACAAAGGAATCAGAAAAATTCTTAGAGGCATATAAAAAAGAATACAGTGGAAAAGACGCTTCTGCAATGTCTGCACTTGGATATGATTCATACTTAATACTAGTAGATGCTCTTAAGAGATCTGGAACAAATGATTCTGTTAAGTTAAGAGACGAACTTGCAAAGACTAAGGATTTCCAAGGAGCTACAGGAGTAATTAACTTTGATGAAGACAGAAATGCCATAAAAGCAGCAATAATTAAGACTGTTAAGGATGGCAAATTTACTTATACTGACACAGTAGAGCCAACAAAATAAAGGAATTAGAGGACTAGCTAATAGCCAGTTCTCTCTATCTTAAAAGGAGAGGGATTTTAATATGGGTACACTTTTGCAGCATTTAGCTAATGGAATATCATTAGGTAGTTTATATGCGCTAATAGCAATAGGATACACAATGGTTTATGGAATATTAAGACTTATAAATTTTGCTCATGGAGATATATTTATGATGGCTGCTTATTTTACCTTCTATGGTATAGCAGTTTTTGCAATGCCTTGGTATGTAGCAGTATTGTTTTCTATAGCTCTTACAGTATTGCTTGGAATATTTATAGAGAAGGCAGCTTACAAACCTATAAGAACTGCACCTAAGATATCAATACTTATATCAGCAATAGGAGTATCATTCTTTCTTGAAAACTTAGGAACGGTTGTTTTTGGAGGTGTACCTAAAGCATTTCCGCAGGAACCACTTTTTACTGATGTAATTAAGATTGGATCTGTATCTATGCAGAGACTTACAATCATAATTCCAGTGGTAACCGTTATTATACTTTTTCTATTATTATACGTTGTAAACAAAACAAAAGTTGGGATGGCTATGAGAGCTGTTTCTAAGGATTACGAAATATCTTCATTGATGACTATAAATATAAACAGAATAATAACTTTGACCTTTGCCATAGGATCTGCTTTAGCGGCAATTGGAAGTATAATGTGGGGATTCAAGTTCCCAAATATCAATCCTCTTATGGGAGTTATGCCTGGACTTAAATGCTTCATAGCTGCAGTTATAGGGGGAATAGGAAATATCACTGGTGCTGTAGTGGGTGGATTTATCCTTGGAATAGGTGAAATCATGCTTGTTGCTTTACTACCAAGTCTTACAGGTTATAGAGATGCTTTTGCTTTTATACTTTTAATAGTTATATTACTATTTAAGCCAACAGGTATAATGGGCGAAAAAATTTCGGAGAAGGTGTAGATGATGAAAAAGAGAAATTTAATTTTAACAGGAATTTCATTTGTCGTACTCATATTATTTTTAATATATGCAGATAAAAACTTTGATCCATATAAAACAAGAATACTCAATTTATGTGCAATTTATGCAGTTTTGGCTTTAAGCATGAACTTGATCAACGGCTTCACTGGTTTGTTTTCATTAGGGCATGCTGGATTTATAGCTATAGGTGCCTATACAACAGCTCTTTTGACTATGTCACCTGAAACTAAAGCTCAAAACTTTTTTATGCAACCTATAGCTGCTCCATTGGCAAACATACAATTGCCTTTTCCAATAGCCCTTATAGTTGCAGGTATAATCTCTGCATTTTTAGCTTACTTAATAGGAGCTCCTGCACTAAGACTTAAAGGGGATTATTTAGCTATTGCAACACTTGGCTTTGCAGAAATAATAAGAGTAGTAATAAATAATACACAATCCATTACTAATGGTGCATTAGGATTAAAAGGTATACCAGTAACTACTAATATATGGTGGAGTTTTGGGGTATTCATAGTGACAGTTATACTTATGGTGTCATTTGTGAATAGTAGTTTTGGTAGGGCGCTGAAAGCAATAAGAGAAGATGAAATAGCAGCTGAAAGTATGGGGATAAATCTTTTTAGGAATAAAACTCTAGCTTTTTCAATAGGGGCTTTCTTTGCTGGAGTAGGTGGTGGTTTACTGGCAAATTCACTAGGAACAATAGATCCTACAATGTTTAAATTCATGCTGACTTTCAATATACTACTTATCATAGTGCTAGGTGGAATGGGAAGTATAACAGGAACTATAATTTCATCATTTATTATAACAATAGCTGGAGAAGCATTGAGATTCTTAGATGAAACTATAACGATAGGTGGATACAGAATAAAAGGAGTTGCTGGTACTAGAATGGTTGTATTCTCAGCCCTTCTAATGATAGCTGTATTGTTCTTTAGTAAAGGTCTTATGGGAAATAAAGAATTTTCGTGGAATGGTCTTTTTGGATTCTTCAAGAACATAGGACGTAGCAAAGGAGGAAGCCAAGATGAAATTGCTTAATGCGGACAAGATAACAATGAAGTTTGGAGGTCTTACAGCAGTTAAGGACTTCAGTTTGGAACTTAACAAGGGTGAAATTGTTGCGCTTATAGGACCTAATGGTGCAGGTAAGACTACAGCTTTTAATATGATAACAGGTGTTTACAGCCCTTCAGAGGGACAAATATTTTTTAATAATGAAAGAATTTCTGGATTGAAGCCAGACGCTATAACTAAAAAAGGTATAGCTAGAACTTTTCAAAATATAAGACTGTTTGGAGAATTAACAGTTTTAGATAATGTTCTTATAGCAAATCACCTTCATTTAAAATCAATGTTTCTAGAAGGTATGTTTAAGCTTCCTAGGTATAGAAAAGAAGAAAAAGAAATGGTTCAAAAATCATTAGATTTACTGGAGAGAGTTGGACTTTTAGATCTTAAGGATGAAAAGGCAAGCTCACTTCCTTATGGAAAGCAAAGAAGACTAGAAATTGCTAGAGGTCTTGCTACTAATCCGGAAATTATGCTTTTAGATGAACCAGCAGCAGGAATGAATCCAAAGGAATCTGATGAACTTACAAGCTTTATAAATGAAATAAGAGACGAATTTGGACTTACTATATTTATGATAGAACATCATATGCCTCTAGTAATGGGGATATCTGATAGAATATACGTGCTTGATCACGGGGTTACTATTGCACATGGGACACCTTATGAAATTCAAAATAATTCAAAGGTTATTGAAGCCTACTTGGGGGTGAAGGAAGATGCTTAAAATAGAAGATTTAGTAGTATCTTATGGAGCTATTGAGGCTCTTAATGGGATATCTATAAATGTAGAGCAAGGAAAGATTGTTACTCTTGTTGGTGCAAATGGAGCTGGAAAGAGCACAACACTAAGAGCAACAGTAGGTCTTACTAAAATTAAGTCAGGTAAAATAATCTATGATGGTGTAGATATAACTAATAAAAAGACAGAGCAGATACCAAAGATGGGTTTGACTCTAGTTCCTGAAGGAAGAAGAGTTTTTCCTAACCTTACTGTTCTTGAAAATATTAAGTTAGGTGCGTATTTCAGAAAAGATAAGAAGGAAATAGAAAAAGATATAAAGTGGATATATGAATTGTTTCCAAGATTAGAGGAAAGAAAGTGGCAGCTTGCAGGAACTCTTTCAGGAGGAGAACAACAAATGTTGGCAGTTGGAAGAGCTCTTATGGCAAAGCCAAAACTTCTAATGATGGATGAACCTTCACTTGGACTTGCACCTATAATAGTTAAAGATATATTTAATATAATCCAAGAGATAAGAAACCAAGGGGTCACTATACTACTAATAGAGCAAAATGCAAATCTTGCTTTAAAGGCTGCGGATTATGGATATGTACTTGAGACTGGAAGGATAATAATGGAGGGTACTGGAGAAGAGCTTATTAAAAACGAAGATATAAAAAATGCTTACTTAGGTGAAGCGGTTGATAAGAAAGAAGCCGCATTATAAAAGAATAAAAAATCGCTAATGCAGCAAGCATTAGCGATTTTTTCTCTTAGGGAAAAGATTAATGTTAAAATTCTTTGTCTATTTTCTGTATTGTGGATGTCTAATAATTTAATTATTAAGGGATTAATTAAATAATAAGAGATTTTTGTGGCAGTTGTATGACAAAATTGTGTGATATTATGGCATTTTTAATTTCGTAATGTTTCCATATTATGATTTATAAACGGTTTCATTTGAGTGTATTATAAATTTGATTTTATAAAGTTTCATTTCCAAAATATGTGAAGGTGTTACAGCTTTTCTGTAGAATATATGTAAAATATGGAATTTAAAATTTAGGGTAATGGGGGCGTAATTTATGAAGAACTTAGAAAATGATTTAGATATAGTTGTTGCTGAAGGGGCAGCAGAAACAAAAGAATTAGCCCAAAAGAAGAGTGCTACAAAGAAAAAAACTACTAGAACTAAAAAATCAAAAACAGAAGAAGTCAATGATGAGATAGATAAGGCTACAGTTAAAAAAGATAAAGTATCAACTAAAGCTTCAAGAACTAGAAAAACAACAAAGAAGGTAGATGAAGAGTTAGAGGGAGCGGTACAAGAAGCAAAGGTTGAAGGTGAAAAACCAGTTAAAAAAACTACTAAGAAAACAACAAAGAAAAAGGATGCCGTTGATGAAAAAAAATCTGAAGTTAAACCTAAGAAAACTAAAACAAGAACAAAAAAAATAGTAGATGAGCCTGTGTCATTGGAAATTGAAGAATTAAATATTGAAAATGCTAAAGAAGATAAACAAGAACTTCAAGTTGATAAAAATGAAGTAAGTGGTATCGTTTCTGATTTTAATATGTATCTATTTCATGAAGGTAATAACTACGAAAGCTATAAATTCATGGGAGGCCATCTAGTAGAGGAAAATGGAATAGCGGGCGCAAGATTTACTACTTGGGCACCAAATGCTAGCTCTGTGAATGTAGTTGGAGATTTTAGTGAATGGGAAAGTAATGCTGATAATAAATTGAAGAAAATCAGTGAGTCTGGTTTATGGAGTGGATTTATTCCAGAGCTCAAAGCTGGAGTTGTATATAAATATGCTATAACAAGTAAGGATGGAAAGAAGGTTGTATTAAAGTCTGACCCTTATGCTTTTGCATCAGAACTTAGACCAAATACTGCTTCTTTAATTACAGAGATATCTGATTATACTTGGAAAGATGAAAAGTGGATAGAAAAAAGAAATAATACCAATGTGTATGAAAGCCCAATTAATATATACGAACTTCATTTAGGTTCATGGAGTAGAAAAGAAGATGGAAGTTTTTATAACTACTTGGAGCTAGCAGAAATACTTCCGGCATATGTTGAAGAAATGGGCTATACTCATGTTGAGCTAATGCCTATAATGGAACATCCACTAGATGATTCTTGGGGATATCAAGTGACGGGTTATTACTCTGTGACAAGAAGATATGGTAGCAGTGATGATTTTAAGGTGTTAGTTGATTCATTACATGAGAAAAATATAGGTGTAATTTTAGATTGGGTTCCTGGACATTTCTGTAAGGATGAGCATGGATTGTATATGTTTGATGGTACTCCAACTTACGAATATAGTGAGATTTCGAAACAAGAAAACAAAGGCTGGGGAGCAGCTAACTTTGATTTAGGAAAGCCAGAAGTTAAAAGCTTTTTGATTTCTAATGCTCTTTATTGGTTAAAGAATTTTCATATAGATGGATTAAGAGTAGATGCTGTGGCAAATATGCTATATCTTGATTATGATAGGAAGCATGGAGAATGGAAACCTAATAAGTACGGCGGACGAGAAAATTTAGAGGCTGTAGAATTCTTAAAAGCTCTGAATAAAGCTATATTTAAACAAGCAAACAATATTCTTGTTGTTGCGGAAGAGTCAACATCTTGGCCTATGGTAACTAAGCCTGCTGATATAGGAGGATTAGGATTTAACTTTAAGTGGAACATGGGTTGGATGAATGATATGTTAAAGTATATTCAGATTGACCCTATATATAGGAAACATCATCACAATCTAATAACCTTCTCAATGATGTACAATTACTCGGAAAATTTTATACTTCCAATATCACATGATGAAGTTGTACATGGAAAAAAATCATTAGTGGATAAAATGTGGGGAGATTATTGGAACAAATTTGCTGGGCTTAGACTATTTATATCTTATATGCTTGCACATCCAGGTAAGAAGTTATTATTTATGGGTAGTGAATTTGGACAGTTTATAGAATGGAGAAACCATGAAGGCTTAGAGTTTAAGCTTATAGAGCAATTTGAAATGCATAGAGATACACAAAAGTTCTTTAAGGATATGAATAAGTTTTACTTAGAAAACGAAGCTCTGTGGCAGTATGACTATAACGCAAATGGTTTTGAATGGATCGATGCTGATAATTCTACTCAAAGTATTATTGTTTTTGCTAGAAAAACTGATGATCCAAAGAAAAGTTTAATATATGTATGTAACTTTACCTCAGCAGTTTATTATGATTTTAATATAGGAGTTCCTTACCTAGGTGAATATCAAGAAATATTTAATACAGATAGTAAGGAATATGGTGGATCAGGTCAAGTAATTGGAGAAAGTTTATTCTCTGAGAAAGCACCTTGGCATAACCAAAAGTATAAATTAACTATCAAAGTACCTCCTATGGCAACATTAATATTAAAACCTGTAAATATAATAGATGATGTAGAAGAAAAAGAGCAGAATATCTTAAAAGGCTTAGATTTTGATAAAGCTATAAGTATAGCTGAAAAGCAGATTAAAGATAAAGAATAAAACAGCTAGTCATCATAAATATTGAGGAGGTAGATGAGATAATGAAAGTACTTTTTATTGCATCAGAGGCAGATCCGTTTATTAAGACTGGAGGATTAGGGGATGTTATGGGAGCATTACCTAAAGCTTTGGTAAAGCAAGGTGTAGATGCAAGGGTCATAATACCAAAATATAAAAATATAAAGGATAAGTATATAGATAAGCTTTGTTTCATAAAGTGGTTTATGGTTCCAGTAGGTTGGAGAAACTCTTACTGTGGGATATTTGAATATGAATATGAAGGCGTAAAATTTTATTTTATAGACAATGAGCAGTATTTTAATAGAGAAGGTTTGTATGGGCATTATGATGATGGAGAAAGATTTGCTTTCTTTGATAGAGCGGTACTTCAAGCTATAAAAGAACTGGATTTCAGACCTGACGTGATACATTGTAATGATTGGCACACTGGAATGGTACCAGTATTATTAAAGCTTGAGTATAGCAAAGATCCATTTTACTCAGATATAAAAGCAGTGTACTCTATACACAACTTACTTTTTCAAGGCAATTATGGCCCAGAAGTTTTGCAAGAGCTTTTTGGATATGATATGGAACCTTTCAATAATGGCAGTCTAGAACTTCACGGTGATGTGAGCTTTATGAAAGGTGGAATAAATTATTCTGATCGTGTTTCAACAGTAAGCTATACTTATGCTTCAGAAATACAAAGTGAAAATTATGGTGAAAAACTTGATGGTCTTTTGCGCGCTAGAAATAGTATATTATCAGGTATATTAAATGGGATAGATTATGATATCTATAATCCAAGCAATGATAACTATATTTTCCAAAACTATAATCTAAATAATATTGAAGATAAAAAGTTAAATAAACTAGGTTTACAAAAACAATTAGGCTTACCAGAGCGAGAAGATGTGCCAATTATCGGTGTTGTATCAAGACTTACTAACCAAAAAGGAATGGATTTAGTAGTAAATATCGCTGATAGGTTACTTCAACATAATATCCAGTTAGTTGTGCTTGGTACAGGAGATAGGTCCTATGAAGAGCATTTTAGAAACTTACAATATAGGTATCCAGATAAGGTGTCTATTAATATAATGTTTAGTGATGAATTAGCACATAGAATTTATGCTGGTGCGGATATGTTCTTAATGCCATCATTGTTTGAACCTTGTGGACTGGGTCAATTGATAGCACTTAGATATGGAACTATACCTATAGTTAGAGAAACTGGAGGGTTAAAGGATACTGTTACCCCTTATAATAAGTATACTGGTGAAGGCAATGGATTTAGTTTTTATAACTATATAAGCTCGGAACTTTTGGGAACAATAGAATACGCAATAAAATCCTACCATAATAAACAAATTTGGGATGGACTTATAAAGCAAGCAATGACTTCAGACAATAGTTGGGAAAAGGCTGCGGAAGACTATAAAAAGTTGTATGAATCGTTGATTTATTAAGATTATGCTTTAGTATAAAGGAGGAATAGATATGTTCAATATAGACAAAGACGCCTTTAAAAAGGACTATCTTAAGAAATTTTTAGAACTTCACGGTAAAGAGTTGGAGAACGGAACTCAGCAAAATAAGTATGAAACTTTAGGCAGTTTAGTTAGAGATTATGTTGCTAAAGCTTGGATAGATACCAATAAAAGATATAATCAAACGGGCGAAAAACAAGTTTATTATTTCTCCATGGAATTTTTATTAGGTAGGCTTCTTGGAGATGCACTCTTGAACCTAGGTATAAGAGATGTGTGTAAAGAGGCTTTGGACGAATTAAATATTGATCTTAGAGAATTAGAAGAATTTGAGCATGATCAAGGACTAGGAAATGGTGGGCTTGGAAGACTTGCGGCTTGCTTCTTAGATTCTATGGCATCTCTAAATATTCCGGGGCATGGCTGCGGAATTAGATATAAATACGGATTTTTTGAACAAAAGATAATGAATGGGGCTCAAGTTGAAGCTCCGGACTATTGGCTTAAAGAAGGAAATGTATGGGAGATGAAAAAGCCTGATAAGTCAGAGATTGTTAAGTTTGGCGGTGAGGTAAGGGGTGAAGCAGTAAATGGTAGATTGAGTTTTACTCATATCAACTATGAACCAGTTTTAGCAATACCTTATGATACTCCAGTTGTAGGATATAAAAATGATGTAGTTAATACTTTGAGACTTTGGAGTGCTGAACCAGTATCTAATGAATTTGACTTTTCATCTTTTAGCAGAGGAGACTTTTTAAAAGCAATTGAGTATAAAAACTCAGTAGAAGCTATATCTCACGTGCTTTATCCAGATGATACTTTCTACGAAGGTAAAATATTAAGATTAAAGCAACAATACTTTTTTGTATCAGCTGGTATTCAAAGTATATTGAGATATTTTAAAGACAATGGACATAATTTAATGAATCTTGATGATATGCTTGCTATTCATATAAACGATACTCATCCAACTCTAGCTATTCCTGAGCTTATGAGGCTTTTAATGGATGAAGAAGGTATGTCTTGGGAAGATGCATGGAGGATAACTACTAATACAGTGTCATATACAAATCATACTATCCTTGCTGAAGCTTTAGAAAAATGGCCTGTAGATATGTTTAAGAAGTTGCTTCCAAGAATTTATATGATAGTTGAAGAGATAAATAAAAGATTTTGTCAGGATTTATGGAATAAGTATATAGGACAGTGGGATAAGATATCTAAGATGTCCATAATTGGTGATGGATATGTAAGGATGGCCAATTTAGCGATAGTTGGAAGTCATAGTGTAAATGGAGTGGCTAAACTTCATACCGAGATACTTAAAAAGCAAGAGATGAAAGAATTCTATTATTTATATCCTAGAAAATTCAATAATAAAACAAATGGAATAACTCATAGAAGATGGCTTATTAAATCAAATCCAGAACTTACTTCTTTATTAAAAAATACTATTGGAGAGGGTTGGATAAAACATCCTACAGATTTGGAAAATTTCGCAAGATTTTCTAAGGATAAGTCGGTTTTAAGAAAGCTTGCAGAGATAAAGAATAATAATAAGAAGTCTTTAGCTAAAATTATTTATGATTCAAACGGGATAAAAATAGATCCGAATTCCATTTTTGATGTCCAAGTAAAGAGAATACATGCATATAAGAGGCAGACTCTTAATTGTCTAAGAATAATGGATTTATATAATAGGCTCATTGATAACCCTGATTTAGATATAGTTCCTAGGACTTTCATTTTTGCAGGAAAAGCAGCTCCAGGATACTATCTTGCAAAAAAAACAATAGAGCTTATAAATGCAGTAGGTGAAAAGGTAAATAATGATAAGAGGATAAAAGATAAAATAAAGGTTGTCTACATGGAGAACTACAGAGTATCTCAAGCTGAAGATATAATACCTGCTACAGATGTTAGTGAACAGATATCTACTACCACTAAAGAGGCTTCTGGTACCTCAAATATGAAGTTTATGATGAATGGAGCAATAACAGTAGCTACTCTAGACGGTGCTAATGTTGAGATAAGAGATGAGGTTGGCGATGACAACATAATAATATTTGGACTTACTGAGAGAGAAGTACTGGATTATTATTCAAAAGGTGGTTATTCAGCTTGGGAGACTTGTAACAGTGATTCAAGACTAAGAAGAGTCACTCAAGATATAATAAATGGATACTATTCTCCTGATAAAGATAGGTTCAAAACTGTTTTTGAACATTTGCTTACCTACAATGATGAATTCTTTGTATTAAAGGATTTTGATTCTTATGTTAGAGCCCAAGATAAAGTAGATACTATCTATAGAGACATAGATAAATGGCAGAGTATGGCGGCTGTTAATATAGCACATTCAGGTGTTTTTTCTTCTGATAGAACAATACAAGAATATGCTACAGGTATATGGGGATCAGGATATCTATATAAAAATTTATAATAGAGTAAGGCTGGAAAGCTATAAACCTAAAAATATAAGTTTAATTATAGAATAGTAACCATAAAAAGATGTGCCACTTCAATCTAATAAAAAAGATGTATCTATTTAATTAATTGAAATAATACCTCAGGATATACCTGAGGTATTATTAAAATAAGTCATAGGAAGGAAAAGGGCATGAATAATTTTTATATATTGCATGATTCTCAAAATACTTACTATAGAAATCCATTTGGGGCAGTAAAGTTGGGAACTGAAATAAGTATTGTTATTGAATCTCAGGGATGTCAACAAGCTTTTATAGAACTTATTCATTTTGATGGACATAGACAAAGTATTCTAATGGAAATGTTTTATAAAGAAGGGCAGAATGATATATGCTTCTTTAAGACCAGCTTTACTGCTACTACTAAGGGAGTATTGAATTATTATTTTGTTTTGAAAAGACAAGATCAGACACTTTATTATGGCAATAATAATGAAAGTTTGGGCGGATTAGGACAAATATATGTTGAGAATCCTAAGTATTATCAAATAACTGTATATCAAGATAATTTAGTTCCAAAGTGGTATAAGGAAGGTATTATATATCAGATATTTGTAGATAGATTTTATAATGGTAACGATACTGGTTTAGTAGATAATCCTAAAAAGAATTCTTTTATATATGGTAACTGGTATGATAAACCTATGTATATAAAAGATGCTGATGGCAAGGTGTTAAGGTGGGATTTTTTTGGCGGTAATTTGAAGGGGATAATAAAAAAGTTAGATTATATAAAATCCTTAGGAGTTACAACCATATATTTAAACCCTATATTTGAATCACCTAGTTGCCATAAGTATGATACGGCAAGCTATAAAAATATAGACCCCATGTTTGGGGATGATGAAATATTTAAATATTTATGTACTGTAGCTAATAAGTATGATATAAGGATAATCCTAGATGGAGTTTTTAGCCATACTGGATCTAATAGCGTATATTTCAATAAAAATGGAGATTATGATTCACTAGGAGCATATCAATCTAAAGCTTCTAAGTATTATGAGTGGTATAGATTTAGAGATTATCCTAATGATTACGAAAGCTGGTGGGGGTTTGAAAATCTTCCTAATGTAGATGAATTAAATCCTTCTTACATGGATTATATAATCAACAAAGATGATTCGGTACTCTCAAAATGGATGAATCTTGGGGCATCAGGTTGGAGACTTGATGTTGCTGATGAACTTCCTGATGAATTCATAAAAGCTATAAAACATAAAATTAAAAAAATAAAAACTGATTCAGTACTTGTGGGTGAAGTATGGGAAGATGCCTCTAATAAAGTTAGTTATGGGCAAAAAAGAGAATATCTATATGGAGACGAATTAGACTCAGTAATGGGGTATACCTTCAGAGATATAATAGTAGGTTTTTTAAATAGAAATATCGATTCTCATATGCTACTTAAGAAATTTATGAATCTCTATGAAAACTACCCAAAAGAAAATTTTTATGCATCAATGAATATATTGGGAACTCACGATACTGAAAGAATTATTACTATGTTCATGAACAACTATAATGATGAAAATGTAGCTAAAAGTATGGTTAAACTAGCAGTAGCTTTTCAAATGACTTTTCCTGGAGTACCAGTAATTTATTATGGTGACGAAGCAGGTCTTGAAGGGCAAAAGGATCCAGATAATAGAAGAACATATCCTTGGAACAAAGAGGATAAGGATATTTTAAGTTGGTACAAGAGGCTTTCTGGTATTAGAAGTAATAGTCTGGTGTTAAAACGGGGAGAATTAAAGTTTTTTGATACAAATGCTGATGTAATATGTTTTGAACGAAGCTATAAGAATAGCAAGATTTTAGTTGTTATGAACAGAAATTCAAATGGTTCTATAAAAGTAGAATTTGGAGAAGTTAAAGGACATTATAGAGATCTACTTAGAGATTGTAAAAATGATGTTTATTATTCGGCAGAGGGAATAATTTCAGTTGAACTTAAACCTGTAGAAGTTAAACTGCTTGTAAAAGTCCTTTAAAGAATAGATATAGAACTAAATTATTTAGAGTGTTGAAAGAACTATATGAACTGGTTTCTATGGTTCTTTTTTTACTGTCCAAGAAGGTATAAAATTTTTGTACTCGTAAAGCTAGATATTTCAATGAATTTAAAAGCTTTTTATAGATACGCTGTAAAAAATAAAACTAGTTTGTTTATCAAAGTTTTCGTCATATAGATCCTGAAAATAAGAATACAAAAAATAGTGGTTATTTATTAAATGATATAAAAAATTACTTGAAAATAATTATCAATTGGTTTATAATTAAAGTAACAAAAATACAATATAAAAATATAATAATAATACAATACATAGGGTATTTAAGAGGTGATATATTATGAAAAAACTAAAGTTGTTTTCTATTGGATATGCGGTTCTTTGGCTCTTAAGTGGGCTTTTAAATATATTTGTTTTAAATGATTTTAATAATGCAGATTTTGAAAAATTGACAAATGGGCATCTCTTAATACTAGGTGCAGGATTTATGGCTTTGATGTATGGTACTGATACTGTTCTAAATATTAGTAAAAAGAAAAGTTTTAACCTATGGCTAGTATTATATAATGTTTTTTTAGTGGGATCTGTACTATTGATGCTAGCACAAAAAGTCATAGAAAATGAAGGCTTTATAATAGAAGCTATGAATTTATCAATAGATATAGTTCATTTAGGTTTAGGTGTATGCTTGTTATGGGCTGTATATTTAGTTAGAGAGGTTTCTAGGCAGCATTCACTAATTAAAACTGAAAAGATTAAAAATAAGTAATTACCGGACTTTTGTCCTAAATATAGTAAGTCATTCCCTATCCCCCCAATAAAGAAGTGATAGTTATTTCGTAACTATCACTTTTTTATTCTTTAGGAATTTATAAAATCCTTAAGATAGCTAAACTTATATATTTTAATGTCTTTATAACATACTGGACATGATTGTGTAGTCATCTTCTCCAACCCCTCCGCATAGAGGTTTAATTCCAGAGTTCACAAAAGTACCTCTAACTATAGAGTAGTCTCCAAATTTTTCTCTTATCTCATCGATAGTTTTATCTAAGTTCTTAGTTTTTTCTATATGCTTTTCATCAAAAAGTGAAATTTGATAAGTGGTGTTTGAACTTAAATCTGAGACGTGAACACCTATATGTCTAATAGGGTCTCCAATCCAAAGGTTATCTAAAAGCTTACAGCAGGTAGTAAATATACTCATAGTAGAGTCAGTAGGATTAAATAACTTTGTCTGCTTTGAGTAACTCATAAAGCTGCTATTTTTGACATGTATAGATATTACATTACAATAGCAATCAGAATTTCTAAGTCTTATAGATACAGTCTCTACTAAGGAGAGTACTATCTTATAAGCATCTTCCTTGTTTGTTATATCATATGCTATAGTGGTTGAATTACCAATGCTTTTCATGGTGTTATGACTTTCTGAAAGTACTGATGAGTTTTCTATACCGTTTGCATAATTCAGAAGTTTTAAACCAAAACTTTTAAATTCATACTTAAGTATATCCAGATCATAATGAGCTAAGTCTCCAATTGTATTTATGTTCAATGCCCTAAGTTTAGGTGCAGTAGAACGACCAACCATGAATAAATCCTCGATTGGAAGAGGCCACATCTTTTCTTTTATTTCCTCCTCATAAAGAGTGTGAACTTTATCTGGTTTTTGAAAATCAGAAGCCATTTTAGCTAGGAGCTTATTAGTTGAAATTCCTATATTTACAGAAAAACCTAATGTATCCTTTATCTGATTCTTTATTTTTGTTGCTATTGATATAGGATCCATATTTAAATTGTTATATGTTAAATCCATGAAACATTCATCAACTGAGAATCTTTGAATTTGAGGACTATATTCTTTCAATATAGACATCATTGAATTACTACATCTCATATATAAATCATACTTGGGTGGAACTACTAGAAGATTAGGGCATTTTTTTAGAGCGGTATATAGAGATTCTCCAGTAGTTATATTATATTTTTTAGCAGGAATAGATTTTGCCAGGATTATTCCATGGCGATTTTTAGGGTTTCCGCCTATTGCAGAAGGAACTTCACGGAGATCTAAAGTTTCGCCATGCTGAAGTCTATAACAAGCTTCCCAAGATAGATATGCAGAGTTTACATCAATGTGAAATATCAATCTTTTACTAAACATATATAACCATCCTTAATAAAATGTAATTTGAACACATATTTATAGTATATCCATAAATTAATTATATAGAACATATGTTCTATAGTAAATAAAAATATACATTTCCATTACTTATGTACGAATTTTTTTAAATATATAAGCATATTTATCTTTATGGGAGGTGAATATTATGATTAGAACTGTGGTGTGTGAAAAAGAAGGTTGTAACGGAAATAGTTTTTATATAAATACAGAAGATAATAATTTAAATATAAGCTGTAAAGAATGTGGAGCAATTTATGGCTTTGATATAAGCTATTATGATTTTACTATGCTTTCTAATTGCTCTTACTGCGATAATGATACTTTTAAAATATTTAAGGATACAGAAAAAGAAGGAATCTATGCAAAGTGTAATAAATGTGGAAATCCTCCAGAAAAAATATATATAGATACCGATGGGAACCAAGTTTCTTATAATAGTAAGTTGTTAAATGATATAAAAGATATGATATATAGATTGGATCAAAGAACATCAAACTTAGAAGATAAGATACAAGGTCTACAAGGTGGGCAGGAATTGCTTGAAGAATCTCTCGCATATATAAGTAAATTTATGTCAGAGTAAAAATTGAGATATAAATAAGATGCCTGTACATAATTACAGGCATTTTATATTTCTTAACAAAACTAAGAACAGATTTTTAAATAATGTAACAAATTATAATAATAGGTGAAATAGTAAAAAAAATTTATTAAGGGCACGTTTACATTTAAAAATAAGGGCCAAAGGACATTGAAGGGATTTACAGGAGTTGGTATAATGATAATGTAATTACAAATTTTGTAATTACATCGTTAGGTGTTGAGGGATGAAAAACGAGGGGAGAGGCTAAAATGGTAAAAAAACAAATTATAGCTCTAATACTTGCTGGTGGACAAGGATCAAGATTAGGGGTATTGACTAAAAAACTAGCAAAACCAGCAGTTCCATTTGGTGGAAAATATAGAATAATAGATTTTGCGTTAAGCAACTGTGCTAATTCAGGCATATATACAGTTGGCGTATTGACTCAATATCAACCTCTTGAGCTAAATTCACACATTGGTATAGGAAGTCCTTGGGATCTTGATAGAAGAGATGGCGGAGTAGCAATTCTTCCACCTTATCAAGAGGAAAGAGGAGGCAATTGGTATAAGGGTACTGCCAATGCCATATATCAAAATATACCTTTCGTAGATGGGTATGAACCAGAATATGTTTTAATATTATCAGGTGACCATATATATAAAATGGATTATGAAAAGATGCTCGAGTTTCACAAACAGAAAGAAGCGGATGCTACAATAGCAGTTATTGATGTAACATTGAATGAAGCATCAAGATTTGGAATAATGAATACTAATGATGACTTATCAATATATGAATTTGAAGAGAAGCCAGCGAATCCTAAAAGCACTAAAGCTTCCATGGGGATTTATATATTTAATTGGAAAACTCTTAAGAAATTTTTGAAAGAAGACGAAGCTGATAAAAATTCAATTAACGATTTCGGAAAAAATATAATACCAAAGATGATTGAGGATGGAAGAAGATTGGTTGCGTATCCATTTAAAGGATATTGGAAGGATGTAGGTACTATAGAAAGTCTTTGGGAATCTAATATGGACCTATTAAAAGATAACAATGAACTTAATCTTTATGATGACGAGTGGAGAATTTATTCTGTAAGTCCAGGCAGACCAGCTCAATATATTGGACAAAATGCTTCAGTAAAATCATCGCTTATTGTTGAAGGGTGTATTATTCATGGTGAAGTTGAAAATTCAGTGCTTTTTCCAGGTGTAGTAGTAGGTAAAAATGCAGTTGTAAAAGATTCAGTTGTAATGCCTAATACTAAGATTGGAGAAAATGCTATTGTAAATAAAGCTATCGTAGGTGGCGGAGTGGCAATAAGAAAAGATTGTAAGATAGGCAACGGAAAGACAATTACAGTAATACCGGCAAAAGAAGATTTAAAAAGTGGAACTATTATAGAAGGATAAGTTATGGGGGGGAACATATTGAAAAATTATTTAGGAATAATCAATTTAGATGAGAATGATGATAAAATAACTGAACTTACTAGAACAAGGCCACTAGCATCGGTCCCTTTTGCTGGGAGATACAGAGTAATAGATTTTATATTGTCAAACATGACCAATGCTGGCATTGAGAATATAGGTATATTTACGAAGAATAAATCGAGATCCTTAATGGATCACATAAGTAACGGAAGACCGTGGGATTTACACAGGAAAAGATATGGACTTAGAGTATTTAACTTTGCAGATGAAGATCCTGTATATGATGATGTTCATAATTTTGCTGATAATCTTGAATTCTTTCAATACTCTAAACAAGAATATGTTATATTAGCACCTTCATATATGATATGCAATATTGATTTTAGAGAAGCTATGAATTTTCATGAGAAGAGTAATAATGATATAACTGTACTTTACAAAAAAGTAAATAACGCAGATAAGAGCTTTATTGACTGCGATGTATTAAATATTAATGAATATGGTAGAGTAGTGAGTGTTGGAGAAAATATAGGCTATGAAAAAGAAGCAAACATCTGTATGGAAATGTTTCTTCTAAGAAAAGACTTGTTTATTGAGCTTATATATGACAGCATAAAGACTGGTAGAAATAGAAAAATTAAAAAAAGTATCTATAGACAGTTAGATACGCTTAGAGTATATTCCTATGAATTTAATGGCTATCTAAGTTGTGTAAATTCTTTACACTCATATTATAAAGGTAACATGGACTTATTAAATGTAAGAATAAACGCGGAATTATTTCATGATAATGCTCCTATATATACTAAGTCAAAGGATGAAAGCCCTACTAAGTATACTAAAGATAGTGAAGTGAAAAATTCTATAATAGCCAATGGATGCTATATAGAAGGTCACGTAGAAAACTGTGTAATTTCAAGAAGAGTTAATATAAATAAGGGTGCTTATGTTAAAGATTGTATTATACTTCAAAACTGTATAATAGGTCCTAATGCTAAACTTATGAATATAGTAGCAGATAAAGGATCATATATACCTAAGTCTCAAGATTTAAGAGGACCAGAAAAGTTTCCTCTAGTAATAGAAAAACAGAGTCTATTATAAACTAAAAATATTTATAATGTAAAAGCTTGGATTAAAAATGATCCAAGCTTTTTGTTTTTTAATAGAGTAAAATCTATGGATAACTAACATTTAGTATAAAAAGTTATGGATTATAAGATATAGTATATATAGATGAACCAATTCGTACTTAAGCTTATATTTTTAAAAACTTTTCTCAGAACCTAGAGGAGTTTTTGAAAATATATTTGGGATTGAAGTGCTTCATCTTTATGAGTAAAAGTAAGCATCGGAATTATAAGATATGTGAGGAACAAAAGTATGGGTGTTTTATTTGTAACTGCTGAAGCGTATCCTTTTATGAAGGCTGGTGGATTAGGAGATGTTTCATATTCATTACCAAAAAGTTTAAAACAAATAGATGTTGATATACGTGTAATAATGCCAAAATATAAGTTCTCTAAAAGAATAAAGAAAAGGATGAAAAGAATAGCTCATTATACAACCTATATAGGATGGAAAACCGTAGATTGTAATCTTTTTACTTTAAGATTAGATGGTGTTCAATATTATTTTGTAGATAATCCATTTTACTTTTATAGGCCGGAGGCATATGGATACCATGATGATCATGAAAGGTTCATTTTCTTTTCAAAGGCAGCACTTGAAGGCATAAAGTATATGGAGGATTTTAATATTGATATATTGCATTGCAATGATTGGCATTCATCTTTAGTTATACCGTTAAAGGATATTTATTACCGAGGAAATACAATTTACGATAATATTAGAACGGTATTTACAATACACAACATATTATATCAAGGAATATACGGCAAAGACTTACTTTGGATGTTAGGATTAGATGAAAAAGAGTATTTTACAGGGGATAAGCTAAAATACGGAGAAGGAATCTCTTTTATGAAGTGGGCTATATTAAGTGCTGATAGAGTGACTACAGTGAGTAAAACATACTCAGAAGAAATAAGACAGGAACATTTAGGATATGGTCTGCACCATATATTAGAGAATAGGAAGCATTTACTGACTGGTATACAAAACGGCATAGACTATGATGTATTTAACCCTGAAGAAGATAAAAATATATATTTTAATTACTATTCTGAGGATTTAAACAATAAACATAAAAATAAATTAAGACTACAAGAGGAATTAGGTCTAGTTGTAGATGTAAATATTCCTATTATATGTATGGTGACGAGGCTTACAGATCAGAAAGGAATTGGACTTTTAGAAGGTATTATAAATAAATTAATGAGCGAAAATATTCAATTAATAATAACTGGCACAGGTGAAAATCACTACGAAGAGGATATTAGATATCTTGAAAATAAGTATGATAATCTTAGAGCAGTTCTAAAATTTGATGAAGGTTTTTCAAGGAAGGTTTATGCAGGAGCAGATATATTCTTGATGCCTTCAAAGTTTGAGCCTTGTGGATTAGGGCAGCTTATTGCAATGAGATATGGAACAGTTCCTGTAGTTAGAGCTACAGGAGGGCTTAAGGATACAGTTAAAGATTATAATAAGTATACTGATGATGGTGATGGGTTCACTTTTAAATCATATGATACAGTAGATTTTTTCAGTGCAATAGAACGTTCTTTAGATGTTTTTTATAATCATAAAGATTCGTGGAACAGGTTATGCATCAGAATAATGAATAAAGACAGCAGTTGGAAGTTATCAGCAGCAAAATACAAAAAGTTATATATGAAGATTTCTAAATTAAAATAGTATATAAGGATGTACCACTTCGAACCGAAAGCTATTTTTAAAACTCTCACGGTTTTTGGTGAGAGAATTTAAAAATAATAAATTTTATTACAAAATGGTGCATCTATAGGAATTAATCTGTAACATTTGGCTATAAGGTTTAATATATTTCTTATTAGGGAGGATTCTATAAATCTAACTAATTAATAAGGAGTTGTAGGATGGAAAACAAAAGATTTACTTGTATAGCACTATTGGTGATTTTATTAGTGGTTGTTCTACTGTATGGTGGTTATTTTGATGTAAAAGGGAATGCTTTTGATAAAAGAAAAGTAAGCTCTGTAGTGCAGAATTATTTATCTTCAAACTATAAGAACGAAGAGTTTAAATTGGATAAGATTGAGTATAGTTATGATAAGTATGTTGTAAATGTTCAATCTAGTACTAATAGATTTAAAGAATTCAATATAACAGTAGATGATGAGTTTGGAGATAGAATACTTAAAGATGAATATAAGGAAAATTCTAAACAAATAGAATTAGCTGCAAAAGTAAGTAGTTATATAAACAATGAAATTGAGCCTAATATAAAGGAGAGCATACCTCAATTTTCTAGAATTGATATTGAAATGTTGGAAAAAGGAAATTCTTATGATAGCGTTGACGCTTTACTTCAAGAAGTACAGAATGGTGAAAATGATGTATTAGGTAAGATTAATATAATACTAAAAGGTAAGAATATAACAGAAAAATCTTTCTTATCAATGATTTTATCTTTAAAAGGCAACGAGGTTTTAAACAAATATTCTAAGAATTTTATTATTGCATTTTATTATTATCCTAAGTATGCAAATGTTGAATTACAAGCAAGTAATATATTATCTTATCCTTATTATAGTGTTGAATTGTTAGAGAATAGTAGTCTTTGGAATTATAATGATTTAGAAGATAAGGCTGTTAATTGGAAAATCAATTTTAGATATGTACCAGAACTAGTTGGAGTCTTATTCATACTAATATCGATTGTATTAGTTAAAAAGCTTGAACATTATAATAATATATAGCGATTGCCATTAATGTTTAATAACTATATAATTTATTTAAGCAAATTTATATAGCGTTAAATTTGATGGAGGATAAATGGATAAGAAAAATTTAAAGTTAAAAATAAGTTGGGTTGCTTTATTATTTTGGATGATTATAATATTTGCTTACTCATCTAAGAATGGAACTGAATCAGATAAACAAAGTGCATTAGTGATATATGTGTTTAATGCATTAGGAATAGATTTAAATGGTATGTTAGGAGATCTTGCTACTTTTATTGTGAGAAAATCTGCACATTTTACAGAATATCTAATACTATTCCTTCTTGCGTATAATGTTTTTAGAAATTACCTAAATAAAAAATCTGCAATAGTATTTGGTATACTCTTAACTTTTGGATATGCTTGTACAGATGAGATTCATCAACTTTTTGTACCAGGAAGAACTGGCAAGTTTAGAGATGTACTAATAGATACAAGTGGAGCTATATTCGGAGGTATGGTAATTACTTTAATTAATAAAATAAGATATAAATCTAAAATAGTGGTTTAAACCACTATTTTTTGCTTTAAAGGGAATTATAACTCAATTATATCTGTGGATAAAGATGTACCACTTCGATCCGAAATCTATTTTCAAAACTCCTCTAGGCTCTGAGAGGAGAGTTTGAAAATATAAATTTTATTACGAAGTGGCACATCCATAAATATGAGTAACAACTTAAAACGTAATGTGAGTTAAAGAATAAAAAATACGAATTTGGCGCCTGTAAGATTCTTCGCTACGCTTAAGAAAAAGCAGATGCACAAAAAAATCACTGAAGAAAGTTGCTTCAGCGATTTATATATATGCATCATATTTATAGAAGTGATGAGAATATTCTTGCTACACCCTCAATAACTTTAGTTAACTTATCGGCATTTTCATATTCTTTTAAGGAAAACTCTCTGCAATTTTTCAAATCTTCTAAGAATAACTGATCTAATTGCTCTGATATGTCTTCATTATATATTACAGTGTTTATTTCATAATTTAAGTCGAAACTTCTTATATCCATATTAGCTGTACCCACTGAAGAGATTTTTCCGTCTATTGTAATAGTTTTTGCATGAACAAAAGAGCGCTTATCGTAGAAATATACTTTTACACCGCAACGCATAAGTTCTCCAAGATAAGTTCTAGAAGCTTTATTTACCATTATGTGGTCAGCTCTTTCAGGAAATATTATTTTTATTTTTACTCCGCCTAATGCAGATATCCTAAGAGCATCCATTATACTTTCAGTTGGAACGAAATATGGTGTGGTTATATAAATCCTATCCGTAGCCAGGGTTATCATCTTAAGTAATCCTTGCATTATTGCTGGGAACTCTGAATCTGGACCACTTTTTACAAGTTGCATAGCCAAAGGCGATTCTACATTAGTTGTAGGAAAATATTGATCAAATTCTTGATCATAGAAGCTATAGTAATTATTAGCTTGTTGAATCGTCATGAAGTCATCTAAAAAGACTGCCTGAAGTCCTAAAACGAAATCACCTTTCACCATTATATGAGTATCTCTCCAATAACCTAGTTTACTGTTGCCAAGATATTCATCGCCTATGTTGATGCCACCCAAAAACCCAACTTTACCGTCAATGATAGCAATTTTTCTATGATTTCTGTAATTTATTTGAGTATTTATAAGTTTCAATAAAGGGGATAAAAAATACGAGTATAAAACTACATCGATTCCAGCAGATCTGAGTTCTCTAATATAGCTTATTTTCATCTTGGCTGCTCCCACTCTATCTATTATAAATCGTACACGTACACCTTCTAAGGATTTTTTTATTAAAATTTCTTTTATTTCATTACCTATAGTATCGCTTTTAACTATATAATATTCCAAATGAATATGATGCTTTGCTTTTAACAGTTCATCTTTAAGTCTTTGGAACTTTTCAATCCCATCTTTAAAAACAGTAATATCATTATTTAAAAACACAGGGGAATCACTATTGTTAGCCAAAAGTTCTATTAAAGGTATATAGGCTTTATCCTTTATTTCTTTTAATACAGGGGATATTAGATCTTGAACTTGACTTGAAAATCTTTCGTCATTCAATTTGTGTATCTTCCAGTTCCTACCTAAGAAAATGTATAAAAATAGGCCTACTGGCGGAACAAGAGCAAGAACTAAAAGCCAAGCTAATGTTTTTTCTGGTTGCTTTCTTTCCAAAACTACTATAGTAATTGAAAGAATAAAATTGATAACAAAAATTAAATACATCATATAACTTGGTAATCTCATCATAAGCATTATCACCTCCATATTAATAAGAATAAAGTCTTTAAGCAGATAGCATTATGTTAAATTTAGGCTCTACTAAAACACTGTGTTGAAATTAATTGGTTAATCATCCTTAACGCCACTCCATCTGCAAAAATCATTTAATTCTAATAGCTCGCTCATATAGTGTCTCCTGTATAACCAATTAATTTCAACAGTATTGTCAAATGTAACGTAAACTTAATAAATACATTATATTATATACAAATAATGACCATAAGAAACAAGTTTATGTAATGATAATTAAAATGTTATTTGAATTTTAATTAGCTAAGAATAATTAAATCATCATAAGTATAAACTATTTTTGTTTTAGTGCAATTATATTTTCGAATTTTCTTACTAGAACTAGAGGGTTTCAATAATAGATTTTAGTTTTAAACATATACCACTTTCAAATAAAATCTAATTTAATGATTAAATTATTATTAATAGTTAATATGAATACAAATTGATTTTATAAAGTGGGGAGGGGATAGAGCTTTCTAGAAATATATATATTGCTTCAATATAAAACACACATAACAAGGATTCTTATGAATTTGAAGATACTTAGTTGATATATTTAAATATAAAGTAGTATATTTTTAGAAACTATAGCTACTTTATAAGTGCGTTTTTACATTCGTCTGGTACATATTTAAAGAATATGACTAAATATGCCAATAAACATATCCGAGTGTATCAATTGTAGAAATTTAGAGAAATATATAGAAAAATAATTATATATGCGAATAAATAAAGATAAATAGCACATTATATAATCATAAGTGTCCATATACATGTTATTATAAAACACGTCGCTGATATAAACAACGACAAGTCAACAAACAAATTTAAGAATTTTGTCTGAAAATAAAGTTTTTAAAAAAATGTTGACAAAAAAATGTACACATGATAACATAAAGAAGTCGCAAATGAGCGGCAACAAAAACTTGGTCTTTGAAAATTAAACAGAGAAGATAAACAAAGTCTAAAACTAGACTTAAACTAAACCAGCAATTCTTTTGAAAAAAGACTTACTAAGTAAGTAAGCTATGATTAAACTTTAAATTGAGAGTTTGATCCTGGCTCAGGACGAACGCTGGCGGCGTGCCTAACACATGCAAGTCGAGCGGAGAAAGTT
>NZ_BMBA01000011.1 GCF_017312485.1 Clostridium zeae | reverse complement strand
GAAGCGTAGTTTGACAAATGATTAATTGAAGTTAAGATTAGTTTATATATTTAAGTTAATAATTAGGTTACAAAATATTTGAATTTAAAATAAAACTTTATATATTATGTATAATTATGTAATTCTATATAATATTGTGTTATAATCTGTAAGTATGAAAATTTTAATGTTTTATCACAGTAAAGGATGAAGTATGGGGAGTTTATATTATTTTATAATAGTTATTGTTTCATATGCAATTTTTTCAACAATATTTATGATCTACAATATAATAGAACCTAAAAAGTATTTAGGATATATATCATTAAGTCATATTATAGGAATATTTACTACAGTTGCGACTTTATATAGAGAAGTTTACGGTAATTCAATAGCAAAAGGTTTGTCTGTATTTTTCTTTCTATGCTGTCACTTCATAATATATATAGGACTATTAGAATTTATGGGAAAGAGGATAAGAAAATCATATATTAGCGCAATGTTTATAGTTCTTATTATGGACTTAGTTGCCATTTATGATTTTAATATAGCTTCTGCTTTTATACATAAGGTGCTTTTGATGTCTATTTACATATATATAGGAAAGAAATTTATTGAACATACAAGTACAGTAAGCAGGAGAGCTTTTGGTATAGTTGCTATATCTCTTTCATCATTCCAAATTATTTATTTTATAGTGAGTCAATTTTTAGACCTTCAAAGATTTAAGGTGGATCTTGTGGCTTATTTGGTACAAAGTTTTATTTTATCTTTACTTCTTATAGCAATCACTATAGAAGAGTCAAGAAAACATATGGATACAAAGTTAATGGAACTGAAAAACCAAGTTGAAAATAAGAAGCTTATGCTAGAAGAAGCTTATGAAGTGGATAAGCTTAAAAATGAGTTTATAGTAAATATATCGCACGAGTTAAGGACACCTATAAATGTACTTTACAGTAGCATACAATTGATTGAACATACTGATATTAAGAATAATGAAGATAGTGTAAGAAACTATCTGGCAAGCATGAAGGGAAATGTAAGAAGACTTATAAAACTTGCAAATAACTTCATATATATAAGTGCTATTGATACGGGGTATATGAAGATAAAAATGGGGAATTATGATATAGTGGAGTTTGTTGAGTCTTTAACTTTATCAACAGTTGATACGGCCAATGATAAAAACATAGAATTAGTATTTGATACTGAATTTGAAGAAAAGATGATAGCCTTTGATAGTGAAAAGATAGAAAGAATTATGCTCAATCTTCTTTCAAATGCCTTTAAGTATACAAAAGCTGGGGGGCATATAGAGGTAGTTCTATCCAAAGAAGAGCAATATGTAGTTATAAGCGTAAAAGATGATGGTGAAGGAATACCTGAAGAAATGCAAGCTAAAATATTCGATAGATTTGTAAGAGGAACTAGTTCACTTGTAAGAGAAAACGAGGGAAGTGGCATAGGTTTGTCTTTGGTGAAAGAACTTGTGAACATGCATGGTGGAAAGATCCTACTAGAAAGCAAAGTTAAAGAGGGAAGTACTTTTAAAGTATACTTGCCTGATAAAGAAAAAGATGATTTGGATATTAATTTAGATGACCGTCTAGTAAATAGCGAAAATAAAGAGATAGAATTCTCTGACTTGCTTTAGTTAACTTGAAAATTTTATAATTTCTTATACAGTAAAAAGACCACGAGTGAAATCGTGGTCTTTATTGAAATCAAAATTCTATTTTATAACTATATTAACTAAACGTCCCTTTATAACTATAACCTTAACGATTGTTTTATCAGCTGTAACATTCTTTATTGCTTCATCTTCTAAAGAAGCTGCCTTAATTTGCTCATCGTTAAAATCACTTGGTATAACAATTTTTGATTTTATCTTACCATTTACTTGTATAGCTATCTCTATTTCATCTTTTACAAGAGCCTTAGGATCAAATGTTGGCCAAGAAGCATTAAATACAGAGAAATTATTGCCAAGTGATTCCCAATTTTCTTCTACAAAATGAGGTGCAAATGGTGCTAAAAGCTTCAAATAATCATCTAATACTTCCTTTAGGAAAGTAGTATTTATAGTGCTTTCTTGAGTATACTTAGATAAAGCATTGATAAATTCCATCATTCTTGCTATAGCCGTATTGAATTGCATTTTTTCAGTATCATCAGAAACGGCTCTTATTGAATTATGTCTCCAGAAGTTAAGTTCTTTTTCAGCCTTATCAATTGTATTTTTAGTATTTTTGCCAGAATCAATAAGCTCTTTTGACATCTCTATTATTCTTTCGATTCTTTCAACAAATCTGTGAACTGATTTTATGCCATCATCACTCCATGCTCCGCCTTCTGTATAAGCAAAGCCAAACATTAGGTACATTCTAAATACATCTGCACCATATTTTGAGATATAATCGTCAGGAGATATTGTGTTTCCTTTTGATTTACTCATCTTAAGTCCATCTGGTCCAAGGATTAAGCCTTGATGAGTTAAGGATTTAAATGGCTCGTCAAAGTTAACGTAACCCATATCTCTTAATGCTTTAGTTATAAATCTTGCGTATAGTAAGTGCATGCAAGCATGTTCAGGTCCACCTACATATTTATCAACAGGAAGTATCTTGTTGATTGTTTCAGTATCAAAAGGCTTCTCTGTATTTTTGTTATCTGGGTATCTTAAATAATACCAAGAAGAACAAATGAAGGTATCAAGAGTATCTGCTTCACGTTTTGCAGGTCCTCCACAGCAAGGGCAAGTAGTGTTCATAAATTCCTCACTCTTTGCTAGAGGTGATTTTCCATCTGGAGTGAACTTAACATCATATGGAAGTTCTACTGGAAGATCTTTTTCTGGTACTGGAACTGTCCCGCATTTTTCACAATAAACTATTGGGATAGGAGTTCCCCAGTATCTCTGTCTTGATACTAGCCAGTCTCTAAGTCTAAAGTTTACCTTTTGTTCGCCAAGTTTATTTTCTGCTAGTTTTTCAACAACTTTGATCTTTGCTTCTTCAGTAGTTAAACCGTCAAACTCTCCACTGTTAACAAGTATTCCGTACTCAGTATAAGGAAGTTCGTCGTTTCCACCATTTTTAGCTTTTATAACTCTTTCTATAGGAAGTTCATACTTAGATGCAAAAGAATAATCTCTATCATCATGAGCTGGTACTGCCATTACTGCACCTGTACCATAAGTTGCAAGTACATAGTCACCTACCCAAATTGGAACTTCTCTGTTGTTTATAGGATTTATAGCATAAGAACCAGTGAATACGCCAGTTTTCTCTCTTGTTATTGATTGTCTTTCTATATCTGATTGTTTTTTAGCATCTTCTTTATAGCTTTCTACGGCACCTTTGAATTCAGCTTTAGTGATATCATCAACTAATGGATTTTCAGGTGCTAATACAACATAGGTTACTCCGTTTAAAGTATCTACTCTAGTTGTAAATACATCGAATTTTATATCTGATTCCTTTACTTTGAATGTAACCTCTGCACCAGTTGATTTTCCTATCCAATGTTTTTGCATGGATACTGTTTTTTCTGGCCAATCAAGCGTGTCAAGTTTTTCAAGCAATTCATCTGCGTAATCAGTTATTTTGAAGAACCATTGAGTTAAGTCTTTTTTTGTAACTTCAGTTGAGCATCTTTCACAAGCTCCATCAACTACTTGTTCATTTGCTAGAACTGTATTACAAGAAGGACACCAGTTTACTGGAGCTTTCTTTCTATAAGCTAACCCTTTTTCATATAGCTTTAAGAACAACCACTGAGACCATTTGTAGTAGTCTGGAGAACAGGTTACAACTTCGTTATCCCAGTTAAACATTGCACCCATAGCCTTAAGCTGCTGTTCCATTGTTTCAATGTTATTATAAGTTGAATCCTTAGGGTGGATTCCAGTTTTTATAGCATAGTTTTCTGCTGGAAGACCGAAGGCGTCAAAGCCCATTGGCTGGAACACATTGTAGCCTTGCATCTTTTTAAATCTTGCCCAAGAATCAACTGGTCCGTAGTTAAACCAGTGACCAGCATGAAGTTGACTTCCTGATGGATAGGAGAACATCTCAAGCACATAAAGCTTTTTATCTAAATTCTCTTTATCAAATTTATATAGCTTAGTTTCTTCCCAGTTTTTTTGCCATTTTTTATCTACGGCAGTACTGTATTTTCCCATTACTTTTCCTCCCTTGAGGTTTACTAAAATATTATTAACTAAAATGTTCTAGTAAACTTTTATATAAAATATTATTATTGTATTTATTCTTTAAATTATATTGCGGGTTAAGTCTGTTACGCATATTTATCCACAGATATAATCGAATTATAATTTTCTAAAGAATAAAAAAAAGCCCTTCGTCTCCAAAAGAGACGAAAGGCATAATCCGCGGTACCACTCTTATTAGATCAGTGAATAATAAAATACTCATTGATCTCACTTAATTTTATAACGGAAAATCCGTACCTGATTTTCTTCAGGTATGCTCCATGGCGAGTTCATATTGTTGAATCACTGCGTCGCACCATCCCGCAGCTCTCTAAAGATTCTAAAATACTACTATTCCAATTCACAGCTTTAATTACTATATTTGTTTAAATGATATTATATATTATATGAAAAGATAGAGTCAATAGCAAATAATAAAATTTATAATATAATCATTTAATTCTAATAGCTCGCTCATATAGCTTCTACTGTATAACCAATTAATTTCAAAAAATTTCTTAAACATAACCCTAAAATAAAACATAATTAAAAATCTTTGTATCACATGAAAATCACATATTTACTTGATATTGATTCAACAATTATTTTATATAATTCTAAATGTAAGCAAAATATTAATTACCAGAACTTAGATATAATTTATATATGTTGATATATCTTCCCCCCTTCTTTTAGGTATTATCAGCATATATAATGTTTCTAAGAAAGATGTATAAGTTTATTATTTTAGTATTAATTGTAGTTTTAAAATTTGATAATAACTGATAACATTTGACAAAATTTATAGTATAATTATAAATAAAGGTATAGTAAATTTAAAGCGAAAATTATTGTAGGAACTTTACTTCTATTATACTGATTGTAGAATTTTACTAGGTATGGTTACAAAATTAAAGAACAAAAGATGTGTTTTTATAATTTAAGATTGTTTTCTAGGCCTTTATATTCGCTATGGCAAAAGAGGACAAGCATGTAAGCATAGTGATAAAGCACGTCTCTATACAAAAAAACATTAAAGGGAGTGGGCAAGGGTGAAATTGTTAAACAGGATGAAATTATGGCAAAAAATGAGTGTACTTACGGTTAGTTTTTTAGTCTTTATCGGGCTTATGGGAGGAGCTTCTATGCTTAGATTATCAGATTTGAACTCAAAGATAATTGAGCTTAATGATGAAAGACTTAAACCAATAGTAGAATTAGAAGATATAAAAACAGGTATTGATGCCATAAAATATGATGCTAATACGCTTATGGAGGAAACTGATTCTAGTACAATAGCTAATACAAAAGCAGCTATAGCAACAGAGGTAGCATCAGTAACAAAAGCGTTAGATAAATATAAGTCAGACTCTGAGTTTAAGACACTGCTTGCAGACTTTAACTCATTCTTACAAGCTAAGGATGCATTTATAAATAGTGCTGAACAAAGAGCTAATGAGAAAGCACAAGGTATACAAGGCCAACCAGGACAGCAAGGACAACAAGGAGCACCAGCAGCTGTATCAAACTTTGACTCAATGAAAAATGCTTTAATGAAGGATTTCAATAAGATAATAGATAAGCATGTAGCAGAAGCAAAAACTACATATGACAGCAGTAAGGTTACATATACAACTACAAGATTGGCTTTATTTGGGCTAATAGGTGTTTGTGCTTTAGTTTCAATTGTATTATCAATTATTATAATAAGAGCTGTGACAATACCTGTAAGAAGGGTTACTTCAAAGCTTAAAGAAATTAACGAAAGCAATGGTGATTTAACTCAAAGAATAAATTATAACAGTAATGACGAGGTTGGAGAATTAAGCAATAACTTCGATAAGTTTATGGATAAATTACAAACAATAATTAGAGAAGTTGCGGTATCAGCAGACACTATATCTTCTTCAAGTGATCAACTTAATGTATCAACTGCCACTTCTACTGAAAGTCTTGAAGAAATATCAAGAACGGTTATGGAGATATCAGCTTCAACTTCTGATGGAGCTGCTGCGGCAGAAGAAACAACTGCTAGTCTTATAGAAGCTGCAAGTTTCTCAGAATCTACAGCAGTAGCAAGTAAGAACACAACAAGCAACGGCAGAAAGGCAAAAGAAGCTGCAGAAAATGGTGAATTAAAGGTAAATGAAATAGTAGAATCAATAACTGAAATAGCTGAATCATCTAAAGAAGTTTCATCAATAATTAATGATCTTGATGTTTCCTCAAAGAAGATTGGTGACATTATTAAGATAATAACTTCAATATCAGAACAGACAAATCTTTTGGCTTTAAATGCAGCCATTGAAGCAGCAAGAGCAGGAGAAGCTGGAAAAGGCTTTAATGTAGTATCTGATGAGATAAGAAAGCTTGCTGATGAAAGTAACAATGCTGCTAAGGAAATTGCTGAGTTGGTTAAAGAAAATCAGATTAAATCAGCTACTGCAGTTCAATCAGTAAGTGAAGTTGAAGGTAAGGTGGCCCTTGGAGTTTCTAAGGCTTCTGAAGTAAGAGAAACTATACAAAACATAATAGATAGTATTCAAAATATAGCAACTCAGATTGAGCAAATTGATGATGCTAATGAACAACAGGCAAGAAGCACTAAAGAAATAGAAAAAGCAATCGGAAATATTGCTTCAACTTCAAATGAAATAGCAGGAAGAACTGAAAATATGAGTGCTAGTGTACAAGAACAACTTAGTGCTATGTCTGAAATAGAAAGAACTACAGATGAGTTATTTGAGATGTCTAAAAAGCTTAAAGAAATAACATCTGGATTTAGAGTTTAATGATATGTTTAGGTGCCGTTAAAGAACTGTGTTGAAATTAATTGGTTATTCATCCGATGCTTTAATGAGTCTTCGCAAAGAATTAATATGATTTTAAATAGTAGAAAAAGATTGATGTAATTGCATCAATCTTTTTTTAGGTCATACAGAAAAGATAAGGTTTGTAAGGAAACTGTATAAATGATGTCTGTTGTAAGTGGAGGTTAAGTGTATTAAAGCTATGCTTAAGGGGAAGATAAGCTCAATTGTAGCAAAAAACAATGTCACAGTAATTGTTGTAACTTTTATGAAGTGAAATAATTAATTTGATATGATATAATAAATTGACATTTTACTGTTAAGAGGAGAAGTATAATATGGGTAAACGTTATAAAAAGAAAGAGAAAAAACCAATTAATAAAAAAAAGAGAGTGTTAATAATTAGTACAGTTGTTATCATTATAATCGGACTGGTTATTGGTATACCATATTACATGTTAAATAGTCAACTTTCAAAGATACATAAGACTAACCTTCCTACCAATATAGGCATTGATTCTAATTCTTATTCGGAGAAAAATAAAGAATTACAGGATAACTATATAAATATTTTACTAATAGGTGTTGATGCAAGGGATCCTGATGTGAGTTCACGTTCTGATTCAATGATGATTGCTACTATAGATAAAAAACATGACAAGATAAAGCTTTCATCACTAATGAGAGATATGATTGTAGATACTACAGGGCATGGACCTATGGATGGATTAAATCAAGATAGATTAAATCACACATATGCTTATGGCGGTGCAGCACTTACGTTAAAAACTATTAATGAAAACTTTAAAATGAACATAAAAAATTATGTTGAAGTTGACTTTTTTGGACTTGAGAAGATAATAGATCAAGTTGGTGGAGTAGAGATAAATGTTACTTCAGAAGAACTACCATATTTAAATAGCTATGTAAAAGAAGTTGCTAATATAGAGAAAGTAACTCCTACTTTGGTTACAAAATCTGGTTTACAGGTTTTGAACGGAAAGCAGGCAGTTGGTTATGCAAGAATAAGATATGTAGGAAGAAGCGATTTTGAAAGAACAGAAAGACAAAGAGCAGTTTTAACAAAGTTACTTGAAAAGCTGTCTAAGATGAATGTACTGCAACTAAATAATGCAATTGGTGAGATGATGCCAAATGTTACTACCAGCATGGACAAATCAGAGATAATGGGTTTATCTAAAGATGTACTTTTAAATAAGATAAACAAAGTAGAACAATTAAGAATTCCTATAGATGGACATAATAGCACGGTTTATGTTAGAAATACATATTTTTTAGGCTGGGATAAGAAGGAAAATCTTGAAGCGCTTCATAAGTTTATATATGAAGAAGATTATAATGAGGAATCTATAAAATAGTTTCTGTTTTATTTACAGTATTCAGGATATGGTTTATAATCAAAATTATGTGTAAAATTTTACAAGTTAAGGTTTGGTTAAAAAGTTTAAAAGAGCATACACATTGGTTCATGCTTTTTTTACTGTATATGAAAGTATAAAATTTTTAAGCTAGCTAAACCTAGATATCTCAATGTTTTTGCAAGTTTTTTATGGCAATACAGTAAAAAAATAAAACTTATTCGCCTGCCAAGTTTTCCTCATATGCATTCGGAAAGGCAGATGCGTTAAAAAAGTTCACTGAAGAAGAGCGCTTCAGCGGCTTTTTTACTGTATAAGATAGTTAATCATTGTAAGAAGTACTTATTATGTACTATATTATATATGTACATATTTGAACGTATAATTTTGGAGGAAAATGATATGAACAACAGGGACAGTCTTTCTATTAAGGGGAATAAGCTAAAAGAAATTTTATATAAGTACTACTACGTTTTGTTACTGATAATCTTAGCTATAACTGTTTTTAACTTAGTATTTAGACTAGGAGTAGAGCCTATAAAAGATTGGGATGAGGCTAGACACGGAGTTAATGCTTATGAAATGCTTAAAAATAATAATTATATATTAAATACTTTTAATTATGAAAATGACTACTATAACTTAAAACCACCACTAAGTTACTGGGGAATAATTTTGGGATTTAAGATATTTGGATATAATCTAATAGGATTTAGAGCTATGTCAGTTTTCAGTGCCTTTTTAACTATAATTATTGTAGCAGTTTTCTCATACAAGAGATTCGGAAGAATTGCATCACTAGTATCAGCTGGGGTTATGGCCACTTCAATACATTTTTTACAGTTTCATGGGGCAAGAAGTGGAGATGCGGATTCAATCTATGTTCTGCTATTTACAATTTCAATTATAGCGGCAATAAATTCATATTATAAGAAGAATTACATATATGTAACTGGACTAGCCTTTTCATTAGCATTCTTAGCTAAGAGTTGGCATACTATGGCTATAGTTGCTATTGTTGGATTATATTTAATAATTACAAAACTAATTTTAAAATTTAATTGGAGACAATGGCTTATATTCATTGGATGCAGCTTTGGACCTATTCTTGTATGGGCACTTATAAGAATAAGATATGATGGTTTTAAATTTATTCATGATATGATAAGCTATGATTTACTTTCTAGAACTAACTCACCAATAGAGGGACATACAGGCCCTTGGTATGATTATATTTTAGATTTGGTTGTGTATTATAGATGGTATATTGCTGTTTTTATATTACTTCTGTTTATATTAATAATATCAAGAAATATACGATATGCTATTAAAGACAACCTTAATGAGTATATAGGATTGATAATATGGGTAGTGCTACCACTGATTTTATTTTCAATTGCCAAAACAAAATTAGCGTGGTATATATTCCCTATATATCCACCATTAGCATTGTTGATAGGATGTATGGCTGAGTATAGTATTCAAAGCTTTAGAAAAAGTGTATACCCTATTATATTGTGCTTAATTATTGCATCGACAGCAGGATTATATGAATATAAGTTATTAAATTATATTAGGACTGAACCGATAGATGTGTTTGAAAATTATCTAAGAGATAGCAACATATCTTTGGATAAGTATACTTCTTATGTTTATAGACCGACTCAAGTTGAAGGTACGGATTGGAACCAAAGAAATGTATTTGCTTTAGAACTTTTCAAAGATGGAAAAGCAAAAAGTGGTGGTATAAAGGAATTCTTAAATACAGATAAATACAGCATTCTATTTTTAGATAATAATGATGCATCATTAAAGTTAATTAAAGAAAATAACCTTAAAATAGTAGATTCTAATAGTAGTATAATTTCAGCAGCTAAGCAATAAATAGAATTTAAACTTATCATAACCCATGTAAAGCTTAGGTGTTTTATCTTTAGAGCATCAGATAATTAATAATATTGTAACTATGTTCAAAATAGTAACTTTTAAATTTAAGTTACTATTTTTTTATTCTTTTAAAATTTATAATTCAATGAGATCTGTTAATAAGTATGCGGAATAGACTTAAAACATAATACAAGTTAAAGAATAAAGAAATATTAAAATAGTAATAACTTATAAAAACAAACCAAAAAAATGACACCAAAAACAAAAAACGATTACTTATGTAAACGTTCGAAGCGTTGTAAAATAATACTTGTAAACGTTGCAGTAAGGGGGAAAAAGGATGCAGGAACGAGGAACAGCCGTAGCAATAAATAAATCAAAAAACAACGTACCATTCAAAGAAAAGTTTGACAAGATGAAACTAAAGTTTAAGAATCAAAAGCAGCTGCAAGTCATGGCGTGGCTTGGAGTTATATGGATGATTATATTTTCCTACATACCAATGTATGGGGTAGTAATTGCTTTTAAAAAGTACAATATTACTAAACCTATATCAGAAGCACCATGGGTAGGACTTCAATACTTTAAAGAGTTTTTAGCTGATGAGAATTTCATGAATGTAATGAAAAATACACTAGGTATCAGCATATTTAAACTTATAGTATGTTTTCCATTACCGATAATATTTGCATTGATGCTAAATGAGCTTACATCTATAAAGTTCAAAAAATTTGTACAAACTATATCATACCTTCCACACTTTTTGTCATGGGTAATCTTAGGTGGAATAATGATGAACTGGCTTTCAGATGTAGGGATACTCAATACAATATTAACGAGTTTACACATAATAAAAGAGCCGATTACCTACCTTGGGGAACCAAAGTATTTTTGGCAGATATCAGTAATATCAGAGTTGTGGAAAGAATTGGGTTGGTCAGCTATAATATATCTTGCGGCAATAGCAGGGGTAGATCCCGAGCTGTATGAAGCAGCAACCACTGATGGTGCTGGAAGAATTAGAAAGATGATAAGTATAACTTTACCTTGCATAAAGCCTACTATAGCACTACTATTTATACTTGCAGTATCTGGACTTTTAAACACTAATTTTGATCAAATAATGGTTTTAAAGAACCAATTAAATGCTAGTGCTAGTGACGTTTTAGATGTATATGTTTATAGAATGGGTTTACAACAAGCAAGATTCTCTTATGCAACAGCAGTAGGATTGTTTAAATCAGTAATAGCATTTATGCTTTTATGGTCTGCTAATTTTGTAAGCAAAAAGATGAATGATACATCATTATTCTAGGAGGAGCAAGGTATGAAAATAAATTTTTTAAAACGCCGTACTAAAGGCGAAGCGATATTTGATACTATAAATATCCTTATTATGATAGTAATTTGCTTTATAACTATATATCCAATTTGGTATACATTAGTAAATTCTTTTAATGAAGGGCAAGATGCTATGCTTGGAGGAATCTACTGGTGGCCAAGAAAGTTTACGCTAGATAATTATAAAGCAGTATTTAGTAATGCAGGAATCATAAAAGCGTTAGGTGTAACTGTAGCTAAGACTGTAATAGGAACTGTAGTACATGTTTTCTTTACAGCAATGGTAGCTTATGCGCTTTCAAAAAAGAGTTTAGTTGGAAGAAGTATATATACAACTTTAGGACTAATAACACTATTTTTTAGTGGTGGTTTGATACCTTTATACTTACTTATTAGAAATTTAGGAATGTTAGATAACTTTTTAGTTTATATAATACCAGCAGCATTTAGTTTTTATGACTTGCTTATCTTTAAATCCTTCTTTAGCCAGATTCCACCTTCGTTGGAGGAAGCTGCTAGGATAGATGGAGCTACAGATTTTAAAATATTCATTAGAGTAGTAATACCTATATCACTTCCAGTAATCGCAACTATAGCTTTATTCCATGGAGTTTATCAATGGAATGACTATTTTACAGGAATGATATATATAAACAACAATGATTTGCAGCCTATACAAACTTATTTATATAAGATTGTAGCTCAAACTGGTGCAAGTGCAATGAGCTCGAACATGCCAGGAGCTCTAGGTGTATCCACAGTAACACAGCAGACTATAAAGCTTGCGACAATGGTTGTTACTACATTCCCAATAGTATGTGTTTATCCATTCCTTCAAAAGTACTTTGTAAAAGGAATGCTTTTAGGTTCAGTAAAGGGTTAACAATTTCTGATTAACATTAAGTTAACTTATTTAAATCCTAATAAATTTAATCAGAAGTTAGTATAAATATAATAATCTTAGGGGGGACTAAGTATGGTCAAGAAGAAAATTTTTAAGGTTTTAACCATAGGTCTAGCAACTGTAATAAGTATGGCATTTTTTGCAGGCTGTGGTAATAAGAAAGACGATAAAACTGAGCAAGCTAGCACTACAACTGCAGACCAACCAGGTTGGAAGGAAGATACTTCACCTATAACTCTTGATTGGTACGTAAACTATTCATGGTTTACTAAGAAATGGCAAGATGATGCTATTTCTAAGTACGTAACTAAGAAAACTGGTGTTACTCTTAATCTAATATCACCAGCTGGTAATGAAGCTGAAAAAGTAAATACTATGATAGCTTCAGGTAAACTTCCAGATATTTTAACTTTAGATTGTAATGACGCTGCAATTAAGACTATGATTCAAGGTGGATTAGTATCTCCACTAGATGAATTAGCGCAAAAGTATGATTTATACTTTACTAAAGTTGCAGATCAACAAAAACTTGACTGGTACAAACAAGAAGATGGTCACGTTTATGAATATCCAAATGCATCATCATCTTTAAAAGATTTCGATAAATATAAGGATCTTAAACCATCAAATCAAACTTTCTTAGTAAGAAAAGACATGTATGAAGCTTTAGGAAAGCCAGATATGTCAACTCCAGAAGGATTTCTTAATGCTTTAAAAGCTGCTAAAGAAAAGTTTGGTACTGTAAATGGTCAACCACTAATCCCAATAGGTTTCCATGAATTTGGAGATACAGGAAACTATTCTTTTGAAGCTTATCTTCAAAACTTCTTATCTATCCCAATGGATAAGGATGGAAAATTCTATGATAGACAAACTGACCCAGAATATATAAACTGGCTAAAGACTTTCAGAAAAGCTAACGAAATGGGACTTTTAGCAAAAGACATATTTGTTGATAAGAGATCACAAATGGAAGAAAAGATCGCTCAAGGCAGATACTTCGCTATGCTATATCAGAGATCAGATATGGCTACACAACAATTAGCATTATACAAGAAAGATCCTAACTCAATATATATAGCTGTAGATGGACCTAAAAACTCTAAGAAAGAACAATCAAAGCTTTCAGGAGACAGTTTAGGTGGTTGGACAGTAACTCTTGTATCTAAGGCTTGTAAAGATCCGAAGAGAGCTATAAGATTCATAAGCTATCTAATCAGTGAAGAAGGTAATAAAGATTTATTCCTTGGTGAAAAAGGTGTAACTTACGATACAATAGACGGAAAAGAACAATTTAAACCAGAAGTTCTTGATTTATTAAACTCAGATAGAGCTGCATTCGATAAGAAATACGGTGCATCATTTACTTACTGGATGTTAATGGATACTAATCTACAACTTAAGTGGGCTCCTCCATCATCAGCTCCAATCAAGGCTATGGAAGATTGGACAAAAGGAAAGACTGTAAGCTACGCAGTATTTGATAATACTAAACCAACTGGAGATAATGCAGAAGGAATAGCAAATACAAAGATAGAACAACTTTTTGGTGCTACACTTCCTAAGTTATTAATGGCTAAGTCAGACGCTGAATTCGATAGCATATTTGCTGAATTCAAGAAGAAGAGAGATGAAGCTGGATTCAATAAGGTTATGGATTACAAACAAAAACAATATGAATCTAACAAGAAGAAATTAGGCGTTAAATAGTAAACTATAATAAGGTGTTGTCTTGAATGAAAGTTCAAGGCAGCACCATAATTTAATTTCAAATAAATTCAAATATTGAAAAAAATATGGTATAATAAGATGAAAAAAACATTTACCATCTCCTATAAAAACAGTGAAGATTAAGTGCGTAATAGGTGAGTACTAGGTTTTTGTGCAAAAATGAAAACCTTTAAATGGGGGCAGAGAATGATAAAAAAACTTATTGAAAAGTTTAACAATACTACCCTTATAAAAAAATTTCTTATTTCTTACATAAGTGTAATAGCCATACCTATACTAGCGGTTGTATCAATATCTTATGGAACGATTCAGAAAAGAAATCGTGAAGATATATTAAAGCAAAGTGACTATAAGCTAGATGCTGAATATCAGAATATATATAGAAATATGAGCATAATGGGCAACATCATACAAATTGTAATAAATAATAAAGAGATGTTAGCTTTTATAGGGGGAACTGAAGAGTATAGCGCTGAGGAACTTGTGAAATTTAACAATACAACCTATAAGGATATCGTAAGTCTTCAGTACAACAATGCCATGATTGAAGGAATAAATATTTTTACTGATAATGAAAAGGTAAATGAGATATGGCCTTTGATTTATAGAGAAAACAGAATAAAGGACAATTTGTGGTTTCAAAAGACACTTGAAAATAATACAAAGGTTTATTGGGATATTAATCATTTTGATAGAGATATTAATAAAGCTGTAGTTACTAATGAGGGGGATCCTAAGCAAGTAGTTTCTCTTAATCGAGAGCTAAGATACCCTGAAGATAAACATATTGGTATAGTAAGAATAAATATGGATTCGAAAAATTTCTTCCCAAAGATGTACGAGAATTCAAATGATGATAGCAATGAAATGCTTTTGGTAAATAAAAATGGGAAAATGTATGGCAACAAAGACAATGCTTTTGAGCAAAACTCCAAATTCAATAAGACAAAGTTCTTTGATGCATTTCAAGAGAAAACTCAAGGTAATAATGGTAGATTTTCATATAAAGATGGTTTTACTGAATACACTGTGGCATACAAGGCAGCTCCTATAGAAGATTGTTACCTAGTTAGTATAATAGACATTGGTAAAGTGAATGGGAGCATAAAATATACTAGAAATTTATTCGTAATAGGGACTATTTTTCTTATAGTTATGCTTTCTTTAATAATATACTACATAACAAATATAATACTAAGGAGACTATATATAATTATAAGATCTCTAAAGAAAGTTCGTGGGGGAGACTTAAATGTAGAAATACCTGTTTACAGTAATGATGAGATTGGTCTTTTAGCCCACCATTTTAGACAGTTAGTAAATAAAATAAATGTGCTTATAAAGGATAGTATAGACAAGAAAACTGTAACTAAAGAAGCTGAATTGAAAGCCTTAAAAAATCAGTTAGATGCTCATTTTTTATATAATACACTAGAAAACATAAGAATGATGGCAGAGATAGAAGAGAACTATACTGTATCAGATTCCTTGGCAAGCCTTGGAGATATGATGAGGTATAACATGAAGTGGGATAGGGATTATGTACCTTTGTTTGAGGAGATAAACCATATCAAAAATTATATAGCATTGATGGGTATAAGGTTTGAGCACGACATAAATTTAAGAATAAATATTGATGAAAAATTAATGGACAAGGAGGTGCTTAAGTTATCTCTTCAACCATTAGTTGAGAATGCAGTGAAACATGGATTGAGTAAGAAACTTGTAAAAGAGGATGGCACAATAGTTGTGGATGGTAAGGAGGATGAACAATTCACCTATATAACTATTACAGATAACGGTTGTGGTATAGATGAGGCTAGTCTTATAGAATTAAAAGAGTTTTTAAATAGCAGTGAACAAAATACAAAGCATGGACTTGGAATGAAAAATGTATATGAAAGAATAAAGATTTATTATGGAGAGTATTATGGCATCGATATAGTCAGTAAAAAAGATTATTTTACAAAGATAATACTAAAATTACCAAGGTAAGGTGGAGAGGCTATTTGAAAAAGGTTTTGATAGTTGATGATGAAAAGTTTATACGAAATGGACTTGAATCCATAATTAAAAGAAGATATGAAGATAAATATGAAACTATTTTATGTTCAAATGGGATTGACGCATTGGATAAAGTAAAGAATGACGAAATATTTTTTGTAATTACTGATATAAGAATGCCTGATTGTGATGGAATAGAATTTTTGAAAAGATTAAATAAAGAAGAAATAAGAATTCCAACATTGATTCTTAGCGGTTACGATGATTTTAATTATGCAGTAGAAGCATTGAGATACGGTGCGAAGGATTACTTATTAAAGCCTATAAAAAAGAATGAACTATACGAGTCTATTGAAAAGATAGAAAAAGAGTATGATCTAGCTATTGAAAATAGTAATAAGGAAAGCATTGAGTTAATAAATGAAATTAGCAATAGGTTTAATATAATACTATTAAATGAAAGGCTTAACGATGATACGGTAAAAGAGGAATTAACAAAGCTTTGTCAGGGAATTGACGAAAGTTCTTATTATTTAGCTGTTTTGTTTAAGAAGGACTTAATGATGATTACTGAAACAGAAAGAAATGAAAAATATGATGAGCTTCTAAAAGCAATTATACGGCAAGAAGAAAAGGTTTCTGCCTTTGTTGATAATCAAGGAAACCTTAATATAATATATAGTGACATTAATGCGATAGCTGATATAAGAAATTGGATTAATGAAAATAAAAAATATGGATACTGCTGCGGAGTAAGTAATAACTTAACTGATTTTAATCAATTTAAATTAGGGTATAAGAATGCTATACTTGCTTTAAAGAGCAATTTAATATACAAGGAAAATAGATATCTTACAACTTATGACTATATATTGGATAAAAATAAAAGTATTGTTCAAAATGAAATCGTGGAAAAACTTATTAATTTAATTGGAACTAAAAGGCGAGATAAGATAATTGAATTTCTTCAACTAATATATGCTGAAGAAGTTGTTAGAAAACATGGTATCGTATATCTAGAGAGATGTAATGAAAAGTTGCTGAAAAATATTAAAAGTTATTTAGATCAACAATTGTCTAATAACCTAGAGTTAAAGTATAAGCTTGAGTTTATAAACAATATTTTAAATTTTAGTAACTATAGAGAATTTTATTATGAACTTAAAGAATTAGTGCTTTATGTTGATGAGCTGCTTTTTGAAATGAGAAGAGCTTTATGTGATAAGAGTTTTATAGGAAAAGCTATCGAGTATATAAATGATAATTATTCTAAAAATCTATCACTTACTGTGGTATCAAATGTAGTATCTGTTAATTATAGTTACTTCTCACAGGTATTTAAAGAGCATACAGGAGAGAACTTTATAAATTATTTAAGAAACATAAGAGTTAAAAAAGCTCAGGAGCTTTTAAAAGAGCAAGAACTTAAGGTTTATGAGGTTGCCGAAGCTGTAGGATATTCTGATTCAAAGCAGTTTACAAAGGCTTTTAAGAGTGTAACGGGAATAACTCCACAAGAATTCAAAGAAAAGCAGTTTATTAATTAGTATTTTTAGATGTGCGTTGAAATTTAGGTGTTGCTACCTCCGATATTTCACTGATTTTCGCAAAGAATTAATATGATCTTCTCCAATGAAATAGCTAAAACTTTATAACTCACTTAGTTCAGACAATAAAGTTTTACTCTTTAGTGATTTTTAAAGGCTATTTCATTTCCGTAAATCATTTAATTCTAATTGCTCAATCAGATAATATCTCCTGTAGCAACACCTAAATTTCTGTATTAATATATTAAAATGCCAATAGTTAGCGTTTTAAGATGAACACTAAAATTGGAAGGTTCTATTTCTGATAATTCAACGAACTTTATAAAGACTTTTCCTGAGTCAAGCAACTAAATTAAAGAGCAATATTAAATATAGTATAAGTTTAATTATTTTACTTAAGACCACCATAGATAGATATGCCAAAATTATAATGAAAATAGCAATTCTATTATTACCTAATAATAGAATGTTTATCAATTGATAATAGATATCATGAATATTCAATCGAAAAATATAATATATATAATGGTGAAAGCCTTAAAGGTACCGGGGTGTAGAGCAATATCCTCGGTATTTTTGCTGATTATAATGGGTCAAAGTATTATTTAATGAAAATTTTTCTAAAAAAAGTCTTTACAATTAATAATAACTATTATATAATATGAATTGTGAACGAAACAACCAGTTATCAAATGAAATTAATATATATGATTTAAGAGGAGGATTTAGAAATGAAGAAATTTATATGTACAATATGTGGATACGTTTATGAGGGAGAAGCTGCTCCAGAGAAATGCCCAGTATGTGGAGCACCTGCATCAAAATTCAATGAACAAAGCGGAGAATTAGTATGGGCTGATGAGCACAGAATCGGAGTTGCTCAAGGCGTTGATGAAAGAGTATTAGAAGGTTTAAGAGCTAACTTCACTGGAGAATGTACAGAAGTAGGTATGTATCTTGCTATGAGCAGACAAGCTGATAGAGAAGGTTTCCCAGAAGTTGCTGAAGCATATAAGAGAATAGCTTTCGAAGAAGCTGAACATGCTGCAAAGTTTGCTGAATTATTAGGAGAAGTTGTATGGGCTGATACTAAGAAGAATCTTCAAGCTAGAGTAGAAGCTGAATATGGCGCAACTGCTGGTAAGAAAGAATTAGCTACATTAGCTAAACAATTAAACTACGATGCAATACATGATACAGTTCATGAAATGTGTAAAGATGAAGCTAGACATGGAAAAGCTTTCAAGGGTTTACTAGAAAGATATTTCAATAACTAATTATAACATATCAAAGGACAGGCGTTTGCCTGTCCTTTTTAGTTGTCTAGTGTTAGTAAAAATTTAGATGCCACTACATCCGATACTTGATGAGCTTCGCAGATAATTAATATGATTTCTTCCTATAAAGTTGCTAAAACTGTATAACTCGCTTCGCTCAGACAATACAGTTTCTTAACGCAACTTTATCTCCAGAAATCATTTAATTATAACTGCTTGCTCATATGTATCTCCTGTAGTGGCATCTAAATTTAATATATAACATCTAATGCAACTAAAAGTTATATTAATGGCACGTGAATTAGATTTTAAAACATTACATAACTCACTTAATTCTAGTTGATTGCTCATATAATATCTACTGTATCACTACTTAAGTTTTATATGTAATATTAAACACAACTTGAAATTTAGATACCACTACATCTGTTATTTGATGAGCTTCGCAGATAAATTAATATGATTTCTTAAAGTCCTTTCTGATCCCCTTTAGCAAGGCCTCTTTCTTCAAGGATTTCGTAGATTGTCTTTGAGGTAGTGTCTGCCATTGTATATCCTAGAGCTTCTACAACTTCTTTAAGTTCATCTTCGTGAGCTGTTTCTATCTCTATGTAAGGAAACGGGCAGAAGTTTTTATCGTTGATATCTATTTCAACTAAAGTGTTTTTGTATTTATAGCTTTCTCTAGATTTTTTTATAGTTTCAACTAAAGTAAGTCCTAGAGAATTAAATAATTTTTCAGCGGTATCACCGTCGTCTACTATTATCTCGTTTTCTTCCATTACCTTATATTTTTCTTGAGATAACATCTTTTTGGTAGTCATGAAATAAACTATTTTATTATTAAGTTTGTCGTCAATAGTTCTAACTCTAGCGTAGCCTTTAGCTGATAAAAGTCTTCTATCTGGAAAATCAAAGATTTTATTTACTTGATCTTCATCTTTAACTTTATATCCTCCAAGAGCAGTCATTTTATTTTTGATTTCTTCAACATCAATATCTAAAATTCTTGTTTCTAATTCTTGCATAATATCCTCCAAGTTTCCTTAAGTTATATAAAAAATATATATGGTTTAATATAAAACATATATTATCTCTAAATAATAGTTTATCAAAGTGTTTGTAAAGTTCAACATTTAAATTCACCAGTTTTATTAATATACAGTATTGTACGAAATATATAAGAACTTTAACTTATTTTAGTCAAAGTAACTAAAATGAAAATCCTTACGGAAAGGATTACATTTTATGCTATAATGATATCATTAAGGTATTCTATAATGAAATACAATGGTTGAGGGGGAAGTCATATGGATCAATTTAAGGAACAATTAGTCAGAGCACAAAATGTAGCAAAATATAAGGCAGCAAAGCTACTTATGTACATAACTGGTGTGCTTGCGGTACTTAGTATACTTACCGGAAACTTTATGTTAGGGTTGCTACTTGGTGCAATTGCAGGTATACTTTTTTATGTGAAAAGATTCTTCTATCTTGAGTTTGAATATGTAATTACCAACGGGGAAGTTGATGTTGATGTTATATATGAAACAAAAACTAGAAAGAAGAAAATGTCCTTTAACATGAAGGAAGTTTCACTTTTAGCACCTTATGAAAGTGATGCATATAAGGCGCTAAATAACAAACCTTCGAAAGTAATAACTGCAATACCAGATGGCAACAAAGATAGAGCTTATGTAGCTGTAGTTACAGAAGGAAATGATAGAGCTCAGCTTATCTTTGTACCTAATCAAGACTTTGTGAATATTTGCTTTTTATTCAATCCGAAGGTGGTAAAGAAAAATTAGTACCAGAGGTGAGTAGATGGAATACGTAAACGACATAAGTATCGCAGAAGCTGTAATTCATATATTGGATACAAACGGAGATGAACCTATATTAAACGAGTATAGGTTAGAATTAAACGAAGATACATACAAATTTTTATACAGGCATATTGAAAGAGCGTTTAAGGATGAAGAACTTAAATATGCAGTATTCAATCCAGAAAGAAATATAGTAAAAGAAGTTTCTCAAGATTATCTAAATGGAATTAACTCAGATATTGTGTCTGTTTCAAAGGAACTTGCAAGGCAGATGTTTGCTGTAATGAAAGGCAATGTGAACATCCCATCCTGTGATCTTATAGTTGTAGCAATTTCAACAGATCAGGGACCAATGCTTGCAATTATGAAGATGGATTATGTAAGAAATTTTACTCATAAGATAGACTTTATCGAAGATAAGATTGGAATTGATATAATAGAACAGGCTTCAGGGCTTCCTGCAAGCAGCTCTAGGCTTCAAAAGTGTGCATTTATAAAACCGTTAAGAGAAGAGCATACAATTAATCTAATGGTTATAGATAAGCAAAAGAAGTCAAAAGAAGAGGAAGAATACGGAGCAAATTACTTTATAAATAATTATTTAGGATGCTCAATTGTAACTAATGAGAGAGATATGACTAAAACCTTTGTTAAGGCTGCAGAAGCATGGACGAGAAATAATGTGAATGAAGATGCAGATAAAGCTGAGAAGATAAGAAGTACTATTAAAAGTAAATTAAAAGAAGACACAATAAATGTGCAAGAACTATCACATGAGCTATTCAAAGAAGAGCCTCAAGCTAAGGAAAGCTTCAACCAATTTGTATCTGCTCAAGGTTTAGATGAAGAAATAGCAGTAGATAAACAATGGGTAGAGAAAAAGCTTAAAAGAGTAAGGCTTAAAATCGATAAGGATATTGACTTATATCTGACTGAAGAAGCTTATAATGATCCTCAAAGATTTGAGATACAACGTAATGGTGACGGAAGCATAAACCTTGTAGTGAAGCATGTTATAAACTATATAGAAAAGTAAACTTATGCCTGGAATTTAATATAAGTTAATTAGGAAAGACTGTGGGAGACTGCAGTCTTTTTTGTTATTCATATGAAAGAGATTTCATAGGATACAAGACATAATGAAGAAGAATATATAACAATACCAAACACGTATTAATATGAATTATATAAATGTTAATTATAAGTATTTAAGTGTAAATACATACTTAAGTGTGTAAATATGTGTTTACTTCAAATTAATGGGGATATATAATTTATGTATTGTCAATAGAAATACTTTAAGATACATAAAATGATGTCTATTTATAAGGGGGAAAATTATGAAAGGAAAGCTTAAGGCAATATCCAATATTCTAGTGATAACGTTTTTAGCGTTGTCGTTACCAACTAGAATAACAACAAAAGCCGCTGAATCAAGTGTACCAATTGAAAGTAGTACACAGCAGAATGGTTCACAACAAAAGTTGGAAGATCAGCAAGTGGTTGCTTTAGAAGCAGATAATGCTCAAAAAGAAAGTAAGATTGTAGGGGAAGTTAATGGAAAAAGGGATGAGAATACAAAGTACTTCATGAAGGAAGACCATAGCTATGAAGCTGCTGTATATCCTATTCCGATACATTATTTTGAAGATGGTCAGTGGAAGGAAATTGATAATACCTTAGAGGAGAGCAGTGATGATACATTCAAAGCTAATACTGTAAGCTCTGAAGTGAGCACTGAAAATGTTGAAAAAAGTAATGTACAAGCTGTTTCGGATAAAAGTAAAAATACTGATAAAAACACCTTGAAAACTAAACAAAACTCTTTCCAGGTCACTTTTGCAAAGGATGCAAATAATAAGAAGCTTATAAAGGTTCAAAAAGACAAGTATGAGCTGTCTTGGGGGCTTGATACTTTAAAAAAGTCTAGTTCAGAGTTAGTAAAAGTAGATGAGGCAAAGCTTAAAGATGATATAAAAAAAGAATCAGAAGAAAAAGTGGAAAAAGATAAGAAATATGAAAAATTAAGCGAAGCTGAAAAAAGTAAAGTCAAAGAAGTTATAAATGAAAATGAAAATAAAAAAGTTAACACTAAGGCAAGTTCCTCAGTAGAGTATAAGCAGGTTTTAGATAATATTGATTTAAGATATGATCTTTTAGGAAATAGCTTGAAAGAAAATATCATCATAGAAAAACCTGTGGAAAATCTTAAAATGGATTTTAAATTGAGTTTTAAAAACTTAATTCCAGAAGTGCAAAAGGACAAGAGCATTGTCTTTTATGATGATAAGGATAAGACAAAAGCAATTTTCTCAATTCAAGTACCGTATATGTATGATGCTAGTGGTGCTGAAAGTAAGGACATAGATGTAAAGCTAAATCAGTCAAAAAATCAGTACATATTAACTATACAACCTAATGGTGAATGGTTAAATAGTAAGGATAGAAAATATCCAGTTACCATAGATCCTCCTATTTCATCATCTATTGCTAAAGAAGATATAAAAGAAACCTTTGTATGTTCCAACGATACTTCAGATAAAAGTAATAATCAATATTTAAGGATGGGTAACACTCCAGGAGTTGGATATACAAGATCATATATAAAGTTTGTAAATTTACCTAAGCTAACTACTGGCGATATGATCACTAATGCAAATATGTATCTACTTAAAGAAACATCTGCAAGCGGAGCCTTTTCTCAGATCAATGTACATAAGGTTACTTCAGCCTGGGAAGCTCCTAATATCAGATGGAATAGTCAACCTTCATATGATTCAAAGATAGTAGATTATGGAGTACTGAATAAAGATCAATGGTATATGTGGGATATAACCTCTATAGCAAAAGAATGGTATACCACTGGAACTAATAATGGTCTTATGCTTAAATATAACGATGAAAACGCAGGTTATACAGCTTTTTGGTCTTCAGATGTAAGTGAAGCTTATGTAACTTATAGGCCAAGTGTAGTTTTTAATTATATAAATAACTCAGGGCTTGAAGATTACTGGACATATCATTCTCAGGATGCTGGAAGAGCTGGTACGGGCTATGTAAATGATTATAATGGAAACTTAGTTCATATCCACAGTGATGTAGCGACTACAGGAAATAAGATGCCTATCTCTATAAATCATATATTTAATAGTAATAATAAAGATGAGAATATTGGATATGGACTTGGTTGGAGACTTAACTATGGTCAAAAAGTAAGTTATTATCAAAAAATAGATAACGTAGATTATTACAGATATGAAGATGAAGATGGTACAGTTCATTACTTTAAATATGATTCAGCATCTGCAACCTTCAAAGATGAATCAGGTATAAATTTAACCTTGACTAAAAATGGTGATGGAACCTTTACTATTAAAGATAAGAAGGACAATCTTTTAAATTTTAATACTAGTGGTTTATTAGTGAATGTTAAGGATTCAAACGGAAATATGCTTAGCATAGCATATGATGGCACTAAAATTAAATCAATAACAGATGGGGCAGGCAGGGTAGTGACGCTACAATATAATAGTAGTGGAAATCTATCACAGATAGTTGATCAAGCATCTAGAACAACAACTTATGCTTATACTGGAAGCTCGCTTACAAGCATAACTTATCCAGATGCTAAAACATCAAGCTTTGCATATGATTCATTGCAAAGAATGACTGATACTACTAATATTGATGGTTATAAAATAAAATATGGATACTATGATATGGCTCCTTATAGAGTTAAGAGTATTTTAGAAACTCATAATGATGGAACCTTAGGAGAGCAACAAACTATTGAGTATAGTAGAAATATAACTTATTTTACAGATAGTAAGGGAAGAAAAACGAAATATCAATTTAATAATTATGGGAATACAACTGGTGCTACTGCTAGTGATGGAAGTGCAAAGTATTATGATTATATAGAAGATATTAATAATAGTAATAAGAACAAGACGTCTGCGGAATCTAAGCTACAAAAAACTACTACTAATCTGTTATTGAATCATAATTTTGAGGATGGTAACAGTTGGAATCCAGGAGCATGGGGAGGGAATGTTTCCTCTAAAGGCTATATAAATGAAGATAAATACTTAGGGAACCAATCGCTCAAGATAAATAGCACGAGTGAAGCTGGTGGTACAGATTATGAACAAGCACTGACAGTTGAAAAGGGAAAAAAGTATACACTTTCAGCCTATGTAAAAACAGTTGGTATTCCTGTAAAGAATGATGCAGGTGCAAGCTTCTTTGTAGGGTACACTGATGCAAATGGTATCTGTCAATTTATAAGAAAATATATAAATGGTACTAATGATTGGCAAAGATATAGCTTTGATTTTACAATACCTGTTGATGCTAAAGATGGAATTTGGGTTTCTCTATCGATGCTCAATAGTACAGGAACAGTATATTTTGACTGTGTACAGCTGGAAGAAGGTTCAGTTGCGAATAGATACAATTTAGTAGAAAATTCTAATTTGATTTACGGCGGTGATATACCAAGCTATTGGAGCTCTAATGGGCAGCTGGATATTAACGATAAAGCGGTCACGACGGAAGCAGCACCATACCCAGCTGGAATTGGGAATAGAAGTTTTAAGATTGTAGGTAATTCTGATAAACAAAAGGCTTTATATCAGTCTATAAACCAATCAGGAAAAAAGGGGGACTCTCTTGTTTTAGGAGGATGGCTAAAGGGGGCATCAGTGCCTACAGGCTCAGGTAGGAGTTTTGCTTTGAGTGTAGGCTTTCAGCATACAACAGATAGTAATTATGATTGGTATGGAATAGATATGCCAGGAGAGGTATTAGATTGGCAGTATATTGCCAAAAAGATAGTACCTGAAAATGATTATAATAAAATAGCTTTTTATGTTATCTATTATAAGAATTCAAACAATGCTTATTTTGATGGGCTTCAATTATATAAAGAACAATTTAGTACAAGCTTTAGATATGATAGTAAGGGTAATGTAGTTTCAACAGAGGCTTTTGCTAATCAGAATTCAAAATTTGATTATGATGGAAGTAATAACTTAATAACTTCTACAGATCCAAAAAGCTCACAGTTTAAATACGAGTATGATACTAAGCACAATATAACTAAAGCTACTACAGCAGAAAATGTAGTTTATAATTTTACGTATGATAGTAATGGCAATCCCAGAACTGCAAGAGTAGGAGACAGCACTATATTTACTCAATCAGAAGCTGGGTATACTGCAAGTGGTAACTATATAAATAGTTTAAAAGATGCCACAGGTAATACCGTGACTTATAATTATAATGAGACAAAAGGAACTTTAGATAGCTTAACTGATGCAAAACAAACTACTACTTCGTATAGTTATGACAACAATATAGATAGACTTCAAAGTGTATCAAAGAATGTTGATGGAACACTAGTCAAAAATAGTTATGATTATGATAATGATAAAATAAAATCTATAACTCATAATGGTTTTAGTTATAACTTTGGATATGATTCTTTAGGGAATAACACAACAGTGGCCGTGGGAAGTCAAAATCTTATAACTAACACATATGAGGCAAGAACTAGCAAACTTGTAGGATCAACTTATGGTAATGGAAATAAAGTCTCTCAAAACTATGATAGCTTAGATAGAGTAATTGCTAAGGTTGTAGATGGTGATGCAAAATACAAATATGAGTATGATGCAAATGGTAATGTTGGGTATAGTGAAGATATAGTTAACAATGTGAACTATAAATATACCTATGACTTATCAGATAGATTGACTGAGATAAAAGATAGTAGAAATAATTTAATAAAATATGAATATGATTTAAACAATAATATTAGCAAGGTTTTATCACAGTACTATGGTTCATCATATTTGACTTCGTATGAATATGACAAAGATAATAGAAATACGAAAACTACTACCTTTACAGGAAGTAGTGTTGCTAATACCTATGATATAATTGGAAGGTTGACTAATAAGAAAATTAATTCAGGTTTATATAATATTTGGTATGATTATAAAATTGCAAACAACCAAATGGCTACTTCTAAGCTTCAAGATATAAATAATAATGGTAATAGAATATACTATACTTATGATGCCAATGGAAATATTAGTACAATAAATGATGGTGGGAATATAATTAAGTATTATTATAATGAACTTAATGAAGTAGTAAGAGAGGATAATAAAGGGTTAAATAAGACTATAAATTACACTTATGATACTGGTGGAAATATATTGACAAAAACTGAATATCCATATACTGATGGCACTACTATAATTCCATATACTGATAAAAATTTAGGAAAAGATTTATTCATAGATGGAAGTTTTGAATCAGGAAAAGTTACACTTGGTCCAAGGGCAGGATCTGGATTAAGTCAAATTGTAGGTATGGGATTTGACAATGGCAGCAGCAATCCTCAAACTGGAACTAGATGTTTTTTTATGGATGGTCAAGCTGGAGATAATTATATCTATTTTAATCAAGATGTACCTGTAACTCCAGGAAAAACCTATAATATAAGCTTTTATCATAAGGAATCAACGACTGCTAGTCAGTTTACTAATTCTAGCTATATAAGATTGAATGATGGAAATCATATTAGCTTTGATACACAATTAATACCAGATAAAGTATGGAGAAAATCAGAAAAATCATGGACATGTCCTCAAGGAATAACATCAATACAAGTAAGAGTTGGATTTGTAAATAATGCATATAGTTGGATGGCAGTAGATGATATTGAGGTAAACGAACTTCCAACTAATAACTTGGTCGGTGATGGAAGTTTTGAATTTGGTGCTAGTAAAATACAGTATCAAGGTAATGGAGGTAGCGGGCTTGTAGGACCTATATTTGATGGTACTAGCACCCCTAATACTGGCGATAAGTGTTTATTAATCTCTGGTATGTCAGGAGATAATTACGGATACATTAATAATAGTATTTCAGTAATACCAGGTAGAATCTATAATATAAGCTATTATCATAAGGAAGCTTCTAGTGTAACTCAAGCTAAAGATTCAAGTTATATAAAACTCAATGATGGAAGTCAAGTTTCCTTAGGTGGTACTTTAGTAAGTGATAAAACATGGAGAAAGGTAGAAAAACAGTGGATATGCCCAGAAGGTATAAATTCAATTCAATTAAGAATAGGATTTACATGTACTGACTATTCATGGATGGCTGTAGATGATGTTCAGGTAGTTGAACTAAATAATCTATATAATGATGGAGGTTTTGAGTCTGGTAATGTAGATTTAGGTCCAAGAAATGCTTCAGGTTATAATCAAATTGTAGGGCCGATATTTGATGCTAATAGTAAACCCCACACAGGTAATAAATGCTTCTTTATTGATGGACAAGCTGCTGATAATTATCTTTATTTTAATCAGGATGTTCCAGTAATTCCAGGAAAAACTTATAATATAAGTTTTTATCATAAGGAAGCAACAAGTGGAAGCCAATTCACTAATTCAAGTTATATAAGATTGAATGACGGAAATCATGTTAGCTTTGATACGCAACTGATATCAGATAAAGTATGGAGAAGATCAGAAAAAGTGTGGACATGTCCTCAGGGAGTAACCTCTATACAAGTAAGAGTTGGATTTGTGAGTAGTGCTTATAGTTGGATGGCTGTAGATGATATTCAGGTAGTTGATACCGAAATTGTAAATTCTACAAAGACAATTAATTATGGTTATGATGATAATAATTGGAAAGATAAACTAACATCATATAATGGAAAAGCAATAACTTATGATCAAATAGGTAATCCATTGACTTATGATGGAAATACATTCAGGTGGCAGGCAGGAAGACAGTTAGCAGGAATTACATTAAATAGTGGAAGGGATATAAGTTTTAAATACAATGATCAAGGAATAAGAACAGAAAAATACTCATATGGTGTAGCTACAACATATTATCTAATAGGAGATAAAGTTGTTGATGAGGAAAATGAAGAAGGAACAAGCATAAGGTATAATTATGATGCCAGTGGCAACCTTGTGAGCATGGTATCATATGGAGAAGAATATTTCTATATAAGAAATGCTCAAAGTGATATAATAGGGTTAATAGATAAGTCTGGAACACAGGTAGTTAGTTATACCTATGACACTTGGGGTAAGCTGATATCTATAACAGGAAGCCTAAAAGATACCGTAGGAGTTAAAAATCCTTACAGATATAGAGGGTATAGGTATGATACCGAGACTGGACTGTACTACCTACAATCAAGATATTATAATCCTGAGTGGGGAAGGTTTATTAATGCTGATGGCATAGCTGGACAAACTGGTGAACTATTATCACATAATATGTTTGCATATTGCAAGAGTAATCCTGTAAATATGAAGGATGATAGTGGATTTGTTCCTCATTTTTGTACTGTGAATGAAGGTGGAGAGATAGGGGTGCTTGGAGATAATATTTATGTGCAAAATACAACTGTAGCAAAGAAAGTCTTCGATAATTATAGCAATGTAGAGAACACAAAAAATGCACTTGGTAGCGAGGGAAATGTCACTAAAGTAAATAAAACTGCTAGTGTTCATGCTGACCAATATAGGACATGGGGACGAGGTTTAAAAGATTCTTACTCAAGCTTAAAAGGTATAGGCTTCAGTGCGCTTAAAGATGTTAAAGGTAGTGTGATTGGTTTGGCTACGAGTGGGCTGTCAAATCTTATTGATACAAACGGACAATTTAATAAACGATGGGTTATTGGAACTCTACTAGATACAATTTCAGGTGTTGCAATAGGTGCGGCAGCAGCAGTAGCTGTTCCATTTGTTATTGGAGTTGCAGGAATTACTGCACCTGTATGGGCTGTAGGACTAGGAGTAGTAGGAGTAGGAATGGCAGGGACAGCTTTATATAATTTTGAAATGGATAGATTTAGAGTAAAAGAGAGATTATCAACTTGATAAGGGGAGAAAATAAATGAATAAAAATGAAAAAGGTTCAATAAGTGAAAGTCATGATTTGAAGAGGAGTGTAATACTGTTAACTATAATTCATTTAGCAGTAATATCATTATTAAACTTTCTTATAATAATTAATGATAAATCATATTATTATTTAGCGGTGGCTCTTCTTTTTTCTTCTTTTATAATTGCAATAATAAATGTATCGATTGGACTAAAGAAAAAGTTTATTAAAACTGCTAAATACGTTTGGATAACAATACTCAGTAATATTTTATCCTTTTCGTTTTATCTAAACTTAATTGAAATTTTAAATGCAAGTCTAACTTATGTAAAAATTATTCTTATATTAAACTATGTGGTATTGGAAATAATTCTGGTTTACATGAGAATCATAAGAAAGGATAAGACTTATATTAGAAGTGTATCGTCAGGAAAACACTCAAAATACGTTAAGAAAGATGTGTTTTTGGTGGTAGCTATTTCAGCAGTAGTAATTTTAATGGCTAAACTTCTAGATAATGGTCATATCTATGTTGGTAGGATAGGAATTATGGTTACGGAAATATTGGGAACACCATTAATGACTATTGCAATAGTTCTACATGTTCATACATTTGCAAATTATCTTTATAATATTAAAACAAACTCTGAAAATTAGTATTAATGAATTTTAATTTAATTATTTTAGGAGGTTGTTTGGATGATATTAATTAATATGTTTTTAGAAACATATAAATTAACGATTTTAGCAGATGTATTAGCGTCAGCTATTACGTTTTTTATGATATATCTAGTAGCATTTAATGAAAAATTTAAAAAAATGAAGACAATTAAAAAAATACTTATATGTGTAATATTGGTTGTTTGCATATTTATTATGCATGGTATATCTAATTTAAGGAGAATATAAATTACACAGGTCTTAACAGTTTTAACTAATTTAGAACGATGTCGTTGCAAAATATAGACTTAATATTGAAAGCTTCGTATAATAGAGCATTCAAGTAAAAGTAAAAGTCGACAAGTTATAATACTTGTAGACTTTTATTTTCATACAAGACAATGATAAGATTAAGTGAAGATTGATAATGTTATTTAACCACTTTGAAAATTTATATAAAATACATTAAACCTACATCGCGCATTCAGGGGATAGGAAGTATTTATATAAATCTTAAAGGAGAAATATAAAATGGATAAGCAACAAATCATATTTGAAAGATTAAAAGGAATAAAAGATTATTGGGTAAATACATTAGAAGAAAGTTTAGCAGATAATGCTGACTTGATTTGGTCAGATTACCCAGACGAGTATAAGATACTAAGCACCAAATTGGAGGAAAAAGAGGCCAAAGATGCTCTAAGAAAAGTTTCAGATGAAGTAATAAGAGGAGTCATACACTCTATACTAGTTATGATTGACGGTGGAGATGAGGTGGCAGATAAATTTAAAGTTGATTTAATCGATGAGGATAATGGACAATCGTTAAAATATGATTGTGCACTACATGAAGATTTCTTTGGATATCTGTTAGAAAACGAATAGTATCTAAATGCATAATACTAGGTAAACTAACTCTATAAAATTGAATATATTGGGAGCTTCAATGTATCATATAAATATCAATCATAAAAACAATAAATAAACACTGCATAATTAAAATTCTGCAGTGAGAGTTAGATTAAAAAATTAAAAGAAGTATCAAATATATATTCTAATTATAGTAATATCAGGAGCTAACGTTTAGGGCGTTAGCTCTTTTGTTATGGCTAAAAATAAATGAAAGGGGAATAGGCATGGCAACAGATTTTGTGGAGAAATTCAAAATATACCTTAAAGAGGACGGGAAGAGTGCCAAAACTATTGAAAGCTATGTAGGAGACATTGGTGGTTTTGTAGTTTACCTTCAAGGCGTGGAAGTGAAATTTCAAGGAGAACTGAAAAGATTCTATATTACAAGTTTTCGTAGTCACCTCATTGAAAGTCAATATGAGGTAGCAACAATTAATAAGAAAATTAATAGTCTTCAATCATTCAATAACTTTTTAATGAAAAATAATTATTGTAATGAATTTGTAGTAGACCTTAGAAAAGACAGGATGAGGGTTGCTTTTGGTTCAGAAAAGCAAGTTGAAGTATTCTCTGAAAAACAAGTGGAGAGGATGTTGTTTTACATCCAAAATCAAGAGAATGTAAGCAGAAGGGATAATATGATAATTCTACTAATATCAATGAGTTTCAGGCTTGAGAAAATTGGATAGATGACAAGACTTTGAAGTTTGGGGATAGATATGATACCAAGAAAATATACATTATCTACAAATATATCTATTATAAATTAATAATATCTGATTATAGAATAAAACTATCAAATTTGGTAAAATATTATTAACAAAGGAAGTGATAGAATGGGTTTTAATTATGATGATAAAATGATTCTAGATCCTAAGAACGATGTGGTATTTCAAAAAATATTTGGAAGTCCAGAAAATGAAGATATACTAATAAGTTTTTTAAATGCTTTACTAGAGAGAACTGAAAAAGAGAAGATAAAGCATGTTGAATATGTTGATACTAAGTTATCTGACATTGAAGCTGTAGACGATAAGATAGGAATTTTAGATGTAAGAGTAGTGACAGAAAAAGGTATTCATATTAATGTGGAGATACAACTTATAAATAGATATAATATGATAAACAGAACACTTTTTTACTGGTCTAGATTATATTCAAATCAGATAAAAAAGGGAGAAAACTATAAGAACCTAAATAAGACTATAACAATAAATATATTGAATTTTGATTATATTGATAGTAAAAAGTACCATACAACATATCATTTATGGGAAGATGAAGAAAAGACAAAACTTACAGATATATTAGAGATACATTTTATAGAGTTACCAAAGTTTTTAGACGAAAATCCAGAACTTAATAATAGCTTAAATATGTGGCTTGCATTTTTAACTAAACCAGAAAAGGGGGTAAGTGAAATGGGAGAACCAGCAATAAGAAAAGCGATAACTGTACTAGATATGCTAAGCAGAGACCCTGAAACAGTAAGACTTGCTGAACTTAGAATGAAGCAAATACTAGATGAAAAAAGTATGGTAGAAGGAGCAAGAGAAGAAGGGAAAATTGAAGGCATAGCTGAAGGAAAAGTTGAAGGAAAAGAGGAAGCTGCACTAAACTTTTTAAGGTTAGGAATTAGTGAAGAAACTGTTGCACAAGGAACAGGCTTAAGTATTGATAAAATAAGAGAAATTAAATCAATGTTATAAAAATCATATAGAAAATTAGTAGCCTATAAAATTTAGTGGTAGCAGTCTTTTTATTGCTACCACTAAAATTTTAATTTTGAAATTAAAAATGAGAGGCTAAAAAACATATAATCTTGTTTTATGCGGGTATAGGTATGATACCGAGACTTGACTGTATTATCTGCAATCAAGATACTATACTGAGTGGGGAAGGGTATTAATGTGGATTCAATAGGTATGATCACAGCATTAGCTGTTGCATTTGCTTTTGGAGTTGAAAGAATTACTGCATCAAAATGGGATGTAGGGCTATGGGAGTAGAAATGGAAGAGGCAGCTTTATATAATTTTAAAGTGCATAAATTTAGATTAAAAGAGAGGTTATCAACTTTATAAGGAGAAAAGATGAATAGATAAAAAAGAAAAAGGGTCAATATTAGAAAACCATTGATGACAATTGCAATAGTTTTGCATGTTCATACATTTGCCAATTATCTTTATAATATTAAAACAAGCTCTGAATTTTAGTGTTTTTAAAGTCAATTTACCGCATAATTCATACTTTGCAGTAAGAGACAAAACAATAAGCCAATAGGTATTATACCTGTTGGCTTTTAATTTTCCTCAAATAAAATTTTATAAATAAGGAATGCAAAGCAAGGAATCTTCAACAGGAGAAGCTATTAGCTTACAATTTATATCGAAGACCGTATTGATTAACGATTCAGTAACTATTTCATTTTTATCTCCTTGTGAATAGATATTTCCATTTAATAAAGCTATAATATTATCTCCATATTTAAGTGCATGATTTATATCGTGCAATACTAACACAATTGTTCTTTCTGAAGTTCTATTTAAGAATTTTAATAGTTCTAAAATTTCTAATTGGTACTTTATATCTAAATGATTAGTCGGTTCATCTAGTAAAATAATTTCAGTATCTTGAACTAAAGATAATGCTATCCACGCTCTTTGCTTTTGGCCACCTGATAAATTATCAAGCTTTTCATCTTTTATCTCTAAGAGGCCCATTTTTTCTAAAGAACTTTCCACTATTTTTTTATCTGATTCAGTCCAAGTACTCATAAGACTATGATAAGGATATCTTCCTTGTTTAGCTAAATCATATATGCTCAAATCACCTGGAGCAGAAGCACTTTGAGGCAAAAAGGATAAGCTTTTTGCTAATTCTTTTGCGTGCATAGAATGAATGTCTTTTGAATTTAAATAAACATGGCCTTTTTGGGGAGAAAGTAATCTAGACATAGATTTTAGCAAAGTAGATTTTCCAGACCCATTGGCCCCAATTAGAACTGTTATTTTCCCCTTAGGGATTTCAACATTTATGTCTTTAAGAATAATTTTTTCGTCATATGATAATGTTAAATCTTTTATTGAAAGCATCAGATTTTCCCCCTAACGTTATGTCTGCTACTAATTAATAAATATATAAAATATGGAGCACCTACTGATGCTGTAAATACACCAATAGGCAAGTCTAGTGGATAGAAAGCCCACTTTGAAAGCATATCTGCTAAAAGTGTAATGATTCCTCCAGTTAAAACTGATACAGGAATTAAGTTCTCAAATTTAGAACCAATAAGTTTTCTAGAAATATGTGGGGCAATGAGCCCAACAAAGGAAATACCTCCCCCTATAGCAACAGCACCAGAAGTTAATGCGGCAGCTATAGCTAGCAGCACGAATCTAGATTTAGAAGTATTACTTCCTAAAGATGCTACGATTAAATCATCAAGAGTATGAAGATTAAGTTCTTTAATAAAAATCATTGATAGTATGAAAAATATTGAAAACCAACAAGCCAGTAATATGGTTTGCGTCCAGTTAACTCCATAAATTGTTCCAGTAATCCAGGTAGAGGCTTCCTTTATAAAAACAACAGGACCATTTATTATTAATATACTTCGAATACCTTTAAAAATTGAAGAGATTCCTATCCCAACTAATACTAATTTCATAGGGGTCGAGGCTCCCTTTTTAGTTAAGAGATACAATAACCCTAATGATAAAAAACAAAAGACAAAGGCAAAAACAGGAGAATAAAATATTGATGTCTTAAGTGAATTATTCTTTGGATCGGTAAATAGGGTTAAAAATATAAGTGTCCCTACGGAACCAGCATCAACTATTCCGATTATATCAGGAGAAGCTAAGGGGTTTTTTATTATTCCTTGCAATATTGCGCCTGATAAAGAAAGGGAAGCGCCAACTAGAAAGGCAACGATAACTCTAGGTAAGCGTATTTGATTTATGAGTATAGAGTTGAAACCTTCATCAAATCCCAGTATTGATTTTAATGTAATAAAAGGAGATATAATAACTTTACCTAAAGAAAGAGAAATAAAAACAAATATGACTGTTAGTAGTAATAATGCTATAGAAAGTTTAATAGCTTTTTTTGATGTATTAATCATTATGATTTCCCTTTCTAGATAAATAGATAAAAAATGGACCTCCGATAAGAGCTGTTACAGCACCAACAGGAAGTTCTTTCGGATATATAATAAATCTAGAAAGCAAATCTGAAAGAACTAAAATAATCGAACCCAGTAAAGCTGAAAACGGCAATAGCCATCGAAAATCGCTTCCTATGAATTTCTTTACTATATGAGGGGTAATCAACCCTATAAAGGATATGGGACCAGCAAGAGTAACAGATAATCCACATAAAATAGCAGTAATAAAAAGTACTAAAATCTTGAATCCAAAGGTATTCATACCCAGAGAAGAAGCCATTTCTTCACCAAGAGAAAATAAATTAAAACTTTTTCCTAAGAACAAAATGAGTATTAATAAAATTAAAATAAATGGAGCTAGAGTGACTATAAAATTTAACGATTTTCCTTCAACAGATCCAGTCATCCAAAATAAGACTTCTTCTAAAGCTGTTTGATGCTTATATAGGATACCTTGAGTCAATGAAAAAAATAAAGCTCCAATAGCAGAACCACTCAATGTTAGATCTAAGGGAATAACTTGTCCTCTTAATCCTCCTGCCATTAGAAAAACCACAATACATGTGAAAAGTGCACCTAAAAATGCAATAATCGATAGCATACTCCAACTTAAGCTTGGAAAAGAAGTCAGAAAAAGTACTAAAAATAAAGCAGCTCCAGAATTTACACCAAGCACACTAGGTGATGATAGAGGATTTTTAGTTAATGATTGAAGTGTGAGTCCACTAACACTTAAGGCAGATCCTACTAAAATAGCATTAATGGTTCTTGGTATTCTTGAGGTTAATAAAATTATATGTTCTTGTGAATTATTAAAATTAGTTAAAGCTTCAATAAGAGTGGAGAAAGAAGTTTTTAAAAATCCTAATATAATACTGAAATAAGATATTATAAGTAATGTAATAAAGGCAAAAATAAGAAGAAGAATTTTATTTCTTCTAGTTGTAAAAATATTATCCAAAATAGAGCCCCTTTCAAAAAAATAAAAAACGCTATTGAAAATCAATATCAACTATGATATCATAAGACTCGGCTTTTGTAAATGATAATCAATTTTAATGAAAACAAGGGGGATTACCAATGAAAAAGAAAATTTTTTCATTTTTACTATGTTCAGTTGTAACAATTGGAGTTTTTGCAGGATGTAGTAAAAAACAAGAAGTAACCAATACAAAAGGTACAAGAAGTATTACTCATACAATGGGAAGCACAGATGTGCCTATTAACCCTAAAAGGGTTGTTATATTAACAAATGAAGGAACAGAGGATTTATTAGAGCTTGGTATTAAACCTGTAGGTGCAGTAAGTTCTTGGACAGGTACAGGAACTTGGTACAGTCATATTGCCAATGAAATGAAAGACGTCAAAGATGTTGGACAAGAAAGCAATGTTAATTTAGAAGCTGTTGCAGCTTTAAAGCCTGATCTAATTATCGGTAACAAGATGAGACATGAAAAGATTTATTCACAATTAAGTGCTATCGCGCCAACAGTATATTCTGACACTTTAAGAGGTGCATGGAAAGACAATTTTAAGTTCTATGCAAAAGTGTTTGGTAAAGAAGCAGAAGGCGAGAATATAGTAAAAAAGTTTGATGACAGAGTGCAAAAGATTAAAGAAGATAATAAAGATAAGCTTAATAATAAAATATCACTAGTTAGATTTATGTCAGGAAAAACTAGACTTTATCTAGGCGATACATTTGCAGGAACAATATTAAAGGAAATTGGGTTTGCAAGACCAGATTCTCAACAAGGAACAGACTTTGTTAAAGAGATAGGAAAAGAAAGAATAAAAGAAGCTGATGGCGATATAATGTTCTACTATACTTACGAAACTGGTGACGGAAAAGGTGAAGCTAGGGAACAAGAATGGGTTCAGGATCCGCTATTTAAATCATTAAGTGTAGTTAAGAATGGAAAAGCATATAAGGTAAATGATGCAATATGGAATACTTCAGGAGGAGTTAAAGCAGCTAATTTAATGCTTGATGATCTTGAAAAATTTGCAAAAGAGGGAAAGTTATAAACATTAATACAAACTAATAAAGAGAGAATTTTAAGTATCCTAAGCAAAGGTGGTTAAAATTCTCTTTTTGCTATCTATTCTAGAATTCAATCTTAAGGTAATCTTAAGATAGTATTAATAACCACTTAAACAAAAGTGGTTAGAATTAATAATGTAGATAAACGTTGAAATAATGATTGCTACTAAAAGTAATAATGGTTTTGGGAGGATAAAGATGATTGAGATAAAAGAGTTATCAAAGGTTTATAGGATGGGAAAGGAAAAAGTAATAGCTTTAAATAAAGTGTCTTTTAATATTCAAGATGGGGAGTTTGTGGCTATAGTTGGACCATCCGGATCAGGTAAATCAACTTTGATGCATCTTGTAGGGGGGCTAGATACTCCAACAAAGGGAAGTATAGAGGTTGATGGTAAGGATATTGCGAAGCTTAAGGATAAAGATATGGCTAAATACAGAAATGAAAAGATCGGATTTGTATTTCAGGCCTTTAACTTAGAGAACACTCAAACTGCATTAGAAAATGTTATGATGCCACTTATATTTTCTGGAGTAGGGAAAAAGGAAAGAAAAGAGAGGGCTCTTAAAGCTTTAGAACTTGTTGGCTTAAAGGACAAGGTTAAGCATAAACCTACTGAGATGTCTGGTGGACAGAGACAGAGAGTTTCTATTGCTAGGGCCATAGTAAATAATCCTCAGATTATCTTTGCTGATGAGCCTACTGGTAACTTAGATTCTAAAACTGGTGAAAATATAATGAACTTGTTCCAAGAATTAAATGATAAGGGCTACACAATAATAATGGTTACTCACAATCAGGTTGAAGCTAAAAAGGCAAAGAGAATGATAAAGATCATGGATGGTGTTATAACTGATGATTTGGTTACTGAAAGGGGAATAGAAAATGCGATTTAGGGACAATATAGGCATGGCCCTTCAGGACCTAAAAAGAAGGAAAGGAAGAACCTTTTTAACTTCACTAGGTATAGCTATCGGCACAATGTTAGTACTTATAATGGTAGGACTTGGTTTTACTTTAAAGAATTTTATAGTTGATGCTATGAATGGAGAGTTAAGTTCTAAGGTTATTACTGTATCTTCTATAAAGAAAGATGCTGAAGAGTTAGATAATGTTGCAGATTATGAAGAATGGAATGAAAAGAATTTTAAAAAGATTGACAGCAGTATGTTAGACAAGTTCGGTGCTATAAGTGGTGCTAAGGAATTAAAGGCGTCTATGTCTACTATGGTGGAAAAGCTTAAGATAAATGACAGTACGAAGGAAGGTTCCTTTAGCATACAAGGTTTTGATTTAAACCACTCAATATTCTTTCAAGATGAGATAGAGAATAAGAAAAAAGCAGAAAAAGATGAGAATTTAAAGACCATAGTAAGTGGAAGTATGTTAAATAAAGATTCTAAAGCTGAAGCAATTATAAGTGAAGATATGCTTTCTACTTTAGGTTATAGTAAAGCAGAAGATGCTGTAGGTAAAAATATATCAATAATAGTTGATAAAGCTAAAGGAATTTCTATAAAACCCGTAGAGAAGAATCTAAAGGTTGTTGGAGTTGTAAATAAAAAGTTATTACCTGGAAACAGCATAATAACTTCATCTAAAGATGCAGCTGAAATAATTGGTTTAACAGAATTAGTAGAAAACTACGAAAAAGAAAAAGGTTTTAGTTCTGTTCAAATTTCAGCAGATGACATTAATAATGTTGAAAAAGTAAAAAATGCAGTACTTGCAGAAGGATACCAAGCAGTTTCTAATCAAGATATGATAAAAGAGATAACAAAAGCTTTTGATAACATCAGTTTAGCTTTATCAGTACTTGGAATAATAGTGTTATTTGTTGCTGCTTTAGGTATAGTAAATACAATGGTAATGGCAATATATGAAAGAACTAGAAGTATTGGTGTAATGAAGTCAGTAGGAGCAAACAATTTGAGCATAAGAAATATATTCTTAGTTCAATCAGGCACCATAGGCTTCTTAGGTGGAGTTACTGGTATTGTTCTAAGCCTAGGAATATTTAAGGTAATAGAATTCGGATTAGAAGCTTATTTAAAATCTAAAGATATAAGCATGAGTTTGAATTTTAACATACCGCTATGGCTGATAGGTACTACGTTAGGCTTCTCTATAGTTATTGCAGTGTTAGCAGGATTATACCCAGCTATGAGAGCATCAAGATTAGATCCTATCGATGCGCTTAAGGGTTAGGAGGGGAAGATAAATGAAACTATCAGATGGATTTTCAATGGCAGTAAATGATATAAGAAAAAGAAAGATTAGAACTGTTTTAACAGTAGTAGCTTTATCGGTCGGAAGTTTTTTAATGGTTACTATGATGGGGGTAGGAGATTCTATAAATAAAGGAGCTTCTAATTTATTTTCAAGTTTTGGAGATACGAAGCAGATTAGTGTACAACCAGAGAAGTATGATAAGGTATCTTCTCCGGTTAATGTTACAGTGAATACAGGAACTAGTAGCACATCAACTACTTCTGAAAAGAAAGAAGATAAATTTAAGAAAATTGACAAAGATACTTTAACAAAGATGTCAAAGTTGGATGGAGTGGATAAGCTATATGCTTACCTTAACTCACAGATAACTGGTGTAGATATTGAAGGAAATAGTAGTATAAAGAAGAAGAGTACTAATATAGTTGGAATGTCTTTTGATTTTGATTATAAAACAGATAATGAAATAACTTATGGCAGCGAACTTTCAGGGAAAAATGATGAGGTTGTTGTAGGTGAAAAGTACTTAAGCAAGGTAGGAATAACAGATTATAAATCTGTTATAGGTAAAAAGATAACACTAAAAGTTGAGTTCCCTAAGATTAATGGAGTTGAGATTAAGAAGCCTTATTCTATTGATGGAAAGATTGTTGGAGTAGTTAAAGGTAAAAGTGATTTCGGAAATGAGATCTTAGCTTCGGAAGACTTAGTAAATAAAATTCAAGGCTATTATGAAGATAAAGATAATTACTTAAGTGAAAAAGGATATTCAGGGGTAGCATTGATGGCTAAGAATGAAGATAGTGTAAAGCCTATCACTGATAAGATAAGAAAAGATTTAGGGTATTCTGCTTCTAACATGGTTGAGATGCTTGATATGGTAAATTCTATGACTAAGGTTGTAAAGAGCATACTTGCAGTAGCAGGTATTATAGTGCTTCTAGTTGCTAGCTTAGGACTTATAAATACCATGACAATGACTATTCAAGAAAAGAAAAAATCCATTGGAGTAATGAAAGCAGTAGGAGCTTCAAAGAATCAAATACGTTATATATTTATATTTCAATGTTTAGTTTTAGGTCTACTAGGTGGCTTAGTGGGATGTTTATCATCCTCAGCGGCAATATATGGAATAAACTTATATATGAAGTCAATATCTAGTACTTTAACCTTAACTTTAAATATTAATAATGTCTTAATAGCACTTGGAGTATCGGTAGTTGTAGCATTCTTTGCAGGGATAATACCAGCAGGTAGGGCTGCAAAGTTAAATGTAGTAGAGATATTAAGCTATGAGTAGTAAGAAGTTTGAATGTAAATGAGATGACTTGTGGATAATAGCACAAATTTATTTATAATGATTATAATAAATCATAGATAGTTTGCTTCACCTTTAGGTGGAGCAAATTTTTTCTTGTGCCTAAGACCTCAGTAAATTATAATATTTCTATAACTAGAAAAAAATGTATAGTAATAATTGGATTTGATTACTACAAATCTAATTTAGATTACTATAAATCTAATTTGGGGGTATTTATGGCAAAGAACATATTAATTGCTGATGATGAAGTTGAGATAGTTGAACTAGTGGAACTTTATCTTGAGAAGGAAGACTACAACATAATAAAATGTTTCAACGGAATAGATGCATGGAATATCATGTGTGAAAAAAACATTGATTTAGCCATATTCGATATAATGATGCCAGGTATTGATGGGTATCAGCTAATAAAAAAGGCAAGAGAAAAGCTTAATATACCAATAATATTAATATCTGCAAAAAATGATTTCAGTGATAAGATATTAGGATTAGGACTGGGGGCAGATGACTATGTAACTAAGCCTTTTAATCCACTTGAACTAATTGCTAGAGTTCAAGCACAGCTTAGAAGGTATTACCTTTTAAAAGGTGATAACGATAATGGGCAGAAGACAGAAAGAATAGTGTATGGGGATATTGAGCTTGATGAAGAAAGCTGTGAGGCTTTCAAAGGTGGTAAGCTTTTAGAACTTACTTCAACTGAATACAAAATACTTAGTCTTTTTATAAAAAATGTTGATAAGGTATTTACTAAGAAGCAAATATTTGAAACTGTATGGGAAGAAGTATATTACGGTGATGACAATACCATAATGGTTCATATAAGTAATCTTAGAGATAAGATTGAAGATAATCCTAAAAAACCAGAATATCTAAAGACTGTGAGAGGATTAGGGTACAAGTTTACTGGAAAGTCAAAGGTGGACTAGATGAAAACATTTAAGAGGAAAAGAAAACCTAAGAGCATATATCTAAAAATAATGTTGGGGTATTTTATATTTGGTGTCGTAACCATAGTTCTTCTTTTTACTCTTATAATAGCCCTTGCGTTTTTTACTCTATTTTCAGCAAGAAGACATAATGAAAATGATTTTCCAAAGTCTACAGCAAAGGCTATTGTATGCAGTGATTACAAAAAGATTGATTCAACATACATAGAAAAAAGTGGTGGATGGGTAGAGATACTGAAGGATAATAAAGTTGTTTTTGTAAAAGGTGATAAGAAGGATAGTATAAATGAATACACAGAAGAGCAACTTATTAACTATACTTCTACAGATCTAAAATCAAGCTTTGATTTTAACAGAGTAACTTATTCAGCAGCCGCCTTTAAAGGGCAGGATGGCAATAACTATATTTGCCTTGTTAAGTTCCCACCGAAAAGTGGTGATATGACCTTTGGAGGACAGATGAGTGGTTCTCCCCTTGAGAAGGAAATAGAGATGTTTACTACCTCAATCTTTAGCGGTGCAGCGCTTATACTTTTGATTATAATGTTTATACTTAGTAAAATAGTTGCGAAGCAGATAAGCAATCCAATTAAACATATAGTAAAAGGTATACAAACTATAAGTACTGGTGAGTATGATTATAGAATTAAGTGTAAGGCTGATAGTGAGCTTGCTATGATAAGAGATGCGCTTAATGATATGTCTAAGAGAATACAAGAGGCAGAAGCTCAGAAAAAACTCGCCGAGGAAAGTAAGAGAATGATTATAGCTGATATCTCTCATGATTTAAAAACACCAATAACATCTATTCAAGGCTATGCAAGAGCTTTAAATGATGGGCTTGTTGTAGATGAAGAAAAGAAGAAAAAGTACTTAAATTATATATACGAGAAATCTAACAGGATGAATTATTTAATAGATGAGTTATTTACTTTTTCAAAGATGGATGCTCCATCCTATAAGCTTAATCTCATAGAAGGTGATTTAGCTAATTTCTTTAGGGAAAGCATAATAGGATTTATTCCAGACTTTGAAAAGTGCAATTTTAATTATAATGTGGACGTAAGAGAAGAATATATAAAGTATAGCTTTGATAGAGATGAACTGTATCGTGCTATATCAAATATAATAATAAATGCACTTAAGTATAATCCACCAGGTACATCTTTAAACTTCTTTTTGATAAAAGAAGAAAATAAGATAATTATGTCTATAGAAGATGATGGAATTGGAATATCAGAAGAAGTTAGAAAGACTATCTTTAATGAATTTACAAGAGGAGATAGTGCTAGAAGGTCTGATGGAGGTAGTGGTTTAGGAATGGCTATTACTAAAAAGGTTATAGAACTTCATGGAGGAAATATAGGAATAGAAAGTGAGCTTGGGAAAGGAACTAAGTTTATAATCAACCTACCAACTATAGATAATATAAGTTAAACTTGCAAAAGTCTTTAAGTAAATAAAAAAACAGTGATCAACATGATCACTGTTTTTCATATTAAGCTTGGTTAACTGAACCGAAAAGTTCCATCTTTTCTTTAACTGTAGCTTTTATAGCTTCGAATCCTGGTCCTAAAAGTTTACGTGGGTCAAATCCCTTTCCTTCTAGGTCTTTACCTGATTCTATATACTTACGAGTAGCTTCAGCAAATGCTAATTGACATTCAGTGTTAACATTTATTTTTGCAACTCCTAAAGATATAGCTTTTTTGATCATTTCTGCAGGTATACCTGTACCACCGTGTAGAACTAGTGGAACATCACCTGTAACATCATTGATTTGGCTTAATGCATCGAAAGCTAAGCCTTTCCAGTTTGCAGGGTATTTTCCGTGGATGTTTCCGATACCAGCAGCAAGCATTGTTACTCCTAAATCAGAGATTTGCTTACATTCGTTTGGATCAGCGATTTCTCCTGCTCCAACAACTCCGTCTTCTTCTCCACCGATTGAACCAACTTCAGCTTCTAATGAAAGTCCTCTTTCACCAGTTACTTTAACTAATTCAGTTGTCTTTGCTATATTTTCATCTATTGGATAGTGAGATCCATCAAACATGATTGATGAGAATCCAGCTTCCATAGCTTTGTAAGATCCTTCGTAGCTACCGTGGTCTAAGTGTAATGCTACTGGAACAGTTATCTTTAATTCTTCTAATAATCCATTAACCATTCCTACAACAGTCTTATATCCGCCCATGTACTTTCCAGCACCTTCAGATACACCAAGGATTACTGGTGAGTTATTTTCTTGAGCAGTTAAAAGTATAGCTTTAGTCCATTCTAAATTGTTGATGTTGAATTGACCAACAGCGTATTTCCCATCTCTAGCTTTATTTAACATTTCTTTAGCACTTACTAATGACATGTTTATACCACCTTTCTTCTCTATAAAAAATCATATGGCAAGGGACTTTACGAGTCCCAGTGGGACTATTTATCCCTTGATTACATTATATACTATTATTTTTATATTTTCTACCAGAAAATAATAAAAATAATTTTAAAATATATTTTGTATAGTAGGCGTTTGAAGAGCTTTTATTGCTTTGGTAGAGTACTTTATAAGATGGATGCTTGAAAGAGCTTCAGATTTATCTTTATATTTGCTGTATTGAGATAGTTTAAGTGATTCATTTATCAAGAGGTCACTTTCTTGGTGATTAATATAAACTGAAAGAGGCTCAAAGCTTTTCTCTATATATTCTTTAAGTTCAACTGAAAGCTTATAAGAATCTTCCCAATCGTCTTCTTGAAGGCTTTTTTCAAGAACTGTACACTTTTCATTCACTGCATCACATACCTTGATGAGATTACTATGAGAATAAATAATGAAACTTAAGACGCATAGAAAAATAAAAAGTGACGTAAGTGTATTTTTCATAAATCATCATCTCCAAAATCAATGATATCATCCTTTTTTTGAAGAAAAAATTGTGCATTTGAATCCATCATAGCTATATAAACATTTTTTATATCATCTACATTATTCTTCTTTAACATTTTATCAAGCCAAGAGGAGTCCTTATTGGCCCTTTGAAGTGCTTTTTTATCTAGCTTTCCATTAATAACTAGAACCAATGGCAGTTTGTCCTCTTCTTCATCTACTTTTACATCTTCTTTTGTAGCAGGAGATAAAGCTTTTTTGGGGATAACTGAAACTTGACCGTTATTCTCTAAGATTGCATATTGTATATCTTTAATATTAAAGTATCCACTAAGTCTGAGCTCTTCCATAAGATCGTCTATATTTATTCTCTGACTTATAAGTGATTTGAAATTTACTTTACCTTCTTTTATAAGCACACAAGGAGTACCGTCTATAACTTTTCTAGCTATTTTGCTTTTAAGTTGTATTTCCGATAAAAGAGTTTTTAACATTAGTAATGTTATTATTGGTATAACCCCTAAAAGAAGCGGTAGCCTAGTATCCTGCATAGGTAATGCAGCAAGATCTGATATCATCATGGTTATTACAAATTCATAAGGTTGAAGTTCGCCTATTTGTCTTTTTCCCATAAGTCTCATAACTAAAACTACCACAGAGTAAAGTATTATTGTCCTTATAAGTACTATTAGCAATTAAATCACCTCTCCAAGGTTATAGTTTGTTATACTAGCTTAAATTATTCAAATATTAGGATTTTTTTAAATTTAAAGATGTATAATATTATTAGAAAAATATTATTTTGAAAATGAAATTCAAATTTCTATAGTAATACAAAAATATAAATTAAGCTTCTCATAAAATTGAAAGTTCTAGGAGTGGATACATGATGGTATTGAGACTTGAGATTAATAATCAAATTATCGAAGTGGAAAAGGGCACCACATTTAAAGAGCTTGTTAGCACTTATTGCCAAGGGAATAATGTGCCTATAGTGTTAGGCAAGTTGAACAATAAGTACTATGAGCTTAGTTGTTTAGTAGAAGAGTCAGGTAAGGTGGATTTTATAGCGGCTGATGATAGAATTGGCAATAGAGCTTATGCAAGAACCTTACAATTTCTATTTATTAAAGCAGCTTTAGACTTGTTTCCAGGGGCTAAAATAACAATCGAACATTCTTTGAGTAAGGGGATATTTGGAGAAGTTCATATGGAAAAAGCTTTGGATGCAGAAGATATAATCTTGATTAAAGAGAAAATGGATGAACTCATAGAAAAAGATATCACAATTAAGAGTATTAAGGTAAAAAAAGAGGAAGCAATAAAGATTTTTGCTTCATATGGTATGGAGGATAAATTAAAACTTCTTAAAAATCTTAAAAACAGTGAACTTAGATTATACGAGTTAGACGGAAGATATGATTATTTTTATGGTAAATTAGGTTATTCAACAGGAGTTCTAAAATATTATGAGCTTACCTATCATGAACCTGGTTTTTTGCTTAGATTCCCTGAAGAAGGAAAAGGTTTAGAGATTCCTGTTTTTGAACCACAAGAAAAGCTTGAGAAGATATTTCAGGAAACAGAGCAGTGGCTCAATATATTAGATATTGCGGATGTTGGTTCATTAAATGAAAAGGTGCTTAGAAAGGAATTTGATGAAATAATAAGAGTTTCAGAGGCACTACATGAAAAGAAAATAGCATATATTGCAGATATGATTCATGATAGAAATGAAGTAAAGATAGTACTTATTGCCGGTCCATCATCTTCAGGAAAGACCACCTTCTCAAAGAGGTTAGCAATACAATTGAGAGTTAATGGATTAACGCCATTTCCTATTTCCCTTGATGATTATTTTATTGATAGAGATAAAACACCACTTGATGAAGAAGGAAAGCCGGACTTTGAATCAATTTACGCACTAGATCTAGAGCTATTTAATAAGCAATTAAATCTTTTGCTTAAGGGAGAAAATGTTACTATACCATCTTATAATTTTAAAACTGGAACAAGGGATGAAGAAGGTCACGATATGCAGCTTCCTCAAAATGGAGTGTTGATTATTGAAGGCATACATGGATTAAATGATATATTGACTTCAACTATACCTGACCACAATAAATTTAAAATTTATATAAGTGCCTTGACACAACTTAACGTAGACAATCATAATAGAATTGCAACAGCAGATGTAAGAAAAATAAGAAGAATTGTAAGAGATTTTCTATCTAGAGGTTACGGTGGAGATGAAACACTCAAAATGTGGCCTTCTATAAAGCGAGGAGAAGAGAAAAATATATTTGTATATCAAGAACAGGCTGATGTTATGTTCAATTCAACTTTAGTGTATGAATTGTCAGTTCTAAAAAACTGCGCTATAGAGGAATTGTCCAAAATACATCAAGATAGTGAAGTGTACAATGAAGCTGAAAGGCTTATAGATTTTTTAAAACTCTTTGAAGCTATAGATAGTGATATGGTTCCTGAAAATTCTATCCTAAGAGAATTCATAGGCGGCAGTTGCTTTTATAAATATTGATTTTAAGAATCGAAGTAGTTTATCTATAGAAATAAATATGGAGTGTGACAAATGAAAAAATACGGAGCTTTTGATATAATTGGGCCTATTATGGTTGGGCCATCAAGCTCTCATACTGCAGGGGCAGCTAGGCTTGCGAAAGTTGCAGCTGCCATTGCTGGTGAGAGAGTAAAAGAGGTTACATTTCTTCTTCATGGTTCTTTTAGTAAGACTTATAAGGGACATGGGACTGATAGGGCTTTGGTTGCAGGAATACTTGGAATGGAACCTAGTGATTTGAGACTTAGAGAATCTATTGAAATCGCTAAGGAAAACGGAATAAAGATTGAATTCAAAGAAAAGTATCTGGGAGAAGTACATCCAAACACAGTTAAGTTTGTAATAAAGGATGAAAATGATAGAATTTCTGAGATAACAGGTTCTTCTATTGGTGGAGGAAGTATTGTAATAACTGAAGTGAATGGCCAGGAAGTTAACTTTACAGGTCAGTATCCGACAGTAATAATATCTCATCGAGATGTTCCTGGTGCAGTATCTAAGGTATCAGCAATTCTTTATGATAATAATGTAAACATAGCCTTTATGAGTGTATTCAGAACTAAAAAAGGTAAGGCAGCTACAATGATATTTGAAGTTGACAGCATTCTTACAGAGGAAGTTGTAAAAGAGATAAAGCAGGTAGAAGCTGTTGATAATGTTATAAAGATAAACCCAGTTAAAGCTTAGATAGTTATCAGAGCATGATGAACTAGTTGAATTAACAATTAGTCAGTAGTCAAGATTATCTAAATTAAGTGGTTAGTCATCCGATGCTTTAATGAGTTTAAGTTCAGGATGGTTCTTAACGATAACAAAATACAAATTATGTATCCTAATAGGGAGGTATAGAACAAAAGATGGTTAGAAACGGAGAAGAGCTTGTTAGTATATGTAAAAAAAATAATTGGACTATCAGTGAATTTGCAATTCAATCAGAGATGGAGAAAAGTGAGGCTACTAGAGAAGCCATCCTTGAGGAAATGATGAAAAGCCTTAATGTTATGATTGAAGCAACTACTGAAGGTTGTGAAAAAGAAGTACATTCAGTAAGTGGTTTAATTGGTGGAGATGGATACAAGCTTCAAAATTATTTAAAGCAAGGGAAGAGCTTAACTGGAGACGTGATGGTATCTGCTATGGCAAAGGCAATTTCTTGTGCCGAAGTAAATGCATCTATGGGAAGAATTGTTGCTTGTCCTACAGCTGGATCCTGTGGAATACTTCCTGCAGTACTTCTTACTGTGGGAGAAAAATTACAACTACCTAATGAGAAGTTAGTTGAAGGATTATTTGCAGCTGCAGCTATTGGTAGTATAATAGCTCAAAATGCAACAGTTGCTGGTGCAGAAGGCGGATGCCAGGCAGAATGTGGTGCAGCTGCAGCGATGAGTTCGGCTGCAGTTGTAGAACTAATGGGAGGAACCCCTGAAATGAGCTTAGATGCTGCTGCCATAGTTATAAAAAACATACTAGGACTCGTATGTGACCCAATAGCTGGACTTGTTGAAGTTCCTTGTGCAAAAAGAAACTTTGCAGGAGCAGTAAGTGCTTTAACTACTGCTGATTTAGTTATGGCAGGAGTAAATTCAAAGATACCTTTTGATGATACTGTTGATGCTATGTATAGAGTAGGTAAGAGTTTGCCAAGTGAGCTTAGAGAGACTGCTCAAGGGGGATTAGCTGTTACTAAGACTGGCTTGAAACTTAAGAAAAAAGTCTTTGGTGATGAATAGGGAAATTAAGGAGAGTAAGTAAAAATCAATATTTACCCTAGGGTTGGCATTGATGAAAATAGTGACAATCTATAGCTTTTATGTTAAGATAATTTATATTAAAAATAAATAATAATCTGTGCTAGGGGGGCTGGTTATGCCGGCTGAGATAGAGAACGATATTCTCTGACTCTTAACACCTGAACTGGTTAAAACCAGCGTAGGGAAGCAACAATAATTTTGTTAATTAGTGCAGCTTTCTAGCTGCATTTTTTTGCAGTTAGGATAAGAATTTTAAATGATACTTTTAGTATTTAAACCTTCAAGATAGATTATAAATCTCTTAGAAAGTTTTCAGTATGCTGAAACATTATTTTAAATGAGCTTATTCATATGAAAGCTGAATACAGAATTTATATGGCTCCTTCACAGATTAAAAGAAGGAGGCTTTTTTATGAAACAAAGTAGTACTAAGGTAAAAAATAATCAGAGTATGGTCTATAAGTTAACCTTAAGTGGTTTGTTTATAGCTTTTGGTACAGTTACAGGGTCAGTTTTCTATATACCATTTTTAGGTGGAAAGATGTTTCCGGTTCAACATTTTTTAAATGTAGTTGCAGCAGTAGTACTTGGACCTTTCTATGGAGTAGCTAATGCTTTTTGCATCTCACTACTAAGAAATATTTTAGGGACAGGTTCTATACTTGCATTTCCAGGAAGTATGGTTGGAGCTTTTTTAGCAGGAATAGTTTATAAGAAGTTTAAAAATATATACCTTACAGCATTAGGTGAGTTCATAGGAACAGGGATACTAGGAGCTTTGATAGCATACCCAATGGCTACAATAGTATTAGGTAAAAAGGTAGCTGCTTTTGCATATGTGTTCCCATTCTCATTAAGCTGTGCTGGAGGAGCAATCCTTGCAGTAATATTATTATCAGTACCAGTTATAAGAAAAACTATAAAAAGGGAGACGTTATAAATGATAAGAAAAGCACTTACAATAGCAGGTTCAGATACTTGTGGAGGAGCTGGAATTCAAGCAGATATAAAATCATTTTCAGCTAATGGTGTGTACGGAATGAGCGTTATAACTGCAATAACTGTTCAAAACACTCAAGGCGTTTTTGGGATTCAAGATGTTAATCCAGATATAATAGAAAAACAAATAGAAGCTATATTCGATGATATTGAAGTAGATGCTATAAAGATAGGAATGGTATCTAAAATAGAATCAATTAATGCTATAGCATCAGCTCTAAAAAAGATAGATAAATTACCACCAATAATTTTAGATCCAGTGATGGTTTCAAAAAGTGGTTTTAAGCTTCTTTCTGAGGATGCAAAAGAAACTCTTATAAAAGAGTTATTTCCACTAGCAGAAGTTATTACACCTAATATACCTGAGGCAGAAGAAATTTTAGGATATCAAATAACAAACTTTGAAGAAATGTATAAGGCTGCTAAAGACTTAAAAGAGTTAGGACCTAAATATGTTCTTGTGAAAGGTGGACATCTTGAAGGTGATGCCATAGATTCTTTGTTCGATGGAGAAAAGCTCGTAAGCTTCAAACAGGAAAGAATAAATACAAAAAATACACATGGTACTGGATGTACATTATCTTCAGCTATAGCAGCTAATGTAGCAAAGGGCATGAGTATGGTTGAGGCAGTAGAAGAAGCTAAAAAATATATAACAATAGCAATCGAACATAGTATAGAACTTGGTAAAGGGGTAGGACCAACTAACCATTTTTATGAGCTTTACAAAAAATCTGGATTTGATGTTGAATAAAATAGGTATAGTTGAAATTAATTGGCCATTCATCCGATGCTTTAATTCTAATAGCTCGCTCATATAGCATCTACTGCATAACCAATTAATTCTAATAATACTATTAAATATTGAAAACTTAAGAAAAGTATAAGATAAATAATACAAGTCAATAATTAAAGATAAGATGAATCAGTTTATTTACAATTAAGCTGGTTCATTTTATTTTACTATGTATACATACAATTATTTTCTTATAGAAATTGGATTGTATAAAAAGTATAATTAAAGATATAAATGTGACAAGAGAAGAGGTGCCAAATGGATAATTCACTGAAGGTGTTAAATAAAGTATTTGGTTTCTCTAGTTTTAGAGAAGGACAAAGAGAAATAATACAAACCATATTAAGTGGAAGAGATGTATTTGCTGTTATGCCTACCGGTGGTGGAAAGTCTGTTTGTTATCAGATACCAGCAGTTTTAATGGGTGGGATAACCCTAGTAATATCACCTCTTATTTCTTTAATGAAGGATCAAGTAGATAGTATAAATAATGTAGGGATAAATGCTGCATTCATAAATAGCACTATAAATAAAAGTGAAATAGTTGAAATAATAGAAGATGCCCTTATAGGAAGATATAAGCTTATATATATTGCACCAGAAAGATTAGAGTTAGATTATTGTGTTAAGCTCATAAGAAGTTTAAATATATCTCAAGTGGCCGTTGATGAGGCGCATTGTGTATCTCAGTGGGGGCATGATTTTAGGCAAAGTTATAGATTCATACTACCATTTGTAAATTCATTATCGAAAAGGCCTGTAATAACTGCATTTACAGCTACTGCTACCAATGAAGTACGTGTAGATAGTATGAAGCTTTTAGGTCTAAAGGATCCATATGTACACATAAGTAGCTTTAATAGAGATAACTTATCTATGAATATACATAAGGAAGTAGATAAACTGGAATTTGTTAAAGACATAATAAGAGAACATGAGGAGCAATCAGGAATAATATATTGCTCAAGAAGAAAAGATGTTGATGGGCTTTATGACTATTTAAGAGAAAGAGGCTACAGCACTGCCAAATATCACGGAGGTCTAAAGGACGAAGAAAAAGAATTTTTTCAAGATGAATTTCTTTTTGATAGAAAAGATATTATGATAGCAACCAATGCCTTTGGAATGGGCATAGATAAGTCAAATGTAAGATATATTGTTCATTTCTCTTTACCTAAGAATATAGAGAATTACTACCAAGAGATTGGAAGAGGGGGAAGAGATGGCGAGAAGTGCCAGTGTCACTTGCTTTATTCAAGAGATGATATACCTTCTCTAGAGTATATGATAAATACCTCCACAGTATTAAATCGAAGAGAAATTGAGCTTAGAAAGCTTCAAGCAATGGTTGACTTTTGTGAATCACATAATTGCTACAGACATTTTATATTAAAATACTTTGGAGAAAGTGATATAAAAGAATACTGTAACAATTGTTCTAATTGCTTAAATAACGATGAACTTAGAGATATAACTGTGGAAGCTCAAAAAATTCTTTCTTGTGTTTACAGAACTAAAGAACGCTATGGGATATCTGTAATGGTAGATATACTGAGAGGTTATTCGGGACCTAAGATACTGGATAACAAATTAAATGAACTTTCAACTTACGGTATCATGAAAGAATATAGTACAAAGTTTATCAAAGATATAATCCAAACTTTAATAGATGAAGGTTTTGTGGATAAAAAAGAAGGTACCTATTCTATGCTGAAGCTTAATAAAAAGTCTATAAATGTTCTTAAAGGCAAAGAAAAGGTGATGGCAAAGCTTAAAGATACTAATGATGATACTGTTTTAGATGAAGAACTGTTTAAAAAGCTAAGAATACTTAGACGTGATTTGTCTCAAAGCGAAAATGTAAAACCGTATATAATATTCTCCGATTCTACTTTAATACAGATTGCAAACTTAAGACCTCAAACAAAAGAGGAGCTCAAGGAGATACGTGGTGTAGGTGAGAAGAAAATTGAAAGGTACGGGGAAAGAGTACTTAGGGTAGTTCATAATCATATTTTGGTGAAAAGCAAGGTTAATTAGTTAACCTTAATAATATTACTAAATACAAAAATCAAAGACTAAAAATAAAAAATGGGTCTTTGATTTTTTTCATTTTTCTATCATAATAAATATATAACAGTTAAAACCTTAAATAAATTTTAGGTATTTCAAAGTACTTTGGGTTCTGTCTAAATTTAAATAATATTAAAAAAATTTGAATTTTTATCAGCAAGCTAAAAAGTATACTGAAATATGAAGAAATATATCCTAATGTGGTAATGTTTACAATGGAGGAGATTTTTATGAATAAGTATGTAGTTATTGATGTTGGAGGTTCTGCAATAAAGTACTCCCTTATGGATAGCGAAGGGGTTTCCTATGAAAAAGGAAGTATACCTACTCCCAAAAGTGGAATAAATGAGTTCGTTGAAGTATTAGGAAATCTAGTGGAAGATTTTAAGAAGACTTATGAAATTAGTGGACTAGCGTGCAGTATGCCAGGAGCAGTAGAACAAAAAAGCGGAATTATTTATGGTGCTAGTGCTGTAGATTATATACATGGTCCTAATATAAAAGAATTACTTTCACAAAGAACAGGCTTAAAAGTATCTATTGAAAATGATGCTAATTGTGCTGGACTGGCTGAAGGATGGCTTGGAGCAGCGAGGGATTGCGAAAATTTTATGTGTATAGTAATAGGAACAGGTATTGGCGGTTGTATTATAGTAAACAAAAAGATTCTTAGAGGGAAAAATCTCCACGGAGGAGAATTTGGATTTATGCTTGTGGATGACAGTGATGATATAGAAGGGCATACATGGAGTAATAACGCATCCACCTTTGCTTTGGTAAAAAAGGTTGCAGAGGAAAAAGGCTTAGATGTAAAAGAATTAAATGGTAAGAAAGTTTTTGAAATGGCTGAAAATGGAGACCAGGAAGTGAAGAATATCATAGATAAATGGTATAACTATTTAGTAAGAGGAATATTTAACCTAAAATATATAATAGACCCTGAGAAAATATTAATTGGTGGTGCTATAAGTAGTAGATTAGATTTCTATGATATAGTAAATGAAAAACTTAGTAAAATGAAAAGCTATTATGCAAAATTAGATATTTCTGTAGAGAAATGTGCTTTTGAAAATGATTCTAATTTAATAGGTGCTTTATATAATTTCTTGTACTGTGATAACTAAATAGAGTTTTTCTATTTTTAGTAAAGAAGGATAACATAATTGTAGTTTATGTTATCCTTTTTATTTTGAGCAGCGGTTTAATTATCTAAATTCTTTCTTCAATTCATTTAATATATCTTCATTAAACCATTAATAGCTTTTTAAAAAATAATTCTTATTTAACAAATATTCAAATCAGATTAGTCATAGATGGTTTGTCCCTCTGAATATATTTTTATAAAAGGAGGGAGATGTAGATGGATTTTAAGCAGTTTATTGAAAGTGATAGAGAAAAACATAATAAGCATAAGTTTAAGGGGACATTTCTAGATTATTTGGAAATAGTAAAAGAAAACCCAGATGTAGCAAAGTTGGCGCACAAGAGAGTCTATGACATCATAGTTGATAAGGGTGTAAAGATATTAAAACCTGAAGAGAACGCAAGGGTAAGAAAAATATATGGTAATGAAATGATAAAAAGGTATAACTTTTTTGAAAATGACTTCTTCGGAATAGATAAGATATTAATGAAGCTTGTTAATTATTTCTATTCAGCTTCAATGAAGGGAGAAGAAGCAAGGCAAGTACTTTATTTAGTAGGACCAGTTGGAGCTGGAAAATCCTCATTAGTTGAGGCTTTAAAGAAGGCTTTAGAGATGGCTGACCCAATATATGCTATCGAAGGATGCCCTATGCATGAAGAACCACTTCACCTTATTCCAAAGCATCTTAGACCTCAATTTGAAGAATCGCTTGGAGTTCAAATAGAAGGAGACCTTTGTCCTGTATGCAGGTATAGACTAATGAATGAATTTAATGGAAGATATGAGGACTTTCCAGTAGAGACCAAAGGGTTCTCAATCAGATCAAGAAAGGGTATAGGTGTAGTTCCTCCTGTAGATCCGAATAATCAAGATACATCAATTTTAACTGGAGCAGTTGATATATCTAAGATGGATATGTATCCTGAGGATGATCCAAGAATATTCTCACTTAATGGAGCATTTAATGTAGGTAATAGAGGGCTTGTTGAATTTATAGAAGTATTCAAGAATGATGTTGAATATCTTCATACTATAATTACAGCAACTCAAGAAAAATCAGTTCCATCACCTGGTAAAGGATCTATGATTTATTTCGATGGACTTATAATAGCCCACTCAAATGAGGCTGAATGGAATAAATTTAAGTCAGATCATACAAATGAAGCAATACTAGACAGAATAGTAAAGATTGAAGTTCCATATTGCATGGAATTGAATGAAGAAAAGAAGATATATGAGAAGATAATAAAGAAGAGTAACTTTAATGCTCATATAGCTCCTCATACTTTAGAGATTGCTGCAATGTTTGCAATTCTTTCTAGATTATCTCCATCAGCAAAGGTAGATCCAATAACTAAGCTTAAGATATACAACGGTGAAGATATAGTAGAAAAAGGTTCTACAAAGAGATTAGACCTATTAGAACTTAAAGAGGAAGCAGGGCCTAATGAAGGAATGAAGGGAATATCAACTAGATTTATAATTAAGGCTATTGATAATGCTCTTTCAAGTTCTGAATATCCATGTATAAATCCGTTAAGTATCATGGAAAGTATAATAAAGTCAGTTAAGGATTTAGATACATCACAAGAAGATAAGAAGAAGTATCTTGGTTTTATACAGGATACATTAAGAAAGGAATACAACAAGATACTTGAAAAAGAAATAACTAAGGCATTTATACATTCTTTCAGAGAACAAGCTGAGAGTTTATTTAACAACTATATTGATAATGCAGAAGCATATGTTAATAAAACTAAGCTTAAAGATAATTCTACTGGAGAAGAATTAAATCCAGATGAAAGCTTTATGAGAAGTATAGAAGAGCAGATTGGTATTTCAGAAAGTTCAGCTAAGGGCTTTAGATCTGATGTAACTTCATATATGTTCTATGTTGTGAGAAATGGTGGTCATATAGATTATACTGCTTACGAACCTCTGAAGGAAGCTATTGAGAAAAAGCTTACAGCTTCAGTAAAAGATCTTTCCAGAATCATAACTAAATCTAGAGTTAGAGATAAGGAACAAGATGAGAAGTATAATGCTATGGTAGAAGAAATGAAAGAGAATGGATATTGCCCTCATTGCTGCGATGTTATATTAAAATACGCTGCAAACAACTTGTGGAAGGATTGATAATATGGCAATATTCAGAGACCATGCTGAAAATCCAGTTGAACACGATAGAGCGATAGAAGATAGAAGAAGACATAGGCAGTTAGTTGAAAAGTCTATAAAAGAAAATTTAGGAGATATACTTTCAGAGGAAAGTATAATAGGAGAATCAAAAAATAAGAAGTTCAAAATCCCTATAAGAGGGATAAAAGAATATCAATTTGTATACGGAAATAACAATGGTGGAGTAGCCAATGGAACTGGTGAAGAAAAAAGAGGAGATAAGGTAGGAAAAGCTTCAGAGCAAGGGGGCAATGGCCCCGGCTCTGCTGGCAATCAAGAAGGTGAAGATGTATATGAAACTGAGATAACTTTGGAAGAGTTATTAGATTATATAGTAGAAGATCTTGACCTGCCTAACCTAGATAGAAAGAAGTATTCAGAGATAATCGTAGAAAGTGCTGGAAGAAAAAGAGGTTATCAAAGATACGGAATTAATCCAAGACTTGCCAAAAAGAAGACAGTTATGGCAAAGATAGCTAGAAAGCAAGGAAAGAAAAGGGCACTAGCTGAAGTTGGAAAAGGTGAAGAAATTGAAAGATTTCCATTTAGAGAAGAGGATATGCGATATTATAAGGTAAAGAAAAAACCTAAAAAAGAAAGTAATGCGGTTATGATCTTTATAATGGACGTATCTGGATCAATGGATAATTCAAAGAAGTTTCTTGCTAGATCTTTTTTCTTCGTACTATCTAGATTTATACGAAGAAAGTATAACAATATAGCTTTTGAATTTATATCACATACCACATTATCTAAAGTTGTTAATGAATATGAGTTTTTCCACAAAGCTGAGTCAGGTGGAACTTATATATCTTCAGGACTTAACAAAGCCTTAGAGCTTATAAAGGAGAAATATAACCCAGATATGTGGAATATATATCCTTTCTATGCATCTGACGGAGATAACTGGAGTGAAGATAATGAGAGAGCTATAAAAGCGGTAAATGATCTATGTGAAATAAGTAATTTATTTGGTTATGCAGAACTGTTGCCTTCTACTTATTCTACAACTATGTACTACAGATTTTTGAAGGAAATAAAAAAGAAAAATTTTGCAATGGTTGTAGTGAAAGAAAAGAAAGACCTGTGGAATGCATTGAAATTTATGCTATCTAAGGAGCTTAAGGAGGAAGGGTGATGGATTATACAGTTAGAGAATTAGAAAAATGGAATGTATTAATAGAAAATATGGCAAAGGAAGTAGGTCTTGATTTTTACCCTCAAGAGTTTGAAATAATAGGGTATAATGAAATGTTAAGCTACGAGGCTTATGTAGGAATGCCATCAAGATATCCTCATTGGAGTTACGGAAAAGCCTATGAGAAAAACAGAACACTATATTCACTAAATCTCACTGGATTGCCATACGAGATGGTAATAAATTCTAACCCAAGCTTGGCATATCTAATGAAAGACAACACATTACTTCTTCAAATATTAACTATGGCTCATGTATATGGACATAATGACTTTTTCAAGAATAACAGATTGTTTAAGGAAGGTACTGATGCAGACCATACCTTGGAGATGTTCAAGTTAGATGCAGAGACTGTGAGACGATATATCAATAATCCAAGTATAGGATATCAGAGGGTGGAGAGGGTTTTAGATGCAGCTCATGCCATAAGATATCAGATTAGTCGTGTTATCGGAGAGAAAAAGATATCACAGAGTGACCAAAGGAGAAGACTAATAGAAGATTATTCAAGAAAAGTTGAAAGCAAAGGAATCTTAGATAGTAATGATCCTATTGAGGAGCCTAATTTATCAAAAATTCCTTTAAGTCCGGAAGATGATTTGCTACAGTTCATAATAGATTATGGTGATTTGGAAGATTGGGAGAAGAGTCTTTTAACTATAGTAAGAAGAGAAACATTATATTTCTTACCACAGATTGAAACAAAGACAATGAATGAAGGATGGGCGAGTTTTTGGCATTATAATATACTTAAGAAGCTCAATCTTCCTCAGGAATTGCATTTTGAATTCTTAAAAAGACATAATGATGTAGTTGCTCCGATGCTAGGAGGTTTAAATCCTTATTATATTGGATTTAGAGTTCTTGAGGATATCGAAAAGAGATATGGCAGAGATAAGATTTTTGAGGTTAGAGCTATTGAGAGAGATAATTCGTTTTTAAGAAAATATCTTACTGAAGAATTATGTGCTGAACTTAATTTGTTCCAGTATGCTAAAAAAGGCTTCGATTATGTAGTTGATGAAGTAGCAGATGAGTCAGGATGGAAGAAAATAAGAGATACTATAGCCACTAACACTGGGGTCGGAAGTATACCGTATATAAGAGTTATAGATTTAAATAGAAGAGATAATACTCTTACTTTAGAGCATGTATTTGACGGAAGAGAATTAGATATAGGTTATGCCAAAGAAACCTTAAAGTATGTTCAAGAATTATGGGGCTATAAAGTAGTATTGGTTAGTAAGACCAAAGAACTACAAGATATATCTATAGTTTGTGATGAAACTAAAAAGATAACTACAAAATAAAAAATCGCGGGAAACCGCGGTTTTTTATTTTGTAGCTGTTAAAACAATGGTCTTAAACATAGCCTTTATTTTATGTGTGTTAAAGAGTTCCTATATGTAAACTTAATTTATATTTTTTAATTCTTTCACCAGAAACTAGGAGAGGGTTAAAAATAGATTTTGGTTCGAATTGGTACATCTATAAGGTGTAGTTGGTAACAATTGGAATATATTTGAATATATTAATGTGTGTAGTATTTTTAGGAGAACTTTTATGGAAATAAAGGATAGTGAAACCTTAAAGAATTTGCTAAAAACCTTTGCAGGAGAGTCAAGAGCAAGGAACAAATACAATCTATATGCTGAAAAAGCAAGGCAGGAAGGGTTTGTATGGATAGGTCAAGTTTTTGATTTAACTGCATCAAATGAATATGCTCATGCAAGAGAAGCGTGGGCCAAATATTTATGTATGGTGAAATCAACAGAAGAAAACCTGTTAGATGCAATGGAAGGTGAATGGCAAGAAGCTAATAAAATCTATAAGGAATTCGAAGAAGTAGCTAGAAAAGAAGGATTTGAAGCTATTGCAAACTTCTATAAGGAGCTTAGAGAAGTAGAAGAGAGCCATAGAGAAAGATTTAAAGATATATATGAGAAGGTAAAGTGTGGTACTGTATTTAAATCTAGCACAGAATCAGTTTGGAGATGTATGAATTGTGGCTATATTTATGAAGGGAAACAAGTTCCAGAAGTATGTCCTTTATGTAAGTTTCCAAGAGCATATTTTGAACCACTCACAGAATGTAAAGATAAATAGGAGGAAAATAGCATGAAATTTTCTTATGCGGATGAATACTTTTTTCCAGTTGTAATGAAGAATATAGAGTTATTTGATTTTACTGACAACGAAACAGAAGAAGAACTTTTAAGAAAAAAGAAAGATGAAGATCTATTTAATGAGCTTTTTAAAACCGTAGATGATGAGTTTATAGATGAATTATTGCGAAGTAACATATAAAATGTATTGGCTTGTTCTTTATTGAGCAAGCTAATGTATTTTTGTAGAAGGCACTATAAAGTTGACGTTTTTTGTAAGGAATTAAATAATAAATAAATTAATATATTGTTATGATAGCAATAATAAGGTGATTGAATGGAAAGCTTTAAAGAGTTATTTGATTCATATTTTATTGAGGTAAACAATTTAACTGAACTATTAACAAAATACGTTAATTCATATAGATTGCTTATAGGTGGTGCAGGTGAACTCAATGGAATTGCACTTGCTAGAAAAAAAGAAGTAAGAGATGCTATAAAGAGGGCTAATCAGCTTGGTGATATTATAGATGTCTTACTTAATGTTATTCAAAGTGTTGAATGCTGCTATCTTGATTACATACGAATTAAAGCAGATGTAATTGCAGTAAAAACTGCTCAAAAATCTATAATATTAACAGAGATAGATAATGATTTATTATTCCAAAATTCAAGTGGAGGTCCTGGAGTTCCTGGAGGACCTGGAGGAAGGCAACCTATTCATCCGCCAAATACAAGAAAGAGACGCAAAAGCAAAAAGGATGATAAAGACGATGATTGTGAAGATCATGATAAAGATAGAGATGATGAAAATGATAACTGTGAACCTTGTGATGATAGGGATAGGGATCATGAAGACGGAAATTGTGAAGATCACCACGACAATGAAGATGATCATAAGGATTTTGAACATGATTAAAGGACCTAAAAGGTCCTCTAATCTGTCAGTGTATATTAAAGTTTTTTAAGTTTAAAATTCGAAATCATTAAATAAGAGAAGATTAACATTAAGATTACAGGTAAAACCATTGGTACAGTATATCTTGTTGTAATCAGAGAGAATATAGCCATTAAACTACCTGCTATTGTTATTGGAACTCCTCTAAACACACCGTCAAATTCAGCTAAATTATATCTAGCTAATCTGAAGGCTCCACATATAGGGAATATAATCAATGCGCAATATCCTAATAGACCCCTTGGGCCAAAGCTGTTGAAACCGAATTGCGAGTAAATTAATATAGAAGGAGCTACGCCGAAAGATACTAAATCTGCTAAAGAATCTAATTCTTTACCTAGCTCACTAGATACATTAAGAAAACGTGCCACTCTTCCATCATATCTATCAATAAGTGCAGCTATAATTACAAATATTGCTGCTAAAAAATAATCTGCATTTAGCGTTGCAAGTATTGAGAATACTCCAAAAGATAAATTTGCAAATGTAAATAAATTGGGTATACTACTTTTTCTCATATAATCACTCCTAGTAAAATAAATATAATTCCATCATCAATAAATAATTATAACTCATTTTTAATAAAAGTATAAGAGGTAAAATCTCATATATTCATCATTAAATGTAGATATTTAATGATTTTTACTTGTTTTACTAACAAAATACCATTTGCACACTATGTAAATCTATAATAATCTTGAAATTGGCTATAATATATTATGATATAACAAAAGTTCAAATAATATTTACTTTGGAAATATTAATTATATAATAAAGCAGTACATATGAAAATTAATTATTTACATATACAATTTAGTTAGAAATTAAGTTAAATTAATTTAAGAATGCTTTATGACATAAAAATTGTTAATTAAGTAGTTTGATATTTGACATTTGGAATATATAACTAATAAATTATAATTAAAATCGAAATTTCAAGATAATGGGACAACCTCGACATAAGTTTATAATTCTGCTATAATGTTTAATGATTGATTTTGAAAAGAATATGATGTAAAAAATGCAATAATTTTACATAGTGTTATTATGGAGGTATTCTATGAGAAAGGTGAAATTTATATACAATCCATTTTCAGGTGAAAATGTTATTCTAGATGAATTAGATAAAGTTATAAGTATACATCAAGAATATGGATATATAATTGTTCCCTACAGAATAAATAAAGAGTCGGACATATCAGAAGCTCTAAATGATATTGATGAAGAATATTACTACATTTTAGTAGCTGGTGGAGATGGAACTGTGGACTCACTAGTGAACGCAATGAAGTCTAAAAATATAGATTTGCCAATTGGAATATTACCAGTTGGAACTGCAAATGATTTTGCAAAATTTTTAGATATACCATCAGATGTAGGAGCTGCATGTAAGAAGATATTAGATAGTTCTCCTAAGCCTGTAGATATAGGAAAAATAAATGACAAGTATTTTATAAATGTGGCAAGTACAGGTCTATTTACTGATGTCTCCCAAAAAACTGATGAAAACTTAAAAAATATGATAGGTAAGCTTGCCTATTACTTAAAAGGTTTTGAGCAACTACCTAATTTTAGAAGGCTTAAGGTTAAGATTTCCTCTAAAGAATTAGAGTATGATGGCCATATGTATCTGATGTTAGTATTTAATGGTCAAACAGCAGGAAATTTTAAATTAGCTACTCGTGCTGATGCCATGGATGGTTATTTAGATGTAATAGTATTTAAAGCTGTTTCTATAAAGGACTTAATACCTTTATTTATAAGAGTTATCAGAGGGGAACACTTAGATGACCCTAAGGTTATATACTATAAAACTAAGGAAGTTACAATAGAAACAGATGAAGATATAGTTACTGATATAGATGGTGAAAAAGGTCCAGGATTTCCGCTACGCTTAGAATGTGTTGAAGGCGGTATAAAGGTTTTAGGAATAAATTAAATAATACATTAATAAATTATAAGTAAGAGTTTCTTTAAGTTTTATAAGCAATATCATAAATAAAAAGCTATATTAGATTTTCTTTTATTACTTAATAGCAATAAGAGATGTATAGTAAGATTTTTGAATGCTTGAGGCTAAGAACCAAAATATTAAGAGGTGTGATATGGTAGGGGTATATCTATACTTTGTAATATTATTACTTATAATTTTTTTATGCATATTTATATTAGACAAGCTATTAAGATGGGCGCCTATAAAAATTAAAATAGTATCAATTTTTATGATACTATTTGTTATGCTAAAGTATATTACTTTAATTTTACTTGCATTACTGGAAGACCCAAAATATATATACTATATTAAATATTTAGTTTTTCTACAGTACGTTTATATTCCAGTGATCTTGTATATTATATATTATATTTGTAGAAGGAATGATAAGATTAAATTTTCTACTACTTATAGTATTATGGCTGCCTTTGCAATATTTTACTCTATACTTTTAGCTGTTTACGAACCTAACATAAGAATATCGTTAAAATTTGGATATATAATTATGTTAAAATCAGAATATATATTTACGTTAGCATTTATTATAGTTCCAACAATAATTTTAGTTCTATCTATTTTGGCATTAGATAGAAATTTTGTAAACAAGCCTGGAATTAGACTGATTATAATTGCAACCATATTTATAATATTAGATAATTTAGTAAAGCTTTTTGGAATAAGCTTGTATCCATATAGCATTATAAGCGAGCTAGTGACTTTGCTAGTATTTAATTATTGTATTGGACTATTTAAGAAGTTATATTAATTCTTTGCGCAAGCTCATTAAAGAATCGGATGTATAACAACTTAATTTTAGCAAGATGCTTTAACAGAACCAAAATAAAAAAAGAACCCATTATTGATAAAAGACATATTGAATTATGTTCTTTATCAATAATTAAGGTTCTTTTTTTGAGTTCTAATGTACTCTTTTGCTTCTTACATTTGTAGAATTACCTCTAGTGTTATTGCTCTTGCCGGACTTGTTACTGAAGCTTTTGCCATCTTTACTATGACTTTTTTCTGAAGGTCTACTGTTATGATTTATGTCAGAGGTTTTGCTATTACTATTTTTTGGGTTAGTAGAATCCGGTTTACTTGTTTTTTTACTACTACTTTTATGGTTTCTTTCCTTAGCTGGAGTCCAATCTATTAGACAGTTTTTATCTTTACCTATGAGATCTTCTCTTCCAGCTTTAAGTAATGCCTTTTTAACTAGTGAATGGTTTTTTGGAACTGCAAACTGCAACAATGCTCTTTGCATACTTTTTTCTTCTTGAGTCTTTGGTGTATATACTTTTTCGCCAGTAAAAGGATTCACTCCAGTATAATATATTGTTGTTGATATGCTTCCTGGTGTTGGATAAAAGTCTTGTACCTGTTCAGGAGTATATCCCATTTCCTTGATATAAAGAGCTAATTCAATAGCTGCTTTTAGATCACTTCCTGGATGAGAACTCATCAAATACGGAACTAAAAATTGTTTCATCCCTATCTTATCATTTACTTGGTAGTATTTCTTTACAAATCTATCATAGACTTCTCTTGTAGGTTTTCCCATTTGTGCTAATACCTTATCGCTAACATGCTCAGGGGCAACTTTTAGCTGTCCGCTTATATGATGTTTGCAAAGTTCAGAGAAAAATTCGTTATTTTTATCGTGAATTAAATAGTCATATCTTATTCCGGAACGAATAAATACCTTTTTAATGCCTGGCAAAGTTCTAACTCGTCTAAGCACTCCTAAGTATTCGCTATGATCGGTGATAAGATTGCTACAAGGTTTAGGGAACATGCATTGCTTATCTTTACAAGTCCCAAACTTTTCTTGTTTTTTACAAGACTTATGTCTAAAGTTAGCAGTTGGCCCCCCTATGTCATGTATGTATCCTTTAAAGTCATCTAGGGTAGTAAGCAGTTTTGCTTCATCAACTATTGAGTTACCACTTCTATTTTGTATTATTCTTCCTTGATGGAAGGTTAAAGCACAGAAGGAGCAAGAACCATAGCATCCACGATGGCTTGTGATTGAAAACTTAACTTCATTTATAGCTGGTATGCCGCCTTTTGCTTCATATATAGGATGATAAGTTCTAGTGTAGGGTAAGTTATAGGTTATATCCATCTCTTCTTCAGTTAAAGGAAGTTGAGGAGGATTTTGAACTAGATATCTATCACCGTGGGGTTGTATAACAGTTTTACCTATTATAGGGTCTTGTTCGTAAGACTCTAATTTATAACTTTCACCATATGCATCTTTACTGCTTACAGCTTCTTCAAAGGAAGGAACTAATACATAACCTGATAAATTACTGATATCTTTTGTTAAATAGCAAGTACCCCTTACATCTGTAATTTTCTTAACTTCCATGCCGTAAGATAAAAGGTTTGCTATCTGAACTATGGTCTTTTCTCCCATACCATAGCTTAATAAATCAGCTTTCGAGTCTAAAAGTATGCTTCTTCTAACTTTATTATCCCAGTAATCATAATGCGCAAATCTTCTCAGTGAAGCTTCAATTCCTCCAATAACTATAGGAATATCTTTAAAAGCCTCCCTTATTCTGTTGCAATAAACTATAACTGCTCTATCTGGTCTATGCTCTGCTTCTCCACCTGGTGAGTAGAAGTCATCTCTTCTTTTTTTCTTTGCAGCAGTATAGTGGTTTACCATGGAATCTATATTTCCTGAGTTTACTAAGAAACCGTACTTTGGTCTTCCTAGCCTTTTAAAGTCTTCAGAATCATGCCAGTTTGGTTGAGCGATAATCCCAACGGTAAAGCCGTTTGCTTCTAAGGTTCTTCCTATGATAGCAGTTCCAAAGGAAGGGTGGTCTACATAAGCATCGCCAGTAACTATTATAAAATCTAATTGCTCTATATTACGTCTTTTTAAATCTTCTTTGCTAATAGGTAAAAATTCTTTTGATAAATTCATTATAAGACTCCTTAGATTAACATTATAAATGATATATTTTGAATCTATACTCAAATCATATATATTAACGATAGACTGAATGTTTTCAATAGATTTAATTTTGTTGAATAATTATATCTTTGTCACTAAGTTATATTATCATAACAAAGGATAAAAAGAAAGAAACGAATTATGGGATATATTTATATCAAATGTTAAAGGGAAAAAGGAATTGATGTAGAAATAAAGATGAAACACTTCAATCCTAAATCTATTTTCAAAACTACTCTGGGTTCTAAGAGGAGAATTTGAAAATATAAATTTAATTATGAAGTGGTTCATCTATATATTGATAAAAGTTTGTGTATTATAAAATGTAAACCTTTAAATGGAGGGGAATTATGTTTATTAAAACAAAGTTATTCAGAAGATTGTTTTTTGTATATTCATTTATAATATTTGCATCTCTTTCTAGTCTTTCTATATTTTTTATTAATAAGACCACTAAAAATATTAAAGAACAGCAACAGTATTTGAATGGGAAAATAGTAGAAGATACAAATCAGTATATAAATAGTCAAATAGAGAATACAAGAACTCAAATAAATGAGCTTTATAGTGATAATCAAGAGATGGGTGATATAATATTTTACTTAAATAATCCTTTTGATGTTTATATAAAAAACAAACTGGATATATATGCTAAAAGCGATAAATTGACTTATAGTGGAGTAGATTCATTTGTCAAAGGTTGTTACGCTAATAATTCTAATATTGATAAAATATGTTTGGTAAGCTTTAAACAAAATTTAGCCAGCATTTATGATTCACAAGGTTATGTAAATAACTATAATATTATGGATAATAACTATGGAGTAATTCATTGGGAAGAGAGTGAAAAGAGTGTAGTTGAAATATTAAAAAGTAAAAGTAAAGCAGTGAACTCCTATTACTATTCGGTCAATTATGTAATAAATCCAGACAACTTACAGAAAGTTGGAATGTTAGTATTTACATATAAAATGGATCAGTTAGATCAAATATATAGAGAATATGATATTGATAAGAATGAACTTATTGTAATGAACAATGAAGGAGAGGTTATATATGACTCTTCTCAGAAGTATGTGAATAAATTTTATCCTTATTTCTCTAAGATAGGAAGCGGCAGTGAAAGCATCTATTTAGATACTCCTTCATATGTTGATTTTAAACCAAATACAGCAGGTTTGATCATCTTAAGCATTATACCTGAAAATTCAATTTTAGATAAAACAAAGATATTCATAGAAACAATCATTATTGTTGTTATAGTTTTAATAATATTAAGTGAAATAATAGTATACTTGAAAATTAAAAAACTAGAAAGAAGAACTATGAATATTGTTAAAGCAATAGATAATGTAAAACAAGGAGATTTTAAAACAAGTATTCCAATTGAAAAAGAAGATGATGAGATTAATTTGATAGCTCAAAGTTTTAACACAATGTGTGGTACATTAGATGATTATATTAAAAAAGTATATCTTTCTGAAATAAAGCAAAAAAATACAGAAATTATTGCACTGCAAAATCAGATAAATCCACATTTTTTATATAACACTTTAGAGTCAATCAGAATGAAAGCTGTTATTAATGGTGATAAAGAAGTTGGCAGAATGCTTTATAATCTTGCAACACTATTTAGAAGTGTAGTAAAAGCTAAAAATATTGTTACAATTGGACAAGAAATTGAGTATTGCAAAATGTATCTAGATTTATACAAATTTAGATATGAGGACAAGTTTCAGTATGAAATTGATTTTGAGTTTGAATTATTAAATAAGCAAATTATTAAATTTGTTTTTCAACCAATAATTGAAAATTTTCTTATTCATGGGATGGATTTAGGAATAACAGATAATTTTTTAATGATTAAAGGTGAAAAATCTAAAGAAGATATTTTTATAACTATTGAAGATAACGGTAAAGGACTAGATGAAGAACAAATAAGAAGATTAAATGAAAATATAAAGTCACCTAGTGAAACGAAAAACTCCATAGGTTTAGCTAATGTACATGAAAGGATTGTATTAGTCTATGGTGAAAGCTATGGTTTGAAAGTTATGGAAGGAATGGAAAAAGGAATAAAAGTTATGATTAAGATACCTGATAAGGAGGTAGAAGAATTTGTACAAAGTAATGTTGGTAGATGATGAAAAGCTTATAGTAGATGGCGTAGAATGTATAATTAATTGGGAAGAATTGGGACTTGAGGTCGCCGGCAAGGCTTCAAGTGGTACTGAAGCTCTAGAAATGTTTAATAAGAAGAATGTGGAAGTTATAATTACTGATATTACTATGCCTAATATGGATGGATTAAAATTAATTGAAGAAATAAAAAAAGTAAATTCAAAAACAAAGTTTATTATGCTAAGTGGATATGATGATTTTCAATATGCAAAAAAAGCAATTTCAATAGGGGTAGAAAATTATATATTAAAACCAATAAATGAAGAAGAATTAGAAGCTTCACTAAAAATGACAGTAGAGAAGATAAAACGAGAGAAGGAAAGCCCAAGGCTCAAAAATCAAGAGATAGAGACTATAAAAGAAAATATATATAATAGATGGGTTACAAATAAGATAAGTGGGTATGAGCTTGAAGAGAGAGGTTTTATTCTAGAGTTGAATCTTAAATATGAGAATTATTGTGCTGCATTAATCAAATTAAGAAATAATAAAAAAAGAAATTGTACAATGTTGCTAAATATAATTAAAAAAAGAATGAAGTTTGATAATATTGATTTCTTTAAAGATTTTGAGGATAACATTGCTATTATATCAGGATGGAATGATAGTGAATCATCACAAGAAGATTTTGAAAAGATTTTAGTGAGAATTAGAGAGTATATAAAGAATGAATTAAATGAAGATGTGTTCATAACCGTTGGAGAAGTGGAGAGATTTAGTTGGAATGCGTATAAGTCCTATGAAAGAGCTAAAAAGCTTCAAAGCTACTTATTAATTTATGGTTTTAACAAGATAATAAATGGAGCGAGTTTACTACAAAGGTACAACAATCCTGAGCATATATCTAAAGTTAATTTAGAAGACTTCTCTAAGGTTCTTATGAAAAAGGATAGGAATAACCTTGAAACCTATATAACTGAAATATTTAAGAGTATTGAAGGTAATGAAACTGCTGCACCAGCTTTAGTTCAGGATGTGGCAGTGACAATGATGATTATTATAAGTAGAACTATGAAAGAACTCAATATTGGACATGAATATGACTATAATAGCATAAGCAGGATGGTTCTTTCAGTATGTAATATGGAAACATTGGATGAGGTCGATGAGTGCATAAAAGAGGAAAGTTTAAAAGCCTTGGATATTATTGAGGCAAATAGTTTTAAATTTAGTCCAGTAATTCAACAGATAATAGATTATATTAAACATAATTTTGCAAAGGAACTTTCTTTAAAGATGTTAGCGGACCAGTTTAATATAAATACTTCTTATCTTGGCCAATTGTTTTCAAAAGAAGTTGGTATAAGCTTTTCTGATTACTTAAATAAGATAAGAAATGAAAAAGCCAAGGAACTACTGTTAAATACAAATATGAAAATAAATGAGATTGCTGAAACTATTGGGTATTTGGATACAAGCTATTTTTATAAGAAATTTAAGAAGTACTATGGTGTATGTCCAAATACCTTAAGAAGCAGCAAAAATTATTTTATTAGCTAATAAGTAAACTGAAATAAGTACAATAAATCTATAGATTATCAACTATAAACCATATTTATGTCATGGTATATTTAACTCAAAGCCAAGTTCTTTAGAGATTTTAAGGAGGTTATGAGTATGCGGAGGTTTTTTACACGGTTAAATACTAACAAAGAACTTTTGCTATTAGCTATGCCAGGAGCAATATGGTTTATTGTTTTTTCTTATATTCCAATGGCAGGTGCAATTATAGCATTTAAGAGATTTAAGATAAGTGGAGGCTTTATAGAAAGTCTTATCAAAAGTAAGTGGGTAGGGTTTGATAATTTTAAATTCTTATTTAATAGTAGCGATGCCTGGGTTATAACAAGAAATACAGTATTGTACAACTTGGTTTTTATTTTTTTGGGAATAATTTTACCGATTTGTATAGCTATAGCTCTAAATGAACTTACGAGAAAAAGATTAGCTAAGTTTTATCAAAGCTCTATGTTTTTACCCTATTTTTTATCATGGGTTGTTGTAAGCTATTGCCTATTTACATTTCTCAGTCCAGAACAGGGATATATAAATGGTTTAATGAAGCAGTTTGGAGCTGATGGGGTTTCGTGGTATAGCCAAGCGAAGTATTGGCCATTGATTCTAATCCTTGTAAGTCAATGGAAAGGCATAGGTTATAATACTGTTGTTTATATGGCTTCTATTTGTAGCATAGATAAAACTTACTATGAGGCAGCCATGATTGATGGCGCATCAAAAGCGCAACAAATAAGATATATCACAATTCCGTTGCTTAAACCTGTAATAACAATTTTATTTATACTTGCAATTGGAAAGGTATTCAATGCTGATTTTGGACTGTTTTATCAAGTACCAATGAATTCAGGTGCATTATATCCAGTAACAAATGTAATAGATACCTATGTATATAGAGCTCTGATGAACATGGGAGATATAGGAATGAGTTCAGCAGCTGCATTATATCAATCTTTCGTTGGATTAATCCTTATAGTTGTTACTAATAAAATAGTTAAAAAAATAGATAGTGAAAATGCACTATTTTAGGGGGTGGGATTGATGTTAAAAAGTATACTAAAAGTGGAGAGTAGTCCAGAGGAATTAAAGTTTAATCGCATTAAAAATAGTACAAGCGTAATTATTAATATAATTATGATTATTCTGGCGGTTATTTGTATTCTTCCATTTGTATTTGTAGTTATTATTTCACTTACCAGCGAGAAATCCTTGCAACATAATGGCTATAGATTTATTCCAAAGGAGTGGAGCCTAAATGCATATCAATATTTGATAGGTGCAGGGAGTCAGCTTATGAAATCTTATGGAATAACAATTTTAGTTACTGTACTTGGGACTGTAATCGGTTTGATATTGATTTCCTCTTATGCTTATGTCCTTTCAAGGAGAACCTTTGCGTTTAAGGGGTTCTTTACAAAATTGGCCTTTATTCCAATGCTTTTTAGTGGGGGGATGGTATCTTCTTATCTTGTAATGGTAAGGTTTCTTCATTTAAAAAACACTATATGGGCACTTATTCTACCACTTGCTATGAATACTTGGTATGTAATCATATTAAGAACCTTTTTTAAGACTTCTGTTCCAGAGGCAATTATTGAATCAGCTAAAATTGATGGAGCGAGCGAGTTTAGAACCTTCTTCCAAATAGTATTACCAATGTCTTTGCCAGGAATAGCGACCATAAGTCTTTTCTTAACCTTAGGTTATTGGAATGATTGGTTTAACGCCATGTTGTATATTGACAAGGAAAGCTTGATACCACTTCAATATTTACTTATTCGTATAGAAAATAGTATGGAATTCTTAACAAGCACTAAGATGTTAGGGGTAAATGCTATTGGAATATCTCAAAACTTGCCGAAAGAAACGGCAAAGATGGCGATGGTGGTATTGTCAACTTTACCGATAGTATGTGCTTATCCATTCTTCCAAAGGTATTTTGTAAAAGGTTTAACTATTGGAGCTGTAAAAGAATAATAAAAATATAAATAAAGGAGAATTAATATGTATTACGTTTTTGAGAGAATTCAGAAGATATGCAATGAACTAAAAAGTCAGGTTTATAAAGATAAAGTATCAATAAATGACTATAAGATGTTAGAAGGATATTATTTAAATATAGAAGCTGTTGATTCAGCTCAAGAACAATGGAAGGACTTTGAAACTGGAGATTTATGGGGTGGGAGAGACCGTCATTGTTGGTTTAGGACAAAGGTGCAGGTACCAACAGAATTTCGAGGACAAACAATTGCCTTGAGTTTAAAAACCTTTGATGAAGGTTGGGATGCTGTGAATCCTCAATTTATTCTATATATTGATGGGGAGCATATTCAGGGGTTAGATATAAATCATAGAGAGGTTATACTGACTGATAGTGCTGAAGCCGGAAAAATATACAATGTAGATCTGCATGCATATGGTGGCATGGTAGCAGATAGGAAAGCTAGTTTATATGGAGAGCTGGTATTGGTAGATAAGTCTATAAGAGAGTTATATTTTAATATTCAGGTTCCTATTTGGGTTTGTGAGAAGCTGAGTAAAGAGGATAAACGAAGAATAGATATGCTAAGTGTACTTAATGAGGCAGTGAATATTCTGGATCTTAGAAAACCTTATTATGATGAATATTATAAGTCTATCAGAGAAGCTAATGAGTTTTTGAAAAGTGAGTTTTATGAGAAGCTTTGTGGAAAAGATGAGGTGATTGCAACTTGTGTAGGTCACACACATATTGATGTAGCTTGGCAGTGGACTGTAGCTCAAACAAGAGAAAAGGTAGCGAGAAGTTTTTCTACGGTGCTTAAGCTTATGGAACAATACCCAGAGTATAAATTTATGTCAAGTCAACCAGTGCTATATAAGTTTTTAAAGGAAGACTATCCTAAAGTTTATGAAAAGGTAAAAGAAAAAGTGAAAGAAGGAGTTTGGGAACCAGAGGGAGCAATGTGGCTTGAAGCTGATTGTAATGTAACTTCAGGTGAATCATTGGTAAGACAAATTCTATTGGGAAAGAGGTTTTTTGAAAAAGAGTTTGGTGTGAAAAATGAAATTTTGTGGCTTCCAGATGTATTTGGCTATAGTGCCGCGCTTCCACAGATTTTAAAAAAATCTGATATTAACTATTTTATGACCACAAAAATTTCTTGGAATCAGTTTAATAAAATGCCTTATGATACTTTCATGTGGAAGGGGATAGATGGTACAGAAGTATTAACCCACTTTATTACTACAAAAGATCCATATCAAGATCCAAGCATGCACTTTACCACATATAATGGACAAATTCATCCAGGTGCAATAATGGGTGCTTGGGAAAGATATCAGCAAAAAAATATCAATGATGATGTATTAGTTTGCTATGGATTTGGAGATGGTGGCGGTGGAGCCACTTATGAAATGCTTGAGGTTGGAAGAAGGCTTAATAAGGGAATACCAGGTTGTCCTAAAGTGGAAATGGGAACTGCAAAAGATTACTTTAGAAATATGGAGAAAAAAATTAAGGATAATAAGTATCTTCCTAAATGGTCAGGTGAATTATATCTTGAATATCATAGAGGAACTTATACATCTATGGCAAGAAATAAAAGAGATAATAGAATTTGTGAAAATTTATATGAAGCTAGTGAAAAATTCAATTCCTTTAATACAGTTTTAGGAGGCAGTTACCCGCAGGAAGAACTAAACAAGGGATGGGAAGATATACTTCTAAATCAATTTCACGATATATTGCCAGGTTCATCAATTCAGGAAGTATATGAAGTTACTAAGGAAGAGTATAAAAAGTTACTAGAGAGTGGAAATTATACATTAAATAAAGCACTTTCTTCATTAGCAGGAAAGATTAACTTGAATAGGACTGCAGTATTGGTGTTTAATTCATTATCTTATGAGAGAAATGACATAGCAAAATTTTCTGTACCTGAGAATATAACAAATCCTGCTTTATTTGATGAAGAAGGAAAAAAGGTAATTTGCCAGAGGATTGAAGGTGGAGAGGCAGTATTTTTTGCAAAAGAAATTCCTGCTCAAGGGTATAAGACTTATTATATCGTAGAGGATCAAGAGAATTACGTTGATAGTTTAATAAACATAAATAAAAGTTATATAGAGAATGACTTTTTTGAAATCTGTTTTGATGAAAAAGGACAAATTGAGTCCTTTTATGATAAGAAAAATAATAGAGAACTATTAAAGGCAGGAGAAAAAGGTAATGTACTTCAGGCCTTTGAAGATAAACCTATGAATTTTGATAATTGGGATATAGACATATTCTACAAAGAAAAAATGTGGAAGGTGGATGATATCCAAAAAGTTGAAGTAGTTGAAAATGGCCCGGTAAGAGCAGCTTTGAAGGTAGAAAGAAGGTTTTTGGATTCAACAATAATTCAAAAAATATTTGTATATAGAGATATTGATAGAGTTGATTTCGAAACTTATGTGGATTGGAAACAGTCGCAAGTATTACTTAAAGTGGCATTTCCTATTGATATAAATACTAATAAAGCTACCTATGAAATTCAATATGGAAATATAGAAAGACCAACTCATAGTAATACTTCCTGGGATGTAGCTAGATTTGAAGTTTGTGGACAAAAATGGGCAGATATATCAGAAGGGGATTTTGGTGTCAGCTTACTGAATAACTGCAAATACGGACATGATATTCAAGAGGGAACAATGAGGTTAACTCTAATAAAGAGTGGAATAGAACCTAATCCTACAACAGATCAGGAAGAACACTATTTTACTTATTCCATATATCCACATAAGGGAGAGTGGAAAGCTTCTGAGACTGTTAGTATGGCATATAACCTTAACGTGCCACTTTATACAAGAATAGAACAGGCACATAGTGGAGAGCTTCCAGTGAAATTATCATTTATTAATGTAGATAAAAACAATGTAATGATTGAAACTGTAAAAAAAGCAGAAGATAGTGATGAATTCATTGTTAGAATGTATGAGTTCCATAACAAAAGAAGTAAAGTAACTATGGAATTTTTTAAAGATATAGTGAGCGTTAATGAATGCAGTCTTATGGAAAAAGATATAGAAGCGCTTGACATCAGTGACAATAAGGTTGAATTTGTAATAAAACCTTTTGAAATAAAGACTTTTAAAGTACAATTTAAATAAAAATATAATGGTCTGTCAAAATAATGACAGACCATTAATTTTCAATAAATAAGGTATATATAGTTTGAACAGTAAATATGAAATTCCTACACTTTAAACCTTTTCATGATGAAAATATAATTAGTTTGTAAAGAAAAAATACATTTATGAGGGGGAACTTTGATGTTAAAATTTAAAAAATTAATGACTCTCACCTTGGCAACTGTGCTAGCTTCAGCTTTTTCCTTAACTGGGTGTTCTGACAAAGAAGAAGCGACCAAAACAAGCACAGGCGAAACTACTAATTTGATATGGTACACAATTGGTACTCCACAGAAAGATACTGAAAAAGTTCAAGCTGAATTGAACAAGTATCTAAAAGGAAAAATAAATACCACAGTAGAGATTAAGCAAGTGGACTGGGGCGATTACTCAAAGAAAATGCAGGTTGTAATTAATTCAGGGGAAGATTATGATATTTGTTTTACTTGCTCATGGGCAAATGATTATTTACCTAATGCAAGGAGAGGTGCTTTTGCTCCTTTAGATGACCTTCTTGAAAAGTATGGAAAAGAAACTAAAAGTGAAGTTGATCAGAGATTTTGGGATGGAGCTAAAATTGATGGTAAGACATATGCAATACCAACTAATAAAGAGATAGGTGTTGCACCGATGTTTGTATTTACTAAGGAATATGTAGATAAATATAATATACCTTATAAGGATATTCACACATTGCAGGATTTGGAACCATGGCTAAAGCTTATAAAAGAAAAAGAACCAGATGTAGTACCATTCTATACTACAAAGGATTATAGCGTTCCTGTTAAGTTTGATAAAATAGTTGATCCTGTAGGAATCTTTTATACAGATAAATCACTAAAGGCAGCTAATCTATATGAGACAGAAGAGATGAAAACACAGCTTGAAACTATGAGAAAATATTATCTAGCTGGATATATAAATAAGGATGCAGCAACAACAAGCGATAATAAGGCTGTAAAAAGATTTGTAACAAAGGGAGATGGACAGCCTTTTGCAGAATCTCTATGGGGGAAAGATCTCGGATACCCAGTAGTAGCATCTCCTATTATGGATACCTATATTACAAATGGATCCACAACAGGAGCTATGCAGGCTATATCTGCTAATTCAAAAAATAAAGAAAAAGCAATGCAGTTTTTGAATTTAATGAATACTGATAAGTACGTTAGAAATATTTTGAACTATGGAATTGAAGGAACTCATTATGAGAAGATATCTGACAATAAGATTAAGTTACTTCCTGAAAGTAAGCAGTACCAAGTTCCGTATTTCTCATTGGGAAATCTTTATAAGACATACTTATTAGATGGTGACCCAGATAATAAGTGGGAGGAGTTTAAGAAATTTAATGATGCATCTATTCCTGCTGCAGATTTAGGTTTTAACTTTGATACAAATCCTGTGAATACAGAGGTAGCTGGATTGAAAAACGTTCTAGAAGAATTTGGACCAGCTTTGAATACTGGCTCAGTAGATCCAAATGAATTTTTACCTAAATTGAATGAAAAATTGAAGTCAGCTGGTGTTGATAAGATAGTTAAGGAAATGCAGAATCAAGCTGATAAGTGGAAAAAATAGATTAAGTTTATATAAATCTAAAATAGAATAGCGAGTTTAATGGATGTATCACTTCATAATGAAATTTATATTTTTAAATCGAAGTGGTACATTTTTATATATAAGATTAAGTAAAGTGCAACAACATGAAGCAAAATGAAGATTTATTATGAAATTTTAAACCATAGCAGGATAAATAAATAAATATTCGAAATTTGAGGCTATTAAGTTGCAATTTAGGCTTAAAGTAATATAATATATTATAGAAAGAAAATGTTTCATTGTTAGGTGAGGCTCCTACAAGAATGCACGCTACTGCCCGGAAACATCGAGAGATGCCAATGGGTCAACAGGTTTTATCGAAGCAAGGTATAACTTAACGTAGCTAGACCGATAGGTCTTAAGTCTTGTAGTGCTAAAACTCAACGTAATGATATTAAGTTGAATTTTAGAGGCCTCAAGGGGCCTTTTTTTACTTTTTATGAAGGTGTAGTATATATAAATCAAAATGTAAATTAAAAAAATCATCCAGAAATGATTTTAAGTTACAGATTTTGAAATAATAAATAATTTATTACCAAGGTGGTGAAATTAAATGGAGGGTGGCCCTCATAGTAGGTCGCAAGAAAAATTAAATATAATAAACTTCAATGGGTGGCTTCAGCGAAATTTAATGTAAACCTAGTACATTGCTCTAGCTAAGTCCTTCATTGGATGTTGGGGGAGGTTAGAAACATGAAAAGATTGTCTGTATTTCTTTATAGTTCTATACTAAATAAAAAGATCTACGATGAGTTTGATGATGTACTTGGTATATTAAAGGATGTTTATGTAACTACAGAAGATGGGTATCCAAGAATTATTGGATATAAAATAAAAAGAGATGGTTCAGTATTTGATTATGAATTTAGGAATGTAGATGTTTATCTAAAGGAAAGCAATAAGATAAGGATTGAGACCAGAGGTAGTAAGGAAATATTGCCAAGAAAATATACTTATTTGCTTACGCAAAATCTTTTAGATAAAAAGATAGTTGATATAAACGGAAAAAAGGTAGTAAGAGTAAATGACTTAAGAATTGCAGAGATTGCAGGAGAATACAGAGTAGTTGCAGTAGAAGCAGGTCAAATCGCAAGATATAGACGAATGGGTATTGAAGGTTTTGGAAAGGTTATGCTTAAATTTATGAAGCAAGAAATTTCAGACCAAGCACTTATGTGGGATGATGTAGAAACCTTAGAGCTTATAAATGACAGCTTGCAGCTATCAGTTCCTTATAAAAAATTATCTAATCTCCACCCAGCAGATTTAGCTGATATATTAGAAGAACTTGATGATAAACAGAGAAAACAAGTATTTGAAAATCTAGATGATGATTTAGTGGCTGATGCTCTCGAAGAGATAGAACCAGAGTTCAAGGGGTCTATAATAAGAGATTTAAGTGTATCAAAAACTGCAGAAATACTTGAAAATATGCCTAATGATGAAATTGCAGATTTATTAGATGAACTAAATGAAGAAGAAAGAGAAAAGATTTTAGTATCTTTAGAATCAGAAGATGCCGAAGAGGTAAAAGAATTATTAGGTTACGAAGATGAAACTGTTGGAAGTATAATGAATAAAGATTTTATATCCTTTAATATAGATGTCACAATTGAAGAAACAATAGATTTATTAAAAGAAATGCAGCCTGATGAAGAAGTTATGCATTGTGTATATATAACTGATGAGAATGAAAAACTTCAGGGGACAGTTACAATAAGACAGTTAGTTATGAATGGCACAGAAGTTAAGCTTCAAGATATAATGGATAGGAATACTTTAAAATTTAAACATGATTTTCATATAGAAGATGCTATAGAGCTTATAACCAAATATGACTTATTATCTGTTCCTGTAGTGGATGAAGAGGATAAGCTTGTAGGTATAGTTTTAATTCATGATATTGTAGATGAATTCTTACTGCCTATTTGGAAAAAGAAAGCAAAAAAAGCAGTTTAATATTATATAAAAATATTGTTGACATTTAAAACAATTAGCATATAATAAAATTAAGATTAAACATATCAAAATACTCAACTTTAAATGCAAAGAAAAAGAAAAGTATCATAAATGAAGGTCTCAGAGAGGAAGAGATGGTGTGAATCTTCTACTTGGATTTTATGAGAAGTGCGCTTTGGAGCAGGTAGCTGAACTTTTAGTAGGTGATCCCGGGATGCCCGTTATAGCAAGGAAGCATGATAGTGCTTATCGTGAGTGAGATCATTTTGATCTAAGTAGAGTGGAAACGCGAAATATCTTCGTCTCTAATAAGAGATGAAGTTTTTTTTATTCTTTATTAAATCTTAAATGTAAAAGTTTGTAGCTAACTAATTTTAGGATAACAAAAGATCAATTATTATAAAGATAGAGAATAAAAATCTGTGGATAATTTTAAAATTTAAGATAATTAATAAAATAATAAATATAATTTTTGGAGGTTAGAGATATGTTATTTAATAATGCATTAGAATTACTTGGAAACACACCGGTACTAAAAGTAAACACTTTAACAGGAGAAAATTCAGCTGAGGTATATGTAAAGCTTGAAAAGTTTAATCCAGGTGGAAGTGTTAAAGATAGAGCTGCTTACGGTATGATAGAAAAGGCTGAAGCTTTAGGTCTATTAAAAGCTGGAGACACTATAGTAGAACCTACAAGTGGAAATACTGGAATAGCATTAGCTATGATTGGAAAATTAAAAGGATATAAAGTTGTTATAGTAATGCCTGAAACAATGAGTAAGGAAAGAAGAGACTTAATAAAAGCTTATGGAGCTGAACTTGTATTAACAGAAGGCGCTAAGGGAATGAAAGGTGCTATAGCAAGAGCAGAAGAATTAGTGAAAGAAAATGGATATTTCATGCCACAACAATTCTTAAATATAGCTAATCCAGAAAAACACTATGCAACTACAGCTGAAGAAATACTTAAAGATCTACCAGACATAAATGTATTTGTTGCTGGAGTTGGTACTGGAGGAACAATATCAGGTGTTGGTAAGAAACTAAAAGAATTAAAGAGTGATGTTACAGTTGTAGCTGTAGAACCAGAAAAGTCACCTGTAATTTCAGGTGGAGCACCTGGTCCACATAAGATTCAAGGTATAGGAGCAGGATTTATTCCAGAAATATATGATAGCTCAGTAGTTGATAAAGTTGTTCAAGTTAAAGAAGAAGATTCCTTTGCAGCTGCTAGAAACTTTGGAGCTAACGAAGGTGTACTTATAGGCATATCTTCAGGTGGTGCACTTCATGCTGCTTTAGAATTAGCTAAGGAATATGGTCCAGGCAAAAAAATCTTAGTAGTAGCACCAGATGGAGGAGAAAAATATCTTTCAATGGGCCTATATGAATAATATAAAGGTGTGATAATAGGTGTTTAAGAACCTTAGGTACGATATAAAAAAGATACTTGAAAATGATCCAGCAGCAAGAGGTTGGTTTGAAGTTTTACTGCTTTACCCAAGTGTTCATGCAGTAAATGGGCACAGAGTATCTAGTTGGTTTTATAAAAGAAAGATGTTCTTTATAGCAAGATTAATATCTCAGGTAGTAAGACTTTTTACAGGTATAGAGATACATCCAGGTGCTCAAATAGGCAGAGGTTTATTTATAGATCATGGTATGGGAGTAGTTATCGGAGAAACTAGTGTTATAGGTAACGATGTTGTCATATATCATGGAGTTACTCTTGGTGGCACTGGAAAAGATAAAGGTAAAAGGCACCCTACAGTTGGTGATAATGTAGTTATAGGAACAGGGGCTAAGGTTCTAGGGCCTATAAATATAGGAAATGATGTGAAAATTGGTGCTAACTCAGTGGTACTTACAGATGTGCCTGCTGGTGCAACTGCTGTAGGTATACCAGCCAGATTTATTGTGAGAAATTTGCCAATAATTGAGATAGAAGATTTTAGAGGCAGAAGAAAGAAAATATATAATGATATGGTGATTTAGTTTATGAATCTATCAGTTGAAATTAAAAGATTTTGCATGAATTTAGGCTTAGATACTGTTGGTTTTGCACAGTGCAGGACTTTCAATGAGTTAAGAGAGTTCTACACTGAAAGAAAATCACAAGGTATTGAGAATGAATTTGAAGAAACAGATATAGAAAAAAGAATAAATCCAAATCATTATATGAGTGAGGGAAAGACTATAGTATCTATAGCTTTCCCTTATCTTCATAATGTGGATTATATAGAAAATGGATTTTCTGTTTATACTAGAGGTATGGACTATCATACTGTAGTACATAGTTATTTAGAAAAAATAGTGACTTTCATCAATGAATTAGGGGGGAAAGCACTTGCATTTACAGACAGTAACACATTACCTGAAAGATATATTGCATATCTATCAGGTGTAGGGTTTATTGGTAAAAATAATATGATTATAACTGAAAAGTATGGTTCATATGTTTTTTTAGGTGAAATAATAACAGACCTAGAAATTCCGGAGTCTACAAATCGTACTTTTAATGATATAAAGTATTTTACGAAATGTGGAAGTTGTGAAGTTTGCTATAAAGAATGCCCTACAAAATCAATTAATAAAAACAATAAAAATCCTAATATATGTATGTCGTATATAACTCAGAAAAAGGAAATAGATTATAAATTCGCTAAGTTAATGGATGGAAGAGTGTTTGGTTGTGATAGTTGTCAGAACAAGTGCCCATATAATAAAGTAAAATATTTATCGCCTATAAAAGAGTTTTATCCCATGAATTTTATGAATAATGATAATGTGGATAACATAATAAATATATCTAATTCTGATTTCAAAAGTAGTTTTAAAGCCACATCCTGTGGGTGGAGAGGTAAAAACGTTTTAAGAAGAAACGCTCTCATACGGAAAGGTTTGTTCCAAAACAAGGATATTGCAAATGAAGAATTAAATTCTCCATATTTGGAGCAGTATAAACTAATGATTGAAAGGCTTAAGGAATAGATTACATTAAAGTACTTTACTAAAATTAATGTGTCACTCCTCCGATACTTTAATGAGCTTCGCAAAGAATTAATATGATTTTCTACAATGGAATAGCTAAAATTGTATAACTCACTACGTTCGGACAATACAATTTCCTTACGCTATTCCATTTCCGAAAATCATTTAATTCTAATAGCTCACTCATATAGTATCTCCAGTGTGATACATTAATTTTAAACTACTATTTGATTATACATATTTAAATTTGCACTAGATCTTGAAGGATTAATAAACATAATTACAAATTACAGGTTCATAAATGGAGGTACAAAATGAAGAAGAGCACAAGAAATATACTAGAACTATTAAAAGAGCAGTATCCTGATGCAAAGTGTGAACTTGATTATGGAACACCTTTTCAACTTCTTGTAGCTACCATACTTTCAGCTCAGACTACTGATAAAAAAGTAAATGAGGTAACGAAGGATTTATTTGACAAATATCCTACAGTTGATGATTTTTTACTTATATCTCAAGAAGAGTTAGAGGATAGAATAAAACAGATAGGACTTTATAGAAATAAAGCGAAAAATATAATGATGATGTGCAGGCAGCTTAAGGAGAATTTTAATGGAGAAGTTCCAGATACTATGGAAGGCATAACTTCTCTTGCTGGAGCTGGTAGGAAAACTGCGAATGTAGTACTTTCAAATGCGTTTGGAGTTCCATCAATTGCTGTAGATACACATGTTTTTAGGGTTTCTAATAGAATTGGCCTTGCCGATTCAGAGAATGTATATGATGTAGAATTACAGCTTCAAAAAGAGCTTCCAAAGAAAGAATGGTCTTTGGCTCATCATTTATTAATATTTCATGGTAGAAGATGTTGCACTGCTAGAAATCCTAAATGCGAGGTATGCCCTATAAAGCATATGTGCAAATACTATAAGAGTATAGCAAAATAGAGCTTAAAGTAAAAGCTAACGATCAAATATGAGTCGTTAGCTTTTATTTTTTCACTTTATATTTAAAAATGCTACAAAAATATACATTAATAATAAAAATGCGATTTATTTCTGTACTTTTTTAGAACAGTAGAGATGAGTTTATATATATTTATTTAATCCATTATTATTTAATTAAAAACTTGAGTAAATGAAATTGAAAAAATACAACTATATATCGATAATTGCGATAATTAAATTTTAAAAAAATGATAATTGATAGTATAATTAATTAGTAAATTACAATTTTTATAATAGGTGGATAATAATATGAGCTATTTTCTACATATACACAAAAAAGTATCTAAATATGTAAAAATTAATACAATGGTAATTTTTTTGTTAATCATATTATTTGCCATATCATTAAGAATTTTAGAAAGATATGAATTTTACAATTTTCATGAAGTTGTAAATCGACTTAAAGTTGTAATAATAATCTTCTCTCTCCTATTTTTGTATAGATGCTTTAAATATTTTTCATACGAGCATAGAGTAATACCTATAGCTATTTGCTTTAGTTATATGTATTTTTGTTTTGAGTTCCTATTTAGGCAAGTTTTTACAAACTTAAATATAAATGGAGCCAATGATAATCTCATTATAAGTAGAGTTAGCTATCCATTTGCTATAGGTCTTACATTAAGGCCTATAATTATATTATTTGCTTTAAAATACAATACGATTAACCTCTTCCAGACAAGAAAAAAGAATAGTATATTGCTACTGATTGGTGGGGTGTTGGGACTATGTACTACTTTAATTGATATTTATATAATATTGCCCCAATGTTTGAATTTATCTGAACAAAAAATGGTAATAACGTATATAAATACTATGCTAGTAAATGCATTTGTGGTCATAATTGTAATAATATATAACTTAAATAATAAGAACGATTTTTCGAATTTATTAATATATTCAACTTTACTGCCTATTTTTTGCAAGTATTATGCCTTTTATTCACAGGGGCAAAATTCTGTTTTTATAGTTGCTGCCGAAGTTGTAATGATTGCTTTATTAATTTCTGGGATAATGTGTTTGGAAATCTCATATAAGACATTAATAAATAAAGAGTCCAACTTAGTTAAAGATGGCTATATAAATAATGATATAATAAATGAGATACCTATAGATAAAGAAATAGGACATACGGTGAAAAATTATTCAAACAATATTGATAGTTTCATCGAATCGTATATGGCGATTGAAGACAATTTACAGGAGATTTTGTTTTTAGTAGATGTAGAGGGAAGAATAAACTACGCATCAAAAAAATTCTATTCTCTATCAGAATTTGCAGAAGAGAGAGTAGTTGGAGCAAGTTTTTTTACCATAACTCATCCAGAGGAAATATTAAAAGCTAGGGTACTGATTAACTTAGAAAAAAGCCACACTACACCTATCGTCCATAGAATAAGAAAAAATAATGGTAACTATATTCTTGCTGAATCAATTGCTAATTTTATTTTTGAAGAAGGTAAGATTACTGGTAAGATTATTGTATCAAAGGATATAAGTTATAAAAATCTATGAATTATTATGGAAGGATAACAAGGATGAATCATAAAAATGCCGAGAAGAATCTCTCATATTTTAGTATTTATATAGGATTTATTTTTCTGATTTTTTTAGAATATGGTTCTAATATAGATATTAAAATATCAAAATCTTATATAGATGGTATGATACCAGCTGAGACTGTAATTACTTTTATAGTTGCGTTTATGATTTTAATATACTTTGATGTATCGAAAAAAAGTTATATATTATTTATCGGATTAAGTACTATGACTTTATTTGGTATAAAGTTTATTGAATGTGTTGAACTTATGAGTAAGGGCAGTGGTGTAATTAGTATATATAATCAAGCTTTTTTATCAACAAGATATAATATAATAAGTTTTGTAATTACTGTTGGCTTTATTTACTTCCTTTATAACAATAAAGAGCTTAAGCATGTAAGTGGAGAAAGTATATGCATGTATTCTGTTTTAAGTTTCTTTATAGGGGTAGTATTCTACTATATAGATATAAAATTCTTATACGGATATTTAAGTGATAGGAGTATATATTGGAGATCTATAATGACAATAATAGATCTTCTTGGAATTCTTGTACTAGGTATTGTCTTGATAAAAAAACAAAAAGAATACAAGGATGCTATAATGAAGTTTTTTATAGCTTCAACTATGTTTGAGTTTTTTAATCATGTATATACATTCTGTGATTTAGGACAAAGAACTGCACTTATTTTTTTTGCTGATATTTTTTATATGCTATCTGTCCTAACAGTTATGGTAGGCATATGTATTTGTTTTAAAAATAAATATATTGACGCAAAAAAAATAATAGATAATACGAATGTCTTTAGAACTGATATGCTTAAGTATTACAAGATCTTACAAGAAATGCCTAGTATTGTTTTTATTTTAGATAAGCAAGGAACCATACGTTTTACTAATGTGACAGCTGATGAATTTATTAAGGAAAATTACAGTGATGATTCAGTAGAGGGAAAAAATATTAATGATATTTTGCCGAACAGAAAGAATCGTTCTTTAAATAAAATGAATAAAGTTATAGATATGGAAAAACAATGGAGTGGTGAAAGTAAATTAGTAGGAAAAGATGGGAAAGTTTTTTACTTTAATACATATATAAATGAGTTTGATATTGAGGAAGATACGTTTTATTTAGGAGTTATGAATGATAATACAAGCTATATAGATATGTCACTGCAACTACAGAAGAGTGAGAAGAAGTTTAGGCAGATCACGGACAGTGTTCATGATTTAATATGTAAAATAGATATCGAGGGAAGGATAGATTACTGTTCTCCTTCTTATACTAACCTCTTTGGTGGTAACTATGAAGACTATAAGAGGGTTCCTTGGGTGCATAATGTAGTTGAAAATGATGTTCAACAAGTACTGCAAGATATGAGATTATGTTTGGAAAAAAATAAGATAGTCACAAACGAGTGTAAAATGAAGTCTGGTAAGAATACGTACATATATGTGAATTACGTTATTAATCCAGTAGAAGAAAAAGATAAAATAGATGGGGCTATTATAAGTGCTAGAAATATAACTTATAAGAAATTAGCTGAAAAGGAATTAAAAGAGAGTGAGAGAAAGTATTCCGAAATATTTAACATGTGTCCAGATATGATCTATGTACTTGATTCTAAAACCTTAAGGATTACTGATGTAAATCCTGCAATGTGCGAACTTTTAGGTAAAAGTAAAGAGAGTATTTTAAATAAATATCTAAAGCAGGTATTTGATGATATTGACTACGAAAGTGAAGTTAATATAATAAAATACTTAAATGAAGGGTTGATAGTTAGGGGACACGAGATATCATTTTTATTCTACGGAGAGTCTAGATACTTAGAAGTAAACTATTCACCTTTAATAGAGGACGGTGAGCTTACAAAGATTATATGTTTAGCAAGAGATATTACTGAGAAGAAAAAGATGGTTGAGCTTAAGGAAGAGCATGAAAAGGATAGAAAAAAACTAGATGAGGCTTTACAATATGATCAATTGAAAACAGAATTTTTTGCAAACATATCTCATGAGCTCAGAACTCCAATAAATGTTATATTCTCTGTTATACAAGTTTTGGATTTATATAAAAATAAGGAAGATATAACGAAGATGCCTTATGAGAAATATAGTAATGTATTAAGGCAAAATTGTTACAGATTGCTGAGACTTATAAACAACTTAATTGATATAACCAAAATTGATGCTGGCTACCTAAAACTTAACTGTGGAGTATACGATGTAATTAAAATTGTAGAAGATATAACTATATCTGTTGTTACCTATGCTGAGAATAAAGGGATTGAAGTGATATTTGATACATTTGTAGAAGAATTATATATTTACTGTGATCCAGACAAAATCGAAAGAATAATACTAAATATTTTATCCAATGCTATTAAATTTACAGATTGTAATGGAAAAATATTGGTGTTGGTAGAACAAGTTGGGGATAATGTAAGAATAGCCATAAAAGATGATGGAAGAGGAATTCCAGAAGATCAGATAAATATTATATTTGAAAGATTTAGACAAGTGGATAAGTCTTTAGCTAGAGAGCATGAGGGCAGTGGAATAGGACTTTCTCTGGTGAAATCTTTAGTCGAGTTACATGGAGGCACAGTCAGTGCCAAGAGTACCTTAAATAAAGGGAGTGAATTTATAATAAATCTACCAATAACTCTAATTAAAGAGATTGAGCAAACTCCAATAATAATGTCTAATGAAGATGCTAGAATTGAACGAATTAATATCGAGTTTTCTGATATATATGAAATATGTTAAGATAAAACACTTCAATTTAAAAATATGGCGCTGTTAAAGCACCGTATTGAAATTAAGTGGTTATACATCCGATGCTTTAATGAGCTTACGCAAAGAATTAATATGATTTTGTCATATTCCATGGCTAAAACTGTAAACTCACTACGTTCGAACAGTACAGTTTTACTCTTTAATAATAAATGCTTTTTATAAATCTTTCATATCTTAAATTTAAGTAAATAGAAAGGTTATCTGATTAAAGAGTAAAAAGTGAGAATATATCGCCTGCCAGAATTTCTTCACATCCGTTCAGAAAAGGCAGATGCGTAAAAAAAACACTAATAAAGAACGATTAGCGATTTTTTAGAGCCACTACATCTGAAAAAATCATTTAATTCTAATAGCTCGCTCATATAGCATCTCCTTTATAACCACTTAATTTCAACAATGCTCTTAAACATAGCCCAAAATATAAATTTAATTATGAAGTAATTAATCTATAACAGTATATCTTTTAAAATCGATTGACATACTATATAGTTAGGGTTCTTTGTGGAAATTAAATACAATGGCTTTAAGGAATCTGATTAAAGTGATATAATTAACAAGATTTGATTTTTTATCTACTCTTTATAAAATTACATTTAGGATAATGTATAAATAACTTTATTTGTTATAGTAAAAAAGTTACTTAAGTAAAGAGTAAATAAGAAGTTCTTTGGAGGGATTATAATGAGAGTCGGAGTTATAATGGGGGGAATATCCTCAGAAAGAGAAGTTTCTTTGAATAGCGGACAATCTATATTAGCCAATTTAGATAAGGAAAAGTATGAAATCATTCCAATAGTTATAGATGCTAAAGAAGATTTATTTACAAAAGTCAAAGAAATAGATTTTGCGCTACTCGCTTTACATGGAAAATTCGGAGAAGATGGAACAGTTCAAGCAGTCCTTCAGACCATGGGAATACCTTATTCTGGGTGTGATACTTTAAGTAGTGCCGTTTGTATGGATAAGGATATGACTAAGAAGATATTAAAATCAAGGGATATAAGAACTGCACCTTGGTTTAATGTTAAGTCACTAGATGATATTGACTATAGGAAAATAGATGATTTGGGATATCCAGTAGTTGTAAAGCCTAATAATGGTGGGTCATCAGTAGCTACCTTTGTAATTAAGGAAGAGTCAGAAATTGAAAATTCGGTTATTGAAGCTTTAAAATGGGATAAGGAAGTTATGATTGAAAAATATATAAAAGGTGATGAAATAACTTGTCCGATTTTGGATGGACAGATGTTTCCAGTGCTTGCTATAAAGCCTAAATCAGCTTTTTTTGATTACACATCAAAATACTCAGATGGTGGAGCAGATGAGTTTATAGTAGAACTAGAATCTTCACTTCATAAACAGGTTGAAGAAATGGCACTAGCAACCTATAATGCTCTTAAATGTAGCGTTTATGCAAGAGTTGACATGATAGTTAGTGAAGGAGTTCCGTATATATTAGAAGTCAACACATTACCAGGAATGACTAAGAATAGCCTTTTTCCAAAAAGTGCGGCAGGAAAGAATATAAGCTTTAGTAAGTTACTAGATTTAATAATAGAAACTTCAATAAAAGAACGTAGTTAAAGATAAAATTAATAAAATTAAGCCATGATCTTTTTTCTGAGGTCATGGCTTTTAACAGTTCTGGGATGAATAGCATATTATCTTTAATATGTAGGTAAGCATAAAACTTCAAGTTAACTAAACCTAAAAATTTTTAAATACATAGGAAAGAAAGATGAGTAAAAAAGGCTTGCTTCAGAGACTTTTTATTAAGATAATATTAAGAATTTAACCAATTATTTATTAAGAATTAACATGTATAATAGAAATATAGAATTAGTTGTTTGTAAAATAACTAAGTTTAATAGTAAAATTAATAGTGTGGAGTCAAAAATCTATACTTCAATTTGAAAGTGTAAATTAAAATATATTATTTAATTATTAATTATTAAGATTAATTTGATAAGGATTAGGGAGATTGTTATGAGAAACAAGTTGAAACACGCGCTTTTTGTTCTGCCATACTTTGTTATAGGAGTTTTATATCAATATTTTAATAAGCCCATTAATGGTGATGTGCATAGCCTCATGACTTCTATGGATAGAAGTATACCTTTTGTTAAGGCGTTTATAATCCCATATTATATATGGTATGTTTTTATAGGATTTACTATTCTGTATCTTTTAGTCAATAATATTAAAGAATACTATAAATATATAATTTGTTTATGCGTAGGCGAACTAATCTGTATATGTATATATCTAATTTTTCAAACTACAGTACCTAGACCTATAGTTGTTGGTAATGATATATTAAGTAATTTAATAAGAAACATATATGAAATAGACAGACCGTATAATTGTTTTCCAAGTATACATGTTCTTACTACATCAATAACTATGATATATCTATGGAAAAATAAAGACTTAAAAACTTGGTTCAAAATTGTAATTCAAATAGTAGGGATTTCTATAATATTATCTACTCTATTTGTAAAACAACATGCAATTATGGATGCTGTTGCAGGTGTTATACTAGCTTTGAGTATGTTTAGCTTCATAAATATAATGGAAGAGGTAGGTGTAAGATATTGGAGAAGGAAACAATACTTATCGTTGACGACGAAAAAGAAATACGAGATTTAGTGGAGATTTATCTTAAGAATGATGGATACAACACAATAAAAGCTTCTGATGGGCAGGAAGCACTTGAAGTTTTAGAAGAAAAAGATGTTGACTTGATAATATTAGATGTTATGATGCCTAAACTTGATGGTATAGAAGCATGTATGAAAATAAGGGAAGAAAGAAATACGCCTATAATAATGTTATCTGCGAAAAGTGAAGATATGGATAAGATTTTTGGACTCACAACAGGAGCTGACGATTATCTAACTAAACCATTTAATCCATTAGAGCTACTTGCAAGGGTAAAGTCCCAGTTAAGGAGATATATTAAGTTAAACAATAATGTAATTCCAAAAAAGAAAGATAATGTAATAGAAATAGAAGATTTAACAATTAATATAGAAACACATCAAATTGATATTAACGGTAAGGAAGTAAAACTTACTCCAATTGAGTTCGACATACTAGCTCTTTTATCAGAAAATAGGGGTAAGGTATTTTCTATAGAAAATATTTATGAGAGTGTTTGGAATGAAAGCTTTATACAATCAGATAATACTGTTATGGTTCATATAAGAAAGATAAGAGAAAAACTTGAGGAAAACCCTAGAAAGCCTAAATATATTAAAACTGTTTGGGGAGTAGGATATAAAATTGAGAAGTAAGAAGTTTCTAAAGTTTAGATTTATCAGATGGGTATGGAACTGGAAGATAATGAAACCAGTTAGACTTGTATTCAAGATCTTTAAGGAAAGAATGGAAAAGAGTATTAGGTTCGAACTTGTTGTTACCTTCGGAATCTGTTTCCTGATATCACTTTTTTGTTACGGTATAGCTAATGATATATTACGTGATAATTATAAATCAGCTACTCTTGTATATGATGATAGCGAAATACAGGATAGAGCTCAAAGATTTTCTAATTATTTGATAAATACTAAGGATTTGTCTATAACTAATACTAGTGATATTCAAAAAAGTGTAGAAAGATTTTATGGTGCTAATGCAAATGAGAAAGTTATATTAACAGATCTAGATGGTAAGATTGTATACAAAACTAATAATGTAATCCAAAATTCAGTTGATGTCTATGCAACTATAAAATATGCTATGGACTCTTATTCTAATAGGTATAACAATCAATACAGAACTGAAGGAAAGGAATTTGTAATATTTTACCCACTTAATATAAAAGATGAGAAGCTTTATCTATTTATTTTTGCAACTCCACAAGCTAGGATGGAATATAATGAAACCTATTCATCTGATTCTATAATGGCTTTAATCATTGCAGTAGTGGTATTTGTAACAAGCTTTATATATATAACCAATAAAAAGATGAAGTATATAGAGGAAATTTCAGATGGGCTAAGAAAAATTGCATCAGGTGATTTGAGTTTTAGAATAAATGGAAGAGGAAAAGATGAGCTTAATAATCTAGCGGAAAATATTAATTACATGGCTTCCGAGATAATGAATAGAATCGAAGCAGAAAGAAAAGCTGAGAAGACAAAGAATGAACTTATAACAAATGTTTCTCATGATCTAAGAACACCACTTACCTCTGTAATGGGATATATAGGACTTCTTAAAGATGGAAAGTACGAAAATGAAGATCAGATGAAAGAGTATATGAACATAGCTTTTAATAAATCTGAGAAAATAAAAATACTTTTAGAAGATCTTTTTGAGTATACAAAATTAACTAATCAGGGAGTAAGTTTATATAAAGAGCAAGTTAACTTAAATGAGTTTTTATCTCAGCTTATAGAAGAACTTATGCCTCTTTTTGATGAAAGAGGACTTAGAATACATAAAGACTTTACAGAGGAAAGATTGGAAGCTAATCTTGATGTAAATAAAATGCTAAGAGCTTTTGAAAATCTATTGGGAAATGCTATAAAGTACTCATTTGCGAATACAAATATAACTGTAAGCTTAAAAAGAGAAAATGAATATGCACTTATATCGATAAAAAATAAAGGTGAAAATATACCAAGAGAAAAGCTTGAAAAACTGTTTGAAAGATTTTATAGAGCAGACGAATCTAGAACATCTGAAAATGTAAGTGGTAGCGGCCTTGGACTTGCCATATGCAAAAATATCGTAGAACTTCATAGTGGACGCATCTGGGCAGAATGCCAAGGTAATGATATAAAGTTCTCCGTAATGATAAGGTTATAGTTTGTTCAGCTATTTTTTTATTCAGTAGTTTTCTAGAATATAAGTATATTTAAAAATTGAGATGCTTCTACAGGAGATACTATATGAGCAAGCAGCTAGAATTAAATGATTTTCGGAAATGAAACAACGTTAAAAAACTTTATTGTTTGAACGAAGTGAGTTATAAAGTTTTAGTTGTTTCATTGTAGGAAATCATATTAATTCTTTGCGCAGCTCATTTAAGTATCGGATGTAGGAGCATCTCAATTTTCGTATACATTACATTAAAATAAAAATTTTATTATTTTGTAACGTTACTTGGACTACTATAATATCCTAATGGTATGAGTATTATTATAGTTGGAGGAACTATGCAAAATAAAACAATGTTTAGTACCTTCGGTGCTGATATAAATGAGTACAAATCAGGGGTTAATTTTGCTATCCTTGCAAGAACTGTAGATTTTCTTTATCTTAGAGCATCTGGTTCAGGGTCAGGTAGATTTAGAGTTGATACTAAGTTTATTGAATTTGCAAAAGGCTCAAGGTCCGTAGGTATCCCAGTAGGGGCATATCATTATGCATTACCTTCTGCTGATTACGCTACAGCGGATAGTCAATGCGATGCCTTTATAGGCGTTCTTCAAGATGGATTTGGCCAAGGAGATTATGGTGATTTATTTCCAGTACTTGATGTAGAAGCACCTACAAATAAATCTATTACAACTGCACAGCTTGTAAACTGGGTAGATAGATTTAGAAAAAGGTTTGAAAGTAAGACAAGAAGAAGACTTATGATTTACACAGGAGTATTTTTTGTAAATCTATATGATGATTTTAAAATAGCTGGAAAAGGATATCCGTTAAGTAATATGCCACTATGGATTGCAATGTATAAAGAAATTGCAGGTAATCCACCTGTTCCACCAGATATAGGCGGATGGAAGAGATGGAGAATATGGCAGTATACAGAAGCTGGAGATATTCCGGGAGTTACTCCACCTGTAGATTTGAACTATGGACCAGATAGCATAGATATGCTTATGCCACCAGCTGATGTAAAAGGACTTTATGCAAGAACTGATAATAAAAATATATATGTATCGTGGACAAAGAATAAAGATAAGGATCTTTTAGGATACAATATATTTGTTAACAGCAACTATGCAGGTACTGTAGGAGTGAATGATACTTATTATGTTATACCAAAATCAAAATTTACACTTCCAGCCGGAAGGCCTATAGAAATAGGTATAGAAGCATTCGATTTTGATGGAGACTTTTCAAAGAAGAGGACTAAATTTTTAATTCAACCAACAAGAAGTGATGATCAATTAGAATATGGAACTTATTTTGATGGAGATTATTTTATATTTGGAGAAGGCGAAAAGTAGAATAATTTATAGAATAAAAAAATGCCCTATTAAGTTGGGCATTTTTTTACTATATTAAGAAAGTATGAAAATTTCTTGTCTGCTAAACCCACATATTTCAATATTATTAGAAACGTATTATGGATATACAATAAAAATTAAAGTTAAGTTCATAGATTATTTAGTTTTTGAGTACGTTAATACCAACTTTAGAGTCTCTATAAGGGAATCTAAGTGGGTTCGTTCATAGGCATGAGATGCAAAAACACCAGGGCCAATTAAAGCGGTTCTTATATCCCAACCAGCATTTACTGCTGCAGAGGCATCGGAACCATAGTGAGGGTATATATCTATCTTATAATTTATATTATTCTCTTTGCATAGATTTACAATTTTTTTTCTTAAGTCATAATCATAAGGACCGGAAGAATCCTTTGCACATATACAGACAGCATATTCAGATGAATTTTGTCCAGGACCAGGAGCGCCCATGTCTACAGCTATAAATTCTTTTGTGTTCTCAGGTAACCCTGCCTTAGCACCATGTCCAACTTCTTCATAAGTAGAAATAAAAAAATGTGTGTTGTATGGAAGCTTAAGATTTTCCTCAGAAATATATTTTATTGCTGTTAATAGAACTGCTACACTAGCTTTATCATCAAGATGTCTACTTTTCACAAAGCCTTTTTCTGTTATGGTAGCTCTAGAGTCAAAGCAAATAAAGTCTCCAACATTTATACCTAGTCTTTCAGTATCTTCCTTGCTAAATACTTTTTCATCAATTATCACTTCCATATTTGGAGCGATTCGCTTTAAATCTCTAGCATCATCTCCGCTTATATGAACTGATGGCTTTATAGTTTGTATAGTTCCAGTATAAGAATTACCATCTAAAGTTTCTATAGTACAGTTTTCGCCGTCTATAGATGTCATCATAAATCCACCAACTGGTGTAAGCTCTAAAGCACCATTATTCTTTATTTCCTTTACCATAGCACCAAGGGTATCTACATGGCCAGAAAACACTCTATCAAAGTTATTATCTTCCCCTTTGAAGCTTACAAGAATTGCACCTTTATTGGTTACAGTATAATTAACATTAAGTTTTTCTAGCTCAGTTATTACGTATTTACGGATATTATCAGTATATCCAGTAGGACTAGAAATGGTTAGAAGATTAATTAAATAAGTTTTCAATGCATCTAAATCAAATTTCATTTTTTATCCCCCAAATAAATCTTTTTTATAATATGTACCGCTTGATTTTTTATATTTTCAAAGTATACTCTCAAGTCCAAGAGGAAAATTAAAAATATATTTCTGATTAAGCTAGTACATCTTTAGATTATACATCTAAAATTATAGCGTTTCCATGTAAAAGTAAAAAAATCAGATTGAGTCACAATATATACTATGTTTATCTATACAATGTTAAGTAATAAATTTAAAACAATATTATAAAAGTCAGAAAATATCACATCATAAATAATATGATAAAAATATCTTTGTAACTTGTACCTAAATATAAAGTTTACAATAAAAGTATATTTATTAATGTTTTTTTTTATAGTATAATTAGGAGTACCATAAAGGATATACCAATCTAATTGTTAAATATTTGAAAACATTTATAATCTATTATTAATATAAGATGAAAATATGTCAAATTACTTTTAGGTGGTTCATTAATAAGAGAGGAGAAAATATATGAGCAACGAAGTAAGAAAAAATAAGACTTTAAAGTTGGTAGTTGCTGGGACTGTAGCTGTAGTAGTGATTGGATTATCTGGAGCTGGTGTATACGCCATGACTGTAAAGAATCAAGTTGCAAAATGGGATAATAAGATATACCAAGGTGTAAAGGTTAATGATATTGATCTTTCAGGTAAGACAAAAGAAGAAGCGGTAAAACTATTAGAAGATAGTTTTTCAAATACAATAAAGCAAAAAAAGCTTGTTGTTAAGGCATTAGACCAAAACTTTGAGCTTGACTATTCAAATTTAAACCCTCAATTTAATGTTCAAGAAATGGCTGGAAAAGCTTTAGAAGAAGGAAAAAATTTATCTTTATTTCAGAAAAATGATATTATAAAAAACGGGACTAATAAAAATCTTCCTCTAGAATTTAAATATGATGACAGTAAGATAAAGGCATTTGAACAGCAAATTGAGAGCAAAATAAATCAAGACCCTGTAAATGCAAAAATCTCCATAAGTGGAGGGAATATAAATATTACTGATGATCAAACAGGTCGTAAAGTTAATACCGAAGAATTGGACAAGTTGATTAAAACTAACATTAATGGGAAAATTGAGCAGCAGACTGTTGTTCAGGCACCAATAGAAGAAGTTAAGCCTAAGTACCAAAAATCAGAACTTGCAAAAATTGATGGCAAGATTTCAACTTTTTCAACTAGTTTTGCAACTTCAAATCCAGGAAGATCGGCTAATGTAACTTTGGCTAGTAATTTCATAAATGCTAAGCTTCTAATGCCAGGAGATAGCTTTAGTTATAATGAAGCTGTTGGTGAAAGAACTACAGCTAGGGGCTTTAAAGATGCTGCAATATTTGTTGGAGATAAAGTTGAGCAAGGAGTTGGCGGAGGTATATGTCAAGTTTCAACTACGCTTTATAGAGCTGCTATGAGAGCTGGTATAAGATCAACTGAAAGAAGTAATCATTCTATGCCTACAAGTTATTCACCAGTAGGATTGGATGCTACCGTTTATTGGGGATCATTAGATTATAAGTTCAAAAATACATATAATTTCCCTGTATATATAGAATCGTATACAAGTAATAAAAATGTTTATGTAAACTTTTATGGAAGTATAGCTGGAATGGGTGGAAAAACCTATGAATTATTTGCAGATACTTTAGCAAAGTATGATCCTACAATATCAAAAGTAGATGATAGTTCTCTTTTAGAAGGTCAAACTCAATGGGATAAACAACCAGTTACTGGTTATAAAGTGAAGAGCTATTTAGTAACTTATCAAGATGGAAAAGAGATTGCGAGAGAAAATATAGCTACTGATAATTATCAAAAAGTTAACGGAGTTATGAAGGTGGGAACAAAGAAAGCTACACCTCCACCTGCGGCACCTCCAGCAACTCAAACATCAACAACACCAGGAACTAACCAATAAAAAAATAGCTAAACAAAAGTCATCCTTTAGGATGGCTTTTTTACTTTATATGGAAATGTAAAATTTTTAAGGTAGCTAAATCTATATATTTCAATGCTTTTAGAAGATTTTTATGGCAATACATAAAAAAATAAAACTTATCCGTCTGCCAGATTTTCCTCATATTTATTTGGAAATGCAGATGCGTTAAAAAGCTCGCTTTAGCGATTTTTTAATTTTAAGGATAATTCAAGTGAAGAATACTTTTTTCAAGTAATATATTGTTGTTATTCAAGCAAAGGATTGACATAATAAGTTTGTATGAACAAAGTGAGTTTAAAGATGTACCAGTTCCAAATAAAATTTATATTTGATGATCCTATTAACATTAATAGTTAACAGAAGTATCGCTTAGTTTTATTAGCTTGAACTGGATTATCTATAAAGATGATATTGAAGAAATAAAAGTCAAAGGAGAAATACAAATGTTACGAAAAGATTTCTTATGGGGAGGAGCTGTTACGGCTCATCAAAGTGAAGGTGGTTATACTGAAGGTGGAAAAGTACCAGCAGTTTGCGATTTGACAACAACAGGAGAATTCTCTGACTTTAAGGATGGAATTGATTCATATCATAGATATGAAGAGGATTTTGATTTATTCCAGGAGATGGGATTTAATGCTTATCGTTTTTCTATTGATTGGTCTAGAATGATGAGTGATGAAGGTATTTATAATGAAGCTGGTTTTGAGTTTTATGATAAGTTTATAGATGCTTTAATTGAAAGAGGAATGGAGCCTATTCCTACACTTTATCATTTTGAAATGCCTATTTTTTTACATGAAAAATATAACGGCTTTTATAGTCGTAAGGTTGTTGATATTTTTGTGGAACTATGCAAGAAGATTGTTAATCGCTATGGACATAAGGTTAAGCATTGGATTATTTTTAATGAACAAAATGGAATATTGCAAAAAGGTCCTAAAATGTTTTTTGGTAGCATTTGTCCAGAAGACGTTAATTCACAGATGTTTGACAATCAAATTATGCATAATACACTGATTGCTCATAGTTTAATTAATGAATATATTCATTTGCAAGGTGGAACGGTCATGGGGATGGCGACAATTGTTCAAAGTTATCCAGAGACTTGTCATCCATTAGATACATTAGAAAGTATGAAAGCACAGAGTGAAGCTTACGCCTTTTTAGATGTTTTTGCTCGAGGGCATTACAATTCGTATTATTACGCTAATATGAAAAATGAAGGAACTATGCCTGAAATTCTTGAAGGAGATTTGGAGACTTTAAGGAAAGGGATTACAGATTATTTGGCTATTAGCTATTATATGTCTACCATATCTCATTATGGAGAAGAGAGTTTAACCAATGTAAATGATGTTGTGATTAAAAAGAATCCTTTTTTAGAAATGTCTAAGTTTGGTTGGACAGTTGACCCAATTGGTTTAAGGATTACCTTAAGACAATTGTATGACCGTTATGAAATGCCTATTTACATTGTAGAAAATGGATTTGGATATGATGATCAAATCGATGAAAAAGGTCAGATTTTAGATGATTATCGTATTGATTATATGAGTAAACATATTGAAGAGATGAAAGAAGCTGTTTGCGAAGGGGTTGATTGTAGAGGTTATCTTGCTTGGGGACCAGTAGATATCCTCAGTAGCCGTGCTCAAATGAAGAAAAGATATGGCTTTATTTATGTGAATAGAGATAATGATGATTTGAAGGATATGCGTAGAATCAAGAAAAAGTCATTTGCTTGGTTTAAGCAGGTTATCAAGACAAACGGAGAAGAGTTATAGCATATGGCTCTATAATATATTAGTTTTTAGTAAAATTAAAGTTACTTCAGACATAATTAATTTAAAACATATCCCAAAGTATAAAGAAAGGATAATAGCTTATGAAAGTCACAATGAAAGATATTGCTAGCAGGTTAGGAATTTCTATCAATGCTGTATCTATAGCTTTGAATGATAAAGTTGGTGTGAGCGAAGCAATGAGATTAGAAATATTACGTACTGCTGATGAAATTGGGTACATAAATCAAAAAAGACAATACTTATCGGTGTTATCAAAGACTAATGTTTGTATTTTGATGCAGAGCTATTATGCAGATACAGGACATTTTTATTCTATTGTTTTACGTTCTATTGTTGAACAAGCAAAAGCTTTTGGCTATTTCTCCATTTTGAACTATTTTGAAGATATTGAATTTACTATGCCTAAGTGTATTCTAGAAAGGAAAGTAGCTGGGATTCTAGTGGTTGGAAAAATATCTGATTATAATTTAATGATTTTGAAAAGAACTGGGATCCCAGTTGTTCTTGTTGACTTTACATCTTTATGTGATCCAAGTGATTGTGTGTTAACTCATAACAAACAAGGTGGATATATGATGACAAATCATGTAATCCAAAAAGGCTATAAAAAAATAGGTTTCTTTGGCGATTTAGATTATTCCTTTAGTTTTGAAGATAGGTTTGTAGGATATAAGCAGGCACTTCTTAAAAGTAATATATCAGATTATGAAGGTATAGATAGTTATATTGAGAAATATTCTTTTTTAAAAGGTATAGAAAGATTTATATTAGCAAATCAGATTTCTGAGGTTATAAATATTTTAAAATCAAAAGAATTGCCAGAGGTTTTAATTTGTGCAAATGACTCCAATGCGTTTGCGGTAATTTCTGCATTAAAGGATATGGGTGTAAAGGTTCCAGAGGATATTGGGGTAGTTGGCTTTGACGATACACCCTTATGTGAAAAATCAATTCCTAAAATAACAACTGTTCAAGTACAAAAGGAGTTAATGGGGCAAGTTGCTGTTTCTAATTTAATTGATCGGATACATAGAAAAGATAATATACCAATGACACAATTATTAAGTGTGAAAGTTGTAGAAAGAGATTCGTTAAGACTTAGAGATTAATGAATCTCTTTATTTTTACTATCTAGAAAACTATAAAACTTTTAAACTAACTAAACCTAAATACTTCAATGATTTCAAGTAAATGCTCGTTGAAATTCAAGTGAAATTACAGAAAAATAGGATTGTAAGGTAAATGTTTTCAATGGAGGGAAAGGATATGATGAAAAAACTTAGTAGGATTGTTTTATCTTTAATTATGGTCATGACTCTTGTTTTTGACGGTACAAGTATTGCAAAAGCAACAAATGTTGATGATATGAATTTAATCAAGAGTAGGATTAAAGAGTATTTTTTGAAGCTTGATACAATTGATGATGGGTCAAAAGTAGAAGCTTGCTATGTAAGTCATGCAGAAGATTATCTTAAGCTAATACAATCGGATGGGTCTTTTAAGGATGTGGATTATAAAGCCACAAATAATGCTGCAAACGGAGCTGCATGGTCCCCTTATTTAGCCTTAGATAGAATGCAGGCTATTGCCATAGCTTATAATAAGCAAGGAAATTCAATTTATAAAAAACAAGAGGCTGTTGATAAAATGAATAAAGCTATAGCTTATTGGGGTACTCAAAATCCAAGTTCAACTAACTGGTGGGAAAACCAAGTAGGCGTTCAATTACGATTTGCTAGAATCGGATTGTTTATGGAGGATAGTATAAGCAGTGAAGCTTTAAACATTATTCTAAACAAGCTTTTAGAAAAAACGCCAGTTAAATATGGATCAGGTCAAAATAATTTATGGTTTGATCAAAACTATGTTTATTATGCTCTAATTAAAGAAGATGCAACTCAATTAAAAGATATGATTAATAATTATTTAGATTATTGTTTAACAACCCAGTTAGATGATGTTACAAAAGAAGCAGTACAAGTTGATAACAGTTACTATATGCATGGAAGACAATTCTATTCAAATGGGTACGGAATGACCATGTTTAGAGATATGAGTTATTGGATTTATATGTTAAAAGGAACAAGCTTTGCAGTAAGCCAAGATGTTGTGGATAGAATGGCAAACTATATGATAAACGGTACAAGTTGGACAGTTAGAGGAGATATCATGGAGTTGTACCTTGGATATCGTCCATACAAATACGATGTAGGATATGATAACTATTCGGAAGAATACATCGAGCCTTTAAAGAGAATGATTGAGTCAGATTCTAAACATGCTAGTGACTATCAAAAGATTTTAGACAATATTGAAGGTAGAACCAATTCCAATGGTAAGAATGGTAACTATTATATGTGGCGATCAGGATATGCATCACATATGAGAGCTGGATATGGTGTCAATATAAAGATGGACTCTAAGAACCTTATTGGAGGAGAATGGAGGGGCCCATGGAATGAAGCTGGAAAACCAAATCAACAATTGATTTATTGGACGTCAGCTGCATCTTCTACAATAACTGTAGATGGAGATGAATATAAATCAGTATACCCAGTATTTGATTGGACGCATACCCCAGGGGCAACTGCACCTAATTATATTAGTGGAAAATTCACTTTTGAGAATAATGAACTTTTTGATATTGGTGTAAGCAATGGTAAGTATGGAGCGACTGCTTATAAATTTGATAAAACAAATACTAAGGGTCAAAAAGGATACTTCTTCTTTGATGATGAGTTCGTCGCATTAGGATCAAATATTTCATCAACGAATGATGCACCTATTCACACAACCTTAAACCAAAGTAAGGCTAGTGATTTAAAAGTTAATGGTGAGGCAGTTAAATTAGGAACAGTAGGAAAAGAGTATACAACAAAAAGTATATATAACAACAAAATTGGATACGTTTTCTTGAAAGATACAAAGGTTAAAGTATCTTATGATGGACAAAAAGATGTTCCGAGTTTATGGTCAGAGGATATGAAAAAGAATGCTGATTCTGTTTTTACAGCCTATATTGATCACGGTGTAAAACCAACAAACGATTCTTATGCATATATTGTTGTGCCAAATAAAACAGAAGCAGAAGTAAAGAACTATTCAAACAACATTCCTGTAACAGTTGTTGCAAACAATTCAGATGTGCAAGCAGTTAGACACGATGGATTAAAACAAACACAAATTAATTTTTATAAAGCAGGTTCTTTGGAATATAAAAAAGGCTATACAATAACTGTAGATCAACCATGTAGTGTTATCATTGACGAGTCAGGAAATACAAGACAAATAACTATAGCTGTTAATGACAATGAAGATCATAAGATAGTAAATGTGGGATTATCATATAACAGTACTAAAACAACAACTACTTTTATTTCAAAGGCTTTACCTTATGCTGGTCAATCAAAGACATTGGTAGAAGGACAAGATGATAGATATTTAGCTAGTAGTTCTACAGTAAATCATTATGTTAAAAATGTAGTAGATAGTAATGGTAGTAGCTATTGGGAAAGTAAAGGACAAGGTGAAGAATGGATTTCACTTCTTACAGGCTCAGATAAATACTTGAAAGACATAACTATTTCATGGGGAGAAAAATATGCTCTTGAATATGAAGTCTACGCATCACAAGATGGAGAAAATTATGAATTGGTTTCAAAAGTTTCAAAAGGTGATGGCAAGCAAAGTACAATACCTATCGCTAGAATGTGTAATTATATAAAAATCATCATGAAATCTAGTACTGGGGATTGTTATCAAATCAAAGAAGTAGCGATGAATGAAGGTGAACTCCTTTCCTTAAATAAACCAACTACAACAAGCTCTGTCTCATCTAAAGCACCGACCTTTGTAGGAGGATTTGCTGTTGATGGAGATTTATCTACAAGATGGGCATCTAATCGTAATTCAGATAATGAATGGATAATGGTTGATTTAGAAAAATATTCACGTATAGATGCCATGAAGATCACTTGGGAAAATGCATGTTCAGATGATTATACTATTGAAGTATCAGCTGATAACAAAAATTGGAAAAGTGTGAAACAATTAAAAACAGATGCGAGTTTAACAGACGAAATTAATTTTAGCGAATCAGTATATGGCCGATATGTAAAAATTAATTCACATAAATCAAGACTAGTTAGTGGAACAAATTATGGGATAAATATATTTGAAATTAATGTTTATGGTGAAGCGAAAGAAGAAGATAGAGTCAATATTGCTCTAAATAAACCTTCAAAAGCAAGCTCAGAATATATAAATCCGAAGTCCAAGTTCACTTTGGAATCAAAATATGCCTTTGATGGAAGTGTGGAGAATAAAGGGGATACCTATCAATCAAGATGGGTATCTGAAAGAGGTAAAGATCATCCAGGTGAAAATGTAAATTCACAATATATACAAGTGGATTTAGAGGACGTATATGATATTTCGAGGGTTGTATTAAATTGGGAAGGTGCCTGTGGAAAAGAATACAAAATTCAAGTTTCAGAAGATGGTAAACAGTGGACAGATGTATCATATATTACAGATGGAGCTGCAGGTATTAAAGAATTAAACTATGAAAAACCAGTAACCGGAAGATATGTGAAGATGCTAGGAATTGTTCCAATTGGACAATATGGTTATTCCTTATGGGAATTCGAAGTTTATGGAGCAAGCTTAAAGGCTGGATTGAAAGCATACTACGATCAGAATAAAGATCTAGATACAAGTTCCTTCACCCCCAGTAGTATAGAAGTATATCATAATGCTTTAGACAATATTACAAAAGTTTACGAAGATAAAGCTGCTACAAGTACAGACATATTAAATGCAAAGGAACAGTTAGAAATTGCTATAAATAGTTTTGTTCTGAAAGCAAATAAAGCTACATTAGAGGATGAGATTAAAAAAGCTGAGCTTATAGAAAGAAATTTATATACAGATGAATCAATCGAGGTCTTTGAAGCAGCCTTAAATAAAGCTAAAGCAACATATAATGATGGTAATGCTACACAAAAGCAAGTGGATGACGATGCTCAAGCCATACAACAAGCATTTTTGTCATTAGAAAAGAAAAAAGAGGATCCAGTTATCGAAGTTCCAGGAGAAAAGGTAGACCTAACCCTTCAAAGTCCGAACAAAGATATAAGTGTTTCTGGAAAGTTACCAAAAGACATAGAATTATCTTCAAAAGCACTAGATAGTGAACAATTCAAAGAAGTGGTGGAAAAAATATATAAGGTTAATTCAGAAGCATTGAAGGATACAACTTTAGAAAAAGTATATGATTTAAGCTTATTGCTAAAAAGTGAAGTTTATCAAATAGATGGAGAGGTTGAAGTTTCACTAAAACTTGATGATAGTGTTTTGAACAAGAAGTTAGGTATAGTCTATATTGATGAAGCTGGAAATCTTCATAAATTTGAATCAACAGTGGAAAATGGGTTTATTAAATTTAAGACTCCTCATTTTTCTAAGTATGGAATTGTATCAACAAATGATTTGGTTTTGAAAACAGACAAAGCTACATTAGATAATGAAATCAAGAGAGCTCAGTTGATAGAAAAAGACTTATATACAAATGAATCAATCAAAGCTTTAGAATCAGCATTAATTCAAGCAAAAGCAATATATAATGATACTGATGCTACACAAAAGCAAGTTGATGATAAAGTTAAAGAACTACAACAAGCACTTCTATCATTAGAGAACAAAAAGGATACCCCAATCATTAATGTTCCTGAAAAAGATACACCTGACAACAATGTACCTGTAAAAAACACAGAAGTAGTAGTCCAAAATCCAAATAAAAATGTAAATACTTATGAAAATTTACCAAAAGATATCAAAGTAATAGATAATAACGAAGAGAAACCAATTGCTAATGCTACTGAAGATAAGAAAGAGACAACAATTCAAAATCCAAACAAAGAGGTAAGTGCTTCAGCCAACGAAGCAAGTAAAGTAACTCCTAAAGATAATTCTAACCATGCTAACGTATATATTATTGCTATGATTTCTTCAGTTATAATTATTTTTGCAGGTGTCCTATATGTATTTTTAAAGAAGAAAAAAACTGAATAATATTTAAAAGAGTGGTTGTTGTGCAACCACTCTTTTGAATTTAAAGCCTGTAAAGTATTAAATAAGACATGAGTACATAAAATACAATAAAACAGTTGACAGATTAATAATGAATGTATATAATTCAATTATACAATATTTAATTGTACTCAATGAAATTTTGAATGATATTAATTTAATAAAAAATATATTTGTATTAATATCTATATAATTGATTTATGAAAATAAATATTTAAAAGAAAGGAAGAAAGTTATGTCAGTTTATGATTTCAAAGCAAAAACAATAGATGGAGAAGAAGTATCCTTAGAAAAATATAGAGGTAAAGTATTAGTAATAGTCAATACTGCAAGTAAATGTGGCTTTACTCCTCAATATGAAGGTCTTGAGGCTTTATATAAAAAATACAAAGATCAAGGTGTTGAAGTATTGGGATTCCCAAGCAATCAATTTGCGGAACAAGAGCCAGGTAGTAATGGAGAAGTTAAGAATTTTTGCCAAATTAATTATGGAGTTTCATTTCAATTATTTGAAAAGACAGATGTAAGAGATGAAAATGCACACCCTTTATTTAATTACTTAACAGAAAAAGCTCCTTATAAAGGTCTTAACATGAATCATCCAATTGGAAAGATACTTTTAGAAGCATTAGAAAAGAATTTTCCTAGTTTCTTAGAAGGAAATTCAGTAAAATGGAATTTTACTAAGTTTGTTGTTGATAGAAATGGTGATGTAGTTGAAAGATTTGAACCAACTTCTGAACCAGCTGAAATGAATGAAACTATAGAAAAATTACTTTAGATAGTATTCAATAATAATCCCTAACACATAATCCCTTTGAGAACGCACTTTCCCCAAGTGCGTTTTTTTTATTGAAATTTTATGTTTTTTGATAGTAAATGGTATTAATTTTTGTAATATTGTTAAAAAATATTAAATAAGTATTATAATTTATAGAATATGAAGGAATTGAAAAAAATAGATAGAATTAGGAAAAGTGTGGAACTCGTAATAATTATAAAAGTTATTCTCTAAGTGTTTAGAAATATTCACGCAACGAAATAACTATAGTATGAGAATATGCTCAAATTAGTTGTTAGGTTTTAACGAAATCTTTAGGCAGAATTAAATTTAAAAAGGGGTTAACATGATGAGGGAAAAGGAAATTATAAAGAAAATTTTAGATAACCTTAATAAGGTAATAATAGGTAAGGAAGTAGAGATTAGCAATATATTGAAGGGTGTAATTGCCAATGGTCATATTCTAATTGAGGATGTTCCAGGTGTAGGGAAGACTACATTGGTTAAAGCATTGGCTAAGACAATAGATCTAACTTATAGCAGAATTCAATTTACGCCTGATCTTCTACCATCAGACATTACTGGTATTTCTATATATAATCAGAAAAATATGGAGTTTGAGTTCAAGGAAGGTCCTATATTTTCTAATATAGTACTAGCTGATGAAATAAATAGAACTTCACCAAAGACACAATCAGCATTGCTTGAAGTTATGGAAGAAAATCAAGTATCAGAAGGAAAGAAAACCTATAGATTGAAAACACCTTTTGTAGTTATGGCGACTCAAAATCCTATCGATTATGACGGAACATTTAGATTGCCAGAGGCTCAACTAGACAGATTTATAATTAAGGTTTCGCTAGGATATCCATCGGCTGAATCCGAAGTTGATATACTAGAAAAGTATAGAGAGAACAATCCATTGCAAGAACTTACAAGTGTAGTTACTGCTGAGGATATTTTGTATCTTCAAGATGCCGTTGCGAAAGTAAGAGTTGCTAGAGTGATAAATGAATATATAGTAAGAATTGCAAATAAAACAAGAGAAAGTAACTATATATCTTTAGGGGTAAGCACTCGAGCTATTCTAGCGCTTCAAAAAGTTGCGCAAGCCAGTGCGCTTCTAGCTGGAAGAGATTATGTAATACCTGAAGATGTAAAAGAAAATGCAGCATTAGTATTAAGCCACAGAATAATTATGTCTTCAACAGGAAAGGCAAACGGCTATGGAGAAAGGGAGACCATAGAAGACATTTTAAAGATGGTAGAAACTCCGAGGATAACTGTTAATGTTTAAGCTTAGGATTAGTATAAAATACGCAGTTATTTTTGTATTAGCTACAGTATTTGTATATGTTCAAGGTGGAAGCCTTCCGCATGTTATATTTTATATGCTACTAATACCAGGAATCTTAGGGCTTATATCAATAATTGTGTTTAAGTCAGGTTTGCATATTCAGAATGTTACAATAGCTAAATTTTATACATGTGGAAATAAAGACTATATTGATACTAAGGTGAAGAATAACACAATATTAATTCTCCCTTATTGTAAAATCACAAATGAAGGTATAAATAGAATTAAAAAGAGTTATACAGGTGATGCACTAACTCTAGCAATAAATGAAAATCATATAATATCTGAAGAAATAGTATATATAAGCCGAGGTAAGTTTGACTTGGGTAGTTATGATGTGGAGCTTAAAGACTTATTAGGTATCTTCAATATTAATTATAAGATAAATGAAAGTAAACCAATTAAGGTGTTCCCAAGAGTGTATGATATCAGTCAGGTGGCAATAAGTGGTTCGGAAATAATTGAAAATACTTTATCAATTGTCACAAGTAAGGAAGATCCTCATTCTACAAAAGATATGAGAAGGTATAGAGAAGGAGACAGCTTAAAGAGAATAAATTGGAAGGTTAGTGCAAAGTTAAATGACTTATATGTAAGAAATTTTGATACTGTTTCTGGTGAAGAGTTTAATATATTTATGGATATGAACGAAAGTAATTATCGTCTTGATCCTTACGGTAAAAACGAGGAATTTCTTATAGACTTTTCTGCTTCTCTTATATACTCGCTTTTAAAGAAAAATATATCTACAAAGGTATTCGTTAATAATAAAATCGAGCATGTACAAAGCATAGAAAATAAGATGGATTTTGAAAAATTTTTAGAATACTTAATAGAGCATAGGAGTGAAGGAATAACTCCTGTAACAAACTTTATAAATATTCAAAGAAATAGGCTTTCATCTATAGCTGGAATAGCTGTGATAACTCATACACTGTCTGACAAGATCGTAAGCTTTATAATGGAGAATAAAGAAAAAGGTAATTCTCTTATTATATTTTATCTTAAGAGCGAAATTGGTGATGAATCTGTCATTACTATGAGAAATATTGGAGTTCTATGCTGCAAGATAGATGAAGGTCTATTTAATGAGGCCGCTATAAGTATAGAAGAGCTTGTAAAAGGACAGGTGAATTAGTATGGAATGGTTTAAGGAAAGACTTTTAGATAGTTTTATTATTTTTTTAAATATGATACTTACCATTTTAATATTAAAAGCATGCCTTAATATTGAAGGAACTAATTACTATTTTATAACTTTTCTGTTTGTAATAGGAGTAATTATAACTTGGGTTTATGATGAAAAAGTTAAGTCTTTAGAAAGAAAACTAGTTTTAACTATGATTATGCTTTCTGCTGTGCTATTACTGGTCATAGTATTTAGAAAGTATGCTGTTTCTTTTATTATTGAAGGAATAGGAAATAATATGACACATATAACTTCAAATATGAGAGAAGGATGGCCTAGCTCATTCTCACTTATAAGAAATCTATTTGTTATCACAATTCCTACCTTAATACCTTTTGCTATGTGGATTAAAAAAAGAGGATTTGCAGATATAATTATTCTTATAAATATGCTTTTAATGATGGTTTATTGGTATCTGGGATACTATGAAGAAATTAATAAGGTAATGTATATCTTCATCTTTGTAAGTATAATAACGTATGCTGTAAATCACTTGGGAAATTACAGGAAAAGGCTAAAAAGAAAAGAAATTAGAAATAATATTATGACGTCTAAAATTATTTGGGCAACTATAGTAATGTCTATAGTAAGCTCAATGTTTATAGTGTTATTACCAAAATCATCAAGTGGTAAATTTTCTAAAATAATTACAGATAAAGTAGTTGAAAATATAGCTGATGATAGTGGAGGTGTTTATAATCCTGATAAGTATGGGTATACCCTAGCTAAATCCGGTTATAATGACTCATCTAAAATATTAGGCGGGCCAATTAATATTGATGATAGAGAAGCATTTAAATTAGAGTATAAAGGAAATGTTAAAAATGAAATCTATCTTAAAGGTTCTGTAAAAGATAAATATACTGGAACATCATGGATACCTAACTTTAGGTTAGTACAAAAAGGCAATATGATGGATTCAGCGTATATTGAAAATTTTGTTGGAGCTAATGAAGAAACTATGACGATTCATCCCGATTATGTTACAACGACAACTTTATTCAATCCTTATTATTCTAAAGTCGTGAACATAAAATACAACAGTGATAATAAAACCTATGTGGATAAAGTTAATGGAGCTTTTTATTCTGAAAAACCTATAAAGACAGAATATACAATAAATTTTTACTCAAATAGTATTTACGATAAAGCTTTTGATACACCTTTGAGTGGGAGTAATTCTGTAGAGATAAATCAATTGCTTAATAATGGGGAGTTGGCTAATTACCTCCAGTTGCCAGATACTATAACACAAAGGACCGTTGATTTAGTTTATGATATAGTAAAGGGAACTTCCTCAAATTATGAAAAGGCGTATAGGTTAAAAACGTATCTTACTCAAAACTATACTTATAGTTTAGATGTTCCTAGTGTTCCAGAAGGAAAGGACTTTGTAGATTATTTTCTATTTGAAGAAAAGAAAGGCTACTGTGTATATTTTGCAACTGCTATGACGGTAATGTGTAGAATTGCAGGAATTCCAGCAAGATATGTTGAAGGCTTTAAAGTTAGTAAGGACAAGGAAAGCAATGGAATGTATAAAGTTACTAATGAGGATGCTCATGCGTGGACAGAAATCTATTTATCGTACAATGGAAATAATTTCAACGCAGCGAGGGCTTTACCTTTTACAAAGATTGATACAGTACCTACAGCGTATCAATATAGACATGCAAAAGAGGCACAAAACAATGGTGAAAGTAATAGTAGTGGATTAGATGGTTCAAAGTCATCTGTAGATAAGGATAGCAACGGAAACACAAAAAAAGTTGATTTAGAAAAGAATAGCAGTGAAGTTAAAAATAAAACCTATTATTTATATTTGAAGATTTTATCTCCAATTGTACTAGTGCTGATATATATAACTGTGAGAATATGCTTAGTAGTTGTAAAAAAGAGAAAAATTCTTAAAAGTGATAGTTTAATTCCTTTATATGATTATTGTAAATTTAGATTAAATAAGATAATTATAATAAAGTCTAAAAATGAGACAGATTTAGAATTTGCTGAAAATATACCTAATTACGAGTTGTCAAAGAAAATGGTAGAGTTAGTTGAGCTTATATATAGAGAGTTTTATGCTCAGGAAGATGATTTGCACTACGATAAGCTTCAAATGATAGACTATATAGAGAATGTAACTAGAAATTATCAAGGAAATATGAAATACCTGATAAAGAAATATATATTATTTTAAAAAATGTAATTTATAGATGAACTGCTTCATAATCAAATTTACATTTTCAAATGCTTCTATCATAAACTTGAAGAGTTTTGAAAATAGATTTGGGATTGAAGTGTTTCATCTTTATTGTTTGATTAAATTAATGTTGGAATTATTTGATTTAAAATGTTTTGTTGGTATAATGTTGTCAGATATGAAAAAGATAAAGTATAGGTTTTACGGTTATTTAAGTCTTTGTTGAAATTAAGTTGTTACTCCTCCGATACTTTAATGAGTTTCGCAAAGAATTAATATGATTTTCTACAATTCCATAGCTAAAACTGTATAACTCACTACGTTCGGACAATACAGCTTTTACTCTTTATTGATTATGATTACTTATAAAGCTTTTGTATATAAAATTTAAGAAAACAAAAGGATATACACCTAAAGAGTAAAAGTGGGAATATGTCGCCTGCCAGAATTTCTTCACATACGTTCAGAAAAGGCAGATGCGCAAAAAAATCACTAATTAAGAACAATTAGCGATTTTTTAATGCTATCCCATCTCCGAAAATCATTTAATTCTAACAGCTCACTCATATAGTATCTACGGAAGCAACACCTTAATTTCAATAATAATGTTAAATAAATACTGAAGTTAAAATATACACAAATTATAAAATAGCGTATTAGAAAAACAAAAATTATAGGTATGCTATTCAATATACTTTAGAAATAGGAGTAATATATGAGCTATAAATTAGTATGTATAGATATGGATGGAACTCTGCTAAACAGTAAAAAAAGGCTTTCTAATTATAATAGAGAGATGCTAAAAAAGGCCCATGATATGGGAGTGCATATTGTTGTAACTACAGGAAGAATATTTAATAATGCCCTACATTATTCAAATTTGTTAGGGGTTAAATCACCGGTTATAGCTACTAATGGAGCTGTGATAAGAGAAAAAGATAAAGGTATAGTTATATACAAAAATGCTCTTAACAGTGAGACTTGTCTCAGACTTCTGGATTCAGTAGGTAAATACGGAATAAAAATGCACTTTTATACTACTGATAGTATATTTGTAAGTAGCAGAATTCAAGGAACTGCTTTAAAGTTATTTATGTCTTATCCATTACCAAAAGATTTAAGACTTACGATTAAATATATCGGTAAAAGAAAAGAGTGGGAAAAAGTATTTAAAGAGCATACAGATGAATTTGTAAAATGTATTGTGTTTAGTCCTAATAAGAACACGCTAAAGGACTTTAGAAAAGAACTTGATGCTATGGATGATATAAGTGTAACTAGCTCTGGAGCATTTAATATAGAAATACTTAACAAAGATGTTACCAAAGGAAGAGCAGTTGAAGTTCTTGCTGCATACTACGGTATAGAAAGAGAAGAGATAATGTGTATAGGTGACAACGAGAACGATATGCCTATGATAGAGTATGCTGGTATGGGAGTAGCAATGGGAAATGGAATTAAGGAACTTAAGGATATAGCTGATTATATTACTGATACAAATGATAACGATGGAGTTGGAAAAGCTATAGAAAAATTTATTGTATCTAAAGAAAGATAAATTAACACATTACCGCCAGAGTACGATATAAAATCATATTTTGTCATGTTGACTTAAGAAATTATAGGTTATTTTAGATTTGATTAACATAATAAAATATTGTAATATAATAAGATGAAGTGTGATTTTATAATTTATATAGACCGTTCGGAGGAAATAAAGTGAATCTTAATATAGTTTTATATCAGCCAGAAATACCTCAAAATACAGGTAACATAGCTAGAACTTGTGTTTTGACTAATTCTAAATTACATTTAATTAAACCTTTAGGCTTTGATCTAGATGAAAAGCATGTAAGAAGAGCAGGTCTTGACTATTGGCAATATTTAAATATGGAGATTTATGAAAGCTATGAAGAGTTTATGGAGAAGAATAAAGGAGCTAGAATATTCTTATCTACGACTCATGCAGAAAATTATTATGATGAAGTGGAATATAAAGAAGGTGATTTCATAATGTTTGGTAGAGAATCATCTGGAGTACCTGAAAGTGTTCACAATGATTTACAAGGAATAAGGGTTCCGATGATAAACACATCCACAAGATCACTTAATTTATCAAACACAGTTTCGATTATTGCGTATGAAGCATTGAGACAAATTGGTTTTCCAAGTATGAAGTAAATAGGGGGAAGGGATATGGAAAAGATTAAAATAGTTACAGATAGTACTGTAGATATCCCCATTGAGTTGTTAAGTAAAAATGACGTGGAGGTACTACCACTTCTTATTAATTTTGGAGAAGAAAGCTATCTTGATGGAGTAGAAATAAATCTTAGAACTATGCTTAAGCGTATAGAAGAAGAAGATGCACTTCCAACCACAGCACAAGTTACCCCAAATAGATTTTATGAATGTTACAAGAGATATTTAGAAGAGGGTTATAAAATTATATCCATACATCTTTCATCGGATATGAGTGGAACTTATAACTCAGCTTGCATAGCTAAAGATATGTTCGATACAGAAGATATAATAGTAATTGACTCAAAAAATGTAACATCAGGATTAGGTATAGTAGTTCTTAAAGCAATAGCTTTAAGTGAAAAAGGAATGAATATAAAAGAAATAGAAAATGAATTGTTGTTGGCTATACCACATATTAAAAGTGCATTAAGCTTTGAAAATTTAGATAACCTAGTTCGTGGAGGAAGACTTTCAAGAACTGCAGGAGTTATTGGTAGTGTTCTTGGAATAAGACTACTATTAGAGGTTAAGCAGGGGAAGATGTCTGTAATGGACAAGGTTAGAGGAAGTAAAAAGGCTACTAAAGAAATAATTAGAACCTTTGAAACTCTTAAAAGAAAAACAGGAGAACCAGTTGTGCTTTTGCATATCGAGAATCAAGATATCTATGAACCTTTAAAAGAATACTTGAATGAAAATGATATTGAATATATTGATGCTGAAGTTGGATGTACAGTTGGAATACATTCAGGTCCAAAAGCTTGTGGATTATTTTTTATTGAAGAATTCTAAAATTTATAAGATATTAGCAATTATACATTTTATATTTAATATGAGCAGTAGGTACATCTTTGATAGAACTTGCTGCTTTTTTGCTGTATTGAAAAGTATAAAATTTTTAAGCTATATATCAATGGTTTTATAAGTTTTTTATAGCTATACAGTAAAAAATAAAACTTATTGATTGTAAGTTTCCTCATATGTATTGGGAAAGGCAGATGTTCAAAAATCAAATATAACTTGTTAGAATAAATTTCCATATAAAAATTAAGAATAAATAAAGGCAAAATTTTATATACTTAATAGTAGAAGAGAAATTAATAAAAAATTAATAAACACTTCAAAATATATTTCTAAAATAATCCATGGATATTTATTAAGAAATAAAATTAAACCGCTTAAAAATGAAAAGGTATTCATTAGCATATTTCATTCAATATCGGTTTAGTAAATTATCATTAAAAAATTATTATTTTTTAAGTTTAATTTAGTAACATAAATGAAAAAAGTGTTTCATTTATCCTGTACGTATGCTATAATTACAACGGGCAAATGATTACCAAAATATGCTTATGTTATTATTTAAAAGGCTATTCTCTCAAATTTAGGAGAATTATAAACGATGGTGTTTGTTATATACAATTATTTATTAGGTTTTAAAATATATTTTTAGGACATGTATATCTTAATTAATTTTGTATTCATAACAGGCATTTTTTTATTATTAAGCTAATATTGTGTTAACTTTTTGAGTAAGTGCTTACATATTTATTTTGGTATCAGAGTACTCGTTCAAAATGTAAATGGTTGGTTATATGTTTGTAACCAAACAATATATAAATCTTAGGAGGGATCTGTAATGAACAAGAAAAAATTAATGGCTGCTGTAGCTTCGGTGGCAGTAGTAGCAACTCTATTTGCTGGTTGTGCTAGTAAGACTAATGACAAAACAACTACTGATAACAAAACTTCTGATAAGAAGGTAATGGTTGGACTTTCAACTGATGAAGGTGGTTTAAATGATAAGTCATTTAACCAAGCAGCTGATACTGGAATAAAGAAAGCTAAAGATGAGTTCAAATTTGATTATAAGGCTGTTGAATCAAAATCTAAGGATGATTATGAATCAAACCTAGATGCTTTAGTATCAGAAAAAGCAAACCTAGTTGTAGGCGTTGGTTTCCAAATGTCTGACGCAGTTAAGAATGCAGCTTCAAAGCATACAGATGTAAACTTTGCTATAGTTGACTCAAGCGTAGATGCTTCTAATGTAAGATCAATACTATTTAAAGAGCAAGACGGTTCATTCCTTATGGGAGTTATAGCTGGTAAGGTTGCTGGAACTGGCAAAGTAGGATTTATTGGTGGAAAAGACATGGAACTTATACAAAAGTTCGAAGCAGGATTTGCAGCTGGAGTTAAAGCTGTTAACCCAACTGCTGCAGAAGATTTAATTGCAAGAAAAACAGTTCAATATGTTGATAGCTTTACAGATGCTGCTAAGGGAAAAGAAGCAGCTAAGAACTTAATCAATGCTGGTTGTACAGTAATATACCATGCAGCTGGTGGAGCTGGAGAAGGTATGTTCCAAGCTGTTCAAGAAGCAAACAAAAATGGTAAAAAGGTTTGGGCTATAGGAGTTGATATGGACCAAGCGGTTACACTTCCACAATATGCTGATGTAATACTTTCTTCTATGATAAAGAAAGTTGACTTCGCAACATACCAAGCTGCTAAAGATATAGTAAATGGTACATTTAAATCTGGTACTGTTGAACTTGGATTAAAAGAAGGCGGAATAGATATCGCTGGTACTTCAAACAAGAATACTCCTAAAGATGTTCTTGATTTAGTAGCTAAGTATCAAGCTGCTGTTAAAGATGGAAAGATAACAGTTCCAACAAAACCAGCTGATGTTAAGACATTTACACCAGCTGCAGTACAATAATTTTAATATTTATAGGTTCAAAGAAGAGCTAGATGTTGCTACATCTAGCTTTTTTAAAGATTTAAGGAGTTTTCTATTTTTAAATTAGGAGGTATTAATGGTGACAAAAGTGGTAGAAATGAAGGGCATCACAAAAATATTCCCAGGAACCATAGCTAACGATGATGTTAATTTTGATCTTAACAAAAGTGAAACTCACGTTTTGTTAGGTGAAAATGGAGCGGGAAAAACCACTTTAATGAACATACTATATGGGTTGTACCAACAAGAGAAGGGTGAAATATACGTTAACGGACAGCTAGCTAAGATAACAAACCCTAACGATGCTATAAAGCTTGGAATTGGTATGGTGCATCAACATTTTATGCTTGTTCATAATTTTACAGTTGCAGAAAATATAGTTCTAGGAATTGAACCTAAAAAAGGTTTGAAGGTAGACATGAAGAAAGCGATAGAGGATGTTAAGGCTATTGCTAAAAAGTACGGTTTTAATATAGATCCAAACGAGGTAATCGAAGACATCACAGTTGGTAAACAACAAAAGGTAGAAATACTAAAGGCTTTATATAGAGGAGCAGATATATTAATACTTGACGAACCTACGGCGGTTCTAACTCCTCAAGAAATAGATGAGCTTGGAGTTATTATAGATAACCTAAAGTCACAAGGCAAGTCAGTAATTCTTATCACTCATAAGCTTAAAGAAGTTATGAAGATGAGTGACAGAGTAACCATAATAAGAAGAGGTAAGGTTACTGGAACTGTAAATACTAAGGATACTAATATCGACCAATTAGCGGAGCTAATGGTAGGTAGAAAAGTTAATCTTGTAGTACAGAAGGCTGAAGCAAAAGTAGGTCGTGAAATCCTTAAGGTAGAAAACTTAAATGCTAACGATCATAGAAAACTTCCTGTAGTTAAGAA
>NZ_BMBA01000010.1 GCF_017312485.1 Clostridium zeae | reverse complement strand
GTCGGAGGTGTAAGCATGGTAACATGTTCAGCTGACCGATACTAATAGGTCGAGGGCTTGACCAATACAAATTATTACAAAGTAAACTTAAGTGCAATTTTGAAAGAATAATCTTTCTTATATTTAGAAAAAAATCTTGTTGACAAGAAGAAAAAGTCTAGATATAATATTCACTGTGGTCAGAGTAATGACTACAAACTGAATATCTGGTAATGATGCGTCTTAGGGTTACACCCGTACCCATACCGAACACGAAGGTTAAGACTTAGACGGCTGATGGTACTGCATGGGCGACTGTGTGGGAGAGTAAGTGGTTGCCAGGTTAGTAAGGATCTTTAGCTCAGTTGGTTAGAGCAACCGGCTCATAACCGGTAGGTCCGGGGTTCGAGTCCCTGAAGGTCCACCATATTTGGGGGTATAGCTCAGTTGGGAGAGCACCTGCCTTGCACGCAGGGGGTCAAGAGTTCGAATCTCTTTATCTCCACCAAAGTAAACCATGAACATTAAGTTCATGGTTTTTTTGCATTTAAACTTAAAATTATATTAAGAAAGGGTACTTATTATATACATATAAAAATTGGCATATTATAATTATTACTGAAGAATACTCAGTAAAAGATGTAATATAAATTATAAGATGGAGAAGAATTATGATTTTTTATAGAGTAAAACAATTTTGGTGGGCTATAATCTGTAATTTTAAGCAGTTAGATGAGCAATATATAAATAAGTATTTAGAAGAACACGAAAAAAAACTTTTTGATAAACTAAAGACTGGTGATAAGCATCATTGTATAAGAGTATCAAAGGATTCATTAGAAATATATGAAAAGATAAAGGAAAATTTAGATGAACATCAATTAGCAAAAGCAGCATTGCTTCATGATATTGGAAAAAGTGAAAGACCTTTAAATTTTATAGAAAAATCTATTGTAGTTTTGTTGCATAAGTTTACCAAGGGAAAGATAAAAAAATACGATAACATAAAAATATTAGATATATATTATAATCACCCTAAAAAAGGAGTTGAGATGCTTCGGAACTATGGTTATAATGAAGAATTTCTTCAAGTCATAGGAAATCATCATGATAAAAAATACACTGATAACACTATGCTTAACATAGTAAAAGAAAGTGATAATAAAAATTAGTTAAATTGATATAGGAGGATTTATATGCTCACAGCTAAATTAAGAAAACAAATGATAATTAATAAATTGATAGATTGCTCGGAACCACAAAAGGGATCTGCTTTAGCAAAGGAATTAGGTGTTACAAGACAGGTAATTGTTAAAGATATAGCATTACTAAGAGCGGAAGGTAATAATATAATTGCTACTCCAGATGGTTATATAATCGAAAAAAATGCAACTAATAGAATTAATAGAGTAATAGCAGTTAATCATCATATAGATGAAATGGAGGATGAATTAGCAACTATTATAAGATATGGTGGTGTGATAGAAGATGTAGTTGTAGAACACCCATTATACGGCGAGATAAGAGCAATGCTTAAATTAAGAAATCTTAATGATCTCTCAAATTTTGTAGATAAGTTTAATAATCTGAAAGCAACTCCTTTATCATCATTAACTGGAGGAGTACATATACACACAATATCTACAGAAACAGAAGAAAACATGTTATTAATATTAAATGAACTTAAAAATAAAAAATATTTAATAACAGAATAATATCTAATTTATAGATTAGAATATTGGAGGCAAGAAATTTATGAGAAAGATTTATTGGTTATTAGCATCAGTTGTGGTAATAATCATGCTAATGCTGTCCTTTTCGAACTTGATTGTAAATATCCAGTGGTTTAGGGAAGTTGGGTACCTTACTGTATATTTCACTAAACTTATAGCGATATTAAAACTTATGGTACCTATATTTGCAGTTTGCTTTATTGTTGTACATTTTTATTTAAAGTCTTTAACTAAAGGCTTAATTACTCAACTTGACGGGAAGAAGAAAAGATATGTAAGGGTAGTAAGTATTGTAGGGAACTTAATATTATCTCTCGTAATATCCTACTATACAGCATCAACTTATTGGTATACAATTTTACAATTTACTAATTCGGTTAATTTTAATGATAAGGATCCTATATTTGGTCATGATATATCTTTTTATATCTTTAAATTACCACTAATACAGTCATTATATAATGTATTGTTATCATTGATTATAATTATAATAGCTATTACAGTTGTATATTATCTAATAGTGAGAGTAAAAAAGACAGTTACGGATAGAATCAATTGGAGAATAAATGGAGGCGAATTGTTTAAAAGTTTTGCAGGTAAACAATTTGCTATAATTTCAGCATTATTAATGGTTATGATATCGGGTGGGTATGTGTTAAAATCGTATAACTTGTTATATAGTGCTAGGGGCACTGCTTTTGGAGCAGGATATGCTGATATAAAAATAACTTTATTATTTTATAGAGCTATAGCGATAGTTAGCTTAATATCAGCAATAATAGTGTTTGTTAGTATTCTAAGAGTTAAAATCAGGCCTATTATTACTGTTGCTGCTCTTATATTTGTAATGATTATTTCTGAACCTATAGTTGCATCTGTGTTTCAGCAATTCATTGTAAAATCAAATGAAATGGATTTTGAGAAGAAATATATAAGTAATAATATAAATGCTACTAGAAAGGCTTTTAATATAGATAAGATTAAGGAAAATGAATTTGAACCGAAACAAAACTTAAGTGATAAGGTTTTAAAAAATAACACTGATATAATAGAAAACTTGAAGGTAAATTCTATAAGCCCTGTATTAAACTTTTATAATCAAGTTCAAGTTATGAAAAATTACTATAAGTTTAATGATGGTGATACAGATAGATATAATATAAACGGAAAATATACTCAAGTATTTGTAGCTCCTAGAGAATTAGATTATAGCAATATAAATACCTGGCAAAATATGCATTTAAGGTATACTCATGGATATGGAATTACTATGAGTAAAGTAAATTCAGTTACATCTGAAGGACAACCGGATTTTGTAATGAAAGATATACCAACAGATAATTTGACCAATATAAAGTTAGATAATCCTAGAATTTATTTTGGTGAAGGTTCAAATGAATATGTTGTAGTTAATACTGATATAGATGAGTTTGATTACCCTAAGGCTGGAGAGACACAAACAAATAGATATGATGGAAAAGCTGGAATCAAAATGAACTTTTTGAATAAGGTATTGTTCTCAGTTAACCAAGGCAATGTAAGAATTTTAATGTCTGGTGATATAAAAGCTAATAGTAAGATAATTCTTAATAGAAATATAATGGATAGAGTTAAGAAAATAGCTCCATTTTTAAGTTACGATAGTGATGCTTACAGTGTAATAAAGGATGGAAGGATATTTTGGGTAGTTGATGCTTATACGACCTCTAATAAATACCCTTATTCTCAACCTTACAATGGATTTAATTATATTCGTAATTCAGTAAAGGTTGTAATTGATGCTTATAATGGAGATACAAATTTTTATATTGTTGATAAGAATGATCCTATAGCTGCAAGTTATTCTAAAATATTTAAAGGATTATTCAAGGATGGAGATACTCTACCAAAAGAAATAAGAGAGCATTTAAGATATCCAAACGATATATTTAATATTCAATGCGATGTACTTGGAAAATATCATGTTACTGATCCAACTGTATTTTTTACACAAGACGATTTATGGGAAGTTTCATCAAATATATTGAGTGTTGAAGGAAAAGAAGATGTAAATGAATCTTTATATCTTATGACTAGATTACCTGGAGAAAAAAACCTTGAGATGGTTATGTTTGAATACTTTAATATGAAAGGTAAACAAAACATGGTATCACTTTTAGGGGCTAGAATGGATGGAGATAACTACGGAAAGTTAGTAATGTATAAATTTCCTCCACAAAAAGCTATTTTGAGTCCATCATTATTAAAAAACAAGATATTAGCAGACCCGGATATATCCAAGGAAATAAGTTTATGGGAAGGAAAAGGTTCAAAAGTAGAATATGGAGATACAGTTATAATACCTATAAATGATTCATTATTCTATTTAGAAACTCTATACTTAAAGGCAGATGTACAAAAGTCATTGCCAGAAGTAAGAAAAATAATTTTGTCTGATGGAGAAAAAATAGTTGGAGATGAAACCGTAGAAAAGGCTTTAGAAAAGTTATTCAATTACACAAATCAATCAAGTAAACCTATAGAAAATAATACAAATAATAATAACAATAACATTGAAAATAACACCAGCAATAATAATATAAACAAAGATGACATTAGTAAAGCAAATGAGCTATACCAGAAAGCTTTAGAAGCTCAGAAGGCAGGAGATTGGTCTGCTTATGGAGAATATATAAAACAATTAGGTGATATTCTTAAGAATATGAAAAAGTAATATATAGTGTGAATTAGACTTATTGATGAACTACTACAATATGTATAGTTCATCAATAATATAAGCACTTAGGAGGATAATATGGATTATGATGTTTTGATATTAGGTGGTGGAATAATAGGATGTGCTGTTGCCTATGAGTTATCAAAATACAATTTGAATATAGCTGTTATAGAAAAGGATTATGATGTAGCTGATGATATATCATTTGCTAATACTGCAGTAATATATGATGGATCAGAAACTAAAGATGATCTAATGAGTAGCCTTGAGCATATGGGAAACTCAATACTTGCTGAAATAACGAAGAAATTTAATGTTCCATTTAAGAGGATTGGATCATTAAGAATAGCGGATACTGATGAATGTGTAGAGATTATTGAAGACATGTACAAAACTGCAAAGAGTAGAGGTATTGACAATATTTACCTTATAGATGACCAAGGAGTTTATGATATAGAACCAAATCTGAGGGTTGGATTTAAAAAAGCGTTGTACTCTGAAAATACTGCAGTAATATGTCCTTATGACTTAGCTATTGCATACGCAGAAGTTGCTTTTGATAATGGAGTTAACTTTAGATTAGAAGAGGTTGTACAAGATATTCAAAAAATGGCTAGGGGATTTAAAGTTACTACAAATAAAAATAAGTTTACTTGTAAAGTAGTTATAAATACAATCCCAGGAGATAACTATACAATTGATTTAAATAGAACAGTAATTAATGATAGTGAAGGAAAGATGCACTATTTAGTACTAGATGAAACCTTCGAACATAATCTATCTAATTTGGTTATGAAAATTAATTCCGAAGATAAATTTACTTTTCAGACTCCAACCTTAAGTGGTAGTACACTGGTTGGGATAAACTCAGAAAGGTTGTTGGACTTTGATGAGATCTTAAGGGAAGCAGCTGAGATACTGCCATCTGTCACTAAAGATAACGTAAATAGTATATTTTATGAAGACTACAGAAAAGATGTAATGTTTATTGACGACGATCAATTAATGAAGGGCTATATAAAGGTTACAGGAGATCATTATGCCCATATAACCATTGCACCGTCTATAGCTAAGATGATCTGTGAGACTATTGTAGATAATCTAAACTCAACATTAAAAAGAAATTTTGTAGATAAAAGAAGAGAATTTTATAGATTTAGAGATATGAGCAAAGATCAAAGGAATGAAATTATAGCTTTAGATAAAAGATACGGAAAAATAGTATGCTTATGCAACCAAGTATCAGAAGGTGAGATAATTGATTCAATAAGAAGGCCTTTAGGTGCAAGAACTGTAGAAGGTGTTAAGAGAAGAACAGGAGCTACCTTTGGAAATTGTCAGGGAGCATATTGTATAGATAAAATAATAGATATAATCGCAAGAGAAACAGATAAAAAACTAACAGAAATAGTTGAAGACTCTAAAAATTCTAAAGTTCTTGTATCAAGGATAAAGGAATTTGAAGGTATTTAGTGGAGGATTTATTTTGGAGAATCAAGAGATATTTACAAGTGTAGTTAGGGTTAAGGGATCAAGTAAATATAATTTAGTTTCAGTTAAGAGTAGTGAGCCTATAGATAAGAGTTTATGGCTAGAATTATCTAAGGTTTTATCAAGAATATATGTTGGAGCGCCAATGTATATGGGAGATATAATATGTAAAAATATATTAAATACTGGCATAGATATAATAAGTACAGCAAATATAACAAAAGATTAATAAATTTAATGTTTATTAGAATAAATGTTGACAATATATCAATAAGTAGAATATAATATATTAAATTATATAAATAAACTGCTGATAAGGCTAGTAATAATTACCAAGATTTTAGAGAGTCGATGGTTGGTGTAAATCGATATTTTGTAGTTATGAATCCACCTTTGAGGGACTACGATGAGTAGTACGGGTATACCGTTATATAGATTGAGAGGATAAGAAGAGTATATCTTTTTATCAACTAGGGTGGCAACGCGGAGCTTTTCGTCCCTATATGGGATGATGGCTCTTTTTTATTTTGTTTAGATATGCCCATGTGTTAAGTAAAGAGCTACTAAAAGTATCACATACTAAAAATATTTTGTATTAATAAGAATGTCAAAGCCCAAGATATTTCTTATAATCAATTTAGTTTTATATGTAGAGTACAGATATTCAAGTTAAATGATTAATTTATATAAATTTAAAACCACTAAGCCCAGTGTATTAAAAGATTATAAATTACTTTAAACATGAAAATGTTAGTAGCTCATTACTATCAAATATATTATACAAGAAAGATGCGGTTAAATGTAGAGTTATTTCATATTTAACAGCATCTTTCTCATTTACTTTTAAAATTATCAAAAAAATACTGTTAAATAAATTGCTTTTGCAACAAAGATTATTTTTATAAGAAAAAAATTATAAAAATATTTAAATTAATTTGTATTTTGTGTTGACATAATATATATAGCTTGATATAATATCAAATGTGACACGGAGAGATGGTCGAGTTGGTTTAAGGCACCGGTCTTGAAAACCGGCGTACGGGTGACCGTACCGTGGGTTCGAATCCCACTCTCTCCGCCATTTTTTTTATAAAAATTTAATTTGTAGGGCACATGGAGAAATACTCAAGTGGCCGAAGAGGCGCCCCTGCTAAGGGCGTAGGTCGGGTAACCGGCGCGAGGGTTCAAATCCCTCTTTCTCCGCCAGAAGCATTTAGTTTATACTAAATGTTTTTTTATTTTTAGGGAATTATAATAAAACAAAATATATAGATAACTGAATGTTATTATATTTATATTTGCATACATAGATTTTATAAATATGAGTATACTATTATAATGTTGGGTCAAGATGATTAACAAAATTAAATGTTTATATTGTTATAAAAATATATTTCATAAAAAGTTCCAATAAAAATTCAAATACTATGTTGACATAATATTTCTTAGTTGATATAATAAAAACTGTCGTTGACATGGAGAGATGGTCGAGTTGGTTTAAGGCACCGGTCTTGAAAACCGGCGTACGGGTGACCGTACCGTGGGTTCGAATCCCACTCTCTCCGCCATTTTAATAACTAAAGATTAATTTGTAGGGCATGTGGAGAAATACTCAAGTGGCCGAAGAGGCGCCCCTGCTAAGGGCGTAGGTCGGGTAACCGGCGCGAGGGTTCAAATCCCTCTTTCTCCGCCAGCAACACTCAGTTGAAAAACTGAGTGTTTTTTGTTTTTATGGATATTTGATTACCTAAAATTTATAAACAATGAGTTGTGAACTAGTTGTTTATAAAATTAAAGTATCCATTTGCTTACTAAAGCATATAATGATAAAGCATAATAATATCACATGAAGATTTTAATATGAAGAAAGATATATTAACAAAAGTAATGGGGAAGTCTCCAGAAGTTTATTTCAATAAAGATAGTAAAATTGCATTTATTAGTGATTGCCATAGAGGGGATGGAACTTATAAAGATGATCTCATGCCAAATGCTAATATATATATGACAGCATTAAACTATTATTATAGAAACAATTTTACTTATATTGAAATTGGAGACGGAGACGAATTGTGGAAAGTTAAAAATATAGAAGACATATATAATACTTATCCAGACATATTTAAGCTTCTTTTAAAATTTAAGTACGATAATAGGTTATATATGTTATATGGAAATCATGATGAGATAAAAGCTACTAAAAAATTTAAGCATATGATAGATAGAATAGATAGAAATGAAGAAGAAAATGATGTCTATAATCTATTTCATGATTTGCCGATATACGAGGGATTAGTATTAAACTATGAAAACTTAAAAAAATTATTTGTAATACATGGACATCAAGTTGATAAGATAAGTAATAATCTTGAACCATTTGCTTCATTTTTAGTTAGATATGTTTGGTCATTTTTAGAAGGTTATTTAGGATTTAAAAATGGTACCAGTCCTGCAAGAAGTAATACTAAAAGGAAAAAAGTAGATAAAAAACTTCAACAATGGGTGAAGCTAAATAATCAACCAATAGTAGCTGGTCATACTCATAGATCAAGACTGCCACATCCTGATGAAATACCATATTTTAATGATGGATGCTGCATTCATCCTTATTCAGTAAGTTCAATTGAAATAGAGAAGGGAAAGATATCTCTAATTAAGTGGAGTATAAAGTCTTTAGAAAATGGTGTTCTTACAGTTAGGAGAGAAATAATTGGAGGTCCAGAATTATTAGTTAATTATAAAATAATATAAGTGCTTATAAAACTTTTCATAGACTAAATAGGTGTATATGTTGAACCAAATATTTACAGGGTATATAATAAAAGAGTATCATTGCTTGCTTAAGAAGGTGTAAGTTTGTTAAAAGGAAAGAAGATATATTTGAGATCAGTGGAAAAAAGAGATGTAAATATATTTTATGCTTATTCTACTGATAAGGAGATTCGAAAATTTGATGGTGGAAATATGATTCTCCCTTCAATAGAATCTGTTATGCAGCATTTTGATGAGATAATGAATATATCTAGAAAAACATTAAGCATAATAAATGAAAAAGGAGTATTGGTAGGGTATCTCACATATAAAGAATTTGAAGATACAAATAATATATACTCCATTGGAATTACTATTGGAAGTCAATTCTGGGGAAGAGGATACGGACAGGATTCTATAAAAGTTTTATTGGAATACCTATTCATGTATAGAGGAGCACAAAGAGTTGAGTTAGAAGTTGTAGGTTATAATACTAGGGCTATAAGCTGCTATGAAAAGTGTGGATTTATAATTGAAGGAAACAAGCGAAAAAGATATTTTGCACAAGGTCAATACCATGATACTTTAATAATGGGAATATTAAAAGAAGAATTTGATAATATAAAGAGCAATGATACAAAATAATACTGAAATATAAGGCGATTTTTCAACATGGATAATTTATATTATCCATGTTTTTGTTATAGATGAGATAAGTTAATTCAACTAAAAGTTTCATATATAGGTTATAATTATAATAGAACTTAAGTTTGGTATATACATAATTAAACTATATCGATAAAAGTAGGAGATAATCTATGGGAATAAAGTTTATATACGGAAGAGCCGGCAGCGGTAAAAGTTATTATTGTATAGAAGAAATTAAAAAAAAGATTGAACAAGGAAAAGAAAATAAATTAATACTTTTAGTTCCAGAACAAATTACCTTCCAAACAGAAACAAGGTTATTGAAGCATATTGGAGAGAAAAGTGTACTTAAAGCTGAGGTATTAAGTTTTAAAAGAATGGCCCATAGAGTGTTTAACTTCTGTGGAGGAATAACTCATAAACGCATGAATGAAGCAGGAAGGAATATGCTTATTTTTAAGGTGCTAGAAGAAGTGAGTGATAAACTAAGTGTATTTTATAGAGCTTCAAAGCAGCAGGGATTTATAGATATAGTTTCTAAAACTATAACAGAATTTAAAAAATATAATATTACCTCGGAAATATTAAGAGCTACAATGCAGGCTATGCGAGAAGATGATGAAGAATTAAAAATGAAGCTAAATGACTTATCGATCATATTTGATAAATTTAATGAAGTGCTTCACAAGAATTATATAGATTCAGAAGATGAATTAAACATGTTATCAGATAAACTTGATAATTGTAATATTTTTAATGGAGCAGATATATGGGTAGATGAATTTACTACCTTTACGCCTCAGCAATTAAAAGTTCTTGGTAAGCTTATGCAAAAAGCAAATAACGTATATTTTGCTTTAACTTTAGATGAAACTCATGGGTTAGATGAAACTGATATATTTAATGTAATTAAGAACACGGAAAAGAAGCTTATAAGAATAGCTGGTGAGAATAGAGTTCCTTATGATGGATATTTAGATTTGAATAATAGAGAAAATTTTAGATTTAAAGAAAGCCGTGAATTAAATCATTTAGAAAAGCACTTTTTTACATATCCATTTATACCTTATAAATGGTCTAATGGAGATATAAGAATATATAAAGCAAATAATAATTATGATGAAATAGAAGTAGTAGCAAAAGACATATTAAGACTGGTAAGAGATGAAGGGCTTAGATACAAAGACATATCTTTAGTATGTAGAAACCTAGAAGACTATGAAAAGATAACTTCAGTAATATTTAATCAATATAATATCCCGTATTTTTTAGATAAAAAGCGTGATATAGTTAGTAATCCTCTTATAGTACTTATAACCTCAGTATTTGAAATATCCTCAAGAAGCTGGTCTTATGAAAGTGTATTTAAGTATCTGAAAACTGGTCTTACAGGACTTGATAGTGATTATATAGACATTTTAGAAAACTATGTTTTAGCCAATGGTATAAGGGGACGAAAGTGGTTTGAAGATTGGTGGGACTATCCTGTTGATCGATACCGTTCAGATAAAGATGAAATCTCAAATGAAGAAAAACAAAGACTATCTCTTATTAATGATATAAAAGATGAAGTTAAGCAGCCGTTAATAGACTTCTACTCTAATATCAAAGGAAAACGTACAGTAAGAGATATTTGTGTAGCTCTATATGATTTTATGGCATCACTTGATATTATTGAAAGAATGGAGAAATTAGCTAGAATATTTGAAGAAAAAGGTATTGGTGATAAGGCAAAGGAGTATGAGCAGGTAGTAGAGATAATTATGGAAGTACTAGATCAAGCGGTAGATGTAATGGGAGAAGAAATTATTGATCCTAATGATTTCATTAAGATACTTAATGTAGGTTTTGAAAAGTATGAGATTGGTTTGATTCCAGTTGCATTAGATCAGGTTAATATAGGTGAGATATCAAGAATCAGAAGTAGAGAATTAAAAGCTTTATACATAGTAGGTACAAATGACGGAGTATTTCCTGCTTCAAATAAAGATGAAGGCATACTTTCAGATCAGGATAGAGAACTTTTAAAAGATCAAGGGGTAGAACTTGCTTCAGATACCAAAACAAAAGCTTTTGAGGAGCAGTTTTTAATTTATTCAACTTTGACTATGTGTAGTAATTATCTAATGATAACTTATCCTCTAGCAGATTTCGAGGGAAAATCCTTAAGACCATCTATTATAATACCTAGACTTAAAAAGATATTTCCAAATATTAAAGAAGAAAGTGATATCTTTAGAGAAAATAATGATGCTTTAGAAAAGGTAGTTGCTCCTGTACCAACTTTTAATGAGCTTATTGGTGCATTAAGAAGAGATTTTGATAAGAAGGAAGTTGAAGCATACTGGTCAGAAGTTTATTCGTGGTATAAGAGTAAGCCTCAGTGGAAAGAAAAAGCAGATAATATATTTAAAGGACTTAAGTATACTAATCAAGAACAGGATATAGCTAAAGATAAGATAAGAAAGATATACTCTAGCAATGATAAACTCTTGTTTAATGTATCTAGAATAGAAAAGTATGCTCAGTGTCCATTTGCTTATTATGTTCAATATGGATTAAAAGCAAAGGATAGAAAGATATATGAATTCACTCCACCGGATCTTGGAAGCTTTATGCACAATGCCTTAGATGAATTTACTAATTATATAAGAGATAATAAAATACAGTGGAGTGATCTGGATAGAGAAAAGTGTAAGAATATAATATCAGAAATAGTAGATAAGCAAGTGGGAGAAAGTGCTGCTTCTATATTAAATAGTTCAAAAAGATATAAGTATTTTACAGATAGATTTAAAAATATATTAACGAAATCAGTCACAGTAATATCTGAACATATGAGAAGAAGTAATTTTGATATATTTAGAAATGAGTTTGAATTTGGTACCTATAAAGATAGTGAACCGATAAAGCTTAAGCTGGCATCAGGCGATGAGGTCTATTTAACAGGCAGAATAGATAGAGTTGATACAGTTGAACTTGAAGGAGAGACCTATATTAGGATAATAGATTATAAGTCTGGAAGTAAAGAATTTGACCTTAATCAGCTTTACTACGGCCTTCAGATTCAGTTATTAGTCTATTTAGATGCATTGATTAAAAACTCAAAGTACTTTTTAGATAAGCAAGTAGTCCCTGGAGCTATACTTTATTTTAGAATTGATGATCCTATAATAAAATCTAAAAGAGATTTAAGCGATGATGAAATCAAGGAACAGATTCTTAAGAAGCTAAAGATGGATGGACTTATGCTTAAGGACATAAAGTTAGTTAAAGCTATGGATAAAACTATGGAAACTTATTCTTTGATTATTCCTGCAGCTTTTAAGAAAGATGGAGATTTTACAAAGCAAAGTGCTGTGGTTACAGAAGAACAGTTTAACATACTAAGAAAATATGTTAATGAAAAAATGATAGAACTATGCGAAGAAATGTTAAGTGGACGAATAAAGATAGAACCATCGAAAGATGGTAGATTTACGTATTGTAATTTTTGTAATTACTCTTCAATATGTCAATTTGATATAAGTTTAAAAGACAATACGCATAAACTTATAAGAAAACATAGTGATGAGGAGTTATGGAAAGAAATATCAAGTACTGTAGAAGAGCATCAAAGGGGTGAAAGGTAATGGGAGAAACTAAATGGACTGCAGAACAACTTAGTGCTATAACCACCAGAAGACGAAATTTACTAGTTGCAGCTGCAGCAGGATCTGGTAAAACTGCAGTATTGGTTGAACGTATAATAAGAATGATAACTGAAGGTGAAGAACCTGTAGATATAGATAGTCTTTTAGTAGTTACCTTTACTTCAGCTGCAGCAGCAGAAATGCGAGAAAGAATAGGCGATGCTATAGCTAAGGCTTTAGAACATTCTCCTAATTCGAAGGTTTTACAAAGACAGTTAGCATTATTAAATAGAGCAAACATAACTACTATGCACTCCTTTTGCTTAGATGTTATAAAAAACAATTTTCACCACATAGATTTAGATCCTAATTTTAGAATAGGTGATGATACAGAATGTACTTTAATAAGAAACGAGGTAGTAAGCGAACTATTTGAGGATAGGTATGATCAAGATGACGAGAATTTTAAAAAGTTAGTTGACTCATATGGTCAAGGGAAAGATGATAGTAAGCTTCAACAGATGGTCTTAGACCTTTATCAGTTTTCTATGAGTGAACCATGGCCAGAAGTGTGGCTTGAAGAAAAGAGTGAAAGTCTAAACATATGTAGCGAAGAGGAGCTTAATAACAGCCATTGGGCTAAAATATTAATTAATAATGTAGCAATAGAACTAGAAACCTTTGCAAGGTTATTACATAATGCTAAAGAGCTTTGTGAAACAACTGAAGGATTGGAACCATACCTCGCTAATATAGATGATGATATAAATCAAATTATTAGTATTAGAGAAGCAATTGGTGGTGGATTAAGTTCTGTATATAACAGTATAGAAAGCTTAAGTTTCTCAAAGCTTAAGTCTGTAAAAAAGAATCAAGTATCAGATGAAGAGGCTCAGCAGAGGGTTAAGGATATAAGAGATGATGTTAAGAAAAAGCTAAATAAAATGAAAGAAGATATATTTTCAATACCACCTGAAGAGGCTATTAAAGACTTTAAGATATTATATTTTCTTATAAATGAATTAGTAGGCCTAGTCTTAGAATTTGATAAAAGATATAAGGGCAAGAAGAGGGATAGAGGTATTTTAGACTTCAATGATTTAGAACATTTATGTCTTAAGGTACTTACTGAAGAAGGTGAAGCTGAACAAGTAATGCCATCTTCGGTAGCTAAAGAATTTAAAATGAAGTTTAGTGAAGTACTAGTTGATGAATACCAAGATACAAATAATATTCAAGAAACTATAATAAGTATGGTTTCTAGAAAAGAGGATGAAGATCCTAATGTATTTATGGTTGGTGATGTTAAACAAAGTATATATAGATTTAGACATGCAAAGCCAGAGTTATTTTTAAATAAATATAATAGTTATCCTACAGATGGAAATCATGACATGAAGATAATGCTTTATAAGAACTTTAGAAGCAGAAAAGAAGTTATTGATGGAGTAAACTATATATTCAATATGCTTATGTCAAAATCAGTTGGCGAACTTGAATATGATGAAAATGAGGCTTTGAATCTTGGTGCTGATTATAAAGATTTAGATGTAGAAAATGTATATGATATAGAGAATGAAATTACTACACAGGATATAGAGATAGCTGGGGATATAGAAGTACATATTTTAGATAAATCAGCTAAAAAAGAGGAAAGTGAAGAAGCTGGAGCTGTAGAAATTGATGTACAAGAAGATGTTCAAAACGATGAAGCAGAAGAGGATTTAGATTCTATACAGATTGAAGCAAGGATAGTTGCTAAAAGGATACATGAACTGATGAATGCTTCTAATGGTAAGAAATATATGGTTTGGGACAGAGGCTTAGATAAGTATAGAAGGCTTAAATATAAAGATATAGTAATACTTTTAAGAGCAACGAAAAACTGGTCAGAAGTGTTTGTGGATGAGCTAGGGCAAAGTGGAATTCCTGTTTATGCTGATACTGGCACAGGATATTTTGATACTATTGAAATTAGAACTATTATGTCTCTTCTTCAAGTAATAGATAATCCTATGCAAGACATTCATATATTATCAGTTTTAAGATCCCCTATATTCTTATTTTCATCTGAAGAATTAGGAGAGCTAAGGTTACTAAATAAAGATAAATATTTTTATGAAATATTAAAATCTATAGGTGAAGGTAATCTAGGTAGTGAAGCTTTAAATATTAATATAAATGATGAATTTATTAAAAAGTGTATTTATTTTATAGAGAAGCTTAAATTATGGAGAGAGAAAGCTCTGTATATGGCTATTGATGAATTTATATGGTACTTATATATGGACACTTCATATTATGGATATGCAGGGGCTATGCCTAATGGAGTGCAAAGACAGGCTAATTTAAGAATATTATTTCAAAGAGCTAAACAATATGAAAAGACAAGTTTTAAAGGCTTATTTAATTTCATAAACTTCATAAATAAACTGAGAAAGTCTTCAGGAGATATGGGAAGTGCTAAGATACTTGGAGAGAATGAAGATGTAGTAAGGATTATGAGTATTCATAAGAGCAAGGGCCTAGAATTCCCAGTAGTATTTTTATCAGGATGCGGAAAGCAATTTAATCTTATGGATTTAAATAAAGAAATACTATTCCATGATGAATTAGGTTTTGGTCCAGAATACATTGATATTGATAGAAGAATAAGTTATACCTCTTTACCAAAGCATGCAATAAAGATGAGATTCAAACTTGAAGCTCTTTCTGAAGAGATGAGAGTGCTCTATGTTGCCTTCACAAGAGCAAAAGAGAAACTTATAATAACTGGAGCAGTTTCAAATCTTGAGAAGGTAACTAAAAGATGGTGTTCTGCAGCTGCGTTAAGTGATGATAAGATACTATCTTCAGAAGTTCTAAAGGGTAAGAGTTATATGGATTGGATCGGTATGGCACTTGCAAAACATAGAAATGGTGAAGAATTAAGGAAAAGTGGCAATACAATTGTGGATCATATTAAAAGCGACTTTTCCACATGGTATATAAAATATTGGTCAAAGAATGATGTGATTGTGGATGAAAAATTAGAAGCTGTGGATGAAATTGAAGATGGGTCACAGGAAAAAAGACTATTTATATATAAAGATAGCGATGAAATAAATGAAGATATAGAGAGAAGATTAGACTTTCAATATAAATTTAAGAGTTCTACCAATATCACAGCAAATATATCTGTATCAGATTTAAAGCGTGCTGCTTATGAGGAAGATCAGAATGAGATAGAGACTATATATAAAGGTGATAGAATAATTAAACCTCAGTTCTTACAAGAAGAAAAAGGATTATCTGCTGCTGAACGAGGTACAATAGTGCATTTTGTTATGCAACATTTAGAACTTGGAAAGGTAAGAAGCGTAGAAGAAGTTAAAGATCAACTTGAAGATATGGTGAAAGGAGAATTTTTAACTAAAGAACAAGCTAAAGTAGTGAACATAAGTAAAATCTTTAAGTTTTTCCAAAGTGAAATAGGAAAAAGAATTATTGAAGCTTATGAGAATGGTAGCATGCTTTATAGAGAATTACCTTTCTTTACAGAAATACCAGCATACCTTGTGGATAAATCTTTATCTAAGGAAGAGACAAAAGATGAATTAGTAAGACTGCAAGGAGTTGTTGACTGCTTCTTTGAAGAAGAAGATGGATTAGTTTTACTTGATTATAAAACTGATTATGTTGAGGGAGGTAATGAACAATCAATAAAGGATAGATATGACGTTCAACTAAGCTATTATTCCGATACATTAGAAAAGATAACAGGAAAGAAAGTTAAAGAAAAGTATCTTTACTTATTTGGATTAGATAAAGAGGTTAAATACTAAATAAAAATATTCTACTTTAATATTAAGCGTATTTTCAAAGTTTCTCTTGTTTCTGAGATGAAAGTTTCAAAATATAAATTTAAAAATGAAGTGGCATATCCATAAAGTATACACATACAAGAATATGTAAGTTTGCATAATGCAAATTTATATATTCTTTTTTGTATAGAAAACAGAGTCAGTATATAGTCTCAATTATAATACCTTTCTTATATATGTAGCGCTTATATGAATAAAGGCTAGTGTTCATAAAAAGCGATTTACAAAAGATATTTAAATAGAAACACATATATAGGTATGAAGATAAAACTTGCTATTAGTGAGGTTGCATTTAATACTGAAGCAAATTTATAGTCTCCATCATATTCCCTGGCAACAATAGCTACTGTATTCATAACAGGCATGGCAGACATTACTATAAATACCTGTTTCATTAATAAAGGAAATGAAGTAAAACTTAGAATTATGAAAGCTGCTATAGGAGAAATTATGAATCTTCCTATAAGAATTAAAACAGAATCTTTGTCTACTTTCATTTCACTATAATTCATACTAGAGAGTATAGATCCTATAAATATTGTAGATAAAGGAGTAGTTAGATTTCCTAGATACTTACAGCTATCTAAAATAAAAATAGGTAGCTTAATTTGTAGAAGTATCAGTGTAGCTGAAAATATGAAGGCCACTAAAGGAGCAGATATAATGTTTTTTAAGTTCTCTTTTGAAAGAAACTTATTATTAACACCTTTACCATCTTGTCTTATATCATAGGCAGCTATAGACCAAAAGAACAACGTATTTACTATATAATAAATTAATATATAAGGAAGAGCCTTTTCTCCAAAGATAGATATATTTACTGGTAGCCCCACAAATATAGTATTGGATAATCCAAATAAGGCCCTAAAAACACCTTTTCTATCACTGGAGATGTAAAAGGACTTATATATAATAGATCCCACTAGATAAGTTAGAGTTATACATAAAAATGCAACTATATATCCGCCTAAGGAACCTATAAATTGTTCTTTAGTAAAGCTAGTATTTAAATTAGCTATCATAAATGCAGGGAGTGATATATTAATTACTAGTTTAGACATTAAGTTATCTGTATTTTCATTAAACCATTCCTTTTTACCTAAGAAAAATCCAACTGCTATTAGGATTACAAGGGTAAATACTCCATTAAAGGCATTAACAATCATAATAAAAACTCCTCTGCAATTACTAAAATTACTTGTTATATACTACATAATCTTTTGCTAAATTTAATAAAATTTCTCTAGTGTTTAAAGTTGGATCTTTAAGAACTTTTTCCAATAGATGCTTTAATAGGTTACCTAATTCTTTTCCGGGCTTTAAGTTTAGTTCATTGATTAAGTCATTTCCGTTTATGGCTAAGTCTTTTGAAGCTAGTGGAGCTTTTGAGTTTAAAATATCAGTAATTCTACTTTCCATTTTATCAACATGTTCAAGATATAAGAATGGTGGAGCAGAGGATAATATATCAGCTCTTTGAAGTTTAAATAAATCATAAACTAATTCTTTGCCAACTCTATTTATCATTCTTTTTAAAGCTACATCTGTAGCATTTACTAGTACATTCATATGCTCTTTTACTAATGTGCATGCCGTATCAGAAGTTGCATTATCAATTCTAAGACGTCTAAATAGCTTCCTTGAAAGATACTCACCTTTATTATTATGTCCGTAGAAATGTCCAATGTTATTTTCATCTAGAGTAAAGCATGCTGGTTTTGCTATATCATGAAATAAAGCTGCAAGTCTTAAATGAACTTTTTTTGGTACCTTTTCTACAACTGATAGTGTATGATTGAATATATCTTTATCGTGATAAGGAGTATGCTGATCAAAGCCAATACAAGCAGCTAGTTCAGGAATTATATGGTTAAGTATTTTTGTATCAGCTAAAAGCTTAAGGCCTAGACTAGGATTATCAGACATTATTATTTTAATAAACTCATCCCGTATTCTTTCAGAACTTATATTTTTTATAAGGTTATTATTTTTTATAATTGATGAAAGAGTTTCTTCTTCTATATCAAAACCAAGTTGAGAGGCAAACCTAATTGCTCTCATCATCCTTAAAGCATCTTCATTGAATCTCTTATCAGGGTTGCCAACTGCCTTTATTAGTTTATTATTTATATCATCATGCCCCCCAAAATAATCTATTAAGCCTAAGGTATTATTGTATGCCATTGCATTTATAGTAAAATCTCTCCTAGATAAATCTTCTTTTATGTCGGATACAAACTCAACTGATTCAGGTCTTCTATTATCTATATATTCTCCATCAATTCTATAAGTAGTTACTTCGAAGCTATTACCTTGAACAATAACTGTTATGGTTCCATGCTGTATTCCTGTAGGGATTGTTTTATCAAATAGACTTTGTATTGTCTCAGGAAAAGCATTTGTAGTTATATCATAATCATTAGGTGCAACCCCTCTTATGTTATCTCTAACGCAGCCACCAACAATAAAGGCTTCAAAACCATTTTCGTAAAATCTATCTATTATGAATTGTACTTCCTTTGGTATATTCATATTAAAACCTCCTGTAAAATTTTATAGGTCTATAATAATTATTAGCTTATAACTTTCTATTGAAATTCATCAAAATAAAAATTTATAGAGGTATTGAAATTTTTATTTTAGATTGAAGTGTTTATTCTTTGATATAGCCTTTGTATCCCAATTTAAGTATATAATATATTATAAGCATTTAAATAAATTATTTTACTTATTTATGTTTATGAATAGTAAACTAAAGATATAATTATTAATAGTATATTGACGAAAGGATGTAAAGCATATTGGGTATAGAGTTAAGAAAGATAAGTGAATTTGAACAAAATGAAAGAGTAGAAGGGTTCTTCTTAATTAAATCAGTAAGTTTAAAAACAGCCAATGCCAATGGCAAAAAGTACTTGGATTTTGCGTTGGGGGACAGTACTGGTGAGATAGCTGGAAAGCTGTGGGAAGTTAATGAAGAAAATGAAAATTTATTTAAGGAAAATACTATCGTTAAAATAAGAGGAATGGTATCTGCTTGGCAAGGAAATCTTCAACTTAAAATTGAGAAGATAAGAAACATAGATCAAGGGGATAGTATAAATATTCAAGACTATGTTCAAAGTGCCCCATTTGATAGTGAATATATGTTTGACAGGATAAAACAATATATCGAAAAAATGAAAAATGAAGATATAAAAAATATTGTTGGATATTTATTTAATGATTCTAAAGATAAATTAATGTATTATCCAGCAGCAAAAAAGAATCATCATGCAATAAGAGGCGGGTTACTTTATCATATAATGACAATGCTTAATGTAGCAGAAAACTTAAGCTCAATATATACATTTTTAAATAAAGATTTGCTTTATGCTGGGGTAATACTACATGATCTTGCAAAGATGAAAGAAATGAACTCCAATGAACTTGGTATAGTAGGTGAATATAGTTTAGAAGGCACATTACTTGGGCATATAACTCAAGGTATAAAAGATGTTGAAGTCGTTGGAGAAAGCTTTAAGGCTAATAGAGAAGTAATAGTATTGCTTCAACATATGATACTTTCACATCATTATGAACCAGAGTATGGAAGTCCAGTAAAACCTATGATAGCAGAAGCTGAGATGCTGCATTATATAGATATAATTGATGCTAGAATGTATGATATAAGAAGAGTTACTGGTGAAACTGAAGAAAAGCAATTCTCTGAGAGATTATGGTCACTTGAAAATAGGAGAATATATAATCATAACTTAGATAAATAGTAAACAAAAAATAAACCAGATAATATTTAAAATACTCCCTATCTAGTTGATGGGGAGTATTTTATTTTACCTAGTTTATTATTACTTTTGACCCTCTTGTAATATTATCATATATCCATTTAGAATCTTCCACCTTAAGTCTTACACAGCCGTGAGAAGCAGCTTTGCCTAATGTATAGTCTGTTATTTTTGATTTTGATTCATTATAAGGTAAGGAGTGGAATAAGTAATTGCCATCAAATTGAACCCAGTACTTAGCCCCTTCTTTATAATCAGTTGAATAGAACCAATCGCCTTTTTCTTTTACAGTATATACACCTGAAGGAGTTTCACTTCCTTTTATTCCAGTAGAGCAGGAATAATTTTTTACCAAACTCCAATCATTCTTTTTGCCTTTAAAAACATAAGTTTTTTGAGCTGATAAGTTTACATAAACTAAATAAGATGTATCAGAAGTAAGGTTAAGTGAATTTATTGTGTTCGAATTAATTGTCATTGCTGCAACAGAGGTAGTTTTTGTGGTAGAGTCCGTACTGCTATTTGAATTTGTAGTGCTCTTTGAAGAATCATTTGATGAATTAGTACTTTTTGATTCGTTAGAACTCGAATTTGAGCTTGTATTCTTAGAGGAATCAGAAGTTGAACCTTTTGTAGTTGAATCTTTATTAAGAAATTTATTTTTTTCATCTTTATATTCATCAATCTTGCTTAATATATCCTTATCTTTAGAATAATATTTAGCATTATCTTCTAATAATGAGATAGCTTTAGAAAAATAATTTTCAGAAACAAGTTTCTCGGCTGAGCTTAGCGTCTCATCCTTTATTGAATTAATTACATCTTTTTTATATTCCTCTGCTTTTAGAAAGTTATCATCAAAATTACTGACTTTGTCAAAAGCATTATAAGCGTCTACAAAGTTTTTATCCTTATATAACTTCATACCTAATGAAAAGTTATTAGCGGAGTCATTAAGGAGAGGAATATTCTTCTTGACCTCACTTATCTTATCATTAACTACACCATATCTTTCTACTTCCCTTAAAGCCGCTAGTGTAGCTTCATCTGATAAACTATTATTCTTGTAACTAGACATTAGGTCATCAATATATGTTGAGAAATAGTTTTTTAAATCAGTATATAATAATAGCTTTTTTGCTGGATTAAAGTTCCCTTTTGATACCATAAGAGAATTTGCTGTTGAATAATCCTTTTTATCAAAATTAATTTTGAAGTCAGTAATTATATCATTATACGCATAAAAAGAATACGACATTGATATGCAAAAAAAGGCTAATATAAGCATGGTAATAGTTTTTGTTAAAGAAAAATTTCTTTTTTTCTTTTCCAGATTTTCTTCTTTTTCTTTTTTCTGTTCCTTCAAACTTCATCCTCCTTCCTATTTTAGTTAAATTATCTCCAACTTTACATGAATATAAACAATATTCAGTACTAAAAATTTTTTCAATGGCTAAAATACAACAAGGAGGGATCAATCGTATGGATAAAAATGTACCTTTTTTTAGAAAGATATATAATGCAATAACTAAACCTAAGTTTTATATAAAGTTTAATGAGTTAAGTCTTGCTAGTGCAATAATTTATCTATTTATATTATCAATAATTTTCGGATTTATAAGCTATATCAGACCTACATATAATTATTATAAATTCATGGATACAATACATAATGAGGTAGTATATGAGTTCCCAGAGTTTACTTTTAATAATGGTATTTTAGAGGTAGATGGAAAACAACCTATCTTACTAAAAAGAAATGATTATAATATAGTAATAGATACTACAGGAAAGACTGATTTATCAAAAATAGAGAACTATGATAAAGCTGTACTAATTCTTAAAGATAAAGCTTATATAAAGAATGGATCTGGAGGTATAGATGAAACTAGATATAGTATAATAAAGTTTTTAAAGTTTAATAAGACTGAATTTATTGAAGCAATATATGATTTTAAGGCTGGAGCTTTTATTATGCTTATATCTGCACCAGTGTTATTTTTTGTCTCAAATTTATTTACAGCTTTTATGGTATCTGCGGTAGGTACACTAATAAACTCGGTACTTAAAGCTGGAATAAAATATAGAAACTTATATAAACTCAGTTCATACGCTATTACAACTGCTGTAATTATAAGCTGTATAAGAAGAGTATTTGCCTTTAATATTATATTTATAAATTATGTTTACATAGTTATAAGCTCAATATATATGTTTTTAGCTATAAGAAATATATTAATATCTAGCACTAAAAATATAGAAGAGTAGGTTAGTCTGCTCTTCTTTTTAATTAATTAATATAGTATAATTGCTATATAATGGTATAAGGTGGAGGAATAGTTAATGCAAAAAAGAGATAACTTTTTTAAAAAATTCTTAAAAGCTATAGTGGACGTAAAGTATTATATTAACTTTAACAGAGAAACTTTAGGAAGAGCTTTTTTATATCTTTTAATAATGTCAATACTTTTAGGAGGCATTAATAGTATAAAAACAGTTTACACTGCTACAAAAGCAATAAGCTCTGCAGTAAGCGAATTGAATAACAATAATGTAGACTTTAGATTAGAAAATGGAGTTATGAACATATCTTCAAGCCCATTTACTTATAAAGATAAAGATACTTTAATAGTGGTTGATACAACTAAAAATGCTAGTGAGTTTAATATGGCTACAATAAAAGATAAGAGCCCAAATACGATGTATGTGTTTAAAGATAAGTTCATAATAAATCAAGAAAATGGTCAAAATCAAGACGTAAAGTACTCGGATTTAGGAGCACTTACAGTAACTAAAGAAGGTGTTATAAATCTTATAGATAAATTAAAGTGGCTTTCATTTTTATTAGTACCATTCTTTATGATAGGAATGTTCTTAGGACATATGTTCTCAGCTTTAGTTGTAGCTGTAATAGGTATTCTTATAAACATATTTATTAAGGCTAAAGTTGAATTTGGTAATTTATATAAACTTGCAATTTATGCATTAACTTTGCCTACTGTAGTAGATATTGTAAGAGGAGCATTTAGTCTTCAAGTTCCTCATTTTTATAAAATATATATTTTAGGTGCACTAATATATCTAGGAGTTGTATTGAAGACAATAAAAGATGATAATAATAATATGGAATTAACTGAACTATAAGAAAAGAGGCGTTAATATGTCACAAGTAATAGACAGATTTTTAAGATATGTAAAGGTAGATACAAAGTCAGACACTACAACAGGTACTACACCAAGCAGTAAAGGACAATTAGAGCTAGCTAAATTGATAGTTAATGAATTGAAAGAAATAGGATTAGAGGAAGTTGTGTTAAGTGAAAATGGTTATATTTATGCGACTGTACCTTCAAATATAGAAAATCAGGTTCCGACTATTGGTTTTGTAGCACATATGGACACATCTCCTGATATGACAGGTAAAGATGTTAAACCTAAGTTTGTAGAAAATTATGATGGTGGAGATATAGTACTAAATTCCGAAAACAATATAGTACTTTCACCAAAGGAATTTCCAGATTTACTAGAGTACAAAGGGAAGACTTTGATAACAACTGATGGTACTACTCTTCTAGGGGCTGACGATAAAGCAGGTCTTGCTGAGATAGTTACTGCAGCAGAATATCTTATAAATCACCCAGAAGTAAAGCATGGAAAGATAAGAATAGGTTTTACTCCAGATGAAGAAATAGGTGAAGGTGCTGATCATTTTGATGTAGAATTCTTTGGAGCAGACCTTGCATATACAATGGATGGTGGAGCTATAGGGGAATTAGAGTATGAAAACTTTAATGCAGCTGGAGCAAAGGTTACTATCCAAGGAAGAAATGTTCATCCTGGAAGTGCCAAAAATAAGATGATAAATTCAATGCTTATTGCAAATGAATTCATAAACTTGCTTCCATCTGATGAAGTTCCAGAAAAGACTGAAGGTTATGAAGGCTTCATTCATCTTACAGATATTAAAGGTGAAGTTGAAGAAACTCACTTAGGATTTATAATAAGAGATTTCTTTAAAGATGGTTATGAATCTAAAAAGAATAAATTGAGGCAAATAGAAAAGTGTTTAAATGATAAATATGGTCAAGGAACTATAAATGTAGAAATCAAAGATCAATATAAAAACATGAAAGAAAAAATAGAGCCTGTTATGTACATTGTTGAAAATGCTATAAAGGCTATGGAAACAGCAGGTATAAAGCCAAATGTAAGACCTATAAGAGGTGGTACAGATGGTGCTAGATTGTCCTTTATGGGACTACCTACACCTAATATATTTGCCGGTGGGGAGAATTTCCACGGAAAGTATGAATATGCAGTTGTGGAATCAATAGAAAAAGCTGTTGAAGTTATTTTAAATCTAGTAGATATATATTCAAAATAAATTCAGTTACAGCTATTTACATTTTTAATGTTAATAAATGTTGACAACTCTATTGGTACAGAATATTATTAATAGTATGATATAACTAAGGAATAATACGATGAACAAAGACGTTCTATATATGAGCCAATTAGGCTCTATATAGGCGTCTTTATTATTATCAAGGGTAAAGGAGAGAGGTTTTTATGTCTTATTCAAAAGAAGATATAATCAGGCTTGTTGAAGAAAATGATGTTAGATTTATTAGACTGCAATTCACAGATATATTTGGTACTATGAAGAATGTAGCGATAACTTCTAGACAACTAAACAAAGCCCTTAATAATGAATGTTTCTTTGATGGATCATCAATTGAAGGATTTGTTAGAATGGAAGAAGCGGACATGTATTTAGCACCAGACTTGGATACTTTTCAATTAATGCCTTGGTCAACACCTGACGGAAATATAGCAAGACTTATTTGTGATGTTTACACAGGTGATGGAAAACCGTTTGAAGGAGATCCAAGATATATTTTAAAGAAAGTAATGAATGAAGCAAAAGAGTTAGGGTATACCTTTAATGTAGGACCAGAATGTGAATTTTTTTTGTTCCATACAAATGATGATGGTTCACCAACTACTAATACTCATGACAATGCAAGTTATTTTGATTTAGGACATATAGATCTTGGTGAAGAAGCTAGAAGAGATATGTGCATAGCTCTAGAACAAATGGGATTTGAAATAGAAGCATCCCATCATGAAGTTGCAAGAGGGCAGCATGAGATTGATTTTAAGTATGACAATGCTCTAAAGACTGCTGACAATATAATGACTTTTAAATCAGTAGTAAAAACCATAGCACAGTCTCATGGATTACATGCAACTTTTATGCCTAAGCCTATATTTGGAATAAACGGTTCAGGTATGCATATGAACATGTCATTATCGAAGGATGGAGTTAATGCATTTTTCGATGAAAAAGATGATTTTGGTATAAGTGAGGATGCATATAGTTTTATAGCGGGGCTTTTAGATCACATAAAGGGAATAGTTGCAGTTACTAACCCACTTGTTAATTCTTATAAAAGATTAGTTCCAGATTATGAAGCGCCTATATATGTTTCATGGTCTCCTAAAAATAGAAGTCCTTTAGTTAGAATACCAATATCAAGAGGAAAATCAACTAGAGTTGAGCTTAGATGTCCAGATCCATCTTGCAATCCATATCTAGCGCTTGCGCTTTGCCTAGCAGCTGGATTGGAAGGAATAAAGAAAAAACTTACACCACCAAAAAGTATAGAAGCTAATATATTTGTTATGACTGAAGAACAGAGAAAAGAGCAAGGCATAGATAGACTTCCAGATAATCTTTATGATGCAATTGTAGAATTTAGTAAAGATGGTTTAGTAAAAGATACTTTAGGCGATCATGCATTCCAAGTATACAAGGAAGCAAAGAGCTTAGAGTGGGATGATTATAGAGCAAAGGTACATCAGTGGGAGATAGATCAATATTTAAGTAAATTCTAGGAGTAAATGGGGGGAAGTGCATGCTTAACAGTTATAAGATTGTATTAGGAACAAGCACTTTAAAAGCAGGTGGACAGATAAAAAGCCTTCTCCTTCAAAAGGGTTTTAATGTTGATGGCATCTGCACTTCCGGAAGTATGCTCATAAGAAAGTCACGACTTACAAAGCCAGATATAGTTATAATAAATTATGAGCTTACAGATACAAATGGGGCAGAGGTTGCAAAAATTATTTCAGGGGAAGCAATAAGCAAAGTAATACTTCTATGTACTTCTCAGCAATATAATATAATATCTAAATGGACATCACAATTGGGCATAGTATGCATGCAAAAGCCAATTAAACCTAGTAGCTTTTTGCATACTGTAAATGATGTTATTGAAGATATTGTTAATAGTAAGCATGGTAAGGCTGAAGGAAGTACTAGACCAGTGGGGGATAAACTTATAATAGATAAAGCAAAACAACTATTAATGAAGAAAGAAAACATCGAGGAAAATGAAGCCTATAGACGAATTCAGAAAGAGAGCATGAATAGCAAAAGGCCTATGCTCGATGTTGCAAAGAGAATAATAAATTCCTATAAAGGATAAGCAATGGCGCTTGATTCATATACAGATGAATTGGAGCGTCATTTTTTTATATAAAAATAGTAATGTGCTGAAATTAAGGTGTAGCTACATACGATACTTTAGTGAGTTTCGCAGAGAATTAATATGGTTTTTTACAATGAAATGACTAAAATAAAAAAAACGATAGAAGTTGGGATATGTTTAGAACTATATATTTTAAAATAATCTGTATGTAAATAGAAAAATATATAATATCTCGTATAGATTATGTTTTTATGTTAAGAGGGTATTAATTATATAGATAAAAAAAGATAGATACACAGATAAATAAAGAAATAATAGCATTTATAATACTTAGTTAAATCATATAGAAGGTTGTACTTAAATAAGTTTTAGTAATGGTGCATCTATAATATGCCTAAACTTTGCTAATGCTATCCTTATACACTTAAATGCATTACAATATGCAGCCTCCAATTTAATATTATTTTATAAATGACAAATTAAAAGGAAGAGAACTTGTATCTAAAAATATATAGATGCAAGTTCTTTTCTTTTACTCATCCAAGATATATTGATCTTTCACAAATCTTTCTTTTTGCTGAAAAAAGTATATATAAACAGACAAACTAATATTACTGCAAAACCAATTATAAACGTTTGAGGCTTTTCGTACCAAGGTTTTACCTTTAACTCCACCTGGGATAGATAAGGATATGAACTTACATCTTCTATTTTTTTAATTTTTTCATTTTCTTCATAGGGGTAGTACCTTTCAGCAAATACTAAAAGACGATCATTTTTAGGTGTACTACTATAACAAGTAAGAAGAGTTATCATATCAAGGCTCTTTACCACATTCAGATATTCCTGCTGATCTGGTAAGATTACCTTATTTCCTGTAACTTTGTAATAAAGGGTTTGCCAGTGGTTTGTGATTTCAACAATATCTCCAGGTACTAGCTCTGGCAAGTCAGTAAAAAATTTTTGTATCTGTCCAGTATGTCCTGCAATTACTGAATTAGTATTTTCTCCTCCAACGGGAATACTAGTTCCTTGAATAACAGCAACACCTTTATTCAAGTGATCATCTGTAGCTCCTAGATAAATTGGTAGTGTTTGGTGAATTTTATTTATTTTAATATACGCAAATATCGAGGTTTTATCTTCAGTTTTCATATTATCTTCAACAGGTATTCCATTTTCTGAGTGGAAAGGATCTGTTGTACACCCTGACAGATTCCATAGCCTTTTATTATATTCTTTGATATAGTCTTCATCTTTGTTTAGTAGTGGTTTCATTGCAGGGTCAGATTGAATCTCCTGAAATTCTTTATCACTTATCTGTATTCTGTTGTTTTCTTTTTCATTTTTTTCCTGGCTACTTGAAAACTGGGGTGCTTTGCTTGAGGGGGATATTACATTAGTTGTACTCTTCATTATTTTGTAACTATAATAAGCATTAGAAAAAGTGGGATACATAAACACTAGCATTCCTAGAATAAAAAGAAAGATATATTTCTTCTGGCCTACAAGTTTATTTGATTTCATTTCAATCTAGCCCCTTTTTTCATTAGAAAATGCTACATCAATGCCTGATTGTGCTTTTACCTTTCTTTTAGTTTTCAAAAACTTTAATAAAATGTACATAAGTAAAGCAATAAAGGCGGTTAAAGTTCCCCAAAATAAGTTTCGATACATGTTGTTTGTCTTGCTATCGGTAATCTCTTTCTCCATAACTGCTTCAACATAATCGATTCTATGTCCACGAACTAGAAGTCTATGAGAATTTATCATATAGGGAGTACAAGTCAAAAGTGTGCAGTAATCATGTCCAGGAACAATAGCAAGGTCACTAAGTTCTGTTGGTTCAACTACTTTAATTTGATCCACCTCATAAGCTATAGTACCACCGATATTCTTTATATAAAATTTATCTCCTACCTCTAATTTATCTAAGTCTGTAAAAAGTTTTGCAGTCGGCAATCCTCTATGCCCGGTTAGGACGGTATGAGTGTAGTTACCTCCAACAGGAAGAGAAGTTCCTTCCATATGGCCAATTCCCTTTTGAAGCACTTTCTCTGATGTTCCTACATATATTGGGGCGTTTAAGTTAATTTTAGGAATAACAATGTGACCTATCTGTTCATTGATTTCAAGCATCTTAGCATAATCTTCTACTCCTGAATCCATTTGTTCTTTTGTGTACGGGTCCTTCAATACTTCAGAATTATTAATGCCTGACAAATAATCATTATATGCATGGGCACTATCCATCTTGTCCTTTACTACATTATCCTCGATTTTTGTAACAGCCGTATCAAAATCCTGATTAACCCTCTTGGCGGCTTTTTCATAGATTATGTTAGTGATAATTGGATAAGAGAAGATTCCGAGCCCTACAATAAAAATCATAACAATAATTAAGGTTTTCCAGATGCTATGCTTAGAATTACTTGTAGAATTTCCTGAACTTTCGGTTGTTTTTCTATTTTTTTTCATTGTTTCCTTCCCCTATTCTTCTATAATTAGTTTCAGTGATTCATAAAGCTTAAAGTTTAATGCTCTTTTATTACAAAGTATTTTAAGGTAATATCTTTATGGTATTAATTTATAATTTAATATCTGAATAGCTTGTACATATATATTGTTTTTGATTTATTGTTTAAAACAAAAGAGCGAGATTAACCTCGCCCTTTTTATTCAATTCAGACAATACTAAGCCTGAACTCTTCTCTTCAAGGCTACTACTGATGAGCCCATAATTATAAGACCAGCTGCTAAGAATATGATTGTTCCAATTCCACCGGTTTGAGGAATAATTGGTCTCTTAACATTAATGACTTTTGTGTTGTCATTAATATCAGTTTTATTACCATAGGAGTTTTTATCGATTGTGAAGGTTAAATCATTCATAGTTACATATTTATCTGGTGTAACTACTTCTTTTAATTGATAAGTAACTGCGGAATCATTGTCTCCATATGCAAGTCCAGTAACTTCAAAGCTACCATCATTAGGATTTACATTGATTTTAGTTGCAGCATCTGTAGTATCTACCCAAGTTATCTTACCTTGGCTATCTTTACTCATATACTTATTGTCAGAGTTTTTAATAACAAAACTCGCTTTAGATAATACACTAAGGTAAGTTTGAGTTGTATTATCCACTTTTATAAACTGACGACCTCCAGTATGAACTTCTGGTTGATTACTCTTAGGAACATCAGTGCATTTATCCCCTGAATATCCATTGTTGTATGTCAACGTAGCGTTGTTATATATATTAGTACCCATAGTTGCAGTATTGTTTATTCTCGCCGTAAATTTGATTTCTAGATTTTTAGCTCCATTTAAATCAGTGCCTAATTTTTGTAATCCTGCTGGTGTAAAAGTTATAGCGAAATTACCACCAGCAGTATTTACTGCAGAAGCTACCAAAGTATAATCAGTTGAAGGTGATAAAGTATTTCCATTGTAGGTTACTGTAACTCCGTCTAAATAATCTAAAGTTGATGCCAAAGCATCTTGTATTTTAAAGGTTTTGTAATCTTGAATTCCTATAGGAACTTTTGGATAAATAAGATAGTTAAATGATTCACCTATATCATAGCTAGCATGATCCTGACCTTTTGCGTTTACATCTTTATCTATTGTTGGAGTATCATCTACAATTACGTTCTTAGGATAGAGATGTAAATCTGTAAGATATGCAGTACCAGCAACATTTAGAGCTGGAAGCTCCATTATGAATGGTACACCACTTGCATCTACAAGAGTTGCTGGATGTTTAGTTTCTCTTACATAGTAAATTCCATTTGGGAAATTTTGAGATTGTCCAGCTCTTACTGTAACTTTAGTTTGATAAGTGTTATTTAAATAATCGTTAGTCATATTTTTAAATGTATCTGCTACATAACTTGAGTTAGGATTTGAGTCAAGTTTCCATGCTGTGAATTCTACTCCGGTATTATTCTCTACTGCACCTGTTTGTAATGAGGCTATTTGATCGGCTGATAGCTTTCCGCCGTTATGGTCAGTTAATGTAAAAGCTTGTGTACCAACAATTTTATGAATTGTAACATTGGTACCAGAAGTTGTGCATTGTGGTGTTGCAGTTTCCGATGTGGTTGCATGTACTGGTATTGCTGATGTTGCCAACAGCATAAAGGTTGGCACTATAAGTCCTAATAATTTTTTAAATACTCTCATTTTTTTCTCCCCTTTAATTCTATTCTTTAATTTTTTCTTACCTTCCGTTGATTTTCTTTCTTTAGTAATGTTAAGAAAAGCATTAACACTATCCTACCTATAACGAATTACATTACTAATACATTTACTACTGACAAGTTATAACTATTAGTAAGAGTATTTATTGTATTTTTCTTGTTTGGGTATCCAGCTGGAATATTTGACTCATAAACAAAAAATTTAAACTATATATTTCGCTATAGTTTGTAAGTGAAGATGTATCAATCAACAGATAATTTATCAATCATCATTAGTTATATAAGAAGGACTAGCCGTTGAATTAGCAAATTCTTCATTGCTATTTATTACAGCTTGTCCAATCTTTAGATTTACATAAGAAATACAGTAAATAGAAAAGAGAATTAGTCTTCTTATTGTCTTTTATTAATCTATCTATTTGCTGAAAAGTTATTGTGATTTATTTATATATTATAGTTATTAGCAAGGTGGAAATTTTATGATAACAACTTTGAAATGATTTTAATTTTTTTAATAATAAGATTTAAGAGATGTTATTATAAGTTAAATATAGTTTGATAATAATTAATATTAGTAAAATAATGGTAGAATAGAGGAGGTGAAAGTAATATAATAAAAATGTAAAACATGAGTAATTATCTGTAAGTTTTGAGAGGATTTAAGTTATGATAGATTATAATATGCTAAATGGGATTATACATGGCTTTCTTTATAAGACTATGCCTATACTAATAGCTATGGGAATAGGGATGGTGCTATATTCATTTTTTGATAAAAGATTTAATATAACTAATTGGATAAATCTAAGAATGAAGATAGAACAAAAGTGGAAACCCTTAGCTTGTTTCTTATCAATATTTTTATTTCAATTTATCATAACTTTGATTGGTATATATATAATAGATATACCATCAATAATATATTTTGTAATGAGTGGCCTGCTTGTTGGATCTACGCTTAATTTTATAGATAAAATTAAAAATTTAAAAATATAAATCATTTTTATAATTAGATGTGTCTAGGGTATCAGTAGATATTTTAGAGACATTTTTTTATTGAAAATAGATTTTGGATTGAAGTGTTTTATATTTATATAGTTTATTCTAAAATAATTAATAAATAGATTGACCTTTAAGGAATTAGTCCATACTTAAATATAGAAAAACCTTCTTTATTTACACAAAAATACTTTAAGCATAGTAGAAGGAATAAGAACGTTAGTATAGAAATTAATGATTAATAAACAATGAAGCTTTGACTTGCCTGGTTTTATGATATAATCGTTAAGCTTCGATATAATTTGATAATAGAGTATAACTTTGAGGTGGAATAAATATGAAATTTATACATACAGGAGACTGGCATATCGGTAAAATAGTAAATGAAATAAGTATGATAGAAGACCAAGAATTTGTTTTGGAACAGCTTGTAAAGATAATAGAAGAAGAAAAACCAGATGCATTAGTTATAGCTGGAGATATATATGATAGATCAGTACCTTCTGTGGAAGCTGTATCTTTATTAGATAAAGTGTTTTCTAGGATATTATTAGAACTTAATACTCCGATAATAGCTATAGCAGGTAATCACGATAGTGCAGAAAGAGTATCTTTTGCATCAGGAATTTTGACTAAGAACAAGCTTTATATACAAGGTAATTTTAATGAGGGAATAAAGAAGGTGGAACTTGAAGATAGTCATGGCAAAGTTAATTTCTTTTTAATACCTTATGCGGAACCAGTAGTTATAAGAGAATTGTATAAAGATACAACTGTTAGAACTCATGAAGATGCCATGAAAAAGCTAATAGAAGAGATAAGAAAACAAGTTAGTGGAAAAGAAAGAAATGTTATCGTAGCGCACGGGTATGTTTCTTTTATGAGTGACATAGAGGAGGTAGCAGTTGACGATTTAGGAGAAGAGAAGAAAAAGAGGGCAGGTCTTGAAGTTTCTGATTCAGAGAGACCGTTAAATATAGGGGGAACAGATCTAATAGGTGGAGAGGTGTTTGATGGATTTACCTATACGGCTTTAGGTCATCTTCATGGACCACAGAAGGTAGGTTCAGATAGGATAAGATATTCTGGATCCTTGCTTAAATACTCATTCTCAGAAGCTCGTCAGAGAAAAGGCGTAACCCTAGTTGATATAAATGATGATGGTGAGGTTAAGATTGACATAAAGGACTTCAAACCTAGAAGAGATATGAGAACTATAAAAGGACCTTTAAAGGAGTTAATAAATCCAGCGGTTTATAAAGATACGAATATAGAAGATTATATATTTGCTGTGCTTACGGATGAAGGAGAGCTTGTAGATCCTATATCTAAGCTTAGAGCAGTATATCCAAATATAATGGGGCTTAGTAGAGAAAGCTCTGCTCAAAGAGAAGGAAGCAAGACTTCTGCATCCCTAGGATATAAAACTAAGGGGAAGGATGAACTTTTTAAAGAATTTTATAAGGCTATAGCAGGCAAAGAAGTAGATGAAGACAAGTTTGATATAATAGCTGACATCATAAGGGATGTTGAAAGGGAGGTAAAGTAGCATGAGACCTATAAAATTGACGATATGTGCCTTTGGCCCTTATGCAGATGAGCAGACTATAGACTTTGAGGCATTGAAGGATAAAAATATATTTTTGATAACCGGTCCAACTGGAGCAGGAAAAACAACTATATTTGATGCTATAAGTTTTGCTCTATATGGTGAGGCTTCTGGAAGTAGTAGAGATAAGGACAGCCTTAGAAGTGATTTTGCGTTAGATGACAATGTAACCTTTGTAGAACTGGAGTTTGAACTTAAAGGTAAGACTTATAGAATAAAAAGATATCCTCAGCAGTTAAAAAGAAAGGCTAGAGGAGAAGGATATACGTTAAAAGGTGCTGAAGCAGAATTTATTTTACCTAATGGAAATGTAATAACTAAAGTAAATAATGTAGATGAAAAGATAAGTGAAGTACTTGGAATAAATAAGCAGCAATTTAAGCAAATTGTTATGCTTCCTCAAGGGGAATTTAGAAAACTTTTAGAGGCTGAAAGTGTAGAGAGAGAAGCTATATTTAGAAAGATATTTGGTACAGAAGCCTTCCTAGAGATTCAAAATCGGTTAGATATTCAAAGAAAGAAGCTTTATGGAGAAATAATGAATGTAAGTAATGAAAGACAGACTTACATAAAAAATATAGATTGTGGTGATGATGATAAGCTTGTTACTTTAATAAATGCTGAAGATTTAAATATTATAGAAATACTATCTGAAAGTAAGCTAAATATAGAGCAGGATGAAAATAAGGTAGCTGAAGTCAGAGTTACTTTAGAAGAAGTAATAAAAGAGCAAGATAAGCTACAGAAAGAAATGTTTCAAGGACAAGAGATAAACAAAAAAGTTGATAATAACAAAAAACTTAAAGAAATACTTAACATTGAATTAGATAAAAAAGATCTATATATAAGTAAGGAAGCATCACTTGTGTCAGCTAGAAGTGCAGCTGAAGTTAGACAGGTAGAGCAAATACTTGAAGATAAAATAGCAGATAAAACATCAAAGGACAGTGTAATAAAGCAAAACATAGTAAGACTAGAGAACATTACTAAGATAATGGAAGAAGCAAAGTTAAAACTTGAAAGTGTAACCAAAAGAGAAGAAGAGAAAAATAAACTTTTAAGCGATATATCAATCCTTAAAAGCTATGAGGTAAAGGTTAAAGATTACGAAGGTAAAAAGAAAAGCGTAATTGAACTAGATAATTCTATTAAACTTAAAGATAAGCTAAGAATTGATTTGAAACAAAAATTAATTATTTTAAAGAAAACTATAGAAGAAAAAAGTCTTTTGGTTAGACAACTTCAAAAAGAGCAGGCAGAATTATCTGCTAGAGAAATTGATTTAGCGAATAAGAAAATACAGATCGATGAGCTTAGAAATCTATATAAATATTATCAGGAATATAGTAAAGCACTTTCAATATATGATACTGAAAAGAAGGATTATACGAGTATAGAGTCAAGTTTTAAAAAAGAAAAACAAGAGTATGAGCATCTAGATGAGCTATTTAAGAAAGGTCAAGCAGGTCTTTTATCTAAGGAACTTATACAAGGAATGCCTTGTCCTGTTTGTGGCTCAACAGAGCATCCAAGTCCTGCCGCAATGGTAAAAGAAGTGCCTACTGAAAGTGAGCTTAAGATATTAAAAGAAAGCTTTGATAAGATAAATCAAGAATATCAAAATAAGCTGCAAAAATTATCAGCTTTAAATGCTTCATTGGTGGAATTAGAGAAAAGATATAAAGAACAGGAAGAAAAGCTTCAAGGAGTTCTAGTAGAAGGTTTCTTAAAACTAAATATAAATGGTAAACTTAAGAATATAGCGGAAGCTGGAAAAACTTTAGCCTCTGAATATGACGTTCTAAATAAGCAAATAGAAAAGTTGAAAAATAATCTATCGTTAAAAGAAAAAATTGAGATTGAAATTGATAAATCAAATAGAGAATACGAAACAGAAGTAAGTAGTCAGGAAAGACTTGATAATGAATATACAGAGTTATTTGGTAAGATAAGAGCTGAACAAGAACTGTTAACTAGTATCGAAAATGAAATACCTGAGAGCATAAGAGCTTTAAGTGCTCTTCAAAATAGAATAAGTAAAAGTGAAAAGTTAATAGAAGACATTGTGAATTCTTTAAATAAAGCTCAACAGGATTTTAATAAAGCAACTGCCAACAAGGCTTCAGCAGAAGCGGAGTTAAATACGCAAAAGGATAATATTAAAGAAATAGAAAATCAGATAGTAGTAATACAAGAAAGATTAAATGCAAAGATAATTGAATGTGGATTTAAGGATTTTGATCACTACAAAACAGCTTTCTTAACTATGGAAGATATGAAAATCCTAGAGAAGCAGCTCAAGGAGTATAATGAGAATCTTAAGTCGTTACAAGATAGATATGATGCTTCAGTAAAGGATATTGAAAATCTAAATTATATTAAATTAGATGATATTGATAATGAGCTAACTGTGTTAAAAGATAGAGAAAAAACAATTAGAGAACATGAGAAAAAGATATCTTTTAGAATTAATACCAATATCAAAGCATTGAGTAAAATAGAAGAGCTTACTAATTTGATCAGTGACCAGGAAGAAAAGTATTCTAAGGTAGCAGAGCTTGCTAGAGTAGTAAATGGTGATAATACTGAGAGAGTAACTTTCGAAAGATATGTGCTTGCTGCATATTTTGATGAAATTATAGAAGCAGCTAACTCAAGACTATACAAAATGGCTGGTGGAAGATTTATATTAAGAAGAAAAGAAGAAAAAGGAAAGGGAAGAAAGCAGGAAGGTCTAGAGCTTGAGGTGTTTGATAATTACACTGGTAAGGCAAGACATGTTAAGACTTTATCTGGAGGAGAAGGTTTTAAGGCTTCCTTATGTTTAGCTTTAGGACTTGCAGATGTAATTCAAGCCTATGCTGGGGGAATAAATCTAGATACAATGTTTGTTGATGAAGGATTTGGTACCTTAGATCCAGAATCTCTTGATAATGCTATACAGTGTTTAATTGATCTACAACAAGGGGGAAGACTTGTTGGTATAATATCCCATGTTCCTGAATTAAAGGAAAGAATAGATGCTAGACTAGAAATTACGCCTGCTAGAGAAGGAAGTAAAGCAAAGTTTAACTTCATCTAAGACATAAAAAAGACTAGCTAAAAGCAAGTATGTGCTTACAATTAGCTAGTCTTTTATGTCTTTTTTATTATATGGATAAATTAAAACTTTAAGGTTCTCTGTGATCTCCTAAGAAGAATAGTGCAATTGTTCCAACTCCAGTATGGCTACCTATTACAGTTCCGATGTAGTTAATTACAATTTCTTTAACCTTATATTTTTCTCGTATCATTTCAGCCAAGCTCTCTGCACCTTCAAGATAATCACTGTGTGATATAAATACAGTTTGTTCTTCAGGATTCACAATATGTTGCTCAAATTTTTCGAAAAGCATTTTAACAGCTCTTTTACTTCCTTTAGCTTTCGAAAAATTCTTAAGCTCGCCACTATCATTAACATAAAGAACAGGCTTTATATTTAGGAGGCTTCCTATAGCTGCTGCAGTAGGAGAAATTCTACCACCTCTTTTTAAGTGATTAAGGTCATCAACGGTAAATAGATGGCATAGCTTTAGTTTGTTTTCTTCAAGCCATTGTACAACCTCTTCTTTTGACTTTCCTTGTTCTTTAAGTTTTGCTGCATAATATACTAGGAGTCCATGTCCCATTGAAGCTGCTTTAGTATCAACTACAGATATATCTGCATCAGGATATTTTTCAAGTATTTCATTTCTAGCTATTAATCCACTGTTAAAAGTACCACTTAGAGCAGATGAGAAACCAATGTATAATACAGGGATACCATCTTTAACGAATTTTTCAAAATCCTCATAAAATCTATAACTGTTTACTTGGCTAGTTGTAGGCATTAAACCGTTTCTTATATTATCATAGAACTCTTTATATGTGAGAGTTTTTCCAAAGTCCTCAACAAATTCTTGTCCGTTTAAGTTGCAGACTAAGCCTATATAATTAAGACTAAATTTATTTATGATTTCTGCTGATAGATCGCATCCAGAGTCAGTGAGTATAACAAAATCTTTCATATTAAAACCGCTCCTTTATCAAGGGTGAATCTCATAAGACCTTATATTTAGATGTATAAAAATAATTATAAAATAAAATATATGAATAAATTTAATAATATAAGGTACGGATTTCATCCATATTTAATATTAATTTTAGTGTAAAAAATAAACCATTACAATAATTATTGGGAAAATATAACTAAGTGTAATTAGTAAAAGATATAAATAATATTAGTTTATATACATTATACACAAAAATTAATTGATTTTCTAAGAGTGAGTGGAAATTTTATTCTAAAGTTCTATCTATTAATATAGATGAACCACTTTATATTTAAATTTATATTTTCAAATTCTCCTCTCAGCACCCAAAGGCGTTTTGAAAATAGACTTCGGATTGAAGTGTTTCATCTTTAGTATGATTACAATTTGCATATTATATTGCATTTATTTATGATTGTATTTAGAAAAATTTAGTTTATTGCAGCAATTAGATATAATAAATAAGGTTTTCAAGTTGTTAATGCTATGTATGGATATACTAATTTACTATAAGATTTATATTTTTAAACTGAAATAATACATTCTTAATTCAAATTTATAAATGTATATTTTAAAAGGTGATATCATTAATACATACAATTGCATATAAATAATAGTAACACTTAAAAATTACAAGTTTTAATACATTGTGGACTAAAAAGAGAAAGTATGATATTGTTTTATTAGATAATAATAATTATTATTTGCTAGTTGTAAGGAGGGATTAGATGAAGATACTAGATTTTTTAAAAAAAGAAGATCATAAGCCTAAACATATGGCACTAGACTTTTTAAAATATATTGGACCAGGAATGCTAGTAACAGTAGGATTCATAGACCCAGGAAATTGGGCTTCAAATATAGCGGCAGGTTCTTCTTATGGATATAAATTATTATGGATGGTTACATTATCTACTATTATGTTAATAGTACTTCAACATAATGCAGCTCATCTAGGTATAGTTACAGGATTATGTATATCAGAAGCTATAAATAAGCATATAAAACCAGTATTAGCTAGAATAATAACTAGTACAGCGGTATTTGCAGCAGTTGGAACAGCTATGGCAGAAATACTTGGAGCCTCCATAGCTTTGAATATGCTATTTCATATACCATTAAAGCTTGGAGCTATTATATCAAGTTTAGTGATATTGTGGATGTTATTTTCTAATTCATATAAGAAGATTGAGAAAATTATAATTGGATTTGTTTCAATAATAGGACTTGCTTTTATAATTGAAGTATATCTTGTAGATGTAAGCTGGGGAGAAGCTATAAAAGGATGGGTTACACCATCATTTCCAACAGGATCTCTTCCTATAATAATGAGTGTTCTTGGAGCAGTAGTAATGCCTCATAACTTATTTTTACATTCAGAGATAATACAAAGCAGGCAGTGGAATCTTAAAGATAAATCTATAATGGAAAAACAATTAAAATATGAATTTATGGATACATTATTTTCAATGATTGTTGGATGGGCGATAAATAGTGCTATGATACTTGTTGCAGTATCATTCTTTGTGAACAATATACAGGTTACTGAGTTAGAGCAAGCTCAAATACTATTAAAGCCACTACTTGGAAATGCTGCCGCTATTATATTTGCAATAGCCTTGCTTTTTGCAGGGATATCCTCAAGTGTAACAGCAGGAATGGCCGGAGCTTCGATATTTGCTGGATTATTCGATGAACCATACGATATTCATGATAAGCACACAAAAGTAGGAGTGTTAGTAACTATAATTCCAGCGCTTATAATAATATTTTTTGTTTCAAATCCATTCAAAGGATTAGTATATTCACAAATGTTATTAAGTGTACAGCTTCCAATAACAATATTTACTCAGATATATCTAACATCTTCAAAGAAGGTCATGGGAGAATACAAGAATACTAGATGGGAAAATATAGTTCTATGGGTTATAGGTGCAATAGTTGCGGTGCTAAATATAGCACTTTTGATAGATACAATAGTTCATTAAAGCTATATAAGAATTAGATAACTTTTAATATGCTAATTTAGATTTTGAAATTCGTAGATTTATTAAAAAATAACATAGGGTTATTTTTTATAAAAGATTGTTTGTAATGAGAAGTTTTGAATTTTCTCTGCAGACAATCTTTTTTATGTGAGAGAAAGTATACATTAACTTGATGTTAATATATGTAAATATATTTTAACTATGTTGCAATATCTAGTTAACATAGCTAATATATAATTTTAATTGTAGTAGTTTTCTAGGAAGTTTATATATTTAATTTATGGTTTAAAGGGTATGGGTATACAACAAGAATTATTTGAGAGTTCATAGATAGATTTAGTCTCGTTATATACAATGGACTAAAACATGAGGATGACAGAAAGCAAAGGGCAGCTTGGGAATAGGAAGTAATTTATTTATGCCTTCATATTGATGGGAATGTTTAGTTTGAAATATAAATGACTAAGACTTCTTTTCACAACCCAAAAGAGCTTAGAGCAAGTTTCAGGCTATACGTCCTCATCTTAAAATGCACTACTTCTAATTTAGAGAGACTATCGAACCCCTTCGCAAGATCCCTCTGGAGTTTTGAGTTTTTATACTAAAGGTTAGAAGCAGTGCATATATATGTTCCATGAGAGTCATACTATATTATAGAGAGTTGATAGTATAAACTATTAGGTCTCTAATTTTTTTCTGTGTAAAACTTGAATAAAATGCGTACAATAGGTTAGTATTGATTTATGTAATCCTTTATGATAATATTATAGTGTTGTTTAAAAAGAATATGCGGCGGTAGCTCAGTTGGATAGAGTAGCTGGCTACGAACCAGTTGGTCGGGGGTTCGAATCCTCTCCGCCGCACCACTAAACCTAGGAATATCAATGATTTCTAGGTCTTTTATTTTTAAAAATATAGTGTGAAAATATATAAAATAACACAATTATAACACAACAAATGAATTTATAATTGTTTAGCAGTACATAGAATATTTATATTTTAACAAAGCAAGGATTTTATACATCATAGCAAGAAATACCCTGTAGAAGAAAATGTCTTCTACAGGGTATTTTTAATATTTATTTAAAATTAATTTTTATATTGGTGACAAAGTAATAGATAATTATAAATCTATTACTCTGTCACATTGAGATGCTAGATATTTATCATGTGTCACAATAACAACAGTTTTGCCATCATTATTTAACTTTCTTAACAGATTTAAAACTATTTTTAAATTGTTTTCATCAAGTGATCCTGTAGGTTCATCTGCTAATATTATCTTACTTGGTTTAAGAATTATTCTTGCAATAGCGACTCTTTGTTGTTCACCACCACTTAATTCATATATTCTTCTCTTTTCATATCCAGTCAATCCTACTATTTGTAAAGCTTCTTCAATTTTCTTTGTCTTCTCTTTTTTTGAAGCCTTAACATATCTTAATGCTAAGTTCAAATTATAACTTACAGTTTCTTCATCAATTAATGCAAAGTTTTGAAACAGATAACTTATTTGTTCTCTCAATATTCCCATTGATTTACGTGTATTGGGTTTTATTGCACTAATATTATCAATAATTACATTTCCACTATCGGGAGCTTCAAGTAATCCAATAAGATTCAATACTGTGGTTTTTCCTCGTCCACTTTCTCCAGTAATAGCTACAAATTCACCTTCTTTTATAGTTAGTGATAAGTTTTCTAAGACTTTCTTCTTTCCGTAAATCTTATTTATTCCTTCTAGTTTAATTATATCCATATTATTTAACTCCCTTTTATTACATTAGTAATTTTTCTTTTACTTACAAATTTCATTACTAGTATAGTTATTATTAATTCTATAAGAATAAAAATGCTAATTGATATTATTCGTACTTGTAAGCTCATAACAGTAGTATACATATTAATTGCAAAAGTTAGTATCCAACTTGCTGAAAGAAGAATAAAATATTCTTTATATTTATCAATGGTTTTATATCCATGAAACTGTCTTACTGCTAAATGTTTTTTATATTGCTCGAAAAAGCAATATATATTTTGTGTTATGATTAAAGTTATAGAAATTATCAACACAAGTAATCCACCTACAATAAAGCTTAATAACTTATATACATTTGCACTCTCAAATGCAATCCCATCATTTACTGGTGAAATCTTATCTACATATTTTTCGAGTCCTACTTCTTTTAATTTCAATTTTATATATTCTTGTGGATTTGAACCTTTAAGAACTTTAATTTTTATAGGATTGCCCATTTTACCTATAATGTTGGTTCGTTCACTCTTAGCGTCATTTTTTTCGGTTATAACTTTGAGTATGGGATCTTCTACCATATTTCCATTATCTGGGTTTATATCTAGCTCATATGAAAATAATCTTTGGCTAGATTTAGTATATATAATTTTAATTTTTTGATCTTTTATATTAGATGATGAAAGTTGCTTTTGGTAATAATCGCGAATATCATGTTCATAATCTTTAAAACTTTCGGGTATCAGCAATACACAGCTTGTCTCATCTTCTTTGATATTTATTGAATTACCAAGTTCATCGTATACTGGGTTTACCATCAAGTAATTTGGATTCACAACTGCCCTATTTGCGGCATATAAAGGAGAACCATTCTCTAAAAGAAGATTGTGTTTTGATGGCGAAAAATTATAGAAGTCTGCCATAATTGCCCCTTCTTTATTTATTGTATGATAAAGAGATACTTCTTGCTGTCTTATCTTTGGCATATCAATATCGGCATTTAAAGTGCTTAGTGAAGGTATTACGTAATATCCTTGTGTATCATCCCATCTTTTATAGTTATCACTAAACACATTCTTTATTCGGGTATAATTTTGAATACCTTGATTTACTAAATTAAGCATTAGTAATACTAAAATCACCTTAACAATGAAATTAAATATTAATATTTGTTTTATAGGAAGCATATTTTTAATCATGTCTATAACCTTTATATTGTTTATATAAAGAAATGGAATTGATGAAAAAATGAAAAACATTAATATTTGTTTTAGATTATCAAATATAAGGGTTTTTAAAAAATCTATATAATATAAATTATAACTCTGGAACAAATAAATGCTTAATCCTATATCTACTACTAATAATATAAAACATTGTATTATTAGTAAGTGCAGTACTTCATTTAACCAAATGCTTACACCAGAGTAGCCTAACATCTTTTGTATACCAAAGTTTTTGTATGATTTTATAATATTATAAAGAAGTAATATGGCAATTATAAAGTATAATGAAGGTATTATTGCTTTATTATAATAATAACCATCCATGCTAATATCTTTATTTAGTTTATCTATTTTATCAACTTTTAGTTCTTTTGATAAATCTTGCAAAAATGAATCTATGTTATCACTACTGTTTAGTTGTACAAGGCAGTCTCCACTTAGTAAGTAATTATTAGAGTCAACTAAACTTTTTAATGTGTATATTTCAAAATTTTCCTTGCCGTCGAATGTGGCTATTTTTCCTACTTGATTATTATCATTAGTCTTTTTTGATGATAAAAATTTCTGAGATTCCATTTCGTCAGCATGTAAAGATCGCCCATTTTCAATGATAAAATTATCTAAGTAATTTAGGTTAGTAAGATATATAAATTTCATTACTTTATTATTAGCGCCTATCCTAGAATAATAGATATTAGCATTATGTTTCTTCAGAACTTCTATAATTACATTATAAACATCATTTTGCTTTCTGTTTCCTATTTCATCAGGTATCAAAATTTTATACGAGTTATTTATGTTTTGCTCTACTTTTTCCATATTGCTATCTTCTGTTTGTTTTTTATTGTTAAACAATATGAAAAAAGAGAACGTTGAAATAACTATTAGTAAAATTGTAATAATCTTTTTCAAGTTCTCTTCCCCCATCCCACTTATAAAATTTCCTAAAAATTAATATGCTAACTTTTAGGAAGTTTTATATACTAATTAAGTTAAACTCCAATAATTTAAAAATAAAGTATCTATTTTTAAATTATTGGAATTATGTTTAGTTGTAACTTAGATGCCCACACTCAAATTATAAATTATGAAATCTTCTGAATAATCACTTTGCAACAAATATAATTTTAATTTTTATGAGGTATACTATGATACTTACTGACCTCTTTGACAGATTACTTTGTAACCCATTGTTGTATTAAAAGACTGGGTAGTTGCTACTGCTGTTTCATTATGACCACCTTCATCATATTTAACATTGTTATTCAAATATGCAAATGCTGCTGAATCATGTATTAGATTGGTATAATATGAATAAGCAAAATAATATCCATTGTGACCATCACGAAGTCCTCTGGTCCATAAATCAGAACCTTGCATATCAGTAAAATAGCTTAAGTTTTGTTGATTAGTACTTGTCCTTGACTCAACTACGTTAAATGCATAAGCAGATACAGATGCTGCCCCTCCTACTAAAAATGTAGTTAATGCAAGTGAAGAAAAAATCTTATTAATTGACATGTTATCTCCGCCAAATTATATTTTTTACAAATTATGCACAATTTACTGCTTAATGATAACATGTTTTTAAGGGTGAAAGTGTCGTTTTATAGGTAGAAATGATTTTTTTTACAATCCATAAAAAGACACTTTTTACGTGATTATACCCAAAATGTTACATTGGTTATCGTTATTTATTTACATATCTTAAATTGAAATTAAAATATATTTATAAAGGGTAGAATACAAGATTAAAAAATTATAATATGTTTTAAATAAATTATGATTTTGTAATAGTAAATATTGATAAGAGGTTATAATATATACTTAATGAAACAATATAGTTAATTAATTTAACTAAAGTACATTGTTTAATAACTCTACAGCTCTAATTTTCTCTTCTAAATGCACATGAGTGTATATATTTGCAGTGATTTCTAGTTTGCTATGACCTAACAACTTTTGAACAGTCTTTAATGAAACACCTTTTTCAAATAGTCTTGTGGCGTAAGTATGCCTTAGAGAATGAAACTTTTTATCAGGTATATTAGCTGCTTTTAATATCCTATGGAAACTCCTAGATAGGCTTCTTCCATCAATAGGATTACCTAGTTCGGTTGCAAATACCAAGTCATTGTCGTTATATGCATCACCAGCTTGGAGCCTTTCTTGTAATTACCTTTTCTTATGCTGATTTAATTCAGAAATCATAGATGAAGGGAAAGGCACTGTCCTAGCGCTATTTTTTGTTTTAGGAAGTTGTAATATGATTTCTGTTTTGTTACAACTACTAGTTGGATTTAGTTTTGCGACCCTTTTAAAAGTTCTAGATATCTTAATATTATTATCGATAAAATCTACATCACACCATCTAAGTGCAATAATTTCACCCAGTCTTAGTCCTGTACTTAAATCAAACTTGAAAAGAGTACTTAGTCTATGCTTACTACTATATAAATAATATAAAAAGTTTTGTTGCTCTACTAGTGAAAATGTTTGCACTTCCTCTTGGTCGGGGGTTCGAATCCTCTCCGCCGCACCAGATATGAAGCTTGCAATTATTGTTAATTGCAAGCTTTTATTTTTTATATTTAGCAAATTATAAGTCTGTAGATAAGTATGTGTGACAGACTTAAAATATAAGATAAGTTAACTATTAAAAGAAAAACAATATGTGGCTTCAGCGACTTTTTTATAGTTATTTATATGATAAGATTACATATAAGTAAATATATAATTTAATATATAGTTTTTATTGTATAAGTATCATTAAATAACCTATAATTGAGAATAGTAGACTACAGAATAGTTTCAAGGAGAACTTATAATGGAAAAAAATAAAGTGACTACAAAAAGCAGGATAGAATCTCTAGATTGGCTGAGAGGATTGGCAGCATTATCAATAATGTTTTATCATCTTTATAATTGGAATATTGCATCTTTAGATTCGGGGTCATGGTTAGGGAGATTGGGTATTTACGCTGTGTCGATATTTTTTATCCTGTCAGGATTAAGTATGGCTATAGTATATAATAAATTTATAAAAGACGCTAAGACATCAATTACTTTCTTTATAAGGCGTATATTTAGAATATGGCCATTATTATGGGTTGTTACCACTTATAGTGTACTTATGGATTCTAGAGGACATATTACAATTAGTCAATTTAAGTTATATATAGCGAATATAACCACTGTGTTTGGATTTATTAAACCACAAGCTTATATAGCTACAGGGGCTTGGTCAATAGGTAATGAAATGGTGTATTATGCAATAACGCCTATTATAATAATGGCGTATAATAGGAAAAAGATACTTGGAAATTTAGTCTTCATTTTTTCTTTAATAATTGGACTTGTATATGCATTTAATATTCTTGATAGTAACGTTGATTTGGCATCACAATGGATAAATTATATAAACCCATTTAATAACCTCTTCTTTTACTTTGGAGGAATTGCAATTTACTATAATTTAAAAGATATAGAAGTTAATAAGTATTTTAACAACTGTATATTGTTTATTGCTTTAATGTTATTCTGCTTTATACCATTGAGTGGAAACCAAATAATTATATCTACGTCAATTTGGAGAATTATATTTTCCTTATTATGTTTTATAATTGTTATAGGTTTTTATAAATTGGAATCAAATATTCCAAAGTTAATAGGTGGATTTTTGGAGCTTTTTGGGGTGGCTACATATGGGGTATACCTTTTACATCCAGTGATGTACAATTCATTGGTCAGAATCTATAACAGATTAAATATATTTACTGACGGAATTATTGGTAAAATATGCGTTATGATTAGTGTAGTCATCATAACATCTATTTTGGCATTGTTAAGTTATTATAAGTTTGAATTAAAGATAATGAGATATGGAAAGAAGTTTTCGTTATTTAATAAAGAAGCTTTAAGATTATAACATAAAGAATTAATAGAGTAGATAAGATTATTTTAGTTAGAAATATATATTAAATAGCTTATAATTTTATAGGACTATATTTAAAAAGCTGCATCTAAAGGAATAGAAGCAGCTTTTATAATTTGGTAATATTGTTTTTTTATTATAGTACCTTATATAATGTTAAACATCACAGCATATAATTAAAAAGCAAAATATAAAGGGGAGTTTATCATGGGGTACTCCATAAAAGAGGTATCAGAGAAACTTAATATATCACAATATACCTTGAGGTATTATGAAAAAGAAGGATTAATACCATATTTACAGCGTAATTATAGTGGAAGAAGAGTTTATTCAGATAACGATTTAATTTGGATCAAGCTTATAGGCTGTATGAGAGATACTGGGATGTCCATTTCATATATAAAAAACTATGTAGAACTTACTGTTCAAGGAAGGGGAACATTGTTAAAGCGGCGTGAAATTATAATTGAGCAAAAAGAAATAATTGAGACAGAAATAAAAAAATATAGTGATTTGCTAGAAGTTGTAAATATAAAATTACAGCGTTATGATCAGCTAATTAAGAATGAGCATGAAGAGAATAGTATCGAAGAGTAGCTTGGATAGAGAATCTAAGCTATTTTTAGTTAGTGATTATATTAAATGTTTGTAATATAATGTAAATATATTTTATTTAAGGTGGATATTATGAAGTATTTTTTATCTGGATTAATAGTTGAAGTTGTATTAATAATCATAAGTGTAATATCCAAACAAGTGTGGACTTTTATGCTATAATATTTAGGTATGTTTTGCTTAGGTAATTGTATTTTTATTAATTTACATGTAAAGAAACAAAAGATATACAATAGAATAATAATGGGGGTGAGTATTAATGAAATTTATCTTTGATTTTTTGATCAAGAGATTTGTAAAGGACTATGAGAATGTCAATTCCCAAAAAGTCAGACAATCCTATGGTTCACTTGGAGGAAAAGTCGGTATTATAATTAATTCTTCAATTCTTATTTTAGAACTTGTTATTGGTCTGTTCCTTAATAGTATAGCTATTACTGCTGACGCTTTTCATAACTTAACTGATGCATTATCTTCACTTATTACCATAGTTAGTTTTAAGTTATCAAATCGTCCTGCAGACGATAAACATCCTTTTGGATATGGAAGAATAGAATACCTTACAGCACTTTTATTTGCAGCTGCAATACTTGTAGTTGGGGTTGAGTTTATAAGAAGCTCAGTTTTACGTATACTTCATCCAGTGGAAGTGCCTTTTAATTTAGTAAGTTTTGTTTGTATGGCATTCGCTTTGCCACTACAGATTTTTCTTAATAGATTTACTAACTATATAGGTAACAAGATTAATTCATCGGCTTTAAAGGCTTCAGCTTTAGAATCTTTTACTGATATTTTAGTTTTATCAATGGTTACATTGTCATTACTAATAACTAGGTTTACATCTTTCCCTATAGATGGATATGTAGGGGTGATAGTATCATTATTTATTCTTCATTCAGGTTTTGAGCTTGGAAAAGAAATGCTTAATACAATAATAGGATCAGCACCAGAAAAAGAATTTGTCGATGATCTAATAAACAGTGTAGTAAGTTATGAGCCAATCACAGGAGTACATGATTTGGTTATTCATAATTATGGTCCAGGCAGGTACATAGCTTCTCTACATGCAGAGGTTCCACATGATGTGCCTATAATGGAGATTCACGATGTTATAGATAAGGTTGAAAAAGAGATAGGACATAAAATGAATGTATATCTTTCAATACACATGGATCCAGTGAAAATAGATAGCCCAGAAGTCATAAAGCTAAAGAACAAGGTTTTTGAACGTATAAGTAAAATAGATGGTGTCTTATCTATGCATGATTTTAGAGTTGTTGGTGATTGTGAAGAAAAAACGCTTATATTTGATGTTGTGTTGGATAAGCCTTATTTTAGTGAAGATAAGGAAAAGGAAGTTAAGGGAAAGATAGAAAGTTCTATAAAAAACTTATATCCAGCATATAAAAGTATAATTAATTTCGATAGAGAATTTTATTAGTAATAAATAGTACCTAGAATGGTAAGCTTAAGAGATAGGCTACCTTCTAGGTACTTTTTGCTTTATTATTTAGTTAAATGTTATTGATATACTCTAACGTAGTCAACAAGCATTTGTGCAGGGAAAGCAGTTGATGAATTAGGGCTTCCTGGCCAGTCTCCGCCAACGGCTAAGTTTAATATGATAAAGAATGGTTTATGGAATTCATCAGTACCATTTATATTATTAGCTATATTTGCTTCGTTGAATTGAACACCATCAACGTACCATTTTATAGAATTAGTATCCCATTGGATTGCATAAGTATGGTATTGAGTTACATCAATATTACCTGAAGGGTTTCCATAGTATGCATGACCATTGTTATCCCAGTGAATAGTACCATGGATAACACTTTCAAGATTTATGTGTTCCATAATATCGATCTCTCCACATTTAGGCCAGCCAACACCAGATTGAGTTATATTCTGTCCAAGCATCCAAAATGCAGGCCATAGACCTTGTCCTTGAGGTAGCTTTATTCTAGCTTCCATTCTTCCATAAGTCCAGTTCTTAAGACCTTGAGTTTTTAATCTAGCTGAAGTGTAAGCTGCGCCACCATAGTTTTCTTTTCTAGCTTCTATGACAAGGTTTCCGTTTGACACTCTAGCGTTTTCAGATCTGTTTGTATAATATTGAAGTTCATTGTTTCCCCAACCGCCTGCACCTGTGTCAAAGGTCCAGTTTGAGGTGTTGATAGAAGTTCCATTAAATTCATCACTCCAAACTAAGGTTGAAGCAGTAGCAGCTTTAGCTGTTGTTGTATTGGCATAAGGCATGAATGATGCGGTAAGTGCAAGTATAGCAGGTATAGCAAGAAATTTTCCTATTTTAGACATAGTAATCCCCCTAAATTTTAATTTTTTTATTAGATTTGGTAAAAAAAGCGATAGAATGATTAGTTTGTAGAGTGCCCATTATTTATAAGGCATTAGTAAAGGCTAAATTCCCTCCTTTCTGCTAAGATCTTGAGAAAAGTATAAAAGATAAGTTAGATTGATTTGATAAAGTACAAAATACTTTATATGAGGAGTAATTAATATTAGATATATTGTTACGTATATTTAGAATAGAAATAGAATGTGTTTGAATATTTTGAATTTTATAAACTTATTATACCATAATGTGTTAATAAATCCATAGGTTAAGTTAAAATTATTAAAAAATAATTAGGTATATGTTGCTCACATAACTTCACTATGATCGTGTGCTTATTAGTTTTAACAATAAGAGATGAATAAACTATAAAAATTGCTCATATTTTTATATAAGAAAATATAAGTTTAGGTATGAAGTGGATATCTATGTAATTATTTATATGCTGGAGGATTGAAGATTGAAGAAGAAGAAAGGATACAATAAAAAGAGAAGTTTAATTTGCAGAATTAGAGCTGTATTTTTTTGTGTTCTAATTTTGATCTCATCTATAATTATTACTAATAGGTATACACAAAGTGATTTAGAAAAAACAAAAATAGTACAAGCATCCATCGAAATAAAACAAAAAAATAAAAATGAAAACTTAGTTAATTTAGTTTATGAGTCTTCCAGTAATGATGATGCTTCGGATATGAATTCAAAAAATAGCAATATAAAAAAAGAAAATAATGGAGAAATAATTAATTCTGTAGATGAAGATTCAAATAGTTTTGATTCTGGAAAGATACAGGATTTTCTAACAAAGAATATTAGAATAGAAGATAATAAAAAGATTGCATTTTTAACCTTTGATGATGGACCTTCTACCACTGTTACACCAAAAATTCTAAATATCTTAAAAGAGAATAATGTAAAGGCTACATTTTTTATAGTAGGAAAGCAATTAGAGGAAACTGCTGAAGCAAAAAATATACTTTTAGAGACATATAAGCAAGGACATGCTATAGCAAATCATACTTATTCGCATAATTACTCAAAGCTCTATCCCCATGGGATAGTTGATGTAAATAGCTTTATGGCTGAAGTAGAACAAAATAATAATATACTAAAAGGTGTATTAGGTGAAAGTTTTGCTTCTAGAGTAATAAGATTTCCTGGTGGACATATGTCTTGGAAGGCAGTATCAGAAATAGATAAGAAGCTTGAAGATAAAAATTATAAATATATAGATTGGAATGCATTAATAGGAGACGCCGAAGGTGGACCTAAAACTAAAGATCAGCTTATGAAAAGATATCATCAAACCTTTGTAGGTCAGGAAAAGGTTGTTTTACTAATGCATGACACGTACGGTAAGCAGAGTACTGCAGAAGCTCTTCCATATATAATTGGTGATTTGAAAAGTAAAGGATATGAGTTTAGGACATTAAAGTAAGTTTTTTATACTGGAGAAGATAATTGATAAATAGCATAAATTTAAGTATGAAGAGGTTCATCTATAATTATGATGAACTAATTTAAATAAATAGGCACTGCTCTAGGACAATGTTATGTTGTTTTAGAGCAGTTTTTATTATGTATGATTTTATACTTATATAAGTTAAAAAGATGTGAAGCCTAATCACACAAACTTCACATTTTGTTTTGATATTAGTTAGATTATTCGAATTTATAATTCTAAATATAGAAAAGGAAAGTAAGAAATCTTATGGACTGTAGGGGGGATTAAGATGACTAATGAAATTATTTATTCTGTTATAGTACCTTTGTACAATGAAGAATTGGTTATTGGTGAAAGCTACAGAAGATTAAAAATAGTAATGGATAAAACAGAAGAAAATTATGAAATCATATTTATATAGTTGAAAGCACAATAGATTATAAAAGTGCCCACAAGATGCACTAGTTAATTAAGGGAGGATTAATGATGAAAAAAATAAAAGCTACTAAACAAAATATTGCTTTAGTTTTAATTACAATATTATCGGCAGTACTTAACTTTGGTAATTTAGGGATTGAAGGAACGGCTAATGCTTATTATGCTGCAGCTGCGAAAAGTATGACTATGAGTTTTAAAAATTTCTTCTTTGTATCTTTTGATCCAGCAGGATTTATAAGTATAGATAAGCCACCTCTAGGATTTTGGCTTCAAGCTATTTCAGCTAAGATTTTTGGCTTTAGTGGATGGAGTATAATACTTCCTCAAGCCTTAGCAGGGGTAATAGCTGTAGTAACAATATATCATTTGGTTAAGAGATCTTTTGGAAGCATTGCTGGTCTTATATCAGCATTAGCTTTAGCAATAACACCGGTTTTTGTAGCAGTAAGCAGAAATAATTCAGTTGATAATACACTAGTTATGGTACTTTTACTAGCATGCTGGGCATTAACAGTAGCAGCAGAGAATGGTAAGCTTAAGTATCTTATACTAAGCATGGTTCTAGTAGGTATAGGTTTTAATGTAAAGATGCTACAAGCATATATGATAGCACCTGCTTTATATATAACATATCTTCTTTCAACAGCAACTACAATTAAGAAGAGATTACTAAATTTAATAATAAGTACTTTCATATTAATGGCGGTTTCCTTATCATGGGCATTTATTGTTGATTTAGTACCAGCAAGCAGCAGGCCATATGTTGATAGTAGTACAAATAACACAGTTATGGAACTTATAGTAGGCCATAATGGGCTAGAAAGAATTAGCTTAAGCAGCAATAATAATGGTAATGGTGGTGGAGCGCCTGGCAGAAATGGTCAACGTCCTTCAAGACAGCAAGATGGAACTGGCTCTACTTCAAACACAACGCAAAATAATCAAAATTCAAATACATCAAACAATACAGGCAGTAATACACAAGATGGAAATGACCAAATGGCACCTGGAGGAAATGGTCAAACACCACCGAGTGGTAATGGTCAATTCGCACCACCAAGCGGAGATAGAGGATTTGGTCCAGGAGGTAACATGCAAGGCGGCGGTGGTCAAATGGGTGGAGGAAGTTCAGGACTTGCAGGTAGCTTTGGAGCTCAAACACCATCTAGTATTACAAGATTATTTTCAAAGAATATACTTTCAGACCAAATAGTTTGGTTTATACCACTAGCTATATTTGGATTTATAGCAGCAGCAATTAAAGAAAAGCTAAGATTCCGTTTGGATAATAATAAAAAACAAGCTTTAGTTTTATGGGGAATGTGGTTCTTACCGGTATTCGTGTATTTTAGTTTTAATACAGGTACATTCCATTCATACTACTTAACAATGTTAGCACCACCAACTGCAGCTTTAGCTGGAATTGGAATAACAACTATGTGGCAACTTTATAAAGAAGGTGGATGGAAATCATGGTTCTTACCAGTTGCCTTATTAGCTAATGGGTTAGTTCAAATGTTAATGCTATATTACTTTGTTGACACATCAAATATTATAAAAATATTAGCAGCAATAGTAATAATATTATGTTTAGGTTCATCCATAATTCTTTTAATATTAAACCTTATGAATATTGGAAAGAAAGAATTAGAACATGAATTAAACAATGAAAGACATAGTAAAATACTTAAAATTAAAAAGATAATAGTAAGTTTAGCAGTAGCTGGACTTATGGTAACTCCTTTTGCAGGATCAGCTGCAGCTTTAGTTTATCCTTTAAATAACTCATTCCCAGCAGCAGGCTTAGAACTTTTATCAGGAAGTTCAACAGGTGAAGGCCAAATGGGCGGAAACATGGGAAATAGTAAAGACTCAGCATTAATTAGTTTCCTAGAAAAAAATAAGACTGCTAATCAAAAGTACTTACTTGTTGTATCAAATGCTAACTCAGCATCAGATATAATAATAAGCACTGGAGAACCTGTAATGGCCATAGGAGGATTCCTTGGAAATGATAAATCAATAACTTTAGATCAATTTAAACAATTAGTTGCTAAAGGTGAAGTAAGATACGTTATGGCTGGAGGAATGGGTGGAGGAAATTCATCAAGCAGCGAGATAATGAATTGGGTGCAGCAAAATGGTAAGTTAGTTTCCTCAAGTGAATACAGTGATTCTACTCAAGGAAATGTTACAGATGATGCAGCGATATCAGACCCATCAGGAACTACTAAAGCTGCAGGTGATAATAATACTTCAACTGATAGTACATCTAAGCAAGATGATCAATTTAGACAAAATGGTAGAGGTTTTGGTGGAAACTCAGGAGCATTATATGATTTAAAAGCTTATACAGATAGTGTATCATCAAAATAAAGTATATTTACTGGGAAATAAATAAAACACCTTCTACAGAGGGATAGCTGCTGTAGGAGGTGTTATCTTTTATAATTTTAAATAGTTATTTGTTTTATCAAAGCCTTCAAAGCAACTGCTATATTTTAGAAAAATTTGAGATTAAGTACATAATATTTCATCTAAGGTAGAAAATAATAATTGTTAATTAAAACAATATACCTTAGAAAAGATATTTTCAGGAGGCCGTAAATGGAGAATATAAATGGAAACGGATTTGATGTATTTTCAAGTAATCATGAACCATATTGGATTGCGTCAACAAATAAAACTAATTATCCTAAATTAGAAGATGATATAACCGTAGATGTAGCAATAATAGGAGGAGGTATTGTTGGAATAACCTCAGCATTTCTTTTAAAAAAACAAGGATTTAAAGTTGCTGTATTAGAAGCTAATAGCATTGCACATGGCACTACGGGACATACAACTGCAAAGATAACTTCTCAGCACGATTTGATTTATAATAAGCTTACTAATAATTTTGGAGAAGAAAAAGCAAGAAAGTACGCAGAAGCCAATGAATCAGCAATTCAATTTATCTATAATTTAACCAAAGAGAAAAATATTGATTGTGATTTTCAGTGGAAGCCTGCTTACATATACACTCAATCAGATGAGTATATAGAAAAAATTCAAAATGAAGTAAGAGTGGCTTCTAAGCTAGGAATAAAAGCAACATATCTTGACTCAGCGCCTTTGCCTTTTAGTATAAAGGCTGCAATAAGATTTGATGATCAAGCACAATTCCACCCATTAAAATACCTTCTTGCATTAGCTGGTGATATACCTGGAGACGGAAGCAATATATTTGAGAATACAAAGGTAGTTGATATTGATGATAATGAAAAATGTGTAGTAAAAACAGAGGAAGGCAAAAAGATTACTGCATGGAAGGTTATAGTAGCCTCACATTTTCCTTGTTATGATGGATTAGGGTTATATTTTGCAAGGATGCACGCGGAAAAATCATATATAATAGGGGTTAAAGCTAGAGATCCATTCCCAGATGGTATGTTTATAAATGCAGAAAATCCAGCAAGATCTCTTCGCTCCCAAAAGTTTGAAGATGGTGAGCTCATATTAATAGGTGGAGAGCATCATAAAACTGGAAGTGAGACAAAAACCAATATTCATTATGAGAACTTAGGAAAGTTTGCAAAAGAAAACTTTAATTTGGAAAGTATTTTATATAGATGGTCAACACAAGACTGCGTAACCATAGATAGTGTTCCATATGTCGGATATATAAATTCAAATACTTCAAATGTTATGGTAGCTACTGGTTTTGGTAAATGGGGCATGACTAACGGTACTGTTTCAGCTATGATTTTGGCAGACTTAATTACAAAAGGTGAAAATCAATGGGCTTCAGTGTATAATCCATCAAGGTTTGATATAAGTTCCGTTCCTAATCTGGTTTCAGACAACTTAGATGTAGCTAAAAATCTTATAAAAGGTAAACTTTCACCAGTTCCACATGATATAGATATTAAGAATGGTGAAGCAGAAGTTATAGAAATAGATGGTCAAAAGATGGGAGCATATAGAGACGAAAATGGAGTACTTCATGTAGTTGATACAACATGTACACATATAGGTTGTGAACTTCAATGGAATGAAGCTGAGAAGACTTGGGATTGCCCATGTCACGGTTCAAGATTTAATTACGATGGTGGAAATGTTGAAGGACCTGCGTTTAAAAGATTGAATTACCAAGGTTATGGACCTAACAAACCAGATCCAAATATATTTTAACTAGCTTTAAAGATGTACCACTTCAAGTTGAAAACTATTTTTAAAATTCTGCTTGGTTCTGAGAGGAGAATTTTAAAACATAAGTTTAAGTATGAAGTGGTATATCTGTATAGAGTTATAGTTGTAATTCTTGGCCTCTATGTTTTATTTCTTTAACATCTACAGGTAGCGATGCAACCTTTTCTTTGAACTTTGTTGTAGTTGTATAATCTTCACCAAAATGCATTGGTATAAATGCTTTTGGATAGAGTTCTTTTATGAAGTATTCTCCGCCAACACAATAATTGTGTTCGAGTCTTGGATCTACAGGAAATAATGCTATATCTATTTCATTTCCTTTTATCTTTGATATTTCAGCTTTGAACATCCGCTCAGCTTCTTTAATATCAGCAGCTTCATCATCCCACCAATACCACCAATTTAAATCTCCTGAGTGAAATATGTTGGTGCCATCAACCTTAACTAAAAAAGATATTCCTAGATCTGTTGAACCAAAAGCTTTGATCTCTACATCTTGTATATTTAATGTTTCATAAGCTGATATTATGTTAATGTTTTTACTATTGCTATTAGGCTGTATATCACTGCTTAACACATAACTAATGTCTGATCTTACGCCTTCCCATTCAAGAATAACTGGATTAAAATGATCTGCGTGGCTGTGGGAGGAGAATACTATTAGTTTTTTAGGTATATTCAAGTCTTCTTCGCTTATAGCACCAGTTGTTCTATTTTTTATAGCACTATCAACAGTGTCCTTAAAGTAATCGAAGATTAGAAAATAGTTTTCAGTTTCTACTGAAAATCCGCTATTGTAAAGATAGTTTATTTTTACATTAAATTTATTCATTTATATCCCTCGTTTCATGATTTGTCAAAAGTTAACTTACAATTATTACAAATTATAGACCTTATTATAAAATACTTCAATAATCATAAAAATATTATTATACTTTAGCTAAGAATATATGATAAATAGAAATAAAATTTCATACAATGAGTGAAAATATTGGAACATATAAACATTTTTTTGTATTATGATGTTCATTAAATATAAATTTTATAATATAATTATAATCAAGAAAAATAATTTTACGGATGAGAGCTATAACTTGTATTATAAAATGATGACTATTTACATTATGAAAAATAATAATTAATTAATAAAATATTATTTTATAATACTTTATTTTTGAGGAGGTTTGAATATGAATTTTAGATTTGACCATAACAACATAAATGTTTTAGATCTTGAAAAGAGCTTGGCTTTTTATGAAAAAGCTTTGGGGTTAAAGGAAGTTAGAAGAAAAGTTGCTGGAGATGGAAGTTTTATACTAGTTTATTTAGGTGACGGTGTATCAACACATACTTTAGAGCTTACTTGGCTTAGAGATTGGAAAGAACCATATAACCTAGGAGACAACGAGTTCCATCTTGCACTAAAAGTTGATGATTTTGATGCAGCTCATGCTCTTCATGAGGAGATGGGATGTATTTGTTTTGAAAATAAATCAATGGGAATATATTTTATTAATGACCCGGATGAATATTGGATTGAGATAATTCCCACAAGATAGTAATAAAACTTCAGGCTTATTTCAGTAAACCTGAAGTTTTATTATATTACGGGGAATACTTACTATTATAATGTGAATTTAGATAAAACTTAAAAGGGAGAAAATTAATGTTTGAGCTTACGAAAGATTATGAAACCGGAATAGATAAGATAGATAAAGAGCATAGAAGATTATTTGAACTTGCTGATCAGTGTTATAATCTTCTTAAAGATGATTCCTGTAGCAACAAGTATGAAAAGGTGAATAAGGTTATAAGTGAATTAAAAGATTATGCTAAGTTTCATTTTAGCGAGGAAGAAAAGCTAATGGAGAGTGTAAATCATAAGCAAATCTTTACACATAAACTACAACATGATTATTTTATTGAAAAGATTGATGAGATAGATATTGATGATATAGAATCTAATCAAGATCAGTATATAATTGATATATTAACATTTATAGTTGCATGGATAAGACAACATATACTTAGTAAAGATTCTCAATATGTACATGATGTAGAACAAAATCTGTAAAGAGTAATTTTAATGAGAAAAAGGATAGCTGTGATCATGACTTGTCCTCTTTTGTTTTATTAAATAAATTATATTTTAAGGTGGTAAGACTATGCAAAAAATATTATATGTAGGAATAGGTGGATTTATAGGATCTGCCTTAAGATATATTATATCAATCCATTCTCCAAAGTTATTTGGCACGACTTTACCTTATGGCACACTTATTGTAAATGTGGTGGGAGGAATACTTATAGGTTTTATAACACAACTAAGTATTAGCACACAAATGATTTCTCCAAATCTAAAATTATTTTTAACCACTGGAATAATGGGAGGTTTAACAACATTCTCTACCTTTAGCAATGAAACAATTAGTTTGTTTTCCGAAGGTTCATATATATTAGCGATGGTTAATATATGTTTAAATCTTTTCTTAAGTCTTATTGGAGTAGTACTGGGAAAAGGAATAGCGCAAAATATATAAAAATTTTTATATCACAGATAGGTGTTTTATAAGCACCTTAATTTATTAGCCCAGATTATCATTAATCTGGGCTAATAAACTATTATAGGTGAGCAGTTTGTTTTACTTGATTAATTATATCTTGGCTTTCTACTTCTTCTAGTGATTCATTCCAATGTTTATCAAACTTTATCTTATATATTTCCACACTACTTTCATCATTAACAGGACACATAAGAACATATTCAGCTGAATTAACTAAGACCTGATCTAAAATCTTATATTCGATTTTATTTCCGTTTTCATCTCTAAAACTCATGATTTTGTGTTGAGCCATAATAATTTTCTCCTTTCCATTTGAGTTACGTTTTTATTATTTACATAAATATAAATTATATGAGAGGTAAATAATAAAATAAGATAGTTATAAATGATTTTTATGACTTAAATTTTAATATTTAGGGAATCCTTATATTGATACTTTTAATAAATTGGTCAATAAATTTGAAAGGAGTTGAAAGACCGTTTGTTTAGACTAATTTTGTATAAAATTATGTCTCATGTAGGGTGGATACATCCGAAATTAAGCCTATGGAGTGTTAGACCAGGCGAAAATATATATTTTATTGATATATAAGTCGTGCACGGTGAAGTAGGAAGTAAACATAAATTTCTATAGTTTTTATAGAGTTTTTTTGTTTACATAACGGTATATATGAATAGGAGTGTAGGAGTAAACCTTAATAAAGAATTTAGACATCTTATGAAGTATAAAAGATCACCTTTTCCAAAGGAAGATTTAGAATCCGCTTATATGGAATATGATCATTGCGAACAAAAAGAATATGATCATCACCATAATAATGATAAACAACATGAAATGTTTGAAGATTGGGGAATGAAGGAATGTATATATGCTAGTGTTGGATTGGTAGTTTCAGTTGCTTCATTAGCTTATGTACTAACAAGGCCTCATGGAAAAAAATTTAGCATGTTTTAATAAATAATCAGAAATAAACTGCTATAGGGTTTCTTCACTATAATAGTATTTTATATAGACTAATAATTTTTATAATGCTTAGTCTTGTAACTACAATTAGTGATGAACCCTATAAATTTTATCTTAATTATACAGAAGTTTTATAAATATGAAGTGAATCATCTATAAATGTGAATTTTAACTTCAATTGATAAGTTGTACATGCTATATAGCAAGAAGCAATGACTATTGAATAAGTAAGATAATATATGGATGTATCACTTCGTAATAAAATTTATAGTTAGAACAGCTAATTTTTATATGTGTATATAAGCATGCTTGTATTCACAAGATATATAATAAAAAGATAATTTTGAGGTGATTAAGTGGAATATAATACTTTAGTAAACTTATTAGACACCCATAATGAAGCTAATATAATAGCTACTGAGAGATTTAAACCTAAAGAAGTTATATATATATATAAGCAAGTTAAAGAGCAACAGCTTCAATTAGATAATTTAAAGAAATATTATAATAGTAAGTTTTCTAATGTTGCATTTATTAGTGAACCTATAGAAAAATTTGATGTTGAAAGCATTAAAGCAGTATTTGATAAATATAAAGATAAGGGTTTATTAATAAACGTAACAAGAGGGCAAAGAATCTACTCGCTAACCTTACTCTATCTTGCAAAAAAGTACAATATAAAGTGTATTTACTTAGATATTGAAAATAAAAAGCTCATAAGTTTTAATGATGACAATATCGATATAACTGATGAAGATTTTTACGATCTAAATATACAAGAAATTATTGAAAGCTCAGGAGGGTCTATAATAGTAGATTCTACTGAAAGTAACAGCAAAGCAATAATTGATCAAATAACAGATTTGATATCAAATAATTTAGATATATGGGAGCGTTTAAAATATAGGTTGTATGATTCTAAGGTGTTTATCCATAATCAATTGGAGCCTATGACAATAAAACTTGATATGAAGTATCTTACTAAAGAAGAAATGGATATATATAATTCTATGCTTGATTTATTGAAAAAAAATAATCAAATACAGTATACCTCAGGGAAACACAATTATATCACAATAAAATTTCTAAACAACCACATAAAAAGCTTTATATTCAAAAGCGGTTCTTGGTTAGAAGCATATACAAAGCGAGTAGTAGATAATATACGACAGGTAGATGATGTTAAGAGTGGATTACTATTTTTGTGGGATAGTGAAAGGAACAGAGTGAAAAATGAGTTAGATGTAGTTGCGATTAAAGACTCAACTCTCATCTGTATATCCTGCAAAGATACAGCAAAGTATGATGAGATTGCACTTAATGAACTTAATGTATATGCGGAGCAATTAGGTGGAGAGAATGTAGTAAAGATTTTAGTAGCAACAAAAGTTCCATTAAAACATTCTGTAGAAGAAAGAGCTAAAGAAATGAATATTGAGTTAGTTATATATGATGGAAATAAGAAAGGTTTTGAAGAAAAGTTAAGAAAGATAATACTAAAATAGCTATTTATATGCTAAAAGCCTCTTCTGATAATTAAGAAAAGGCTTTTAGTACTATATTGAGCTAAAATATACTACTTTATTAATAATATATTATCTAAAGTTTTGCTCCGATAGTTTCTCCCATTGTTACTTTTGTTTCGTACCCAAGAGAAGTCTGATGTATTATATCCTGATGCACTTTAGCAACACCTTTTTTCAAAAATAATATGGTTGTAGATCCGCCAAACTTAAAATAACCTTTTTCGGCGCCTTTTTCAACTTTTTTATTAGGTGTATAGCTTTGAATTATAGTTCCAACACAAGTAGCACCAACTTCAATGTGAAGTATGTCACCAAAGTTCTCAGATTTAAATAATGACCATTCTCTCTTGTTTTGACAGAAAAGCTTTGGAACCTTCTCTAAAGCTATTGGATTTACTGAATAGTACTGTCCGTCTATCTTTTTAGTGTCGCCGCATGTTCCGTAATCAATAAAATGGAATCTATGATAATCTGTAGGACATAAACGAAGTAGTATGCAAGTTCCACCTTCATATTCATTGGCTACGGTATCATCACTTATCAATTCTTTTAATGAATAAGTAAGCCCTTTAACTTGAACTATATTATTTAAATCTATGTTTTCAAACACAGAAAGCCTTCCATCTCCAGGGGAGACTAAAGCGTCTTTATTCATGTCTATAGGACGAGCTTCTTCTGTTAACTTTCTATAGAAAAAGTCATTGAAGCTTGTAAATTCGGATTGTTTTTTTATTGATAAGTTAGTATCGATATTAAATTCTTCTATAAATTCATTTACTTTACCTTTACTTAGTGGTGAATCGCAATAGTAACCATATACCTTTGAAAAAAGCTTTCTTTTAATAAATAGCTCTGTTAAGCTCTTTCCAATAGGTGATTCATAACACCATTTTAAATAGTTTAATCCAGCAACTTGCTCTTCTTCATAGGTTTTTGTTTTCCTATTGTATATCTTAATCATTGAGTACCTCACCTTTTTAAATATATAATAAAGTTAGCTTTATTTTCATCTAATTGTATCACATCTAACTTTTCGGTCAACAATTTGAAGTATAATATTTGAAATAAATATTGTTAATCATAGCTAAGTATTGTATATTTAACTTAAATAAACTTAGTATATTTTGAATCAATATTCAAATATTATTAGTTTACCTAATTTATATATTTTTATTGGCTGGTCAATAAAAATTACGGAGTGATTTAAGATGAATAAAACCAAAAAAGCAATCTTTGAAGCTGCAATAAGTATCTTTTCAAAGGCTGGTTATAATGGAGCTACAATGGATGAAATAGCATTAGAAGCAGGAGTAGCTAAAGGAACTTTGTATTATCATTTTAAAAGTAAAGAAGAGATATTTAACTTCATAATTACAGAAGGCATCAATCTAATGCATGATGAAATAAATCAAGTCAACGGTATGGATGGTGATGCATTAGTTAAACTGAAAGAAGTTTGCAAAATACAGCTTTCATTTCTGTATAGAAATAAAGAGTTTTTTAAGGTTATAATGAGTCAATTGTGGGGACAAGAGCTTAGACAACTAGAGCTTAGAAATCAGATTCAACGCTATATATATGGTATAGAAATATATATAAAAGAGGCAGCAGATACTGGTCTAATAAGAAAAGGTGATGTTTCCTTTATGGCTTATGCGTTTTTTGGAAGCTTAATATCTGCAGCTGTTTATGAAATAATAAATATAGATAAGATAAATTTAGAAAATATTATTGATAATTTAATAGATTATAATTTTAGAGGGTTACAAACAAGTAAACTGTAAAATTAGTTTTTAAAATTTGATATTGATTTAAAAATAGGGAGTAAGAAATTCTTTACTCTCTATTTTTTTGCGCTTAAAAACTATTTTTTAATTACTTAACCTATAGTAGGAAAGAGCGTTAATAAATATAAGTATGTAAAAAGGGAAACAAAAGTAAGGATAATAGAGATAATCAAGCATAATTTCCATAATTAGCTGATTTTATTACATAAAATGCCATAAAAGGCTTTTGCAAAAGATACGAAAAAATAGTATAAATAGAACTGACCAGTCAGTACAAAAACTTATGAAAAGTGGGGTGGAAGTATGAAATTTGCTAAAATTGCTTGGAAAGATATTTCTAGCATATTTAGAAACAGATTGATAAGAGTTTCTGTAATAGCAATTATCATAGTGCCTTTGTTATACAGCTTGCTTTATCTAGCTGCATTTTGGGATCCTTATTCAAGATTGGATAAGCTTCCAGTAGCAGTAGTAAATCTAGATAAAGGTTCTGAGAATGATGGGAAGGCTGTAAATTATGGCGATGATATTGTAAAGGAACTTAAGGAGAATAGAGAAGTGGGGTGGCAATTTACCACTTTACAAGAAGCTAAGGATGGACTAGAAGGAAGCAAATATTATTCAATGTTTGTAATTCCTGAAGATTTTTCTGGTAAGATAATCAATTCAAAGGATCACAAGCCTGAATCACCAGAGATTAAGTTTGTGCCTAACGACAAAAAGAATTTTCTTGCTTCACAAATAGGAGGAAAAGTTGAACTAGCTATTCAGCAAAAAATCACATCAAATATATCAAAGGAATTTACGAAAGTTACTTTTGATAATATGTACGAACTAAAAGATGGAATGCAACAAGCAGCAGATGGAAGTAAGAAACTTTATGATGGTATAGATACATTAGGTAGTAATGTACCAACTATGGCAGATGGGGTCTCACAACTTAAGGATGGGTCCAATAAGTTAAGTGATGGGTTAAATCAATTAAAAGATAAGACATCAGCAATGCCAAGTGGAGTTTCGCAGCTTTATAATGGATCAAATCAAATAACAGGGGGCTTAGGCCAGTTAAAGGCGTCAACAGGTATCCCAGCATTAATTGATGGATCCAATCAAATAACTAATGGTTTAGGAATGCTTAATGATAAAATCAAACAAGGACAAGAAACAGTTGTAAGCTTAGGACTTAATAAACTTGATCCAAGTAAGGTTTTGAATGTAGAAAATCTTCAAAAGATCAAATCAGTAATAGCTGCAGGAAAAAAGCTATCTAATGAAGATCTTTCTGTACTTAATTCTCTAAATACTTCTAATGTTAAACTAGTAGAAAGTACAATGAGTGACATAAAGCAGTTAACTAGTGATGAAGGAATAAAAGTATTAATGAGTAAACCATCAATACAACTTGTTTTATCACAGATGGATTTCTCAAAGCCTGAAAACCAACAGGCCTTAGCAACAAGAGTACAAAATGCAGACAAACTTGTTAGCGATGCTAACTCAATACAAGCAGCTTTATTAAAATTAAAAAATAATGAACCACAATTGTTTAGTCAGTTGCAAAGCATGGATATAAATAATGAACTAAAAACAATGCCTGTAATAATAAGTTCGTTAAATAATCTAAGTTCTGCAAGCAAATTGATTACAAAGAGTGATGTTGCACTTGTACAAGGGATTCTAAATAATCCTACACAATTGAGTAATCAATTAGCTGCAATGGATAAAACAAAGAGTGATTTAAATGGTTTAATGAATCAAATAGCTACTATGCAAAGTAATGATGCTCTAAATAATGAACTAAAAACCATAGCAGTGAAGCTTGGAACTTCAAAAGCTCAAGGAGAACAAAATGTTCAATTATCTGCAGCAGAAAGAGATGCTATGCTTCAGTACATGAGTGCAGTAAGTAATTTGACTAATGGATTTGCACAGTACAAGCCAGAGCTAGATGGGATGATGACACAACTAAACACTTATGAGCAAATGGCTAAAGATAAGATGGCAGTTGTTCAAGCTAACCCTCAATCAGCGAATGCTCTAAATAGCTTACTTACAAACTATGATGCAACAATGGGCTTAGTGAACTCTAAATTACCTCTATTAAATGCAGTTGGTGCAGCATTACAGAAGCCTGATAATGTTTCTGCATTGTCTACTTTAATTAGTGGTATAAATAGCATACAAACAGATTTAGCAAAGAATCAAGATAACTTAGCTTTAATAAATGACTTAATAACAAGCACTCAAGATCCTAAGGTTCAAGCATTACTTCCTAAGGTTGCAAAAATTAAGAGTGATATTGATTCTGCTAAACCACTTATAGATAAACTAAATACTCCTGAAACTTTGGCAATGCTTGAAAAAGCACCAGAGTTAGCGACTCAAGTTAAGGGGCTTCAACAAGATATAAAAAATAATGCGGATATTTTAGAAATAGCAGATAGAACCTTAACACAAGGAAATCTTGAAACTGCTCAAAACTTATTAGCATCTATTCCAGAGCTAACAAACGGAGTTCAAAAATTATATGATGGATCTACTCAGGTTACTGGAGGACTTAATACAGTAAATGGAGCGGTAAATCAGTTATATGGTGGTTCAACTCAAGTTGCTGGAGGATTAGGACAACTAAATGGATCAGTGCCTTCATTAATAAGTGGAGTAAATCAATTAAATGATGGAGCAGGCAAGTTAAGTAACGGACTTGGAGAACTAAACGGAAAGATGCCTGAACTTAAAGATGGTGTTGTAAAACTTACAGATGGCTCAAAAGAATTATCAGATAAATTAGCTGATGGTTCAAACAAACTAAATACCAACTTAAAGAATTCAAGTGATGATATGGGAACCTTCATATCAGAACCAGTTAAAGTTACTACAGAAGCTGTAAATACAGTTAAAGATTATGGTACTGGATTTACCCCATACTTTATCCCATTATCATTATGGGTTGGTGCAATCATGATGTTCTTCGTAATATCACCAAAGGTTGCCGATGGAATGAATGCAGGCTCTGCTTCAAGAGTTTTGGGTAAATACTTCTCATATACTTTTATAGGATTACTACAAGCTGTATTAGTAAGTATAGTAGTTTTATTCTTAGGATTAAAACCAAACAATTTAATAGCATACTTTGGATTTAATATATTATTATCCTTTACTTTCATAGCGATAATACAAGCACTGATATCCTTACTTGGAGATGCTGGAAGACTTCTTGCAATAGTATTGCTTATATTTAACTTAACAACTTGTGCAGGTACCTTCCCATTAGAATTAGTACCTAAATTCTTCACAGTGTTAAATCCATATCTTCCATTTACTTATGCAATAGCAGGATTAAGAGAATCTATAGCAGGTTCAGATTTCTCAGTTATAGCTAGTAGTTCCTTATTCCTATTAGCATATCTAGTAGTATTTATAATAATAGCTGTTGCATTTATAGATAGAGGAGAAAAGTTTGTAAGACTTATAGAAGGTAAGAAAGAAGAATTAGCAGCATAGTTTTTAGCACATTATAAAATAATATTAAACTGTTGATGGACACCTTCCATCAACAGTTTTTCTTACAAAAATTTCATATCTTGACTTTAAGTTTATAAAGGTTTAAAATAGGAATGTATTTTTCATACAATTAAATATGTCCTCATAGTTAAATGGATAGAACAGTCCCCTCCTAAGGGACAGATGTAGGTTCGATTCCTACTGGGGATACCACGTATGGTAAAAGAATGGCTTAACCGTGAAGGTTAAGCCGTTTTTGTTTTTATAAAAGGTTACTAAATGGGTACTAAAATTCTTTTGCGAGTTTTGAGTGAATATTGAATACTAAAAATTAGTCTTAAATATATTAGGAATATATAGAATCAAAGTTTTATTGTCATATGTATTGAATGATAAGTAGTTAAAATGAGAGTGTTGATTTAAACGCTAAGTAGATCATTAATCTTTGATAATAGTGATTCATTGTCTGAGTTTGATAAATCTAATACAATATATGGAATATTTAAGAAAGCTGATATTTCATGAGAATAAGCTAATTCCATTTCTTGAAGCTCTTTTAACAGATTAATATCATATTCACAATTGTTTCTTTCTTTTAACCTATACCAAATGGTATTTACATCCTCAGTAAGTACAATAATACTTTTTAAACCAAGCAGTTCAAATGTTTTTTGAGGAATTTTTTCAGGTTCTTCGTTTTTATTTAGCAAACAAAAATGTCCGTCCAATATGCATGTCTTATTTCTATCAATTAATTTATTAGCAGCAGATACTAATAAATCCTGGTTAGTATCGATTCCATCAATAAATAATGAAGTAAATGGAATCTTCTTTACATCAGAAATAAGCTTACTAGCAGTGTAGTAGGGAATATTAAATTCACTAGAAATATTATTACATAGAGTAGTCTTTCCAACTCCATGAATTCCAGATATAAAAACTATGTTGTTTTGCATAAAATCACCTCTTATATAAGTATTATGATTACTTTTAATATAATAAACAATAATATATAATTATATATAATACAATAAATAAGAATAGTTGATGGTGAATTAATTATGGAATACGATATGATTTTATCAATTAGACCTGAATATGTTAAAGAAATTATTTCTGGAAGAAAGATATATGAGTTTAGAAAATTTTGCCCTGGTAGACCTATAGACAAAATATATATATATGAGACTAGTCCTACAAAAAAGATTATTGGTTACTTTAATTATAGTGGAGTAATTATTGATGACAAATATTCAGTATGGACAAAATGTTGTTCTAGTTCTGGAATTTCTAAAGAAAATTATCTTAATTACTATAGCAATTCATCAAGTGCATATGCGTTTAAAATAACAAATCTAAATATATTAAAATCAAGTATTGATCCATATAAAATTATTGATAACTTTGTAGCTCCTCAATCGTATAGATATGTTAAGAGAGGTATTATAGATGAATTCATTTGCGATTTGGTATGATTCTGAAAAAAATGATGCTATTAATGCAACAATAAATTTTAATTTATGGAAGCTTGATGATGCTTATAGGATAACTAAAGGTAGAAGAATTAGAAAAAATACTCTTGTTAAGAAGAAAATGAAGAAAGTTGAATCTTGCACATACTATTTAGATATAGGAATGAAAATATCTAATATTAGTTCTATAAATAAAATAAATATATATACGCCATTTAAAATAACAAAAGATAATATAGTTGATTTAGGCGAAACGATGGTTAAGAATAAAAAGGTAATTGATGCTATTTTTAATGAAAACTCTAAAGTAATAAATCAAGGATTTGAGAACAATATAGAAGTAGAGATTATAAAGGATAAGAACAATAATATATCGGAAAAAATAAAAATATTCTCTCTAGATTTTGAATGGCAAAAAAATATTTCTGTAGAACAAATAGAGAATGGTGGCGTGATTACGATTGATGTCTCAAATCTAGAGGTAGATGAAGGTGTATATAGCTATATAAGATTTAGAATTCATGGCAAAGAGCTAGGAAAGCTTATTATTGAAAAAAACTTTTCTGATAATATCTTCAAAACATATTCAGAAAAAAATGAAATAATAGACTTTAGATTGAATGAAAAAAGAGCTATGTCAGATGGATTAACTAGTCTTATAGCAAGTAAAAGAGAATTTTATATCAAGGCTATTCATTTTCTATTACTAATGGATATGAAATATACATTAGCTGCAACTGGACTAGATTATTCTGCAAGAGCTTTAGAGCCTGATTTGTGGAATGAATACATAGGATGTGAAATTCAAGATACTCAATTTGTAGGATATCATTGGAAGAAAAAGTGTGCAGGACATGAAGATTGTTCCAAATGTGATAAACATGAACACGTTGATAATTTTAACTCACTGATTAGAATTGAGATTAGAGAGATTAATGCTATGACTTTATTAGCTTATATAGTAGTTTTAATATTCTTTAGTGTTCTTTCAAATTTCTTATACGATTTAACTCCTTTTAGTAAATAAAATGTTAAAAGTATGCTCAAAGTATTTAAAGATATATGAAAAGTATGATATAATCTAATGTAAACACATAATAAAGGGATTGGGGGAGTGACAAATGGATAAGTATATATATGTTTCTGAGATATTAGAACACTCTTCAGAAGATTATGCAGAATATATAAGAGAAGTGTTTAATAAACTTCTATTTTTAAAGAAAGATTACCCAGAGTTTAAATCTTGGTATTATGAGAAAGTAGTAAGTAACATTAGAAATGGTGAGAGAGAGATTATCATTAGGGAAATAGATGGACAAATTGCTGCTATTTCAATATTGAAAAAAACAGATGAGAAAAAGATTTGTAGTTTCGTAGTTATGCCTGAGTATAGAGGTATGAGATTAGGAACAGATTTATTATATAAGAGTATGAATGTTTTACAAACTAAAAAACCAATGATTACTGTTTCATCAAATAGTATATCAAACTTTAAGCCGTTTTTAGATAAGTTTGAGTTTGAGCAATATGAACAATTAAACAACTATTATTCGCAAGGCTCTTCAGAGTATGCTTTTAATGGATATCTAAGTAGATCAAGTTGTTCAAAAATAGCATAATGAATTTATTAAAAGTAACTCCCTAAGTAGAAAGTCAATTCTATTTAGGGAGTTATTGCTTATTGAGTTATTGATATTCCTTTAAACATATTTTGAAGAAGAACAGCTGTATTTTGCTCCATATCTTTTATAACATGAGTATAAGTTTGCAAGGTAGTAGCTATATCTTTATGCCCAAGTCTTGAAGAAACTACTTTAATATTTTCACCATTGAGAATTAATAAGGTGGCATGAGTATGCCTTAACCCATGAAAGGTTATTTGTTTTAACTGTTTGTAGTTTGATAAATCTTTATTTGGATATAGCTTTTTTATTTCATCAATTGAATATTTATATTTAGATATTCTTCTTGTAAAATCCATGGATAAGTTTCTTGGATGGCACATAGATCCTTTTCTTTCTTGAATAACAAAATCTTTATCAGCACAAGCAGTTTTTTCTTTTATATCTATTAAATAATCAATTAAGAATTTAGGTATAGAGATAGCTCTACTGCTTTTATCTGTTTTAAGCACAGTCGTATAAGTAAGCTTTTTTTCTTTTCTATCATAGATAACTTGACCATTAATATTTATATATCCTTTAGCTAAGTCTATATCTTGCCACCTTAAGCCACATAATTCTCCAACTCTAAGACCAGTAATTGCATCAAGCAAAACAGGTAAATATAAATATTCATCTTCAATTTCTTTTAGAAAATAATTTAATTCATCCAGGTTCCAGGTTTCAATTATAGGATTTTCAATCTTAATCTTCTCAATTTCGGTAGGGATATTGTATATAATTTTATAGTTATTATAGTACAATATAAGAACTTGTGTTCTGAAATTGCTTTGGTTAATGTTAAGTATATATAATTAGTATTGTAGCATACTAGAATATTTGTAGAATTATGTATAATTTGATAAGATTATCTGTGAATAATTCTTGAGTATATTGGAGGAAAATAGATGGCAAACAAAAAAGTAGATAGAGATTTTAACAAAACTAGAATGAAAAAATTATATAGGATTTTCAAGCAGACATTTGAGTATTATATTGTATTACCGTTAATTGTATATTTTATTGGATTCATATACTCTCAAGGAACACTATTATTACCAATGGAAACTATAAATATGTTTAATATACCTATATTGCCATATAGCTCAAAATATATGATATTTCATGGCATAACTATTATAGGAATGTATTCATTTGTTATATGTATTTATTTGTTTTTTAAAAACAGTATAAATAATGAACAAAATAAAAAGAAACCTTCTACTATATGGAAAAAAGCTAGGTGGATAGTAGTATACCTAAATATTCTCTTTATGTTTTTATTTTATTTAATTTTACTAGAATTTAAAAGCGAATATTTTTATATGATTGTTTTGTCAATATATTATGTTTTTAAAGTATTAACCATAATATCTTATGTAGAGGTATTTAATGATATTAGAGATGCACGAAAAGAAAAAAGTGAGAATATGAATTCCGAAAATGAGATTAGAGAGGTCAGCAACGCAGAAATTTTAAAATATATAACACTAGCTTTAGTAATATTTTTAAATATTTTTGTTAGTGGGTCAAATGCACTAATTGAGAAGTATTTTTTATATACGAATGGTGACGGATCATTTCAGGTGGCGGATATATCTGATAATGACGGAAAAGTTTTCACAGTATACCCAATTGATATATCAGAAAAATACTTCATTGGGCTATCGCTTGAAGACTTAAAAGTAGTTGTAAAGCCTACTGAAGATAAGAACAAAATATTGTTTAGGGTAGATAAAAAAAATATAAAGGTCATAAAATATAATAAAGACGAAAAGGAACAAATATTGAAGTATTTAAAAAATGAGGAGAGTTTATATAATGATTATATAAAAGCAATTGAGAGTGTCAATGGTATTTACCAATATTCATATTACACTCAGACTGTAGATGCAAAAAAATTAATTTCGATTATATCAGATTCTTTATACAAAGAAAAATTTAACTTAATATCTTCCGAATACTTGAATGATCTATTGAAAAACTCTATAAAAGAAAATGAAGAAAAAAAATTGAAGCTTATTGGATATGAAGTTAGTTTGCCTCAATATGATAAGATACATCACACTTACACTATATATTCACGCGAAATATGGAACTCTAATACAATATGGTATAAATATGTACTAGTTAAGCAAGGGGACAAGTTTTATGTAGACTCCTATGAAAAAGTAGGAAATATAAGCTTTAAAAGAATAGGTGAGTAGTTTAATTTAATATTTTAAATATATACAAAACACTTAATTAATAGCATAATTAAGTGTTTTGTATTGATTTTATGATGATATAAAGTTTTTCATGAGGTTGAGATACATCGAAAACAGTATAATTTATATTTAATAAATTTGTTATTTCACTAGAATAAAGTAATTGTTGATTTTGAAATTTTAAAAAGGGGAATTAAATTAGTAAGTTTTTTAAATCGAAGATGGGCAACTAAGATTGGAGTAGGAAAGAACTGTGATAAAAAAGAGTTCTTAGGATTGCCATTTATTAAATAAGTTAAGTATATTAATAACAAGCCTATCACGGGTACTACAAGGGTACTATTCTACAAGAAATAGATAAAAACAATCAATTATATAATAAGATTAGAACCTTCATGAACCTTTATATTTAAAGGGTTTAGACTGGATTGCAGGATATAACGATATGTATATAAATATAGCGTTGTTTTCCTACTGGGGATACAATGTATGGTGAGAGAATGGATTAACTGTTGGGGTTAATCAGTTTTTATTTTTGCAAAACAGAATTAAGTTTGCATAGAGCTTGTACAATACTTAGAAATGGTATGGCAATTACAAAATTCCAGAGTTACGGATATCAATGATATATTATTTAATACCATTGGTGGTGCATTGGGGTATTTTATATATGATACTTTGTTGAAAAAGAAAGTTTATATATAAATGTATGTATGTTAGTTTGATTTAGAGTAGCTTAATCATTAGGATTAAGCTTTTTTTGGCGCAAAATCATAAAATTACAGGTATATTTATTTAATAAAAGTATATACTTATTATAAGAGTTGTGCTAATATTATTAATGTAAAGGAAATCATTTTTTATAAATAAGAAAATAAGAGGTGATAATATTGGGATTTAAATTAGCTCCAATCTTTTCTGACAATATGGTCCTTCAGAGAGATTCTGAGGTTGTTGTTTGGGGAAAAGCTGAAAGTGGTGATTTACTAGTAGGGAAGATATGTGGTCAAAAGGTTGAAACCTATGCTGAGGATGGTGAGTTTAGGCTCATATTTAAAGATCTTAAAGCTGGTGGACCTTTTGAGCTGGAGATATTATCGAAAGACCAAGAAGTAATCTTTAACAATGTTTTAGTAGGTGAAGTTTGGATTGCAGGTGGACAATCTAATATGGAATTTAATCTGAAGGATTCTATAGGAGCAGAAAAAGAAATAGAACAGTCCAATTATCCTGATATAAGATATTATAATGTACCAGATATAGTATATGAAAATGGTGATGAAGTTTTACCTGAAGGAATAATAGATACAGGCTGGAGTATAGCATCACCAGATACAGCGGCATATTACTCAGCAGTTGCATATCATTTCGCTAAGAATTTATATAATGACTTAAAGGTTCCTATAGGAATAGTTAACTGTAATAAGGGTGGTACCTCTGCAGCTAGCTGGATGAATGAAAAATATTTAGCTGAAGATGAAGAATTATCAGAAGCATATTTAGAACAGTACAAAAAAGCTATAGAAAACCTCACAGATGAAGAAGAAGATAGATTAACAGCTGAATTCTATAAATCACAAGAAGATTACAACAAAAGAGAAGAGGAATATAAGAAAAAGTATCCTGAAAGATCCATGGCACAACTTCATGGAGAAATAGGTAGTGTTCCATGGCCGCCGCCACTGGGAAGAAAATCATATCAAAGACCTTGTGGATTATATAAAACAAAATTTAGAAAGATAACTCCTTTTAAGGTTAGAGGTGTTATTTGGTATCAAGGTGAAGAAGATTCAGCAAAACCCCATCTGTATAAGAAACTTTTTAGTAGACTTATAAAATGTTGGAGAGAGGACTTGGAAAATCCGGAACTTCCTTTTGTATTTGTACAGTTACCTATGTTTAATGATGAGAAGCTTGATACTTGGCAGCTTGTTAGAGATGCACAGTTATATACTTATAAGAATATAAGAAGTACATCTATGATAGTTACAGTAGATTTAGGAGAAGCAGAGGATGTACATCCTAAGAATAAGAAAACTGTAGGTGAAAGACTTGCTTTAGTAGCAAGGCAAGATGTATATAAGGAAGAAATAAAAGGACATTCTCCTATATATAATGGATACAATATAATTGGCAATAAGGTAGAAATAAACTTTGATGATGTATTACCTGGAGAATTGATAATAAAGGATGATACTGAGTTAAAAGGGTTTGAAATATATGATAAAAATAGAAACTTATATCCTGCAAAGGCTTATATAGTAGAGGATAGAGTTATAGTTTCTAGTGATAAAGTAAATGAACCAATTGGTGTTGCTTATGGTTGGAAGAACTATGTTGAAATTAATCTATTTAATAATATAGGATTACCAGCTTCACCTTTTAATACTTTAAGCAAATATTAATAAGCTTATATATGTTTGCAGATTAATCATATATAAGTAATTTATATATACAAATGAATTAATAATTACATACGACTATATCGAAGTAAAAATACAATAAGGATAGGTGATATTAATTGAAACATGAATTTCCGCAAGATTTTTGGTGGGGGGCAGCTACATCTGGACCTCAATCAGAAGGACGATTTAACAAAAAACATAGAAGTGTATTTGATTATTGGTATGATATAGAGCCAGAAGCTTTTTTTGATAGAGTTGGTCCTAATGTAGCCTCAAACTTTTACAATAGCTTCCGAGAAGATCTGAAAATGATGAAATCTATTGGATTTAATTCTTTTAGAACGTCTATTCAATGGACACGTCTTATCAAAGATTTTGAAACTGCAGAGGTTGAAGCTGATGCAGTAAGATTTTACAATGAAATGATTGATGAGTGCATAGCTAATGGAATGATACCGGTTATAAACCTACATCATTTTGACCTTCCAATAGAACTTTATGAAAAGTATGGTGGTTGGGAATCAAAGCATGTAGTTGAGCTTTTTGCAAAGTACTCTAGAGTATGTTTTGATTTGTTTGGAGATAGAGTTAAGCATTGGACAACTTTTAATGAACCTATAGTAATTGTACAAGGTGAATATATAAATCAGTTCCATTATCCAAACTTAATAGATGGCAAGAAAGCTGTTCAAGTATCCTATAATTTAAATCTTGCTTCAGCAAAATCTATAGAGCAATTTAGATTAAGCGAAAATAGTAAAGATGGAAAGATAGGCATAGTATTAAATCTTACTCCTGCATATCCAAGATCTAATTCTAAAGAAGATTTAGCTGCATCAGATTTTGCAAACAAGTTCCATAATAGAATGTTTCTTGATCCAGCTGTTTTAGGATATTTTCCAGAAGGCTTAGCTGAGATTTTTATAAAAGATGGTGTTATGTGGCAGTATACAGAAGAAGAGCTAGAGCTAATAAAGAATAATACAATTGATTTTCTTGGAGTAAACTTCTATCAACCATTAAGAGTTAAAGCAGTAGAACATGAATTTGATGAATCAAAGAACGGTTGGCTTCCTGATAAGTATTATGAATACTATGAAATGCCAGGAAGAAGGGTAAATCCTCATAAGAACTGGGAGATATATCCTGAGGCTATGTATGATATAGCTATTAATATAAGAGACAACTATAAAAATATCCCATGGTATGTTTCTGAGAATGGAATGGGTGTTTATGGTGAAGAAAAGTTTAAAGATGAAAATGGAATGATTTTAGATGATTATAGAATTGAATTTGTGACAGAACATCTTGAATTTCTTCATAAAGGTATACAAGAAGGGTCAAATTGTTTTGGATATCATCTTTGGACTCCAATAGATTGTTGGTCATGGATGAATGCATATAGAAACAGATATGGCTTTATATCTTTAGACTTAGCTACTCAGATTAAAACTATAAAGAAATCAGGTTATTGGTTTAAAGCAGTTTCAGAAAATAATGGATTTTAGCCCGTACTATATTAATTTACCCTAAGACTAAACTCAAAATCAGCATATGTTGTCCTAAGAGTTACAAAGTTTTTAGGGCAACTACAGCTGAATATCGTTTAAGGAAAAAGTTTTTACTGTATGAGTCGCTTCAGCGACTTTTCTATACACATATATCTTACAAATAAGTTATGGGGAAATTAATATTTATATAAAAACAAACTCTAATTAAATGCATTTTCATAGAAAGGTGAGTGTATATATGAGCATATTAACCTTTGATATTGGCGGGACAACCATAAAGTATGGAGTGTTAGATAGAAGTGGAAATATATATGAAAAAGGCAAATTAAAAACTCCTAAGGAAGATATAAATGCATTAATCTCTGGAATAGTGGAGGTTAAAGAAAATTATGAGGACAGGTATGATTTTGAAGGAATAGCAATGAGCTGTCCAGGTGCAGTAGATGATGTCACTGGAATAATAGGTGGAGCAAGTGCAGTTCCTTGTATACATGGATTTAATATTAAAGAAAAAATAGTAAAAGCTACAGGAATAACAAATATAAGCATGGAAAATGACGCTAATTGCGCAGCTTTAGCAGAAGTATGGCTAGGTGCAGCAAGGGATAATAAAGATGTTCTATTTGTAATATTAGGCTCTGGTGTAGGTGGTGCTGTAATTAAAGACAAAAAGATACACAAAGGAGCAAATCTACATGGTGGCGAGTTTGGATATATGATAACCTCAGAAGATTATACTACTTTAAGTACAGTAGCAACACCGGTTCATATGGCAGCTAGTTATGCAAAAGCTAAAGGAATCAGTGATGCTTCTATTGATGGCGAGCAAGTATTTAAGCTTGCGGAAGCTGGAGATGAAGTTGCTAAACAAGAAGTGAAACGATTTTACAAAAGCTTAGCCATTGGAATATATAACATTCAGTATGTGTATGATCCTGAGGTTATAGTTATTGGTGGCGGCATCAGTATAAGGGAAGATCTTATAGATAATATTGAATTGGCAATGGACGAACTTATGGCTGCTGTAGAAATTGCAAAGGTTAGACCAGCTGTAAAACGATGTGAGTATATGAATGATTCAAATTTAATTGGTGCAGTTTATAACTACATTAATTAAGAGATTAGTCAAAATAGTTAATAAATTAATGAATATAGGTTAAGGGAAATGGATTATAGGTTGGTTGACATATAGCTATGAATTAATAGGTGTTAGAATATGTAAGATATCAATGAAGTTTGTCAATAACATATATCCTACATAAAATAAAAGTATATATTTATATTATTAAGTATATAGACATGTATAAAAATATAGTTTATAATAACCTTGTAAGATATATGTAAACGATATAAAAAGTATATTAATATGAAAATAATACTATGGACTTATAGTTTTAAGATGTAATTATATATTCTTAAGATTATATAAATCAAAAGGGGGAATTTGAAAATGAATAAGAAAGTTTTAGCTGTAGTTATGAGTTGTGTTTTAGCGGCTTGTATCTTTACAGGATGTGGTTCGAAAAGTGACTCAAAAAGTGGAGACAAAATAACTCTTACAATCCTTAATCAAAAGACTGATTTTGTAAATACAAAATTTAAAGAATATGCTGAAACCTATAAGAAGGATCATCCAAATGTAGAGCTAAAGTTTGAAGCATATACAGACTATGATGCTCAAACTCAAACGAGAATGACTTCGAATGAATATGGAGATGTGTTAATGATTCCTAATACTCTTCCTATAAGTGAAAGACCTAATTATTTTGAATCTCTTGGAGATGAAAAAGACTTAGCTAATAAGTATTATGGATTAGACGGAGTTGGAGATGAATTTGGAGGTAAGATATATGGTATACCTTCAGATATGAATGTAAGTGGTATGGTTTATAATAAAAAGGTTTTCAAAGATGCAGGAATCACAGCGCTTCCTAAGACTCCAGATGAATTTTTAAGTGATATGCAAAAAATAAAAGATAAATTACCAGAGGTTACTCCTTATTATACAAACTATAAAGATGGATGGCCATTAGTACAATGGGAACCAGATACATTATCTGTATTTGGAAAGAATACTTATACTAATCAAGAGATGGTAAACACTGATTCACCATTTTCACCAGGCACTCCTCATTATATTGTATATAAACTTATGTATGATCTAGCTAATAAGAAGCTTATTGAAAAAGATCCAACTACAACAGATTGGGAACAATCTAAGACACTTATGGCTAAGGGTAAGATAGGGGCTATGGAGCTTGGAAGCTTTGCTATAGCACAAATACAAGCTCAAGCATCAAGTGCAGACGATATAGGGTACATGCCTTTCCCTTATCAAGTTAATGGCAAGACATACTCAAACCTTTCAGCTGATTACCCAATAGCTGTAAATAAGAACAGCAAGCATGTTACTGAAGCAAAAGAGTTCCTTACTTGGTTTGTAGAGAAGTCAGGTTATGCGCAAGACTGTGGTACAGTACCAACTTTAAAAGGAGCAGAAATGCCAAAGTCATTACAAGCGTTTAAAGATTTAGGAGTTGAATATTTAATGCCAGCTTCTGCTAAGGAAGGTCAAGCTGGATGGAATGATAAGATAGACAAAGCTGCTGAAGTTGGTTTATGGCAACCAGACTTTAGAAGAAGAATAGTTGAAGCAGCTATAGGAAATTCAAAGGAAACTTATGATCAAATAATGAATGATTTAAATTCTAAGTGGAAGACAGCAAGAGCAAAGATTGTTTCAAGTAAATAATTAACTAAGCTAGGACTTCAGAAATTCTGATAAATAGGATTTCTGAAGCAGGCTTTTTGTAAATATATAACGGATATTTGAATTATTTTCTTAAAATAGGAACTTTGTAGGCATGAACTGCAAGGTTCTTGTTTTAATAGATTATTAGAAGGGGGATATATTATTGTTTAAAGTAAGCAAAATGAGTTATAGTGCTCAAAAAAAGTTAATAATCGTATTATTTTCAGTTGTACCAGTGGCTTTACTATTAGTATTCTGCTATTATCCTCTAGTTAGAATGTTTGAATATAGTTTTACAGATTGGAATGGAATATCAAAAGATTTTAATTTTGTTCTTTTTGATAATTATAAAACTATTTTTTCTAAATCAGAATATTTTAAGGTTTTTAAAACAAGTATTTATTATTTTTTAGCCACCTTCGTACAAATGACAATAGCACTTTATTTTGCCACTATACTTAGTTTTAAGGTTAAATTTAAAAACTTTTTTAAGGGTGCAATCTTCTTTCCATACCTTTTGAATGGTGTTGCAATAGGCTTTATATTTTTATATTTCTTCCAACCAAATGGCACCCTAGATACTATAATGAAAGCTGTGGGACTTGGAAACTACACACAATTGTGGTTAGGCAATCCTAGCATAATAAATATATCCTTAGCATTTACATCAATTTGGAGGTACATGGGAGGAAACTTTATAATATTCCTTGGAACAATCCAATCAATTGATGGAGAAATATATGAAGCTGCTGAAATAGACGGAGCAAATAGATGGAGACAATTTATAAGTATAATATTACCTAATATAAAGAGAATAGTTGTACTTAATATAGTTTTGGGGATAAATGGAGCTTTAAGTGTATTTGAAATTCCTTATATAATGACTCAAGGAGCAAACGGAAGTAAGACATTTGTTATTCAGACTCTTGATACAGGCTTTAAGTATCAAAAGTTAGGACTTGCTTGTTCTATGGCAATTGTTTTATTACTAATCTCCATAAGCGTAACATTAATCCAAAAGAAGTTTTTAAGTGAGGAGGACTAATCGATGGTAAATAATAAGGCTCTAAATATACAAACAAAGTCACCTAAAAGCGGAATGGACATAAAATATAAAGTTAAATATATAATTTCTGATATATTTAAGTATGCAACTCTAATCTTAGGAGCAGCGATTACTATAGTACCGATATTAGTTATACTTTTCACTTCATTTAAAACAAGTACTGAATATCAAACTACAGGACCTCTTACATTACCTTCTAGTTTTAATTTTGACAATTATGTAACTGCATTTACTAGAGGAAACATGGTTACTGGATTTAAGAATACGGCTATAATACTTGTCATATCTTTATTCGGTAAGATACTTCTTGGAACTATGATAGCTTATGTATTACATAGATTTAAGTTCAGAGGTAAAAAAGTTATTTTAGGTTTATTTCTTTTTGCAATGCTAGTTCCTACTGTATCAAATCAAGTTGTGGTGTTTAAGATAATAGCAAAGATAGGATTATTCAATAAAATTGGATCTATATTACTGTTAAATTTGGGTACTGACGTAATATCAATGTATATATTTCTACAATTTTTAGATAAGATACCAGTAGCTCTTGATGAATCAGCTATGCTTGATGGAGCTTCATATTTTACTATTTATACTAGAATAATATTACCGCTTCTCAGGCCAGCTATAGCAACAGTAGTAATACTTAGTGGAGTAGGCATATACAATGATTTCTATACGCCATTCTTATACATGCCGGATCCAAAGCTCAGAACTATTTCTACAGCATTATTTAATTTTAAGGGCCCTATGGGATCTCAATGGGAGATAATAGCAGCAGGAATAATGATTGTAATAATACCAACATTGATTATATTTATATCATTACAAAAGCACATTTATAATGGGGTACAAGGATCAGTAAAGTAAAAGTAAGGTTTATACACTGAAAAAGTTATATATGATTTCTATAAAAATAAATAATATATATTAAAAACAAACTTGTTAGAGTTCATATTATTACTCTAACAAGTTTGTTTTTTTATCAGCATAGTTTTAATTAAATCAGTATGTATTATTCTATCTTTAACGTACAATTACGGTTTCAAAGGCAAAACGATCATATCTGTGAATAGATATAGAGTACTCAAATGCACTGCCATTTTCAAAATAGGCAACTTGTTCTACTACTGCAACAGGATCATTAGGTTCTAATTCTAAATGTTCCTGTTCTAACTCAGTAGATTTTCTAACGCGGATAGTCCTATGTGAACTTTGAACCTTTAACCCTAAATCATTTTCTATGTAAGAGTAAATAGAGTCTAAAGCATGCTGTTTTTTTAGTCCTGGTATCAACCCTATAGGCATGTAGGTGTTCTCCATGACAAAAGGATTGTTATCTAGATATCTAACACGAAGTATGCTATAAACAAACTCTTCATTTTCTAAGTTAAGCTTTGATCTAATCTCTTCATTACTGGCTATAACTTCGAATTTTAGTAATTCACTTGTAACCTTCCTGGTGCTATATAGAGCCGTTAATCCTCTAAATTGATTTGAAACAAGTAATTTATTCATATCAGTGCTGCTTATACTTTTTACAAAGGTGCCAGAACCTCTTCTTTTTACTATTAATCCTTCTGATACTAGAATATCTAAAGCTTTTTTTACTGTCATCTTACTAGCATCATATTTTTCGCAAAGGTCCTTTTCAAATGGTAACTGCTCATTTGCCAGCAGTGTTCCTTGAACTATTTGATTTCTTATATCATTTGCTATTTGCATATATTTAGTCATATTGTTCTCCCAAATAAAAAAATAGGTATATACTTATATTATAACATTTTATACCTATATAATATATAGATGTTTAATAAATATTGAAAAGACTTTAACTCTAGGATTTATAGTGGTTTAACTTTGTTGATAGATAATTATATGGAATGTAGCGACTATACTTTTAGTTTGTAATAAGGTGTAAATTTAGATGTTTAATTTTGTATAAGCATACAATGGATTTAATATGGGAGTAGTACATAAATATGGCTATTTATAAATGAATTAGATATAATATATTTAATAAAATTAGACGAGTTTATGGTTGGCGTAAGGTAGTTTTAATCAAGTCATATTGTTAGTGGAGGGTATATGGGGAAAAAAGAGAAGTTATTAATAATGGCAAACATAGTAGTTGGAGTTGCTACAATTTCAGCTATAGCTACAGGTATACATAAATATGGGAATCTAGCTGCTAAGGATACAGCTATAAAGAATGTGGATATATCAACTAAAAAGGATCAAACTTTAAAGTCGGATGAGAAGAATTCTGTTAAAGTGGAGAGTGCAAGCCAGCAACAAGTTGATATCAAGGTTAAGGATACTTCTACAGATACTAGTACTGCTAAAGAAAATGTTACAAACACTAGTGTAGGCTCCCAATCAAAAAATACATCCAATACTGCAAATACGTCTACCAATACCAGTAAAAATAGTAGTAAAGGCAATACATCAAAATCAGGTTCAGCTTCTTCAACAAGTAATAATTCTAATGTGAATACAAAAGCAGAAAATAAAAATGAACAATCTTCTAGTAATACTACAGTTGATACTACTAAGCAAGAGGCTTCAGGCAGTACAACTGAAAGCAGTGGGCAAACAGGTAACTCAACTACACCACCACCTAGTACTAGCGATGATTCTACTAAAGGTAATGATACTTCAAGCGATCAAGCATCTTCAAGTACTACAGATTCAAGTAAGCAGGAACAAGCTTCAGGTACAAATTAGAACTTATATATAAATGTTAGGCTATGTTTAATTTCATCACATTGCTTTAACAGTATTAATAAAGTAAGAAAGTCTACTAAAATATTTATCTCAAAATATTTAGTAGACTTTTATTTATTTTAATACAAAAATTATTTGATCAAGGAAGAATTTTTGTGTTAAGTTTCTTAAAGTTTTTAATTAGATCTTACAGGTTTATTCTTGTTTGATAATAAAAGTGTGAATATCAACCCTAGTAGTGCTATTACAGCTGCGCCTATGAATAATTTTGCAAAGCCTTCATTTAAAGTGCTTTGAAAAACATTTTCTATTGAAGACCTAATTGCATCTATTTGAGCGAGATAATCTGATTTCCATTGGGCAACCAAGGTATCTGCAGTTACTCCTTTTGGAAGCTTACTATTTTGTAATTGTTGCTTTAACATTGGAGAGAACTTATCTATCATTGAACTACTGAATTGTTTTAGTACATCAGTTATTGTTGTAACATCAGCATTTTGAAGAGCAGATAATTGGTCAGGAGATACTGATGATGAGCCTCCTTGAGCCATAGAAACTGCTGTATTGCTGCCTGGGATAGTTACTTTAGGAAGTATAGTCATCAACTTAGGTGATATATTTTTTCCAGCTTCAGATATAAATCCTATAAGTATGTTAGGAGATATTGCAACACCTATAGATCTAATTAAAGATAGTGTTGATTGAGCTGATGCTGTTTCACTAGAATCAACATTTGTTTGCATTAGATAATTAAGTGGTGTTCCCATGGAGAACCCCATACCAAGTCCTATAAAAGCCAAGCCAATTAATAAAGAAATAAAAGATGGATTTTTAGCAACAATGAAAGCTAAAGTCGAAGTTCCTATCAAGGTAGAGGTAAATCCCATACTCAGTACTAATTTTGGTGAATATTTGTCTACGAGCTTTCCTCCTAGTGGAGCTGAAACTCCTGAAAATATAGCCATAAGAGTTACTAGATAACCACCTGATCCGGTTTTTAATTTCAAGGCGTTTTCTCCAAATTGAGGTACAAATACTATTCCCATCATACCTGCTCCAGTTATGAAGGAAATCAAAAGCGTAAGAGCAATCTCTCTATTTGTAAAGTATTTAAGGTTTAATATAGGATCTAAAGCCTTTCTTTCAACTATTATAAATATAGGTAGTAGAATTATAAATGTTATCAAGTAAGGCCAAACCTTAGTTGAAGCTATGCTATTTGTAAAGTCATGAAATTGTAGGTTTGTAAGTGCGTACATTAGGGAAAGTATTAATACTGTTACTATAATGCTGCCTAATACATCCATTTTTTTAGGCTCTTTTAAAACACCTTCGTCTTTTATGAGTAATGCTGTTATTATTACTCCGATACAGATGGGAACATTTATTAAGAATAATACTCCCCAGTTAGAGTTGCCTACTAAGTTAAGTAAGGCAGAACCAACTGTTGGTCCTAATGTAGTGGATACGCCGTACATAGCCCCCACTAGTCCAAGTGCTGAACCTCTCTTTTCAATGGGGAAGCTTTCGCCTATATAAGCTGTGGCTACTGGCATTATTCCTCCACCACCTAATGCTTGAATAACTCTTGCAGCTAGAAGGAAGGAAAAGCTACCTGCATAATTAGAAATGCCGCAAAGTAGTGAGCCTATTCCAAATAAAGCAATGCTTAAGGCAAAGACTTTCTTTTTGCCATACCTATCAGAAAATTTTCCAGCTATAGGCATAGAGACTGCATATGCAAGCGTATATATAGTTACTATCCATATACTGCTGCTAGAAGATATTGATAGCTGAGAAGCTATTACTGTTCTAGCGGGAGAGACAATACCAGTATCTAGAGCACCGATAAAAATACCTAATAGAAAGATTATTAGTAGTAGAGTTCGATTATTTTTTGCCATGAGAAGCTCCTTTCTGAACTATGTTCATTTAAAATTAAAATAAAATCATTTAGTTTGGTTCAACTAAATGATATAAATTACATTTTGATTGAATAATATATTTCATCGAATGATATATCTTTTTGTTTTACTGCAAAAGTCATAGAATTTATTATGAGTTTAGCTAACTTCTTAGCACTTATTAAAGGTTTTATTTCTTCTTTTTCTACTGCCATATTAATTGATTTTTCTAAAGCTTCATAAATCTGATCAAATATATATTGGTGTGGGCATCCTTTAGGGCCATCTGCTGTCATCATAATAAAAGTATCTATATAGGTAGATAAAAATTTATCTATATCAGAATAAATGAAAAATAATTTATCTTTTATATGGATATCTTTATATATAAGTGAATTAGAAAGTTCAATAACCTTATCCCAGTCGTTGGTAATTATCTCTATAATTAAAGCATCTTTATTAGAAAAATAATTATAAAATGTTCCTATACCTATGTTGCAGGATTTAGCAATATCTCTTATATTAAAATTATTGTAACCGCTAGTAGTAAGAACTAATCTACCTTCTTCAATCAGTTTATCTTTAATATTGAGTAATATCTTAGGCATTTATAGGCTCCTTTGTTTTATGAACAATGTTCACTAATAATATTATTATATTGCAAATATTATAAAATGCAACATATAAATTAAAATTTATAAAAATTTAATTTCAAATAGGAAAAAAATAGTTTATATTTAATGTAAGTTAATGACATAAGATTTTTTATTCTTTAGAGGAATCTATAACCTAAGTATATTTGTGGATAAATATGAGTAACGACTTAAAATATCATATAATTTAAAGAATAAAAAAGAATAATATATCGCCTGCCAAGTTTTCCTCATATTCACTCGGAAAGGCAGATGCGCAAAAAAATTCACTAAAGAAGGTCGCTTCAGCGAATTTTTTATATAAATTAATTATTGTGAAGAGAGGGATAAGTATGAGAAAGACTCGTACAGAAAGAAGTAAGGATAGAAAGAAGAAGAGAATATTAAAGGTAGTGAAGCATGGATTAGTTCTTTTTTCAGCAAATATAGTAATAGGACTAGCGTTATCAATACCTTTAGTTTACTATGGTCCTTTTGTAAATATAAAAGAATTTATAGTTACAACTGCAATGACAACTCTTAGACACCAATACATAGCAACACTCTTTCTAAGCAATGAAGAAATAAATAAAATAATGGACAATCAAAAAATAGAAGATGACGTCAATAGTGACATATCTCAAATCGCAGTGCAAACAATTGCTCCAGCTGTAAGTGAGGTAAGTAGTGGGCAACAGAAGAATACTAATGATCCTTACAATGGAATAAAGCTAATTGATATAAGCAATGATAGATATAAAGGATATATATTAATAATTGATGATCCTAAGAGAATAACAGTGGCTTCTTCTACTAAACTTGGTAGTAGCGGCATGAAATTAGATGAGATAATGAAGGAAGAAAAAGCTTTAGTAGGTATAAATGCAGGAGGGTTTGAAGATGAGAATGGTAAAGGAAATGGCGGAAAGCCTCTAGGTATAGTAGTGCATGAAGGAAAAGTAGTATACGGGAAAGAAGGAGTAGAGTACTCGGTAATAGGCTTCAATAATGATGGTGTTTTAGTTCTTGGAAAATATACTTTAAATCAAATAAGGCAAAACAATATCAATGAAGCTGTTTCTTTTTCACCTTTTTTAATAGTGAATGGTGAACCTACAATAAAAAGCGGAAACGGTGGCTGGGGGATTGCTCCTAGAACTGCTATTGGTCAAAGAAAAGATGGGTCTGTAGTAATGCTTGTTATAGATGGGCGTCAAGTATCAAGTGTGGGAGCAACATTAAGAGATGTTCAGGATATATTGCTTCAATATGATGTTTATAATGCAGCTAATTTGGATGGAGGAGCATCCACTACTATGTACTATAAAGATAAAATAATAAATAAACCATCATCTTTAGCTGGTCCAAGAACTTTGCCTACAGCCTTTATAGTTAAGTAAAGATAAAGATGTACCACTTCAATCTGAAAATATAAATTTTATTATGAAGTGGTACATCTTTAAGCATCTAATAATAAATTAATGCCTAATATGATATAATAAGCTGTATGGAATTTTTTGTACTTTATGGGAGTGTGATGATCTTTGAGCTCGAGTCTTACATGGGACTTTATAATATTAGTAATTTTATTAGCTATTTCTAGTTTTTTTTCAGCAGCTGAGACTGCTTTGATGTCTTTAAGTAAGATAAGAATAAGGCATTTAGTAGAAGAAAATATAAAAGGGGCTAAGCTGGTACAAAAGCTAACTGAAGAACCTAATAAACTTTTAGGAAGTATTTTAATTGGTAATAATGTTGCGAAAATAGGAGCTTCTGCTCTTGCAACAACTGTCACTGCAAGACTTATAAAAAGTGATTGGGGTGTTGCTATAACTACTGCAGTTATGACTATTTTAATATTAATATTTGGTGAGATAACTCCAAAGTCATTAGCTAAGCAGAAGTCTGAAGCTGTTTCCTTACGTGTAATAGGACTTATAAGTTTAGTAGTTAGTATATTAAAACCATTTGTATGGATATTTAATAGAATATCTCTATTCTTTATAAAAATACTAGGTGGAGAGACTAATATAAATCAGCAGTTTATAACTGAAGAAGAACTTAAAACAATTGTAAATGTAAGTGAAGAAGAAGGCGTACTAGAAATTGAAGAAAAGCAAATGATATACAATGTATTTGAATTTGGAGATCTTCAAGTAAAAGATGTAATGGTACAGAGAATTGATATAATTGCCGCAAGTGTAGAAGTTACCTATGAAGAAATAATTCAAATAATAAAAGATGAACAGTTTTCTAGAATACCTATATATGGTGAAACTATAGATGATATATTAGGAGTTTTGAATGTAAAAGATTTAATACTGGCTGAAGACGTAAATAATAATTTTTCAGTAAAGGATTATATGAGAACTCCACTTTATACTTTTGAATTCAAGAAAATAACTGAACTCTTTGGTGAGATGAAAAAAACTAGAAACCATATGGCTGTAGTTCTAGATGAGTATGGTGGAACTGTGGGGATTGTAACTATAGAAGATTTAGTGGAAGAGATTGTTGGCGATATTGAAGATGAATATGATGATGAAACTGATAAGCATATTGAAGTGGTAAAAGAAGATGAATATATCGTAGATGGAAGTATGAGAATAAATGATCTAAATGAACTAATAGGAACAAAGATAGAGTCTGAAGAATTTGATTCTATAGGAGGCTTTATAATAGGGCAGATAGGTAAGATGCCTGAAGATAATGAAGAAGTATCCTATCTTAATACAAGATTTGTAGTTGAAGAAGTAGAACGAAATAGAATAAAGAAAGTTAGAATCTACACTTAATAAAAAGTGAGTAACAGAAAGCTAATATTTATCCTAATAATAAATAGAGACCATGCATGAGAGGAGAGTTGTTTCCCTAATTATGCATGGTCTTTTATTCTATATATAATCTTTGGAGATTATATAAGGTCATTCTGTTTATGAATTATATTACATCCTTAATATTCAAGTGTCTTATTATAGGAATCAGCAGAATGGTTGATATGATTGTTATAGCAAGAGGTATTAGGGCATAAGGAGAAAAACTCATCACATCATTATTTGAAGTTGAGTTTAATATTAAAATACAGCATACAACCATGAGAGGAATAGATACTTTAACAGTTGAGAAAAATGAATATATTATGGAAACAAATGAGTTGAATATTGAGTAGAGTAGTGCTAATACTAATACTTTTATGAGCATATCTTTTGTAAAGGCGTCAGTAATGGCTGGGTGTATATAGTTTGCTATATTAGCGACAGAGAAAAATATAATTGCACCTAGTATAGATATTATTCCGCAATATAAGCCCATAACAAAAAGTTTAGAAAAATATATCTTGGTTCTACTTATTGGATAGGTGAACATTATATTTATTGTCTTAGTCTTATACTCTTCCATGAATAGTTCTCCTGAAAGAATACATGTAAATACATTTGTTATTAAACTTATCACAGCAAAGGAAAGTATAATTACAGCATTCCAGGAACTCAACTTTTCATCACTATAAAGTACTGGAAGAATAATTAAGGAGGAAAGAATTAATGTTATTAGTATACCTATAAATTTAGATCTTCTTTTTAGTTTAAAAAGTTCTATTCTTATTAAATTAAGCATTTTTAGTTCCTCCTATAAGTGAAATAAAGTGATCTTCTAAAGAATCTTTTCTAGTGTTCAATGACATGACGTCTACACCATTACTGATTAAAACATTATTTATAACTGCGCTACTATCTAATCTTTCATATACTCGTATCGTATCTACGCCATCAATTACGAAATTATTAATATGAAGTTTCTCTGTAAGCAAGAAGGCAGCTTTTTTTACATCATTTACTGTTAGCTCAATAGAATGTTTGTTTTTAGATTGGATGGTTGCGTAGTCGATTTCTTCAAGCAATTTTCCTTTATGGATTATTCCTATAGTATCAGCAAGCTGTTCTATCTCGCTTAATATATGACTTGATATAAGTATAGTAACTCCATGTTTTTTTGAAAGCGTTATTAGTAGATCTCTTATATGCTTTATTCCGATAGGATCTAGACCGTTTATAGGTTCATCTAACATTAGAAATTCAGGCTTTGTAAGAATTGCCCTTGCAATACCTAATCTCTGTTTCATCCCTAATGAGAATTCTTTTACAAGCTTTCCTTCAAAGTTATCTAGCTTAACCATATCTAATGCGTTTTGGATACAATCTTTATCTTCATATCCCATCAAAGTCTTATGAATTTCTAAATTTTCTCGTGCAGTAAGAGTTTCATAAAATGAAGGAGTTTCAATGACACTACCAATTCTTTTTAATACCTCAGATCTATTTAAGTTTATAGGTTCACCAAAGAATTCTATTGAACCTGAAGTTGGTCTTAAAAGATTTACTATTAATTTTATTGTAGTAGTTTTTCCAGAGCCATTTTCTCCAAGGAAACCATATATCTCACCTTTTTTTATATTAATGCTTAAATTATCTACAATTGTTTTATTTTTTAATTCTTTTGTAAGGTTAAAGGTTCTTAATGCATATACCATTATTAAATCCTCCTAATATTTATTAAGTAATTACGGTAATATCAAAATTTCTTTATTATAGTAATTTCGACTAGGTGCTTAAATATAAGTTCTTTATTCAAATCTTAATCTTTAATAACAGTATAGTTAAAATACCTTTAAAATTTTTAAAATAAATCTTACAAATTTCTTAAATAAATTAAGAATTTTTATTTAGATAGAGTTTAAAGGTAGTTTTTTTATAAGGATAACTCTCTAAAAAAATGTCTCCGCCCATCTTTTTTACTAAGGTTTTAACTATAGTAAGACCTAAGCCACTTCCAGAATAGTCTTTATTTCGTGAATCTTCTATTGTATACAGTCTTTGAAAAACTTTATCTTTCTCTAATAAATTAATACCTTTACCATTGTCCCATTCCTCAATCCATACTAAGTTGTTTTCTTCATATAGAGAAACACCAATTGTAGTTCCTTCATAACCATATTTTAAAGAATTGCTTATAAGATTGTTTAGTATCCGCTCTATAGCTTCTTTGTTAGCATAACAATAGATGTCTTCATCTGGTATGCTTATTTCCATAGAAAGATTTCTTTCAGTAATTAGACTGTAAAAGTTAAAAACTATTTCTCGAAGTGTTTCTGATATATTTAAATTTTCTAAAACTATTTCATTATCACCAGATTCAAGCTTGGCTAGGGAAAAGAATTTATTGATAAGTTCTATAACTTCATTAGTTTTATTGCCAAGCTTTATTAAGTAGTCATTTTTACCACCCTCGGAAATATTCTTGTTATAATTTATTTGGTCGATATAGCCAAGCATTACGGTTAGTGGTGTTCTTAAATCATGAGAGACATTTGACAGCATCTTTTTCACTGATTCTCTGGATTCATAATCACTGATTTGAAGCTTGTGAAATTCATTGATTAAACTATTTATAGATTGGCATAACTTTTTGACATCTTTATTTGAAGAATTTACTTTAATTCTAAGATTAGTATTATTAGATGAAATATTTTCGCAGATTAAGGATATATACCTTAAATCTTTTTTTATCTTTAAGTTTTTAAGAACTAATAATACGATTATTACCAATAGCATAACAATTATGAACAGTAAAAGTTTTATCATAGCTATATATCTCCTAATTTATAACCGATTCCCCATATGGTTTTTATATATTTAGGTTCAGATGGATTGTCCTCTATTTTTTCCCTAACCCTCCTTATATGAACCATAACAGTATTTTCATCCTTCATAAAATCATCCTGCCAAATAGATGAAAATAATTGTGTCTTAGTAAATACTTTCTTAGGATTTTCTAATAATAATTTTATGATTTCAAATTCTTTTGCAGTCAAATCTATGTGTTTTCCATTTTTTATTAATTGATAATTGTCTAAGTCTAGCGTAAGTTCACCTCTTTGAATCTTAGATTGCTTTGGAAGAGAATTTTTAAAGTAGCCAATACGCCTAAGTGATGCATTTATTCTGGCATTTAACTCATTTAATGAAAAAGGTTTAGTGATGTAATCATCTGCACCTAATTCTAATCCAAGTATTTTATCTAACTCACTGTCTTTAGCTGAGATTATAATAACAGGTATAGTACTACTTTCTCGTATCTTTCTTAAAACTTCTTTTCCGTTAAGTTTTGGAAGCATAATATCTAGTAGTATTAGATCAAAATTGTTGTTGTAAAATTCCTGCAGTGCCAGCTCGCCATCTTTAACTGAAGTAATAGAAAAACCTTCACTTTTTAGATGGCTATATACTAATTCGTTGATTTCAAGGTCGTCTTCTACTAATAATAAGTTGTAAATAACAAGTCCCTCCTAACTAAAGATGAAACACTTCAATCCGAAATCTATTTTCAAAACTCCTCTGGGTTCTGAGAGGAGAATTTGAAAATATAAATTTAATTATGAAGTGGTTCATCTATATATAAATATATAATTTTATAAATAAATGATTATTTGAAAGGTTTGAGCTAAAATATAAGATATCGTTAATTATAGTATTAAAAAAGTATTACCATTATATTGGTACAATATATACTATATTTTACAGTAATAAGTATATTATTTAAAGATAGGAATGAGAATGTATGAACTTTATGGAGGAAGCCCTTAAGGAGGCAATTATAGCTAAAGATTTAGATGAGGTACCAGTAGGAGCTATAGTTGTTAAGGATGGGGTCATAATAGGAAGAGGGCATAATTTAAGAGAAAAAAGAAAATCTCCTTTGGCCCATGCTGAGATAATTGCTATTGAAGAAGCTTCCAAGAATCTTGGATCGTGGAGACTAAGCGGATGCGAAATGTTTGTGACTTTAGAGCCTTGCGTTATGTGTGCAGGAGCTATAATACAAAGCAGAATATCAAAGCTCCATATAGGAACATTTGATCCAAATGGAGGGGCTTGTGGTTCTATTATAAATCTGACTCAAAATACAAATCTAAGTTTTTTTGTACAGGTTAATTGGTGCTATGATGAGAGATGTAGTTTAATAATTAGCGATTTTTTCAAGGAGAGAAGGAAAAAATGACCTAGATAAATAGAGGATTAGCATTTACTCTATTTATCTAGGACATTTAATGTTGATTATTTATATTTATCATTTCGAATTATATTATTAAGCTTATCTACAGTAATAATTATATCTTCTAATGTATTAAGATAGTTAAAGCTTAATCTAAGAAGACCATTTGGAAAAGTATTTACTAATTTATTATAAGAAGAGTTGGAAAATAGTCCTACTCCAGTATAAATCCCATCTTCTAAAAGTTTTTCGTGAACAGTAATAGGACTTAGAGAATTAAGTTTTAATGATACTATGCAGCTTCTATCGATGTTATTAGGTCTTCCTATAATTTGTAGATCCTGTATATTTAATAATTCATTTATAAGTAAGGAAGTTAATTCATCGGTTTTAAATTTAATATTATCTATACCTATATTGAGTAAAAATTTTAATGCAAGGTTTAATCCATATATACCAATATAGTTCAAAGTTCCCAGTTCAAGCTTTTCATTAATAGAACCAATACTATTAGGTGAAATTTGACTATTGATGTTACTAGCTGAAGACATATTATCAATAAGTTTATCGCTACCGACAAAGCCACCTATGCCTTCTGGACCAAGTAAATACTTATTTCCGCTAAAAATTATTGCATCTGCATGAATTTCTTCATTATCTATGCTAATGGTTCCAACACTTTGGGATGCATCAACTATAAAAAAAAGGTTGTATTTAGCGCAAATATCGCCAATTTGTTTTAATGGTAGGATTGTCCCAGATACATTGGAAACATGAGATAGGACAACTGCTTTTGTGTGTCTATTAATTAATCTAGGAATTATTGTGGTATCTAGTTCACCTGATTCGGTGCAAGGAATTTTTGAAATATCTAAACCGTTATATATCATAGAATTTATGGGTTTCATAATAACATCATTTTCAACAGATGGAACAATAACATGATCATTTTTATTGAGTATGCCCTTAAGGATCATATTAATTGCAAGTGTGGAATTTGAGGTAAATACTACATTGCCATCCTTCTTGAAGTTTACCAATCTACATAAAAGGCCTCTTGTCTCTTCTATCATGGACTTTATTTCTTCTACATATCCTATAAAGTTTCTATTTGATTCTAGCATTTCGAAGTATTTAAAGATATTTTCATATAGATTAGGTATTTTTGGGTAAGAAGCGAAGGCATTATTTAAATAAATCGTTCTCATTTCATACCTCCAAACTTTATAAAGCTACTTTCATATTAAATATATTATTGGTTGTGAAGTTTTATGAGATATATTGGTAAACAACTTTAAATTTTGAAGATTAAATTATTGATTAGGTGGCAAAATATGTAATATTAATTGAAATGAAATATAAAGTGTACAAACTATATGTATATAAGTGGTATAATATAAGCAGTACCAATTCAATCAGAAGACTATTTTTTATATAAATTGATACTTGTTCATTGAGGATATATGGAGGGAGAAGAGAAATGGAAAAGGTAGAAATGTTAGTAGGTTACGATATGAACCTATTTGCTCAAAGATTTGAAGAGAATTCAAATAAAGTTTCTGGATTTATGTACAATTATTTTAAATCTACGTTAGGTGATAAGATAGCTGGGATGAATTTAGAAGAAAATGTTCTTTTTGCATGGTCATATTATTTTGTTCAAATCGCCAACGAGAATTCTGAGGTTGGAGAAAAGGTAATGCAGGGGATGCTGGCTCATTTCGATTATTTAATTAATTCAAAAGATGAAGTTGAGATAAGAAGCGCAGATGGAAATAGACCAGATGAAAACAAGCCTAAATATCTTCTTTTGGATGAAAGCTTTTGTTCAATTTGGTTTAAGTCTAGTGTATGTTCAATGTTATCATATATATATGGACAAGATAACTTTGAAAAAGCACATAAGTTTTTGGAAGAGAATTATTACAGTAAAAATGAGAGATATAGAAGTATGATGCTAAAAACTGAAGACGAAGCATAATTTAATAAAATATTTAGTGATAAAAAGCTGCTATACTGAGTTCAAGTGTAGTAGCTTTAATTTTAGTCTCTAAGCGCAATAAGCAAAAATTGTATAACTAAACATTATTATAAGAAATAACAAAAAAGTAATCCGTGCAAATATAAAATGTTCATATTATAGTGATTTTAATAATATAAATGTAGAGTTGTGAGTTTAAGATGTGCTTATTTAATCTGAAAAACATTTTCTGAACGCATCAAGTTTATTAGTGAAATTGATAATATAAATTTAATTATGAAGTGGTTCATGTATATATAAATGACATTTCATTAAAAGTAATAAAATGTAAATTTATATTGAATAAATTAATAGTTCGGTGATATAATTTAAATTGGTTTGAAGTTGAATGTAAAATGTGAAGCTTTTGCTAGGATTGAAGCATAATAATAATTTTCAAAATTGGTAACAATATAAAATGTACGAGAGTATATTGTATATAGATAAAATATTGAAGGATAATAACAATTATCCTGGGACGAATGAGCCCGTTAAATTTGGGACGAAAGAGCCCGTGAAGAAAGGCACCTGCCAAGGTGCCTTTTGTTATTTAGTGTAAGGGAAAGTATAAAATTTTTATGTGCATTAAACCTAGATAGTTCAATGGCTTTAGAAGTTTTTATAGTAGTCTATATACCAAAATTTTTTCTCAAAGCATAATGAACTATAAATTTCTCTGAAAAATTAGGGTTTGATGAACCCCCATCTCCATAACACCATGTTATCTTGTACTTAGGTTTTTTGATATTTCTGCTTATATTCTTTGTATTACCTAGAACACCGAACTTATATAAAAAATTCAAACAATTGTCTATGCTGGTTATGTTTGGGTAATTGGTGATATTCTTATTATAGAAATTTTTTATGGTAGCATAGTCAAAGGTCTGATATTTAAGGTCTCTTATTATATTTAGAGATTCTTGGACTACTTTAGGATTATTATGAATAGATAGTTCATTCTCCAATTCATTTAAAAATTTACTTGAATAGGTTGCTTTACAACTAGTAAAAAGTTGAGAACCAAAGTATTTTGCATTGGGATAGGTATTCTTTATAATGTTTAAATAATTTATGATATCCCTTGGTCGTCCAAAGCTATAATCCATAAGATAATCAGATGCCTCTTGATGATTTATTTTTTCAGGAAAGAGCCTTCTATAAATACATTCCTTGCTCATGTTAGAAAAATCTTTTACAGAAACAGAAATCTTAGATAAAACCATATCCATTAATGGATTGTCCCAAGGTTCCTTATAGTTAGTCTTTGGCCAATTCAGATTCACTTCTGAGTCAACAATAAGTCTATTAAGATTAGCTGAATATAAATGAAGCATATTTAAAATATCATCTCGAAGTAATATGAGTATACGACTATTTGAAGAGTTAGTGTTTACAAGTTTTAAGTTTATGTCATTACTTACAGCAATCAATGAAAGTAATAGATCTATATATGAAAAATCATCTTGCATATTTCGTTGAAATTCATCTAAATCATCATATATCAATATTAGATTATAATTTGGTAAACACTTGTTTAGTAAACAATCTAGTTTATTAAGAAGATTATAATACTTATTTTTTTGAAAGTTTTTAGTTATGTTATAAGCTATTTCTGCTGAAGTGTTTATTTCATTTAGGGCAGTAGGGATTTTTACTATTCCACCAAGTTTATTATTGCTGCTTTTACTATAAGAGTTTACAGTAAAAATACTATCTGAATAAAGATTGCAATAAAATCGTTTTAACCTATTATGATAAAAAGCTGTTTTCATATTATGTGGATTTGGTTTACCTGATAATATTAACTTACATATCTCTAGAAGGATTGTCCATTTCCAAAATACTGAAAGTTCACTTTTGGGAAGTACTGTTTCATTTAGATCAATTAAGCTTTGCAGATTGAAATCACTTATTTTTCTAGTGGTGCATAGATATCCATTGTTTGAATAATTCTTTTCGATATATTTAGCTAGTATTGTTTTTCCAGTACCTTTGCGTCCTGAAATTATGAATTTATTTTTGTTTGAGATTATTTCGTCATAATTGCTATTTATATAAAATAAGTCCAAAAAATTTTTTTCAGTGGATTCACTTTCACCATTAGCGTAACCGATAAATATATCTTTAAGCTTAATATTATCATTAAAAAGATCAATATTCTTAGACAATAAAATCACCCACTAAGTTTTAATATAAACATTAATAATATTATAATACAATTTCAAAAAAATTCCAATGAATTGTTACTTATAGAAAAATATATTGTTACTATACTTTAATATATATATAAAACAAGAAAAACATTCTAATAAATACACAAATATTTAATGTAATTTCATTTATACATATATGAAAATATTACTATAAGAAAAAATGAATAAATAGCTTGACCAACTTGCATTTTGTAAATATAATATTATTATGTTAAGTAAACAATAATAATATATTATGAAGAACAATGGCGTTCTTTGAGGGGTATTCTATACCCTTTGAAGGGCGTCTTTTAAATTATGGAGGGGGAAATAATAATGTTAAAAAAAGCATTAGCACTGCTTACAGCAGTTACTATTTTAGGGGCTACTTTTGTTGGATGTTCAAAGAAAGATGAAGGAACAAGTAAGAAATATGTCATAGCGACAGATGCTACATTTGCACCATTTGAATATGAAAAGGACGGAAAATACATAGGGATAGATATGGAATTACTTGAGGCTATATCAAAAAGCGAAAACTTTCAATATGAATTAAAGCCGATGAACTTTAAGGGTATAATTCCTGGTATGACTTCAAATCAAATAGATGCTGCAATAGCTGCTATGAGTATAACTGATGAAAGAAAGAAATCATTAGATTTTTCAGATCCATATTTTGATGCAGGTATTTCAATAGTAGTAAAAGCTGATAATGATAAGATAAAATCAGCAGATGATTTAAAAGGAAAAATATTTGCTGTTAAAAAAGGCACAGCTGGTGCTAAATTTGCAGAAGATAATAAAGATAAATATGGTGCTACTATAAGATACTTTGATGATTCTCCATCAATGTTCCAAGAAGTTATAAACGGAAACTCAGACGTTACTTTTGAAGATTATCCAGTTATAGCATATAAGATTTCAACTGATTCTACACCTACTTTAAAAGTTGTTGGTGATAGATTAACTAAAGATCAATATGGATTTGCAGTAGTTAAGGGAAAGAACAAGGAATTACTTGATAAATTCAATGCTGGCTTAAAGAAGCTTAAAGAAAATGGCGAATATGATAAAATACTTGCAAAATATATCAAAAAGTAGTAGGAGGTTCTAAATGGATAGTTTTTCTATAATTAAAGATAGCCTCCCAAGTTTATTAAGTGGATTAACGGTAACTATTAAGCTTACCGTTATCTCATTATTTTTCGCATCTATACTTGGAATAGTATTTGGTCTTTTTAATATATCTAAGAATAAGGTGCTAAAGTCTATAGCAGTCATTTATATTTACATAATAAGAGGTACACCTCTTATTGTACAAGCTTTCTTTATTTACTTTGTTATTCCTAGTGTTTTGGATATAAAAATTGGAGCTGAGTTTGCTGGATGTTTGGCACTAAGCTTAAATGCCGGAGCTTATATGGCAGAAATCTTCAGAGCAGGTATACAGTCATTGGATAAAGGTCAGATGGAAGCTGCAAGAAGCTTAGGACTTCCATATTCTAAAGCTATGGCTAAGGTAATTTTACCTCAAGCTATAAAGAGAATGACTCCTGCGATAATAAATCAATTTATAATATCCCTAAAAGATACTTCAATATTATCAGTAATTGGAATAAGAGAGCTTACACAAAGTGGTGAAATAATAATTGCAGCTAACTTTAAGCCAACTGAGACATGGGGTACAGTAGCAGTGATGTATTTCGTAATTATAACATTGCTTTCTATCATCTCTAAGAGAATGGAAAGGAGCATGTAAAATGATAAAGGTTAATGGATTGAAGAAACATTTTGGAAAGTTAGAAGTATTGAAGGGTATTGATTTACATGTAAGTCAAGGCGAGGTGCTTTGTCTTATAGGTCCATCTGGATCAGGCAAAAGTACGCTACTTAGATGTTTAAACAGGCTAGAAGATATAGATGGCGGAAGTGTATTGATAGACGGAGAAGCTATTAGTGATTTAAAAATTGATATAAATAAGATAAGGGAAAAGATAGGAATGGTTTTTCAATCATTTAATTTATTTCCTCATTTAGATGTAATTGATAATATTACATTGGCACCAGTTGAACTAAAGAAGATGAATAAGGCAGAAGCAAAGAAGAAAGCTTTAGAGCTTTTAGAAAAGGTAGGGCTTGCTAGTAAAGCTAATGAGTATCCTGACAATTTATCTGGTGGGCAGAAGCAAAGAGTTGCTATAGCGAGAGCTTTAGCTATGAATCCAGAGATAATGCTTTTTGATGAGCCTACATCTGCTCTAGATCCAGAAATGGTTGGAGAAGTATTGCAGGTTATGAAAGAACTAGCTAATGAAGGAATGACTATGGTAGTAGTGACTCATGAGATGGGGTTTGCTAGAGAAGTTGCTGATAGGGTGATTTTCATGGATGGTGGATACATTGTTGAACAAGGTGATCCTAAAGATATTTTCTCTAATCCTAAAAATGCTAGAACTAAAGATTTCTTAAATAAAGTTTTATAGAATAAAGTTAAGATTTATAATCTTGGTTATGCTTAAGAATATTGTTGTAATTAGTTGGTTATACAGGAGACGCTATATGAGAGAGCTAATAGAATTAAATGATTTTTTCAGATGGAATGGCGTTAAGAAACTGTACTGTTCGACGTAGTGAGTTTACAGTTTTAGCCATGGAATATGATAAAATCATATTAATTCTTTGCGTAAGCTCATTAAAGCGTCGGATGATTAACCAATTAATTTCAACACGGTGCTTTAGTAGCACCTATATTAAAAGTGATTTAATACTGAAGTTAATTTCAGTGTTAAATCACTTTTTTTGTTTATATAAAAGATTTAGTTTTTATGATAGCTAAAAATAGTCATTTTAATTATTTTGATAGTTTTTTTAAGTATATAATAAAAAGTGTCGATTTGACAGTATCTTTTTATGTACCTTCATAAAAGGTAGATTCAGAAAAATATATGAGTAAAACATAGTAAAAAGTAAGTAAAAAAGTATTGAAGTTTTACTAAAAAAGATATACAATTTAAATATGATAACCTTTTCGGTTAGTATTTAGAAAACAAAACTGATGTGAATTTATATATTTTTAAATTATTATGGGAGGAATTTATAATGGTAGAAAGTTTAAGACATGACTTTAAAGCTATTTTTGAAACTGAGGAAGACGGAGTATACTTTGCGCCAGGAAGAGTGAATCTTATTGGAGAGCATACTGATTACAACGGAGGTAACGTATTTCCTTGTGCATTAACTTTTGGTACTTATGCTGTTGCAAAGAAAAGAGCCGATAAGAAAGTAAGAATGTACTCCAAAAACTTTGATGACCTAGGAATTATAGAATTTGAAATAGATGAATTAACTTATAAAAAAGAGCATGATTGGGTTAACTATCCAAAGGGTGTTTTATGGGCATTTAGGGATAATGGGTATAAGCTAGATAGTGGATTAGATGTGCTTTTTTATGGAAATATACCTAATGGTGCAGGTCTATCTTCATCAGCATCAATTGAACTTGCTACTGCTGTAATATTAAAAGATTTATTTGCTTTTAATTTAGACATGATAGAGATGGTAAAGCTCGGCAAACAGGCTGAGAATAGCTTCATAGGTGTAAATTGTGGTATAATGGACCAATTTGCTATAGGAATGGGTAAAGAGGGATGTGCTATTCTATTAGATACCAATACTTTAAAGTATGATTATGCTAAGTTAGATATAGAGGGTTCATCTATTGTAATTGCAAATACAAATAAGAGAAGAGGCTTAGCTGATTCAAAATACAACGAGAGAAGAAGCCAGTGTGAAGAAGCATTAAAAGACTTACAAGTGGAATTGAATATAAAATCCCTAGGTGAGCTTAAGGAAGAAGAGTTCGAAAAATATAAACACTTAATAAAAGATGAAGTTAATGTAAGAAGAGCTAAGCATGCAGTTTATGAAAATCAAAGGACTTTAAGAGCTGTAGAGGCTTTAAATAATAAAGACATAGAACTGTTTGGAAAGTTGATGAATGATTCACATATATCATTAAGAGATGATTATGAAGTTACTGGAATAGAGCTTGATACTTTAGTAGAGTTAGCATGGGAACAAGATGGAGTTATAGGATCAAGGATGACTGGAGCAGGCTTTGGTGGATGTACAGTAAGTATAGTAAATAATGAAGCAGTAGAAGAATTTATTAAAAATGTAGGTTCTAGTTATAAAGATAAGATAGGATATGAGGCAACCTTCTATGTAGCTCAAATAGGTGATGGAGCTAGAAAATTATAAAGACAACTGTTAAACTATTATAGAAGTAGTAAAAATTTAACTATAATATGTAGGAGATGATTGTTGTGAGTATTTTAGTATGTGGTGGAGCAGGTTATATAGGATCTCATTGTGTGTATGAGCTTATTGAAAGAGGAGAAGAAGTAGTTGTTGTTGATAATCTTCAAACTGGACATAAAGAAGCTTTACATCCGGAGGCTAAGTTCTATGAAGGGGATATAAGGGATTACGGTTTCCTTGATAAAGTTTTTAAGGATAACAAAATAGAGGGGGTAATTCACTTTGCAGCTAATTCACTTGTTGGTGAAAGCATGCAATTACCATTAAAATATTATAACAATAATGTTTATGGTACTGAGGTATTACTTGAAGCTATGATTGATAATAATGTTAAAAGAATAGTATTTTCATCTACTGCAGCAGTATATGGTGAGCCAGAAAGAGTTCCTATAACTGAGACTGATAAGACAGAACCTACTAACACTTATGGTGAAACAAAGCTTGCTATGGAAAAGATGATGAAGTGGGCTGATAAGGCACATGGCTTAAGATATATAGCTCTTAGATATTTTAATGTTGCAGGAGCTCATCCAAACGGATTAATAGGAGAAGCTCATAATCCTGAAACTCATTTAATTCCACTTATATTACAAGTTCCTTTAAATAAGAGAGAAAAGATAAGTATTTATGGAGAAGATTATGAGACTAAGGATGGAACATGTATAAGAGATTATATACATGTAAAAGATCTTATTGATGCACATATATTAGCTTTTAATAAGTTAAGAGATGGATGGCAAAGTGATGTTTTTAACTTAGGAAATGGCAGTGGTTTTACTGTTAAAGAAATGATAGATGCAGCTAGAAAGGTTACATCACATTCAATACCAGCAGAAGTATGTCCAAGAAGAGCTGGAGACCCAGCAGTTCTTATTGCATCAAGTGAAAAAGCTAAAAATATCTTAGGCTGGGAGCCTAAGTATAATAATGTTGAAGAGATAATAGCAGCTGCTTGGAAATTTCATGAGAGTCATGTAAATGGATTTGAGGAATAAAAAGCTACTTTAAATTATAGGGGATATGGAGAAATGGATATAAATATTTCAAAAGAGATAGAAAGACTATTAGAATATGCTATAAATAAAGAATTAATTAATCCACTAGATAGGATATATACCAGGAATAGATTGATGGAAGTGTTGCAGTTGCAAGAACTTGAGTGCATTGAAGCAGGCGAGGAATTTGAAGAATTAGAGCCTATATTAGATAGCATACTCACTTGGGCGTTGGACAATAATATTCTAAAGGATAGTGGGTTTGTTTCTAGAGATTTATTTGATACTAAAATTATGGGATGCCTGATAGGTAGACCTTCTGAAGTAATACAAAAATTCTACTCTTTATATGACTTAGATAAGAAAAGGTCTACTGAATTTTTTTATAAATTGAGTATAGATTCTAATTATGTAAGAATGGATAGAATCAAAAAGAATTTGAGTTGGAAGGTAAACACTGAATATGGAGATATAGATATAACCATAAATTTATCTAAGCCAGAGAAAGATCCCAAAGAAATAGCAAAAGCTAAAAGTATTCCATCAAGCTCATATCCCAAATGTCTTCTATGTAAGGAAAATGAAGGCTATGAAGGAACATTAAATCATCCAGCTAGACAAAATCATAGAATAATTCCCTTAGAGCTTAATAAAGAAACGTGGTATCTGCAATATTCACCTTATATTTATTATAATGAGCATTGTATTGTATTAAAAGATAAGCATGAAGAAATGAAGTTAACGAAAAGTACATTTTTAAGATTACTTCAATTTGTTGAAAAGTTTCCTCACTACTTTATAGGTTCTAATGCAGACTTACCAATAGTAGGGGGATCTATCTTAACTCATGATCATTTTCAGGGGGGAAACTATGAATTTGCAATGGCAGTAGCTCCTATTGAAAAAAGTTATACAGTTAAAGGCTTTGAGGAAATATCAATTGGAAGGGTAAAATGGCCTATGAGTGTTGTTAGGTTACAATCTAATAGCATAGAGAAATTAGTTGAGTTTTCTGATTATATCTTTACTAAGTGGAAAAGTTATTCTGATGAGTCGGTAGACATCAGTGCATTTACAGAAAATGCACCGCATAACACAATAACTCCTATAGCAAGAAGAAGAGGAGATTTATTTGAGATTGATTTAGTGCTTAGAAATAATAGGACTTCACAAGAGCATCCATTTGGAATCTTTCATCCACATGAAGAACTTCATCATATAAAGAAAGAAAATATAGGACTTATAGAAGTAATGGGTTTGGCAGTACTTCCACCTAGATTGAAAGATGAGTTGAAGGAATTAGAGGGATATTTAATAAATAAGGACAAAATACAAAGTATTAAAGAGGACTCTAATATATTTAAGCATAAAAAGTGGGCAGAAGATATAACTTGTAGATATAACAATATAGATGATGCTAATGTAGATAAAATAATTAAACAAGAAGTTGGACTAAAGTTTATAAAGGTTCTTGAGCATGCAGGTGTATTTAAGAGAGATGAAGCGGGTTTAAAAGCTTTTGATGACTTTATAATGAATTTATAGTTTTAATAAATAAGTTCAATTATAGGTGAATAAGTTTGGTTTTTTACTGTCCTAAAAGATAAATAGTAATTGAAATTGTTGGATTAGCTAGCACAAAAATTATATATTTTTGTATACAGCAAAAAAGAACTAGAGTAGCCCTCTAGTTCTTTTTTTGTTTATAATTTAAAATGTAGCCTTTAAATTATATTTAGTAGCAGTGCTATAAGCACTGTTATATCCAAATACTAACACATAGTAAGTTCCAGCTGCTGATGGAGTATAACTTATACTCTCAGAAGTTGTAGAACCATTAACTGATTTGGCAACTAAGGTACCGCTACTATTATATAGATATAAATCATAATCTTTTGGTAAGTTTGTTAAGCTTACACTTATAGCTTTTCCGGCAGTAGCACTTAACTTATAGTAATCTTTATCAGTTGATGTAGATATATATGAACTATAGGTTGTACCAGAAGTTATAGCATAAGCTTGGCTTGTAGAGTCATTTGGTTCATATGGATCGCTTACTGATGTAGCACCTATTCCAACGGTAGTAAATGCATTATTTACAGCTGTTACTTCTGCACTAGAAGCACCATATAAGTCTGTTGCAGCTTTCACTAGAGCATTTCTAGCACCAAGGAAGTCTGTTGATGCAGTCATATAGGTTGTTAATCCTCTGTAGTATATCTTAGAAGTTTTTTCACATCCAAGAGCTTGGGCTACAAGATATGCAGCTTTGTTGGTTATACCACTGTTAGTATGAACTCCGCCGTAATCGCTAGTAGTATGAACGTAATCGCTATAATTAGCTGGTTGTCCATACAATGTAGGGTTAGCTAGACTTCTTAATGCATCACCAGCGGTTCCAGGAGTGTAAACATCATCTCCAACTACCCAATCTGATGAATTAAACTGCCATGTTCCTCCGCCTTTAACATTATATCTATCATAGGTTTCTATTAATACACCCATTACATCAGACATTGACTCATTTAAAGCACCTGGTTCATCTTGATAGTCAAGATTAGCAGTATATTGAGTTACTCCATGAGTTAATTCATGTCCTATTACATCTAAATCACCACTAAGGTAGGTAAAGGTAGTACCATCACCATCGCCATAAACCATTTGGTTACCATCCCAATAAGCATTGTTAAAGGCAGTGTCATAGTGGGTTGTAGAAATTATTGACATGCCATTATTATCTATACTATTTCGTCCGAGAAGGTTTTTATAAAAGTCATAAACCACTCCTGCAAAATAGTGAGCGCTTACAGATGCCTTAAAAGCTGTTGTATTAAATGTTGAAGAACTATTGGCTACTAGAGTACCAGGTTCTACTTGTTTGTTATTTGCAGTATAAGTCTTTATTTGACCTGTCATTGGTTTAGTTGTATCTATCATTTGATATGATGATCCAGAAAGATATAAATTTAATGGTTTAGAGCTTCCATCTACTGCTGTTCCTGTTCCTGTAGCAGCTCCATCAAATCTTATCTTACTCTGTTTATCAATTACACTTCCTGAATTTGTATCGATAAATACATCCCAGTTAGCTATTTCTGGGTCTAAATAATAGATATTAACTTTGTAAGTTTCATAAGCTTTACCGTCTAATACAATTACTTGCTTTTCAACAGTAGGATCTTTACTCAAAGAATTAAATTTAAATTGCTTTTTCGCTATATCAATAGCTTGTTTATCTGTAATAGTGGAATTTACTAATGATTTTGGAGAATCTATATCATTAGCTACTGAACCAGAGACATTAGAAACAATACCATCTTTGTTAAATTGAACTAAGATTTCTGCACCTCTTACTGGTATACCATTCATCAATTGAGTAGCTTTTACATTAGTAAATCCTAAATCATCCTTATTGATTGATAAAACCTTAAAGTTATTAGAATCACCTTTTACACCAAACAAAGCTCTGTTGTCTTCAAGGAATGTTAAAGCGGACTTTTCATCAATGTTTTGCTTTTCTGAAAGTTTTCCTGAAACAAAAACGTGTAACTTTCCATCCTTTTCATTACTTTTATGAAGATCAGTTTTTAACTTTCCTCCACTTAATTTAGAAAGCTTGTCCACTATTTCTGCTTTTTTATCATTAGTATTGATACTTGGTTCTAATGCTTTAGCTTGTACCGCATATGTGGTAACTACTGATAAAGCTATTAGAGATGAAATAATTTTTTTCTTCATTTTAGTTCCCCCTTTTTATAGATTTGTTTATTACTCTAAATAAATGCCCCTTAAACCAGAATTATTGCCCCAAAATTCTTGGCCAGAGAATATTTAAACCACAGTAATACGATGGCTTAAGTTAACACATTAAAGAGTTTAATTTATATTATATCTTTCAAACAAATATATAAAGTTCCATTTTAATGAGAATTTGGTTAAAAAATCAAAATATCTTTGTGGATTTAATAAAAGCTTTAATTATCTTATATTTACAAAAATAAAATGAATATGTTAATAATTGAATGTGCGAATTTATAAAACAAAAACTGAATGATTATATTTAGGTTACATAATGTTGTTGTAAAAACTTTAGATTTAATAATATATGTAATTTAAAATCCATTAGATTAGTATAAATAATTATATAAGATGAATATAATTATTAAGGCAATAAAATGGGCATTTATAGATAAATGTAGGTTTTAAACTCAATTTGTATTTAAGCCTTCTATTTCCTAAGAAATATATAAGGGGGACATTATAAATGAAGATTGACATAATTTCAGGCTTCTTAGGGTCAGGTAAGACTACCTTGATAAAAAAACTTATTAGTGAACAGTTATATAAGGAAAGAGTAGTAGTTATAGAAAATGAATATGGGGAAGTTGGTATAGATGGATCTTTACTCCGCGAAAATGATGTAAAAGTAAAAGAGCTTGTATCTGGTTGTATATGCTGCAGTATAGCTAATGATTTTGTTAAAAGTATTGATGACATATTAAAAGATTACAACCCAGATAGATTAATCATAGAACCATCAGGTGTAGCAAAGTTATCAAAAGTAGTTTCACTTATTAGGACATGTGATACCATAGCTAATAAAAAAATAAACATCCAGGCTGTGGTAGTTGATATAAAAAACTTTGATATGTATATAACTAATTTCGGAGAGTTTTATACAAATCAAATAGTAAATGCGAGGACTGTAATACTTAGTAGAACTCAGAATACCAGTGATCAAGAATTTACTCATGTAGTAATGGCAATAAGAAAGATAAATCCAAGATGCTCTATAATAACAACGCCATGGGAAAGATTATCTTCTCAAAGAATATTAACTGTTTGCGAGCAAAGATTAGAAGATTTAATGAGAGACTCTAATCAGGCTAGAAAAACTTTAAATATTACTCATGTAATAAGGAATTCTAGAATATCTACGAATAGTGCTGCAAATGATGTATTTGAAGTTTGGTCTAAAGAAATTACCAATAGATTTACTGTAGAAGAGATTAAAAGCATACTAGAAAAATTGAAGGATGAGAGATCTGTTGGACTTGTTATAAGGGCTAAAGGAATTATTGAATTGATTGATGATAAGTGGATTCAATTTGATTACATTAATGATTATATAAATATAAATTATATAAAAGCTGAAGGTTCAAGACGAATTTCTGTAATAGGAATAGATTTAAATAGGGCAATGATAGAAGAACTATTTTCTTATCATCTATAAAATTGATTGTTCTAGGAGGTAATAATGCTAAAAAAAATTGAAGTAGAACTTATTACTGGCTTTTTGAGTGCTGGAAAAACATCGTTTCTCCAGTCCTTTATTGATATATCAAAAAAGGAAGGTACTGAAACACTCATAATACAATGTGAAAATGGCAAAGCTCAGCTATCAGAAGAATTTTTAAAAAAGAAAAAGCTTGTATTAAGGAAATATAAAAATAATCAAAATTTAGATTATAAAAGCTTTTTAAATAACATAAACTTCAATGATCCTAAAAGGATTGTAATTGAATGCAATGGAGTTTGTAATCTAGATGAATTTTTAAATTTCTTAAATTCAGATAGTTTAAGAAAAAGGATAAAGGTCATGGGAATAATTACAGTAGTTGATTGTGTGACAATGAATATGTTTTTAAAGAACATGTCATCTCTAATCCTTCCCAATCTAAGAGCTGCTGATTTAATAGTATTAAATAATTGTGATTCTGTAGGGGTAAAGAAAGCAGAAGAAATGGAACAAATATTAAAAGATATTAACCTTCATGCACATATATTAAGATGTCATAGTTCTATCAATCTTGATGAGGATGTAAAAAATTGTGATATAATTAAAAAATTTGTTTAAAGAGGATTAAAAATGAATAATGTTATTGGAATAGTTCAATATTTTTCACTTATTTTTGCTAGCATTTTTTTAGAGGCGTTGCCATTCATAATAATTGGTGCACTAGTATCAGCCTTTATACAAACATTCTTAGATGAGCAACTTATAAAAAAAATTATACCTAAGAATAAAATATTGGGTGGAATAATAGCTGCTTTGGTAGGAATGATTTTTCCGGTATGTGAATGTGCCACAGTACCAATAGGAAGAGGATTAATAAAGAAGGGAGTGCCACTAAATGTTGCTGTAACATACATGCTTGCAACTCCTATAATAAATCCTGTTGTTTTGATGTCTACTTATTATGCCTTTAATGGTAGTATAAAAGTATTGTTTTATAGAGCTGGCTTTGGGCTTATAATCGCAATTACAGTAGGATATATAATAGATATATTAAATGGAAGTTCAAATGTCTTATCTGAAAGAGGTTTTTTTATAGAGGATAAATGTAATTGCGGATGTAGTGGATATCAAAGCAATAAATCAAAATTGCTAACTATTTTGAACCATTCATCCAAAGAACTATACGATATAGGAAAGTATTTCATAATTGGTGCAGCATTAGCTGCATTATGCCAGGTACTCGTTCCAAGGGACAAGCTAACTTTGGTAGGTCAAAATATACCTATATCAATAATAGTGATGATGCTTTTCGCGTTTTTGTCATCATTATGCTCAGAAGCTGATGCTTTTGTTGCAAGTACATTTTTAGGCAGTTTTAGCCTAGGTGCAGTAATGTCGTTTTTGATTCTTGGTCCAATGATAGATTTAAAAAATACAGTGATGCTATTTTCGACATTCAAGAAAGGTTTTGTATTTAAGCTGCTATTCTGCATATTTTCACTTTGTTTTATAGCTGCCTGTTTAATATATTAGGGGGTGAGGCTATGAAGAAATTTAATATCAACGAACTTATATGGTTTTTAATTTTGGTACTTAGCTCTATGCTGTTAATATATCTTTTAAAAACATCAGGTATAGCTAATTTTGTGCATCCTAAGATGAATAAATATTTGATTTTCGCAATAGGAGTACTTTTAGTTATATCATTCATACAATTCTTCAAGATATTTACTGTACCTGATAGAGGGGGAATAAGAAAGGATTACTTTATATTTATAGCTGCCATTATCACAATAGGATTAGCTACTAATAAAGATATGGGAACTGAGGGGATAAATTTAAAGGGAATAAGGCTTTCAACCAGGAGTTATTGGGATGTAACTGGAGATAATCACCATCATTTTGACAAGATTCCTGATGGAGTAATAGAGTTAATTGGTGAGAATTATTATTGTTATTTAGAAGATATAGAAAAGAATATGGGTAAGTTTAAAGGTCGTAAGGTCATAACAGAAGGGCTTGTATATAAGAATAGTAGCATGAGCAAGAATGAGTTTATAATAGCTAGAAGTGTAATGAGTTGTTGTGCAGCAGATTCTCAAATAATTGGCATAAAAGTTATATCTCAATTCGATAAAACATATGATGGACAATGGGTTAAAATCAAAGGTACATTAAGTAGTACTACAATTTATGAAGGCAATAAACTTATAGAAGTACCTATTATTAAAGCTGAGAGTGTTGAAGTGACTAAAAAGCCTTCTAATCAATATATATATCAAAATTAAAAGTAAATGTATAAATAGATGTTAATCTCGGTGACTTAATTACGATATTAAAGTAATAAGAATAAATTAATTATTATCAACGGAAATATGATGAGGTTAAGATGAGAAGAATAAAGTTTGTATGGATAGTTTTTTTTCTATTTATTATATCTTTAATATCTATAAGCCTTTATCCTGCTATCCCTAAACCAGATGAAATAGTAATTCATAAAATGCAAAAATCAATAACTATATCTAAGCAGGATAAGCTATATAATGAGATATTAACATTAACAAATAAGAGGTTTACCATAAGAAATGCTCAATCTGATATAAGTAATGGTGAAAAAGATAATTTTATAAAAAATAGTTCAGAATCTTTAGAGTTTATATATAATCGACCACAATCGTATAGATCTAAAAAAGGTTTTATACATTCTATAACTTATGAAAGATTGCTTTTTCCTATTGAGTCTTCAGATAAAATCGAATCAACATATGTATTTTTTGGTTCAGCAGATGGATACTATAATATTACAGTTAAGGATTTATTAAAAGCGGATAAGCTTGTAAATACCCTAAAAGATATAAATTAGTTCGCAAAATAATAGTTAACAGTTTTATTGCTTTTATGATAAAATTAATATAAACTTTGGCTATGTATTTTAAAGAGGAGGGGTTAGAATGAATCCAGTTGCATTTAATATATTTGGACTTGATATCAGATGGTATGGCCTTTTAATTTCATTTGGAGTACTTTCGGCTTTATCATTAGGTTATTTCACATGCAGATTAAAAGGAACAGATTTCGATAAACTTATGGATATTTTTATCATAGCTTTCCCAATGGCTATTATAGGAGCAAGATTGTATTATGTAGTATTTGAATTTGATTATTATAAAAATAATTTAAATCAGATAATAAACATTAGGCAGGGTGGCCTTGCAATTCACGGAGGGGTAATTTTTGCACTAGTTACTGCACTTATATATACCAAGGTAAAAAAACTTGATTTTTTTGAATTCGCAGATATAGCTGCACCTTCCATAATATTAGCTCAAGCAATAGGAAGATGGGGAAACTTCTTTAATGGTGAGGCACATGGCGGAGCTGTTACTAAGGAATTTATAAGCAAATTCCCTGCATTTATACAAAAAGGTATGCTTATAGATGGAACTTATTATCATCCTACTTTCTTATATGAATCTTTATGGAATGTGTTAGTTTGCTTGATTTTATTATTTATACTTTATAAGAGAAATAACAATCATAAAGGTATAGTACTTGGTAGTTATATGATTTTATACTCTATAGGAAGATTTTTTATAGAGGGATTAAGAACAGATAGTCTTTATATGGCTTTTGGACTAAGAACTGCTCAAGTAGTAAGTGGGTTATGTATAGTTTTCGGTATAATTATGATAACTGCAATATTGAGAAGAAAAAAGGGAATATTTTATTAGTACATAATGGGGCATTATCTATATGCCTCATTTTTAAGAAACCTATACTAACAGAGGATAAAATTTGTATGTTGACGAATTATATATAAACAGATATAATAAAAATCGTGACAACTAAATAATATATATTCAGATTACATCAATAGTATGGAGAGATGTCCGAGTGGCTGAAGGAGCACGCCTGGAAAGCGTGTGTAGGGGAAACTCTACCGGGGGTTCGAATCCCCCTCTGTCCGCCATAGTCGTGCTAGACGGGGAGTTAGCGGTGCCCTGTACCTGCAATCCGCTACAGCAGGGTTTAATTCCTCATCGAGGCCTTAATCTGTGAGGCCTGCCCCATGTAAGTGGTGTTGATGGCTGGGTCCCACGCAACGGCAGCCCGTGAACCTCGTCAGGTCCGGAAGGAAGCAGCGATAAGCGGTTCCTGTCGTGTGCCGTGGAGCAGCCTGGCCTGAGCTAACTGCATGGGTAACGCTCATAGATTATTGTCGACATGAGGTGCACGACTTTTAATCTGAATGTAAAAGCCTTTCAGTATTTATATACTGGAAGGCTTTTTTTACTGTAAAGGAAAATATAAAACTTTTATGCCGATTAAATCTATATATTTCAATACTTTCAGAAATAATCTAATCTAATTTTTTTCTAAATCTTACTATACTAAGTGTTAAAAGAACTAAACCAAGTATAAATAATAAGGTCACATCTTGAACTAAATAGTTTATGGTTAATCCTTTCAATACAATTCCTCTTATTATATTTAAGAAATAAGTTAATGGAATTACATTTCCTATATATTGTATTACTTTAGGCATAGCCTCCCTTGGAAAAACGAATCCAGATAGTAGAACGCTTGGAAGAAGTGCAAGGAAGGCCATTTGCATAGCTTGAAGCTGTGTTTTAGCTATAGTGGATATTAATATTCCTATTGCTAGAGCACAGATAACAAAGCCTGAACCTAAGAATATTAACAGAGGAATGCTTCCTGCGACAGGTACATTAAACCAGTATATACCTAGCACTAAAGCATAAATAAAGTCTGCAAATCCAATAACGATATAAGGAACAAGCTTACCTAAGATTATTTCAGGAGACTTCAAAGGAGAAACTATAAGTTGCTCTATGGTGCCTCTTTCTTTTTCTCTAACTAAAGCAAAAGCAGTTAGTATTATAGTTATATTCTGCATTATAAGTCCTATAAGTCCAGGAATGGTATAGTTTTGGTTCCTCAAGGTTGGATTAAAAAGGACTTTAGTACTTATGTTTATACCGGATGCATTGTTAGCAATAATTGTTTTAGAGGTTACCTTTTCTATCAACTTAGAATTTTGACTTTGAGCTGCCATAACACCACTGCTAAAAGCTGTTCTTGCTGTGGTTGGATCAGATCCGTCTACAATGAATTGAACTGTAGGCTTCTCATGCTTAGCAATTTTATCTGCATAGTCAGGAGGTATTATTAGAGCTGAATGTGCGGTACCATTATTAATAGAATCATCAATAATGTCCAGGTTTTGAACTTTTCCTACAACTTTAAAGTAAGAAGTATTCTCAAAACTTTTTATTAGTTCTCTGCTTTCTGTAGTATTACTTTGGTCAAGTACAAGCATAGAAATATCCTCTAATTGAGTAACTACAGCATAACCGAATAATAATATCATCATAAGAGGCATCATTATTGCTATAGCAAAGCTTGCTTTATCTCTTTTTATTTGTATGAACTCTTTTTTTACTATGGATAAAAATCTCTGCATATTCATAGCTAAGACCTCTCTTCACCGATTAAAAATTTTAAATCCTCAAAAGATGATTGAACTTTTTGATTAGTTGATTTCTCTACATATTTGATAAAAACATCTTCTAGATTAGAGGCATTCTCTTGCTTTATAAGTTCTTCAGGAGTACCTAAAGCTATTAGCTTACTATTAAATATAAAAGCTATATTATCGCAGCTTTGAGCTTCATCCATATAATGAGTGGTAACTAGTATTGTTATACCTTGTTTAGCTAGGGTAAATATCATTTGCCAGAATATTCGTCTAGATACTGGATCAACCCCAGCAGTAGGTTCATCTAAGATTAGTATTTTAGGTTTGTGAATTAAAGCACATCCTAAAGCAAGCCTTTGTTTCCAACCACCTGATAAATTTCTAGTTAGGACATGTTCTCTTCCAGTCAAACCGGCCATAGAAATTATGCCTTTTTTTCGCTCGTTTCTCTGTTTACTTGTAAGCCCGTAGATACCTGCATAAAAATCTAGATTTTCATTAACTGTTAGATCTTCATATAAGCTGAATTTTTGAGACATATAGCCTATATTTTGTTTTACTTTAGAAACATTTTTGGTAACATCATAATTTAGTATTTGGGCAGATCCATCAGTAGGAGTAAGTACTCCACAAAGCATTCTTATTGTAGTAGATTTTCCAGAACCATTTGGCCCTAAAAATCCAAATATCTTTCCTTCTGGAACGTTAAAGCTTATATTGTCAACGGCAGTGTAGTTTCCAAACTTTTTAGTTAAACCATTAACTTCAATAGCATTCATATATATCACCTCTATTCTAGAATAACATCTGCCATAAGTCCTGGGGTAGCTGTGCTGTTATCATCGAGTTTTAGTTTTACTTCGAATAATGTTTTTTCTTTATCATCTTTAGTCTCAACATTTTTTGGAGTGAATTCAGATTGATCTGATATATAAGTTATTTTACCTTTTTCTGTTTTATCATTGAATTTTATTGTTAAGGAGTTGTTTAGTTTTACCTTACTTCTCTTAGATTCTTCTATATATATTTTTATATATTTATTTTTTAAATCCGTAACTTTTGCCACATTCATTCCAGGAGTAACTAGGTCACCTTTATGAACTAATACTTCAGTTATAGTACCATCAATATAAGATGTTATAGTTGTTTTTTCAATTTGAAGTTTTGCTAAATCAACAGATGCTTGAGCTTGATCTATTGCGCCTTGTGCTTCTTCTTTGATAGAAGTTTTTGCAGAGTCAGGTATATCTGATTGCTTAGCTTTAGCAATCTTTAGCGTTGCTTCAGCTTGTTGTTTTTGAAGTTCATAAGATTTTGAATCTACTTGAACGATTTTATCACCAGATTTTATTAGTGAACCCTCTGTTATGTTGATCTCATTTATCTTTCCGGTTACTTCTGAAGAGATATTAAAGTTTTCCGATTCTACAGTGCCTGTATAAATATTGTTGTTGGAGTTTTTATTTGTGCTACAACCTGCTAGACTTAATGTTGTTAATAATAGAATAAAAGAAATAACTTTCTTAATCATTTTACAATCCTCCTATTTTTTGTTTAAGCCGTTTAAAAACAGATCTATAATCATATCAATTTGTTCATCATCATTAATATTTACGATGCTCGGAATCAGTTGTCTTTGAACTATGTAAATGCCAAGAGTACCTACTAATGCTCGTGCTACTATTGTAGGATTAATATCTCTAAATACTCCTCTATCTATACCGGATTTTATAAAGTCTTCTAATAACAGTTTTCCTTTTGAAGCCATGTTTACTAAAAATGAATTTCTTAAATCCTCATGAAACTGTAATTCCGTAATAACTACCTTAATTAAGTCCCAATGTTTGTCTATTATATCTAGTCTATCTTTAGCAATAGCTTTTAATGTGATTTTTGGATCCATTCCTTCATGATCTTTTAGTATTTTATTGATTCTAGAGGTTATAAACATTTCACTAAAAACTTCAACAAGCTTTACCATAGCACCAGTTAATAAATCTTTTTTTGTTTTAAAGTATCTAAATATAGTGCCTTCAGCAACTCCTGCACTTTTAGCTATTTCACTAGTTGTTGTTGCACTAAAACCTTTTTCTGAAAAAATTTTTATGGCGGCTTCTAAAATTATTTGCTCTTTATTTTCACGGACCATAATACCCTCCTTTTAAAATGAGTGATTACTCACTTTTATATTATTCCTTTTTATCAATTCTGTAAACAATAATTATAAGATTTCTCTAAGAGTAATCAAGTTATACTTGTTTAAAAATCTAAGAATTTAAGAATTTTATCTCATATATAGGTAAATAATTGGAGATAGGGATATTTAATAATAAATTTTACACATAATCATCCCATATTCTTTGATTAAAGCCAAAGTTTGTGGCATAATATTTCTAGAATATTTGTTAAATTTCAGTATAAGGAGATAGTAAATGATAGAATTCATAGTAAATTGGGCTATATATGTTTTGGGCAAGCTTGGATACTTCGGAGTTTTTTCACTTATGGCATTAGAAAGTGCATGTATTCCTATACCAAGTGAAGCTATATTGCCTTTTGGAGGATACCTAGCCTCAAGTGCCTATACTGGCAATAAGCTAAATCTTATCTTAGTTATAATAATTGGAACTTTAGGTGGAACTTTTGGATCAGTATTTATTTATTATATTGGCGCTAAAGGTGGAAGACCTTTAGTTGAAAAGTATGCAGAAAAGCTAAGGTTATCAAAATCTCATCTAGAAATGAGTGATAACTATTTTAATAAATATGGAGAAAAGATAGCGTTTTTTTCGAGGCTCTTGCCTATAATAAGAACTTTTATATCTCTGCCAGCAGGAATAAGTAAAATGAATTTTAAGAAATTCGTATTTTATACTTTTGTTGGATCCTTAATATGGAGCATAATTTTAGGTTATGCTGGATATATTATGGGAGAAAATTGGACTAAGATTCGTTCATGGTTACATATTGCAGATTATATTGTTGTAGCTGCAGTTATAGGTTTAATTGGCTATTGGATTATAAATAGAAGAAGAAAAACTGTTACAGAAGAATAGTAAATATAATTATTTATTAACATATACGAGGTGATTAATTTGAATTTCTACGATCCTGGTGCAAAGATAAGGCTTATGAGAAAGAGATTTCATATGAATCAATCTGAACTAGAAGATAGTAATATGACTAGAGCGTTCATAAGTATGATGGAAAGCGGTAAAAGAAGAGTAAGTAAATCGAGTTCAAAGATACTAGCTGAAAAGTTTAATGAAAAGGGGAGAGAAGTAGGGTTAGAGTTAAAATTAGATGATGACTATTTTTCTAGAGAACCCTATGAAGATGCTAGAGTCTATTGTAGTAACGAATTAATAAAAGATAATAATAGGCATGGGCAATTTGAAGAATTATTGCTTATATCCACCGAATTTAATCTAGATGATATAACTGCAGAAATCTATAAAAAAGATGCAGATAAATATTTAGAAGAAGTGAATTATTCAAAGGCATTTATAAATTATTCAAATTCATTAGGAAAACTTAAAGAGCTAAAGTTAAAAGAGCTACAAACATATGTCTATAAGCAAATGGGTGTTTGTAAATTAAAAAGAAATGAATATGATGATGCTATATTTTATTTTAATCAAGCTATGCATTATGCTAAAGAGCTAGGTGATGTAGACTGCTTTGTTAACACTAGCTATAATCTTGCTCTCACATATTTCGATATGCAGAAATATAATGAAAGTATAGAGATTTTGGACAAGTATATTGTGTTTAATGATAATGTTGAACGTAGTGTGAAGATAGATTCAAGAGTTTTGAAAGCAAATTCATACTATAAACTAGGTAAAAGAAAAGAAGCTGTGGATGATTACTTTTTAATAATACAAGAACTTTCAGAAGAAGAGCACTACTTGCTAGCTATGTTGTATAGTAATCTAGGTGAATATTATTACGAGAGTGATGAATTACAGGAGAGTATAAAATATATAAATCTAGCTCAAAAGATAAAAAATAGAACAGATAAGGGCACTCTTCCTTATGTATTAAATATAAAAGGTAAGGTGTTTTTTAAGCAAGGGCTTGTAGATGAAAGCATGATGATAATGGAATTAGCTATGAATATGGCTGAAGAATATAGTAATTATTCAATTCTCTTTGAGACATATAAGGATTTGATTAATATATATGAATCTATAGAAGATATTGAAAAAATAAAGGATACTTCTCTAAACTTCTTAAGTGTACTAGATAAAAATAGTATTGATGATGGTAGAAAGTATGCATTAACAAAATTAGTTGAGGTTGAATTAAGAAGAGGTAATACTGAAGAGGCTGTAAAACTCTTGTCTCAGTTAGGTAATGCTATTGAAAACCATTAAACATTAAAATAAAAGGTGATTGCCTGCCAAGTTTTCTTCACATATGCTTGGAAAGGCAGTTGCGTAAAAATATAATAAATTAGAATAATAAAACACCTCTTGTAAGAGAATACTATTCTCATAAACAGGAGGTGTTTTTGTGAGAAAATTTATATCTATAACTTTATTAATTGTAATGATTTTTTCTATTAATGTTAGTGCATTTGAACAAAATATGAAAAAATTTGAGGTACCACCATTAAAATATGATTATAAATCACTTGAACCATATATAGATGAGCAGACAATGAGAATACATCATGATAAGCATCATCAGGCTTATGTAGATAATCTTAATAAAGCACTAGATAAGCATCCAGAATTATATGGGAAATCTTTAGAAGAATTATTATCTTCTATTGATACATTACCAAGTGATATTAGAGAAAGTGTAAAAAATAATGGTGGGGGACATTATAACCACACATTTTTTTGGGATATAATGGCTCCTAGTAAAGGCGGCAATCCAAAAGGAAATGTAATGAAAGCAATAGACAGAGATTTTGGTTCCTTTATTAACTTTAAAAAGCAATTTAAGCAAGCTTCATTGGATAGATTTGGTTCAGGATGGGCTTGGTTATTGAAAGATAATAATGGAAAATTATCTATAGTTTCTACTCCAAATCAAGATACTCCTATACCTTTAGGACTTAAGCCAATTATAGCCTTAGATGTATGGGAACATGCTTATTATTTAAAGTATCAGAATAAGAGGGCAGATTACATAGATGCTTGGTGGAATGTAGTTAACTGGGATAAAGCTGAAGAATTATATAATCAAAGCTAAGGATTAAACTATCTGTTGGTAAAATAAGAGTAGCTGTATCGATATAAATAAGCATATATTGATACAGCTACTTTTTTACTGTATAGGGTACCCTATTATATTTTTCTAATTAAAGAAATAAATTCGTAAGGTATTGTATTTCGTTCATCCTCAACTCCGATTTCCTGTTCTATAATATTCCAGTCCGAGTAATCTATATCTGGAAAAAAAGTATCTCCATCGAAGTGTTTTTTTACTCTAGTTATATAAAGTTTATTTGTATAAGGAAGAAGCTGTGAATATATTTCTCCTCCACCAATTATGAAAACTTCATCCTCAGTGTTAGAGAATCTAGTAATAATTTCGTCAAGTGAATTAATCACTTCTACATTTTCGTCGTCAACAAAGAAATTATTATCTTTTGTTATAATAACATGATATCTATTTGGAAGAACACCTGGAAGTGATTGAAAGGTTTTTCGTCCCAAAATAACTGTATGTCCAGAGGTTATTTTTTTAAATCTTTTAAGATCAGCAGGAAGATGCCAGATTAGGTCGTTGTTATTTCCTATTACTCCATTTTCTGATATAGCTGCTATTATAGAAAGCATTAAATTGCCACCTCCATATTTATTTTTGAATGATGTTTATAATCTATTAATTTAATGTCATCTGCTGTAAAATCGTGAAAGTCATTAATTTCAGGATTTATCCAAAGTCTAGGTGCATCATAAGAACAATCTTTTCTTAAAAGCTGCTCTTTTAACCCATTAATGTGATTTTCATATATGTGAGCATTGTTTATAACATGTGTTAATAAACCAGGTTTTAGATTTGTAGCTTGAGCAATAAGGTGTACTAATACAGCATATTGACTAGAATTAAAAGGAACTCCAAGTCCCATATCTCCACTTCTTTGCACTAGCATACAGTTAAGTTTTCCATCAGTGACATCCCACATGGTTAAAAAGCAGCATGGATGAAGTGGTCCTCCATTTAGGTACGGAATTTGCCATAAATTTATCATCATTCTTCTATCCTGAGGATTTGTTTTTAAGGTTTCAATAAGATTATCTATTTGGTCAAATTTCTTTACAATCCAACCATATGAAGTACCTATGGTTCCGTCATCCATCATCCATTCATCCCATATATGAACGTTCTCGTCCTGAAGCTTTCTTACATCATTAGAACCGTCCTTGAATATCCACAATAATTCTTTAACTGCAGTTTTGAAAGCTACAAATTTTGTTGTTAGGATAGGAAATTCTTTTTGTAAATCAAATTGCATTATTTGGTGAGGAAGTTTATATGTTCTTACACCAGTTCTATTGTTATCAAAATAACCATTTTCCAAGATATCTTCTACAATGGAAAGATACTTTTTATCATAAATGCTCATATTCTCCTCCTGTGATTTAGACATAACTTATATTAAAATATAAGTTGTATAGTTATATAATTATATTTATAGGATATTTAAAGGTATAAATACAAGTTTCTTATAGATAAACTACTTCATATTTCAATTTATCAAAATAAAGATTTGTAGAACCATCGAAATCTTTATTTTGAGTTTAATGATTAAAGTGTTTCATCTTTATATATATTTTACTCTTTTAGCAGGTGCTTTAAAAATCATAAATGATGCTATAATATGGAACTATTGAAAAATGTATAGGTTTTTAATTTAAACTCTTTCGGTATACATACCTATTGCTAAATATATAAAATTTAAATTTCTAAATTAATAAAGGGGATAAAGATTTGAAGATTGAGAGATTAATTACAATAATTATGATGCTTATAAATAAAAAGAGAGTTACAGCAAAGGAATTAGCAGAATTTTTTGAGGTATCAGTGAGGACTGTTCAAAGAGATATAGATGCAATAAATATAGCAGGTATACCTATAGTTTCATATAAAGGGTATGAAGGCGGCTATGAAATACTAGAAGGTTATAAGATAGATAATAATTTTGTAACTGAAAAAGAATATGACTTACTATTGAAATTGCTTAAGGGTTTAGAGGGTGTATATGATGATCCTGTGGTGAAAGGTATGGCTGAAAAATTAAAAGCAGTTAAGGCTAATGACAATGTTAATATAGATAAGAATTTTATAATGGATTTTTCTCATTGGGGAAATTCAAAAAGAATTAAAAGCAAGGTATCAATAATAAGAGATGCAATAGATATGAGCTGTACCATAAAATTTTACTATGTAGATCTAAATGGAAAAGGTACAGATAGAGAGATTGAACCTCATACCCTGATACTAAAAGTTAATACATGGTATGTTTATGGATTTTGTAAGTTGAGGGAAGAGTTTAGGCTATTTAAGCTTACGAGAATAGGCGAGCTGAAAAAAACTGAAAATACCTTTATACCGAAGAATATTGAAAATCATAATCTGCTTACTGAGAAGGGAAGTAATTATATTCACTTGAGACTAAAATTTCATCCTTCATGTATGAATAGATTGGATGATTATTTTGAGATGGAAGAAATGAGTTTTCAAGAAGATGGAGATATACTGGTTGAGGTTAGCTATCCAGAAGATGAGTGGGTTTATAGTATGCTATTAAGCTTTGGAGATAAGGTTGAAATACTAGAGCCAAGTCATGTTAAAGAAATAATTGTAGAGAGAGTGAAAAATATTTTAAATAAGTATAAGTAATACGACAAACATATGTCTTATTAATATCTATATAATTTAAATATAAGTTTTTAGGAGGTATTTAAATTATGGAAATGAATATTTGTCAAAGCTGTGCTATGCCACTAGAGGATGAAAAATTATTAGCTACTAATGAAGATGGGAGTAAAAATAAAGATTATTGTGTATATTGCTATGAGAATGGTAAGTTTAAACAGGATATAACCATAAATGAGATGGAAGATATTTGTGTTGGATTTATGAAACAAGAAGGAATGGAAGAAACTAAAGCTAGGAATATAATGAAGGAAGCATTACCTGCATTAAAGAGATGGAAATAGGTATATGACAACATTTGAGTACTGTGCTGAAATTAAGGTGGCATTAATTTGGGACCTTAATAATGCCTATATACAGCATGTATTTAATAATATGTACATTAAAGAAGTTGATAGATAAAGATCAGCTTCTTTTTCTTTTGCTGATTGAGATTATTTTCATAGTGATTAAGCGTTAAAAATTTTTAAAAGCATAATTTATATATTATTAAATAGCAAATAAACAATGGTTGGTTTAATTTCTATCATTGATGTATAATATTAAGTAGGATTTAGGAATGATAGTGAGGTGGTTAACCTTGGCATATACAGCTTTATATAGAGAATGGAGACCTAAGAAATTTGAAGATGTTGTAGGTCAGGAACATATAACAACAACTTTAAGAAATCAAATAATAAATAATAGAATAGCACATGCATACCTATTTTGTGGAACTAGAGGTACTGGAAAGACCTCTAGTGCAAAGGTGTTTGCTAAGGCTTTAAATTGCTTAGATTTACATGATGGCGAACCTTGTAATAAATGTGAGATGTGTAATAAGATCAATAATGGTCTTGCTATAGATATAACAGAATTAGATGCAGCGTCCAATAATGGTGTAGATAAAATCAGAGATATAATAGATGATGTTCAGTATCCTCCGCAGGAGGCTAGATTCAAAGTTTATATAATGGATGAGGTTCATATGCTTTCTCAAGGTGCAGTAAATGCATTTCTTAAAACGCTTGAGGAACCTCCTAAAAATGTTATATTTATTTTGGCTACTACAGACCCTCAGAAATTACCTATAACTATTTTATCAAGATGTCAAAGATTTGACTTTAAAAGAATAGGTAAAGATGATATAGCAGGGCATTTAAGAAGAATAGTAAAGGACCAAGGAGTTTATGCTGATGATAAGAGTTTAGATTTAATATCAAGAGTTTCAGATGGAGCACTTAGAGATTCACTTAGTATATTAGATCAGGCTATTTCAATGGGAAATGGCAAAATTAGATATGAAGGTCTTGTATCAATGTTAGGGCTTGTAACTAATGAATACTTATTTAATATAACTGATGCTATAGTTGAGCGAAATATTGAAAAAACTATGAATATAATAGAGGAGATAGTTTTCTCTGGTAAAGATGTACACTTATTTATAAAAGATTTAATAGCTCATTATAGAAATCTGCTTATGGTAAAAGTAACAAACACACCAGAAGAAGTATTGGATATGTCTGTGGAGAATATTAGTTTCCTTAAGCAGCAGGCTTCAAGGATGAGAGTAGAAGAGGTAATGAGGGCAATAAGGATACTTCAAGAAGCTGAAGATAGCTCGAAACAAAGTAAGCAGGCTAGAATATACTTGGAGTTAGCTTCAATTAAATTATGTAAAATAGAATATGATACTTCAAAAGAAGTCTTGTTATCAAGAATAAATAAGCTTGAAGAAGTTATAAAGAGTGGAAAGATAAGAGTTGCAGCACCTGCTTCTAGTAGTGTAGCAAATAATGAAAAGAGCCAAGGAGCTTCCTCAGAAAAAAGCAAATTAAGTCCGTCTAAAGTGCAACAAGAAGTACATCATAGTGAAGGTTCTTCTAACCATAATGAACATTCATCAGTTACAATAGATGATGTAAAGCGAGCATGGAAGGATATTATGGAAGGTTTTAAATCAAGAAGAGCTATGGTAATGTATGCGTCATTACTAACAGGAAAACCAGTTGATGTAAGTAATGGTATTATAACTATAGAATATGAAGAACAGTATTCATTTAATAAGGTTAGATTAGAAAAGATGGAAGTAAGCAGTACTGTTGATGAAGTATTCTCTGAGATATTAAAGGATAAAGTAAAGGTTAAATATAAGGTTAACAAAGGTGAAGAAGACACTAAAGATACAGAGGAGATATTGGTAGATATATTAGGAGAAGGTATTCTAGAGATATTAGATGAATAATATAATTGATAATATCTGAGTATGCAGAAAATTATAAATAAAAATTAATTTATATACCTATAAACAATTAGTGATTTTACACATAATATTAACTATGAGGATATAGTATTGATTAAAAAAATACTATATAATATATACAGACTAAATGTAAGGAGGAATATCAAATGGCAAAAGGTGGATTTCCAGGAGGCTTCGGCGGAGGAAATATGAATAATCTTATGAAGCAAGCACAAAAGCTTCAAAAAGATATGGAAGATATGCAAAAAGACCTTGAAAACAAAGAATTCGAAGCTTCAGTAGGCGGCGGAGCAGTTGTTGTAAAAGTTAACGGAAAGAAAGAAGTAAAGAGCATAAATATAAAACCAGAAGTTGTTGATCCAGATGATGTTGAAATGCTTGAAGATTTAGTATTATCAGCAGTAAATGAAGCTTTAAGAAAGGCAGAAGATGAAACTGCTAACAAAATGGGTAAACTAACTGGTGGATTAAATATGCCAGGATTATTTTAGTAGATAAGTTTACGAAAGATATAATAAAGCTTATTTAGGCATACAAGGGATACGGTCCCCTGTATGCCTAAAATATTAGAGGAGGAAAGAAAATGGATTTTTACCCAGTTGCCATAGAGAAACTCATTGAAGAATTTGCAAAATTACCAAGTATAGGACATAAAACTGCGCAAAGATTAACATTACATATACTTAACTTACCTAAAGATGAGGTAGAAGAATTTGCAAAGGCACTTGTGAAGGCCAGAGGAACTATAAAATACTGCTCTGTCTGTGGAAATTATACAGACAAGGATCCTTGTGCTATATGCTCTAACCCAAATAGAGAAAAAAATATGATTTGTGTTGTAGAACAACCTAAAGATATTATGACTATGGAAAAAGTCAAAGAATTTAATGGAGTATACCATGTACTTCATGGTAATATATCACCAATGCAAGGAAGAGGTCCTCAGGATATAAGAATAAGAGAATTAGTATCTAGAATGACCGGAGACATAAAAGAAGTAATAGTTGCCACTAATCCTACTATAGAGGGAGAAGCGACAGCAATGTATATTTCTAAAATATTAAAGCCTCTAGATATTAAAGTTACAAGAATAGCAGCAGGCATTCCAGTAGGTGGCGATCTAGAGTATGCTGATGAAGTTACTCTTTCAAAGGCGTTGGAAGGAAGAAAAGAAATATAATCTACGTTATATTCTTGAAACGAAATATTTTTTACCAATAAATATTATAAAGAAAATAAAGTTTTATTAAAAATCATGGCTCTCAAGGTTATCTAAAGTTTGAACCATGATTTTTTACTGTATAACAATATAAATTTACAGATATAAGATTTAGCTTTAATTTGAATACGTAATTATTTATCTGGATTTAAACTGTTTTAATGATGAAAATTAATAAAAATACAAATATGTTAAAGTGAAGAGTAGTATTTCAGATATGCTTAAAGTGAATGATAATTAATGAGAATAAAGGGATAAGAGAAGCTATAAAAATATATAAAATAAAGTAGAAAAATTGAGAAGGAGAGATAAATTATGAATGATAAGAATAAATTATATTATAGTAAAGAAGATTTGGTAAGACAAATATTAGAAAATGATAAGGATTTAAAGGGAAGTAATATTAATGAAGAATTGCTACATGAACTTATTAGTGGAAAAATATCAAAAAATATAAATGAAGCAAATGATGAAAATTCAACATTAGGTCAAATAGTTGCAGATAAGGTAGCAGCATTTGGTGGTAGCTGGACATTTATAATAAGTTTTGGCGTGGTTATATTAATTTGGATTATAGGAAATGTAGTTATTCTAAGTAATAAAGCATTTGATCCATATCCATTTGTATTTTTAAATCTTGTGTTATCATGTCTTGCCGCAATACAAGCGCCTATAATAATGATGTCACAAAATCGTCAATCAGAAAAAGATAGACTAACGGCTGCTAACGATTATCTTATTAATTTAAAATCTGAAATTATAGTAGAAGATTTGCACTATAAGATGGATATGTTAATGAGGCAACAAGCGGAGAATGCTAAAAATATAGAAATGCTATTAAAGGCAATAGAAGTATTAAAAAATGAATCTTAAGATAAAATTAAGTTGTGTAAATTTATGTAAAGTTGTAAAATATGGAATAACATTATTATGCTAAAACTATAATAATCTCAAATAGGTTTAAGAGAATATAAAGGTAAATAGAAATATTCTAATAAAAGTTTCAGTAAACGAATAAATACATGAATATACCATCCATAATATGTAAATAATTTAGATAAAATACAAGCATATTTGGAGGAGTATATGAATAAAAATTTTATATTAGAGTATGTTAAAAGTAAGGTTGACTCTTCAAAGGAAAAAAATGATTTATTACGTCAGATTGAAGATGCTAGATTAGAATTGGAATGGGCTTGGGAAGTATTTAATTATGTCAATGACCCTAAGCTTATAGAAGTAGCTATATTCTCTGAACAAGCAGCTAGAACACGATATGAATTTCTTATAAGTGAAGCTAAAAGGTTTGGCATAAAGGCAGATACAACATTAAATTTAAGAGTATGTAAATAAGTATGCTTATAAGAATTCGTACTAATTTAAGATTATGTATATAGATTAAGGGGTTGGGAGCATGGATGCATTAATATTTGGTGCTGTAGGTTTAATTTTATTGGTTATTTTAGTTAAGTTTTTTTCATGGCCATTAAAAATACTGATGAAGCTACTGATAAATGGAGTATTAGGAGTTATTTTGCTTCTAATAACTAACTACGTTGGACAACAATTTTTTCATTTCACCATAGGTATAAATGTCATAACTGCATTGATTGCAGGTTTTTTTGGAATACCAGGAGTTATATTTTTGATAGTATTTAAGTTATTTCTTTAAATGAAAAACAGGTGATATTAAATACACCTGTTTTTTTTACCATATAGTAATTTATAAAACTTTCAAAATGGAATATACGCAAAAAAACCGCCAATGAAAGCACATTAGCGATTTTTTATTAATAGATGGGAGCGGTAATTTCAATATAATAATTATAGGGATGTATTAAAACTTACTCAGATTCATAAAATGTTATATATAGAATCTGAAGAATCTTCTTTATAGGATTATTATATGTGCTAACTATAAAAGTGTTACAGATTAAAAAAATATATTTAAAAAGTTTTTTAGTCATTGCTAAAAGTTTTCACAGTAAAGGTTTTAAAATCATAATAGTGTGGAATATAAATAAAAGAATAATTTTAAGGAGGGAGTTATAACGGTTAGTATAAAGAAGTTATTTAAGGAAGAATGGAAAGGAATAAGTGTAGTAGCAGGTATTATATTTTTGAGCTTATTCTTTTTAACTAATACACATCAGATGATATCTTATGTTAGAAAACCTCCAGAACCTGTGGATTGGCTCACTGGTGAAGAGCTAATAAATAGCTTTTTATCACTGGGTATATTAAAATCAATTATTATGTATTTGATTTGTGGAATATTAATAGCGGTTTATCTTAAAGACAAAAAAGAGTACTTTTCTTTTAAAGAAGGAGAAGAAAAAACTCAAAAGTATTTTGAAAAGAATGTGTTTTTTACTACAGCTAGTTTTATAGCCATATTTACTTTGGTTTTAGTAAAATTAATATTGTTTGTTGCTGGAAGTAGAATGTTTTCGTTATATGGAAAGTTAACATTAGGACAAGTTGTCATGTTTTTCTTCATATACTTTTCAATGTTACTATTGATTAATAGTGTAATATTACTTACAAATATGTTTTTTGAAGAGAAAGTATTGGCTATGTTAAGTCCACTTTTTTTTATTGAAACAGTAATAGTTGTTTTTGGTATAACTAGCATGTTTGTAAGTGAGAAGTTAAGCTGGCTTACAGGGTTTTTAAACTTTATAAATTATAGCACTATAGACAAATTAATTTATAGTTATGTATATGGTTATAGGATTGAGAATTTAGATATGGGAGCTCAAGTTCTTTATATAGTAGTTACTTTAGTTTTTACAGCTGTATTCACTATTTTGTCCTATATAGCATATAAAAACATAAGTATAAAGGGTAGCAAAGATTTATACTATTATGAAGGTGCTAGAGTATTTTGGTATGTAATTTTTGGAACTATAGTTTGCTATCTTATAGCATTTTCCGTATCAGCAGTATTAGCTCTTTTTCAAAAGGATACTTCTATTGAAAAGGGTAAGTATATATTTAATATAGCTTTTATGGTATCTACACCGATATTTATAATATTGGAGTATATTGTATATAAAATAATAAGTAAAAAAGCAGCAATTACAGTAGAGGAAAATGAAGAGATTACAGTATAAACCTTTAAACTATATTTTAATGAGAAATTGATAAGATTGTAGGACAATTTTATTGATTTCTTATTTTTTTACTCTTTAGGAAGCATAAAGTTTTAAATAGTTTTAATTTTATAGGTTTAGCTTTACCATATAGAATCTCCTGTATAATAATTTAATTTTAACAATAATCTTGAATACAGCTTAAGGGCTGAATTTAGATATATGTAAATTAAGAAAAACTTAAGATAATATTAATTTTATTGTTAGAAACTTTTGGTATTATTAAGAGGTTAAAAGGAGGCTGTACTATGAATGTATTAGAAGTAAGAGCTGTAAAAAAAAGATTAGGGAAGAGACAAATAATAAAAGGTATTTCTCTTGATGTTGAAGAAGGAGAGATATTTGGATTTTTAGGGCCAAATGGAGCGGGAAAAACTACAACTATAAGAATGCTTGTTGGACTTATAAAACCTGATGAAGGAAGTATAAGGATAGCAGGACATGATATACAAAAGGATAGAGAAAATGCATTGGCTAATTTGGGTGCAGTAGTAGAAAACCCAGAACTTTATGGGTATCTTTCTGGCAGAGAGAATTTAATGCAGATAGCTAGAATAAGAGGGCTATCAAAGGCTGATGTTGATGAAATAATAGAACTAATAGGTCTTCATGACAGAATAGATGACAAAGTTAAAAAATATTCCTTAGGTATGAAACAAAGATTAGGACTTGGGGCTGCTCTTTTAGGAAATCCAAAGCTTATGATATTAGATGAGCCAACCAATGGCCTTGATCCATCAGGAATTTTAGACTTTAGGGAGATTGTAAAGAAAGCTGCAAAGGAAAGAGGTATGTCAGTTTTCGTATCATCTCATATACTTAGTGAAGTTCAGCATTTATGCGATAGAGTTGCATTTATTAATGGGGGAGAAATTAAATCTGTAGAAAGTGTAAATGAACAAGGAATGCCTACAGAGAAAGAGACAATGATAGTTTCTACAACAGAAGATGATAAGGCTTTAGAAGTAATAAGATTTTTTGATTTTGTTCACAATGCAAATTTATCTGATGGACAGATGATAGTTTCTATAAAGAGTGGATATACTCCAAAGCTTGTAGAGGAACTTGTAAAAAACAATGTAGGAATATTAGAAATATACAAGCGGCATAAAGGTCTTGAACAAAGATATATGGAACTTGTTGAAGGAGGAGTAAGATAAGATGTTATTTACTTTAACTAAAAATGAACTGAGAAAGACCTTTAAAAGACCGAAAACATATGTTGTTTCACTTCTATTTATAGCACTTATAGCTTTACTTTATGTTGGCTTTTATGTTGAAGAAAGAAGAATGGTTAAAATGAATTCTCCTCAAGGAAGACTTGAACAGTATCAACAACAGTTGACATCTATGGATCAAGATATAAAAGAGATGGAATCAAATAAAAATAAGGATGAATCTTTAGAATTTACAATTAAACAAAGAAAAGAGCAAAGAGACGAGCTTCAGAAAAATACTGATAAGCTTCAAGAACAGATAAAATCCGGAAAAATAGCGGATGATTGGAAGGCTCAAATAGATAGTGAAATTGAAGGTTTGAATAAGCAGAAAAATGATGCAACTATTCCTGATAGGTACAAAACAGGCATTGATAGTAGGATAACTGAATTAAATTATTATAAGGATAATAATCTCAAACCAATAGATTCCTGGACAATTACTGGATTTTCCTACTTACAGAAAGCACTTCAAATCTTAGGAACCTTATTCTTGGGGGTTGGAATTGCTGTGTTTATGAGTGATATAGTTTCAGGAGAATGTACTCCACCTACATTAAAGTTTCTATTAATTCAACCAGTTTCAAGAGGAAAAGTATTATTATCAAAGTTTTTGGCTGTTGTTATTAGTACGTCAGCACTGATTCTATCAATTGAAGCTATAGCATTTATTCTAATTGGATTATTTAAAGGGTTTGGATATGCATCTGTTCCTACTGTAATAGGCACAAGATATCAGTTTGATATGAGTAAGCTTCAAGATGGGGTGCATCCTCTTATACAAGTTTCAGGTACTGGTTCAACTATACCTCTTTGGAATTTCACGTTAAGGACCATTGTCTTACAAGTGCTTTTTATATTAGTGTGTTGCAGCTTTATATTCTTTATATCTTCTATAGTAAAAAGCAGTATGATATCTATGGCTATAAGTGCTATATTGACCATACTTATACCAATACTTACGCAAGTACTTAATCCTATTAAGAAAATAGCTCACTTTTTATTTTTAACTTATGGTGACACTAGTAGTGTTTTAAATGGTTCTCTTGCAATGCAATATAACAATCCTAATTTAAATATTACCTGGGCAATTGCCGTTATGGTTGTATCATCAATAGTGTTTTATGTTATTTCTCACTTTGTGTTTACTAAGAGGGATATATTAATTTAATTAAATGTTGCTATGAAGCGGTACAAATATAAAATAAGTGTAAGTTTGTAAGCGTAATAAATAAAATTGTATTGAAATGATCATATAATTGAGCTTCTCCATTAAACATTGGAGAAGCTTTTTTACTGTATAGAAAAATATAACATTTTAAAGCTAGCCAAGCCTGGATGTTCCAATGGCTTTAGAAGTTTTTTATATACGTATGACTATTAAATATTAAAGTGGTATAATGTGTTATATAAAATTAGTATGGAGGTTTATTATGCCCATAGGAACAAAATTTAATTGCAGTTATTGTCCAGATTTTAAGAATAGTAATTGTGATGGTGAAGATAAAAACTGTTTGTGTAGAGAATGCCCAAGAAATTTAGGACAATGTATTTGTGTTAAATACTGCAGAGAGACTGAATCCATATTGACTTTTGATGAGGAAGTAAGTGAGATTAGAGCAGAAGATCCAAGAAAAATGTATGAAGACTAAGGTTTGTTACATAAATATATATAAATATATATAAATTTAAAGGGGGCGCGTATTGTGAATTTAAATGAGAGGCTTAAAGAGGTAAGGGAGTATATTAAAACAAAGGAACTTCTGGAACAAGCAACTGGTTTAGTATACTGGGATATGAGAGTTGGTATGCCTAAAAAAGCTGTAGAGCAAAGAGCTGAAGTTGTAGGATATCTTTCTAGTGAAGGTTATAAGTTTACTACATCAGAGAAAGTCAAAGGGTTTATTGAATTCTTTGAACCACATCTAAATGAGCTAAACGTTATAGATAGAGCTATGATAGAAGAACTTAAGAGACAATATGATGAAATAAAAAAGATACCAGAAAACAAATACAAAGAGTATGTTATACTATGCTCTAAGTCAGAAGCTGCGTGGGAAGAAGCCAAAGAAAAGAATGATTTTAGCATATTTAAACCATACTTAGGAAAAGTTATTGAGTTTCAAAAGGAGTTCCTAGAGTATACTGGATATACAGGAACTAAATATGATAGCTTACTAGATAAGTATGAAAGAGGTATTACCGTAGAGAAGCTTGATGAAGTATTTGGAGAACTAAGAGATGCCATAGTAGACTTATTGAATAGAATAAAGAATAGCGGAACAAACATAGATGATTCATTCTTTAAAAATAAATTTACTAAAGAGGAGCAAGAAGAGTTTGGTTTATTTGTTTTAAAGAAAATGGGATATGATTTTGATGCAGGAAGACTAGATGAAAGTGTTCATCCTTTTACTATTAATTTTGGAAATAAAGATGTAAGAATAACTACAAATTATCACGAAAATGAATTTAGAAGTGCATTATTTAGTAGTATCCATGAAGGTGGGCATGCTTTATATGAACAAGATATTCCTGATGAATTAATGGGAACAGGGCTAGGAACTGGTGTATCCATGGGAATACATGAATCTCAATCAAGATTTTATGAGAATATTTTAGGAAGAAGCAAACCATTTTGGAAGTATTTCTTTCCAGAAGCAAAGAGGAGATTTAATCAGTTAAAGGACGTAAGCTTCGAAGAGTTTTATAAAGCTATCAATATAGTTGAACCTTCACTTATAAGGACAGAGGCAGATGAATTAACTTATAGTCTACATGTGATTATAAGATATGAAATAGAAAAATTAATATTCAATGGTGAAGTTAACTTGGAGGATTTACCTAAGATTTGGAATGAAAAATATAAGGAATATCTAGGGGTTGAACCATCAAATGATGCAGAAGGAATACTTCAAGATATGCACTGGTCTGACGGCTCCTTTGGATATTTTCCTAGTTACGCGTTAGGAAATCTCTATGGAGCTCAAATGCTTAAAAAAATGCTTAGTGATAGTCCAGCAATTTTTGATGAGGTTGAAAATGGAAATTTAAATACAATACATCAATGGCTTAAGGAAAATGTTCATAAGCATGGAGCAGTGTATAAACCTGCTGATCTTATTAAATTAATTTCTGGTGAGGAATTAAATGCAAAGTACTTTATAGAATATCTAAATGATAAATATAAAGAAGTTTATAATTTAAAATAGATAATTGTAGCTGGTATAAGGTAACTCATTGTAATAAGTGAGTTACCTTTTTATTTTATGAAAGTGCACAATTAGTGGATTAATATGAGAGTTCTAATTGAAATATGTATATTAATACCATACATATATATGAATACGAATCAGCAAATTACATTAATTTTACTGTATTTACAAAATAATAGAATTAGAGGCAAATAAAAGCAGAAAAAATTTAAAATACAGTCACATATTTTCGACAAGATTAGTATTATATATTAAGTTCATACTCAAATGGAGGTATTAATATGGCAGAGAATAATAAAAATAATTGTGGATGTGCAAAGTCAGAAACTTTGGTTCAAGCACATGGTTCTAATAGTTGTGTAAAAGGAATAAAACCACCATTCTTTAGCAGACTTCCTGTAGTTATAGCTGCAAAAGAAGTAGAAATAGGTATTGAATCTTGTATAAACCTACCTTATGCTGAAAAATACTATGAAATTAAGAGAACAAAAAAGCACTTATTTGTAACTCAAGCTAGAGTAGTAAGCTTAAACGACAAATGCGGAAAGCTATTCTTACAAGGTTATATTGAAAAAAATATAGAGTATGCTACTGCAGATTGCGTAAGCAAAGATAAAGGTGTAATAAATGGTGATATAAGACATCATACTGTAAAGGTTCCTTTCCATGTTATAACTGATATCGACTTTTTATTAAAGCCAATAAATAAAGATAGAACAGGTTTAACTGAATCTGAGCTTTATTGTGATGCATCTGAACACGATAGCTGTGATTGCTCTTGTGATGCAGTAAAAGGAAAAGCTTATTGCGAAGCAGATTTTAAAGAAGCAACAGTATATAATAGCAGACCTTTCATAAAACTTGATGGATTCAAGATCATAGAATTAGATATGTACAAAGATCCATCTCCATTAAGCGAATATGATGGTTGGGACTGTCATAAAGATGACAAGAAGCCAGTGCCTGAACATGAAGAAAGATGTAACTGCACTCCTGAATATGATGGTAAATTATATTCGAAGATAGTTGAAAAAATGGTACTTTTCTTAGATATAAAAGTTCTTCAAGAACAATATGTATTAGTAGAATGCTAATAACTTAATGCTTTGAGTGCAAAACTGTATCAGTTTTGCACTCTTAGCTTATAATAATATATAACAATTTTTGGGATATGTTCTTATGAGTGAATCTATAAATGAGGATCTATTATTAAAAATATTTTCATCCTTCTTATTAGTGCATTATTATAACGAAGAGGATGGGCTAGAGAATTTTGATGAAATACATAATGATGAAAGAACAGCATATTTACATAAGAAGTTTATTAATTCAACAGAAGGTGGACTATTTAATAAGAGAAATAGTAATTTATATAAAAGTTATAGCTATAATAATTTTAGAAACATTAAAAAGCCTCAAATAAGTAGTGAAGTTCTTAAGACAAAAACAATTGAAAATAATATATATAAATTATACAAATCTAATGCTGTTGAAAATGATAAATCAATTAACGGTAATAATAAAAAAGTATTTAAAGTAGCTGATATTGATGTATTAATAGCGATACTAAAGATACCTATCTCGATAAATAAAGTCGTGAATCTAAAAAATGATAAGATTTATAAAGTAGAAAGTATAAACTGTAATGTAAAAAAAATATCTGGGAATCTTTTGTTGCTTAATAAGATCGAAGAACAAGCTAAGGTAAAGTTGTTTTATGAAGGTGTGATCAGAATACAAGCAAAAGTGCTATGTGTTGATTATATAAGCAAGGATGTTCTTTTTTGTAATACAAAAGATTTAGTTTTTTATTTTGACTTTAATGGAACAATTAATACTCATATAGAGCAGAGATTTGTACGAGATATAGACAGTGTGAATATGCCTATAAAGATTGATTTAGTGAGCAATGAGTTTAGCGTAAGAACTATATTAGAAGAACCTGTAGCTATCTTTGATTTGGAAGAAGAATATTATAAGTCACTTGCGGTTATAGGTAACATAGATTCAGAGATCACACTTTTAGGTAAGAGATATGCAGACATTTAAATAAATACCATTGCAGTAAGTTGAATATAATAACAGTCTTAAACAAATAATAGAAATATTATTGTTTAGGAGTAATAAATATGGAATATAATGAGTTAAAAGGTATTATAGGATCAAACTGTAAGGAGTATACAGCTAAGGATGATATATTAATGATGAGCATGAGATTATCAGCTGTAAGCTGCGACAACTGTTCCCATTATGTTGGAGGTTCATGTGATAAAGCTTCATTTGAGAAACTTAAACAAATAGCACAAAATAATTAATATGTATATGTTTTAACTACTTAAAACTTCTGTTTCTATAACAGGAGTTTTTATTTATTCTTTAGCAAATTTTTTAGGCCATGTTTAATACTATTATTAAAATTAGAGTATCGGAGGAGTGATGTCTTAATTTCAACACAGTGTTCAAACATAGCCTAAATTTAATATATGATTAATTGGTTAAGTGGTTCATCTTTATAAGTGGATTTTTAACAAATGATAAAAATATTTAAATTTGTAGACATTTTCATTAACATTAAGCGAATTTTTTAATAGATTATTATATAAATAGTTGTTTTTTTAAAAGATTATTGTATAAATATTTTGAAAATGATAGAATTTATAATAACACATGGGAGTATATAATTTATTTTGGGGGTGTCTTTATGCACAAAAAATTATTTATTCCCGGGCCAGTAGAGGTAAGACAGGAAGTTTTAGAACAAATGGCAAAGCCTTTAATAGGGCATAGAGGAAAGGAAGCTTCAGAGCTTCAAAAAAGGATAAGCAATAACCTTAAAAAACTTTTTTATACAGAAAGTGAGATATTACTTTCTACTAGTTCAGGCAGCGGACTTATGGAGGGCGCCATAAGATCATGCACATTAAAGAAAGCAGCTGTTTTCTCCTGTGGGGCTTTTGGAGATAGATGGTATGAAATGGCTTTACACAATAATGTGCCTGCAGATAAATTTCAGGTTGAGTGGGGCAAAGCTATAAAGGCAGAAGTTGTAGAAGAAGTGCTTTCTACAGGTAACTATGACTTAATAGCTATTACTCATAATGAAACATCAACTGGACTAATGAACAATTTAGAAGAAATCTCAAAGATAGTGAAGAAGTACCCAGAAGTAGTTTTCTGTGTAGATACAGTAAGCTCAGCTGGTGGTACAAAAATAGAAGTTGATAAATTAGGTATAGATATTTGCATAACTTCAAGTCAAAAGGCATTGGGCTTGCCTCCGGGACTTGCAGTATGTACATTCTCAAACAAGGCAAAAGAAAGAGCTGAAAAAGTTCCTTTTAGAGGTACGTACCTAGATTTATTAGCAATTTATAAGTATATACAAAAAAAGGATTATCAATATCCATCAACACCATCATTATCTCACATGTTTGCTTTAGATTATGAACTAAACTATATAGTAAATGAAGAAGGTATTGAAAATAGGTTTAGTAGACATTTAGAAATGGCAAATATAGTTAGAGCGTGGGCTAAAAGATATTTTGACATTTTCCCTGAGGAAGGCTATTGGTCTGATACCGTAACTAATATAACTAACACAAGGGGTATTGATATTGGAGCACTTAACAAAGAGCTAGGAAATAGAGGTTTTCAATTATCTAATGGATATGGAAAGCTTAAAGATAAGACTTTTAGAATAGCTCATATGGCAGATTGCAGTGTAGATGATATCAAAGAACTTTTATTTAATATTAATGAAATCTTAGGACTTGAGTAATTAGTGTTTTTATATGAGGGGGAAAGTGAAATGTATAGAGTATTGGTGACAGATGGATTGGAAAAAGAAGCTGTTTTAAAACTTAAAGATTTAGGCTTTGAAGTAGTGGAAGAGCACTATGTGCCAGAGGAACTAGGTGTAATACTAAGAGAGTTTGATGTAGTGGTTGTTAGATCGGCTACTAAGATAAATAAAAGGATAATAGATAAGGCCAGTAAGACTGGAAGGTTGAAAGCCATAATTAGAGGCGGAGTAGGAGTAGATAATATAGATGTTTCCTACGCTTTAGAAAATGGAATTCAGGTAATGAATACACCCAATGCAAGTTCAGCTTCAGTAGCAGAGCTTACTATAGCTCATATGTTTGCACTTGCAAGGTTCATAAATATATCAAATGTTACAATGAGAAACCTAGAATGGAATAAAAAGAAATATGAAGGTATAGAGCTAAGTGGAAAAACTTTAGGGATAGTAGGTATGGGTAGAATCGGAAGAGAAGTTGCTAAGAGAGCCTGCTGTCTAGGTATGAACATTTTATATTTTGACGGACTAGGTGAATTAAGTGATCTTGAAAAATATGAATATGGATATAGGGATTTTGATGAACTTTTAAAACAGTCAGATTTCATAACTCTTCATGTTCCTTTTGATATCTCAAAGGGACCTCTAATAGCTAAAAAAGAATTTGAATTAATGAAAGATGGAACTTATATAATCAATTGTGCAAGAGGTAAAGTTGTTGATGAGGCCGCTTTACTTGATGCTCTAAATAGTGGGAAGATAGCAGGTGCAGGTATAGATGTATTTGAAGAAGAACCTACAAGAAATAAAGAGTTAGTAAACCATCCTAGAGTTAGTGCTACACCGCATATAGGGGCAGCCACTAGAGAAGCTCAGACAAGAATAGGTAACGAAATTGTTGAAATTATAGGAGACTTCTTTCATTAGTAATATTTATTAAGATGAATACCCAATTTCAAAGCTTAGACTATGCCAATGTTTATTCGGTTATATTTTAAATTGGCTTTATGAAATTGGGTGTTTTTCTAGCTTAATGGATAAAACTTTGAACTAGAACAAATAAAAACTTTATAGCTAATATACTAGGAATCTGTTTACAATGAGGAGGATAAAAATGGCTATAGTAAGACCTTTTAAGGCAGTTAGACCGATACAAGAACTGGCTGCAAAAGTTGCTGCGCTTCCATATGATGTTATGAACTCTGATGAAGCTAGAGAAATGGTACAGGAAAATAAATATTCCTTTCTTCATGTGGATAAAGCTGAGATAAACTTAGACCCATCTGTGGATATATATGATGAAGCTGTGTATAAAAAAGCTAAAGATGTCTTGGATAGAATGGAAGAAAACAAAGTTCTTGTTCAAGATAACGAAGCTTGTTTATATATCTATAAACAAACAATGAATGGGAGAAGTCAAGTTGGTTTAGTTTCTTGCGTTTCTATAGATGATTACATTAATAATGTTATAAAAAAACATGAGTTTACAAGGCCTGACAAAGAGCAAGATAGAATAAATCATGTAGATTACTGTGATGCAAATACAGGACCTATTTTTTTAACTTATAGGGATAATGAAAACATCTCATTTATAATAAACAATTGGATTAATAAAAATCCAGAGTATGATTTTACATCTGAAGATGGCGTAGGACATGTTATATGGAAAATAGACGATAAAAGAACTATAGATTCTCTAAGTGAATACTTTTATAGAGTTGACTATCTATATATAGCGGATGGACATCACAGAGCAGCTTCTGCTGTAAAAGTAGGATTAATGAGAAGAGAAGAATGTACGGATTTTAGTGGAAAAGAGGAGTTTAACTTTTTTCTTGCAGTATTATTTCCAGAAACTAATCTGAAAATTATGGACTATAATAGAGTAGTAAAAGATTTGAATGGATTAACAAGTTCTGAATTTTTATATAAGGTAAGCGATAAGTTTTATATAACGCCTCAAGAAAAAGACGAAAAATATAAGCCTGAACAAAAGCATACTTTTGGAATGTTTCTTGATGGACAGTGGTTTAAGTTAGAGGCTAAGGAAGATAGTTTTTATAATGGAGATCCAGTAAAAAGTTTAGATGTCTCTATACTTCAAGACAATCTATTATCTCCTATACTGGGCATAATAGATCCTAGGAGTGATAAGAGAATAGATTTTGTTGGCGGCATAAGAGGGATGGATGAATTAGAAAAAAGAGCTTCATCTGACATGAAAGTAGCCTTTTCCATGTATCCAACTTCAATTGATGAAGTTATGAATATAGCAGACAAAGGAGAAGTTATGCCTCCTAAATCTACATGGTTTGAACCAAAGCTAAGAAGTGGACTATTTATTCATAAACTGAAATAGGTTCTATCTGTGAAAATAAATTTTATTAAAAAGATCTTTATTATAAATAGATATTAAGTGTAAATAAGAAAGACTTGTAGAGTATTAATTCTCACAAGTCTTTTTTTACTGACAAATGGCTATCGCCTTCAAATACCTTTTATGTTAGTATAATATTGGAATATTTGTAACTTACATCTTTTTTGGTGGTGATAACGGTTGGAAGATAAAGATATAGTAGAAAAGGTTTTACAAGGCGAAGCATTATATTTTGAATATATTATTGATAAGTATGAAATCCCTATTTTAAAGTACATATATAGCTTTATAGGGGATAGAACTATGGCTGAGGATTTATGCCAGGAGACCTTTATATCAGTGTATAATAAGTTGTACACCTATAATAATATTAATAAGTTTTCTACTTGGATATATTCTATAGCACATAATAAGTCTATTGATTATTTGAGAAAGATAACTAAAAGTCGTGAAATAGCAATTGATAACATTAAAGATTCACTTTCTAGAGAGAAATCGCCTCAGGAGATAGTAGAATATAAGGAGACATTAGACTCAATAGAAGGTTTTATAAAAAACCTAGACATTATAGATAAACAAATATTATATTTACGATATGCTCATCCAGATGTAAGCTTTAGGGATATATCAAGTATGATGGCGATGAATGAATCTACAGTGAAGAAACGGTACTATAGATTATATGATAAATACGAAGTTTATCTAGATAAGAATCTTAAAGGAGGTGGTAGCCTTGGATTGTCAAAAATTCAGAAATAGCATTATAGATATGTTAGAAGATCAAGTGAGTGATTCTGAAAAGTCGAGCTTAGAAAATCATATGAGTAATTGTACAAACTGTAAGGAATATTATGATAAGATGGCTCGTATAAAAATTGGATTGTTTAGAGAGATTGAGAATGATCAAATCCAATATTCTAGCAGAAAAGAATTTATAATGGGTGCTATAGATTTGAATAAATACAATAGAAAATCCGCAAAGACTATTAACTTTATAAGAAGTAATAAGAATAAATTTTTGGTTTCAGCTTTATCTATTGCAGCAATAATAGCTTTAATTATATTAATTCCAAGCTTTCCAATATATAAATTTGACAACAAGTCTACTAGAGCTAATAAGAGTATGGCTATAGATGAGAAAAATGAAGTTATTTCAAAAAACTATGATATCAGGTCTAAGTCAGATGCTTTAACAGGTTTAATAATTGAGGACGAAGACAAGACTGCTAATTATATAGTAAAACCAATAGATGCTAAAGCTGAAATGAGCAGACATCAAGAGCGTGATACTACTCTTATTGGTGTAGATAACGATAAATTAGTTCTGTATAACGGAGATATAATATATTCTTCATTAGAGAACGATGTACAATTTTATATGAAAGCAAATGAGTTTGATATACATAATAAAGATAAATATCTACTAAGTTCAACTAAAAACTTTATGTTATTGCCTGATTCGAAGCATTCTAATTTGTATCTAGTTAATATTATAAAAAATAGAATACTAAAAATTAATATTGATATAAGAGGGGCTTCTACAAATGCAGTTTGGTCAAGCAATGATGTTTATTTATGCCTACAGATTAATAAAGATATCTACTTATTTAATAGCGAAAATGAGAAAATTAGTTATGTAGGAAATGAAAATAATTATTCAATAAGTTATGTTACTGATGAGGGTGTAATAATAACATCAAACAATAGATTGTTACCTTCTGACAGAACTGTTGAAAATATAAAACCATATAAGTTGTTTGCATATAATAGTTATATATATGCACTGTGCTATGATAATGAAAAGAATACAGAGCTTTATAAGTATGATTATAGTAACGATAACCTTGTATATATAATGAACCTAGGTAAAAGAGAATATACTTATGATAAATCAGATAGCCCATTTTTAATAACTATAAAAGATAAAAGTAATAGTGGAGTGATAGTTAATATAAATACTTTGCAAAGTTATAGTTATAATGGGAATATAAATATTCCAGATAATTTTAAAAATTTCATATCACCAAGTGGAAATAGATATATTAGTAAGACTAGTACTGATAATGGTGGTCAGACTTTCAGTGTAAATACTGCCGGATCAAGGGTGATAAAGGATGTTCGTGCCAATAATTCCATAGGAGCCTTTATTGATAACGATACTTTGGTGTACTCCATTAAAGGTGATGAAGATAATAAGGTTCAATTTAAGATTATTAAGGAAAATTTAAAGAGTTATGAAAAGAAGACTATATTTACAAATTAGAGATATAAATGATTAATAACATGCTAGGATGTCGTTATTAATAAAAATACCCACCTGATAAAAAACAGGTGGGTATTAAATCATCATATGTAAGATATTTTAGTATTAAAGTCTTTCTATCATAGCTTTTAATATAGATGTTGAGTTCTTTACTCCAATAGGAATAAATTTTTCGTAGTCCATATGAGCTCCATTGTTGGCGTTATCTGATATAGATCTTATAACTACAAATGGAACATGATTTAAATAAGCTACGTGAGCTATACTTCCGCCTTCCATTTCACATGCAGATGCATCAAATTCCTTTGCAAGCCATTGTATTTTTTCTAAACTTGCTATAAATTGATCGCCAGATACTATTCTTCCTATAAAGGTATTTATTTCTGGAAGTGACTTACAAGCTTCTTGAGCTATGGCTACAAGCTTTTCATCACATTTAAAATCAAAAGTATCCATTCTTGGTATTTGACCAGGTTTATCACCAAATACAGTAGTATCCATATCATGTTGAACTAGGGAGTTACCTATAACTACATCTCCAGGGTATATATCTTTACCTATGCCGCCTGCAACACCAACATTTATAACCATATTCACTTTATATTCACTAATTAATATTTGAGTACAAACAGCAGCATTAACTTTGCCTATGCCACAAACTACAGCAACTACGTTCTTACCCCATAATTGTCCACGGTGGAAAGTCATATTTGCCTTCTTTTCAGTATTCTCTAAATTCATATCCTTTAGAAGAATCTCAAGTTCTTCAGTCATTGCACCAATAATTCCTATAGTCATTGCGAAAGCCTCCATATAAATTGATAATTTTAATTATACTCAATTTGATGAAATTTCTCAATTAAAGTTATATATAGCTCCTAATTCAAGTTTTAGACAATGCTATATATATTAAGAATATGAAGGTAATTGAATTACCTACATATTAATGTTTAATTCATCATCATAAGCATTATGTTTTCTTAAAAGGTCAAAATAAATTTGTTTATTCTTTAAATCTAATCTTTTTAATCCAATTTTAAATAGCACTGCGCCAAGTATTATAACTACTATTGATATAGATACTAATAAATACATATTTGATAGACTGTCTATGTCAGGCATGAAAGCGAGCATGTTATTTATGGAATGACACATCATAGATAAAAATATGGATTTTGTTTTTAGATAAATATAACCAAGTATCAGACCAAGAAGGAAAGCGTTGATACCTTGAGGTATGTTCATATGCATAGCAGCAAATATTAATGAAGATACAATTAAAGCTACCTTTGAAGAGTATTTTTTTGCGAGACCATTTAATATTATGCCTCTATTCACGAATTCTTCTTGAATTGGAGCTATTATAATAGCAGTGATAAGTCCTATTATAGGATTTTGAAATATGTTATTAAAGGCATCCTCTATAGATTTAGGAAGAGGTATTAAGTTTACTATATGATTTAAAGACCCGCAGAATAGTAATCTGAATCCTAATATCAAACATATAATTCCTAGTATGTCAGATTTGTTGAATTTTTTTTCTGGAAAAGCTAAATTTGTTTTTATAGTAAAGAATTTGCACATCACAAAAATTGTTGCCATTAAAGTAAATATAGATGATATTAAATAAAGATATTCTGATTTAGAGGCATAAGTAATGCTAGTAATACCATCGTAAGAGGATAAGCTCGATCCTGCTATAGCACAGGCAATTAATAATACAAATTGTACTACTACAGGTATAATGAGAGAGAATAGGAGTGCAATCCATATGCTGCCTAAAATCCCTATCTTTTTTGAATCCAGCACTTCTTCTTCTAAATCAATTAATGGATTAAATATAATTAAACTTCTAAGTTTCATATTGCACCTCAATTATTACAAAGTATAATCAATATACTAGCATAAAATGAAATTTATGTAAAATTACTAATGATTTAATGGACAATATATTTGGTGATAATCATTATTTACCTATTGAAGCGATAAGTTTTATGGTATATTATTATATGAGTTGTTTTAAGAATAAAAAAGATGAGCAATGTGTTTAATACAATGTTTACTAAATCAATATAGATTTGTTGAAAAGGAGAGTAATATTAATGCTACAGCATTCATTATCAAGAACAGAACTCCTTATAGGAAAAGAAGCATTACAAAAATTAAGAAATAGTAAGGTAGTTGTATTTGGTATAGGTGGAGTAGGTAGTTTTACTGCAGAAGCATTAGCGAGAGCGGGAGTAGGAACCTTAGTGCTTATTGATGATGATACAGTATGTTTAACCAATCTTAATAGACAAGTACACGCTACATATAAAACAATAAGTAAAAACAAAGTTGATGTGATGAAGGAAAGAATCGGAGAAATAAATAGGCAATGTGAGATCATAACACATCAAGTATTTGTGACAGAAGAAAATATATCAGATATAATTACACAAGATGTTGATTATGTAGTTGATGCAATTGATACTGTATCAGCAAAGATAGCTTTAGCAATATATTGTGAAAATAATAATATAAAAATTATGAGTTGTATGGGTACAGGTAATAAGCTTGATCCAACTCAATTTAAGGTAACTGACATATACAAAACAAAAGTCTGCCCTTTAGCTAAGGTAATGAGATATGAGCTTAGAAAAAGAGGAGTAAAGAAACTAAAGGTTGTTTACTCGGAAGAAATTCCTAGAAAGCCAAAGATGGATGAAGTAGTGACTTGTAAAGAAGGTTGTGTGTGTACAGGTGGAAGTAAAAAATGCGCAGTGAAGAGACAGATACCTGGAAGTGTATCTTTCGTTCCTCCAGTTGCTGGTATGATTATAGCTTCTCAAGTTGTTAATGATTTAATTGAAGAGTATATATAAATAAACTGGCAGGATAACCTATCCTGCCAGTTTATTTATTTTCGTATAGTAAAACATAAAGTATTTATACATGCTAAACCTGATTTATTCAAAAATAACATTTATCTTCACATTATCATCTACAATTGGTTTAATTAAGTTTTGTACTGTATCTTGACCATTTTTTGTAGCTACATCATAGATTGTTGCTTCTTTTAATTTGTTATCCATTCGTGCTATCACTTCTTTATCAATTACAGCGCTTTCGTCTTTAGTTAATTTTATATCGCCAAAACGAAGTAACCCTTTTTCCGTTGATTCAAAAGTTGTTTTATCATAATCTATTGATGGAGTATTAGCTGTTGGTTTAGGCAGATATATTGTTACCACTTTATTAAGCTTGTCTATCTTAACTTTTGAATTATCTATAGACGATAAATCTATTGAATAAGAACCTTTTCCATAGTAATCAACTCTTTGGAGTTTCTTGAAGACATCCCAGTCACCCCAACTATTATCAATAACCATCTTTTCGTTAAGATCAACTTCAACTACTACTAGTTTTGAAACTTTCTGTATCTTATCTACTATACTTTCCTCGGTGATAAAAGATAACTTGGTGTTTGAACTTGATGGTAAAATTTTTGTTATCTTTGGCTTGTCTTTATCTTCTATAACCTTATAACTTATGTAGCATCCCAAAGAGGTGAATACTAAGAAGGCTAATATAATATTAAATGTCTTTTTTCTAAGTTTTTTGAACATCTTGCACCTCCTAAAATATTATAGTGATGGTACTATCATGTGTTTTAGTTAATATATCTGTAATTTACATGATGGTTTTAATGTTAGAATTTAAGTTGACTCCCTAAATGATTATTATAATTTTCCTAATAATATTACTTTTTGTCAAGTATTAAAAGTACAAGGTTTTATGTAGAATATAATTCACAATGTTGTAAATAGATGTAAAGCATATATAGATAAACCAGTTCCAAATCAAGATTTCCATGATTTTACGAATATTTATTTGGATAGATTCAAATATGAAGTAGTTTATCTATATTTTAGATAGGAATAAAATATAAGCTACCTATAAATATTAATCTAATATATTTATAAGTAGCTTTATTTAATACATTTAGTTTACAATTGAGTAACTTAAGCTTCCCATCCTTCATTTAAGAATTGATAAAGAGCAGGGTAAGCATTAAGGGCTGCCATTAGAGATATATATTCATCCATGAGTTCAGGTTTTTCTTTTCCTGTTCTAATTGCTCTTATCATTAAGTTTTTAGGTGTCTCTAATGGAGATATATATTCAACAATGGAAACATTATATCCTTTGCTTTCTAACATAATGCTTCTCATACCGTCTGTTAAGGCATCAGCCATTCTAGCTTTTAATATTCCATGTTTAAATATGCTTTTCAAAGGTTCATAATCATATTGGTTTAGTAGTTCTCTATGGCAGCAAGGAACTGCTATAATTGAATCACTATTTACCTTGATACCTAGTGCAATAGCCATATCAGTGGCAGTATCACAGGCATGAAGAGATATAACCATGTGAATCTTTCTACTTGGATTGAATTTCTTTATGTCTATAGCATGAAATTCCATATTCCTATAACCTAGATTTTGCGCCATTTTCTTAGAACTATTAATAACTCCTTCAGATATGTCTAGTCCTATGAAGTGGCATTTTCTCTTTTTTACTTCCGTTAGATAATAATTAAGAACAAAAGTAAGATATGACTTTCCACATCCGCAATCCAATATGGTTAACACTTCATTTTTAGGAAGTGAATCTAAGGTTGCTTCCAAAATTTCAACATAATGATCTATTTGATTATATTTTCTTATTTTATCATTTTTTATTTTACCTGATTGAGACATTATACCTATCTCTTTAAGTAAGGAATCTGCCTTGCCTACCTTAATTAAGTAATTTCTATTTAATAAGGTAGATGTCTCGTTGATATTATGATCTGAAGCTTCTTGTTTTTTTACAGCAAGAGGAGAACTTTCCTTTACTTCAGTATTATTCATTTTTACGTTTTTATTGTCTCCAGTTATAACTATGTCAGTACCACGTTCTCTATAAAGAATTGTAACTGTCTCATAATTCTCGCATTCTGAGCTTATTCTTTCAAAAAGATCTAAAACACCCAAAAGTTCAGTTTTACCATTGAAATTATACTTTATTTTACCATCTTCAAAGCCGCCATTACCTTTGAACTCTTTTAGCCCTGCAGTATAAGTTACATATATATTTTTAAATGTGCTTGAGTCTTCTAAGAATCTATTGCTTATTCCCATTAAAAATAACTTTATTTTAGTAATACTTTGTTTATTCATTACATCACCATAAGCCTTCCTTAAAACTACCGAAATACATAAAATAGTATAAACACAATGTAAAAGAAATATCAATAGTAGTATTGCCATTTTTTATTTCTTAGTAATTTTTTTACAGTTAATTTACTTAAAGTTTCCTATAAACAACCAGCATATTTATGTTATAATTAATAAGATTGTTTAGGTATAGACTTACTTTTTAAAACTCTCCTAAGATAAAGAAAAAAGAGAGTTTAAAAATATGTATTTAATTATGGAATAATACATATATGTTGAACATATGGGTATAGTTTAAGAGGCTATATCTATGAAACTTAATACTTGATAAAATTAATTAATCAGGGGATGGACTTTATGGCTGAGAGGAAAAATATATGTATAGAACTAATAAGAGGCACTGATAAAGACTATATAATAAAGGATTATAACGGTATAACTGTTGGTAGGTTTAATACTATTGAATGGGATACTGAAAATAAGAGAGCAACTATAAGATTTAAGTTTTACAGAAATGATAATTATCAGATGATGAAACGAGCATTAGAACAATCTTTAGAAGGTATCTTTAAAGGTAAAAAAATATATAAAATTAATATTTTAGTAAGCGAAAGTTCTAATATATCTCCATTTTTTAATTTAGGATTTATTCTTGAAGGGGTATTATCTAATAATTTATTGCAAAATGATTATTATAAGGATGAATTGCTATTTGGTATAACACTAAATGATTTTAGAAACTATCAAAATATAACTTTGTTAAAACTTAAAAGTAGAAGAATAGAATTAAGAAATCTTACACCAGAGCATACATCGGAGCTTTTAGAGTACTATATAAGAAATGAAAAACATCTTGAGACTTTTGAACCTGCTAGAGATAGAAGTTTTTACACGTATGAAACACAATTATCTATTTTGCTTGAGAGTTATAAACAATTCATGAGTGGTACTAGTATTGATTTTGGTATATTTCTAAATGATAATCTTATAGGGAAAATAAAACTTTCTAATATTGTATTAGGAGTATTTAAAAGTGGTATATTAGGATATTCTATGGATGAGAAACATTGTGGGATGGGTTATATGCAAGAAGCTGTAAAGTTAGTTATAGATTATTGCTTTAATGATATGGGGCTTCATAGGTTAGAAGCTTCTACTTTAGTTGATAACATAAAATCTCAAAGTGTTTTACTTAAATGTGGATTTAATAAGCTTGGTTTAAATGAAAAATATCTTTTTATAAATGGTGAATGGAGAGATCATGTAACCTTTTATAAAGTGAATAATATATAGGTTTCCATTTTAGTTCATTGGATTTGCCTTAAGGAGGATTTTGGCTTGCCTTACCAGAGTGATAATTTATATAAAGAGGTTCTTAAAAGAATAGATAGAAAAGGAGTTTGGGACATGATAGTTGTTGATGGAGTAGTAGGAGTTGGAAAGAGTACATTGATGGGGCTTATAGCAAAAAGAGGGTATGTATCTTTTGAAGAACCTGTTGTGGACAACCCTATTTTAGAAAAGTTTTATTACGATAGAGAGAGATACTCTTTTCCTTTGCAAGTTTTCTTTTTAAATAAAAGATTTAAGCATATAAAAGAGGCTTCATCGATAGCTAATTCTGTTATGGATAGAAGTATTTATGGTGATGTTATATTTGCAAAGATGCTTTGTGATAAAGGAGAAATGTCAGTAGAGGAATTTGATTTATATAAGGAACTGCTAGAAAATATGCTTGAGCATGTTCAAGCTCCTAAGTTAATGGTGTATTTAGAAGTTTCGGTAGATGAAGCTATGTCGAGAATAAAGAAAAGAGGAAGAGACTACGAGCAAGTGGTTGAAAGAGCATACTGGGAGAAGCTTAATGAGGAATATAGAAAGTATTTCTATAGTTATGATGTTTCGCCTATACTTAAGATAAATGTTGACGGATTAGATTTCGAGAACAATGAAAAAGATAGAGAGTATGTTTTAGGGCTTATAGAACAACAGTTAAGAGAGATAGAAGAAAAGTAGAACTAAAATACATATAGTTAAATATATATTAAAGAAGGGATTTAGCTTTTATTAAGGCTAAATCCTCTTTTTTTTATAAAAGCTTTATCTATAATTAAATATATCTTAATAAAGGATATGAACATATAAAATATTTTTTATTATTTAATATTGATTATTGTTATCAATAGTGATAACATAAAATCATAGAAATAAAGATTTTGGAGGTAGAATAAAATGAAACATGAATTACCAAATTTAGAGTATGAATATAATGCGTTAGAGCCATATATAGATGAAATGACAATGACAATACATCATTCAAAGCATCATGCAACATATGTAAATAATTTAAACTCTGCGCTTGAAGCATATCCAGAACTTCAAGAGAAGACAGTTGAGGAGTTAGTGAAGAATTTAGAGAACGTACCTACTGATATAAGGATAGCAGTTAGAAATAATGGAGGTGGACATTATAACCACTCACTATTTTGGAAATTACTTTCTCCTAAAGGAGGAGAAGTCAAAGGTTCTTTAGCTGAAGCTATAACTGCTAAGTTTGGAAGCTTTGATTCCTTCAAGGAGTTATTTGCAAAGGCAGCTGCAACAAGATTTGGTAGTGGTTGGGCTTGGCTAGTAGTTAACAATAACAATGAGTTGGAGATTTTGTCTACTGCGAATCAAGATACTCCAGTAAGTGATGGCTTTAAACCAGTTTTGGCTTTAGACGTTTGGGAGCATGCATATTATCTAAAGTATCAAAATAGAAGACCAGATTATGTTGGATCATGGTGGAGTATAGTTAATTGGGAGTACGCTAATCAACTATATGAAGAAGCATTAAAATAAAAAAATATAAGTTTTCATATAAAATGCTACTTAACTATTATTGTTAGGTAGTTTTTTTGTAGTGAATCTAAATATTGAGTTGTAATTCAGGAATCGGTGGTAAGTAATTATAATAGAGATAATATATTATTGTTTATCAATAAATGTTTATTGATAGGTAAATACTAATATGTTAGTATTTATAATGAAGTAATATTGTATGGAGGTTTTTTATATGAAATATTATGGAGAGAAGTCAATGTCAAGTGTCCTTACAAGAATTTTGGATATAGTTTTAATATTAGGTATCATAGCAACTATTTTTATATTTAAGAATACTTTTATAGATAACATTGTAGAAATAGATTTTTCTAAAAAGATTGTTGTTTTTATTCTTCTTGCTATAGGGATAGGTTGTGTATTTCTTATAGTTATGAGTTTAAGGAAGGTTTTATTTTCATTGGTAAAAGCTAATCCATTTATAAGTGAAAATGTAAAAGCTCTCAAAAGGGTGTCTTATGAATGCTTTACTATTGCAGGATGTTATATAGTAAATATTTTGGCTAACTCTAACTTTAAAGAATTCAAATTTATCTATATAGACAATAAAGGGGTTCATACTGATATGGAGTTTATAATATTTCTCTTTGCTGGATGTTTTATATTGATACTATCAAAAGTATTCCAACAAGCTATTGATTATAAAGAAGAGAATGATTTTACTATTTAGATGAATTTATTTCACTGATGAAGGAGAAGTTTTATGCCTATAATTATAAATTTGGATGTCATGATGGCTAAAAGAAAGATTTCTTTGCAAGATCTTGCTGACAAGGTGGGTATAACAAATGCAAACCTATCTATACTAAAAAACAATAAAGCAAAAGCGGTTAGGTTTTCTACCTTAGAAGCAATATGTAAAGAACTGAAGTGCCAGCCAGGCGATATCTTAGAATATACAGAGGATTAGATAAACCTATTATAGAGACAGATAAATGGTTTGAATATAATTATTTTGTAGCTAAATTACAATAGAAATAAATTATTATAATATGAAATTAAATATTAGTTGGGTAGTTTATCTTTAAGAAGGCATATGTTTTTAGAAAAAATGTATGCCTTAGTTAGTATTTATACATAATAAGCTAGTAATCGCTACCGGGTGTGTCTTGTACAGATATAAGTTGAATTTTGTAGTATTTTGTAGGAGAATATAGTTATAGTTGCAAATTGGATGTTTTCTTATGAACTTACTATTTTGTATATGTTAGTATAGTCCTTGTCGCTAATGCAACTGCGGCAAAGAGATTTAAAAAATCTCAAGAAATATCTTGACAAGTAGTCAACAAAATGATAAACTTGTAAGAGTCGTCACGGTGGTTGAAAAAAACTTTTGAAAAAAAGTATTGACAACAAGCTTGGATGATGATAAGATATAAAAGCTGTCAGAAAAACAGCGAAATAAAACTTGGTCTTTGAAAATTAAACAGAGAAGATAAAAAAAGTCTAAAACTAGACTTAAACTAAACCAGCAATTCTTTTGAAAAAAGACTTACTAAGTAAGTAAGCTATGATTAAACTTTAAATTGAGAGTTTGATCCTGGCTCAGGACGAACGCTGGCGGCGTGCCTAACACATGCAAGTCGAGCGGAGAAAGTTCTTCGGAACTTTCTTAGCGGCGGACGGGTGAGTAACACGTGGGTAACCTGCCTTATAGAGGGGGATAGCCTTCCGAAAGGAAGATTAATACCGCATAACATTTTCGTTTCGCATG
>NZ_BMBA01000009.1:171143-194706 GCF_017312485.1 Clostridium zeae | reverse complement strand
ACTCACCCGTCCGCCGCTAAGAAAGTTCCGAAGAACTTTCTCCGCTCGACTTGCATGTGTTAGGCACGCCGCCAGCGTTCGTCCTGAGCCAGGATCAAACTCTCAATTTAAAGTTTAATCATAGCTTACTTACTTAGTAAGTCTTTTTTCAAAAGAATTGCTGGTTTAGTTTAAGTCTAGTTTTAGACTTTGTTTATCTTCTCTGTTTAATTTTCAAAGACCAATGCAATCGTTTCCGACTGCTTAATAATATTAACATTTAGGATTTAAATTGTCAACTTATTTTTTTAACAAGTTTTAATTTATTATCCTGTCACTCATCAGCGACGTTTATTATAGTAACATTTTTATTATTTTACCCATTTGTATATATGATATGAATAAATAAATTATCTCACTATAGTTTTATTTTACTAATATATTTAAGCTCTTTCTGTTAATGATACACGTGGTAATGTTTATAAATCAATTTGTATTTTATTGTTAATATCTCTAATAAGATTACGATAATATACTTAGTTTACATCTACTTTTTTGAACTTATTAGTGAAAAGTTTTGCATATTATATATTCTTTTTACTCTTTAGTTTTGCAAAAATTATTTTTCCCTATACTAAAGTTTAACTATAAGTAGTTTTACCTAGATTCTTCTTTCTTAAAGAGAAAAAAAGTCGCTAAAGTGATCTTTTTAAGTGAGATTTATTACGCATCTGCCTTTCCGAATTCATATGAGGAAAATTTAACAGGCGAATAAGTTTTATTTTTTACTGTATAGCCACAAAAAGCTTCTAAGTGAATTGAAATATTTAAGATTAGCTAAGTTGAAAATTTTATAATATTTTATACAGTAAAAAACTTATAACTATCAATCAATTGATATATACTTAAAAATGAACCATTTAAATCAAAAAAACCATATTTATTAGCATAATTTAACAAATGCAATATTAATCTTTAAATAGTTCCGTATGTAACTCTACATTACTATTTATAAGTCTATATATTTCATAAATGATACTTAGGAGGAAAAACATGAAAAAATTCTTAATTTGTTCAGTTATCGTATTTTCTTTTTCATTAGTTGGTTGTTCATCTAAAAGCAATTCAGCAAACTCTAGTAGCACTAATAGCAACAATAGCAATTCATCTGAGATAAAAATAACGTCTCCAACCACAGGAAATAGTTCAAATAATGCAGTTAAAAATGCCACAAAAAGTATCTCAGTGTCTGGAGATCCTAACGTTGCTCTACCAATTGTAAAAATAGGTAACAATATATATGTATCTCAATGGAAAGATAATAATAGGTTATATGAATATTTAAGTAGCGATATCAACTCAATAAATGATTTACTCAAAGCTACAAAGAAATATGATTTGTTTTCTAGAGAAATTGTTCAAGATACTGAAAAGATATATTTTACTAATATAGCTGATAACAGCAATATATATACTTTATCAGATAGTACAAAGGAAATAAAAAAGTTTGATAACAGCCGAAGCTCAAATATAACTTTAGGAACCGACGGATTATATTTTATAAATCAGAGCGATAACAGTAAGATTTATAAAATAAATTTAAGCGATAATACAAAAACTGCAGTAATTCAAGATTCTGTCGGAAAGTTTCTTTTATTTAGTGATACAATCATATATCAAAATAAAAACGACAAATTCAAATTATACGCCTACTCTCTTACTGATAAAACCAAAACTGAACTAACTGGCAATTCAGCTGAAAGCTTTGGTGTGGCTAACAATAAACTAATTTATGTTAATTCAGGAGATCAAGATTCTATATGGAGTTTAGATTTACAGAGTATGGAAGGTAAAAAACTTATAAATGTTGAAGCAGAAAACTTACAAGTAATTTCAGGCAGAATATTCTTTATAAATAGGTTCTCAGCTAATTATTTAAATGAATTGATTTTACCTGCAAACGGAACAGCATCAACAAATCCAATTATAAACGAAGGTGTTGAGCAATATTTTATATCTGGAAACAGTATATACTATGAATCAAAAACTTCTCACAATGATATAAAAACCTATAATATTAAATAATTGAAATTTTTACACTTGCCTTTATAGAAAAAAAGACGCTAATACTTACTTTATTAGCGTCTTTTCATTAACTATAAATTATTAACTATATCTTTAAATTTATTTCCTCTAACTTCAAAGTTTGCAAACATATCAAAACTTGCACATGCAGGAGATAGAGCAACTACATCCTCTTCCTTTGCCAATTCCTTTGCTTTCATTACCGCATTCTCTAAACTATCTACGCAATATATAGGAACTTCAATACCCTTTTCTTGCTTTAATTTATTAAACGCTTCTTCTATTTTATCTTTTGTAGCACCTAATAAAATAAGGTTCTTTATATATTTATATCCTTCATAAGCAAGCGGTTCAAAAGGTATCTTCTTATCATATCCTCCTGCAATTAGTATCACAGGTTTTTCAAAAGCTTTTATTGTAGCTAAAGTTCTTGTAGGAGATGATCCAATAGAATCATTATAATACTTCACTCCATTTACTTCTCTTATGAACTCGCTTCTATGTGCAACTCCTCTAAACGAAGTTGCAACATTTTTCATAGCTTCAACAGATACTTCTCCATAAGTTGCTGCAAAAGCTGCCAAGTAATTCTCTACATTATGCATTCCCTTTATTACAATATCACTCTTTTTACATATTTCATTACCAAATACGTACAAACTTCCATCTTTATAGTAAGCTCCATCTTTCAGTTCTCTCTTGGAACTAAATTCTATAACATTACCTTGCGCCTCATCTTTAAATGAAGCTGTTATGTCATTTTCTCTATTTATAATAAGTAAATCTTTTGAAGTTTGAAACTTGAATATATTCTTTTTAGCATCAATATATTCTTCCATTCCTTTATGCATGTCTAAATGATTAGGAGTTATATTCGTAACAATCGCAACATCTATTTGACTATTCATTGTCATCAACTGAAAGCTTGATAATTCTAAAACGACTTTATCTTCTTCTTTAATTTCCTCTATTTTTGTGAACAGTGGTATGCCTATATTTCCTCCTATCCAAGTCTTAAATCCTTGTGCCTTAAGCAACTCAGATATTACAGAAGTTGTAGTAGTTTTCCCATCACTTCCAGTAACTCCATACACTTTTCCTTTACAGTATCTAACGAACTCCTCTATTTCTGATGTTATATAAGCTCCATTAGCCTTTGCATTTACTAGAGCTTCATGATCTATTCTCATCGATGGACTCTTGAAGATAACATCAAATCCTACTAATTTATCAAGATATCCTTCCCCAAGATTCAGCTTAACACCCTTTATCTCAAATCCAGTTGCAACTTCACCTAACTCAGACTTACTTTTCTTGTCAAATGCAGTAACACTAGCCCCTAAACTTAATAAAAAATCTATCAAAGGTATATTGCTGACACCAATTCCTATTACAGCAACATTTTTACCTTTTATAAATGTCTTAAACTCGTTAAAATCTTTTTTCATCAAATACTCGCTCCTTTAAAATTATAAATCTTAATAACTAATCAAAAAATCGATTTATCGATATCATTTTATGTACTATATTAAATACTGTCCCATTTCTTTCTAATTATAACATCAGCAAATTATTTATTCTACTTTTCAAATAGTATATAATCTATAATTATACTTATTTCGTGGAGGTCATTATGGATACATATTATATAGGTTATTACTCCTCTCCAGTTGGCTTAATAAAGGTCGAAGCCAGTACAAATCATATAGTTAGTCTAGATTTTATGGATAATAAAACATCAAAGAATGAAAATCACAATTTTCTAATTACAAATTGTCTAAACCAGTTACAAGAGTATTTTGAAGGAAAAAGAAGTGAATTTGATTTACCTCTCTTACCTTCTGGTACTGATTTTCAAAGAGCCGTATGGAGTGAACTTATGAATGTTCCTTTTGGCACTATAAAGACATATAAGGATATCGCTATAGCTATAAATAACCCTAAAGCTGTTCGAGCTGTAGGTGGAGCGAATAACAAGAACCCTATTCCATTAATAATACCTTGTCACAGAATCATAGGCAGCTCAGGATATTTAGTTGGTTATGGTGGTGGCCTGTGGAGAAAAGAATGGCTATTAAACCATGAAAAAGTAAAATTTAAAAAATAATAAATGTGATGTAATTGATATTATATAAAACAGATAAAACTTTAGAACTGTCACAAGCATAAGTGGCAGAATCTAAAGTTTTATTATTCTATAACTTTTGGTTAAATATATTACTTATCCCCAAATCTTCTATTTTCTTTTTTATTTCATCATTATTTATTGTATATAAGCCTAATGACTTCATTCTTTCAAAATACTCAGCTCCAGAAAAAGTATGTCTAACCTTTCTCCCATCCTCAGTATTTAATCTCTCATTAGCATAAGCAATTATATCACCTACTACAGTTTTTCTAGGAAGTATTACAGTTTCCATTCCTAAATAACTTCTTACTGCATTATGTCCTGCTAGTGTTCCAGTACTCATTGCTTCTGTGTGTCCAATAAAGAAACCTGCTTTTTCTCCTGCTACAAATAGATTATCAATCCCCTTTACTTTCATATCATTATCTCTAGGTGTTGATGAAAGATATCTTATTGAATTACCTACACCTCCAGAGTATGGATCTATATATCTGGCATTTTCTAAACCTTTAATCTTTCTTAACTTTTCTAATGGATAATAGGAGGTCATAACCTTTATATGTCCTGTATCAAGTAGCACAATATTTTCAGCAAATTCTTTTAGTGCATATTGTTGGCATACCTTTGAATCTAGTTTATCCATATTTATATCTTCTTCTGGAACTTTAAGAACTGCTGATCCTTTTTCCTCAAGCTCCTTTAATATCTCTGGCGAAACACTTTCTCTCGGTATCTCACAGGAGCCACTAAACGCACCTATAGTTCCATCTCCTCTTTCTCCAGGGATATCAACTATTCCAGCTTTTGCACTTAAGCTCACTCTCATTCCAAATGTAGGACACCTTAATATACACATAACACATCCATTTCCATACTTATTACAGTTTTCCATAGATCCTGTAGATCCGGTAGCTTCTACAAATGCATCAGCTTCTGCAACCGTCTTATCAAAAAACTTTACTGCCTTTATTTCATTATTTTCTTTAACTACATTTATAGCTCTAGATCTAAAATTAACCTTTATACCTAGGTCAAGAATATAACTTCTAACTTCTGGTTCAACCTTACTTACATCACATAGCCAGGCATGCTTATGTTGTGGAAAATCTACATTTTTATGAATTGCATTTCTATCCATGATGTCTATAAGTTCTCCTGCTCCAAGAGCTATTAACTCTTCTGCCGCAGTATATCTACCATTATTCCTCATTATACCACCAACATTGCCTACACCAAGAAGTAGGTCTGTTCTTTCAAAAATTTCTACCTCAGCTCCAGCTTTCTTTGCTGCGATAGCGGCTGCACATCCAGCCCATCCACCACCTATTATAACTAGCTTCATATTCTACCTCTTTTTAATTAGTATAATATTAGAATATTTATCTGTTACTGATATTGTTACAACATAAAGCCATATTTTAAAACTTATGTGATCTTCAATAATAATAGCACCTTATGTTTATTAATTGATTAGATATTCTGATAATTAACTTCGCAATAATAAAAGGCTGAACAGATCGTAAACCCGTTCAGCCTTTTATCACTCTAATTAAAACTCTAATTTTGCTGCTATATAATTATCTAGTTCTTCTATCTTAATTCTTACTTGTTCCATAGTATCTCTATCTCTTACAGTTACTGCATTATCTTCTAAAGTATCAAAGTCTACAGTTATACAGAAAGGAGTTCCTATTTCATCTTGTCTTCTATATCTCTTACCTATACTTCCAGCTTCATCATATTCAACATTAAATTTCTTTCTTAATTCTGAGTATACTTCATCAGCTTTTTCTGAAAGCTTCTTAGATAATGGTAATATTGCTGCTTTGTATGGAGCTAATGCTGGATGTAGATGCAATACATTTCTAACATCTCCATCTTCTAGTTCTTGTTCTTCGTATGCATCTGCTAAAAATGCAAGTGCAACTCTGTCTGCTCCTAGTGATGGTTCAATACAGTATGGAACATACTTTTCATTAGTAGTAGGATCTAAGTAACTCATATCCTGACCTGAATGTTCCTGGTGTTTTGTTAAGTCATAGTCAGTTCTATCTGCTATTCCCCAAAGTTCTCCCCAACCAAATGGGAATAAATATTCGATATCTGATGTCGCATTTGAATAGAATGATAATTCTTCTTGTTCATGATCTCTCATTCTTATATTTTCTTTAGTCATTCCTAGGTTTAATAAGAAATTCCAACAGTAATCTCTCCAGAAATTAAACCATTCCATATCAGTTCCTGGCTTACAGAAGAATTCAAGCTCCATTTGTTCAAATTCTCTTGTTCTAAAAGTAAAGTTACCTGGTGTTATTTCATTTCTAAAAGATTTTCCTATTTGTGCAATTCCAAATGGAACCTTTTTTCTTGAACTTCTTTGAACTGCTTTAAAGTTTACGAATATACCTTGAGCAGTCTCTGGTCTAAGGTATATCTCAGCCTTTGCATCTTCAGTTACCCCTTGGAATGTCTTAAACATTAAATTAAACTTTCTTATATCAGTAAAGTTTTTCTTTCCACACTTAGGACATTCTATTTGATGTTGTTCTATATAATCTTTTAATTGTTCATTTGACCATCCATCAGCTGAAGCAACCTCAGCGCCTTGTGCTGTCATATGATCTTCTATTATTTTATCAGCTCTAAATCTTGTCTTACATTCTTTACAGTCCATAAGTGGATCTGAAAATCCACCAACGTGACCTGATGCAACCCATACTTCTCTATTCATAAGTATAGCGCAATCAACACCAACATTATAAGGACTTTCCTGTACGAATTTCTTCCACCAAGCTTTTTTTACATTATTCTTAAATTCTACTCCTAATGGACCATAATCCCATGAGTTAGCTAATCCACCATAAATATCTGACCCTGGAAATATAAATCCTCTATTCTTACACAAAGCTACTAGTTTATCCATAGTTTTTTCAACTGCCATTTTAATACCTCCATTTATAATTAAGTTTTAACTTATTGTTCATTTAATCTATCATCTGAATTCCATAAGTTTACATATTAATAGTATTGCTTAATATTCCATAATTTAATATACATTTTTTATTATATTTACACTAGTTTTATATAATAAAATTAATTTAGACAAATAAAAAAAGCCCTCACCATAAAGGGACGAAAATTTCCGCGGTTCCACCCTTCTTGGCAAATGCCCTGCTTTAATACCTCAGCATTCAAAAGCGCCCTTCATCAATACAACTTAACAGTTCACACCAAACACCGTCTCTCTAAAAAGTTATAAAGATTACTCTTCTTTATCATTATGCTATATTCATTTATAATTAGTATTTTATCAAAAATTTTCTTATTGTCAAGAAAAATACAAAAACCTCTTAAAATTAATAGTTGAAGTTGAATTCCTATAACGTTAAGTTCAACGCTTATACTATCATTGAAACAAAATAATAAAACCTCATGCATAGCATGAGGTTAATGTACAAAATAAAAATGGCTCCGCGAAGAGGGCTCGAACCTCCAACCTATCGGTTAACAGCCGAGTGCTCCACCATTGAGCTATCGCGGAACGTCATTACAAATATTATTATAGCATCTTATAAAAACTTTGCAAGTATTTTTTTTATTTTTTTGCATTTTTATATTAAAAAATGAAACACTTCAATCTAAAATCTGTTTTCGAAACTCTTCTAGATTTTAAGAGCAAAATTCAAAAAACATAAACTTAAGTATTAAGTAGTTCATTTATATATTTCATTAGTTTAAGAGATTATTAAAAAGTTAAATCTTCAATGAAGCTTGATTACATTAATAATGTTGAATCAAATGTATAAAATAAAGCCTTGCTTAAGTAAATCTTAAGCAAGGCTACTTTAACTCTTATAGTGGTTTCATCGTTGGGAATAAAAGCACATCTCTTATAGATGCAGAATCTGTTAAGAACATTATTATTCTATCGATTCCTATACCTAATCCACCTGTTGGCGGCATACCAGTCTCAAGAGCACTCATAAATTCTTCATCAATTACATATGCTTCGTCATCTCCAAGCTCTCTTTCCTTAGCTTGTTGTTCAAATCTTTGTCTTTGAACTATTGGATCATTAAGTTCGGAGTATGCGTTACATATTTCTCTTCCATAAACAAAACCTTCAAATCTTTCTGTAAATGCTTCATTACCTCTCTTCTTCTTTGTTAAAGGAGAGATTTCAACTGGGTAATCAGTAATAAATGTTGGTTGAATCATATGTTCTTCTGCATATTCTTCAAATAACATGTTTAACACTTCACCTTTTGTTACATTCTTTATATCTTTCTTAAACTCAAGGTGCTTTTCTTTTGCAATTGCTTGAGCTTCTTCATCGCTTACGATATTATTGAAGTCTACACCTGCATATTCTTTAACAGCATCAACCATAGTAATTCTTCTCCATGGTGCTTTAAAGTCTATTTCAGTCCCTTGATATGTTACTTTAGTTGTACCATGAATTTTTTCACATACACTTGAGATTAAGTTTTCAGTGATTTCCATCATATCATTATAATCTGAATATGCTTCATAAAGCTCGATCATAGTAAATTCAGGATTATGTCTTACATCTATTCCTTCATTTCTAAAGTTTTTACCCATATCATATACTTTTTCAAAACCTGCAACTATACATCTCTTTAAGTAAAGCTCAGTAGCTATTCTTAGATACATATCAATATCCAAAGCATTATGATGTGTGATAAAAGGTCTTGCCGCTGCTCCACCTGCTATAGGAGAAAGTATAGGAGTTTCTATTTCTAAGAATCCTCTATTATCCAAGAAGTTTCTAATTTCCTTTATAATCTTAGTTCTCTTTATAAAAGTATCCTTTACTTCTGGATTTGTTATAACATCCACTTCTCTTTGTCTATATCTTAAATCTGGATCTTTTAATCCATGCCACTTTTCTGGTAATGGTTTTAATGATTTACAAATTAGTTTAAATGTTGAAACCTTAACTGAAACTTCTCCAGCTTTTGTTTTAAACACTTCACCTTCTGCCCATATCCAATCTCCAAGATCGTGTGTTTTATATTCTTTTAGAGCTTCTTCTCCAACCTCATCAATCTTTATAAATAGTTGAAGCTTACCATCTCTATCATGAATATCTGAAAATATAACCTTACCTTGACCTCTTTTAGACATAAGTCTTCCGGCTACTTTAACAATTTTTCCTTCTAATGTCTCAAAATTGTCTTTCACTTCAACTGATGAATGACTTCTTTCAACTTTATAAACATCAAATGGGTCCTTACCTGCTTCTTGTAGATCTAAGAGTTTTTGCCTTCTTAATCTTTCTTGCTCATTAAATTGAGCCTCTAACTGGTTTATACTCATTTCCTCATTTGACATTAAAAATCCCTCCGTTAATCTCTTCTTATTCCTAATACTTCAAACTTACTCACACCTGATGGTACAACTGCTTCTACTATATCGCCTACTTTTTTGCCCATTAAAGCACTTCCTACAGGAGATTCATTTGAAATCTTACTTTCCATTGGATCCGCTTCTGCTGAACCAACAATTATATATTCAACTTCTTCATCGAAGTCATAATCTTTTACCTTAACAATAGACCCTATTGAAACTGTATCTGTTGATATCTCTGATTCATCCACAACTACTGCATTTTTTAGCATGTTTTCAAGTTGTATTATTCTACCTTCTGTAAAAGCTTGTTCATTTTTAGCTTCATCATACTCTGAGTTCTCACTTAAATCTCCATAGCCTAATGCAACTTTTATTTTTTCAGTTATTTCTTTTCTTTTAACTGTTTTTAAAAATTCTAGTTCATCCTCTAGTTTTTTGACTCCTTCATAAGTCATCATATACTTTTTAACTTCGCTCATTTTTTTCTCCCCTTCAACAGTCATACTATTATAATATATCATATTCTAACAAAATTTCATATAAATTTGTTATATATTACCTTCCTTAAACTGTCAATTATTTTTCATATTATAAGACCTATATTAGCTAATGTCAATATTGTTATCAAATAAATATATTTCAAGCTAATAAATAATTTAACAGGTTGTTGCAAACGTTTTATAGATTACGTTTCTATTATGAATCTTCCACGGCAAATTATTATTTAAGACCTGCTATTTTAATGCACATATATAAAATATATGGTACAGCAAAATAGCAAGTCTCATGTACTAACTTTAAATTTATGACTTTTCTCATTATTGTCTTTTTAGTATATTGTTATACCATATATTTATTCATTAATTTTTCATAAAATGCTGTATCAAAATTCATTAATTAAATTTTTTTTATATTCTCTTAATATTTTCATAACAGAATTTACATCTTCTTCTGTATTAATAATATTTTTAATTTCCGTACAGTTTTTTAAACCTTTTATGTACCAAGCAATATGCTTCCTCATTTCTCTTAAAGCCTTTCGTTCTCCGTCATACTTTAAGGCCAAATCATAATGCTCTAAACACATATCAATTTTTTCAGAAGGAGTAGGTTCTAAGACCTCAAGTCCATTCATCATGTCAGTAATCTGTTTAAAAATCCACGGATTTCCCATGCTTCCTCTTGCTATCATTATTCCATCACAATTAGTCATTGATATCATATTTTTAGCATCTGCAGTAGTTACTATATCTCCATTACCTATAACTGGTATATTAACAGATTGTTTCACTTGTCTTATTATATCCCAATCAGCCTTACCTTCATACATTTGTTCTCTAGTTCTACCATGAACTGCTATAGCATCAGCTCCTGCTGATTCTATAACTTTAGCAAAATAGACCGCATTAATATCATCTTTATCAAACCCTTTTCTAAACTTAACAGTTACGGGTTTATTAGAAACACTTTTTACAGCCTTAACTATATCGTAAGCAAGGCTTGGATTTTTCATAAGTGCAGATCCTTCTCCGTTTTTAACTATTTTGGGAGCAGGACATCCCATATTAATATCAACTATACAAATATCATTATTGTTATTAAAATAACGTTCAGTAATTTCAGCCATAACTTTAGGGTCATTACCAAATATCTGTACAGCAACTGGCTTTTCCTCTTCCGAAACTCGCAGAAGCTGTTCAGTATTATCACTTCCGTAATAAAGAGCCTTACTGCTTACCATTTCAGTATAAACAAGGGAACATCCCATTTTTTTGCATAGACCTCTAAAGGAAATGTCAGTAACCCCTGCCATAGGAGCTAAAAATACATTATTTTCTAAACTTACATTACCAATATTCATCAGAACATACCATCTTCTATTCTTTATTCTTATAATAAATTATCTTAAGTCCTTCTAAAGTCAATTTTGAATTAACTTTATCTATCAGGTCCGTTTCTCTAGCAATTAAATTAGCTAAACCTCCTGTTGCTAATACGAATGGTTCATCTTCTCCAAGTTCCTTCATTTCCTGTTTCATTTTCTTAACAATATATTCAACTTGCCCAGTGTATCCATATATTATTCCAGCTTGCATGCTTGTAACTGTATTTTTACATATTAAGGTATCTGGTTTTTCAAGTTCTACTCTAGGAAGCTTAGCAGCTCTCTCAAACAAAGCATCAGATGAAATTCTTATTCCCGGAACTATATTTCCTCCAAGATAGTTACCATTCTTAGATATAGCACAGAAAGTAGTAGCAGTACCAAAATCTATAACTATAGTACTTCTTTTATACATTTCATATGCAGCAACTGCATTAACTATTCTATCAGCACCGACTTCTTTTGGATTATCATATTTTATATTTATACCTGTTTTTATACCTGGTCCTACTATTATTGGATCCATATTGAAACATTTTCTAACCATATGTTCAAATGAATACATTATGTTCGGAACAACAGATGAAATTATTATTCCTTCTATGTCATTAATATCTAAGTTATTCTGAGAAAATAATGCTCTTACTTGTATGCCATACTCATCAGACGTTTTCTTCGAATCTGTTGATATTCTCCAGCTCATCATATACTTATCGTTGTCATAAACTCCTAAAACTATATTAGTATTGCCAACATCTACTAATAAGATCATAATAATAATCCTCCAACTAATACAATTAAAAGCAGCTTTTGAAGCTGCTCATTGATGTTTTATTTTATTTAACTGCACATCTAGTTAGTTTCAAAATGTGTTGTATAAATATCAATATAATTTTAGCAATTAAATTTTATTTGTCAAGTTTTTATCAATCTTTAGCTGAAGTCTCTTCTCTTCTTAGTTCCCTTTTTTTGAGCTACTTCTACATTAACTCTTACTCCGTTAATCTTAACCTTATTCATTACATCTAATACATCATTGGAATATTGCTCAGGTACTTCTACAAATGTATATTTTTCATATATATCTATAGCTCCTATACTTCTGCCTGGTATTCCAACTTCACTAGCTATAGCTCTTACAAGATGCTCTGGCTTTAGATTTTTGTCTCTTCCGATGTTGACAAACATTCTAACCATGCCTTCTTCTCTGCTTTGGCCGCCTTCTCTTCCGCCTCTGTCACTTCTGTCACTTCTGTCGTTTCTTCCACTTCTTCTTGTACTTTCATCTCTAGAAGATGCTGCTGGGTTCATATCTACATCGTCTCTTTCAGTAAAGTTAAGTTCTCTTTGCAGTAATGCAGCCGCTACATCCTTAGCATCATGTCCTTGTTCCAACATCTTTTCAACAATAGCTACGTATTTCTTGTATTCATCATTCTTCATGTCTTCTTGAAGCATATCTACAAACTTTTGAATCTTAACTTTTCTTACATCCTTTAATGTAGGTATGTTATGAAGCTTCATTTTCTTCTTTGTATAGGTCATGATGTCTCTAAGATCTCTCATCTGTCTTCCAGTTACCATAGTGAAGGCTCTACCTTCTCTACCAGCTCTTCCTGTTCTACCAATTCTATGAACATAGTGTTCCTCATGTTGTGGAACATCGAAGTTAAATACCATTTCAACATCATCTATATCCAAACCTCTAGCAGCGACATCTGTAGCTATAAGTATCTTTATATTTCCTTGCTTAAATCTTTGTATAACACTGCTTCTTACGGATTGCTTCATATCTCCGTGTATCTTGCTTATATTGTAGCCTTTATTTAAAAGCTTCTCTTCTATTTCATCTACCTTGCTCTTTGTATTGCAGAATATTAAAGAAAGCTTTGGATTGTACATATCTATAAGTCTTGTCATTACTTCTACTTTATCTTGTTCCTTAACTTCCACATACATCTGAGCTATATTTGGAGTTGTAACTTCTTTATTCTCTATCTTTACCATCTCAGGATTCTTTAAGTGCTTCTTAACTATGTCTAGTATAGATCTCTTCATAGTAGCTGAGAATAAAAGTTTTTGAACTGGCTGCTCTATAGTCGATAATATTTCTTCAATATCCTCTCTAAATCCCATATTAAGCATTTCATCAGCTTCATCTAATATAAGAACTTTTAAAGAATCCATCTTTATAGTTCCTCTTCTCATATGATCCATAACTCTTCCAGGTGTACCAACAACAATTTGGCTTCCTCTTCTAAGGCCTCTTATCTGCCTTTCCATAGAGTCTCCACCATAAACAGCTAATACATTTAAACCTCTTTTGTATTTTGCAAGTTTTTCAAATTCTTCACCAACTTGAACAGCAAGTTCTCTAGTTGGACATAGAACTAACACTTGTAAATCCTTGCTTGAAGTATCTATTCTATCTATAGTAGGTATACCAAAAGCAGCTGTTTTTCCTGTACCAGTTTGTGCCTGACCTACCATATCAGCCCCACTCATAACTACAGGTATAGCTAACGCTTGTATTGGTGTAGCTTCAGTGAACCCCATATCACTTATAGCCTTTTTTATGTCGTCTGAACAATTTAACTCATTAAATATCATTTTTTCCATTCAGTATCTCCTTTTAACTAATTCTAAATTTTTTATTTATTTTACGTATTATAATTTATTGCGCACCAAAAAAGGTCGAACTAAAAAAATCCTATCCATATCTAAGAGGATTTTTCAAGGCGACCAAAATTTCGTTTATACTCTTGAAGTAAATCGGAAAAAAAACCCAAAAACATGTTATAACATATTAATTCTTACGAGAATCTATTGTATCACATGGTTTATTCTCTGTCAAAGTATAAACATAAATATTAAAGTTATAATATTTATTTTTAATTTACATCTCTTTAATTTTAAGTAAGTTTTCATATTGTAGACCTAAAATTATAGTAGCCTTATGAAAATCTTCTATCCCTTTTGTACTATCATTTTCATAGCATTCGAATATAATCTTTTTTAAAAGTTTGTTAACCCCAATTTTTATACACATCATTTTCTTTATTAATTATTTGAAAAGTCCGCTGAATTTATACATTAAATCAGCGGATTTCTAATACACTTTTTAAAATAAACCTACTATCTCTCCATTTTCAAGGATATCCATCTTATTTGCAGCAGGAACTTTAGGTAATCCAGGCATAGTCATTATATCTCCAGTCAACGCTACAATAAATCCAGCTCCATTTGATACTCTTATCTCTCTTACAGTTATCTCAAAACCTTCCGGTCTTCCTATTAAAGAAGGATTATCAGATAGTGAATATTGAGTTTTTGCCATACAAATAGGTAATTTATCTAATTTAAAATCTTCTAATTCCTTTATTTGCTTTTGAGCAATTGAAGTGTAATTTACACCTGTTGCTCCATATATCTCTTTTGCAATGACTTCAATTTTCTGCTTAATTTGAAGCTCCGAGTCGTATATAGGACTAAAGTTTGATTGTTCTAACTCTATAGTTTCAACTACTTTTTTAGCAAGATCAAGCCCACCTTCTCCACCTTTTTCCCAAACTTCAGTAAGAGATACCTTAACATCTATAGAATCACAAAACTCTTTTACAATTCTTATTTCTTCATCAGTATCCGAAATAAATTTATTTATTGCAACTATAACTGGAACTCCATACTTTTTGATATTTTCTACTTGTTTTTCTAAGTTTTTAATTCCTTTTTTTACCGCTTCTATATTTTCTTCATTTAGATTATCTTTCTTTACTCCGCCATGGTGTTTTATAGCTCTAATTGTTGCCACTAAAACTGCACAATTTGGCTTTAGCCCACCATATCTACATTTTATATCAAAAAACTTTTCTGCCCCCAAATCTGCTCCAAATCCAGCTTCAGTTACAGTATACTCACCTAACTTCATTGCTGTTTTAGTTGCAATTATTGAGTTACACCCATGTGCAATATTTGCAAAAGGTCCTCCATGTATTATAGCTGGTGTATTTTCTAAAGTTTGAACTAGATTTGGTTTTATGGCATCTTTCATTAACAACGCCATAGCCCCTTGTATACCTATCTCTTTCGCATAAACAGGCGCACCTTCTAAATTGTATGCTACAAGTATATTGCCCATTCTTTCCTTCAAATCTTTAAGATCCTTCGCCAAACATAATATAGCCATTATTTCTGACGCTACTGTTATCATGAATCCATCTTCTCTAACAAATCCGTTTGCTTTGCCACCCATACCTATTACTATATCTCTTAATGCTCTATCATTCATATCCATAACTCTTTTAAAAATTATTCTTCTAGAATCTATCTTTAATAGATTACCTTGATGTATATGATTATCGATAGCAGCACACAGTAAGTTATTTGCTGTAGTTATAGCATGCATATCTCCAGTAAAATGAAGATTTATATCCTCCATCGGAACAACTTGTGAATATCCTCCACCTGCTGCTCCACCTTTCATACCGAAAACAGGACCTAAAGAAGGTTCCCTTAGAGCTATAACAGCATTTTTACCTATTCTATTTAACGCTTGCCCTAGTCCTACAGTAACTGTGGATTTACCTTCCCCTGCTGGTGTTGGATTTATAGCAGTAACAAGTACTAGTTTTCCAGATTTATTCTCTTCTTTGTTGTTAACAACATCAAGAGATATTTTACATTTATATTTTCCATAAAGTTCAATATCATCATCAGTTAATCCTAACTTTTCAACTATCTTTATTATTGGTTCTATTTTTGCTTCTTGAGCTATTTCTATATCTGTTTTCATAATAATATACACTCCTTTAGTTTAATGTTCTTGAATAAAAGATTTTTTCTTTCAATAAAACAACTAATATTGGTAAAATTCATAACTTATAAAACTATTATGATCCTATGTAATGCTAATAACATAATATTATTATCTGCCAGAGCATTATTAACATGTATATTATACCATCTTTAAATATAAAATAAATACATATTCGAATGTTTTTTGATATTTAAATAGATATAGTTCGGTACATAACATATTATACACTTCTTAATAAAATTACCATACGTGTAAATAATATTTTAAATTAACACATCTTAACTTTATATAAAATAAGGTAACCACATTATCTGTGGCTACCTTATTTTTATTGTGCATTATTAAATATCTCTTCAAACTCTTCAGCTTCAAGCTTTTCTTTTTCTAAAAGAGCCTGCGCCACTGCATGTAACTTACCCATGTATTCAGTAAGTAATGATTCAGCTTTTCCATAAGCCTCATCTATTAGACCTTTAATTTCTTGGTCAATTTTTGATCCAATTTCTTCACTGAAGTTTCTACTTCTTCCGATATCTCTTCCAAGGAAAACTTCATTATGGTCAGTTCCAAAAGATATAGGACCTACTTCATCACTCATACCATATTCCATTACCATACTTCTAGCGATGTTACTAGCTCTATCAATATCATTCTTTGCTCCAGTACTTATATCGCCCATTATCAATTTCTCTGCTACTCTACCACCAAGAAGTCCTACCATCTCATCTTTCAATCTAGACTTGGATGTATAACTTCTATCTTCAGCTGGTAAATGCATAGTATATCCACCAGCCATTCCTCTTGGAATTATGCTTATTTGATGGACTGGATCAGCATTTGGTAGTAGCATTGCTACAACTGCATGACCTGCTTCATGGTAAGCAGTAAGTTTTCTATCATGTTCACTGATAACTCTACTCTTCTTTTCAGGACCAGCAATAACCCTTGTTATAGCTTCTTCCATTTCATCCATACCAATTATTTTCTTACTTCTTCTTACTGATAAAAGCGCAGCTTCATTTGCTAAGTTTTCAATATCAGCTCCTGTAAATCCAGGAGTTCTCTTTGCTAAAACCTTAAGCTCTATATCATCAGATAAAGGTTTATTTCTTGTATGAACCTTAAGTATCTCTTCTCTACCTTTTACATCAGGAGCTCCAACAACAATCTGTCTGTCAAATCTACCTGGTCTTAATAGAGCTGGATCTAAGATATCAGGTCTATTAGTAGCAGCTATCATAATAATTCCTTCATTAACTCCAAAACCATCCATTTCAACTAGCAGCTGATTAAGTGTTTGTTCCCTTTCATCGTGACCACCACCAAGCCCAGCACCTCTTTGTCTACCTACAGCATCTATTTCGTCTATGAATATTATACACGGAGCATTCTTCTTTGCTTGCTCAAATAAGTCTCTTACTCTCGAAGCACCAACTCCAACGAACATTTCTACGAAATCTGAACCTGATATACTAAAGAACGGCACGCCAGCCTCTCCAGCAATTGCTCTTGCAAGAAGAGTTTTACCAGTTCCAGGAGGTCCAACTAAAAGAACACCCTTTGGAATTCTGGCTCCCATTTCTATATATCTCTTAGGCTGCTTTAAGAAGTCAACTATTTCCTCTAATTCAGCCTTTTCTTCATCAGCACCTGCAACATCTTTAAATGTAACCTTCTTTTTATCTGGAGTAGCCATCTTGGCTCTACTCTTACCAAAATTCATTACACCTCTGCTTCCGCCTCCGCTTTGAGATTGTTGCATAAATATAAAGAAAAATGCTATAAATAAGAAAATCACTAAAACTGTCGGTATTATCTGTACCCAAACAGATATATTTGTTGGAAGTTCAAACGCAACTTTTACATTTGGTTTATTATTATTAGCAAGTAATATATTTAATGTTTCAACAGGAACTACGGTATTAAAAGTTTTGTTATTTGTTAAGGTACCCTCAACAGTCATTTTATCCTGTTTCACTTGTATACTCTTAACTTGGTCACCAATCCATTTTTGTTGAAAATCGCTATATGGTATAGTACTTCCTGCCTCGCCGCTTTTCACAAGAAAAACTGCAGAAATTACAACCATTATCATTACCACAACCCAGGCCGTTAAGCTAGAAAATTTTTTCATGATAGGCCCCCCTCTCTTACTAGTTACTATAAAATTTTACCATATGATTTTTTCCATTACAATACAGTTACATTACTTATTATATACTTCCTCTTTTAAAGAAGCTATAAATGGCAAGTTCCTATATTTTTCGGCATAATCAATGCCATAACCAACTATAAATTCGTCTGGAACTTCAAATCCATAGTACTTCACATTAATATCTGTCTTTCTTCTTGCTGGTTTATTAAGTAAAGATACTATCTCTATGCTGTTAGCATTTCTATCCTCAAAGTACTTCAATAAATAGCTTAAAGTAAGACCTGTATCAACTATATCTTCAACTATTATGACATCCTTACCCGCAACATCATTGTCTAAATCTTTTAAAATCCTAACAACTCCTGAAGTTTGTGAAGAATTTCCATAGCTTGATACAGCTATAAAGTCCAACTCACAAGGTATTGATATATACTTTAATAGTTCAGAAGTAAATATCACCGATCCTTTTAGCACTCCAACTACAAGTAATTCTTTGCCCTTATAGTCATTGCTTAAATTTGCAGCTATTTCTTTAACCTTGCTAATGATAGTATCTTCAGAAAACAGTACTTCTTTTATGTCTTCTCTCATGTTAACTATTCCCTTTCTATAAAACTTATTTGTAAAATATTTTTTGTATTCTTATTAACTTTAAATAAGTCACTTATCTTTAAGCCTACAATCCAAGAAATATTATTATCAAAACAAACCAACGGTATTTCATCTCTTAAACTATTAGGTACTTTATTATCAATAAATATATCTTTTATCTTTTTAGTGCCAGTCATACCTAAAGGCTTAATTTTATCACCATTTTTTCTATTTCTAATAATTATTTTTTGCTTTATTTTATCATAATCAAAATATTTAATTAAGTCACTACTATTTAAGTCAATTTTAGTATCATTCTGCTTCACCTGTAAGACAACATCATACATTAAGCCATTTAATCTTAGATTTTCTACTTTTTTCTCATCGATCTCTTGTTTAGATACTATAAATTCTATACTTTTGTATTCTTCAAATTTTCTTATTGAGATAATTATATCTCCATAAGAATTTTCTGCAACTATATTATTGGGAAGATTTATATTTTTTCCTGTTTTTCCTTTTTGTAATAGGATAATATCATAAATATGTTTCATTTCAAAATTATATGTAGCTCCAGAAACATAAAATATAGATTTTCTGATAAGCCTTGTCAATAACGCCTCATGAATATAAAAAGCCTCTTTGTTTATTATTATAGTCCCTACTTTTTCTTTACAAAACTTAAAATACATATCTTCAGAACTTTTATCAATATACTCACTATCAATATTTGCTAATGAGGCAAGCCTATTAAGAGACTCTACAATATCTTTATTAAAATTATTCTTTATAAAAGGAATCATTTCAAGTCTAACCTTATTTCTGGAATATATACTTTCTAAATTAGTTCTGTCTATCCTAGGATTAAGGTTATTACTTTCACAATAATCTTCTATTTCTTCCCTTGTTACACACAGTATAGGCCTTATATAGATTTCATCCCTTACTGGCTTAATACCAACCAAACCATCTATACCGGTTCCCCTCATAACTCTCATCAGAATAGTTTCCGCTTGGTCATTTGCATTATGAGCTATAGCAACCTTATTGAAACCTTTTTCTTTTATTACTTCACTAAAAAATCCGTACCTTGCCTCTCTGCCAGCCATTTCAGACGATATACTTTTATCTTTTGCCATTATTTCAACATCCACTCTTTTTATAAAACATGGTATTCCAAGATTATCGCACATTTTTTCAACGTAACTTTCATCTTCAAAGGAATCATCTCCCCTAAGCAAATGATTAATATGAGCGGCTCCAAGAGAAATACCAAGTTCATGTCTCATCATATACAGAACATGCAATAGACAAACCGAATCAGGGCCTCCTGAAAGAGCAACCAATACCTTATCCCCTTTTTTTATCATATGATGTTCTCTTATAAAATTTATAACTTTATCATTCAAGTTAGAACACTTCCTAATCAAGTTTAATAACTTATTATAACATATCATTAAACTCTTATTAATATAAATTATTACAAATTCACTAAAACTTAAATAAATCGTATATTATTAACCTATCAATACTTACATTTATAATTAAATACTTTATCTTATGTTTTATACATAAAAACGACTATGAAACTAAGTTAGCATTAGTTTCATAGTTAAAATGTATTTTATTCAATTACAATATCAAAGTTCTATTTTACCCATAAAAATTTTATTTTATAACTTCTGTAAGTTACAAAAAAAAACACTTATTCACTAGTATATCGCAAACACCTTGGATACCACTACCGTCATATCATCTTTTATCTTAGCTCCACTTATTTCCTTAGCTTTATCTAATATCTCTAAAGAAAGCTCTTTAGGATTTTTATTATTATTTGTACGTAAAAATTCAGTAAGCCATTGACAGCTTCCATCACCATCTTTACCATATAATATTCCATCGCTTATTGTGACTATTAAATCTCCATTTGATACTTTTTTCTCTACAATATCAACATCTGTTGTATCCAGTATACCAAAAGGTAATGTTTTTGACTTTACTAATTCAACCTTCTCCCCCTTCTTGATAAAGCTTTCTACTGCTCCAACTTTCATAAACTTCGCATTCCCTGTATATAAGTCAATATTTTGAAGATCCAATGTTGCGAACTTTTCATCTTCACTAAACTTCATAGACATTATCGAATTAACAGTATTTATAGCCGTTAATTCCGAAAATCCAACTTGTGTAAATTTTTCTATAAGCTCCACAGCAGCTTTACTCTCTGCACCAGCCTCAGGTCCTGATCCCATACCATCACTAACTAGAACCATATAGTTACCATCTTGAGTTTTTCCATAGCTATAGCTATCACCAGTATACTTTTCTCCATCTTTACACGCTATAGCTGCATATGATGATACATGATATTTAGGAGTCTCCTCGATGTATACAGAACATTTATTAGTATTTGGGTCTATGGAGCAACCATCTCCACCTATACTCATAGTCTTACCTATAGATTTATTTATTACCGGAAGGACATCTTTTATACATACTTGTCCACCCCCACAACTGTCCATAGTTACCTTTATTTTTAATCTACCATTTTTATCGTTATAACATAAGATATCATCATATTTTATACTTTCTTTATTCAACGCTCTTTTTATAGTTCTTTCTACATCATTGCATATAACTATATCTTTGCTAAAATCATCTATTAACTCCCCAATTGTAATAGCCATATTGTTTATATGCCCTGCTAAAAGCTTTCTTCCTTCTCCAAGTCTTCTTTTAAGCATTTCATCCTGAACATAATTACCAACTATCTCTTCTGTATTCTTTACTAGAGCATATTTCTTAATACACTTTTTATCCAACTCTAATGGAAAACTTGATTTTCCTTCTTGATTGCTTCTTATCAATTCCGAAAATGAATTGTAAGTACTATGCAATTCTCTTTTCCAACAAGTATATCTCATATCGCAACTGCTACACACTCTATCGGCTAAATTTTCTATAAGAGCACTACTTTTGTTTTTTAACAACAACCTATCATTATCAACTAAATTATTTAACGTAACTGATATAGTGGATAAAATATCCGTGAAATCAACAAGCCTATTAGTAAACTCTTCTTTAATCTTGCAAAAATGCAAATCACCTAAAGTATCCTGCTTTCTTTCATTATCTAATTCAAGCGACAGTTTATTATAAAACTTAAGTGGAACTATAGAAAATAGCACCGCCACTATTAAAGCCTCTATAACCTTAAAATCATCAAATTTTTTCGAATACATCGACAGCACAAAATACACTACAATATAAGCTAACATTGTAAACCACTTACCTGTATCTTTAAATATGCCAACCATTAATCCACATATACTATATACACTTATATAAAGCATCATATTATTAGTGGAAAGCCCTACTATTATCCCCATGGCAACACCTGCTGCTGCTCCTACTGAACTCCCCAAAGAGAAGGCTATTATTATTACAAAAAATAATGCAACTACATTTCTTATACTAATACCAAAAAGCGCTATACTTCCTATGCCTGAAATTATAAGACAAAACAGTAATGCCATAGCTATAAGTTCTTCACTTGTAAAAAAGTGATTTGTTTTTATATCATCTAGGCATGTTAATGCATATTTTATAATATAATATATTGGATAAACTACAACACATTGCACCAACGACGTTACTATATTAATCCATAAACTTATATTCGAACTAAATGCTCTATAAAAAATCATCGACAACATAAGTATGGAAAAGCTCATTATTAAGCTAACCTTCTCCTTTAACTTAAATCGAATGTTCGTAAATATAGATATAATGGCCGCTGACAATATATAAATACCGATATTAGGCGCACTACCTAGAAGAGTAGCATATCCTAATAGAACTCCAACTGCAGCAACTATTCCTTCCTTCTTACTTTCCTTATTTAAAAATGATAGTATAAAAGCTATACCAAAGGGTGATAACCCCTCTATACCTACCCCATTTGCATTTATAGTTACTCTACTTATCAAAAAAGCTCCTATGAAATTAAATAGCAATCTATAAGGAGATCCTATAAGCTTAAGTTCTTTCTTATCTTTTTTTCGATCACTTATTCTTTTATATGTAGTGACATCTACTCCATATTGCATTGGTAAACCCTCCCATTTCTCTAAAGCGTATTTCTATTATAACAAAGGGTTTTGGAAATATATGTCACTTACTGTTTACTGTAAATATTTTTATTCGGACATTTATCACTGTATTTCTTTATATTATTTATATTGATTTTTGCTTAACTTATTGCAATAACACCCTTCTGTTATAATTCACTATACCTTATAGTAAATGTACATCTTCCTAGAAAAACCGCCTTATTTGTCGTTGTACAATAGTCTTTGTGAATTTATAAGGATATTTTTTATGCATATATTTAAATACTTAACTTTTATGTCAAAAAAGCGAATTTATATAAAAACTTTATACTTTCATTTACAGAAAAAAATCACTAAGAGATTTTCTTAGCGATCTTTTTATATATCTACTTTTTTCAGTATATACCAGAAAACTTATCACACCAGTAAGTTTATAATC
>NZ_BMBA01000009.1:7153-170860 GCF_017312485.1 Clostridium zeae | reverse complement strand
GGAAAATCTGTCAGGCGAATAAGTCTTATTTTTTATTCTTTAAATCATATTATGTTTTAAGTCGTTACTCTTATTTATCCACAGATATAATTCAGTTATAACTGGTCTAAAGAATAAAAAAACAAACTACAACCTCATTGTTTAAGCTTAGATATTAATGATAAAAGCCGGATGTTTCCATCCGGCTTTTTCTATCTGAATACTTTATATTAACCTAAATTTTTTCTTCCTTTTGACTTGAACTCTTGATGTTTTTTTACATCAGCAAGTTTTTCTTCGCTATCTTTAAGGAACTTTGACATTATATCTTCAAAACTATTTGAAGAAGCCTTCTTTTTTTCTGAGCTCCAGTCAATCTCTGCAGGCTTAACTGATTTCTTTTGAACATTAGCTTGCTTTATTGAAAGGCTTATCTTTCCATTGTCATCTACCGATATAACTTTTACCTTTACCTTATCTTGCTCTTTCAGGTGCTGTCTTATATCTTTTACAAACGAATCTGCTACCTCCGAAATGTGTACAAGTCCAGTTTTACCTTCCACTTCTACAAACGCTCCAAAGTTTGTGATGTTAACCACTGTGCCTTCTAAAATGTTTCCTGCCATTAAGGTCATGTTAAAAATGTTCCTCCTTAAAATAATTAGAATAATTAAATCTATGTTATTTTTATAATAACCTATTTTGTAGAACTTGAATCATTGTTTGTTAAAACTTTCTTTTCACCTGGTTTAATCATACCTAATTTCTCTCTAGCCATCTTCTCGCTATAGGCATCAGTTTTTGACATATTAACTTCGTCTTTTAATCTATCATTAACCGCTTTAACTTTATTGAGTTCTAGTTGTCTTTCACTTACCTGCGTACTAATTTTGTGCATAGTAATCTCTTGTCTTATAAAACTAAATACAAATATTGATACAATTAGGAGTATAGCTATATTTTTAAGAGTAAATTTCTTTCTCATGACTAAAGCCCCTTCGATTTCCAAAAAAATTCATTTATACTCCTATTTTAATAACTATTCATTTTTTATTCAAGTTATTTTTTTATCTTACTACTTATTAATCCTATTCCTGAAGAATATAAGTTTAAATATATAAGATAAGTTCTTAAAAAATATTCTAATGCCTTTCCCCGCAACTCTCTCAGCCTTTTTTTCAGTTCTGAGCACTTTCTTACTAAATAGCTTAAGATAAATGAATGCTCCTATTATTATAAACAGATATACATACATTCCTAAGAAAGCATAATTGACATAAAGAAGGAACGTAAATATTATTATTGCAGTTAGTATCCAGAATAAAAAATCCTCTATAAAAACTATAAACTTAGGCGTTCCAATGCCTCTTATCGCTCTGTAAATATCAAAAAGAACACCAGTTAACATTCCAGCTGCAAGGCTAAATATTACAATCTCAAATTGAATTTTTAATGGAAGTAGCATGGTATCACCTATTTAAATATCTTCTTAAAGATATTTTCCTTTTCTTTTTTCACTTCACCTGTATATATCATAGCTGATATTTTCCCTATTATGACTACATCTCCATTCTGTACATCCAACTTATTCATCTTAAGCCCCTCACCCTTTACAGTAAGCATACCTAGACATGTATTTAATAATATTTTTTCTTCATCAAAACTTAAAACTTCCACTACTCCTGTCAAAACAATTTTCTTTCTATTTTCTAGTGCTAAGTTGCTTTTTCTTTCTTCAACTTTAAGCTCCTTCTTATTCTCCATAATATCCTCCTATATGTTTTTATAATAAAATATATGACTATAAATTTTGATATATTCAAAACGTAGATATTTTATTTATATAGTTGATATTATCGAGGCTTATATTGCTTATTAGTAAAACCCTAATCTATGTAAATTAAAATTCATTCTACTAATAATAAGCTAATTTTGCTTCCCCTATTTTTTTATAAAACAACATAAAATGACAAAAGGTCTCCTTGACTATTCGTCAAAGAAACCTTAGATTTCATCTTGATCTTCTTCACCTTCTAATATTTCATACATCAGCTTTGCATTTTCTTTCTTAACATGTTCTGCAATATTAGTTATCTTAGCTTTTAGTTTTTTGTTAGCAAATATTATTTCGATTACATCCTCTTCTTTTACATCTGTAGAAGGTTTTGCAACTTTGCCATTAATAGATACTCTTCCACCTTCGCATACTTCTTTAGCCACAGTTCTTCTTTTTATTATTCTAGATACCTTCAGATATTTATCTAATCTCATAATATATCTCCTTATAACTTTAAGAACCCGAGATTCCTCGGGTCCTAAAAATATATATCTATTACTTGTTAACTTTTTCTTTGAATTCTTTACCAGCTTTGAATACTGGAACCTTTGAAGCAGGTATTTGGATAGTTTCCTTAGTTCTTGGGTTTCTTCCTTCTCTAGCTGCTCTTTCTCTAGTTTCGAAAGTTCCAAATCCAACTAATTGAACCTTTTCTCCATTTTCTAAAGCTTCTTGAACACTGTCAATGAAAGATTTTAATGCAACTTCTGCATCTTTCTTTGTTAACTTACTCTTCTCAGCCATGCTTGAGATTAATTCTGCTTTATTCACTTTTACATCCTCCTTAAAACTCTTATGATATGTTTTATGGTACCATGATTATAATTATGTATTATAATCTACATTAACATATTATATAACCACTTTTTTATATAGTCTATAGTAAATTACTTATTTAACAGTACAAATATAATATGGTAATGATTGCTCACTTATGCTATATATTCTTCATAAAAGGGAAATTTCCTTCTTTGCCCTCAGTTTTTTTCAGTTTTTTTTGCTTTATTCCACAAATTATCCATTTCCTCAAGAGACATATTCTCTAAATTCTGTCCTTTTTTAAAAGCTTCTTGCTCAATATAAGAAAATCTTCGTATAAATTTTTCTGTTGTTTGAGTTAAAGCAAGCTCACCTTCTACCTTAAGGAATCTGGCAACATTAACACAGGCAAACAATAAATCTCCTACCTCTTCTACTATCTTTGCCCTATTTTCTCCATTATATACCTCTTTTATTTCATTTAATTCTTCTTCTACCTTAAGCATAGCATCCTCTACCTTATCCCAATCAAATCCAACCTTTTTAGCTTTATTTTGCACCTTTGTAGCTCTTATAATTGATGGCAATGACCTTGCTATAGCATTTAATTCCTCAGTTATGCTGCCAAATCCTTTTTCTTCTTTCTTGATGTCTTCCCATTTTTCTAATACTTCACCAGAAGAATTTACCAATTGACTGCCAAAAACATGTGGATGTCTATTTATCATTTTTAAACAAATTCCTTGAACTACATCGCTTATATTGAAGTATCCTTCTTCCTTAGCAATAGATGAATGGAATACTATTTGGAGCAATACATCTCCTAATTCTTCTATCATCCCAGCATCATCCTGGCTATCTATTGCCTCCAAAACTTCATAACACTCTTCTATAAGAGCTTGTTTCAGACTTTCATGTGTTTGTTCCCTATCCCAAGGACATCCACCTTCACTTCTTAAAGTATCTATTATATCTACCAAATCATAAAAATCTTTTTTATTTTCCAAGTCTTTTGGTACATATATCGAAGTTAAATAATCTATATCTTCTTGCATATCAATTTCGTAAAGAGGCATCTTCCTTATACTTTCTTGATTTTTTATACCTGCAGCTCTAACAAAATATACTTCTGTATCATCATTAAATTCTTCTTGAAGCTTCAATTTTACTTCTGACGCGATAAATTGATTATACACCTGAGTTATTATAATACCATTCCTCTTATCTAGAACTTGGTTTTCAATATCAAATGCATCAACAATTTTAAGTCCTTCCACCGGATCTATTTCTAACGCCTCCATCATTACATCAATAAAACTAACCGCTGGCAAAACTTCATATGGCAAACCTTGTTCTTTGCACAAGTTTACTAGATTTAAAACAGACCTCTCTGCCACTAAGGGATGCCCAGGAACAGCATAAATAATATCATTAAGTTTTTTATGCTGCTCAATCAAATCCAAAGCAATGCTTTCATAAACCTGGTCAAAAGTACTTGACTTCTCGTAAGCATCATCATAAGTATTAAACTTTACTCCCTCATCAATTAAATATTGAACAGTTGGATGCTTTTCTGTTCTAAGGAATATATTAGCACACCTCTTTAATTCTCTCATAGCTCCTAACGTTAAGGCTTCTTCAGATCCAGGTCCTAAGCCGATTATCTTGATCATGTTTTTTCTCCTTTTATCTATGTCTTTTTAGAAATTTACTCTTTATATAATCATATTTAAAGACACCAAGAATTACTATTAGTATCACATATATAATAATACCCAAAAAAACAGAAATCAAGCAAGCTATTCCATTACTAGAAGTCCTATTAAATACATTAAGATAGGTTATTAAAACTACTAATATCATTATAGTGGCTGCAGCTAAAGGCTTCATCACTGCTGCTCCGTAATCTATACTAACTTTAAGTTTTAAATGGAGATATATTAGATTCAAAGTAGAAGCAGCTATATATGCTAATATTGAAGCAGCTACAGCTCCATAAATGTTTAGCCACGATATCGGTATAAGATACAATGTCAAAACTACCTTAATAAAACATCCTATAAGAAGATTTATTACAGGCATAGCATAGGATCCTGTAGATTGTAATATAGCTGTAGTAGTCTGTGCTAATATTATAAACGGAATAGAAATGGCTAGATATTTAAGTATCTGATACCCCTCATATCTTCCTGGAAATATAAGCATCATTACAGGTTCCGCTAAAAAGTATAGTCCTAACGTACAAGGTATAGCTATAACCATTGACATTCTTATAGCAGAATCTACCTTAGAAGCAACTTCTCTAATATTCTTCAATATATAATTTTCAGCAATTATAGGTATTAAGGAAGTACTTAGAGCAACAGATAATGTTAAAGGTATATTTACTATTACTGAAGCTTTACCCGTTAATTGAGCGTAAAGTATAGTAGCTTGTCTATAATCAAAACCTGCGTTCAAAAGTTGTCTTGGCACCAATATCGAATCAATCAAACTAGCTATAGTTCCAACCGCACCACCTAAAGATATTGGAATTGCTATTCTAATCAACTGAGTAAGAAGTTTATCATTTGATTTTACTTTCCTTACGCCAAAGCTTTTCTTAACTTTAAAGTACTTTCTTATCAAGTATATTCCGCCTAAAAAGCCTCCAGCTGCTGCACCGAAGGCAGCACCACCTGCTGAATATTCTATTCCATAAGGGAGTAATAGAACTGCTAGTCCGACCCCTACAACTACTCTTCCTATTTGCTCAATTATCTGCGATATTGCAGATGGATTCATATTTTGGAGCCCTTGAAAAAAACCTCTAAAAGCAGACATTATAGATATGCATATCGGTGCAAAAGCAACTCCAATAATAGAATAATAAGACTTTGAATCCCATCTTAATGCGGACATTATTGGTCTAGCACCTAAGAATAAAAACAGCGACATGCCTGTCCCTAAAATTATCATTAAGAAAAATGATTCTTTCATTGTTTGAAACGATGTATCCAAATCTCCAACAGCATTACTTTCTGAAACCATCTTGGAAACTGCTACTGGAATTCCCGCTGCTATAGCTACATAAAACATATACAAAGGATAAGTCATTTGATAATATCCTATACCCTCATCGCCGATAAGCATTATTAAAGGCCAACGAAAAAATATCCCTAAGAATCTTGTGAATATTCCAGCAACACCTAATATTATACTTCCTTTTATAAGTGATTGTTTTTTCATAAAATACCTCCAAATTTTTTAACTACTTAATCTTTATTGCAAATTTGGAGGTATTATTACAGAATTTTTTATATCTAACTGAATAAATCTTTAAAACCTAGTCAATAATTAAAATGGTTTTGGGATGCAAGTCCTAGGAGATATTATTGTTCCATTTGTTTTCCTAGGAATGCGGCTGCTGTTTCAGCAAGCTTGATTTCTAAGTCTCCAAACTTTTCTCCAGCTTGTTTGGATAATATCAAAACAGCGCCGATTGCATCCCCCTCTGATATTATCGGTGATACTACTTGACATGAATATTTGTCATCAGCTGTATCTTCGCTGTATAATGGTACAACTTTAGCTCCAGTAGCTCCTAAACATACAGTTTTTCTTTCATCCATGATCTTTTCTAATTCATTACTTATTTTCTTTTCGATAAAATCTTTTTTAGAAGCTCCACTAACCGAAATGAAAGCATCTTTATCTGCTATTAAAACTATATGTCCTATTGCTTGTTGAAGGCTTTCTGCATACTCTTTAGAGAAATCTGTTAACTCTCCAATAGGAGAATATTTCTTTAAGATAACTCCTCCTTCTCTATCTGTAAAAATTTCTAGAGGATCTCCTTCTCTAATTCTCAAAGTTCTTCTTATTTCTTTTGGTATAACCACTCTACCTAAATCATCAATACGTCTTACAATACCTGTAGCTTTCATTATTATATTTACCTCCTTATATATCTTTCACTTAAAACTTTCATTATTATTATTTTTCAGAATAGAAATTTTATACATGCTTTGGCTATAATTATCTTTTTGTATAATTTCAATCCAATAAAGTAAAAACTCACATAAATTTGCGCAAACAAATTCATGTGAGTTTTATTATGTCATTAAGACCAAATTTTATTCAATTAATTAAAGTTTATCATCATATGTTTCAACTTTTAGTTCTTTTTTCCACTCTTCATACTTAGCTTTGAATATATCATTTTTCTTGTTTGTTTCTAATGTATCCTTAATTGAAGCCTTAACAGCTGATAATTCTTGAGTCTTTGATGTAGTTTGAATTCCAGTAACCTTTATTATATGCCATCCATATTGAGTTTTAACTGGTCCTGATACTTCACCTTCCTTAAGCTTTTTCGCAGCAGCTAAGAAGTCTGCATCATAGTTTTGCGCATCATAAGCAACATATCCTAAACTTCCACCTGTGTCCTTTGTTCCATCTGTACCATATTTAGCTGCTAATTCTTCAAACTTCGCACCTTTATCTAATTCTGTTTTTATAGTTTTAGCCTTATCTTCACTATCTACAAGTATGTGGGACATAGTTGCACCAGGTTGTTGTGTGTATTGAGTTTTATTTTCGTTGTAATACTTTTCTATATCCGCATCAGTAATTTTTAAATCTTTAAATAAGTATTTATCAAAAACTGCTTGCATCTTTATTTGAGTAGCTAAATATTCTTTTAAACTATCTAAAGTGTAGTTTGCAGATTTTAGCGCATTATTAAACTCATCATCAGTCTTATAAACTTTCTTTATATCGGCAAGTTTCGAATCAACTTCCTTGTCTAATTCAGCCTTTTCGGGTATCAATTTTAAGTCAGCTGCTTTCTTTAAAACTACCTTTTCTTGTATCATTTGCTCCAATTGTGTTTGTCTTTGTTGCTTTAAAGCAGCCTTACCATCAGTGCTTTTTTCTAAATCATTTCCATATTGTTGCTTTAATTGATCTATAGTAGACTTCATTTTTTCATCAACACCACCAAGTGTGATTTTTTCACCATTAACAGTCGCTACTACAGTTTTACTCACAGCTTCTGGAGTTTTTTGTATCATCTTACAGCCTGATAGTGATAATCCAATAACACCAATCAAAGCTATTGAAACTAATTTCCTTATGTTCTTCAAAATTCTTACCTCACTTTTCTTAAAATTAATTCCCCTTTATAACCAAAATTCAATAGACATAAATTAGTATATCAATTTATAACAATAATTTCAATTTATATTAGGTAAATTTATTTATTTATTAACATAATTTGGTTTATATAAATTATTTTTATTATCATTATACCTCTAACTTAGTTAATTTGCATTTAAATTCCAGTAATATTTAGGTATTTTTATTTAAACTGTCTAGCATATTTTTAAGCGCAGGCAATATATCCTCTCTCTTTATATCTCTTAACTTATATCCAAAAGAAGGTTTATCACCCATTCTTATTATTATATTATTCTTATATTGCTCAAGCAACTTTTTAAATATATCCTTATCAACTTTATCTCTGCTTTGGAATTGGAACAGAACCTCTCCATCTTTTTCTTTAACATCTTCTATCCATAAGTTTCTAGCCCTACTCTTAATATAGGCTATATCCATGAGATTATATACTGGATCAGGAATTTCAGAAAATCTATCTTCTAACTCTTCTTTTACATCCATATAATCGTGTATGCTTTCTATGGCTGCAATTTTTTTATATATTTCAATCTTCTGCAATTCATCTTCAATATATTGAGAATCAATAAACGCATCAACTTTAATATCAATAGATGTTTCTATAGGCTCCTGCTCTATTTCACCTTTTATTATCTTTATTGTATCTTCTAGCATTCTACAATATAAATCATACCCTATAGTAGCCATATGTCCATGTTGAGCTGATCCCATCATATTTCCAGCTCCTCTTATTTCTAAATCTCTCATGGCAATTTTAAATCCCGAACCCAATTCAGTGAAATCTTTTAGGGCTCTTAATCGTTTTTCAGCTACTTCAGTTAATATCTTATCTTTTTTGTATACAAAATAAGAATAAGCTATTCTATTACTTCTTCCAACTCTTCCTCTCAATTGATAAAGCTGAGACAATCCCATCTTATCTGAATCATATACAATTATGGTATTTACATTTGGTATATCTATACCAGTTTCAATTATTGTAGTACATATAAGGACATTATATTCATTATTCATAAACAACATCATTTCATTTTCTAGTTGTCTTTCTGTCATTTGCCCATGAATTACTGTTGTTTTACATTCTGGTACAAGATTCTGGATATAATCAGACATTTCCATAATATGTTCAACTCTATTATATACAAAGAAAACTTGCCCACCTCTATTTATTTCTCTAAGAATGGCATCTCTTATAAGTTGATCGTTTTGTTCTACAACGTAAGTCTGTATAGGATATCTATCCTCCGGCGGAGTTTCTATTACTGATATATCCCTTACTCCAGTAAGAGACATGTGGAGCGTTCTTGGTATAGGCGTAGCACTCAAAGTTAATACGTCCACATTTTTCTTTATACCTTTTATCTTCTCTTTCTGTGTTACACCAAATCGTTGTTCTTCATCCACAACAAGTAGTCCTAAATCTTTAAACTGTATATCTTTAGATACTAACCTATGTGTTCCTACAAGTATATCTACGTTTCCTTCTTTTACTGCTTGCAAGGTTTCCTTCTGTTGTTTAGCTGTTCTAAATCTAGATACCATATCTATTTTTATAGGAAAATCTGAAAATCTTCTCTTCATATTACCATAGTGTTGCTCTGCCAATATAGTTGTTGGAACAAGTAATGCAACTTGCTTACCATCCATTACAGCCTTAAATGCAGCCCTTAATGCAACTTCAGTCTTTCCATAGCCTACATCTCCACATAGCAGCCTATCCATAATCTTTCCAGATTCCATATCTGACTTTATTTCCTCTAACGCCGTCAATTGGTCTGGAGTTTCTTCATAAGGAAATTCTTGTTCAAACTGATCCTGCCACTGAGTATCATTTGAAAACTTATGCCCTTTTAATGTATTTCTAGTTGCATATAGCTTAACTAAGTCTTGAGCTATCTCATTAATAGACTTTTTCACCTTAGCTTTAGCTTTTTGCCAATCAGTTGATCCAAGCTTACTTATTTTTGGCGACTTTCCTTCACTACCAATATATTTTTGAACTAGATCCAATTGATCCACTGGAACATACAGTTTGTCACCTTTAGCATACTCTATATCTAAATAATCTCTCTTATGTCCACTTACATCAATTTGCTTAATTCCTTTATATACTCCAACACCATGATTGGCATGAACTACATAGTCTCCTAGCTTTAATTCCGCAAAACTCTTTATTTTTGAAACACCTTTTTGCTTAGGAGCTTTTCTCACTGACTTCCTTTTAGCCTCTCCAAATACTTCTTTATCTGATATAACACAAATCTTTAGATCTGTGAACTCAAATCCCTTTAACTGATTTCCAAAGGTTATTATAACTTCACCAAATTGTATTTCACTTATTATATCTTTATAGACACTTTCAATATCGCTGTCTCTTAATGTGTCTACCAGCCTTTCTCCTCTAGGTCTTGTTCCTGATAATATAATAGTTTTATATCCATTTTTCTTTTTCTCTTTTATCTCATCAATCAACATATCAATTCTTCCATGATAGCTACTCAAGGTTACTTGAGAGAAAGCTATAGAATCGACATTTTCAATAAAATCACCATTCCTAGCAAATGCATTTATTGTTATTAATCTTGATGAATTAAACTTTTGAACCAAAATATCTTTACCTAATATCAAGTTTCCCTGCGATGGCAAGATATCTCCTCTCTCAAGGAATGAGGAATAGTTTTCTTCAAATTCATATATAACACTATCTAATTTACCATTACATCTTTGATCATCATCCATAATCATTATATAATCTTCAAAATAGTCAAAGAAACTTGATACTTTTTGAAAGAAAAAAGGTAAATAACTATCAATTGTTTCAAAGGACCAGGTTTCTTTAAGATTTTCTATATTGGATCTAATATTGGATTTTATCTTTGATATTATATCTTTGTCACTACTATCTCTAGATTTTATAAAATTAGATAATTCTTCATTAATTCTATTTATAGCCTTCTGTATAGTTTCATCGTCTAATATCACTTCTTTCGCTGGAAAGATCTCTATTTCTTTAACTCTATCTATACTTCTCTGACTTTCTAAGTTAAAAAATCTTATAGAGTCAATCTCATCCCCAAAGAGCTCTATTCTATATGGCAACGCAGTATTAGGAGGATATATATCTAATATACCTCCTCTAACCGAGAATTGACCTTTACCATCAACTATATCCATTCTCTCATATCCGCATTCTATCAATCTTTTAGAAAAATCTTTAAAATTTATTTCATCTCCAACTGCAACTTTAAAAGTATGACTTATATATAAATCTTTAGGCGTATATACAGTTGCAAAACTCTCAATTGATACTACTATTATTTTCTTTCTGCTATCTAAAATCTCTTTTAAAACTTTTAGTCTAGCCCACCTTAAATCTCCTGAAATAGCGTCAATATTGTAAAAAACTATCTCTTTTGAAGGGAAGTAATAGACATCAGTAGTATACAGTGATAGGTCTTCGTATAAATTTTTAGCTTCAATATCATTATGAGTAATTACAACTATAGATTTATCACTATTTTCAAATATACCACTTATTAGATAACCTTTTCCTGATTCAGATACACCGTAAGTAGAAAACGGATATCGATCCCTATCAATATTTGATTTAACTTTCTGAAAGTTGATACTATTATTCAACGGCTCCATCAGGCCATTTAATCTCATAGAAACACCACCTGTAATACATTATTATTCCGCATTAAATCCATTAAATTTATTCATCGCTTCGCTAATATCATTCTTTATTATAACCTCAACAGCTTGAACAACAGCTTCTAACGTTTTTTCTAAAATCTTATTTTCTTCCACATTAAATTTCCCTAAAACATGTGAAACAAGATCATGTTTAGGTTGTCCTACTCCAATTTTTATTCTTTGAAATTCTTCTGTTCCCAAATTTGCTATTATACTCTTTATACCATTGTGACCTCCAGCACTGCCTTTAGGTCTTATTCTTAGTTTTCCCACTTCCAAACTGATATCATCATATAATACTATAATTTCATCAGTATCTAATTTGTAAAAGTTTACTATATCTCTTATGCTTTCTCCACTAAGATTCATATAGGTTGTTGGCTTCAGTAGGATGACTTTATTGTTGTTTATGTATCCTTCTCCATACACACCTCTAAATTTTTCCCTATTTATTTCTATATTATACTTATTAGCAATATAATTAATTGCATCAAACCCTATATTATGTCTAGTATTAACATACTCTTTCCCAGGGTTACCAAGCCCCACCACTAAATACATACGTTTACCTCCATTAGGTGCACTTTATTTTATACAGCAAATTTACTTGCATATCTATATACTTATTTATATCTATAATAATTCATATTTCCAGTCTAATGATCCCAATACTTTACCTAACCATAAGAAATTATATCCCATTTCCATTAGTTAAACCACATTAATTATCATTTCAGCTATAAATGATAACTTAATTATAAAACTAGGTTTTATTTGGAACTATTATATCTCTATAATACAAACATAAAATAAAAAATGCAACAAAGCATGCATTTGCTACTTCTTATAGCAAGCATGCTTCATATCACACCTTTTGTAAAAGTTTCATAGTTAACTCTACTGTATTTTTTCCTCTTAGTACCTTACACGATATATTATCTCCAACATTATGTGAATTAATTACATCATTAATTTCAGTCAATGTTTTTATCTTTCTGCCATCCATCTCTATAATGATATCCAAAGCCTTCATTCCTGCTATATCAGCGCTTCCTTTCGGAACTATACTTTCTACATACACACCCTCAATATCTTTGTTTTGCTTTGATGTAAGATTCCATCCTCTAAATCCAAGATTAACAAGCTTTACTTCATTATCACTTATTATTGAATCTATTATCTTCTTTGCATCTTGAATGTTTATAGCTATGCCTAGACCTTGAGAAGAATACTTATTAGTAGCAGGTAAATTATTTATTCCTATTACCTCTCCATATACATCAGTTAATACTCCCCCATTATTTTCCCTATTTATTATTGCATTTGTTTGGAATGTCCTAATGGATTGCTTACCTAACTCTGCATTTTCAAAATTAAATCTTATATTGGTCGAAGTAATTATTCCAGACGTAACAAGCCCTATATAATCATCTCCTATACAATTACCTAGAGCTATTGCACTACTTCCCTCTCTTACATCCGATAGGTCCGATATCTTTACAACTGGCAGCTTATCCGAATCAATTTTAATAACTGCCAAATCAGTTGTTTTGTCGTATCCAATCATCCTACCTTGCTCAATCTTAATACCCATACCTGCTCTTTTTACTAATATCTTATCAAACATTGATATAGCGCTATAATTTGTTACTATGTATCCATCTTCTTTATATATTATTCCTGTTACATTTGTATTGCTATTTATATTAAAGTTATCTTCTTTATTACTTATACTTACTATAGAAGGGGAAACTTTTGAAACAATCGAACTAATTTGACCATCCCCTGAAGTAATGGAACTACCCCTAGTATCTATAATCTGAAATATTGTCTTATTGCTGTCCTTCAACTTCAACCCATATTTTCTCTCAACAATATAAGCACCTGATATAGCGCCTGCCACTGATGCAACTAAAATTATTATAATACCTTTTGTTAATCTCTTTATATTATTTCTTCTTTTATTTTCCTTAAACCTAATCATTCCTTCTAAACTACTAGTATCATCTTTTTTAGAAGATTTTTCGATGCGTATAGTTTTATCCTCCTTCTCCATGTAGCACCTCCTACGGTATTAAAACCATACATTTTATACTTTTTTTAGTGAAAATGTGAAAACTACTCCTTTATCTGACGCCTTATTCTCCACCCAAATGTCTTCACCATGTAATGAAAGTATATGTCTAACTATAGGCAATCCTAAGCCAGTACTAATCTTATTTGTTCTAGACTTATCTGACTTATAAAATCTATCCCAGATATAGGCTTTTTCTTTTTCCGATAGCATAGGTCCATCGTTGTAGACACTAATTAATGCTTTGCTGCCTTTTGACCTAGTGGTTATCTTTACATTACCACCTTCATTGCAATATTTAATTGCATTATCAATAAGATTATTTACTACTTGGATTATTCTATCTTTATCACCAGCTACATTCAGATTTTGTCCTTCTAATACCACATCTACTTTTAATTTCTTCTCTTTTATCTTTTGCTCTAAACTTATTGTACAATGTTTAATAATTTCATTTATATTTATTTCAGAAACATTCAACTTCAGTTTACCAGCTTCCATTGCTGATAAATCAAGCAGATCATTTATAAGCCTTGTAAGCCTTTGTATCTCTTCATAAGCTATACCTAAATAATACTTTTCCTTATCTACAGGAATAATACCATCCAAAATACCGGCTATAAAACCCTTAATCGAAGTTATTGGGGATCTTAACTCATGAGATACATTAGAAATAAATTCTCTTCTATTTTTCTCAACTTCCTCTAAAGACTCTGCCATTATATTAAACGAATCAGCCAATTCACCTATTTCATCTTTAGCATTTATATAAACCCTATTCTCTATATCACCTTTTGCTAGCCTTTTAGCGCCAATATTTATCTTTGCTAGTGGAATTATAAGCATCTTATTACATACGTAATATATTATTATACTAGATAATATCAAAGCGATTAAAACTGTTATCCATATAATTGCATAAACTTGTTTTAATTGACCTTTTATCTGCTCCAGAGGCGTGATCATAACTATAGCACCTGCAAAAGTATCTCCGTACATTATGGGTTTGTAATAAATGTATTGTGATTCTCCAAGCGTCTTACTATCTGTATTTCTCACTTCTATTGATATACCATTTTTAAGCTCATTAAGATTCTTACTATCAATCACTTGCATTCTCATAAGACTACTCTTATCTTCGCTATATGCTTTAACTATACCATAATAATCTGTGACTAGAATATCTGACTTTATAGATTGGCCGCTATAATTTACAAACCTCTCCAAGTCATTGAAGGTAATTTCCTGATCTTCAAACTTAGCTTTCTCTTTAGCTATCAAACTAGCCTGTATATCTAGTTGCTGTTTTTTTTGATTAAAATGATAATTTTCAAACCAAAAAGATAACACTATAGCTATTATTACTAGACATCCTGCTATTATCAAAGTAAATGTTCCTAAAAGCTTAGAAACTAAACTGTTTCTTTTCATCTACTTCACCTCAAACTTGTATCCTACACCCCATACAGTTTCAAGCTGCCAATTAGAACCTCCGTGTAATTTTTCTCTGAGTCTCTTAACATGAACATCAACAGTTCTAGAGTCTCCTGGATAATCGTATCCCCAAACCTCACATAATAACTGTTCTCTTGTAAACACTCTGTTTTTATTACATGCTAGGTAATATAACAATTCAAACTCTTTAGGCGGCATCTTTATCTCATTACTCTTATAAACAACATTATAAGAGTTTGCATCTATAACAAGCTCTGAAAAATATAAAGTTTCCTTGTTAGTTGAATCCACATTATATCTTCTCATTACTGCCTTTACTCTAGCTATCATTTCTTTAGGTTCAAAAGGTTTTACAATATAATCATCTGCACCAAGCTCCAATGCAAGGACCTTATCAAATGTCTCTCCTTTTGCTGTAAGCATTATTACAGGTGTTTCATGTTCTTTCCTAATCCATTTTAAAACATCAATACCATCTATATGAGGCAACATCATATCCAATAACACTAAATCCGGTTTATAGTCTAAAAACATTTCTTCCGCTATTCTTCCATTACTAGCTACTCTAGTATCATAGTTTGCACTCTGTAAATACATCTTTATTACTTCGCATATATTTTCATCATCATCAACAATGAGTATCTTTCCTAATAGTCCATCCATAACTAACACTCCTCATTTCTTTATATATTAAATTTAACACACTTATACTATTCTTTTATATATCTTTTCAAAAATGTTACAAATTATTTACCACATATATATTATTCAATTGAATTTTTCCAATAAATATATCAATTATAGAAAATTTATTACAAAAAAAAGACACTATCTTATTTATTATTGCCAATAAATCGATAGTATCTTTCAAACGAACTATATATATTTTATATCAATAATTCTTATTTATGTATGGATAAATTTATCCTTCAAATAATTTGCTTAACGGCTTGTCATCATATATCCTATTTATAGCCTCTGCAATAAGCGGAGCCACTGATAATGACTTGAACTTATGTAAATCTTCTCTTTCAGGAAGAGATATAGTATTTAGCATAACTAACTCTTCAATAGCTGAATTATTTATTCTTTCAAATGCAGGACCTGAAAGAACTCCATGTGTACAACAAGCATATACATGAGTTGCTCCTAAATCCTTTAGAGCATTTGCAGCATTCGCTATTGTTCCTGCAGTATCAATCATATCATCTATAAGTATGCATCTTTTCCCTTTAACTTCACCAATTATGTTCATTATTTCTGAAACATTAGCTTTTGGTCTTCTCTTATCAATGATTGCAATAGGTGCATGCAGTCTATCTGCGAACTTTCTAGCTCTAGTTACGCTACCCAAATCTGGTGATACCACAACTACATCATCTCTATCAATTAATCCCTTTTCTATGAAGTACTTAGAAAGTATAGGAGCTCCCATCAAGTGATCTACAGGTATATTAAAATATCCTTGAATTTGCGCTGCATGCAAATCCATAGTTAATACTCTTTCAGCTCCAGCAGCAGTAAGTAAATCTGCCACTAATTTTGCTGTGATTGGATCTCTTGATTTTGCTTTTCTATCTTGTCTTGCATACCCGTAGTAAGGTATAACGGCTGTTATTCTTCCTGCTGAAGCTCTCTTAAATGCGTCAATCATTATAAGCAATTCCATAAGGTTATTATTAACTGGAGCACTTGTAGATTGAACTAAAAATACGTCAGCGCCTCTAACAGTCTCTCCAATATCTACTGAAATTTCTCCATCACTAAATGTACCTACCTTTGCAGTACCTACAGGCAAACCTAAAATACTTGCAATTTCATGTGCTAATTGAGGGTGTGAATTTCCAGTAAATATTTTGATATTCTTTCCATGGGTTATCATATTGTGAAGACCTCCTTAAAATTTGGGGTAGCTAATAAAACTATTTTTTTAGTCCTTTTTTATCCACCCAACCTTCTATGTTGGTTTGCTTTGCTCTAGCTATAGCAAGACTTCCTTCAGGAACTTCCTTAGTTATAGTAGAACCAGCAGCTATATAAGTGTTATTTTTAACTTCCACAGGAGATACTAAATTGGTATTACAACCTATAAAGGAATTATCTCCTATGATAGTTTTATGCTTATTTTCTCCATCATAATTTACCACTACAGTTCCACATCCGAAGTTACAGTTTTTACCAACTTCAGCATCACCTATATAAGTTAAATGTGAAACTTTAGTGTTATCATCTATTGTGGATTTCTTTATTTCTACAAAATCACCAATTCTTACTTTACTTCCAATCCTACTCTCAGGTCTTATATACGCGAAAGGCCCAACAGTAGTTTCATTTCCTATTGTACTATCTATTATTACAGAAGATTGTATTTCAACGCCGTTACCTATAGTACTATTGCTTATCCTTGAATTTGGATACAATATACACTCTTCTCCTATTACAGCATTTCCTTCTATATAATTTCCTGGATATATTACAGTATCCTGTCCAATCGAAACATCTGCACCTATATATGTGCTATTTGGATCAATCAGCGTAACTCCATTATCCATGTGAAATTTGTTTATTCTATCTCTAAGTATATTTTCAACTTTAGCCAACTCAACTCTAGAGTTTACCCCTATTGTTTGCTCAAACTCTGTTATCATTGCTCCAATTTTTTTATTTTCATTCTTAAATATTTCAATTATATCTGTAAGATAATATTCACCTTGAGCATTTTCATTAGATATTTTTTCTAATGCTTCACTTAAGCTTTGTATATCAAAACAGTACATTCCAGCATTGATTTCATTTACTTCGAGCTCCGCTTCATTACAATCCTTATGTTCTACTATCTTTTCTACACCTTCAGCACTTCTTATAATTCTTCCGTATCCACTTGGATTATCAATTACTGATGTCAAAAGTGTAGCATAATTATTTTCTTTTATATGAGTTTCTATAAGACTTTCCACAGTACAATTAGTTATTAATGGGGCATCTCCTGTAAATACTGCTACAACACCATTTTTATCCTTAAAAAAATCCTTCGCACATTTCACTGCATGGCCTGTTCCTAATTGTTCTAATTGCATTGAATAGGAGACTTCTCTGCTAGTTGTTCTTTCTTTAACAAGTTCTGCACCTTTACCAATTATTACATTAACATCATTTATTCCAGCATTTCTTATAGTATCAATAACATGATTAACCATTTCTTTTCCAGCAACTTTATGCAAAACTTTAGGTAAGTTGGATTTTATTCTTTTTCCTTGACCAGCTGCTAAAATTATAGCACATTTATACATTAAATCACCTCTTTATGAGTTACATTAAATTAATAGCATATTCAATTAATTTTATAATCTGAGCTTAACGCCTATTATATTATATTTTAAATAAATCACTATTTCAACTTTTTATAAAAAATTCGCTAAATTGATCTTTTATAGTAAAAAAATAAAAGGAAGTATCAACTTCCCTTTATCTACACTACTCCGCATCTTCAGTATCTACTTCTAATGCCTTTTCATATTCAGTTAAAATAGCTTCTTGAATCTTTTCTCTAGTATCTGTATTTATTGGATGGGCTATGTCTTTGAATTCTCCATCTGGAGTTTTTCTACTTGGCATAGCAATAAATAGACCATTTTGACCTTCTATAACCTTTATATCATGAACTACGAATTCATTGTCAAAGGTTACTGAAACTATTGCCTTCATTTTACCCTCAGCAGCTATCTTTCTGATTCTAACGTCTGTGATTTGCACTTCACTACACCTCCAGTTGCTTTATTGATTTATAAATTCTTCAAAAATTACTAAATTCCTCTTTTTTAAATTAAATTTTTTGAAAATTTTTTATTGTTTCTAAAATCAATCTAATATACTCTACTAAATTATATAAACTATTTTAATTATTAATAATTTTTATTGAAATAGAAGAGACGGATTCATTATAACCTCTCCAGTTTCCTCTACACCTTTTAACTCTGCTATTGCAACATAGTTATTTATAAGTTTCTTGTTAGTACCTACATTATCTACTAATACCCCTATACCGATTAGGTTACTATCAAATTCCTTTAACAAGTCAGTTATTCCTTTTGCTGTGCCTCCACCTTTCAAAAAATCATCAATAAAAATACACTTGCTACCCGTCTTCAATGATCTTTTTGAAAGAGACATCTGTTGCAGTCTACCTGAAGATCCAGATACATAGTTAATAGTAACCGTTGGTCCTTCAGTGACTTTACTATCCCTTCTTGCTATTACAAGTTGCACTCCAAGGTTTCTTGCAACTTCGTATGCTAAAGGAATTCCTTTGGTTTCTACAGTAACCACATAGTCTACTTCATCTTTGTTAAAAAATGAAGACAAAATCAGTCCAGCCTTACTGATTATTTCAGGATTATACATCACATCTGTCATGTATATAAAATTGCCTGGAACCACTCTATTAGGATCCTTTAACATTTCACATAACCTATTTGCAAAATCTTTTTTTGCTATCTCTCCTATTTCAGCTATATATCTGATACCACCAGCTGCTCCTGATATTGTTTCAACTCTTCCCATATACATTTTCTCTAAAAGCTCTCTTACTATCACTATATCCTCACTTATTGTGGACTTAGCGGCATTTAGTAATTCAGAAAACGTATTCAACCCAATAACTTTATTGGGATTTTCTATTAAATACTTAGTTATAGCTGCAATTCTACCATTTCTACTTATCTTCTCCAAAATATCACCTACATCATATACTTTACGAATTATATATATAAATTTTAATACTATCATTCATATTGTATTCAATATTATATCCAGAATCAATCTTTTTAACCATTTTATTATATATTCTAAACTACACCACCAAATTTATTGTAATATAATTGAACTTTTTGTAATTGAACAACCTAATTTTTTTATATTTTATACAAATACTATTAATTTTTCTATTAAATCCTAATATAATTATATGTATCAGCCGATATATAAATATGTAGCTTTATAATTAATATTTTTATTGATTTTTTATGTAATCATATAAAAAATATACAGGCCCAAATGAAGATTAATTAATTAAAATACCAATATAAAATACATTGTCCATCGTTATTATTAAAGGAAGGTATCTAATATGAAGATTGTTCAAGAAATATCATCTCCTGAATTACAAAATGGTATGATTATAGCTAAGGATCTTGTTGTTAACAATTCTGTACTTTTAACGAAAGGAACAGAAATTTCAGAAAATCTAGCTGAGAAAATAAAGCTGAACTTTCCACTTATACGTTTAGTTATTTACACAGAGACAAACCCTAGTAATTCAATTCTCTTTGAAACCCGAAATTCTGTGAAAAAGATCAAGATAGAAGAATCTTTCAATAGAATGTCTTCAGTTGCAGAAAATATTTTCCACTCTATCAGAGAAAGCGATAAATTTAACATGTCAGAGGTAAGAGAAATATGCGATGGTGTAATGGATGAATTAAATGAAACCGGTCTAGTAATAAAAAATATAATCGGAGAAAGAGAGGAGAACCTCTATCTTACAAGACATTGCGTAAATGTTGCTGCTATAAGTTCTTTAATTGGTAAGTGGCTTGACCTAACTAAAAAAGAAATAGTGTTTTTAACCTACTCCGCGCTACTACACGACATAGGAAAAGCAAAAATAAATCAAAACATTCTTAATAAGAAAACAAAATTAAGCAATGAAGAAATAAATCAGTGCCACTCACACTCTGTTTTGGGATATGAAATAGCTAAAAAAATACCTTACATTGATCAATCTATACTCTTCGGAATACTATTTCATCATGAAAGAGAGGACGGATCCGGTTATCCTCTTAAGGTAAAAGGCTCGCAAATACCTAAGTTTGCAAAAATAATAGCAATTGCTGATATTTTCGATGCTATGACTTCAAATAGAGTATATAAAAATAAAGAATGTGCACTTGTAGTTTTAGAGGAAATAAAAGCTGAGATATTTGGAAAACTTGATCCAAACATAGGGACAATCTTTATAAGTAATATATTAAATTATTATATAGGTGAGATGGTTGTACTTAATGACGGAAGGATAGGAAAGATAGTAAAAATAGATTTAAACTCCATAACGAAACCTTGGATATCTATTGATGAGGAAGTTATTAACTTAATGTCTAATTCTACATTAAAGATAATTGACATCTTATAAACTTATTAAGATTCAGCTAAAAATTATATTTTAGTTTTTAGCTGAATCTTATATTCTACTTTATCGGTTCACCATTGAAATTCTGATATTGAGGGATATTTTTTGCATCTCCCTTATTATTTTGATCTTTATGAAGCTTTTGTCTTCTTTTCCCATCATCAGTCACATTATTTCTTATTTTATTAGACATGTTCATCAACTCCTTTCAAAAATATTTTTCAACAATAAATCTCTTTTTATTCTTAGTAATATCTTTGAAATTAATCCTTATTTATAATATAAAGTTTCTATTAAGTAATAATTTTTAATATATTAAATTTTCAAATTGATATACCACTTCATAATAAAATTTAAAATTAATTTAATATTGCCATCTATAATGTGCATATATAGGACTCTTAAACCAAGAAAGTTTAACTTCACTGGCATTAGGATTAGTGTTATGAATAACATAAGGAATTCCGTCCTTGTCTCTTTTATCAGAAACTATAGCTACATGTTCATAATCTTGCAAAAAAACGACAATATCACCTGGTTGCCATTCTTGCAGATTTTCTGAATCTCTTGCCTTAAGTTCTGTAGTAACAGAAATGCATTTTCTCTGAAAAAACACATTTTGATTTGGAACTCTTCTAAAATCTATATTAGGATCTGGATTGTCTCCAACTCTTATATAACTTTTTTTGTGCTCTTTTATATCATTATCTATAAGAGTCTTCAAATCAATACCAGCCCCTTTTAACCCTCTCCATATTACATCAGTACAAACACCTTCACCTTCTGGAGGATATCCACCATAGTAATAATTACTTTTGTACTTCGTCTTAATTTCTACTTCTTTTCTTGCTGAATTTACTATATCAAGTGGATCTGCAATTCCATTATTATTTTTATCAACATTAGAATATTTGTTAGGCACTTCGAAGTCTTTTTTGAAGAAAAATTTTATTAAGTTATCATTCAATAAATTTCTGTATTTATTTTCTATAAAATTGATTACATAATATGTAGAAAAAATGGCTAAGGCAATTAATGCAACTAATATATATTTTCTAAACTTACCCAAACAAATCACCTCTTTCAAATACTATACGTAGAAGAGAAGTTATTAGTATCACTTTATTTGATTAAATTTTTTTTGAAATATAATTTTCACTCAAAAACTATATACCGCACTTTCTTATTTCTTATGCAGTAAAAAAGAACCATTACAAAACGAACTAATTTTGTTCATTTTGCAATGGTTCTTTTGATATACTATGCTTCTAGCAATTCCTCTATAACATTGTGCTTCCTAGAATATTTATAAACATAACCTTTATAAATTAACTCTTTATTTGGAATTTTTATTATATCATCACTTTTAATAAGTTCAGATTTTTTATCAAATTTATATATATTGCTATTTGACAACACTTGAGAAACAAATTGAGTACAAAAATAATGATTTTTCCTCTTTATCGGTCTATTAAACCAAACACCAAATAACCCTATAAAATTATATTTAAGTTCACTCTTAGAAATTATAAACTTATTGATTTCTGATATAATTTGATCATATTGTTCATCTGAAACTTTTATTCTGTAAATTATACATTCACTATCTTTAAATATACTATATACACCTTCATATAAGTTTTCTTGAACAAACCCACCAGAAAACGGATTTCTAGGACTTGTCCTCCCAAAAGAATACATCTTAGTAAAGGTATCATCAATACTCACCGAGGAGTGAGCATACTTATTTTTTGTTATTAGGTATATAATCTTAGAAAGCCATGTCCCTGTCTTTGAAAAGACCAAATATATATATCTATCTTCCATAATTTATGTGTGATCTCCTTTATTTAGGTTTTATTCTCTAAACCTTTCTAGGCTTTAATCTTTCAATTCTAAAAATTAATAACATTGAATTTACGTGTATCTACTATAAATTATAATAATACATATAATTATAAATATTAATTCTTTAGAATTTATGTTATATATATTAATTATTTTTTAATTTTTAGAAATGCGCCCCTTCATAATAAAATATAATATAAACTACAGTTTACTTTATGTATGGGGTCCATTTATGTGAACCTAAGTTATGTACATTGAAAAATCATAACCATATGTCTTTTAGCACACTTAACTTAATAGCTTAAATTAGATATCTATAGCACTTTACTCAGATTAATTTAATTAATATAAAATTCAAATTTCCAAGTAGAGACCTTTGAAAATTCAAAATTAAGAAAGATGCTCCTAAATATTTAGATCACTGATAAGATTGTCTATTATAATAAATGATACATTATTATTTCGGTAATAACAACAATTTGATTTTTTTAAATAACAGTAACATATTTACCCTTTTTTCATAAAATAATTATGAATTATGTTTTCATACGTGTGCAATTTTAAAAAAATGTATATAATTATAGATGGTAACTTATAAAGGAGTTGATATCTTGTCATTTAATTTTATAAAAGATAAAAATAAAAAAGTTCATTTTATAGGAATCGGTGGGATAAGTATGAGTGGTCTTGCCGCTATTCTATTAAGAGAAGGATATAAAGTATCAGGTTCAGATGCTAAAGAATCCGAAATAACAAATAGACTTAAAAATGAAGGTGCAGAGATTTACATAGGACATAATAGTGATAATCTTAACAATGTAGACTTGGTAGTATATACAGCTGCAATCCCTTCAGATAACCCAGAAATATTAGAGGCTAAAAGATCAAATATATCATTGATGGATAGGGCTGAGTTTCTAGGTAAGATAATGTTAGGTCATAAGTATGGTGTTGCTGTAGCTGGTACTCATGGTAAAACTACATGTACCTCTATGATTTCTCATATAACATTAGAAGCAGATTTAGATCCGACCATATTGGTTGGAGGAGATTTAGATATTATAGATGGTAACTTTAAGATAGGAAATAGCGAATATTTCGTAACAGAAGCTTGTGAATATAAAGAATCATTTTTGAAATTTTCACCATTTGTTGGTATTATCTTAAACATCGATGCAGATCATCTTGATTATTATAGAGATATTAATCATATCCAAGAAACATTCCAGAAATTTGCATCAATAATTCCTAATGATGGATATTTAGTGGGTTATGCAGATGATACTAGAGTAATGTCAGTAATCAACAATGCAAAATGTAATATTTTAAGCTACGGACTAGACAGTGGTGATGTAACTGCTAAAAATATATCATTTGATGAAAATGGTTGTGCTACCTTTGACGTATTCAGAAATGATTCTAACCTATTCTCTGTTACTTTAAATGTACCTGGAAAGCATAATATTTTAAATGCTCTTTGTTCAATATGTATTGGACTTATATTCGAATTGAAGTCTAAAGACATAATAGACGGGCTATATGCCTTCAGAAATGCTCATAAGCGATTTGAACTTAAAGGAAAAAAATCAGGTGTTACAGTAATTGATGATTATGCTCATCACCCAGTAGAAATTAAAGCAACCTTGAGCACAGCAAAGAATATACCTCATAAATCAGTTTGTTGTGTCTTCCAACCACATACTTATACAAGGACTAAGAGTTTATTCAACGAATTTACAGAAGCATTCAATGATGCAGACGAACTGATACTTATGGATATCTACGCTGCTAGAGAAAAAAATACCGGCTTAGTAAGCTCAGATGAATTAGGTGATGCTATAAGATCTAAAGGAATATCCTGCGTGAATGTACACTCTCATGAAGAAGCTGTTAATTACGTAAAAAATAAAGTTTCTAACGGAGATATTTTAATCACTGTTGGTGCAGGAGATGTTGTTAAGGTTGGAGAATTATTTTTAAACTCATAGATAATCTCAATTATAGCCACTATTTACAAATATTATAGATATATACTACTTCAATTCTTAAAATCCAAATAAAGATTTCGTTGGTTTTACGAATCTTTATTTGGATTAATTTCAATAAGAAATATTTTATCTATGGATGTACCACTTCATTATAAAATTTATATTTTTAAACTATTCTCTCATAGCCTAGAGGAATTTTAAAATACTTTTCATATTGAAATGGTACCAATCAATCTTTATAATCATTTCATTTAATACATATTAATCTTTCTTTAATATCCTAAAGTTCAATTTCTAAGATGATAGGCTTATTTACAAGTTCATGTTTTCCATCCACTATTAATACAGAACTATTATCAATAATATTACTATAAACCCCATCCCTCAAAGGTACTTCTATATTGCCTTTTTTCTTTTCTAAATTGAAAATACCTACTAATCTTGAATGTTCATTTTCATAAGATCCATATACAACACTGTCCTCTAAGAAATCAAGTGTATAAAATCCTTCTGCTACTATTTGCCTTCTCTTTAGACCAGCTAACTTTTTCATCAGGTTGATATACTCATCATTTATATTATTCCATTGAATTTTGTCCATATCAAAAAGGCTAGGGCATTTATCATCTAGTGCTTCTTCACCTGCATAAATTAAGGTTGCTCCTTTTTGAAAATAAAGGAAACCTGTCCAAAGCTTCAATGTTTCTTCATCAGGTATTAATTTTTTTGCTCTAGGCTGATCATGATTTTCTAAAAATCTAAGCTTCACAAAGTTATCAGGATATATTCCCTCCTGTATCTTAACCTTATTTATATAGTCACTTAAATTATTTTTCTTACTAAAATATCCTGTATATTCTACATTCACATCATAATCATAAGTTATATCAAAAGCTTGATATATTTCACTATCTGAAAGCCCTACAAATCCATTTTTTCTCATCTCAAGTAAAAAGTGAGGGTGTACGGTTTCAGAAAGCCAAATGTGATCCGGATTTACTTGTGCAACCGCTTGCCTTGAAGCCAACCAAAAGTCCAATGGAACTAATGGAGCTACGTCACATCTAAATCCATCTACCCCTATCGATGCCCAATATCTTAAAGTTTCTATCTGATAATTCCATAAATCCTTATTGTTATAATCTAGATCTACTATGTCCGTCCAATCTCCAACCTTGTTGCCCATTTTTCCATCCGGTTTCTTGTAGAAATACTCTGGATGATTGTCCACTAGCCATGAATCAGGTGAAGTATGATTATAAACTACATCTATCATACATAACATATCTAAAGAGTGAATCTTATCTATCAATCGTTTAAAATCTTCTAATGTTCCATACTCTGGATTCACACCTCTGTAGTCCTTTATAGCATAAGGTGAACCTAAAGATCCTTTTCTATTTTTTTCTCCTATAGGATGTATAGGCATGAACCAAACTATATCTGTACCTAATTCTTTTATCCTTTCGAGATCATCTTCTACATCTTTAAAAGTTCCATTTTCACCATGGTTCCTTACAAATACAGAATAGATAATCTTATTCCTTAAATTCTTTTTTGTATCTTTAGCCATATTTACCTCCTCAAAATATTACTGTAGTATAACAAAATATTAAACTATATAACTACTTTACTTCACTTTCTATAATATATCAATATCGTTTACATTTATTTAATAACCAGTTATCTTAACTACTTAAACATACAGCAAAAAGATCAGGCACATTAAACTTTGTTCCTGATCTAAATTACTAAAAAAATGAATTTTTACAACTCTTCTTCAATAAACTTATTTATTTTATGATCTAGTTCAATCAGACGATCTTGCTCTAGCTCTATTCTATATTGAAGTCTATTTGTGCAACGTTTTACTTCAGAATTTAGATTTTTAAGTTTATAATAGCTATCTTCAATCTTTGACTGTACTGCTATATCAGTAAATATATTATCAAAGAATATATCAAAAGCTTTAGTAAAAGAAGAAAAAGTAATAGTTTGTGAGATTTCATTTGAAACTATAGATACATCCGACAACTCTTTTTTAAACTTATCTACGAGATACGGTATGTTATTAAGCTTAACCTGTGCATCATCAATCCTTCGATGTTTTGCCATGGATACGACCATACTATCCATAAATATATCAGCTTTTCCCCAATTCATTGCACTAGATATACTCTCACTTGCACTATCAATAGCTCCAAGTAATCTTTCACCTGCAAAAATCGCTTCTTTTAATTCCTTTATATCCATAGAAATGATTAGTCTATCATTCTCCATACTATTCAGTCTTTCTTTTGTATCCGTACTTCCAAACTTTTTTATATCCGATTCCTTTTCTTCAATTAATCTTTTATATTTAATATCTGCGTCACGCACACTATTAAACTTTATTCTTAGTAAATTTACATCATCAAGTGCAGCTTTCATTTTCTGTTCACACTGATCAAATTCTATCTTAGCTTTAATATATTCCTGTCTCTCCTTATCTAATTTTTCTTCTTTGTTATGAAACAGTAAAGCTAAGAAATTCGATAAGGTTATACCTTCAAACTTTTTTATATCCATTTCTTCTTTATGAAGTCTTTCTTTAATATGTTTCAGTTCACTTTCATATTCCGAAAATAGGTTTTCAGCGGACTTAAGCTTCCTCTCAATATGCTCTTTTTCCTTAATTTCCTCTTTAGCCTTTCTTATCTTCTCATTTAATTCCCAATACATCCTTACCTCTCCATTACTTTTTATAATAATTTATTTTACTATTAGATCTTTAATTATACCTGGAATTTCTCTAACAGCACCATATATTTCAGTGATAGCATATGCTTTAACAAATACTCCTTTATACGTAGCTGAAACTTTATTTCTCTTACATAAGATTTGAGCTCTCCTAAGGTGAAACTCATTGGAAACCACAACTGCACTATTAAGATTTTGAGCTTTCATTATTTTGGATGTGAATTTTATATTTTCAGCAGTGTTAGTTGAATTATCTTCCATGATTATTTTGTTTTCATCTATTCCTTTACTTAATAAAATCCTTTTCATTCCTTCTGCCTCAGAAATGCTTTCTCCCTGTCCCTTTCCCCCAGAAACTATTATATATTTACCATAACCATGTTTAAAAAGTTCTGCTGCTTCTTCTGTTCTAGCGGTTAAGAAAGCACTTGGTGTGTCACCTCTCATGCTGCAACCTAATACTACTATGGCATCACTCTTATCAGGACGTGTAAAAAGGGGAATCCAAAATATAAATATTTCTGCTGCTATAAAAATTATTAAAATTATAGAAAGAAACATCTTAATCCTCTTTTTCATTATTAATACTCCTCTCTTTATTAATAGTAATAATCTTCAATATTTGTGCATAGAATTAACTGCACTCTCTATAATCAAACCAATCCTTCTCTAATTTACAATCTATAGATGTACCACTTAATAATTAAATTTATATTTTTAAATTGAACTGGTACGTATTTACTTACGTATTTAAAATTATATACGAAGTAAGAAGTATAATAGTTATTTTTAGGTTACGTATTTTAAAAAATTAAAAATATTTATTTAACTTCTAAAATTTTAATATCTAATTATAGAAATTTTTGGATATTCTTATAAATTTAAAAATATTGGAAAAAACCTTTGACACTTTCTGAGTAATCTGTATATAATGTTATTAAAGTAATTTCATTAAATAAATTTTAACGAAAAGGAGGTAGGACCATGTTAATAGCAAGATTTAGTTTTATGAATGGCAAATTTAGAAAATCAAATAACTTAATAACTATTAACAATAGCCCTATCTCTGCGAGTTTTATTGTCGAGTAATTATTGACAATTCTTAACTTTGTATGTATTTAGGTCATGGGCTATTGCTCATGACTTTTTATATTGTGTTTTTACGCAAAAAAGGTTGTGGGATATCCATGACCTTTTTTTGCATAAATGGGCACCATGTACAAACAAAAAGGGGGGAATAGATTTGAGAAGAATCTTAAATTATTTATTTAAACACAAGGCTATATTACTTATAGGCATTATATCTATGATTATAATTATAGCTGTAGACAACATTACGCCTTATCTTCAAAAGATAATAGTTGATAAAGTAATTACAGATAAACAATATTCACTTTTATATCCAGCACTTGGAGGAATCCTAGCAATTACTCTATGTAAGGCTCTTCTGGGATATGTTAAAGAATTTCTCTTTGACTTTATTGCAGCAAAAGTGCACAGAGATATTAAGAATGAATTATTCGAGCATATTCAAACTATGGAGTTTAAATATTTCGATAATATGAACACCGGAGAACTGATGTCTAGAATCGGTGAGGATGTAGAAAACATCTGGCAGACCATTGGATTTGGTTTAAGACTTTTCGTAGAAAACATTATATATTTTATTATCGGTACCGTTATATTACTAGCACTAAGTTGGAAGCTTGCTCTTGCATGTATAGTGATAATGGTTCCTATAGGATATATGGCTATAAAATTAGAAAAAGAGTTTGGATCAGTATACAGCAACATAAGCGACCAAACAGCAGAGATCAATACAACAGCTCAGGAAAATATAGCTGGGGTACGACTAGTTAAAGCTTTTACTAGAGAAAAACATGAGATTCTTAAATTCTTAAAAATGAATAGAACTTATTATGATTTAAATATGAATCAAGCAAAGATTGTAGGAAAGTATTTTCCTCCTATGGAATTTTTAACAAACATCTCATTAATAATAATGATTATCCTTGGTGGTGTTTTTGTTATAAAAGGTGAGATAACAATAGGAACTTTAGTAGCATTCAGTGGTTACTTAAATTCCCTTATCTGGCCGATGAGAAACCTTGGATGGTTAACTAATATGCTTGCTCAAAACCAGGCATCTGCAAAGAAAATCTTTGAAATATTAGATAGAAAACCTGATATTGCAAGTAAAGAAGATGCGATATCACCTGAAGAAATAAAAGGAGCTATAACATTTAATAATGTTAGCTTCAAATATAATGAAGAATTAGTTCTTAAAAATGTAAATTTAGACATCCCTGCTGGAAGTACAGTAGCCATAATGGGTACTACTGGTGCTGGTAAATCATCTATACTCCAATTGGTTGGTAGATATTATGATGTAGCCTCCGGTGAAGTTCTAGTTGATGGGATCAATGTAAAAGATATTGATTTGAAAAAGCTTAGGAGCAATATGTCTGTAGTACCACAAGATACCTTCTTATTTTCTGATACTATTGAGAATAATGTAAAATTCGGAAATAAGAACGCTTCAATGGAAGAAATTATAGAAACCTGTAAAACTGCTTGTTGCTATGACTTTATATCTTCTTTTGAAGAAGGCTTCGATACTGAAATAGGTGAAAGAGGTATTGGTCTTTCTGGTGGTCAAAAGCAAAGAATCTCAATTGCTAGAGCGCTTTTAAGAAAGGCTCCGATTCTTATTCTTGACGATTCTACATCTGCTTTAGACATGGAGACAGAGTATGAACTCCTTAAAAACCTTAATGATAAAGAAGAAAAAAGTACTACTTTTATAATTGCTCATAGAATATCTGCAGTTAAAAATGCTGATATGATACTGTTTGTTGAAAACGGTGAAATTAAAGAAGTAGGAAATCACGCTGACCTTCTATCTAAGAAGGGTAAATACTATGATATTTATTGTGAACAATTTAAAGATTTCGATTTAGTTGAAAGCGAGGTGGTATAATGGCTAAAAACACAGTAAGTCGTGATGAAGAAGGAATGCAAAGAAGTAAAACTGAACTTACTATAAGACTTTTAAAATATTTAAGCCCTTATAAACTTAAGGCAACAATAGTTATTATACTTCTATTATTTGTTATGATTTGTGGAATAATAAACCCTTATCTACTAAAGATAGCGATTGATAGTTATATCGGAGACAGTAATATAAAAGGTTTGATGTACATTGGTGCCCTCCTATTAACATTAAATGTTTTATCTATGGTCGCTTCTAAAATAAGAATTGTTATGATGTCCTCGATAACAAATAATATATTAGTAAATATACGACATGAACTTTACACTCATATTCAAAAGTTATCATTTTCGTTTTTTGATAACAGACCAGTAGGAAAAATATTAGCTAGAGTTATGGGAGATGTAAATGCTCTTCAAAATCTGTTTAATCAAAGTATACAAACTCTTATACCAGAATTAATGAGCTTGGTATGCGTTTCAATAATGATGCTTTTCCTAAACTTTAAGTTAGCATTAGCCGCTATTGCTATACTACCTTTTCTAGCAGTAGCTATGTTCTTCATAGAAATTCAATCTAGAAAAAGATGGGAAGTATATAGAAAGAAACGTTCAAACTTGAATGCATATAACCATGAAGATTTTTCAGGAATTAAGGTAGTTCAAGCTTTCGCAAAGGAAGGAGATACACTTTCTAAGTTTAAAGACCTAGTAAACGAACTAGTAAACTCTTTCGTTGCTGCTGTTAAATTTAATGACTTCTTTTGGCCATTAGTTGAACTTTCATGGGGTGTTGGTATTGTAATTGTGTTCTATGCTGGTTACTTATTAGTAAGATCTAATGATGTTACTATAGGTACTTTGGTAGCATTTTCAATGTATATAGGTATGTTTTGGAGACCTATCATGAACCTTTCAACCTTCTATAATACATTAATCACAAACTTCTCCGCCGCTGATAGAATATTCGATATCATGGAGATTGAGCCAGACATTGTAAGTGCTATAGACTCTATAAAGATGCCTAAGATAAAAGGTTCAGTTGAATTTAAAGATGTGACCTTTGCTTATGATGAAGGCTCAGTGGTATTAAATAACGTAAATTTTAAAGTTAACCCTGGAGAGACTGTAGCATTAGTTGGTGCAACAGGTGCAGGAAAAACTACTATAGTATCTTTACTCAGCAGATTTTATGATCCTACTTCTGGTGAAGTACTAGTTGATGGAAAAAATATAAAAAATGTAGAATTAGAATCCTATAGAACCCAGATGGGTATAATGCTTCAAGATACTTTCCTCTTCTCCACTACTATTAAAGAGAATATAAGATATGGTAAACTTGATGCAACTGATGATGAAGTAATTGCTGCTGCTAAGGCAGTAAATGCTCATGCCTTCATAATTAATATGGAAAAAGGTTATGATACAGAAGTCAATGAAAGAGGATCTAGACTTTCCTTAGGACAAAGGCAGCTTATTTCCTTTGCAAGAGCGCTACTAGCTAATCCAAGAATATTAATATTAGATGAAGCTACTTCAAATATAGATACTCATACTGAAAAATTAGTTCAAAAGGGTATAGAAAAACTTTTATTTGGAAGAACTTCTTTCGTTATAGCTCATAGATTATCTACAATAAGAGATTGTGATAAGATTATGGTAGTTGGAGATGGAAATATAAAAGAATGTGGAACTCACGATGAACTTTTAGCCCTTAAAGGTATTTATTACAACCTTTATAATGCACAATATAAGTTCTTAAATGAAGGAGCATAAAAACCTATTTAGATTTATATTAAAGGTGGTGAGGATTAATTATCCTCACCACCTTTACATTCATTATAATCATATATTTATAGCACTACTTCTCTCTATTTCATTATATCCTCGCCTAGCATTGAAAAAGCCTTAAGCACCATATATACTTTTATATCCATTTTGTGATTTGCTTTAAGTATTTCTTTAGCTTCAAATTGATCAATCATATGAACTTCGATATCCTCATCGTCCTCCAAATAGTCACTGCACACTTCTCCATCACAGTAACAATAGACTAAAGCTATGGATTCATCAGTCATTCCTACTGAAACATACAAAGATTTTATATCTTCCTTATTTACAATATCAGTTAAATTAAGCCCAGTCTCTTCATGAAGCTCTCTTTTTACCGCATTATTTATTTCCTCATCACCATCTATAAGCCCAGCTGGAAGTTCATAAACATAATCATTAATTGGAACTCTAAACTGTCTTATCATAACAAGTTTCTTGCTGTCTTTATGCATAGCTATTAATATTACTGCATCAACTTTCTCTTCTTTTTCTTTTTGTATCTGTAATTTTAAAGTTTCAAGATTTTTTCTAGATGCGATAGTCCAACTTCTAGTATTACCTTTTTTATTTGTATATTTTGCATCATATAAACTAAGATATTTAGTCTCAGCTAATGTTTCTATATTATTAATCTTAGGTCTTAAATTTTTCATGTTATCACCTTCATTTAATAAATTTGGTCATTTATTTAAAATTACATATGTATAATTCTATATGAAAAAAATTTTTATTTCAATTAACTTATAGTAACTAATACTATCTGCAATAATTTAGTTATTTAATTTAGATTTCTTATGGTGAAACTTAATTTAATATTAATTCTATGTTATTTTAGCATTAATTCTATACATCTTATATACTTTCACTACACACACATGAAAATTAAAGGTATAATTAGAAAAAAATAGATTTAATGAGATAGTATTATCCAATACATTATAAACCCTAAGAAACATTTAATTGTTATCCAAAACACTTTTTGCGTTATTTAATACCATATAATATAATTACAGCATGAGTTAAGACTTTAAGAAAAGATAAATATTAATACACTATCTTATTATTAAAGTTTAACAATAATAAAATTATTAAGGGGAGAGGTTTGTATGAACCACGAAACAATATTATTATTAATAAAAATAGGAGTCGGAATTGTAGCTTTCTTTTTCTTAGTTTGGTTGTCCGGTTTTAGGATTATTCCTAACTCCAAAGTAGCTATCATAGAAAAATGGTGGTCCTCAAAAGGTTCACTTAAGGAACAAATTATAGCCTTAAACGGTGAAGCAGGATTTCAACCAGTTGTTTTAAGAGGTGGTATTCACTTTTTAAGTCCTCTAGTTTATAAAATCCATACAGTTCCACTAGTAACTATCCCTCAAGGAAAAATAGCTTATGTATTTGCTAGAGATGGTAAACCACTAGAACCAACTCAAACTCTTGGAACAATAATCCATGAGGGTAACAACTTCCAAGATGTTAGAGGCTTTATAACAAATGGCGGACAAAAAGGTCCTCAAAGAGGTATAATCCGTGAAGGTACTTACGCCTTTAACTTAGCACAATTTATAATAATAACAGAAACCAAGACTTATTACCTTCCAATGGGAAATGATACTGAGCAAAAAACTATTATGGAGATGGCACAAAAAATTAGTGCAAGAAATGGTTTTGATCCTGTAGTTATTCAAGGTGAAAGTGATCTAGTTGGTATAGTTACTATACATGATGGTCCTTCTCTAGGAAAAGACAATATAATTTGTCCTACTGTTGGAGATGAACCTGCTGATCCAAATTATCATAATAATTTCCAAGACCCTGAAAAATTCTTAGCTGCTGGCGGTTACAGAGGTAGACAATATCAAGTCCTTGCAGATGGTACTTACTTAATAAACAGATTATTTGCCACAATAGAATATATACCTAAAACAGTTATACCTGTAGGTTATGTAGGTGTAGTTGTTTCATACACTGGTATGAAGGGAACTGACTCATCTGGAGATGATTACAAACATGGCGAACTAGTACAAAAAGGCTTTAGAGGTGTTTGGAGTGAAGGCCTTATGCCAGGTAAATATGCCTTCAACACTTATGCAGGAAGCATTATAAAAGTTCCTACTACTAACGTAATCTTAAAATGGATAAGCAATCAAAATGGTAATCATAGATATGATGAAAATCTTAAAGAAGTTAGCTTAATTACAAAAGATGCTTTTGAACCATCATTACCTTTATCTGTAGTTTTCCATATAGATTATAAAAAAGCTCCTATGGTAATTCAGAGGTTTGGCGATATAAAGATGCTTGTTGATCAAACACTAGATCCTATGGTATCCGCATATTTCAAAAACATAGGACAAACCAAAACATTAATTGAGTTAATCCAACAAAGAAATGAAATACAGAATCAATCTTCTGTAGAAATGAAGACAAAATTCTCTCATTATAACCTAGAACTAGAAGAGGTTCTTATAGGTACTCCTACAAGCTCAAAGAATGATACAAATATAGAACAAATTTTAACTCAGCTTCGTTCAAGACAAATAGCTAAGGAACAACTTGAAACCTATTCAACTCAACAGGCAGCTGCTGAGAAGGAAAAAGAACTAAAAGAAGCTGAAGCAGTAGCTAAGCAACAAACCTCACTTACTGAATCAGATATCAACATCAAGATTCAAGAAAATCAAGGTAAAGCTGATCTTATGAAATCAAGACAGGATGCAGAAAAGATACAAAGACTTTCAGAAGCTGATGCCTACAAAGTTAAACAACAAGCTGAAGCTGAAGCTTATAGATTAAAGCAACAAGCTGAAGCTAATGCTTATCAAGTTAAACAACAAGCTGATGCAGAATCATTTAGACTTAGACAAACAGGTGACGCTGAAGCATTTAAGATTAAAACAGTTGGTCAAGCAGATGCTGATAGAGAAGCTAGAGTTGGTATCTCTAAAGCTATAGCCGCAAAAGAACAAGTAAATGCTTTTGGTGGTGCTCAATACAAAGTAGTTCAAGAAATAATGAATAACTTTGCTGACGCTATTAAAACCTCTAAGATTGATATAGTACCAAAAACACTTATAACTTCTGGATCAAATGACGGAGAAAACGGTCTGCATAATGCATTTGAAAATCTAGTTATGTTATTATTAAGTGATAAGTTAACCTCTCAAGCTTCAAATGTTACTGAATTATCTGAGGAAGCTGAAATCTTAAAAAAAGAAATACTAAATAATGTTTCTCCTTCAGATATAAAAAATACTAAATAACATTAAGATAGACAAACTACCTTTAGTAGTTTGTCTATCTTTTAAATTACGTAGTATATTTTATTGCTTCATATACAACTGAACTTTTATTTTCTTCAGCTAGTATATATAATTTATTCATTGATTTAAATCTAGTTTCATCATCAAAATGCAAAATTATGTATCTATTATCTTCTAACTTAACAATTTCTTCTCTTACTGTTCTGAACTTTTTTTCATTTTTATGTTCAACAATTGATATAATTGCATCTATATCTTCTCTTTTAGAGGGAGCAACTTCCCACACAGACTGCGTATCTTTTAGATTTAAGTGCTTTCTTATCATCATCAAATCCGACATAATATATTTACTGTAAGCATTAGCTTTACTTTTTAAAATCCTATCATCTATGTAGTTATTAATTTTAACTACATTCTGTGAAAAAGTTCCTGTTATTAGTCCGGAACTTTCGTATATTTCATCTGTCATTCGTACCCAAAAAGTAGTTCCTGTAATTTCTCTAATCCTATCTTCAATTATCCCTAGATCAGTTCTAAAGTTTATATCCTTATCTATTAAATCAAATACAAGTACTATCTTTTGAGCAAAATCCATTAAAACTACATATCCTTTAAATCTAACTTGATATACTTCACGTTCAACATTTTTGACTACCTTTAAAATTTCTGAGCTTAATCCTTCACTAAGTGAAAATAACTTCAAATTATTTACCCCCTTAAAATCAAACTATAATAATAGTTCATATCTTTGGTTATAGTAGTTTTTATACTATCAATCTAAATGTACAATCACATAACAAAATCAATCTTTTCAATTGTACTTCTAAATATATATGAATTCTAAGAAATATTCTCAGTCGAAATTATATACCATTAAATACGCACAATATACATTATACATTTTTGTCAATTATATACAACATTTCTTTAAGCTATTTTATAATTTATCCGCTATTTTTTTTAAATGAATTTTAAAACAAGTAATTTTATATGAAAATAATATATAAAGAATAAATAATATTTATAATTATATATTTATATATTTATCTTTATAAATTATAATATATATAATTAGTTATTAAATAAGTATTTTCAACTTTTATTGTAAAAACAACAGCTTTATTATTTCTAAGATGTCTTTATGTAAATAGACATTTATATTTCTTATGATTTATTTTCGATTTAGACATTTAAGTAAGCGCTTTCATATTGTTTGCTTTTAATTAATTAACTAATGGACACAATATATAATATATTATTTTGCGAGGTGTTTTACTATGATAAAAAGAGTTATCTGGATTGTACTTGATAGTGTTGGCATAGGTGAACTTCCTGATGCTGCGAAATACGGTGATGTAGGCTCTAACACACTTGGCCATGTAGCTGAATTTAACAATGGATTAATTATACCTAATATGGAGAATATCGGTTTAGGTAATATTGCTGGAATTACTAGCTTAAACGAAGTAGTTTCTCCAACAGGTTGTTATGGCAAAATTCATGAAGCATCCAACGGAAAAGATACTGTTACTGGACACTGGGAGATGGTTGGAGTTAAATCAGAAATTGCTTTCCCTACTTATCCTGATGGTTTTCCTAAGTCTGTAATAGACAAATTTGAAGAATTCACTGGAAGAAAGGTTATAGGCAATAAGTCTGCTTCTGGAACAGAAATACTTGATGAACTTGGTGAAGAGCATATGAAAACAGGTGCTCTAATAGTTTATACTTCCGCTGACAGCGTATTTCAAATAGCCGCTCATGAAGATATAGTTCCTTTAGAGGATTTATATAAATATTGTGAATTTGCTAGAGAAATGCTTACTGGTGAAGAATCTGTAGCTAGAGTTATTGCGAGGCCATTCTTAGGAAACCCTGGTAGTTTTACAAGAACACCTAATAGAAGAGATTATGCTTTACTTCCTCCTCATGATACCTTATTAGATTTATTAGCTAAAAAAGGCTTAAATGTAATGGCTGTAGGTAAAATTGAAGATATCTTTTCCGGTAGAGGAATAACAGAAGCTGTTCACACTAAGGATAATATGGATGGAGTTGATAAAACTCTTGAGTATATAAAAGAAGATAAAGATGGTCTTATATTTACAAATCTTGTTGATTTTGATATGAAGTGGGGCCACAGAAGAGATGCAAAGAGTTACGGAAAAGGCTTAGAGGAGTTTGATGCTAGACTTCCAGAAATAATATCCTCTATGAAAGATACTGATGTATTATTCATAACTGCAGATCATGGATGCGATCCTACATTTAGAGGAACAGATCATACTAGAGAGTATGTACCTTTCTTAGCTTATGGTGCTCAATTGAAGAAAGGATTTAATCTTGGCACAAGAATTGGATTCTTTGATATGGGCCAAACAATAGCTGATATATTTGATGCTGGTGAAACAAAAAATGGTGTGAGCTTCTTAAATGATATAAAATAACAATTAATAATAATTAAATAATATTACTTGAGGTGAAATTATGGATTTAACTAAGAAAATACAAGATTCGGCTGAATTTATTTTATCTAAAAGCAAATACAAGCCGCAAATAGGATTAATTTTAGGATCTGGCTTGGGCAGTATTGCTGATATGATAGAGGATGCTGAATATTATAACTATAATGAACTACCAAACTTTCCAGTATCAACTGTAGAAGGTCATGCTGGTCGATTAGTAATAGGCATGTTTCAAGGAAAGCAAGTGGTTGCTATGCAAGGTAGATTCCATTATTATGAAGGCTATGCCATGGAGCAAGTGACTTTTCCTGTAAGAGTTATGAAACTTTTAGGTATAGACACAATCATTGTAACTAATGCGGCAGGTGCTGTAAATACAAACTTTAAACCTGGTGATCTTATGATTATAAATGATCATATAAATCTTTCAGGAACTAATCCTTTAATAGGTAAAAATCTTGATTCTTTTGGAACTCGTTTTCCAGATATGTCTGAAGCTTATAACGGTGAACTTATTAATAAAGCAAAAGAAGTTGCAAATTCATTAAATATAGATATAAAAGAAGGCGTATACGCTATGTTTAGTGGCCCAACTTATGAAACCCCTGCCGAGATAAAAATGGCAAGAATCTTAGGTGGTGATGCTGTAGGTATGTCCACCGTTCCTGAAGTTATAATAGCAAATCACAGCAAAATAAAGGTTCTAGGTATTTCTTGTCTTACAAATATGGCTGCAGGAATATTAAAACAACCATTAAGCCATGTAGAGGTAATGGAAACTTCTGCCCTAGTAAGAGATAACTTCATATCACTTATGACAAACATAATAAAAAATCTATAATACAAAACTTGCTGAAGTGACCTTCTTCAGCAAGTTTTTTTGCGCATCTGCCTTTCCGAATGCATATGAGGAAAACTTGGCAGGCGAATAAATTTTAATTTTTTACTGAATAGCAGTAAAAAAGGTTGATGGCTACAATTAATGCCATCAACCTTTTTGTTCATTAGGTGTTCTACTTATAAATCTATTGTATATATTTAGTGCTTCGTTAAATTCATTGCCAACTTCTATTATATCTTGAGATACAAGATCTTTTTCGCTAGCTTTAATTAGTTTTTCTAATTTTTCTCTAATATTAGTTATATTGTTTAGTAAAGTCTTCTCGTCCATCTAACTAACACCTCCATCTATATTTTTTACATTTAATGTAAATCTTAAACATAGTGGAGTGATTTTTATTTTAGCCTACTTTATGACAATTAAATCTTTTGGATAACCATTAAGTACTTCACATCCATCTTCTGTTACTAATACTAAATCCTCAATTCTAACACCAACATTATTATGAAGATAAATTCCTGGCTCAATTGAGAATATCATACCTGGCTTCACTTCCTCTTTATTAACAGAGCTTACGTCACCAAAATCATGAACTTCAATACCTATTGAATGTCCTGTCCTGTGAGTAAAATACTTCCCATACCCATATCCTTCTATCACATCTCTAGCAGCCTTATCTATATCACAAAATCTAGCGCCTGGTTTAACCTTTCTTATGCCAGCCAAGTTAGCTTCAAGAACAATTTCATAAACTTTTCTTGCTTCTTCAGAAGGCTCTCCACAGAAGAAAGTTCTAGTCATGTCTGAACAGTAAAATTCGTTTCTACAACCTGTATCTATTATTATACTATCTCCTAGCTTTACCATAGATGCATCAGTTTCATGATGAGGATCTGCTCCATTAGCACCATATGCTACTATAGGTGTAAAAGAAAATCCTTGAGTTTTTTCTTCTTCATATAGTTCACTTAATATGCTACTAATAGCTTTTTCACTCTTATCCTTTGAAAATCTGTTTACGACTTTGCCCATGACTCTATCATTTATAGCAGATGCTTTTCTCATAAGCTCAATCTCTTCCGCGTCTTTAATTGTTCTCGCTTTATCTATAATAGGTGATCCATTTACAAAACCTGCTGCTGCATCCTTTTCCATAAGTCTAATTAAGAAATGTGCCTGCCAGTTCTTGTCAATTCCTATTGAGCATGTTTTATCTATAATATTGCAAAGCGCTGAAATCGGATCTTGTGTGTCATTATACCAAACCAAATCTAGCCCTAAGTTTTCATGTATAGGAAAAAGCTCATTGATTACAAGCTTTCTATCTCCTCTTGTATTTATATATAAAGCTAATAGTCTTTCACCTGATTCTATCCATTTGCCAGTAAGATAAAATACCGCTGCTGGTGAGGTTATGATCATTTGATGTAGATTCTCTTTACTCATATCTTCTAATATTTTATTTAATCTATTTTCTTTCATTCTGCTCTCTCCTTGTATAATTATAAAATACTTATTTGTATATTTTTTGACTATTTTTATTTACACAGTCAATTGAGTATTTCTTTTTTGTTAAAGCTACATATTAATTATATACAAAAAGAACTAGATAATCCATTACCTTGGATCATCCACTATATGTATGTTATGTTACATAATATTTATCTTCATGTATTATGTACTTATATATTCACAAAAGGCATTTTGTTATAAATCAGTAATTAATTTTATATAGTAACAATCTTTAATACTTTATTAATATTGTTCAAATGAAGATGTGAATATACATTAAGTGGTATAATGTATTTAATGGAATCATACTTATGTTTTTTAATTAGGAGGAAACTAAATGAGAATTGCAGTTATATCAGATATACACAGTAACCTTTATGCTCTGATTAGAGTTATTGAAGATATAGATACTCAAAATGTAGACACAGTGATTTGCTTAGGAGACTTGGTTGGTTATGGGCCTCAGCCAAATGAAGTTATAGCTATGGTAAAAAGAAGAGGATTTTTATGTATAAAAGGAAACTATGATACATCTGTTGTAGATAATGGCTTCACATATATAAGAGACACGAATATAAATTCTTTTTCTCTGCCTTGGACTGTAGAAGAATTAAGAGCTTCAAATAAATACTATCTTGAAAACTTACCAGACAGTATATCTTTAAAAATTGATAATAGAAAAATACTTTTCGTTCATGGAAGCCCAAATAAAATAGATGAGTACTTATATGAAAATAATCCTGATTTAGATACTATAGTAGACGAAATAGATGAGGATATATTAGTATGCGCGCACACACATATGCCTATGGTAAAGCAATTGAAAAATAAAATGATAATAAATGGTGGTAGTGTAGGTAAACCTAAAAACGGTTCCCCAGATTCAACTTACGCAATAATAGATATATCTAAAGGTAGAAGCACTCGCGCAGAAATAAGAAAAGTGAGCTATGAATATAAAAGAATAATGAAAGACATGGAGATGAAGAAGTTTCCTTCAACCTTAATTCATTCTTACGAAACTGGTTACGAATAATGGGTCTGTGTCGAAATTAAGTAGTTATCCATCCGATGCTTCAATGAGCTTACGCAAAGAATTAATATGATCATGATATATAATGTATATCATGATCACTTAACTTAATCTCTTAGAACACCAACAATTCTTATATTATTCAGTAGCTGTTTGCTGAGTTTTCCTGAATTAAATGGTCCTGAAAGGTCAGTTCCTGGTCTAAAACCAGCAGCTAATACCTGATTTAATACCCTCTCTCCTGTAATATCATAAACTGTTCCATTAACAGCTATATAAGCCTGATTATCGCCTACGCCATTATATTCGGATAATTCCTTCATTGTAAACTCTCTAGTTCTAAAAGAAAAAACTGTTTCTACAGTATCTTTTTCTACTTGTTTTTCTGCGCTTTTTTCCTTATAATAATCTAATATACCTTCAATTTGTACTGTTAACCTTTCGATATCCTTTATAAGCCCTAAACTATTTTCTCTTGTACTTAATAAAATCATCTTTTTATAAAAATTTATCTTATTATACTTTTGTAATAATAGCTCTTCGCTTGAACTAGTCATAAGCTTTCCTCTTAAATATCAATATATCTGTATATTTTATGAGTGAATAATTGCATTTATTAAACTATTAGTGTAAAATAAATATGATTTAAGGGTTTAAGTGTTAAAATTACTAGGCTTAACCGGTTAAAACCGTTATATTAAAAGCACTATCGTGCTGTATGCAAAGTCATCTATTGTGACAAATTAGATGGTACCGTGGAAATATAGCCTTTCGTCCATACTAATGGATTGATAGGTTTTTTTATTTTAGTCTTAAATGTAAACTATACCTATAAAATACATTAGAAACGTAAATAATATAATTTAGAAAGTGAGGTCATATAATGGACACTACATTAGTTAGAGCTCTATACAGAAGCACAGAAGAGCATATTGAAAAAAGTGTAAAAATTTCAGGTTGGATAAGAACATTAAGAGCATCAAATGCTTTTGGGTTTATAGAAGTTAATGATGGCTCATTCTTCAAAAATGTTCAAGTGGTATTTGATAATAAGATTACGAATTTCAAGGATGTATCTAAGCTACCGATAAGTTCATCAATCTCCGTTATAGGTAAATTAGTGCCAACACCTGATGCAAAACAGCCTTTTGAAATACAAGCTGAAGAGATAATAATAGAGGGAATGTCCTCTTCTGATTATCCTCTACAAAAAAAGAGACATACTTTTGAATATTTAAGAACAATAGCTCATTTAAGACCTAGAAGTAATGCATTTTCAGCTGTTTTTAGAGTTCGTTCTGTAGCGGCTTATGCAATACATAAGTTCTTCCAAGATCAAAGTTTTGTCTATGTTCACACTCCAATAATAACTGGTAGTGATTGTGAAGGCGCTGGAGAAATGTTTAAATTAACTACTATGGATTTAAACAACATTCCAAAAACTAAAGAAGGAACCATTGATTTCAGCGAGGACTTTTTCGGAAAAGAAGCTAATCTTACTGTATCAGGTCAGCTAAATGGAGAATCTTACGCTTTAGCTTTCAGAAATATATATACTTTTGGACCTACATTTAGAGCGGAAAACTCAAATACAGCAAGACATGCCGCTGAGTTCTGGATGATAGAACCTGAAATGGCTTTTGCTAATCTTCAAGATGACATGGAATTAGCAGAACAAATGCTTAAATATGTTATAAAATATGTTATGGATGAATGTCCTGAAGAAATTGACTTCTTTAACCAATTCATAGACAAAGGATTAAAAGATAGATTAGATCATATAATCAGTTCTGACTTTGGAAAAGTTACTTATACAGAAGCAGTTGAATTACTTAAGAATTCAGGAAAAGAATTTGATTATCCTGTAGAGTGGGGTATAGACTTACAGACTGAGCATGAAAGATATTTAACTGAAGAAATATTCAAAAAGCCTGTGTTTGTAACTAATTATCCTAAAGAAATTAAAGCTTTTTATATGAGATTAAACGAAGATGGAAAAACAGTTGCTGCAATGGACTGTCTAGTTCCTGGCATCGGTGAAATCATAGGGGGAAGCCAAAGAGAAGAAAGACTTCAAATGCTCGAAGCAAGACTTGAAGAACTTGGACTTAACAAAGAGGATTATTGGTGGTATCTTGAATTAAGAAAATATGGTGAAACTGTTCACTCAGGTTTCGGTTTAGGATTTGAAAGATTAATAATGTACATCACTGGTATGTCAAATATAAGAGATGTAATTCCTTTCCCAAGAACTACAGGGCAAGCGGATTTTTAAAATAAATAACTATAAACTCAATTCTCAATTGTGAGATATGAATTAATAAAACAAATTTCATTATGAGATTTATGATAATCACAATACCCAGCAGGATTTCTGCTGGGTATTGTAATTATTCACTTACATTTGCCTTTAAGTAAGATTTATTATTTTCTTTTTTGCTTTTATTCCCATTGCCATTAGACTTATTTTCATTTGTATTTTTACTAGTTTTGTTGTCTGAATTTCCATTATTTTTTTTTATTTCTTCATTTGATTGATTTGAATTGTTGCTTCTATTGTTATCATTATTTTTATTGTTATCATTATTTTTTTTATTCCCATCAACATTTGTATTATTGCCTTTATCTACTTCGTTAGTAGATTTTTTATTTTCATCATTTGAAGGTTTACTTTCTTTATTTTCAGTTTTATTATTTATAGAATTCTTATCTTCATTTACATTGTTGTTGTTATCATTCTGATTTTTTTGTTGATCTTTCTTCTTGCCCTTATCTTCTCTTATCTCAAGTTTTTTCAATTCATTTATATCTTCAGTAACTTGTGCTATATCAACTTTCCCCTTAACTGGCGTTATATTTATATCCGAATATGAATCTATCAACTTCTCATTCTTAGCTTCACTTACAATCTCTTTTACAGCATCAGCTAAAATCATATTATTAAGCTTAACCTTATCTACTACAGCTTTAAAATTTTCATCATCTACTTCAACTTTAACAACTCTATTCCAACGATTAGCTTGTATTAATATTCTTGAATTTGCATCTAATTCGACTGCTTTTACAGGCTTATAATAATCTACTATTCCAAATGTAAATATCATTAGGAAGGTTGCAGCTAGAACTGCAAGTCTTTTTATTGTACTATTACTACTAACAATATTACCTTCGTAGATTTCACCCTTTATAGGTAAAATATTAGAAGCTTTTACAAGTGCAAACTCTCCAGTCTCAGTTAGCAATATGACTTTACTTCCTTTTGTTTCAACAACTACTCCATTCTTTTTCATTATACTACTACTCCTTCCTTCTTATATTTAAATAGGATTTGAGGTATATGTATTCATTACTAGAAAGTAGAATTATTAATGATATCATATATTTTCTCCACTTTTCTATAAACTTTCTATTTCTGCCTGTAAGTTCAATAATTCGTACTATAGGTAACTTTTTTGTTTCGTATAAGATATTCATTATTTCTTCATTCCTAGAGCATATTAGTGCTGCATTAAGCACATCTTCTCGAGTATCCTTATGGTTAGGTGAGCTTTTAGAAAGCTCATAGAAATTTATTTTAAATTCTTCCAACTTTTCTTTATATAAATTTATCTCTTCCACTCTGCTTTTTTGTTCTTGCTCTCTATCAAATTTATCTAAAGATATAGTATTATCTATATCTTTCATGCCTTCTTCTTCCTCAAAATATAAAATAGGAATATTTTTAGAACTTCTAAAAAAATCAATTAAAGAATTTCGCATTACTATTTTAGCGTAAGAGAAAAAATTCCCTTTTTCTTTAGAAAAATTATCACATGCCTTGTTAAAAGCCTCTATGGCTATACTAAACTCTTCATCATTTTTCCTATCTAACTGCTTTTTACATATAAAAGAAGCAGTTTTATATACGAAACCTAAGTTTTCTTCTATAAATCTATTCTTATCTTCAATCAAAAACTCTTCCTTCATAGTTTTTCACCATCCTGCTTGAGTTCATAATTTTTAAAGAGTTCCTATATGAAAGCTTCACATATACATTGTCGAAAATATTAAATTATGAATATTTTCGACAATGTATGAATCACCACATGAGCTAGGAGCCCTATAATATTATAGCTTATTAATTCAAATTACTTGTAAATTTCAACTTCACAATTGAGTAATACTAAAAAATATTCTCAAATTTCAAGAGTTCTATACTTATTTATACGTAAGAACTTTGATTTTTAAGGGGGCAATTACTTACCCCCCTAAAGCTTTTTTATGTGTCGTAAATTAATATGCAAGGCTAATTGCTAGCAAAATAATTACTTTTATTAAAATTTAGTCTTAAATAATATTATTTGAAAATAAGAGGAGGATTACTCATGAAGAAAAAATATATCTTAGGTTTATCATTAATGTTTTCATTATCATTTTCTGTTCCAGCTTTTGCAGCAGATACTACAACTAACAAGACTACGGATTATAAATCTTACGCTGGATTAACACCAGATAGCATATTCTATCCTTTAGATAAGGCTATAGAGAATATACAACTAAGATTCACGAAAGATCCTAATAAAAAAATACAAAAATTATTAGAAATCCAAAAGGAAAGACTAGGAGAAATTCAAACACTTCTAGAAAAAGATAAGAAAAACTTGGTTTCAATATCTCTAGAAGGTTTAGAAGATGTGACTTCAAAGACACAAGCAGAGGCAGAAGAAATTATTACTAATACAAATATCACCAAATCTTCCCCTGATTCAGATACTACAGCTTCCGACACTAATGACACTTCTGCTAGTACATCAGAACTAGACAAAGAAATATCTTCAATTGATTCAGCAGATAAATCTATTGAAGATACTGATTCAGATTCTATTGAAATTCTTGATTCAATAAAAGATCAAATTTCTGATGAAGATCAAGATAAATTATCTACAGTAATTGAAATGCAAAAACAAAAAAAAGAAGCAGTTAAGCAAATGGTATCTGCTATACATGATCTTAACACTGCTAGAAAGCAAGTAAATGAAGCTAATAAAGCTTTAAAAGATGCTACTAAATCTGGTGATTCTGATGCAATAGCAAAGGCACAGGAAGTATTAAACGTAGCTACTGATACATTTACACAAAAACAAACTGCTCTTGAGACAGCAAAGGCAAATAAGCAATCAGTTGTACATCAAGCAAAAGTAGGTAAGGGTTCTGATACTACAACTAAAGAAACTGATTCAGATGATGCAACAACTACACCAGCTACAGAATCAGGATCTTCAAATAGTAGCACAAGCACTGAAGGATCTTCTAACACAGCAATTACTTCTACTTCAGCTGTTAGAGCACCTGCTGCAACAGCTCAAAAAACTACTGACTCCAAGAAAAGCTCTACTTCTGAAGTAAAGAAAACAGAAGCTAGTGAAAAAAAAGAAACTAAAGGTTCAGATCAAGAAATAAGAAAAAATGAGCACTCAAATGAAAAAAGCAAAAAAGATAATTAAAGTAACTCTAAAATAAGGTCAATTAATATTAACTACCAAGATAATTCTACAAATACACAAATACACAAAAAATAATTCTATAAATACGCTCAAAATAAAAAGCCGCTAAAGTAACCTTCTTTAGCGGCTTTTCTATGCTAAGCCCTAGCTTTTGCTAATTCATATAGAATTCTTACTCCAGCACCAGTTCCACCCTTTATAGAGTAATCATCTGCAGTATCAGTCCATGCAGTTCCTGCTATATCAAGATGAAGCCATGGCTTATCTTCCACGAATTCTCCTATGAAAAGTCCTGCAGTTATTGTTCCTGCATTTCTTCCACCTATATTCTTAAGATCAGCAATATCAGACTTTATCAATTTTTTATAGTCCTCAAATGCAGGAAGCTGCCAAACCTTCTCGCCTGACACCTTTGACGCCTTAACAAGCTCTTCATAAAAACTATCCTTGTTAGTTACCACTGCTGTTGTTGTAGTTCCAAGAGCTACTAAAGCAGCCCCAGTAAGAGTGGCTAAATCTATAACTTCAGTTGCATTTTCTTTTCTTATTATATAAGTAACTGCATCTGCTAAAGTTAGTCTTCCTTCTGCATCAGTATTTAAAACTTCTATTGTCTTGCCAGCCATAGATCCAATTATGTCACCAGGTTTATAGGCTTTACCTGATATCATATTTTCGCATGCAGCTACCACAGCAATTACATTAATTTTAAGCTTACATTTTGCTATTGCACTTATTGCACCTATAACTGCCGCAGCACCGCCCATATCTGATTTCATTGTTACCATTCCATCATTTGGTTTTAATGAATATCCACCAGAATCATATGTTAGTCCTTTTCCAACTAATCCAAGGACATTGTTTTTATTTTGATTATCTCCAAAATATCTCATTACTATAAGTCTTGGTTTTTTCTTTGAACCTCTAGCAACAGATAAAAAAGCCTCCATTTTCAGATCACATATTTGTTCTTTTTCAAGAACCTCAGTCTCGAACCCATATTTAACTCCAGCTTTTACAGCTTCTTCAGCTAAAGTCTCAGGATAGATTGTGTTTGCAGGCTCGTTTACAAGATCTCTTGCTAATATTGTTGTTTCTACAAGCACCTTAGCTTCTTCTATAAATTTGTCTACATCTAATGCTTTAATATCATCTATGTTTGGACTTCCAATTGAGAATTCAAATTCTCTTTGGTCTTTATCATCATTTTTTTCACTCTTGTACTTATTAAATTTATATGAGCTAAGTCCAGCGCCCTCAACCATGGCTTTTACCACTAAGTTTAATTCAACTTTGTCCGTATCTATAAGTCTCATGAATACTTTCTTATTTTTTAGTTCTGTAGCTTTCTTTAAAGCTTTTCCTATAGCTCTTCTAATTTTTTCTCCATCGATAGCTTCTTCTTTTCCCAAGCCAACTAAAACCATATCCTGAGTTTTGCCATCTATTGTTCTAACGAAGTTATATATTTCACCGAATTTTCCTAAAAAGCTTCCTTTGTTTTTAGCATATTCTAATATAGTATTTACATCACTATTAGGAGTCTGTAATCTATCTTCAAAAAGAGAAATTATAGCTGCCTCACCATCAGTGCATCCAAATTTTTTAAATCCAATATTCATTGCTTTACACCTCTTTCTTGATAATAAGTTTACTTTTTAAATACAAAACTTGCTTCCTTAATTATAATTAAGATTATTATAATCATCTATATTGAATCATTATTACTTAATAATATACCATAAATAGATAATTATAGATAGTTGTAGCAGATTTTAATATAAAATAATTTTATCGTTTAATTAATTCGCTGTCTATATACTTACTATCGTACATAACCTTTGAATGATTTTTTATTAGCAATCTCTCTTCAATTATGTTACCATCAATTTTATTAATTATTCTCCTAAACACTTTGTTATTCCTATAATAATCATTACCTTCTATAGAAAAGTGCGCTTCTTTTTCAACTATATGATACGAATATTGCTGCTCATGTAGGCATCTTAATTCCCCACATAAATGAGTATCTGTAGTATATGTTATTATTTGATAAGTGTTGTTGGTGTTATTTTTAACTTGATAATCAAGGTAATTGTATACTATAGATGTACCTGTCCCAAAAGGAAGAGCTCTATTATAGTCTGGGAATAGATCGAATTCATTATGATGATGATGCTCTACTATAGTAAGATCACTATGAAGAACCATCCAATGTATCAGATTTGTAAATTGGCACATTCCTCCACCTACTCCACTGCTTGTACCGCTATTATTTATAGTAAGTCCTTCTAAATAGCCTTTTGCTTTAGTGCATTTCCCTACAAGCTTCCAAAATGAAAATGTCTCCCCAGGCTTTATCAAGACACTATCAATTTTTGGAGTTGTCAGCATTAAATTGGTTGCCTTATTTTCTTGTAACGTCTGATCAACGTTACCAAGCTTTCTCCTTATTAATGACTTATGTTCATATACCAATACTGGAAGTTTACTATAACTTTTTTCCTTTGCATATATTTGTCCACCAAACCACCATTTAATATACCTTTTAATTTGTTCTTTACATACGGAAATTCTATATGTTAAAGGACTTATCTCACAAAATAACCTTCTACCCATTTTAATTTATAACCTCTCTTCAATATACTTACAAGAATTAATACGTATCATTTCATAAAAAGTTCTGTTATGTTAATCATATACTATTTTACTTTATATTCCAATTAATTTTAAGCTTATCCCATATTTAGACGATTATTTAACTACATCATATAAATTTGGTATAATTAGCTTATACTAACTTTATATGATATAGTTCTAATGCGTTATTAAACAGTACTATCTAGTACATATACATGAATTTTCATTTTTAATTATTACTCAGGAGGATACTTGATGAAACGTTGGTTAAAATCAATTAGTCTAATTATTATATTATCGCTTATATTAATTCTTGCCATAAATTATCTTCAAACATTCATAATTGATAATTCTCTTGAAGCGATACCAAATAACATTGCTAAAATAGATAATGTAAATATAAATTATAAAATCACTGGGAACCAAAGTAACCCACCTATATTATTAATACACGGATTATTCTCATCTTCTGATGATTATAATAGTTTAGCAAAAAGGCTATCAGATAAATATAGAGTAGTTTCAGTGGATTTAATAGGCTTTGGATTGTCAGATAAAAGAGATGACTTAGATTATAATACAAATACTGTCGCCAAGTTATGTAAGGACCTAATGAATAACCTAGGATACAAGAAATTCTCTGTATTAGGTCATTCCATGGGTGGTGGCATCGCACTATTGATGGCGCTTAATCATCAAGATTCTATCGATAAACTTATACTAGTAGATAGCACTGGTCTTGGAGAACATATTCATATTAATCCTCCAAAATTCATAATAAAAGCAGGAATGCTAACTTATTTTCCTCAGCTTGCTATGTATAGTCTCAACTTTAATAATCTTAAATATATCAACTATGATACCTTTGAAAAAAATTTATACTATAATAGACAATTAGATAGTAACACAGTACAAAAGTTATTGAATAATTGTAAATCCATTGATAATTTAAAAGATAGGTTGAAGGATATACACTCTAAAACCTTAATAATTTGGGGTGCTAAAGATAATGTTTTACCTGTAGACAATGCCTATACCTTTAATGATGAAATCAAAGACAGCAAGTTGTCTATAATATCTAATTGTGGACATATGCCATTTGCAGAATCAGAAGATTTATTTGTAAATGAACTTCTCTCATTTATGTCAAGTTAGTACAATCACTAATAATAAAATTTTATAATTTCCTTTAAAGTAAAGAAACCATTCAAATAAAATGGTTTCTTTATGCATATTTTAGCTTATTTAATTATGCTAATATAAAGTTATAATTTCGTCACCACTCAGTGAACTCTTAACATCTATAACTCGTTGATTTGATGAACCTCTATATTTTATACTTTCATCTCTTAATGTTATCTCAAATCTTCCATCAACCAATACATCTATATTATTTATAAGCCTATCCCAGGCTTCATTATCTTTTAGGTTGCTTAATATGTATTCAAACTTATAGCCAGTATAGCACCATATATTAAGTCCTAGAGCTTTTATTTTTTGCGCCATATAAGAAAACTTATCTGCTTGCTCAAAAGGATCGCCACCACTAAAGGTTACACCGGTTATTATTGGATTGCTTTTAAGATCTTCTATAAGCTCATCCATGTTTCTTAGCTCTCCACCATCGAAGTTATGGGTTTCTGGATTAAAGCACTCCTTACAATTATGTTTACATCCCTGAGAAAAGAAAACTCTTCTTATTCCTGGACCATTTACTAAACTTTCATGTATTATACCTGAAAGCCTTATCATATTATCTTCCATTACTAAATCAACACCTCAACTTTTTTTGAGCACTATAGCTCTCCATTCCACTCTTTGTAAAATTGATCTAAAAATAGCTGCATAAACTTATGTCTTTCATCTGCTAGCACTTTTCCACGTTCTGTATTCATCATATCTTTTAGCAGAAGAAGCTTTTCGTAAAAATGGTTTAGAGTGTTACTTTCACTATTCTTATATGCATCAAAACTATCGTGCATTTCATATCTTACATTAGGATTGTACATCTCTCTTCCTTTAAATCCGCCATAAGCGAAAGCTCTTCCAACTCCTATAGCCCCTATAGCATCTAATCTATCTGCATCTTGGACTATCATACCTTCAATGGAATTCATTTGACCAACAACTTTCGCTCCTTTAAAGGTTACATTATCTATAATATAACATACTTTAACTATAGTCTCCGAATCTACATCTAACCCTTCGAGCCATAACTTCGCAGCTCTACTACCTGCCTTTTCATCTCCATCATTAAACTTCCAATCAGCGATATCATGTAGCAATGCAGCTAATTCAACAATGTCTTTATCGCATTTCTCAAACGCCGCTATATTTTTAGCATTCTGCCAAACTCTATATATATGCCACCAATCATGGCCACTTCCCTCACCACTGAACTTTTTTTCTAGCATTTCTGCAGTTTTTTGTATTATTTGCGTCATTACTTACCTCCATTTTTATCAGGAAATTTAGTATTGTGTAAAAACCTTTGCTCTTAACCTTGATAATATAAAAATAATAAACATCAATTATTACTACATACTAAATTATAATATATATTGCTAATTAAAACATATGCCAACAGCTAAATAATTTTTTCCTATAACAAAACTTAATTATCTTTAGATTTATCTAGATTATAATTTATTAAAAAATAAAAACTCGCTTAAGCGAGTTTTTAAATATATGCATTTCCAAATGCATGTTAGAAAGATCTAATAGTCTATATATTATTTTTCACAAATTAGCTACTTATCTAATACTATTTATCATTCTTAAATCCTTGTTGAGCCATAGTATCCTTAACCTTAGGATAATAGACAGTTTGATATAAAGAAGAAGTTAAATCACTCCAATTACCTTCCTGCTCTCTTCCTATTTCTTTAAGATATTTTTCCATATACTCATCATACTCATCTATCTTAGTTCTTAATACTTCTTTATTATATCTATCTATATGCTTAAATGTTTCAAATGGCAATCTAGGTTTTTGTTTAGATTGATTGTCTGCATACCCTAGAACTAATCCACATACTGGGTAAGTAAATTCAGGTAGCTCCAAAAGATCTATAACCTCTTCTGGATTTCTTCTTATACCACCAATAGGAACTACTGATAGCCCTAATGACTCAGCTGCTATAATTGCTGCTCCCATAGCTATACCAGCATCAAATACGCCTGCTGCAGTGCCTTCAACACTTTCGTGGATAACCTGCTTTCTTCCATGCTTCTCAGCACCTAAATTCGTTTTATAAAAGTCCATTACAAATACTAAAAATACTGGCGCTTTATCTACATACACTTGATTACCAGTCACTTCGGAAAGTTTCTTTTTCTTTTCCTTATCTCTAACTACAATAATTGATGTCTGTTGCCCATTGATAGAATTTGGCATAGCCTGAGCAGCTTTGAGTACTTCATCAACTAATTCTTCCGATATATCCTTATCCAAGTACTGTCTTATTGATCTATGTTGTTTTATTATATTTATAGTTTCGTTCATATTTACACCTCTTCAGATAATTATTGTCTACTAATATTATATATCAACAAAATTAAATTGTAAACAATCTATTATATTATAAAACGAATAAAATTTTCCTATTAAAATAGAAGTCATGCATATATAGGAATACATATCCTTACATGCATGACTTCTCTATTAATCAAAATCTACAAATATTATCTTTTTGAACCTTATATCAAAATTTTTATTTTTCTATAAAGTAATTATGCTTATGATTCTCAGTATGAGTAACTCTGTCTTCTCTCTCCTCATACTTTCCTGGACCAAATCTTTCATCAAGGCTTAAGTAACCTGTAACTCTTGAAACACCTTGTATATCATGACTTCCACAACTTGTGCACTTTGACTCGCCATTATTTAGATAAGTTCCACAGTTCTTACAATATCTTATATGGAAGTTTATGCCTAAGTAACTAATGTTGGTGTTCTTATATGCATAGTTAAGTATATTCATTATAGCTTCTCCATCAGGAGTTCCATCTACTTCAAGATATGATATATGTCCACCATTACAAATCTTATGGTATGGCGCTTCTATCTTTATCTTATCTATTATTGATATAGGGAATCCTACTGGCACATGATAACTGTTTGTATAATACTCCTTATCAGTAACCCCTTTAACTATCCCAAATATCTTTTGGTCTTGCTTTATGAACTTTCCGCTTAATCCTTCTGCCGGAGTAGCGTAACAGCTCCAATTAAGGTGAGTCTCTTCTTTTAGCCTATCAGTATATTCTCTGATATATGATACTATTTTAATACCTAGTTCTGTTGTAGCTTCATCTTCACCATGATGCTTTCCAACTAAAGCAATTAAAGTTTCAGCAAGTCCTATGAATCCTAAAACCCAAGTTCCTTGTTTTAGAATCGGTTCAATATTATCATCTGGACTTAAGCCCTCTGATCCTTTCATAAGTCCTTGACCTGCTACAAATGGAAGATCTTTAACTCTTAAGTTTTTAAGAACTGAGTATCTATGCATTAGAGATTCTTTAGCAAGTTCCATTCTACTTTGAAGTATTTCGAAGAATTTATCAACGTTTCCTTTTGCTTGTAGTCCTATTCTTGGCAGATTTATTGTTGTAGGGGCAATATTACCTCTTCCCTTACAACCATGATCACCATTTATATTATTCATAAGATATGTTCTACATCCCATTGTTGCAGGCATATATCCCTTATCGTAATACTCTTTGTTAAAATCTGCATCTATATTCATAAATGTAGGATTCATTCTTTTAGCAGCTACTCTACATGCTAATTCAAAAAGATAGAAATAAGGATCTTCTTTTTCCCTATTAACCCCTTCTTTAACTCTAAAAATTATGTTAGGGAATATAGGTTGCTCTCCTTTTCCTAACCCCTTCTCATATTCAAGTAAGAATATTTCACATACAAGTGCAGCATCTTCATTATAAGGAATTCCTAGATTAATAGATGAGAATGGCACCTGAGAACCTGCACGAGAATGCATTGTATTTAAATTATATACAACACCTTGCATAGCTTGATGAACTCTTTCTCTAAGCTTCGTGTCTACAAGTTTTTCAAGTTTCTCTCCTTCTATTCCATACTCTATAAGCTCTTCCTTAATTTCTTGCCTAGTTGGTTCAACAAATATTGACATGTCATTATCAAAATCAGGATGTGATTGTCCTCCAAACATATCATTTTGAGTTGACTGAAGCAATATGCAAGAAAGCTCTGCTGCTGTCTCTATTCTTCTTGGATTATTAATGGTTCCATATCCAGTGTTAAAACCATTTTCTAATATTTCTTTAGTTGGTATATGTAAGCAGTTTGTAGTCAAATTATAACTGTCTAAATCATGATAATAAACATCACCATTTTCATGAGCTTTTGCCAAATGCTTCGGCATTGAGGCAAGGTTATGCCACTTATTTGATTCCGACGCTATTCTAAGTAGCTTTGATGAGAAATTATTTCCTACATTTGCATTATCTCTATCTGTTTCAACTCCAATTTTCCCAATTGCTCTCATTAAGTCTGATTTTATTTCTCTGACTTTAGTTCTTTCGTTTCTGTAAGTTGAATATGCTTGCGCTATATTCTTAAATCCATTATCACTTAAAGCCTTTTCAACTAAGTTTTGAATTTCTTCTACAGTGACATTTGATTTTCCAGACATTTCGATATAATTGATCACCTTTTGAATGGTATCAATTACTTGACTCTCTTTTAAACTTTGACCAATTTCTTCTGCTGCTCCCTTAATAGCTTTCCCTATCTTTTGAGCATTGAAGCCAACCCTTCTTCCATCGCGCTTCACAACATCTAGCACATCGACGACCCCCATTACACTATATCTTGTACTGACTTATTATACTTCACTAGAAATTTAAAGGCAATTCTAAATTAAACTTTATCTTAATAATAGCAAAGTATACGTCATTATATCTCTTATTTTTAAACTTTTTTACAGTATTTCTAATGTTGACATTAGGAATATTTAAGAAAATACTGGCAAATTAATATCACTATTTTTGATTTTCGTCTAAGTTTTAATAATATTAATAGGTTGTCGCATATATATTTAAATATAATGTACAAGCTTATATGCTAACCACATTAAATTGAGGAGGTGAGTTCATGAAAAAAATCACTTTTATTATACCCTTGTTATTATGTATTTCTATAGTAGGTTGCAGTTACACTGATACGAAATCTAGTTCCACTAAACCTTTTAAAAGAGAATCTCCACCTGTAATTGACGTTTCAAGCAACGATACTGTTACAAATGATTGTTGCTATACTGGCGAAAAATTAACTGAAACAGAGAAATCTAATATTCCTTTTATGGCCATAATAGAGAATTCAAAAGATGCAAGGCCTCAGAGCGGTTTAAGTGAGGCCGATATCATATTTGAGACTATGGCTGAAGGTGGAATACCAAGATTCATAGCATTATTTCACAAGAACACCCCTAAACAGATTGGTCCTATAAGGAGTGCCAGGCCTTACTTCTTATCTATTGCTGAGGAATATAACTTACCTTTTGCCCATTGCGGAGGAAGCGATGAAGCTTTATCAACTATAAAAACTGACTCTTCTATAAAGAGCATAAATGAAATAGTCAACGGGTCATATTTTTATAGAGATACCTCTAGAAAAGCTCCTCATAATCTATATACTTCTGCTGACAAGATACGTAAGTATATAACTTCTAAAAATATAAAAGCAGATATAGCATCAAATCTTTCTTTTGACAATTCCTTTTGGAAAAATAAAGATTTATCTAATGCAACTGTAGTAAACTTAAAACTGAATAATTTCTATGTAACTAATTATAAGTTTGTTAACGGTAAATATGAGAAGTATATGGATGGCGTCAAATCTATCGATAAAAATAATAATTTACCTCTTACTTTTTCCAATATAGTTGTACAACAAACCCCTATAAAGATTCAATCTGATAATCTACATTTAGATATAGCTATGATTGGAAAAGGCTCTGGGTATTTATTTTCCAATGGTAAAGTTGAAAAAATTCTCTGGTCAAGAAGTACTTCTAATACCCAAACTGAACTGACCACTGAGGATGGCAATAAAGTTTATTTATCAAAAGGTAACACAATATGGCATATAATTGATAACTCAGTCACACCAGCTTATAATTAAAAATCCCTAAGGAAACCTTTTTCAATATCTGTCTTTGCAAATCTACATGAAATAAATTTGGTACTTTCCTATACTATAAAAAAGTTGACGAACTACATATTCGTCAACTTTTTTATTATAAATACATATACTATCTTTTATCACTTAAAAATATTTCTAGATATATAAAATTGCTTACGTACACTCATTTTTGCACTTCTTCTCTCTTTTGTCTTCATACATATTTCTATCTGCTATAGACAGAATTGCATCTATACTTAAATTATTTACGCCATCTATCTGAACTAATCCGTAACTAAAATCTATGCGATTCTTTTCTGTACAGTTTCTTAGTAAGTAATCTTTTATGCTCATGATTTTCTCTATAGCCTGCTTATGTGTACTATTTCTAAAAAGTATTACAAATTCATCTCCTGACATTCTGGCATAGAGGTCATTGTTATTCAAGTTAACCCTTAAAGCATCAGACATTATTATAAGTGCCTTGTCCCCCTCACTATGGCCATAATTGTCATTGATAAACTTAAAATCATCTAAATCTATAAGAGCCACCTGTGATATATGTTTTTTTCTTTGTATCTCTAGAATTTCTCTACTAAAGTAGTCTTTGAAACTCCTTCTATTATAAAGATTTGTAAGCTCATCATGCGTTGCTATATATCTGAGCTGCTCTTGAGATAGGAAATTTTTAAGAGCAAGCTCAAGTTCATGATTTATATATTTCATTTTGCTGATATCAGCTTTGTTAAACAAGGCATCAGGTGCAGTACTATCTAAATTCACTATAGCTACGACTTCATTATCTATATAAATAGGTGAAAATAAAACACTTTTGATATTAGTTCCCTTCTCTAATAACTGAATTTCACTAGATATACTATCATTGAATATATCTTCTTTGTCATTGAATGGCATTTTAAGAATACAAATATCTGCTAGTCTATTATACTTATAAAGATACACATCTTCTCTTTTTATCTTCATGTTAAATAGATCTTTGGGATATCCTTTAATAGCCCTATAGTGAAAATAATCATCTTCTTCTAATACTAGCACACTGCCTCTATTAGCTTTGCTAATTATAGACATTGCTGAGTCCAGCATAATTTCATACACTAAACCTCGACTATCAGTAGTGCTTATCTTTTTTCCCATACTATATATTTCTTTCTTTATTTCTTCTATCTGCATAATATTATTTTTCAGTTTAATATTTCTTATAATAAGAAATATTATAAAAAATAATTGAAAAGACAATACTATATATATCAGAAAATCTTTTTTCAAAATCTTCACCTCAAAAATAAACTCAATATAAAAAACTTAAAATTATAATTAGCTTTACGTACAACCTGCTCCTATAATTATAATTAATTTTTTATTTTTTTTAAATATCTGATTGAATAATTTAATACTTATTCAAAGCGATATATGTCTAATATCCAAATGAGCAATTTTTTTTCTTCAACTATATCAGTATTGATATAGTTATCACTTGTGATATAATTTAATCATAATAGATCTGAGGAGGAATATACCTTGCAAAAAATAGCTTTAATTACTGATAGTGGCTGTGATTTAGATACTGAAGTTTTAAATAAATATAATATGTTTTTTTTACCTTTAAGAATTATATATAAAGATAATGATTACCTAGACAGGCTAGAAATAACCCCAGAAGAGTTATATCTATCTCTTGAAAAAGAAATACCAAAAACATCACTTCCTGATGGACAATATATAGAAAATACCTTGAACCAAATTGAAGCTCAAGGATATACACATGCTATATCTATAAGTATATCATCAGGGCTTTCTGGCACTGCAAATAGTTTAAGAATAATAGCTGAAAATCATCCAAATCTAAAAACATATATCTTTGATTCTAAGACATTAAGTATGCCTCAAGGTTCTATAGCTTTAATAGCTGCAGAGATGATAGAATCAGGTAGTACTTTTGAAGATATAATCGAAGTTCTACCAAAAATTAGAGAGAAAACTGATGGTTATTTTACACTTAACACCTTAGATTACTTAAAAAAAGGTGGAAGAATTGGAAAGGTTTCTGGAACTATAGGCGAAATGTTAAACATAAAACCAATAATTTCTATAAATGATGATGGTATTTATTTCACTCATTCTAAGGCAAGAGGTAGAAAGCAAGCTATAGGTAAGTTAAGAGAAATATTAGATGAGCATCTAAGTGTCGCTAAATGTAAGGTTTGGATACTACAAGGTGGTGCATTAGATGAAGCAAAAGCTTTCTTTGAAGTTGTAAAGGATTTACCAAATATAACTCATATAAGTATATCAACTATCGGGCCAGCATTAGGGGTACACGCCGGACCTGGACTCTTAGGCCTTGCTATACAAAGGGATTAGTCATTATAGTGGACGAATTTAAATTTAGTAACATAGAAGATATAAAAGCTGAAGAAAAACGCCTGTATGAGGAATATAAACAAAAGCTCAATGAGCTAAAAAAAGTTCAAAAAGAAAAAGAGGCCGTAGGACAAGTACTCACTAAAGGTCTTCTCCCAATATACGTTCTTTATATATTAAGTTTAGCTCCTACAAATGGAAATGATATATCTCATAAAATAGGAGAAAGAACTAACGGCTTATGGGTTCCTAGCACTGGCGGAATATATCCTTTACTAAAGAAGTTTGAAAAAGAAGATCTTATACTCGGCGAATGGGATGATCCTAAGAAAAAATTTATGAAAATTTACACTCTTACAGATACAGGTTTCAAAGAATTTAATAACAGAAAATCTCTCCTAAAAATTAAGATAGAAGAAGCATTAGATGTCTTTAAAATAATTTATTCTGATTTATACTAGAAGTATTTATAAAATCAGACTCTCAACTTTATGTACTGATTTTTCGTCAAAATAAAAAAAGTAAGGCTTTTATAAGTCTTACTTTTTTATTCTTTATAAATTTATAATTCAATTAGATAAGGCTATGTTTAAGAATATTGTTGAAATTAATTGGTTATACAGTAGACGCTATATGCCTGAGCTATTAGAATTAAATGATTTTTTCAGTATAAATATTTATTAAAAGTAAAGACTAGTGTTTATAAAAAGGTTTTTTAATGTATATAAATTTAGTAAAGAGGTGATCTTTTGAAAGGAAAAGTTTTAGACATGAACAAAACCGATGCCTTCATATCTTTAGAAGATGGCAGCACTATAGACCTAGATGTATCTCGACTGTCTCAAAATGTTAAAGTTGGTGATACCGTTGATATACCCATAACTATGAGAAATTCTGTTGATATAAATTCATTCTCCCATGATAAGTCTAACAGCAATAAACAAATTGATTTTTTCTAAAATTTGGAGTATAATAATCCTAAATTAAAACAGTGTGCTAGGGGTGCCTTAAGGCTGAGAGATGACTTCGTTCATTAACCCTCATACCTGATCTGGATAATACCAGCGTAGGAAAGCGTTATTGATAGTATATCAACCGTATTCCAGTTCTGGAATACGGTTTTTTTCTCTCACTTTTCGCTCCTTAATCACTAAAAGGGGGATTATTATGATTAATTACTTTAATCAAATTATCAAAGACTTTTTTGAAGGGCTAGCTAAATTTGGCAGTCTGCCAAAAAATGTAGTAGATATCTTTACAAATCCTATGAATGTTATAGCCTTATTAGGTTGTGCAATATTGATAGGAGTTTTTGCAGCATCAAGGAAAATTAAATTTGATGCAAAACTTATAGCAAGAATCGCTTTAGCACTTGCTCTAGCTACTATTCTACAAGCACTTAAACTGTATCATTTTCCACAAGGTGGTAGTGTTACTCCAGGAAGCATGATTCCTATAATACTTGTCGGGCTAATTTATGGTCCATCCGTTGGACTGTTAACTGGATTTTTATATGGTCTAATAAATCTTCTTACTGATCCTTATATTGTTCATCCAGTACAATTACTATTTGATTATCCTTTAGCTTTTACCGCTCTTGGTTTATCCGGTTTCTTTAAAAACAGTAAGGCTCTAGGTTCAAGCACAAAATTGTTAGCATGCATAGTTGCAATTTTCGGAAGGTTCTTATGCCACTTTATATCTGGAGTTGTATTCTTTGGTGAATATGCACCTGCTGGTACATCTGTATGGATATATTCTTTAACTGTGAATGGATTAATAATGGGTGCAGAGGCAATCATCTGTATTATAATACTTTATTTTCTACCAGTTGAAAGGCTTGTTAAACAAGCTTCTCTAAGCTCATATTAACGAGGTATTAATATGGTTATAGCAGATATCGCAGTAATGCCCTTAATTCCATGTGTAAATGAAGATGAGATGTATAAAGTAGTAGATAAGGTAATTGAGTATATAGAGCACTCAGGCTTAAAATATGAAATAGGTGCCATGAGTACAACCATTGAAGGTGAATTTGACAAAGTATTTGAAGTAGTAAAAAAAGCTCACAAAATACCCTTTGACTTAGGAATAGAACGTGTAGTAACCGTAGTTAGATTTGATGAAAAATATGGCGGTATTTCAATTGATGAAAAACTAAAAAATCATAGGTAATGCAGTAAAAAGGCAGTGCTAAAAAGCACTGCCTTTTCAATATAACACTTATTCTACTGCAATTGCATTTACAGGGCAGCCTTCTTCAGCTTCCTTAGCTGAATCCTCTACTTCTGTAGGAACATCAGGATTTACTGCAGCAGCTTTTCCATCATCCTCCATATCAAAAACCTCTGGACAAATAGATGGACAAAGTCCACATCCAATACAAGTATCCTTATCAACTTCAGCTCTCATAAAACTTCCTCCTCAAAAATAATTAACATCTATATTATCTCCTAAAGGTTTCATTTTATGTCTATTAAATGATAAATTAGCAATAAAACTTGAAGCTCTATATAATAGCTTAATTAAAGACTTGTGTTGAAATTAATTGGTTAACCATCCGATGCTTTAATGAGCTTACGCCAAGAATTAATATAGTGCTGAAAATAACAACTCATATAAAGCATTATCAGCTACATAACCTTCTGCTTTTCCTTCTTCTAAAGCCTCAGTTAAATCAACATTTATCGGTAACTCACATATAAGTGGCAGACCTAAGTACTCTGCATGCTCTTCTGCAGATTTTTTAGAAAATACTCTCATCTTTGTACCGCATCCATCGCATTCTATGTAAGACATATTTTCTACAACGCCTTTTATTTGTACCCCAACTTTTTCAGCCATGATAACAACCTTCTTAACGATCATTGAAACCATATCTTGAGGAGTTGATACAACCACAATTTCTGATATAGGAAAACTTTGCATTACCGTAAGAGCTATGTCACCAGTTCCTGGTGGCATATCTATCAGCAAATAGTCTAAATCATCCCATACAGTATCAGTGTACATCTGATTTAAAACTCCAGTTACTACAGGGCCCCTCCATATAACAGGCTGAGCTTCTTCAGCTGTAAGCAAATTCATTGATATTACCTTTATCCCCATCTCTGTTTCAACAGGAATAAACTTAAAATTGTTATTATCATCTAATGGTATCATTTGTGCTCTCTTTTCATTGATCCCAAAGAATCTTGGCATTGATGGCCCTGTTATATCAGCATCTAACACTCCAACTTTATACCCCTTTTTTCTCAAATGAGTAGCCATTATACCAGTAACAGTAGATTTCCCTACTCCGCCTTTTCCACTTATAACACCAATTATATTTTTAATATTTCCATATTTAGGCATAACCTTAACGCATACATTTGTACCGCTTTTAGCACTTGAACATTTATCTTTACTTGAACATGTTGAACAATCTCCCAATTATAGTACCTCCATTTTTACCAAGTATCTGGTTTTTTATCTAATACGTTTATTTGCCATGCATTAAAATCATCATACTTACAATCTACATAGTAATTAGTTTGAGAATTATCTTTTTTATTTGTTATAGTTACTATAGTTTTAAATGTTTTAGTCTTATATCCTTGATTCTTAACGCTAATTATTACATTAAACTTATCTGAGTTTTTATCTACCAACTCACCATTTGAAATTATAGATTTTATATCTCTTTTGAACTGCTCCAAATCAGTAGATAATATGTACTGTGCACAGTCTCTATCATCAGAAATATCTATACCTACGCTTCCATCATCTTTCATCAACCCATCCTTACTCTTTTTTATAACCTCTAATATAGAAGAATAATAAACATTTTCAAATTCTCTAGGCTTTCTTATAAAAGATAAGTTTTGTATTATATCATTATCTAATCGCTTTGGAACTACGTATATAGATTTATCATCATAAAAGTTGCCAGTTTTCTTGTCATATATACCAACAACATAATTAAATTTCTTTACTTCCTTTCCCATTTGCATCTCAAATACATAATCTGGCGCAAGAGTGGATTTTTCATTTACTGCTTTTGCAGAAGATAATAAATCATATATCTCTGATATGGTACTTTTGTCTGTTACAACAAATCTAAATCCGGTATCTCTAGTGCTCTGAATAACTATTTTATCAACTTTATTTTGTTTTATATATTCGAAATCTTTATTTTTATTTCCAAATTTACTTTGTATTGCTTCAGTTACACCGCATGATACAAATAACGCTGACACTAAAACAAATATCATTAATAAAATAATGCTCTTTCTACTATTCACTTTGTACCAAACTCCCTTATAGATATAATAATTATAATTAAATTCATTCTCAAACTAAGAACAATACATAAAGGAGAAGTTTTATACTTCTCCTAACTTACTCTAACTTAAATTATAATACTATAGGGTTACTAACTCAACCATTAATTTATATCGTTGCATTATTTATTCTGGATAAAACTCTCTACAATAACATCAAATACAGAATTTAAACTTTCCTTATATTTATCTTGTCCTATGCTAAAATCCACCTTGAAAACTATTCCGTTTGCTTCACTAACATAGTATGTATTGTGGTATACTAGTTTTCCTTGATTTAGTTTTTCCTTATAGTCAATCTTTCTGCATTCTTTGTCTTTTATCTTTGTACTTACTATCTTATAGTCTAATATTTTTTCATTATTCAGCCTAGCTTTATCTTCTCCAGATATCTTGTCCAAGTTTTCTTTTGAGTTTAATAGTTGAGCATATCCTATTACCCCTAATTCATCATTTTTAAAGTTATTGGAGTAAATTATATAATTTCCTGGATACGATTTCTGTTCTGCAACCCACTCGCTAGGCAATTTATACTGATACTTCCCATCATTTATTGAGTATTTTTTGAAATCAGTTATATTACTGTTCATTAAAGACACTATCCTCAATCTATCATTAAACCCTATTTGGACTACAAAAAGTACTGCCATAAGACTTATGAGAATCAGCATAACTCCCAATTGCTTTTTGTTCATAAACGCTTTCACTTTTTACCCCCTGTAATATAGCATTTTATACTTTAGTATATTATAGGTACAAGCCTTTTATTACAAAATTAAGGTGGTGAAAAGATAAACTATTACACTTATTTGTTATAAGCAGTTTATCAAACTACACCACCTTGATTCTATTTCATTGGTACAACTATCATGGAATTTTTAAAATCATAGAACATTAGCCAATAACCATAATCCTTACCCTTTTTAGAATAAGGCATCCAAGTTACGAATCCTGACTTACCGCCATATGGTTGCTCTAACTTATCTTTAGTTCCAGGTACTGCATAAACCAAGTACTTAACTCTACCCTCATCATCACATTTAAATCCAGTCATAAAGTATCCATATTTTTTGATGTATGGATAATAATTTATCATAGGATAATATACTACTGTGTATTTATTGTAGTTTGATATGTTGCACATAACGTCTAAATCCTTCACTGGAACCTTGTACCACTTACAGTACTTTATGTCTCTGAATCCACCAACCTCTTCAAAGTCCTGAACAACACCTTGGAAGAACTCTCCTATACTACCTCTTATCTCGAAGCTGTTTTCTATATCTTCATCGCTTTCTTTTACGTCAACAATAGATCTTTCATATTCATCAAATTTATGGTCAGTAGAATCTTCTTGATCTTCTCTATCGTTTATTTTATCTAAGTAATTCTCTACAGACTCATCCTTTAGCGTACTTCCATTAGTTTCATCTTCAACTCTATTTACTTCTTCTTCTACTTCTAACTTTTTATCAACTTCTTCAACAACTACCTTATCTTCTTGTAGAACTATTTCTGGTTTTCTAGGGTCTTCTTTAATTTCTTCTAAAATCGGTTGCTGTAACATTCCTTCTACTTCTTCTTTGATTTTTACTTTAACTTTTTTATCTTGCTCGTACTCAATTTTTTTATGTTCATCTTTATGATGATGTTCATCTTTACTACTTTCTTTTACTTCTACCTTTTGTTCTACTTTTTCTTCTACTTTCATTTCTGTCTTAATCTTTGCATTGATCAATTTATAGGTTTTCCAATCATCACTTGGAGACTCCCCATTCATAAACCCACCTAGTACAAAGGCCAACTTTCCATCCATTTCTTTTGCAAGAGCTGCTCCTGAGACTTTATCAAATAATATTCCTGCTCCACCAACATCATTTGCTAAATACTCACAACTTGTCTCAGCCTTACCTTGTTCAGATATGTTCACAGGTCCTAAGTTTATTAATTGCTTATTATCTTTCTTTGAACAGATAAGGATCATGCACAACTTCCCATTATCTTTTTTTAAGTTCTGCGCATAGAAGGTTATCTTGCATTTATCATTTTTAGCCTCAATCTTTGCATAGCCTGACAAAGGCTTATCAGATGATACAGAATGACCTCTTTCATCTTCTTGAAGTATAATAAAACTCCTATATAATTTTCCGTGTGACAACTTAATAGTCCCTCCACATTATATTTATTCCTTATATTATATGTGCAAAGTCTTATAATATGATTGAAAAGGCTTCTATACAGTTGTCCCATTTTAAAAAGAAAAAAGTCGCTGAGGCGACCTTCTTCAGCGAGCTTTTTTTGCGCATCTGCCTTTCCGAATGGATATGAGGAAAATTTGGCAGGCGAATAAGTTTTATTTTTTTACTGTATAGCCATAAAAAACTTCTAAAACCACTTAAATGTCTGTATTTACCCAGTTTGAAAATCATATATCTTTCTATACAGTAAAAAACCTCTGTTCTATAACAGGGTTTTTCTAAAAGATTAAGTAATTTATTTGTATTAGCACGCTTAAAGCTTAATTAAGCATTTTTATGTATACATATCTCTTAACTATTATTTTTTTCTTCATATATTGAATCACTAAGCGCTGCAAATTCAGCAATACTTAAAGTTTCGCCTCTTCTTTTAGGGTCTATTCCACTATTTTCAAATGCCTTTTCCATATGCTCTTTTGATAGACCTACACTTTTAACAGTATTCCATAAGGTCTTTCTTCTCATATTAAATGAACCTCTTACCACCTCAAAAAATAGTTTTTCGCTTTTCAAATCTACTCTAGGTTTTTCAAGTCTATCTAACCTTATAACTATTGATTCAACCTTCGGCCTTGGAATAAAGCAATTAGGTGAAACATATCTTACTATCCTTGTATCGCAATAGTATTGCACAAGAACAGATATAGAACCATATTCTTTACAATTAGGTTCTGAGTTTATTCTTTCTGCAACCTCTTTCTGAATCATTATTGTTAGAGATTTAAAGTTGTACCCTTCATTCAAAAGTCTTACAATAATTGGAGTAGTAACATAATACGGAAGATTCGCTACAAGCTTTACACTCTTCTCTTCACCTATCAACTCATTAAAATCAACTTTTAATGCATCTTTATGAATTAACTGAAACTTTGGGTTATCTCCAAGTTCATTTTGTAGTATCGGTACTAGTTCATCATCTAGCTCTATTGCAATTACCTTCTTTGCCTTTTTAAGAAGTTCTGCTGTTAGAGTCCCAACTCCTGGACCTATTTCTATAACTAAGTCATCCTCAGTTATTTCAGCTCCATCAACAATGTCCTGTAACACTGAATCATCTACAAGAAAGTTTTGTCCTAAACTTTTAGTAAACTTAAAATTATACTTTTTCACTAATTCTTGTGTCTTTATATCTTTTATATCCATAAAATTATTCTCCTATACTTAACTTTTTATCAACCTTTTTCATAGCTTCCACAAATTCTTCTTTAGTTATTCCATAATTATTTAATCTGGAAAGTAGTTGGTTTGCATTCCCGTACCCAATGCTAAGTTCTTTACCTAAAAGAGCTCTCCTATTTTTAGAAGCTCCATCACCAACTAATTTAAAATATAAAAGATCTTGAATACTAAACTCTTCCCTTTTTTCCTTTTGATTTGCCTTTGCTTCAGTTAATGCTCTTATTATAACCTCAGGAGTGGCATTTTCTACACCAATGTCACCATCCTTTGTTCCGTCTTCCCTTGCTATATAAGCATGTTTTATTCCTTCTACTCTCTTAGATATTATGCGTCTTATCTTTTCACCAGCAAAGTCCGGATCAGTTAACACTATTACACCTTGTCTTTTCTGTGCTTCTTTAATTCTATTTATAACCTTAGCGTTTATCCCAAATCCACCTACTGCTATAACTTCTGCATCTACAGCCTTTTTTACAGCAGTAACATCGTCTCTTCCCTCAACCACAATAACTTCTTTTATCACAAAAAGACTTCCTTTCCTTTTTAAATCATAATCTTAATTTAACCAGTTACGCTTCTTCTGTCAACTTTATAGGATCTTTTATTAAAGTTCTATATTAAACTACTTGTTAATAATAAATCTATTATGAATCAAAATACTATCCATATCCGAATTGCTTACAAAAGAAAATAGAGATAACTAGCCGTTATCTCTATTTCTTCATTATCCCTGACCTGGATAAGCAATAATATAAACATCTACGTTTCTTACACCCCACGAATTTGCATCACTACTTGAATTCATATAAAGATCTACCCTATTATTTTTAATTGCACCGCCAGTATCATGTGCAACAGCAAACCCATAACCAGGTATATAAACCTTTGTTCCTAAAGGAATTACCCTTGGGTCTACCGCAATAGTACTAGTTCCATTTGCATTTCTCTTAGGTGTGTTGCCTGTAGCTGTACTTCCACCTCCAGTGTAAGCAGTTGCTAACACTGAAAGTTTTTTCTTATAAGCAATTGAATCTCCTCTAGACAGCGCAAGAGTATTCATCGTACCCTTGACAACTACTTTATTCTGAGGATCCTTTACCACTTTTTCAGCTACTACTTTCTTACTTACCTCTTTGCCATTTTCAACGATAACTCTATAAGTAACTTCTTTTTCTCCAGGAACACCTTCCTGAACCGTTTTTACAACGCTTCTGTCTAGATTGTCATCATTATTGACAACAGTACTATAATCCAACTGTTGACTTTCCTTTACAACCTTAGACTCCACTCTTACAACTTCTATTTTCATTCCTGCTGTTATTTGGGTGTTTATTGCTGGAGATATCTTGTCGTATTCTGCAAGTTGTATCCCTTCAGCACTCAACATTTCATTTACGTTACCTTCGGCGGTTTGTATCTTTAGCTCTTTTCCATCAACTGCAACCTCTACATCAACTGCCTTTGTTATATTAATCTTTATATTACTCTTCACAGATTGATCTAAAGATGGTTGAATTTTGTCCTTAGGGCCTAGAACTATACCGTTATCGTGTAATGCCCCTTTAACAGTCCCTTTAAATGTCGTTAATGTCTGTTCATTACCGTCTATACTAACTATTACAGTCTTTCTCATGTTGCATATCACTATAACCAAGCTTGTTGCAATAACAAGCCCCAACACGATTTTTGCCTTAGGACCATTAGAAAAAATCTTTCTTAGATTGATTTTCATTTTTTCTACCATTTATTTTCCCTCCTTTGGCAAGAGCGTCTGTAGCATTATAACTTAAAATATCGATTTTTGTCAAATTTTAACCTCTTGCTTTTTTTGTTGACTGTCTAGAAATGCACCATCTGCATATTTTAAAGTAAATAATAATTAAATAAAATGAGAGCATTAGTGAGGAAACAGTCACTTTGGGGAGTATTTACAGATAAATGGCCCAAGTTTATTACTATATATATATATTAAATTCATCTTTTAGTTATTACTATTATTTTTATTTTCTGTTCCCATAATATGTAAAACCATAGAATATATTTTACCTTATTCCTATAGTTTTAGCAACTGTTTAATATTTTTTATAAATTGATCATTTATTTCTTTAGGATCTAATCCTTTTATATCTGCTAATTTTTCAACGATATATCTGATATAATCTGATTGATTTCTTTTTCCTCTAAAAGGTACTGGAGCCATATAAGGACAGTCTGTTTCAACTAACATCCTATCTAAAGGTACCTCATTAGCAACTTCTAATATCTTCTTAGCATTTTTAAAAGTAACTACTCCAGTAAAACCAATGTAGTACCCAAGTTTCAAACACTCCTTAGCAAATTCCACACTACCAGAAAAACAGTGTACTATACCTTTTACATTCATAAATTCCTTCATAATTTCTAGGGTATCTCCATGTGCCTCTCTGTCATGTATTATAACTGGTAATCCAAGTTCTTCTGCTAGCTTCATATGTGCTCTAAACACATTTTTTTGAACTTCTCTTGGAGGATTTTCTTCCCAATAATAATCTAATCCTATCTCTCCAATAGCTTTTACTCTTTTATTCTTGGCTAATTCCTTTATTCTTTCAAAACTACCTTCATTAAATTCATCAGCATTTTCTGGATGTATCCCTACTGCAGCATAAAAAATATCATATTGCTCTGATAACTTAACTGACATTTCAGCACCGTATAAAGAAGAGCCGCAATTAAGTACTCCGATTACACCGTTGTCTTGAATATCGGTTATAACCTTTTCTCTATCATCATCAAAGGATTTATCATCATAATGCGCATGGGTATCAAATATGTTAAATGCGAAATCACCCATAAATAGCCACCTCTCAAAATTTAATATATAAATTATTACATAAGATGTACAAGCTGTCAAACTAAGTTTTCAAATTATTCCATCAATTTGATCACATGTAAAACCATGTTATATCTAATTATTACCATATTTATATATATTTATACAATTATCTCATTAATTTCCTATACCCAACAGTATTGTCAGTAAGATTCCTAATCCCCCTCCTAAAGTTGGCCCTAGCCATGTAAGGGTAGAAAGTTGCCTCCTTGCTATATCCACTATTATTTTTTCAGCATAATCTACCTCCAAGAAATTGATTTGACCTTCTATAATTTTTGGGGTATCAATTATATGTATAATATTAGAACCTTCTTCATTAATGAATTTATCATATATGCTTTCCATTAAATTATATACTTCATTATTAAGGCTTCCATCATAACTATATAGCAACTTTGTTATTGAAGTATTAGATACTTCTTTAATAAGCACATCTGTAGCACTATATATCTTTTCTTCAAATGTTCCACTCATAACAAATGTTTTAATCGCACTTTTTATGTATTTTTCTATTCTATCTTCATAATTTTCAGCTAAAAGTATCAATATGTGATGATACGATTCAAAGCCATCTATCTTATCTAAAATCAGTTTTAATCCGCCTTCTAATACATCAGTAATTATTAGCTTTTCCACTGCTGAAGCAAATAATATGTCTATTAAGTTTTTTCTTGAATCTTGTGGAATGTCATAAAGTACATCTTTAACTTGCTTTTCTCCAAAGCTATAGATCATGGTTCCTATACAAGAAACCAATAAAATCTTATTATCATCATCTTCAAGATAACCGTCTATGACTTGTATAAACTTATCATAAACTGAATCTACATTTAAAACCATTGATACTAATGGATTCATGCCATACAAAACATCATTTTTTATTGCTTCTTTAAGCTTTTCCACTACTTTATCTTCCCTAAGTATAGATTGCAACTGCTTAGAAATAGCATTTCTTTCATTATAAATATATGTATTTATGGAACAGAAAACTTCTAACGGAACAATATCTTCTACCTTCATACCTTCACTAACCAAATACTCTAATGATTGATTAATATTATTATTAATATATTTCGCAATTTTAGATTTATCAATTACTTTTGGTATGTCATTAAGTACGTTATTGTAGAATCCATTTCCTGAAAACAATTCTTTTAGCATATTAGGTTTTTCTAACAAGGTTATATTAATTTCATTCATAATTACTTTAGATACTGAATCTATAAATTCTTCATTTCTAACTTTACTAAGCGCATACTTTGATGCTTTAACTTGAAGTCTAATCTTTAATTTTTTGTAATACTCTCCAATCTTATTTTCTAGAACTTCACCTATACTTTTATCCAGACTCTTAGCAGTGCCTATCTTTTCTTCAATCATATTCTTTAAGTGCTTTTTTATATTATCATCTCCTAGAGCACTTATAATAACATCATTAGTAAGAAGATGATTTCCAACAGTTTCGCCAACACTTCTAGAAATCCTCGCTTTTTCTTTAGGTATAAGCCCTGATTTAAAAGGTAGCTTAATACCAAATAGCCTTTTTTCATAGTGTGTTCTGAAAAGCATTTGTATAGCTACCCAATTTGTTATATATCCAACTATAGCTCCTATTAAAACTCCAAAAAAGTATCTCATATTAATCCTCCCTTACTAGAACTTATGAATTGAAGTTGTATATGTATATTACTTTAGTTATAATAACTATAATATATAGATGAACCACTTCATAATTAAATTTATATTTTCAAATTCTCCTCTAAGAACCCATAGGAGTTTTGAAAATAGATTTCTGATTGAAATGTTTCATCTTTAGATGAACTAAGTTTTACATATGATACTTTTTTATAAACTTTATCTTGTAAATAGTACATCTATTATGATTAACAATTATTTTGTATGGTTGGTGATATTATGAATGACACAGGTTCAATAATTATAAAGCTTCAAAAATGCAAGTTATTCTCACATTTTACAGAAGAAAATCTTAAATCAATTTTATCAAACAACAAAACATCTCTGAAGTCTTATACTGCCAATGATGTTATATTTATAGAGGATGAACCTTGCAATCATCTTAGTGTAATATTATCTGGAAAAATTGAGATACAAAAATTTGATTCAGACGGTAATGTTCTAATTGTTTCGACCATGGAAGATGGAAACGTATTTGGTGAAAATCTATTATTTGGAGATAGAAACCAATACCCTATGTCAGTTATATGCAAAGACGTTTCTGAAGTACTACATATATCAAAAGAAAAGGTATATGAACTTTGCGAAACAGATCACATTTTCATGTTGAAATTTTTTAGGATTCTTTCAAACAAAGCAGTTGCCCTAAGTTCAAAGCTTAAGCAAGTGAGCATGAAATCTCTCCGTCAAATGATCTGCCACTTTCTAATGGTTAAATATAATAAGTCGGAAATTTCTTTGATTCAATTGAATATGACTAAAAAAGAGTGGGCTGATAAACTTGGTGTTCAGAGACCATCTTTGTCTAGAGAACTAATTAAAATGAAAGAAGAAGGACTTATTGACTATGACAGAAAATCAATAACCATATTAGATATTGAGGCTATTGAAGCTGAAAGTTAATAGATCAGTTCATAATTTCTTTATTTTTTTGACATCAAATCGACATATTAGAGGAGTATATTTATATATGTAAAGTAGCTAAGCGCTAAATAATTTACCCCTTAAAACCATTTATAAATAGGCTAAAGCCCTTGAAAGTTTGTTCCCCTTACACAGACTTTTAAGGGTATTTTTTTACTGTATAGGAAGTATACAAATTTAAAACTATTGAAATCTAAAGATTTCAATAGTTTTAAAAGTTTTTAAGCTTATAGCCTTCCAGATTTTAATCTCATTACTTCATAGTCAATTGTCTTTTTATCAATTCTTTCGAATAATAATTCCAAATCATTTAACTTAATATCTTTTAACTCCTGAAAACTCCAATTAGCTTCTTTTATACCTAAAAATCCTCTGAGCTTTTCACACGAAAAAGGTATTATTGGATTTAATAAATTAGCTAGATTAACTATAATCTGAACACAATTATATAAAGTTTGTCTACACTTCTCTTCGTCTTCTTTAATAGTTATCCAAGGAGTTTCCTCATCAAAGAGCTTATTTCCCCTTTTCACTAGAGAAAATATTGTATTTATTGCATCTTTAAATTCACCATTTTCAATGCTTACTCCAGCATTTTTATACGTTTCCTCTATCTCTCTCTTTATTCTAGGATTTAATCCACAATTAGTTATACTTCCTTTATAATTTTTGTGGATGAAAGTTAATGTTCTGTTGATAAAATTACCGAATCCGCCTAAAAGTTCACTGTTATGTGAATTAATAAATTCCCTCCATGAAAAATCAGAATCCCTCTTTTCAGGCCCATTAACCATCAAGAAATATCTTATAGAATCCGGATTGTAATGTTCTATTATATACGGAACCCAAACAGCCCAATTTCGGCTGGTTGAGAACTTTTTTCCCTCCAGATTTAAATATTCACTAGAAATAATTCTAAGATTTACATCATCAAACCCAAGAGCAAAAAGTATTGATGGAAAAATAACGGTATGAAATGGAATGTTGTCCTTTCCATGAATTAAATAAATCCTACTATCCTTACTGTTCCAGTATTCATCAAGTAAATCTTTATTTCCGTTACAGCATTTAAGTGATGCAGAAAGATACCCCAGTACTGCTTCTATCCAAACATATATCTTCTTATCTTCAAAACCTTCCAAAGGAACATCAATTCCCCATTCTAGATCTCTTGTAACTGCTCTATCCCTTAGACCTTCATTTATATATCTTTCTGTCAGTTTTACAGCATTATCTCTCCATCCATGCTCTAAACTTAATAATTGCTTTAATTTATTGCCAAAGTTTGAAAGCTTAAAGAAAAGATGTCTACTTTCTTTAACCACAGGCTCTGAACCGCAAATTTTACACTTTTTATCTATTAGGTCTTCTGGATCTAGTATTTCAGAACATTGCTCACACTGGTCCCCTCTAGCTATTCCTCCACAATGTGGGCATATTCCTTCAATATATCTATCTGGAAGAAATTGATTACAACTTTCACAGTAAGTTTGCGCTACCAACTTTTCATATATATATTCATCTTCGTATAACTTCTTTATATAATCCTTTACTACCTTATGATGATTTATACTATCAGTCTTGGCATACAAGTCATATGATATTCCTAAAGAACTGAAGCAATGTTCAAATTCTCTGTGATAGTAGTCTGCAATCTCTCTAGGAGCTTTCTTTTCTTCTTTTGCTTTAATTGCAATAGGTGTTCCATGACAGTCGCTGCCAGAAACAAATATAACTTCGTCTCCTTTTGCTCTATGATATCTCGCAAGTACATCTCCAGGAATTACAGATGCTAGCCTTCCTAAATGTAATGATCCATTGGCATAAGGCCAAGAATTTCCGATAACTACTTTCATTAATATAAGCCCCCTTTATTAATAAACTCCTTATTCAATTACACATAAAGCTAAGTTATTGCTATTACGATTAACTTAAGTTAAAAACTCGCCTAACTATAGACGAGTTTTTAGTAATTTATAGATAAAAAATTTTATCTAACAACACTTCCTGTTTCAAGATTGCCTGGATCAACTACAAACAGCTTACCATCATCATCGGTAGCAGCTGCAAGAATCATCCCTTGTGAAAGCTCTCCTCTTAGTTTTACAGGTTTTAAGTTTGCCACAAGCACTATACTTTTACCAACAAGTTCTTCTGGTTTATAGTACTGAGCTATACCTGATACCACTTGTCTTTCTTCCCCACCTAAATCAACTTTTAGTTTCAATAGTTTTTTTGCACCTTTTACAGGTTCACAGCCTATTACTTTTGCAACTCTTAAATCTATTTTCTCAAAATCTTCAATAGTTATTTCTTCTTTTATTGGTTTCATTTCTTTCTTTTCTGTAGCTTTTAACTGCTCTTGTCTTAATGCTTCTAATTCAGATAGTTTAGCCTCTACATCTATTCTTGGGAATATAACTGCTCCTTTATTAACCTTAGTGCCTGCACTAGTTCCATCAAAAGCAGATAAACTATTCCATGTAGTTACTTCAGAATTTATTTGTTCATTAATCTTACTGCTAGTTGTTGGTAAGAATGCTGATATCATAACAGAAGCAAATCTTAAACTCTCTACAAGATTATATAAAACCGTTCCTAATCTCTCTTTCTTACTTTCATCCTTTGCAAGTATCCAAGGAGTTGTTTCATCTATATATTTGTTAGCTCTTCCTATCAAATCCCATATTGCCTCTAATGCTTCTGGAATCTTAAGATCATCAATTGCAGCTTGAACTTTAACTGGAGTAGCTAAAGCTAAATTTATTAATTCATTATCAATATCTTCCTTTGCAGTTGGCGCAGGTATTACACTATCAAAATACTTCTCTATCATAGTGATAGTTCTTGATAAAAGATTTCCTAAATCATTTGCAAGATCTGAATTTATCTTCTTTATAAATATTTCATTATTAAATAATCCATCAGACCCAAATGGTATCTCTTTAAGAAGATAGTATCTTACTGGATCCACTCCGAAGCTGTTTACAAGAGCTACTGGATCAACTACATTTCCTTTTGATTTTGACATTTTTCCACCATCTACAAGAAGCCAGCCATGACCAAATACTTGTTTAGGTAGTGGTACTTCAAGAGCCATAAGCATAATTGGCCAGTAAATTGTGTGGAATCTTAAAATATCTTTTCCAATTAAATGTACATCTGCAGGCCAAAATCTTTCATACAATGATGTATCTTCATTGCCATAACCTAAAGCTGTTATATAGTTTGAAAGCGCATCTATCCATACATATATTACGTGTTCGTTATCAAAAGTTACTGGTATTCCCCAGTTAAAACTTGTTCTAGAAACACAAAGATCCTGTAACCCTGGTCTTAGAAAGTTATTTAGCATTTCATTTTTTCTTGATTCCGGCTGTATAAACTCTGGGTGGTCTTCGATATGCTTTATAAGCCTATCAGCATACTTACTCATCTTAAAGAAATAAGCTTCTTCTTTAGCCTTTTCTACAGGTCTTCCACAATCCGGACACTTTCCATCAACAAGCTGAGTTTCTGTCCAGAAAGATTCACATGGTGTACAGTACCAACCTTCATATGAGTCTTTATATATATCACCTTGATCATATAATTTTTTAAATATATCTTGAACAGCTTTTATATGGTAATCATCAGTGGTTCTTATAAATTTATCATAACTTATGTCCATGATTTCCCACAGACTTTTTATACCTGCAACTATTTCATCAACATATTCTTTAGGTGTAACCCCTTTTTCTTCTGCTATTCTTTGAATCTTTTGTCCATGCTCATCTGTACCTGTAAGGAACATCACATCATATCCAGTAAGCCTTTTAAATCTCGCAAGAGCATCTGCTGCTACTGTAGTATAGGTGTTCCCTATGTGTAAATTTGCAGATGGATAATAAATTGGTGTAGTAATGTAATATGGTTTTTTGCACATATTTATTTCCTCCTAATGTATATTATTTAGTTATAGTATTTCCTCTATTATTCCATAAATCTTTATTATGATAAGAATAATTTTAAAAAGGAAGTTCCCTCTCAAGTTATCTTGTTATGATAAAAATTTATAAAACAAAAAACCTCTGCATAGACAACTCATGTCCATGCAGAGGCGAATTCACGCTGTACCACTCTACTTCATATCTATCTCACAATAGATACCTTAATAAGTGACTCCACTAAAAAGTTTTTATCACCTTGCAATATAACGGTTGCTACCGTACCTTCTTAAAAATTCAGAAAGCCTGCTCCGAGTCCATATTCATGAAACTTTTTGTCACTGGCTTTCACCTGGCCCAGCTCTCTTTTAGACAATCCATATCATTACTCTTCTCTTCAATGCATTTAAATTATTTCTATATATTATATTAGTTTACATTAAAAACAATGTCAATAATTTTCTTATTTTATAATCCATCAGCTAGTTCTTGTAGTTCACTTTTATTTATACCTTTAATCCCCAAGAATAAATACACAAGTCCTAACACAAATAAAAGTATACTTGAGCCTGTAAAGCTTATTCCAAATAGAGAAAATAGTGCACTTATAGCTACAGAAGGCGTTGTAGCGTATAAGCTTAGTTTAAATCTTTGTCCAAAAGTTGTTTCACCCTTAAATATTGTTCCTATTATCGCAACAATCAAAGCTCTAAAATACAAACCTATTACGAATCCAAAAGCTAATATTGCAAACATAGCACTTGATATAGCACCATGAGAATCTAAAATTCCACCAATATCGTTTTTACTAAAATCCATGTTTAAGGTAGAATATTTTTGTTCTAAAACAACTGTTCCTTCCGATTTAACTATTACAGTATCTCTACCAAAGATTAGGCCTGATTTATATTTATCTGCCAAAAGCTTTATATCTGAAGTATTATCTAAAACAAAAGTCCCACTGTCTCTAACTATTTCAGAATTTTTATTGTTAGAAATCTCTAGCTGTCCATTTTTAATTTGGAAGTCTGGAATCTTTTCATTATACTCTATTGATAGGTCCTTCATTGTACTATTTACCTTGTAAGCAGGATATGCAAATGCTACTATTGAAAAAACTAACGCTAGAATTATACTATATAAGAATGACTTTCCAGCAGACTGCTTTCTGAAAATAGCATAACTCTTAAAATCGTAAAAACTTTTGATAAATCCCTTAAAAATATTCATTATTATACCACCCTTTTTCTAAATCTATACTATCATTCTAGACCAGAAAACTTAAGTTCATCTTAAGATAAGTTAATATCTGTCTTAAACTTACATATTTGTTACTATATTTGAAATGCTTCAAAGCTCCCATCAATAAATGTGGGAGCTTCAAGCTTACCATTAATAATCAGCCATAGTTACTACTATGATTTATTTAAATAAATCCTTAAGATTCTCTAACGACATCTCCTTAAGTACATTGTATTCATTGATATCTTCACCAATTATCTTCTCTATAACTTTTTTCTTTCGTCTTTGCAAGTCATATACTCTTTCTTCTATTGTACCTCTAGTTATGAGCTTAATTACTTCAACGGTATTTAATTGACCAATTCTATGAGCTCTATCAGTTGCCTGCTCTTCTATTGCAGGATTCCACCAAGGGTCATAATGCACCACAACTTCAGCACCAGTTATATTAAGTCCTGTTCCTCCAGCTTTAAGGGATATAAGAAAAACTACAGAATCTCCATTGTTAAATTCTTTAACTAATTCTGTTCTCTCTCTTATAGCAGTGTCGCCATCTAGATATAGGTAATCTATGTAATTGTCTTTTAAATGAAGTGCTATATTTTTTAACACTGTTGTAAACGAAGAAAACACTAAAACCTTCTTACCGTTTCCTCTTGCATTCTCAATTATATTCATTAATGCTTCTAGCTTACCATTTTGTCCTTTATATCCTTCTACTAGGACTGAAGGATCGCTACAGATTTGTCTAAGTCTTGTTAACGCTCCAAGAACTTTAATCTTTGGCACATCTATGCCTTGTTTTTCAAATTCTCTTAATGCCGCCTTTGAGTAAGCTGCATATATTTTCTTTTGCTTATCTATCATATCTACAGAAATCGAATACTCAATTTTAGGTGGTAGTTGCTCTAAAACCATATTCTTTGATCTTCTTAGTATAAATGGTTTTATCTTTCTGTTCAGTTCTTCTAAAGCACCAGTATCTCTATCCTTCATTATAGGAGACTCATATCTAGTGGAGAAATTCATCTTATTCATAAGATATGAAGGCATTACAAAATCAAATATAGACCACAAGTCTCCTAGATTATTTTCTATTGGAGTTCCAGTGAGTGCAAATCTTGTGGTTGCTGTGATTTTCTTTACACTCTTTGCATTTTGTGAATTATAATTTTTTATATTCTGAGCTTCATCAATTATACACACAGAAAATTCTTTATCATCATAAAGTTCTATATCTCGTCTTAAAAGAGCATATGAAGTCACAATAGCATCATATTGCTTATATTCATTAAGGATACTCTCTCTAAATCTTTTGTCACCTTGAATCACTGCAACCTTCATATCTGGTGCAAACTTTTCAAATTCATCCTTCCAATTATATACTAAGGAACTAGGTACAATTATTAAAGAAGGTTCTTTCATCTGCAGAGAAGACAAGAAAGCTATAGTTTGAAGAGTTTTACCAAGTCCCATTTCATCAGCAAGTATACCTCCAAACTTAAAGGAATGAAGCATATTAAACCATTTAAACCCATCTTTTTGATAATCTCTCATTACAAAATCAAATTTGTCTGGCATATTAAAATCAGATATATCCATACTTTTAGTCTTTGAGTACAACCTATCAAAATCTATGGTATTTTCTATGAATCCTAGATTATTTTTTTCTATAATGTCTCCTATGTAATATCCTTTATAGGTTGGAACCTTGAAGCTACCACTAGTAAGTTCATCTTTTTTAACCTCTGCATAATTAATTATTTCTTCTAGCGCTTTTAATTCTTTCTCCTGAAGAGTTATGAAATTACCATTTTTAAGTTTATAATATTTCTTTTTCTGTTTTATGGACGTAAATATATGCCATAATTCTCTGTTATCAATACCTTCTATTGAGAAGTATATTTCTAATAATCCTTTATCACTTATTCTAATGGCTCCCTTATAGCTATTAGGAGTATATACCTTTAAACTCTTAAAACTCTCCGAATAGTATACCTCTCCAAGATCCCCCAAGGTTACTACTCCCCATCTTAAGAATCCTACTATCTTTTCTTCATCTTTTAGAACCAATCTTTCTTCAGAAACAAAACCATAACTATATACCTTCTGAAGAATTTGCTGTTCTTTTATTCTATCTCTAATAACCTCTTTATAATCATCTGTTTGTTCAAAAGAATCAAACTCGTCTTCACCGTAGCAAAAGTGCACATCTAAAAATATATCTTCATTATCCCTATCAATATAAAACTTAACTTTTAAAGGCAGTACACTAAGTTCTCCCTTAGAAATTTCATCTATATTTACAGTACCACTATGCTTGTTTAACATTGGTAACACTGTAGACATAAGATTATTTTTATCTCCCTTACCAAAGGTTATATAATCTTCTTTCTTTAAAATATCAATTATAGGTCTAAGAACTTTTATACTTTCCTCATCAGGAAGATATATATTATTATTTAAATATAAAATATCACCTTTAGAGGTTAACGCTTGTGGTATACTTTCACCATAAGATAATCTTATTGTATCTTTATGAGAATTTAATACAAAATTCATAGGATTATTTTCTTTAACAACCCTTACATCACTATATTCCCGGCCATTAATTGTGCAATCAACACACTCATCACTCAATATGCTAAGAACTCTTTTTAATTGAGTTAAAGATAAATACACTCTTCTGCCTTCTATCAGTCTCATATTGGGTGTAGTGTAATTATATAAACTTCTAGTGAGCCTATCGTTCTCATCTATTTCTTTAATAACATCTATAATAGCTTTGTGTTTATCAGAGAATAGATGAATGTCTCCACAAAAATCGAAATTCTTAGCAACACTTATCTTTTTCCTATTGTCATAAGCATCTAAAAAGTCTTTTATATCTCTTACTAAAAAATGCTTTTCCCTGCCAATTTTAATTTCCATTGAACTTTCAACTAAGCTGCTTTTATTAAACTCAAGCTTAACCTGTAAATTAAGCATTTCTTTTTCTCTACTCTTACCAGATAATAAATTCATTTCACTAATAATTCTTTGAACTTGAATATTACTTTTCTCATAAGCTATGTCTTTCTGCTTTTCTCTAAAATATTTTACCATTACAGCAGCAATATGTTCACATATACCTTTTCTTCTATAATCATTATGAAAGAAATTACAGTTGCAATTGAAGCTTGTAAAACCAACATTGTCATTTAGAGAAATACGTATATTATATCTATCTTTATTAACTTTTGACTTAACAAAAGTTTCTATAAAATATGAATTAACTCTATTGCCTTCTGAAGATTTTATATTAATAGCGAATTCCTCAACTAGCCCAGCTTCATAATGTTGTATTCCTTTCAAATATTGTTTTTTGTCACCGTAACTTAATATAGATTTTTCTTCCATAATTATAGCTATTCTCCGTTCTAAGTTTTATATCATATTATTTTCTTATTTTACAAAAACTTAAGTTATATTGCCTTGAAAATCATACATTTACGCCCTTCATATATCTTTAACAGCATTATACTTTGAATAAAGAAAAAAATATACTAATTATTTGATGAATATTTCTAGATATTATTCTAAAAATATACTATTGTTACCAAATAACTCTAGAAAAATATCGTATTTTATGTAAGAATAATAATTATTAAATATAGTATAATTTTCCTTTTAAAATAATAACTTGAAAGGCGGTATTCTATGAGGGAAAAAAAAGAGAAAAAATTTAAGCTATTTAATAGATTTAATTCAATCATAATTATTATGCTTATTATTTTTGTATGTATAATATCCAGATTGATATATCTTCAAATATTTAAATATGATTATTACACTGACAAAGCTAATACACAGGCTAGAAGATCTCTCCCTGAAAAAGCTCCTAGAGGAAAGATCTATGACTCAAATGGAAATATATTGGCTGATAATAAAACTGTATATAATCTTACCTTCACTACAACTGATGACTCCTCCAAATATTTTTACGATACTATGAAAACGGTATTTAAATTATTAGACGAGCGAAAAGATGAACAACAAGACAATTTCAATTTAAAAATAGATAACAACGGTAAACCATATTTTGATTTTAGTGGTAATTCAGACGATACAAAGAAAGCTCAAGAAATACGATTTAAAAGAGATCGTGGACTTAATGATGTCGCAAAAAGAAGTATTCCTGAATTAAAAAACAAACAAGAACTTACAGATGCCGATGAAGATAAAATAAATCAAGAACTGCTTAAAATCAATGCTGAAGATACTTTTAACTACCTTCTAAAATTTTATACCATGTATGATATATTAAACCCAACTGCTAAAGAAAAACAAAACTATAAACAGTACTATACAAATAAAGAAATAGCAGACGTGTTGCTGAAGAAATACTCTATAAAAGATTTAAGAAGGTTTATGATTGTTAAAGATGCCATAAAGATGCAGAGTTACTCTGGTTTCAAACCAGTTACTATAGCATACAATATCCAAAAGGATAGTTCCTACATATTCTATCAAAAGCTTAGTGATCTACCTGGCATAGATATATCTGTAGAGCCAATGAGAACCTATCCCTATGCAACTGACTATAACTTAGCCTCTGGAGTAATAGGTTATGTATCCTCTATAGATAGCAGCAAGAAGGATCGCTATGAGGAAAAAGGATATGATCTATCCACTGACCTAATTGGTAAAGCAGGCATTGAATCCTCATTCGAGTCTGTTCTTAAGGGAAATACTGGAGAAACCGTAGTAAAGGTAAATTCTCAAGGCAGAAAAACAGAAGAACTCTTTAAATCTGAATCTAGTCCTGGAGAAAATGTATTTTTAACCCTAAACAAAAACATCCAATACTCCGTAGAACAAACCCTTAAGGATAGATTAAACTATGTAGCTACTCAATATGTTGATCAACAGGAAAAAAAGAGCAACTTCAATGCTACAAGAGGAGCTGCCATTGTACTTGAGGCTAAAACTGGAAGAGTACTTGCTTTATCAAGTTATCCTGGATACGATGCAAATATAATTTCTGACCCTAATGCACTTACTCCTGAAATATCTAAACAATATTTCTCACCTGACTATGATAAGCTTGGTCAAGAGTTTATCAATAAGCATCATTTAAATAAAACCGTAGATGAGTTATTTCCAAAGGATAAGAATGGTGTTAGACAGGATAAGTATGATCTTTTACCTAAACCATTTTATAATTATGCTACCATGGGACTAATCCCACCTGGATCTACGTTCAAACCTCTAACTTCATTAGCAGGACTTCAAGAAGGAGTTATAGACTCACGAACAACAGTTAACGACAGTAGTCAAGTTTATACAAATAAACTATTAGGGACTCAGCAGTTTAAGGATGATGGAGTACATGGTACTGCAGTAGACATAAAAAAAGCCCTCGCAGCTTCCTGTAATATTTTTTATTACGAGACTGGAATGAGATTGTATGAAAAGAATGGAACTAATATAACTGCACTAGATAGCCTCGCAAAATACGCTTGGCAGCTTGGTATGGGAAACGATCCAAACAGTAAAACAAAAGGAAGCACTGGAATAGAAATTGGTGAAAGCTTTGGTCAAACTTATAATTATCAGTATAATAAGGATCAGACCTTAATGTATGGAAGATTTGATCTTGTAGAGGCTCTCGGAGCAGGAAACTATGGAGGCAGAAGTTTTGTTGCTCTAGACATAGGTAATAAAGATGATGATAGCGATGAATTAAAAGCAACAAAGCAAAAATTCAAAGACTACATTTTTGATTATCTAAAAAATAATAAAGGTTCTACCCTTACTGGAGTAAACCAATTTATAAAAGGCTTAGATCCTCTATTGGATCAGCTTCAGAAGGATTCTAAGATATTTAGTGATAACATAAAAAAATATAATGAATCAGGCAAAAAATATTCTAATGCTAATGTAAAAATTGCTATAGAACAATTCATCTATAATGAAAACGCTCTAATCAATACACCTGCCCAACTAGTTTTAGCTTCCATAGGACAGGGCGTTAATAACTTTTCTATAGTTCAAATAGCAAATTATCTAGCTACAATAGTCAATGGGGGAACAAGATATAAGGTTCATTTAGTAGATAAAATAACTGATTCAACTGGCAAAGTAGTTCAAGAATTTAAACCTGAAGTACTAAATAAAATAGATATAAGTCCTACTAACTTAAACTTGATAAAGAAAGGTATGGAAATGGCAAATACAGATGATTTAGGTACTGCAAGTTTAGTATTTAAAAACTTTCCAATCCCTACTGGAGGTAAAACAGGTACTGCTACCTACAATGAACAGCTTCAAGATCAAATAGGAAGAAGTGCTTATGGAGTATATATCTCTTGCGCTCCTATAAATGATCCTGAAATTGTTGTTGCTGTTGTAATGTATGATGGAGCACATGGTTTCTTAGGTGCCGATGTAGCAAAGGCTGCTTATGAAACATATTTTAAAGATAGACTTCAAAAAGATTATCCGAACTATCAGCCAGCTTTCCCTTATACTTTTAACTCACCAGTACCTGATAAAAAAGACGATACCGTGACTAAATAAAAAAACAGTCTATATCATGAAATCATCTTATGATATAGACTGTTTTATTTTAAGTTACCTGACCTTATTATAGATATTAGAAGCCATAAAGCAAAAATCCCTGATGCAAAATACCCCGTTATTCCTATAATTGATATATCTCTTATTCTAGGTCCAACATTAGAGCCAGTTATTATTGATGATCCAATAATCATTCCTGCTACTATGAGACCGAAAACTAATCTATTTATCATCTTATTTAAATAATCCACAGATTTTCCCAAATCAGGAATCTGAAGATTAACCTTAGCTCTCCCTTGTATTACACTATCAGAGAGTTCAACTAGCTTTGAAGGGATTTTAATGCTATCTCTTAGTATAGAATAAGCATTAATTGCAAAATCATCACTAGTCAATTTATTTAATATATAATATTTATTCTTAGACTTAACAAAAGGTATAGCCACATCTAATATATTCATATCTGGAGCAATCTCAGCTATTACTCCCTCCAATATAACCATTCCTCTAACAAGGATCACAAGTTCAGTTGGTAACTGTATATTATTTCTTTCAGCAATATCAAAGACTTCTCTTAGCAGAGTTGATATTTTTATATTTTTCAGAGATGTAGATAGGTAATTTGATAGTAAATATTCTATATCGGTATATAATATATGTTTATCTACCCTATCTTTTTTTACTCCTACGGTCATTATAAAATCTATTATCTTATCTATATCTTTTAGAGCGATAGCAACCATTGCATCGTTAAGAGAATCTCTTATAGAATCTGCTAATTCTCCCATAAGCCCAAAATCAATAAAACATATCTTCCCATCTCTTATGAGAAGGTTGCCAGGGTGTGGATCAGCATGAAAGAATCCATCATTAAATATCTGTTTACAATATGATAGAGCCAGTTTTTTTGCTATATCTGTACGGTCATATCCTTCTTTAACTATACTATATATATCATTAATCTTAAAACCTTGTATATTCTCCATAGTAAGTACTCTTGTTGAAGTAAATTGTTCAACAACATACGGTACAGACACGCACTTAACTTCTTTATTTAATTGTCTAAATCTATCAATATTATCCTTTTCTCTTTCAAAATCCAACTCTTTGCCAGTTGCATCCATAATTTCATTCAATGCTTCTACTGGATCGATAAGCATACCATTAAATTTTGTCTTAGTTAACTTTACAAGTCTCTTTAGAATAGATATATCAAGTTCCATCTTTTCACGAATATTTGGTCTTTGAATCTTTATAACAACTTCTCTTCCGTCTTTCAAAACCCCTTTATGTACTTGAGCAACTGATGCTGATGCTAGAGGGACGCTTTCTACATATAAAAAAACATCATCCATGCTTAGGTCAAACTCCTCTTGAAACACCTTTGCAATAACGCTAAAAGCCTCCCAAGGTACTTCATCTTGTAGTTTAGAGAGTTCTTTTGTATATTCTTCATCTAACAAATCAGTTCTTGTACTGAGTATCTGACCAATTTTTATAAAAGTTGGTCCTAGTTCAATAAAAGCTTTTCTAAGATTTTCAGGAGACTTATTATCAGACGGCTTCATTGCACTATTAACCAAGAAACCAAAGCCATAGTAAGCAAACACCTTTATTATTTCCCTAAACCTTTTTAGCGTTTCTTTTCTCATAGTTCACCTCAATGTTATAAAGGTAAATGGAGGTTAATAACCCCCATTGTTTTATTTATTCTTCTTTGCCCTCATCAAGCTTTTCCATAAGTTCCGAAAGTTTAGACTCTAAAAATTCAACCCTATCCTTTAGACTGTCAAATTCCATTCTAGTAGGAATATCTCTATCCTTTAAATCTGAATTTAACTCTTGTTTAGTAAGTGGTCTAATATCATCAATTTTGTCCATAACCTTATTAGTTGTAGTTGAAGCTTTTCCTTTAAAATCTCTCATTAACTCTTCCGATAATTCTTTACCTTCATCTACTGTTATTTTTCCCTTTTCGACCATTTCATTTACGATCTCATTAGCCTTTTCATAAGTGGTTGCTACTGCACCCACTCCAGCTAGCATAACCTTTTTTAGTTCATTAAACATATAACCATCTCCTCATAAATCAAGTTTTCATTTTAAACTCATTAGAGCATTTTCTACAAGTCACAACTATCTTCCCTTTTCCTTTTGGAAGCCTTAACTTTTGACTACAATTAGGACATTTTACTATTTTGTAATTTTTTCTTTCGTTGTACCACGCAGATGCCTTATTTCTATAATTGCCAAAACTAAAGCCTTTATTACCATATGAACTTCTATTTCCATAATTATTTCTATTATTAATCAACTTTCCTAACTTACTTCTTAAAAAGCTTTCAAATCTTAGTGCCTCGTTGCTCCTTTTTGTTATATCTCTTGAGAAAGCTCTGTAAAAGCCATATCCTATCAAAAGCAACCCCAACCCATACGTAATCACATTATGCCATAGAGAAAACATTAGTCCTAACAAAACTAATATTTTAGACAAAAGATCAAAACCATATCTTCCCTGAAAAAAGCCCATAAAATTTCCTCCTATAAGCAAGCAGCTAAAAGTTTCATATATTTAAAACCACTTAGCTGCAATTCATCTCACTTGTTATATTATTTATTTGTAATATAAATTTATCATATTGTATTAATTGATATTATATATTTGAAGTTTTATCTATTACTCATAAACCTCTCAATATCTTCCACTGATTTTATCATAGCTTTAGTAAGAACCTCATTACCATTTTTTGTTATTAGCACATCATCTTCTATTCTTACCCCAATGCCTTCCTCTTCTATATATATTCCTGGTTCTACTGTATATACCATACCAGGTCTTAAGTCTACATTTCTCTCACCAACATCATGTGTATCTAATCCTAGTCCATGACCTATACTATGCCAATAGTAGTTTTTAACATCTTTTTTATCTTTTATAAGTCCTAACTTAATACATTCTTCTGCTATCAAATCAGTAGCTTTATTATTTATTTCCCGGAAATTCACACCTGGTTTTAATGCCTCTATGATTGCTTCATTAACTCTAAGTACAGCTTCATAAACAGCCTTTTGTCTTTCAGTAAACCTTCCGCTTATAGGAAAAGTTCTAGTAATATCTGCATTATAATAATTATATTGAGCACCTAAGTCGAATAATATAAGATCATCTTCATTTATAGTACTATTATTTTCAACATAGTGCAGAATTGTTGCATTTTTCCCTGCTGCTGCTATTGTCTTAAATGCAAAATCTTTAACACCATTTTTCTTTAAATGGAAGTCAAAGTATGCTTCAAGTTCATATTCCTTTAAACCTGACTTTGCATTTTTCATAAGTGAGTTTACACCTTCTATAGTTATATCAATGGCTTTTTTCATCTCTTCAATTTCTTCAGGAGCCTTTATAGTTCTAAGCTCTGAAATTAATCCATACGCATTTTTTATAGTTATATAAGGATATCTTTTTGATATATCCTGGCCAAACTCTTCTGATATGGTAATTCTGTCTTCAAAACTTCTTCTTTCCAAGTCTAGATAAAAAGCTTTTACCTTTCCTGAAGATAACTTTTGATTTATAGTGCTATTAAAATCTTCTAAATATAAAACTGTTTCAATCCCTGACAGCTCAATAGCTTCAGATTCTCTTACAGTCTTGCCAACCCATTTTTCTTTAACTGGATCTGGTTTTTGTATAAATAAAATTTCCTCTTCAACCCCATTTGCTTTGAAAAGCACTACCTTATGTTTTTCTTCATTTATTCCAGTAATATAATAGAAATTTCTATTTGGAGTAAATGGATATATTTCATCAGCTGTTTTTTTAGGTGCTTCTCCAGCTAAAAGTACAACCATTGCTCCATCTTCAAGTTTATCAAAAAGTCTCTTTCTATTATTTATAAAAATATTTTTCTTCAACCAAATCACTCCTCTTGCAATTAACTTTAACTATAAGTAACCAATCAATATCCCAATTAAAATTTCTGAATATTTAAAGTTAACTGATAATCTTATATTTATTGTAATTATATCACAAATTATTCCATAGCAAATAGTTTTACCTTAATAACCCCTTTTAAACAATCTATTTGCTTTATTAGTGCTTTTACATCAATTTCAAGTCCAGATATGTCAACAGTTATGGTGGCAATAGCAATCATATTCATAGGTATGTCTTGATTTATTGTAAGAACATTACCCTTCATCTCTGCTATCTTATCTAAAACCTTCGATAATATTCCAGCCTCGTGACTCATGCTAACTGCAAGAGTTATCTTTTTTGAATTGATACTTTCACTCATCGGGAACACATGATCTTTATACTTATAGTAAGCACTTCTACTTATCCCAACTTGCCTTATACCCTCAGTAATATCCTTTACTTCTCCTGTATATAAAAGTTCATTTACTTTTAAAACCTTTAAGAATATTTCCGGAATCACTCTTTCACTGATCACATAGTATATATCCCCTGCCATATGCTCCACCTTCTTTATATTATATATTTACAATTATAGCATATAAGGACGATATTTAACAAAATTCATATATATATCAATTTAAATCTTATATTTTCTTAATAAATTTCCACATTTTTTATAAGATTAATTTTCATATACAACAAAAAAGCCTCTAATACATAAAAATTCTCGTAAGTTATACGCCTACGAGTTACTCTTGATTGGATATTTTATAGCTTTTATAGATTTGTTGATGTTTCTTTTTTCTATGCTATTAAATTATAAAATAATAATAAGCAACTATCACAAAAGTAGCTAAAACATTGAGTGATAAATTTAATAATGCTTTAAGGCTTGACATATTTACCTCCATTTTTCAATTCTAAAATTAGATCAAATAAATATTAAGTTGTCTATCCATAAAAACAAATACTTATCAATGCATTTGCTAATCCAAATAATACTCCATAACTAATATAACTGAGATTATACTTATCATTTATTAAGGTAATTACCATAAAAGTACATATAAAAGCAATTCCGCTGTACATGCTCTTTCTTTTCAATCTATTGATGAACCTCTGTATAGGAATGAATAATTTTAGAATACTCCTATTTAATGTAGAAAATATCTTTGAAAAAATAACTGTTGAAAGGGTTACTGTAATCATTAATTTTAAACATAACACAAATATTTCCATACTATACCTCTTAATCTTTTAATTTTACCTACGCCATAATAATACTAACTTAATGCTATCAAATTAATATAGGTATTGATATTTTTATATACTGAAACATACAATTTCACTTCTAACCGGATCGTAAGCTATATAACTACTTATCATGTTTTAATTTTTTCTAATAAATCTTTTACATAAGTTTTTGATAAGTAACAAGTCTGTCCATTTTTCATATAGATAAGCTTTTCTTTCTTGTTTACTAAATCAATATTATCCGTATTCACAATGAAAGATTTATGGCACTTAATAAAGCTTTCATCTAAACATTCCTCTACATCTTTTAACTTACTATAAAATTCTTTACATCTATTAATACAGTTAACCTTAAGTTTATTTTTAATTGCCGTAGTTTCAAAGAATAATATGTCTTTAAACTCAATCTTTGTTATAGACTTTCCATCTCTTATTATAAAAAACTTTTTATTTTCGTCTCCCCCAAGAGACCTTTTTTGTATCTTTATTAAAGCATCTTTTAAATCCTTAAACAGATTGTCTCTCGAATCCTTAACTAAATAATCAAAGGCTTCTACCTTATATTTAAATGTTAAGTAGGCAAGCTCCGAATGACTAGTGATAAATATTAAGTAAGATTGTGAATCCTTATTTCTTATTTTATCAGCCAATTCTATTCCGTTTATGTTAGAATTAAGATTTACATCTAATATGTATAACTTAACTTCTGAACTTTCATCAGCAATCTTTAAGACATCATGAGGGCTATCTGTAGACATATAAATATTCATCTCTAGATTATTTTCTTTTATTATATAATCTATATTCCTCAATATATCTATTCTTTGCTTCTCATCATCTTCACATAATATTATATTCATATACTTTATTCACCAGCCTTTCTTGCACTCTTAACTTTAATTATGTTACAGTATTTAACTTAAAGACATAACGCCATATATTATTTATATCCCTATAGCTTTCCTGTATGATTTCTAAGGATACGATAAAAATTAATCAAGAAGATAAGGCATAAGTAATTATCTTAAAACTTAAAAATAGTATAAGTAAACTTCAAATATACAGACTTTATCAATGTTAATCCAATACAATTATATTAATAATTTTATTATATGTAAATATATGTTACACTTAGTATCACCATTTTATAAATCAAAGCTCTATGATTCAAATTTATAGACTACTCTTCTGGGTCTTAACTAGCTTTATTGGTATCTCTTAAACTTCAACAATACGTTTAATTTAACTCCACCACTTAATTATAAGTACTGTGATATAATTATTATGATTTTTTATGAGAGGAGAGTTATATGAAAATATATAAAAATACTATTATAGATGTATTGAATATAGCCTTACCGGCAGTAGGTGAAATGATTCTGTATATGATGATTGGTGTATTTGATACTATGATGGTAGGAAAATATGGTGGCAATTTAGCTGTAAGCAGTGTAGGACTTGGCAGTGAAATAATATATACCTTTTCTAATATACTTGTGGCCAATGGAATATCAATAGGTATATCTTCTTTGGTTGCAAGAAAAATAGGCGCTAACAAGCTTGATATGGCTGAAGAATACGCAACTTTGGGCTTTTTAACTTCAGTAATAATTTCAATATGTGTTTTTGCTTTTCTTTTCTTTAGTTCCTCATTGTTGTTTAGAATAGTAGGGGCTGAAGAAAATATCATACACCTAGGTACTCCTTATATGAAAATAGCCTCTATAGGCATTACCTTTAATATGTTTATGAATAGCCTCAATGCTTCCCTAAGAGGCTCTGGAAATACTAAAACACCTTTAATAGCTTCTATAATAATAAATATAATAAATATATCTTTAGATTATATTTTAATCTTTGGTAAGCTTGGCCTACATCCTATGGGAATTATGGGCGCAGCAATTGCAACTACTTCTGCACAAATTGTAGGTTTTATTTTTATACTATTTTATATGTACAGATATTCTGAAATAAAAGTAAGATTTAAATATATAAGGCAATTAAACTATTCAATGTTCAAAAGTCTTATGACTTTGTCCATTCCTTCCGCGCTTCAAGAGGGCGCTTTTAGTATAAGTAGGCTTTTAAGTAATTTCTTTATAGTTTCCTTAGGAAGTTTTGCTTTCGCAGCTAATCAAATAACAACATCTATAGAATCAATATCCTTTATGCCTGGATGGGGTTTTGCTGTTGCAGCCACAGCCTTAGTTGGAAAAAAAATTGGCGAAAGAGATTATAAAAAAGCCAAAGAATATGCTTATTGTTCTATATTTTTAGCTACACTTATTATGCTAATCTGCTCCATATTATTTTTAGTTATTCCTAGATTTTTAGTTTCTCTATTTATAGCCTCAAGTGAAAAATTTGTTATAAACGAAGCTATTATTTGTCTCATGTTAGCATCAATAGAGCAGCCATTTATGGCTTTATCTATGGTTGCAGGAGGAGTTTTAAAAGGTTCAGGAGATACTAAGACACCTTTTAAAGTATCTATGTTCTCCAGTTGGGCCATTAGGCTTCCTCTAATGTTTATAGTAATTCATATCTTTAAACTGCCTGTTACATACGCTTGGCTAATTACAGGTATACAATGGGTCGTTGATGGTTCTATAATCTTCATATTATTTCGAAGACGTTTTAGTGCGTTATAGATGAATTACTTCATAATTAACTTAATAGAAAAGGATACTAGAAATAAATTTCACTTCTAGCATCCTTTCTTAACCTTTTTAGCAGTCAATCTTTTTTAGTTTCAACAATTTTTTTGTATATCGAATATATTCCAGATACGATGATACCCAGTACTCCACCTAAAGAGAACCCTAGAGGAGGGTTACTTATAAAGAAACCCAGAATCAGTCCAATAGTAGTGCCTGATCCTATACCGTATGCTAAATATCTTATATCATCATCTGTAACTGATAAAAGTTCTTTTAATTTCTTTTCCATAAACTCACTCCTCTAGATCTCGGTAAACTACAAAACTAAAACATCTAACTTTCCTTTTACAGAATTCCTAGCTCAACTATTAATTTATGCATGCACGAAAATCCCCAGAAGCCGAGATTTTCGAACAAGTATAAACTAAGTTTCGCTATATAAACTCTTTATATATATAGACGTAGAAAAGATACTAAAAGTTTCATCATTTTTATATTCTTAACAAACATTTAACAAATGTATTTTTAATCTGTTAGGTTGCTAAACATCTTAACACCTACAGTACTTAGTATTTTATATAATACAATATTTAATACCAAAGTTATTAATGCCAACGCAAAATATGATATTAAATAATTTGCACCTATAAATATAGTTGCTACTGCTCCAACTCCACCAATAACTAACCCTATAAGTACACATTTTAATGGGTTCAAATTTTGTTTTACAGCCTTTTGCTCATCATCCCAAACAAGCTTTGGCGACTGTAGATCAATCAATATTCCCAGCATTGAGAACATAAATATCTCCAATATTGCTAGAATGAATATCAACAATAGCAAAGTAATTGGCACACCAACAACTATACCTGCTATCATAAACATAATCACTAATAGACTATTTATTAGCACTGATATTAATACCTTAGCCATAATTTGTGTCATAAAGCTTACTGGCAAGAACTTTGATATATAAAGATTATCACCTTCTCTTGAAATAGAAGTTGATGCTGTAGGGTTAGTTGCAGTAAAGAAGATAACAACTGCAAAAGCCACTCCGATTATTATGTTAAAACTATGTGTATCAGCTAGTACTGATTTAGCGGTCTCATTTATCTTACCTATTCCACCTTGAGCAATCATAGGCATAGCAAAGGCAACAGGTATTATTATAACAGTAGAAATACAGTTCAAAAGATATGCTGGTGTTCTAAATAAAAGTAGAAGTTCTTTATTGAACCAAGTCATAAGCTGAGACTTTTCTTTTGTGCTCTTATCCAATGCTTCTTTCTTTAATTCTTTTCTACCACCAAAACTTTCGGAATTTCCAACTGCGCCCTTAAGGTATAATTTATCAGCAATTACTATAAACACAACCAATGCTAAAGCATTAATTAATACAAATAAGACTAGGTTAACAGCCATCTTTGAAGTGCTTTCTGCTATTGTGGCATAGGTTCCTATTTTTGCTGTTATAAAAAAGCTAGAAAGCCCAGCTACTGCTGAATTCTTATTTGCAATTAAGTTATTTATAAGCTGCTGTGCATCCCCAGATGAACCTGCTCTTGATCCTAACGTATTTGAAAAGATATTAATTCCTACAGCTATAAATATAGCTATTAGACCAGTTACAACTCTAAAGGCATCTTTATGCTTTGCAAGGTTTGTGAATCTCATAAGTAGCATAGCTATAAGCGAGCAATATGTCACTGGCAATATAGGCATAAATATAAAACATATTATTGAAGCTAGATAGAAGCCTATACCTGCTCCAGTCTTAAAACCATATATACCTATTGCAGGCAATAATACAAATACTTGTATCATATATTGATATATTATTACAGTTATAAACTTAGCCAAAGATATCTCATGTGCTTTAAAAGGAAGTGGCAGTACAAAATCTATATCTTTTGAGAAATAAAAAATACTTATTACAGACATTATTCCAAATATAAATATTACTACAGAAATCAAGTTATATGCCATACCAATTAAAAGCCCTTCTTGATTAAGCTGATGAAGAACTTCGAATATACCAAAGGTCATTCCTCCAATACCAAACATTATCATTGGTACAGTAAATAATAAAATTAATGCATTTACTATCTTAGAATTAGTTTTTCTTTTACATCTTCTTGTATTTCCAAAACCTGTTTTCAAGAATATCTTTGTTAATAATAGTACTCTATTCATTTTCAGTCATCTCCAAGAACATCTGCTCTAAGGACTCATTAGTTTTAAAGTGCTCTTTCATCTCAGTTAAAGTTCCACAGAACAGTATTTTTCCTTTATTTATGATTGCAACTCTATCACAGACTTTTTCAGCCACATCTAGTACATGGGTTGAAAAGAATACACTCTTGCCTGAATTTGTGTGTTCTCTCATCATTTCTTTTAGTATATATGCAGATTTTGGATCCAACCCAGTAAGAGGTTCATCTAATATCCACACCTCCGGATCATGTATTAAAGCTCCCATAAGCACTATCTTCTGCCTCATACCATGAGAATAGGACTGTATCTGATCGGTTAGGGCTGTAGACATCTCAAATCTCTTTGAAAGTTCTTCAATCTTTTTCTTTCTCTGCTCCTTTGGAACATTATAAACATCAGCCATAAAATTAAGGTATTCTATACCTTTTAATCTCAAAAACATATCTGGACTATCTGGTACATAAGCAAAATGCTTTTTAGCTTCTAGTGGATTATCAGTTATGCTTATACCATTTATCTTTACATCACCTTTACTTGGAGCTATTATTCCAGTTATCATTTTTATAGTGGTGGTTTTTCCTGCACCATTAGGACCTAAAAATCCAAATATCTCTCCATCGTTTATCTTAATATCTATACTGTCTACAGCATTGTTTATCTTGTTGTAGCTCTTAGAAACATTCATTATTTCAATCATCTTTATCTCCTCCTTTTATAGAAAAATTTTACCATACTTATCTTAATTTGACCTTAAGATTATTAAAATCTATCTTAAATATATAGGCATGTTTTCAACAAATTATACTTATTTTAAAAATTTAATTTATAGTTGCTATTAATGCGCCGTATTTAAATTATAAAACAAAATACTCCGTCACCAATAATTGTGATAAGCCTATATTTATATTGCCTATCATAACAAATTAGTATCGAAGTATTCTTTGATAGATATTTAGAAAAATAAGACCCTTACCACTGTAACAGCAACTATAATAGCTGTGAGATCTGCCATCAAAGCAGCCCATAATGTATGTCTTATCTTTTTAATTCCAACTGCTCCAAAATATACAGTGATTGTATAAAAAATAGTTTCAGTACTTCCCATTATTACGGAACCAACCAATCCAATAAAACTATCCGGTCCATATTGTTTTAATATATCTGTAAGTACACCAAGAGCTCCACTCCCTGAAAGAGGTTTAACCAATATAAGAGGGATAAGTTCCTTTGGTAATCCTATAATAGAAGCTACTGGTGCTAAGATATTATTTAACATATCTAAAAGCTTAGCTTCTCTAAATATCTTTACTGCTATTATCATTGATAATAGATATGGGAATATTCTATAACATACATGTAATCCTTCTTTTGCTCCTTCTACAAACCATTCATAAACTTTTCTTCCCTTTATCATTCCGTAGATTAAAATAACTATAAATATTATTGGTATTATGCTTTTTAATAGATAGTTAAACATAAAATCCTCCTAGAAGTATTTTTGCAGAATCTTGCAACAAGTAACCCCCATTATTGCTGCACATCCTGTAGCAATAATGGTCGGTATTATTATTGCACCTGGATTACTCGAACCAGCTGCAGCCCTTATTGATATTACTGTAGATGGCACAAACTGAACACATGCTGCATTTATAACCAAAAACAAAGCCATATCATTTGAGGCAATGCTTTTCTTAGGATTAAGCTTGTCCATTTCTTCCATAGCTTTAATCCCAAAAGGCGTAGCAGCATTAGATAAGCCTAGCATATTTGCTGTTAGATTCATAACTATTGAACCTAAAGTTTTTTCATCTCTAGCCGCATCTTTAAATAAAAGCCTTAATATCGGTTTTAGTAGATTTGCTAATACATTGGTTAATCCGCTCTTCTCTGCTACCTTCATAGTTCCGCACCAAAAGCACATCACACCCAAAAGACCAAGAAGCAAATCTGTTGTTGATGCTGTTGAATCTACTATTGCTTTTGAAATTAATTCTCCATTTCCAGTAAATACACCTACAGCTATTCCTAAAAGTAACATGAAAAACCATATGTAATTAATCATATATTTCCTCCATTTCATATTTAAGATTTTCAAGCAACTTTTGATAATTAATCAATTCATATAAGGCTGGAACGCACTTAATCATGAATTGATAGATTTAAATCTGTCACCCTTCACATCTATACAATATATGCCTTGCACTGATGGTTTAGTAATGATAACATTAAACTGTACCTTATAATATTTTTTATGACTGGAACAAAGGAGATTACTTATGGATGAAAATAACCTTAAGCTTGCTCAACAAGATATCGAGGAAGCATTAGCAGCTGTAGAAGAAATCGAAAGAAGTATTGACGGAAATGAATCTACCGATGGACTTAAAAAGAAATTTATTAAGTTAACAGAAAAAGTTCAACAGCTTGAAGATATATTAAAAACAGAAGGAATCATATAAAAAAATTCGCTAAAGCGATCTTCTTCAGTGAATTTTTTTTTGCGCATCTGCCTTTTCTGAACGTATGTGAAGAAATTCTGGCAGGCGACATATTTTTCTTTTTTATTCTTTAACTTATACTATGTCTTAAGTCTGTTCGCATAATTATCAACAGATATAATTGAGATATAATTTCCTAAAGAATAAAAAAAATTAAGACCAGATAAATTCTTAAAAAGAATTTATCTGGTCTTTTTATGTTAAGATACTATGTTGAAATTAAGTGGTTAGTCATCCGATGCTTTAATGAGCTTACGCAAAGAATTAATATGATTTTTTCATATTCCATGGCTAAAACTGTAAACTCACTACGTTCGAACAGTACAGTTTCCTTACGCCATTCCATCTGAAAAAATCATTTAATTCTAATAGCTCGCTCATATAGCATCTCCTGCATAACCACTTAAATTTAATAATATAGCTATCAAATTACTCTTTCAATGACTTTACATCTTTATAAAATACAATTGCTGTTATAAGTGCTGAAAGTCCGTCAGATATAGGACCAGCAAGCCAAACGCCAGTAAGACCTAAAAATGTAGGAAGTATAATTAATAACGGTATTAAAAGTATTACCTGTCTTAACATACTTAAGAACATTGCCATTTTAGCCTTACCTATACTTTGAAAGTAATTTGCACTTATAGCCTGAAATCCTATTACAGGCAACATAAATAAGAATATTCTAAGACCGTTGCTACCTACTCTTACAAGCTCTTCATCGCTGTTAAATATAGTTATTACAAAGTGAGGAACGATCTCTACTACTAAGAATCCAATTACAACTATTGCTGTTGCTGCTATAGATCCTTTCTTTACAGCTTCTTTAACCCTTGAATATTTCTTAGCTCCATAGTTGTAACCTATTATAGGTAATGAGCCTTGGTTTATACCGAATATAGGCATCATGAATATCATTGCTACAGAACTTATAATTGACATTGCAGCTATAGATACATCTCCTCCATAAGTTCTTAAGGCATTATTAGATATAATTTGAACAACACTCGCAGCTATTTGCATTGCAAAAGGAGAGATACCTATTGCAACTATACTTAATACAAATTCTTTCTTTAACTTAAAGTTTTTAACTCTAAGCTTTAGTATACTATTTCCTTTAGTGAAATATCTTAATATCCATAGCATAGATACAAACTGTGCAATAACTGTAGCAGCAGCTCCACCCCTTACTCCTAAATGAAGAACAAAAATAAATATTGGCTCTAATATAGTATTTATTATAGCCCCAATAAGCATTGTAAACATAGCTATTTTAGGATTACCGTCCGCTCTTATAGAATGATTTAAGCCAAATCCAAGCACATTAAATATAGAACCTATAAATATTACCTGTATGAATTGCTTTGCATACTTTAAGGTCACTTCACTAGCTCCAAATGCATTTAATACTGGATCCATTGTTAAAAGCCCTACTATTGTTATAATTACACCAGTTATAATCAAAAGCATAAAAGCATTTCCTAAGATGTTTTCTGCCTCGTCTTTCTTTCCCTGTCCAAGTCTTATGGATATAGCCGTAGCTGTACCTATTCCTACTAACATACCAAAAGCCATTATAATAGTCATTATTGGAAGAGTTATTCCAACCCCTGTTAATGCATCTTTTCCTATTCCAGGAATATTTCCTATGAATATTCTATCTACTACATTGTAAAGTGCATTGACTAGCATTCCTATTATAGCCGGTACTGAAAATTTTAAGAGTAGAGACCCTATATGTTCTTCACCTAATCTCTTTTGTCTATCCATGTTATTTCTCCTTTCCTGCACATATCCTTTGATTTTTTGCGATCTTACTCATTAGCTCAAGAGCCATTTTTTTCTCGTCCTCAGTTAAATCAGAAGTAAGTTTATCATTCCAATCATATAAAATATCTCTAATATGCGGTTCAATTTCCTTTGCTTTATCAGTTACAGATAACTTATACGCCCTTCTATCAGAAATATCCTTAATTCTTACTACATATCCTTGTTCCTCAAGCTTCTTTATAGCTCTGGCTGTAGTTCCTTTATCTATATGTAGCATCTCAGCAAGCTCTTCTTGGCACATGCTTTCATGTTTATACAGCTCTACTAAAAACATAAACTGTCCATAACCTATATTAAACTTTGATAATTCTTTAGTAATAAATGCACTACCCAATCTATATAACTGAGATATATAACGTCCAAGCATCTTATCTTTCTTATTCATAAAAATTCTCCTATTATACTGGATACAATTTTTCGATGCAAAACTTAGTATAATAAAAAATAGTTGCAAATGCAACTACATAATTATCCAAATATTAAAAGAAAACGTACTCACTTTAAAATTATTTTTTTCTATAAATGAATAACTTCACATTTAAATTTATATTTTCAAATTCCCCTCTCAGAGCCCAGAGGAGTCTTGAAAATAGATATCGGATTGAAGTGTTTCATCTTACTTACCAATTACAATATTTTGAACTATTGTTTTTAAGAAAACTCCTTCTCTGTTTATAATCGGGTATTATCTCTCCAACTAACCCCCAAAACTTCTCAGAGTGATTCCTTTGAACTAAGTGACATAACTCATGTATTATAACATAATCAATAACTTCTTTAGGCATAGAAATCAACCTTATATTATAATTTATGTTGTTTTTACTTGAGCAACTTCCCCATATGGTTCTAACATTTTTTATATATACTTTATTTATAGTTAGTCCTAACTGCTTTGCCAAATCAGATGTTCTTTTAGTTAAGTACTCAGTACCCTCTTTTCTAAACCACGCCATCATAAGTTCAACTCTTACTTTTTCATTCTCTTCACTGTTGTTAAATTGAGAACTCATAATTGTAAATTTAAATTTATCCCCATCAAATTCTAATGAATTTCTTATTCCCTTAATAATTTTTATTTCATATGGCACACCCATATAATAAACGTTTTGCCCTTCTTTATATGTTAGCTTGTTAGCTTTCTTACCCATTACCTTCCTATGTGTCTCTTCAATCCATACTCTATTCTTATCAATGAGACTATCTATGTATTGCTTCGAACAATTATAAGGACATTTTATGATTATTCTATCCTCTTTTACTTCTATCGCTACGGTCTTTCTTTTAGATCTTATTAACTGATATTCCATCTTAATCTCCTGCATATATCGATGTACCATTTCATAATAAAATTTATATTCTCAAATTCTAATCTAAAAATCTAGAGGAATTAGAAAATAGACTTCTGCTCAAACCAATACATCTTTAGTAATAATTTAAATTTACCTTAATGATACTTTTTCATATCATAATAGCATATAAGTTTATATTTGAATATGAGGCTTACTGGCTGTACAATTTTATTATCACAAATAAGTTAAATTTTGAAGTAAGAATTCATATAATAAATAATATCTTAGAAGGATTTACATAAAATGGCTAGAATAAGTAATTATAACTTTACTGGAGGTAATATATGAAAAAACGTTTTTTTATCTCAGCTGTAATTATACTTATTATATCAGTTATTACTTTTTTCTCTATTTCTTATAAAAATACAAACAACAATGATAAACCAAAGGAGCAAACCACTAAAAACAATCCCCAGGAAACAAAAAGCACTTCTTCGAATACTAGCGCCCCTGCCACTGCTGTTGAATCTCTTAATAGCAGCCTTAAATTAACTGATAGTGGACTACATAACTCAGTAGATAATATTAATTCTTTAAGCAATTATATTAATGGTGGCTTTGTAAGATATTCTAATAACTTCTTATTTATATCACCTTCTGTAACACTATCTTACGACTCTCCCTTAGTCTATTCAATGGAGGATGGAACCACCTTCTTTAAAAAACTAAATGATATATCCAACGCTTCAAGTATAAACATAATAAATAATAATGTTTACTATAAATCAAATTCCATTTCTGCATTAATGAAAACCAATATATCGACTCATGAAAATACTATACTAGCAAATCAATGTGGCCCTTATTATATATATAATGATTGGATTTACTTTATTAGCCCAAGCGATTGTTCAATCAAAAAGATGACACTTAATGGCGACTCACTTACAACAATAAAATCTGATTTATCAAAAGATAAAAATTGGTATCCAGAGGATCCTTCGACCTTATTTATTTATAATAATAAAATTTATTATTCTGATATGGTTACCTATGGAGACGAGCATAATTTAAAATGGAGAAATGAAATTTACTCAATGAACTTAGATGGCACAAATTTAGAAAAAGTCCTGGAAGACAGAACCTCTTCATTTATTTTATATGAAAACTCTATTTATTACTTTAGAAGCCTAGACGACACTTCATTAAATATAGATTTAGTGAAATTTGATTTATCAACAAAGAAATTTTCAATTTTGTCTAGTTTTTCAAACGCAGGTATAGGCAACTTTAATATATATAATGACAATTTATATTTTATAGGCATTTATCCACATGACAGCTCTAAACCTACAGGTTTTGACATGAAACTTGAAAAATACAATTTAACCACTAAAAAAACCTCTATTATATCAAATTCTATAACAACCTTTGGAAAAATATTTATATTGAATGATAGAATTTTCGTTCTGCCAGTAGGAGTTACTGATAAAAACTCATATTTATACTATTCTATTAAAACGGACGGAAGTGAAGAAAAATACGTAAAATAAAGCATGCCTTTCGGCATGCTTTATTTACAACTATCTCTCACGATAAGCTGATGATCAAGTACATAATGACCTTCTTCTATAGTCTTTTGATTGATAAGCTTTATAAGCATTCTCATTGCAATTGAGCCCATATCATATACTGGCTGAGAAATTGTTGTTAGCTTTGGATAAAATACTGATGCTGCATAAATGTTATTGAACCCAATAACGCTAACATCATTTGGAACACTGATGTTATTTTCTCTTAATGCATTAACAGCACCCATTGCAATTTCGTCAGAAGCACAAACTATAGCATCTGGTCTATCTTTGCTTTGCAAAATGTGTAATACACCTTCATGACCTGTTTTAGTCTTTAAGGTATCAAAGTACAAATGCTCTTCATTAATAGATATATTGGCATCTTTAAGTGCATTCTCGTAGCCTATATATCTGTTACTCCATGCATTATTTGTATCTTTTTTTATACCTATAAATGCAATTTTCTTAGCACCTTTGTCCAATAAGTATTTTGTAGCGTCATATGTAGCTTTAGCATTATCAATTGTAACACTTGGTAATTGGCCTTCTTTATCTTTACTTTCTACTAGAACAGTCTTTAGATCAAGTTCATTTACTAAATCTACAATCTCATCATCTAAAGAACTACTCATGTAAAGAACACCATCAACCATTTTTTCTTTAAGAACTTTTAAGTATTCTTTTTCTTTTTCAACATCTAAATCAGAGTTACATAGTATTACGTTGTAATCATATATGTTAGCAACGTCTTCTGCACCTCTAACTATTTCAGGATATATCTGACTTGATATATCTGGTATAAGAATACCAATAGTTTTAGTCCTTTGTGTTTTTAAACTTCTAGCCACAATATTAGGTCTATATCCAAGCTTCTTTATTGCATCTAAAACTTTCTTTTTAGTCTCTTCATTAACAACATCGATGTCATTTAGTACTCTAGAAACAGTTGCAATTGAAACTCCCGCTTCCTTAGCAACATCTTTAATTGAAACTGACATTATCCATCAACTCCTACTATGAAATTGTTTCAATAAAAAATATTATAATGGCAAAATTATGGTATTACAAGGAAATATACTCCATTACTCTAGTTTATTTTTTATTTTATGTAAAAAAAATTAAATTACTCTTACTTAAAACGTTTTCTATATTCTATTATATGAAATATAAGGCAAAAATTCAATTATTAAGTTAATCTTTGTAATTTTATCCATTTTTATATTTAATTTGTTTATTTATATACTAAAAATTTCAAATAAATTTCTATTTATTATCTTTACATATATTTTCGAAACATAATATGCAATCTTTACATTCTAAGTTAAATATTTTTAATTAGCTGTCAAATATTATAATAACCTTTATCTAACAGCCTATATTATAGCTTCTAACTTCTGTTGTAAATTTATGCAGATTCAAACATTTTATATATAAATAAAACTTAAGCTCTACCGATTAACTATTGAATATTGTTATATAAACAACTTTAAAATATAATATATAATTATATATTTACAGGAGGTTTAGTATGAACAAAATAAATAATAGAGAAGCCAAAAAGCTCATCTTAAGTAATGACGATATCTTACTACTAGATGTGAGAACAAAGGAAGAGTTTGAAGAAGGTCATATAGAAGGTGCAGTTCTTATACCAGCTGATAAGCTTCCTTTTAGATATGAAGAAATACTGGAATATGAGGATAAGCCAATATTAGTTTATTGTCAAACTGGAGGTAGAAGTCCGATGGCTACTAACTTCCTTGAGGAAAACGGATTTTCAGACATTTACCACATGTATGAAGGTTTTTCTCGTTGGAAATAACTTTTACATAATTTAATAGTTAAACTTGTGTTCCTATAAAAAGCTACCAAACTAAATTAAATAACCAAGTCACAATAGCATAAAAGCTTTATACTTTCTTAATAAAATGAAAAAGGGGCTGTCGCATTAGCAATTTAGTGCGATATCCCCTCTTATTTTTTTATCAATCTTTTTTATGTGTTTTTTTGCTATGCTTTACGCCCTTATTATTTGCCTTCTTCTCCTTTTGCTGCTGGTTTGAAATAGAAGGATCTTGTTTTTCACTCATATTATTATCACTCCCAAATTAAGAATTAAATCGTAACAACATATTATAATTTTCTTCAATTTAGGAATTATAATACTATGAAATTAATAGCAAAAATATAATTGCACTCACTCATCTAGCCCTTTTAATATTAAAGCCTTCTTATCTATATCTACAAAAGCATTAAAATCTTCACTTCTACACTTTTGTAGTGCAGACTTATAAAATATATTAAAATATTTAATGGGCTCTAGTTTGATATTCCACCAAATACTTTCCATCTTCCTCAGTTACATTTAATACTTTAAACCCCTTCTTAGCTAGTTTTTTAGATGCCTTTTTAAATTGCTTTTCATTCTCATATGATCTTTCAGTTAACTTCTTCACAAATTATCATTCCTTTCTCATAACATAAGTATTTCAATGTATTTAATATTCTCTCCTTATTAAAGCTATATACTAACATTAAAGTTCAAGTAATTTTATCCAATAAATTGTATATATAATATGATATATTATTTACATTCTATTGACTTTATATCTTATTATCAGATTCTATTATTTTAAGTATTCTTACTTTTACATTTAAATATACTCATGACAGCATTCTTGTATGTCAATAGATTTTCTTTTTTCAAGGTTATTTTATCTCTCTATAAATACTAATTTTCAACTTCAATCTTCATCTAATGCATATAAATATCGAAACGCTGTCCCCCTGTGTACGCATGTTTAATATCCAAAATTATCCTCTATTCAATATATTTTAAATATTATTTTGAAAGCATAGATATACTCTTAGTGTACAAGAGAAATATTTAATTGTTCTTGTACAAAGTGATGGTTCTGTAAGTCTAATTGTTGCTTACGGCTATTAATCTTCATAAAGTAAAAGTAGCTGCCGCATTAGCAGTTAAAAAACACTAATGCGACAGCCACCTTTATACATCTCTCCAAATAACTAGATTATATTCTTTCAACAGCTAAATCAAGTTTTTCTCCGTTTATATTGCATTCTGAATATTTGAATTCAACATTATAGGCTATATCCATTGTTAGAGTTTCTTTCTTTATTGTCTCCGCAAACTTTTTAACTACATCTAATAACATATCATTATTTGCAACATAAAGTTTTATCTTATCTGATACTTCAAAACCACTCTCTTTTCTCATGTTTTGTATCTTAGATATCATTTCTCTAACATGACCTTCTTCTCTTAATACATCTGTTATAGTTGTATCAAGAACTACACCAACTTCTCCTTCTCCAGCAAAAGCAAATCCGTCTAACCCTTGCATAGTTACTAGAAGATTTTCATTGTTAAGTTCTATTTCAGTACCATCAACATTTATAGTTTCAGTACCTCCATTTTGTATCTTTTGAGCTAATTCCATTTGATTTTTCGCAGCTATCTCTTTTCTTATGCCAGGTATCATCTTTCCATAAGCTTTTCCTAGCACAGGAAGGTTAGGCTTTATTTCAAAATTAACATGCTCTGATAAATCAGCTCCAAATACTATTTGCTTTATATTTAATTCATCTTTAACTATATCACCATAGTATTCAGGTAATGACTTAACTGAAACTAGCATTTCTGAAAGTGGCTGCCTGTTCTTTATATTAGCTCCATTTCTTGCACTTCTTCCAAGTTTAACTATAGAGTATGCAAGTTCCATTTCTTCTTCTAGTTTCTTGTCTACAGCAGTAAAATCTGCTAATGGCCATTTGCATAAATGAACACTTTCTTCAGCAGTTTCATCTAAGCTTAATACAAGACTTTGATATATATTTTCACTCATGAAAGGTACAAATGGTGCTGATATCTTACTTAAAGTAACAAGAACCTTATATAAAGTAGTGTATGCACCTATCTTATCGTCGTTTAATTCTGTAGTCCAGAATCTAGCTCTATTTCTTCTTACGTACCAGTTTGAAAGTTCATCTACAAAGTCTTCAAGTGCTAAGGCAGCTTGAGTTACTCTGTAACCTTCTAAATTATCTTCTACATTTTTTATAAGTGTATTAAGCTTTGATAATATCCATTTATCCATAACATTATCAGACTTGAACTCACTATACTTTGTAGCGTCAAAGTTGTCTAAATCAGCATATAGAACATAGAATGAATAAACATTCCAAAGAGTGCTTAAGAACTTTCTTTGAGTTTCTTCTACATCATCCTTAGAGAATCTTGTTGGTAGCCAAGGAGCACTTGATGTATAAAAATGCCATCTTGTAGCATCAGCTCCTACTGTATCCAAAACATCATCTGGAGCAACTACATTACCCTTTGACTTAGACATCTTAAGTCCCTTCTTATCAAGAACATGACCTAATACTATACAATTTTCAAAAGGATTTGTATCAAATATAGCAGTAGATATGGCAAGTAATGTATAGAACCATCCTCTTGTTTGGTCTACAGCTTCTGAGATAAATTGAGCTGGGAAGTTAGCTTCAAATAACTCTTTATTTTCAAATGGATAGTGATGTTGAGCAAAAGGCATTGAACCTGAATCAAACCAACAGTCTATAACTTCAGCAGTTCTCTTCATTTCTTTTCCACAACAGCTGCACTTAAGCTTCACCCCATCTATATATGGCTTATGAAGTTCTATGTCATCTGGAACATCAATTCCCTTTTCCTTAAGTTCTGCAACGCTTCCTATAAGTTCTCTGTGGCCACATTCACATTCCCATATTGGAAGTGGTGTACCCCAGTATCTATCTCTTGATATACCCCAGTCTATAACATTTTCAAGGAACTTACCAAATCTTCCTGTTCTTATGTTGTCTGGGTACCAGTTTATCTTATTATTGTTTTCCAAAAGCTTATCTCTTAATGATGTCATTCTTACAAACCAACTAGCCTTTGGATAGTAAAGTAGTGGTGTATCACATCTCCAGCAGTGTGGATATGAGTGAGTATGCTTTTCAGCTTTATAAAGTGAGTTCTGATCCTTAAGATAATTTAGTATCTTTTCATCAGCTTTCTTAACAAATATTCCTGCAAATGGAGTAACTTCGTCAACGAATTTCCCTTCTGCATCTACAAGATTAATTAATGGCAACCCATTCTTTTTTGCCACTAAATTATCATCTTCACCATAAGCAGGTGCTATATGAACTATTCCAGTACCATCTGAAAGAGTTACGAAATCACCATGTATAACAAAGAATGCTTTTTCTTCTGGTTTATGGAACGGCATTAGTTGCTCGTATTCTAAACCTAATATTTCTTCACCCTTAAACTCTCTTACTACTTCATAATCATCTGAAAGAACTTTAGCTACTAGCTCCTTAGCTACTATATAAACTTCATTATTTTGCTTAACTTCAACATAATCATAAGCTTTATTTATAGCAAGACCCACGTTAGAAGGCAATGTCCAAGGTGTTGTTGTCCAAGCCATTATATACTTGTTATCTTCACCTTTAACTTTAAACTTAACAAAAGCTGTATTGTCTTTTACATCTTTATATCCTTGAGCAACTTCGTGTGATGAAAGTGAAGTTCCACATCTTGGACAGTATGGCATTACTTTATGACCTTTATATAAAAGATCCTTATCCCACATTTGCTTTAATGCCCACCATACTGATTCTATATAAGAATTATGGTAAGTAACATATGGGTTTTCCATATCAACCCAATAGCCTATCTTCTTAGACATATCTTCCCACATACTTACATAAGTAAATACCGAATCCTTACAAAGCTTAACAAACTCTTCTACTCCATGTTCCTCTATTTGTTGCTTTCCTGATATTCCAAGTTTCTTTTCTATCTCAAGTTCAACTGGAAGCCCATGAGTATCCCATCCAGCCTTTCTTATAACCTTGTAGCCTCTCATAACCTTATATCTTGGGATTATATCTTTTATAACTCTTGTTATGATATGGCCAACGTGAGGTTTTCCATTTGCAGTTGGAGGTCCATCATAGAAAGTAAAATACTCTCCTTCTTGGTTTGATTCAAAGCTCTTTTTTATTATTTCTTTATCTCTCCAGAGCCCAGCTACATCTCTTTCCAGTTCAACAAAACTTTTTGAAGAATCTAGTTTTTTATACATGCTTTTTCCCCTTTCATAAATGGTCAAATATAATTTGGCCACATTAATGTTAAATATTGTGTTTCATTAAAATATCTATAGTATTAATGCATATATCTACTCTTTTTCAGATTGAAGTGCTTCATCTTTAAATCGCCTAATTAACGGTGAAAAATAAAAAAACTTCATCCCATAGGACGAAGTTATATTCGTTATACCACCTTAAGGCGACGCCATATAGATCTACATATTGTATAAATCTAAAGCTCATTTTCGAGTACATATATACTCTATCCTTTAACGCAGGATGACGAGATAAGCTTATTAATGCAAAACACTTTCAGCCTCCAGCTCCTAGGTGATTTTCATTAAGTATATACACGATTTTTCACCAACCAATCGCTCTCTATAGTAGCGTACTTAAATACTTGCCCTAATCATTGCTTTTCAATGTAAAAATTATATCTCAGCTTGAAGTTATTGTCAACATGGTTTAAATTGTTCAGTTTGTCTATGCTTTTACAAATGAAAACATTTACTTAAATATTATCCAATATTATTATAAGTGATATAAAATAACTCTTTACAAAATATAAAATATGAGTTAATATAATACTTGTAATCATAATATTTAGAGGTGTTTTAAATGTTAATGTATATTTTTAAAATGTTAATTTTTAGTATTATAGTTTTTTCTATGGTGTTCATTAATCCTAATGGTGTATTTAATTTGTTTTTTTAGACATATCTCATATTAAATTTTAGATATTTTATTTGTGCCTTAATATAAATTATATTAACATGGATATAATTAAATATATTAGATGTAATGTACTGATGTGTATATCCATAATTCTTATTAATGTAGATTAATTGAATTTAGAATATATTTTTAAGACAAATAATACATGTACATATCATCACTATTCAGGATATAAAATTTTATTTAATAATTATTACTAATTACTATTGACTTTCAATTCACGTAGTGGTTTAATATAGTTAATAAGATTTTCCATCCCCTTGAATAGTCATCCTTAAAATGTGGAGGATTAAATATGGAAAATAACTTAAATCAAGAAATTTTAGATAAGTTAACAAAAGTCTGTTTATGTAAGGCCATCCCCAGGTCTAAGATAAAAGACGCTATAAGAAAAGGAGCTCGTACACCAGATGAAGTTACTAAAGCTACTGGAGCACGCACCGGTGGCTGTGGTGGTAGACGATGCACCCCTAAAATTCAAGAATTGATAGATGGGTATTTAGACGAACAATGGCATTAATTCCCCTTAATTGTTCATTCGTTATTATTTTTATCTCCCTATCGCACATAAAAAGATCACTGAAGAAATTCACTTCAGTGATTTTTTTCGTATTATTATTTATTTTAGTTTTCTTTTCTGAGCCAACCTGAAACCCCTTTTCCAGCAGCTATAACCGGTTTATCATCTTTATAGGTTATATTTAGTTTTTCTCTAGGTTTTCCATAAACATTTTGCTGTACTATCTCAATATAATCCGCTTCAACCTTGCTTACTATTGCCAGATGACCATACTCACCTTTAGTAAATACAATTATATCATTTATTTTAGGTTTGTCTCCCTCACCATTCTTAAACTGCGTCAGCATCCTAGTATTATTAGTGCTTCCATTTTCTATTTTATCATCAAAATAATCTTTAGCATTTCCTCCACCTGGGATGCTTATACCTAATTTATCGTAGTAAAACCTATTAATAAACTCTACACATTGCCATTTATATCCGTAAACGTAACCATTTTTATTTTTGTTTACGCCATATTCTTGTGCTCCATCTTTGCCATTATTATATATTTGTATCCCCTGATACGTATCTACTACTTTTCCAACCTCACTTCCAAACTTATACATAAGTCCAGTAACTATAGATACAATACTCCCAATTAATAACACTCCTATTATAGTTAAAGTCATTATTTTTATAATATTTATATTTTTTTTCTTATAATACATATAATCCTTTCCAAAGTGTCATCACTTTTACCATTGAAATTCTATTAACGGATCTTGTAAGTTCCAATTGACACAATGTCTAGGGTACCCTTTCTTTGTAAGGTCTCCTACTATATAAAGCTTCTTTTCCTCACTACTTATTGAATTTATCTCTCTTATAGTCTTTAGGATATACTCAACTCTTAAGTTATATATCGATTCTATTTCTTTTAATACTTCTCCCCAACCTAATATTATATAATCCGATTCCTCAATGGATTTTCTTATGATATCATCGTTCTTTATTGTGGCTCCATTTGACTCAAAGAGGTCATCATTTCCAGTAACAAAACACTCTCCTCTATTCTTAAAAGAGTTCTCTATACTATTTCTATCGTACTCAATTGTAGTAAACAAATTTACTATATTAACTTTTATCACTGGCCCAAATTCTTCTCTCTTATTATCAATATATTTCAAAACTCTTTGTATTAATTTATCACATTTAAAATCATTACAAGTCTTTGGTGCCCTTCCTATTACAAGTATGCTGTTCACCCCTTTTTTACTTATTGGGAATGTAAGCTTATAGCATCTATCATTATCATAGTCCTCCAATATCTCCATGGAGCTTTTACAAACAAATCTAGGATATTTACTTTTTTGCATCCTCCAAATCCCCTTTTTTATATTTTGTAAAGCTTTATTAATACATATTTATATTTATATGAATATATACCAATAAACGTTAAAATGCATTTTAATGTTTATATTTAAATTTCTAAAGAATAAAAGAAGCTATGCATGATTATTTTAATATCATACATAGCTTCTTTTATTCACATTTTACCTAGCATATCTTTTACTATATTTACTTGCCTTATAGATAAACCTAACTCCTCACCAATTCTTCTAGGATCCATACCTTCATGAATTAGTTCCTTTACTTTTTGAAGCATATCAGAATCAGTTATTACATCTTCAACAGCATTGGAATCTCTTTGGCTCACATCTTTTAAATGTTCTTCAATTTTATCATCAAGATTTAATTCTTTCATCTTATCCCAAACCATATATAAAAAACCTCCCAAGAATGACTTTAATGTTAGTATATCTCGGGAGAACTTTTTTATTCTTTATCAATTTATAACTCAATTATATCTGCTGATAATTATGCGAATAGACCTAAGATATATTATAAGTTAAAGAATAAAAAAAGAACACTATGCCGCCTTCCAGAATTTCTTCACATACGTTCAGAAAAGGCAGATGCGTAAAAAAATCCACTAAAGAAGATCGCTTTAGTGAATTTTTTATTCTTTATCAATTTATAACTCAATTATATCTGCTGATAATTATGCGAATAGACTTATTTACAATTCTTCGTCACTTTGATCTTCTGATAATCGTTTAATTAGCACATACCCTATTACTCCAGGTATTGCAATTGAAATAGCAGCGCTTAGCAGCGTCATTCCAGTGATTCCACCTGAAACAAATGTATTAATCGCATGTGCCACTCCCAATCCTATAAAAACATATATAGCTATTTTATTCCATAAAAATACTCCTATAATAGCGGCTACTGTAAGTACTCCTAAAACAGTTGCAATTGCCATCGATGTATTGCTAGTAGCAAATTGCTTTGATAGTTCTGGTGATAATGTTTGATTTAATTTATTTATTGGAAATGTAAATACACTAAATATTGCCCCTATAAAATATAATACTAAGATTCCTGTTATTAAACAGCCTCTTTCTCTTGAACTCTCCATGTGTCGCACTCCTTACTTAAACCATTTTTATAAACTAAATATTTTTTTTATATCTTCATATTTTTCATGAGTTAACAAAGCATCTCTATCTGTATCCTTTAGTTTTACTACATATGTCCATCTTCCATAAGGATAAATTTTTGAAATCAATGATAGATTTATTATATACGACTTATGACTTCTAAAAAATTGAGCTTTATCTAATTTTTCTTCGATTTCTGAAAGGGTTGCTGAGGTTATAAAATTATCAGATTTCGTATAGATGACTGTACTGTTTTCTTCTCTCTGTACAAGAACAATCTCTTTAGAATCAATAAAACTAACCCCTTCTTTGCTCTTGATCATAAGTTTTTCTAAGCCCTTTTCATGCTTTATTATCTTATCTATTCCATAAGTCGGAGAAGGTGCATTTAGATTTTTAATTCTATCTAAAGTCTGATTAAGCCTTTCAATCTTAAAAGGCTTAACTAAGTAATCAAATGCATATACCTGAAAGGCATCAGACATATATTGCGAATGTGCTGTAGCAAATATGATAATAGTTTTAGGATTAATATCTGATATCTTCTTTGCAAGTTCAATTCCGTTACAATCAGGCATCTCTACATCTAAAAAAACTACTTCTGGTCTCTTCTCTTCAAAAATACCGATGGCAAGTTCTCCTTCTCCAGCTTCACCTATAACTTCAAAACCTTGAACTTTTTCCACCACTTTTTTTATTACTAATCTCATTCCTTTTTCATCATCTACTATTAGCACTTTCATAATTGATCTGCACCTTTCTATATATAGAGTTCCTAGCTCAACTATTAATTTATACATTCTAAAATTCATAGTTGCGTGATTTTCGAACAAGTATAGATTAAGTTTCGACATAGGAACTCTTTAAAGATCTACCACTTCAATACGAATTGAAGCAGTTTATCTGCTTAAGGGAAATAGATATTAAACTCTCCTAAATCCCCTTCTACTTCTCTTACAAACAGGCTTATTTATTATTTCAGAAAGTATTATAGCCTGCTTTAACTTAGAAGGAGTTATTTCCTCGGAAATTCCTTCTATTAGACCTTTTTCTTCTTCCATCGGATTCATATCGACTTCATTAGATCTTAAAACTTCACCATATGAATCTCTTTGGACAATACTACTTTCTATATTAGTTTCATTGTTTGTATCCTGAGTGTATCTTACATCAGTTGTATAACTTTCACTCATCCCAGTTGTCATTAATTGCTTATACTTCTTAAAAGAGCTACTTATACCTCTAAAATCTTCGCTATCAGTTATATTGTCCATAATATCAGATATAATATCCTTTAAATCCAAATCAATCACTCCTTTATGGACTTAATAGAAAGTAATAATTTCATTACTGATTTTCTTTATTAGTCTTTATCTCTTTTTTCTTTTGACCTGAGTCAGATATTGATGATCTCATTCTTGTATCTGCTATCAAATTCTGCATATCATAGTAATCCATTATACCTAGTTTACCTTCTCTAAGTGCTTGAGCCATTGCTCTTGGAACTTCTGATTCAGCTTCAACTACCGTAGCTCTCATTTCTTGTTCCTTTGCTACAGCCATAGCTCTTCTCTCTTCTGCTTTAGCTTGGGCGATATTCTTATCAGCCTCTGCTTGAAGAGTTTGAAGATGTGCACCTATATTTCTTCCTACATCTACATCCGCAATATCTATTGAAAGTATTTCAAATGCAGTACCTGCATCTAGTCCTTTATTTAATACAGTTTGAGATATAGCATCTGGATTTTCAAGAACTAGCTTATGACTTTCTGACGAACCTACATTAGTTACTATACCTTCACCTACTCTGGCAAGAATCGTAGCTTCACCAGCTCCACCAACAAGTCTTTCTAAATTAGTTCTAACAGTAACTCTAGCTTTAACTAATAATTCTATACCATCCTTAGCAACAGCAGAAACATTTGGTGTTTCTATTACTTTAGGATTAACACTCATCTTAACAGCTTCTAATACATCTCTACCTGCAAGATCTATTGCAGCAGCTTTTTCAAAGTGAAGATCGATATCAGCTCTGTGTGCAGCTATAAGTGCATCCACAACCTTATCTACATTTCCTCCAGCAAGATAGTGTGCTTCTAATTGATTTACGTTTATAGTAAGTCCTGCCTTAGTAGCCTTAATAAGAGGTAAAACTATTCTGCTTGGTACAACTCTTCTAAGTCTCATACCTACTAAATTAAATACACTAACCCTTACATTTGCAGCTAGTGATGACACCCATAATCCTAGTGGAACGAAAGTAAAAAATGTTCCAACTACAAAAACAATAATTACAATACTAATAATCATTCTAATGGCAAAAGCGTCTCCCATGATAATCCTCCCTAATATAAATTATTTTATTTTTCTAACAACCAGTTTTGAACCTTGAACTTTAAATATTTCAACCTTAGTATCCTTAGATATATATTCTCCATCTGCAACTACATCAAATTTAACTCCATCAAAATCAGCTGCGCCTGCAGGCCTTAAGTCTGTTATGGTCAAGCCTGTTTTGTAAAGTAAATAATCTAAATCATTAGAGCTTATATATCCCTTATTTTTATGTTGTTCTTCAGTCAATATCAGTGGTTTGAACAACTTTCCTTTTGTAAATGAGTTTAACACCACAGCTAAGAGTATCCCTAGTATCGTTACTATTCCAACAATCATTACAAGTGCTTCTACGAAAGACCTCACTGTAATAAAAACTGCTATTATAAGGCATATAGAACCCGCTATACCTGGAAGCCCAAATCCTGGAACAACCATTTCAATTCCTACAAGTATAAAGCCTATGATTAAAAGAATAATAGTTAATGCTGAAAATGCTGAAAATAAATCCATTTACTTTCCTCCCTTCATCATCCTTTAATCATATTATACAGACCATATTTAAACTCTATAATAGAAAGTCTATATAATATACATTTTTGCTTCTAAAATGTCTCTTTATATTGTTATTTCATCTATGTGCTTTATTCTTCTATCTTAGGTATAGTAAAATAAAATACTGTTCTATCACTACTTGATTCTACCTTTATCTCTCCATTGCAGCTATCTAATATCTCTTTTACTATAAACAGCCCCATCCCATTACCTTCATTGCCTTTCGTAGTAAACCCTTCACTAAATATAGAAGATAGAGTATCTGTTGAAATCTTAGGCCCGTTATTCATTACTGTAAACTTATAATTGTTAACAGTCTCAGTAAGTTCTATAAATAGAAATCTACTATTATCTTTAAGTTGAAGGGCATATATAGAATTATCAACTAAGTTTCCTAATATCCTACATATCTCCCATGCCTTTATAGGAAGTCTCTTTAGCTCTGTCTTTACTTCTATCTCCACCACTATATCTTTTTGTTCAGCCATTTGAAGTTTTGCTTGAAGTAAGGCATTTATAGCAGGTTCTGAAGTTTTAAGCGCCTTACTGAGTTTTATAATGTCTTTGTATACCGGTTCCATATAATTTTTAGCCTCTTCAAACTCTCCTAGCTCCATGAGTCCATATATTATTTGTATATGATTTAAGTAATCATGTCTCTGTTCTCTTAGAGTTCTATTCAACTGCTCCAAATTTCTCATAGACTCAACTAATCCACGCTCTCCTCTTCTGAACAGTATTGAATAAAAACTAAATACTGAAACTAAACTGTTCATGGCTATAATTAGAGCTATTATGTAAATCTTAGTAGTACTATTTTCTATTATATTACTCCCCTTATTAAATATAAGGAGAAAAATCATTAGCATGACTTGTATAACATTCATTAAAGCTGAAATTAGTAATGTCTTTCCTAGGCTAAATCTAAATTTATTAAACTTCATTATAGATATACTCAACCCTTCTGCACAGAATCTTGCTAATAATATCATACCATATTTTTCATTACAATCCAATTTATAGTTTATTTTTTAAGTTGTCCTTCTTTTGATAATCTATATTAAGATGTAAAAATATCATTTCTTAATGAACTTTGAACTTTAAAACTTCTCAATTTATCCCTAAGCCCCCAAAGAAAAGTTGCAAAATTGTTTACTATATTAAAAATTATATCTTTATATAAATTATGTAAAATAAAATATGAATAAAATATATTGTATGTGTTATAATCTTAGAGGATTATATGAAATACTATAACTATATTTCATTATATCAGCAGATTAATAATTAATTGTGACTTCACGGTTACATAAGGAGTGGAAATATGAGCAGTAAGTTTTATTTACATAAAATAGCAAACAAAAAACTATCAGCTGGACGTCCTTGGATATACATAGATGAGATAAATGAATATGATGGGGATTATGAGAATGGTGATATCGTTGAAGTTTACAATGATAGAAGTGAATTTATAGGAAAAGGTTATATAAATGATAGAAGTAAGATAACAATCAGATTGATGACTAAAGATATAGATGAAGAAATAGACATAAACTTCTTCAGAAAAAGATTAAAGAATGCATGGAGTTATAGAGAAAAGGTAATAGATACTTCTAGCTGCAGATTTGTATTTGGAGAAGCTGATTTTCTTCCTGGACTTACAATAGACAAGTTTGAAGATTATTATGTAATTCAAATATCTACCTTAGGAATGGATAAATATAGAGATATAATAGTTAAAGTTCTTACCGAGGACTTTGGTGCTAAGGGAATATTTGAAAGAAGCGATATCGGCACAAGGGAGATAGAGGGCTTAGAACAAAAGAAAGGCTTCTTGACTGAGCCATTTGATACTATGGTTCAAATTACAGAGAACGGAGTAAAATATCTTGTTGATTTAGAAAATGGTCAAAAAACAGGCTTCTTCCTAGATCAAAAGGAAAACAGAAAAGCAATTCATAGAATATGCAAAGATGCAGAGGTACTAGATTGCTTTACTCACACTGGCTCTTTTGCTCTAAACGCAGGAGTAGCAGGTGCTAAGTCAGTTCTAGGAATAGATGTATCTCAGCACGCAGTTGATTTTGCAACAAAGAATTCTGAGCTTAATGGACTTTCTGATGTAGTTAAGTTTGAATGTCATAATGCCTTCGATATACTTCCAAAATGGGCTAAAGAAGACAGAAAGTTTGATGTTGTTATACTTGATCCACCTGCATTTACTAAGTCAAAGAACACAGTTACAGGTGCAAAAAGAGGTTATAAAGAAATCAACCTTAGAGGCTTAAAAATGGTAAGAGAAGGTGGCTTCCTAGTAACTTGTTCCTGCTCACATTATATGAGCGAAGAACTATTAAAGAAAACCATAGAAGAGGCTGCAAGAGACGCCAGAAGACAACTAAGACAAGTAGAATTTAGAACTCAATCTGCAGATCATCCTATACTATGGAGCTCAGATGAAAGCTACTACTTAAAGTTCTTTATATTCCAAGTAATTTAAATATTTGTGTAAAAATATAGCCTTCAAAGCTTCCTCTTAAAGGAGCCTTGAAGGCTTAATTTGTAACCTTGCTTGTAATATCTCTATGTGGTGTAAAATTCGCCTTATAGAAGTTTAAGAAAACAAAAAAGAGCTTCACAAATTAATGAAAGCTCTATGATTTTCAACTTATTATATTATAATTTCACCATTCTTATATTCTGACGGTATGGAAAACTAACACTTAAGCTCTTCTCTCTTTCCAGATAAAGAAAGCTATTATAAATATTGAGGCTTCTTTAAAGTTTCTTATATCATACTCAGTGTCCTTATATATTTTATCTAATCTATATATAAGAGTATTTCTATGTATATATAACTTTTTAGCTGCTTCACTGATATTGAGTCCACAATTAGCAAATTCCTCTATGGTACTTATAATTTCAGAATCAAATTTAGAGAACTTATCCTTAAACTTTATAAACAACTCTTCCTTCATGTTGTCATTTATATTATAGATTACCTTCTCTAAAATGAGTTTATCTGAGTCATATACGGTTTCTTTCAAATCATATTTCTTGCTAAGAGTTATATACAATGCAGCATCATTAAATGCATTTTTTATATCATCAGCTCCACCACTAAAGGAACTATAGCTGATATAACACTTTGTATATATGTCTGAAAGGATAGAGTCCTTCATACTATTTGCATGATCTAATTCATCCTCAAAATTTCCTAAAATAACTATATAATCTTTATAAATCATACTGATTATGTTTTCATCATCATAGGATTCTTTTATTACATTGAGAGCATCATATCTATTTTTACTTAAAGATATAAGAAACAATGTACATCTATTGGATAGAAAGGGCAATGCATTATATAAAGCTTCTGAAGAAACACCCTTTCCTTCCAACATATTAATAACAAGTTGTTCTCTCATAGAGAATATTTCTCTATATTTAGTTTCTATTGAATATTTTAGTAGAGGAATGCACATTTCAAAGCTTTTACTGATTGCAAGCTTAGCTTTTTGCGCTCCAAGCCAAAGCTCCTTTTCTAATAGCAGTGCTCCATCAATTGATATTATTGAATTAAATAATATCGTATTATCGTCTAATGAAAGTTTAAGCTCCACACCACTATTTTCACTCAATCTAGCAAGATAGTCCTTGAAATTGTACATATTATAGCCCTCCTATAAAACTGTTAATTCTGTTTCTTTATCAAATACATGTATTTTATCAACTTCTATTGCGAATTTACCTTTATCTCCAGTTTGAAGTTTAGTGCTTCCATTTACTCTTATTGTCATGTTGTTTCCGTCTTTTGATACGTAAATATAACTTTCAGCACCCATTAATTCTGTAACTTCTACTTTTGCTTCTATAATCGCATTTGGATTTCTAGCAATAAAGTCTGCATCATCATCAATATGTTCTGGTCTTATACCCATTATAACATCTTTTCCCACATAATTGTTCTTTTTTAACACTGATGATTGTTCATCATTAAGAACTATCTTCTCTGTTCCTACAGTAAGAGCTATTTTTCCTTGCTCTTCTGAAACTTTAGCATCTAAGAAGTTCATTTGTGGCGATCCGATGAATCCTGCAACAAATATGTTTGCTGGGTGATCATACACTTCTTGAGGACTTGCAACTTGTTGAACTAGTCCATCTCTCATAACAACTATTCTTGTACCCATAGTCATAGCTTCTGTTTGGTCATGAGTAACATATACAAATGTAGTTTGAAGTCTCTTGTGTAACTTAGATATTTCAGTTCTCATTTGAACTCTTAGTTTAGCATCTAAGTTTGAAAGAGGTTCGTCCATTAAGAATACCTTAGGTTCTCTAACTATAGCTCTACCTAATGCAACTCTTTGTCTTTGTCCACCTGAAAGTGCTTTTGGTTTTCTATCTAATAAATGCTCTATGTCAAGGCTCTTTGCAGCTTCTCTAACTTTCTTATCTATTTCAGCTTTATCTACTTTTCTTAATTTTAGTCCGAAGGCCATATTATCATATACAGTCATATGTGGATACAATGCATAGCTTTGGAAAACCATTGCTATATCTCTGTCTTTTGGTGCAACATCATTAACGATTTTATCTCCGATCCAAAGTTCTCCGTCTGATATTTCCTCAAGACCTGCTATCATTCTTAAAGTTGTTGATTTACCGCAACCTGATGGTCCTACAAATACTATAAATTCCTTATCTTCAATCTCAAGATTAAAATCCTTTACTGCAGTAACATCCCCTTGATATACTTTGTATATATGTTTCAATGATAAATTTGCCATTTGTACTCCTCCTTGTATTTTATATTCTAATTGTAAGCGTTTAATCGCACTTATTCCATACGAGGAAATTACAAAATTAATTTTAGCTATTTGTAGTAAAGTACAAACCCTGGTAATAATGATTCTGATTCATAGTATTATCTATTTCATTCAATATTTCCCACTTCTTCAAACTCCACATTGGTCCTATTAATGAATCTCTTGGGGCATCCCCTGTTAGTCTATGAATAACCATATCTTCAGGAAGCATATTAATTGATTTGCATATAATATTAATATATTGCTCCTGAGAAAGAAATTTCAACTTATCTTGTTCATATAATCTTACTAGTGGAGTTTCTTTAAGCAAGTGCAGTAAATGGAACTTCACCCCATTTACTCCACTATGTGCAATATAATCAACAGTCTTAAACATATCTTGTTCCGTTTCACCTGGCAAACCAAATATACAATGCACAACTACATCAATAGATCTTTCCTTCAATCTCTTAATAGCTTGTTCAAACACCTCAAGTTTGTAGCCCCTGTTTATTAATTTTGCTGTATCATCACTTACAGTTTGAAGCCCAAGTTCAACCCAAAGATATACCTTTTTACTTATTTCCTCTAATAAATCTAGAACTTGTTCATCTAAACAATCTGGTCTAGTGGCAATAGCTATCCCAACAACATCTTCTTGTCTTAAAGCTTCTTCATACTTTTCTCTTAGAACCTCAACTGGTGCATAGGTATTTGTGTATGCTTGGAAATAAGCTATATACTTGCCGTTCTTCCACTTCTTTTGCATCATATTTTTTATATCATCAAATTGAGATGCTATAGAGAAGCATCTGTCTCCCGCAAAATCTCCCGATCCTCTTTCACTACAAAACAGACAACCGCCCTTACTTATAGTTCCATCCCTATTAGGGCATGTAAAACCAGCATCTAAAGATATCTTAAATATCTTTTCTCCAAACCTTTCTCTTAGAAAATAATTCAAACTATGGTAAGGCTTATTTCCCCACATTTTCTTTTGTTCCATATAATCAACCTTTCATGAAAACATAAATAATTTATATCTATTTATATTCTACCCCTTATAAGGCATCCACTTCAATTGTTTATTTATACCTACAAAAAGCCATTGGTTCTAGCTTTCAAATCCTCCTCTCAGAAGCAGAGGAGTTTTGAAAATAGATTTCAGATTGAAGTGTTTCATCTTTAGATACATTAATTTATGGATGTACCAATTCGTAATAAACCTTATACTTTTAAATCTCCTCACCAGAAGCGGTGAAAGTTTTAAAAATAGATTCTGGTTCGAATTGGTACATCTTTATTAAGCTATACATGCTAAAAGTAATATATAATTTTCAAACATGCATAACTTAAGCTTTCATAATTTTTACTTATGTAAATCAACAAAAGTAATGTTATATAAAAATTTCTATACCTTATCTATCTTTAATTCCTTAAAATCAAGCTTATACATTCCTAATACATCCTGTCTTACATCAGTCTTTCCACTTACTCCCTTGACTTCAAAAAACATTTCAGATTTAGTAAATTTAGAAAATACAAGCTCATATTTGTCTACTGGAAATATCTTATCAAAATTAGCTTCAAGCATACTTCCACTTGCTACATTATACGCCTTCAACCTATTAGCCACGTTATTCTCCAAATACTGAACTGCCATATAATTCTCATCTTGAGAAAACATAATCTTTTGTACTATTCCATTATCATATATATCCACAGCTTTAACCTTCTTAGCTAATGGCTTTTTATCAGGATCCCCCTGTTGCTTTTGATCTTGCCCCTCACCACCTCCACTACCGCCACCGCTTTGCGATGATGCTGTTGGCACTGCGTCTTCCACTTCTAATATTCCGACAAAACCTTTATTTCCATCCCTTGTAGATATACCCATTCGTTGCCCTGATATAGTGAAATTAATAGCAGTAAATTCTTTTGCTGGTATTTCCTTTTTTAATATATTTGCTTCATTAGTTTTTGGGTACATATCCTTAGGTAAATCTTTCATAGCAATAACTAGTTTAGCTTTTGGCTCATCCTTAGCTTTTAACTTAATACTCTCTCCTTCACCAAAAGCTTCTACAAGAGTTTCAGCTTTGACTTCGTCTATTTCATATACATCACCTTGCTGCTTTGATACCTTAATTGAAAAGGTATCTATATCTGCTCTAGGAACTCCTTGCTTCAATCTATTTACTTTAGCTTTTATAATTGCGCTTTTACCTGATTGATTTATCTCACTTACCGAAAAATCTACTATAGATAAGTCAGTATCTTGAAGTTCCTGTGTTTTGTTAGCAAGCTTTGAACTACATAACTTTCTAGCATTTTCATAATCATTTCTAGAAAGATACTTTATATAATTTTCTGCAACTCTTATCGCTTGCTTTTCATTAACTAGGCTATCCGAACTAGATCCACTTGAAGAAGTACTACTTTTTTTGCATCCAACTAACATGGTTGCTATAACTAACATCCATAATACAAACATCCTTCTTTTCTTCATAACTTCCCACTCCTTATTATTTATAGATGAATCCCGTTTATTCATGCATATACGTACTATATATAAAATAGCTTTTCCATTTAAGTAAAAACTATTATAAAAATATTCTTCTAACTTTTATGAATAAATAGTGGACAATCTATATATATTTATTATGAATAATCTACATGGAGGGATATCGTGAAAAAGGAAGCCTTAAAGGTTTTTCAGGTAGCTGCAGTATTTATAGGCACAATCGTAGGAGCTGGATTAGCTTCTGGAAAAGAGATAACACAATTTTTTACATCTTACGGATATAAAAGTTTCATAGGTATTATTTTTTGTGGGCTGTTTTACATAGCTATGTGTTCAATAATGGCTAAAATCAGTATAAAATTCAATTTGAATTCATATGGAGAAGTTATAAACGTAGTAAGTCCTAATTTTCTTGGAAAAATAACAGGTGTCATAACCACACTTTATCTGATTTCTTCTGCCTCTATAATTTTGGCAGGTAGCGGAGCCTTACTGCACCAATTTTTCGGAATACCAAAAATTTTAGGTACTTTAATAATGGCTACAGCTGCTTTATTAGCTTTGACTAGAGAAACCTCTGGGCTAATAGAAGTAAACTCCTTTATAGTGCCTTCATTGATATTAGTAATATCAACTATCCTAATTTTATATCTAGTGTTCTATAAAGATGTAGTTACTATACCTCACCTTAAAAGTCTTGGTGCCCAAAAAAGTAACTGGTGGCTATCAACTATACTTTACTCTGGCTATAATATATTGTGCTGTTCAGGTGTCCTTGTGCCTCTAAGTACAGAGATGAAGAAAACCAAGACCATGATACTCGGAATTTCTTTAGGAGCAATAGGCTTAACTCTATTATGCATAGCTATAAATCTTATGCTAATGCTGAATCAACCATATATATATCAGTACGAAATACCATTACTATATATAACTAATAGATTCGGTAAGGTACTGCAGATAGTTCTCTTATGTATAATATGGTTAGAGATGTTTTCTACTGAAGTTTCTGATGTATTTTCAATTTCAAAGACTATAGATAAAGTTCTTAAGATTAAATACGACACTGCTATATTCCTTGTTATTGGACTAGCTATATTAGTTTCACAAATTGGCTTCACCAACTTAATATCTACTTTATATCCTATGTTTGGTGTATTAAGCTTAATTTTTATAAGTCAATGTATTTACTTTTATGTTCGAAAAATGAGATAATATTCAACTTATAAAACCAGTAGATTTTAACAATCTACTGGTTTCCTTTTATCCTTAATTAAAAGTAATATCTACATATACTAAAAACATTTATATTATCTTTATCATTAAGTAAATTTAAACAAGCCCATTATATTAAAGAATGATAAAAATTATTATCTATGATATTATTTAGACATAATCTTTTAATAACATTATCTTTCTATCCTTAAACTGAATATGTTTAAGAATATTATTGAAATTTATAAGTTGTTATTTGATTATTAAATTAAACCATTTTCAGAGGTGTTTATTTTGAGTTATTTAGACATGCTAAAAAGTTGTGAACTTTGTAATAGAAGATGTAAAGTCGATAGATTAAATGGAAATACAGGCTTTTGTAAGGCAGATGACAAAATTAAAGTTGCTAGAGCAGCTCTACATTTTTGGGAAGAACCCTGTGTATCTGGTGAGGAAGGCTCTGGTACAGTGTTTTTTTCTCATTGTAATCTTAGCTGTGTATTCTGCCAAAATCATGAGATAAGTCAGGAACATAACGGTAAAGAGATAAGTATAGAAAGGCTAAGTACAATATTTTTAGATCTGCAAGAAAACAATGCTAACAATATCAACTTAGTAACTCCAACCCATTATGTGCCTCAAATAATTGAAGCTCTACGTATATCAAAAAATAATGGATTAACAATACCAATCCTCTATAATACTAATGGATATGATACGGTGGAGACAATAAAAGCCTTAAATGGATATATCGATGTATATTTGCCCGATTACAAATACTTCAATGAAAAATATGCACTAAAATATTCTACAGCAAAAGAGTATGTAGAGAATATTAATTCATTAATTGGTGAGATGCTTAAGCAAGTTGGTACACCTAAATTTGATGAAAGAGGAATTATTTCTAAAGGTGTGATAGTACGTCATCTTATGCTTCCAGGACTATTATTTGATAGTAAAAAAGTAATTGATGACATATATAGAACTTTCGGAGATTCTTTATATATAAGTATCATGAATCAATACACCCCTATGCATAAAACAGCTAATTACCCTGAAATAAATAAGATTCTTAATCCAAAACACTATGATTCCCTTATTGATTATGCCTTATCTATTGGCGTTAAAAACGGCTTCATCCAAGACTCTGGAACTAGTAGTAAAAGTTTTGTACCTTCTTTTAAAAATGAGGGAGTTTAACGTTGTTAATTAAGCCGTAAATTTATGTAAATGAAACAATTAAAGTCTTAGCCTAACTGGAGATATCTCATGTATGGTTCCAATTAGGCTAAGCTTTTTCTATATATTACTATATACCTTTTCTTTTATAGGTACATTTATTCTTTTTAATATTGCCACAATAATCACACATACCACACAAATAAACGCTATAATTCTAAATAGAAGGAAAATACTAATATGTTCTAAAAGAATTCCTCCTCCTATATTACCTATAAAGTTTCCTATACCACATGCAGCTGCAAAGAAAGTCATAACAGAGGACTTCATTCTCGCTGGAGTAATCTTATTCATATATTGATACGATGATATCAAGAACAATGGATAGGTTACGGACTGCATACCTTGAATCATTATAACGGAAGTATAAGACGTACTTAATGAATCCAAAAAATAGCGAAGCACATAAAACACTAGTCCAATCATAAGTAAATTTAGTTCTCCAAACTTGTTTAACAACTTATTTCCTAAAAACAAAGTAGGTAATTCACTTATTGCAAGAACAAACCATAATATCCCTAGCTTAGAGACATCCCCCCCAGTTTTTTGTATCAATACTGTTATATAACTGCCATTAATACCAAAAGAAATATTCACTATTATTACTGAAATTATAAAAATCGAAAATCTATTATCCTTCATAAGATTCTTAATATCACTAATATCTACCTTACTATGATGAGATTTACTTTTAAAATCAATACTCCAAACTATAATAGCCCCTAAAAACATAGTAATAGAGAATAAAATAAAAGAACTGTTGATACTTGTATACTTTACCGCCTGCGCAATAGTTAGTGCCGCAACTGCATATCCAAAGGATCCCATAAGTCTTACTTTTCCGTATTGAATATCTTTGTTATGCTCTATAATTTCATAGCTATAAGCATCCGACAATGGGTTAATTGAGCTTTGAAACACTAATAGAATAATCATGCTCATCAGAATAGCATAGAACCCATTAACAAAGATAAAAAGATATATAATTAAAGAGCTGAAAAACATAGTTATCAAAATAGAAGTTCTCTTATTAAAATGCTTATCTGTAATCACACCCCAAATAGGTTGTGTTATAACTCCTGTTATCGAATAAACAGCCATGGCAATTCCTATTTGAGTATAACTAAATCCTTTATTTTGAAAATAATATGTTAAAAAAGGATAAAAACAGGCCATTGCCGCAAATTCAAATACATAAAGAAACTTAAGTTTAATGCTTAATATATTAGATTGATTCATATAATCAGCCCCCCCTTTTGTTAGTATTTCATATAAACAACCTCTAAATAAATGGATGCTATGAATTTTACTTTTTTATATAAGCTCAAAATCTGATATAAAAAGCCTATATTTGCTACTGATTTGCATTAGATATTTCCAAGTTAAATTATATAACACTTATACATAAGTACAATGGAAATAATAATAAATTGTATCAATACAGTACAAAGTATAAAGCCTTCTCTTAATCCTTAATTTTGAGAAAGAATGCACATAAGATAAGAGAGATCCTATCAGACCTCTCTTATCTTGTATTTTTTGTGATTATATATATCATATTTATAAATAAAATTATTGATTTACTTATAACTTCTCACTTACTCAAATTCTTCAAACTCAATATTAGCTTTAAAGAGATCTCCGTCTATTTGTATATTGAAACTCCCGTTCTGTAATTCTATTAAGCTTTTTGCTATAGCTAATCCTAAGCCAGAGCCTTCTGTATGTCTTGATTGATCTCCTCTTTTAAATCTTTCTAATATCTCTTGCGGGTCAATATCTAACTCATAGGCTGAAATGTTTTTCATTGATATCTTTATCTTACCATCTTCATTATTTACAGTTATATAAACCCTTGTTCCACTCAGAGAATAATTAATAATATTATTTATTAGATTTTCGAAAACTCTCCAAAGTTTTTTGCCATCAGCCATTATATATATCTTACGCTCTGGATATGCTACCTTAAAATCAAGCTCAGCCTTCTCTATCTTTTCTTCAAATTCAGCTAAAGTCTGCTTAAGAAGTGATGTTACTTCAACCTTCTCTATATTAACTTCTAAGGATCCACTAGCAGCCTTTGATGCCTCAAATAAATCTTCAATCAACACTTTAAGTCTTTGAGACTTTCTATCAAGAATATCAATATAGTTTTTCATATCTTCTGGAGATCCATTATTTCTCTTTAATAAGTCCACGTAATTTATTATAGAAGTGAGTGGAGTCTTTAAATCATGAGAAACATTAGTTATAAGTTCAGTCTTTAGTCTTTCACTCTTAACCTCACTTTCAATAGAACTCTTTAGCCCTGCTTTCATATTATTTATATTATTCGCAAGCTTAGACAAATTTCCTTGACCTCTTATATCAATAGTATAATTTAAATCTCCATTTGTTATCTTTTCAGCTCCCACTATAATCCTATCTAAAGCAATAAGCTTCTTAAATATATAAATTGAAATAAATGCAGCAAAAGCTAATATTATGAGTAAAGAGATAAAACCTATCACTAAATGATTATCTATATAAATTCCCGTAATCATTGATAAAGGCAACAGAATAAATAAAGTAATACATACCACTACAATAGCTTTAAAGAATATACTTCTCATATAAGTGAACTCTCTAACATATATAACAGCCTTTTTTAATAATCCATATACTTTCCATGATAATGCTTTCTTCACCATCTCTTGTCTTTCTTGCTTATAAAATATAGGTAGTATAAGCTTTGTCAATATAATTAATGTAAGTGCAATACCTACTATATCTTCTATTTCTACTAATGAGATTACCTCTGATTTTCTATATGGATAATATGCATAGTAACTCATCAAAATTGCAATATTCAAAACAAGCATAGCTATAGCTCCAATGGCTCTAACTTCAATTGACAACCTTCTAAAACTTATCGCATCTTTATCTATAAACTTTATACGATATATAAGCATACCTAATGAAATTATAAAAATTACAAGTGCCACTACAACTACTATTGCCTCATTAATAATCTTCACTTTTAAATTAGAGAAATCTCTATATGCAAAATATATTGCATCACCTTCAGAAAGTTTTTCTGGAACTGACATATATATTGTTAAATTTGAATTACTAACCCTGCCAACTAACGGACCAAAGTATCCTTCTCCACTATTATTAGCTCTAATCTCTACATTACAATCATATATATTGTTATATTGATTTAAATCTGAATCTTTGTTGCCATACACTTTTAAGTAAAAACCTGTACTGTCTTTAAAACTAGCCTTTATATTGTTAGGATCATATTGTATATTAGCTTTAGTTGTACCACCTTCACCATCTACTAATACATATTTTATGTTTTTAAAACCATCTACTCTTTTTCTTATTACTTTTAATGTCTCTAAGCTTTCATTAATAATATCTTTTTTTAAGCTATCTGTATTATTTATCTTTGAGTTATAGTCTTCTTTTAAATTTTGTAGCTTTTTATTGAGTTCTTCTTTTAATTTATCTGCTTCATCAAAAGCACTCTCTAAATTTGAATCACTAATTTTATTATTATATTCATAAGTTAATTTATTTGATTCTTCATGTAATTTATTTACTAATTCTTGTCTTTTAGCTTCAATTTCATCTGATGATATATTTTTACCATATTCATCACTTTTAATATATTCTTCATTCTTATATTTCTTTTCTAAATCAACAACATCAGAATTAAAGTTACTTATTATCTCCATGAAACCTTTAGTCTTATAAAACCCACCTTTTTCAAGAACCTCTTTATTAGTTGCAGCATCAACAGAAACAATAAGAACTGATGCTATTGAAAACATGGCTAATATCAATAAAACCTCTCTTATTAACTTACTTTTGTTTATCAATCTTATACCCAACTCCCCACACCACCTTTAAATATTTAGGATCCTTAGGGTCAATTTCAATCTTCTCTCTTATTCTCCTAATATGCACTGCTACTGTATTATCAGCGTTATAACTAAACTCGTTCCATACTTTTTCGTATATTTCATCTATTGAAAACACCCTATCTGGAGTTGACATTAAAAGATTTAATATCTTATATTCTCGTGGAGTCAGCTTGATTTCTTCTCCATCTACTGATACAGTTTTATTTACCCTATTAAGACACAGACCTCCCGTACTTATTTCATCTTTATCTAAAGCTTCGTAATTCCCTAGTTTTAAATACCTCCTAAGCTGAGATCTCACTCTAGCTATGAGTTCTAAAGGATTAAAAGGTTTTGTCATATAGTCATCAGCTCCCATATTAAGACCCATTATTTTATCAACATCTTCAGACTTAGCTGATAAGATTATAATTGGTATATTTCTTTCTTTTCTTATATTAAAAGTTGCCTTTAAACCATCCAATTTAGGCATCATAACATCCATTATTATTAGATGAACATCATTGTTCATCAACATATCTAAAGCTTCCATTCCGTCGTAAGCTTTAAGTATATTTAATCCTTCATTACTTAAATATATCTCTATAGCATCAGTTATTTCTTTTTCATCGTCAACTACCAAAACATTATACTTGTCCAATTTTTATCCCCCTATTAATACATTTCTACAATATTATACCATCCAAATCCCCTCCTTATAGCCCTTCTTTAATATTACTCCCTAAATCTTACAGATTACTTATCATATTTCTTAAATTTTTCTTACAAAAAATAAAAAAGCTCACTGAAGCGACCTTCTTCAGTGAGCTTTTTTAACGCATCTGCCTTTCCGAATGCATATGAGGAAAATTTGGCAGGCGGCATAAATTTTATTTTTTACTGTTTACCCTAAATAGCTATTCTAAGCTCTTGTATTGAAATGTTTCATCTTTATTATATCTTATACTTAGCTAATTCTTTTTTAAATATGTCGATTATACCTTCAATTTTTCTAATACTATCTATAGTTTTGTCTATTTCCTTTTTATAATCTTCAATACTTGCACTTACAGTTTCTGATGCAGCTGCATTTTCTACTGCAATTGCAGCTAAGGAATCTATACTCTTAAACATTTCTTGTATAGAATCTGCTTCCCTATTAAGAGCTTCTATAGAACTATTTATAGCCTCTGAAACATCTTGTATTGAATTTTTGGCTTCAAAACTTATGTCTTTAACATCCTTAAGTGCTGAGGTTTCTTTTTCAAGAACCTTGTATTGACTATCTATGTTATCAACTAACCCGTTTATATCGGTGGCAAAAACATCTAGATTTTGATTAATTTCTCTAACTGCTCCCTTAGATTGCTCAGCTAACTTTCTTATAGATTCAGCAACTACAGCAAATCCTCTTCCTTGCTCCCCAGCTCTAGCTGCTTCTATAGAAGCATTTAAAGCTAAAAGATTTGTTTGTTCCGAAATTCCAGAAACTATTGATACAATACTAGTAATGTCTGATGCCTTTTCTTGAAGTTTTCTTCCGCTTTCTTTTACTCCCATGAAGGATTGCAGTGTATCATTTATATGAGTACTCGCTCTCTCTACATGTTCATAGCTATCTTCAATTTTTATAACAGCTTTATCTAATTCAGTCTTATTTCTGTTTTCACTGCTAACTAAAGAATTTATTTCCTCTATGTTTTTATTAATCTGAGTTAACAAGTTTTCTGTATTTATATCCTGTTGAGTGGACATCTCTGCAACTTGTCCAGAAAACCCGCTGATTTCTTCTGTTGTATATCTCATAGATTCTGTAATCTGGAACATGTCCTTCGAAAACACATTCATCTCATCAGTTACACTATTAAAAGATGTCAAATCTTGAGACCACATATCTTTAACATTTGTTATACTATTAAAAATGTCTTCAAATATATCCTTTGATTGTAACTGTAGATTGCTATACTTTCTTTCTGCCATAGCATTAAGTTCATCTATTATAGCTTTCTTTGGTGCAAGCATCATGTTTGTAAATAAAGCAGATATGACAGCCGCAACCCCAGCCACTATAACTCCATTAGTTACTCCAGACATGATAATACCTATTATTGCAGTGATTATAAAAGTAGGTATTGCGGATTTTACTCCTATATTTTTTACAAATCCAAAGGATAACAATTTGTTCAGTCTATACTTCTTTTTATTTAATATCTCATACTGAAAAGTTAGTTTAAGAGACAATGAAGTTTCTGTCCTTGCTACCTCTTCTATAGATATTTCTTCACCAAATTTTTTAGCGCTACCATTTAGTAATCCCTGAAAATAATCAAACATACCTCTTGGAGAATTGTATACAAATACAGCTTGATTTTTACTTACAGGCTCTAATTGAAAAGCGGGAGGTTTAGCTCCAGAAAATTTTCTCATTATTACCGCATGTACATCATTCATTGCCTTTAGAAATGTGTACAAATTTAATTTTCTAAAAAAAGCTGGGTAATCATTATAGAAAGTTTCTATATTATTTTCACCCAATATATACCAAAGCTTGCTTAGATTCATCTGCTTAGCTTCAGCTATGTACTTTATTACATTGCCTATAACTTTATCATCTACATTTTCAAGTGGTGTAAAAATCCTCCCACTATCCCATGTGACATTTGTCATAGCCCTATCTACAATTTCATTACCATAAAGCCTTCTACATGTTTTAAGCCAAGTAGAAACTACCGTTCCCTTCATAGTGTTCCTCCCTCTAACTAATAACAGTTATTCATTAGCTACATTATACTATTATTATCGTCAAATAAATAGCTTTATTTGATAATAATTCGCCAATATTCTTGTTTTTTATTGTAATTTTAACATCTTTATCCTAAATAAAAATAGACGCTAATGATTCATATAAAGAAAAGTGCAAACTATATAAAAGCTTACACTTCTCTTTATCTCTATAAAAAATCAGCATTCTTAAAACAAATCATCAAAGTAATTTACATAAGGCACATCATCGCCTCTATAAATATTCGATGTAGTTGGTGGGAAAAATATTCTTTCTATCCCAGCATCATTCCTTGCAGATGTTGAAGCTCTTAATTCAGCAATCTTTGTTACACCAACGTACACATCAGATATTTTATACCATGTAGCATAATCAACTACACCAGTCTGTGGAAGACTGAATATGCTTTGGAATACTCTAACAGACTCTGCTGTATTTGGACCATAATCTCCATCTACAGAAAGCTTAGGAATTAATGGATAATTCACTGAAATTCTATTTAAATAAGTTTGAACAGTTCTAACAGGCTCTCCTTTAGATCCTATCTTAAGAGGATACCCTGGATATGAACTTGGAATACCTTTAACTTCTTCTGCTGTTACTAATTCAAGATCTGAACCATAAAAATTAGTTAGTATTTGAAATGGAGTTCTTCCTTCATCCCCAAGATACTTACTTCCCCATTGAGTTAACCAACCTGGGCATTGAACATTCTTTCCATCGCAATACTGAGTTAATAATGGTTGTCTTCTGCCAGGTCTTTTAACATAAGTAGCAAATATTTCATCAGCTATTCTCTCTATATTATCAAATATGTTCCTTCCGTAACTAAATGCGTGGTCAAAAGCTGTAGAACTGGTTATATCAAAGTTTTTTCCTTTTCCCCTGTACCATTCTGTATAAATCCTATTAAGCGTAAAGGATATTATGCAAAACAAATTAGCTCTAATCGTATTATCGGACCAGGTAGGAAAAATCTCAGAACTAGCAACATTCTTTATATAATCTTTAAATCTTACTGTGTAGTTTGGCGCAGATGCATCATTTGGCCCCCCTTGATGAACCACTACGAATTCCGGAACTACTGGTTTGCTTAAAACTACTCCACTACTTGGTGGTGGAAGTGGTTTCTCTGGGTCTTCTGGAATCTTGGGTGGGAAGTTACCTACAAGTTTATTAGGTTGTATCAGTATAATGTTTTCTCCCTGTCTTGTGTTTGATGTTTCACTCAGATTACATTTCTGGTATGCAACTTTATCTGGATATATCTGACATCCTTTTATAAAAAGCGGTTCAAAACCTGCTCTTTCAACTTTTAAATCTGCCAAACTATAAGGAATTTGGTTATTAGGCGCCTGGGAATACTGTAATGGAGGGGTATCCAATTGTATAACTGGTGTCAACCCAGCTGAGTCAGTACTTAGCTGCATAGTTTGAGCACTCGGAGAAGCAAACTCTCCAGTAGGAGTGATAGTTATCCTTACGTTATCTACAGGAATGTAATTATCTCCCTGAAAACATTGAATTTTCAAATTTCCCTTAAATGGCATTATATTACTCCTTTTAAATTTTTCTTTACTATAATATGCTCTTAGCAAAGGTTTTGTGAATATGTCATCTCGAAAACCAACTTAATATATATTTCTCTAAGCTAATGCTACTTTTTAACTTTAGGTATCCTAATTATTAAATTTCCTTTATTGAATTCTACAAATTCATTATCTTCTCTATACTTGTCATCATATAACAATTTTTCATCCCTATTTTCGTTACTTTCCTCTATTCTATTATTTTGTTTATTAAAAGCTTGAACTTCCGAGTCTGCTTTAACATTAAAGACACTTCTTATATTATCGAATACACCTTTCATGTTTAACATTCCATACCCCCATTGAGGGTTAGGATACACATCTCCTTCTCTTTTGGTAGCTCCTCTATATAAATAAGTTTTTATATTAGCAGCATACATAGTAGGATCATTCTTCTCAACGACACCCCATTGTAGAAGTAAAGCACAGCATCCAGCGGTAACCGCCCCTGCTACACTTGATCCAGAGACAGTAACGGTTCCTCCTCCAACATCAGTAGTTAGTGCGTTTACACCACCTGCAGCGATATCAGGTTTTACTCTATTATCTCTCGTATAACCTCTACCAGATTCTCCTACAGTTGCATTATTATTTTGGTTATAATAAGCTACCGATATTACTCTTCTTGATGTAGAAGGAATTGTAAGTGTAGTATATTGATTGCCACTTAAAAACTTTGTATCAGGAGCTAATAAGTCTCTTTGAAGAAGATACGCATCATATCTACCATTAACTACAAGATCTCCATTCAATTTAAACTGCCATATTCCTTCTCTTATATCTTGTGCCCTAATTACAATTCTTTCATCTCCTGTAGTATTTTCTGGTATAGAATACTCAACCGTCATCTTAGTTCTCTCATACACAAAATTTATTTCACTAGTTTGTTTTAGCTTAGGTGGTATTCGTTGAATAATTTCACCCGAAGGTGATACAATTGACAGCGAAAACTTATCTGGTTTACCTATCCAAATCTCAAACTGAATATTTCTTTGATCTCTTCCAATTCTTAATTCAATAATACTGCTATCCCCTGTCTTAGCTAAAGTTCCAGTTGTATGTGTATCTGCTTCAGCTTGATTACCAACAGTGGTTAGCACAATAATCCCTCTCACTTTTGCCACTTCATCAATATATCTTTCTATAGTTGCATTCCCATCATGTGATCCTAAATTCGTGCCAAGTGGCAAATATATTACCATAGGCCTTCTAAGACTTATTGCTACATTATATAAATACTTTACAGCTAATAGCACATCAACATTACCATACCTGCCAGGAGCCTGACCATATGCAAAAAAGTAATCTAAGGAACCTTGAGGTGCTTCTTTAACCTTTACAACAGCTAATGTAGCCCCAGGTGCTGCACCAACAACTGCTGGATTCTTACCTCTTGCAGCTGCAAGTCCCGCCATGTGAGTACCATGTCCTATTTCATCCTTAGAAGGAACTATTGCATATGGATCACTTCCAGCTCTTTTAGCTTTTATTGCACTATTTATTTGTTGTTCTGTATATTCCGTACCGAAAGGGAATCCTATTGGTATACCATTTGGTGTTTGTATAGTTTCATCCCATATCCTCAATATCCTTGTAGTATCATCTTCTTTTATAAATTCATCATTTAGATAGTCTATTCCACTGTCTATAATACCAATAATTACTCCTTCTCCATTTAACGGAAGATAGACATTATTGTGAAACAGAGTAGCATCGGCCGCTTCTACTGGTGAGATTGCAGATAATGTAAATATCCTCCCTGTATCTATATTTATTACTTCTGGCACATCCTTTACAATAGTATTTATTTTATCTATTGGTCCTACGAGCACAGCATTGTATTCATCCAAAATCAGTACATCAACATCACCATACTTCTTGATGGCATTTTTTATGTCACCTTGATACTCTATTGCAAAATACCTATAGTTAGGATTTAAAAACAAATTACCATCCGGTCCTGCTATAGCATTACTTACACCTGTTGAACTACCACCTTGTTGATTACTCTGCAACTGACTAACGCCTTGGCTCATGCCAGGTGTTACTTGTAAACTTCCAGTCTGCTGATTTCCTACTGATCCAGTTGCACCTATAACATTTTTCTCTGTATTTTGTCCAATTGCTCCTTGCTGAATACCAGACTGCTGCCCTTCAAAGGTTAGGCCAGTGCTCCCTGTAATATTTGAAGTACTTATTTGACTTCCAGTATTCACCCCAGTTGAAGTTTGATTTTTTTGTCTTTTTTCACTATCTCTCATATAACCTCTCCCTTCGTGCGACGCTCTTAGTAAAGTTAAAGCATCATATGCACATATAGTGCCATATCCCCAACTAGGATTAGGATAAGCAACATCTGTTCTTTCTCTTTTAGCTGATCTCATAATGTAATATTTCAATCTATCTCCAAATAGAAAAGGGTCATTTCCATTTACAATGCCCCATTGAAGTAACAATGCACATATACCAGCCACATGAGGCGATGCCATAGATGTTCCTGTCTTAGAATCAAAACCTCCTCCCTCTACTGGAGCCAATATACCTTCCCCAGGAGCAGAGATATCAGGTTTATTAAACGATACATTTAGTAGTCTTCCCCTACCTGAAAAAGGAGATAAATTGTTAGTTTTGTAGTCATAGCTGCCTACTGATATAGCAGCCTCTACAGTAGCAGGTATTCCTAAGGTGTTAAATACATTAGGTTGTAAAAACCTAGTGCTAGGATTTAAGGCCTCAGTTATAGGTAACCATATGTCGTAAAGCCCTCTATACTGATTTAAAGTTTTTAATGTTATAGTCCATTCACCTGCACTTAAAGTTTCCCCTACAGGTACAAGACTTATAGTTATTTCCCCTGCAATGTCAAATGGTCTAGGGCCTGTATTATATATCAGACACCTATTGCCACCAACTGTTGTCTCCTTATATCCTTCACTTAAAATTATTTCACCAGTTCTTATACCAGATGGAGTGGTTAAAACAAGGGATAAATTACTAAGAAGGGGCTTATATAATTGTAATGTCAATGTTGGTTCTCCCTCTGAAACAGAAAGAGATATATTTATCTGCTCTCTAAGTTCTCCACCTACATGATGAGCTGCTTCTCCTTCATTCCCTGCTGCTATAACTACAGCTATTCTTTCTAAAGTACAAACTGTCTGTATATACTGTTCAAATAAACTAGTACCATTATGTGCACCATCATTTGTGCTTAAGCTAATATTTATAACTAAAGGTTTTTTCAGCTCATTTGCTCGATCAATTAAAAATCTTATTCCTCTCATTATTTGGGTACTCAAAGCATAGTTAGCAAATCCATACCTAGTTGTTTTTACCATAGCTATAGAACACTCATATGCCACCCCGTAGTATTGTCTATTTATATTTCCTCCAGCACAGGCTATACCAGCGACATGGGTTCCATGACCTATTGGATCTGTGACATCAACTACAGCTAGTGGATTACTTGAGCGCAGAGCTTGATTTATCATATTTCTATCATATACTTTTCCTTGCGCTGTAAGATCATATATATAATCTATTCTAGTAGTTCCATCCTGATTTCTAAATGCTGGATGAGTATAATCTATACCTGTGTCTATAAAACCTACTAACACCCCTGCTCCAGTAACATTATATTCACTATATACTTGTGGAACACATGCCGCTCTATTACTATTCACATCCGAGGTGAACAAAACCTTTGGCAATTCGGCGTATTGAACACCTTCTAATTCAGAAATCCTATTAATATCCACAGCTTTAATTGTTACTATCCCAAAGCCAAACCCTAGATTTTCAAGCTTTCCTCCGATTTTATCCACAGATTGCACAACTTTATCCACATTATCCCCAAATAATACAACAACCTCTATACTACCTTGGTTTATCTTTTCATTCTCCGATATCTTTGATAGTTTTCCTATTAACTCATTTGGTACATTAGCTAATAGATTGAGTGTTGCGTCAACTTTACCGCTATCTATAGTAAATTCCTCCTAAAAATATCTCCATATACTAAGTTATTCAAAAAATAATAGAGTAATGCTCTGCATTACTCTATTACTTAAGAAAAATTCGTTCATATTTTATAAAACTATTTCAAGTTTGTCTAATTTTCCTATTAACTTTATGTCTTTAACATTAGCAGTCTCAGTTTTCACTGAGCCTTTATTACTTATCAAAAGAACCTTTGAACTATCTAATTTCTTAACTTGTCTTATAATCCTACTATCATTAAGCTCTATCAAGCATATAGAATTATTCTCAATATCCTTAATACTATGACAAAAAGCTATATCTCCTTCAGTTATTCTAAAACCTGCCATATCATCATTTTCGATTTTTAGATAAAACACCTTATCTACACTATGACCCTCAATCTTATTTGAGTGAAGCACCATTTCCTTGTAGCCATATGTCTTAGTCATAGAATAATCGTAAATAGGAACATTCTTTAAAACTGAACCAAAGGCTTGATTCCAAACCTCATCTGTTTCACCTTTAGGAGCTACTTCAGATTTCTTAGGTTCGTAAACCTTTTTTACAGTTTCTCTTTCTTTCTTCAAATCTTCATCTGTTACAACCATGTTGACATCATTTAGATCTGTATTAAGTACCTTTGCAATCTTTTCTATAAGAGCTTCATTAAGTATTTTTTTACCCATCTCAACTTCATTTATAAACTTTTCTGCGACTCCTAGCTTTTTAGCTAATGTTTTTTGAGTAATACCAGCATTAATTCTAGACTGCTTTATCTTATCTCCTACCCTACTCAATTAAACTCTTCCTTTCTGCTTTTTATACCATTCTCGCTCTTCGATTAGGTGCTCAATTAAGTAACTAAAAGTCCATTCACTAGAGGTTGGCGTAACCACCGCTAATATAGACTCCTTCACTATCGCTCTAACTACTTTTATATATTGCTGTAATTCTTTATCTTCAAAATTGTTAAATATCAGAACCTTCTCTTGCGGCAAGGCTTTGTCTACAGTTTCAAACTTTAAGCCTGAAATTAAGTCTTTAATTTTCATATCAACCATCTCAGTAGTTATCACTATTATCTTATTGTTCGTAAGCTCCAACTGCTTTAATTCTTCTTTTTCTAAGCCATAGGCTAAAATACATTTTTGGTTTTCTAACATTTTAGCTCACCTCCAGTTTAAACTGATATCAACTGTTGTTATAGTGTTTCTGGTTCTCCAAGGTCATCTGCACCTTCAACAGTCACTTTTTCCATAACTTGATCTTCATATGGTTTATCGCTGTAGTCTGTTTTTGTTGCCACAATGCCATCAACTACATCAAGTCCCTCTGTTACTTTACCGAAAGCTGCATATTGGCCATTTAAGTGCGGAGCATCAGCTACCATTATAAAAAATTGACTTCCAGCCGAATCAGGATGACCAGATCTAGCCATTGAAAGAACTCCCTTTGTATGTTTCAAATCATTGTTGAAACCATTAGCTGCAAATTCGCCTTTTATTGAATATCCAGGACCTCCAATACCAATACCTTGTGGATCTCCTCCTTGTATAACAAATCCTGGGATCACTCTATGAAAAATCACTCCATCATAGAATCCTTTTTTAATAAGAGATACAAAGTTTTTAACAGTATTAGGTGCAACCTCTGGATATAACTCTGCTTTTATTACACCGCCCTGTGCCATTTTTATAGTAACTATTGGATTCATAAATAATTCTCCTTTCAAAATACGGAAATATAATCTATAGTATTGACATTATTTCCTTGTTAAATTCTACATAGGTAAATTATATAATATTTTGTACTGTAATATCAATAATTCTATAATGTACCACTTCATAATAAACTTTATATTTTAAAATCATAATTTTACTTTTTACTGTTTTGAAATAAAAAGCATCTGAAAGCACTGAAATATATAGGTTTAATAGTCATAAAAATTATATACTGGCCTTTACAGTAAAAAAGTAATGGAGCATATTTAAGTTATCCCCCTTAAACATGCTCCATTACTCACGCAATATTTTAAAAAATAGTATATTCAATTTTACGATTAATTAAATGTTGTTCCTCTAACAACTCTTGAATAATCCTTAAAATTTGACAAGTTTTTAACATTGATATGCGAAATAATAAAGTCTCTTCCATTCTTGTTTATTAAATCTGTAAATAAACAACATAAAAATGTGGTTGGAATTCTTTCAAATCCTTCAAAATCTAACTCAATGTCTTGACCTATATTCTCTTGAATAAACTCTCTTAGCAGTATAGCATCCTCAACAACAAAACTTTCCCCTAAAAACTCTCTAACATTAACTTTCATATGACACACCCCTTGATATATATTGATAAGAATTTGTATTCTTTTTTTATAATTTTCAGATAATTCATCCTCTATATATAATATATCAAGAACTAATTATTTTGTCAATAATTTAACAAAGTATTTTTTATTGTTTAGAATCTATAATTAAAGTATATTTTTAAATAATTATACCAATAGACTTAGGACATAATATTAAGTTAAAGAAGAAAAAAAGAATAATATATCGCCTGTAAGATTCTTCACATACGTTCAGAAAAGGCAGATACTCAAAAAAATCCACCAAAGAAGATTGCTTTAGCGAATTTTTTCTATTATTTCAAGAGTTCATAACTAAGTTCAATCACCTTGTTTTCCTGAAGTGAGTTATATATAGTTATCTCTCCTTTTCTACCTTTATCCCTCAATATACCTCCCTTTCCAAGTCTTCTTCTAAGCTCCTTAGCGGTACCTTCACTTCCATCAATTAATAAAGCTTTATCACCAAGCACCTTAGATATAGCATTTTTCACAAAAGGATAGTGTGTGCACCCTAAAACAACAGCAGATATAGTGTCTTTATCTATATCTATAAACTTCTCACTTAAGAAGCTTATTAATTCTTCTCCGTCAGTAATTCCAGACTCTATAAGCTCCACAAGTCCAGCACAAGGAAGTGGAATTATTTCAGCTTCTTGCGCATACTTCTCCATCAAAGTTTTAAATTTTTTCTCAACAAGGGTCATCGGTGTGGCCATAATTATTATTTTACCATTGTTGCTTAACTCTACTGCCGGCTTCAGTGCAGGTTCAATCCCTATTATAGGAATATGTTTATAATGAGCTCTAAGATCTTCTATAGCTGCTGAAGTTGCTGTATTGCAGGCTATTACTATAGCTTTAACTCCCTTACTTATTAAAAACTCCACAGCATCAAATGTAAGTTTCTTAACTTCATCAACAGTCTTTGTTCCATATGGAGCATTTATAGAATCTCCAAAATATATGTAATCTTCCCAAGGCATATACTCAATAGCCTTTTTCATTACGCTCAATCCACCTACTCCAGAATCAAAAAAGCCTATTGGTTTAATACTTTCATTATTACTCATACTCATCACTCCAACCTATAGTTTCTAAAATTATTTTATTACTTTACAACTAATAAATCTATATATAGTCACAACTTTAATTACTAATTCATACATGTCTACATTCTTTAATTATTGATGGATTAAGCTTCATAATCAAAATTTCATATTCTCTCTACAATAAAAAAAGTTCTCACAATATTAAGCAAATGTGAGAACTCTTTTCTAATTTATATTCAAATAAATATATAATCTTATATTATACGTTGAATAATAATTCACCGTAAGTTGGTAAAGGCCATACATCCTTATCAACTAAAGTTTCTAGTGTATCAGCAACAGCTCTTACAGCTTGCATTTTTTCGAACACATCAAATTTGTAGAAGTGAGCAACAGCATAAGCATCCCCGTCTAAAGCTTGCGCCTTTTCTACTGAAGCTTCTAACTCACCAATATTTTTCTTTAAAGCTACTGCAAGCTCATCTACTTCAGCTAAAAGTTCACTTTGAACTCCAGCACCTACTCCAGCTGCTTTAACAAGGCTTATTGATTGAGCTAAACTTGTTTCAAACTTAATAACTGCAGGTAGTATTTGACGTTTAGCAATTTCAAGAGTTGTTTCTGCTTCTATATTTATAGTCTTAGCATAGTTTTCAAGATTGACATCGTAACGAGCATGCATTTCTAGCTTGCTTAATACACCATGTTTCTCCATCAATACTACATTCTTTTCTGATATATATGCCTTTGTTGCTTCAACTGTTGTCTTTATATTTGCAAGACCTCTCTTCTCAGCTTCAACAACCCATTCATCAGAATAGCCATTTCCATTGAATATTATCTTGTTGTGTTCCTTAACAGTTTCAGTTAATAAAGTCTTTACTTCAGCAGCTAAATCTGCAGCTTTTTCAAGTCTATCAGCAAATTCAGAGATAACTTCTGCAACTATTGTATTTAATACAGTATTGCAATCAGCTATGTTTCCTGAAGAAGGAACCATTCTAAACTCGAACTTATTACCAGTGAAGGCAAATGGAGATGTTCTATTTCTGTCTGTTGGATCTTTAACTAATTTAGGCAGAGTTGAAACTCCTAAATCTAATTCACCAGCATCAATTGATGAAGTAACTTCACCTTTTTCTATTTGTTCAATTAAATCTTGTAATTGATCTCCTAAGAATATTGATATTATAGCTGGTGGCGCTTCATTTGCACCTAAACGATGGTCATTACCAGGGTTAGCAGCAGAAGCTCTTAGTAAATCTGAATATTCGTCAACAGCCTTAATAACTGCTGTTAAGAATAATAAAAATTGAGTATTCTTGTGTGGAGTAGCTGTTGGCTCAAGAAGATTTTGTCCATCATCAGTACTCATTGACCAGTTATTGTGCTTACCAGAACCATTAACCCCAGCAAATGGTTTTTCATGTAATAAGCATACTAAACCATGTCTTAAAGCAACTTTCTTCATAACATCCATTGTAAGTTGGTTAGTATCTGTTGCAACATTTGTAGTGCTAAATATTGGTGCTAACTCATGTTGAGCTGGAGCAACTTCATTATGCTTAGTCTTTACAGAAACTCCAAGTTCCCATAGCTCCTTATCTAAATCCTTCATGAAATCAGATATTCTTTGTTTTAAAGAACCAAAATAATGATCTTCAAGTTCTTGTCCCTTTGCAGGCTTAGCTCCAAATAAAGTTCTTCCTGTATATATAAGATCTGGACGTTTGTCATATAACTTCTTGTCCACGATAAAGTATTCTTGTTCTGGTCCAACTGTAGTTGTTACCTTAGTTGCTGTAGTATTTCCTAAAACTTTTAGAAGTCTTAAAGCTTCTTTTGATAAAGCTTCCATTGAACGAAGTAATGGAATCTTCTTATCAAGTGCTTCTCCAGTATAAGAAACAAATGCTGTTGGAATATATAAAGTTCCGTCTTTAACAAAAGCAGGAGAAGTTACGTCCCAAGCTGTGTATCCTCTTGCAGCACAAGTAGCTCTGCTTCCACCTGATGGGAATGAAGATGCATCTGGTTCTCCTTTTATTAACTCTTTTCCTGTAAACTCTAATATAACTTTTCCATCCTCAGTTGGACATATAAAAGAGTCATGTTTTTCTGCAGTTATACCTGTTAGTGGTTGGAACCAGTGAGTAAAGTGTGTAGCACCTTTTTCTACCGCCCAATCCTTTAATGCTGAAGCAACAACATCTGCAACAGCTAAATCTACAGATACCCCTTCTGCAGCCGCTTTCTTCAATGCTTTATAAGTTGCTTTAGGAAGACGTTCTTTCATAGTTGCATCATTAAATACATTTACACCGTATAATTCACCAAAATTGCTCATCGTAATAGCCCCTTTCGTATTCAAACCTATTTTACACAAAACGTGCCCATCTTTTAATTTGCTATTCAAAATTATAGCACCCTAAATTGCAGTAAACATCAAAATAAGCCCAATCTACACAAAACAACTATTTTTTTGTAAAATCAACAATTTAATACGTATACTTTTTATATTTTTATAAATTTATAACTTTCCTAAAGTTTTTTTATTGATTCTCTTGATTTTTAACTATCATTTCATTGACACTATAGGTTTCGTTATAATACAATTTTTCTATGATATAAATGTTATTTTATCAATTATTTAGCCTTAGATATTCACTAAAATTTTGAACGAAAGGAAGTGAACCAGTGCTTACTTTTCTATTATTTAAAGTAAGTGCACATAATTATGGCAAAAAATCTTATTTATACTATTCCTACTGATAAACACAATAAAGAGGACTTATTAGCTTTGTTAGATTCCCATCCAGAGATAAAATTTGTATCAATTGTAGGTATTGACTTATCCGGCAATGATACAGACGAAAAAATCCCAGTAAGTCTATTCAAAGATGATATAGAATCATTTTTAAACGGTACTGCTGTTCAAACCGACGGTTCATCAGTTGTTCTACCTGAAATAGCTACATTAAATAATGCTAAAGTTGATATGATCACAGACTTAGATGCAAATTGGTTTGTTGATTATAATTATGAATTCATAGATTCTGAAACTGAAAAGCCAGTTGGAACTTTAAGAATTCCTTGTTTTCTTCATCATGAAGGAGTTGCTGTTGATTCAAGACACATATTAAAATCTGCAGTTGACACTTTTAAAACAACACTATTAGACATATTTGCAAAGAAACCAGAAACACTTAAACCTTTCGGAATAACCTTCAATGATATAGATCAAATTGTAATTACTTCTGCTACTGAACTTGAATTTTGGGTTAAAACCCCTAATGATAAAGTTGAAACAGAAGAGCTTTCAACTTCTCAAATACTACAAGAACAGTATTGGACTAGAACTAAGGGAGTTGTAAGAACAGCCTTAGAACAAAGCTTAATATTAATGGAAAGCTATGGTTTTGAGCCAGAGATGGGTCATAAAGAGGTTGGTGGAGTTAAAGGAAGATTTGATTCTTCAGGAAACTTCAATCATGTAATGGAACAGTTAGAGATAGATTGGAAGTATTCAGATGCTATGCAATCTGCAGATAATGAATTATTCATAAGAAATCTCGTAAAAGAAACCTTTAGAAGAAATGGCCTTGATGTTACTTTCCTTGCAAAACCAATTGAAGGAGTAGCAGGAAGCGGAGAACATACTCATCTTGGAGTTAGCGTTAAACTTAAAGATGGAAAAAGAATCAATCTATTCGCTGCAACTAAAAATGATTTCTTGAGTTCTATAGGTTATGGCGCTATAATGGGCCTTCTTAAAAATTATGAAGTTGTAAATCCTTTTGTTTCTTCAACAGCTGATTCTTTAAGAAGATTAAAACCAGGTTATGAAGCTCCAGTTTGTATAGTTACTTCACTAGGGCACAGTCCTGAGGTCCCATCAAGAAACAGAACTATTTTAGCTGGTCTTGTAAGAGATCCTCATACTCCTTTAGCAACAAGGTTCGAACTTAGAGCGCCAAATCCTCATACTAACACTTATTTAGCACTAAGTACATCTTACTTATCTATGCTAGATGGTATATTGTATGCTTTAGAAAATAATAAAACAGAAGAAGAGTTACTTGCTGAACTTTCCAAAAAAGCAGGTGAAACTACTGATTATCTAGAGAAAGATAGAGCATATAGAGCTGAAGAAGATGTTTTTGAAGATTTCACTCAAGAAGAGAGAGATGAATTCTTCGGAAAAGCACCTGCTACAGTTTACGAGAACTTACTAGCTTTAGATAAATACCCTGAAAAAGTTGAAGCTTTAAAGAGAAACAATGTATTTACAGATAAACTTATAAATAGCTTTAGACTTGGAGTAACCAAGAGATGGACTACAGAAATAACTAGCAGAGTAATTTCTGAATATGCTAGTGAAATAAGAAGCTTTAAATCTCTACACTCACTTGATAAAGCACTAGACTTAGATATATCAAATTGGATGGCTATAAATGACTTAAGACATTATATAATGAAAGATAGCTACACAAATAAAAGTCTATTCACAAAGATTAAAGAAGCTATAGTAGCTGACGATCTTGAAGCTGCATCAAACCTACAAATAGAATTAGACGATAAAATGTCTTTATTAAGATATTTATATAATTCCTATAAGAAAAATTTATTAGATATAGACATTTAGATTAATAATAATTAGAATAAAAAAGAAACCTATAATATTGTTAGGTTTCTTTTTTTACTGTAAATAAAAGCATAAAATCTTCAATCTAGCTAAACCGTTTGATTTCAATGATTTAGCATAACTTTTTAGGTGATACAGTAAAAAAACAAAACTTATCCACCTATAAGTTTCATCATATTCATTTGAAAGGCAGATGCGCAAAAAGCTCACTGAAGAAGTTCACTTCAGACTTTTTTATCTGGTAACTTAAAATTTATTAATTATGTGAATTTTTAATAAAAGTATAGAAGACTCTTTGCTATGTTTGTAGTATAATTGACTATATATCTTAAGATGAGGTGTAGGAAATGAGACTAGTTCCTATTGAATGTGTAAGAGATGGTTGTTATTTAGGTAAAACTTTATTTGATGAAAATGGACGGACTCTTTTAAAAGAAGGAGTTAAATTGTCGACTCCTTTGATTAAAAGGATAAAAGATATACATATTTATTCGCTGTACATAATGGATGAATATAGCGAAAAGGAAATTGATGACATAATAAGGCCTGAGCTAAGACAAAAATCAATATCTTTAGTTAGAGAAACTTTTAATAATGTAGAAAGAATATACTCAAATCTTCACAATTCATCATTGAATAAAAACAAAAAGAATATCCTTCTAAAACAAAAAGAAGAATATTTATCCTCTATTCATGGGCTTGCTGAAGAATTATTAGAAAATATACTTTCCAATAAAAACATAATGATAAATTTGGTTGATATAAAAACTATGGATGCCTATACTTATCAACATTGCGTTAACGTTGCTATATTATCTCTAGTTTTAGGTATTGGTCTTCAGCTTCAAAAACATGAACTACTAGATCTTTGTATAGGTGCCTTGCTTCATGATATCGGAAAAGTCTTTATACCAAAAGAAATACTTTTAAAGGAAGGCCCTTTAAGCTACTCAGAATTCGAGATAATGAAAGATCATCCAAAAAAAGGATATTCTTATCTAAAAACTGTACATAATATATCGTCTTTCTCTAGAATGGTAGTATTACAGCATCATGAAAGAGAAGATGGACTCGGTTACCCTGATGGCAAAAAAAGTTCAAAGATTAATAAGCTTGCTAAAATTGTTGCAGTAGCAGATGTTTACGATGCATTAACTTCTGACAGACCATATAGAAGAGCTCTTTGTCCAAATGAAGCTTTTGAATTTATACTAGGAAATGCTGGTTCTATGTTTGATTATGATATAGTTAAAGCATTTACTAAGATACTAGTACCTTATCCGGAAGGCACTTTAGTAAAACTAAGTAATGGGGATATCTGTGCGGTAGAAAGCACGCCTCCTGACTATCCACTTAGACCTGAAGTTAAAGTTATTAAAAGCTCAAATGAAGCTTCTGTTGGTTCTTTAATAAGTCTAGTTAAGGAATTATCCTTAGTTATATTATCAATTGAATATGAAGTTTAAATAACCTATGTAATTAATAGACCAAAAGGCTTTTTATAATGCACTTATATGTATTATAAAAAGCCTTTTTATTCTTTATGAATTTATAACTCAAATATATCTTTAGGTAATTATGCAAACAAACTTAAGACACAATATAAGTTAAATTTGCATTTAACTGAATTCATTTAATTAATATAACGCTCATTTGATGACACATTTATCAACTATATTTATAACATTATAAGCCTTGAAAAATCCCTATGGTGTAATATTGTTAAGTCATTAATTGTTTAAAGCTATATAGTTATTGCTTAATATTTCAAATGAATAAAAATCTGTGCCTACAAAAGGATTATTGTTTATTATTTCTTCAGCTTCTTGAAAGCTATTTGCTTGAAATATAAAAGTCCCTCCGTTTTTATTATAGGTTCCAGCACATAATAAATATTTTGATAGATTCATCTCTCTATACTTTGCATTGGTATCTTTAATTCTTTTCTTCTCAACATTATCCAACTTATAGTTTATCTTAACAAATATTCCACCATTTTTTTTCATCTAATAAGTCCTCCCTTTTTCATCCTTACCTAATCATATGAGCTTGTACACAATTTTATGCATTAATTCTTCTCGAACATACGTTTGATTATATTGTAGCGAACATGCGTTCATATGTCAATATATTTACTTATATTTTTCAACATATTATTCCATATATTTTATACACTCTATGTTGTATTTTAAAGAATATTGTAAAACAACAGCCTTTAAGGTAAAAAGATTGCTGAAGCTAACAGCAAAAAAACACCTAGGTAAACCTAGATGTTTTTATTGCAATAAGATTAACTTGAAATAATCTCACTCTGGTAAATATTATTTTGCCATATTGAACACTTCAAGATTTCTTTCTTCAACCTTACTTGTTTTAACTTTCACTAAAGCATTAAAGGTATCTAATGCTGTAATAACTCCTATATTTCTTTCTATAGCTGCTCTTCTTATATGGAAGCCATCTCTTTTTGAGTCATTACCTTTAGTTGGGGTATTTATAACTAAATCAACCTCTTTATTCTTTATAACATCTATAATATTAGGATGATTTTCATTTAGCTTTCTAACTTCTCTAGCATCTATACCTGCAGATCTTAAAAGTTCAGCTGTACCTGAAGTCGCTATAAAATCATATCCAACATCAGAAAGTGCTTTTGCTATTGGAAGGAATTCTTTTTTATCATGCTTATTTATAGTAGCAAGTACAGTACCCTTTTTCTTACTTAGAGTATACATATATGCCCCTACAAAACCTTTATATAAAGCTTCCTCTAGAGTTCTACCCACTCCTAATACTTCACCGGTAGATCTCATTTCTGGTCCTAGAGATACCTCAACCTTCGGAAGCTTTTGAGTGGAGAACACTGGAACTTTAACAGATATTAAGCTTGGTTCTTTGTATACACCAGTTCCATACCCTAAATCCTTAAGTTTAGCTCCAAGCATTATTCTAGTAGCTATATCTACTATAGGCACTCCACTAACTTTACTTATATATGGTACTGTTCTTGAAGCTCTTGGATTAACTTCTATAACATAAAGCTCACCCTTAAACTCTATAAACTGTATATTTATCATTCCTTTTATTCCTATAGCAAGAGCCAATTTATTAGTGTATTCTAATACTTTATCTTTTATGTCTTGACTTAAATTTTGACTTGGATACATCGTTATACTATCACCTGAGTGCACCCCAGCTCTCTCCAGATGTTCCATTATTCCAGGTATTAGAACATCTTCTCCATCAGATATGGCATCAACTTCTATTTCTCTTCCCATAAGATATTTATCTATCAATATAGGATTCTTTCTATCTTTTTCGAAAGCATTGTTTAAATAAAACTTCAACTCTTCTTCATCATGAGTTATTTCCATACCTTGACCACCAAGCACATATGAAGGTCTTACAAGTACAGGGAAGCCAAGCTCTCTTGCTTCATTTACGCCTTCTTCAACACTCCAAATTCCTTTTCCTTTAGGTCTAAATATACCTAATTCTTCAAGTAAAGCATCAAACTTTTCTCTATCCTCAGCTAAATCTATCTGATCCGCTGTAGTTCCTAAGGTCTTTATATTTTTTTCTTTAAGGAACTTGGCAAGCTTTATAGCTGTTTGCCCACCAAATTGAAGTATTACGCCTTCTGGTTTTTCTTTTTCAATTATATTAAATACATCTTCTTCTGTTAATGGTTCAAAGTATAATTTATCCGATATATTAAAATCTGTACTTACAGTTTCAGGATTATTATTTACTATTATTGTTTCTATACCAATATTTCTAAGTGATTTTACGCAGTGAACTGATGCGTAGTCAAATTCTATTCCCTGCCCTATTCTTATAGGTCCAGATCCTATTACCATAACCTTTCTTCTATCACTTACTTCAACTTCATCATAAGTTTCATATGTTGAATAATAGTATGGAGATAAGGCTTCAAACTCGCCACCGCAGGTATCAACCATCTTATATACAGGTTTTATATTCCATATATCTCTCAATCTATAAATGTCATCCGGTGAAACTTCTAGAAGATCTGCAATCCCTTTATCCGAGAAACCTTTCTTCTTAAGTTTATATAGCCATTCCTTATCTAAATCACCTATTTTAGAGATTCTTAGTTTTTGCTCTTCATCAACCATCCACTTAAATTTTTCTAGGAAGAATAAATCAACACCTGTTATTTCAACAATTTTATCCATTCTATAATTTCTTCTAAGCATTTCCGCTAAAGCAAAAATTCTTTCATCATCAGGTGTTATTACTATCTCTTTTAATTCTTTCATAGAAAGTTCTCTAAACTTTTTAAACTCTAAGGAATACTTTCCTATCTCTAAAGATCTTATTCCCTTAAGAAAAGCTGATTCGAAATCGCTTCCTATAGCCATTATTTCTCCTGTAGCCATCATCTTAGTTCCTAAAGCTCTATCCGCACTTTTAAACTTATCAAATGGCCATTTAGGAATCTTAACAACTACATAATCTAATGAAGGTTCAAAACATGCATAGGTTTTTTGAGTTACTGCATTCTTTATCTCATCAAGGGCATAACCTAATGCCAGCTTTGCAGCAACCTTAGCAATAGGATATCCAGTTGCCTTAGAAGCTAACGCTGACGACCTTGAAACTCTAGGATTTATTTCAATTACTGCATATTCAAAGGATTGTGGGTTAAGTGCAAACTGAACATTGCAACCCCCTTCTATTCCTACCGCGTTTATTATATCTATAGAAGCACTTCTAAGCATTTGGTATTCTTTATCGGATAAAGTTTGACTAGGCGCTACAACTATACTATCACCAGTATGTATTCCAACAGGATCAATATTTTCCATATTACATACTGTTATGCAATTTCCGAAGCTATCTCTCATAACTTCATATTCTACTTCTTTCCAACCCTTTACACTCTTTTCAAGCAATACTTGACCTATAGAGCTTAACTGTATACCTAATGATAGAATTTCTTCCAGTTGTTCTTCATTATTAGCTATACCACCACCAGTTCCCCCTAGGGTATATGCCGGTCTTACTATTACAGGATAACCTATTGTTTTAGCAAATTCCTTTCCAGCCTTTAAGTCCGTTATTATCTCACTCTTTATAACAGGCTGGCCTATTCTATGCATCATCGCTCTAAATAATTCTCTGTCTTCTCCTTCTTTTATACCTTCGACAGAGGTACCTATAATTTTTACATTGTATTTATCTAGTATCCCTTTATCATAAAGTTCAACAGCTAAGTTTAGACCTGTTTGTCCGCCCATTCCCGCTAAAAGACTGTCAGGTCTCTCTTCAGCTATAACTTTCTCAACAAATTCTATAGTCAGCGGTTCTAAATATACCTTATCCGCAACTTCAGCATCCGTCATTATAGTGGCAGGATTAGAGTTTATTAGAACTACTTCTAACCCCTCTTCCTTAAGTGCCTGGCATGCTTGAGTTCCTGAGTAATCAAACTCTGCTGCCTGGCCTATTACTATCGGACCTGAACCTATTACTAGTACTTTTTTAATATCTTTTTTAATTGGCATAATGGCTACCTCCTAAGTGTTCTTCACTAATAGTTACTCTGCAAATTTTATGAACTCATCGAATATATAGTCACTATCTTTTGGTCCTGGACTAGCTTCTGGATGGAATTGTACAGAAAAAATAGGTAAAACTTCATGTTGCATCCCCTCTATAGTTCCATCATTTACACTTATATGAGTTGCCCTTACGTCCTTTGGCAGTACATCCACATAATAGCCGTGGTTTTGAGAAGTGATATAAACTCTATTTTTATCAATATCTTTTACCGGATGATTACAACCCCTATGTCCAAACTTAAGCTTCTTAGTTTTTCCTCCAAGACTTAGAGCTAATATCTGGTGTCCAAGACATATACCTACTATAGGCTTCTTTCCAACAATGTTCTTAACATTCTCTACTATATCTGATAGATCTTCTGGATCTCCAGGTCCATTTGATAAAAACACAAGATTTGGATTGACCTTCAATACTTCTTCTGCTGAAGTAGTAGCAGGAAAAATTGTGACTCTGCAATTTCTTTTTACAAAGCTATTTATTATATTTTGTTTAACACCAAAATCCATTATAGCTATATGTTTTCCACTTCCATAAAATTCATAAGTTTCACTTGTTGTAACATTAAAAACCGCATCTTTATTTGAATAGAGCTCGGTTTTCTTTAGAGCCTCTTCTGAAGAGATTTCATCTAATGTTATTACACCCTTCATCGTTCCATTTTCTCTTAATATTTTAGTAAGAGCTCTTGTATCTATTCCTTCAAGTCCAATTATTTTATTATTATTTAAAAAAGTCTCTATTTCTAACTCACATCTAAAATTACTTGGTGAAGCACATCTTTCTCTTACAATAAATCCTTTAACCTTAGGATAAGAAGACTCCATATCTTCAAGATTTATTCCGTAGTTTCCGATCAAAGGATAAGTCATAGTAACTATCTGTCCATAATACGATGGATCTGTAAGTACTTCTTGATACCCTGTCATTCCAGTATTAAATACTACCTCTCCAACACTTTCTTTTAGATATCCAAAAGCTTTTCCTTCAAAAACAATACCATTTTCCAATATAAGCTTTGCTTTCATTATAGTCCTCCTTATAATCCTTTAGGGAAAATACACTTGTACAAGCGAGGTTCCTGCCGAACTTACTCATGTATATTTATTAAATCATATTGCATAAATATTCGTCAATAACAATTTATGCATGTCTTTTATGATTTATTCTAATAGTAACTGTATACTTTTGCTTTGCTCTATAGGAGTCTGTTTTAAATATGCATTTAACCTTTCTATAAACTTTACTCTTTTTTGATCACCGCTAAAGATCACTATATAAAGCTCAACCCACTTATATATAATTTCAAGGATTATTGCATATAGATCTGTTATTAAGTTTATACTCGGTGAAACAAATATTGTATAAGCTTAACCTATTTAAACAAAACAAAAGGATATCTAAGAGATTAATAAAAAAACACTAATCTCTTAGATACCCTATATATTCAGCAGGATATTCAATTATAATCAAAGCTATTTGTTTAATTCCATGACAAAAAACGTATGCCATATAATCATACCCCTTTCTGGCCTCTCTGGACCAATTTAAAGTGTATTATCTACCTTATTATTTGTTATTTATATCTATTCTAGTTTAACCTATAGTCCATGTCAAGAAATAAAAGTTTTTTATTTTTCTTGAAATGATTAAAGATTACCCAAATGAGTAATCTTTAACCATTAACAATATTATACCTTGCCTATAGGTATTTGTAAGTTAAAATAACTTACCTTGTACTCTTTTTGTCCTATTGAGTCCATTATATTATTATCTATAGCAAGCATTTTGTCAATGTGATTATTATTATATAAATAAAGTTCCTTGCAACAAAGATAAGATTTAATTGTATATTTATGCATTTAATTTAGCGTTTGAGCACTTTTTTCCATAAAAGTAAGGTTTATATTACCCATTAAGTTAAGTATATTGTCTTAATATTTAGTAAAAACCTATATACTTTCATTTATTAATCTAGCCTATATACTAATAAGCTAGCTGCTTTTTTAATATTTTGTAACTTAAGTAGTATAAATTTCATATTCTTATAAAGAGATAAATTTTTAAAGGGAGATCAAAATGGATTTCTTTAATAATGATTACTTCAATCCAAATAGTCACTTTAGATTTTACGACGACGGAAGCAGTATAGATGAAGTTGGTGAATATGAAGTTGATGTTAGTTTTACTTATGCTCCAATATATGAGAGTTTAGAAGAGGATATGAGAGGCCCCTCTGATAGACCAACTCCACCTCCAGCTCCAGTAAATACACCTCCTATGGCTCCTCCACCTTCATTTAACCCTTCAAAGAACGACCCTAAGGCTAAAGTTCTTGCAGGCTCTCAATATTCTGAAGGACCTCAAGCTTATGGAGGACCACAAGTTCCAGGCGGTAATACAAAAGCAGTAAGTCCAGTATCTATACGTCCTTGCCTTTTTAGATACACTTATATATGGCAAAATAATGGAAAATCTTATTGGACTTATCTGACATCAGTAGATCGTTACTCAGTTTCTGGATGGAGATGGATGTTCTATAGATGGGTATATTTCGGCATAGATATAAGAAGAATAGATACATTTATATGCTATTAAATAATTATAAGGAGAAGAATATTTTTTTCTTCTCCTTATAAGCTTTAGTTTTTTATTATTATATATATGCAGATCCAATTCTAGTTTTTAAATCATTCCAATCAACAACATCATTAAACAAATATCCATTCCATGTCTTCTATACCCTGACAGTAAAAAATATATCCTGTTTCCTTATCAAAAATAATTATAGGACTCATATAATCACCAGCCTATTTATATATTACTTTTTAGAAATCCACTTATTATCCTTGATATAGAATCTCCAAGGGAAATGCACAGCTTCTTCTGCATAGTCTATACCGATTCTAGTAGTTTCAACAATATCCTCATCTGAGATGTTTTTGTTATTTAATGACTCTTCCAAATATAACTCATCATTTTCCGTCATATCTACCCAATTATCTTGTTTGTTTATTCCAAAAGCAATACATAGCTTTGATGGGCCATTTGTAAGTGCCTTCATTTGAGCATTAGTTAAGGATTCAATTGTTTTATTAAATCTCCTTTTAGCCATTTCTTCAATACCGTCTACAGGCTCTATTGCTCTTATGAGTACACCTTCTGCAGTTCCTTCTTCTTTTGTTATTATATTAAAACAATGGTACATTCCATATATAGAAAAAACATATACAATTCCAGGAGGTCCGTATAGCGGCTTAACCCTCTCTGTCATTTTGCCTCCATATGCATGGGAAGCCTTATCTATAGCACCGATATAAGCCTCAGTTTCAACTATTATTCCTTTTAGAAATGTTTCTCCTACCTTCCTTACTAACACTTTTCCTAGAAGTTCTTTAGATACTGTAATTGCATCTCTTGCATAAAAGTCTTTACTTATCTTCATAATACTCTCCCGTTGGCTCAAGGATAATTGGCATTGTCCATATACTATCATTAAAAATATAAGTTTTATGATTAATTATTCCCTATAATCAAGTAAATATTATATGAGTTTTACTTTTACAAACCTTAATTTACCGATTTGAATTATATCTCCATTACCTAACGAAACCTCAAAGCTATTGATAACTTTCTCTCCATTTATCTTTACTCCACCACCAGTTATAAGCCTTTTAGCATCATTCTTACTCTTACATAAACCTTTTTCAAATAAAAATGAAATAAAATCTTTATCTAAGAATTCAGCCTCTACTTTAAGTTCTTCTACATCTTTAGGAATACTTTTTTTCTGAAATATATTTATGAATTCTTGTTCTTCTTGTTCAGCGGCTTTTTCTCCATGGTATAAGCTAACTAATTCTTTAGCTAAGCTTATCTTAACATCTCTAGGATTTACCTTACCACTATTTAGTTTACTTTTAATTTCATCAATCTTATCTGGATGTATATCCGTAGTTAGTTCAAAGTATTTGATAATTTTTTCATCTGGTATGGACATAGTCTTTCCAAATATATCTTTAGCCTCTTCATTTATGCCGATATAATTTCCTAAACTCTTGCTCATCTTTTCTTTTCCATCTACACCTTCAAGTAAAGGCATAAATATAGCAACCTGGCTTTCTATATCAAAATCCCTTTGAAGCGTTCTCCCCATCAGTATATTGAATCTTTGATCTGTACCACCTAATTCAATGTCTGCTTTTAAACTTACAGAATCATAAGCTTGCATCAAAGGGTAAAAAAACTCATGAATAGAGATACTTTGATTACTCTCAAACCTCTTCTTAAAATCATCTCTTTCAAGCATTCTAGCCACTGTTGACTTTGCTGCTAGATTTAATACAGCTTCAAAATTCAGCTTTGAAAGCCATTCACTATTAAATCTAACTCTTGTCTTCTCTTTGTCTAATATCTTAAATATTTGCTCTTCATAAGTTTTCGCATTTTCTATAACCTGCTCTTTAGATAATTGTTTCCTGGTTTTTGATTTCCCCGTAGGATCACCTATCATTCCTGTAAAATCTCCTAAAACTATAACAGCTTCATGCCCAAGCTCTTGCATCTGTCTTATCTTTCTTAACACAACTGCATGCCCGAGATGTATATCTGGAGCTGATGGATCTAATCCAAGCTTAATAACCAATGGTTTATCTTCTTTAATTGATTTTTCTAGTTTTTTTCTTAAATCAACTAAGCTTATAATCTCGTCCGCTCCTTTAGAAATTATTTTTATTTGCTCTTCTATATTAATCATGTCAATCAAATTAAGTTCAAAAAGTTAGCTCCTTATTTCAGTTAAAAACTGTTTTTTATTATAAAAAGAATTAACTTTTACTTAACTTCCCTCCTAAATTTATTTAATTACTTTCTAAAATTTATTCAAATTAAACCACAAGCCCAATACTTCGTGGAAATAAAAACTTCATATCAAATAAATGTATACCCACATAAATGAATGAGCTTAATTTAACCAAACCTATTTATAAAATTACCTGCAGAATAACTTTATAACATTAATGGTAAACAAAAAATTTGCTAAAGAATAAAAAAACTCCCGCCATCTAGATTGCTCTAGAGGGCGAGAGTATAAACTTCGCGGTACCACCTCAATTTATTAATGCCTTACGACAATAACCTTTTCGAGTACGATGTAAAAACATGATACTCTAGCGCTATAACCTGCGCAGGATAGGGAAAACAGCCTACTACCTTATAAGGATTTGGTGTTCAGCTCATAGATGTATTCAAAATAAATTCTTTGCTTCTTCACACCAACCAGAAGCTCTCTTAAAAAGAAATATATTCTTACTCTTTCTACTCATAGCCTTTTTTATATTTTTTTATATATTATACTCAAGCATAGAAATTTATTCAACTATTTTTTTGAATAAATTACATAAAAAGTTTTTTAGAATCTTACAAACCCGCATTAATACTATATATTTATATAAATTTATATTTTTAAAATTTTATAATTATATAAACATAAGAATTTTTCTTATTACCACCATATATTTTTTACTTTTTCAAATCCTCTATAACTTCATCAACAGACTTTTTAGCTTGCTCTCCTGAAAGCATTGATTTTACAGTCAATACATTATCCTTTATCTCGTCATCTCCTATTAATATTACATAAGGAATTCCTAATTTATTTGCATAGTTCATCTTCTTTTGAAGCTTACCGCCCTCAAAATACACTTGAGTTATTATTCCAGCTGCTCTTAGCTTGTTTGCTGTTTCTAAGCTATAATTTAAGTCTTCATTCATCGGTATTATGATAACATCACAAAGAGTTTCTCTACCCTTAGATCTTAATAGTTTTGCCTCTCTTAACTGATAGAACAATCTAGTTAAGCCTATGGATATACCAACTCCAGGGAGCTTCTGATTTGTGTAGTACTCTGCTAGATTTTCATATCTTCCTCCAGAACACACTGACCCAATGGAAGGATAATCATCTAGTATAGTTTCATACACAGTTCCAGTATAATAATCTAATCCTCTTGCAATCTTTAAATCAATAATGTAATTCTTTTCTGGCACACCAAAGCAGCCTATATATTCTATTACTGACTTTAATTCCTTTAATCCATCTAAGAACACTTCATCTTCTACACCAAGCTGTTCTAAGGAATTAATAAGCTCAGTATTATTTCCTGAAAGCATTATAAATTTCATTATGGAAGTGACTTGTTCTTCACTTAGAGTGTTGGAAAGCTCATTTCTCACACTTTCTTCTCCAATTTTGTCTAGCTTATCTATTATTCTTAGAACCTCGCCAGCCTCAGCTATCCCTAGAGAGCTAAAGAAACCATTTAATATCTTCCTATTATTTATTCTAATCTTAAAGTTTTCAAAGCCTAATTCTTTAAATATGGAATATATAACGGCAGGAATTTCAGCATCATTTACTATACTTAACTTTCCATTGCCTATTATATCTATATCACATTGATAGAACTCTCTGAATCTTCCCTTCTGATTTCTTTCTCCTCTATAAACCTTCCCTATCTGATATCTTCTAAAAGGAAAATTTAATTCACCCATGTGTTGTGCTACAAATCTAGCAAAAGGAACTGTAAGATCAAATCGTAAAGATATATCCGTATCCCCTTTGTTAAATCTATATATTTGCTTTTCTGTTTCTCCTCCGCCTTTAGCAAGCAAAACTTCACTCTTCTCCATAATCGGGGTATCCATTGGTGCAAATCCGTATTTCTCATAATTCTTCTTTATGGTATCAAGCATAAAATTAAAATCAATTTGATCCTTTGGAGTCAGCTCCATAAATCCAGGTAATATTGATGGTTTAACAAAATTCTTTTCCATTTCTTCTCCTCCTGTTAATATTATTTGTTTGGAAAACAAAAACACCCACTAAGGATTTATACCTAGGTGGGTGTACTATTTATCCCTCAAACACCATAGATACAAAATCCTCAACAAGATTAGACCTGTATCTGTGGTTTTTTTAACCAAGAACAAGTCTTCTATCTATGGTAATGTAGTTTTACTTGTGAATTAAAACTTATATTAATCATAAATCACTATCTCCAAACTTAATTTCCATTATCTTAACATATTAGAATTTAATATTCAAGTTATAGATGTACCACTTCGAAATAAAATTTAATCATAGAATATTAATCTTATATTGATTCTATAATAATCAATATCTTATAATTATATACAGATTTTATTAAAAGTGATCATCAAAAATAATTTTTTAAATATATATCAAACTAAAGATCATTTATTAGTTTATTTAAAAGGACACTAAATCCAATATACTTTCATTTTAAAGGAGAAAAGAAGATTGAGAAAAGAAAAGAAAATCACACTAAGCAAAGAAAAAAGAGAGTCAATGATTTCATCCATACAAGAATTTTTCTATAATGAGAGAGATGAGGAAATCGGAAACCTAGCTGCATCTTCAGTATTAGATTTCATCGTTGAGGAGTTATCTTCCGAGTTCTATAATCAAGGAATTAATGATGCCTATAGATACATGAGCGAAAGAACGGAAGATATGCTTGGACTTCAAAAATAAGAAATTAATCTTATAATTCTCAACAGCCACAATATATATACAGGTTTTAGACTTATGCTACGTAATAAATTAATAAGATTACATTATAAAAGACTACTTACTTCTAAGAGTGTATAACTTAGTACGCATTAGAAACAAGCAGTCTTTCCATATATTCACGACATTATTATTAAATGCAGGCTAATATTTTTATTTATATATAGCCTTGATAGGATCCAATCTAGACGCTCTAATCGCTGGAATTATTCCAAAAATTATTCCTACAGTCACAGATGTAAAAGACGATCCGATCAGTATACCTGTAGTTAGTAGAGGTTTAAACGACATAAATAAGCCTACAATTAATGCAATTCCATATCCACCACCAATTCCCAAAATGCCACCAATACTAGTAATAAATATTGACTCAATCAAAAATTGCAGTAATATTGTCTTAGGTTTTGCTCCTATTGCGCGCCTTATACCAATCTCCCTTTTTCTCTCTGCCACAGATACATACATTATATTCATTACGCCTATTCCTCCAACAAAAAGCGAAATTCCAGATACAACAGCAATAAATAATGTTAATCCTCCTATTATTTTCTCAAATGCTTTCATAACAGATTGAGGATCACCTTGGATATATTTCCCTCTTAAATCAGGATGTAAGCTTTCTAGTTCCTTTTTTATCTCATTAAATACTGTACTTACATTATATTCCTGCTTTATTTTAATATCTATTGATGATATAGCTATATCATCTTCAAAATTCTTCATAGCAAACGATGGAATATAATCATACCCTAATGACAATCCATTAATGTCTTTGTTTTGTATTCCAATTACTTTAAAGATTTCATTTCCAATTTTTATACCTTTTCCAATTGATTGTGATAAATCCTCACCAAAAAGAGCCTTCGCATGATCTTCTGTGAGAACTATAACATAATTATTAAATTCATCATCTTCTTTAATAATAGTATCACCGAGTTCCAAGTTTAATTTTTCGTTATTATATTTATTTATCATCAATGATGTTTGTTTATCAAAAAAATTGGCCATCTCACTAATACCTAAGGATATTCCTAATCCCCCTGTGCTTTGACTAACTTTCTCTACTCCATCAATATTTTCTAACGTTTTAAAATCACTCTGTTGAAAAGGCGTAGACATATTGACAGTATTTAGATCATCTGGTTCAAAATCTATAGTAACAGTATTGATGCTTACGTTCTTAGTAGATTGATTTACTTCTGCTTTTAACCCAGCTCCAATAGATAAAATAACAACTACAGAACTTATACCGATTATTATCCCTATCATAGTTAAAAAAACCCTAAGTTTATGTGCACGTAAGCTTAAAAAAGCACTATATAATAATTCAACTAAATTCATAGATTATCCTCCTCACAGAAGATTCCCTCTTTAAGATAAAAACAATTAGTTGCATACTTTCTTAAATCACCATCATGAGTTACCATTATTATCGTCTTGTCTAACTTATTTAGGTCATATAACAAATCAATTATCTGAGATCCTGTCTTCCAATCAAGTGCTCCAGTCGGTTCATCCGCAAGAATTAAATCTGCTTTTGTTACAAGTGCTCTTGCAATTGACACACGTTGTTGTTGTCCCCCAGATAGCTCACTTGGGTAACTATTAAACTTATTCTCTAAGCTAACATCTCTAAGACTTTGCTTAACCATATCAATTCTTTCATTTCGTGAATATCCACCATGATAGAGTAAAGGAAGTTCAATATTTTGGGCTACATTCAAAGAATCAATAAGATGAAATTGTTGAAATATAAAACCAATATTTCTATTTCTAAAAATTGAACGATCCTCTTCATTTAGTTGTGTTACATCTTGATCTTTAAACTTATATGTTCCATCATTAAAATTATCTAGTAACCCAATAGTATTTAATAAAGTTGTTTTTCCACTACCTGACTTCCCCATAATTGTTACAAATGAGCCTTTATTAACAGAAAAATCAATCCTTTTTAATACTTCATATTGATCTTTATCATTTTCATACCACTTACATAATCCTTTAATTTCTAATAGTTGTGGCATCTACATTATCTCCTTCCTTAATGCTACTGGTTGGATTTGCAATAACCTTATCACCAAATTTTAACCCACTTTTTATCTTGGCATATGCCTTATTATAACTTTCATATTCAATATTAGCCTTGCTTAGTTTGTTATTATCTACAAGCCATACGTATGTATTATTATTATCATTAACAATAGCTGAAACAGGAATTCTAGGCACTTGATTTTCAGCAATAGTTATTCCTTGAATATGAAACCCCTGATAAAGATCTTTTTGCATATCTATACCTATATGAACACTATAATGTGAAATATTGCTATTAGATGCTCCTTGAACTCCACTAGCCCCACTATCTGTAGATGTTTGTACTGCGCTTTCAATTGGAGTGTTACTTATAGAATTAATTGTACCTTTTGTTTCTTCATTTGTTCCATATATATTAATATCAATAGATTGTCCAATTTTTAATTTCAGTATATCCTTTTCACTAACATTTGATACAACCTCCATTGTTTTGTTAGTTATTGTTAATATACACTTATTGGAATCAGGTGAAATTTGTACATTACCATCAAATGGAGCTGTAACAACTATATACCTTGCATCTTTCACCGAATTTATTTGTTGTTTCAAATTGGTTTGCTGTTGATAATTTTGATTAATTTGTGATTGTAATTCTACTACTTTACCATTCGCTGAATCATCTGTTTGAGACTTATCTGTTATACCTACTTGTTTCTTAAGTTTACTTTCTTCATCTTGTAGAGTTTTGAGTTGATCAATATATGTTTGATATTCTTGAATTCTCTGATCATTTTTATAAGTGTATAAGTTTTGACCCTTTTTTACATCCTGGTTATTACTAACACTTATTTTGTCAAGGCTTCCTTTGGTCGAATCTAAATAAAAATTTTGTTGTTGTACATATCTTACTTCACCATCCAAATATACATTTTGAGGTGCCGTTATTGTATATATACTATAATTTGATTCACTTTTAGTTACGCTTTTTTTAGAATCACATTCATTAAGCATTAAAATACTAATACTCATCAATATCGCAATAATCAAAAGTCTTTTTTTCATAATATTCCTCCAATGTATGTATTATAATTATAAATGCAATTTTTAAATTTATTCTATATACTTCTAATGTATGGATACATATCGTAACTAGAAAAAACATTTCATTATAATAATTCCATGATATGCTTAAATTAATACTTAATAAAAATGCTGAATTATCATGGATTTAGCTCTTTGATATCATTGATTCTATTATTCCTGCAATAAACATTAAAATAAATGAAGTAATTAATACAATTAAGATTTTTTGTATATCCAATTTATTAGTTTTTAATTTAACTTTACAGTATATTATATACAAAGGAATCAAGCCAATTGATGAAGCTAAAACCATTGCGGGTATTTCAAACATACCATGCGGAATGATCTTAGTAAAAAACTCGTAAACTGTGCAATGAGCTAATGATAATCCTAGTATAATACCATTTACAATTAAATATAATACAGTCGTAATGCTGAACGTTATTAATCCTGATATACTAAAGACTAATGCACTTGAATTATGCAAAATTAATTCTTTTGCAGACATAAATTTGGGTGAAGACTCGAAAGAAAAAAAACTACCATCCAAATTGTAGAGTATAATTCCTAGAAGCATGGCTAATAAATAAATTGTGCTAGACACACATACTAGCTTTTTTAACAAATTATCACCTCATAATTGAAATAAATTTTTAATTATAATCTAAAACTAATATTTAATATACTGTTTAATATTACCATCTTCTATGACAATCTGCTTATTACATAAGTTGTTTACTAATTCTATATTATGAGAAGTTAATATAATTATTTTTTTCTTCTCTTTAACCATTCCTTTTAGTATATCCACAATTAAGTCAATAGACTCATTATCAATTCCATTAAAAGGTTCATCTAATAATAGTATTTGAGGATCATCCACTATAGATAACAAAAAAGATAATTTTTGTCTTGTTCCCAATGATAATTCTTTGATTAGGGTATTTCTATATTTATTTAGATTAAGGATATTAATTATTTCGTCTATAGCCAAGGATTGTCCTTTATTTACAGAACATATACTCATTACTAAATATAACATCTCATCAAAAGTTAATAACTCATACAGAAACGTATCACTCTCCATATATGAAATTACATGTCTATTTTTTACACTTAATGGTTCCTCATTTATAAACACTCCATCACTAGGTAGAATCCCCGCAATTATTTTTAACAAGGTTGTCTTTCCTGATCCATTAAGCCCTGTAATACCTAAAATATCAGAGCTTTCCACAGATAGATTAATATCTTTAATCGAAAAGTTATCATAATTAAAGTTTAATTTCTTTATCTTTAAATTCATATTAAATGCCTTTCCATCCTAACCATATTTTTTTACGGAATAGTTGTTTTAAAATTATTAATAAAATACTAAATATAATAATTAATACAAAACTAATTACTAAATAATAAATTGTAATTTGAATTTTTTTTACATAAACATAAGCAAACATTGGAGTTGAAATACAAAATATTATAAAAAACAAACTTCCTCCAAATATGCTTTCATATATAGCAACTTCCCAATTATTGGATAAATCTTCGTTTTTATTAATCATAAAATTAGGACTAATTATGTTACAGATTAAGGATCCTAATGAATTTACTAATGCTGCAAAAAACACAATTATAACTAACAATATTTTTTCAAAACTAAAATCTATTATAATGAAAGGCATTATTATAATAAAATTAAATGTTGCTGATACTATGGAATTAGTTATAAATTTCGATTTTAATAAAATGTCAATATTATTATTAATTATACTATATCGTATAATTGGTCTATCAAATTCAACTCTACTTTGTAGTCCTAAGAAGACATAGATAAAATTATTTTGTAATATTATATTAATAACCAATATGTAATTTAGAAGTATCAATACTTCATTCATTTTATATATCTTTAGAGATAAAACTATGCCAAACAATAAACCAATTATTTTTATTCCATAGCTTATGAAAAAAATAAGTTTATTTTTTTCTCTTAGAAAAATATTAAGCTCTTTGAATATAAAAATATTATATTTATTCGTATATTTATTCAAAAAAACTCCTAACCTTTTATAACTATTTTTTAAACCAATCGATTTTGGCAGGAATATATTCATTTTAAAAACACCAAAATCAATCATTGCTACAATGAGAGTTATGATATTGATATAAAACACCAAGCTTTTTAACATAAATGAATATTTTTCTATATATATATCATGTTTGCTTAAATTGCAATACAACACAACTGCAATGAAACCTATAAAAAGATACAAAAAACAATTAAGTATATAATATATAACTTTATCAAAATAACAATCCTTTATGTATATAATAGTTATAATGAAAATCCTTATAACTAAAGGAGTAATAAAAATTATGCTAAAATTTATCGCAAGATTAAGTAAATTGTTGTATTTATATATTATATAGAGTGCAATATTGAACCCTATAAAATTCGGCAACATAACTAACACATGTGAATATAGATATTTACTTAATATTTTACTTAATAAAATTTTACTAGAATATTTCATGTACTTTTTGTAAAACTTAAAATCATTTTTTTTAAATAAATCAAAATATTCCTGTGCTATTTTTCTAAATGAAAAATAGCACATAAATATTAAAGAATATAAAATGCATACTTTTTCTATTAAATCATTATTATTGACATACTCCTTAAAATATAAATCTACAGATAAATATATACCTAAGAAACATACAGTCAATATGCAAAAAAACGAACAATATACTTTTATTAGCCCATTAAGACTTATATCTTTATACTTAAATCTTTGCAAAAAATTTCTACACTCTAGCAAAGAAAATAATAATATAGATTTCAACATATTTTTAACCTTTCTTATTAATAGACATCTTTATGGTTAAAAATGCTTCTATAATGGTTAATAACATAAATAATATTGAACCTAAAAAGAAAAAGTTCGACCCTATTGTCATTTTTAATGCAAATTTTAGTAACA
>NZ_BMBA01000009.1:0-6840 GCF_017312485.1 Clostridium zeae | reverse complement strand
AAAGCTAACTCTATAACTTTATAAGCTGTAGTTGCTGATATTCCAAGTACTGAAGCTAAAAAGCTTACCATCTTCATCTCATTCACCTCCTTTCATGTATATGCTTGTCCGTTAAATAACAAAATTCAACACACAGGTAAAAATTATTATTGTACATAAGATAATTTTAGATATTCTTTTTTTGTTATCTTCAATCTTAGAATAAATTCCGATTGAAATTAAAACACTGTACCATATATAAAATAAGTCAACTTTAAAATAGCTTAAACTTGGTTCTTTAAATACAAATACTATAAGTAAAACTTTTACCAAAAACCCTAGTAGTAATACTATAAAAGATGCTTTACACAAATGATAAATTTGTTTAAACCCTATTGATATAGAAAATATTTTTAAAATCAAATGATATAATAACGTTAAACTTATACAGATTATTACAGGTAATGTTAATCCTGAAATAAATGCTGTTAAGTTTAATATTATTTTTAATGCTAAAATTTGATTTTCTTTAAACATTTGAAATTGGTTAGAAATGGTTCCAATCATAAAATTAACTAGTATCATATCTAATACTAGAAAACTTAATGTCATTATCATGAAATATTTAGTATTTTTCTTTTTTTCATAGTACAAGAAGAATTCGTTAGGTTTGTATAAAAGCTTTAGAAAAATATTAATCAACTCCTTACTTAATATTTAAAATTTTTCCCAATACAAAATTAGTAATATATTACCATGTCATATTATTCACATATTTTGCAATATTTTCACATACTTTAACATTTTTAGGGACGTATACAATATTAACACGTTATAATTATATAATTTGTCAAAATATATATACTTTCTTTGTTTTTTTTTTCGACATTTTATTTTTATTATTTAATACAATTAAATTACGCAATTATAATCATATAAATTTCTTTACAAAAAAATATTAACTTGTACTATATCAGACACTCAAATAATAAATAGAGTCACAAGAATTTATTTAAAATCGCTAAATGTATTTTTTTATCAATTCAAATTTAAATACTATACATAAAAACGTGCTAACTTAAATTAAATCTACATAACTGGCAAAAGCCAATTCATATTACCTCAATTCTTTATAACAGTTAGAATATTGACTATATATCTAGCCTTATATAATTTCTAAAAATTAAAAGCTACAAAACTAGTATTCACAACTAGTCTTGTAGCTTTAATTCTTAAACATTTGCTTTTTTAATTCATTTCGACAAATTTAGACTTACCTTCCACATTGCTTAATATTCCTTTATCATTTACATCTAATAAAGTACCTTCATATTTAATAGTCTTTTTAGTAATAGCATCAGTTAAGCTTTTATTTGAATCTTTTATGAATACTCTGCCTCCAGCAGTTATAAATATATCCTTCTTATCTACTTTTGAGTCTAACTTAATCTTTTGCCACTCACTTACCGATTTATCAACATCTCCATAGATTACTTCCTCTATTTTATCAGCTTTTCCTTTTCCTATAAAAACCGAATTATCACTATGCCCTATTATAATTCCATCACTTAAATTTTTAATCTTAGTTTGTTTAGAACCTGTATTAAGCTTCACCATACTTGTTTGTTCATAAAGTAAGTTGGCATTTATAGGATCAATATCTATTGCGCCTATGCCTACAAGGTTAGATTTAGTCTTTTCTAATTGAGACATAACATTTATTTTATATATATCAGATTTATTAGCCGATTTTCCTATCTTAAAATACATTACGTTAGATGAAGTAGCAAATGCCATATCTTCAATATTATCCTTACTACTAGATAAATTAATTATATCTTTTTTCAAATCTAAGTCAGTAAGCTCCACCTTTTCATCTCTAGATGCATCATATTTATGAATATCTATATAAGGCTTACTTTTAGAAGCCTTTGTCTTTTCAGCTATTATTAGAAAATCTCCGTCAGTTACCCATTTAGTATAATTAACTTCCATGCTTGCTTCTAACTTAACAGTCTTTATATCTCCTTTAGTCCTATCCCCTACCTTTAAGGCTCCATCTTCCATAAATGCAATATAGGTACCATCATGAGACATCTTGATGTCTGTAGCGTCACTAGGAATATTTATATCTTTCATATTACTGATTTTTTTCTTTTCTACCTTTTCAGCCTTAACAGTAGTTTCTCCACCAAGGTATACTTTTTCGAAGTATAAAAACACTCCATTTTGTATTATCAGTGCAATAACAGACCATAGTAAAAATACTCTAAGTTTCTTCATAATCAATCACCTATTTCTCCACATAGAAAGCTGTGGCTACCTTTCTCTCACCAGACCAAACATTCGGTGAGTTGATAACATCTCCATCATAGTACATAGTACTTGAATAACCACCATCAAGCTTCCCAGCATTTACAGCACCTCTAGACATCATTATCTCCTGAACATCATATAAGGTTGCACCTATTTTACTAACACTTTTTCTTCCATCTATAACCAGAAGTAATATAGTTCCATCCTTTTTCTGTCCTATTGCAGTTCTAGGATTAAAGCCATCTTCAAGTTTATTTTTAACTTTGATTTGTCTTTCACCATTAACTACAAGTGGAACTTTATCAAAGCACATAGCTTCATTTACATTAAGGCTTTTCAAATCATTTATACTATAGCTTCCAACTAAAAGCACACCATTTTTAGTTATTGCAATTGAGCTTATAGGGGTTTTATAATCTATATTTTCTTTTGGATATATTACCTTACCTTCAGAAATTACAAATCCACCAGGCACTGCTCCTGTTCCTTCATACATCTTTCCATCAGGAGTTTCGTCACTAAATGCACCACCGTTAATTGCAGCAATAGCATTGTGGTCTTTTGCAAGCTCGCTAGTTTTTTCACCAACTTTACCTAAATACTTAGTCATAGCTACTTTAACTTTTTTAGGATTTTTTATCTCTAGCATATATCCATCGTATTTATCTGTGTGAAAATCATACCTTGTTATGTCATTTCCAGAAGTATTATTTATCTTTATCAAACTTGTATCTTCCTTCATTGCAGAAACAGCAGTATCTGTTTTATCCATCATTTCATTAATAGTAGACTGCGGTATAAACTTAGTTATTAGATAACTATGTCTCGTTGCTAATACCGTTCCCAGAACCATTTTTCTCACATCGCTATAAGGTCCAAATAACAATAGTATAGGTGAAGTTATAACCATAAAACCTATTATATAGACAACAAATAAAGCAAACTTCTTATATGAAAACTTAGTTTTTTTCTTCCTTCTTTTCTTATTCATAACACCAATCCTTTCATCATAAGAATTCAACTTTCTAAATATACCAAAGTAACATTTAGGTTTAATTACATTTTAATTACATATATGAAATTTAATAAATATTTTACTTTTGCTTGTCCATCTCACAGCATGGCTAATATCTGAAATATAATTTTGTAACCAGCTGTTACATAACTATGTTTTCAATCCGTAATCACCAAATAAGTATAGAACAAAGTAAATTAAATGTACATATCTGTATTACATACTATATTAGATATATATCTATATTTTGCATCATTATTCCATATATTATACAATTTCATTAATATAGCACTCTTTTTATTTATTATGCTTCGTTTTATAGATATATCAACTTGATTAAAAATCTATTTTCATGAAGATATCGTACGTCTATAAAGCATATATTTGTAGTTAATTTAGTATAAATTTACATTATTAGGAGGATAGTATGGAAGAAAATATAAGCTTACCTGTACAAGATGAAAAATTAAAAATAGGCTACAAAGATTTATTAACAGAAAAGCAGTTTTTAAAAAACATGACTGCCAACAGCATATCCAGATTTGGAGATGGTATAGATACAATTGCCTTTTCATGGCTTGTCTATCAAGTAACTGGATCAACCGCTCTTGTAGCTGCTTTATTTGCAGTAAATGGACTACCTAATTTATTATTTGGAATGGTTTCTGGAGTAGCATCAAACTATTTTAAAAAGAAACATGTAATGGCTATATGTGATTTAGGGAGAGGCCTTTGCGTAAGTTTAATAGCAGTGCTTTTTATGACAGGAACCCTTAGAACTTGGCATCTTTATGTTGTAACGTTCTTAAACTCCTCCTTTGAATCTTTTAGAGGCCCCGCTTCAACCGCAGCTTTGCCTTCAATACTCTCAAAAGAAAAATTTACTGTAGGAACATCTCTTAGTTCATCATTAGCTAACGCTCTGCAAATTATCGGCCTTTCTTCTGCACCACTTTTCATTGCAGTACTTGGAATTGGAGGAGCAGTTTTAGTGGATGCAGCAACTTTCTTTATTTGTGGATTTATAGTGGTATCACTAAGATATACTGATCACGTAAAGAAGAACACCAATAACAATCCAAAGGTGTATTTTACCGATTTAAAGGAAGGTTTTTCATATGTAATTAAAGATAAGCTCATTTTTAGTATTTGTATTTTTGCAGCAGTTATTAACCTATTAGTCACACCATTTAATGCTTTTCAAGCTCCTTATGTAAAAGAAGTCTTGAGCAAGGGGGCAGAGGCCTTATCATATATGAGCGTTCCTACATTATTAGCTATGTCACTAGGAGGATTATTGGTACCAAGGATTAAAGAAAGACTTGGTTCAAGAAATATGTTTCTGTTAGGGGGCGTATTAGTAGGTCTTACTTATTCTTTATTTGCTGTCCTAGGTTATATCACATCTTATTTAATATACCCAGTGCTTGCAATAAATAGCTTCTTCTTAGGTTTTGGTGTTATTCTAATCAATATGCCCTTACAAATATCTATATTTACTAAAATAGATAGAGAATATTTATCTAGAGTAGGCGCTATAATAAATGCCTTAGTACTTTGTGCTACTCCGTTAGGATCATTTATCTTTGGTATTATTTCATCGGTGGTATCAATTAAGCTATTATTTTTGTCACTTGGAATACTTGTTGTTGTTCTGTTTCTAACACAAATTTTAAATAAATCTCTTAAGAATTTAGATTAACTAATAAGTTTTATTTTACGTAAACAAGGTGATTTAGTATTTTGAGCTATCATAGTACTAAATCACCTTTTAGTTTTATATTATTTTTCATCCACACAATCAGAACCCAATACTCACAATATAATCATAGTGTCCAATACATTAATTTCATTAAAATCACCATAGCAACCTCATTGACATAAATATATAGTATATGGTTAAATATAACAATATCAATAATTAATTTGCAATTAAATTAGTAAAAATTTAAAGTTTAAAGCCATTTGTTACTTTTTTTATAATAGGGGTGATATGTATGATTAATTTAGGCACGAGAATAAAGGTTCTAAGAAAAAAGAAAGGTTTATCTCAATAAGCTTTAAGTAATACTATCTTAAACAGAGTTGTTTTAAGTAGAATAGAAAATAATATGCAGGAACCATCCCTTAGTCAATTAATACATATTGCAAAAACACTAGAAATTTCACTAGATGAACTTGTAAATAATAAAACCTTTGTTAACTATAGCAACAAAAATGATTCCATAGATTTCGTTCAGAATCTATATAACAATGATAATTATTATGACATTACTAAATACTATGACTTAAACAAAGCGGAATTTGATAAAATAGAGAATATAGATAAGTTATTTTATTTAGGAAATTCCTATTATAAGATTAAACTTTATAAAGAGGCCGAGAAGTTTTTAAAAAGATATAAATCCTATTATATAAAGAATGAACATAACTTACAAAACAATAATATAGTAAATTTCTGCACTGCTTTAAATAGTTTATTTGTAATATACAAAAATTGGGATAGCAAAAAAATTGCCTTAGCCAATCTAAAATTAGCTGAATTATACTTAACAAAATTCCATATCGAACAGTCAAGAATAGGACAAAGTATTTTATGTAATATTACAGTACTATATCTATTTGAAAAGCAATATCAAAAAGTTATTGACTATTCTAGTACTATAGAATCCTTATCACCAGAAATATGCTATCCTCAAATAGCTGTCAATGCCTACAAGTCTATGGCTATAGCGTATTACAATTTGGGAAATTATGAAAAATCCATAAAAATCACCAAAAAGGTAATAGCCTTATACTCATTTATAGGCGATGATTATAATAAAAGTATAGCCTATTTCAACTACGTCAATGCATTAATTTATGACCTTAAACTAGAACAAGCCCTTGATATCATAGAAGATTGTAAGAACAAATATAATGGTAATAAGGATTTATTTAATAGATTTTCACTTCAAGAAATGTCCTTATATTTTAATATGAATAAATTTCATAAAGCATTAGATTTATCTACTAAGTTAAATAGAAAATATCTAAAAAAAACTTCTCTTTGCGATATAAATTTTATTCTTGGTCACATTAATTATTTGTCTCAAAATAAAGAAGTTGCTATCACAGCTCTTAAATCATGCGAAAAACATTTTATAGAAGAAATGTATTCCTACGATCTTCATGTAATATATACTGATCTATATTCGATGACTAACGAAGCTATATATAAAGAAAGATTAAACAATATTAATTTTAAGAGAATGCAAAAAAACATAATTATTGACTTGAGCAATATTCCAGGTCAATTTTCACAGCAGTCAGGACCACCCGTCAAACGGGTGGCTTGCTTTAGCCCTATAAGGGCATATTACTGGCCGTGCTACTCGCACGCTGAACGGTTTGCCAACCGCATGCCTTCACAGGCTGCACCTAAAGGTGCTCTATTTTTTGCTTTTCTTTTCTGGCTCACCCGTAAACGGGTCGATATATTCTTTTAAACTTAATTGTTCATATGCTAAATCTTCTTGTATCTGATTTTT
>NZ_BMBA01000008.1:90317-200566 GCF_017312485.1 Clostridium zeae | reverse complement strand
TCGGAGGTGTAAGCATGGTAACATGTTCAGCTGACCGATACTAATAGGTCGAGGGCTTGACCAATACAAATTATTACAAAGTAAACTTAAGTGCAATTTTGAAAGAATAATCTTTCAATATCTAGTGATGATGCGTCTAAGGGTTACACCCGTACCCATTCCGAACACGACGGTTAAGACTTAGACGGCTGATGGTACTGCATGGGCGACTGTGTGGGAGAGTAGGTGGTCGCTAGGTTCTCATGGCTCCTTGGTCAAGCGGTCAAGACACCACCCTTTCACGGTGGTAACAGGGGTTCGATTCCCCTAGGAGTCACCATAACCTATATAACTCGATTTACTTCCGGAGTATATCGAGTTTATATATGTGTAGAACGTAATAAGGCTTAGGCCTATAAATGAATATATAAGGAGTTACTCATAAGGGTAATTCCTTATTTTTGTCTACAAAAATTAGTGTTTTTTAAGAAAATAATGTAGAAAAAAGTTGTTTAAAAGAAAAGGATTGACTTATTCACAAAAAAGTTGATTTTTATATTAGTTGTCCACATTTTTGTATACAAACCTGTGAATAAATGTGGATAAGTAGTGCGAAAGTTAATATTTATTGCTATATACTATAAAAAAATAATATAATTAGGTTAGTAATTAAGATTTAGCATACTCAACTTAATGAATATGCTACAACAAAATAGTATATAAACCTACAAAAACTTACATAAAAGCAATAATAATAGTAAAGAATATAAATTTTACGGTTAAATATCAACATTACAAACATATTATGTGGACAATATATGTGAATAATGTGGATAACTATTTCAAATATATTATGAAGGTGATTAATGTGCTAATAGAAAAGCCTGTAGTAGAAGCGATATTTGTTAAAAGACCTAATAGATTTCAAGGATATGTAATGCTGGATAATAAGGAAATAATGACTCATGTACCCAATACAGGGCGATGCAAAGAAATCTTGATACCAGGTACAAAGGTTATACTTAGAAAAGAGGATTCACCAGAAAGAAAAACACAATATGATCTAATAGCTGCATACAAAGAGGAAAATCTCATAAGTATAGACTCTCATATCCCAAATAAGGTAGTGGAAGAGGCGTTAATAAATAAAATGATTCCTTCTTTAGATAAATATAATATAATAATGAGAGAAAAAACTTTTGGAAATAGTAGGTTTGATTTCAAACTTAGTGATGATATTGGCTCTGAGTATTATTTGGAAGTTAAAGGGGTGACTTTGGAGAAAAATGGAGTTGCTAGCTTTCCAGACGCACCTACTGAAAGAGGTAGAAAGCATTTGTTGGAACTTGTAGAGGTTAAAAAACAAGGAAAAGGTGCGGGAGTTATGTTCCTGATACAACTAGATGATATAAAAGCATTTACGCCTCATGATGAAACAGATCCTGAATTTGGTGAGGCATTAAGATATGCAGCTAAAAATGGGGTTGATGTCTTTGCATATTGTTCAGAGGTTACTCCAAACAGCATAACTTTGAAAAGGGAAGTTCAAGTGATATTATAGTATATAGGATATATTGTAAGGTAATTTTAGGGGGAATGACATGAAATTCGTATATTGTCCACTTTGTGGGAAAAAGCTTGAAGAAAGACATAGTTGGGATGAGGGGGGAGTACCATATTGTTCAGAGGATGATATGATGTTTTTTGATGTGCCAAAGCCTTGTATTGTTGTTGCCATTATAAAAGAGAATAAGATATTATTACTTAAGCAAAGCTATATATATAAAAATTCAAAAGTACTTGTTTCAGGTTATATCAGCCCAGATGAAAAGGCAGAAGATGCTGTTTATAGAGAGGTAAAAGAAGAGACGGGATTAATAGTAGATAACATAAAATATTTAGGCAGTGATTATGTTAAAGGCAAAGATCTACTTATGCTTACATATATAGCACACTACAAATCAGGAGAAATTGTAAAGTCTTCGGAAGTGGAATGGCTTGATTGGAGCAATATTGAAGATGCAATAAGTGAAATGACTGAAGATAAGATAGGAAAAACTGTAGTTAAGAAGATACTTAATGAATTAAAATAATTATATTTGTTATATTTTGAATAATATTGTCATATGAATTAAAGAAAAATTAATATAAAAAAAATGACAAGAGAAATTTGTTGTATTAAAATATAGTTAATTTTCAAATTATTTTATTCTTTAGGAAATTGTAATAAGGCAAAATTCGTTTGTATATATATTTTAATTATAAAAGAGTTTTTGATTAATTTCTTTGATATTTAGAATTTATTAATTATATATTTTTTTAAAAGGGAAAGGGGGATATTTAAATGATAGGAAATACAAATAAAGAGCCAAAATATGTACCTGAGATTAAAGGAGCTCTAAGAAATCACTTAATAGAAATGCCTGCAGTTATAAGAGATGCAAGTGGAATAAAGATATTTGGTAAAAGAATAAAATCACTAGTATTTACTACTGATGTTGCAATAATAAAAAACACTAATGCTGATGCAATAATTGCGGTATATCCATTTACTCCTCAGCCTATTATTACAGAAGCTTTAATGCTTGCTGCAGACGTTCCAGTTTTTTGTGGAGTAGGAGGAGGTATAACTCAGGGAATGAGGGTTATAAATCTTGCATTGGATGCAGAGTTTAAAGGTGCAATGGGAGTTGTAGTAAATGCACCTACTTCAAATGAAATTGTAAGTAAGTTGAGAAATACAGTGGATATACCAATAATTGTAACTGTTGTGTCCGAAAACGATGATTTTGAAGGTAGAATAGAAGCAGGAGCTAACATATTAAATGTCTCAGGTGGAAAGAATACAGCAGAGATAGTGCGTAATGTAAGAAAGAAGTTTCCAGACTTCCCTATTATAGCTACAGGTGGACCTACTACCGAAAGCATAAAAGAAACTATAATTGCAGGAGCAAACGCTATAACATATACACCTCCAAGTTCTGGTGAGATATTTAGTGAACTTATGGTCAAATACAGAAGTGATAAAGAGTAGATAAAGATGAAGCACTTCAATGAAAAATCTATTCTATATTAATTATTTTTATTTTGTATTGCATATTTATTTTAATATGATATGATAATAGTTAAATTACAAATAAAATTGAATAATGTCGAGTCGTTAATAATATTAAGGTATTATTGGATTCAACATATTAAACGAAACCTAGGGTAGAGGTGCTGTTTTTAAAAGTATTTATTTGGAGCTGGCGAGTGTAGATAAATAAAGAAAGGAAAAATAGCCGAAGAAGATAGCTTGGCGAAGCTTTTTTCTGGTTATATATATAATATGTATATAACTGTCACTTTAAAGAAAGATAATTATAGGGTTATCTTTGAATTGTTAAAGTGGAGAGCTACAAGGAATTAAGAATTGCATAAAATATTTTCAAGTATTTTTTGAAATATTTTAGAATTATGTCATAAGATAAAAATTCATTTCTGCAATTTCACCTTAAAGCGAATTCTACCCGTCACAGATGTTTTCTGTGGCGTTTTTTATTCTTTAGAAAGTTATATCGAAGATAAAGTTGTAGATAAATATGTGTATACGGCTTAAATGTAGATATAAGTGAAAGAATAAAAAAAGACAAATATAAGATTAAGTATCAGAAAATCTGAAGTTTTTTGCTAATTTTAGATATGCTTGATTACATTATTTGATGTTCAGGAATATCTTAATTTAAGAGTGGTACTTAAACGGTGCTAAAGTAAAGAGTAAAAAGATATTTTGTTTGTTAATATTGGGGAGGTAATGTTGATGAAATTGTTTGGAAGTATGAATGTTGATGAAAATGTATTGTCAATTAGTGGGGTTAGAGCTACAGAACTTGCAGAAAAATACTCTACACCATTATATGTTTTTGATGAAAATCTTATTAGACAAAATTGTAGAGAATATTACAAGGGGCTAAAATGTGAAGATAGAAATAATAGAGTTGCATATGCTGGAAAGGCGTTCTTGACACTTGCAATGTGCAGGATTATACAAGATGAAAATCTATATTTAGATGTTGTGTCAGGTGGAGAGCTTTTTACAGCATATAAATCTGGATTCCCGTTGGAAAAAGTATATTTCCATGGAAATAACAAGACAATTGACGAAATTGAACTAGGAATCGATCTTGGTGTAGGCACTTTTGTAGCAGATAATGAAATGGAGATAGAACTTATCGACAAAATTGCCAAAAAGCATAATAAAAAACAACGAATTTATTTAAGAATAACTCCAGGTATAGAAGCTCATACTCATGAATATATAAAGACAGGTCAGCTAGACTCAAAGTTTGGCTTTGCATATATAGGAGATAATGTATTAAATGTTGTTAATAAAGTTTTAGCTTTATCAAATGTAGAACTTTCAGGGTTACATTGCCATATAGGATCTCAGATATTTGATATAACTCCATATGAAGATGCAACTGAGATAATGTTAACAATTATTAAGGATATATATAACGCTACAGGATATCTTATAAAAGAGCTAGATCTTGGTGGTGGTTTCGGAATTTATTATAATTCTGATGATAAGCCAAAATCAGCAAACGAATATTGTGCTGCAATATTAAGTAAGGCTGACCAAGTTTGCAAAGCATTAGGTCTTGATATGCCTATACTTACCATAGAACCAGGAAGATCTATAGTTGGAAATGCAGGAATTACATTATATAAAGTTGGGTCAATTAAAGAAGTACCTTCAATAAGAAAGTATATATCGGTAGATGGTGGAATGACTGATAATATTAGACCGGCATTATATAATGCTGAATATGAATCAATAGTAGCAAATAAGGTTAACTCTGATGAGTTGGAAGACGTAACTGTGGCTGGAAAGTGTTGCGAATCTGGAGATATATTAATAAATAATATAAAATTACCAAAGGTTGAAACTGGTGACTTATTGGCTATAATGTCAACAGGTGCCTATGGTTACTCTATGGCTAATAATTATAATAAAGCTCCTAAAGCAGCTGTTGTTATGATAAAAGATGGAGAAGATAGGCTTGTTTGTAAGAGAGAGACTTATGCAGATGTAATTAGTAACGAAATATAGAATTAAATCATGAAACTTAATTTAAAATCGAGGTTTCTTGAGAAACTTGCATTTATAAATTGATAAATGAAGAATTGCACAGAGTGTTGAAAATATCGACACTCTGTTATTTTTACTGTAAAGGAAAGTAAAAAAAGAAGAATGTGTAGCCTATTTATTAATTTTAAAGCCAAACTATTTACATAAAGGGAGAAAAGGTATATCATATAATTCACCCAATTAAATTTTATACAATGTATTTACAACAAGTGGAAAAATAACCTTTAAATTATCTATCTACAATAGAAAAAAATTTTTATTATGATATACTTATATAAGGTGTATTTTTGAACAGAGATAAATCATTTCAATAAGAAAATATAAATTATAAAGTGGTTCATCTATAGAGGAGATAATATGAAATTATCTAAAGATTATATAATAATAGATAGAATAGAAGACAATATCGTCATTTGTGAGGTAAATGAAGAAATTTTTAAGATTAATGTCAATAATATTGAAGGAGTACCTAAAGAAGGCGATGTATTGGTTAAGAAAGATTCGATCTATTATATAGACAGAGATTTAACAAATAAAAGGAAATCAATTGTAGAAGACTTAATGAAAGGTATGTGGAATGATGGAGAAAAGTAGTAATAGAAATCCTATGGTCAAATTTTTATTAGATTGGGTAGTACCTATTGGTGCAGCTATATTGCTTGCCATGCTTATTAATAAATTTCTTTTATACAAAGTTTCGGTTCCAACAGAATCAATGTATCCAACTATAAAAAAAGGTGATCAGATGTTTGTGACCAAAGTTTATAATCCTCAAAATATAAAAAGAGGAGATATATTGGTTTTTTATTCAAATGAACTTAAAGACTTACTTATAAAAAGAGTAGTTGGGTTACCTGGAGAAACTGTAGAGATAAAAGATAATGGAGATGTTTATATTGATGGTAAATACCTTCAAGAGGATTATGTAAAAAATCCAGATAGTAAAACAGGAAGTTTTAAGATTCCTGAAGGAAAGTATTTGATGTTAGGTGACAATAGAGCTAATTCTGCAGATGCAAGATATTGGAACAATCCATATATTGATGCTAAGGATATACAAGGAAAAGCAAGAATTAGAGTTTTTCCTTTTGATAGAATTGGGTTGCTTAAGTAGTTTTGGATAATTTTAAACTTAAAACAATTTTTAATGCTTTGCTAGTTTCTAAAAAAGTTTAAGAATATAAGTTAAATTATAAAAGGATAGATATATAATACGACAAATGAAAAGAGGTGCAAATATGTTTAAGAATAATAAAAAATGGCAATATGCTATTATATATGGAATAATAGCTTTGGGCCTATTATTTGCTTTTAATTATACTAAGACTGAGATGATGACAGAGAACATTACATATGATGAATTTCAAAGTATGTTAAAAGATAAAAAGGTAGATACTGTAACTATTACAAGTCAAAAGTTGACGATAATACCAAATAAACAAAGCAGCGATTATGGTAAAACATTATATACAGTGAACTTGGGAGACAAGGATCTTGTTAAAAGCTTACAAGATTCAGGCGCAAAATATCAAGGAAAGCTCCCAGATGCATTTCCAATAGCAGATTTAATACTATATTGGATTGCACCTATAATATTCTTCTTTATAATAGGCAGATTAATGTTTGGTAAGATGGATAAGAAGATGGGTGGCGGAGTGATGTCTTTTGGCAAGAACACTGCTAAGCTTTATGCTGAAGATGAGACTGGTAAAACTTTTGCAGATGTTGCTGGTCAAGAAGAAGCAAAAGAATCACTGAAAGAAATTGTAGATTTTCTACATGACCCTAAAAAATATCAAGAGATAGGAGCAAAATTACCTAAAGGAGCTCTTTTAGTAGGACCTCCAGGAACAGGTAAAACTCTACTTGCAAAAGCAGTAGCTGGAGAAGCCAAGGTTCCATTCTTTTCAATGTCTGGATCAGATTTTGTAGAGCTTTTTGTTGGTATGGGTGCTTCAAGGGTAAGAGATCTATTTAGACAGGCTGAAGAAAAAGCTCCTTGCATAATATTCATAGATGAAATTGATGCAATTGGTAAGAGCAGAGATGGAGCTATCCAAGGTAATGATGAAAGAGAACAAACTTTAAATCAATTACTAGCTGAAATGGATGGATTTGATTCTTCTAAAGGTGTAGTAATTCTAGGAGCTACTAATAGACCAGAAATACTTGATAAGGCTTTATTAAGACCAGGAAGGTTTGATAGAAGAGTTATAGTTGATAGACCAGACCTAAAAGGTAGAATTTCAATATTAAAAGTTCATGCAAAAGATGTTAAGATGAGTGATAATGTAGATATGGAGTCAGTAGCAAAGAGTACTCCAGGAGCAGTAGGGGCTGATCTTGCAAATATAGTTAATGAAGCTGCACTTAGTGCAGTTAAAAATAATAGAAAATTTGTACTTCAAAAGGATTTAGAAGAAGCAGTGGAAGTAATAATAGCAGGTAAGGAAAAGAAGGATAGAATTCTTTCACCTAAAGAAAAAAGAGTTGTTGCTTTCCATGAAGTAGGGCATGCACTTGTAGCAGCTTTACTAAAGAATACTGATCCAGTACACAAGATTACAATAGTTCCAAGAACAATGGGAGCATTAGGCTATACTATGCAGCTTCCAGAAGAAGAAAAATATTTGGTTTCTAAAGATGAGATGATAGATGAAATCACAGTTATGCTTGGTGGAAGAGCTGCAGAGGAGATTGAATTTAATATTATATCTACAGGAGCTTCAAATGATATTGAAAGAGCTACACAATCAGCTAGAAGTATGGTTACTATATATGGTATGACTGATAAGTTTGATATGATGGCATTAGAATCTGTTAGTAATAGATATCTAGATGGAAGACCAGTTCAGAATTGTTCTGCTGAAACTGCAGCACAAATTGATGAAGAAACTTTACAAATTATCAAAAACAGTCATGAAAAAGCAAGAGAGATATTAAGAAATAATAGAGATTTATTAAATGATATTTCAAATGATCTTTTAGAGAAAGAAACTTTATCTGGAGAAGAATTTATGATATTTGTATATGATAAATACCCAGAGTTAAAGGTAGAAAGAGAAAAAAAGGAAGCTGAGAAAAAAGAGTTTGAAAAGCTAGAAAAAGAAAGAAGGAACAAAAAGAACGATGTTCCTGTGTATTCAGATCTAGTTTTAGAATCTAGTATAAAGGAAGTTACTTCAGAATTAATGGTTGATGGCAGTGAGGGCACTGTTCAATCTTAATATCTATATATTGATAAGTTTATTTTAAGATAGAGAAAAAGTTTCCAAAGGGGAACTTTTTCTTCATTAATTTAAGGGAAAGGTGATTTGAATGGAAGATAATAACTCAAGCAGGGAGAAAGAATTACAACTACTATTTGAGGAAGAAAAGTTAAGTGAAACCTTAAAAATAGTAAATGATGAAATTTTAAATTACCTAGAAAAGCGCAAATACATATCTGAATATATAATAGACTACAGAAAAAATGTAATTGAAGAATACAGAGATGATGAAGATAAGGTTACTGAATACTTTGATCATGAAAGATTTGTTAAAGAAGAGGCGTTTAAGACCATAGATAGAAAGTTAAAAGAACTTACTATATTAAAGGAAAATCCGTACTTCGGAAAAGTAGGTTTTACTGAAGCTGAGGATCTATTAGAAAGTCTATATATTGGAAGATTTGGAGTTACACAAGAAGGTAGATATGAGCCAATAATTGTAGACTGGAGAGCTCCTGTAGCAGCACTTTTTTATCACGGAAGCTTAGGTACAGCTGCATACAATTCACCTGTTGGAGATATAAAGGCAGATATAAAGGAAAGAAGACAGTTTATTATAAAAAAGGGAAAACTTCAAGGTATGTTTGACTCAGAAGTCGATGTTAAAGATGATATATTACAGATGGTTTTAAGTTCTAACTCAAGTGAAAAGCTTAAAGATGTAATAATGACTATTCAAGGAGAACAAGATACAATCATAAGAAGACCTAGAGAGAAAACTGTAGTTGTAAATGGTGTAGCGGGTAGTGGAAAAACTACTATAGCTCTTCATAGAGTAGCCTATCTTTTATATAATAACAGAAAACAACTTGGGGATAGGGTTTTAATATTAGGACCTAATTATATATTTATGGAATATATATCTACAGTACTTCCTAGCCTTGGAGAAGTCGGTGTCAAGCAAGACACTATAACTAATTTTATTATAAACCAAATTTCTTTAAATGAAGAGATTATGGAATTTCCTAAATACATGGAAAAGGTACTGTCTGGAGACAAAGAATTCATTGAAGATATTAAACTCAAGAAATCCAAAGTGTTTATTAGCAAGTTAGATGAGCTTGTACAGGATGTAGAGCAAGGTTATTTTAAAATGAAGCCTGTTAATTATTTTGGAGAAGAGATATTAGGTGTAGAAGAAATAAAGAGTATGTTCGAAAAAGATTATTTATATATGCCTATATTTAGAAGAAGTCAAAAAATAAAAAGGGTTATCATATCTAAAATAAAAGATAAACGTGATGAAAAGATTTGGCAATTAAATAAAGAAACAGAAGAATATAAAAAGAGTCTAAATCCAGATGATTTATTGATAGAAGAAAATAATATTGAATTTAATAGAAGAATAAAAATAAGAGAGATAGTAAGAGAGCTTATGAATTCTAGAGCAGAACTAGAAGAATGGATAGATAATGAATCTATATTAAATATCTATAATAAATTTAATGGATATAAAAAGCTCACATCAGATGACTTAGCACCTATACTATATCTAATGATAAAACTTGATGGTAAGAAAGCTAAATCTGATATTAGACATATAGTTATAGATGAGGCACAAGATTATAGTGAATTACAATTTAAAGCTATTAAGGAACTAACAGGCTGTAAGAGCATGACTATTGTTGGAGATACAAATCAAAGATTAGTAGATACTGATCAAGAAGCAGCTATGCTAAGCATTAAAGACATTTATCCAGAAGATGATGTTGAACATTATGACCTAAATATAAGCTATAGATCTACTATGGAGATAATGAATTATGCTAATAAGTTCCTAAAGGAAGAAAAAGTCATTCCACTAGTAAGACAAGGAAAAGAAGTAAAATCAGTTGAAATAGCTTCTGAAGAAGATTTAATAGACGAAATACTTATGTCTATAGAAGATTTTAAGGATGAAGGACTAGAAAGCATTGCAATTATAACAAGAAACTCTGAGGATATGAATAAAATATACCCAAAAGTTCGAGAATTTGCTCCTCTTATGAAGTTCCATAGTGAAGATGTAATCTATAATGGAGGAACTGTTATTATTCCATCCTACTTTGCGAAGGGATTAGAATTTGATGGAGTTATCATAGTAGATTTTAGCTATGAAAAAGATAAAGATGAGGATTTAATAAAGTATATAATGAGTACTAGAGCTTTGCATATGCTGAAAGATATAAATATTAAGTTATAATTATAAATAAATATTTATAATTATATAGATAGATTAGTAATATATTAGTGCATAAAATGTTTGAAATAAGCATTTTATGCACTTTTTATTTTAAATATGCTTAATAAAAGATAATTGTAATATCAAAGTAAATAGATTGAATAATCAAGAAATATCAACGGATTTATTTGTTTTATGCATTATTTAAACGATGTAATATTTGCATATTTATAAATGTTAAAAAATTATTAAAAAATACTTGCATAAAAATGAAAATATAATGTATAATTATACTCAGTTCAAGGGAATAATATTTATTTCTAAATGGTAAACTATATTATGTTTAATTATAGAAAGGGGTCTTAAAATGAAAAAAGGTATATTAAAAACAGTTTTAGCTACTGCCTTGGTTGGGATAATGGCATTTAGCGTGGTTGGTTGTACAAAGAAAAATGATTCTACAGGAGCTACTGGAACTACTAGCGTTGTAGATAAAATTAAAAAATCAGGTAAGCTTGTATTAGCTACAAGTGCAGACTATCCTCCATATGAGTTCCACAAATCAGTTGATGGTAAGGATACAATAGTAGGTTTTGATATTGAAATAGCAAAATCTATAGCTAAAAAACTTGGTGTCGAGCTAGAAATAAGCGATATGAAATTTGATGGGTTAATAGCAGCTTTAAAAACAAATAAGGCTGATTTAGTAATTGCAGGTATGAATCCAACTGATGAAAGAAAGCAAAGTGTGGATTTTTCAAACATATATTATACAGCGACTCAATATGTTGTAGTTAGAGCTGAAGACAAGGCTAAATACACATCTTTAGATTCTCTAGCAGGAAAGACTATAGGAGTTCAAAAGGGTTCAGTACAAGAAGGTTTAGGAAAGGATCAAATAAAGGATTCAAAGCTTCAATCTGTAGGAAAAATTCCTGATGTAATACTTAACTTAAAGAATAAGAAAGTTGAAGCTGCTATCGTTGAAGGTCCAGTTGCTAAGCTTTATGTAGAAAAGAATAGTGATTTAGCAATAAGTGATGCTAAATTCAACTTAGATCCATCAGAACAAGGATCAGCAATAGCTGTTGCTAAGGGTTCAGATGATTTATTAAAGCTAATAAACGAAACTTTAGATGAATTAAAGAAAGATAATAAGATAGATCAATTAGTAATAGATGCAAGTAATTCAGTAGAATAATTTGTGAAAAAAGATTTGATTTTAGTACTTTGATCAATAAGCAGTAATAATGGGGCTAGAAGTTAAAATTGGGGCTATGTAAAGATATTAATGAAGTATAGTAGGTAGGGGTGCCTGCTATATTTCGTATTATTAGGAGGTAATTGGGTTGGGTTTTACAGATATTTGGAATAAGTACCATGGCTTCTATATACAGGGAGCAGAATTAACAATAATTTTAGCATTTTTCACAGTGATTTTTGGTACAATAATAGGGCTTTTTTTAAGTCTTATGAAGCTTTCAAAAAATAAAGTTTTAAAATTTATTGGATCAGCTTATATAGAAATTATAAGAGGTACTCCAATACTAGTTCAATTGTACATCATATTCTATGGATTAGATTATATAGGAATACATCTTTCAGGAATTATGTCAGGTGTAATAACTCTATCTATAAATAGCGGTGCATATGTTGCAGAAATAATCAGAGCAGGTATAAATGCAGTTGATAAAGGACAAACAGAAGCATCTAGAAGTTTAGGACTTACTCAAGGTGCTACAATGAGATATATAATAATACCTCAAGCTTTAAAGAATATTCTACCAGCTTTAGGTAATGAATTTGTTACAATAATAAAAGAATCATCAATAGTATCTGTTATAGGAATAGCAGAACTTATGTATAAGGCTGACACAGTAAGAGGAAACACTTTTGAACCTTTTACTCCACTTATAATTGCAGCAGGTATTTATTTTGTAATGACATTTACATTATCTAAATTAGTAGGAGCATTCGAAAGGAGGCTAGGGGCAAGTGATATACGTTAATAATTTGCACAAATATTTTGGAAAAAATGAAGTTTTAAAGGGAATAACTGACCATATTCAAAAAGGAGAAGTGGTTGTTGTTATAGGACCAAGTGGTTCAGGTAAAAGTACATTTTTAAGATGCTTAAACCTACTTGAAGAACCAACAGATGGTGAAATAGTATTTGAAGGAAATAATATAACTGGTAAGAACGTTAATATCAATAAGATAAGAGAAAAGATGGGGATGGTATTCCAACAGTTTAACTTATTCCCACACAAAACAGTTTTAGAAAACATAACTCTTGCACCTATTAAAGTAAAGGGGCTTAATAAAGCACAGGCTGATGAAGTAGCCTTTAAGCTTTTAGATAAGGTTGGTCTTAGAGATAAAGCAAGTGCATATCCAGCATCCTTATCCGGTGGACAAAAGCAAAGAATTGCAATAGCAAGAGCATTAGCAATGGAGCCAGATGTTATGTTGTTTGATGAACCTACTTCAGCTTTAGACCCTGAAATGGTAGGAGAAGTTCTTAGTGTTATGAAAGGTCTTGCTTCTGAAGGAATGACAATGGTAGTTGTAACTCACGAAATGGGATTTGCAAAGGAAGTTGGAGACAGAATATTATTCATGGATGGTGGAGTTATAGTAGAACAAGGTACACCAGAAGAAATATTTGATAATCCTCAAAATGCAAGAACACAAGATTTCTTATCAAAGGTACTTTAAAATTTAGTGTATATAATTAAGTGTTTTCAAATTCTCTCTTGAAATTAAAGGAGAGGATTTGAAACACATAAAAATATAAAGATTACAAGGTGTTAATGAAACTATTTAGAAAAGATATTTAATTTGAGATTTCTAAATCTATGGGCATAAGTTATTAAATACGATTGAAAGATATAAGTGCATCGTAAAATAGAAGTTTGAAATTTATTATCTTTAAAGAGCTTTATATGAAAGTTTAGTAAGGCGCACATAGATTTTTGATTTTAGGTTAGATTTAATTTGCCAACCCAAATATAGGTTTTTAGATTGATTATTAATTTGTAAAACTTGTTTATTTATCTGATCAATTTATAAGCAAGTGTTATAAAATAATGCTGATTTAAACCCTATACTGTTTTTATATACCAACCCCAATTAGAACACTATTCACAATTGTGAATAGTGTTCTTGTATGTATATTAAAACTAGATTTAGATAGATAATATGACAAAATCATATTAATTCTTTGCGTAAGCTCATTAAAGAATCGGATGAATAATCAATTAATTTAAGCAGCATACTTAACAAAGTCTCAAATATTAATAAATTGAAACAATTTCATATTTTTATAGTATATAATATTTAAATAATATATAATAATTCATGGCAACGAGATAAAGATGTATCACTTTAATTTGAAAGAATAATTTTATAATGAAGTGGTTCACCTGTAAAAATAAGTTTTCAGAAGTTGTTCAATGAAAATGATATACATATGAGGTGATTTGATGGGTGAGAAAAGTTTTTTAATGAAAGCTAAAAGACTTAAAAAAGAAATGATAATTCCAGTAATCTTCGGAGTTATACTTATGTTAAAATCTATGGTTTTCTTAGCAATGCTTAGAACTCCAAATTCGTCTTCTTTGGATTTTCACAAGATGTACTTCACTCCACCACCAATATGGGCACATATAGCTTGTATAGTGTTGGTGATTAGTATAAGTTTTTTATTTAAATCTAAAGGTAGACTTAGATATCTTATAATACTTGATTTATTAGTTAGCATACTGTTACTAGCTGATATATGGTACTATAGGGCCAATGGAACCTTTTTATCTATTAGGCATATTTTATATCCTTCATTATTTAATCCTGTAAAAAAGAATCTATTCTTGCCTGCAGCAGTTGATATATTATATTTTATAGATTTCATATTTATTGCAGCGTTAGTAGTTAAGTTCAAGAATAAGATAAAATCTGAGGAAAGATATATATTTGCGTTTGCAGCTACTTTTGCTTTTTCAATAGTAACATTAGTTTCATCCTATTATTATATAGATGTTATTGATGGTACAAAAGGTGAAAAGATGCTTTTCAAGATTGCATGGGCACCATTTCAAACAATGTCAGATATGAGTCCACTAGGTTATCATGGATATGATATTTATAAAACAATTTATGAAAAAAATGCTGTTAAGCTTTCTAGTGATGATACTGAGAAAATAACTCAATGGTTTGAAGATAATAAAGAAAACTTACCTGACAATGAGTACAAAGGAAAATTTAATGGTAAGAACTTAATATTTGTACAGGTAGAGTCCTTAGAAAACTTTGTTATTGGGCAAAAAGTTTACGGACAGGAAATAACTCCAAACTTAAATAGACTTATAAATAACAGCTTGTATTTTAATAATATACACGAACAAAATAATAACGGTACTAGTTCAGATGCAGATCTTATGGTAAACACATCGATATTGCCTATAAGACAGGGAGCAACTTTCTTTAATAATCCATATACTCCTTTTACTACTTTACCTAACTTAGTGAAAGAAAAGGGGTATAATACAGTATCTACTCATCCTGAAGTAGCTGGAAACTGGAACTGGACTGAAGTGCATAGAGGATCATTAGGCTTTGATAATATATGGGATATAAGTAAGTTTAATGTGGATGAAGTTATAGGGCTTGGATTGTCAGATAGATCATATTTAAGTCAAGTTGCTGATAAGTTGAAGACTATGCCAAAACCATTTTATTCATTTATGGTTACTCTCACAAGTCATGGACCTTTTGATATGCCAGAACAGTATAAAATGTTAAATTTACCACAAGAATTTGACAAAACTATACTAGGAGCATATTTTCAAAGTGTAAGATATACCGATGAACAAATAGGTAACTTTATCAATAAACTAGATCAAGAAGGAATACTAAAGGATTCTATAGTAGTTATATATGGAGATCATACAGGTGTTCATAAGTTTTACCCTGCACAACTTAAACAAGTCAAGTTAGAGGGAGACTGGTGGCAAAAAGATGATAAAGGAATTCCATTCATAGTATATAGTAAAGACTCAAAAGGTGAAAAGATTTCAAAGGCAGGCGGACAGATAGACTTTTTACCGACTATTTCATATTTAATAGGTATAGATAGAAATAAGTTTGATAGTAGTACTATGGGAAGGGTATTGGTAAATACTAACAGGGATGCAACCATATTAAATTATGGTCAGATTATTGGAACACCTAAAGATGAAAAGGAAAAGAAACATCTAGAGGATTCCCTTCAAATTAGTGACATGTTCATTAGAGGAAAATATTTAAATAGCAAATAAATTAATAATATAAAAGGTGCTTTGGTATGGGTTTACATAACAAAGCACCTTTTGTATATTTTTCCATATATTTTCAACAAAAAACAAGTATATTAATAGTTTTGATAAAACTTTATAGCAAAATTGCAAATAAAATGTATGAAAAATAAGTTAAAATCAAGCAAAATTTGTTATACGGTGCTATAATAAAGGTATATTAAGTGATTTAATGAAATTTATTTGATAAGTTTCGATTAATTTTGAGGGGTAAATCATATGAAGAAAAAGTTATTAACCGCACTTATAATATCATCAACTATTACTTCAATGGTAGTTACAGAAGGAGCTGTACAAGCTTTCGGTGAAGAACAGAGTAAAGATACTGCCACAAGTTCAGAACAGCAAAATACTGCTGTAAATTCTAATACGCCAGTGCTAAATGGAATAAAGGTAAATAAGCAGCTAATAAACATAAATTACACAAAAGGTGTAAATATATTACCTAAATATATAGTTATTCATGATACAGATAATAGACAGCTTGGTGCTAATGCAATGGCTAACAGAAATTATTTTGCTAATCATCCAGAAGCAGAGGCATCCGCTCATTATACTGTAGATCAAAGCAACATAATCCAGTGTCTTGAGGATAATTGGAGAGGATGGCACTGTGGAGATAGGTATAATCCAATAATAAATAATTCAGATACTATAGCTATAGAGTTATGCGTAAATCCAGATAATAATTTTGATAAAACCTTACAAAATGGAATAGCACTTACTAAGTATCTTATGCAAAAATATAACATACCTGCTGAAAATGTTGTAAGACATTATGATGTTTCAGGCAAGATATGTCCTAAAATGATGATTAAAGACAGACCAGAACTTTGGACATATTTCAAATCAGTTATTGCAGGACAACAGACAAGCAATGGTAGTGTTCCAGCTACTGCAGAGCCTAAAGCTAAAGGAAGCTTAGTTAATGTCTCTAATTCATTAAATATAAGAGAAAAAGCTAATGGAACTTCCACAGTAATAGGAAGTCTTTTAAAGGGTCAAGCTGTAAATATATATGAAGAAGAGAATGGTTGGTATAAGATAGATTTCACTAAAGATGGATTAAAGCAATATGGATATGTAAGTAAAAATTATGTATTGATTACTCAAGGATCCTTAACTACTACTAATGGTAATACTCAATCTGGAAGTAACAATAGCGGTTCAACTGGATCTTCTAATAGTGGACAAACATCTGGAAATAGTCAGCAAGGTACCACTGAGAAGAAAGGAAAGGTTACCAATATTTCAACCAATTTAAATGTTAGATCGGCAGCATCAGCATCATCAACTGTTTTAGCTTATCTAAAGAATAATACTGAAGTGAAGATTAACTATGAGCAAAATGGATGGTATAACATAACCTTTGATAGTAATAAAACTGGATTTGTGAGTAAGCAATATATTTCTATAATAGAAACTCCACCGACCACAATACCTGGTAATGGAACAACAACACCATCTACACCAACAACATCAACAGGAGGAACATCAACTACTCCAACATCACCATCTAGTGGGCAAACTAATAATACAACTACTGTTCAAAAGGGGAAAGTTATTAATATATCCACATCTTTGACTATGAGAAAAGGTGCTGGTACTAATTATTCGGCTGTTGCTTACTTACGCAATGGCACAGAGGTTCAGATAAAGTCTCAACAGGGAGATTGGTACCAAGTCATAAGCGGAGATAAGGAAGGTTATGTATCAAAAAATTACATACAAATAACTAGCACTCAAAGTAGCTCTAGTGCAGGAACGAATTCGGGACAAACTACCACAAACCTTAAACCAGCTACTGTGATTAATGTTTCTACAAATCTTAATGTAAGACAGGGAGCTGCAACTAATACACTTGTTATAGGGTACTTACTTAATAATGCCAGTGTTAAGGTTATATCTCAGAATAATGGGTGGTGTCAGATAGAATTCACTACTAATACAGGAACTAAGCAAGGATACGTTAAAGCAGATTATATAAAGATATAAAATAACAAGGCGCTGTTAAAGCGTTGTGTTTAAATTAAGTGGTCATGAATCCAATGCTTTAATGAGCTTACGCAAAGAATTAATATGATTTTCTCATATTCCATGGCTAAAAATGTAAACTCACTACGTTCGAACAGTACATTTTTACTTTTTAAAAATCCATGTATCCTATAAATATTTTATATCTTAAATTTAATAAAATAAAAATGCTATATGATTAAAAAGTAAAAAGTAAAAATATATCGCCTGCCAGAATTTCTTCACATACGTTCAGAAAAGGCAGATGCGTAAAAAAATCACTAGTAAAGGACAATTAGCGATTTTTTAGAGCCATTCCATCTGAAAAAATCATTTAATTCTAATAGCTCGCTCATATAGCATCTCCTGCATAACCACTTAATTTAAACAATATCATTAAACATAGACAATAACCCAAAATCCGTTATTTAGATATAGCGGATTTTTTAAATACATTCAATAATTTGATAATATAGGAAATATTAAATATAATATATAAAGATAAGTATGATAATAGTAAACAGTGATATTAAATTATGAAATTATAGAGGTGAATTATGGAGATACAGTTAGCAAAAGAACTTATAGACTTTTTATATGAAAGCCCAACGGCTTTCCATGCTGTTGAAAATGTAAAGTTGGAATTGAGTAAAAACGGCTTTAAGGAACTTAAAGAAGAAGAAAGTTGGAAGCTGAAAAAAGAAGGAAAATATTTTGTTACTAAAAATGATTCTGCACTTATAGCATTCAAAGTTGGAACCGGAAGAATAGAAGAGCATGGCTTTAAGATAATAGGTGCACATACAGATTCTCCTACTTTTAGAGTAAAACCTAATCCAGAGATTACAGCAGAAAACAAATATATAAAGTTAAATACTGAAGTCTATGGTGGGCCTATACTAAATACCTGGTTTGATAGACCGCTATCATTAGCTGGTAGAGTAACTCTAAAAGGAAAAAATCCGTTATTTCCAGAAACGAGACTTGTAAATATCAATAGACCAATACTTGTAATACCAAACTTAGCTATTCATATGAATAGGGAGGTTAATGATGGGGTTAAGCTAAATAGACAAAAGGATACATTGCCTTTATTGTCTATGATAAATGAAAAACTTGAAAGTGGTAAGTATTTGATTAATACTATAGCAGAAGAATTAAAGATAGATATTGAAGATATATTAGATTTTGATCTATTTCTATATGAGTTTGAAAAAGGCTGCATAATGGGATTAAATAACGAGTTTATATCTTCATCTAGACTTGATGACTTAGCTATGGTTCATGCTGGGATAAAGGCTATAATAAATACTCAAGTATCTGCAGCTACAAATGTTATGGCTTGCTTTGATAATGAAGAAGTAGGAAGTGAAACTAAGCAAGGGGCAGACTCGGAGTTACTTGCTCATATCTTAGAAAGAATAGTGCTATGTCTAGGAGGAGATAGAGAACACTATTTTAGAGCACTTGCAAAATCTTTCTTAATTTCTGCAGACTTAGCTCATGCAGTTCATCCTAACAATGGAGAAAAGCATGACCCAGTGCTTAGACCAGTTATAAATGGAGGACCAGTTATAAAAATAGCAGCTTCTCAAAGCTATACCTCTGATTCAAACTCTTCAGTAGTTTATGAAGAGATATGCAAGAAAGCTGGAGTACCTGTCCAAAGATTTGTTAATAGATCGGACCTAAGAGGTGGATCAACAATAGGACCAATATCTTCAACTCATCTTCATATAAGATCTGTTGATATGGGAACACCAATACTCGCTATGCACTCTGTTAGGGAATTAGGTGGAGTACAAGATCATTACTATTGTATAAAATCCTTTGAAGAGTTCTATAGATTATAGATATTTTTACTCGTTTGTAGACCTGTTTTTACAACCATTTTGATTTTGATATAAAAAGGAGTGAAGCAAACTATTTTTTTAACTAGTTTTACAACACTCCTTCATATAAATTAGTTTGTAGTATATAATTTTATTTGAAAATTATGTCTTACAATTATTTACTTACAGTATAACTAAAAGTTTGATTTCCAAAGTTTATAGCATTTGGAACAGTATTAGGATTATTTTCAAATCCAAAGAATATATCAACCCAATATTGAGATTTTGCAAAATTTAAATCACCTTTATCTTGTACTATAAAAGTACTTTTGTTTCCATAACCAGGAAGATAAATTGAATTAGCTGTAGTAATTATTGATCCAAATGGGAAAATTGGAGCTGAATTTCCATTAAATCTATCAGAAGGATGTACTGCGCAAGTAACATATGGAGTTGGAGAAACACCAGAAGCTGTAATACCACCTACTGGTGAAGTATATGCTGTGAAATCTTGATTAGTGTATGTTTGTCCGCTTTGTCCGCTAGTGTTACCAGTAGCTATAAGGCTGTAAGCTTCCCATGCACCACCTACAGCGCTCTTATTTGCAACTAAAATACCACCGTTGTTTAAATCTGTAGATACAAATTGATTATTTGCCATTGCCTGAAGTGCAATAGTTCCATCGGCTAAATTAACCTTTTTAAATTTTTCCCATTGTTGTATGCTTGTACTTCTTGCTATAAGATTTGCACCTTGATTTAAATCTGCACATACATATTTGTAGTTAGCCATTGATTGAAAAGAAATTGTTCCATCAGCATTATTTATTACTTGATATTGTTCCCAAGCACTTGTTGAAGTTCTATTAGCGACTAATGGATTATTTCCATAATTATCAGCACAAACATAGTTATAATTTGCTCTCGATTGAAGGCTATACAAAGTTTCTGCTGACGCCTTTACTGAATGGGCTACACTGAGAACTAACCCTGATACTAACATTGCTGAAATAAACATAGCTTTTTTAATAAATGAATTTTTAATCATTTTTTTACACATCCCTTTTTTATTTTTAAGATCTTATTTTGGCTGAATCTTATAACTGATACGATTTCCGGTTTTAATATCATAAAAAATTTGAGTAAATTGATTATCTCCACTGAGACCAGTGACTGTTATAAAGGTTTGATTTCCATTGTTCATAATAGAAAAATGATAACCATTTGCCCAAGTGATACCTGGTTTTAATTGAAATTCTTTTTTTGCCTTTTCTATAACATCTTTTGAATCAATTTTCATGAAATCGGGATTAATAAGATTATTTTCAATAATTTTTTCTTTATTTATCGAAGATTTTGTTATGGAACCATCACTGATTGATAATAGTAGAGTTTCACCTTTAGAGACGTCAGCAAATAAAAGATTCCATTTTCTACGTATACCAGTATTTCCTGCTAATTCTTTTTCATCGTCATCTACACTTGTCACAATTACTAATTGCGCATTTTTGCTCCATGCTTTAGCATCTTTAAGTGCCAATTGATAAGCTTCCATTAAGGAAAGTTCACCTTTTAATGAATTGTGATTTTTTGAGAGAGTATTGTTAACCGATATTTTGGTAGAATTATTAGATGAAAGGTAGAAGAAGATAATCAAAAAAAGAACACAAAGATAACAAAATAGAACTAGAAAAAAACGCTTACTATTAACTATCTCCAACTCCTTTCTATATATTTTCATCTATGTATTTATTCATTGTGTTAGACAAATTGATGTCCATCTAAAAATGATGCTTTAAAAATTGGCATTTTAAATTTAATATTGTCGTTAATTAGTGCAATCCACCATAGCTCTTGTATGTGCCATATACTGTGTTTGCATATTGATCTGCTAGAATTGGACGACCGTATGAATCTGTAGCTCCTGGATACCAGTTTTGTCCTCCGTTGTAATATTCTAAGCCCTTATATATATTACCACCAGCTAGGTTAATCATATCATTTACAATCATTGAACCCATATATACTTGATCTTGAGCGTTGTTGTTATCATAATAATGTCCATAGGTTGATTGGAATTCACTTGAATAAGCGTTTCTAGTATTTGGCTCTACTTGCATTAAACCATCACCAGCAGATACACCAGTTAAACCTGCTCCAAAGGAACTTTCTTGTTTGATCATAGCACATATCAATAAAGCAAAATCTCCATTTTTACCAAATCTGTTATCAGCATTCATTGCATATCCCCATATATTACTAGGAACTTCAGAAGGCTTGGACACTGATGATGTTGAACCAGTAGCTATAAGGCTGTAAGCTTCCCATGCACCACCTACTGCGCCCTTATTTGCAACTAAAACACCACCGTTGTTTAAATCTGTAGATACAAATTGATTATTTGCCATTGCCTGAAGTGCAATAGTTCCATCGGCTAAATTAACCTTTTTAAATTTTTCCCATTGTTGTATGCTTGTACTTCTTGCTATAAGATTTGCGCCTTGATTTAAATCTGCACATACATATTTGTAGTTAGCCATTGATTGAAAAGAAATTGTTCCATCAGAATTATTTATTACTTGATATTGCTCCCAAGCACTTGCTGAAGTTCTATTAGCAACTAATGGATTATTTCCATAATTATCAGCACAAACATAGTTATAATTTGCTCTCGATTGAAGACTATACAAAGTTGCTGCTGACGCTTTTACTGAATGGGCTACACTAAGAGCTAACCCTGATACTAACATTGCTGAAATAAACATAGCTTTTTTAATAAATGAATTTTTACTCATTTTTAATATATCCTCCTTATTTTTGCGGCATTAAATATGTTGATATGTTTTTTAAAAGTCTTTCCCCCTTTTTTTAGTAAAATTTGTGGAAACTTGAAAATTCATATTTTACTATGGTTTTCAAGCTATATCAAAAAGGCTTACCTTTTTTGATGTAGAATTTAATTATAGATTTAATGCAACTATAGCTTGTCTATCTAAACTGTAATCATAAAAAAACATTTCAAATTTCAGCTACATCAAGAATTGTTTTTTATGATTACAGTTTTTTAAAAAAATTTTATATGTGCTTTGTTTTTTTATAATTGAGATATATGTAATAGAGCTTTATTAGAGATGATACTATCTCGTCAAAGGATAAAAATACTATTGAAAAAATATTCTTTTAATAATTCTCATTTTAAAGGTAAAACAGTATATGGGCATCAAGTTTTAGTTTCATTAATTTGATGTGATTGGGGAGTACTCCCTAATTCAATGGATATTTACGATGAAAATTATATAAGTAAAATAGAACTAACTCAAAACTAATAGAGAAATTTATCCTAAAAGGACACAAAAATTTAGGGAAAAAACTTCATATTATAAAGCTGCTGCTAGAGAAAAATTAATATAAGAAATTTTAAAGAAATTAAAGATACCTTAGTTCTTGCTTTTACTATTTAAGTAAAAATGAACCATTATAGTATTGATTAAGTTTATAATTAGCATAATTAGAAAAATGTACTAATTATGAATTTAATTATATATTATTAGAAAATTGTACGAATGTCAACGGGTTTGGTGTTACAAAATAATAAAATTTGTTATTTTTTGTTTAAATTTGATAAATAATAAGTTATTTTAGTATATTAGGCATTTTATTTGTAAAACAACATTTTTTACATAATTTTAAATTTTTAACGATTTTTTTGTACAGATATACTTGTTAAAAAGTCACAGAACCAATAAAAGCTATTAAAAATCCTGCTATATAAATTGATATATTAGGTTAAATTCATGAAATTTTAAATTTTTTCATGGACAATCACTATAATTCTGCTACATTTGGAAAAAATAAAATGTACACTATAGAGAGGGAAGGAAAAAACTTATGAAGATACTTGATTCAGTTAACTGCAGAAGGAGAATAATGTATTCTCTAAAAGAGAGTTATAGTAGAATTTTAGAAAACTATCAATATATTAATCAGCAAGTAAAAGAGAATAAGGATATAGTTGGAGCTGCAGAATGGCTTTTAGACAATATTTATGTTATAGAAAAAGAGTATAAGACTATTAAGATAAATATGCCATGGGGATATTTTGAAAATCTTCCTTTGATCAGTGGAGAAGAGTCTTGCCCTAAAGTATATGTTCTAGCTAAAGATCTTCTTAAGTCTAATGACGGAAAAGTAGAGGAACACGACACAATAAATTTCCTAAAAGGCTGCGATGATAAAGAGTATATAACTTTAGGAGAGCTATGGGCTTTTCCTTTGATGTTAAGGGTTGCGTTGATAGAAGGAATAGCAACAGTTACTGATAAGCTAGCATATATCCAAAAAGAAAAACAAAGCGGAGAAGAATTAGCTTATAGAATAATAGATAGCAGTAATAATGATAGTTTAGCAGATATGGTTGAAGAAATAGGCAAGAATGACCAGAAGTTCTCAATTGAAATGGGTGAAAAATTATTTAGAGTTTTACGAGATAACTCCATAGATAATGATGAACTTTATAAAGTTTTAGAAAAGAAGATAACAAAAGAAGAAAATTTTGAAGATGCAATTACAGGAGAATTTATAAGAGAAAATAAGCTTCAGCTTTCTATGGGAAATTATATAACCTCACTTAGAACTATAGATGCTATTAGTTGGAAATATGTTTTCGATAGTGTATCACGAATAGAAAAACTCTTGAGTGAAGATCCTGAAGGAACATATAGTAATATGGATTTTGATTCTAAGGATTTCTATAGACATAGAGTTGAAGAGATAAGTAGAGCTACATCAAAAGAAGAATGGAAGGTAGTAGAAGAGGCTCTGAAATTATGTGAGATTGCTAAGTCTTTTGATGATGAGAGATACAAAGCTCATGTAGGTTATTATTTACTTGAGCAAGGAGAAAAAGATTTAGAAAAGAGTATTGGTAAGTTTAGAAGTAAGAAAGCGGTAGCACCAGGAAATTTTATATTATATCAAATATGTTTAATAATATTATGCGAAATAATAGTTGTATCTTTGGCATATGCTTTTGATCCTTATATGTCGATGGGAGAACTAGTTACTGGTGCTTTAATTGTATTATTGCCTATATCTGAGGTTGTTGTTGGGTTTATGAATTGGAGTATAACTAAACTTTATAAGCCGGATTTCTTACCGAAGCTTGATTTTGAAAAAGGTATACCTGAGGATTATAAAACCTTAGTTGTTATACCTGCTATATTTAGCAGCAGCCACAAAGTAAAAGAACTGATGGATTCTTTAGAGGTTTATTATATAGCAAATAAAGATGATAATTTTTATTTTGCATTATTAGGAGATCTAGCTGATTCTAAAAATGAGGAAGAAGAAACAGATAAGGACATAAATTATATTGGAAAAGAAGCAGCAAAGTTATTAAATGAAAAATATTTTAAAGGGAAGCCAGAACATTTCTTCTTCTTTAACAGAAAAAGGGTGTTTAATGATAGAGATAATATTTGGATGGGTTGGGAGAGAAAAAGAGGAAAGCTCATGGAATTTATGGCTATCCTAAGAAATGACAGAGAAACTACCTATAATGTTATTAGTGGCAATATAGATGAACTTAAAAAAGCTAAATACTTAATAACATTAGACGCAGATACTGTATTACCAATGGGCGCAGGAAAAAAATTAGTTGGTGCAATGGCTCATATTTTAAACTCACCTATTGTAAACAATGAAGGCAGAGTGATAAGAGGATATGGAATAATGCAGCCTAAGGTAGATATGAAGATAGAGGCTTCAGAAAAAACTATATTCACTCAAATATTTGCTGGTGATGGAGGAATAGATGTATACTCTAGCGCAGCATCAGATTCTTATCAGGATTTATTTAAGGAAGGTATATTCACAGGAAAGGGTATTATAAATATTGATACATTTTATAATATCTTAAAAGATGAAATACCTGAAAATAGAGTTTTAAGTCATGATTTATTGGAAGGTTCATATACAAGATGTGCACTTCTAACTGATGTAAATGTAGTAGATGGATATCCAGCTTCTTATAAAGCTAGCTGTATGAGATCTCATAGATGGGTTAGAGGAGATTGGCAGATACTACCTTGGTTATTTAATAAGAAGTTAAAGTTATTATCTAGGTGGCAGATATTTGATAACTTAAGAAGAAGTTTAGTAGCACCATGGATTGTAATAAGTCTTTTCATTACTGTAATTGTATTAAAAAATGGAATGCTTTGGGATATATTCACTCTTCTAGGGGTAATATCACTTGTAGCATTTGCCTTTACAGACATGGTGATTACGCCTAAATATAAGAAAAAAGATATATTGCGAAGTCTAAAGCAAGTACTTTTAACAATAACCTTCTTGCCAAATCAATGTGTAATAATGATAGATGCCATAATCAGAACTATATATAGATCCACTATATCTAAGAGAAATATGCTTCAGTGGCAAACTTCAGCTGATGCTGAGGCTGCATGTAGTAAAGATTTATACAGTTATTTTAAGTATATGTGGCTATCATCATTTATAGGTGTATTGTATTTGATAGCAACTTTTAATAAATCAATATCTTTAGGAAGCACGAATCTATTGATATCTATTTTATGGATTGTTAGTCCTCTAATAGCTTATTTAATAAGTAAGGAAGATAGAAACGCCACAACTACTTTCAATGAAATACCAGAAAAGGATAAGTTGCTTATAAGAACTTTAAGCAGAAGAACATGGGCTTACTATGAGGATTTTGTAAATGAAGAAAACAACTATTTAGCTCCAGATAATTTTCAAGAAGATCCTAACAATGGAGTGGCTTTTAGAACCTCGCCAACAAATATGTCAATGGGACTAATGTCAAATATAGTTGCAAGAGATATGGGGTATATTACGCTATTTGATACAGCAGATAGAATAGAAAAAATTCTTAATAGTATGGATAAATTAGATAAATATCATGGCCATTTTTTAAACTGGTATGATACAAGAACAAAGACTCCTTTATGGCCTAGATATGTTTCTACTGTTGATAGCGGAAATTTAGTAGGATACTTGTGGGTTATAGAAGAAGCTTTAAGCGAATATTTAAAGAAACCACTTATATCAGATAATCAAAGAAGTTCATTGATAGATACCATGAGTATCATTGAAGAAGAGATTAAAGATAACGGCGTATTTAAATTAGAAAAAGATACAATAAACAGTGAAGATATGAGTTTGAAAAATTATATGGAGACACTGAAAGATATAATAGATAAGTGTTTAAATATAGAATTAGAAAATAAACAAAAAGAGTTATATTGGATAACAAAGCTGAAAAAAGAAGCTGTAATGAAGCTGGCTGAGTTAGGAGAGATAATAGAATCCTGCAATGAAGAAAATGACGACGATGATAGATTGAATGAATTAGGAAATATATTGTTAAAGGTTCCTGTTACCAATCTTGAAGCAGCTCTAAATAATAGTTTGGCCAGAAAATCACAGCCAAATAATAAGGAAATACAGATTAAAACTAGTCCAGTTGCAGCTTTAATAGCAAAGATAAACAATCTAATAGGAAGACTAGATGTGATGGCTTCTGAAACAGATTTTAAGGTTTTATATAATAGTCATAGAAAGATATTCTCAATTGGATATGATATGGAGAATAATACTTTAGGTGATAACTGCTATGACTTATTGGCATCCGAAGCAAGGGCTGCATCTTTTATAGCAATAGCAAAAGGTGATGTAGAGTACGAACATTGGTTTAAGCTAGGTAGAGCAATAACCACAGCTTTTGGTATAAAGAGCTTAGTTTCTTGGAGTGGAACAATGTTTGAGTACTTTATGCCAGCCTTAATAATGAAAAATTATGAAGGAACTCTATGGGACTTAACATATAACTCTGTAATAGAAGCTCAAAAAATCTATGCAAATAAGAGAGGTATTCCTTGGGGAATATCAGAGTCAGCGTTTTATCATTTTGATGTAGCGATGAACTATCAATATAAAGCATTTGGTGTACCAGGAATAGGACTAAAAAGAGGCTTGGTGGATGAGTTGGTAGTGTCACCTTATTCAACAGTAATGGCATTAAGTTTTGCACCGTTATCTTCAATAGAAAATATGAATGCCTTGATAAATAAAGGTATGATAGGAAAATATGGTTTTTATGAAGCTATAGATTTTACTGAAGAAAGAGTTACCAGGGGAAAACAAGAATCTCCAGTTAAATGTTTTATGGTACATCATCAAGGCATGAGTTTGATGTCACTTAATAACTTTGTAAATGAAAACATACTTCAACAAAGATTTCATAAGCTTCCTCAAGTAAAAGCTTTTGAATTATTGCTTCAAGAAAAACAAGGCTATCATGAAATATTTACCAGAAAGCAACAGTTTGACTTACCAGAGATTAAGGTTGAACAAGAACCTCTTATAGTAAGAGAGTACTCATCAGCTACAGAAAATCCAGAGGTTCTTCTTCTATCTAATGGTTCATACTCTACAATTATAACTAATAGTGGAAGTGGGCTAAGTAAAAAAGGTGAAATGACTGTAAATAGGTGGAAGTCAGATACTACAGATGAAGGTGGAGGAGTGTTATTCTACATAAAGAATTTGAACTCTAATGAATACTGGAGCCCTTCATTTGAACCATGCAGGGTGGCTGGGGATGAAGAGGTAGTTCAGTTTACCTTAGATAAGGCTCTCTTTAAAAGAAGTGTTGGAAATATTGAAAGCTCCATGGAAGTATGCGTGTCTTCACAATATGATGCAGAAGTTAGAAAAATTACTTTAAAGAATAATTCTGAGAGTGTGAGAAACATTGAGATAACAAGTTATATGGAAGTTACTTTAGCACCGTTCAGTGCTGACGTGGTTCATCCAACTTTCTCAAATCTATTTATTACAACAGAGTATGATGAAGATAATAGATGTATCATAGCTAAAAGAAGACCAAGAGCAAAAGGTCAAAAACAACATCATCTAGTTCAAAAGGTGGTAAGTGATGGTGACATCGTAGGAGCAATATCCTATGATACTGCCAGAGCAGACTTTATAGGAAGAAATCGAAATTTAAGAGCTCCAAAGGCTATGGATAACGACACTGCATTAAATAATAGTGTAGGTATAATACTGGATCCTATTATATCTATGAGGGTTATGGTAAAGGTACCTCCAAAGCAAAAGGTATCAGTATCATATGTTACTATTGCAGGTGATAGTAGAGAAGAGGTTATGAAGATTGCAAGTAAGTACACCGATAATAGTTCAAGTGAAAGAGCTTTTATAGGTGCAACTCAGCAGGTAGCTTTAGAGATGAAATATCTAGGTATAAAATCATTTCAAGCTAACCTATTCCAATCATTAGCCTCAAATATATTATTTTTAACTACTTGGAGAAGAGAAAATGAAAAATATATAAAGGCATTAAGTAAACATCAGAGAGACTTATGGCCTTATGGAATTTCTGGAGATCTTCCTGTACTAATGCTTGTGATAAAAGAAGAAGCAGATATGGATCTTCTTAGACAAGTGATTAACATGCATTACTATTGGAGAAGCAAAGGTCTTAAATCAGATTTACTAATATACAATGATGAAGAAACTTCTTATGATCTGCCTGTACAAAAAAATATAATAGAACAAGTTAATACATCCCAATCAAGAGATTACTGGAACAAACCAGGTGGAATATACCTACACAGTAAAAGCACCTTAGGTGATGAAATGAGAGATTTCTTATTGGGTATAGCAAAGCTTGTAATTAGCTCTGATAGAGGTACTTTGCTAAACCAGATGAAGCAATGGGAAGCTAAGGATAAAAAGGTTAGAGATGATGTAATTCTAAGGCACAAGGAGCTCCAAGGATATGACATACCTAGGAGAGAGACTATACTTCGAGAAAGTACTAATTCAGATAAAGATAAAGATAAAAATGAAAAAGATATTAAGTATAACGGATTTAGTAGTTATGAAGGAAGTATAAACTATAAATATAATATAGATGATTTAGAGTTCTTTAACGGTTATGGTGGCTTTAAGAAGGATGGCAGTGAATATGTAGTTGTATTAAATGACCATAGAGATACACCAGCACCATGGATAAATGTAATATCAAATGGAGACTTTGGATTCCATGTTTCTGAAAGTGGATCTGCTTATACTTGGATTGGAAACTCCAGAGAAAACAAGATTACTCCTTGGAACAACGACTGGGTTATGGATACCGCAACTGAATGTTTATATTTAAGAGATGATATAAATGAAGAGATATGGAGCATAACACCTAAACCATTAAGAGATACAGGAGAATATGTAGTAGAACATGGTTTTGGTTACTCTAAATTTAGCCATGACTACCATAATATAAGTGGAAAGACAACTATGTTTTGTTCTATGGAAGATAATATAAAAATATTGAAGATAGAACTTGAAAATAGTGGAGAGAAAGAAAGAACAATATCATTATATTATTATGCACAGCTAGTATTAGGTGTTGTTCCTCAACAATCAGCTCAATATGTATCAACTTATATTGGTGATATGAATGAAAAAGAAAACAGTAAAGATAAGAAAGGTAGATTCATATGGGCTAATAATCCATACTCTGCAAACTTCGGTAACTATAAGAGCTATCTTAAGTTTTATGGAGGAGATGAAGAGAGCTTTACTGGCGATAGAGTTGAGTTTTTAGGGAGAAATGAAGGACTTGGATATCCTGCAGCTTTAAGACTGGAGAAATTATCAAATACAGTAGGAGGAGGCTTAGATCCATGTCTAGGTGCTCAAACTAAGATTACAATAAAGCCAAAAGAAAAGAAAACCCTAATATTAATGTTTGGAGCAGAAGAGAGTGTAGAAGCTATAGGAAATGTTATAAATAAATATAGTAACCTAAAATCTGTAGATGATACTTTTGCTAAGGTTAAAGATTACTGGAAAGGTTTCTTAGGAACAGTTAAAATAAAGACTCCAGATAAATCAATGGATTACATGGTAAATGGATGGTTGATGTATCAAACAATGAGTTGTAGATACTGGTCAAGAACAGCCTTCTATCAATCTGGTGGAGCTTATGGGTACAGAGATCAGCTTCAAGATTCATTGTCTTTAGGAGTACTAGATCAATCAATTACTAGAAACCAAATCCTTAGAAGTGCCTCTAGACAATATGAGGAAGGGGATGTCCAACATTGGTGGCATCCTGTGGTAAACAGTGGTATAAGAACAAGATTTAGTGATGACTTATTATGGTTACCTTATGTTGTGGCAAAATACTTAAAATCCACTGGTGACTATAGTATTTTAGAAGAAGACGCTCCTTTCTTATATGATGAACCACTTAAAGATGGAGAAGATGAGAGATATTCAGATAGACATGAAACAAGGTCAAATGGAACAGTCTATGAGCACTGCATAAGAGCAATAAAACATGCATTAAAATATGGAGAGCACAACATACCTTTAATGGGTAGTGGTGACTGGAATGATGGAATGAGCACTGTAGGTAATGAAGGAAAAGGTGAAAGTGTATGGCTTGGATGGTTCTTATATGAAATACTAGGAGATTTCACTGAAGTAACTAGTCGTATGAATGACAAAGAGAATACTAAAAACTTTACCGACAGCAGAAACTTCATCCTAGAAAATCTTGAAAAGAATGCTTGGGATGGCGGTTGGTACAGAAGAGCATACTTTGATGATGGAACTCCATTAGGTTCTAAGGAAAATGATGAATGTAGAATTGACTCTTTATCACAAAGCTGGGCTGCAATAACTGGTGGTGGAAAACCAGAAAGAGTTAAAGAAGCAATGGATGCTATTGAAAATAATCTAGTAAAAGAAGATAAGGGCATCATACTTCTGCTAAATCCACCATTTAACAACTCAAAATTAGAACCAGGATATATCAAAGGATATGTTCCTGGAGTAAGGGAAAATGGAGGGCAGTACACTCATGCTGCAGTTTGGGTTATTGTAGCTATGGCGAAGCTAGGAATGGGCAATAAGGCATGGCAATATTTCAATATGATAAATCCAATTAATCATAGTTCCTCAGAATTATCAAGTAAAACCTATAAGGTAGAACCATATGTAATGGCTGCGGATGTGTATCTTCAAGAACCACATGGAGGTAGAGGCGGTTGGAGCTGGTACACAGGTGCTTCAGGTTGGATGTATAAGGCAGCGGTTGAGTATATATTAGGCTTTAATAAAAGTTACGACAAAGGCTTCAAGATAGAACCTTCTATACCAGGTAATTGGAAACAATATGAGATAGAGTATAATAAAGACGATATGCATTATCACATAGTAGTAACACAAGATATTAATAAAGCTACTAATACTAGTGATAAAAAGCCATCAAAAACAATTATTTTAGATGGAAAAGTACTCAAAGAAGATATTATTCCATACATGGAAGGAAATCATGAAGTAGAGGTGCATATATAAATAAAAATGCATGTTCAAAAATCATAGTTAATGATTTAGAACATGCATTTTCTTTTAGTATATGTTAAGAGTATTGTTTAAATTAAATGGTTAGGCTAGAAATACTATATGAGCGAGCTATTAGAATTAAAGCATCGGATGACTGACCATTTAATTTAATAGTGGGGTTTAACAACACATTTCTTTAATCTAAGCCTTGATATTCATATAAGGATTGGTCAGTATAATCAAACTCCACATTTGAAATATTGTTTGATACAATAGGGTCTGTCTTAGGATTAGGTAATGTAGTATAGGTTTTTCCGGTTTTAGAAAGAGAAATTAAGTCATGTTCATCAGGCGAATACCAATCCCTATCATTAGGTAAATAAATTTTGTTTTTATTGGCAGCTTTACTGTTGTTTGTCATAAATATCACTCCTTTAGTTTTGAATATGTACTACTTCGATAATATGAAGTATTTTATATATAGTATTTCAAATTGTGTTAATTTTATATTGTAAAAAAACTCCATGAAATCTATAATATTAATAGGAATATATATTTAATTAGTCCAGATTTAGGATGTAATTTTTAAATTGTCCAATTAAAGATGTGTCACTTCTATCTGAAGGATATCTTTAAAACTCCTCTAGGTTTTGCCTAGAAAATTTTAAAATATAAATTTAAGTAGAAGTGTGCATTTATAATAAATGTAATAAATATATATATTAATTGGAGTTAAAGTAAAGTCCATCACATAATGAGTAGGAGGAGAATTATATGACAGAAGTAAATCAAGTATACAAATGTGAAGTGTGTGGTAACATAGTTGAGGTAGTAAATCAAGCTGGTGGAACATTGGTTTGCTGTGGAAAGCCAATGACTCTTAAGAAAGAAAATACAACTGATGGAGCAAAAGAAAAACATGTTCCAGTAGTAGAAGCTGTTGAAGGTGGAGTATTAGTTAAGGTTGGAGAAGTAGCACATCCAATGACAGAAGAACACTTAATACAGTGGATAGAAGTTATCACTGAGTCAAAAGTATTAAGAAGTACATTAAAAGCTGGAGACAAGCCAGAAGCTTATTTTAACACTGGTGATGAAAAAGTAGTAGCAGTTAGAGAATACTGTAATCTACATGGATTATGGAAAGTAGAACTATAAAAAATAATAATATCACTTTTAAAGGAAGCAGAACAGGCTTCCTTTTTTGTGGTTTTCATTATTGCCATTGAAAATTATATATAGAGTTCCTAGCTCAACTACTAATTTATACATGCTTACAGAATAGGCGTATGATTTTCTAACAAGTATAAATTCTCTATAGGAACTCTTTGTAAGCTTTATAAACAAAACTTAACATTAAAATTAACTTATAGGTTTGGGTAAGAATGTAGAATATTTGTTATAATAAATATATATAAATTGATACATCTATATAGTAATAAATAGGAGAGGATGAACTACGGATGAAATATAAATTAATATGCCTAGATATGGATGGTACACTTTTAAGTAGTCCAAGTACAATAAGTGAAGAGAATAGAAAAGCTGTATTGCAGGCTTATAATAAAGGAATAAAGATTGCTATAACCACTGGAAGATTATTTACATCAGCAAAATATTATGCGGATTTAATTGGTATAAAGGTGCCAATAGTTGCATCAAATGGCGCATATGTTAGAGAAAAAGATAGAGAAGAAGTTATATACCAATCTTCACTTAATGATGATCAATTAGAAAGAATCTATAATGTTATAAAAAAGTATAATCTTTTAACATATTTCAATACTCATGATACCTTAATATCAGAAATCGTCGTAGGTGAGAGTCATGGTTATAAGGTTAATAATAAGGAATTACCAGAAGAAAGCAGAATAAAATTCGATGAAGGAACAGATTTTAAAGAAGCTTTTAAGAGACATGAAGGTGGGATTCTTAAAGCCATATGTGTTGAAGAAATAGATATAGATAGACTGATGAAAGCTAAAGCAGAATTGAAGCAATATAAAGATCTTGAAGTAGTAAGTTCATGGACTAACAACTTTGAGGTAATGAACGCTGGTACATCAAAGGGAAACGCAGTAAAGAATTTGGCAGAAATGCTTGATATAAAGCAAGAAGAGATAATATGCATAGGAGATAGCGAAAATGATTTGTCAATGATAAGATATGCAGGTCTTGGTATCGCTATGGGAAATGCATCTGATGACATTAAAAAAGAAGCGGATTACGTTACAGATACAAATGTAAATTCAGGAGTAGCAAAAGCTATAGAAAAGTTTGTGCTGTAATGCAGTGTTGATTATGAAAGAGCTGTGAAGATTTTCGAATCAGCTCTTTTTTCTTTATCTGTATATAATATAGTATTTATGCAGAAGATGCTATATAGATACACTAACTACTTTTTTATACTCTTATTACAAATAATTAATCTTAAGGTAAAATTTATATTAGTGGTATTTAATAAGTTTTCTAATTGTTATAAAATAGATAAAGATGAAATACTTCAATCTGGAAGCTATTTTCAAAACTCCTTTGGGTTCTGAGAGGAGAATTTGAAAATATAAATTTAAGTATGAAGTAGTTCAACTATATATTAAATTTTAAGTTTAGAGGTGAAGAAAATGTATGGAATAACTCAATGTTATATTTATAATTCAATAGATTCTTACAATAGTGAAACACCAGACGTTACAGTGGAAATAAAAGATGTTAAGCAAAATGGAGATTATCTTACTCTTCAAGATACCAGTGGATATACTCATATCGTAAATCTTACTAGAGTTTTTGCAGTGACTTATAAAGCAGGGCAAAGTGCTGGATATTAAAGCAGGAGATAAAAATGCGACGAACTGAAATAGATATTTACAAAGTGTATGATAATTGGCAAAAGGGGTTAGAAGAATTTCAATGTTACTTCAAAGTAACCCCTTTTGCTACCATGAAAAATTATACTGATTTTTCATTAGATGAGACTATTTCGCTTAGTAGTGATAGTATAGATAAATTCAACAAATTAAAACATGAATTTAAGGTTGATAGCTTGTATATTATTGATTTTGAAGCAAACTTAGCTTTAGACTTAGCGCTACTATTAAATAACGAAGTAAAAGTAAAGCCAATTTTATCGTTTAATCATATCTTCCACACTTTCGGGATCGTTGGGGATGAGGATATGGCTCAGAGATTATTGTTATATAGTGATAGGCTAGAGACTATAAAACCAAAAGCATATTGTTTCGTATTGGACAAGGGCAGATATAAGGAAGACTATATCTGTGATTATATGAAGTTCAATAATCAATATGAAATAACTGAGGAAGAATTGCCTCCTACAGATATGTTAGAAGCACTTGGGATAAAAAATATTGTATATATGTCTGAGGGTTATGTAAAAGAGGATGTAAAGTATTATCTAGAATATTTAAGAAAAAGTGATTTGGATGTTGAAGAAATTCTAGAGTTTTAAGGGAGATATAGTAAATGGATGACAAGTGGAAAAAAAGGGCTTTAGCATTGTCTGTTGCAACTGCAGTAAGCTTAGCAAGTCCTTTGTACAGTGAAGGAAAGTTGATTGTTAAAGCAAACTCTAATAATGGAATTTCAGAAGATGAAGAACAGGAAACCGTAGATCAATTTGAGAACGATGATGCTTATCATGGTACTGGTTCTACTGCAATAATATTTCCTTCAAATGTGCCTATACTACTTAGAGGAAAGGCAACAAAGTTTTCTTCTGATAGCTGGAAGGCATGGCAAGATGGAAAAGGTCTTTATGGGTACAAAAATGATAGGATGACAAGTTCCTCAAGTTAATAAAGATGTAACACTTCGAACCGAAATCTATTTTTAAAACTCTCACGGGTTCTGGTGAGAGAATTTTAAAATATAAACTTAATCACGAAGTGGTACATCCATATAAAAATGAAAGAGTGATTCTTATGCTGAAAAGTCATTATGATGGATATAAAAGCCTTAGTGACATGATGATGTTTAAATATGATATGGTCCATACAACAAGAAAAAATGATGTATTTGCTGATGAACCAGCGCTTATGAGTGAAGCTTTAGCTAATAGTTTTAAGCAAAGCAGTGAAATCCTAAACTCTCTTATAGAAAGAATTCTTAATGGAGTAAATAAGGATTTTAAAGATGTAAAACCATATATACCTGATTTCAAGTATAAAGATGAGATAATAGCTATAAAAAGAAAAATGCCTGAAACCTTGTGGGTTAGATATGACGGATTTAGAAAAGAAGATGGGATTTTTTATAGTGAGCTTAACTACGATAAACCTTGTGCACAGAGAGAATGTAGCTTTAATTCAACATTTGAAGGCGCATTTGGTTATAATTTTGATAAAGATTTATGTAATGTATTCAGAAGGATTTGCTCTGAAGAAATTCCAGATAAAAAAGAGCTAAATATTGCATTTTTGACTGCACCTTCTAGATATGAAGAAACCCATCTAGCAATGTATATAAAAGATCTTCTTGAAGATAGCAACCATTTCTTTATCTTGGCAGGACCAGATAATTTCAATGTAATAGGGGATAAGGTTTATGCCTTCAATAAACAAATCGATATAATGATAAGATTATATCCTACAGAATTCCTATATGAAGTAAGGGACTTCGAACATATCTTAAGGCTTCATGACAATAATAAGTTCTTAATATTAAATGATCCGAGGGTAATAATAGCTCAGTGTAAAAGCTTATATGCATACTTATGGGCACTAGCAGAGGATAAAGATCCAAGGCTTACTGAATTAGAAATTAACATAATAACTTCAGTGCTACCTAAAACGGAGATTTTAAGTAAAGAAAATTTTTATAAAGCTATTTGTGATAAGGATAAGTATGTTGTAAAGCCGGTGTTTGGAAGATATAGCATAGATGTATTCATAGGAATTCTTCATAATGAAGCTGAGTGGAAGGAAAGTATAAAATACGTTGAAGAACAAATGCAGTATAAAACATTTATACTTCAAGAATTCTGTGAAATAGAGATGGAGACAGCACCTTATTATGATGAGAGATTTAGCTATGATGTTGAGGCATTTGCTAACTATGGTATATTCTTAAGTGGCCATGATTTTATAGGTAGTTGTATAAGATGGAATGATGATTATCTTACTGAAGAAGAAAGTACCTGGATAAGTTCAGTAAGTATAAATAAATCACCTCAATTAAGGATAATAAATCCTAATATTGACATGGAAGATTTGAAAAAGGAAGTTATTTTAAAACATGGATTTACAGGAATTTATGCTAAGAATTATGAGTATCTTAGTAAAGAAATCATTATAATAGAAAATGAGAAGCTTGAAGAATTAAAGGATGCTACTGAGAAATTAGCAGCTATTTTTAAGAAAACCACGAAGCTAATATATAATAATCTAGACTTATACGGAGATATACTTGGAATACAAAATATAGAAGAAACTATTAAAAGAGAATTTACAGATGAACTCATATTCATTGGAAGAATGGATTGGATCTTAGATAAATACGGGAACTTTAAGGTGCTAGAACTTAATGCAGAAACACCAGCTGGTGTATATGAGAGTCTTGTAGTGGATCAGCTTTATTATGATAGGATAATACGTGATAAAAGCCTTAAAATTAATAGAATCAATGATATATTAGCATCATTGATTAAAGACCAGTTTTATAAGATATTAGAAGATGCAAGAAGAAAGAAAAATGTAAGTACAGTTGCTATAGTATCAGCGACCTATTATGAGGATTGGTATACTATAAATAGTATATATGATGCTGTTAAGGGTGAATATATTAAAGAAAATAAAGATACTAGCGTAAAGCTGTTTATAGGCAGTATATATGATATTGAAGTGAAAGATGAACAGTGTTATTTGTATGGAAATAAAATAGATTGTTTTTATAGGTTCTATCCATTAGACTGGTTCTTTGAACCACAATATGAAGTTGAAGCTATAGGCAAGCTAATAAATAAAAGCATATTTTCTATTAACCCAACCTGGTCCATAATACCTCAAAGTAAAGGCTTTTTCAGTGCAATTTATGAATTATTAAAGTACGATTTTTACGATGAAGAAGATAGGAAGCTTATAAAAAAGTATATTCCATATACAACCTTTGACCCCACAACTTTAAATGGTGATTATGTTGTAAAACCATTGCTTGGAAGAGAAGGAGACAAGGTAAGACTATCATATGAATTGGACCAATTACCTGATTATGATTGCATATTTCAGGAAACTATAAGAGGAGCTACTCATAAGTTTACAGTAAAGTCCAATTTAAGTTCTTGGAAGGAAAATTTATATCCGATAATTGGTACTTATATAGTTGGTGAAACCTTTGCGGGAGCGTATACTAGAGTAGGCTCTAAGATAACAAATAACATATGCATGTATTCACCTTTATATGCAATGGAAGGAGAAGTGGTTAAATGAGTGAAGATGATAAAAAACCAGCCATAAATAAAAACTTAAATACAGTTCCTAGAAATCCTTCCAAGCTTAGGGACGCAAGGTTTAATAATAAATCTGTTTCTAAAGAAAAAGAAAAAATGTATAACCCTTCATTGATAAAAACTAATAAAAAAGTTAAGAATCCATCTATGAATAAAAAGTATACCTACTTAAATGATGAAGATAAAAAATCATTGACTTTAGCTAGAGTTCTTTTAGGATTATTTAGCGGTGTTGCAATAATAGCAGTATTTATAATCTTCATAGTAAGCAGCAATAGTTCAGATGATAATATGTATAAAGGTAAAGCGTACTTTGAATACTTAGGTATAAGCGAAGCTAGTGCTTATAATGAAAAGTTAGATAGCAAATACGACCTTGTAAAATCAGATGACTATTATGCAGGCACCTTTAGCTCAGATGGAGAGAATTATTATAGATTTGAAGTAGAAAAACAAAGTGAAAAATCTTATGATATGGAAGTTAGTTCATTGCAGTGCAGTGTATCTGAAGAAGATAATCTAGATAAAGGATATGTTGAGGTATTCAAACGAACTTACAGATCTACATCAGGAAAGTTCTCAGGAAAAGATGTAAATGCATTTTACTACAAGCTTCACGTACCTAAAGGAGCCCTAAAAACTTTTGAGTAATTTAAAAATATTAAATATAAATTTTGAATAATAATAAAAAACAGTAGAAAACTACATTAAGAAGTTTTCTACTGTTTTTTTGTTGTTTTAAGATTAAAACAACTTGGAGATTTAATGAGCAAATCTCACAGAGTGACTCTTTGATGATGATGATGATGGACTTGCTCCTTTAAAAATGAATTTACAAAATTCATTTTTATTTATCAATATTGCTAAACCTAATGGGATTAATAAACCTATTAGGGTGAAAATTACGTAATTATAATTAAATAGTGTTTCAAAATAATGATTTAGTGGAATATGCAAATACATTATTATTAATGAATTAGAACCAGCAAATTTAAAGAAACTTGCAACAGAGCTTAGGTGTTTTAGTTGAGTTAAATGATAACTTATAGAAAGTATAAATACTGTAAAGGTTATTGGTACTAATAAATCTAAAAAGTAATATCTAAACTCAGAGTATTTTATATTCATATAATAATAAATTTGAAGATCAGTATTTAATTTTAAATAGCTGATTGCAAGTACTCCGCTTATTATTAAAGTAATCTTGTTATTAACAAATTTTAATAGATCTTTCGCATAATACCCAATTGCATAGTATGGTAATGTAATCATTAGTACATCTAAATTCCAAGGTATATAGTTAGCTTTTGTTATGTCTACTACATTTTCAGGTACTGTAGCTAGAACAAATGCATGACCAGCAACATATAGTCCGATTAATAGCATTATTAAAGCTTGGTTTGATAATAATTTCTTTCCATAATGGAATAATACTTTAGTAAGGAATAAGCAAGGAATAAACCAAAATACACCAGGCATCATTTTACCAGCATATATATGCTCATAACTATAGTAAACTATATTTGGCAGTGAAAAATCCTGAGGATTAGTCATAAAAGTCAGCGCCATATCAACTATTGAAAATGCTATATAAGGAATAAAAAACTTTGTAGCTTGTGATTTTATACTTAACTTATTCTTATATAAAAGACCGCTTATTATAAAGAACGCAGGCATATGAAACCAATACATATATTGAGCGAAAGGAAAATCGCTATGACATAGAATAACAGTAATAATTAGGATACCTTTTGCAATATCTAAATAATCCACTCTTTTAGAGTTTCCCATAATGAATCCCCCTGTTTCTATAAATATTATCTAAGAATTTTTTAAACATTCTTTTAACAAAAACTATTTTAGCACAAAAAAAAGGGCAATCTTTAGTTTTCAGATATCTTTAAAAAAAAGTTTATCATTGTGGGAAAGTGTGTGACACTTTATGTGATAGAGATATGGACAATAAAAACACAACACATTTTTTAAACAAGTATTTCCCTTAATATGAAAATAATAATTATCAAAAAAATAGCTAGTTAATTATAGAATGATAAATTTTCATAATAAATATACAAAATAATTAGAAGGTACTAGAAAAAATAAAACTAGGTGTTACAATATTGTAGAGGTGATAAGTATGGTTAAAAAACTTAACTGTGACTGGTCTGTAATAAAAGCCTTTAACAACAACATTGTTTTAGCAACAAATAATGAGAGTGAAAAGATATTATTTGCAAAAGGAATAGGGTTTAATAAAAAATTAGGAGATATTATTTCAAGTGAGACTCTGGTAGAAAAGATATTTACAATAGAAGATGAAAAGAACAAAAGCAATTTTAAAGAAATAGTAAATAGAAATGATGAATCTTTCGTAGCGCTTTGTGAAGAAATCATAAGAGATATATCAGATAAATTAGGAGAAGAATTAAGTGAAAACATTCATGTTGGACTTATTGATCATATAGATTTTGCAGTAAAGAGATTAAAAAATAGTGAAGAAATACAAAATCCTTTTATTAGTGAAATCCAAACTTTATATAATTTAGAATTCGAACTTGCAAAGCAAGCTTCTTTAAGACTTGAAAAAGAATTAGGTGTTAACATTCCAGATGGAGAAGTTGGATTTATAGCACTACATATACATTCTGCAAGGAAGAATGGTAAGTTGTCAAACACTATGAAGTACAGCTTTATAAACAATTCAATTATAGAATTTATAGAAGAAGAGCTTAATTTAAAAATTGATAGAAAGTCACTAGACTACGCAAGATTTATAACTCATGTAAGATTTGCTTGTGAGAGAATTGTGGCGAATAAAACTATTAAGAATGAACTTAAAGACACAATAAAAAGACGTTATAAGCAATCATATAAGCTTGCAAAAGAAGCTGCAAAGGTAATAGAAGATCAGTTAGAAGCAGAAGTCACCATAGATGAAGTGGCGTATCTTGCCATTCATATAGAAAGATTAAAAAATTTATAATAAAATTTCATTGAAAACGTTGCAATATTTATTAATATGATATATAATAAGTTTTGTAAAGATGAATAGCTTGATTGATTTATTTCTTTCGGCGTGTTACCTAAGTTAGGGCATTAGCTGAAAAGGGAGTTTTCCCTTTTCGGCTTTTTTTGTTTTAATAAATACTTATGTAATAACATATAACTATTATAAGAGAATTAATCGCCAGAAAGGAAGTCATAGCAATTATCTAATTTTATTTATTAATTAACTATTTTTTCTTTACAAAATTAATAGTAATAGGAGTGTTGAAAAATGAGTAAAGAAACTAACAAAACCTTAGCTTTCCTTCAAAAAATAGGTAAAGCCCTCATGACACCAGTTGCAGTAATGCCAGCTGCAGCAATATTGCTTAGATTAGGTCAAAGCGATGTTTGGGGATGGACAGGAAATGCTTACTTGGCTAAAAATGGTATTCCAATAATTGCACAAGCTGGAGATGCTATTTTTGGTACATTATATCTTGGTAAAGGACCAACAGCTACACCAATATCAATCCTAGGATTGTTATTTGCAATTGGTATAGCTATAGGACTTGCTGAAGAAAACAACGGAGTTTCAGCATTATCAGCAGCAGTAGGTTTCCTAGTATTACAAAAAGTTGCATCTGCTATAGATCCAACTGTAAATATGGGAGTTTTCGCTGGTTTCATAGCCGGTATAACTGCAGGTCTTTTATATAACAAATTTAAAGATATTCAATTACCTCAATTCCTTGGATTCTTTGGTGGTAAGAGATTTGTACCTATAGTCACCTCTTTCTTTATGATTGTATTAGGTGTTGCAGCGGGATATATATGGCCTGGAATCCAATACTATTTAGATCAATTTGGTAATTTTGTAGCAAGTTCAGGACCAGCGGGAACTTTTGGATTTGGTCTACTAAACAGATTATTAATTCCATTTGGATTACATCATGTAATGAACTCAATATTCTGGTTTACATTTGGTACATTTACAAATGCAGCAGGAGAAGTAGTTAGAGGAGATTTAACTAGATACTTTGCAGGAGATCCAAACTCAGGTGCATTCATGACTGGGTTCTTCCCAATAATGATGTTTGCATTACCAGCTGCTTGTTTAGCTATGATTACTGCAGCTAAAAAAGAAAAGAAAAAAGAAGTTACAGGTATGCTTTTAGGTATAGCATTAACTTCCTTCTTAACTGGTATCACAGAACCAATTGAATTCTTATTTATGTTCTTAGCACCTCCTCTATATGCTATACATGCTGTATTAACTGGTGTAGCAGGAGCTGTAACTTATGCATTAAACATGAAATTAGGTTTTGGTTTCTCAGCAGGTTTTATAGATTATGCTTTAAACTTCAGTAAGTCTAATACACGTAACCCAATAGGTATTGCGTTAGTAGGTATTGTCTTTGCTGTTATTTACTACTTCATATTCTTATTCTACATTAAGAAGTTTGACGTTAAGACTCCAGGTAGAGAAGATGATGAAGAAGTTGCAGTTAATACTAAAGCTGGTACTTCAAAGAGTAGTAAATTATCTGATAAAGCAGAAGTTATATTAGCTGCAATAGGTGGAAAGAATAACGTAGAATCTATCGATGCTTGTGTAACTAGAATAAGATTAACTTTAAAAGATACATCAAAATTAGATGAAAAGACTTTAAAACAATCAGGTGCATCAGGTATATCAAGACTTGGTGAAAATAATGTTCAAGTTGTTGTTGGTACATTAGCAGATCCACTTGTTTCACAAATAAAGAAATTAATGAATAAGTAATTTCTATTAAATCAATAAGTATTGAACTCAATTAAGTAAGTAAATAACTAATTGAGAAAATAATAGAATATGACGTTAAAGTTTTGACTAACATTTGAAGGAAATAGGGCCATATCACTGAGTGTAAATTCGGTGGTATGGCTTATTTAAATTTAATGAATAAAATGTGATAGAAGGAAATAGTTCTTTAGATTTATTATCTCTGTATCTTATAATTTTTTAAGCTATATAGATAAATTACTTGGTTATAAAATTTATATTTTAAAGGTATCTTAATAGCACCATATGAGCTTTAAAAATAGCTTTAAAATCAAAACGGTGCTTTCCTATAACCACAGTAATAAAACAAAATTTATTATCCTGCAAGAATTTCTTAAATTTATGTTCAGAAAAAGCTGCTGCTTAAAAAATCACTGAAGAATGTATACCCAATCAAGTTTTCGTGTATAAAGATATTTGTTAGATAAATGTTGGTAATGATTAAAAAAATAATATGTGGCAAGCATTAAGAGGATAGCTTAATTATTAAATTTTCTTAGAGAGGTGTTCCTTTTGCTACAACACGACGTTGAATTGAAAAAATTTGATCTGCATACTAATGATGTTCTAAGAAGAGATTTTTATAAAGATAGAGTTGTAGAATCTTGCCCAATTTGTGGATCAACTCGGCATATTAAATATGGTTTTTATAATGGAATTCAAAGATATAAATGCAAAGTGTGTGAAAAAACTTTTTCACGTACAACTAATTCATTGTGGAGTTATTCAAAGAAGAATACTAGAACTTGGCTGAAGTTTACTGAATTAATGACCGAAAATAAAACTTTAAAATTTTGTGCAGAAAAGCTAAATATAAGTATTGGGACAGCTTTTTATTGGAGGCATAAAATACTTCAAGCCTTGAGTATAGACTCAACTCCAGATATTTTATCAGGAGTTGTACATGTGGGAAAAGTTATTATAAAAGAAAACTTCAAAGGGTGTAGAGATGCAGAAATAATTGCTTCATCAACTCCAAGAGAAAACATTTGGGTTATTGGTGCAAAAGGACAAGAAGACTCTATGTTTGTAAAACCGATATTTAAGCATCAATGGAATAAAATTGCTTTCAATGAAAAAATCTATTCCAAAATAGAAAAGAAATCATACATTGCTCCATACGGGGACAGATATATTAAATCAGTGGCGATGAGACATAATAAAAATAAATCAATTAAGGTAGAGACTGAGTATAGAATAAAATATATTTGGCCAAATTTGAAAAAATGGCTATCAATCTTTCATGGGGTTGCCTCGAAGTATCTTCAAAGATACCTTAGTTTTTTCATAATCATGAACTTAGATAAGGTGCTAGATTATATGGATTTGATATATGATCGACTATTTGAAGGAAATAGATTTACAAAAACTGAAGAAATAAGAATTATGAAATCACCTTTTTAAAGAAATATAAAATTAATCATAGGGTTGTCCATCGATATGTATAAAGATTTACCAACATTTAATTGATAAATAACTGTATATAGAAAAAATAGACTATAAGCATAAGGTTATGGAAAATAGCGGTTTGCTTTTTATAAGAAAATAAGAGAGCAACTATTTTCTAATCTACTAAATGATTGAGGAAGTTAAGAATATTTTACATAATTAATAGATGTAGAAGATTAAATAAAACTCATATAATATATATTTTTATAAGAGAAATAGATATAACAAGGTGATTTCATAATATATGTTGATATATTATTGAAAAATTCCTTGTAAATTGCTATAATTAGCTTGTTTTGAGTTAAATATATATGTATGGACATAATGTAATTTAAATAGAGGTCTTTGCTATTTTAGCTAGGCCTTTTTTGGAGAGTGGACCAATGTAATAAGTATTTATGGTATAATATAAATTTATGCTATGATTAAGATTATTATTGAATTTATGATGTTTATATAAAGTTATTAAACATAACTAAATTTTATAATAATAATGAAGGTTTATTAGTAGTAATAGAGATATATAATTTTAATTTAATTATATGCCTACTGTAACAAAGAAAACTTAAAAACGTGATATTTTCATAAATCAAATGGTTTATGTTGTTCATTAATAAAGGAGGATTAGCTGTGGCAGATTTTGTTGAAGAAATAGAGAAAAGACGTACCTTCGCTATAATTTCCCACCCAGATGCAGGTAAAACTACACTTACAGAAAAGCTTCTATTATACGGAGGTGCTATAAGACTTGCTGGATCAGTAAAGGCTAGAAAAGCATCTAAACATGCTGTTTCTGACTGGATGGAAATAGAAAAACAAAGAGGTATATCAGTTACATCATCAGTTATGCAGTTTAACTATGATGGATATTGCATTAATATATTAGATACACCTGGACATCAAGACTTCTCAGAAGATACTTATAGAACCCTTATGGCAGCAGACAGTGCAGTAATGGTAATTGATGCAGCAAAGGGAGTAGAAGATCAAACAAGAAAGCTTTTTCATGTTTGTTCGTTAAGAGGGATTCCTATATTTACATTTATAAATAAGATGGATAGAGAAGCTCAAGATCCATTTACATTATTAGAGGATATAGAAAGAGAACTTGGAATAAAGTCATATCCTATGAACTGGCCTATAGGTTCAGGAAAAGATTTTAAGGGAGTATACGAAAGAAATAAGAATTCTATTGAAGTGTTTAATGGTGGAAACCATGGACAGACAGCAGTAAGTTCAGTAGAAGGAGATATTTCAGATCCTGTATTTAACGATCTTTTAGGAGAAGCCTTACATAATAAACTTATGGAAGATGTAGAACTATTAGATATAGCAGGAGATGATTTTGATATAGAAAAGGTAAGAAGCGGAGAGTTATCACCAGTGTTCTTTGGTTCAGCACTTACTAACTTCGGTGTGGAACCATTCTTAAGAGATTTCTTAAAGCTTACATCTTCACCACTTCCAAGAAAGTCAAACCAAGGTGAAATAGATCCTTTCAAAGAGGGATTTTCAGCCTTTGTATTTAAGATTCAAGCAAACATGAATAAAGCTCATAGAGATAGAATAGCCTTTATGAGAATATGTTCAGGAAAGTTTGAAAAAGGAATGGAAGTAAACCATGTTCAAGGTGGTAAAAAGCTAAAGCTAGCACAACCACAACAATTTTTAGCTCAAGAGAGAGAAATTGTTGAGGAAGCATATGCTGGAGATATAATAGGTGTATTTGATCCAGGTATATTTGCTATTGGAGATACTTTATGCGCTAATAATTCAAAGTTTAAGTTTGAAGGTATACCAACCTTTGCTCCAGAGCATTTTGCAAGAGTAAGGCCAGTTGACACAATGAAGAGAAAACAATTTGTCAAAGGTGTAACTCAGATAGCTCAAGAAGGGGCTATTCAGGTGTTTAAGGAATTCTATGTTGGTATGGAAGAAATCATAGTTGGGGTTGTAGGTGTACTTCAATTTGAAGTTCTTGAATACAGATTAAAGAATGAATACAATGTTGATATTAAGATGGATAGATCTTCTTATAGATATGTAAGATGGATTGAAAATGAAGATATAGATGTTGATAAGCTAAACTTAACTTCAGATACTAAGAAGGTTAAAGATTTTAGAGATAGAAATCTACTTATATTCCAAAATGATTGGGGTATAAGCTGGGCTCTTGATCATAATAAAGGTCTAGTACTTTCTGATATAGGTAAGACAGAAGAATAATATAAAAGTAATAGAGCACTGTGGTTCTTTAATAAGAGCTGCAGTGTTTTTTACTGTATAGAAAATATAAACTCTAAAGTTTAATGTAAGATTAGTAAAATGCCATATATATCATTGCATAAAATACTGATTGAGTGTTAAAATCCAATTAAACAGATAGAAATGGGGCTATGAATGATACGAAGATAGATGGGGGAAGATCAATGACTAATAAAGAAAAAGTTATACTGAAGCTTAAGGAGCTTTCTCTTAATATAGATGGTAGTAAGGAATACGGAGTAGATGCACTCACAATATCAAATATGCTAGGGCTTCAGAGAAATCAGGCAAGTCATATTTTAAATGAGCTTTCAAGAGATGATGAAGCTATAAAGATAAATAAGAGACCAGTATATTTTATGAGCAAGGATGTATATGAAGAAAACAAAGATAAGTTTAAATTAGTTTTTCAATATCTAAAGGAAGAGAGCAGTTCATCATTTACAAATGATTCGGATAGTTTTAGAGAAATTATAGGGGCTGGTGGAAGCTTAAAAGATGTTGTGCAGCAGTGTAAGTCTGCAGTGTCATATCCTCCGAATGGATTACCTTTCTTACTTATAGGAAGTTCAGGAGTTGGAAAGAGTTTTTTAGCACAAAAGGTATACGATTACGCTAAGAATAGTAGTTATATAAATCAAGATGCACCGTTTGAAGTGTTTAATTGTGCAGAGTATGCAAATAATCCAGAGTTATTTTCTGCAATACTTTTTGGTGCTGCTAAAGGTGCCTATACAGGAGCTGATAATGACAGAATTGGACTTATTGAAAAGGCAAATGGAGGATATTTATTTTTAGATGAGATTCATAGATTGCCTCCGGAAGGTCAGGAAAAGTTATTTCTATTCCTAGACAAAGGTATTTTTAGAAGATTGGGAGAGACAGAAAAGAAAAGGCAAGCTAATGTAAGGATGATCTTTGCTACTACTGAAAATCCGGAAAATAAATTCCTTCAAACCTTTTTGAGAAGAATTCCACTGATTGTTAAAATTCCAAGCTTTAAGGAAAGACCGTTAAAAGAAAAGCTTGAATTGATAAATACCTTTTATAAAAGAGAGGCTTTAAACATAAACAAGGATATAGTGGTTAATAATCAAGTTGTAAACATATTGATAAATGCTGATACTTACGGAAACTTAGGAAAATTAATAAATGCTGTAAAGCTAAGCTGTGCAAGTGCATTGAACAGTCAAAACGAAAAGAAATCAAAGGTATTAAAGATAAAGATAAATAATCTTCCTAAGGATATAATTGCACAAGATGATGAGATGCTCATAAATGAGTTAAATATAAAAGACATGTTTATTAGTTGTTTAGAGGAAAAGGAAAACGATTATTTTTTAGTAAGCTCAGATAGAGCCTTTGAATTTACAAAGCAGGTGATTGAAATCGCTCAAGGATTCGCTAATGCGACCGTAGCATCTGATCAGTTTTTAGAAGATGGTATCAAAATATTTAATGAGCTTATAGATCATATAGTTTTTAGTGAGAGGTACAAAAGTTCAAGAAGTGTGATATTTAAGGCTATAGAAAAAAATGTAGAGACTACACTGTCTTTTATGAATTTAAACTATGGTATAGATTATTTAGTTAACAGTTCGGAGATAATTGCTCAACTTATAACTCATTTTATAGAATCCAATGTATCTTATGATGATGAAAACATCTCTTTAATTTTAGAAGAGGTGAACAAGAGGTTTCCTAAGGAATATAAGCTTGCTTTGAAGCTTGTTAAAGATGTTGAGAAAAATCTAGACTTAGAGATAGATAAAATAGCTGAACTATATATTCTTATTTATATAAAATCCTTGAATAAATCCACTCAAAGTAATATAAATGCTGTTATAATCGCTCACGGATACTCTACTGCCAGTAGTATTGCAGGAGTGGCTAATAGACTTTTTGGCAAATACATTTTTGAACCTTTTGATATGCCAATTGAGAGCTCTCCACTTGATATAAGCGCTAAGTTGTTAGAATATATAAAGACAATTGATACTTCTAAGGGGCTTCTCATACTTGTTGATATGGGGTCTTTAGAAACTATATACATTTTACTTGAGAAAGAAATATATGGAGATATAGCTATAATAGATAATGTTTCTACTAAACTGGCTTTAGATGTTGGTAGTAGAATACTTCAATTGCAGCCATTAAAGCAAATAGCTGAAGAAACTACTGCAAAAAATGTGAGTACTTTTAACTATATAGAATCAACTAAAAAGAAAACAGATGTTATAATAACTACTTGCATTACAGGTATTGGAACTGCAAGTAAGATTAAAGATTTGTTAAACAGTTGTTTTAATGAAGATGAAGTAAAGATTGTAGCCTATGACTATGAAAGCTTAAAATCCAATGGTAGAGAGGATTTTATATTTAAGCAATACAATGTAAAGCTAATAATAGGCACTAATAATCCTGATATAGAAGATGTTCCGTTTGTGTCCTTAGAAAATCTTATAATGAAGAAGGCAGATTCAATCTTAACTAGTACTTTAAAAGGAATAGTTGATAAAAATATAATTGAAAAGATAAATAAAGAGGCCGTAAAACTCTTTACTCTAGAAAATGTTTTAAATTATCTCACTATACTAAACCCTGACAAGATAGTAGATCAAGTAGAAGATGCGCTGACAGCTTTAGAAAGAAGCTTAGGTTTTAAATTAGAGAATGATTTAAAGATAGGTTTATATATACACATCAGCTGCATGATTGAAAGATTAGTTATAAAAGATCCTATCATGAATTATAGAAATCCAGAGGAATTCGAGAAGTGTCATGTACACTTTATAAAATTGACAAAAAAAGCTTTTAGTGTCATAGAACAGTTTTATAGAGTTGAGATTCCAATCTCGGAAATAGGTTTTATATATGATAGTATAAAGAATAAAGTTAAAGGTTTTGATATATAGAAATTTTTATGATGATATCATAAAGCAATATAAATATAAGCAAAAAGGTGATTTTAAACCTTTAATCAAAGCAGAATATAATAATTCTCGATTTATGACCCATGTCAAATAGTGATATGTACACTACTTGGCATGGGTCTTGCTTTTATATATTGCATAAAGATTAAGGGAGGATTCAAAAATGCCAAATATATTAATGACAAGAATCGATAATAGATTAGTTCATGGGCAAGTAGGGGTTACATGGACAACATCTTTAGGTGCAAATTTGCTTGTAGTCGTTGATGATAATGCAGCTACTGATACTGTACAGCAACAACTTATGTCAATGACAGCAGAATCATCAGGTGTAGGAATTAGATTTTTTACAATACAAAAAACAATAGACATAATACATAAGGCCTCACCAAGTCAAAAGATTTTTATAGTTTGTAAGAATCCAGAAGTTGCAAGAAAGCTAGTTGAAGGAGGAGTGCCTATAAAGGAATTAAATGTTGGAAATATGCACTTTTCAGAAGGAAAAAGATCCATTACTAAAAAGGTTTATGTAGATGATAAAGATTTAGAAGACTTAAGATATATCAAATCAAAAGGTGTTAAGGTATTTGCTCAAGATACACCTGGAGATATAAAAACAAATATTGAATAATAGGAGGAATTATAATGCATAGTATAACGTTATTACAAGGTATTCTTCTTGCGGTTATGGCAATTATAGTAGGATTTGATTTTTGGTTAGAAGGACTTTATATTTTTAGACCAATAATAGTATGTACATTAACAGGAATTATTTTAGGTGATGTAAGAACAGGATTAATAGCTGGAGGACTTACAGAATTAGCTTTTGCAGGACTTACTCCAGTAGGTGGAACTCAACCGCCAAACCCAATCCTTGCTGGTATAATGACAACAGTTATAGCATATACCACTGGGGCTGATGTAAAAGCTACAATAGGATTGGCGCTTCCATTTAGTTTCTTGATGCAATATGTTATTCTTTTCTATTACTCAACATTCTCAGTATTTATGAGTAAAGCTGATAAGTATGCTGAAGAAGCAGATATAAAAGCATTTACAAGACTTAACCTTATCACAACTTTAATAGTTGGAGTAACTTATGGTGTTATAGTATTCCTTTGTACTTATATAGCTCAAGAGCCTATGAGAACTTTAGTAGAAAACATGCCTACATGGCTTAAACATGGCTTTGAGATAGCAGGAGGAATATTGCCAGCAGTTGGATTTGGATTACTTTTAAGAGTTATGCTTAAGATCGAATATGTACCATTCTTGATAATTGGATTTTTATTAGCTTCATTTGTACAATTCACAAATTTATTACCAGTAGCTTTAGTAGGTGCTGCACTAGCTATTTATGGATATATAAATGATAAGAATAAGCCTGAAGTTGTAAATGTAGCATATAACAATGCAGGAGAAGGAGATTACGAAGATGGAATCTAATAATAAGTTAACTAAAAAAGACCTTAGAAAGCTTGCCTTTAGATCAGTTTTACTTCAAGCTAGCTTTAATTATGAAAGAATGCAAGGTGGTGGATGGACTTGTGCTTTGCTACCATTCTTAAAGAAGGTACACAATGGTGATAAAGAAAAAATATCACAGTCGATGAAAGATAATTTAGAATTCATAAATACAAACCCAACACTTGTAGGTTTTCTTATGGGATTAGTTTTATCACTTGAAGAAAATAGTGAAGATAGAAGCCTTATTAAAGGTTTAAAGGTAGCACTTTTTGGACCTCTTGCTGGTATAGGAGATGCGCTTTTATGGTTTACACTTCTACCAATAGTTGCTGGGATAAGTGCATCCTTTGCAAGTGAAGGAAGCATACTTGGACCAATAATATTCTTTGTGGTTTATGTTGGAGTATTCTTATCTCGTATAATCTGGACAAGTGCAGGATATAACCTTGGAGTAAAGGCTATAACTGTGTTAAAAGATAATTCCAAGGCAATTTCTAAGGCAGCTACAACTTTAGGTGTAACTGTTATAGGAGGATTAATAGCTTCATATGTTCACATTCAATTACTTCCTAAGATAACTATAAGTGGTGATCATGCTATTTCTCTTCAGACTGATTTTGTAGATAAAGTATTACCTAACTTATTACCTCTATGCTATACATTACTTATGTTCTATTTCTTAAAGAAGAAAAATGTTAATCCAACTATACTTATATTAATCACTTTCGTAGCAGCAATATTGCTATCACTATTGGGGGTATTATAATAATGAAAACCTTAGTGATAATAGTTGGACATGGAAATTATGGCACTGGTATAGGAAGTTCCTTAAAGTTATTAGCTGGTAATAATAGTGGAGTTGAATTTGTAGATTTTTTAGAAGAGGATTCGGATATAAGTCTAAAGGCTAAGCTAATAAAAATACTAGAAAGTAGTGAGGTAGCTCAAACTTTATTCGTTTGTGATATTCTTGGTGGTACACCATTTAAAACCTGTGTAGAACTTTCTGTGGAAGGTGAGAACATGGAGGTTACAGCAGGCTGTAATTTAGGAGCAATTCTTGAATCTATACTATTAAAAGACACGATGGATATAAAAGAGTTAGCAAACAATATTGTTAGCTGTACTAAAGAAACTGCAGTAAGATTTGAAAAAGCTAAGCCAGCAGTCGTAAGTGTTTCAGACAACTCAATGGAAGATGGCATATAATATTCGATGAAGTAATAAACAGCAAACTAAAAATATTTGTATGTCAGGACTATCTCAAATTTAAGAGTGAATTTTGAGATAGTCTTTTTTAGAAGATATAACTTCATAGGAAGGTTGTTTCAATGCTCCTTTTTAAAGTTTTGCCATACTAAATTCAATAGGAAAAGGTTCAAAGCTAGATTTAATAGATGATTCAGGAATAGTTAACAAAGTTGCTGCAGGTGTGGTAATATATAAGAAGTAATTAAAGACGGAACACTTTAGTCAGAGAAGCGTCTTCAAAAATACGCTGTGGTTTGAGAAGAAAACCTGAAGATCTAAGCTTTATTAATGAAGTGATTCAGTAAGCGTTGAAACAAAATATATCTAGAGGTGTATTAAATGGTTGGCATAATAGCAATTTCACATGGTAGCTACGCAGAAGCACTAATAAATTCAATTGAAATGATATATGGTAAGCAAGAGAAGATAAAGACTATTTGTCTTGAAATAAATAAAAGCATAGATAGTCTTAGGCAAAAAATAGAGCAAACAATTAAAGAGCTTGATGTGGAAGAAGTCTTAATACTTGTAGACCTACTAGGTGGGACACCATATAATGCAGCTTGCTTATTTATGGATAGAGATAATGTAAATGTGGTCACAGGTATGAACATGCCAATGATTTTGGAGATAATACCTTATATGATGCAAGATTTAGAGAAGATATCAAATCTTGCAGAACACTTTGGACAAAATGGAGTAATAAATATAAGAGAACGGTACAATAATAAACAAAAGTGATTATGAGAGGAGCGGTATATTGCTAAAGATAGTAAGGCTTGATGATAGATTGGTACATGGACAGTTGATTAACAATTGGTGTACTTATGAAAATATAACAGAGATAATAGTTGTAAATGAAGAAGTTGCAAATAATGATATAAGAAAGACCTTCATAGAAATATCCGTTCCTGAAGATATAAAAATAATTTTTTGTAGCACAAAAGAAGCTTTAGAAATATATCAAGAGGAATGTGAATATGAAGATGTAATTATGGTTTTTGGAAATCCTTTTGAGATACTAGAGTTCATAGAAGGTGGAGGAAAGATAGATAGTTTAAACATTGGAGGAATGTCATTTAAAAAGGATAAAGAGAAGATAAGTACAACTTTTTATCTAGACAATGAGGAGATAGAGGTATTAAAAAAAATTGCTAATTATAATGTAGAGGTAGAGATAAGAATCTTACCTACAGATAGAAAGGTAGATTTTATTGACACTCTGAATGCAAGGAGAAGGTAATAATGTCGTTAGCGCAAGCCTTACTTATATTTTTATTTGCTTCTATATCAGGTATTGGTTCAGCCTCAGAAGAGTTTCAGACGCATAGACCAATAATTGCAGCAACTCTTATAGGTATTGCATTAGGTGATTTAAAAACTGGAGTTATGATAGGAGCTCAAATGGAGCTTATTGCTCTTGGATGGATGACTATAGGAGTGGCGACTCCTCCAGATGCAGCTTTATCTTCAATTGTTGCAGTTATATTATCAGTACTCGGCAAGCAGCAGATTGGAGTAGCTATAGGTATAGCTATACCATTATCTGTACTAGGTCAATTACTTTTTATTTTGCAAAAAGGTGTTGTTGATGTAGCAATAATGCACTGGGCAGAACGAGGGGTAGAGAAGGGTGAGCTTTGGAGAGTAACAACAGCTCATTTTCTTACGATTATTCCTAGTTCTCTAAGAATGGCGATACCAGCAGTTTTAGTTGCTTTTTTTGCAGATGCTAATATAATACATACGATACTTGCTCATATACCAGATATAATTACAAAAGGGCTTCAAGTGTCCACTGGTTTCTTAGTGGTGGTTGGATATGCAATGATACTAAAAATTCTCAATATGAAAGAAATGATATCTTTTTTTCTCATAGGATTTTTGGTTATGACTTTTTCTGACATGACTCTTGTTGGGCTGACCTTGATGGGAATAAGCTTAGCTCTTGTGTATTTACAAATTTCAAACATGATAGATAAGGTGAATAACAGGAGTAGGACCAAGAAAGCTGACAACACTGCTAAAATTGTTCCTAATTCAGTAAAAATACAATTATCTAAATCAGATTTGAGAAAAGTGTTTTGGAGAACTCAATTCTATCAGTTATCTTGGAACTATGAGAGACTTCAAAATCTATGTTATTGTTACTGCATGATGCCTGTACTGAAAAAGCTGTACAAAGACAAGAATGAACTGCAAGCCGCAGTAAAAGTTCATTTGGAATACTTTAACTGTCAACCGTTTCTTTCAAATATAATACTTGGTGCAAATGCAGCTGTAGAAGAAACCATGATAAACGATGGTGCATTAGATGAAGCGGGAATTGTTCAAGTTAAGATTGCGTTAATGGGCCCGATGGCAGGAGTTGGAGATCCAATAATATGGGGGATAATAAGACCAGTGATAGCAGCAATATGTGCTGGCATAGCTCTTAGCGGAAATGTGGCAGGACCACTGATATTTTTTATAGCTATAAATTTGGTGAGAATAATAATTAGGTATAATGGATTAATGATTGCTTATAGGGAAGGTATTAATATAATCAATAGATTAAAAGGGACGGTGCCAAAACTCAAAAATATAATGGCTGTACTAACCTACACTGTAATAGGTGGACTTGTAGCAAAGTGGACTATTATAAAAGCCCCTTTGGTTCTCTATACCTTAAATAAAGATAACACTACTGTAGCGTTTACCGTACAACAACAATTAGATAATATAATGCCTAATCTACTATCGTTATTATTAATATTTTTAGTTTATTGGTTACTTCATAAAAGGGTATCACCTCTAATTTGCATGATAGGATTAATGATATTTGGAATTGCTGGATATGCATTTGGGATACTTGGTATATAAAAAAAGCTTGTACTTATAAGTACAAGCTTTTTGCTTTATGCATTTACCACTTCATAATAAAATTCATATTTTCAAATTGAAATGGTACATCTTTAAACACCTAATATATCTAAAATCTTTTCACATCTTTCTTTTGTATTACCTTCAATAACTTGATAATTAACATTTTCCGAATCTAAAAAATGCTTTATTGCAGAATCAATGCCTTCGGCAGCAGTTTCATCTTGCCATCTTACGCCATCTTTAGTATATCCAAATTCTCTTGGTACAAAGAAAATATGATCATACTTGTCCAAATCTCTAAGTGCAAGGGCATAAAGGTCTTTTAAGATTTCTTTATCTTTTGAAGTTCTTTTTTTATCTCCTAACATAAAACGACCATATATATATGGTACAAAAGTAGCATAATCGGTTACAGCATAATTAAAACTACTTAATGAATTTTCTATGTTTTTCTGTCCTAAATAAATACCATATTGTTCAGCGATAGATTCTATCATGCCTTTTTCTCTAAGGTATTCAGTACTGTATTCACTTGCAGCGCCTACATTTAAGCCTTTAATTTTCAAATCTACATACAGTTGTTGTATTAATGTGGTTTTTCCACACCTAGGACCACCTAGAATTGCAATTCTAATTGGCATCATTAAACCCCCGAATAAATAATTTCCAACTCAAATCTGGAATTTATATTTTTGTGAAAACAAAGTTATTATAGCAGTTTTAGACATGACTTTCAATTATATGTAGGTGTAACATTCAATGATTTAAAAATATACCGATAGCAAGTTCGGAACCAAGAGGAGGTTTTGAAAAAAATCTGAAGGGTGTAATGTTGGGAATTTACATGTAAATTTGTAAATTTGCATTGAATATTTATTTTGAAGTAAGTATAGGAATGTAAAGAATAAGGCAATAATTATTATAGGTAAAAAATAACATAAAAGTGTGAATAAGTTAAGTGTTCAATAATATAATTTATTAAAAGTATAAGAAGTACATGATGGAGTAATATCTATAGGAGGATAATATGAAAAAGGTAAAAATGCCTAGACAATATAAATTTGCTTTTATTCTATATTCTGTAATAAATATGGGGGTAGGAATTGCATTAACGCTTTTAACTAGATACAACAGTAGCGTTAGCTATGATGCGTTTGCAAAACAAAAGTTTGAAGTGAGCATAGCAATAATAGTGATAGGATTTTTGCTACTGCTATATGGAATATTTTTTATTAAGGGATATAAGAAGTCGAAGAGAGTAAAGGTTTTTGCAGAGTGAATTATTAGAAAACTCAATATATTATAACATACAAAAAAACTAGTGAAATCGTTTCAAAATAAAGATGTTCTCATATAGAAGTATATTTCCATTTAAAAGTAATAGGTGCATCAGTGCTATAATGTACTCGTAATAATTTTACGGGAGTTGAGTATATATGTACAAACTAATTGCAATAGATATGGATGGTACTTTACTAAAAGAAGATAAGACGGTTTCTGATATAACTAAAAGAGCGATAGCAAGAGCTAAAAAAAGAGGCGTAAAAGTTGTACTTGCTTCTGGAAGACCTATAGAAGGTATAACTAGATACTTAGAGGCCTTAAATTTAATTGATGAAGATGATTATGTGTTAAGCTTTAATGGCGCATTAATTCAAAATACACTAACTAAGGAAGTAATATCAAAGAACATATTAAAAGGTACAGATATAGCATACCTTTATGGACTAAGCAAAGAATTAGGTGTAAATATACATGCTTTTGATAAAACTGGATGTATAACTCCTAAGATGAGCAAATACACAGAAGTAGAAGGAACTATAAATGGTATTGATGTATCAGAAGTTGACTTTGATAAAGTAGATAGTGATGCAGATATATCAAAAATAATGATGATTGATGAACCAGAAATACTACAAGCAGCTATAGAAAAGTTACCAAAGGAAGTTTATGACAAGTATACAGTGGTTAGAAGTGCTCCTTACTTTTTAGAGTTCTTAAACAAAAAAAGCAATAAGGGTGAAGGTGTTAAAGCTCTTGCAGATTACCTTGGTATTAGACAAGAAGAGGTTATTTGTGTAGGGGATGCCGGTAATGACTTACATATGATAGAGTTTGCAGGACTTGGTGTTGCTATGGGAAATGCTTTTGATGAAGTAAAGCAAATTGCGAACTATGTAACATCAACTAATGAAGATGATGGTGTAGCTGAGGTTATAGAAAAATTTATATTAGCTTGCTAAATAGGAAAGAATTGATCAACTTGTTTTATAGTTGGTCAATTTTTTTTTCTGTATAGAAAATTTTAGCGACCTTTTTTACTACATAGTAATCACCCTTGAATGTAAATATTATTGAAGTATAAGGGGAATAAGGATTGATTTTCCTACAACATATAAGAATTCCTATATAACTTCAAATATCCTTTTACATTATTATTGATTTTAGATATCATAAGTATAATAAGGAATAATAAAAAAATTATAATAAGTCTTTGTATATGAAAGGAGAATATTTTGCTATTAAAAAAATTTAAAATAGGGCAAAAATTGTTTTTAGGGTTTGGAATTGTAACCCTGATTATGATTATGGTAATAGCATATGCATATATAAATTTTCGAAAAGAATCGCAAGCTGTGGATTGGAGTGTTCATAGTTATAAAGTAATCAGTGAATCTGATGCTATACTTATAAGTTTGATTAACATGGAGACTGGTGCAAGAGGTTATGTGATAACTGGTGATAAAACTTTTTTAGAACCTTTTAATAAGGGAAAAGCTGATTATCAAGAGCACTATAAAAAAATGCAAGAATTATCTAAAGATAGCCCAGATCAACTTATAAGGCTTGCGATGGTCGATAAATACTATAAGGAATGGGCTGAATGGGAAGATAAAGATATAATAGCTGTCAGAGAAAATGTTTCTGCGGGAACATCTCAAATATCTGATTTAATCAAAACTGTTCAATCTGGAGTTGGTAAACAAAAGATGGACACTATACGAGCAGCTCTAAATGATATTAATCAGGATGAATATCAGACCTTAGGGGAGAGAGATAATGCCTTAAAGATAATGGAAAGGCAAACCCAATATATTATGACTTCAGGTGGAGGATTTGCAACAATACTAGCATTTATTATAGCAGCCTTAGTAATTAGAATGGTTGTTAATCCTGTGAGAATTGTTACTAATACTTTTAGGGAAATAGCTGAAGGTGATGTGGATCTAGAAGTTAGATTGAATACGGATTCAAATGATGAATTAGGGGATATGTCTAAAAACTTTAATAAATTTATGACTAAGCTTAAGGAATTAATAGACGGAAATAAAAATGAAACTTGGTTAAAGGTAGGAAAAGCAGAACTAAATGAACATATTAGAGGAAAACAAGATATTGAGGATTTATCTACAGATATAATTAAGCATGTCTCCAAATATATTAATGCTCAAATTGGTGCACTTTATTTGAAAGATGAAGATGAAGTGTTTAAAAGACTGGGAAGTTATTGTTATAGGGAAAATGAAAAAACAATAAATGAATTTAGACCTGGAGAAGGAATTGTAGGACAAGTAGCTTTAGAAAAACATTCAATAATAATGAGAGATGTGCCAAAAGATTACATGAAAATAACTTCAGGATTAGGAGAGGTATCGCCTAATAATATATTGGTAGTTCCTTGTATTTATGAAGGTAAGGTTGAAGCGATAATAGAGCTTGGTGTATTTGGTGAATTAAGCGAATTAAAGCAGCAGTTTGTTAATCAAATAAGCTCAAATGTGGCGATGAGTATAAATTCAGTAAAAGCACAGATTAAGATGAAGGAATTATTAAACAAGACCTTGATTCAGTCAGAAGAATTACAAGCGCAACAGGAAGAGTTAAGACAAAATAATACGGAACTAAGCTTACAGACAAAAGCATTAAAAGCATCAGAGGAAAGCTTGCAGGTTCAACAAGAAGAACTGAGAATGATAAATGAAGAATTAGAAGAGAAAACACAAATACTAGAGGAACAAAAGAAAAATATAACAACTAAAAATAAAGTTTTAGAAAAAGCTAAACTTGATATTCAAGAAAAAGCTGATGAACTTGAGCTAGCAAACAAGTACAAATCAGAATTTCTAGCTAATATGTCTCATGAGCTTAGAACTCCATTAAATAGTATATTAGTTTTATCTAAATTGCTTGGAGAGAAAAAGCTGAATGAGCCACTCACTGAGAAACAACTTGAATATGCGAAGACAATTAATTCATCTGGTAAGGATCTGTTAAACATTATTAATGATATTTTAGATATATCAAAAGTAGAAGCGGGAAAGTTAGATGTTTCTATTGAAAAAGTATATATACAAGATTTTGCAGAGCAATTACAGAGATCCTTTGCTCCAATAGCAAATGAAAAACAAGTTAAGTTTGACATACAATTTGGCAAGCAATTGCCTGAATTCATAAACACAGATGAACAAAGACTTAAGCAGATAGTGAATAATCTATTATCAAATGCTTTCAAGTTTACTAGTGAAGGAGAAGTTATTATAAATATAAGTTCTTCTAGTGACTTAGAAGGAAGTAAGGTTCATCAAGAAAATCAGGTTCCTAAAGAGGAAAAACATAAGTATATAAATATATCTATATCTGATACGGGTATAGGCATACCAAAAGATAAGCAAGATATAATTTTTGAAGCCTTTAAACAAGCAGACGGAAGTACTAGTAGAAAGTATGGAGGAACAGGGCTGGGGCTATCAATTTCTAGACAGCTGGCTCAACTTCTTGGTGGAGCAATTACCCTAGAAAGTGAAATTGGACGAGGAAGTAATTTCAAATTGATTATGCCTGTGGATTATTATAATAGTTTGGATTCAGTAGATGTTAGCGATCATAATATGAACACGGGTATTTTAAGACAATCTTCATTGGAGGAGGTTGCAAAAAATGATTTGATAGATTTACCTAAAGAAGAGGCTATAACAAATAATCAATATAAAGATATATTAGCATATGATGAAAATTCAATACTGATAATTGAAGATAACGAACAATTTGTAAGCGTTCTATCTGAGCTAATTATTGAAAAAGGTTATGTGGTAAGAGCAGCATACAATGGACAAGAAGGAATAGAGAAAGCTATTAAGCATAGACCACAAGCCATATTACTAGATATAGGACTTCCAGATATAAATGGATGGAAGATTTTAGAGATGCTTCAAGACAATGTTGTCACTAAAGACATTCCGGTTCACATAATATCTGGTAGAGAAGATATCAAGCAGCGTAAGGACATGAATAACTTGATTGGTTATTTGAAAAAACCTGTGGGTACCAATGAGCTTAATATGGTATTTAGTAAGATTGAAAAAGAAAACTTGAAACAAGGTAGCAAGGTACTTATAGCTAATGAATATGATGATGAAGCTGCTGCAATAGTTGACATCTTAGATGGAACAGGCTGCAAATGTCATATTTCAAGTAATGGATTAGAAGTGGAAAGTCTTTTGGAAACTCATAGGTTTGATTGCTTGATTCTAGATCTGCAGCTTAAAGATATGAGCGCTTTAGAGCTATTAACTAGGTTAAGAAATGATAACGCCATAACTATACCTATAATAATATATACTAGCAAAAAGATTGCAGAAGAAGATGCAGAAAATCTTAATAAATATGCAGATAGTATTATTATAAAAGGAAGTTATTCTGTTGAACGATTGGTAGATGAGGCTAGCTTGTTTATACACAGCTTGGACAATAATAATAAGAATAGAGATATTGAATCGAAAGTTCTAGATTTTGATAAAGAGGATTGTTTAAAAGATAAGAAAATTCTTATTGTAGATGATGATATGAGAAATGTATTTGCTCTTTCAAATATTTTAGAAAACAATGGTATGAAAGTAATTGTTGGACGAAATGGTAAGGAAGCTATTCAAAGGTTTGAGCAACATCAGGATATCGATTTAGTCTTAATGGATGTAATGATGCCGGAGATGGATGGATATGATGCTATGCGAGAGCTGAGAGACATGGAAAAAAATCGAAGAATACCTATAATAGCTATAACGGCTAAGGCAATGAAGGATGACAGACAAAAATGTATAGAAGCTGGTGCTGATGATTACTTAACCAAGCCGATAGATATGGATAAACTTATTTCACTTTTAAGGGTGTGGTTATATAAATGTTAGAAAATCTAGACACATATAAACAAGAAAATGAAGATATAGAAATTTCACTTTTACTTGAAGGTATATATTTAAAATATGGATATGACTTTAGAGATTATTCTAGAGCACACATTAAAAGAAGAATTCTTAAGAGGATGCTTGAAGAGAACTTAGAAAGCATATCCTCTATGCAGTATAAAATCTTATATGACAAAAGCTTTTTTCATAAAGTACTAGGAGATCTTTCTATAAATGTTACTGAAATGTTTCGTGATCCAAGTTTCTATAATGAGTTTAGAGAGAAAGTAGTACCTATTTTGAAAACATATCCATTTGTTAAGATATGGCATGCTGGGTGTTCTTCTGGAGAAGAAGTTTATTCAATGGCGATTTTATTGAAAGAGGAAGGCTTGTATGAACAGACACAAATTTATGCCACAGATTTTAATAACGAAGTTTTAAAAAAAGCTAAAGAAGGTATATATTCTGTGGATGATATTAAGAAATACACTTACAACTATCAGAAGTCTGGAGGAAAAAACTCTTTTTCTGATTATTACACAGCAAAATATAATTCTGTGATAATGGATCAAGCACTTAAGAAAAAGATAACTTTTGCCGATCATAACCTAGTAACTGATGGAATCTTCGCTGAAGTGAATGTTGTTATATGCCGTAATGTTCTTATATATTTTAATGGGGAATTACAGGATAAGGTGTTAGATTTATTTTCAGATAGTTTATGCAATGGAGGATTTCTTTGCTTAGGTTCAAGAGAAAGCATTAAAAACTCAAATAACATAGATAAGTTTAAGGAGTTCGATTATTCGGAAAGAATATATAGAAAGAAGTATGGGAATGATTGATAAAATTTAATTAAAGCTGGAGAATTATTATGAAGTTTAAATGTGTAGTTATTGGGGCATCAGCTGGTGGAATTGAAGCTATAGCAACTATATTAAAAACTATAAACAGTGACTTTCCTGTTCCTATAGTAATAGTGCAGCATTTGAGCCCTGAATCCGATGGCTATTTAATTAAATATTTTAATAGTATATGCATGCTTAAGGTAAAGGAAGCAGAGGAAAAGGAAAAACTTACTTCAGGATGTATATATATAGCTCCGCCAAATTATCATCTTTTGATTGAGAAAGATGAAACTTTATCACTGACAGTGGAAGCTAAAGAAAACTATTCAAGACCATCTATTGATGTACTTTTTGAAACTGCCAGCGATTGCTTTAAGCATAAGCTTATAGGAGTCATATTGACTGGAGCAAATGGTGATGGTAGCAGGGGGTTAAAAACCATAAAGCAGTATGGGGGAATTGCTATAATAGAAGATCCAAGTACTGCTGCGGTAAGTCTGATGCCTCAAATTGCTTCAAAAACCTTGAAGGCAGATTATGTAATTCCTTTAGGGAAAATTGTCGAAAAATTGATTGAATTAACTACTATAAATAGATATAATGAGTACTGATAAAAGTGAAATTATTTTTAAATTATATATGTTTTAAAAGTTGTAAATTATAAGCGCAGTCGATTATATTGGGGAGATGAAAATGAGTAGCAGCGATAAAATGAATATATTAATAGTTGATGATAGGTATGATAATTTACTGGTTTTAGAAAGTCTATTGGAGCATATGGACTGCAATATTATTAAAGCAACCTCTGGAAATGAAGCCTTAAGTTTAATGTTTGATTATGATTTTGCACTGGTGCTCCTAGATGTTCAGATGCCAAACATGGATGGTTTTGAAACTGCAGAGCTTATGAGGGGGAACTCTAAGACTCGATACGTACCTATAATTTTTGTTACTGCAATAAGCAAAGAACCTAGTTGTATATTTGCAGGCTACGAAAAAGGAGCGGTGGACTATTTATTTAAACCAATTGAACCTGTAATACTTCAAAGTAAGGTAAATGTATTCTTAGAACTTTATAATCAAAAAAGACTATATGAAGATCAGACAAAGCTTTTAGAGTTAAAGATAAAGGAACTCACAAAACTTCAGCAAGATAATCATAAGCTGCAAAATTTATCTACCACTGATGGACTTACTGGTGTACCAAATAGGAGAGCTTTTGATAATTATTTGAGCATGACCTTGAGAAACAGTGAACGTTCTAAAAAGCCGGCTTCATTAATAATGGCTGACATAGATTTTTTTAAGGCATATAATGATAATTATGGTCATCTAAAGGGAGATGATTGCCTTATTCAAGTAGCAAATTCCATTATATCCTCAGTGAAGAGACCACTTGATTTTGCTGCAAGATATGGTGGAGAAGAGTTTGCAGTAATATTGCCTGAAACAACAGCAGAGCAGGCTAAAGTAATAGCAGAGAACATAATAGAGGATCTAAAGGAATTGGAGCTTAAGCATGAATACTCATCGGTATCACAATTTGTTACCCTAAGCTTAGGGGTTAGCGAAATAGTTTTTGCTGAAGACTATTCAATGGATAGCTTTATAGAAAATGCGGACAAGGCTTTATATAGAGCTAAGAAAAATGGTAGAAATCAAGTAAGTTATTAATGAATAAAAGCACGCTGAAGCCACCTTCTTCGGCGTGTTTTTTTTGCATATTTACCGTATTAGTTATTTATAATCACATAAATAAACTAGTTTAGTGATTATTAAAGAGCTTCTACTATTTTTAACCACTCTTTTGTAATCAAGCCATGACCAGCTTGAGTTGGATGAACTCCATCATTTGCCCAGAAATTCATAGGCTTAAATGTAGCAGCTTGATTAAAGATTCCATCTAGCCTTTAAATCCTTAACTCGGTTTCCACTAATTCCTCTATTGATAAACTTAATATTTTTACCTGGGTTTAAAGCACTATATAGGGAAGAAATAATCATTTTTTATATTAAATAAAGCTTCATTTTAAGTGTTATAATTGAAGAATAAAACATTTAAATAGCTCACATTCTAAGATGTACAAAGTAAGAAAAGGGTTAGGAGAAGTTATGATTAAGTTAACGAAAAATAATTTTAAAATTCTAGTTATAATAATTGTTTTTATAATATCAGTTATAGCTATTAATTCACATATTAATTCAACAGAGAGACCTCAAGCTGTAGGAGGTAAGATTGATCTATCAAACTGGAACTTTAATAAAGACGGCGCTATAAAACTTGATGGACAGTGGCAGTTATACCCAAATGAACTCCTAACTCCAGTAGATTTCCAAATCAATGGTGATAAGATAAAAGAACGTCAGAATTATATAGAAGTACCATTTCTATGGAGGAAAAACGATAAAGTAATAACTAAAGGGGTTGCTACATATAGATTGTTAATTAAAACAAGTGAAAGAGATAACTTACTCGGTATAAATATAGAGAATATAAAGATGGCCAGTAAAGTTTATATAAATGGAAAACTTTTAGGACAAAAAGGGGAGAGCTCATTAGACGTAAATAAATATAAAGGTAATAATAGCCCGTATAATATATATTTTTATAACGACAGTAAAAAAGAGAAATCGAGAAATTATGGAGCTAACAGTGATTTTGATATAGAACTTATAATACAAGTAGCAAACTATGATTCTTCAGTAGGAGGTATAGCAAATAGTATAATATTTGGTGAAGGTAGCCAAGTAGATAGTATAGGAGATATTAAAAATGGATTAGATATATCAGCTACAGTGATACTTGTTTTGTTTGGAGTATATCACTTAACCATATATAAGATGGGAGAAAAACTAGTGAATAGAAGTTTTTTATATAGCGGAATATTTTTTATTTCATTAGCTATTTGTGTATTGGCTAATGGTGAAAGAATTCTCTCGCAGCTTCTATATAACAGTTTAGGATATATTGTTTATAGAATCCAATACTTTGTTTCCATAGTAGTAGTGATTCCTTTTAGTTTATTTGTTAGAAGTATAAATGAAGCGTATCTAAATAATAAATTTAATAAGATAATTTACATAGTTGTGGTTCCATATTTAATTTTAATATTAGTGGCACCTTATAGTATATATTCATCAATAAAATTTTGGTTTTTAGCCTTTAATCAAGTAGTTATAATATTAGTACTTATAAACTCTATCATATGCATATATAAAAAGGACTATGGAACTTTAGATAAAAAAGGATCTATAATGTTTTCTGCAGCAATGATTTGTCTTTTCGTATTTCCTATTATTACTGTAGTATATGACAACGGAATTTTTGGAAGTTATATAGTTCTAGGGATTTCCTTTCTAGGATTTATAATATTTACGGCTACATTATTAGCTTATAGATTTACCTTAGCCTATGAAAATGTAGCACAGCTATCAAGAGATTTAATGAAAGCGGAAAAGGCTACAGATGAATTTATGGCTAGAATATCTCATGATTTAAAGACACCTATCTTTGGGATAACAAATATATCACATTCATTGCTTCAAAGAGATAGTGTTATGAGATTAGCTAAAGAAAAAAGAGATATCTTACTGATAAATAGGGTTTCGAGAAGGATGTCAAAACTAGTTGGAGATATATCGGATTTTATAATTCTAAAAAGTGGAAGGTTAAGACTTGAACTAGGAAAAGTTGATCTTAAAATATGCGTAAGTATAGCATTGGATGTTTTTAACTATTTAATAGATAAAAATAGAATAGAGCTAACAAATGAAGTAGAAGACAATGTTTTTATACATGCAGATGAAGATAGAATGAGACAAATACTAAACAACTTGATAGAAAGCTTTATAAATAATATGGAACAAGGTTCTATTAGAATAAGCAGTACTACGGAAAGGCATTTAATACATATCTATATTGAATATGAAGGTAGTGTTGTAAATAAGAGCAATACTCAAAATATATTTCACGACAACATAAGTATGGAGCATGAAGAGCTACATTTTTCAATATCTAAGCAACTAGCTGAGGTTATGAATGGGACTTTAACAAAGGAGGAAGATAAACAATCAAGAAAGGTCAGATTTGTTCTTGATATTCCTAGGTATATAGAAATGGAGAAGTCCAATAGAGCTTCAGCAACAAAGCCTTTATCAAATGAAGATTTTTTAGATGTTAATTTAAATATTGATATAAAAGAAGGAAGAGATTTTACTATTCTGATTGTAGATGATGATATAGAGAGTATTTATGTGCTGGGAAATATATGTGCCTCAGAAGGATATGATGTTTTAACAGCTCTTTCAGCGGAAGAAGCCATGGAAAAACTGAGAGATAATGATGTGGATATAGTAATAATTGAAACAATGCTGCCTAAGATATCAGGTATAGGAGTATGTAAACAGCTTAGAGAAGAGTATAACTTGATAGAACTTCCTGTATTAATAACAACTGCTAGTCATAAAAGTGATGATTTGCTACTAGGACTTGAAGCTGGAGCCAATGATTATATAAGCAAGCCATTTAATGATAAAGAGATAAAGGCTAGGATAAGAACCTTAATTAATATGAAAAAATCAGTTAGAGAGGCTGTAAATAGCGAAATGGCATTTTTGAATGCTCAGATTAAACCTCATTTTTTATTTAATGCTTTAAGTACAATAATGTCCTTTTGTTATACAGACGGAGAAAAGGCTGCAAATCTTATAGGACAATTTAGCAAATATCTTAGAACAGTCTTTGATATAGATAAGGATTCTTTTCTCACAACTATATATAATGAATTAGATCTTGTAGGTGCATATTTAGCAATAGAAAAAGCTAGATTTGGAGATAAAATATCCGTAGAGTACGATATTGATGAAAAGCTTACAAGCTGTCTGATACCGTCGCTGATAATACAGCCATTAGTAGAAAACTCTATAAAGCATGGGATATATGACAAAGAAACTGGTGTGAAAATCCAAGTATCCATAAAGGAATCACAGGAAAAAGTGGTTATAACCGTAGCTGATAATGGTGTTGGAATATCAAAAGATAAGATAGAACAATTAATAAGTAGAAATTCCAACCAGAGAGTCGGTATAAGAAATGTTTATGGAAGAGTGAAAAGTATTAAGGGAAGTGAATTTATTATAGAAAGTGAAGAACAAATATTCACAAATGTAATTATAAAGTTGCCAAAGGTGTAGGGGGACTAAAGATGAAATTAACTGCTATTATTATTGATGATGAACTTCCAACTTTAAGCCTTATGAAATATATAATACAAAAGAGTGGCAAGGTGGATGTAATAGGGGAGTTTTCAAATCCAAAGGAGGCAATCTCACACATAGATGAGCTTAAGCCTGATATTGCATTCGTTGATGTAGAGATGCCAGGAATGAATGGAATAGCCTTAGCAAAAGAACTAGGAAAACTAGACTACAAAATGCAAATTATTTTTTCTACAGCTTATAAGGAATATGCTTTTGATGCCTTTAAGGTCGACGCGGTAGATTACATATTAAAGCCGGTTACAGAGGAACAGATAAACAAAACCATAGATAGGATAATAACTATATATCCATTAATTCAAGATATTAATAAAAAGGCAGATAAAGGTAATTTACATAGTAATGATAAAACTAAAGCAGGGCAGGAGGTTAAATTAATTAACACTGTTTCTGAAAATAAAATTAAAGAAAAGAATTTATCCAAAGAAAACACTAGCGAACGAGGAACACAACATACTACTGAGGAAGATATATTTGTCAATAAAAATCAGAGATGCAAAGTTACGTGCCTTGGGCAATTTACATTGTCTATTGAAGAAAAAGATAGTAGTGCACTAAATCAAATTAAATTTGAAACTGTAAAGGTTGAAGAGCTATTTGCATATCTTATCTTAAGTGAAGGACGTCCTGTTGAGAAATGGAGATTATGTGAGATGCTGTGGACAGATTTTCCAGAGAAAAAAGCTGAACATAATCTTCATAGTACAATATATAGATTGAAAACCTCTTTAAAAAAAGCAAACTTTACAGAAGAAGTTATCAAATATAAAAATGGCTGTTATATTTTAAACTTAGATAATTTTTATTGTGATCTATGGGATTTTAGAAAACTTAAAAATTATAAAAATTTAGATGATTCTAACATAAGAATAGTAGAAAGAATACTTGATTTATATCAAGGAGAATTGTACGGAAATAAAGCCTATATATGGAGTATTGATGAGGTACAAAAGCTTAATGACTTAAATGTAGATATGACAATTAAGCTTTCAAACTATTATATTGATAAGAAGCAGTATGATATAGCAATAAAATATCTATCTAGATTGTTAAGACTAAATACATATAATGAAGAAATTTATGAATTAATGATGAAATGCTATTTTTATAAAGGAGATAAGTTAAGACTTATCAAGTTTTATAAAGATGTAATGGACACACTAGAAAATGAGTTAGACGTAAAACCAAGTAAAAGCACTGTAGAACTTTATAAAAGGCTTATGAAAGATTTAGATGCATAGATAGATAATAGTTAAATAGATACTGAGTCACATTTAGGACACATAAAGCATATATAATAAAGCATCTCCTGCATAACAACTTAATTTCAACGATATTCTTAAACATAGACTAATAGTATGACAATAAATGTGAGGAATAAAAATATATAAATTTCAAGCAAACACTATTTTTAAGAATTATTCTAGAATTAAGATGCTACCTTTCAGATATATTGATGAAGTAACACTTTAACTTTAACAGTAATATTAAACATAATCTAAAGATATAAAGCGTGTCATGATTTATAAACATAGGTATAAGTAGAGTTTCAATAAAATTTATTGATATATAAAAGAATATAAAAATAAGGGGTTTTAGGGAATATGAATAGTGAGTTTAACATAGCAGAATATATGAGTGGTGGAATAGAGAATATAATCAATAATATAATAAAGGCATCCTTTAAAAATCCAAGAGAAACTGCGTTCATGGTAAAATACATGCTAGCTAGTAAGGAAGCAAAAAAGAAAAGGGAAACCTTTGAAGCTAATGGACAAGATATACCTTCATTTTTAATTTCAAGTATAACTAGCACTTGTAACTTGTTCTGCAAGGGGTGCTATGCTAGAGCAAATAAAGCTTGTGGAGAAGGTTTAGAATTAAATCAAATGTCAGCGCAAAGATGGGGAGAAATTTTCGAGGAAGCAAAGGATTTAGGCATTCCATTTATATTGCTTGCTGGTGGAGAACCACTTATGAGAAGAGAAGTAGTTGAAAAAGCTGCTAAAGTAAAAGAAATAATGTTCCCTATATTTACAAATGGTACAATGCTTGACGAAGCTTATATAAGTCTCCTAGATAAGAATAGAAATCTTGTACCAATTCTAAGTATAGAGGGAGATAGAAATCAGACCGATGATAGACGTGGTGAAGGAACTTACGATACTTTAATGAAGGTAATGGATAGTTTAAAGAAAAAAGGTATATTGTACGGTGCATCGGTTACTGTGACTACTGAAAATATAAATACAGTTTCAAGTAAAGAATTTTTTGATAAACTGTATGAAAAGGGCTGTAGAGCAATGGTTTTCGTAGAATATGTTCCTGTTACAGAAGCTACTAAGAACATTGCGCCAACAGATAAAGAGCGTGATATTCTTGAAGCCGATCAGGAAAAGCTTAGAGAAATGTACGAAGATGCTATCTTCTTATCCTTCCCTGGAGATGAAAAGTATACAGGTGGGTGCCTTGCGGCAGGTAGAGGTTTCTTTCACATAAATACAAACGGAGGAGCAGAACCATGCCCATTTTCTCCTTTTTCAGATATGAATTTAAAAAATTGTACTTTATTAGAGGCTCTTAAATCTCCACTATTCCAAAAGCTTAAGGAATATGAAATACTTTCAGGAGAGCATAGTGGTGGCTGTGTGCTGTTTGAAAAAGAAGCTGAAGTGAGAAAATTATTAGGAAACCTATAATCAGTTCCAAAAATATGAAACATTTTAATCTAAAATCTATTTTCAAAACTCCGCATAAATATAGTTATTTTGAGACCTCTGCTCACTTTTGGGCAGAGGTTTTAACATAAAAGAGAAATATTGACAAAAGTATTGATAATAGATATTATTTAATTATTAGTTTTTGTATTATAAATGAAAAATAGGATATCTTGCGAAATTAATATAAATGATAGTTAATATGGATATATGAGTTAATTATCTATATAAAATGGAAGCGTTGAGCTATATACTTAATCTGGGCACTTTGTATATAGCGAGCTAGTAGTGCAACCGGCCAACTTTAATTAGTTAGGCCTATTTTTTTTACTTTTTTTAGCATCAATATTAAAGAGTTTATAAATTATTGATTTTAAGATTACAGAAACTAATTGGTGAAAAAAATATATCACCAAATAATGCTCATTAAAAGGAGGAGAGAAATGAGAAATAAGGGAAAAGCTTTAATTGCTCTAATTATGGCAATTATTTTTCAGGTTTGTGGAATAGGATTCCAGCCGTTAATGGTCAACGCAGCAGACCTAACTAACACAGTACCTTTTATCACTGATCTTACATTAACTGATGGAAGTGGAAATCCCTTGGGAAGTGATGTGAGTAAAAGTTCGGAAGTGCATATAAATTATAAGTTTTCAATTCCTAATACTGCAGTAGTTAAAGCTGGAGACACCTATACAATGAAAATTCCAAAGCAGATACAAATAATAAAAACTCTTAATTTTGATTTAGTTGCTGCTGGATCAAGTGAGGTTGTGGCAAAGGTAAATATTGATACTTCAGGTAATGTTGTAATCACTTTTACAGACTATGCAAGTACTCACTCAAATGTAAGTGGATATTTTTATGTAGACAGCTATTTTAATCAAAGTCAGATTGGAAATACAAATCCTGAAAAGATTATCTTTGATATTGGAGCAAGTGTTACAAAGGTGGTAGATGTGAACTTTCATCAGGATCCTGTGGCCCCTAAGACTTATATAACAAAAACAGGAAGTTATAATCCAAGTAAGAATGAAGTAACATGGACCATAACAACTAACCCAGATAAGCTCACTTTAAATGATGTGGAGGTGGTGGATGAGATACCTTTGGGACAACAATACGTTGATAACTCTGCTACTATCAATAATAATGGTAGTGCTAGTGGATTTAGTTATCTAGCTAATGATAGCGCTGACAGGACTAAAACTGGGACACTTTCATATAAGTTTCAAGGTGCTATAAATCAAAGCTATAATATAGTTTTTAAAACTAAAGTTACAGACCCTGCTGTCTTTCAATCAGAAGGTGCAAAAACTACAGAATCTAATCAAGCAAAGCTCAACCATGATGGAAAACAGGATTTATCAAACGTAGCATCAGTTGTTGTTACTACGGATTTTATAAGTAAAAGTGGTGCTTATAATTCAACCACTAAAACAATAGATTGGAGTATTAAAGTCAACAATAATGCACAGCACCTAACTAATGCATTGGTTAAAGATACAATTCCTGCAGGGTTAGCATTAACCGCTGGAACTGTGAAGGTTGATGGAAAAAATATAAGCGACAGTGAGTATGATTACTCAGGCAGTACCTTTCAATATATTTTCCAAGGGGATATAAATGAACCGCATACTATAACCTTTTCTACAGATATAGTTGATTTAACAACATATAACTCTAATAAAACTAAGAATTTTACAAATAAAGTTGATTTTATAGGAGTGGGTATTCCAAGCAATGCCTCAGATAGTGCAGTGGTTGGAGTTCCAAGTAATATAATTGATAAGCAAGCAGCAGGCTATAATGCTCAAACTGCAGAAATTACTTGGAAAATTATAGTTGATAATAACAAAATTAATATCAATAATGCAGTAATAACGGACAATATACCTACTGGACAGCAATATGTTGATAACTCTGCAGGTATTGATAATAACGCTAATGGCAGCTTTAGCTATACTCCAGTTTCAGGAGATAGTACTAAAACAGGTATACTGAAATATAATTTTAATGGCAGTATAAACAGTACCTATACTATAACCTTTAAAACTAAGGTTACAGATCCAAAGGTATTTGCAGCAAATATAACAAATAAGTCCTATAGTAACACTGCATCAATAAGTGGTGATGGTATAGAAACCTCTCAAGATACTGCAAATCAAAATGTAAATAGTGAGGTTATAAGGAAAGACGGATCCAATTATAACTATGCAACTAGAGAAGCTACTTGGACAATAGTGGTAAATAAAAATAAAATGCCTATTAATAGTGCAAAGGTTACTGATGTAATTACTAGTGGGCAAGAATTTGTAGATGGCTCAGTAACTATAAATGGTGTACAAGCTAATAGCTCGAATTATAATTATGATAGTGCTAGCAAGACTTTTACTTACAACTTTGTAGGGACTATAAATACTACACAGACTATAACCCTTAAAACTAAGGTTATAGATTTAAGTATATTTAATACCAATGGAGATAAGCAGATAAGCAATACTGCTAGTTTATCAGGAGACATAATACCTCCAAATGTAAGCGATCCAGCTACAATCACTATAAAGAATACTACAATAAACAAGACAAGCAGTTATGTAGATGGCAATTCGTTTATTGATTGGAATATTGACGTAAATTCAAATCAGATTTCGCTAGATACAGCAACCGTTGTTGATACCTTGCAGCAGGGGTTGGAGCTGGATACTACATCTGTGAAGTTATATAAAAATATAGTGAATTCAGATGGAACCTTAACAAAAAGTGATGAAGTAGCTCTTAATCAAAATAGTGTAAAGTATGATAAGGATACTAGAGTATTTACTTTTAACTTTCCTGCAGCAGTAAAGGATTCTTATAGGTTATCTTTTACAACCAATGTTACAGATAAAACTAAGTCTCCATTTACTAACTCAGCTACATTTACTGGTAGTGGATCTACTGATAGAGGAACTTCACAGCCTGTTGCAGTTAGATTTCAGGTTGCTGGAGGAGGAAGTATTGGTGAAAGTGGAAGCATAAAGGTTATTAAAGCTGACAAAGTTACTAGTACTCCTATTAAAGGGGCTGTATTTGAACTTCTTGATAAATATGAAAATGTTATTAAAACTTCAGAGCCAACCACAGATGATGGTATAGCCCTATTTAATAACTTGAAATTTGATATAGATTACTCAGTTAGAGAAAAAACAGCGCCTGTAGGTTATAAGTTAAGCAGTGAGGTTTACAAGTTTCAGGTGAAAAATACAACTGATGAAAAAAATATAACTTATATCTATGAGAACGATAAAATCAGAGGCTCAATAGAATTTAAGAAAGTTGGAGAAAATGGAGATCCGTTAAAGGATGCAGAATATACATTATATAAAGCAGAGGATGGAAAATTTGAAAGTCCTGTAGCAAAGGACTTAAGTGTTGATAACGGATTTATAACTTTCTCAAATGTTGATTATGGTGATTATAAGATTAAAGAAACAAAAGCTCCGAATGGATATACAGTTTCTTCTCAAGTACTTACAGCATCCGTGAGAGATGAGGGAATAACTGTTCAGGCTGCACCATATGTAGTAAGTGATTCAAAAATAAGAGGTAACATTGAATTCTATAAATTCGGTGAAGATAATAAGCCATTAAAAGATGCGGAATTCAAGATTTATTCAGCTTTGGATAAAGAGCTAAAAACACCTTTAGGAGTTTCTACTAGCTCAGACACTGGATTAGTATCTTTTAAAAACTTAGAATATGGATTATATAATATAGTTGAATCAAAGGCACCAGAAGGATATAGCTTGTATCCTCAAGCTATTAAAGCTGAGATAATTGAAGACGGAAAAACTATAAATCCAGTACCGGATAATCTAATAAATAAAAAAATTAGGGCATCAATAAAGGTAATAAAAGTTGGAGAACAAAAAGAAGCTCTAGAGGGTGCAGAATTTTCACTACTTGATGAGCGAGGAAATTTAGTTGCTTCAAAGGTTACTGATAAAGATGGTATTGCTGAGTTTGATAATGTAGTTTATGGTCAGTATATAGTGAAAGAAACCAAAGCAAAATTAGGTTATAACAAGATAGACGACGAGTACAAGGTAAATATAACCGAGGATGGAAAAGTCTATGAAGTAGGACCTATTGAGAACAAAAAGATAAGAGGTTCAATTGAGGTTAAGAAGCTAGGAGAAGATGACAAACTTCTTAAAGGGGCAGAATTTACTCTCTTTGATGAACAGGGAAAAGAAGTACAAAAAGTATTAACAGATGAAAATGGTATTGCAAGATTTTCAGAAGTTGTTTATGGTGCTTATACAATTAAAGAAACTAAAGCGCCAGAAGGGTACCTTGTAAATACAGAGGTACTTCAAGTAAATATAAGTTCTTCTGAAGTAAAGACTTTTACTGTCAAAGATCAGTTAAAACCAGTTGTTAAGAATACTAACGATGCACCAGCATCTAACAATAATTCGGTAACGCAGCTTGTAAAGACTGGAGCATTAATAGATTCTAATATTTTAGTTTTCCTTGGTTTAGTGGTAATAACTCTTGGGGTTGTTATGATAAGAAAAAGAAAAAATAATTAAAGATAAGATTAAACTGCTGTAAAGTTTAATTATGATACCTATGGGTGCCAGTCAACATAAATTGATTGGCACCTTTTTTCTAAATTAATTGGTTAATCATCCGACGCTTAAATGAGCTTACGCAAAGAATTAATATGATTTTGTCATATTCCATGGCTAAAACTGTAAACTCACTACGTTCGAACAGTACAGTTTTTTTACGCCATTACATCTGCCAAAATCATTTAAATCTAATTGCTCGCTCATATAGCGTCTCCTGTATAACCAATTAATTTCAATAATCTTCTTAAACATAGCCAATTTTATAAATGATATGTTAAATGTGGATATATTAAAAGAAAAACTATATCGATATGAGTCACATCTAGGACACAAGCTGTAGATATAATATAATTAAATAATAAATTATTAAAGATAGATTCATCTATTCTATTTGATTTAATATATAAGCTTATGATATAAAGTTGAAGGATATATGGAGGAAGAATATGTTTCGCATACTTGTAGTGGAAGATAATAAAAATATAAGAAAGTTAATGGCTGTAAAGCTTGAGCAAGCTGGTTATGAAGCTTATCAGGCTGAAGATGGAGAAAAAGCTTTAGAGATAATGGATAGTGTTCATATAGATCTTATAATAAGTGATATTATGATGCCAAAGCTTGATGGTTATGAGCTTACCAAGACCTTGAGAGATGCCGATTTTAATATACCTATACTTATGGTTACTGCTAAGGATAGTTTTGAAGATAAGGAAAAAGGATTCATTGTTGGAACTGATGACTATATGGTAAAACCTATAGATATGAATGAGATGCTTTTAAGGGTTTCAGCACTTTTAAGAAGAGCTAAGATATCTACTGAGCGAAAGATAATACTTGGAGATATAAGCTTAAACTATGACAATCTAACGGTAACTACACCTGAGGAGATTGTAGAACTTCCTAAAAAAGAATTCTATCTATTGTTCAAGCTTTTAAGTTATCCTAATAAGATATTTACTAGGCAGCAGCTTATGGATGAGATATGGGGGATGGATATAGACATAGATGAACGCACTGTGGATAGTCATATTAAGAAGCTCCGCAAAAAGTTTGATCATTTAGAGGAGTTCAAAATCATAACCATACGTGGATTAGGGTATAAGGTGGAAAAATACATATGAAAAAAATATCAAAATCAATAAGAGCTAAGTTTACTTTGATTTTTATAGGAATATTAAGTTTCTCATGTGCTCTATCTCTGATTATTTCCTTAGCAATAAGCCGTATTTTAAAATTGCTTGATATTAACTTTTATAGCGATGGACAAAATATAACTCAAAATGTTATTTTAATAATTACTTTACATATATGCGTATTAGTTGGTTCTATTACTGTGTTTTTTGTGACAAAACGCATAGTGAAGCCAATAAAGCAGTTTAGTGAGAGTACTAAGGAGATCGGAAGAGGTAATTTTGATATACAAATCGATTATAAAAGTCATGACGAGATAGGTGTTCTGGCAGATAATTTCAATAAGATGATACAAGAACTTAAAAGTATGGAATACTTAAGAAAAGATTTTATGAGCAGTGTGTCCCATGAATTTAAGACTCCAATAGCTTCAATTCAAGGGTTTGTAGAAGTCTTAAAGGATAAAAACTTACCAAGAGAAAGCTTTGATGAATACACTGATATAATTATAGAAGAAACTAAAAGACTTAATAATTTATGTTCTAATATGCTTAGACTTTCAAGACTAGACAATCAAATAATTCAAAATGAAGCAAAAACATTTTCTCTTGATGAGCAGATAAGAAAAACTCTTTTGCTATTAGAAGAGCAATGGAGCAAGAAGAATTTAGAGCTAAACTTAAGCTTAGAGAAAGTTATGTATAGTGGAGATGAGGAGCTCATGCAGCAGGTATGGGTGAATCTCATTGGGAATGCTATAAAGTTTTCAAATGATAAAGGCTTTATAGATATATCCCTTAAAAAAGATAAGCAGAACATAATAGTGATGATAAAGGATAATGGAATAGGTATATCAGAAGAATCTAAGAGTAGAATATACGAAAAGTTCTATCAAGGAGACGCCTCCAGGGCATCTGAAGGAAATGGCCTAGGGCTTGCAATTGTAAAACGAATTGTAGAGATATGCAATGGTAACATAACCTTCGAAAGCAATGCTGGTGAAGGTACTGTTTTTAAGATTACTTTATGAAAATCAAAATTTATTGGTTTATCAGATTTTCCTCATACGCTTTAGGGAATTAAATGTGTAAAAAATCGCTAAAAAGGTAGCTTTAGCGATTTTTTTATTTACTATAATATGTAATAATTAAATTAATATATTATTTATGCTTAATGTGGGAATAATTTTATTTAGGAGTTGATATTATGTTTAATGATATAGATGATAAGAAAAAGCTATTAGATAGTAAAAGACCTTTAAATATTGCAGAATTAAATAACTTAAAAAAATACTTTGATGTTGAACTAACATATAATTCAAATGCGATAGAAGGCAATACATTAACAATAACAGAAACAAAGGTAATCCTTGAAGATGGTCTTACTATAGGTAAAGGAAAAAGCTTAAGGGAGCATCTAGAAGTTATCAATCACAAAGAAGCAATAGACTATATAGATGATATAGTAAGTAAAAATATAGATATTTCTGAAAGAGTTATAAAAGACTTGCATTATATAATTTTAAAAAGTATAGATAATAAAAATGCAGGTGAATATAGACAAAGTAATGTATTAATAAGTGGTAGCCAACATAGACCAGTTGAGCATTTTTTAGTTAAAGAAAAAATGGGTGAATTATTGGACTGGTATAATAAAAATAAGCTTGCACTACATCCGGTTGAGCTCGCTGCAGAATTTCACTTTCGATATGTTTATATTCATCCGTTTATAGATGGTAACGGGAGAACTGCAAGGCTTTTAATGAATTTAATATTAATGAGAAATGGTTATCCAATAAGTATTATAAAAACTGAAAATAGAGATGAATATATGAAGTCATTAGAAAGCGCTAGTACCGAAGGGGATTTAAGTGATTTTATAACTATAGTTAAAAATGCAGTAGATAAAAGCTTAGAGCTTTATTTATATATTCTGAACTAATGGTATTTTGAAATTAATTTCAATAACTTTATTAAACATAACTTTAAGGAAAGCTGATGATAACAAAGGACTATTAAGATAAAAAAATAAGCTTCATGGATTTAAAAGATATATAAATTGATGGTCAAATTTAAATGAGAAGGAGAGAGGATTATATGAAAGTAAGGTTTGGTATTATAGGGCTTGGAGGTATAGCTGCAAGGTTTGCAAAGGTTTTAAATACAGCTCAAGGGGTAGTGCTAAATTCAGTGGCAGCTTCAGATATGGGACGAGCTGAAGTTTTTAAAGAAAACTTTGGTGCAAAGAAAGCTTATGATAAGTATATCGATTTAATCAAAGATGAAGAGGTTGATGTAATTTATATAGCACAAACTCATAATTTTCATTTTGATATGGTGAAGCTTTGTTTAAATAACAATAAACCTGTAATATGTGAAAAGCCAATGGTTACAAACAAGAAGGATGCAGAGGAATTAGCAAAGCTTTCGAGAGAAAACAATGTGCTTTTGATGGAAGCAATGTGGTCAAGATGTATTCCTACTACTCAAAAGGTTAAGCAGTGGGTGAAAGAAAAAAAGATAGGGGATGTTAAGTTAATCAACGCTTCCTTTGCTTTTAATTTTCCTTTTGATCCAGAACATAGACTTTACAATCCGAAGTTAGCAGGTGGAAGTCTATATGATGTAGGGGTGTACCCTATAGAGTTTACAACAGGTATATTAGAGGAAAAGCCTGCTGTGATAAACAGTGTAGGTACCATCAGTAAGTCAGGTGTTGATGATTTTGTGGTAATGAATATGAAGTTTAATAGTGGGGTTTTAGCTTCCTTAAGCTGCGGCTTTACTGCTGAAACTAATAGAGATGCACATATATATGGTTCAGATGGACACATAGTAGTTTATGATTTTTTAGGACCAAGAAGATGTGAAATATATGATAGGCAAAATAATTTGGTAGAGGTTTTTGAGGAAAGTTTTGAAGATGGTTTTATATATCAGATCAATCATTTTGTTGAGTTATATAAGAATAATAAAATAGAGAGTGATATAATACCACTTCAAGATACTATAGACTGCGCAGAAATCTTTGACACTGTTTTAGCTCAGTGTGGAGTTAAGTAGCCTTTTAAAAGAGGATGAAATTTAACTAGAGAAAAATATAACTTTTTAAGAAGGGAACTTTTTAACTAGAGGAAAATATAACTTTTTAAGAATTTACGCTTAGAATCAGGGCTTGAAGGTGTTATTAAGTAAGAAAAACCAATAAATCTATAAGTTTATTTAAAAGTACTCACACAGTTAAAATTAAATTGTGTGAGTACTTTTTCCATTCTGCGAGAATCTTGTGAGAATTTTGTGAGAAGTTTTTGATAAAGTTTATTTATAGAAAAATAAATTTAAGTTTAAGGTAAGGGGGATAACATGAAGAGCAAAAAAACTAAACGATTTGTCACATTTTTGGTGGTACTCTCTATGCTTTTAGTAGATGTAGTACAGATTTCAGGAATAAACAAATCTTTGATTGCTAAGGCAGATACTGATACCAGCCTATACGGAGAAGTGTTGGTCAGTGACGTTGGAACAAATCCAACTCTACAGAACGGAAATACTTCAAGAAAACTTGCGGTAGCTTCCGATGGAACGATTTATGCAGTATATAGAAGTAACGAAGGAATTAGAGTAGCAAAGAGTACAGATAATGGTGCTAGCTTTAAGCCGAGTGTAAGTGTTTATGCTCAAAATTACGAAGCTGAAGTTGCCGTATCATCCTCTGGTATAGTATATGTTACATGGATGGAAAACGGTATGATTAAGCTTTCAAGAAGTACCGACCATGCATCAACCTTCTCAGAGGCAGTTGATGTAGGTTCATCGATGGGTATGAGTGTACATATGACTACAGATGGAAATTACTTATATTTCATTGACAGAAGTGGACGAGACTTTTATAAGAGTGAAGATGGAGGAAGCACTTTCTCTCATTATGATTTTAATGAACAGTATGTTTTCTCAGATGTTCACGTAGATCCATTTACACATAATGTTATAGTACAAAAGGACAACCCAAGTATTACATATTACATAAGTACAGATCATGGACAAACTTTTGGTGCACCACATATGCCAGGAAATCAAGTGTACTACTCAGTTGGAAGTATAGCAGCAACAGCAGATGCTAGTTATTTACTTATTGCAGGGCAAAGTAATCTTGGTGTAAAAGTTAATTTATCAACAGGAGTATCAACAACTCCAGATATGGGAAATAACATGGTATCACAAGGTAGATCCTTAAGTGATGATTGGTATGGTAATGTAGTAACAGGATTTTCAGATGGTGCATATGTATATTTCTCAGTAAGTGGTGATCTAGGGGAAAACTTTGGTACACCAGTTAAGGTAGCACAAACAACAGTAGCTAATGCATCAATAAACTCAACTAATGGAGATATCTTATTCTTATATGAAAGAGATGGAAAGATATATCTTAAGGTATTTGGAGGACATCTTCAAGGATATGACCTTAAGGTATCAAATAGTAGCTTATTCTTTGATGCTAGTACAAATAATACAGTTAAAAAGATAACTATAACTAATATTTCTGAAGATCCTATAAGTATCTCTGATATTAAGACTACAGGTGATTTTACAGTAAATAGGACAGGTGTAGGAAGTACTTTAAGTCCAGGGCAGTCTGGAGAGATAAGCATAACCTATAATCCTTCAGGAAACCCAACAAGTGCAGGTAAAGTTTCAATCCTTTATGGTTCTCCAACTAAGGAAAGAATTATAAACCTTAATGGAGCTGTAGATGGAGGCGGAGTAGTAGTAGGACCAACAGATCCAGTATCACAGCCAGCTGCAAGCTTAGATGCAACAGCATCTAAAGGAACAGCCGTTGGAGATACTAAAATAGCTGCAACTGCAGGAAGTGGAAATCACTTAGCTGTAAAAGTTTCAGACGAACCAGTAGCTACACCTAATAAGGGAGATGCTGCACCAACAGGAACGGGGGTAACTAACCCATACAATTCTCAAGATAATGTAAACTTAGGTGATTACAAGGTTAACAGATATGTAGCAGTGTATGAATTAGATGATAGTAACAAGGTGGTAGGTTTTAAGCTTATAAACTTACAAGATAATCAAATTTATGGAATACCAAGTACAGTAGATGCAACAGCATCAAAAGGTACTAATAGTGAAGAAACTAAGGTTAATGCAACAGCTGGTAATGGAAATCACATTGCAGTTAAGGTTTCTGACTCACTTATAGAAACACCAGTTGAAGGACAGGAGGCACCAATAGGTGGCGGAGTATATAATCCATATGTTAACGGAACAGATATTAACATTGGAGATTATACTGTAAACAAATATCTTGGCGTGTACGAGTTAGATGGTAACAATAAGGTTGTAGGCTTTAAGCTAATAACTTTATCTTCAGAGGTTGTAAACACTACTGCTAAAGTAATTGACGCTTCTGCAGAAAAAGGAACTTCAATAGCAGATACTAAGATTAATGTAGCCCCAAGTAACGGAAATCATATAGCGGTAAAAGTTGCATCAGAAGTATTACCAACACCAAATATAGGTGATCCAGCTCCAGTAGGACAAGGAGTTATTAATCCATATACTCCAGGTGCTGATTTAGCTCTTGGAAACTATACTCAAAACAAATATGTAGGTGTATATGAGTTAGACGGAGATAACAATGTTGTAGGTTTTAAGCTTGTAGAATTAACAAGTGAGGAAATAAACAGAACTGCACCTGCAATAGTAGTAGATCCTGAAAAGGGTAGTGCTACAGGAGAAAGCAGACTTATAACATCACCTCAAGCTGGAAATCACATAGCAGTTATGATTTCAGACAAAGCTGTAGCAACTCCAAATATTGGTGATGATGCTCCAACAGGAGTAGGAGTAACTAACCCATATACTTCAAATACAGATATTAACCTTGGAGATTTTACTAAGAACAAATATCTTGCAGTATATGAATTAGATACAAATAATAAAGTAGTTGGCTTCAAGCTTGTAAACTTAGCTGATGAAGATATAAACAGAGAAGCTCCAGTTATTGTAGCAACTACAGAAAAAGGAACTAATAACGGTAAGACTAAGGTTGATGCAGTACCTGGAATAGGTAATCACTTAGCAGTTAAGGTTTCAAATGCTCCTCTAGGTACTCCAAATGTAGGAGATTCAATGGAGTTAGGACTAGGTATAACTAATCCATATACTTCAGGAGCAGATATTAATTTAGGAGACTATGCAAGCAATAGATACTTAGGTATTTATGAATTAGATTCAAATAATAAAATTGTAGGCTTTAAGTTAATAACTTTAACTGATGAAGATATAAATAGAGTTTCACCTGAGATAGTAGTAGCACCAGAAAAGGGAACTACCCTTGGAAAGACTCAAATCAATGGAACTCCAGGTATAGGAAATCATTTAGCAGTTATGGTATCTGAAATGGTAGTACAAACACCAAACAAAGGTGATAATATGCCACTAGGACTTGGAATAACCAATCCTTACACATCAGGTACAGACATTAACTTAGGAGATTATACTAAAAATAAATATCTAGCAGTTTACGAATTAGATGCTAACAACAAGGTTGTAGGCTTTAAGCTAGTAGCTCTAACTGATGAAGATATCAACAGAACTGCACCAGAAGTTGTAGTGACTCCTCAAAAGGGAACAAGCACTGGTGAGACAAAGATCAATGCAGAAGTAGGAAATGGAAACCACTTAGCAATAAAGGTTTCAGAGTCACAGTTACCTTCAGTAAATGTAGGAGATGCAGCACCAATAGGTGAAGGTGTAACTAATCCATATACTTCAGGAAAAGATATAAACCTTGGAGATTATACAAAGAATAAATATATTGCAGTATATGAAGTAGATTCAAATGGTAAAGTAGTTGGCTTCAAGTCTGTAACTTTAACAAATGATCAAATCAACAGAACTGCACCACAAGTGACTACGACTTCTACTATAGGTTCTACTACAGGAACAACTAAGATTAATGCAACAGTAGGTTCAGGAAACAAGCTAGCAGTTAAGGTTTTAGATGACGTAATAGCAGTACCAAATGTAGGAGATACAGCACCAACTGGAACATTAGTAACTAACCCATATACTTCAGGAAATGATATAGCTCTTGGAGATTATACTAAGAACAAGTATGTTGCAGTTTATGAATTAGATTCAAATAACAAGGTCGTTGGCTTTAAGTTAGTGACTTTAGAAGACAGTGTTATCAATAAGACAGTGGTATTAACTGATACACAATCAGTATCAGCAGACAAGGAAAGCTTACAGGTTAAGTATGCTGATGGAGATAATGCAAACAGCGTAACTAAGCCACTTGTATTAGCAGGCTCAGGGGCAAATGGAACAACTATAACTTGGGGAGCAAGCCCAGCAGGGGTAGTTTCTAAGGATGGTACACTATCAAGACCATTATTTGATACAGATGTTAAGCTTACAGCTACTATTTCTAAAGGAAAGATAAGCGATACTAAAGATTTTAATATTAAGTTAAAAGGAACAGTGCCTGTACTTTATGACTTAAATAGTGGAAGTGAACTTATCGACCCAACTGATAAGGAAAAAGAAACTGTAACTAAACAAAATGAAGTTAACATAGGTGGTAATAGAGATTACCTAGTAGATTTATTCATAATGTCTATCGAAAAGAAGAATACCAACTATGAAGGTAAGTCAGTAAAAGTAGGTATTGAAGAAAAGCCAGTAGTTGATACTAGATTCTTTAGCGCAATTGATGGCAAAGATATTACTTTAAACTTTACTGGAAACAAAGTAGGCTGGACTTTTAATGGTAAGGACATAACTGCAGATAAGTTTGCAGGTATGGACAAGATAGATTTATCTTTAAAAGAGCCTTCAACAGAGCTTATAACTAGAATTGGTAAGAAACTTAAGGCTGATTCAGGAAAAGATGTTGAGTATGCTACTTTCTCATATACTTATGATGGATACTTACCAGGTAAGGCAACTGCAAAGGTATATGTAGGAAAGCAATGGGCAAACAAGACTGTTGATGTAGGTAGATTCTACAGTGATAAAAATAACTATGATATAGTAGCTAAGACTGTAAAAGTTGATAGCGAAGGTTATGTAGCTTATGAAACAAATCACTGTTCAGACTACTTCGTTGTAGAAACAAATGCATTAACACCTGCAACAACTGACAATCTTCCTAAGACTGGATCACCAATCAATGGAGGAATGTTAGCTCTAGCTGGTTTAATGTTAACAGCTTTAGGCTTTGTATCTCTAAGAAGAAATAAAAAAGCTAACTAGTATTTTTAAGAAGCTTTAAAGTAAATTAGAGTAGTATAAATTATAGATTTATAATATGGAAAGCTTGTTTACAAATCTAGAATATTAAAAAGAAGAACTGCTGTTAAAATGAGAATTTTGACAGCAGTTCTTCCTTTTTTTCACGTAACATAGAATTAATCACTGGTTTCTGGAAGATTAAAAACTATACAGTGAGGCAATGTGGTAAGATATTAATAAATAAAGTAATAAATGTATATAATTTATATAGAATCTCCTGTATAGCCACTTTATTTAAACAACATTGTTAAATGCAAAGTACAAGTAAGTACAGGAGAAATATAAGAAAGGTTGGATGCATTATGAAACGAGTAACAAAAGTTGCATGGTCCACAATAATAATAGTTATAATTGTGCTTATAGGGGTGGGAATATTCCTTATAAAGCCTGAAAAAGAAGTGCAATATTTTGATGCAAGTAAGATAAACTCTTCAAATACTAATTTATTTACAAACAAGGATATAGACCTTAAGACCTTTATTTTAAATGTAAACATTGATGAAAATAAATTAAACAGCCTTATCGCAACAAATAGTGATGTTCAAGATTTTAGAGCAGAAATAGTAGATGGGAAAATCATATTCTATAAGAAGGTACAGCTCTTAGGTGCACTTAATACTCAATATAAAATGGTGTTTAGTTTAAAGACAGAAAACAACAATATTGTTATGTTGCTTGAAAATGCGCATATAGGAAAAATTAAAATAGCAAACAGCACGGTTATGCAAGAATTGAAGAAAAATGAAAATCAATTCATGTCAGTAGATGAAGCTCAGAATAAGATAACAGTAAAACTTCAAAATGTTAAAATTTCAGATGCAAAGATTGAAGACAATATAATAAAGATAAAAGTAGATTTTAGCCAATATCTAAAAAATGGATTAGGCTTTATTAAAGATTTCTTTAATAAATAAGAGATGTTATAAACAATATTTTAAAACATAACCTAAATAAAAACCGGAATTACAAATTTAAATAAATTATGTTAATGAAAGTTGGTTATGATAACACTTTTTGTGGTCAATAATAGTATTATAATTAATAATTTAACATATTAAGAATATAACTAGAAAACTTTCAATTTATTAACATTATTTTATGTTTTATAGTGATTTTTTGTTAAAAAGTATTATAATTATAGATGTATGAGGTTTCAGCTTTAACTTTTAGTTTATGCGTGTTGAAAAGTATAAGGGTGTGATTTTTGAACAAGTATAAAATAAGTTTCAGTAGAGAAGCAATTTTGTAAATTAAGTGATAAAAGGGGCAGGGGTGATTGGGTTGGATTTTTATAGTCCTAGTGAAAAAATAAGACTTATGAGAAAAAAGTTTAGAATTAACCAAGCTGAGATTGAAGGTGCCAATATGACAAGAGCCTTCATAAGCATGATGGAGAGTGGAAAAAGAAATGTAAGCAAAGCAAGCTCAAAAGCTTTAGCTGAAAGGTTTAATGAAATAGGAAAAAGAATTTCTGTTAACCTAGATTTAGATGATGAATATTTTTCGAGGCAACCAGACGAGGATGCAAGGTTTTACTGTGAAGATGAGTTACATAAAGAAAATGATCACAAAAAACTTGAAGAGCTTATAAAAATAGCTAAACAATTTAAATTAGATGATATATCGGCTAGAATATATAAATTAGATGGTGATAAGTATATTGAAGAAAAAGAATATACTAAAGCATTCATGAGTTTAAGCAATGCTCTTGGTAAATATAAAGAACTTAAAGACGATAAGTCACAGGTTGTTATTTATAATAGTATAGGGTCTTGTAAGGCTAAGGTAAATGAATATGAGGAAGCAATATTTTATTATAAACAGGCTATAAGTTATGCTTCTCAAGAAAATGATGATACAACTCTTTTAAAGGCCATGAATAATTTATCATTATCTTATTACCATACTAAGCAGTATGATAAGTGTATAAAGACTATAGATGATAACATACTTACTAACCCCAAATATAATGAAATAAATAGAGGCATTATTATACAAGCAAGGGTTACTAAAGCAGTTAGCTTATATGACTTAGGAAGAAAAGAAGAGGCGGTTAAAGAGTATTTTAATATAAGTGAAGAAATCAAAGATGAAGACGAAGTGCTGTTAGCTGTTTTATATAACAATATAAGTAGATATTATCTCGAAGTTAATGATTTTCAACAAGGGTTGAAATATGTTACCGAAGCTCAAAGGTTAAAAAGCAAGGTAAGTAAGCAGACATTACCTAATACAATAAACACTAAAGGGCAAGTATTTTTTAAGCAGGGATTTTGTGATGAAAGCATAATGCTTTTTGAATTAGCTATAGATCTTGCAGAGGAATATAAACAATTTGATATGCTTTTAGAAAATTATAAAGATTTAGTAAAAGTTTATGAAGCTATAAATGATTTGGATAAGATAAAGCATGCTATGGAAAACTTTTTAAATACTTTAGAGCAATATGATATTGAAAAGGGTAAAAGCTATGCCTTATATAAATTAGCGGAAGTATCTGTAAAACAAGGGGATAGTAGCAAATCCATTGAATTTTTAAATAAATTAGAACCATTCCTTGGAAAATAATTTAATTTTTTGCCAATTAAATAATGTAATATAAACCATAATATGGTATGATGGTTACATATATATTTAAGGGGTGATTGGGAATGAGAAATAAAATTGCAAAGGTTATTTTAAGTGTAATGTTGGTAGCAGTAGTTGCTGTTCCTGTTTTAGGGAATGCTTCTCCAAAATTGCATGGAGGCATTGTTACTACTCAAAGTGGAGAAGTTCCAGAAGTATCATTTTAAATTTAATTGATCAAAAAGCTAGAAAGAGTCTTTATGCTCTTTCTAGCTTTTTCTTTTTGTATACCAGCATATGTAAATATATATGTTTATTAATTTTTATTATCTATATTATTAAGTAAGCATTAATCTTAGTACCAGTATTTACTTAAATCACTACTTGGAATTATTAATAGCTTAGGATTTTGGCTTGGGTCAACCCAAGTAATTAAATCTTTCATCTGTGCCTCAGGCATAGAAACACAACCAGCAGTTCCGCCACTGCCATTTGTGTGAACAAATATTCCTCCACCTTTGTTGGCAGTTTGATTAACATTATAATCTGTAACTAGTGCATACTTGTATTGATTAGGATAACTTGCAAGATGCTCAAAATCGCCGCCTGGATTGTTATGTATAAGTCTATTGTAAGTTGAACTTCCACTATTAAGGTCCCAGTACATATCATCAGTAACCTTAGTATAGCTATATTTAGAACCTGGATTATCAGCTATTCCAAAGGCACTTAATATACCAAGTACCCCAGCAGGAGTTTTATCAGTAGACTGCATTCTATTTGATATATAGGCTAGACCACTTGTACCTACTCTTCCGTTAGTTTCAGTCTTTAAGTTCCAATCCTCGCCATTTTTTTGATAGAACTTTATATTAGCATAGCTAGAACTCATGCTACTGGTTGTAACTAAGATAACCTGGCTGCTATTTGATAACTGCGGAGATTTAAAACCTTTTTTTACCTCAGGTGTTGGAGCAGCGGGTTGATTAGTAGTGGTTGCAGGTTTATTTGATGAAGCAGTACTATTAGATGCTGCCTTAGCAGCTTCCGCACTTTTTTTTGCAGCCGCCTCAGCTTCTTGTTGTTTTTTTGCTGCTTCCTCGTCGGCCTTTTTATCATCAGCGGTATATTCGCTAAGGCATTTAGAATTTACCCAGCCTTCTTTGGAAGCATATTTAACCTTGTACCAATCCTCTTGCTTACCTAAAACGTCAACAATAGTGCGCTGTTTTAATTTACTTATTACATTAGCTGTTTCAGTTGGATTGTCTCTAAAGTTAACTATCTCAGTAGTTTTACCAGTAAACTTCTGCTCTACAAATTGAGATTCTGGCTTTGCAACAACTGCTTCAGTTTGTGTTTTATCTTTATTTGAATCAGCTTCATTAGCTTTTGCTGTTGTTGATAGCTTTTTTTCGTCAGTTAATACAGTGTTGTTAGCTTTAGTTTTATTGTTTTTATTATTAGTATGTATTAACACTCCTACTACAGCTACGCATAAAACAACACCAGAAGCTGCAAGTATTATAGATTTTTTTCTATTGCTACTAATATGTTTTAAAAGCTTATTCATATAAAAACTCCTTGTTATGAAATTATAGTGCTGTAAATAGTTTATCAAAAAGGTAAAAATATTAAAATAGTATATTACCGGTAGGAAAAGCTTACTTGTAGGTGATTAAGAAAATTATGACTTAGACTATTGTAACAATTATGGATATAATATACTATTGATTTAAATGGTTTATTAGGGGGAAGAGATATGAATAAAGTAAAAAAAATTATGAGTTTAGCAGTAGTATGTATTTCTATGTTAACGTTATCTCCAACAGGGGTTCTTAACAAGAGAGTTAGTGCAGAAGAAAATATACCTAAATATTTAAATTATGATGAAGGAGAAACATCATATAACTATCTATATAAAGATAAATTAGCAACGCAAATAACGCAAACTTTTAATGATAATACGAGTAAATCAGAAGAGTGTTATTTTGATAATGGAGTGAAGAAAAAGTTAGATGGAAATATTGGGATCAGAAGGAACTATAAGGAATTTGAGTATTCCACTGATGAAGGAAATCAAAAAAATGAATATTATATATTTGATATGGAGCAAGGAAAGGTTTCAGGGTTAAATAAAACTTTTGAAAAAGAGAAAATTATAAGCGAGAAGTATGGTAATAAATATAAGATAGGTATTTCAAGTTATGCTACTAGTAAGAATTATGGAGGATGGGGATATTACTCAACAATAGGCTCTGAAGACTATAAAAAAGGCATAATTACTCCAGATGATAAAGTTGTTGAATATGAAGACAATACTCAATGGTACAATGATACGGTTGATGGTGATAATTATTATGTGCTTTTATTTAAAGTGACTGACCCATCAGATTCAGATGTTTATTTAGAAAAGATAAATAAGGATGGAAGTTTTAAAAAGTATGAACTTGATGACCAAACTAAAGAAAATTATAACGTAGTAAATGTACTAGTTTCTAATAATAAAATATACTTGCATTTATGCAATAAGAAGGATCAATCAGATAATTTTTATTATAAAATGAATGTAAATGGAAACATACTTACTAAAGGTGAAAAGTTATTTGATATCTTAGATGATAAGTTTACTAAAGATTATTATAACAACTTTTGGAGAGTAGAAGGCGGATTTGTATATAAGTTTGAAAATAGTCAATGGGTTAAGAAATATCAGGTAGATTCTAATATGAATAATATTTATGTGTATGATGACAATAATCTTTTAGCAACAGGGTTGATTAAAGGTAAAGATGAAAGTGGAAGTGATAATAAATATATATACAAAATCATAAATAATAAAACAAATCCCTATGTAATTAACATACCAACTGAACCACAAACTCCAACAACTCCAAGTACACCAACAACTCCAAGTACACCATCAACTGGAAGTGGACAAGATAATGGCGGTACAAGTAATACTGGAAACACAGGATCTAACTCAAATAATCCTTCCAATGGAAGTACAACAAACGGTCAAAACACATCAACACAACCAAATGGGTCAACTACTACAACAACAGAAGAAGTAGTTGTAAGTCCAGTTAAAGATGGAGTTTTACCAATAGCAGTTAATAAGTTAGATAAAGATGGAGCAAATTTAGCTGAGGTGGCAAACACATCTAATGCTAATAAGGTAGAAGTTACAATAGCAGATACAAAAGCTATAAAAGAAGGAATGGGCTCACTTCAAGTTAAAGTGGGACAAAACTATCTTTTAAACTTGCCATTTTCAGTGGTAGATAAAACATTACTTACTGACACAGCTAAGTTAGTTTTAAGCACTTCAGCTGAAAGTAACACAGATTTAGTTAAGGGATTAAAAGCTGTAAAGAAACTATATAGTTTTGACCTTACAGTAGTTGATGGAGATAAGAAGACAGCAGTTCATAAGTTTGCTAATGGAGCTGCAGAGATAACGTTGACTTTAAGTGATGAAGAGTTAAAAGGTTTAGACAAGAATAATTTAGCTGTATTCTATTATAATGAGGAAACAAAGAAATTTGAACTTATGGAAACTAAGGTAGATGGAAACAAAATAACTTTCAAGACACCTCATTTTAGTAAGTTTATAATAGCGGAAAAATCGACCAATACAACTGAAGTGCTACCTAAGACAGGTTCAAGTTTCGGAACAACTGCAATAGTAACAATAGGTTCAATGCTCATGTTGTTAGGTGTTGTATTTTTAAAACACAGAAAAATTATTAAAGTTAACAGATGATATTAACGTTGTTAAATAGATGGGAATTACTTATAATGAAAGAGGTGGCTAAGCCATCTCTTTTATTCTTTAAACTAAGTATTATAGTACTTAAAAACTTATTTAATCATCTTAAATTTTATCGATAAAACTTAAGATGATATAATATGATATCTAAACTGAAGGGGGAGGTAGTTTGAATAAAGATATACTTATTTTTGTTTTGCCATTTTTGATTCCGTACACTGTTATTGGATTTGAAGTTGGTAATGTACTTTTACCCTTAGTGGCAATCATATATATTGCGTTATATGTAAAAAAAGTTGCTTTAAATAGAAATATAATAATTGCATTAGTTATCTTATTTCTTTTAGCTGTAATCTCCTTAGTAAGCAATTTTAACTTCTTAGCCTTAGGAGGAATAAGTCTATATTTATCTCCTATATTTTACTATGTGATTTACTGTTCTTTGAAGGAAAATAAGAGAAAAGATGACATTATGAAATATACAGTGTATATAATGGCGGCTGTTTCTTTGGTATCAGTTATTTATGAAACGATGTATTTAAAGCTAAGAGTCTTTGGCTTGTTTGGATATGCAAATACCTTCGCATTATCCCTTTTGATTCTTATACATATAAACAATATAAGGAAAGAAGATTTTTATAAGACAACAATAGATATTATATTTATAACTGCAATATTTTTTACAGGGTCAAGGAATACATTTTTATGTTTAGTTATATATAGTACAGTCATTTTAGTAAGTAAAAAACAAGTTAAGCCTGTTGCAAATATTTTAATGGGAGTTATCTTATATAGTTTAATATCGACTATTTCTATAGCAGGACTACTACTTGCGCCAATATTAATATACATATATGAGTTAATAGCAAAAGGTGTTAATAAAGGATACAAGAGCAGAAATAAACTTTTTGGGTTAGCTGTAATTATTGCTGCGTTTATAGTTATATTAATTGCAGGTAGCAGTAATAGCATTGAAAGAATAAGAAATCTAGCTTTTACCAATGGATCAATTCAGAAAAGAATGATAATCTTTGGAGATGCTATTAAAGCCATAGAAAATATACCCTTTGGACATGGAATTAATACCTTTAGTAAGCTACAATACTATTTTCAAAGTGCCAATTATAGTGTAAAGTATGTGCATAATTCAGTGCTACAGATAGCTTTTGATATAGGAGTACTAGCGGTTGTTCCGTTTTTATATTTGATCTTTTATGCTGCAATTAAAAGATGTAAGAATTTTAATGATAAAAACAAAGCTATAAATGCTTTAAACATAAGCATATTAATTATAATATTTTTTCACAGCTTATTAGATTTTGATTTTTCTTATTCAAGTATATTTGCACTTTATATGTTGCCACTTTCAGATGTCCTAGAGTATAACAAAGAATTTTATTTAAGAAAAAAAAGCATTACTGCGGTAATCTGTGGGATTCTTATATTTTTAACAATCCTTCTATATAATGAAAGTGCATTAAAGCTAGGAAACTATATGATAAGTAGTAGCAATTATGAAAGTGGAAGAAGTGTTATTTCAACTGTACTACTTAGAGATAGTAGATATTATCAGCTTATGAGTGACAGTTATAGGGAACAATATTCTGAAATTTATGATTCAAAGCTTCTTAATGAAATGGAAAAAAATTTAGAAACAGCAATTAGATATGACGGGGAAGATCTAGATCTTAAATGGAATATGGCATATGTTAAAGGAAAACGTGGAAAGTATGAGGATGCTATTAGTATTTGGAATAGTATACTCTCAGTAGAGAAGTATAGCCCAAAGGTTTATAAAACCTATTATAATTATCTAAGTGATTTAGAGGAAAATAGCAGTAAGAATTTTGCTAAGCAGATAGAAAGAATTAAACAAAAGCATGCTGAAGCGTACTTAAAATTAAACCCAATAAGTAAATATATAAAGCATCAATTGAAGCAGAGTTTTAAGGAGACTTTAGAGAATGATATAAAAGATTAGAGATGATAGATGTATTACCCTATTACGACAAATTGTGATATGGTAATACATTTTTTTATTATAGAAGGAATTATAAAATTTTAATGACAGCAAAACTTAGTAATTTAAAATGATTTTAATAGTATCTACAGTCATATAGTAAAAGCCTATTTATCTACCAAATGAAGCTATATGTGTAAAAAAAGTTTGCTAAATAAGATCACCTCAACGACTTTTTTATGTATATTATGTGAAAATGTGTGAATTATGTATTGAGAAGTCAAGCAACTTATCTAATATAAAAGTAAAGCAAATCAAAGAGAATGGGAGTAAATGTCTGTATAATTTGATTTAATAATGTTAAAATGTATTATAGAGATATGCAGAATGCAAATATATGTACAAAATTACGAAAATAAAACAATAAATTGTAATATATCACAAGGACTTCGACAAAAAAAGATGTTGGTAATAATTGGTGTATATTTAGTGATATGCATTATTATGGTTTTAGATGCATTAATTTAAGTGTGGAATGTAAGTGTTAGTATGTGTTATAATTCAATTAAATAAAAAACAATAATAAATGAAAAAAATGGGAAAAAGTCTTGCACGCTATAATTGGACATGCTAATCAAGCGGTATTATAATAAAAACGTTACAAAAAAGTTAATAAAATTGAAAAATTAATGAATTTTATATAGAGTTTTTAAATAAACATATAACATTATAAATTTTATGGTAAGGGGGAAGGATTAATGTCTAGCCTAGGTGAAGAATTATTTAGTGCGGAAATTCAAGAAGAATTAGCTATGGAAGAAGAAATTGTTGTAAAAGAGGAAATTAATAATAATTTTGCTATCAAAGGCGACAGGAGAATTGTATATCACACAATAAAAAGAATTCTAGATATACTAGGAGCTTTACTTGGTTTGATAGTGGCTTCACCTGTTTTTTTAATAACTTCAATTTTGATAAAACTAGACTCAAAAGGCCCGATTTTCTTTTCCCAACAAAGGGTAGGACTTAATGGAGGGCTGTTTAAGATGTATAAATTTAGGTCCATGGTTGTAAATGCAGAGGAGCTAAAGGAAATACTTCAAAAACATAATGAAATGGGCGGAGGTCCTATGTTTAAAATGAAAGAAGATCCTAGGGTTACTAAAATAGGTAGATTTATAAGAAAAACTAGCATAGATGAACTTCCTCAACTTGTTAATATATTAAAGGGTGAGATGAGTATTGTTGGACCAAGACCAAGTCTTCCAAAGGAAGTAGCAAAGCTTGAAGCATGGATGCTGGAAAGACTTGAGGTTAAGCCTGGGCTTACTTGTTATTGGCAAACTTCAGGAAGAAGTGACATTGGTTTTTTAGATTGGATGAAGCTAGATGTTAAGTATGTAAGAGAAAGAAGTACTTTGGTTGATATAAAATTAATAATTAAGACCTTCAAAGTTTTTTTAGGGGATGAGCACGCTAGATAGGGGGATATTGTATTGGGGAATCTAATAAAAGTACTAACTGTATTTGGTACAAGACCAGAAGCAATTAAGATGGCTCCTCTTGTAAAAGAGTTAGAGAAGAGAGAAGAAATAGAGTCCATAGTGTGTGTAACAGCTCAGCATAGAGAAATGCTTGATCAAGTATTAAAGTTATTTAATATAGAACCAGATTATGACTTGGATATAATGAAGGAAAAGCAAAGTCTTATTGGTATAACAACTAAGGTTATCGAAGGGTTAGACAATCTCATCAAATCAGTAAAACCAGATATAATACTGGTACATGGGGATACTACAACTACTTTCGCTGCAAGCTATGCAGCTTTCTGTAATCAAGTGAAGATAGGGCATGTTGAGGCTGGTTTAAGAACTTTTAATAAATATTTTCCTTTTCCGGAAGAAATGAATAGAAAGCTAACAGGAGCTATGGCTGATATGCATTTCTCGCCAACTGAGAGTTCTAAAATGAATCTTTTGAGAGAAGGAATAGAAGAAAAAGATATATTTGTAACAGGCAATACTGTAATTGATGCAATGGATAAAACTGTGGAAGATAACTATAAATTTGAAAATGATATTTTAAATAATATAGATTTTGAAGATAAAAAAGTAATTATGGTAACAGCACATAGGAGAGAAAATTGGGGCGAAGGAATAGAAAATATATGCAAAGCTCTAAAGAGTATTGTGAAGAGAAATAAAGATGTTGAGTTAGTTTATTTAGTTCATCTTAATCCTGTTGTAAAAGATGTGGTAGAAAAACATTTGTTGAACGAAGAGAGAGTACAACTACTACCTCCATTGGATACTAAAGAAACTCATAATCTTATGAATAAAAGCTATATGATAATGACTGATTCAGGTGGTCTTCAAGAAGAGGCACCTCACCTCGGTAAACCGGTATTAGTACTAAGAGATGTTACTGAAAGACCTGAAGCAGTAAATTCAGGTACAGTGAAATTAGTAGGTACAGACTATAATGTAGTATTAGAAAATGCTGAAGAATTGCTGTATAATGAAGAATTTTATAAAAGCATGAGCACTGCGGTAAATCCATATGGTGATGGCTTGGCTTCAAAGAGAATAGTAGATAATATTCTATATTATTTTAATAAAAGAAAATATAAATCAGAAGAATTCAAAGGGGAGTAAGTGATATGGCAGTAAATGAATTAGAAATAAAAGAAGAATTTATGGAACAATTTAACGAAAATATTCCAACGGATTCTATCAACAAAAAAGTGTGCGTGTTTGGACAAGGATTCGTAGGACTTCCTCTTACTTTGAGCTTTGCTTTTAGAGGTTGTGACACAATAGGTGTCGATGTTGATGAAATACTAGTTAAGCAGACTAATGAGGGAATAACTCATCACACTGAGAAGTTTCATGATGTAACAATAAAAGAAGTTTTAAATATAGAATTAAACAACGGAAGATATAAAGCTACTACAGATGGTGGAGAAGCAGTTAGAAATAGCAACAATATAATTGTTACAGTAGGTATACCTATAAAAGAAGGTGAATATATTATAGATTACCTTAAGTCTGCATGTGAAACTATAGGTAGCAATCTAAAAAAAGGTGATTTAGTAATAATAAGAAGCACAGTTATACCAGGTACAACAGAGGATTTATGTCTACCTATATTAGAAGAAAAGTCAGGTATGAAAGCTGGCGAAGATTTTTATCTAGCTTATGCTTCAGAGAGAATAGCTGAGGGACTTGCTTTCGATGAATTTGCTAATATGCCTACTATTGTAGGTGCAATAAATGAAGCTAGTCTAAATAGAGCAATCGAAGTCCTTAGTGTAGTTTGTAAAGCTGAAGTTATACCGGCTACAAATATAAAAGCAGTTGAAACCTCAAAGGTTTTTGAAAATGTTCAAAGAGATGTAAATATAGCTATGGCTCAGGAATTCGCTAGATTTACAGAAGGTTTAGGAATAGATATATTTGAAGTAGTTAAGCTTGCAAACACACATAAAAGAGTTAATTTATTAACACCAGGTCCAGGAGTTGGTGGATATTGTATACCGAATGCATATCATTATATCCAACCAAAGGCGGCAGAAATGGATATTGATATGGGGATACTTAAGCTTGCTAGAGCTAAGAATGCTGAACTTCCAGCCTTTGTAGCAAGCAAGGCTGAAGAACTTTTATGTAAGATGGGTAAAAGTTTAAAGGGTAGCAGAATAGCAGTGCTTGGACTTGCTATGAAGGATTACTCAAATGATGATAGAATAAGTCCACCAATTGATATATGTAACATACTTATTGAAAAGGGTGCAGAGGTTAGAGCTTTTGATCCAGTAGTTCCTACTAAGTATAGCTTTAAAGTTGATTCACAAGGTGAGGCACTTAAAGATGCCGATATAGTTATGGTACTTGCAAAACAGCATGAATTTAACTTAGAGTGTAGGGAATTAAAATCATTTATGAGTAAAAATCCAATATGTATGGATACAAAAGCTATAATAGATAAGAATAAAGCTATAGAAGCAGGTTTTGAATACTGGAGAATATAGATAGGTGGTACTTTATGAGAAATGTATTTATAATTGGTTCAAAAGGAATACCAGCGAGATATGGTGGTTTTGAAACCTTTGTTGATAAGCTTACTGAAAAAAAACAGGCCGATAATATAAAATATCATGTGGCCTGTTTATCATATGAAAAAGATAATGAATTTGAGTTTAATAGAGCTAGATGTTTTAATGTTAAGATAAAAAAAATAGGTAGTGCATCAGCTATAACTTACGATATAAAAGCTCTTAATATGTGTTACGAGTATATTAAATCAAATGCATTAAAAGATTGTGTAATTTATATATTAGCGTGTAGAATTGGACCTTATCTAAATTTAGTAAAAGGAAAATTCGAAAAAGCAGGCATAAAGATATTTGTAAATCCAGATGGACACGAGTGGAAGAGAAGTAAATGGAGCTGGTATATAAAAAAGTATTGGAAGTTATCAGAAAATTTAATGGTAAAAAATGCTGATTTGCTTATATGTGATTCAATTGGCATAGAGGAATATATAAAGAAGGACTATAGTAAATATAATCCTAAAACTACTTTTATAGCATATGGGGCAGATATAGAAAAATCGAGGTTATCAGATAATGACGAAAAATTATTAGATTGGTATAACAAATTTAAAATAAAAAAAGACAATTACTACTTGATAGTTGGACGTTTCGTACCAGAAAATAATTATGAATTAATGATTAGAGAATTTATGTTAAGTAAAACTGACAAGGAGCTAGTAATAATAACTAATCATGAGGACAATAAGTACTATGATCAGTTACTTGCGAAAACAAATTTTAAGAAGGACAAGAGAATAAAGTTTGTAGGAACAGTATATGATCAAGAATTATTAAAAAAGATAAGAGAGAATGCATTTGCATACTTGCATGGACATGAAGTTGGTGGTACTAACCCGTCTTTGTTAGAAGCTTTAGCAAGCACAAAAGTGAATTTATTATTAGATGTTGTGTTTAATAAGGAAGTTGGAGCTGATGGAGCTCTTTATTTTAGTAAAAATGAAGGGAACCTAGCTAATACTATAGATAGTCTAGATTCATTAGAAATTGAAAAAATAGATGAATTGGATAGAAAATCTGAAGATAGAATAAAATCATCATATTCTTGGGAAAAGATTGTGGATGATTATGAAAATATATTTAGAAATTTATAGAAAGAAATGATGATTAATATGAAAATATTACATTACACTCTCGGATTACCTCCATACAGGACAGGAGGATTAACTAAATATTCAATTGATATAATGAGTGAGCAATCAAAAGAAGGTAATGATGTTTTCTTATTATTTCCTGGAATTATAGAAGTGTTAAATAAAAAAACTAGTATTAAGCCTTATAAGCGATATGGAAATATTAGAGTATTTGAAATAGTTAATCCGCTTCCAGTACCATTGTTAAATGGTGTAAGGAAACCAGAGATTTTTATGAAGAGTTGCGATAAAAAAATCTTTATAGAGTTTCTTATAGATTTAAAGATAGAAGTTGTTCATATTCATACATTTATGGGGTTATATAAAGAATTTATTTTAGCTTGTAAAGAGTTAGGAATTAAAGTGTTATATACAACTCATGATTACTTTGGTCTTTGCACTAAAGTGAATTTTTTCGATTATGAAGGGAACTCTTGCGAAGAAAGAAATATAGAGAAGTGTTTGAAATGTAATATGTGCGGTTCAAGTGAAGGCAAGATGTTAATATTACAATCTAAACCATATAGAGAATTAAAAAATATAGGTTTTATCGATTTGATTAAGAAGATGAAAGTAAAATCAAAATCTAATGATAAAGAAGTGGACGATGTAGTAAGTGATATAAATGAGGAATGTTATATAGAATTAATAAAGTATTACGAAGAAATGTATGTTAATATAGATTTCTTTTTGTTTAATAGTAGTGTAACTAAGAATATATTTATGAAGTATTTAAATATAAAAGGTGAAATAGTACCAATAACCCATAGTAATATAAAAGATAATAAGGTTTTGAAAAATTATGAAGATAAAACTTTAAAAATAACTTATTTGGGACCTACTAAGAAATACAAAGGCTTCAACTTTATTATAGATGTAATGAAGCGAATTGAAACTAGCGATATACAGTTAAATGTATATGGAGATACTACTGTGGATAAAACAGTTGTCCCTAATAATACGCACTTACATGGAAGATATCGATATGAACAATTAAAAGAGATATTTATAAATACTGATGTATTGGTGGTTCCGAGTATATGGAATGAGACATTTGGTTTTATAACATTAGAAGCATTGAGTTATGGAGTGCCAGTTATATCTTCTGATATGGTAGGTAGTAAGGATATGTTAGATTATGAGAGGTATGGATTGGTATTGAAGCCAGAGATTCAATTGTTTGCAGATAAATTAATTGAATTACAAAAAGATAAATCTAAACTTAAGGATTTCAATACAAATATTGTAAGTTCACTAAATGTTCTAAACATAAAAGAACATGTGAAAGATTTATATTATTATTATGAAGATGGAAGATGATAGCGAATGAATAGTTTATTATATATAACTGACTATATAGAAGGATCACCGGTAATTGCATCAGTGAGATATGAGGGAATAATACAGCATCTTACTAGTAAATTTGATGTAAGTGTAGTTACAAATATGAATTTTAATAATTATGAATCCAAATATTCACGTAGAACATTACACTTTAAAACATTTGAAAGAAGTTTAGAAAAATTATCGAGTAATAATGGAAGTAGAGGACATAAGCATAATCCACTATATATATGGATGTTAGGTAAAATCAAAGTTGCTTGGAAAGTTGTAAAGTATAGTAAATGTGTTTTTGTTTGGAAGAATAGAAAATTAATAAAACAAATTAATAAGATTATTAAAGAGGAAAATATAAAAAAAGTATTATTAACTGTTCCTGATATATATGGTATTTATATAATTGATAGCATATGCAAAAATAATAATGTTGAGATAATAACGGAGATAAGAGATATTATTAGTAATAAAATTATTTGTGATAATTATAGAATTGCTCTCAAAGCAGAAAGAGTTATGACTAGTATATCAGATAAACTTATAGTTTTATCAGATGGAATATATAATAAGTATTGTGATGAAAATAAGAATATCAGAACTATAATGAATGGTTACAATGATATTAAAAATATAGATGTTACAATAGACAAAAATAAAGATGATAATTATGTGGTTTACTCACATATTGGATCACTTTACAAAGGTAGAGCTGTACGTGAATTTATAATTGCATTGGATAAGAAAGCAAAGAAGAATTCAGAAAAGAAATATGTGCTACAATTCATTGGGTTTGTAGATTCAGATACTTATGAAATAATAAATAATATAGAATGTAATGAACTAGAAATAAGAATATTAGGTACGGTAAGTAGTGAAAAAGCTAATGAGTATATGATTTCTTCAGATTATTTAGTAATACTTACACATAAGAGTGGAAGCGAATACGCAATACCAGGGAAAACATTTGATTATATTGGAGCTGAAAAGCCGATAATAGCTGTAACTAATGATCAGCCTTTAATAAACTTAGTTGATAATAAATTTGGGATTTGTGTAGGTCATGATATTAATGATATAGAAAGTGGATTGAAAAAATTAGAAGTTAGTAAATATAATTATGAAAATAAGGAAGAGTTCTCTAGAACTAATCAAGTTAAAAAGATTATCGAGTTTATTGAGGCCTAATTACTAAATGAAGTAACAAAACTTATTTATGTAATAAAGTATTAGATTTTAATGAATAGAGAATTAATACGGATGATATTTGAATTTTGCAAGTATGCTTAATATGAATAACATTGAACATTTAAACGGATGAATATTATATAACATTGAGTGAAAACTTCAGAAGGGATATTAAATGAGGCTTGATAATATAAAAAATAAATTACACAAACTCTACGATATAATTAAAGATTATATCTACACAGAAAATATACAAAATAATAATACAAATATTAATAATATAATAAATTTGCAAATGCTTAGCAAATTCACCGACGAGAACATATCAAGTAGCGAATTAGAATATGTAGTGAAAAGATATATGAATCATGAGTTTGATCTTCTTGGAAGTGGATGGGTAAAGGCATCTTACAAGTTTGATTCATTCGGATCAAATGGAATTTTATATAGAAATAAATTTAATAATTTGGAAAGAGATCAGATTATTAGACGTACTATAATTTTTAAGAAGAGAAAAAAAAGTAAGTTGTTGGCTAGTAAAATTCAGAAGTCATACGAGATGATTAATTGGGCTAGAGACTATAAATCAGGCTATACATATAATACAAAATTGCATAAAAACCTGATTAAGCCTGGAAAGCCTTTTGGTTCTGAAATAAAGTTCCCTTGGGAGCTTTCTAGGATGCATCATTTAGTTCAAATGTCTATATTTTCATTGATAGATGGAAGTCTTAGTAAAGATTTAATAGAAGAATTTAAAAATCAAACCTTAGATTTTTTTTCAACTAATCCCAAACCATTTGGTGTTAACTGGGTATGTCCTATGGATGTAGGAATAAGAATAGTTAACATACTTATAGCTTACGATATTTTTACTCAACTAGATTCAAGTAATGTTATAGAAAGTAATTTTAAAGAGATATTAGCACAAGAGGTTGTAAATCACTTAGATTTTGTTTATAACAATCTGGAGAATAAGGGGGTGCCTGGAAACCATTATCTTGCAAATTTGGCTGCTCTAATTATAGGAGGAATATACATATCTAACGAATATGCTTTAAATAAATATTTAGAGTTAGGTATAAAAGAATTTATTAATCAAATCGATATTCAATTTAATTCTGATGGTTCTAACTTTGAAGCTTCAACTGCATACCATAATTTATCGTTTGAAATTATGACAGTAACTATATTGTATATACTAAGATTATTAGAGCTAAATCCTAAAATTGAAAAAGATTTTAAAAATATTGATAAAAATTATTTGTTAGACAAACTTTATAAGGCGTTACAGTTTAATATTGATATGCTTAAAGATAATGATAAAATTATACAAATTGGTGATAATGATAGTGGAAGATTTATAAAACTGACGACTACAGGTGAATTCTTAGATGAAAATAAATATAAGAATAGATATAAAAGCTTAGAAAACTATGAATATAGCTTAAGATTATTTTTTGATGAAAATATGTTAAATAATAAATCTACTAGTGCTTTAGCATCAGCTTTTTTTGACATAAGATATAATGAGTTTCCTGTTGAATATTTTTTTGTTAAATCTATATATAATCATAATAATCCAACCAAATATACTAAAAATTATTTAGATAGCTTTTACGAAGACGATGATATAATTAAGCAATTAGAATATAAAAAAGAGAGAGTCTTTGATGTTCAATTAGGAAGTAAAGACGATCGAGAAGTAAAATATTATAAAGATTTCGGATTAGCAATTGTATCATCAGTAAATTGGAAGATATATTTATTTGCAGGGCCGGTAGGATATGAAGGATTAGGGGCTCATTCTCATAATGATAAATTGAATATAGAGTTTGTATATGAAGGTCAAGATATATTATATGATTCAGGAGCTTATTTATATACATCAAGTGAATCTAATAGGAATGAGTTTAGATCGTCTATTAAGCATAATATACCGATACCTTTATATGATGAGCAAGAGCAAAATATATTTTTTCATATGTTTGGCACTAGGTGTGAAACCAGTTGTAGGTTTATAGAAGTAAGTAATACTACGGTGTCAGCAGTGTGCGGATATAGAAATAAGACATTTTTCAGACAATTAATCATAGAAGATGATAAATTAATAATTAGAGATTTTGCGAACGTAGAATTTTTTCAGAACTTTAATGATAGTAGTTTTTCAAATGGATATGGGAAGTTAATGAATTAGAAGAATCTTATTTGAAGATATATAGGTTTGGGTGTAATGATGGAAAAAACAATACCGCAAGATATTAATATAATAAGAAAAGTTGTTATATGTTTAAGTGATATTGTGATGCTCTTTGGCAGAAGAAAACGAAGATATGCTTATTATTACTATTTTAAATGAGGCAATTATTATATTTAAAGAGTGTTGAAAAACAATATAAACATTTTAATAAATGCAGAATTAGTATAGTTTTAATATTTTTTAAATTACATACTGAGAAGTAATGATAAATGATACTATATGGAGATTTCGAATATAAATTTATAAATTATAAAGAGTTTCGTAATTAAGTAGTAGTTACTTTGATTAAAATCGTCAGTAGAAGTTGTTGTTAAAAGTTATAATAAAATTAAAAGTATACGAAAAGAAGTCTAATTAGGTTAGAGTTATATATAATAAAAATTAGGTGAATTTATAAATGGTATATATAACACTATTTATATTGATATTTAATTAGGAACTTAATAAATTTAACCGTATGATGTATAATTAAAATCAGTAAAGTATAGGTGGATAATAATGAAACAGTATTTTTCAGTATTTTTATTATTTATGTTATTTGGAGTTTTTCCAATTATATTATTTTGTTTTAATATAGTAGGGGTTTATGCTGCATTGCTTATTCCTTTAGCGTTAATGTTAATTACTTATTATTTATGTTTTATAAAAAAGGATTTGGTCATTAATATAAAAGAGAGCATATTTTCAATATTTTATATTTTTAAACAAGTTATTTCAGCAAATTTAGATCTTATTTATATATTATCTGCATTTAAAGTTATTCAAGCAATTTTTAAAGATCGTAATTTTATAAAAACGAGTGTTAAATACTTTGCACCAATAGTTATGTGGGCAATAATACAAATTGCAACACAAAACGTTGATATCGTTAGATTATTGGTGAATGTTTCAAAAATATATCTATGTATTATAGGATTCCTATATGTAAAAGAAAACTTTGGCAACTTAAAAATAAAAGCTATTATTATGTATACCTCTTTATTATTTACAGTTTTATTACCTATTTCATTGACATATAAAACTGAATTGTTTTGGAGATTAAATGATTTGGTTAATATGTATTCACAAACAAGATTGAGATTGTTCTATACGGAACCTTCAGAACTTGCATTTTATATAAGTATTATACTTATATTTCTATCATATTATTTCTTAGCCGAAAAAAATAAGAAAATAAACTTGTTTTTAATATTAATTTTAGGTTATGAGCTTTCTTTATCTTCTGGATTGAATGGTTTGGTTGGATTAGTTGGAAGTATTTTTTTAATGTTAGTTGTTAATTTTCATCAAAAAGTGAATCCTAAAAATTTTGTGAAATATTATGTTGCATCCGCTTTAATTATTGGCATTGGATTAACCATTATATTGAGAAGTGAGACTATTATGGGTAGGATTAATGATGTTATACAAGGTAATGACGGCTCTGTAAACTACAGAGTACAGATTGGATATCTTACGATGAAAAATGCATTGGTTAATTCTCATTTAATAGGAGTAGGTTTTGGGAACTCAAATACTGATATGTTCCAGTATATATATTCTAGTTATGGGATTAAAGATGTAATAGCAAATTCATTTATGTATTTTATAACAGAAGGAGGAGTATTTGCAATAATATATTTAATTACTTTCTACGTATTAACTTTAAGAGGAATTAATAAACAAAATATATTACTTAAATTACCTTTATTAATGTTTATAATTTATTATCAAATTGGTGGAGGGTATTTTACAAATCCTATAAATTGGATAGTTTGCGGAATTATAGCATCTGAATCACAGCACATTGTTACATAAATTCTGGTGATTATAAATATAGAATCAAATATCATGTAGATGCTTAAATAGTATATATGGGTAAATTAATATATTCAATCTAAGATATTGATTGAATTTCTTTAGTTAAATATAAGAAGTTGAAATATAACTTAATTTAATGTACTTGTTAAGTTTATTATAATTATTTATTAAGGTGTGATGTTAATGAAAATTTGCTTTTTAACAGATTCAGTATTTATGCATGGTGGAGTTGCTAGGGTAGTAACGACATTGGCAAATGAATTATCAAAAAGCCATGAAGTGAATATAATTTGTACTAGAACTGATATAACTAAAAATTATGGGTTCTATAATTTAAATAACGAAAAAGTTGAAGTTATATACAAGAGAATGAATTATTCTTTTGTAAAAAAGGTTAGAAGAAAAATTATTGAAACAATTAGTAGCTATATTAATATATTTGATAAAGATTCAATGATAAGATTTAATAGTGAAGTTTTATATCCTAAGGATATACAGGAAGAATTTATTGAATTTATAAATAAGCAAGAATATGATATCGTAATTGGATGTCATGCATATTTTACTATTTTTTTAGGTATAATTGCGCCTTATTTAAAATCTAAAACAGTTGGCTGGCAACATAATATGTTTGAAGCTTATTTTACAGTAAGAGGAAGGTATGCTTATAATAAAAAAGAGTTATTTAAATATACTCTAAATAATTTAGATGGAAATATAGTTTTAACTAAACAAGATTTAGAATTATATAATAAGTATTTAAGTAAAAACACATTTCAAATTTATAATCCAGTTACAATTGAATCTAGTGAAGTAGCAAAATTAAATACAAGAACAATAATTTCTGTTGGAAGATTAGATAAAAGTAAAGGATTTGATTTACTAATAAAGGCTTTTAGTAGTATTGCTGGTAGGTTTGATGATGTGAGGCTCATAATAGTAGGAGATGGAGAGGAACGAAATGAACTAAATAAACTGATTATTAGCTTGAATTTATGCGGTAAAGTAGAAATAACTGGCTTTACCAATGATGTAACGAGTTACTATTTAAGTTCATGTGCGTATGTATGTTCTTCTAGATGGGAAGGGTTCCCTTTAACTCCGGTGGAAGCTATGAAGGTTGGATTGCCACTTATATCATTTGATATACCGTCAGCAAAAGAACTATTGGGAGATAATCAATATGGTATTTTGGTTAGGTCTGGCGATGTTGAGAATTTATCTAATAGTATAGCTAAGATAATTGAAGATGATAGTTTGAAACTGCATTATTCTGGTCGCTCTATAGAAAGATCTTGTGACTTTTTAGTGGACAATATATTACAGGAATGGGAACGTGTTATGACTACTATAGTAAATAAATAGAGAGATAAAATATTATTAGTATCGATATTTGTTTATGTAATATGAAAATTCTAGTTAATTCAGTTATTTTGGGAGCAAATAGGTTATTAGGAAGTATTAAATAATTTACAGAATATATTTAATAGGAGTTTTTTATGAAGATTAGTGTCCATATGATAACATATAATCATGAAAGGTATATAAGGAAAGCCATAGAAAGTGTGATTGCGCAGAAGGGGGATTTTGAATTAGAACTTGTTATAGGTGATGATGTATCCTTGGATAATACTAGGTCTATAATTATGGAATTCTATAATAGGTATAGTGATACAATAAAATTGAATTTTCATGAAAAGAATGTAGGACCAAATAATAATTTCAAGTCTACCTTGGAGATGTGCACAGGAAATTATGTTGCAATATTAGAGGGAGATGATTATTGGATAGATGAATATAAGCTACAAAAACAGTTAGATTTTTTGGAGCGTAATAGAGAATATACCATGTGCTTTACTAAAACTAAGTTTTTCTATGAAGAAGATGGGCGCTATGATGAACAAGTTATAAAAGAAAAAAAAGATTATTATGATGTTAAGGATTTATTGAAAGGAAATTTCATATTCCATCTAACATGTTTATTTAGAAATACTGATATTAAGCGTTATCCTGAGTGGCTATGGAGACATAAAATACTGGATTATCCTATGCATTTACTAAGAGCTGCAGATGGAAGAATTGGCTTGCTTGATGAAATAACAGCAGTTTATAGAATTCATAATGGAAGTTTATCTAGAACTTCCGATAAAGTATGGTGGTATAAGGACTTAATATCAATATTAGATGATTTTAATTCTTACACAGACCATAAATTTAATGAAAGAATAAACAAGAGAAAAGCTTACTATTATAGTTTTTTGTCATTATATGAGGTTGATAGAAGAATAGCAACAAATTTGTTTGCTAGAGGATTATTTAGAAATATATTCAATAGCGTTGCTTTTAAGAATAAAGTTAAGTTTATTGTTAATTTAATAAAAAGGAAATATAAATAGAATGGAAAAAAGAAAACGTGCGTTAATTTTAAAAGATAGCTTATATTTGACCATATCTAGATTTACTAGATATGGGCTAATGTTTATATTTACAGCTATTTGTGCAAGATATCTTGGAAGCAATGATTACGGAATAATATCTTACAACCTATCTCAGACAAGTATAATAGCTCTTCTTTTTAGTCTTGGAGCAGATACATATATTGTTGTCCAGTTATCAAAGCATGTAAAAAAAACAAATATGTTTGTTAGTATAAACATGATGAATAGAATTGTGCTTATATCTACAGTAACTATATGTATTTTTATTGTGAATAATATTACAGAAATATATCCATTTAGTTTTGTATCAATAATGATTTACTTTACTACAATTTTCGATAGTTTTAGGACGATAAGTGATGGCTTTTTTCAATCAAGACAGAAAATTAAATATGTAGCTTTTTTTGAAATTCTGAGAGCTATTCTATTATTGATAGGTAGTGTCTTTATAATTGTATTCCTGAAAAAAGGAATAAATGGAGTAGCTATAATTTATTTTGCAACAAGTCTTTTTATAATGTTAGTAAGTTATGGTCTAATGATATTTAAATTTAATGTTAAATTTGTTAAGGTAAAATTAAAAAATGTTTTAAGGCTAATCAGAGAAGCATTTCCATTCTTTTTAAACGGCATAATACTTATATTAAGTATACAAATAGATATCATAATGATAAATAAACTTGCAGGTAATAATGAAACGGCTTATTATAATACAGCTAAAAAGATAATTGATATAGTATTAATGATACCATCAATAATATCAATGGTCATCTTGCCAAGAATCAGTAAAAATCAAGTAAGTAAAGTTCAGAGTAAAAAAATATTAAGAGTGATAACATTGATTGGGATTGTAGTTTCTATATTTATATATAGTATATCTGATATCTTTATAAAAGTTGCTTTTGGAAGTGAATATATAGAGAGCAGCGCAATAATAAAAGTATTTTGCCTTGGATTTCCATTGCTATTTATAAACTCATTCATTTCTACTTGTTTAATTGGAAATGGACTTCAAAAAAAAGTTCTTTCAGCGAATGCTATCGGAACAACAATAAATATAGTGTCAAATCTAATTTTAATTCCTAAATTTCTGTGTGTTGGGGCTGCTATTTCAACGCTAATAAGTATATTTATAAATACAATACAGTTTTCATTATATTATAGAAAGTTAGAATTTGTTGATAACATAAAACAAACGTAATTTAGTTAATGAGGAGGCAATAATATGATTAATGTTACTAAAACTTTCATTCCCAATAAGGAAAAATACAAGAAATACGTCGATCAAATACTTGATAGTGGGTGGCTTACTAATAATGGGGTGTTCGCTCAACAATTAGAGCGCAGATTAGAAGAATATTTGGGGGTTAAACATATTGTTCTTGTATCAAATGGGACTTTGGCTCTACAAATAGCATATAGAGCTCTTGGATTAAGTGGAGAGGCTATAACGACTCCATTTACTTTTGTTGCTACAACCAGTTCTCTTGTATGGGAGGGAATTGAACCAGTTTTTGTTGATATAGATCCTAATAGCTATTGTTTGGATTCAAATAAGATTGAAGAAAAAATAACTACAAAAACATCAGCTATAGTTCCAGTTCATGTCTTTGGAAATGCATGTGACGTAGAAAAAATTGATGAAATTGCGAAAAGTAATAATCTTAAGGTTATATATGATGCCGCACATGCTTTTGATGTTAGATACAAAGATAAAAGTTTATTAAATTTCGGCGATATATCAACTTTAAGTTTTCATAGTACAAAGATATTTCATACAATAGAAGGCGGCGCGCTAATAATAAATGATGATGAAGTGTATAATAAGGTAAGATTATTAATTAATTTCGGGATAAGTGGACCAGATGTTATAGATGGATTAGGTATAAACACAAAGATGAATGAATTCCAAGCAGCAATGGGACTTTGTATATTGGATGAGATTGAGAGCATTAAATTTAATAGGAAGAATGTATATGAGTATTATAGAGAAGGGCTTTCAAAAAATCTTACATTCCAACGTATAAATGATAATATACAATGGAACTATTCATATTTTCCTGTTGAGTTTAAGGATGAAAATCAATTATTAGAGGTTAGAAAAAAACTAAATCTTAAAGAAATATATCCTAGAAGATATTTTTATCCATCATTGGAAACACTAAATTATATAAAAAAGTCTTATAAGGTTGAAAAATCTAATAGTTTGGCTAAAAGAATATTATGTTTACCGTTTTACGATTCTATAGATAAGGAGACTTTAGATAAGATAATAGAGATAGTAAATAGTGTTGTTGATAATGACAAATGTAATTAACATTTGCAAAAGTATTAAAAAGGAGGTTTAAAATGAATAGCTTTTATAGTAAAGAAGAGTTGAACGGTATAGGTTTTTCAAGAATAGGGAACAATGTTTTAATAAGCAGAAAATGTAGTATATATTCGCCTGAAAAAATATCAATTGGAGATAATGTTAGAATCGACGATTTTTCTATATTAACAGGTAATATCTCTATAGGTAATTATGTACACATAGCATCATATGTGGCGCTTTACGCTGGCAGAGAAGGAATAGAAGTTGAAGATTTCGTAGGGATTTCTGCTAGATCTTTAATATATAGTGTTACAGATGATTATAGTGGTGAATATTTAACTAATCCTACAATTCCAATGCAGTTCAAGAATATACAGGATGAAAAAGTAATATTAAGAAAACATTCACTTGTAGGGGCTGGTTGTATAGTTCTTCCGGGAGTTGTTATAGAAGAAGGTTGTTCTTTTGGAGCAATGAGTCTAATTAATAAAAGTACGCAGCCGTGGGGAGTATATATAGGTGCGCCTGCTAAAAGATTGAAAGATAGAAGCAAGAATTTACTTAAAGTAGAAAAACAATTTTTAGATTGATTTAAACTTTTAAAGCAAATTAAAAACGGAGTCATATT
>NZ_BMBA01000008.1:89811-90111 GCF_017312485.1 Clostridium zeae | reverse complement strand
TGAAGCTGAATTCTTGTTAGAAGTAATTGTAATTCTAACAGTGTGGTTTCCAGAAGTTAGATCAGTCTTAGAATAAGTAATTTTTTGGAACTCAGAAGTAGCTGAATATGTATCAGCAGTATAAGCAGTTCCATCGATAGTTATATTAGCAATACCTCTATTAGGATTAACAGGCTGAGCCCATTTAAAGCCTGTTCCAGTAAATGAAAATTCAATATAATTGCCAACAGTAGTTGAGTAAACAGCAGTTCCACCACTGTGAGAAGCATTAGAATCCTTAAGCCAATTACCAACAAACTT
>NZ_BMBA01000008.1:0-89783 GCF_017312485.1 Clostridium zeae | reverse complement strand
CCGGCAGTTAGTGATTCAATAGGTTTTACTAAACTTACGCTATTATCAATCCCTGTATAAGCAATATTACCCACTCCAGAGTTAGACAGTTTAACCAAAACATTATTTCCCGTTTGACTAAATGCACTATTATCAGATGTAGTCTTTAGGTTTATTGTACCAGCTTTTAGAACCTTAGCTTTTATTGTTACTATTGTTCCTGATGCTTTTGTAATTCCATTGATATTACCAGTAAGCATTACACCTATCTTAGCTACATTGCTTGTACTGTCAACAGGAGCTACAGTAGCGTTACTGTCTGTCCAAAAATCTCCCTTATCTACACTAACTATTTGGATTAGTGTAGGATCATAAGCGAAATCCACAGATGCACCATAGACATCAGTAGCATTTGCTAGATTTACATTTATGTTAAAAGTACTTCCAACCGTTGTATCGCCAGTGGTAGTATAGCTTATTTGAGGTCCAGTTGCAGCTTGTACTTTTATTGCAGGTATGTACACAAACTGTAACGCAACAAATAAGCAGAGTAAAATAGAAAAGAGTCTTTTCTTAAACAAAGTTGTCCCCCCTTAAAATTCTCGTAGCATTTATTTGCAATATTATTAATTAATACAGAAATTTTACACTTACTTAATTATACAATACTTATTAAATTGCTGTAAACAGGGTTTGATTAAAAGTGATTTGTAAATTTTTATGGAAAATTATAATGTAATTTAATATATTGCTTAATTATAGTAAATGCAATAATATTAAATTACAGAGGTTTTACAAAATATTATCATAGTTACAAATTATTTGACAAAAAAATATTAAAAAAAACAGCTACTTTACAAAAACAAGATAATTACTACTTAGATAAACAGGGGGATAATAAGTAGATGAAAAAAAGAGTTTTATCGCTAGCTATGACTGCGATTTTTGCTTTAACCATTGGCTTTAATGGAATCTTTCAAGGGAGTATTAAGGTTAATGCAACTGAAAATAAAGATATGTATTCAAATGGTTATAAGGTTCCAGAATTTAAAGTAATTAAATCCCAAGAAAAACCTACAGTAAAAAGTTCTTTATATCCATCAAGATATGACTCAAGAGATTTTGGGTATACCACATCTGTTAAAGATCAAGGTCAGATAGGAGACTGCTGGGCTTTTACTACTTATGGTGCTTTAGATACAAATCAAAAGAAATTAACTAATAAAGAATATGATTTTTCAGAAATAAATTTAGCAGCTAATAATGGCATACTAGCTGCTGATGAAGGTGGAAATATGTATTTTTCTATTTCCTATTTTATGAGAGGAAAGGGGCCAGTACTTGAGAAGGATGATCCATATCCTAATCCAGCAGAAGTTAATAACATTAATTCTAACTCAAATGCTCCAGTAAATTATACTGTTGATGATGTAACTTTGCTACCAGATAGGATAAGCAGTTATGATAATGACTATATTAAAGAGAATGTTATGAAATATGGAGGTGTATACACTTCTATATATTTAGAAGGATATAACAGTACTATAGTAAAAGATAATACAAATCTGTATGTTCCACAAGGCATGTATGCTAATCCAGATCATGCAGTGGTAATATTAGGATGGGATGATAACTTCCCAAAAGAAAGTTTTGCGCAAGCTCCAGAAGGGAATGGAGCTTTTATATGCAAGAATAGTTGGGGAAGTGGTTTTGGAGATAATGGGTATATATATATTTCCTATTATGATGCTTTTGTTGGAAAAGATAACGCCGTTATACCAACAGTAACTAAAAAGACACAATATGATAAGCGTAACTCATACGCAAATAACTATCCAACGCATTCTTATGCAATAAGTTCAGGAAGCAGCTATGCAGCAAGTACTTATACTGCTAGTGAAAATCAATATGTAGAATCAGTTGGGGTATTTACTGTTGAGCAGGATATAACTTTTGATTTATTTGTAGAAGAAGACTATGGTACTAGTGGTTTTTCAAACATAATAAATAAGAAGGTTAAGACAGTTAAGTTTCATGATGCTGGTTTTCATACTATAAAACTAGACAATCCTGTTAAGGTTTTATCGGGGAAAACTTATGCAGTAGCTGTTAGAAGTAATAGTAAAAATCTATTTATAGAAGCAGATTCAGCTACTTATTCAAGTGAGAGCAAGAACTTTGTAAGTTTTGATGGACAAAGCTGGAATAGTGGTTATGATGGAGTTATGCTGGTTACGAACACAACTAAAGTTCCTCAATATCCTATTACTAGTATAGCTTTAGATAAGACAAGTCTATCCTTAGGATATAAAACACAATATAAGTTGACTGCAAATATAAGTCCACAAAATGCTGATAATAAAACTCTTTATTGGACAAGTAGTAACCCATCTGTTGCTACCGTTGATGAAGATGGAAATGTTACAGGGATGATAGATGGAACAGCAGTGATAACTGCAGCAACTATTGATGGAAAGGTTAAAGCAACTTCTAATGTTACTGTTTCTAATGCATTGACGGTATTAAATTTTGTAGGACCACAAGAGAGTGCTGTGATAAGCAGTGATTCTATATGGACTCTAACTTTTAATGATAAGGTTTTAGCAGGACCAAGTTATAATTCTATGTATTTAGTAGATTCAAAAGGGACTAAGGCAGTACTTAGTCCAGCTATTAGCTATAATAAAGTTACATTGAAAGCAGATATGAGCAATATTGATGGTGGTGCAGTAAAGCTAGTAATCCCAAAAGATTCTTTTGTGGATTCTACTAGTAGCGGTATGAACTCTCAAGTGGAAAGAAATTACTATGTAAATTATAAAACCGGAATAAAGGTTAATTTCAAAGATGGTGTTTTAGAAAAAGCGGTTAGAGACAGCTTAGGAAAAACTACTGGGGATATATACTCTGAAGATATGGCCAAGCTTACATCACTTAGTATAGGATATGAACCTTTGTGGAGTTTGAGTGGTGTTGAGTATGCAGTCAATCTAACTAGCCTTAGTGTATATAACACTGAAATAATAGACATAACACCAATAAGTAATTTATTTTCATTGGAACATTTATATCTAAGAGGAAATAATGTAAATAACCTTAAATCTATATGTAACCTGAATAAACTTAGCAGTTTGTATGTAGAAGATGAAAACATAAAAGATTTTAGTACGATCTCAACAATCAGCAAGCTTGAGCAACTAACAATTAATGACTGTAACCTTAGTAATATAAACTTTTTAAGTAATCTAACTAATTTGGAGTATTTAGAATTAAATAATAATTTTATATCTGATATTTCGCAAATTGGTAGCTTAAAGAAGCTTAAAATTATAGACTTGGATGGAAATCAAATTAAGGATATAAGTCCATTACTGCAGCTTCCAACAGAAGCACAATATTATTCTTTATATGGAATAAATTCAGTAAGAAGCATGCATGTAGATAATAATTTAGTGTTCAATTCTAGTGATTCTACTAGTTCTGATATAAAAACTAAGCTTCAGGACAATGGATGGAATTTTTATAGTGTTAATGAACCAAAAAATAATTTAAATGTGGCAAAGACAGATGAGCATTATTACTCAGAACATAGCACATACATGATAGATCCTTTAGTTGGAGTTTCCATATCATTTAATACAGATATACAAAAGTATCTTTCTTTTAGTGATATAAAGTTAAGAAATTACTATAGCAATCAATATGTTTCTATAGACAAGAGTATACTGGGAAATAAAATTACTATAAAAGTTCTTGAACCTTTAGATTTACGAAATGAATATATTCTTGAAATTCCAGATAATGCAGTGCTAGACAGTAATCAGAATAGTATAAAACAAACCTCAGTACAAATCGCTCCATTAGATTACTTAAAGGGCGATAGTAATGGAGATGGCAAGGTTGATACTTTGGATTTAGCAACAGTAGCTTCGCACTATGATGAGATGTTGAGCAGTTCTACAGTAAAATGGGATCTTAAAAAAGATTGGAATAGAGATGGAATAATCGATATCTTTGATATCAGCACAGTAGCAAGACATATACAACAATAAATAATATAATAAGTCTTTTTGAAACCTTTTATTATAGCTGTATGAATCTATTTATAAAAGGTTTCTTTTAATTTGTATTTAAAACAGATTAAAAAAATGTAAAAAAGATTTGATTTTTACTGCTCATTCCAATTAAAATAAATAATGTAAAAAAATTATGCGAAGGATACTATATATTTAACTTGCATACTAAAGTGTAAAGGGAGAAACTACATGAGAATAATTAATAAGTTTATTGCAACTCTATTGATTTTTATCTTTACTATGGGAATTTTTGTTGATAACTATACCGTGAAAGCTTTTGCAGAAGAAAGTACAAAAAACAATAGAGAACAGCAAATACAGCTTGGTAAAGGTAATGAAAAAGTTTTAAAAGCTGCAGAAGATGACTATATAAAGGTATCAGTTAAGGATCCAGAAGGTAATCCTGTAGTTAATGGTTTTATAAGCAATAATAGTATGATAGGTGTGGGGAAAATCCAAATAGTGGATGGTTTTGCTAATATACCAAAAGATTTTGCTTTGCAGGATAATGAATATTTCTATTTGAAAGGAACAAATAGCAATGGAGTCATGATAATGTATACAGATATTAAGATAAGCATTAATACTGTGGAGATACGGGATACAACATCAAATAAAATTTTTCTAAAGACAAATGTACCTAGCGATTCCAGTAATATAAGGCTTAATTTATATAAAAAAATGGCTATGAATAATAATTATTCAATTTATGAGGATTCATATTATAATTTGGATGAATTCTATAAAGACTATAAAAGCACTTACATTTGGACATCAGCTAGTTATGAAATTATAGGTGTAAATATTATAAAAGATGATAAATCTATAGGCTATATTATGGCAGATACAATTGCAAATGGAAAAAATATAAATTTGGATTATACTAACACCATGGATATAAAGGTAAATACGCCTAATAATTATAAAGTGAGCTTAGTTGTAAGTATTGGAAACAGGCAGCTTGAGACATTATATAATAATCCTAAAGTAATTAAATATTCACAAAATGTAATAAATGGATATAGAGCGTATTATCAAGACAATAATAAAAATACATTTAATTATTATAAAAATCTAGAAGAGCCGTTAAAAGGCAGTAGTTATAACTTAAATATTGGCGATACATATAAGGTAAAAGCAGAGTACTATAAAACAAACAGTGTAGATGCATATAAAACTGCTCAGACTGTGCTTACTATTTTAGATGAATATAACAACTCAATAATTATAAAAAGTGCTGATGGCAATAGTCCCTATAAGAATGTTGTAGCTGATATAAGTGATGGAGGAAAAGTTGTTGATTCCATTACAAAGGATGCCTCAGTTAGTGGGACTAGCTATAATGTGAAATATACTCCAAACGTGACGCTTCCTACTTTTGACGTAACTCTAAAGATGAATATATTAGGTAAAAGCTATGTGTCAAATTCACTAAATTACTTATTTGATATGAGTAAATACACTGAGGTAAAAGTAAAGGATCAACAAGGAAGACCACTTAAGAGTGGAGAGCTTCTCTTTCCTTTAACAAATGCATTTAAGATAAATGATGGATCAGTATATATACTTACTAAATTAATGAATAATAGCACTGCTGCTATTAGAGGAATAAATGCTGATGGAGAATATGTGCTAAGTCCAGAAATAAAACTATATAGTAGTACAACAGCTATAAACCTGGAAGGGAACAGGGTTGAGGTAGATGCAGATTTGAGCAACATACCTAATATTACTAGTGGTCATATAAACGTATATTCAAAAAAATCCGTTAATTTAAATCACTTGATGTTAGATTGGGAGGCTACTAATAAAGGGGTAGCTAATAAGTTATTTGTTTGGATACAGGGTAATGATGACTATTATTATGAAGATGAGATTGTAGCACAAAATGATTATAAGTATATTATAGGAAAGAAATTTAATTATTTAGATTCAATAATAGATATAAAAACAGATAATTTGACTGAAGTAAAATTTTCTGGCGGTATGACTCATTATTTTGAACAATTTAAAAATAGTCCATCTAAAACTGGAGCAGAAAGTTATGAAAAGTTATTTATGAGTCAAAATACTTTTATATTAACTGGAGTATACATTTATACAAAGATTAATGGTAAGAATGAGTTAGAATATTGTGATCTTAAAAAAGTTGAGTATATAAATGGAAGGTACTATACTCCATTATTAGGTAAAAATTTTTATATGGATAACAAAATAGATAAGTATCTAAATAAAGGACAACAAATTTCTGTTTTATATACATGTAGAGATGAGTATGGAGATTATTTTCCTATAGAGGGAAGTTTCGATTTTGAAATTAATCTTGTAGATAGTTCAGGTACCGTGGTCAAGAAGTTGGCAAAAAGTGTAGTTAACGGAGGTCAATATTTTACTGTTCCTACTGATATACCATCAGGTTTTTACTCTGCAAACATAGTTACTTATTCTAATAACCAAAAGGTAGCAGAAAGAACTATTGACGGTGTATATGTTGCTGGTGGTGTATCTTATAATATTGGAAAATCTGAAAAGTCAACATTGGTATCAGTTTATGATATGGACAAAAATATATATACCATGGACTATGATGAGATGAATGAAGATCTCTATTTACCTGGGGAAATATTAAGTGGTAGTAAAGAATATTATTTAAGTACCTTTAAGAAAAAAGATACAGGGATTGTACATGAAAAAAACAAAGTTCAACTTGTAAAAGGAAGTTTACAAAAATCGGCTTATTCTAGTGTTAAGCTTAAACTAAATGGAGGAATAAAGAAGTTAATTTTAAATAATCGTAGTGATAGTATGAGTTATGATGCTGGAAATACTGATTCAATTGATTTGCAGTTAGTCTTGGGAGAAACTTATAACTTATCTGCTTATTGTGAAGATGCACAAGGAGGCTATTGGGTTGAAAAAATCATTGAAGCAACTGATAACTTAAGTGAGGTAACTTTAGACAGAAATGATTTAAGAAAGGTGACACTGAACAGCAAGTTTAGCAACTATGCAGAAATTATGAACGTTATAGCTAAAAATAATCTAACAGGAAAAACATATGAGCTAGATAGAAATATAAATACAGAAAAAAACATCTATTTACCTAAAGGTGCATATGATTTTACTTTTACCGTAAAACTTAATAACTCTAATAGTTTTAACGAATATAAAAAAAGTATAGATATAACAAACAATAATGGGGTTATAAATATAGGAGATAAACTTAGTTATGATATTGTTTTAGATAAAAGCAGTTATAGTACTGGTGATAAAGTTATAGCAAAGCTTGCAAATGTAAAAGACGGCGATATAAAATTAACAGGTTATGAAAATTCAGTTATAGAGGAGTCAGAAGTAAAGATAGATTTAATGCATGGAGCTAAGGTGTTAAAAACCTTTGAAGGACAAATACCTTCCAGTATAAAAGGAGATTGTTCACTTGCTATAAGAGGGAATATTCTGGGGTTAGGGGAAGTGAGCTCGAAACCGGTAACATTATCTATAATTAATTCAGAAAATATTAAAGAAGGAGATATAAACCTAGATGGAATAGTTGATATATTTGATTTAGTATATATAACTAGAGACTTTGGAAAATCAAAAGGGCAAGGCGATTATGATGCTAGGGTGAACCTTCAGACTACTGATGATGTAATTGATATAAAGGATTTAGCAAAAGCAGCTTCAAATTATGAGAAGTAGATATAGTGATGATAGCTTAAATGCTGAAGAGCTTAGATAAACAAATTGAAATTATAAACCGCATATCAAACTAATGGTATGCGGTTATTTTTTATTTGTGAATTTATTCTTAGTTTTGAATGAAGACAACTATAAAAGCTTTTTATAGCTGCTCTCAAGCTCTAATTTTATTGTATTGATTTTGCTACAACTATTAAATCAAATATATCAATTATATTATCATTATTAAAATCATACTCTGAAATAAAATCTGAATCTGAAGATTTCTTTTCATATAGACTTGCGACTGTAGCTAAATCCATGATATCCACAGTGCCATCATTGTTCACATCTGCAGCATTATGTGCAGAGATAAAATTCATCCAGTTAAAATTAAAATCTCCTCCTTTGGCATAAACTCTTAAGGTTTGTTTTCCAGCAGTGAGTTTTACATCTGCGGTGATAGTCTGCCAGTTCTGCCATCCACCTGTGTTTGGCACGTTTGTAGTTGCAAGTACGTCAGTTCCTTTCATAAGTTGAATAATTCCATTTGTATTCGGACTTGTTATTCTATATTCAACTTTATACGTACCTGCATTGGATACATTCACGTTATAATCCATCCAATCACCATCATTTACCCATCCAATATTAAGAGTGCCTTCTGAACAGCCTTGTGTCTGTATTCCATTCATTGTGTTATAATCTTCGGCTTCAATTTTTCCTGGTATTGAGCTTACTAATGGCGTAATTGTATATGTCGCACTTGCCACTGTAGAATCCTTCATTCCTTGCACAATCGCATAAGCTTTTATGGTAGCTGTATCAGAAACATTAATTGAAGCAGTGTAGGTTGGTGATGAACTGGTTGGTGTGCTTCCATCTAGTGTATATTTAATAGTTGCTCCTGGTGTAGAGCAAGATATTGTTACGTTTTTAGCTGATGCATAATTTCCTCCAGCAGGGTTGAAGGTTGGTGCTGCTACTTGTGATACATTGCTGCCTCCTATATCTACAAGCTCTATGCCGTTTCCAGTGCCTAGATTTTTCGAATATTTCTTTTCCATTGCATTGTTCCAATGTTCATGAACACCAAGACTGTTTAATCTAACTCCGTCAGGTGCATAAACAACACCAGATGGAGGATTGTTTGCCAAGGCCTCTTCATGCAGGTAGCTATCAGAATTTGCCATCATATTTGATCCCATTTCAGAATTTATAAAGTCAAATCCCACTGAGTCCAGTGCCACTTGATCCTGTGACATGAATATACTTGCAGGCCAAGTTCCGTTAAAAGGTGCAGATTTCCACTTTTCAGGTACAATATCTGAATGTTTTGCACCATATAAACCATCTAATATATTAATTAAGGTTTTTCCTCCTAAATCCTTATCTCCCATAAAGTCAACAAAAGGGGTATAGGTATCATATGGTCTAGCAAGATCGTGATCTACACCATTTAGAGTTCCATAATGATTTTTAGCACTTAAGGTCATTCCAGCTAAAGGATGCGCCTTTAAAATTGGCATATCAATTAAATACTCTGCTTGAGCTACTGCAGTAGGGATTCTATCCCCAGTGTAAGCTTTAGCTGAGTAATGAATTACAGGATCAGACCATACTACTTTATTTCTTCCATCTCCACCATTTTGATCAACAAAAACTACATTAGGGAACTCTTTTTTACAATAATTAAAAATATTATCTGTTATATACCTTGAAGCATCATATATTATAATGTTCTCTTGTGGTACACCAGCTTTATTAATTAATTGACGTAATACCGAAAGGATAAGCTGAGGAGAAGGGTTAATGTTATTAACCTCTTGAGTATGACTATCTCTTGTGTTGTTGCAATTTATTTTAATAGCTATTTTTTCACCACTTTTATAACCTATAGTACCTTTTTCATGATTCTGATTGAAATATTTAAAAATTGCATCCCAAGAGTCAGTATCATTACTTGTTTTTGTTAATCCTTGAATAGAAGTTGATACCATGCCATCAACTAATGTTTGATTTGTATTGTTGTCTTGCCACCAATATCCTGTAGAACCATCCCAGGTTGTTGCATTTAAATTACGAGCCCAAGTAACTCTTCCAGGAAATATTCCTTTTCCAACTCCCATTGGAGAATTAGGGCCATCAGGTACAGTTGACGCTTTCGCTGAGCTTAAAGAGCTGCTTGCTGTAAAGATAGTAGATACTAGCAATCCAATTATAAGCACAGTAGCAGCTTGTACATATTTTGCGTTTCTTATTAGCTTTTTTGATTTCATAAAAGAAGCTACCAATCCAAAAATTCCAACAGCCCAGGTAACAAAGCTTGCAGCTACGGGAGCTACTACACGCATACAAGGATATTGAGCTCTGCTGGGTTTAGGAATAACACGTATTAGAAACCATATTAAAGAGCCCAACCCTATAATAGGAAAGAACCATTTTTTTAGACCTTTAAGTTTCTTTTTTTTATCAGGGGCACTTATTATTCGTCCAGTTTTGGGACAGCGTTTTACTTCTTCTGAAGTATCTTTTGACGAGTTTATGATTCTTCCAGTCTTAGGGCAGCGTTTTACTTCTTGTGAAGCATCTTCTGAAGAATTTATAATCCTTCCAGTCTTAGGACATCGTTTTACCCCTTCTAAAGTATCTTTTGAGGAACTTATGATTTTTCCTGTTTTAGGACATCTTTTTTCCTCTCCTGAATTATCATTTGACACCACTTAATCAACTCCATTTTTAAAATATTGTAATAAAGAAAATAAAAACTTCTTCATTATAGAGAAATAATTCATGATTTTTGCAAGTTAATAATTAAATTCTACATAAAAACATAAGAACTTGCAAATTTTTCTAAAAATATTACACTGTGTTTTATTTTTATTAATAATACTATTAATGATAATGTAAATTTGGATTTTAAAGATGCGGCAGATGTCAGTAATTACTGTTATAGCACTATTTTATTGGTACAAATTACAACTATATACATTTGTAAAATATGCTTTATAATAGAAAATGTAACATGATTTCTGGGGGGACGATTATGAAGATTAAGAGAAGGTTAATATCTATGGTTTTACTTAACATATTTACCTTTGTAAATGTGTTAAATGGACTAGGTGTTTCTGCTTTTGCATCAGAGAATACAGAAATAGCATCGCAAAAGCAATTAGAAGTTACCAATATAAAAGGTGATTTAAGTAATAAAGCTAAGGCTGAAGCAAAGCCGGCTTTAAATGAGACAAAAAGGGTAATGGCTCAGACAATTTTAAATAGTGAAGTTGATAATGTGACAGTAAGGATTATGAATCCTTTTGATACTTCAAAGCCACTTGTAAGTGGGAGTATAGTATTAAAAGGGGATGATCAAAAGATCTATACTACCAATCAGGATGGATATGTTAATTTACCGAAGAGTAAGCTTCAAACTGATAGTACAATCCTTATAAAGGTTGATAACGGTTCAGCCACGGCTGCTTTTTCAACTTCAGTTGATTTAAATAGTAGTAGCCCAAACGTAAGTATTTCAAATACTTCTTTATCAAAGATAAATATAAAACCTTATATGCCAAACAATTACGCAGTTAATATATCAAATATGGATATTCAAATTGATTATATGAACGAGTATAGTAAGATAGAGTCTAAGTTAGATTCAAATGGTCAAAAGACACTATATACTAATCTAGATATAAGTGGTGCTACTGTAAGTGGCAATAATACATTTTTAACTTCTGTTTATTCGGGAAATGGTGATATTGAGATAAACAATTTTGATGTATTCAATCTTAAGATAGATATGTTAGCTGAAAATAGTGATGATTTAAGATTACTTAATTTAGTTGGAGCACGTTTAGTAGCCGAAGAGTATCTTGTAAAAACTTCAGGAAACTATATTTTAAGCCGTGGAAATTACATGTATTCATATACAGGGCAAAAATATCTTTATACTGGAAAATTTAATACTTTAAGTGTGATGAAATCAGAGTTGAAGTTTGGAACTATCTTTAATGCTTCTATACAATATGAAGATAAAAGTAATTCTAATGAAGTAAATGTTGATGAAACTATTACAGCAAAATTGGTTATGAAAGATGAGTACGAAAATAAAGTTGCTCCACTGCTTGCTACAAGTACTAGTTATTCAGCTTTAATTAATGGAGTTGAAGACAGTACGGCTTCAGTAACAGTTTCTGGGGATAGTATATATAAGATAAAAGTAGGAAGAAGAGATGATACAAAAGACTTTACTGTGGGTCTTAAGATTACAATGGATAATAAGCAGTATACCACCAATGCCTTGACATATAAGTATAATACAAATGTAAATCGTAAAAAGATTATTGTTAAAGACCCTGAAGGTAATCTTATGAAAAGCGGAGCGATACACGATAGTAGCGTGAGCAGTATTAATGGTACAGTAATAGATAATGGTGAGATGTATATAGATCAAGAGATACTAAACTCTGGTGTAAAGAATGTTTCAATATATGGAACTAATTCAAAAGGTGAGGGGATAATCTATGCACCTCTATCAATAGATGCAAATACAAATGAGATTTATTTTAATAATGAGAAGAGGGTTTATATAAAAAATAATATACAGGATGCTGTTGGTAGGATATATTTTGATATATATTCTGAATCTAATGATAAGAATAGGGTTTCTATTTATAATGAAGTGTTTAGTCTAAAAAAAGATTATACAGATAAATTTAATGATAAGTATGTTTGGTTGCCAAGCGATGCAAGTCTTATAAGCACATACTATAATGACTATACTAATGAAAATGCTCAAAGCTATTTTCTTATGGATAGGACAAATGCGTCTAGTTCAGTTAACCTAGATTATACAAAAACAACAAAGCTTAATGTAAATAGTAATTATAAAAACTCAGTATCTTTAAGTTATAAAATAGACGGTTCTTATATTGTCAATAGAATTTATGACTCAAGTACAATTACAAGAAATATAACCTCTGATATCTGCGAAGGATATAAGGTAAATGTAGGCGATATAATAGAAGGAGTAACCTACAATATGGAGTTAGGTAACAAAATAAGTGGAAGTGAGTATACTATAAATTTAGGTAATACTTTCAATATAAAAGCTGATTATTCAAATTCAAATTTAATAGGAAATGATAAGGTTGGAAAAGCACTAATCAATATAACAGATGAATATAATAATAAAGTTTTTCTGAATCGAGGTTATTCTAGAGGTGAAGAAACTAGAGATTTGGTAGAGCTTAGCCAAAATGGACAAATTGTTGAAAGTATAGGTAGCAATCTTCAAATAGACAAATCGCCTTATGAACTCGACTTTGCTACAAAAGTTCAAGGTGGACATCTAGATGCTGTGTTTAAGATAAATATATTTGATAAACTGTATTCTTCAAATGTTTTAACTTATGATAATACAGGCTGCAAAGAGTATACAGTTAAAGATCCAACAGGAGCTTTACTTGAAAATGGAGAAATTTCTGCAGAGGATGGTAGCAAATATAGCATAGTAAAAGGAAAAACTCTTGTTCCAATTGATAAATCTTTAGGAAAAACTGCATCAATATATGGTAAAACAAAAGATGGAGACTATGTGCTTAACCCAAGGCTTTCAATAAATGGAGAAGAACTAAATTTATCTTTATTAGGTACTAAGAAGGTTATATCAACTAACGGTAAAGACATAGCCAGTGTAAGTAATGGTGAATTTAAATTGTACTGTGCTGATCAATATAGCGATTATTATATTGATGAAACGTGGGATATGAATAGCTTTAATTCAATCTCTAATTTGAAGGTATGGTTACAGCCTGGAGTAGAATACCGTGTGAGTAATTTTATAAATACAAATGGAGATGCACAGTATCTCTTAACTAAATCCTTTGGTGATGATGTTTCGAATATAACACTTAGTACAGATAAATTAGTGGAGCTAAAGGTAAGCAGTGCTTATGAAAATGCAAATATAAATATTAATGTACAGCAAGATAATGTACAAACTATTGAGAAGCCTATAAATATGGCAAAGAAAACTTTTATTACAGAAAACCAATTGAAATGTTTAGAGGCATCTTATGTGGATCAAAATGACTCAACTAAAAATGTAAATTATAAATTGGCAGATAATGAGATTATAAAAGGAAAACAACATACTATATTGTTAGGAAATAAATTTAAACCGTATTGCACCTATACTAACAATAAGGTCCTCTTTTATGGAGATATGATAGTGGCTGCAGATAAAGGATTAACAGATGAATACAATAACTATAAATCAGATGCTAAAGGTAGTAGCCTTATAGAACTTGAATTTATAGATGCTACAGGAAAAGTCATTAAAACCACCAGTAGATTTAGCCTTATAGGTAGAGTTCCAACGACTATTCCTACAGGGAAATATTCTGTAAGAACAAATGTATATGTAAATAATGAAAAAGTATTTTCTAACACGATAAACGATGTATATGTTGCTGGAGCCAGTGCAATTAAAATAAAGCTTTCTCAATATAGCTATAATATAAAGTTCTATGATGAGTCTAATTTAATATATTCAAATAGTTATAATAAAGGTGGAAATATTTATATCCCGACTTATTTATTAGAAAGCGGAAAACACTATAACTATAGTCTTTTGGATAGCGATAATGGAGTGATTGAACATATTAAGAGTGATTTCTTGCTAGATGGTACAAGTCAAACAGATGTAACCACTAAAGCTTCAGTGGATTTGAAGGTCAGTAGCAATGTTAAAAAGCTCATATTGACTACCTCAGATGGTCAGAGCATTGATTATGACACTGCTGATCATTCAACCAAATCAACAACTTTGAGCTTAGTTGAAGGTGAGCAATACAGTATTTCAGCATATTGTGAGGATGGTGCTGATAGCTACTGGTCAAAAAAGGTTGTAAAGGTTGATAAAAGCATATCAGTGATTAATTTCGATAAAGATGCTTTGAAAAAAGTAAGCTTGATTAACAAATTCAATAATTCAGTTGAAATTATAGGATGTACAGCGAAGGATACTACAACTGGGCAAATTTATAGCTTAGGAAGAGCTTTGGAGGAAGTAAGGTCAATATATCTACCTATAGGTAAATATGAATTTAATTTTAAGACTAGGCTTAATGATTCTAATATTTTAAATGATTATAAGAAAAATATAGATTTGTCTCAAAGCGATAACTCTATAAGTATAGGTAGCGATATTAGCTATGATATAGAACTAGATAAGAGTGTTTATAACTCTGGAGAAAAAATAAGCGGAAAAATTGTAAATGTTAAAGATGGTGACAACAAGTTAAGTGGTTATGAAAACTTAAGTCTAGATAGCTCAAGCTTAGTAATAAATCTTATGCATGGAATGAAGATAATAAAAAGTTTCAATGGAACTATTCCTGCGCAATTAAAAGGTGATTGTATCATAAAGGTAAAAGGAAATTTGCAAGGTTTAGGAAATGTTGAAACAAAACCAATTAATATTGTAGTAAATGGATCTGGAAGCATAAAAGAAGGAGATATAAATTTAGATGGAGTTGTTGATATCTTCGATATTATATATGTAGCTAGAGATTTTGGAAAGCTCAAGGGGCAAAGTGATTATGATCCTAGAGTGAATCTAGATTCTTCAGATAATGTAATAGATACAAAAGATTTAGCAAGAGCTGCAGTTAATTATGGAAATTAATATTATTTTTTTATTCTTTAAATTACATCATGTTTTAAATGGTAACTCCACATATAATTGAATTATAAATTCCTAAATAATAAAGAATTGTAGAGAACTACTATAGGTAGAAGTATAAAGTACACCTATAGTAGTTTTTTTATATTTTCAATAATATTACATAAATATATACATTTCTATTAAATACCTTATAATAGTATATGTGACAAAATATTGAGGAGGGGGATTATGAAGAGATTTAAGCGCTACATGGCTACAGTTATCCTTTGTCTCTTTACTACAGTAACTATACTTGGAAGTATTGGTAGTACAGTATCAGCAGCAGAAAAAAAGACTAGTACTCCATTGGAAGCTGTTGACGGCCAACTGGTTATTAAACTGATGGATACAAAGGATAAGAAATATGAAGATATTATAAAGAAGTATAGTGGAAAGATAATAAAGTACTTTGGAAACTATGTTTTAGCTTCTTTTGACAAAGGTAATGTAACTAATGTTAAAGATGAACTTAAAACAGATAAAAATGTAGAGTACTCAGAAGAAAATGCATTAGGTAGAAAGAGCACCACTATAGACCCTCTAGCTAAAACTGAAGACTTTTTGTTTTATTCTAGAGCTATAGAAGCTTGGGATTTGGTTACAGATCAAATGAAGCAAACTACAGTAAAAGTAGCTGTAGTGGATAGTGGAGTAAAAAGCGATCACCCAGATCTAAAGGGAAGTGTAGATCCTGGTATGAACTACATAGGGGGTAGCATAGATACCAGTGATGACAATGGACATGGTACTCAAGTTGCTGGAGTTATAGCAGCAAAACATAATGGAATTGGAATTAATGGTATTGCTGGAGGTATAGATACAAGAATCATTCCTGTTAAAGTTTTGGATTCGAATGGGGTAGGAACCACAGCAAATATCGCACAGGGTATAATGTATGCTGCTAATTCAGGAGCACAGATAATAAATGTAAGTATAAATGGAAAAGGATATAGCAAACTTATCGATGATGCAGTGCAGTATGCAATTGGGAAAGGTTCTATAGTTGTATCCTCTTCAGGTGATGATAGAGGCTATTCTGAAAATTATTGGCCTTGTAATGCAAATGGCGTAATTGTAGCTGCAGAAAATCAATATGATTCTAATACTGGAAAAAATATCGATGTATTTGCAAGTGGAAGAGGAAATACTACTGATATAGGAAGTGCTGGTTATAAGGTTGTATATGGTTCGTCAATATCGGCTGCTGTTACAACTGGATCAATTGCTTTACTTAAGGCAAAGAATCCATCCTATACATTAGATCAAATCAGAAGTATTTTAAGAAAAAGCAATGGAACATCTGGAGAAAGTCCTTACTTGAATTTAAAGTTTGCACTAGAAAGCCAAAGTGATTTTGTAACTATAACAAGTCCAGTTATAAGTCAGAATACTACAGGAGATGTATCAGGAAAAATAACTGCCTTGAACCCATCCCAACTTAAGCAATTAAGTTTGTTTATAAATGATGGGGTTAATGCTTATAAGGTTATACAAGGTAATGGAAGTAAAACATATGATATAAATCTGCCATTTACTGAACTGACTGATGGAGTAAATAAGTTAAAAGCAGTTGCTACAGATAGTGCTGGTAAGACTTATGTAGATGAGAGGTATTTTAAGTCATATGGGTCGGATAATACAATGAATATAACCGTAAAAGACACAAGCGGTAACATAGCTAAGAACATGTTAGTTGTATTATATGAAGGTAGCAATATTTATAATCCAAAGGAAGTAAGCACAGACTCTAACGGACAAGCTATCTTCTATAACGTAAATAAAAGCAGCCAATATACAATGGTAGTGAAAAATGGAGATGCTGATAGTTCTTCAAATAAGGTTCTTTTCATAAAAAGAGGACTGACTGCTGGAAAAAATATTATTGATCTATCAAAGGAAGGAAAAGAGATTACCTTTAATGCATATAAGGCAGATAACACAACTATGTTATCATCTGCTAACTTAAGCTTAGATAATCTGCCAGATGCAGAGGTATCATTAAATAAAAGTGCTTCCACAAAGATAATAGTTAACAAGACTGGTAGTTCAAAATTAAATGTTTTGAGTGAGAACGAAGGATATTACTATGTAAAAGCCATAGATAGCTATGAAAATTTAAGTTCTGTAAGTTTTATGACTGATAGTAATATATCAAAGGTAAGTATAAGTAATTTATATGAACAGCAAGTTTCTAATGAAAGCATGCTTGTTAATATTGTTACTGATACCAATTATAATAGCTCTAGTCTTCTAGGAAATTTTAATGTTAAAAACAATAATGCAATATATTTACCTAAGGGAAATTATACTTATAGATACCAGCTGAGTGGAGGTTCTCCTGATGTATCTTATGATTATATGACAGAAAATTTAAGCTTGACCGGTGATACTACATTAACATATGGGGAACCTAAGATAAATTTAGAAAAGGGTGACGATAACTCAAGCTTTCGTATGAGTTTTAAAGATGGTAATCATTCTTCTATAATTAATAGTTTAAGTGACTTTAATGGTACGATAATTTTAAAAGATCCTAATGGTAAGGCATTAGTAAATGGAGTAGATTTTACTTATACAGATGAACGAGGATATGATGTTAATTACTTTTTTATTAAACTGGTAAAACCGATTAGCGGAAATTATCAGGCTAGTATAAATTTAAATTATATGGGCAAAAGTATCACTTCTAACATTTTGTCTTTATCATTTGTCGGGACTCAAACATCAACAAGCAATGTGGTTAAATATACACTTCCTGCTGAAATGCAGAGCGCTATAACTAGTGAAGGTGATGATACCTTAAATGTTCAATATTACATCTATAATGCTTTAACTGGTGAACCAATCTACGATGAATGGCAGAGTGATGATGTAAGTGGTATTGGTAATGGAGACATTAGGATTCCATTAACTTATTGCAATAGCAGTTATAGAATAGTTATATGTGCTTCAACTGAGTATGATAGAGCTGTTGTATATGACAGAAGTCTTGGAATAGCTTCTAATGGTGTAATAAGTATAAATCCAGATACAACTACTAAGAAAATAAGTTTTGCAGGAAATAATCTAGATCAATTTATTAAGAATTCAAGATATAGGTTAACTAAAATAATGCCTAATAACAAAAATTACTACCTACAACTTAAGGCATCTAATAAAACAAATCTTAGTGTATGGGCAGATGATGGAAAGTATTCCTCTTTATTTTCAACTCCACAAAGTTTAATAAGAAGTGAATTTAATGTTTCAGCATCAAATAATATAGATAATTTTGATACTAGTAGCTTGAGTAATTTAAAGTTTATAGTACCTCAAGACAGCCACGCTAAAAGTATATATATTAGTCCTAAGATTACAGATAGCAGTGATGCACAAAGATTTGAAGTTGACTATAATAATAACTTTCAAATAACTCCAGGTATATTTTTAAATGGGTTTAATATAAACATCAGCAATACAAATGATTTGAATTCAAAATCTTACTATTTTACGGGATCCTATGAATGTAAGGCACTAGCTCAAAACACTATTGATACTACTAAATGTGTAGTTGAATACTCAAATATCCCAACTAATTTAAATAAATATAGTCAGCTAAGTTTTAATGCAAAGATTTCAGCAGGGCAGTTTGTTTTAACAAACATGAATTATATATGGAACGGAAAGTCAAATAATGATTTTTATAACTATGGTAGTAGCAGTTCTGGAATAAACATATATAATTCAGAAAATAAGTTTTTAAGTTGGAATCCAGTTGGTAGTAACAATTTTGATAGTAACTTAATGTTTTTTTCCTCTGTTTCTAACTTATATGGAGGCAATTTCAAGATTAAATTGGATTTAGAAGGTTTAGGGTTAGTGGATAATGGTTTTAACCTTAGTGTAACTGGTGATGATCTTAAGATAAAAGTAATGGATCCTTTTGATACTTCAAAACCTTTAATGAACGGAAATGTTTATTTACGAGGATATGGAAATCTTGTAGGGGGATATAAAACTGGAAGAGATGGATATGTATATATACCTAAAAGTAACATACAAACTAATAAGTTAATTGTAGCTGCTGAAAGTGATAAAGGAATAGCCTTGTTTGAAAGTCAAGTAGATACAACCATCTCAGAAACAACCATAGCTACACCAATAACCGCATTAAAAAATATAAATATAAAACCACTTGATAGTATAGGTGGTATAAGCTTATCAAATTCAGATATAGAATTTAGTGGCAATGGTTACAACAGCTTTAAAGTGGCCAAACTAGATATCAATGGGCAGAAGACAGTATATACAAACTTTGATGTTTCAAAGATATATGTAAAGAATAGTACCTCGTTTTTAAAATATAGCTATTCTGGTCAAGGTGATGTAGTTATAGATAATAAGAATACAGCTAAGCTTAATGTATCACTTGTACCAAATGCGTATAGCTCTTTAAATATTAATGATAACAATCAAAGTACTTTCATAGTACAAAACTCAGGAATTTATAATGTAAGTGTAGGAAGTTATAAATACAGCTATTTTGCTGGAAGTATGAATTATTCAGGAGACTTTACAACAACTTCGGGATCGACAAAGGATCTAAAATTTGGAACTACATTGAATCTTGCTGCGGACTATTATAGCGTTGATGGGACAACACCAAGTAATACTGTAAAGCCTAATCAGAATATAAATATGACTGTAAATTTTAAAGATGAATTTGGAAATTCTGTATCACCAATGCAACAGGTCAGCTTAACTTATATAGTTAAAACAAATGGTACGGAAATAAAAAGAGGTGCTGTTAGCGGATCTGGTATCATCTCAGTAAATCCAAATATTGTGGCAGATAGCTTTGATTTAGCATTTGAAGCTAGTTATAACAATCAAAAGTACACATCAAATTCTTTAAATTATAAGATGAATCTTGCTGATTATCAAAAGGTTACTGTAAAAGATCCACTAGGAAATCTTATAAATGAAGGTACTTTTGGAAGCTCCAACTATCAATTAAGTGGGGTTATGATAAATAACGGAATTGCTTATATAGATAAGAATATACTTTTGAATAAGCCTTCGAATGTATCTCTTAGAGGAGTAAGTTCTACGGGATATTCGGTAATATATATGGGATTGACACTTGATTCAAATACCATTGAGATTAAAGATAGTACTGCGGATAAGTTTTCCATAACAGCAAACTTACCTGCAAATTCTAATAACATTAATCTTAGCTTATATCCAAACAATAAAGGTGGAAGCCAAGGTTATAGTGGCTATTACGAAAACTATAATATGGATCAATTCAATAAAATGTATAAAAACAATTATGTATGGATTACAAAGGGAAGTTACGTAATAAATGTAAATTCAACTATATATGGTGCTACAACAAATGAGAACTATGCGTTAGTAGATACTATAAGTGGAACTAAGGCTGTAAGCCTAGACTATACAAAAACAACAAGGATACTTTTGAACAGTTCAAATAGTTTTGATATTGGAGGCTATAATTTTAATATTGAGAATGTATCTATCAATATGCAGATTAGTTCTAATTCAATAAATAGGATTTCTTCAAATGTGGTTACAGGATATTCAGTTAACTTAAATGATAGTAAATTAGGTTCTATTGGCTACAATAAATTGCTGAGTACACCTATAGCTGGCGATAGTTATACAATTAATATTGGAAATAAGTACAAAGTAAAAGCAGACAATACTGCTTCTAGTAACATAGCACCTAATGACAATGCTAAGGCTGTTATTAGTGTATCTGATGAGTATGACAATAATTTTTATACGAATAGTATGAATGGAGTAAAAGCATCAATAGAACTCAGCGCCGATGGACAATTAGTTAATACAGTACAGCAAACTATTTATTTAGGAAGTAATCCTTATGAGATGAATTTCACTCCTAATGTAGGGACAAACTTTAGTGCTGTATTTAAACTTAGTATTTTTGGAACAGTATACTCTTCAAATACATTAAGCTATACATTGGACACAAGCAACTATAATGTTATTAATGTAAAAGATCCAAGTGGCAAGCCACTAGCAAAAGGAGAAGCTATCCAGTATGGAACTAGGTATAAGATAAGCCAAGGCATAATGTATATACCTAAGACAACAACACTTAGTGGAACTATTAGTATAACTGGAACTACTGATATAGGGGAGTATGTAATAAATCCTCAAGTGACAGTAAGTGGTTCTGCAACCAATATAAGTTTACAAGGAAAAAAGGTAAATGTAGCTACTAACTTTGCTAATATATCTGATATAAATAACGGACAATTAAACCTTACATGGGATAACTCATATTATGGAGGATCTATAAATGTTAGTTATAACTCGGATAAAAGCATGGTAAGTAATGTTAATATATGGCTTCAAGATGATCAACAGTGTTACTTGGATAATTATTTTTATGATAAATCAAACAACCAATATGCAATAGGTAAAAAGTTTAAGAATACGGAATCTACTATAAATATTTCAGCTGATACTCTAACAGAAATAAGACTTGCAGGAACGGATAATAAAAATGCTAGTTTAATGGTATCTTCAACTAAGAATAATGGTGGAAGGAGCTTCTCCGTAGGATATAATAAACTTTATGTATCTTCAGATAATTATTATATAAATTCTGTAAGTATGTACGATGGGTCCTCTAATCTTTTCTACTCATTAAATATGAATAAGTGTATCAATGGACCTGTTTATACTGCTTTTGTTGGAACTAACTTTATTGGGGATTATAGTATTCAAGATAATGTTATGACAGCAGGTGACAGTTTTTATATCAATGGAAATATAAGAGACGAGTATGGTAACGACGTTTCTTTCTATTCTGGTAACAGTAAAGAAATACAATTTATAAATGCATGGGGAAATATAGCGTATAGTGTACAGTCTAATGGGACATCAAACTGTATTATACCTTCAACAATTATGGAAGGAAAGTACTCCATAAACATAGTAACTTCCATTGGAAATAGGAAAATAAATTCAAATATTATACCAAATATATATATAACTAAGGGGACAATTTCTAATTTAGGTTCTTATGGAATGACTTCTCAATATAGTTTATATGATGGTACTAATTTAGTGTATAGTGGAAATCAAGCAAGTTCAGTAAAAATACCTAATAATATTCTTGTTGATGGAAAGTATTATGATCTGGATGTATTAACTCAGAGTTCAAATGGAGTTGATCATAATAAATATAAATACCAGTTTTCAAATGGAAGCCTTCAGTATGTTTCATTAAGTGAGTCAGTTTCTACTACACTAGATACAAGTGTAAAGAAAGTTATATTAACAACAAGTAAGGGCAACTCTATAACTTATGATGCAGAGAAGAATTTAAATCCTTATGGAATTATGCTTTATTTAGCATATGGAGAAACTTACAATGTTAGTGCTTATTGTGAAGACTCTACAGGTAGATACTGGGCTAGTAAGCAAGTCAAGATTGATGATACTTTTGCTGGTCTAACTTTTGATAGAACACAATCTCAAAAGTTAAATCTTTCAAATAAATTTGCTAATAATGTTGAGTTATTAGGATTGGTAGCTAAGAATACTGCTTCAGGGCAAAGCTATGATATAGGTAGAGAATTAACTACTAGTAATAGTGTTTACTTAGCTAAAGGTATTTACGATATTAGCTTTAAGCTTAATGTTAATGGCACTACTACTGTAAATAATTATAAAAAGACAGTAGATTTATCTACAAGTGAGTCTACCATATTGGTAGGAGCTAATATAAACTATGATGTAGTATTAGATAAATCAGTTTATAGTCCTAATGATAATGTAAGTGCTAAAATCTCAAATGTAAAAGATGGAGATATTTTGTTAAGTGGTTTAGAGGGGCTACCTTTAGATAGCTCTTCAATATCAATGAACTTAGTTCATGGAACTAAAGTGTTAAAGGGCTTTAACATCACGATTCCTAGTACTTTGAAGGGTGATTGCAACTTTGTAGTAAAAGGAAGTACTGCTGGATTAGGCAATATAATCTCTAAAACCATTAGTATCACTGTTAATAATCCTAACACAATTAAAGAAGGAGATATAAACTTAGATGGAATTGTAGATATCTTCGATATTGTATATGTAGCTAGAGATTTTGGAAAGCTCAAGGGGCAAAGTGATTATGATCCTAGAGTAAATCTAGATTCTTCAGATACTGTTATAGATGCAAAAGATTTAGCAAGAGCTGCTGTAAATTACGGCAATTAATAAACAATGAAAAAAGGAAGCTAAGAGAAATTCTTAGCTTCCTTTTTGTGAATTTTAATAATAAGTTGAAATTTTAATTTTATTAATTTTTTATATTAAAGTTTAGTGATATAATATCTTTGTGAATATTGATATGGGTAAATTAATTTTTAATATATATTGAGGGGATGAAGAAATTTATGTCACTTGCAGCAGTATTGAAAAAATCTATATTATTTGCTAGTTTAGTTATACTTTTAAAATCAAGTAATGTCTATGCTGTTAACATTGTAGGAGATTTTAACGGTGATAATGTTGTAGACATGAAGGATATAGCAGCAGCTAGTAGCTATTATGAAACTAATAATTCTAATTATGATTTAAACAAAGACGGTATAGTGGATATATTTGATATAACTAGGACATCAAAGAACATGAGTGATGCAACTTATAAAGTATATAGTAGTGGTGGTATACTTTCAGGGGAGTACAGTTCAGGTCAATTATTAGATGCTGCAAAAAATGCTTCTAATAGCAATGGAGTAGCAATAAAAGACGGACAAGTTATATGGGATAATAATTATTATTATGTTTTTGACGGTGAAACTTTTATATCAAAGTCGGACAAGTATTTTGATTCTAATATTGCGGCTAGTGCCTTAAATAATGGAGTTGTTTTAGATAAGGGAGGAAATGCAATATTGAACAGAGCAGCTAACTATAAAATAAAGTTAGCTTATGCTCAAGATGATTTAAATCTTAGAAATGCACCAAGCTCCACTGCAGCTTGGGATTCAGAAGTACCAAAAGGATCATTAATAGAGCTGGTAAAGAGAACTAATGGAGTATACCAAGTAAAGTATAATGATGGAAGCCAGATAAAAACAGGATATGTTACAAGATATGTTGATATCTTTACAGATGACTTTAATGATGATTTGTTAGGTTATGTTTCTGAAAAATATGAATCTAATGGAAACCCTGGAACCTACAATACAACTCCAGGAGATCCAGGCGGAACTTCTTACGGTCCGTGGCAACTTGCAGTAAAAGTAGGGTCTGTAGATAGTTTTCTAATGTGGCTTAAAAATGAAAATGTTGATTTTTATAATACTCTAATTTCGGCAAAACAAGCAGATAATAATACATATAGTACTAATTTTAATAATGCTTGGTCAAAATTAGGTACCGATCACTATGATGAATTCTTTGAGGTTCAAAAAAAATATATAAAAGTTACTTATTTTGATCAGCTAGTAAAAGTGCTACAAAATAGTGGTACAGACTATTCTAGCAGATTAAATGATTACAGTGTAAGAAATATGTTATGGTCAACAGCAGTACAACATGGAGTTGGTGGTGCTAAAAATATAATCCAGATTTATAAAGATGTGACTAATGATGTGGATTTTGTTAATGATGTATATGATGAAAGATCAAAGGTAGATATATACTTTAGCAGTTCATCTGATGCTGTTAAGCAGGCGGTAAAGACTAGATTTGTATCAGAAAAGCAATTTATACAAAGAATATTAAGTGATGAGAAGAATTACTAGTTTAGCTTTAATAATAAAGATATTTAGGTAACTATCTTTCAGTTGCAAGTTTAATTAAGGATGTACACATTTTAACGAAGGAAGTGTAAAGTTGAAAAAGATTATTCTTATTATAATAGCAATAGTTATTGTTGTAGCTTCGGTAATAGGATTTAGACAAATGAATGCTTCAAAAGTAAGAGAAGAGGAAGCTAAAAAAGAACAGATTAATAAAGAAGCAGGTGTAAGACCTAAGCAGGCTGAGATTGATGATTTAATAAGAAACTATAGAAATATTTATGTAAATCTAGTAAATGATAAGGAATTAGATTTGTCGTTTTTAGATAATGTTCTCGATAAAAGCTCTCCTTACTACAAATCTGTAATAGAGGATATTACAAACAAACGTAAATCAAATATAAAGCTTCAAACCGAAAATATAGAGGTTGGGGATTTACAGGTTACTACATCAGGGTATAAAGTTAATGTAAAGGAAACTCTGCAGGTGAATAATGATAAAGTTGATAAAATTTCTGGGGATTATATAATAAAAACTGATAATAATAAAATCCAGATATCAGATTATATTAAAAATTAGATGTTAAAAAGTATATAGATTTACATTGATGTAAATTTATGTACTTTTTTGTTCTTTTAATAAGATATTGATGTTATAATGGATATTGGTTTAGATAGCTAATTTATATAGCTAATTTATATAGTAGCTTATGAGAAGTTATTATGATGCAAAGATAGACTAATATTGAAATATAATTGGTGGTGTTTAAGATGAAATTTAAAATTGTGATTGTAGCTTTACTATTTATGATAATGCTAAATACTACAGTATATGCAGCAGGTACTCAGGTTGATGTAAACATAAATGGAAATGTGAAGAGTGGAAATAGTGTTGATATAATATTTAATGTAAAAGATGTTTCGAGATTATATGCTGGATCCATAGAATTTACTTATGATACATCAGTTATGAAAGTAGAAAGCATCAATGGTGGAGAATTTATAAAGACTAATAATCCTAAGATAATGGAATTTGGTGGAGACACAGCTAAAAATGGTAATATAGCAGATTATTACTTTACTTGTGTAGGAAAAGTTGAAGGATTCACAGGTAGCGGAAGTTTTGTAGTTATAAAGGCAAATGTATTAAATCAAGATAAGTTTAATATATATAAGAAAAACCTTAAAATTCAATTAGTTGAACGAAATACTAATAATGAAATGAAGGATATAACCTATACAATTAGTGGGGATGTAAAAGATGAAGCACCACCTAATAATAGTGGATCAGCAGAACCTTCAAATTCTTCTGGTAAAGATGCAGTTAATGAAAATGGAACAGGAACTGGTAAGTCGGATGAATCGGATAAAGGACAAAATAGTAGCGGTTCAGGTAGCGCCTCAAACAATTCTGGATCTAAAGCTAATAATTCAAGTGATTCAAAAGAAGATAAAGGCTTTATAGCCACTGTAATTGATAATATAAAAAGTATATTTTCCGGTTCAAGTAGTAAAGAGGCTGATAAGAAACAAATAGATAATTCTAGTGCAGACAATAATAAGTCAAATACCTCAAGTACTAATAATTCAAACGATAAGAATTCTGCAGAAAACAAAGCAAACACTGCTACAGACTCTACAAAATCTAATCAAGATACTGTAGATCAAGGTAGCAAAAATGTTAGTAGTAATGCATCTTCCAAAAGTAATAATTTTGGAATAGTAGTGGGTGTTGTTATTTTAGTTGTATTGCTCGTGGCTTCTGGAGGTCTCATTATCAAAAAGAGAAATAATAAAAAGTAAAATGTTAAGCTGGTAAATCAATGAACTGCCTATGTTAAGTTAATAGAGGCAGTTAGAGATACTAGCTTTTGTTTTTTACTATATTTTACAGATATAAATGATGGAGATAACTTTAACGGATAGCAAAACTTGAAATAAAGATAGGTTTCTTTAATGGTATCTACTGAGTATACTTATATAATTAAAAACATATATTTTCTTTAAAATGTAATAATTAAAAGGTAAAAATAATTTATAATTAGATAATAAAATATTAAGATTTTGTAATTTATAGTAGATATGTTTGCGTAGAGATGGGGAAAATAGTATGAAAAAAGGTATTGTTTTAGTTTTATTATTTTGGGCTGCATTTATATTTTATATGTCAAGTAAGCCAGGGATAGTATCTCATAATATGAGCGGGGCTGTGGTAAATATTCTTAAAGAAGATAAAAATATATCTACCGATAATAGTAATATTAACTCTCAGAATAAAGCACCCAATAATACTTTGAATAACGGTAAGAAGTCTAATGTACAAAGCAACAGTGCCAACAAAACTCAACAAAATGTACAAGCTTCAACAGGAAGTTCGCAGAAGAAGTCTGCCCAAACAATAAAAAATTCGAATATACAAACTAGTAGTAACGCTGCGAATCTAGATTATATTGTTAGAAAAAATGCTCACGCTTTTGAGTATATTGTACTTGCTGTATTAGTAAATGCAAGTTTCTTTGCTTTTGATAAAAAAGGAAAACAGTATTTAATATATATATTATTTATTTGCTTATTTTTTGCAGTTACAGATGAATTTCATCAATCCTTTGTTTCAGGTAGAACTTCTTTGGTTAGTGATGTACTTATAGATTTTGGTGGTTCCCTAATAGGAATATGTTTGTTTTATGTTTTTTATTATATAGTATTTAATCGTAGATTAGTATGTAGTTAATAAGGAAATAGTGTTAAGCGTGCTGCTATCTATAGTTTTAATAAAAATATAAAGGAAGAATGTAATTTAATTTACTTGGTAATGTAGATGTATTTTATTCTGAAATCCCTTACTTTGTAATAGTACGAAAGTTTTAGGTACATATATTAAAACTAGTTTATCATCTGCATTGATTTTATTAGTTTCAATCACAGACCATTTCTCTATACTTCCATGTTCTGATACATCTGTTTTTACTCCCTTATCCGCATAAGGGATATATTTTTTAGCATCTTTAGGAACCCAGAAGAAAACACGAAAATGAGGAAGGTGATCTTTTCCTATTATATAATCATAAGAAGGATCTCCTCTTTTTTCAGGAAAGAGATCTTTGGATAGCTCTTTGCTTGCAGAAGTATAGTTTGCCGCTTTTGATGTCTTTGATGAAGTGATAGTTACCAGGTATAAACAACTAATTATTGTTAGAACAATTACTAAAATTTTTATGTATCTATTAGAGATCATTTATCCAAAACCTCCAATTTGTATGCTTTATACTAAGTATTAACTTAAGTGGCTTTTAATATACGAAATCTTGTAGGTTGTAAAATATCAAGGCTAATACAGTTTTACTTTTACATGTTTCTGAGTTCTTTGTAATTGAAGAGTGTAATAAATTAATTGATAATATAAAAAAACTATTAGTGATATATTGATCAGCTAATAGTTTTTTATTAGGCTATAAAAGATAATAAATAAACTTTTAAATTATAGTTTTAATCCAAAGCTGAAGCATGCCAAGATATTCATGTAAAGCTATTACAGTAGTATCAAAACTACTAGCATTTGGCACAAAGGATTTAAAGCCTATTGTTAATTTAGCATTAGTAAAATAATCAGAAGGATAAGGAATAACATTCTTAATATTGGCACTAGTGAAATTTATAATTGAACGGTCCATATGGAAAGCTGAAGTAACTAATATAGGTTTTAAAAAATGATGATTTTCCATGATTTTTGATGTATATATTGCATTTTCTGTAGTGGTACGGCTCTTATCTTCAGCTATTATATCTTTTTCACTTATTCCTAGGTCTATAAGTTGCCTTTTAGCGATTTCAGCTTCACTACCAATCTCACCATAAACTGAACCTCCAGATATGATTATGGGAAGGTTAGTTTTATTATGTAAACGCGCAGTAGTTAACAATCGGTTAGCTGAGCTTCCTGATAGGTTTCCAGCACCACTAAGGTCTGGAGAGCTAAGTGTAGCCCCTCCTCCAAGCATCACGATTACATCTCCGTTAAGTTTCGAAGGTTGACTAAATTTATATTCTAATGAATGAATCATAAAGTTTGCAGTTAAAGGAATTGAAGTTATATAAATAAGAGCTGCAATTATTAGTGGTAACTTTGCTATTTTCTTTTCACGTCTATATTGCAGTACTCCTAAAACTATCACTAAAATAATAAAGCATCCAGGAGGCAATATAAGATTTGCTATGAATTTAAAAACGTATATCATCGCAGTTCCCCTTTAGAATTTGATAAGAATACTTTATTCTACGTAAAAGCTAAAAATCCCTTTTAATTTTGTATGAAGTTAAGACTTTATTGACAACATGAGTGGGAGAAGTGACTTCTTTATAAAAATTATGTTTATGACAGAACCTATTTGACATATAATAAAGATACAGACAATTGTTAACACTTTTACAAGTATAGTTTAGGGCTTATTCAAAAGCTCTATATTTGAATATGGGGTTGGGAGGAATTAGTATGAAAGATATAGAAGATGCTATTGCAATATTTATATTAGAAATTGAAAAGTTCTGCAATATAAAGTTTGCATACCTTTTTGGATCCTATGCAAGAAAAGAAAATAATGAAGAAAGTGATGTAGATATCGCTTTAATGTTAGAAAATAATTTAGAAAGTTTAGAAGCTGTTTTTTTAAGAGGGCGAATAATTGATATAGGAAAAAAGATATTTAGTAGAGAAGTAGATATAGTGTTATTAAATATTGATTCACCAGTGCTTAAGTATGAGATAATTAAAGAAGGACTTGTTATAAAAGATAATGAGGAAAGAATTTCTTTTGAGTCATTAGCTATGAGAGAATACTTTGATTATAAGTATTTTATTAAATATTACGATGATTTAATGCTTCAGGATATAAAAAATATGGAGGTGTAAAACTAAGTGGTAAAAAGAGATGTTGTACTTTCTAGATTAAGTAAACTTAAAGAGTATGTAGGTTTTCTAAAAAAAATTAAAGTACATTCAAAAGAAGAATATCTAAATGATGCTTTTATATATGGGGCTAGTGAAAGATTTTTACACCTATCTATTGAGTGTGTAATAGATATATCAAATCATGTAATAGCAGATATGAGATTTAGAAGACCAGAAAGTAATAGAGAAGCATTTGAAATATTATATGAAAATAATATAATTGATAAAGATTTAAGTATTAATTTATCTAATATGGCAGGGTTTAGAAATATATTAGTTCATGATTATATAAGGTTAGATAGAGAATTAGTGTATGACATAATAATAAACAATCTAAAAGATATAGAGATTTTTATGAAGATAGTTACTGAATATTTGTAGTCCAAGTGTTTAGTATAGGCAATGATCTATAATTTTTCAAGCTAGTATAAACTTATTGTTTGTACTAGCTTTTTGTTACACTAAAAACATATTCTTACAAATTTCTTAACATTTTGTTAGATGTATTGACGGAGTTTGTTAAATAAAATACTATATCAGTATAATACAAAATATTCCATAAAATAAAGCTTAAGGTAATAATGAAGTTACATCAGGATATTTTAAATTAATAAATTAAATTGAGAATTTTATTTAAATAATTAATTAGGGGGAAGAGTTTATGAATTATAAAATAATTCAGAGAGAATTTTGGCAGGATGAAAAGATTATGAGTATGACTGCTGAAGAGAGATATCTTTATCTCTATTTATTGACTAATCCATATAGCAGTAATATTGGTATCTATAAGATAACAAAAGAACAAATTAAGAATCATACTGGATATGAAATAGACCAAGTTTGTAACGTGATAAATAGCCTTGTAAGTAAATATAAGGTCATAGCTTACAATGAAGATACTAACGAAGTTGCTATCGAAAAGTGGGGCAAGTATAATCTTATAAAAGGCGGAAAGGTCATGGAAGAATCCATGAAAAAGCAGCTAAGCTTAGTGATAGACAAGTCACTAGTGACTTACGTGGCATTAAATATAAGAAAGAAATGGGCGTTAGATTTATATACTCAGTTTTGTGATAAAAAGTTAACCTATTATGATATAAAAGAACTACAGTTTAAAAGAAGTAATGAAACTGATTCGTATAAAAATTAGGGGAGGAGCATTATGACTAAGTTTGAATATTATAAGATGGCTCTTTATGAAAGTGAAATTATAAAGAATGAAAGAAGGTTAAAGACTCTACTTAAGAGGAATATAATGCTTAGCTTAGATAATAAAAGGCTAAATACTGAAAATATAAGAATAAAAGAACAGTTAGAGGTTTTGCAATTAAAAAGTAATGGTTTTGTTGGTAGGAATAGAAATATTAGAACTATAGGGATCTTATGCTACAATAATCAATATGAAAATCAAGGGATTTTAAATTGAATTACTTGGAGTATATTGAAATATAGAACTAAATCATATGTTTTGAATAAGAAAAATAGAGGAATATAAAGTCAATGGTGAATTCTAAGAATTTACTATTGACTCTTGTTTTTGTAACGTATTTTAAAATCCTATTAGATTTAGAGATGATAAAAAGATCTTATAAAGTCTGACTAAATCCGATAGAATGCTTGGTTTATATTAGAATGAAAAGCTGGAGTAACTCAATAGGAAGAAATATTACATAGAAATAAACTATAAAAATTTTGCATAAAATAAAATTTGTAATTTTATTGCGTTAACTTATAGAAACTGATAGTATTATTTGGTATGTAATAGTTTAAAAGTGCACTAGTAAACGTGACAGTTTAAAATTGAGGAGGAAAAACAGAGTGGAATTTAGTTCGTTTATATTTTTATATTGCTTCTTCCCATTGGTTTTTGTCTTGTATCGAGTAGTGGGGGCAAGATATAGGAACGTGATGTTATTAATTTCAAGTATATTATTTTATACCTGGGGGCAGCCACAATATATTATACTTTTAATTTTTTCTATTGGTGTAAACTATGTTCTCGGTTTACTTATAGAAAAACAGAAAAGAGAAGGCATACGTAAAATATTTCTTATATTAGATGTTTGTATAAATCTCTTTTTTCTAGGTTATTACAAATATTACGAGTTTTTTGCTAAGAAAATAAATGCTGTGACTAATCATGAACTTCTATCAATTAATAATATAGTATTGCCAATTGGAATTTCATTTTATACATTCCTTTCTTTATCTTATATTATTGATGTATACAGAAAGAACAGTAAGTCGCAAAAAAGTATATTAGATTTTGCTCTTTATATTTCATTTTTTCCTCAAATTATGGCAGGCCCGATTAATAAATACCATGAAATTGAAGGGCAAATAACAGCCCATCCGATAAATACTTCAAAAACGGCATATGGAATAAAAAGGTTTATTTATGGTTTAGGGAAAAAAGTGATTTTAGCGAATACTTTTGGTGCTGTAACTGATAGTATACTGAGAGAGCCAGCTTCACAAATAGGTACAGGTTTGATGTGGGTAGCGGCTATTTTATATACACTTCAAATATATTATGATTTTTCTGGATATTCAGATATGGCAATAGGATTAGGAAAAATTTTTGGGTTTGATTTTATAGAAAATTTCAATTATCCTTATTTGGCAGATTCAGTTCAAGACTTTTGGAGAAGATGGCATATATCACTATCAACATGGTTTAAAGAATATTTGTATATTCCTTTAGGGGGAAACCGTAAAGGAAACTTGAGGACGTATCTAAATCTTCTAGTAGTATTTTTTGTTACAGGATTTTGGCATGGAGCAGGTTTTAAATATATTGCATGGGGATTATTTTATGGTGTTTTCTTGGTGTTAGAAAGAATGTTTCTAGGTAAATGGCTAAGAAATAATAAGTTAAAGTTTATTAATCATATTTATTCTCTTCTTATCATTATTACAGCTTGGGTAATCTTTAGAGCTGATAACCTACATATTGCGGTGGAATATATTAAAATAATGTTTATACATAGTTCAGGGCATTACTATGTAGCAAAGTTCATTGATACAAGAATTACAATATTTATTATTGTAGGTATTTTGCTATCTGGTATTCTTCAGAGTTTAGTTAAAAAGCTAAAGTGGGCAGTTTATGATGAGAAAAAAATATATATCACTGAAAGTATAGCTCAGTTAGTTATACTATTTGTATCTATCATGATGCTTGTTTCAAGTTCAATAAAGTCATTTATTTATTTCCAGTTTTAGGAGGTGAGAATATGAAAAAAAGGCAGCGGATTTTTATTACAGTTTTTATAATAGCACTTTTAGCCCCAAATATTTTATTTTTCTTTTTAAAAGGTTATGTAGATACAAGAAACTTTCAAAAGAAGAAATTGAGTGAAAAACCTACATTTTCATTTAAAAATATATGTATATATCCAAGGCAATATGAAGAGTATTATGATGATAATATAGCTTTCAAGAATCAGTTTGTAAAATTAAATAATCTTATTAATATAAAATTTTTTCATACAATAAGCTCTGAACGTGTTTTGTTAGGTGACAACAATTGGTTGTTCTATAAAGATGAAGATGATGGAGATCCTATTTCAGATTATCAAAGGAACAATCTTTTTTCTGACCAGCAATTATCATCATTGAAGGATAGATTAGAAAAAGTAGAAGCGTATTTGAAAAATAAAAATATAAAATTTGTTTTGTTCTTAGCTCCGGACAAGGAAATTATGTATTCTGAGCATATGCCGAGTAATATAAAAGTTGAAGGTAATATCACTATTGCAGATCAAACTGCAAAATATATATCAGAGAATACAGATATTCCGGTAATTTACCCGAAATCGGAATTGTTAGAGGCTAAAAAAAAGTATCAGATCTACTATAAATATGATACTCATTGGAATCAAATCGGTGGATTTATAGGTAGCCAAGAACTGGCTGATAAGTTGACTGGAAATCGATTATATCTAAAGGACGTAAAAATTTTAGATGAAAGTAAATGTAGTGGAGATTTAGCTAATATGTTAAATTTAACTTCATATTTTAATGATGATAAGATGTTTTCTATATCGGGATTTCATGATGACATAAAGGTTAATTTAGTGAAGAAGACTGCTGACGAGAGTTATATAAAATATGAATCTAATGCGTTGGATAAGAGAAAGATTCTTGTAATTAGAGATTCCTTCTCAGAAGCAATGTTTGATTATATACCTAAAAACTTCGCATCAACAGTATTTATTCATGGAGAAAGTTTTAAGCCTTCAGATATTGAAAAGGAAAGACCTGACATTATAGTTTACGAAGGTGTAGAAAGATATATTGAAAAGTTGCAATCATTTACTTTATATAATAGGGGTAGGTATTATAATTAGAGTAAATAGTTTTTATTATGATTCTTAACTCCAGTAGAATTGACTTCTTCTGGAGTTTTGCTTATTTGTAAATAATTAAATGTTATTCGATTTGTTAATGATATAATAATATTACTGTCTTATAGACTCATCAACCAAAGTGTTCACATATACAGCGTAGTTTTTACTGAGTTAAGAATAAATTATTACAAATTTCTTAACAACTAGGTATATATAGGGATTGAACTTATAATATAAATTATTATAATCTTATAATGCGAAATATTACGAAAAGTAAAATTTAAGGGAAACATTGAAGTGTAGTATGATACTTTAACGTAATAAACTAAATAAGAATTTTGCTTAAATGAATAATTTAGAAGGAGGAGTTTATGAACTATGAAATAGTTCAGAGAGAATTTTGGCAAGATGAAAAAATTATGAGAGAAGCATTATGAATAAGTTAGAATATTATTAGATGGTTCTTTACTAAAGTGAAACTATAAAAGATGAAATAAGGTTAAAAACTCCACTTAATAGTAATATAATGATTAGCCTAGATAATAAAAGTTTAAGCACTGAAAATATAAAAATAAAAGAGCGATTAGATTATATTTTTAGTTAAACTCATTATTTTTAGATCAATTAGACATGTACAATTTTATATTTAGATTGGAAAATTAAAATTTTTAATAGTATTTGGTGAAGTTATTGTAAATAATGGTATTATATTACTAATAAAAATATAGTACAATATTTAATCGGGTTAAAATATTTTCAAGAAATATGGTAAATAATTCACAAAACCATGATAAATGTTGAGTGATTATTTAGCTTTTAAACTAAATTGAATTTATTAATTATGATAAATGGTGTAAAATAATATTTATGCTGTAAGAGAAATGAAAAATGACAACATTTTATTAATATAGACATAATTATTCTGTGAATATATAATATTAATGTAAAAAGTGACTAAGGTGGGGGAGTAATATGCAGATGATGGATAATGCAAATGTGGTATCTGAAAATAAAAAAAGTAAAAAAGAACAGAGTTTTATATACATGTTTATGAAAAGAGTGTTTGATTTTATAAGCGCTCTAATAGGTGTAGTAGTGCTTTTTCCAATATTTATTATCTTGATTGCATTGATTAAACTAGACTCAGAAGGGCCAGCTGTTTTTGGACATAAAAGAATTGGTAAGTACGGTAAAAGTATAAAAGTATATAAGTTTAGAACAATGGTAGTAAATGCTGATGAGGTATTCAAAAACTTTACCAAAGAGCAAAAAGAAGAATTTGCAATAAATTTTAAGTTAGAAAATGATCCTAGAATAACTAAAATAGGAAGTTTTTTAAGAAAGACAAGCTTAGATGAACTTCCACAACTTTTTAATATTTTAGTCGGAAATATGAGTGTAGTGGGGCCAAGACCAATAGTTGAGAAAGAAATTGAGAAGTATGGGGAATGGGCGGACAAGCTTTTTTCAGTTACACCAGGATTAACTGGTTATTGGCAAGCAAATGGTAGAAGTGATACTACCTATGAAGAAAGAGTCCAAATGGATATGTATTATGTAGATAACAAGTCTTTGATTTTAGATATAAAGATAGTTTTTAAGACTTTCATTTCTGTTTTGAGAAAAGAAGGCGCAATGTAAACTGGAAAAAATTGAAAGGATTTAAAAGATCATGGAAAATAGAATTCATGTAATAATTGATGCTAGAATGATAGATGAAAATCTTCATGGAATAGCTAGATATACTTATGAATTGATTAAGAACAGTGTTAAAACTGGAAGGGTTTACTTTTCACTTTTAGTTAATGACATAAAGTTGGCTGAAAAGATGTTTCAAAGTGTAACAGATATAGATTTTATAGTAATGAAATCTAAGTTTTTATCTTTGACTGAGCAGTTAGAACTTCCGAAAATAGTAAACAGATACTGTGGAAAGGCAATATTTCACTCTCCATCTTTTGTCTCAAGCCCATTTATAAAGAATGAGATGATAATGACAATTCATGATTTAAATCATGTGAGATTGCCACAATTCTATTCTCCTTTCCATAAGTATTATTATAAGTATATTGTTAGATATTCAGCGAAGAAATGTAATATTATATTTACTGTATCAGAGTTTTCAAAACAAGAAATTTTATCATGGATAGATTTAAAAGATGAGGATGTAATAGTAACCTATAATGGTATAGGGGATAGATTTAAAGTGATTGATGATTTGAAACAAATGAATCAAGTAAAGATTAAATATAACCTTCCAGAAAAGTTTTTGCTTTATGTAGGAAACCTAAAGCCTCATAAGAATGTAGAAACTTTGATAAAATCAATGAGACATGTAAAGCTTGATGATGAGATTAAGTTAGTTATAGGAGGAAATGCCAATGATTCTCTTATGAGTATAATAAAAGAATATAATCTTGAGAATAGAGTAAGGTTTATAGGATTTATTGATGAAGAGGATTTGGTGGAACTTTACAATATGGCTTCGTTATTTGTATTTCCATCATTATATGAAGGATTTGGACTTCCACCTCTTGAGGCTATGTCATGTGGATGCCCTTCAATAGTTGCTAATACTTCATCACTACCAGAAGTTATAGGTGATGGAGGAATTGTTTTTGAAGCAATCAATGATGTTGAGTTGGCAGAAAAGATTGATTACTTATTCAACGATAATAAGAAATGTTCTGAATATATTGATTATGGTATAAATAGAGCAAAGGCTTTCACTTGGGGAAAACTTGTAGAAGAAACTATATCACAATATGAAAAAATATGGGCAAGCATGTAATCTTAATTACTATTCTTAAAGTGAAAATGAATGAAGGCTAAGAATTGAATTATCTTAGTCTTGATTATTTGGATTTAATATAAATAAGTGAAGATATAGAATTAAATACAATAAAAAGTGAATTCGATAAGTGTAGATTGATTATATTAAGCAGGTTGACTTGCTAAGATAATAAACTAATTAATTCATCTAATCTTCACAAGATAATTAAAAGCGTATAGAAGGAGAAGATAGTTATGCTTTGTGCTTTAATAATGGCAGGGGGAAAGGGAACAAGATTTTGGCCGCTTTCTACTGAGGAGAGACCAAAACAGTTTTTGGAACTATTAGGGAATAAAACTATGATACAGATGACTGTAGATAGAATTGAAAAATTGATTCCTATAGAAAGAATTTTTATCTCAACTGGAGAAAAATACATAGATTTAGTTAAAGAACAGCTCCCAAATTTACCTTATAGAAATATAATTGTAGAACCTGAAGGGAGAAATACGGCTCCATGTATAGCTCTTTCATCTTTAGTGATAAGCAGATACTATAAAGATACGAATATAGTAGTTCTGCCATCAGATCACCTGATTGGAGAAGAGGATAATTTTATAGATATTTTAAGTGTCGCTTCTAAGTTTGTTGATGAAAATGAAGATGCGATAGTTACGTTAGGGATGGAGCCTAATAGACCTGAGACTGGATATGGTTATATAAAGGTAGGAAATGAATTTTTTAATTGTGATTATAGGCGTGTGTATGATGTTGAATCATTTGTAGAAAAGCCAAATTATGAGAAGGCGAAACAATATTTAGAAGAGGGCAATTACTTATGGAATGGCGGGATGTTCCTCTGGAAAGTTGAGAATATACTTAACTTAGTGAAAAAGTTCTTGCCTTTTACTTATGATGCATTAAAAGAGATAATAACTTTAGAAGAAGATAAAGTACAAGAATATATTAATCAAAACTACCATAAAACAGATAACATATCTGTAGATTATGCTATCATGGAGAGATATAATAAAATATTTGTAGTACCTTGTAATTTTGGTTGGGATGATGTTGGGAATTGGACTAGCATTGATAGATATTCAAATAAGGATTTTAATGGAAATGTATTTAACGCTAATGGATATCCATTTAATTCAAATAATAATATAGTTCTAACTAAGAAAAAGATATTATTGAATAATATAAATGACCTAATAATTGTGGAGACAGATGATTACATAATGATTTCTTCTAAGAAACATGAACAAGAAATAAAGATTGCTAAAGAGCATTTATCTAATGAGGTGATTTAATGAACATAGCACTTGTACACGAATGGCTTACAAACATGGCAGGCTCTGAAAGAGTTGTAGTTAATTTTAAAGAATTGTATGAAAATGCCCCTATATATACAACTATGTATAGTCCGGAAAATTTAGACGAAGAGTTAAAAAATATAGATGTCAGAACATCTTTTTTGCAAAAAAAAGTGAAGAATGGTCACCAAAGATATCTTCCTTTTATGCCTATGGCATTTGAGAGTTTTGATTTGAATGAATATGATATAGTACTAAGTAGTAGTTCTTCATGTGCAAAAGGAGTTGTAACCAATCCTAACACAATGCACGTATGTTACTGTCATACACCGATGAGATATGCATGGGAGTTTTATTATGAGTATGCAGATAAGACCAATATGAAGAAGATAAAAAAAATATTCCTAAAATATTTCATGAATTATATGAGAATGTGGGATAAGCTTGCTTCAGATAGAGTAGATTATTTTATCGCCAATTCAGAAAATGTAGCACGTCGTATATGGAAGCATTATAGGAGAGAATCAGTGGTTATACATCCACCGGTTAGATGTAAACTTTTTAATATTGTTGATCAAGATGAAGATTACTTTTTAATATTGTCAAGATTGGTTCCTTATAAAAGAATTGATTTAGCAGTAAAAGCTTTCAATGAACTAGGATTACCTCTTGTCATAATTGGTGATGGAGAAGAAAGAGAAAAGCTTGAAGCAATGGCAAAAGGAAATATACAATTTTTAGGGAGACAATCAGATGAAGTCATTAAAGAGTATTATGCTAAATGTAGAGCTTTTGTTTTTCCTGGAGAGGAAGACTTCGGAATAACTCCTCTAGAGGCTCAAGCTAGTGGAAGGCCAGTTATAGCTTATGGTAAGGGTGGAGCATTAGAAACCGTAGTAGATGGTGTAACTGGAACATTTTTTGATGAACAAACTACTGAATCTTTAGTTAATGCTGTTAAAAAGTTTGAAAAAATGAGTTTTGACAAACATGAAATAAGAAAACATGCTGAAACATTTGATGAAGAAATTTTTAAAAAGAAAATACAAGAGTTTGTAAATTTGAAATACAAAGAATTTAAACAAAATACACATTGGAAAACTATACGATAGAAACTTTGAGAGTTGGTGATTGATTTGGGTTACTTTTTTAGTTTTATAAACAATTCCACAATATTTGTAAAACTATTGCTAATTACTAATATTTTTGTTTTCATTTCATATTTGATATATAAATATAAAATGAGAGAATATATATTTTCACCTTTTAATATTTCAATATTTATTTCAGCATTTGCGTTATTGTTTATTTCCATGCTTCAATATAATGATAAAGCATGGGAAGCGCTTGGAAGTTCAACTGCAATTGCATACATAGGTAATCTAAATGAGAATATGATAATTAACAATATAGGGTTTCTTGTTTTTATTTTTACGATTTCATATTTTGAGTTCTTTTATAAAGGATCATCAGGTTATTTAAGAGTAAATGATAATTTTGTTATAAAAGATAAATTATTAATATATTTTTATGTATTATGTGTAGCTTTGTGGTGGTTGCTTATAATAAAAGTAGGCGCTATTCCTGTATTCGGAAACAGGATGATATTTGACTCTGGAGTAAATAACTCCTTAAGGCCTATATATCTAGCGCTAAATATAATAATAGTTATACTCGTTCAATACATATTTTTGAAGTTTATAAATACAAAAAAGGTATATCTTATTGTTTTAGTGGTTATTGGGATTATTATTATCTTTTGTGTTGGAAGCAGAGGGCCTTTTGTTAATCTAATTGCTAACTTAACATTATTCTATATATACTCAAATAGAAAAAGGTTTGAAAAACCAAACTTAATAATAGTATCTGCTTTGCTTATTACATTAGTATTAGGTATTGGAATGCTATTTATTAGACATGGTAATAAGATTGATACAAGTTTTGCAGATAAAATGGAACAAGAAGTAATGTACGGAAATACATTTTCTGATATAAGAGATGGAGCTTTTGTATTAAATAAATACGAAGATAAATTCGACGGTTATCTCTATGGTAAGAACTATCTTGCAGATTTGATGTCTTTTGTACCGTCTTCGTTATCAAGTTATAGGCAGACTTGGTCATGGGGAAATTTTACTGCAAAACAGCTTGCAGGGTATGAAGACCATTATGGGTTAAGAGGTGGAATGTTCCTTCAACCTTATGTCAACTTCAGTTGGATTGGGGTGTTGGTGGTAGCTATAATATTAGGTATAATGTATGGATTAGGCGAAAAGTCTTTTCATACAAATGTGCTAAAAGAAAAAGATAGATTCGAATTAAGATTTATAATTATAAGCTTAGGTATAACTTTTGCTAATTCATTATCTATTTCATCTGGCTTTCATGATGTATATCCACTTTTAGCATTAGCATTTATAGCAGTACTTCCAAAAGCTTTTACGAGAATAGTAGGAAGAATTAGATTATAAGAGAAGGATTTAAATATGAACGAACCTTTAATATATATAATACTTTTAAATTATAATAGCTACAATGATACAATTGAGTGTGTGGAAAGTCTTAAAAAGATTGAGTACAAAAACTATAAGATCGTCATTGTAGATAATAAATCTACAAATGATTCAGAGAAGATTCTTAGTGAGTCAGTAGGGATGTACTGCAAAGTTATTCAATCGGGGGTTAATGGTGGGTTTGCTTCAGGAAATAATATTGGGATTGATTATGCCATTAAAAATAATGCTCAATATGTACTTTTGCTAAATAACGATACTTTAGTAGAGGCGGATTTCTTAGCAAAGATGGTTGAGACATTTAAGATGGATGATAAAATAGGAATAGTAGGGAATCAAATAAACTATTTTTCACAAAAGAATAAAATATGGTTTGGTGGAGGCCAAATTAAATGGGATAGATTTTCTGGAGCACATCAGAATTATGGTAGCATAGATAATGGTGATAAGACAATCAGAGAAATAGATTTTATGACTGGATGCTGTATGCTTATAAAGACAGAAGTTTTTAGAATTGTTGGACTTTTACCTGACGAGTATTTTTTATACTTAGAAGATTTAGATTTTTGCATAGCTGTAGCTGAGAAGGGTTATAAAATTATTTATAACCCAAGCTCAAAAATATATCATAAAGTAAGCGCTGCTACTGGTGGGGAAGAATCTGCATTTTCAGTAAAATGGGGTAATAGAAACAGAATTATATTAATGAATAAGTATTACTACAAGGTTGATAAATCTGCTTTGATTAAGGCAAAGGCGTTCTTTTATGTATCAAGAATTGCTAAATATATTAAGTATATTGCAAACGGTGAGTCAGATAAAGCTAGAGCTATGGTAGAAGGCATAAAGTTAGGCAGAAACTTTATCAAATCGAAGATATAAAAGCACTTAATAAGGTTATAATAAGATTTTTATGTGTCGATGAAATGGTGTTTCATTAAGAGACTTCAATAATATATAAGAGGAGTGTTTAATTATGAAAGGAATAATATTGGCTGGAGGGTCTGGTACAAGACTATATCCAGTAACAAAAGCGATGTCAAAACAAATGGTTCCAATATATGATAAGCCGATGATATATTATCCTATGTCAGTGCTTATGTTAGCAGGCATTAGAGAAATTTTGATCATCTCTACACCGAGAGATATTATTAATTTTAAAGAATTGTTTAAACATGGAACTGAATTAGGGCTTAAAATTGAATATGCAATACAGGAAGCACCTAATGGACTTGCTGAAGCCTTCATAATAGGAGAAAAGTTTATTGGAGATGATAATGTTGCTATGATATTAGGGGATAATATCTTCTATGGTCAAAGATTTAGTGATAATTTAAAGAAAGCAGCTGCATTAGAACAAGGTGCCATGATATTTGGATATTATGTACAAAATCCAAAGGCCTTTGGAGTAGTGGAATTTGATGATAAAGGGAATGTTGTTTCTCTAGAAGAAAAGCCAGAAAAGCCCAAGTCAAAGTATGCAGTTCCAGGGCTTTATTTTTATGATAATTCTGTAGTAAAAAAAGCTAAAGCACTAAAACCATCACCAAGAGGAGAGTTAGAAATAACTGATTTAAATAAGGTGTATATGGAAGACGGAACTTTAAAAGTTGAACTTTTAGGTAGAGGGCTTGCGTGGTTAGATACAGGGACACATGGTTCAATGCTTCAAGCTTCTAACTTTGTTGAAGCAGTTCAAAATACTCAAGGAACCTATATAGCTTGTTTAGAAGAAATATCCTTTAGAAAAGGATGGATTACATCTGATCAAGTTAAGGAACTTGCAAAACCACTTATGAAGACTGGATACGGCCAATACTTGATAGATGTAGTTGAAGAAGTGGAAAATAAGAAAAGATAATACTCTTATATGTGAAGGTGAGTTACGATGGGAAAATTTAATTTTATAGAAACTAAGATAAAAGATTTATATATAATTGAACCTACTGTTTTTGGTGATCATAGAGGCTATTTTATGGAAACTTACAGTAAGAAAGATTTCTTTGAAGCTGGTCTAAAGATGGAGTTTGTTCAGGATAATGAATCAAAGTCTAAAAAAGGTGTGTTAAGAGGATTACATTTTCAAACAAAACATACTCAAGGGAAACTTGTAAGAGCTACCCAGGGTTCAGTTTATGATGTAGCTGTAGATCTTAGAAAAGGTTCTCCAACATATGGTATGTGGGAGGGTGTTCTTCTTACGGCTGAAAATAAAAGACAGTTCTATGTACCTGAAGGGTTTGCACATGGGTTCTTGGTAGTATCTGATGAAGCTGTATTTAACTATAAATGCACTGATTATTATGCACCAGAATATGATAGTGGACTTTTATGGAATGATCCAGAAGTTGGAGTACAATGGCCACTTGATGGAATAGAAGAACTTCTTTTATCAGAGAAAGACAAGAAACAAAAGACTCTAAAAGAGTTAGATGTACCATTTGAATATAAAGGAGAATAATCTTATTATGAAAACATATTTAGTAACTGGTGGAGCCGGATTCATCGGTTCAAATTTTGTACTTTACATGCTTAAAAAATATAGTGATGTTAAGATAGTTAATTTAGATAAGCTTACATATGCAGGAAATCTTGAAAATTTAAAGGATGTACAAGAAAATCCTAATCATATTTTTGTTCAAGGAGATATATGTGATAAGGAATTAGTTACAGAACTTTTTGATAAGTATGATATAGATTATGTTGTTAACTTTGCAGCTGAATCACATGTTGATAGAAGTATAAAAGAACCGGAAATATTTGCAAGTACAAATGTTTTAGGAACAGTTAACCTATTAAACTGTGCTAAAAATGCATGGGAAAGAGAAAATGGATGGAAAGAAGGAGTAAGATATCATCAAGTATCAACAGATGAAGTTTACGGTTCGCTTGGCGAGACAGGATACTTCATGGAAACTACGCCACTAGATCCTCACAGCCCATACTCATCAAGTAAGGCTGGAGCAGACTTCATGGTTAAGGCTTATTTTGATACTTTCAATATGCCCGTAACTATAACAAGATGCTCAAATAACTATGGTCCATATCACTTCCCAGAGAAACTAATACCACTACTTATTAACAACTGTTTAAACCATAAAGATCTTCCTGTATATGGTGATGGATTAAATATAAGAGACTGGCTTTATGTAGAAGATCACTGTAAGGCAATAGATATGGTTGTAAGATGCGGAAGAGTTGGAGAAGTGTATAATGTTGGTGGACACAATGAAAGAACTAACATTCAAATAGTTAAAACTGTTATAAAACATATCCACGATAATGTTGACGAAATGGTGACAGAAAACTTAATTAAATATGTAGAAGATAGAAAAGGTCATGATAGAAGATATGGGATAGCTCCAGATAAGATAAAAGAAGAGTTGGGTTGGTATCCTGAAACTACTTTTGAGGTAGGAATAGTTAAGACTATTGAGTGGTATTTAGATAATAGACAATGGATGGAAAATGTTACTTCTGGAGTTTATCAAAAGTACTATGACACTATGTATAATCAATAAATTGAAGGGGAAATGTCCCCTTTAATTTATTGAGAAATAATAACATTATTAATATACATAGACAAAATTTCAAGGAGAAAAACCATATGAACAAAAAGTTCAGAGATTTATATTATACGTTAAGTGCAAATATAATCACCTTACTAATAGGAGTAATAACTGGATTTGTATTACCTGCCTACTTAGGGTATAACGATTATAACTATATAAGAGTATTCAGTTTCTATATAACATATGTTGGGATAACTCATTTTGGATTTTTAGATGGAATTTATATAAAATATGGAGCTTATGACTATGATGATTTACCAAGAGAAAAATTTAGGGCATATTTTAAGTTTATGCTTTTATTACAATTAGTTGAAGCTATTGTATTAGGTTTTGGGGTATGTTTGTTTACAGCAGATAAAGATAGAAATATAGTTATGCTGTTTGTAGTAATTAATATGGTTTTAATAAACATGGCCATGTTGTTTTCATTTATACACCAATTTACTAGAAGATTTAAGTTATTTTCATTCAATACTATTTTTACAAAGTTATTTTATGGAATTGGATGTGTAGTGTTACTTTTAATTAATCAATACGGCTATGTATACTATATTATTATACAAACAATAGTTAACTTTATTGTTGTGATTATATACATAATTAATAATAAAGAGATAGTATTTGGTAAAAGTGAATCAATAAAAAATAGTTTTAATGAGTACAAATCGATATTTGGAATTGGATTTTTAGCTATGATGGGAAATTTTACGACACTCTTAGTTTTGGGTATTGATAGACTTATAGTTGATAGATTTATGACTAAATATGATTTTGCCATGTATTCTTTTGCATACACATTAGTTTCTTTATTTTTAGTATTACTAAGTTCTGTTACTTCGGTAATATATCCTTTTTTAACTAGATCAGATAAGAGTAAGTATGATTCTGTGTATAAGATTAGTAGATATGCTATAAGTTTCGTTATGACGTTTGCTCTAAGTGGTTATTTTATAATAAGTTTCATAGTTGAACGGTTTGTATCGAAATACACAGATTCCCTTGAGATATTGATATATCTGATTCCGACAATTGTATGTAGTGGAATTATAAATATACTTGTTCAAAATATGTACAAGGTTTTGAAGGCGACTAAGGACTATACTAAGAATAATTTAGTTGCTTTAGTCATAGCTGTGGTGACCAATATAGTTGCTTTTGCAATTTTTAGAAGTAGCATATCAGTAGCTATAGCAACTCTGATCTCCTTTGTTTTATGGATAATATACTCAGATAGATATTTTTGTAAATTATTAAATATAACGGTTATTAGATACCAAATATTTGATATAATTATTTTTGTATTGTTCATAGCTATAGCTCAGTTTTTTAAGTGGTATATTGGTATATTTATTTATATAGCAGTACTTATTCTGATAAATTTGTTGTTTTTCAGAAAAGAATTGAAGAATATTGTTTTATTAGTAAAAAAGTAATATTTTTTTAGGGGAGGGTGTTATGAGAAAGTTAGTATTATTTATATTACCATTGTTGGTATGTATAATAGGGTTCAAACATGTCGCAAAAGCAGACGAGCTTCAAGGAGTAAAATATTCAAGTCATATCCAAGATATTGGGTGGCAAGACTATAATTCAAATGGAAATGATTCAGGAACAAGTGGTAAAGCACTTAGAATGGAGGCTGTTAAGATAGAATTACAGAATCCTAGTTCAGGAATGAAAATAAAATATCAGACTCATGTTCAAAATTTAGGTTGGCAAAATTGGGTAGAAAATGGACAAGTATCTGGAACTGTAGGAAATGCGCTTAGAGTTGAAGCTATTAAGATTCAGTTAGAAAATGTAGCAGGCTATGATGTTCAATATCAAGTTCATATACAAGATATTGGTTGGCAAAACTGGGTTAAGAATGGTGAAGTAGCAGGAACTACAGGAAAAAGCTTAAGGATTGAGGCAATTAGAATTAGATTAGTGAGAAACCAAATGACATTAAATTATACAGCACATATGCAAACAATTGGTTGGCAACAAGTTAAAAAGGAGGGAGATATTGCTGGAACTCCTGGTGAAGGTTTAAGAATGGAGAGTATAAATATATATAGTATTAATGCTCCGCAGGGGCTAAAAATACTATACCAAACCCATGTTCAAAATGTTGGCTGGACGAATTGGGTAGAAAGTGGGCAAAACTCTGGATCTACTGGAAAATGCTTAAGAATAGAAGGTTTGAGAATAAAGCTTGATGGAAATGTTGGTGATTACCATATAATATATAAAACCTATGTAGAAGGTAGAGGTTGGCAAGGTTGGCTTGGTGATGGCGAAATATCGGGATATGTAGGAAGAAGTCTTAGAATAGAAGGCTTGATTATAAAATTAGTTAAGACAAGTGAATTATCTCAATATGTAAAGCCAAAAGTAGCTATTGATATAGGTCATAATAACGATTATGATTCTGGGGCTACGGGAATCAGGCAAGAAGATGCAATGACAAAGGAAGTTGGAGATAAAGTAATAAATAAATTGAAGAATCTTGGATATACGGTAATTGATACACTGCCATCAAGTGCCACAAGTACTAGTGATTCATTAATACAAAGATCAAATTATGCTAATGAAAATGAAGTTGGAAGATTTGTGTGTGTTCATTTTAACGTATTTAATGGACAAGCTCATGGATCGGAAGTTTTTTACCAAACTAATTCGGATATTTCTAAAAACTTGGCACAAACTATACTAAACAACCTGGTTAACCTAGGATTTACCAATAGGGGAATAAAAACTGATAATCTTTCGGTATTAAGAAATACAACAGCACCAGCAGTATTAATAGAAGGCTGTTTTATAGATAATACGGATGATATGCAAAGATATGATGCGGAAAAAATGTCTAGTGCAATAGTGGATGGAATAGTGAGTAATTATCAGTAAAAATAGAAGTAATTATTTTAAGGAGATATAGGTTATGAAGATATTAATTACGGGAGCAAGAGGACAACTTGGAACTCAAATAATAAATATTATAAAACAAAAAAGATCAGAATTAGGAGATATACCAAATTCGGTTGCTAATTCTGAAGTAATAGGTATAGATATTCAAGAACTTGATATAACTAATTTATCAGATACTAGATCATACCTTAATGATATTAAACCAGATGTTGTTATCAACTGTGCTGCTTATACAAATGTAGATGCCTGTGAAAGCAATGAAGATATAGCATTTAGGGTAAATGCTATTGGGCCAAGAAATCTAGCTGTGGTATGTGAAGAATTAGGAGCAAAACTAATACATGTCTCTACTGATTATGTATTTAGCGGATTTGGAACAAAAGCATTAAAAGAGTATGATTTAACTGGTCCTGTAAGTGTATACGGAAAAACAAAGCTTGCTGGAGAAGAATTTGTAAAACAATTTTCAAGTAAATACTTTATAGTGAGAACTGCTTGGCTATATGGTTATAATGGGAAGAATTTTGTTTATACTATGATGAAACTTGGGAAAGATAAAGAATATATTAATGTAGTAAATGACCAAAGAGGTAATCCTACTAATGCTGAAGATTTAGCACATCATCTTCTTAATCTTATAGAAACTGAAGAGTATGGAACATATCATTGTACTGGCGCTGGTGAGTGTAGTTGGTATGATTTTGCTAAGAAGATAATGGAACTTTCAGAAATTGATTGTGAAGTTAGACCTTGTACTTCCGAGGAATTTGCAAGTCCAACGAAAAGACCAGAATTCTCTTCTCTGGATAATATGATGCTTAGATTAACTATTGGAGATCATATGAGAAATTGGGAAGATGCATTACAAATATTTATTCAAAACATTGAAAAATAGGAAATAATTAATTTCTAAATCATTTGCAAAGGTATAATGATTTAGAAATTTTTTACTTTATAGGAGTTGCTCGTAAGGGTAAAGCTTCACAAAGTATAATGCAAAAGGCTTGTTTTTTTAGTCTTATAGAATTTTATGTGGAAAAATTAGTGAAAACATTGATATATTACAATATTAGAATTATAATTTTAGTATAATTTGTAATTATGGAGGTGAAGTTTTGAAAAGAGTAAGTAAATATTTTTCTTTATTGGTATTGCTTTTTCTTGTAGCTTTTAGCGGTAACAAAGTGTATGCGGAAACAAATACTGATAAAGATCTTACAGTTAGCTACAATGTGCATGCTGAGAATTTAGGATGGATGAGGTTAGTTACTGAAGATTCTGTAATAGGTACTATTGGACAAGGACTTAGAATAGAGAGCTTTAATGTAAAATTGAGTGTTCCTCAAAATATAAAGGAGCTTTCTTCTGCAAAAATAAAATATAAAGCCCATATTCAAGATATTGGGTGGTCTGATTGGGTTTATGGACCTAATAATATAGGAACCACAGGACAAAGCAAAAGAATAGAAGCAGTACAAATTCAATTAGAAAATGTTCCTGCAGGATATCATGTAGCATATCAGGTACATGTACAAAATAAAGGTTGGATGCCGTGGACTCGAGATGGACAAGTTGCTGGTACAACTGGCGAGAGTTTAAGAATAGAAGCTATTAGGATAAAAATAGAAAGACCTAATGATGATGATACTAGCATTACTTATCAATCGCACGTACAAAATATAGGTTGGCAAGGTAATGTAAATGATGGTAATACTTCTGGTACTGAAGGTAAAAACTTGAGATTAGAAGCTATTAAATTATCTCTCGCTAAGGCGCCACTTGGTATGAGTTTAAGTTATCAAACTCATGTTGAAAACTTAGGTTGGCAACCGGTGACTAATGATGGCGCATTGTCAGGTACTATAGGACAATCGCTCAGAGTTGAAGCTATAAAGATATGGCTGAACAATGTACCACCAGGATATCATGTTCAGTATCAAGCGCATGTTCAAAATATTGGATGGATGCCTTGGGTTGAAGATGGACAAGTTGCTGGTACAACAGGACAAGGTCTTAGATTAGAAGCAATAAGAGTAAGGTTTATAAAAAATCAAAATACAAATAGTGTTGTTGAGAAAGCAGTTCCTACTGGTAAAACTTTAGCTCAATTCCTACAGGAACAAAAAACAAGAAATGCATCTAACGTTTATAATGGAGGGGCTGCAAGTGATACTTACGTGCAATATTATGCAACACCAGAGGATTTTAAAACTCCTTCACAAAGATATCAATTTTTAACGTTAGATACTTTTAGATCAGGAATAAATGAATTTGAGTTGAATCTTTTTCTATTAAACCAAGGATCTTTATCAGGACAAGCAAAAGCGTTTATAGATGCAGCTAGACAGTATAATGTGGATACACTATACTTAGTAGCTCATGCTATTTGGGAGACTGGACATGGTACTTCACAGCTTTCCAATGGAGTAACTTTGAACGTAGATAAGAATAATAACCCTATAACACCAACTGTTGTGTATAATTTTTGGGGAATAGGAGCATATGATTCCGATCCTGTTAAGGCAGGTGCAAAAAAGGCATATACTGAAGGGTGGACAAACAAAGCTGCTGCTATAAATGGTGGGGCTAAGTGGATATCGGAGCACTATATACATGCAACACCTTTAGCTCAAAATACATTATATAAAATGAGATGGAATTATGCTTGGGATAATAACGCAAGCAATGGTATTCATCAGTATGCTACCGATGCTCATTGGGCAAGAGGTATTTCTGGAACTATAGATGATTTGTATTATTTGTATAGAGGCGTGAGAGTTGATTTTGAATATCCAGTATATAACTAAATCAAATAATTTTTGTTTATATATAATATATATTTACTTTAATAATTAGTTTTTAAGTAATGCAGAGTGTATGTAAAATACATATTAGTATAATAATATAAGTTATAAAGGCTGAAGGATACATTATGTAAACTTTGGCTTTTATAGTTTATAAAAATATCGTATTTAAATATTAATAAAATGATAAATTTTTTGTCTTGATGAATTAATAAGCAATGTTAAATAATTAAAGAAAAAGTAACAATTTGTCGAAAATAAACACAATAAGGATAATTAACCTTACTGTGTTTATTTTTCTGTAAAAGAGTGAATAATATAGGTAGAATGTCAATTTTCGATGTTAAAATGTTTATTGATAGATTTTAGTTGCATTTTTATAGATTAATATGTAGAATATAATTGTAAATATTATATTAAATATTTAATGGCATTAAAGAAATAATTATATTTGAATGGTTAGTATAGTGTTTAAGATGGTATACGCTGGATTTGATGGAGGGTTAACTTTATGGATGAATTAAAATTATATAGATGTACGATAATTGGGGAAAATGGTAAGTACTTTATAGGAAAAGATGTTTTAGATAACAAATTATTAATTGCAAAGAATAAGAATACAAGAAAGTACAAAATAGGAACTGATGATTCATTTTATGCTTCTATAAAAAAAGAAGGTCTATTAGTAAAAAAGGATATATTGTACCCGATAAGTTCAGCGGAATATGAAGAATTAGTGTCAAATAAGGGAATGCATAGTATAGATGATGATATAATAGAAAAGTTGAAGAGGATATAATTACATAATTTTAATTTAAAGATAGTTTAAACATAATTCTATGTTTAACACGGTACTTAAAAAGTCTAATATAGAAAGAGTTGCTCTTGTTGTGAGCAACTCTTTCTATAATTAGTTTAGTTTGATGTTTAGACTATATTTGAAATTAAGTGGTTAGGCAGGAGATGCTATATGAGAAAGCTATTAGAATTAAATGATTTTTTCAGATGGAATGGCGTTAAAAAACTGTACTGTTCGAACGGAGTGAGTTTACAGTTTTAGCCATGGAATATGACAAAAATCATATTAATTCTTTGCGTAAGCTCATTAAAGCATTGGATGACTAACAGCTTAATTTCAATTCAGTACTAAAAAAGACGTAGATTATTCAAAGGCTATTTCTAATATTTTATATACATCGTCTCGCTCTAATCTCTTTAAAGAACCTAATACTCCTTGCTTCGCAACAGTATCAGCTATAAAATCTAAATCCTTCTTTTCAACTCCAACTTCTTTCAGCGTTATTGGAGCTCCTATTTCTTTATAGAAAGCTCTTAAAGCTTCTATAGCTTTTAAGCCCTTTTCTTCTCTAGTTCCTTCTGTTATGCCAAATATATTTTCAGCAAATCTTTCGAATTTTTCAGGCCACATACTGTGTACGTATTTCATCCAAGCAGGCATTACTATTGCAAGCCCTGAACCATGAGCTATATCATTAAATACACTAACTCCATGCTCAATTCCATGAGAAGACCAGTCACCTTTTCTTCCAACTCCATTTATTCCGTTTAGTGCAAGAGTCGCTGACCATGCTAGCTCGCTTCTTGAATCATAGTTTGAAGGATCTTCTATTAAAACTCTTGTATGCTTGATGATAGTTCTTATGATACCTTCTGAAAGTTCATCTTCCATATCTGTATTTGAAGTTCCTCCAAAGTAAGCTTCAAATACATGACTTAAGCCATCTACAGCTCCATTAACTGTTTGGATAGTTGGAAGGGTTGCTTGAACTGATGGATCAAGGATTGAAACCTTTGGGAAAAGTAAAAGAGAACCAAAGCCCCATTTCTTACCTTCAGCTTCATTTGTTATAACTCCACCAGCATTCATTTCTGATCCTGTTGCTGAAATAGTAAGTATAGGGAATATAGGTAGAGCTTTAGTAATCTGAGCTTTTCCTTCAAAGAAGTCCCAAACATCTCCATCATAAAAAGCACCAGCTGCAATTGCTTTTGCAGAGTCTACAACGCTTCCTCCACCAACTGCAACTATACCCTCTAGATTGTTATCCTTAACTATCTTAATAGCCTCGTGTACCTTTGATAGTACAGGATTAGGTTTAACCCCTGATAGTTCAACAAAATCGATATTGTGTTCTTTAAGTGATGCAATTGCTGTATCGTAAACACCATTTTTAAATATAGAGCCTTTTCCATATAAGAATAAGACTTTTTTAACTCCAAAGCTACTTACATGATTTCCTATAGTCTTAATAGTATCTTTACCGAAGACTAATTGAGTTGGGTTATAATAAGTAAAGTTTAACATTTTAATTTTTGCCTCCTTCAAGTCAATAATAATATATCTATATTTTAGAGCATTAGGTATATAATATACAATAGTGCCAATGTAAAATTGTGTGATTTTTATAGTAAGTATAAATATGTTAGTATATAGATAAAAAATACTCGTTTTAGTTGCAAATCTCAACACAACACTTAAACATAGTAAGATAATAAACAGTCAATTAGATAATATATAAATATAATTATTTGAACTTATCTTTAGTTATTTCTCTCTAAAATATGGTTATGGTGTTTAAATAATATTTATTTGGATATATTTATAAATGGACAGTGAGTAAGGTATTTATATAGTTTACTTAGTAACTAATTTTATACAAATAAATTTGTTATAATTTTACCAGTATGTTAAAATGTAAATGTTAAACTTATTGATTGGAGGACATTTATTATGAGAGTTAAAAAAGCAATAATTCCTGCTGCAGGACTTGGAACTAGATTTTTACCAGCTACAAAAGCACAACCTAAGGAGATGCTTCCTATAGTTGATAAACCAACAATTCAGTATATAATCGAAGAAGCTATAGATTCAGGGATAGAAGAAATACTTATAATAACTGGAAGAAATAAAAAGTGTATAGAAGATCATTTTGATAAATCTGTTGAACTTGAGATGGAACTTGAGAAGTCAGGAAAAAGTGAGCTTTTAGAGTTAGTTAGAGATATAAGTGATATGGTTGATATACATTATATAAGACAAAAGGAGCCAAAGGGACTTGGTCATGCAATTCATTGCGCTAAGGCTTTCGTTGGTAATGAACCTTTTGCTGTTATGCTTGGTGATGATGTTGTTTATAACGATAAACAGCCATGCTTAAAGCAACTTATGGATTGCTACAGTGAGTATAATACTACAATCTTAGGAGTTCAAGAAGTAGCTCACGAAAATGTTAATAAATATGGAATAGTAAACGGTATCCATATAGAAGATAGAGTTTACAAGGTAAAAGATCTAGTAGAGAAGCCATCAATTGAAGAAGCTCCAAGTAATGTTGCTATTTTAGGAAGATACATAATAACTCCAGCAATATTTGATATACTAGACAACACTGCACCAGGAAAAGGTGGAGAAATACAATTAACAGATGCACTTAAGACTTTGATAAAGCAAGAAGCTATGTATGCTTATAATTTTGAAGGTAATAGATACGATGTAGGAGATAAGCTTGGATTTTTACAAGCTACTGTTGAGTATGCTTTAAGAAGAGAAGATCTAAAAGATAGCTTTACACAGTATCTTAATTCAAAACCTTGGGAAAACCAATAAGACATTTTATGAATTTGTATTTCTTTTTTGGAGAATAGGAGATAAGTGAAAACTCCTATTTTTCTTTTGTATATAAAATATATTACTTTTATATTAGATGTTTTCACAAAATTTTTACATAATTATCGCATATTTGAGCAACAAATTTAAGGTTACAATGAATTTAATGTTTATAAATATATTTTCTGTGGTGATAAAATGAAGGAATTATTAAGATTCATAAGATTTGGAATAGTAGGGGGTATGAATACTCTAATTACTATTATAGCGTTTTGGATATTAGGTAAGTTCGGAATGAATTATATTTTGGCAAATACCCTTAGTTACCTTATAGGTGTAGTAAATAGTTACTTTTTAAATAGTAAATGGGTGTTTAAGGTAGATGCCAAGAACAGTGAAAGAAGTGTAAAATTCATTATTATCAATCTTATTGTATTAGCTATTAATAACTGCCTACTCATATTATTTGTAAGTAAGTTTGGTATAGATAAGCATATAGCTCAGATATTAGTGATTGGAATATGTATGGTGTTAAATTACTTCTTGAATAAAAAATGGACGTTTTCGGAGGATGTAAAGAATGGATAAAAAACTTTCGGTTGTTATTCCTATGTATTTTGAAGAGGAAGTTGCTGAAGAATGCTACAACAGAATGACTGAAGTTATGAAAAACAATAATTATAACTACGAGATTGTATTTGTTAATGATGGTTCTACAGATAAAACAATGCCAATACTTAAGGATATTGCTGCAAATGACAAGAATGTAAAGATTATAGGCTTTTCAAGAAACTTTGGTCATCAAACTGCAGTAACTGCTGGTATGTTTAATGCTACAGGTGATGCTGTTGTAATAATAGACGCCGACCTTCAAGATCCCCCAGAATTAATAGTAGATATGGTTAATAAGTGGAATGAAGGTTATGAAGTTGTATATGCAAAGAGAAGAAAAAGAGATGGGGAAACCTGGTTTAAGTTAATTACTGCAAAATACTTCTATAAGTTTTTAGCCAGCATGTCAGATATAGAGATACCAAAGGACACAGGTGATTTTAGACTTATAGATAGAACTGTAGTAGAAGCTCTAAGAGAAATGCCAGAAAGAAATAGATTTGTAAGAGGCATGGTAAGTTGGGTTGGGTTTAATCAAACATACATAGAATACAATAGAAATGAGAGATTTGCTGGAACTACAAAATACCCTTTAAAGAAAATGCTTAAATTTGCATCAGATGGAATAGTTGCTTTCTCTTCAAAACCATTAAAAGTCGTATCCCTAATTGGAAGCATAACCATAATTATATCTTTCATAATGCTCTTATATTCAATAATAGTTAAAGTCTTCGGTTATAGAACACAACCAGGCTGGACATCTCTAATGGTGGTTATAACATTATTCAGTGGAGTACAATTATTATCCCTTGGAATTATGGGAGAATATATAGCTAGAATTTACGATGAAAGTAAAAAGAGACCACTATATATAATTAAAGAAAAGATTAATTTTGAAGAAGAAAAATAGGTTTTTCTCAAAATAAAAAGTTCATGATTTGCTCATGAGCTTTTTATTTTTCACAATTGTATTGTCTGAGCAAAGCGAGTTATACAATTTTAGCTAATTCAACGGAGAAAATTATATTAATTCTTTGCGAAGCTCATCTAAGCATTGGATGTAGGAGCACTTTATTTTCAGTATCAATATTACCTAGGAATGAATCCAATCTTCTTTTGCATTTTTCTTAAATTCTTAGTAGCTAAATAATTAGCCTTTTCTGCACCCTTTTTATAGACTTCTTCAAGGTAAGACTTATCAGCTAAAAGCTCCTTTACCTTCTCTTGAAGCGGAGAAAGTTCAGCTACTATTGTATCAGCAACATCGCTCTTAAGTTCTGCGTATCCTTTTCCTACATAGTCAGCAACAACTTCTTCAGGTTTTAAGCCTTTTATGGCACATAATATATCAATAAGGTTTTTTACTCCAGGTTGTTCATCGGTATAGTTTACAACCCCAATACCATCAGTAACAGCTCTGCTTACCTTCTTTCTTATAACTTCTGGTGGGTCTAGAAGCAAGATGAAGCTATTTTGATTTTCATCTGATTTGGACATCTTCTTTGTTGGCTCTTGAAGGCTCATTATTTTTGCACCTTCTTTAGCTATATAACCTTCAGGTACAACAAAAGTTGGGCTGTAAGCATTATTGAATCTTTGAGCTAAATCTCTAGCTAATTCTAGATGTTGAGTTTGATCCTTTCCAACAGGAACTAAATCTGTATTATACAAAAGTATGTCAGCGGCCATAAGAACTGGATAGTTGAAAAGTCCAGCTACTATAGAATCACCCATTTTTTGTGATTTATCCTTATATTGAGTCATTCTTCCTAGTTCACCCATATATGAATTACAATTTAAAAGCCATGCTGCTTCGCTGTGGGCAGGTACATGTGATTGTATGAAAAGAGTATTCTTTTCAGGATCTATACCAGCAGCTATATATATTGCTAAAACTTCTAGGGTTCTTCGCCTAAGGTCTGCAGGTACTTGCTTAACAGTAATTGCATGTAAATCTACTACGCAGAATAGACAGTCATATTGATCTTGAAGTTTAACCCAGTTTTTTATAGCTCCTAAATAATTCCCTATGGTCAATTCGCCAGATGGTTGAATACCACTAAATATTACTTTCTTTTTGTCTTCCATTCTTTAATCCTCCTACTAAAAAAAATTATACTTGCCTAAACAGTAAAAAAGCCCTATGGATAAAAATCCATAGGGCGTATAAAACGCGGTGCCACCTATATTCAAGAGAAGTTCATTCTCTTCTTTAAATTAAGATACAATAATATCCTATCTCTATAACGTGAGAACACGACTGAAACTACTTAATTATCTATAATAATTTTTCGTCTAAGTATCTCAGAGATCCATTCAACTTAAACAACATTACTGTAATTTCATCGCCTACAGCTCTCTGAAAATGTGAACTTAAGTTTACTATTTCTCTTCTTTGATTTTAGAATATAGAAGTAATGATTTATTACTTCTATATTATGACATATAAAACAAAGTGTCAACTCAGACTTTATTCTTTCTTCCGAAGATTAAGTTAACTATAAAAATTATTGCTGCTACTACAAGAAGAATGTTGATGAAGTAACCTCCTATTCTGAAGATTATTCCAAGTAACCAAAAGAATACTACTATACCACCAAGCCATCTTAGGAAAGCCATATAATCACCTCCTTTTTAGTACAGATGATTTTAAGAAATATTAAAACCTAAATATGCTTATGAAATAATGCATTTTATATCTTGATACTAGTATTAGTAAAAATAAAATAATAATACATTAACTTTGTATCGGTACATTTGCAATGCAATGAATTATGTTATATCATCCATTTATGGATTGATTATCATGTAAAGTAACGATTGAAATTAAGTGGTTATTCATCCGATGATCTTTAGATTAACAACTCTATATTTGAATTTATATTTTTAAAAACTATGCTCAAAACCCAGCAGAATTTTTTAAAATAGTTATAGGATTAGAGTTGTTAATACTTAATGAACTTCGCTAAGAATTAATATGGTTTTCTACGATTACATAGCTAAAACTGTAAACAAAGTACATATAAAGTTTTTTTATTAAAAAATATTAAAAAGGGGCGAATATTATGGAAAACTTAAAAAACTTAAAAACTAGAGATTTAGCTTTAACTGGGTTAATGATTGCATTGGTTTTTATAGCAGGGAATATAATTAAGATTCCTACTGCGGGTGGTTTTGTGCATTTAGGAGATTGTATGGTTCTTCTTTCAGCTGTTATACTTGGTAAAAAGAGGGGAGCATTAGCTGCTGCTATAGGGATGGCTATGGTAGATATAAGTGGAGGATGGATTATCTGGGCTCCGTTTACGTTTATAATAAAGGCTGGCATGGCTTATATCGCTGGGGATGTGATTGAAAGATTTAAGGGGACTTATATTTCGTATGTAGTAGGCTTTGTTTTAGGGGGAATATTCATGATTTTTGGATATTTTTTAGCTGGTACAGTTATTGCAGCAGCTACATCAGGAAATGGATTTTCAACTGCAATCGTTGGGGGACTTGTATTTGCGGCTAAAGATATTGTGGGCAATGTACTTCAAGCTACCTCTGGTGTTGTTATAGCATTACCTTTATCAGTAGCACTTGTGAAGAAAAGGAACAGTGCTAGTATTTAATTATAAAAAAAAGTCGCTGAAGCGACCTTCTTCAGCGAGCTTTTTTCACGCATCTGCCTTTCCGAATGTATATGAGGAAAATTTGGCAGGCGAATAAGTTTTGTTTTTTTATTGTATAGCTATAAATAGCTTGTAAAAGCATTGAAATATATAGGTTTAGCTACATTAAAAATTTTATAGTTTCTTATACAGTAAAAAATAACCCAGTAATCCTTGAAGGACTACTGGGTTTACTCAAAATCTCGAAAGATTAATTAGAATCTATCTCTTTGTTTTTGAGCTTTTCTTGCTTTTCTGCATTCTGGACATCTTACAGGATCATTTTCAAATCCTTTTTCTTTGTAGAATTCTTGTTCTCCAACTGTGAAAACGAATTCCTTTCCACAATCTTTACATGTAATTTTTCTATCTTCCATTAAAAAAACCTCCTTTAAAACTCATAGGCTATTTTGGATATTTACTGCCATACCAGTCTTTAAAGGGCAGGTTAGTAAACAGAAAATTTCCTATAAAATTTTAATAATATTCACTCCTATATTATAGCATATTTTAGTAGATTTTCAACTGGATTTTTTATTTAAGAATTCTTCTTAAGCTTTAGTTTTCCTCTGTTTCCGTCGAAATGCTTTGCTCTATAAAGGCTAAAAAGTATCAATGGAAAAATCAAAAATATCACTAGATAAATGTATTGATTTATTTCTAAAATATCCATAAATCTGAAAGCATTATTACCAATTAATAGTGAGTAAATGTAAAGTAATATTGAAAGTATTGTTACAAAAAGTAATTTGTTTTTTATATTGTTTCTAAATAACATTACAATCCCATTTATAGCTAAAATGTATTTTACCATTAGTCCAAGCACACACAAAATAAGGACCAGTATTTCTCCGTTTTCAATAAAGTTTCCGTAGGATATTCTTTGCACTTGCCTAAAGGCTGGAAATAATATGTTTTTTGCTCTCATAGACCCCATGCTTGCAATATGTCCAGTTATTGCAAAGCATACTAAATCTACGGATAATAATACCCCTATAAAAAAGTGGAAAGTAAAACTTTTAGTTTTTTGTACATTTTTTAGTAAAGGAAAAATTATTGCAACACAGCTAAAACCTCCTAAGAACTCTAAGGCGCAACGTAATTGGCTATAAAGTGAGTTGTATTTGAACAAGGGGAATAGATAGTCAAAGTGTTTATATCTATGTACTAATAGCTCTATTACAACTATGGTTATTAACACTATAGATGTTGCAATAAGTACTATATTCAGTATACTATTGAAATTCCTAGATGCAATATACACTGCTGGAACAATAAAGAACAACAGTATATACCAAATAGGGCTTTCTATAAATAGATTTACATGTATGGAACTCGCTTCTACTGCAGCGCTTTCACCAGCAGATATGAATAAACCAACAGCAAAAAGCCATATATAAACCTCGCCAAATCTATCACCAATAGCACCGTGGACGATCTCTCTAAAATTGAAAGTCTTTGCTTTATTAAATGTATTTACAATGTATAGAATTAAAATCATAAATACAATTGATGAAAGTATACCAATAATCCAGGTATCTCTTCCCCCCGAAGATATGAAGATTGATGAAAAAATCTTCATGGATACTATCATAGAGCCTGCTATAAAAAGTATTAAATGTTTTGATGACAATCCTTCCAAAAAATTCACCTCTTTTAAAAATCCTATAATTACCTTAATTTATTATTCTCCAAAAAGTGAATATTAAACATTTTTAGTGAAGATAATATTTTTAGGTGATGATTATGAAAAATACAAAAGATTATATTTCAGAAAAACTAAAGGATTCTTTTGACTTAAAGGTTAGGGAGGTAGATACAGCACTGGGAAAAGCTACTGTATTATTTATAGATGATATGTGCTCTACAGTATTTGTGAGTCAATATATTGTTGCTCCTTTAAAAAATACTAAAGTAGGTATAAATTCTATAGACGACATGGCTAGCAAAGCCTTGGACATAAATATAGTAGGATATGCCAAAAATGATGACGATGCTATTCTTCACATACTATCAGGTGATGTTATAGTATTGTTCGATGATTATGATGGAAAGATACTATACTGCGAGGCTAAGGGGTTTATAAGAAGAGGTGTAAGCATACCGGTTTCAGAAGCTGTTCTTAAAGGCCCGAGAGAAGGTTTTACAGAAGCTTTTGTGGATAATGTGGCGCTAATCAGAAGAAGGATAAAAGATCCTGATTTAAAGTTTGAGCCTATATATGTAGGTAATAAATCAAATACTGTAGTATGTCTTTCCTATTTGAAAGGTACTGCGCCTAAAAGTTTAGTTGATTATATAAGAAATCAAATAAATGAATTGGATTATGAATTTATCTTGGATACAAACTATATAGAGAATAAACTTAGAGATAAAAATACAATTTTTGATACTGTAGGATATACTGAGAAGCCTGATACTGTTGTAGCCAAATTAATGGAAGGAAGAATTGCAGTGTTAGTAGATGGAACCCCCTTCGTAATGACTGCACCATGCTTCTTTGTGGAAAATTTTCAAGCTCAAGATGATTATTATATAAATAGATATTATGCTAATTTCACAAGATTCATGAGATGGCTTGCTTTCTTTTTTGCAGCCTTTTTACCTGGATTATATTTAGCTATAGTAACCTATCATTTTGATGTAATACCTCCATCATTTGTATTTAGATTAGCTGTGTCTAGAGCAGGGGTGCCAATCCCTACTGTGGTTGAAGTTGTGCTTATGATGATTTTCTTTCAGTTAATAAAAGAAGCAGGACTTAGGCTTCCTCAGCCAATAGGGACTGCAATGAGTATAGTAGCTGCACTTATACTAGGAGATGCCGCTGTTGGAGCAGGTATCGCTTCTAGAATAACAATATTAGTGGTAGCGATAAGTTCTTTGTCGTATTTTCTAATTCCTAGGATATATGGAGCAATTACAGTATGGTCTATGCTTTTGGTGATTATGGCTGCATTTTTGGGGTTACCTGGTTTTTTTGTTGGAGTAATGCTGTTGTTTGCTCATATATGCAATCTTAAGTCTTGTGGATATTACTATATGTTTCCTATAGGAACTTTAAAAAAATTAAAACTTAAAGATATAGTATTTAGAGGACCTTTAGAAGATATTTCAAATGATTTTTTAGGCGAGGATGATACTAATGAAAAGACTAAATAGGATAGTTTCAGTTTTTTTGATTATATGTTTTTCAATAGGATTAACGGGCTGCTATAACTATAGGGATATTAATAGAGCTACATTCGTAACCAGTATAGTTTATGACATTGATGAAAGTAAAAACACAGTTTTGTATTTGGATTGTGTTATGCCTTACAGAAGCACAAATGAAAGTTCTGAAAAAGGAAAAAGAATGGTCTTTAAAGGACAAGGAAAAACTGTTCTAGAAGCAATTAGAAATGCAAGTACCTTTTCAAGCTTTAAGCTTAATATGACTCAATGTAAAGCCTACATTTTCTCTGAAAGGGCAGCAAAAGAAGGTGTGGGGCAATTTGTTGATATAATGGCTAGAGATCAAGAATTTCTTATAAGACCTTATGTTTTTGTGTTTTTTGGTCAAATTGAAGATCTTTTCACTAAGGTAAAATCAGACGAAGAATATTTGGGAATATTTTTAGATGAACTAGTGTATAAAATGAAAGCAAGTCCTAGAACCATAGCAACTAACTTAAATGATTATCTGACCAATAGAATTAATGGAGGCAATGTTGCGGTTTTAGGAGGATTAGAAATTGTCAAGGATATTATGGAAAATAGAGTTCAAATAAAAGGTGGAGCTATTCTTAAGAATGATAAACTTGCTGCAAAATTAACTATTGAAGAAGCACTAAGTTATAGTTTTTTAAGCAATAATGTTAAGAGTGGAACTCTTGAAATAAATAATCCACAGAATCCTGAACAATTTATAACTCTTGAGATACTAAATTCAAAGACTAAAACTGATTTAAAATACGATGGTGAAAGAGTAAAGTTATATAAAACTATAAATATAAGATGTAATTTAGCTGAATCTCAAGGAAGGTTAATAGTAGATAAAACTGTAAGAGATTATATACAAAATGCTGAAGAACAAAATGTTAAGAAGTATCTAGGTATGGTTTTTGATACTTATAAATTGCAGGACTTAGATGTGTTTAAGGTTGGAAGGTTGCTTGAAGAGAAATATCCTAATGCAGATCTAAAAGGTGAGCTTATGGAAAAAACTGATTTGATATTAAATGTAAATGTAAACTTAGAAGGACCAAGTGTAAGAGAACATACATTTTAATGTCGTAATAGAGTGGTTATTGATTTCATAAATTTAGATGAATTAAAAAGATTACTTAACATGTAATAATTTAGGGGGCATGTGTATAAAAATGCCCCTGAAATTCTTGATGTAATAGGGTACATAAGCTAAAATAACCATATGAAGAATAAACCCCCTAGGGGATTAATTTGAAGCGTAAAGGTTACTGTATTTAATGAAAAGTTAAATGAACTTTGAAGTTAAATTAATATGTTATCTTATAAAAATGTAATAAAATGGTTATTTTTTTGGATTTACAAATTAAACCTAATAAGATAAAATAATATTGTATGTCGTAAATTATTAAAATATCCTAAATACTCTAATAATGACATATTAGAGCTTGTTTTTTTTACCCTTTATAAAATTGAAGTTTTAAGTAATATAATAGATTTATTGATGATATTCTAAATTTAATTTATAAAATATTTTAATATAATGTTAAAAATGTATTTAAGTGTGGAATGGGATATATACAAGTAAAAAAATTCAGATAATGATAACTTACATTCATTATAAAGAGTAAAAGAAGAAAAGTAGTAGGAGAGTTGCTTATGGACGATTACAGATTGATGTATGAGAGAATACATGAAGAGTTTGAGACCTATCAAAATTTTGCTGAAAAGCAATTACAAGTGCTAAGTGAAAGAAATACTAGATTGGAAAGAGATCTAGATGCACTAGCAAATATAGTTGAAGTAAGCCAATATATTAATTCATACATTTCTCATGAAAATTTAATATCAATGATAAATGATATGATTGTTGGTATACTTGGAGGAACTTACTCTACAATTTATCTTATAGAAGATGGAAAACTAGAAGTTAAAGCAACTAATACAAACTCTCAAGAAATAATATTTCCTACTATTATAAACAGTTACATTGAAAATGCTGAAGAATTCGTAGTAAATTCTAAAGATATAATATTTGAAGCGCAAGAATTTAGAAGAGACATTCGTTCGGTAATAGGATTTCCTATAAGGATAAGAAATAGAAATATTGGTTATATAATGGTTGAACATACATTATATAGATTCTTTACAAGGGCACATATAAAGTTTGTGTCTTCTATTGCTAATCAGATTGCTATAGCAATAGAAAATAGTATACTTTATAAAAGAATACAGGAATCATCCAAGAGGGACCCTCTTCTTAATATATATAATAGGAAATACTTTTTCGAAAGCTTAGATAAGAAGATTAAAGAGTTTCCAGAGAAGAGCTTTGGAATAGTTATGATAGATGTAGATAACTTCAAAAAGGTTAATGATAATTTTGGACATCAATTTGGTGATGAAGCCCTTCAACATGTAGTTGAAGTTATAAAAGGCTGCCTCAAGGAGGAAGATATAATTGCCAGATATGGTGGAGAAGAAATAATAGTTTGTCTACGGAGTGATGAAACAGAAAAAGAAATGGAAGAACGAGTAGAGCAAACAAGAAAGAAATTGGAGAATAGTCCTGTTACAAGAGATAATATTATAAAGACTATAACTATAAGTATAGGATTAAGTTTTTATCCTATGGACGGGCATAGCGTTGATGCTGTGGTAGAAGTAGCTGATTCACTAATGTATAAAGCTAAGAGTTCAGGTAAGAATAGAGTGATAAGTTCACTAATTTTCAAATAAAAAACAGCTTGTTGTACAGGCTGTTTTTTGTTTAATATTAACTCTTTGCGAAGCTCATTAAAGTATCGGAGGTAGAGACATCTAAATATAAACTAAAAAAGTTTTTATAAGTAATTTAACTTTTATGTGGTATCTTATACGATGCTATTGGAATATAATATATTATATTAAGTGAATTTAATTTAACTTTTGAGAGGAAATTTCTAATGGATAAGAAAAAACTTTTAAGCCTACTAGCTAGGGAAGAAGGAAGAAAGTTAGATTTTAAACAACGAATAGAGTTAAACTTTGAGACTGGCAAAAAGGAATTGACGAAGGATATATGTGCTATAGCCAATTCTAATGGTGGAAGAGGTTATATAGTAGTTGGAATAGAAGATAAGACAAAGAAAATCATAGGAATAAGTGAAGAAGATAAATTTAATGAAGAGAAGATTCAGCAAATAGTAGCCTCTAGATGTGATCCTCCAATACCGGTATCAGTGGATTATCTGAGAATCGAAGATAAAGATGTAGCAGTGATAACCATATATAACTGGGAACAGAGACCGTATCAAGTAAGAGAAAGTGGAGCGTTTTTTATAAGAAGGGGGTCCACTACTGATATCATGAGAAAGCAAGAGCTTGTTGCTGCTTTTGAGGAAAGTTTAAACCTTAATATAGAAGCCTGTGCTATTGTAAGAAGTGATATTAGTGCTTTAAATATGGAGATAGTTAATAAGTACTTTGAGTCTAAATCCATTGAAATAAATGATGATAATAGAGAGTTTCTTCTTCGAAAGAGCTCAATAACTTCTAGAGATAGAGAAACAGGAGAAACTATTTGTACTCTTGGAGGGCTCTTAGTATTTTCAGATATAAATAGTATATATATACCCCATAATATGATAAAAATAATAAATAAAATAAATAAGAATAAGCCAGAGGTCATAATAGTTCAAGGTAATATAATAAATATGATTGATCTTTGCGAAATTCACTTAAAAGAATTGCTGCCAGATAATTACCCATATATTGCAGTATTAGAAGCTATTAAGAATGCAGTTTTATACAGGGAATATTCAGAATTTTCAAGGATAATTGAAGTTTATATGGGATACAACTCCATTGTAGTGATGAGTCCAGGCGAACTTATGAAAACCAATAAAAAGAATGGTGATACAAGGGATTATAATAGAAGAAATATGTGGCTATATGAAAAAGTGATAACCCTAGATGATAAAGGGAGATTTCTAAAGAATAACACAGGTTTGTCTAACATGAAAAAAGCTTTTAAAGGAAAAGGAAAGATAATATTTATTAATTCAAAACAAGAGAATGTTTTTAAAGTTATATTTCCAGGAGTAAGTGAAGCTTTGTAAAAATTAAAAACTTATGAAAGATGTTAAGAAAATCTGAATATTATATAAATAAAGTAAAATTATATAATTAGTTGATTTTTTTCACTATTTCTAGTTAATAATCTATATAAAGATTAAATAACTTCTATAAAATCTTAATGAATGTTCGTTTGTACTTATTCTTTAGTTGAAGATTTTTCACAATTATTTCTTGTAAAAAATCTGTGTGAAATCTTGAACTAAATTAAAATAAATTTAAGGAGTGATTCTAATGATTCAGGTATTCTGTAATAAGAGAGGTTCTGGGAAAACAAAAGAGCTAATTAATCTTGCAAACAGAAATGTTTTAACTGAAAAAGGTAACTCTGTTTTTATCGATGACGATAGCAGATGCATGCTACAAGTAGACAAAAAAATAAGGTTTATATCTACTAGCGATTTAGGTCTAATGAGCTATGAAGGTATGTATGGTTTTTTGTGCGGCATAATTTCTGAGGATTACGATATTGAGAACATCTATATAGATGGGCTATGCAATATTGTCGATTGTGAATTGGAAAATGCGGCACATTTGTTTTATAAATTAGATGAATTGGCTAATAGATTTGGAATAAACGTATACATTAGTATTAATCATGAAAATGAAGCTCCGGAATTTATTCAAAAATACACTAACTATCAATTGGTTGCTAACTAAGAATATAGCGATATTAAAGTGCCAGGCTTAAATGTAGACTAAGATATAAATATATATACGAAGTTGTACGTCTAAAGATGTCTTATGTGAAAACTTAAGTTATGCATGTTAGAAAATCATTAACCTTTGACTTTTAACATTATAGCTTAATGGCTGAAATTGAACATTATAATATGTTAAATAAGGGAGCTACTATATTGTAGCTCCTATTAAATTTAATTTATAGGAATAAAGGCTATAATTAGAGTTTTATGTTGATAAATAAAGGGAATATTTATATACTATAATTATTGGCTTTTACGAGCAGATATGAGACTTTTAGCTTTTAAAGAGAAAAACAAAATAACAGTTGGATGATAAAGTGATACATCTAAGAATATTTGGAGGGATTTAAATGGCACAAGTACTTAATGAGTTAATGGAGCGTGGATACATAAAACAATTTACTCATGAAAATGAAACTAGAGAATTATTAGAAAAGGAAAAAATAACTTTTTATATAGGTTTTGATCCAACTGCTGATAGTCTTCATGTTGGGCATTTTATTGCTATGATGTTTATGGCACATATGCAAAGAGCTGGACACAGACCAATTGCACTAATTGGTGGTGGAACAGCTATGGTTGGAGATCCAAGTGGAAAAACTGATATGAGAAAGATGCTTACAAAAGAGCAAATACAGCACAATGTAGATTGCATAAAGAAGCAAATGGAGAAGTTTATTGATTTCTCAGAGGGAAAAGCAATTCTTGCAAACAATGCTGATTGGCTTTTAAATCTAAACTATGTTGACTTCCTAAGAGAAGTAGGAACTCATTTCTCTGTAAATAGAATGCTTACTGCAGAATGCTTTAAACAAAGACTAGAAAAGGGACTTTCATTCTTAGAATTTAACTATATGTTAATGCAAGGTTATGATTTCTATGAATTAAACCAAAAGTATGATTGTAAGATGCAGCTTGGAGGAGATGATCAGTGGTCAAATATGATTGCTGGTGTTGAGCTTATAAGAAGAAAGTCTCAAAAAGATTCTTTTGCAATGACATGTACTCTACTTACTAACAGTGAAGGTAAGAAGATGGGAAAAACAGAAAATGGAGCTTTATGGTTAGATCCTGAAAAGACATCTCCATATGATTTCTATCAGTACTGGAGAAATGTAGGAGATGCTGATGTTGAAAAATGTCTTGCATTACTTACTTTCTTACCTATGGATGAAGTAAGAAGATTAGGAGCTTTAAAGGATTCAGCTATAAATGATGCAAAGAAAGTTCTTGCTTTTGAAGTGACAAAGCTTATACATGGAGAAGAAGAGGCAGCTAAAGCTCAAAGTGCAGCAGAAGCTCTATTTGGTGCTGGAAGTGATATGAGTAATGTTCCTACAGTAACTGTAACTAGAGAAAAGCTAGGAGTATCACTTTTAGATGTTCTAGCTGAAACTGCTATAATTCCATCAAAGGCTGAAGGAAAGAGATTAGTTCAACAAGGTGGATTGTCGGTAAATGGAGAAAAGGTAACTGACTTTAAAAGAGAACTAACTGAAGAAGACTTCAAAGATGGAGCGGCCCTTATAAAAAGAGGTAAGAAAAATTACAATAAAATTGAATTAGCTTAAGAATATTCTAGTGCACTACTTAATGCTTTTTATTGAAAATAGCCATTTGGTTTGAACGAAGGTTATTTGAAATAATTTGAGCATGGAGTAGTGCTTTTATTTATTATTTATATAAACTTGCTCATGATGGTATCTCTAGAGTGTCCTACAAATTTCAATTATTATGTAAGTGCAATATTTAGAAAAAACTCAATATATATACATTTATCTACTAAATGCATTATAATAGGTACAATGACTTTTAGGAGAAATAATTATTAAAGAAAAGTGATTTGTTTTTCGATAATATATTATAAATAGTTTTGTAGAGGGGAGTAGCCTATGCCAGCAATTTGGAATGTAAATAATGTATATAATACTGGAAATAAAAAGATGTCTTCAAAGCTAACTTTTGAAGTAGGTGAAAAGTTTTCTGGTAGAGTAGTCAAATCTTTAGATGATAAAAATGAAGTAATGATTAAGCTTATAGATGGTTGGCAATTTGCTGCTGATGTAGATGCCCCTCTAGAACAAATGAAAGATGGATTAGTTAAGTTTCAAGTAGATGGTTTTGTAGACGGAAAGTTAAAACTTAAGATTGTAAATGACAATACTAAAGATGGAAGCAGCACCAAAGATCCTGTTGACGACTTTATTAAAGCAGAGGGTCTTTCTTCAGATGATAAGGATATAATAAAGCTTATGATTAAATTCAATATGAATTTAACTAAAGATAGCGTAGTAAGGCTTAAAAGTCTTATAAATTTTAGAGACAAGCTTCAAGATAATCCTAAGGAAGCTGATGCTTTTATAGATAGATATCTTTCTATAAAGGGAATTGCCAAAGACAGTGAGCAAGGACAAAAGATTCAAAAACTTCTTAAAGATTTTTTTGTGAGCTTTAATTCTTTGAATAAAGATGAGTTAATGATGATGATGGAGAGTGGAATAGATCTCACATCAGAAAATATAGAAAGTTTTAAAAAGTTATCAAAGAATTTTGGTGTTGTTTTTGAAAATTTAAATTTGATTGACGATAAGATGAATGAGGTTGAGATAAAATCAGATGTCAATACGTACGATTCCAATGAAATCCCTCAAGAACGATCAAATAATAAAGTAGAAGTATCTCAAGAAAAATCTATTGATAATAGTAAAGCTAGCAACACTAATAATGAGGTCGCTTCCAATAATGTAAAAGGAAAGCTGGTAAATGACACCTATTCCTCAGGAAATAGCAAGATTAGTATGCTACAACTTCTTAGGTCAATGACTGCTAATGATAATGATATATTAAGAGACAGCTTAAGAGATGTATTATCAAATAATAAAAATCAATTTATGATTACAGGGGAGTATGATGCGCTAGAAGGTAAATTAAACTCTCTTTCTGATAAGGAATTGATAGCAGTTATTAGAAAAGAAGTTTCATCAAATGGGAATGAAATGGCTAAAATTAATAAAGAAAATATTGAAGATAGCATATTTAAAATTCTGGATAGAAGAATAAGTCTATCAAATAAGGAATTTAGTAGGTTACAAGATGTAATAAAATTTGTAAATGAGGCTGTATCTGATAGTGATTTTGGCGGTAAAGACATAGGCGGAAATGATGTACAAGCTAATAAAGTTGAAGTAGATAAAACTAGCAATGCAAAGAGTATCTCTCTAAAATCTAATAGTGCAGAAGCATTAGCAAATGGAAAAGATACAAAAGTGAACACAAATTTGCCTAACAACGAAATTATAAAAAATCAATTTTCAAGCAGAAATGAACAAGTTAAAGATCTCATAAAAAGTGTAATGACTCATTTGGATTTAGTAAATAGTACTATAAATACTGATTTAAATAGTTCAATTGATGATATGATAAATAAAGTTGTTCAAGAGCAGATTAATAGTGATGGATTAGTAGCTGATGGTAAAGCAAATACTATAAATAAGAATGAAACTGTTCCTAATGGAGAAACTATCGAATATAAAGAAAATCTGCCTAAAGATAAAGCTTTTGTTCAACCAACTAAATCTTCTGTTGATAAATTAACTGAGCAGTTATCTCCAAAGGAAATTGAAAATTCAAAACTGGATATAGTAAAAACTTTATTAGACAAGCATGCAATGGATAAGATTTTAGAAGTGAAGATGGCTAATTTAGATGAGCCAACTAAAATGAAGGTTATTGAAAAATTAAATGATACAATTAAGAATCAATTAGATGGAGTATTTTCAGACAAACTTGGTGAAAAGGTAATGGAACTTTTAAAAAATAATATGAATGACTTTAAAGTGTTTAATAATTTAAATAATCAGTATTATTGTTTGGACCTTCCTATTCAGCTAAAAGAAAAGGACTATCCTTGTAAGCTTATAATAAAAGATGATAGAAAAGAAGGCAAAAAAATTGATTCTACTAATGTTAAGATGGTAGTTACCGTAAAAACTTTTAATCTAGGAACAGTAGATGGATATTTGAATTTAAAAAATAAGATGCTTAGCATTGATCTAAAATGTGATGGAAGATTTGTTAAAGCTTTAGATCTAGGGAAAAGTAAACTTCAAAATTCCTTAGAGAATATGGGCTTTATTTCAAATGTTGTTATATCCAAAAAGTTAGAAGATGTTAATCTAGTAAATTGTAGAGATTTTTTTGATGATAAGAATATATCTGCCATAAATGTAACTGTTTAATATATACGATTTACCGACTAATCTGTTATAATTAAGAGTAGAAATCGTTTATTCTTTAAGAAATTATAATTTGATGAGATATGCGGATAAAAATGCGTAACAGACTTAAAACATAATGTATGCTAAAGAATAAATAAAAAGAATATGTCGCCTGCCAAGTTTTCCTCATATGCATTCGGAAAGGCAGATGCGCAAAAAAATTACTGAAGAAAGTCGCTTCAGCAATTTTTTACTCTTTAAGAAATTATTCTATAAGGTTACATATCAATTAATGGAATAGGCAAAGGGTGTGATGATGTGAACCAAAGGAGAAAAGCTGCTGCACTTAAATACGAACAAAATTTTGAAGCACCTATTGTAACTGCAGTAGGTATTGGAATTATAGCTGATAAGATAATTGAAAATGCAGAAGAAAATAAAATACCTGTAGTTTATAATAAAGAATTGGCTGAGATGTTATCAAATGTAGATGTAGGCGATAATATTCCCTATGATCTTTACGAAGCTGTAGCCCATGTGATAGCCTATGTAACTGATATAGATAAACTAATAGACGAAAGGTGAATTTAATATGGCGCTATATGCTATTTCTGATCTTCATCTTGCTTTAAATGTTGATAAGCCTATGGATATATTTGGACAGAACTGGTATAGGCATGATGAAAAGATAAAAGAAAATTGGATAAGTAAAATAACCGCAGAAGATACAGTATTAATTGGCGGTGATATATCATGGTCGATGACTGCTGATGAAAGTAAGGATGACCTTGATTGGATTAATAACCTACCAGGAAGAAAAATAATAATAAAAGGAAATCATGACTATTGGTGGAGCAGTATATCTAAGTTAAATTCTATGTATGAAGGTATGCATTTTATACAAAATAACTTTTTTACATACGAAGATTATGCGATATGTGGGACACGAGGATGGATTTGCCCAGGTAGTGATAAGTTTACAAGTCGTGATGAAAAGATTTATTCTAGAGAACAAATAAGATTAAAGCTGTCCTTAGATGCTGCGAAAAGGGCTGGATATGAAAAGTTCATTTGTATGATACATTATCCACCTACTAATGAAAAGTTTGACGGATCGGCTTTCACAGAAATATTTAAAGAATATAATGTGGAAAAGGTCATATATGGCCATTTGCATGGCCCAGCGTTATCAAGAGTCATAAATGGTATGCATGAAGAGGTTCAGTATATAATGACTTCATGTGACTATATTAACTTTGATCCAGTAAAGATTTTGGATTAAATACGTATTTGTTAAATATCATGTTGAAATTAAGTGATTATACATCCAATGCTTTAATGAGCTTACGCAAAGAATTAATATGATTTTGTCATATTCCATGACTAAAACTGTAAACTCACTACGTTCGAACAGTACAGTTTTTACGCCATTCCATCTGAAAAAATCATTTAATTCTAATAGCTCGCTCATATAGCATCTCCTGTATAATCACTTAATTTTAATTATATTTTGAAATAAGGGTAAATAATGAAAAGCACTTCGGTAATAAAACTGAAGTGCTTTTTTGCTGTATCAAAAATGCCATATTAACAAATTATTTATTGACTATTATATCACTATATCGTAATATATGAATATACTAATATTAGATGAATTGAAAATAATTAAATGGTGAGGTGGACCAAATGGAAATGAATTATAAAGAATTAGAAGAATTAGCAGAGATGCTTAAGATAATTGCACATCCTGTGAGACTTTGTATAATAAAAGGCTTATTAGAGAGTGGAGGTTGTAATGTTTCTCACATGCAGGAATGTTTAAAATTGCCTCAATCAACGGTCTCTCAGCACCTTCAAAAATTAAGAGCCTTTGGGATTATAGAAGGAGATAAGAATGGGCTGGAAATAACTTATAAGGTTAGTAATGACAAAGTAAGCAAGATAGTAAAGGCTATAACGGAGATAGATAGATTATCAAAATAGTAAGAGGCTTTAATTTAACAATTTGAGTTGGTTTTAACAAAAATTATTGGAGGTATAGTTGTATGAGTAAAAAAATTATAATAGTTGGTGGAGTGGCAGGTGGAGCATCTGCAGCTGCAAGGATTAGGCGATTAGATGAAAAAGCTGAAATTATTATGTTCGAGAAGGGGGAGCATATATCCTTTGCAAATTGCGGACTACCATACTATATCGGAGAAACTATTAAAGAGAGAGAAAAGTTATTAGTTCAAACTCCAGAAGCTATGAAGAGAAGATTTAATATAGATGTAAAAATAAATAGTGAAGTGGTATCTGTTGATACAGAAAGAAAAAGTGTAAAGGTAGTATCTAAAAAATATGGAGAGTATGAGGAAGAATATGATTTTCTTGTTCTTTCACCAGGTGCAAAACCTATAAGACCAAATATAAAAGGCATAGATAATGATAATATTTATTCCTTAAGAAATATAGCGGATACAGATAGAATAAAGTCTGTAGTTGATTCAAAAAAATCACGTAAGGCTGTTGTTATAGGCGGTGGATTTATTGGGATTGAAATGGCTGAAAATCTAGTTGAAAGAAACTTGCAAGTTACTTTGGTAGAAGCAGCCCCTCATATCTTAGCTCCATTTGATTCAGAAATGGTAGCAATTGCAGAAAAGGAACTTGCATTTAGTGGGGTTTCGTTGATTCTTAATAATGGTGTTAAAAGCTTTATTGATAGTGAATCAGGAGTAGTAGTTGAATTAAATGATGGAACAAAATTAGAAACAGATATGGTAATTCTAGCTATAGGTGTAACTCCAGATACAGGTTTTCTAAAGGAATCAGGAATAAGGCTAGGTGAGAGAGGTCACATTTTAGTAGATGCTCACATGAGAACTTCTGCAGATGGAGTTTTAGCTGTTGGGGATGCTGTAGCGGTAAAAGATTTTGTAAGTGGTAATGAAGTTTTTGTTCCACTTGCTGGACCAGCAAACAGACAGGGAAGGATAGCAGCAGATAATATCTGTGGAATTAGTTCGGAATATAAGGGCACTATTGGAACTTCTATATTAAAGGTGTTTTCGCTTGTAGCAGCTGCTACAGGAAATAATGAGAGAACCTTAAAGAGATTAGGTAAAAATTATAAAAAAGCATATGCTCATCCTATGTCTCACGCAAGCTACTATCCAGGAGCTACGGAACTTTCAATTAAGTTATTATATGATTTAGATGGTAAGATATTAGGGGCTCAAGCATTAGGTTATGATGGTGTTGATAAGTTTATTGATGTAATAGCTATAGCAATAAGATTTGGGGCTAAAGTTGATGATTTGACTGAACTAGAACTTGCATATGCACCGCCATTCCTTTCAGCTAAATCGCCTGCAAATATGATAGGATTTATTGCCCAAAATGATTTAAGAGGTTTGGCAGATTTATATTCATTAGATGATTTGAAGGATTTAGATAAAGATAATACCATATTATTAGATGTTAGAGATGAAATAGAAGTAGAGAATGGGACTATGGAAGGAGCAATAAACATACCAGTTAATTCGTTGAGAAAAAGAATGAACGAGCTTGATAAAGGAAAGGAAATAGTAGTATATTGTGCTGTAGGTTTAAGAGGTTATGTTGCTTCGAGAATGCTATCACAAAGTGGTTTTAAAGTTAAAAATCTTACTGGTGGATATAAGAGTTTTATACAAGGAAATTATAAGATTAATGAGCCTACCTTGGCAAATGATTTAAATAGTAAGGATGATATAAAAGATTATGGTTCTGAAACTGTAGAGAAAGGTTATAACAGTATGGAAAATAGTAAATTTATTGAATTGGATGCTTGTGGCCTTAGTTGTCCTGGACCATTGATGAAAGTGAAAACTGCTATGGATAGTTTAGAAAATGGAGATGTTCTTTGCGTTAAAGCTTCCGACCCAGGTTTTTATGAGGATATCAAAGCTTGGGCTAAGAGAACTAATAATGAACTAATAGATATAAAGAAATCTGCAGGAATAATTAATGCATATATAAAAAAGAGCAATGTATTAAGTTACGAGACTGCAGTTACAAGTGATATAGGTCAGATAAAAACGGACAATGATGGAAAGACTATTGTAGTTTTCTCAGGTGACTTGGATAAAGCCATAGCATCCTTTATAATTGCAAATGGAGCGGCTGCTATGGGAAGAAAGGTTACCATGTTCTTTACCTTCTGGGGACTTAATATACTTAGAAAACATGATAAAATAGACACTAAAAAGAATATTGTTGAAAAAGCATTTGGAATGATGATGCCTAGAGGTAGCAAAAAGCTTACACTTTCTAAGATGAATATGGGTGGACTTGGTGCTAAGATGATTAGAGCGGTTATGAAAAATAAAAATATACAGTCTCTAGAGGATTTAATACAAGCTGCTATTGATAATGGAGTTAATATAGTAGCATGTACTATGTCTATGGATGTAATGGGAATAAAAAAAGAAGAGCTTCTAGATAATATTAATTTTGGTGGCGTAGGTTATTATTTAGGTGAAGCAGAGGATTCAAATGTAAATCTTTTTGTGTAAATAATAAAGATGTATAACTTCAATTTGAAAATATAAATTTTATTATGAAGTGATACATCCATAGATATAGCATTAAAGATAAAAACCACTTCAGTTTTAATATTGAAGTGGTTTTTAATTTACCTATTTATTAAGATCGTTCTCTATTTCCTTAACTGAGTCAGTAAATTCTGAAAGAGATCCAACTTGTTCATTTAAAGTTACTGCTATTTCATCTACCAAAGCTGAATTTTCTTTTGATAGAGTAGTTACATTTCCAATAAAATTAATTAAGTTATCCTTTTGTTCAGCAGTTGCAACAAGGTTAACTAAACAATCATTTATTTCTGAAGTAGCACCATCTATAGAATTTTTAATATTAGTGAAAGTATCTTTTGTTTCAACGATAGTATCATGTTGAGCTACTATTGCTGTATTTCCACCATTCATAGCGGAAGAAGCGTTAAGTATTTCTACTTTTATTTCATCTAATATTTTTGTTATACTTTGAACAGCTTGTTTTGAGTTTTCTGCAAGCTTTCTAACTTCACCAGCTACTACTGAGAATCCTTTACCAGCTTCTCCAGCTCTAGCTGCTTCAATAGCTGCATTTAAAGCAAGTAGGTTTGTTTGACTTGCTATTTGGCTTATTGAGTCAGTTATCATATTAACTGATTCTAGCTTTGAAACAAGCTCATTTACAGTTGAATATGAAACTTGGAAGGCTTGTTGAAGTTCTTTAAGTGATGAATCTAATGAGTTTATTGTAACTATACCTTTATCAGCTAATTCATCAGTGTCAAGAACAGAAATATGTACGTTATTAATGTTCATTGCTAAAGATTCCATAGATTCATTAAAACCTCTAAGCATTCCATCTGCTGTGTGTAGTTCTTCATTGATTGATTCGCTTGATGTTGTAAGACTTGATATAGAGTTAGTTACATCTCCAATGTTACTCTTAACATTATCAGCTTCGTTAGAAAGTATAACTAGCTTGTCCACGAAATTATGATAATCAGTTTGCGCTACTTCTTTTACTGCTACTTCTTCTGGTTGAGTAGCGGCTATTTCTCTTATAGACTCTTTCTTTTTTGAAAATAATCCCATCATTATCCTCCCCTGATTTGCGTATATAATATTAAACATATAAGTTTCTTTTGATAAATTTGTTAATAAAAATTATTAAATAAGAAAAAATGTTTATTTATTTCAACTTATATAATTTAATTATAGCACAAAGTGCAAAAAATTCTCTGCTTTTCTATAAAAAATAACAAAAAAGCCACTAATATTACAATTGTTGATCTTTAATTAATTCTCGCATATCTCTAGTCATATCTTTAATTTTTTGCGGTGCCTGAATGCTGCTAATTACTTTGCTAAACCATTGAAGCGCTGCTTCCGTTCTTCCTATTCTTCTGGATAATTCACCAAGAAGGTACATCAAACTGAATCTATCCATACCATATATAGGGAAGTCCTCATTTTGGTAAGCGTTGTCAAAGCCTTCTAAAGCTTTTTCTAAGAATGCAGTTTCATTGGTATTATCTTCAACTAGTCTATACATCCAAGCAATTTTAAGGCATATCATTGCTTTTGTACTACTTTTTCCGTCCATCACCACACTGTTTATTAAAGCTAATTTATACCTTTCAATAGCTATCTTCTCATCATAAATTGCAGGATAAGTTTTACGATTCCATTTACTAGATACACCTTTTACAATAGGTTCAATTTGATAAGATTTTATTTTGTTAAAATCAGCCTTCATTGCACTATAACCACAAGTTGGACACACATAAACATCATAAAAATATGGGTTTATAATTGAATATCTCATGAAGAAATCTGAGTCTTTGCTTTGTAATCTAGGTCCGTTTGTCTTTGGTGAACGAGCTTTAAATTTACTTTCACATACAGGGCATTGGCATTCCTTATCATATAAAAATGTTGATAAATCTATTTCCTTTTTTGCAGCTTGTGCAGCAGCTGCCTTTGCTTTTTCTTCCTTGTTATATAAATCTACATTTTGTAGATTGTCAAACCCCAAGTTTTCTAATCCTGAAAAAATTTTATCCATAATCACACCTCTTAATAAGTACACCTTTAAATATTAGTTGACATATTATGTAAAATAATTTAAAATTGGCATTTGTGGGCCATAAATTATTAACTAAATTTTTAGGTGACAAAATATAATTTTTAATCATAAGTTTAATTAAATTTTACTCTTAACTTTAATTTTACTCCATATTTTAATACATTTCTACTTGGAATTATAATTAATTATCGTAATATTTATAAAAATTTTTACACGCAAATTATATTTTGATATAATTATATAAGTTGCAATAAAGTTTATTCATTTTTGTATTTAGAGCTTGGATTTAAAGTGATTATGAAAAGGTGAGATTATGGCAATAAAGAACTGGAAGGAATTCCTTACTCCTTATGAACAGGCAGTTGAGGAATTGAAAGTTAAGCTAAAAAGTATAAGAAAAGAGTATAGAAGGAAGAATGAATATTCACCTATTGAATTTATTACTGGAAGAGTAAAAGAAGTTTCTAGTATTTTAGAGAAAGCAAATAAATTCAACATTCCATCTCAAAGACTTCAATATGAGATGGAAGACATAGCTGGTGTTCGTATAATGTGTCAGTTTGTTGATGATATACAAAGAGTTGTTGAAATTATAAGAGAAAGAAAAGATATGCAGATATTATATGAGAAGGACTATGTTGCCAATGTAAAGGGTAGTGGCTATAGAAGTTATCATATGATAATCAAGTATCCAGTAAATATGGCGGAGGGACAAAAGGAAATACTAGCAGAGTTTCAAATAAGAACTTTAGCTATGAACTTTTGGGCTACCATAGAACACTCTTTAAATTATAAATATAAACAACAGATTCCTAGTGAGATAAAGCAAAAGCTTAAAAAAGCAGCTGATGCAGCTTTTAGACTAGATGAAGAGATGTTAGAGATAAAAGACGAAATAAAGGACGCACAAAAGCTTTTTGAGGTTAAATCAGATCTTATTTCTACTATAATGAACAATATATTAAGCCTCATGTCTATTGGAAAGCTTGCAGAGGCTTCAAGATATCAAGTCTCTCTTAATAAGTTAATTGAAGATGGAGAAGTATGGGAGCTTAATAATCTACTTCATCTGGTTCAAAGAGATATAGAGAAATACAAGGAAATATAAAATGGTAAAGCACTGTGTTGAAATCAAGTGCTCTTCCATCGGATGCTGCTTAGATGAACAACTCTATAATTAAACTTATATTTTTAGGTTTAGAGTTGTTCAGTCTTAATGAGCTTATGCAAAAAATTAATATACTGCACACAAAAAACCTCTGTACGACATTACAGAGGTTTTTGTTTTGTTAACTTTATAAAAATACAAATATGTTAGAAACTGATTTTAAATATTTTCATTATATTAGCTTTTTATTGGAACTCTCACAGTATGGCTAATGTTTTGTGTGATGATTCTACTTACATCACCGAGATAATCTTTACGAATTTCATCAGTAACATAAGGAACTGCACCAAAGAAGGTATGATCTACATCGTTTATGCCGCTAAAATTGAATATGCCTTGATCTATAGTCTGTTCCATAGATTTGTGCATTCCACTTGCTGCATACATTTCATTTGGTGTACCAGTAGTACTGAATATAACTACTTTTTTGCCTTTTAATAATCCATTTGGAGCCCCGTTTACATATTCATAAGCAAAGCCATATGAAAATACTCTATCTATATAGCCTTTTAAAATGGCTGGCATAGATGCCCACCATACAGGGAAAACGAAAGTTATTACATCTGCCCATTTGATTTGCTCTTGTTCTTCTTTTATATCGGCTGGGGTACCGCCACTTTTAAACGCCACGAAATCATCAGGCTTAAGTAGTGGGCAAAATTGCATTTGATATAAATCTCTAACTCTTACATTTGCACCTGCTTCTTCAGAAGCTTTAACTACTGTATCTACTATTCCTTTACAAAAACTTTGTTGATTTGGATGTGCAAAAACAACTAAATTATTCATTATTATTATCCTCCTCGTAATATGTTATTAATGAACCATTTTTCCTAGAGCTGAATATGTTATATGGATGTATCACTTCATAATAAAATTTATATTTTCAAATTCTCATCTCAAGACCCAGCGAAGCTTTGAAAATAGTTTTCGGATTGAAGTGCTACATCTTTAGCTATGTAGATTTTAATATAATACGCTATTTAATATTATTAATTTAAACAAAGTACATAATAAACTTAATATAAAAAGCGTGATTATAAATCAAAGATTCATCTTAAGTATTTTTTCAATGAAAAACAATGTTTATACTAAATCGAAAGAAAAATTATAAATACTTTTATAAATATGGACCAAAGTTCTAAAACTTAACTTGATTTAATATAGATAATTAATTAAAATACTTATATCAATTGATTTTCAAGTGAAAATAAATGAGAATCATTTTAAAATAACTATGCAAATCAGTATAATTCATGTTTCGGAGGATGTTTATAATGAGTGAAAAAAATAATGTTGCCAAGCTATCTATAGTATCAAATTCTGTAATTATAATATTAAAAATAGTATTTGGTATTTTTACAGGTTCTGTAAGTATAATGTCAGAGGCGATACACTCATCAGTAGATTTAGTGGCAGCTATTATAGCGTTTATTTCGGTAAAAATTTCAGGAAAACCGGCAGATGAAGATCATCCATACGGACATGGAAAGATGGAAAATGTTTCGGGAGTAATCGAGGCTTTATTAATATTTGTTGCTGCATTTTGGATCATATGGGAAGCAGCTAAAAAGATATTATCTGGAGTAGCAGTTGAATCTGTTGGAGCTGGTTTTATAGTTATGTTCATATCAGCAGCTATAAACTATTATGTATCTGGTAGGTTATATAAAGCTTCTCAAAAATATGATTCAATAGCCTTAAAGGCAGATGCGCTGCATCTAAAAACAGATGTGTATACATCCCTAGGGGTAGGTGGAGGACTTTTAATAATTTGGATAACAGGATTAAATTTTCTTGATCCAATAGTAGCGATTTTAGTGGCATTATTTATATGCAAGGAAGCTTTTGAGTTATTAAGAGATGCTTTTAATCCGATTTTAGATTCCAGTTTGTCTGAAGAGGATTTATTAGTGATAAAAAGTATTATGGATAATTACAAGGATTCTTATACTGAGTGGCATGAGCTAAGAACAAGAAAAGCTGGAAGTCAAAGATATGTTGATATACACCTGGTATTAGATGAGAATCTAACATTAAAGGAAGCAAATAAAATCTCAAAAAGCATTGAGAATGATATAGAGAGCAAACTGAAAAATTGTAATATTTTAATCAAGCTTGAAACTTTGCTTTAAGTTGCATATAATCATATGATAATGCGAATTCCTGCAGGGAGCATATTTTTTATCTATATCTTTAGAAAGTTAAGCTATAAGGCTTTTGATAAGTAAACCGAATCTTCATAACCATACTCACTTTTATGTGAGTATGGTTATTTTTTAGGAAATAAAACTTTTATTATCCTAATTATAGGTAATATTTATGATTTGATAATGTCATCAAGGCAAACGAATGTTTGAGTTAAAAAATACCATTTGTTATAAAAATAATACAACATGTAATATTTTGTAATAATATTAAATAAAACGGAATTTATGGAGGAAAATTGCATAAAGTAGCGAATGTTATGCTTGCTATGTATACGATTTCTAGCATTTATTAAAGTATTTAGTAGCTAAGTTAAAGTATGAGAATAAGGGAGGATTGATTATTAAATAAACAGTTAGTTAAGGAGGCTTTTGTAAGAGTATTATTATTTTGGGAGGATAAGGTAATGAAGAAAATAAGAACCATAGGGACCTTATTGGTGGTGACTATGATGGCATGGATAGGATTACTAATGTCAGCAAATCAGTAGAGGGCCAGACGGTAAACAATAGTTATTCATATCAGAATGATAAGTTAGCCACCATTACTCATAATGGGTTTAGTTATAGCTTTGGGTACGACTCTTTAGGTAATAATACAACTATACAAGTAGGAAATCAAAACTTAATAACTAACAGTTATGATAATAAGACAGGTAGGTTAGATAAAGTAACCTATGGAAATGGACAAATAATATCACAAATATATGACAATAGCGACAGAATTGTGAAGAAACAATATAATGGTAGTGACAGATTTACTTATGATTATGATGGCTTTGGCAATCGAGTAGCAAAGGTTGATATAGTTAACGGAGTTAATTATAAGTATCAATATGACTTAGGTAATAGATTACTTAAAACTATTGACTCTGTCGGAAATGCCACAAGCTTTATTTATGATGGCAATAGCAATAATAAGGGTATAACTGAGGTTATAGGTGGAAAAACCTTTGATACTGCTTATCAGTATGATAAAGATAATAGAATAAAGAGTATAGGATACACTAGAAACTCATCTAATACAGTTAGTTATACGTATGATTCAGTAGGTAGGATAACTAACAACGCAATTTCAACAGGAACAGCAACCTATAATACCTCACTAGGTTATGCTACTGGAATAAATGGATCTTCCTTTAATTTAATAAGTTCAATAACAAATAATAGTAGTAAGATAAGCTATACTTACGACAAGAATGGAAATATTGATACTATAAATGATGGGGGTAAACTAATAAAATATTATTATAATGAGCTAGATGAGCTTAAGAGAGAAGATAACCAAGTATTAAATAAGACTATTGTTTATTCATACGATACAGGTGGAAATATATTAAGTAAGGTTGAATATCCCTATACAACAGGTACTGTTTCTGCTGCAACGAAAACTTATGCATATGCTTATGGTGATGCAAATTGGAATGACAAGCTTACAAGCTATGATGGCAAGGCAATTACCTATGATACTATAGGAAATCCACTAACTTACAATGGATGGACCTTTACCTGGGAAGAGGGAAGACAGCTCAAGTCAATGAATGGAAATAGCTATAATATAAGCTATAAGTATAATGATGAAGGTATAAGGACAGAGAAAAATGTAAATGGAGTAGTTACTAAATATCATTTAGTTGATGATAGAGTGACTTATGAATCTAATGGTACGGATACTATTTACTATACTTATGATGATTCAAACTCCTTAGTTTCAATGAACCTAAATGGTATTGAGTATTATTATATAAAAAATGTTCAGGGAGACATTATAGGATTGTTTGATAAATCTGGAACTCAGGTTGTTAACTATACTTATGATTCTTGGGGAAAGTTAGTTACTATAGGTGGAACATTAGCTTCTACGTTAGGAGTGAAGAACCCTTATAGGTATAGAGGTTATAGGTATGATACTGAAACTGGATTATATTATTTACAGAGTAGATACAATGCTGAATGGGGAAGATTTGTTAATGCAGACGAATATAGCATTTTACAATTAGCGCAAGGTGAATTAATTAAGACAAATCTATTCACATATTGTGAGAACAATCCAGTAAATAGCTGCGATCCAACTGGAATGTTTAGAATTAGTGTATTTTGGGCTTCAGTAATATTGGATGGAGCGTTATACTTTTTAGTACCATATTTTGTTGGACTATATAATTCAGCAAAGTTAACGTATATAGTAAGAGGATTTAAAGCTTTTAAATCAGTAAAAGATAGTATTGCAAGATCAATTTCTAATACGTTATATGATGCATTAGATAGGATTGTGTATAATTTAAGAGGAAGAGCTGCAAATGCGGTAACAAAAAGTGTGACAAGAAAGTGGTTTGCAGATGCAGTGAGTGATATTATAGGAAATATAATATCTTGGTCCCCTGGATATATAGTAGCCAAAATAATTGATATATGTGATAGAGATGGGAATAGTGGGTCCATATATTTTTAGTAAATGAGGTGTATTCATGAGTGAAGATGACAAAACATTAGGGCATGAAATAGAAAATCAGGGTAAAGCATATTTTTCTATTGAAAGACTAATTTACGCCATAAGCTGTTTGGAGATGTCATATATTATATTTCGTGAGTTAGTGGTAAGCCAAAGCGCTGTTTTTATGATGGTTTCATGTGTAATATTTATTGGGTTAGCAATCAATTTTTTTAAGAGGCTCTTAATTATTTATAATGAGAAGCCATATGAAAATAGAAAACCGCTCGAGAAATATATAGACGGATTTGGAATGCTAGTAGTTATATTCTTGCTTTTTAGAGCAATTGGATGATAACAATCCGAAAAGTCAGATATAAATAAAAGTGGAGCTGTCGCACAAATAGTGCGCGGCTCTTTTTGCATAAAATATAAGTCTTAAACCCAATGATTTGAGATTTATAGTAAAATATAATTATACTACTAACAAATAGTTTACAACAAGGTTATACAAGTAACCAGAAGTTTTATCAATTAAAGCTTCCTAAACCGTATCGTTTTTATTGTAAGTAGATTTAAGGCTGTAGTATATGAATTGGAATAAAGGTCTAACCAATTATTAAAGTTTAGAAAATAATATATAGAATTAATAAATTTAGACAAATAATTGATACTTGTTATTATCTAATATATAGTAATATTGTAAGATACAATACTAGAAAAGTTGCTTGATAATTAATATTTGTCGTGATTAACGGGCAAGCATATTTTAGTAGTTGAAGTTTAAACACTAGCAGTTCGACGTTTTAAATAAAAATTTGCAATCATATAAATGTAACTTTAAAGCATCTTTTGTTTATATAGATATAAAATCACAATATTTTAAAATGTGAAAATCATAAATGTGCAAAATTAAAAAAATATAAGATTTTTAAAATTTACTAATAAAATCACGCTTAAGGGGATATTGATAAAATATTTGTTAGTAAAGCTTTAATTCTTGGGTCAAAGTTAAGGTGTCGCTGATTCAATAAATTAATGAGTTTTACAGCAACGTATTTATATGTAGACATAAATTGTGTATCCTTAAGTGAGTCTAAGAGAGGAAGTGCTTAAATATGACAGATAATGAACTTAGGAGTATATTAGACAATCCTATTTCAATAAGAAATATAGAAAATCCAAGCATGGAATTAAAGTTGGCGGCAGTGAAGAAGAATGGATTTGCAATTCAGTATATAAAGAACCCAGAACATGAGGTTCAATATGAAGCAGTTAAAAACAATCCATTAGCGATTGAATACATTGAAGATGTTGAAGAAGATGTAGCAGTTGTTGCAGTTAAGAGTCTTTGGAATTCGCTAAAGGTTATAAAGAAGAAAACTGAAAGGGTAATAACAGAAGCTGTAAGAGCTAAGGGGTGGGCCATACAATTTGTTGAGCATCCAAGCGTAGAGCTTCAACTTATGGCTGTAGCTAAAGATTATGATGCAATAAAATATTTAAAAGATCCATCAGAAGAGGTACAACTTAAGGCTATTGAAAGTTATTGGGGCGCTGTAAGATTTATAGACAAACCAACCTTGAATGCTAAAAGAGCTGCTGTTAAGACTAGTGAAGAAGCAATCAATTATATATCGAATTTTGATTATGAAGATATAAAACTTTTTATAAGAGACAATATAAATGTAGTTAAGTATATACATGACAGCATAGAGGTGGACATGGTTGTAGAAGTGCTGATGGAGGAGTTTGCTAGAGAAGATATCAGTGATGACTATGTAAGAAATTATTTAGAGCTTGAGATACTGGATATGAATAAAGTAAAGTTTATAAGTGAATATGGAAGTAAAAATGCTAAAAAAATCTTAGTTGATTATAAGCTATCGATGTAGAGAAGGTGACAGTATGAATTTTGGTGAAGCATTAAAAACAGTTGAGTTAGTTTTGGAGGCAGGTGATGTGCCTCTTATTATAGGTGAAAGTGGAATAGGTAAAACTTCTTTAATTAAGGAGTTATGCGAAGAAAATAAATATTACCTGGTAAATATAGATGCTAATCTTCTTAAGGAAGGAGAAATTGGGGGATTACCAACAGTTGAAGATAGAGATTATGTAGTAGGTGGCAAAAAAGTTAAGAGGAAAACTACTATTTATGCTACACATTCTAAGCTTGTGGAAGTTGATGAGGCTTTAGAAGATGGAAGTACCAATTCAGTTTTGCTTTTTATAGATGAGCTTAATAGGTGTGAGCATGCAGTACAGCAGGAGCTTATGAATCTTATACTTAATAGAGAGATTAATGGATATAAATTATCTTATAGAGTACATGTGGTAGCTGCTATGAATCCTTCAAACAAGTATGATGGGTTTGAGGAAAGTGATTATCAAGTTGTTGACATGGATTCAGCGCAAGAGGATAGATTTGTTTGGATCAACATGGATTCGGATGTTAAGTCGTGGATAAAGTGGGCGATGAGCAAAGGGAATATACATGGGGATATAATTCAATTCATATCTACTTTTCCAGAATACCTTCACACACCAGATTCTAAGGACAGTATTAAAGCAACTCCAAGAAGTTGGGAAAGAATATCTAAATCTTATAGGGTTTATTTAAAGCATAAAGATAGCATATCCTTTGATATATTTTACAATGTGGTTAAGGGAAATGTAGGAACTAGTATTTCAGGAGATTTTATAAATTTCGTAAAAAATTTAAAGACACCGCTTATAACTGCAGCAAATATATTTGAAGATGATATTTTATCTTTTGAATTAAAAGAAAGAACTAAAAATGAAAGCCATTCTAGACTTTATATAATTGCTAAGAACTGTTTAGAATTCTTGGAGAGTTTAGAGGGAAAAAGAAGTAATAAAATAGCTGTTTTCTCAGAACTATTAAAGGTTTATCCTAAGGATTTGAGGCTTGGAATAATGAAGGAGATAAAAAGTGACTATTCTTCCAGTGGGTTATATCAAGAAATTCTGGATACTGAAGACTTCTTAGATGCATTCTTTGATATATTTGCATAATGCGCGCTATATTATTAAGTATTATGTTGTGATTAATTTATCTTTTAATCAGAAGGTACTTTAAAATTAAACTTTTAAGATTAGCTTGTGTAGGTATTTATAATGAATTAACAAGGAGGTGATAATATATGAATTTTGATATAAAAAGAAGAGAATTACTTAAGGAAGCAACCACTTGGGAAAGTGAAAAGGATGTTAATGAAAGCTTTAAAAGAGGTTTCAATGAGCTAATAGAACAAGTGATAATAAGCATGTTAGAAAAAGAAGATAACTTTTTTGGCCAATTTCTTATACAAGTAAAGAGAGGAATTAAGCTAGATATAACTTGGCCTATTGCTACTGAGCCGCGTGTTTCAGGCTTTAATATGTATTTTAACCCTATCTTATTCCTTCAATGCGAACTTAAGGAGTTGCAGGCACTTTTTAAGCATGAAATTTATCATATAATGTTAGGACATTATGAAAGACAACGAGCTTTAAGAGATAAATATTCTAATATAGCTATAAGCAAGGCTATGGATATAGCTGTAAACCAATATATTGAACATCTTCCTACTTGGTGTGACAGGCTATATACTGTGAATTTAGAATATGAGCTTGAACTTAAGGAAAATATGACAATGGAGCAGTATGCTGAGGAGATACAAAAAGTAATAACCAAAAAGGGGAAGAAGGCGATAGTAAAAACTAAAGAGAATGTAGTTACAAGTATTGATGTAGAAAGTGCTCATGATACTTGGGAAAATGCTAGTATATCTGAAGATATATTAAAAGAAATAAAGAAGAAAACTGCATTAAATGCCTATAAGGGAAAGGCTCCTAAAAATATTGAAAAGTATATATTAGCTCTTGATGAAAAACCAGAAATTCAATGGAGTGATTACTTAAAAAAGTTAATACCTTCTGTAAGATGTGGATATAAAAAAACAATTACCCGTAAAGATAGAAGGCAACCAGAAAGATTAGACTTAAGAGGAAAACTTCCAAGTGTAATGCCTAAGATTTTAGTGGCTATTGATATAAGTGCATCTATGAGTGATAAAGAAGTGAATAATATAATGATTGAGATTTTGGCTATATCAAAAAGTAGAAGTGCAGAGATCACGGTTATTGAATGCGACAACGAAATAAGAAGAGTATATGAATTAACTTCTCCAAAGGATATAAAAAAGAGAATAAGTAAAAGTGGAGCAACTAAATTTTCACCGGTATTTGAATATATGAAGAAAGAGAATATGAGGAATCATATTTTAATATATTTTACTGATGGGTTAGGTGAACAAGAGCTTACTGTAAAGCCAATAAATAAAGATATTCTATGGGTACTTACTGGGAAAGAAGAACTTATTTTGAAGAAGTCTTATGGAATAGTGAAAAGACTTACTAGAGAAGAAACAATAAAATATGGATATGATTATGGGCTTCAAGCTATGAGGGATGTTATACACGACTGGGCTAGGTAGAAGATCTATCGATTAGACTCCAAATTCATATTCTGAAGTGGAACATCTAAAGATGCATAAGGCGTTACATTATGTAACGTTAAAAAAGTTAAATTAATAAAAAATTCATAATCTTCGTAATATCCAATATAGATGAATGATACATCCTATGGTAAAATGTAATTTATAAGAATTTATACGAAGATTATGAATTTACACATGTTTGAGTTTGTCTTAAGCCTTGTAGCTCGGGGGGAGATTATATGGGAAAACTTAAAAATTCTCAGTATGTTATTTTTATTGTGGCGATTTTACTCATAAGTTTAATTGTAAATGTTTTCTTAAGCGTTGATAACGGAAATTATAGAGAGAGGATTGGAAAGAAAACTTCTGATGAACTAGAGACAATAATACATGGAAATGAGACTATTAATCAAATATTGGCTAATTCAATCCAGAGCAAGTGTATATTAAAAACTGATTTAGTTAAGTTATCTTCCCAGTATGATCAAGTGTATCAAGGGGTCTGGAAGTTGATGGATGACTACTCGTATTATAAGCAATCTAAGAGATTTACGTTCAAAAATGATTTAAATATTAACTGCGATGTTACAAACGATGCGATTAATAAAATAAAGCTCTATGTAAACAAATTTATAGAAAGTAATGCTAACTCTAATGGGGACAAGATAGAACTTAAAAACAATGATTTGCTAAACTTTAAAAAAATGAATGATTTTTCAAAGGAATTAGATTCTTATTTCCAGACGACTATAAAGAAAAACTCTAATGATGGAACTTATGACGGGATGAAGGATAAGATTGAAGTTAAAAATTTATGGATTGATATATTAAATAAGATATTTAATATAAGTAATAACTATTCAAGCTTTGAGTTTAAGGCTTAGAACTTAATTTCAACAATAATATTATTGTAAAATTTCTATGACTAAGTATAATAATTAATGAATAATATAAAAATAAAAGGAAGAGATATTTATGTCTCTTCCTTTTTGAGGATAATTATTCAAAATGATTACCTAAGGTAAAGATAATTACTAGTGGCAACCACCACAAGTACCACAGCCACCTTCAGGTTCAATTATAGGTCTTAGTGATAAGCCTCTGCCATCATTTTCTTCTGTTGATAAAATGATAAAACCACCAAATTCATCAACTAAATTAGGCTCTACGAGGAAAGTAATGTCATTTACTTTTTCAACTACATCATTTTCATGTGATTCATCAACAGAAATATTAAATACTGGACCACTACAACCGTAACCTGCAAGGTTTATTCTGATGTTGTAGTTATCAATCTCATTTTCATCTAAGAACCCTTTGAATTCCTCATAAGCTGGTGTGCTTATTGTTATTTTTTCCATAAAAATCACCTACTTGATAATAAATAGTATTTAAAACTTGTTTTCAGTATATACCTATTAATTACTAAATGCAAGTGTTTTACTTTATTATAATGTTTGAATATGTTGGAAAAAATGATACAATATAAATATAAAATATAGAATTGAGGGGACAGCATGATTCCGTTTGAAGAGGAATTTTATATTGATAAACTAAAGATATATAACGACAAATTAAAAAATGCTAAATTTAATAATCTGATTATAAATGAGAATTTTTTAAATAGATTAGAAGGTTATCTTTTTTTAGAAGATAGACTTTCATATAATAACGATAACTTGCAGATACTAGAGCTCACTAACGGTGAAAGAAAGTACATGGAACTTTCTCCTAAGGAAATTCAAGGCTCTTTCGAGGCAATTAAAAAAGTAAAAGGAAAAGTTGGAATCGTTGGACTAGGAATGGGGTACTTTGTTCAAGAAATATTACAAAAGAAAGAAGTAACTGACATAGTAGTTTATGAAAAGGATAGGGATGTAATTAGTCTTTATGAAGCTAATTTTGGTTCTAATGAGAGAGTTAAATTAATAAATTGTGATGCATTTGAAGCGGACAAAGAAACTTTTGATTTTTTCTATGTAGATATTTATAATTATGAACTTTCAAAAGATGTTGTGAAGCATTTTATTAAATTTAATGAGCTTCATAACATAGAAAATTATTTGTTTTGGGGAATGGAACATTTTTTGTTAAGTTGCAAGGTGGAAGAAATAGCCTGGATATATGTGCCCGAGGTATGGATGGAAATGGCTAGAGATTTATTTGAGAGATTTAATGATTCAAAGTATATAGAATATTTTAAACAAATAGATGAAAACTTGGTAGAAGAGGTATTAAACGACTTTAGAAAAGTACTATAAAGGTTTGAGATTTAAAAAAATCGCTTTTGCGATTTTTTTTTTTTTTTTTTTTTT
>NZ_BMBA01000007.1 GCF_017312485.1 Clostridium zeae | reverse complement strand
ATTATTTGTCTTCTATACTTTGGCGCAAAAACTATGTGATATTTACAGTTCCATTTGCTATGTGCTAAACTATTATTATCCACTTTGGATATACCTCCTTCAAAATGTTAGTGGTCGGCAAACCTACTATTATTTTACTCCGGAGGTATTATTTTTTTCTACTCATAGCTATAAGCTTTTTAGAACCACATGTATAACATGTGGTATTCATTAATACAAAAAAATGTCGCTAAAGAAATCTTTAGCGACTTTTTGAGCTTATTACTTTCTAATCATATTAATTCTTTTCATATGCTCATTAAAGCATCGTATGATTAACCATTTAATTTCATTCACTTACATATATACTATTTTGCAAAAAATTTATAAATAGTAGTATGTTTATAGTCTTGTCCTGCTCTAACCACTGGCGAAGGAAAGCTTGGAACATTCATAGAGTTTGGATAAAATTGTGTTTCAAGGCATAGCGCATTTCTCTTGTTGTAGACAGCTTTATCCTTTCCAATTATAGAACCATCTAAGTAATTTCCAGAATAAAGCTGCACTCCAGGCATTGTAGTATATACTTCCATAACACGTCCTGTTTTATCCTCAGTGACCTCTGCTGATTTTTCTAAGAGATTGCCATTGGCATTTAGACACCAGTTATGATCATAACCTTTTGCAACAATTAATTGTTGATAATCTCCATTAATACCTTCACTCAATTTAGCTGGTTTAGTAAGGTCCATCGGTGTTCCTTTTACCTCTCTAAGTTCACCTGTTGGAATTGAATTGCTGTCTATAACAGTGAATCTATCAGCATTAATCATAACCTTATGATTTAAAACTGATCCAGAGGCATGTCCTGCCAAGTTAAAATACGAGTGGTTAGTTAAATTAATTACTGTATCCTTATCTGATACAGCATCATAATCTATTTTTAGATCATTATTTTCTGTAACGGTATATTTAACCTTCACTTTAAGGTTTCCAGGATATCCTTCTTCACCATCTTTACTTAAGTATGTTAGCTCTATGCTTGGATTATTTGAATCGTTTACACCCACTACCTCCCAAAGTACTTTATGAAAACCAGTTATCCCCCCATGTAATTGATTTTCTCCTTCACTTTTAGTTAAGGCATATTCAACACCATCTAATACAAAAGTAGCATTTTTAATTCTATTTGCATATCTTCCTATAGTTGATCCTAAGAATGCTGGGTTTTCAAAATATCCTTCTAGAGAATCATAACCAAGCACAACATCCTCAAAGTTTCCTTCCTTGTCAGCTACAAAAAGTGATGTTAGTATGGCACCATAATTTATAATTTCTGCAGTCATACCTTTTGAATTTTTTAAAGTATAGCGATATACTGCTTGCCCTTCTTTTGTTTTACCATATTCTCTTACATCTACACCCATATCTCATTCTCCTTCTTATATAGTTTTAAAGTAAAAACATATTTTGAGTTAACTAACCTTACTCATAATTATATATTCTCATAATTTTATAAATATTTCATTATAAAATTCTACTAATATTTGTTGTTTATCTAAATTTTTTAACTAAATAAACTTTCTGTTTGAAAAAACTTAGAACTATCTTTTCCTAAAGACTTAACTTGCTCTTTAAGTTTCTTATATTCCTTCATAGAATGTCCAGTATATTTTTTAAAGCAAACACTAAAATAATTAACGTCACTTATTCCTATCTTTTTAGCTATTTCACAAGACTTTGCATCTGAATTATTAATCATATCAATAGCAATTTTCATCTTTACCCCAATAACATACTCTGAAAAATTCATGCCAGTTTTTAACTTAAATATTCTACTAAGGTAACTTGAATTAACATAGAAAAGCTCTGATAAAAGCTTTAGTGACAACTCAGGGTTTGATATATTTTTTAATATAAACTTTTTTATCTCATCTATATTTAAGCTTTTATCTTCACTTTCATAATTTTGCTTCAAATCAATAATAGATCCAAAAATATCGATTCTATCTTTTATTTGCTTATAGTCTTTTTCTTTAAGCTTTTCCTTAATTATATTTTCTTTTAATCTTACTATTGTATTTTTTAATTCATCATCATCGATCGGTTTAAGAATAAAATCACTTACGCCAACCTTTATAGCCCTTTTAGCATACTCAAATTCATCGTATCCGGTAATTACAACTATTTTTATATCTGGATACTTTTCTAAAACGTATTTGCTCATATCTAATCCATCGGCTGAAGGCATACATATATCTGTTAAAATAATATTTGGCTTATTACTCTCAATTAATTTTATAGCTTCTTCTGAGTTTGAAGCCTCTCCAATTATGTCAACACCAAGATCGCTCCATGATATACAGTTCTTGATTAAATTCCTAATCAAATACTCATCATCTACTGTAATCATTTTTATTGTATTATCCATAGACTAGCTCACATCCTTTTTAGGAATCTCTATAACTATTTTAGTCCCTATATCTTTTTTACTTGTAACAATGAACTTGCATTCCTCTCCGTAAAAAACCCTCAATCTTTCCTTTGTAGCCCTTACACCGATACCAGTTGTGTTATTTTCATTAATATTTTTAAGTTTTTCTTCATCTATACCAATGCCGTTATCTTCTACCTCTAAAATAACCTTGCCGACTTCTTCATAAGTAGATATTTTTATAAGGCCTTTGTCAGCTTTATTTCTAAGTCCATGATATATTGCATTTTCCACTAAGGGTTGTAACACAAGCTTTATTATCCTAAAGTTATTGCAATTTTGTTCCAAATTATATTGAACTTCAAATTTATTCTTATATCTTACATTTTGAATAACTAAATAACTTTTTATAGTCTTTATTTCTTCCTCAATAGTTATTACATCTCTTCCGTTGCTTAAGCTTGTTCTATAAAAAGCACCTAATGCCTTTATGACCTCATATACACCTTTATTCTCTCCTGATAAAGCCAACGAACTTATGGTATCAAAAGTATTATAAAGAAAGTGGGGCTTTATTTGAGACATCAACACATCAAGCTCTGCTTTTCTCTTAAACTTCTCATCTTCTCTTATTTTGTTTAAAAGAAATTTTATATGAAAAACCATAATATTATAAACATTTTTCACTTCTCCAACTTCATCATTATAGGTTTTTATATCAACTGCTTTAAATTCTCCAGCTTTTACAGCTCTCATAGATTGATGAAGTTTTGTAAGAGGTTTCGTTATCATTCTAGATATACCGAATGCACCTAAGATAATTAATACAATGTTTACGCAAATAAAAATCAAAATGAAGTATCTAATATATTTTGACTGCTCTCCTAACTGGCTGTATTCACTGACACTAATTAAATTCCAATCATTATTTTTCATTTTAATGCTAGAAATTATATAATCCTTTTTATCTATTTTCTTTATAATAAATCCTTTATTTTCGGCATAAGATTTTTCTTTTTCTGCTTCCTTAAATATTTCTGAGTCAATATCAGGTTTAGTGATTATATTATTACTTTCATCTTCTATTATTAACTTAGTGCCAGATTTATTGCTTACTTTTACAATTGAATCATAAAAGGCGTTTTCATTTATGTTTATTATTAATACTCCAATTTTTTCTTGAGTATTTAGATCATTTATTATTCTTATAAAAGAAACATAAGATTCGTAATCCTGCTCTTTATTATGAAATAATCCGCCTCCATTTAATTTCAGTATATAACCACCATTTTTATCTAAAACATCCTTATACCACTTCATATTCTTGATTTCATCAACACTGAAGCTTTTGTAAGTGTTATTTTCAGAATAATATTTATTATTATAGTTATCTAATATATATATAGAAGCTATATTAGGATTGAAGTTTGTAAATTGGGTCAGATACTTATTTATATTATTTTGTATCTCCAAATCCATTTGTAAATTAGCATTTTTTAAATTACTTTGAATGTCATCACTAGAAACTATCATCTTTGATGCATTTGATACATTATCAATTATTATATTTGTGCTTGATTCAGCACTTTCTAAAGCTTCAAAGGAGCTTTGTTTAATTTTTTCTGTCATATAAGTCTTATTTACACTATCATAAGTAAAATTAAGAACAATTGTTGCTATAGTAAAAATTACTGAAAAATATATAGCTATTTTCGAACTTATTTTCAAGTTTAAGTATTTATCCTTTAAACTACTAAACACAAAGCTTGACCTAAATTTATTGATTTTATTATTCATTTGTTCAGTGATACTCCTCCAACTTTTTCATATCTTTAGCAAATTCTTCTGGACTTATCTTATGTTGAAATAATTTATAAACTAATTCCTTATGCTTATCCCCTTTTTCTTCTCCTAAATATATATCCCAATACAGTAGGTATTTTCCGTTTTCAGTGAGTTTTTTCAATTCCTTTGAAAGTTTATTTATCTTTGTTTCATCATAATTGTCTTTCCATGCAGGAAGTCCTGACCCAAACTCATAATATTTTTTAGATATATTTTTACATACGTATTCTATAGCTTCCACTGCTTCTTTTCTGTTCTTACAATTATTACTAACCATCAAGTAGTCAGCTGCACCGCCAAGAAACTCTTGATTTGACCCTTTTCCACTGTTTATTAATGGAAAGGTCTTAATCATAACTTTATCTTTAATTAAAGAATTCTCAGCCTGAATCTCACCAGCAAGCCAATTTCCAGTATAGTACATAGGAATTTTACCTTTTTTAAAAAGCATTTCTGATTCATCTCTCATATATTTTAAGCTTTCTTCATCAAAAGCATCTAAGTCTACTAGCTCTTCTAATCTTTTTGCTGCTTTTAAAAATACATCACTATCATCATAACCAGAAAGAGCTTTCTTACTTTCTTCTAATCCGCTTTCTCTAAGTGCTAAAATGTCATAATAAAGCATACCTGTCCATCTATCTTGTTCTCCTACTAATAAAGGAGTCATTCCTTTTTTTCTAAAAGCTTTTACAGCCGCTAAAAATTCATCATAATTATCTGGAATTTTTATGTCAGCTGTATTAAACAATTCTGTATTAACATAAAAAGTACCCACAGAAAAAGTTAATGGTAGTCCATATATCTTATCTTTATAGGTCACATTTCCAAGCATATTATCGTTAAGTTCATTTAGTACACCATTTTCTAAATAATTATTGAGAGGTAATACTCTTCCTGATTCTATTAAAGGTTCAGAAAAACCTCCTCCCCAAGAATAAAATATATCTGGTAACTCATTTGTTGCGGATGCTGTCTTTAACTTTGTTTTATATTTTTCACTTTCAACACTTTCAACTTCAATTTGAATTTTCGGATGATTTTTATTCCATTCTTTTATTACATCTTCTATAATAATTGAATTATTGTCTTGAGATTTTTGTGCCCATATATGCCACATCTTCAAAGTTATTTTCGAATCACCATTTAAATCGTTTACTTTTTTATCATTGCACCCTTGAAGACTTATAACAAGCATGGTTATTATAAAAATTGAAAACAATTTTTTCATATCATCACCTCTATGACAATATAATATTTTATCTTTTTCTCATTTTAATGATACCATAATATCTTGTAACTGTTTACTCTTAATTACAAATATAAATTTTATTAACAATTTTAGTTAAGTTTAAAGTAATATAAGTTAAGGCAAGGATTTTAAAGTAAAAATTCCTTGCCATTCTAAAATTAGTAAATTTCTTTATAAGTAAAGTAATCGAAATCTGCTGCTAAATTTTGTCCTGTTGCATCTTGACAACACATTCCTACAAATGCACCTGTAAAGAAGCCTTCTCCTCTAATGTAATCATCTGAAAGCTTGTTTGAATCAAAGCTAAAAGGAAGTTCAATCCATATTTTTTCATCAAAAGAAAATAAGAATTTATACTGTTCTCTTCTTACTTCAACCTTAAAATGAACGGTTTCGATTTCATCTGGTACTACTATGGGTTTACTTCTAAGTGGCTGCGAGAACTTATAATTATCGCATTCAATTATGCCTATTATTCTTCCTAATTCTTCGTCATGAGTGACATTTACGTAGACCCAATTTTCAGTATTATAGTAACATACTAGCCCAGCCATCTGTTGGAAGCTTGTAGGGTTGAATTGGACACCTGTTATAGCATCAAAGTTAAAGCTTTGCCATCTTCTTGCAACATGTGCTTGAAGAAACTTAGAAGTTAAGGACTGTTTTCCACGAAGTCTTAAGAATCCTTTTCTTTCTTTTAAAGTCATTGTAGTCTCATCTAAAGGAACTCTTAAGGTTTGGAAATTTATATTTAACTCTTCTTCATCAAATTCATCTCTTAGAGTATAATTACGTTCCCATTTTATTTCTTCCATTTTAGGAGCTTCTATATATAAAGAAGGCTCTCTTCCATCTAACACATATGGCCATCCGTCTCTCCATTCTATTTTTTGAAGAGAGGTCTCTCTTCCCAAAGGACAACAACCTCTTTCAGTTAGAGGTCTACCAACCAAATGAGCTAGATACCATTCATCAGTATGAGTATGAACTAAGGATGCGTGTCCAGCTTTTTGCAATGGATTTCTTGGACTGTTCCAAGAAGTTAATATTGGATTTTCTGGATGAAGCTCATATGGCCCCATGATATTTCTTGATCTTGCTACAGTTACAGCATGTTCATATTTTGTACCACCTTCAGCTACCATTAAATAATAATAGCCGTTTAATTTATAAATATGAGGTCCTTCAGTTAGCTTTATTTCTGTACCTTTAAAAATCAGCTTTGACTCTCCTACAAGCTTCTTTTCTTCATGACTATATTCTTGAATTGCTATCCCGTAAAATTGATGATTTCCTTCTCTATGATCCCAAACCATATTTAATAAATACTTTTTCCCATCATCATTATGATATAAAGATGCATCAAAACCAACCCCATTTAGATAAATCGGCTCACTCCAGTCTCCTGTTATACTATCACAAGTTACTAAGTAATTAACACAATCCTTCCAAATTCCTGATAGGTGCTTAACATCGGTATATATGAGCCAAAACATATTATCAGAATGTGTTAAGCAAGGAGCCCAGATTCCACCTGAATCAGGGTTACCTACCATATTTAATTGACTCAATCTATCTAAAGGTCTTTTAATTAACTGCCAATTCTTTAAGTCCTTTGAATGATGTATTTGAACTCCCGGAAACCATTCAAACGTTGATGTTGCTATATAATAATCTTCTCCACATCTTAGAATAGACGGATCTGGATTAAAACCTCTTAATATTGGATTTTGAATTCTATCCATTTAAAAAATCTCCTTAAATATATTTAATTTTAACACCCCTAAAACTTAAAATTATTCTTAAGTAACTATTTAGTTTCGGTAGTAAATTGCTTTTGCTTTTCTTTTCCATATTCAACTATCTTATCAGCTGATACCCACTTAACTGGTACTGGATAGTTATTATCTACTTTTTCACCTTTTATTTTTTTATCTAACACATCTATTACAGTCTTTCCGATAGCATAAGAATCCTGATCAACTATTCCAGTTATTAAACCAGCTGCTATACCATTTTCCCAAGTTGGTGTGTAGTCAAATCCAAAATGATATATTTTTCCCGCTTTATTTTGAGACTTTAAAGCTTCCATAACACCAGTATCAGGACCTTCTGAACCTAGTGAAAAAACTGCTACCATATCTTGATTTGCAGTGATTTGTCCTTCTAACTGTTTCTTAGATTCAGCTGCTTGGTCATTATCTTGTATTGGTTCTAGCCATGTGAAGCTTTTAGCATCATCTCCCATAGCTTTTTCAAATCCAGCCTTTATTCCATCTTGCCTATAGGTCATAGTAGTTTGAGTTAAGTTTACTGCCGCTAGGGCGATCTTACCACTCTTAATTCCTTTTGACTTTAAGTACTCACCAGCTTGCTTTCCCAGTTCCTCACCAGCTAGTTTATTGTCAGTTCCAACATAAGCAGTTCTATTATCCTTTGTCTTAACATCAGCATCAAAGGTTACAACTGGAATGTTTGCGTCCTTAACCTCTTTAATTTTCTTATCAAACATATCTGGATCCATTGGTGATACAGCAATACCTGCTGCATTGTTTTGTATACCTTCATCTACAAAACCTAAATGCTTCTCATTCTTTTGAGGCTCGTTAGAAGGTGATGTTTTAAATACTAGTTCATAGCCTAATGCTTTTGCTTCATCTTGAGCAGCCTTCTTCATTGGTGACCAATAAGCTCCTGTATCAACTATAGGAACAAAATAAAGAGTTTTACTCTTTCCTGATGAAGCTGTGCCTTTACTATCGTTTTGTCCACAACCTGTAAAAATACTTCCTGTTACCAGTAGCGCTGCCACAACAGCAATAATTCTTTTTCTCATCTCTTAAATCCCCCTTGAATAATCCTTTATTTATCTTAAAATTTTAGATAACAATATTATTTAATTAACTTATAGCTTTGTTTTGAAAGTACTTCTCTTTCTATAAAAATCTATAATTACAGCCACGACTATAATTCCACCTGTAACAGCTTGTTGTATAAAGGTATTAACCCCTAATATAGCAAGTCCATTTTGGAACACTTGTATTGTAAGAATACCAACCATAGCTCCACCTATAGTACCGATACCGCCTCCAAATTGTGCGCCTCCAATAATTGCAGCAGCCATAGCGAATAAATCTATACCGTTAGCTTCACTTGGTGCACCAACATTTAAGTTTGACATTAAAAGCAAGCCTGCAAGAGCAGCAAATATTCCTTCAATTACATACACCTTAACAAAGTGCTTGTTCACGTTAATTCCAGATAATCTTGCTGATTCTTTATTGGAACCAACTGCATAACTATAACGTCCAAACCTTGTGTTTTTCATTACGAAGGACATTATTATTGCTAATATTACAAATATCACAGTATTTGAATGGACGATTCTTGAGCCAACAGTTGTATTTGCAAGACTATAAAACCAATCTGGAACACCTTTGATGTAGATTCCATTTGTAAAGAATAATATTAAACCTCTTATCAAATAGCTTGTACCCATAGTTAATATAAACGGCTCTAGCTTAAACTTTGTGATAAGAACACCGTTGAACATTCCCCATAGTGCACCGATTAATAAGCATGCTGCAATTACTATTATTGGGTTAAATCCATGAACAGCCATATAAGCAGCTGCTGTTCCTGCAAAAGCAGCGATTGCCCCTATAGAAAGATCAACCCCTCCTGTAATTAACACCATTGTTATAGCAACAGTTATAATACCTACGGTTGGAATCTGTCTTAAAAAATTACCAATGTTTGCAGTACTTAAAAACTTAGGACTTATACCTGAAAAAACTATGATTAGTACCACAAGAACTAGATAAATTGAATATTTCAAAAATAAATCTCTTATATTAAAACTAACTGTTTTTTTCGCAACTACCTTTGTATTAGAACTTATTTTTTGATTCATTTTAATTAGCACCTCCAACTGTAGCTAAGGCCATTATCTTTTCTTGGCTAGCTTCTTGTCTATTCAACTCTCCTGTTATTCTTCCTTCACACATAACATATATTCTGTCAGACATACCTATAAGCTCTGGAAGTTCTGAGGAGATCATGATTACAACCTTACCTCTTCTCACTAAATCATTCATGATATGATATATTTCAGCCTTTGCTCCAACATCTATTCCCTTAGTTGGTTCATCAAAAATGAATACTTCCGAATTGGTATTTAACCACTTAGCAAGAACTATTTTTTGTTGATTTCCACCTGAGAGCGTTCCAGCCATTGCATCAAGATTAGCAGCTTTTATAAGCAAAGCCTCTCTAAATCTTTCACTGGTTTCCTTCAAGGCTTTATGGTTTAGCATAAAACTCTTTAAGTTAGTAATATTGATGTTATCATTTACACTCATTACCAAGGATAAACCTTGCTTTTTTCTATCTTCTGTTAGCAAGCATATGCCATTATTTATGGCATCCTCTGGCGACTTAATCTTAACTATTTTGCCATTTATCTTAACGCTACCATTACTTATTTTATCTGCACCGAACACTAGTCTCATAAGTTCGGTTCTACCTGAACCTACTAAGCCCGCAAAGCCTAAAATTTCACCTTTCCTAGCCTTTACACTTATGTCTCTAATCCTGCCAGTAGTGTCGGTAATTCCTTCAGCTTCAAGAACTACTTCTCCTGGTTCGAAAATCTCTTTTGGAAACAAATTCTTTAACTCTCTTCCAACCATCATACTTATAAGTTCATCTTGACTTATGTCTTTAACCTCACAGTTTCCTATAAAGGTTCCATCCCTAAGTACTGTAGCTCTATCACATATTTCAAATATCTCCTTCAATCTATGGGATATATAAATAACAGCCACTCCTTGAGATTTTAAATGTTTTATTACCTCAAATAAGCTTGAAACATCCTTATTTGAAAGTGAAGTTGTTGGTTCATCAAAGATTATAAGCTTTGCATTAAGACTTATTGCTTTTGCAATTTCAACCATTTGTTTCTTTGCTGTCTCTAAATCAGAAATTAAATCTGTAGCTTTAACTTCAATTCCAAGTCTTTTTAATATTGACTTAGTATCTGAATATAATTTTGGATAATCCACTATTCCTAAAGCTTTATTCTTATATGGAAGTCTTCCCATGAATACATTCTCCGCAACAGTTAAGGATTCACATAAGTTTAATTCTTGATGAACAAATCCAATACCTAACTCAGCTGCTTTGCTTGGAGTTATAAACCCACAATCAACCTCTTCAACACAAATTTTTCCTTCATCTTGAGCTTGTACACCGCCAAGTATTTTCATTAATGTAGATTTTCCTGCTCCGTTTTCTCCGAGTAGCCCATGTACTTCCCCTTTACTTATCTCCAGATTTACTCCTTTTAATGCATAAACACCTGGAAATTTCTTATGTATATTCTCCATTTTCAAAAACATTTTACTCACCACTTACCACCTCAGCCTCCCACAAAACGTTTTCATGTGTTTATTTTAAAACATTCAAAAAATTAATAATATATAATTACTTTACTTCTACCTTTGAAATTTTTACTTTTTAAATAAAGTTTAAAAAGTAAAAATAACTTTAAGTTTATAAGTGTTCATTCTTAATTAGCTTATATGTGGTGAAATATAAAAAAATCTAAAAATCCTCTGTTTGTATACATACTTACAATTTCTTAGTGACAGCTTCAAAAAATTTTGTAACTTTTTACAATATCTAATTGTAAATTTATACCATTAATGATAATATATAGGCATATAGTTTCTATATATATACTTATCATTAACTTATACTCTATCTGAAATGTGCTTATAAACTTAATTTACATACTGCAATAAATCCAAAATAAGATCTACAACTTTTTACAGAAATATTCACACAAAATTTTCATTAAGGCTTTTCTATTTTTATTAAAAAAACAATTACAAAGGAGGTGTTTACATCAAAAACAAATATTAAAAAGTTTATGTTTGTCTAAGCGTTTAATTATTGAAGTTATTTTAATTAATTTAGGGGGATTTAAAATGAAAAGGTTAAAAAAGCTAATTTCGTCACTTATTATTGTTTCAACTGTAATCACAACCTGCTCCTTTAGCAACGTCCAAAAAGTAAAAGCCATTGATACAAACAATGACGATTGGTTGCATTGTGTAGGTAATAAGATTTATGATATGAATGGAAAGGAAGTTTGGCTAACTGGCGCAAACTGGTTTGGTTTTAACTGCACCGAAAACGTATTCCATGGTGCATGGTATGACGTTAAAGGTATTTTAACAAACATTGCAGATAGAGGTATTGGTTTTTTAAGAGTTCCTATTTCTTCTGAACTTCTATATAGCTGGATGGTTGGAAAACCTAATAAAGTATCAAGCGTTACAGCTGCAAATAATCCACCTTATTATGTTTGTAATCCTGACTTTTATGATCCAACTACTAATGGTGTTAAAAACAGTATGGAGATCTTTGATATCATAATGAGCTACTGTAAACAGTTAGGCATAAAAGTGATGATTGACGTACACAGTCCAGATTCCAATAATTCAGGACATAATTATCCATTATGGTATGGCGTAAATACAACAACTGCTGGAGTTCTAACCACTGACAAATGGATAAACACTTTGGCATGGCTAGCTGACAAATACAAAAATGATGATACAATCCTAGCATTTGATCTTAAAAACGAACCTCATGGACAGAGGGGTTATACAGCTACTGCTCCTACAAATATAGCAAAATGGGATAATTCTACCGATGAAAACAATTGGAAATATGCAGCTGAAAAGTGTTCAAAGGCAGTTCTTGCAAAAAATCCAAAGTTACTAGTAATGATTGAAGGTGTTGAACAGTACCCAAAAACCGAAAAAGGATATACTTATGACACTCCTGATATATGGGGAGCTACAGGAGATCAGTCACCTTGGTATGGTGCTTGGTGGGGAGGAAATCTAAGAGGAGTAAAAGATTATCCAATAAACTTAGGTTCTCTAAACAGTCAGGTTGTATATTCGCCTCATGACTATGGCCCTTCAGTTTACAATCAAACTTGGTTTGATAAAGACTTTACAACACAAACTCTGTTAGATGATTATTGGTATAACAGCTGGGCATATATAAATGATAAAGGAATCGCGCCACTTTTAATCGGTGAATGGGGTGGCTACATGGACGGCGGAAAAAATCAAAAATGGATGACTTTATTGAGAGATTATATAGTAAGTAAGCATATAAATCAAACCTTCTGGTGTATAAATCCAAATTCAGGTGATACAGGAGGACTTCTCGGAAATGATTGGAAGACCTGGGATGAAGCTAAGTATGCATTATTAAAACCTGCACTTTGGCAATCTGGAGGAAAATTCATAGGATTAGACCATCAGATACCTCTTGGAGCAAATGGCATCTCTCTAGGACAATATTATAGTAATAAGTAGTTTATTAGCTGTCATTAAAATTTTCTAATTTCCTATATAATGAAAAAATGAGAGCAACTTTACAACTGAAGTTGCTCTCACCTTTATATTTAACTAGGCTAGATATATTTCTTTATTATATTTCTTTGAATATAATAAAGAATAATTTTGTTCTATATTAACTTGGGCAAATAAATATTTATTTTAGTGCCTTCACCTAATTTACTTTCAGCCGAAATTCTTCCTTCGTGGTACTGTATGATTTGCTTTGCAATAGAAAGCCCAAGACCAGTTCCACCTGTAGTTTTAGTTCTAGATTCATCAACTCTATAGAATCTGTCAAAAATTTTTGACAAACTCTCCTTAGGTATTCCTATTCCATGATCTGTTACTGAAATAATTATCTCTCTGCCTTTGTCTTCTGCATTAACCCTTATTTGAGCAGAAGCTTTACTAAATTTTATACTATTATCTATGAGGATCCTCAATACTTGTTTTAATTTGCTATAATCAGCATAAACCTTTAATTGCTGATAAGAATTATATGTAATTTCTACATTGTTATGACTTAGCTCAGTTTCCTCCACAATTTCTTTAAAAAGCGAGGCAATTGTAAACTCTTCCTTTTTAATAGAAAGTACATCATTATCCCCTTTTGCAAGATACAGTAAGTTTTCTATTAGTTTATTCATATTTTCCGTTTCTGATTTTAAGGTTATTAGCGATTTATCCAGTTGTTCGCTATCATTTTTACCCCACCTATAGAGCATATTTACATGTCCATGTATAACAGCCAAAGGTGTGCGAAGCTCATGAGATGCATCTGATACAAATCTTTTTTGCTTATCAAAATCTACTTCAAGTCTTTCAATCATAAGATTAAAAGTATCAGCCAAATCACTAATTTCATCCTTTGCACCATTTGTTACTATTCTTTTGCTAAGACTCTTTGAAGTTATTTCCTTTGCAGTCTTTGTAATATCTTTTATAGGTCTAAGTAGCTTTTTAGATAAAAAGTTTCCAGAAATTAAAGATACAATAATCCCTAAAATACTTATGGTAAAAAGAATTTCGGCTATATATCCAATCTTCTCTCCTATATCTTCAAAATCTTTTGTTACAACTATATAATAAATCTTTCCTTTCACATCCACTACCCTACTTGTAGAAATAGTTCCGTTTAATTTTTCAAAGGAATCTTTGTTACGTAATTTTCTGTTTTGACGACGGTCGGTAATTTGCACTGAGTTTTCTGTATTAGAAAAAATTATATCTTTATTTTCATCATAAACTATATAATATATCCCAGAACTTAAATTTATATTATTAAAATTTTTATTATCTATACTCTTCATGCTTTCGATATAATTTGAAAGGATATCTGCATTTGAAGATATTACTGTTTCACTATCCTTAAGCATAAAACTTCTTATCAAAAGAAATGTAAACACAGTAAATATGATTAATATCCCCATTAAAATTGATGAATATATCAAGGTAAGTTTTTTTGAAATAGAAAGCCTTTTAGTTATCAGAAACAAGTCATCTATCTTATTAAGAATTTTCTTTCATAACATATCCTACACCTCTAATCGTAGTTATATATTTATCACCAACATTATCTTCAAGCTTATTCCTTAAATAACTAACATAAACATCAACCACATTGGTATCACCTACATACTCATATCCCCATACTGAATTCAAGATATGGTCTCTTGTCAGTACCTTTCCCTTATTCTTGACCAAAAACTCCAATAGCTGATATTCTTTTTTTGTAAGCTCTATATATTTGTTGCCTTTTTTAATCTCACACAGCCCTTGATTTAAGGTGATGTCTCTAAAGGATAATATTTTATTTTCTTCTTTTTCAACATTAATTGAATTTATCCTTAAAACATTTCTAATTCTTGCTAGCAATTCTTCGATTGCAAATGGTTTAGTTAAATAATCATTAGCACCATTATCTAATCCAGTGACTTTATCTGAAACCTGATCACGTGCAGTTAGCATTATAATGGGTATATTAGAAGTTTTTCTAACCCTTCGAAGCACTTCAATTCCATTAAGTCCAGGAAGCATAATATCTAGCAATATTATATCGTAATTTTCACTTTGGATTTTTTCAAAGCCTGCTCTCCCGTCAAGTTCCCAGTCTACTTCATAACCTTCATATGTTAACTCTGGCTTTAAAAAACTCACTATCTCAGTTTCATCTTCGATAATCAAAACCTTAGTCATTTTTACCTCCTAGTTTTTATATACTTAATTAAAAGCCGAAAAACATCTAGTTTTCCGGCTGTCTTTCTGTATTATAAATAATACTTACAATAATTACAATATTGTTTGTCCCAGTATTAGTAAATTATTTTATTTTCGTTGCATAGAATTACGTTGACCATTTTCTTTAAAATTATTTCCGCCTTTATTAAATCTTTCCCCTTTTTCTTTAAAATTTCTCTCGCTCCTATCTCGTACACTTATGATATCACCAGATAAATTTTTCATTATCTCTACTCTGTCTCCAACTTGTATGTTACTAGCTGTTGTTTGGAAGTTTCCTATGTCTACTGTTTTAGTTGTAATGAAATTTGCAACTGTGACCTTACTTCCTTCAACCTTAGTAACAGTACCCTCCACTTGGAAAATTAAAGCGAACGCCACCCTTAATGCAATTACAATTACAATTGCTACAAATGCTGCAATAATTGTTTTTTTGTTAAAAACCTTTCTAGCAAAATTCTTTAGTTTTTCATTTTGAAAAAATGCATTTATTTTATCCTTCATCTATATTCTCCTCTCTAAATCACTTTATAATGAAATTATAATACTTATAATTTCATTAGTTATAAGAAGAGTCATAAAGTTTCATTAAAATTTTCTAATAAACCATCTTTTTCGAATCTAGTATAAATCATATTAGATAAAATAAAAACATGTATAGATTTTTATTAAAATCCACACATGCATTTATCTAAATAGGAACAATATTTTTAATTTACTTTATAGATTCTTTAATTTCTGTAACTTCTTTTTTATCTTCCGAACAACAACTCTGCTTTTTCCTTCCCATCATCATCGGAATCATTGCAAACATCATTATTGGGCACAAAAATGGAGCAATCTTGCCAAGCACTCCAGCTAAACTAGGACTCAAACTTGCTATAAATGGTAAAAAGAAGATTATTCCAATTGGTAGACCGCAGCAAATAATCATGTGCATCATATGTTTATTAAATCCATGATTATGTTTTGATTTGTTTTCATCACCTGTATTGTGACAACCCATATTATCCCCTCCGAAATAATTAAACTTGAAAAGATCTTTATTTATATATTAGCTTACTCTTATAAAGATTTTATGAAGAATCAAATTCATTATTTTCTTATATAAAAACTAATCTCTTAATTTATTTACTTCATATTTTCTTCATATGATTTTGATAATATTTTCCCATATAAGTTTTGGAGGTATGAAATAAACCCAGAAATCGTTAGCAGCATGGGTACTATGGATGGTATGAAATAATTAATTTATAACACTTAAACCACATAGTAAAAAAGACCTCCAAATAAGAAAATTTACTTGAAGGTCTTTGTTTTTAAACAATAACTCTATCAAAATAAACAGTAAACTTCGTGCCCTTTTCTTCTTTACTTTCCACTTCTATGTCAGCAAGATGAAGATCTAAAATATTTTTCACAATCGTTAACCCTATACCGTTGCCCTTTATCTCATTTCTACTCTTATCCCCTCTATATAATCTTTCAAATATAAAAGGTAAATCTTCTTCTTTTATTCCAATTCCGTTATCTTTAATCTCTACAATTATCTTTTGATCTTTAGGATACATGTTAATACTTATATTCCCATTGTTCTCAGAAAACTTAATAGAGTTCGAAATAATATTTATGAAAACTTGTCTTAACTTATCCTTATCCCCAGTTATATAGTATTGTTGATTTTTTTGAACACTATAATCAATATGTACTCCTTGGTTTTGAGCTTCCATATAAAAATCTTCACATATACTCTTTAATATCTGATTTATATCAACAGTTTCAAAATTAGCTTTTATACTTTCTGATTCAAACTGCTTAAGTAGTTCTAGATTATTTAACAATTTACCAAATCTAATGACTTCATCGTTTAAATCTTTAAGCCTATCATCTGTAACAGGAAAAATACCATCTATCATTGCTTCTAAATTATTTTGTAGTATATTTAATGGGGTTCTTATTTCATGGGATATATCGGACACAAGTCGTTTTCTTAACATATCTTGCTGCTTTAATTTTCCTGCTAATATATTTACACTAGTTCTTAAGTTTTCTAGTTCCTTAATATTGCTCCTTGTAACAGACTTTGTATCGAAGTTTCCTTTTGATAAGCTTACAGACATTGTTGAAACTTCTTTAATAGGTCTTGAAAATTGTTTTGAGAAGTATAAACTTATAATAATAACTATTATCAAAGTAATTAAACCACTAGCAATAATACTTTTGTTTATTGATGATTTAAAATTAACATCTTCTTCAGATAATAGAACTGATGAATACTGTCCTATATCCACATATCCCACTTTTTTATTATCTACTTCTATAGGAAATCTTTTGGAAGTATATACCCCAGTATCTTTAACCTTCATAGTATTAAAATGCAAATTATTTTTAATATCATTAGCATCCATACCCCATATTGTCTTTTCATTACTATCAAGTAGCGTTAGACAATAACTCCCCATATATGCTTCATGCATCATTTCAATACCAGAATCTTTTGACCATTTCCCTTCTCTTTTATAGATTTCTTGAAAATAAGATACAATTCTTTCATATCTTTTATTCTGTGTATCTACCATATAATCATCAAACTTTTTTGTTATTGTTAAATTGACGAACGCTGTTATAAGTAAAATTGCTGCTAGAGAACATATAAAAAACATAATACTCAGTTTTCTTCTTATACTTTTCACTAGTTATCACCACCAAATTTATAACCTACTTTTACAACTGTCATAATATATCTTGGTTTTTTAGTGTCTTCTTCAATCTTTTTACGTATATTTTTAATATGGACGTCTATGGTTCTATCATATCCATCGAAATCTATTCCGCCAATTTTATCTATTAATTGCTCTCTTGATAATACCTTTCCTTTATTGATAATTAGTGCATATAATATATCAAGTTCATTTGAGGTCAAAAAAGCTTCTTGATTATTAACTTTTACTTGCCTTTTTTCATAATCTACTATTAAATTGCCATCATTATAAAGTAAATTAGAATCATCCTCATCATAGGAAATTCTTCTAAACAGAGAATTTACTCTTGCAGTTAATTCCCTTGGACTAAAAGGCTTTACAAGATATTCATCTGCACCAATTTCTAGTCCTTCAATTTTTTCGTTCAATGATCCTTTTGCTGTAAGCATAAATATATGTACTTTTGATTTTTCTCTTATGATTTTGCAAATATCTTCTCCACTTATATCCGGAAGCATTAGATCAAGAATTACTAATTTAAAATTCATTGTTTCAAATAGCTCAAGACCTTTCAACCCTCTAGTTGTAGCGTAAACGGAATATCCTGCTTTTTCTAAATAAGCTTTTAACACATCTAATACATTTTGCTCATCTTCGATAATTAAAATATTATTCATAATCCGGCCTCACATAAATTCTTTTAAAATTGATTGGAAATTAAATAGTTATCCATCCAATGCTTTAATGAGCTTACGCAAAGAATTAATATGATTTTTTCATATTCCATGGCTAAAACTGTAAACTCACTTCGTTCGAACAGTACAGTTTTTTAACGCCACTACATCTGAAAAAATCATTTAATTCTAATAGCTCGCTCATATAGCATCTCCTGTATAACCATTTAATTTCAATAATGTTGTTAAACATATCCTTAATATTATATATGGATATACTACTTCATAATATAATTTATTATTTAAAAATTTTCACACTTTAAGTCATGAGAGTTTAAAAATAGATTTAGGTTCGAAGTAGTACATCCATACCTTAGCATAAACTTATGAATTTTATATGAAAAAACATCATTAAATTTAATTAATTCCTCCCCTTATATTAACATTTTCTTTTGGGCCTTTTCCATTGTTTTTTATGCCTAAACGTACGAAAGTCAGCAAAATCTAATCATTTTATGATTAAAAATTACTGACTTTCATCACAACTTTGTTATAAATTTAATTATGAAGTGGTTCATCTACATCAAACTACAATTTAAATTTTGAACTTATTTACTTCCTCAAGCATTTCACCAGTCATGGAGCTTAGTATTTGAGCTGCTGCTACCACTTCCTCTGTTGAGGCATTCATCTCTTCTGATGATGCTGCAATTTCTTCCGCTGAAGCTGAAACCTCAAGCGCAACTGATGATACCCCATCTACTCTAGCTAAAATAGTATCTTTATCATTATCTATAGCTTCAGCAGAATTCTTAACAGTTTCTATTTTAGGAATTATTTCACTTACTGCTCCTATAATATTTCCAAAGGAAGTTATTGAACTGTTTATTATTCCAACTTGATTTATAAGTTCATCATCCATTTCTACAGAATCTTGAACTATAACATCTGTATTCTTAGATATTTCACTTATCAATCTTCTAATGTCTTCTGAAGACACCTTAGATTGTTCAGCAAGTTTTCTTATTTCATCTGCAACTACTGAAAATCCTTTTCCAGCTTCTCCAGCTCTTGCTGCTTCAATAGCAGCATTTAATGCTAATAGATTAGTTTGTCCTGCTATGTTATTAATTATATTTGTAATTTCATTTATTTCATTTATATTTTTTCCAAGTCCAATAATCTTGGTGTTAAAAGTCTTAAAGGATTCACTAACTTTTGTTACAGACTGATTTAATTTATTCATATCGCTGCTACTCTCATTAGCCATTAAACTAATTTCCCTAGAGTTTGAATCAACCACTTGTATTTCAGTGACCATTTCAGATAATTTGTTGCTAAATTTATCTATAACCTCTGTTACATTTATTAAGTCCTCAGACTGATTTCCTGTTCCTTGTGCAATTTCATTTATCGCTTCAGCAACATTTTGCGTTGTACTAGAGATTTCCTCAGCAACAGAAGCAAGGTTCTCTGATTGTCCATTAATATTTGAAGAATTTTCTTTTATTCGACTAATCATTTCTCTTAGAGAATGTTGCATTGTTTTCATGGAGTTCGTCATTTCTCCAACTTCATCTTTAGAGTTCAAATATTTAGACGAAACTTCTTCAGTCAAATCACCCTTTGCTAACAAATCTAGATGCTTTGAAGTTGACTTAATCCCCTTTGATATATAAGTTGAAACTGCATAAACCATTGCTAATCCAATTAATAAAAAGACTAGTGATGATATTATAACAGAAACTTTCAGACTATCCAGTTCTGATAATACCTCTGTCTTAGATATAACAACTGCTATCGACCATTCAGTTCCTTTTACAGGAGCATAGCCTACATATTTTTCTACTCCCTGGAATAGATATTTTTCCATTCCTATTTTACCTTCACCCATATCTTTTTCTACATTAGCTAATTCATTCAAACTAGCATCTTTTTTTGCTTCTTCTATAGGATTGTATAATTTCATTACTAAATCCTTATTGTTATGTGCTATAACTGTTCCATCTTTTTTTATCATGAATGCACTGCCTGTTTGTCCAAATTTAATCTGATTAGTTATTTCGCTTAATTTATTACCATCTCTAGTACTGATTAATACCCCAACAATATCATTATTGTTTTTAATTGGTACTGCATATACTACAACTATAGAACCATCTACTTTACTAATTAATGGGTCAGATACATTACCTTTACCAGCTAATGCATTTTGAAAATATGGTCTATCTTTGACATTAGCATTTTTCCCATCTGTATATTGTACATCACCGTTTTTATCTGCAATACCCATTTTAATGCTTCCACTTCTAGTAATTTCTTCTTTGAGTATTGATACTTTATTTTCCCATGGTTCATTTAGGTTTTTTATATCATTTCTTGCTGCAAGAACCTCTAATGAACTCAACTGTCCTTCAACTTTACTTTGAATATTACTTGCTGATTGTTCTGCTATCTTTGGTAGAGTTTTTGATAGATTTGAAGTTAGTGCTTTTGATGAATTGATGAAAGAAGCTACCGCTAGCCCAATACATATAGCACCTATTAATAACCCTAAAAATAGTATCATTTTTCCTTTAATGCTTTTCATAAATCCTCCTATTTAGTTAATTTACATGTGATTTAATTATTTTTTTAATATAATAATATACTATGTTAAAATTTTATCACATTATGTTGCATTAGTAAATATATTGTCAAAAGTCGCACTATTTTGTCATCAAATGCACCTCTCTATTTAAATTATTAAACAAGAACCATTGGGTTCATATCTCTTTTATCTGTTTTTTTATAAAGGTTGTTTAACTGAGTATTTTACTGTAAAATAAAACATATATATCCAAAAACGTCTTATAATATAATTTGTTTAAGGCTATGCTGAAACATTCTATTTTTCAATCAATGTTAAATATTGATTGTCTAAAAATATAAATAAGGAGATTTTTATGAAGAAATATCTTAAATACCTAGTGGCTTTTCTATTTTTTATATTTTTATTTCCACCCCATATGGCATTTGCTGACGATAAAAGTTTTTCTATTGACAGCCTTGCCATAGATACTACACTAAATTCCTCTGGCGATGTTGAAGTTTCTGAAGTATATGAATACAACTTCAAGGGAGATTTTAATGGAGTTACTAGAAATATTAATTTTACCGGAAGTACAGGAATTGAAAATATTGAAGTTAGTATATTAGATGGTTCAAACAAAGTTGTTTTTAAGAACAATAATAGTAAAGAAAATGGGACTTATACTTTGGCTACTGATGGAAACTACAAAAAACTTACCATCTATTCAAAAAACAGCAATAAAACCGTTAAATTCAATATTAAGTATTCTATAATTGGAGTTGCTACAAAGTATAATGATGCAGGTGAATTATTTTGGAAGTTTTACGAAAACTCATCAAATGTAGCTATAAATAACCTATCTCTTAAGGTAAACTTTCCAACAGGAAATCTAAATGACGCAAAATACTGGGGCATAGGTCCAGCTTCAGGAGCTGCAAGCAAAGCAGATGCTAATAATTTCTTGTTTAATGTTTCAAAACTCTATGCTGGAGAATACTTCGGCTGCCGTATACTTTTCCCACCTGATTATCTTAAGAATGCTAAAAAGATAGTGAGTGAAGATGCATATAATAGAATTTATAATGAGCAGATGAATAATTCTTATACTCCAAATGGCAATAGCGGAGCAAATAATTCCATTAATGTCCCTATGACTCCACCTTCAACAAATTCTGAAAATAATAGTAATTTCGAAACTGATAAAAACAATGATTTAGGTATTTTTATCATAGTTTTATTTATAATTTCTTCAGTCGCAATCTTAGTAGTTCATAATGCTAAAGAAAAAGAAAAATTTCAAAAAGAGCTTGAAGAATATAGAAGCACAGAACAATTTTTTAATGCTCCTTATTGTGAGTCAATGCCTAGCGACTTAAGTCCAGCCTTAGTGACTTACTTAATTAGTGAGTATATAGAAATTAAAGATATAATAGCAACTCTACTGGATTTGTCAGCGAGAAATATATTAACCTATACCACAAACTCCCATGTTGAGAAAAAACTCTTCTCTAAAGCTGAAGAAAAAATAGATTTTATTTTTTCAATAAATACAATGGCTTTAGACTATTGTTCTATTCACGAGAGATATCTACTTAATTGGCTTTCTTCTTATGGAAATTATCCTTCCTTTTCGCTAAAAGATATAGAAGAACAAACCAAAGAACGTGGAACAGCCATGGAATTTAAGAGTAAATTTAATGATTGGGTAACTTTAGTAAAAACTGAAGCCGATTCTAAGCCTTTTCATATAAAGATTAGAAACCGCAGTGTATTAACAAATACCTATCAGAATGAATATTTAAAATGGCTTGCTTTCAAAAAGTTTTTGTTTAGCTCTTTAAATTCAAATAGTAGTAACCTTATAACTGTTGCTCAATGGAAAAAGTTTTTGCCTTATGCCCTAGCTTTAGGCTTATCAGATAAAGCAATCGAGTTTTCCCCTAAAATGACAAGCGATGACTATATATACTCAGATCCTCTATTTTATAACATGCATTATCTCAATTTCATTTATTACGATTTCTTTGATGATTTTCAAGATCAATTAAATCAAAACACTACAGATAATAGTAGTTCTAGTGATTTTGGTGGAGGCTTTGGAGACGGAGGCGGCTTTACCTCTGGTGGAGATAGTGGATCTTGTGGAGGCGGCGGAGACTCTGGCGCATTTTAAATAGATTTAATAGGAAAAACCACCTTATCAGCTTTTGATAAGGTGGTTTATTTTTAAGTGAATAATTATTTTTTCAGTTATTTTTTACTCGAAGGAGCTTTAATAAATCAAAGAAAAAGCATTATATATATGCAATGATTTAATTTAACTAATTGTGACATGTCCTATATTTTTAGGTAGGAATAATACCTCAATTGCTGGTAATATCATTAATAAACCGAGAAAGATAAATCCTAATTCATATGCAGTCGTAATTGTGACGAAGTTTTGCAACAAATTAACAACAACTGTAATAAGAGATATTCCCATCCCCTGAGCTAAGGTTGAGATCACAGAATTTAAAGTATTTGCACTATTTCTGTCTTTAGGGTCTATTTCAGAAAAACTCAATCCACTGTAAGCAGTTAAGGCTAGTGAACGTCCTGCTCCTGAGACTAATGCTAGAAACATTATCCAAATAGGTAAAGTATTAATTTTAATGAAGGCCAAAGCAATAGATGTAATAAATACCATTCCAAATGATGACAATAACGCACCACGATATCCTAGCTTACGAATAATTACATTAGTAAAAGGTTTAATTCCTATATTTCCAATAAAAATAAATATCACATAACTTCCTGCTTTTACTGCTGACCAATGAAAGACGGTTTGTAAAAAAATCGTTAGTATATACGGTAAAGCTCCAATGCATAGCCACAAAATAGAACCACTTGTTTGACAGACTCTAAAAGAAGTTATTTTTAATGAATCAAGCGAAAACAATGGATTAGTTGATTTTTTTAAGTGTTTAAAAACAATAATGCCTAATAACACTCCAAAAGCACTTAACCCTAATGCACTAAGCCAATAATCTTTTCCACGAGTGGCTAACTCTGCTCCAACTAAAATTATACCGGTTGAAGCTGCAATCTCTATAAATCCTAAAAAGTCAAAGGTAGTTGTGTTTTTTACTATATCAGCATCGATTAATTTTGCTCCGATTAATGCAATAATTAAACCAATTGGTGCATTAATCAAGAAAATCCACTGCCAGTTCCAGTAAGTAACAATAAATCCTCCAACCACTGGTGCTATTGCTGGTGCTATTAATGCAGGCCAAATAAGATAACTGATCATTTTCAATAACTGTGAAGCCGGCGTCTTTTCTAACACAATTAGTCTTGCTGTAGGTGTCATAAGAGCACCAGAAATACCTTGTACAATTCTCATTATTAAAAGGAAGGAGAAATTAGGTGCTACTGCACTACCTAATGAACTAAGGGTAAATATGATGACAGCAATAATCCAAATTTTCTTTTTTCCATATCTATTAGCTATCCACCCGCTTAAAGGGATAAAAATAGCAACCGTAATTAAATAAACACTAACGAGCAAAGCAATTGTTGATGAACTGGTATGAAAATATCCAGCCATTTTAGGTAATGCAGTAGTTACAATGGTTCCATCTAAAATCTCCATGAAGAGACTAGCAGCCATTAATAAGGCTATCTTTATTTCTTTTGTCATTCCTATCACCATTCTTTCTTCAACTCATCTTTAAATCTTTCAATCCACTCAATTGCAATATTAGCTTGCTGTAATATTAATCCAAACTTCTTACTTGCATACCAGTGATCTTTTGAAGCTTCTTCAGCTAATTTTTTCAGTACAGCTTGAGTATCTTCTACTATATCTTTTTGCTCTTTATAAAATTCATCTAATAATTGTATTTGTTCATCTAGGGTAAGGTGCTGCATAATATCAAGCTTAATTAAATAAATATCTGAATTATGAGCACCATTAGGAACAGGCATTTTCATTAGTTCAAAAAAACGTTCTTTTCCTTTTTCTGTAATGCTAGCAATTTTTTTATTTTTCCTGTCTGATTCAATATTGGTTATCTCAACAAAACCCTCATTCTCTAATTTTTCAAGTAATGGGTAAATCACTCCATAACTGATTTTACGATGACGGCCTAAGGTGGCTTGTAATGCATTTCGTAAATAATACCCGCTTTGAGGTTCCTCCATCAATTCACCTAAAATAAAAAGTTCATTCATCATTTTCTTTCACTCCCATATATCTAAAAGATGTATCCAAAAGATGTATTCAGTATATATCTTTTAGATACATAATGCAATATTTTTGCATAAATATTTTTAAAAATAAATACGTCTTTATCACATAGTATATTTTTGTGTATAAATTAATAAATCAATGCATTTTAGATTTAAACTCTATAAACAAACCTTATACCTTTCAAAAGAATAAAAAAAGATGACCACTGTTAAATACAGAAATCATCTTCTCTAATTACTATAAAGCTTTTAATTTTTTTGACAAAGTATATATTTTACGACTATCTTGCTTTGATATACTCTCAGTCAGTGACATAAGTGCAGGTATTGCTATTGGAAGCAGTACAAAGCTTAGAAGGAATAACCCAATTATTACACATATAGTTAATTCCATTAGAACTATTATATTTGATGGATATAAGGTTGCAAAGGTTCCTGCCAGTATTACTGCAGCTGATATTACTACTCCTCCTATATTTCTTGATGCTTGTATTATACCTTCCCTTTGAGATAGATTAGGATATTCTTTAAATCGTCTCATTAGGAATATGCTGTAATCAACTCCTAGTGCCGCTATCATTACAAAAGCAAAGAATGGTACATTCCAGGATAATCCTTCCTTTGCACTAGCAAATAGCAGCTTTGATATAAAGGCTGTTGCTGATAGTGCTGTGTAATAGGTGGCTACAAGTGAACCTATGATATATACAGGAATCCAGAAGGATCTTATAACTATTATCAATAAAATAAATATAGCTGCTAATACCATTATTTGAGTAAAAGTAATATCATGTGTTGCAATATTTCTTAGATCGTAAGAGTTAGAAGTTGCTCCAAGTATACCTATTTTTGCTTCTGAAAGCTTTGTGCCTTTAAGGTCATTTAAAATCAAAGTATTCATGTCCTTAATCATGTCAATGGAATCTTCAGAGTATGGTTCTGAAGCTAAGGTTACAGTTAATTTAGCTGTTTTTCTATCCTCTGACATGTAAGTATCTAGCATCTTAGTAATATCGGCTTTGTCAAAAGCCTCCTTAGGAATATAAAAGCTCTTAGTGTTTGTAAGCTGAGTCAAGAAATCTCCACTTTTGTTTATTCCATCATGTATAGTCTCCAAACCATTATTACTTTTATCAATTCCATCCTTAAGCTGTGTCATTCCACCACTAAGGCTTGTCAGTCCACCATATAATTCATCCTGACCAGCTTTGATTTTATCTGCTCCAAATTTAAGTTGACCCATGCTTTCAATAATTTGTTCCTGTCCAGCACTACCCTTTTTTAACCCTTCTGTTAGTGCTTTTTCACTATTTTCAAGTTCATTAATTCCAGTAATTAGCCTAGAGTTTTGTCCTGTGCTATCTATTACAATTTTAAGACCACCATTTACCTGAGCTAAGCCTCCTGTAAGTGCATCATAATTTTGATTTGCTGTATTAATTCCTGCTTCAAGGCTGTTTAAAGCAGCTGATAAACTTTCAAGCATTGCTTTAATGCTAGCAACATCTGGATCATTAGGAAGCTTTGCATCTACTTTACTTACACTAACCTTCATCATTGCTGTTAGCTGTTTTAACTGCTCTACAGAACTAGGCAAGGCTTTATACCCTGCTCCAAGCTGAGTATATCCCTTATTGATTTCTGTTATCTTTCCTGAAATAGTCTGAAGAGCGCTATTTATACCTGTAATACCTGTTTTAAGCTCAGATATTCCATAGGTTAAATCCTCTGCTCCCTTAGCCCCTTGATCAATACCAACATTAACCTTTTTAAGACCATCGGTTACAGCCTCCATACTGCTTGCTAAAGTTCCAGTACCTTTTGAAAGTTCCTTTACTGGTGATAAATCTGGAGTTTTTAAATTGTCACTAATAGTTGTAAGTCCATCCTGCACTTTTTTAACTCCATCACTTGCATCTGATAATCCGTTTGTCACAGTTTTAGTTTGAGAATTTGTATATAATTCTTCTATAACTTCCCCTTTTGGCTGTGTTGGACCGTAAACTTCCTTTACTCCCTTTAGCTTTTTAAGCTTTTCTGTTAAGTCGTCAATTACTGCGAGAGCTTCATTGTTGTTCATAGCTTCATTATTGTCTAAGATAATTGTCGTTTGCATTACCTTACCAGCACTAAATTTATCAGCAACAATATTAAAGCCTTTTACAGAAGAATCCTCAGAACTTAGATCCTTGATATTATCAAAGGATAGCTTAGTAGTATTAAATATAATAACAGGTGCGATTAGAGCTGCTACTACAAGTAATGAAAGTACTGGGTGTTTTACTGAAACTTGAGAAGCTTTGCCCCAAAATTTACTTTCCTTATGCCCCAAATTACTTTTAGATGGCCAAAATAGCCTTCCACCAAATATTTTCATAATTAGCGGTGTTAAGGTCATAATTTCTATTAACAAAGCTGCAATACCAATAGCGACTGCATTAGCAGATCTATACACTGGAAAGCTTACAAAAGTAAGACTTGCAAACCCCATAAAAACCGTTAAGCCACTGTATATTATGGTTTTCCCAGCAGTTTTATAGCTAGTTACAATAGCATCATTTACCGATAACCCATTTGATAACTCTTCCTTGAATCTATTAAATAACAGTATGTGATAATCCGTTCCAATTCCGAAAAGAACCAAAATCACAAACATTTGAGTAAAGCTTGTTACAGGAAAATTAAATTGATTCACAAGTATCCCTATTATCCCCATGGAGCAGATGTATGAAACTCCAACTGCTAAAAGGCTTACTATAGGTGTCACCACTGATCTAAACATAAGTATTAAAACTACAAGTATAAAGATTATTGTTATTACCGCACTTTTATCAACACCTTTTGCAACATCACTGGTGTAATCATTATAAATAGCTAACTCTCCAGTTACATAGTGATTTACTTTTACATCCTTAACTGCATTTTCAAAATCCTTTATTATGGTTTTACCATCTCTTGTACCTTTTTCAAAGGAAACTTGAACTAGCATGGTTGTATTATCCTTAGATATTAATTGCTCTTTTGCTTCAGGCGTCTTAAAAGGATCAATGATATTATTTATCTGAAGTTTTTCCTTTTCCTCATTAAGTTTATCAATTCCTTTCTCAATATCTTTCATTTCATCCTCTGAAAGCTTTTTATCATCTTGGAATACCAATAATAGCGAACTTCCTTTAGTTTTTCCCAATTTGTCCATCATTTTTGCCGCTACTTGGGATGGCTCATCCTTTGAGATGGTTGCTTCTCCCTTTTGGTTCAATATCTGCTTTAAATCTGGTTGGTTTACTGCAAATAGAACCGATGCTACGATCCATACTACTAGTAATACCCAGCTGTGCTTTAATATCTTCTGCATAAAATCATTCCTCCTCATCCTGCTTTCTTTATAGTTTCCTAATCCTAATTATTTTTCAGTATGGACATTTAAAAAACCAGCATAAAATGATGCTAGTACTAAAATTAGATAAAATACTCAAAATCGTACTGTTGTTGAACTTTCGCTATACCTGTATTATAATTAGCTTAAAAATCTCATACAATAATCAGATTTAACGGAAATGTTCAAAATTGTACAGTGAAATATCTTTTGTTGGACTTTGAACTAAAATTTTTAGGAGAATTAATATGGTACAAAAAGCTGAGTATAAAAGTGCATTACGCTCACGAAGATTAATACGTGAAGCACTGCTTGAATTAATACAAGAAAAGGATTTGGAGAAAATAACTGTTACCGATATAATTAAAAGAGCTGACATCAATCGCGGAACCTTTTACGCTCATTATCAAGATTTAAGAGCAGTAATGGAACAGATAGAAAACGAAGTAATAGATAAAATAGAGGAGCTAATAACCGCCTTTCACTACAAAAATTTTTTCCAAAACCCACTTCCCTTGCTGTTAAAAACGGCAAAATGGCTAGAAGAAGACTTAGAATTTTATAGAATTCTCATAAATGCAAACGGCTCAGAGAAATTTCTTGTGAAGCTTAGAGAGATCTTCGTAAAGAAGATAGAAATCGATAGCGATATCCCTGACCATATAAAAAAAATGCCTGAATTTTTTATACACGCACATTTTTTTGCTGGAGGAATCATTAATTTGTTTTTGGTATGGATTAGAGGTGAATTATCTAGTTCTATTGAAGAAATTTGTGCTGAGGTCAGTAAGATTCTTACCATATATTCCCCCCACTTAATGGAGGAAAAACATCGTCCTATGTCATAGATACACCAGTTTATAAAGTTTTCTTAGCTAAATATAATTTGTCAATTTTAAAAAGCCATCTTATCTATTTTGATGAGATGGTTTAGTAAGAAAGATTATAAAATTAAATATGAATTTTTCAAAAAACTTTTTTAACATGATTAAACACCAAAAAGATTGAGTTAGTTTCTATTTAACTCAATCCTTTTGGTTTATAATGTTAAGTTAACTATAAAGATGTAACACTTTTATCCAGAATATTAATTTTATACACTGATCAATTTAACTTTTACTCAAAGTTACCGTATAACCAAGTATCACTGCTTCCAGTAATCTTGTAGTTTAATCTAAGTGTGTCTTGATCTTGCCAATTGCTGTTTGCATACTTGCTTAAGTCTACTGTTATATGTCCCCAAGAGCCATTTGCTGGAGATCCTATTTCTGATCTTGGGATAACAATTTCAATTCCACCAGTAGCAGCATCCCATTGAGGTGCTATAACAGAAGTTATACTCTTATTTAGAGTCCAGCTTCCATTTGATACTGAGTACTTGCTATAACCTGCATCAGTGTTCTTTCTTGTAAACATATATGCCATATTTCTGCCTAAAGCAGTTCCATATTGAGTTGAGTTTGTTGTTGGTGCGGTCTTTGCGAAATCTTCCACATAAGCAGAAACCTGGAAGGAATTATCAGTTGTTGTTGGTAAGTTTCCAGCTGCATTATTTATTCTTATATAAATATTAGAGTCATCATTTGATACATACACTTTCTTTATATCAGTTTGTCCATCTGCAACTATTCCATCATTAGATGGGTCTACATAGTATGGGACATATTTATATTGGTTCCAATCTGCACTTGCTCCATTTGTTACTGTTATTCCTTTGTAGCAGCCTGCATTATTTTCTGAAGAATAAACTCTCATGTCATAATTGCTAGAGTATGCAAGACTAGCAAGTACAAATGAGGCTGCAGTAACTGGTTCTGCTGCAGTACTTACTAGTGGTGCTTCTGTAACATTACTTACAGCTTCACCTGTAACCATAAAGCCAGTTCCTGTTCTGTGTTTAAACCACTCTAGCATATCATAAGCCTTTGAACCATTTCCTTTGTAAGTCTGGTAAACAGAATCCCACATTGTCATTTGTGGCCAAGAAGGTGATGCCTCTAAAGCTTCATTTCCTGAAGGACTCCATTGTGAAGTGTAATAGAAGGTATCATTTGCATATCTTGGTAAACCATAAGTGTCCGCATTTAGATCTTTTTCTATCTTATTTACATGAGAAGTAGCTCTTGAAGAGTTAACATCTATAGCACCTAAAGCAAATAGTATATTTGTTGAAGTATCTTCTAGAGTGTTAACTGTACCATCAGTATTTATACATCTATCATAATATCCATTAGCTACATTCCAAAGTCCTTTTGGTGAAGCTGTATCATCTCTGTTAATAGCAGTCAGAATGGTACTCCCTGCACCATTAAAGCTGTCAACTAAAGCGTTGTCTCCTTCGATTGAAGCAATTAAAGCTGCTGATTTAAGTCCCATTGCATAGGATGCTTGTGTATATGCGTAATATTCAGGAGAATCGCCTTCTTCCCAAATACTCTTATCAGCTGGTCCAAATCCAGTGGTCTGATCCATATTGGTCATAATATAATTTGCTGAGTTCTTAACAGCTTTGTATATTCCATCTAGAAAAGCCTTGTTTCCAGTTGCCTTATAATGTTTATATGCACCTATTAAGAAGAAGCCTATGGAGTCATTTTCTGGTTCAACAAAGTTTGCATTAGTGTTGTCCCATAACCAGAAGCAGGTATGGAAGCTTCCATCTGTGCTTTGTCTTGCTGCAAGCCAGTTCCAATAGCGTTCACCTTCTGTTGTAAAGCCTGCTGCATCTAAAGACATAGCTGTTACAGCTGAGTCTCTTGCCCATATCTTATAGCTGTAGTTAAGTGGATTAGTAGTAGCTGGCATAGCACCATCAGCTGTAGTGCTACCTGGTCTTATCGCATTCTTTATCATAACTAAGTTTCTCTTATATACTGAAGTCAAGTCAGCATCATTGAAGCTTGGTACAGTCTTTCCGTTAAACCAGCTTGAGTAGCTTGAAGAAGTATTGTTAAACCAGCTATCTCCTGATTGTGCTCTTGCTGTATCACAGATACTTTGTACATTGCTTAAGTTTGAACCTAAAGCTACATAGAAATATACGTTTTGAGAGCTTCCTGCAGGTACTGTAACCTTTTGATCAAATGCTACAGAAACATTTTGTGCTGAAACATTTGAATTGTTCTTTAAAGAGCCGCTTCCATCAAAAGTGTACCATGAAGCACAAGTTGAACTTGAGGTATTAGAATCTCCATCATTAGCAGCTTGATAGTAGGTTGGAGCAGTAAAAGCACCTAAAGCCATATAAGGTTGTCCAGATGCACTCATATTTACTATTAATGCATTTCTTGAAGAATCGTAGTTAGCAGCTACGTTATTAGAAGATGTATTGTTTGGATGCAGCATATCTAATACGCTGTAGGTAATACTTGAAGTACCAGTATTCTTTAAGGTATATCTTGATACTATAAAGTTTTGATTTGGTACTGCAACATAATCCTTAGAGATTTCCATATTAGGTAAGTTTGATCCATTATATTTTAAGAAGTTATTGTGTAAAACTCCGTTTTCGTCATAATAACCTTCGGAATCAAAATTATGAGTTTGATCATATTTTACATTGTTGGTTTCATCTCTGAAGAAACCAGTATAGTCTTGTATTTGATTTACATTCCAATTTCCTGAATATCTTAGTTCAGAAAGTCTTGGACCTTTTGCACTTGTAGTATCATTATCACTAAGCTTGCTGGCTTGCCATATAGCCATTGTATCCTTCCAGTTAGACATATAAAGACTTCTAACGGAAACGTTCTTTTGTGTAACAACAAGATTATCTAAGTTTATAGCTCCATCCTTGCTGTTATTTAACGCAACTCTTACTATATGAGTTCCTGCTGTTAGGTTAGTTCCTACATCAGTAGTCTTCCAACTGTCCCAGCTTCCTGTATCGCTACAATATGCATTGCTTATGAATTTTCCATCAACATAAACTTCTCTTACATTTGTAGCACCAGTGTAATTACTATATTTAAGTCTTAAAGTGTAATCTTGAGTTGTAGCAACTGAAATGTTGAAATCAGCATAATCTCCTACATCTACAAAACCATCAATAAAACCACTGCCTGAATAACCTGCATGATTTGTATCTATACTTACATTATGAAGTGATGCACTTTCTGCCTCATAGGTTGACTGTGGGTAGGTCTGTGCTGAAGCTTTTAGATTAACATTATAGAACATGCTGGCTGCCAAGATAAATGCAAAGGTACCAGCTGCCTTTTTACTCATAAATTTTCTCATCATTTAATCCTCCAATCAAAATTTAATCATCTTTGTAATATTAACTAGTTTCCCATTCAAATTATTCTAGAGTTACTTTACAGTCAAATTGTCCAGATTTATACCAGAACTATCTGTAGCATCATAATACATACATATAGTGTGTACACCTGCTGATAAATTGATATTAAGGCTAGCATTTCCCCATGTATCCCAATTTGATAGGTTAGGCATGTGAAGTATACCTACATAACTTCCATCTACAAACACATGTCTTGTAGCTTCTGATCCAGTATTGTTTCCATATCTGAAATTTAAAGTATGGTTACCTGCTGTACCTACATTTACTTCCATGGTTATCTCATCGCCTTGCTCAGCAAAACCATCCACAAAACCTGTGCCAGTATAACCTACATGGTTTGTATTTGTAGTAATATTAGTCTTTATAGCATTTTCAGCTTCATATTGATTGTTTGCTGGTGCAGTTAAGTCTCTCTTGATATATATCATGTCCCAATAATTTAAGGTTGGAACTGTGAAGGAAAGATATTTTCCTACACTATCTGTACCTGTGGTAAAGCTTAATGCAGTGCTTGTTCCTTCATTAAGATCTGGTGAAGCTAGATATACATTAGAGATTGTTGCATCTGTTGGAACATAATACTTTACATTTAAGTTATTTTTAACTATTGGTGCGTTAGTACTATTTCTCCATTGACTGTCTGTTTCATTTGATAGATTAATTAGATGTAATATATCATAATCTTTTGTCATTCTAGTCATATGCCATATGGAACCATTGGTACCGTTCCCGGAAATTTTTTCACCGTTGATGTTAATATATTGATTTCCCTGATCGCCATAGCTTATGCTTGGGTCAAATAATAGATTTTCATAAGCAGTTATAAACTTGTAATTTTGCTTCATTGAATTTTTTAAAGCTCCCGTCATTACTTTACTTGTATTTGGATAATACTCATGTGGTAGCATGATAGCATCATCTAGCCCAGCTCCCAATTCTATATGAGTAGCACCACTTGCCTCAAAGGCAGCATCAGCCAGTCTTATAGAGTTTTCATCAAACTCCCCTAAGGTTAGTGAATCCAGATTAATGGAACCTGTGTCTCCACTATCATAGGAAACTTTGATAGTATGGCTTCCCTTTGTCAAAGTAGTATTCATGTATGCGTCATATACAAACTTATCCCAAGTACCTTGAGGGTAAAATTGGACTTGTCCAACCTTATTACCATCAATATATATTGTCCTTGTAGCATTATCTGAATTATCTCCATATTGAAATACTAAAGGATAATTCATAGTTTCATTTGCGCTTACGGTAAATTGAACATAATCCCCTTGCTGAGCAAAATTTTGTAGAAAGCCACTTCCACTAAATCCAGTATGGTTAGTAGCAATATCTACTCCGTTGAAAGAAGCATCCTCAGCCTCATATCTAGGGCCTAAATTTTCATTGTAGTTCATATATGCTGCTAATACTGCAGCTTTTTTATTGCTGTTATTTCTTAGCTGCTCAACATAATTTCTTATGTCATTATAATTATTTGATTTCCACCATATTTCACTAAAATTGAAATCTGTATTAGAATTTTTGCTTACGTCATCTAAAGCCCATCCATTGGTTGTACCATCAACTATATTAAAATCCACATAACTTTTCGATGAGTTATTGCTCTGTAACTGACTCTTTACTGAATTAATAAGACTTGAGAAGGATGTCCCTAAATTAAAAGCATTTCCATTATAATCATAGATGCTATCTCTTTGTCCCATTTGATCCATTTGTATACCATCAAAACCTGCTGTATTAATAACATCCTTATAGGCATTTCCTATATAGTTTTGCCAACTAGAATTGGACGGTGCAAAAAGCCATAAATATTTACCATTGTTAAAATTAACATTAAGCTGATTTTGATGACTTTTATCTTGAAATAGTCCCCAAGAAGGATTTACGCCATAGTCTGTGTAGCTCTCTCTTGCAGCATAGGACATCATATAGGCCATTGCTTTTCCATTATTATTGTGAACTGCATTTATATAGTTTTGAATTGTATTATAAGATATATTTCTGTTAAATAGATCTGTCCAGCTAGCATCAGGATTTACTCCATCACTTTTTTTAATAGGTACCTCATGCCTCCACATCCAATCATAGAATTGGAAAGCATTAATATTATAGTCTCTAGCTAACGTGTTTATCTGCTTTGTTACATCGCTTTGAGTTATGCTGCTATCAAAGCTAGGTATATAGCCGTATCTTGGAAACTTAGTCCAGTTGCTTGATACATCTATAGCTCCTGTCTTATAATCTCCACTTCCAGTATAAATTTTCACCATGTAGCCTTGAAAGTCTGTAGTAGGTGCTGTCCACTGAAAGCTTTTAGTTGCATTTTGTCCATTATCTAAAGTAATGCTTTGACTTGCCTTATATACGGAAGTTTCATTATGAGTAATCTCCATATACAAAGCACCTGAAAAGCTTATCCCACTTGTATTACTTAAGTCTGCATAGATTGTTACCTTATCATTAGGATTATATCTAGCCTTATCCGTATATATATTATTTACATAAGGACTCGCTGCATATACCTTTTCATTACTACTACCCTGATAAACAACCAGGACTAATACTAAGAAGAAAAGTATAGTTAAAGATTTAAGCTTTTTAAATTTTAACATTTCCTGCCCCCCTCATAAATCCATTTTTTATGCTTTTATCTCCTCCTTTCATTTTCATAATCAATATAGGCTTCCAACTTCTGTTATTAATTTGTACCTGCCAGAAAATCCTCAAAATACAGGTTTTCGAACAAGTATAAATTAAATTTCAGTAGAGGAATCCTTTAGATAGATCACTTTATGCCTTATAAAAAATTAGAAACATGTAATTTTAAGTTTTGTAAAAGCAAAATTAGAAGTGGTCTATTTTATAACCTGCTAAAACTAATTTAATGCAAAATATATACTCTAGCTTCGTAAGGTTTTAGCAAAATGTTATCTATAATATTGGTATCAACTTCATAGTTAGCTATTAGAAGTTCTGCCTCCCTGTACTTGGAATCTGTTGGAAGCCTAAACTCAACTTCATTTTCAAAGAAATTAAGTATCACTAATAGACTCTCATCCTTAAACTTTCTTATATATGAAAAGATATTTTCATCATCTTTATATAAAAGTTTTATATCTCCATACACAATGATAGGGTTTTCTTTGCGTAACCTAATGAGCTTTTGATAATAATAAAATATTGAATTCTTATCTTCCAAAGCCTGCTTAACATTTATATCTGTATAATTGGGATTAACCTTAAGCCAAGGTTCTCCTTCGGTAAAGCCTGCATTTTTTGAATTATCCCACTGCATAGGAGTTCTTACATTATCTCTGCCCTTTGCATAGATCGACTCCAAAAGTTCTTCCTTTTTCATGCCTTGAGCAGTCTTTTCCTTGAACATATTTATTATTTCAATATCCTTGTATTCAGCTATGTCAAACTGTACATTGGTCATACCAATCTCTTCACCTTGGTAAATATAAGGTGTTCCTTGCCAAGTGTGGAGAAGAGTAGCTAGCATTTTAGCTGACTCTACTCTATACTCCTTATCATTTCCAAACCTAGAAACCATTCTAGGCTGATCATGATTGTTCAAAAATAGTGAGTTCCAGCCTTTATCTTTCAAAGCTTCATACCATTTAACCATTATATTTTTAAAGGTTGTTAGCTTCCAGGGTCTTAAGTCCCACTTTCCATTACCAGAATCTATATCCATTAACTCAAACTGAAAAAGCATATTAAGCTCATCTCTGTCTTCATTGACATAAAACTTTGCTGTATCAGGGTCTACACCAGGTGCTTCTCCCACAGTCATTATGTCATATTTACTTAGAACTTCTCTATTCATTTCCTGAAGAAATTCATGTACTCTTGGGCCATTGGCAAAGAGAGGAAAACCATTGCCGTAAAGATCATTTTCTCCTTTTTCTCCATCTGGCAATCCTTGAACCTTTGATATTAGATTTATTACATCCATTCTAAAACCATCAATACCTTTTTGAAACCAGAATTTCATCGTATCATAAACTTCACATCTTACTTTTTCATTTTCCCAATTTAAATCTGGCTGTTTTTTCGAGAAAAGGTGTAAGAAATATTCATCAGTTGCTTCGTCATATTGCCATGCTGATCCGCTAAAGAAGGACCCCCAGTTGTTTGGAGGATTACTTTTGTTCCCTTTTCTCCATATATAATAATCTCTATAAGGATTGTCCTTTGATTTTCTACTTTCAACAAACCATTTGTGCTCGTCTGAGGAATGATTTACAACTAAATCCATTACTAGCTTTAAACCTCTTTTATGCATTTCCTCCAAAAGCTCATCAAAATTCTCCATCGTGCCAAAATCATCCATTATTGCTCTATAATCACTTATATCGTATCCATTATCATCATTAGGTGACTTATATATTGGACTAAGCCATATAACCTCAACTCCTAATTCATTTAGGTAATCTAACTTTCCAATTATTCCTCTTAAATCACCTAAGCCATCTCCATTGGAATCCTTAAAACTTCTTGGGTATATCTGATATACTACTGTTTCCTTCCACCACTGTTTGTTCATACTTTACCTCCTTGTAATAATGTTTTTGTATATTACTATCACCATTTAATTTAAATATTCTAACTTATCATATATTTGTTACAAAGATACTTTATTATTTTATCTCCGTATTCATATAGCTTTTCAACTAAAATTACTCTTTCAAATAATTATTAACTTATAAAACAAACACTTTACTACTATATTCAAATCAATTCTTACCTTTCTAAACCAATCACAAGTAAACTTGTTACATCATAGTCCTAATAAATTCTTATATTTTAAAAAATATAAGAATAGTTAGCCTTGCTGTTATGCACTTTTCATGGAAAATACTATCTTCTAAAAACCCTTAGAATTACATGTTTTTCAAGCTTAAATTTCAAATTCATATACACCTTAAGATGTACCAGTTCCTAGTAAAATATAGCCTAATTCACAAAACATACAATTATTTATTAGTAAACATAAATCTTAACTTACTAGAACTGGTATATCCTAAGTAAAAATTTATATCATTAATACATGATATAAATTAAATCCCAAATGTTAAGTTCAGGGACTATAAACCTTATCTCATCTCCCTGATCTCCTTTAGCATAACTGAAATTCAACTTAATTGATTTTCCTTTATTTAGATCTGGGGACGCTAAATATACAGCCTTTACTTCATTGCATGTAAGTACGGAAATCTCAATATCCTCTACCTTTGAAGGAATTTTTTCCTTAGGCTCATTCCAATTCATATCTTCGATACCTTTAAAGTTTACTAAGTTAATAATTTTAAAATCTGGCTTTTCCTTTACTAAGGACCAAACTTTATCAGCTTCTACCTTAGGTGAAGCCTGTACTCCTTTAATTACATATTCTCCATTTATTCCACCGGTATTTACCATACTGGTATCTATTATGTCAAAATCAAATAAAAGTTCTTCGTATTTCACTATGAAGTCATAGTAGTTTCTGAGTTTTTCATTAAATTTCTCATTTTCTATGGTTCTATATTTAGGATAATACGGATCATCAAGTATTCCCCTGTTTTCACCTAACAGCAAATGAAAACCTCCACTGGCAAAAATTGTAGCCATAGTTAACAAGGTTGAATTTTCTGCTTGCTCTACAGGAATATTTAATTCTTCTAAGAATGGCTTCATATAAGCAGCTAAAATAACCTGCTTATCTGGAGCATATATTTTCGCATTTGTAATCAAGTTATATAAATCCTGATAAGTGTCATTAGGAGGCCATACCTCTATATAAACAGCATCTTGCTCAGACTTTGCCACAGTTTCCACTGGCCAGTTATTCACTGCATTGAAGATTAAACTAACTTTTTCTCCTTTTTCCTCTATATACCTTTTAGTATCATTAATTAGATTCGGAAAATCTTCCCTTAGATTTCTTATTGCCCTTTTCCCATTTATTCTGCTAATAGCCTCCTTGGGAAATCCATACTGATCCATATGAATACCATCAAATCCAAGCTTTATTACCTTGTAAAACTCATTAATTATATGATCATGCCACTTATTTTCTCTGGATATATCCATCATATAAAGGAAATCCCCAAAACCATATATATCACCATTATTCTTGTAAATACCTAAATCCTTGTTCTTTTTATAATACTCTGGAGCTGAGGCATAAACTGCACCATAAGCAATAGCTCCCATACCATATTTATGTGCTAAATCAATTTTGTCTTTTACTGTAGATAAACTTAACACTCTCTCCAAAGGATCTATGAATATGTCAGATTTAGGTATTAAGTCATGATGTCTGTACATCCAATCATAGTATTGAACCACATTTAAATGGAATTTATTCATTTCTTTCAAATCTTCTTTATCCTCTAAATCTGCTTTAGAGAAATCAGCTAAAAACCCATACCTTGGAGCATACTTCCATGACAGTAAAATATCAAAAGCTGTGCTCAAGGCCTGCTTCATTTCATCCATATGATAAAGCTCAACTTCAACCCCATACCCCGAAATAAGGTCCTCACAATTATCTATATCAAATTCAAAGGTAACCTTCTCTTCTTTGTTAGATAAAAATATCTCTAAGGTTCGAATTTGTTCATGAAGCTTGTATACATTACACCTAAGTATATCTGATTCAAGCTCACCTTCTAGCTCTACAATTATTCCTATTCTTTCTCCATTTCTAAATTGAGCTTTTGCTGGATATATATCTTTAATAATCAATCTTTATACCTCCTGATTTTATTCTTTTTCTATATATACCATGTCCCAATACTGAAGCTCTGGAACATCGATTTGAAGTTTAGTATCCACTCCTTCTTTTGTTATTTTGTAATTTAGCTTCATTGCTTTTCCTCCATTTAGATCTGGAGAGGCTAAATAAACTCCTTTTACCTTGCCTGTCTTAATTGTATAGTTAAGCTTTAAGTCTTTCTTTGTTTCAGGTGCATCATAATTTGCACCATCATCCCTCCAAGCTTCCTTATTCATACCTAAAAGGTTTATAAGCTGTACAACTTCATAGCCATTCTTCTCTTTTGCATAGGTCCAAATTGTATTTGCTTGTCCATTAGTACTGGTTTTTATATCATTAAGACTTATAGGATTTTTACTATCCTTCAATCCATCTCTTAGCAAGTTTTCATAAGCAACTAAAAAATCATAATAGTTTCTCATAGCAGTTACTAAAGAAGCTGTCATCTTCAGATTCTTGTTAGGGAAATACTCTCTGCCTAGCATACCAGTATCACCTAACTCTATATGAGCACCACCAGCAGCAAATATAGCTGCATCTGCTAGCCTAACACTATTTTCATTAAATTCTCCAGGAACCCCTGCTGATCCGTAGTTCATATAAGCAGCTATTACAGTGCTTTTCTTACCAGAAGTAAGCTCATATCCTTTATCAACGGTGTCCTTAAAATAGTAATAATTAGGATAGTCTGATGGCCAAAGTTCTGAATAAAGAAAATCTACGTTTGACTTTGCTACTTGCTCCAAACCATATCTATTAACTGTATTAAAAATTACTCCAACTCCAAGAGAGCTCTTTGCATTATTAACAAAGTCAGTGTAAGTATCAGGCAGATTGACAAAGTTGCCATCGTAATCAAAGGTTGTTCCTCTGTTGCCTAAGGTATCCATATGATATATATCAAAGTTTAATATTTTGAAAACTTCTTTTTCCTTATTGTATATATATTTTTGCCAATCTTTATTTGCCGGGTTAAATATAGCTATATTAGATGCCCATCCCTCAGGAAGTGGATATCCATCCTGCTCTGTATGAAAGCTATCCTTATATATTCCCCATTCTGCCTTTACTCCATCTTCCTGATAATCTGTATATGCTCCATAAATTAGGTTATAGTTTGCAGCTTTCATATTCTTACTATGCGCTAAATCAATATAGTCTTTTACCGTTTGAAAATAGATATCTCTGTTAGCTATATCCGCCCAAAACTTCGGAATATTACTTTCATCACCTGGCAGAGGCTTTTGGTGCTTGTTCTGCCAATCATAAAACTGCAGACCATCAATATGAAATTTATTTATATTATCTATAATACTTTCAGTCTTGTCCTTGCTCTGATCAGGGTACTCGGCTATATATCCATATCTAGGAAATCTATCCCAGTTTGATGAAACATCTACCGCAGTATTTTTGTTATCATCTACATAGCTTCCATGAGTTGCATATACCTCTACTAAATATCCCTTATAATCCTCTGAAGGAGCACTCCAAGAAATATCCACTGTCTTTTTTTCTTTACTACCTAAAGAAAGTTCTAATTTTTTCTTTTCCACAGTATTATTTAAATACTTAAAATATATTTCCAAAGAACCTTTATAGGCTTTATTAAACTTATTATCCAGTTCCACTTTTACACTAACACTATCTTTTGGATTGTACCTGGCTTTATCAGTATAAACATCGCTTATAAGCTTCCCACTTTCTAAAACTTTTGTACTAGCTTCCGCATTAAAGTTTTTTAACTTGTAAGCTAAGCCTCCACCTCCAATTGAAATCACCACTATTGCAGCTATAATGGATCTTTTTTTCAAAGTAAACATTCCTCCTTCATAAGGTGTCTAGATTCAAAACTATTTCATTTTGGAATTGTTCAAAATAAAAATTCGTAAATCCGTGAAAATCTTTATTTCTCGTCTGAGGGATGAAGTAGTTTATGCTTATCCCTTTACAGCACCTTCATTTCCACCTGATTTTATAAACTGTTTATTAAAGACTATAAATATAACTATTACAGGTATTAAAACCAATATAGCAGCGGCAAAAATTATGCCCCATTGAGTTGCTTTTCCATTTTGAAGTAGTTTTACTGCTATAGGAAGAGTTCTCTTCGATTGAGTTTTTATTACAGTTAATGCTGTGAATACTTCCATCCAAGTTCCTGAAAAAGCTCCTATCGCCATAGTAGCTAAAGCCGGTTTTGAAAGTGGTAATATTATTTTTTTATAGATGGTCCACCTATTTCCTCCATCAATTATTACTGATTCTTCTAATTCTTTTGGAATGGTTTCAAAGAAACCTTTCAAAAAGAAAGTGTTACCAGCTATTCCACCACTGACATATAAAAGCAGCAGACCTGTATAAGTATCAACTAAATGAAGCCCTTGTAATATAGTAAACTGCGATATTAAAGCAAGAACTGCGGGCATCATAAGAGAAAATATATAAATGTTAAAAATTATCTTCTTTCCTGGAAAGTTAAGTCTTGCGAATCCATAACCAGATAGAGATGATACAAAAATAGTTAATACTGTATTTGCAACAGTTACGAATATACTATTTAAAAAATATCTTGAAAAATTTTCACCTGTCCAAGCAGTGATATAGTTTCCTAAATAGAATTGCTTAGGAATTATTTGTGGCTTCGAAGGCATAACATAAGTATTGGGTATTAAAGATGTACTTATCATGTTTAAGAATGGTAATAGTGCCATTATAACCATTACCATAAGAACCAAATGCAGCAGCACTTGTCCAACTTTACTTCTAACCATGCTTGCATCCTCCTTTAAAACTGAATTTCTGAGTCTTTAATAAATTTTCTTTGAATAGTAGAAATAGTTATTAGAATTACAGACATGATTAAACTTAATGCTGCTGCATATCCAAAATCAAAACTTGAAAAAGCTTTGTTGTACATATAGTCTAAAAGGACATCAGTCTTTCCAAGTGGTCCGCCTCCAGTAACAAGCATTACCTGAAGCATTATGTTAAAAGCACCTATTATCAGATTAATTATTATAAAATAAGTTCTAGATGCAAGGAGTGGTAGTGTTATCTTCCACATTTGCTGTTTTTTAGATGCTCCATCTACATCAGCAGCTTCATAAATATCTTTAGGCAAGTCTTGTATAGCTGCAGTATACATTATCATCACCCAACCAATGCCCTTCCATATACAAAGTGCCCACACTACTATATTTCCTGTCCATTCATTTTGAAGCCACGAGACCGGTTGACTTATGAGGTGTAGATTCAAAAGAATCGAGTTTACCAAAGAACCTTGAGTATCTTGGAAAATATATTTAAATAATATAGCAACTACTATCCAGTCCGAAATAACTGGAACGTACAATAAAAATCTATATAATACCTTACCTCTAGAAAGAGACTCAATTAGTATAGCTATAATCATTCCTAGGAACCATTGAATCGGTACCGTAACTACTACTGCCAGCAATGTATTTCTAAGGGATAAATAAAACTTAGAGCTTTCATCTATTGCTCCACCGACAAAGAATGCTTTTTTAAAGTTTGCTAGTCCAATAAATGTACTTGGCTTATTTGGATTAACACTATAATTCATAAAAGCCATCATAATGTTCTTAAGCAGTGGATATGCTACAAAAATTAAGAAGAGTAAAAAGCCTATCCCTACGAACGCCCAACCTTCCATAGCTTCTCTTTGCTTTTTACTAAATTTAATCTTTTTACCTCTATTCTGTGAAACCGTCACTGTGTTATTTTCCAAATGCATCACTCTCCTTTTTTATGATTGAGGATTAAATTTTCTCTCTAATCCTCAATCTGTAATATATAAATTATTTGCTTGCTTGAAGTAACGAATCTACTTTTTTTGCAGCATCATCTAACGCAGCTTTTGGACTCTTCTTCTTTCTTACCGATAACTCAAAGTCCTCTTTAATTATATTTGAGATGTCTCCCCACTTTGGACTCGGTGTTCTAGCCCAAGTTGAATTAAGCTGATCCATATATGTTTTAAGTATTGCATTGTCAGTAACAATAGATTTCTTAGCAGTATTTGTATTAACTGGCATCATACCTAGCTCAGTAGTAAATATTGTTTGAGCATCATCAGAAGCTAAGAATTTTGCAAAAGCAAACGCTTGCTCTTTATTCTTTGAAGCTTTAAATATTACTGTATCTTCTCCTCCAACCACTGAAAAACTTCCTCCATCCCCCTTTGGAATTGGAGCAAAAATTACATTATCCTTAACTGTCTTTTGATTTTTGTTTGATGGGTACCACCATGGACCGTCATCAATCATGCCATAATGGCCTGCATTGTATCCTTCCCAAGTACCTTCGCCACCAAGTAAACTCTTAGCTATATAACCTTTATCATTCCACTCTACTATCTTTTCAAGTGCTTTTACACTTGCCTCACTATTTAAGTATCCAGATGCCTTTGTGTTCTTATCATCTGTGACCTTACCTCCTAGTGATAAGAAATATGGAGCTATTGCCCAAGATTCTAATCCAGCTATACCAATTCCAGCTATCTTGTCCTCTTTTACTTTAGCAGCATATTGTTCTAATTCATCCATAGTCTTAGGAGCTTCTTTAAAGCCAGCTTTATCAAGCATTGACTTATTATAGATAGCAATTTTTGTGTTTGCATCAAGAGGTATACCATAATAGTGACCATTATAGAAATTTGTACTCATTGGCCCTTCATAAATTTCCTTCTTCAAGTCATCAAAGCCTGGCATGTTATCTACAGGCTCTAAATAATCCTGCTCTGCATATTGAGCCACATCCACAATATCTGTTCTCGCGAGATCCGGCACAGTACCACTCATGGCGCCCTGAAGAATCTGCTTTTTGTAATCATCTCCACTAGGCATTGGTGTAATCTTGACCTTGATATCTGGATATACTTTATTGAATGCAGGAACTATTTTTTCTTTTAAAACTTTATTTTCTGCATCAGTAAAGGTACTCCACATTTCAATTTGCCCCTTTAATTTCGTCAAGTCTGTAGTTGTTGTTGAAGTGCCTTGTTCACTCGTATTCGAAGACTTATCACCACAGCCTACTAACAACGAAGAAGCCATAAGGCCTGTTAAAATTAACGCAATAATTTTTTTATTTTTCATTCTCCATCCCCCCATAATTTGCTTTATATTTAAGTACCATTTAGCACTTATAAGCTCATAAAATCATTAAACGTTTTCTTGCTAGGGAATCGGTTGCACAGATAAACTAAATTCCATTAGCTATCTGCATAAATATATATAGCTTATATCACTCCTTTATTATTTGATACTTTTTCACAAGCTCTTAGCTTAAGTTTGACTAAAAGGTACTCTAAAATTTATTATTACTATGTATAGCTCTATCATTAATTTCAGAAGTATTATTATCTATGTTCTTCCATATAAGTATCTTTTATGTAACCTTGGTATATATTTTGTATATCTTTGATTTTATTTTAATCTGTTATACAATAATATTAAATGTACAATTTATACCTTTTTTGTATTATAGCTACTTTTAATATTAGCGGAGGTTTCACATGAATTTATTATCCATAGATACAAGTATTGTGCCAGCAGTAAGGCTAATAGGTCATATAGATTATATAAAACCTTGGAAACATTTTAATAGAACCATCAACGAGTATATATTATATATTGTCAAAAGCGGTGAACTCTACATCAGAGAAGGAAATGTAGAATATCATTTGAATAAAGGAGATACCTTACTACTAGAGCCAAATATCGAGCATAGAGGCTACAAGGAAGCTTCCTGCCACTATTATTACTTTCACTTCAAACACCCAAAAATTTCGCATTTAAATACTAAGTCTTATGATGAAATAGCAAAAAATCTCATGAATAAAAGAAAGGCCTCTCTTCATAGTGAATATCTTAGTGAGCTATCTGATACAAACCCTGAATTTTATTTACCAAAAAACTATCACTATGAAGACGAAAATGAATTAATGACTTTATTAGTAAATGCTGATAGTGATTATTATCATAAGTACGAAGGCTATAAAACAATGGCTTCTTTAAAACTCTTGGAGATATTAATAAGAATAAGCAGGAACTATACCTCCACAAAAATAGAAAATTCCCAGCCACAGTTTTCAAAAGCCTTTGTAAAATGTAGGAATATTCAACACTATCTAAACTCAAACTATCAAAATAAGATAACCAGTTCTGACATCGAACAGAATTTTGAGTCAAACTATGACTACCTAAATAGAGTTTTTCAACAGATGACTGGATACACCATTATAAATTACCTCAATACAATAAGAATAAATCGTGCTAAAGACTTACTAGATGCTACTCCTTTAAAAATTTCTGAGGTTGGCTATCTAGTTGGAATAGATGACCCTTATTATTTTAGCAAACTTTTCAAAAAGATTGCTGGAACCACTCCTTCAAACTATATAAAGCAAAAAAGTGAAACTACTATATAAAATTATTAAACGTTGTTAAATCACCTTATTGAATTAAGCGGTTAATCACCCGATGCTTCGATGAGTTTAAATAAAATATTGCTGCAAAAAAGCCCTCTCACAATGAGAGGGCTTAAAATATTCATAATAAATTGTTTAGCTGATTCCAACAACTTTACTTCTCCGTTCCATTATAACTACATCATGCCATATTCCATTAGGCATCTTAGCAATTTTTTCTCTTATACCAATTTCTCTGAAGCCGCATTTTTTATGCATTTCTATACTCTTAGTATTCTCTCGAATAATAGCACAATATATTGACCAAATTCCATTGTCTTCAGATTGTTTTATCACTTCAGTCAAAAGAATTGTTCCGAGGCCTTTACCTCTATATTTCTCATTGATATAAATACTCGCTTCTACAACTCCTTCATAACAAGCTCTACTAGAAGTTGGACTCAATGCCACCCAGCCTGCTATATCATCATCTGACTTTAAAACTAATCTACAGGATTTAAGATGACCTTTATCCCATGCTTCCCATGTAGGGGCTTCAGTCTGGAAGGTAGCTAATCCTGTTCTGATTCCTTCTAAATATATTTCTAGTACTTGATCCCAATCTGATGGTTTCATTTCTTCAATTTTATATTCCATTTGCACTCTCCTTTCTAATAAACATATATTTGTTAAGGTTTGAGGTTGTTTGCTTATATCCCCCAATTTTAATCTATATTATTCTAATAACTAGTTATTTTTCACCATAGGCAATAAAAATGCTAATGTCAGCCTTCTCACAGCCACAACTTGAAGTAGCACAACAGTTTCCACCAACACAATCCACTACTACATTTTTTAAACCTGCTTTTAAAAACCAGTCTTCTATATCTTTCCTATCAAATCCCATCCATCTATCATGATGCTCTGTTTTTAAAAATTCAAATTTGTGTTCATCTAAATCTGTAATCACAAGTTTTCCACCTGACTTTATAACTCTAGCCATTTCTTTTATTGCAACTAAAGGATCTTCCACATGATGTAAATACATATTTGCCATAGTATAGTCAACAGCTCCATCTTCAATTGGTAAACATTCTGCCTCACCTTGACGATATTCTACTACTTCAAAAGAACTAAACTTTTGCTTCATTTGTTCAAGCATTTCCTGAGATCTATCAACTGCTATAACCTTTAGTCCTTTTTTGAGTAATCCTTCAGTAATAAAACCAGTTCCTGCGCCAATATCTGCTGCAAGTTCACCTTCTTTTACTTTTGCAACTTCATAAGCCTTATCTCTAACTTCTTCATTAAAAAAATCTTGTCTTAGAGTATCCCATTGATTAGCTACTTCTTGAAAATAACCTTTACTATCAATCTCCATATAAAAACCTCCCTTATTATTTGCAACAATCACTTTCATCTATGGCTTTAAGAAGTATTTCAACGCTTTCTAACACTTGCTGCTTCTTATCTTGTGGAATTGCATTATAGATTTTCTTGAAGTATAGATTCATATCTTTTTCAATTCCTTCATAAACCTTCTGTCCATTATCTGTAAGCGATATGGTTACATATCTCCTGTCTTGTGGATCAATATCTCTCTTAGCTAAATCGTTTGAAACGAGATTATTTACTGTTCTACTCATAGTACTGTTTTCTAAGTTTAATAATTCTGCTAATTGATTTAATGAAATACTCTTTGCACGACCTATCTCTACCAAAGCATGGCATTGAGATATAGTTATACCACAGCACGAAAAGCCATTATCTTCTAATATACCAAGCTTTCTTTCAAGCCCCCTAATTAACTCTCTTAATTGTTTTGCATCATCTATAAAATTCATTTCCAATTACCTCCTACAATTATTCTAATATGCAATAATTCGATTATACAACTATTTTTATTGAAAATATTTATTACTTTGTTATTTATGTTAATAGTAATTCTATATAACTCTTACTACATATGGATTAATATGTCTAATAGTATTATTCCCTTGATATTTTTGCATCATTTTTCAATATAGCCAAATCATAAAAAGCCCTCTCATAATGAGAGGGCTAAAGTCTTTGAAGTAAATTTTAATTAGTCTTAATCTGTGTTGTTTTATCTTCCTTAATTTTAATTAATTTAAAAACTATTAACCCAAATATAGCAGATAAAATCGATGCTACCATTATACTCATTTTTGCTGTAGCTAATACTTCTTCATCTGTAAATGATAATGATGAAACAAATATTGACATTGTAAATCCTATTCCTCCAAGAACACTTGCTCCATATAGATGTTTTATATTTACTTCCGAAGGTAGTTGAGCAATTTTAAACTTTATTAATAACACAGAAATTAGAAATATACCTAATTGCTTTCCTATAACAAGTCCTAATATTATTCCAATACTAACTGGTGTAACCATAATAGTTGAAAGACTACTATAATTTATAACTACCGCAGCATTAGCCAGTGCAAATATTGGCATAATGAAGTAAGAGGACCATGGAGCTACTATGCTTTCAAGTTTGTTTAGCATTGATTTTTTAAATTTTTCTTGATCTTTTGAACCAGGTATCGTCATTCCAAGTAACACCCCTGCAAAGGTAGCATGAATGCCTGATTTTAACATTGTAAACCATAATACCATCCCCAGTATAAGAAAAACAAATACTGACTTAACCTTAAGCTTATTGACTATCAAAAGCAATATAAATATAACTAAACTTATCAAAAGATACATCCACGATATTTCAGTACTATAAAATATTGCGATTACAATAATAGCTCCCAAATCATCAACTATTGCTAAGGCTGTAAGAAAAACAATAATTCCCTTAGGAGCTTTTTTCCCAACTAAAGATATTACCCCCAAAGCAAACGCTATATCTGTTGCCATTGGTATTCCAAATCCATTGATAGTTAGTTGATTATAGTTACATAATGCATAAATACCAGCTGGGACAATCATTCCAAAAATAGCAGCAACGATTGGCAATATGGTTGTTCTTATAGATTTGAGTTCTCCAACTAAAACTTCTTTCTTGATCTCCATACCTACCACAAAGAAAAATACTGCCATTAGCCCATCATTGACCCAATGTGAAATAGGCATAGTTATAGAAATTTCTTTATATCCAATTGTAATATGCTTATGTAATACTTCATTATAAATCGGAGCAAAACCAGAGTTTACTAAAAGTATCGCAACTGCAGAACAAATTAACAATATTACTCCACTAGAAGATTCACTTCTAAAAAAGTTTAAAAATAAGTTATACTGTGTATCATTTTTTATATTTCGCATATTTAATCTCCTTTCATTTATTATTTTAATCAGCTGTACTATAGAACTTCCATATTAGTAATCAATCTTAATCCTTTAATTTCTACACAAATAAAAAAGAGTGAAAAGCTTAAAAAAAGCTTCCCACCCCAGAAACTACGTGCTTGAAAGTAAATCTTATAATTTACCCAACCGAATCTAGTTATATTTATTTAATTAAATTATATCAAATACTATATAAAACATCAACAATTAACTTATTTCTTAAGGAAATACTTTTTTCTCCAATACAAAGCAACATTAACAAGGCCTATCATTACCGGCACTTCAACTAGTGGGCCTATAACTGCTGTAAAGGCTTCTTTTGACTCTATGCCAAATACAGCAACTGCAACCGCAATAGCAAGTTCAAAGTTGTTACTTGCAGCTGTAAAAGCCAAAGTTGTAGTTTTCTTATAATCAATACCAGATCTATAGCTTATATAGAAGGATACAGAAAACATAATAACAAAGTATATTAAAAGTGGAATTGCTACTTTTACAACTTCTAATGGAAGCTGTACAATATACTGTCCTTTATAAGTAAACATAACTATGATTGTAAATAATAACGCAATTAATGCTAACGGGCTAATTTTAGGTATGAACTTCTTTGTATACCATTCTGTTCCCATCATTGGTTCTAAAATTAATCTAGTTAGCATTCCTAATGCAAAAGGAATTCCTAGATAAACCGCCACAGATTTAGCAACTTCACCCATAGAGATATTAACTTTGTACCCAGTGAGTCCAAATACTGGCGGCAATACAGTAACAAATATATAGGTAAAAACTGAATAGAAGATGACCTGAAAGATTGAGTTAAAGGCAACTAGAGCCGCTGCATATTCACTGTCCCCATCAGCTAAACTATTCCAAACTATAACCATTGCTATACATCTTGCAAGTCCTATCAGTATTAATCCAGTCATTAAAGCTGAATCTGATCTTAGAAAAACCATAGCAAGTATGAACATCAACACAGGTCCTATAACCCAATTTTGCACTAAAGATAAGCCTAATACTTTTGGATTTTTAAATACTTTCCCTAGTTCTTTATAATTTACCTTTGCTAGTGGTGGATACATCATAACAATTAATCCAACCGCAATAGGTATTGATGTACTCCCCACAGATAAATTTGATAACGCTTTTGATAACCCTGGTGCTGCCCAGCCTAAGGTAATCCCTAAGGCCATAGCTAGAAAAATCCATAATGTAAGATATCTATCAAGTAATGAAAGTCTTGATTTACTTTTCAAATAAAATCCCCCTTAAAAGATTATTTTTACTTAAGCTCATTAATGCATCAGATTGCTTTCCATTTAATTTCAACCCTGTGCTTTAACAGTTCCTTATTATAAAAGTTCATTAAGCTTCTCACCCTTGATTTCCTCTGACTTCCATTCTATAACTGCAAAGTTACCATTAGATATTTCATTCACTTTATTAATCCAAGGTATTTCATTGCTAGCTTTTGCTTTTAAAATAGCATTTGTTGTATTTGTAACATACAAACTTGAATTAATAGCCCACCATTTGCTGCTTATTCCGGCACGCTTCAAGTCTTCATCAAGTCTCATTGCTTCATAAACTGGTGTAGTTTCTGCCAAAGTTACAATTACAACTTCTGTTTCCTTTGAATTCTTTAGCTTTGGTAAAAGTTTTTTAACTGACTCTGGAGTATCTCCTTGTGAACGGGATATTTCCTTGTTATAGCTTTCTGTGGAATCTAAAAGTAACAATGTATGACCTGTTGGAGCAGTATCTATTACAACCACTTCATCTTCTGACTTTTCAACTATTTCGGCAAAAGCTCTAAAAACAGCAATTTCTTGAGTACATGGAGATCTTAAGTCTTCTTCTATATATTCAATATCTTCCTCAGACATGGTTTCTCTAGCTTTACTTAATACTTCTTCTTTATACTTTTCAAGTTCTTTCTTTTCATCTATGTTACTAAAGGAAATTCCTTGCCCTTCATCTAAAACAAACTTCAAATGAGCTGCTGGATCAGTAGTGGTAAGGTGAACTTTTTTGCCTTTCTTGGCTAATCCTAATGCAATAGCAGCTGCTATAGTTGTCTTTCCTACTCCGCCCTTTCCCATTGTAAATATGACTTTTTTATTTGAAGTATATAAATCATTAACAATATCTTTTAAAGCTAACATGTTATTAATCTTCAGTTCTTCGTTACTCATCGTAAAATTATCTTCTATCAAAAATGCTCTTACATTTGCTAGACCTGTAATATTGTATGGTCTTAGTGGAATTTGAAAAGTTTTAAGACTTCTTAGGCTTTCTGGAATATCCTTAAGAGCTTTTTGATGCTTATTATAAAGACTTTTTGATAATTCATCATCCACATTCTTAAGGATTCCATTTATAATTAAAATCTGATTGTTAACCCCAATTTCTCTAAGTTCAAGGGAAGCTCTTTCAGCTTCTTTTAATGGAGTAATCTCTGGTCTTGATACTAAAACAAGTGTAGTTGCACCTCCATCAGCTAGTGTTCTCACTGCATTCTTATAAACTTCCTTTTTATCTTCAAGTCCTGCCAGTTGCCCAAGACAAGATGCTCCATGAGTACTTTCACTTATAAAGTTACTCCAGGCTGAAGGCAATTGAAGCATTCTTAAAGTATGACCCGTAGGGGCTGTATCAAAAATTATATGATCAAATTCTTTTTGAATATTTTTGTCAGTTATAAAGTTAGTAAACTCATTAAAAGCTGCAATTTCAACTGTACATGAACCTGAAAGCTGTTCTTCCATATTTTTAATAACAACTTCGGGAAGTTTTCCTCTATATGGACCAACAACACTTTCCTTATATTCATTAGCAGCTTCTATAGGATCAAAATTAGCAACTTTAAGATTTGGTACTTCTTCTATTTTAACTCCTTTATTGTTTAGCTCTGTGTTAAATACATCCTGCAGATTTGAAGCAGGATCTGTACTCACTAACATGATTCTTTTTCCCTTGTCAGCTAAAGTCATTGCAGTAGCACAAGCAGTTGAGGTTTTTCCAACTCCACCTTTTCCAGTAAAGAATAAATATTTAGTCAATTCTATTTTATTTGGATTAAATAACTGTTCCATTCTTGACCATCCTTCCTTTATTAATAGCATTTGTCCTCAACTATTTGTTTTTTTCTTAATTTGTAGCTTTAGATAACTTTCAGGAATCTCAAGAAAAGAACAAAACTCCTCATTAGTGGGATACTTTGCAGTTTTAACTACTTCTCCATCAACAATAGTTACAGGCAAGCATTCTATTCCTTCACTATTTAGTAATTGATTAATAACTTTATTATCTACAAATGCCTGAGGATTGTTAGTTAAGTTAAACCTTTCAACTACAATACCCCTGCTCTTTAAATTATTTAAAACAGTAGATACTCTCAATAATTCTGGATCAATACTTGGTCCACAAACACCTGTTGAACAACACATTGCAGGATCAAAAATAATCATTTTTTTCATAATATATAGCCCCTTTTCCTATTTACATTCGCATTTAAACTTATCTTTACATATACAATCCTCTGTATCAGTTATAAGATTCATAATAAAAAGCATAAGTTTATTGCAGTTAGTAGCATTTAAAGAATAATGACTCCATAACCCTTCTTTTCGACTATTTACAAGACCGCACTCAATCAAAACCTTCATATGATGAGAAAGTGTTGGCTGAGTAAAATCAAAGTTTTCTAATATATCACAAGCACATTTTTCTCCACAAGATAGAATATCAATTATTTTTAGTCTATTTGCATCAGAAAGAGCTTTAATAATTTTTGCATTTTCATTATAATCAGATTTCAATTTACCACTCCTTATATAGATAATCATCTATATATAATATAGATGATTATCTATGTATATTCAATACATACTCTGAAATTAACGTATTTTTAACATTAACATTGGCATCAATCTATATTACATACTATGCTTTGATAAAAACAATGTGAATAAACAGAAGATTTTTCTAAACAAAAAAAGCCAGTTTACACTGGCTTAAGATCATATTTATTCACTTATTTGCTACTAAATATCTCCTATTTAGCTTAAATTAATTTCATTCTTTAAAATTCTTCTTTGCAAATCTTTTATCTTCTCTTCAATGGCTTTTGCAGTCTTAATAAATTCCTCATCACTTTTACCTGATGGGTCATCTAATCCCCAATCTTCTTCATGTTTCGAAGGTAAGAAAGGACAAACTACGTTACAGCCCATTTTTACTACAATATCTACTTCTGGTATATCAGTAAGTAACTTTGACTTTTGTGTTTCATTCATATCAATATTATATAAGTCGTTGATTATTCTCACAGCATCTTGATTTATCTGAGGTCTTAATTCAGTTCCTGCTGAATAAGATTCAAATACATCTGAAGCAAACATTTTTCCTAACGCTTCTGCCATCTGAGATCTACAAGAATTATGTACACATATAAACGCTACTCTTGGTTTCATTATTAATCCCCCATTTTTTAAGACTAAGTTATTTTAAATATACTCACATGATAATTTAAATGATTTTCTATGTCAACTTTTTTCATAACTACAGTTCTCTTGAATTTCAAAAACTGCTTAAGTTAATCATTTTCTTAATTATTACATAATTGTATTTAAAACAACCATCATCCAAAAGACCATTGTGCAACACTAAGTTCACCTTTACCTAAAGGTCTTTCTCCTTCATATATCCATCCACTAGTATCGTTTGTATCATCATCTGTAAATACTTCACCAATAACTTCAGCTTTTGAATTACTGTTTTTCTTCTTTTGCCTTCCCCTTTTACTATTTTTAATCTTCAATATATCAGTGCTATATTCTTTTATATTATCACTATTATTATCTACTTCACTATCCTTAGATTTAATAAGGTCTTTACTGCTAATTTCTAAGTTTTCTTCATTTACTTCTCCTATATTTTCCATGTTGATATCAACCTTATCCTCTAAAACTTTATTATCTTTTTCTTCAACCTTCGCAGTATCAACTTTATTATCACAAGCCTTATTTAACTGGATATCTATAGTCTTTACTTCAACTTTTTCATTCTTAGTTATTTCTTTTACCTTAATATTTTGATGCTTTACAAAGTTTTTCACTCTATATATCTTATCTTCAGTTAACTCAATCATTTCTAACTCAATAAAAAGTTCTAAGGCTCGCTTAACTTTATCAACATCTCTATTAAACTCTATAGCTAGAGTTTCTATTGTATATGGAATGTTTTTTGAAAAAAACAAGTTCCCTTCTAAATTAACTTTTCCTGCAAGCATCACAAGCCTATTCCATATATAATGAATTGTATCTCTTTCCGGCTTCATATCTATTATTTTAAATTTAGTATCCTCATACATATCAACTCTGAATTTTACATATTTTCTTTCTCTCATATATCTCATTCTCCTTAATACTTAATTTTTTATCTAATTTATTAGATATTTTGTATTCTAAAAGATATATATGCCATAGTAAGAAAATTTAAGGAGTTAATTATATATTTTTTTAACTTTTTATAATTTAATTAAACAGCAAAAAAGGATTGAGTTAGTCGTTACGCACTCAATCCTTTTCATTTATACAGTTAAGGTAAGTTACAACCTTCCTATCATTTTTCTAAGGCAAGAATCTCTTTAATGCAATTATCTGAAGGTAGGTCTTCACTTATCCTTGGATCTTTAATATAAACATCAGGCTCTACTTTAAATTCTTCATCACTACTTCCATCAAAATGAGCACCAAGTGCTATATCAAATTTGAATAATAAACCACTTTTAGGCAACATTATTGTTGCTGGTCCAATACCATTATCCCCTCCTCCAGTTTTTTCACCTACTAAAGTAGCTAATTTACTTTGCTTACAAAAAACTGCTAAAGACTCGGAAGCCGAGTACACTTCTTTATCCACTAACAAATATATTTTACCTTTATAGCTTATTGGATCTTTGGGGATTATCTTATCTTCATCTGTTATATAATATTTAAAATCCTTTAAGATTTCTTTTGTAATACTTGGACATTTACTAATTAAATCATTTGTTACAGTATTGACACCTTTAAGATCATCACCATAAGTATATTTTAAATAGTCATCTTCTAAATCGCCATCTCTATAAAATAGATATTTTGTGCTTGAGTAGGTTTTGTTTATAATCCTTGGAAACAGTACTTTTTTCCAATATAAATCAGTTCCGCCTCTATTTCCTCTTATGTCAATAATAAGACCTTTAAAATCTTTTACTTTATCTAAATATTTATCAATACTATCTCTATCAGTCTGTATATAATTATCGTCAAAGGATTTTATTCTCACATATCCAAATTCATTTTCTATTATATCTTTACATATGATATTATTGCCTTGATTTAATACTTGTTTTTCTTTACTTTTAACTTCATCTTCGCTTAGATTTATATTGTTTCTTTCTAAAAAAGTTTTGTTTTGTATTATATTAATAGTATTTTTTTCTTGCCAGTTATATTTATAATCACTTTTCTCCAGTTCAACTTTTCTTTTCAACAGAGATTTAACTTTATCAGCATTGGCTTTATACATTGAGGTATGACCATTATTCAAATCTCTTAAAATTCCTTCTAAAACCATATAAAAATCTGTATTATTTTCGGTATCCTTTACTCTTTGAAGATATATATCTTTATTTGCTTTCCAATCTGCATTATTTACTCTTTTATTAACTTCTAGGAAAGGATAATTTTTTTCTATCACTTCATATAAGTAATTAAAATCTTCTAACTTTTCTTCTTGTGTCAAATTACTAATTATTTTCTTATTAGCATTGCTTTTGTTTTCATCCTTCTGATTCTTCACCACATAAGAAAATAAAAATATAAACACCATTGCTACTATCACAACTATTGTAAGTAAAATAAAATACATGTTTGTATTTTTAAATCTATATTTCATAGCAGCCATCCCCCTTCCAAATTACATATTTTCATAAACAAAATCTACTTTAGATGGTTATGCTATATTTAGATTTGCAAAATAATACCTAGCTAAAAAGTCAATTTAAATACTATCTTTTTTATATAAAATAGTTGCATCTTTGTTATAATATTTAATTGCATCTATTAAATGGTTGTGGTTAAAATCAGGCCACAAGTCATTAGTAAACCATAATTTTGCTTCGGCAGCTTGCCAAAGTAGGAAGTTACTTATTCTCTTTTCTCCACTTGTTCTTATAATTAAGTCAACGTCAGGCAATCCTGAAGTATACATGTAATTGCTGATTAAAGTTTCGTCTATTTTATCAGCATTTAGTGCTCCCTCATTAATATCGTGCATTATTTCTTGCATAGCATCTACTATTTCTAAACGTCCTCCATAATTTAATGCTATATTTAAAACTAAACCAGAATTGTTTTCAGATGCCTTTTCTGTTTTTTTGATTTCATTTAACAATTCCTTTGAAAGGTTAGCCTCACTGCCTATGTGTCTCACAATAATATTTTCTCCTACCTCATTACGCAACTTCGCAAAAAATTCTACGAAAAGTTTCATTAAAAATGCAACTTCTTCATTTGATCTATTCCAATTTTCACTAGAGAAAACGTAAAACGTAAGTACCTCAACCCCGAGTTCAACACATTCTTTAATAGTTATTTCAATTGGTTTTGTACCTGCTCTATGGCCCAAAGTTCGCGGAAGACCTTTTTTTCTAGCCCATCTCCCATTTCCGTCACAAATTATTGCTATATGTCTTGGTATATTATATATTTTTGTATTTATTTGATTTTTTAACATTAGACTCATTTCCTTCTTCCATCTTCTAATATAATCAGTTCATTATATTATTACTCAACAGGAAATTATTGTCAACTTTTGAAAATGTAAAAAAAGCCAGGTCTTTTAATCATTTTCTAATCAAAAAATCCTAGCTCTTCTACATCTTCAATTTTTCATTTATAAACAGCCTTTATAAAACCATCCCAGAGCTTTTTTAGCAGGCAACAATTTCCTTAATCATAAACTCTTTTCCACATAAAATCTCCCATTCTCTGCTTCCGCACTTAGGACACTTGTTTTTATTTTCAAGGAGATTAAAAACCTTATTACATTTCTTGCAAAAAGCATTGCCAGGTAATATATCAATTTTTAGTTCAGTCTCTTGTAATAAAGTCCCCTCCACTGCAGCTAGATAACAAGCTTCTAGATATCTTGGGATCATGGAGGAAAGCTCCCCAATTTGAATAACCAATTTATCTATTTTAGTTAATCCATTTTCTTTCGCAAAATTTTCCACAGTTTTCACCACTTCGATCATAACTCCAACTTCATGCAAAAAAATCACCTCATTACTCTTTCCTTGCAAAAATTGATCCTAAGGATTTTTTTGCCTTTTTCACAGCAATTCTTCCTTGACGTTTTATCGCATGTTTTATAACTATAGGTTTCATTTCATTGAGTTCTGCACCAGCGCTATCATATTTCCTTGTAAGTGAAATTGCATCAAATTTGCATTTTGTAGTGCAAACACCACATCCCACACATTGATATTGATCCACAACTACAGCTCCACAGCCAAGACACCTTTCTGTTTCAGCCTTTATTTGCTCTTCTGTAAAGGTATTACGTAAATCTTTAAAAGTTTCTTTTGACTTACTTCCATCTACATGAAGTGCTCTTTGTCTAGGCAGACGATCATAACCGTCCATATTTAAGTTATCTTTATCTAAAGCATGATATTCTCTTTCTCGACTTATGGACAAATTATCATCATGAACATAACGGTGAATTGAAATAGAACCTTGTTTTCCTAAAGCAATAGCATCTATAGCAAACTTAGGTCCTGTCACTGCATCTCCACCAGCAAATACGTCCTTATCTCCAGTCTGGAATGTAAGTGAATCAGCTTTTACAGTCTTATTAGGGTTTAATGCCATCTTAGATTCTTTTAATAATCCCCCCCAGTCAATTCCCTGTCCAACAGAAATTAGCACATGGTTTGCCTTAACAAGTTTAGTTTCTTCTTCATCAAATTTAGGATTAAACCTTCCATTTTCATCAAAAACGGAAATACACTTTTTAAATTCTACACCTATAACCTTCCCATTTTCATGAATAATTGCTTTTGGCCCCCAAGAATTATTTATATCAATGCCTTCAGACAAGGCTTCTTCAATTTCTTCCTCTAGAGCAGGCATTTCCTTTCGGCTTTCTAAACAATACATATCTATACTCGAAGCCCCAACTCTCTCGGCAGTTCTAGCCACATCAATAGCCACATTTCCTCCACCGATTACAATTGCTGAACCTTCCATTTTCATTTCTTCCCCTAGATTTACCTTTCTCAAAAAGTCCACCCCAGTTATTACACCTTCAGCTTCTTCACCCTCGAGTCCAAGCTTTCTGCCGCCTTGAGCACCAATTGCTATATAAAAGGCTTTATAGCCAAAATTTCTTAGACCATTAAGGGTCACATCTTTACCAACTTCAATACCTGTTTTAAACTCCACACCCAATTCTTTTAAAACTTGTATTTCCGAATTTACTATTTCTTTTCCTAATCTAAAGGATGGAATTCCAAGTGTTAACATACCTCCAAGTACTTTTTGCTTTTCAAAAACTGTTACTTGATATCCTTCTACTGCTAGGAAATAAGCACAGGAAAGTCCAGCTGGACCTGCACCTACTACAGCTATTTTTTCTTCTCTTTGTACCTTTTTCTCTGGTACAAACCTATGTTCAGCTTTTAAGTCTTGATCAGCAATAAACTTTTTGATTTCGTCTACAGCAAGTGGTTCATCTACTCCTGCTCTTGTGCAAGCTGATTCACACTTTCTCGGACAAATACGTCCGCAAATTGCTGGAAGTGGATTTTCTTTTTTTATAAGCTCTAAAGCATCTCTATATCTTCCTTGAGAAGCCATCTTAATATACCCTTGGATTGCTATATGAGCCGGACATTCGGTTTTACATGGACTTGTTCCGCTCTCAGCAACAACTTTACGATGGCGATAATTAACATTCCATTTTTCCTTTCCCCACTTCGTATCGTATGGAGTATCTATTTCCTTAGGTGCTTCAACAGGTTTCTTTGTGCATAAATTTTGACCAAGAGTTAAGGCATTAGCTTGGCAATTTTCTACACATTCTCCGCAAGCCACACATTTATCTGTATCCACTTGTGCAATATAGTTTGACCTTGAAAAATCAGGATTTCTAAATAACGTTGTATTTCTTAAACCAAAGCAAGAACATCCGCAGCAATTACAAATGGCAAGTGCTTTTCCTGGTCCTGAAAGGTTAGGTATCTGATGAACCAACCCTTCCTTTTCTGCTCTCTTGCAAATTTCAATAGCCTCTTCCCTAGTAATGCTCCTACCTCTTCCTGTACGAATATAGTATTCTGCAGCTGGTCCTAGCTGAATACACATTTCTTCAACTGTATGCCCGCAGCCTTCTCCCTTAACTCTCATAGATGTACGACATGCACAATCCGCAACAGAAAAAACTTCATGGGTATTAAGTAGGTATGCAATTTCTTCATATGAAGCTTTTTTTGTATCGCCCTCAATAGCACTTTCGATTGGAATAACTCTCATTACTCCCATTCCTACAGGAAGGTTTCCTGCCATAAGTCCGCTTAATCTTCTTGTATATTCTTCAAAACATTCAGCGATTACTGGATACTTTTCAACATTTTCCTTATTTGCAACCATATATTCCATTACTCCCGGAACAAAAAGCTCAAGAAAATACATATTAGAACCATTTTCACGTTCAAACTTTATTGAGCCATCAACTGCCATTTTTTCTAAAATTTTTTCTACTTCCTCTTCAGGCTTGCCACAAAGAGCGGCAACTTCCTTTAAGCTTTTAGGCTTACGTACCTCTAAGTGAAGTGCTACTTCCGCCATTTCATCTGTAGTAACTGGCTCAAGAATTCTATACTCTGGATCTGTTGGTTTTACTTTTACTAATCCGCCAGTAATCCCAGCAGCGATCTTATTTGCTAGTTGAAGTACTTTTTGCTTGACCATATTTATTACCTCCCAAATAAACTATCATTAAGGTTTTATTTAGACTTCCAGCTTTTCACTTCTACACTTATCCAGTCCGACCACTCTTTGATTCCTTCTCCTGTCTTAGCGGAGATTGGAATAACCTTAATATTGGGGTTTAATTTCCTTACTCTATCCTTTACCGCCTCGAAATCAAAATCAAAATTAGCTATTGCATCTATCTTGTTAATTAATAAAACATCAACAATGGAGAACATTAATGGATATTTAAGTGGCTTATCATCTCCCTCTGGCACACTTAAGATCATGGCATTCTTTGATGCTCCAGTATCAAATTCTGCTGGGCATACCAAATTTCCCACGTTTTCTAAAATAACAAAATCAACGTCTTCAGTTCCAAGTCCTTTTAGACCTTGCTTTGTCATACCAGCATCAAGATGACACATGCCACCAGTGTGTAGTTGTATTACCTTTGCACCGGTTTTTGCAACTGTACTAGCATCGACCTCCGAATCAATATCTGCCTCTAGTACACCAATCCTCATTTGATCTTTCAAAGCTTCTATTGTCCTTAAAACAGTAGTTGTTTTACCTGAACCAGGCGATGACATCAAATTCAATAAAAAAGTTTCGTCTTTTTTTAGTTCTTCTCTAAGTAAATCTGCTTCTCTGTCATTATTTTCGAAAACACTTTTCTTAATTTCAAGAACCTTATATGCTTCCATATTATTTACCCTCTTATTTTCTTAATTTTTTAACTTTATCTCCATCTTAAAAATATAATAAATTAACTTTTAACTTATGCCATATAGATGAACCACTTCGCAATAAAATTTATATTTTCAAATTCTCCTCTAATAACCCTATGGAGTTTTGAAAATAGATTTCGGAGTGAAGTGGTGCATCTTTAGACTAGTTCTAAATAGATACTTTAGTTACTATTGATAGTTAATAGGATTAGATATTATTATTTGCAAAATAATTCCAAATTACTTTATAGCATATATTATAGAAATGTTTTCAAAATATAGCAATAGACAAACCGTCGTGTTTGTCTAATTATTAACACAAGTTACTATTATTTATAAACCTTTCTTATTTCAATATTTATTCTGCAAGTGCTTTAATTTCCTTATATTCTTTCAAATCTGTATAAAGCTCCCCAAGATAAGGATTTCTTTTAGTCTTTACTACTTTATAGATCATATAAACAAATACTGCTATATTAGAAACTAATGCTGCAAAGCTGAATCCAAATAACGGTACTGTATTATAGGAAGATGAAACAGCGAAAGCTCCCTTATCAATGAAATATGGAAAGGTCTGCGCAAACATACACCATATTGCCAATGTTTGTGCACGATGTTGTAGCCATGCTCCTTTTCCCACAGTAAAGGAACAAATTGTTGGAGCTAATAGTAAAGCAAACCCACAATACCAGGCATGTCCTGGAAGACAGTTGTAGGTATACGCAAAATTCCATAAATCATAGGCTATTATCCAAAACCAAAGCATATCAGGCCACAACATATCTTTACTTCCATCTTTATCAGTCTGTTTTTTTATGCAAATCCCAAGCCAACCGGTTATAGTTATAATGTTTAAGATACCTGCTAAACCATTCATGAAATTCCAGGAGCCACCAAGTACATACATGGCTTCATCAGCTAATCTTCCTCCTCCTGCATATTGAATACCAACTTGGAAATCACGAATTACCGCCTCCAAAATATTGATAGCAAGAATAAGTGGAGGAAAGCATAATGCCCATTTTTTATCTGATAATCTCCATTCCTTACCTGTGGACTTATTCTTCCATTTAACATGTCTAATACACCAAAATCCTATACATCCAGCTGTAGACGAATATACTTTTGCTAAATGAAACCAATCTGTATAAGTTGTATCACTTAATACTGTAAACCATAGTATTGAAAGTGTTAGTGGTAAAACAATAAAACATAAGAAGCCAACATATTTCCACCTACGGGCTATCTCATTAAAGCTAAAAAGTGCGATAAAAATAATTATCCATACTCCCCACACGCTTAATGCAGACGCACCATCTGCATAGTTGAAAACAAACATGATACCTTACCCCCTATATATATTTAATTTTAAAGAGCTCCAAACTCAAATATTAATTTATAAATGCCCGAAAATCCCCAGAAACCGAGATTTTCCAACATAAATTAAGTTTTGATACCGTAACTCCTTAGTAAAATCTATTTCATACCTCAACCAATTATTCTACAATAAAAATAAAAATGAAAACGTCAACAATTGACACTTTCATTTTTATATAATGTTTATTTTTTTATTTTCTATTTCACATAACATACTGTTAAACGTTAAATTCTCTATGTCTTTTCCTTTATTTTAGTATATAGTAAAAAACATTTTATATGTATTAAATTTATATCGGATTTTAGTCTGATAAGACGATGAATAGCCGCGACTCTTGCAAATGAGCCACAGCTTTTTATTATGATTCTTTATTAAATATCTTCAATAGTCTTATATAGTGATTTGCTTCTCTTAAAACATGATCTGCTAAAAGAGGCATTTTTGTATTTCTTACTGTAAACGAGTAAATTTAACGTATAATTACCTTAATACACAGTTGTAAAATATTGTACACTAGAAGTTATTATCTTATAAATCAAAAGAGCTGCTTCGTAATGTTAAGCAGCTCTAACGTAAGCTTATCTATAAAATAAGTAAGTGATAAGGGCAATAACTATAGATAAAGTTAGGGTATAAATTGTTTTATATTTTGGAGGAATAGGTTTGTCAAATTCAAATAAAGAATTGCTCTGTGCTATATTTAATAAAAGTACATTCGCAAAATTTCTACTAAAATGAACTATTGTGGATGCCCATATGGAACCAGTACGGGTATACACATAAAACAGCATTAACCCGCCCAATAGCCAGTCTAAGGCCTGAAAAAGGTTAACCTTATTAGTAATAAAGTGCCATACTGTAAAGATTATAGAAGATAATAGCATCGCAGTTATAAAACCATATGGTTGTAGTAGATAAGTGAAGTAACCTCTAAACATTAGCTCCTCTTGGAATGCTGCAATAAAAAGAACTAAGTAGCCTAGTATTAATGCTAATATGCCTTGGGAGTTTGAAAAATAATTTTTCATAAACCTTACATTAAATACTTTGAACTTTTGAAGTATTTTAATAAATATAAAGGCCATTAGAAGCGTAGCTGCTAAGGCTATTAAACTAAAGCAGAGAGCCCTAATATTCATTAAAAAACCAAGCACATTAAAGGGTTTATTATCTATATATCTAAGGATAAGAAAAACAACTCCAACAAAAATCAAATTAAATATAGCCGCTATAAATAAGAATATAGGTTTAGTACGCTGTTTAAAATCTTTAATATCAATTCCAATGGCATGTACAAATTTTATGGCTGCAAGTGAAAGTAACAAAGAAATAAAACTTACAAGAATAATTTTTAGAATTAATACAATAGCAACAAACATATAAACACCTCTCAGATGTAGTAATTTACACTTATTATAAAACTATACATTATTTGGATATTAAAGTAAATAACAATGTATTTAAATAAATACTAATAATGATTTATAACATACTATTCTACTTTGATTTGTCCCATCATTCCCGACTCTTCATGCTCTAATATATGGCAGTGGTACATGAAGGTTCCCTTATTATTAAATTTAACTATAATGCTCACTTTTTCATTTGGTTTTATATAAACTGTATCTTTCCAACCTGTTTCACCTTCAGCTGGTTCTTTTCCATCTCTCGATAGTATTTGAAATTGTACACCGTGGATATGAAACGGATGTCCCATATTATGCATCATTGCCTCTTCACTGGTTATATTCCATATTTCAGTATCACCTTGTTTTACAGTTTCATCAATTCTATTCATTTCAAACTTTTGCCCATTTATCGATACCATATTTCCCATACCTTGAAGTTCGAAGTTTCTCACCTTTGTAGCTTGTGATTTTTCAATCTTATTGACTTTTGTTAAAACATCAGGGATTTCTGTTATATCATTTCCATCTTCCTTAACATTAAAACTCAATATTTCAGTCGTATCACTCATAAGTGATACTTTGGTTCCTTTATCATATTTAGAAAAATCAATAATTATTTCTGCTCTTTCACCAGGAGCTAGTGAAAGGCTTTTTTGCCTTACTGGACTTTCTAAAAATCCTCCATCAGATGCGATCTGGTAAAAATCATCTTTATTGTCCAGATTTAAATTGAAGTTACTAACATTAGATCCGTTTACTATTCTAAGTCTAATTTTAACTTTCTTTACATCTAGGTACGGTTTTATTGCTCCATTAACAATAACATTATTCCCAGTCGCTCCATCCATCATATTAGTATCGTATTTAAAACTTCCATCTTTGTTAAAGCTTCTATCTTGAATCACTAACGGAATATCGTTTACTCCATAATCCTTAGGTATATTTAAACTTTTAGATACTTCATCATCTACATAGAATAGTCCCGCTAACCCACTATATACTTGTGTAGCAGTTGTACCGCTAAAATGTGGATGATACCATAGTGTTGCAGCCTGTTGATTTATAGTAAAGCTAGGATTCCAAGATGTTCCTGGTTTTATAGCTTGAGCTGGGCCACCATCATTTTCCCCATTCACCTCTACCCCATGCCAATGTACAGTTGTATCTTCATTTAGTTTATTATTTACATGGATATTTACTTGATCTCCTTTATTCACCCGGATTACTGGGCCTAGAAAGTTTCCATTATACCCCATAGTTTTAGTTTGGGTTCCTGCTATAAATGATGTTAGTCCTTGCTGTGGCTCTAGAGTAAAATCGTCTATCTTAGGATCAGGATTCTTATCTTCTAAAAGTTCAGGAATAGGCAAAGCATTATTTATTTTAGCTTTTTTGTTTATATTGCTAATTTCAGTACTACTAATTTCTTTATTTTTATTCATCGGATTTGCAAATATAATAAAACCTGCAGCAGCCAACCCAGCAACTACTGCAGCAACCGTGGATATATTTTTTGTTTTAATCATATTAACCCCCTCAAGTAATTATAATTTCTATTTAATAGTTATTATAAATTAATCTTATGAAGGAATTATGAAGATATAATGAACTACTAATGGAATTTTTAAAGATCAAAATGGTGATAAGGCAATTGACTTTAAATTGAAGACTCTTGATGGAAAAGAGGTTTCTCTGAGTGATCTTAAGGGTAAAAATATTTTTATTAATTTTTGGGCTACATGGTGCCCTTACTGTGTACAAGAGATGCCTGAAATAGAAAAACTCTATCAAGAAACAAAGAATTCTGATTTAATTATTTTAGGAATAGACATTGGTGAAGATAATGCTTAATATCTTTAGTACTCAGTGTGTATAGTTTAGTACTCAACAAGCAATCATGTTACTTAAGTTTGCTCTTTACGTAAAGTATTATTATTTTAAACAATACTTTCTTATCTTCATATTATCTTTATATTCTCTTCATACTCTCTTTATAAGAATAGAGTATTATTGAATTAAGGTCATTACAGTTATGAGGAGGAGAAAGAGATGGTTTTTTTAAAATTTCTATTTAGCAAAAAATATAGAAATGATTATTCTATAAAGTTAGTTGAAAGATTTAACTTTGAAGAGCAATCCATAATGAATATTTATAATAATCTTTATATAGAATCTAATAATAAAAATGTAGAAACCAAAGCTTCATAATTATTGCTATATTCTAATGTAAATAAAGTTATATTACATACACCATTTACCGTAACTTTATTTATATTATTATATTATAGTCTTATAGGAACCTCCCCGTGGCTCCTATAAGACATTTTATTTTTAATCATGTTTTAAAATCTACCTTATTCTCTGGATATAAATTAACTACCACTATATATTAAACATAAATAATTATTTTGTAAAATATGTAATATATTCCATAATAAACTACATACTATCCGTTTTCTTCATAACTTCTTCATAACTTTATGTTAACATTTTCACATAAAATATTTAGGAGGTACAAATTATGAATATGACTCATTACATGTCCTTATTAGCTGACAATCAGCCTTGGAATCTATTAATTTTTATGGCTGTACCTGTAATATGTGCTGAAACTCTTACAATAACAGAGTTTTTCATCATATTTAATAGGATACAAAGTGGTGGTATAAGAACTTTAAACAAAGTCGTTTCCATTTTCGATGGATTTTATTTTACCGGAATCTTTATTTATCTTTTTATAAACGCAGTAATTCCATTAACCCAAACAGGTGGATGGCATACATGGGTAGACGTAGTTGCCGTTGGTTTCTACTTAAGCGGTGTTATCTTCCTATTACCTCTAGCTCTTTTAGAACTAGGATTAATATTTAAAAACAAATCTGATAACGAAAAGATGAAAATACATTTTATACTAGTAGGTGGATTCCTAGTAGTTGCACATATAGCAATGATATTTGGTATGGTTAATCCAGAGATCATTAGCAACATGGGCCAAATGAAAATGTAATGTAAAATAATTCCTCGTTATATAAAAACCGGTTTAATACCGGTTTTTTGTATTATTTTATTTTCTTCAATAAGTATGTTTATTTCTTTCTAACCAATATGTACATTAAACTTTATTTTTAAATACTAAGTTTATCAAAATAAATAGTAAATTTAGTTCCCTGATTTTCTACACTCTCTACTTCTATGTTTGCAAAATGAAGATCTAAAATATTTTTAACTATGGTTAGACCTATGCCGCTACCTTCAATTTCGTTTCTACTCTTATCACCTCTGTATAATCTTTCAAATATAAAGGGTAAATCTTCTTCTTTTATCCCGATTCCATTGTCAAAAATCTCTACAACAGCTTTTTTATCTCTGATATACATATTTACATCTATGTTCCCATTATATTTAGAAAATTTAATAGCATTTGAAATAATGTTTATAAATACCTGTCTTAACTTATCTTTATCCCCAGTTATATAATACTCTTGATTTTTCTGAATAGTATATTTGAGTTCAATTCCTTGATTTTTTGCTTTTATATAAAAGTCTTCACATACACTTTTTAATAATTGACGCAGATCTAAAGTTTCAAAATTAATATTTGTACTCTCAGTCTCGAATTTCTTGAGCAAATCTAGATTATTTAAGAGTTTACCAAATCTAATAACTTCATCATTTAAATACCTAAGTTTATCATCTGTAACTTCAAAAACTCCATCAATCATGGCTTCTAAATTGTTTTGCAGTACATTTAGAGGGGTTCTTATTTCATGAGATATGTCAGATACAAGCCTTTTTCTAAGCATATCTTGTTGCTTCAACTTTTCCGCTAATATATTTACGCTACTTCTTAAGTTCTCTAATTCCTTTATATTACTCTTTGTGACAGACTTGGTATCAAAATTTCCCTTAGATAAACTCACAGACATATTTGAAACTTCCTTAATAGGTTTTGAAAACTGCTTTGAAAAATAGAGACTTATCACAATTATTATTATCATAGTTATTAAACCACTAGCGATAATACTTTGATTTATTGATAGCTTGAAATTAACATCTTCTTCTGATAACAGAACTGATGAATATTGACCTATGTCTACATATCCTACTATCTTATTATTTACCTTTATTGGAAATCTCTTAGATGTATAAACACCAGAATCCTTTACGAGCATAGTGTTTAAATGCAAATTATTTTTAATATCATTAGCATTCATTCCCCATACAGTTTTTTCATTATTATCAAGAAGGGTTAGGCAATAATTCCCCATAAAAGCTTCGTGCATCATTTCAACGCCAGAGTCTTCATCCCACTTTCCCTCTCGCTTATATACTTCTTGGAAGTATGCTACAATTCTTTCATATCTTTTATTTTGGGTATCTACCATGTAGTCATCGAACTTTTTGGTTATAGTTAAATTCACAAACATTGTTATTAGTAATATTGCTGCAAGTGAACAAATAAAAAACATGATACTAAGTTTTCTTCTTATACTTTTCACTAATTATCACCACCAAACTTGTATCCAACCTTAACTACAGTTATTATATATTTAGGTTTTTTTGTATCTTCCTCAATCTTTTTACGTATATTTTTTATATGAACATCAATTGTTCTGTCATATCCTTCAAAATCTATACCACCAATTTTCTGAATCAGCTGTTCTCTTGATAATACTTTTCCTTTATTAATAATTAGTGCATACAGTATATCAAATTCATTTGATGTTAGCGGAACTTCCTGCCCATTCAGCTTTACTAATCTTTTTTCATAATCAACAATTAATTTTCCATCACTATAACACAAACCGGATTCATTATCTTCATAGGAGATTCTTCTAAAAAGAGCATTTATTCTTGCAGTTAGTTCTCTTGGACTAAAAGGTTTTACTAGATATTCATCTGCTCCTATCTCTAATCCATCGATTTTATTATCTAAGCTACCTTTAGCAGTAAGCATAAATATATGTATGTTTGAAGTTTCTCTTATTATTCTACAGACTTCCTCTCCACTTATATCAGGTAACATTAAATCAAGAATTATCAATTTAAAATCATTTGATTTAAACAGTTCGATCCCTTTTAGACCTCTTGTAGTTCCATAAACATTATATCCTGACTTTTCTAGATAGGCTTTTAAAACACTCAATACATTTTCTTCATCTTCAATAATTAAAATATTATTATTCATGGTTTAACCTCGTATAATTTGTTATTATTATATGTTCATAATTTAGCATAAACTTATGAATTTCATGTGAAAATACTTAATTTTCTTTTTGAGATTAAAGCCCTCCAAACTTGGAGAGCTCCAATAAATACATAAGAATATTAAGATAAAAAGTTTTTTGAAATCTCCATCACTAAATTTATCAATTGAGTTGGATAGATTCCAAATATAACAAGTACTATCACAGATAGCGTTAATACTACTTTTGTACTTGCAGTTACTTTAATTGATTCAAAACTTCTAGATTCATCTCCAAAGTACATTACTTTTACAATTTTAAGATAATAGTATACAGATACTACACTCATACCAATACTAAAAAAAGCTAACCATAATTGTCCTTTTTCTATTATTGATAAGAACAAATAAAACTTACCTATAAATCCAGCTAAGGGTGGAATTCCTGCTAGGGAAAGTAATGAAATAAGCATTACTGCAGCTAGGAATGGAGACTTTCTAGCCAAGTGTTCATAATCTTTTATTTCATTACTTTTTGTTACCTTTGAGACAGCAATTACAACACCAAACGCCCCTATATTTGAGAAAAGATAAACCACACTATAAAGTAGAATAGCTGCCACACCTATATTTGAATTAGCTATAATTCCTAATAAGAAATATCCTGCTTGAGCAATACTCGAATACGCAAGCAATCTCTTTATATTAGTCTGAGGAATTGCAACTAGATTTCCTAAGATTAAGGTCAATATACTCAACACTATTACAAGTTCTATCCAATAACCTGAAACAGATGACATTCCATTCATAAATAGTCTTAGGAAAACAGCCAAACCAGCTGCTTTTGATGCGACAGCTAAAAATGCTGTGATTGGAGTAGGTGCTCCTTCATAAATATCTGGAGCCCACATATGAAAAGGCACTATAGCAATTTTGAATGCAAAGCCTGCTACTAAAAATATCATTCCTAGTATTACTAATGGCGTTACTTGAGTTTTTGATATCACTTCTCCAATTTCTCTAATAATTGTAGTCTGTGTCACACCATAAATTAAGCTTAAGCCGTATAAAAAAATTGCTGAAGAAATCGCCCCTAAAATAATATACTTCAAACTTGCCTCCTTTGACTTTGCGTCATCATCGAAAGCAATTAGAATACAAAATGAAATAGTCATTAATTCTAGTCCTATATAAATAGTGATTAGCTCTCCAGAGGATACCATAATCATCATACCCAAAAGTGCAGAAGTAATTAAGGCGTAAAACTCCCCCTTTTTAGAAATCAATTGATCCTTAGAAAGCACCACAGTTAAAATTGCAGCAACTAAAAATAACTGCTTAAAAAAAGTACTAAAAGAATCAAAAATGTAAGCCCCTCCAAATGAACTCTGTCCGTCACTTCCAAGAAGTAAAGATATCATTAAAATTATGAAAAGGCCTATTGTAGTAAAAATGCCTAACTTTTCTTTAAATTTTGGCTGTACTAAATTCATAACTAAGAGAACAAGTGATAAGGCTGCAGTCATTATTTCTACTAAATACTTATTCATCAAAATCCCCCCTTAATTAGTACTGCCTCTGATACCCTATTAATTAGCGGAATTACTCCGCTGTGTATAATATCAATAAGTGGTGATGGAAATACTCCAAAGAATACTAGTACAAAACTTAACATTACAATAGGAATCATCTCTATTCCTTTTGCATCCTCTAAGTGATCCCATTCTTTCTTTCTTGGCCCAAAGAAAGTATCTTGAATCACTTTCAAAATATAAATAGCAGTGATAACAATCCCCAAAATAGCTAAAATAGAAATTACCTTAAAAGGTATCATTGAAAATAGTTTTGTTGTTTTACTAAAGGAACCTAAAAATATAAGAAATTCTGCTACAAAATTATTTAATCCTGGCAAACCTAAAGATGCAAAGCCAGCAATTATAAACCCAATTGCTACTCTAGGCATTTGGTGTATCAAACCACCAAACTTAGCAATTTCTCTAGTGTGTGCTTTATTATAGATATTCCCTATCAAAGTAAAAAATAATGCCGTCATTATGCCATGAGCAAACATTTGCGTTACTGCTCCGTCAATGCCTTGTGAATTTAATGTTGCAATTCCCAAAAGAACATATCCCATATGACTTACGCTAGAGTATCCTATTACAAATTTAAGGTCCTTCTGAATCATTGCTACCATTGCCCCATAAACTACATTGATAATAGAAAGTATTGCAATAATAGGAACCCAATATCTTGCTCCATCAGGAAAAAGGAATACACCTACGCGAATAATTCCATAACCACCTAATTTCATTAAAACTCCTGCGTGTAACATACTTACAGCAGTCGGAGCAGCTACATGACCATCTGGTGACCATGTGTGAAAAGGCCACATAGGTACCAATATACCAAAGCCTATTAACATTAGAAGAAATGCAAATTTCTGAAAACCATAGCTGTATTTAATCTCACTCAGTAATTGAATATTAAATGTTCTTACCCCTAATTTATTTGCATAAATAAATGTAGCAATCATTCCGATTAGTACAACGGAGCTACCTATTAATAAATACAAAGTAAGCTTCATAGCTGCATAATCTTTTCGTGTACTTCCCCACACTCCGATTAAAATATACATAGGTATAACAGCTATTTCAAAGAATAGGAAGAAGAAAAATAAATCCCTTGAAATAAATACGCCAAAAACACCTGTAACTAGTAAAAGCAAAAATATGAAAAACTCCTTAATTCTATTCTCCATCTTCCATGATGTAAAAACCCCCGCAAAGATAACGATAGATGTTAGAAGTATCATAGGTAAGCTTACCCCATCTATTCCAACAGAATAATTTATTCCTAATGAAGGGATCCAAGTATAAGTCTCGTTAAATTGGAGACCACCTATGGTCTTATTATAAGTAACAAAAACTATAATTGATAAGAACAGTGAAATAAAAGTGACCACTGCTGCTATCGCTTTTATTGCATTATGTTTCGTGGCTTTTAAAAAAAGAATTATGATAATCCCCACAATCGGGGCTAATAATATTGATGTTAATATCGGAAATTGCATCTACATTCCTCCTAAAATCGGCACTGCTAACCAAAGAATTATGAAAGTAATTGCTATGAAAAAGATAAAGGCATAGCTTTGTAAACTTCCTGACTGAATAATTCTAAGCTTAGATCCCATTCCCTTTATTGAAGCCGTAGTTTTATCAAAAATCCCATCCACTATATTTCTATCCCACCAATTGAAGAAACGGGAGATAGATAGAATTATAGTATTGTACACCCAAATATAAATTTCATTTAAATAATACTGGTTAAAAAGTAACTTATAGATAAATTTAAATTTCACACTAAGAGCTTCACTTGATACAATCCTTTTTATATAAATAACCCACCCTAAGATTATCCCTAGCAAAGCTACTATTACAGACTCAACCATAACCATACGATTTGCCTCTATAGTAGGGCTCGTCTGAAAATATATGTGTGCTGCAAAGGCCTTATTCATAAATCCATAAAGTACTGCAAACACAGATAAAATTACTAAAGGTAATGTCATAGTCCATGGATTTTTGTGTACAGAATACTTTTGTTTTTCCTCACCAAAGAAAACTATAAAAACTAAACGAGCAATATAAAAAGCTGTTAAAAACGCAGTGATTAGACCTAAATAATATAAAAACTTATAACCATTCTCATATGTTATAGCCAGAATTTCATCTTTGCTAAAAAAACCTGAAAACGGTGGAATTCCAGCCAGAGATATAGACGCTATAATAAATGTAATGCTGGTGACTTTCATTCTTTTAAATAGTCCACCCATTTTAAAGATATCTTGTACACCTATAGCATGTATAATACTGCCAGCTCCTAAGAATAGTAACGCTTTAAAAAACGCATGACTTGTAAGATGGAATACACCTGCAGTAAATCCTCCTACTCCCATTGCCATTACCATATACCCTAACTGACTCATAGTTGAAAAAGCTAATATTCTTTTTAAATCTCTTTGAACTAAAGCAATAGTGCCAGCCATAAATGCAGTTATTCCCCCAATGTAGGCAATTACTACGCTTACTTGATTTAATGAAGAAAATAATATATAACCACGTGCTAAAAGATATACTCCAGCTGCAACCATTGTAGCTGCATGAATTAAGGCACTCACTGGTGTCGGCCCTTCCATAGCATCAGGAAGCCACACATGCAAAGGAAATTGAGCGGATTTTGCCACTGGGCCTGCAAAAATTAATAAAGCTGCAATAGTTAAAAATATAGCATTTTGGTAAGTCGGAATACTAACTACAAGTTGTCTAAAATTGAAAGTTCCAAAGGCTACGAAAAGACAAAGCATTCCTATTAAAAATCCAAAATCTCCTACCCTATTGGCTATAAATGCTTTCTTATTCGCTTTTACAGCTGAATGTTTTTCATAATAGAAACCAATTAGTAGATAAGAGCATAATCCAACTAATTCCCAAAAAAAGAACATTTGAAAATAATTATTTGAAATTACTAATCCTAACATTGAACTTGTAAACAATGATAAATTAGCAAAGAATCTTGAAAACCCAGGGTCCTTTTCCATATATCCTAAGGAATACACCTCAACCAATAATCCGATAAATGTTACGATTAACAGCATAACTGCTGTTAAAGGATCAATTAGTACTCCAGCTTCAATTTTTATTGGTACTGAAAGCCAAGCTACAGCGTATTCAATAGGCTTATTAATACTAACTTTAGAAGCAATGACCTCAAAGAAAACCCCTAAAGAGAATATAAAAGAAAGTGCTATTCCCCCTATAGCGACTAATGCACTAATTTTCTTAAAGCCTTTTGTAATGAAAGCTATAAGCAGAAATCCTACTACTGGAAATATAGGGATTAACCAAGCCAAATCTATAAATCTCATCATATCACCTACCACTTTAAAATATTAAATTCTTCAACATTAGTTGTAGTTCGGCTTCTGTAAATATTTAAAATGATAGCTAGCCCTACAGCTATTTCAGCGGCTGCAACTACAATAACAAAAATAGCAAAAAGATGTCCTGTGACCTTTGCTGGTGCCAAAAATCTATTAAACGCAACTAAGTTTATATTTACAGCATTCATCATAAGTTCCACTGACATTAGTACACTTATTACATTCCTCTTTGCAAAAACACCGTATAATCCAATACAAAACAATGCTGCAGCCAACAATAAATATCCTTCTAATCCTACCATTAATTTTTCACTCCTTTGGCTAAGATGATAGCTCCTACCATAGCAATTAATAAAAGTATTTCAGAAACTTCAAAAGCAATCATGTGACTACCAAAAAATCCATCCGCTATAGAGCTAATAGTATCTTTTATTTCTATGTTTTTATAGTTAAACTTAGTTACCAAAACTATACGAGCAATCAATGCAAAAAAAACTGAGCATAATATCAAACTTACAACCCTATTTTTATTAAACGGATTACTATCCTTCATGTCATTCCTTCTAGTAAGCATTATTGCAAATACTATCAAGATAGAAATAGCACCTGCGTAAATCAAAATTTGTGCTAAAGCCAAAAAATCGGCTTCAAGTAGTATAAAGACAACGGCTACACCAATAAATGTTAATATTAGTAGCAGAGCACTATGCACTATATTTTTTGAATGTACAACACCTACTGCACAGGCCAAAACTATAAATACAATAGGCCAAAATATATAAGCTGAGATCATGTCAAATCCTCCTGGCTCTTAAATAGCGTTAATCTAGTATCTGACTTATTATAAACACTTAATTCAAAATCTGATGTGTTCTTCAAAGCTTTGCTTGGGCAGCTTTCAACACAAAGACCACAAAAAAGGCAATATTCTAATCTCATTTGATAGCTAGTTAACTTCTTTCTATTATTTTCATCCTTAATACTTCTTACTTCAATTACTCTATTAGGACAGCTTAAAGCACATACACCACAAGCGGTACACTTTTCTGAGTATAACTCAAAAGAACAGCGAGAACGTGGTGGCAACTTCGGACGTTGTTCTGGATACTGCTCAGTTATATTCTTTTCAAATAAATGTCCTAAAGTAACTCTAATCCCATTAATCAATCCTTTTCCGAACATTTCACTCACCCCTTAATTAATTGAAAGATTTTGATGCCCAAACCTGTAATTAAAATATTCGCCAAAGATATTGGAATTAAATACTTCCAATTTAAAGACATCATATGATCTAATCTAAATCTTGGAAAAGTCCATCTAACAAGCATAAAGATTAGTACTATTACATAAGTCTTCAACATGAACCAAATCCAAGATGGTAAAAATGGTCCGCTAGGCCCTCCCAAGAATAATGTTACTGTAAGAGCTGCAATTGCAAACATGCTAGTATACTCAGCAAGATAAAAGAGTGCGTACCTCATTCCACTATATTCTGTAAAGGGTCCCGCAACTATTTCTTGTTCGCCTTCAGGTAAATCGAAAGGACCTCTATTTAACTCCGCTGTTGCCGCTATTAGATAAGTAATAAATGCAACTGGCTGTAAGAAAATAAACCAAACATTTTCTTGCGCTTTGACTATTTCTGATAAATTTAATGATCCGCTGATCATTACCACTCCTAAAAGGGAAAAAATTAAAGGTATTTCATAGCTTATCATCTGAGCAACTACTCTCATACCACCTAGAAGAGAATACTTATTGTTAGATCCCCATCCTGCCATTAAAATAGGTATTGAGGAGGTTCCTGAAATAGCTAAAAAATAAAACAAACCCAAATTTAAATTAACTGCAACCATCCCATTACCAAATGGCAGAACTACGTAAATTAGCAATGCAGGAACCATTATTAATAAAGAAGCAATGCAGAAAACTGCTTTATCTGCTTTCTTTGGAATTATATCTTCCTTTCCTAAAAGCTTAATAACATCAGCTAAGCTTTGAAGTAAACCTCGCGGTCCGAACCTATTTGGCCCAAGTCGCTGTTGTAGAAAGCCACAAAATTTTCTTTCTAGATAAATAAGATACATTGCATTTAACAAAACAAATATTACAATATCAATAAAATATGTTAAACTCGTAGTAATACTTTTTGAACCAATTTGAGTATCCGCTACTGAAATTAAGTTTTGAATCCATATAGATTTATTTAAAAATATATTCTCCATTGATATCTCCCTATTATCGATCGATTTCGCCTAAGATAGGATCAAGTGATGCCAAGATAGCTACTGCATCTTGAATTGTGCCCCCTTTAGCAACTTCAGGGAAAGCTCCAATATTAATAAAAGATGGTCCATGAATATGGACTCTATGAGGTTTATCAGTTCCGTTACTTACTAAGTAGAATCCTAGTGCTCCCTTAGCTCCCTCAATTTGGTGGTAAATATCACCTACTGGTAGTTTTATAAGTTTAGGAACTTTAGCTAAAATCGGTCCTTCTTGAATTTGTTCTAATGCCTGTTTTATAATCTTTACGCTTTCTTCCATTTCACCAATACGCACTAGCCATCTCTCATAGCAATCACCATTACTGCCAACAACTGCTTTAAACTTAAAACGTTCATAAAACCCATAAGGTATATCACGTCTTAAATCTAAATCTACACCTGATGCTCTAAGATTGGGACCTGTTAAGCCATATGCCAAAGCCTTTTCTTTACTAATAACTCCGACCCCTTTTGTTCTCGCCTTAAATATTTCGTTACCTGTAATAATGCGATCATATTCTAAAAAGCTTCTTTCCATATCATCAAGAAAGCTATTTAGTCTTGGAATAAATTCAGTTGGTAAGTCATAGCTTACTCCACCAATACGCATATAATTTGTTGTCATTCTTGAGCCACAAACCATTTCAAATAGATCAAGTATTTTTTCCCTATCTCTAAAGAAATACATCCATGACGTATGGCTGTTAAGATCAAGTGCCATACTACCTAGAAAAACTTGGTGACTTGCCATTCTTTGTAATTCAGCCATTATAATGCGCAGATATTCAGCTCTTTCTGGAATTTCAATTCCCATGAGTATCTCGACAGTTTGAACATACCCTAATTCATTTAACATTCCAGATAAATAATCTAATCTATCGGTATAAGGGATAAATTGAGTATAGGTTCTAGATTCTGCTAGCTTTTCTATTCCTCTATGCAAATAACCAATAACATTTTCTATCTTAACAATCTGTTCTCCATCTAAAGTAAAAATTGCTCTATATACTCCATGCGTGCTTGGATGCTGAGGACCAAAGTTTAAAGTCATCTCTTCAGTATGCAGATTTTCATTATGTTTTGTCATAAAAAATCCTCCCCTATCTTCGTTCAGGAATCTTAAAATTTTTTCTTAGTGGGTGTCCAATAAAACTATCTGGACATAATATTCTCTTCATATTCGGATGTCCAATAAATTGAATCCCAAATAAATCGTATATCTCTCTTTCTTGGACATCAGCTGATAGCCACTCTTCACTTATTGAATCAATTTGAAGCTTTTCATTAAGTTTTGCTTTAACCATTATTAATTCATTACTTTCAAATGACATAAAGTGATAAATACAGCTTAAGTCTTCTTCTTCAACTGCTGTAATATCTACTAAAAAATCAAATCCAGATATTTTCAATCTTTTTACTATATCCAGCAGAATACTAGAAGCTATATAAATAGCAATTATCCTATTATATTTAATTTCAATGTTTTCTTCGTATGTTTCCTTTAACTGAAGTATTAGTTTTTCACTAACTTTGCACACCTTTGCCTACCTCCTTAGGATGTATAATCTTCTCTTTTAGTGTTAGAAGACCATGAAGTAATGCTTCTGGTCGTGGAGGACATCCTGGGATATAGACATCTACAGGTAAAAATGTATCAACACCAGGTACAACATTATAGGAATCAACAAAAGGACCACCACTTGTAGCACAGCTTCCCATCGCAATTACCCATTTCGGTTCTGGCATCTGATCATAAATTTTCTTTACAATTGGCGCCATTTTATCAGTTACAGTTCCTGCTACAATCATTAAATCTGCTTGTCTTGGTGATGCACGAAAAACCTCGTACCCAAATCTTGCAATGTCATAACGTGCTCCTCCAGCAGCCATCATTTCAATAGCGCAACATGCTAACCCAAATGTGAGGGGCCAAAACGAATGTGCACGATAATAATTTAAAACATCATCTAATTTGGTTAAAATAATATTTTTTTCTATCTGCTCTTCAATGTAGTTATTATTTCCTGAGATCATTTCCACTCCAATGCCCCCTCTTTCCATGCATAAAATAGCCCTATAATTAGAATTCCAATAAAAATAAACATTTCACCTAGTGCGAATAAGCTGAGCATCTTAAATTTCATAGCCCATGGTAACAGAAAGACTGTTTCAACATCAAAAAGTAAAAACACCAAGGCATACATAAAATAACTTACCTTAAATCTTATCCAAGTTGAGCCTGTGGTCTCTACACCACATTCATAAGTTGACAGTTTTTCCTCATTCGGCTTTTTAGGTCTTACTGACGAAGCAATTAGCAAAATAATCATTCCAAATACAAATGCTGAAACTAGAAAAACTCCGATAATAAGAAAATCTTTTAACATTTTTATCTCCTCTTAAATATATTTTCAATTCAATTTGATTCCTAAAATTATTTGTTAATCTAAATTTCTAAATCTTAATTACTCCCCCCACACCTGAGGGGTGGTCACAAAATACTATTTTACTAAAAATAATTTTTCATCATGCCAATGTTATCAAGTTTTTATGTAGTCTTTATGTAGTTTTTGTGTAGTTTTTATGTAGAAATGCGAATATTATCATTAAAAATTTAAAAATCGTTTCCCAAATAAAAGACTACTCTACCTTAGACATATCTAAACACTTATTTCAATATTATTGAAATTACTAAACCAATGATTATAGATAAATGATATCTTAATCCAACCCTTCCTATTAGCCCCATACTTCTGTCTTTTGTATTTATATTTTTGTCATATGAAAAGAAGTCGAAAACTATCCGATAAGGGAACGTTACTGTTGATACAATCAAAACTATAATTGGGTAGATATGTACTAACCCAAGAATCACAGTTAATACTAGCAACATTACAACATCAAATGCCCATAACTTTTCAGCTTTTTTCACCCCTATTAAAATAGGCAGAGTCTTTCTCCCAGCTTCAAAATCTTCTTTTAGATCGCTTAAATTATTGGTCAATAGTATTGTACTTATAAACAGTGCTGTAGGTACCGTAACTAAAACTGTAGTAAAATTAAATATACCTGATTGAATATAAATTACTGTAGTTGTAATACCAATTCCCATAGTAGAACCAGCGACAATCTCGCTAACTGGGGTATATGAAATAGGCAATGGCCCAGCAGCATATATAAAAGAAATTAGCCCTCCTATTAAAGCAATTAATAAAATATAATAGCTTGTTTGACTTCCAATAAAAATCCCTATTATAAGAGCAATGGATTGGTATAAAAAAATAAGAAATAAAATCTGTTTTGGAGTAATTTCGCCACTAACTAAAGCCTTTTCATCTCCACTTTTATTACTATCTGCACCTCGCTTAAAATCAAAATAGTCATTAATCATATTGGTTGCACTTTGAACAAGCATCATTGCTATTATTAATAAAAAAAGATATAAAATATTAATCCTATCAAAAGCATACTTTGAGTAAATAGATCCTAAAACTACAGGAACAAATCCTGCTATAAGAGTTTTTAAATCCATAATCTTTAATATTGTTTTAAAACTCACTTTCTCTTTCCTCCAATACCTAGTATTCTTTGTTTAGTTATAAATAAATGGCTTATATTAATTAAAGAGAAGTTTGATGTGTTATCAAACTTCTCTTCATTTTATTTACTCCCATAATGTATAGATGAAATGCCAAATGATAAAGACTTATAGCCAGTATTTTTAAAGCCATTATTCTGAAACTGCAACTTAAGCTGTTCTTTTTTCATAAAATTATTTACAGAATCTCTAAGGTAGTAATATGCTTTTTTGTCACCTGTTCCTATATAACCTATCACTGGTAGTACATTATTAAAATACAGGTTATATACCTTATTCAAAATTAATCGATTAGGTTTTGAAAGCTCTAAACATATTACTTTACCATTTGGCTTTAAAACTCTATACATTTCTGATAGTGCCTTGTTTGTATCCTGAATATTTCTAAGACCAAAGGCAATAGTTATACAATCAAAAGTGTTATTCTCAAAAGGCAATTCTAAAATACTTCCTTTTATTAACTCAAACATGTAATCCTTAGATAGGTAGTCAAGTCTTTCCCTCCCTACGTCAAGCATTTCCTGACTAAAATCTATACCTATAACAGAAGTATTTTTACCTACAGCTTTACATTCATAATATATCATTTGACCTGTTCCACAGCACAAATCTAGTACTTTATCATCTTTTTTAATTCCGCTTAATTTTATAGCTTTTTTTCTCCATAACTTATCAATATTCAAAGTTAATACTGAATTTAGCATATCGTATCTTTTTGCAATAGATGAAAATATACCTTCAACATCTGCTTTAATTTCAGCCATAATCATCCTCCTTTCTCTCTACATTAAAGGAAATAAAACAAATATGATTAAATCCCAAAGTGCATGAGATATTATAATAGTGACAATACTTCTTTCCTTCTTATAAATCCATCCCCAAAATACCCCGCATACTAAAGCTGCGACAACAAGCATGAAATTAAAGGTTATTATATGTACACCAGCATATAGTAAAGTTGCAATTATATATCCCTTATTTTCTCCGAACTTTTTTGAAAGAGTATTTTGTATGAAACCCCTCCAGTATATTTCTTCTCCTGGTCCAATAATAAATAGCAATAAAAATCCAATAAATACTGAACTTCCTTGAGATCTATTACTATAAACAGAGGTTATTTGTGCATCCTTAAAAGGGAATAAATATCCCGAAACAATATTACCAACATAGAAAATAAAATACAGAATTATAGCCGAACCTATTCCTACAAGAATATTTCGAAGGGTCAATTTTTTTAGTGACTGTGATAATAACTTTCTATCTGCCACTACAGCAATACTACCTAAGAAGAGAATAGCTATACTCATTTCTCCCCAAAAGTTGAATGGCTTAACCACAAATATTACAAACCATAGTAACGGAACAACAACTAATGAACTTATGGCCAGCTTTTCATTTCTTTTGAGTTCTCCCATAATATTTCCACCTTTCTAGATCACTGCACTTGAAACAAACATAGATAGAATTAAAAGTATTCCAAATTGACTTTGAAGCTTTGCTGTTTCTTTATCAAGATCTGAAATCATCTTATCTTCATTACTACTTGATCTTAACTTTTTAATATTCTTAGCTGCGTTAGGTATTGTTAACAAGCAGATTAAACTTAAATAAGGAATATAATTATAAAAACTTATTAATAGAATAGAAATATAAGCAAATATAATTAAACTGATATATATCCTATCTGCATTTTTTCTTCCAACTACTATTGACAAGGTTTTAATACCAGCTTTACTATCATTCCTTATGTCTCTAATATCATTGGCATGTAATATAGCAGTAGTTAGTAATCCAACAGGGATTGAAACCAACAAGGCTTTTAACCCTAATTCTTGTACTTGAACGTAATATGATCCCAATGTCATCAATGGTCCAAAAATTATAAAAACTAATGGTGCACCCAATCCTCTATATTTTAATGCTAATGGTTTTCCAGTGTAGAAATAACCGCAAATAGCACCTATTATTCCAATAATCAGAATCATGCTTCCCCTAAAATAGGCCAAAATTAAACCTACTATACATCCCAATACTAAAGCAATAATGCCTGCTTTTCTTACTTCATCAGCCGTTATAAGCCCTTCAACAACTACTCCGCTAGAACAATATGAGTCTTTTGTATCTACTTTATTTATAAAATCATCATGATCATTTAATAGATTTACTGCTGCTTGTAATAATACAATTCCAATAACCGAAAAAATAAAATATGCTATATTAAACCTAGATTGATTAATAGCAAGTATTGCACCTAAGGTTACTGGAATTACTGAACCTGTTAAGGAAAAGGGCCTTGCAGCCCTAATCAACATTTTAAAATTTATATCTATGATATTCACTCCTTTAATTAACTACATACGCATAGCCATAGGTAATGAGAATAGTAATATATTAGCTATTGCAAGTAATATCAACAGAACAGTATATACCACTGTAACGCTTGTCTTCTTTTCTTTATAATTGCTCTTTGCAATTTTATATGCAGTGTATATGGAGCCTAAGGTTCCAATTGCTATCAATATAAATTGCAATGCTTGTATAGTTGGGTCGTCAAGAATTGCCGTTGAAGCACCATGCATCTCAACTCCGAATAACCCCATGAATGTATATCCTATAGATTTTCCTTCAGCTAATAAATGAAATAAGTTATGGGCTATATGTGCTGCTAAATCTAAAGGTATTAGGGCATAACCAAATTTAGTGAAATTAGCTTTAACTGAGTCACCATTAAACAACTTAGCTATGTAACCTGTTAATGCTAATAAAAATATTGGTATAGCCATAGCCACTATGAAAGTTATAGTAAAGGTTACAAAATAACTTTGTGTTCCAGTAACATTTTCTAGCCATGTTAACATGCCATCCCATATCTTAAGCATAGTAACATTTTGTACGAAAACAATACCCATGATTACAACGGCTAAGAATGAAACTTCTAATTGAGGTTTTCTTATGAACCACAATTCTTGAGTTGGTTTTCTGAAGGATATTTTGATAGAGTTATTAGGACAATTCTTAACGCAGTTACCACAAATGTTACAATTTGAATTACTCTCCATAGTCTTAGGAAATTCAAACATTGGACATCCTGGTGCCTTATCAGTACCTTTGTAGCAAGCTGCTACTGTACATTTTGAGCATTTCTCTTTAGTTCCTCTAAGTTGTAATATACCTGCTCTAGAATAGTTTGAAGATAATCCACCTAAGAAGCAAAGATATCTACACCAGGTTCTACGTTCAAAGAATGCTCCACAAAATATAACTCCTAAAGTTATTAATAATAACAGCGTTCCAGAACCTCTAGGATTCTCAACTATACCGAATACGTGGTCACTCCAAGTAATAGCTAAGAACATTGCATCTATTATCCATACACCATATTTTTTCAGAAATCTAGGTACTGGTTTCTTACTACCTACGAACTTTTGAACAACATCGCTTAGTGCTCCAAACGGACATATTGCACACCAAAACCTTCCTGTTAAGAACAAAAGTATTGGAAGAATTGGCCACCATAATACCCAAGTACCTGCTGTTCCGAAATTATCATGAGCTTTATCTGGGCCAACTAATAACTCAAATACAATAAATGCAAACACTGCTCCTACCAAGAGCTGAAATATACCTGGATACCACTTGCTCCTAATGAATTTAGCAAACCTCTTATTATCTAATAAATTCTTACCTTCATGTTCAGGTGAAGATTTCTCCTTTTCATTAGTAGTTTTATTTACATTATTCATAGCACTACCTCTTTTCTTCTACTTCTGCTTCAAAACTATTTTGCTTGTTTCTTTTTTACAACCGCCACGATGATTATTAATGCAACAGCTCCTAAAAATCCACCTATAATAATCCAATTAGGTCCACCGCTAACTACATTAGTATCAAAATCAATACTTTTCTTTTCGCCTTGTACTGTAATGTTAGTAGTTATAGTCCACTTACCTTTATCTGTGAAGTTTATGTATCCCATGTACTGACCTTTTTCATTTTTTTCTAACTTTACTGTTATTGGTTCATTACTGTTCATTTTCATCGAATCATCTTGTGGCATCTTAGCAATTATAGTCACGTCTGCATTATCAATCTCTTTATCATTACTATCATGCAATGTGATCATTATTTGATCTTTACCAGTCTTTGCTTCTTCACCTTTAAAAGAAAGCTCCGCAGTTATCCCATCAACACTCTTTGACGTAGCCTTTCCCATATTCATCTCATCAGCTAAAGCAGCTGTAGAAGAGATTAGTATAAACATTAAACTAAAAACTAAACTTCTTATTGTCTTCTTTCTCATTATTATTTGACTCCTCTCACATATATAAGTAAATTAATTAATTTATCTATAAGTTAAAAATATTTCACATCTATTCAATCGTAATTTATTAAACACATGTCTAAGTCATTTATGCAAATCGATTTCCAAACTTTTCTTTTATATATGGAGCAATGAAACAATCAAGCCCTATTAAGTATGCATTAGCCCCGACAGCTATCAGAATAATAGCCACAGTATAAAGGATTGGATTAGTACTAGTTGTACCTGCTAATAGGTAGTTTAAGTTCATAAAAGCACCAGCAAATAATCCTATGACAGTAGCAGCACCTAATATTAAGCTAATTCCTACAAGAAGCTCACCAACTGGTACTAAATAAGAAAAGATTTTAGCATTTGGAAGTGCTACGTTTTGCACAAATGCAGCGTACCATCCTTGTACTGCTGGATGCTCACCAGTTGCTTTTGCTACTGCCCCCTTTAAAAATCCTGTTATAGCCACTCCAGATTTACTACCTACCCAAGTTGGGTCCTTAAGCTTTTCAATCGCTGGAACTATCCATTGAATTCCGAGCCAAATACGTAAAATAGTCCATACAACTGTGAAATATTTGTTTTTTAAAAATTTCATTACTATTCACTCCTCAAAAACATTTATTTATATAATTTTTACTAAGCCTTTTTTACTTTGGGATCATAAGATTCAATAACATAATATAAAAGATTGGTTAATCCTTCTTTATACGTTGATGTTTCTATACCTTCAATATATAACTCAGCTTTAACAACAAATTCTTTCGCATTATCAATTATTATATTATTTCTAATAGCATTTAGATCTCCATCTAAACAGTCATCCGTAATTTGATATACCATTCCTAAGCTTAAGCCATACTTTTCTAAGGCTATAACATCTTCTTTTTCAGCGTTAACTACAAGTGCTCCTAACTTACAACAAGCACTCATAAAGACTGCCGTTTTTCCTTCAATTATCCTAAGATAATCTTCTCTAGAACCTTCGCTATATTGAGCTTGTTCAATTTCTGCTACACACATTTTTTCTACAACTTGTGTCATCACCTGTTCTCCATCTCTGGTCGGCATGCTTGATAAAATGTGGAAAGCTTTTGCAAATAAAGCATCCCCAGCTAGAACAGCTATTTTTCTTCCATATACTCCATTAAGGGTTTTCTGACCTCGTCGGAATAAGTCATTATCGATTATGTCATCATGTATCAAGCTGGCACTATGAATGAGTTCAACTGCTACACATAAGTTAATTAACTGCACTCTCTGCTCTATAGTCATATCTGGTTTTATAGCTTTAGCAGAAAGTAATATAAGCATTGGACGAAGGTACTTACCAGAATTTTTAAAAAAATATTCAAAAACTTCTTTTGATGCTCCTTTTATAATGTCCTCGTCTATATTTTTCAAAATATTCTCCACTTCATTTAGCTCTTTCCTTACTGCATTGCTTGCTTCAATAAACCTTAACACGACTTCATCACCTCTCTTTATAATTTAAAATCTGTTACATTTAGGGATATTTTAAAATTTTTACTATAATTAATATTTCTCTGAAAGTATAACTTGCATGTATGTAGATAGTATGTAGATGTTATGAAGATGTTGTAAAGATGAACCAAAGGTATAAAAAATACATACATTTGCGTAAAAGAAAAGTCCTAGACCGCTTGATTCCGTCTAGGACTTTTCTCTTTCTGTATATTATCCAAAAAACTATTAATGATTAGTGATTAATAGTTCTTTCACTAATCTTCAATAATTTCTTTTAAATAAAACATCATTTTTATGTAATTTACTACTTACAGCATCCACATGATGATTTCTTCTTAAATTTTTTATATATGGTGAACACAGAAAAACTCACTAATCCTATAGTAACTAAAACTTCAATAACCAATTATGTCACCTCCAAATAATATGATTTATTTTATAGATATTATTTTTATTTAAGTATCTAAATTAATCTCAATAAAATACATCTTATTATTTTTTTGTAAAGATAATATGAAGAATTTATTCGAGCTATCTCTAATGTACTCTAATTATTTGTATTTGCTTCTAAATTCTAAACTTTTGAACTAGAGCTTTAAGCTCATCAGATAGAACTACCTGTTTCTGAACTGAACTTAGAACATCTTGAGTTGCTTGATTTGTGTCATCAACGCTACTTAAGATCCCTTCTGAATTTTCTGCTGATTGCTGAGCAGTTGCAGATACAGCTTCTATAGCATTACTAGTTTGTTCGATTGAGCTTAGTATATGGGCCACACCAGTAGCAATTTCTTCTGACATAGCTTTAACAAAAGCAGAATCATTTTCGTACTTCAACGCCGTCTCTAGAAATAATTCATAGTCTGGGTTTACATTGTTATCAATAAATTTTAATATATCCTCAACATTACTTGAAAGATTGTTAAAGGCATTGTTGACTTGATTTATTACCCTTTGTATGTTTGAAACATTCTCTGACGATTGCTCTGCAAGAGTTCTAATCTCATCTGCAACTACAGCAAATCCTTTGCCAAGATCACCAGCTCTTGCAGACTCAATAGCTGCATTTAAAGCTAGAAGATTAGTCTGAGATGCTATACTTGCTATTGACTCTGCCATAACCTTAATTTCCTCGACAACCTTTCCCTCCTCTATTGCTCTTAGTATGTTTATTTGTTTCTCTTGATATATCTTTTTTGACATATCTATTGCTTTTAATCCTTTGTCTTTTATCTCTACCGCACGAATTTGAATTTGTTTCGAAGCATTATCTCCTTCTTTGGCCTTTTGAGAGAGTTCAATTGAATTTGAAGCTATTTCTTCAATTGAAGCATTTACTTCCTGCGTAGTTGAACTTAGAGCTTCAGTACCTCGTGATATGTCTTTTGTTGATTCATTTATGTTATTTATTTTTTTAGATACTCCTCCTATTATGGTATAAATTTCCTCACTTAAATTATTTATATTATCAGAACTCAATATTATAGCTGAAATTAGGTTGCGTGTATTTTCAGCTGCTTTATTTAAAGCAATAGATATCTTTCCTATTTCATCTTTTGAATTAATATCTATTCTTTTTGTTAAGTCTCCACTTCCCAATGAATCTGCAAATATTAACACCTTGTTTATTTGCTTTGATAATAGCGTGGATATTAGTAAACCAAGTACTACTGCAGATATAAATCCAAATATCACTATACCAATCATCAAATTGAATGAATTTTTAAATATTGAGTTATTTGAGTTATTTGCGTTTTTAGCTTCTTTTAGATTAGTATCAATTATTGCATTAATACTATCAAATGTTTTATTTCTTAATTCTGTTACCATCTCGAAAGCCATCTGTGCTTCGTCGTATTTATCTGAATCAATCAGTTCTATAAACTTTTTACGCTCCATCATATATTCTTCATGATGCTGATTAAATGTTGTTATCATTTCTTTCTCATCACTAGTTACTCCATCTGCATTTTTAATCTTTTCAGAGAGAGACATATCTTCTTCTGTCAACTCTTCAATTTCTTGTTTAATTTTTGCTTTCTTCTCTAAATCTTTAGTTGTTAAAAGAGATATTAAATCTGAATGTATTTGCAAAAAATTCTCTTTTAGTTCATCTACAGATCTTAAATGAATTAAATTATCTTCATACATAGATGTCGAATTAGAGTTTATTTTCTTTATTTGTGATATTCCTATCCCCCCAAGTACTCCCATAATAATTGAAATTAATAAAAAACAACTTATAAGTTTCTGTCTTATCTTCAAATTCTTCAATAAATTCATATAATATCCTCCCTGTCGTATTTTCACGCTTGTCCTAGTTCATCCTATATTATTACGACTTGATTTTATCACTTTATTATAAAGAAATTGTAAATATTTCGCGATTTCATGCGAAAACTACAAATAAATAAAAATCTATAATTTATTCTAAGTTTATATAAAAGTAGGCCATAGCTTAACATAGTATAACTACACTAAGCTACGGCCCTAAAACCTTATTGTAAATTCATTCAGTTATTAAAATCAAAGAATCTTACCCACTTAACTTAGTGACTAAATCAATTTTAAGTTTAACAACTTTGCTTTATATTTTAACAACTTAGTTTCATTTTTAACGATTTTGTTTAGGTTAAATAGTTCTGTGGGTTTAAAATAAAGTTTGATCAAATGAAAGTTGCGGATTATACTTTATTAAACTCAATTCCTTTAGCATCTGGACTATAGTATCCTTTTAATATTACTTTTTCATTATCATTATAAAAGTCTTTTATTCTTTCAATATGTCTTTGTACAGTGTTGACTGGTATTTCATTAATGCTAAAATAATTAATATCATCTGCCTCATCTGACAAGGATAAATTACCACCTACTTTTTTGCATAAAAAAGATAATATAATATCGTCTTCAAATGTTTTGCTGTATACACCTTGAAGTTTTATAACTTCTACATCCAATCCCACTTCTTCTCTAACTTCTCTTATAACACCCTGCCAAGGAGTTTCACCTTTTTCGACCCTCCCACCAGGCAAATTCCATAAATCCTTATCGGTTCTATGACATAGTAAAAATCTATTATTTTCATCTAGAATTAATGCAAAGGCTCCGATAATAAACATAATTTTTTCCTTTCACTCCAAATGTAATATACCTACTAATATACTTTCTTATTTAATTCTGAATAGGCATCTGCCAACCACGGATGTATAACTTTAAGTTTTGAACTATCATTCCATAGGTATTTAAAGTACGTAAGTGCTGCTAATTCCAATGAAATATCCACTGCCTTTTCAATCTCATTGAGATAAGGCGGCAGTCCGTCCTGGTCCCATTCTATCTTATCAGCAACAAATAAAACCTTGTCCAAAATAGAAGCGCCAGCTTTAAGCGTCGTATGGCATCCAATTGCACTAAGTATATCTGGAGATTGAATATCAAATATTTGTTGTGCCATTATCACAGATATCTTTTGATGGAGAATTAATGGTAACTCTTTCTCCTCAGCAAGTATATTAATTTTTAGAATTTTAGAAATCTCAATTCTTTTATCATTTGGGTATACTCCACCTATATCATGTAATAAACCTGCTGTCTCAGCCAAACTTTCATCAATTCCGTATTGTCTAGCTAATATCTTTGCTTTTTTAGCAACTCTTTGAGAATGTTCTGCAATTCTAGCTCTATTATATTTAATTAGTAATCTATTTGAATTCTCTGCTAAATCTGATGTAAAGGTCAAATCTTTTATTAGATATCCAAAAATTTCTTTCAATTTTATTCTCCTTTCTAAAAAATTTGTTTTGCATTATTTTGCTGTTATGGCTTAATTATCAAAAACATTATACCATTAAATTCCTTTATTCTAAAATAATACCTAGACCTTATTTGCTATCTATAATTCATTGGAAACTAAAGTTTAATTAATACTTTGTCCATATTCTTCTTCTTTAATGCCATATAAAAGTCTCCCATCCATCGTTTATTAAACTCTCTACCCAAGGTTTAAATATCTGCAAATTCAAAATTTTTGCGCATCTGCCTTTTCAGAACGTATGTGAAGAAATTTGGCAGGCGACATATTCCTCTTTTTTATTCTTTCGCTTACATCAATAAATAAGCATTTAAATTACTTATTATATTTTGCTTTAATCTTTATACTACACATCTCCAGTATAGTATTGCCTTTCTACTAAATTCTATTCAAACTTTGTTTTAAAAGATCAATCTTTATTTCAAATGTTCAAACTTTGTTTTAATAGATCAAACTTTTTTTCAACAAGATTTTCTCCATCTTTAAAGGCTCTTAAAGATAACTCTTCAAACATTTCATCATTATTTCCACAATAGTGTATGCAGCTCTTCAATTTCCAACCAAATACATCAAAAATATTATTAACATATTTAATAGCTTCTGCACCTTTATTAGGATCTAAGCTTCCTTGAGCAAATATAGTTATTAACTTTTTACCTGGATGTCTAGGAATAAAAGTATGTGGAAGCTCTTCAACCATTGGAAACATACGGTCTAACCAAATTTTTGCTTGACCTGTAATTTGGAAAACATAGATTGGAGAACCAAATACAATAGCATCTGCCTCAGCAATAGCTTTATACATTGGCTGTAAATAATCATTAATAGCACATCCGTCATGGGTACGACAATAAAAACAACCTTGGCATCCACGGATTCCAGTATCATTTAAATCAAATTCAATAACTTCAGCACCTTTTGATTTTACTCCTTTTGCTACTTGATCTAATAACTTTGTGGTATATCCATTCTTTCTTGGACTACCTTTAAAAATAACTACTTTTGACATTTCGCATCTCTCCTTTTAGATATAATTTTTTTTAAATTAATTCAGTTATCTATTTACTAACATCTTCCTACTACAACACACCCTTATAATAGCTGTTTAATTATGTGTTCTTAATATGACAGACCTTTGTTTCTAATTTATCCCTAATTACACAGATGCTACTATTCCCATTTACCTGGTTTCGGTTTCCTATTCCGATTTTTTGTACTTTGTCAAAAATAACGTTGGGATTATTGCAATCACTGTAAAACCAATGGTCCACCAAAAGGCAACATTATATGCACTTGTTACATTTTGCACGTTCGATACAGAATGCGTAGCTATCTGATGCTGAACAATAGTTGCAAGTATCGCGGATCCGAAGGCACTTCCGATTGTTTGTAATATCCTTGTGGCAATACTTGCGTGAGGAATTTGCTCATTACTTAGTCCCATATATGCTGATACCATGATTGGAATGAACACTCCTCCAAGGCCCGCTCCTCGTATAAGTAGTACCACAGCTAATAGCACTTGATTCGTTTCGGAATTGGCGAAGGCGAATGGAAGTGTACCTATTGCAGTAATTACAAGGCTTACCAAGACTATTGGCCTCGCTCCTATTTTGTCAGTCAATTTTCCCATCTGACTTCTTGTAAGCAACATACCAATTCCTTGTGGAATCAACAAAAGACCTGCATATAAAACACTTTCACCACGCACCTGCTGGTAGTATAATGGCAGAAGCAACAGTCCCCCGTTTGTAATGAAGCCCGACATGAAAAGCAAAATTGTCGAAGCAGAAAAATTGCGTGCCCTAAACAGCTGCAAATCCAGCACTGGAGAAATCTTCGTACGTAAGGCATACATAACAAACACAGTCATCAGTAACAATCCAATCACTACAGGAACAACCACTGTACTGCTGTTTAGACCACCTTTAGATGCTATTTGAGCAATTCCGTAAATTAGTAAGGCAAAGGCTGGAGACAACATCATAATTCCAACAATATCAAGCTGCTGTTTTTTGTTTGAGAGGTTGTCCTTTGGTATTCCCCACAAAGCTAGCAATAAGGCGATGATTGTCACGGGAATATTGACATAAAAAATCCATCGCCAGCCTAAGCTGTTCACAATAATCCCACCCAGCACTGGACCAAGAATCGGTGCTAACATCATTGGTATACTAGTAATGGACGCCATCCGTCCCATATTTCGACCACCGGATACCTGAAAAAGCATAGTTGTCATAGTAGGCATCAATAAACCTGCGCCAATTCCTTGTAGGACACGGAATCCAATCAAGGAACCAATATCCCATGACAGTGATGAAAGAATTGAACCTGCCAGAAATAATACTAAAGAAAATTGATAAAGCCGTTTACCACCAAAACGATTAATCGCCCAACCTGAAATCGGTACAGCCATTGCCATAGCTAGCACATATCCTGTTACGACCCATTGAATTACTGAAACGGTGCTTTTCAGATCACTTGATAAGGTTTTTATGGCCACATTGACCATTGTCGTGTCTAGTAGCGGTGCGAGAGAACCAAATACCAAGATTAATGATACTTTAAGTAGCGTCGGATCAAGCTTTTCCTTCTGAGATTTTGAATCTTTTGCTTTATTTTTTGTCATATTATAACCTCCTTATTATAGAATTTCTTACAGAACTCTTATAAGTGTCATTTAAAATTTATGTTACGGACTAAACACATCTGTATTTCGTTCTTAAAGAAACCTTTGATTCGCCAACAACTTGTTGTACAATTGTATTGTAATAATTTTATGACTCATCATCAATCAACAATCATGGATGATTTGTCGCTTTTTGCGTAAGCTAAGGAGGAAGATTCTATAAATAAGCAAACTGAAATTACTAAACAGACACGAAAAAATTTAATGGATGCATTCTGGCAGTTATACTCTGAAAAACGAATCGAAAAAATCACAATTAAAGATATTACAATTAAAGCTGGCTATAATAGAAGCACCTTCTATAAATATTTCACCGATGTCTATGATGTACTAGAGCAAATAGAATCCTCCATTTTACCGGATTTAGAAAAACATAAAGACATCCTGATGGATACTAACAAACATCTATCACTCATACATATTACTGAAGTATATAACCGAAATAAAAAGTACTTTGTTGTTCTGTTAGGTAAAAACGGAGATCCCGCTTTTCATGAAAAGATCAAAAACGTATATAAAGAATTAATACGACCTAGCTTTCAATCAATCTATACGGATGATTTAACATTGGAATATACCCTGGAATATATGATGTCTGCTTTCATCGGTGTACTTACCTATTGCTTTACACAAGAAGAAGACCCAGACATCCAAAAACTAATTCAGATTCTATGGAATCTTATGCATAATGAGCATAGTAAAATAGTCAATCTGATGTTTTAATTTTTATTACTTAATTCAATAGCTTCTTGTTAATAATAATTTGTTAACAGCGCCAACCTTATATTCAGAGGTTGTTATTTATGTTATGTGCTATTGTGAGGTTAAAATAAACTTTTATAAAAATAAGCTCGCTAAGGCCGATTATTTCTAAAAAGAAAAAGACTAGATTTTGAAACAAAGATTGATCAAAACTTAGTCTTTTTTTTGTTTTGTGAGTTACTCATTTTAGTATATTCAAAAGGTACAACTACGTTTTCGTAAATTGAATCCCTGGATTTTATCTGTAGGTTTTAAATAACGAAAGTATTACTTTAAAAAAGCAGTTTTTTAGCCTTTATCCCTACTATATATAGTCTCGTCACTATATAAGAAAATCGATTTAATAATGACTTGACAAAAGTGTATAGCAACCATATACTATTTACATGGATAAATTTATAAATAACAAACATCAAATTGCATATGATTCTCTGAATTTAGCGGTTGCCTTGACTGACCTTGATAAAAAGACTCGCAACTTCGGAACTGATGTACCGATTTTTCACTCTGAAATACATATAATAAAGGCTATTGCCGAGCATCCTGGCATTCATGTGGGTGGACTGGCAGATATTCTAGGAGTAACAAAAGGGGCTGTTTCCGAAATTCTCAAAAAGCTAGAGAGAAAGGCTCTGGTTATAAAAGAAGTTGATGATCTTAATTTATCTAGATATTCATTAAGTCTGACTGAAAAAGGTAAAAAAGCTCATAACAACCATATGCTCTATCATTCTATTGTAAATAATATGGTTGAAGATCAACTACAAAATGCCTCCGAGCATGAATTGGAGTTTTTGTCAAACTTTTTGTCTACCCTGATAAACAAGGTTAATTTTTTTAGTGAAAATTTTGATGAATAAAAATTTTATGCAAGCGTATGGTTGCTATACACTTTTTTATTATAATTACGTTAGGAGGTTTTAATATCAAAAGAAAAAAATCATCTAAGCCATATATGGCTTCTGATAATAGTGAAGTGAGTGAGCTGAGGTATAAACAAACACTTGAAGCTGATAACAGAGCTTTATGGGTTATCTATAATTCTTTAGCCTCATATGTTCTCTTTAGTTTTTATCCATATGAATGCCCAATATTTCCACCAGTCAATTCTTTTAATAACAAATTTGAAAATAATAAAATTAATGACCTCTTAAAGAGGCAAGATGAATAACCAATTGTATTCAAGCGTATAGCAACCATACACCTTTCGCCAATAATTTATGCAAGAGGATTAGTCGTGTATCAAAATATGAGTTCTTCTTAGAGGAAAAAAGCTATTTAACTTCAACAAGTATAGTAAGTCTGTTTTATTAGTTTGGAAACTTTTATAAATAATTAATTATCTAACTAACTTTATAAATGAATAAATCTCTAACTTACGGACATACTATTGTTATGTGTATGGAAAAGACCCGTTAACACTAAATTAAACTTATAGTGTTAATGTTGGTTTGAAAAAAAGTTTGATCAAGATAATCTTGCAAAAGCTGATTATAACGTATAAGAAAAAGACTAGATTTTGAAACAAAGATTGATCAAAATTTAGTCTTTTTCTTTTTGTAAATTATTTATTTTTGTAAAAAAGTTTGATTATTTTAGGATTAATATTCATATTCTCTACACCAATAGATTTACTATATATTTTCATTTTATACATTTTGCATATTTTCTCCTAGTCACTCCATCCTTCAATCTAGAGAACTTGGAGCCTTCTGGCAAATAATCCACAATTATTTCTACTGATCTAATCTTTTTTCTTTTCTGTAACAGCCTCAGCATTTCAATAAATTCCTGCAATTCACCCTTTTCTTCAACCTTCTGAAGATTAGTGAACTCAAGTCCTCTAATTACGCTCTCTCCTCCAACATCTGCTGTAGCCCTTAATTTATCAGCTTCAATAAGGTATTCCTTTGTGTTCTCGTCTGACATTTTTCTGTTTATTTTTAATCCTATTTTCTTTTTATTTATTGTTGGAATATTTTCATACTCATGAGTTATAAGGAAGTCATCTATCAGATCAGAGGCCTTTGTTGCTCCATCTGCACCAGTGTCTATTTCCTTATCTGAATTTCGCGTATTGATGAATTCTCTTTTCTTTTTTAGGATATCTGAGGCTTGTGTTTCTTCTAGACTAGGATGAAATATATTAATTTCCTTTGTATTAATTCTCTTTTTTCTTAGAGATAATATCTGAAGTATTCTTATGTAGTTATCTTTTTTTAGAACCCTTGCTTTTATATTAAAGTTCTCAAATAGAAAATCAAATTTTAGTTCTTTGCTTTGCCACATATTTAGTCCAATAGAGTTGAACATCTTAAAGATATTAGGATTGGTTATTAACCAAGCTAAATGGTTAAGCTTTTCACTAGTTAGTAATTTTTTCTCATATAAATCTGTGAAATGGATATCTAGTTCATTCTTATCAAACTCATAGATAAAATAATTCTCTAAGGTATCCATTTCCACAGCTCTATTTAAAGTGAATCTATCTGGAGCTATAACAGCTCTTATTATTTCTATTAGAGGTATTGTATATAACCTTCCATTCTTTTTAAAATTAAAGGTCTTTGATTTATAGTCATCTTCAAAGCCAATACCTCTTACTTTCCAAGGCTTTTCTATGTATTGAGGCGTAATGCCACTTAGATTTATGTCTAAAATCTCAGCCGTTTCTACCATCTCACCACTATTAAGCCTTCCATCAGTATAATACTTATCTACCGAAAGAAAGTGTAAGCTAGCCCAATTCAATAATACTCTTCTGCTGCATTTGTCTCCCCTAAAGTATGCATAAAACATATATTTATTGTCCTTTGTAAAAGGCTCACCTATCCAAGTTAGTTTAACCTTCTCACCTTTATTAAATGGCCAGTTCTTTATTGTTATTGTTTCTCTACCCATTTCTCCCCCTGTTATCCAACTGAAATATATATTCTTCTAACATAGATCTTAAGTTATCAAACTGTTTTCCTCTTAAGCCGACTAAGCGCTGGATCTCCCATAGCTTTACTGGTAATTCTTCTTCTATTAGTTGCTTAATAATTTGTTTACTTCTTCTGAGTTGAAATTCTTCTACAGTTTCACATTTTTCTTTTAAATATTCTTGAGTACTTGGCAATTTATCTAACCTTTTATCTATATCAGCTGATTTTCCAAGCTTCTTACCTATTATGGATTTAGTTATTCTTACTGGAGGTTGAAGCTCTATAAGCTCCCTATAAGCAGCTTCAACTAATTTAAGAATTTCCTTATCTCTTTCTTCCCAGGATACCAGTTTATTTGGTTCAATTTTTTTCTTCTTTTTAGGAAGTTTATCAAATAGCCAAAGTCTATCTCTTCTATATATTAGAGTATATTCTTTCTTACATAGCCCTCTTATTTCAGTTCTTGATGACTTAGGATTTTCATTTATTGAAGCTAAAATTGAAGCCTTAGCTGTTTCGAGTTTCGCCTCATTTAGTTTAGAAATAGTATCTGCATTTCCACCTTCAATACTACTGTTAAAACAGTTAATCCCAAGCTTTTTGTCAAACTTTAATATAGTTTTAGGATCACAATACATGAGTCTTGAAAGCTCTCTAAGTCCATAGTTTCCTTCCTTTAGAAATATCTTAAGCTTATCTTCCCATACCATTCCGAAAACTTTTATCCTACCTATTTTGTATCTATCCTCATAAGATTTATCTGGTCCCTTTCTTGAATATATAAACCCGCAGCTACAAGTAAAGGTACCAACTGGTAATCTGGTTTTAAAATCTTCAGTTATTTTTAAATCCGTTATGATAGCTTCATGATAGTGCTCAGCTATTTTATTTAAACAAGGCCAAGGTCCTTCACCAAAAGGATTAAAAGTATTAGTAGTTTCACTAAAAAATTGAGCTATATCTCCAACCAAAAAATTTATAAGCAATAAATGTCTTAAAGGATGAACGGCTCTTTTTAAATTTCTAGTTATTACCCTAAGCCAATTGTATTCATCAGCATTATCAATATCACACTCCAAGTTAATTAATAAACCTTTACCATAGAAATTTATAACTTCTTCGTATAATTGATTTTGCTTTATTCTCCCACTGGAAGTGGTTAATCCTTTTGAATAAAGTAGGTTTCTATATTTATCTAATAACTTTCTCTTATCAAAAGCTGTGAGTTCTTGATTAATAAGCCAATATGCATCCTTAGCTAGCTTATATTTTATTTCATAAATCTCTATAGGAGCGCTTGAGGATTTTAGATCAATCAGTTCTTCCTCCAGTTTTATAAACTCAAGTCTACTAGAAATTCTTCTATCCCTTTGATATTTATATAAAGTTATTCCATGATGTGGACACAAGCCAATTCCCTGCAACTGATGTTCTCTATGTATAAAAGCTTCTCCATATGCTTCAAGTTCTGCTTTTGCACATAAAGGGCAGTAGTATATCCCTTCCTTCTTGCATATACTCCCTGCTACCATTCCAATTTTAGTGTATACACCACTACCATCACTGTATTTAAGTTCTCTGATTATCTCCTTCAGCTTACTTTTCAGTAAGAACGGCTTGTAAAAGGGTAGTAACGTATGCTTATTCAAAATATATTTTTCAGTATAATTACCACCTAAGTTCTTTGCTAAGGCTTTAACTGGACTGCCAAATTCAAGACTTGGAATTATAGACCTTTTACCAAAGCACTCTTCTAAAGTATCCTTATAATCAATGTTTCCTACATAATAATGATATCTAGCGATTGCCGAATAGATTAATTCATCTTTATATGGATCAGTAAAAAAATGTAGCATCCTTCTTCCTTCCTTACACTTTTTACCGCCCATTCCCCTTATTTAGTTTTAATCTAAGCTTCTAAAAATTCTTCAATAGGATTTTTTATATATCCTTTTTTATGTAATAACTCATAGGTGTGAAGTTTTTCTTTTCTTGACTTTTCATATAATTCTATTAATCCACTGGACTTTACTTGAGGTTTTTCCTTAGTCTCCGCTGTCTTTTCTTCTATATTCATTGCAACTTTTAATACTTGTAGCTTTAACTTACTGTAATCTTCATCTATACCGGCTTCTTCAACTACTTTTTTACAAACCTTTTTAAACTCTTCCTTAGTTAAATTATTAAACAAACCCATAGATGTAATATCCAAAATCAAATTTTCTATAGTACTTTTTCTAATTAGCTCTATGGACTTCTTTCTTTCCTTAAAGGCTTCTTGAATCTTACCATTAAGCTCCATATCACTTCTATAATTTATGGTTATGTCATCTAAGCTTATAGAAATATCCTCATATTTCTTAATTGCAGTCACATTGTTATTTCGTAGAGCCTTAATCATAGGTTGTATCATCCTCAAGTCTTCTTTAGCAGTCTTTCTTATTAGGGTAACGTCAAAGGTTTCTTTTTCTTCAGCTAAAGCTCTTTCTTGAACAAGTATAAACAAATTAACTGCTACTGAGGTAATGCCTTGACATTCTTCATAAAAAGCCTTTTTCAACTTAGTCTTTAAAGGTGTTTCTTCCTTTAGACATTGAAAGTCCCATAAAGTTTCTAAGAAGAAGTTCCACTCGTCACTGTCTTCCTCCATCCTATCCCACATTATAGCGCCTTCACTCGCAGCTCTTCTTGCCTGTCTAAAGTTTCCCTTAAAGATATTTTGTGCCTTACTAGTTCCTATCAACACTGTTGGAATCCCAACCGTATTACTTAAGGTTACGAAGAAATTTAGCATATCCTCCATATCATTCTTAGCATTTAAGAGATGTTGAATTTCATCAATAACTAAAACACCAATACCATACATACTAGCTAGAGTGGTCATATGAAGCATCATGGTTGAAGTTATTCTATTGGCATAGCCAAACTTCTCTAAATATCTAGTACCTAGTAAATCATCTATAGTCTTGAAAAAACTCTTACAAAGGGTTGCTAAACTTCCATCATAAGGGCAGTCTATTTTTAACCACACCAATTGAGTTCTACTGAAATTTTGCCCTCTATATTCCTGATGTTTTATTATTTGAGGATACATAAGCAGTAACCTTTCTATTGCTGTGGTTTTGCCCATTCCAGATATCCCTATTATTGAAATACTATCTGCAGTAGATCTTATATGACTCATTCTTTTTTCAAGCATATTATCATCGTCCTTTGCTTGAACTCTTATTTGATTCAAAAGCTTTAATCTTTCAATAAAGCTTTTATCTAGTGGATTCCTAGCTAAATATCCACGTCTTATAAGTGCAGACAACCTTCTTTCTAAGGTAATATGTATTGGTAAAGGCTGAACAAAGTTCTTTGCTCTTTTTATTATGTGATATCTAAGATTAGAGGGTTGTTGTTTATCACTTTTAGATATTCTAGGAAACAACGTAAACTTATCAATAACTTCATCATCCGTAAATATATTAGGTAAAGCTTCTATGAAAGGATTATTATCGTATTCTTCTAGCTCTTGGGACTTGTAAACTGCTTTTTCACACTCGCCCTTTAATATGATTATGGCTTCATTAGCTTTCACGTTTTTCCTCCCTTTTCTTTCTTAATTTATCCATTAACTTATCCTTAGCTGAAGGTTCTTTATCTACATTTTTATCCTCATGTTTAGGTAGTTCAATAACTTCTGCAATCCTATCAGCCTTTACTGTATCTTCACCAAATTTGAAGACTTCCTTTTCTCTATTAATTTCTTTCTCTACAGCCCTGTTATTTCTTATTCCCCTAATCTTTTTAGCATTACTATCTTCATAAGTAACTTCTTCAGCTTTTTTCCTTTTAGCTTCCTTCACAATCTTCTCAATTTCTTCTTCTAAATCCACATTGAGCTGATTGTTCTGCTGAAGCTTTTCTCCCTTTAATTCTGCTAATAGCTCCTCATTAAACATAAGTTCTTCTAAAATGCAGCTCTTATATTGGACACTTTTATCTGTAAGATAACACTCTTCATATTCAAGTCCATTATTATAAGGAATAAATATCTTTTGAACATTTCTTGGATCATATACAACCTCCACACTTCTTTTACTAGGTTTTATGAACCACTGCTCTCTAATAGCTCTATCAGAACTATAGTATAAGCCTTTGAATCTTATCCCTGCTCTAGATATGCTGGCGTTACCTTTCGGTAAAAGATTTAGCCTTAAAACTTCTCTATCCACAGTTTTCAATCGTCCTTTTTTATTTTCAATCCCCCAATTCCACAAGTTAATAGGACTTGGAACTAATTCATCTCTTAGCATTTCTTTTTCCATAGGATATTTATCAACAATTTTGCTATTGTGGTGCAACACCATATTTATAAATATCCTTGTAAATTCATCTAAGGTTAGTGTAGCATCTAATCTATAATCCCTGTCTCCTCTTTTTCTATATTCCTTTAATATAGCACCCGGTGTCTTATGTTTTATCTTACCGTTAACTGTTCTGAAATTTCTCTCTACAATACCCTTTAAGTCGCCTCTATATGGTGAAGTATTTTCAAGCCTTACATTAAGATTATTTATTAAATTTTCTGGAGAATATCCTTCAAACTCACCTCTATCTGCGATAATAATATCTGGTAGATGTTTTGCCGGCCACTGTTCCTCTGATATTTCTATACCATAGCTTTTACAGAACTGCACTTTATCTGCTAGCATATTATCTAGAGCCATCATAGCACCTAGCCAAGAAGGGCCTTCTAAGCCTACATACACACCAGTAATTAATCTAGAATAAACATCAATAAGAGCATAAATAACTGGCCTACCTATAATCCGGCTTCTATTTAAAGAACTAACTAAATATATATCTCCTATAGTAGCATCCACTTGAAATCTAGTTCCAGGACCGTCAGTTTCTATAGCTGAATTACTTAATAAAGACCTTTCTTTAAGATTAAATTCTTTCTCACTTTCTCTAAAGCTTATATCCATTTTTACATCTTGATTTTTTCTAAACCAATAATAGAATTGATCATAGGTAGGAATTCGTCCATTATCCCAAACTCTATACTTTAACTCGCCAGCTTCCTTATAAGGATCAGAATAAAAATCTCTAAGCATTAGTGTATAAGCTTCTTTTAAGGATATCTTCGTTTTACTTCTATAATATTTATTTATAGCGAAGTTAAAGTGCCTTTTAACATCCTCAGTAATATTTATACCTTCTATTACTTCACCGTTATAATCAACTCTCTTTGGACGTCCCACTTTACTATCAGAAAGCTTTTTTTCCTTACCTTTTCCACCAGAATTTATGTAGTCTGGCAAAAGTGCATTTTTGTTCATTCCTCTTTGCCAGTACCTGCTTAAAGTTTTTTTGACCTTAGTCAAACTCACTCCACTTTGCTTTGATATATCTTCGAGCTTATTAGTTCTATTATTTTTCTCTAATAACTCAGCCTTATATAAAACTATGTATTTAGTAACAAACTCCCAATCTCTATCTCGCTTTTCAATTTGAATCTTAGAAAGCTCTTTATCTTCAATCATCCTTGAAAATGGGTCTTTAATTTGTATTAATTTTTCTGACTCTAGCTCATCTTCTATAGTTGTGATTAATTCCTTTTTAGGCATTGAAGTTGCAGCATCAATATTTACAAGATAAGCGAAAGGCTCAATAATTTCTATAATTCTCATTCGCTCCCCATTTTCGTATTTAAAAACAGAATTTAAACTTATCATATTACCTCCAACTTATTGAGCTGAATGTCACTTACATTAAGCACTTGTATAACTTCATTTATTTCAAGTTTTTTAGTTATATCAACTTCAATAATCTTATTAGACACCAGATACTTGAAGATACTTAAGCCAGTACCTTTAGCTAATGCCATTTCCTTATCAAATTGATTACAAATAGTTCTCATAGCCTTGTTAGTAACTACTATTCTTTTAAGGAACTCATAAACTAAATCCTTTAACTCATTAGGATTTATATCAATAAGACTATCTATATTCGATATATCATGATAGCCATGCACAAAGCTTATATTGTGGGCTATGTCCTTGTTTATCTCTTCTTCTGTTACTATACCCCAATTAGTATTTCGCTTCTCCCAGTATAGCCTTTCAATCTCAAACTTTTCTAAAACTCTTTTGTCTAATAAATCATCTTTGTATTTAGTTGTTCTTGCGACTTCAGCAAGCTTATTAGCAGCTTTTATCGTTATTAAAAAATCTGTAGTCATCACAATATATTCTCCACTATCAGGATGCTTAGGATGTTCTACACCTAATTCTTCAGCTATTAATAAGGTATCTTCTATTGGTAGCAAGGGAAACTGTTCTCTAATATCTAACACCTTGTCACTATACTCTAAATAATAGAAATAATTCCGCTCTAAATCTGATAAAAGCTCATGCTGTCTTTCAGTTTTTATTCCTTTTATTCTTGTGACTCTCCCTAAGGAAGGAACATCCTGAATTCTGATCCAAGGTTTATACTCTTTTCCTAACCCTTGTCCTCTGCCTTCTTTAATTAACTTTTCTGTATCTACAAGTCTTTTTCTTTTAGCTATTTTTTTTCACCTCCAAAAAAAGAAAGACTATACCTTCTCGACATGAGAATGTATAGTCTTTCATATTTATCTTTTTATTTACATTAATAGCATGCTATACCTCTCTAATAATAGTATAACTCTATTAATTATTTTGATTCAACTTTTTTCCAAAAGGTCGAACTTTTTTTCAAAGGGTGCGACTTTTTTCCAAAAGGTTTAACTTTTTTTCAAACCCACAGTTAACGGGTCTATATTTATATATTACTCAACAGTAACTGATTTTGCTAAGTTTCTTGGCTTATCAACATCGCAGCCTTTTTGAACAGCTGTGTAGTAAGCAAGAATTTGTAGTGGTATAACTGAAAGTACTGGAGCAAGTATTGACATAACCTTTGGAATGTAGATTGTTTGGTCTACAGTCTTTTCGATTTCTGTTTGTCCTTCCATTGCTATTCCTAGTACGTTTGCCCCTCTTGTCTTAACTTCTCTTATATTACTGATTTGCTTGTCATATAACTCGCTTTGAGTTGCAAGAGCTATTACTGAAGTGCCTTCTTCTATTAAAGCTATTGTTCCGTGCTTTAATTCCCCACCTGCATATGCTTCTGAATGGATGTATGATATTTCCTTAAGCTTTAATGATCCTTCCATTGCTACTGCATAGTCAAGACCTCTTCCTAAGTAGTATACATCGTTCTTGCTGTATAAATGATCTACGAATGATTTAATTGTATCTACATCATTTAATATTTCAGCAGTCTTTTCAGAAAGATTTAACAAACCATCTTTTATCTTTTCTATTTCAGTTTCTCTTACTGTGTGCTTAGCTTCAGCCATGTATAAAGCTATTATATAAAGAGCTATTAGCATAGTTATATAAGCTTTTGTTGAAGCAACAGCTATTTCAGGACCAGCCCATGTATAGAATACATCGTCTGCTTCTCTTGAAATTGAGCTACCAACAACGTTTGTTATAGCTATTATTCTAGCACCTTCTTCTTTAGCAAGTCTTAATGCTGCTAAAGTATCTGCTGTTTCACCTGATTGGCTGATGCAGATCATAAGAGTTCTGTCTGTTATAAGTGGATTTCTGTATCTAAATTCAGATGCAACGTCTATTTCTACTGGTATCTTTGCTAATCTTTCGATTACGTACTTACCAACAACACCTGAATGATAAGCTGTTCCACAAGCTATTATATAAACTCTATCGAAGTTTTCTATTTGCTCTTTTGTTAAATGAATACCATCAAGCTTAATCTTTTCTCCCTTAACAACTCTTGAAGTTAAAGTATCTTTTATAGCCTTTGGTTGTTCATATATTTCTTTAAGCATAAAGTGGTCATATCCACCTTTTTCAGCTGCATCGATATCCCAAGTTACGTGGAATATTTGTTTTTCTACTTTATTCTTGTTTTCATCATATATTGTTATTCCATCTTTAGTCATAACAACGAATTCTTTATCTTCTAGAAGATAAACGTCTCTTGTCATATTTAATACAGCTGGAATATCTGAAGCTATGAAGCTTTCTTTTCCGTCTTCACCTACACCAATTACTAATGGACTGTCTTTTCTTACAGCTACTATTTTACCAGGATCGTTCTTAGCAACAACTCCTAATGCATAGCTTCCTTCCATTCTCTTAGTTGCTTTTATTACAGCATCTTCTAAGTTTCCATCAAAGTAGTAATCAACTAAATGAGGTATAACTTCTGTATCTGTTTCAGAAACAAACTTATATCCTTCTGATATTAACCATTCTCTTAGAACTATATAGTTTTCGATAATTCCGTTATGAACAACTGCTATAGTTTCATCTTCATTGCTATGAGGATGTGAGTTAACATCAGATGGTTCTCCATGAGTTGCCCATCTTGTATGACCTATACCAATGCTACCAGCATACTCTTTACCTGCAACTTTGTCTTTAAGGTTTGAAAGTCTTCCTCTGCATTTTTCAATCTTTATTTCTCCATCTTCAACAACTGCTATTCCTGATGAATCATAACCTCTATACTCAAGCTTGCTTAAACCTTCAACTAATATTGGTGTTGCTTTCTTTTCTCCTAAATATCCTACTATTCCACACATAAAAAAATCTTCCTTTCATATCAATTATTCGTTTAATACAACCATAATTATATGAGTTATTTTATCCATGGAAGGCTTAATATATTTAATGTTTCAGCTCAACCTTAGAAGCAAAATTTTAATATTTAATTTTTAAAAAATTAGGCTTTTCTAAAGCTGAAGCCATTTTTCAAAAGATATATTTAAATATCTTGATACCTGACTGGATTTGTTCTAAAAATCACTTTTTAGGTTTACCAGGCTTTAACGGTAGTATCATACCGTGAGGCACCCGCTGAATTTCCGATACTCCTCATCCTCGTCTGGTTAAACACTGCACGTCCCAAATGTTTAACCCCAAGCGCTTAATTTAATACTTAATATTATTTCTATCCTCCTTTTTCTTGTATTTCTATAATTATGGTCTCTTCAGCCTTCACAATTTTATATATTATACTATATAGTATTTAAAGTCAATTTCTTTGTTACATTTTAAACAAGTGCCAATTTATTTTTATAAATTTATCAATTTTTTGTACTATATATGGGTATAGCCTTTCCATTTCACACCAAAAAATTCTTGTTTCATAAACAAAAATTCACTGGTATAGTCAACTATAATTATATATAATCACAACATATCTACTCACTTTTTGTTCTAAATCACTTAATCCTCAACTGATAATATCATATTAATTCTTTACGTAATCCCATTAAAGCATCAGATATCTAATCAATCAATTCCGACACTTTTTTTTAACAGTTTTAATATTTAAATTAAGCTACATAATATTTTTATACATATAATGTATTTTCTAAACTTTATATCAATAAATCAGTTACTAAAGTAACAAATAGACCTACAGTCACTAAAATATAGTTTCTGTAGGTCTATTAATGATATAGTTAATCAGAAATCTCTAGCATCTATTAAAGATGTATGGATATACAGCTATATCTATATATAATTTAAAAATTATATAACTACTTTTTTAATTTCTTTAACTCTTCATATTTCTTTGCTATTAAATCAACTAATGGACTATCTATTGATAAACCTGTAAATTGAACAATAGCTTCTTTTATACCCTTAGTGTTGATAGCAGTTTGAATCTCTTGTGCCTTATCATCTTCTTTAGCATCAAATAAAAGACCTGCTGCCACACCAGTTACTATATTTCCACTTTCTAAGTTAAGTTCATAACAAAGCTTTAATGGAGTTATTAATCTATCGTTAGCTGATAGCTTTCTTATTGGATCACGTCCTACACGGAAAACTTCATCTTGAAGATATGGATTTTCAAATCTTCCAACAAGCTTTTTAGAGTATTCAGTAAGTGCATTGAAATCCATTTTGTGTTTTTCACTTAAAGCTTTAACAGCTTCTTTGTGGAAGTCTACAATTACAGCTCTTATATATTCATCTTTTATAGCTTCATGTATGAAGTTGTATCCCATTAAATATCCAAGGTATGCTGTAGTTGCATGAGCTCCGTTCAAAAGGAATAACTTTCTTTCAAGATATGGAGCTAGGTTTTCAACGTACTCAGCACCAGCAACTGATCCATTTACCTTTACTTTACCTTTTTCAATATCCCATTCATAGAAATCTTCAACTGCTACGTCTATAGGAAGTTCCTTTTCGATATTTACATTAGGAACTATTCTATCAACTGCACTGTTTGGGAAACCTACATAAGTATCTAAATACTTAACTAATTCTTCACTAGCATCTTCAAGTATAGCCTTCTTAATCATGTCAGTAGCCATGATTGCATTTTCACAAGCGATTATGTCAACCTTCTTGTCAGTTACTGCCATTCTCTTTTCTAGTAAGCCTTTTAATAGCTTTCCAGTGCTGCCTAGGTTGTTTGCACCTATAGAAGTAGTAATTAAATCAGCTTCTATTACAACTTTCTCTAAGTTTTCAAGATCTTTAAGATGTATTGCGTCTACACCGTTAATCTTTTCTTTATTTTCTGAAGTACTTAAAGTAATTACAGTATATTCTTTGTGTTTATTGATTTCATCAACTAAAAAGTCAGAAATATCTACGAAGGTTACTTGATAATCTGATTTTGATAATAGGTATCCTATAAAGCCTCTACCTATATTTCCAGCACCAAAATGTACAGCTTTCATTACATTTCACCTTCTTCTTGTATAATCTCCATTATTGCTTGTGGAGTTTTTGCATTTTTTAGTTTTTCTACATTTTCTTCATATTGTATAGTTAATGCTATTTGGGAAAGTATAGCCATATGCTCATCACCAACACCTGCTATCCCTATTACCATATATGCAGTATTTCCGTCACCAAAATCAACACCATTTGGGTATTGTAGTATAACTATTCCTGAATTTAATATTTGTTTTTTATATTCATTCATTCCATGAGGAATAGCAACACCATTTCCCATAAATGTTGAAACTTCATCTTCTCTTTCTCTCATTCCTTGGATATAGTTTTCATTAACATATCCATTAGCTACTAATAATCTTCCTGCTCTTGCTATAGCCTCATATTTACCTTCTGATTGGAGATTTAATACAATATTTTCTTCGACTAAAACGTTTTTGTTCATTCAAATGTCCTCCTCTTTATTTACGATATTAACTAGATAGTTCCTTATATCAGTTATTCCACCTAGTTTTAATATATTCACAAAATTTTTATCTTCTATTAATGCAACACTTATCTTACCTAAAAGCTGCAAGATATAATTGCTTTCATTTTTTCTAGCAATAAGTACTATAAAAGTACCTGTTTGCTCTGTAGCAAAACCAATACTGGTCATGCTTAATGGTTCAGCAATTCTATATACCCCTACAAAAGGTTTTATCATTTTGTCACTTCTTGTATGAAGCAATGCAATATTACTTCCTGGAACAACTACATTTCCTTTTTCTTCTCTTTTAAGTATACCAAATTTAATTGCTTGTTTGTCATTTGTAAGATTACTTTTATATACATCATCTGAAATAAAATCTATTAGTTCTAAAAAATTATTAACTTTTGTTTTATTCAAACGAAAGTTTTTCAGAAGATCATCTGCAAGCTCATAATCTAAACTTGTGACCTCCTCATTTTTTAAAGAACTGGAAAGTGTTGAAGTTCTTTGTTCTCCATTTACCTTAAAATCAAATATAAAATTACTTATCTTTTCAATATCAGTTTTTGACATAAACGGCGATACAACAATAACCTTCCCTTTAGTATGAGAATTAATAGCTACTGTAGATATGATTAAATCATATAAATCCTCTTCAATTTTATTATTCATATTATTTATAGATGAAACAGTAAGTTCTCCTATATCCGGAAAAAGTGAGTTCACCTTACTGGAAAGTATCCTAGCTGTAGCTATTCCACCAGGACATACTATTAAGGCATTTATCTTCCTAGAGGCTTCTTGCTGCCTTTGAAGAGCCACATCTATATGCATAGCAATATATCCTACTTCATCAGAAGGAATTTTCAAATTATATCTTGAAAAAATGAGCTTACACCTATTTTTTATTATCTTAAATAGCTCACTATAGTGCTCCTTTATTTCATTTACTAATGGATTTATTACAACAAGACCTATGTTAAGCATATAAAAAGTTTGCTTAAAATGCTGTGATAAATCCTTAATTAATTGTGTATCTCCGGTAATATCAACTTGTATTTTCTTTGATACATCAGCTACTAACTCTAAAGCAATATCTTCATAATTAACATCTGATTGCATAAAATTATTACTATTATTATTTAGAAAATAATTGTATTCACTTAAATACAAAGTTAAATAAACCAATTCTTCTTCTGGTAAAGCTATTTCATTTTCTCTTAAAGCTTCATCAATAATCTTTATTTTTTCATAAGCTTCCGAGTTAATTATTTCATTTTTCATTTTTTCTGGTAGTTTAATACTGTCACCAGATTCAGTTCTTCTAATTGCTAAAAGTAACTGTATAAACAATGTGAAATACTTCACATCATTTACTCTTATATAACTAAACTTAGAACCATTGAATATTGACTTTACAAGTTTTATAAGTTTAGTTCCAAATATTATCTCGAAGAAAGCTTGAACTGTTTGATCAACCTCTTCATCATATAATATTGCTAAAAGATCTTCGTATGGCTTAAGTTCTAATAAAAATTCAACCAAAGCTATTCTTATATTCCATTCAGAGCCTTCAATACTTATGCCTTGATTTCTTCTTCTGAATAGGCATAAATTTTTAGTAAGCAGTAACTTTTCAATGTTATCTAAATCTAAGCTTATACTCCCCATAACAACATTAAATTTATGGCTAAAATAAGTAGCCTTTAATGGTTCCTTTGTTATAAGAAGTTCACATGCCATTATTATCTGCCTTTGTTCTTTACTAAATAGCCATTGCATAGGAACTTGATTTAAAGATATTTTTAATTCTTCAATATTCTTCTTATTACCTGAAATAGATAATTCCATATCTTCATGCGAAAATATGGTAACACTGTATTTCTTCAGTTCCTTATTTATCGCTGTGATCTCTCTTAGAATTGTTCTCGTGCTGACATCTAATTGTTTAAGAAGGCTCTTTATATTTAAAGAGCCTTCATTTAAAATTTTACTTAATATAAACTGTTGTCTAGGGGTGAAATTTTCCATTAATTTATACACCTAGTTTTAGTTTATTTCTTTAACTGACTTATAAACTCATCATATCTAGCACGATCTAAGAAATTTTTCACAGTTAGGATTCTATCAGTTTTAGCTGATTTTTTAGCTCTTTCGTATAAGTTTTCCTGAGTAAATACTACATCAGCATTTCCTGGAATACTATCTACAGGGGAGTGGCTAACATCAATACCTGTAATACCTGCATCTTTTAATGCTTTCTTAAGTATTGACTCTCCCATTGCTGAAGATCCCATACCAGCATCACAAGCAAATACTATTAACTTAACGTCGCCAGTTGTTGCTTCTGCTATTGTTTGACCTTTGCTTTCAGCTTTCATATCTTTAACTTTTGCTTGAGCTTCTTCGATGTCTTCGCCTTGTGGATCTCTCTTGATTATTATAGAAGCAACCAAGAATGATACTGCTGTTGCTACTGCAACACCTGCTAATACTGGTAATTGTCCACCCTTAGGAGACATTGCCATTAAGGAAATTATACTTCCTGGTGATGGAGCTGCTACAAGACCAGCATGTAATACTACAAATGTTAAATCTCCAGCGATTCCACCAGCTATTACAGCTAATAATAAAAGTGGTTTCATTAATACATATGGGAAGTAAATTTCATGTATACCACCTAAGAAGTGGATTATGATAGCACCAGGTGCTGATTGTTTTGCAGTTCCTTTAGCATATAACCAGAATGCTAGAAGTATACCAAGTCCTGGACCTGGGTTTGGTTCCAATAAGAAGAATATTGATTTTCCAGCTGAAGCTGCTTGTTGAATTCCTAAAGGAGATAATACTCCGTGATTGATAGCGTTGTTTAAGAATAATATCTTAGCTGGTTCAACAACTATTGCTATTAAAGGAAGTAAGCCAGCATCTGTAATTGCTTGAGCTATATTACCTAGACCAGTTGACACTCCTGCAACAAGTGGTTCTATGTAAGTGAAAGCTAATAATGAAAGTCCTCCACCTAATATACCTGATGAGAAGTTGTTAACTAACATTTCAAATCCAGTTGGGATTTTTCCATCTACTAGTTTGTCAAACTTCTTGATTAACCATCCACCTAGTGGACCCATTACCATTGCTCCTAAGAACATTGGGATTGATGCTCCAACTACAACACCGGCTGTAGCTATAGCACCTACTACTCCTCCTCTTGTATCATATACAAGTTTACCACCTTGGTAACCTATTAGTATTGGAAGTAAGTAAGTGATCATTGGACCAACCAATTTTGCAAAGTATGCGTTTGGCATCCAACCTGTAGGAATAAATAATGCTGTGATTAAACCCCATGCAATAAATGCTCCTATGTTTGGTAAAACCATTGAACTAAGGAAATTACCAAATCTTTGAATCTTGGCTTTTGCTGATGAATTATTTGCCATTATGAGACCTCCTGTTTAAAAATTTTTTATTAATTTTTATAATGTTTAATTCCTATGTACTTATAATAAAATAAAAAGTATTCGTTTTCAAATCATTTAACTTCAATTTTGTGATACGTTTTCAATGACAATTTTAAAGTCGTTGAAACTGGCTTAAACACTAGCCTCAGTAGGTACACTACTATTTTTATATTTTTTTGACAAAGAACACTTACGACAAATTTAAACCACAAATTAAATAAATTTATACCTTTTATGTATAATTTAATTTTTATCAAAGAGATTCTTTACGAATGCTTCAGTTATCCATGTTCGAAAATCATGCACCTATGACTTTTAGTATATATAACTAAATAGTTAAATTTGAATCTCTCTATATATTTCGCATAATACTTAAGATATAAACTAACATTTAGTGGATAAAAATGTACCAATCTGCCTATGTGGCCTTAAAAATATGTTATAATATTATCTGCTTCACAGAACGAAATCAATATTAATAATACCACATAATTGCTAAAGGTGTTAAAAATACTCTGCAAAATGAGGTGAGACAATGGATATAATGAATTTAAAACAAATAATTTTTAAGCCTTCTTCTAATTTAATGAAAGTAAAAGGAAATGAAATATTCAAAGAAGGCTTTGTAAGAAAAGTTAGAGGAAAAAGAATAGATGCTATTTATCATATATATGGTGATATAAAAAATAAAGATAACACATCTGAATTTAGCACACATATAAAGATAGATTTAGTAAAAGGAACTGTAATAAGCACTCGATGTAATTGCAATCTTTTTAAAGATTTTTCTCAAAACAAGCCACTATTTATGTGTGAACATTTAACTGCTACATCATATAAATTTATAGACTCTATGAAAAAACGCAGTGAATCACAGACTAATTCAGATAATCAGCCGGCTATAAACACTAAAGATAAGTCGATTCTCACAATGCAGATTTCACTTATATCTAAATCCTTCAAAGAATACTCAACATACGAGGCTGAGTTCCGTATTGGATTAAAACATAAATATTTAATTACTAATTTAAATCAATTTATTTCATCTATATTTCATAAAGATTATATCTATATAGATGATCATCTTAAATACGACCTTATGGAATATGAGATTAGTCAAAATCATAGTAAGCTTTTACAATTTTTAAAACAGCGGCTACAATTAAATGCAACTACGTCCATTAATGGGCGCTCTATCTTATTAGCTTCGTCAGAACTAAAAGAATTTTTTAAAGCATTGGTCAATGAAAAAATACAATTTAAATATAAAAGCATAGAGTACTCCCCTACTATATTTGAAGAAGATCTGCCACTTAGCTTCACCTTGAAAGACGATGCCACGCATTTTATATTAACAACCCATAAAAAGCTCCCAGTTATGCTTGATACTAAAGCTAATATATTTTTCTTTAATGGCAATATATATTTACCTAGCAAAAATCAGACTTGCAATTATTTACCTTTTTATAATGGATTTTCTAAAGAAGATAGTTTAACTTTTGCTAAAACTGAAGAAAATTATGATATGCTGATTTCTAAAATCACAAGTATATCCAAAGCTATAAGCTTAAGTGAGGGAGTAAAAAACTTTAGTTTAAATTACCTCAAATTTGAATTTGATATTTTCAAAGAAGCTGCAAGTATATATTGCAAAGTTTATGGTGTTTATTTTGATAATAAAATTGATATTCTCGTAGAAAAGAATAGTAGTTTAAACCACCTAAGAGATTATTCTAAGGAAAATAAACTTTTAATGAAGCTAGAGGCTCTACGATTTATATACAGAGAAGATAAGTTGCTATTTATAGGTGATGATCTAGATCTCTTCGATTTATTAGCCAACAAAGAAAATAATATTCATAAACTTGGTAAAGTTACCTTCGGCAAGGGTTTTGAAACAATTAAAATATATAATTCAAGTAATGTAAAGATTGATTTTTATGATGAAGACTCTTATGTAAAAATAGTATATAAAATTGGAGATATGTCTGTATCAGAGCTTAATTCGGCACACGAGGCATATAAATCTGGTGACAGCTTCTACAAAGATAGCAATAATAATTTTCTAGATTTTAGAGATGAAGCAGTTTTAAGATTTTTCAATTTACTTGATTTACTGGCAAATGATAAACCATCTTATGATGGAATATTTTATTTAGACAAAGATAAACTTCCATATGCAAGTCTTCTACTTAATAATACAAACTATGTAATGAATAATTTTTCAAAACAGCTAGAAAACATAGAGCAAAGTTTATTTGACTTAAAGAACAATAAAATTATTATACCTAGTGGACTTAAGGCTTCCTTGAGAGATTATCAAACAAGAGGCTTCAAATGGCTTAGTAATCTAGCTAGTTTAGGGTTTGGTGGCATTTTGGCAGATGAAATGGGACTAGGAAAAACTGTGCAAACCATAGCTTTTATAACATCAGAAATAAACAAAAAATTTCTGATAGTTACTCCTACTTCTCTAATATATAACTGGAAGGATGAGTTAGAAAAATTTTCTCCCGATATTACCTTCGAGATAATACACGGAAATAAAAATAAAACAGAAAATTTATCTGAACTGATTGAAAATAATACAGTGATTTTAACCACCTATGGTACACTAAAAAATAATGTTCATAACTATATAGACTCTTACTTTGATTACTGTATAATTGATGAAGCTCAGAATATAAAGAATTCAACTTCAAAAACTAAATTAGCAGTTAAAAGTATTAACGCAAAAGTTCATTTCGCTTTGACTGGAACCCCTTTGGAAAACACTTTAACGGAACTTTGGTCTATATTTGATTTTGTAATGCCAAATTATCTCCATTCTAAAGAAAGTTTTGAAAAAAATTTTTCAGCTAATGATAATGAAAGCATTGAACTTCTTAAAACACTTATTGGTCCATTTATCTTAAGAAGAACTAAACAAGAAGTTATAGATGAATTGCCTGACAAAGTAGAAAAAAAATTGCTTATAGAAATGACTTCAATGCAGAAATCAATATATAGTTCTTATATAAAAGATATAAGACAAAGTTTAAGAGATGCTTCAAAAGGAAAGATTGAAATATTCTCTTATCTAACAAGACTTCGCCAAATTTGCTTAGATCCTTCCTTGCTAATACCTAACTACTCAGGAGGCAGCTGTAAATTAAAAGCAGCTATGTCTATTATAGAAAATCAAATTAAAAATAAAGGAAAGGTTCTTTTATTTTCACAATTCACCTCTGCTCTAGCAAAGATAGCAGATGATCTTAATAAGCTAAATATAGCTTATTACTATATAGATGGTTCAATTCCTGCAAAAGAAAGACTGAGACTAGTGAATGAATTTAATGAAAGTGATACCGCTCATGTTTTTTTAATTTCTTTGAAAGCTGGTGGAACTGGACTAAATTTAACTTCTGCAAACCTAGTTATTCATTTTGATCCTTGGTGGAATCCTGCTGTAGAAGATCAAGCCACAGATAGAGCTCATCGAATCGGACAGAAAAATATTGTTGAAGTCATTAAATTAGTAGCTAAGGGAACCATAGAAGAAAAGATATTAACCCTTCAGCATAGCAAAAAGCAATTAATAGACTCAATTTTAACTGGCGAATTAAAAGATAGTGATTCTTTTGATAAGTTAAGCACAGAAGACTTGATTAGACTTTTCTATAGAACTGAGTAAAAATCAGAGTAAAATTGAATCAATCACTTTAATATTAATATCAAACTTTAAACTTAAATGAAGGTGCTTTCGCAAAACGAATATTTATTAGTTTGATATTAATAAAGCCATGCATAATGTAGGAATTACCCTCTTATTTATGCATGGCTTTCGTATTATTTAGGACTTTTATACAACATGGTATCTCTTTAACTACAGTCTGTAATTTTCTCTTCCTTCTTGCCAAAAGTAAGAATTCCAATGCTAATCAATTCAATCTTGTTTTGATATAGAGAAATGAAACTCTCAATAATTGCAAAAACATCATCATTATCAATTCCTAAAACATTTTGCTTAATTATTATGCTATAGGTTTCATCATAAATTGATTTCACAGGATCTACGTCTATAACCGGAGATATAGCTGGAGCAACATTATTTTTCACTTTTCCTGTTGAATCAAATAATAAATCCAAATATTCTTTCGACCTTCCAGAAATATCAATTATATATTTTTCTTTTAAGGGTAAGCTTTTAACTTCTATTTTATAGTTATCAAGATATCTAGCTTTAAACATGTAACTACTTGTAAATATTTCATGATCAAATATCCTCTCCAAAAAGCCATTTGAATAAGTATACATTATGCCAACCGCATATCCTCTTACCTCTAAAAAGCTACCTCTTACCAGAATTTCATCTCTACCATCACCGTTAAAATCACCTAGAAAAAGTTGAAAATAATATCCACTAAAAGGCACTTTAACAATAGATGGTCTTTTTTTTCCTTTAGGTTGTACTATTAATTCAATATTATTGGTAAAGGTCGTCTCTACATAAGGGAATTCACCAGTTAAAATAACTTTATCCTGAGAAAAGTATCCAGTCACATTACCTTCTTTTACTGAAACAATTTGTCTGCTTCCAAAATCGCTCATATATCCTATCTCTCAATCCATTTAGTAAGCTCTTTTCCACTTTTCCTTACAGTAGGTTTCTTATCCATATCTGAATATCCAATATAAATAAGAGCAACCACCTCGTCTTTCTGCTTTAAGCCGAAAAACTCCTTCATTTTATTGTCATAACAAGCCTTTCCTGTCTTCCAGTAAGCTGCTACTCCCAAGGCATGTGCAGCTAAAAGCATATTTTCCACAGCAGCATATGTTGCACCAAGTTCTTCAATCCTTAATGCTTTTTCATTTTCAGTAACCTCTGCAGCAACCGCTATTATAACTGGAGCCCTAAAAGGTTTGTTTATTTCTTTCTCTAATTTTTTCTTTCCAGCTTCACTTTCTATATCTACCCCTGAAGATAGTACAATATCTTCCATTACCTTTGAAAGAGCTTTCCTACCTTCACCACTTATAACAAAAAATCTCCAAGGTTGAGTTAGATATCTATTTGGTGCATGTGTCCCAGCCTCAATTATATTTTCTATTATCTCCCTTGGTACACTTTCTTCTCTTACTTTACCTATAGAGGTTCTTGTTTTTATTGCTTCTAATATATCCATTTATTATACCTCCATTTAAATTTACTAGTTTTATACTTAAGCTTTGATTATTTATAAATCACTTAATAATTATAATTAATATATTTTACTAAGTTTAATTTTTGATTATACTGAATTTTAAAAAATTAAATTATTTATAGTTAAACTCCTTCAATCCATAAACTCAAAATAAAGATATCTGGTTGTAGTGTTTAATATTTAATATATAATTTGAAAGGAACAATAAAAAAATATATAAGTAGCTAAAGCAATTCCTTTAGCTACTTATTTGAGCATCTGCATTTCCTAATATCCAAATAGAAAATATGAAATGCAAATATTTTTTTATAATAATTGTATTTGATTATTATAATTACAAAGCCTAATATTACTGATTCTTACCGAAAACTTTATAAAGTACCTTATCATATACTTCTAATTTTTCTGCAAGCATATGCCAATTTTTATGTTCAGCGTTTGCAACTTGGATCTGATTCTTTTCAATAGCAGCTACTCTTTCTTTTATATCTTTCACTTCCGTAAGCAATTGCTTTAATAATTCTTTTACTTCATCTTGATTCTGTTCCATAATACCTTCCTCCTAAAATCTTTTTCTAGTCATATTGTTCACTTTGTTGAAAAGTGAACTCTTTAGAAACTTCTATCTTATGGTTCCATGCTACAGTTCTCAACTTTTCTTCCACACTTTCAACGATGTGTTTTAAAAGTTCATATTCATCCATCAATTCATCTTTTGCAACACTTAATATTAATGTATCAAGTTTATCTTTTATTAATCCACTTAAATTCAAACTTAAAGAATAATTTCCTAAATAATTTATATCATAACCATCTTCTTCAAGCTTTTCTCTTTCACTTTCAGTTCCAATAGTAATATTTATATCGATTGCTTCTGAATCATAAAAGTATGATAATCCCATTGTATAAATATTTATTTCATTGTATTTTAATTTTATGTCTGTTATAAAAAAATCACTTATGTCTTCAATTAATTCTTGCATATCTTGCTTGATTTTTAGCAGGTTGTATCTAATATAAACAGGAATGTAATCCTTATTTAAATCAGATATTATTCCAAACTCACTTAAAATGCCATCCTTGTCATAAGAGGTCTTTATATTCTTTAGATCCTCATACAGCTTTATATCATACAAATGCCTATAACCATTGTTCAATATATCATATGTAGGAGAATAGCAAAAGATTAAATTTTGGTTTTCAACTTCATTATCATATTCAAACTCTTTTTCCACTAAAACTCTTGCTTCACCATCTACATTTTTATTAATCAAAATAATTTGATCAGAATCTGTATATACATTATACAACTTTTCCATTCAACTACTCCACCTCATTTTAAAATTAACTATTAAATTATAACAGCAAATTATCAAATATATCTATATATTTAATACTATTATGAGTAACTATATTAAAAGCTCAGTACATTATTTTAGCACTTTTATAACTTAATTTAAATATATAAAGCCCTAATATAGCACAATCTATATTAGGACTTTCTTAATTAGCAATTATTGATTTTTAGCATCTTTATCTTCAAATACATAATTTTGTATTCTCTTCTTTAGTGCATCTTTATCATATTTAAAGTAGAACGTTCCAGTAGTAGTTCCTACACAATTATCCAGACCTTCTATCGGGAATATTTGCTGTTGTATATTTCCAACACCGCTCTTTAATACTCCAGTTCCTAAATTAAGTATATCTGATGCTCCTAATGTTGTTTCTAAATATGGTGATATTTTTTTAATTACTCCAGGCAACTCAGTTGGACTTATTGTTTTCACCTTATTGAACATTGCTACTAATACATCTCTTTGCCTATCTGTTCTGGCAAAATCACTATCGGTATATCTTATTCTACAATATCCAACAGCTTGTACACCAGTTAAACGTTGCATTCCTGGTGCTGTAAGAGTCTTACCAGGTTTGTTAGCTTCTTTCATTACTGACTCTATATACTTATTAGTTTCAGTAAATTCACTTTGCTTTACATTAATATCTACACCACCAAGTGCATCTATTATATCTGCTAATTCACCGAAATCAACAACTACATAATCTGTTATATTAAGTCCAAAATTTTGATTAATTGTTTTTATTGATAATGCACCACCACCATATGCAAATGCTGCATTTAGCTTGTCCATTCCATGACCATCAATACTAACATAGCTATCTCTCATAAGTGAAGTAAGTTTGAGCTTATTGTGTTTCTTATCAACAGTTAGAACCATAGTTGCATCTGATCTTCCTGTATCACCTTTTCTTCTATCAACCCCAAGTAAAGCTATATTTATTATACTATCATCATACTTTGCTTTTACATCACTATCTATACTTTTTTCGATCTCTGCTTTTGAAATTGTATCTTTCTTTATACCTGAGAAGGTATTATAGAAATACATCGTTCCAAAGCCTATTACAAATAATAAAATAGCTGTTATAGTAATTAAAGTTATTTTTGTAGACTTTTTCATCTTTTTCTTCTTAGCTCTTTTTACCATTTTTATTCCTCCAATTATACTGTTATTGTCAAATTCTTATAAATATTTATGGACGTCAAAGCTCACATACAGTATTCTATCACAAATTTACTTATTTTTCACAAAAATAATACTGTTTTTGAGTAAATGAGACATGATTTTCATTTAAACTACCATAATAGCTTATTTAAATGAGGTTATTAAATTATTATGAACATTAATATTGAATGTTGAAAGCAATTTAATATTTACTATATATAATCTATAATAAAACTTTATTATAATATTAACAAAACGGTTAAATCCCATAACTTTTTAACTTATAATTTTGCATAATCTAATAATATAAACCTGTATCTTAGTATAACACAAACAAAGAAAGTATCGTCTGCCTAGTTTCCTCATATATATTCGGAAAGGCAGATGCAAAAAAAAATCGCTGAAGAAAGTTGCTTCAGCGATTCTTTAACGTAAGATTTTAAGTCAGTATATTTAAAAATCTATTCATTCTTTCATTTTTAGGATTTGTAAAAATTTCTTCAGGACTACCCTCTTGAAGTATTTTTCCATCCTCCATAAATACCACTTTATGTGCAACTTCTTTAGCAAAATTCATATTATGAGTTACAACTACCATTGTCATTCCTTCTACAGCTAATTCTTTCATTACTTTAAGAACTTCTGCTTCTAGTTCTGGATCTAAAGCAGAGGTTGGTTCATCAAAAAGTATAATTTTTGGATCCATAGCCATGGCCCTAGCAATTGCTACTCTTTGTTGTTGACCTCCAGATAATTCGTATGGAAAACTATTTTCTTTTTCACTCAAGCCTACCTTAGCTAAAAGTTTTCTTGACTTTTCTTTTGCTTCTTCTTTGGAACGCTTTAAAACAGTTACTTGTCCTTCCATTACATTTTGAAGTACGTTCATATGTGGAAATAAGTTAAACCCTTGAAACACCATTCCTGTTTGCTTCCTAAATGAAATTATTTCTTTTTCAGATAGCTTGGCATCTTTATGAAAGACGATTGTCATATCCCCTAAAGTTATTTCACCTTCGTTCGGAATTTCCAAGAGGTTTAAACATCTAAGTAATGTTGTTTTACCTGATCCTGAAGGACCAATAACAACAGTTGTTTTTCCTTCATTAATGTTTAAATTTATGGACTTTAAAATGTGATTATTTCCTATAATCTTATCTAAATTTTTTATATCAATCATTGTACTCCTCCATTACTTAGCAACATATTTTTCTAGTCTTACTTCTATTCTTCTTTGAATTGCTGAGAGTACAGTACAGAATATCAGATAAACTACAGCAGCTTCTGTATAAAGCCATAATGGTTCATAAGTTGTTGCAGTAACTCTTTGAGCGATTTGAAACATTTCTGTTAAAGTTATAGTTGCTGCCAAGGATGTATCCTTTACTAAACTTATAAAAGAATTAAATAAAGGAGGCACTGAAACTCTAGTTGCTTGTGGCAAAATTATTCTTCTAAGAGCTTTATTTCTGCTCATTCCAAGTGAAAATGCAGATTCCCATTGTCCCTTTGGTATTGATAATATCGCTGCCCTAATAACCTCTGAGTTATATGCTCCAACACTTAAAGTAAAAGCAATAATGGCAGAAGGTAATGGATCTAATACAACTCCTATTTTGGGCAAACCATAGAAGATTATAAATAATTGAACCAATAACGGAGTACCTCTTATTATCCAAACATAGAATTTTGCTATTCCATTTAAAACTTTTGAATTTGATAATCTACAAAGAGCAGTAAAAAGCGCTACAATTAAGCCTAATATAAAAGATATGATGGTAACAGGCATGGTAAAAACCAAGCCTGCTTTTAATATAGGCCAAAAAGCATCTAACAGAATATTAATTATTCTCGTAGTACTGTCGTCAAAAACCATTTTATATCCTACTTAGATACATCTGTATTAAAGTATTTGTTAGATATTTTTAGATAAGTACCATCACTCTTCATATCTGCTAAAGCTTTATTTATTGCATCTACTAGCTCTTTATTTCCTTTATTTATAAGTATAGCATTTTGATCTGCATCTTTCTTTTCCGCAGCTATCTTTACTGCAAGATCAGGTTTTTGCTTTTTTAAATCATAGAAAGATAAACTATCATTAATTGTTGCATCTGCTCTTCCAGCAAGCAATAAATCTATTGATTGGTTAAAACCATCTGAAGTAACTATTTCAGCACCATTATCTTTTGCTAATTTTCCTAAGTTGCTTGTTAAAGTCTGTGCTGCTTTTTTACCCTTAAGATCTTCAAAAGTTTTTATAGTAGTGTTATCACTCTTAACTATAAGTACTGCTCTAGAAGTTACATAAGGATCAGAGAAGTCATATTTTTGCTTTCTTTCATCATTTATCCCTACCTGATTTACTACAATATCAAATCTCTTTGCATCTAGACCAGCAAGCATTCCGTCCCATTTTGTTTCAACAAACTCAGGTTTAACTCCTAATCTTTTAGCTACTTCTTCAGCAATTTCAACATCAAAACCTACTAACTTTCCAGTACTATCGTGAAAAGTGTATGGTGCATAAGTACCTTCAGTTCCTATTTTGATTGATCCTTGTTTTTTTATACTCTCTAATAAATTTGTAGTTTTAGTTGTATCGTTACTCTTTGTTGTGCATCCAGCCAAACCCACTGCTGCAATTAGTAAAGCGCCCATAAGTAATGCTATCTTTTTCATTCTTCTCCCTCAATTCCTAGTATTATTATCATTTTAGTATGTTATAGGTATAGTATCATTTTCTCTATAATATGTCAACTTATATTATATGTTACTTTAACTTATATTTATAAGATTATTTTTTATAACCTTTATTTATATTATTTTGAATTTTTTCATTTAATATTATGCATTTATAAAATTGTTCTAATAAAAACTTATCTCACTTTAAAGTGTATTACTGCCAATATTTTAAATATATGTATGATATTGAATCGATTTATGCTAAAATATAAAAAGCTTAATCTTAAAAATTATATAGTATTTATTTTAAAAGGGGGAAAAATAATAATGGACAAATTTGGGATACTTGAATTTATACTTTCTTTTTTTCCATTTGTAGTTTTCGTACTTGGAATTTACGGTTTTGTTCTTTTCGTAAAACTTTGTAATAGAGGAATAAAGGCTTTTGATATATACATAGCAGAAAAAACAAATAAGGATGTTAGATAAAATTTAATCATTTATGATAATTTAAAACAGATCAAAAAATGAAAGACCTAATAAAATCACTTAATACGATTTTATTAGGTCTTATATTTTATAAGCTTCTTCTTGGTATCTTATATTTTATAGCTCTTTCTATTTCTTCTAAATCTCTTTTGTTCTTTGGATCTATGAAAAGGCAAGTATAGCCTTCCTCTCCAGCTCTACCAGTTCTTCCTATACGATGGATATACCCTTCTGCATTTTCAGGTATATCATAATTATATATATGCCCTACTCCAGTTACATCTAGGCCCCTGGCTGCAACATCTGTAGCTATTAAATATTGAATTTCAGCATTTCTAAAAGCCTTCATAACTTTTTCACGCTTTGACTGGATTAGATCTCCATGAAGCTTTTCGCAGTTATATCCACGTTTATGAAGAGCTTCTTCTAAATCATCTGCTCTTCTCTTAGTTCTACAGAATATTATAGACATAAAAGGATTATCTTCATCTAGCACTTTGCAAAGAGCATCTTGCTTATTTCTATCAGTAGTTTCTACAACTTCCTGCTTAATGTTATCAAGAGTGATTTCCTGTGATTTCTTTACTGAAACTACAACAGGGTCTTTCATATATCTATATGCCAATTTTTTGACCTGCGAATCCATTGTTGCTGAAAAACAAAGAATTTGTCTTTTCTTTGAGGTTTCTTTCATTATAGCTTCTACTTCGTTTTTAAATCCCATAAGAAGCATTTGATCTGCTTCATCTAGAACAAAAGTCTTTAGTTTTGATAAGTCAACAGCTTTTCTTTTAATATGATCTAATAACCTTCCTGGTGTTGCTATTATTAAATGTATATTACCTTTAAGTTTTCTAAGCTGTCCCTCAATGTCTTTCCCGCCGTATGCAGCTAAGATATTTATATCCTTAGCTTCTTTTAATTTATTTGCTTGTTCTGTTATCTGGATAGCTAATTCTCTAGTTGGAGTCAGTATCAAAGCTTGAACAGTATCAGTTTTATCCCAAAGATTTTCAAAAATAGGTAGCAAAAATGCTAAAGTCTTTCCTGTTCCAGTTTGAGCTTCTGCAATAACATCTCTACCTGATTTTACAAACTTGATACTTTCTTGTTGTATTTGAGTAGGGGTTGTAATCCCTGATTTTTTTAATACTTTTATTATTTCTTCATTAATTCCAAGTTCTTTAAAATTCATTATAATTACCTTTCTTCTTTATATAATTTACCTTTATACACTTACATAAGATATATCACTTGTAACTCATCTTACTTTAACCAATAGATACAGTACTTTTTTGAAACTTATATTTTCAATAAGATATATCTAATAAATTTATAACTGCATTTTATGTAACAATTAATAATAACACATAGTTTTAATTATAGATAGAAACTTTATTCTTTATTTATATAAATTGTACCGATATCAGATTCTATTTCGAAGTTTATCAAAGAAAAAGTACTCCAAATACATCTTCATATATTTAGAGTACTTTTATATAAATCATTTTTTATTATAAGTCATTACTAAAGATATGCCATTTTGGTTTAAAATCAATCTTCCAAACTAAGTTATTGGTGTATCAATAATTTCAACCTTTTTTACTCCAATTTCTCTTACAAGCTTTTCAATATAATTCATTCGCTCTTTTGTCGGAATTTTATCTTTTATTTTTTCCTTTTGCGTCTCTTTCAAACCTTCAGTATGAACTCTTATGAGTTTATATATAACCTCAGGATAGGCTTTAAGAACATTTGCTACAGTAACCACTGTATTATCTAAATCCATTAACTCTTCAATCAATACAGTTCTTACCTCATATACTTTATCAATACTCAAAAGATACTTTAGATTATCTAAATTATTTTTCATTTTAGTATCACACAAAGCCTCCAACTTATCTATAGCCTTTATATCAACCATAAACTTATCTGTGACTTCAATTAGCTCCGAGATGCTATCTCTATCAAAAAAGCCATTGGTATCAACGAAACAAGTAAGACCTAAACTCTTAACTTTTCTAAAAAGCTCAGTTATAAAGGCTGCTTTTAGTGTTGGTTCACCACCTGAAACAGTTATACCTCTTATAAAAAGCTTATATTCCTCGATTATTTCTACTAGCTCATCTACACTATAGTTTTTTGTTCTTGGAGAAGATTTAGTTTTACATGTTTTTATGCACTTATCACATTCAACACATAGTTTATCATCAAAAAACACTTTCCCGTCTATTTCTTTAATAGCCTTTGCAGGGCATCCTGGAATACATAATTTACAATTAGAACAAAGGTTAATAGTCTCAGGATTATGGCAGTAGACACAACTAATGTTGCAACCTTGAAAAAATATAGTCAATCTATTACCTGGACCATCTACATTTGAAAAAGGTATAATTTTATTTACAGGAACCTTAATTTCCATCTTTTCTCACTCTTCTATCAAGAACACGTGCCATTGTATTTGACCCAGAGCCTAAGATATCAGTGTCTCTAAGCACTGCTTCACCTTCTCTTACTTTCATTATCTCACTTTTCTTTACAAGATAACCAGTAACTCTTATTAAATCTGTGTTGTGAAGATAAGTAGTTAGATATCTTCCACCAGCAGCAAATGCTCCATCAATTATATCTAATACTGCATCTAGCTTATTCAAATATGTTTGATCTAAAGCAAATAAATCACCAGTACCAGAAGTAAAATAAACATGGAAAGGCATTGCTTGTTTTATATGAACTGGAAGTATTGGTTCTTCTCCAACTGGAACTCTATGAGCTGGAGTATTATTGTGATCTTCTTCACTTAGGCTTGCACCAACTTGTGCATGAAGGAGATATTTATTATCAGTTCTTTCGCAGTAAACTGCTTCATGTTCATTTGCAATCTTCTCAACCAACTTCAATATACTATGAGCTATTTCATCTCCTCTTTTAGAAGTTCCAAATCTTTCTTCTAAACCTTCAAGGTTTAAAATATAATTAACCGCATCAGCAAGCCCAACTATACCAAACATTGCAGAAAAATTCTCTCTTCTTAGAAAACCTTCTTTCACTAAAAAAGAGCTTTCAAAGAAATTTGATTTTTCAACTAGAAATTTTATTCTTTTGTCCATCATCGTTGCCATAGCTTTTGTTATTTTTGGAAGTCTTTCATTTAAAAGCTCATCAAGAGAATTTATGCCTTTAACTATAGTTCCAAGTCGAAGTCTTGGGAGAGTATAAGCCCCTCCACCGTTTGGCAGAGCATTATAACAGCTTACTATTCTATGATCGCCAACATCCTCTGTATATTTTTTATTGTTACTAAAAGATGGCTTGGATACTTTTAAACAAGCTTCTGCAGCTTTTAATGCAAAGTCTCTTGGAGTAATATCTTTATCATATCTTATAGACATATTAGGTGTTGGATTTTGAAGTTCAACTATAGCTCTTAATATTAATTCTCCTGCTCTAGTTTTTTCTGGACCTATATCAGCATGACAGAAGGAATCTACAATAGTTTTATCTACATGGTTTAAAAATCTCTTTATCTTTTTATAGTCTTCTTCTACATCAGTTATAAATGGTTCCATCAACTTATCCAAATCTCCTATATATACAGGGAATGAAGTTATAGATGGTATATGAACATATAATATTAATAAACTATCTAAAAGCTCGTCTAAATCAGTTGGAGCTTTTAAATCTAAAAACTCACAGCCTTTTTCTAGTAATACAGAATAATCAGGAACTATATATCTCGGTCTGTAAATCGCATAACCTTCATTAAGATCACAAATCATTTCCTCTTCAATATATTTCATCTCTTCTTCTGTATACCCTAGTATTTCACGTGGATCTAAAAGTCTTTCTGCAACATTAGCTAGATTGAAAAGCTTTTGTTGGTAAGTTAAACTTTTACTTGTTGCTATATCATAAATATCGCCAATCTTAGATATCATAAAAGTACCTCCTAATTTATATATATTTATTTACATGTTTTAAGATATTATTCTCCTTCAAGAAAATTGTTAACTACAACTTTACTAAGTATTTCTTCAATTTATATTATTAAACTTACTTGTTGTGAATAAAATCTCTAAAATATAAGATTATATGTAGTTAGTGCTTTTTTATATTACACATTTGATTATAAACCATTTTATCGAGATTTTAAATAAACATGTGCTTAGATACCGTACTGATATTTTTTCTATAATTGGTGTTTATAAATACAAAACCCATCACTAATTAGGACATACATATATACTTTTAATGAAAACGATATTATAATGTACTTATAAGCAATTATAATTATATATTGAATTTTTATAGAGAGGAGCATTGCTCATGGAAAAAGCAAAAAAGGTTTCAATTACTTTTTACGGTATTATAATAGGTTTATTTCTTATTACGGGGTTTGTAAATATAAATAAAAGCTGGGGTGGTCCAACCTTTATTTTTTTAGCTGTCTTATTTATGGTATTCGCTGCAATGGATTTCCTTTCAAGAGGAAAGCTTCAAAAAAAAGCTGTAGCTAATAGTACAGTTTCAAAGAATACTCCTAGTGGAAATAAAAAGAAGAAAAAGAAAAGAAAATAATATGTTAAGGAGCTGACTCATATTCTTATTATATAATATGAGTCAGCTCCTTTGTTAGTTTATTGCTTTCCAGTTATGACAAGCAACTAAATGTTGTGCAGAAACCTCTTGCAGTACAGGCTCCTTTTCTCTGCATATTGAAGTGCAATGTATACATCTAGTATGGAACTTGCACCCTTTTGGTGGATTTGCAGGACTTGGCACATCACCTTTAAGAATTATTCTATTTTTCCTAGATAACGGATGCGAAGTAGGAATTGCAGAGAGTAGAGCTTTAGTATATGGATGTAATTGATCTTTAAATAATTCTTCACTAGTTCCAACCTCAACTAAATTTCCTAAATACATAACTCCTACCTTATCACAAAAATACCGTACTACTCCTAAATCATGAGAAATAAATAAATATGTAAGCTTAAATTTCTCCTTTAGTTGTAGCATAAGATTTATTACCTGAGCTTGAATAGAAACATCGAGAGCAGCTATTGGCTCATCTCCAACTATAAATTTAGGCTGCAGAGCAAGAGCTCTTGCTATTCCAATACGCTGCCTCTGTCCACCACTAAATTCATGTGGAAATCTTTTTATACAGTTTCCTTCTAATCCGCATAATTCTAGAAATTCCTTAGAAATATTCATTGCCTCCATGCCGGTTGCGATGTGGTGCTTTTTAATTCCTTCTGATACAATATCCCCAATGTTCATTCTAGGATCTAAAGAGGCATATGGATCTTGAAAAATAATTTGCATCTTTCTTCTAAGTGCTCTCATTTCTTTCTTATCAATGTATAGCCCTTTTTCAACATCAAAGATCAACTTGCCATCAAACTCAACAGCTCCACCTGTAGGTTCAAGAAGATTTAAAATAGTTCTTCCTGTAGTTGATTTTCCGCATCCTGATTCTCCTACAAGGCCAAAAATCGATCCATCTTCTATGGTAAAAGAAACCCCATCTACAGCTTTTATACTGCCTTTACTTAGAGATAACACTCCATTTCTAATTGGAAAATGTTTTTTTAATCCGCTAACCTTTAGTAACTCTTTTCCCAATTATATCTCCTCCTTTTTCCCATATAACCAACATCTGACTTTATGACCTTGTTCAATTTCTATAAGTGGTGGCTTCTCACGTCTGCAAACTTCCATACAGCTTGAACATCTAGGATTAAAGGAACAACCCTTTGGTATATTTACAGGGCTAGGAACCATTCCTGATATACAGTTTAGAATTTCACCTTTCTCTACATTCTCTGTTCTTGACTCTAATAGTCCCTTAGTATATGGATGTTTAGGATTGTCAAATATATCTACAACACCGCATTGTTCGACTATTTTTCCTGAATACATTACCACTACATCATCTGCCATTTCTGCAATAACACCTAAATCATGTGTAATAAGCATAATTGATGTTTGTAGTTTTCTTCTTATTTCTTTCATAAGCTCTATAACTTGAGCTTGTATAGTAACATCTAAGGCTGTTGTAGGTTCATCCGCAATAAGAAGTTTTGGATTGCAGCATAAAGCAATAGCAATCATAACTCTTTGTCTCATACCACCGCTTAATTGATGTGGATATTCATTCACTACTTTATCTGCTCTTGGTATGCCTACAAGTTCTAGCATTTCAATACATTTTGCTTTATTCTCTATTCCTTTAAGTTTTTGATGAATTTTTAATGATTCTCCTATTTGTGCTCCTATTGTAAATACAGGATTTAAAGAAGTCATTGGCTCTTGAAATATCATAGCTATTTTATTGCCTCTTATGATTTTCAGCTTTTGTTCTGAAAACTCAAGGAGGTTCTGATCTTCAAAAACTATTTCACCACTTTCTACTGCACCTGAAGATTTATCTTGAAGCCTAAGAATAGACATGGCAGTTACACTTTTACCGCAGCCGGATTCACCTACTATTCCTAAGACTCTTCCCTCATAGATAGAAAAACTTACATCATCTACTGCATTCACTATTCCATAAGAAGTATGAAAACAAATTTTTAATTCATTAACTTTGAGTAATTCTTTTACCATTATCTCACCTCTACCGTCTTAACTTTGGATCAAGTGCATCTCTTATTCCATCCCCAAGGAAATTTATCGATAATACTGTTAGAAATACCATAAGTCCAGGTGGAATCCATAACCACCATTCACTTTGAAGTATGGTCATCTTCTGAGCTGCCGATAGCATATTTCCCCAGCTAGGTTGAGGTTGTTTTACTCCCATCCCTAGAAAACTTAATCCTGCTTCAGAAAGTATCCCTCCAGCAATTCCGAGAGTTGCATAAACAATAATTGGTGCAAAAATATTTGGCAATAGATGTTTAATTATAATATCCTTGCCATCTAACCCAAGAGCTTTGGCAGCTTCTATAAACTCTCTTCTTTTTAAAGATAATATTTCTGCCCTAACAATTCTTGCAAGGTTAGTCCACTGTAATACACCGATAATAATCATTACATTCCATATACTTGGGCCCAAAATTGCCGCCATTGAAATGGCAATAACAAAAAAAGGGAAGCACATTATTATGTCAACCAATCTCATAATAATTGTGTCAACCACACCACCACAATATCCTGCTATTGATCCAAGAATTATTCCAATAGCAAGCTGAATAGTTGTTGCTACAACACCAACGCTTAAAGAAATCTGTCCACCATATATTAATCTTGTAAAAACATCTCTTCCAAGTTCATCCGTACCTAATATATGTACTTTACTTGGACTAGCTTCTATATTTATCATATCTATTGTATCTCTACCATATGGCGCTATTATTGGAGCTATAATAGCTAAAACTATGAAAACTACTAATACTATAAGACCAAATAGGGCCAATTTATCATTTCGAAACCTTTTCCATGCATTCTCTGAAGTTTCTACTTTTTCTTTCGACATACTTGAAACCTCCTTTATTAGTATTTTATTCTAGGGTCTACAATAGCATATAGTAGATCAGCAATCAGGTTTATTATTAAAGTCATAACAGCGAAAATCATTACAATTCCCATGATTAAAGGATAATCTCTATTTAATACAGCCTCATAATTAAGTCTACCTATCCCTGGCCAAACGAATATTGTTTCTGTAAGCAAAGCCCCAGAAAGAAGTGATGGAAGCTGAAAGCTTAGTATCGTTATAATTGGAATTAAAGCATTCTTCAGTGCATGTTTAAAAGTAATACTTAAAGAACTTACGCCTTTTGCTTTTGCAGTTCTTATATAATCAAGCTTAATTATCTCTATCATACTTGATCTTGTATACCTCATAAGTGAAGCTGTGTTTATTAGTGCTAAAACAATAGTCGGTAATATCATGTGATTTATTACATCCATAACATGATTTATTCCTAAATAATTTTTTCCAAAAGTAGTCATTCCTGAAATCGGAGTAATATTTAAATCTACAGAGAATGTTTTTATTAAAAGCATTCCGAAGAAAAAAGCTGGTATAGACAATCCTATAAAGGCTAGTATTGTCATACTATAGTCAAAAATGGAGTTTCGTCTAACTGAACTTACAATTCCTATAGGTATAGCCAATAAAGTGCTTAGAAATAATGCTGATAAAGCTAAGATTATTGTATTTGGTATTCTTGAATTAATAACCTCTTTAACAGGTTCTTTGTAGGTTATTGAATATCCAAAATCCCCGATAACTGCTCTACTAGCCCACTTCACATACTTTATTGGTAAAGGATCATAGTATCCTACTTTCTTTAACATCTGCTCCTTTATTTCTGGAGTAACATTTGGGTCTATCATATTTGAATATGGATCTCCCGGTTGACTATTTACAAGTATAAAAACCAATATAGAAATTCCAATAAAAATTGGGATAGTCTGAATTAGCCGTTTACTCAAGTATTTAATCATTAATTTCTCTCCTTTAATTGTGTATTAACTAATATATTAATTATGGAAATAGCCCTGTATCTTTCTACAGAGCTATTTCGATTTCATACTCAGTTTGTTAAATCTATAATAAATTTACTTTTGGAGGCACTTTAATTTGAAATTGTATATATTATTGTTCTATATACCAGTTTTGAACATTTGAATATTCCACAAAAGTAAATGGATCGTACCCTTTTAGTTTTGAACTATATGCTCTTCCATCATTTTGGTTATATAAGAATACTGCTGGAACCTCTTCATTCATAAGCTTAGCCCACTCACTATAAATCTTTTTACGCTGTTCTTTATCAAGAACCTTTCTTCCATCATCAAGAAGCTGATCATTTTTGTCATTTATAAACCCAACCATGTTCCAGCCTCCTTTTTTAGCTACACTTGAATGCCACATTGTCTTTGAATCTGGCTCCGGATCCAATGACCACCCCATTAGATATACATCAAAATCTTGATCGTCTCTCACTTGTTTTTGAAGAGTTGCAAACTCCATGCTAACTAAATTAACCTTTATACCTAAATCTTTTAAGTTTTGCTGAATTATAGGAGCTGACTGTTCTCTTACTTTATTTCCTAGTGGATATTTCAAGGTTATCTCAAACGGTTTACCATCTTTATAAAGAACACCATCTTTCTCTACAAAGCCGGCCTCTTTAAGCAATTCCTTTGCTTTATCAACGTTATATGCATATTCATTTAATACACCTTTATCAGGATATGCCCAGTTTGTCTCTAAGATCGGAGTGTTCACAATTTTACCATGTCCTTCTAATAGGTTATTTACAATACCACTTCTATTTATTCCATAGGTTATTGCCTGTCTAACTTTTTTATCTTGAAAAATCTGTTTTCTAAGATTAAAGCCCATGTACTGATATCCACTACCAGCAAATTCAGATACTTTAATGCCAGCAGTTTTATATGCATCCAAATCTTTTTGCTTTAAAGATGACAGCATTGCCAAATCAATATCTCCCTTTATAAGTTCCGATTGTGCAGTTTCTTGATTAGTAACCTTTAGAATTACTTTATCTAGCTTTGGCTCACCTAAATTATAATCCTTATACTTTTCTAATTCTGCATATTGATCAGGTACAAATTTAGTAAGCTTGAACGGACCACTTCCAATAGGTGTCTTAAGTTGTTCGCTTTTAGCCCATTCAGCCACGGGTATTTTCTCCCATATATGTTTAGGTAATATTCCTCTTGCTGCAAAGGTTGATAAAGCCGGCGCGAATATTTCTGAGAAAGTGAAGCTTATAGTATGATCATCAATTACTTTTATTCCACTTACACTTGAAGCTTTTTTATCTTTATAATCTTTAGCTCCAACAATTTTATCTATTTGCCCAAATCTTGGCCCAGTATATGCTGGATCTGCTATAGTTGTATAAGTGAATGCAACATCCTCAGCAGTAACTGCTTGACCATCATGCCATTTGGCCTTCTTATTTAAATAAAAGGTTATGGTTAAGTTATCCTTTGAAACCTCATATTTATCTGCAAGACTCGGGATATAATTATAATTTTTATCCAAGTTTAATAGCGATTGATAAACAAGTGAATTAACTTTATCGTCATAAATATCATCATATAAGCTAGGATTGAACACGCCTTTTGGCGAACTCCAAATAGCATAGCGTAAAGTGCCCCCAGATTTTGCGCTTGCAGTAGTAGTTTTATCTTTTTCTGCTTCTTGTGGTTTGCAGCCTGTAAGTACAACACTAATTATTAATATCAACGTAGTAATTATATATAATCCTCTTTTTTTCATATTTACCCCCAATTTCTTAGCTAAATTTCACTAATGTAAAATATTTTTCACCTTGTTATATTAAACTATATTTTTATATGCATATTAGCTTTGTAGTTTTATGGATAACCCACTTCTACTTAAATTCATATTTTTAAAACCTTTCACATATCAGATGAAAAAGTTTTTGTTTTTTTATGCATAGTTTTAAAGGGTTTCTTAAACCATTAACATTTCTCAGTTTAAGATGCATAAAAATTTTATACTTTCCTTATACAGCAAATAAAAATCCTCTTCCTGCAAATGCGGAAGAGGATTTTTTAATCAGCAAAAAAACGCTGCTATATACTTACACCTCCCTCATCTTTCAGAAATAATTCCTGCTGGATTTAGCACCTTATCATACTAATGATTGTATGACGGTTGCTGAGACTTCATTGGGCCACTCCCTCTGTCTCTCTTGATAAGGATATTTAATTTTCTTTATCATGATAAAGCTTAATAATGAAATTATACTTATATTTTCCAATTATGTCAATATGTTTACTAGGTATTGTGGAAATTTACTCTTTATATACAAAAAATCGCAAACAGTTATTATCATTAAAATAGAATAGACTTCTTTTATTTCTTGCATTAAAATATCATTCTTGATACCATATAAAAGGAATTAAAGTTATATAGTATTGCTTTAAAGGAGATTTTTTTATGACGGTAGAAAATGTTAGCGAAATTGCTCTTATGGCAGGCGGCATACTATTAGAAAATGGTGCTGAAACACATAGAATAGAGGGAACTGTTTCATCTATTTGCCAATCCTACGGGCTAGATGCTGAGTGCTTATCAATGTCCAATGGTATATTATTATCAATACAAGATTCTGAAAGTAAAAAAAACACCTCAATGAAAAAGGTATGCCCTAAACAGGTTGATTTATATAGGATAGAACTTATAAACTCTTTTTCCAGAAAACTTAAAAGCAAGCAAGTATCTTACTTAGACGCAATAAAAACTCTTGAATCCATACAGGATTCTCCTACTTTTACCTTGCCAGTTCGTACCTTTGCTTCTTGCATGACTGGATTTGTTTACTCTTTATTTTTTAATGGCTCCTTTATTGATGGAATAGCTTCAATTGTTGTATGCCTTATTACTTATTTAATTACTGAAAAGATTTCAAACTTTGGGATTTCTCAATTTTTTAAATATTACTTAGCTGGCTTTATAATTGGTGGTGCAAGCCTTTTATCACATATTTTATTTACTTCCATAAATGAAAATAGCGTAATTACTGGATCCATTATGATTCTACTCCCGGGGGTTGTACTCACAAACGGAATAAAAGATGTAATTTTCGGTTATTTTTCTGCTGGTATTGCAAAATTTTGTGAAGCATTAATAATTATAACAGCTGTTAGTGCTGGAGTTGGTACTGCACTACTTGTTGGAATGAAAGGATTTTAATGTTATGTCAATAAAGATGGTTGCTTTAGCTTTTGTTGGAAGTATATTTCCTGTAATATTATTTAATATTGATAGAAAAAAAATCATATATGCTGGAATAGGTGGCTCCCTTGGTTGGATTGTATACAGTATTGTTCTTAATAAGACAAGCAGTGAAGTGTTAGGTTCATTTTTTGGAGCGTTAGTGGTAAATGCTTATAGTGAACTGATGGCGCGAATTATAAAAACTCCTGCTTCCATGTTTTACGTACCTGGTATCTTTCCTTTAGTTCCAGGAATTACAGCCTACAGCACTATAACTTATCTAGTTCAAAGTAATTTTACTGCTGCTCAAAATAGCGGAGTACTAATGCTTGGAATTGCTGGAGCTATTGCCTTTGGAATTATGTTATCTTCAACATTTTTTGGTTTTATATCAAAGATATATAAAAACTACATTTAAAATATTTTTATTACTACATACTATTTTGTAAAAACTTGAGGGAGCCTTTATAGGCTCCCTCTTTATATTTACGTATCAATAATAACTTTAATTTATGAAAAAATAAGAAACATAGTGATGTGGTTAGCACCAATAAAGATAATTTATCACCTAGTTAAAATCTTTCGACTATAAAAAAGCACATCACTACCAATATTAATGGTTCACTCGACCCTATTACATATTTACACAACTATATATAACCTTTCGGCTATATATAACCATTACAACACCTAATAAAATCTTATCTCGACCTTATATGATAAGTTGGAACCTCATTATGATCAAATAATGACCATAATAAAGCTTTTCCTAACCATATAAAATCTACTACATCTGAACACAAGCAGTTCCAGGCTGCAACCATTCAGAATCACTTATAATGTTAGTATAAACTAGTTTCATAAGCATTGCCTTATCACTATGTTCCTTACGATATTAATATAACCTTTATACAGAATTTAATACGCTTATTTTAAAAAAATTTTAAAAATTTTTTTTAAAAATATGTGTCGGGTAGAACTCTTACTTCTTTAACCCTTAATCACTTCGTATTTTTCTCCAACTTTTGTATCAAAAATAATAAGAGATTTTTCTTCATCGTAGCTTCCAACAGACTGATTATTACATACTACTTTTATATTATCTTTTGAATATATTTTACATGGTTGCCCAGCCTTAGATAAAATAGTTGACTTAATTAGATTACAATCACTCCATATAATATCAATCTCAAAACCGCCACGTGCACATAAGCCCTTAACTTCTCCACCCTTCCATTCCTTTGGTAAGGCAGGCAAAAACTTAATAGCTTCAGTATGACTTTGTAGCAACATTTCTGCCACACCCGAACAACCGCCAAAATTTCCGTCAATTTGAAAAGGAGGATGATTGTCTAATAAATTTGGTAAAGTAGACTTTGTTAGTAAAGCCTTAATATTTTTATATGCTAAATCGCCTTCATCTAAACGTGCCCACATATTTATTATCCAAGCTCTACTCCAGCCAGTATGACCACCACCATAGGTTAATCTTCTTTCAATAGTTTTCTTTGCTGCAGCTGCAAGCTCTGGAGTTTTTTGCAAATTGATTTGGTTTGATGGATGTAATGCAAATAGCTGTGATATATGTCTATGCCCAGGCTCAACCTCATCGTAATCTTCAGCCCATTCTTGAATCTGTCCGTATTTTCCTATAGCTGGTTTAGGTAATCTATCTCTTAATTCATGTAATTTATCTCTAAACTCATAATCACAATCTAAAATATTTGAAGCATTTATACAATTAGAAAATAATGCAAATAAAATTTGACTATCCATAGAAGGTCCTATACATATACACCCAGTTTGTCCATTAGGTAAACTATAAGTATTTTCAGGAGATACTGATGGGCAAGTAACTAATTGCCCCTTTTCATTTTCTATTAGAAAATCAACAAAAAACAAAGCTGATTCTTTCATTGTATCATATGCTTTTTCTAAAAAAGCATAATCCTTTGTAAACTCATAATGTTCCCATAGGTGAAGACATAACCATGCTGCTCCCATGGGCCACTGCGTTGCTGGCATCCATAAATCTTGCGGAGCTGTGTCTCCCCAAATATCAGTATTATGATGACATACAAAACCTCTGCAATCGTACATCGTCTTAGCTGTTAATCTTCCTGGGGCTCGCATCCTTTCTATATGATCAAAAAGTGGTAAGTGAAGTTCTGAAAGATTACAAATCTCAGCAGGCCAATAGTTCATTTCAGTATTTATATTAATAGTAAATCTTCCTCCCCAAGGCGCAATCATATCTTTATTCCATACACCTTGAAGGTTGGCAGGCAAAGTTCCTGGCCTGCTGCTACTTATCAACAAATATCTTCCATATTGAAAAAATAAACTGATTAAGCCTAGATCTTCTTTACCTTCCTTCATTCTCATAAGCCTTTGATCTATAGGCATTTTCTCAACGCTTTCGTCATTATCTAATTTTAAAGTCACTCTATCAAAAAAGTTCTTATAGTCAGTGATATGTTCATTTTTCAAATCGCTATAAGTTTTTTTCTCTGCTTTTTCTATAATCTGTTTGCACCACTTTTCAGGTTCATCTTTATAATAATCAGTTCTAGCAGTGAGAAATATTATAACTTCATCTGAATTTTCAACAACTATTTTATTTCCTATGCTGTAGGTATTTCCTCCATTAACTTTTACTTTAACCATGGAGCAAAATCTAATGCCTTCTTCACTTCCACTCTTTCCTTTTAAAACTACTGTATCATCAGATACAGCATCAATATGGTCAAAATATCTTTCTCGACTCAAGTTCAACATAAAAGAAATGCAATTTTTTCTACTTGAGGAAACTTTCATTACCATAACTTTGTCCACTGCACTTATAAATATTTCTCTTTTATAATCAACGTCACCTTGCTTGTACTTAACCTCTGTAACAGCATTGCTTATGTCCAAAGACCGTTCATAATTAGTAACTTCCTCTGTGTTTTCATTGAAAGTTAAAAATATATCTCCTAGAGGTTCATAATGCCGTGAATCTTCTGGAGTCCCAGCCATAGCTAAAGCGGTTAATTTCTCTGCTTCTTTAATATTCCCTTCAAATAGAAGTTCTCTTATCTTAGGAAGATATTTAAGTGAATCTTTATTATTTCTATCTCTTGGTCCACCATCCCACACAGTTTCCTCATTAAGCTGAATCCTTTCAGACTTTATTCCTCCGAAAACCATAGCTCCAATGCTACCGTTTCCTATTGGTAAAGCTTGATTCCAATTGTCTAATTCAGCTGGCTTTGTATACCATAATTTCAATAGATCCACCTCCTATTATTGTTTATATTCAATATATATTTTAAGTCTATGCTTTAACATCACCTTTATTATTTAAATCTAAAAGATCTAATCTTCATACCTTTATATAATTTTATATAGAGATCATGTACTCCAACTACTGGCTTTATTTCAAAACATATTTTTGTGTACCAGTGGGAATCATCTAACTTTTGGTATCTGTATGAACTTATTGCAGAGTTTTCCATAGAATCTAAAAACAGCTCTATATCTAAATCATTATTTGAAATCAATATCTCACACTGGCTTATTTCTGATGTAAATTCAATGTCATTGAATCTTACATAGCTTTCATCGCTATTAGCTATCACACAGTCTTCACCTGGCTGCCATTCATGGATTATAACATTCTTATAATCATCATAATTTTCAGCCAATATTTCTTTTCTACAATCTCTGTTTTCTAAATGATTTCCATTGACCTTAATAGTTTTCTCCAATCTTATATCCTTAGAAGAACTTCCTATCATAATAGTGTAGATTCCTTCTTCTAATAGAAAATCATTTGATCTTACATCCCAAAACACTAGATCTTCTGCCCTTAAGACAAGTTGAACCTTCTTACTTTCCCCTTTTTTAACAGTTACTCTTTTGAAGTCTTTTAACTCTTTAGAGGGTCTTTTAACCTTAGAATTATTTGATTTTACATAAAGCTGAACAACTTCATCACTGTCAAATTTTCCCGTATTCTCTATATAAAAGCTTATTTCAATTTGTCCAAATTCATCAATTTCTTCTGAAGAAAGCTTTATGTCTTTATATTCAAAGTAAGTATAACTAAGTCCATGTCCAAAAGGATATAATGACTTTCCATCAAAATACATATAAGTTCTATTGCCTTTTATGATGTCATAATCATTTATTGGTGGAAGCTGGTTTAAATCTCTATACCAAGTCATACTTAGTCTTCCGGATGGACTGTAATCGCCAAAGAGCACATTAGAAATCGCACTACCAAGCTCTTGACAACCATGTGATGTATAAAGAATTGCAGGAATATTTTCGTCTATATAATTGATAGCAAAAGGATAACTCCCAACAACAATTACAATGGTGTTTGGATTTGCATTATATACCGCTTTAACTAATTCCTCTTGCGCTTTAGCTAGAGTTATATCTTCCCTATCAATTTCCTCCTTACCATTAATCACTGGATTGTTACCTACAAAAACTATAGCTACATCACTACTCTCAGCAGCCTTAACAGCTTCACTTTTACCATCAAGTATCTTTTCTATTTTTAGCTTCTCATGTAAATTCAAGTTGTTCTTATCTTCAACTTTGTCATTGGTTTTATTTTGTATATCATTAACCTTTAAATAGCTGTCTTGGTCCAAGTACAAATTACTATTATTCCAGGTATTTATTGATACATTATTCTCTTTACCTTCTTTTACTTTAAATACTTCTCTAACAAACCATCCAAATACTTCATCAGCTGTAGCCATTATCTCTTTATCATCAGTGGTTAAATACTTATTCTCACTGATTGATTTAAGTGTACAGTTATCCCAGCCCCAGTCACTGAGTTCAAATTTTTCGTTTTCATCTGATGATTCATTATCAAGCTTAAGCATTTTACTAGTTTTATCAACCTTTAAAACTTTCCCGTTATCTATATTCTTTATTTTTACAATATCGTTTCCACTTTGATAAGAAATCTTATCTCTTCCTAACTTATCTATAATTCCTTCAAGCGGAGTGATTTTGTATTCATGTTTACCAGTGTACCAATCTTTATAAACAACATCAGCCAATGGTCCTATTACAGATACCTTCTTTAAATTTTCTTTCTTAAGTGGAAGAAAATCGTTGCTATTTTTCAATAATACAATAGCTTCTTCTGCAGCTTTTTTAGCTACTTTTTTATGCTTTTCACAGTTTAATATACTTTCAGGAATATTTTCATATGGATTAATTTCTGGAGGGTCAAATTGACCTAATCTAAACCTGATTTTAAAGATATTTTTTAAAGAATTATTTATATCTTCTTCAGACAAAATTCCTATATCGATAGCCTCTTTCGTCGCAGAAATCACCAACTCTTTATCATCAGTCATTACATCTACTCCATTTTTTAGAGCATTAGCTATGGTTTCTGCATGAGTTTTATAATATTTGTGGTATTCTACTGTTTGGCTCATATCACCACCATCACATACTATAAAGCCATCACATCCCCATTTCTCTTTTACAATGTCCTTTACTTCATGATTTACGAGGCAAGGTCTTCCATTTATTTCATTATAAGCTGTCATCATTGAGCAAGCTTTTCCTTCAGTAAATGCTTTCTCGAAGGCTTTTAGATAATACTCATGCTTATTTCTTGGATCAATGCTACTTGAAGAGAAAATCCTTCCTTCTTCATTGTTATTACCATAAAAATGCTTAGGGGCTGGTACCATTTTTAGATAAAATTCATTGTCTCCCTGCATTCCCTTTATCAGTTCTGTCGAAAGCTTTCCTGTAAGACATGGATCTTCACCGTAAGCCTCTTCAGTTCTCCCCCATCTTGGATCTCTTTCCATATCAATGGTCGGAGCCCATAAGGTTAAGCCACCTTCTTCATTATTTTTCTTATAATAAACTCTCGCTTCATCACCGATAATACTACCTATTTCTTTCATCAGTTCCCTATCCCATGTACAGGATAAGCCTTGTGGTTGAGGAAATACTGTAGCAGTGCCAATAGGTGATACAACCCCATGTGCTGCTTCTCCACCAACGTTATAAGCTTTTATTCCTAATCGCTCAACTTCTCCCTGTCTTGTAGGTATCATCGAAATCTTCTCATCCAAAGTCATTCTTGATATTAGATCTTCAATTCTCTCCATTAAAGGCAAACTAGGATTTAAATACGGATATTTTAGGGCCTTATTAACTGTTTCAATCCATTTTCTTGCTATAAGTTCATGTCCTGCAGCAGTAGGATGTACTCCATCCCAAATCCAATATTCTGGTTTAGTATTTTTACATGCATCATTGAATTCTTCTTGTAAAGGTACAAATACACAATTATATTCTGTTGCAATCTTCATTGTTGCTTCCTGACGTTTTTTTATCTCTTCACACCAATAATTCCAGTTATCTTTAACTGCTGCCACTGGAAGAATAAAGGGCTCACAAATTACAATAACCATTTTAGGGTTTACTTCTCTTGCCTCTTCGATCAGAAGTTTATAAATCTTTTCATATTTTTCAGCTGAGATTCCTGCCTTAACATTTAATTCCCAAACTATATCATTAACACCAACTAATATACTTAAGATATCTGGCTTTAGATTTAAAGTATCTTCCTTCCATCTACCATATAGATCCACTATTCTGTTACCACTTACGCCTCTATTAAAAAATTCGTAATTCTTTTCTGGCTCATCAGCTCCAAGTTTTGCTGCTATTATATATGCATATCCGTGGCCTAAAAAATGGTTAGGATCATTATCGCGAGTCCTATTACCATCAGTTATCGAATCACCTTGAAAAAGAACCTTGCTATTATTTTTAAAATTCATATATTGCCTCCTAAAGAATTCAATTTGTTCTTAGATTTTATCCTCTAATATAAGTAAATCCTTAGAATTTATTGTGACTGATTCAGATTTCTTTTCTCCAGTTAAAAGATCTAAATATACATTTTTATTTAGTTTGATCTCCACACTGTATTCATTATGATTAAGTATAAATATATACTTACAGTCGCCCTTCACTCTCTCCGTTATTTCTACGCCCTCAATATTATCAAAATTTGATGATATATTTTTCTCATTACATACCTGTCCAATAAAGTCTTTTATAAACAGTTCTTCTGGATCTGAAGCTATATAATACGCTCTTCCTTTTCCAAACTCATTTTTAGTAATCACAGGAGAACCCTTATAGAAATCACTTCCATAAAAAGCTAGTGCTTTAGCACCTTCAAGATGAAGAATATCACATAACATTCCACAGCTATATTCATCACTTAAATTAATTGCTTTATCAACTACTTTTATACTGTTTTTCATATGTGGGAATAGAGCATCTATTTCTTCTACCCAAATACCTAAAACCTTTCTGAGTTCACCAGGATATCCCCCTAAGGTAACTAAGTCATTTTCATTAACTATTCCACTAAAGAAAGTAGTAATGAAAGTTCCTCCATTTTCCACGAAATTTTCTATATTCTCTGCAACACCTTTTTTAACCATATACAATAGTGGCGCAATAACTACATCATATTTAGAAAAATCTGCTTCAGATTTAACAAAATCTATAGCTATGTTTTTATCATGGAAAGCTTTATAATATTTTTCAATTTGCTTTAAATAATTCAGCTCTATAGTTGGACCGCTAGAAAGTTCAACTGCCCACCAATTTTCCCAATCAAAGACTATTGCTACCTTTGCCTCTATTCTTGAATCAATTATTTTATCCTTTAGGCTGTTAAGCTCCTCTCCAAGTTTAGTACATTCCCTAAATACCCTTGTGTTTTCGTGACCAACATGTTCAATCACTGCACCATGATACTTTTCACATGCACCAATAGATCTTCTTAGTTGAAAAAACATGACTGTATCTGCTCCATGGGCAACAGCTTGATAGCTCTGAAGTCTCATAACCCCTGGACGTTTCAATCCATTGTAAGGCTGCCAATTTTGTTGGCTTGGAGTTTGTTCCATAAGCATAAATGGCTTTCCATCCTTTAAGCCTCTCATAAGATCATGCCTTAAAGCAGTAACATACATTGGATCTATCAACTGAGGATAATTATCCCAAGATATTACATCCATTTTTTCTGCCCATTTGAAATAATCTAAAGGTTTATAAGTTCCCATTAGATTCGTTGTAACATATAAATCAGGAGTAATTTCTTTAATAATCTTGTATTCCTCTAGATAACAGTTAAAGATAGCCTCAGACATAAACCTGTGATAATCTAGTGAAATCCCTTGGAAATTCGATCTATCTCTACCATTATCCCTCCACATCTCACTTATTCCAGATGGCACAACTATTTCATCAAAGTCATAAACAGTATGCCCCCAAAAACTCATATTCCAGGCTTTATTTAAATTTTCAATAGTTCCATATCTTTTCTTTAACCAAATTCTAAATTCTTCTTCACAATGCTCACAATAACAGTAGTTTCCATACTCATTGCCAATATGCCATAATAATAAACTTGGATGATCTTTATACCTTTCTGCTAGTCCTCTAGTTAATTTCTTAGACATCTCTCTATATACTTTGCTGGTTGGACAGAAGTTAACCCTTCCTCCATGCTTTCTCTTCCTACCATCAAAATCAACTGGCAACATCTCTGGATATTTTTTAGACATCCAAGCAGGTTGAGCTGCAGTTGAAGTTGCAAGACAAACATATAAATTACTTTCTGCTAGCTTATCCAAAATCTTATCTAACCATTGAAAATCATATACTTCTTCAGAAGGTTGTAGCTTTGCCCAGCTAAATACCGGCAAAGTAACTACATTAATATTTGCTTTTTTAAATAGTCTTATATCCTCTTCAAGGACTTCTTCTGACCATTGGTCAGGATTGTAATCTCCACCATAAAATATAAAAGGTAATTTTTCATTTATCATAAATTTTCTCCTATCAAATCTAAAAATAAAAGCATGCTCAAAATTCTTCCGTTATCTTTTGAGCATGCTTTTTCACAATAAAATTTATATAGTAAATACCTTGTCTAGTTTTATATCACTTGAAGAACTTCCCACAAGGACTTTAAATTCTCCGGCTTCACATACCCATTTATTTTCTTTATCATTATAGAAGGATAAGTCTTCTTTATTAAGGCTTAATTTAACTAATTTCGTTTCGCCAAATTCCAAGAACACTTTCTTGAAAGCTTTTAATTCTTTCTTAGGTCTTATTAATGACGATTCTAAATCAGATACATATACTTGTGCTATCTCAGCTCCTGAAACTCCTCCAGTATTTGTTATGTTGAAACTTAATTCAATATTGATTTCTTCAGAGTTATCTATTATTAGAGATAAATCACTGTATTCAAATTTTGTATAGGATAATCCATATCCGAACTCAAACCTTGGTTTAATATCCTTTGAATCAAAATACCTATAGCCAACAAAGATACTTTCTTTGTATTCTACAGTTTCAACTCCTGGAAAATCACCTATGAAATGTGCTGGTGAATCTGATAGTGCTTTAGGGAAAGTTACTGGAAGTTTTCCAGAAGGATTTACATCACCGAATAAAACTTCTGCCAGTGCATATCCGCCTTCCATTCCAGCGTAGAAAGAATGTACTACTGCTTTAGCCTCATTAATCCACTGTTCCATATCTACTGGTGAACCACTTATGTTGACAACTACAGCATTTGGCTTAACCTCTAAGACTGCTTTAACTAATTCATCTTGATTATATGGAAGAGTTAAATCCTCTTTATCTTTTCCTTCAACATCAAAGTCATGATCTAAACCAACAACAATGATGACTTCATCAGAACTTTTAGCCAACTTCACTGCTTCATCTAATAAATCTGCTTTTAAGGATTCATCTTTTGAGTATCCCTTTGCATATTGCACCTTTGTATTACCGCCAATTCTCATCTTAATCCCCATAAGTGGTGTATATTCATACAATGCTTTTATCTCAGCACTTCCTCCACCATTTGAATGTTGTTTGTCAGCATTTTCTCCAATGACTGCTAGAGTTTTTATCTTATCATCCTTAAGTGGCAATAGATTATCTTGATTTTTCAATAAAACTATTGATTCTCTTGCTATATTTAAAGCTACTTGTCTATGGTCAAGAGTATTGTAACTTCCTCTTACTCTCTTTTCAGAGAATATATTCAACTTAAACATTAATCTTAAGATTCTTTCAACTTTCTCATCTATAAATTTTTCATCAATTAATCCAGCCTTTACTTTTTCAATCAATGGATCAGCTAAGAAATATTCATTAAAGTTGTCTGTAACACTCATTTCAATATCAACACCATATTTAGCTGCATTTTCAGTATTGTGTACAGCACTCCAGTCAGATATAACCACACCGTCAAAGTTCCATTGCTTTCTTAAAATCCTATTTAGTAGGTAATCACTCTCACAACAGTGTTCACCTCTAAGCTTATTGTAAGCTCCCATAATGGTGTATGAGTTTCCCTCTTCAATTGCAGCTTTAAAACCAGGAAGATATATTTCATGAAGTGCTCTATCATCCATTTCTACATTTATATTAAGTCTCTCATACTCTTGATTATTAGCAGCAAAGTGCTTTACACAAGCAGCTGTATCCTTTGTCTGAACACCTTTTATAAAAGGAACTGCCATCTTTGAAATTAAATGCGGGTCTTCACTCATGTATTCAAAATTTCTACCACAAAGCGGAGTTCTTATTATATTTATTCCAGGACCTAATATTACATCTTTTCCTCTTGCTCTTGCTTCTGCTCCTATTGACGTTCCAAATTCATATGCCTTATCTGGATTCCAAGTAGATGCTAAAGCCATATTTGATGGAAAATATGTTGCATAATCATAGGTGTTTCCGATATCTTCCCACTTATCATTTCTATAGTCTTTTCTAACTCCCATTGGTCCATCAGACATAGTTAAAGCAGGAATACCTAGTCTTTCAACAGCTTCTGTTCTAAAAAGACCATTGCCATGAACCATTGATACTTTTTCTTCTAATGTCATCTCTTCAATAATTTCTTTTATTTTTTTATTTACAGACTGATTTAATTCGTTCATTCTCAAAATCCCCCACAGACCAAATTTATAATTGTTTACTTATATTTTAAACTTAATGTACTTTATATTAGATGCACCTAAAATTAGATACATTCGTTTTTCATAAACTATAATCTTATTGTAAGTTTGTTTATATCTTTATTTATTAAAACTCGTACACCTAAATTGCTACTATATATTAAAGCATCTTCAGCTTCACTAATCTCGTTTATTCCTCTAAGAAGGATACTGAAAGTCTTATGTTCTCCTTCTATTTCGATAGTAATAATATCATTTTCTCGTTTAGCTATTACTGAGAATACTGGTTGACTTTCTAAGTTAAGCAGATTATTAGTTGCTGTTTTTCCATCTTTAAGGTTAAATAAGTGCAATGTAACATCATCAGCATAATCATAATCAGGCTTGCTTGTATTACTTCCTACTGGAATCAAGCTATTTTCTTTAGCCATTAAAGGTATACTTAAATAATCATGTTTTTCACTTCTCCACACTCCGCCTTCGACAACTTCGTTTGTTATGAAGTTAGTCCAAGTTCCTTTAGGAAGATAGTAAGAAACTGTTCCATCTTCACTAAACACTGGAGCAACTAAAAGTGAATCTCCAAGCATGTATTGTCTATCTAAATAATGAGTTGCTGGATCATCTTGATACTCAAGTACCATTGCTCTCATCATAGGAACACCAGTATGTGAAGTATTGTTTGCTTGAGTGAATATATATGGCATTAAGCTACATTTTAGTTTGCTGAAAAGTCTAACCACATCACAGGATTCCTCATCATAAGCCCAAGGTACTCTATAGGAATGACTTCCATGTAAACGGCTGTGAGTAGAAAGAAGACCGAACGCCGCCCATCTCTTATACACATCGGCTGTTGAAGTGCTTTCAAAGCCTCCAATATCATGACTCCAAAAACCAAAACCTGATAAAGTAAGTGATAAACCACCTCTTAAGCTTTCAGCCATAGATTCGTAGTCAGAAGAACAATCTCCACCCCAATGAACAGGGAACTTTTGCCCTCCTACAGTAGCTGATCTTGCAAACAAAGTTGCCTTATCTTTACCAAAATTCTTTTCTAACAGTTCAAAAACTACCTTATTATATAAATAAGTATAATAGTTATGCATCTTTTTAGGATCAGAACCGTCATAGTAAACTACATCCGTAGGAATTCTTTCTCCAAAATCAGTCTTAAAGCTATCTACTCCCATATCTATAAGAACTTGAAGTTTACTTTGGAACCACTCACATGCCTTTGGGTTTGTGAAATCAACTATTCCCATAGCAGGTTGCCACATATCCCACTGCCATACATCTCCATTTGCTCTTTTTATTAAATATCCCATTTCCATTGCCTCTTCAAAAAGCTCTGAAGCCTGTGCTATATATGGGTTAATCCATACACATATTTTTAAACCTTTATCTTTTAATCGTTTAAGCATATTTACTGGGTCTGGAAAAACTCTAGTATCCCATTTAAAATCACACCAATTAAATTCTTTCATCCAGAAACAATCAAAATGGAATACATGAAGAGGAATATCTCGTTCTTTCATTCCATCAACAAAACTTGTTACAGTAGCTTCGTCATAGTTTGTTGTAAAAGAAGTTGTAAGCCATAATCCAAAAGACCAAGCTGGTGGCAGTGCTGGTTTTCCTGTAAGAGTAGTATAATTTTCAAGAACCTTTTTCATTGACAATCCATTTATTATAAAATACTCTAAGTATTCACCTTCAACGCTAAATTGAACCCTTGTTACCTTCTCTGAACCAACCTCAAAGGATACATTCTCAGGATGATTTACCAACACTCCATAGCCTTTATTAGTCATATAAAAAGGTATGTTTTTATATGACTGTTCTGTGCTAGTTCCACCATCCTCGTTCCAGATATCTACCACCTGTCCATTTTTTACAAATGGTGTGAATCTTTCTCCTAATCCATATACAAGCTCTCCTACTGAAAGGCTGAGCTGCTCTCTCATGAATACTCCATCATCGTTAGTTTTAATATAAGCCATATCTCTAAAGCCTGTACCTGTTAACTTCTTATCTTGATTAAAAAAGCTCATTTGCCATCCAGAAGTCTTATCTACACTTACACTTAAGTCTCCAGATTTAAGTTTTACTTCTTGATCATTTTCACTGATTTTCACTATATTTCCTTGATTTTGTATGTCAAACTCAGGAGCTTTCTTGTTAACACCCATATAATGATATAATTGCACCCTTATTACATCTTCCATTGGTGAAGATAATTTTACAGTAATACCAGGTCCACCTAAAGTATCACCTCTATGATTAATCTTATTGCATGGTGCATATACAATTACTGAATCATCCTTCACTTTAATATCATAAGCCTCAGCTGGACTGTAGGTTGTTACACCTTCTCTATTAAGCCAGCAACCATTACTAAATTTCATATAATTACACCTCACTAATTCAGTTTTGCGTAATAGATATACTATTTCCATCATCTAAAACCATACAAACAACTATTTAAACTAATAATTGTATTTTGTTTGATAAATAGACTTTATTTGAAATTGATATACCTATACGTAAAAATATTTTTTAACTTGAAAATAGTTTCTAATATAATGTAAATGTTTTCCTAGCATTATTATAAATTACTATGCTTTATGATGTATATAATAAAAATCAACTATTATCTCGAAAATCAACTTAATAATTGAAATCACTGGATTTAGATAAATTATAAATTATATATTTTCAATTGAAGTGTTTCATCTTTAATAAAAAGAAGTCTGATATAAAAACTTAACTTATATCAGACTCTCCTTCATCATATTAAACTATTTTACGTTCTTTCTAGCAGCAAATCTCTTTTCAGCTTGCGTTACATAGAACTTAACTACATCGTCGTAGCCTAAGCCCTTAGACTTATCTATCATGTCTTTTTGTAGTGAAGCAAATTCTGCATCACTCTTAGCAAATACCATCTTCCAGGAATCTTGTTTAATTACTGTAGCTATTTGTCCCATTTTTTGTTGTGTTGCACTATCTAAAGCATCACTACTAATATTAGTTACTGGATTTACAACGATTTTATTATTTTTAACAAAGTAATCTTTATCGTTGTTAGCATTCATAGCTGCTCTCCAGTTTTTATCAAGAGTTGATACATTATCGTTAGTTGTTGAAGACCATAATTGCCAGTTATAAGGTTCCTTAGTTTCAGGATTTATAGAGTTTGCATTTACTGTTACGAAGTTAAGAGCATTTACACCATCTTTATATGCTCCACCACCGTATTGATCAGAAATAACATCTGATCCTGTAGAAGGAACAACTTTCTTACCAAAGTCAGTTAATACTGGTTTGCCATCCTTTAGGTCCCAAGTTAAGCCTTTAGGTCCATTAGTACTTGTCATAATACCTTCTGGTGAGTATAACCAATCTATAAACTTCATTATCTTTTCTGGATTTTTAGCTTTAGAGCCTATCGCTATTACTTGACTATTACCATAGTTAGCAAAACCATTTGAATAATCCTTTTCGTCTGTAAATGGTACAAGCTTAAAACCTTGCCCTTTATTTACTCTTTCTTGAGTATTATATCCAGTGCTGTAGAATGGGAACCATGAGAATAATACTTGACCATCCTTCATTTTGTTAGCAGCATCATCATACTTTTGGGAAATTGAATCTGGATCTACTAAGCCCATCTTATTAGCATTATAATAAAGCTTTAAAGATCTTAAATAGTAACCGTTTGGATCTAATATGTCTTGATACTTTTCTTCGTTACCATGAACTAGTAAAAATCCTAGTTCATCATAGCCTTGCATACAAGCGAACTGCTTTGCTATCATCATCATATTTCCATCCCAATCACTCCACATTGAGAATGCATAGGTTGGTTTTCCTGAATCACTCTTTGGAGTTGCTTCTTGCATCTTTTTAAGTACTGGTAGGTAATCTTCCATAGTGTTTATTGTTGGCTTACCTAATTTTTCATACAAGTCCCAACGTAGATGAGGTCCATAAGCCAATTCAGTTCCTTCTGAAGGAGTTGTAGCTGGCATTGTAGAAACTGAGCTTCCAAGGCCATACACAGCTTTTCCATCACCAAAATTTGTCTTATTTTTTTCAATAGCCTTTTGGAATTCCTTTATATGGGTTCCATACTTATCTATAAGACCATCCTTAGTCCAATCTAATAAAAGTCCTGCCTTTATAGCATCTCTATATTTTTGATCATCAGCACCGAATACTACTATGTCTCCTAAGTTACCTGAAGCCATCATTGTGGCAAATTTACTGTCTCCACCTTGAAGGTTTGAAGAAATAATATTCATATCTAAACCAAACTTATCTTTTACAACCTTGCCAAACCATCCACTTTGCTCACCAGCAAAGTTTGCACTCATAGAGAAAACATCAATTTTTTCTAGATCACTGTTACTTGCATCTTTTTTAGTATCACTTGAACATCCCACCATACCAATTGACATAGTAGTGATTGCGGTAGCTAATGCTACTGCTTTTCCGATAGTTTTGCTTAAACCTCTCTTCATTACTAATCCCCCTTAAATTTGTTTCTATTTATTTTAATATCCATATTGCTGCTCATATCAATGATATTTTTTAAGTTTCTATAATCATAAATGCTTAAAAGCAGCAATTAGAATAATAAAAACTTAATATTAACCCTTTACAGCTCCAATCATTACACCTTTTACAAAATGTCTTTGGAAATATGGATATACAAATAATATTGGAATAACAACAATCATTGAAACCGTCATTCTTACAGACGTGGCAGTTTGCATATTAGCTATATTTGCGGCTGCTATTCCACTTTGACTATTCTTTATAAGTGCTGCTAGTGAAGAAGCCTCATTTAAATACTTATAAAGAACGAATTGCAAAGTAAATAGTTTTGAATCAGTTACAAGAAAAAGTGTATCTGTAAAGGAATTCCATTGTGCTACTGCTGAAAATATTGTTATCGTAGCAAGTATTGGTTTTATTAGTGGCATTACTATCTTTAAAAAAATAGTATAAAGTCCTGCGCCATCTATTTCTGCTGCCTCCTGAAGAGATTCTGGTATTCCTTCAATAAAAGTCTTTACAAGTATAATATTGAATGGTGATATAATGCTTGGCAGAATGTACGCTAAAAAGTTATTTGTAAGCTTTAAATTCATCATTGTTATATACCAAGGCATAATTCCAGCATTAAAATACATTGTAATTATTACAAACCTATACCAAAACTTTCTTCCCCACATTTCCTTCTTAGTAAATAGGAATCCTAAAAATGCTGATGCAAATACGGTTAGTGCTGTTCCAATTACAGTTCTACTTAGAGTAACAAAAGCAGCTTGCCCAAGTCCTCTAATCTTTAAAACTTCTAAATAATTTGTAAAATGTATTCCTTTAGGGATAAAATTTATAAGCCCTTTACTGCTTAAATCGTTATTACTTATTGTATTTATAAATAAATAATAGAATGGAAATATACATATTAACGTAAATGCTATAAAAAATGTATAAATCAATATATTAACTATTGTATCAGATAGATTATTTGAATGCTTCTTCATTGTGTTAGCACGCTCCTTATCTTATATTGCTATTAAATTATTGTTTCTCCTCTAAATAATTTAGACATATTATTTGCTACGAATAATAAGAACACGCTTATTATAGACTTTAACATACTTATGGCAGTTGAGAATGAGAAGTTTGCGCCAACCATCCCAATATTGTAAACGTACAGATCTAACACTTCTATATGTTCTTTATTTATTGCATTTTGGAATACAAAGTATTGATCCATACCATTATTTATGAAATTTGCTATGGACAATAACAGTAGAACAAAATATGTTGGCATAATTCCAGGAACTGTTATATGCCATATCAGTTTAAATCTTCCGCAGCCATCAACCTTCGCAGCATCATATAATTCTTGATCTATACCAGTTATTGCTGCTAAGTACATGATAGCTCCCCATCCAAGTCCCTTCCAAATACTCCAAAGTGTCATATTTAGCCATGTATGATTATCAGAAGCTAAGAAATTTATAGGTGTTTTGATAATATGAAGATTCATAAGTAAATGGTTTATTAGCCCGTTATCCACTGAAAATAATGTGAATGCTACTGAATAAACTAAAACCCAACTTATAAAGTTTGGTATTGTAGTTAAAACTTGTACAGTTTTTTTGAATCTTTCCTTCCTTATCTCTGTAAGCAATATTGCAAAAATAACAGGAAATACCGAAGTTAAAATGTTAATACTGCTTATTGTAATTGTATTTTTCATAACTCTTAAAACTTCTTTAGTCTGTACTGGATTTGCAAAAATTGATTTAAACCATCTAAGCCCAACAAACTCTGACTTACTTAATGGTATTCCAGGCCTATAATCATAAAAAGAATACAACCAGCCATGAAGCGGTAAATATGAAAACAAAAATGTTAAGATTAAGAATGGCAATGCCATAAGAAACAGTTTATACTTATTTGGAATTGAAAATTTCTTTTGATTTGATGTTTTGCGAGCTTTTTTAACCGTTATCATCTTTTCTTATCCCCTTAAATTAGTAATATATGTTTGCTAATGTTTCTGCTTAAACTACTGTTACTTTAAAACGTTTACTAAAACTTTTTTTATATCTAGGGCTGATAATTATATTAAAAGCTGTTCTAGAAAAGGATTACATTTACATTAATTAGAATTTTATGTTTCAGTTATTTGCTATATTTATATCTTAAAACTTATGGCATATACTGTAAATATAAAAAAACAACACTCCTTTTGATAATCAACACTCTTTATAAAGTTATTTAATTATAGACAGTAATAACTACTAAAAGTATTGAAAGGTCTAAATTAACTAGCTTTAAAATTTTATACTTCAATAGACATTAAAAAGGTATCAGGATGTTTAAAATCCCTGATACCTTTTTTAAATCTTATATTATCCTCTTATGACCATTTCATGGAACTCGCCTGGAGCTATACCAAATGTATTTTTAAACACCATGCAAAAATATGATGTATTTGGAATTCCAACTTCTTGAGCAACAATAGATACCTTTTTATTAGCCTTACTTAAAAGTTCTTTAGCTTTTCCCATTCTATATTCGCATAGATAAACATTAAAGGTTTTTCCAGTAACCTTCTTAAATATATTTCCTAAATAGTTAGGAGATAGATAAACTTCTGACGCAATTGTTTTAAGACTAATACACTCCATGTATTTTTTATCAATCAGCTTTATAACCTTTTTCACAATACTTTCATCCTTGCTCCCTCTTTTTTCATTTAGGAATGCAAGTACGCTTCCAAAAAACGTGTAGAAATATTCTTTTATAGCATTTATATTACTTAAGGTCATAAAAGCTTTAATACTATCATTATAGTCTTGCATAAATTCTTCAGTTCTTTTATTTATATTATAAACAAAAAGAGAGACCTCATTTATTATATTATAAAGATAATTATTAAGTATATCTCTATCGGTACATTTAGTATTATTTATATAATCAAACATGTCAGTAATAAGCTGATAGACTTTATCTTCCTCAGAAGAACTTAGTGCACTGACCAAGTTTTTTGAAAAGTAATTTCCCTTAACAACAAATTCGCATAACCTGTCCTCAAACTTTTTTGAATTGGCTTCTACACCTTCATAGTAAGTCAAGCCTTGTATTAACCAAAATTCACCAAATTCAATTGCTTCTAAGGCCGAGTTATAGGATAAATGTATATCATCAATTGTCTCAACCTTCTTACCAATTCCAATCTGAAGCTCTACATTATTTTCTCTTTTTATTCTTGCAAGATACTTGTTTGATATATAATGTAGCAAAGTGTCAAAATCCTCTTCAGAGTTTAGTGAAATACATGCTACTAGTTGATTTCTAATACTGTCCTTATATAAAAAGGATTTTTCAACGTTAAAATAACTTTTATTCTTAAATTCATCAATATTATTATTGATTATATTAAATAAATCTTGTTCATATATAATTACTGAGTCATTCAACTTGGATTGCCTTATAATCATCACTAATATATTATCTTCTTTTATAAGGTTTATATGAAAATACTTTAAGTATTCATAGAGTTCATCTTTCTTTACTCTTCCCTCGAAAAGATCTGCTATAAATTGTGTCCTAGCTACACTATAACTTTCTTCTATCTGAAGCTTATTTTTACTTTCCTCTAATGCCATTTCGTAAGCCTTTATGCATTCATTTGTGGCACCTTTTATTACCTCAATCATCTCTTTTTCTTCTACAGGCTTTAATAAATATGCATAAGCTTGAAATCTTATAGCCTCCTTAGCGAATTTAAAATCATTATATCCTGATAAAATTATTATTTTTACTTCAGGAAGAAATTCTTTGATCTTTTTTGACATCTCTAAGCCTGCCATGCCTGACATCTTTATATCTGTGATAATTAAATCTGGACGCATCTTTCTAGCTAATTCTATACCCTCTATACCATCACATGCTGTCTCTACTACCTCTATTCCAAAACTACTCCAATCCAAAAATTCAAGAAGACCTTCCCTTTCTAGTCTTTCATCCTCAACGATTAACATTCTTAACATAAGATCCTCCTCCTTAAGTGATTTCTACTTATATTATGAATTAAAAAATATGCTAGAAAGCAAAATACCTAAATCAAAATCACCACTTCAGTTCCAATTCCTTCTCTACTATAAATAGAAAAAATATCTTTTCTACCTGAATAAGCTTCCAATCTTTGAATTATATTTTTCACTGCATATCCACTACCTTTAGCGCTTTCTACATCACCATTTAACACCTTTATCAATTTGTCTTGAGCCATTCCTACACCATCATCTATTATCTTTATGCTTAAAAAATTTTCAAAGGAACTAATTTTTATTACAATGGTTCCATGAGAACTTTTAGGTTCAATCCCATGGCTTAATGCATTTTCTACTATAGGCTGTAAGATGTTTTTTATGATTTTCTTAGAATACGAAGCTTCATCAATTTTATATACTACATCAAACTTATCTTCAAATCTTATTTTTTGTATATGAAGATAAGCCTTCACCATTTCTACTTCTTCCGCAACGGTAATTTCCCTATTACCCTTACTTAAAACCAATCTATAGAATTTAGCTAAAGAATTTGAAATAGTTTCTATTTGAGATGATTTTACCTTTCTGGCTGCCCACGTTATTGTAGCAAGTGTATTGTACAAAAAGTGAGGATTTATTTGAGCTTCTAACGCTTTAAGTTCAGCCTCTTTTTCCATAAGCTCTATCTTGTAAACAGTCTCCACTAATTCATGTATTCTTGAGGTCATATGATTAAACGTAGTTCCAAGTTCGCCAAATTCATCTGTAGAATCTACGTTCACAGAAACATTAAGATTTCCATCTCTTACTTGCTTCATTGCCTTAACCATGTCTTTAATCCTTGATAATAACGCTGTTGTAGTAAAAAATATAACTATACCCAAAAATATTGATGAAAGTAATAAAACAAGTTCAATATTTCTAAAGGAACTTTTAATTTCTTTATTGAAATTATCAGCTGGAAATATTCCAATTATGTTACAATTAATCTCAGTTATCGGGATTGAAATAAAAATATATTTCTTATTGAATACTTCACCAACCTTACTAATCTTTTCTTTAGGTGTAAAATCAACAAAATTACTCTTAATAACGTCTTGCTTGAACAAATTTTGAATATTGTTAGATACAATAACACTATCATCATCTGCAACAAATATCTTACCAAGCTTTGTTACAATAGGGTCCCTAAGCATATCAAAAAGAACAGTCTCTTTTACTTCAATTTCAAGAGTACCGGTTTCCCTAAAGGTATTACTTGAAATTATTTTTTTAGAGTAGGTTAATACTTGTTCACCAGTACCAGTACTATCCTTAAGAGCACGTGTCTTTGCTTCGTGGGTACTTGTCCAACCATTATCCAAAGGCTTTTTTTGATTCAGTGCCAAAAACTTGCTCGAATCGGTATCTTTATTTACACTATAATAACTGTCTGACATTTCAGTTACTATATTATCTGACATATATATTTTAATGGAATTGATATATCTGTTTTGCTTCAATATATTTTCAACTATAGGTGATATGTTAAACTGATAATCTTGTATCTGATATACAGAATTATCGTATTTGTAATCTAAAAAATCTTGTATTCTTTTATCTAAAACTAATATATCTGCAGCACTTTCTATGGAATTTCTTTTTTGTAAAATACTCTCTTTGGTTTGCAGAAGATTTTGCTCCATGACCAACTGTCCCTGCTTAACTGTTGAGTTTGATGTTTGCTCATACATATAGAGACCAAAAATTACTATCTGGATAAGCAATATAAAAAAATATACTAAAGCAAATTTGAATCTCACACTTAAATTATTAAAAAAATCTTTAATCTTTTTCACACTTATACACCTTCTATAAATCTAACCCATTTCCATCTTCTGGTTGTAACCTTGCCTCTATCTCAGTTAGGGTATTAGTATGAAATAGCATTACTATATAACATAAAATGCTAGCTGAGAAAAGTAAAATAATAGACCCTCCTTTAAGTGAGATTGTCCATAATAAATATAAAATTGCTAATGCAGCAGCTGCTATATGTATCCTTCTAAAAAAGTAAAGTATAGCCAACTTCACTATTTGCATCTTTTTCAAATAAAACCTAGAAACTATAGGTAAAATATAAAAATTTATAATTGCTAAGAAAATAATAGCCATCACTAATATAGCCATCTGAAGAATTGCAGTTGATGATGTAGCTGCAAAGTATACTCTATCAAAATATAACACTCCTAGAGTAACTACTTCAAAGAATGCAAAGAATACTGACTCAACAAAATTTGTTTTGTATGCTTTAAAAAATTCTTTAGTCATGTCTATGTCTTTTTCTCTAATAACCTTTCCCATTGAGCTTAAAAGTGCTGTTAATGCCGGAGCCATTGGTAAAAGTGTTATAATAAATAGTACTGTATTGTCACTGCCTACTGTAGATATTATTCCTAGAACAACTAACAACATTGGCACATTCAAAAGCCAAAAATAAAAATTCCCAACTAAAAACCACCATATATAATTTGTTGCTGTAAATATTGGTCCTTCTCCAAATTCCTTTTTTACTTTCATAATTGCCTCCGCTATAATATTCTTTCATTTATAAAAAATAGTTTTTCAATTGGTAAAATTGATGCTCCTATTATGGATGAGTTTTCCTTAAATTTTGAAGTAAGTAGCTTTAAATCCTCCTCACTAAAGAAATTGATATCTTTAAAAATTCTACTTTTTAATGGAGGTATAAGATACTTTTCATAATTACTTATGTCTCCTCCTATTACAATATAGTGTGGATCCATTATTAGAATTATATTTTGAATTCCAACAGATAAATAATCTAAATATTCTTCCCAAATAGCAAAAGCCTTTAAATCTTTTTCATCAATCAAATCAAAAAATTGATTAAAAGACTTGATAGGATTTTTTTCTTCTATGTTATATTTTTTCAAAATCACTTCTGATGAAGTATAAACTTCCCAGCATCCCTTTTTTCCACAAGTACAAGGGATACCATTTTTTTCTACAGTCATATGCCCAAATTCACCTGCTCTTTTGTTCTTTCCTTTATATAGATATCCACTTACAACAATTCCTGTGCCCACACCTTCTCTGACTGATATGTAGACTAAATTTCTCATATCTTTTGCTATTCCTAGTCTTAGCTCGGCCACTGCAGCAGAATTAGCTTCATTTTCTACATATACCTTCATATTAAGTTTTTCTTCTATGTAATGAAAATCCATATTCTTAACAAAAAGATTTGGAGCAAGCTCTAGCAAAAGCTTTTCTTCATTAACTGTACCTGGAAGTGAAAATCCTATTCCAAGCACATTTACTTCTTTTATATTTCTCTTTAAAATTATAACTTTAATTATCTTGCAAATTTCATCAAAAATATCTTTTATGTTATTTTCGTTCAATTTAAATGAATCATTAAACATTATACTTTCATCTTCCAAAATAACTGCATCTAGATTAATTAAAATTATTTTTATGTATTTAGAATTTATCTCTACTCCAAAAGAATATCTAGAATTTGGTATGAATCTTACTATTATTGGTTTTCTTCCTCCACTTGATTCAGCAACTCCACATTCCTCAACTAATCCATCTTCAATCAGTTCATTTGTAATGTTGATTACCGTTGGTATACTAAGTCCTGTTTCTTTAGATATTTCCTGCTTTGTAAGTTCTCTTTTATCAAATAATAAATTCAAAATAAGCTTTATATTTGAACTCCTTATTGTATCTTTATCTACATTTTTAAATTTCATCATTGTTCTATCATTCCTTTGTACACTTAATATAACATTTTTTCTATTACTTACACCTATAAGCTCAAATTTTACGTTATCTTAATAATTTTCTTAATTATACCAAATATAACGTTTTCACTTCAACTACCACGATAACTAATAATTCACTTATACTTACAAAGATAGGCCTTAATGTACAATATAATAACTATTACATGTTTCTGCATATCAACATATCCTACTTAGAGGAAAATATCATTAAAGATGTACCACTTCGATCTTCAATCTTTTTTTCAACTATCACCATAATAGTGATAAAATTTAAAAATATAAAATCGAATACGTATTGGTACATCTTTTTGATTAATTTGGTTTAATGCAATAGTTAACCTAAATATAATTCTTAATTATATTAAATAAAACCTATTTATCTTCAAATATATATTGATTAACAATAGCCTCTAGCATCTCTTGTCTTCCAGATTTATTAGAAATTCTATTATTTTCTAAAGCATATTTTTCTAGCTCCTTGAAACCAACATTACCTTCAACTATTTCTTTTCCTATTCCATCGTCAAAGCTTGAATATTTCTCTTTCATATTGTTTTCTAGAACTCCATCAGATAATAGTTTATGAGCAACTCTTAAACCTTTAGCAAAGGTATCCATTCCAGCTATATAAGCTAAAAATAAATCTTCTGGTTCGAACGATGCTCTTCTTACCTTGGCATCAAAATTCAAACCGCCAGGTGCAATACCATTATTCTTAAGTATTTCATACATTGCAAGAGTTGTGTCATAGACATTAGTTGGAAATTGATCTGTATCCCATCCTAAATTAGGATCTCCTTGATTTGCATCTACACTTCCAAGAACATCATTTATTCTTGCTACATGTAGTTCATGCTGGAAAGTATGACCTGCTAAAGTTGCATGGTTTGCTTCAATATTTATCTTGAAATGTTTGTCCAATTTATATTTTCTTAAGAAAGCTAGTACTGTAGCTGTATCAAAATCATATTGATGTTTTGTTGGCTCCATTGGTTTTGGTTCAATTAAAAATTGACCAGTAAATCCTATTTCTTTAGCATAATCTACAGCCATTTGAAGAAGTCTAGCAAAATTATCAAGTTCTAATTCCATATTAGTGTTTAAAAGAGTTTCATAACCTTCTCTTCCACCCCAAAAAACGTAATTTTCTCCACCTAATTCTTTTGTTACTTCAATAGCTTTTTTAATTTGAGCAGCTGTATATGCAAAAACATCAGCATTACATGAAGTACCTGCCCCATGTACATATCTTGGATTAGAGAAACAATTAGCAGTTCCCCACAATAATTTTTTATTATATTTTTTCATTAATTCTTTACAATAAGCCACTAGCTTATCTAAATTTTCATTAGTCTCAGCTAAACTATTTCCTTCTGGCGCGATATCCCTATCATGAAAACAAAAATATTCAATGTTTAGCTTATCCATTAATTCAAATGCAGCTTCCATTCTTGCTTTAGCAATTTCCATCGAATCGTTTACATCGTCCCAAGGACGAAGCATAGTTCCAACACCAAAAGGATCCGATCCATTTGCAGTTAATGTATGCCAATAGGATACTGCAAATCTTAGATGCTCCTTCATCTTTTTATTTCCTACTACTTCCTCAGGATTGTAGTATTTAAATGAATATGGGTTTGTTGACTTTGGACCTTCAAATGCTATCTTAGATATGTTTGTAAAATATTCTCTCATTCTTCTAACCTCTCATTCCATTTTATTAACTATAAATTTCCAACCTTTTACTAAAGTATATCATTGCAAAAAAACTTTTTCAAGTGATTTTATAAAGTAGATTTAATAAGTTTTTTCTGTTTTTCGCTATAAATTTTACTATTTTTTTTAACTGTTATATAATAAAATTATACTATTTTACAAACTAGCAACTTATTAATAAATACAGCACGTTAAGTTCTAAGATTGTAAACTTGAATTGTGTATTTAAAATCATCTGGAGGTAAACTTATGATAACTAATCCTTACCTGTCTACTGGGATGTGGCTTAAGGGAAACTTACATACTCATACTGAAAATAGTAAATGTGGGCACTACTCTTTAGAAACAGTTATAGATATGTACAAATCTTATAAAATGAAATATGATTTCTTAGCCATAACAGATCACTGTATGCTCACAGAACTTAATGAAAGTTACGAAGATATAGTTATTTTCCCTGGAGCTGAATATAAATATAGAGATTACCAAACTCTTGGCATAAATATTAAAAGCTATTGTGACGATGAGCGTAATTATGATAATCATCAACAACTTTTTAATAAAGTAAATGATGAAGGTGGATTAAATATAATATGCCATCCTCATGTTTATGAGGATAATTACTGGCCAATAGAAAAATTGCTACAGTTAAATGGATATACTGGGTTAGAAATTTATAATAATAATGTTAAATTCGACAACAAAGGCAGAGCTTTAGCTACTGATCTATGGGACAATCTTTTATCAAATGGAAAAAAAGTGTTTGGATTCGCTAACGATGATATGCACGTATTCCAACGTTGTGGTTGTGCTTTTAATATGGCATTGTGTGAAGAAAAAAATGCTACATCTATACTTGACTCCCTTAAAAAAGGCAGTTTCTATAGTTCTACTGGTATCCTATTAAATAAAATTGAAGTTATTGATAATAGAATATATTTGGAAATTAAACATCACAACATTCCTGTATCCTTCAAATTTATTGGTTATAAAGGCGAGGTTTTAAAAGAAAGTTTTGGTCATGAAGCTGAATATACAGTATTAGGAAACGAGAAGTACGTAAGAATTGAAATGAATAGAGAAGACGGTTGTATGGCATGGACTCAATCATTTTGGATTAAATAGCTAAATCATAAAAACTTAGAAATTATAAACTATCATTCTTTAATGAATATTATTAAAAGCCCCTTAAAGTACGCACTTTAAGGGGCTTTCCGCTGTCTATTTAGCTAGGGTAATGTTTTCTGCTTGTGGACCTTTTGGGCCTTGAGCAACATCAAAAGATACTTTTTGGCCTTCTTCAAGAGATTTATAGCCTTCAGCATTTATTTGTGAAAAGTGCGCAAATACATCTTTTCCATCATCTCCTGTGATGAATCCAAATCCTTTTTCTGGATTAAACCATTTAACTGTACCATTCATAATTTTGAACCTCCGAAATTTTATTTTTTAAACTCTCTGGAACATTTCACTAATAAAATTCCGATGTAACCAGTCACTCCTTATGGATGATAATTTGCATTTTAATCCATTATTTTCTTACTATGTACTAGGTTACCTTGATTTCTAATTAGCTTTCAGAAGAGTTCATTTGGGTTATTTGTGTATAAATCTTCTAAAGTTATAGTTTCGTAACTTAAATATTTTAAAACTACAAAGAATAAAACTTATAAGAAGACGCTACCTTACATTGATTATTATGCCTCAATATGTAGAAGATTTATACATTAATAATTAATTTAATTATTAATTATTGCACAATTTCTTCAATTCTTTTGCTTTCTTTATTAGAACCTTAAACCAGTAAGTAAACTCTTCAGGTTTTTCTTCAATCAATTTTAGTAGTTCTGATACCGGAATCCATCTAACTTCATGCACTTCATCTATGTTAAAAAATTCAACATCCTTATCATAAATACCAATAAAAACATGATCGATTTCATTTTCCCATAATTCATTTTCAAATTGGCATTTATAATGGAAAATAAATTCTTCTTCAAGTACAGCGTCATTAATTCGCAGCTCTTCATAAACCCTTCTAATCGCAGCTTCTTTAATTGTTTCATTCTCTCTTTGATGACTGCAACAAGCATTAGTCCATTCTCCAGGTGAGTGATATTTTGAGAAACTCCGCCTCTGTAGCAGCATTTCATTTTTTGAATTAAAAAGTAATACTGAAAAAGCTCTATGTAATATACCTTCCTTATGTACCATCATTTTTTCTTTATATCCTATAATCTCATCATAGCTATTTACAACCGCAATATTTTCTAATATGTTTCTCACCTCCATTTTGATTATAAATACATTATATTTTACAGACATTTATGGATGTACCACTTCGTAATAAAGTTTATATTTTTAAATTCTCTCACAAGAACCCGTGATAGTTTTAAAAATAGGTTTCTGTTCGAAGTGGTACATCTTTATTATCCACTAATTATAAATAATAATTATAGCTCTTTCAAGCTATTTAAATATGAATGAAAATAGGCAGCTGATACACTAAATATCAACCGCCTAAAAATTATTTTAACTTTCCACCTTCAATTACAAGGTTATCTGGACTTACTGAATCACCGTATACTGGCTTTAAAGTATCTTCATATGCTTTGTGTATAAAGTTTTCTTTTCCTATGTTTTCAAGTTCAGTGTTAATCCAATCTAAAAGCTCCTTGTTACCCTTCTTTACAGCTGGTGCTATTGTATCCTGGCTTCCTAGAGTTGGAACTCCAACAGTGAATCCTTTGTTGCTCTTAGCCCAAGCAAGAACTTCTGTATTATCATGAGCTAGTGCAGCACCACGACCGTCCTTTAGTGCTTCAAAAGTTTCTGTATTTTGATCATACTTTAATAATTCTATATCTGGATAGTTCTTCATGAAGTAAGCTTCTGCAGTTGTTCCCTTGTTAACTATAAGCTTCTTTCCTTTTAATTGATCAACTGAAGTTATTAGAGCCCCATCTGGAGAAACTATTCCAAGAGAAACCTTCATATATGGATTAGCAAAATCAACTTTTTGCTTTCTTTCATCTGTTACTGTGAAGTTAGCCATTGTTATATCAACCTTATTTGATTCCAAAACTGAAACTCTTGCCGCTGCTTCTACTAACACAAATTCTATTTTTGACTCATCCCCTAAAAGATCTTTTGCAAATCTCTTAGCTATCTCAACGTCAAAACCTTGGTTCTTACCGTTTGAATCTACATATCCGAAAGGTGGTTTATCACTGAAAACACCAATTCTGATCTTCCCACGTTTTTTGATATCTTCTAATGAACTTGTAGCTACTGATGATTTTGATTTATCATCTGTTGAAGTAGTCTTACTGCATCCAACAAAACTACCTACTAGTAAAGTACTAGCTATAACTGCTGCTAAAACCTTTTTTATATTTTTCATTATAAATCTTCCCCCCAATTTTAGTATTCAAATATATTTAGAAAGTGCTGTGCACGTTCTGTCTTAGGATTTTTAAAGAATTCTTCTGGCGAAGCAACTTCACATATGTTGCCTGAATCAAGAAAAACTATCTTATCTGCAACCGCATGAGCAAAATTCATCTCATGTGTTACTATTGCCATCGTCATACCTTGTTTTGCTAGTTCCAGCATAACATCTAGAACTTCTCTTACCATTTCTGGATCCAATGAAGCTGTCACTTCATCGAATAGCATTACTTCTGGATTCATACATAATGCTCTAACTATAGCTATTCTTTGCTTTTGACCACCTGAAAGCTGACGTGGATATGAATCCATTCTATCAAGGAGGCCAACTCTATCTAACAATTGTTTTGCTTGTTCTAAAACTTCATTTTTATCTCTTTTTTGTACCTTAGTTGGTCCTAATAAAATATTTTCTATAACTGTCATATGTGGAAACAACTCATAGTTTTGAAACACCATCCCTATCTTCTGACGAACTTCTTGCCAGTTAACATTTTTATCTGTTAATGATTTACCAGATAGCTTTATATCTCCACCTTGAATTGGTTCAAGACCATTTAGACATCTTAGAAGAGTGCTTTTTCCACATCCAGACGGACCTAAAATAACCAATACTTCACCTTTGTGGATTTCCAGATCAATATTATTTAAAACTTTTTTGTTTTCATATTCTTTGTGTAAGCCTTTTATCTCAAGCAACACTTCATTATTCATTTTACTAATGATAATCACCCCTAACTATTCCACTTTGCTTCAAGTCTTTTTGATAATAGCGAAAGAGGATAACAAATTATGAAGTATAGTACAAATACTATACTATAAACCCAAAAAGAAGCTGTTGGAACAGTAAATCTAGCCGTTTCTATTATCTGTTGTCCAACTTTTACTACTTCTACTACACCAATTAGTACAACTAAAGATGTAGTTTTAACCATTCTTGTTGACAAATTAATAGCTCCAGGAAGTAATCTTCTTACAGCCTGTGGTATAAGTACATATCTATACAACTGTATATAAGTTAATCCTAATGCTTTTCCTGACTCTATTTGATGTTTAGGCAAAGATTCCAAAGCTCCCCTAACTATATCACTCATCTCGGCAGCACCCCATAAACTAAAAACTATTATGGATACCACTTCTCCATCAATCTGTACATCTAGAGCTGCCGTTACTCCGAAGTGAAGTATAAACAACCACACTAAAGTTGGTATTATTCTAAAGATTTCTAAATAAAGCCTAAAAATAAATCTTATTACCTTATATTTGGTAGTTCTAAGTAGACCAAAGACTATACCCAAAACCGACCCAATGATTATTGAAATAAATGCTATTCTAGCTGTTACTAGCAGTCCGCCTAAAAGTCTTAGAAAATTGTTTCCTTCAAAAATAGCACTAATTACCGAATTCTGCATATCTTACCTTCCTTTCTAGCCACGTCAAAAGAAGGGACAGAGGCAATAATATTATTAAATAAGATACAACTAACATAAATAAAGATTCGAAGGTCTGATAATAAAGCCCTATCAAATCCTTTGTAACATTCATTAAATCCACAATTGCTATTGCACTAAAAATTGATGTTTCTTTTAAAAGAAAAATACAGTTAGCTCCAATAGCTGGTACACTTACCGAAAAGGCTTGAGGAAGTATTACATATCTAGCCAATTGAGATTTCGTAAGTCCTATACTAAGACCAGATTCGATTTGTGTTTTACTAACAGCTTCTATCCCACCTCTAAAGGCTTCAGCCATGTAACTTCCACCCAGGAAGGAAAGCCCGATAATTGCACATGCAGTTTCACTTAACGTTATTCCTAATTTAGTTAATCCGTAATACAAGAAAAATAACTGTATTAGCAAAGGAGTATTACGAGATAGTTCTACATAAGCTCGTACAATCACATCTAATACTTTAATCTTATAATAAAGTATTACAGAACAAATAAGTCCTATTATAATAGATGCCAATATACCCCAAAAAGCTAGCTTAAGTGTAAGCCATGCTGCTTTTTCGTATAGAGGCAAGTTACTTGTTATAAATTGCCAATTAATATTCATGGATATACCACCTTTAAAAATGCTGAAAATTTAAAATAATTACTATTCCTATCTGTTTAATATGTAATTTTACCCTATTATATGAACGAGGCTCCTATAATGTCAACAACATTTAACAATCACTTTATCACCAACAATAGACAATACATATAATATTGTTAAATTCTACCTATTATTTATGAATTATTAGTGATTTTATTGATATTTTATTAACAATTCATCATTTATGGTAATGATTTCATATTTTTAATTTCATTCATAATTCATCTAAAAAATGAAGCTTAATTGTCATTTATGATTATTTTTGAAATATTTAAATTCATTTTTTTACGTCTATCTGTAGATTCCACATTTTCACAATTTAAAAAGATATCAGTAATCATTTTAAATACTTTCACACTGAATTCAATGAATAATTAATTTATTTATGATAGAATATTGTCTATAATATGTAATGAAAGATAATATTCATACTAAACAAATAACTATCTTTAGTCTAAATATGTTGAACTTACGTCTTCCAACAACTGTAAGTACTAAATTTCTAAGCTTTATAAATATATAATAAATATAGATGGCGGTGTTTTTATGGGATTTTTAAGATCAAAGAAAGATGATGAAAAACAAGCAAAAGCTATGGATAACTCAGATTTAAACAATATGGGTTCTGCTGATTTACTTCAATTATTGCTAAAGCGCATGGTTTATGAAGGTGAATATAATAAAGCTGAGAATCTACTTTTTGAAGAGTTAGAGAAAAATAAGACTAAATCAATAAAAGATGCTGGTATTATGTTTTATAACATGCTTTTAGAGAAAAGTGATGAGGATTTAATAAAAAACAACTTTTCTAGAGAAGAAGTTTACCAGGGTCTTAATGACATTAATTCACTAAACTTTGATTAATTTTAATTAATAATATATTTATTTTAGGATATTATAACTCACTTAAAGCCTCTAAAAAAAACAGTAGTGTTTTTAATAGAGGCTTTAATAATTTTATATATTCATTTCATATTTTAGTAATTTTTATAGCTTATCAAACGATATTATATTTTTTTAATTAAATATTTAGCCTATGTTTAGAATAGATACTTTAATTTAGTCATATTTATGGAAGCTCATCTACAATCTGTTGTAAAAAATCATTTACAGCTAATTGATCATTCATATCTCCAAAAAGATTTACTGTTAAAGTGATTGTATTATCAAAACTGCTTAAGGCTAGTTGAAAATAAGGTGCATATTTTATTGATCCACACATAAAAGCTTGTTCAACTTCTGTGTGACTAAACTTAAGTTTACTCTTATCTATTACACCTATGTTAGTCATCCCTAACACCGGGTTATTAAAATGTTTTTTTAATATCTTTTTTATAGTCTTATAACTCAAAAACTTGAATGCTAACTCTATCTCCAAAAATCCTTTTATACCCAAATGACTATCTTTCTTTAAATCCACATCATTTTTCACCTTACTGGCTGTTTGAAATAAATCATCTTTTTCGCAATACTCAATTCCAGTAACAACCGATGAAGCAAGATTGCAAAGTGAATCAATATTTCTATTCTTTAGATGTCTTCTCATATCAATCATTATTGCTATATTTAGATTATCCTTCGGTTTTAGCTTAAGTCTATTAAACATAACCCTATAATATGCAGCTAAAAAAACATCATTTATGGTAAAATTATTTTTTTGACAGTATTCTTTAATTTTAATAAATCTATCCTTTGAAATTACATACTTTTTAATGAAAGGTTTTTTATCAGTACTATAGCTTAGAGGAAACTTTAGGTGACCGGTTTTATTGCTTACTATCTTTCTTGAGGTTAAAATTTTCATTTTTGTAAAATTAGAAATGTTATCAGTAATTCTATTAATGCTTCTTGTTCCATTTAATTTCTTGTCTAGCACATAATCAATATCCTTTGATAATTTTGAATATAAGTCACTTAATAGATATATATACTGTTTAAATCCGGCAGCATCACAAATCATATGATTCATTAATACTGCTAGCATACAATTATCCTCTGCGTATAAACAAAATTTCACTTGGGGACCCTTAAACTCATCAGTACGTAAAACAATAAAGTCATCAAAGCTACTTTTATCCTTGGTAACCATCAAATAATTGTTGGCGTTTTCGAAATGCCAACTTTCCCAATAAGACATTTTTGTACTCTCTGCATATTTGCTTGAGAGTATCGGTATTGCCTTAAAACTTAAATTTATTGCTCTTTCTAGAGTTCTTTCCTCAAGTTTACCTTTAAATTGTAATACGCAATGAAGTTGATGGTCATTATATTTATACTCTTCTGATAAAAATTGAAATACGTCAAAAGCTTCCGATTTAAACCTCATAATAAATTCGCCTTACTTTCTACATTTTATCATTACTATTATTGCTAGAATCATTCCTATTTAAAGTTTGCTTCACTAGTTGATTACTAAGAACTGCTAACCCTGCAGAAACTATCCCTTGAAAAAATGCTAGTGCAGTAAACCCTTGTTGCAACGCTATTGATCCAATTATCCCAATCACTATAAGTATCCAAGGAATCAACCAATCCTGCACTTTGGGTGTAGCTTTTAAACACATTCCAATGACATATAATGCCGCCACTAAAATCATCAACTGTTCAGGAACAAATTTTTCTATATCCACTTTATTCCCCCCCTTTTATTAAAATATATAGATGAACCACTTTTATGGTTTATTTTTTCATCAAATTAATCCTTAAAGAACTAGCTTTAATCAATGTCTTTTTCTCTTCAAGTTCATACTATCATATATTGCATAAATAAACAATATTACCAAAATTAGTTACACAATTTGTCTATGCATCTAAATTTCATAATAAATTGTAATATAATTACTTAGTATATATTTACTATAAATTTTCGTTTTATATCACCTACTCAGGTGGTACAATATTGTGGAAATTTCATATAATGAAGTGTGATATTATTACACTTCAAAGTTAGTATAAAAATTACAACTCTTGTAAAGTTGCTATTAAAACATCAACTATGCGAGGGTTTCTTTTTTACAATATACTCTATAGGAGGAAATATGTGCTATATTACTATGATTTTTGATTTAAAAGATTCTAAAAACATAGAAAATAGATATGAAATTCAGAGATTACTAATAGATGCTTTAAAAAAATGTAATGCAACTTTTAGCGATATAATCGCCTCTCCATTTCTAATAACTCTTGGCGATGAATGGGAAGGATTATTACAGAAAGATGCCCCTTATGATAAGATAATAAGTTTTTTTAGACAAAACTTACCCGAATCCGTAGCCTTTTATACTGGTATAGGCATCGGTGAAATTACAATTAATAATTTTGAACTTACAGTAAATCAATTAGATGGTCCTTCTTTTCACCTTGCTAGAAAAGCTATAAAATATGCGAAGAAAAACCACTGTTCTTTAGTTGTTTTAGTTAGTTAAATAGACTTCTTATAATGATTCCTCCTATTACAGCAGCTATGAAGCTAAAGAAAGTACCAATAATAAAGTATTCTGCAAAACTGTCATTAGATAGCTTTTTTAATCTTGCAACTGATTTAGCTGTAAGGACAAAGCCAATCATTACAGGATAATTCATAGCTATGCTTACCAATATCAGTATTCTTTCTAATATACCTATTAAATATCCCCCATTTTTAGCTTCAGAAGATGCAATTTTTATAATACTTCCATTGTTGCCAATAATGTTCTTTCCTATATTTTCAGTTATATTAATCTTATTCGCCTCAGAACTTATATAGTTAATAAATACCTTGATAAAAATACCAACTGCCCAAGTAGCCACAATAAATATTATGGAAGTAATTAAAACTTTCTCAGTTAAATTAAAACTATTTGGGTATGTCAAAAGCTTATTCTTTAACTGTCTTATAAGATATATGATATCAAAGTCATAAATTACAAGCGAGATTACTATTAGATGCAGGAACTGATCTATTAAGAATATCCATATATTATTCTGTGTGCTTGTCCGAAATAAATATATGAATGATTTCATCAAATCTATAATAAAATGAGCCAAGCAAATTAAGACTATTTTGCTTATAGGAAAAATTACTGGATCATTCTTAATTAAGTTTATAAAAAATATGATTAAGCAAAGCCCTAGAAAGTGACTACATGTATGCATTAAATTACCTTTTATAATCTTATATATGTTCTTTTTACGTTTAAAGTCTCTCCCATCACCCCTACAAATTGGAAATCGGTAACACCGAAAAAGCTCAATTTGTAATATGAAATCAAAAATATTATGACTCAGTATTGCAATTAATATGAGTTCTATATCCATTAGCTTTGCTCCTTCACCATCTTACAATATTCTGATAAAAGACCTTTTATAATATTTCTATTATGTGATACTAAGAAATAATTTGCAGCTGAAAGTTTACGTGAAATGCTTGATTTTGTATACTGTGGGTGTTTTTTCTCAATTTCTGCATATGATCCTAAAGATTCATATAAATTAATGATTTCCTTTTGCTTTTCTGTCATATTAATTTGCAAAATTTCGTTATTCTGAATTAAAGCATTTAAAGCATCAATTATGCCAAACTCTTCATCTATTGAAGTCACTGCTACTTCTAATTGCTGCTGTGAGGAAAGCTTTTGATCATTAATTGAGTCACTAACCTTAATGGAATCTCCCATAAAAATAATCTTACAATCTTTTGTATAAAGTATTTTATTATAAAAAATATTTGTCTCTTTGGCACACATAAGAGCTTTTCTAGCATATATAAAAGCTTTCCCATCCATTTCTCTAGTATCTTCAGATTCTTCAGTGCTTATTGAACCTATGCCCACTCCACAATAGCAATTAATATTACGGTTTAAAAGAAAATCTTTTATCTTTAAAAACATATTATAACTTTCTTTAGGATCCTTTAAAACAATCTGCCATTCATCTCCTAAAGTAAACGTAATGGGTGCTACTAGTAAATGTCTGTTTTCAATATATAACTGCCTAAAATATTGCTTAAGTTCTTCTTGTATTACAGCTCTACCTTCAATTTCTCTTGATCCCACAATATCCATGTTTATAACGCTATATATATTCATACAATAAGCTATCCTTTCTATCTTAAAATGTACTCCTTAGAATTTCAATTCTAAATCTAAACAAAGTAGGTTATTAAAACTTATTTACATTAAGATGTTACATCTTTCTATATCTTAAAGTTATATTTATAATTATACCTATTTATGAACACATTAGACAATACCTCCCAATTTCATTATTAATATTTATGAACCTACACAGTAAAAAAATAAGGTAATCAGTACATATTACTACTGATTACCTGATTCTAATTTTATTAATAAATTTTCCTCAAAAAATACTATTCAGCATATAGAAATACTGCTTCAACTGATGCAGTTACTGCGTTCTCACCAGCTTCAATAGGTGTAGTTACGGCAATACTAGTTTTAAAAGCCATTGGTCTTTGCCCTTGTTCCTCATTAGTTAATTCAACTACTCTTATAGGAATTTCGTATATCTTTACATTAAGCTTACTAGTTATAACAACTGCCTTTTTTTGAGCATCCTCAACTGCTAATCTTAATGCTTCAGAATAATACTTCGATGGGTTTTGTATAGTAAAGCTTATATTTCCAACATTATTTACTCCGCTTTCCACTGCCGAATCAATTATTATTCCAACCCTACCTACTTCTCTAATTATTACTCTTAAAAAGTTTCTCACTTCATAACCTTTAAAAACTTGTTTACCATCTACATAATCATATTTAGTGTTTATTGTGTAGCTTTCTGTTTGTATATCTTTTGTTGCTACTCCACTATTCTTTAAAGAATCTAAAACAGCTACTGTAATCTCGGCATTTTCTTTTTGTGCTGTCTTCAGACTTTCATTTTCAGTGATAACTCCGAGGGTTATTTCTGCAATATCAGGTCTAACCTTTATAGTTCCGTTCCCTATAACCTTAAGTACATTGTTAAAAACTTCATTACCATCAAATCCTTTTAGATAATTATATCTGCTTGAAAATGCATTTCCATATCCTTCTGGATACATTGTTTCACCTTCTAAAATTACTGAGTAAGTAAAGCTTCACAATACTTACCTTATCATTTTATATATTATGCATTTTCTTTGAAAGAGTTCAAATTTCAACAAAAAGTAGTTATTCATGCTTATTATAAAATAAAAAATCAATAATCGTGATTACATGCCATACTTATTGTTATCTTATTAATATAGTGATTTTATTTACTATATTTCTTTTTTGTTATTACGGCGAAAAATGAAAACACTAACTATAGACATAACTGTTGCTATAAACGCAATAACTTGAAAAGAAGTTTTAAGTGTATACATATCACCTATCTTTCCTATCAAAGGAAAAATTAAAATCATGTATGCGCTAAAAATCATACTTCCCATTGACAAGATAGTAGCTCTTTTTTCTGAAGGTATAAGTTTATTAATGTAATCTCCTACTACAACATAAATAAGTGATTCCATAGAACTAACTGCTATGAAAAATATATAATAATACTTACTTAACGCAGCGCCCCATATACATACAGATATAAGAATAGGTACAACAGCAATTATGCCTACTTGCCCAATTTTTCTCTCAATTCTATATCCATTTGCACCAACTAATGCTGATCCTAAAGATGCTAAAGCTAAAATAATTCCTATTTTATCCTGTGATATACCATTATCCAATAAGTAGTTTTGAAAATAAAAGAAAATACTTGTATTAAACATGAAAATAGCTTGTGAAAAAATTAAAAGAAACCCTAAGCCTTTGATTGAAACTATTATGTTATAACTTTCAACAACTTGTTCTTTTAAAATGGTTAAATTTTTATGTTCCGTTTTCATTTCAAGCTTAGGCTCAGTGAATGAAAAGCAGTGTATAAAATTAATTAGACCTATTATTATAGCGGCTATATACGCGTATTTATAATCGTATTTTGATAAATATCCTCCTATTATTAATCCACCGGTACTGGCCACTTGCATTATAAGCTCATTCAAACCAGAGATCTTCATATATTTCTTATCTTCATCAATCTCTTTTAGAGAATCATACACCAGTGCGTCACCTGCCCCTGACTCTAAATTATATGATATCGCAGAAATTATAAAGGCTATTGTAAACCCAAGGAAGTTATTTGAAAACAACATTATTACAGAAGACAATAAAGACACCATTCGTCCGCATATTCTACTTACTTTTCTGCCCCATATATCAGCAATTGCGCCAGTTGGTATCTCCATAAAAAACGAAGTAATGTGAAATATACCTTCTATCAAGCCAAGCTCTGTCAAAGTTAATCCTTTTGAAGCTAAATATATCATCCATATACCATTAGTAAAACTAAAGTTATTTAAAAGAATAAATAAATAATTCTTTCCAACATTTTTTCTTAATCTATTTTTATAATTCATATTAATTCCTCCTATAATCAGCTAGTTTATTGTAATTTGAAATTCACAGTTTCCATAAATATAGTCAATTTTTTACTGTAAAGAAAGGTGTAAAATTTTCAATCTAGCTAAGCCTAGTTATTTCTGTGCTTTGGCATAGCTTTTTAGGTGATACGTTAAAAAAGCAAAATATATTCGCCAGTAATACTTATCTAAACGTAAAAATCTCCCTTAACAATTTCTTGCCAGGGAGATTCCGTAATTAAAAGACCTCAAATACTAGAAATTCAAATAGTTTAAGATCCTTTAATTATCAAATGTAAGATTTGATAATTAAAATTAAACATGAAAAAACCCAGGCAACTAATCTCGCCTGGGTAAAACTAAAGTTTATTCTTATGGCAAAGATACAGCGCTGCTTTTAAGCACAATATTCAATTTTGGGCAGACTTGTCCCTTTAATCTAAAATCAGCATTTGTTATTCCAGATAATGACAAAGGCAATCTATCCAAAATACTATTGTCTAAAAAGAAATACACCATATCTTTCACCTCCAATTCATAAAAATATATACTAATTTTACCATATACATCACATTCAGTAAATAAAATTTTTATTTAAATTTAAAAGTAGCCTGTATGAATTCTTTAAACATACAAGCTACTTAATATCCTTAATAACTTAATCAATAAGTATATTTTACTTAACGTTATTTACTAGTTGATCAACCTTAGGAGTACCTATTCCTGTAACTAAGTCAAAACCATTCGCAGCATTATATCCTCCATTGCTTCCTGAATTAATATCATGGAAGTTTGTTGAATAACCAGTGCTTCCTGAAATACCCGCTACACTATAGAACTTGCTTAATGCTTCTAAACTTGAAAGTGATGCGCCTCTAGTTTGATTAATCAATGCTATTACACCTGCTAATGAAGGTGCACTTAAACTTGTTCCTCCAACTACAAACCATCCTGATTGTCCATTATATCTTGTTGTACTATAAACAGCTGCACCTGTATTAGGATCTGCAAGCCAAGAAATATCTGGGTCCCCCCTATGCGTTCCCACAACGCTAGTCCAATTACTTTGATAACTAGGGATACCTTCATAACTACTTGTTGCTCCACCAGAACCTGACCAAGCAGTTTCACTTGAATAGTTTCCTGCTGCATCTAATTTTAATGTTGTTCCTCCAACTGATACCACGTAAGGAGAAGTAGCTGGCCATGAAGCTCCTGCTCCGTTATCACCAGAAGATGCTAAATATGAGATTCCTGCATGATTGAAATGACTATCATAACTTGCCTCACTAGAAAATTCGCTTCCTCCCCAACTGTTAGATACTACTGTAGCTCCATTTGCTGTTGCATAATCTATTGCAGCTACTAAATCAGATGTGCTTGCAGATTTTGCAACGACTAAAAGTATCTTCGCTGATGGCGCAATAGCATGAGCCCATTCAACATCCATAGCAGTTTCAAGCGCCCAACCACCATCAGTCTTTGATGGTTTACCAGTTGGATACGCAATTGTTAAAGTTGTTTGAGGTAGTCCAAATTGGTTTGAAAAAGCAGTTAAGTCATTTTGCATAGTTGGACTTCCATATGCGTCTACAATAGCTATAGTTTGTCCCGCACCTGTAGCAGTTACTTTATCAACCCCATAAGCTTTTCTGATTTGTGAAGGTGTAAATCCAGATGGAGTTGCTAAAGCTGCAGAATTCTTTAACTTAATTAAAGATTGCGCTGTCCAAGTGTTTTGTAGATTTATACTTCCTTCTGCTGGAAGTTTTAACAAAGTGTTAGTTGGCAGTACTGCCGTTGCAAGGATAAGGCTTACTGTCATAAGCTTTTTTAATGATTTGTTCATAATAATGAACCCCCTTTATATTTTTTTACGTAAGGCTAACCTAATGTTTATTCCTTCTATAATCCATAAAATTTAAAAAATTAAGTAGTAAAAACATAAGCTAACATTACGGTTTAGATAGCAGATATATGTTGTCCACCAAATAAGCCCCAAGGCAAACATACAATATCCACAATAATTTTTTGCATTAGTTACTTTTTACTTATACATATAAATATAAGTAACAAACACTTCAATATGTATATATTATACATACAAAAAATTACAATGTATATATTCTTTACTATATCTCAATTTATTTCATAAAGTAATAATCTATACGTTTCCAAAACTATACCTATAGCTGATTCATTCAATAAATATATGATCTTATTAAACAAATTCACTGTTTTGGTAATTTTGCCACATATCAAGTCAGTTTGTTATGAATTACTTAGTTAAACATTTTTACGATTAAGAGAGAAATGTCCTTTAAAATGGACAAGACTTTACTTATAATAAGTAAAGTCTTGTCCAAATGGTAAGCACCTCCAAATTCATGAAGGTGCTGTAAAAAGGAGTTCTATGAAAAAAATTTTACAAGTTTATTATATATCTGCTTTGTGACAATTTAATGGCAAAACTTTGAATTGGTATTTTATTATTAATATACTCATTTACGAGTATTTTATTTAAGATATACTCTCTTGTCTTTTGCTATTACAACGTAGTACTAATTCTTATTAGAATATTTTTGCTATATTTTAATTATATGCTCTTCTAATATTCTTTAGCATACAATCTACTAAATTAAATATATACGACTAATTTTTTTAACTATATATTGATTAAAACCTTGCAAAACTGTTGAAATCCCTATGCCTAGTTAACATAAAGATTTTATACTTTTTTATACAAAAAAAAGCATTCTCACCGAAGTGAAAATGCTTTTATAAGGAGATCATGAAAAACTCTACAATTCTGATTATAAATACTCTTTGTGTCATTTATATGTCAGAACCTCTATCTTCCAAGCAAAACGTTTAACTTACTTAAGATTTCATTTGTTTGTTCACTATCTCCTTGATTTATTGCAACTTCCATTAGATTGCATAATGCAATATCTTTTCCTTGCTCAAGGTTATTTTTTTCTAGAATTTCAATCAGATTATTTGATGTTTCAATAATTCTATCAGCATCTTTGATTTCTCTATAAATCTTTATCAACTCATTATAGATAGATATAAGCATGTTAAAATCATTAAGTTCTTCTGATATATTCATAGCAAGCTCCAGTATCATAATGCTTTCATCAGATAATCCTTGTTTAAAAAATATTTTTGCTTTTGTTTTTAGGGTGTTTGGTAAAGATCCCTTATCCAATTTCCCCTTCAATCTTTGTGCATTATTAATGTATTTTAAACTTTCATGCAAATTAGAAATTTCAAAATAATACTCACCTAAAAGACTATACACATTTGATAATATAAAATCATTTTTATCCTGAAGTTCTTCAATTAGTGAAATATACTCTTCTACAGCTTTTTCCTTTCTTCCTGAATTATAAATTTCTTTTGCTTTTAAGAGTTTAAGATTCATTTTAAAATTAAAATGAATCTTTTCAAAAATACTGGAACTTAAAATAAATTTATCTAATATTTCTACACTTTTTGTATGATCGCCCATATACGAATAAGCTAAAGCTAGATTATATGCAGCTTCAGCAAAAGATAGCTCATCCTTTATCTCATTAGCATAATTAATTGCTTGATTAAAATAAAATACTGCTTCCTCATATTCCTTGATATTTATCTTGCAAAGTCCAATCTTATTATAAACATATGATTGTTCTTTATTTTCTTTAAGCTCCTTTAGCTTGCCTAAAGCATTCACATAATTTACAAAAGCTATCTTGTACTCCTGCTCAGAAAAATATCTATCTCCTTCTTTTATATATACCTTCGCAGAAGTATAATCTAACTTAAACTCCAACGCTATATTTAACAATTCTTCTAACTGCTCATGATTATTTTCTTTGAGTAATTCATTTTCACAGTAAATCTTTGCATCTTCATAAGGCTTTCTTGAAAAATACTCATCGTCTAAACCTAATTCCAGTCCCAGTTCTTTTGCCTTGCTATTAAATTTTTGTGATAGCAATTTGGAGCTGCCCCTACTCACCTTTCTTTTTCCACTTTCCATCATACTGATAAAAGCTCTAGTCATCTTTGTATCTTCTAGCTCCATTTGATTCATATGAAATCTTTTTCTCATAATTTTTATTTTTTGACTAGGACAATAGAAATTCAATTTGATCACCTCTTAAATGTTATGTTAATTTTTTTTAGTACTTCCACTAATAATTATACATATTTTTTCATAAAAAGGCATTAAAACGTAGAAATTTTTATTAATTTATTTGAATTTAACTGTTTTTATAAAAAAAAGTTCATTTTTAATATTTCATCAAAAAAAATATATCAATAAATAAGTTTTAGTGTATCAATGTCATATAATTTCACCCAATATATAGCAAAATTCATTATTCAAAAATCGGGATGAAGCAATTACCATCATCCCTATACATTCTTAATATTTTATTTTCTCTTTAAAATCCCATCTCTCAGGTATATATTTTTTTAATTCTATTCCTCTTCCTATGAGTATTTCTTTAATTTTTTGCGATCCATATCCTGTTCTCATTCTTACTGCATTTAACGAACCATACTTTTGATACAGAAATAAAATATTTTCTATATCATAAACTTTTTCCTTTCTCGCCATACCCATCACCTCTATTTTTGAAATGTTAGATCATTTATGTTACATCTTATATGTGCTGTGTTGTAAAACAGATTAAATCTTATTCAAAAAAATTTATCCATTTTAATAATTCAGTTTCAAAAACTTCTGCATAAATTCTTTACTACATCTCTAAAGAACTTTAGTTTAGTGGCAATTTCTTAAGTATATAACGGTACATCCTTCTAGTAATGTATTTTTATAAATTATTTGTATATTGAGCTTATATTTTCAAATAAACTTAGTTAATAACTTATTAAGCTTGATTTAACTTATAATACTTTAGTCTTCATTTTATTGTACATATATTTCTCTATATTATATTTATTGTAATTAATTATTATTAAGATATTTTAAAATAATTATTAGTTATCTATTTCATACAGAATGAACTATGTAATTATAAAATTTATATTTTCAAGTTCTCTTATCAGAAACAAGAATAATTTTAAAAATAGTTTTTTGATCTAAATTGTACAGATTTGTATACAGAATTTAAATAAAATTTAAAAAATGATATTGCCTTTCACTTTAAACTGTCAAATAATATCATTTTTTGCTATGATATATATGGTATTGCAACTTACGATAATTAGTATTAGGGGGATGTCATAAACATGAGGCTGTACTTACATAAAAAGGGGTTATCAATACGTCATAAAATTATAGGAGGTTTTATTATTCTCATCCTATTTTCTTCACTGTCAGTAGGTATATTTACTTACTATAAGACAAAAGAGAATATAGAAACTACAATAGGTAATACAGCATTAAATATAGTTAAATCTATTTTGAATACAGTTGATGTAAAAAAATTTAACAACCTTCGTAATAAAGAAGATATGAATTCGGACTATTATAAAAATCTTCAATTACATCTAAGCGATATAAGAAAATCCACTGGTTTGAAATATCTATATACAATGCGTAAGACCAATGATAATAAATGCATATATGTAGTTGATGGTACGCCTAAAGATGACGAAAACTTTTCTGCTCTAGGTGATGAAGAAGATTCAATTACAAACGTTTTAAATGAAAGTTTTAATGGTACATTAGGCTTTGAATTTCATTCAGATGAATGGGGAAATCTTATTTCTGCCTATATCCCAATTAAAGATACTTCTGGGAATATAGTTGGCGTACTTGCAGCTGACTTCGATGCTAATGTAATGGTTAATCAACTTAATAAATTTAAATTTAATCTCTGCATTCTAGTAGTCCTAATAATTGTACTTGGAATAATTATCGGTGAAATTTTTTCTATTTTCTTAGTACGCTCTTTAAATAAGCTTAAAAGGAAAGCTGAGTTAATAAAAAATGGTGATCTTACAGTAAAATTTGATAAAGCCGGTGATGATGAAATCGGCGATTTAACGCAGTCCTTCGGGGAAATGGTTAATAACATTTCTGTTATCACAAATGAGATAAAAAATAATACTAGAGAAGTAAATGCTGAAATAACTGATATGCATAAAAGTTATAGTGAAACAAGTAATACAGCAGAAGAAATTACTCAAGTTATAAATGAAATAGCTACTGGTTCCCTAGAGCAAACAGGCCGCATTAACCAGGTTGCAACAACAATGGATGAAGTTTTCAGGCAAGTTGAAAATTCAGTTCAAAAAGCTAACATCGTGTCTTCTTCATCTGACACATCGCTAAATAATACAAATGCCGCTCTAAATCTATTTAAAACTTCTATAGAAAAAGTAACCACAGTAACAGACACTATAGAAACCACAGCCATGATTATTAAAGAACTTGATAGCAAATCAAAAGAGATTAATGCATTTAGTGAAACTATTTCAGAAATAACTAGTCAAACTAACTTATTATCACTCAATGCTGCTATTGAAGCCGCTAGAGCTGGAGAGCAAGGCAAAGGGTTTGCCTTAGTTGCAAATGAGATTAAAGATTTAGCAGAACAATCCAGTAATGCAAGCAGTCAAATAAGTGAAATTGCAAATTCTATGCAAAATGAAATCCTAAGTGCTATGAAAGCTATTGAAAAAGGTGTGAATCATGCAAATGAAAGTGTAGCTTCTGTAAATAAAGTTGATAGTTATTTATCAGATCTTCAAGAATCAAGCATTGACACTAACATTAAAATAAAAGAAATTATTAGTTCTATATACATAATTGAGAAAACTTGCAAAGATTCTTTAAATAGGATTCATGATCTTGATGATATATCAAGAAGTTTTAGTGCTGGTGCTCAACAAGCAGTTGCTTCAACTGAAGAACAAGCTGCTATTATGTACCAAGTAAAAATAAATATGAATAATATTAAGGATATGACTGATAGACTTAACAATGTTGTGAATAAGTTTAAAGTTGAATAATTTAAATAAAGGCCGTGCGTAAACAATGGATTTGCTTATGCATGGCCTGTACTTAATTCGGATTAAAAAATATTAACTTTACAAATGCTTTTAACTGCATTTTTTAATTAAATTTATTTAAGATTGATTTCACCCAAAAAAAATATATTACCCTCTACCATTTTTCTTCACCGATGCCTTAGCTAAAGTAAAAACAAAAATACTTGATAATATTATCCCTATAATGTAACAATACATTAACATAATCTCTCTCTCCTAAAGATCTCTTCTGGTGTTTAAATTTTCATGACATGCTAATTTCCTTCGTCAATTGTGCTTAATAACTTTGAATATAGGATACTTCAATAAATTTCATAGTAAAATTCTTCATTGATATTTATTATATGCATGAAAGCCTTATTTCGTAATATTTAAATTCAGTAATAATTCATTTTATTCTAGTTTTTTTATTAAATATAGTTAACCAATATAATATGGTCTTACTTTTTAACAGAAACATCTTAAATTTTAATTATATTCATCTATAATTTAAAATTGTTTTTCATTTTTCTTATGTTTGTAGGACTATATAACTATGACACTGCATACCTATTATTATTAAAGATACTCTGCTTCAAGTTCATGTCAATTTCCAAAATTTCTCTTAACGCAATAAGCAGATTTTAAAATTCAAGATTTGAATGAAGGCAATACGGTCTTTAATGTATACATTTTCACAAAATAAATTTATTTTTAGTTAGAATGAATAATCATATGGGTATATGTACAATAATATTTATTGCTAACTAAATCATCAAATTATTACCAAGAAAGGATGATATTAATGGATGAGAATGAATTAATAGAAAGCTTAAGCGGCTTTTTAGAAACAAATGGTGAAGTAAAGATTATCGGTGAGGATAAAAACATCACAATACAATCAGCTGATGATAATCCTGCGTATGCCTATGTAAGTAACACTCATAAAAGATTTGAAAATAGTACTGAGGCTATAGAATGGGCAGTTGAACAATTTGATGGTGCAGAAAACATAGAAGAATGGGAATAATATTTTAACTTCTACATTTCTTGCTTAACAGGAAAAAATACTGCTATTAAAAATAGCAGTATTTTCCGGATATACAAACATTCAATTCTTAATTATTATTATAAACACTTTATGAATTTGAAAATGAAAAAACAATCAAAAATATATATCTGAAAATTCAACACTAATAGCAGTTATTAATCTAGTATCAGCATCTATGCAGTTATATATTTTTTCATCCTCAACATACTCTTTCATTGGAAATTCAACTGTAAATGAACTTCCTTCCCCTATCTCACTATCAACTTCTATTGATCCGTCCAAGTTTTCCACCAGAAGTTTTACAAGTGATAAGCCAATTCCTGTGCCTTCGGCTTGTCTTGATAGATTACTGTCTACTTGACCAAATCTTTCAAAAATTATATTTTTCTTTGCCTTTGGTATACCTATACCAGTATCCTTTACAATAATAAATATACGTTTTTTATCATTATCTGCATTAATATTTACATTAATTGTTCCATTTTCTGGCGTAAACTTTATAGCATTTGATAGTAAATTTAATATTATTCTTTCGTACTTCTCATCATCCATTGCTATCAACTTACTTTTTACATTAGTATTGAAAAACAAATTGATTTTCTTTTGATTTGCATATAATTTTACTGACTTTGTAATCATTCCAGTCAAATAAACTATATCTATATTTTTTAAATTTATCTTGAAATGACCTGAATTCAACCTTGTTATATCTAAGAGATTATTTACTAACCTAAGCTGCCTAAATGTATTCTGCTTTATATTCCCTATCAAATCGCTTACACGTTCTGGTACTTGTTTAATATATACGTGTTCTATTAACTGTATAGCGGAATAAATAACATTTAAAGGTGTTTTAAACTCATGAGTAATCAGGGATATAAACTCATCCTTCATTATAAGTGCCTTTTCTAAAGCTTCTCTTCTACTTTTTTCTGATGTGTATAGAAGCTCCTGCTGCTCTCTAATTTTTTTTTCTTTTTCCATCATTTCAGTAATATGATGAGCTATTATAATACCGTACTGCAACTGATCATTTTTGTCATAAACTGGTGTTCCATAGAAATCAACATAAAAGTTCTTCGTTCCATTCTTAACCATAACCCTCTGTTGTTCAACTCTCTCACCATTCAAAACTCTGATTGAAGGTAGGTCCTCTTTTGATAAAACCTCTCCTTTTTCATTATAATATACTTGTCCAAATTTCATAGTTTCAGTAACATAGCTAAAAGTAGGCTTTACTATCATTCCTTTCTTCATAATTTCTTTGAAGGCCTTATTTATCTTTATAACATTTCCGTTTTTATCAAGTACAGTTAATCCATCTCTCATATTTTCAATAATAACTTCAAGTTCTTTTTTTTGTTTTTCTATTTTCACATAAGACTGCATTAATTCCGTAATGTCATGGGTTACCATAACTCCCATTTCAAAATGCCCTGATTCATCAAATATTGGCATTGCGCTGACACTTATATATATTTCTTTATCATCTATAGTTGTCATACTTTTATAGTTTTTAATCTTTTCGCCTCGTAGTAGCCTTGATGTACATAATTGTTCAACAGGAATTAAATTTCCATCAAAATCATAAAACTTGGTGTTTGAAGAAATGTGCGAAAAGACTTGATTATCATTAGCAAATTTACTTCCTTCTTTGGTACTCCTTCTAATATATCGTCCATCTTTATCTACCACTGTTACAACATCATCTACGCATTCTATAATCGCTTCTAGTTCTCGATTCTGCTTTTCAATTACTTTTGTTCTCATTACTTCTTTAGTAATGTCATGAAGAATAAAAACACCATAGTTAACATTCCTACTTTCATCAAAAATAGGATTACCACTTAATTCATAATATTTAATATTATCTTCAAGTTCCACTATTATTTTTGTCTTCTTTATAGCTTTGCCTTCCCGTACTAAATTCAAATCTAGCTGTTCTAAACTCACTTCTTCTCTATCATAATTGTATACCTTAAAGCACGCATCCTCTAGCCTTCTATTTCTTTTATATAAATCATAAAGAGTTTTAGAAGATTTATTTCCACCTAAATAATTTTCATCTCTATCAACCATAATAATTATATCTTCAACACTATCAAAAACTGCTTCTAGCTGCTCATTTTTAACTCTTATATGTTCCCTGCTCAAAACTCTTTCAGTAACGTCCTCAATCATGGCAACAACATATTTTACCTCTCCATCTTCTGAAATAGGTATTATATTGTAATCCCAGTATCTATCATTGTCTGGCAATAAGCCTTTCCTTTCTGATATATAATAGGATTGATTGGAACTTACTATTTCTTTCCATATAATTTCTTCCTTTGATCCGCTCAAGCCAGGAATCAACTCACTTAGTTTTTTTCCATAACACATCTGTTTAGTTTTAAATGGTTCTCTGAAAAACTTTAAATATGTTTCATTTGACTTTATTAAAGTAAACTCGTTTGCTAAATGAATCCCAATACCAAATTTCTCGTCGCCTATTAACTTTTCTAAAAATCCATGTCTTCGTTCAAAATTCAATTCTTTTTTTTGTATAAACTTGTATATATTTTTTTCATTAAGTTTTTCTTCAATCTTTATAATCTTTATAAACTTCACTTCTAAATCTCTAGTAAAAATAATTATTTCTTCGTTCGGTCTGAAAAAATCTATATCTGATCTGGTTAGCAATTTCCATATTTCATTTATACTCTTATTAAGAAAATCACCTTCATTGTAACCAGTTAACTCCAAAAGGCTATAATCAACTTTTATTACTACTCCTTTTTCTTCAACTATGAACGGCTCTATCTTGTTGACAATCAAATCTGCGTCCAATGCAACCCCTCCATACCCTAGCAATTTGAAACATATTTGTAATATATATTAAATATACTATAATAGTGAGTTTTTTTCTACATTTTGTCATATTTCACATTATTTTTTCAATATTATATTAAACATAATCATAATTGTGGTTAAATTTCCTGAGCTTTATAATAACTTTACATCTAATATATGTGACATAAAAATAATCCATCTAGAAATCGATTCCAGATGGATTATTTTTACAAGCTTTATTTTCTATATTCACTAACTTCTATTTAGTTTTCTTTTTGGAACCTTTCCCTTGAAGCTGATTTCTGTCTGTTCTTTGTTCCATATTATTTCCTTGTTCATTTTGTTTGTTACTCTTGTTTTTTGCCATAATGAATCACTCCTTTTAAGTATTATTTTTTCCTTATAAAGAAGTAATATTCATTAATTTATTCCATATAAATTACATTTCTCTTTTGTATCATTTCTAATTTAACTATTAATTTTACATTATTACAAAGTATAAGCTGATTTTAAATATAAAAAATTTAGCTTACTCTAAGGTTATAGCACTAACTGGACATGAACAAGTTGCCTCTTCTGTATCACCACGCTCTGAGTCTAATATATCCTCCTCAATTGCAACTGCCTTCCCATCATCCTCCATACAAAACACTCTTGAGCTAATCGCTGCACAAAGTCCACATCCGATACATGCTTCTTTATCTACACAAGCTTTCATATATAATACCTCCAATTCTTTATAATTAGGTTTAATTTCTTAAGCTTTGTTTAATTAAATTATAGTAAAATTCTCAATATCATACATTGATTTAAATCACAATTTTACCTATTTTTTCTTAAATATTTCATTCACATCTATATGCATTTTCTAATTTATTTTTTTAATATCCTCTAAAAATTTGTAAAAAGATAACTATCATCACATTAACATCACACAATCATTTTATAATTACACAGTAATCCATATATATTTATGTTTATTTTTTCACTTCACACAGCATAACAAATTTAACAAAGAAATTTTTTTCCTATTCTTACTCATATTCATCGGAAAGTGAAATAATTTGCTACATAATGGAATATAAATATGCTGTATTAATTAATATAGCTTGAAGTAATTCATCTATATAGGATTCAATAATAAAGAGGTGTTATATATGAAAATTAGTAAAAAGACTGAAATTATTAAACTTTACGAAGAAGGCCTTAGCATAGAAGATATCGCAAGTAAAGGTTTTACTAAAAAATATGTGAAGCAAGTTTTAAAGACTGCTAAATTACTTAGTGAAGCTATTTCATCTGCCTTGCCAACAGAATTTTTGGAGACTAGTACTAAAGAAGAGCCGAAAATTGAAATTGCTGAATCACCTGTTGTAGAAGAAGTTCCTACTGAAGTTGAGGTTTCCCCAGAAGAAAGTGATAAATCAAATAGTCTTAGAGAAGTGATTACATTGCTTGAATCCTTAGAAAAATCATCTGCTAAAGTTGATATCAGCCTAAATATCTCTGTGAGAATAAATATTGATAATACTATTAAAACTGAATAAAATAACTCCTTTTTAACAAATTCACATCTAAATCCAAATAAAATGACCATCTATAATATTATAGATGGTCATTTTATTTGGATTTATTCCTTAGATTTTCTGTATTCAGTGATTTAAAATTCTCTCTCAGTATTAGATCATTGTTGTATATTTTTTTGTCTAGAAAATATATGGTTAACCTTTAGTTTTTCTATAAGCTACATGTCTAGTAACCCTTAAGGTATTCTCCTCTCCAGGAAAATACACTGGATTTATTCTATTATTTTTGTATAACTCAATAGCATCAACAGCATCTAATGATAACTCATTAAAACTCATCATTCCATACATCCTTGGTGGAAGAACATAAATAGGTATATCAGGATTTGAATTTTTTATGATTTTTTTTACATCTGTAATTAGATGAGGACAACATACTATAATGTCAAACTCTGAAACTTTCTTCAAAGCTAATTGAAATGGTGAAAACTCGATATAAAAATCATTTTGCATATTATTGTCCAATATTTCCTTTTCAACTTTTTGAGCTAAAGCACTTGAAGAGAATCCTCCAAGACAACATAAAAGAATTTTTATCATTTTAATCCCCCCATATAAACAATTGCAGTATAACGTTTTCACACTTATATGTCTTACTATTATAGCATAAACTCATATCCCTAAACAGGTACAATTAATTCATTTAAATATCAATTTACTTAATAGCTTTTTATCTTCTAAATGAAAAAACAGGATATTAGTTTTTATATTAAACTAATTATCCTGTATATTGTATAATCTAAAAATAACTTTGTATTATAATAGCTTTAACTTAATTTCGTTGTTGATATTATATATAAATTCTTCTATACTTACGGAACCTTCTTCACCATTTTTTCTACTTCTAAGTGAAATTGTTTTTGTACTTTTTTCTTTTTCTCCCACAATTATGATATAAGGAACTCTTTCATTTCTAGCTTCTCTAATCTTATAACCTATCTTCTCAACTCTGTCATCTATCTTTACTCTAATATGATTTTCTTCTAGTTTTTTTGCTATTTCATCTGCATACTCATTAAACTGATCTGAAATAGGAAGCACTTTAACTTGAACCGGTGATATCCAAGTTGGAAATTTACCTTCAAAATGTTCTATTAGTATTCCTATGAATCTTTCAATGCTTCCGAATATTACTCTGTGTATAACAATAGGTTTATGCTTTTCACCATCACTCCCAACATACTCTAAATCAAATCTTTGAGGAAGTTGAAAATCAAGCTGTATTGTGCCACATTGCCATGTCCTGCCAATACTATCTTCAAGATGAAAATCTATTTTAGGACCATAAAAAGCTCCATCTCCTGGATTTATCTTAAAAGACATATTTATTTCCTCTAAGGCATTTTTAAGTGATTCTTCAGCCATTTCCCACTCACTATCACTTCCCATAGAATTATCTGGTCTTGTTGAAAGTTCAACCTTATATTTAAAACCAAATCGAGCATATACTTCATCTATAAGTTTAATTACGCTCTTTATCTCGTCCTTGATCTGTTCAGGTAACATGAATATATGTGCATCATCTTGAGTAAAGGCTCTTACCCTCATAAGTCCATGTAAAGCACCAGAAAGCTCATGTCTATGCACTCTTCCCAGTTCTGCAGCTCTAATTGGAAGCTCTCTGTAAGAATGTGACTCAGATTTGTATACTAACATTCCACCAGGACAATTCATTGGTTTTATAGCATATTCCTCTTCATCAATATTTACTGTGTACATGTTTTCCTTATAATGATACCAATGTCCTGAAGTCTGCCATAACTCTCTGTTTAATATAAGTGGTGTTTCAATTTCCTCATATCCATACTTTCTATGGAGCTCTCTCCAGTACTCAATTAACTTATTTTTCAACACTACTCCATTTGGAAGAAAGAATGGAAATCCTGGACCTTCATTCATTAAAGAAAATAATTTAAGGTCTTTTCCAAGCTTTCTATGGTCTCTTTTTTTAGCTTCTTCCAACATGTTCAAATATTCATCTAATTCACTCTTTTTTACAAAGGCAGTACCATAAACTCTTTGGAGCATCTTATTTTTCTCATTGCCTCTCCAATAAGCTCCTGCAACTGATAACAGTTTAACCGCCTTTACCTTTGAAGTAGAAAGTACATGTGGACCTGCACATAAATCAATGAAGTCTCCTTGTTTAAAGAAAGTTAACTCTTCATCTTCTGGTAAATCATTTATAAGTTCAACCTTATAACTTTCATCTTTTTCCTCCATAAGCTTTAAAGCTAACTCTCTAGATAATACACTTCTCTCAAGTTTTAAGTCTTCCTTAATTATTATCTTCATTTCTTCTTCAATTGCTTTAAGCGAATCTATAGTAAGTGTTTCTTCCATATCAAAATCATAATAGAATCCACTATCAATTGCTGGACCTATCGTAAGTTTAGCACCTGGATATAGACGTTTTACCGCTTGAGCTAATATATGTGCTGCGGTGTGTCTTAAGGCCCTTCTTCCATCTTCTTCATTTGAATCAATAACACTTCCATCTTTTAAAATAACTTTTAACATGATAATCCTCCTTTTATAAAATTTTATTTTAATATATATAAAGTCGTTGAAGCGACTTTCTTCAGTGAGTTTTTTGAGCATCTTCCTTTCCGAATGTATATACGGAAAATTTGACAGGCGCCATTTCATTCTTTTTTTAATCTTTAAATTTTTCATGTTTTAAACTTGTTACACATATTTACCCGTATATCTAATTAAATTCTTGATTTTTAAAGAATAAAAAAATAAAACCCGCCCCTAAGATAAGGGACGAGTTTAATCGCGATTCCACCCAAATTACAGTAGCTATACTACACTACCGTCACTCAAAATCCATAACGCAGATTTGCGTAAATTGCTTACTAAAATTTCAGCAATCAACTCAGAGGTGGTTTTCACTAATACTTGCTTAAGAAACCTTTCAGCCGATGAGTTTCTCTCTCTTTTAACAGTAAATTACCTACTCTTCCTCTTCATAGCTTTTAAATATTCAATTTTAAAACTAGTTTAAAAATTTTATGATTTTCTATACAATAAAAAAACTCATCCCCTATAAGGGACGAGTATAATCGCGATTCCACCCAAATTACAGAAGTATTTAATTAGCTACTTCTATCACTCAACACTTTTAACGCAAGTTTACGGAACTACCTACTATATATTTCAGCAGTCAACTCAGAGGTGGTTTTCAATAATACTTATTTAAGAAACCTTTCAGCCAGTGAGTTTCTCTCTCTTTCAACAGTAAATTATTTACTCTTCCTCTTCATAGTTTTTATTAATATATATACTATTCTTTAAAAATTATTTTGTCAACACTTTATTTAATTACTACGGAAAAATATATAAATTTCAATTAGAGATAATAAGAAGACAGCTCTATGCATCTCAATCATAAAGTTGCCTTCTAATCCTTGTAAAGAACATTGATTTCTAGTTTCAGTTATCTATTATGAGAGACATTACCGAAAGTTCTTCATCTTCCATAATATATTCAGCTCATTTTCCTTGGAAATATGGTTTAAAATTTAATTAAAGAGTTCCTGTATCGAAACTTAATTTATATTTGTTTGAAAATTACGGACCTATAACCTTTTGCATGTATAAATTAATAGTTGAGTTAGGAACTCTATATAACTAAAAAAGTAGAAACTTACACTTCACTTTTATTCACTTATACATTTTTGACTATCTGAAACAGTGAGATACATTAATATAATGAGTTTTTCTGTTATTTGCTTTTTCTTATTTTCAATGGAATCGTTGCTTTCACATATACCTTCCAGTTCTGTTAAATACTTGTCCAATCTAGGCCTATGATAAATCATGAATTTTTCCATATAAGTCTTTGATACACCTTCGTCTATCCAAATCTCTCTAGTAATCTTTTTCGTAGCTTCTAACAAAGATAAAACCTTACATAATATCAAATCATTGCTGTACCCTTCAGCCTCATCTAATTCTTTGTCCAGTATATTTATAAATTTTGTCCACTCATTTATCATCATTAGCATAACTGTTTTAATTTTTTCATCATTTATATTAGGTATGCAATACTGTTTTATATCTAATATTTCATCATTGTAATCCTTTTTATTTTCATCATCAATTACAATTTGTCTTAAGGCATCATTTTTGATATTGGCTAAGATTATTTTTTTAATTCTTAATGGTAAGGGAGCACCTAAGGAATTAAGATTTTCTAAAGCACTAAAGCTTTCGGTTAAAATAAGATATCCAGTAATAAATTCTGTAAGAATAGTTGTTGTAAAAAGTGGTTGAATACCTATTTCTAAAAGTCTTACTATAATAATACAGACTGAATACATCAATATTTTATCTAAACCTCTTCTTAACCCTCTACTGTTTAGTCTTTTAATTTTAGCAGCATAAATACATCCAGTTATAGTATCAATTATTATCATCGCGCATAGCACAAGTATGGTTATTTTAAACGGTGCAAATAAAGTAGTTATTGCAGCAAATATTATTTTTACATACCAAGCATTTTCTAACTTATATAGTTCCTGCATTTAATCACGTGATTTCTCCTTTGCTTAATATTTTTTCTTTTTTAATAAAGCTCAGGTTACGTTGCGCATTATAAAAATGAAAATTCATTTATATTAAATTTTATTCAGAACATTGTTAATTGTGATAGAATAACAATTGTCAAAAAAGAAATTTCGTAATTATTTATTAAATAAAAAGAAGTACTTTAATTAAAATAATTAAGGCACCTCTAAAATACTATTATAAGTTAACTCTTATCAATGTCTAGAACGGTTTGTAGTAACACATTTGTTCCTTTTACGCAGCTTTCTAATGGGGTAAATTCTTTTTCACAGTGACTATGACCTTTTTCACTTGGAACAAAAATCATAGTAGTAGGAATTATATCAGTGATAAACTGAGCATCGTGCCCTGGACCACTGTATATTTTCATTGAAGAATATCCATATTCCTTAGCATTCTTTTCTACGTAATGAACAAATTCAGGATAAAACTTCACCGTGTTACGGGCCCATAACTTTTTGCAACTTACTTCACATTTTTCTACAACACCTGGAACTTTCTTTATTATTTCTACAACTTGCTTTACCACCTCTGGATCTTGGTGTCTTGCATCCAATGTGAATTTAACATTGTCTGGTATTATAGTATGGATATTTGGAGAAACATTCATTCGCCCTGTAGTATACACAAGCTTACTATCCAATTTATCTAGCTCATCATGCAAGTATTGAATAACCTTTGATGCAGCGAATAAAGCATCTTTTCTATATTTCATAGGAGTAGTTCCTGCATGATCTGCTTGACCTACAAATGTGAATTCATAATTTACCATTCCGCATACTCCTTCAACGATTCCTATATCTTTTTTCTCTGCTTCAAGTACTGGACCTTGTTCAATATGAAGTTCAACTAATGCTTTATACTTTTCAGCAGTTGCTCTATTTTCAATATTCCCCATATACCCACTTGCTTCCAGTGCTTCTTTGAAGGTTATTCCATCAATATCTCTAGAGGCTAACATAATATCCTTATCAAATTTTCCAGTTATAACTCCAGAAGACATCATAGCTGGATCAAAGCGTGCTCCTTCTTCATTTGTCCAAACTACCACTGTAATGGGGTGCTTATGTTCTATTTTTTCAGTAACAATAGTTTCTGCAACTTCTAATCCAGTAAGAACTCCAAGGATTCCATCATAATTTCCACCTTGCTTTACTGAATCCATATGTGATCCCATCATAATTGCTGGCAGACCTTCTTCTCCTGGTATCGTTGCGTAGATATTTGCCATATCATCTGTCTTTATTTCCATTCCAAGAGCTTTACATCTCTTACAAAATTCTTCTCTTGCTTCCAAGGCTGCTGGTGAAAGGGATAATCTTGTAATGCCACCCTTACCAGTATCTCCAAATTTGCTAAAAGTTTTTATTTTATCATCTAACCTTTCTTTATTGCATGTTAACATAAAAATACCCTCCTTAAACTTTCAAAGTACATTTTCGCTATAACTTTTCAAATATCTATATATTTACCTGCATCTCTAATAAATATAAAGCAATTCAATCCTAAGTCTATTTTCAAAACTCCTCTGAGTTCTGATCGGAGTTTTTGAAAATAGACCTTTGGTTATGAAGTTGTTCATCTATATCTTTGGTAATTTCTTTTTGACTCTCTTACCTGAAGCTATAGCTTCTGCAGGACATACTGTTACACATAACTGACAGCCTACGCATTTATCAACAATTAATATAGGAGTTCTATTGCTATCACTAACTTTTATAGCTTGATGCCCACCATCATAGCAAGATAAATAGCATCTACCACAACCTACACATTTTTCTCTATCAAACCTAGGATAGCAAATAGAATCTCTTTCAAGCTTGTCTGCTGCTACAATATTAGGTAAAGCTTTGCCAATAAATTCTGTGACGGTTTTATAACCTTGATAACTCAAATATAATTTCATTCCTTCAATAAGATCTTCTATAACTCTATAGCCATATTGCATAACTGATGTAGTTATTTGAAGATTTTCACAACCTAAAGATAAAAATTCTGCTGCGTCTTTCCAAGTTTCAATTCCACCCATACCGCTAATTGGCACATTTTTCAAAGCTTCGCAGGCTTTCATATTATGAATAAATCGTAGTGCTATGGGTTTTACTGCCTTTCCAGAATAGCCTCCAACACTAGTTTTCCCTTCTACATTGGGTTCAGATGTAAAAGAAGATAGATTTACATTCATAATACTTTTTATGGTATTTATTGCTGCAATTCCAGTGGCTCCAGCCTCCATTGCAGCTATTGCAGGTATCTCCATATTTCCCACATTTGGAGTCATTTTTGCAAGGATTGGAAGATGAGTTCCTTTTCTTGTAGCCTTAGTATACAAAGCTACTAAATCAGGGTTTTGACCAACATCAGAACCTACGCCACTATTGGTCATATGAGGACATGAAAAATTACATTCTATGATATCTGCCCCCGCATCCGTCATAAGTTCAGCAAGTTTAGTCCATTCCTCTTCATTTTGTCCCATAATAGATGCTACAATAACTTTAGAAGGATATTGTAATTTTAATCGCTTCAAGAAAGATATATTTTCTTCTAAGGTATGGTCTGAAATTTGCTCAATATTCTTAAATCCTACAAAAGGTACACTTTCTTTATTTAGCGCAGCAAATCTTGGTGAAACCTCTTCAGGTACAAACATACCAATTGTTTTAAAAGCAACCCCAGCCCAGCCCATTTCAAAAGCTTTTGCTACCATATCATAGTTACTACCTACTACTGAGGATGAGAGAAAAAATGGATTCTCGCATGTAACCCCACAAAATTCTATAGATAAATCAACCTCAGACTCTTTTACCCTTGGTTCATTTGAAATTGCTTTAATTATTCTATCAATTTGAACTGGTTCATTTATTTTACCTTTTATACAGGCTTCCATACATTCCTTTGTATCGCAGTCATCACAGGGAAGTTTGTCTGGCAGTCTATTTACTGCACCAAATCTATTTTCAAATCTTAAGGAACGAATAATACCATCTGTTTTAAGAAGCTTTGGGCAAGCTTTACTGCAAGGTGCATCATGACATAACAGGCATCCAGCTACATCTTCTCTAATTGAAATATCTTTATATAATAAACTATACATGTCCACGCCTCCCGAGTTTATTTTGTTCATAGTTGATATTACAAATCTGCCATTTCATTTAACTTATGTTTTTCTATTTATGTGCTACTCTCTTTACAAATTGCCCTATTCCTGGCTTTCCAACAAATTCTCCATCATTGTATACCAAATTTCCTCGTACAAAGGTTTTAACAGGATAACCATGAAGCTTTTTACCTTCCCAAATTGTATGATCATAATCTGAATGCATGTTTTCAACTGAAATCGTAAACTCCTTATTCGGATCATAAATTACTATATCTGCATCCTTCCCAACTGTTAGAGATCCTTTACTGTTACATCCAAATATCTTTGCTGGATTAGTAGAACAGAGCTCAACTGCACGATTAAAAGTAATCTTCCCTTCATTTGCTGCTGAAAGCATATATGGATATAAATTTTCAACTCCTGCACATCCATTAGGTATTTTAGTAAAATCATCTTTTCCCCAGTCTTTTTCATAACTTTGGAATGGACAGTGATCTGTTGCTACAGTATCTATCAAACCAACTTTTATTGCATGCCATAATGCATCTTGACTTTCTTGTGCTTTCATTGGAGGTGAACATACAAAGTTTCTTCCATCTTCTCTTTTATAAACCTCACAGGTAAACTCTAAATATTGAGGGCAAGTTTCAATATATATTTCATGTCCCTCCACCTTTGCAGCAACTGCAGCTTCTAAGCCTTCTTTATCTGCCATATGAACTATATATAGTGGCGCTTCTATGGATTTTGCTAAATGTACAGCTCTTTTATCTGCTTCAGCTTCAACAAATTCTGGTCTGCTTAGATAATGATACCAAGCTGAAGTCTTGCCTTCTCTTAAAAATTGTTCTATATTTAAGTCAATTAAATCTGGGTTTTCTGCATGGATATTTGTTATTGCTCCAGTTTCTTTTGCTTTTAATAGTATCTTCACAAGAGTAGCATCGTCTACCATCATACCTTCTTTCTTGTATACTAAAAAGCATTTAAAGCTTGTAATACCATAATCAACAGCAGCTTCAAATTCATCTAGGATCTTATCATCATTTAAATCTGTTATAATGCAATGAAATGCATAGTCAACACAAGCCTCAGGATCACACATAGCTTTTCTTGACTCAACAGTATCGAGTATTCCATTTCCTTTTCTTTGCATAGGATAATCAAAAACTGTAGTAACACCTCCACATGCTGCCGCCCTTGTACCAGATAGGTATCCATCTGCAGAAACAGTTCCACCAAAGGGCATTGCAAGATGAGTATGAGCATCTATTGCACCAGGTAATACCAACTTCCCATATGCATCTACTACCTCTACTCCCACTTCTGAAAATTCTTTTCCAATTGCCGCTATTTTGCCAGCTTTAATAGCTATATCAGCCACATAAGATTCTGTGGAAGTTACTATTGTTCCATTCTTTATTATTAAATCCATAAATAATCTCCTCTCATTTTTATTACATTATATTAATTGATCACTGCTTAGTATAAAGCTCTATAGGTAACTAATTATTATTGAATTAGCTATCTATAAGGCTTCATTGTTTTCAATAAAAGTATCCTATTAATTTTAAATTTTTACTAAAGTGAAAATTAATATTAAAGCTCACAATTATTATAATTTTTAAAAAGCATACTTTGCTAATAAGATTCAGATATCACCAAAGTCAATCTGAATCTTATTAATATTTTATTTTGTAGCTTCCTTCCAATATGAAGAGTTAAAGGTTGTATCATCAACAACTGGAGCTTTTGCTAAGTCTTTGTTATATAACTTTAAGAAATCAGCTGTTTGTCTTACTGCAGCTGTGTCAATCTCACCTATTTTCTTAGTATCGAAACCTTGTGGAGATACAAGCTTTGCAACTTCTTTTGCCATATAAACTTGATGATCTAAAGATACTGATTTATTCACTTCATACACGGTTTTTCCTGCAGCTTCCGGATCTTTAACTGCATCTGCCCATCCTTTAAACGAAGCTTTTAAGAAACGTACCACTAAGTCCTTATTTTCAGATGCCCATTTTGAATTTACAAACAGACAGTCTTCAAGCATAGCAACTCCTTCTTTATTCATATCAATTACATTTAAATCCTCATTCTTTATCCCACTTTCAAGCAGTAGTCCAAATTCGTTGTAAGTCATTGCTGAAGCTGCATCAACCGAACCTTCTTTTAACTGGTCCATGGTGTAATCCTGTTGTACTAGTTTTAAATCTTTTTCTTTGTCTAAGTTATATTTCTTAAGTAATGCAAGGACTTCATATTCATTACCACCGAACCAGTTAGCAACTTTTTTGCCTTTTAAATCTGCTGCTGAGTTTATACCAGCTGATTTCTTTGAAGCTAATAGTAGTCCTGACTTTTGGAATACTTGAGCTATCTCTTGAAGCTCATACCCTTGGGCTTGATAAGTCATTAAGCTTGAAACCCAAGTAACTCCTATATTGGCTACTCCATTATAAACATTTTGTTCTGGAATAATATCACTTCCTCCTGGAAGAATTTCGATATCAATGCCTTCATCTTTGTAATAACCTTTTTCTTTTGCCACATAATACCCCATAAATTGAGATTGCGGCAGCCACTTTAATTGAAGCTTTACCTTCTGAAGCTCACCTGTACTTTTTGTTGCTGATTCCGTTGTCTTTGTTGAACCACATCCTGTAAGTAAAGCCCCAATCATTACTACACTCAAAACTAATGCTCCTAATTTTTTTTTCATTAAATATTCCCCCTTTTTATTTGTTACAATTTATCTTTGTGAAGCATGCCATCTTATAGCTCTGCGTTCTACCAATAAAACAATTAAGTAAAGAATTATTCCAACTAATGCAGCCATAACTATATAAGACCATCCCATAGCCGTCATTCCCTTTCTTAAATTGTCTTTCACGCCAAATCCAATTCCTGACGTTGATGCAGCAAAATACTCACTTATCATAGCTGCCATTATTGCAGCAGCCACATTAATCTTTAAAGCAGTCAATATACTTGGTAAACAGTTTGGCAAACGGAGTTTAAAAAATATCACTCTTTCTGGTGCAGCGTAGGATTCCAACAGATCTTTTGCAAAAGGTTTTAAGTCATTTAAGCCTCTATATGCATTGATTGCCATAGCAGCCATACATATAACCGTTACAACTCCAACCTTTTGAGCAAAACCACTGGTAAACCATCTGTTCATTATAGGGGACAAAGCAACTATTGGAACAGCATTAAAAGCAGCTATTACACTTAAGCCTGTATATCCCCATTTAGGAAACTGTGTAGCTATTACTGCCACTAAAAATCCTATGGTACAACCAATAATCAATCCTACTAAAGCACCTGAAACTGTAATCAAGGTATCCCCTAAAGTCTTACTTAGATTTGTATTCAAAGTTCTAATAATTTGAGAAGGTATAGGTAATTGAAAAGGCTTAAACCCTAGCGCATCATGTATAATTCCTTTTTCCCATAAAAATATTACTAATATTCCAAAAACCAAAGGCCACAACACATTTTTGATTTTTTCTCCCATTTAGTATTCTCCTTTCTAGGATGACACTTGTTTTTTCCAAGGCATACAAATCTTTTCTATAAGAATAACTATAAAGTAGCTTATAATTCCCATAAGTGCACTAGTAACAACCGATGCCCAAAATACATCCTTTATTCCCGAATATAAAGAATAAAGAAGCTTTACGCCTATTCCTCCACTGGAACCGAGCATATCTACTAAAATTGAAGCAGTGATTGACATTGGTGCAGCTATTTTTAGTCCTGCAAAAAGGTATTGCATACTAAAAGGAATCATAAGTTTATAGTAAATACTTTTTTTCTTTGCAGCGTAGGAATATAGAAGTTCCTTTTTCTCACTGTCCACACTATTTAGCCCGCTAAGCATATTAACTGAAACAGGAAAAAAGGTTATATATGCAGCAATAACTATTCTAGAAGTATTCATATCTCTAACAAGAGTAAAGATAATAGGTGCTAGCCCTAGTACAGGTATCATTTGAGAAATAATCAAGTAAGGCAATGCTATTTTTTCAGCTATTTTTGATAAACTCATGATAATTGCTAAAATAAAGCCTATAGCTGCCCCAATTACAAACCCTAATACAGCTCTAGAAAACGTAAGTCCAGCTGCACTTATTAGCTCTGAAAAATTATGCACTATAGAAATGATGATATTATGTGGATATGGAAGCTTTACATCTGCCATTGGATCATGGGCCACCTTATCTAATAAAAACGCTACTATTTCCCAAAAAAGAAATAAGCCTGCTGTCCAAACCAAATTCACCTTATATCTTTCTTTTTTACTTATCATTCTCACACCCCCTCAAAGGTATTTCGAATTTTTGTTATATAATCGTAGAATTTTTGTGACTGCTTTGATTCCATATTTCTAGGTCTAGGAAGCTCTATATCAATTACGCCTGATACGCGCCCTGGATGAGGTGATAAAACTACTACTCTATCCGATAAAAATACAGCTTCGGAAATATTATGAGTTACAAATACTACTGTCTTTTTTGTTTTTTTCCAAATATCAAGAAGATCCACATGAAGTTTTTCACGAGTAAATTCATCTAAAGCTGAGAAGGGTTCATCCATTAAAAGTATCTCAGGATTGATAGCCAACGCTCTTGCAATACCAACCCTTTGCTGCATTCCCCCACTTAATTCATAAGGATATTTCTTACCAAAGCTAGTAAGTCCAACTAAATCTAGCATCTTAGTTACTTGTGCGGTTCTATCTGATTTTTTCATTCCCATTAGCTCCATCGGCATACAAACATTTCTTCTTACCGTTCTCCAATCATATAAGACAGGATTTTGAAATACTATTCCGTATTTTCTTTGAAGTCTTACTTCTCTTGGACTTTGACCTCTTACAGTTATACTTCCATCTGTTGGCTGCAAAAGATCCGCTATTATTCTAAGAAGAGTTGTTTTTCCGCATCCAGAAGGTCCTAACAAAGAAATAAATTCGCCTTCTTTAATATCCAAATTAACATTTTTAAGAGCAGTTACCGGTGTACCACCTTTTTTATCATGGTAAACCATACTTAAATTTTCAATCTTTATTTCTACTTTTTCTTTTCCTTTAATAGGAAAATCGCTTACTTCAAACTCTGAATCTATTTCACTGAACATACTCATCTGTTTTTACCTCCTCCTAATATAGATGCATACTTCGTATTAAACTTATATTTTTAAAACCTCTCACTAAAAACCATAAAAATTTTTAAAATAGATAGCACACCCAAATACTCCATATTTAACACAAAACGGCGCAAAACCATTATAGTTTTGCGCCGTTGCAAATAACTTTATCATATAATACTTAATATACTTTGTTGAATCTAAAGTATTTTTAATATTTTAAAAACTCTTTAAACTATGTGACTATAGCATAATTTGAGTACTACCATAACTTATAATATATATTTACCAAGTCATCTTTCTTAACTTCTTTTATAGTATTTGATGGACTTCCACTATTTATTGCATCTTGTGCCATCTTGTCTACTAATTCATTAAACTTTTCTTTATCAACACCATATTGCTGCAATGTAGGAATCTCACATGCTTTGCAAAGCTCCGTAAGTTTATCTAAAAAAGCTTCCGCAGCTTCCTTATCTGTTGCTTTATCATCTGCAGCATTTATTGCTTTACCTATAGCTCCAAATCTTTCATAGCTTCCATCTAATACATAAGCTAGGCACTCTCTTATAAGCATGGCGTTTGAAATTCCGTGAGGCACATGAAAGAGTGCTCCAATTGGCCTGCTCATTCCATGAACTAAGGTAACAGAGGAATTGTTTATACATATTCCGGCTTCATAAGCAGCTAAGACCATCTGCTCTCTCGCTCTTTCATCCTCTCCGTTTTTATACGCCATAGGAAGAAAAGTAAATATTTTCTTAATAGCTGATAAAGCAAAGGTATCAGTTAAAGGATTTGCTTTTCTTGAGGTATAAGCTTCCACTGCATGAGTTAGTGCATCCATCCCTGTAGCAGCTGTAATACTTTTGGGTGCAGTTAAGGTAAACTTATAATCTAAAATTGCAAGATCTGGTAGTAGTGACTCTCCCCTTAAAAGCATTTTAATATTCTTCTTTGTATCAGTTATAACTGTAAGCTTAGTTGCTTCGGAACCTGTTCCAGCTGTGGTAGGTATTAAAACTAGCGGAGGAAAATCACCTTCAATTGAAATCCCCATATAATCTGATATTTCACCATCCAGTTTTGTCATTGCTACAATGGCTTTTCCACTATCTAAAGGACTTCCACCTCCTATAGCTATGCAAAAATCACACTTCTCTTCTTTATAAGCTTTGACTCCACATTCAATCATATCTGTAGTAGGCTCTTCTGTAATGTCGTTAAATACTACAAAATCAATCTTCCATTTAGTCAAATAATCTGTAAGTTTTTTTACTAGTCCTGTTTTTGTAACTATCTTACCAGAAACTATAAAGGCCTTTTTGCCAAAGGATTTAATATAGCTTTCGCTAGCTTCTAATGCATTTTCACCTATGATAGTACGCCCTGGTAAACTGAATTCATATGCCATTTAATCCACCTCTTCTAGATAAATTCTTTATCTACAGTATCAAGTACTTCATCTAATTTTGCAAGTTCTTCCTCTAGCTGTTCCTTGGTTATAATAAGTGGTGGCGCTACTAAAATCATGTTTTCATGGGTATAAGTCATAAATTTTCTCTCTCTTAATTTACCTAGAATCTTTCCCATTATTCCCTCTGGATCTCTTCCATAAGGTACTATAGGTTCTTTGGTTTTCTTATCTTTAACTAGTTCAACTGCTGAGAATAAACCAATATATCTTACATCACCAACTGATGCATGCTTTACTTTTATTTCCTCTAACCTTTCTCCAAGAACCTTTCCTACTTCTTTTACATTTGATAATATATGTGCCTCCTCATAATAATTGACACATGCAAGTCCAGCTGCACAGGCTAAAGGATGTCCACTATAAGTTAGCCCACAAGACAACATATTATCATCAAAATATTCTGCAATTTTCTTGCTCACAACTACACCACCAAGTTGTACATACCCGCAGGTTACACCTTTTGCAAAGGTTACTATATCAGGTTTTATTCCGAAGTTCTCAAAACCAAACATCGTACCAGTTCTTCCCCATCCTGTCATAACTTCATCGCAGATCATAAGAATTTTAAATTCGTCACATAAAGCTCTCACTCCAGGAAGATAGCCTTTTGGAGGAATTATTACACCATTTGAACCAGTTATGGTTTCTAGGACTATTGCAGCTATGCTGTCTGGTCCTTCATAAATTATTTGTTCTCTAAGCTTTTGAAGATAATATTTTGTAGCCTCTTCTTCTGATTTAAACTCTATTGGTTCTCTGTATATATATGGATCAAAGAATTTTATAAACCCTGGTATCCCAGGTTCTAATGCATATCTTCTTGGCTCTCCAGTAAGGTTACCTGAACCAAAGGATGATCCATGATAGCTTCTATATCGACTAAACACTTTTGATTTCCCAGTGAACATTCTCGCTATCTTGATGGCATTTTCATTTGATTCTGCACCTGCATTTGTAAAAAAAACTTTTCCCATATTATCCGGCATTACCTCAATTATCTTTTTAGCAAGCTTTGCGCGAGATTCTGCTCCAAAGGAAGGTCCTACAAAACAAAACTTATCAACCTGTTCTTTTATCGCATCTCCAATTGCTTTGTTTCCAAATCCAAGATTCATATTTACAAGTTGTGAAGACATATCAGAGTAACGATTACCATCATAATCCCAAAAATATATTCCATCAGCTTTTTCAACTGGAATAGGATTCAAATTTCTTTGTTTACTCCAAGATTGTAAATTATATTTTTTTAATGTGCTCTTAATTTCTTCCGCATTCATACTATCCATCCCCCTAAAAACAAACGGAGCTTGTTCCTTTGAACAAGCTCCATTGCTTTATCTTTAATAATATATCGACATTTAATTATGTACTTATTATATACTGGTGATTTAGCCTATTTCAATGAGTAAATGACTAAAGTTATTTGTGCATTTGCACATATTAGAGATGTAAAGCTTTAAATAATCGTATCTAAATTTCAATATTTTTAAGTGCTATTTTATAATGTTGTATTAATATAACAAATTTATTCATCATTAGTTGTTGTCCACTTTTATTTTCTGCTAAAACCATAGTTATCTTCTCCTTAGAAAATTATTTATAAAAATGTCCCCTATATTAATCTACAAGACCATAACCAATAAATTTGTAATTATCCATACTTATAAACACAATAATATTATTGTGAAGCATTGTTTTATCTTTACCAGGAAAGTCTACTAAATACACTTCTTTCCCAATATATGATTCATCCGAAAACATTACCATATTTAGAGATAATTTCACTTCAGTTAGCTTACTATCTCTCCATGTCCCAAGTACTTTATCCTTCTGGTATTGACTCAGATTATCAAATGCAATTTCTCTAATATCCTTTGCTACATTAGAAATATTTTTTTGATTTTCCGTATGCATATTAACAATATTACTTTCACTATAATAAAAAATAACCATTATAATTATGACTAGTGCTCCTAAAAATACTATTATTTTCTTCATATTAACACCTCTAGTAGTTTAGTATTAATACGTTAAATTACTATGAAAAGTTCATAGACAACTAATATTTTTAATCTTAAAGTACTGTTTTCTATTTATATATTTATGTCGCATCCCATCCTATTTAAAAAATTCCTAAATGTACAAAAGGAAACTTCAAATGAAGTTCCCCTATCACCACACTTAAGCACAAATCGATTTTTAATCTATTACTTTCGAATAAAAATAATAAATTTTACTGGAGATGTTTGATTCCTTATTTTATATAATATCCTTAATAAAAAATGCTAAGTAAAATCTAAGTTTTTCGTCCAAATCTAATATATTACAGCCTGTTATTTTCTCAATCTTTTTAAGCTGATTATTAACTGTATTTCTATGAATATATTGCTTCTCAGCAACAAGGCTTTGACTGCCATTGTTCTTCAAATACATATATAAAAAATCCATAAGGTCTGTGTTATTTTCCAAATCATACTTTTCAAGTTTACCTAAGGTATCCTTGTAAAACCTCTTCAAAACCTCCTTATCATTTGAATTTAAAAACAGCTTATAAATATCAAGTTTATCATAATATATTGCGTCCTTATGCTGCTTTCTTGCCATGGTCATAGCTGTAAAAGCATTGTTAAAGTTTTCCGCCTGTCTTTCAATTCCTATATTATTTTCGCTCACTCCCATATGAACCTTAAAGGAAGGTTCAGGAAAACTTTTAAAGAAGGTATTTACAAAATTCTCAAGATCATAATTACCGTAATTAACAAGAAGTAAAACTAAACAATCATTATAAGAAAAAGATATATAAAGTTCATGGATACTTCTAGCAATTCTTTCAGAATACATCTTTACCTTATTCATATTAATGACTTCATCATTATTTTTCTCATTTTTAAAAGACATCACAATAAAACAAAAATGGCTATCTCTCAAATAACCATAACGTTCAAGTTGTAAAATATGTGTTTCCAAATCTCCAATTTTAAATATTATATTTTTTATAGTAGCTGAAATACTCATTTCAACCTGTTCTCTCTGCATAATACGATAGCAAATATCTCTTGTAATATCCACCATTCTCGTCTCCCAAGGAATAGTATAAAGTGGCATATTTACTTCGTTACAATATTCTATTACTTCTTTAGGAATAAACTTTGTATACGGTCCTATATTAACAACAAAAGCACTTGTCCCAGCGATATACAACTTTTTAGTATACTCTAATAACCAAGTCTCTGAGTTATTCAGTATTCCTGAAGTAAGCACTACTTCGTTTCCATGAAGAAAATTACTGACCTCATCATTTTCGATAATATGCACCCACTCTACAAGATTATTAAGACCCTTCTGTCCTGCTAACAATTTCATTTGATATAAAACAGCCCCATTTCCAAACAATTTCCCTACAGTAATTGACATAATTGATCGCCCCTTATCATTTATATCTATTTAGATTTATTATATTTTAAACTTTATCGCATAAGAATGCAAATACTAATGAATACTATGCATAAATATAAAAAATGGTTTTACACTTAAGCGTAAAACCATTTTTAAAGATAAATATTAATTTTTTAAATTCCTATGTGAGTAATTAAGTTCTTCATACCCTTAAAGCTATATCTTAAATCTATTAATTGCCTCTACTATTTTACTAGACATTTGTGAAAGTACTTGTGCTGAATTGGCTACTTCTTCTGATGAACTGCTCATTTGTTCAGATGAAGCTGTTATTTCTTCAGCTGATGCTGAATTCTCTTCCGCTACTGCAGATGCATTACCAACTCTACTTATTATTTCACTTTTTTCATCATTTATTTTATTCATAGAGCCATTTACATTATTTAGCATAGGCAATAACTTTTCTACGGATTTCATAATATTATTAAATGAATTTATTGAGTTGTCTATTATACTTATTTGACCAGTAAACTCATCACTAACTACATTGGTAGTACTTACGACTTCGGTAGTCTCCTTTGAAATCTCTCCAAGTAAAGTATTTATTTCGGTTGAAGATGTTTTGCTTTGTTCTGCTAATTTTCTTATTTCATCTGCAACCACAGCGAAGCCTTTTCCTGCTTCTCCTGCTCTTGCAGCTTCTATTGCTGCATTTAAAGCTAAAAGATTTGTTTGCTCTGAAATACTGTTTATCAATTCGGTAATACTATTTATTTCTTTAATATTATCTCCTAGATGATCAATCTTCGATGCGACCTTTGAAAAAGACTCATTAATAGTTGATATGGATTTTACAAGGCTTTGTAGCTGCTGATTACTTATATTAGCCATTGAATTTATATTTCCAGCTGTTTCATTAACATCGTTCACTACTGTTGAAACTTCCTCTATTTCTTCTCCAAACTCATTTACAACTCCAGATATAACCATCAATTCTTCTGCTTGCGACGAAGATCCCACCGCTACTTCCTGTATTGCATTACTTACCTCTTGAGATGATGAAGTCATCTCTTCAGAAATAGCTGACAAAGATAAGGCTTGCTCATTCATATTACTTACGTCTTCTTTAACTTCACCTAACACACTTGAAATAGTGCTTACAGTTGTAGCTAATTCTTTCTTCATTATTCCGAATTCATTGTTTTGAGTAGTATCTATTTCTAAAGTGAAATCTCCAGCTGCAACTGATTTCAATTGAGTTGTAAATTCTTTTATAGACATTCTTATGTATAAAAGTATTACTAAAGAAATAACTGATACCAAAATAACTATTCCTATAGAAAGAGCCATAAATGTATTTTTTGTAGAATTATATTGTTCTCTACTATTCTGACTAATAAGATCAGCAGATTTTTTTTCACTATCAACAAGATTTGAAATAGCTTTACTTACTTGATTACCATATTTAATATATTCATCCATATATTCCTTTGTCATTGTTTGTCCACTTTTTCTTGCTTCTTTCAATTCAGGGAACTTGCCCATGTACTGTGAAAAAGATTCCTTAAGTTCTTTCAATATCTGTTTCTGTTCATCTGTATAATTAGAAGTTGTTAACTGATCCATAAGTTTATTAATATTTTCACTTGTAGTGTTTACTTCGTTGATTTGAACCTCATCATAAGCTCTGTCGATTATTCTTGTAACCACATTTCTCATCCCATTATAAGATCCATTTATATCCCCTAAGATTTTTATATTATTTAATTCGTAATTATTGATATACTCAATATTTGTATCTATTTTTTTCATACCAGATAAAGATACTAAACCAACTATTAGTAATGAGACTACAGCAATTGCCCAAAGTGCCGATATTCCATGAACTATCTTAACATTTTTCATACCTTTTCTCTTCCCCATTATATCTTTTCCTCCACACTCTATTATTTTTATAGTTCATATATACTTTTAATTATAATTTTAATATATTTAAAAAAAATAATTAAAAGTATTTTTTAAATAATACTTACTATTAGTTAATTATCGTCCAATTGAATATTTTATTTATAACTTAAATTATTTTATATAAACAAATTTTTATTTCCTAGTACATAAGAGTTATTAGTGCTAAAAAATAAAGAAGTCAAAAATGACTTCTTTTAATAAACTACTAAAATTATCTATTTAATTTACATTAAACTTTATAATTTAAACTTTTACTATTTTATTTTCTGTGCAGTAATACCAGCTTTAAATCCAGCTCTAAATAAATCAAAAGCTTTTTTTATCAAAATAGTATTTTCTAAATCATTATTTTGTTTTAATACTTCAATCGCTGCTTCAATAGTGCATAAGTTTCCTTCAATGATCCCTTTTCTTAAATCATATTCTGATTTGAAGCTAGGATTCAATGAAATTCTCGGAATTCCTTTTAGATAATCGCTTTTCCTTAGTATCTTCTTTGCTTCCTTCCAAGTTCCATCTAAAAGAATAAAAGCTGGAATTCTATCTGTATTACTATGCTCAACTTTAGTTTTTACTATATAGCTATTTTCTTCAGGAAAAATAAGATATACATCATAAATATCTTGCTGTATATTTTTAATTAATTCCTCAGGCTTTTTAGTTCTCTCCCATAAATATATTTCTGTTGATTCTGGGTTAACTAACTTTAAAATTCTTGCAGTATTTGAAGGTCTATATAATTCTCTTTCAGTTGATAGTATCCATATTTTTGCTTTAGTCTTAATTTTTGAAATTGTATTACAAATACAATTTATATCAGGAAGACCACATTTATCGCAACTTTGATATAGTTTTGTGATTTGTTTAACTTTATAAATCGAACCCATTTTATCTCCTTAGATCTATTTTCTCTATTAATATTACATTAATTTAAAATAAACTACACTATTTAACTTAACCTCAAACATGACTTATAATTAGTAAAATTAATCTTCCTTCCAATTGCGTGCTTCATTAATCTACTGAAAAACCTACCATCATTTTTACTGTATATCTTAAAATCTTCAAAATCAATTAAAATTTCTAAGTTTAGCTAAATAAAATTACATACTTTTCTTATGCATAAAAAAAGACTTCACATTCGTGAAGTCTTCTGCGTACCATTAAGATACTAATTACCTAGCAACCACCTACTCTCCCACACAGTCGCCCATGCAGTACCATCAGCCGTCTAAGTCTTAACCTTCGTGTTCGGTATGGGTACGGGTGTAACCCTTAGACGCATCATTACTAGATTTTTGAAAGATATTCTTTCAAAATTGCACTTAAGTTAACTTTGTAATAACATTTATTGGTCAAGCCCTCGACCTATTAGTATCGGTCAGCTGAACATGTTACCATGCTTACACCTCCGACCTATCAACCTCGTGTTCTTCGAGGGGTCTTACTAGCTTACGCTATGGGAAATCTAATCTTGAGGTGGGCTTCACGCTTAGATGCTTTCAGCGTTTATCCCTTCCCGACGTAGCTACCCAGCTATGCTCCTGGCGGAACAACTGGTGCACCAGAGGTCAGTCCATCCCGGTCCTCTCGTACTAAGGACAGCTCCTCTCAAATTTCCTACGCCCGCGACGGATAGGGACCGAACTGTCTCACGACGTTCTGAACCCAGCTCGCGTGCCGCTTTAATGGGCGAACAGCC
>NZ_BMBA01000006.1 GCF_017312485.1 Clostridium zeae | reverse complement strand
ATGTTCAGCTGACCGATACTAATAGGTCGAGGGCTTGACCAATACAAATTATTACAAAGTAAACTTAAGTGCAATTTTGAAAGAATAATCTTTCAATATCTAGTGATGATGCGTCTAAGGGTTACACCCGTACCCATTCCGAACACGACGGTTAAGACTTAGACGGCTGATGGTACTGCATGGGCGACTGTGTGGGAGAGTAAGTGGTCGCTAGGTAAATGTGGCTAGATAGCTCAGTCGGTAGAGCAGAGGACTGAAAATCCTCGTGTCCCTGGTTCGATTCCTGGTCTGGCCACCAAAAGCATAGTACTTAGTACTATGCTTTCTTTATTGTATAAGAAGATATTATAAATGATTTTTTATTATAGTAAATTAAAGGCTAAGAATTGATTTAATTCTTAGCCTTTAATTATATACACAAGCATAGGCGTGTAGTTTACATATTTTTTAAGATTTCTAGTACTTCGCTTATATGATCTTTAACCTTAACTTTTCTAAATTCCTTTATTAGGAGTCCATTTTCGTTAATTATAAATGTGCTTCTTTCAATTCCCAGTGACTTCTTGCCATACATATTCTTTTCTTTTATAACATCATACATGTTACATACTTCTTCACTTTCATCACTTAATAATATAAAAGGTAATCCTAATTTAGTTATGAATTTATCATGAGAAGTCAAGGAATCTCTAGAGATCCCTAAAACTATAGCATTATAGTCTGAAATTTGCTGATAATTATCTCTAAAATCACAAGCCTGATTTGTACAACCAGGTGTATTATCTTTAGGATAAAAATATAATATTACCTTCTTACCTCTATAATCACTTAATTTATGAATATTTCCATCGGAACCTGCGATAGAAAAATCTTGGGCTAATGTATTTAATTCCATTGGTATCTAGCACCTCCAAATAGTGTTTTTAATTATTATATAATAATAGTTATTATATATCAACAACATAATTGCATAATATAGTAATTCTACATAAAATCAGTAGTTAGTATTGAGCTCATGGATTTATTTATTATTCTTTATTGCAAAAGAAAATATAAAAAAATGTGTGATTTTAAAAGCTTTTAATAGCATTTAAAGTAAAATGTAGATTTATATAGAGGAAATTTATATGTTAAAGATCCCTAATAATAAAAAATATGAATATTAATCTATTTGTGATATGATTATAAAGATTAAACTTTTATTCAGAAAAGGAGATTATTTATGGATAAGAATATATTAGCTATAGTTGGCGGAAATGAAATAACTGAAAGAGATCTAATGGATGTTATAGAAAGATACCCTGAAAATAGAAGAGGGGTTTTTGCAAGTGAAATGGGCAAAAAACAATTACTTGAGCAAGTTATAAGCTTTGAACTATTATATAAGTTTGGCGTAGATAATGAATTTGATAAGTCACAAGAATTTTTAAGCCAAATAGAAAAAGTTAAGAAGGATATATTGACTCAGATAATAATTAACAAAGTGCTTTCAGAAATAACTGTGACTGACGAAGAAGCGCTTAAGTATTATGAAGAGAATAAAGAAGCTTATATGGAACCAGAAACTGTTTCCGCTAAGCATATACTTTTAGATTCTGAAGATAAATTGAAGGAAATAAGAGAAGATATACTTTCTGGAAAGAAATCTTTTGAACAATCAGCATCAGAATATTCAACTTGTCCTTCAAGTGAACAAGGTGGAGATCTAGGAGCATTCTCAAAGGGAATGATGGTTCCAGAGTTTGAAGAAGCAGCATTTAATTTACCTGTAGGTGAAGTAAGTGAACCAGTAAAAACTCAATTTGGGTTCCATTTAATAAAGGTAGCTTCAAAGAATTCAGCTGTTGTTAAAAGCTTTGATGAAGTAAAAAAGGATGTAGTAAATGAATTAATTCAACAAAGACAAGAGAGAAAGTATCTTGATTTTGTTCAAGAATTAGCTTCCAAATATGGTGTTGAAAGAAAGTAACCTCTTATAAATTTAATTTTGATTTAAATTAAAGATGATATAAATCTAATATACTAATATAGTAAGAACATGTAAAAGAAAAAATTAAGTAACTAAAAGCTGACTTCTGTGTTTATCAGGAATCAGCTTTTTTTCAATTTAGTTATTACAGTTTTTTGATAAAGGTATTAATAAGTTATAATGTGGAGATTAATTTAATGTTAAAGTAAATAAAATACTTAAATTATATGCTACATAATTTAAGTATTTTATAGATAAATATATTGGTTTATAATAAAATTATTAAATAGGAGTTAAAAGGGAGAAGGTAGTTATTATGAATGAAGAAAATCTGGAGGTTCTTGCTATAATTCCAGCAAGGGGAGGCTCTAAGGGTGTACCGAAGAAGAATATTAAATCTTTGTTAGATAAACCCCTTATAGCATATACAATTGAAGCTGCGAAGAAGAGCAAATATATAAATAGAGTAGTTGTTAGTACAGATGATAATGAAATTGCAGATATAAGTAAACAATACGGAGCAGAGGTGCCTTTTTTAAGACCTAATGAGTTGGCTACTGATTTGTCACCAACTAATGATGCAATACTGCACGTGGTAAGTGAGTTATATAGGATTGAAGGGTATAGGCCTAAGATAATATGTTTATTACAATGTACTTCACCATTAAGAGATTCAGAGGATATTGATGGAACTATTGAAAAAATGATTAGTACGAAATCAGATGCTGCAGTTTCTGTATGTGAAGTAGAGTGTAATCCTTATTGGACAAATATATTAAAAGATGATAAGCTAGAGTATTTTTTAGAAGAAGGTAAAAGAATTACAAGAAGACAAGACTTGCCACCAGTGTATAGATTAAATGGTGCTGTTTACGTAGTAGATAGAGAAGTATTCTTAGAACAGAAAACTTTAGAACCAGAAAATATGACTGGATATATAATGGAAAGCGATAAGTCTATAGATATAGATACAATAATTGATTTTAAACTAGCAGAACTACTGTTAACTGAGAAGGCTAACGGATAAAATACCAATTAGTATGTGAATGGAGTGAATTTATTTATGTCAGTATACATAATAGCCGAAGCAGGCGTAAATCACAATGGAGATATAAGACTTGCAAAAAAACTTATAGATGCAGCTAAATATGCTGGAGCTGATGCAGTGAAGTTTCAAACTTTTAAGACAGAAAAGATTATAGGAAAGTATGCACAAAAGGCAGAATACCAAGTTGATAATACTGGGAATAGCGAATCTCAATTTGATATGGTAAAGAAATTAGAGCTTAGTTATGATCAGTTTACTGAACTTAAAAATTATTGCGATGAAAAGGAAATAACGTTTATCTCGACGCCTGATGAAACAGATAGTCTTGATTATTTGGCGAATATTGGTGTGCCATTAATTAAAATTGGATCAACAGAGGTTACTAACTTGAAATTCTTAAAAGAAATTTCAAAAAAGGGTTTGCCTATAATTTTATCAACAGGAATGAGTACTTTGGGTGAAGTAGAGTTAGCACTAGATACAATATATGAACAAGGAAACAGCGCTGTAACATTAATGCATGCTACTACTGATTACCCTACTATGGCAGAAGATGTGAATCTTAAGGCTATGGTAACTATGAGAGAAGCTTTCAAAATACCTGTAGGATATTCAGATCACACATTAGGAAATGAAGCAGCAGTAGCAGCGGTAGCTTTAGGCTCAGTTGTTATAGAAAAGCATTTTACATTAGATAAGGCTATGGAAGGGCCTGATCATGCTGCATCTATGACTCCAGATGAATTTAAGGGATTTGTAAATGCCATAAGAACTACAGAGCTGTTATTAGGGACAGGTATAAAGAAACCAACTAAAAAGGAAGAAAAGACTATAGAAGCAGCAAGAAGAAGTATTGTAGCATCTAGAGACTTGGATGCTGGAACAATTCTAACTGAAGAAATGATAGAATTTAAAAGACCTGGAACAGGGTTAAAGCCAGAGTTTATAAAGTTTGTCTTAGGGCGTAAACTTAAGAATTCGCTTAAAGAAGATCAGCTTATCACATTAGATGATTTATAAAAACTAAATAAATTTAAGTGGAGTGAAAAAAATGAGAAAAATTGCTGTGGTTACAGGAACTAGAGCAGAATATGGGCTCTTGAAAAATATAATGCTTAAAATTGATCAAGATGAAGAATTAGAGTTAGCTTTAGTAGTGACAGGAACTCACCTTAGTGAAAAATATGGTAAGACTGTAGATGAGATAATCAATGATGGTTTTGATATATCCAAAAGTGTAGATATATTAATGGAAGATACTGATTCAAAAATAAAAACTGCAAAAGAGATGGCTAAAGCACTTGATAAACTTACTGATATATTTAATGAAGTTGCCCCAGATTTATTGTTAATATTGGGAGATAGATATGAAGTTTTTTCAGCAGCAGCGGCTGCTATGGCTATGAATATTCCAATAGCTCATATATCAGGTGGAGAGATAACAGAGGGAGCCATGGATGAGCAAATAAGACATTCAATAACAAAGATGGCTCATATTCATTTTCCAGGTGCGAAGGTTTATGCAGACAACATAAAAGCTATGGGAGAAGAGTCTTGGAGAATCTTTAATGTTGGTGATCCAGGTATAGAAAATATAAAATTAACCAAATTAATGAGTCAAGAAGAATTAGAAAAACAATTAGGAGTTTGTGTGGATGAAGATACTATATTAATCACATATCATCCAGTTACCTTAGAAATAAATCAAGTTGATGAACAAATATCAAATTTAATTGAGGCATTAAGCCAGATAGATAAAAAGATGATTATAACATATCCTAATGCAGACAATGGAGGAGATATTATAATCGAGGCTATAGAAGAATTTAAGGATAAGTATCCAGATAAGGTGTTTTTACACAAAAATCTTGGAAGTCTTAGATACTTAAGTGTCATGAATTTATGTGGAGCAATTGTGGGGAATTCTTCTAGCGCATTAGTTGAAGCGCCATTCATGAAGAAGCCTGTCGTTAATATTGGTAATAGGCAAAAAGGAAGGTTAAAGGCGAGTAACATAATTGATACTACTTATGATAGCGTCGATATATTAATGGCTATAAACCAATGCTTCAGTAATGAGTTTGCAAAAATTGTGGAAGATACCAGAAGTTTATACGGTGAAGGAAACACTAGTGATGAGATAGTTACAATACTAAAAACAATAGAACTAGGCGAAAATTTAATAAAGAAAAAACTTAGATGGAGTTAAAATTATGGAGTATAATGCTACGAAACCTATAGGTGGAGAGTTTTGGTTCCAACTTGATGAGTTTAGTAATAAAAATAAATCTGAAACAGAAGGAATGCTATTAAGTGGTGGGCAATCAGCAATAAAATTTATATTGGACAAAGTACACTTTGAAAAAGATGAGGTTATGCTATTGCCGGCTTATTTATGCCCGTCTATACTTCAATGGTTTAATAAAAAACATATAAATATAGTTTTTTATAAGATAAATGGGGATTTATCAATAGATTTAGATTATCTAAGTATGTGTGTTGATAAAAACAAGGTAAAAGCGATATTTTTCATTAACTATTTTGGTTTTTATCACAATGATGATACTTTAAAGCAATTAGAGAAGTTTAAAAATGATGGTATTGTTTTAATTGAAGATGCAGTACAAATGTTGTGGAAAGAGCCATCCAAAAAGTTTATTGGTACTTTTGTTTTTAACAGTCTAAGAAAATTTGTTCCTATAGATGGAAGTATAGTAGTTGGGTGCGGCGATATGTTAGAAACGGAAGAAGTTGATGATTATCTATCTTTAATGTATAAGGCTAGAATGAGCAAAACCTTATACCAATGCTTTGGCATAGGAAAAGAGGAAGAATTTCTTAGTATTTTCAATAGTGCTGAGGAATGTTATTATAAAAGAGAAGAATATCAGCTTATTGATAAGCAATCATTGGATTTAGTTAATAGATTAGATATAGAATTTATTAAAGATAGAAGACAGAAGAATTATTTATATCTTATCAATGAATTGGATAAGCATGGTGTTAAGCCTCTTTTTCAATATTGTGATGAAACAATTCCGGTAGGATTACCTATACTTTTAGATAATAGAGATGTTATACGCAAAGAGTTAAGGGAAAAAAAAATATATTGTCCTGTTCATTGGGATATAAGAAATGAATATTGGGTTGAGGACTTTACTGATAGCTATAATATAGCAGATAAGATTCTTACTTTGCCTATTGACCAAAGATATGATAAAGTTGATATGGATAGGCTTGTAAAGGAATTGATAGATTTAATGGAACAATATAAGGATTAGCAATAGGGTGGTTTTTATGATTAAAATTATTACTGATAAAGAAACTTGGGATGAGGTATTAGGGAAATTTCCTGAGGAGCTTAGAGATATTTATTATTCATACAAGCACTTTAACTTAAGCTGTACAGTAGAGAGTGGAAGTGCAGAAGCTTTTTATTATGAAGAGGAAGATAGAAGCTTTTTTTATCCTTATATAATAAATAAGATTGATGGATATGATTTGAACGAAGATTATTATGACATACAAACGCCGTATGGATACGGTGGACCAATAATTAATCAGGTTAATGATAAGTTTATGGAAAGGGCAGAAGGTGCCTTTTTATCGTATTGCAAGGAAAGAAAAATAGTATGTGAATTTGTTAGATTCCATCCTTTAATTGAAAACCATAGAATATTTTCTAAAGGTATAGATGTTTTAGAAAATAGGAAAACTGTTTTTGTAGATTTACAACAGAGTATAGAAGAATTATGGACAGATTCTGTATCATCAAAGAACAGGAATGTCATAAGGAAAGCAGAAAAGAATGGTTTGATAGTTAAAGAAATTAAAGATATGAAAGTGTTTCAGGATGTATATATGAGCACTATGACTAGGATAGGGGCAGACGATTTTTACTATTTTGATGATAACTATTTTGATTTCATGAGTATGAATAGTGAATACAAAATATTGGGAGTAGAGTATGAGGATACTATTATTGCCGCATCTATTTTTATGTCTTTTGGAGAGTATTTTCACTATCATTTAGCTGGAAGTTTAAAAGAGTATCAAAAGTTTAGTCCTAACAATATAATGCTTTATGAAGCCATGAAAGTAGGAAAAGCTTTGGGACATAAATTTATGTTTTTAGGAGGCGGATTAAGCAATTCGCTTGAGGACCCACTTTTCAAATTTAAGGCGGCATTTTCTAAAAATATATGCAATTTTTATATAGGGAAAAGAATACATGATCCAGTAGTGTATAAAACTCTCATTGATGAATGGGAAAGAAGAAATGGGAAAGTAAGCAAAATGCTTTTACAATACAGATATTAAAAAATAATACATTTAGGTGATTATATGAATAGAATAGAACAATTTTTTGTAAAACCATATTTTTCAATTATACATACATTAAACGTTATAGATGAGAATGCAAAAGGTATAGCACTTGTAGTTGATGAGGATTCAAAATTATTAGGAACAGTGACGGATGGAGATATAAGAAGAGCTTTAATAAGAGGGGATGACCTTAGATCTACTATTGACAGTCTATATAATAAAGATTTTAAGTATGTATATGAAGATGAAAAAGAAAATTCTAACGAAATAATGGCAGAATATAAAATAAGATTTATACCTGTTCTTAATAGAAAAGGTGTATTAGTGGATTTTATAGAACCTGATAATTTTCAATATGTTAATGAGAAAAAAAACCCTGTACTTATTATGGCAGGAGGTTTAGGGACAAGGCTCAGACCACTAACAGATGATATACCTAAACCTATGTTAAAGGTTGGAGACAAACCAATTCTACAAACAATAATTGAACAATTTAAAGCTAAAGGTTATAGAAACATTCTACTATCTGTAAATTATAAATCTGAAATAATAGAGAACTATTTCAGAGACGGAAAAGACTTTGGAGTAGATATAACATACATAAGAGAGGATAAAAGACTAGGCACAGGTGGAGCTATAAAGTTAGCGGAGCAATATCTCAATATGCCTTTTTTTGTAATAAATGGAGATATACTGACTAACCTTAATTTTGATAAGATGATGGCACTTCATCTTAAAAATAATTTTAATATGACTATTGGTGCTAGAAATTATGAGATACAAATACCTTATGGAGTGCTTAATGTAGATAAACTTGAGGTATCCTCACTTGAAGAAAAACCAATAGTGAATTTTTTGGTAAGTGGAGGAGTTTATGCTTTAAGCCCTCAAGTATTAAAGTTTATTCCAGAGGATGAGTTTTATAATATAACTGATTTGATAAATGTGTTAACTAAGGAAAATTATACTGTGGGTAGTTATCCTATTGAAGAATATTGGATGGATATTGGTAAATTAAATGATTATTATCAAGCGAATGAGGATATAAAAAAGTTTTTTTGATATAATCTAAGATAGGTTTAAATTGAGTGTATTATTAGGAAGGAATGAAAAATAGTTATGAATATATCAGGGAAAAAGGTACTTGTAACAGGAGCAGAAGGATTTATAGGTAGTCACTTAACTGAGAGGCTTGTAGAATTGGGTGCTGATGTTACGGCTCTTGTACAATACAACTCGTTTAATAATTGGGGCTGGATTGATACGTTTGATGCAAATGTAAAAAGTAGCATTAATGTAGTTACAGGCGATATAAGAGAATATGATGGAATGAAAAGAATTATAAAAGGTAATGATATAGTATTTCATCTAGCAGCTTTGATTGCAATACCGTATTCTTATCAATCACCTATGGCTTATATAAAAACCAACATTGAAGGTACAGCGAATGTGCTTGAAGCTTGTAGAGAATATGATGTTCAAAAGATAGTTCATACTTCAACTAGTGAGACTTATGGGACTGCATTATATGTACCTATAGATGAGAAACATCCTATGCAGGGTCAATCTCCATATTCAGCATCTAAAATAGGAGCTGATAAAATGGCTGAAAGTTTTTACAAGTCTTTTAATACTCCTGTGGCAACACTACGTCCGTTTAATACATATGGACCAAGACAATCAGCTAGAGCAGTTATTCCAACAATAATAAGCCAGATATTATCTGGAAATAATGAAATAAAGCTTGGAGATTTATCGCCAACAAGAGACTTTAACTTTGTAAAAGATACTGCAGAAGCTTTTGTAAAGGTTGCAGAATGTGATAATACAATTGGTGAAGTAATAAATGCAGGATCTAATTATGAGATAAGTATAAAAGATACAATAGATTTGATTGTTAAAATAATAGGAAAAGATGTAAAAATAATTTGTGACGAACAAAGATTAAGACCTAAGCAAAGTGAAGTAAATAGACTTTGGGCAGATAATAAGAAAATAAAAGAGTTGACTGGCTGGGCACCTCAATACGATATTGAAAGTGGATTAAGAGCAACAATAGAATGGATGAAGAATAATCTTCAGTATTACAAACCTGATATTTACAATGTTTAAGAAATAGGAGGGGATTTTATGATACCATTGTGTATACCTGAAATAAGAGGAAATGAATGGCAGTATGTTAAGGAATGTATAGACACCTCATGGGTTTCGTCAGTAGGAAGCTATGTAGATTTATTCGAAAAAAACTTTAATGAATATGTAGGAAGCAAGAAGTCAGTTGTTACTATGAATGGTACTGCTGCAATCCAGTTGGCACTAATAGCTCTTGGAGTTGGAGCAGGAGACGAAGTTATAGTTCCTTCATTGACTTTTATATCACCAGTAAACGCTATAAAATATGTCGGTGCAACTCCGGTCTTTGTTGATGTTTGCAGAGACACTTATGTAATGGATACTGAAAAAGTAGAGGAACTTATAACAGATAAGACTAAAGCTATTTTGCCAGTACACATATATGGTCACCCTGTTGATATGGATAGTCTTATGCAAATTGCTAAAAAGCATAATTTGTATGTAATTGAGGATGCGACAGAGGCTTTAGGATCTAAATATAAGGGCAAAATGGTAGGAACATCAGGACATATAGGTTGTTTTAGTTTTAACGGAAATAAGCTTATAACTACTGGTGCTGGTGGAATGTTAGTAACTAATGATGAGACTATAGGAGACAGAGCTAAATTCTTATCAAATCAGACTAAGGTGACATTAGAAAATAAGGCTTTTTATCATCCGGAGGTAGGATATAACTTTAGAATGCCTAATCTACTTGCTGCCTTTGGAGTTGCGCAATTAGAGCAAATTGATGAATATATAAAAGGAAAAAGAGAAAGTGCTTCTTATTATAATGAGCTATTAGCAGAGGTCAAAGGAATAACTGTTCCAGTAGAAAAGGAATGGGCAGAAAACTGTTTCTGGCTATACTCAGCATTAATTGAAGATGATTATAAGTTAACAAGGGATGAATTAATTAAGGTATTGAGTGAAAATGGTATTGAGTCAAGACCATTCTTTATGCCTATTCATGATATGCCTCCATATAAGGAATGTAAACATGGGGACCTGACAGTAACTAATGAATTATATGCAAGAGGAATAAATCTTCCAAGTTCTGTTGGGCTTACTAAAGAACAGATTGAAATGGTATGTAGTGTTATAAAAAATACAATATAGCTTTAATGTTGGGGGACAATATGAAAATCTTATATTTGGTCAATTCCAATGGTGATAAAAGTCAGCACGGTGCATATAAAAAGATATTACATGAAAAAGAATGCTTTGAAAAACTTGGGCATGAAGTGAAATTAATTGTATTTCATACATCGCCTATTGGCTTTCCAAAGAGTGATGCAGAGTTTATATCTTTAAATGATAGTAACAACAGTATATTAAGTAAGATTAGTTCTGGTAGGAAGCTAAATAAAATGGTTATAGAGGCTGCTAAAAATGAAAAGCCAGATATAATATATTTTAGAGATAGGGGCGCTATATTAAATTTCTTCGATAAGCTTTCTGAAATAGCACCTATTTTCGTAGAAGTGCAGTCTAATGTAATTGAAGAAAACAAAGTAACCAATAAGAAAAGATATATGTTAGAGGCTATATTGAAGCGAAGTTATTATAAATCTATAAAAGCTTTTGTTTGCATAACTAATGAATTGTATAAAAATGAAACTAGATATAATGATAAGCCTGGATTTATACTTGGTAACGGAATTCTTAAAGAAGATTTAGGATTTGTTGAAAAGAAAGATATTAATAATAAAATTAATTTAATATTTGTTATTTCTCCAGGTCTTCCGTGGCATGGGACAGAAAGACTATTAAGATCTTTTAACAATGCACCTAACAAGGATAAGTTTGTAATTCATATAGTGGGGGAAGAAGATAGATTTGGAGTGCAAAATGACCAAATCAAATTCTATGGAGTGGTAAACGATAAACAAAAGTTAGATGACTTGTTTGAAATATCTGACATTGGAGTGGGAACTTTAGCTCTTTACACAAAGGATATGAAAGAAGCTGCGCCACTTAAGGTAAGACATTACATTGCAAAAGGGCTTCCTGTAATAATCGCTTACGATGATGTAGATATTACTGATTCAAAACCCTTCGTTTTAAAATTTGCAAATGATGATACAGATTTGGATTTTATAAGTATAGAACAATTTTATAAACGAACAAATGAAAGTAGAAGAAACGGAGACATAAGTCTGTATGCTACGGAAGATTTGTTATGGTTGAAAAAGATAGAACAACTAAACTATTTTATAGGCAGTATCAATGGTATTGATACTAGTAACACATTAAGGAGTAATATTGATGGAAATATCACTGATAGATTTAAAAGCTCAGTATGACACCATATCAGATCAATTGAATAGTGTTGTACTTGATGTATTATCATCAACTAATTATATAATGGGAGAGAATGTAAATAAATTTGAGAAAGAGTTCTCTGACTATTTAGGAGTTAAACATTCTATATCTGTAGGTAACGGAACGGATGCATTGGTGATAGCAATGAAAGCATTGGGAATAAAAGAAGGAGATGAGGTAATCACTACTCCATTTACTTTTTTTTCTACAGCAGAAAGTATATCTGCAATAGGAGCTATTCCTGTATTTGTTGATGTTAACTTAGATACTTTCAATATTGATGTGAAAAAAATTGAAGATAAAATAACTAAAAATACAAAAGCAATAATGCCAGTTCATATATTTGGACAGCCGGCTGATATGGATGAGATATTAGAAATTGCAAAAAAGCATAATTTATATGTAATAGAGGATGCTTGTCAAGCAATAGGAGCAGAGTATAAAGGTGAAAAGGTAGGAGTTTTAGGTGATGTAGCTTGCTTCTCATTCTTTCCAACCAAAAATTTAGGTTGTGCTGGTGATGGAGGAATGATAGTAACTAATAATGATAATATAGCTATATTGACTAAAGCACTAAGGACTCATGGTAGTGGAGAGAATGGTCAAAAAGCGTATAATCTTATAAATGGTACTGATGAAAAATTAGTTGTAAGTGGAGCGGTAAACGATACAGTATATAATCCGCTAAAATATTACAATTATCTTATAGGGCATAACTCAAGGCTAGATGCTATGCAGGCTGCTATTTTGAGAGTAAAGCTTAAAGAGATTGATAAATGGAATGATAAAAGAAGAGATAATGCAAGATTCTATAATGAAAATATAAAAAATGAATCTCTAATTAAACCAACAGAAGCTGAAGGAAGACGACATGTATATCACATGTATATTCTACAATCAGATAATAGAGAAGCTATCTTAGAATATCTTAAGGATAGTGGTATTGCAACAGGGGTGTATTATCCAGTACCGTTGCATCTACAAAAAGTTTATATAGAATTAGGTTATGCAGAAGGAGATTTTCCTAACACGGAGTACCTTTCTAAAAGAACTTTCGCTATACCAATGTATGCCGAATTAACATTAGAGCAAAAACAATATATAGTAAATGTAATCAATGATTTTACAGGGAGGTAATTTAAATGAGTAAGGAAGATTATTTTATTCATGAATCTTCATATTTAGATGAGCCTTCCAAGGTTGGAGCTGGTACAAAGATATGGCATTTTTCACATGTAATGAAGGATTGTATTATAGGAGAAAGATGTAATATAGGTCAAAATGTTGTTATATCTCCTGGTGTAGTATTAGGTAATGGAGTAAAAATACAAAATAATGTTTCAGTTTATACAGGGGTTATATGTGAAGATGATGTGTTTTTAGGACCATCCTGTGTGTTCACCAATGTAATAAACCCTAGAAGTTTTATCGAAAGAAAAAGTGAATATAAAGAAACTAGAATTTCCAAGGGTGCCAGCATAGGTGCAAATGCCACAATTGTTTGTGGCAACAATATAGGAAGATATGCATTAGTTGGAGCTGGTACTGTTGTTACTAAAGATATACCTGATTATGCTTTAGTTGTTGGAAATCCTGCTCGAATAATAGGACATGTTTGCCAATGCGGTGAAAGAATATATTTTGATGAATTTAATCAATGTACATGTGAAGCTTGTGGGAAAGATTACGTAATAAATGATTGGACTGTATCTGCGAGGGGAGAATAATTTTATGAGCGTTAAAGATGAATTACTTGTAAAAATAAATAAAAAAACGGCTATTGTTGGTGTTATTGGTTTAGGCTATGTTGGTCTGCCTTTAGCTGTTGAAAAAGCAAAAGCTGGATATAAAACAATAGGATTTGATGTACAAGCAAATAAAGTGGAGCTTGTTAATAATGGAGTGAATTATATAGGTGATGTTGTTGATTCTGATCTTAGTAACGTTGTTAAGGGTGGAATATTGACAGCAACAACTGATTTTTCTTTTGTAAAAGATGTGGATTTTGTAGCTATTTGTGTTCCTACACCATTAGATGAGTATCAACAACCTGATATAAGCTATGTAAAAGCATCAACAGAAGCAGTAGCAGAATATCTGCATGAAGGGATGGTTGTAGTATTAGAGAGTACTACATATCCTGGAACTACAGAAGAATTACTATTGCCGATATTAGAAGGTAAGTCAGGGTTGAAGTGTGGTAAGGACTTCTTTTTAGCATTTTCTCCAGAAAGAGTAGATCCAGGTAACTTACTGTATAAGACAAAAAATACGCCTAAGGTAGTAGGCGGTGTTGGAAAAGATAGTACAGAAGTAGCTGCAGCGATGTATAGAAATGTGCTTGAAAGTGAAATTTTAGAAGTATCTAGCCCAGCAGTTGCTGAAATGGAAAAGATTCTAGAGAATACGTATAGAAATATTAATATTGGTTTAGCTAATGAGATGGCTATTATATGCGAGAAGATGGGGATAAGTGTATGGGAAGTTATTGATGCAGCTAAAACAAAACCATATGGATTTCAAGCATTTTATCCGGGTCCGGGACTTGGAGGCCATTGTATACCATTAGACCCATATTATCTTACTTGGAAAGCTAGGGAATATGACTATCATACTAAGCTTATAGAAACATCAGGTGAAATAAATAATTATATGCCTCAGTATGTAATAGAGAGAGCAGGAAAGATATTAAATAAATATAAGAAACCAATAAATGGCTCTAAGGTTTTAATTCTTGGAGTAGCATACAAACAAGATATTGATGATTACAGAGAAAGTCCTGCTTTAAAGGTTATAGAAAACTTCAAAAATGAAGGTGCTGATATATCATTTTATGATCCTTATGTAGCTTCTTATAAATACAAAGGTGTTGAATATCAAGGTATATCCGATCTAACAGAGACGGTTTTAAGAGCTGCAGATATAGTAGTTATAACTACTATGCATACAAATATGGATTATAACTATGTACAAAAAAATGCTAAGGTTATATTTGACACAAAGAACGCAACTAAGAATGTAGAAAACAAAGAAAATATTGTATTACTTTAAAGTTAAGTTTTAAAGATGTACCACTTCAATCCCAAATCTATTTTCGAAATGCCTCTGGCATCTGAGAGGCAGATTTGAAAATATAAATTCTATTATGAAGTGGTTCATCTATATACATAATAGGATATCGTTAAAGATATCCTATTAAAACATAAAGGAGAAATATATGTCAACTAAAAAGATGCTTGCGAACTCAGGGATATATACAATCGTATCTATATTACAAAAATGTATAGGGTTATTTCTTTTACCTGTTTATACTTCATATTTAACTAAGACTGATTATGGAATAACTGGTGTAGTTCAGGCGGTTGTCAGTCTACTTACTGTTTTTTATATGTTATCGTTAAATGGAGCTATTTCAAGATATTATTTTGATTATAAAGATGACAGGGAAAAATTAAAAGAATTTTGGGGAACAAATATCTTATTTGTTTCAATGAATAGCATATTTATGAGCATTATAATATTTGCATTTCATAGATACATAATTTCGCCTTTTGTAGATGGAATAAGCTTTTTTCCTTATTTTGCAATTGCACTTATTTCTATAACTCTTAATCCGATCTACAATATATTCCAAAGTACTTTACAAGCAGAACAAAATGGAAAACAATATGGCTTAAATAACTTAAGCTATTTTACTATAAACCTTCTTTTAACAATTACTTATGTAGTAGGCTTTAAGATGGGGGCTAAAGGCGTTTTATTAGCTTTAGCTAGCACAGATATAATATTTTTTATATATACTTTAATAAATTTTATACCAAAAGTTAAATTGAAAATAAATAAGATATATTTGAAACAATCATTAAGATACTCACTACCATTGATACCACATTCACTTTCAGGATGGATGATTTCGATGATAGATAGACTGTTCTTAAATAAAATGCAGTCTACAGAAGCCGCAGGATCATACAATATAGCTTTTCAGTTTGGTAATATTATGAATATACTTACCACCGCTGTTAATCAAGCCTATGTTCCTTGGTTCTTTGATAAGATGAACAGTGGAAAGGAAGGCAAGAAGATTGTCGTTAAATTCACTGAATATGTTGTCGTAGCTTATGGTCTTTTGGCTATGCTTATATCACTTTTTGGACAAGAAGTTATAAATATTTTAATAAGCAAGAAGTTTGAATTTGGAGATGGCTGGAAGGTGGTTCCGGTAATTACCTTTGCATTTGTTTTTAATGGATTATACTATTTTTTTGTTAATCCACTCTTTTATAATAAGAAGGGAACTAAGTTTGTTTCAATCGGAACTATATTTAGTGCCATTGCTAATTCTGTTTTAAACTATTTACTGATACCTAAGTATGGGACTGTTGGATCTGCAGTTGCTAGTTTGATATCAATGTTTATGGCAAGTGTACTAATATTGATAATATCATCGCTCATAGAAAAGGTAGGATTTAATTATGTCAAACTATACTTAATAACTTTCTTATTTATGATAGTTTCATCTTTTTGTTTCTTAGAAGGAAGCTTTTCGTTTATATACTTTTTCTTGATTAAGTTATTAATAGCTATAGTTGTAATTGTTTTTCTTTCGGTGTTATATAAAAAAGAGGTGAATTTGTTAATAAAAAAACTAAAGAGTTTCGTATCAAAAACTAAGTAAGGTGGATGTAATGATGAAACCAATGGATTTTTTAAAGGAAGTAGAATTAAATTATAAAGTTGAAGATATTGTTACCAATGAACTTAAGGTATGGCAGATTTTAAGATGGCATTATGCTAATTCCTATGAAAGCTTAGTTATTAATGGTGGGGGAAGTAGTGTTAATAATGTGGCAGATGGTAAATATACTAGGGCCTTAAATAAAATATCTAATAGCCTTTGGAATGTGCAGAAGTATTTCAGTAATTATCCTTATATAATATTTACCGATAGATTAGAAGAACGTATTATAGATTCAAAAGTTTCAGATAAAATAGCACATGGATTCATTAAGGAGTTTGGTAGTGAAACTTTAGTATGCTTAAATTGTATAGAGTCAAAGCATAAAGATAATAGCGAATATTATCATAAAAATTATATTAGTACCAGCCTATTTGATATAAAGAAAGTTGCTAAAAAGGTAGAGGTGAAAATAGATAATTGCCATATACTTGATGAGATAGAGAGAAATTATGGAGTTAAAGTTAATTATGTTGATATAATTAATAACTTTTTTAAGTATGTGGAAGTTTTTGATGATTTTTTAAAAGCAAATAAATGCAGGGCGATTTTTGTGAACTGTTATTATAATTTAATGCATCAAGCTCTTATTTTTAGCGCTCACAAGCACAACATAAGGGTAGTTGAATTCCAACATGGTATTATAAATAGCAATCATTATGCTTATAATATTTTTAAATCAATAGGAAAAGATGTTTTTAGTGATTATATATTTGTGTTTGGAGATTATGTTAAAAATATAATAAGCAATAATTATATTGAAAGCAAAAACATTTATTCCATAGGAAACTATTATATCGAAGATGTTATAAGAGACAGTAAAGAAAATGATAAGTTTATAAGATATTTTTCGAAGCTTAGGAAAGAGTATAGAAAAATAGTGGTGGTTACCTCGCAAATAACTATAGAAGAAAAATTAATAGATTTTATTAAGACTGCTGCAGACAGTGATAATGAAATATTATATATGTTTATACCTAGATACTTTAATAAAGATTTCAGTAAGTATAATTTTCCTAAAAATGTTATCATAGAAGAAAGTATAGATTTTTACCACTCAGTGGGATATTGTGATTTACATCTTACAGTATATTCCACCTGTGCTATAGAAGCTCTATCTTTTGGTACACCTAATATATTAGTTAATATTGATAATCTTAGTGAGGATAATCTTAGAGATTTACTTACAGAAGCTGAATATACAAGATATGTAGATGAACCTTGTGAGCTTGTAAAGGCTATAAATGATATCAATGTAGTTAATAGAGATGATGTTATTAAGGTTTCACAAAAATTTTATAAACAAGGAAATATAGAAAATATAAAAAATGCAATGAAAGCTATTGATCTGATATAGGAGGGAATATAATGACTGATAAAGAGAGATACAGAGAACTTTGCAAGATAGAAAAAACTATTCCTATATTCTCTAAAGATTGGTGGATGGACGCGGTATGTGGTGAGTCGAATTGGGATGTGATACTAGTAGATAAAGGTGGAAAGATAGTTGGAGCTTTACCTTATTATGCTAGAGAAAGCAAAGGCAAAAAATCAATTGTACAGCCTGTATTAACTCAAAAAAATGGTGTTTGGATTGCCTATCCAAGCAACCAGAAGTATGCAAAGAAACTGGCATATGAAAAAGATATAATGAATAGTATCATCGATAAGTTGAGCGAATTGAAGCTAGAACAATATAATCAAAATTTTCATTATGGAGTAACAAATTGGTTGCCTTTTTATTGGAAAGGTTTCACTCAGACTACGCGATATACCTACGTAATCGAGAATTTATATGATATAGATAATATATTCAATAATATAGATTCAAAAACTAGAAATCAAATAAGAAAGTCTGAGAAGATCGTTAATATAAAAGAGGATATGAATATCGAAGATTTTTATAAGCTTAATACTATGACGTTTAACAGGCAGAGTATTAAGATTCCTTATAGTTTAGAAGTTGTTAAAAAAATCTATGAAGCATGTTCTGCTAATGGATGTGTTAAAATTCTTTTTGCAGAAGATGATGAAGGAAATGTTCATTCTGCTGTTTTTGTAGTATGGGATGAAAATTCGGCTTATTATTTAATGGGAGCTAATGATCCTAACTTTAGATATTCTGAATCTAATACTCTTCTTATATGGGAGGCCATAAAATACTGCTCCAAAGTCACTAAAAAGTTTGATTTCGAGGGTAGTATGATAGAAGATATAGAAAGATTTTTTAGGTCTTTTGGGGCTGAACAAAAAGCATATTTTAATATAAGTAAATATATGGCGAAAAAAAGCCTTATAAAAATAATAATTAAAGATATATATAGCAACAGTGATGCCTTGAACAAACTATACAATAAACTTAGAGGTAAGTGATTATGGTTGGAATTTTTATTGAAAATAAGAAGTTTAAAGAACAGATAGAATATGTTTTTACTACTGTATCAGAGGTTCTTGGAATAGATGTTTATTTTTATACTGAAAATGAGATTAATTTAAGTGCTGAAATTGATTTTTGTAATGTAAATATAGTTTATAAAGACAGTGAAAAATATTCAAACTTTATAGATAAACTTGATAAGAAAGTTATAATTGAAAATTCAAATAAATTATTTTCACAAAGATATCTCGAAGCTGACTCGGTACCTCAAAGTGTAAGAAAATATAACCTAGATTATAATATAAAAAATAAAAAAGATATAATATCAATTTTTAGTGATGATGCTGAGTTATTTATAAAAGAAGAAATTAATAAGATTACTTCTAATATTGATATTGTATCAGATATATTCTTTATGCTATCGAGATATGAAGAGGTTGTGTTAAATTACAAAAGTGATGATGAGATATATAATCGATTTTCAGCAAAAGAATCGGTAGCATATAAAAATAATTTTTTAAATAGACCTATAGTAAATGAACAAATAGAACTCATATGGGTACTATTAAAAAAACTTGATAATTCGCTTGTTAGAAAACATCATTGGGGAGATAATAGCTTTGCAGCCTGTTTTACGCATGATGTAGATTGGATACAAAAACATACGAATTTAGGACGAGCATTAAAAGATTCAGTTAAACTTTTAGTAAGAAATAAAGAGATTGCTTTAGCTTTAAAAAATCTAGCAAATTATGTTCAGAGTAAGTCTGATTATAAAGAAGATCCTTATTGGACATTTGAATATATCGCTGATATGGAAAAAAGGCTTGGGTTTACATCAACCTTCTATTTTATGACCGGTGGAGAGACGAACTTTGATAATAAATATATATACAATGATAAGAGAGTGATAGATTTAATTGCTGATCTTGAAAGAGATGGATTTGAATGTGGGTATCACGGAAGTTTTAATAGTTATAATGATTACTTAAAGATGAAAGAAGAAAAAATAAATCTTGATAGTATTGTTAAATCTGAAGAATATGGGATAAGACAACATTTTCTAAGATTTAGTGCTCCATTTACTTGGAGGATACAAGAAAAATTGGGCTTTTTGTATGACTGTACACTAAGTTTTGCAGATTCGGAAGGATTTAGATGTGGCATATGCCATCCATATAAGCCGTTTGATATACTGGAAAACAGAGTTTTAGATATATGGGAAATACCATTAATAGTTATGGAAACTTCAATAATGGATAGCAGGTATAGTGGTTATGGATTAGATGAGGCAACAGAAAAGGTAAAGTTTTTAATTAATCAAGTAGAAGCTTATAGTGGGATATTTACTTTTCTTTGGCACAACTCTTCTTTGGATAGATTCAATCCTCAGGTAAGTAGATGGAATAGTGTGTATGAACAAATTATGATTTATTTGCATGATAAGAAATGTTACGGTAGTAATGGTAAGGATATTTTAAAGAAATATATTAACAGGGGAGAATAATATAATGAGTAGATATAAGTTTGCGATAATAGGATGCGGTAGAATTTCATATAAACATGTAGAAGCGATAGCTAATAATAGAAAAGAAGGACAATTAGTTGCTGTATGTGATATAGTACTTGAAAATGCAATTAATAAGGCAAATGAGTATAAGAAGCTTTGCCCAGAGGATGAACTTCCTAAGGTTTACACTGATTACAAAGCTATGATAGCTAACGAAGAAATTCATATTGTCACTGTGGCTACAGAAAGTGGATATCATGCAGATATATCTATAGATTGTATGAATAAGGGATTGAATATAATATGTGAAAAACCCATAGCATTATCTATAAAAGATGCAGATAGAATGATAGAATGCGCTAGCAAAAATAATGTTAAATTATGTGTGAGTCATCAAAATAGATTTAATTCTTCTATACAGAAATTAAGAAGTGCAGTAGAACAAAATAAATTTGGTAGAATACTTAATGGGACAGCTAGAATACTTTGGAATAGAAATATGGATTATTATAAGCAAGCACCTTGGAGAGGTACGTGGGAACTAGATGGTGGGACCCTTATGAATCAATGTATACATAATATAGACCTGCTGCAGTGGATGCTTGGTGGAGAAGTTGAATCAGTTTACTCTCAATGTGATACCTTCATGAGGGATATAGAGGGTGAAGATTTTGGAGCAGTTTTAGTAAGATTTAAAAATGGAGCTATAGGGATAATAGAGGGCAGTGCGTGTGTATATCCAAAAAATCTTAAAGAAACACTAGATATTTTTGGAGAAAAAGGAACCGTTTCAATTGGAGGTCTTGCAGTTAATAAAGTGGATGTATGGAGATTCGAGGAAATAGAAGATGAGGAAAATACATCTAAAGAACTTGAAAAAGATCCAGATACAGTATATGGATTTGGTCATACGCCTTTATTTAAGGATGTAATTGAAGCAGTTAAGGAAAATAGAGAACCCTATGTAAATGGAATAGAAGGAAGAAAAGCTATGTCAATAATTCTAGCAGCCTATAAGTCTAGACTAACTGGGATGCCGATAAATTTCCCTATGGATGAATTCGCAACTATAGACATGAAAACTAAGTTTTAAGGATTAATAACAGTGTAGTTATTGATATTGAAGCATATTATTGATATATTAATTAAGAAAGATATACATTTTGTATATCTTTTTATTTATTGTAAAGAATCTATATATATACATTTAACAATTGAATTAAAAAGGTATTCTCAAGCTTTCGTGTTTTTTTGTGAGTGAAAATTAAATTAATAATAAAATCTTGGAGAGAAGTTCAATGAGTAAATCTATAGCAAAAAATACTATTTACAGCATATTACTTAGAATATTCAATATAATAGTGCCAATAATAATAGGGGCTTATCCAATAAGAGTGTTTGGTCCAGAATTAATGGGGAGAATCGCTTATTCAGAAAGTATATATAATTACTTCATGATATTTGCTTCATTTGGTATATATAATTATGCATTAAGAGAATTAAGCAAGATAAGAGATGATAAAGAAAAACTCAATAAGACATTTACAAGCCTTTTCTTATTTGGATTAATAACACATGTAACAGTATTTATTATATACTTAAGTTATGTTTTATTAAATTTTAATGGAAGACCACAATTTTTTGTTCTATTAATTTTTAGCATAACGATGATTCAAGATTCGCTATACATAGAATGGGTAAATGAAGCCTTAGAAAATTATGATTTTATTACAGTGAAGACCATAATTATAAGAATAATAAATATAATTTTGTTATTTGCTTTAGTTAAAAGCAAAAGTGATTTCTATGTTTATGTTTCGTTAACTACAATTACATTTATTTTAAATAATGTAACTAGCTTTATTTATATAAAAAGAAAAATCAGATTTGATTTTTCAGGCTTATCAATAGTTAAACATATAAAGCCTCTAATTTTTGTTTTGCTAATATCAAATGCATATATGCTTTATACACAATTTGATAAAATAATGTTGGGAATATATAATGGAGAAAGTGCAGTCGGGTTTTATAATATATGTCAACTTATAATAACGCTAATAAATCCAATGCTACTATCTGTAGTATATGTTACTATACCTAGACTATCCAATATTTCTGAAGAAAGTGAAGAAAATTATTTAAATCTTCTAAATAAAGTATCAAAATTTTATTTTGCATTTATGTTCCCAGCGGCCATTGGATTATTTTCTTTGGCAAAAGAAATAATAGTGCTTTATGCAAAGAGTGAGTTTTTACCTTCTGTACCAGTATTAAGAGCATTTAGTATATTTTTAATTTCAATGGGGATAGAATCAATTTTAACTAACCAGATAATTTATGTGAAGCGTAAAGAGAAGTATTTAGTATTTTTCCTACTTATTTGTGGATTAATCAATATAATTTTAAAGGTAATAATCTTAAAACTAGGTATTTTAAGACCAGAAACTGCAGTTATAACCACGTTAATATCAAATATAGTATTAGTGATTTTAGAATATAGTTTTATTAAATTTAAAATGAAAGTGAATTTTAATTTGTTGGGTTTAGATAAAATAAGATATTTAATTATATCTCTTATATTCATTCCTATAACTATGCTGATTAAATTATATATTAGTAAGTTGCTTTTCATTGCTATAGTAGCTATGCTAATAAATGGTGGATTATATGCTTTAATTTTATATGTTATAAAAGATGAGACTATTTTTACTATCTTAAGTAGATTTGGAATAGGTACAAAAAGGCACTAATATTTAAATGATTTTAAGATACAAATTCGAATTCATAACAGAATAATTTATTTATATTATATAAGGATGCAGGAGGGTACTATGGATAAAATAAAAATTCTTCATGTCGTAGCTACTGGAAGATTAAGTGGAGCAGAAAAGGTTATTGCTGACATTAGTACAAATCTTAATGACAAATATGAATGTTATGCAGTTTGTTCAGGTGAGGAGCTAAAAAGGTATTATGAAGAAAAGGGAATCAAGAGTTTTATAATAAATATAAATAAGCTTAATCCATTAGAAATTAATAAATTAGGTAAGCTTATAAAAGAATATAACATAGATTTAGTTCATGGACATGATGTAAAGCCATCCATAGCGTCGTATATAGCAGCAAAAAAATATAAGGTTCCAGTGATATCACATATACATGTAACTTATCAGTGGATGAAAAACAATAAATTAATGAAGAGTATTGATGGCTTTTTTAGAGACAAATACAACTTATCTATTGCATGCTCAGAATTAGTCAAAGAATATTATGAAGATAATAATAATAATGCAAATAAAAATAAAATCGTATATTTAGATAATGCTTTTAATTTTAATGAATTTGAGAAAGTTAAAGTTGGAGACAGAAATCAATTGAAAAAGCAACTAGGGATAAGTGAAGATAAATTTGTTTTTGGTTTTCTAGGAAGACTTATAGCAGTAAAGGGAGCCGATTTATTGATACAAAGTTTCTATGAAGTAGCTAAGAATAATCAAAAAGCTTGCTTATTGATTGTTGGAGATGGTGAAGAAAGAGAAAAACTTGAAAAACTTGTGGATCAATTACAAATTAGAGATAAGGTGATTTTTGCTGGATATCAAAAAAATATATATGAATATATGAATATTTTTGATTGCTTTGTGTTGCCGTCGGTTAGAGAAGGCTTGCCTATAGCAGTTCTTGAGTCAATGGCAATGAAGAAACCGGTTATTTCAACACCAGTTGCAGGACTCGCGAAACTGATAGAAAATAAAAAGAACGGCATAATGTTACAAGAAAGATCAGAAACAGAATTAGTAAAAAGTATGATTTATATATATGAAAATGAAGATGTGAGAACTGAAATAGCAAATAATGCATATGAGTGTTTAAAAAATAAATATAATATTAATGATTATATTGATAAATTGGAATATTACTACGAGGTAGTTTTAGGCAGGAGAAGTATATGAGAAAGAACAAAAATATTGTAATATTTTTTACTGTAGTTTTTTTAGTTGCCGTTATTATAAATATATCACCCATTAGAGGCGAAGAAACTAAAAAAGCCATTGTATTTTCTGACTTAAGTAGACCACAAATGAATTTAGCACTGCAAAATGTTTTAAATAAATATAATATATCCATAACAAATAGTACGAATTGGAAAGATAATTCAGATATAAAATTAAAATATTCTTCTGCGTTAACTGAAGAAGAGAAAGCAAATTATGATATATATAACCTTAGAGAAGAGAACTTGTATTCTGTAGCTCAAAAGGGCATGGGGATAAAACTTAATTTCGATGATATAGAGAAGTTTTTAAATGCTAATAAGGAGCATTTCAGTGATAACATATTGGTATTTACCCCAAATACAAGCAAATTGTTTAATACACAAGATAATAATAAACCTTATGTTTATGATTCACTAGGAAAGATATTGAAAGAAGACAAGACAATTATAGGAATTTTATTTGAATCGGAAATAGAGAACATGTCAGATTATGATGTGAATATGATTTTTAAAGGTAGCAGTGAAGTTAAAAATAATCTTTGTATACTAATTAAAAAGTCAATTTTCAATAGTGATATGGAGAAAAACATATTTCATGATTTGAAGAATGATATTGATAATCTTAAAGGGGAAAATGATGTTTAGTAAAGTTAATCATAAATACAAGTTGATTTTTTGTATTATAGTTATCTGCATAATATCAATTATAGTAGGAACTATAAAAAAAACTGATGTTGAACAATATAAGCTTTTTAAGTTATATACAGTAGATAAGGACCATAATGTTTCTGATAGCGTTGATAAAGCATTTTTAAAGAAACTAAATACCCTTAATAAAACCTTTAGTGAAAAATATAAAGGGGATTTTAAAGTTAATGTATTGGCTCAGGAAGGGATTAATGCGAAGTATAGAATAAGATTTAATTCTGTTAATGGGGTAGATGATAAAACTATTAATAGAGTTTATGATGACTATGCAAGCATGTTGAAAAGCAATAATATTATTTTTCACATATCTCCTTTAGAGCAAAGTAAAATAACATATAGCAATATTAAGCTCAATTCGATGATTATAAATATTTTTCAAGCAATTTTATATTCATTTCTAATAATGCTATTGTACAAATTTGTAAAGCCTCAAGGTAATTATGAAAATATATTTGGAGTTTCAAGTATAGTGCTATTTACAATAGCTACGATATTTAATTTGTATGTTGCACTGGTGTTTACTGGTATATTTGTCCTGATTTTAATGAATATAATAAAAAGAGATTATAAATATAAAAATACCTTTATAAGGATAACAATTCTAGCTTTAATTGTGAGGGTAGTTGTTGCAGCTGCTATGCTTATATATAATTATTATAAATATAGAACCGTATTATCATATACACAGACAGATGAAATATTCTACTATTCAACTAGTGATTACATATACCAAGCATTAGTGAATTTTAGTTGGCCAGACTTAAAAACTATAACAGGTATAGATCAATATGGTTATAACTTGTTTATGGGAATTGTTAAGTTTATAAATCATGGAGACATACTAATAAGCATTAAAATAATAAACATACTAGCAAGCGTGACTTTTGTTTTATTATTGTTTAAATTTGTTTATAATATTACAGAAAATGAACATATCGCAAAGTTAAGTGCATTAATGATGGCTGTTATGCCTACATTTGCAGTCTTCTCTTCATTTGCCTTAAGGGATATATTTATTTCAATAAACATATTTTTAATATTTTATGAGGTAATATCTATAAGTAAGGCGAAAAATAAATTGCTACATATAATTGGATGTGTTCTGTTAATAATTTGTTTATGGTATTTAAGGCGTTATGCATTATTATTAACATTAATGCTAATTGCATTATATGTAATCATAAAATTCCTGATAAGCAGGAAAATAAATATACTAATAATACTTATTTCCTTATTAATATTATTAATAGGACTAGTTGCAATCGCGTCCAAATTATATGCTTTCAATATATTTAGTGTGCTAAAGGCATATATATTTTCACAAGGTATATTAAAGTTCTTCTCAGGTGTGATTTTGAGCTTAGTTAACTTAGACTTTTTAATAAACAGTGGAACTACTTTATATACATCAACTAAATCTATTATATTGAGAGTTCTGTATCCTGAAACTTTATTTTTAGTACTTTCTTTTCCAATAATGTGTTTGGGGTTAATAAAAGCAATTAAAAGAGATGTAAGTTTCGTCATAACTACCTTGACAATGTTTATTGGATTTATAACTATATATAAGATGCAGTATGGTGGATGGTTTTTAAGAACTCAACTTCAAATATTCCCATTTCAATATATATTTATATCATGGGGATTAATTACCCTTATTTATGACTCAAATAATAAAATATCAAATTATTTAAAAAAGATACTTAACATGATTTAGTGTTTATTATAAGATTTCTTATATTCATTTTAAAAGACATATGCGCAAAAAATCGCTGAAGAAATTTGCTTCAGCGATTTTTTTTATTTTAAATAACTTACTTTATATTGGCATAAAGAACAGAAATATAATTATATATAGGCTAAGCTAACTTCAATATATCCTTATAATTGATTATATATTGATCGGCGTGATGTTTTATATCGTCAGTGTTGTGGCTTTCTGCTTCATCATACACACCAACAACATGCATACCTGCAGACTTAGCTCCTTTTACTGCTAAAAGAATATCTTCGAAGACCATACATTCATTAGGTTTTGCATCTAATTTTTCCGCTGCTAGAAGATATACATCAGGAAAGTTTTTACCTCTTGATACTTCTCCAGTTGTTGTGATTGCGTCAAATAACTCATATATACCATTAGCTTCTAATGAAGCTTTGAGTAGTTCGTGAGAGTTAGAAGTAGCCAGTCCTATTTTAATGTTTAGAGATTTAAGCTTTATTAAAAAATCCTTTGCACCAGGCTTTAACTTTACATCTGTGGTATAATGAGCCACAGCCATAGAGTGCCATTCCTTCATAATATCTTCCACTGTATCGTGAATATTAAATTTATTTTTAAAATATATTGCTGTTTGCTCAAAGCTAAGGTGACCTATTTCGTCTTTAAGATTTTCAGGTTTTGAATAACCTTTATTTATTAAATAATCAGTATCGATTTTTTCCCATATCCACATAGAATCTATTAGAGTACCATCTAAATCAAATATTGCTGCTTTTATATCTTTAAACATTATTAAAAATCACCTCATTAAAATTCATTAATTCCACAAATAAAACTATTAGAGTAGGCAAGTTGATAGTCTAGGTTGTACAATTTTCACTATATTAAATGCTTAAATATAATTATAGAAAACAATCTATTTGAAATTACATTTAAGATTAGTAGTTTACTAGAAGCTTGTATAATAATTTTAGTGCAAATTAATAAATATAGCAATGTAAAATTTACATATAGACATTCAGTAAAAAAGTAATTACAGTTCCTATGAGCATTCCTATAAATACATCGGTAATATAATGTACGCCAAGATACAATCGTGAGAATCCTACAATTACTGCTAGAAAAATATATAAAACTGAGAAATGAGGTAATAGAAAGCAAAAAGATGTTGCAATGGAAAAGGCGGCAGTAGTATGACCTGATGGAAATGAATATCTATCTATTCCTATCTTGTTAGTATATAAATCCTTAATAACTAAAAATGGCCTTACTCTACAGACAGAAATTTTCACTATATGGCATATTATAGCGCTACACAAAAGCGATATTAATAAGTTCTGAGACGAATCTATATTAATAATAGCAAATATAGATAACAAAATACAAAATTGTACTGATCCTAAATAGGTTAGCTTAGGCATCAGAAAATTGAAAAAGCCGCATCTAAATGATTTATTTACTTTGATTAAAATAAGTTGGTCTTGCTGAAAAAGTTTCTCAATCATAGCAAAAGCACTCCTTAAAAGATATTTAATAATAACATTAACATAAAAATATTAAAAACGTATTGTGATTCGTAAAAAATGTGCAAATTATAGTGGGAATTATCAATTAATCAAAATGAAGGAGCTTATCTAAAGATGTAATATTTCAATGATACGATTATTTTTCAAATTCTCACTTGAAATGTGAAGTTTAAAAAATACAGATGGCGTTACGATGATATACATCTATAAGGTAAAACAAAAACCACTATCATAATATTAGTAATAAAATAATTTGATAGTGGTTTTTGAAATATAATTTTGTTTTTATAGCTTTTAGAATGTTCTCTCGAATATTTCTATTTTTTCTTTATCTTGAAAATCCTTTAATGAGTTTATCCCAAGTTCTTTTAATACCTGAGTCATTACATCACTATGCGTAGCAACTTTTATTGGAGAATCATAAGCGACCTTATTAGCAAAGTCTCTTCCGTTTTCTCTTGGGATTAGAGCTTTTGGTCCACCTACACAACCGCCTATGCAGCCCATACCTTCTATAAAGTTTGCATCAATTTCACCTGCTTGAGCTTTTTCAAGGATTGCCTTACACTCTTTCACTCCGTTTGCTTGAACTGCTTTGAAAATAGAGTGTTTCTCTGGGAAAAGTTCTTCAATTGCCTCAGAAACAGCTATTGATACCCCACCAGTTCTAGCATAAAGCCTACCACCTCTCGAAGCGTACTCAATGGAAGGAACACCATGTAACTCCTCAGGCTTAATAGCTAAAGAATCGAAAATACCCTTTAGTTCTTCAAAGGTTAGTACATAGTCGATTGCAGCATCAATATCCTTATCTTTAGCCTCAGCTTTTTTAGCTATGCAAGGACCTATAAACACTACCTTAGCATCAGGATTTAATGTCTTAATCAATCTTCCGGCGGCAATCATAGGAGAGACTGAAGGAGAGACATCTTTTACTAAATCGCTATAAACTTTCTTTAACATTCCAACCCACATAGGACAGCAGCAAGAAGTTATCAGTAATCCACCATCTTTGCTAACGTGCTTATCAAATTCAACTGCTTCTTTTATAGTCAACATATCAGCAGCAAATGCAACTTCAACCATATCTGAAAAGCCGAGTTTGATAAATGCAGAACGGAGTTGATCTAAGGTTACTTCATCACCAAACTGGCCAGAAATAGCTGGTGCTACTGCAGCTATTACCTTTTTGTTGTTTTTTAATAATTCCATGATTGGAATAAATTCTATTCTATCAATGAAATTACCGCTATCGCAAGCATCAATACATAGTCCACAATCAACACAAAGTGTATCATCTATATAAGTGTTACCAAAGTTTTTGTCTTCAACGATGGCATTGAATGGGCAAGCTAATTGGCATTTTGTAAGGCCTGAAGCTTTATCCTTACAATGATCTGAGCAACTGCCCACTTTTTCTACTATTCTTTCTTTTACCTTATAATCAGTTATCGCTTTTTTTAGGTTATAAAGGTAATTATCATCTTTATCAACATCCACGCCACATAATGTGGCTATAATAGATTTTGCTTCTTCCTTATCAAAGTTAGGATCACTAATTATCTCGTTCACCACTTTGTCAAAGTCATCTTCATAATATGCCTTAACAATTTTCTTGAACAAAGCTTCATATTCTTTTTTCATGGAACTCCTCCTAATTATTAAATGGTAAATATAATAAATATGATTATATTTATGACAAATATACTAATATTATTTTCTTTATAATGTTAATTAATTCATTGAATGTAAGCATATATTGTAAAAAAATAATAAATTTATGTGAATAAAATAAGTTGTATTACACATACTAATTATAGCCATAATATGAAATTTAAGTCTAAAAACTATTTAGAGAAAAGGTGATATTTGTGTTTTATATGTTAGCAATAGCTTTTTCAGTCGTAGTCGTCCTTTTTTGTATATCTTTATGTAAAGCTGCATCAAAAGAAGAAAATTTTTATGAAAATTTAGAGAGAAAAAATAAAAAATAATTAATAATATACAGTTATTTAAATATACATATAATAGTTGAATATTATATGGAGATGAATTTATATATGATAGATTTAGTATTGGATGCTGGACATGGAGGGAGAGATCCAGGCGCTATAGGACCAACAGGGTTGCAGGAAAAAGAATGTAACCTTTATATCGCTAAAAAATGTGGACAAATATTAAAAGAACAAGGTGTTACAGTGGAACAAACCAGAGATGATGATGCTTATTTGGGGCTTTCAGAGAGAGCGAAGTTAGCTAATGATGCTAATTGTAAGTACTTTATAAGCATACACATAAATAGTGCGGATGTTCAGTCTGCCAATGGAACAGAAGTATATGCATTGGTAAAAGGTGGAGAAGGAGAATTATTAGCAAAAAGGGTATTGGATAGTGTCTTAAGTGTAATTAATTTAAGTAGTAGAGGCGTTAAGTTTGCAAATTTTGCTGTGCTAAGAGAAACTAATATGCCTGCAATATTGGTTGAGACATGTTTTATAAGTAATTCTAGTGAAGAAGCATTGTTAAGAGAAGATAGTTTTAAGGATAAAGTTGCACTTTCTATAGCTAAAGGATTTCTTAATTATATCGGTAAGCCATATAAAGAGAGCACTAATTCAAGTGATACTAATGATAATAAACTTACACCTTTAATATCAAAGACATCATGTTTGAAAGATCAAGCTAAGCAGTGGGCAAAAAATAATCAAGCAACAGACTTGTTTATATCTTTAGCGGATTTATATTGGTCTTTATATTCATATCATGGAAATATAAACCCTACAATAGCCTATGCACAAGCTGCGTTAGAAACTGGATTTGGAAAATTTGAAGGTAGTATAGATGAAAGCTATAAGAATCCGGCTGGATTAAAAAGTACAACTGGTAGAGATGATACAGCTGACTCTTTTGTTAAGTTTGCTAGTTGGAAGGACGGAGTGATAGCACAGCTAGATCATTTGGCACTATATGCAGGTGCAGAAGGTTATCCAAGTGATAACACTACGGATACTAGACATTTTTCATATTTAACTGGAAAGGTTAAATATGTAGAAGAGCTTTCAGGCAATTGGGCTGCGTCCCAAGATTATGGATTAAAGATACTACAATTGATGTTTGCAATGGAAGGAACTACTGTTGTTGATAGTTTTGAAGATAATAAGATTTATGAAGAACCAAAAGTAGAAAATACTTCAGAAGACGAAGAAACAATAAAGAATGTTAAGGAAAAATTAAATAACTTTTCAGAAGAAATAGATAGTTTAAGAACAAGATATCAAGAGTTTTCTTCAATTATTGGAAGTCTTGATAAAATTTTAGAGGCTAAAAATAATGAAAATAAAAGATTGCTAAAGGAAAATAGTGATTTAACAGAAAAAGTTAAGCAGTATGGTGAAGTTATTGATGATATATTAAATATTATAAATACAAGGGTAAAATAAAAAGGAATTGTATATATACAATTCCTTTTTGGTCGGGGTGACAGGGATCGAACCTGCGACCTCATGGTCCCAAACCACGCGCGCTCCCATCTGCGCTACACCCCGTGACACATTGTTAATTATAAAGCACTTTTACATTTGTGTCAATATACAAAATGAAAAATATAGGATATAAATTTAATATTTTATGTTGTATAATATATAATTATTGGAATTATATTAGATGGAGGGATTATTAATGAAGCTTACAACTATAATAATAGAAATAGCAAGTATAGTGTACATAATTTTTGGAGTACTCGTACTTTTTAGTAAAGGATTGAGAAAGAATGTTGAAAGAAGCAATGCAAAGGATATAAATGGGTACATTGCATTTAATGGTAAGTTCAATTTAATACTAGGTATAATTGGAGTTGTAATTGGAGGATTAGACTATTTCTTCCCGTCTTTGACTAAGGTTTGGATTGGTGTATTTTTGCTGATAATGCTTTCTTCTTCGATTATACAAGCAAAGATGAGTAAGAAATTCATAAAATAGTACGGAATTAGCTAGAGTTGCCTGATAAGGTAACTCTTATTTTTAATTTTGAACATGTTAAAGTAATACATGAATATATAAGTTGAAGTCAAACATAGAGAAAACTTTAAACGTTATGATTGGAGGTAGTTCACTTGAACTATAAGATAGTATTATTAATTATAGCATTCTTTGGCATATATGCTTTAAGTAATTATTATATTGGTACTAGAATATATAAAGGAATAGCAGTAAAGATGCCTGTAAATAGTATTATATTTTGGAGCATTTTTTGGGTTGTAGCAGTAGCTTATATTGTCACTATGCTTTTAGGTAATTACGTGTCAGGAAAGATTTTTGATATCTTCAATTTAATAGGAGTATATTGGATAGGAATATTCTTTTATTTAATAATTATATTACCTGTTGTTGATATAATTGCATTCGTTAATAGACGATACTCATTTATACCAAGCATGAGGGGAAGTAATAATTTGCTTTTTGCTACAACTTTAATAATAGTTCTATTTATATCATTTGTGATGATATATGGAACATGGAATGGTAGTCATTCATATGTAAAAAAATATGAATTGGAAGTCAATAAAAGCATGCAAGGAATGGATAAATTAAATGTTGTTATGGTTTCTGATATACATCTAGGTAATCTTATAGATGGTAAGAGAGCAAGTACGATGGTAGAGGAGATTAACCGGCTAAATCCAGACATCGTATTGTTTGCAGGAGACATAGTTGATACTGAAATTAAACCCTTTATAAATGGCAATATGGCAGCTGAATTTAAGAAAATTAATTCAAAGTATGGAACGTATGCTGCACTTGGTAATCACGATATCATGAGAGGCGAGGGAGAAACTATAACTAAAGAGTTAGGTAAATATGGAGTTCAAGTGCTAAGGGATGAAGCTAAGGAAATTAATAATCAGTTTTATGTAGTTGGAAGAGACGATATTTCTATAAATAGAACTGAAAAAAAGAGAAAGAGCATAGAAGACATATTACAAAATGTTGATAAGAGAAAACCTGTTTTATTAATTGATCATACCCCTTCAGCTCTAGAAGAGGCAGAGAAAAATAATATAGATATACAAGTATCAGGTCATACACATAAGGGGCAATTTTTTCCTAACAACTTAATAACCAGTAGAATATTTGAGGTTGATTATGGGTATCTAAAGAAAAAGGACTTAAATGCAATAGTTTCATCAGGCTATGGCACTTGGGGGCCACCGATTAGGTTAGGAAGCAGAAGCGAAATTGTTAATATAACAGTGAGATTTAATAATTAAAGGCTATGTTTAAGAGTATTATTAAAATTAAGTGGTTTTAAAGCATCGGATGTATAACCACTTAATTTCAACACGGTGCTTTAACATCGCCTAACTAAAAAAACAGCTTTCTTAGAATATTAAAATTACTAAGAAGGCTGTTTTTTAGTTATAGTTAAGTTATTACTGATTCTTATTCATTATTTTATTTCTTATTTCTTTAAATTTAGGGAATGCTTTTTTATATAGATTATAAATGAAGCTGTTAATAACAAGATCAAATTCACCTATAAACTCTACAAAGTCTCCATTGAAACCTTTCTTAAACTTGTATAAACCGTATAATGGGTTCTCTGGATTAAGATCTCCAGAAACTCCTCTAAAGTCGTATAGATAGCAATTTAAATCAATACTATCTGTTATCATAGCCCATTGCATAGCAAAGTTTGGCATAGTATCTCTTAAAATGTTTTCTGAAGCACCATAAAGGTACCAAGCCTTGCCGCCATAGTAAAGATATATAGATCCTGAAAGATATATTTCTTGGCCTTTGAATGGTTCAATATCTTTAAGTCGAGTTTTGAATCCTTCTATTTGTCTTTCGGATTCTTTTAGTTTTCCATCTTGGTCATCTATCTTCTTTTGAATTCTGGCAGATTTATCTTCATCCTTCTCTTCTGAGAGTTTTAATCTCAATTCATCAATCTTAACTAGTGCCTTTTCACGTACTTGCTCTTGTTTCTGTAGCTTTGCGTTGACAGTAGAAAAGTCCTTTTCATAGCTATATTTAATCATATATAATCTACAATAAGGTGATAGATTATCAATCATATCTTTAAAATAATCTTTTTTACGTACTATAAAGTTGTCCCTTTTTCCGGTGGTAACCATTATCTCATGAAATCTTGACAATACTTCATCAGAGATATTGTTCTTATCATAAACTTCTACGGTTAAACCTCTATCCTCAGATACTTTAATATTGTATCTAGTCTTATTTGAAAAAGTTTTAAAGACATCTTTCTTTTCCTGGTCTTTATTCTCTAATTGAGGTAGGTTAAGTCTAAAAACAAAGTTTGGCTGAATTGCCTCAAAGTTTTTTGAATCAGTGTTATTAAAACCTAAACTCTTTAAAAAGTTTTTTGTTTCTTCGCCTTCAATTAAAAGATTTTCGTTTTCAGATAAGTGTATATCAGGATCTACTGTTATGAAAGATATCTTGTTATCTTTTGCATAACTTCTTATGAAATCAGTAAATTCAATTAAAAGATTTTTATTTTTATAATCACAGGTAAAGCTTCTAGGCATGTAGCCCATATAAGCATTTACATATGGTGCTTTTCTTAGAAGCATAGTAGCACATAAAACTAAGTTATCATCTTCGTCAAAACCTCCAATAAATTTTGGAGACCATTCTTTTTTTATACTAGCCCAATATGATGTTTGAAATATATGCCCTTTTTTATTAATGGAATTAAACTCATTTATCTGAGAAGGGTTTACTTCCTTAAATCTATACAAAATAAATTCCTCCTTAATGCATTTGCACTAATGTTATTTGATTTTACGCATAACACTATTTTAATACTATTGGACTAACTATTTCAAGAATTTAATAATCATCAGGTATATAAAGTGAATCAAATATGTCTATTACCAAATAAATAGCATTAATTTATATAAAGTGGATTATAATGAAAAAAATTCTCTAATGTTTTTAAAGTTCCAATTATGTTGCCAAATTATACGTAAATATTGATTGGTGTTTTATCCAGTAAAAGGTATGTATAAAAAATACCCTTATAAACAACTATATTATAAGTGTTAACTAAAAATTATAATTTTAGTCTGGATATACAATTTGCCCAGTTATATAGCAGTTTTAGGAATTAAAAGGATTAACAAATTGTTAACAAAACATAAAAGGTAACAAATTGGTAAATATTTATATTGTTATCGAAAAGTGTTTAATGTTATAATTTTAGTATAAAACAATGATAGGGGGGGAGCAGTTTTCATGTGTTATAGTATTTCTGATAATATGTGTAAACTGAGAATACGCATGAATAAGAGAGCAATATCAACGTTAATCGTATTCAGTTTGGTATTTGGGATTGGTGTACAGGCACATGCGGAGCCACTTACTGATAGTCAAAAGCAACAAATACAAGATAGTAGAGACAAATACTCCGATGTGAAAAATAAGATTAGTGATTTGACTGATAAGATAGATGCATTAGATGACCAAATCCAACCGTTAGTAATACAGATTGATAAAAATAAAAATGAAATTAAGAGCGCAGAAAAGCAAATTAAAAACACTGAAGATGAGATTGATAAGGCTAGAGCAGATCTTGATGCCAAAGAAGAAGTCTTTGGAGAAAGAATGAGAGCTATATACAAAACTGGAGGACAGGAAAGTTATTTAGCAGTAATTCTAAGTTCAAGAGATTTTAGTGATTTCGTCAGCAAAATGGAAGCTGTTGGAAAGCTTATGAGTTTAGATAAACAAATCATAAGCGACTTAAAGGATCAAAAGCAAAAGCTTGATGATAAGGTAAATGATTTAAAAACAAAAAATGATCAATTAGCCAAATTAAATGAAAGTACTCAAAAGCAGTTAGATGAATTAAATGCTAAGAAGAGTGATCAGCTTAAAATGGTTGCAGATTTACAGGAACAACAAAAGAAAGTTGCTCAAGATTTAAAACAATCTGAGGGCGTGCTTATACAATATCCAGTATCTATAATACAAAATGCTTCAAGTTCAACTTCAGACTTGAATTCTGCTATAGATATGTTAAGACAAGTGAGAAAAACTGTAGTAAGTTCTGACTTAGATAGTGAGATAGTAAATTATATCGAACAGGCTAAAGCTACAGTAAAGAGTAGAACTACAGTTACAACTCCAGTATACAGTAGAGGAGGAGCTGTACCGGCTTCATCTTCTTCAGTTTTATCAGAAGCTTATAAGTACTTAGGTACTCCTTATGCATGGGGGGCTACTGGACCGAGTTCTTTTGACTGTTCAGGTTTCACTAGTTATGTATTTAGAAAGTTTGGAGTTAGCCTTCCAAGAACAACATATGATCAAATAAATGTTGGTTCTGCAGTGTCTTACGCAGATTTACAACCAGGTGATTTGGTATTTACAAGAGGAACTTCATCAAGACCAGAACATGTTGGTATATATGTAGGTGGTGGTCAAATGATTCATGCACCTAGAACTGGTGAAGATGTAAAAGTAGGACCTATCTATGGTTATGTTGCATCAAGAAGAGTGCAATAATTATTTAAAAATGAGAGCATAGTTAGTAAATTGTTTATCCAATGAGGTCAATAAGACTTCATTGGATTTTTTACTGTTAAGGAAAGTATAAAATTTTTTGCTAGCTAAACCTAGCGATTTCAAGAGCTTAGAACAGTTATTTAGGGTAAACAGTAAAAAAATAAAATTTATGTCGCCTTCCAAATTTTCCTCACATGTATTCGGAAAGGTAGATGCGTTAAAAAACTCACTGAAGAAGGTCGCTTCAGTGACTTTTTTATTTTTGCCAATATATAGATATGCAAAATATATCTACTATGTGAATGAATTATGATAAAATGATTTGTTTAAATATTTGTTATTGTTAGGTATAATATATAAATGTATTAGATGGCAATGATATATTGTAGATATATATATCTATCAAATCAAAAAGAGAGAGGAACAAAATGTTAGATATAAATAGAGATGAAATAAAGAAGATTATAAATAAAGATGAAAGTATTGATGATTTGCAGTTAGGTGGAATACACTTAATACAAAAAAAAGATGGTTTTAGGTTTGGCGTAGATGCAGTTCTATTAGCCAATTTTGCTAATGTAAAAAATAATAGCAGAGTTATAGACATGTGCACAGGTACAGGAATAGTACCATTTATATTGGCTGGAAAAACTAAGGCTTCAAGTATAACTGGACTTGAGATTCAAGAAGAAATGGTAGAGATGGCAAACAGAAGTATTAAGATAAATGAACTTGAAGACAAGATGGATTTTATATGTGGAGATTTAACAAACTTACAACTTTTGAAAAGCATAAAAAAAGCAGATGTGGTTACTGTAAATCCACCTTATAAATTAGCTAGTTCAGGAATAATTAATCCAAGTGATAAAACGGCTATTGCAAGGCATGAAATATTATGTACCTTAGAGGATGTAATAAGTGCAGCGAGAGTTCTCCTTAAGGATAATGGTCGACTTTACATGGTACATAGACCGGAACGTCTTGCTGATATATTTTGTTTGATGAGAAAGTATAGAATTGAGCCTAAAAGAGTGAGGATGGTTCATCCTAATACAACAAGGGAACCAAATATAGTTCTAGTAGAAGGTCAGAGAGATGGTGGAAAGTTTATGAAATGGGAAGCCCCTCTTTATGTATATAATGACAATGGACAGTACAGTGATGAAATAGAAAAAATCTATGGAAGAAGGTAATAAGTATGACAAAGCTTTATTTAGTTCCTACACCAATAGGGAATTTAAAGGATATAACCTTGAGAGCTTTAGAAGTTCTTAAAACAGTGGATATAATAGCGGCAGAAGATACTAGGCAAACTTTAAAACTTCTTAATCATTATGAGATTAAAAAAACTCTAATAAGTTACCATAAACATAATGAGTATGGTAAAAGCGAAGATATAATAGGTATAATTAATTCGGGAAGATCTGTTGCTATTGTATCAGATGCTGGTACGCCTGGGATATCAGACCCTGGTGAAATACTAGTGAAAAGGTGCATTGAAGAAAACATACAATTTGAAGTGTTGCCTGGAGCTACTGCAACTACTACTGCATTGGTTTATTCGGGTTTTGATACTACTAAGTTTATGTTTAGAGGATTTTTACCTAGAGAGAACAAGGATAGGATGGAAGTAGTTAATACTCTTAAGGATAGAAGTGAAACTATAATATTCTATGAAGCACCTCATAGACTTTTAAATACATTAGACTTTTTGAAAGAAGTGTTTGGTAATAGAAGAATAGCTATATGTAGAGAACTAACTAAACTTCATGAAGAAATTGTGCGAGTTACTATTAGCGAAGCCATTTCATACTTTTCAAATAAACAGCCTAAGGGTGAATTTGTATTGGTTTTAGAAGGTAAATCTAAAGAAGATATTGAAAATGAAAAGAAAGCAACATGGGAAGATTTAAGCATTGAAGAACATATCTTGAGAAATATAAGTAATGGTATGGAAAAGAAAGAAGCGATCAAAATGGTGGCAAAGGAACGAAAACTTCCTAAATCAGAGGTTTATAAGTATTCTACCAATATGTAGCGTGAGAATTTTTAAGTTTTTTTGTACAGTAAAATGTTAATAAATCAAATAAGATAGTTAAATCACATGGGTTTTAAATTATATGTTTTCATATGAAACAAAGAAAATAAGCGCTTCAAGGGGAGTTGAAGCGCTTATTTAAAGTAAAAATTAAAACTATATAATTATTTGTTATCGTTTTTAAGTTCTACTAAGCAGCTCTTACAGATATTCTTTCCTCTGTAGTTTATAACATCTCTTGCGTCTCCGCAGAATATACAAGCTGGTTCATATTTCTTTAAAATTATTTGTTCACCATCTACATATATTTCTAGAGCATCTTTTTCTGCTATGTCTAAAGTTCTTCTTAATTCTATAGGAATAACTATTCTTCCTAACTCATCTACTCTTCTAACTACACCTGTTGATTTCATTTTTTGTTTCCTCCTCATATCCTACATCTTTCGACAAATTATATTATAATACTAGCAAAAATGTAATATAAAGTCAATATTAATTGATAATATTTTTAAGTTTTTTACAAAAGTTTTATTTAGTAAACTTATATCCATAATATACTACCATTTTTTTGAAAAGTCAATACTGCTAATTTTCATTAAAAATACATAATTCCTCAATAAATTTACTATATCTTCAATAATAAATAATTAAATTAATATTTTTAAAGAAATTAATAGCAAATTATTGAAAAAAATGAGCATTTATTAAAAATTAAATTTGGTAAATAAAAAAAGTAATTTGTTGGAATAGTAGATTAGTATTGTCGAAATTAATCTATTTGTGATAGATATTTATATTGCTATATCAATAGTATATGTAAAAAAAATAAAAATTGTTTATATTTATATGGAAAATAAGCCAATAATATTATAAAATTAACAAGTTATTAGCAAGGCAAATAATTAATAAATGCAAAAAATAATTGAGCTGTAAAAATAATGTAATATTTTAAAGGCATTAAAATGAAATAATTTGTTGAAGAATAAATTATTTTAGCAGTATTTCCACATGTAATAAACAGGTTATCCACATGTGAATTGTGGATAATGTGCAAAAAAAATTACATTTTGAATACAGACACAATATGTTGTGTTAAGTTATCAACATATACTGTTTATAACCTGTGAATAACTGTGGATTAGTGTGGAAAAATACAATAATTAAATATTTTACTAAAGATGAAACAATTTAATCCTAAATCTCAAGTAGTTTTTATTGTAGTAATTTGTTGTAGCTATGTTAATATATATGGAAGAGATTTTATTAATATATTTTGTCAAAAGTTGATAGAGTGAAGTATCCCAAATAGGCAAAATAAATAGGTGGAATTAACTTGTAATAGGTTTATATGTACTATATAATATTATTAAAAGATAAAGTAAATTGATTATATTTAGAGGTGTTATTATGGACGACAAGAGTTTCGATTTAAGCTATGTAATAGAATTAGCAGAAGAAATGTCAAAGAACAGTATGGTTTCTTATGATGAGTTACCGAAATATGATTTATTTTTATCGCAAGTTATTGATTATTTAAATGATAAGTTTATAGATGATAAATACACAAACAATATTGTTCAAAACTATATAAAAAGTGAAGTAATAACGAAACCAGAGGATGGAAAAAAGAGAGGCTATACAAAATTACACCTTGCTCAATTGATGCTTCTAAGCTATATGAGGCCATTACTAACAACAGAGGAAATAAAGAAAGTATTTAGACTAGCGTTTAATGAGATAAATGATAGAACTGATGACATAATATCATGGGAAGATGCTTATAAAGTATTTTCTGAGGTTCAAACAGATACTTTCAATGACTTTTTGAAAGCACCGTTGTTAAATGAAGAGAAGATAGAAGATTTCGTGAAAAACTTGAAACTCGCTTCATCTGATGAAGAAAGAATAAGAATATTCTTTATGGTGATGTCCCTTATAGCGCAGGCAAGTGTAATTAAAAAGTTAGTTCAAAAATTAGTAAATGAATATCATGCTGAATAAATTTTTTACTGTTAAAGAAAGTATAAAAATTTTGCTAGCTAAACCTAGTAATTTCAAGAGCTTAGAACAGCCATTTAGGGTAAACAGTAAAAAATAAAAATTATGTCGCCTGCCAGAATTTCTTCACTACGTTCAGAAAAGGCAGATGCGCAAAAAAATTCGCTAAAGAAGATTGCTTTAGCGAATTTTTTATTATTGTATATCACTTAAAGATAAATTTACAACTGGATAATTATCTGCATCTTTATCATCGTAGTGCCACCATTCAGTTTGTATTGGATTAAAACCGTGTTTCTCCATGATGGAAGTAAGTAAATTCATATTATTTCTAGCAGTCACGCTCATCGAAGTACTGTTTCTATACGCATTGGTGCTAAACTCATCAAAACCAGTAGGCATTTCTATTTCTTTTCCATTTTCATCAACCAATGTGATATCAACCGCAGCTCCCCTATTGTGTCTAGACCAATTTGCATAAGGACTTGCAATAAAGCGGGTATCATGAACTATGCTCCAAAAATACTGTTGTACTTCTGGTGGGCGGTATGCGTCCCATATTTTTATTCTATATCCAAGAGTCTTAAACTCATTATTTGCCGCAATGAGCTTATCAAGAGTACCTTTTTGTAGAAGGCATATATCTTTTGGATAAACCTTTTTTTTAGTGAAGTTATTATCAGTAGCATATCTAAGATCAATTACAATAGAAGTATCATAATCAACCACGTGCACTAATCCATTATATGAGACTTTGGAGTTAAATGGAGAGTGTTGTTTTAGTGAAAAAGACCTAACTTTAATTATTGTAGCACTTGCATTTTGATTATCATATATGAAAGATAGATATACCCCAACAAAAAGACCGCATATAACTACAAATAGAACAGGGACATATCTTTTTAAAAGACTTAAATTCATGTTGAAAAATCTCCCTTTGACATACACATTTGTTATTCTATAATTAACTTATCGTGTTTTTATTATACCACTAAAGTTGCATCGTTGAGAAAAAGGATGAATATATGGAAAAAAAGGATATTAAAATATCAGTTAGGAATATAGTAGAATTTATACTTAGAACAGGAAGTATAGATAATAGATTTATGAGTAAGTCCAGGGCTCAAGAAGGTATTAAAGCTCATCAGAAACTTCAAAAGCAAAATGAAAAGGAACTTTCAGATTATCAAAAAGAAGTCTATATGAAACATAAGTTTCAATTTGATAAATTCGATATCATTATTGAAGGAAGAGCTGATGGGATAATTAAGGATGGCGATACTAGCATTATTGAAGAAATAAAAAGCACTAATAGCAATTTAACTATTATAGACGAAGATTATAATCCACTTCATTGGGCACAGGCTAAATTTTATGCGTATTTCTATTTGATTGACAAAAAGCTTGATAAAATTGATATTCAACTTAGCTATTATCAATTGAGTACAAATGAAGTTAAATCCATAAGAAAAAGTTTTAGTGAATATGAGCTTCAAAGTTTTGTTATGAGTGTAGTAGAAAGATATTGTCTATGGGCAGAGAGGGAGATTGAATGGAAGGAGAAAAGAAACAATTCCATTTATGAAGTTACTTTTCCTTTCAGTACCTATAGAAAAGGTCAAAGAGAACTTGCGGTTGCTGCATATAACACAATAAAACAGGAAGATACCCTGTTTGTTCAGGCTCCTACAGGTATAGGGAAAACAATATCAACTATATTTCCAGCAGTAAAAGCATTAGCGGAAGGGCATGGAGATAGAATTTTTTATCTTACTGCTAAAACGATAACTCGTACAGTTGCAGAAGAGGGATTTCAAAGATTAAGAGAAAAGGGTTTAAGTTGCAAATCAATCACAATTACTGCAAAAGATAAAATATGTTTTAACAAAGGAGCAGCATGTAATCCAGAAGACTGCAAGTATGCGGAGAACTACTATGATAAAGTAAATGAGGCTACGTTAGATATAATAGCAAAGGAAGATTCCCTAACAAGGAATGCAATCGAACAATATGCAATGAAACACCAGTTATGCCCTTTTGAATTCTCTTTAGATTTAACATTTTGGTGTGATGCTATAATTTGTGATTATAATTATGCTTTTGATCCTAAGGTGTATTTAAGAAGATTTTTTGAAGATATAAGTGAAAAATATATTTTTTTAATTGATGAGGCACATAATCTAGTAGAACGTGCAAGAGAAATGTTTTCAGCTGAGATAGACAAAAGTAAAGTAATGGAGTGCAAGAAAATAGCCAAGGGTAAATTGCCTGGAATGCATAAAAGTCTTAACGCATTAAATACTTTTATGATTGAACTGAGAAGAAGAACGGAAGAAATACAGGAAGATCATTTGGTGCTAGATGAAAATCCTAAAGAAATATATCAATTAATAAGAAATTTTCTAAAAGAATGTGATGAGTATCTAATTAAGAGTAGAGGTACTGAAGGTTACGAGAACATATTGGAATTGTACTTTCAATTAAATTCTTTTATAAATATAGGAGAAAGTTATGATGATGGTTATATAAGCTATGTAGATTGCTCAAATAAAAGAGTTATATTAAAGTTATTTTGCATTTATCCTAGAAATAAAATGATAAATTCAATGGAGAGGGCAAGTAGCAGAATAATTTTTTCGGCCACATTGACACCATTAAATTACTTTATTGATATACTAGGAGGTAATGAACACAGTTATAAGCTTAGACTAGCCTCACCCTTTGATAGAGAAAACATGAGTCTAAATATAGTTAAACTGTCTACAAGATATAAGCATAGAGAAAAGAATATAAAAGCTATAGTTGATTATATATATAATTTTACAAGTTCAAAAGTAGGTAATTATATGGTGTTTTTACCATCATACTCATTTATGATTAATGTTTATGAAGAATTTACAAAAGCATATCCAAATTTATATACTCTACTACAGAGTGGGGAAATGAATGAAGATGAAAGAGAAGAGTTTCTTAATAGATTTAGCAACAATCCTCAAAACACTATGATAGCTTTTTGTGTAATAGGCGGGATATTTTCCGAAGGAATAGATTTAACAAATGACAGGCTTATTGGTGCAGTAATTATTGGTGTTGGACTTCCTCAATTGTGCACTGAAAGAGAATTAATAAGAAACTTTTTCGATGATAATGACACAGGTTATGATTATTCTTATACTTATCCTGGTATGAATAAGGTTCTTCAAGCTGCGGGAAGAGTTATTAGAACAGAAGACGATATAGGCGCAGTCTTACTTATTGATGATAGGTTTGCTACAAATAAATATATGACTTTGATGCCAAGGGAATGGGTAAGTAAATATTATGTTATAAATGATAAAAATTCATTAAAAGCTCAGCTACAAAAATTTTGGAATACGGAAGTTAAATGATAAATGGGTACACCTTTTTATAGTGGTGTACCCATTTATTATTATATATTAAACATTAAATTTTATTGAATACTTGCAAGAGAAGGTTTCATTTTCTTCAAGCATTAAAATTCCTTCTTTTTGTGAAAAATCTCCTGTAAAGTCTTCAAAGTCAGAGTGTCCAAGCCATGGTTCAATACAAACAAAAGGTGCACCTGTTGGCTTTGACCAAAGTCCTAGATAAGGAAATTCTGAAAAATTAAAATCTAGTGATTTAGAATGATTTTTAGACTTTAAGGAAATTATTTCAGAATTTAAGTTTTTTAGAACCAATGCGTCATTCTTAAATAATTCTTTGGATAAAGGAATGATTTTCTCGTTTTCTAAAAATGGGACTTGTTCTCTCTTAAAAAATCCATTAGTATTTAGTGGCATTAAAGAAGATGTTTCATTTTCACTAAATTCAAAATAATAGTCATCCATTGTTTCATTGTCTAATAAAGGACACATAAAAGCAGGATGCGCACCTATTGAGAAGAACATATCTTTAGAATCAACATTTGTTACCACATAATTAATATTTAAAGTGTTCTCAAATAAAGAATATATGATTTTAAGTGAAAATTTGAAAGGAAATACATTTAAAGTTTCTTCAGAATATTTTAATTCATATGTAAATGAATTTCCGTTTTTTTCTATTAGTTCAAAGTCCTTTACTCTAGCAAGCCCATGTTGAGGCAGTGTATATTTAATTCCGTCTACTGAGTACTCATTGTTATTTACTTTTCCTACAATAGGGAACAGAATTGGAGCGTGATATTTCCAAAAAGTCTCATCACCATTCCAAAGAAATTCTGTACCATCTATTTTTGATAATATGCTGTGAAGTTCGCCACCATGAGTTGTGCTGCTTATTTTTAAAAATTGATTTTCTATAGTATTTATCATACAATTCATCCTCTCTAAATCTAATAAAGTTATATTTTTACTTGTATCACTAGAACCCGTAATAGTTCTGAAAATAGCATGCTTTGATGATTTTTGAACATGTACAAATAAATAGTTACATAACAAGTAAATTATACTACTTACTATTGCATAAATAAAATAGAAAAATTTTAAATTACAAGGGCATGATGTTGGTACAGAGATTTCAACATAGTGCTATAAGTATTAATTTATTCATAAATGTAACACTTTATTAATGGACAATAGTATAACAATAAAATATAATTACTTGTTGTATAGAATAAATTTTTACTTTTAATTACGGAAGGTTAAGCTAATGGAAAAGAATAAATCTATAACAAGAAATGTAATTTTTAAAGTGTTATTAAGTACTTTTAATATAATTGTGCCATTAATAATCGGACCTTATGCTTATAGAGTAATAGGTGATGATCATATGGGAATGATCAATCACGCAGATGCTATATATAATTATTTCTATATTTTTGCGACCTTTGGAATTTATCAATATGGCCTAAGAGAAATGAGCAGAATAAGAAATGATAAAAATAAGCTTAAGACGGTATTTACTAGTTTATTCGTTATAGGAGTTATAGCAAATATAATAGTTTTAAGCATATTTATTATATTTACTAATATGGAGTATGGAGGAACTATAAAGTATCCTGTATTAATGTTGTATTCTATAAATATATTTGCAAATGTATTTTATATTGAATGGGCAAATGAAGCTTTAGAGAATTATGATTTCATAGCTATAAAAACAATAATAGTCAGGATCTTATATCTTATTTGCCTTTTTGCTTTTGTTAGAACGGAAAAAGATTATATTATATATACGTTAATAATAAATGCATATACTCTTTTAAATTATTTTGTAAGTTTTATTTATATAAAGAGAAAAATAGGATTTGACTTTAAAGGAATAAAGCTAAATATACATATAAAATATCTATTAATGTCTTTAATAATGGGAAATGCTAATATGCTCTATATACAGCTAGATAGAGTTATGCTTGGAAATTATGTTAATGATAAATCTGTAGCATACTATACCTTATCTTCATATATAACATCTATGGTGAATACTTTAATATTATCAGTTGTGTATGTAACAATACCGAGATTGGCAAATATTATTGCAAAAGATGATCAAGAAGGCTATCATAATCTCTTAAATAAGGTTTGTGAAAATCTATTTGCGTTTATCTTTCCAGCTGCAGTGGGCATATTTGTTGTAGCAAGGGAAATTGTGCTTATTTATGGTGGAGCAAAGTATGTTGATACTATTCCTGTATTACAAGGGTTTGCTTTGTTCATGATAACTTCAGCATTTGAGTCTGTATTTACTAATCAAATACTTTATGTAAAAAGAAGAGAAAGAAGACTTGTGTTATTCATATTAGCAGCAGGTATAATGAATTTAATATTTAATATAACTCTAATTAAACTTGGCATATTTTCAGCAGTTACCGCTATTTATACAACGGCATTAGCTAATTTCTTATTAATTAGTATGGAACTAACGTATTCAATATTTGTTCTTAAGGTAAAGTTGAATTTATTTAAATTAGAGAAGCTTAAATATCTCATATACTCTTTGATGTTTATTCCTATAACTTTAGGTATAAGGATGATAACAAATAGAGTTGTTCCTGTATTTTTTATTGCAGTAACAGTTAATGTACTTTATTATTTAGTGCTTCTATATATAACAAAAGATAAAGTTCTAAAAGCTTTTATAAGTAAATTTTTTAAGAAAGCACAGAGTATCTAAAAGAAGGCAGTATCTTTTTTATTATATAAAGGTGCTGCTTAAATTTTCGGCTTTGTAATGTTTAATACTATAAGATGATTCATAGTATGTTATATAAATTGCCATATATAATTTAAAATTTATAGGTAATAATAATAGACATTAGCACAATATATTATTATTACGAGCATTAATAAAGGTGGTCTAATGAATAAAGATTGTTTAGTGAAAAAAGGTTGTTTGACTGATATTTTAAAAACACTTATTAAAAAAGTAATGAATGATGATATCTTTGCATTAGCTTCTCAGCTAGCATATAACTTAATACTTTCATTTTTTCCATTCTTGATGTTTATAATGACAATTGTAGGGATGAGCAGCTTAAAAAGCGAGCAAATTTTATCAAGCTTGAGTTTAGTTTTACCAGTAAGTGCGTTTAATCTAATAAAATCTACTGTAATAGAAGTAGTTGAAGTTCAGCAGAAAAACTTGTTATGGATAAGTTTGTTGCTTGCATTATGGACATCTTCTTCTGGGTTTAGTGGAGTTATAAAGGGTTTAAATAAGGCATATGAGGTAAAGGAGAGTAGATCCTATTTTAAGGTTACCTCTATAGCTATTTTATGCACAATAGTGTTTGCACTAATGATAGTTATAACATTATTTCTTATGGTATTTGGAGATTTGATTGGTCAATTTTTGATGGCTAGATTTCCATTCGATGAAACCATAAAATTTATGTGGGATATGGTCAGATTCATGTTCTTAATATCTATGATGATATTAGTATTTGCATCATTATATCATTTTACTCCTAATAGAAAACTAGGATGGTCTGAAGTTCTTCCGGGAGCAGTGGTGAGTACTGTTGGGTGGCTATTAGTATCATATTTATTCTCCTACTATGTTAATAATTTTAATAATTATTCAAGATTTTACGGTAGTCTTGGAGCGATGTTTATACTTATGACCTGGTTGTTTATAACTTCATTAATATTATTATTAGGTGGAGAAATAAATGCAGTTCTTGCAGAGCAATAAAGGTAAAAAAGAATTATTTTAAGTGATTAATTAAATGTGTATAAAAATCTCCTGAATGGTTAGAATTTACAATATGAATTTTCAGGAGGTTAAAATATGAATAAAATTGTTTTATTAGGAAGATTAATAAGAGACCCTGAACTAAGAATAGTTGAAGACAGCGAGAAAATATATACTAAATTTATCATTGCTGTAGAAAGAAACTTTAAATCTTCAGACGGGGAAAGAAAATCTGATTTAATTCCTGTTACCCTTTGGGGAAGGAAAGCTGAAGTTGTTTGTAAATATATGAAAAAAGGAAGTATAATAAGTCTAAGTGGAAGACTAAGAACAGGAAGCTATGAAGATAAAGATGGAAATAAAAAATACATAGCAGAAGTAGTGGCTGAAGACTTTAGATTTGTTGGGCATCGTAAAAATATAGACAGCGATGATGAACTAGTAAATGAAGATAACAATTAAAAGTTAGAAAGGTAAAGATTAAAAAAATCTTTACCTTTCTATTTTCACAAATAAAGCAATTATGAAGTGGTTCAACTATATTTAAGAAATTAAACCTGAGGATAAAGCTTCAGCTTTTGATAATCCTTTGCTTATTCCACTTAGGATTTTAGTTGCTTTTCCTAGTCCACCGATAAGTATACCAGCGACAAGTTTATCATCTTTAAAAAATAATTTACTATATTGATCTTCAGGAACATTGTTAGCAACTTCTTCAAGTGATTCATCTGCAAAATCTATTGAACCAGCAGAGAAGATATGAGCTCCTAAAGCATTAAACATAACTGATGAAACAAATTTATTGAATGATTTACAGTTAGAAACTGCATTAGTTCCAGCTACTTTGCCCATTTCGATGGCAGCGGGCCAAGTGCCATATACTATACCATTAAGTTCTGCAACGTCACCACAAGCATAAATCGAAGGTATATTTGTTTCCATATTATCATTAACTAAGATACCTCTGTTGATATCTACTCCTGCGAGCTTCGCTAATTCACTATGTGGTCTTATACCTACTGAGAATAAGAGCAAGTCACAATTCATGATTTTTCCGCTTGCTAGCTTAATTCCAGTCACAGTATTATTTTCAACTATAATTTCTTTGCAACACTCACCTAAAATAACATCCACTTCAGATTTATCAATTATATTTTTAAATAACTTAGAACCATCTTCATCCAACTGTCTAGGAAGCAATCTTGGTAAAAATTCTACTACAGTAACCTTAGTATCTTTTCTAGCTATTTCATAAGCTGCTTCTAAGCCTAATAAACCACCGCCGATAACTATTACCTTTTTAGAGTCTTTTAAAGCATTCTTAACTTCATAAGTGTCATTAACATCCTTAATTGTATACACTCCATTAATTTTAGAATAGTTAAATGAATTTAACTCAGATAGTTTTTCTCCATTTGGCGATATAAGTGCTGTAGGTGGAATAAAGTTGTAACTTCCATTAGCAAGTATTAGCTTGTCATAACTTAAAGCTTCGCCATTATCCAACTTGATAACTTTATCATTTGATATTATATCTGTAACTGTAACTCCAAGTAGTTGCTTTATAGAATTTTCTTCATACCACTTTTCAGGAGCTATATAGAACTTGTCTTCAGGAATATCCTTAGTAATTAAATCTGATAATTGAGGTCTAAAATAAGATCTTACATCCTCTTTAGATACAATTGTAATCTCACCTTTTTTATTGTTTTCTCTTATTGACTTAGCTGCGTAGAAGCCAGCTGCACCATTACCTATAATAACATATTTATCATTATTTTCTTCAACAGATGTAGCAGTTTCTCTTTCAACTTCTACAAACTGGTCACTTCCAGCACCACACACCGGACAAATTTCAAGAGGTAGTTCACTTTCGAATATTTCACCGCATATAACGCATTTCCAAAGCTTTAATTCACCTGATGGGTCTTCAATTTTTTCTAGTGTTGGTTTATCGTTGGGGATGTATTCAGATTTTTTTTTTTCTAGGACCGTTTCTCCAAAACCAACTCCAAATTCAAAAGCCTTTTGTAAGTCTTCTTCTGAAGGTTTGAAGTTTATTTTTAATCCTGGTCCATAAGTTTTCATCTTAAGTTCTTCTAATCTTGTTTCTATTCTTGGAACAGCTTCTCCACTCCATCCATAGGATCCGAAAGCCGCTGCTACTTTACCACCGTGTATAACTGGGTTTAATTTTGATAGCACATCTCTGATAGGTTCTAATAATTCACTAACTATTGTAGGCGAACCAAATAAGATACCATCAGAATCACTGATATCAGCAACAATATCTTTAATATCATGATGAATTACGTTATATATTTTAATTTCATAAGCTCCGGTAGAATTAATACCTTCTGCTATCTTGTGAGCTAATTGTTCAGTATAACCATATGCTGAAACATATGATATAGTGATTTTTTTCTTGCCGTCTTCTCTTGGAGAAGCAGGTGTGCTCCATTCTTTATATAAATTAACTACGTCCCATGCAGTTGTTCTTAGAATTGGACCATGACCTGTGCAAATTGTGTCTATTTGAAGGTCTTTTATTTTTTCAATTGCTTTTAAAACATATGGCTTAAATGGTCCCATAATGCAATCATAATAATATCTTAAAGATTCCATATATCTATCATGATCTTCTGCAGGGATTAAGTCATCAAATACTTCTTCAAAGCAGAAATGACTTCCAAAAGAGTCGCATGTTATTAGTACTTTATCCTCTTCTACATAAGTGTATATAGAGTCAGGCCAATGTAAGAATGGAGCAGATATAAATGTTAATGTTTTATTACCTAAACTTAGAGTATCTTTATCATTAACCACTATTGCTTCAAAGTCAGTATTGGCGATTTTACGCATAAATTTTATAGCTGGAGCAGATCCAACTATTTTTGCATTAGGAGAAAGTTCTAATAGCTTAGCTACTGATCCAGCATGATCAGGTTCTGTATGATCAACAACAATATAATCTATATTATTTATATCAACATTTAAACTTTTAAGTCTAGCTATATATTGATCGAAAAATTGAACTTTAACTGTTTCAAATATAGCTACTTTTTCACTACCTTTAACTACATATGAGTTATAAGTTGTTCCGTTTGGAGTATACATTATAATATCAAAAATTCTTAAATCGGGATCTAAAGCTCCTACCCAATGAATATCATTTTTAACTTCTAAAGAACGCATTAAGATCACTCTCCTCAACTATCCATATTAATATACATATCTTATTAATTAATAATTATTATTTGTTATAAATATATTATACACTAATCATATTTTTTGTAAAGATAAAAATTTAACAATTTCTGCAATATATTTTCAATTATATATAGCTCAACTATCAATTAAATACGAGGTTATACCGTAATAAGTTAACTTAACATGTTAATTTAATGGTTGTATTATTGTGAATATTTAAATAAACTTATAATAATTTATAAGTTTATTTTGAAGTTTATGCTGGATTTTAAGTTAGTATACGTATTTATATTTACACATATTCAGGCTTAACATAAGTTAATAGTTGGATAGGATAATAAATAATACTACATTTATACAAAAATAACTAAATAATGTTGCAATATTTATGAAATATGATATAATTAAGGTAGTTGATGATAACGTATACAAATATATAACCGTTTCTTCAATTATGGTATTTGTGGGAATTTAGGTGAGATATTAAACGAAAAAAGCTGTATAAACCAGCTTTTTTCGTTTTTTTTATTATTTATGACGTTATTATAAAACAAATTCTGAGAATTATATTTTATTTAAAAACTTAATATTTTGAAAATTTTGTATTTTACTCAAAAGTAAACGATTCTAAAAGTTGCAAATTTTAAAAAAATATATGTATAATTATATAAAGAACACAGATATCAAGCTATATAGAAGGGGGCGAAAGATAACAATAAGTTATCTGAAACTAATGGAGAATAATAAATTTGTAGCATTTAGAGAAAAGATTCAAGATAATATTGGGAAAGTAATTGTTGGAAAAGAAGAGAAAATAGATAAAATAATTGTAGCCTTCATTTGCTCGGGACATGTTCTTCTTGAGGATATACCTGGACTAGGAAAAACTAAGCTTTCTAAAGCTTTGGCCAAAACGTTAAATTGTACATTTAAAAGAGTTCAATTTACCCCTGACTTATTACCATCAGATCTTACTGGAATATATTATTATAATCAAAAATCAGCAGAATTTGAACTTAAAAAGGGTCCTTTGATGAGTAATATAGTTTTAGCGGATGAAATAAATAGAGCCACACCTAGAACGCAGTCAGCTTTACTTGAGTGTATGGAGGAAAGACAAGTAACTATAGAGGGAAATACTTTAAAGCTTGACAATCCTTTCTTTGTAATAGCAACCCAAAATCCTATTGAACAATTCGGTACATTTCCATTACCTGAAGCTCAAATGGATAGATTTTTTATGAGACTTTCAATGGGGTATCCAGAATATGAGGAAGAAAGAGCTATATTAAATAAATATATGAATGATGATCCTTTAGAAAAATTAGAATCAGTAATATCTATGGATGAAATAAGATATGTTCAACAGCAGTATTCAAATATAACTGTAAGTGAGGAAATAAAAACATATATATTAGATATTATTTCTGAAACAAGGAAAAGTTATGACATTGAATTAGGGGCATCTCCAAGAGCATCACTGAATTTAATGAGAGGAGCTCAAGCGTTAGCCGCTATTAATGGAAGAGATTATGTAATACCTGAAGATATTAAGAGTATAGCAGTAAGTATAATAGCTCATCGGTTGACTACAAGATCATCAATTGGTTCTTCTAGAAGTGATTCACAGGAAAAAGTGTTAGAGGATATATTAAATAAAATAGAGACTCCATTAGAAAAGCTGTAAATCAGTGAGGTGTTGATGTGGGTAGTATATTAATATTAGTTTTTTCTATAGCAGTATTTTCAATTATAGCTGAAAAGATTAGAAGAAATGCTTTTAAGAATTTATCAGTATTTAGGAAAATTGATAAAAGATCAGTGCATCAAGGGGAAGAAGTATCAGCGAAGATGTATTTTGAAAATTTTTCAAAAGTTTTTATCCCATTTGTTCATGTGGAAGAGAAAGTTCCATTTGAATTAGAAAGGGTAGGGAAAGCAGATAGTGAAAAGATAGGCGATGCAAAGTATTATTCAAATGTTTTTAATATTGGAGCTATGGAAAGGCTTAAATTTAATTACAAGTTTTCGTCAAAAAAGCGAGGAGTATATTATTTAAAAACTATAAAGGTATCAATAGGCGATATCTTTGGATTTTCTGAAGATGTTATGGAACTTGAAGATTTTGTTGAGATATTAGTTTATCCTAAGCTAAAGAAACTATCTGAAATAACATTTAATAATAATAGTCTTATCGGAGATATAATTGTTAAGAGGTGGATATTTCAGGACCCATTATATATAAAAGGAATAAGGGAATACACCACTGATCATAGAATGAAAGACATCCATTGGAACTCTTCCATGAGGGTGGGAAGGCTTATGGTAAAAGAGTATGACTTTACCTCAGACAGGCAAATTACTTTTTTATTTAATACACAAACTACTACTCCTTTCTGGAATGTATATAATGGGCATAAGTTAGAAGAAGGAATAGATATAATGGCAACAATAGGGGTAGAAGTAATAAATAGTGGAATTGCTACTGGAGTATGGACTAATGGGCAAATAGTGAGCTATTCAGGGAAACATGGTAATGAGATGTCAGCCTCATCCACATCTGTTAAGCGGTTTTTAGAATATTGTTCAAGGATAGACATAAGCACTAAATTAGCATTTCATGAGTATCTTTATAGTATGAAGGATAAGTTCGATATAAATACAGTTTATATACTAATTACTTCTTATATGGATAATGAAATAGCAGCTATAATAAACACCTTAAGAAGCAAAGGGATACTAATTAAGCTGATAGATATATCTGAAAAAGGCGATGTTAATATTCCAGGCATTGAAAGACTTCACCTAAGTAGGGAGGGATAATGATGAATTTATATAATTTTATAAAGATACTTTATGGAATTTTAGTATCGACTTTCGCTTTTATTATTTCATCAATCCTTTTAAATGTAATAGGAGGAGTAACTCCTAGTTTTTATATGTATCTAATTACGGTGGTATTTATGTTTTTGTTTTATTATATGATTAGTAAGAGTAATAAATCTAAGCTAATAATAGTAATACATAATCTGCTGTATTTTATAACTCTATACGCTATTTTTGGGAAAAGTGATAATCTTAGTTTACAGATTATAGTGATTATTCAAGAATTATTGCTATTGTCAGCTGAGGGGATATCAATAACAAGAGATTTTTATAGAAATAGAATGAAGAGCCTAATTATTGGATTGTTAATAGGGATGTTTTTTACTTTGTTTGAGTCTAAACAAGTTACTACATTTTTATATCCCTTCTATATACTGTTTTTCTTAAATGGAATACTTCTTTTAAGAGCATCAAGAGCATTTCAATATAAGCTTTCAAGTTCAAGAAGAGTTAAGACATATATATTTATACTAGTATTGTCATTATTTTTGTTTAACCCATATATCTATAGTTTAGCTATAGGTATTTTAGGAATGTTGTATCAAAAGATTCAGTGGATAATTGTCAAGATTTTATATGTTTTTTCGTTATTGCTAGTGTATCCAATGAAAGCAATACAACTATTATTTGAGAATAAAAATATCAGTGATGCAAGTATTAAAATGACTAACATACCTAATGAAGATCAGAAGCTAATACAAAGTGATAATACATTCATATTGAATGTTATTAAGATTCTCTTACTTATAGGCATAGTTATAATCATTTTATATATGTTTAAGCTTGTATTAAATAAAAGAAAGTTTAAGCATAAATCAAAGGAGCAATTGTTCGGAATTGAGAGAGAAAGTCTAGAGGATTCCTTTAAGAAGAAAGATAGCTCAATTAAAAACAATTGGATAGGTCGGAAAGGGAAGATTCTAGAGATTTTCTATGATATACAAAAGGAAACTTACAAAAAGAATATATTCAAAAAAAGCATGACAGCAAATCAATTGTTAAACATATCGAAGCCATATATAGATGGTGAAGAAGAATTTAAATATATAGTAGATTGTTATAATGAAGCTAAATTTTCATCTCATGAAGTAAGTGATGAAATGCTAGATGAAAGTAGAGAAAAATATAAAACTTTAAAAAAGAAAATTAAAGAAATAAAGAAGATATAAAATGTTGAATAAAATAATCTCCTTTGGATAAAAATACTATTTGAATTGTAAGGGAGGTTAAACAATGAAAAATAATGATTTTATGAAAAAAACATATAATAATTTTTCTGATTTTGTAAGGGTAGCCTCTTCTAGAGAGTTATCCTATTTTTTGTTGGATGCAAAATATACTAGTGGTTTTAGCAGTCAAATGAACAGATTAATAAGTGAATTAAGGAAAGAAGGGAATTTAGCTGCAGATTTTGTAATGTTTTTTAATACAGATGGAGAGATTGCGATTTTTGATGAAGATCTATTAGGAACATACATAGGTGATAGGTTTTTAGCTGAAATAGAAAGCAAGTATGGAAATAAAAACTTAAATTATATTATTAAATCTGTAATAAATAATAGTGATAGTGTACAAAAGGATTTTGCTCAAGTATGCTATGAAGTTATTGTAAATATATTAGATGAAATATATATGGAAATGAAATATAAAAAAGACTTAGGAGAATTTTATAAAAAGACATTGAGCCTTGATGATGAATCAATAGATAATTTGCCTTTAAAAATAGCAGCACTTTTAATAGTAGAAGATATGTGCAGATACCTAGGAATTAATATACCATTAAAACAATTAATAAAATAATTAAAAAATATCTACAAGAAAGACAGAGTTTCGTCAAGTTTTGTATATTTTATGTGAATAATGCTGGAACGTAAATATCATAAAATACATTTATAGGAAATGGAGAGCATATTCTTTATATATTCTGTCATAATTTAAAGAGAAAAAAATTTTTGACAAACCATCATTTGACATAAAAATAAAATAATTAGTGTTAGGATATTGTTATGAGTTCTATAACATTTGTTTATAAGGCTTAAGGGGGTAATTTTATGATGGTTGTTGAAAATTTATGGAGAAAAGTTAATTATGACGACAAAGAATATAACTATTCTTACAGGTTAACTAAGACGGATTTTAAAGGTAGCGCAGTATACGGCATTGAAATAGAAAGAACTGATTATGATCATAACAATAATATGATCAATATAGAAAGAGACTGCATAGAAAAAATTTCGCCAATATATGATAATGTTCATCAGTTGTTAAGTTTGGTTTATGAAAATCAAGTCTCACCAATTCATTTAATTGATGTTCTAGGAGAAAGAGTAGATGAGTTATTAGGAGATTTCAGTACATGCTGTTTATCTATAGCAAATTAATACATTCTTTTTCTTAAGGAAAGTATATATACTTTCCTTAATATTTTGTCATATTTTAAATAGAAGACGTGATTAAAAACTTAATTTATACATGTTCAAAAATCTTCTATAAGGATGCGATAAAAAAATATTGCTTTAAGGAGTGAATGGTTCATTTTCAGATAAATTCTAATTTATCTCTGCTATAACTTTGAAATATCTTTTTAAAGATATAAAATATTAATAGAGCAAATATGATTATAAAACTTGTTCTGAATATATTTAGGGGTGAGCATATGATTATTGGTACAGGAGTCGATATAATTGAGATAGATAGAATAAAAAGAGCTGTTGAGAGAACTAAATCTTTTATAAGTAAGGTCTATAGTGAAGGTGAGATGCTTTTATTCAGAGAAAAGGGTATGAGGATGGAGTCTATTGCGGGGAATTTTGCTGCGAAGGAGGCTATTAGCAAAGCGCTAGGTACAGGAATAAGGGGATTTCAATTAAAAGATATAGAAATAGTAAGAAATGGGATAGGAAAACCAGAAGTTAATTTATATGGGAGAGCTAAAATCATTGCAGAGCTTAGGGGGGTAAAATCAATTCATATAAGTATATCTCATAGCAAAAGTGATGCGATTGCATTTGCTGTATTGGAGGGATAATTAAATGAGAGTAGGTTCAGCAGCTGCCCAAAAGAGTATAGATAAGTATTGCGTAGATAAAATAGGTATACCTAGTATTATTCTTATGGAAAATGCAGCATTAAAGATTATAAATAATTTAGAATTACATAAGAATAAAAAGTTCGTAATAGTTTGTGGAAGTGGAAACAATGGCGGAGATGGTTTGGCTGTAGCAAGGCATCTTAAGGTTTTAGGAAAAGATATTGATGTGTTCTTAGTTAATTTAAATGATAAGTTATCAGAGGACTGCTTAATAAATTATCATATATTAAAACATTTGGGAATTAAGGTCTATCCTTTAAATAATATAGAAGATTGTTCTCAGTTTAGAGAATGTCTAGTAAATAGTGATGCAACCATAGATGCCTTATTTGGAACTGGGTTATCTAGAAACCTATCAGAATTTTATATAGATATAATCTCGGTTATAAATGAAAATAGTGAATACATAGTTTCTATTGATGTTCCATCTGGTATGAATTGTGATAATGGTAAGGTAATGGGTAGTTGTATTAATGCAAATAAAACTATAACTTTTGAATTCTTAAAGAAAGGTTTCTTAACCTGGGGAACCAGTACCTATACTGGAAAAGTAGTGGTTGAAAGCATTGGAATACCTGGATCAGTAATTGATGAACATAGTGAGAATATTTTCATGATTACTGAGGAGCTAGTAAAAAAACACATACCACAAAGGGATAAGTATGGGTATAAAGGCGATTATGGAAGAGTATTAGTGTTAGCAGGCTCTAGTGGCTTTTCTGGTGCTGCATATATTACTACTAACAGTGCTGTAAGAAGTGGAGCTGGGTTAGTTACTCTAAGTACTTCAAAAGAGCTACAACAAATATTATCATGTAAATTTATAGAAGCAATGACTTCTAGTTATGAAGATGAAGAACAGTTAGATAAACATATCAGAAAAAGTGATTGCATAGCTATAGGTCCAGGTATGGGAGATAGTTCTAATACATTAAAGCTATTAAAAAAGGTTATATATAATGCTGAATGCCCCGTTGTTATAGATGCTGATGGCATAAATGTGTTGAGGGATGAATCAGACATTCTTAAAAATAAGAAATGTTCAATTGTAATTACACCTCATATAGGTGAAATGTCAAATTTAACTGGATACTCAAGGGATTATATAAAGGAAAATAGGTTAGAAGTTGCCAAAGAGATTGCACAAAAGTACAAGATTGTTGTTCTTTTAAAAGGTTATAATACAATAATAACGGATGGGAATAAAACTTACATAAATCCAACAGGAAATAGTGCTATGGCATCAGGTGGGATGGGGGACTGTCTAACTGGAATAATAACCAGCTTTATAGCTCAAGGAATCAATATACTTGAAGCTACAGCAGCTGGGGCTTACGTGCATGGATATATTGGCGAATGTTTATCGAAATCGATGTATTGTGTAAATGCTAGCCATATTATTGAAAATATCCCCTCAGCAATAAAAGAAATGCAATTTAAATAGAATAAAACTGCTGTTAGATTAATAATAGTATTAATGTAGTCATAATTTAGGAGGGTTTATGAAAAAAAATCGACTATTACTAATATTACTATTTATAATAATAGCAGCAGTTTCAATATTTGCTGCTTATCAAAAGTTTTATAATATTACTCCAGAAGAAATATTAGATGAAATAAAAGAGATAAAGTCATATACTGCAGATGTAACTTATACTTCTATAAGTTCTAGGGGTGAAGTAAAGTATGAAACTACCCAATGTTATGACAGGGAACAAGGAACAAGAGTTGATTTTAAAGAAGGAAGAATATATCTATACAAACAAAACAAGATATACGTAAAGGATACTAGTACTAATAGACAATATGAAATGGACAAGAACTCTGACGAATTTTATAAATTAGCTTTTATAGGTGAAATTGGAAAGTACCTTGTGTTAGATCAAGAAATTAAATATTACTATAAGGACATAAATGGAATAAGATGTCTGATTGTTGAGTTTTCAATATTGAACAGTAATCAAAATATGGACAAACAGATGCTGATAATAGACAGTGAATCAAAGGTCCCTAAAGAGTTATTAATATATGATAAGAATGGACAAGAGAGAGGACGGATAGAATATAGTAATTTTAAGAAATCAAATAAATTGGATGAAAAATTATTTAACCTATAGTATCGAACATACAGATATGATTAACAATAAATAAAGTTTTAAAGGAGAAATAAGATAGAAAACATAAGAACTCAAATACTTGAGGAAATTAATAACTAGATAGTATATGTTTTTACGAGTTTATATTGTTTAAGTAATTTCCCAAAGTATGTACATATGATATGATTGTGGGTTTTAAAACATTGAAATTTTAATTTATAATTCAATGATAATAACTTTAATTATTTTATGTATTTATATAAATATAATAGAAAATATCAAATACATAAAATAATTGTAAAAAAAAGTAAAAAAAGAATAGCTAAGGATGAAAATTCTTTGACATTGTGACATAATTTGCTATAATTTACTTATACATATATCATTCTTTTTATAACTCTGAGGAGATGGGAGAATCATGTCATATTCAAAGAATAGAGAAAACGGTGCACGAGAAAAAAAATATAAAAAATATAGTCAATTAAATGATGCAAATTTAATATCATATAATGAGGATAAAAAAGAATCATCATTTTATTTATTAATGAAAAAAGGCTATGAAGAAATGGCAAGTATTAACCTAGAGCTTGCCGAACTTGGTGTTGCATCAGACCTTCAAAATACTATTGAATATGAGACTTGGCTATTCGGAGTGTGATATATGTAATGACAGTTATAAGTGTAAAAAGAGGCGATATATTTTATGCAGACCTAAGTCCTGTAGTAGGATCAGAGCAAGGCGGCATAAGACCAGTAATAATAGTACAAAATGATATAGGAAATAAATATAGCCCAACTGTGATTGTAGCAGCGATAACTTCTCAAATAAATAAAGCTAAGCTACCTACACATGTTGAGATATCATCAGAAGAATATGGACTTAATAGAGATTCCGTTGTATTACTAGAACAAGTGCGTACTTTGGACAAAAAGAGATTGAAAGAGAAGATTGGTCATATGACTGATGATGATATGAAAAAAGTTAATAAAGCTTTGCTAATAAGTTTAGCTCTAGATTAAATGTTATCCCTAGTTTGAAAAAACTAGGGATTTTTGTTTTTTAGATGGATGGCGCTGATATATGCTTTGAAATTAAGGTGTCACTCCTCCGATGCTTAATTTTATTAGCTAAATCATATAGTATGTCTGGTAGTAATATCTTAATTTCAGTAATAATGTTAAAAAATCATGGTATATATGTATTATATAGTGAATTGTAAAAAACAATTGTATAGCACATATGATGAAAAATAGCACTAATATGTGTAAAAATATTAAATAAGTATACCCAATTGAGGTTGGTTGTGGTAGAATAACTATTGGCTGATTATTAAAGATATTAATGGTATAATTAGTATGACTTACTTAATCTTAAGAAAAGTATATAGATAATCCAGTTGAATATTTAGAACAATTAGAACTAATGAGCATTTTTGAAACTTTCGACAATTAATATTGAAGAAATTTAGCAATGTAAAAATAAAATATATTAGTTCACCTATATTAGACTTAAGAAGAGATTTAAGAAAAACAGGACATAGGAGGTTAATATGAGTAATAAAGTTGAAGAATTAAGACAAATTACTAAGACTATAAGAAAAGATATTATAACTATGCTGACAGAATCAGCATCAGGTCATCCTGGTGGATCGCTTTCTGCTGCAGACATACTAACAACTCTTTATTTTAAAGAAATGAATGTAGATCCTGAAAATCCTAGAAAAGAAGATAGAGATAGATTTGTTCTATCAAAAGGTCATGCAGCACCAGTATTATACAGTGCACTTGCTAGAAAAGGATTTTTTCCTGTAGAAGAATTAAAAGGTTTAAGAAAGCTTGGATCAATGCTTCAAGGACATCCAAACATGAATGATGTTCCAGGGGTTGATATGTCCACTGGTTCTTTAGGACAAGGTATATCAGCAGCTGTTGGAATGGCTCTTGCAGGCAAATTAGATAATAAGGAATACAGAGTATATACTTTATTAGGAGATGGAGAGCTTGAAGAGGGGCAAGTTTGGGAAGCTTCTATGGCTGCTGCTCATTATAAGCTTGATAATCTAACAGCTTTTATTGATTATAATGGACTTCAAATAGATGGAGATATTGAAAAAGTAATGAATCCAGCTCCGATAGCTGAAAAGTTTTTAGCTTTTGGATGGAATGTTATTAATATAGATGGTCATGATATAGAGGCAATAATAAGTGCTATAGATGCAGCTAGAAATACTAAAGGAAAGCCTACAGTGATTGTATGTAAAACGGTAAAAGGAAAAGGCGTTTCATTTATGGAAAATGAAGCTGGATGGCATGGTACAGCACCAAATAAAGAACAATGTGAACAAGCTTTAAATGAGATCGGAGGGGAAAACTAATGGCTAAGAAAGTTGCGACAAGAGAAGCTTACGGAAAGGCTTTAGCAGAACTAGGAAAAGTTAATGAACAAGTTGTAGTTTTAGATGCAGATCTATCAAAATCTACTAAAACAGCAGACTTTAAAGCTGTTTTTCCTGAAAGATTTTTAAATATGGGAATAGCTGAAGGAAATATGATGGGAGTTGCAGCTGGTCTTTCAACTTGTAACAAAATACCATTTGTAAGTACTTTTGCTATGTTTGCTGCTGGAAGAGCATTTGAACAAATAAGAAACTCTATATGTTATCCAAACTTAAATGTTAAGATTTGTGCTACGCATGCAGGTTTAACTGTAGGAGAAGATGGGGCTTCGCATCAAGCTATAGAAGATTTATCCTTAATGAGAAGTATACCTAATATGACAGTGATAAACCCAGCCGATGATATTGAAACTGAGGCTGCAATAAAAGCTATTGCTGAGTATGTAGGTCCATGTTATGTAAGATTAGGTAGAATGGCAGTTTCTACAGTAAATGATAATGAACAATATAAATTCGAGATAGGTAAGGGCGTAAAACTGGCAGAAGGAAATAGCGCTACTATAATTGCAACTGGAATAATGGTAGAAAAGGCACTTGAAGCTAAAGAGATATTAAAGCCACTTGGAATAGATGTTGCAGTAATAAATATTCATACCTTAAAGCCTATTGACAAAGAAATTATTATAAGTGCGGCAAAATCTACTGGAGCTATTATAACAGCTGAGGAACATAATATAATAGGTGGATTGGGATCAGCAGTTTGTGAAGTATTAAGTGAAAGTTTCCCTGTACCAGTAATGAGAGTAGGAGTTAAAGATACTTTCGGAGAAAGTGGTAAACCAGATGAACTTTTAAAAGCATATGGGCTTACAGCTGAAGATATAGCTGACGCAGTTAAGCGCGTTGTTGAGCTAAAGCGTTAAAAAGGAAGCAAGTAAAAGAAAAAGCTAGAATATTTGATGTAAATCGGGTAATATAACAGTATAGAGGAGTCTATACTGTTTTTTGCTTTTAAATTCATAGAACATTTAATGCAAATAAGATGTTTATATAATATAGGTTTATGAGGAGGAATACATCTTGAAACAAAAGTTAAAAGAATTTTTAGTTATCACAATTGGATTCATATTGGTTTCTATAGCTGTACAATATTTTTATGTTCCTAATAATATATCTGGTGGAGGAATAACGGGTATTGCTATGGTTATAAATTATTATATTCCAGCCTTGCCTATGGGAATATTAATGATAATTATGAATATAGTTTTATTTATAATTGCTTTTTTTGTAGTAGGTGGAGGCTTCGGAGGTAAAACTCTATATGCTGCCTTTGGTCTTTCGGTTTCAATGTGGATAATTGAGAAATTTTTAAAGCCTCATGCATTGACTACAGATCCCATGCTTGCAGTAATAATAGGGACAGGCCTCCTTGGTATAGGACTTGGAGTAGTGTTTTCTCAAAATGCATCAACAGGAGGAACAGATATATTAGCTAAAATATTAAATAAGTTTTTCCATTGGGACATGGGAAGATGCATGCAGGCGGTTGATATAATTGTAGTTATTTTATGTGCTTTAGCTTTTGGACTTAATAAAGGATTGTATGCAATAGTCTGTGTAATGTTAAATGGAATAATAATAGATAAAGTTATTGAGGGATTTAATTCAGTAAAGTCGGTTGCTGTATTTACAAATAAAAGTGAAGTTATAAAGAAGTATATAATAGACGAAATTAATAGAGGTTGCACAGTATTCACAGGAAAAGGTGGATATACTGATGCTGATAAAGAGGTTATATACTGTGTAATGGATAGAACGCAATTGATAAAATTAAGATCTTACATAAAAATTATTGATAAAGATGCATTTGTAATTGTAAGTGAAGCTCATGAAGTTTTAGGACAAGGTTTTAAAGATATACATAATGGATAAAAAAGTTTTGTTATAGAGAAAATATGATTGTATATATGAATAAAGTACAATTATAAATTTTCATACAAAGTGGTTTATCTAAAGATGAAACACTTCAATCCGAAACCTATTTTCAAAACTCCTCTGGTTTTTGAGAGGAGAATTTGAAAATATAAGTTTAAATATGAAGTGGTTCATCTATATATTTAATAGATAACTTGGGTATTCTAATGAGAGAACTTTAAAATATATATTAAGTAAAACGAATTAAATATATATTAAAGCATTAGGAGGAATTGTGAGATGCAAAATAAAGTTTTTAAAGACTATCTTTTTATAACAATAGGGATCCTTTTGGTAGCTATAGCAGTAGAATATCTCTACGCACCAAATAATCTTGCTGCAGGTGGAGTAACTGGTTTAGCAATAGTTATTAATCACTATATTCCCTTTGCATCTACAGGAACTCTTGTATTGATAATGAATATAATTTTATTTATTGTTGCATTTATATTTATAGGAGGCAATTTTGGAGCTAAAACAATATATGCATCCTTTGGACTCTCTTTAATAATGTGGATTATAGAAAAGTTTTTTTACCCTCAAGCACTTACACATGACTTAATAATAGCTGCAATATTTGGAACGTTTTTATCAGCTATTGGAATGGCTATAGTTTTTAATACAAATGCATCTACAGGTGGTACAGATATAATTGCTAAGATCCTTAATAAGTTTTTTCATGTGGATATAGGAAAGTCGCTATCTTCCGTAGACTTTATTGTAACTCTTTTAGCGGCTATTACTTTTGGGCTAAATGCAGGGTTATATGCACTGCTCTCAGTTATTTTAAATGGTATAGCTATAGATAGAGTTATAGAAGGCTTTAATACATCTAAGCAACTAACTATAATTAGCAGTAAAAATAAAGAAATAGGACAATTTATAATGAATGAACTTGGACGGGGATGCACCTTCTTAAAAGGTATTGGAGGTTATACAGGTAATGAAACATTTATAATATATACAGTTGTTTCAAGAGCTGAGTTTATAAAACTTAGAGAATATATAAAAAGTATAGATTCAAAAGCCTTTATAACTGTTGGAGAAGCTCACGAAGTATTAGGTGAAGGGTTTAAAGAGATAAGCAATATATAAGATGTAGCAGTTCGAACCGAAGTCTATTTTCAAAACTCCTCTGGGTATAAGAGGAGTTTTGAAAATATAAATTTATTACGAAGTGGTACATCTACATAAAGCTAATATAGCGCTGGTGAGGAACAAATGATGAGAACTTTCAAAAAATATTTATATATAACAATTGGAGTTTTTTTGATAACGATATCATTGGAGTATTTTTTCTTTCCTAATGATATAGCCGCTGGAGGAGTATCTGGGCTTGCTATTGTAATTAATGCTATCACTGGAATATCTGTTGGCACACTTATGATAATATTTAATATATTTTTGTTTATAATAGCCTTTATTTTTATAGGAGGTGGGTTTGGGGCAAAGAGTATTTATGCTACTTTTGCATTATCAGGACTACTATGGCTTTTTGACACATTTATTGGGCCTAAGGCATTTACTGAAAATTATATACTTGTAGTAGTGTTTGGAAGTGCAATTCAAGCTGTGGGCATTGCTATTATATTTAATCAGAATGCATCTACTGGAGGAACATCTATAATAGCTAAAATACTAAATAAGTATTTTCATATTGATATTGGTAAAGCACTTTTAATATCAGATTTTATAGTTACTCTATTAGCTATATATGCCTTTGGAGCGGATAAGGGTATGTTTGGACTCATCAGTGTTTATTTGACTGGAACATTAGTTGATAGTGTAATTGAAGGATTTACTATAGCTAAAGCAGTATTTATAATAAGTAGTATTAGTGAAAATGTTGCTCAATTTATAATGAATGACTTAGGGAGAGGATGTACATATTTAGATATAAGAGGAGCTTATACCAAAGAAAAAACGTCTATGCTTTTCACAGTAGTAAATAGAAAGCAATTTATAGTGCTAAAAAATAAGGTCAGAGAGTTAGATCCTAATGCTTTTATAACTGTAACTGATTCAAAAGAAGTTTTAGGAGAAGGATTTAAAGATTTAGATGAAGAATAATATTTTGATACGATGAAGATCACTTCAGCGATTTTTTTAGTAAATTAGTGAATAGAATTTAAAAATGTTTTTTAAAAAGTAAAAAAATAATTATTCTGAATCTTTGAATATATCTAAGTTACAGCAATATTTCCTATAATTCCCTTAGGCAAGTTAATAAAGAATTCATAAAATCCGCCGCAACTACACTGGTACTTATGTTATAATAATTTTGTGTATTTGTAGCATTAGATAAATTACCGTCGAAAAAACAATTTTAAGGAGTTGTCTATATGATTGAATTTAAGAATGTAAACAAAGTTTATAATAATAATGTAAAAGCTTTATCGGATGTTAATGTTCAAATAGAACAAGGAGAATTTGTATTCCTTGTTGGACCAAGTGGAGCAGGAAAATCAACTTTTATAAAGATGTTACTAAAAGAAATTGAGCCTACTGATGGAAATATCTTTATGAATGGAACAGATCTTGCATCTATCAAAAGAAGACAAGTTCCTTTCTATAGAAGGAAAATTGGAATGGTATTTCAAGATTTTAGATTAATTCCTACTTTAAATGTATACGAAAATGTAGCTTTTGCAATGAGAGTTGTAGAGGCATCAGCAAGAGAAATAAGAAGAAGAGTACCACTTGTCCTTTCTCTAGTTGGATTATCACATAAGTATAAGATGTTTCCTAATGAACTTTCAGGTGGAGAACAGCAAAGAGTTTCTATAGCAAGAGCTATAGTAAATAACCCTCAAGTGCTTATAGCAGATGAACCTACGGGTAACTTAGATCCTGAGACTGCAAAAGAAATAATGAAGCTTATAGATGATATAAATAAGGCTGGGACTACAATAGTCATGGCTACTCATGCTAAAGATATAGTAAATGCAATGAAAAAAAGGGTTATTGCCATTGAAAGAGGTAGTATAGCAAGAGATGAAATGAAAGGTAGGTATATCTATGAAGATTAGTACAATAAAGTATTTTATAGCTGATGCATTTAGGAGTTTAAGAAGAAATAGGACAATAAGTATAGCATCTATGGCTACCGTTTTAGCGACATTATTTGTTTTTGGAGTTTTTATGCTTACAGCTTTGAATATAAATAATGCAGTAAATAGTGTAGAATCAAAAGTTCAAATAAAGGTATTTTTAGTAAAGGATATAAATTTAAGTGATCAAAGAGACGTAGAAGTAAAGTTAAGATCTACTGAAGGAGTAAAAGATGTTACGTATGAATCAAAAGAAGAGGCATTAGACAACTTTAAGAAGCAACTTAAAGATAATGCAGATCTACTTACTGGTTATGACGATGATAAATCTAATCCTTTACCAAGTTCTTATATAGTTGAATTAGATAAACCTGAGTACGCTCAGACTGTGATTAGCCAAGTTAAGAGCATGACAGGTGTGGAAAGTATTGGAAATGATCAAGATTTGATAAATAAGATAGCAGCATTCTCAAAGACTGTAAGATGGGTAGGTATAGTTATATTTGTGGTTCTAATAGGCGTATCTTTATTCTTAATAATGAACACAATAAAACTTACTGTTTATTCAAGAAGAAGAGAAGTTGGGATAATGAAGTTTGTTGGTGCAACAGACTGGTTCATTAGATGGCCTTTCATACTGGAAGGTGTAGTAATAGGTGTTGTTGGTGCTGTATTATCTAATGTATTATTATTCTTTGCTTATAAAGAGATATATGCAAAAGTAACAGCTCAGCTTATTACAGTAAACTTAATTAATCCTGCATATGTTTTTTCAATGATGTCCTGGCAGTTTGTTCTTTCTGGAGCCTTAATTGGTACTCTTGCAAGTATTATTGCACTAAGGAAGTTCTTGGTAGTATAATTTAAAAGTAGGAATAGAATAAATTATTAAGACAAGAATATAATTAGAGGAAGACAGTTGCTCAGAAAGGGTGAATACATATGGTTAATGACAGTAAAGATAAAAAAAGGACCTATACTAAGAGAGTAGGTATAGTAGCTATCATAATAATAGCCCTTATAGCCACTAATGCAGGATCATTTTATCTTGGCAATTTAGCAGCATTTAGAGGTTACACACCTGCACTAAAAGATAAAGAAGTTGCAGCATCACTTCAAGGAGTAAGTGATGTATCAAAATTCAAATCTTTATTTGAAGTAAGAGATATCCTTTATAAAAATTATGATGGTCCAATAGATGACCAAAAGCTGGTTGAAGGAGCTATAAAAGGCATGACTGAAGCTCTAGAAGACCCATATACAGTTTTTATGGATAAAAAGGATTATGAGAGTTTCTCAGAACAAAGTAAAGGAAATTACATGGGACTTGGCATACAAGTAGAAGCAAAGGACGATAAAATCGCAGTTTCTACAGTGTTTGATAATTCGCCAGCAAAGAAGGCAGGTATATTACCAGGAGATTTTATCTTAAAAGTTAATGATACTGCTGTAACTGGAAAAGAATTAGATAAGGCTGTTTCTATGATGAAAGGCACTGAGAAAGCAGAAGTGAAATTAACCATATCTCGAGAAGGTAGAGGAACCTTTGATATCAAAGCTACAAGAGATGTAGTTAAAATAGATTCAGTTAAAGGTGAAATGATTGATGCCAAAACTGGATATATACAGATAGCTGGCTTTGAAGAAGCGACTTCTAACGATTTTACTAAAAAGCTTAAAGAGCTTGAAGATAAAGGAATGAAGGGTTTGATACTTGACCTAAGGGATAATCCTGGTGGATATTTAGATGAGTGTGTAAATGTTGTATCAAATTTTATTCCAAAGGGAAAGACTATAGTATCGACAATAGATAAATATAAGAATGAAAATAAGAGTGAATCAAAAGGTGGTATTGCAGTAGGTATGCCACTAGTAGTTCTAGTAAATGGTAATTCAGCCAGTGCATCAGAAATAACTTCAGGTGCAATAAGAGATTATAAAGTTGGAACGCTTATAGGAACAACAACTTTTGGTAAGGGTGTAGTTCAGGTTGTATTTAGTGATGATACTCCGTACAAGGAAAAATACATGCCGTCTTTAGAAAAAGGAACAGCTTTAAAAGTTACAATTTCTAAATACTATACTCCTAACGGAGAGAATATCCATAAAAAAGGTATTAAACCTGATATTGAGGTTGAATATCCAAAGGAATTACTTTCAAAACCTTATGACAGATCAAAAGATCCTCAATATAAAAAAGCATTTGAGGTATTACAAGAAAAGATGAAATAGGAGGATATCCACATGGATTTAGCGATATATACACTTAGATCTTTAGCTTATGCAATTGTGGACCCCCAATATGCCTTGATATTGACATTACTTGCAGTAATGTTCTACATGCAAAATAGAAAAAATTCGTTTATGCAAAAGATGATATTAGGGGAGAGTTTTAACTCTCCCCTAGAACTTACTTTATCACAGATAGTATTAGGGATACTTGCGGGAGCTTTAGGAAGTGTAATACTTACTTATTTAGGTGTTGTATTTGATAAAAACTCTGGAATTGATATTTTATTTATAGTATCACTGTTACTGATGTTTTATAAACCGAGGTTTTTTTGCTTTTCATACTCAGCTGCAATACTAGGAATTGTGGCCATTGTACTAAATTATATTTACACTTCAATGAACATGGCAGTGCCATTAAATATTAATGTTGCATCTTTAATTACTTTTGTAGGAGTGCTACATATAGTAGAAGGGATACTAGTAAGTTTTGATGGTTCAAAAGGTGCTATTCCCGTGTTCACTAATAAAGAGGGAAGAATTCTTGGAGGATTCGCCCTAAAAAGACATTGGGCTATTCCTATAGCATTAATAATTGTTATAAAAGGTGTTGTTGATACAGGTACAGTAGAGATAGCTAATCCGAGTTGGTGGCCTCTTATACAGAGCGGAAGCTTTAAAAAGATAATGGAAACTGCTGTTATATCTCTGGTTCCATTTTATGGGGTTGTAGGCTATTCTTCGATAACTTTTGCTAGTGATAAGAAAGAAAAAGCAAGGAATTCTGGTATTGGAATTTTAGTTTACGGATTGTGTATGATTTTAGTTGGACAACTTGGTAATCTTAGCATTGTGTTCCAAATAGTAGGTCTCGTATTAATGCCATTAGCTCATGAATTTATGTTAAGGCTTCAAAATAAGGCAGAACAAAGTAAAGAACCAATGTTTATAAGTGATGATGAGGGCGTTTCAGTATTAGATGTTTCTCCGGGGTCACCAGCTTATATAGCAGGCGTGAAGAGTGGAGATAAAATATTAGCTATTAATGAAGAAGAAGTAATCAATGAATTGCATGCATACAAGCTAATAAAAGAAAGTTATGTTAGTGTAGACATAAAGCTGAAAAATAGAAAAGGATCTATAAAAAATATACTTATAAATCAAGTTGAAAATAAAAGATTTGGGGTCATATTAGTTCCTAAGGTTGTCAACAATAAAGATATTATAAATTACGATAAACAAAATTTTAATGAAGTTTTGGATAAACTTAAAAATAAAGATAAATAATTTCACAAGGTTCTATGTTTGTAGAACCTTGTTTTTTTTCTTTTTATTCAATCTATTACCTATTGACTTTAAAATGATTAAAAGAATAAAATAAGAATACGAAAGTATGTACGGAGGTATTAGTATGCCAGAATTTGAAATAGTATCCAAATTTAAGCCCATGGGAGATCAACCGCAGGCAATCGACAGTCTAGTTAACTCATTAAATAATGATGAAAAAGGTCAAATACTTCTTGGAGTAACAGGCTCAGGTAAGACTTTTACAATGGCTAATATAATACATAGAGTTCAAAGACCTACTTTGATATTAGCTCATAATAAAACTTTAGCTGCTCAGTTATGCGAAGAATTTAAAGAGTTCTTTCCAAATAATATTGTTGAATATTTTGTGTCCTACTATGATTATTATCAGCCTGAAGCATATGTTGCACAAACAGATACCTTTATAGAAAAGGATGCGTCTATAAATGATGAAATAGATAAGCTTAGGCATTCTGCCACTTCAGCGCTGCTAGAGAGACGAGATGTTATTATAGTTGCGTCAGTTTCATGTATATATGGATTAGGAGATCCAGATGAATACTCCAAATTAACTATATCTCTAAGACCTGGAATGGTTAAAGAAAGAGATGAAATAATTAAAAAACTAATTGAGATTCAATATGAAAGAAATGATATTGATTTTGCCAGAGGAACTTTTAGAGTTAGAGGAGATTCTTTAGATGTCATACCTGCCTCATATTCAAACAAAGGAATAAGAATAGAATTCTTTGGCGATGAAATAGACAGAATAAGAGAATTTGATGTTCTTACTGGAAAGATAATTGGAGAAAGAAATCATATATCCATATCTCCAGCATCCCATTTTGCAACTTCAAAAGAAAAAATAGATGCAGCTATACAACAAATAGAAGATGAATTGGAACAAAGGCTCAAAGAATTAAACGCGCAAGATAAATTACTTGAAGCTCAAAGATTGAGACAGAGAACTAATTTTGATATAGAAATGATAAGAGAAATGGGATACTGTAGTGGTATCGAGAATTATTCAAGAATATTGGATGGAAGAGCTGCAGGTACTCCTCCAAAAACATTGATAGATTATTTTCCAGAGGATTTCTTACTTTTTATTGATGAGAGTCATGTTACATTGCCACAAGTAAAAGCTATGTATGGTGGAGATAGATCAAGAAAAACCGCTTTAGTTGAATATGGATTTAGATTGCCTAGTGCTTACGATAATAGACCTTTACAATTTGATGAATTTGAGAATAAAATAAATCAAGTTGTCTTTGTATCTGCAACCCCTGCTCAATATGAGGTTGATCATGCTACTAATATAGCTGAGCAAATCATAAGACCTACAGGTCTTTTAGATCCTGAGATTGTTGTCAAACCAGTAGAAGGTCAGATAGATGATTTATATGCTGAAATCCAAAAAACTATAGCTAAAGGCTTTAGAGTACTAGTTACAACATTAACTAAAAGAATGGCAGAAGACCTTACAAAATATCTTACGGATTTAGGGGTAAATACAACATATATGCATTCCGATGTTGAAACTATAGAGCGTATGAAAACAATACGATCATTAAGACTAGGAGAAGTAGATGTATTAGTAGGTATAAACTTGTTAAGAGAAGGATTAGACATACCTGAAGTTGCGCTAGTTGCTATATTAGATGCTGATAAGGAAGGGTTTTTAAGATCCGAGACATCACTTATACAGACCATAGGTAGAGCCGCTAGAAACTCAGAGAGCAAGGTAATAATGTATGCAGATAATATTACTAGATCAATGGATAAGGCTATTAAGGAAACCTACAGAAGAAGAGATATACAAATGAAGTATAATGAAGAGCATGGCGTAGTACCAACTACTATAATAAAAGATGTAAGAGAAGTAATTGAAGCTACAAAGGTAGCTGAAGATAAGACAGAATATAAGGTTAGCAAAGAAAGTAAAGTGCAGGAAGATCCTAAGGTGCTTATTGCAAAATATGAGGCGGAAATGAAGGATGCAGCTAAGAACCTTCAGTTCGAGAGAGCAGCAGAATTAAGAGATTTAATAAACGGATTAAAGAAGAAAGTTTAGGATTAGGTGATGATTTTATGAGCTGCATTACAAAGATTAGACAAAACTATGAGTATTTTACACAAACTGAAAAAAAAATAGCAGATTATATAGTTGAAAATAGCAAGAATGTAATAAACATATCGACACAAGATTTGGCAGAATTAACTAAGACATCACCTGCTTCTATAGTTAGATTTTCTAGAAGTTTAGGCTTTGACGGGTTTGGTGAATTAAAGATTGAACTTGTTAAAAGTCTTCAGTCCTTTATTGATGAAGAAATTGATACGATATTAAAGCATGATGATACGGTAGAAGAAATGGTCCAAAAGATAGAAGGTAGAGTACAAAACACTCTAGAAGAGACTGTTAGATCAATTAATTATAAAAGCTTAGAAGAAGCACTAGACTCTATAAAAAAGGCAGAGACTATATATTTACTTGGAGTTGGAGCATCAGCTCTTGTAGCGATGGATTTGCAGCAGAAGCTACTAAGAATAAATAGAAGATGCGTGTTTAGTTTGGACAGTAATTTAGGGCTAGCGACTTCAGTACATATAACAGAAAAAGATGTTGTTATAGCTTTATCATATGGTGGAAGAACTAAAGAAGTAAATCTCGCGGTAAAAAGAGCAAGAGATAATGGAGCGAAATGTATCGCTATAACAAAATGGGGGAAGACTCCATTAGCATCGCTAGCTCATATATCTATATTTTTGCCAAATAACGAAGGTGAACTAAGAATAGGTGCTATTAATTCTAGATTTGCTCAGTTACTTATAACAGATATAATATATTTGGATATAGCAAAAGAGAACTTTGAATTAACAGAACACCATTTAAGACAAACTAAAAAGATTGTGCAGCCACTTAAGGAATAGTGTAAATGAAACAGCGTAGTTCTATAAAAAGTTTAATGCTTTTATGGAATTACGCTGTTTTTACTATATAGCAAAATATAAAGTATTAATACTAACCCAAACTAGCAACTTTTTTGTAAAATTTAAAGGTATTTATATTAGAGTGTACAACTCTAAATGGAGAAGATATAAGTGATTTTGAATTTTAATAATAGAGTCATACATAAATTGGAATAATATTAAAAATGGTAGCGTAAAAAAGATAACTTGATAATAAATGAAATATTGTTTCGTTTACATAAAGAAAATGTTGAAACAAAATTTCTTGTATGTATAATTATAGATATAAGATAAATATTTTCGGGGGGATGAGAAATGAGTTTGGATTTGGGAAGCTTGATTACAGAAACTAGAAATAGTAATACAAGGAATATAGACAAGGTATCTACTATTGATATGTTAAAAATGATTAATGAAGAAGACAAGAAGGTAGCTTTTGCAGTTGAAAAAGAAATAGAGAACATAGCTATTGCAGTTGATTACATATCCAATGCATTACAATGTGGTGGAAGATTAATTTATTGTGGGGCAGGGACTTCAGGAAGGCTTGGAATTATAGATGCATCTGAATGCCCTCCTACATATGGAGTAAAAGAAGATCTGGTACAAGGGTTAATAGCAGGGGGATATGGTGCAATATTTAAGTCGAAGGAGGGAGCTGAGGATTCAAAAGAATTAGGTGTAGAAGATCTGAAAAATATAGGCTTTAATGAAAGAGACGTTTTAGTTGGAATTGCAGCAAGTGGGAGAACTCCATACGTAATAGGTGGATTGGAATATGCTAACTCACTTGGTGCAATAACTGTAGGGTTAACATGCAATCCAGATTCAATTATCTCACAAATTGCGAAGATATCAATAGCACCTGTGGTAGGACCAGAAGCGATTACTGGATCTACTAGAATGAAAGCGGGGACAGCTCAAAAAATGGTGCTTAATATGTTGTCTACTGGAGCTATGGTTAACACTGGTAAGGTGTATAGTAATCTAATGATAGATGTTAAATCTACAAATGAAAAATTAGTAGAGAGAGCACAAAGGATATTAATGGAGGCTACGGGGGTATCTAGACAAGAGGCTATAGCTATGCTTGTGCATACTGGATATGATGTTAAATTATCCATACTGATGATTATGTCAGGATTACAAAAAAAGGATGCTGAGTGTGTGCTTGAAAGTAATAAAGGATATATAGCAAAGGCTCTTAAGAGTTTAGAAGTTTAATATAAAAGAGAATGGGGGTAATTTTATGAATAATAGTGTTGATGTAAAAAGTGTTGCTGAACAAATACTAACAAATGTTGGTGGAAAAGACAATATATCTTCAGTTGCTCATTGTATGACAAGACTTAGATTAGGAATTAATGAATCTTCTTTATGCAAGATTGATGACATTAAAAAAATTGAAGGTGTATTAGGTGTAGTAGAACAACAAGGACAGCTTCAAATTATTCTAGGACCAGGTAGAGTAAATAAAGTCACTGAAGCTTTCGGATCTATCACTGGAATTAGTATAGGAGAGGTAGATGATGCTAAAGCCTTAAAGGCGGAAATAAATAAGAAGAATGCAACTCCATTTAAATTGTTTTTAAAGAAATTATCTAATATTTTTATACCATTAATACCAGCTTTTATTGCATGTGGACTTGTAACAGCTATATTAAATATTGTATTGAAGATAGATCCTAACTATGCAAATACAACTATTGGCGGAATACTAAAGGTAACAGGTAACGCTGTTTTTTACGGGCTTAATTTATTTGTAGGTGTCAATGCGGCTAAGGAGTTTGGAGGATCAGCTATGCTTGGTGGTACTATGGCAGCTGTAATATCTCATCCGGACTTAGCAAAAGTTACTATAGGAGGTACAGCACTTCTACCTGGAAGAGGTGGAATAATTGCTGTTTTATTAGTAGTTGCATTCTCAAGTTGGTTAGAAAGAAAGTTGAGAAAAGTTATTCCGGAAACATTGGATTTATTTTTAACTCCTCTTACAGTAATACTTATTTCAGCCTTTGCTGCTTTGTTTGCACTTCAACCTTTAGGTGGAATGATATCAGACGGAATTGGATATGCTGCTAAAACTGCTATATCTGGTGGTGGAGCAATCACAGGTTTTATATTAGGTGGATTATTTTTGCCGTTAGTTATGACTGGATTACATCAAGGCTTGACTCCAATACATGTAGATTTGCTTAAGACTGCAGGCATTAACATTTTACTTCCTATACTAGCTATGGCTGGAGCAGGTCAAGTGGGGGCTGCAATAGCAGTATATTTTAAGACTAAGAATAAAAGGCTTAAAAAGACAATAATATCAGCACTTCCAGTAGGAATTATGGGAGTTGGAGAGCCTCTTATCTATGGAGTTACTTTACCTCTAGGAAAACCTTTTATAGGAGCATGTATAGGTGGCGCTTTTGGTGGTGCAGCGCAAGCTTTATTTAAGGTTGGTTCAACATCCATGGGATTATCGGGTATACCTCTTGCTGCAATAACCAATAAACCAATACTATTTGTTGTGGGATTGATCGTTGCTTATGTTGCAGGTTTCATAGCTACCTATTTACTTGGTTTTGATGATCCGATTGAAGAGTAGTATGGTAATTAAAATATTGAACTTCAAAGTATAATGTTTTATGTATAAGAAAGGAAGCAATCATGGGAAAAGGAATATCTGTATTTTTAGGTATGGGGTATTCATTAGAGAGTATACTGAAAAATATAGAATTGTCTAAAGAAAATGGATTTGATAGAATTTTTACATCTTTTCATATACCAGAAGCTAATTATGATATCGTATTAGAAGAGTTTGGTAAAGTGTCAAAGTTAGCTCAAAAGTTAAATATGAAGATAATAGCTGACATTTCTCCTAATGCATATAAGCTTCTTGAAATAGATAAGGATGATCTGGAAAGAGTTAAAGCTTTAGGTGTAGATGTTTTAAGATTAGATTTTGGATATTCTGAAGAATTCATAGCGAATTTAAGTAGGAATAAATTTGGATTAAAAGTAGAAATTAATGCATCAACTGTTACAGATAGATTCTTTGAAGAGTTAGAAAAGTATAGTCCTAACTATAAAAATATTCAAGCATGTCATAACTATTATCCAAGAAAAAATACAGGGATTTCTGAAACTTTATTTATAAAGAAGAATCAGTTGTTAAGAAGATATGGAATTAGAATTTCAGCATTTATTCCTTCGTTATCAGGCAGAAGGGGACCAATCTATGAAGGGCTTCCTACACTTGAAGCTCATAGATATTTAGAACCATATACGAGTGCTAGACATTTAGTTGCTTTAGGAGTTGATGATATATTCTTCGGAGATGGAAATCCTAGCAATGATGAAATAGTGTCAGTAGGAGCTATTAAAGATAGATGTATTGAACTAAGAGTATTACTTTCTATGAAAAATTACATTACAGAAAGGTATATGGATTTTCCTTGCTATACTAATAGAACTGATTGTGCAGCAGATGTAGTTAGGGCAGTTGAAAGCAGGAGCTTGCTTACAAATAATGAGATCATACAAGCAGTCAATTGCGTTAACAGAGAGAAAGGCTGCATAACTTTAGATAATGAAGGTTATATGAGGTATATGGGAGAACTTCAGATAATAATGAAGGCTTTACCTCAGGATGACAGAGTAAATGTTATTGGTAAGGTATTTGAAGGAGATTTGTTTCTTTTAGACTATATAAATGAAGAGACTAGGTTCTACTTTAAGACTATATAAAATTGATTTTTAATATATTAGATTAACCTCTAAAGCTAATTATTAGCCTTAGAGGTTTTTTATTATTTAGGAATTTATAATTTAATTAGATTTATGGAGAAGTATGTGTAACAGGTTGAAATGGAATATAAGCTAAAGAATAATAAAAGGAAAAGATGTTGCCTGACAAATTTATGCTTTTTTGTTTGTAAAAATTAATAAGTAAAAGTTGACTTATAAATTGTAAAGAATTAAAATAGTTACATGCGAACTTATGTTCAAAAAGAATAGCATTAATAATATTGACTAGAATATATAAAGATGAAACACTTCAATCAAATGAATAGATAATCATAAGATAAGTTTACGCACTGTTAAAGTGCTTTGTTGAAATTAATAATCGGATTAAATATGTAAGTAAGGAGAAATGTTATGAAGGATAAGATAGTAATAAAAGGTGCAAAAGTACATAATCTAAAAAACGTATCCTTAGAGATTCCAAGAGATAAACTTGTAGTATTTACAGGGCTATCAGGATCTGGAAAGTCATCATTGGCTTTTGATACACTGTATGCTGAAGGTCAGAGACGATATGTTGAATCTCTATCAGCATACGCAAGAATGTTTTTAGGTCAAATGAATAAACCAGAAGTGGAGTCAATCGAGGGATTGTCACCAGCTATATCCATAGATCAAAAGACTACTAGTAAAAATCCTAGATCAACAGTAGGAACTGTTACTGAGATATATGATTATTTGAGACTACTTTATGCTAGAGTTGGTGTACCTCATTGTCCAAAGTGCGGTAAAGAAATAACTCAGCAGACCATAGATCAAATAGTGGATAAAGTTATGAATTTTGAGGAGAAAACAAAGATACAGATATTAGCACCTATAATTAGAGGTAGAAAAGGTACTCATGAGAAGGTGCTAGAAAATATAAAAAAGAACGGATATGTAAGAGCAAGAATAGATGGTGAAATATATGACCTTTCTGAAGATGAAGTAACTTTAGAAAAGAATAAAAAACACAGTATAGAAGCTGTAATAGATAGGTTGGTAGTGAAGTCAGACATAGAAAGCAGGCTTACTGATTCTTTGGAGACTGCATTAAAACTAGCAGAGGGATTAGTAATAGTAAACATATTAGGAGGGCATGATACACTTTTTAGTGAAAAATTTGCTTGTGCAGAATGTGGGATAAGTATAGATGAACTAGCACCAAGATTATTTTCATTTAATTCACCTTTTGGAAAGTGTGATCACTGCGATGGTCTAGGAACCTTAATGGAGATTGATGAAGACTTAGTTATGCCTAATAAAGATTTAAGTGTTATGGAAGGTGCTATAGCTTCTTGGGGAGAGGGAAGATTAGCAGAAGGAGCTTGGACTTATGCTGTGCTTAAAGCTTTAGAGAAAAAATACAAATTCAATTTAAATACTCCTATTAAAGACCTTCCTAGAAATATAGTAGAATTATTATTATATGGAACTAATGGAGAAAAGGTAGAAGTTGATTACACTAAAGAAGGAATTTTAGGAAGATATAAGCATGCCTTTGATGGAGAAATAAATTCATTGAAGAGAAGATATATGGAAACTGGTTCTGATATCATAAAAACTGAAATTGAGCAATATATGAGCAATAATCCTTGTCCTAAATGTAAAGGGGCTAGGTTAAAGCCAGAAGCTCTAGCTGTTACTGTAGGAGATAAAAATATAAATCAATTCACAAGGTTAAGTATTAGAGATGAATTGGATTTTATAAATTCTATAGAGTTTTCAGAGAAAAATAAGATAATAAGTCAGCAAATAGTTAAAGAAATAAATTCAAGACTAAAGTTTTTAATTGATGTTGGACTAGATTACCTTGATCTCGCAAGAAACTCAGGAACTTTGTCTGGTGGAGAATCTCAAAGAATAAGACTAGCAACTCAAATAGGTTCTCAGCTTATGGGAGTGTTATATATATTAGACGAACCAAGTATAGGGCTTCATCAGAGAGATAATGATAGGCTTATAGCAACCTTGAAACACTTAAGAGATCTAGGCAATACTCTTGTTGTAGTTGAACATGATGAAGATACTATGAGAGAAGCTGACTTTATAGTTGATATAGGTCCTGGTGCAGGAGAACACGGAGGACAGATAATTGCAGCAGGCCCTCTAGATGTAATAGAAAACACTGAGGAGTCCATAACTGGTCAATATCTTACTGGCAGAAAGAAAATTGAAATCCCTAGCGACAGAAGAAAAGGTAATGGTAACTTTATAACAGTTAAAGGCGCTAAAGAAAATAATCTAAAGAATGTAAATGCTAAGTTTCCTCTTGGGACCCTTACAATGGTTACAGGAGTGTCTGGATCAGGTAAGAGTACTTTAGTTAATGAAATACTATATAAGGGACTTTACAAAATTGTAAATAAGTCTAGAGTTATTCCAGGAGAACATAAAGAAATAATAGGGTATGAAAACATTGATAAAATAATCGATATAGATCAAAGCCCTATAGGAAGAACTCCTCGTTCAAATCCAGCTACATATACTGGTACTTTTGATATAATAAGAGAACTGTTTTCTAATACAACTGAAGCTAAGATGAGAGGATATAAACAAGGAAGATTTTCTTTCAATGTTAAAGGTGGAAGATGTGAAGCGTGTAGCGGAGATGGAATCATAAAAATAGAAATGCAATTTCTATCCGACGTTTATGTGCCTTGTGAAGTATGCAAAGGTAAAAGATATAATAGAGAAACATTAGAGGTAAAATATAAAGGCAAGAATATAGACGATGTACTAAATATGACAGTTGAAGAAGCTCTTGATTATTTTGAGAATATACCAAGAATACATAACAAGCTTAAGACGCTTCACGATGTAGGACTTGGATATGTAAGGCTAGGTCAGCCATCAACGCAGTTATCTGGTGGAGAAGCTCAAAGAATTAAACTTGCATATGAGCTTTCAAAGAGAAGTACAGGAAAGACTTTATATATATTAGATGAGCCTACAACAGGACTACATGTGGCTGACGTAAGCAGACTTATTGAGATACTTCAACGACTTGTTGATGCAGGTAATACAGTTGTTGTTATTGAGCACAATCTTGATATGATAAAATGCGCAGACCATATAATAGATCTTGGTCCAGAAGGTGGAGACAAAGGTGGTACTATATTGTGTATTGGTACTCCAGAAAAGATAGCAGAAAATAAAGAGTCTTATACAGGTAAATATCTAAAAAAATATTTATAATTACTACACTAAAGGGTTCAGTATTAATACTGAACCCTTTAATATGTTAAAAGGAATGTAAGCAATATTTTAGGCACAAGTTAAATAATCAATCATCTTGATTAAGCTCGATTAACATCATTGCTTATCTCAAGTTCATAGGTCAGGACCCTCGAGGGTTTTGAGATATTACATCATCAAAGTGTTCATACTTCAGATCCATATTTCAAATGACAGTAAGATTAATTGGTGCTTTTAAATTTAACTGCAGTCAAAATCAACTTCAGTTTTTATATTGATACATTCCTTATGATATTAATATAACCGCCCATAAAGAATTAATTCCTTTATGGGCGGTTTAATATATAGAAATACAGGAATTATATAACTATAAGAAATTTCATATTAGTCTTTGATGTAATTTTATTAAAGAGTTCCTGTAGCGAAACTTAATTTATACTTGTTCGAAAATCATGCACCTATGAATTTTAGCATGTATAAATTAATAATTGAGTTAGGAATTCTATAAAAACAAAAAATTATGATAATTCAGTTATAAGCGGATATAACCTTATATTGACAGAGGATTATTTTTATAGTAGTATTATTTTAATGATTTAGAGTTTTAATGTTTTACTTTACTAAAGTAATGAAGTGTTGAAGGTGGGCTATAGAATGAATATATGGAGAAATTATGCTATTGAAGGAACTCAAGACCTTTTATTTGATCAGTGTGAGATTAAAAATGACATAATATCAAAAAGCAGAAAAGTATTTAAAAAATTTGGTTTTAATGAGGTACAAACACCGACTTTAGAATTCTATGATGTTTTTAATTTTTCAAATCACCCAATAGAAGATGAAAAAATATATAAATTAATAGATTTTAAGGGAAGAATACTTACCTTAAGACCGGATTTAACAATTCCAATTGCAAGAGTCTATTCTACTAAAATTAAGAGCGGAACTGCTATGCTTAGCTATGTTGGGGATGTATATAGAGCTAATGAGCATAATCACGGTAAAAATAATCAGATAACTCAATGTGGAATTGAGATAATAGGTATTTCAAATATAAAAGCAGAAATACTATTACTTATAACTGCTATTAATACCATAAAAGAAATAGGAATAGAGGAATTCAAGATAGAGATAGGACAGTGCAAGTTTTTTGAAGGAATCCTTGAAGTCATAAATTTCGATAATGAGGAAGTTAGTGAACTTGAGAATCTGATAATGAATAAAAATCTAGGATCACTATATTCTTTTTTAAACAAAAAGAAAAGTAAATTAGATGAAGATCAATATAAAATTTTAAAAGCTTTACCTCAACTGTTTGGAGGAAAAAGTGTAATTGATGAAGCTCAAGAACTTGTAAAATCGGAAAAAGCTATAAATGCATTAAGAGATTTGAGCTATATATACAATACTTTAGAATCCTTAGGATATTCAGAATATGTTTCAGTAGATTTAGCTATGATTCAAAGTTTTAATTATTACACAGGTGCTATATTTAAAGGCTATACAAAAGAAGTAGGTGAAGAGATACTAAGTGGCGGTAGATATGATGGTTTAGTAGGAGAATTTGGAGAAGAAAGTGCGGCAGCAGGCTTAGCTATAAATGTAGATGCTATACAAAAACTTATGTATGAAAAAACTAAAACCGAAAAAACTGATGAGGTAACTGGAGTAATATTTTTTGAAAAAGACTCTTATGCTAATGCTATAAAAATAATGAATTCATTAAATAAAGGCAGTGGAAATTGGCAGCTTAATATACAAGAAAGTTTTGAGGAAGTGGCTGATTATTGTAGGGGTAAAGGAATAAATAGGATAATGAAAGTTAATAGAAATGAAGTGATTGAATATAGATTGAGCCCTACAGGAGTATTTATAGGAGAGATGTTTAAAAATGGAAAATATTAAAATAGCACTTACTAAGGGGCGTCTAGAGAAGGATGCTATAGGGATTTTTGATGGTATAGGCATAGACACTACTGAACTAAAGAATAAGGGAAGAAAGCTTATACTGCGAAGCAACAACTACCCAGTAGAATTTGTTTTAGCAAAGGCACAGGATGTTATAACTTACGTGGAACATGGCGTAGTTGATATGGGTATAGTGGGAAAAGATACCATACTTGAGAATACACCTGATTTTTACGAAGTAATAGATTTAAATAAAGGAAAGTGTTTTTTTGCATTAGCATCATTAGAGAGCTTTAGATTTATTCCTAACTTTAAAAGAAAGGTTATAGCAACTAAATACCCTAAAGTAGCGCACGATTACTTTAGAGAAAAGGGTGAAGATGTTGAGATAATAAAAATTGAAGGCTCAGTAGAACTTGCGCCAATTTTAGGATTAGCAGATGCCATCGTAGATATAGTTGAGACGGGAACAACATTAAAGGAGAATGGTCTTATAATTTTTGATAAAATTTGTGATATAAGTGCTAGATTAATTGTTAATAAAGCCAGTATGAAAATGAAAAAGAATGTAGTTTTAGATTTAGTAGATAAGATCGAAAACTTTTTGAATTCAAGTGAAGGAGAAGCTAATAATGATTAAAATATATGAAGATAATGATTGTATTGAGCTGTTTCTTCAGTTAATGCAAAGAAGAAGTGAAGAGGATAGTAAAGAAGCTTTAGAAGCGGTGGAAAGCATAATAGGAGCTGTTAGGAAAGAGGGAGATGTTTCTGTTAAAATTTTCACTGAAAGGTTTGACGGAGTGTCATTAGATCAGTTAAAAGTTAGCGAAGTTGAAATAGAAGATGCTTTTAGCAAGGTATCTAACAATATAAAGGATGCTTTAGAAAAAGCAATAGCAAATATAGAGTATTTTCACAAAAAGCAAATAAGACAATCATGGATAAGTACTGAAGAAAACGGAGTCATAATGGGACAAAAAATAGCTCCTTTAGAGAAAGTGGGGGTATATGTTCCAGGTGGTAGTGCAGCCTATCCATCATCAGTTCTTATGAATGTAATTCCAGCAAAGCTAGCTGGAGTAAAGAAAATTGTTATGGTAACTCCACCAAAGAAAGATGGAAGTATAGATTCTAATATATTAGTAGCAGCGAAGCTAGCTGGGGTAAGCGAAATATATAAAGTTGGTGGAGCTCAAGCAATAGCGGCTCTTGCTTATGGAACTAGCACTATTCCTAAGGTTGATAAAATAGTAGGACCAGGAAATATATATGTAGCTTTGGCAAAGAGGGTTTGCTATGGCAAGGTAGATATAGATATGATAGCTGGTCCAAGTGAAATAACTATAGTATGTGATGAAAAAGCTAATGCTAGATTTTTAGCTGCAGATTTAATGTCCCAAGCAGAGCATGATAAACTTGCATCGTCTGTGCTTATAACAACTAGCAAAACTTTAGCAGAGGAAGTTAATAAACAAATAAATATACAAATTCAGAATTTAAACAGAAAAGAAATTATAGAGGCTTCGCTTAAGAATTACGGAGGCATATTAGTGGTTAAATCATTAGAGGAAGCTATAGATATGGCCAATGCCATTGCACCGGAACATCTGGAGCTAATGATTGAAAACCCTATAGCATACCTTGGAAAAGTTAAGAATGCAGGTTCAATATTCCTAGGACAATATAGTCCTGAACCGTTAGGTGATTATATGGCTGGTCCAAATCACGTGCTACCTACAAATGGAACAGCAAGATTTTTTTCGCCTTTATCTGTAGATGATTTTATAAAAAAATCTAGTTATATATATTATACAGAAGAAGCGCTTAGGGAATTAAGTGAAGATATAATGATTCTTGCTAAGGCAGAAGGTTTAGATGCTCATGGAAATTCTATAAAAGTGAGGGTTGACAATGAATAGCTTGTTTAGAAAAGATTTAAGTGATTTTAAACCCTATGAAGCAGAAATAAATAATTGTGAAGTAATTTTAAATGCCAATGAAAGTTTCATAAATATAGAAAAGCAGTTAGAAGAAGAAATAATTAGTGCAATTAAAGATATGAAGATAAATAGATATCCTGATCCAACTGGAGAAAAGTTAAGAAAAATTTATGGCAGCTACTCAGGGGCGGATGAAGAAAAGATAATGATAGGAAATGGATCTGATGAGCTTATATCAATAATTTGCAATACTTTCGTGGATAGTGGAGATAAAATAGTTAAATTAAATCCGGATTTCTCAATGTATAAGATTTATGGAGTTTTGCATGGAGCCGAGGTTCTTGAATATGATTTGAAGGAAGATTTTACTTTAGATATTGATGATTTTATTAATTTTGTTAACAATGAGAAACCTAAGGTTGTATTTGTATCAGTACCAAATAATCCAACAGGTGGAGTTATTAAAAAAGCAGATATCATAAAACTTATAACATCAGTGAATTCTATAGTTGTTATAGATGAAGCTTACTTTGAATTTTACGGAAATACAGTAATCGACGAAATAGACAATTACGATAACTTAATAATACTAAGAACTGCATCAAAGATAGGTTTAGCAGCTTTAAGGTTAGGATTTTTAATAACTAACAGAGCTCTGTTAATGGAGCTATATAAGGTAAAGCCACCTTATAATGTAAATTCAATTACTCAAGAAATAGGGGCCTTAATATACGAAAATAAGCAAGTTATAGAAGATAATATCTCAAGAATTCTAAGAGAAAAATCTTCTTTGCAAATAAGTTTGCTAAGTTTATCAGAGAAGATAAACTTTAAGCTTTATCCTAGCAGCACTAACTTTATATTAATGGAAATTGAAGAGGCAAAGGAACTTTATGAGTACCTTAAAAATAATGGAGTTTCAGTAAGGTTTTTCGGAAAAGGAAGGCTAGAAAATTGCATAAGGATAACTGTTGGAAACAGTGATGAGAATAGGCTTTTACTTGAGTCAATAAATAAATTTTTAGGGGTTAGATAGTATGAGAGAGTCGGATATAAAAAGAAAAACTGGTGAAACAGATATTGAGGTTAGTTTGACAATAGATGGAGAAGGCAAATATGAAGTTGACACAGGAATAGGTTTTTTCGATCATATGCTCACTTTGATGTGTAGACATTCTCTTATGGATATGAAAATAAAAGCAAAGGGAGATCTTTATATAGATGGACATCATACTGTAGAAGATGTTGGGATAACCATTGGAACGGCACTAAGAGAAGCTCTAGGTGATAAATCCGGAATTAAAAGATATGGAACGTCGTATGTTCCTATGGATGAAGCCTTAGCATTGGTATCCTTAGACTTAAGTGGTAGAGATTACTTAGTTTTTGACGCTCCAATAGATACAAGTAAGACTTTAGGCAATTTTGATGTAGAACTGACAGAGGAGTTCTTTAGGGCTGTAGCAGCGAATGGTGGAATAACCTTGCATTGTAAGGTTTTATACGGAAAGAATAATCACCATATGATCGAAGCGTTATTTAAAGCCTTTGGAAGAGCACTTAGAGAGGCAACCTCCTATGATGAGAAGATAAAAGGTGTTATGTCCACAAAGGGTGTATTGTAGTCATAGATAAACTACTTCAATCCTTGGACTCAAAATAATGCTTTCGGTGAATCTACGAAGTTTTATTTTGATTAATTCTAATATGAAGTAGTTTATCTATATTAATGAAATGAGGTGAAGATATGATTTCAATAATAGATTACGGAATTGGTAATTTAAGAAGTGTTGAAAAGGCTCTTTGGAGTTTAGGTATAGAATCTAAGATAACTAGCAGTAAAGATGAAGTAAAATCCAGCAGTGGAATAATACTTCCTGGTGTAGGTGCTTTTCCAGCTGCAATGAAAAATCTTAAAGATAGAGAACTGGATGAACTTTTAAAGGAAGAAGTGAAAGAAGGAAAGCCTCTTATAGGTATATGTCTTGGAATGCAGTTACTTTTTCAATCTAGTGATGAAGTTCGATATACAGAAGGATTAGGGTTTATAGATGGACAGGTAAAAAAGTTTGAGATAAAAGAAAAAGTTCCTCATATGGGCTGGAATAGACTTAAGTTCAATGTTCCTAGCGATACTTTAAAGGGAATAGATGAAGGCAGTTATGTTTACTTCGTTCACTCATACTATGCACAGACTGATAAATGTAACGTAAATGCTTATGCTGAATATGAAGTAGATGTTCCGGCGGTGGTCTCAAAAGATAATGTAATAGGATTTCAATTTCACCCTGAAAAGAGTGGAGATGTGGGGCTCAATATATTGAAGAACTTGAAGGGGCTGATAAAGTGATAATAATACCTGCTATAGATTTGAAGGATGGAAAGTGTGTAAGACTTTATAAAGGCGAGGAAGATACAACTCATGTGGTTGCAGAAAATCCAGTTGAAGTAGCAAAGTCCTTTGAGAATGAAGGAGCAGAATTTATCCATATTGTTGATCTCAATGGAGCTTTTAGTGGTAATCAAGCAAATCTATCAATAATAGAAGAGGTTGTAAAAAGTGTAAGTGTGCCTATAGAGGTAGGCGGTGGCATACGATCAATTGAGGCTATTGATAATTTGATTTCAATAGGAGTTAAAAGAGTTATACTAGGGACTTCAGCAATTAATGATAGTAAATTACTAAAATCATCTGTTGATAAGTACGGTGAAAAGATAGCAGTAGGAATTGATGCTGCTAATGGAAAAGTTGCAATTAAGGGCTGGGTTGAGGTCACAGAAAAGAATTACATCGATTTTGCTAAGGAATTAGAAAGCATTGGGGTAAAAACCTTCATAGTCACTGATATCTCAAAAGATGGCACGCTAGAAGGGCCTAATGTAGATATGCTAAAAGTCTTGAAAGAAAATGTAGCTAATGCCAATATAATAGCTTCTGGAGGAATAAAGGATTTAGGACATATAAGTGAATTAAAGAAACTAGATATATACGGAGCTATAACTGGAAAAGCTATTTACTCAGGAAATCTTGACTTGAATAAAGCTATAGAACTTACAAAAAGTTAAACTTTGCTAGGTGAAAGAATATTATTGAAATTAAGTGGTTATGCAGGAGAGGCTCATGAAAGCATGGTATGAATAACCACTTAATTTCAACACAGTGCTTTAATAGTACCTAGATTTTACGTAGAAAGGGGCTGGGGTATTGATCACGAAAAGAATAATACCATGTTTAGATGTAAAGATGGGAAGAGTAGTTAAGGGAATAAATTTCGTTGGATTACAAGATGTAGGTGATCCTGTTGAGATAGCTAAATTTTATAATGATGAAGGTGCAGACGAATTGGTATTTCTTGATATAACAGCTAGTCATGAAGGAAGAAAGACAATGCTAGAAGTGGTGGAAAGAACTGCAAATGAAGTATTTATCCCTTTAACAGTAGGAGGAGGAATAAGTACAATTGAAGATATTAAGGCAATACTTAGAGCTGGTGCTGATAAGACTTCAATAAATTCTGCTGCTATAAGAAATCCAAAGTTAATTTCTGATGGGGCAGAACTTTTTGGTGAACAGTGTATCGTTGTTGCTATAGATGGAAAGATGAGAGAAGATGGCAGTGGATGGAATGTATTTATAAATGGTGGAAGAATAGATACAGGTATCGATGCTATAACCTTTGCTAAAGAAGTAGCTAAAAGAGGAGCTGGGGAAATACTTTTGACCAGTATGGATGCCGATGGTACAAAAAATGGATATGATATAGATTTTTTAAATGCTATTTGTAGCACTGTTAATATTCCTGTAATAGCATCTGGAGGTTGTGGAAAGATGTCGCATATAAGAGATGTTTTTAAGAACACAAATTCCGATGCTGCGCTAGCTGCCTCAATATTTCACTATAAAGAAGCGGCTATAAGTGAGGTTAAAAAGTATTTAAGAGATAATAAAATTGAAGTTAGAATATAGGTAAAGTAAGCTGTTTGGAGGAGTGCAATGGAACCTAATTTTGAAAAGGGCTTAGTACCAGCAATTATTGTGGATGCAGCTAATGGTGAAGTATTAATGCTTGCATATATGAATGAAGAATCCTATAAGAAAACCTTAGAAACAAAAACTACTTGGTTCTTTAGTAGGTCTAGAAACAAACTTTGGAACAAAGGCGAAACTTCAGGGCACTTTCAAATAGTAAAAGACATATATATTGATTGTGATGAAGATACCTTGTTAATCAAGGTTGAGCAAAAAGGAGCTGCTTGTCATACTGGCGAAAGAACTTGTTTTTATAGAAAACTTTTGTAAACTAATTTGGCTAAATTTGCTTGTAGAACGTTATAAAAAGTTATGTGAGGATAGTGCTATAATGCTTTTAATACAAAGTGTTTGATAGTATTTCAGGTAATGCTTTTGTTTAAATAAAGGAGGGGGTGAATTAGGTATGGAAGATGAATTGAAACAACTTTACGAAGTCATAAAGTTTAGAAAAGAAAATCCTATGGAAGGATCATATACAAATTATCTATTTTCCAAAGGAAGAGATAAGATATTAAAAAAAGTTGGAGAAGAATGTACTGAAGTAATAATCGAAGGTAAGAATGATAGCAAAGAAAATGGAATAAGTGAAATATGTGATTTGTTATATCATACTTTAGTTTTAATGGCTGATATGGGAATTGAAGTTGATGAAGTTTATCAAGAGTTGAATAAAAGAAGCCAAAAGATAGGAAATTTAAAAAGTGAAAGAAAAGATATTGAAGTGCTATGATATAAATATAAATGATAGCATTAAAAAATAGCTGATAAGATTTTTATCAGCTCTTCTTTTAATGTAAAGGAAAATATAAAGAGTTTATGATAGATATTTCAATAATTATAGAAGTTTTTATGGCTTTACAGTAAAAAAGAAGAATATATTCGCCTGCCAGATTTTCCTCATATACATTCGGAAAGGCAGATGCGTAAAAAAATTACTGAAGAAATTCGCTTCAGTAATATCTTACTGTAAAATAAAGTGTAATATATGAAATGTGACTAAAACTAGAGAATTTAAGAGTTTAAAATAGCTTTTTAAATGATACAGTAAGATAAAAGAATATATTCGCCTGCCAGATTTTCCTCATATACATTCGGAAAGGCAGATGCGTAAAAAAATTACTGAAGAAATTCGCTTCAGTAATTTTTTTCATAAAAGGCATCAATATAATGTGTTACAAATATATTATACAGTAAAAATACTAAATTTATAGGACTTTGTTAAACAAAAAGAATAAAAATTTATTTCAAGAATATATTCAGAGATTTATGTGTAAGTTAATTTAAGGGGTGGAAATATAAGTATAAAATCTTAAGAAAATATAAAATTTCTCAGTGAAAACGTATGAATTATAATTTGTCATGATTTAAGTTATAATTTATTGTATAATCAATATGGAGAAAGAAGAGAATAAAAGATAGGATAATCTTGGGTAATAAAGTTTGAGGTGAAAATATGGATTTTAAAAAGATAATGAGTGCGGTTTTTGGTGCTATATTTATAATAATACTTTATGTAATTATCTACTACGCACTAAAAATAATGTACAAGGATGTTAAAACTGGTGGAAAGAGAAGAACTTCCACGGCAAAGAAGACCCATGGGATTGAAGTTATAAAAGCTTTAGATAATCACCAGCTTAAGCCAGGTTCAGTTATACCTGTGATGGATAGCATAACATTAGGAAGAAGAGAAGATAATTCAATAGTCTTAAATGATAAATTTGTATCAGGTCATCATGCAAAGTTATATTTAAGAAATGATGAATTTATTTTAGAAGATTTAAATAGTACAAATGGAACCTTTGTAAACGACATGAAGATTAGTGGAAGAGTAAGGCTAAAGGTTGAAGATGAAATAAAATTCGGTAGTACTATTTTTAGAGTTATCGACTAAAGAAAATAAAGTTTTTAGGCTTGAGGTGGTCAAATGAGTTCAATAAAATATGAAAAGAGATTATTATTGATATCATATCTTTTATGTATAGCGCTATTTGTGGATTTGGCATTATTAAAGAATCCTATTGATATAGGTGCGCTAGTAATGGGTGGTATAGTAATAATCTTAATTGCTTATGCGCATTTTATAATAAGAAGATTTTTTCCGGATGGAGATAAGTTTTTACTGATTTTTTCAGCTATCCTATCTTTTATAGGTATAGCTATGTTATATAGAATAAATCCTCAATTTGCAGTAAAGCAGCTAATCTGGTTTATAGTGGGAATTACTGCATATATATTGATAGTTGTTATTCTGCCTGATTTAAGAAGTTTTACTAAGTATAAATACATATATCTTGGAATAACAGCTGTATTTATGCCAATGGCACTTTTTATAGGTACTGAAGTTTACGGAGCTAAAAACTGGGTTAAGTTTGGCGGGTTTGGTTTTCAGCCTTCTGAAATAGGGAAAATATTTTTTGTATTATACCTATCTGCAGCTTTATCTAAGTATGAGGATAAAAAGAATATAATTCAAGATTTTAAGCAACTTGTAGAGCCTGCCGTAGTTGTAATGGCAGTGATAGGTTGCATGGTACTTCAAAAGGATTTAGGATCAGCGTTAATATTCTTTGGTATATCAGTTACCATGCTTTTTATAGCTACAGATAAATTAAAATATGTTATTACATGTTTATTGTTATTTTCAGCAGGAGCAGTGGCTAGCTATAATCTTTTTTCTCATGTAAGAAAGAGGGTTATAATATGGAAAGACATCTGGAAGTATGCAAATGATCAAAGTTACCAGATAGTCCAAGGATTATTTTCCATATCTTCTGGAGGTTTTTTTGGAGCTGGGCTTGGACAAGGATATCCAGGATTTGTACCGGTAAAAGAATCAGATTTTATCTTTGCAGTTATATGTGAAGAATTTGGAATTGTTTTTGGTATAGGAATTATGTTACTTTATTTCTTGCTATTCTATAGAGGCATGAGAGCGGCACTTAGCACTGATGATAAATTTTCCCAGTTAAATGCAGTAGGATTTAGTGCTATGATAGTAATGCAGGTGTTAGTTATAATAGGTGGAGTTTTCGCAGTAATACCTCTTACAGGAATTACCTTACCATTAGTGAGTTATGGTGGAACATCAATGATGACTATGTTCTTTGCGCTAGGAATACTTCAAAAGATTTCAGAGGAGGGCTAAAAGATGAAAGATTTATCAAACAGTATCAAAAAAGTATTGGTTGTTTATCTGGTTTTGATCTTAGCCCTAATTTCATATATTGCATATTTTCAATTATTTAAATCTAGTGAAATTGCCGCTAAACCACAAAATCAGAGACTATGGGCTAAAAGGAATGAGGTTCTTAGGGGGACTATATATGATAGAAATAAGAACCCATTAACAGCTTCATCTAAAAATGATTTACTCACTCAAAATAGAGAATATAAGGGTGGACAAATATACTCTCAGGTACTAGGCTATGTAAACCCTAAGTTTGGTATAACCGGACTTGAAAGTAAGTATGATGAACAGCTTACTAACTATCATAGCGTAACGCTGAAAGCCTTTGTAAAGTCATTAAACGTAGTAGAAGCTTTTAATAATAGAAATAAGACTGAAGATAAAGTAGGAAACAGTATAATTACTACTTTAGATGATAAGATTCAAAAAGCAGCTTTTAATGCTATTGGTGATAACAAAGGTTCAGTAGTAGTTTTGAATCCTAAAACAGGAGAAGTATTGGCGATGGTTTCTAAGCCATCATATGATCCAAATAACTTGGATGAGGTTATGAAGCAGGCGAATGCAGGAAAATATGAAGATTCACCACTTATAAATAGAGCGGTAATGGGAATGTATCCTCCAGGATCAACTTTTAAGATTGTGACCTTAGCAGCAGCGATTGATAATTTACCAGGGGTAACTAATAGAACTTTTAATGATACTGGTAAGATAGTTTTTAATTCTAAGGAATCTTTAAGCAATCTGGACGGCCACGTGTATGGAACCCTTAGTTTAAAGCAAGCATTAGCAGTTTCATCAAACTTTGTATTTGGTAACTTAGCATTAGAGTTAGGAAATGATAAGTTAAAAACAATGGCAGAAAAGTTTGGGTTTAACAAAGATATTCCAGCAGATGGAATTACATTGGAAGATAGTAGATTTCCTACTTTAAAAAGTAATGAAAAGGGAAGTATTGCTCAGTCAGGTATCGGTCAAAGCAGTATCTTAGCGACACCAATGCATATGGCACTTGTGGCAAGTACTATAGCGAACAATGGAATAATGATGGAACCACAATTGGTTAACGAAGTTATAAATAAAGATGGAGAACTTATAAGTAAGAATTCTCCTAAGGTTGCTAGAAATGTTATTTCTCAAGATACATCAAATACTATAAAAAGTTATATGAAGTATATAGTTGATGAAAGAATGCCTAGGGACTCTAACTGGAAGACTGCTTTTGGAGGAACTGGTGCAGCAGGAAAAACTGGAACAGCAGATTATCAGTTACCAAATGGGCAGGATGGTGTTCCTCATTCATGGTTTGTGGGATTTGCACCAGCGGATAACCCGCAAGTAGCAGTTGCTGTAATTATAGAAGGCGGTGGCGCTGGTGGAGTGAAAGCAGCACAGGCAGCAGGTTCTATAATGAAGGCTGCATTAAATAAATAAAAGATTCAAATAGGGTTTTAGGTAAACAAATATTTCATATGCTTATATCTGTTTATCTAAAACTATTTCTATATTTAAAATTTAAGCATCATGTTGAAATTAAATGGTTATTCATCCAATGCTTTAATTCTAATAGCTCGCTCATATAGCATCTCCTGTATAACCATTTAATTTCAATAATTATCTTAAATAAAGTAAATACATAATTGGGAGGTACACAAAATGTTTGATTTTGAACATCAGCTAAAAATACTTCCAGATAAACCTGGGGTTTATATAATGAAAAATTCCTTAGGGGAAGTAATATATGTTGGTAAAGCTAAGGTATTAAAGAATAGAGTTAGACAGTACTTCCAAAACTCTAAAAATCACTCTGAAAAAACTAGAGCTTTGGTTAAAAATATTTCTGAGTTTGAATATATAGTTACTGATTCAGAAATGGAGGCTTTACTTCTTGAGTGTAATCTTATAAAGAAATATAGTCCTAAGTATAATATAGCTCTTAAGGATGATAAGTTTTATCCTTTTATAAAGATTACTACTAATGAGGATTTTCCGAGAGTGTATGTAACTAGGAATTATGCAAAGGACGGTAATAAGTATTTTGGTCCTTATACAAATGTTCCAGCAGTATATGAGACCATAGGAATGATTAAAAAGATATTTCCACTAAGAACCTGTAAGAGAGTTATATTGGAAGACGGAGAAAGAACTAGACCATGTTTGAACTATCATATAAAACAATGTAATGCACCTTGCGGAGGATTTGTATCTAAAGCTGAGTATGGGAAGATGATTGAAGATATAACCAATATTTTAAGTGGTAAGGATACAGAGCTTATAAAAAATTTAAGAAGTGAAATGAATATTGCGGCTGAAAGTTTAGAATTTGAAAAAGCTGCAAAATTAAGAGATAAAATATTATCAATAGAATTCATAAGTGAAAAGCAGAAGATGTTTACTGCAAGGGAAGCTGATGAAGACTTTATTAACGTTTATAGTGATGAAAAAGACATTTGTATTCAAGTGTTTTTTCTTAGAGAAGGAAAGATTACTGGAAGGGAACACTTTATGTTCCAAGACAAAGCAAATGATGATGTTTCAGAGATAATATCTGAGTTTATAACTTCCTTTTATGGAGGAACAGCTCAATTACCTAAAAATGTTTATGTACCTGATATACAAGATATTGATTTAATGGAAGAGTTTTTGACAATTAAAAAAGGGTCTAAGGTTTGGATAAAGATACCTAAAAAGGGCGAAAAGAAAGATATGTTGGAAATGGTTCAGAACAATGCTAAAATGACTCTTGAACAATTTAAAGATAAGATATTGAAGGATAAAGAAATAAATAGAGTGTCACTTGAAGAACTTGCAGTATTGCTAAATCTTGAAAGTATGCCTATGAGAATAGAATCTTATGATATTTCTAATATTCAAGGGGTTGACTCTGTAGGAACTATGGTGGTTTTTGAAGAAGGTAAGTCGAAGAATTCAGATTATAGAAGATTCAAGATAAAGACAGTAAAAGGCGCAAATGACTATGATAGTATGAGAGAAATTCTTGAAAGAAGGTTTTCTCATGGTCTTGAGGAAATAAAAGCTATACAAGAAAGAAATTTAGAGTTTTCTAAAGGCAAGTTTTCAAGCTTTCCAGATTTAATTATGATGGATGGTGGAAAAGGACAAGTAAACGTAGCTCTTGAAGTGCTGAAAAACTTTGGAATAGATATACCCGTTTGTGGTATGGTAAAAGATGATAAACACCAAACTAGAGGTTTAATATATAATAATGAGGAACTTATCTTAAGTAGAAGTTCAAATTTGATGCACATGATAACAAGGATACAAGACGAGGTCCATAGGTTTGCTATAACTTACCATCGTTCTCTTAGAGATAAAAGGACCTTGCATTCAGTATTAGAAGATATTCCTAACGTAGGTGGAAAGCGAAGGAAAGAACTTCTTATGAAGTTTGGAAGTGTGGAAAATATAAAAAATGCTTCTTTTGAAGAATTGCTGGATACTCCTAGTATAGATAAAAAAGCAGCTGAAAGTATAAAGGGATATTTTGCATCAAAAAAATAATTTAAAAAGGGGAGTTTATTATATGAAGTATGTTTTAGATACACATACACACACAATTGTAAGCGGTCATGCATATACTACATGGTTAGAAAATATAAAATGGGCATCAGAAAATGGCATTGAAGTGTTAGCAACTACAGACCATGGTCCTAATATGCCTGGAGGTCCTCATCTATTCTACTTCAATAATATTAAGACACTTCCGCGAGAACTTTATGGAGTTATCCATTTAAGAGGGTGTGAAGCTAATATAATTGATTTTGATGGTAACTTAGACATTCCTAAGAGGACACAAGAAAGTCTGGATATCCTATTAGCCAGTCTTCATGATGTATGTATAACTCCTAGAAGCAGAGAGGAAAACACAAGTGCATTGATAAATGCTATGAATAATCCTTTAATAGATATTATGGGACATATGGGAAACGCTTATTTTCCTATATATGAAGAAGAAGTTGTCAAAAAAGCTAAGGCTGAAGATAAAATAATAGAAATAAATAATAGTTCTTTTAAGTCAAGGCCTGGTAGTGAAGCTACATGTTTAAAGATAGCAAAACTTTGTGTTGAATATGGGGTTAAGATTGTCTTAAGCTCTGACGCTCATGTATCATTAGATATAGGTAATTTTCCTATTTCACATAAGATAATGGAAGAAGCAAAAGTACCAGAAGAGTTGATATTAAATACAAATAAAAATAAAATTTTAGTTTACTTAAAGAAAAAAGGCAAACTTTCTGATTTAAGCCTTGATTAAAAGGCAAGAATTAATTTATACTATTTAATTGAGCGTATTTAATAAAATCATGAGGAGTTTTAATAATGAATGAGTACTTAGAGTTTAGTAAGCTGCTTTTTAGTATTTACGATGAAAAGGATATAGAACTAAATTCTCTTATGAGTGAGCACATATATTTTAAGGTTGGGGGACCTGTAGACATATTAGTTAACCCTAACAATGTAGAACAAGTGATGAAGACTATTGGTGTATGTAAAAAGCATAATGTCCCATATTTTATTATAGGTAATGGCTCTAATATTCTTGTGAAAGATGGAGGAATAAGAGGAGTAGTTATTAAGCTTTCCAAACTTAGTAAGATAACAGTTAAGGATACGGAAATAGAAGCTGAATGTGGGGCGCTTTTAACGGATGTATCTAAAAATGCATTAGATAATAGTTTAACTGGATTTGAATTTGCTTGCGGTATACCTGGAAGTGTAGGTGGCGCAGTATTTATGAATGCAGGGGCTTATGATGGCGAAATCTCATTTGTAATAAAAGAAGCAGTAGTTTTAGATGATAAAAACGAACTAAGAGTTTTAAGAAAAGATGAATTAGAGCTTGGTTATAGGTCAAGCGTTGTTATGCAAAAAGGGTTTATAGTTATTAGTGCTACTTTTGAATTAAAAGCTGGTAACTATGAGGCTATAAAACGAAGAGTGGATGAATTAACCGCTAGAAGAGAAGAAAAGCAACCTTTAGAATATCCATCAGCAGGAAGCACTTTTAAAAGACCACCAGGTTATTTTGCAGGGAAGTTAATTCAAGATGCAGGTCTTAAGGGCTTTACCATTGGGGGGGCCGGTGTTTCTGAAAAGCATTCAGGTTTCGTTATTAATAAAGGAAATGCTACAGCGGAAGATGTATTAGCTGTTATACACTATGTACAATCTACTGTAAAAGATAAATTCAACGTGGAGCTTCATCCAGAAGTTAGAATTATTGGTGAAGAAGCTAAATAAGTGTTTCTAGCCTAAAAGAGCTTATATACTATTGATAGTATATAAGCTCTTTTTTTGGGGCAATTTAATTACAAATAATAGTATTTGGTGGTAGAGAGTATGAATGGGATTAGTTATAAGCTTCAAGAAAATTTAGCTACCATAAAAAATGTACTTGGATCAAGTAATGATGTAGTAATTAGAGACTTTACTATAGGAAAAGATCAGAAGATTGATGCCGCAATTATATATATAGACGGTCTTTCTGATGATGACAGTGTAAATAGTCTTATTTTAAAAGCGCTTATGCTTGATGTAAGGGTGTCTAATTTAAATTTACCTAGCAGCAATAGTATAGATTGGTTTGAGATTATAAAAAAGCATTCTCTGGCCTTTGGGGAAATAGATGAAATAACTGATATAGAAAAGATATATGAAAGTATATTAGCAGGAGAAACTGCTTTGTTAATAGATAGCAGTAATAAGGCTATTTCGATAGATTCTAAAAATTGGGCTCAAAGAGGAATTGAAGAACCAAGCACTCAGACTGTAATTAAGGGACCCAAAGAAGGTTTTACAGAAACCCTTAGAACAAATACAGCACTAATAAGAAGGAGAGTGAAAAATAAAGATATTGTATTCGAAGAGTTTAGAATAGGGACAAATTCTAAGACAGATGTGTCAATGGTTTATATAAAAAAGATATGTGATGAAAAAATTGTGGATGAAATAAGAGATAAATTAAAAAAAATGGATATAGAATTTGTAGTAGGAAGTTCGGTTATAGAAGATTATTTAGAAGGTAATAAAGTTTCACCATTTCCTACTCTATATAGTTCTGAAAGACCTGATTTTGTAGCTACAGCTTTAATGAGGGGAAAGATAGCTATATTAGTAGATGGTACTCCGTTTGTATCAGTGCTTCCAGCGGTATTTATTAATTTTTTTCAAACTACAGAAGAACTTTATGTAAGAAATTATATGGGGAGTTTCATTCTTATTATTAGGTTTATAAGTTATACGATGGCTCTATTAACTCCAGGAGTATACTGCGCCATACTTACTTTTCATCAAGAGATGATTCCTACTGCATTGTATATAAGCATTGCAGCGCAAAGACAAAGTGTTCCTTTTCCAATAGCCTTTGAAACTTTTATTTTAGAAATAATATTTGATATATTGAGAGAAGCTGCGGTAAGAATGCCTAGAGTAGTTGGGCCAACTATATCTATAGTAGGGGCATTGATTCTGGGGCAGGCATCCATAGAAGCAGGTATTTTTTCACCAATATTAATAATCTTGGTTGCACTAACCGCAATAGCAACATATGTATGTCCTAACTATATTATGGCAAATGCATCAAGATTATTAAGATATATAATACTAATGCTTGGAGCTGTCTTGGGATTACCTGGAATAATTAGTGGGATAATAGTTATAGTATTTCATCTATGTAGTATACAAAGCTTCGGAACTCCTTATATGGAACCTATGGCTCCAAAAACTATGGCTCCAAAAAATATAGCTAATGATTCTAAAACAATGAAAGCTATAAGAATTATAATTAAAAATATATTTAAGAAGTGATGACAATGAAATTAATTTATAAAGTTATATGCATGATTCTAATAAGTATAAATCTTGTAGGATGTTGGGGGGCTAGAGAACCTTCACAAATTTCCATTGTAACAGCAATGGGTATAGATAAAGAAGATGAAAAATATTTAGTAACACTTCAAATATTAAACCCAGGTTCTATTGCTTTAAATAGAAGTTCAGAAGGAACTCCTGTCACAACTTACAGAATGGAAGGTAAGACTATAGACGAGGCAGTAAGAAGATTGAGTTTGGAAATTCCTAGAAACGCATTTCTAGGACATTTAAGGTTGTTAGTATTCGGTGAAGATTTAGCTAGAGAAGGTGTTGGGAAGACGCTTGACTATTTGTTAAGAAATACAGAAATAAGAAGTGATTTTTATATAACCGTAGTAAAAGGTGAAAAAGCAACAGAGGCGCTTAATATATTAACTCCATTGGAAAGGATACCAGCAAATAAAATATTTTTTTCTTTAGAGGTTTCTGAAAGAATATGGGCTGCAACTGCTACTATAAAATTATTTGAATTTATCGAAAGCTTGCAAAAGGAAGGTGCTGAACCAATACTTACAAGCATATTTGTACATGGCAATAGTGATGTAGGAATGAACACAGAAAATATACAAAATGTAGATGTACCTACAAATATACAAATTGGTCCAATAGCCGCATTTAAAGGAGATAAGCTAATAGGGTGGCTGAACGACCCTCAGAGTACGTTAATAAATATTTTGTTAGGTGATTCAAAAGGATTTTTAATAATAGTTCCGTGGGAAGATCCTAATGAGTTTGTTAATCTTTCTGCTGAAAAATTGAGTAGAAAAATAACAGTTGAAGAAGTAATGGGAAAACCAAAAATACGGGTAGATGTAAAGATAAAAGCGTCTATAACTGAAGCAATGGGCATTATACCTATCGATAAGCCAACTACTGTAACCCAAATAGAAAAAAAGACTGAAGAATATCTAAAGTTAAGATTTAGTAAATCTACAACAGAAATACAAACTCAATTCCAAACAGATATATTTGGATTTGGAGAAGTGATTAAGAATGAGAGATTTGATCTATGGAAAAATATTTCAAAGGACTGGGGTAAGCAATTTCCTACGCTTCCTGTTGAGTACAATGTTAATGTAGAAGTGATGGGAACTGGAACTACTACGAAATCACTTAAACCTTCACATTAAGGAGTGAGCTATGAATAATAAAATAAGTTCAAGACAATTTATTAGAATGATGATTTTGTTCCAACTTGGAAGTGCAATAGCCATCCCTTTAGCTACCAGTGCAAAACAAGACGCATGGATTGTTATATTGTTGGGCATGGCCTTTGGAACCATATTGACCTTTATGTATCTTAATATATTTAAGAAAACTGAAGGAAATAACTTAGCAAGGATATTAGAGGAACTTTTGGGAAAACGTTTGGGTAAGCTTATATCATTACTATACATAGCATATTTTTTATATACTGCAAACAGAGTAATAAACGACTTTAGGATTATTATAAAATCAACAGCATTACCACAAACACCAAATATAATGGTTATATTTATTATGAGTGTTCCCGTTATATATTGCAGTTATTTAGGTATAGAAGCAATGGGAAGAGGAGCTGTATTGTTATACAAAGTTGTTATATTTACTATAGTGATACTTTTTGGATTTGCATTTGTAAACAAACTTCCTAAATTAGAGAGGTTGGAACCTGTATTAGAATACGGATGGGGGCCAATTATAAAGGTGTTATTTCCCTTAGCTATAGCAGTCCCTTATGGAGAAACCATAACTTTTATGAATATATATAGTAATGTAGTTGATAAAGATGTATATAAAATAAGAAAAACAGTACTTTTTTCAAATGTAATTAGTGGTTTAATATTAGCTTTGACATCAGTTATTAATATAGCGATAATTTCAGCTACCATAGTGGAATTATCAATATTTCCAATATTAAAAACCGTAGGAAGTATACAAATTGGTACATTCATACAAAGACTTGATGTTCTTGCTATATTACTTTTGATGTTAGGTGGATTTTATAAAATTCTTATATTTTTTTATTGCTCTGTAGAAATGACCATTACTGTTTTTGAAGTAGACCTAAAGTATAGAAATATTCCTATAGTAATTCTTGGGACAATAATGATATTATTATCATATTATTTAATGGTAAATCCAATACAACATTTTCATATAGGATTAGATATAGTGCCTTTATATGTACATATACCATTACAATTTATTGTACCAGGAATTTTGTTTATTATTTCGGCTGCTGGAAATAAGAATAGATATTCAAAAACTTTAGAATGATTTATTAGGATTTAAAGTTAAGCTGTATGCTAATTGATATATTCTTATAAAGATTTTTCTTAATTCTAATAAAAAGTTTAAGAAAATAGTATTTGAATAGGGTATTGTACATAATATATATTAAATATTAATTGAAATATAGTTCACTTGTAATTAAAATACATCTTTACAACTTATAACAAGTGATGTATAATCAATAAAAATAAAATCAATGAAGAGAAAAGTAAAAGTGTAATAATAACTTAAGCGAATTGGGGATGGTGTAAGCCCATGTTGAGTTGCATTTTGAAGGACATCTCTGAGGTGCGAAACTGAAAAATTTATTTAGTAGGTTGAGCCGGGTAAAGACCGTTATATTGTAGAGATAGCTTTTGTTAAGTTAATTAGGATGGTACCGTGAGTATAAGACTCGCTCCTTTTGGAGTGAGTTTTTTTATTTTCTAGAAAGTATATAATTTTTATGCTTGCTAACTAGTAAATTAAGTGCTCAGGGTAACTTTAATTATTGATTAATTTAGTATAAAGCTAAATAGGGTGGCACCACGTATTTAACGTCCCTTGAATTTATTCAAGGGACTTTTTGCTGTATAGGAAATTATAAGATTTTCTAAATAAGATCACTTTAGCTAATTTTTTATTGGCTAAGAATTTAAATAAAGAGGAGGAAATATTAATGGAAAGAACATTAATCAATGAACTTAAAAGTGGGGAAAGAGTTAAAATTCAAGGGTGGTTGCATAAGATAAGAAGCTTAAGTAAAGTGAGTTTTTTAGTGCTTAGAGATCGAAGTGGTATGATTCAGTGTGTGTTAGAAAATGATAAGTTTGAAATGCAAGGAGTAAAGTTAGAATCAATACTAGAAATATGGGGAACTGTAGTAGAAGGAAAAAATTCCATCAGGAATATTGAACTTCAAGTAGAAAAAATTAATGTAGTTAATTTAGTAGACGAAGAATTACCAATAACTATTAATAGCAATAAAATTGAGAGCAATCTAGAAACTCAACTAAATAATAGAGTACTAAGTCTAAGAAACGAGAATAATAACTATATATTTAAAGTTCAAGCGATGCTTTCGCAAGGGTTTGCTGAGTTTTTAATCAACGAAGGATTTACTCAAATATATACACCTAAGCTTGTTGCTGAGGGAGCTGAAGGAGGAACTGCACTATTTAAGGTTAATTATTTTGAGAAGCAAGCTTATTTAGCTCAGAGTCCTCAGTTTTATAAACAGATGATGGTTGCATCAGGATATGAGAGAGTTTTTGAGATTGGTCATGTTTACAGGGCAGAAGAGCATAATACATCAAGACATATCAATGAATATGTTAGTATGGACTTAGAACTAGGCTTTATCGAGGATGAACAAGAATTAATTAAGCTGGAAACAAAAATGCTCCAATATATTCTTTCAAAGATAGAAAGTAATTTTAGTGATAAGTTTAATATGCTTGGAATTCAAGTCCCAAAGATACAAGAAGATATACCTCAAATAACTTTATCAGAAGCTATAGAAATATTAAAAATAAAATATTCACGTAGTGACCTTACTACAGATTTAGACCCTTCAGCAGAAAAACAGATATGTGAGTATGCAAAGAAAGAATTTAATTCAGAGTTTATATTTATTACAGATTATCCTAGAAGTAAAAGGCCTATGTATACAATGACAAAAGGAGAATTTGGAACTCGAAGCTTTGACTTATTATTTAGAGGGGTAGAAATAACTACTGGCGGTCAAAGAATTCACCAATATTCAAAGCTTATAGAAAATATGAAATATAAAGGTTTAAATCCAGACGATTTTAATTTTTATCTTGATGCATTTAAATATGGTATGCCTCCACACGGAGGACTCGCAATAGGATTAGAAAGACTAACAGCTCAACTTTTAGGAATTAATAATATAAGAGAGGCTACTTTATTTCCAAGAGATAGAACAAGGTTAAAACCATAAATAAATGGTAGTAATTTTAAACACAATGACTAACTTGAAAATTGTATATCTATAAAAGTGCTAATATGTGATATAATTTAATATAATGGTAAGAAATAAAATAATCAATCTATAAATTAACAGTTAAGCATAATGTGCCGGTTAAGTAACTAAGTGATTTTCAAGCACTTCAATGTTTTCAAAAGAGACTAAGAAGATATAAGTTTGCTTATAAAGTGGTACATCAAAAGATGTGCCACTTTAATCCTTAGATAATTTTAAAATTAAAACAGGTTCATAGATAGGGACCGAAGAAATTAGCAAGGAGGATATTTATGAGATTTGTAATAGTAACGGGTCTTTCTGGAGCAGGTAAGACAGAAGCAACAAGAAGTTTAGAAGATTTGGGATACTTTTGCGTAGATAATTTACCTCCAAAGCTTATATGTAAGTTTGCAGAGGCGTGTCAGCAAAGTGATGGGAAAATTGATAAGATAGCTCTTGTAATGGATATAAGAGGTGGAATATTCTTTGATGACTTATTTGAAACCCTTCATTCACTAAAGGAAAATGAACTTAAATATGAGATATTATTTTTAGAAGCTTCAGATGATATTCTTGTAAAAAGGTTTAAGGAGTCTAGAAGAAGTCATCCACTTGCTCCTGATGGAAGAGTTATAAATGGAATTGAAGAAGAAAGAAAGAAGCTTAGAGAAATAAAGGATAGAGCAGACAACATAATAGACACTTCTAAGTATGCAATAAGAGATTTAAGAGAGAAGCTAAATCTTTTATATGGTAGTGGTACTACAACTGAAAGGCCATTGTCAATTACCGTAGTATCTTTTGGATTTAAATATGGTATACCTATGGATTCAGATTTAGTATTTGATGTAAGATTTTTACCTAACCCGTTTTATATACCAGAGCTTAAACCTTTCTCAGGGAATGATGAGCCAGTGAAGAAGTATGTATTAGAGAAGGTTGAGACTAAAGAATTTATGTCAAAGATTGAGGATATGCTTAAGTTTCTAATTCCAAACTATGCAAAAGAAGGAAAAAGACAACTTATTGTATCTATTGGTTGTACTGGAGGAAGACATAGATCAGTAGCAATAGCTAATGCAATCTATGAAACTTTAAATAATGATGGGTTTAAGGCTACCATTGAACATAGAGATGTTAACGAAGATGTCAACAGAGGAGCTAAGAAGCTATGAGGCTAATAGATTGGCTAAAACCAGGAATTAAACTTAAAAGATGGATAGTGTATGCAATACTAGGTATTCTATTTATAGCCTTTGGTCTAAACGAACTGGTGCAGCATAAGGTTTATAATATCCCGTATAAGGTGTTTTTCGTTTTCTTAAATATAACAGGAATTTTTATAATATATGTATCTGTAACAGAGGGGATAAGAGCAATAATAGCCTTAATGAATAAAGGATATATAAAGGTTTCTTTTGATAACGAAAAGATAGAAAACCTTATTTATGAAAAGAGACTTTTAGTAAAGGGACCTAAGATTGTAGTTGTAGGTGGAGGTACTGGACTCTCTACTATGCTTAGAGGATTAAAGTATTATACATCTAATATTACTGCAATAGTTACCGTTGCAGATGATGGTGGAGGTTCTGGAGATTTACGTGAAGATTTAGGGATTCTTCCTCCTGGAGATATAAGAAACTGTATATTGGCACTTGCTGATACAGAACCTCTTATGGAGGATTTACTTCAATATAGATTTAAAGATGGTAGATTAAAAAACCAAAGCTTTGGTAATTTATTTTTAGCAGCCATGGATGGAATATCTGATAATTTTGAAGATGCAGTTCAAAAAATGAGTTCAGTACTAGCAGTAACCGGTAAGGTTTTGCCAGTTACCTTGGAAAATATGCAGCTTAAGGCAGAATTAGATAATGGACAGATTGTTGAAGGTGAATCGATGATCCCTGAGATCGCCTATGAGAATAAAACTAGAATAAAGAAGTTATCTATAATACCTGAAGATGCAAAGCCTCTAGATGACGCCTTAGATGCTATAAGAGAGGCTGATGCTATTGTATTAGGACCAGGAAGTCTGTATACTAGTGTCATTCCTAATATGTTAGTAAAAGAAATAACTTATGCTGTTAAGAGAAGCAAGGCGTTTAAGATTTATGTATCTAATATAATGACCCAACCAGGAGAAACGGATGGATTTAAGGTATCAGATCATATAAAAATTTTAAATGACTATTGTGGAAAAGATACAGTGGATTGTGTAATTGCTAATGTGGACAATATTTCAGACGAACTTAAGAAAAGATATTGGGAAGATGGATCAGAAATAGTTGAATTGGATTTAGCAGAATTACAAAAGATGGGGGTAGAAGTAGTAAAGGCTAACCTCGTAAATATTAATAAAGGCCTCATAAGGCATGATTCAGAAAAATTAGCTGAGATAATAATGCAGACAGTAATGGAGAAGAAGTTACTGTATGATAGAAAAAAGATATTAGAATATATGTACTTATCACAAAGATTAAAGGAAAAGTAGCAAGGAAGGGGTATTTATGTCATTTTCATCAAAGGTTAAAGGAGAAATATGCAGATATACTGATTTAAGCAAAGCTGAAGCCTTAGCTGAGTTATCTGCGATTATGAAAGTCAGCGGAACCTTGGCTTTTAGTGGCAGACAGATAAGCTTTAAGATAACCACAGAGAATCCAGCTTGTGCAAGACTTGTTTTTACAATTTTGAAGGATCACTTCACCATACATTCTAGACTTATGGTAAAGAGAAGTAATTCACTAAAAAAGAATAATATTTATATGGTTCTTATAACTGAGGAGATGGGAGTTAAAGAACTTTTAAAGGAAACTGGCATTCTAAGAGAAGTAGATGGCATGACTACCCTTGATTATAGAATAGATGAAGATCTTGTTTCTGATGAAGAAAAAAGAAAGGCTTATGTTAGAGGGGCATTTATTGGGGGAGGTAGTATTAGTAACCCTGAGAAAAATTACCACCTTGAACTTGTTACTCATTCTCTAGAATATGCAGAAGACTTGAGAGATGTAATTAATACATTTTCACTTAGCTCAAAGGTTATTCAAAGAAAAAATAGTTACATTGTTTACATCAAGGAAGGCGAACAAATAGTAGATCTGTTAAATGTTATAGGCGCTCATTCTTCTTTATTAGAGCTTGAAAATATAAGGATCATGAAAGAGATGAGAAATAACGTAAATAGACTGGTTAATTGTGAAACTGCAAACCTGAGTAAGACTGTGAATGCTGCAGTAAGACAAGTTGAGAGTATAAAACTTATACAAAGACAGATAGGTCTCGCAAGATTGCCTAAAAATCTTAGAGAGGTTGCAGAACTCAGATTATCATATCCGGATGAATCGCTGAAGGAATTAGGTGAGATGTTAGATCCACCTGTAGGTAAATCAGGAATAAACCATAGATTAAGAAAGATAGAAAAGATTGCTGATGAAATAAGATCTGGCCAAATTTAAAATAGAAAACAAATAAAAGAATTAATGGGATTTAGTATAAAAGTGATAAGCTTTTTATACTGAATCCCATTTTTATTATATAGTGAAACGGGATTAGTGGCTTTTATGCCTATTAGAAAATGAAATATTGAAAAAATATGAACTAGTTAATAAAATATTAATAAATTTTGGAATTATTGTGTCTTTATTAAAATAAAATCGTATATAGAAGTGAAATGACTTTATTGTGAGAATTTTCTGATTTAATCAACCTGATCCTGATGATTATAGTTTTAAGGGGTCTTTAGTCATAAATAAAATATAAAGGGGTAGTGTTATGAGAAAAAAGGTTCTTTTTAAAATTCTTGCGGCTTTAATTATAAGCTCATCAGTAATGCTGACGTCCTGTTCTGCTTCTAAGAAAGATATGAGTTCAGCTAAATCAAGTAGTAGTGCACCTCAAAGTAGCAGTGATGGAAAGTTAAGTGTAACCGCTGATGAAGCAGCAAAGGCAAAAGATAGTACTGTGGGGCAGGCAACCGGAACTGGCAATGAAGTAAGTTCAGATCAAAGTAAGAGTAATTCAGGTAGTAATGAAAAAAATGATGTTAAAGCTGCAGAGCAAAGAAAGATAATAAAAAGTGGAGAATTGACCATACAAAGTTTAAAGTTTGATGAAAGTATAAGTTCAATTACGAAGGCTGTTGAAAAATTGGGCGGATATATTGAGAATTCATCAATAGATGGTAAGAAAACAGAGGGGCAAGAACAATTTGTAGCTAGAAATGCAAAGCTTCAAGTGAAAATACCTAAGGATAAATTTGATGGCTTTATCAATGATGCAGGTAATTATGGCACAGTTATATTTAAATCTATAAAGGGTGAGGATATTACATCCTCATATTTCGATACAGAGGCAAGAGTCAATTCCTTAAAGATTCAAGAAGAAAGGTTATTGGAACTATTAAAGAAATCAGGATCACTTAAGGATGTTTTTGAGATAGAGCAGCAACTGGCTAATATAAGGTATCAAATAGAATCTTTAACTGGGAATCTTAAAAAGTGGGATAACTTAGTAGAGTTTTCATCTTTAACTATAAACATAAATGAGGTTGAGGAGATAAAAGTTGTAGATAAGGCTCCTAAAGGATTCGGAGAAAAATTAATTTATAATTTTAAACAATCAATTATATCCTTAGGGGCACTGCTTAAAGACTTTGTATTGGTTTTAGCAAGTGTATTGCCATATCTGGTTATATTAAGTGGAATAGCTTTTGTTGGTCTAAAAATATATAAAAGAGTAAATAAAATTAAAGAAGATAAGAACGTAAAATAAATATATAAATTAAATACTTAAATTCATGAAAGTTGAGAAAATTGCTATAATGTAATAATAGCAATTTTTTCTTTTTCTTGAGATTTGATAATACATATTCAGGCATCGTTAAAAATCTGTGTTGAAATTAAGCGGGTATACATCCGATGCTTTGATGAGCTTACGCAAAGAATTGTCCATAATTATAAGGAGTAGGATTTATATGAATGAAATAAGAATAGATAATCTAACTGGGAAGCAAGTGATAATAGCTACAAATAGAAGAGCTAGACCCATTGATAATAGGAATGAACAGGAAGAGCAGGTTAATTCTAAATTACAATATAACCATGGCGATTGTCCGTTTTGTAAAGGGAACGAAGCCGAAACACCATGTGAAATATTAAAAATAGGGGATGAGAACTGGAGTGTTAGAGTTGTTAAAAATAAATATCCTACTGTGACAGAAGATGGAGATACAATTAAGGGTTATCACTATGTGGTTATTGAAACTCCTGAGCATAATAAAAAGCTCTATCAATATCAGGCAAAAAAGTGGAGAAATATATTTGTAGCGTATAAGGATGCAGCTGAAAAGTGTTTTAGTGATAAGGATATGAAGTACTTACAGATTTTTAAGAATTATGGTAGGGAAGGTGGGGCTTCGTTAGAACATCCACATTCTCAAATTATTGCTTTAAATTTTACGCCTCAAAGTAAGTTGTTACAGGATAAATATTGTAAGGTCTGCGAAGAAGTTGAATCAGAGTTACTTGCAGTAGAAAGAATTATATTAGATAGAGGTAATTATATAGTTTATGCTCCTTATGGGTCTACACTTCAATATCAACTAAGAATAGCATGTAAGCATCATAGAGGTTCTTTTGAAGAAATATTATGTGATGATGGAATAGATGAGCTTTCAAAATTATTTGAAGAGGTATTTAACATAATATATAAAAGTCTAGGAGATATACCGCTTAATATATGTTATTACATTTATAAGGATAGTAATTGTTGCCAACATTTTTATGTTGATATATTGCCAAGAGGAAGTTTTTTTGCGGGGTTTGAGATGAGCACTGAAGTTTATATAAATGTTATTTCTCCTGAAGAAGCAGCAAATAAGTTTAGAAACTCTACTGCTTATGTACAGGTTAATAAAGTAGAGTTATAATAGTTACACGATACTTTTAATAAGAATAGTTTTTCATCAAAATAGATAAAATAGAAGGTTAAACTTTAATCAAATTTAAAAGTATATATTTAAGAATTAGATAAAAAAGTTATTTAGTATAAGCAAAAAGGAGGGTGCTATGTTGAGTGATAAGAAATTTACTCATCTTCATCTCCATACTGGATATAGCTTGCTAGATGGATCAGGAAAGATAGATAAGGTAGTAGCTAAGGCAAAAGACCTTGGAATGGAAAGTATAGCTATAACAGATCATGGAGTAATGTATGGATGTGTTGATTTTTATAAAGCAGCAAAGAATGTAGGGATAAAACCTATATTAGGCTGTGAAGTTTATGTAGTTCCTAAGTCAATGTATATAAAAAATATTGACTCAGATAATAAAACATATCATCTTGTACTTCTTGTAAAAAATGAAAAAGGTTATGAAAATTTGATGCAGATAGTATCAAAAGCATCTACTGATGGGTTTTACTACAAACCTAGAACAGATCACCAGTTTTTAAGTGAACATAGCGAAGGGTTAATTGCACTAAGTGCTTGCTTAGGTGGAGAAGTTCAATCAAATTTATTAAACGGAAATAGAGAAAGAGCAAAAGAAGCTGCATTATTTTACAAGGAAACCTTTAAAGATGGTTTTTATCTAGAGATACAGTATCATGGAACTGATGATGAACGAAAAGTTAATGATATGAATATAGAATTGGCTAAAGAGTTAGATTTACCGCTTGTAGCAACAAATGATGTTCATTATATAGAAAAAAAGGATTCCAGATCTCATGATGTCTTACTTTGCATACAGACTGGTAAAACTGTAGAAGAAGAGAATAGAATGAGATATCCCTCAGACCAATTCTATTTAAAATCATCTGAAGAGATGTGGGATATGTTTTCTTATGTGCCAGAAGCCTTGGAGAACACCCAAAAGATAGCTGAACAGTGTGATTTTGATTATGAATTTCATACATCAAAGCTGCCTAAGTTCCCATTACCTGAAGGAACGGATCCGTTTGAATACATGGTGGAAGTCTGCTTTAAAGGGCTGATTGAAAGGTACGAGGTATTCAACGACTTTTTAAATAAGGAATTTGATTTAGACAGAATACTAGAGTTTGGACAAATAAATGAAGATGCTAAGATTTATATAGATAGATTAAATTATGAGTTATCTGTCATAAATCAAATGGGATATGTAGACTACTTTTTGATAGTTTGGGATTTTATAAGATTCGCAAATGAGAATGGAATACCTACAGGACCAGGAAGAGGTTCTGGGGCTGGTTCATTAGTAGCATATACACTTGGAATAACAAAAATAGATTCAATTAAATACAGTTTACTATTTGAGAGATTCTTAAATCCAGAGAGAATAAGTATGCCAGATATAGATAGTGACTTCTGCTATGAAAGACGTCAGGAAGTCATCGATTATGTGGTAGAAAAGTATGGAATACAGAATGTTTCCCAGATTATAACCTTCGGTACTATGGCTGCCAGAGGTTGTATAAGAGATGTAGGAAGAGCTATGAACTATTCCTATAGTGAAGTTGATAAAATAGCTAAGATGATACCTACAATGCTTGGGATAACTATAGAGAAGGCATTGACTTTAAACCCTGAGTTAAAAAGTGAATATGATAATGATGCAAGAGTAAAAGAATTAATAGATATAAGCCGAGAACTAGAAGGTCTTCCAAGACACTCATCTACGCATGCTGCTGGAGTAGTAATCGCTTCGAGACCTTTGGTAGAATATGTGCCATTGCAAAGAAATGAAGATAACATAGTAACACAATTTGATATGGGTACCCTCGAAGAACTTGGGCTATTAAAGATGGACTTCTTAGGACTTAGAACTTTAACAGTAATGAAAGATGCTGTAGAGATGATTAAGCAAAACCGTGATATAGACATAGACCTCGACAAAGTGAATTTTGACGATAAAGATGTGTATAAGATGCTCGGTGAAGGAAAGACAGTTGGTGTATTCCAATTAGAATCAGCAGGTATGACTTCCTTTATGAAGGAACTTAAACCAGATTCTTTAGAGGATATAATAGCCGGAATATCACTTTATAGACCAGGTCCTATGGCTGAAATACCAAGATACATAGAGAATAAAAAAAATCCTGATAAGATAACATATCTTACTCCACATTTAGAACCGATACTAAAAGTTACTTATGGTTGCTTAGTATATCAAGAGCAGGTTATGGAGATAGTTAGAAAACTTGGTGGATATTCAATGGGACGTAGTGACCTTGTTAGAAGAGCTATGTCTAAGAAAAAACATAAGGTTATGGAAGAAGAACGTAAAAACTTCATCTACGGAATTGTTGATGAGAATGGAGAAATTGAAGTTCCAGGATGCCTTAGAAATGGTATATCTGAAGAAATCGGAAATAAAATATTTGATTCTATGATGGATTTTGCTTCTTATGCGTTTAATAAAAGCCACGCAGCTGCATATGCAGTGGTAGGATTTCAAACAGCATATCTTATGAAGTACTATCCTGTAGAGTATATAGCTGCTATGTTAAATTCAGTTATGGGTATAAATGAAAAGGTAGCTTACTATATTAATTTTGCTGAAAGTCTTGGAATACAAGTGTTGCCACCAGATATAAATGAAAGTTACTCTAAATTTACTGTTAAAGGAGATACCATTAGATTCGGACTTGCAGCTATAAAAAACGTAGGAATGAATGTAGTGGATAGTGTAGTAAAATCAAGACAGGAAAAAGGATATTTTAAATCACTTATTGATTTTGCAAACAAAGTAGATCTTACTACAATAAATAAAAGAGCAACAGAAAGTCTTATAAAAGCTGGAGCTTTCGACTGTTTTAAGTTATTCAGATCAAGACTTCTTGCAGTTTATGAAAAAGTATTAGATAGTATAGGCAATCAGAGAAAAAGAAACATAGATGGACAAATAAGTTTATTTGGAAATGAAGATAGTTCTGTTTTGGATACCCCAACAATAAAGTATCCTGAGATAAAAGAATTTGATAAAAAATATCTTTTAGCTATGGAAAAAGAAATGACAGGTCTTTATATTACAGGACATCCTTTAGATGAGTATGCTCAGAGTCTAAAACTTCAGACTTCGATGAGAATTGAAAAAATACTTCTTTCTCACAATCAGGTTTTAGAAGAGGATGCTTTGGGAGAAGCAATAGACAATAAGATTATAGTGAATGCATCAGTAAGCGACGGTGAAAGAGTTGTTCTTGGTGGTATAATTGCTGAAGTTTCAAGAAAAGTAACTAGAAATAATACAATTATGGCTTTTATTAAGCTTGAAGATCTTAGTGGAATTATTGAAGTAATTGTATTTCCTAAGACATTAGAGAAAGTGAATAGCCTTATAAATGAGGATTCACTTGTTGTTGTTAGAGGACGAGTGAGCTTAAAAGAAGATGAGCTGCCAAAACTTATATGTGAGGAAATACAGCCTCTTGAAAAGCTTAATTCTTCAAAAATATATATTAGAGTGCAGGATAATGAAAAAGCTAGAACTGTAAATAAACTTTTAAAACCCATAATAGAACCTTTTAAAGGGGATACACCAGTTTATATTTTTTCAGAAAAAGAAAGACAAAACTTTAGATTAGGTAAAGATCTTTGGGTATCACTAGATGGGGATATATTATCAACATTAAGAGGATATTTTGGGGATGAAAATATAAAAGTTGTGGATTAAATTCACGTGCTATTAAAGCACTTAGTTAAAATTAAGTGGTTATTCATCCGATGCTTTAATGAGGCTTCGCAAAGAATTAATATGATTTTTTCATATTCCATGGCTAAAACTGTAAACTCACTACGTTCGGACAGTACAGTTTATTAACGCCACTCCATCTGAAAAAATCATTTAATTCTAATAGCTCGCTCATAGAGCATCTCCTGTATAACCACTTAATTTTAACAATATTCTTTATACGACACTAAATATGAATTCAATATATATTTAATTGTTAAATAAATTTAACAGTCTAAGGAAACTGTAGGTATACGGTGTTCCTTAGACTTTTTTCTTATTAAAATTTAAAAAGAATTTAAAGTATTTCATTTATTTTTTAACTAGATATAAAAAAAACACAAAAAGGATATAATAATTTGTATCAATCCCTAATGTTTCGTCAATTATTTCTATATTTCAACACAAAATCATTGAAAATTGTGAAAATATTAGTTAGAATTTATTTGGATGAATTTATTTGGAGTACAGATAATAATATTTATCAGAATATTCAAATGCTAATAAGCCAAACTTTATAAAGATATTTTGACTAATTTTCTAATTTTGACATTGAAAAATCTTCGTACTTTATGTAAAATTAATCTAGTTAATAAATGTGGGTAATATTTAGCACAGGTGGGACTTAAAGTGTCCATAATGTGTGGAGGAGGAAATATTATGAAAAAAATCGCTGTTTTAACAAGTGGTGGAGATGCACCAGGAATGAATGCTGCTGTAAGAGCGGTAGTAAGAATGGCTTTACATAATGGATTAGAAGTTATGGGTATAAAAAGAGGTTACGCAGGTCTTATAAATGGAGAACTTTTCAAGATGGATAGAAGTAGCGTATCTGACATAATCCAAAGAGGTGGTACAATCCTAAGAACTGCAAGATGTGAAGAGTTCAAACAAGAAGAAGGAAGAAAAAAAGCTGCAAACATACTAAAGGCTTATGGTGTTGATGCACTTGTAGTTGTTGGTGGAGATGGATCTTTCACAGGAGCTAAACTTATATCAAAGCTTGGTGTTAAGACAATTGGTCTTCCAGGAACAATTGATAATGACTTAGCTTACACAGATTATACTATAGGATTTGATACAGCTTTAAATACAGTTATAGATGCAGTAAACAAATTAAGAGATACTTCAACATCACATGAAAGAGTTTCTGTTGTAGAAGTAATGGGAAGACACTGTGGAGATTTAGCTTTATATGCAGGTCTTGCTGGTGGAGCTGAAGCTATAGTAGTTCCAGAAAAAGGATTTGACCAAGACGAATTATGCAAAACAATACTTGAAGGTAAGGCTAAAGGAAAGATGCATAATCTTATACTTCTTGCAGAAGGCGTTGGCGGAGCTGATGAACTAGCTAAGCATATTGAAGAAGTTACAGGATTAGAAACTAGAGCTACAATACTTGGACATATACAAAGAGGTGGTAGTCCATCAGCATCAGATATAGTTCTTGCATCAAGAATGGGTGCTAGAGCAGTTGAATTACTGCTTGAAGGTAAAACTTGTAGAGTTGTTGGTATAAAGAACAACCAAGTAATGGATATGGATATAGATGAAGCTTTAGCTATGGAAAGAAAGTTTGATAATGAACTTTATGATATAGCCTCAGCACTTTCATATTAAAATATATTTTATTTTAAGGTAATTATATGATAGAATGTAGTTTGCGTCTGTTTAAAGCTTTATTTAGGGTTTAAAGCTTTATATATACGTAAATGAAAATATTGTTTATATAATAAAGATTTATTGCTGCCACAATTTCGTAACATTTGTTCGAAAAAGGCAGATGCGCAAGAAAAAATCATTAATGAAAAGCGCATTAGCTATTTTTTTAGAGTAATACTAAGAGTATATTATACATGCCAAGTTGAAAATCACTTTTAGGGTAAGTGAATTTTTAATTGAGTTATCTATAATAGTTAGAGAGATCTTACTAACATGTAGATAAATCAATGTCATGTTTTAATAGATAGATCAGTGCGCTAAAGAAGAATTTAGATGTCACTAAACAACATGTATTTGGGGTTAAAAAAAAAGAGGGAGTGTATTTTCATGAGAAAAACAAAAATTATTTGTACAATTGGACCAGCTAGTGAAAAAGAGGAAATTTTATCACAAATTATTGAAGCAGGAATGAATGTTTCAAGACACAACTTCTCCCATGGAGACCATGAAGAACATAGAGGAAGAATAAACGCAGTTAAAGAATTAGCTAAGAAGTATGATAAGCAAATCGCTGTTATGCTTGATACTAAAGGACCAGAAATAAGAACTGGAAAGTTTGAACCAAGTAAAGTTGAATTAACTGTTGGTTCACAATTCACAATCTATGCAGGTGGAGATGTAGTTGGAGACACAACTCAATGTTCAGTTACTTATGCTGGACTAGGAAATGATGTTAAGCCAGGAAACATGATTTTAATAGATGACGGTCTTGTTGGACTTGAAGTAACATCTGTAGAAGGAAACAAAATAATCTGTGTTGTTAAGAACACTGGTGTTGTTGGTACTCATAAGGGTGTTAACGTACCAGGAGTTGCTATAAAGCTTCCTGCTATGACAGAAAAGGATATAGCTGATCTTAAGTTTGGATGTGAAGTAGGAGTTAATCTTGTTGCTGCATCATTCATAAGAAAAGCTGCTGACGTTGAAGCTATAAGAAAAGTTCTTGTAGAAAATGGCGGAAGTGATATCCAAATATTCTCAAAAATTGAGAATCAAGAAGGCGTTGACAACATAGATGAAATTATAGCTGTTTCTGATGGAATAATGGTTGCTAGAGGAGATCTAGGAGTTGAAATTCCAATAGAAAAAGTACCTTCAGTACAAAAGCTTATAATTGAAAAATGTAACACAGTTGGAAAGCCAGTTATAACAGCTACACAAATGCTTGACTCAATGATGAGAAACCCAAGACCAACAAGAGCAGAAGTATCAGACGTAGCAAATGCTATACTTGATGGAACAGATGCAATAATGCTTTCAGGAGAATCAGCAAATGGAAGCTGGCCAGTTGAATCAGTTCAAACAATGGCTAGAATAGCTAAAGAAACTGAAAAGAAATTAAGCTATGAATTAGCAGTTTCAACTGCTAAGAAGCATGTACCAGCAATAGCTGGTGTTATAAGCAGAGCTGCTTGTAATGCTGCACATGAATTAAAGGCTGCTGCAATAATAACTTCAACTCAAACTGGTGCTACAGCTATGAGAATTTCTCAAAACAGACCAGATTGTCCTATATTTGCGGTTACTCCAAGTGAAAGAGTTGCTAAGAAGTTAGCTTTAAGCTTTGGTGTATATCCAATAGTTGCTGAAAAAGCAGTAACTACTGATGAGATAATAGAAGGTTCAGTTAAAACAGTTAAAGCTAAGGGATTATTAAATAATGGAGACACTGTAGTAATTTCAGCTGGAGTTCCTGTTGATCAAGTTGGAGCAACAAACCTATTAAAGATAAGTGTTGTTGAATAATTTTTAATATAAAAATGAGTGCAATTCGCACTCATTTTTTAGTTGTTTTAAGGTTTTAAATTTAATAAATATATTTGTTAAAATAAGAAAAATTTACAAAAAGATATTAATTTATTTACTTTGTTAATAAAAAATTTACAAATTTAAAAATAAATTTTTTCTTTTCACCTGTATATTTTTTCTTTTATATGTGAAAATAATAATAGGGATATAATGGCAACTGATCCTGTAAATCTTGCACCTAAGTAATATAGGTGCTCTTTTTTTATTCTTTAGGAATTTAAAATCCAATAGCAGGTCCCATCAGAAATATTTTTTATATCTTTCCGCACTTGTATAAGTCTTCTAATATAAACATCTTTTCATTATATTCTTCATCAGAAAGTATTTTCATATCTTTTAATTTTAATAAAGCTTCTTTTTCTTCGTTTAGTTTTCTTGTGCTTTCAGACTTTTTATATTGAGAAATTATTTCCTCTACTTGATTTTCAGAAAAGATTCCCTTTTCGTTTAAGTTTTTATAAGTTGTGAAAGCTCCATCTTGGGTTATTGCAACTTCTTTTTCTTTTTGTTCAAAATATTTAAATAAGATAAAAATTTTTATAGCTAACGCACTAATCATCATTATTGCTGCTATAACTAAAATAAAAATAACCATTAAATATACTTACCCCCCTTAATACCCTAAAGGATTTCGTATAGGTTAGTTATATATATTTTGCAAAAGCACTGAAATCCTTTACTTAGGTTTATTATACATCTTTTAGTAGTATATTAGAACCCTTAACCGTTATTTTCCAATAAAAAATGAATTTTTTACAAAATAAATGATAAAACTATCATTATATTAAACAAAGGAGAGATTGATATGGCGAAGCTTAGTTGTAATGCTGAAAATTGTGTAAATAATGTTTCAGGTGCTTTTTGTACTGCTGGTGTGATTCAAATAAAAGGGAATAATGCACATAGCTCACAAGGAACAATATGCTCCACCTTTGCAGAAAAGAACTTCAAGAATGCAGTGATGAGTATGACTAACACCAACTATACTGGAGAACTTATGCAAGTGTTTTCAGGCAATGAAATAGCGGTAAGTCCTGGTATAAAATGTGGAGCCGTAAGATGTGTTTATAATGAAAATCAAAATTGTAATGCACCAAATGTCCTTATTAATGGAGAGAATTCAGTAAGTCAAATAAGCACACAGTGTGAAACTTTTGTAGAAAGATAAAATTAGCCTTGAATATTTATATTGTAAGATAAATTATATATTTTAATCTTTAAATAAGGACTGAAGAAGGTGTTAAATTAAACATCATATCCTCAGTCCTTTAATATTAAAGCTAGTATCTATAAATTATATTGACATAATCCACTATATAAAGGACAATTTATAAGTATGCATGGTTTAGGATTTATAGAATAAAGGTTCATAAATTCTTTACTATGACAGAATAATGGAAATTATAAAGCAATTACACTGAGGTGAATTTTAATGATAGAAAAAAATAAAGAATATATTGTAGATATAGTAGCTCAAGGTTATGAGGGTGAAGGAATAGCCAAACTAGAGGGAAACTTTACTGTGTTTGTCGAGGGTGCTTTGAAAGGTGAAAAAGTAAAAGTAAAAGCCATAAAAGTAAAAAAGAATTACGCTTATGGTAAGATTATAGAAACCTTAGAAAGCTCAAAAGAGAGAGTAGAACCAGTTTGTCCTATATATAAGAGATGTGGGGGATGTAGACTTCAGCATACATCATATAAAGAGCAGCTTGCATTTAAAACTGAAAGAGTTAAGGATTGTATAACAAAGATAGGTAAGCTAGACGATAGTATTGTAATAGATACAATAGGAATGGAACATCCTTATAGATATAGAAATAAGGTTCAGCTTCCAATTGGATTAGAAAATGGAAAACTAAGCATAGGTTTTTTTGCACCTAGAAGTCATGAAATAATAGATATGGAAAGCTGTCATATACAAGATGAAGTTGCAGATAAGGTAGTAAGCTTAACTAGAAAGTGGATTGAAAATCATAATATTAGGCCATATTTCGTAGATGGCAACTATGATGAAGGCGGAGTATTAAGACATATTATGATAAGAAGAGGTTTTAAAACAAACGAGCTTATGGTAGTTATAGTTACTAATGGAAGTGTACTGCCTCATAAAGAAGAATTTATAAATATAATAAAAGATAATATACCAGGAATCAAAAGTGTAATACAAAACATAAACAGCAAGGCTACTAATGTAATACTTGGGCAAGAATCTATAACTTTATGGGGGGAAGATACCATAAGTGATTATATAGGGGAGTTTAAGTTTAATATATCACCATTATCATTCTTTCAAGTAAATCCAGTCCAGACTGAAGTTTTGTACGCTAAAGCTTTAGAGTTTGCCGACTTAAAAGGAGAAGAAACTGTTTTTGATGCCTACTGCGGAACAGGAACTATAACACTATTCCTTTCTCAAAAAGCTAAGAAGGTATATGGAGTAGAGATAATAAAAGAAGCTATAGATAATGCAAGGATAAATGCGGAAGAAAACTCAGTAAACAATGTAGAATTCTTTACAGGTGAATCAGAGAAGGTGATACCTGATCTTATCGCTAAAGGAATAAAAGCAGATGTTGTTGTAGTAGATCCTCCAAGAAAAGGCTGTGATAGAAAGCTACTTGAAGCAATAACGTCAATAGATGCAAAAAGGATAGTTTATGTATCCTGTGATCCGAGTACTTTGGCTAGAGATCTTGCAATAATTGAAGAATTGGGATATAGAACAGTTGAAGTTCAACCTGTAGATATGTTTCCTCAGACTAGCCATGTGGAGACAGTTGTTAGGATAGAGCGGAAATAGGTTGATATAAAAGGGTTAAAGAGAGTTAACCCTTTTTTTATGTATTTTTATGTTTACATGAACTAAGGTCTTTAGTGATTTGCGACCTAGGGAGTACATAATTACTCAAAAATAGCCAAATCACCAATTCTGTCAAAAGAATATACTTGGCTATAGTTATGTAAGGGGGTTCTGCAGCAGGAGTACTGGAACCCCAAAAAATTTGTTCGTTAGTTGCCATGTAATCGCTGTAGTATCTCATAACACCTTATGGTGTTTACTCCATCGAATACCTTTTCCTCAAATCTACATATCCTTCAATTTCCTTCCAATAATCATCCTCATTTTTAGGAATAGGAGTCCAATCCTTGTCCGGCCAATTGTTTTGGACCTCTTCGAAGCTTTTACCCTCTAAGTATGAATAATTTACTGTGCAACCCTGCTGTTCTTTTATTGGTTTTGTAAAGATGTAGCCGTCAGACATTTCCTTGAGGGTGAAGTTTTTATGGAGGATGGAGTTGTAGCTGTCATCTGGGATATCGCCCATTACCGTGTTCAGCAAATCAAAGCCAACGGGTTTATTGCCTAAGCTCTCCATAACAGTTTCAATAGTTTTTATTCCGCTTGTGGTATCAGGAAGCAGTGTGTTTATGTTCATTGCAGGTTGATGCAGTATAATGTTAAATATTCTTGAACCGAATTTTTCATATAATCTGTTGCCCAGCCATCCGCCTTGGAGAATGAAGAACTGGTCTGCATTACCCTCAAAGATTGGATTTTTGAATTTGGTGAAGGCATGTGGGGTCCCAGTTAATATAAGGAGTTTTTCACCCTTGGATAAAATTTCTCTTTCAACAAGATTTGCTCTGAAGGCCTCGATATTTCCCTTGTGAAATATCTTTTTGAAGTTTATGGGAGTTCTCATACCCGAAAAACCTTCCCAGTTATAAATATAGCTAAGGTTCAAAATTCTGAACTTCTTTGCATCCTTTGGCAGGGACCTGTTAAATTTCCAAGCAGCTTTATATATGTCGGTGTATTCATTATAAGCCCATTTAACGTTGTAGTTAAACATCAGTCGTCTTTCTTCCATCTCGTCATAGTCCTCACCGGTAATAAGCCTGTCTAAGTCTGCCTGGTCTTCGCTGGCGCCAAATTCCATTCCAAAGTTGTATATGCCCGCTTGATATAATAGGGGAATAAGGTTAATGCACAGGTCCAGGTTGCTTTTTACAGCATGGTCTTCCCCTAATAATATAACCTCATGTTCCACAAATTTGCTTATGATATACTGTTCTGGAGTTAAGGAATTTTCTTTTAAATATTGAATATACTTTTTCATTTCAACACCCCCAAATTTATATAGTAAAGAGCCAATTCATCATATCTGGAAATCTTTTACACCAACAGGCTTCATTGTGAATGTCCCCTTCGGCAATTTCATATTTTACATCCTTAGAGTTAAAGCCAACGTCCTTTAAGGTCAAATAAACATTGCTGTTACAACTCAAATATACTTGTGGAAAATATGGGTTATTAGGATTGCTTGTTTCGTCTGTACCAACATCCATATATATTCTCATGGTTTCTCTTTTACCTTCACTGATAATAAAGTTTTTAACTTCTTCTTCTGCAAAATACATAGCAGAGGAAAAGGCAGCTATTTTTGAAAATACATCCTGATACTTTATTCCTGCACACATAGATATAAGCCCGCCCATGGAGCTTCCACAGATCGCAGTGTTCTCTCTATCCTTCAAGGTTTTATAGGTAGTATCAATAAATGGCTTCAAGGTGTTTACTATAAAATCAATATATTTAAAACCTTCTCCGCCAAGCATTCCGGAAGCCTTCGCATGGGGAAGGTATTCACCTCCAACCTCACTGTACCAAGGACAATACTCCGAATATCTGTAATTGCAACCGTTATCAATTCCAACCACGATATAAGCCTTCTCAGGATTCTCATTGTATAGTTTATCTAAGGTTACAGCTGTATCCCAAATGGTTCCAAAAGACGAGGTGGCTACAGTGAAAAGGTTCTGAGCATCATGCATGTATATTACCGGGTAGTGCCTGCCTGATTCATTGTAATGAGGCGGTAAATAAATTCTTATGGTTCTGTATCTATCCAGTTCCGGCATATAAAAATTTTCTATAACATGAATTGTTCCCTTTTTCATTTTCCTTCCTCCATTCATAATCTCATAATATAATTATAGAACTATATTGGAAGTGAAAATGGTATATAATTATACTAAATTGTACTATATTAATGTAAATTTAGGAGAATGAATATGATAGAAGGCTTTATATCAGACTACTTTATCTTTGTACCTGAATTTGATGCACTATTGGATATAAATAATATAAGTGAAATTAACCGGATTATAGAGAATAAGCATAAGTATGAGCTGGAGGTTGAAAAGAATATTGAAGATAAAAGGATTGATTTGTTTATATGGCAGGGGGTATTGGTGCGAAAAATTTCCCAAGCTAAAAATATGGTTATGAACACTATAATGCATGAAACCTACAATAAATTTTATCAGAGGATAAAGTCCTGCAGAAACTTAAAGGAGCTGCAGCACTTGGAAAATGAAATATTCTCAGTGTACTCGGACTTTGTTATCTACTATTCTGAGGTTACTGATAATTATACTTTGAACAGAATTTTAAAGCATATCCACATGAATATTGAAAGCTATATTTCTCTACAGGACATCAGTGAAGATTTAAACTTATCTAAACCTTACATAAGTTTAGTGTTCAAGAAGCACATGGGCTTAACGGTGATGGATTATATAATGAACTTAAAGATTAACAGAGCAAAAACTTTTTTGACCACAACCACCCAAAGTATCATGGAAATCTCTCAAATCCTTGGCTTTCATGATTCCAGTCATTTTGGTAAGACTTTTAAGAAGATTACTGGAGTGACGGCAAGGGAGTATAGGAAGAGATAGAGTAATGCTGCGGGCTATTTTTTTATCAACTCTGAGAATTCTATTAACTAAAAAACGTATCGTATAAAATATATATGCGTATCAGTATAATCTTACTGTCACCGATCACGTTGAAACCTGTGTGAAGATTGAGAAGCTGAAATTATCCATTTGCAGTTTTTAGAGGCGTTTCTATCCACCAACTTATTTACCGCTTACTATTCAATACTCTCCGGTTGATTTTATAGAACTGTATATAAGCTTAGTGTATAATACCTTGTATACATCAACGTTTAAGGGAGGTTATTTCTTTGCATCATGAGACGAAAGCCATACTTGCAAATGCTTTAATAGCTATGTTACAAAAAAGGTCCATTGATAAAATAACTGTAAAGGATCTTGTTGAGGAATGTGGACTGACACGACAGACTTTCTATAACCATTTTTATGATATATATGATCTTGTTGAATGGATTTATTTACAAACTACTGAAAAGTCACTTGCAGAAAATAAGGATTATGATACTTGGCAGCAGGGTTTTTACCAGTTGCTGATTTCCATTCGCAATAATAAAGTTCTAGTTCAAAATACTTATCAATCTACTAACCGGGATTCCTTAGAAAGATATATGCATACTGTAATTTATGATCAGGTTCTTGCAGTAGTGGAACGGCAAGCCATTGGAATGTCTGTTGATCAGAAACATAAAAATTTTATTGCACATTTTTACAGTCTAGCTTTCATAGCACTCATTTGTGAGTGGATAAAGGATGGGATGAAAGAAAAACCGGAAGATATAGTAGAGCAAACTGCTGTATTAATAAAAGGTGATTTTGAAAAAGCATTGAATAAATACGCAAAGTAATCATAATTTACAGATAAGGGGAAATGTAAATACTTTTTACACTTCAATTTGGTTGTAAATTGTTTTAGCTATCCTAATGATTTATATTATATGCAAGACAATGTTTTACAAATAAATATAAAGAGAGGATAGAGTATTATGAATATTTACAAAACTATGTACCAACCTCACAAACCAACAGGAATTGACGGACGTAAAGCCTATATAGTCGGCGGAGGTATTGCTGGACTTGCCACAGCAGTGTTTTTGATTGACGATGCTAAGATGCCTGGACAGAACATCACCATTTATGAAAAGAAACAGGTCATGGGTGGTTCCATGGACGGAATCAAAAACGAATTCGGATATCTTTGCCGTGGTGAGCGTGAACTCGAGCCATATATGGAGTGCCTCTGGTATATGTGCAGTAAAATACCTTCTCTTGAAAATGAAGGACGTACCGTGCTTGACGATGTCGTAGACTTCAACAGGGATGAACCTATCCATTCCGAGGCGCGTTTGTGGGTGAATCAGGGCGAGATATACAGCCGTGTACATGATTATAAGCTTGATCCCAAGTATGTTGCAGCTATGAACAGGATCTTTGCTTCAACGGAAGAAGAACTGGCCAATCTCACAATCGAGGACTTCTTTGACGAACCTTTCTTTAAAACCAGTTTCTGGACTTGCTTCCACAGCCAGCTGGCTTTTAAGCGCTACCACAGTGTTATTGAGTGCAGACGCTATTGGCAGAGGTTTACATTCGTTAACCGCCATGAATATCTGGATGGCTTTATCCATACGAAATACAACGAGTATGATGCTATTATCCTCCCAATAGAAAGATGGCTTATTGATAGGGGGGTAAACTTTGTTTTCGGCAGTTCAGTATATGATTTAGATATGGGTGACAATTGCAATACAGTTCATGGTATCCGTATGTACCAGAATGGCGTGGAGAAGACCGTCCGTGTCGGCGTGGAAGATTTAGTGTTTGTAACGAACGGCTCAATAAGTGAAAACAGCTGCTTTGGTGATAATAAGACGGTTGCTCCTACAAACCGCGACACAAAAGACATGGGCACCTTTACTATCTGGCAGAACCTCGCCAAAAAGGATGAAAAATTTGGTCATCCGGAAAAATTCCTAAGTGACATTGATAAGACAAAATGGGTTTCTTTCTTCCCAACCGTCAAGGGATATCCTGAGTTTTTTGAAAGAATAGAAAAAATGACCGGAAGCAAAGCTGGAACCGGAGGCATGATGACATTCAAAGATTCCAATTGGGATATATCCTTTGAAATACATCACAAGCCTTTCTTCCCACTTCAGGCTGACGACGAAGAGGTTGGCTGGGGTTATGGCCTGTATGGCGAGAACGTCGGCAATTATATTAAAAAGCCTATGTGCGATTGCACAGGTGACGAGATAATGGCCGAGCTTCTCTATCATCTGGGAATGCTTGATATTAAGGACGAGGTACTGGCTCATACTTATATGTCTACCACTATGATGCCTTACTGCACAAGCCAGTTTATGCCACGTAAGGTAGAAGACCGTCCAAAAAATGTTCCTGATGGATGTACCAATTTAGCCTTCCTCGGTCAGTTTGTCGAGGTCGATGATGATGTTGTATTCACAGTTGAGACCTCCGTCCGTACCGGACTAGAGGGAGTTTATAAACTTCTTGGTTTGGACAAGGATATAATTGAGGTTAATCCTTCCCGTTTCGATGTTCGTTACATGATCGAGCGTATGAAGAAGTTTAATGGGATAAAGGGTCCTGTTAAGGAAGAAGATCTGCCTAATATCGATCCAGCGATGATGGGACAATTCAAGAAAAAACTTGTGAACAAGATCAATAGCATTCCGCCGTATTATCAGATGTACCTTGGACGTGACAAAACCGTGCCGTTGAAAGATTCTGTTCTTCACCCTAATGCACCGCAGAGTAAATAAGGGGAAATTCAGATGTATAATACAATTTAATTTGTCGAAAGATTTTTTGAAGAGCTTGTTCTGTTGTTTTAATTATCATCCCGAATAAAGTAACTTTATAAATTTTACGTAAAAATCGATTAAAGGGCTTTCTTTTAGAAAAGAATGAAAATTCAATTCTGAAAGGAAGTCTTTTTATCCTGCTGGTAAAGATGTACCACTTCAAACCGAAATCTATTTTTAAAACTCTCACGGGTTCTGGTGAGAGAATTTTAGAGTATAAATTTTATTACGAAATGGTGCATCCATAAAAATGAACGTAAAAAACGAATACAGTATATTGACACTACCACTACTACGTGATACTATATAGTGGTAGTAAGTAATACTTAATACAAGTGATACTAGATAGTGAAGAGGTGATGCATTTGGAGAATATTACAGAAATGCTTAAAGGTGTACTAGAAGGCTGTGTTCTTGAGATAATCAGTCATGAGGAGATATATGGTTACGAGATTACTAAGAGGCTTAATGCACTGGGGTTTTCGGATGTTGTAGATGGCACAGTCTATACGATATTGGTGAGGCTGGAGAAAAACAAGCTGGTGGAAACTACGAAAAAACCATCTGATATGGGACCTCCTAGAAAGTTTTTTACGTTAAATGATGCGGGACGTGAGGAATTGAAGAAGTTTTGGGGAAAGTGGGAATTTGTATCATCTAGAATCAATGAGTTGAAGGAGAGGAAATAATGAATTTTTGGGAAAAGATTACGGGAAGCGATATGACTAAAGAATTTAAAAATTTTGAAGCACGAGCGAAAAAGCTACCGGCGGATTATCAAGAGGCATGGGAAAAAATTAAGGCTAATCTTTGGCAACACTCAGATTTTACTGGTCGCAATCTCATGCCAATTCTTGATGGTGTGCTTGGTCTACTGGAAGAAACAGCTGCGGATGGGCAGAGTATTCAGGAGGTTTTGGGTGACGATATCAAAGGATTCTGTTTAGCACTGGTTGGAGAAGAAGGTGCAAAGTCTTATCGTGACAAGTGGCGCAAGCAACTCAATGATAATATAGCTAAAAAGTTAGGTAAATAGGAGGATAACATGAGAATACAAGATATCATCGAAGGTAAAAAAGAGTGGAAAGCACATGTGGCCCGTGTGAAGGCACTACCTAAAGATTATCAGATTGTTTATAAAGAGATTCAAAAATATCTCTTTAAGGTAGGACCTGTTGAGTTAACTGATGGGATAGGATTACTCTCTGGGATTATTGATCTTTTTCAAGAAGGTGCGTCTTTGGGGAAAGGTGTGCTAGAAGTAACAGGCAATGACGTAGCGAATTTCTGCGATGAGCTAATCAAAGATTCAAAAACTTACGCTGACATCTATCAAGAATCTGTTGACCAAAAAGTTAGCAAGGCTATGAAAAAGGCTACAGATAAAACAAAGTAAGGGGATGGCATTAATGTGTGAATACCAGTGGATATTATGCCCGGTATGTGGCAACAAAACAAGGGTCAAGATAGGTGATGATACAGTTCTTGAAAACTTTCCGCTGTTTTGTCCCAAGTGTAAACAGGAAACAATAATCAATGTAAAAAAGCTTAAAGTATCAGTCGTTAAAGAGCCAGACGCTAAGACGCAGAGCCGATAACATGTGAGTGAAATCACAGTTATCGGCTCTTTTTTACTGCCTAGGAAAATATAAAGCTTTTTGATATTTAAACCTAGCAATATCAAGAGGTTGGAACGGCTATTTAGGGTAAACAGTAAAAAATAAAATTATGTCGCCTGTAAGATTCTTCACATACGTTCAGAAAAGGCAGATGCACAAAAAAACTCACTGAAGAAGGTCGCTTCAGCGACTTTTTTACTGTAATTATAAAGGAGGAAAAGAAGATGAAAAAAAACATCATAGAAATTAAAGGTTTAAAAAAATCTTACAAGGATTTAGAAGTACTTAAAGGGGTAGAGTTTGAAGTAGAGCAGGGCAGTATATTTGCATTACTAGGCTCCAATGGAGCAGGAAAAACAACGGTGATTAGAATTATGGCTACTTTACTTAAAGCAGATGCTGGAAGTGTTGTAATCAATGGTTTTAACATTGAAAAAAATCCAGGAAACATTAGAGGCTCTATCAGTCTTACTGGTCAGTTTGCGGCTATTGATGAAATTTTGACTGGACGTGAAAATCTTCAAATGATAGCAAAACTTAGGCACCTTAAGAATCCAAAACAAGTAGCAGATGAGTTAATTAATCGATTTGGTATGTCAGAAGCCGCAGACCGCAGAGTGGGTACTTACTCTGGAGGTATGAAAAGAAGAATTGATATAGCAATGAGTCTTGTGGGAAATCCAAAGATTATTTTTCTAGATGAACCAACAACAGGTCTTGATCCAGAAGCACGTTTAGAAGTATGGAAGATTGTAAAAGAGTTATCGGCTAGAGGAACTACAGTATTCTTAACAACTCAATATTTAGAGGAAGCAGAACAACTTGCAGATAAAATAGCTATTCTCCATGGGGGGAAAATAATTGCTGTAGATACATTAGAAGGATTGAAAAAACTGTTTCCGCCTGCAAAGGTTGAATATGTTGAGAAACAACCTACATTAGAAGAAATATTTCTAACAATCATTGGGAAAAAGGAGGAGAAATAAATGGAATCTACAAATAAGTATTTTTTAAAAGATATAAGTGTTATGTTTGGACGTTCTATGCGTCATATTTTTAGAAGTATGGACACAATTATTACAGTATGTATTACGCCAATTGCCATGATGTTATTATTCGTCTATGTATTTGGCGGTGCAATTAAAACTGGCACAGAAAATTATGTTGATTATCTATTGCCAGGCATAATGTTGATGACTATTGGCAGTGGGATTGCATATGTAGCTTACCGTTTGTTTATAGATAAACAACATGGTATCTTTGAGCGTTTTCACTCTATGCCTATCGCTAGGTCTACAGTATTATGGGGACATGTATTAACCTCGTTAATATCTAATGGAATTTCAGTAGTAGTGGTTATACTTGTTGCATTATTAATTGGGTTCCGTTCTTCAGCAGGAATCTTAGAATGGTTCGCGGTATTTGGAATTCTTGGGATCTTTACACTTGCTTTAACTTGGATTGCTGTAATTGCAGGACTTGCTGCAAAAACACCAGATGGTGCAGGAGCATTCGCTTACCCAATCATTTTCTTACCATTTATCAGTTCTGCATTTGTACCAACAGATACTATGCCTTCAGCAGTACGTGCCTTTGCAGAAAATCAACCTGTAACGCCTATAGTAGAAGCAATTCGTAATCTATTAGGAAACCAACCAGTAGGAAATGGTATATGGGTTGCTTTAGCCTGGTGTATAGCAATAATAGTTGTTGCTTATATTTTTGCAATGAGGAGTTATAAAAAAATGTAAACTATGTTTATATTAAGTACAGTTACTCACTACTTGTTGAAGTAATGAGTACAGGAGATTTATCATTAGATAGCTTAATTAAAAGGCAAAGTCTTATTGAAAAGTTATGGGAAGAAGTAGATTTATATATTACTAAAAAGAATTATCCAAATTTTAATCTTAGAGTTATGCAAAAATACTTTTATGATTTACTTAAATTATTACTTGAAAGTGATTTTGTAACAGTCGATGAATGGAATAAAAAAGCAAGTTTATCTTTGTTAGCAGAAGAACCTTTTTTTAGTTTTGTAACAGTTATAAATGGAAAAATACTTATTGATAAAGAAAAAGCTTTTTCAATAAAACCAGAGGATTTATATTACTGGCATTATGAAATATTAGAAAAAGTATTATCAGAAATATATTACGATGCCAAAGATTGTTCCAAGTTCAAAGAGTGTAATTAAGGCGCCGGTTAGCTGCAAGTGTGTAGCACTAGAGGATTTGAAGGAATGGAGATAAAAGTCTTGGGAAATGATGAGTTTATAATGGATTATATTAATTAAGTATGAAAAGAATAGCTCTATTGACATATTTATTTCATTGTGATAAAGTTAGGCTGTAAAAATTAAATATATCTTCAGGGCAGGGTGTAATTCCCTACCGGCGGTATAGCCCGCGAACCGTAAGGTTGATTCGGTGAAACTCCGAGGCCGACAGTAAAGTCTGGATGGAAGAAGATGAGTAGTATACTCTTGATGCATAAGTCTATGCTTTTTTAACGTAGAATTTTGTAATTAAGATATTTTGTGGATTGCTAGCGCCCTGAGAATTATTTCTCAGGGCTTTTTTATTCTTTAGGAATTTATAACTCAAGTATATCTATGGGTAAATATGAGTAATGACTTAAAACATAATGCAATTTAAAGAATAAAAAAAAGAATATGTCACCTGCCAAGGTTTCATCATATTCATTAGGAAAGGCAGATGCACAAAAAGATAAAGCTTATTCACATGATAGTTCTTCCATATATAAATTTGTAAATGCAGATGCATTTAAAAGGTCGTTGAAGAAAGTTACTTCAGCGGCCTTTTTTATTTTTTAATAACTGATTGGAGTGATTGTATGGATATTAGGTATATGCAAAGAGCGCTTGAACTAGCAAAGAAAGGATCAGGATACACAAATCCTAACCCGATGGTAGGCGCAATCATAGTTAAAGACGGCAGAGTAATCGGTGAAGGATATCATGAGGTTTATGGAAGTCATCATGCGGAGATTAATGCATTTTTAAATGCTACAGAAGATGTTAAAGGTGCAACTATGTATGTTACTCTTGAACCTTGCTCTCACTATGGTAAGACCCCACCTTGTGCCAAGGCAATAGTAGAAAAGGGGATAAAGAAAGTAATTATAGGGATGGAAGACCCTAATCCATTAGTAGCTGGAAAAGGAATAAAGATTCTCAAAGATGCTGGTATAGAAGTAGTCACTGGAATTCTTGAAGAGGAAGGAAGAAAACTAAATGAAGTATTTATTAAATATATGACCACAAAGCTACCCTTCTGATAGAGGGGGATATTGAAAAGGAGGTTTAGTTTTTTTATGTTCACTGGATTGGTAGAAGAGATAGGTAGAGTTGAGTCAGTAGTTAAATCCGCTAAATCAGCAAGGATTGTTATTAAGGCTAAAACCGTTCTAGAGGAAGTGAAGTTAGGTGACAGCATCTGCACCAATGGTGTATGTCTTACTGTAACCTCCTTTGACAGTTCTAGATTTACTATAGATACAATGGCAGAGACCATGAGACGCAGTAATCTAGGAAAGCTTTCACCTGGTGATGAAGTAAATCTTGAGAGGGCTTTAAGTATAGGAGATAGACTGGGTGGACACATTGTAAGCGGACACATTGACGGAATTGGAACTATAGAAAATTATGAGAGGGAAGATAATGCGGTCTGGGTTACAGTTGGTGCTTCCTCAGAAATTTTAAGATATATTGTCCAAAAAGGATCTATTGCAATCGATGGCGTAAGTCTTACTGTAGCATATGTAGATGATTCAGTATTTAAAGTGTCTATTATTCCACACACTAAAGACATGACTACATTGTTTCGTAAGAAAATTGGGGATGAGGTAAACCTTGAGTGTGACATGATAGGAAAATATGTTGAGAAGTTCCTTGGTGCTAAAGAGCAGGCACCAGTTAAAAAAGGCATAGATTTTAATTTTTTAAGTGAAAATGGATTCGCATAAAGATCAAAGGAGGATGGAAAAATAATGAAGTTTAATTCAATTGAGGAAGCTATTGAAGATATCAAAGCAGGAAAGATGATTGTTGTAGTTGATAGTGAGGACAGAGAAAATGAAGGAGATCTTATTATAGCAGCAGAAAAGGCAACACCAGAAGCTATAAACTTTATGGCGAGGTTTGGTAGAGGACTTATTTGCATGCCGGTTACTGGAGAAAGATTAAGGGAACTGAACATTCTTCCTATGGTGGAGAAAAATACAGATTCACATGAAACAGCTTTCACAGTATCAATAGATGCTGTTGAAACATCTACTGGAATATCTGCTTATGAAAGAGCTGCCACAGTACTGAAAGCTATAGATCCGAATTCATCAGAAAAGGATTTTAAGAGGCCTGGGCATATGTTTCCATTAGAAGCTAAAGATGGCGGAGTATTAAAAAGAGCTGGACATACAGAGGCAGCTGTAGATTTAGCAAGAATGGCGGGCTTTTGTCCAGCAGGAGTTATATGCGAAATAATGAATGAAGACGGAACTATGGCTAGACTTCCGCAGCTTATGGAATATGTGAAAGAACATGATCTTAAGATAATTACAATTGCTGATCTAATCAATTATAGAAGAAAAAATGATGCATGTGTAAAGCGAGTAACAGAGGCAAAGATGCCTACAAAATATGGTGAATTTAAAATGGTAGGCTACGAAAATACTTTAAATGGGGAACATCATGTAGCTTTAGTAAAAGGTGATATTTCAGGCGAGGAGCCAGTTCTTATAAGAGTTCACTCTGAATGCCTTACTGGCGATGCCTTTGGATCCTTAAGATGCGATTGTGGAGAACAGTTTGCGGTAGCTATGAAAGAAATAGAAAAAGAAGGCCGTGGAGTACTTCTTTACATGAGACAAGAAGGAAGAGGTATAGGACTTATAAATAAGATCAAGGCCTATGCATTACAAGATCTAGGGATGGATACTGTAGAGGCAAATCTTGCGTTGGGATTTCCAGCGGATTTAAGAGATTATGGTATTGCAGCACAGATTCTTTCAGACCTTGAGGTGAAAAAGGTAAAACTTATGACAAATAACCCAAAGAAAGTTTCAGGTCTTATAGGGCATAGGATAGAAATCGTGGGTAGAGTACCAATACAAATGAATCACAACGAAAAAAATGAGTATTATTTAAAAACTAAAAAGAAAAAACTTGGACATATATTGGATTTCGATGAAAACAATGAAGGTAAATAATAAATTTATATAAAAATTAATAGCTTATAAATTTAATAATAAGATTAAAAAATGGAGGAATTTAAAATGAAAATATATGAAGGAAAGTTAGTTGCAGAAGGATTAAAGTTTGGTATTATAGTAGGCAGATTTAATGAATTTATCGGAGGAAAACTTTTAGGAGGTGCTTTTGATGCCTTAAAGCGCCATGGTGTAGAAGAAAATGAAATTGAAGTAGCATGGGTTCCAGGAGCATTTGAGATTCCACTTGCAGCAAAGAAAATGGCTAAATCAAATAAGTATGATGCAGTTATCTGTCTCGGTGCTGTAATAAGAGGGGCAACTCCTCACTTTGACTATGTAGCAGGAGAAGTAACAAAGGGGATTGCAAGTGTATCCTTAGAAACAGAAGTTCCAGTTATATTTGGTGTAGTAACTACTGATACAATTGAACAAGCTATAGAAAGAGCAGGAACGAAGGCGGGAAATAAGGGATATGATGCAGCAGTTACAGCAATTGAAATGGCAAATCTACTTAAGCAGTTTTAGGATGCAAAAGTACTTTTTCATTTCATCCTCCTTTGTAAGCAAGGATATCATCCGACAAATAAAGTAAAAATATTGTTACAATGATTAGTAATTCAAGTGGATTTTTTCTTTACGCTGTGGCTACGGTCTAAAATGGTGAAGGATATGCTGCTTCCGGATTATGCGAGTAGTGCAAACAACGAAATTGTTAAGCTGAATAACGATTTATTGAAGTTTTTAGATCAAAAAGATATCACACCTTAAGAAACCTTAAGAAATTCGTAAGGGAAAATTCAAGTATAACCTGTCTGATTGAGGTAAAATTAAATTACCCAATTGGACAGGTTTTTGTATTGCATAAAAGCACCAGTAATGAAATTAAAAATGGAGGAATTATGAAGACGCTAGAAAGAATTAAAACAGTATTCTTATATGGGATTTTCATTAGTTACATATTTTTATTAGTTAAAATATTACTCTTATCAAGATTTTCGCTATTAGAAGTGTTTAGTAGTCAAAGGACTGTATCTAGGTCTATAAATCTCATTCCTTTTAATAGCATAATGGAATATATATCTGGCAGCACTGATAATTTAAGAAGGTTTGCTTTTGGCAATGTGGCTGGAAATATAGCTATTTTTATTCCTCTCGGCATATATTTGCCGTTATTAAAAAAAGATAAAAGGATATTAAAAAATCTTTCATATATATTCATAGCGAGTTTATTGGTTGAAATTATTCAGGGGCTTTTAGGCATAGGGGTATCAGATGTTGATGATATAATTCTAAACTCTTTCGGTGGATTGATTGGTGTTTTAGGATATAAGCTTTTATTGCTTCTATTACGAGATGAAAAAAAGGTAAGTACTGTAATCACAATACTATCTGGTATCATAGGATTGCCGATTATATTGTATTTATTATTCATGGTAAGAATGAAATTCTAAGTGTTTTTATTTACACAGTTATAGTTTTTTATTTTATAAAGGAGCATCTGGTTTTCCAACTAACCAGTGAAAAATATGAAAATTAATGAATAGATAGATTAATTCTCTACTACATATTAAGTCATCCTCGTCTTAAGGGGGATTATTCTCTTGTAAGCAATCAATATGCTTAGATATAACTCTAAGCGATTGATTGCCTATTTTTATCTTTTACAGGAAGTAATTGTTTTTTATCAGACAGTTTCCTTGAACTTAACCATTATTATAAGCAACGCTATAAGAATTATAAAAAGCAATTCTCAACTAATATACCGTTTAAATTATTTTTAACTCATCTGCATCAAAATCAGCAAAATACACACTTGTAGCGTTGTTTTCATGACAAGGAGAATAATAAATTCGATGCTGTATAAGCTGATTATAAAAACTCAAAAATTATTAATGTTCCTAATTGGATTTGTGGAATATATAAACAAAACGTGCTTAAAATTCAATTAAAAAATATAGTTGACATTGATATAACTCTAAGTGTTACCATTTATATAAAGTACAACAAAGGAACTTTTTAAGCGCTTTACAGTACATACACATCATAGGATGTAGATAATTTAAATAATTATAAAATGATGAGGAGTTGTTATTATGGCAGAAGGAATGAAAAGTAATTGGACTGCAGCTGATATACCATCACAAAAAGGTCGTAGGGTAGTTATTACAGGAACTGGTGGAATTGGATATGAAACAGCATTAGAGCTGACTAGAGCAGGAGCAGAAGTTATAATGGCTGGTAGAAACAAGGACAAAGGGGTAGAAGCAATCAGAAAGATTAAAGCCTTAAATCCAAAAGGGAATATACGCTTTGAAAAACTTGATCTTGCAGATCTCTCTTCTATAGAAGCCTTTGGGAAAAGGATGAGAGCAGAACTTAAAAGCTTAGATATTCTGGTAAACAATGCTGCTGTGATGAACCCACCTCAGCGTAAGGTTACAAAGGATGGCTTTGAACTTCAAATGGGTACAAATTATCTTGCACATTTTGCATTAACAGCACAGTTACTACCTCTTTTAAAGAAAGGTAATAAACCGAGGGTAATTACTTTGGGCAGTGTTGCTAACCGTAAAGGCGTGATAGATTTCGATAATCTTCAATCAGAACAAAGTTACGTACCAATGGTAGCATATTCGCAAACAAAGCTTGCATGCATAATGTTTGCCTTTGAGCTTCAACGTAGAAGTGATGCAGCTGGATGGGGGATTACAAGTATTGCAGTACATCCTGGTATTTCAAGAACTGAATTGATTCCAAATGGATCAGGAAAGAACAGTGCTGCAGGAATAGTCCGTCGCTTATTTGGACCAATATTATTTCAACCAGCAGCACATGGGGCTTGGCCGTCACTTTATGCAGCAACAGCTATTGAGGCAAAAGGAGGAAGTTATTATGGACCATCTAAAATGAACGAAGTGAGAGGATATCCTAACTTTGCTAAAGTACCTCCACAAGCAGAAGATACACAGGTTGCCAAGAAGCTTTGGGAAGTATCTGAAAAACTGACAAATGTAAAGTTTGTTTAAAATGAAAGAAAGGCACTCTACGTTATAATTCGTTAACTGCCTTGCTTTTTACATTGCTATTTTACTTCTTGTTCTGAAAATATCTTAGAAAAAGATGAACCGTCATCTGAATCATAAAGAGCAATTTTTAAATCGATGATATTCAAGTTTTTCTTTAGATTATCTATTTGATTCAAGACCTCTTTTCGATGGTCAATCATAATTTGTTTTCTTTGTGAATTAGTTTGAGGCCCTTGCATGACTAAATCAATATAATTTTTAATATCCTTAATCTGCATTCCGGTGTTTTTTAAACAGCAAATAAGTTTAATAACATTTAAATCTGAATCGCTAAACTGTCTACTTCCAGAACTATTCCTTGAGACAAAAGGTAGGAGCCCTTCCTTGTCATAGAACCTAATTGTATGAGGTGAAATATTACAAATATCAGCCACTTCATTTATTGTATACATTGATTTATTCTCCTTAAAGTGATTTTGTATATTTTCAAAAAGTACTTTGAGTTAGATTGAACTCTAAGTGTTGATTTTAGTATAAAATTAACTAAAGAAACTTACAAGCACTTGTTATCAAGAAAATAATATGAAAATGTATTTTAAGATTCCTAATAATAAAAAAAGAAGAAGATATCGTCTGCCTAGTTTTTCTCATATACATTCAAAAAGGCAGATATGCAAAAAGAATCACTTAAAAAGTCGCTTCAGCGATTTTTTTATCGATTTAATAAATAATTCATAAATATTTCCTTAATCTCACTCGCTAAGGCATATATATTGGTTAGAAGATATCTTTAAAAATAAGCGCTGTTAAAGAATACTTTGATTTCAAAACAGTGCTTTAACATAACCTAAAAATAGAATAATGAGGAGAATGAGATTATGAGAGAAAGAAAATATGTAAAATTCAGAGTTGATATGTATGAGGATACTAAGTTTAAAATAATAGACATGAAGCCAGAAAGAGATGTAATCCATTATATATGGAACAGACTGGTTTTGCTTGCAGGAAAGGTTAATTTAGAAGGTGATTTGTTTCTTTCAAAAAATATTGCATATACAATAGAGACTTTAGCAATAGAATTTAATAGAGATGCTTCCCAAATCAAGCTTGCACTAGAAGTGTTTATTGAATTAGAGATGATTGAATTAACTGAAGATAAGGTATATAATGTGAGAAATTTTGCCAAGCATCAAAATATTAAGGTGAAGAAAAAAGAAGCAGTCAAGAGTGAAGAGAGTGAAGTTAAAAATGCTGTTATTAAGCTTAATGAGGATATTAATAATCAATCAAAAGATGCTAAACATGATGATTTTGATGGTCAGATAGAAAAAAATAAAACTAATATAGATAAAGTTATGGAGAATGAAAGTATAATCATTGATAATAACGCAGACCATGGCAAAAATATAAATGGAGAAACCTTAGAACCTAAAAATAAATATATTATTTTGATGGATGAGGGCAAAGAAGACAAGGAAGATGGCGGCAAATTACTAGAATATAGCTCTAAAAAATTGGAAAGCAAAAAGAGTGTACGTGGGAATAAAAAGAAGAAAAAAAGTAAATCCAGAGATGACAGTATTGATGAAATAGTTAGCTATTATGAAATTGAGGATGAAGCAGAGGATGGTTTTATTGACGAAATAAGGCCTTTAAGAAAAGGTGAAACAACTATTGCTGAGTGGTCGTTTGGATGATTTATAGGGCCTAACTCAACTATTAAGTTATATATGTTAGAAAATCTCTAAAAGCTACAATTTTAATATCAATAAGAAGCATATAATGAAATGTATTTACACAAATTTCAAAATATGATATTATAAAGAAAAACCGCATGGAAGGGGAAAGTAAGTTATGATACCAGCTAATTGCTAAGATTAATTTGATTAAAAATTAATAGTTATTTTGTAACGAGTTTTAATTTGCCTAATTATCGTTAGGTCTTGTTGTTATACTCTTTATGGAATAAGGCATTTGGAAGGTAACTTACTTTGCTGAAATAGATATTGTAATTTATTTGTTTAATATTTCAACAACGTTTTGAGATATTTACATAAACTTCTTTAGGAAGTTTATGATTAGAGATTTAAGCTTAATAAGATAATGATTGAGATAATACTGATCTAATATGAATTTTATTTTGCTTATCATGTGTATTGATTTATGGTTATAGCTGTTTTTATAGTGTAAGTTTTGGGCTTATATCTTGAAAAACTATCATAGCTGCGAATTGCATATGAGTCTAATCTAGATAAATTATAATTAAGAGCAAATTTCGGGCTGTAAGAGGAATAATCTTCTTACAGTCCTTTTTAGCATTAATTAATATATAGTTTTTATTATTTCAATAATTTTTTTAATAATGGCTTTAGCTAAAAAGAGATATTGAAAATATAACTATATTATAAGGGTTAGTTTTTTCATATATGCCTGTTCGTAAAATGAGTAATCTAGATTATAGATGAAAGAAGGAATATTTATGTTTGAATTATCGTTAAATGGTGTAAAAAAATATATGGAAGCTACTCAAGTCACTGAAAATATAACTTTTCAAGTTTATTCAGGAGAAAAGGTTGGTATAGTAGGAGCGAATGGAAGTGGAAAGAGTACTATCTTAAAGTTAATAGCGGGTATAGAACCAATGAACTATTACCCTGGTTATCCTCAAACTTCAAGTTATGGATATGATGAAGGTTTTATCAATTTACCAAGAGAAGCTACTGTTGCATATCTTGAACAAATCCCTCGATATGATATGGGGTTAAGGGTTATTGATGTGTTGAACTTAGCTTTTCAAGAAATTCATGATATAGAGGGGAAAATGCGTAAGCTAGAGGATGAGATGAAAGTTCTCAGTGACGATGAGCTTGAAAGAGCGCTAAAGAAATATAGTGCTTTAGTACAGCAGTTTGAAGTAAAAGGTGGATATGATATAGAAGAAAAATTAGGTAAGGTATGTACAGGTCTAAAATTTAATGACAGCTTTTTAAATAAAGACTTTAGTTTGTTGAGTGGTGGAGAGAAAACTACTGTTGTACTAGGAAAGCTTTTAATCGACAATCCGGATATATTACTTTTAGATGAGCCTACAAACCATTTAGATATGGATTCCATTGAATGGCTTGAAGTTTACCTTAATGGATATAAAGGAATTGTAATAATTGTTTCTCATGATAGATATTTTTTAGATAATGTAGTGAATAAAATTGTTGAGATAGAGGACATGGAATCTATAACTTATAAAGGTAATTATTTTTCTTATGTTAATCAGAAAGAAGAGAATATGAGGATACAATTTGAGCAGTTCAGAGAACAGCAAAAACAGATAAATGCTATGGAAAAGCAAGTGAAGGATTTGAGAGACTGGGCCATGAGGGCTGATAATAACAAATTCTTTAGAAGAGCTGAAAGTATACAAAAAAGACTGGATAAGCTAGATAAAATTGATAAGCCAGTGTTTGATAAGCAGAATATGAAGCTAAGCTTTAAGGCTACTGGAAGATCAGGAAATGAAACTATAAAGGCTGAAAAGTTATATAAACGTTATGAAGATAAGAGGATTTTTAGTAATGCAGAGTTATTGATTAATTATGGTGAAAGAGTAGCCCTTATAGGACCAAATGGGTGTGGAAAAACTACTTTCCTAAAGCTGCTGCTTGGAGAAGAGTTAGCTGATTCTGGTAAGGTGGAACTGGGGGCTAGTGTGATGGCAGCCTACCTACCTCAAAATATTGTTTTTGAAAATGAAGAGTTGACAATACTTGAATGCTTTAGGGATGATATCTATATACTTGAGGGAAAAGCAAGAGAGTATCTATCTAAGTTTATGTTCTATGGTAATAGTGTTTTTAAAAAAGTTAAACATTTATCTGGTGGAGAAAAGATAAGATTAAAGCTTGCTAAATTACTTTTTGAAGATATAAATCTTCTAATACTAGATGAACCTACAAATCATCTTGATATTGATTCTATAGAAACCTTTGAAGAGGCTTTGGAGGATTTTAAAGGAACTATATTCTTTATATCTCATGATAGATATTTTATAAATAAGATTGGAGAAAGAGTAATTTCCGTTGAGAATAATGGATTTAAGAGCTATCTAGGAAATTATGATTATTATAAAACCGAAAGGGAAAAGTTAAAGCAGCTAATAGTTAAAGAAACCTTTGTGAAAACCGAAAAAACTAAAAAAGTGAGAACTGTGGATGAAAGTAAGAAGAGAGAAGCAAAAAAAGAAAAGGTCACGATAAAACTCGAAAGGATTGAAAAAGAAATAGCTGAGCTTGACTTGGAGATGAGTACCTCACAATTGCATTATGATGAGCTTAATAAGCTTTATTGTAGGAAAGAGGAGCTTACTAAAGAGCTTGATGAGCTTATGGAAGTTTGGCTAAATTTTGAAGGCTAACTTAAAATAAGAATATTTTATTACGAAGTGGTACATCCATATAGATAATCAAGGTGTTTTTTTGTTTAGGATAATAGCTTTCTAAATTATAGGGTATGTATGATCTTATAGTAGACGATACATGCCCATATATCTATGTAAAAAAGTGAAGTAAACGATAAGGCTTATGGTATAATATGGTTAATGATTAAAAAGATAAGTTAATTACAAAGATAGGAGAAAGCTTGATGGGTTCTATTCTTGTTATTGAGGATAATAAAGATGTAAATCATATGTTGGGTGAAGCCCTAATAGATGAAGGTTATGAGGTACAAACGGCTTATACTGGTATAGAAGGGCTTAATAAAGTTAAAAATTCTAACTTTGACTTAATACTGCTTGATATTATGTTACCTTACAAAAGTGGAGATGAAATACTAAAAGAAATACGAAAGTTTTCTGACGTTCCTGTTATAGTTATTTCTGCAAAAGATATAATTGGTACAAAAATAGATTTTTTGAGGATGGGAGCAGATGATTATATCACAAAGCCTTTTGATTTAGGGGAGGTAGTGGCAAGAGTTGAATCTAATTTAAGGCGTTATCAGAAGCATATAAAAGAAACTAGAGTATTTAGCTACAAGGGGATATTACTTGATGATAGTGCAAAGCGTGTTTGCGTAAATGGTATTGAAATTGAGCTTACGGCAAAAGAATATAGGATATTGGAAATGCTCATAAAGCATCAAGGTAAGGTTTTTACAAAAGCAAATTTATATGAGTCAATTTGGCAGGAAGAATATCTAGGTGATGATAATGCGGTGAAAACTCACATTAGTAACCTGCGCAATAAGCTTCATAAAGCAGATAGCGATGAGAAGTATATTGAAACGGTATGGGGACTAGGGTATCGATTGTATAAAGAATAAATTATCACTTTCTTTATAATTTAATGAGGCTTCTTAACCTTTTCTAAACCTTTGAGCCTTAGACTTGAAGATATAGGGTTCCTAACTTAAATACTAATTTATGCATGCCCCAAAATCTCCAGAAGTGGAGATTTTCGAACAAGTATAGATTAAGTTTCAACACAGGAATCCTTTAGAAAGGACGTGAGAATAGAGATGAAAAAATTTGTTTTAAAAACAAATAATCTGACAAAAGAATATAATGGCGTTAAGGCCTTACAAGACGTATCGTTAACTTTAGAAGCAGGAAAGATATATGGATTAATCGGACAAAATGGTGCAGGAAAATCTACTCTTATGAGGCTTATTACAGGACTAGCATTTTCAACTAAAGGAAGTATTGAGCTTTTTGGGCATACGGGAGAGATGGCTTTGCAAAAGGAAAGAAAAAGGATTGGAAGCATGATAGAATATCCAAGTCTTTCTGAAAGTATGACAGCAAAAGATAACCTAAGGCTTCATAGAATTATGAGAGGCATTCCTAACAAAGAAGTAGAAGATGAGCTGTTAGCGTTGGTGGGACTAAGTGATACGGGTAAAAAGAAAGCTAAGGACTTTTCTCTTGGTATGAAGCAACGTTTAGGAATTGCTATTGCGCTTCTAGGAGGTCCAGAGCTACTTATCCTGGATGAACCAATAAATGGACTTGATCCGCTTGGTATTGTTGAAATACGAAATTTGATAAAAAATCTGTGTGAAGATAGGCAGATGACTATATTGATTTCAAGTCATAATCTTCCGGAGTTATATCAGACAGCAACAGATTATATTATTATACATCAAGGTGAGATTAAACAGACCTTAACCCTTGCACAACTTGAAGAATGCTGTAGGCATTATCTTCTTATAAGTGCCTTAGAGTCAGAAAAGCTAGTAAGTGTTTTAGAGATGAAACTAAATACTGAGAATTATAAAGTAATGCCTGACAAATCTGTTAAGCTTTATGATTATATAGATCAAAAGGAACAGGTTGCAAGAGCTCTCTTTGAAAATGGAATGATAATTACAAACTTTTCAAGTGGAGGAGATACTCTTGAAGATTATTTTATCTCTATTGTTGGGGGGGACGGAAATGTATAATCTGATCATTGCTGATTTATTTAAAATACGTAAATCCAAGGCAATAAAATTTCTATTTGGTATAACAACAGTGAGTGCAGTTGCCATGGTTATGATGGCCTATTTAATACAGCAAGGCAAAATTGATAAAAGTATGAACGGAGTAGGGTTCTTATTCTCTGATGTAAATATGATGAGTATACTTGGAGCAACTATAGCAGCAATTTTTATTTGTGGAGATTTTGATAATAAAATAATACATGAAGCAATTGCAACTGGAAATAGTAGGCTTGCTGTATTGTTTGCAAAGATAATTGTTTTTTGTTGTTCCTTAGTAGCTATTTTATTTCCATATATTATTGCTGTACTTATTGCTATCAGTACAGGCTATAAATTTAGTATGGGATCAGTAGCAGTAGCTTTCTTGAACTTGCTAACAGTAGAGGCAGGTAAAAGTCTTTCTGAAGTAGTCGTATGGAAGCTCATTGCTGCTATAGTAACATTGATAATCGTATATTTGTCGCAACTAAGTATATGTATACCACTAGCACTTGTGATTAAGAAGCCTGTTTTAGTAGTTACTATCTATTATGGTTTTACGATCATGTTTGCGCAGCTTATGAGATTAAGTAGTAATTCTAGTATCTTCTATAATATTTTAGCCTGCACTCCATATGGAGGAAATTACTCTTTTGTTGTATCAAGTACAGCATATAGTGTTCTTTTTAAGGCTATTTGTGCCAGTGTTGGGTTTATGGTCGTGATGTTTACTATTGCATATATTGGGTTTAGAAAATCAGAAATTAAATAGGTGGTGAAAATATTGATAATTGCAGTTGTAGTATTAGGCATAGTAGTTCTATTATTAGTTTTATATATAGTATTTTTGCAACTGCAATTAAAAAATATTAACCAGCAGTTGATTAAGAGATTAGACGAAGATACACATCATAGTATTAGCCTAGAACTAATTAATAAAGAGCTAAATACATTGGTTTCTAATATTAACAGATGCCTTAAAGTTGATGAGACTCATCGCGTTGAATTGATTCGCAAGGAAAAACATTTTAAGGATATGATTGCTAATATATCACATGATTTGAGGACACCACTTACTGCTATTAAAGGTTATCAGCAGCTAATAGCTAGAGAGACGCTATCAAAAGAGCAGCTGCAGAAGCTTCAAATAGCACAAAAGCATTCGGATGAACTGGGGAGATTGATTGAAAACTTCTTTGAATATAGCTATCTTGTAAACACGGAACCAATTTTTAAAATGGAGAAGATAAATGTTACAAACCTGATGTCTGAGTGTCTTGTGGAGTCCATAAATCTTTTTGAAGAGAATAACTTGGAAGTTCAGTTTGATGAAAAGCATCCAATGTTTATTTTTGCAGATAAAGAAATGACTATAAGAATTATACGAAACTTGATTAAAAATTGTATTCAACATTCAGCTAGTAATATACAAGTGAAGATAAACAATGGAAAAACTGTGAGCATATCTTTTAAAAATCTTATAAATAATACTACAGAAATTGATGCGAAAAAACTTTTTGATCGATTTTATAGTGTAGATGAAGCAAGAGGTAAAAGTACAGGACTTGGACTAGCAATTGTAAAACTTCTAGCTGAACAGATGGGTGGGAGTGTAGAGGCATTTTTGCAAGATAAGATGCTTGAGATTCGTGTAAGCTTACCAGCATACATTGATTATTGCATATTTAGGATCTGAAGATTTTAATGTGCTGCTGAAGTCAAGAACATCATCGTAGCAGAAGCCATAAGCTCTGTTTTCGTATGAATGATCATGCCAGAAGCTTGCAAAGTAATTTGCAGGAGCAGCTTGATAGAAATAGCTTGATCAAATTATGGAAGTTTGGCTAAGCTTTGAAGATTAGTGTTACTAAGGGTTTCTTAATTCATCAATTAAATTAATAATAGTGTAAAAACTAACTATTTCTCAACTATTGGGTTGATATACTAAGTTTACAGATTGCAATCCTAATAAAATAAATGCACAATAGAAAGGAGAAAATAATTATGTTATTTACAAAACTAAAAAACATTATTGTAGGACTGATTACTGCAGTAGTAATATCTCTAGGGGGAGTTACAGCATTTGCTGCTTCTAATGGTGTAACTCTTACTCCAGCAGCACATGTGGATATTTCTAAAATAGATGCTAAACCAGGTACTTATAAGGTTGTTGATGGTGCTACCATTAATATCAGTGGAGGAGAGAATGCTAAAACAGAAGCAAATGTATCCTTAACGGCTGTACCAGGAAACTTAGATTTGACACATGTTGAAAAAGGTACAGCTACAGTTGTTAGAAAGCTAACTCCAGAGGAAATTGCAAAATTCTCTGGGCATACTACAGCTGCAAAATAATACGAAATACATAAGGTGAATAGCTAGTAAGCTATTCACCTTATGTATTAAGAAAGGAAGCAAATGAAAATATTACTTATAGAAGATGAAGAAGAGCTATCTAAGATTGTGACACGAGGACTATTAAAGTGTGGCTATGCTGTTGATTCAGCTTATGATGGAGAAGAAGCGTTAGATTACTATGAAATGAATGAATATGATGTGATAGTACTTGATTTAAATATACCTAAGATTGAGGGTTTAGAAGTATTGAAGAATATAAGGAAGAAAGATAAGAAAGCAAAAATATTAATTTTATCTGCAAGAAGTACAATTGATGATAAAGTAAAAGGGCTAGATATGGGAGCAAATGACTATTTGACGAAACCATTTGATTTCTTGGAATTAGAGGCGAGAATACGAAATTTATCTCGTATGGCATATATCCAGCAGGAAAATGAACTTTCTTGTGGAGGATTATATTTGAACATGTCCACAAAGGTGGTTTCATTCCAATCAACTAGACTAAACTTGACCAAAAAGGAATACTCCATATTAGAATATATGATCTTAAAGAAAGGACATGTGATTAGTACAAAACAACTTATTGATCATGTATGGAGCAGCGAGGCAGATTTATATCCTGATACATTAAAGTATCATATTCATTCAATAAAGAAGAAACTGGCAGATGTAAATTGTGATCAGAATCTTATTCGAAATATCCGTGGTATAGGATACAAGATTACGGAGGGAGAGGAATGAAAGTTTTTAGTAGGATATCTTTAAGAATTCGAATTACACTACTAGCAGGTGCTATCTTATTACTCTGCTCTATAATCCTGACACTGGGGGCATCTTATAATGCTCACACCCAATTAAATAATGTAACACTAGCGAGTCCATATGGAGTTGTAGAAAAAGCACCTATAAGTGGAGAGATTGAATTTCATCCAAGTGACGTGGCTATAGCAGTACCTTCTACCAAGGTGGCAGTTTTAACAGCTGCTAAGAAGCAGTTTGACATTGTAAATGTGCTTATACTTGGAGGTGTTTCTGTATTTGGAATGGTTCTAGTATATATTGTAGCAGGAAAGTCCTTAAGACCTATTCATGAACTTAGCAAAACCGTTTCAATGGTCGGCGAGGATAATTTACAGAAACGTATTCCAAACCTTTACACAAGGGATGAGGTAGGAATACTAGGTAATTCTTTCAACGCTATGCTTGATCGGCTAGAAGAGTCCTTTGTAAAGCAAAAACGTTTCTCTGCTAATGCGGCTCACGAGCTCAAAACTCCTCTTTCTACAATCAATGCTAGTATTCAGGTACTTCATTTAGATAAAAATCCAGCGGCTTCAGATTATGAAGAAACTTTTGAAACAATCGAAAGAAATGTGAAACGATTAATAATGGTAGTAGATGATCTTATGAAACTTTATGACGAGAATGATCAACTTGAGATTGTTCCTATTGACTTGAAGGGTATGTTTGAAGCAATTATATGTGAACTTAGTCCAGTGATAGAGAATCGGAATATTGAGACAGAACTCACCTGTGGGCTTAAAACTGTTAAGGGAAATCAAGTTTTAATATATAGAGCTTTCTTCAATCTTATAGAAAATGCGGCAAAGTATAATAAAGATGGAGGAAAGATTGTCATAGAAGCAAAGAGAGAAGGGGAAGTAGGAAAGATTACAATAGCAGATACAGGTAATGGAATCCCTGCTTATGAGTTGCAGCAGATTTTTGAACCGTTTTATCGGGTTAGCAAATCCCGTTCTCGTAAAACTGGAGGAGCAGGACTTGGCTTATCAATTGTAAAAACAATTATCGAAAAACATGGATGGAAAGTCTCTGTTAATAGCGAATTAGGCGAGGGATCAACTTTTACAATAATATTTTAAAAATAATAATCAATATAATAAGAGAGGATGTCGCATAAGAAGTTAAAAATACTGATGCGGCATCCTTTATTACTATTTGAAAAATATAAAATTTTTATGTCTATTGAATCTTGATATTCCAATGATTTCAGAAGCTTTTTTCTTACCAGCCTACGTTGATTATTGCATACTTAGGATCTGGAGCCTGTAGTGTGCTGCTGAAGTCAAAAACATCATCATAGCAGAAACCATAAGCTCTGTTTTCGTAAGAATGATCATGCCAGAACTTTGCAAAGTAGTTTGCAGGTGCAGCTTGGTAGAAGTAGCTTGAGTTATTCCAATGTGCTGGATCAAGCATTACATGTCTATTAAAGGCTGCACAAACTTGTGCTTTAATAGCTTTTTCATCATCATTTCCACCGTCAAATATTCCATTGCCTAATAAAACTTCTTGTGTAGTAGGTTTTCCGTGGATATAAAGATTATATGCTCCATTATCTTTTTTGAAGACAAAATCTGTACCTACTACATGACCGCTATAAGTTCCACGATCGCAAGTAAAGGTTAATTCATGAGTTGTATAATAGCTGTAAACATCATTGATATAACTGTCAAAATAATGAGCGTTAGCTCTATCAGCAGTAAAAGTACCAAGGCCAGAAGCAGGTGCATAAATTCTATCTGATTTAACTAATGACTTGAATTCAGTAGGTACTGCATTTTGGTATGCAGCCATTAGGTCTGCACGTGTACCGATATCTCCGCCTGTTCTGTTATAACCGCTGTTTCCCACTAATTGTATATTGTATGGGTAGCAGAATTGATCTACTCTTGTTGTATTTATCCATAATCCAGAATCAGTCCATGCAAATTCAGCCCATTCGAACATTATACCAGTATTAGGATCTGAAGTATTTGCTAGGTTTGGTCCAGCATAACCTATTAAGCCGTCTGCTGCTTGATTTACTTTTATATATAGAGGTTCGCCGTAGCTTATATACATTCTTGCTCCTATGATCTTTGGAATATAAGCATAACTTTGTTGGCTAGCCTTATAGAAATAGTTTGAATAATTGAAAGTACCATCAGGAGTAGTTTTTGTTAGATGACCAGAAGCGTCATTGTCTGCTACTTTCATAGGGATAAGGTTTCCGTTTAAATCTACATGAACAAATTGTTTAGTAATTGGGTCTTGTCCTACTATAGCCCAGTAAACTTGATCATTTGAGTATTTACCATTTGTTTGATTATTTACTTGCAAAGTAACGAAACCAGATTTAAGTGGTGGGGTTGTAGGATTTGTAGGTGAGCCGATATAGATCTTAACTGAAGTCATTTTATCATTAACAGCATCACCAACCCAAGATGAGCTTGCAGTATAAGTCCATTTTGTTCCAGTAAAGTTATCACCATCATATACTTCAACTGTCCAACCACTAGGAACTTTAAGTGAAGTCATCCAATTGTCTGGAATTCCAGCTGCATTCATTTGTGCTAGGGTATAATTACCTGGTTGTAAGGATACAGAAGTTCCACCGTAGTTTATATCTTGGTAAAACACAGCTGCGGTAGTAGGGTTGCTTGAACCTACTGTGTAGGTAAACCATGCAGTATCATATGCAGGTGTGCCATTGTTGTATGTGAATGAATATTTAATGACATCACCAGGGGCTACAGTAACCTTCTGCTCATATCTGCCTGAAGAACTGTTGTAGGTTGTTCTTATATTCTGTTGAGCTCCTGAGTTTACTGTATAATGGGCATCAGCCCATGTAGTATTTACAGAAGATTTAAGCCATATAGTTGCTGTGCTTCCAGATACATCTACACCATTAGTAAAGTCAGCTGCTAAGACTTTAACGGTAGATAGTGGGCAAATAAGCATAGCTAACATAGAGAATGCTACTAAAAGTTTTTTAAACATAAATAATACCTCCAAATTCTATTATTCAGAAAACGTTTTCTGAAAAACCTTATTTATATAATTACATTAATCTTGTAAGTTTTTATATTTTATGGTGTATTCTAATGGCATGTTGTAAAAGTTAATTTTTACATCACCTCTATCCCCTTAAGATTACATACATTGAATGAATACACTATTTTAATTAATGCCGTGATTAAAATAGATTTATTTTTAGATAAAAATATAATTCTAAGTAGTGCTATTAGTCAGCCTATATTTTATTAAAAAGCTAAAATAGGATTTGTGATTGAAATATCTAGAAAGGTATCATAATGATACGGTATTTGATGTTTAAGCGATTTTACTATATACATTTAGATTAGTATAATATTAATCAGGTAAAATCTCAAATATGTGACTGTTTTGTCAACTGTCTATAAACATTGTACCATTATTATGGATTTATTGGAATATATTTCTCTAAAAAAATTGCAAATAAACATATTTTTTATTTTTTATAGTTAATTTGGCCAGATGGGCAAAAAAAGTAGTTAAAGAAGTTAAAGTATACCTATAGGATGGACACTAAGAAGGTCAACGTCCTATAGGTGATAAATTAGCTTGCTTTACTACTTTTTTATCTGTGTAAACATTCACCGTTAGTTTCAATTATATTTTTATAAGAGTAGAAGGAATTTTTCTTTTTACGTTCTAAAGTACCATTTCCTAAGTCATCCATGTCTACATAAATGAAACCATATCTTTTTTTCATTTCCCCAGTACCAGCTGAAACAATATCTATTGGTCCCCACCAAGTATAGCCAATGAGATCTACGCCATCGATAGTTACAGCATCATACATTTCTTTAATATGCTTTTCTAAATAATCTATTCTGTAATCGTCATTGATAGAGTTATCGTGTTCCATTATATCAATATTTCCCATACCATTTTCAACTATGAATAATGGCTTTTGATAACGATCGTATAGTTCATTTAGAACAAATCGAAGACCTTTAGCATCGATTGGCCAGCCCCATGGAGTTTCCTCTAAGTAAGGATTAGAGTCACCTTGCTGTCCTCCAGTGGTAACTGTTTTAGCACCATTTCTATTGTAGGTTGTAGTACGGTAATAAGAAAATGAAAAGTAGTCGCTAGGAAAATCTCTAAGAATTTCATCATCTCCGTCAGCTTTTTGCAAAGTAAAGTTATATTCATCAAAGATAGCCTGACTGTAACTAGGATAATAACCTCTTAGCATTACATCTGCATATAAATAAGCTCTTCGTCTAAAGTCATAGGCACCAAATACATCGTCAGGATGACAGGTTGCAGGATAGATGCCACTTAAAGCTAGCATGCAGCCTATTTTGAAATCAGCATTAATCTCATGTCCTATTTTATTTGCATAACTACTTGCTACCATTAAATGATGTAAGGCTTGAAATTTAGCACGAGCTTCTTCATCAGGTAGTTTTATATGTATCCCTGTTCCTTTTTCAATATTGACATTTATCGAAGCCTCACTTGCTGAAGTTAGACCTAAGGTCCAATAACCACCCAGAACATTAATTTCATTGATTGTGATCCAATACTTAACTTTATATTTATATCTTCTGAAGACTGTTTCACAATATTTTGTATAAAAGTCAATTAATCTACGATTAGACCAACCACCATAAGTGTCTGCTAAGTGTTTAGGCATATCAAAATGAAGAATAGTTACAACAGGTTCAATATTATATTTTAATAGTTCATCAAATACACAATCATAAAATTTTAGTCCTTCCTCATTTGGCGAAGCATCATCGCCATTAGGAAATATTCTAGTCCAAGATATGGACATTCTATAACATTTAAGTCCCATTTCAGCCATTAATTTAATATCTTCTTTATAATGATGATAAAAATCAGTTGCTTTATGACTAGGATAATATTGATTTTCTTTTAATATACTTTTAGCACCTTTGGGTAAGGACATTCCTAAAATAATACTATTTTCATTTCCTTGCTTATCAACATAATAAATTCTTCTAGGTGAAGAGTTGCTACCGTTAGTTATTAAATCACTTAAGGCTAAACCTCTTCCCCCTTCATTATAACCACCTTCATATTGGTTAGCTGCAGTTGCGCCGCCCCACAAAAAGTTATTTGGAAATCTCTTGTTCATGGTTGCCTCCTTTTAAACTAATTATTTCTATAATTAAGTTTATTTACTCATGAGAAAAGTATATAGCAGATTGAAAGTTTTGGGTTAAAAGTTTCAGAAAATGAAAAACGATTGCAAAATATTAAACTTAATCAATTATAAACATGAGTATAAAGATTTGAGTTGACAATTAACGTATTTATATATTTAGTGTTAAGAAATTTGAATGATTGATTCGCAATTATATAATGTTTGATATAATCATTGTAATAAAAAAACAAATAGTTTCATATGGGTGAGAAAAGTGTGTAGTATTACAAACCAATTAGCATAATAGTCTACTTTTTTTGAAAGGTAAAAAATAGTATAGTTATTTTGTTAAATCGTTTACTGAAACTTGATTTATACTTATCCAATAATTAAGGCTTATGTGTGTTTATAGTTTAAAGCATGAAAAATAGCTAAAGTTGCAATTCTATAATATCTCTAATGTACTCTATATTTAGCAACAAATTATATACCTTCGTAGATTATAACCTAGCAAAATATGTGATTTTACAACAGAATCAAGAGATTTGAATTAAATCTTGTAAGTTAAAAACCATTAAATTGCTAATTTTTAAGTTTATATATAATTATAAATTTAATTATTAAGATTAAAAATTTAAAATGGAGGTAAAAAAATGAAAAGAGTCTTTAAAAAGTTAGCGACTATCTTTTTAGCAACCACTGTAGTGCTTGCGCAAGGTTTAGTACTTTCAAAGACATCTTATGCTGCAGATGCAGCAAATTTAGCAATTGGCAAATCCATAGTTGCGAATAACTATACTCAAACCTATGTAGCTACCAATGCTAATGACGGCAATGTTAATACTTATTGGGAGGGGAGTTCATATCCTAGTACTTTAACCGTTGACCTTGGAGCAGTTCAATCTGTAAATAAGGTGGTATTAAAACTTAATCCTGACAGTGCTTGGGCGAAGAGAACTCAAACCCTATCAGTACTAGGAAGCTCAGACAATTCAACTTATAATACTCTGGTTGCATCAACAACTTATACCTTTGACCCTGCAACAGGTAATTCGGTAACAATAAATTTTTCTAGTACAAGCCAGAGATATGTTAGATTAAATATTACTGCTAATAGTGGTGCTACTGGAGGACAAGTAGCTGAATTTGAAGTTTATGGTGCGGGAACAACAACAGGTACTCCTGATTTAGTTGTTACAGATATAACTTGGAATCCTGCAAGTCCTGCAACAAATAATGAAGTTACTTTTAGTGCAGTAATCAAAAATCAAGGAACAGCAGCTACACAAGCTGGAGTTAAGCATGGACTTAGCTTGCTTGTAGATGGTACTCAAGTTAACTGGTGTGATAGTTTTACTTCATCAATACCAGCAGGAGGAACTGCTACCTTAACAGCAAATGGAGGTCCATCTGGAAAGTCAACTTGGACAGCTACTAGTGGAACTCATACTGTTAGAGCCTTCATAGATGATGTAAACCTAATAGCTGAATCAAATGAAAACAATAACACTTTAGACAAAAGTATAACTGTATCCTCTACTACACCACCACCAAGTGGGAATAAGTATGAAGGTGAAGCAGCTACACTTTCAGGTGGAGCAAAAATCAATACTGATCATACTGGATATTCAGGAAGTGGATTTGTAGACGGAATCCAAACCTCAGGTTCTTCTCAGGCATCATTTACTGTTAATGCAGCATCAGCAGGTTATTATGATGTAGATTTAAGATATGCAAATGCATACAATGGTAACCCTATGACTTTAAGTGTTTATGTTAATGGAAGCAAAGTGAGACAAACCTCCTTGCCAGCATTAGCAGATTGGAACACTTGGGGAGATAAAATAGAAACTTTATCCTTAAATGCAGGAAATAATACAATAGCTTATAAATATGATACAACTGATACTGGTAATGTAAATATAGATTATATAACTGTAAACTCTTCAACTACAGATAAAGCAGATTTAGTAGTAACAGGTTTAACCTTTGCGCCAACTAATCCAACAGCTGGGCAAACAGTTACCTTTACTGCAACTGTTAAAAATCAAGGTGCGGCAGCTACAACAGCTGGTCTAAACAACGTTGTTGGCTTCAACATTGGAAGTACAAAGGTGACTGGTTCTACTACTGCATCAATTCCAGTAGGTGGAACAGCTACAGTTACAGGCACTTGGACATCAGTAGCAGGAACCTTTACACCTACTGCTAATGTAGATGATTCAAATGTCATAATTGAAAGTAATGAGACAAATAACTCTTATACAAGTACAACTCAATTAGTTGTTACAGCACCAACTAAGCCAGACTTAGTGGTTACAAATATATCATGGGCACCATCAAATCCTCAAGCAGGTAACACAGTTACTTTGACTGCAACTGTTAAGAATCAAGGGGCAGCAACAACTGCAGGAGTAACAAATGTTGTTGGGTTTAATATAGGAAGTACAAAAGTTACTGGTTCAACTACAGCATCTATAGCAACTGGAGGAACTATAGCAGTAACTGCCAGTTATACAGCAGTGGCAGGAAGCTATGCAGTTTCAGCAAATGCTGATGATACAAATGTTTTTGCTGAACTTGATGAAACAAACAACTCATATACAAGTGGAAGTCAAATGGTTGTAACAACTCCTCCAGCACCAGGAAGTCGTGGAGCAACAGTACCTTATACAAGATATGAATCTGAAGATGGTACTTTAGGAGGCGGTGCAGTATTACGTACAGCTCCAACCTTTGATTATTCTCTTATTGCTTCTGAAGCTTCAAATCAGAAGTATGTGGCTCTTCCAACTAATGGATCTTATGTTGAATGGACAGTAAACCAAGGTGGTGCAGGTGTTGATATGAGATTTACAATGCCTGATACAGCAGATGGAATGGGACTAAATGGATCATTAGATTGCTATGTAAATGGTACAAAGGTTAGCACTATTTCGCTAACTTCATATTATTCATGGCAGTATTTCACAAGTGATCAACCAGCAGATGCACCAAATGGTGGTCAAGCTGCGTTCCGCTTTGATGAAACTCACTTTAAGCTTTCTACAGCTCTAAAAGCTGGAGATAAGATCAGAATTCAAAAAACAAATGGTGATAGTATTGAATATGGAGTTGACTTCTTAGAAATAGAACCAGTTCCAGCAGCGATTGCAAAGCCAGCTAATGCTCTTTCAGTAACTGATTACGGCGCAACACCAAATGACTCAACCGACGACCTTGCAGCTTTTAATTCTTGTGTAAATGCTGCAGCTTCTTCAGGAAAGAGTGTATATATACCTGAAGGTAAATTTAACTTAGGTGGTATGTGGACTATAAATGCAAATAACATCACAATCACAGGTGCTGGAATGTGGTATACCAATATTCAATTCACATCACCAAATTCAGCAAGCGGTGGAATATCTTTAAGAGTTACAGGAACTATTGATTTTAGTAATGTATATATGAATTCTATGCTTAGAACTAGATATAACCAAAATGCAATTTACAAAGCATTTATGGATAACTTCGGTACTAACTCTCGTATACATGACTTCTGGGAAGAACATTTTGAGTGCGGTTTCTGGGTAGCAGATTATGCTCATACTCCAGCTATACCTGCAGATGGCTTAATAATATCCAATGGACGTGTTAGAAATAACTTAGCTGATGGTATAAACTTCTGTCAAGGTACTAAGAACTCTACAGTTCAAAACTGTAGCGTAAGAAACAATGGTGATGATGGATTAGCTATGTGGCCAGATAGTACTATGGGTGCTCCAATGGAAGTAAATAATACCTTTAGCTATAATACAATTGAAAATAACTGGCGTGCAGCTGCTATAGCTATTTTCGGAGGTTCAGGACATAAAGCAACTAATAACTATATTAAGGATTGCTTTATGGGCTCTGGTATCAGAATGAATACAGTATTCCCTGGATATCATTTTGAAAATAACACAGGAATAACTTTCTCAGATACCACAATAATAAATTCTGGTACTAGTAAAGATTGTTATAATGGAGAACGTGGTGCTATTGATTTGGAAGCATCAAATTCATCTATTCAAAATGTTACTTTTACAAACATCGATATTATCAATGCTCAAAGAGATGCAATACAATTTGGATATGGTGGAGGTTTTAGTAATATTAACTTTAACAATATTACTATAGATGGAACTGGAAAAGATAACATTACAACTTCAAGATTCTCACAGCCACATTTAGGTGAAGCAATTTACACTTATACTGGTAATGGATCTGCAACCTTTACGAATCTTTCCTTGAGTAATATTGAAGCAACAAATCCTTATTTAATACAAAGTGGATTTAATTTAACAGTAAAATAAAATTTAAATATGCATTAATAAAAGGTATGTGGACTATTAAAGGCCACATGCCTTATTAAATTTAGTTTGAGTATATTTTTATAAAAGTTACTCTATAGTAAACTTTTTTTTACATAAATAAATTACATATAAATTGACATTAATATGTAATATAATGTAGAATTATGGATATATATAGTATTTCATTAGATATAAAGACGAATTACTTCAATCCGAAATAAATGAGCAATATCCTAATGAATTATTTAAACGTTTATATATAAAGTTTACTATTTACGTGTAGTTTGATAAGCTTTATATATTTCATGCTAAAATGGGAACTTTGACCTACGTACTTATTTGGGCACTTTGTACGTGGCGAGTTAGTAGTGCAACCGACCAATTTTTTAATTGGTCGGTTTTTTTATTACTTAAAAATATTAATGTTTTAACAATGGTTTAAAGGAGTAGTGAACATGCTTAGAAACAAAAAGAAACTAATGGTTTTAATTGCATTAGCCGCAACAGTTTATAATGGTTATCTGCATACAACTGTGGTTAAAGCAGAAGGAAGTAGAGAATTAGTAAATACCTATAATCAAGCTACAAACCAATATGTCAATAATGGTGGATATAGACCATTTTTATGGGCATCAGATGCTACAACAGCAGGTATAACAAGAAGAACAACCTTCAATGTATACGCACAACAAGGAGAAACAATTAATTTTGGATCTAGCGTTGCTCAAACTGGAAGTATATTGGTAAAGAAGCCAGGGGCAACTAGTTGGACCTCTTATACTGTTTCATCATCAGCAAGTAAAGCTGGATATATTGAGAATGTTGCTGAAGAAAAAATAGGACCTAACGCTGGGGGATATGTTCCAATAACTCTAACTGTAGGTGCTACAGAAACTGGTATATGGCAATTTCAATTTGTAGGACCAACAGGCACTACAAGTAATCCTACATTTCAAAAGGGTTCAAGTGAGTTCCTAATTGCACAGAAAAGTACTATAGCAGCCTGGGACGTTACTGTTAAAGATTCAGCTGGTAATGAGAAAAAGGGTAGAATGTATGCGCCTTATATTGCTATGATAATGGGAACTAATTCTACAACAAATTCAAATGCCACCTCAACTTCAAATGCTGAAAAGGTACTAAATAATGATTTTTATGTATTAACAAAAGATGGCTATGTATATCAAACTTCAATGAATGGTATAGACCCTAATGGATTCATCTTCTGGTCAAATAATAGAGGTTTTATTGATAAAACAAATGATAAGACTTTATATCATTCAATTATGAATGCTGATGCAGCGACTGCAGATACATTGGGTAATATTTTAGGAAACATTGCACCGCAGCTTCCAACTGACCCAGATACTGAAACAAATATAACTCATAAAGTATTTGTTAATAATCCAAATAAAGATTTACCATCTAACCTTTCACCAGTTGCCATTGCGCCTGCGGTTCCTGAAAACTTCAGCTTTAAAGGTAGTTCGAATGTAGATTTAAAAACGAATGTATCTACTGGAGGAACTTTCACCTTTATAGCAGATAAAGCTTGTAGCTATAGACTAACTATTAATACTGACGGAAGTGAAGGATACAATCTTTCAACAGATACAGTAATAGAAAATGTTTGTAGAGCAGGGGTAAATACAATTACTTGGGATGGCAAGGATAAGAATGGTAATAAACTACCTGTAGGAACTTATACAGCACAACTTATTATGAAGGGCGGAGAATACCACTTCCCAATACTAGATGCAGAATATAATCCATTTGGAATAAAAGTTAAGCTTATAAATGCACCTGGATATAGTGATCCAGAAGCTTATGCTGATAAATACAAAGTATATTATGATGAAAGCAATTATACTTCTGCCAATGGTACTTCTGTAAATCTTGATGCAAGTAATCTTACTTATCACATTAATCAAGTATTAGGTCTATCTGGAATTGATAGTAGCCAAGGTGCACATGGTTATTTCAACAACTATGGTAATGGTAAGGGTATAGATACGTGGACTTACTTCCCAGGAACTCCAGTTGCCCTAAGTTTTGATGTGACACCAATTTCATCTAACATAACTAAAAGTAGTGCAGAGGATACAGATATACCATTTACAACTACTGACTTTACTAACAAGTTTACAGATGGTGCTACTAACTTATTAAATAAAATTAAAGTAGTAGATCTTCCTGCTAATGGAACTTTAAAGCTTAATGGTACACCTGTTACGACTGGACAAGAAATATTAGTGTTAAATTTATCAGGTTTAACTTTTACTCCGAATAAAGATTGGAATGGCAATACAAGCTTTAGTTGGAATGGAAGCAATGGTGCATTTTATTCAGCAAACAATGCTAGTGTAAATATTACAGTGGCTCCTGTAAATGATGCACCAGTAGCAAATGATGATACAGTCTCAACAAATGTGAACACATCAGTTGATTTAAATGCGCTTAGCAATGATACTGATGCTGAAAACAATACATTGAATATAACTTCTATTACAGAACCAGAACATGGTACAGCTGTTATAAACTCAAATGGAACTATAAAATATATACCTGATGAGAATTACCATGGACCAGATAGCTTTACCTATACTATAAATGATGGACAAGGTGGGTCTGCTACAGGAACAGTAAATATTACTGTAAATGCAGTTAATAATATTCCAACAGTATCAGATATATATAAAATAGGACCAGAAGATGCTAATATAGTATTTTCTATAAATGACTTTATAAGCAAATTCTCAGATAGTGATGAAGATGTTTTAACTAAAATAAAAATAGCAAGTTTACCAAGTAACGGAGTATTAAAGCTAAATGGAGAGATAGTAGAAATTGGACAAGAAATACCATTACTACAACTGTCAAAATTAACTTTCACTCCAAACTCAGATTGGAATGGAACTACAAGCTTTCAGTGGAATGGAAATGACGGAACAGTATATGCTAATGAAAACGGAACTGTAAATATAACAATAACTCCAGTAAATGATGCACCAAAAGCAGAAGCTGATACAGCAACATTATCAGAGGATGGAACAGTGAAGGTAAGTGTTCTTACTAATGATAGTGACGTGGATAGAGATACACTGACTATAACTTCAGTTACAAAGCCAGCTCACGGAACAGCAGTTATAAATCCAGACGGAACAATAAGTTATACACCGGACTCTAATTACAATGGCACCGACAGCTTTAGCTATACAGTAAGTGACAGTCATGGTGGAACAGCTACAGCAACTGTAAGTATAAATGTAAATGCAGTAAATGATGCGCCAACTGTTGGCAATATAGATAAAAATGGACCAGAAGATACAGATATAACTTTCACTAGTGGAGACTTTAGTACTAAGTTTACAGATATTGATGGTAATAGCTTAATTAAAATAAAGATAGCAAGCTTACCAAGCAATGGAATATTAAAGTTAAACGGGGTATCAATAATAGCTGGACAAGAAATATTAGCATCAGACTTGTCAAAACTAACATTTACACCAAATTCAAATTGGAATGGAACTACAAGTTTTCAGTGGAATGGAAATGACGGAATAGCATACGCTGCCGAAAACGGAACTGTAAATATAACAATAACTCCTGTAAATGATGCACCGGTAGCAGCAGCTGATACAGCAACAGTATCTGAAGATGGAGCAGTGAAGATAAGTGTTCTTACTAATGATAGTGATGTGGATAGAGATACACTGACTATAACTTCAGTTACAAAGCCAGAACATGGAACAGCAGTAATAAATGAAGACGGAACCATAAGCTATACACCAGACCATAACTACAATGGTACCGACAGCTTTAGCTATACAATAAGTGACGGTAATGGTGGAACAGCTACAACAACTGTAAGTATAAATGTAAATGAAGTAAATGATGCACCAGCTGTAGGTAACATAAGCAAAAATGGACCAGAGGATGCTGATATAAACTTCACTAGTGGAGACTTTAGTACTAAGTTTACAGATATTGATGGTGACAGCTTAGTTAAGATAAAGATAGTAACCTTACCAAGCAATGGAGTATTAAAGTTAAATGGCGTATCAATAACTGTTGGACAAGAGATATTAACATCAGACTTGTCAAAATTAACATTTACGCCAAACTCAGATTGGAACGGAACTACAAGCTTTCAGTGGAATGGAAATGACGGAATAGCATACGCTGCCGAAAACGGAACTGTAAGTATGACAATAACTCCTGTAAATGATGTACCAGTAGCAGCAGCTGATACAGCAACAGTATCTGAAGATGGAGCAGTGAAGGTAAGTGTTCTTACCAATGATAGTGACGTGGATAGAGATACACTGACTATAACTTCAGTTACAAAGCCAGCTCACGGAACAGCAGTTATAAATCCAGACGGAACAATAAGTTATACACCAGACCATAACTACAATGGTACCGACAGCTTTAGCTATACAATAAGTGACGGTAATGGTGGAACAGCTACAACAACTGTAAGTATAAATGTAAATGAAGTAAATGATGCGCCAGCTGTAGGAATCATAAGCAAAAGTGGACCAGAAGATACTAATATAAATTTTACTAGCGGAGACTTTAGTACTAAGTTTACAGATATTGATGGTGACAGCTTAGTTAAGATAAAGATAGCAAGCTTACCAAGCAATGGAATATTAAAGTTAAATGGAGTATCAATAATAGCTGGACAAGAGATATTAACATCAGACTTGTCAAAACTAACATTTACACCAAACTCAGATTGGAATGGAACTACAAGTTTTCAGTGGAATGGAAATGACGGAACAGTATATGCTAATGAAAACGGAACTGTAAATATAACGATAACTCCAGTAAATGATGCACCAAAAGCAGAAGCTGATACAGCAACAGTATCTGAAGATGGAACAGTGAAGGTAAGTGTTCTTACTAATGATAGTGACGTGGATAGAGATACACTGACTATAACTTCAGTTACAAAGCCAGAACATGGAACAGCAGTAATAAATGAAGACGGCACAATAGGTTACACACCAGATGCTAACTATAATGGTACCGACAGCTTTAGCTATACAATAAGTGATGGTCATGGAGGAACAGATACTGCAACTGTAAGTATAAATGTAAATGCAGTAAATGACGCACCAACAGTACCGAATTATAACAGAGTTACACCATACAACGTAGCAGTAACAGGTAAAGTTATAGGAAATGATATTGATGGTGATGGATTAGAGTATTCGTTGAAGACAATTCCAGCAAAAGGATATGCAGAAGTAGATAAAACTGGAGTATGGACATATGTTCCTAATATAAATTATGTTGGAACAGATAGTTTCACTGTAGAAGTAAATGATGGACATGGTGGTAAGGTAATTTCTACTATATATATTGAAGTAAAAGATAAAGCGAACTTAGTTGGGACAGTAATAAACATTACAACAGGTAAGAACGTACCAAATACAGCTATACAGTTAAGTGATCAAAGTGGACATGTAATATACACAACAACTACAGATTCAAACGGAAACTATATCATAAATAATGTTAAGTTAGGTATATATGGTTTTAAAGTTTCAAATCCATCATATGAAGCTCAGAGTATAGATTTTGATGTTGAACCAACGAGTGAAACCAACTATACAGTTAGAAGAGACTTCCAAGTTCATGAAGCTGTAGGCTATTCACTAAGCTTAACTTCAAATCCAACTACTATATTAGGAGATGGCAAATCAACGTCCGTACTTTCAGCTAAAGTGGTAGACAAGAATAATAATCCAGTAGTAAATGTAGAAGTTAATTTTTCAGCAGCTGAAGGAACCTTCCCTAACGGTACAGTTGCAATAACTGATAAAAATGGTGTAGCAAGGATATTATTTAAATCAAGTAAAGTTGATGGTACTAAAAACAGAAATATACATGTAAAAGCTACAGTTAACGATACTGCACATAATCTACAGGTTTCAGATCAAATTGTAATGGTATTTGAACCAGGAATAATTAGTGGATTAGTGGTCGATAATGAGACAGGACTTCCAGTAAATAATGCAATAGTAGAAGTTTCTAAAGATTTTGATGGAGATGGTATTGATGATTTCTATTCAAAGATGATAACTGGAGCAGACGGAAAGTATTCAATAGCTATTCCTAAAGGAAATGTTCAATATAAGATTAGCATTACAAAGCCAGTGAAGGTTGGGGATAGTTATGTGAATGTTAAATTCACTCAAAATAATCAAACAGGTAATATAACTGGAACAGGAAATGAAGATTATTCATCAGTAAACACTGCTGCAGGAGTAATACTTGTAAAACAACCTAATGGAAATGTATCTCTTCTAAGCGATAGCTCAGTATTTAGTGTTGAAGTTGTAAATAAGTCAGATTCAAGCAGCTTAGATAAAGGTAAGATATCCTTAAATAATGGAGTGTTTGAAGCAGAAGGACTAGAAAAAGGCAAAGTTTACAATGTTGCGATAAACTATACCTTCCCTTCAGGAGAAAAGATAGTGGTTGGTTCAGTGAATGTAACAGTAGATTCAGATGGACAGATTAATTTAAGCTCTGCTTTAATAGATCCTTATGGAACAATTACAGATGCACTTACAAAAAATAATATCGATGGAGCTAAGGTTCAGTTGTATTACGCAGATACAGCAAGAAATAGAGCAGCAGGAAGAACTCCAAATACATTGGTAAACTTACCTAAAGTTCCAGGATTTGCTCCAGCAGATAACCTAAATCCACAAATGGATGATATAAATGGTAAGTATGCATTTATGGTTTTTCCAGATGCAGACTATTATCTTGTAGTTACAAAGGATGGATATGATACATTTACAAGTGAGACTATATCAGTAGAAAAAGAAATAGTAAAAAGAGATATACAAATGAATGAACAAAAGAAACAACCTGATAAGCAAAATAATGAGCCAACAAAGATAGTAGCGGAACTACCTAAAACAGGTTCACCAATAGGTTCAGAGGTTATAAGTCTTATTGGATTTATTGCATTAGTATCAGGAATTGGTGTATTATCAGTAGCTAAAAAGAAGAATTAATATAATTTTATTTAAAGGGTATGTGAAGCATTAATTATTCACATATCCTTTTTATCATTTGAGGTAGAAGTAAAAAATTAAATTGTTTTTTAAATTAACTAAAAAAAGCACCCTAATCCAAATAAAAGCTACTTTGGTTTGCAGAATATTATTAATATAATTATGTTGTTGATGTTAATGTGTTTTGATATACATTGAAGTTAATTATTATAGATAAACTGCTTCACATTGAAAATTATCAAAAACAAAGATTTGCGCAATTATCGAAATCTTTATTTTGAGTCTACAGATTGAAGTAGTTTATCCATACCCCCCAATGTGAAAACAATTACAAATTAAGATTGAATTTATACATGCTAATGATATGTATTAGTAATATTTTTGGAATAAAAGGAGAAATAGAAATGAACGAAAAATTTAGTAATAGCAGAGTAAAAGGATTTCTAAGAGCAGAGGGTACATCGATTGTTAATGGAGATGGAGAAGAAGTGATTTTAGCAGGATGGGGAGTAGGAAATTGGCTCTTGCCTGAAGGATATATGTGGAAGGTTAAGAACAGTAGATTTGATAGACCTCATCGAATAGAAGCAGTGATTCATGAACTGGCTGGTAGTAAATACTCAGAAGAGTTTTGGAAGAGGTTTAGGCAAGACTATATAACTAAAGAAGATATAAGACTTATGGCAGAACAGGGATATAATTCTGTAAGAATTCCTTTTAACTGGCGTATTTTTATGGAGAACGAGCCAGGAATATCATGGAAGGAAGATGGATTCAAGCTTTTAGATCAATGCATAGATTGGTGTGAAGAATATAAAATTTATGTTTTTCTAGATTTACATGGTGCACCAGGTGGACAAACTGGTGCCAATATAGATGATTGTGTTGATGATATACCTAGATTATTTACAGACAAAGACAGTTGGGATAAGGGGATTAGTTTATGGAAGAAATTAGCCGAGAGATACAAGGATAGATGGATTGTTGGAGGCTATGATTTATTAAATGAACCAATAAGACCAGGTTCTCCTCAAGTTAAGAATGTAGATTATTTACTGCCAAGGCTGGTTAAGTTTTATGAGGAAGTAATTGCAGCGATTAGGCAAATAGATACAAAACATATGTTATCTATTGAGGGACATCATTGGTCAACTGACACAAGTATATTCTATAAAAAATACGATGATAATATGGTAATACATTTTCATAGGTATGCATGCTTACCACAAATAGATTCCTTAAAGGAGTTCATAGAAGCTTCTAATAGGCTTAATGTTCCATTATGGCTTGGAGAAACAGGGGAAAATATACATCAGTGGTATACAGCGCTTTATCCTCTATCAGCTGAACTTAATATTGGATACAACCTATGGCCTTGGAAGAAGATGAGCTGTACTAATTCTCCTTATTCTATTGAAGCACCTAAAGGATGGGATAAGATAGTTGGATATATTGAGGGCGGAGCACATCCAGGCTATGAAGAGGCAATTGAGATATTAAACACCTATTTAGAAAATATAAAAGTAGAAAACTGTAAGTATAATTCTGAAGTTGACTCTCATGTGTTTAGAACTCCAGGATGCACAGTTCGCGCTACTGATTTTGATGAACTTCCTGGAAAGGGAAAGTCATATAGCGGTCTAAGAGAAGAAGGAAACATGTATAAGTACAGAGATAATACAGGGATGAAAATAATAGAAGAAACACCTGTAGAAGAGCTTGAAAGAAGATTTGTTTTTGACTGCTTGTGGGATAGGTTCTTATTAGAGTTAAAAGATGATGAATTTGTAACTTATTCAATAAATAATACCACTAACGATAGCGATGTATCATTTGTGTATAGTTGCAGTGAGGCTGCATCAGTAACTATAACTCAAGATGGTAAAGAGTTATGTATGTTGGAATTGACTGAAAGCAAAGATAAAAAAGAGACTGCCCTTATAAAGCTTCTTGAAGCTAGTGAGGCCAAGATCAAAGTTACTGTTAATAAAGGTAGGTTATATCTAGAAAAGATATATTTTAATTAATAATTTTATAGTAGTGGTAAAGAGGAGAAATAAAAATTTTACTCCTCTTTTTTGCACAATAAAGTATCAATCATTGGTTTATATGAACTTTGAGAAGATAACTATTTTTGAAACTAGAATAATTACCAAGAAAGGAATAAATAGCATTGTCTTATAATATTTTGCTGATATAATAGAAATGTAAAAGATAGGATATGTTGAAAAAGCATTTTATAAGATTAGTATTGAATGGATATCAAAATATAATTTTTATATAAATAATATTACATATGATAATTAAGGGGATGAGGAATTATGGAAGAAAATTCAACAATGACCAATGGACAAGGGTTTATGAAGGAGCATTTGAGAAAGGTAAATAAGGTAGTAACAGGTATAATAACTTTGCTATCTGTAGCCTTAATTTTTTTAGGGGTATATCTAAAAACTCCAGCGCTTTTTGCCACTGCAGGAATCATAGTAGTGATTCTAGTATTTTCTGTTTTATCAATGATCAAAAAGAAATATGAGATTTTAGTAGCGTACATAACAATCATTATTATGAGTATATCAACATCTAACTCTACAACAGATGCAAATTCTATATACTTAATTCTTTTGCCTATAAGTATTTCTGCTTTGTATCTAAATTCAAGTATATTTGTAATAAGTACTGTTTTAGCTAATTTAGCTGTAGTAGGAAAATTGGCATTTATAGGGCAACTTAATGTTACTGCAATAACACAAGTAGTAATTGTTAATTTTATAGCGTTAATTATTTATTTCATGACTAAATGGGGAAAAGATCTAATTAAGTTAGCTGGTGTGGAAGCAAAGAAGGCAGGAAGTTCTTTAGAGGACTTAAAAGTTACTATGGGAGTTATAAACACTAATACAGTGGCTTTAGGTGAAGATATATCAAGTTGCTTTGGTAATTTGCAATCTGTAAAAGAAATTAGTGAAACAATGGTTGGCACTGTTAATGAAGTAGTTACAGGAGTAACAGGACAAGCTACTGCTATAAATGAGATAAGCAATATGATGGATACTGCAAATTCAAAGGTTATAGAAACCCAAGAGATTTCAAAACAATTGGGAAGTATTTCACATAGGACAAGTGAGTTGGTATCTAAAGGTTCTGAAAAGATAATACAAATGGATAAACAAATGAATATAATAAGTACTGCTGTAACTGAATCTGTTGCTACAGTAACTGAGTTACAGGACAATATGGACATTATAAATAACTTTTTATCATCGATTGTGCAAATTGCAGAACAAACTAACTTATTAGCACTAAATGCTGCAATAGAAGCAGCAAGAGCAGGAGAGTCAGGTAAGGGATTTGCAGTAGTTGCAGATGAAGTAAGAAAACTTGCCGAGGAGAGCGCTGATACAGTTAAGCAAATCAATGAAGTTATAAGTACAATAAATGGTAAGACGAAAAAGGTTTTAGAATCAGTGCAAAATGGAAATGATGCAGCTAAGATTGGAGAAGTAATCACAAAGGACGTAAATGAAAGCTTTAAAAAGATTCAACAAGCCTTTATAGAAATTGATAAGAATGTATCAACAGAACTTAAAGCTATTGAAAATACCAAGGCAATATTTGATAAGGTAAGTAGAGAATCTGAAAGTATGGCCTCTATTGCAGAAGAGCATTCTGCAGCTACTGAAGAAATGCTTGCAACAATCGAAGAGAATGACTCTAATATAGACAATATATTTAATTTAATGAATAAGATTAATTCATCAAGTGATAACTTGAGAAATACAATGAAACAACAATAAAAATATACATATTAGGTAAAATTAAGTGGTTATGCATCCGATGCTTTAATGAGCCTTCGCAAAGAATTAATATGATTTTGTCATATTTCATGGCTAAAACTGTAAACTCACTACGTTCGAACAGTACAGTTTATTAACGCCATTCCATCTGAAAAAATCATTTAATTCTAGTAGCTCGCTCATATAGCATCTCCTGCATAACCACTTAATTTTAATAATAATATTAAACATATCTCAAAATTAAAAAATAAGATAATATCGTGAATAAACCTAAGAATAAAAGCCATGCATAATAAGGGAAATCAATTTTCTTATTATACATGGCTTTTTTCTTTATAAACATCTCCTATACATTTTTCAATAGTCCTATATTTTTAAATTTTAGAAACAAAAAATTAACATATGAAAACCTATACCTATATATACAAATTATTTTTATCACCAATAAAAGGAGTATAATAATGTGTGGAATTCAGAAATGAGATGATAAGTATAGATAAACCAGTTCCAAATACAATCAAAACTGACAGTTAAGTTGCCATTAATAGTTAAAATGGCTTCTAGTATATTTTTAATTTATGGAATTGGGATATCTATAATTAAAGAGTTCCTATATTGAAACTTATATTTATACTTGTTTGAAAATCGCGGATTGTTGTGATTTTTTGGACATGTATGAATTAATAGTTGAATTAGGAATTCTATAAGCTTGAAATATATAAAGGAAAGAAGTGAGACATCTAATGAATTTATACAGCAAGTATTTTAAAAAGTACAAGACTCCTTTTTTGACTGCTGTTTTTTGCGTTGTCCTTGAGGCGGTATGTGATTTGCTTGGGCCAACCCTTATGTCGAATATAGTTAATACGGGGATAGAGCAAGGCTCTCTTTCAAAGGTTTATTATTGGGGAGCGCTTATGGTTTTAGTTACCGTGATAGGTGCAGGCTTTGCTGTTACACGAAATATTTTGGCAAGTAAAGTATCACAGCGTATGGGAGCAGATTTAAGATATGATTTATTTGAGAAAATTGTTCATTTCTCTGAATTAAGTGCAGATAAGCTTGAAAGTGGATCGCTTATAACCCGTATGACAAATGATACCTCACAAATTACTCAATTTGTAAATGGAATCATGAGAATTTTTCTAAAAGCACCTATAACCTGTATTGGAAGTATTGTTCTTGCAAGTTTACTTAATTTTAAACTAAGTCTTATTATTTATAGTGTAGTTGCAGTGGTGGGCATACTTATTATAGTAAGTATGCAACTAAGCTACCCACGTTTTTATAAATTGCAACAAGCTATGGATAAGGTGAACTCAGTAGTTCAAGAATATCTTATTGGAGTACGTTTAGTCAAAGCTTTTGGAACTTATGACAAGGAAACAGAGAAGTTTGAAGTTGCAAACACAAACCTTATGAAAAAAGGTATAGCTTCACAGATGATTGTAACTTTAACTTCACCACTGATTACCCTTACCGTTGGAATTGGTACAGTAATTGTAATATTAATGGGTAGTAGAATGTTTGTTTCAAAACTTGCGAGCCCTGGAGATATTGCAGCCTTTACTATTTATATGGCACAAATTCTCACATCTTTAATTATGATAACAAATATATTTAATACCTTCGTAAGAACAAAAGCATCCACTGTACGTATAAAAGAAGTGCTTGATAGTGAGGAGGATTTCAATCATAGTGGTGAAAAGAAAGAACTAAATGGTGATATAGAGTTTAAAAATGTTACTTTTGCGTATCCTAGTGGTAGTGGGGTACCAGCTATAAAGGATTTATCCTTCTCAATTAAAGATGGACAAAGTTTAGCTATAATTGGTCCAACTGGTAGTGGTAAGTCTACTATAGCTTGGTTACTTTTAAGATTCTATGATATAAATAGTGGATCTATACTGGTTAATTGTAATGATATAAAGAACTTAGATATTTCTTCCGTTAGAAACAATATTTCTATAGTTCCTCAGAAGCCAATGCTTTTCTCGGGCTCTGTAACTGAAAATATCAGATGGGGAAATAAAGAAGCCAGTGATGAATTAATATATGAGTCTGTAGATAAGGCACAGGCCAACTTTATTGAAAATATGCAAAATGGTTATGAAAGTATTTTAGGAAGCGCTGGTGTTAATATTTCAGGTGGACAAAAGCAGCGTCTTTCAATAGCTCGTGGAATACTTAAAAACTCTTCAGTAATTATATTAGATGATGCTACTAGTGCCTTAGATGCAGTAACTGAAGCCAAGGTTAGAGAAAATCTTAACCCTAAGATAACTAAAAAGACTGTGATTACTATCACTCAACGCTGTGGAACAGCTATGTTTGCAGATAAGATTTTAGTTATGGATAATGGTGTTAAAGTTGGATATGGAACTCATGTTGAACTTATGCAGACTTGTGAGATATATCAGGATATTTATAAGACACAAATAGAAAGTAGCAAGGAGGTGTAAGCTATGGCACAACAAGTTTCTAGACCAGAAGTAAAGGCTCCATCTATTGGAGGAAGACCAGGCGGTGGTGGACCTAATAGATTTGCACCTACTGCAAAGCCTAAAAATGCAAAAGGTACCCTAAGTAGAATCATAAAGATATATATGAGATGGGCTAAGACAATATTTGTAGCTATGGTACTTACTGTATTCTCATCAGTAATTTCAGTATCCATACCATATTTTATAGGTAAAACCTTTAATACCTTCAAGATTTCTAATAGAACAGTAGATACAAAAACACTTGTAGGATTTTTATGGATAATTATAGCTTTGTATATAACCAATTGTATTATATCTTGGGTCAATGGAGTTATAATGCTTAAGGTTTCACAAAGATTGGTGCTTGTGCTACGTACAGAATTTTTTGAGAAGATGCAAAAACTTCCACTTAAATTTTATGATACACGTTCCCATGGTGATACGATGAGTAGAATTACAAATGATGTGGATAATATCAGTTCCACCATAGCGCAGACAACCACTCAGCTAATCTCAAGTGTTTTAACCCTTACAGGTTCCTTTGTGGTTATGATTACACTAAATGTTCCACTGACCTTTGTAGTTTTGTTATGTATTCCGCTAGTAGTTCTTTTAACTCGCTTAATTGCATCGAGAAGCCGTTCATACTTCTTAGCTCAGCAGAGAAGTCTTGGATCACTTAATGGAGTTATTGAAGAAAATATACTTGGGCTAAAGATGGTAAAAGCCTTTGGCAAGCAGCAAGACGTATTGGAACAGTTTAAAGAAATAAATGAAAAGTTATTTGAAAGCAGCAGTAAAGCTCAAACCTGGGCTGGTTATATGATGCCTCTTATGAATGTTATCAACAACTTTATTTTTGCATTAGTAGCTATCGCCGGAGGAATATTGTCAGTAGGGTATGGCTTAGCTGTTGGTACTGTTGTTAGCTTTTTAAGTTATTCAAAACAATTCGCTCAGCCGCTTAACTCTGTAGCGGGTATGTTTAACACAATTCAATCAGCGCTTGCAGGAGCAGAACGTGTTTTTGAGATTTTGGATCATGAAGAAGAAACAGCAGATATAGAAAATGCTATTGAAATAGCAAATCCAAAAGGGGAAGTTGCGTTTGAAAATGTATGCTTTTCATACAACGAAAATACTCCTATTTTAAAAGACATTAGCTTTAACGTGAAGGCTGGAGAGACAGTAGCACTAGTTGGTGAAACCGGAGCTGGTAAGACCACAATTGTTAACCTTCTTACTCGTTTTTACGATGCAGATAGTGGAAAAATTTTAATTGATGGTGAAGCTATAACTAATTTAAAAAGAGACAGTCTAAGAAACTGTTTTTCAGTAGTACTTCAAGATACTTGTTTGTTTACTGGTACTATAATGGATAACATAAGATATTCGCAAAAGGACGCAACTGATGAACAAGTTATAGAAGCAGCAAAAATAGCTCATGCTCATAATTTTATTGATAAGCTTCCAAAAGGCTATCAAACTATGGTGTCTGGTGCTACAGATAACCTAAGTCAAGGTCAAAGACAGCTTATCTCAATTGCAAGGGCAGTGTTATGTGACAGTCCTATACTTATACTTGATGAAGCAACAAGTAGTGTTGATACAAAGACGGAAAAAGATATTCAAAGAGCTTTAACGAAGCTTATGAAAAACCGTACTAGCTTTTTAATAGCCCATCGTCTATCGACTATTAGAGATGCAGATCATATAATGGTTATTGGTGGTGGAACTATACTTGAGAAAGGCGATCACAAAAGCCTTATGGAGAAAAAAGGAAGATATTATGATATGGTTATTAGTCAGATGGGAAAATTGCCTAAAGGACAGGTTTCTGTAGAATAAAATTCTTTTTTAATATTTTACAATGTTAAAGCACCGTGTTGAAATTAATTGGTTAATCATCCGACGCTTTAATGAGCTTACGCAAAGAATTAATATGATTTTTTCATATTCCATGGCTAAAACTGTAAACTCACTACGTTCGAACAGTACAGTTTTTTCACGCCATTCCATCTAAAAAAATCATTTAATTCTAATAGCTCACTCATATAGCGTCTCCTGTATAACCAATTAATTTCAACATTATTCTTAAACATAGCCTAATATTTAAGTTGATAAATTACTGTTAAGTTTAAGAAATATCATGATAATAAAGTTATATAGAAGAAATTAATAACATTAAGTGGTTGTATAAAAAGATGCAACCACTTTTTGCTGTATAGAAAAGTATGAATTTTTTTCAATCTAAAGCTATGAAATCCAAGTGGTTAGCATGGTTTTTTAGGGAATACAGTAAAAAATAAAATTTGTTCTCATGCAAGTTATACTCATATAAATTAGGAGAGTCAGATGAGTAAAAAAACTCACTGAAGAGGTCACTTCAATTGGCTTTTTATGATAATATTATACTATATATTACATAATGCATTAAGATAACAATAAAGGGGAAGTGAATATTGAAGGGTATAATAGCAAAGATAGCAGATAGCTATGGATTAAGTGGCTTGCATAAAGAGTACAGTAAAACAGATCAGTTTTATTTTGATGAAGAAGAGGTTTCGTTGATTTATGGTGATTATAAGAAATTTTATACTAAACCCAATTTACCAAAAATTCATTTTGAAGAAAATAAAATTGAAAGCGGATATTCAAAGGGAAGATTAAAGTTTTCAAGTGAAATAGATAATGGAGATAGTAATGCTGATTCTATCTTTTATTATAACTTATGTAAAGATGAACCTAAAAATACAAGTGTTATATTGATACATGGTTGGAGATCTGAAGAACTAAATAGATTAGAAAATGTGTTTCTAAGTAGTTTTATTGAAGAAAGCTATGATGTTTATAGTTATATATTGCCTTTCCATATGGAAAGATGCCCTGCTGAAGCTTTGTATAGCGGAGAATACTTTTTTAGTGCTAATGTCAATAGAACGCTTAAATCAGTACAGCAGTCCATTAGTGATATTAGAGCTTTAATAAGAAATATAAAAGAAGAAAGAGGCGGCAAAGTCATTGTAATTGGCTTAAGTTTAGGTGGGATGGTATCTAATCTACTATGCGAAGTAGAAGAAAACATTGATCTATTAATTTCATTGTTTTATGCCAATGACTTACATTTTACTGCCTATGAAACTATAGTAGGTAAGTTTGTGAAAGAAGATTTTATAAAAAATGGTTTCGATAGAGAGAGTTTGAAAAGAAGTTGGAGCATTATCAATCCAAGCTTGAAGAAACCTTTGATTGATAAAGATAAAATACTTCTTGTATCAGGCTACTATGATAAATACATAATGAATAAAGATAGTGATATACTATGGACTAGTTGGGGTAAACCAAAGAGATATGTATACAAGTGCGGTCATTCTGGCATTGTACTAAATAAAAGTAGAATCAGAAATGATGTATTAAGATTCATACATGAAAGAGAGCTATGATATTTAAATTTTCTCAATTTGAAAATCCATTGACCACATTTGGACAACTGTGATAGCATAAATACAAATACAATATTGTTATAGGATTGTAACTGGTAAGCAGGCAAAACCTAAATTGATATGAGATGTCTTATTAAGAGATCTGATATTAGTTTAGGTTTTTTATTTTAAGATCGCTTTAGCGAAATTTTTATTATCCTAAATTAATATGACACAATCCTATAAATATGAAAGCAATTTTTATATTAACAGTAACAGAGTATAAATTAATAATAAAGCTATTTGCAACCGATATAGAGTTTTAATATAAAACTCATACTTAAAAACAGGAGGAATATAATATGGAAAACAAAATTAAGTTCCCAGAAGGATTTTTATGGGGCGGAGCTACTGCTGCAAACCAATTTGAAGGCGCATACATTGAAGACGGTAAAGGTTTATCAACACAAGATATAGCACCAAGAGGAATTATGGGGCCTCTTACTGAAGAACCGACAGAAGATAACATGAAGCTTATTGGTATTGACTTCTACCATAGATATAAAGAAGATATCAAGTTATTTGCTGAGATGGGCTTTAAGACTTTTAGATTATCCATTGCATGGTCAAGAATATTCCCAAATGGTGACGATAAAGAACCTAATGAAAAAGGACTTCAATTTTATGATAATGTTTTTGATGAATTAGCTAAGTATGAAATTGAACCTCTTGTTACAATTTCTCATTATGAAACTCCACTAGCGCTAGCTAAAAACTATAATGGATGGGTTAACAGAAAGCTTATAGGCTTTTTCGAAAATTATGTAAGAACTATCTTCACAAGATATAAAGATAAGGTAAAGTATTGGCTTACTTTCAATGAAATAAATTCAGCTTTACATGCACCTTACATGAGTGCTGGAGTATGGACACCAAAGGAAGAGTTAAGTAAGCAAGACTTATATCAAGCAATGCATCATGAGTTAGTTGCTAGTGCGTTAGCAGTAAAGGTAGGCCATGAGATAAACCCAGAATTTAAGATCGGATGTATGATTCTTGGAGTTCCTAACTATCCATTGACTTCAAAGCCAAGTGATGTGCTTAAGGCTATGGAACAAGATAGAGAAAATCTTTTCTTTGCAGATATACATGTAAGAGGAGAATATCCAAGATACATGAATAGAATATTCAAGGAAAACAACATAGAAATTAAGATGGAACCAGGCGATAAAGAGATATTAAAGAATACAGTAGACTTTATTTCTTTCAGCTATTACATGAGTTCTTGTGCAACTGCAGACCCAGAAAAGAACAAAAAGGGAGAAGGAAATATCCTTTCAGGAGTTCCAAATCCATATCTAAAAGCTTCAGAATGGGGATGGCAGATAGATCCTGAAGGATTAAGATACATCTTAAATCAATTATATGATAGATATCAAAAACCATTATTCATAGTTGAAAACGGCTTAGGTGCAGTGGATGAATTAATAACTGATGAAAATGGAAATAAGACTGTAAATGATGATTATAGAATCAATTACTTAAATGATCATTTAGTTCAAGTAGCAGAAGCAATCGAAGATGGTGTTGAACTTATGGGATACACTACTTGGGGATGTATAGATTTAGTAAGTGCATCAACTGCTCAGCTTAAAAAGAGATATGGTTTTATATATGTAGACAGACATGATGACGGAAGTGGTACTCTAGAAAGATACAAGAAAAAGAGTTTCGATTGGTATAAAGAAGTTATAGCTACTAATGGAACAAGCTTAAAGAGATAGAGCACGTAAATATAATTAGTAGTGAAAGAGCTTATAACTTAGTGTAGTTATGAGCTCTTTTTTCTTAATTAATATCATATAAGTGAAGAATATATTAAAACAACATTTAGTGCTATAATAACTGCTGCAATTAGCCATCCTAGATATTTAACAATAGGTTTATTAACAAAGGCACCCATTAAGTCTTTTCTGCTAGTGATTATTAGCATACAGATGATTGTTACTGGTAGTACAAAACTTAGGCACACCTGACTCATTAATAAGGCTTTCATAGGGTTTATTCCAATTAAAATCACAAGCATACCTGGAAGCATTGTAATTATTCTACGCATGATTGCAGGCATTTTAACGTCTACAAAGCCATCCATGATTGTTTCACCTGCCATTGCTCCTACAGAAGATGATGAAAAACCAGAAGCAAGTAATGCTGCACCAAAGGCTCCACTTGAAAGCGTACCTAAAAGTGGTTCTAAAGACCTATGAGCTTGCTCTATAGAATCAACAGTTATACCTCTACTATAGAAAACCGAAGCAGATACTATAACCATCGCTGCATTTACAATGAAGGCAATGTTCATTGCAACAAAAACATCAATTTTTTCCATTTTTAAATGCTTCTTTTTTTCTTCAAATGTTTCCCTATTACGACTTTGAACTAATTCAGAATGAAGATATATAACATGTGGCATAACAGTAGCCCCTAACATGCCTACTGCAATTAAAAGTGCTTGGCTATTTGGAATAGAAGGAAGTAAAGTATGGATTGCTACCTGATTCCATTCAGGTTTTGCAAGGAATAATTCAATGGTGTATGAAATGCAAATAATAGCTACAAGTATTGTTATTACAATCTCAACAACTCTCTGACCGTATTTTTGGAGATAAGCTATCAATAAGGTGATTAATGCAGTCAATAGTACTGAATAGTTTACGGAAAGGCCAAATAATAGATATAGGCCTAGCACACCACCGATGAACTCAGCCATGGTTGTAGCTATTGCAGCGAGAGTTGACACTATATAGAAGAACCAATTCATTTTTTTTGAAAAGACCTCTCTGCACATTTCTGTTAGGTTTTTACCAGTGGCAATGCCCAGCTTTGCAGACATGATTTGAAGGAATATTGCCATTAAGTTACTCCATAGAATAACCCATAAAAGGTTGTAATTAAAGATTGATCCTCCGCTGATATTTGTAGCAAAGTTACCAGGATCAACATATGCAACACTGACAATAAAAGCAGGGCCAAAAAACTTTAAGACTCCTTTAAGTTTTTTTAGTATGCTCAAGGAATTATTTATTGTAGGCTTTGTAGTTTCTATGCTACTAGGCTTTTTTACGAAATATTCTTTATTCATATTTAATTCACCTTCTGTATGAAATAAGATATATAATGATTTAAAAAATGTATTGATTATAAAAATTAGCCTATGCTAAAATTTTTAACCTAATTTAAGTTATGAAGAATTATATAAAAATGTTACTCTAGGGTAATTTTTTTACCCTCTTGTGCATATAATTTACTAAGGCTTTTTGAACCTTAAAAGTAGGTGAGTAATTTTGGACAATAACTCTTTTCATACCTTTAGTGAATATATGAAGAATGAGGAAAATTTGCTTACAGCTTCTATGGAAGATTACTTAGAAATGATATATAGATTATCCATAGATAAGGGTTTTACTAGAATAAATGAATTATCTGAAGCTCTAAATGTACACCCACCCTCTGCTACTAGAATGGTTCAGAGGTTAGGTGAATTGAATTTGTTATTATATGAGAAGTATGGAGTAATAATACTAAAGGATGAAGGTAAGAAATTAGGAGAGTTTTTATTGAAAAGGCATAAAACCATAGAGGCCTTTTTAAGAGTACTTGGTATAGCTGAAGAAAAGATATTGAAAGAGACTGAAAAGGTTGAACACACATTAAGCGATGAAACCACTAAGTGTTTTGAAAAATATATTTGTTTTATAAAGGATAATCCAGATGTGATTATCAGATTTGATGACTACAAAAATTCAAAGTCATAGACATCAGTTAATATTAAGCCAAAAAAAGATACTTAATAAGTTAAGATATATCCTAGCTTATTAAGTATCTTTTTTATTCTTTAGGAATTTATAATATTACAATAGTTTTAGAAGCTTTTTATGGCTATGCTTAAGAATATTGTTGAAGTTAGTTTCAATGTAGTGCTTTAACAGAACCATTTTAATATATTTATAGATAGATATTATAGGTTTTTAAATGTTCTTTTAGAAGAGCTGGATCTTTAAGTAGGATGGTATTGATACCTAGATTTTTAGCCCCTTCAATATTTTCTTCAACATCATCTATAAAAATTGATTCTTTAGGGTTAAGGTCATATTTTTCTATTAATCTCCTGTAGATAGCTTCCTCAGGTTTTATAAGTTTTTCTTTATAAGATACAATTCCACCATCAAATAACTTGAAAAAATCATATTTTTCAAGTATATGATCAAAGGCAAGTAAATGAAAATTAGATAAGAAGTAAATCTTGTAATTTGAATCCTTTAGTAATTTTAATACTTCCACTGATGGTTCAATAGGAGTAAGAAGGTCATACCAATTTTCGAAGGAAAGCCTTATTAAATCACCATTAGCAACGCTTCTGTTTGCTATAGCGTTTTTTGCTTCTTCCTCTGTAATGGTACCTCTATCAAGCATTAGCCATTCTTCGCTCTGAAATAATTCTTTATGAACCTCTAAAACTTTTTCAGGCTGCTGGATTTTTGAACTTAGATACTCAATAGGATTAAAGCTAAGTAGTACATTTCCTATGTCAAATATAATATTTTTATACATTATTAATACCACCTTATTAATGTTATAGATTATAATTAATTGAAGCTAGTTGTTTTTATGGGAATTAATAGATGATGACATAATTATATATTTTTAAAAGGAAAGTGTAAATAAAGATGTGGCACTTCAGTCTAAAAACCATTTTCAAAACTCCTCTGGGTTCTGAGAGGAGAGTTTGACAATATAAATTTTAAAATGAAGTGACACATCTAAAGATGTAACACTTCAGTCTGAAAACTATTTTTAAATTGGGGGGATAGGTGCTTGGAGGATAAAAATATAAGAATATTTTCTGTGGTAATGAATGTAATAAATCTAATAGTTGCTGTAGTAATCTTAAACAATAACATCATAGAAAATAGAACAATGTTTTTGGTTGCTTTTAGTGCGTTGATAATTATTTATTTTATTAACATCAAAAAGTTTAGTAAAAAGCCGTCTAAAGAAGGAAATATACTTGGAGTTATAAACACTTTAATTATTTTATTTATAGTGTTTTTAGATAGCACAGGAGTCTCAATTGTATTGATATTAGTTAGCGTTGGTACATCTATTCTTAATAAGTCTACTAAGGTAGGGTTAAGTTTGGCTTTAACCAATTATATAGTATATATGCTTGTACTGATTTTAAAACATGAAGCCTTAAATTTGTACAATATATCTATAATTACTATAAATTTTACTTTTGCATGTGTTTTAACAATAGCAGTTAAGTATGAGCTAAATGAAAAAACAAAGGCTCAATTAATCTCTAAAGAATTAGAAGAAAGAACTAGTGAATTAGAGAGGGCTTATGAAAGGCTTCAGGATTTATATGAAGATAAAGAAGAAATAATAGTACTTAAAGAAAGAAATAGGATAGCTGGGGAGATTCATGATACAGTAGGCCATATTCTAACTACTGTCACTATACAATTAGAAGCTAGTAAAAGATTAATAAAAAAGGATCCAGACTTAGCTTTAGAAAAATTAAACTCAGCTCAACAGCAGGTTAAGACAGGTCTTAGCGATATTCGTAAATCAGTAAGATCCTTGAAAGATGGAGAACACCTACTAGATTTTGCAGATATATTGAAGACTTTTGTAGAAGAAGTTAAGAAAAACAACGAGTTGGACATAGAATATGATTTAGCAGCTATGCCTAAGCTTGATAAAAAAATAGAGAATATAATTTACAGAGCACTTCAAGAAGGTATAACTAATGGAATTAGGCATGGGAAAAGCAATAGGTTCAAGATTAATTTAAACCATGAAAACAATACAATACAATTTACTTTACAAGATTGGGGACAAGGTTTTGACAAGTTTAAACCAGGCTTTGGAATAAATAATATGAAATCAAAGGTAGAGGGTGTAGGAGGAAAGTTTAATATTGAATCTAAAATTAATACTGGAGTTACCATAAAAATTGAAATACCTATAGTGGAGGAAAATTAATGCTGAGAATTCTAATTGTAGATGATCAAACTTTAATGAGAGATGGCTTAAAAACAATTTTAGATTTAGAGGACGACTTAGAAGTAATAGGTACTGCAAGCAACGGTAAAGAAGCTTACGATCTAGTAGGAAAGTTAAAACCTGACGTTATCTTAATGGATATAAGGATGCCTGTACTTAATGGAGTGGAGGCAACAAAAATAATTAAAGCTGAATTTAGTGATGTTTCCATAATCATGCTAACAACCTTTGATACAGATGATTTGATAATTGAAGCTTTAGAGTGTGGCGCCGATGGTTATTTACTAAAGGATATTGATGCAGATAGATTGATTCAATCAATAAAAGAGGCAGCTAATGGAGATATGTTATTGCCTGCTAAAGTAGCGGCAAAACTGGTTAATAGAGTTTTAAAGACAAAGAATGAGGATAAAGAAAATACAGTGGATTTTGATGCATTAAAAATAACAGAAAGAGAAAAAGAGATTTGCATGCTACTTTGTGAAGGATATTCAAACAAACAGATATGTGACAAGCTTTTTTTAACCTTGGGGACAGTAAAAAATTATATTACTAATATATACAGTAAATTAGGTGTTACCAACCGTACAGCTGCGATTTTATTTTTGAAGAAAATTATATGACCCAAAATATGACCTTAGTGAATGTTCATATTACCTTCTCATAGTATATTATTAAAACATAGAAAAGAGTAAGGGAGATATGGTCATGAAAATAAAGGATAACAAGGTTAAGAATCCAATAAAATTAGCACTTTCAGTTATGGTTACTTCATTTATAGGAATATATGCTTGGATGATATTACTTCATGTAGGTGTTCAGGTATACGAAAGTAAAAAGCTTGGAAGCAGAGAGCTAGGAAAAACAGTTAGTGATCAGCTTTTTAATAATAATACAACCTTAGCTATTGTATCTTATGTTGTTATGGAGATTATAATTGTTTTGATTGCTGTTTTCATGGTTAAAAGATTTAATAAAGAGAGCTTTAAGTTAGAGCATATAGGAATGAAGTTTAGTAAAAATAGTATTAAAAATATCTTAAGTGGCTTTGCAATAGTTTCAATTATGTACATTTTACTTTATTCATCAATGCTTCTGTTTAGGATTGTAGATTATAAAGGGTATGGATTTAGCAATCAATCACCTCTATATATGGTTGGAACAGTTCTATTGGTGCTGATTACCACGGCTTTCCCTGGATTTTGTGAAGAGATAGTATTTAGAGGAGTTATACAAAATTATTTAATGAAAAAATACAGTACTACAGTAGCTATTATAGTAAGTTCATTATGTTTTTCTATATTACATGTTGGAAGGTATAGTGATTTAATGTCATTATTCACTATAGTTATAATAGGCATTACTTTAGGATATATATTTGCAAAAACTAAATCTTTATATTTGTCTATAGGAATACATTTTGCATGGGATTTCCTTGGATCAATAATTGGTGTGGGTAAGTCCATGTTTAATACGAATCTATTGATAAATTTCGAAAACATTAAAAATGGAGACTTTATTGCAAATCTGATGACTATAGTTTTATTCATAGGATTATTTATTGTAATTAAGTTTATATATAAGAAGTACAATACTAAGGATTCACTAGAAAAAAACGCGATATAATTATAATAAAAAAGATTAAGCTACAATATGGCTTAATCTTTTTTTGTAGGCTATGTTTAAGCCATGGAATATGACAAAATCATATTAATTCTTTGAGTAAGCTCATTAAGGATTAACAACTCTAATCCTATAACCATTTTTAAAAGTTCTGCTAGGTTTTGAGCAGAGTTTTTAAAAATATAAATTCAATTATAGAGTTGTTAATCAAAAGAGCATCGGATGAATAAGCACTTAATTTAAACCAAGCTTTTTGGAAAGTTATTTCTGCTTGTATACACCAAATCCAGTGATGATTAATTTGTTCCAACCAGTTACCTCATCGTCAATCCATCTGAACTCAATATTAAGTTCCTTAAGCCACGCATTAAGTCCATTACTTTTCTTACTCACATTTGGAGATTGTCTTCCAAACTTTTCTTTAATCATTTCAAGTAATTCAGATTGCTCCTCTTGAGCTAACTCCTTACCTAACATTTCTTTGATAATTTCACGGCATTCTGAATATGATAGATGATCTTCAGAATATATTTCGTTAGCTAATAATTGTCTCTTATTATTTAAGGTAGCAATTACTTCATTTATTTCATCTATATTTGATAGATACTTTTTAGCTACATTTATAGACACTATATCACTGTCTATTCTAGTTATTGATTTTTCTAGTTTTTCATTTCTCATTTTAGTATTCTCACTTTACTTTTTTATTTGAAAGTTATTTCGATTTTCACATAAGAAGCAACAACTCTAGAACTAAAACTCTAGGTATTTATGCCCGAACTTATGGATCATTAATAACAATAAGCAATTATAACACTAAACCAATAATCTTACAAAGTAAACTATTCAGTATAGCTTAGAACATTATATATATTAAAATAAAATTAACTAAAAGAAAGTAGATAAAAATACATTTTGTTTTACACTTTATGGTTGGTGTCTAAAAAACAGACACTTTTAAAAGTGTGTATGTTTTTTAGACAAACCTTGAAAACTGATTATTCAACATCTTTTTAATAAGAATTATATTAAAGATGTACCAATTAAGTCTGAAGTATGTTTTCAAAACTCTCAGAGATTCTTGTAAGAGAAGTGGTACATATATACACCTAAAAAGTAAGTTAAGTACACTTATAAAAAATGGTATAAAGAGAGGTTGATAAAAGATGAGGTTTAATTTTGACAGGCAATTAGAGGTAGATAAAGTACAGGCTTATTTAGTTGGAGGTGGTATTGCATCTCTTTCTGCTGCGGTATATCTAATTAGGGATGGACACGTTCCAGCAAAGAATATCCATATACTTGAACAAAGCAGTATAACAGGTGGGAGCATGGATGGTAATGGCAATCCTGAAACTGGTTATATAATTCGTGGTGGAAGAATGTTTGATGAAGAAGCATATGAATGTATCTTTGGAATAATGGAAAGCATTCCTTCACTAACTGATCCTAACGTTTCAATAATGGATGAATTCAGAGCATTTAATAAAAAAATTCATACATCATCAAAAGCTAGACTAATAGATAACGATGCGAAAATATTAGAATCATCAAAGCTTGGATTCAATCGTGAGGATAGATTAGCATTAATAGATATATTAATGCAATCAGAAGACTCCTTGGGGACTAAAGATATCACATCATGTTTTCCAGAATCATTTTTCAAAACTAATTTCTGGTATCAATGGACTACAACCTTTGCATTTGAACCTTGGCACAGTGCAGTAGAATTTAAGAGATATCTTCATAGATTTTTCCATGAGCTGCCAAGGATTAGTGATTTATCTGGAGTAAGACGTACACCATACAATCAATATGATTCGATAATACTACCTATGACTCAGTGGCTAAAGGCTCAAGGCGTAGATTTTCAGTATGAGTGCTTAGTTACTAATTTAGATTTTAAAACAGAAGAAGATAAAAAAACTGTTGTAGGGATTGATTGTAAAAAAGGTAATAAAGAAGACAGGATAATAGTTGAAGATGGAGACTTTGTTTTTGTAACAATTGGTTCTTTAACAGCAGGAGCTAGTCTTGGTTCTATGACAAATGCTCCAACATTAAATGACAAAACTGTCGGTGGTGACTGGGAGCTTTGGGAAAAGATTGCTAAGGAATCACCAGAGTTCGGAAGACCGCAGGTCTTCAACCAAAGAGTAGAAGAATCAATGTGGGAATCCTTCACAGTTACCCTTAAAGATCCTACAATGGTGAATAAAATAGTAGAGTATACAGGAAATCAACCAGGAACAGGTGCTCTTATGACTTTTAAAGACTCAGGTTGGTTTATGTCAATAGTATTACACAATCAACCTCATTTTCTAAATCAGCCAGATAATGTGCAAGCTTTTTGGGGTTATGCTTTATTCCCATATAATGAAGGGGATTTTGTAAAGAAGAGAATGATAGACTGTACTGGGGAAGAAATATTAACTGAACTTTTATATCATCTTAATTTTAAAGAAGATATGGAAAAAATTATGAGCACATCCATCTGTATCCCTTGTATAATGCCATTTATAACTAGTCAGTTTTTAACAAGATCAAAAGGGGATAGACCACAAGTAGTGCCAGAATGTTCAACTAACTTAGCTTTTCTTGGCCAATTTGCTGAAATACCAGACGATGTTGTATTTACAGTAGATTACTCAGCAAGATCTGCACAAATGGCTGTTTATAGTTTTCTAGACTTAGAGAAGGAAGTTACTCCTATATATAAAGGGCAATACGATGCTAGAGTACTTCTTAATTCAGCTATGGTTATGATGAGAGACGATAATTTGCGTGAAGAGATTATGGCACTTAAATCAATGATTATGAAATAGTTTAATTTTAAGGTTTCCAAGCGGTCTGTAAAAAGAAAGTTTGGAAACCTTTATTATTAGACTATGCTTAAGAGTATTGTTGAAGTTAAGGGGTTATAAACCATCGGATGTATAACCACTTAATTTCAACACGGTGCTTTAATATCTAGATAATGCTCCAAGCATACTACCTTCGACGATATTTTTAATTTGATCTACTAAGGTTTGGCAGGATTCCTTCATTCCAGCTTTAATCCATTGAACTATTATGCCGACAAAAGCATGGGTATAAAAATCACAGATAAATTTTTTGTTGGTATCAGACACTTCCATCCCTAGGGATATATCATTAACAACCCCCATGATTAATTCATAACTAAATTCGAAGAAATAACTATCGAAAGCATTTTGTCCAGGAGTATTAAGTGCATTAATATAAAAGGACTTATTTTTAGATAGATAGCATAAAGTTCTATACATACCGTCAGTCCAGTTATCGTAATGTCTATAGTTTGCTATACTTTCTGTGACTTCAGTATAATAAATCCAATTTACAAGATCGAATTTATCTCTAAAATGATAATAGAAGGTTTGTCTATTTAACCCGCAGTTGTCTGCAATTTCTTGTATGGATATTTTAGATAGTGGAATAGTCTTCATTAATTCTTTAATAGAAACAGCAAGAGCTTTTTTGGTTATTAATGATTCTGACATATCAATCTCCTATAACTGTTGTTATACATAACAAGGTAGTGTATCAATATGGACTGATTATAGATAATATTATAATAAACTATAGTTAATGATTCAATTCTATACTTTTATGTAATGATATTAAAAGTACAATTATCATTGTTTTTTCCTCAAACATTTAATAATATAGTTAATGGAGTCTTTTTAGTACTTTTATCGAAAGATTTAAGTGATGAATGTACATGAATAATGCAAGGAATCTAATTAATAGGAGAATTTAAATGGATAAAAGTAGGTTTTATACAAATAGAAGAAACATAATATTACTAGCGACTCTATGCTGTATTTTATGGGGAAGTGCATATCCATCCATAAAGATTGGGTATAGTTTATTTAATGTAGGAGCAAATGATGTTGGTTCAAAGCTAACATTTGCAGGATATAGATTTACAATGGCAGGAGCTTTTGTTTTGATATTAAGCATAATAATGAAGAAAAATATATTTGACTTTAGTAAAAAACAATTTGGACAAGTTGCCTCTCTTGGTTTTTTACAAACAGCTCTTCAATATATATTTTTCTATATTGGCATGTCATATACTACAGGGGTCAGAGGAGCTATTATAAATGGGACAGGTACCTTTATAAGTATTTTATTGGCTCATTTTATTTATAAGAATGATAGATTAAATTTTAATAAGGTAGTTGGTTGTATTGTTGGGTTTGCTGGAGTTATAATTGTAAATCTCAATGGACAATCAAGTAACGGAGCTGCTTTTTCTTTTAAAGGAGAAGGGTTTATACTGATTTCTACATTTATTTTTGCAATATCTGCAATATACGGAAAGAAAATAACGCAAAAATCAGATCCATCCATAGTCACAGGTTATCAGTTGTTCATAGGTGGAGTTATATTAACAGCATTAGGATTTACTTTAGGAGGGAAGCTACAAGGATTTACTATTCAATCTACTTCGCTTCTAATATATATGGCCTTATTATCTTCTGTAGCTTTCGCATTATGGACTCAACTACTAACATATAATAAAGTCGGTTTAATATCCGTTTTTAATTTTTTAATACCTGTATTTGGAACATTACTATCAGCATTGTTCTTAGGTGAAAATATCTTCGATTTAAGAATTTTAATAGCGTTGATATTAGTATGCTATGGAATATTTTTAGTTTATAAGGTGAAAAAATAAGCATATTAATAGAAAGCATATTTATATAAATAGGTGCCACTTTGTAATAGAGCTTATTATTCCATAAGTTCCCTAGTGAATATTCGGAAAGGTAGATGCATAGAAAAGTCACTGAAGGTAGCTTCAGTGACTTTTCTACTCTTTAGGAAAAATTACAGATTCATTATGAAGGTTTTCGCAAATATAAAGCCATTCGCAATTTATGCAAACTTGGTTAAGTTTTTTAGGTTCCAATATTGAAGTTTGTATTCTTTTCTTAAAATCTTGCCAATATAGAGTGTCCCCAAAATTTAAATCACATAATTCAAGGCAAACAATGTCATAGTAATCAGGTTTTTGACCAGATAAACAACTACCATTTCTATTATTAGGACAAAAACTACAAATCTCATCTCCACCAGATACTAACATGATCTTAGGATTACTATTATCTTCGAGTATATTTATTATATTCTTCATATTATAGATAAAGTCATCGCTATATCCTTTTCCTATAAAGTGATGTATACAAAGTCCGTGGTGTGGTCTAAGGTAAATCATTTTTGCATTTCCTCCAATGTTCCAGTAACAACTTCTTAGTAAATCCATTATAATATAAATTTATTATAACTAGATACCCTTTGAGATTGTTTAAATAATATTAATTTATTAAGCCGTCTCATATACTCAAAGGAAATTTTATGCAATTATTTTATGAAAAGTTATTATTAAATAATTTATGTGATATTAATTTGGTTTATTATTTACTATAATAAAAGACTTCATTTAATAAATGATATATAATGTTAATATAATACTTGTTTCGATAACAGATGAAGTTGCCATAATTATAGGCTGTAATAGGAGAAGATACATATGAGTGTAAAATTGAAAACGTTATTTATATCTACAGTGAGTTTTTTACTTTTTGTTGCTATTACAATTTTCATATCCTATTTAGTTTTTTTTAGATTTATAGCTAATATAGAAGATACAGGTGTTAATAACTCTTTTCGAACTTTTGACTCAATAATTGATAGAGAAGAGCAAGGGCTCAAGAGAACGTCTTTAGACTGGTCGCACTGGGATGATACATATAATTTTATGTTTGATAAGAATGAAGAATATATTAAAAGTAATTTGGTAAATCAGACCCTTCAACAGCTTAATTTGAGTTTTATAATATTTCTTGATAAAAACAATAAAATTTTCTATGAAATAGATGGTGATGTTAAGGATAGAGAAAAAAATATCTTAATAGATAAAATAACTAATATAAGATACAAGAAGTTTTTTAATCCGGATAAGATAGATGCTGATACTGGGACAATCTATGCATATGATAAGTTATTTATAATATCAGAAGCTCAAATTACTACATCTGATGAGAAAGCTAGAAGTAATGGAACATTAGTAATGGGACGATACGTTGACAAAGATTTGATGAACTATATAAATGAAACTAGCAAAGCTAATGTAACATTTGAAGGCTTGCCTGGAAATAGCCATTCATTAAGTGAAATTTCAATTAGTAGAAGCTATGACAATATAAATGCCTCTAGAAATACAAAAGATATAAATCAAGAAAGCAGCATACTCATATCAATGTCTATTGAAAGAGAGGCTCATATTCTTGCAATAAAATATCTTAAGATATTTGGATCACTATATATAGTAGCCTTGTTCATGATTTTAGTTCTAAATAACCTCATTCTAGATAAATATGTCTTAAAAAGATTAAAATTACTAGATGATTTTATTGAAAAAGTCAGAAAGACGAAAGACGTAAGCTTAAGACTTATATTGGCAGGTAATGATGAATTAAGTAAAATAGCTGAGTCTACTAGTAATATGGTAGCTGAATTAGCAGTTGCTAATAATGATGTCAAGGAGATGGATGAAAGATTTAGACTTATAATGGCGGCTACCAAAGATGGATATTTGGATTTAGATTTAGGAGCTAATAGATTGTATATAAATAAAGAATGGAAACAAGAGTTAGGGTATACTTCAAAGGATGAAAGTGGATTGTTTTATGAGCATTTTTCAAAAATTCATCCAGAATTTATTGAATACTTCAGTAATAACTATACAAACATACTTAATAATAATGCTGAGGTTTTTGAGATAACCTACAAGATGATTAAAGCTACAGGAGAAATAATATGGGTTTCAGAAAGAGGCAGAATAGTAAGCAGAGATGATAGTGGAAAACCAACTAGAATTTTAAGTGTAGCAATGGACATAACAGAGAGAAAAAGATATGAAGAAGAAATTTTGTTCTTGAGTTATTCTGATAGATTAACTGGTTTAAATAATAGAGCATACATGGAAAAGCAATTCCAAATACTTGATAAAGATATGTCTAGCTCATATTTTATAATTATGGGAGATGTAAATGGATTAAAGCTAATCAATGATGCTTTAGGCCATAAGATGGGAGACAAACTGATATATAATGTAAGTAATGAGATGAAGAAGATTTGTGATAATAAAGATATAGTTTCCAGGTGGAGTGGAGATGAATTTATAATATTAATCAAAGATAGAGAAAAAGACTACGTAGAGAATCTGATTACAAAGATTAAGGACGCATGTGATAGTATAAAAGATTTTCCTATAAGTATTAGTATTGCCTTAGGCTATGCTGAAAAGGATAATGAAAATCGAGATTCAGAAACTGTAATGAGTATAGCAGAAAAAAGAATGTATAGAAATAAGCTTATAGAAAAGAAAAGTACAAGAAATGCCATTACTAGTTCTCTGCTTAGAACCTTGCATGAAAAGCATAGTGAAACAGAAGAGCATACTATGAGAATTAAGAACATGAGTTTTAGGCTAGGTAGAAGAATGGGATTGCCTCAAGATAAGCTAGATGAATTAGAGCTTTTAGGACTGTTACATGATATCGGAAAGATAGGTATACCAGAACAAATTTTGTTAAAACCAGCAAAGCTTACAGCTGAAGAGTGGGTGGTTATGAAATCTCATACAGAGATTGGATATAGAATAGCCAAGTCAACTCCAGAACTATCTCATATAGCTGATGAGGTTTTATCCCATCATGAAAGATATGATGGAACTGGCTATCCTAATGGCTTGAAGGGGCAAGAGATACCATTACTTGCTAGGATTATTAATGTGGTTGATTCCTTTGATGTTATGACACATAAGAGAGAGTATAAATCGGCCAAAGACATGAGCTATGCAATTGAGGAACTTAAAAGATGTTCTTCTACTCAGTTTGATCCGTATATTGTTGAAGAATTTCTTAAATTGCTACAAGAAGATGATAAGGATGGACAGTAATAAATCTAGTAAATTAAGTGCTTAGCATAGCTTCTTGGGAATACAGTAAAAAGTAAAACTTGTCTGCCCGTAAGTTTCCTCATATACATTTGGAAAGGCAGATTTGAAAAAAAGTTCACTGAAGATAGTTGCTTTAGTGAGCTTTTTACATGTAACAAAGTTATCTTCTCTACAGATTAAAGAACTTATAAAAATAATAGCAAATAATGAAGAAAAAGCACTAAAAAATTATGTTACAAAATTAACATTTTTATAAAAATCACATATATTATGATGAAAAATATGGTATAATTTTCAATAGATTCATATAAATTGATATTAATCCGCGGGATTTAAAGGGGTATTGATTATGGAAGCTAACATGGAAAAAACATATGACACTAAAAATTATTTGCCATATAAGAAGATATTTTTTACATGTATATATTCAATATTATCTGCACTACTTGTAGCTTTTATAATATGCAGATGGTATTGGGACGCTAATGAAGAATTAATACACACAGTATTGGAGTTAATAAGTATTATCATCGGAGTTACTACATTTTTAATTGTTTGGTATCAAAGTGAAGTAGATAATGAAGTAAATAAAGTTTTAGGTTTTGGTTTTTTAACTGTATCTATTTTGGATTTATTACATGTACACTACTATAAATACATACTTTTAAATGATATAGCTAATGGGCAGTTACCTATACTACTTGGGCTATTGGCACGATTAATTCAAGTTGTAACATTAATGATATTTTCCTTTAAACCCTTTTCTTTAAAGAATAGTAAGTATAAGATGCTTAGTTTAACTGGTATTATAATAGTGATTATATGCTATTTATCAAAATTAACATATAAGTGGATTCCACAGCTATATAATGAAAAAGGAAATACTGATTTTAGAATTATGTTGGAATTCTTAATAATAACCATAGTTATTATTACATTGAATAAATTAAGATCTCGAATTGAAGAAGCTCATTTTGTGAGGTTTATGTATATCTTTCTTTCTGTTATTATGTTAATTCCTTCAGAACTTTGTTATATATCATTTAATAATAAGAATTCATTTTATCTAGTGCTAGCATACTTGTTTAAAATAGGAAGTTATTACTTCCTATATAAGGCGGTTTTTGCCAGTATGATAAGATACCCATATGCTAAGCTTATAGAGAGCAAGCAACGTTTAGAAGATATTCTTAATGATATTCCTATTGCTATATATACATATGATAGTAGCAATAAGGTAGACTTTGCAAATGACAAGTTTGAAGAATTATCTAGGCATGCAAAAAGTTCAATAATAGGGTTAAATAATAAGGAATTATTGAATGTTATACCTAGACTTGGTAATGAAGACGAAGATACGCTGCTTGATAAGGTATACAAGAAAGATGGAAAAACTCAAAATATAGTAAGGACTTATATAGATGGAGAGGGAAAGCCTGTAAAAGTACTTGTAAATGTTTATAAGATAAGAAATGGTGCGCTTGCTTTAATTAATGATATAAAAAAGGAACAAGAAATAGATAATTTGCATTTACAAACTAAGACAATATTAAATTCTATAGCGGTTCCAATAATAATTTTAGATGGAGATAATAAAATTACTGCTTGCAACAATTCTTATTTAGAAATTATAGATAGATGCGATATAGATTTAATTGGAATGAGCTATGATGAATTAAGGAAAGATATAGGTTTTATAGAATCTAAAGGTTCCTTAGTACTAAATCAAGAAAAAGATGTTAATAAAGATTATGAAGGCTATTTAACAACTGCAGATGGTTTAAGTAAGCAATTATCAGGAACATGTTCACCCATACTTAATATTGATAACGAGAAAATTGGTGCAATTTCAATTGTACATGATTTAACCGAGAAAAAAGAAAAACAACAAAAATTAATTAATCAAGAAAAACTAGCACTTTTAGGACAACTGGGAGCTACTATAGTTCACGAAACTAGAAATTTTTTAACTACTATAAAAGGTAACAGCCAATTGATTAACCTTTATTCAGAAGATTTAAGAATAAAAGAATACGCCAAAAGGATAAATACTAGTACCGATGAAGTGAATAGAATAATAACTGATTTTTTAAGTTTATCTAAGCCAAGAGAAACAGACCTTTTAGAAGTCTCTTTTAATGACCTGATACTATCAATGAAAGGTATAATTGAAACTTCATCTTTATTAGAAGGAATAGATTTGGTACTTGATCTTGATTACGATGAAAGGTATATACTTTGTGATGAAACTCAAATTAGACAAGTAATACTTAATATATGCAAAAATGCAGTAGAAGCTATGGTAGAAGTTAATTGCCCAGTTTTACGTATCAGTAGTGGGCTTAGGATAGGTTCAAATGAGATATTTATAAAAATATCTGATAATGGTAATGGAATACCAAAAGACATGGTTAAAAAGATAGGCACACCTTTTTATTCTACAAAGAAAAATGGCACTGGATTAGGTCTTAATGCATGCTTCAACATTATAAAAGAGCATCGTGGGAAAATAGAAATTCAAAGTGTGCTAGGAGAAGGAACAACATTTACTATTGTTTTGCCTTATATAGATGAAGCTTTAGAAGATATAATATAGTGATTTAAATTTGGCTTTTGGGATATATTTTTTCAAACTATAAGGGCGGTAATAATATGAGGTCAATGGATAAGAGAAAAAGCTGTGCACTAAATAATTAGTGCACAGCTTATTTTTATTTGTGCTTGCTTTTATATGAGTGGAGTCTATTATTATTTATTCTTTTTGGTCAACATTTCTTCAAAGGATTGAACTGCATTTTTAGTGAAGTTTCCTCCTTCAGCTCCGCCTATCATGCCACATACTTTAGAACTAGTATTGCCCCAATAGTCATCCTTAGGTAACTCTATTCCCAATTCGTTAGCTTGTTCTGACTTCGTATCTAATTTATTTACTTTTTCTCTCATAAAAATATCTCCTTTAAATTGATTAATAATCCTGTTGAGAAATTATTTTAATTAATCTTTGCTTACACACTTATTGATTTCCCTAATCAATTTTTTTATTCTTTTGAAAGATTTCTAATAAATTTGATATTTTATACAATGTAAGATTATAAAATCATTAAGATAAATTGTAGCAAAATAGATTATAAAAACTATTATATATAGAGGGGCAATAATATATTTTGTACAAGCTTAGGTAAATATTAATGCAGATAAAGTTTATAAATATAAGTTTTGTTAGGGGATTTATATTGTTTGTAAATAAATAGCTTATTAGTTATCTGCATTATCGGAAAACGGAGGATAAATATGGATATTAAGTCGAGATTGAAAAATTATGGATTATGGGTTTCAGTAATAGCATTAATTCCTATGGTTTGTAAAGGCTTTGGATTAAATATATTGCCTGACAATTATAATGAAATTGCAACTGCAATTTTAGGTATCCTTGTACTTCTAGGTATATTGAATAATCCTACTACTGAAACTAATGGATTTAAAGATGATAAAGTAAATAAGAATAAGAAAAGTAAACCTATTAGAAAGTATAATTTAGAAGAAGATAAAGTTGATGAAAGAGACTACTATTTTAAAAATCACTCTCTTTCAAAGTCTGTACAATTGCCTAAATCAATAGATTTAAGAGATAAGATGCCTCCTATATATGATCAAGGAGAGCTTGGATCTTGTACTGCAAATGCAGGATGTGCGAACAAATCATATTTTATAAATAACAGAGTGCAGCCTTCAAGGCTTTTTCTTTATTATAAAGAAAGATTGATTGAAGGGACTGTATATGAGGATAGTGGGGCTTCAATAAGAGATATATGTGCAGCTTTAACAAAATACGGTGTATGTGAGGAAAGCCTATTCCCTTATAATATTACAAAATTTACAGAGACTCCTTCAGTACTAGCTGATAAAAATGCACTTCAATATACTATAAACTCATATCATAGAATTACTTCAGTGGAAGAAGTTAAGCAAGCTTTAGCTAATTTACTTCCAGTATTGCTTGGAATAAATGTTTATGAAAGCTTTGAAAAAGTGGGGAAGAGTGGATTAGTGCCAATGCCTGGAAGTTCAGAATCAGTTCTAGGAGGGCATGCTGTACTTCTAGTAGGATACGTTGACGGAGCAACAACAGTAAACAATGCATCACAAAAATTATGTTCCTTAATAAAAAAGAAAACAACCTCACAAGGATATTTTATTCTAAGAAATTCTTGGGGAACTGATTTTGCTGATAAAGGTTATATGTATTTACCTTACGAGGTTTTCGAAAAAGTTAAAAATGATATATGGGTAATAATACAGTGAGTTAATTAACATCTAGATTAAGTTGTTTCCTGTACAGTAGAATGACATTAAAAATGCTATTGTGCAGGATTATTTTTTACATAATCAAGTAGTAATAAGCAGTGTTTAATTTGATTTTTATATAGAGAGAAGATAAAATTTATTAGTAAAATATCAGTTTAAAGGAAGTGTAACAAGTGAAAAAAGAACTGATGAGTATTGAGCATATGATTTTAATTGGATCAACAGGTAGGAATAGTGGAAAAACAACACTTGCAGCTTCCTTGATAAGAAAGTGGAAAGGTGAGTTATCTGTAATAGCATTAAAAGTAACTACCATAGAACATAAAAATGGCAAATGTCCAAGAGGTGGAGAAGGCTGTGGGATATGTACTAATATAGAGGATAACTTTGAACTGGTAGAAGAAATCAACCCTAACAAGAATAAAGATACTTCTTTATTACTTTCTGCAGGGGCTGATAGAGTATACTGGCTAAAATGTCTAAATGATCATTTAGAAGAAGGCATAGAATGTTTTATGTCAAAAATATCTAAAAATACATTAATTATATGTGAATCTAATAGTCTAAGAAATGTAGTTTTGCCAGGAAGCTTTGTTATGATAAAAAATATATGTAATGATTCGATTAAAAAATCAGCAGCTGAAGTGATGAATAAGGCTGATTTTATTTTAGAAAATGATTTTACTAATAAGATAGATGACTTTATTAACAAGATAATAATAGAAAAAGATAGCGAAGGTATAAGAGTAAAAAAATAAGAATGTCGCGCCAGTGATTTTTTCGTGATAATATATATATAAGTTTTATTAAAGGATTCCTATATCGAAACTTAATATTAGTTAAGGTAAAATATAATTCAAGGGTCTACTTCTATAAAGTACCTTAACAATAAGAAATTTACCGTAAGGTTGAATATAAAATGCTTGTTAAGAAGAAAAGTGGGGGAAGTTATGGATAGGATAATTTGTATAGTTGGTGAAAGTGGAAGTGGAAAATCAACTATAGCAGAAGAGCTTTCAAAAAAGAACTATAATTATATACAAAGTTATACAACAAGAAAACAGAGACATGAAGGAGAAAAAGGGCATATATTTGTTGACTATGAGGCTTATATAGAAAGTACTATAACTAGCGAGCAGAAATCTAATATAATTGCCTATACATATTTTGATGGGAACCATTACTGGGCAAACAGGCAGCAATATAGGGGTAAAGGTGCATCAATTTATATTGTTGATCCAGTTGGTGTTTATGAATTGAAGGAAGAAGTAAAGGATGCAGAAATAATAGTTATATATTTGAATGCAGATGAAAAGATTCGTTATAACAGGATGTGTAGAAGAAAGTATAATGAGGATAATCTGTACGATGAAGAAATATATATGAGAATAAAACATGATAAAAATGCATTTAAAGTGATAAGATGCGATTATGTAGTTGATTCTAACAGAGAGTTAGCAGAAATATTATCTGATGTAGAAGCAATAATTGCAAATATGGACAAAATGAATACTTAAAATATGATAGGTGATTATTTTATCCGCTACTTCACAAAATATTCTAAGTTTGATAGAATATTTATATAGTTTAGACAAAGCTCGTCTTCAATAAATATTGAAGCGAGCTTATTCACTGTCTAGGCAAGTATAAAATTTTTGGGTAACTAAACTTAGCAATATCAATGGGTTAGAACAGCTATTTAGAGTAAACAGTAAAAATAAAATTATGTCGCCTGCCAAATTTTCCTCATATATATTCGGAAAGGCAGATGCGCAAAAAAATCACTGAAGAAAGTCGCTTCAGCGATTTTTTAGGCAGTTTTCTATACATATAATTGGGCTAATAAATATAAGGATTACTGCTAACAATTTAGAGTTATTAACAAGACAAAATAGGGGGCAAATAAATAATGGTGGAGTGTAATGAATTTACTAAAGAGCAATTTTTAGAGGCAACGAATAGGATAAAAGATGTATTAAAAGAGACAAAACTTGTTTATAGTAATATTTTTAGTAAAGAATCAGGAAACGATATATATATAAAGCCAGAAAATCTTCAAGTGACAGGAGCATTTAAGATAAGAGGAGCTTATAACAAAATAAGTAAGCTTACTGAAGAAGAAAAGAAAAAAGGGTTAATAACATCTTCTGCAGGAAATCATGCTCAAGGAGTGGCTCTAGCAGCTCAAAGATTAGGAGTAAAAGCAACTATAGTTATGCCTAAAGCTACTCCTCTAATCAAGGTTGAAGCTACAAAAAACTTTGGAGCAAATGTTGTGCTTCATGGGGACTGCTATGATGAAGCTTATGAAGAAGCTAAGAGATTAGAAGAAAAAAATGGATATACATTTGTGCATCCTTTTAATGATATAGATGTTATAGAAGGTCAGGGAACTATTGCAATTGAAATTTTGAATGAACTAAAAGACGTAGATTGTATAATAGTGCCAGTTGGCGGTGGCGGGCTTATTAGTGGAATAGCTGTTGCAGCAAAATTAATTAATCCTAAGATTAAAATAATAGGAGTAGAACCAGAAGGTGCAAATGCAGTAAAGATATCAATCGAGAACAATAAAGTTATGTCTTTAGATAATCTAAAGACAATTGCTGATGGTGTAGCAGTAAAAACTCCCGGCGATTTAAATTTCAAAATAATTAAAAAGTATGTAGATGAGATAGTAACAGTTTCTGATTTAGAGGTTATGGAGGCTTTCCTGATACTTCTTGAAAAGCATAAGCTTATAGGAGAAACTTCAGGGGTGTTACCTTTAGCAGCTTTAAGAAAGATAAATGAAAAAAACAAAAAGATAGCATGTGTAATCAGTGGCGGAAACATAGATGTTTTAACAATTGCATCAATGATAGATCGTGGACTTGTATCTCGTGGAAGAAAGTTTTGCTTCACTGTTGAACTTTTAGACAAGCCAGGGCAATTACAAAAAGTATCTCAGATACTGGGTGATTTAAACGCTAATATAATAAAACTTGATCACAATAAGTTTAAAACCTTCGATGCTTTTATGCAGGTTCAATTAGAAGTAACAGTTGAAACAAACGGTCACGAACATGTTCAGTTAATTACTGATGAATTAGAAAGAAAAGGCTTTAAGATAGTTAAGGTCTATTAAAGATAAGGTGTTGTTGAAATTAAGTGTTTAGTCATCCAATGCTTTAATGAGCTTACGCAAAGAATTAATATGATTTTATCATATTCCATGGCTAAAACTGTAAACTCACTACGTTCGAACAGTACAGCTTTACTTTTTAATAATCCATACTTTTTATAAATCTTTCATATCTTAAATTTAAGAAAATAAAAAGGCTATATGATTAAAAAGTAAAAAGTGAAAATATGTCGCCTGCCAGAATTTCTTCACATACGTTCAGAAAAGGCAGATGCGTAAAAAAATCACTAATAAAGAACGATTAGAGATTTTTTAGAGCCATTCCATCTGGAAAAATCATTTAATTCTAATAGCTCGATCATATAGCATCTCCCGAATAAACACTTAATTTCAATGATACTATTAAATAGAGACTCAGATAAAGATACAAATTTAACTATAAGGGATATATACTCATAACACTTTCAAAATAAGAAAAACTTATATTAATAAATAATGATATAATTTAAGAAAAACTATGCTATTTAGTTGGAGGATTTATCATGGGTAGAATAGAACTAGTTATCTTCGATATGGATGGATTAATGTTTGATACAGAGGCACTTACTAAGAGAGCGTGGCAAGAAGTAGGTAAATTACATAATTATGATATTCCAATGCAATTTCTTTTAGGATTACTAGGAATGAACAGTGCTTCTATATGCAATCAATTTAAAACAGTATTTGGACAAGATTTTCCTTTTGATAATATGTATGCAGAGCAAGGTAAGTGCGTAGCTAGGATAATTGAGGAAGAAGGTCTTGGAATCAAAAAAGGACTTACAGAACTTTTAGAATATCTACAAGCAAATAACATAAAAAAAGCAGTAGCTACTTCAAGTAGTAGAGAAAGAGCTTCTAGACTTTTAAAAATAGCAGGTGTTTTTGATAAATTTGATAGAGTCATTTGTGGCGATGAAGTAACAAAAGGTAAGCCAGATCCAGAGATATTCTTAACAGTTTGCAAAAAGCTAGACGTTTCTCCTGAAAATGCTATAGTACTCGAAGATTCAGAAAGAGGATTAGAGGCGGCAGTAGCTGGAGGCATGAGGTGCATATTAGTTCCTGATTTAGTAGAGCCATCAGAAGAACATGTAAAACAAGCATATGCAAAGGTTGCTGATTTAATAGAGGTAATTAATTTAAAAGAATTATTTGAAGAAATAGAAACTAATTAATAATATTTTAATGATATAGATTAAGAGGGGGAGGATGATATGTAAATCACCTCCCTCACTTTAGTTGCCTTTAGATGAATTATAAATCTCTATTTAGATAAATCTTTAAAGAAGAAAATACTGAGATTAATAACATAAAGAGCAACACTAATATTATGAAAAATTCAAATACTCCTTCAGGAACTGTACTTAAATATTGTAGAATATTACTATTAGTGGCTTTACCGATAAACTCAATTATTGCTGTAGGAACGAAAAATGCCACTAATAACATAAACATGCTGATATATCTTGATTTTAAGTAGCCGAATTTAAAGTAAATAGGGTAATAAATAGAACATAAAAATGAAATACTTATAAAACAGCCTAGAACATCTTCTAAATTCATAAGCCTAGTTATATTGCCAAGTTTTAAATATTTAACTGCTGTGGTAAATATAAATGCAATACAAACTCCAATAACTAGATATAAAATTATAGATAGATATTTAGATATAACTATATCTTTTCTACTTATAGGGAGACTGTTGAGCATTATATCAGATTTGTTTTTATCATCATATGCACAAGCATAAGTGACGAAAAGGTAGCCTATAACTGAAGGGACTGCAATAAATATAGTTTCTGGTTTATCTGTTCTTGAGAAAGTAAGTGTAAAAACCGCACCATATAAAAGTGCTATTAAGACGGTTCTTTTTTGTACTAAAATATCTTTATATACTAAATTAAACATTTCTATTCCCCCTTATTGAATAGACCATTATATCTTCAAGGCTAGCTTTTTCTAAAAGAATCTTATCTCCAAAAGTTTTTTTTATGGAGCCTGCATTATCTGTTAGCGCTTCAAAACCAAAAGAGTTTTCTTTTACGCTTATAAATTTTTTTCTAGTCTCTTTATCTAATAGAGAGCTATCACCTTTTACAATCCTGTAGCTTTTAAGTATTTCGTCTTTATCCTTGGAAAATACTATCCTTCCGTTATTTAAAAAAGTTATATAATCAGCTATTTTTTCTAGGTCAGTGGTTATATGAGTAGAAAAGAATATAGATTTATTTTCATCTTGGATTATTGAACATAGTATATCTAGCATTTCACTTCTGAATATTGGATCTAGCCCGGAAGTAGGTTCGTCCATTATTATGAATTCTGCATTATGAGAGAGGGAAATTGCTAGTGAATATTTCATTTTCATACCTTTAGATAAATCCTTAATTTTTTTATTTTTAGGGAGAGAAAATTCATTCATATATTTATTAAAAGTGCTATTATCCCATTCTTTATAAAATGGAGATATAATATCCTTCATCTCTTCAGTTGTTAGATCTTCATAAAAATAATTTTCATCATACACAAATCCAATTTTTTGTTTGATAGCTTTTTCATTAGAAATATTATCTTGATTAAAAATTTTTATATTCCCTGAGTCTCTTCTTATAAGATTCATAATTAATTTTATAGTAGTACTTTTTCCAGCTCCATTGGGACCTATAAAACCCATTATAAAACCTCTTTTAAGGCTGAAGCTTATATTATCTAAAGTAAAATCCTTATAAGATTTTGAAAGATTGGTTACTTCTAAAATATCATTCATAAAAGAACTCCTTATTCTTTATTAAATTTTGTTTAATATTACTGCTGAAAATAATGCTTTGCTGCGAAATCATTGAATTCTTGAAGAAGTAGTATATTATTTCCAAAGTAAAGCTTAAAGCCAAACCTATTTATTACTGTCATATAGAACTTGAAGCATATCTTTTAATTCGTCAACAGATAAATTTAGCATTCTACCTTCTTCTAGTACTTCCGTTAACTTATCCTCTATAAGCTTAAGTTGTTTTTCTCTTATAAGTTCCTTGTTTTTACTTGCCACATAAGAACCCTTGCTAGGGACTGTTTGAATAAAACCTTCATCCTCAAGTTCTTCATATGCTCTTTTTGTGGTGATAACGCTTATCTTTAATTCTTGAGCTAAGCTCCTTATAGACGGAAGCGCATCTCCCTCAGATAACTCGCCGGTAAATATATGACTCTTAATCTGGCTTGATATTTGTTCATATATTGGTTCACCAGATGTATTTGAGATAATTATCCTCATTTAGTAAGCTCCTTTGCAAAGTGTGTGTATATTATTTATACTGTATATAAACAGTATATACAGTATGTTTGCAAATAGTCAATATAAAAAATTATATATTCATAAATTTTTTAATTGATGTTGAAACTAGGTTATTCTTATTTCATAAATTATAGCAGTCGCTATCAAAAATATAATATTAACGATAAAAAAAGTTTATTATATTTAAGAAAACTCTAGATTAATATAAGAGAAATGCTATAATTTATATAAGAAAATTCTGTCTATTAAAGAAAGGGTTACTAGAGATGCACAACTTAGATCAGAAATTTATTTTTAAAATTCTTACGGGTTCTAGTGAGAAAATTTAAAATATAAATTTTATTACCAAGCGGTACATCCATAAAATAACCTTATGTAGATATATGAATGGAGGATTATTATGGGGTTAAATTGGAGTTTAAAGGAAATTTATAGTTCTTTTGAAGGCGAAGATTTTTTAAATGATTTAAAAAGAGCTGATGAATTATCTGGATTATATGAAAAACTAGCTGAAAGTATATGCGGGTCACATGATGATGAGAAAAATAAACTTGAAGAGTTTATAAATAAGTCTAGTGAAATTGAAAGTTTATTTAGTAGATTATTTTCTTTTGTTAATCTTACATTGAGTGTTGATACGAAAAATAAAGAGGCGCTTAAGTACTCAGACATTTTACAAGAAAAAAACAGCAGATTTGCAGAACCAAGTGCTAAGATAGAAAAGTGGATAGGTGAGGTCAATGAGATTGATAAATTAATTAATTCCTCAGGCCTTTTGAAGGAACATGAGTTTTTCTTAAAAGAAATAGTAGCAGGAAGTAAATATTTATTAAGTGATAAAGAAGAATCGCTTATAGCTAAACTTAGAAATACTGGGTCAAATTCATGGTCAAAACTAAGAGATCTTTTAACTTCAACTGTACTTGTAGATATTGAAACAGATGGCGAAGTAAAGGAACTACCTCTTACTGTTGTTAGAAATATGGCATATGATAAAGATTCAAAAGTAAGAAAAAATGCATATGAAGCAGAGTTAAAAGCCTATAAAAAGGTAGATGCTGGTATTGCAGCAGCATTAAATGGCATAAAAGGAGAAGTTATAACCTTAGCTAAGCTAAGAGGATATAAATCTCCATTAGAAGAAACTTTAATTAAGTCAAGGATGGATGAGGCTTCCCTAGAAGCTATGCTTACTGCTATGAAGGAAAGTTTGCCTGTGTTCAGAAAGTATTTAAGAAGAAAGGCTGAGCTTTTAGGCTACAAAAATGGATTGCCATTCCATGAACTTTTTGCACCTATGGGAGATGTAGATATGGAATTTCCATATGAAAAAGGACAGAAGTTTGTTGAAGATAACTTTAGAACTTTTAGTGATAATCTTGCTGACTTTGCTAGGAGAGCTTTTGATAGTGATTGGATTGATGTTATGCCGAAGGAAGGAAAAGTTGGAGGCGCCTTCTGCTCTAATCTTCACTTTATAAAACAAAGCAGATTCCTTTTAAATTATGGAAATGCCTTCGGAGATGTAGTAACTTTAGCTCATGAATTAGGTCATGGATATCATGACGACTGTGTTAAAGATAAGAGCGTATTAAGCTCCGATTATCCAATGCCTATAGCAGAGACTGCATCAACTTTCTGTGAAACTATTGTTAAAAAAGCAGCGGTTAAGACTGCGACAAAAGAAGAAGCGTTTTCAATTTTAGAATCAGAGATAGGGGATTGCACTCAAGTAATAGTAGATATATACTCAAGATTTTTATTTGAAAGTGAGCTTTTTAATAGAAGAGAAGAAAGTGCATTAAGTGCAGAAGACTTAAATGAAATAATGCTTAAGGCACAAAAGGATTCTTATGGAGATGGCTTAGACCCTGAATACTTACATCCTTATATGTGGGCCTGCAAGCCACATTACTATGATGCAGAATATAATTTCTATAACTTCCCATATGCTTTCGGATTACTATTCGCAAAAGGTCTTTATGCAGAGTATCTAAAGAGAGGCGAAGAATTTGTTAAGGTATATGATGATCTATTAGCATCTACAGGTGATAGAAAAATAGCTGATGTTACTAAGATTATAGGAGTGGATATACACTCAGTTGATTTCTGGAGAAGCTCCTTAAAGATAATAGAAGAAGATATAGAAAGATTTATCGAACTTAGTAATGAAAAGTAATTTAATACGTATATAGTTTATGGTTTGTATTGAAATTAAAATTCAGAGGGCGATACGGAGATACTATATGATCAAATAATTAGAATTAAATGATTTTCGTAAATGGAATAGCGTTAAAAAACTGTATTGTCCGAACGTAGTGAGTTATACAGTTTTAGCTATGGAATTGTAGAAAATCATATTAATTCTTTATGAAGATCATTAAAGTATCGGAGGTAGCGGCCTCTGAATTTTAAAAATACCAACCATAAAGTAAAAGGTTAAAATATAGAAGCTTTCTATATTTTAACCTTATTTTTCGTATGATAAATTATTGTCATAAATAGAGAGAAATATTGTATAACTATTTGATGATTTATTATACGGTTATCTCGATTCTATTACCTTCATGATCTAGTATACAACTTTCATAATAGCCGTCTCCAGTAGTCCTTGGTCCACTGACTACAGTAAATCCGTCATCTACTAGTAATTTTGTTAATTCATCTACCTTCTCTACACTTCCAACAGAAAAGGCTACGTGAGCATAACCAAAGCACTCATAATCTTTAGAAACATTTATTGAAAGAACAGTAGGTTTCTCCATAATTTCTAGCTTAGAGCCATCATCAAAAGATAGAAAATATGAGCTGAATTTTGTTTTTTCATTATGATACTTTTCGTTAGGGACAGCATTGAAATACTTTGTGTAGAAATTTTTTGTCCTCTCCAAGTCTCTAGTCCATAGTGCTAAATGTGCAATTTTCATTGAATCAACCTTTCTTTAATTTTATATGAGTTATCCTTTAATTAACAATATTGTATCATAGTTAAGTAAATATAAACTAGTTTAATTCTAACAATTTTCAAAATTTTCAGTGATAATAAAAAATACATATTCTATTGACCGACGGTCGGTCAATGAATTATAATAAATTATATGATAACAAATATAAGGAGAATTAATCATGAAAAATAAAAGAAGGCTATTTTTATTAATAATGTTCTTTACATTACCAATTACGCTTAACTTTTTTTCTCCATACATCATAATTGATGGGCTATTTAACAAGTTTATATCTGCAGCATTTTTAGTGTGGACAATTATGGCTATATCATCACTTTTTATAGGTAGAGCCTTTTGTGCTTATGTGTGTCCATATGGCGCTTGGCAGATGATAATAGATAGATGTATTGAAAAGCCTCTTAAGAAAATCAAAGGCTTAAAGATTTTGAAATATATACTGGGAGCTACTTGGGTTTTAATAATAGCTTTTGCTTTAATTTCTAATAGGGGGTACAAGTTGAATTTGTTCTATCTTACAGAAGGTTATGTTAGTGTAGATAAGATATCTAATCTTGTTGGGTATTTCATCATATTAACATCACTGGCGGTTTTACCAGTTATTTTAGGTAAGAGAGCTACTTGTCATTACTTATGTCCAATGTCCATTTTGAATATAACAGGAAGTAAAGTTAAAAATAAACTTAATATTCCTTCATTGAAATTAGAGGCAGAGCCAAACAATTGTAAAAAATGTAGTGCTTGCAATAAGAGTTGTCCTATGAGTATTAATGTTATGGAAAAGGTTCAGCATAATAATATGGAATCTTCTGATTGTATACTTTGTGGTGAATGTAGTAAAGCATGTAAGTTTGGCGCTGTAAATAGAGCTTGCGGAAAATATAAAGTTGATAGAAAGGTCTTAGAAATAAAATGAAAAGAATTGTAAAAGATCCTTTGGAAAGAAAAAACGAAATAATGGATAGGTCTCTAGAATTGTTTATTGAGAAGGGGTATGACAATACCTCAATTAATGAAATAGTTAATAGCTTATCTATAGCAAAAGGAACCTTCTACCACTATTTTACTTCAAAAGAAGAAATACTAGGTGAGCTATTGAAAAGGCGGTTAGATGAATATATATTACCTTTAACAGATATATATAATTCAAATTTAGATCCTAATTCTAAACTCGAAGCAATTTTAAAAGCAATGTTTTTAGGCACTAATAGTAACCTTATGTTTGCAAATGCTGAGAGAGATAGTAGCAATTTAAAGCTAAATAATGCTTTAGAAGAAGAGTTTTTTAATAGATGTTATCCTCTTATTTTAGGTGTGGTAAAAGAGGGAATTGAACAAGAAAGCCTTCAAGTGGACTTTCCAGAAGAAGTTGTTGAAATACTTTTAAGAGGAATACAGAAATTTATAAATAAGCATTTCCATGAACTATTAGATAAAAATTCTGCTATCCACATACTTAAATCACTTGAAGATATTTTTAATAAATTGATAAAGGTTACAAATGGAAAAATAGAATTAATTCCTAAATACTAAATTTTAATGGAATAAGAAGTAGCATTTATGGACCTCCATAGATTTATCCTTCAATATGTGATAAAATATACTCATAAATAATAATTATTAGATGTTTCAAATTGTATTATAAATACATATTTATAATAATATGATTTAGATTTTGCTTATGTTTAAGAATTTTGTTGAAATTCTATGTTTATGCAGTAGATGCTATATTGGCTAGTTATTATAATTAAATGATTTTTTCATATGGCTAACCAATTAATTTCAACACTGTGCTTTAACAGCGTCTATATATATGAGTTTACAGATGGAGGTTGTTTAATGATAAAATTAATCGCAACAGATATGGATGGAACATTACTAAATAGCAAGGGGGAACTTCCAGAGGGGTTCTTTGATACTTTAGATGAATTGATAGACAGAGGTGTAATATTTGTAGCAGCCAGTGGGAGACAGTATTATACATTAGCGAATAACTTTGCAAAGGCTAAGGATAAGATGCTTTTTGCTGCAGAAAATGGGTCCTTTGTTGTTCATAACGGAAAAGAATTATTTTCTAAGACATTACCTAAAGAAACTATTATGGAAATTTTGAAAGAAGTAAATAAAATACCCAACTGTTTTCCAGTAGTATGTGGGAAAAAATACGGATATTATAAAGACACAAATCCTAGATTCTTAAAGGAATTAGAAAAATATTACTATAATAGAAAGCAAGTAGATAATCTTGAGGATATAGAAGATGATTTCTTAAAGGTAGCAATATTTGATTTAGAAGGATCAAGCGAGAACTCATACAAAAAGATTGATAAGAAGTTGAAGGAAGAACTTCAAGTTACCGTTTCAGGACAAGACTGGGTTGATATCTTCAGAAAAGATATAAATAAGGGAATTGCAATTAATTATCTTCAAGAAAAGTTCAACATAACCCATGAGGAAACAATGGTATTTGGAGACTATTTTAATGATATCCAAATGCTTCAAAATGCTTATCATAGCTACGTTATGGTAAATGCACCTGATGAGCTAAAGAAGTATGGAAGATTTATGGCTAGAAGTAATGATGATAATGGAGTAATAGAAGTAATTGAAAGAGAAGTTCTTAAAAAGGATGCTTAATTAGCACTAAATTTAAAACCTACTTAAATGTGATGGAGATTATTACAAATAATCAATGTCACTTAAGTAGGTTTTTTGTTGTTTTATATTAACATAATTTTAAATTTTTAACTATTACTTGTAATAAGTTGGGGTTAGGTAGTAATATTATAAGAAGTATTTGGATTATAATATATATACAGTTTTGTTTGCGGCTTAAGGGGGGATTATATGATAAAATATAAAAATTGTTTAGATGTAACTATTGATGATATATTTCAGGCATTTCAGGATGGATTCTCAGATTATATAATAAAGCTTAGTGTAAATAAGGAAGATTTTGAAGGAAGATTCTTTGGCGCTGAAGGGAACTGCAAAGAATATTCTTTTGTAGTATATGATAGTAATAAGCCTGTAGGATTAATGTTAGGCGGGATAAAAGTATATGATGGAATAAAAACTTTAAGATGTGGAGGATTAGCAATTCATCCAAGTTATAGAGGTGGTTGGATAAGTAAAAGACTTTTTCAATTACATCAAGAAATTGCAAAGAGTAAAGGGTGTAGTCAATTGTTTTTGGAAGTCATTGTTGGAAATGATAGAGCAATATCTTTTTATAATAAGATGGGATATAGCAAAATTTATGATATATCCTATTACTCTAATGATAATATAAGCAATTTGAAAAGATACCATAATAAAAAGCTGGTTATTAAAGATATAACATTAGGTCAGTATAGAGAGATATGCGATAGATATGATGGTCATGTTAGTTGGCAAAATGATTTTGAATATCTAAGTTTATCAAAGGATACATATTATTTAGGAGGATTTATTGATGAGGTTCTTATTAGTGGTCTAAGTATAAATAAAACAGGAAAAATAAGTTTTATGTATGTAGATAAGAATTATAGATTCAGTGGAATTGGTTCATCACTAATTAATTATGCTGTTAAAGAATTAGGAATAAATATGATTAGCACTAGTTTTGTTAATAACAGTCAAGCTTTTGGGTTTTTAGTTAAGAATGGATTTAAAAAAATGCCTATATCACAATATGAGATGTATAAGATTTTGTAGTATAGGATTTATAAATAACTTTTTACTTGAACATTTTAAGGATTAGCTATAACATAAGACTAAACATAGGGGGTGTTAATCAATGGTGGCAATAATAAAAGCACTAATGAGAGCAGTGAATGATATTCATGATGTTTTTATACAAAAAGCTCAGGGGTCTGGATATAGCCTTACAGACAAACAACTTCATTTTATAATAATAGGAATCATAGGTATCTTAATTTTTGCAGGAACTCAAATGCTGTTTAAATGGCTCGCAAAATATAGCATTACAGCTATATCCTTCATATATACTTTTACAGTACTACTGGTAATAGTTTTTGGTATTGAAATAGAACAAAAAATAACTAAACGAGGAAATATGGAGTTTGCAGATATAGTAGCCGGGATATGGGGATTCTTATATATATTTATAATTTACGTGATAATAAGAATAGCTGCATATCTAATAAAACAATATACAAAGAAAAGAAAAGTTAAGAAGCAGTAATCTTGACTATAATAAATATGAATACTATAATTTAGTTGACAATTTAATAAGTTCTTATTGGTGCTTCAGTGGGGCAAATATATATTTGTTCTATAGAAGTTAAAAGGGAAAAAGGTGAAAGACCTTTGCAGCCCCCGTTACTGTGATGATGACGAAATTTGCACTAAAACTTATGTTATTTAAGTTTTAATCCACTGGGTTAAGGATGTTTATCATTAGATTCAAAGTATACCTGTGCTTATACATTTAGCAGGTATAGTTTGTAATTAAAGGTTAGATGTCTATAAGAAGCTTGGGAAGGAGCAGAAAGTAGGATGATTCAAAGCCAGAAAACCTGCCATAAGAAAAGCTAATTTTCCGGGGTGGAAGAATTACTGTTAATAAAGCAAGCTGTTACTTATATAAAATTATTTCGTTGAGGAAGTTTATATGTATTTAAACTTCAATACAACGCTAATAATATTTATAGTATTAACAAGATAAGAGTATTTTGTGTGCAGATATGTAAATATAGCTTTATTAATGTTGAGAGTAAGTTTTATCTATTTTATATGTTTTAATATAGATATATTGATTCGAATAGTAATTATAAAGGCCTCCTTAGGGAGGTCTTTTTCTGTTTAATTAGGGGGAGGATTGAAATGAAGGAATCATGTTTAGTAGAAGATATAAAACCTCTATATGAAAGATCTATGGCTGAAGCTAAAGAAAGAATGGATAACTTGGTAAAGCCTATAGGCAGTCTTGGAAAACTTGAAAAGATGGCCATAAAGTTATCTGGAATAACAGGTGAATTATATAATAATATTACAAAAAAAGCAGTGATTATAATGTGTTCTGATAATGGAGTATGTGAAGAAGGGGTTGCTTCAGCTCCACAAGTAGTTACTGCAACTCAAACAGTAAACTTCATAAAAGGAGTAACAGGAGTAGGTGTTTTAGCAAGACATAACAATTGCGATTTAAAGGTTGTAGATATAGGTATCAATGAAGAAATAAATCATAGTGAACTTATAAACTGTAAGGTAAGGAAAGGCACATCAAACATTGCTAAAGGTGAAGCAATGACAAGAGAAGAAGCTCTTACAGCTATTAGAGTAGGAATTGATTTAGTTTCAAAGCTTAAAAAAGAAGGTTATAACCTTATAGGCACTGGAGAGATGGGAATAGGAAATACTACTTCTAGTTCTTCAATATTAATTGCCTTAACTGGTTGTTCTATTGAGGAAGCTGTAGGTAGAGGAGCAGGGCTTACTGATGAAGCCTTTGAAAAGAAAAAGAAGGTTATAAAAAAGGTTTTAGAAGTAAATCAGCCTAATATAAAGGATCCAATAGAAGTATTGCATAAAGTTGGTGGCTTTGATATCGCTGGACTTGTAGGTGTCTATTTAGGTGCAGCAAAGTATAGGATACCGGTGGTTATAGATGGCTTCATTTCTGCAATCGCAGCACTAATAGCTTATAGGGTAAATGACGTTACTAAAGATTTTATGTTTCCATCTCATATATCAATGGAAAAAGGATATAACTTGGTTTTATCAGAACTAGGGCTAGAGCCTATATTAGATTTAGCCATGAGACTCGGAGAAGGATCTGGATGTCCATTAGCTTTCAATATATTAGAAGCTTCCACAAAGATAATGAATGAAATGGCAACCTTTGAAGAAGGTAATGTAGATTTAGATGATTATAAGGGGCTTTGGGAGGAAAAGATATGATTACGTTAGTAACTGGTGGTGCAAGAAGTGGAAAGTCTTCTTTTGGAGAGTCAATACTTAAAAATGAAGCAGAAGTTTTGTACATTGCAACTTCAATACCTTTTGATCAAGAAATGAAAGACAGAGTCAGGAAGCACAGAGAGCAAAGACCAAACCATTGGCATACCTTAGAAAGCTATAAAGATTTTCAAGCTGAATTTGAAAAAATATTAGGTGGAAATATAGTCTATAACGGTGTAATTGTTGATTGTATAACTATAATGATTTCTAATATATTATTAGAAAATTTAAGTGATGATGGTAATGATAACTATGATTTAATTGAACAAAAGGTTATCTTTGAGATTGATAATTTAATTAAAGGTCTAAGAAACTTTAATTGCAAAGCTGTTATAGTCACTAATGAGGTTGGAAGTGGAATAGTACCAGAAAATAAGTTGTCGAGAGAATTTAGAGATATAGCGGGACGAGTAAATCAAAGATTAGCAAAAGAAGTAGATGAAGTTTACTTAGTTGTGTCAGGCATACCTGTAAGGATTAAGGGGGAATAAATTGAAAAAACTTATTTTAATCATACAGTTTATGACTAGAATACCTATAAATTTAAGCTTAGAAGTAAAGAGAGAAGATTTTGCTGATGCAGTAAGATATTTTCCTTTAGTAGGGCTTATAATAGGGGCAATAGATTTACTTATATATATAATTACAAGTAAGTTGTTTCATGGTATGCTGCCTGCGGTATTTGCTATGATATCACATATTATTGTTACTGGAGGCCTGCATCTAGATGGGTTAAGTGATACTGCAGATGGAATTTTTTCAGGTAGGAGTAAGGATAAGATTCTTGAAATTATGAAAGATAGCAGAGTTGGAACCTTTGGAGTACTGGCGCTTGTTGCATTGTTGCTTTTAAAGTTTTCAGCAATTCAAGATCTTTCAGAGGTTAACATATACTCAGCCCTTTTAATTTCTCCAGTGATTAGTAGAACCTTTATGACACTTTTGATGTATAAAAGAAGATATGCAAGGGAAAAAGAGGGCTTAGGAGATCTGTTTATTGGTAAGATTTCTTTAGTAACATTTAGTATCGCATTGGTTTTAGGTTTGATTATAACTTTAGTCTTAGGAAGAATTTATGGGTTTATTGTCATAATAGTAGGTTTTGTTTTTACAGTATGCTTTAGAGCTTATATAGAAAAAAGGTTAGATGGTATAACTGGAGATATATTAGGAGCCAGCGTTGAGTTAAATGAAGTGCTTGTATTAATAGTTTTTTGTTTATTACAAAGTTTAGTTTAAACATATATTTTAGTTTATGTTTAAGAGTATCATTGAAGTTAAGTGGTTATAAAGGAGATGCTATATGACAAAATCATATTAATTCTTTGCGTAGGCTCATTAAAGCATCGGATGTATGACCCATTTGTGCATATTTTAAAGTTATTCATCTTTAAGAGGAGATATTATGAAGCTTATCTTAATAAGACATGGAGAGACAGAGGGCAATCATAAAGGCTTGTATCAAGGAGTTAAGGATTACCCCTTAAGTGAAAAAGGAAAACTACAAAATCTAAAGCTAAAGAGTAAATTAGATAATATAAATTTAAATAAGGTTTACTATTCTGAGATGGAAAGAGCAAAGAAAACAGCAGATGCTATTTTTGATTTTTCAAGTAGTGAAATTTATTTTGAAGAAAACTCAAGTTTTAATGAGATAAACTTTGGACTTTGGGATGGTAGAGATTATAAATATATAAGTACAAATTATAGTGAACAGTTTCAATGTTTTATAGATGATTTTAAGATTTTTAAATTTCCTGAAGGGGAAAGCTTTAAGGATTTTTATAATAGGGTAAGTGAAGGGATTAAGGAAATTATTAAAGTATCAAAGGAAGAGGATAATATAGCAATAGTAGCTCATGGGGGTACTATAAGAGCAATATTATGTGAGCTATTAGGATTTAGTTATGAAGGATTTTATAAATTTAATATTAATCATGGATGCTATAGTTTGCTCACTTTATACAAAGACAGTGCTGTTTTGGAAGTTTTAAATAAATAAATTGGTTTTAAATCGGATTTCAGGAGGAATAAAATTTGAAAAATATAAAAAGGTTATCAATTATAATAATGACATTAGTATTTACCTTATCACTAATGGCATGCACAAAGAGTGAAACAAAAAAAGAAGAAGTTAAAGGTATAAAAATAACTGATTCATATAATAGAGAGGTTTCTTTAGATAAGGTACCTCAAAGAGTAGTAACTTTATCACCAGGTGCTACAGAAACTATATTTGCTTTAAAAAAGGAAAGTATTTTAGTAGGAAGATCAGACTATGATGATTATCCAGCTGAAGTTTCCAAGATAGAAAAGGTTGGGGGATTAGAAAATCCTAATATTGAAAAAATAACAGAGCTTAAGCCTGACCTAGTAATAGCAGGAGCACATTTTTCTAAGGAAGTGCTTAAAAAGCTTGAAGATCTTGGCATTAAGGTTGCAGTGCTTTATGGAGAGGATAATTTTGATGGAGCATATAAGAATATTCTAGATACAGCAGAAGTTCTAGGAGTTAAGAATGATGGACAAAAAATAGTAGATGAAATGAAGAAAAAGGTTGCAGAGGTTGAAGAAAAAATAAAAGCTTCTAAGAAAGTTAAACTATATTATGTTGTTGATTTTGGTAAAGAAGACTTTACTGCAGGGGGAGATACCTTTGTTGGCCAGCTTATAGAAAAAGCAGGAGGAGATAATATAGCTAAGGATGTTAAGGGATGGAACTACAGCTTTGAAAAGATAGTTGAGAATAATCCAGAGATTATAATATTATCTGATAAATATGATGCTAAAAAGAGATTCATACAAGCAGATAGATACAAGGACCTTCCTGCAGTTAAAGCTAACAAGGTTTTTGAAATAGACGATAATATGCTGGTTAGACAAGGGCCAAGGCAAGCAGACGGGTTAGAGGCACTTGCAAAGATATTACATCCCGAAGCTTTTTAAGAGGTAGTTGAATGAAGAAAAAAAGACTACTAGCAGTACTTGTTATCTTACTGATAGTTTTAGTAATAGCTTCTATTACAGTAGGTTCAGCTTCATTAAAATCCATTGATGCGGTTAGATTAATATGGCTAAAAATAATTGGTGTAAATATAGATTCAATATACGACAAAATAATATTTAACATAAGATTACCAAGAATAATATTGGCAGCTTTAGTAGGTGCAGGACTTGGAGTAAGTGGAGCAGCTTTTCAGGGGATATTTAAAAATCCAATGGCAGATCCTTATGTTCTTGGCGTATCTTCTGGAGCCGCCTTAGGTGCTACTATTTCTATTGTTTTCAGGTTAGAAACTTATGGCATGGCTTTTACTACAGTACTTGCTTTTATAGGAGCATTTATTTCGCTAATTTTAGTTTATAATATAGCAAGAGTAGGAAGAAAGCTTCCAACAACAACACTATTACTTGCAGGAGTGGCTATAAATTTTCTCTTTTCTTCAATTATATCACTTTCAATGATCTTACATAGAGAAGCTATGGAAAGAATAATATATTGGACTATGGGGAGTTTTAATGAATCGTCATACAAGCAAATATTGATTGTTGCACCTATAGTTATAATTATATCAATTAGTTTTCAGTTACTTTATAGGCAATTTAATATAATAGCTTCTGGAGATGAAGGAGCATATTCTTTAGGAGTGGAAGTAGATAAGATTAAAAAGCTGATTATCATGGTAAGTTCAATCATGATTGCTGTGATAGTTTCTGTAAGTGGGGTTATAGGTTTTATAGGGCTTATAATACCCCATGTTGCAAGGCTTATTGTTGGAGCAAATCACAGAGAACTGTTTCCTTTTTCTTTTGTTTTAGGAGCTATATTTTCACTGGGGTGTGATACTTTGGCTAGAATATTACTATCTCCTACAGAATTACCTGTTGGGGCAATAACAAGCCTTTTTGGAGCTCCATTTTTTATATATCTTCTTTGGAAAAGAAAGAGGGCGTAAATATGTCTATAATAGATGTCATACAATTACAATATGATGTGAATAAGGTGACTATATTGAAAGATATAGATTTAACCTTTGAAGCAGGAAAGTTCTATTCCATTGTTGGACCAAATGGAAGTGGTAAAACAACCTTAATAAAAAATATTATAAAATATCTTAATCCTTCTGAAGGAAAGGTTATTATTGAAAACAAGGATATTAATAAGATAAGAGCTAAAGAATTTGCTAATATAATAAGTTATGTTCCTCAAGATACAGCGCTTGAAATGGAGTTTTCTTGTTATGATGTAGTAATGATGGGAAGAAACAATAAGATAAACTTTCTTGGAGTCGAGACAAATGAGGATATAAAAAAGGTTGAAGAGGCGATGAAAGCAACTGAAATACTTCAATTAAAAGATAAGCTGATTACAGAAATAAGTGGAGGAGAAAGACAAAGGGTTTTGCTTGCTAGAGCCATAGCACAGGATAGTAGATGCATAATACTTGATGAGCCACTATCTAATTTAGATATAAAATATCAACTAGAGATTATTGATATTCTAAATAAGCTTAGGAATTTAGGAAAAACTATAATTGCTGTACTTCATGATATAAACTTGGCTTTGACTTACACTGATAACACAGTGATAATGAAAGACGGAAAAGTATTTGATTATGGAAAGACGGAAGATGTTATAAATGTTAAGAATATAGAAGAAGTTTATGGAGTAAGTTGTAAAATAGTATCAATTGAAGAGGTAAGGCATATAATATTTACTAGAATATAGATGTACCATTTCTTAATTAAATTTATATTTTCAAAATCTCCTCTCAGAACCCAGAGGAGCTTTGAAAATAGTTTTCAGATTGAAGTGTTTCATCTTTAGATAAACTTGAGATTATAATAATTTATACGTGTCATAAAATCGTTATTTTACTTAATTTTATGACACACATGAATTATTATTATTTATAAAAAAGGTACCACTACTTAGCGGAAGGCTTTGCAGTGGTGCTTTTTAATTTAAAGCTATGTTTAACAATATTGTTGAAATTAAAGTATTGGATGAATAACCACTTAATTTTAGCACAGTGCTTTAACATCGTGTAATTAAATTATTTTTTAGACTTAAAAATGTTACTGAGAGTCCTTCCGTCAGGAGAAGGAAGTTCGGTGCCCATTATCTTTGCTAAAGTTGGAGCCTCATCTAGTAAGCTCATTTCTCCGATATCAAAATTCTTTTTAATATTATTTCCGCTTATTAGGAAGAAAGTTTGATAATCCTCTTTAAATGGTGAGTAACCGTGAGTTGCTTTGTCGTACTTTTCTCCAACTTCTTCTATAGTTTCACCATCTAAATCATTTGAAAAATAATATCCATTTTTAGCTTCTAACATAATTGCACAGTTGTGGTCTATTCCTAAGTTTTTCAAATCGTCACCGCTTAGAATTTCTTCCAAGCAATTATCGTTGTTATTTGAATAGTCTTTTAGTAACTTAATTACTTTATCCTTCAATTCTGCGTCATTATCCTTTATATAGATATAGGCTGAACCATCACAGTTATTTAGATAAACTTTAGGCTCTTGAAGCTTTCCCTTTTCATCTTTAGTTATATAACCTTCTTTAACAAATAAGGTGTTTAGCTTTATGACCTTATTTGTATCCATAAGAGAGTGATCGCCTAATACCACGATAGTAGAGTCTTTATAGCAAACATGGCTGTTTAAGACATCCATAATTTTTCCAAGTCTTACATCATGTCTTCTTAAGGCATTAGTAATCTCATCATTTTCTGTACCATACTGATGTTTATTAGTATCAACATCAGTAAGATGAAGCATTAGAAAATCAACTTTCTCTTTTTGTAATAGGTAAAGTGCGCACTCAGTAGAGAAATTATCTAGGTGAGGCTGTTTCTTCCCTTCTCTGAGATAACCATATTTAAAATTCATCAAAAGCTGATAAGAAGGCGTTCCACTGTATAAGGATATCATAGGCTGTGTTAACCACCAACGATTTGCAAAGATTTCAGGCATATTATAATCTATTGCAGCCTTACCAGTTACAGGCCATAAAATTGCGCCAGTAGTATAGCCTTCCTTTTTAGCTAAATCATAAATTGTGTCACAGTTAACCTGAGATTTAAACCAAAACCAATCAGGGGAATCCACACCGGGTTGTAATAATATATTGTTAATTACACCATGATTAGCAGGTTTTTTACCTGTTACAATTGACACATGGGCTGGATAAGTTAGTGATGGATATATACTATTAACCTTATAGGAATAAGAACTAGTGTTAAGTAATTTGCTAAAGTTCGGAAGAGTTTTCAAAAACTCAAAATCCTTTCTTCCAAGACCATCTAAAGATATTATTATAATAGGATTAGATTTCATTTAATAGACCTCCTCGTTACTTGTTATACCAGTGAATGGTAGAATTATTAGTAACATTGTTTTTTTATATATAAAGATGCATTAGCGTAGTCTTAAACTATTGTTAATTTTGAATATAGTTAAGGCTTAGAGAGTCATTATGCTTTAACTTAAGTTATACCTGCTCGATAATCACGGCTCTTGGTGATTATTGAACATATGTAACTTAATGATAGAGTTATGAACTATATAACTAACATCTTATAATATGTTTCCTAATTCCAGTATAGGCTTGTACAACAAAAATTTAAACCCTTAGCGTGTTACATTCACTAATATTTAATATTTATAATGCGAGATAAGTCTACATAAAGTACAATAAAACTATATAAAATTGGAATTATGTGGGTTACAATGTGTAAAAATAAAGTAATAATAATAACTCAATCATATTGCCTATCTTGTGCAACCTCTTAATTTCAGCAACATTCTTTAATAAAGACAAAAATAAAACAATTTTTAAATATAACAATATACGAATATAAGAATTTAAGAATTTAAGAATTTATAAATTTATAGTTATAATGAGGAAGGAGAGAGGATTTATGGATAAAATTTTTTGTGTTGGAGAGTTATTGATTGATTTTATATGTTCAGATGTTAACAGCAGTTTAGTGGAAGGAAGCAACTTCATAAAGAAAGCAGGAGGTGCTCCGGCCAATGTCACAGCAGCAATCTCTAGGTTAGGGGGAGATGCTTCCTTCGGTGGAAGTGTAGGAGCGGATGCTTTTGGTTTGTTTTTAAAGAAGACCTTAGAAGATGTAGGAGTAGATACAACTTACATGAAGCTGCTTGAAAAACAAAATACTATTTTAGCTTTTGTATCTTTAAAAGACAATGGAGAAAGAGATTTTATATTCAATAGAGGTGCAGACGAAAATTATGAACTATCAGAAGCAGAGATAGAAGATATAAAGAAAAGTAAGATAATTCATTTTGGATCAGCTACCGCACTTCTTGGAGGTAATTTAAGAAAAACATATTTTGATTTAATAAATAAAGCAAGAAATGCTGGCATATTTATATCTTTCGATCCAAACTATAGAGAAGATCTTTGGAAAGGAAGAAAAGAAGAATTTATAGAAGTTTCTAGATTATGCTTAAAGCATTGTGACTTTGTGAAGGTTAGTGATGAGGAAGCTCTTTTAATATCAGGAAAAGAAAATATTGAGTCTGCAGCAAAATATATCGCTGAAAGAGGAGGAAGCATAGTTGCAGTAACCCTTGGCAAAGAGGGCACAATGATAACTGATGGAAAATCCGTTGAAGTGGTAAAAAGTATAAGTATTACATCTATAGATTCAACTGGTGCAGGTGATGCCTTTGTTGGTGCGGTTCTCTATGATTTAGCTAAGAGTGAATCACCTAAGCTAAATGTAAGAGATATGGACTCAATGAAAGCTATAGTAGCCTTTGCTAATAAAGTGGGAGCAATAGTCTGCACTAAAATGGGAGCAATTGCAGCACTTCCTACTTTAGAGGAAGTCAATAGTTTTAAGTAATGTAGGTTATATATAATATTAGTGTAAAGAATTAATTTTTAGTTAGAATTAAATTAATCATTAAGAAATGATTAATTAATATTTATCCTATAGAGTTAACCAGGAATGGTTACTTTATAGGATTTTTTTTTGAATAATTTACAGGATTAATACCAGCTGTTTTAATAAAAATAGAATATTTGTAATATTTGTTCAAAAAATACATAGATTTTTTAATAAGGTCATAAAAATACATAGGGAATAAAATAACTATTGATAATTGGTATAACATGGAATAAAATGTTATAATGTACCATAAAAGTAAAGTTTATTTATAAAAGGGGGTAATTATTTGATAAGGAGAAAAGTTTTATCTAAAACCATAAGCATGCTTGTTGCACTAGCTTTAGTAGTTCCCAGTGGGTTTTCTCGAGAAGCCAAAGCATTAGATAGCAAGAATACTGGAACTAAAGATGCCAAAGCAATTGCAACAGAAGCATTAGAAAAGAAACTTTCAGAGAGGGTGGACAAGCTAAAAAATAAAAAAACAGATGAATCAGTAAGAGTTGTAGTTGAGCTTACTGGTGAACCTGCATTAGACAAAGCTCAGAAGAAAGGTTTAAAGACAGCGGTCAAATCAGACATACAAGCTGTTAAAGATGAGCAAAAAACCGTTCAAGACAAAGTGAAAGCAATTACAGGTAATAAGATAAGAAATACATTTGGTACAGTAGTAAATGGATTTAGTATCGATACTAAGGTTAAAGATATCGACACTATTAAAAAATTAAAAGGTGTTAAGGACGTAAAGGTAGTAAATATTTATTACCCTGATATGAATTCAGCTAAGGAATTAACTGAAGCAACTAAGGTTTGGCAGGATTTGGGGTTAAAAGGCGAAGGTATGGTAGTATCAATTATTGATACTGGTATAGATTATAATCATAAAGATATGAAGCTTACGGATACAAGCAAGGAGAAACTTACAAAGAATAGTATAAAACCAGGTATAGGTAAATTCTATACTGATAAGGTTCCATATGGATATAATTTTGCAGATAAGAATGATGAAGTTAGGGATACTACATCTAGCATGCATGGAATGCATGTTGCGGGAATAGTAGGAGCTAATGGTAGTGATGAAGACATAAAAGTTAATAATGGTGTAAAAGGAGTAGCGCCAGAAGCACAGCTTCTAGCAATGAAGGTGTTTTCAAATAACTCAGAAATAAAAGGAGCCTACTCAGATGATATAGTAGCAGCAATAGAAGAATCAGTTAATCAAGGTGCAGATGTAATAAACATGAGCTTAGGATCAACTGCAAGCTTCCAAGAAGATGATGATCCAGAGCAAGTAGCTATAAAAAAAGCTGTTGATGCAGGAACAGTAGTAGTGGTATCTGCAGGTAACTCACAGTATTCAACTGCTCCATATAAAGTGCCTGAAATGACAGATACAGGACTTGTAGGCTCACCTGGACTTGCAAAAGATGCACTTCAGGTTGCTAGTTATGAAAATACAACTGTAACACTTTCGGCTATAAGCTTGCTGGATAGAAGTGATTCGAAGGCTGGATATACAACTTCAGATGTGATTCCAAGTAAAGCGTTAGATTCAACAAAGCAATTTGAATTAGTAGATTGTGGACTTGGGCAAGAAAGCGATTTCCAAGGCAAAGATGTAAAAGGAAAAGTTGCTCTTATACAAAGAGGAAGTATTTCTTTTGTTGATAAGAAATTGAATGCACAAAAAAATGGAGCAATAGCAGCTATAGTCTATAATAGTGTGGCTGGTGGTGATTCATATATAAATATGGCAACGGATCCATCCATTACAATACCAGGTGTATTTGTAACTTTAACAGATGGCAAAAAACTTGCGGATCTAGCTAAAAGTGGTGGAAAAATTAAATTTGGTAATGACAGAATTATAACTTCAAATGTAAATTCAGGAGATTTCTCAGATTTTACATCCTGGGGACCAACACCAAATTTAGATTTTAAACCTCAGATTTCTGCACCAGGTGGGAATATATTTTCAACAGTAAATAACAATGATTATGAAGTTATGAGTGGTACTTCAATGGCGTCACCTCATGTAGCTGGTAGTGAAGCGCTAATTGTGGAAGCGCTTAAGAAAGCTAATCCTAATTTAAAAGGCAGGGATTTAGTCGATTTAGCTAAAAATACTGCAGTAAATACAGCCACTATTGAAATGGACAAACAGCATCCTACAATACCGTATTCACCAAGAAGACAGGGTGCAGGTATGATTCAAACAGAAAAAGCTATAAATAATAAGGTTACAGTTACAAATGAAGGTAATTCTTATGTAGCTTTAAAGCAAATAGGAAATGAAGTAGAATTTGAATTAACTCTTAAAAACTATGGAGATAAAGAAACTACGTATAACTTAGAGAACTATGGTGGAGTTTTAACTGAACAAGGTAAATTAACTACTAGTATGTCTTATGATGTAAAAGTGGATGGTGCAGCAGTAACTTTTGATAAGAATTCAGTAACTGTGCCAGCAAATGGGACTGCAGTGGTTAAAGCAAAGCTTTCTATACCTAAAGCAATTTCAACTAACAGATTTGTTGAAGGTTTTATAAAACTAAATTCCTCCGATGTTCCAGCACTAGTTATACCATTCATGGGATATTACGGAGATTGGGGCGCAGAGAAGATTATAGAAAATATGATCTACGACACTAAAGCTTCTCAACTTCCATCAGAACAATCATATCCACTTACTAATATAGGAGCTGATTATGGCATTTTAGGACAAGTGGGAATAGATGAGGATAAAAATCCTATATTTGACAAGAATTTTATCGCAATATCTCCTAATGATGATATGAAGTTTGATAATTTTGTACCATATTTATATTTCTTAAGAAATGCCAAAAATGTAGATGTTGAGTTAGAGAATGCCAGTGGGGATACCTTAGGTAAACTTGCAAATCAAAAGGATATAACTAGGAAAGTATTCAATGAAACAGATGCTAAGAACCAACCTGTTGGACAAATGGGAGAGATATACGATCAGTTGTCTTGGGATGGAAAGCTTTATGATGCTACATCTGGTGAAAGGAAAGCAGCTCCAGATGGACAATATTATTTAAATATAAAATCAGTGGTTGATTTTGAAGGTGCTAAACCACAAGATTATAAGGTGCCTATAAAAGTTGATACCACTGCTCCAGTTATAGAGCTTTCTTCAGCTAAGCAAAATGGAGAGGCCAAAGATGGTAAAGTTCCATATCATATAACTTTAAATGTTCAGGATATGTTATTATCTTCTGAGGCACCAGCTCTTGTTGTAAATGGAAAGTTAGTTGATGCAGGAAATCTTCAAATTAAAGATGGAAAATATGATTTTGATATTTCGCTTAATACTAATAATGTGAATGATATTTTTGTTGCTATTCCTGACTTTGTTTATAATGTTGGAATGAATGAGTTTAAAGTTACAGTTGGTGATGCAGGACCAGTAACCTTCTATGATAATAGATTTACTAAAGGCTTTGATACTAACTTAAACACATATACAGTAACTGGTCAAGTTAATGCAGAACTTAAGAGCTTTAAGATAGCTGGCAAGGATGTTCAAAAAGCAGAAGATGGATCTTTTGCTATAGATCTTAAGCTAAATCAAGGTGTTAATGTTATTCCTATATACGCGGAAGATGGAAGTGGAAAAGTAATAATAAATTACTCTACTAAGATAAATTGTGATTCAGTGGCTCCAGTAATCAATCTTCAAAGCCCAGCTGTAAATGGTGATGGGGTAATTATTACTAATCAAGATTCAATAGCATTAAAGGGTACTGTTGAGGATAATGGCTGGGGATATAAATTCCAAATTAATGGAGAACCTGTTTTAAATGTTAATGTTGATGGTGCAACAGGTCCAGAAGTTAATAAAAAAGAATTCACGAAGGATCTTGCAGTGAAAGATGGTGATATCATATCACTTAAAGCAACAGATACCTTAGGCAATGTAACTGAAAATAAGATAACAGTAAAGCTAGATAAAGTAGCTCCTAGCTTAACTATATCAGGGGTAACTGATGGCGGATTGTACAATAAAGCAGTAACACCAAAAGTAAATTCAGATAAGAAAGTTAATCTAACAGTTCTTTTAGATGATAAAGAATATAACGGAGCAGCAATTGAAGCTGAAGGAAAACATGTTCTTAAGGTTAAGGCTGTTGATGAAGCTGGAAATGTTTCTGAAGCTGCAATTTCGTTTGAAATTGATAAAACAGCTCCAAAGTTAAACATTAAGGGATTAGAAGATGGAAAGCTATATAATGTAGATGTTACTCCAACTCTTGATACTGAAGAGGGAACAACTGTAAAAGCATTATTAGATGGAAAAGACTATGACTTTAAGCCAGTTACAACTGAAGGCAAACATGTTCTTGAGGTAACTTCAGTAGATAAGGCTGGAAATCAATCAATTGCAAAGGTAAGTTTTGAAATTGATAAAACAGCACCAATATTTACAGTAAAAGATGTAGAGTCTGGAAAGATCTATTTTGATACTGTTAATCCAAAAATAACAGTGGATGATAAAGATGCAACAGTTAATCTATTATTAGATGGAAAAGCTTATGATGGAAAAACTGCTATTGATGTTGAAGGTGACCATGTTATAGCTGGTACTTCCTTAGATAAAGCAGGTAATAAAGCAAGTTTAGAAATCAAATTTACAATAAAGAAATCTGTTAAAATTGATAAGAATGATGATGGATCAGTAAATGTTTCAGTAAGAAAGCCTCTTGATAAGGATGGTAATAATGTAATTACTACTGATGCATCTAACGCTGCAAGCATTGTAATTGAAAACACAGAAGCTATGAAAGAAGGTAAAGGATCATTAATATTAAATGTTGGTGCAAACACTATTAATTTACCATTTTCAGCTTTTGATCCTACACTTATAAAAAATAGTTCAAAGGTTACTATTAATGCGACTATTGAAGATGGAAGTTCTTTAACTAAAGGCTTAAAGGCCGTTAGTAAAATATTTAAATTTGAAGCTATAGTAGAGGGTAATGGAAATAAAACTGCTGTTCACAAATTTAGTAACGAGGCAGAAGCAACAATAACAATAACATTATCTGATGAAGAATTAAAAGGCTTAGATAAGAGTAAGCTTGCAATATTCTACTATAATGAAGAAACTAAGAAGTTTGAAGAAATGGACACAAAGGTAGATGGAAACAAAGTCACCTTTAAGACTCCTCATTTTAGTGAGTATATATTAGCAGAGAAACAAGTAGCTTCAAACACTGGAAATACCAATACAGGGTCAACTAATACTGGAACTACAAGTGGTTCAACTACTAATAGTGGAAGTACAACAACTTCAACCAGTACACCAGCAACAATAGTAAAGACTGGTTCCGTTATTGATTCTAATATACTTATAGTATTTGGAATTTTAGCAATAGCTGGTGGTGCTGTAATAATAAGAAGAAAAAGATTAAACTAATAAAAAGCAGGTATCTCAGAAATGAGATACCTGTTTTCCTGTTCTTAGTATTAAATTAGGTTATATTTTTAAATATTGATGAAATTAAGTGGTTATGCAGGAGATGCGTGACCACTTAATTTCAACTTATTAATTAGGCAAAAGTATTTAATGGTTATTTAGCATTTAATGCTACTATGTTTAATAAACTCCAAGGCTTGTTAAAGTGTGGTTGGAAGAAGAAATCTACGAATGCAAGTTCATCAATAGTCATTTTATTTTGAATTACAACAGACATAGTATTCATTAGTTGAGTTAAGTCTGTTTTTGAAATAAGTTGAGCTCCGAGTATTACTTCTGAATCAGCTTCATAAACAACCTTTATAGTTACAGAATCAAAGGTTGGCATAAATTCAGGTCTGTAATTATCAGTAACTGATGTTGTTTTTATATTAAAGCCTGCAGCCTTGGCAGATTCTTCTGTAAGACCAGTTGAGGCAATATTGTATTCATAAATTTTTATACCTGAAGTTCCTTGAGTTCCAAGGTATTTAGTTGTTGGCTTAACTAAGTTTCTTCCAATTAATGTACCCATTCTAACTGCATTTGTAGCTAGAGGGATATATTCTTTTTTACCAGTTGGATTATAGATTACTGAGCAGCAGTCACCAGCAGCAAAAACATCTTCTTTGCTTGTTCTCATATATTCGTCTACTATAATTGCTCCATTTGGAAGCATATCTAATTTTCCTTTGAATAAATCAGTACTTGGTCTAAAGCCTATGCATAAAATAACAAGATCGGCTTCATATTCACCCTTATTTGTTACAACCTTAGTAACTTTTCTATCTTTACCTTCAAATTTACTTACAGTTTCACCTAAAGCAAGCTTAACTCCACGATTTGCAAAAGCCATCTCAGCGGTATCAGTAAATTCTTTATCTAAATATTTACTTAAAATTCTATCCATACTATCTATTAAAGTAACTTTCTTTCCATTAGCTTCAAAAGCTTCAACAAGTTCAACACCTATGTAACCAGCTCCAACAACTACGATTTTATTCGCTTCCTTAGCTTTCTCTATAATTGTATTTGAATGATAGAAGTTTTTTGAAAGAAGTATATTATCTAAGTTAATGCCTTCAATTTTAGGAACTATTGGCCATGAACCAGAAGTAATGATTAGTTTATCAAAAGAATCTTCAAATTCTTCATTGGAATTTAAATCTTTAACTTTTAATATCTTAGCATCAAAATCAATATCTAAAACATCATGGGACATCTTTGTTTTTACTCCCAATTCTGCTAATGCTTCAGGAGAACTATAGAATAATCCTTGAGGATCTTTAACTACTCCTCCAACATACAATGCAATTCCGCAAGATAAGAATGATATATTATCATTTCTTTCATATACTGTTATTTGTGCATCAGGGTATTTCTTTGCTGTATTTACTATTGCTGCGGTACCTGCATGAGTACAACCTATAACTGCAACCTTCATTTAATTTTCCTCCATATAATAAATATAAATTATCTACAAATAATAATTGTTGTTTGTGTATATTTTAACAAGAGTTTGTTAAAAAATCTATATATTTTTTATTTTTCTTCTAAAAAAATAATTATATGCAAGGAAATTCTAACTGGCGAACAAGTTTTGTTTTTTTATTGTATAGATATAAAAAACTTCTAAAATCATTTAAGTATGTAGGTTTAACTAGCTTGAAACTTTTATGCTTTTCTAGACAATAAAAAAGACTGCATAAATAAAGATGTACCACTTCGATCCGAAATGGTACATCCATATAGGCAATCTTTAAAACTTATATAAATATTAATTTTTGTTTAAGGTTATATCTCCAGAAGTTGTATGAATAGATAGCTTATTAGTTCCATTTCCGTAGGAACCGCTCAGGCTTCTCTTACCGGAAGAGGTATTGTTTAGAGAGAATCTGCTATTTATATCACCTGAAGTAGAAGAGGACTCAAGAGTAAACGAGCAGTTATTTGGTAAACCTAATTTTACATCTCCAGAGGTTGAATGAACATCTATGTCACCAATTAAATTAGTATATTTCATAGATATATCACCTGATATAGTTGTAGCTTTAGTAACTCCCTCAAAATTATCAAAATCGATTTTTCCTGAAACAGCATCTGCTACAAACTTGTTGCTCGTTATACTAGATCCTGACATATCACCAGAAACAGTTTTTATATTAAGAGAATCTGCTGTAATATTCGAAAGTTTAACATCTCCTGATGTAGTAACAGCTTCGAGATTGATAAATTTTTTATCAGACAGAAGTATATCTGCAGATACTGATGATACAGACAGATTTTTTGAGTAATCTTTAGGAAGATATATATCTACCTTTGAATTCAGTGAGTAGCTTCCAAAGAAAGAATTTTTTTGAATATAAACTTTCATAGTAGATCCATTTTTAGAATATTGAAGTTTTGGGGCAGTTAATTCAGAACTACTTCTTAGACTACCTGATAAAGTAACTTTAATCTTATTTTCATTATTTTCATGAAATACTATGTCACCACTTACAAAAGATAATTGGATGTTGTCTACGCCATCTAAACTTTCGCTGATTTCGTCATTAAGATCATAATTATATTTATTGAAACCAGTATTAAAGTTGAAATCTTTGTTTATATTAAATGAAAAGTCATTATTGCTATTAATAAATTGTGAAAAACTAAAATTAGATAACTTCAGTATTATAGCTGCAGAACCGTAGCATATTAATATTATAGCTGCTAGGATTATACAAAATCTTTTCATAAATGTGTTTTTCATTTTATCACCATCCCTATCTGAAAACGGATATTATCCATTTTACAAATTTAATTATGAGCATTACAAATGCTTTGATCATGTAGAAGCATCCTATAGAGCACAATATGCCTAGAGCTAAAGTTCCTATACCGATTAACAGAGAGGCAGTTGCAGGTAAAGCTGCAATACCTGTAGGAATGGTAAATATACCGAAAACTGAACCAAATGTAGTGCCGAGTGCTACAGCAAGACCAGCTATAGCTATGCCAAAAGCTCCAGCTACTAAACCAATCATACCTCCAAGGATCCCAATTATTAATCCTAGTATTCCTGGACTAAAAAGTAATAATAATACTATCAATATTATAGCTAAGGCTTTGTTATTAGAATTAACATTGTTGCTATTGTAAGGTTGACTGCTTGGAGCATCGTTGTAATAGATTCTGTTTGCACTATTTCTATACTGGTTTACAATAACATGAGGATCTCCTAATTCGTTTATTATTTGCTCTTCAGTTTTTCCTTGTGCTAAGCCTACGTCAAAATGTTCTTCGTAGTCATAAAGTATGTCCTTGCGTTCCTTATCAGGAAAATCAAGTAATCCATTTGAAAGTATATTAAGAAATTGATGTTTGTTCATCAGGATTTTCCCCCTTAATAATCATATTTACATTTTTTGAGAAGCTAAACCATTCTGTTTCTAATTCTAACTTTGTTTTGTATCCGAGTTCTGTTAGTCTATAGTATTTTCTTGGCGGACCTTCTTGAGATTCTTGTAGATAGGTTGTAAAGTAACCTTCTTCAGTAAGTCTTCTTAATATTGGATATATGGTTCCATCCGAAATTTGGATGTTTTTTGATATTTCGTTTACTAACTCATATCCATAACAATCTTTTCTAGCCAATACAGAAAGCACGCATAGTTCTAAAACACCTTTCTTTAACTGTATATTCACTAAATCACCTCTTTATTAATTTTAAATATCTTAAAAACGACTTTTTTTTTATCTAATGTCTTTATTGAAGAGTCTATATTCATTAAGAAGTTTATTTTCTAATTACTGGATAGCTTCTCTATATCTATAGTATATGAAACGGTATTATATAATGCAAGGTACTAAACAATGTTTAAGAAAATCTTAAGAATTGGATAAGCAGTCAAAAATATAAATTCTAATATGAAGTAGTTTTTCTATAGATGATTCTTCAAATATGAAATATATTAAATGCTTAAAGTAAAGCTTTAGTACAAATTATTATGGAGTATTTACATGAACTGTCAGTACATTGGCTGAAATTTATTATATGTATCTAGAAACAGTTCCTGGTGTATCAATATAATAAATACTTATTAATTTAAAGTATTATATAGAAAATTAAACCTAATTTATCTATTTCACTAAAATTGAGATTAGAACAATATAAGACACATGATATTATAAAACACGTCGCTGCGACAAGGTTGTAGTGATGAACACAAAGTTTTGAACAAAGAATTTTAAGTAAATTAAAAAAGTTCAAAAAAAGTGTTGACAAAGAAATCTTACGATGGTAAGATATAAAAGCTGTCAGAAAAACAGCGAAACAAACTTGGTCTTTGAAAATTAAACAGAGAAGATAAACAAAGTCTAAAACTAGACTTAAACTAAACCAGCAATTTTTTTGAAAAAAAGACTTACTAAGTAAGTAAGCTATGATTAAACTTTAAATTGAGAGTTTGATCCTGGCTCAGGACGAACGCTGGCGGCGTGCCTAACACATGCAAGTCGAGCGGAGAAAGTTCTTCGGAACTTTCTCAGCGGCGGACGGGTGAGTAACACGTGGGTAACCTGCCTTATAGAGGGGGATAGCCTTCCGAAAGGAAGATTAATACCGCATAACATTTTCGTT
>NZ_BMBA01000005.1:59965-242257 GCF_017312485.1 Clostridium zeae | reverse complement strand
ATTATTTGTCTTCTATACTTTGGCGCAAAAACTATGTGATATTTACAGTTCCATTTGCTATGTGCTAAACTATTATTATCCACTTTGGATATACCTCCTTCAAAATGTTAGTGGTCGGCAAACCTACTATTATTTTACTCCGGAGGTATTATTTTTTTCTACTCATAGCTATAAGCTTTTTAGAACCACATGTATAACATGTGGTATTCATTAATACAAAAAAAGATTGAGTTATCTCAGGCATAACTCAATCCTAATAGTATACATATTTTTTTATTTAAAATGATGATACAACAAATTAGCTTCTAAATATAACTTCTTCTCTTGAGAACATTATCTTTACAAAAAGAATTGATAAAATAACATAAACCACATGCCAAGCAGCTACTACTAATATATGCTGAGTATTGAATATGCCAACTAAGAATTCTTTCATCAGAACTACTACATTTACTATAGGTATATTAAAATATATCCACTTAACAGTCTTAGCATCCATCATAAATGGTATATAGGATAATATAAATACTGGAGCTGTTATTCCACCTAAAAATGAATTGGCTTCTTTTATAGATTTAGCATATATACTTATAGCCATTTCTACAGCACAAACCGATATAAGTACGAATACAGAAAATAAAGCTATTAAAACTAGAGCTTTAGGGGTTACGTTTAAAGCATTTCCTAGCTTAAAGTTATACTTTAGCGAGCCTCCCATTGCTGTCATACTAGCAACTAAAGCTATTATAGATACTGTAGCAAGGGTAGCTAGTTTCCCCCACATTATTGACATTCTACTTACTGAAGTCGAAAGTAACGGTTCAAAGGTCCCTCTTTCCTTTTCTCCTGCAATGAAGTCTGCTGCTATGGTTAAGGTAGGAGTAAGCATAAATATTATTATGAAGGTTGGAAGCATTCCTATCATCATAGAACCTAACCCTTGATCTGAATCTTTTACATTTTCAGTAGTAACTTGCTGTATATCAAAAGGATTCAAGAAATTTTTCTCTAGCCCTTTACTTTCTATTCTTGCATTTACTATAGATTTATAATAGCTATCAAAAATAGCTCTTATACTAGAAGCTGCCATAGACGATTTATTTGAATCTTTATCATATACGAGCTTCAACGTTGTTGGCTTAAAATCATTAATATTTTGATCAAACTCATTAGGTATATCTATTATAAGAGACACATCTCCCTTTTTAAGTTTTTCATCCAAATTATCATCATAATGAAGTGTAATATTCTTCTGCTCCTTCAGTATACTTACTATAGCCGAATCCTTATTGCCCTTAACTCCTAGATCTAGCTTCTTTTCAATATCACTTTGCATGTCCTTCATCATATAATTAACTAATCCAAACATCACTGGGTAGATCAATATAGGTAGAAGAATACTGAATATGATTGTTTTTCTGTCTCTAAAAATATCTATTAGTTCTTTTTTATATATAGTAAAAAAATTATTCATCTCTTTCACCTCCTATAAGATCTACGAAAACTTCCTCTAAGTCATCATTATTGTACTTTTTCTTTAATTCCTCTATAGTTCCTTCTTCAACTAATTGTCCTTTATTTATTATAACTACTCTATCGCATAGCTTTTCAACTTCCCTCATAGAATGGCTTGAAAAAAGTATTGTCTTATTTTCTCTCTTACACTTCTTTATAAAGTTATGAATTATCCTAGTAGCTCTTACATCCAAGCCTGTTGTAGGTTCATCAAATAACATAATTGATGGTGAGTGGACAATAGCTCTAGCAATAGACACCTTTTGTTTCATTCCTCTGGAAAACTTACTGACTCTTTTATCTATATATTCTCTCATATCAAGTTCGTCAGCTAGTTCATTAATTCTTTTGTCAGCTTCCTCTTTACTAAATCCATAGAGACTGGCAAAGTACGACATATTTTCTCTGGCTGTGAGTCTATCATAAAGCCCTACATCTCCACCAAACAATATGCCTATCTCTTTTCTAACCTTATCTGGTTCTTTATTTATATCGAAACTATTTACCACCACAGTGCCAGCTGTAGGTTTCAGTAAAGTAGATACCATTCTCATTGTAGTTGTCTTACCAGCACCATTCTCACCTAAAAGCCCAACTATTTCACCTGGACTCACAGTAAAACTAACCTTGCTTACCGCCTTTGTCTTCTTGAACTCTTTTGTAAGTTCCTTAACCTCTAACATATATAATCTCTCCCTCATTAAAATCTTTTGCGTAAAGCTCTACGTTTAAGAAACATCTTTATATTTCCATAGGTCAACAGTATCATTAGTAATGCCCAAAAAATTGCTAACGCAGGACTTTCCTCTGCGGTTTTTATTATTGATGCAAGCATACATAGCTCTGAAACAGTAACTAATCCTATTAGCTTTTGGACACGGCTCACCATTTCAGCCTTTGATTCCTCATCATTAAAAATCTCCATCTTATCTTCACTATAGTTTTCATTTTTGAAATAGAACCAATTCATGCATCCTGTTACATGCTCCCAACCTGATTCTGCAAATATGGTAAGATAATTATCCTCTTCATATTTGCTTAATCTCCTATAATCAAGCTTATATACAACGTCTTTAGGTTCACACACCTTGAATGTAAATATGAATAACCTAGCACTTACTAACTCATAACCTTTTAAACTCATTTTCCTTAACCATTTTTCTTCTTCTTCATGTTGCCATACAAAAAACACTTTAAACTTCTTAATATATTTATTTATCTTTACCATATTAACCTCCATAATGAATGCTATAATCCGGATATTACCTTTTTGCCATTCTCATAAAGTAATTCAATTCTTTTATGCTCTAACCTAACTATCTCTTTCCCTAATTCAGTCAGTGAATAGCTTTTTCTTCTAGAATCAAATTCATTAATTACCTCTACTATTATCTCTTCCTTAACTAACTTGCTTATGGCCCCATATAAGGTTCCTGGGCCAAGTTTAACCTGACTGTTTGTCATCTCCTCAACCCTTTGCATTATGCCATACCCATGCATAGTCTCTACTAAGGACAAAAGTATATAGTATGTAGCTTCTGTTAAAGGAATATATTTTTTAGCATCTTTCATTTACTTCAGGTCATCCCCTTCATTGGTGAATATTATATCGTCTTCCGATATATCGTATACTGATATACTATTCCAATTTCTTCATATTGTCAATGATTTTTCGTAATAAAAATATCATTAAAGCTAGCATAAAAATTATGTATTTTCTTAGTAACGCAAAAAAATAGAAGCTACTTATAGCCTCTATTTGGTATTAACACTTCTTATTATTTTCCTTATAACACTTCGCGGAGCTATTCTTAACGCTTGGATCATAAACTTATTTTTAAGCCCAGGTATAACAATTAGCTTTCCTTTAAAATAATCCTTATAACCTATGTACGCTACAGTTTCAGCATCCATCATATATTTTTTAGCTTTCTCGGACTTCACAACTTCTGCACGACTTTGAAAATTAGTCTTTACAGGTCCAGGGCAAAGAGCTGTTATTTTTATATTAGTATCCTTAAGCTCTTCTCCTAAAGCTTCAGTTAATGATAATACATAAGCTTTGGTTGCATAATAAACAGACATCTTGGGTCCTGGTGCAAATGCTGCTGTAGATGCCACATTTAAAATTCCGCCCTTACCTAGCTCAATAATTTTAGGAAGAAAGCTTTTAGTAAGTCTAGTTAATGCATATATATTAACCTTAATCATATCTAAATCTTTTTCTGTATCAACTTCATGAAAATGTCCAAAAGAACCAACCCCCGCATTGTTCACTAAGTTTTCCACAGTTAAATTATTTTCATCAACAAATTTAATTACTTTTTCCACAGAAGCCTCTAGTTTTAAATCTGCTTCTACAGAATGCACCTTTATAGAATTTAAGTTTTCAAGCTCAACTTTTACCTTGCTTAATCTTTCCGTATCTCTTCCAACTATAATTAAATTGTTTTTGTCTTTTGCAAAAAGCTTAGCCAATTCATAACCTATGCCCGAGGTTGCTCCAGTTATTAACGTATATCTATCCTTCATTATTTCTCTCCACTATATATTTTCTCAGCTTTAACAATTCTCTACTTCATATTTCTTATAGATGCAAATAGGAATCCTTTATTCATATCTCATTTTGATATGAGGAATTCCTGCCTCCATATAAACTTCAGATTTTCTCTTAAAACCTAAACTTTCGTATAAATTCACCACATATTCTTGTGCTGATAATGTTATATTATCTTCATCCAATTCATTTTTTATAAACTCAATTGCTTTTACCATCATCTTATTAGCAAGTCCCATTTTTCTATGGCTTCTTATAACCAACACACGACCTATAGAAGGATCTTTGTACGCTACTCCGCCCTTAAGAATTCTGCAATAAGCAACTACTCTACCATTATCCATTGCAAAAAGATGATAACAATCTTTATCCCTATCATCTAGATCCTGTTCCTTAACTTCCTGCTCTCCTATAAATACTTCATTTCTTGATTTTATGATTTCATAAAGTTCTTCTATATTTAAATCACTAAAATGCTTTATAATCCACTCCATTTTATTTCTCCTTTTAAAGTTATTGAATTTATCTTTTCACATTAATTATTGTTGCTAAAATTAATTTTATCAGTCTAATAGTATTGAAATTAAGATGTTACTACGGAGATACTATATGAACGAACAGTTAGAATTAAATGATTTTCGGAAGTGAAACAGCGTTAAAAAACTGTATTGTCCGAACGTAGTGAGTTATACAGTTTTAGCTGTTTCACTGTAGAAAATCATATTAATTCTCTGTGAAGTTCATTAAAGTATCGGAAGTAGTAACATCTTAATTTCACCACACTATTTGTATATAAAAAATTTATTATATCCTATTTTACTAATTTTTTGTTAGTAATTCTATAGCTTAGTGTAACTCTCTTTTTATTCTAGTTTAAATAGCTAAAATTAATCAAATAATAACTTTGAAAGGAGTGTTGATTATGGGTAAGAGAAAAGGTATGCATGAAAAACAAATGGAGTCTGCAAGAAAGTTACTTGAACATAATGTTGGTATAACTGAAATAATGAATCAAACAGAACTATCTCAAGAAGATGTATTAAAGGAAAAACATAATATGGAGAGAAGAGCTGACGACTAGTTAATCACTTCCTGGTATCCATAATAGATATCAGGAAGTATATTATTATTTAAATAAAATATTGTGATAAAAACTACTCAGAAAATATTTAAATCCTAAGTTTATATACTATTTAGATGTATATTACTACAATATTATCCATTGACTATATTTCCACCATTGACATGTATAGTCTGACCTGTAATATAAGACGCATCGTCAGATGCTAGGAACACATAAGCTTGAGCTAATTCTACAGGTTGGCCGGCCCTACCCATAGGCGTATCTGATCCAAAACTCTTAACATCTTCTCCTCCAAAACTTGCTGGTATAAGTGGCGTCCATATTGGTCCTGGTGCAACTGAATTAACCCTTATCCCTGTCTTTGCAACACTTTGAGATAATGCTCTTGTAAAGCTTACCAATGCACCCTTAGTTGATGAATAATCTATTAAGGTTTCATTACCCTTATAAGCGGTTATGGAAGTGGTATTGATTATATTACCTCCGCACTTTAAATATGGAAGAACAGCTTTACTCAAATAAAACGCACTAAACACATTAGTTCTAAAGGTCTTTTCCAGTTGATCTGCACTTATGTCCTTAAGACTATTTTGTACATGTTGTTCTGCTGCATTATTAACTAAGATATCAATTTTTCCCCATTGATCCATTACTTTTTTTACTACTTGATTGCAGAAATCCTCATAACCTATATCTCCACTTATAAGCATGCACTGAGCTCCACACTTATCTATTATGCTCTTAGTTTCTTCCGCATCATCTTCTTCATGTAAATATACTATAGCAACCTTGGCACCTTCCTTTGCAAAAGCTATGGAAACCGCTCTGCCTATGCCACTGTCTCCACCTGTTATTATAGCTACTTTACCTTTTAATCTATTAGAGGATAGATTATATCCTTCCATTTCAAAAATAGGCCTTGGATTCATTTCATTTTCAAAGCCTGGCTGCCTATCTTGATGCTGTGGCGGAAAACTGGTTGGGAATTTATGATTTTTATCCATTTATATCACCTCTAAAAATTATTTATAATTGCTATATAAGTCTTAATTATTATTCCTTTTAGCTTAAATTTTTATCCTTTTCATAAAATGTTTAATCATTGAATTTCATATTACTTAATCCTTTATTGCAGAATAATCCTAGTATATAGACATATAAATATAGAAAAAATATATTTGTAGAGAGGAGTGATATAAGTGGAATATAAAAGAATACTCGATAGTGGTGATTTAAAATCTAGAATACAAAATACTATAACTGAATTTTATTGGGTTAATAAAATAGACATAAACGCTAAAAATGATCCTTTTTCTGCAATTGTATATGTAGATCCTAAATTAGTGAACTATGATGAAGTACTTGAGTTCATACACTTTTTAGGTGATGAAGAAAACACTGCAAGATGTACAATATGTGATACTCGAGCAGTAATGTCATTAAAAGAAGGTTTTGATAGTGGAAAGGAATTCGAATATCTTATAGGATTGAATGAACTCAAAACAATACTTACTAGATCTTACGACTTGCCTGATAGCAAGTTTATAGATGCTATAGTTAAAGTTCATGAAGATATCCACGTATTGATAAAAGATAAAAAACCATTACCAGTGTAATAACATATAATATATTTTTAAAATTATAAAGTGTGAGCGTTAATATGAAATAACCGCTCACACTTTAATTAGTTTTATAAAATTATTTTTAGAAGTTTTTAGCTACTTCCTTTGCATTTGCTATAGCTGCATTCTTAATTTCTTCAGCCTTATCTGGAGCATAGTTTGCACCTTCAACTACTACAGATGAATAATCTGTAATTCCGAAGAAGCCAAGAACAGATTTTATATATCTATCTCCTAGTTCAAACTCAGCAGTTGGCCCATAACTATATATTCCACCTCTAGCTTGTATGTGTATAGCTTTCTTGCCACTTAATAAACCTACCGATCCGCTTTCAGTATATTTAAAAGTCTTTCCGGCTACTGATACAGCATCAATATAAGCTTTTAGCATTGGAGGAATTCCAAAGTTCCAAAGTGGTGTTACAAATACATACTTGTCTATCTCTACAAATTGATCAACTAAGGCACCTAGAGTTCCAACCTTTTGTTGTTGTTCTTGTGAAAGTTCATTAAATGCTACTCCACCTGCTAATTTACCCCAAGCTTCAAAAACATCTCCGTCTATAAGCGGTATATTATCCTTATAAACATCTATATTAATAACTTCATCCTTTGGGTTAGCTTTTTTATATTCTTCAATAAATTCTTTTGCTACAGTTAAGCTGTATGAAGCTTCAACTGGTTTTGGATTTGCTGTTATAAATAAAACTTTTGACATAATTAAATCATCCTTCCTCATAGTAAATATATATTTTCTAAATTTTAATAATATACTTGTGTTTTGATATTAAGTTTTGTATAATTATTATACCTAATTAATAATTAATATTAACTTACTTTATGTAACTATATTAATATATCATACTTACTTTTGTCAAGCATATATGATAAAATAAATTTGGGAGATGATTATTATGGATAAGTGTCAACTTTGCCCTAAGTTTGAAGCAGCTTTTTCCCTACTTGGTAAAAGGTGGTCTGGCTTAATAATAAGAACTTTACTAAGTGGTCCAAAGAGATTTTCAGATATATCCGAAACAATTCCTAATATGAGTGCAAGAATGCTTACAGAGCGCTTTAAGGAATTAGAAAAGGAAGGCATCATAAATAGAAGTGTATATCCTGAAATTCCAGTAAGGATAGAATACGAGCTTACTGACAAAGGAAGAGATCTTGAAAAAGCCATGGATGAAATTCAGAAATGGGCTGAAAAATGGAGTTAAATCGGCAGATTACTGCCGATTTTCCATTTAATTTTATTTATTTTTATCATAGATAATTTTATTATCAGAAGTTATTAAATTTAGATTTACTAGTATAACCTTAAGCACTGCGTACACTGGTACTACTGCAAAAGCACCTAATGGTCCAATCAAACTAGCGGCAGCTATAACCAAAAATATATCGGTCAATGGATGTATCTTCATAGCCTTTGACATAATTAAAGGAACCACAATTCTTCCTTTAACCCCTTGTGCAATCATAAATAATATTGTAAGCTTTATTATCATATGAAGACCAACACTTATGGCAATAATATACGGTATTATCATTGAAACAAAGAATCCTACAAAAGGAATAAAAGCTAAAATAAATGTAGTTGAAGCTAAGATAAGAGCACTAGGCATTCCTATTATCTTATATCCTATATATACCATAGCGGATAGAGATAATGCTACACAAGCCTGACCAGTAACGTAGGAAGATAGTACCTTATTACTTTCACCCATAATAGAGGACACCTTATCTTTATATCTATGTGGGACTAACTTGATAATACTTCCTTTAAACCTCAATCCATCCTTTAGCAGATAGAATATTATTACAAGTATAAGTAATAATACAGAAAACAAATTCATTGCATAACTAAATACTCTCATACCTCTCTTGCTAAGCATGTATAGATATGTCTCTACATAGCTCACAATCTTTTCATAAACCCACCCAAGCTCTAAGTTATTTGTAAAGTAATCATTAAAGCCCTTTATTAATGAATCATTCTGCAACGTATTTGATACTTTCGAAATAAGCAGCTGAAATTCTCTTATCAAACGAGATCCTAAAAATACAAAAAATCCAGATAGCACTATAACTGTAGTTATTAAAGTCAACATAGCGGCAATACTGTTTTTCGTGCCCTTTTTTAAAAGAAAATCATTTAATGGTTTTACTAAATAAAAAAAGAATACTCCTATAATTATTGGTACAAGTACCACTTTTGCAATTTTATTGGCAAAAATTATTAGTGTTGGTACTTTGCTATAAAGAAATATGGCTAGTAAAACTAAATTTATTATTAAAAGATTATATATTAGTTTTTTCTTTTTCATAATTTTCTCCTAAAGTTTTTATAGTTTAGATAATATTAGTATTTTCCATAGTGTTAGTTTGTATGCCTAGTAATATTTATAAATAGTTTCATTTACCATAAAGATAAAACCCATCTATTTAGAAGCTTCTAAATAGATGGAAATATCTCAGTTTAGCTAGTTTAAAAATTTTATAGTTTTCTATACAGCAAAAAAGGAAGACTACTTATCATAGTCTTCCTTTTATAAAGGGTGAGATTATTATTCACGAGGATCCGGGGAGATCTCGTCTAAAATTTAAGGGGATACTTAAATTTTCGTATACTGCATGAGATTAATACTTAATTTTTAATTATTGTGCTAGGAACATAGCCATGTCATCATCAACATTTGTTATTCCACCGATACCAAAGTTTTGTACTAAAACATTAGCTACATTTGGTGAAAGGAATGCTGGTAGAGTTGGTCCTAAATGTATATTCTTAACTCCTAAGTGAAGTAAAGATAATAATACTATAACAGCCTTTTGTTCATACCAAGCTATGTTGTATGATATTGGTAATTCATTAATATCAGCTAATCCGAATACCTCTTTAAGCTTTAATGCTATTAATGCTAATGAGTATGAGTCATTACATTGTCCAGCATCTAGAACTCTTGGAATTCCTCCGATATCACCTAAGTTTAATTTGTTATATTTGTATTTAGCACATCCAGCTGTAAGGATTACTGTATCCTTTGGAAGTTTTTCAGCAAATTCTGTGTAGTAACTTCTGCTCTTAGCTCTTCCGTCACAACCAGCCATTACGAAGAATCTCTTTATAGCTCCACTCTTAACTGCATCAACAACCTTATCTGCTAAAGCAAATACTTGTTCATGAGCGAATCCACCGATTATTTCTCCTGTTTCTATTTCAGTTGGTGTAGGTAATTTCTTAGCTTGTTCAACTAAAGCTGAGAAGTCCTTAACTCCATTTGCATCTGCATCTATATGCTTAACCCCTGGGAATCCAGTTACACCTGTAGTGTATATTCTGTCCTTGTATGAATCCTTTGGAGTAACTATACAGTTTGTAGTCATAAGTATTGGTCCATTGAATTTTTCGAATTCTTCATTTTGTTTCCACCAAGCATTTCCGTAGTTTCCTGCAAAGTGAGTGTATTTCTTGAATGCTGGGTAGTAGTGAGCTGGAAGCATTTCACTGTGAGTATAAACGTCTACTCCAGTTCCTTCTGTTTGCTCAAGTAATTGTTCTAAATCTCTTAAATCATGTCCGCTTATTAATATACCAGGGTTATTTCTAACTCCTATATTAACCTTAGTTATTTCAGGATTTCCATAAGTCTTAGTGTTAGCAGTATCTAATAACGCCATACCTGAAACACCAACTTCACCAGCTTTTAAAGCTAATGCTACATAATCATCAACTGTTTTTGTATCATCTAGTAATTCAGCTAATGCTTGAGCCATGAAAGCAACAACGTCATCATTTTCAAAACCTAATGCTCTAGCTTGCTTTACGTAAGCAGACATACCTTTTAATCCGTAAGTTGTTAATTCTCTTAATGATCTTATATCTTCATCCTTTGTTGAAAGAACGCCTACAGTTTCAGCCTTTTCATTGAATTCATCAACATTAGCACCAAACCAAGTTGTTGCTTCTGGAAGTTTGCTTTCTTCTTCTCTCTTTAATCCAACGAAAGAAAGCATCTTAGCTAACCAGCTTTCATTTGTTACTCCAACATTTCCACCAGCTTTAGCTACTTCAACCTTTAATTCTTCTCTTAAAGCTAAACCTTCTCTTATTCTTGATATAAATACATCTCTATCAAAGTTTGCATTTGTTATTGTTGCAAATAAACTATCAACTATAAAGTTATCAGCCTTCTTGCTTGTAACTCCAACTTTTCTTCCTTCGTTTACTACAACAGAAAGACCTTTAACAACATATATTAATAAATCCTGTGACTTTGCTACATCTTCAGTCTTACCACATACACCTTTTATTGTACATCCTTTGCAGCCAGCTGCTTCTTGACATTGATAACAAAACATACTCATGAACGTAACCTCCGATTAATTTATTTATTTTAAATTTTTCGTACCAGCTTCCATATAACTAATTGAAGTGGCATTTATTTGTTTGATCTCTTCTCTACATTTCAAATTATACTAATTTACTCTACATTAATCGGTAACTTAAGTTACGAAATAAAAACTTTTTATAATTTTTATAAAAAAATTTTGTTTATTTATTTTAAAATATACTGCCAACATAAGCATATTGCCATCTTAGTACAAACTTATACATTTATATAATAGAACTCCCAGTCTTTCAAATGCTTTATATTAGTATTTATAAGACTGGAAGTTCTATTATAAATTTATTAATTTCTTTTTAGTATCAGTTTATTTTTAAGAATATTATTAAAGTTTAGATAATTCTACTGCAAGCTTAGCTGCAACTTCTGCATTGTTAAACACAAGCTTAATATTTGAATCTAAAGATGCTCCACCTGTAATTTCTTTAACCTTAGCAAGTAAGAATGGTGTGCTTTCTTTTCCTTTTATTCCTTTTTCCTTTGCTTCTTTTAATGCATTCTCTATAGCATTATTTATAGTATCGTAATCCATTTGATATTGCTCTGGTATAGGGTTAGCTATTACTACTCCACCATTAAGTCCAAGATCCCACTTAGCTTTTATTGCTTCAGCAAGTTCCTTTTCATTTTCTACCTTATAATCAACTCCAAAGCCACTCTTTCTTGTATAGAAGGCCGGAAGCTCTTCAGTCTTAAATCCAACTACAGGAACCCCATAAGTTTCTAGGTATTCTAATGTTAAACCTATATCAAGTATTGATTTTGCGCCTGCACAAACAACAGCTACATTTGTATGAGCAAATTCTTGTAAATCCGCTGATATATCAAAAGTTTCTTGAGCTTCTCTATGAACGCCACCTATTCCACCTGTAGCAAATACCTTTACTCCTGCTAAAGCTGCTATTATCATAGTTGAAGCAACTGTTGTAGCTCCATCAGCTTTTTTTGCAATTATGAAAGGTATATCTCTTTTTGAAGTCTTTATAACATTTCCTGCTTTACCTAAATGATCTATTTCAGCTTCTGTTAAACCAACTTTTAAAACCCCACCTAGTATAGCTATTGTAGCTGGAACTGCACCATTATCTCTTATAATTTTTTCAACAGCTAATGCAGTTTCAACATTTTGTGGGTATGGCATACCATGTGATATTATAGTAGATTCTAATGCGACTACTGGTCTACCTTCTTCTAAAGCCTTTTTAACCTCTGGATTAATATCTAAATATTTTTCTAACATAATTAAAATTCCTCCTCAATTAACTTATATATATTATCTGCTGTGATATTAGGGTTTATAGTATTTTCATGACTAAGTGCAAGTATCGCTGCAGCATTACCAAATATGGCCTTTTGTTTTATACTTAAATCATTGAGCTCTCCATATACAAGTCCAGCCATAAATGCATCTCCAGCTCCAGTTGCATTTATTACCTTTATAGCTTTTCCTTCAATGTATCCATCTTGCTTCCCGTCAGTATAATAAGTACCTTTTGAACCAAGACTTATAAATACATTTTTCACTCCTGCATCTATGAAATATCTGCCTGCCTTTTTCAAACTGCTGTCATCTTCTATCTTTATACCGCTTAAGATTTCAGCCTCTAATTTGTTAGGCTTTATAGTATGAAATACGCCTATTATGTCTTTAACCTTCATTGATTTTGCAGTAGAAACAGTGTCTAAAAATAATTTACTTTCTTTATAGTTACTTGCTATATATTTGATTACATCTTCACTGAGATTTGTATCAATTACTGTAACTTCTGAGTTTTCTAACACATGCTTTTTACTTATCAAGTAATTAACATCAAGTTTCTCCATAACATCCATATGAGATATTGCAACTGCCATATCTCCAGTTTCATCTAAAATTGATAGATAAGAAGAGGTACTTTGCCCTTGAGCCACCATTATCTCCTTAATATCCATTCCGATATGTCTTCCTTCATCAATAATCTTTTGACCGTAAACATCATCACCAACTACTGATAAAAACTTCGTATGAATTCCAAGCCTAACCATGTTTTCAGCAATATTTCTTCCAACTCCGCCTAAAGAATGTTTGACCACACCGATATTAGAGTCTTTGTATATCAATTTACTGCTAGGAAAGCCTTGAAGATCTATGTTGGCTCCTCCTACAACTGTAGCATATTGATTTTCCTTTACCACATATCCTTTTCCTAATATACTGCCTTTTTTTATTAAATTAGTTATGTGTACCGCTGCCGAAGACCTAGTGATACCTAAGATATTCGCTAACTCTTTTTGAGATATCATAGGATTTTTTCTTATTATCTGTAATATTTCTTGCTCTCTGTTTGTCATAGCATCACCCTAACATATGCTTATTTTATTAACTTTTGCTTACTTAAATCGTACCACTTATTTATATTGTTGTAAAGGTTTATACTTATTAATTTTAATAAAAAATTTATGTATAAGAATATTGTTTTAACATCGCCCAAAAAAATATCTTTTTGTTTTAAATTTATATATTTTATAGTATTTCTAACCCAAGTATTAACATCAATATGAATATTTAATATTATATAGGTATAACCTTTTAATATTATACTTAACAAACGCTTTTTATTCTCAAATCTATGTGTTATTCTACCCAGCATAAGCTATGTTATAAAGGAGATTAATTTTATATGAAACACTATATAGATCAAGCAAAATCTGAAGTGAATCAATGGAAAGTTAAAGTGAATAAAAAACCAACAGTTATAGATAACTTAACTAGGAAAAGTCAGCAAAAGATAAACAGCATACTTCCAGACAAATATCACACTATCATGACAGAGGCTATAAAGAATATCTCTAAAGCGGTTATATCTGGTTCAGAGTTTATAACAAAAAAAACATATAATAACATGAGTTTTTATGACAGAGAAGAATTAGTAAGAAAGAAAATTGAAACATATAAAACCACAGCTATGATAGAGGGTGCTGGAACAGGTGCTGGTGGTTTTTTTGTAGGTCTTGCTGATTTTCCACTATTACTCACTATAAAATTTAAGTTTTTATTTGATGTAGCTTCTATATACGGTTTTGATGTAAGGGACTATAAGGAGAGACTATTTATTCTTCATGTATTCCAATTAGCCTTTTCAAGTAAGAATCATTCAAATAAGATATTCTCTGAGATTGAAAACTGGCAAGAATATTCAAGATCCTTGCCTTCTGATATAAACGAATTTGACTGGAAGACCTTCCAACAAGAATATAGAGATTATATAGATTTAGCTAAACTGCTACAGATGCTTCCTGCTGTAGGTGCCTTTGTAGGCGCTTATGTAAACTCTAAGCTTTTAGATAAGTTAGGTGAAACTGTAATGAATTGTTATAGGATGAGATTACTCTATAAATGAAAATAAGCCGCTTAAAATTTAATTTATAGCGGCTTATGGTGTATAAAGTCTAGCCAATGATACAAAAATACAAATTAATTTTCCATTATTTACAAAAAGATAAATTTTTTATAACATTATTCAATGAAACTTATCACATTACGATTTTTAATTCATATATTATTAGTATAAAATACTATTTTACAAGTAACAATTAAACAAAGGAGCTGATTATTTTGGCTGATTCTTCATTGAATTTTGATACCCCAAAAACAGGGACCATATACACTGTACAAGCTACTGGAACTCTTATTCCAGGCTATGTCGGTTATCTTACAATAAATGTATCTGATATAAATTCTACTTCTTCTTTAGGCAGAACTCTAACAAACTATAAAAAGACTCTTCCTTTAAGTAATACAAGCTCTATCAATACAGCTTATAACGTTACAACTACTTTAACTATAGTTCCAAAGACAGAAACTGGGGATACTATTACAGTAACATGGGGATTATCACAAACACCTTAGTATTTTAATTTATTGATCTCAATGGGGCCATTTACCAATAACTCACTTTCTTCTTAATATTTTTAAATTCTTTAGATTTTGTTTCATGTTATTTAAAAATATTAATATAATTATGGAGTGAGATATTTCATTATCTGGCTCCATATTTTATATAGCTAGGGAAAGAGGTGAATTTAATGGCTAGCATTATAATTCCTGCAAGCAAAAGTATTACTATAACAAATAAACTTCCAGATGGCAATATAAATGGAGATACTATAATAGTAGGTAATGATACAACGTCTAGCTATTTTAGTTATCTCTTTTTTGACTTATCTCCATTACCAAGTAATATATCAGTAAATTATGCTGAACTCACATTATTTAAAACTGATAACTTCTATAATGATGTAACTAAGGTATTTGGTATTTATCCTTGTGACTATTTCAGCACCTATACCACTTTTAAAAACCGACCTAAAGCAGACCCCTTCTCAGTAAAATATTTTTATCCTATTGCCACTGAGGTTTCAGTAAAAATACCACTGACTTATTTTGTTTCAGGTTGGATAAATAATCCTAAGAGAAGCACTTGTGTCCAACTGTTTGCTAAAAGCAAAAATACTATTGCATCATTTGGATCTGCTATAAGTAAGGATAATTATTTAATTCCATTTTTAAAAGTTAGTTTCACTCCAATTCCTCAGCGCTCCACATGCACTACTCCCACCCCTCACAGTGATGGTATTCCTATAATAGAACAAGTACAGGTTACAGGAACAGTAGCTGCCAACGCAAAATATAATGCTGTAGTGAATGTTGCCGTAAAAAGGCATCTAACTGGTTACACTGACAATTATTACGTTGTTGATGAGTATGATAATACTGGAAAGAACACACCTCTCCATATTGATAAAACCTATAATATAGCTGTAACTCCTAAACCTGAACCTAATGATTATGAAACTATCATACTAGGAGGTTCATACTCAGATTAATATCTATTTTATATTATTTATAAAACTCCCTATCATTTAATCAATAAATTTTCTTTTGCACTATTGATAAGGAGTTTTATGCTTTTAAGCCTTTAATATATCGAGCCCTTCAGTATCATATACTTCTAACTCTTTGATTGATCTTAATATCTCCTTTTTAGCCAATTCAATATATCCATATTTAAAATAAAGCTTTCCTAATCTTAATAATGCAAATCTGTTATCAACCAAATTTGCCAAGTTTACTGCTATTGCCAGTTCGTCATATCTTTTGTTAACTAGCATTATCTCACAAATTTCTATTATTATGTCCATGTATGATGTCTCATTCTCGTCTTTATTAATTACAGTAGCTGTTTTATCTTCAAATATATTTATTAGCTGATTAAATACTTCTACTACCTTTTGGCTATAATCCCTCATATTTGAACAACTGATATTTTGTATTAATTTCTTAGCATTATTGTAATCTTTCATCAACACATAGCTTAGAGTTCTACATATCTGAAGTTCTATATATCCATCGCTATCTTCAGTGACCTTATCTATAGAAATACATTCTTTAAATCTTCCTGTTCTAACAAAGCATCTTCCTTTTAGCACCTTCATAGCATCTATGAGTTCATTGCTCATCTCATATTTTTCTATAAACTCTAAAGCTAAATCATAATAACCTTCTCCTAAAAATACATCTGCTAGAATAGAATAATCTAAGCTAGTAGCAGACTCAAGCTCTTCTAATGCACTTCTTATTTCATCTAATTTTATATTTAGAAGTCTAAATATATGGACAATATCATATATAGGAGTGATAAATCCAGGCTCGCTCTGCATAGTTTTTACATAATAGTTATAAGCAGTATCAAGATCTCTTAACTCCAAATATATATTACCTAATTCATAGTAAGCCTTAAATCCTCCGGTTCCAGAAAAAAACTTTAACTGAGCAGGGGCATCTCCTATTTCTATACATTTCTCCAACGCCTTAATTTGCAAGATAGGTTTTCTTAAAACCTTATAAATTTGTGATTTCAAGAAATACAAGTCAGTGCAGTTAGTATAATATTTAGTGCCTTCATCTATAATTCTTAAAGCCTCATCGTATTTTCCTATGTCGTAATTTAGATATACCATTCTTATTACTAGCATGGCACTATATCCAGTATTGGGATCAAAATTATCGTAAGCTTTATAGTATAATTCTAAAGCTTTATTCAAATCACCTAATGCAGCATACTCATTGGCTAAATTAAAACAAATAAACTTATCATTTGGATTCTTTTCAAACTGATCTTTTAAAATGGTAAGATTTCTATTTCTCTTGCCCGTTGATATGATTCTTTCATTTAGATATCCATAATGATGTATTTTTACATCCTCACAAATTACGTTATAATTCTTCTCATTATATATTAGTTGGTTATGAATTGCCCCTTCATAATGAATTCCTTTATTATTCTTAAATAATCTTGGATTTAAATTAATAGTTCTATTATTTTCATTAATTGAATTACCCGAATAACTTACTCCTTGAAAGTTATAAATTGCATCTTCATCTAATTTACTATTTAAAAGGATCTTGAATAATTCCTGGTCTTCCTTGTAAATCTCTTCATCGGCATCAATTATTAGAATCCAATCTTTAGTAGCATGTCTTAAAGATTCATTCCTAGCTTCACTAAAGTTGTTATTCCATTGAAAGAAATAAACATTACTGCCAAATTCCTTAGCAATTTCTACAGTCCTATCTGTAGAACCTGTGTCTACAATTATCATCTCGTCCACTATATCTTTAACACTATTCAAACATCTAGGTAAGTATTTCTCTTCATTTTTAACAATCATACACAGACTTACTTCATTTTTCATTTTACTCTACCTCAAGCTTGCCTTTATTTATAGCATTAACTTTATTAAAATCCTTATAGTTATTAATTTCTTTCATACATTTATCTCTAAGTTCCATAATATTGCTATTATCTACACCTGAGGTAATGCACTTTTCAGTATAATACAGAGAAATCTCATAATATTGTTCATGAAAAAAAGCTTCTGCGATAATATAATAAGCACTAGGATAGTCATAAAAAAGTGCTTCAACTATAGCCTTAATCTCATCCTCCGTCTGCTGTTTTTTTAATATATTAATAACATTATATAAAGGTACAATATAATCTGGTTTAGATTTAATAACCTCCACAAACCATAAATACGCCTTATCATAGTCCTTAAGTTCTAAATATACATTTGCTAGCTCATTATATGCGCCATAAGTTCCCGTACCACTTAAATATCTAAGCTTAGCTGGAGCTTCACCTAATTCAACACACTTGTTAAGAGCCTCAATCTGCATACTAGTTTCATTCAATTCTTTATAAATTAATGATCTTACAAAATATAAATCTGTATAATTTTCAAAGTATTTTATTCCTATATCTATAAATTTAAGAGCTTCATTAAATTTCTTTAACTCATAATTAACAAGAGCTATTCTAATTATAAGTCTAGGACTATACCCTAAGTTACAATCGAATTGTTCATAAGATTTATAGTAACACTCTAATGCCTTCTCAGTATTTCCCAAGGAATAATATTCGGTTCCTAAATTAAAATAGGCAAATCCATCCTTAGGGCTTCTTTTTATTTGTTCCTGCAAAATCAGAATATTTCTATCACGTTTTTTCCTTGAAATTATTCTCTCATTTAAATATCCATAATGATGTATCGTTATAGATTCTTCTATTACATTAACTTCATTACTTACATACACTAGTTGATTATGAATTCGCTCCTCATAATGAATACCCCTATTGTTCTTAAACAAACGTGGATTTAAACTAACGGTGATATTACCTTCATCAATCTTTTCACCTAAATAACTTATGCCTTGAAAAAAATAAATAGCATTTTCTTTTAATTCACTACTTAATAATGCTCTAAGTTTTTCTTTATCTCCAGAATAAAGTTCTTCATCTGCGTCCATTATTAATATCCAATCTTTTGTGGCGTACTTTAGAGATTCATTTCTCGCTTCACTAAAATCGTTATTCCAATTAAAGCTATATACCTTAGCATTAAAACTCTCTGCTACTTCTATTGTTCTATCTGTTGATCCTGTGTCCACTATTATGATCTCATCCACTAATTCCTTTACACTTTTTAAACATATAGGTAATAATTTTTCTTCATCTTTTACAATCATACAGAGGCTTATATGATTTTTCATAACAATCCTCCCTCTAAATCCGCTATAGAAGCTCTATATTCTGCCTATCTTTAAGATCTTTCATTGCATTTCTAGTGTCAAATATCCTCTTAGAGTTTTTCTGAATAAAGATATAATCATATCTTTTATGATCAGTAGTAATTACAACTAAATCTGATTTATTTAATATATCTTCTGTCAGCTCAACACCTTTGTACTTTTTACCTTTAAATTCATACGCTGAAATATAAGGATCATAAAAATTAACTTCTGCACCTTGGCTTTGAAAGATTTCAATAACCTTAAGAGCAGGACTTTCTCTATAATCATCTATATCACTTTTGTAAGCTATCCCAAGTACCAATATATTTGATTTATTCAAAGGTTTATTAAATCTATTTAATATTTCACAAGATCTTTGCACTATATATCTAGGCATATAATTGTTTATTTCACCAGCGGTTTCTATAAGTCTAGTATGATAATCATATTCTCGTGCCTTCCAAGTTAAATAATAAGGATCTAGCGGAATACAATGTCCACCTAACCCAGGGCCTGGATAAAATGCTTGAAAACCATAAGGTTTACTTTTAGCTGCTTCTATTACTTCCCAAATGTCTACATTCATCTTATTACAGATAATAGCCATCTCATTTATCAAACCAATATTTATGTTTCTATAAGTATTTTCAAGTATTTTTCCCATTTCAGCCACTCTTGGACTAGACACTGTAATAACCTCACCTTCAAGCACACTCTTATAAAACTTCTCAGCAATCACTGAACTTTTAGTTCCCATACCACCTACTACCTTAGGGATGTTTTTTGTTTTATAAATTTCATTTCCTGGATCTACTCTTTCAGGTGAAAATGCCAAGTAGAAATCTTTCTCACAAGTCAGCCCAGACCTTTGTTCTAGTATAGGACGTATTAGTTCTTCTGTTGTTCCTGGATATGTGGTACTCTCTAAAATAACAATCATATCTTTATGCAGAAAATCAGCTACAGCTTCTGTAGACTTTTTTACATAACTAATGTCTGGTTGCTGATATTTATCTAATGGCGTTGGAACACATATCAGTACTATATCCACTTCACTTACGAAATTAAAATCTACTACTGCTTTTAATCTTCCTTCAGAAACTAAATCCTTAAGTTCAGTATCAACTATATCTCCTATATAATTAACAGCTTCATTTATCATGCGAACTTTTCTTTCTTGCACATCAAAACCTATAACCTTAAATCCACTTTTAGCACTTTCAACAGCCAGAGGAAGACCTACATATCCTAATCCTACAATTCCCACAACTGCACTTTTGTTGCCAATCTTTTCAGCAAGAATAGATTCACTAGTCACTTTAATAACTCCTTCATTTATAAATTGTCAACATTTTACATCAAATTCTACTATATATTATGCTTACTGAAAAAATATGTTCTTTAAGATATTTATCTTCATCATATTAGACGCATTACCGTTCTATTTTAATTATTTGATATGTTTAATTTCACTTTAACAGCGTCTAATTATTAAATATTTGTTTCATTCAAAAGTTTCTGCTTAATTCTCTTTAAAGCTTTTAGATTTTCAATAGTATCAGCAGGATTTCCTGCCACCACTTCATTGTCCAGTACATTTCGTAAAACTACGCTTCCTATACCAACGGTTACATTACTTCCTATGCTAATCCCATTAATTATTGATGTATTTGGCCCTATCCAACTATTTTCTCCAACAGTCACACTGCCGCTGATCTCTGAATTAGCAATTATATACGAACCTTTTCCTATTCTACAGTTATGAGCAATAAATACACAGTCATCTATCTTAACATTGTCCTCTATAACCGTAGGCTCAATTGTACCTTGAGCAACTGAAACTAGAGCTCCAACCTCCACGTTATTCCCTAGTACTACTCCCCCAAGATGTGGTATCCGGAAAGGACTTCCTTTTTCATCTCTCTCCATTCCAAATCCTTCATCACCAATAACCGAATTTTCTTTTATAATACAATCATTTCCTACGATAACATTGTCCCTTATTTTCGCTCCACTTTTTATAATGCATCTTTCCCCTATACTGCAATTATGTCCAATAAAAACAAGAGGTTCTATTTGAGTTTCTTCACCTACTTTTACATTTTCCCCTATGACATAGCCCTCTTCATTCAGCCTATATCCCTGTAGTACTTTGTTTTCTTTTTTTAATATATAATTGAGAATCTTCGCATACTCCAACCTTGGCCTTTCCACGATAATAACTATATTATTTTTATCAATACTTATCTTATCTTCATCAAGAGATTGCTTTACAGCATCACTTATCAATATAATACTTTCATTTATAAATCTCATATTCATTAATGAAACCTTATCAATTTTACTTATAAATATCAGGCTATTATCCCTAGGCTTTCCTGAAGTTGAAACATTATAAATATTAATGTTTCTGTTTATCTTCCCGTAACAATCATCTATATTCATTAAGTCGTAACTATTAAAAAAAAATTTCTTATTCATAACTTCTCCTACCCCTATTCATATTGACAAAAACAATCTAATAACTTTTTTATCCCTATTTCCTCGTTGTATTTTTTATTCAATCTCATATCACAATCTAGCTCACTAATTTTTCTTTCAAATATTTTATTAAGTGCCTGTATATAAGTCGCCTCTATTTTTCCAAAATGGATCGGATGTAGCAGTACCTGGATTAAATTCTCTTTCCCTTTTTTTATAAACTCAAATATATCTTTTCCTCTAAAATCCTTACATGAATCTGATATATATAGTTCAGAATTAAAGAATTCTTCACTGTATGCATTCTTATATCCTTGAAACACCGGATATACATTATATATAGATGGACGATGCAAACTTACAGAATGTACCTTATCATTAATAATATTTTCAAGAATGTTACACTCATTTTTCATGTTGACTTGCATCTTTTCATCATCCAAATTGCCATATACAAGTGGATCAAAATGCAATCCTATCTCAAAACCTTTATCATGCATACTGTGTAGTAGCTTTCTATTTTTAGATGAATTAGTATTATAAAGTTCCGAGCTTATAAGGACAAAATAAGTACTTCTTACATCTTTTTGTTCTTCAATTGTCGATAGAGTATAAGCTGTATCAATATCAAAATCTATATCATGCCTTAGTATTATTCCTGACGAAGGGTTCTCTGGTAGTGTTTTAAAAGTGTATATTATATTCACTTGCTTCATTAGTTCTATAAGTAACTCATATTCTTTATAAGTAAACATTTTAACTTTATCTCCTTAACTTATTATGGTTAAGCCAGCATTAATATGGGTCAATTTACAATCATCTCCATATAATATGAAGAAAAAAAACTTTTGTTCTTTATAAATTCCTGTAAGGAGATTTTATGACTATTAAAAATGTAGAGTTGTTAATAACCGGTGGTTCTGGTTTTATAGGAACACACTTAGTAAATTCATTGAGTAGTATATATAGCATCACAAACTTAGGAAGGAATAAGAACCCAATGTGCTCTAATATATATTGGGATTTAAAAACTAGGTTAGATGATATTACGGTTCCACACCCATACACGGTAATTCATTGCGCTTCCATAGTAAACAGCAACAGTGCTGATATTTATGAATATATAGATGTCAACGTTAAATCTACTATAGACTTATTAGAGTTCTGTGTTAAGAATTCTGTAAAAAAGTTTATTTTTCTCTCCTCAGGTGGTATATATGGCTATAGTAAAAAACCTTTATCAGAGTTCAGCACTTGTAACCCAGAAGGAATTTATCTATTAAGTAAATATTTTTCAGAGAAAGTTTGTGAGCTGTATAAAGACAAACTAGATGTTGTAATATTAAGACCATTTTTCCCATACGGTGAAGGACAAAAAGGAAGGTTAATAAGTAATTTGTTTTATGATATTTTGAATAATAACACTATTTTACTAAATAAAAATGGAAATCCTAAAATAAATCCTATATATATCTCCGACTTAATAGATATCATTAAACAATTTGTTGAAAATGATGTATCAGGAATATTCAATGTATGTGGGGATGATATTATTTCAATTGAAGAACTTTGTAAAGTAATATCACGGATTTCAGGTAAGAAAAACCTACGTTTTTTCTATAAAGAGACTGATGTAGAAGATTTAGTTGGTATTAACAGTCATTTATGCTCTACTTTAAATTATAAATTAAATACAAACTTAGAACAGGGACTCAATTATTACTTCAAATGGTTGAAAACCCTAGGAAAATAGAAGGTGTATAAAATGAATACTGAAGCAATAAAATCAAAACAAACCATAGAGTTATATATCAAGCAAAATAATATAGACCAAGCTTATTCACTGGCAGAAAATTATGTAAAGTCATCACCCAATGATCCTGATGGTTATTATTTATATGGCTATTTATTGATGCTTAAAGATCAGGACGAAAATGCTGGTCTTATATTTAACAAAGGCTTATCCATTGACGAAAAGAATGGCCTATTAAATTTTTCTATAGGAAATCTTCTAAATAAGAATCACAAGTCCACTGAAGCTTTAAAATATTTCTGCAAATCAAAATTATTTAACCCTTCTATAGATTTCAAAATCAATCTAAAAGATGACTTTAGTACTCTTAATATACTATTTGGATCTATGGAAATAGCTAACCAGATGCATACTTCTGTAAAAGGATTAAAAAATTTAGGCTATAATGCTAAATCTATAAATTATTATCCTAGCTATCTAGGTTATACAAATGACTATACATTAGCCCTAGCTTCAATTGAAGATCTTAATATTGCTGATCTAGAGACTAAAAAAATGGCTTCCGAACTTATACCAGAAAATAATGTATTTCATCTTTTTTTTGGAACAAGCTTAACTTTAGATCATAGTGATCTACCTTTAATAAAAGAATTAGGAAAGAAGGTTGTAATGCAGTACTGGGGTTCTGATGTGAGAATGTACTCTAAAGCAGTAAAGGTAAATAGATATGTAAAGGTAAAGAACATGGATGAAGAACAGATTAAAAGACATTTGGAGTTTATCTCCTACTACGTATCAGACTGCATAGTAGATTATGAATTAGCAGAATACGTAAAAGACTTCCATACTAACATCCATTATATTATGCCTGCTGTTGATCTGTCCGAGTACAGGCTTGTTGAACCAACTAAAAATGATAAACCTTTAATCGTTCATGCACCTACTTCTCCTGAATTTAAAGGAACTCCCTATATATTGAGTGCAGTTGAAGAACTAAAGCAATACTATGATTTTGATTTTAAGCTAGTGAACGGAATATCCCATGAAGAGGCTATTAAAATATATGCAAAAGCTGATTTAATAATAGATCAAATTTTAACTGGAAGTTATGGTCTCTTTTGTATAGAAGCTATGGCCATGGGCAAGCCAGTTATATGCTATATAAGTGACTTTATGAAAGAAAAATATCCAAAGGATTTACCTGTAATATCTGCAAATCCAGATAATATAAAAGAAATCATAGAGGACTTTCTCATCAATAGAGACAGAGCCGAAGATTTAAGAATTAAAGGTAGATTATACGTTGAAAAATATCATGATATGGATTTAATATGCTCTGACTTATACAATATATACAAAAACCTATAAACTTCTATTTTATCGATTTAAGTAAATATGTATTAAATGGTTCCTATGTCTAAACTTAATTTACACTTGTTCGAAAGGCTAATTTTTAGTAACTTTCAGTCCTGGATAAATTAATAGTTAAGCTAGGAACCTTATAAGAACACAATATAGAGTTATTGTTATTTTATCACCCTTATATTTATTTAATTTTCTAAACTTCTATACCATTCAATAGTCTTCTTTAATCCGCTAACTAAGTCAATTTTAGGATTAAACCCTAGAAGTCTTTTTGCTTTATCAATACTAGGAACTCTTAACTCCACATCTGCATATGATTTTTGTACATATACAATACTTGAATTAGAATTAGCTAGTTGTTTTATTAGCTTGGCTAACATTTCTATTGTTATAGTAGCTTTAGGATTTCCTATATTTAAAGAATTACCTATTGCAGCATCACAGTTTAAGCATAATCGTATCCCTTCGATAAAGTCATCAATATAGCACCAGGATCTTATTTGATCTCCATCACCATGAATCTGTATTTCCTCATTCTTGATAGCCTTAAGTATAAACTGATGAATGGCTCCTTCTCCAACTTGTCCTGGTCCATATATATTAAAAGGCCTTACTGTTACAGCCCTTAGTCCATATTGCTTGTAATAACTATGAGTAAGGTGTTCACCTGCTAGCTTACTAACAGAATAAGTCCATCTAGCCTCTCCAGCTGGACCTATTTTTGAGTTACATTCCTCATCCACCCTATAGGCATTGCTACCAAAAATCTCACTAGTTGAAAAATCTATAAATCTGCTTATCTGTTTTGCATAATTCTTTATCGCTTCTAATACATTAAAGGTTCCTAACATATTAACCTTCATTGTTTCCACTGGATTGCTAATAACTGTATCTACTCCAGCAATTGCAGCCAAATGTATGACTATATCTGGTGAAAAATCTTTAACTACCCTTTCTAAACATCTTAAGTCTAATATATCTCCTTGCATTAAAGTAATTGAGTCTTCATTTAATAAGTTGGTATCCTTAATGGAATTTCTTCTTAGATTATCATAAATTAATAACTTATTGTCTTTAGCAAAAGTCTCACATAGCTTAGAGCCTATGAAACCCGCTCCGCCTGTTAACATAATCCTCTTATTATGGGCATCTAAGTTCATCTTTACCCTCCATTTAAAAATATTCTAACTGCATATAGCTAGTAGAATTATCATTTATTTATCAATCTTATAACTTCAAACCCCTCTGCAAATTTTTCTCCTATCTGTACACCCCTGGCAGTAGCCATACCTCTAATAAAATCTTCTTTCATATAATTCCTATGATTCTGTGATTCATAGCATCTTAAGGCTTCTATTTTTCTTAATATATGCCTTTCTTCTAGAACAAAAAAGGCTTGTGCATCAAAAGAAAGGTTGTTCCATATCATCTCATAGCCTAGCACAGTGAACATTTTAAAAGCTCTGATGCCTTCATTTGTAATAGTTTGATGGTCTTGATGTATATCCCTTGATGATGGCAGCAAAATTAAATCTGGTTTTAGCAATTCTCTTAACTTTATTAAATCATCTAATATTGACTGCCTGCTATCAGAAAAAGTCCTAACCTTATATGGATATAAATATAAATTTTCCGGTTTTATACCTAAGGTTTTAGTAGCCTTTTTAACTTCAATTTCTAATATATTAGTAGGAACACCTTTTCTTACTGAAAGTTCACATACAGAAAATGCTGCATAGTATACTTCTGAACCTTCTTCTATAAGCTTTGCAATGGTTCCTCCACAGCCTAATTCACCATCATCAGTATGAGGTGCCAATATTAAAACCTTCTTAAACATATCTCCTCCCAAATAGTTTAGGTAACTTTTAGAGTATTTATATCTTCTGCATACTCATCAAGCAACTTTTTTCTACCATCTTCATAACTAAAATCTAATTCTATTCTTCCACAATCATGTATACACCAGATTGACTGCTGATTTGGAACTACAACCTTATAGCCATTCCTCTTGAATTCAAGACTGTGAGATACATCATAAAAGTGCCAACCTTGAAATATATCTTCTCTCCAAGGTATATCATACTGTGTTATCATAATTAACCCATCTATAGCTTCTACTTCTTCATATATATCTTTTACTTCGTGAAAATTGATGATCTCCATACTTCCAATATGACTGTCTGCAACCTTGCCTAAGCAGTCACTTGCTTCCCACCACACTCCATTAACTGGAATTGTCTTGCACCCAACCATACCAATCATTCCTATATTTTTATCTAGATTAAATATGTGTAAGATATCCTGTATAAAGTTTTTATTCACTATGAATACATCTTGATGCATGAAAATCTTGTACTTTGCATCTGACCTTCTAATTCCTTCATTATAGGCACTTGTTATTGAGTTGAAATCTTTAATTTTAATAAATTCTACTTCAATTTCCGAATCTTCAGGGATTATTAGATGCTCCACATAAAACTTTGATTCTTCATATAATTCTTCATCATTCACAGAGGTTATAAATGCAACTTTTTTATCATTCATCTTTTTTCCTCCAAATATATCTTTTTCATGATACTTCTTAACTTATTTTTTAAAATTATATGCTTCTCAATAGCTCTATCTATATCTTCCATTGAAAGCCTATTAGAAGAAAATAATTGAGCAATTTTTTCTACACTTTCTTCACCATCAACATCATATTCTATTCGCCTAAGTATATAGGCTAATTTTCGGTCCATACTATACTCACTATTATCGGCTAAAACTATATATCTAGAAGATACGTACTGAATTCTCATATCTGGTTTTGATATAGATAATAGTATCTCTATAAACTCCTCATCTTCTTTATTAGTTTGTTGTAGTATACCTTCTGCCTTAATGTTATAATACCTACAATCAACAAGAAGCTTGTATAAATCATTAAAAGTAAAGAAACTTGCACTTTCGCCACCTAAACATCCATCATCATATCTCCAACTACCATTAATCAATTGTTTTATCTTTGAAAAATACATAGCATTTGGAACTAGCAATATTAAATGTCCATCTGGTTTTAGATATTTCTTAATATTACTCAAAAGTCTTTCTGGATAATGAAGATATTGAACTAGTTCACTTATTATGATGTAATCAAAAAATTTTTCCTCATAGTCAAATTCAATGTTTTCTACATCTCCTACCTTTACATTCATAAAAGTTTTGGCAATAGAGGCTGCTGCAGTATTTTTTTCTATTCCAAAGAGACTTGCATTTCTATACTCGTCTCGTATTTTTAGACAAGTTGCTCCACATCCACAACCAATATCTAGTATATTCATTGTGCTATTATCGATCTTAATTATTTTATTTAAAAACTCATATCTTATAAGCGTCATACTGCTTGGATCAAAGCCCCACTTCTCAATAAACTTTCTGTAATTTTCATACATTATATTATTTGTGCTACCTTGATCTTTTTTATAAGAAACACTGCCATAATGGTGAATAAAGGTATCTTTACATAACAAAAGCTTATATCCAGCTTTTATTATTCTATATGAATAATCATCATCCTCATAATTTCCTGGTGTAAATCTTTCATCCAGTAATCCTACTTCGTTTATAACCGACCTTTTTATAAGCATACAAAAACCAATTAACTTAATCCTCTGCTCCCATTTCTTTTCATCTGAATCATTATACTTATCTGCAAATTCAATAAGTTCATCGTAATTAGTATATGTTGTAGGTATGGTCTGATAATAAGAGCAATTATTAGTTACTGCACCAACTGCCCCTACACTCTCATTACTCCACAAGGCCAAAGATAGATTATTGAGCCATCTTGGAGTAACTATAACATCATTATTTAATAACAAAACACTATCTCCTGTTGCAATATTTATTCCTTGGTTACAGCCCTTTGGAAAGCCCATATTGCTTTCATTAAATATGCATCTTATATCATCACAGCTCTTCAACCAATCTTTAGTTTCATCAGAAGAATTATTATCTATAACTATAATTTCGTAATCCAAATGATCTGCAAATTTTCTTATACTATCTATGCATTTTTTTGTATATTCTATATTGTTGTAAGTAAGTATTATTATACTAGTCTTATGTGTTTCTATATTTCTATTCAAGTTTCATCAATCCCTTATAAAATAATCAATAATATAATATGCCTACTTAACAAAGTTGATAATAAAAATTCCTTTGAAGTAATTAAGCTTAAAACTCTATACTTTTCCACAAATTAAACAAAGAAGCTTAGTACTGCAATTAATTATTGCAACACTAAGCTTCTCATTTATTGTATAGATGAACCACTTCATTTCGAAATAAACTTCGGATCAAGGTTGTACATCCTTTATTAGATTTTAAATTTATCTACATCTTCTTCTAACCCATTAGATAATTCTTTCAAATTAGCTGCTTTTTCATTAAATGAATCCATACTTGCAGATACCTGTTGAGTCGCTGCTGAAACTTGCTCTGTACTTGCAGCAGTTTCTTCTGATATAGCAGACATATTCTGCATTTTATCCATTATGGAATCCTTATCTTTATTTATGCCATTTATTGATTGCTGAACAGTACCAATCATCATAGCTAACTTATCAATAGCTTTAGATATTTCATTAAAGGTTTCCTTGGTTTCTTTTACCGCATTGCCTTGTTCCTCTATTGTAGTTTTAGCTTCAGTAACAGATTTTACTGCAATCATTGACTTTTCATTAACTTGTTCTATAAGTGCTTGTATATCTTTTGTTGATTGAGTAGACTGCTCTGCTAGAGTTCTAATTTCATCAGCTACTATTGAAAATCCTCGTCCTGCTTCTCCAGCTCTTGCTGCTTCAATTGCTGCATTTAACGCTAGAAGATTTGTTTGTTCTGCAATACTATTTATAGTTTTTGTTATTTCTTGAATATTTAAAGATGAATCTCTCATATCCTTAACCGCTAACTCTATTTTATCTGATGCTTTACTTGTATCCATTGACTTATCTGAAAGTGCATCCATAACTACTAATCCATTTTTAGTCATCTTATCTGTATCAGTTGATACCCTAGTCATATTAGTTGTTTGTTCATATATGCTTTGAAGTTTCTTAACCAAAGCTTCAAGCTCAGACACTCCTGCTTCAACATCTCTTGCTTGCTGAGTGCTTCCACTAGCAACTTGATCTATAGTTTTAGCTATATCCTCAATTGCATTTGTTGTTTGCTCACTAATAGTCGAAAGATCTATAGAAGTTTTATTTATAGTATCAGTTGAATTTTTCACGTTTGCAATAAGCGCACTTATACCCTTACTCATTTCATTATAGCTCTCTGCTAAATCTTCAAATTCATCTTTAGAATTAATAGCTAACTCATTAGTCAAATCACCCTTTGCAGCTCCATTTAGGGCAAATCTTAACTTCTTAATATTTTTATTAATCATCTCACTAAATAAAAATGCTACTATTACATTTATAATTAAGGCACCAGCTAAAAACATATAAAGAAGACTATTTAATACTTTTGTGTCAGTATTTATTTCATTCTTCTTCATTGAAGCCATTATCTTCCAACCAGTAATATCATTAGTCATGTAACTTGCAAATTTTGTTTCCCCTGTTTTTGTGTATATGTATTCAGCTAATCCATTCTTGGAGTTTTTCACTTCACTCCAATATGTCTGCTTAGTTGTATCATCTTTTCCTAAAAGTGTCTTATCAGGGTGAGCTATCATGATACCATTTTTGTCACTTACGTATACATAACCCTCATTACCTAAAGTTATCTTTGACATATTGTTAGCTAAAGTACTTAAGTTTATATTTATGGTAACTACTCCAACTATAGCACCGTCTTTTACTACAGCTTTGGAAGCAGATATTATATTATTGCCTGTTCCTAAAGACTTATAAGGTTCTGAAAATGAAACCTTCCCCTTATTTTCCATAGCATTTTTGTACCAACCTCTTTCGGTAGGATTATAATCAGACGCGAAGTTTGTTTCAGGATAAGATATTAATTTTTTATCAGTGGTAGAAAAAAGTATTTGTTCGATATCTCCATTGCTTTCTTTTACTTGCTTTATTACGTCTTTTGCATACTCCTCGCTTTCTGGATGAATGCTTAAATTTGCTAAGTTATAATCATTGGAAAGCATAGTTGTACTTGAAACAATTCCATTAAAATAGTTATCTAATGATTGATTTACTAGACCAACCTCTTGATTCGTTGTAACCTTAAACTTGTTCAAAATTATGTCGTAAGATTTTTTATATGCTACTACCCCATAAGTAATTAAAGGAATTTGACATATGAAGATCATCATAAGTATGAGCTTCACTCTTATGCTCCTAAACTTAAACCGCTTTTCATCATTTCCCTTTTTCTTTTGCTGTTGATCTTTTTTCATTATTTCTCCCCCTTAAAAATATATAACTGTGCTTATATTGATAAAAACCTAAGTGCAAACTAGCTATTAATTTTTAAACTTAAATTTGATACACAATTCAAGTATTGTTTTCCTATTCAAACCATAACTTTTCACTATACAGCCTTAATAATATATTAAAAATCCCCTTACAAAAATAATACATTTAGACTTATATCAACATTTACATATATATATCGACATTATAACAATATTTTTAATAACTGGAAAGAAATAATTTTAATTAATTATTTAATATAAAAAAATTTTTTATTAAAATTCAGAATGCATAATAATTATTATTAAATAAACATAAGCTGTTGTAATCACAAAAAAATCAGCATAAATATACACTTATGCTGATTTTCCCAATTATTTATTATATAACTTTTTCTATTTTCAATAAATATTATTAATACTAAATTTTAAACTTATTTATATCACTTTCTAAGTTTTCTGACAAAATCTTAAGATTTTTAGCATTGTCACTGAACTCGTCCATAGAGGCAGAGACTTCTTCCGTTGCTGCAGAAACTTCTTCCGTACTTGCGGCTGTTTGTTCAGATATTGCTGAGAGATTCTGCATTTTCTCCATTATTGAATTTTTATCTTTATTAATACCCTCAATGGATGACTGGACACTATTAATCATGATAACTAAGTTGTTAATTGCATCAGCTATATCCTTGAAGGTAATCTTAGTTTTATTTACAGCCTCTCCTTGTTCTTTTATAGTTGCCTTCGCATTACTTACTGCTATAACAGCAACTTTTGATTTATCATCTACTTTATCTATAAGCACTTCAATATCTTTAGTTGCTACAGTTGACTGCTCAGCAAGTTTTCTTATCTCATCAGCTACTATAGAAAATCCTTTACCAGCTTCGCCAGCTCTAGCAGCTTCAATTGCTGCATTTAATGCTAATAAATTAGTTTGTTCAGCAATTTCATTGATACTTTTAGTTATAGCCTTGATATTACTTGAAGCTTCACTCATATCTTTTACTGCAACTTCTATCTTATTAGATGCCTCTTCGGTATCTAAAGATTTAGTAGATAACATATCCATTACAACTAAACCATCTTTAGTCATTTCATCTGTATTTCCAGATATCTTATACATACTTCGTGCTTGATCACCTATTTCTTGAAGCTTAGATACCAATGATTGTAAATCTGATACTCCATCTTCAATGTCCCTAGCTTGCTCAGTACTTCCTGAGGCAACTTGGTCAATAGTTTTCGCTATATCATCTATGGCATTTGCAGTCTGATCACTCATTAAAGCAATTGATACTGATGTCTTATTAATCGTGTCTGAAGACTGTTTTACATTCCCTATTAAAATGCATATCCCATCAGTCATTTGGTTAAAGCTGTCTGCTAACTCTTCAAACTCATCCTTTGAATTAATGTTAATTCTTTCAGTTAAGTCTCCTGATGATGCCTTATTAAATACTTCTTTTAACTTCTTTATACTCTTATTAATAACTCTACTAAATAAAGATGCTACTAGTATGTTTATAGGTAGAACTATAATGAAAAAGGCTATAAGAAGCTTAGTGATAGGATTTGTATCATTCTTTAATTCGCTCTCTTTCATAGATGCCATTATCTTCCACCCAGTCATAGCATTGGTATTATAGCTTACAAATGTCTCTTCTCCCTTATCTTCATACTGGGTAAAGCCCCTAGGATTCTTCTTGACCTCTTCCCAATAACCAAGCTTTGTATTAATATCTCCGCCTAACAGTGATTTATCTGGATGTGATATCATTAATCCTTGTGCATCGCTTATAAATACATAGCCATCATTTCCAATCTTAATCTTTCCCATCCCTTTAGATATGTTACTTAAATCTATATCTACTGAAACAACTCCTACTACAGAGCCATTATTACTTACAGTCTTGGATACTGATATAACAAAGTTACCTGTAGTAGATTTATAAGGTTGAGAGAACGTTACATTGCCTTCATTTTCTATTGCGCCTTTATACCAAGGCCTTACAGTTGGATCATAGTTAGGATCTACCTTACGTTCAGGGTATCTTATAACCTTTTTATCTACAGTAGAAAATATTACTTGTTCTATATCTTCGTTACTTTCTTTTAATTCTTTCTCTATTCCAAGAGCATCCCCCTCATATTCTGGCTGAAGCATAATTTCTTTAAAATCCACATTATTAGAAAGCATCGTAGTATTTGAAATAATGCCTTTAAAGTAATTATCAATTGATCCATCAACTAATTCTAATTCTTGATTAGTAGTAGTCTTAAGCTTATCAAATAGTATTTTATTTGATTTGTTATAAGCTGAAAGCCCAAATGTTATTAAAGGAACTTGGCAAATAAAAATTAACATAAGTACTAACTTTACACGAATGCTTCTAAGTTTTAAATTCCATATTCCTTTGTTTTTCTTAAGTTTAGTCATAAAATGTCCTCCTGAGGTTTAATATAATTAATTATCGACATTTTTCTTCATTTTTTTACATCTAATTTACCCTTAAATATTTTTTGTTTCGTAAACATGTAAATAAAAAAAATCGCTAAGCTATTTCTTAGTGATTTTTTTGACCATCTGACCTTTTGAAGATAAACAATAAACCTCGACAGACGAATATTTTGTTTTTTAAAAATTCTATTTTAGTAGAGCTAGAGTTTTATCTAGAACTACCTTACCATCCATCATACTGTAGTCCTTCATATCAATTACAACAACAGGAACTCTGCCTTTTATTATCTTATCAACTTGTCCCTTTAAAAACTTAACTTGAGGACCAAGAAGAACTGCATCTACTGTACTGCCTACATTGGCGCACTTCGAGATGGGTAAAGCAAATATCTCTATATCTATATTTCTATCGTTTGCAGCACTCATCATTTTGTTAACTAATAAACTGGTAGACATCCCCGCTGCACAAACAATAAGTATCCTCTTCATAAAATCCCCCCTAATAGAACCAAACAAAATGGTATAAGTCAATTATATATTCGTAAATTTCCTTATGTAAATGTTTTATAATTTTATGTAACAAGCATATTGTTTTGTAAAATTGTAACTAAAAAAAACATGTTGTTACATAAAAAATTGCTGAAGCGCCCTTCTTCAGTGAGTTTTTTAACGCATCTGCCTTTTTCGAACGTACGTGAAGAAATTCTGGCAGGCGAATAAGTTTTGTTTTTTTACTGTATTACCTAAAAACCTATTCAAATTGCTTGAAGTTATATATAGATAAACCAGTTCATATTTAAATTTATATTTTCGTATGCGGTAAAAAATAAAAGGATGTTATTATACATCCTCTTTAGTTCATTATTTTACATATATCGCGAAATACAATGCCATTCCAAACTTTGACTTATTCTTAAATGTTGTTTTTAAGTATGATTCCAACTTATCTTTTGGAAGACTTGTTTCTACATCCATTGTTGCCTTAATTTTGCTTACATTTTCTTTAATGGTGCATTTTATATTATCATCTTGATAATTATCAAAAAACTCCACCAACTGCTTTAACTGTGCACAATTTAGTTCTGCTACATAAGTATTCATCTACATTCCTCCTAAGATATATTTATAAAATAAACCTAACTAGTCTTATAAAGATAATATACAGCTTGTACTATATACATTTTTGTATATGTATTTTGTATAAACCTTTTATATACTATTCTTTAATTCTAATTTTTAGAATTAAATATACAAATTAGAATATTAAAATACTCTATATAAATTATTATATAATTTCTCAATATTTATGTAAAGGTTTAAAACAATTTTGTTATATATAACTCAAATTGTAAAATGATACATATAGGAAACATGCTGTTATTTAAAGCAACAATCTATTGACTTCTCTAGCTAATGCTTCGATTATATATACAGTAGGTACTTGAGAAGTAACATCTCTATACTCTAAAGCATTATCTAAAAAATTTTCTGTACTTATGTAATATGATATATTAACATCGGAAAGCTTTGACAAAGTTGAACTTTTTCTGTTTGTTATTGAAATAATCTTGCTTCCTTTAGACTTTAATAGATTAACAAGTCTTAAAGATGAATCAGTTTCACCAGAAACAGACAGTGCTATAGTTACACTATTACTGACCATTTCCCCTATAAGTGGGAAATAAGGATCATCTATATGCATCGCAAACTTTCCTAAACTTGACATATATCGCGCTCCATACCCTGCTATAAAGCCTGAGTTCCCAATTCCTATAAAGATTACATTATTATAATCAGCTATAAGCTGAGCAGCTTTCAATATACTTTCATCCAAATCGCCATTTAAAGATCTTTCCATAAACTCTTCTATAGCGTTGATGCTATTATCAAGAATCTTACTATTGTTTTCTTTCACATGCATCTTTAACTTAACCTTAAAATCAGAAAACCCCTCACATCCCATATTTCTACAAAACCTAAGTATAGTAGTTGTGGAAACGTGAGTTTCTTGTGCTAATTCCCTTATTCTCATATACATTACTTTATTCATATTTTCAATTACATACTTATATAAGTCTAACTCTAGTTCGTTTAAATTCGCAATATTTTCAGCACTAAACACATCAACCACTCCTTAATTAAATAGTACCTCTTTACTTATGTAATTTCAAAGGTTAATTTACAGATATGAAAATATATTTTACAAAGTTCCACTGCTACATTGCCATATGCACATATTACTATAGATTTTTCCAAAAAAATCCCCCCAAAATTTAAATGAATCTTATTTTATCTTCCCATCTAAAATATTTTTTAATCTAGACAAAAAATATCCTGATATCAATGGTGTAGTCCCTATTATAATTAAATATATATTTAAAACATTATAATGCTTAAACATGGAAAGTAAAGCTACAAGAATAATAGTACTAATTATTCTTCCCAAATTAAGTACTATGTCTTTATTTATCATATACTCCACTCTCAAGTCTCCTTCATGAGATTTATCTATTACATTAAAGGTAGTAGACGATAATTGAATCATGAAGAACGGCAAAAAGAATGAATCCATAACTATATAAATGAGTAATGTAATATAACTAATTCTAAAAGAAATCAACAAAGCACCTATTAGAGCTGACATACCTCCAATAAATATTGCCATTCTTCGCCTTTTAGGCTTTATTATTCTTTGCACCAGCATATAAGATAATGATGAAATAAATGCACCTATCAACGACAGCTTACCAAGTGATAATTCACTGCCTGTATTTTGAAAAATTAACAAGTTCACTATAAATACTATAATAACATCTCTAAAGCCCCAACACATAGTAGCTTTTCGAATCATCGCCCAATCATTATTATTTTTTAAAAAAGCAACCCTCAAGTTTAATTTACTGCCGCAATTTTTACACTTTAAGGTGAAACTTATAAACATCAATATTATAAACAAAGCTAAAGTTATAGCAAAGACTATAGTGTACCCTTTTATCCCCTGAAATCTACTTATTATGTATGCTGAAGTTATAGGAGCAACTATGCTGGCAAATCCGCAGCAGCTACCATTATAACCATTGAAGGTATCTCTATTAGTAGGACAGGTAAAATCAAAACTCAAAGTATTAAAAGCTAGCCAATAAAAACCACAAGCAAATCCATATATAACACCTAAAAAGTATATAGCTCCAACTCCATTTTTCCCTATTAACAATATCAATACGTAGAACACAGCATATAATAACAATCCTATTCTTAAGGCCCATATTCCATTTTTCTTTTTAGCTATATATCCTGCAATTATGAAAGATACAGGCGTAAATATATAATGCATTAAATTATATATTGCAATTACAATAAAATTTCCGGTTTCTCTCCAGAAAAATATATTAGCAAATATACCTGATAATCCCATACCTAATGTAAAAATTGTACTAACTACTAAAAGTAATTTCGCCTCTCTACACATTTTGCCCTCCTCTGTGATCCTAAAACTATATGTGTTGCAATAATATTTAGACAGTATAGATTACAACTCATTTTTATTATCTACATTCTTTTTTATCACATTCATAAAATCTTCTTGAAAAACTTGACAAATGCTTGTAGTATTACTAGTATTTTATATAAATTAATTTTTTTAATAACAACTGCTTATTTGTAGCAACTAAGAAAGGGTGATTTACAATGTCAGCAAAAACTCCAACCAGAGAAGAAGCTTTAATTCTTCTAAAAGAATTTAATAAAACTGAAAGTCTATTAACACACGCTTTATCAGTAGAGGCTGTAATGAGACATTTTTCAGAAATTTATAATGAAGACCCTGAAAAATGGGGAATTATCGGATTACTTCATGATTTGGATTATGAGATGTATCCAGAAGAACACTGCTTTAAAGCAAGAGAAATCCTTGAAGAAAGAAACTGGCCTGAAGCTTATATAAGAGCTATTCAAAGCCACGGCTATGGTCTAGTTAATGATATAGAGCCTATAGAGACCATGGAGAAAATTCTCTATACTACTGATGAGCTTACAGGTCTTATAACAGCAACCTGCTTGCTTAGACCTAGTAAAAGTGTTTTAGATCTAGAAGTTAAGTCTGTAAAAAAGAAATGGAAACAAAAAGGTTTTGCAGCTGGAGTTAATAGAGAGGTTATAACAAAAGGTGCAGAAAAGCTAGGTATAGAAATAGATAAAATTATAGAAGAAACAATAAAAGGTATGCAAAAAGCCGCAGATGATATAGGTTTAAGAGGTGTCGTTTAGAATATACTTATTGTTGACAATGGCTAATAAAACTATTGAAATATAGTAGATTGAAATTTTTTACTTTACTTATCATTTAAAAAGGGAAATATATTGTACAGACATAGCCTAAATGTCTATATTATATATTTCCCTTTCAGTTATTTCAATTATGGATGTACCTAAAAAACTATCTTCTTTCTTCTCATTCCTATGTTTAAAACTAAAGCAATTGATACAACAGTAGTAAGAAGTGAACTCCCACCATAACTAGTGAGTGGTAAGGTTATTCCAGTTATAGGCATAATACCTATAGACATACCTGCATTTTGTAAAATAGCAAAGGTAAAGTAAGTAGCCATTCCTACTGAAAAAATCATACCAAATCCATCTTTAGCTTTTTTAGCTATCGCTATAATTCTGTATATCAAAAATCCATAAAGACTTAACAGTACAATTGCTCCTACAGTTCCAAAGTTTTCTGTAGTAACTGCAAATATAAAATCTGTTTGAGGCTCTGGCACATTATTTGCCACATAATTAGCATTTGCTTGATTTTCAACAGTAAACTTCTTTCCAAAAAATCCTCCTGAACCAACACCAGTCATTGCTTGAAGTAATTGATATCCATCCCCTAATGCATAAGATTCTGGATCTAAAAAAGCAATTATTCTTCCCTTTTGGTAGTCCTTAATAAAATGTCCTGAGTTCCATATACCAACTACAGATATGATCACAATTAAAATTCCTGCTGCTAAAATCTTAAGATTAAGCTTTGCTGCAAAAGCTACTCCTAATACTATAAAAAAAAGTACCATTGTCATTCCCATATCTGGTTGCTTAATTATAAGTACCATTGGAATAGCACAATATATACCTAGTATTATAAGATTTTTTATATTATTGACCTTAAACTCCATATCCTCAAGCTTTATACCAAGCATCATAATCAGTGCAATTTTAGCTATCTCTGCTGGTTGTATATAAAAGCCAACATGAATCCACCCTGTTGCCCCATTTATTGTTCTTCCAAAATAAAGTGTGTATAAAAGCAGTATCATACACAACCAATAAAATATCTTCACATATATCTTTAAATCTACATAATCAATTAACAATACTATGTAAGAGATGGCTAAAGATAATATAAGCCACTTCACCTGTTGATTTCCTTTACTACTACAAGTAGCAATATTATATGCTCCAAATAAAACAATTAGTATAACAGTAATTATGATGCTAAAATCTAGTTCTTTTAGTGTTTTCCTATCTAAAAATAAGCTCTTTATCATACTTTATATCACCTCTCACAAAACACCTTAATATATATTATATACCTTTTTAGGCAATAATAGTATAATATATGATTTGTATATTTAATGTTAGTATTGAAATTAAAGATAAAAGTGCTCAAGCTATTTGCTTGAGCACTTTTATCTTTAACTATATTATCTTATTTATTCTCTAATTTATCTATAACTTGTTTAAATTGAGGTAAATGATCTTTATGAGCAACTAGCATTTCATCTAATAATTCTTTACCTTTTAGATCATCACTAACTAAAGGATTAGTAACCATCGCCAATAAAGCAGTGTCATAATTTCCAGTGTATGCAGCTTCTGCTGCTAATCTTTCAAAAGCTTTAATTTGTGCAGTAAGTCCTTGTACTACAATTGGAAGATCAGTTACTGTTTCAACAGGCTTTGGTCCCTCTTTTCCAACATAACAACTTACTTCAACGGCAGAATCCCCATCAAAATTGCTCAAAGTATTGCCATTTCTTGTATTTACAGCTATCACAGTATCCTTATCATTATATATTGCATTTATTACATTGCATGCAACATCTGAATAATGAGCTCCTCCACGTTTGGATAATTGTTCAGGTTTTACAGCTAAATTAACATCCTTATATAGTTCAAACAATTCCTTCTCAACTTGCATCACCACTTCAGCACGAGTTTGTCCTTTAGAATAGCTTTCTAGTTCTTCCTTAAGCATATCGCCTCTTTTATAGTAATATCTGTGATATGGGCAAGGTATAAGTTTCAATGCTCTAATGAACTCAGGTTCCCATTGCATTGCTTTTATATTTGCCATAGTTGGACTTTCATTGTTTGGATCAAGCATTTTTTCCATAACTTCATCAGTTATATCTTTGCCATCTAAGTAAACTCTTTCACCGTAAACCATATGGTTAAGACCAGCAAAATCTATTCTTATTCTTGAGTGCTCCACACCAAGCAATGCTGCTATTGAGAACTCAAGTCCTATTGGCACATTACATACTCCAATAACTTTTTTATGCTCTCCATATCTTAATAATGCTTCCGTAACTATTCCGGCAGGATTTGTAAAGTTTATAAGCCATGCATTTGGGCAAAGCTCTTTCATTTCCTTTGCAATATCAAGTATAACTGGAACAGTTCTCAATGCCTTGAACAATCCACCTGCTCCATTAGTTTCTTGTCCCAAAAATCCATGACTTAAAGGAATTCTTTCATCCTTAGCACGAGCTGGGAGTAAGCCTACACGTAGTTGAGTTGTAACAAAGTCAGCATCCTTTAATGCCTCTCTTCTATCTAAAGTCATATGGATTTCCATCGGAACTCCAGCTTTTTCTACCATTCTTTTAGCTAAATTACCTACTATCTCTAATTTTTCTTTTCCTTCTTCAATGTCCACCAACCAGTATTCTGTAACAGGAAGTTCATTATATCTCTTAATCAAACCTTCAACCAATTCTGGTGTGTAGCTTGACCCTCCCCCTATAGTAACTATCTTCAAACCTTTCTTATTCATTTTACACCCTCCTAAAATATAAGTAATCGTATTCATCTTTGTAATGTTTAATCTCTATTTATATATTAATACGATCTAAATTAATTTTATTCCTTAATAATATTATAAATCAAGCTATTTGTTTTGTGGTTTCTATTTATGAAAATTTTTAATATTTATAGTTAAAAATTCTTAATTGAAGGCAACTTCTCCATTTTAAACGTACAAAGGCTGTAAAACAAAATTGTTTTACAGCCTGTCATGCTTATTATTTAAATAATTATTTGTAGTTTAATGACTTTTTAATAAAATAAACTACAGTTCCAAAGATAGTTAAAATAAACAATGGCAAGATCACTATTCCTAAGTTGTTTGTATTACCTAATGCTACCATTAAAGAATTATACTGCATTATTGAAAGATATACCAGCAACTCAGTTTTTATAAAAATCATGAGCCTTCTTGCATTACTATACTGATCTCTTGCATTTATCTCATTTATATCCACTACATAGTTGAAAACATGGGGAAACTTACTCAATGTTGTCAATAACACATAGAAGAATATTGATATTATAGGCATTATAAGTAAAGTATTCTTACTTCCCCAGCCATCAGGCTCTCCTGTTATTCCAAAATGAGTAGCTATATGCTGTGGTATTCTATCCCAGCAAGCTGTAAGCATTCCTATTACCACAACTATAGCCGCAATTGAAATTATTTCTAATACTCTCTCTAAAATTGAATAAGGTATCTTTAATATAGGTCTTTTATTACTTCCATTACCAAAGGATTCAGACATGAAATTCATCTCCTAAATATAAATTCCAACCATAATATAAGTTAATAATAATTGCTGTTCAATATAATTTCAAAACTTATATCTTTAAGAATACCTTGATATTTGCCTATATTTCTTGATTTTGTTCATTAAAGTACTAAACTTAACCATTAGCTTCAAGTATATACTATTCTTCTTTCCCAAACATTGACATAAGATCTGCGAAAGCATTGTTTATAGGAGCATCGCTTTCTTTCTTCATCTTCTTCATTATGTTTGAAACTTCTTTTTTATTTACTTTATCTGATTTCTTGTCAAATCTCTTATTAAAAGAGCTCGCTTTCTCTCTAAAACTACAGTTAGTATTAGCACATACATATATCTGCCCTTCCCCTTGGCCCCTAAGCTCCAGCTTTTTGTGACACTCTGGACATCTTGCATTAGTAAACTTACTTAAGTTTTCTCTATGGCCGCATTCTCTATCCTGGCAAACTAGCATCTTCCCGTTCTTTCCACTTACTTCTAGCATATACTTGCCACAGTCAGGACACTTCTTACCAGTAACATTATCATGTCTAAACTTATCACTACTTCCTTTAACATCTTGAACTAACTCTTTTGCATAGTCTCTCATTTCTTCTGTGAAAACCTTAGGATTTTTCTTGCCCTTACTTATAAGGTCAAGCTCAAGCTCCCACTTAGCAGTCATTAAAGGAGATTTAAGTTCCTCTGGCACTAATTCTATAAGCTGTTTTCCCTTTGAGGTTGGAATTATGTCTTTTCCGCTCTTCTCAATATAGAACATGTTATATAATTTTTCTATTATATCTGCTCTTGTGGCAACCGTTCCTATACCACCAGTTTCACCTAGAGTTTTAGCAGAGACCTTATCTACAGCTACATACTTATGAGGCTTCTCCATAGCTGAAAGTAAAGTACCTTCATTAAATCTTGCTGGTGGTTTAGTTTGCTGTTTCTTGCTATCCACTGATAGTATAGGAAGTTTATCCCCTTTCTTTACAGCAGGTAGTTCCTGGCTATCTTTTTCATCTTCATCATCTGCAAGATCATCTACTCTATCATAAACCTTCTTCCAACCCTTAGATTTTATAACATTACCTTTAGCTACAAAGGTTTCTCCGCTTATATCTGCTGTTATTGTAGTTTGTATATACTCATATGGAGGCAACATGACAGCTAAAAATCTCTTAACAACTAAGTCATAGATATGTCTTTCTTCACTGCTTAGCACAGCTAGATTAACTTTTTCTTCTGTAGGAATAATAGCATGGTGATCACTTACCTTGCTGTTATCTACAAAGCCTTTATGAGCATTTATCTTACCATTTAAAATCTCAGTGGCAGCAGCTCTATAATTACTTATAGAAATAGCTTTAAGTCTTTCTGGCAAAGTAGCCACTATATCACTGGAAATATATCTTGAATCTGTTCTAGGATAAGTAAGTATCTTATAATTCTCATATAATCTCTGCATTATTGATAAAGTTTGCTTTGCTGAATATCCAAATATTCTGTTGGCATCCCTCTGAAGCTCAGTTAAATCATAAAGTGCAGGAGCAAATTGCTTCTTATTGCTCTCAATAACATCAATTACATTAGCCTCTTTTCCTTTAACTGCTGAAATTATTTTATTTGCCTTATCCTCTTCAAAAATACTACCATTGTTATTTTTATCTCTCCAGCTGAGAGTAAATCCTTTAGCTTTTGCACTTATAGTAAAATAATCCTTTGGTTTAAAGCTCTTTATCTCTTCTTCACGATTTACTATCATAGCTAAAGTAGCTGATTGAACTCGACCTGCAGTAAGCTGTGCATTATGCTTACATGTAAGTGCTCTGGTTATATTAAGACCTACAACCCAGTCTGCCTCTGCTCTACAAGCAGCTGCTTTATATAAATTATCATATTGAGATCCTGGTTTTAGACTCCTAAAGCCCTCTAATATAGCTTTATCTGTTTGCGATGATATCCATAATCTTTTTATAGGCTTGTTAACTCTAGCCTTTTCTATAATCCATCTTGCAACCAATTCACCTTCACGTCCAGCATCAGTTGCTATTACAATTTCAGTTACATCTTTTCTATTTAATTGCTCTTTAACGGCATTAAACTGCTTACCACTTTGCTTTATAACCACAAGTTTTAAATGATCAGGAAGCATAGGAAGATCTTCTAGCTTCCAACTTTTATATTTATCATCATAAGCTTCTGGATCTGCAAGGGTAACTAAATGTCCCAATGCCCAAGTAATTATATATTTTTCTCCTTCTAAATATCCATTACCTTTTTTCCCACACTTTAAAACTCTTGCAATTTCCCTAGCTACTGATGGTTTTTCTGCTAGTACTACTATCTTACTCATATCAACAACCCTTTCAATTTTTCTATGCTTATATTACCACAAAGAACTCTTTTTAACTAGTAATTATCAATTCAATCTCTCTATAAAGTAAAAATAATAGAAAGGCAGCTTAAACTGCCTTTCTATTATTTATTAAGCAAAATTTTTTATTAAACTCTTAGATGTATTTTTTATATTAAACCTTCTTCTTTAAGTACCTCTTCTAACTTAGATATAATCAACTCATCGTAGTGTTTCCCTGCCAAGGCTTTAAGTTCCCTTAAAGCCTCACCTGGCTCCATCCCTTTTCTATAAGGACGATCAGAGGTCATAGCATCATAAGAATCTGCGACACCTACAACTTGAGCTTCCATACAAATCTCCTTGCCCTTTAACCCTAAAGGATAACCACTTCCATCTAATCTCTCATGATGCTGGCCGATTGCAAGCGCAGCTTCTTGTATGAACGTGCCCTTCACTATGTCTTCACCATCCTTAGGATGCTTTTTTATATATTCGAACTCTTCTGCTGTAAGTCTACCTGGTTTTTTAAGAATTTCATCTGGAACATTTATTTTTCCTAAGTCATGGAAACCAGCTGCAAAATTTAGACAAGTCATTCTTGTATTGGATAATTGTAGTTTTTCACCTATTTTGATAGCATATTCTTTTACTCTTTCGCCATGCTCATGTGTATACATATCTTTCTTTTCAACAGCTTCTCTCATCTGTGACAACTTTTTCATCTTAACACTCATAAGATGAAAAACTTGCTCATTACTAACATAAAGCATAGATACATCAGTTTCAGTTCTAAAAAAGGCCTTATCTTTTAAATCTTTAGAGATAAAATAATCGCCTCCTGTAAGCTTAACTATTTTATCTTCTAGCTGTAGTGCTACTTCACCTTCTAATAAATAAAAGAATTCCATAAGTTCAGAATTATCACCTGGATATATATAAAAGGTAGTATTTTTTTCAATTCGTTGAAGCATTATTTCTGTTTGTCCACCATTTGCTAATAGAGCCAGTTCACTTTTATTACTTAAAACTTTTTCTATATAATCACCTTTATAATTAAAAAATATTCCAGACATAATTCCTCCCAAAATTAGTTCCATATAAATACTAGATAGTGACTAAATAGCCTAACTTATTATTAATATTTAATCAACTACCTGAACAGGATCTATAGCAATAATTTTCCCGCCAATATTATAGTCAAAGTATTCCTTCTCAACATCAATTCCTGCAGCTCTAGCCTCTGATACCATTGCATTAGCTAAGTCCTCAGTTTCATTATATAAATCTAAACAAAGCTTGTCTATCTCTTTGTTAGCTTCTTCTCTTAATTTAACAATTTCTTTATCAATTTCAGCTATCTTATCCTGTTGTCCTTCATAATTAGCCTTTTGGTTCTCTAACTCTACTACTTTTTTATCGAGTTCTTGATTTATTTCTGAACCCTTTATTTGAGCATTATCAATTAAAACTTGAATTTGTTGATTAGTTTGCTGAATCTTTGCAAGAATGTCTGAATTATCATCATTTGTTGCTGCAAAAGCATTGTGTCCTAATCCAAAAGAAACTAATAAAAATGTAAATAAGAATGCAATTAATTTTTTCATTTTTCTCCCCCTATATGCTACTTTCTTTTTTGTTCTAAGAGTTTAATATGTCCTTATTAATTTTACTTTATTTCAAGACATTTAGCAATTTTTACAATGGAAAATATATCATTTAATTGTTTTTATATACTGAATTTTACTTGTCTCAATCTGAATTTTATTGGATAAAAATACACTATCCAATACTAATTTGTTGTTTTAAGTATTGATATAGTGTATTTTGAATAACTATTTATTTAAACTACTGTTCTTATATCCATAAATGAAGTATATGATTAATCCTAACAAAAGCCAAACTACAAATCTTATCCATGTTTGGATAGGTAAGAAAGACATAAGATATCCACAGAATATAACTGTTAATATCGGAGTAAATGGCACTCCTGGACATTTAAACTTTCTTTCTATATCCGGCATAGACTTTCTTAAAACTACAACCCCTATAGAAACTAGAACGAATGCAAATAAAGTTCCTATGTTACAAAGTTCCATTATAATATCTAGCGGTAAGAACCCTGCCATAATAGCAGTTATTATACCTGTTATTACAGTACAAAGGCCTGGTGTTCCAAACTTCTTATTTACCTTTGCGAATCTTTTTGGAAGTAATCCATCTCTAGACATAACCATGAATATTCTTACTTGTCCATATAGAGTTACAAGTAAAGTTGAAATCATTCCTATTACAGCTCCAACACCAACTAAAGCAGATCCCCAAGTTATCCCTATAGTAGATAATGCACCTGGTAAAGCGTTATTAATATCTATACTCTTGAATGGTACTATCCCTGTTAGTATCAAGGATACTGCAATATATAGAACAATTACCGCTATTAAACATATAGCAAGTCCCATAGGTACATCCTTCTTTGGATTTTTAGTTTCCTCAGCTGCAGTTGAAACAGCATCAAATCCTATAAATGCAAAGAATATTATTGATGCCCCTGTCATTATTCCTTTTGTTCCAAAAGGTGCAAAAGGGTGATAGTTTGCCACATTTATATGAGTTATACCTAATACTACAAACACAAGTATTACGAATATTTTAATTCCTACTATTATATTGTTTATCTTAGCACTTTCAGAAACTCCTATATATAAAACCCAAGTAATTACAAGAGTTATGATCACTGCAGGTAAATCAACTATACCACCACTTATTGGAGCCTTTGTTAATGCAGTGGGAATAACGATACCTGAATCCTTTAGTATCCCAATTAAGGTTCCCGACCACCCTGAAGCAACTGCTGATGCAGAAACTAAGTATTCTAATATCAAATCCCATCCTATTATCCAAGCTATTATCTCACCGAAAGCAACATAGGAGTATGAATATGTACTACCTGAAACAGGAAACATTGATGCCAATTCCGAATAAGTAAGTGCACATAAAGCACTAACTATAGCTGCAACTATATAAGATATTGTGACAGCTGGTCCAGCAATCTTAGCACCTTGTCCTGTAGCTACAAATATACCAGTTCCAACTACTGAACCAATACCTAAAGCAGCCAAATCAAAAGCTGTAAGTTTTCTTTTAAGACCACTATGCTCTGTTGCTTCATTAAAATCATTAATTGTTTTACGTCTGAATATGTTCAAGTCCATACCCCCATTTATATATTTTACACTCAATAAATTTTTCAAATATAACATGTTATTTAAATACTTTATCAGTATAATTGATTAAAGCACCTCATAAATTATAAATACTATATTATAATTATACAAATGAAAATCTTATATATTTTTGTCGTTTTCTATTCATATATGCCAATTAATATAATTTATATCTTATTTATTAACTTTTAATCACTGATTCTCAAAAATTCTTTTATTTACTACTCTAAATACTAATTATTTACAAAGTGTACTTTTTCTTGTATAACCCTGATTTATTGTATATTTTACTATATTAAAATCTAAATAAAAAAGGATGATATATATAATCATCCTAAAAAAGCTTAAATCATCAGTATTATGCATAAATTTTCATGTTTTTGCATATTTGTATTACCTTAATTTTTTACTTATTTTTTATTAAAGGTTATTTTTTACCAAAATAATATCGTCTACAATATATCTATGCTCTACTTTAGATACATCAAATTTAAATAACTTAAAAATAAACTGAACTGCATGACCAACCGAAAATGCCATTATCAGTGTACCAATTCCTACAAAGCCTCCTAGTAAATATCCAACCACTAGTGCACTTATTTCTATAACACTTCTTACTACTCTAACTGATTTTCTTGTCTTTCTAGTCAACGCAACCATGAGGCCGTCTCTTGGTCCAGCACCTAATCCTGCCCCTATATAAAGAAAAGTAGCTAGTGCTATAACCATAACACCACAAAACATCATCATAACTGAAACAACTAAATTAGTACTAATTGGTATTATTCTATTAAGCATTAACAAATCCATGAACTCTCCTATGAATATCATATTAAATATAGTTCCCCAACCTATTTTTTCTCCTAAGATAAAGTTTATCAGTACGATAACAAAACCCACCGATATGGTTGCGTGTCCCATAGTAATATTTAAGGTTTTTGATATTCCTTGACCAAAAACATCCCATGGGGATAGTCCAATATTAGAGTTTATAGCCAAGACTAGTCCTAAGGCATATAGAAAAAGCCCAAAAAAAAGCCTAACCATTGTGGAAATCATCTTTTTTATCATTTTAAACAGCCCCCAATATATAAATACTGTTATCTCACCCAATATTATGTCATCATTAATCTTATGAAATCATTTATTTATATTATAAATGAAAGTGATGTTTTCTCAAAATAATTCCTATAAAGTCATTATTATTTATTCTCGCCATAGCTATAAGCTTTTTAGAAACCCATGTCTAACATGTGGTATTTATTAGTACAATAAAATAAAAATGCAAAAGATGAATATCCTTTGCATTTTTAGATATGTTGCTTAAAAAGGTTTAAATATTATGCCTCTATCTTGTAGAAGTGTTTTTATCTTTATAACCGCTACATCCACTGTATCATAATCTTTTATATGAAGATTGTATTCAATATCTGTAGTTACCTCTTCTCCTACCCAAACCTTTATTATTTTATCAGAATCAACAGCTGTTTCAATTATCTCAATATCATCTCTGCCAAGTTCTACTGCTGTCACAATAGGAATAGCCCCTGAATCAACTAAAATATTTGACACCTCAGATAATCTTCTTAAGTGTTCTTCGTTGTTATCATTTTCTGTGTGTTTAATATCTGCATCTACTCCATATAACACATTACTTATACCAAGGAAATAAACAATTCTGCCGTCATTAAACAGTTTTCTTTCAAGTTCTTTTGCTATGGCTTTCTTGCCTACATCCTTTTGTCCTGTTATACATATTAAAGCTTGTTTTTGTCCATACTTTTCTGCTCTTTCTTCCTTTGAAATACTACTATTTTCCCACTTAGTATTTCTAACTATAACCTTATCTCTTAACCATGCACTATCATCTTCAAGATCCTTTAGTATTATTCCTCCTCCAGCTATCTCATAGTTATCTACTATTACGAACCTGCTTGTTTGAGCTATTTCATGAGACAAATCATATGCTATTGGTTTTTGTGCTCTAAGTATACATTCAGCTACATCGTGTCTATCTATAGAATCCTTTACTTCATTTTCTAGATTTGATGCATCAATGACTTTAGTTATTTCTTCAATTCTTACCGGAACTTTCGCTGTACCTACCTTTAAAAGATAGTCTTTACCTTTTACCATTGACTGTCTACCAAGCCAAAATAGATTAACCTTTATCCTGTTACCAACATTAGGTTTAGGTTCACTTGCTAAAGTAACCATTTCTCCTCTTTTTACATAAATCTGCTCAGTGAAAGTAAATCCTATAGCTGAGCCAGATCCTGCACTTGCTGGTGCCTCTGCATTAAAAAGTTCGATGGAATTAACTTTATTCTTTTTACCAGAAGGATAGAATACAACTTCATCTCCAACCTTAATGCGTCCTGTTTCAATAGTTCCAGCTACAATTCTCCTATTATCTCCATCACCTGTAAACTTGTAAACAGCTTGAACTGGCATTCTAAAAGGTTTGTCATCTGGAAGCTTCTCCTTTTCAAAACCATCTAGAATATCTAATACTGATTGTCCGTTATACCACGGGGTCTTTTCAGATGCAGACACTATATTTTCTCCAAAGAAGCCACTTACAGGAATATAATATCTTGGTTCTACATCTATCTTGTTTAAGAATTCCGTATATTCCTTAACTATATTATTGAAAACTTCTTCACTATAATCTACTAGATCCATTTTATTAATTAATACAACTACATTCTTTATGCCTAACATAGACAACAAGTATCCATGTCTTCTCGAATTCTCTTGAATCCCTTCATTAGCATCTATTACTAGTAAAGCAACTTCTGCTCTTGATGCACCTGTTACCATGTTCTTCAAAAACTCTATATGTCCTGGTGCATCTATAATTATATAGTCTCTCTTATCAGTCTTAAAAAAACATCTTGCTGCATCAATCGTTATACCTTGCTCTTGTTCATCTTTTAATGCATCAAGTAAAAAAGCATATTCAAAAGGCTTTGAATTTCTTCTGCATCTTTCCTTGACCTGTTCAAGCTTTCCTTCTGGCAGTGAATTTGTATCTGCTAAAAGTCTTCCTATAATAGTACTCTTTCCATGATCAACGTGTCCAACAATTACTATATTCATATCTTCTCTGACAAAACTCATTTAATAGCCCCCATTCCTACATATAGCCGTTCTTTCTTAATTCTTCTAATCCGCCGCCATCTTCTTTATCCTGAGCTCTTCCTGATCTTTCTGCTATATTTGCAAACTTTCCAGTCTTAAGCTCTTCTATGATTTCATCAACATTTTTTGCTGTAGATTCTACAGGAGTAGTACATGGATAGCATCCTAGTGATCTATATCTCTTGCCTTCCCCTTGATCAAAATACAGTGATACCATTTCAATATTTTCTCTTTTTATATATTCCCATATATCAAGTTCGGTCCAGTCTAATAATGGATGTATTCTTACATGAGTACCTGGAGCAAAATCAGTCTTATACTGATTCCAGAATTCTGGTGGCTGCTCTGCAACATCCCAATCATTGTTTTTATCTCTTGGCGAGAAATATCTTTCTTTTGATCTACTTCCTTCTTCATCCGCTCTTACCCCAACAATTATTCCGGTAAAAGGTTCTGTATTCTTATCAATTTCATATTTACCGATATCATGATTCATTCTATATCTTGGCCAGCTTCCATTAAGAGTGTTAGTTAAAGCTTCAGTCTTTAGCCTTTTACAACACTCTAATCTAGTCACATTACCATCTGGAAATGTCTCTTTTTTATCAAGAGCTTCTTTATTTTCTCCGTATATCATATCAAGTTTCCACTTTAATGCTAATCTATCTCTATACTGTATCATTTCAGGTATTTTATAATGTGTATCTACATGTACAAGAGGAATTGGCACATGTCCAAAGAAAGCCTTTCTTGCAAGCCAAAGAAGTACAGTACTGTCTTTACCTATGGACCACAGCATTCCTAAGTTTTTAAACTCACTATATGCCTCTCTTAATATATGAATACTTTTATTTTCTAACTTATCTAAATGATTCAATGTAATAACCCCCTAGTCTACTTGTTAAACTTATTAGCTTCGTATCAATATTTATTGGACTCTTTTGTATTTATCCTTACAACATGATTGTTGTCTTCAATATCTGTAATCTCCCATTGCCAGTACTGCCCATCTCTTTTTACCTTCATCACTCCACCTGCTCCACCAATATCATTTCCTAAGAAATATGTGATCGCAGAACTGCCGCATTCCTTTAAACAAGCTGTACATCCCCAACAGGCATCTTCATATTTTATATAAGCTTTTTTATCTTCATCTTTATAGATTAAACTTCCAGGACAAACCTTTATACATTTTCCACATCTTATGCATTTGTCTTTATCAATTCTTATGCTCATATGATTCATCCCTTCCAATTAAATCTCTAAATATAATATTTACTGTGCCGTTTTTATAGATGGAATTTACATACTTCATCCAATGCTTATCATCTCTGTTTGGATAATCCTCATTTTCCTGATAACATCTCCATCTAGTCTCTTTTCTTGCTCTTAGATGCTCAATTAAAACTCTAGAAACATATAACCTATCTATTATTTCAAAGATAAACATTAACTGATGTAAATCTTCAGCCTTTAGAGTGTATGCTAAGCTCATCAATTCTTTTATCTTCTCTCCTGCAATATTTAGTTCATTTTCATTATAGATATAGGATTTTGATATACCTCCAGCATACTCATCCATCACAGTTTGCATCATTTCTTCAACTTCTTTTATTGAGTGCCCAGAATATTCATTTTCAAAGAAACTCTTTATAACACTTATTTTTTCTTCTATATCTTCACTATCTAATTTATAGGTTGTTTTGCCCTCAATATTTTTAATTATAGACTCAGCTGCTATCTCTGCTTCAGCAAAACATCCTGTAACATACTTCTTAGGACTTCCTCCAGCTACATCACCTATAGCATATAAACCTTTTACGGTTGTCTTTCTATCTTTATCTATCCAATAACCACCTGCAGTATGTCCACCAACTATATAAGGTTCAGTCCCTTCAATTTCTACATTTTCTTTAGATGGGCCTGTGGATCTCTCAAGCCATCTTAAGGTTTGAGCTGGAGCCATATTTAGATAAGCCTTAAATAAATCTTTATCTAATTCTTCTGAGATACCCTCAGTCTTTAAATAGCACGGTCCATTTCCGATCTTGTTTTCCATAACTGTTGCATATAGTCTTATATGGGTATTAGGTCTTCCATACTTTGATACGTAATTTTCTCCAAGAGAATTTATTTGCTCTGCTTTTACTCCTTGTGCGATTGTTCCAGTAGGAGCTATAGTATTTTTACATCTTAAAGCTATAAATCTCATTTCAAAAGATGTCATTTCTGCCCCAGCTTTTATCCCCATTGCATAACCTGAGCCAGTATTAAAAGGACTGTACCACATCTTATGGCTTGAGAAACCGGGATTATTAGGTTTATATATTCCTGCTGCACCTCCTGTGGCACATATTACAAACTTTGAATAAATACTATATATAACATTTTCATCTAAGGAGAATCCAATAGCACCAACTACTTCATTATCTCTAATAAGATAGTCAACTATATTCACTCTATTTAAAACAGTTATATTAGTTATCTTATTAACTTCATCAGCTAAAAGAGGCTTGATATTTTCACCATTTATTTTTACACTTCTCTTACCTCTTTGAATATAGTTACCCGCTTCATCCTTTAATATAGGAAGGCCCATATCTTCAATCTTCTTAGTTACACCATTCAATCTTTTAGCAATACTATAAACCAGGTCTTCTCTTATGACATTTTCTGAATCTCGTTTTACATACTCAACAAAGGATTCAGCAGTCTCACCTTTTCCTATATATGCATTAAGTGCATTAACCCCTGCTGCAAGGCATCCGCTTCTCTTTATATTAGCTTTATCGGTAATTATAACTTTTAAATCAGACTTTTCAGTAATGGTTAGAGCACTGAAGCATCCTGCAGTTCCCCCACCGATTACTAACACATCTGTCTCAAGTATTTCCTTTCTAAATTCCAACTTTTAGCCTCCCTTATTGCCTATATTTCAGTTTTAAGTCCCCACTTTTGTCTTATGTTTGCCTCAATCTTACCAAATACTATTTTATCTAGCAGAAGCCCTAACCCAATTATTACTACCATAACAGCTACTACTTGACTTATATCTCCCACATCTCTTCCTACCATTAACACATAACCTAGCCCTTTTGAAGAAGAGATCATTTCTCCTGCCATTAAAGCTCTCCACGCAAAGGACCAGCCTTGTTTCATACCAGCAACAATTCCAGGAAGTGCTGCAGGTATAATTACGTTAATGTATAACTTAAGACCTTTAGCACCCATAGTCTTTGCTGCTTTTATATACAGAGGATATACATTATTTATAGCTCCTTCAGTTGCTATAGATATTGAGAATATTGATCCCATTGCTATAACGAATATGATGGATTGTTCACTTATGCCGTACCAAAGTATTGCAAAAGGCACCCAGCATATACTGGGTAAAGTCTGTAATCCGAGAATTAAAGCTTTGATATTATCTCCTATATACCTAAATCGAACTATAAATAACCCTAATGATAGACCAATAACTACTGATAATAAATAACCTAATAAAAGTCTCCCCATACTTGCTAATATTGCTGTAAATAAGGTATTATCCTTAACTAAATTAAATAAACTTTTAAACACCTCAAAAGGTGAAGGAAAAGTATATGGCTTCCATATAGCAAAAACATCAACTCCAAGCTTATATACCAGTTCCCATATCGCTAGTAGAAGAATATAAAATGCTACCTTTTTCAATACTCCAATCATTGTCGTATTCAGCTCTTGCAATTCTCTCAACCTCCTCTCTAAGTTCCTCCATAACCTGTGCTGCTATATAAGTTAAGTTTACATCTTCAACTTTTCTTGGTCTTGCGAGATCTATCTTAAACTCTCTTTTAACTTTCCCCGGATTTGCAGACATAACAATCACCCTATTACCTAAAAGCACCGCTTCTTCAACACTGTGAGTTATGAATATTATTGTTTTTTGGGTCTCAAGCCAAACCTTTTGAAGTTCCGTCTGAAGTATGTTCTTAGTCTGACTATCTAAAGCCGCAAAAGGTTCATCCATAAGTAACACTTCTGAATCTAAAGTCAATGCTCTTACAAGAGCTACTCTCTGCCTCATACCTCCTGAAAGTTCATGAACATATGAATTTTGAAACTTAGTTAGATGAACCATTTTAAGATAATGTAGAGCTCTCTCTCGTCTCTCTTTTTTTGGAACACCAGCAATCTTCATTCCAAATTCAACATTATCTATTACCTTTAACCAAGGAAACAGTGCTGATTCTTGAAACATTACAGCTCTGTCAACTCCCACCCCTTTTATCTCATTACCATTTAAACTTATCTTTCCTTCAGTTGGACTTTCAAGGCCTGCAATGATATTTAGTAAGGTAGATTTTCCGCAACCTGATGGCCCCAATATACACACAAATTCACCTTTATTACAAGTGAGATTAATATCATCTAAGGTATAAGTTTCTTTATGCTTAGTTTTAAACTTCTTATTTACTCCTTCAATTACAAGACTCAACCATTTTTCCCCCTTCTTATTTATTTCGCTTATTGCTTTTCCTTAACAACTTTATTTAACGTATCTAAATTATATAGATTAGTTAAGTCTGGTTCTTCTCTTATAAATCCAATTCCTTTTGATATAGCCGCCATTTCGGTTATAGAATCCTGTATAGGATAATTAGTAATCACTAACCTTGTAAAAGCTTTATCAAGCACATCCTTTTTAAGAGGTTTTTTCGTAAGCTTATCTAACTCCTTATTTATCTCAGTTTTAGCCTTCTCTGGATTTGAGCTAATATAATCAGACATCTTAACATGCGCCTTTAAAAAGTTTTCAACCACATCTGGATGTTTTTCCATGAAATCTTTTCTTACAACCACCACAGCTACAGAGTAGTTTCCACCTCTCCAAACATCTTTATAATCAACAACCACTTTAGCACCAGCCTCTTTTTCCAATCTGGATCCCCATGGTTCTGGAACTAAAGCTGCATCTATCTTATGCTGTGATATAAGAGTTTTAATTAATGAATTTTCTGCCTGTACTATATCCACTGTTCCCCCAGATGTCTTTTCTTTCAATCCATTTTCCTTTAAAAGTGCTCTTAAGGATAAATCCTGAGTGTTACCAAATTGAGGAATAGCAACTTTTTTCCCTGATAAATCTTTTACATTCTTTATAGAGGAATCTTTCGCAGCAACTAGAACTGCTCCTGCGCTAGAAGCTCCAGCAATAATTTGAATGGCTCCTTTAGAATTTATATAACCATTTAGAGCAGGTCCAGGGCCTATGTACCCTATATCTATGCTACCTGCAAGAAGAGACTGAAGTTCATCTGGACCAGCATTAAACAACTTCCAGCTTATGCTATACTTATCTCCTATAGCCTTCTGAAATTCACCATTATTCATTCCTACTAAAGCTTGAGCATGAGTAATATTAGAGAAAAAGCCAATTCTGACTTTAGACGTGTCTTCGCTTTTTGATGAGCATCCGAAAAGCCCCAATACCATTACAGATGTCATTACAGAAGCAAGGATTTTTTTAATATTCATTTTTTAGCCCCCCAAGTACTTTAGCTCGTTATTAAATATTTTCTTTCTTTTAGATAAGCAATTATTTGCTCTACACACTGATCTATAGAAGACTTATGTGTATATATAGTGATTTCAGGATTATTAGGCTTCTCATAAGGTGAATCAATTCCTGTAAAATCTTTTATAAGTCCAGTTCTTGCCTTTTTATATAACCCTTTAGGATCTCTGTCCTCACAAACTTCTAAATCACAATCTACAAAAACTTCTATGAACCTCTTTCCTAGTAACTCTCTTATACCATCTCTATCTTCTCGAAAAGGAGAAACGAAGGTAGCTAATGTTATAACACCTGCATCAACAAAGAGTTTAGATACTTCCTTTACTCTTCTTATATTTTCAATTCTATCCTCTTTAGAAAACCCAAGTCCTGAGTTCAATCCATGTCTTAGATTGTCCCCATCTAATAAATAGGTTAGATAAGAATCATTGTGCAACTTTACACTTAATGCGTTTGCAACTGTGGATTTACCAGAACCTGAAAATCCAGTAAACCATAGTAGAATGCCTTTTTGATTTAATAGCTGTTCCCTGTCTTCTCTGCTAATACTGGTATTGTGCCAGACTATATTAGCATTATTGTTAATATTCATAGCTAGACCTCCCCAAAATTATTTTTGTTATGAAATTAACATTTACGCTCAGATTAGCTGAGTAAGCTCGCCAATAAGTACCGAAAACCATGAATCGTAGACCTTCTGTAATTTATTAATTTAAATTACCAACTATTCCGATAAGTTTTATTTTATTAAATTAAGTATATTAGAGGATTTACTTGAAATCAATATATTTTTTGATAATTAATAAACAATTTAACTACTTTTACTACAAATCAGTTAAAAAACACGCAGTTTAGTTGAAATATCCCTATTTTAAGTTAAAAAAATGTATGCTTTGGTAACTATACTACATATTTAGACAAAAACTATCTTAATTACTTCGAAAGGAAAAAGTTTATTTTACATTGTAACTAAAAGTGATAAAATTAAAGATGAATTGCTTCAATGCTAAAAATATTTTCAAAACTCCTACGGTTTCTAGTAAGATAATTTGAAAATATGAATTTAAGTGTTAAGTAGTTCATCTATATCACAGGAACTTAAAAGTATAATTTATAGAACAGGGGGCTTTTTAATGTCTAAAGAAGTAAATATTGATTGGAGTACATTGGGGTTTAATTATATCAAAACAGATTTCCGTTATGTTTCTAAATGGAAAGACGGAAAATGGGATGATGGAGCACTTGTTGAGGATAACATGCTTTCAATAAGCGAAGCTTCAACAGCTTTACATTATGGTCAACAATGCTTTGAGGGATTAAAAGCATATAGAACTAAAGAAGGAAAAATCCAACTTTTCAGACCTGATCAAAATGCAAAAAGAATGGCTGCAAGCTGTAGCAGATTATTAATGCCAGAAATATCTGAAGAAAAGTTTATAGATGCTTGCATTCAAGTTGTTAAAGCAAATGAACATTTTGTTCCACCCTATGGCACTGGTGCAACATTATATCTAAGACCTTTCGTAATAGGTGTTGGCAATAACATTGGGGTAAAACCTGCACCTGAATATATATTCTGCGTATTTTGCATACCTGTAGGTGCTTATTTCAAAGGTGGAATAACTCCTGTAAACTTTATAATTTCAGATTATGATAGAGCAGCACCTTACGGTACTGGTGCAGCTAAGGTTGGTGGAAACTATGCTGCAAGTCTACATCCTCATGAACTAGCAGCCAAGGGTGGTTATGCAGATTGTATTTATCTAGATCCAGCAACACATACTAAGATTGAAGAAGTTGGAGCTGCTAATTTCTTTGGTATAACAAAGGATAATAAATTTATAACACCTGATTCACCATCCATACTTCCTAGCATAACTAAGTATTCCTTGCTTCATTTAGCTAAAGAATATTTAGGCTTAGAAGCTGAAGAAAGAGATGTCTTTATAGATAATATAGATGAATTCAAAGAAGCAGGAGCTTGCGGAACTGCAGCTGTAATAACACCAATAGGTGGAATCTTCTATAAAGATAAACTTCATGTATTCCATAGTGAAACAGAAGTAGGACCAATTACTAAAGAACTTTACGACACCCTTTCGGGAATTCAATTTGGTGACAAAGAAGCACCTGAAGGATGGATTGTAGAAGTTAAATAAAGTATTTTATTAAGGGCAGGGTTACTGTAACTCTCCCCTTTTTTCGCAAGTATTACTGGTATAAATTGAATGGAGGATTAATATATGGAAAAAATAAAAATTGATGATTTCACTAAGTATACTTTTTTATCTTCATTAAAGCATTCACCTGATGGTAACCATGCTTGCTTTGTAGTACACCAAGCAGATCTTGAGGATAACAAATATCTGTCAAATTTATGGGTTCTTGACTTAAAAAACAATTCTAAATATAGACTTACAGCTTTTGATTCTGAAAAGAGCTTTTTATGGCTTGATTCTGAAAATATAATTTTCCCTGGCCAAAGAGATTCTAAGGATAAAGAAAAGCTTAAGAGTGGAGAAGAGTTCACTCAATATTATAAGATTAATATCCATGGTGGAGAAGCAGTTAAACTATTTACTATCCCTAAATCTGTAAACTCTATAAAACAAATTAATGAGAACCTTTACGTATTTACTTCAGATTATAGCCCTAATGAAACTGATTTAGCTTATTTAAATTCTGATGAAAAACAAAAAGAATTAAACAGAAGAAAAGAAGAAGAAGATTATGAAATACTTGAAGAAATACCATTTTGGCTAAATGGAGGTGGATTCACTAGAAATCAAAGAACAAGACTATATTTATTTGATGCTGCAACACAAAAAGTTGAAGCTATTACAGACGAAGCTACAAATGTTGATTTCTTTGACTTAGATGCAATCAAAAATAAGCTTGTAATACTAAGCTATAATTTTAAAGATAAAATGCCACTTACAAACATAATCTCGATATATGATTTAAAAGAAAAAAAGTTCACTGTAGTTCCTCAAACATTGCCTATGAGCAATAGGTTTGCAAACTTTATATCTACTAATAAACTTATAGTGGCAGCAACAGATATGTCTAAATACGGTATAAATGAAAATTCAAAGTTCTATACTATTGAATTAGATAATTTTGTGCAAAAATGTATTACACCTGATTTTGATAAAGCTTTAGATAACTCTGTAGGCTCAGACTGTAGATATGCTGGTTCAGTAACAATGCAAATCGAAGGAGAATCCTTATATTTTATAACAACAGAAAATGATAACTCTTTATTAAATAAGATAGATGTTAACGGAAATATAAAAACTCTAACTAACGGAAATGGAACTGTTGACGGCATAAGTATAAATAACGATGATGTATTATTCATAGGAATGACTACTGATTCTCTTCAAGAAATTTATACTGTAGCTAATAATACTGCTGAAAAATTGACTACTTTTAATGATTGGGTTAAATCAGAAAAGTCTATTTCTTCTCCAGAGAAGGTAAGTATTGAAACAGAGCCAGGCATAATAATAGATGGCTGGGTTATTAAGCCTGTAGATTTTGATGAAACCAAAAAATATCCTGCAATATTAGATATACATGGCGGCCCTAAAACAGTATACGGCACAGTATTCTTCCACGAGATGCAATACTTAGCTAGCGAAGGATATACAGTATTTTTCTGTAACCCTAGAGGAAGCGATGGAAAAGGCGATGAGTTTGCTGATATTAGAGGAAAGTATGGAACTATAGATTATGAAGATATTATGAAATTTACTGATGAGGTATTAAAAAGATATCCTTTTATAGATTCGTCAAGGGTTGGTGTAACTGGAGGTTCTTATGGCGGATTTATGACTAACTGGATAATTGGCCACACAGATAGATTTAAGGCTGCTGCTTCTCAAAGAAGCATCTCAAACTGGACTTCTTTTTTTGGAACTACAGATATAGGTTATTTCTTTGGAACAGATCAAACTGCAGCAACACCTTGGAGCGATTATGAAAAAGTATGGTTTCACTCCCCACTAAAATATGCAGATAAGGTAAAAACACCAACACTATTCCTACATTCAAACGAAGATTATAGATGCTGGATTCCTGAAGCTCTTCAAATGTTTACTGCATTAAAATACCATGGAGTAGAAACAAGGCTTTGTATGTTTAAGGGAGAAAATCATGAATTGAGTAGAAGCGGCAAACCTAGACATAGAGTTAGAAGGCTTACAGAAATAACGCAATGGTTTGATAAATACCTAAAGAATGAATAAAACGACTATTTTCACGATTATCTGACAAATTAATACACCAATTCGCCTTCCTATTTATATACTATAATATAGCATAATCTATATAAACATATAAATATATAAAACTCCATTCATATATTTATATCATTATATTTTTAAGGAAGGGATTTTTGATATGTCAATGTATAAAGATTATAATAGATCTGATTTTTGTCCAACTGATCATGGTTGTCCAGATGATCATCATCATCAACATCACTGTTGTCCTTGTCCTACACTTACCCGTGTTCGCAAAACAAATACTAGACCTACTGGGGGAAGTATGATTCCATTTTCATCAGGTCTAATACCTGCTGTACTTTCAACTGTTTTACTTGGAGCTATTACTACAACTTCACTTATAGGCTTTGGAACTTCAACTCCTGGAGTTGCAATTGTTGGTAACACCTTACCATTGCTTGGCACCACTCTAAGCGAAGCTTTTACAGTTCCTCGTGATGGACTAATTACTTCTTTGGCTGCAAATTTTAGTACTACAGCTGCATTAACTCTTACAGCTCCAGCAACCGTTACAGCTCAGCTATTTAGTGCTCCTATAGGTTCAAATACTTTTACTGCTGTTCCAGGCGCAATTGTACAATTAAAGCCAGATCTTACTACTGGAATAGTTACTATAGGAACAAATGCAAGCGGAATAGTTACTTTATCTGAGACAGTAACAGCTCAAACTCGATTATTAATGGTATTCTACGCAACTTCTACAGCACTTGCTACAGTAATAACAGGAAATGCTAGCGCAGGCGTTGCAATAAGATAATTACCTTAGTTTATTAAAACTTATGTAAATACAATATTCAAATAATATTTCATAACTTAAATATAGAGGTTCTGAGCAATCAGAACCTCTTTTTTTACTACTCACATTTATCTTCTTCTAGCAAAATCTACAAATCTAAACCTATCTGGCCTATGTCTAGACTCTGTATATTGAAATAAACTAGTATCTTCTAAATAAACATAGTTTTTAACAACAACTACCATATTGAAGTTTTCAAAATCTAATACTTTTTTATCTTCTTCTGTTGCTTGCTGAACTGTAAACTCCTTCTTAGCATAGCTGATTTTGAGGCCTAGAATTCCTTCTAAATACTCATATATAGAGTTTTCACAAATTTCTTTCGTTAATTCTGGAACATACTTTTGGTTGAAGTAATCTTTATCTAGAATTATCTTCTTACCGCCAATTTCTCTAACTCTTACTACCTTCCAAGCTTCATCAGCCTCTGATAATTCCAGCTGCTTCATTATAAAATTATCTCCACTTACAAGTTCTAATTCCCTTAATACAGTATTAGAGCCACTTCCCATCTTTCCTGCAAGCTCTTTAAAACTAGTTAATCCAGACATAGGAAAGTCAAACTTATTTACATCAAGAACGAAAGATCCTTTTCCTTTTATCTTTTGTATGCATCCATTTGTCTCTAAAAGTGCTAAAGCTTTTCTTATGGTATCTCTTGATACACTATAAGCCTCCATAAGTTCACTCTCAGATGGAAGCTTTGAGTTTGGCTCCATCTTGCCAATTTCTATTTTATTAACTATATCATTATATATAGCTAAGTATTTACTATCCATATATATCACCGTAAATATTTTAGCACTTATACATACAAGTTTCAACAAGTATACACTGCTAAGAGGTCCCTATGTCGAAATTTATTTAATCAATTCCTATTTTTCAAATGATAAACTATAGATTCATATGGTCTTAATTTTATTTGCTCATCTAAATCCTGTGAATCATCATAATTTGAAAGTAATATATCTACTTGGTAATCTTTTATATTGCAAATATTCGGCATGTCCACTACACATTCATCTTCATAAAAGTTATTTATAACAATAAGCTTTTGTCCATCATATTCTCTCATATATGCAAAAACCAATTCATGTTGTTCTAACATAGGTATATAGCTTCCAAGTGATATAACTTCATATTTTTTTCTTAGCTCAATCAACTTCTTATAATGATAAAATACAGAATTTTTATCTTTTATTGCATCTTCAACATTTATCGTATCATAATTATCACTTAAGGATATCCAAGGGTTTCCCGATGTAAATCCACTATTTTCACTACTATCCCATTGCATTGGTGTTCTTGAGTTATCTCTAGATTTAGCTTTTAGTATTTCTAATATTTCATTCTCATGTCGTCCACTTTTCTTAAGTATATGATAGTAGTTTATAGATTCTACATCTTTATATAGTTCTATATTATTAAAATGTGGATTTGTCATCCCAATTTCTTCACCTTGGTATATATAAGGAGTTCCTCTAAGCATATGAACTGCCGTAGCAAGCATCTTTGAAGATTGCTTATGATATTTCTTTTCATCTCCAAAGCGACTCACTATCCTAGGTTGATCATGATTGCACCAAAAGAGTGCACTCCATCCATTACCTTTTTCCATACCTAGCTGCCAACTATTAAATATATCTTTTAACTTAAAAAAATCAAAATCCATAAGTGTCCACTTATCACCATCTTTATAATCGACCTTTAAGTGATGGAAATTAAAAACCATTGATAATTCTGTTTCCTCAGGATTTGAATACCTTACACAGTTATCTATATCAGTAGATGACATCTCCCCTACTGTTAAAATACCTTCTTTGGTTGCAAAAGCCCTACTATTTAATTCTTTTAAATACTCATGTATATGTGGCCCGTCTGTATAGAATCTTCGCCCATCTCCTTGAAGATCATCTTCATATATATCTGGCTTAGAAATTAAATTTATAACATCTAACCTAAATCCACTTACACCCTTATCCATCCAAAATCTTACTACATCATATATTTCTTCTCTAACAGAATTATTTTCCCAATTTAGATCAGCTTGAGTTTCATCAAATAAGTGGAGATAATATTCGTCATTTACCTTTTTCCAAGTTGATCCTCCAAATTTGGATTGCCAATTTGTTGGCTCCTCATCGTCCTTTGGTCTCCTAAAAATATAATAATCCTTATATTTTTGTTCTCCTTTTAAAGCCTTTTTGAACCATTGGTGTTCAGTAGAGGTATGATTAAAAACTACATCTAACATAACACCTATGCCTCTTTTAGAGCATTCTTCAACCAACTTTTCAAAATCCTGCATCGTTCCAAATCTTTTATCTATACTACAATAATCAGCAACATCGTATCCATTATCCTTCTGCGGAGAAACATAAAATGGAGTAAGCCAAATATAATCTACTCCTAATTCACATAGGTAATCAATTTTTTCTATAACTCCTCTTAAATCACCTATTCCATCTCCATTAGAATCTTTAAATGACTTAGGGTATATCTGATAAATTACGCTTTTTCTAAAGTCCTTCATATAATCTGCTCCTTTAAAATAAGTGTTAAAGAGGAAGGAGTCTCCTCCTACCTCTATCTTCACTTTAATTTCAAATTCTATTATCCGTTTAAACTAGCTTTATCTTTTATTGCTTTTCTCTTTGAAAGAGCTATTGTCAATACAAAAGGTACTGCAATTGCTACAACCATACATAAAGCGAATGTAAGCATGAATTGTGGTTTTATTGATAGAATTCCAGGAAGCCCACCTACTCCAATAGAGTTTGCCATGACTCCTGATCCAACAGATATAACTGCTGCAATTGCAGATCCAGTCATAGCTGCTAAAAATGGATATATATACTTTAGATTAATACCAAACATTGCTGGCTCAGTTACCCCTAAGTAACATGATATACATGCTGGTATAGATACTTGCTTTTCTTCTTCATCATGTCTATTTATGAAAATCATAGCTAATACTGCTGATCCTTGTGCTATATTCGATAAAGCTATCATTGGCCATAAGTTTGTACCACCTAATTGGCCCATAAGCTGTAAATCTATAGCATTTGTCATATGATGTAAACCTGTGATTACTAAAGGAGCATAAGCAAAACCAAATACTGCAGCAAATAGCCATCCAAAAGAAGAAGTTAAAGCGTTATACACTACGTATGATATGCCTGAACCAATCTTCCAGCCAATTGGACCTAGAACTGTATGTGCTATTAATACAGTTGGTACAAGTGATAAAAACGGAACAACTATCATTGATATATATTCAGGAATGACTTTACGAATATTTTTCTCTAATATTGCAAGTAAAAATCCTGCAAGTATTGCTGGAATTACTTGTGCTTGGTAACCAATCATTTGAACCTGTGCAAAACCAAAGTTCCAAACTGGAATTTCTTTTGCTCCTGCAACTGCATAAGCGTTTAATAATTGTGGAGACACTAAAGTAATACCTAATATGATACCCAATATTTGTGTTGTACCCATTTTCTTTGATATAGACCATGTTATTCCTACAGGCAAGAAGTGGAATATCGCTTCACCTATAAGCCATAAAAATGAGTGTACGCCTGACCAAAATTGTGATACTTCTACTATGGTCTTAGTTCCTCCATCAAGCAGCTTTATATCTCCTATTACATTACGGAAGCCTAATATCAAACCACCTACTACTAATGCTGGTATAAGTGGTGTAAATATTTCAGCAAGGTTTGCTAGTAGTCTTTGCATAAAGTTCATATTTCCCTTAGCTGCCACTTTTGCTTGCTCTTTACTTACTCCATCTATGCCCGCTACTTCAACAAAATCATTGTAAAATATAGATACTTCATTACCTATAATAACTTGAAATTGACCTGCTTGAGTAAAAGTTCCCTTTACACTCTTTAAGCTTTCAATCTTCTTCACATCTGCCTCTTTAGGTTCAGCTAGTACAAATCTCATACGAGTAGCACAATGTGTTACAGCTGATATATTTTCTTTTCCACCTACATATTCTAATAAAAGCTTTGCATCATTAGAAAACTTAGCCATAATATAATCCCCCCGACATCTTAATATAAATAAGTTTATGTTTAAAATTTAATTTAGTAAATGATTACATAGACTTTAAATAAAAAATCCATTCAATAAGTCCTTTTCAAAACAAGAAAAACATTTTCATTGGTTACAACCTATACGTACAAGTTTGTCTATGTTTTAATTATATGCTGTACGTACAGGTTCGTCAATATATATTTTTTATTTTTCCAAATTTATTTTTTCTAACCAAACCGCATTTTTATACCGTCAAATTAGTCTTTAGTAACAATTTGTTCAAACTCATCACATCAAATTGACACAATAATAAAATATAATTTTTTTAGACAAGCAGTCTATATAAAAATATTCAAATTAAAATAACGGAAATTTAAGGAGTGAAAACATGATAAAAAACGTATTATCTAAAAAACTTGTGATGCTTATTTCAGCTATAAGTATCACAGGATTGTTGCTTACAGGATGTAGTAGCTCTAATAAAAATACACAGGCTAATGCAGCTACTCAAAATCAACAAGGACAACAAGGGCAACAAAACGGAAGGAACTTTGGAGCAAATTCAGAAGAACGAAAGAAACAAATGGAGGATAGTGTAAACTCACTTGTATCTGATGGAACTATCACTAAAGATCAAGGAACTAAGGTTCTGGAGGCATTAACTACATCTACTCAAAGACCTAACGGACAGAAGAATAATAACAATGGTAATAGTCAAGGTAATGCTAATAACAATACACAAAATAATAATCAACAAAATCAAAACAACCAAAATGGTCAACAAGCATCAAATAATCAAAACGGGCAAAACAAAGGAAATAGGGGAAACTTTAATCCACTTACTAAACTAGTTTCAGATGGTACAATAACACAAGCACAAGCTGATAAGATTATGGAAAAAGTAAGAGCAAATATGCCTCAAAGACAAAATAATAATAGCAACAACGGAGCAACAAACAACAATAATAGTTCTAATAATAACACAAACAATGGCACAAGCAATAACAGCTCAGGATCATAACATAATTGTTCGTATTCATTAAAGAGATTCACAGTTGAATAAGCTTTTTACGTAGCTAATAAACCTATTGGAATATCTAAGATATGACAGCTTAAAATTTTATATTCTTCTAGGTAGTAAAATAGTGCAGATAATCTCACCTATGTTTGAGATTATCCACACTATTTTTTATTTCTATCCACAAATTTATCTCTATTCAACTTTATTATGTGTATAAACTTAAGTATATTTATATCCTTAAATTTACTAATTCTAAATCAAATTATTATACTAATGATTCCATTTTATCCACCAAGAGTTATGTCTTGATCACTATACCAGCTAAGTGCATTGTAGAAATGCTCTGGCTTAAAATCTGGCCAATATTCATCAATAACATAAAAGTCTGAGTAAATAGACTGTACAGGAAGGAATCCGCTTAGCCTTCTCCTGCCACCCCATCTTATTATGAGATCTACTCTTGATACATCATAAGATTGTATTTGATTATTGATATTATTACTTCTAGATTTAGCACCTTTAAGATGGTCTAAATCCCATTTCCAACTATAATTCACTAAGAAGTTAACTTTCATCCCTCCATTGCCAAATGTTTTTCTTACTGTATAAGGCAATAGTTCCTGCGGAAACATATCCGACTTTGTATTTCCTACTACAAGTAATTCTGCATCTTGATTCGAAAGAATCTGTACAGCATTAATACAAGCCTCTGTAAATGCTTTTCTTTGTTCAGCAGGCCTTTTAGTATTATCAACCGTAAAACCATAATAAGTTACTTCTTTTATCCCAGCATTTTTACACAAAGTAAAAAGTTCTAATCCAGGGTCTATTCCTGAAATATATCCATTTTCCTTAGATAGCCCTTTATCTACAGCCCATCTTCTATTCCCATCTGGAATTATCCCTACGTGATTTGGTATTCTCATAAACCCACCTCAATAATATATAAGTCTAAATATGAATCATATACATATTATTGCCAAGATACCAAAAACTAACCATAGATATTTGCTATACAAAAACTTAATTTATTCTTGAAAACTCTGGACTGATAGTTTACCTATACTTTCTACTAAAAATGTAGATGAGAGTACTATAATACCTCCAATTACCTGAACAACAGTAATAGATTCACTTAGTAATAAAGTTGAAAAAACTACTGCTGATATAGGGTCAATGTAACTAAGTATAGCTATAGAATGACTTTCTAATCCTTTCATAGCCGTAAAGTATAATAGATAAGCAATACCTGTATGTATAATTCCAACAATTAATACAAACAAAATGCCCTTAATACCCAATGATGAAACTTTCTCTATTTCTCCTCTATAGATTATAAAAGGTAAAAGTGTTATTGCTGAAACTATAAGTTGAATTAATGTAGTTTCAAATCCTGACAAACCTTTTATAAATTTATTTGTCAATACTACTGTTGCATATAAAGCAGCTCCACTAAGCCCATACATTATACCTTTAATATTTTGTGAAAATCCACCTGCACTTTCGCCTGAATTCAATATCATGACTATTCCAATCAATGCTGCTATTAGACATGCTAATTTACTTCCTGTAAGTTTTTCTTTAAGTATAAAAGGCGCTGCAATTATAACAAACATCGGTGCAAAATAATAACTTATAGTAGCTATAGAAACTGTTGTATACTTATATGCCTGAAATAACAATATCCAATTAAAACCTATTGCTATACCTGAAAGTATTAATGGTATTGCATTTTCTCTTATTTTTGATATAGAAACCTTTTGCTTTCCTATTATGCTAAATGAAAATAAAAATAGACTGCCTATTGTAGCCCTTAAAAAAGCAATCTCTAGAGATGGTAAATTTATATTTTTTACAAAAATACCTATGCTTCCAAAAATAATCATCGCTATTAATATTTTTATCTTATCATTCACTTCTTTAGCCCCCAATTCTAAATAATTTCTTCTTATGTTGTCTATAAACTTTTAAAAATCCCTTAGGTACAAGATTTTTAAGCCTTTATCATGTTAAATTTTCTTAACTAGCCCCAGTGTACATGCTTATATAATACTTTACATTATATATAACTGTTTGTCATTGTAGTTTAGGTGATTTATAATTATTAAAGTAAAGATTTTTTACTAGGAGGTATTGATATGAGAATTGGAGTTATAGGCTTAGGTGGAATTGCCCAAAAAGCATATTTACCTGTTATAACAGCAAGAGAGGATATAGAACTTGTATTTTGTACAAGGAATATCGAAAATTTAAAAGAGCAAGCTAAAAAATATAGAGTTAATGAATATACTACTTCCATAGATGATTTAATAAATTCGAAGATTCAAGCTGCCTTTGTTCATACAGCAACTGAATCTCACTTTGAAATCTGTAAGAAATTACTTATGTCAGGAATACATGTTTACGTAGATAAGCCGATTTCTTACTCTTATGAAGAGTCAAAACAACTAGTAGACATAGCAAATAAGTATAACAGAACCTTGATGATAGGGTTCAATAGAAGATTTGCTCCTATGTATTCTTCAATTAAAAGCGAAGAAACTGCTAATGTAGTTTTAGTGCAAAAAAACAGAGTAGCTAGCCCTCAAGACATAAGAACTTTTATACTTGATGATTATATACATGTGCTTGATACAGCAAGATTTTTAATGGGTGGAAGTATCTCCGACCTCCAGGTAAATGGATTAATAAAAAATGATAAATTATATAATGTAGTTACAAAGCTATCAAATCAAAATACTACTTCAATTGCCATAATGAACAGGGATAGCGGGATGTCAGAAGAACTTGTTGAATATATGTGTCCTGGAAAAAAAATTGTTGTAAAAGATATGTCTATCAGCTCGAACTTATCTAATAACGAAGAAAGCTTAAGAAAATTAGGAGACTGGGATACAACCTTATATAGAAAAGGTTTTTATCAAATAATAAATCATTTTATAGATTGTATAAGAGATGGTAAAGAAACTACTATATCCTTAGATGATGCACTGCTTACACATAAAATATGCGAAAATATTATAGAAAAGCTTATGCAACTATAGTTACTTCTTATTAAGAAGACAAATTTAATTTCCGATAGTACATATTTTTGAAATAATTTAATGTAATGTTAAAAATATATTTTATAATTTAACAATACACATGATCCATCAATATTATAATAAATTTAAATTATATATACTGTAATATGACTTAATACAAAGGCTAAAAATTAATACAATGGTGGTGAAAAAATGAGTGATGTTGTTCATAAGCTATTATTAATAATTAATACCAGTAATGAAAAAGATATTGACTACAATATTTCTTGGTTAATGCTTCAAAATATAAATAAAATATCAAGCATGAGTATAAATCAGCTGGCTGATTTATGTTATGTATCCATATCTACCATAAGTAGATTTTGTAGGAAACTAGGTTGCAACAGCTTTTATGAATTTAAAAACATGTTAGTATATGATGACAATGAATATTTTGATCCAAGAAATAAAAGCATAAATATGAACATCAATGAGGATGCCTCTGATCTGTTTTTTATGGCTAAGAAAAATATAGATATGGCTACTGAGACGTTGAAGACTGAGGAAATTGACCAACTAGTTCAGTATATACACGATTATCCAACTGTATCACTTGTAGGTTTAAATACAGGGCAAAGCATTACTCTTGATTTTCAGAGTGAATTAATGGTACTAGGTAAGTTTGCAACAGTTTTTGTAGATATTGATAAACAGCTAGATAATATAAAATCCTTAGATGAAAATTCATTACTAGTTATATTTTCAATATCAGGTGGCTGTAGCTATAATTCTAGACTTAGCGAGGCATTAAAGCAAAGTAAAGCAAAAAAAGTATTAATCACTCAAAATCCAGCGACCCCTCTGCTTGAGTACGTAACAAAGGTAATTCTTTATGGAAATGAATACTTCCCTTTTGTAGGGAGATATGCTTTTTTATACGTTAAAGATCTTATTTTAATGAGATATAGATTCTTATATGAAGTATAAGAATCTAACCCTTAATACGTTAATCTAGCAATTTAATTATTAGAAACTAATAAAGATAGATTATTTAGTTATAATTTTTCAATAAAAAAGGCTACCTATAATACATAATTAAGTTTCATATTCTATGAATTTAATTATGTATTTCTTTTTTGCAGTGGCAATATTATATTAAAGTTTGCTCCTCCGCTTATATTATTATCAGCAGTTATTATACCATTATGTTTCTGTACAATTGTCTTTGTGATCGCTAACCCTAATCCATAATTCCCACCTTTTCCTTTAAAAAACCTATCAAATATATGCTCCTTATCTTCCATATCAAAACCTGAACCATCATCATTTATATCTATAACTACAGCTTCATCTTGCTTTTTTAAAGAGATATCTATTATCTTATTGGAGTATCTAATGCAATTAGCTAATATATTAATGATTGCTCTCATTAACTTCTCTTCATCACAATATAAAAACAGCTCCTCATCGTCATGTCTAAATAATATTTCTCTTTCATTTTTTATAGTAATACCTTTAATCCTATCAATAGAACTACTTATTAATTCTTTCACATCTACCTTCTCTAGACTAAAATCATCCTGCATTGCATCTATCTTTGATAAATACAATAGATCTTCAACTAGAGTAGATAGTCTCTTGCTTTCTTCTATTATTATCTCTATAGCTTTGTCTTTATCCTCTACAACATCTAATCTAATACCTTCTGCATATCCTTGTATCGACATCAAAGGTGTTCTAAGTTCATGAGATGCATTCTGCATGAAAGTTTTCATAGTACTATCATAAGAAGAAAGTTTTGCAGCCATAAAACTCATAGTATTTGATAGCTCTGTAAGCTCCTCATGCTCAAAATTGAACTCTTTTACTGTGTAGTTTCTTTCCGCAATATTCTTTGCATACTTTATCACATCATAAATTGGATTACTAATCCTTTTAGCCAATTTTGTTGATATACTTAATGAGATTATAGCCATTATTATAAGTATAGAAAAAAGTAAAAGATTCACTTTTTTTGTCACTTCATCACTCTTAGTCAAATCCGAATATACAATTAGATAACAGCTATTATTTTGTAGCTTAATAGGATATGATACAACCTGATATTTATTACCACGAATATTCAAGTTAAACACTACACTTCTACCAATATTAGATACTTGATTTTTTTTTATTTTATTAATTAGCTCATTTGAAGTAATTTTCTCTTCTTGATTAATATTTTCATTAGGATATATTATATTTTTCTCTTCATTAATAACTATAAATTTAATATCTAAGATAGAGTTGGTTCTTTTTAGAATTGAGTTTAGTTTTGAATTACCTCTATCATTTACTTGTAAATTCTGCAATTGATCTAAACCTAAATTAGTTGAATTTTGATTTATTGATTTTTGTAATATCTCTCCTGTTGTAAGAATTTGATTTCTTGTTTCTCTTCTCACATAAATTCTTAAAGCTAAATCAAATATAATAGCTGTTAGTATCATAAATATTAATATTGTTATTATATGAGAAGTGAAGATACTTTTATTTATAGACTTCTTTGATTTACCCACATAAACACCTCTATTCAGCTATTTTTAATATAAATCCATATCCCCAAAGGGTTTCTATTCTTAAATTTGAATTTGCATTAGCTAATTTTTTACGTATTCTTTTTATCATATCATCTGTGGCTCTTGTATCCACTTCACTGTCAAACCCCCAAACCTTGTTTAATAATTCCTCTCTGCTTATTCCTTTATTAGCATTTTTACAAAGATATCCTATCAAGTTAAACTCCATTGGTGTTAGTTTTATTTCATTGCCATTACACTCAACATATCTTCTATCTAAGTAAATATTTATATCACCTACACGAATTATATCAGTACTAAAATTACTTTTATCAAATTCCATTCTTCTGAATATACTTTTTACTCTAAGCACAAGTTCCACTGGACTAAATGGTTTCGTCATATAATCATCACTACCGATCATAAGTCCTGCAATTTTATCTGATTCACTATCTTTTGCCGAAATTATTATAATTGGGATATTACTATTCGATCTTATCTTTGAGCAAACTTCAAGACCATCCATACCAGGCATCATTATATCTAATATGACCATATCCGGAGTCTTTTTCATGAATTGCTCAAGCAAGGAACTTCCGTCAGAAAAAGTTTCTACAGCATACCCATCTTTTTTTAAAAACATCTTTATCAAATCTTGTATTTTGACCTCATCATCAGCAATATATATTAGCTTCTCTGCCATTCTTGAATCACCTCTTCATTTATATACTCAAGTTATAAATCTTTATATAAATTTTTATTTTGATTATATCATAGTGCATTTGATTCTTTATCCACTAAGTAATCTTGCCACAGTTTTGCCACAAAGTTTCAGAGACTTATCCTAATATCAAATGTTATACTCTAATCATACAGTTAAAACTTAAAGTTACATAGGAGGTTTCAAATTGAAAAAATTTCATTTCATTCTAATTATTATGTTATCAGCATCACTTTTTATAGGATGTGCCCGTAATAAGCCAATAAACTCTGCTAATGGTACAAATAAATCAGATATAACTAAAGATAAAGAATCAAATACAACTAAGTCCAATTCTTCTAGCTCAACTGATTCTAAGACGAAGGCAGATAGTAGTAGTGATATAGCACAAAAGATAGATAGCTCTATGAATAAGCTTGATAGTGTAATGAACGAGTTAGATGACAAAAATGATATAAATGAAACCGAAAATTTAGTAAACACCATGAATTAAGGGGGATTATAAAAATGAAAAATTTAAAATTAAAAATAGTATCTTCATTAATAGCATTATCAATATTAGTACCTTCAACCCTAGTAAGGGCAGATGAGTTAAATGCTTCTACTGGTAAATTAAAAAATCTTGTAGAAAAGAAAGCTCAAGTAATATCAAACATTGAAAAAAGAAAAGAGTATAAGACTTTAATCTCCTCAAAGAAAGATATCATCAAACAAAATCACGAAACTAATCAAGCTTTAAGAAAAGAGATACTTTCAAAAAAGGAACAGGTAAAAACTTTATTAAAGGGTATAAAAGGTAATAAAGGCCAGATTACTAGTGAAAATTTAAGCAAAATAGAATCTCAACTAGATTCTATAAAAACTCAACTTTCTTCACTTTCATCTACATCAGGAACTATAAAAACTTCATTTAAGACTATAAAAGATGACTTCAAAAGTAAGAACTATGATCCTATCGAAGGTGAACTTAATAATATTATATCAATTCAAAATAAGAGAACCGATTTACTAAAACAACTAAATGATGCAATGTCTTCACTTATCACTACAGTTCAAAATTCTACATCAAGCAACACTTCATCATAAAAGAAAAGTCTGCTATCAATATCCAGTGTTGATAGCAGACTTTTTCTACCTAATAAATCAATAGTTACTTTTTAACTGTATGAAACATTATCATCATATTTTTTTCATATAATTATCAATAAAGTCTATAAATATTGATAATCATAATTTGTTAAATTTTTGTATATAGTATACAATGCAAATCATTTGCATTGATTTAATTTTTTCATAGGTTTAGAATGTAAAAGTAGAATATTTAGAAAGAAGGGATTTCTTTGAAGGTAAAAGTAGATTTATTTTCTGGTTTTTTAGGTGCAGGAAAGACTATGCTTATAAAAAAGCTTATAAGTGAACAACTAAAGAATGATAAGATTGCAATAATAGAAAATGAATTTGGAGAAATAGGCATTGATAGCAGTTTTTTAAAAACTACTAAAATAGATGTTAAGGAAATAAATGCAGGTTGCATATGTTGTAGTGTTTACGGGGATTTTACCGAAGGAATTAATGAAGTAATTAGTAAATATAATCCTGAAAGGATTATAATTGAACCTTCTGGAGTAGCAAAGCTCTCAGAAATATTATCTGTATTTAAAGAACCTAATCTAAAGGATAAGGTTTCTATAAATATGATAATGACAGTAATAGATATAACAAAATATGATATGTACGTATTAAATTTTGATGATTTTTATAAAAATCAAATAATAAATGCTAAAACTATAATATTGAGTAGAACTCAAAATGTGACTAAAGATATGATAGTACAAACTATATCAAAGATTAGAGAATTAAATAAAAGCGCAAATATAATAACAACTCCATGGGATAATTTAAAAGCTGAAGATATAATAAATATTGCTGAAGGTGATGCTCAAAAGCAGCTTATTGAGAAGGTAAATCTGCTAAAAAATAGTTCTGCCAAAGTTTCGCTTAAAGGTTCAACAACAAAATCTACTGGAGATACCTTTAAGACTATAGGCATAGAAACACCTAAAGTATTCACAAAAAACACTTTAGAATCCATACTAACCCGATTAAATGATAAAAAAGTATATGGAACAATTCTAAGAGCAAAAGGAATAATAGAATCCTCCAGCAGCAAATGGTTAGAATTTGACTATGTACCAGGAGAATTTGAGATAAGACCTTCCCTACCAGATTACTCAGGCAGAGTCTGTGTTATCGGAAACCAACTTAATTCAAGCGAGATAAAGAAACTGTTTGAAGATTAACCTTTATTATATGATTTATAGTTAGGTATATATTTTAGGGTTCCCCTACAAAATCAGGTTTGTATTTTTGCAAAGTTTGAATATCCATCAACCTTTGCACAAGTATAAACTAATAATTGTAGTTGGAGCCCTATAATTAATACTTAATTTTTTTAAGATAAATAAAGCTTGGTTTCAAAAAGATAATTCCATTATGAAGTGATATATCTAAAGATGTGCCACAATTAGAAATTAATTATTATGTAACTTATTATTATATTGGTGTACTATAATAATGTATTATTAACTTATACAAAAATTTAAAGGCGTGATTACACTATGCAAACTAAAATAGATATTGAAATAGTTACTGGCTTTATAGGCTCTGGTAAAACATATTTTATAAATACACTTATAAAGAATACTTTTCTTTTCATGGAAAAAGTGCTAATCATTCAAAATGAACAAGGTATAAGCCAAATGGAAGATAGCATTATAAACAGTAAGAACATAGTCTTAGAGCAGTATGATCCACAATTAAAGCTGAATTCAAACTATATTAATTCCATGATAGATAAATATAAACCTCATAGGATAATAATAGAATACAATGGTACCAAAGATCTTATCGAATTAGTTGATATCATTTCCCAGGAATTAACTAATACTTGTAAGATTAGTTCAGTCTTCTATATATCTGATATTAATACATACAGTATGTTTTTATCTAATATGCCCGGACTTATTCTTCCGTGCATATACCACAGTAATCTAATAATACTAAATAATTGTACTAATATTACTAAGGACAAGCTCAAAGAGATAAAATCTAATATTAATAAACTAAATAGAGATACATTTATCGCTGATATAGATAAAATGGACTCCCTAGAAAAAGAATTACAGTACATGGCCATCTTAGATGGAGGTTTTCTTAAATTTTTAAGAATCTCTCTAAAAACAATTTTATCTAAAATATAATTTACTTCGATGATAATAAATGTATCATTTCGTATTAAAATTTATATTTTCAAATTCTCCTCTCAAAATCCAGAAGAGTTTTGAAAATAGATTTCTGGTCGAATTGGTACATCTATAGAAAGCGGTGTTTACAATGGAATATAGAGAAACTTCTAAGAAAAATTATATAAACCAATTATCAAAATTAGCATTTATTCCATTGATAATATTGATAATATTATTAATGTTAAAATTTAAGATAGCCTTAAATGGACGGACCTTAAAAAACTTTTCTGCGATTTTTATAAGTATAATTCTAGAGGCAATGCCATTTATATTTATAGGTTCTCTTATATCATCTTTCATACAACTTTATGTATCTGAAAAAACTATAGCTAGAATTTTACCTAAAAATAAATTTTTGGCTTTATTATCTGCATCTGTAATCGGAATATTTTTCCCAATATGTGAGTGTGCTATTATTCCTATAGCAAGACGACTTATAAAAAAAGGGGTACCAGTTGGAGTTGCTACAACCTTTATGCTAGCTACCCCTATTATCAATCCAGTAGTACTAATGTCTACATATTATGCTTTTAATCATAGAATATCTATATTATTTATTAGAAGCATTGCAGGAATTGTCGCAGCCATAGCAATAGGCTCTATTATAAGTATACTAGAGAGAAATAACTCAGATTTGCTTAGAGAAGATATTTATGATGATACTGATGATCTTTGTGGATGCGGTGAATCTCATACTGCATCTAAAAACAAATCAAAACTATCTTCATTGCTTGATAATGTTATCTCAGAATTTTTCGATATAAGTAAATTTCTAATTTTCGGAGCAATTTTATCTGCAGTATTCCAAGTTCTAGTATCAAGAGAAAGTATAAATGTATTAGCTAGAAATCCATATATTTCTGTACTCGCTATGATAGGACTAGCTTTTATTCTTTCAATCTGTTCCGAAGCAGATGCATTTATTGGCTCTACATTTGTAGGTCAATTTACTACTGGTTCTATAATAGCTTTCTTGATATTTGGACCTATGCTCGATATAAAGAATACCTTGATGCTAGTTGGAGGCTTTAAAAGAAAGTATGTAATTACATTGATTATATGTATTGTTATTATTTGCTCCATATTAGGTTATTTAGTTAACTTTATAGAAATAATGAAGGTGATTTAACATGAAAAGATTTAATTTTAATGAATTTGTAAAATTTATAACCTTATTCCTACTATCATTATTTCTTTATAACCTTAATTCTACTGGCAACATAAAATTATTTATAACTCCTAAACTAATATTTTATGTAAATATGTTTCAAATAGCATTGGTAGTTTTGACTCTTTATCAGTTTAAAAAATCTTTTACAATAGCTACTTATAAGAAGTCTAGTAAGGTTCATCTTCTATTCTTATTCACTATTATTGTAGGTTATGGTGCAAGCAAAGCAGGTATTGATACCACTATAGTTGATAATAAAGGCGTAAAGGCAATAAATAAGCTAGCCAATGTCTCTGGAGAGCTTACTGCAGAAGAAAGAGCAAAGAAGCTTCCGATTAATATAACTACCGAAAACTATGTAGCTTCATTGTCAGATATGTTTCAACATGTATCTGAATACAAAGGTAGACAGGTTACAATAAGTGGATTTATACACAAAGAGCAGGGCCTAGATACTAACGAATTTGTAATTTCAAGATTATATATGAGTTGCTGCATAGCTGATTCACAAATTGTTGGACCTATAGGAAGAATACGTGATAGAAGTGTTGACCTTAAGGAAGGACAATGGGTTACAGTGATTGGTAAAATTTCCGAAAAGGATCAAGTTCAAGATGGTCAGAAAACTGTAACACCAGTTGTTGTAGCTGATAGTTTTCAAACTATCCAAAAGCCTTCCGATCCTTATGTTTACTTAAAATAAACCATATGTCTATAAAAAATCTCTTTTGGAATTATCCAAAGGAGATTTTTTTATGAGTAAATTTGAATAAATATTATTAGTCTCTGATTTATATTTATTCAATTATTAATGTTTTAAAAACTCACCTTATACGCATATTTACTACTAACAATTCCACTCACTGCCATGTAAATGAATAAAGATATAACATCCCATTATTTACATTTCATATAATCGATAATTATTATTAATTACTATTGTCTTTTATTTAATATCCTAATATACTTATTATAAGTCATAATAAAGCCTTAGTAGATTATAACATTATAGTTAAATCAATGATTTTGTAGGGATAACACCAAAATAGAATGGCTTAATTAGTTAAATTGAAATTAGTAGTAACATTGATAAAATATTAAATAAAAAATGATCGGAGATTAAATTATGAAATTATTCAATAATCTATCTGTTAAAAGTAGACTCATTTCAGGCTTTTCAATAGTTATTGTATTTATGGTAGCTATAACCTTAATTAGTCAAATAAACTTGAATAAAATAAATCAAGCATCTAGTTCAATATATAATGAAGAGTTTCAAACTTTGAAAAATCTAGAAACCGCTAATGCCAATACAATGCATATTAGGCTAAGCATAATTAACTTAGTTGAATCAAAAGACAAATCAAAAGTTGCTTCAACACAAGAGACTGTGGCTTCATATAGACAAGAAAACAATAAAATCTTTGATGAATTTTCAAAAACTGCTTTAACTGCTGATGAAAAGGACGAGTTTTCAACATTAAAGAGTGAATTGTCGGATTATAGAACAGCTTCTGATAATATAATAGCTCTTGTATCACAAGGAAAATATGATGAAGCAGCTATACTTAGTACAAGCTCTGCTGATATTAGAAATAAACTTACAGCTTCTATAGAAAAGTTAGTAAGCGATGTAGATAAAAGTGCAGTGATTAAAGAAACTAATAATAATACTATATATAAAAATTCTTTAGTAACTGTAGTATCTATTTCAGTCGCAGCTATAATAATTGCCATCATACTTTCGACAACTTTAACACTTAAAATCTCCCGCCAAATAAAGAAAATATTAAATTTCGCACACTATTTAGGCGAAGGAGACTTATCTCATACTATGACAATCGATAGTAAAGATGAATTTGGAAATCTTGCAAGTGAATTAAATAAAGCTAACAACAATGTTAAAGAATTAATTTCTAAGGTTATTAGTGATTCAGAGACCTTAAGTGCATCTAGTGAAGAACTGGCTGCTTCAACTGAAGAAATTTCCGCAGTAATGCAATCCATAAGCCAATCTACTGATGAAATCGCTAAAGGAGCTCAAAATCTCAGCATAGTATTTGAGACTGTAAGCTCTTCTTCTGAAGAAGTGACTGCCACTACAAATGAATTAGCAAATAGAGCTGAAGGTTCCCTAAAATCAGTTAGAGAAATCGATAAAAGAGCTATTTCAATTAAAGAAACTGCTTCAAAAAACATTACAGAGAGTGCAAAAATCTATGAAGAAAAAAAATCAGGACTACTCTCAGCTATTGAAGAAGGCAAAGTAGTTGAAAAAGTTAAAATTGCAGCTGATTCCATCGGAGCAATCGCAGAACAAACTAACCTATTAGCGCTTAATGCTGCCATAGAAGCTGCAAGAGCCGGAGAGCAAGGCAAAGGCTTTGCAGTGGTTGCAGATGAGGTGAGAAAATTAGCAGAACAATCTTCACAAGCTGTAGTTAGTATACAAACTATGGTTAATCAAGTACAATCAGCCTTCAGTAAGCTTTCCGAAACAGGATCAGGTATGCTAGATTACATGAACGATGTAGTAAAGCCAACTTATGAATTTCTAATGAGCACTGGTATCCAATATGAAAAAGATGCAGCTTTTGTAAATGATATGTCTGAAGAGATTGCTTCCTCCTCAAAACAAATGAATACTGTTATGGATCAAGTGAGTGAATCAATACAAAACCTTTCAGCTACAGCAGAAGAATCCGCTGCAAGCTCTGAAGAGATACTTAGTAGCATTACTGAAGTTACTGAATCAATTGACGATGTATCAACTGCAGTTCAAAACCAAGCAATATTAGTTCAAAACCTTAATAATATGGTTCAAAAATTTAAAATATAAAAAAGTATATTAATCTAAGAGTGTTGTATGGAATATAAATTCATAACACTCTTTTTTTAATATCTAGTAAATCATAAAATTTAGATATTTCATGCTATTTTCTTTATTTTTTATGCATTTATTAGTAATAACTAGTAGATACTATGAAAGTACGCATATTCAGATCGATATTAAAAGGAGGTACTTTCTGTGACTAAAGTTATGAAAACAATGGATGGAAATCAAGCTGCTGCTGAAGCATCTTATGCTTTTACAGACGTTGCAGCTATATATCCAATAACACCTTCTACACCTATGGCAGAAGGAGTTGATGAATGGGCTGCTCATGGAAAAAAGAATATATTTGGTCAGCCAGTTAGAGTAGTAGAAATGCAATCAGAAGCTGGAGCTGCTGGGGCAGTACATGGTTCCTTAGCTTCCGGAGCTTTAACTACTACATATACAGCTTCTCAAGGATTACTTCTAATGATACCTGTACTTTATAAAGTAGCTGGTGAATTATTACCTGGAGTATTTCATGTAACAGCTAGAGCTATAGCTACCCATGCGCTATCCATATTTGGTGATCACCAAGACGTAATGGCTACTAGACAAACAGGTGTTGCTCTACTGGCATCTTCGAATGTTCAAGAAGTAATGGACTTGACAAATGTATCACATCTAGCATCAATTAAAAGCAGAATTCCATTCTTGCACTTTTTTGATGGTTTTAGAACATCTCATGAATATCAAAAAATAGAGCCAATAGCTTATGAGGATGTTGCAAAACTAGTTGATTACGATGCGATAAAACAATTTAGAGCTAGAGCTCTTAATCCTGAGCATCCAACAATAAGAGGAACTGCTCAGAACCCAGATATATATTTCCAAGAAAGAGAAGCTGCAAATAAATTTTACGAACAAGTTCCTGATATAGTAGAAAACTATATGAGAGAAATAGAAAAAATTACAGGAAGAGCTTATCATCCATTTGATTACTATGGAGACCCTAATGCAGAAAATATAATAGTTGCTATGGGATCAGTTTGCGATACTATTGAAGAAACAATTGACTATCTTAAAGGAAAAGGTGAAAAGGTCGGGGTTGTAAAAGTTCATCTTTATAGACCATTCTGTCAAAATTATTTTATGAATGCTGTTCCTAAGACTGTGAAGAAAATTTCAGTTTTAGATAGAACTAAAGAACCTGGTGCTCCAGGTGAACCTTTATATCTTGATGTATGTAATGTATTCTATAACAATGCTATGAAACCTACTATAGTTGGTGGTAGATATGGATTAGCTTCAAAAGATACTACACCATCTCAAATAATAGCAGTATTCAATAATCTAAAGCAAAATGAGCCTAAAAATGGATTTACTATTGGTATAGTTGATGATGTTACAAACACTTCTCTTCCAGAAGAAGATCTCATAGACACTACACCAGAAGGGACTATTAGCTGTAAGTTCTGGGGATTAGGATCTGATGGTACTGTAGGCGCTAATAAAACTGCTGTAAAGATTATTGGAGATAATACTGATTTATTTGCTCAAGCATATTTTTCCTATGATAGTAAAAAATCTGGAGGAAGTACTATATCTCATTTAAGATTTGGAAAACAAAGAATCAAATCTCCATATCTTATATACAATGCTGACTATATTGCATGCCACAATAAATCATTTATATATAATTTTGATGTACTAAAAGGGTTAAAGAAGAATGGTTCCTTCGTACTTAATTGTCCATGGACTGGCGAAGAATTAGAGAAAAGATTACCTGCTTCTTTAAAGAAATATATAGCTGAAAATAACATAAACTTCTATGTCATAGATGCAATAGCTATTGCTCAATCTATAGGTCTAGGCGGAAGAATAAATATGATAATGCAGTCTGCTTTCTTCAAACTAGCTAATGTGATTCCTGTAGAACAAGCTGTTGACTTGCTAAAGAAATCCGTTGAAAAAACCTATGGCAAAAAAGGTGAAAAAATAGTAAAAATGAATCAAGCTGCTATCGATCAAGGTATCGGAGCTCTCAATAAAGTTGATGTTCCTGATTCTTGGAAGACAGCTACTGATGAATTAGGATCTATAAAAGAAGAACCTGCTTTTGTTAAGAACCTTCAAAGACCAATGGCTAGAAATGAAGGTGACGCGCTTCCTGTAAGTGCGTTTAGCGGTATGGAAGATGGAACTTTCCCTGTTGGAACTACTGCATACGAAAAACGTGGTATAGCAGTTGTCATTCCTGAATGGCAGATAGATAAATGTATCCAATGTAATCAATGTGCTTACGTATGTCCTCATGCTGTAATAAGAGCTAGTCTTTTAGACCAAAATGAAAAATCGAAAGCTTTAGATACCTTTGAAACCAAGAAGGCTGTAGGAAAAGGGCTCGAAAACTTAGAATTCCGTATACAGGTAAGTCCTCTTGATTGCACTGGCTGCGGAAACTGTGCAGATATCTGTCCTGCACCAGGAAAAGCATTAATTATGAAGCCTGCTGATGAACAAATCCAGTTACAAGCTGAAAACTGGGAATTCTCTTTGTCAGTTACTAATAAAGATAATTTAATGGATAAAAAGACTGTAAAGGGTAGCCAATTTGTAAAACCACTATTAGAGTTCCATGGTGCATGCCCAGGTTGCGGAGAAACTCCATATATAAGACTTTTAACTCAATTATTTGGTGACAGAATGATGATAGCCAACGCTACAGGATGCTCATCAATTTGGGGTGGAAGTGCTCCAGCAATGCCTTATACAACAAATGCTTTGGGAAAAGGTCCATCTTGGGGTAACTCTTTATTTGAAAACAATGCTGAATATGGTTTCGGTATGTACTTAGCTGTAAAACAAATGAGAGCTAGAATAGCTCAGCTTATGGATGAGTACTTAAAGAGCGGTAAAAGTGAAAATGTTAAATCTACTTTCAATGCTTGGTTAGAAGCAATGGAAGATGGTGATAAGTCTAGGGAAGTTTCAGAAAAGGTTCTAGCTGCAATACAATCAGAAGACTTTAATAACGACCCAGCACTTAAAGAGATTTTAGATAAAAAAGACTACCTAGTTAAAAAATCTCACTGGTTCATAGGTGGAGATGGCTGGGCTTATGATATAGGTTATGGCGGCCTAGATCAAGTAATTTCTAGCGGTGAAGATGTTAATATATTTGTAATGGATACAGAAATTTACTCTAATACAGGAGGTCAATCTTCTAAGTCTACGCCAACTGCCGCAGTTGCTAAGTTCGCTGCTGGTGGAAAGAAATCTAAGAAGAAGGATCTCGGTGCTATGGCTATGACTTATGGCAATGTGTATGTAACACAAATTGCTATGGGAGCAAATATGAATCAAACAATAAAAGCTATAGCTGAAGCTGAAGCTTATAAAGGTCCTTCTCTTATAATAGCGTATGCACCATGTATAAGTCATGGTATAAAGACAGGTATGGGAACAAGTATGGCTCAAGAAAAGAAAGCCGTAGAAGCAGGTTATTGGCATCTTTATAGATATAATCCTCTTCTTAAAGAAGACGGAAAAAATCCATTTGTATTGGATTCTAAAGAACCAACACAACCTTATAAAGAATTCTTACATAGTGAGGTTCGTTATACATCCTTGATGACTGTGTTCCCTGATGCCGCTGAGCATGCATGGGAACTAGCTGAGAAGGATGCTAGAGAACGTTATGAAACCTATAAACGTCTAGCAGAGCAGACTTATTAATCAATAAATTAAAGTATCTGTATCAGTAAAATTAAAAAGAGAGAACCTAAGGTTCTCTCTTTTTAATTATTATTTTTGATTTGTATCCACCCAACTTTTTGCATTTCTAACATCTAATTCACTGGGAATTTCAACCTTAGAAACTTCTTTAGTTTCTGCTATATTAGCCCATGCAGCTGTATCGTGTCTCTCTATAGGTTTTACCATATTATGTTCCTTATATCTATTATCAGCCATAATAACTAATCCTCCTTTAAAAATTTAATTTTTCGACGTATTAATCTTAATTAATACGTCTATAATCATTGGTTTAAGCTAATCTTAACTGAGAAAGTTTTAAGTTTTAATATTTTAATATATAATATATTGTTGCTTAAAAAAAGATTAGTATTCATTTACGTATTGGCTGCTTTACAGGTAATTACCTATTGTCACAAATTAAATCCTACATTATTATAATAAGCAAAAAAGTTACCCATAAATTAATATGAATAACTTTTATTTTAAAAATTACATTTAATTTCAAAATGATACTTAAACATAAACTTAACTAGAAAATATAGTTAGTTTATTACTCTTCTTACTCTTCCAATCTTATTCCATGGTACATCTACAACTCTTACAAAGCTCTTAGAATTTGGAGCCTCAATCCATTTTCCATCACCTACGTACATACCTACATGACTTATATCTGAATAGAATAATAAATCTCCAGGCTTAACTTCATCTTTACTTACTTCTTTACCATTATTAATTTGATCGTAAGTAGTTCTTCCTATATTAATTCCTGCTTGTTTAAATCCCCATTGCATAAGACCAGAACAATCAAAAGCTTTGTAACCTTTATTAATAAATTCCGCCGGTATGCTATCATACATTCCGCTAGCAGCCTGGCTAGAAAATGCTTTCTTAAGCAAATCAATAAGGCTTGATGTAATTTCTTGTCCATAGCCTCCATATATATAAGGAGTTCCTATTTGAGTCTTTAATACATTATATACTTCTTTGAATGCATTACTTGTAGTTTCACTTCCTGATGTACTTGTTTCAGATACTACCTTAACATAAGCTTTGCTTACATATCCAGTCTTTCCATTGAAGTCTACGTTGAACCAATCCCCAGAACTGCTTAATATTTTAAACGTCTGATTAGGAAGTATATATGCTACTACGCTTGAGTCACTGCTTGCTTTACTTCTTAATCTAAGATTTGTTGTAACATTATAAACCATACCAGTTTGAACTGTTACTTGAGGAGTTTGTGGTTGCTGTGTTGTAGGAACTTGAGTTGTTGGTTGTTGTACTACTGGCGCATTTTGAGAATCTGCTGGCTTTTGTCCAGTAATTATATTAGAGGTTTCTGTGACCTTTACATACTGCTTACTCACATAACCAGTTCTATTCGCAACCTGTATATAGTACCAATCTCCGCTAACATCTTTAATATCAATAGTTTGTCCATTATATAAATAGCCAATAATTGCTGAATTTGTATTGGCACTTTGTCTTATTCTTAAAGTAGTACTTATATCTATAACTTGTCCTTTAGAAGGCTTTACTACAGTATTTGTATTCGTTGGCTGATTATTTTGTTGGTTTGTATTTGATTGATTAGTATTATTACTTGAATTTTGATTATTATTAGCTGGCGTACTTGTATCAGTTGTAGCGCTAATTTCCTTAACATAATCCTTATGAACATATCCAAGTTTGTCATTAACCTTTATATAATACCAATCTCCGCTCTTTTCTTTTATATCAAAAGCTTGTCCATTATTTAAATAACCTATTACAGCCGATCCTATATTAGCTAATTGTCTTATCCTCAAACTTGTGCTTACATTTATAACTTGTCCTCTAGATTGAGTTGTAGTTGGCTGCACTGTTGAAGTTTGAGTAACTTGCGTATTGCTAGTAGAAGCTGGAGGCAATACTACAACAGTTGTAGTTGGTGTTTCCTTTACATAATCCTTATGGATATATCCTAGTTTTCCATTTATGCTTATGTAATACCAGTCACCTGCTATCCCTTTTATATCAAAGGTCTGTCCGTTATTTAAATATGATATAACGGTAGAATCTGCTGAAGCACTTTGCCTCATTCGAAGATTAGTGCTTACATTTATAACTTGTCCTTTTTCGGAACCAGCTTGCTTTATTTCAGTAATATTATTACTACCCTTTATTGTAGTATTTACTCCAATTGCTCTGCCAATAATAGAATAAATTCTTTGACCATATGTAGCTCCAGAATTTAATGCTTGTTCAAAAGAACTATAAGCAGTAGTATCATATCCTGGATATGCCCACTTACCACCTAGTTCTTCCAAACTCTTCGCACTACCTCTTGTAACAAGCTGAAATCTCGGGTCTACTTTTTCATTTTTTAATGGTTCTGTTGATGCATAAGCTTTTAGATGTTGAACTTGAGCTCTAAGCCCTTCTCTTGCATCCTTGAACTTACTGCGGCTTTGATCTGTCCCTACAGCACCTATCCCTGCAAAATTATTATCTTCTGCAGTAACTATACCTTTTCCATCATTATATCTAAAGTATCCAGTCTCTAAAAAAGCCTGAGCTACTACTATATCGCCTCTTACACCTTCTGTTTGAGCTTCTTCGTATGCAATGTTAACAAAATCATCTATAGAAATAGATAACTTATAATTACTTATATTCAAAGACTTAAAGTAATTTATCATTTGTTCTTTGCTTGCCTCTGAGCTTCCCATAATGTTATGGTAGCTTACGGAATTAACTTGAGCTCTTTGAACCTGAGTTTGTTCTGTCGCATGAACATATTGATTTGTAAATCCAATAGTTGATGCTATTGCAGATGTAGCTAATAACAACTGTAATATCTTTTTTCTATTCAACTGATTATCCCCCCACTAAAAACATTTAGTACCCTTTATACATGTGCCAAAATACCACTAATTATGAAATTTTCGAGCATATATAAAGATACATATGCTGCAAAACTGTGATGAATTTTATTACTTCTTATTTAATTATAACTTATAAAGAAATATTTGTGTCCAATTTATGAAAAAAAGTAGTAAATTTAACCACAAAATTTCATATTTAACTTTAATCTTCATTAAAAAAGAAATCTTTATCAAGCTTTAGTTTCTTTTTAACTTGTTTTAAGCTTATTTTATCTGCAATATTTACTTTATATAGGATATATTGAGCTAATAGTATCTCAAAAGGTAACCAGCTGCCATGAGTCATAGGCAGTATATATCTCGATGCTCCCCTCATTTCTCTAAAAAGCGACATTCTACTACCAATAGGAATAACTTCGTCTAACAATGCATCTATAATAGTTACTCTTTCTTTTTTCAGATTACTTGCATAAGATAGCGGATCAATTTTAAAAAGCGGATGTATTTCATCATTGTTAATCAGCTCATTTAACGACATAGCTCTAACGCTTGGCAATTGCCTCTCATAAGTTTCAAACAATCTTTCCTTATCATATAAATAATGTATATCTCTATGATCATCTTTAAATAACTTTCTTGCAAAGCCCGCTGCTGGTGATTGATGTATTATCTTAGGAAAGTAGCCTCCCGTAGTCATAAACATAACTTGATCTATTCTTTTGTCTAAAGAAGCCACAATTGATGAAAGCATTCCACCTAGACAGTATCCCATTATACAATTGTTTTTTGTCCACACTTTCTTTTGATCAAGGTAATCAATTGTACTCATAATATCCACTACAGCATGCTGCCAAAACTTATACATTACTCTTATCTCAGGATATAGAAAGCTTCTTCCACTTACTGAGTCATTTTCAACTCTTGTATAATTTCCAGGTATCACTGGTATGGAACAATAGACCCCTGCAGAGGCCAAGTGAGCCCCCATCCAAAGTAAAAACTTTATATTACGGCTACCTAGTCCATGCAAAAGAATAGCAGATGCTTTTACTTCCTTCTTTGGTTCGAAATTATATACCTCTACTGTTTCGGTTCCAGGTGCTGGGGAACTATATAAAGTTTTAAATCTTGTATAGTTAGCCCTATAGTTACTTCCTTTTAATATATACCCTTCAACGTATTTTATAGTTTTTTTATTATACTCAAAATCTATCCTCATAATAAAATCAACTCTGATTAACAAATATTCTACATACCATTTATATGAATCATCATAATAATAGGTTCATTTATATGAGAATAAATGAACCTATTATTAATGAGCCACTATATAATTTAATTACTATTACATATTTTAATAATGAACCCTTACAAGCCAGTATTTTATCTTTTTATCACTCCAGCCTAAATCCCAAGGAACGTTGTTTCTATCGCTATTGTGACAAGTAACTAAAGCATACCCTTTAGAGTCAGCCCCAGTAACAACTGAAATATGATTTATATCACCCTTTTTCTCATATGCAACAAAATCCCCCGGAAGCAATTTATAAGATGCTTTATATACCTTTTCATAGCTTCCATAAGCTATAACCGAGGCTCTTCCGCTTCCAACCATATAGTTTTTAAACCCATCAGCATTTAACCAAGCTCTTGTTGCACCACTACTATCGTAGGCCCACGCTCCATTCTTTTTAAACTTTCCACCTTCATATAGTATCTGTGACGCAAAGTTTGCACAATCTCCACCTTCTGGATTGTAATCTCTATATTTCTTGTTATACTTAAATTCAAAAGCTTCTTCACTTGCTGCTCCACAATATCTAAATGCATAATCGATAGCACCTTTTCTTCTCTCATCCAGAGTAGAAAAATCTCTTTGAGGCTGAGAAAGTATATGTGTTTTTATAGAGTCTACTTTAAGTTTTTCTAAATCCAAAGAATCTCCAAAAGGATCTTTATACCATTCCTTATTTATAATCCACTTATCCTCTAACTTTGCTAAGCTCATTATGTGATATGTACCTATTCTAAAACTGTTTATTGTATCTGGTTCATTGTCATAGATATACTTGTATTCAGTGGAACAGATAAAGTTAATGGAAGCTTTGGATTGATCACCTCTTACTTTTCTTACAACAACCTTTGGTACTATTTCTACAAACTTTGCCCCTTGCTTTTCTTGCCAATTGTGAAGGTATTGATCTTTCTTTTGCTCATACTCATAAGCCCAAGTTCCATACTTTGTTTTTGTATCATATAATTCCTTAACTAAATTCATGTTACCATCTATTATTGCTTTATTCCTATTATTAAAGATCTCCTGTACTATTGTAGTTGCTTCTTCTTTTGTAATTGGCTTAGCACCTTCGTTCGCAATAGGCTCAGCATTAACTTGCTTTATACCAAAACAAGAACTAAGAATTGTAAGAACCAAAAACAAACTGGATATCTTTATAATCCTATGTTTCTCATAAAATATTTTCTTTAGCATTATAAAACCACCTTTTACACTAATATTTAAGTGATTTAAAAATATAGATTTATCATTCTGTACTTAGTTCTTATCATAAGACTTGAGGATGCTTTTTATACATTGCAAAACATATTAATATATTTATAAACTTTTTTCTATTACATCTATAAATGATTTTATTTTTTCATCATTAACTGGTACTCTGCCCCACCAGTTATCAAACTTCTCTTCTTTATTACCAAAATATTTTGCTTTAATTATAATCTCTGGCCTATACTCGTAGTGAAGTATATCAAAATGTCTCCATTTTCCTCCCCATACAAAATTATTGGCTTCAAATATTTTAGGTATGTCCTTTGTATATCCTTTTATTCTCTTATCTCCTTGCTCTAAAGAAGCCCATTGCCAGTAATCTCTTGAATCTCTATTAAGATCTATTGCTATACCAAAAGCATGAGGACTTAATCTTCCTGTTCCAGCTATTATCCTATAATTATAAGTTCCGTTGAGTGGGTAAATATCTGAAGCTGCCTTACCATTAGACTTAGTTAATTCGTTAAGGGATTTTATCACTGTATTTAGATTACTTGCAGCATTATTTTGTCCATTAAACTGCATTCCTCCTGCCACTGACTTTAAATTTTTTTCTATTTCACCTTTACTATGCCCATATACATCGTGTAATAATTCATAAACTCTCATTCTTCCAGGATCAAATTTATCTGCTACAATACCATCTATTGATTCAAGTGGATAAATCTGTTCGAGCATATCTTGAAGATCTGGATTTTCTAATTTTTGCTCAAAAGTTTTTTGCTTTCTATCGTCATAAACAATCTTTTTACCAGATTTCATAACTATATATACATTTTCATTGCTTTTTTCCACTCCTGTTATATAAGAAGGATATGCCATCATAAGAGTTAGTAAATCCTGCTTCATTGTTATATTATAATCGGGTTCTTTTATTTTAGCTCTTGCCTCATAGGAAAACATTAAACACATTATCAATATTACTGGTATTAGCTTTCTTTTCATAAATATCATCACCCTTTACTAATATTTAAAGTAACCCTAACAGTTTTATTTAAGCTTATACTTAAGAGTTTTATTGAGATTTAAGCTTTACTGCAACAAGCTATTAAAATTTATAAATATAGAAAAAAGCCTTAATGTTATATTCTTTAACATTAAGACTTTCATTTATATATTTTCCACATAATAAATTCATATGTGTAGGTATATTTACCATAATTCCCAATACTACATTTATAATTGTTTTTACATTTAATTAAAATATCGTATATAGTAACCTATAGGCTTCAAAAGACTATTAATTGAAGCTACTTATTCAAAAAATTTTTCAAGGTATTTATAGTATAATCTATATCTTTTTTTGAAACCCAGTAATGAGTAACAAATCTTAGCTTTCCGCCTTCTTGTCCATTTATTTTTATATTACTATCATTAAAGTATTTAACTATTTTATCTGATATATATTCAACCTTATCCATAGTGAAAAAAACCATGTTTATATCTAAGGTATCTCTATCTACTTTAACTCCATCAATTTTATCAAGTTCATCTGCTAGGTACACTGCATTCTCATGATCCTCACTAAGCCTTTTGGTCATGTCCTTTAAAGCAATTAAACCTGCTGCTGCTAAGAAACCAGCTTGTCTAAGCCCACCACCCATTAATTTTCTCTTTTTTCTAGCCTTATCTATGAATTCCTTGCTACCTGCTAGCATAGATCCTACCGGTGCACAAAGACCTTTAGATAAACAAAACATTACTGAGTCACAATATTTTGTTATTTCTCTAGCTTCAACCTTCAAGAATGACGCAGCATTAAATAATCTAGCTCCATCTAGATGAACCTTAAGATTAGCCTCTTTCGCTATTTTACTTATCTCTCTCATATAGTCTAAATCTACTACAGCTCCATTGGAATAAGCATTCTCAACACAAATTAATGATGTTTCTGGAAAATGAATATCTTCAGTTCTTATAGTAGCTGTTATTTTATCTAAATTCATTCTTCCTCCATCTGTAGGAAGAGCTCTTAATTGCACTCCTGCTATAACAGCTGCTGCTCCAACTTCATGAGCTACTATATGGCAATCTTCTCCGAGAATAACCTCTTCTCCTCTTCTACAATGAGTAAAAAGAGCTAATTGATTACCAAAGGTTCCACTTGGTACAAACAATGCTGCTTCCATTCCTACTAGTTCTGCAGCATATTTTTCAAGTTCATTTATTGTAGGGTCATCACCGTATACATCATCTCCAACCATTGCTTTGAACATAGCCTCTCTCATTGCTTCTGTTGGCTGTGTTACTGTATCACTTCTTAAATCAATAAATCTTTTTGACATAACCTTGCCTCCCCAAATACAAAACTAAGCACTACTATATAATAAGTAATTACCCTTAATATAGATGTACATCTTTAATAATAACACACTACAATATTGATAAAAACTTAAATATAGAGGTATAATATATAAAAATTACTTATTAAGGTGGTGAGATTATATGAGACCAGTACTATTTTTCATGATGAAATCATGTCCTTACTGCAAGCAAGCAGTAAACTGGATGAAAGAGCTTGAACAAGAGAATCCAGCATATTCAGATATAGAAATAAAAACTATTGATGAAAATTTAGAACCAGATATAGCAAACCAGTACGATTATTATTATGTACCAACTTATTACATTAACGGAGAAAAGGTACATGAGGGCGTTGCTACAAAAGAAAAAATAAAGCAAGTATTTGATACTGCATTATTATAGAACATATGATTATCTTTATAAATGAAAAAATACCTTTCAGCAGAACAAGCTTGAAGGGTATTTTTTATTGAGATATCTTTAGCATATGTCCTTCGATATTAATTAGCCTTTTAGATACAATTCATTAATCTATATTAACATATGTAAAATATATACTTTGTATATGTATAATGGTATAATGTAAACATTATCAATACATTTTGCATGTTTATGAAAAATTATCTTTTATAAATATTCATATTAAAGGGGGAAAACTCATGGCACATACTCCATCAAGCTCAAGATACAATAATATGAAATATAATAGATGTGGGAAAAGCGGTCTAAAGCTACCTGCAATATCTCTTGGTTTATGGCATAACTTCGGTGGCGTAGACACCTTAGAAAACCAAAAAAGATTAATAACTACATCTTTTGATTTAGGAATAACACATTTTGATTTAGCAAACAACTACGGACCACCTCCAGGATCTGCTGAAGAGAACTTTGGAAGAATTCTTCACTCTGAGCTTTCTGGTTATAGAGATGAATTAGTTATATCTACAAAAGCTGGCTACGGAATGTGGGCAGGCCCTTATGGTGACTGGGGATCAAGAAAATATTTAATATCAAGTTTAGATCAAAGCTTGAAGAGAATGAATTTAGATTATGTAGATATATTCTATTCTCACAGACCAGATCCAAATACTCCTGTTGAAGAAACTATGATGGCCTTAGATCAAGTGGTTAGACAAGGTAAAGCTTTATATGTAGGTATATCAAACTATAGTGCAGAACAAACAGCAAAAGCTTCTAAGATATTGAAGGAGCTTGGAACTCCTTGCCTTATTCATCAGCCAAGATATTCAATGTTTGATAGATGGATTGAAAACGGACTTCAAGAAGTTTTAGAAGAAGAAGGCATAGGATCTATAGCATTTTGTCCTCTAGCACAAGGATTATTAACAAATAAATATATCAATGGAGTTCCTCAGGATTCTAGAGCTGCTAACCCAACGTCTCCGTTCCTAAACTCTGATGCAATAACTATAGAAAAGGTTGAAAAAATAAAGAAACTTAATGATATAGCCCAAAACAGAAATCAATCTCTCGCTCAAATGTCACTTGCTTGGGTTTTAAGAAATGGTAAAGTTACCTCTGCACTTATAGGTGCAAGTAAAGTTTCTCAAATCATAGAAAATGTTCAGGTAGTAAATAATCTAGATTTCTCTGGAGAAGAGCTTAGATTAATAGATGAAATCACTAAATAATTTATTTAAATAGGTTTAGTTTTTTATTATGGAGGTATTACTCTGTAATAGACTTTATATTAAAAGAACTCTGCTCACAACCCAGCAGAGTTCTTTTAATAGCCTTAATACTTAGCTATCATATCTTTTACTATTACAATCCAAATTATTTAAATACAAATTAAGCGATTCTCTTAACTTTAAAGGTTCCTGCAGTGAATAATACAATTGAGAATAATACCACTATCAATGCATACTCTGGTTTTTGAGTATTTATTGATTGTAATGCCCAGTATTGAGGAGTAAACTTTGAAAATGCTGTAACAGACTTAGGCAAAAAGTCATAAGGCATAAAACTTCCACCAACAAAACATGTTACTCCTACAATTATTTGTAATACTACGTTGATATAGTTCTCCTTCTTTACTACTCTGGTCACTAGGATTCCAAGACTTAATGATACTAGCGCTAAACAAATTATATTTAGAATAGCTATAGGCGCTTTTGAAAGCATACTAGGAGAATTTACTAAAGCACTTAATATATAAATCGAACTATAGGATAATGCAGATATTATGAATAGCGCCCCTAATATAGCTCCTATTATAACTCCTGGCTTATTAGCTGTAGTAAAACTTCTCACAATTATATTTTGCTCATTTAGGTGAAATAGATCCATCGATATACCAATAGAGCTGAATAAGGCAAAGCTAATTATTAAATTTAGAACCATAGCATCTCCAAAATTAGCCTTGTCTTTTCCTACTACTGAAATATTAGCTTCCTTATAATTTAAAGCTTTCAAATTTATATCTTTTCCATTACTTTTAAACTCATTTTTTAGTAACATATTATTTATGAGCGAATCCGCATTTAATTGAAAATTTCCTAAATCAGAACTACTTCCAAGCTTATAAGAAATTATTTGAGGCTTTTCACCTTTTTCAATCTTATCAGAGAAATCTTCAGGCATTTCATAGAATACACTTATATTTTTCTTTTTTAGTTTTTCAGTTGCCGTATTTTTATCATATATTTTAATCTTAGTATTAGTTTGTATTTCTTGAACGAATTCATTACTATAGCTTCCTTTATCGCTGTTTACAATAATATTCTCATTATCAACTCCAATTAGACTCTTAAATAAAAACCCAAAGGCTAAAACCACTATAAATGGAACAATAATAGTCGCTATAATAGTGCTTTTACTTTTAGTCAATCTCTTTAGATTACTTTTTAATAATATGAAAAAACTCATAGTTAATCCTCCCATGCAATATTAACTTTAACAAAACTTACAACTAGAAATATTACCGCTACTAAAAGCATAAGCATAATCTGATTTAAGCCACCATTACTTCCTTCAATTATAGCCAAGTTCTTATAAGAATTAAGTATCAAGGAATTTGGAGAAAAATTAGATATTATTTTAAGCACACTTGCGTCAGTCATGTCAACACTATAGAAAACTCCTCCAATCATTAGTGGTAAAGCTGTAATCACAGTAATTATTGAGTTACTTACTTTCTCACTTTTTACAAAAGCTATTATCAGACCTATAACAGATGCTTGAAGCAAGCTTTGAAAAATAACTGCAACTAATATCCATACTATTGAAGTAGTGAAAGCTATTCCTAAGATTTTATTTATCATCACATATACTATATTTATAAAAAATACTATTATAAAAGAGGAGCTTAAATATCCTGCTAAATAATTAGCTTTTTTATTAGGGGTAGAGAAACTCCTTCTTAGTATTCCAACTCGCTTCTCTTTGTAGAACAATTTTACTAAGGTAAGCATTATCATAACTGACGAGAAACTAAACATTGATATGGTGTAATATTCTCTTGCTCCTAAGGACTTGTAGCCTTCTATTATTCTTTCCTTGACGGAAGGCACCTTTTGCACATCCTGAAGTTTTCCAATTATTTTACTAGTAAGTGTTTTCTTTTCTTCATCATTTAAACTAATACTATCTATATTTTTATAGATAACCTTATATTGATTAATATTTTCAGTAAAAGTTCTCATAAATCCTTGAACCATATCTAAGGCACTATCAGATCCTGTTACTTTTTCTATTCTTATGTCATTAAAAGCTTTATCTATTATAACTCTACACTTTATATCATCTTTGGCATCACTATTTATAAAATTTTTAACTTCTTTTGTATCTAGCATTGTTTCTAATGCTTTTCCCTCTTGTGAAGTTTTATCATATTTAAATTCAACTTTTACAGGTTCAAAGGAACTTTTACCAGCGAACAGATCCTGTTGCATAACACCATAAACATAAGCTGCTATCATAGGACAGATTATAAATAACACAAATATTATTCTGTTTTGCCTAATAAAAGATATTAGATTTTTTCTTATCTCTGCTGCTAAATTCATTTTACTTCTCCTCATCCCTTAGATTTCTGCCTGTAAGTGTTAAGAACACTTCTTCTAGATTAGGTTCCTCTATTCCTATATTCTTTACTGCAACCTTGTACTCTGCTATAGCGTCCAAGATCTCATTTATAGTAAGTGCTTCATTGCATATCACTTTGACTTCGTCACCTAAAACTTCAGTGCCTCTTATATTAGGAAGCTTCTTTATTGCAAAAGCTAATTCCTCCAGTCTTCCTTGAGCTTTTATCTTAATTACCTTATCACTGATTACCATCCTCTTTAATTCTTCTTTACTTCCATATGCTACTTCCTTACCTAAATCTAATATAAGAATGTTGTCGCAGAGAAGTTCAACTTCTTCCATATAGTGAGATGTATATATTATTGACGTACTATATTCCTTATTCATCCTCTTAACAACTTCAAAAATATGATTTCTTGATTGTGGGTCTACACCTACAGTTGGCTCATCCATTATTAATACTTCTGGATGGTGCATCATTGCCGCAGCTATATTTAATCTTCTCTTCATTCCTCCTGAGTATTTTTTTACTGGATTTTTTAAATGATCCTTAAGCGCTGATATTTCTATAGCTTCATCTATTCTATCCTTAAGCATCTTTCCTCTTAATCCATAAAGACCTCCCCAGTATTCTAAGTTTTCCTTTGCATTTAAACCTTCAAATAATGCAATTTCTTGAGGAACTAAACCGATTCTTTCTTTTGCTTTAATTGTTTCTTTACTTATATCATTACCGCCTATTATCACTTGGCCCTTATCCATCTTTAAGAGCCCAACCATCAAGTTTATTAATGTAGATTTTCCAGCTCCGTTAGGTCCAAGGAGCCCAAATATTTCACCCTTCTTTATGTTAAATGAAACATTATCTAAAACAAGCTTATCGTTAAACCTCTTTGTTATATTATTTACTTCTACAATATTCATTTTATTATCCTCCTTATATTGAACAGTTAAGCCTTTTTATCTCCTCAAAGCTAACTTTATTTAATTCTTATCTATGAGTTAATTATATACTGCTTCCTATTTATTACATATTAGCCTAGGTCATCATATTGAATGACTTAAGTCATTTATACTTATGCTATTTGATATTTTTCAAATAGATACAACTATACAATTAATAATTTTATACCCATCAACCATATTGAATAAAAGCAATCTATAGATGTAGTAAATTCATAAAAATAATTGAGGTCAGGAATTTCCTGACCTCAAAATTTTACTTGATTAAGTTATTTTTGAAAGCAAATATAGCTATTTGAGTCCTATCTCTTAAAGCTAATTTGGAAAGTATAGTAGTTATGTTATTCTTTATAGTTCCTTCTGTAAGATACATTTTTTCTCCAATTTCTTTATTGGAGAGTCCATTTGCTATCTCTTCTATTATAATTAACTCTCTTTCTGTGAGTCCTGTTTCTTCTTTTAATTTCTTCTTTATTAAAGAATCATCTTTATCATTTTCTTTAACTACAAGCTTAGATACTATATCTGGGTGGACAACTATATTTCCTCCAAACGCAGCCTTAATTCCACCATATATCAAATCATAAGAACTATCCTTTAGTAAATATCCAGATGCACCATTCTTCAAAGCATCCTCTATGTATTCACTATCTTTAAAAGTAGTAAGTATAAGTATTTTTGTATCACTATTTAATTGATTAATAAGTTTTGTCCCCAATACTCCATCGCAGTTATCCATTCTTATGTCCATTAGCACTACATCAACCTTATTTGATTTACAAAATTCATAAGCTATATGTCCATCTTCACATAATGCCAATACCTCTATATCTTCATAGGTTGAAAGTATTATTTTTAAACCTTCTCTTATCAACTTTTCATCATCTACTATAATTATTTTTATCTTATCCAACTATAAAACCTCCAACATATTTTATACTTCATCTAAACTCAACTTACCTTTATCCATAGTAACAATAAGTTCAAAGCCTTTATTAATCTCAGTAAAGTATTCTATAGTTCCTCCCCAAACAGAAACTCTTTCTTTTATACTAGAAAGTCCAACACCAGGTACCACATCATTGCAGCCATTACCGTTATCTTTTAGATGCATTCTAAAATAATCATCTAAGAAATTTAAAAACACTCTTATTTCTGTTGCTTTTCCATGTCTTACTGAGTTCGATAGAAACTCTTGAATTATTCTATATATAACCATGGTTTGATCTGAATTTAGTTTCCATACGTTATCAGACACTCTAAACCTAACTTTTACCGCAGTGAGTTTTTCAAAGTTTTTAATCATTTCAGAAATAGCTATTACACCTTCATACTCTTCTAGCTCTCGTGGTTTCATGGCTCTTACTGCAGCTCGTACTCGTTCCATACTTTCCTTAGAGAATTGGCCTAGATTTTTAGCCATTTGGCTAGCTGTTTCTCCATCTTTCTCTGATATCTTTTCTATCGCTCCAAGCTGAATTATTATAGTAGATAAGGCATGCCCAACATTGTCGTGAATTTCCCGTGATACTCTATTTCTTTCCCTTAAAAGCGTTATCTCTTCTATTGTGTTCGCATAAGCTTCAAGTTCCATATTAACCTTTTTTAATTCTTCATCTTTTTCTCTTAATTTATCATATAAATCCTGAGCTTCTATTTTTCTATACTCTTCATCCTTAACCTTATCCAAAATTATAATTAAAGGTACTGATACTATGACCCATCCAAGTATTTTATCTAAGTTTTGGTTATATAATAGAGTAACAACAAATAAAGCATAGAATATCCAGTACATCTTTTTCAGGTTATATATTATATCTAATAGAGGTAATACAAAAATAAACTCACCAAAGATCCCACCTAAGCTATATAATTTATATGCCAATAAAGTTTCAATAGTAATAGATATAATTATAAATATATATTTCCTAGGTAACATGAAATACCTTACTTGATTATTTATTATAAATAACAATAAAAATACTATGTGAAAAACATCTATTCTATCTCCATTATGTGAAAAAGCTAATATGAATATAAAAATATATATGTACCTTAAAAATATTATTGATTTTTCCTGCTCAAATTTACTAGACATATATCCTCCTAAAATTTTCATATTATCTTTATATAGTACAACTTAATAACAATTATAACTAGTATGTTTCATTGACAATTTAAAAAATTTACCATTATTAAATTAAATATAAGACTGTACTGATTACACTTTAATATAGGAGGTTAATAAATTTGATGAAGATAACCAATATTGAAGCTTACTTAAGAAAAAATGGTATCAGTCCTTCCTATCAAAGAAAGAGAATTCTTGAATATTTGAATGAAAGACAAAATCATCCTAATGTAAACCAAATTTATGAAGAATTAGTTAAAGATATACCTACTCTTTCAAAAACTACTGTATATAATACTTTAAACATGTTTGTTGAAAAAAAACTTGTAGAGGCTATAACAATAGAGGGAAATGAAATAAGATATGACTTATTTAATCCACAAGGTCATGGACATTTTAAGTGTGAAAATTGTGGCACAGTTTATGATATTGACATGGATATAAATTTTTCTAAGATAAAAAACTTAGAAGGTTTTAAAGTCAAAGAACAATCTTTTCATTTTAAAGGTATCTGCAAAAATTGCTTATGTAATAAAGACAAATAATCAGACCAGTTTTGGTCTGATTTTTATTTTTATTATCATTAAATTAAGGTTAATACAGTATAGTATTAACTTTAATTTAATACTATATTGCGCAAATATTACGAGTACTAAATGGTTATACTTTATTATGTCTTCATATAAAAAACAGTAATTAATAAGGAGGGTTTTTTATGAGCAAAAATTATATTGGTTTAGAGAAAGATGGTTTAGAAACCATAGTTAGAGAATTGAATAAGTATCTTTCAAACTTAAATATTATATATACTAAACTTCACAATCTTCATTGGAATATAAAAGGAGCTGCTTTCTTTGAACTTCACACAAAGTTTGAAGAATATTACGATAAAGTAAATACAGATCTAGATGCTGTTGCAGAAAGAATATTAACTTTAGGTCATACTCCTGCTGCTTCTTTGAAAGAATATCTAAGTCTATCTACAATAGCTGAAAGAGAAAGCAAAGATGTTACACCTGAAGATTCAATAGAAGTCATAAGAAAAGATTTTTCATCATTATTAGAAGCCTCACGAAGTATACTGGCCCTTGCAGACGATGCAAACGACCAAGGTACTGTTGATCTTATGGCAGGATTTATATCTACATATGAGAAAGACTTATGGATGTTAACCGCATTTACAAAAAAATAGATTCCAAATTGAAGTGCTTCATCTTTAGATGAACCACTTAATGATTAAATTTATATTTTCAAATTCTCCTCTCAGAACCCAGAGGAGTTTTGAAAATGGTTTTCGGATTAAAGTGTTTCATCCTTAATAAAAGCACTGCTATATCTATAAAAGATTTAGTAGTGCTTTTTACTGCATAGCTTTAAAATCTAGATTCGTTTTCTAAGACGTCTAGCTTAATAATATACAATCTTTATTTAAACTGTGAAAATCTATTATTTGATTTATTCAAAAGCTTTAAACATATCTTTACTTGCACCACAAATCGGGCACTTTTCAACATTATCACCAATTTCAGTATATCCACAGATTGGGCAAACATAAATTGCAGCTATATCTAAATCTTTTTCTTGTTTTGCAGTATCTTGGGCAAATTCGAATAGCTTAGCATGAACTTTTTCTGCTTCTAATGCATAATGAAAAGTCCTTTGAGCATCTTTTTCTGCTTGATATCTTGCTGTTTCAAGATAAACAGGATACATTTGTTTTATTTCATGTAATTCTCCATCAATAGCACCTTGTAGATTTTCTATTATATTTGTGTGACCAAATACAGCTCCTGCCACAACAGTGTTATCTCCTACTTGTTCTTTCAATACATTAAAGTGATTCTTTGCATGAACCAATTCTGCATAAGCAACAGCTCTAAATAGATTACCAATAGTAGGATACCCATCCTTTTCAGCAGAGTCCCCCCATATAAGGTATCTCATATGAGCCATACTTTCTCCACCATAAGCTGAACGTAAAAAGTCAGCAGTCATTGCATTGTTTACTGCCAATATAGACACATCCTCTCTCAAATTATAATTACATTGGTATTATTAACTACAAGAAAAAATATATACCTGATTATGTAAACCTAATTTGTAATATCCAAACTTATAATTTTGCTTATAACTTTCTATATAGTGGGTAATATATTAGAGATTAAATTTTATTAAGAGGTGATATTATGCCGTATACTTTACCAGATCTACCTTATGCTTATGATGCACTAGAACCACATTATGATCAAGAAACTGTTAAAATTCATCACGACATGCATCATAAAGCTTATGTAGATGGACTAAACAACGCAGAAACAAAACTAGCTGAAGCTAGAGAAAAAGGAGATTTTGCTTTAATAAAACATTGGGAAAGAGAATACGCTTTCCATGGTGCTGGTCATATCCTACATACAATGTTTTGGCAAAACATGAGTCCAAATGGCGGTGGAGAGGCTACTGGAAATCTTGCAGATCAAATTAAAAAGGATTTTGGAAGTTACGATGCTTTTAAAAAACAATTTAGTGCTGCTGCAGTAGCTGTAGAAGGTTCCGGTTGGACTGTTCTTTGCTGGAATAAATTATTTAGCAAATTAGTTATCCTACAAGTAGAAAAGCATCAAAACTTGACTCAGTGGGAAGTATGCCCTCTTCTTATTGTGGATGTATGGGAACATGCTTATTACTTAAAATATCAAAACAAGAGAGCTGGCTTCGTAGAAGCTTGGTGGAATATAGTTAATTGGGAAGACGTTAATAGCAGATTTCAAACTGCATTAAAGTAATAAAGATGATCCACTTCGATCCCAAATCTATTTTTAAAACCCTCACGGTTTCTGGTGAGAGAATTTAAAAATATAAATTTTATTGCGAAGTGGCTCATCTAAAAAGGAGTTATTACAATATAAACAATGTTAGTTTATATATGATAACTCCTTTTTCATACTTTCATTATTAACAGAAGACTTTTTTCACATCGTTATATATTTAATCTATTTCTACATTTCCAATATTGAAATATCCTTTTGGAGCAGTATATGTTGCAGTTTCATTAAGTAAGAACTTAACTTCTTTACCTGAATGCTTTGCTGCTATTGATAGATGGCACAACCCGATTCCCATATCAATTTTATTCATTTTTTCCATTATAAGAGCTTTGATAGGATTAAGCTTTATACAATTAGCATATAACTTATTTCCTTCTATATCAAAATGCCATGGCTGACTATTAGTTGCAGATGGTGCTATTCTTACAGCTTCTAATAATTCATCAAAATCAGCTTTATCTCTTATAGCTTCTATTGAGTTTCTTTTAAATTCTGACCTATCACTTCTATATAAACTCTCAGTTGGTTTCCCAAAAGCTAGCATTATAACAAATTCTAGTTCTGATTTACTTACTATTTCTTTTGCAGGTTTAGCCATTCCTTGCCAACAAGCACCTAATCCATTAGCTGACAAGTATAAATCTAGTTGTTGAAGCATAAAACCTACATTAGTTAAATATCCATCTTTATTCTCAGAAAATACAACCACATAATGAGGTGCTTTTATAGACATAAAACTTTTAACATCATTTTGAGATATAACCTGTAGATCTGTTTTAATGCCAGATACTAAAGGATTAAGGTTACTTATAAAGCTTTTTATATCACTTAAAGTTCTGTCATCTAAGGGACTCATATCATACTTTCTTATAGATTTTCTTTTATACATGGTCTCATAAAATTTTGAATTATCCATTCATATTACCTCACAATAAAATATTTTTATACTACTAATAATAGTACTAATATTCATTAATAGAATTATTTATATATAAATTTAACATAATAAATATTTATAATAAATTTTCTGTTTAATATGTTAATTAGCCATTAACGCTATAGTAGTACAGCCTTCCATTCTCTACTGAAGAATTAATTCTTCCTTTGTTATAAAGATATGATAAAAATGCTGACATTGATGAATAGTTTAAATGATATTGCCTAAAATCAATATCTAAGTCATTAAGTATTGTTAGATTTTCTAATAACTCCTCTTTTGTCAAAGGCTTTTCTAACAGTTCTATCATTTGATTACAGTAATTCTTGATATTATCAATGTTTTTATCTGCTAACTCTATAATGTCCTCTTTCTTAAAAATATCTTCTGCATGGCTTATAACAAAATAGTCTGCATCTATTTCTTTTATCTTCTCTAAAGAAATAAGTGCATTATCTACATCAAATAAGTATGGAAAAGAATATTTTTCTAATATTGTCCCACTGTATAAAGCATCTCCTAAGAAACATACCTTATCTGAAGTAACTATTCCAATACTTTGTGGAGAATGGCCCCTTAACACAAAAACCTCAAACTTGTCATCATTTATCTTGGTATTGCCTTGATCTAAAACATGGTCTACAGTTAAGTCTTTGCAATCATCAGAAAGATTCTTTGGACTAGTAGCCGTATATAACATGTTTGCCCTTAGTTCCATGTTTTCCATATACAATTTCTCTTTTTCTGACGTATATACTATACATCCAGTATAATTGTTTTTGAAATAATTGTTTCCACCACAATGATCAGGGTGACTGTGTGTATTTACTATATACTTAACATGAAGATTATTTTCCTTCAACACTTCTTCAATCTTTCTTGCAGCAGAATTATTTATTCCAGTGTCAATAAGAAGACAGTTTTTATTCTTATAACTATAAACCCCAATATTAGTTGGAGCTTTGATATAATAAGTATTTCCGTTTATTTTAGTTAGCTCCATATATAGCTTCATTCCTTCCTATGTTTAAAACACTTTTAAATTTTTAACTCTGGAACAATATTAGGTGCCGTTCCTTCAGTTAAAGCCTTTACAAGATTTTTAGCAGCTAATCTAGCCATATCAAGTCTTGTATCTTCATTAGCAGAGCCTATATGTGGAAGAGTAACTACATTATCCATCTTTAATAATGGATTGTCAGCTTTCACTGGCTCAACATCAAATACATCCAAGCCCGCTGCTCTTATTTTTTTATTTTGCAGCGCTTCTATCAATGCTTTCTCATTTATAGTTTTTCCTCTTGAAGCATTAATAAATATTGCACTAGGCTTCATTAAATTGAATTGCTCTTCATCTATAAGATGTAAAGTTTCTTCGGTCAATGGAGTCATTATAACTACGAAATCTGATCTTTTTAAAAGCTCTTCCATGGTACAATACTCTGCTCCTAGTTTTTCTTCAACCTCTTTTTTTCTACTTCTGTTGTAATAAAGTACATTCATATCGAACCCTAAACTTGCTCTTTTGGCTACCGCCTCACCTATTCTTCCCATTCCAATAATACCAAGGGTTCTATGATGAACATTTGCACCGTAAAGCTCAAGATCATCATCTTTATTCCACTTTCCGGACTTTACATATCTATCTAATTCAGTTATTCTTCTTGCACAAGCAAGCATGAGTCCAAATATTAAATCAGCAACAGTATCATCAAGTGCACCAGCTACATTGGTGCCGATTATATTTCTTCTTTTCATAGCTTTTAAGTCAAAATTATTGTAACCTACAGACATATTGCTAACCACTTTAAGGTTTGGAGCTTTTTCTAATAACTCTTCATCTATCTTAGTTCCAGATGTTAAAAGCCCATCTATATCCTTCAACTTTTCTAAAAGTTCTACCCTAGTTATGTCTTCATCTGAAATCCATTTTTCTAAATCACAATACTTAGATATATATTCCTCCACCTCATGTGGAATTGGTTTTGCTATATATACTTTTGGTCTACTCATAATATACCCCCAATTTGCTTTATATAGATTATTTATGGCTCTAGTTATTATTTAAAAAATATTTCACAATAGTACACCGTTATCCTAAAATACTATGGTATTATTTTATAATGTTAGGCTATGTTTAAGAGTATCTTTGAATTGAATTGGTATAATCTTAATTATACTCTTATTTAAAGTTAGTTAACAACAAAACTAAAGTTATATGGTACATTTTTCTTAAAATGAAAACCAGTCTCCAAGTATTGAGACTGGTTCATTACTCACACTAAATGACAAGCTACCTCATGTCCTTCTATAACCTTCTTGAACTGAGGAACTTCTATAGTACATTTTTCTGTGGCATAAGGACATCTTGTATGAAATCTACATCCTGAAGGTGGATTAGCGGGACTTGGAATATCACCTTTCAAAATAATTCTATTTCTTTTCAAGGTAGGATCTGGGATTGGTATAGCTGATAAAAGTGCCTTAGTATAAGGATGAAGCGGATTATTAAACAGTTCATCTCTATCAGCAAGTTCTACTATGGTTCCGAGGTACATTATAGCTATCCTATTGCATAAATGTTCTACTACACTTAAATCATGAGATATAAAGAGATACGATAATCCTCTTTTTTCTTTTAAGTCACTGAACAAATTTATTATCTGAGCTTGTATAGATACATCTAAGGCAGATACAGGTTCATCTGCAACAATAAAATCTGGTTCTAAAGCCATCGCCCTAGCTATAACTATACGCTGTCTTTGACCACCTGAAAACTCATGAGGAAATCTATCTATATGATATGGTGCAAGCCCGCATAACACTAGTACCTCTTCAACCTTCTCCCTAACATTTTCAGGTGTTGCTAATCCATGTTGAAGCAGTGGTTCTCCTATTGCATCTCCTATCCTCATGCGAGGATCAAGTGAACTATATGGATCTTGAAATATATACTGCATCTTAGGACGGAGTTTTTGAAGTTCCTTTTTAGATAACTTATGAACATCCTCTCCATTAAATAATACTTTACCAGCTGTCTTATCATTCATTCTTAATATTGTTTTACCTATGGTAGTTTTACCACTTCCTGACTCACCTACCAATCCAAAAGCTTCCCCTTTGTTAATTACAAAACTAACATCGTCAACAGCTTTTACACTTTCTTTTGATTTACCTAAAACACCTTTAGCAATTGGAAAGTATTTTTTTAAGTTTTTTACTTCTAATAAAGCTTTACTCATTTTGAACTCCTTCCTCATAAAGCCAACAAGCTGTTTTATGTCCCTTTGAATCCATATTAAGTTTTGGAGCTTTGTTTTTACAGATTTCCATACAATGCTCACATCTATCGCTAAAATAGCAAGATTCCTTAAGATCTAAAAGATTAGGTACTTGACCTTGTATAGAATAAAGACGTTCTTTTCTTTGACCTATTATCGGTTTTGATTTTAGGAGTCCTTTAGTGTATGGATGCTTGGTCTCCTTGAATAATTCTAAAACAGGAGCTTCTTCAATAACCTTTCCCGCATACATTACAACTACATAGTCTGCCATTTCTGCAACAACCCCCAAATCATGGGTTATTAATAGTATTGATGTATTAAACTCATCTTTAATGTTTCGTAATATATCTAAAATCTGTGCTTGAATAGTAACATCTAATGCAGTTGTAGGTTCATCGGCAATCAAAAGTTTAGGCTCACAACTTAAAGCAATAGCAATCATAATACGCTGAAGCATTCCTCCACTAAGTTCATGTGGATATGCATTGAATATATCCTCAGCTCTTGGAATTCCAACCTTATTTATTAGTTCAATTGCTTTTTTATGAGCATCCGCCTTACTCAAAAGTAAATGAACCATTAGTGGTTCAAGCATCTGCTCGCCTATTGTAAATACAGGATTAAGCGATGTCATAGGTTCTTGAAATATCATAGCAATATCCTTTCCCCTAATATCTCTCATCTCATATTTATTCAAATCAAGTAAGTCTTTATCCCGAAAAAGTATCTCTCCATTCTCAATCTTACCTGGATCACTTATAAGTCTCATTATAGAAAGAGAGGTTACACTTTTACCACAACCTGATTCTCCAACTACACAAACAACCTCCCCTTCATTAATTGAAAAACTAACATCATCTACAGCTCTAACAACATCCTTATCTACATAAAAGTAGGTTTTTAAATTTTTAACTTGTACTAATATTTTCTTCATAATTAATTACCTACCTTTCATCTTAGGATCAAGTGCATCTCTTAAGCCTTCACCTAGTAAATTTATAGATATAACAGTGAGGAAAATAGCAGTTCCTGGCGGCATCCATAACCACGGCCTTTTCTGAAAATCTATTAGATTATTTGCTGAATCAATCATGTTTCCCCATGATGCTGTTGGTGGTACTACTCCTAGTCCTAAAAAACTCAGCACTGATTCACTTAAAATAGCTCCTGCTACATTCAGAGTAGCAACTACCAATAGTATTGGAATTGTATTTGGTATCAAATGATTGAATATCTTCCTCCTATCACTGAGCCCTAAAACTTCTGTAGCCTGCATAAAAGGTTGTTCTTTAAGAGATAGGATCTGTCCTCTTATAAGTCTTGCAAGCCCTGGCCATCCTACTAAACTTAACATTACCATAACTATATATATGCGGTACTCTCCAGGAACCTTCCACTCTGAAAGAAGCGCCCCTATAATCATAAGTAATGGCAAGCTAGGTATAGACATTAATATATCTGCAAATCTCATTATTATATTATCAACTATTCCTCCATAAAAGCCTGAAATTGCTCCTAAAATTGCTCCCAATAACACTGATACTACCATTGAAGCAATACCTATAGTTAAAGAAATCCTTCCTGCCTGCATTAACCTTGTAAGAATGTCTCTTCCTAACTTATCTGTACCAAGCCAATGCTTCGCACTAGGCGCTTTAGTTATACTTGCAGCATTAACTGTACCTGAAACATAAGGAGAAAAAAGTGGCCCTATAAAACTAAAAATAAGCATCAGTATTAAAAAAGCAAGCGCTATCATTGCTAATTTATTTTTTCTTAACTTTTTAAAAGCCTGCTTCCATAAAGATTGTGATTTTGCTATATTATTTATGCCTTCAACACTCTTTGTCTTAATCATATTTCCACCTCATCTCTCTATCTAAGTCTTATTCTAGGATCAGCAGCAGCATATAATATATCTGCTAAAAAATTTCCTATAATGGTGAGAAAGGATAAAAACATAGTAAATGCCATGAGCACAGGATAATCTCTATAACTTAAGGCTTCTAATTGAATTCTTCCAACACCTGGCCAGTTAAAAATCTGTTCTGTTATTATGGCACCAGAAAATAAGCCAGGAAGTTCAAAACCTAATAAAGTTATCGCTGGAAGTATCGCATTTTTCAAAGCATGTTTAAATATAACTGTCTTCTCTTTTAATCCTTTTGCTCTTGCTGTACGAATAAAATCTAATCTAATTACCTCAAGCATACCTGTTCTAAAATATCTGGTAAGAGATCCTATGCTCAAGAAAGTAAGTATTGCAATCGGAAGTATCATATGCTTTAAAACATCAAATACATAAGTAAATCCGGTATAATTACTTCCAGTATCAATCATACCTCCTACCGGAAGAAGTTTTAAATCTATTGCAAAGAACTTAATCATGAGAAGTCCTATAAAGAATGAAGGAAAAGACATCGAAGCAAACACTCCTAATGTAACTATTCGGTCAAAGACGGAATACTGCTTTAGTGCAGAAAATATACCTATTATAAGTGCTATACTCCAAGACAGTATCAAAGTAAATACTGCTACAATAAATGAATTCCATATATATTTATTTAAAAGTGAAGTTACAGACTCTTGATACTTTAAGGAAAAACCAAGATTACCTGTAAACGCATCCTTCATCCAATTAATATAACGTGCAGGTATGGGCCTATCTAATCCATACAAAGCTTTGAGCTCATGCGCTCTTTGAGGTGTAAGTTGTAAGTTAGAATCTATATAATCTCCAGGCAATAATGCAAATAGAAAAAACACTATCATAGATACTCCAATCAGTGTAGGAATCATCTGTATAAATCTTTTTAGGATGTACTTTTTCATAGCTTTCCTCCTTTTAATATATCTTCAAAAAGGCCTAGCATAGGCTAGACCTTTTTCACAAGACTATTGTTTTATCTTTACTTTTGATAGAGTTGCTCCAATTCCGTTGAAATTGTCAATATTCAAGTCTTCAATTCTGCCATTATATCCCGAAATCGACTTTCTATAATTTAAAAGTATTATAGGAGGATCATTGCTAAATTCCTTATATAATTCCTTATATATAGACTTTCTCTTCTCCACGTCAGTAGTTGCTAACCCGTCAAGTATAAGCTTATCAACCTTAGGGTTTGAATATCCTGAAAGATTAGCTTGAGATGTTGATAAGAACTCTCCTACAGCATCATTAGGATCTCCAAGCATTGATGTAGATACAGCAGCTAAATCATAATCACCCTTTTTTAGTTTTGCAACTAATGCATTAAAATCCATTATTTCAGCATTGAAATCTACGCCAATAGCTTTGTAATTTTCTTTTGCTATTGGAATTAACTCATCATCCTTACTTCTAGCTAAATAATTAATCTTAAGTTTTTGTCCGTCCTTTTCACGTATTCCATCTGATCCGACTTTCCATCCTGCTTGGTCTAATAAACTCTTAGCTTTTTCAGTATCAAAAGCATATTTATTTACTCCATCCTCTGAGTAGGACCATAAAACTGGAGATGCTGGTACATTTGCAACTTGACCATATCCCTTGTAAGTAACATCAACATACTTTTGACGATCTAATCCATATATAAGAGCCTGTCTCACAAGAGTATCCTTAAGATAAGGCTTTTTATTGTTAACATATAAAAATCCATATGTGTTTGCTGTAGCTATTCTTATATTAGCAAAACCTAGGTTCTTTAATTGGTCTACTGTATCTTCATCTGCGGTAAATCCATCATAATCAGTTTCACCAGTTTGAAATAACTGAAGCTTTGTATCTTTTGCAGTGACCTTGTATATTAAATGTTCCACGGAAGGTTTTCCACCATAGTAATACTCATTGGCAGTATAACGAATTTCTTGCCCAGGAACATATTTATCAAATTTATATGGTCCAGCTCCTAAAGGTGCTGGATATAGAGCTTTCAAGTAATCAAGCTGTCCTTTTTTATAATCTTTTCCATAATAAGCTTTTGATAGAACTTGTACTCCTAATAAGGTTAAGCTTTGTGCATTTACTTTTTCAGTTGTTATTTCTATTGTTTGAGGATCAACCACCTTTATTCCTGAAATTGAAGTTGCTGACCCTTTCTTATAATCTTCTCCGCCTTTTACAGAAGCAAGTGAAATATCTATATCTCCCGAATATGCTGGATCGTGTAAAAGTGTAAGTGTGAACGCTACGTCATCTGCAGTAAGAGGTGATCCATCACCAAACTTTAAATCTTTTCGTAAATGAAAGGTGTATGTCAATTGATCTTGTGATATATCCCATTTTTCAGCAAGATCCGGTATCGGTTTACCATTCTTATCTAATCCTACTAATGAACTAAAGATAGGAGTTGTTGCATTACCATCCCAACCATTGTCATAAAAATATGGCAAAAAAACTCCTCCAGGTGCTGAAATTGCAGCAACAAAGGTATCTTTACGATCCTTCGCTTTTTGTACATTTTTACTTAAATCTGCTGCCTTTATTATCTGCTCACTGGTATCCTCAACCTTTTGCTGTACTACAGCCGTATTTTCCTTGTCAGACTTATCAGCTGAGCATCCTGTGATTATAAGCGCAGCACTTAATGCTAAAATCATAGTTTTTAATAATGTTTTCTTCATTCTTACGCCCCCAATAAAATTATTTTTCTAAAAATGCATAAAAAAATAGCCCCTTAATTAAATTTTCTTATCACAGCCTTATTTCTTAGTATTCCTATAAACTTACTATACTTTATTATAGTTACCCATAATATTCCTGTCAATACTTTATTTTAAAGTAAATAATTAATTTAACAGTTAACCTTCAGCATGGATTTAGGAGTTGTAAAAGCACTGTGTTGAAATTAAGTGGTAGTCCTCTGATGCTTTAATGAGTTTGAGTTTATGCGAAAAAGGCCCCTATAAAGTCCTATCAAGTAAGATAGACCTTTTAGGGACCTTCATAATTATCTAAATTAATATTTTATAACTGCTAATTTCAGCACTTCATAACTTTCTTTTACTCTACTCTAGATTTTAATGCCTCTGTCATAGAGATTCTATTAACCTTCCTTCTACTTACAGACTTTGATACTTCATAGGTTAAATAGATTACTATAAACCCTATTAAAACATAAATATAATTAATTCTTATAGGCATTGCTAAGTTCATGCTTTTTGTAGCAGAGCTTATCATTTCATTAACTGAAGCTAAAAGCAGCGGTATTCCTATTAGATAACCTAGTACCACAATAAAGGAAGAGCTGTTTAATATAAGTGAGTAAACTTCCTTTTTTCTATACCCTAGCACCTTCATTAGAGATATATTTTCCTTATTTTCTTCTATTATCAAAGAAGTAACCACATATATAACTATAAGCCCTATAATAAATGCCATGAAGGATATTGCTCCAACATAAGCCTGCATTGGCTTAGTTAAGGCATCAAAGGCATTTTTAATTTCATCAAGCGTGGCAGTACTAAGAAGTTTCTCTTTAGGTATATTTAGTGCTTCCTTACTCATAAGTCCCATGTAACTCTCTTTAGGATAACCTAACATGGAGTTAAAATTACTTATCGGCATATAAATATACTCACCAATATAGGTATCCGCAATACTATCCACGGTTATATCATATTCTTTTGAATCAAGCTTATTGATAAGTTTTACCTTATCACCTATCTTAAGCTTTAAGTTGTCAGCTAAAGGTTTTGTAAAAACAACTTTGTTTGTATCAACTTTGTTGCCTTTTGAATCTTTAAGACTTATATATTGAGAATCTCCTTCTATGCCATACAAACTAAAACTGTGTTTTTTATCTGATTTTAAGCTAAATGGTGATATAGAAAATTTTTCTGCATTATCACTTTTACCATTCTGAAGTGAGTTGAATAAATACTGATATTGGTACTTATATGTGTTCTCATAAGTATCCTTTACGAGGTAATCCATGGAACTCTTCATTACAAAACCTAGCAGAAGAAGCATAGTTGCAAAAGCTATTCCAAGTAACAAAAAGATGCTTCTAGGTATACTTCTAAGCTGCTCTCTTATTTTAAACTTTGTAGAAAATCCAAGTTTATCAAGCCTCAATCTTCTTTCAATGAATCCAACCTTGCTCTTTTCTCTCCCACCTCTAATTAGATCTAACGGAGAATTTTTTAGAGCCTTATTAACCACGAAGTATCCGCATAGTCCTAAGAATACTATTGGGAGTAATAAACTTATAATAAGGTATTTAGGATCGTACTTCATAGGTCCCATAGGCATATTGAAGTAAGCTAGCATCACCTTAAGCATTGGTTTAACTGTAAGTGCTCCTAAGAAAGTACCAATAATTCCACCTACAACTGCAACCGATAAAGGATAAGTTATATAATGCCTCATTATTTCTTTCTTTCTATATCCAAAGGAATAAAGGGTTCCTATTAATGCAAATTCTTTTTTTAACATTCTCCATATAACTATACCTGTAAGTATACATGTCAAAAGTAGTATAAATATAGGCATTGAAGTACTCATTTGCTCTATACCATCTACCTTTGCAGTTTCATACGTAACCCTTGGATTCTCAGTTACATTACTCCACTTGAGAATTATTATATTTTGCTCCTTTAAGTAATTCTTAAATTTTGCTATATTATCATCTACATTTTCTCTATTATTAAATCTTATTGCGTAGGAAATATTTCCTTGGCCGATTGCACTTAAGTCTTCTTTACTAATAACCGCTATTCCAAAACTCTTTGGATCATTTAATATGTCACTTTCTTGCTTTATAACATATATATAGTTCGGCATAGACATAAAACCAGAAACCTTAAAACTTTTAGAAGCAATAGTTACGCTATCTCCTATCTTAATAGAATTAGCATTTGCATATGCCGGATCTATAATTATATCTCCACCTTTTAAAGTAGTTCCTTCAATGGCGGCAGGCACATTAACCTTTTTGTTTTCACTAAATATTCTAAGAGTCTTTCCTTCAGAAACGGTATAATCAAAAGTTTTTAATTCTTCCATACGGAGGTTAAACCTTGATTCTAATTCATCTATGTTTTTGATTTGTTTATCAGCAATAAAACTAGCATCTTCTTGATAATACTTACTTTCAAAAGCTGCTGAAGTATTCTTCATGCTTACGGTGAGCTGATTAAACATCGTATAAAGCATGCAACTTATAATGATTAATAATAATGATCCAATATACTGAGATTTATTTTCTAGCATGGTTCTCTTTATTTTGTTATTTATAACCATTACCACTCAATCCTTTCTGCTGGTAAGATCACTTTATTTTCAAGCTGCTCTACTATTTCGCCATTTCTAACCTTGTATACCTTATTTGCCATATCGCTTATTGCATTATTATGAGTAATCATAAGTATTGTAGTTCCAAACTCTTTGTTTACCTTTTGCAATAGCTTTAATATATCTCTTGAGGTAGTAAAATCTAATGCACCTGTTGGTTCATCACATAAAAGAAGCTTTGGATTTTTCACTACTGCCCTAGCTATAGCTACTCTTTGCTGCTCGCCCCCGCTTAACTCCTTTGGGAATCTATACTTTTTCTCAAGCATTCCTACAGCTTTAAGTACCTCATCTGTATTTAGAGGATTTTTGCTTATATTAGAAACAACCTCAATATTCTCTCCAACAGTCAAGTTAGGAATTAGATTATAAAATTGAAATATGAAACCTATCTTTTCTCGCCTATAATCTGTAAGCTTTTCATCATTAAGTGCTATAACATCTTCATCGTCTACTATAACTCTTCCGGAATCACTACGATCTATACCTCCGATTATATTAAGTAAAGTTGACTTTCCTGAACCTGAAGGACCAAGTATAACTCCTATCTCCCCTTTATCCAAGCTCATACTAACACCTTTAAGCACCTGCGTTACAACATCTCCAGTTACATAGCTCTTTTTTAAGCTAGAAATCTCTATAAACATGATTACCTCATGCCTCCCTCACCATTTATGATTTAGTCCCTAGTCCGTTTTTTAGAAGTTCGATCATACTTTTAATGTCTTTTTCTATAATCTCAAAGCTCTCATCCACAATATCTTCTCCAGCTTCCCTTGCCCTATTCATCATGCGCTCTTTAATCTTCATTGATACACCAGAAATGAATAAAGCTATTATTTCATCTTCTATATCTGTTCTTATGCTCCCATTTCTCTTTCCATCCTGAACAATCTTTAATATATACTCATCCGAAACCTTCATCATATATTTCATCGATTCGTTAGTTAAATGATTATACTTTCCTAAAAAAACATCCTGAATGAAAATAATCACTTCTCTTTCATCATTTACCTGAGACCACATATCCTTAGAACTTTGATATAAATAATCAAAAATATTTATATTGTCATCTGCTAATACTAGGTATTTACCATATTTATTCATGACAAGTTCTAAGGACCATTGTAGTGAAAATAAGAATAACTCCTTTTTGTTCTCAAAATATTGATACATACTACCTTTTGCTACAGAAGCAGTTTTTGCTATATTGCCTATGTTAGCATTTTCAAAACCATTATTTGAAAACTCACTTACAGCTGCTCTCATTACCTTCTCTCGTTTTTCTTCATTAAGATTGAAAAAAGTATTCTTTGGCATATGCTCCCACCTTAAATTTAAGTTAGAGATCATGACTTTTAAGTCACATGACTCCTTAGTCACAGTATATGACTGACAAGTCACTTTGTCAATACGTTATTAAGACAAATAAATTTTGAAATACCTTTGTAAATTTTCATATTAGATTATAATAAAAAAGGATATATTAACTATGTCCCAGTGGGAAATTAATATATCCTTTTACTATAAAAATTTAATTTAAATAAATTGGCTAAAGTTATGAAAAGAGTAATTAGAATTTTTAGAAGCATCAACTAAAAGATATGTTGATAATTCTGTATGCAATCCCTCTCTTAATAAACTCATTAGTAATATAGAAGTATCAATGTCACTTGGACACATTTGCCCTAATAAGCTTTTTAAAATCAGACATACTTCTTCAAAAGTAGGCTTTTGGTTGACATGAAGAACTTGCTTTAAGTCGTCATCTACAAAATGACTCTTTTTAGGTATTTCCACTAATTCGCCCCTAAATCTTTTTTCTAATATATTAAAAACATAGCCCAATTTTCTTTTTAACTCATTGTCAATTCCTTTGTATAAAAGCCAGTGTGTATATTGATACCTTGGATCTGGCATTTTTGATTTGGATAAAAGTCTAACTACTTCATTTAATTTGTCTACTTTTTCTTCAAGCTCATTGATTTGTTTTTGCAAATCTTCAACTATTCCATTTTCGTTCATAACTCTCTCCTTTAAATACTTTATTTTCTCAATTTCTTATTCATATATCTATCAAATTCCACCTGATATTTTTTAACAAGATAATATCTGTAAATGTTATGAATTAAATTTTCAAAGATATAACCAAAGATAAGAGTAGCAAAACTTACTGATATAAGTGCAAAATTTTTATTAGGGTATTTAGTTGCCATATCAGCAAAACAAATAACTATAACGACTACTGTAATAAAAATACTAAGTAATTTTCTCTTATAGATTCTTCTATTATATTGATTATACCCTTCCTTTTCATACTGTTTTATTATAGAAATTTCAGTTACCAAAATATAAATATATATAATTATGCATATTACAACATAAATTATAGCCTTATTATGTAACTCAAAAAACATACCCTCGCAAAATATAAGTATATAAAAAACAGATGATATTAATCCTACCATTCCAGAATATAATACAAAACTTTTTTGCTTTTTTTTCGTATTTATAAATATGTACACACCCCATAAATCAAAAAAAATCAATATACCTAAGTAAATAATATTCTTAGGTTGATATATACTTTGTTTTAACCCCATATCATTCAAAAAATTAATAACTGCTAAGTCAAACAAATTAATTAGGCCTAATATTCCAATCATAGATTGCCTTATATATTCCACTCCATCTATATCCAAATAATCCCTTATTTTTATAAATTCAGCATTCATACTTCTATTTTCCCCCTTTAGCATTTAAGAAAATGCATATAATGAGATTTTATTTTTTATTATGGATGTGCCACTTTGCAATTAAATTTATTTTAAATTTACTCACTAGAACCCGCGAGAGTTTTAAAAATAAATTGCGGAATCTAAGTTGCACATCTCTATATGTACTGCAAATTTGCTAAACATAATTATAATAGTATGATATATCCTTAAATTACAATTTATATTATATCATTAATAGCTAGAATTTTAGCTTTAATTTATTAGCATATATAACGAAATTTATTCGAAATAATCTTAATGCACTTTATCTCAGCATGATTGAAATTAACTTCTGCTAGCTAAAGCATTGACAGAAGCAATTATTAAATTTAAAATTATAGACAAATAAAGTCTGTAATACCTATTAAAGGGGGTATATTTTGAAATATACGAAAGCTACAAACTATGCATTACATACAATTGCATTCATGATGAAACACGATAAAACTGACAACTTAGGCTTACAAACACTAGCAAAACATTTCAATATATCTTCTACCTATCTTTCAAAAATCTTAACCCAGTTAGTTAAAGCTGATCTAATCCAATCAACTCCTGGTGTTAACGGTGGTTATATCCTACGTAAAAAGAAAGAAGAGATTTCATTTATGGATGTAATCAAGGCCATCGAAGGCACTGGAGCAATGTTTAACTGTGATTTACAAGAGGAAGGTATATGTTCCATTCTTAAAGTAATGGAAGAAGCAGAAACTGTGATGGAAACTTATCTAAAGAATAAAAAAATTTACGAGGTAATTCAAAATTTTTCAACAAATGAATAGGTAAAAAATAATCTTTCTTACCTATTCATTAATATACAATCTGAATATATTTTAAAAACTATTTCAATAATTATTTATAGACCTTTGATAATCCCTTATTTCTTTCCATGAAATCAACTTAATATCTTCACTTAATAATATTCTTTTAATATCATCATCTAAGAACAGATTATATTCCATTTGTCTCTTTTGCCAATGAGGGGTTATTTCCTTTAGTTCCTTGCTCACAAAAGAAGGGTGAATGGTAATCTGAGTAATACCAGGTTGTATTTCCATTAATTTATTTATCATAGTGTCTTTTACAGTTTCATAGTCTTCGCCGTTTTGTAATTCATAAGGCAATGAAATAATATCATCTATAATCATTATTCCTAATTCTTCAGCCATTCTTATATATCTTTTAAAAGAGCTTATCATTCTTTCATCAAAATAAACTTGATTTACTGCTTGCTTAGGTAATAGGAAGGGTAGTCCATATTCAAGACATAAATTAAACACTATCTCCATAAAATCCCTTCCTAAGAAAAATCCAAACACACTTCCTTGATGACTATCTAAATGTGTAGGATCAATTCCCAAGGATGAAGCTAACTCAATTTGACTTTTCAATTCCTTCTCAACATGGTTTATATCACTATTTAATTCTATATATTCTGAGCTATCTGGGAAAACTCCATTATTATTAATCAATGTTTTAACCTCATTAGCCATACTTACAGGCTTAAATTTGTCTGTAAGCGTAAGATGAATACCTACATTTATGCATGAAGTACTTTTTAAAAAATCTTTTATTTCCTTTGATCTATTTCCAGGCATCATTATTGATGTAGATGTTATCGCCTTACGATTAAACAGATCAATAATAGCTTCATTCGTAGAATGAGCTATACCAAAATCATCTGCATTAATTATAAGTACCTTATCTGTCTTTCTAAACCCCATTTTTTCTATCATTTTTATACCTCCATTTAATTTAATACTTATTCTAAAACTCTCTCTTTTCATATAGAAATGATTAAAAAGGGATGTAAAACCACAAACGTGATCTTACATCCCTTTAGTTGCACAAATATTATATTTAATAATTAATTTATTTGAATTATAACATGCATTTTCGTAAAGTAAAGTATTTAGCTGAATTTTTTCACGGATTTTAAACATTTTTTATTATGTTTATAATTTCATTTGGAGTATCAATTATATGTTTTGGGTTATATTCTTCAAGCTCCTCACGACTTCTAAAGCCCCAGGTAACTCCAACTACATCCATTCCCGCTCCAATACCAGTCTTCATGTCAGTATTAGTATCTCCTATATACAAACAATCTTTAGGTGAAAGTCCAAGATTAATAGCTGTGTTAATTGCTCCTTCAGGGTCTGGTTTTCTTCTAACTCCATCTTTTTCTCCGGAAATACTATCAAAATACCCTTCTCCGAATATCCCCTCAATATTATCAATAGTCCTATCATGAGGTTTATTAGATAAAACTGCAATTTTAATATTATTTGATTTTAAATAATCTAACATGTCTTTAATTCCATCATATGCTTTGACTTCATACATACAATGAATTTTAAAATATTCAGTGTATGTGATAAGTGCATCCTCATAATTTATTAGATCTTTATCTCCACAATAAATTAAGGCACGCTCTATTAGTTTTTTGTATCCATCCCCAACAAATATCTTATAATGATCTTCATCAACTGGACCTAGTCCATATTTTTTCAAAGTTAAATTTGAAGTATAAGCTATTGCTTTAATAGAATCTATTAAAGTACCATCTAAGTCAAAAACACAACATTTATACATTGTTCACACTCTCCTAACATCAATAACTTAAGATACATCTCTTATTTTATTCAAATGGATAAACAAATCCCCATTGATTTCTAATTTCACTTAATAAGTGATTAATACATTTTTATATTTTATCATCAGCGATAGATTGTTCATGCTTGCTTAGGTTTTCATAAACATCTTTTTTGCCTACTGTTAAGAACAAATAGAGAATTTCAATTACCATAGATGCAGATATCCTTGAGAAATAATATTCATCCATGAATAATTTTTCTCTAGTAGATGTTGTAATATGATATTTACTAGCTTTAGCTATTGGTGAAAGCTCATTATTAGTAATAGCTAGCGTAGTTGCTCCTTTTTCATTAGCAGCTTCGATTACACTCATTAATCTTTTGGATGCTCCTGAATTTGATATTACAATTACTACATCAGTCTTTGTTAAATTGAAGGTATATGCTAATTGCGTTTCCCAAATAGTACTAGATATCGCAGGGATACCAATTTGATTAAATTTATAGGTACCATCTAGAGCAACTGGAATGGTGTTCCCAACCGCAGCAAATTGAATAGACCTCGCATTTTTCAGCAACACTAGTATTTCTTTTAAATTTTCTTCATTTATCATTGTGACAGTTTGCTTTAGCTCTTCTATCTTATTTGCCAAGATATTTTGAAGAGATTGACCTATATTCTGTTCATCAATATCGTTAGATACTGGAACAAAATCATCTTGCGCTTCAACAATCTCTTTTGCTAGACTGATCTTTAAATGATGAAACCCTTTCATATTGCATTTTTTGCAAAACCTAGAAATGGTCGCTTCACTTGCTCCGCTTACTAAGGATAATTCCGCGATTGTCATTTCTATAACTTTTTCTTTGTTATTTATAATATAATTTGCGATTTTTTTCTCAGCCTCAAAAAAATCATCATATCCAGCGAAAATAATGTCTAATATGGTTTTATTATTTTCCATATGGTTGGCCCCTCTCTGAAGTTAAGATCGAATTAAATATTCTTAAGATAGAATCCTGCTTAACTTTTATTATAAGTTAACTATATTGTGACAGAATAATTTTGTCAACAATAATTTCATGAAATTAATTTTCACAGATAGATGTTTTTATTTTCTTAACATCAAAAAAGCTTTAATTTATATAAGACTTTTTCATTAATCAAGAAATTAACTTTCATTTAATTCATTGACAAGAAATTTTATTTTATGATACTGTATAATTATAAATTCATATAGAAAATTATTATGAATGTATGATGAATCATGCGGATTGGAGGAAAGATGAAAGCGGATCTACATAACCATAGTTTTTTATCGGACGGAGTTTTAAGCGTAAAAGAGATCGTAAATTATTCAAAGAAAATAGGTTTAGATTGTATATCAATAACAGACCATGATACTATGGCTGGTGTCATTACAGCATATACTCTAGGTGAAAAGCTTGGTATAGATGTAATACCTGGAGTTGAGATATCGTCTGTTGATTATAAAACAAATCGTTCAGTCCATATGCTTTGTTATTTTCCTAAAGATATATTCAAACTTCAAGGATTTTTAAACAAAACCTTAATCAGCAGAGAAAAAGCAAAAAGAAACATGGCAAAGATGCTGATGGAGGAATATCCAGTTACAATGGGACATATTGAAAACTACAGCCATAAGAGCGAATCTATGTATGAAACCCATATAATGCAGCCTTTAGCAGACCTAGGATATAGCAATATTGTTATTGGAGAATTATATAAAAAATTACTTTCTAAAAAAGGAAAATACTATGTACAAATTCAATATCCTAGTGTTGATGACGTATTGAAGGTTATAAAAGAAGTTGATGGAATTGCAGTAATGGCTCATCCTGGCCAATTTAATTCACTGGAGCTGTTAGCAGATTTGGCTAGGAACAAAATGGTACAAGGAGTAGAATACAATCATCCTAGAAATTCTGAAGAAGATAAAGAGAAAATAAAATATATTGCAGAAAAGTATAATCTTATAATGACTGGTGGAACTGACTTTCATGGTTATTATACAAATCAGCCTTATCCAATAGGGTCGTTTCTATGCCCAGAGGGACAAGTTGAGAAATTAATTGAGTTAGGAAATAAAAAAAGCTGGCTTTAGCATTTATGCTAAAGATAGCTTTATGTTTAGAGTTATCCACCTTTAGATGGAACACTTCATAATAAATTTTATATTTTCATTGAAGGATCTTTTTTAAAGTGCAACCACAATATAGCTCCTACTAAACAAGCTAAAACTTCTGATACAGTTAGAGACCATATTAATCCATGAAGTCCCCAAAAAGCATTAGATAAAATCATTATTGGGATTACAATTAATCCTTTTGCCACAGACATAATTGCAGCCTCTTTTTCTCTTCCCACACCTTGGAATATTCCTACAATCAAACCAGAAAGACTTGTGAATAAAGAAGATAAAAGCATAGCCACAAAAATCAAAGTTCCAATTGCAAGAACTTCACTATCTTTACTAAACAACTGAAAAACCTCAGTTCTAAATATCAGTAAGGTTCCTGAAATAATCCCAATTAAAATTACAATATAAGATGCTGTAGTACGAATTATTTCTTGCATCCTTCCTATATTTTTTGCTGAATAGGAATATGCTACGAGAGGTATTATCCCCATAAATAAGCCCATACCTATAAAATCTGATAACTGTACAACTCTTTGTGATATACCAAAACCTGCAACCACATAATCTCCATACCTAATTGAGAGATTATTAAATAGCAATCCTGAAATAATTAAGAATACATCCATTAGTAGAGATGTTACCCCTATTTTGAAAATATCCTTAGTCATTAATGAAGTTGGTATAAATGCCTTAAAAGAAATACTTAAAGCAGAGCTTTTCCTCTGTATATAATAAATAAAATACAATACAGCACAAAGATTTCCTAAAACAGTTCCTAAGGCTGCTCCCATAATGTTTAAATGACAAATGAAGATTAAGATTGGGTCAAGTATAATATTTGCTATAACACTAATACCCATTCCATACATAGATACTGTAGAAGCACCTTCCGCACGGACAAGCTGTTCTAATACAAAATTTGCGATTATTATCGGACTTCCTATAGTAAAAACTAAAATTATACTTTTAGTAAATTCTATATTATTTCCTTCTGCTCCTAACAACTTCAACATTGGCTGAAGCATCGGTATAGAAAACAATATAAGCATCAAGCCTGTGATTATACTAAAATAAAAGGATACTGAAGCAACCTTTTTAGATTCTCGAAGATTTTTTTCTCCCAAAAGTCTAGAGATAAAGGTTCCTCCCCCTGTTCCAAATAAATTTCCTAGTGCCATCAAAACTGTAACAAATGGTAATGCTAGAGTAATTGCTGACATCATCTCTGTATTGTTTAACTTCCCAATAAAATATGCATCAATGATGTTATAAATTAAATTCAGTGACATCCCAAGCATCATTGGTAATGACATGTGTGCTATTGCTTTCCAAATTGGTGATTTTTCAAAATAATATGAATCAATTTGATCTATTTCAACTTGTTCCATTTCCTTATCCTCCTTTAAAATGCTTATAAATCAATAATTGATAAAACAAAAAAATTTACTACTTTCAGTTATAAGGAATGGTTGTTAGTTTATATAAATTGATTAACCTATATAAACTAGGCTATAGCACCTATTATCATGGATTTATATTATTATATTTTTAACGTTCACGCTGATGATTTCTAAAGAAATCAGCTCCTCCTGGAAACCCTTTTTCTCCTCTAATGCCGTGATGCTCTTTACGTAATTCCTCAATATTTTCACCTGAACTTTGTTCAATTGAGTTAATTAACTTACTCATTAGACTAGAAAGTTGCTCCATTTCCTGTTCTGATAAACCTGAAAAAATATTATCAACTAGCTGCATTCTAGCCTGCATTACTTCATTGGCTGACTTTCTGCCATGGTCTGTAAGATATACATTGGAAACTCTTTTATCCTTTTCATTTACTCGTCTCTCTACATAACCATTTTGTTGTAATTTATCAACCAATTCACCAAGAGAAGCAGGTCTTATCTGCAGCTGTGAACTTAATTCCTTTTGAGTCAAACCATCTTTCATTAATAATAATCCTAATAAATGCCCTTGAGCTCTACTAACCATAATTTCATTATCCTTAGAATTTGAATTATGCTGTTGTCGATTAACAAGATTAGTAAAATAATTTATTTGTTGCAACAATTTTTCTGAAGTTATATTATACATGTATTTATCTCCTTAAAAATTAATAAGGTACCTTAATATATTCATCATATACCTAGCCAATTTTATTGTCAACAGATTTATTAAGGTACCTTACTTTATTTTATTCTTAGTCTTTTCTCTTCTTGTGTTTCCCATATTTATAGAATATAATCTTTGTATTTCCAAATAAAAAACCATAGTTTTAGTAAACATAGAAATTATATATTTAATTATAAATAAAGAAATCCATTAGGATGTAAACATACCGAATCATAGAAAAGTAATCATCTATAGAGAGAAAGTGAGGATACAAATGAAAGTTGCAAAAAATAGACTTGAAGCCTTTAGTGATGGTGTAATCGCAATTATTGTTACTATAATAGTTTTAAATATCCCTATTCCAAATACCTTTGACACTGCTTCCATTTATGGATTAATTAATTCAATTATTGTATATCTAATCAGCTTCTTAGTTGTAGGGAACTTCTGGAATCAGCATAGGAGACTTTTTGATGAGTTAGAACATGTTTCTAATAGAGTGGTCTGGATAAACATAATATTTTTATTTTTCTTATCCTTAGTACCTCTGTTCACAAAATGGGTTATACAGAATCCCAATGCAGTAGCGCCTGCAGTTGGATATGCCATAGTTTTCTTATGTGTAAATTTATGTATGAGTTCTATGTTTTTATTTATAGTACCTATCAAAATATTTGAACATAAATCTAGATTGTATCTACGCATATTTATAATGCCGGTTATAAGTTTAATAATAATCTCTATCGCTTTCTATTATCCAAGAATATCGATAATAATGTTTATAGGTCTTCCAGTTGCTTCTTCTGTTTTAAATCTACTTTTTGAAGTAGATCCAAAGCATCACGAAAAGCAGAAAAGAAGAGGGCTTCATTAATTTTATAATTATCGCGATCTTTATTTCAAATAATATGACAGACTTATGTCGTATTTAATTAGGTATACTTTATTAGTAAATTATATGTTTTCAATATATAATGACTACAAAAGGTGCTGAGCTTAATTAATATAAAAAAACATTTTATTCTTAGTGGTCTAATATCACTGTCATAAATGGAGGTCAAAAATATGCCAAAAGAAATAGATGCAAAGATGTTACTTTCTACAAGTAAAAACCCTAGTGGTTGGTTTGGTACTAATTATACCTTCAATATTTATAGAGGTTGTGAACATCATTGTATATATTGTGACTCAAGAAGTTTATGCTATAGGATAGATAATTTTGATGAACTAATAGTCAAAAGAAATGCTGTAGAACTTTTAAATAAGGAACTTAAAAATAAAAGAAAAAAAGGTGTAATTGGAACTGGTGCTATGAGTGACCCTTATACTAGATCAGAAAAGCACTATCAATTAACCCGCGGATGTCTTGAAGCAATTGCGCAATATAGATTTCCAATTCACATCACAACAAAAAGTAATCTTATACTCAGGGATATTGATATTCTTCAAGAAATAAATAAAATTTATGCTTCTGTTGCCATAACTATAACAACTACGGATGATAAGCTTGCAAGCGTAGTAGAGCCAGGTGCCCCTTCCTCTACAGATCGACTTAAAGCACTTGGAATTCTCTCTGAACTTGGGATTCATACAAGTATAACAATGATGCCTATCTTGCCTTTTCTTGAAGATACTGAGGAAAACATTTTAGACATAGTAAATAAAGCAAATTACTACGGAGTTAAAAATATTGTTCCTTGGCTTGGAATGTCACTTAGAGATAGGCAGCGAGATTATTATTATAAAAAACTAGATAAACATTTCCTAGGAATTCGTGAAAAATATGAAAAGAGCTATGGCGATAGATATAGTTGTTCTACTAAAAATATGAAAAAGTTAAGTTATGTTCTATCAAACGCATGTAGTAAATATGGCATTAGCCTTAAGATGCCTACCTACCAAAGTGAAGTAACTGCTGTACAGTTGAGCTTTTTGAATAACAAATAAAAAACACTAGAATCAAAAGAAGCTACTCTTGGAATTTTTGTAGTTTATCTTTTAATTCTAGTGTTTAATCTATTTATCTAGATTAATATCAGTAGAAAGTATCACTTTAGTCTGGTCGGCAGTTTTTATTGTTAAATTCAACTTATCTGTCTTAGTCAAAGGTGGATAATAAAGTTTAAAATCTTTAGTTGTTCCCATTTCTCCAGAAACTTGTCCAACTTTATCTCCATTACTGTTTGAAAGAACTGAATAAATATCAATATCTCTTCCCTTCATATTACCTTCTACAATCGTATACGTCCCTGTAATCTTCACACTTGTTATAGTAAGTGCTATTTTACTATCATTATAAACTCCACTTGCTTTATAACTTTCAATGGAACTAGGATTAATATCGAAATCAAAATCCCAGTCTCCTTTAATATCATTTATACTACCTATATTAAGCTTAGCAGTTATTTTTTTAGAAGGAGATCCCTTGAACTCAATTGCAGTTTCAAAGTTATCTTCCCCTTTCGCAGTCACACCTTGACCATAATGAAACATTTCGTATTTTTTCCCGTCGCCATCTATTAGAGATACATTAGATAATTTAAAATCTTCGAAATTAACATTTTTGCTATCAAATCTTATGCTTATCACGGTTCTAATGCCATCTGATACAACACCTTTTAAAGTTACCTTCACTCCATTTTTTTCACAAATTTTTTCAACTGAACTAACCTTACCATCAATCTCTGATTTAATTACTCCTTTATCTACAAACATACTATTAAAAATGCTTCCAGCAGGTTTAGATAAAACTGTTAATGATCCTAATACAATAAATATCAGAAAAGATGCTGCTGTTATTGCTGCTTTACTTCTTGTTTTTATATTTTTAGTCTTCTTATTTTCTATTATTCTGTCAATTGATTTTAGGTTATTAGGTAGCTTTATATTGTCATCTAGCTTTCTTAAGCTTAATTCTATATATTCATCGGTTATTTTATTTTTATCCACCTTACATTCCTCCCTTTAGAATATCTTTTAGTTGATTAAGGGCCCTATGCAATTGAGATTTAACTGTTCCCTCTGAAAGCTTCAACACTTCGGCTATCTGACTTATTTTAAAATCATGAAAAAATCTAAGAATTATTACTATCCTGTACTTATAATCTAACTTTAACAATGCATTTCTTATAACAATTGAATCATCAGATATATCATCTTCCCATACCGAATCAAAAGTTATTTGAGAAAGATTGAATCTAAATCGCAAGAATTTCATCCTATTACATCTGTTAATCAATATTTTTAAAATCCAAGAATGGAAACTATCTTTGTTTCTTAAACTATTAAATGCTTTAATGGCAAGTATTACTGTATCTTGAACTGCATCTTCAGCATCAGATGGGTTTTTCAGAATCATAAGAGCGGTTATATAAAGCTTTTTACTGCAGCTTTCATACATTTCTATAAATTCTCCATAGTAACTAGTGGATTCTAAAATTAAAGTATCATTTGAAGTCAAAGCTTCACCTCATTTCACTATATTAAGCAAAAAAACTTTATCATAACTATAGATACCGTACCTCGTAATTTCGTTGCATTGAAATTATAAAATTTAAAAATTTTCTATATAAGACTAATATTATCATAGGGCTTTGTATTGCTTTGTCGAATCCAGGTTATAGAAGATATTTTATTTCGACAGCGCTTTTCCTTTAAACTCTTATAGAAAATTTAAAATTTGGTTATTAACAATTTATAATTAGCAAATATGTAAAGATATCTTTACATTTCTGTTTTTCTATATTACAATTTATGTAAAGATATCTTTACAGTTTTTAGGAGTTGGTTTTCATTGAAAGTAATTAATCATATTAAAGAAATCAGAGAGAAGAAAGGCATTACTCAAACAAAGATGGCTGAAGATCTTAGAATAACAAGACAAACTATAAACGCCATTGAAAAAAATAAATATAATCCAAGCTTAGAACTAGCATTGAAGCTGATTGAATACTTTGAGGTGCCGATTGAACAATTATTTTACTTAGAAAAGAGTATTAAGGAGGATTAGATATGAAAAAAGCTCAACTATTTATATATTTATACCTAGCTATAATTTTTATAGCAGGAGGTTTGGTTATGTCCTATTTTCTTAGCCAAAGAAATGCTCTAGACTTTAAAACTGGAGCAACAAGCACTATATTTGGAACTTTAGTGGGATTGATGATTGCACTGGCAACTTCTTTAATATACAAAAAGAAAAATGGCAATATCCCTCCAGTTGACGAACGTAGCTTAGCAATTATGAAAAACTACTTTTTAATAGTTTTATATATACTATTAATAGGAAGTGGAATAGCCTTGTTTGCTTTATTTGTTATAGGTATTACCTCTATAGAAACCGGAACATTAATAGTGTGTCTCGGTGCAATATATTTACTTGTGATAATAGGAGCCTTTGCAGTAAAGCAGTTTTGCTAAAGTTGAAACACTTCAATCCGAAATCTATTCTCAAAACTCATCTGAGTTCTGAGAGGAGAATTTAAAAACATAAATTTAGTTATGAAGTGGCTCATCTATAGGTAAATTGATTATATATTAAGCATTAAGTGTTTTCTATGTATTAAAACCAAAGACTATACACCTTATAAATCGTAAAAGTGCATAGTCTTTTTTTACATCACCACTATTATTTCAAATTAATTACCTTTCAATATTTTTATTAATTAGCTCCATAAATACTTTTGGGTTAACTATTCTAACTCTTGGATTTTTCTCTAGCATATTTACAGCATTTTTAACATCATTCATATCCTTACTCCAAACATGAACATACACAAAAGTATATGCTTCGGCCTTCCTTACATCTGTTTGACCTTGCGCTATTCTAAAATTAATATTTTTATTCAGTTGTTCTTCATCTTCTAGTCCACTCCATAGTAAATCCCTACAGGATACCATTGGCTTACCATTAGACCAAACTATTTCTCCTTTATAGTTATCATGTTTGTGATAGTCTAAGTAAAATAATCCGTTTATATTAGTCTTGCTTGTAAATTGACTCCAAAGCTCAGCATCATGAAAGCTTGAATCATCAATTACCGCTAAGTATCGTTCATCAGTCTGTTTCATATAATTATCCAATTGTTTTATATATTTGGAAAGTTTTTCTTTATCAAACTTGCTTGGATATATATAACCACTGCCGGAAGGAGGCACTACAAAATAATCACTATACTTTCCCTTAGTCGCACTTTCGTAGTACCTATTAAAAACTGTGGGAGCTAAATAATAGATAGATGGGCTTATCCCCCAACCTAAATTGAAATCTCCTCTATAGCTTGATCCATACCATTTCTGTGAGCTGTAGTTTGTACCAAGATTCCATTGCTGATTATCTCCATCGGACATAATAAAAGTTACATAATGCACATTGTCCTCCTTAGGTATATCTTTAGCTATATCCCCTTGTTTAACAGGTGCAGTCTCAAATGCACTTAAAACAGTCAGATTATAAGACCAATCAGCAGCTACCATACTTACACCATGCTTTGATGCCGTACTTACATTAGTAAATTCATCAGGCCCCCATCCCATGCACACGCTACTTCCATCCATTGATGAAAATATCTTATCTCTAAGAGAGGTGTTTTTTATATCATTTTCATAAAATACTAGTGCTTTACTCATAATTGCATAGTCTCTAAGTGAAGCACTTTTATTAGGCTCTAATTGTATTACAATTGAGTGATTTATCCCTTTATTCCATAAGTTATCGTATGCCCAACTTTCCTCTGTATTTCTACAATCTCCTGTTATCTTCGTTATGCCATGAAGCTTTGTTTTATATTCAATGCTACTATCTACTGCTATTGAAGCTTTTAACGAACAAAGAGAACAGGCATTATTTATAGATGGATTATTCCCTACATCATACAGAACATATCCATCTACATAATCCTTAAAACTATAAACTAACTCCCACGGATCCGAAACTTTTTTATACGTTACTCCATAATTCTTATTTAAATCCTCTAACCATATTTGATAGTCTGGCTGATCAGAATTTAATGTGTATATTTGGTGATCGGATTTATTATTGACAACTCCTTGAAGTGTAGCTATTAAGTTTTTTTCACTTTCAGTCATATTATCTTGTGAAATCACATATAGAAAAGTTGGTTTTATCGTATTTTTTATATACATTGAAAAAGGACTATTACTTGCAGTAATAGTCTTCTTCCATTCAATCCAACTAGTATTAAAATTATCTTTATTTTCATTACAATACTTATAGAAGTTTTGTAAGAAACTAATTCTTTCATTGTTATAAAATGATTTAGTTTCTTGTTCATTAAATCCCACTAAAGCTATTTGTCTCTTCATAATATTATCAAAGGTAACCTGCTTAGAATTCTTAACCATATCATACATTATCATAAATGTAGTAGTTCTTCCTACTCCCTCTTTGCAATGGAAGTGTAACCATGTATTTTTAGGCTGTTTTTTAACTATCTGTATAAAATAATCAACCATTTCATCTGTAGGTATCTTTCCATCAGTAACAGGAATACGGATATATCCAAGTTTATTTTCCTTAACTAACTGTTCTTCATCCTGAACCTTAGTCGGAATTATTGTGTCATTAGGATGATTTGTAAGAGTGATAGGAACATTTAGTTTAATGCTTTTAAGCTTACTCTGTTCATCAGCTAATACCTGTTCTTTTGTTAATCCCATGTTAGCATCATTTTTCTCATTCTTCCAACTTACAGGGATATTATTTATAAATCCATGAGATTCTTGTCTCAAGTCTATTACTGTTATAGGCATCTTCGTATTTATACTACTTATTACAAGTGGTAGATTAAAACCTGAAAACTGTTGAGTTCCAGATATGTTTAGCTCACTTAAACCTTTTAAATCTATTGTCTTATCTTTCTGAACATTACTTAAATCAGAAGTTTTTCTAAAATTTCTTGGCATTCCTTGATAATTTGTTGTATCCATAACCAGAGAAATGCCCCCATTTTCAACAGGGGTATTGGATACTCTTAAAAACTTATTTTTTTCTTGCATGGTACAAGAGCAAAATATACTTAATGTTATTAATACTAAAAAGCTAGCCACATATTTTTTTAAATTTTTCCCCAAGCTCATCACCTCATAACTTAATAGTGTTTATTAAACATATATATATACCACTTCGAACCTAAATCTATTTTTATTACAAAGTGGTTCATCCATATAAGACCTTCATCCTTACAATTAGGACTATAGTTTCCTTATATACTTTCTGCTATTAAGACTATCTTTATGATATTTACATATTGGTTTTAATTCATTAATTTACCACAAATCATAAATAAAAGGTGAGGATATCCAATTGGCTCCTCACCTTTTATTTGAAAATCTCTATTCACTTAAGTCTAATTTAACAATAAAACTTGTTCCTATTCCTTCTTCGCTTACAACTTCAATTATCCCACCATGAACATCTGCAATCCATTTGGCAATTGATAAACCAAGCCCAGTTCCTCCTTTTTCCTTGGATCTTGACTTATCTACTGTATAAAATCTATCGAATACATTTTGAATATCATCCTTTGGTATACCTATTCCTGTATCTGAAACACTTATATATAGAGATTTATTTTTCACCATAGAATTTATAGTTATTGTGCCTTCATCAGGTGTAAATTTAATACTATTATCAATAAATATTCTTAGCATTTGTTTTATAAGTTTATAATCTCCATATATATCAGCATCTTCATTTTCTTCGCTAAATATGTTATGCTTTTTATCTATTAATTTTGTTTCCTCTAGCACTTCATCTATCAATTTATTTAAATGAAATTTCTTTTTCTCTACTACTTGAGTTAAAGCATCTCCTTTAGCCAGAAATAATAACTTTTCTACTAAATTAGCCATGTTTTCAGCTTCAAGCTTTATACCATATATTGATTTTTCTAAAGCTTCCTTATCATTTTTTCCCCATCTATCTAATAGATTTGCGTATCCTTGAATAACTGCAATTGGGGTTCTAAGCTCATGGGATGCATCTGATACAAACTGACTCTGGCTATCGAAAGCTTTTTGTAATCTATCTATCATATTGTTAAGAGTACTAGCTAGTCTCTTTAACTCATCATCAGAATCATTAACTTCAATTCTTTCTTTGAGATTGTTAACACTAATATTTTCAGCTGTTTTAGTTATATTATCTATAGGATTGAGCATTTTTTTACTTATGATATATCCCAATACTATTGATGCTACCATTCCGATAAAATCAGCAATGGCCAAAAATACAAATAATATCTTTATGAAACTATACTCATTTTCTAAATCTTTTACTACTTGGATATATACTACTCCATAATTCTTACTATCTAATTTAGTATTTAAATATATTAGATGTTTTTCTTTTTGCTCTAAATGTTTCGTCTTATCATTAGTTTCATTAAACTTTATATTGTAATTAAAGTCACGTGATTGATTTATAATATTATTGTTATTATCCAATAACCTTATTGATATATTCTCTTTTGAAGGTAAATCAGCTAAAAAATCCTTATTATATAAACTTAACTCTCCTGTTTCGTCATTTATCTTATTTGTTAATACCGTACTTATATCATTAACTTGCTTGTCAGCTTGCTTATATAAAAAATACTTAGTACCATATAGAGTTACCGTACTCAATATAAGCAACACTAAAGAAAACATAAAAGCATATATTAAAGTTAGCTTTACCGATATTTTAGCATTCTTAATTATTGATAGCTTCATATTATTCACCTTTTATTACATAACCAACGCCTCTCACTGTTGCTATGAGCTTTTGATTAAAGCCTTCATCAATTTTACTTCTTAAATATCTTATAAATACATCTACAACATTTGTATCTCCGAGATAATCATAACCCCATACACTTTCAATTAATTGTTCTCTTGTAAGCACCACATTCTTGTTAATCAATAACATCTCTAGAAGCTGATATTCTTTCTTTGTTAACTCTATTTCTTGACCAGCCCTCAAAACTCTATGTGCTTTCCTATCCATAATAATATCAGCTACTTTTATATCACTAATATCTTTAGCTAAGTCATTACTTCTTGTATATACCCTTATTCTTGCTAAAAGTTCTTCTATTGCGAATGGTTTAGTCAAATAGTCATTTGCTCCAGCATCTAGTCCTAAAACTTTATCAGAAACTTCACTTTTTGCTGTCAGCATTATTATTGGAATACTTGAGAATTGTCTAATTCTCCTGCAAACCTCGGTTCCGTTAATTCCGGGAATCATTAAATCTAAAAGAATAAGATTATAGTTATTTATCTCAGCTTTACTTAATGCATCTATTCCATCATAGGCAACATCTACTTTATATCCTTCATGAGAAAGCTCCATCTCAATAAACATTGACATCTGTTTTTCATCTTCCACTAAAAGTATCTTAAATTCCTTCAAAGTATCATCTCCTAAAAAATAGTGGTTTATAACCCATCTTAATATTAATATATAATATTTTTTTATTCATCATTATTATTGTTTGCATCACTCTTATTATTTACGCCTTTATCTTTGTTTGAATTACTTTTTCCATATGGATGTACCACTTCGTAATAAAATTTATATTTTCAAAACGAAGTGGTGCATCTTTATTTATGCTACTCCATTTGAGTTAAAAATAACATTAAAATCAGATTAAATTTATTAAACAAGAATATATTTATATACATCCAAATATCTATTAAGTAATGTTAAAATACTATTAAATACATTTATATATTTATTTTTCTATCATTTAGTATTAAGATAGATATATAGGAGGTGTTATTTTGGACAATAACATATTAAACATAGAGCAAGCAGTTGAATTCCTAGGTGTGAGTGAAAAAACATTAATAAAGCTTCTAAGAGAAGAACATATCCCAGCTAGAAAAATCGGTAGGGAATGGAGGTTTAGCAAACAAGCTCTTATCGATTGGTTATCTACTGGAGATTCCACTAACTACATTAATAAAAACGAACTTTATCAAGTTTCTAAAGACGAATTAGGAACTAGGCAAGATATATTGGATAGTATCTGCGAAAAAATATCATACTTAAGCGAATCAAATAGTGTAGAAAAGTTTTTAACACTTGAGAAAAATATCAGCATACCAGATAATGCTAATCTTAGAGTTAGCTATAAACAACAAAGAGATGTAGAAAAACTTGAATTTAAGATTTATTGGACACAAAGAGACGAATATAAGATTTTATAAAATCTTATTGAGATAATATTTACTTGTTTTTTTATCGAATAATAAGGAGATGTTAACAATGAATAGTGTATGGTTTGTATGTGCTATGCTTTCAGCAATATTCGCTGCTCTAGTAGGTATTTTTGGCAAGGTAGGTTTGAAATCAGTAGATGCCAATACTGCAACCGCCGTAAGGGCTGTAATAATGGCCACATTTCTTATTTTAGTTGTAGTCTTCCAAGGAAAGCTAAGCAAGATACCTGAGATTATCGCTGACAAAAAAACCTTTTCCTTTATAATATTTAGTGGTCTAGCAGGCGCCCTTTCTTGGTTATTTTACTTCTTAGCTTTAAAGTATGGAAAAGTATCTCAAGTAGCTCCTATAGATAAATTTAGTGTAGTTCTTGCAACTATCTTAGCCGTTGCATTTTTAGGGGAGAAGATAAGCAGAATGAATGGAATTGGTGTAGGCCTAATAGCCGTTGGCGCTATTATAGTTGCTTTAAGCTAGTCACAAATAAAGGAACCATGAAATCTTACATTTCGATGGCTCCTTCTATTATTTTTATTTACATGGTCTTATAATAAATTCAAAGTGCATATCTTTAGAAGAATCTATTAGGTATTCCTTATGGACAGGTGCTCCCCAACTATCATCTCCTCCTACTCCCATTTGTTTTCCTGCTATTGTTACAATAGTGTAGTTAACTGGTGGAAGCTCATAGTAATGAAGTGCATTTTGAAGTTCAAAGGCTGAATATGGTGACACTCCAAGCTCAAAAGGATTATTAACTGCTGCAAATTCTATTCCAAAGCCATTTTTATCTTTTATTTTTGCCCATCTTACACCAGTATGATTGCCGCTTTCTTGAGGCACTAAGTATCTTGAAACATTGCCCTTAACTAATTTTTCATAAATACCCAATCTGGCACCATGTACTCTATCTATATAATTTTCTTCAGGTCCCATTCCATAGAAATTAAAACTATCATAATCGGCTGATAATCTAAAAGCTAATCCGAATATAGGCATTTCAGGGAGCCCTTCTATACCTTTGTAATCACATTTAACTTTGATTTCACCATTTTCATAAGCAGTATAAGCTACTTTAACCTCAGCTGATACGCTTAAAGGCAGAGAGTAAGTATATTGAACCGTGACACTATATTCATGTTCAAAAACCTGTATATCCTTGCACTTTTGGAACATACTTGCCTCATGCCACTGTGAACATCTAAATCCATGTTTATTTCCATTATCATTATCTGTTGTTGCTCTCCAGTATATAGGCATAGGAGTTCTTGTAATAAGTTCTTTTCCATTATATCTTAATGATACAATTCCACCTTCTTGCTTTGAAAATAACACACTAAAATCTCTGTTTTTAACTCCTATATTTACATCTCCATGAATAACTCTAACTTTATTTAATGCTTTTACAGCTTCTTTTTCTTCAATAGAATACACATATTGATCAAAAGCTATCTCATGACCAGCCTTAGCCCAAGCAGTATCCCCCTTCAATTTAAAAGAAACATTTATGGAATACTCTCCACTATTACTTACTTGTGGTAAATCAAGCTTATAATATTCATCTTCACCTGCTTTTACTGCAACCTCCATTTGGCCTTTATACTGCTCTTCTCCGTTATAGCTTAAACTATACTCTAATGTATAATTGGACGTATCTATAAATAGGTTTTCATTTCTAACCTTAACACCATTTTTATCTACACATAATTTTATATTTTGATATAGCTTTTTAACTTCTTGTACCTTTGGTGATATGGTTCTATCAGCATATACTATTCCATCACCGCAGAAATTATAATCTGTGGCTCTATCATCAAAATCTCCACCATATGCAAAGAATTCATTGCCATAGCTATCTTTCTTCATAATAGCTTGATCTATATAATCCCAAATGAAGCCTCCTTGATAAAGCTCATACCTATCTTCTAACTCCGTATACTTGTGCATTGCTCCACAGGAATTACCCATAGCATGCATATATTCACAACTTATATATGGTTTCTGTGGGTTATTATTTAAATACTCCTCAATTTCATGAGGTTTTGCATACATCCTACTCTCCATATCACTAGTTTCATTAAATCGTCTATCATGGAAAATCCCTTCATAATGCACCAATCTTGACGGGTCTTTCTCTCTATAATACTCAGACATCTTATAGATATTTTCTCCTCCAAAAGATTCATTTCCACAAGACCATATCAATATAGACGGATGATTTTTATCTCTCTCTACCATAGACTTAGCTCTATCCAATACAATATCATGCCACTCTGGTTTACTGTCTGGAATAACCCAATCAGGAATCACTTGTCCCATCTTCATCCAAGACCCATGGGTTTCTAGATTGGCTTCATCTATTAAATAAATTCCGTATTCATCGCAAAGCTCATACCAAAGACTTTGATTAGGATAGTGAGAAGTCCTGACAGCATTTATATTATTCTGTTTAAAAAATCTTATATCCCAACGCATATCTTCTTTAGTTATAGATCTTCCTCTACGGCAATTAAACTCATGGCGATTTATGCCTTTGAAAACTATACGTTTTCCATTTATGTGCATAACTTTATCTATCATTTGAAAACTTCTAAAACCTATCTTTTGTGGTATAATTTCTACTATATTATCATTTTCATCCCTTACAGTAATGTAGAGAGTATATAAATAAGGATCTTCAGCACTCCAAAGTCTTACGTCATTTATATCCAGCTTTAAAGTCATTTCATTTTCTAACCTATAATCTTTAATACTAGCTAAGCTCAACCCTTTACTATTTTTCAGTTCTAAGTCTATAGTTCCAGTTGTTAATCCAATAATTTTCATTTCAGATTCTAGAACTGCATTTTTGTATTCACTATCTAGTATAGTTTTAACAAAAAGGTCTTGAACATGAATCTTAGGAATCGAATATAGATATACTTCTCTAAAAATCCCCGAAAATCTCCAGAAGTCTTGATCTTCGAGCCAACTTCCAGTAGATCTTTTATAAACTTCAACTGAAAGCTTGTTCTCACCTTCTCTTATATATTGAGTTAACTCAAACTCTGATGGAGTAAAACTGTCTTCACTATATCCAACAAAATTTCCATTTAACCAAACATAGAAAGCACTTTCTACACCTTGAAATGATATATATACAGGACCATCTTTAATGCTTTCATCTAAATTAAAGTACTTTACATAACTTCCAACTGGATTATATTCTTCAGATACGTGAGGCGGTCTTAATTCACTATGCCCATCCCAAGGATACATGGTGTTTATATATTGAATTTTATCGTAACCCTGTAACTGTATATGTCCAGGTACCTCTATATCCTTCCATGAATTGCAATCAAAGTCTATACTATAAAAATCTTTAATTCTTGAACTAGGATTTATGGCAAAGCTAAACTTCCAGCTTCCATTTAAACTTTGTCTTAGTTTCATATCTCTAGAATTCATCTCTTCCTCTGTAATGTAATACTTGTGATCTGAATGAGCTTCAATTCTATTTACAGCAAAAATTGAAGTATCAGAAAGCCAGTCTGTGTTAGGAACCTTAAACCCCATAATAACCCCTCCAACTCTTTTATCATAAAATCAATTTTTCAAATTTTTTCAGATATGTTTACTAGTAATATTTAAATGTAAACCTATACTTATATTCTCTAACATTATAAAGCTCTTTTCAATATATTTAGTAAAATAATAATAATTTTTACTAACCTTTTACTATTGAAATTTCATTCCATTTAATCATAATCAATGAACTACTTGTCATAATACAGTTATATAGATTTAATATAGGAGGTTGAATTATGAAATATATCTAATAAAAAGGAACCTATGATCTTAGTATGAACATAGATTCCTTTTATAAAGTTATGTCCTTATTGAACAATAACTTTATAAATTACTAATAAATTTATTTGTACATATACTCTCTTGTCCATGGCAAGTCGTTATTCAATCCCTTAGCAAACAGTGCTTGATGAATATTTATATTACCGCAATTAAAAGATGCTGCACAAGAATTTAGATATAATCGCCACATTCTTATAAATACTTCTTCCTTATCTTTCTCAATCTCAGATAATGCTTTTTCAAAATTTCTAGCCCAATTTTCTAAAGTTCTTCCATAATGCCTTCTAAGACTCTCAACATCTATAAGCTCAAAATCCTGCTCTGCTATTTCAGTTATTATTTCTTTAATAGCTGGAACATATCCCCCAGGAAATATATATTTATCTATCCAAGTATTAGTTCCACCATCATTTACTCCTGTTATAGAATGAACTACAGAAATCCCCCTATCGTTTAAAAGCCTGTTTACAACTTGAAAATATTCCTTTAGATTCTCTTTTCCTACATGCTCCAGCATACCTACACTAACTACTCTATCAAAAGTTATTCCTTTAATCTCCCTATAATCAATGAGTTTTACATCAACTAAATCTTCCAAGCCTTCTCTCTTTATTCTTTCTTTTACACCTTCAAACTGCTCAGAACTTAAGGTTATACCCATTGCCTTTACGCCGTAATTCTTTGCTGCAGATATTATAAGTTCTCCCCAACCACACCCTATATCTAAAAGGCTTAATCCCTCTTTTAAGTTTAACTTCTTAAGTATATGATTTACTTTGTTCTTTTGAGCCTCATTCAAGGTATCTGTTTGATCTCTAAAATAGCCACAAGAATACGTCATTGAATCATCCAGCCACAACTTATAGAAATCATTGCCAATATCATAATGGAATTTAATATTTTCCTTACTAGCTTTTATAGAACTCTTAAACTTTTTTATAAGGCTTTCATATTTTTCGCCATTCTTTAAGAAACTTTCTTTATTATTATACAAGGACTCAATCACATCTTGTATGCTACCTTCTATATCTATCTTCTTCGTCATATATCCTTCTCCAAATGCTGTAGACGGATCACTTAGAAGATCTTTCTTAGGAATTGGTTCATTAAAAATTATCTTAAACTTTGCTTTTCCTACTCCATAATCTTCAGTATTGCCATCCCAAAATTTAACCTGGAATGGATCAGAAAACATGTTTTTCAATAATGTTTTATAAAATAATTTATCAGCAACCAAATTTTATCACCCCTTAACTTAGTATTTATATATCATTTCAAATGTAAATCAGCTACTATTTCCTAGTCCTCTTGTTGCCTCTAAGAAAATAAAAATTAAAATGATATAAAATTAGTTACTAATATGTAGAGATAATTATTATAAGTTAATTAGATTTATTACTTAAATCATATTCTGAAAGTACAAATTCGTTGAATGATTTTTTTGGTTTCTTTAACAAATTATATGAATGTATTTAATAATGAACATTTATATAATATTATTTCCATATAAACAATATTCTAAAAACTTAATAAACAATGGCAAAAGCTATCAACATTTAATTGCTGATAGCTTTTTAAACAACCTGTTATTCTTATACTTTTATATCATTCAACTATAATCTTATTTCTTCCAGAATTCTTTGCCTTATAAAGCAATCTGTCTACAATCTCTATACACATCTGCTTCATATATGTATTATTTTCATATAGCCCTCCACTTACAGTGACTGAGGTACCATTTTCCAAGGAAATATCTTTAATGTTATCTCTGATACATTCAGCTAATTCTTTGGCTTTGTCTTTACTTGTATTAGGCAAAATTATTATAAATTCTTCTCCACCATATCTACCTATATAATCTGTAGACCTTAATGTATTTTTAATAACTCCGCTTATTTCAATTAATATTTTGTCCCCGTAAGGATGTCCAAAATTATCATTTATTGACTTAAAATGATCTATATCTATCATTAATACACTAAACTTATTATTATATTTTTTATAGTCGTCAATCACATTATCTAAGACTTTCTCTATATAACCTCTATTAAAAACATTGGTTAATCCATCTCTAATTGATTGTTCATATATTACTTTTGTATCACTTTTTAATTTTTCAACCTTAGTTATTTCCTCTGAATACTTTACTGTAAGCATGTACGCTTCAAGTATAGCAAATATAAACATACCAACCTGAAATCCATACCTAGCGTAGGACACCCCATTATTAACAAATATATCATTTATACTTGTAATCATTATAAAGAAAAATGCCACAAAAGATATTTCACTGTGTCTTTCTTTGACTTTCACCTTATTTATTAAAAATATAAGCATACTAATTATTATTATAGCTAATATTGCCTCTCCTATATATGAAAGACTATCGTAAAAAGTATTATTAGTCATTAAACATATTATAGTAAACGATAATGAAAATGCCCATGATAACTTTGTTAATTTCGGTGGCAAATCCTTGAATATTTCTTTTATGAAGATAACATAAATAGGAACCCATAGGTAATAGGTAAGTGCTGCTGTTTTGCTTAGTAGCTCATATGGCATGTTAGGAAAAAATCTCACTATTATCCTTTCGTTAAGGAATAAACATCTCAATTGTACAAATAAACACAAGATAGAAAAGTATAAAAAAGCCTTGTTATACTTTAATCTAACAAATAAAGATAAGTTTAATAATTGCAATATAAGTAAAGCCCCTATTATTACTAAATCAACCCCAGCATCCAACAAAAATTGATTCATTATATTATCTTTTTTACCAAATTCCATAGACCTAATTACAGGAAAAAGATCTCTATAATTAGATGTTTGTATAACGATATTAATATTACCATCTTTAGCGGTGAAGTATGAATATGTCGGTAAGTATATAGCTTTCTCTTCATTATAGCTCTTCCCTACAGTTCCAACTTTTCCTTGTAGTATACCATTTACCCATACCTTTGAAGCTGAAAGTAGCCTCTTTATTCTAAATCCATAAACAATAGTATCTTCAGCTTTTATCTTCAATCTTAAGGTCATATACCCAGTGGCTTGTCCATTAAACTGTTCCTTTAATTCATTAGGAATAGTTAAATAATTGTTGGTACTTCTATTTTCCAATTGTTGTGGTTCAAGCAACTCATTGTTATACAACTCCCATTGGCCATCTAGACTAGTAATCTGCTTTTTATCAAAATCATAATTACTAAAATCAATGACACCTTTTACTGCCTTTACATCACTGATATTACCCTTATAGATATATAACATGACTATCAGCAGTAGAAAAATCAGAAGAATAGAAGTTATAATCTTTCTCATATAACATCTCCTATTAATTATAATTAATACTAGATATATTATATAATAAGTTAATTGGTAATAGTTCAATATTATTAAATTATTGTATTATAATACAATATATTCTTTATCAATATCTTACTTTTAACAAGATTATTATTTACAACATAAAATATAAAAGTTACTATTATAGCTATCTTACAAACTAAAACTAGCAACTTTCATAATATGTCAATAGTATAAGACTTTAATTTGACTACTATCCTTTTTATAATTTTTTAAATAACCTTAGTCGTAGAGTAAAATTCATTTTTACCTTACTTTACTTAAATTGAAATTGCTCATAATGCATATTTATATTTTCAAAAGTGCTCTTTTTAAATTGAGTCTTTAAGCTTTCTCTCATTCCCTTAGGTCCACAAAAGTATACATCTTCAACCACACTAAGTTCCGCATAATTCTTCATTTGTTCTACCGATAAAAAACCTTTATCTTCGAAGTTAAATAAGTGCAGCCTTACATTTGAACCAAAGGTCAACTTTTCTAATTCCTCTAAATAAGCTCCATCTTGCCCACTATTATAGGCATAAAAAAAGTCTATTGAATAATCTTCTTTTACCTTCGCTTGTAAAAAACTCCTGAATGGTGTAACCCCTATTCCTCCAGCAATCCAAATCTGATTCTTACTTCCTTCCCTATAATCAAAATTGCCATGAGGCCCTTCTACTACAAATTCATCTCCAAGTCTTAATGTTTCTAATAAAACCTTCGTATCATCACCAAGTGACTTAATTGTAAATTGAATTTCTCCTTCTTTAGGAGCCGCACTTATTGTAAATGGATGTGAAGAAAACTTACTCCCCTTTCCAGGAAGCTTAATGAATGCAAATTGGCCTGGTTTAAATTCTATATTATGTGATAAAGCCTTTCCTGTAATTTCTAATGTACCATCAGATACAATTTTAAGTTTGCTAACTTTAAATTTAAACTTAAATGCTACTTTTTCATAAAGAAAAACACTATATAATATTGAAATAATTCCTATGAAGTTAATTACATTTAACCATATACTAAATGGGTCTAGGGATAATACCGGGTAAGTAGAACTTCCATAATAGTGGTACACTCCCATCATATACGCCACGATCATAAATTTGTGGATAGTCTTCCATCTTTCATAATTTAGCTTTTTCACTACAATTGCAGTTATTATAAGTATTACGAATAGATATAGACTAAAACTACCATACATTGCATATGGATCTCTAGGTATTGGTATTCCAGCTTTAATCTCAGCTCTCTTTCCTACTTCAATTGTTATATTATGGATAACCACTAAAAGTAATGCTGCTATACTTAAATATTTGTGATATACATATGACTTATCAAGCCCATTGAATATATAATTTAAAATCTTATTCCGTGTTGAAATAAAATTTACTAAAGCAAAAGCAACCAAGGCAAATGCCGCTATCAATTGCGAGTATTCACTTACCGTAGATATCTCTCTAGTTGACCTAACAAAGAACCATGTTACAAAAGTTATAAACATGCTTAATATAATAAATAAAAAACCTAGTTTCTTTTTCATCTTAACACCTCTCAATTAAATTCTATCAACTCTTTCTATTTTCTAACTTTGTCATATTTTAATGAGGCCATAATATAACAACTTTTTATTCTCTCATAAGAAGAATATACTCCTCCTAAAAATGTAGAATAAAGTAATATGCTAACTATATGGATTGTGCTGCCTGTATTAAATAGATTTGAAATACATATTATACCTGGAATTAAGAAAAATATAGCTGAAACTGTTCTTCCAATCCTATCAAAAATAAATGGATGTTCCGATGAAGTTTGGTAAAGCTTAATGAAATTAGAAGTTGCAACGAATTCTAAAAACTTAATACAAACAAACACTAAATACCATAAAGGCAATACATGAGTACTTATTAGTGCGGCATAAGAAGAAACTATATATAACAAATCTGCTAATACATCTAATTTAGCACCAATCGCGGTAGCTACCTCAAGCCTTCTTGCAATCTTACCATCAAAAAAATCCGAAACACATATCATTATAAATAAACTTATTAATACTGCATTATAATCTTGTCCATATAGAAACTGCTTAAAAATAAGAAAATCAAATACAATCGTCATAATTATTCTTGCTATAGTCATACCATTAGGTATAATTTTTAACACTCTATCCATATCTATCTCTCCTAAGATTCTCTTAATTATTTATCTAGATTAAATATAAACTAGTTAAATTAACAACACCTTAAAACTAGCTGAGAATTAGCTGAGAATCGTGTAAAAACTATACGTTTTTTGTACGCTTTTTTATAACGGATAAAAATCCTAATTATAAGAAAAAATATGAACGATTTGTATTAAAGACAAAATCATAATTAGGAGGTTTCATGAATGCTAAAAAAAGCATCTAATATCTTTACATTAATAACTGCTAATATTCTTATAGCAACTTTTTTACTTACAGGCTGTACAAATGCTAGAAATGATAATCTTTCATCAATTAATAATGTTGCAAGTAAAACAACGTTTGAAAATAAAACTTCTGATTCTCAAATGTACACAAGGCCCGACATTGTTACTATAGATCAGGCAAAGCAACTTTTGATGGATGGCAATAAAAGATATGTTGATAATAAGACACTGACACATGATATAAGCAATGCAAGACGTAAAGAACTATCTACTGATGGTCAGAAACCTTTTGCAGTTGTGTTAAGCTGTTCAGACTCTAGAGTTCCACCTGAATTAGTATTTGACCAAGGACTAGGGGATTTATTTGTTGTTAGAAATGCAGGAAATGTAATTGATCCTATTGCATTAGGAAGTATAGAATATGGAGCTGAACATCTAGGTGCTCCATTAGTAATTGTTTTAGGTCATGAAAAGTGTGGTGCAGTAAAAGCTGCAATTGAAGGTGGTACAACATCTGAAAACATTACAGCCATTATAAATCAAATAAAACCATCTTATGATAAAATTAAAAATAAGAGTCAAAATGCAGACGAAGTTTATAACCTAACAATTGATGAAAATATAAGAAATTCTATAAATTTGATTAAGAAAAGCCCAGTTATTCAAAAGTTAACTACCGAAAAAAAGGTAAATGCAATTGGAGGCAAATATCATATGGATACAGGTAAAGTAACCTTTGATATACAGTAGCATTTTGCTAAATAGCTCTTCTCTAATACTACTTTCCAAAATATAATGAAGGCCTCAGGAAAACCCTGAGACCTCTTTTACTTATTATATCTTAAATTTTCATTTATTATATTAAATCAAAAAAGCTCAACTGATCTTTTTCAGGAAGACCATTTAAACAGCCAAACTTTCTAAGCGAATCTACAGCCGAATTTCCTATTTTAGCACGTTTTTTTAAATCTTCTATAGAGTTTATTGGTGTATCTTCTTTTATCGCCTCTTGTACTGCATTGTATATTCCTTCTGCTGCTACATTTCCCATGCCCGAGATACTATTTATCGGAGGTCTTATTCCCTCCTCTTCTACAAGAAAGTTTGTAGAGTGAGACTTATATAAATCAATTGGTAGAAACTTAAGACCTCTCTCATACATCTCCAAAACCAATTCCAAATCATCATACATATCTTTATCTTTAGGTGCAGCCTGAATTCCTTGCATTTCAATTTCCTTCATCTTAGCTTTAACTTTTTCTTTTCCAAAAGTCATAAATTCTGCATCAAAAGCTTTTGCTCTGATAGTAAAGAATGCTGCATAGTAGGCTTTAGGTATATGAACTTTAAACCAAGCTATTCTGAAAGCCATCATTACATATGCTGCTGCATGGGCCTTAGGGAACATGTATTTTATCTTTCTACAAGAATCTATATACCACTCAGGAACTTGACATTCCCTCATTAGTGCTTCATATTCTGGCCACTTTGAATCCTTTAATGCCTTACCCTTACGCACTGTTTCCATTATCTTAAAGGCAGTGTTTGGAGGAAGCCCTTTTTTAATAAGGTAAATCATGATATCATCTCTTGTACATACGGCTTCACTTAAGGTTACTACTCCTTGATCAATTAAATCCTTAGCGTTTCCAAGCCATACATCAGTACCATGGGATAGTCCTGATATACAGATTAAATCTGTGAAAGCTTTTGGCATAGTATCTAAAAGCATTCCTCGTACGAACTTAGTACCAAACTCAGGAATACCAAAGGTTCCTACCTTAGAATTTATCTGCTGTGGTGTTACTCCTAAAGCTTCAGTAGATGAGAATATAGACATAGTTTTCTTCTCATCCATAGGTATAGTCTTTGGATCTACTCCCGTTATGTCTTGAAGCATTCTTATAACTGTTGGATCATCGTGCCCAAGTATATCTAACTTCAATAGATTCTGGTCAATAGAGTGATAATCAAAGTGTGTTGTTATAATATCAGAATTCGGATCATCAGCAGGATGCTGAACTGGGCAGAACTCAAAAATCTCTCTTCCCTTAGGCACAACGATAATTCCTCCTGGATGCTGCCCTGAGGTTCTCTTTATCCCTGTACATCCTTTTGATATTCTCATTATTTCGGCCTTACTTATTGTCATGTTCTTTTCATCAAAATACTTCTTTACATATCCAAAGGCTGTCTTCTCAGCTATAGTACCAATCGTTCCAGCTTTAAAGGTTGTTCCTTTTCCAAAGATAACCTCAGTGTATTTATGTGCTTTAGCCTGGTATTCCCCCGAAAAGTTTAAGTCAATATCAGGTTCTTTATCTCCATTAAAACCAAGGAAAGTTTCAAAAGGAATATCTATTCCATCCTTAGCGAGCTCTTCTCCACAAACAGGACAATTTTTATCTGGTAAGTCGAAGCCGTTCTTAAAGCCATGATCCTCAAAATCTGAATACTTGCACTTTGGACACCTGTAGTGAGGTGGCAGCGCATTTACTTCAGTTATACCAGTCATGTACGCAACAACGGAAGAACCTACAGACCCTCTGGAACCAACCAAATATCCATCTTCATTGGATTTCCAAACTAGTTTTTGAGCAATTATATACATAACTGAGAATCCATTTTTAATAATAGAATCCAACTCTTTTTCTAGTCTCTCCTGTACAAGCCCAGGAAGGGGATCTCCATATAGTTCATTAGCCTTTCCATAAGTAATGTCCTTTATAGTCTGCTCACAACCATCTATATGAGGAGTTGCTTTATCTGGAGATATTGGGCTTATTGGGTCACACATATCAGCTATCTTATTAGTATTTGTAACTACTACTTCATAAGCCTTTACTTTTCCTAAATAGTCAAATTCCTTAAGCATCTCATCAGTTGTTCTCAAGTATAGTGGTGCTTGCTCATCTGCATCCTTAAATCCCTGCCCTGCTTCAAGTATACGTCTATATATCTCATCCTCAGGATCCATAAAATGAACATCCCCTGTAGCTACTACAAGTTTATTAAGCTTTTCACCAAGAGCTACAATCTTTCTATTTATTTCCTTTAGATAATCTCTATTAGGTACCTGACCATTTCTCACCAAATAGTCATTGTTTCCTAAAGGCTGAATTTCTAAATAGTCATAGTCTTCTGCAATTGCTTCAATTTCCTCATCAGATTTTCCAAGCAGTATTGCTTGATACAATTCCCCATCACTGCAGGCACTTCCAATAATTAATCCTTCGGAATACTTTTTGTACATGCTTTTTAATATACGAGGTTTTTTATAAAAATAATCTAAGCTAGAGTAAGATACAAGCCTATATAAATTCTTTAAGCCTACATAATCTTTTGCAAATATTATTGCATGATGTGTTCTAAGCTTTTTATACTCTTCTTTTTTAGATTCTTCATCAGAACCATATAAGTCTACATCCTCAATAGTGGTTGCACCTCTTTCCCTTAGCATCTCAAGCATTACTTCAAAAACCTTAACGGTTGTATCTACATCATCCAATGCTCTGTGGGCAACTTCTACCTTTATGCCAAGATTCTTGGCAATTCTTCCTAGTTTATAACTCTTATACTCTGGGAAAAGCGCCTGAGCAAGAGATAAGGTATCTAAATATGTGAAATCAAAATCATATCCTAACACTTTTGCATTATGCTTTAGGAAACCTACATCAAATCCAGCATTATGAGCTACCAAAACACTTCCCTCAATAAACTCTAATAACTTAGGAAAAACCTTCTCTATGGTTTCCGCATCCTTTACCATATCATCAGTTATATTAGTAACCTCAATAACCCTTTCAGGAATTGGTTTTTCTGGATTTACAAAGCAGCTGAACTGGTCTATTACCTTACCACCTTGATACTTCATTACTCCTATTTCAGTGATTTTTTCAGTTACTGGTGAAAAACCTGTAGTTTCTAGATCTAACACACAATAAGTGGTATCAATATTCTGTCCCTTTGGATTTGTTACAGATGGCTTTTTATCAGGTGCAAGATACGCCTCTACTCCATATAACACCTTCATGTCAGGATTATTTCTTCCTAAAAGCTTATGAGCTTCAGGAAAAGCCTGCACCACTCCATGATCTGTTATGGCAATTGACTTCATTCCCCAACTCATGGCTCTTTTTATAAGATCAGTAGCACTGTTCATAGCATCCATTTGGCTCATCTGCGTATGCATATGAAGTTCTACTCTCTTGACCTCTGCATTATCCATTCTCTTTGCTCTTTTAATACCTTGAGTTTCTATTATAATATTAGCAATCATCTCAACTTCGCCAGAGAACTTACTAAAACTTGCACTTCCAACCAGTCTAACACCCTTAGCCTTTTTAAGTCTTGATAGCACAATATCATATTCTCCTGGCTTTAAGAAAGACTTACAGGTCATAGAACTGGACCCATCGTATAAATCAAAGGAGACTAGTGTCTTTCCGCTCCTCAATTCTTTAGCTTCTATATTAGATATCTCACCTTCTAAAGCTATTCTTCCTTCATCAGGTGTAATATCGGTAATCTTTATAACAGTATCCTTAATCTTAGAGCTTCTTCCTAAGATTACAAATGGATCGCCTTTCTTACCATCGGATTCTTCCTTTACTTCCTCTTTTTTAACTGGAGCTTCCTTAGGTGCATTATTGCTTTGCTCAGTTTTAATTTGCTTTATAGCAGCAAGCATTTCTTTTTCACGTGCTTCCTCATGAAGAATCAACTCTTCATTATTTACCTTATCAACAAACTTTATATTATATGTAGTACCGTAAAGAGATTTTATAGCCTCACGAAGCTGCTTATCATAACTCATAGCTTTTAAAAAGCCTGATGCTGCAATTTTAAAATCAAAGTTTATTGTCTTATCATCCACATTGTATTCACTGTTATTTATAATTGTCTTCAGCATAGGATGTTTATCTGCCATAAGAAGAATAATATTTCTAATTTCCTGTTCTATAGGCTTTTTATCCGTTCCATCAGCATACTTAACAGAAATTATAGAATCATTTAAAGAGAATCTTTTCTTTATAAATTTATTAAGTCTTTCGAATTCATTTACTTCAATATATTTATCTGAGCTGATTTTCATCTCTAGCCGTTTACTTTTTTTACTTAAGACTACCGATTCTACAATAGCAGTATTTATGTTACCACTTGTTTCATAGTCACTAAAAATTTCATTTATTTTTTTCATGGTATACTTTAACCCCTCTTCAAAATTTTTAGTACCTTACTATTATATAAAAAGACTTATTCTCTGTCATGTAGAAATAATATCTATATGCAAATTCCTTATTTAAAATTTTCTATATTTATACTTTGGTGATGTTATAGCACTGTGTTGAAATTAATTGGTTAATCATCCGTCGCTTTAATGAGCTACGCAAAGAATTAATATGATCTTTTCATATTCCATGGCTAAAACTGTAAACTCACTACGTTCGAACAGTACAGTTTTTTAACGCCATTCCATCTGAAAAAATCATTTAATTCTAATAGCTCGCTCATATAGCGTCTCCTGTATAACCAATTAATTTCAACAATACTCTTAAACATAACCCGAACTTTATATCTTTAATTATAAACAATATATAATAGAAAAAATCTTTATAAAAATTTATCTTTTATAACATACCCCTAAATATATTATTTCATTGGTTAGTTATTCATTAATGGGCATACTAACCTAGCGTTAAATAGTTAATGGAATAAATAAAAAAAATTCATACAAAACTATTGACAAATAATTCTTTAGTTTTATAATTAAGATTAAGTAATAATTACTATTACTTAATAAAAACTACAACAAGTATGTAAATCTAATTTAATTATAAAACCAAATTTAGGAGGTATTTTTATTATGTCACTAATAGGAACAGAAGTAAAACCATTCAAAGCATCAGCTTATCAAAACGGTAAATTTTTAGACCTTACCGAAGCAGATTTCAAGGGAAAGTGGAGTGTAGTTTGTTTCTACCCTGCGGACTTTACATTCGTATGTCCAACTGAACTAGAGGACTTGCAAGACAACTATGCAACTTTAAAATCACTAGGAGTTGAGGTATATTCAGTTTCAACTGATACTCATTTTACTCACAAAGCATGGCACGACACTTCAGATACTATCAAGAAAATTACTTATACTATGATAGGCGACCCTTCTCATACTATATCACGTAACTTTGATGTATTAATCGAAGCAGACGGTTTAGCTGATCGTGGTACTTTTATAATAGATCCAGACGGTGTGATTCAAGCTGTTGAGATAAACGCTGGTGGTATAGGTCGTGATGCAAGCATTCTTGTTAATAAGATAAAAGCTGCTCAATACGTTAGAAATAATCCTGGTGAAGTTTGTCCTGCTAAATGGAAAGAAGGTTCTGAAACACTTAAACCAAGTCTTGATCTTGTAGGAAAGATCTAAGGAGAAGCTTATTATGCTTGATTCCGATATTAAAGGACAATTAGCACAATATCTTCAATTGATGGAGGACAATGTCCTTATTAAAATCAGTGCAGGATCTGATAATATATCAAATGATATGATTTCATTAGTAGATGAACTAGCAGCTATGTCACCAAAAATTAATGTAGAGAGAGCAGCATTATCAAAAACACCTAGCTTTAGTGTCAATCGTGTTGGTGAAGATACAGGAGTAACCTTCGCTGGTATTCCTTTAGGTCATGAGTTTACTTCATTGGTGTTAGCTTTGCTACAAGTTAGTGGAAGACCGCCAAAGGTCGACAAAAAAATAATTGATCAAATTAAAAATCTTAAAGGACAATTCAATTTTGAATCTTATATTAGTTTAACCTGCCACAACTGTCCAGAAGTGGTTCAGTCCTTAAACTTAATGAGTATTCTTAATCCTAACATTACTCATACAATGATTGATGGCGCGGCTTTCAAAGAGGAAGTTGAAAGCAAAAATATAATGGCTGTTCCATCAGTTTTCTTAAATGGTGAATTCTTTGGCAGTGGACGTATGACTGTAGAAGAGATTCTTGCAAAGCTTGGTACGACTCAAGATCCATCAGAATTCAGTAATAAAGAACCTTATGATGTTCTTGTCATTGGAGGTGGTCCAGCAGGAGCAAGTGCAGCCATTTACGCAGCACGTAAAGGAATCCGTACAGGGATTGTTGCTGAACGTTTTGGCGGTCAGGTAATGGATACTGTTGGAATTGAAAACTTTATAAGTGTAAAATATACTGAAGGCCCTAAGCTTGCAGCAAGCCTTGAAGAGCATGTAAAGGAATATGATGTTGATATCATGAACTTACAGCGAGTAAAGGGATTGACAAAAAAGGATTTAATAGAAGTAGAACTTGAAAATGGTGCTGTTTTAAAAAGTAAGGCTGTCATAATTTCAACAGGTGCTCGTTGGCGAAATGTTAATGTTCCTGGAGAAAATGAGTTCAAAACAAAAGGTGTAGCATATTGCCCTCATTGTGACGCTCCTTTATTTAAAGGAAAACATGTGGCAGTAATCGGAGGAGGCAATTCTGGTATAGAAGCAGCCATTGATCTTGCAGGAGTTGTAAACCACGTAACTGTTTTAGAATTTCTGCCAGAACTAAAAGCTGATGCTGTACTTCAAGAGCGCCTTTATAGCTTAAAAAATATAACTGTTATAAAAAATGCTCAAACAAAAGAAATCACTGGTACTGATAAGGTAAATGGTATTACTTATATTGACCGTGATACTCAAGAAATTAAACATGTTGAGTTACAAGGAGTATTTGTTCAAATCGGTCTTGTACCAAATACAGATTGGTTAGGTGATACAATTGAACGTAACCGAATAGGTGAGATAATTGTTGATAATCATGGTGCTACAAACATACCTGGAATCTTTGCCGCAGGTGATTGCACAAACAGTGCTTATAAACAGATAATTATTTCCATGGGCTCAGGTGCAAATGCAGCTCTAGGAGCATTCGATTACCTAATAAGAAATTAACTTTAATCAAAAAGAAGGAAAGTCCTACTAATCATAGACTTCTCCTTCTTTTTGATTTTCTAAATATCTTTCTGTGTTAGTATATAGAGGTACCACTTAGTACTATCATTTATATTTTTAAAGACTCTTATTAGCAACTAACAGAGTCTTTAAAATAGTTCTTATATCTTTATCTATACTTTTTTTATAGTTCTAAATATAACATCCCAGAAGCTAGTTCCAATCCCAAAATTATATCTATACATATAATGATGAATCCTATGATGCTCCTTTAACCGCTTGAACATTTTAAGTTTAAATACAAATAGCTTCTTGTTCTTTTTATGAAAATAATAATGAGCAAATTCCTCCCACATATTGTAAATTATACATACTATAAGAAACAAAATTCCAAGAAACTTATTTCTCATAAATATTACAATAGCTACTGGAAGGTACAGTGCTATATTTCTTAAAATTTCACATAAGCTTGATAAAACGGTCTCCTTATTTACCACTTCAAGTTCATAAGAATCTATTCCATGAAATACTTTATGATGAACTTTCACATGTTCTTGCTCATAAGAATTATGAAGCAGAAACCTATGAAGACAATATTCTATTAAAGAAGAATATAACAAACCTGATATTATAGTCATTACTAATATAATTAAACCAGATAATTCTTTTATCACCTACAAAACCCAACCTCCTTTTATGGATTGAAATGCTTATCTATCTTTCAAATGATAATAATTCTCATATCATTCATTATAAACTATATCTTTAAATTTGTTAATAGTAATTAATTACCAACCACTCTGTTTATACTTATACTATAAGTTGTAGCTATAGTATTTGTGAATAAATAAAAAAAGTATATTTTTAATATATTCTTTAAGCTTTATTTAAGGTATTCAGCTTATACTGTATATAGTTAATATCTAAAAGGAGGCTTAATTATGACAGTGTTTTTTAAAAAAGGATTATATTTAATACTTACTTTCTTTATAGGAATATTCATAATATCTTCATTTTTTATTAGAGCAAAATATAGTTTTTCTGTATATGGCGATAACCCTATTTTAGAAAGGCAGAATATTGGTGTTTTTATTTTAGTTATAACAGTACTAGTTCTACTGAATATAGCATTATATAAACTGTGCTTAAAACTCAATAGGTATAGTAAAAAAATAGTAATTCCAGTTACCTTACTACTATCCTTTCTTGTTCAATTAGGTATTATATTTGCATTTACAGTTTTACCTACAGCTGATTCTCAAACAGTGGTTTCATTAGCTTTAAACATGCTGTATAACAATGATTATTCTTCATTTCAAGCTGGTGGGTATCTTTATATGTTCCCATTTAACTACTCCATTGTATTGTACTTAAAAGCTTTATTAGCTATATTTCCAGATAATTATCTTGTTATAAAGATATTTAATATATTATTTACTCTTGTTACGACTTTAATGATTTACTTAATATATAAACAAATTAATTATAAATCAAAAGAAAATGACTATGGTATTTTAGTATTTGGTGCTACTTATATACCAGCATTGCTAATGAGTAATTTTATATACAATGACATTATAGGAACAGCTCTATTAACTAGTGCTATATATTTTATCATTAGATTTGTAAAAGAAAAAAACATTAAACACATCATCATTTCCTCTGTACTTTTATCTATGGGTAACTACTTCAGAGGAATAGGGGTACTTTATCTCATAGCTGCAATTATCTATATTTTACTGAGTTTAAAGAAAATAGGCCTTAAAAAAGTTGCAACAGCCCTATTGATAGTAATTTCACTATTTAACATACCGAATTGGACTCAAAATATAGCTCTTCAATTAGCAAATAAAGTTAGTGAATCCATTACTATAAATTCTACACCGGTATATATGTGGCTAAACATGGGAATTAACATGGACAGGTTTGGTTTTTGGGACAATTTTCAAAGTTACAATATATATCAACAACAAGCTGGTTATAACAAAGAAGAAAGTATCCAGTTATATAAACAATCAATTGAAGATAAATTATCCAATGCAACCTTTGGTGATTTAATAACCATGTATTATAAAAAGATTGTATGGACTTGGACGGAAGGAACCTATCAAATTGATAGATACGGAATTGGTGATGACGGAACTACAAATAAAAGTCAAAGAATGAGTATGATCAGCGGTTATAGCTATACCACTTTTGCAACAGACTTATTTAAAGGTGATTCCCTATACAGAAGCTCCTTGCTTTTAGTATTGTATGTAATGAATTTTTTAATGTATTGCTTTATCCTCATTAGATTAATAAATTCAATGAAAATTAAAAGATATGACGAAGTACTCTTAGTTTTAGTGATATTAGGATTTATCGCATTCTATATATTATGGGAAATAAAATCCAGATATATATACCCAGTGTATCCATTATTAATAGCTTTATCTTATATGGGCTTTAAAGATACTTATGACTTTCTTTTAGAAAAAAATGCTAGAGTCTTTTTAGTTTTATAATTTTTAATGAAACACTATTAACTTTAATACTATATATTGTTTTGTATATTATTTAAAATAAAGGTCTGTAGCCATTTTGGTTTTATCAAATCAAGCTATAGACCTTTTAACCTTCTTTATCATTCTGTATTAGTCTTAACCACATTTTTCCTTTGTTGACCAATAATTCTTCTTATACTTTTATCTGAAAGATAATATTCCTTAGCTAAATCCAAAATTGCCATACCACTTATATATTTCTGATAAATTTCTTCATTTCTTACTTTTAAAGTACTTCTTGAACCGCTATTCTCTCCCCACTTCTTTTGCTCTTCTTCTCTTCTCGGTATATATAAATATTCTCCATTCACATATTCTTGAATAATTTTTACTATATCATCTGGTAAAACATTGTATGCATTACTATATTTCATATCTTTACTCCTCCAAAAATTTATTTTTTGTTGAAGCAAAGACCAAAAAAACTGTTACAAAGCTATGTTTGCAACAGTTTTATTCTTAATATAAAGGAATAAATGTATGAAATTATCTATTAAATCGCCTAATGCTGAATAATTGAACGCTAATTAAAGCTCTTTAATGAAAATCAAAAAGAACTTAACAAGACCACAAAATTCAACATCAGCTATTTTAACAAATTAATCTCCAAGCAAAGCATAGCCGATTTAGTTTTTATGGCCTTCGCAAGGAGTGTTCCTTAATCCCAATTCATGTTTGTAAATCATACTGTTTACACCTTTCATACATAATTACATCTAATTATTTTAATAAATTACATTTATATTATACAGTTTTTTTATGAGATTCTCAATTAGAATCTTATACTTTTCTAGGAAGAATATCCCCTATCTTTATATTATACCTTGTGTATATTTATCCTTTATTGTCAGGTACTATACAATAAAAATAGTTATAGAGAATTTTCTATGCTCATAATCATTACAGAAATATTAATTAGATTGAGCCCTTATTTTAAACCATGCTATTATTTTATTGTAAAAACCTAATGAAGGTTATCTATTTAATCTAATATAAACCTTAACTGATATCATATTTACTTACGATAATGATGAAAATAATATATTTTGAAGAGAGGCACTGAATTTTATGAAAGCTTTTATAGAGAAACATCAATATAATTATATAAAAAGATGCTTAAATGACTTAAGCAATACTTACAAAACTTGTTCAGATAGCAATGTCATTGATGCCTTTAAGGCCTATACACAGGATAAAATCTTCAACCTTTTTGCCAATTTGGCAGAAGAAGAAAGAGAACTGCTTAGCCTTAATAATATAACAGATCCATCTTATATAAATAATTATTTATATAATTTAGATGAATATGTATATGGTATGCCTGTAATCACAAATGCACAAATTAGCAAATTGTTTAAAAAAGAAAAGAAACTTAAACTTCCAGACTTAAACCAAGAAAATTCAAAAAATGTCTACCTAGGTTGGATTGATAAGGCCAGTAACAAGTTATTTGTAGTCTACAATATGGATGATAAAGTTATAGGTATGTCTTGCAGGATGACAAGCACCGACTCTAAAAAGGCTAATATATGTTCCTTGTGCAATTGCATACACGTAGAAAATGAAGTAACCTTTGTTTCACCTATCTGTAAAACATCTAATGCAGCAGAAGGTGGATACAAATCAATAGGCTTTACTGTATGCCTAGACAGTGAGAAATGTAACGACAGAATAGAATCTGTGGAAAAACTTGAGACTATCTTAAAAGAAGTTAATAATATAAAACTATAATGATATGGACATCTAGATTATCTCCACAAGTAATAAATTCATAAAATAGTTGAAATTTTATAGCCTAAACCACCATATTTGATGATTTAGGCTATTATGTATTGTAAAATATTTCGCTAATTTATTACTTTTTGCTATTATTAAACCATTCAAATGTTGCTATTTCTACGTCCTTAGGAAGTTTTTTATTATATACCTCATCATATAACCATGCTAATGTCTTACTATTTAGGTGTCTTCTCATTTCTGCTTCTGCGTCTAACATTACAACCTTTATTAGACAAGGACATTTCGTATGTGAATCTGGCAAGTTATCCTTATCTAATAATATATTATTTTGCCTAACTTCTGCACATTGAAAGAATGGTTCGCTTCCTTCTACTGCTTCAACAACATTCCAAAATGTTATCTCTTCTGCATTACGAGCTAAAGCATACCCACCTTTTACACCTGGTATAGATTTTATAATTCCCGACTTGCTCAATTTCGCATATACCTTTGATAAATACGTTTCTGAAACCCCTTGAAACGTAGCTAAATCCCGTATACCCACAGATTTACCTTCTTCTAGTTTTACCATATATAATAAACAATGTAGCGCATATTCTACTCCAATTGAAAATTTCATTTCTTTCATACTCCTTTAAACATCTTGTGACCTTCTCTTAATAATAGCCTATTATTTATTCTCATTCAAGATATAGCTTCAACAGTAAATATATACTTTTTTAGAAAACATTTTTATTGACAACCCCAAAGAAAAATTATATTATAATTCTAGACAATAGTTGTCGACGATAAATCTTATCCATAATTTTAGGAGGAATATAATATGTTTACAGAAAAATTTCTTGAAGTACTAAATCATGAAGGTGTAGTTTCTATTGTAAGTTGCGCAAATAATAAGGCTCATGTTGCTAATACATGGAATAGTTATTTAGTTATCGTAGAGGGAAATAAAATTTTGATTCCTGCAGCAGCTATGCTTAAAACAGAAGAAAATATAAATTCTAACCCTGAGGTTAAATTAACTCTTGGTAGTAAAGAAGTAATTGGCTATAACTATATGGGAACCGGATTTTTACTTGAAGGAACGGCTAAATACTTAAAAGATGGAGAGCACTTCAAGATGATGAATGAAAAATACTCATTCTTAACAAGAGTATTAGAAATAACAGTTAATTCTTGTAAACAAACACTTTAATAAAAGGAGAAAACTATGCCTAGAAGAATTAATAAATCAGATTGTGTTGGTTGTGGAACTTGCCAAAGAGTATGCATTGTTGGATGTATAACACAGGAAGATGATAAAAAGAGATTAATCAATGAATCTGCATGTGTTGACTGTGGAGCTTGTCAATACGCTTGCCCTAAGAAATGCATATCTCAAAATTAATTTTCCTAAATAGTTTTTATCATCAAGGTTTTTTAAAGATGTACCACTTCAATCTGAAAATATAAATTTTATAATGAAGTGGTTTATCTATAGATGTACCACTTCGAACCGAAATCTATTTTTAAAACTCTCACGGCTTCTGGTGAGAGAATTTAAAAATAATAAGTTTTATTGCGAAGTGGTGCATAAATATATATAACTAATGAAAAAATCTACACATAGTAATTATAGAAATAAATATTAAAAAGGAGGAAAACGCCTGTCATACAAGGCTTCTCCTTCTTATTAATATCTATTATATAATCTCAAGTATAATTCAATACATCGAAATGATTGCTACTTAAGTTTGTTGATAAACAACAAAATTAAGCGATTATTTGTACTATCATTCTATATCAATATGATTGTTATTAACCGTGAAACTATCTTTATCCCACATCCTTGAATATTAAAGTAATTATATTTTATCCTCTCTTATAAAATTCACATCATTACTTTCTTTAATCATTCTAACGAATTCTGAAAATGCACTTGTAACCACACCATTTTTGTTCCTTATAAAGTATGTGTAAACAAGGCTGTATTCCTCTGGAACTGAAAAAGAACGTAAAAGTCCTGCCTTTTCATATCTTATAATAGAAGCTTCTGGTACAAAAGCAGCTCCAAGCCCAGAAATTACTCCATTAATACTAGCATCAAGACTATTAAATTCTATATATGTGAGGTCTCTTATTCCTTGAGAATTAAAATATCTCATAAGCATTTCCCTATTTACACAGCCAACTGAATTAAGTAAAAAAGGTAATTTGTATAGTTGCTGTAAGTCATTAATTTCAGGAGAAGCTATAAGTACAAGCTTTTCTTTGTAGACAAGTTCACTTATGAAATTCTTTTCTTCAAGCACAGAGGCCTTCACAAAGGCGCCATCTAATTGAAAGTTTAGAATCCTTGTTATAAGGTCTTCTGTCTTTGCAGTTATTAAAGATAAATTCACCTCTGGATACTTTTTATGATACTCTGAAAAAATCTCTGGTATATTAATTGAATAAGTAAGATGAGTTGATCCAATTGCCAAACGTCCAGATGGTTCAGAAGATTTGTTCATTACTTTAGCTGCTTCTTCAAATAAGTGCAATATTTGCTCTGCATAAGGCAACAACTTTTCTCCTTCAGCAGTTAGCACCATACCTCTTTGTCTATAAAACAGCGGTACTCCAAATTCAGTTTCAAGATGCTGAACTCTAGCTGTAACATTTGACTGTACATATCCTAAGGTTTGAGCTGCCTTTGTTATGTTTCCTTCTGCTGCAACTGCTCGAAATATCTTCAAATCATTACTATCCATAAGTAACCTCCATAATATATATCACTATTAATGATTAAACCAATCTAATATAATCATTTTACATGATTATATTTTTAAAGTAAACTTTTATCAAGATGATTTATAGGATTCCTAACTCAATTATTAAATTATTCATACAAGATAATCACCATAAACTATGTCTATCGAACAAGTATATCTTAAGATGAGTGGATCCTTAATTATGATCATCCATAATAAATAAAAAATTTAATTAATATTAAGGAGAGCTTATAATGAAAACATTATTTGATCAAACACAATTTGCAGGATTAACTTTAAAAAACAGATTTGTTCGTTCTGCAACAAATGATAAAGCAGCAGATAAAGAAGGACATGCAACTGAAGAATTACTTAAAATTTATGAAAATCTTGCAAAGGGAGGCGTTGGAACTATCATTACTGGACTGACAAGAGTAAGTGATTTTGAAAGTTTATTACCAGGACAGATGAGTATTTCTAATGATTCTTACATTGATGAATATATAGAGCTAACTAATAGAGTTCATAAGTATGCTGCAAATATAATTCTTCAATTGGTCTGCACAGGAATACAAAATCCTAGTATTGAAAACGGAATAGCTTGGGGACCAAGTGCAGTAGAGGATTTATATTACAAAGCTATTCCAATGGAAATGACAAAGGAAGATATATATAATATGGAGAATGCTTTTGCTAAAGGCGCTCTTAGAGCTAAAAAAGCAGGCTTTGACGGTGTACAAATGCATGTGGCTCACGGATACCTTCTAAGCAAATTTTTAAACCCATATTATAATCGTAGAAAAGATGAATATGGTGGTTCCCCTGAAAATAGAGCAAGGGCAATTATTGAGACTTATCAAAAAATAAGAGAATCTGTTGGTAAAGAGTTCCCTGTTTTAATCAAAATTAACTGCGATGATTTTATGGATCAAGGATTGTCTTTAGAAGAGTGTCTAAACGTGTGTAAGTCACTTGAGAAAGCTGGAATAGATGCTATTGAAATAAGCGGAGGAAGTCCTTCATCTAGACTTGGAGAAGGCGTTATACGAAATATAAAACCAGAAAATGAATCCTATTTTAAACAATTCTCAGAAGTAATTGCAAAAGAACTCAATATACCTCTAATCTCTGTTGGAGGTAACAGAAATTTTGATAAATTAACAGATATAATAAATGAAACTTCAATTGAATACCTTTCATTAAGCAGACCTCTAATAAGAGAATCTGATTTAATCAATAGATGGAATAATGGAGATAGATTGCCGGCAAAATGCATATCCTGCAGTAAATGTTTCAGCAGAGGAGAAGACCAAACAATAACAAAGTGTATTTTTAATAAATAGACTTCTAACCAGATAGGGTCAATAACTAATTTTTATTCACATAAATTTAGCTATTGACCCTTTAAATCATATCTAGTCTAGATTTAAAATATATTTACTTACACAAACTAACTATTTATTATTAGAAACAACTTCCATTATCAGAAATTATGTTAATGATTATTTTATTTATAATGGTAAAGTATTAGTAATTTTTATCTGATTTTAAATTTCCATATTTTTAATTACATTAGTAGCACTATTTACAACATTGTCAACCGTAAACCCAAATTGTTTGAATAAAGTTTCTGCATTTCCTGATGCTCCAAAAGTATCTAAGGATATTATTTCTCCATCAAGACCTACATATTTATGCCAACCAAAAGACGTCAAGGCTTCAACCGCTACTCTGGCACGAACTTTATTTGGCATTACCGATTCCTTATAAGCCTTATCCTGTGCCTCAAACAGCTCAAAGCTTGGCATACTTATAACTCTTGCGTCTATTCCTTTAGCCTCTAGCTCTTCAGCTGCTTTATAAATCAGTTCTACCTCTGAACCTGATGCCATAAGAAGTACATCTGGTGTTTCCTTCTTAGAATCCTTAAGAATATATCCACCCTTCAGTGCTCTTTTTGCGCATCCATCGTATAGAGGCAATTTTTGTCTTGTTAAAACTAATGATGTTGGTGTAGAACCATTAGTTACAGCATAATACCAGGCTGCAGCTGTTTCCCTTGAATCAGCTGGTCTAAACACTGTCATATTTGGCATACTTCTTAAAGCTGCTAGCTGTTCAATAGGTTGATGTGTTGGTCCATCTTCTCCTACTCCAATACTGTCATGAGTCAATACATAAGCTATTGGAAGATTCATTAATGATGATAATCTCATAGCACCCTTCATATAATCACTAAATACAAAGAAGGTTGCACAGAATACTTTTAGCCCTCCATGAGCGTACATGCCGTTAGCTATAGCAGCCATAGCATGTTCTCTAACTCCAAAGTGAAGGTTTCTTCCACCTCTATTTTCTGCTGAGAAATCTCCTTTACTAGCCATATATGTTTTGTTCGAAGGTGCTAAATCAGCTGATCCTCCTATAAAATTAGGTATAATATTTGCTAATCTATTTATAACTATTCCTGAAGCATCTCTTGTAGCCATTTCCTTATCAAAGTTCCAGAAGTCACCGTTATTTAATAAAGCTTCTTTATCAATTTCACTCTTCATCCACTTACTATATTCTTCAGCAAGTTCTGGATAAGCTTTAGAATATTCATTGAATAGTTTATTCCAAGCTGTTTCCTTTGATACACCATTTTCTATGAAGTTATTCATATTTGCATAAACTTCATCAGGCACATAGAATGCAGGTTCTATCTTCCAGCCAAGATTTTCTTTCATGGCTGCAACATTTTCAGTACCTAGAGGTTCCCCGTGAGCTGATGCTTTTCCTTGTTTTGCTGGGCATCCAAATCCAATTTGATTTTTAACAATTATAATTGTTGGTTTTGATATTTCAGCTTTTGCCTCTTCTATTGCTCTTTCTATTGCATCTATATCATTTCCATCTGCAATCTTTAATACCTGCCATCCAAAAGAATCATATCTCTTAGCCACATCTTCCCTAAATGCTATGTCAGTATCTCCTTCAATTGAGATATTGTTCGAATCATACAACACAACTAACTTACCAAGACCTAATGTTCCTGCAAGTGACGATGCCTCTCCTGAAATTCCCTCCATAAGACATCCATCTCCAACTATAGCATAGGTGTAATGGTCAACTACATTATAGCCTGTCTTATTAAACTTTTCTGCAAGATGAGCTTCTGCTATGGCCATCCCTACTGCATTACATATACCTTGTCCAAGAGGGCCAGTTGTAATTTCAACCCCTTTAGTGTGACCATACTCAGGATGTCCTGGCGTTAAACTTCCTATTTGTCTGAAGTTTTTTATATCTTCAATAGTTATTCCATATCCAAATAAATGTAATAAGGAATATTCTAGCATTGAACCATGTCCTGCTGATAATATGAACCTATCTCTATCATCCCAATTAGGATTTTTTCCATTATGATTCATTTTAGTCCAAAGAGTGTACGCCATACTAGCAGCGCCAAGCGGTAACCCAGGATGACCAGATTTTGATTTTTCGATCGCATCTGCTGACAACACTCTTATTGCATTAATTGATAATTTATCTAACTCTCTACTCATATATTTCCTCACATCACATTATAAATTTAAAGGGATTTACTTTCATTTACTATAGCAATACTGTTACTAGACCCTATTCTACTTGCTCCTGAATTTATCATATCTACAGCAGTTTTATAATCTCTAACCCCGCCTGATGCCTTTACTCCTAGGTCTTCACCTACAGTTTTTCTCATCAAAGCGATATCTTCAGCCGTAGCTCCTCCAGTTGAAAAGCCCGTTGAGGTTTTAACGAAATCAGCCTTAGCATCCTTTGATATTTCACAAGCCTTTATCTTTTCTTCTTCAGTTAATAAACAGGTTTCAATTATGACTTTTACTATAGCCTTTCCTTTTGCAGCACTTACTACCGCTTCTATATCTTCCTTTACTAGAGCATAATTTTTATCCTTCAATGCTCCAATATTTATAACCATATCTATTTCATCTGCGCCATTTTTTATTGCATCAACAGTCTCAAAACCCTTAGCTTCTTTAGTTATTGCGCCTAATGGAAAACCGACTACAACACAAGTCTTCACATCACTTCCAGCAAGTTCATTACTTACTAGTTTTGTATGACATCCATTTACACAAACAGATGCAAAATTGTATTCTCTAGCTTCCATGCAAAGCTTCTTTACCTCTTCAACTGTCGCCTGTGGCTTTAGTATTGTATGATCTATATATTTAGCTATGTTCATGCATATCTCTCCTTAAATTTGCTTAGGTTAACTTTATCTCTACTTTCCAAAGGCTGCCGCCCAGTCTGCTTTAAATTTCTCTAATCCTTGATCTGTTAATGGATGTTTTATCATTTGCATTACTAAGCTATGAGGAACTGTAGCGATATGAGCCCCAGCCTTTGCCGCTTGTATAACATGAATTGAATTTCTTACGCTAGCTGCTATTATCTCTGTTTCTATACCATGAATTTCGAAAATTTCTGCTATATCTCTTACTAGCTCCATTCCATCCATTGATATATCATCTAATCTACCCAAAAACGGACTTACATAAGTTGCACCTGCATTAGCCGCAAGTAGAGCTTGTGTTGCTGAAAATATTAAAGTTACATTTGTTTTTATTCCTTCACTTGCTAAAACTTTAGTTGCCGCCAAACCTTCTGCTGTCATCGGAATTTTTACTATCATGTTTTTATGAATTGCAGCTATTTCTCTGCCTTCTTTTATCATTCCTTCAGCGTCTTCACTTACAACTTCACCACTTATAGGTCCATCTACTATCTCTGTTATTTCCTTTATAACTTCGTTAAAGTCTCTTCCTTCTTTGGCTATTAATGATGGATTTGTGGTAACACCACAGATTACTCCCATTTTATTAGCTTGTTTAATATGTTCTACGTTTGCTGTATCTAAGAAAAATCTCATATTATCTATCTCCTTTTTATTTTTATTTTTTAACGAGCTCCCTTTTCATAAGGTACTCCATCTGCTTTAGGTGCAACTGATTTTCCTACAAAAAGAATTAAAACTATAATAGTTAAAATATATGGAAGCATTGCAAGAATCTCAGAAGGAATCACTATCTTTCCACCGCCCAACATAACAGTTAAGGCTTGAGAAAATCCAAATAATAAACAAGCTCCATATGCTCCCTGAGGAGTCCATTTTCCGAATATAACTGCAGCTAAGGCTATAAATCCTTGACCACTAATAGCTGTTTGTGTAAATTGAGGAATAATAGCTAAGGTCATTGCTGCTCCCCCAAATCCAGCTAAAACACCTGAAAGTATTACGCATATATATCTAACCTTCGTAACATTAATTCCCATAGTATCTGCTGCTGCTGGCTTTTCTCCGACAGAACGAATATGTAGTCCCCATTTCGTTTTATAAAGAACAAACCATAAAACTACTGTTAGAATTAATGCCAAAACAACAGTACTGTCTACATTTAAACTTTTTAATATGCTATTAGACACATTTTCTCCAAATATCTTAGGTAATTTGTTATCAACTGGAGGCGTCATAGCCGCACCTTTAAAAAACAATCTACATAAGAATAATGCGAGACCTGGTCCAATTAAATTTATAGCAATACCCGAAATTGTTTGATCCGCTTTAAAGGTTATTGCTGCTACTGCATGCATTAAGGCAATTATTCCACCAGCTATCCCTGCAGTAAGAAATCCAAGCCATGGATTTCCTGAGAAATATCCTACTCCAGCACCTGCAAAAGCACCTATGACCATCATTCCTTCTATACCAATGTTTACAACTCCAGCACGTTCAGAAATTACTCCCCCTAGGGCTCCAAAAATCAATGGTGCTGAATACATAAGCGTAATTCCTATTAATAGTAAGATGCTACTTAACATTTGTCTCACCTCGTTTTAAAAGTCTATCAGCCAAAGCAGGTACTATCTTTGTCAATGCTACAAAGAAAACAATTGTACCCATCATAATATTAATTATCTCTGATGGAGCTCCTATAGCAGACTGCACCGCTTGTCCTCCGTAAAGTAATCCGCTGAAAAGTAATCCTGCAAATATGCACCCAATAGGTGAACTTCCAGCTATTAGAGCTACCGACATACCATTAAAGCCATTATTTTCAAAAGCAGCCATAGTTGATATCTTGTGAGGAGCAACTCCAGTAATAGCTAAGGCTCCTGCAAGTCCTGCAATGGCACCTGCAACTAACATTGCTTGAATAACATTCTTATTAACATTTATACCAGCAAATTCTGCTGCATACTTGTTTGACCCAACAGCACGAAGTTCATATCCCTTAGAGGACTTGTATAGCAATGCCCATATTGCTATAGCTGCTATAATAGCTACTATAATTCCAATATTCACATCAGTTTTTAGCATGATTTCAGAAAGCCACTTATGCTTTGATAAAACTTCTATTCCTGCATCTGAATTTTTCCAATTCTCTAGTAAAGTTGTAAAACCAGATTTATTTATTATATAAGTACCAGTAGAATTTGGTTGGTGGAAGGCATCTAATCCAACTATAAAATTAGACAAATAAAGAGCTATCCAGTTTAACATTATGCTTGTTATAACTTCGTGTATTCCAAACCTTGCTTTTAAGAGTCCTACAATTCCTCCATATAATGCTCCTGCAATTACACCGGCAAGAATTATAACAGGAACTTGCACTATTGCTGGTAAGTTAAGTTTAATACCAACTATTGTTGCTGCAATTGTTCCTACAATATACTGACCTTCAGCTCCAATATTAAATAACCCAGTTTTAAATGCAAAAGCAACACTCAAACCAGTTAATATAATAGGGGTAGACTTAATAATAGTGTTTGATATATATTTAGGTTTGGAAAAAACTCCTTTAAAAAGTGCTCCAAATGCATCTGCTGGATTATACCCTGCAATACCAAGTATTACTGCAGCCACAATAAATCCAATTAGTATTGCAATAAATGTTGATGTAACTGGCTTTTTAAGTATTTTGACTACGGTTTTCATCTCGTTTACCTCCCGCCATTAGCAAACCAATTGTATTTTCATCCACTTCTCCTTGTTTAAAGGACTCAACGATAGCTCCATCATAAATTACCGCTATAGTGTCTGAAACATTCATAACTTCATCAAGTTCTAAAGAAATTAGGAGTACTGCCTTCCCCTTATCTCTTTCATTGATTAAGGTTTTGTGTACATATTCAATTGCTCCTACATCCATACCACGAGTTGGCTGCACAGCAATGAGTAAATCTGGATTATTAGCTACTTCTCTCGCTATTATTAGCTTTTGTTGATTTCCTCCTGATAGCCCTCTAACCGGTAACAACTCACAATTATCAGGTCTAACATCATATTCCTTAATGAGTCTTTTTGTATGCTCTACAATTTTGTTTTTATCTAAGAAACCATTTTTACAAAATGGCTTACTCTTATATTTCTCAATAACCATATTCTCAGCCACAGTAAAATCCAATACAAGCCCGCGTTTTTGTCTATCTTCATGAATGGTGGAAATTTTGTGTTTGATAACATTTTCTGGAGTTGTATTTTGTATTTCTTGTCCATTTATTTTAATGGTACCGCTTTCAGTTTTAGTAAGACATGTTATAGCCTCAACTAATTCTTTTTGTCCGTTTCCATCAATACCGGCGATACCAACAATTTCACCTTTACGCACTTTAAGTGATAAACCTTTAACTACATTTAATTTTCTCTCGTCCTTAACAGTTAAATCATTTATTTCAAATACTACCTCTTGAGGTTTTGCAACGGTTTTATCAACAACTAAATTGACTTCATGACCTACCATCATAGTTGCAAGATCCTCTCTACTAACCTCATTAACATTAACTGTATCCACATATTTTCCTCTACGTATAATTGTACAAACATCTGATGATTCTTTTATTTCTTTTAGCTTATGTGTTATTATAATGATCGTCTTTCCATCTGATATAAGATTATGCATAATCTTTATTAAATCTTGTATTTCCTGAGGTGTTAATACCGCTGTGGGTTCATCTAGTATTAGTAAATCTGCTCCACGATATAATGCCTTTAATATCTCTACACGCTGTTGCATCCCAACAGAGATATCTTCGATTTTTGCATCAGGATCTACTTCTAGTCCATATTGATCAATTATATCTAATATCTGCTTTCGTGCCTTTTTCATATTTGTCACACCAAATTTATTAGTGATTTCACTACCTAAAGCTATATTTTCTGTCACAGTAAAATTATCAACCAGCATGAAATGTTGATGAACCATTCCAATACCGTTTTCAATTGCTATACCAGGATTCTTTATATTTACCTTTTTACCATTGATATAAGTTTCACCCTTTTCAGCCTTGTATAAACCATAAAGTACATTCATTAGTGTACTTTTTCCTGCTCCATTTTCTCCTAATAACGCATGAATTGTACCTTTTTTAACATTCAAACTTATATCATCCAACGCACAAAACGTACCAAACATCTTTGTAATGCCACTCATCTGAACTGCATATTGTTCGCTGATTTCCATACTAACTCCTCCTCTAGTCAGATGCTTTGCTAGCAGCAAACTTAAACTGCCAGCAAAGATTTGACTTTAAACATAAGCTTAAATAAACTTTTGTAAGTTTAATATTTAGTATTATTTATTGAATTCGTTGTAAGTCTTTTCATCAGATGGAACAACTATTGAGCCATCTTTGATTTTATCTTCTAATTTCATTGCAGCATCATAAACTTCTTTTTTTACATTTTTATTTTCAGCAGGAATTCCAACTGCACCTTCTTTTAATCCATAAGTATAAGTAGTTCCACCAATCTTCTTTCCACTTATAGCTTGCTCGGAAACCTTTTCAACAGCGATGTTAACTAACTTTAAAGCTGAAGTTAAAACGTTATCAGGAGCTAGATACGCTTGATCACGGTCAACACCAATTGCAAACTTGCCAGCTTCCTTAGCTGCATCAATTAAACCTACCCCTGTACCACCAGCTGCGTGGAATACAATATCACAACCTGCAGAGAACATTTTGTTAGCTATAGCTTTTCCCTTTGAAGCATCTGAAAAACTCTCAGCGTATTGAACATCTACATTAATAGTTCTTCCTAATTCTTTTGCTGCATAAAGCACTCCAGCTTGATATCCATATTGGAATTGATCTATTACCGGACTCTTTATACCACCTATAAATCCTACTCTATTTGTCTTAGTAGTTCTTCCTGCTATGTAACCTACAATAAATGAAGGCTCTTCAGCTCTAAAAGTAACTCCTGTTACGTTGTCTGGTGTTTTATCACCATAAGAATTATCTACGATAGCATAGTTTATATCTTTATTTGTTTTTGCGGCATTTAATATTGCATCAGACATTGCAAATCCAATACCCCAAATTAACTTGTTCTCTGAATCTGCAAGCTTGTCTAGGTTAGTAACATAATCTGTTTCTTGCTTTGACTCTAAATAACTTACCTTCTCACCTGTTTTCTTTGAAAGCTCCTGTAAACCTTCCCATGAAGATTGATTGAAAGATTGATCGCTTACCCCACCAGTATCTGTTACCATCGCAACATTATAGTTTGTAGCTGCCTTCTTCTCTTCACCAGTACTTCCAGCACTCTTACTGTTTCCACATCCAACCATTGTACCCATAATAACAACCGCTGACATTACTACTGCAATAACCTTTTTCATAATTTTATCCTCCTAAAATAAACTAATATATTATTTTGCTATTTCAAGTGCAATTTCCATCATATCTGTAAAGCTTAGTTGTCTATCTTCTGCTGAAAGTGATTCACCAGTTAGAGGCCTGTCCGAAATTGTAAGCAAACATAATGCATTTTTCTTAGCCTCTGCAGCATTCATATATAATGCAGCCGCCTCCATTTCTACTGCTAATATCCCCATACTTATCCACTTATCTAATGCTGTCTTATCTGCACAGTAGAAAGTATCAGATGATAATATATTTCCTACAACAGCATTTATGTCTCTTTCCTTTGCAACCTCAACTGCAGAGCTAACCAAATCAAAACTAGCAATAGGTGCAAAAGTTCCTGGCAAGCAGTACTGTGATGCATAATTTGAATTAGTAGATGCCCCTAATGCTATAACTACATCACGTAACTTCACATCTTCACTTAAGCTTCCTGCAGTTCCGATACGTATTATGTTATCTACATCGTAAAAATTAAATAGTTCATATGAGTAAATTCCGATAGATGGCATACCCATGCCTCCACCCATCACAGATACACGCTTTCCCTTATAAGTTCCTGTGTATCCTAGCATATTTCTAACTGAATTAAACTGTACCACATCTTCTAAAAAATTCTCCGCTATAAACTTTGCTCTTAGCGGATCACCTGGCATTAATACTGTTTTTGCAATTTCTCCTAATTTAGCTCCAATATGTGGAGTTGGTGTTTGCATCATAAATTCCTCCTTGAAAACTTTATATAGACCATAGGGGGCTAATTAGCAAGGAAACTCCTTTTTAGGTCGCCCCCCTTGGTTATTCAACAGCTAATTTACTTAAGTTCATCTTCTTAAGAACTGCTTTATCAAAAAGCTCTGAAATTTTTTGTATAGTTGGTCCTGCTATGAAGGCTGCAACAATTGTAACTATTCCTATCTTTCCTCCAAAGGAAAAACCTAATATTAGTGATATAATATCGCAGATTATTTTTGCTACTTTATATTGACCATTTATTTTATCTCTCACAAGCATAATTACACCTGTAACTGGATCCATTCCAATATTCACTGCTATGAAGATACCAATACCTAAAAACAACATTGTACATCCACAAAAAGAAGTTATTATTCTTCCAGCTAAACTATTAGGTATATTAAGAATCTCATGAAATTTAAATCCTATACTTACGAAATTCCCCATAGGTAGTGCATAAATAAACGTTCCTATATTTATATATTTACGGCCAAGGATAAACACCATGGCAAGTAGTATAAAATTAACTAAGTTGGTTACTAAGCCAAGCTTTTCAGGTTGAAGTCCTAGTAGATTTCTAACCCCATCATATAAAACTGCAACAGGATCATTTCCTAGCATCCCTGCTGAATTAAACGCTAGTCCAAAGCCTACTAGAGAAACTCCCACTAAGGATATTATTATTCTCATTAGAAAAGTCTTATATGATTTATTTTTTACATTACTAATTACATTGTTCATTGCCCGTACCTTTCCTGTACCTTATTAGATTAACTTTGCTAATACCGATTCACCAATTGTATTTTTAGGCATCTCTAACTGAAAATTATCAACTACAGTTGCTCCAATTGCAGCAAAATTATTACTTGTTTCCATTACGCCATTTTCAGTCATAGCTGGTGAATACGCCAAGAAGGGAACGAACTCTCTTGTATGATCAGCACCTATATAAGTTGGATCATTACCATGATCTGCAGTAATTATCAGTAAGTCATCTTCTCTTAATTTTTCTAATACCTTACCTAGATTTACATCAAACTTCTCTAACTCTTCAGCATAGCCAATAGGATTTCTTCTATGTCCCCATAGTGAATCAAAATCAACTAAGTTAACAAAACATAATCCTTTAAAATCCTTATCCATTAACTCTAAGGTTTGCTCCATACCATGAACAGAACTCTTTGACTTATGTGCTTCTGTTATACCTTCTCCGTCATATATATCGCTTATCTTTCCAACGGAGATTACATCAAAGCCATTATCTTTTAACACATTTAAAGCAGTTTGCCCAAATGGCTTTAAGGCATAATCATGTCTATTACTTGTGCGCTTAAACTCTCCTTTTCTCGTTCCTACATAAGGTCTTGCAATAACTCTTCCAACCTTCCACTCATCCTTAAGGGTCAATTCCCTTGCAATCTCACAGCAGCGATAAAGTTCTTCTAATCCAAAGGTTTCTTCATGTCCGCAAATTTGTAAAACAGAGTCTGCTGAAGTATAGACTATCATGTCTCCTGTTTTTATTTGATGTTCGCCAAATTCATCCAAAATTTCAGTACCACTAGAACTTTTATTTCCTACAATATTATGACCAGTTCTTAATTTAAGCTCTTCCAAAAGTTCATCTGGAAAACCTGTTTCTGTGAAGGTTTTAAATGGAGTGTTAATCCTTAGCCCCATCATCTCCCAATGCCCAGTCATAGTATCTTTACCAATACTCGCTTCTCTCATTTTCATGAAATAACCTAGAGGCTTTTCAACCGGTTCTACATGTTTCATAGCATGTAGATTAGCTAAACCTAACTTTTGAAGGTTAGGGATCTTAAAGCTTTCCACTGTTTCTGCTATATGTCCTAAGGTATCTACTCCTATATCTCCATATTCCTTTGAATCACTCATCTCTCCAACACCAAGAGAGTCTAATACTATTGTAAAAATTCTTTTATATTTCTTCATATCTTCTTCTCCTTCTGTAAGCGCTTCCACATTTGCCTCGCATATAGGATAATCTATTTAGAGATTATCCTTTTTCTTTATTAATCCAAGTCTTCTTTAGTAAAAGACATTGGTAGTAATTCTTCAATGTTAGTTATCTTCTCTATCTTATGATTAGATAACACTATTGGTGTATGTCTTTCTAGCAGCTCTACTAGTACTTGCCTACATGCTCCGCAAGGAGTTGCTAGGGTTTTTCCATTACTTACAATAGCTATAGCTTCTATGTCTTCTTGTCTGTATCCATTTGAATAAGCTTGGAAAATTGCATTTCTTTCAGCGCAATTTGTTAACCCGTAAGATGCATTTTCAACATTTGCTCCTATGAAGTATTTATTATCTTTTGTTTGAACACATGCGCCAACCTGATAATTTGAATAAGGCACATATGCATTTTCAGCTGCTTTAAATGCTTTATCTATGATATCTTGATACTTCTCCATTTTACCCCTCCTACTTATTCATTAAATATCTTACTAACCGATTTTTCCGTTATCAGCTTTTATTAAATTTCTAATTGCTTGTACAGCAACTTCTATAGCTGCTTCAGTATCATGAACTTGTATATTTTCTAGTCCTGCTCTTTCGCGTTCTTGGTTTGCAACCACTAAGAACACTGATCCTACTCTTACCTTTAAATAACTTCCTGCTACAAAAAGTGCAGCTGATTCCATTTCAGATGCTAAAGTTCCGCATCTTAACCATGCATTCCACTTGTCCACCAATTCATAACTAACTGGCTTTGTCTCTGGAGAGTGTTGTCCGTAAAATGAATCCTTACATTGTACCACTCCAACATGATGAGTTTTATTTAGCTCCTTACACCCCTGTACTAGTGAATTTGCTACTTCAAAATTTGCTACAGCAGGAAATTCAATTGGAGCATATTCTTTGCTTGTACCTTCCATTCTGATAGCTCCAGTAGCTACAACTACATCTCCACCCTTAACATCTATATCCATTCCACCACAGGTTCCTACTCTAATAAAAGTATCTGCCCCACAATTTACTAGTTCTTCTAATGCTATAGCAGCTGATGGACCACCTATACCAGTAGATGTCACACTTACCATAACTCCGTCTAAGTATCCTGTGTATGTAACATACTCCCTACTATCTGCAATTAGCTTTGGGTTATCAAAATGTGCTGCTATCTTTTCACATCTCTTTGGATCTCCAGGTAGTATAACGTACTTTCCTACCTCCCCTTCTCCAACATTAATATGATATTGTTTTCCTGAACCCTGTGAATAAATCATATTTGCCCCTCCATCTATTTCTAATATAAATCGCACTTGTTATACGTTTACAAATATGTCATAAAAAATAGACACATTTCTAACATGTCTATTTACTTGTATTTTTGTCTACACAACGAGTGTAGCATGTCTGCTTTTGCCTGTCAAGTTCTTTTATGTTCATTTTGTAATCTTTGATTTTTTGGCTATGTTTAAAAGTATTGTTGAAATTAAGTGGTTATAAAGGAGATGTTATATGAGCGAGCTACTAGAATTAAATGGTTTTTTCAGATGGAGTGGCGTTAAAAAACTGTACTGTTCGAACATAGTGAGTTTACAGTTTTAGCCATGGAATATGACAAAATCATATTAATTCTTTGCATAAGCTCATTAAAGCATCGGATGTATAACCGCTTAATTTCAACACGGTTCTTTAACATTACCGATTTTTTAATAGTTTTCAGACATCCATGCTGCTGTTTATATCGCAATCTAAATAAATTCATAATTTAATTAGTGTTTTTATGTATGCAACACGTCCACTTTTAGTATTTTATTGTCTAATCATAAATTTAAAGCTATAATTAATATTAATAATGTTTTTATAGACAACTCGTAATCCAATCGACACACTTGTCTAGACAAATTCATATTCAGCAGAAAGGTGTTAATTTAATGGATCAATTTAGTATTGTTGAAAAGGAAAAGGAATTAAAGTTCGTAGCCGTATATAATCGACTCTTCAAAATGATAAATGAAGGTACTTTTCCTGAAGGGAGCAGATTACCATCAGAACCTGACCTATCAAAGTTACTTGGTGTTAGTAGAACAACCTTAAGGCAAGCACTTGCACTATTGCAAGATGATGGGATAGTTAAAAATATTAGAGGTAAGGGGAATTTTATAATTAAATCTCACACTGATAAACCAGTTGGCCTAGAGACTATTGGACATCCGATATATAGATGTTCAGCTGACATAATTGATGAGGTTAAGATTCAACTGCGCATAGAACCTTCCACAGACTATTTTAATCAAACTTTAGGAAAAAAAACCGCTGCTGTAGTATTAATAGATAGATGGTATAAATCCAAAGAAAACACAGCGGCATATTCTTTTACGCTGCTTCCAATTGAAACTATATCAAAGTTTAACATAGATCTGAATGACCATGATAGAGTGCTGCAATTTGTAGAAAAAGACCTTTATGACATATGTAGCAATGTATTACTTGAAGTTAAGTATTCTACCTCTGGAAACTTTACAGCAAAGGTCTCTCCAATATCACCAGAAAACCAATTTCACTTAATACAGGAAACTATGTATGATGATACAGAATTCCCTATGGTTTCTAACAAGCATTATCTACCGATAAAGTCTAGTTCTATTAAGTTTCATCAAAGAAAATAAAGAGTACCCACAAGGTACTCTTTTTACATAAATAATATAATCTTTGTGTAAAATTAGCTTTGAGCTTCTTTCAGCATTTCTATATACATTCCATTACTTATGATAAGGTTCGCCGTAATCACTTTAAATGAGGTTTTTCCATTTTATTCTTCTGTATATATTCTACATAATTATGGTATAATTCTAAAGTAGAAATTAAGAATTCCGTAGTGGATGGCTACGGGGGTTTTGGACGTTTTATCCCCCTTGGACTATTGGTGATATTTCATCATAGTTAGGGGGTGGTATTGGATATGCTAGAATTAACTATAAAAAGCTTTGTTACTATTTATATTATTAAATTAGTTTTGAAACATAACCTTTTTATTTCTAAGTTAATTATCAAGATTAAATTTCTTGGTATTCATATAGAACTTAATGGCAAAGAGAAAAAGCACCCATCCGACAAAGAATAGTGCTTAACTCTAGAATAAAATATTAATTTTAATTCATCTAATAGCCCTAAAACAAAATAAATGTTCTAAGGATTGCTTAGTGCTACCAACACTAAGCTTTTCTTATTTATATTATATCAAATTTTTATAAAAAATAAACATTTATATAAAAATCAATTTATTATATAATCCTTAATGTATTGTACCGATTCCCTTAAACTGTCTATTGTCTTAGTTTCCAAAACACATGTACAATTATTTTTTGTTGCAATGTTTATTCTATCTTTAATATCAATCTTACCTTTTCCAAGCGGTAAATGATTTTTATAATTTGTTGCATCATGTATATGCATATGCATTAATTTATTAATATTTTTGTTTATAAACATTATATCCTTGTTACCTATACAATAATCATGCCCAATATCAAATGTTAATGCAAAAACTTCACTCTGAAGTAATATCTCTATTGATTCTTTCATAAAATCTGTATACCCATCACAATTCTCTATACAAATCTTTATATTTCTTTTACCTATCGTTTCTTCACATAAATTTCTAAATTTAATCAAATTAGTTAAGTATATATCTTTGTACTTTTCAAATAAATATATTTTTTCATTAGGTAAAGTAAAATATACTCCTTTATCCATATGCATATTTAATATTGGTATACTTAATTTTTTTGCAATTTCTATCGTAAATAGCACTGTATCTATATAAGCTTTTGATACATCTTCATTAAAATCACATACTCTTAAATTCTCATCTAAATGTATAGTAAAAAATATATTATCATTTAAAATATAACTTTTCATCTTAGAGATATCTATATTGTTCTTCTGATATTGTGGTAAATTCATATTAATTTCTATAAAGTCTAATCTAAGTTCCTTGCATAACTTTATAGTTTTATCTAACGAATCACACTCTATTAATGTAGGCATACCATATAATACTCTGTCCATATACTATCCTCCAATAAATTTATTGTTATTTAAGAATTTTCAATTATAACATATTTTGCAAATTACTTTTTAATTATGATACGGTATCTTCAGTTTTAAAAATAGTCTTAGCCAAGTTATATCAATGCCTAAAGCTATAAACTTCCTTTACTTATGGTACGGTTCCCCCTTCATTATCCTATAAGCTCTATATATCTGCTCCAAAAGCATAACTCTAAACAATTGATGAGGAAATGTCATTTTAGAAAAACAAAGTTTATAATTAGCTCTTTGTATAACTTCCTTTGATAGCCCTAATGATCCACCTATTACAAAACATAACTGACTTTCACCCTTAACTCCTAAATCACCTATAAGTGTCGAAAATTCTTCTGATGATATCATATTCCCCTTCAAATCTAAGGCTACAACATACATTGTATCTTTTATTGATTTTAGTATAAGCTGCCCTTCCTTTTCTTTTATTTGAAGCTCTTCTTTTTCCGATGCATTGTCTGGAGTCTTCTCATCTGGAAGTTCAATAATATCCAGCTTACAGTATCTTTTTAATCTCTTTGTATACTCATCTATAGCATCTTTCAAATATTTTTCTTTTATTTTACCTACTGTTATTAAGGTTATGTTCATAAATCTATATCTCCTAATCTTCTTTTATCACTTAGTCAACAAGTTCATTCTTAATATTATTTCTTATTTATTATATATTTACTAAGTAAAAGAGTAAACCAACCATTTCATAGTAAAACGCGTTTTGAATGCATCTCACCATACTTTCCATATGCCAAAAAGGATCTTTAACAGACTATCCAGCTATTAAAGATCCATTTATTATAAGTTATCAATAAAAATATCATTGAAAATAAGTGGCTATGCCGGAGATGCTATATGAGCGAGCTACTAGAATTAAAGCATTGGAGGACTAACCACTTATTTTCAACGCGATGTTTTAACATAAACCCCTTCTATTAGAAGCCTAGGCTCTCATTCAGTATTAATACGTGCATTCTTGTGTTATCACCTTGTCTTTTTATCACAGTATATTCATTGCATATTCTATCATTACTGCTGCAATTCATGCAGTAACCAACCTTTGCACAAGGAGTATTTCTGTTTAGTCTTTTTGCATTTATTGGTGCTGATACTCTCTTATTTCTCTCTACAGCTTCTTCAATATTCTTAACAATCTTATTTACTCCGCATACAACTACAACTTTATCTGGGCCAAAAAGCATAGCTGCAATTCTATTTCCTCTGCCATCAACATTGAATAGTTCTCCTGCCTCAGTTAAGGCGTTGGTGCTAGTGAAAAATGTATCTGCACTAAAGGTTTTTCTATGAACCTCTTTCATCTCTTCCTTTGTTATTCCCTTTGCTGCTCTATCTAAAAAGTTATATCTTCCACTTCTTAAATGCTCAAGCAAGCCTGTCTCAGTAAGTGTAGCAGAACCTCCACAGCTGACAGTTTCACCTTCTGAAACTAAATCACAAATCTTTTCTAGAAGCTCTTCTCTGCTCTTTATATAGTATCCATTAATATTATTCTTGTTTAGAGCTTCAATAGTTCTTTCTATCTTTTTTTCATTTGACCAAAACACGTTTAAATCCATAGCAAACACCCCCAAATATTATAGTTACATTTAATTTTAAATCAGCAAGATTAAATCTTATTAACTAGTCCTCTATCACTAAAATAATTATATCATAAGTTTATGCCATTCAATCTGACATATAGGCATTAAATTCTTCCTAGCATCAATGTTTTAACTTGCTGTTATAAAAACTATAAAAAAGCAAAAAAATTTAGCACCGATCAATATACTCGGTGCTAAATTCTATTTCTATAATTATTCTAATTTAAATTTATCTATCTTTTCTTCTAAGGTAACTGCTATTTCTTTTAACACTTCTGCATTTTGATTAAATTCATCCATTGTAGCTGATATTTCTTCTGTAGATGCAGAAACCTCTTCTGTACTTGCTGCAGTTTCTTCAGATATTGCTGACATACTCTGCATGTTTTCCATTATCTGATCCTTACTCTTGTCCACTACATCTATAGATGTTTTAACATTGCTTATAGCCTCAGACAATAATCCCATAAATTCAGATATGGTTTGAAGATTATTTTTAGTCTGTTCAACAGATTCTGATTGACTGCTGATTGCAGCTTTTGTATTTTCCATTGCATTAAGTGCATTTCTTGATTTTGAATCTACTAAATCTATTATCGAACCAATTTCCTTAGTTGATTCTGTTACTTGTTCAGCAAGTTTTCTTATTTCATCAGCAACTACTGCAAATCCTCTTCCTGCTTCACCTGCTCTAGCTGCTTCAATTGCTGCGTTTAAAGCAAGTAAATTAGTTTGTTCTGCTATCTCATTTATGATATTAGTGAAGGATTTGATAGTTCCTACTGAACTTGTCATATCATTTACTGCTTCTTCAATATTTTGGGATGACTTGTTTGTTTCTACAGATTTTTCACTAAGCACATCCATAGTGGTTATTCCGTCATTAGTCATATCTTGAGTTACCATTGCTAAGCTCGTCATGTTCTCTATTTGATCATAAGCAACCTTAAGTTCACTTATAAGTTGTTGAAGCTCGTAAACTCCCTCTTCAATATCTTTAGCTTGCTCTGAGCTTCCAGCGGCAACCTGATCTACAGTTTTTGCTACATCACCAATAGCAGTAGTAACATCTTCACTCATAGTCGCTATTGTTACAGCTGTACTTTCCATTGTTAAGGAGGATTCCTTTACTCCTGATATTAATGCATTCATACTAGTGGTCATCTCATTAAAGCTATCAGCTAATTGACTAAACTCATCCTTAGTGTTTATAACAACCTTATGTGTTAAATCACCATTTGCTGCTTTATTTAAGCCTTGTCTTATCTTATTTATATTTCTTGCTATATATGTACTGATTCCATATGCAACAACTATGTTAATTACTAAAGTTATTATCATATCTAGTATAGAAGTATTTATTAGAACTTTAGTATCTTTAGTAAGCTCACTTTCGTTCATAGATGCAAATATAATCCATCCAGTTACTTTATTTTTATCGTAGCTTACATATTTTTTAGCTCCATTGAAGGTATATCCTTCAAATCCATTTTGATTTTTTTCAACATTACCCCAGAAGCTTTGTTTCTTAGCTTCATCAGTTCCAACTAAACTAGCAGTAGGATGCGAAACTAATATCCCTTGGCTGTCAGATATGTAAACATAACCTTCTTCTCCTACCTTTACATTTGAAAAAGTTTTAGCTAAGTTTTCTAAACTTAAGTCTATAGATACTACCCCTATAAGTTGTCCATCTTTTTCAATTGTTTTTGATAATGAAATAACTAACTTACCTGTAGCCGCATCTTTATAAGGAGAGCTAAACGAAACTTTTCCTTTATTGTTTATAGCTTCTGTATACCAAGGTCTTGTAGTAGGATCATAACCACTTGGCATAGTAGTTTCCGGATATATAGTCATCTTTTTATTAGCTAAACCTACATAATCATTTATTATATCTGGATTCTTATCCTTAAATCCCTTAAGTATGCTTACTACAGTAGCGTCATCATCACTTTTTATATCATCTAGTCCAGACATTGTATCTATAGAACTAGAAAATATGGAAAAATAATTATCAATTATCTTGTTAGTCAAATCAATCTCTTGAGTAGTAGTCACTTTTAATTTACTATATAACGTACTTTTTGACTGATAATTTGCTATTAAAGCGAATGCCAATAGCGGAACCTGACATATTAAAATAAAGAATATTATTAATCTTGCTCTTATACTTCTAAATCCTAAACTGCTCTTTTGCTTTTCCTTCTTCATATCTTTCCCCCTGACTATTATTTGCAAAATAAAACTACAGCATACTTCCCCGTAAATGCCTAGCTATATAAGTATTATTTGCATATATAATTATCGTAATTATTGATAATTCATTAACACTTTCCTATTATTTTTATCACTACACTACTTATGTAAAACATGGAAAAGGTTCAGCAGATGTATCTACCGAACCCTTTTTATCTAATACCTAGTTTAAAACTAGTATTTATTCACCTTTACCACAGCATTTTTTGTATTTCTTTCCGCTTCCACATGTACACGGGTCATTTCTGCCAATTTTATTTTCATTTCTTACTATTTTTGATTCTCTATACTGAACAGATATTTCTTTTCTCTTCTCTACTGAGAATATTCCATCCCATTGAGGAAGATCGTAAAGATAGTCAGCTTTGGCATCTAACATATTAAAATATAGTTGTTCAAAATCTAAATCGAACACTAATTCTTGATCAGCATCTATGTTTTCAAGATCATAAGGATTTTTAAGACTTTCGTTTATACCATCAACGAATCCCATTACAAATTCTGATGTTGTGTTATAATCTTTAGCTAACTTTTCAATTGTAGCTTTCTTTACTGTATTGTGACTACCAAGCAGTTCAGTGTATATTCTTCTTTCTATATCACTATATTCTGACCAAAAAGCTGCTTCCCCCTTAGTCTTAACATAATCTACAACCATATCTGTCCATTGACTATATAAACTCATTATATTATCTCCTTCTTAATAGTATTCTATTGAAATTATACTAATTACTTCTATGTTTTTCAAGATTATAATTTATAATTTGCTATTTTTCCCCACTTATCTTATATACAGCCTTCGAATTGCAGTAATTGCAACTTCCACTATCCGCATTCTCTAAAGTAGGAAATGTTTCAAATTGATCTATGTATTCATCAATTGCCATATCTACATGATCTTCACAACTTAGCTTTTCAATATAATCGCTCATTATATCATACCCTTCCTATGTTTAAGTTATTTAAGTTCGATATAACTACTTGGTTTGTGTCTATCTGCTAAAGTTAGATAAACATCTTTTCCATCTTTTATATTGTTATCATTCAATACATTTAATACTGTTTGGAAAGCTAAATCTGGATGATTATTAGTATTACTTAAGTGTCCTAATATTATCCTCTTAGGCTCATCTCCTCTAAGTATATCTACAATTGCTTTTCCACAATCCTCATTTGAGAGATGCCCTACCTCACTTAGTATCCTTCTTTTTAAAGGATATGGATACGGTCCATATTTAAGCATCTGTATGTCATGATTACTTTCCAGAAGTATAACCTCAGAATCTTTTATATTTTCCTTTATTTCTTCAGTGAATGTACCAAAGTCTGTTGCTACACTCACAGATTTTCCTTTAGATCTTATAGTATACCCCATAGGACCCGCAGCATCATGAGGTATATTAAAACACTTAATTTCTAAGTCTTTTACTTCAATTGTGCTTCGTTTATCTATAATTCTTATATTTTCTTCTTTTATTTTGCCTACTTGATTCTCCATGGCATTCCAAGTAGCTTCATTTGCATATATAGGAATATTATACTTCCTAGATAAAACTCCTATACCTTTAATATGATCTGAATGCTCATGGGTTATAAATATTCCATCTATTTCGGAAGGATTCTGTCCTATTTCACTTAAAGCTGAATCAATTTTCTTCCCTGGTAGCCCAGCATCTATTAGTACTTTTCCGCTATCTGAACGCACAAATATACTATTGCCACTACTACCACTGTATAATGAGCAAAATATCATGCCTCTTCCCCCATGATTCTATTTTTTATTCTTCTTGTATTCTATATATATCTGCACCTAGTTCTCTAAACTTAGTTTCTATGTGCGGATATCCTCTATCAATGTGTTCAATACTGCATATCTCAGTTTTTCCTTCTGCAACTAAGCCTGCAATAACCATTGCTGCCCCAGCTCTAAGATCTGTAGCCTTTACAATTGCTCCAGTAAGCTTACTTACACCTTCTAAAACAGCAACTCTTCCTTCAACTTTCACAGATGCACCCATCTTCTTAAGTTCATCAAGATGTTTTAATCTACTTTCCCATATTGTTTCTGTTATCATACTTCTACCATCAGCTACACAAAGAAGTGTAGACATAGGCTGTTGAACGTCTGTTGGGAATCCAGGATATGGTGCAGTCTTTATGCTAACCCCTCTTAGTGGTTTATCTACCGCAACTCTAATACTGTCATCGCCTTCTTCGATTATTGCACCCATCTCCAAAAGTTTTGCAGATATTGACTCAAGATGCTTTGGAATAACATTTGTTATTGTAACATCACCTTCTGTTGCAGCAGCTGCTATCATGAAAGTACCTGCTTCAATTTGGTCAGGTATAACACTATAGTTGTGTCCTTTCATGGACTCAACTCCTCTTATCCTTATTATATCTGTTCCAGCGCCTTTTACATCAGCACCCATTGAATTAAGGAAGTTCGCTACATCTACTACATGTGGCTCTTTTGCAACATTCTCTAATACTGTTACACCTTCAGCCATTGTTGCTGCTATCATAACGTTAATAGTAGCACCTACGCTTACAACATCAAAAAATATATTAGCTCCAACTAATCTATCAGCTTTGATGTTTACAGCACCATGCTCTATGACAACTTCTGCGCCCATAGCTTCGAAGCCCTTTATATGTTGATCTATAGGTCTAACCCCTATAGGGCATCCTCCTGGTAAATCTACCTTTGCTCTCTTAAATCTTGATAGCATAGCTCCTATAAAATAGTAAGATGCTCTCATAGCTCTAACATCTGCTGTACATGCTTCTACAGTATTAATATCTGATGAATCTATCTCTAAAGTGTTATTATCTATCTTATTTACATTACATCCTAAACCTTTAAGTATTCTCTCTAAGCAGTGAACATCTTCTATATCAGGTATATTGTCTATTATAGATTTTCCTTCACTTGCTAATATAGCTGCAGGTAATATAGCCACAGCTGCATTCTTTGCACCAGCAATTTCTACTACTCCCCTAAGCTTGTAGCCTCCATTTATAACTAACCTTTCCATACTACTTCACCCTTGCTCACTTATTTTATATATATAAATTCCCCTAACTAAAGAACAATTATCCAAATAATGCCTTACAATTTTCAACAAAATTATACATACAAGATTGTCAAAAATCACTAAATAAAGCACTTGTCCATAGTTTCCATTATATCATAACGTAATAATAATTAAAGTGATTTTTTATGTTGATACCGTGGAAAAATGTACCTTTACGAATTTTTTAAATAAATTCCTATATTTATGTAATAATTTTAATAAATATTCATTTATTTTACAAATAAAAAATCACTAATAAATACTTTTTTATAAAAAAAGAAGGTAATGCTATGAAGCATTACCCTCTTTTACTAATTTCTATCTTCCCTCTCCTTCGAAGCTTCCACAATCTGTACATTGTACGTCTTCAGCTTTTGGAGTATGTTTTACAACCATTATTTGATCTAGACTACAAAAATTCTTGTCTTTAGCGTGGTATTTGCATTCTGTAACTACACATCCTATACTATCGTTATGTTTCATTGCTTTATCCTCCTAGATAACAATAAATTTAAATTTTTGCAAAATTACAATTTGCATATCTATTTTAAGTATTCGCATATTTTTTTATACCTTGTAATATGTTATAATTTATAACAAAGTCTGTATATTATATAATGAGAATTGTATTGAAAGAGGTTAAACATGAGGTATTATTTAGTTGCGCTATTCGACGATGACTCCTACAAATCAATAGAACCTATACAAAAAAATCTTTCTAAAAAATATAGGTTATATAAAAACTTACCAACCTTACACATTACATTAGAAGTAATAGAAAATCCAAATTTAGATAAATTAGATGAAGTAATTTCCAAGATAATCAAGCCTTATAAAAAATTTAAAGTTGAACTTAAAGATATTATTTGTTTTGGCGAACCTCATAAGTCTGTGAATTTAAAAGTAGAAAATAAAGGCTATATAAAAAGACTAGCAAGAAATATAAACGACACTTTAAAACTGCATGGTTTTTCCGTAAGAGAAAATATAAGTGATTGGGATCTGCATGTTTCACTTGCAAATACTAACTTTGCTCAGAGAGAATGGAAAAAACAAGAGTACGAAGTAGCTTGCAGTACTGCAAAAATAGAAGGTTTTTATAATATGGCTAAGATAAATCGAATTGAATTATGGAAACCAGTGAACAACAAAAAAGATATGGTCATTAAAACTTATAACTTAAAAACTTATTAGTTATACTTACTTAGTTTCTTGAGCTGTTCAATAATACGTGTTCATAAAAATGGTAAATTGAATATATTTATAAAACTTCAAAATTTAAATTTTAAAATGCTACATTGTGAATATTGTAGCATTTTTTTATTGTATTAATGAATACCACATGTTATACATGTGGTTCTAAAAAGCTTATAGCTATGAGTAGAAAAAAATAATACCTCCGGAGTAAAATAATAGTAGGTTTGCCGACCACTAACATTTTAAAGGAGGTATATCCAAAATGGATAATAATAGTTTAGCACATAGCAAATGGAACTGTAAATATCACATAGTTTTTGCGCCAAAGTATAGAAGACAAATAATATACGGAAAGATAAAATCAGATATAGGACAAATATTAAGAAAATTATGCGAACATAAAGGTGTAGAAATAATCGAAGCAAATGCATGCAAAGATCATATACATATGCTTGTGAGTATACCACCAAAATTAAGCGTAGCACAATTCATGGGCTATCTGAAAGGTAAGAGTTCATTGATGATTTTTGATAGACATGCAAACTTGAAATATAAGTATGGCAATAGAGTG
>NZ_BMBA01000005.1:47935-59520 GCF_017312485.1 Clostridium zeae | reverse complement strand
GTTTTGGTGTAAAGGATACTATGTTGATACGGTAGGAAGAAATAAGAAAGTAATAGAAGAATATATAAAAAATCAGATACAAGAAGATTTAGCATATGAACAATTAAGTTTAAAAGAATATATCGACCCGTTTACGGGTGAGCCAGAAAAGAAAAGCAAAAAATAGAGCACCTTTAGGTGCAGCCTGTGAAGGCATGCGGTTGGCAAACCGTTCAGCGTGCGAGGAGCACGGCCAGTAATATGCCCTTATAGGGCTAAAGCAAGCCACCCGTTTTACGGGTGGTCCTGACTATATTTCTAATATTATAAAAACCTTAATTTTTGGAAAATATAACTTTGTAAGCTTAAAGTTAATATAATTTACTCAATCCTAATAGTTTATGATTTAATAGTCTAATTTATATATTTTTTTAGAAAATAAAATATTTTTAAATTGTATTCGTTTACTGAACTTTTCATTTGTCAAAAGATTTTGTACAATATTATCGTGGCATTTGCCCAAGAAGATAGGGGGATATACATATGAATCTTAATAAGTTTTTTACAAAACAAAAAGAACTAAATAAGACATTACTCCTCGACCCAAATTTAAATGACTATAAACTTACTCAAAGAAAGTTTTTAGAACTTCAGATAAAGATAGGCGTATTAGCAGAAGAAACTAAATGTTATAAGTATTGGGTTGAAAAAGATGTAAAGTTAGTAAAATCTTCAGTATTAGACAATTACATAAATTGTTTAAGCAGTATTCTAACAATTGGAATAGATGAGAAATATGATGAAGTAGAAGAACTAGTAATTAAACCTAATGATTATTGTTTAAGCGACCAATTTTTAAACTTATTCATAGATGTTAATGACTTAATAATCTCTCCGTCAAAAGACCACTATCAAACATTATTAGAAGATTATTTAAGTCTTGGAACAAGCCTTTGTTTCTCAGAAAAACAAATTGAAGAATTATTTATAAATAATAGTTTACGTAAAGTAGCCCTTTAAGGGCTTTTTTTTATTCTTATATATTCGTAAAGACAGGTAATGAAAAAAATTGCTTTAGTAGTTTTTTACCTATTTTTACAAGCCACAAACTTTGTATATGTTTTATATTTTAATGGTTACAATAATTCCTGAGGTGATTTTTCTTATGGGAATTATTTTTTCTATAATAGCTGGAATTGCTATGAGTTTACAAGGAGTATTTAATACTAGAGTTGAATCAAGAATTGGTACTTGGGAAACAAATGCTGTTGTCCAAGGATCAGCCTTTGTAATTACCATTATTTTAGCTTTAACAATAGGCAAAGGCAGTTTTAAAAATATCAAAGATGTTAGCAAAATATATCTCCTCGGTGGTGTTCTCGGTGTAATAATTATATTTACTGTCATAGAAGGAATAAAAACTCTTGGAGCAACCTACTCTATAGCAACTATATTAGTGGCACAACTTACAGCAGCTGCATTAATAGATGCCTTTGGTCTATTTGAATGCAAAAAAATTTCTTTTGGCTTGAATGAAATACTTGGAGTAATGATAATGATTACTGGTATAATAATATTTAAATGGAAAAGATAAAAAAGGTAGGATACTTGTTATGATATTTTCTAATTTAATATTTTTATCTAAAATGGCTTGGAAAAATATAAAAACTTATGCTAACCCAATGGAGGAAGCTCACAAAGACCAAATTAAAGAAAACTCTGTGCAGTGGTTAGGTCATGCAACTTCACTCATAAACATAAATAATAATATAATTATGACAGATCCATTATTTAATTCATTTTTAGGTCACATAAAAAGACAAGTAAAGGTTCCAGATGGTATTAACTATCTGAATGTGAATTATATATTATTATCTCACGGTCATACTGACCATATAAACTTTCCATCTTTAAGAAAGTTAAACAAAAATGCTATTGTTCTATGTCCTAAAGGCTACAAATATATATTAAAACTTGTAGGTTTTAAAAAAGTCTTTGCTATAAGCCCTGGTGAGATTTACTCTGATGCCAATATATCTGTAAAAGCATTTGAAGCAAAACATGATGGCAGAAGATTTTATATAGGAAAAAATAGTTGTTCCAACTCGTATTTAATATCTTCAGGTAACAAGCAAGTTTTTTATGCTGGAGATACTGCATTTACAGAAGAATTTAAAAATTTAGATGCTAATATAGCTTTAATGCCTGTAGGTTGCTATAAACCAGATAGATTTTCACAGATGCATTGTACTCCTGAAGAGAGCTATAAGATGTTTAAGATGATGAATTGTTGTAAGATGGTTCCGATTCATTACAAGACCTTCATATTATCCTTAGAAGACTTTAAAGAGACTTATGATAGATTAGTTTCTTTAAATGATACAAATATAAAAATAATCAATATAGGTCAATGTATAGATTTTTAGGATTCTATATAATTTTTAAACTATATCATATGTATCGTATAGCAAATTTACACTCTTACATATAATATATTGTATGGGATTTCCAATTTTATTATTTTAACTGTTTTATAAACCTTATAGATGGTTTTAATACGAGAAATCTTTTAACAATATTAAAGGAGTGTATAATGTTTTCTTTAAAAAGCAAGCTTGATACTTCTCTGAGATATTATATGTCAAAAGAATATTTTAAAAAATATAGAGTTATTATAAAATATAAATCTTTTAGCGATACTATCTTAAAAAGAATATCTTCATTTAAAGGTACTATCATAAATAAGATCGATTGGCTAAACCTTATAACAGCTGAAGTGTCTCCTAGAGCTATAGATAGACTTATTGAATATCCTGAAGTTGAATATATTAGTCTAGATGGATATTGTTTACTATGTGGAACTAGTGTAGCTTCAGCAAATAACGTAAATTTAAGTGGAAGATATAAATTCACAGGAAGAGGAGTAGGAATAGGACTTGTAGATAGTGGTGTATTTCCTCACCCTGATCTTCTAAGCCCTATGAATAAGATACGACTTTTTGTGGATCTTATAAATGACTTCAAGTACCCCTACGATGATAACGGCCATGGAACATTTATAAGTGGCCTATTATGCGGAAGTGGAGGTAATTCAGATGGTTTATATAAAGGTATTGCTGATAAAGCTAATCTTTATTGTTATAAAGCTTTTAATAGTACAGGAAAAGGATATGTTTCGGATATCCTTTTTGCCATAGATTCCTTAATAACCTCATCTGAAGATGAAAACATAAGACTAATTCTGCTTCCATTTGAACTAGCAAATGATAACATATTTTATTTAGAACAATTTGATAAACTCTTAGGATTAGCAGTATCTAAAAACTTAATTCCTATTATTCCTTCTGGCAGTAACCCAAACAAAGAATATTCAATAAGAGGATTAGCTACATTAAGCCATTGCTTAACTATAGGTGGTTTAGATACATCTAAAACTATCAAACCGTATTCTTTTTCGTCAGCTGGTCCTGTAGGTAAATTACAAAAGCCGGAAGTTTCTGCAGGCTGCGTAAATATTCAATCTTTAAACTGTGATAATAACTATATCTCAGAGAGAAATGGATTGAAAATATATCCATCAAAACTCACAGAAGCTTATACAACATATTCAGGAACATCATGCTCTGCGGCATATGTTTGTGGTGTATGCGCATTAGTACTAGAAAAAAACCCATCACTTACATTTAATGATATTAGATCATTATTACAAATATCTGCAGACTCACATGAGCTTCCAAGATATGCTGAAGGTGACGGAACTTTAAATTTAGATAAATTATTGACATAATGAGAAGCACTAAGTATTTTAACGCTTAGTGCTTTTTTACTATTTTATATATTTATTAGGATTTATAGCAGTTCCATTAACCCTTAACTCAAAGTGAAGATGCGGCCCAGTACTTCTTCCCGTAGTTCCTACTTTACCGATTGTATCCCCTCTTTTTATTTTCTGCCCAGGTTTCACCAATATCTTACTGCAGTGCCCATATATAGTTTCTATACCACCTCCATGATCAACTACTATCATATTTCCATATACGCTATTATACGAGGTTTCTTTTACCATACCATCTAAAGCAGCGCCTATAGGATCTCCTACATTTGAAGCAATATCTATCCCATGATGTACTTCCCCCCACCTAGCTCCAAAATTTGAACTAATACTCCCTCTAGAGGGTTTAGATAAAAAAGCTGTTCCAGATGGTATAGGATTTTTTATTCCTGAATGTATAACAGTATCTATTGGTTTCACTACAACCTTCTCATTTATTTTCTCTGTATTGATCTTCTTACCATTAATATATGTACTTTCTTCTTCTATTTCATTCTTACCATTAGTGCCTTTATCCACCTTGGATTCACCAATAAATAAATCCTCGCTTGAATTTATTATCGTGGCTGGCTCTACATCTATCATAGTTTTATCTTTTGTCTTTACTTCGACTTTTACTAATGGTTCTTCACTATCTTTATCTGTTTCAATTATTTTATTTACTACTTCATCGGTAGGTAAAACATTTGATACAGATATCTTTTCCTCTATATACTCACTATTAGTATCAATACTTATTGATACTATATCGCTTTTATCTATCTTGCCTATCTCTATGTACCTATCTGCTACCTTCTCTAATATCTGTTTGCCTTCTTCTTTATTAGCTATGTATCCTATATTATTTTTTCCTATAACAAATTTAAATGCAGTTACATTTAAATTTAAATTCTTAACTATGTTCTCTTTTAGTTCATTTAATGTATATTCAGATATCACATTTCCGCTTGATTTTTTGAAAGATATATTATTAGATTTCTCTATAGTAGTACCAAACCTTTTGTTTACATCACCTTTTACCTGATTGAAAGCTTCCCTTGCTTCCTCCTTATCATTTACACAAGCAATATATACTCCATTTTCATAAAAACAATAGTAATCTATTTTATTAAGTACATTTAGATAAATCATAGCTGGTACTGCTAATAAAATTATTGCTTTTATTAAGAAAAGTTTAATATCTCTACTACCCATTTTATATACCTTCTACCTTTCCTGTAATATATTATTAATATTAAAAAATCAGCATTCTTTTTTAATATCTCCTATAGTTAGCTTTATTATGCATAGTTTTATGTATCATTTAATACCATAACGAGCAAACTAGTATTAGTTATTAATTGGCAGGCTATCATTATTGAGAGAACCTTTCACCTCTGTTATAATATAATTACATTAAAGTTTATCAATTTATAATGATAATGACATACAAATTAAATTGAATGGAGGGTTATTGCCCTATGAGTACATTTATGCTTAAAAATTCTCCTGTACAATTTACTCCTGTAAGCAATATTTTTCTAGAAAAGTATATGCCGAAAGCAAGAGGTGAATTTGTAAAAGTTTACCTAATGATGCTAAAGTATAGTATTTCAGGTGAATTAGGAGTTAGCTCATCCATTATAGCTTCTAACTTAAATCTTTTAGAATCAGATATAATGAATGCCTTAAATTATTGGAATGATGAAGGTATAATACAGTTGGTTCCTATAGACAAAATGAATAATTTCAATATAAAGTTTATGGAACTAAGTGGTGATGAAAATACTGAATCTACACTTAACTTATTAGATGAATTAAACAAGAACAGTACTAAGGATATGCTTAAGGAAGTTGAAAGACTTCTAGCTAGACCACTATCCCCTAAGGAGATGTCAACATATCTTGGGTTGCAAAATGATTTTTCTTTTTCTTCAGAAATGATACTAATGCTTATAGAATACTGTGTATCAAAAGGAAAGGCTGACTCTAGATATATAGAAAAGGTTGCATTAGCTTGGCATGATAGCGGAATAAAAACTATAGAAGATGTTCATGCTTATATTACTAAGAATGAAGATAAATGGGTTCAAATAAGAAAAGTATTGGCTTATCTAGGAATAAAGAATACTGAAGTAATGAAGCCTCAAGAAGAGCTTATGGAGAAATGGATGTTCACATATAACTTTTCTACCGAGGTAATATTGAAAGCCTGTGAAATATGCTTTGAAAGACTTAATAGAGCAGAATTTAAGTACATTGATGGTATATTAACTCGTTGGAATAACGATGGTATAAAAACTCTTGAAGATATAGCAACTAAAAACGTACCTTCAAAAGCTAGTAACAATAGATCTAACAGTTATGATAACGGCAAAAAAAGTAATTTGAAGTTTACAGACTATGAACAGAGAACTTACGATTATGATTCATTGGAAAGAAAGTTATTAGGATGGGATAATAATGATTAACGAATATAAAGGTCAACTGACAGATATATACTCCAAAATAAGAGAAGAAGAAGCTGCTGCTTTAAAAAAACGTAGAGAGCTAATAAAAAATAAACACCCTGAAATACTGGATTTAGATAATGAAATAGGCAAAATGTGTGTCAGACTATCCATAAATGCATTAAAATCAAAAGATGACTCTGCACAAAGCTTTGATCAATTAAAGGATGCAATAACTGAGCTAAGAGCTAGAAAATATGAATTACTAGTATCTCACGGATATAATCCTGAGTACTTAAATCTGCATTATAGATGTAGTAAATGCAAGGATACAGGTTACATTATTACTGAAAGATGTTCCTGCTATAAACAAAAATTAGTTAAACTCCACTACAATGCTTCTGGACTTGAGAATGCTATAAAAGAAGAGAATTTTGATACTTTTAACTTAAATTATTATCCTTCTCATAGAATCGGAGATGAAAAGTTTTCTCCTAGAAAAAATATGGAGACTATACTAAATTCAATTACAACTGATTATCTACCTAATTTCTCTAAAAAAGATGATAACTTATTATTTTATGGTACATCAGGAACAGGAAAGACATTTCTTTCTAACTGTATTGCAAAAGAGCTACTAGACCAAGGCTTCTTAGTAGTATATAGAACCTCTGATGAACTTATTAAAGACTTAAGAGAAATTAGATTTAATAACAATCTAGCTGTGGAAGACTTTTTAATTAATTGTGATTTACTTGTAATTGATGATTTGGGTGCTGAGCAAATAACTGATTTTTCTGTTACAGAACTGTTCACACTGTTAAATAAAAAGTTATTAAATAAAAAGAAAATGCTTATCTCAACAAATTTGTCACTACAAACATTGACTAAGTATTACGCAGAAAGAATAACATCTCGTCTTTTTGGAAACTTCAAACTTTTCAAGTTCTACTCCGAAGATATACGAGTTAAGAAAAACTTAGCTAGATAACTTATTATCTACACATTATAATTTTTTAAAGAATAAAAGAAGCAATGATTATAATATCACTGCTTCTTTTATTTATATAATATTATTTTTTCTTTATATATTTTCTGATATCAATTGCAACTGCACTTACAATAATTAATCCCTTTACGATATATTGATAGTAAGGATTAACACCTATAAATGCTAGTCCATAGTTAATAACTTGGAATATTAATACTCCCGTTATTATACCTGGAACTGTACCTATACCACCTGCTGTAGAAACACCACCTACAACGCAGGCTGCTATAGCATCAAGTTCATACATATTACCAGTATTATTTGTAGCACTACCAACACGTCCTGCTTCTAGTGATCCTGCAAATCCATAAAGTGCTCCTGCTAAGAAGTATATTAATAATAGATATTTAACTACATTAACACCAGAAACTGTTGCAGCTTCAGGATTACCACCGATTGCATACATGTTCTTACCAAATCTAGTCTTATTCCATAAAATCCATACTATAATCGTTACTATGATAGCATATATAATCAAATAAGGTATTTCAAACTTTGTTCCTGTACCAATACTACCTAATACAAAATTTGAAAAGTCTTTGTCTAAACCACCTATTGGTTGAGCTCCATATGGAGGACGGTCAAAGTATATTGAGTTAAGTCCATAAACTATAATCATCATACCTAGAGTTGCAATAAAAGGTGGAACTTGAAAAATTGAAACTACAATACCATTTAAAAGACCTATTATACCACATACTAGCATAGCTACTAGTATAGGTACAAATACTGGTAACTTTTGAAGATGAGGATACATACGATATGCGTAATCTGTTGCTTGAAGCATTGATGCCGAAAGAACAGCTGATAAACCTACCATACGTCCTGCTGATAAATCTGTACCTTGAGTTATTAGTATACCACCAACACCTAATGCTATTATAATACGAGTAGATGCTTGAGCTAATATATTACGGAAGTTATTGATGCTTAAAAAATCAGGAGATATAGCAACTATAACTACCAATAAAGCAATTAAAACTATATAAATAACATTATTCATGACCCAAGTCTTATCAAACTTACCTTTTAAAGAAAATTTTTGTTTTTCCATATTAAATTCCCCCTACCCTATAAGTACATTGCTGATAAACGCATAATTTCTTCTTGTGATGTGTTTCCTGTTTCGACTATACCTGCAAGTCTTCCATTACTCATTACTAAAATTCTATCTGTTACTCCTAGTAGTTCTGGCATTTCAGAGGATACCATTATGATTCCTTTTCCTTCTTTAGCTAGTTCATTCATTAACTGATATATTTCAAACTTAGCGCCAACGTCAATACCTCTTGTTGGTTCATCTAGCATCAGTATTTCTGGCTTTGTAAGTAACCAACGTCCTATTATTACTTTTTGTTGATTTCCTCCGGATAATGTTCCTATATGTGTTTTTTGTGAAGGTGTCTTTACTCTCATGGAATCTATCACCCATTGAGTATCTTTCTCTATGTTCTTATCAGATAGTAATCCAAACTTGTTAGTATAACTATCTACATTAGCTATTATAGAATTGAAACTTATAGGAAGCCTATCAAATATGCCAGTAACACGTCTTTCTTCAGTAACTAACGCAAACCCATTTTTCATAGCCTTCTGAGGAGATTTATTACTTATTTCTTTTCCATGAAGAGTTATCTTTCCTGATTCAATCTTTCTCATCCCAAATAAACTTTCTATAAGTTCCGTTCTTTTTGCTCCAACAAGTCCAGCAACCCCTAGGATTTCTCCTTCTCTAAGATCAAAACTTATATCTTTTAAAGATGGTTGCGTTTGTGCAACTAAGTTTTTAACTTCCAATATTACTTTACCCGGCTTGTTCACTTTTTCAGGAAAACGATTTGATAAATCTCTACCTACCATCATTTTTATAATCAAATCCATTGTTAGATCTTTAGCATGCTCTGTTGAAATCCATTGACCATCTCTCATTATAGTAACTTCATCAGATATTTTTAAAATCTCTTCCATTTTATGTGATATATATATAATAGCAACATTTCTGTCTCTCAACTTATTAATTATCTTAAATAAGTGATTTACTTCTTTTTCAGTCAGTGATGATGTAGGTTCATCCATAACTATAACTTTGGAATCATAAGATACTGCCTTAGCTATTTCAACCATTTGCATCTGAGATACTGATAAAGTATTCACCTTACTTCTAGGATCAACTTCTATTTCCAATTCATCAAATATTCTCTTTGTATCTTCATACATTTTATTTTCATCAATAAAAGGACCTTTATGAGGATATCTACCAAGCCATATATTATCCATTATATTACGCTGTCTAACTTGATTTAACTCCTGATGAACCATTGATACTCCGTTATCTAAAGCTTGCTTAGAGTTTTGAAATTGAACCCTTTCACCATTTAAAAGTATTTCTCCTTCGTTAGGATGATAAATACCAAAGAGGCATTTCATTAGAGTTGACTTTCCTGCTCCATTTTCGCCCATCAATGCATGTACCGTTCCTGGTCTAACATTTAAATTTACTCCTGCTAATGCTTTTACACCAGGAAATTCTTTTACTATATTTCTCATCTCTAGAATAAATTCTTGCTTTGATCCTGCTTCAACCGCATTGCTCATGGTTTACACCTCCATATAATTCATTACTGAAAATAAGTATGAGACACACCTTATGTGTGCCTCATACATGGTGTTTTTATTTGTAAGCATCCTGTCCTACAGATATATTATCTTTAGTTACGATAATATAAGGAACACGAACTGCTTTATTATCATCTAATTGCCATTTTGTGCCGTCAGTAGGGTTCTTTCCATTTGCTGCATTTATAGCTAAGTCAAGAGTTGCTTGACCTTGGTTCTTAGCATCATTAAGAACTGAACCTACCATCTTACCTTCATTTATCTTTGTTAATGCTTCTGGTATAGCATCAACACCAACTATTGGCATGAACTTGCTAGCATCTTTAAAGTATCCAGCTTTTTCTAGTGATGCATAAGCACCTAAAGCCATCGCATCATTATTAGCTATAACAAATTCTATCTTATCACCGAATTTTGATATCCATGCATCCATCTTGTCAGTTGCCTTTGCAGTATCCCACATAGCAGTATCTATAGCTAATTCTTCAACATCTATACCTTTTTTCTTTATTTCATCAACAACATATTTAGTACGAGCTTCTGCATCTGGATGTCCTGGTTCACCTTTTAATAATACGTATTGAATCTTTCCATCCTTATTCTTGTCCCATTTATCCTTATTCTTTGTCCATTGATCTACTACTAAATCACCTTGTAGTATACCTGATTCTGCTGATTTAGTTCCAACATACCAAGCTTTATCGTAGCTCTTTAATGCAGTTGCTTCTGGTTCTTTATTAAAGAAAACTACTGGCAAGTTTGCTTTTTTTGCTTTGTCTATTATAGTTGGAGCAGCCTTTGGATCAACTAAGTTAATCGCTAGTGATTTTACTCCCTTGGAAATCAAAGTATCAACTTGCTCATTTTGCTTTGATTGGTCATTTTGTGAGTCATTCATTGATAATGTAGCTTTTCCATTAGCACCTGTATCAATTGATCTTCTTACATATGACATAAAGTTATCATCATATTTATATATTGTAACTCCGACCTTTGGTAGTCCACTATCCTTGCTTGTCTCAGTCTTTGTTGATGAGCATCCAGCTAAAGTTAGCGAAAGTGCTGCTGTAATAGTTAATAATAATACTTTTTTGTTCATAAATGATCCCCCCATAAACTATTCTCAATTCATACCCGTTTGTAATTGTTTACAAATTAATTTTAGTAAAATTTAATCCTACTGTCAATATAATTTTTTGTATTTTTACACAAATATTTTTTTATTAATTGTTGATATCAATAAAATTATCTGATATGATTACATATTTGCTGTATTTTTCTTACAAGTAACCTTTTACATGGCAGTTTTTTTACTAAATTTGTCGTATTTATTTACTATTTTTTACGTTAAGTATTATATAGCTATAATAATTCCTATAAATTTTCAATCTCATATAGATAAAATTTATAGGAATTATTAGATATACCATTTTTAACTTATAAATATTATTATCAGAGAAATAAGACCTAATATACTGATCCAAATATTTAAACTCCAGTAGCCTAAAAAACTTATATTGTCCTATAAAGAAAAGAATATCTTTTTTATAATTTAAAAAGTATTTTGTTATATTTTATTTTTATGCAACAAAAAAGACATCTTACTATCGTAAGATGTCTTTATCTTGGAGCTGGCAATAGGAATCGAACCTACAACCTGCTGATTACAAGTCAGCTG
>NZ_BMBA01000005.1:0-47729 GCF_017312485.1 Clostridium zeae | reverse complement strand
GGGATCGAACCTGTGACCCTCTGCTTGTAAGGCAGATGCTCTCCCAGCTGAGCTATGCGCCCAAAAATATGATAATGGTGACTCCTAGGGGAATCGAACCCCTGTTACCACCGTGAAAGGGTGGTGTCTTGACCGCTTGACCAAGGAGCCAAATATTTTGTTTTTTAGTGGAGCTGGCAATAGGAATCGAACCTACAACCTGCTGATTACAAGTCAGCTGCTCTACCGTTGAGCCATGCCAGCATTAAAAATGGCGACTCAGAAGGGGCTCGAACCCTCGACCTCCGGCGTGACAGGCCGGCACTCTAACCAACTGAGCTACTGAGCCATATTTTTGGTGGGCACAACAGGGATCGAACCTGTGACCCTCTGCTTGTAAGGCAGATGCTCTCCCAGCTGAGCTATGCGCCCAAAAATATGATAATGGTGACTCCTAGGGGAATCGAACCCCTGTTACCACCGTGAAAGGGTGGTGTCTTGACCGCTTGACCAAGGAGCCAAATTAAATTTTATGTCTTAAATTTATGTCGTCTTTACGACCCAACAATAGATATATTACAAAAAATAAGACTCAGTGTCAACACTTTTTTAAAAAATTTTAAATTTATCTTTAAAATTTAGTTATTTGAGTTTATCAATTACTAGCTTCTGATTACTTTTTAAAGCTTGTTATTTATATATAACCTAGCTATATTTACTTATTTTTTTTTGGCAATAAAGGTGGCTATATTCTTTATATAACTATATCAATTTATAAAAAAGTTCATAACTTACACTTCTTTAAATTAACCTTTTTAAAGTTAAAATAAATTTTATATATATTGATATATATTTTATTAGCCACCTTTAAATATTATTTACTATTGACCACTATGATCTTTATGTCTATCTTGGTAATCACCCTTACCTTTATTTTTGTCACCTATATATGCGCCTTCTTTTGGAAACATTTTTCTGAGTTCTGCATTACTTTTAGGTCTATCTTTTTGTCTGTGTTTATTATCATCCATGGATATCCCTCCTCATACTTTACTCATTGCAAAAATATAATTCCCTTATAAATATCTTTATATACTTATCCCAATTCTACTAAAGCACACCCTTCAACAGCTTCTATGCCATGTTCCTTACAATAGCTTAATATTTCTTCACTTTCTGCTCCTGGTTGTATTAAGACATGTTTTATTCCAAGTTCATCAGCTTCTTTTACAAGTTCTATACCACTCTTAGGATTTATACACAAATCTACTGCATCAATATGATAAGGAACTTCCTTTATACTTTTATAAGCATCCTTAGTCTTTGCTCTAGGGTTTACTCCGCTGACATTATATCCATTAGCACTAAACTTCGCTAATATCCTAGATGCATATTTTTCATTATTTTCTACATCACCTATAACAATCCAGTTATCATATTTCATCAAATCTTTTGCACTCATATCATCCACTCCTTTATATGTTTATAATATATATATACTAATTTAAGCTAAATAGAGATTAAAACATAAACAATATATTAGTTGTAATCTTGAATATCAATCTACTATAGTATGTGAGTTTTAAAATTATATATTACTATTATAATAATTACATAACATATGCACAATTTAGGTATTTAGTTTAATATTTCACTTTCTGTTATATATATTTATGCCATTTTCATGATTTAAAAATATACCAAGACTCGTTTGAACGGAAATTTGAACCTAGAATACAATAAACATTTAATTATTGTTTAGATTTAATTGTTATTTAGCAAACTTTTATGTTAAAAATATAATTATAGGTTTTTTACGAAAATTTAATTTATGAAAAGTTTTTTTAATTTATGCTCACAAATCAGTAGAGTTTCAAAAATAAATTTTTCATTAAAATTATACATTTTTAGATATTCATAATATCAGTTAAAAGGAGATTATAAACGGATGAGTAAAATACATCATGATATAGTTGTGATAGGCGGTGGTGCATCAGGTTTATTAGCTGCTATTACAGCAAAAGATTACGGCGCAGATGTAGCAATAATAGAGGGTACTGATAGAGTTTGCAAAAAAATTTTAACCACTGGTAATGGACGTTGTAATATAAGTAATTCACTAATTGGCTTTCCATTTGAAAATTACCATAGTGAAAACCCAAACTTTTTTAGTTATTCTCTAAATAACTTTTCAGTGGAAGACACAAAAAACCTATTTCTATTACTAGGATTACCTATAGTAGAATTAGAAAAAGGGAAAATGTATCCACAGTCACTTCAAGCTTCTTCAGTTGTGGATATATTAAGATTTGCTATAGAAGATAGAAATATACCTGTGTATAATTCTTTTAAAGTAAAAAAAATTGTCCACAATGATGATATTTTTAAGTTATCCACATCAGATTTATCTTTAGGTACTATAAGCTGTGGAAAAGTTATATTAGCTTGTGGAGGAAAATCAGCACATAAAACTGGATCAGATGGTTCAGGGTATAATTTAGCTTCTCATTTAGGGCATAGTATAATAGAACCAATCCCAGCATTAATCCAACTTAAGCTAGATCATAGAAGTTTAAAAGCTCTTTCAGGTATAAAGTTTGATGGATTTAGTGAAGTAATAGTAGACGGAATTTCATTACGAAAAGAATTTGGAGAAATACTTTTTACAGATTACGGTATATCAGGGCCTCCAATTTTACAACTTTCTAGGATAGCTTCTTACTCTCTTTCAAAAAATAAAGAAGTTGTGATTTCTGTAGATATGATGCCTGGAAAATCTACTGAAGATTTACATAACTTTTTTGAAGCACATTGGTCTATGGTATCACATAGAACCCTAATGGAATCATTTATAGGGGTAATAAATAAAAAGCTAGTTCCAATCTTATTAAAAGAAGCTGGGATACAAGATATCCATAAACCTTGCTATAGCCTAGACTGGAAAGAAAAGAATAATATAATTAATTTATTAAAAAACTGGTCTTTCAAATGCATTGGCACTAATGGTTTTGATAGTGCTCAAGTAACTGCTGGAGGGATTAATACTAAAGAAGTAGATTCTAAAACACTTCAATCTAAAATTGTTCCTAATCTATACTTTTGTGGTGAAATCTTAGATGTGGATGGTGATTGCGGTGGTTTTAACTTACAATGGGCTTGGAGTTCAGGTGTATTAGCTGGAAAAAGTGCATCTAAATAACATAAAAAATTCTATAAGATAAAAAATCGCTAATATGAATTCATTAGCGATTTTTTATCTACTTATTTTATTCCCATACACATCTTACCGTAGCTAAAACTTTTCCTTCTTCATCCTCTATCTTATGAACACTTTCTATACTATCATCTAGGTTATTTATACTGCTAGAAGAAGATATCTCATGTCCAAAAGTTGTTTCCTTTAAGAAATTAACAATTATTCTTTTAATACTATTTTCTTTAATTATACCAATTGGTAGACTCTCTACCGCCCATTCTATATATTTTACATTATTAACATGAAGATTAGAATCTATATCCCCATACCTTACTCTAAAAGTCTTTTTAAAATCATATTCTTTAATTGGCTTAACATCATCAATATCTATTGAATAATCTAAATCTCCATCTACTCCGTATAACTTATACTGCTGATCAGGTATTCTTATCGCTCGTCTTTTTTCTAAGTCAACAAAGAAAAATATACTCTTTCCCTCTATAATTACATTTCCATCAACATCTAAAACAATATATTTTCTGTAAGCATAAAACTTTCTGAAACCTATTGGTTCAGTAATCACCTTTATCTTTTCTTCTATATCTGGATATCTATGAACTTCTATATCATATTTATAAAATACCCATGACTGTTTATCTTTCATCATGGCCTTAATCCCCGCTCCAAGGCTTTCAGATTGCCTAAATCCTATATCACATAGGAAATTCACTATAGTTGAAATAGATGCCTTTAGATTCCATGCTACATCGTGATAATTTATCTCGTACTCTTTTTCAAATTTTTTAAGCATAAACCCTCCATCACTACTCTTATAGTATAATTTTAACATAAATGTTAAATATTATACCACATTGGCGTTTTATAACCTATATTTATGAAATACAGGTAAGTCTTATATAATGCTATTAAAAAATTGATATTTCAATTTTCATTTGTATCCTTTTGTGTATTATACTTTTTCATACATTAAAAACAAGGACGTCTTAACAAAGACGTCCTTAAAAGTTCTTATTTATTACTTATTTAAAGCAACTACTAATTCATCAAGGTTTAATCCATGTACTAAAGCAGCTTCTTCAATAGTTTCTGCTTGAGCTGATGGACATCCAACACAACCCATTCCAAAGCTCATCAAAACTTCTGCTTTTTGTGGATATGTTCTAACTACTTCACCTATTGTCATGTCCTTAGTAACCATTACTATCAACCTCACTTTTTAATAATTTTATGTTACAAGCTTACTTTAATTATTATACTAGATTATTTATATAAATTCAACCAAAATGGTCGGATTTAAATGTAAACTCATCTAGTATATTTTTCAAGCTGTTTTTTACTACCTATGAGTCTATTTTACATAAAAAAAAGCTTTTTTTCAGTAACCTAAGTTACAATAACATAAAAACTTTATATTTTTATTTATTGAAAAAGAACCTAATCTATAGATAGGTCCTTCTTCAATATAAGAATATTTACTATATTATAACTCGCTAACTCTCATAGTTTGGTCTCTTCTAGGTCCCACAGAAACTATTGATATCTTTGTATCAGTTATTTCTTCTATTCTAGATAGATACTTCTTAGCATTTTCAGGAAGCTCTTCATAGCTTCTAGCATCAGCTACAGATTCATCCCATCCATCAAATTCTTCATAAACAGGCTCACACTTAGCTAAATCTTCAAGACTTGCTGGGAAGTAATCAATAACAGAACCGTTGAATTTATATCCAACACAAACCTTTATTTTCTCTAATCCAGCTAATGTATCTATTTTTGTAACAGCTAAAGATGTTAATCCACATACTCTTACTGTTGTCTTTAATATAACTAAATCCAACCAACCACATCTTCTAGCCCTACCAGTAGTTACTCCGAATTCATGGCCTTTTTCTCTTATCCATTCTCCTGTTTCATTTTCTAATTCTGTAGGGAAAGGACCTTTACCAACTCTTGTTGTGTATGCTTTTGCAATACCAACGGCATTAGTTATCATTGTAGGGCCTATACCTACACCATTAGATACTCCACCAGAAGTAGTATTTGATGATGTAACATATGGATAAGTACCATAATCTATATCAAGCAACATTCCTTGAGCACCTTCAAATAAAACTTGCTTATTACTCTTTATAGCATCATAAACTTTTACTGATGTATCTTGTATATATGGTCTTAATCTTTCTGCATAAGCTATATAATCATTGTATATCTCTTCAAAACTTAATGCTTCTCCATTAAGAACAGTAGTTATATACTCATTTTTTGCTTCAACATTTATTTTTAACTTTTCTGTAAATACATCTTTATGTAGTAAGTCACAGATTCTTATTCCGCTTCTTTCAAACTTGTCAGTATAACATGGACCTATGCCCTTGCCAGTAGTCCCTATATCATTCTTTCCTCTTGCTTGTTCCTTTAATCTATCTAATACTCTATGATATGGCATTATAAGATGAGCTCTATCACTAATCATAAGCTTTTCTGGAGTTACTTTTACTCCCAAACCTTCAAGGTAATCAATTTCTTCAAATAAAGCCTTTGGATCTACAACAACACCATTTCCTATTATGTTCAATTTTGAATCATAAAGTACACCTGATGGTATCAAATGTAATTTATATTGTTTATCTTCAACTTCTACTGTATGACCTGCATTATTTCCACCTTGAAATCTAACTATAACATCAGCTTCTTCAGCTAAGTAATCAGTCATCTTTCCTTTTCCTTCATCGCCCCACTGAGCTCCTAAAACTATAAATGCTGACATAACCCTTCCTCCTTAAATACATCAGTTTACTTGGTTACACTCATTCATTATTGTCATTCCTAATAAGTCTAAAACTTATATAAATTTTAATAGTAATAAATTTAATATAATTAAATTCCCACCTAACATAGTATCAAAGTAAATATATTAGGTCAATGGAAGTTACGAATATTTTTTAACACTTTTATTTTATAATTCGTATATTCTATATAAAATTATATATTTATATACATTACTAATAACTATATTTAGCATTAATTAAAAGTTTTATAATTTTTAAAAAAATTTTTTATATGTTTATAATAAAAAAAGACTATTTATAATTTAAACTTAAAAATTATAAATAGTCTTTTTTGCTAAATATTCTAAAATTGTATTCATAGCTCTACATATTTTATCTTGCTGAAACTATATCCTTAAGACTCATATCTAAATTTTTCTTTAATTCGTCTATTTTCTTAGTTTGCTCATCAACCTGCTTAGCAGTACTATATCCTTTGCATCCTAATATGATTCCATCAAAAGTATTTATATATTTATTATGCAAAGCATCTAGATCACTACTATGATTTAAAGATTGTGCCTTATTTCTTAACTCTGATAGCTTGTTTATATTTTGATCAATATCCTTATTCTTTTCTATATCATCAACTGTTTGTTTTGCTTCAGACGATATATCTTTTACATCATTAAAATATGCATAGTCAATCTTATATCTATTAATTTCATCACTAACAGATTTTTTTGAAATAAATATATTATACGCACTTACACCTAAAGTAAGGATTAAAATAATGGTTATTATAGTTTTTATTATACCTTTTATGAACTTAAACACTAAATATAAAAGTATTAGGGCTACTAATAATAAAATTATATTGTCTATAGTAATTCCACCCATTAAACCCACCTCCTATCTTTTATATTATATCATAAACAAAATAGGTAAGTTTAGCTTCTAATAACTACAATTATATATTTAATAGTTAATTAACATCCAGTTATAAAAGTATATAAAATTGAGGCAGTGTTAAAAACATCTGCCTCAATGCATTATCTCTTGTTTTTAGTATTTTGATTTCCTTGACTTACACCCGAATTACCTGTATCCATATATCCTGTTTTTGAAGATTGTGATTGTGAACTTTTATCAGACATACTTTGTTGTTTTGATTTTAAACTTTTATCCATATTATCAGCTCCTTTATTACGTATATTTCTTTCTTATAATAAAATGTGATTATACGTAAACTTACGTATATTATAATTTCCTAAAGAATAAAAAATATGTATTACTTAAATGCAAAAGAGGCTATCCTATTTTGGATAGCCTCTCCGCAGTCATCAAATAATATTAAGAGGAGTCTATTTGGTTAATGCTATGTGTGTTTGCCTTCGAAAACCAGTCCCAACTAATATAAGTAAGATATAATTATTTTGCCCAGTAAAAACATCTATCTTATAAAAGATTTGTTTGAGAATGATTATCACTATCTAAAGTTTATATCTTTTTTTGATTTCTGTCAATAGATATTTAAAAACTTTTTTTGTTTTTATATATTAAATTTTTAACTGCACTTACAGCTACCTAAGCTGAATAATTTTTATCTAATTTGCTAATAGCTTCTTTAGCCTTTTCATGATACTGATTATATCTTTTATACATCTTAGCTTTTTCTTTAAACCTTAATCGTGCATCTTTCTCAGGATGCTCTAGTACGTATTGTCTACAGTTACTAGAACAAAAACCTTCTTGTGCTTTTTCACATTTCTCACAGCATATATGTTGCTTATGACAATCATCATTAATACAATTTATATATCTGTCAGACTTCTCTCCACAATGGTTGCATTTAGATATAACTATATCTTCATCTGTATTATTTATCCTTACAGAAATTCTTTCATCGAAAACATAACACTTTCCATCCCATAACTTTCCTCTTATTTCAGGATCTTTACCGTAGGTCACTATTCCACCTTCAAGATGGTATACATCATCAAACCCGTGATCTAAAAGTACTCCTGTCAACTTCTCACACCTTATTCCGCCAGTACAATAAGTAAGTACTTTCTTATTTTTATACTCAGACAAATTATCATCTATCCATTTCGGGAACTCTTTGAAGTTATTTACATTTGACCTTATAGCACCTCTAAAGTGACCTATATCATACTCATAATCATTTCTTCCGTCCACTATTATTACATCATCTCTTTGAAGCATTTGATAAAATTCATTTGGCTTCAGATACTTTCCAACCTTTTTATTTGGATTTACATCATCCTCTGGAAGTAAAGTTATTATACTGTCCTTATGCCTCACATACATCTTTTTGAAAGCATGTTCATTTGATTCATCAATTTTAAATATCATATCTATAAATCTGTCATCTCTCTTTAATGCATTCATATATTTTTCTGTTTGCTCTATAGTGCCTGATACCGTTCCATTTATCCCCTCATCTGCAATTAATATTCTCCCTTTAAGTCTGATATCTTTACATAATTTCAAATGTTCCTTTGAGAATTCCTCACTATTCTCTATGTTTATAAATTTGTAATACAGCAATATTCTATATTTGTTCAAAACAATCACCTCATTAATACTTTAAATCTTTCTATATAATTGATTATATAAATCCACCTCTATTAATAATTACTATTTAATCATAATTATTTTCTTAAATATAATAACTCATATATATAATATTGTAAATGATAATTTTTATCATTTAATTTTATTTATTAACTAATCCTAAACTCACAAAATTTACTTTAAAATTATAAAAAAAAGAAGTAAATACTTATCACTTTAAGTACTTACTTCTTAGAATTCACAATCTATTACATATTCTTAGATTTCTCTTCACACTTTTCCATAGCTTTTATTATAGATGATCTCATTCCACCATTCTCTAATTCTATTACAGCTTCTATTGTTGTACCTCTTGGCGAACAAACCATATCCTTAAGTTCTCCAGGATGCTTTTCAGTATCTAATACCATTTTGGCTGAACCTAATACAGATTGTGCTGCCAATTTATATGCTTTCTTTCTTTGTATACCCATTTTAACTGCTGCATCTGCCATAGCCTCTATAAACATAAATACATATGCTGGAGAAGATCCACAAAGAGCTATAAATCCGTGAAAGTCTTTCTCATCAAGTATTTCAGTTTTTCCAAAAGAATTGAATATACTTATTACATAATCAAGTTCTTCCTCAGATATATTATTTGAAGGACAAATAGCACTCATTGCTTCGCCAACTAAAGCAGGAGTATTCGGCATAGTTTTAATTAACTTTACTTCTCTTTTAAAAGTACTCTTAACCTTCTCAAGCTCAATACCTGCTGCAATAGTAACAATTATAGTATCAGTACTTATTATATCTCTTATCTCTTCAATTACTGCATCATACATAAACGGTTTAACCGCTAAAAATATTATGTCCGCCTCAGAAGCTATTTTCTTATTATCTAGAGTAGTTTTTATTCCAAATTTTCGTTCAAGTGCTTCTGCTGATTGCTTAGTTTTGGTAGATGCTATAATATTATCATTTGTTACAATACCTGATGCAATTATACCTCCAACCATAGCCGCTCCCATATTTCCACAACCTATAAATCCCAAAACTTTTTTCAATTAAATTCACCTCGTTAAAATATATAAAATTTGATAATACTTAAATTAATTAACTATCTTTTCTTTCATCACTTAAAGCCTTCTTTACAGCCTTATTCCATCCTGACAAAAAGTTATTTCTTCTATCTTCACTCATACATGGATTAAACTCTTTACCTACACTCCAGTTGGTCTTTATGTCTTCAATATCCCTCCAATATCCCACTGCTAATCCTGCAAGATATGCGGCTCCAAGTGCTGTAGTTTCTATAACCTTAGGTCTATATACTCTTGTATTTATTAAATCCGCTTGAAACTGCATTAAAAAGTTGTTAGCTGCCGCTCCGCCATCAACCTTTAAGCTCGTTAACTTTATATCAGAATCATCTTCCATAGCCCTTAGAATATCATAGGTTTGATATGCAATAGATTCTAAAACAGCTCTTACTATATGTTCTTTCTTTGCTCCTCTAGTTAACCCAGTTATCATTCCTCTAGCATATTGATCCCAATAAGGAGCACCGAGTCCTACAAAAGCAGGTATAAAATAAACTCCATTTGTATCTTCCACTAACCATGCATACTCTTCTGATTCCTTTGATGTATCAATCATTTTCATTTCGTCTCTAAGCCATTGTACTGCAGCTCCAGCTACAAACACACTTCCTTCCAATGCATAGGTTACATTACCATCTATTCCCCAGGCAATAGTAGTTAATAACCCTTTATTTGATTTTACAGGATTATCTCCAGTATTCATCAGCATAAAGCATCCAGTACCATAAGTATTCTTAACTGCACCTTGCTCATAACAAGTTTGTCCAAACAAAGCAGCTTGTTGGTCTCCGGCTACACCACATATAGGAATTTCATCACCAAACAATCTACTATTAGTAGTAGCAAACAATCCACTTGAATTCTTAACTTCTGGCATCATATTTTCTGGTATATTAAAAATCTCCAATAATTCTTTATCCCAACATAAATCATGTATATTATATAATAATGTTCTAGATGCGTTGGAATAATCAGTAACATGAACTCTTCCATTAGTTAGTTTCCATATTAGCCAGCTATCTACCGTTCCAAAAAGCAGCTTTCCATCTTCAGCCTTCTCTCTAGCACCTTCTACATTGTCTAATATCCAAGCAATCTTAGAAGCAGAAAAATAAGAATCTACCCTAAGCCCAGTCTTTGTCATTATTTTATTTTCATAACCTTTAGCTTTGATTTCATCACAATATTCAGCGGTTCTCTTACACTGCCAGACTATCCCATTGTAAACAGGCATTCCAGTTGTTTTATCCCAAACTATAGTGGTTTCTCTTTGATTCGTAATTCCTATTGCTGATATTTGAGATGCTTGAATTCCAACCTTAGCCATAGCTTCAATTGCCACACTATACTGAGTAGACCATATCTCCATAGGATCATGCTCAACCCATCCCGCTCTTGGATATATCTGCGAAATTTCCATTTGTCCTATTGATAATATGTTACCCTCCTTATTAAAAAGAATGCATCTAGAACTAGTAGTTCCCTGATCTAATGACATAATGTATCTTTCCATATTAACCTCACACAATAAATTATTCTATACCCAAGTCTAATAAGATTTTGTTTTAATAATTATTTATAATATAACAATAAATATTAGAATCTGCTTACTAAAGTTCTATTATTAAAAATAATAAAACTTTAATTTTCTATATATAATTGACTACTCTATCTTTTATTATAACCAAAGTCAAAGTTATAATAAACCAAATTTCATACTTTACTATATAGTAAAAAAGACAATTAATATATTATCGAAATGCTCCCGTTTTAAGAACATTCTATATACTAATTGTCTCTTAATTTACATTTAGAACTTATCCTAAATTAACCTTTATTAATATCTATTAATTCAAATCCTACGCCACCTACATTAAGTATTTCAAAAACATTGTGGCTAACCCTAAGAAGAAGAAGAAACCACATACATCTGTAAATGTTGTAACAAAAACTGCTGAAGCAAGTGCAGGATCTATATTTAACTTTTTAAGAATTACAGGTACAAGATATCCCACTACTGTAGCTAAAGACATATTTAGTATCATAGCAACTCCAACCACCAATCCAAATACCGGTTTATTGGCCCATATCAAACCTAATATAGCCACAACTATTCCAATTGCTATTCCATTAAACAATCCAGCAATAACTTCTTTTAGGAATACCCTTTTTGCATTTTCTTTAGTTAATTCACCTAAAGCTATTCCTCTTACTATAAGAGTTAGACTCTGAGTCCCTGCATTGCCACCCATACCAGCTATTATGGGATTGAATGTTGCTAGTATTACTAATTTATCTATTGTAGAACTAAACAGTCCTACCGTAGCACCAGCTATTATAGCTGTAATTAGATTTACTAGAAGCCAAGGAAGCCTACTTCTTACTGAATCCATCACTGAACCATCTACAGCTTCGCCTTCATTAAGTCCTCCAAGACGATATATATCCTCATTATCCTCTTGTCTTACTATATCAATGATGTCATCAAAAGTTACTACTCCTAACATTTCACCTACCTCATCAATTACAGGCATTGCTTGAAATCCATACTTTTGAAATATATTGGCTACTTCCTCTTGGTCCATATTTACAGGAACACTCTTTACACTAGTTGTCATTACACTACTGATTTTAGTATCGAAAGATGATATTACTAAATCTCTTAATGATAATATCCCTGTTAGTATACTATTACTATCAAGCACATATAAATAGTAAACAGTCTCTGCTTCTATTCCAGTAGTTTGTAAATAATTTAGAGTCTCTTTTACCGTCATATTCTCTTTTATTGCAATAAACTCAGTGGCCATTATACCACCAGCTGTATCTTCCTCATAAGTAAGCAGTTCTTTAACTTCTTCAGCGTCTTCTTTATCTATATTACCTAAAAACCTATCTACCTTATCAGGCTCTAGATTTCCTAACAGGTCTGTTATCTCGTCAGAACTCATTTCATTTAATATCTTAAATTGCTCTAGTTCTGAAAAAAGCTCCAATGCTTCTTGCTGCTCATCTTCATCCATCTCTTCAAATATATCTGCAACAAGCCAGTTAGGAAGTTTCTTTAATATAGAATACTTTTCATCATCAAGCTCCCTTAGTACATCCAATATATCTACTGGATGCACCTCTTCCAAAAGTTTCTCTAAACCTTCAAGAGATTGAGTTAGTAGTATTTCTTTTACGTCTTCTTTATCGAAAGTTTTCATTTTACTTTTCCTCCTCACCATGTAGAAGGAAAGTATATCAAACAATATAAAATGTTTAAGTATAGTTGCTTCCTTCTACTTCTTAGTATTCAATTTTTCAATGTGTTTTAAGCAACTATGCCCGTCACATTCCATAATTGTTATTCACCTCTCGTTTTTATTTCTTATATAATTTATTATATATTTATAATAAAAATATTAAACATTAATTAATGAACTACATCCAGATTACCAAACTTACTATATTGACCAAGCCACGCAAGCTTAACTGCACCAACTTCACCATTTCTATGTTTAGCGATTATGCATTCACCAATATTTTTATCATCAGTTTCTTTGTTATAATATTCATCTCTATATAAAAACATAACTAAGTCAGCATCCTGTTCTATTGAACCAGATTCTCTAAGGTCAGATAACATCGGTCTGTGATCTGCTCTTTGTTCAGGTGCACGAGATAACTGAGATAAAGCTATAACTGGACATTGCATCTCTTTAGCTAAGGCTTTTATACTTCTTGATATTTCTGAAACTTCTTGTTGTCTACTTTCCCCAGATGTGCTGCTTCCACTCATAAGCTGAAGGTAATCTATCATTATCAAATCTATACCATACTCCATCTTAAGTCTTCTGCATTTCGATCTCATTTCCATTACAGTTACACCAGCTGTATCATCTATATATATCTTAGCTGAAGATAACGGACCCGCTGCTCTAGCTATATTTTCCCAATCCTTATCCTCTAAATTACCTGTTCTAAGACTAACCATATCGACGTTTGCTTCAGAACACAAAAGCTTGTAAGCTAATTGTTCCTTAGGCATTTCTAAAGAAAATATAACTACACTTTTACCTTCTCTAAGAGCAGCATGTTCACATATATTAAGAGCAAACGTAGTTTTTCCCATTGAAGGTCTTGCTGCTATTAGAACCATGTCTCCTTTTTGGAAACCTGAAGTTTTAGAATCTAAATCAACAAATCCAGAGGCTACTCCAGTTAAAGCGCCCTTGTCATTAAAAAGTCTTTCAATTTCTGCAAAACCTCTTTCAAGTATGGCACTTAACGATTCAAAGTCTCCAGTATTTCTTTTCTCTCCTATTTCGAAGACTCTCTTTTCAGCTGAGTCTACTACCTTTTCAACATTATCCTGTCCATTATAGCAATCCTCTATTGTCTCAGTAGAAGACCTTATTAATTTTCTTAAAGTAGCCTTCTCAGACACTATTTTTATGTAAGAACTCAAGTTAGCAGTAGTCGGTACAGAACCACTCATTTCAGTTACATAAGTCATACCCCCTGCTTTTTCTAACCTGTCTGTGGCCTTCAAATATTCTAATAGAGTTACCAAATCAATAGGTTGATCTTTTTGGATCATCTCAGATATACTTAAAAAAATAACCTTATGGGCTTCCCTATAAAAGTCATCAGGTGTTAATGCTTCTGCAGCCTGAACTATTGCTTGCCTATCGATTATCATAGAGCCAAGTACTGATTGTTCAGCTTCTATGCTCTGTGGTAAACTCCTCATGATAGGTGTATTATCCATATGATTCGCTCCTTCTCCATTATATTTGCATATAATATTATGAATTTCTTTTAATAATTAATCAACACATTTATGAAAATAAATACTTCTTTAATTAATAAAAATAAGGCTGCACATAATGCATCATTATACATTATGGACAGCCTCATAGCTTTATTATACTTCGAAAACTATTTCCATAAGCGATTCTATAGTTTCAACAGCTTTTACTTCTATATCCTTTAAGCCTAGAGGCACTTCTTTTTCATTGTCTTTAGGAACTACCACTAGCTTTATTCCTTTTCTTCTAGCTCCATATACCTTTTCAAATATTCCACCTACAGGTTTAACTTTCCCTCTAAGTGATATCTCTCCAGTAACAGCTATATCTTGTCTTATAGGCTTATTAAGCAAAGCACTAATTATACATACAGTTATAGCGGCTCCTGCTGAAGGACCATCAATATTTCCTCCACCAATTACATTTACATGTATGTCATAATCCTTAATATCTATATCAGTTATCTTTCTTATAACTGATGCAGCATTAAATACTGAATCCTTTGCCATAGAACCAGCAGTTTCATTAAACCTAACTTGTCCAGTTCCTTTATCCTTGGCCTCAAAAACAGTTGCTTCTATCTCTATGGTAGAACCCAAAAATCCTGATACGCCTAAACCATATATATGTCCTATTTCTGATTTTGTATCACTATCAACTCTTTCATAAGGTATATATCTACCTATAGATATTACTTCCTCTACATCTTTTAATGTAACAGTGACCTTTTCAGGAACATTGTCCTTAAAATTATATAAAGCATATCCATAAGCGTCAGCAAGTATGTTTACAGCCTTTCTGCCTTCAATAGTATATCTTGATATTAGTTCATCTACACCTTCCTCAAGAGCAACTTGAAGCTTGTCAGCAGCATCTGTTATTATAACTTTAATATCTGAAACAGTAAGAGGTTCAAAATAAACTTCTGTACATCTTGATCTTAAAGCTGGATTTATGTCACCAGGATCTCTTGTTGTTGCTCCAATTAGCACAAAATCTGCTGGTGCTCCATTCTCAAATAGATACTTAATATATTTTGGAGTATTTTCGTCATCTGGATCATAGTATGATGAAGAGAATTCAACTCTTTTATCTTCTAAAACTTTTAAAAGCTTATTTTGGAGAATATCATCTAATTCTCCTATTTCGTCTATGAATAAAACTCCTCCGTGTGCATCTGTTACTAGACCAGGTTTTGGCTCTGGTACTCCTACTTCAGCTAAATCTCTTTTACTTCCTTGGTATATAGGATCATGCACCGAACCTAATAATGGATTTGTTATTTCTCTTGGATCCCATCTTAAGGTTGTACCATCTACCTCTACAAAATTAGACTTATCATTAAATGGTGTAAAGCTAAGCTTTTTGGCTTCTTCTAATGCCAATCTAGCTGCAGTTGTTTTACCTACTCCTGGAGGCCCGTACAATATAATATGCTGAGGATATGGTGAAGCTAGTTTAGAAATTAGTGATTTTATAGCTCTTTCTTGTCCAATAACTTCATCAAACGAAGATGGTCTAACTAAACTCATTATATTCTTGTTAGGCACCTTTGCATCCAAGGTTTCAAATTGAGCGTACTTCTTTAAGGTCTTTGCATTTTCAGGGCCTTTTTGTTTTCTTATAATTCCAAGCTTCATCTCATCGATATACTTGTCCTGTTTGTCCATGATAGCATCTTGAACTTGTTCTTCAATTCTACTTTGAATATACTTTCTTGCTAGCTCTTCTGAAAGCCATCCATATGTATCCTCTAAAGCTTCATGTAAATTAGCTTCAGATGGTACGGTTTTTAACCCCTTACCATCTGAAACTATCTTATTTAATGCATATAATCTATCGTAAACATTTTTTGACTTAACATATTTATTTAATTTGTGTCTTACGGTTCTTGCTCTAACAGCACCTTCATCAAGAACATTCTTTGCAACTTCAAAAAGAACACTAACTTGTGATTCTAAGTTCATTCCGCTCTTGAATATATCTTGTAAAACATCTATATCATTTTGTGATTTCAAACTATAACTCCTCCTTATACTTGTGGAGCAATAACAACCTTCATCTTAGTGCTAACTTCTGGATATAATTTCACTTCTATATCATAAGTTCCAGCTAGCTTTAATGTTTCCATGACTATTTTTTTCTTATCAATTGTCACGTTATACTGCTTCTTTATTAATTCAGCTACATCTTTGCTAGTTATAGCTCCAAATAGTCTTCCACTATCGCCTGTTTTTGCTACAATTTTTACTTCTTTATTTTTAAGTTCATCTGCTAACTTTTGAGCCTCTTCTATTTCAGCAAGTTTCTTTCTTCTCTCAGTTTCTTTCTTCGCATTTAATACATGAAGATTTGAATCATTTGCTTGTTCTGCTAGATTTCTAGGAAACAAGTAGTTTCTAGCGTATCCATCTGATGCCTCTATAACATCACCTTTCTTACCTAACTTCTTAACATCTTGCAATAATATAACTTTCATTTTATTCACCTTCCCTTAAATTTTCTGATATAGCCTTTTGTAATATTTTTTTTGCATCCTCTATAGCTACATCCGTTAGCTTAGCACCTGCCATAGTCATATGACCACCGCCTCCAAGGGATTCTAAAATAATCTGAACATTAACATCACCTAAGGATCTTCCACTTATGTGAATGTCTCTATCTATTTTAACAAAAACAAAGGAGGCTTGAATACCTGTAATATTTAGTAAATCATCCGCAACTTGTGCAGCTATTACAGTTTGTGTTACATTTGGTGGACATACGGCAATAGCTATATTATTTACCACCTCAGCAGATCTTATAGCTTCTGCTTTTTGGATATAACTCTTTAAGTCATTACTAAAGAATCTCTTTATATCAACTGTATCTGCTCCAGCTCTTCTAAGAAAAGATGCAGCTTCAAAAGTTCTTACACCTGTCTTAAACACAAAATTCTTTGTATCCATAGCTATACCTGCAAGAAGTGCTTCAGCTTCAAGTTGGTGTAACTTTGGTTTTTCAAGCATATATTGAACAATTTCAGTAACTAACTCTGATGTTGATGATGCGTATACTTCAATATAAGTTAGAAGAGCTCCTTCTATAAAATCAGGACTTCTCCTATGATGATCAATTATAACAATTTTCTTACTTTTTTCATATATATTTTTATCTAGAACATATCCTTTGCTATGTACATCAACAATTATAAGCAAAGTATCATCATCTATCGTATTTGCTGCAGACTCTGAGTTAATAAATACATCATCATAGTCTTTTATTTGCTTTATCTTATCTAGGAAACCATCAATAGCTCTATTATCATTATTAAGAACAATATTGCATTGCTTTCCTAATTGACGTATCACTGCAGCGATCCCTACCGCAGCGCCAAAGCAATCCATATCAGGATTCTTATGTCCCATTATATAAACTTTACTACTTTCATATATTAAATCTTTTAATGCATGACCAACAACTCTAGCTCTAACTCTGGTCCTCTTTTCTAATTCCTTTTTATTACCACCAAAGAAGGCAAGTTTTTCTCCTTTTTTTACTACAGCCTGATCTCCACCCCTTCCAAGGGCTAGTTCTTTTGCAGTAATTGCATACGCATGATTTTGGGCTGGTGAGTTTCCTCCCCTTCCAACTCCAATACTTAGAGTAACTTCCATCTTATTTCCTAAATTTATTTCTCTTACCTTATCTAGTATATCAAACTTTGTGTTAATTTGAGAATCTATATTATAATCAGGAACCGAAAGAACATATTTATTGTTATCATATTTTCTTATCATAGCATTAAGTGCTTGAGCATATAAATTTATATTTTTCTCTACCTCTGCTATAAGAAAAGGCCCATTATTCTCTTCTGTCATCTTTACAACTTCACTTAAATTATCAACTTCTATAAGCATTACACTTTCCTTAGTGGCTTCTGTTATATTAGTTATATCATTAAAGTAAACTAAGTGTATATTCTCATTATCGTCTATCTTTAAACTCCTTGAATAAATCTCATATATGCGTTTATTCAATTTTGCTTTATAGGAAATTCCATTAGACAATTTCGTTATTTCATCAAGTTCCAATCCCCTTACGATGGATGAAATAACTTCTCCGTTATAATTAATTGATTCAAAGCTATCTTCAAATATTTTATTATGCCAAATAACTTCTCCATTTTCTTTTATAATTACTAATGGATATATCTGTAGCATCATAGTTTCTCTCACAAAATCTTCAACTATATACGTAATGTTTATCTCTTTAGATTCTACATTTTCATCATTATAATCTTGATCTTTATTTTCCGATTTAAAATTATTATTAAAACAATAAATAGTTAATGCTACTGTTATTAGCAAGAGAACATAAGCAAGATACATATAGCCTTGAAATAATATAATCAGAGATAGTATTATACAAATAATTATTGAAATCATGTAACTTGATTTAGTTATCTTAGAATTATTCATATTTTGATCTCCCCCTTAAAAATAATTTTAAGGCTATTTTTTTACAAATTTTTTCCTCAAGGCATTTCCAAGACTGTTTGGATCTAAACCTCTTATATCAAATACTAAATCTATTAGTCCAATATAAAAAGCAATACTTGAAACTCCTGAGAAGGCTATAAATATACATATAGCAATAGCAATTCCATTTTTTACATTAAGCTTAGTCTTTAAATAGTAGAATACAATAGACGTTCCTATAATTATTAATGTGAACTGCAATACGGTCATTGAACTAGTAAGTATATAATCCCCAATCATGAAGCCTCTAGACTTTAATATTATCCCTACACAGACGATAGAAATGATGAGTGCACCGACTCTATTATCTAGATACCAATTCATAAAATTTCTTATTGGGTCAAATTTGTGTCCAAATCTTTTTAGCATCTTTTTTGCTATTACATAGTTTAATAATGATATTATAACAGTGCAAGTAATTAATACTGCTGGAATCATAAACAAAACAGTATTCACATTAAGCTGCTGTATTTGTTGATATGCAGGGTTTGTGCTCATATCAATTCCTGCATTTTTATATATGTCTCCTGCCATTTTCATTTGATCTATCATCTGTTGAATCATTTGCACTAGACTTACGTTTGTTACCAATAATACTGTCAGATATAAGTTTATAATAATACCAACCAAATTAGCTATACTAGTTATAACTAAAGTAAGCGTTGATTTAAATCCTCTCGATATACAAAAACCTAATGATAGACCGGATACCCCATATAAAACAGCTGAAGCTATCGCTAATAAAGGGTTATAGAACATACTAATTAAAATAGTACTAACTATAACAGATAATATAGCAACTACCTTATTATGCCTTAAATATAATAATGTTATTGGTACTGGTAACACAAAGAAGCCAGCCATTCCTATTAGCGGAACATATGTAGTAATCATGAGGATTATAAATACGATTACTGACATCAATCCTGCTTCTACCGTAGATCTTGCTGTATACTTATTTTCTTTCATTGTTTTCCTCCAAAGGTTAATTTCTTTCTTTAAGATGGCTATGCAATCTACTTAAGTTTTTACCATCCTTTTCTATATTATCCCCCTCTACAATACCAATCTTAATTTTTTTCTTCATATCCTCATCTACTTCAATGAATGAATAACCTAATTTGTCTGCTAATAGATATAAAATTATTATTGCCCCGGAAATGCATTCTAATATAGCATCATGAGCAACGTTGCTTCCTTTAGTTAATAATCTAAAGAATTCTGCTATTATGCATAGTAGCTGGGCTTTTAAATCTTCTATAATTTTTATATCAGACATAATATTGAAATTATCTTTTTTCATCATATCAACCTCATATTCCTAACCTTTCATATATAATATATATTTTAATTTTTTTCTCATGGTATTTCAACCAAATATATCTAAAATACATGATTTATATACTTTTTTCTAAATCATCTGTATATTATTCTCTAATTATATTTATATTTAGCTGTTTTTATCTATTATATCGAAATTTACATATATTGATATATACTACTTCGTGCCATAATTTATATTCTCAGATTGAAATTGTGCACTATTAAATCATGCTTTATTTAGCAATATCATTTTAAACTTTATTCAAATAATTATAATAAGACTATCCAAAGTGATTGTTACTTTAAATAGTCCGATCCATATTATCGCTTAATTAACTTCTTATGATAAAAATAAAATCCCACAATATAAATTGTGGGATTTTAACTACTTATTCAGTAGTAAATGGTAATAATGCTATGTTTCTTGATCTCTTTATAGCATCAGTTAATTGTCTTTGGTGCTTAGCACATGTTCCTGAAATTCTTCTTGGAAGTATCTTTCCTCTTTCAGTTACATACTTTCTTAACTTATTGATGTCTTTATAATCTATAGAAGTAGCTTTTTCAACGCAAAATCCACAAACTTTTCTCTTGGATCTTCTCATTTTTCCGCCATTTCTCTTCATTCCACCATTATTATTATCTCTCACAACTTTCCCTCCTTACCTTTTAGAATTAGAATGGGATATCTCCATCATCTACGGGAGTCATATCCTCATCAAAGCTCATACCACCAAATGGATCATTTGACGGAGCTCCATATTCAGAACCGCCACCAAAATTATTGTTTCCTGATTGTGGGTTACCAGCTCCTTTTCCAAGGAATTGAACCTCATCAGCAACTACTTCAGTGACATATCTTTTTGAACCATCTTTGGCGTCATAACTTCTAGTTTGAATTCTACCGCTTATAGCCATTTGGCTACCTTTACTCATGTAATTGGCAGTAGATTCAGCTTGCTTTCCCCATACCACTACAGATATGAAGTCTGCTTCTCTTTGACCTGATTGACGATTAAACTTGTCAACGGCAAGAGTCAGAGTAGTAACCGCAGTTCCTGCTCCAGGTGTAAATCTAAGCTCAGGATCTTTTGTAAGTCTACCTATAAGAATAACTCTATTCATTTCTTATACCACCTCTTACTTTTCTTCCTTTACTATTATGTGTCTTAATACGCCATCAGTGATTCTGAATATTCTGTCTAACTCTCTTGGTAATTCTGGACCAGCTGTAAAGTTAATTAAAGTGTAGTAACCATCATTAACCTTTGATATTTCGTAAGCAAGCTTTCTCTTACCCCAAAAATCAACGTTATCGATAGTTCCGCCACCATTTTCAATTACACCTTTAAATTTTTCTATTGAAGCCTTAACAGCCTCTTCTTCAAATGTTGGATGTAATATAAATATAGTTTCGTACTTTCTCATCACATTCACCTCCTCCCTTTGGACTAACGGCAATGCATAGCATTGCAGGGATCCACAATGAAATATTATATCATTAGCTATAAAGCTTTGCAAGTTTTTTTATACCAATTAAGATATTTCATTTGATTTAACTACTTTCTTTATTCCCTTTTGAAACTTTTGTCTAGAAAGCATAACTATTCTTTCGCAACCTAAACACTTTATTTTTATATCAGCACCTAATCTAATAATTTCCCATTCATAACTTCCACAAGGGTGCTGTTTTCTCATCTCTACTACATCCCCTAAATTGAATACTTGCATATAGTTATTTCCTCCAAATATAAATTGTTAATAATCATTACTATTGTTCTCTTAATTTATTAGTTACCACATCCTGAACATTAAGATGTGGTATTTTTATTCCACGTCTATCAAATTCTAACTTTATTGCTTTTCTTAATTCTCTTTCAACAGCCCACTGCATCATTGATTTTGCTGATCCTAATACTCTTATAACTATTCCAGTTTGACTAAGTGAGGTTACCCCAACCACTTGGGGTTTATCAATTATATTATCATTATCTCTTGCGTAAGTATCGCAAACTTGATTTATAGTATCTATAGCCCTATCTACATTTTCATCATAACCAATTTCTATTTCAAGCATAACTCTCATATTTCCTCTAGAATGATTGGTTACAGTGCTTACAGTACCATTAGGTATAAGATGTACATCCCCTGAAAAATCTCTAAGCTTAGTTGTTCTTATCCCTATACTCTCTACAACGCCGCTAAAGGACCCTATAGTGACATATTCACTTACAGCATACTGATCTTCAAATAATATAAATACACCGTTTATTAGGTCTTTTACGATGCTCTGGGCACCAAAACCAACTGCAACTCCACCTATACTTGCAAAGGTAAGAGATATTCCATTGAATAAACCTGATAAAATACCTACTATTCCGAAAAAGTATACTGTATACTTTAATATACTCTTTAATAGCTCACCGATAGTGCTAGCTTTTTTTTCATCCATTGTGAATCTATGTTCACTTTCAATCTGCTTTTTTACGAACTTATCAATTATTGAATTTCCTATCCTTATAGATATGTACATAATAAATATTATAACTATGATAACAAATATTTTCCATAATATATTGTTTATTGTACTAAATGGTATTGACATATTAGCTATATTCAATCTTCCCTTATCGTAGTCTATAGAAAAAAGTGTGTCCATGGCTGCCATATATAATCACCTCATTACTTATATAATTTCAAACCTTCATCTCCTATTAAATAGATGCTTTTAAAGTTAATTTTATTATTTAATTCGCACTCAATTGCACTTAGTACTGTATCGCTAAGTTTTATACATATTCCACAACTTTGGGTTATATATGTTGGAGTAGGCATTACGACTACTTCTAAATCATTACTCTTAATAAATTTTTCTGCACCAATAGCATCATGTGTATTCTTAAAAACCATTATATATTCTTTCATAAAAATGTTAGCTTTATTAATATAAAGCATTCCCTCCTCTATTTATATAATTTTATAGTTATAGAATATAAACATATTAATATTAATCTAATAATATTGCTTAATCAATATGTTTAAATCTTGTTTTACTGTTAAAGATATAAATAATAGTGAATTTGTGCTTATGTTCAACTATAATAATTATTATATCTAATTAAATTGTTTTTTTCTGCATTTTTAGGAAATTACCATAGGCAGACTTATTATTTTAGTGCATTAATCTTATAATAAATTTATAATGTTATTTTTAATTAGATTTTTCTAGAGTTGAATTAGTTAAGACAATTTATTGATGTTTTAGTTGTACATCTTATCTATATAAGACTCTTCATATACTTAATGTATATTATATTGTTGTTTTTTATTCATTAACTAATTTAAATTATTGCAGTTTTTCCACGGTTATATTAATATTATTTAATAACAATTATTACAATAATTTTAAGTTTTTTACTTAATAATACTGTAATTAATTTATATATTTACAGCAAAGGATGATTATTATGAGTATTTATTTTGATAATGCTTCCACTAGCTTTCCAAAACCAGATACTGTAAGCAAATCAATTTATGATTTTATAGTATATAACGGAGGTAATGCGGGAAGAGGTGCATCAACTTCCTCTTTAAAAAGTAGCGAACTGGTTTATGAATGTAGAGAAGCTCTATGCAATTTTTTTAATTTTGATAAAACGGAAAATGTTATATTTACACAAAATATAACCTACTCTTTAAATATATTACTTTTAGGTGCTATAAAAGATGGTTGGCATATTATAACTTCATCAATGGAGCATAATTCTGTACTAAGGCCACTTACCATTTTAAAAAATCAGGGTAAAATACAGTTAGATATAGTGCAATGTGATGCAAATGGCATTATTAATGCAAATGATATTAAAAATCTAATAAAAGAAAATACAAAACTTATTGTGCTTTCTCATGCATCTAATGTAATTGGATCAATACAGCCTCTAGAATTAATTGGTAAAATATGTAAAAATAATAATATATTTTTTATTGTAGATTCTGCTCAATCTGCTGGAAGTACCTCTGTTGATTTTAAGTCATTAAACTGCGATGCTCTTGCTTTTACCGGGCATAAGGGGTTATTAGGACCTCAAGGAATAGGTGGATTTTTAATTAATGATAAATTAAATGAGGCTACTCTACCGACATTTACTGGTGGAACTGGCAGTATGTCTAGCTCCTTAATTTATCCCGATTATTTACCAGATAAATTTGAATGTGGAACACTTAATTTACCTGGAATTGTAGGACTAAAAGCAGCACTTGAATTTATACAAAATGTTGGCTTAGACACAATTCAGTATAAGGAATTAACGCTAACTAAGAGAATTTTGGAAATACTAAATAATTTTAAAGAAATTAATGTATATGGTTTTAAAGATACAGAAAAAATGAGAACTTCCACTATTTCATTTAATATCTTAAATAGAGATCCATCTGAGATATCATTTATTTTGGACAAACAATATGGAATAGTAACAAGAACAGGACTTCATTGTGCTCCGCTTGCTCATGAAACAATAGGTACTTATCCAACAGGAACTGTGAGGGTAAGCCTTGGTTATTTTAACAGCTTAGAAGATGCAGAAGCTCTTTATAAATCTATAAAAATTATTTTAGGAGGTTATTAATGCAAGATATTCAACAACGCCTTGAGAGATTGGCCATCTTTTTTGCGGTCTATACTCTATTCTTCTACTTATTTTTTTCTACACTTAAATATACACTACCTTTTGTTTTAGCAATAATATTTGCTCTAATACTTAGATCACCAACTAGATTTATGATAGAAAGACTTAAGTTAAAATCCTGGATAGCATCTATCTTAAGCACATTAGTATTTTTTGGAACAATAATATCACTAAATGTTATAATACTTACATCTTTAGTTAGTGAATTAATAGGATTAATAAAATACCTGCAGAAGCTTATATCAAACAATTCTTCTGACATATATAACTACTTTATGTCATTACAAAATTACCTGAGCAACTTAAATATTGATCCTACTATAATTGATACTATACAAAAAAATCTTTCTTCCTATGCTACTAAAATAATAAATCTTACAATTGGAGCTGGCTCTACTGTGGTACAAGGAACGCTAACAATTTTAGGTTATATACCGTATATTGGTATGGTTGTAATTTTCACTCTTATTACAACATATTTCTTTACCAAAAAAGTATCTACATCTAATACTTTAACATTAACTAATGTGATACCTAACAATAGTGATAAATTAATAACCATATTAAACCATGTAAGAAAAATGCTTAAGAATTACTTATTATCTTATCTATTTATAATATTTATTACCTTTATCTTTACTTTTATTGGTTTTACTATATTTAAAGTTCAATACAGTTTAGTTCTTAGTATTCTTTGTGCAGTTCTAGACTTACTTCCTGTAGTAGGCATGCCAATAATTTATTTTCCTTTGGCTTTAATGAATATAGTATCAAAAAATTATATAAACGGAATAGGGATACTAATACTTTACGCAATAGTATTTGTCGTAAGGCAAATAATAGAACCAAAGATAATGTCTTCTTCATTAGGTCTTAACCCATTAGCAGTTTTAGCTGCTATTTTCATCGGTATACAGATAGCTGGGATAAGTGGTATAATCTTTTGTATGTTTTTAGTTGTATTTTATGAAATTTTAAAAAAAGTAGACGTTCTATAGTATACGCACCTTCCTTATTGGTAATAATTCCAATATGGGAGGTGTTTTAATGTCAAATAAATTTACAATAGACTCTACAAATATTAGATCACCATTTCTTATAAGAGATTATCTATATGATGAACTTGCTCCGATTATTAAACAAAAAAGACCTATTATTTTTATATGTATAGGCACCGATAGGTCTACCGGTGATTCTTTAGGACCTCTTGTCGGAGAAAAATTAAAATATACGATTCAAAATGAAGTATACATCTACGGGAACTTAAAAGAGCCTGTTCATGCCAAAAATCTTAATTCAACTTTAGATGAAATAAACTGTAAATTCAACAATCCTTTTATTATCGCTATAGATGCTTGTCTTGGAGACTTAGATAATGTAGGCAAAATATATATTGATAAAAAACCTTTGCTTCCTGGAATTGCTGTGAATAAGAATCTTCCTCCAGTTGGAGATATCAGTATATTAGGCGTAGTAAATATTTCAGGTAGTCTAGAGTTTATGGTACTACAAAATACTAGACTATATACTGTTATGACAATTGCAGATGCTATTTCTCGTGGCATACATCATTGTATATTAAAATCTATTGGATTTAAAAAGAATCCAGTTGAAGCTAGAATAGAAAGTATACTTTCAAAATGACTACTATAAAATAGCTGAATATACTCTATTTATAAGTATATTTTCAATGTCATCCACATTCTTACTTCCACTATCTATTATTACTATACCTTCTGATTTGTAACTTTTACAAGATGGTAAATGAGAAAGATCTACTTCCTTTAAGTTGCAAATTATAGCATCGTACTGATCATTACATGTTACTATATTATAACCTCGTTTCTCTAATTGAGATTTTAGATTTTTTAATTCATCAGATATATACAAGTTCATATTTATCCCTCCTTAAATAATAGTTTACCATTACAACTTGTTTTTATTCTTGACGACTTAAATAATAAAAGGTGGTACCAATTAAATTAGTACCACCTTTTATTATTTAAGATATCTATTCTACACTGTGTTAATTCCATTTTTTTAATGTATATTTACATGATTAATTGCTTGGTTTAATACGGTTAGCTCTTCTTCAGACAAATCATATCTTGATATTCCTTTATCCACAGGCTTTGCGTATGTTGTGCTGTCATTTCTACTATATATTCCAGTTAAAATTATTCCATCATTATTATCATCTAAAATAGCAATAGAGAAACTTAAATCACTTCCTACATCTTCAAAAGCCTTATATCTTATCATAGAAACCTTTTGAACACATCCTTTCATTTTTTCCTCAATTACTGAGCAGTGTTCAAGAGCAGCTTCTGAAGTTTTATTTGCTTCATCAATTTTATCTAAATAGCTTATAACATGTTCTTCTAAATTTTTATTATTAACGCCTCTCATTAGTTTTCTATATTTCTTTTCGACTTTCGATAAAGATCTAAATAGAATAATAATTAAAATAAGCAATAGCAATATGATTGCAGAAAGCGCAATAACTATATATGGCATAAAATCTTGTATGTTACTTATTATAGTGTCCATTTCTAAGTCCCTTTCTAAAGTTATAATAAATGTTTCACGTGAAACATTTTATATATTTATAATTTCTAATATTCTTTGTAAGTCATCTTCAGAATAGTATTCTATTTCAATCTTACCTTTATTTTTCTTCGAGTTAATATTCACCTTAGTTCCAAAATAATTTTGTAACTGCTCTTGTATATCTTTATAATAAGGTATTAAAATTTCTTCATCATTCTTTTCTTCGACCTTATCAGCCTTACTCAAGTATGTTTTTATTAGCTTTTCTACATCCCTTACAGAAAGACTTTCATCTATTGCCTTTTGTGCTATTTCATATTGTTTATCTTTATCACCTATAGCTAATATGGCTCTTCCGTGACCCTCACTTAATACACCTTCTATTATATAGCTTTGAACTCTCTTATCTAAATTTAGTAATCTAATTGTATTCGATATAGCAGTTCTAGACTTCCCAATTCTTTCGCTAAGTTTTTCTTGGGTCAACGAAAATTCATGTAAAAGTCTTTCGTAGGCTTGAGCCTCTTCAATTGCATTAAGATCTTCTCTTTGTATATTTTCTATTAAAGAAATTTCTAATATTTCTTTATCATCAATATCCATAATTATTGCTGGGACTTCTTTTAGCATAAGCTGTTTTGCAGCTCTCCAACGTCTTTCTCCGGCTATTATAGTATAATTCTCATTTTCCTTTTTCAATATTAGAGGTTGAATTATGCCATGATTTCTAATTGATTCTGACAATTCATTAATCTTATCATTATCAAAATATCTTCTTGGTTGACTCTCGTTAGCTTTAATATTATTTAATGGAATCAGTGTAGCTGATTTATTAGCTATTTCTTCAGCATTATCATCTTCAGGAATTAATGCACCCAACCCTTTACCTAAACCAAATTTTTTGTTCATCTACATCACCCCTTCTGACGTTCGATAAATTCATTAGTTAATTGCTCGTACGCCTCAGCACCTTTACATTTTTCATCATATAGCATTATAGGAAGGCCAAATGAAGGTGCTTCTGCTAATCTTATGTTTCTCGGTATTGTTACTTTGTATACTTTATCTTTAAAATATTTCTCAACTTCTTTATAAACTTCATTACTTAAATTAGTTCTTGAATCGTACATTGTCATTATGACACCTTCAATTTCAAGATTTTTATTTAATGATTTCTTTACCAACTGTATAGTGTTTATAAGTTGTCCAACTCCTTCTAGAGCATAAAACTCACACTGAATAGGAATTAAAACTGAATCACATGAAGTAAGCGAATTTATTGTTAGAAATCCTAAAGAAGGAGGACAATCTATAAAAATGAAGTCAAAATCATCTTCTACTTCTCTTATTTTCTCCTGTAAAATTAATTCTCGTTTTTCTTTTTCTATAATTTCAACTTCTGCTCCTGCTAACTCCATTTTAGCTGGTGCTATGTATAAGTTTGAAACTAACTCACTTTGCTTAATTATTTCTCTTAATGATACGTCATTAGTTATTACATCATACATAGATTTCTCTAATTTTCTCTTATCAATTCCAAGCCCACTTGTAGTATTTCCTTGTGGATCTATATCGATAGCTAAAACCTTATATCCCAACATTGCTATGTACGAACAGAGATTTATATTTGTTGTAGTTTTACCTACCCCACCTTTTTGGTTAAATATACATATCTTTTTCATATTCAACTCTAAGTCATTATAACTTACGAGTCATCCACCTCCTTTCCTTTATATAAATATTATATATTTTAATGAAGAATAATTAAAGTAATTAATTATTAATTTTATTGTTTCACGTGAAACATTTATGAAAAATCGCAAAAAAACTTTTTAAAATCTTTCTATATCTACATTTGTTGAATTATATAATAACTATTTCGCTAAAGAATACTTCTTTTTACCATTAGCATACAAATTAACAGACAAAATAAATTATCTAAGTTCTATTAATTTAACATATTTACTTTTTGTTAAAAATAAAAAAGACTGATGCAAATAAACCAATTTAGTTTATTTCGTAACAGTCTTTTCTAAATCCAAATATATTATTTGGATGCATTTTTAGGTATATTTACGGTTATCTGAACATATTCACCACAATCTTTTGATTTATATTCAGCAGGTATTTTAAATTTATCAAACACTTGTTTTATAGAATTAACATATATTTTTGCAGAAAATACACCTGTCATTCTTTTCTTTCCTTCTTTTGATAGACTTTCACCAGCTAATTTTAAAAGTTCCTTATTAATCAAATCTTCTGTGTTTTTAACATTAAGACCTTGCTTTATAACTTTATTTATTATTTTTAGCTGCAATTCTTCGTTAGGTAAAGACAGTAATGCTCTTGCATGTCTTTCCGTTAAATTATTTGATATGCAAATATTTCTTACTTCGTTTCCTAACTTAAGAAGTCTTAGTTTATTTGCAATCGTTGATTGTTTCTTCCCTAATCTCTCAGCTAATTGTTCTTGAGTAAAGTGATGATCTTGAATTAAATTATAATATGCTTCTGCTTCTTCTAAAAAATTTAAATCTTCTCTTTGTAGATTCTCAAGTAGTGCAATTTCAGCTGACTCAGAATCTGTTATATCTACAACAGTACATGGTACCTCTTCAAGGTTAGCAAGCCTTGCTGCTCTCCATCGTCTTTCTCCTGCAACTAATTCGAAAATCTCACCTCTTACTCTAACAGTAAGCGGTTGAATTATACCATGTTCTCTAATAGATTGTGACAATTCTCCAAGAGCTTCTTCATTAAAGAATTTTCTTGGTTGATAAGTATTAGGAATTATTTTATCAATATTGACATGAACAATTTCTTTATGCATTTCCCATCCATCCTTACGAAAAAAGTTAAAATACACGTTATCCCATTATTTAACAAATTCTCTATAAAATACAAATATCCTTCTTTTTATATATAAAAACAGTACGACAATATACATTATATTAATTGATTTTATATTATAAAAAAACATATAATACTATTTTATAGGTTTTTTTGATATACTTCCAGCTTTTCTTGGATAAGTTTTTGGTGTTTCTTTAATTTTTTTGACAACAACTAAATTATGTTTTAAATCTGTATCTTCAATATTTACTTGTATTACTTCAACTAACTTTCCACCTAAAGTAGCCACTGCATTTTTAGATTCATTTAGTTCTTCCTCGATTGAAGGACCTTTAAGCGCTATAAAATGACCATTTACCTTAACATAAGGTATGCAGAATTCAGAAAGTACACACATATTTGCTACAGCTCTAGATGTAGCTATGTCAAATTTTTCTCTTAACTCACTATTTCTAGCTCCATCTTCTGCTCTGGAATGTATAGTCTTTACATTATTTAAATGAAGCTGTTGTATAACCTCATTTAAAAAATTAACTCTTTTATTTAAAGAATCCATTAAAGTAACATTTAATTCACCTCTTATTATTGCTATAGGTATTCCTGGAAAACCAGCTCCAGTGCCAACATCAATTAGTGATGAAGCACTTTTAAATAATGGAGAATTAAATGCTTTTATTGAATCAACAAAATGTTTCTTCACAATTTGCTCATCTTCCGTTATAGCAGTAAGATTTATCTTTTCATTCCACTCTTTTAGTAGACTCATATAAATCATAAATTTTTCATATTTATCTTCATTGAATTCTACTCCAACAGAATTACATGCTTTTTCTAAAATGCTATAGTATATCATACTAAATTTCCTCCGCCTTAGTATTTCTCCTATAAAGGCTTTCTAAATGTATAAGTAAGACTGATATATCTGCAGGAGAAACACCAGATATTCTAGATGCCTGACCTATACTTATTGGACGTATCTTAGATAATTTTTGTACAGCTTCAATTCTTAAGCTATTAACATTACCATAGTCAATATCTTCAGGTATTTGCCTGTTTTCAAACTTTTTAAACTGTTCAACTTGCTCTAGCTGCTTTTCTATATAGCCTTCATATTTGGAAATTATATTAACTTGCTCACCTATATCATACGGTAAATCTTGTCTCTCTTTATCTAATTCTGCAACTGAAAAATAATCTAATTCAGGTCTTTTTATAAGCTCATACATGCTTATAGGCTTTTTAAGCTCTGCTGAACCTAATGATTCAATAAATTGATTAACTTCTTGCTTATTAGTTATTTGTAATTTTTTTAGTCTCTCTAACTCAGAGTCTATATTGTTTTTTCTTTCAGTATATCTCTTATATCTTTCTTCTGTGACTAAACCAACATTATGTCCGATTTCAGTCAATCTTAAATCAGCATTATCCTGTCTTAATAATAATCTATACTCTGCTCTAGATGTCATCATTCTATAAGGCTCACTTGTTCCCTTAGTCACTAAGTCATCTATCAAAACACCTATATATCCATCACTTCTAGTTAAAATCATAGGATCTTTTCCCTTAACTTTAAGAGCTGCATTTATTCCAGCTACTATTCCTTGAGAAGCAGCTTCTTCATATCCAGAGCTACCATTTAACTGCCCCGCTCCAAAAAGTCCTTGTATATTTTTAAACTCTAAAGATGGCTTAAGTTGAGTTGGATCTATACAATCATATTCTATTGCATATGCAGTTCTCATCATTTCCACATTCTCAAGTCCGCTAATAGTTCTAAGCATCTGCACTTGAACATCTTCTGGTAAAGACGAACTCACTCCACCTACATACATCTCAGCAGTATCTTCACCTTCAGGTTCTATAAATATCTGATGTTGATGCTTATCTTGGAATCTCATAACCTTATCTTCAATAGAAGGACAATATCTTGGTCCAACACCTTCAATAGAACCATTATACATTGGTGATCTGTGTATATTGTCTTTTATTATGTCATGAGTCTGACTATTAGTATATGTAAGCCAACAAGAAACTTGTTCTCTATCTATATTATCGCTCATGAAAGAAAATGGGACAATTCTTGTATCACCTGGCTGCTCAACCATCTTCGTAAAGTCTACAGATCTTTTATTTATTCTTGCAGGAGTTCCTGTTTTAAATCTCCTTAGTGAAATCCCTAAATCTAGCAAACTTTTAGACAAATCATTGGCTGGGAAAAGTCCATTTGGTCCACCATTATAACTTACATCACCAATTATAATTCTAGACTTTAGATAAGTACCCGTACAAACAACTACAGCTTTGGTCTTAAAATAAGCACCATTTTTAGTTTGAACTCCGATAACCTTATTATTTTCTACATCTATCTCTACAACTTCAATTTGCTTTATGTATAAATTCTCTTGATCTTCTAGAATGCTTTTCATTCTTTGCTGATACTTCTTTTTATCAGCTTGAGCTCTAAGTGAATGAACTGCAGGACCCTTAGATGTGTTAAGCATTCTGGATTGAATAAATGTATTGTCTATATTTATTCCCATTTCTCCACCTAACGCATCAACTTCTCTTACTAGATGTCCTTTTGCAGTTCCCCCAATATTAGGATTACATGGCATTAGTGCTATGCTATCAAGATTCATAGTACAAATTAAAGTTTTGCATCCTATTCTAGCGGAAGCAAGTGCCGCTTCACAACCAGCATGGCCTGCACCTATAATAATCACATCATATTCACCAGCTAAATACTTCATTTTCATCTCCTATTTTCCAACACAGAAATCTGAAAAGATTTTATTTACTAAATCTTCCTCAAGTTCTGATCCGGTAATCTCTCCAAGAGCTCTTAAACCAGTTGTAACGTATATAGAAATCAAGTCTAGATATTCATTATTTTTAACTTGATTTAAAGCCACTTCACAATTTTCCTTAGCTCTATAAAGCGCCTGCTTATGTCTAGTATTAGTTATAATTACACTTTCACTATCTATATGACCTTTAAAGAACATATCCTTTATCTTATCTTTTAAAGAATCAATTCCATACCCTGTAACTGTAGATATTTCTATCGAATTACTAAGAACGTCTAAATCATTAGTTGCTATGTTCTTATCTAAATCAATTTTATTACATAGAGTTATATATTTTTTATCTTTTATGAAGTCTAATATTTCTCTATCTTCGCTATCCAAGCCTCTGCTTGCATCAACCATAAATACTATAATATCAGCTTCATTTATCTTTTCCTTTGATCTCTGAACTCCGATTCTTTCTACTTCATCTTCTGTTTCTCTTATTCCTGCAGTATCAATAATTCTAATAGGTATTCCATCTAAGTTAATGTATTCTTCAATTACATCTCTAGTAGTTCCAGGTATATTAGTAACAATAGCCCTTTTTTCTCTTAAAAGAGTGTTTAAAAGAGAAGATTTCCCTACATTAGGCTTTCCAACAATAACCATACTTAAACCATCTCTTATAATCTTACCCTCATCTGCACTAGATAATAACCTATTAACTTCATTTATTACTGATTGGATATTTTCACCAACTCTTATAGGTATAGAAGCATCTGGTTCTTCGTCATCTTCAGTAAAATCAACAGCAAATTCAATAAGTGCTAACACATTTAGTAGTTTTTCTCTTAAAGAATTTATTTCCCGGGAAAGCACTCCTTGACTCTGGATCATAGCTGATTTCATAGATAAATCTGTTTTAGCTCGTATTATATCTATAACCGCTTCTGCTTGAGTTAAGTCAATTCTACCATTTAAAAACGCCCTTTTTGTGAATTCTCCAGGTTCAGCAAGTCTTGCTCCTGATTTTATAACTTCTTGCAATACCCTATTAGTTGACGTCACTCCACCATGGCAATTAATCTCTACAGTGTCCTCAGCAGTAAAACTCTTAGGCCCTTTCATGTAGCTTATAATTACTTCATCAACTATTTCTTGTTTTGAATCTACTATATTACCGTACCTCATTGTATAAGGCTTCATTTCTAATATACTTAAATTGCTTTTTCCTCTAAAAATCTTAGATACTATATCTAGTGATTTATTACCAGAAATTCTTATAATAGAAATCCCACCCTCACCAAGTGCAGTTGCAACAGCAGCAATTGTATCAAATTCTTTCATGCTGTCCTCCTCATTATTAAATTTATAATTATAGTATCTCCTCTAATATATCCGTTTTTCAATGACTTATTAACTTTTTACAAAATTATCAGATTCTATTGTTTCAGGGCAACTAATAAAATCAATAAAACCCGAATAAACAGTATAAATTCTTAACATTATAAAAATTTATAAATAAAAATTCTTATAATGTTAAGAACCTTTATTTACGTCTTATTTGAACTAGTATATCTTTAAAACTAATATTTATTTTACAAAAATAAACTTTATTAGTCAAAACATATTAAAAAAAAGTAAATCAAAAAGAAAGCCTAAATGGCTTTCCTATTTTTCTCTTCTTATATCAACTACTATTCTTCTATATGGTTCTTCTCCCTCGCTGTATGTATATACAGTTTGGTTGCCTTGAAGAGCAGAATGAATTACTCTTCTCTCATATGGATTCATAGGTTCAAGTTTAAATGGTCTGCCAGACTTTCTAACCTTATAGGCTGTTTTATCTGCTAAGCGTTTTAATGTTTCTTCTCTTTTAACTCTATAATTTTCTGTATCTAGAACTACTCTCTTATATGGGATATCATGGCCTTTATTAACAACTAGGCTAACAAGATATTGTAGAGAATCTAATGTCTCCCCCCTATAGCCAATTATAACTCCCATTTTAGGACCTAAAAGATTGATATTCAAAACATTATCATCTTCTTTTATTCTTATTTCAGCTTTTATATCCATTGAATCTAAAACACTTCTTAAAAATGTCTTCGCTTCAAGAACATAATCACGCTTAACTGTAACAAGAATCTTAGCAGGTTTACTTCCTATAAAATTAAATAAACCTCTGCTCCCCTCATCAACAATGTTATACTCAACTTTATCTTCTGTAACATTTAATTCCTTTAGAGCATTCTTTAGAGCTTCCTCTACAGTTTTTCCTGTAATTTCTAAAGTTTTCTGCATACCCTAGTCACCCACCTTATTATACTAAAAGCTTAGTATTAAAATACAATATATATATTAACTTGCTAATGCTTTCTTCTTATTAGCTGGTCTTATAACTAAAAAATAAGTTTGAACTAATTGAATTAAGTTACCCATTATCCAATAAAGAACTAATGCTGATCTAAAGTTTAATGCCATAAATCCCATCATAAGCGACATTCCGATATTCATTGACCCCATATTCATACCACCTTGTTGACTAGTATTAACCGTAGTCTTAGTTGATAAATATGATGATAAATATGTTGTTGCAGCTGATAGAATAGGTAATATATAGAATGGATCTTTCGCATACAGGTTAGGTATCCATAGGAAAGAAGCACCCTGTACATTTATACTAGTAAATACTCCGTATAGAGCAAATAAAATAGGCATTTGAATTAATAATGGTAAGCATCCACTAAAAGGACTTACATTATTCTCTTTATAAATCTTCATCATTTCCATTTGTGCTTTTTGAGGATCATTTTTGTATTTCTTTTGCATCTCTTGAACTATAGGCTGAACCTCTTGCATCTTAACTTGTGATCTAATTTGTTTTATGTTTAGAGGTAATAATATTAACCTAACTATTACAGTTAATATAAAGATAGCTAAAACATATGATGTACCTACATGTGTAATACCTATGTTAAGTACGAAACTATGTAGTGCTGTAAAAATATTAGTTAAGAAATTAACTATTGGTTGTAACAAATTTCTAACCTCCTACACTCTCTTACTTCACGGGGTCATATCCGCCTTCGTGAAATGGATGGCATCTTAATATTCTTTTTATAGCCATGAATCCACCTTTTAAGGATCCATACTTTTGTATCGCTTCAATTGCATATTGAGAACAAGTAGGGTAATATATACAAGAAGGTCTTTTTAAAGGTGAAATAAATCTTCTATAGAATCTTATTATTAGAATTAAAACCCTTTTCATTTTTTATTAAACCTGCCTTATTAAATAAGTTGATCATAGCTTTTTGGACATCCCAATAAGTTTTCTCATTAATGGCTACCCTTGCAATGAACACTAAATCATTTCCTCTTTTTATATTCTCATTATTCAATCTATAACTTTCACTTATTAATCTCTTAGCTCTACTTCTAATTACGCTAATTCCGACTTTTTTGCTAACAGAAATTCCTACCCTATTGTACGGTGTACCTTTTTCATCTCTGTTTCTTCTATTATTATATATATATAATACAAGCAAATCATTAGCAAAGGATTTACCTCGTCTATACACATTTCTAAATTCCATGTTCTTTCTTAGTTTTTGATCTGCCATAGCTTCGATATTCTCCTTTTTTTTCTGCAGTTGCAGAAAAAGGCCACTAAAGCGGCCCTTATGCTGTCAATCTCTTTCTACCTTTTTGTCTTCTTCTCTTAAGAACAGTTCTACCTGATGCAGTAGCCATTCTCTTTCTGAAGCCATGTTCTCTTTTTCTTTGTTTCTTTTTAGGTTGGTATGTCATGAACATCTATAATACACCCCCTTCAGTTAATTATGTTTTATAGTAAAAAACTATTCTGTCACTGAATCTTATTGATTTTAAGATTTACTTTTTAATTATATATTTCAAGTGTTCTTATGTCAAGAAAATCAATAGTTGTTGATAATTTTATAATACAATATATTTTTTGTGGATAAGTTATTGAACAGGCTTATTTCTTTATGATATGATTAAGTGGTGGCTGTGTATAAATTGTTAACCCACTAATACTTATCCACAACTGTTGATAAGTCTGTGCATAACTTATTGCTTTGTGTATATAAGTGGTTTATACATTATATATTTTTAGCCCTTTTTCTATTATTATACTGCTGTTGATAGTGTTATTTAATATATATTAACATATGTTGATAACTTTTTATGATTAAAATTATTAACATAGTTATCAACATGTGAATAATTTTATTTACATAGTCAATCATCTTAATAGGGTGTTTATATTTTTGTGAATAAACTGTTATTACTAGAAATTGCTAATAAAAAATTTTTTGACTGGAGGATAGGAAATGGATGCCCAACTAAACCAAATGTGGGAAAAAACATTGAATATAATGAAGGGTGAGATGTCTGAGGTAAGTTTTAATACTTGGATAAAGAGTTGCGAACCTATATCTATGGATTCAGATTCAATAAAGTTTAGTGTCCCAAATGATTTCACAAAAGATATAATAGAGAAGCGCTACAAAACTCTTTTCGTGCAGGCAATCAAACTTGTTTCTTCTAAAAAATATAATATTGAATTCCTAATCCAGTCCGAGCTTCAGGAAGAAAAAACCATTTCAGCTACACCAAGTAAAGAAGAAGCTTCTAATAATACTGTGGTTAGCGTTAATGATGAAATGTCTGCTACCTTAAATCCTAAATATACTTTCAATTCATTCGTAATAGGTAATAGTAATAGGTTTGCCCATGCAGCATCCCTTGCGGTAGCGGAATCTCCAGCCAAAGCATATAACCCTTTATTTATATATGGAGGAGTTGGTCTTGGAAAAACGCACTTAATGCATGCTATTGGCCATTATATACTGAAGAATAATCCTAAAGCTAAAGTAGTTTATGTGTCTTCTGAAAAATTTACTAATGAATTAATAAATGCTATAAAAGACGACACTAATGAAGAGTTTAGGAATAAATATAGAAATGTAGATGTCCTTCTAATAGATGATATTCAATTTATTGCAGGAAAAGAACGAACTCAAGAAGAGTTTTTCCATACATTCAACACACTCCATGAAGCTAACAAACAAATTATCTTATCTTCAGATAGACCACCAAAAGAAATTCCTACATTAGAAGATAGATTAAGATCAAGATTTGAATGGGGACTTATAGCAGATACTCAAGCACCTGATTTTGAAACAAGAATGGCAATATTGAAAAAAAAGGCTGATGTTGAAAAATTAAACGTAGCTAATGAAGTTATGGTCTACATAGCTACAAAAATCAAGTCAAATATAAGAGAACTTGAAGGTGCACTTATAAGAATAGTTGCATATTCTTCATTAACAAATAGAGAAATAACTGTTGATCTTGCTTCAGAAGCATTAAAAGACATTATATCTAACAAACAAGGAAATCATATTACTATAGAATTGATTCAAGAAACAGTTTCAAATTATTTTAATTTAAGAGTAGAAGATTTAAAATCTCAGAGAAGAACTAGAAATGTAGCTTATCCTAGACAAATCGCAATGTACCTTTCAAGAAAGTTGACAGATATGTCTCTTCCTAAAATAGGTGAAGAATTTGGAGGAAGGGATCATACCACTGTAATACATGCGTATGAAAAGATATCAGGCGGATTAAAGTCAGATGAAGTTCTTCAAAATACAGTAAATGACATAACAAAGAAGCTGACTCAAAAATAATTAACATCTGTACATAATAACTTTATAATATACTGTGGATAACTTAAATTCGAATGATGCTCGGTGAATAATGTGGATAAGTTACAAAATCCATAACAACTTATCCACAGTATTTTTTTACTGTTTTTTGGCTTATTTAAAAGGCTAGAGGTACTTTTCAACAAATCCCCAGCCCCTACTACTATTATTACTGTAATTAATTATTTATTTATATATATCTATACATCATTACTTGTTAATTAATTAAGGAGGTTTTTACTTTGATTTTTATATGTGATAAAAGTAAACTACAAGATTCTATTTCAATAGTTCAAAAGGCTATAACAGGAAGATCAACAATGCCTATATTAGAAGGTGTTTATATTAATGCAAATAGCAATACTATAACTCTTATTGGATCTGATAAAGATGTAAGTATCGAAACAAAGCTTGAAGCAGATATTATAGAAAAAGGTTCAATTGTTGTAGATGCTAAAATATTTGGAGAAATAATTAGAAAATTACCTAATGATGAGGTTAAGATAGAAACACTTGATAATAGTGTAATTCAAATAACTTGCCAAAAATCAGTATTTAACTTAATTTATATGAGTTCAGATGATTTTCCTAGTTTACCAAATATTAATGAAAATATGATTTTTTCAGTTCCTCAAAATCAATTAAAAAACATGATAAAAGGAACATCTTTTGCAATCGCACAAGATGAAATAAGACCAATACTTCAAGGAATATTGTTTGAAGTTAAGGATAACTATTTAAATTTAGTTGCATTAGATGGATATAGATTAGCATTAAGAAGAGAAATTGTTGATTCACAAAATACTATAAATGCGGTAATTCCAGGAAAGACCTTAAATGAAGTTGCTAAGATACTAGAAGATAGTGAAGACTTAGTTAACATAACATTTACTACAAATCATATATTATTTAACTTAGGTCAGACTAAGATAATATCAAGATTACTTGAAGGAGAGTTTATTCAATATAATTCAATTCTTCCTCAAGAATATAAAATGTGTGTTACTGTAAAGAAACAATCTTTACAAAATAGTATAGAAAGAGCATCTTTGATGGCTAAAGAAGGAAATAGTAATTTAATTAAATTAGATATCCAAGATGATGCAATGGTGATAACATCTAATTCTCAATTGGGAAAAGTTAGAGAAGAGATATCTGTAAATATGCAAGGTGAAGGTATACAAATTGCATTTAACTCGAAGTACCTATTAGATGTTCTTAAAAACATGGAAGAAGATGAAGTTGTGCTTGAACTTACTAGTAGTGTATCTCCGTGTGTTATAAAAAATAAAATCAATGAAAATAGTAAATACTTAGTAGTGCCAGTAAGATTAGTTAAATAAAAATAAGGAGTAGTTTTTCTGTGATATACCCTTTTGTGAGAAATCACAAAGAAAAATATTATAGTTAAAACTTTAACAATACAATGAATGAAATTAGAATTGATACTGAATTTATAAAATTAGATGCGTTTTTAAAGTGGTGTGGAGCTGCTTCAACTGGAGCAGAAGCTAAAATTTATGTTCAAGAAGGCGATGTACTTGTAAATGGAGAGGTATGTCTTCAAAGAGGAAAAAAGCTTAGAATAAACGATGTGATTACATTTGATAATGAAGACTACAAAATAATTTAGTAATATTTAAATAAGATATGCTATTAATAAATGTGGTATAATTAAATAGGTGCTTATATGTATATAAAAAAGATTATGTTACTTGAGTACAGAAATTATAGAAATATAACTATTGATCTAGGAAGAAATGTTAATGTTTTTATGGGAGATAATGCTCAAGGAAAAACGAACATATTAGAGGCTATGTACTATTGTGGCTTTGCTAAATCTCACAGGACCAATAGAGATAAGGAACTTGTTAATTGGGATTCAGAAAAATCGTTTATAAGCTTAAGTGTAGGTAAAGAGAGAATAGATAAAAGAATCGATATCAATATATTCAAAGATGGTAAAAAAGCTATTAAGGTTAATTCAATTAAAATAAATAAGGTTGGAGAATTAGTAGGTGTCTTTAATGTTGTTATGTTTTCTCCTGAAGACTTAAAGATTGTAAAAGAAAGCCCTGGAATAAGAAGAAAGTTTTTGGATATGGAGCTCTCTCAATTAAATAAAAAGTATTACTATAGTTTAGTTCAATACAACAAGATATTAAACGAGAGAAATACCGTTTTAAAGCAAAAAAAAGTAGATGTATCTATGCTAGACATATATGATTTACAGCTTAGTGAATTCGCAGAATACATAGTTAAAGAAAGAATTAAGTATATAGATAAGCTCAACGAGCATGGCAAGATTGTACATAACGAAATAACATCTGGTAAGGAAGTAATAGAGTTTAAGTATTTATCTAGTATTAAGAACTTTGATGATATTAAAAAGTCTTTTTTGGAAGGGCTAGAGAAAAATAGAAGTAAGGATATAGAAAAAAGACTTACTTCTATTGGCCCACATAGAGATGATTTCTTGATTTTGATTAATGATATAGATGCCAAAAGTTATGGGTCTCAAGGGCAACAAAGAACAGCTGTGTTATCAATAAAATTTGCATCACTAAGAATTATAAAAGATATAACCGGAGAATACCCAGTTTTACTTTTAGATGATGTGCTTTCTGAGTTGGACTTTAATAGAAAAAGATATGTTTTAACTTCTATAGGGCAGATACAGACTGTTATAACTTGCACTGGAATAGAAGATTTAACTGATTACCTAGATGAAAAAGCTAGGGTTTTTAAGGTTCAGGATGGAATAATTCTAACATAGAGGAGGAGTTTTAATTGTTTTTACACTTAGGTGAAAATGTTGTGGTTCCAATCAAAGATGTTATTGGTATTTTTGATATACAAACTACTATGTATAGTAGTGATACTAGCCAATTCTTAAGGATGGCAGAAGAAGATGGATTTGTAGAAAGAATAACTAATGATAAACCCAAGTCTTTTGTAATTGCTGAAGTGGATAAGAAAAGTAAGATATATCTTTCTCCAATATCCTCATCTACACTTACAAAAAGAACGGATATAGATTACACGCCATAAATCGTCCGATATCTAATTTTGTATTATTTAGTTTATTAAATTTTAGGAGGAATTGAGTGGTGGAACAAAATAAACAGACTTATGATGAAAGTCAAATTCAAGTACTAGAAGGTCTCGAAGCAGTTAGAAAGAGACCAGGAATGTATATAGGTAGTACTAGTTCAAGAGGTCTTCATCACCTTGTGTATGAAATTGTAGACAATAGTATAGACGAAGCTCTTGCTGGTTATTGCAAAAATATAGAAGTTTATATACATGAAGATAATTCAATAACAGTAATTGATGATGGAAGGGGTATGCCTGTAGGTATACATCCTAAGATGGGAAAATCTACTGTTGAGGTAATTATGACAGTTCTTCACGCTGGTGGTAAATTTGGCGGTGGAGGATACAAGGTATCAGGTGGATTACATGGAGTAGGTGCATCTGTAGTTAATGCTTTGTCTGAATTATGTGAAGTTACCGTAACTAGAGAAGGAAGCGTATGGAAGCAAACTTACTCAAAGGGAAATGTTACTAGTGAGCTCACCAAGATTGGTGAAGATGACGGACAGGGAACAAAAACTCATTTTAAGCCTGATCATGAAATTTTTGAGGAAACTGTATATGATTTTGAGATTTTATCTCAAAGGTTAAGAGAGCTAGCTTTCTTAAATAAAGGGATAAATATACAACTTACAGACGAAAGAGACGGAAAAAGTGAAAATTACTTTTACGAAGGTGGTATAAAATCTTTTGTAAGTTACTTAAACAGAAACAAGGAAGTACTGCATGATGAACCAATATATGTTGAAGGTGTTAAAGACGGCATAGTTGTTGAGGTATCTCTACAATATCATGATGGATATAATGAAAACATGTTCTCTTTTGCAAATAACATAGATACAGTTGAAGGTGGAACACATCTTATTGGTTTTAAAGCTGCATTAACAAGAGTATTCAATGACTATGGTAAGAAATTTGGTCATCTAAAAGAAAATGAAAAAAATTTATCCGGTGATGATATAAGAGAAGGTTTAACCGCTGTTGTATCAATTAAAATATCTGAACCACAATTTGAAGGCCAAACTAAGACTAAGCTTGGAAATAGTGAAGTTAGAAGTGTTGTTGATAGTATAGCTGGAGAAGGTATAAGTGAATTCTTAGAGGAAAATCCTGCAGTTGGAAAAGTTATCATAGAAAAATCATTACTTGCTCAAAGAGCAAGAGAAGCAGCTAGAAAAGCAAGAGAACTTACAAGAAAGTCAGTTCTTGAAAGGTCAACTTTACCAGGTAAACTTGCAGATTGCTCATCTAAGGATCCGTTAGAGTGCGAAATATACATAGTTGAGGGAGATTCTGCAGGGGGCTCTGCTAAGCAGGGAAGAAATAGAAGGTTCCAGGCTATTTTACCTTTAAGAGGTAAAATAATGAATGTGGAAAAGCAAAGATTGGATAAGATATTAGGATCTGATACTATACGTTCCATGGTAACTGCTTTTGGTGGTGGTATAGGAAAAGATTTTGATGTTGAGAAGTTGAGATACAATAGAATAATAATAATGACAGATGCTGACGTTGATGGTGCTCATATAAGAACATTGCTGTTAACATTCTTCTACAGATACATGAGAGAACTTGTAGATCAAGGCCATGTATATATAGCTCAACCACCACTTTTTAAAATCTCTAAGGCTAAGAAAGATTATTATGTATATTCTGATAAGGAATTAGAGGATAAATTAGTGGAGATTGGCGGTAAGGATAATTCTGTAGGTATACAAAGATACAAGGGTCTTGGCGAAATGAATGCTAGCCAGCTTTGGGATACAACTATGGATCCTGAGAGAAGAATTCTTCTTAAGGTTTCAATTGAAGATGCAATGGCTGCAGATGAGATATTTACAATACTTATGGGTGATAAGGTTGATCCAAGAAGAGAGTTTATCCAACAAAATGCTAAGTATGTAAGCAATTTAGATGTTTAGTACTAAAAGAGGTGAAGTACATGAATTATAACGAGGGAAAAGTTCTTCCAGTTGACATAAAAAACGAAATGAAAAAGTGCTATATAGACTACGCTATGAGTGTTATAGTAGGTAGAGCACTTCCAGATGTAAGAGATGGTTTGAAGCCAGTTCATAGAAGAATACTTTATTCTATGCATGAACTTGGTTTGGCACCAGATAAAGGTTATAGAAAGTGTGCAAGAATAGTTGGAGAAGTTTTAGGTAAGTACCATCCACACGGTGATACATCAGTTTATGATGCTCTTGTAAGAATGGCGCAAGATTTCTCCATGAGATATATGCTTGTAGATGGTCATGGAAACTTTGGTTCTGTTGATGGAGATTCAGCAGCAGCAATGAGATATACAGAAGCAAAGATGAACAAGATAGCAGTTGAAATGCTAAGGGATATAAATAAGAATACAGTTGATTTTATGGATAACTTTGACGGTGAAGAGCAAGAACCTATTGTTATTCCATCTAGATTCCCTAATCTATTGGTAAATGGATCATCTGGTATAGCTGTTGGTATGGCTACTAACATACCTCCTCATAATCTAGGGGAAGTTATAGATGGTACAATAATGCTTATAGATAACCCAGAAAGTTCTATACTAGAGCTTATGGGACATATAAAGGGGCCAGATTTCCCTACCGCAGGAACAATAATGGGGCTTTCAGGTATAAGAGAAGCTTATGAAACTGGTAAAGGAAAAGTTGTTGTAAGAGCTAAAGCTAACATAGAAGAAGAAAAAGGCAGACATAAGATTATTGTTACGGAGCTACCTTATCAAGTTAATAAAGCGAAGTTAATAGAGAATATTGCTGACTTAGTAAAAGATAAGAAGATAAACGGTATCTCTGACTTAAGAGATGAATCAGACAGAGATGGTATGAGAATAGTAATAGAACTTAAAAGAGATGCAAATCCAAATGTAGTTCTTAACTTATTATATAAACATACTAAGATGCAAGATACTTTTGGTGTTATAATGTTAGCTCTAGTAGATAATGAACCTCAAGTTTTGAATCTAAAACAGGTACTGGTTCACTATGTAGCATTCCAAAAACAAGTTATTACAAGAAGAACAGTATTTGAATTAAACAAGGCTCAAGAAAGAGCTCACGTATTAGAAGGTTTAAGAATAGCGCTTGATCACATAGATGAAGTTATAAGCATAATAAGAAATTCTAAGACTACTGAAATTGCTAGAAATGAATTAAGAGAAAAGTTTGGATTGACTGATGTTCAAACTCAAGCAATTTTAGATATGAGACTTAGAAGACTTACTGGATTAGAGAGAGATAAGATTGAAGAAGAGTATAATGAAATAATGAAACTTATTAACTACTTAAATGATATACTAGGAAGTGAAGAAAAACTTCTAAGTGTCATAAAAGAAGAACTTCTTGAAATAAAAGCTAGATATTCTGATGAAAGAAGAACTGAAATTACTAAGAATCAGAATGAAATAGACTATGAAGACTTAATTCAAGAACAAGAAGTTGTTATAACCTTAACTCATAGCGGTTATATTAAGAGAATATTAGCAGACACTTACTCTGCTCAAAGAAGAGGGGGAAAGGGAATACAGGCAATGACTACAAAAGAAGATGATTTTGTAGAGAATGTGTTCATAACCTCAACTCATACTAATTTATTATTCTTTACTAACAGAGGTAAAGTGTTTAAACTTAAGGCTTATGAGATACCAGATGCAGGAAGGGCTGCAAAGGGAACGAATCTTATAAACATATTACCTTTAGAGCAAGATGAAAGAATTTACACTGTCTTGACTATAAAGGATATGAATCAAGATGGATTCTTATTTATGGCAACTAAGAAAGGTTTAGTTAAAAAGACTCCACTTAGTGAATTCCAAAATATAAGAAAGAATGGTTTAATAGCTATAGGTTTAAGAGAAGAAGATGAACTTCTAAAGGCAAAAGTAACTTATGGAGATGCCAACATAATGATAGTTACCCAAAATGGTTATGCAATAAGATTCAATGAACAAGATGTAAGACCAATGGGAAGAACAGCTTCAGGTGTAAGGGCTATGAATCTAAGAAAAGATGATATGGCAGTTTGTATGGATATAGCTGTTGATGATGAAGATGTGCTAGTAATAAGTGAAAATGGATTTGGTAAAAGAACACCTGTATCTGAATATAAGGTTCAAAATAGAGGTGGAATGGGATTAATAACTTATAAATTGGCTGAGAAGACTGGTAAAGTAGTTGGTGCTACTATATGTAAGATTGATGATGAATTAATGCTTATAAATAGTAGTGGTGTTGCCATAAGAATTAATGTTTCTGATATATCAGTTACAAGTAGATCTGCAATGGGTGTTACTCTTATGAGAACCGGAGAAGAGGAAAAGGTAGTTGCTGTAGCAAAAATACCATACACTGAAAAATCTTCGGATGATGATGCTGATGGAAGTGATGTAGCTGTAGAGCTAGAAGAAGTTCCAGTAGTATCTAGTGAAGATAATAGTTTAAATGAATTACTTGAGAGAGCAGAAGAAGATCAAAATACTGATGATCAAGAATAAGATTCAATAGAATAAAAGTATATTTAAGGGCTATCTTATAGAATTATTATTAAGATAGTCCTTTTTCATTGGTTTGAAAGTATAAAAAATTTTGCTTCTAAAAATAATTTTAAGATCTTTTGTTTTTTACTAAGATATATTTAAAACTGCATTCTAGGCGTAACTTTTTAAAAAGTTATCTTTTTATCTTTTTTTATTTTTAAAAAGCTTATATATTTGTATAGGTGAAGTTTTTAAATTACTATACCTCAGATGTTTTACTAGGTTTATTAAATATTTATAAAACAGTAAGCAATAAAGTTTTGCTCACATAGAGGTTTGTATTTATATGTTTAAAAAGACTGATATGTAAAAGAAATTAAAAAAAGATTCGGTTAATAACTTTCTTTTGTTTTAAAAATAAAGTAGCTCCATTCAGAAATAACTTCTTTGCAATTTATTTAAAATGCTGTAGGTATAAAAAAAGTTGGCGTGAATGTGTAATTGTTTTTAATTGAAATGTACAAAAATTAAAATATATAGAGTTATTTAGAATTTATATTTAGTGTAAGAATTGAATTTTATAGTTAATCCTAATACAAAGATAGTGATATTAGATAATAGTGAATTATTAATGATTAAAACTACTTAGATTTAAAATCTATTTAGAGTAAAAACTAGAACTACATAATTTTAATTTCATAGATATTTTATAAAAGACTCTAAGGATTTGAACAAATTTTATATAAGCTAAATTTAGTTGTTTAGCTTTAAGTAAAGGTTAATTAGATTTAAAAGTGCTTTGTATAATGAAAACATAACCAGGTGTGTCATTATAGGATAGAGTTAGAAAATAAGAGAAATAAATAGAAAAATCATATTAGTGCTTTGTAATCACTTTGTAATAATATCATAATGAACTTTTAAAATGGTAAGATAAACATCGTCACAGCGATGCAAAATCGTAAGGAAACAAAAAAACATTAAAAAAAATGTTGACAAGAAAGTTTGCAAGTGATAAGATAAAGAAGTCGCAAATGAGCGGCAACAAAAACTTGGTCTTTGAAAATTAAACAGAGAAGATAAACAAAGTCTAAAACTAGACTTAAACTAAACCAGCAATTCTTTTGAAAAAAGACTTACTAAGTAAGTAAGCTATGATTAAACTTTAAATTGAGAGTTTGATCCTGGCTCAGGACGAACGCTGGCGGCGTGCCTAACACATGCAAGTCGAGCGGAGAAAGTT
>NZ_BMBA01000004.1 GCF_017312485.1 Clostridium zeae | reverse complement strand
CGATACTAATAGGTCGAGGGCTTGACCAATACAAATTATTACAAAGTTAACTTAAGTGCAATTTTGAAAGAATAATCTTTCAAGATCTAGTAATGATGCGTCTAAGGGTTACACCCGTACCCATACCGAACACGAAGGTTAAGACTTAGACGGCTGATGGTACTGCATGGGCGACTGTGTGGGAGAGTAGGTGGTTGCTAGGTAATTAGTATCTTAATGATACGGAAAAGACTTCATGAATGTGAAGTCTTTTTTATTTTTTAAGAATTATTTTCTATATATTTTAAATCCAAGTATTGGTATCAAAATAGTAAATTTTTAATATTATAGTACTGAACAATTTATGGAGGTCTTCAAAGTGAAGGAAGGAAAGTGGAAGACTCTAATAGTAATATTGGTTGGTTCCTTTATGACTACCTTGGATATTAATATAGTTAATGTAGCGTTACCAAAGATGGCAGCCTCTTTGTCAGTAGATTTAGGAGCAATACAGTGGGTGGTAACTAGCTATCTTTTAGTTATTTCAACTCTTGTGCTTATGTTTGGAAGACTTGCTGATATGAAAGGCAAGAAAAATATATATCAAAATGGATTTCTTATATTCTCGCTAGGATCATTGTTATGTGTTTTTTCAAAAACCATGTTTTTTTTAATTGGAGCTAGAATGATACAAGGACTTGGAGCGGCTATGATGATGGCTTGCAATTTTGGCATTATTACAATGGTATTTCCACTGAAGGAAAGGGGAAGGGCAACAGGGATTCTAGGAACAGTAGTTGCAATAGGTACTATGACTGGGCCTCCTCTAGGTGGATTTCTTGTTGGAACCTTTAACTGGCAAACTATATTCTTAATTAACATCCCAATTGGTATAATTGCCTATCTAGCTGGTGTAAGATATGTGCCAAAGGAAGAGCTTAAGAATAATAAACAACCTTTTGATTTTAGAGGCATGATTACTTTTGTACTTACTGTAGCGACACTTTTTTTATCACTTTTAAATGGTGAAGTATTTGGGTGGAGCAGTTTTCCGATAGTTTTAGGATTCGTAGTATGCGTATTAAGTTTTGCAGCTTTTTGCTATATAGAATTAAATACAAAGGTTCCGATGCTAGATTTTACTCTTTTTAAAAATAATCTATTTAGTGCAGGGATATTTTGCGCATTTATTTCCTACTGTGTAATCTATTTTACTAATATAATACAACCATTTTATCTGCAGCATATATTGAGCTTTTCTCCTCAAAAAGCAGGGATTATAATGATGGTTTATCCTGTAACTGCAGCTGTAATGGCACCACTAAGCGGAATCTTATGTGATAAAATAGGCTATAAAATTCCTACCTTTATAGGACTTGCGTTTACTTGTGTTGGAATATTTACAATGTCCTTTTTACGATTAGACTCATCTTATTTTGCTATAATGGTAAGCATGACTATACTAGGCTGTGGTTATGGATTATTTCAGTCTCCAAATAATGCAGGGGTTATGTCTTCAGTTCCTAAAGATAAACTGGGCATATCAGGAAGTATGAACTCTCTTATAAGAAACTTAGGAATGACCAGTGGGATTTCTATTTCAGTAGCTATATTCTATAGTCATATGAGCTCAAAGCTTGGAAGTCATGTATCAGCTCTTTCTTCTGGAAATCCTGAGCTTTTTATAGGTTCAATGAGTTTCACCTATAAGATTGGATCAATAATTGCAATAGCAGGTATCGTGATTGCACTTTTGAGGCTTGTGAAGACGCCTAATATAAGTGAATAGAATAAAAAAGGAAACTTGTTAATAAAAGTAGATTATAAAAGGCTTCAAAAAACTTGGAGTCTTTTTTTACTGTAAAGGAAAGCATAAAATTTTTGAGTTAGATAAATCTAGATATTTAAAGGTATTTATAGTGGACACTTCATTATATTTATTAGTTTTTCATAGGTAATATTTATCTAGATGAAATTATGGAAGTTATTGTAGATTCGGCTGAAGTATATACTAGATTTTATAGAAGGAATTTGAATATTTGCAAAGGATGTGTAGATAGTGAAAAGTAATAAGATTGAGTTCATATGTATAATTAAGATGGTTGAAAGTTTTGTCTGATTAAATACATCTCTTAATTGGAACAAATATATCTACTTCGCAATAATCAGCTCTTAGATTTTCTTCACGAATGCTTTCGTAGTGAAAGGAATGACTTTGCTCATAACCTGAATGACCAAGCCAAGTATTAAAAACATAATCATAAATTTCTATGATATTATTAATTGTTATTTCGCTAATATCGCATAAGTCGATATACTTGAATACTGCATATTTATTGCCGACGATGGTGTCTACTGTCATGCTACTTGGTATTTTTTTATAGTTCTCCACTTCTATAGAAGGTTGATAATAAGAATAATTTTTATCAATATACCTTGTCAGCCCTATATATTCGCCTCCTTTTGCGTTTTTTATATTATGTTTATGATTATAATAAAATTCTGAAGCAACTTTGCTTGCAGTATAGCCTTGGCAGTTATCACCTATATATAATTTATGTAGTTGACCTACTATATAGATTGGTGGTCTAATAACTATCTGAGGTTCCAGAATAATCCCATCTTTTATATAATTAATAGGATTTAGGTCTATTTTGTCTACGATTTTTATTGCCTTTTTTTCCTTTCGAAATCTTGCAGGGCTCACATTAAATTGATTCTTAAAGGACCGAATATAATTTGGTTCATATTCGAAGCCATATTCATGGGCTATATCTATTATCTTCAACTCTGTATTAATAAGCTCACTAGTAGATTCAGATAATTTTCTTCCTATGAAATATTCCATCAAAGGACTGCCGGTTATTGATTTAAAGATTCTGTGTAAATGATATTTTGAGATACCAGCTTTCTGGGAGATGTCATCAAGGGTAATGTTGTTCTTTAAGTTTACTTCTACATAGTCTATAACCGTTTTTATAATCTTAAGAGTTTCTTGTGTCATTAATAAACTCACCTCAAAGCATATTTTGAAAGGTATATCTTTTCTTAGAAAAGATAAACTACTTCAATACGTGATATCGATATAAAGATGTGAAGAAAAATATAAATTTTATTTTGATAGAATTTGACATGAAGGCGTTTATTTATAAATTATATCACCAAAAATACAAAAAGATAGCAATATATGATAATTTTGGTTAACTTCATACATGTAAAATAGTAACATAACATGAATTTTGTGAAAAATAACAATAAATAAAAATATCAATATGTGTTTAACTGTATAACGTGAGTGAATAAATGAAACAAGTTGTAGATTTTTATGAAAGTTTTTATTCTTTAGAAATTATAATGAAGGAAAATCCGTGAAGTACTAAATTTAAGCAGATATAAAGATAATCATTAAAGATATAAAAATAAAAATATTCGCTTGTGAGATTCCTCACATATGACAAGAAAAAGTCAATAGCAAAAAATAGTGCCTTACTCAAAATATAAAAACTTTAGTTTAGGAGGTTTTAAGCATGACTAATGAAAAACCATTTATTCACCCAATAAAAACTCCTTATGGGAGCTATATATTTGACGTGAATACCAATTCCGTCATTAAGGTTAAAGAAGAGGTTTTTAAAGCTATCAAGGATGGGAGAACTGATGTCTTTGATGAAAACGATGTCAAAAATGAAATTGAAGTAACTATTAGAAATCTAAAAGAGGAAGGACTTTTATCTTCGAAAAGGCCAAAGAAAATTGTTCATCCGGAAGATAGATTTCTTGAGTATAGCTTAGGGCACAAGGTAAAAAAAATAACCTTGCAAGTAACTCAAAAATGTAATTTTAGATGTGCATACTGTGTATATTCAGAGACAGCTAATGGTAAGCAGAGAACCCATTCTTTAAAGAGTATGTCCTTTGAAACAGCAAAGAAAGGTATAGATTTTTTACTAGATCATTCAAGAGATTTAGAGGAAGTTAACATTGGTTTTTATGGTGGAGAGCCACTTTTAGAATTTGAGTTAATTAAAAAATCTGTTGAGTATGCCGAAGATCTGTTTGAGGGAAAAGACCTTTCCTTCACTATAACTACAAATGGGTCCTTGCTTACTGATAAGATAATAGATTTCCTAATAGAGCATGATATTCATACCATGATCAGTCTTGATGGACCAAAGGAAATACAGGATAAAAATAGGATATTCGCAGCTAATGGTTGTGGAACCTTCGATGTAGTAGAAAGAAATCTTCTAAAGATTAGAGAAAAGTATCCAGAATATTTTAAGAAGTTGTCCTTTAGTATGGTTTTAGATCCTAGCAATGATTTTGATTGTATAAACAGCCTTTTTACAGATTATGACTTATTTAAAGAGAATAACATAATGTCTACAGTGATAGATGATGCCTATTCAAATAGAAAAATTCATTTGGAAGAGGATTTTATAAGCAAGAGAGGTTATGAAGTATTTAAAGCATACTTACATTACTTTGGTGAATTAGATAAAGATGCGGTTTCTCCAATTGCAATGAAGGAAGTTGATGAAGTAAAGCAGCTAAAGGACAAACTATCGAAAGGTACTGTAATGTCTGAGGTTATGTCACATGGTGGGCCTTGTATACCAGGAGCACAGAGATTGTTTATTAATGCAGAAGGGAACTTTTATCCTTGCGAGAGAGTAAGCGAGCTTTCTGAAGTTATGGGTATAGGAAATATAGAAGACGGGTTTGACATTGAGAAGTCTAGAAATCTATTAAATGTAGCAAAGCTAACTGGTGATTCCTGCAAGAATTGTTGGGCTATCTCTCACTGTGTGATGTGCGCAAAGCAGGCTGATAACAGCAAGGAGCTTTCGGTAGAACTAAAGAAAAATAGTTGTAGCAGTGTAAGAAATTATGTAGAGAGCTTACTTAGAAACTATTTGATGGTAAGCGAAGTTCAAGAGGTATTTCTAAAAGATTGATGAACCATTTCGTAATTAAATTTATTTTTTCAAAAACTCTTCTCAGAATCCAGAGAAGTTTTGAAAAAGATTTCGCATTGAAGTGTTTCATCCTTAATAACAAAACATGAAAGGAGCATTTTTATGGTAGTAACTAAAAAGAGAGCAATAATTTATCCTTATGGCAGAGAAGCAGCATCACTTGTAAGACATAAAGAACTATTGAAGGATTATGAAGTAGTTTCTTTAGTGTCACCTAAGGGATGGGGAATCATAGAAGAAGATGCTGGACAAGCTGATAAGGGAGAAAATATAGGTATAAAAGTCAGTGGAGATTTTGAAAAGGCATTAGAAGAGTGTGATGCAGTTATTATAATGGATTACAACAATAATGAAAAGTTGAAAAATAGAATCGTTGCTAATATCCATAAAGCAATAGCAGCTGGTAAAGAAGTTGTATGTGCAACAGAACTTGATAAAGATACAATTAAGAAATTGCAAGAAGAATATTGCAGTGAAAACAGTTTCTTTAGATATGTGAAAGAAAGAACATCGAATTTTTCAGTTGGTGCTTATGATGAAACTCTACTTGAAATTGAAACTCCAGTTATTTTTGTAGGTGGATTAACTGAGAATACAAGTAAATTTGAGATTCAATTATCCTTAAGAGAAAAGCTTATAAAGCAAGGTTATAAAGTAAGTCAGGTAGGTACAAAAAGTTATTGTGAATTATTCGATTTTCATTCTATACCTGATTTTATGTTTAAAAGTGATATAGGAGAAAAAGAAAAAATTGTGTCTTTTAACAGATACATAAAAGAAATTGAAAAGACAGAAAATCCGGATTTGATTATTGTTGGAATACCTGGTGGCTTAATGCCGTTTAATAAGAAGCTAACAAACAATTTTGCAGTTACTGCATTTCTTATATCTCAAGCACTCACTCCTGATTTTACAATTATAAGCATTCTATTTGAAATCATGTATCCTAGATATTTTGAAATGCTGAAGACATCTTTTAAGTATAAATATGGTTTTGAGGTAGATTGTTTTAATTTATCCTCTGCGCGCGTTGACTATGGGGCATCTAATGATAGGCGAAAGATTTGCTTAGACTATTTTAGTGCTTTGGATATAGACAAAGTTATAGAAAATGAGTACATGAATACTATTAAGCCAGTATTTAATATACTAAATAGCTCTCATAGCGAGAAAATGCTTGAATATTTGATTGATACTCTATCAAAATATGGAGATAGAGAACAGATAAGTATAGGAGGGATATAATGGAGGCAATATTAGAGAAGACTTTGGACAAGCAACAGGTTCTTGATAAGCTATCAGAGGTTATCGAGAGAAGATTTAATTTTTCTGTGAAAGAGATCTCCCCTAGTTGGGAGAATGAGCTTATTCTTGGAAGTAAGTTTGGATTTACGCCAAGAGAGCTTATATATTTATTTTTTGAAGTACAAAAAGAGTTTAATTTAAGGATACCTCAAGAACATATTTTAGATGGTTCGTTTAAAACACTTGCTGGAATTGCAGATAGCATTTTGCAGGTGTATGAAAGTGAAAACTGAAAAAATTGGTACAATCCTAAGGTTATATTTTATTTTAAGAGAGGGAGGAGATTAATTTAAACTTTAACCTTTGGTTTGATATATATTAAATTTTTTATAGAGGAGAGATATATTATGAAAAAATTAGGTAAAAAAATATCAATGATTGATGAAACTATAGAAGCTTATAACACATGCAACTGCTATTGTAGCTGCTCATGTTCTTGTACATGTACAAGCTCTACACTTTTCAATACTTCATTTAGCCCAAATAGTACTCCAAACAGTGGTAAAACAAGCAGTATGAATCTTGCTAGCGGATACCGTCCATAATATTCTTGATTTAAGTTACAACAAAGAAATATTATCATTATTATGTTGATATATAGATGTATCACTTCATAAATAGAATTTATATTTTTAAATTCTCTCACCAGAAATCGTGAGAGTTTTAAAAATAGATTTCGGATTGAATTGTTACAGCTTTAGCACTTCATTATAGAACTTATATTTTCAAACTTTCCTCCCCGAGATTGTAGAAATCATAAAAATAGGTTTTATAATGAATGGCACAATTTTAGTTAAGGAGAGATGAGAAATGAAGAAATTAGGCAAAAAAATCTATATGACTAGCGAAAGTGTAGAAGCTTATAACACTTGTTTGTGTTCTTGTAGTTGCACATGTTCATGTACTTGTACAAGTTATTCAGGCTTCAGTGCTACATTTAGTCCAGCTAATAGTTCTACTTCTTATAATAACAATACTCCAAATACCTATATGAACAATCGTCCATAAGCTTCTCATTTGAGATTAAGATGGATTTAATGCGGTAAAGGATTATAGTTATAGGTTAGTGTTATCCTCATGGAGGGTAATGCTAACTTTCTCTTATTAAAGGGTTCCTCTATTGAAAGGAGTGAGCATTGATGAAGTTTTCTAAAAAAATAATGCCTATGATAGTTACTTCAGTAAATTCAATTATATTTTGTATGAAGATTTCGTGGCAGGCTTCAAAGGTTTTTACAGCTTTAAGAATAGTTTTAGAGCTAGCGTCTTCTGTAATCCCATTTATCAATATTTATTTAGGTAAAGAAATACTGGATTTGTTGGTAAAACTAGTAAGTGGTGGAGGAGAAGCGGATAGTGTAGAGGGATTTATAAGACTAATAATACAACTTACAGCTGTTCAAGCCTGTTCAAAGGTCATGGAAAAAATAAAAGAATTTTCTTCAGGTTTACATAATGACTATATAACTAATCATGTTAATATCTTGATTGGTAAAAAGTCAATTTCCTTGGATTTATGTTTTTTTGATTCGACCAAATATTACGATGAAATAACAAATGCAAATAGAGACTCAATGTTTGTTCAGATGTATATCTGGAGTATTATGCAGGGAATTAGTTCTGTATTCAAGCTAATTACTTGTTTTATCTTATTATGTAACTTAAATGTTGTCTTTGCCATATTATTGATATTTGCTATTATACCATCGATGATTATAGAGAAAAGATACACAGAAAAAGTGTATAATTGGCAAAGAGATACAGTACCAGAAGAGAGAAAATATAGATATATATTAAATATTTTTTCAAATAGATTATTTGCCAAGGACATGCGTATTTATAATCTCGGAGATGAGATGATAAGCAAATATAAAAAATCTTGGGCAAAATGGTTTGCCGGAAAGAAAAATATAATATCGAAAAAAGCATTTCTTGTATGTGTAGTTTCAACACTGCCTGAAATATGTTATGCCGGAATGATGTATTATGTTGGTATTAATATAATTCATGGGAAACTTACAATAGGAGATTATAATTTATATACTGGATATTTTGGAGAGATGATTGGCGCACTGTTCTTATTGGTTTACACCTTTTCTAGGATATTTGATGAAACTTTAAGAATAGATAATTTTAGAAAATTCTTAGCTTGGGAAAACACAATACAGGATTTAGGAGACAAGAAGGTTGATAAGAGCTTTTTTGTTGAATTTCGCAATGTAGCTTTTAAGTATCCTAACTCCGATAGCTTTATATTAAAAAATCTAAGCTTTACCATAGATTCAAAGGAGAAGACAGCTTTAGTTGGAATTAATGGTGCAGGTAAATCAACTATTATTAAATTAATGTTAAGATTTTACGAGGCAACTGAAGGTGAAATATTAATCAACGGCATTAATATAAAAGAGTACAAGTTAGAAAGTCTAAGAGGTCGATTTAGTGTTATGTTTCAAGATTATGCAAACTATGCTTTTACAGTTAAGGAGAATATAGTTTTTTCAGATCTTAAAAATAAAGATGATGAGAGTAGAATAAAAGATGCATGTAAAAAAAGTGGGTTTGACAGTGTAGTAAACAAGTTTGATGCAGGCCTAAACACCTTTTTAACAAGAGAATTTGAGGAAGAAGGACAAGAGCTTTCAGGAGGCCAGTGGCAGAAGCTAGCCATTGCTAGAACTTTTTTTAAAGATGGTGATGTAATAATTTTGGATGAGCCATCAGCGGCTTTGGATGCAGAATCAGAGCACCATATTTTTAAAATGTTTGCTGAGCTTTGTAAGGGAAAGGGAGCCATCTTTATATCTCATAGGTTATCTAATGTGGTAATGGCAGACAAGATAATAGTTTTAGACGATGGAAAAGTAGTGGAAAGTGGCTCGCATTCAAGTCTTATAAAACTGAAAGGGAAGTACGCATACCTGTTTAATTTACAAGCGGAAAAATATATTAGTTGATAGATATAAATAACTTGATAAAGATGAAGCACTTCAATTTATAAATATAAATTTGATTGCGAAGGGCTGCAATCATATAAACGCAAAATGGGGTTGTTGAAAGTATGGTATCAGAAAAAGTATCCGTTGCTATTATTGATGATGGTATAAACGAAGAGTTTTATAATGTAGGTTATCTAAAACATAATATAGAGATAAAAAGTGATTTGGCTGTAATTGTAAGGAAAGATTATAATAAATACTTACCTAGTCATGGAACTACCTGTGCAGCTATTATAAAAAAATATTCAAAGAGTGCAGAATTAAGTAGCATAAAAATATTAAATGATAGCACAATGAAATGTGAAAAAAAGCAATTAATAAAGGCAATAGAATGGTGTGTAGAAAATCATATAAAGATAATTAATATGAGTCTTGGCACCATTGATTATAGAGATTTTGAAGAAGTGAGAGCTTGTATAAACATTGCTTATGAAAAAGGTATTATCATAATTGGGGCCAGTAATAACAAAAATACTTTTACATATCCAGCATGTCTAACTAATGTTATTGGAGTTCGGGGTAAAGAAGAGTATACAGAACTTCAATATAAGTTTATAAGCTATCCTTTTGATGGGATTGATATACTGGCAAGTTCAAGGCATCATTTATCAGATGTTTTTGGATATGAACAAGATACATTCTTTTGTAATAGCTATGCAGCTCCAGCTGTAACAGCATTAGTATGCAATACAGTCAGTGATAAAAATCATATTACCTTCGAAGAAATAAAAGAAACGCTGCAGCAAGGTGATAAAAGCAATGCTCTAGATAAGTATAACCCATACTTAAAGTTAGACTTAGATTGGATTACGGATAAAATTATAATAAATATCTGCATCGCTGGAGAGGAAGTAAATAATACTTTATGGTACGAAAAAACATCAAGTGTAAATGTAATTGTGGTCAATAAATTAGATTTAATAACATATGTGTTCTATGAGTTCAATAAAAACTTGGATTATTTAAGTGGTTTCAAAAATGTGATATTAGTATTTTCAAAATCTCTGTATATTACTGAGAGATACATTAAAGAGTTGTTTAATTATTTCAAAGAATTAGATAAGAATGTGGTATTTATATATAAAGAAGAAGGTAATTCAATTGGTTTTATAGAAGTAGAAAATTGCAAAAATAGTATTTGGTATACAGAGGCTTACAATAAAATTATAAGCAGGCAGTTGAAGAAGGAAGAAGAACTTGATATACCTTTGGTGTATTTTTACGGAAGTAATTCTTCAGAGCTGATTATTACCATAGCTGAAATAAGTGCTAGGTTTAAGAAAGAAGGGTATAATTCTACAGCTATTTCTAATGAGGCTATTGGTAAATTAAAAGGATTAGAGTATATTCCACAGGGGATTAATTTAAATAGCTATTTGACTACTGTATATAGAAAATATAATTCAGATATTATTATAGTTGGAATTGTTGATGATAATATTGTAAATCGTAAGGATAACAAAAAGGAAGCCTTAGATATAGAGCTGATAGATATCTATATAGAAATAGACGAGAACAAAATCACAATAACAGCTGAAAATCAGCAAGAAGTGATTGAAAAAAAGCAAGGAAATATGGTAATTGAAATACAGAGGATATATGATAAAATAATTGAATATCTAATATAAAACAGTCAGTAGCATTTTATTTCTATTAGGAGTAATGTTACTGACTGTTTTTTGCTGTTCTATGTGATATGTTTTATGTTTTGTAATAATATGGTATGATGTTAAATAAGTAAACGAGGATGATGCAAGTCCAAATTAATATTGATATGAGAATGGAGGATTTATTATGATTAAAAAAGAGTTTCCTATACTTGAATTTGATGGAGTTTCAGCTAATATTATTGAACCATCAAAGTTTATACAGAAGATAGATATGTCTGATAGAGTTGTAATGTGCTTTTATAGTGAAGTAATTGAAAAATTAGTTAGAGACGGGAAACTTAAAGAGATTAGACCCCTTTATTCTCAAATTGGTAAGCATCAAATTTATGAATTAGAGTATGAAAATAAAAGGGTAACAGTATTTCATCCAGGAGTAGGGGCAGCACTTGGAACTGCGCTTATGGAGGAGGTTATAGCTTTAGGTGGTAGAAAGTTTATTTCTTGTGGTAGTGGTGGAGTCTTAGATAAAAATATTGCAGCAGGGCATATCATAGTACCTAATGCAGCTGTTAGAGATGAAGGAACTTCTTATCATTATGTTGAGCCAAGCAGAGAAATTTATGTTAATAGTGAAGCAGTAACAGCAATTGAGAAGGTTTTGAAGGCACACAAATGTAGTTATCTACTTGCTAAGACCTGGAGCACTGATTCTTTTTACAGGGAAACTATAGATAAGATGAAACAAAGAAAAGAAGAAGGCTGCTTAGTTGTAGAAATGGAATGTTCAGCTTTTTGTGCTGTAGCAGAATATAGAAAGGTTGTATTCGGACAGATGATATACGGAGGTGACGATATCAGCTGCGAAGAATGGGATGGGAGAAGTGAAGTTGACAGAAAGTTTGTAAGAGAGGCTTTGTTCTGGTTTTCTGTTGAAGCATGTCTTGAGTTATAATTATGAGACTCAAACTTCAAATATTAACTTAGGTATTCAATAATTCTAGAAGCTTTGATTATCGAATAATTATAAAATGATAGATGAATTTGAATTATTATATAATTCTATAAATACAAATTAAGTAAAGCAAGTATGGATTTACTTAAAAGTATTGATTAGGAGGTAAAATGATATTGGATTTTGCTAGTGCTGCATTTCCTTGGGTTGCAATGGGAATTGCTATTGCAGTTATTATTACACATATGAATTCAAAACAGAAGTTGAAGTTATAAGAATGACTAACCACTTAATTTCAATATAATGATTTAACTTAATAGAATGCTGGTTGAATAATATATCATGTATTAAAAATAGGCTCTGTTTAAGAAAAGTGTTGATAATGACATATATTTTAGGGAACTCTGAAATGAGTTTCCTATATTTGTATATTAAAAATTTTGTGTCATTAGGTATAGTATATATAAGCCATTATGTATTATTTTCTTTTTATATAATAATCACTATAAGGAAAGGTGTTGTTCTCTAATTTGTCAAAACTATTATTCTCCAAGGCTAAAACTCTTTCTCCATCGTCTTTAGTTGCTTTAATGATGATATTTTTAATATCAAAGTCTACATAAAAATTATCAGAAACCATTCTTAAAATTTCAGATAAAACTATTTTATTTTCAAGAGATGAAATGATGTCTATTCTTAATATACCAGTCTGACAAGCACCATCCCAAAATCTTGTTGTATTAGGAACAGGTGCTATTTCGATAGTGCCTACTATCTTATTTGTCTGCTTATGATTAATACTCCATCTTATATAAAATCTATCGTCAAATTCTTGCTCCCATCCCTTAATACCCTTTATTACAGCGTCAATATTGCGTGTATCCCATACACCGCCACAATTATCATTATTCATACGGTTTTTAGTAATCGGGTCAGAATAGCACTCAAATAAGTCTATTGAGTCTTCCACTTTAACTTTTGTAAATATTAAGTTATTGGTTTCATAAACTGGACACTTATCAAATGGATTAATATTACTCATTATTGGATACCCCCATCTTTGTATATATAACTTTCATATAATTATATAGCATATTGTAGTATAATTTCAAATATTTAGCACAATCACACGTAAATTGCTTCTCTAAATTTAAAATTCTTTAATTTTGTATCAATATGAGATGTATGAGATTGTACCAATAGGTTTTTACTCTTTATAGTATCTTTCTCTGTGTTAAAGATTTCAAGCCACTTAAACCAATACATATAGTTAGCGAGGTATTTAGTTGCAACACCATTAAACCTATCCATCCATTTCTTTAATTTGCTATGGAAAGCGTTAATATGCTGTATATGATATATTCCTTCCTTATGTTTACCACGCTTGATTTGTTGAAGTTGAACACTTAAATTTTGTGCGAACTTAATATAACTCTTGTGGGAGTCTGTGCAAAGGATTGCTTCATCCTCAAACCTATCCTTAAAGAGCCTTTCTAAATCTGTATGCTTCATTCTACCTTTACATATAAGTTCAGTAATAAGGTTTCCTTTGAAGGACTCCCTAAAAAACGCTTCGCCTGTTTTCTTTAACCTCATTCGTAACCTATGTAGCAAATGAGCCTAACACAAATACTTCTTCAAGATATTGTAGAATTTCTTCTTTTCCTGCTATTCCCAAAGTCTCTATATCCTTTTTAACAGACTCTACAGTTGGCATAATAAGACCTCCATAATCATTTGTATTGTGTTATTATACCCAATTTTACGGGTCGTAATCAATTTTCAACATAGTTCTTTAACATAGCCTAAAAATAAAATACCATTAACAAAAATGGTATTTTATTTTTTTTCATACACACTTCCTAAATCCATTAGCCCTCTAACAAAGATACGATTATGTTCCTTATCATCTTTAAATTCGCTTATCCAAAATGGCCAGATATAGTCACTTAAAGTCCTCTTTTTGTATATAGCAATACCTATTGTTTTTCCAACATTTTTTATATCAAATGAAGAGGTTGAATCATTACGAATATAAACATTTTCCTTATAAGTTATTGTATTATCATTCATTTTATATTGTGGTAAACAGAATCTAGTATAGATGAACCATGCTGGAATATATAAGACAATTAGAATAATAATAATTGAAATGAGCTTCTTAAATTTCATTGTATCCCTCCAGATATCTAAATTTAAAGTGGAACTATAATTCGTAATATTTCATTAACATATAGATATTGGTTAAAAGCAATAATATAAGAAAATCATGTACCAGTAAGAAAAGTTTCCTTACTTTGAATTTTTCTTATATTTATTTCTATATACTATAAATTGAGTTATACATGCTAGAAATACTGTAACACCACACCAAAACGATGTAATAGCACTACCTGTTGGCTTTCCGTGAGTAATTGAAAATCTTAGGTTCATTAGAGCAATAATAATTCCTAGTAAAGAAATAATGACTGAGGATCCAGAAATGAGTAGAGTTATTTTGGCTTTCTTAGGATTATCTTTTATTTCATTCACCTCCCTATAAATAAAGTATTTTGTGTATACAATTCATGCAATTCATAATTGAAATTATGTCAGTTTTCCAGTTTTTCAACATAGTAAGCATCTTGTATTCTTAATAGTTCTTTTATTTCAGGTATATGCTTTTCTGTAAAATCAAAAATTGATATAAGTTCACTCCCACAGCGATAAACTTTTCTTCCATCTGGATAAATAAAATTGTATCCTTCCGATCCATCACATCTGCCACATCCATAACAACCAGTATATCTCCCATCATATTCTTCAATAACATTTTGAATTCCATTACTGAAAATATCGGAGTATTCCTTTACAGCAAAGAAACGAAGCCTTAAACCGGGGATATTTCTTTCACCAAATTTATATCCATTATGTTTCTGCTCATTAACTTCCATTTTCAAAATTGTCTTTTTAAATTTATTTTTGCGAAAATCAATGCTGACATCACTGGTTTTGTTTCTCACAGGGGTATAGCCAAGACTTATGGCATATTCAGCTAAATCTAAAAACATGCTATTATATTTTAAATCTATGTATGACAACAATTCATTTAAAATAGATCTTTGTTTTTCATTCATAATATTTATATTACCTCCTATTTTACATATTCATAGAATTATGAATTAAACTAAGTATAGTTACATAATGTATGATGTATTTGCTCTATTGGCACAATCATTATCTTTACCATATTGGGAATTTATTTATTGATAAGATATGTGATGCAGCTTTTATAGATATAGGCTATGTTTAAGAATATATTGATAATATGCAATTTTTTAAGGGAACTCATTAAAGTTCCCTTAATGCACATTTTATGAAAATTGTGTATTAGTTTATTCAAGTAATTTCTACCTTGTGCGAGTATAAAAATTTATTAAATTGCCATCTGGGTCTCTAAAATAGAATGAACGATTTCCCCATGGCTGTGTTGTAAGTGGTTTTACTATCTCCACATTCAATTGTTCTAAACGGGCAAAATCATCATCTACATTATCTACGTTAAATTCAAGTTCAAGACATCTATTTGATGATGGTATTGTTGAGCCTTTTGCAAGCTCTTCATGTGCTTTAAAACTGAACAAAGAAAGAACTCCACCATCAGTTGGAAATTCAACATAATCATCTCCATAGGACTGTGGTTCAATCTGTAATGCCTCTTTATAAAAATCGCTTAATTTTTTTACATTTTCAGTAATAATACAACTGTGCGTAAGTTTCATTGTTTTTCTACCTCCTTGGTGTATTAATTCATCATATTCTACAATTGCCAACTTTATATAATTATACAGTATAAAGATACATAATTACAATATTTTACATAATCTACACATAAATTGCTTCTCTAACTCTAAAGCCCTTCAATTTAGTATCAGTATGAGAAGTGTGAGATTGAACTAATAAGTTTTTTCTCTTTTCAGTCTTACTACTAAAACTACCATTTACGCCTCTTTTATGGCATTTTCGTGTCATAGTAAAAGTAGTATTTTTCTTATGGTTGTCTTTAAAAGACTCCCTAAAAAAAGCCTCGTCAACCTCTATAACACCACCAACACTTCCAATACTCATAAATGCTCTAATTGCGTCTAATATTTTATGCCTCCAATAGAATGATGTAGGTATGCTTATTTATAAACATTAGCTTAAAACTGAGGCTAAATTTATATAATTAAAAAATGATAAATTCTTATATTGATATATTTAAAAGAATGTAAGAGTTAAAATTTTACAGGAAGTATGAGGGAGTATTCATGATAATGTAAAAAATACATTCCTATTTGGCTGGAATATTCTTATATAATTCAGTACAATGTTTATAAGCGGGAGATGAAGGGAGATCTTATTATGAGAAGAAAATGGACAAAGGAAGAGATTAAAGATTATAGAGAGCTGCATGGTTCTTTATTTTATTTCAATACAGAAGATTCAAATTTTTTTATACCAAAAGCATATGGGTATGGGTGGACGATGAACTGGGCAAATCCAATCTCTTGGCTTATAGTTGCGTTGGTAATTATAATGATTGTAGTGCGTAGATTCTGATATTAATTTGATATAGCGAAATTTTATGAAGAGGGGGACCTAAGAAGGTTCCCCTTAAAGCATTAACAATAAAATATAATTTTTACTCATCGAACTAATTTTTAAAAAGATGAAAAAATATTTTCAGTTATGTGACCATATTCTATTTTCATTCGTGTTATTGGTGAAAGGAGTGAGGATTTTGCAAAATCCATCTAAACAGTTAACTGATAATTTCTCACAAAAGTATAAACTTTATAGCGATATGCTATTTAAAATTTGCATGATTTATCTTGGAAATAAAGAGGATGCAGAAGAAGCTGTTCAAGAGTCCTTCTTAAAACTAATATACAAAAGCCCACAGTTTAATAATAATGAACATGAAAAGGCATGGCTGATTAGAGTAACTATTAATGTATGCAAAGATATATTGAGAAGTATATGGCGTAAACGTGTTATAAATATTGAGGATATTGAAAGATATTATGATAGCTCAAAGGAAATAGAGATAATGGAGGAAATCATAAGATTGCCGTCTAAATATAAAGATGTTATTTATCTATATTACTTTGAAGATTATTCCATAAAGGATATATCAAAAATACTTAAGGTTACTGAGTCAGCTGTAAAAATGCGATTAAAAAGAGGACGTCACGCATTAAAAATAGAGTTGGAAGGAGAAGAGTTATGAATAGAGATGACATAAAAAATGCTATTGGAAAGCTAGTGCCAGACAATGAAATGGAACAAAAAGTGTTAGATAAAATATCAAAAGGGCAAAATAATAAAATTTCAATTAAAAGAATAGCGGTAATAGCAGCAAGTGTTATGATTATTGTTTCAGTTGGTATATTTACTCAAAATATCACAGATAAAAAGGTTACAACGACTCCTAACACCATAAGTTCAGCAGAGGGAATTAATATACCAAAAATAGAGTTGGGGAAAACTTCAGGTAAAAGTGCAAATATGATAGGGCTTATTGTATATCAAGGCAAAATATACACTCAATCAGGTACTAAAATAAGTCCAGAAAATGCGGAGAAATTACTTGGTGAGAAGCTAGGAACTACGAAAGGAACTATAGATGAATGGAGCGACCAGAAGGATTATGCAGTTGAGCTTGCATCAACCACTGGAATATCAGATGTTTACTCTGTTAAAAATTATGATAAGAGCTTTAGAATAATGACATATGCTAAGCAAGAAGGAACCATATATGCAGAATTTTATGACTGCCTTAACGGAATTACTGTAAAAACCGGTGATGATGTCTTTAGTAAATTAAAAATTGTTAATAATATTAGCTCTGCAAGACTTCAAAAGTTTGAAAGCTGGAACAACAATAAGCAGGAATATAAAGAATTAAAGAATCTAGACTTGTTAAATAACTTTGTGAAGGAATTGAAAAATACTACTCCATATTCACAAGAAAGTTTAAATGACCTTTTTATGCAAGAGGAAGACTCAAATCAGAAGTTTATATATATAAATCTAAAAGATGGCAGTGAGGTCGAACTAAGACTTTTCAAGGATGGATATATATTTTATGGAAATTCTCATATCTTCTTCAAGATGGAAGATAAAGCCTTCAACACACTTTGGGGTGAATTAAAGTAGAAAATAGAATTTAACCTTTTATTGTATTTTGATGAAGTTTTTAATGGAGCTCTTTTTAGGGCTCTTTTTTAAGTTTAGACTATGTCAATAAGATAATTGCAGTAATATTTTTTATAGGCTATCGTCAATTAGTGTTTTAATGATAGATAACTCTAAACCTGAAAATATTATAGAGTTGTAAATCTATAATAAGAATGATATTTAAATTAAGACTTAAAGAGCTATACTGAAAATTCACTACTACATGTAAAATTTGGTATAATAAGGCTATATCAAGAAAGCATGAAGAATTGTATTATATGGCGAAATATTTTGTATTCAATTATAGAGGGGGAAATATGGATAGACATTTTACTGTTTCGGTTTTTATTGTTCATAAAGATAAAGTGTTATTGCACTTACATAAAAAGGCTAAAAAAATACTTCCTTTGGGTGGTCATATAGAAGTTAATGAATTACCCGAAGAAGCATGTATCCGTGAAGCACGCGAAGAATCAGGTTTGGAAATAAGTCTATATAACCCAGCGAATAAAGAACTTAAGAAATCATGTGAATTAGTAGGAGAAAAATTATTAATAAATCCTATATACACAATTTTTGGTGAAATAACTCCAGAACATTGTCATATAGATTTTGTTTATTATGCGATCGCTAAATCTTATGAAACAAGCCCAGCTGATGGAGAATCTAATTTGCTCAATTGGTACTCTAAAGAAGACTTGAAAAATGCTGATAATATTCAAAAAAATATTTTAACAATGGCTTATGAAGCGTTAGAATTAGTAAGTGAAGATAATACTCCTTGAATAATAATTAAGGGGACTTATTAAAAAGTTCCCTTAAAATATAACCTGTTATCAACACTATTCTTTAACAGAGCTTTAAATAAAAATAAAAGAATCTACGAATAAAATGGTAAGCATAATTACTAAAAAGTATATCCAAGACATATTTATACGATTTAATAATTTTATAGGATTTTGTTTTTCATAAGCTTCTAATGTAAATACTATCGTAAAAAAGCCAATAGCAAATAACCCTTCATAAATTATAGCATATTTAAATGGGTATAGTACACGATTTACAGCACAAAGTATAAATCCTAAAGTGATGCTAATAATTATGTTTTTTAATATTTTAAACACAAAATCTACTGTATCCATAAGTATTCTCCCTAAATTTTATTTGTAAATTAACAGTATTTTTACCTAACGGTAAGTAACTATCAATTCAATTATATACTGTATAACTACATATTACATAAATTCATATAATTTGTTTTTTAGAAATCTAGAGCTTTTTACTTTATGTTAAAGAATGCTACAGATAATATTCTAAATACATTTTTTTCAAAAATCATAATTATTTTCATTATCAAACTCTCTTCAAAGCAACTCTATTACATTATCTAAATATTCTTTATGGTCTGCTAAGTGTTTTATAATTAGCATATTAAATTATCTCCTTTATTAGTGTTAAATTTGATTGCTAATTACAATATTAAAGTAGTTTAGAAGAAGCAGTCATATACATTCTAATTAACCTTGAAGTAATCATTAAGTGCAGTCATTTTACTAGAATACTGTTCTTCAGATAAATATCCAATCTCTTTCAATTCTTTTAATGCACATGAATAATTTTCATACTGCTCGTAATCTTTATTTATAAGGTCATTCTTTTGATAAAACTCTATTATTTCTTCCAGCTCAGAGTCACTAAGCACCTCTATATCACGTAACTTAACAAAATCATCACTTTCTTCAGAAGGCTCACTTTGCTTATCAATCAAGGGGCTAATTGCTAATCTCACAGCTGCAAAAATTATAAGAAATAGCATAGCAGACCAAAGTAAAAGTGTATTCATATCATCCATTTCATATCCCCCTAGGAAATTCATAATTAGGCTCTTTTTTTAATAAGTAATGCAAGAATAAAGTAGCTACAGCTAGCTTGTATTTTTTTTCAAAAGGAATTAAATTAACATCTATCATAAAGTTTTCAACATCACTTAGGTCTAGATTAGTATATAGAGCAATACTTTCATAGCTCATGGAATAATCTATATTTAATCCTTCTATAATTGCTTTAACTCTATCATCTTCGTTAATCATAGCTACACCATCACATAACATAGATACGACATGTGAAAACCATAGAGGATTCGGTGCGTTTGGAGTATCGTCAGTATCAGTACAAATCTCTCCTAGATGTATTTTATTGAAAAAGTGAATGTTTAAGTGAACTTTTCTATCCATAAAATCTTTTAGCCAAGTACAATCAACTCCCAGCATTTTACTTAGAGTATTAAGTTCGATTTTATAGTTCTTAGCTAAACCTTGTATATTTTCTCTCAAGACATCATCAGCATAATGTAAATTTGTAAATACCATAGTACCTCCTCAATATAGTCATAGTTTATAAATTAAAAAACTTACGCGAAATAAATTTATTATAACATTTTTTTACACAATATGTATAATTGAACATTGGTTGGTTATTGTGCTTTAAAGTTAAAAAATATAAAATTCTTAAAAGTTTCTTACGTTTTGCAAAATATCAACATAGATGTAAAATAATTGGATATAATGTAGGAAGTTTCATAGATAAAGCGATGTATTTAAATCTAATAAATATTAATAAGATTTTTGGAGGGGTAAGATGAAGTATGTAGTTATGGGCTTTGATCAAGCAAAATTGATTAATTTTGGGCTTGATATGAAAGATGCAGTTATACTAAGATATTTTATTGATTTTAAAGGTACAAATAGAATGAGGACAGAAATCATAGATGGCGAAACCTACTACTAATTTAACTATTAAAAATATAAAAGCTAGATTAAAAGAAGGATTTACACTAGAGGATTTTTATAAGGTTATTGATAATAAGCTTTTAGATTGGAAGAGCACGGATATGGAAAAATTCTTAAGACCTGAAACCTTATTTGGAAATAAGTTTGAAGGATATCTCAATGAAAATAGAACTACTAGGAAAGAGAAAGTTATTAATTCAAAGCTTGAAAGTGCAGGCACAGCAAATGCTGGAATGTATAGATTACTAGATTAGGAGGAGTAGTTATGGATTTATTAAAAGCTATGCCAAGCTCTAAAGAAGCGGAACAAGCTGTACTTGGATGCTTATTAGATAATGGTAGTATGGAGGAATTGTTGGAATATCAACAGGTTATAAAAATCTAGACAGATATACCAATGGACTTCAAAAATCGGACTTTATAGTGATAGCAGCAAGACCATTTATGGGCAAAACTGCTTTTGCCATAAACCTAGCAAATAACATTGCACATGAAGCAAAGGTCGCTATTTTTAGTTTGGAAATGAGCGAAGAACAGTTAGCTTATAGAATGCATGCTTCAGAAGCTTTACTTGAATTTTCTAGAGTAAATAAAGTTTCTATGGATGATGAGGAATGGGTAAAACTGACACAGGCTTCTGCGAGACTAGCTGGAAAAAATATAAAAATAAATGACTGTGGAGAATTAGACATAAACGATATAAAAGCTAGATGTAAGAGACTAAAGCTTAAGCAAGGGCTAGATGTTGTGATAATAGATTATCTACAACAGATCAAATTAAGCGAAAAGGTGCATCTTAGAGAACAAGAAGTTAGCAAAATCTCAGTAGCTCTTAAGAATATGGCAAAGGAACTGGAGATAACAGTAATTGCATTATCCCAGCTGTCCAGAGCACCAGAGAAAAGGGGGGATCATAGACCACATTTAGGTGATTTAAGAGATTCAGGATCAATAGAGCAAGATGCAGATATTATCGTGCTTTTATATAGGGATGAATATTATCACCCAGATACAGAAGAAAAAAATATAAGTGAAGTGATTATCGGCAAAAACAGAAATGGATTAGTAGGTACCACTAAACTAGCATGGCTTGCACAGTATCAGAAGTTTGTGGAATTGGATGCGGTAGGTAAGCGAGGAGTAAGTAGGACAAGCTCTAGCAATGGCAAGTGGGTGAAATGAGATTTATTTTGAGAAAAGTTATGTTTTAAAATAGTATTGAAAGTATATAAGTTTTTAAGGAAAATGACTAAATTTTTGATCGCTTTTTTTACTGGATAGAAAATTATAAAAAAATTCATGCTACCTGAACCTAGTGATTTTAAGTGTTTAGTATAGTTTTATAGGGAATACAGTAAAAACAAAATTTATTCGCCTGTAAGTTTCCTCATATACATTCAGAAAGGCAGATTAGAAAAAAATTTACTGAAGGAGGTCACTTCAGTAAATTTTTTATTGTTAGCATTCTACTTTTTATAATCTGTCAGACCTTTAAGTATGAAATCCGCTAAATAATCTAAAATATGAGGAAAATGTTGAATACCAATTTCTTCTTTATGGGTATCCATATTTATTAAGGAGATAAAAAAGGCCATTATTAGATCACAATCAATATCATCTCTCATTTTACCTTCAGCTTGCCATTTTTTTATTATTTCAGAAAAACTGCCATATATGAAATCAACATTATTATTTCCGTTTTCTTCACGGTATAGTAGTTCAACTTTGTCAAATACATCCCTGTTATACCATTCACTCAGTATGGGATTTGAGTTCATACCGTTGATGTTCAATAACATTAATTGCTTAATTAACTTTAAGGGTTCATCGTTCAAATCAACAGTTTCCATGATGCTCCTTTTAAGCTTTGCATTCTCTTCTAGAAAAAGCTCTAGAAAAAGCTTTTCTTTTGAAGCATAATAATTATAAAATGTACCTACTCCTATTCCAGCCATTTTTGTAATATCAGAAACATTGGTATCTTTGAATCCTTTTGAGCTAAATAAATCTCTCCCTGAAACTAAGATATCTGCTTTTTTATCTCTCAACTATTAGTCCCCACTTTCTAAATAAATTTCAAGTTATTCATTATCTATGTTTAATCATTTGATTCGCTAAAAAATCAAAAAATCCTCCTGCCAACTTCTTGACAAATCCTAATGAAATATTATAGTAATAGTCTGACTCAAACCATCCACTTTCTTTAAAATAGCAATAATCCATGTTGCTATCATCCAAAAGTTCCTTAATGCTTGTACGTGCCATCCTAAAGGACATCAGTCCAAAAAGAGAAGGAGTTGGAGTCGTTGAGCTAGTAAGTTCCTTGTAAAATCGTGAAGATGCTTTTTTAACTTCTTGGGTTATTTTTTGTTGTTGCAGCTCCGTAGTAGGCTCCAGTGTCTTTACGCAGCATCCTTTTGTTACACGAAATCCAAGATTTTTTCCAAGGCTATTTAAATATTTCATAATAGAGGCTCCTCCGAATATACCTTCAGTGACAATAACCGTATAAGTTTTGCCAAAAAAACGTGGTCGATGGAGAAGAAAAGCTGTTCTATCAAAAAAATTTTTCATTATTGCCGCCATTTGAAATGCATAATTTGGGGTAGCAAAAATAACTCCATCAGACTCATAGATTTTATTAAGCAGTAGATTTCGATCATCTTTTAATGGACAATTTTCCTCGCCTTTTTCAAAGCATAATTTACAACCTTTACAATATTCAAGTTTATAGTCTTTAAAAAAAATATATTCAAAATCAATTTCTTCATATGATTTTAAATTTCTTTCAAATTCTTGAACGGCTCGATAAGTTGCCTTCTTTTGCTGACTACCTATAAATGCAGTTACTTTTTTCATTTTACCACTCCTCTCACTATTAGAAAAACTACTTTTTAATCTTTTTAAATAATTATTTGAATAAATGAATGAATTTATTTTTATTCATTCACATTCTAGCATGGATATTTTTTCCTGTCAATGATGAAAATCAAATATATGATAATATTCCTAGGCTTGTTTATGTGGAAAATATATTTAGATTGGAAAAGGAGCTGTATATAACAGTAGTTGCCTTATCACAACTGTCCAGAGCACCAGAACACGTGAAAGTTTTAAAAATAGATTTCGATTCGAACTGGTACATATTTAGATGTATAATGTTTATATGGTGTTACTTGGTAATTATATTTATACTTTTATAGATAGTTTTAAATTGAGAGCAGCCCGTCTTTAATAGTAGAGTTGGATTTAGAAAATCTATAAATTATATTGGGGGGAAAGAAATTATGAAAAATTACGTTATTGAAGAAAGTACAAGAGAAGAATGTGGCTTAGTTGATAATGGTATAGTTGAATATAATTTATCAAAAGTTGCTTTTACTCAAGAACAATCATTTATTCCAATTAATAGAGTAATAAAGGGATTAAATGGAGAGATACTTGCAGGAATAAACAGCGTATTATATTGCTGGAATTGCCTATATGTAGATGTTTTGTGGGTTAAAGAAGAGTATAGAAAAGAAGGATATGGCTCTATACTTTTAAAGGAAGTTGAAAAGGTCGCGAAGGAAAAAGGGTGTAAATTAAGCCACTTAGATACCTTTGATTTTCAAGCAAAAGATTTTTACTTAAAGCATGGATATGAAGTTTTCGGTGTACTAGATGATTGCCCAGTTGAGCATAAACGTTATTATCTGAAAAAGAATTTATAAGCTAGCATATCTTAAAATTATATATTAACAGGTAGTCCAATTGGACTACCTGTTAATGCTTAACCAGTAAATTTATTTGATTAGAAGTTTGTTACGACATTGAATTTTTGGATGTGTTAGAATCTGCATATTAAAAACAAGCATGCCATTATCATCATATTTAAAGTTTGGTCCCCAAGCTACTTCCCAATAGTAACCGTCTAAATCAGCAAAGTACCCATGATAGCTTCCCCAAAACACATCCTGAGGCTCTTTAACTAGCTTTTCTTGCTAATTCTATAATCTTATCAACCTCTTCTTTATGTTCTACATTGTATGCCAAGGTGATTCCAGAAAAGCTGTTAGATATTTTGGGAGTATTTTCTTCACTAATATCTTTTGCTAACAACTCTAAAGGATATAGTTTAAATTTTGTTCCAGGGGTATTAAAAAATATTACATCAGGATTATTACCTTTCTCATCAGTTTGAAATCCAAGTTCATCTCTATAAAATTCTATAGATTTCTCCATACTTCGTACACCTAAACAAATACATGTAATTTTGTTCATCATAAAATCCTCCAGTTAGCTCAACTCTTTTTTCAATCACATAATCCTGTAATATTATGGTATAATTATTATGCATTTAACAAATTGTTTAAAAATATGACGAAATCATATTAATTCTTTGCGCAAGCTCATTAAGGATGAAAAACTTTGAACCTAAAAATGGAGGTTCAATTATAGAGCTATTCATCTAAACAGCGTCGGATGATTAACCAATTAATTTAAATATGGTGCTTTAACAGCACCTAATTTTAATGTTATTAGCGGAGGGACAACATAGATGATAACTTATAGAGAGATTAATGAATCCTATTTCGAGGAATATGACAAAATACCTATGCTTGTTAATGTAAAAAGCATATTGAGAGTGGAAAAGGTAGATAGAGGGCTAGGTGGAATTTTGCTAAAAGAAGTCCCTGTTAAAGAGCATATTAAAGATTTAGGAAAATATGAAAAGGCTACAGAGTATGCTAAGGAATTTGATATCACAAATTGGGCATTTTTCATGGCTTTTGCTGATGAAATACCTGTCGGAGCAGTTACTATTGCTTCAAAAACTGAGAATGTTAATATGCTTGATGGCAGAGATGATATGAGTGTGTTATGGGATATAAGAGTTGATGATAGATATAAAAAACAGGGAGTAGGTACAGAGCTATTTGCAAAAGCTGTTAGGTGGTCTAAAATAAAAGGTTTTAAACAAATGAAGATAGAATGCCAGAATAACAATGTACCAGCTTGTAGATTTTATCATAAACATGGTGCAGTTTTAGGAAAGCTAGATGAATATGCCTATTATAAAGATATAGATATTAGAGATGAAGTGCAGCTTATATGGTATTTGGATTTGTAGTATGGAAAAAGATAGATAGTAGCTAGTTATGAGGAGTTGATTTAATGCAGAAAAAATATCCATTTATATTACCAATATTCAGAAGCATCTTATTTATTATAGCAGGCTTGTTATTTACGATTGTGGCTAATAAGTCGTTAGAAGAAGCAAGTCAGTGGTGGTCAGTAATATGTACAATTTGCAATATTATTACTATTGTTGTATTAGTTGCAGTTTGCAAAAGTGAAGGATATTCCTATAAAAAATTAATTGGGTACCAAAAGCGTCAAAACAATCTAAAATATACATTGTTGATTGTTTTGATAATGCTTATATTAGGAATGGGTGGAATGTATGGATTCGGATTTTTAATTTATGGCTACGTTCCGGTGACTATGGTACAACCTATTCCTGTTTGGATTGCATTAATAAATGTTATATTATTGCCGCTAACAGTAATATTTGCTGAACTACCTTTATATTTTGGATATGCACTAAATGGAATTGAAAAAGTTACAGGTAATAAAATATTATCAATTGTATATCCAATGTTTTTCTATGCACTTCAGCATAGTTTTATACCATTGCTATTTGATTGGAAACATATCCTGTTTAGGTTTTTGTCATTTTTACCTTTGATGTCCGTATTGGGAATTATTTATTACAAAAAGAGAAAACTTCAACCGTTGATGATAGGTCATGCTATTTTAGATTTAGCAACAGGTATTCAGATTCTAATGACTTCAATATCTCCTGCATTATTTGAAATGATGAAGGCAATGAGTAAATAAAGTATAGTAGTTTTTTTTGTTGTTAAAATTTCAAAACTTTATTGATGTTTGGTGAGTTGAATAGCCGAATAGCCTGTTAAAAGATATTATAGACATGATAAAAGTTAATGTATTACTTGAGAAAATATGAAATTATCATAAGTTTACAATTCAATTAGTAGAGAAGGAGTTAGGGAGAATAGAGAACTTTATAATAATTTTCATTAGGAGAGAGGAATTTAATAATGTTTTGGAAAACTAAGAAAAATAAAAAGAATGAAGAGACATTACCAAATTGTTTTGCACGTACATATGGTGTTGAAATATTTACAGAAAACGAACCACAAATACAAGTTGATGAATTATTGATCAAACTAAGAAGGCGTTGTGGAGATGTTGAATTAGTTACAAATAAAGATGAATTAATATTATTTGCATATAAAGATCACATAGTTCAATACTCAGATGGACAAGGTCCGGCACAAATAGCAGTAATGATAACTGACAAAAAGATAAATATGGAAAAGCTAGAGATGTCATTTTATCAGTCGTGGGGCTGGAAGGATGCTAGATCTGCTGCTGAGAAGGCTGCTTATACAATTCTTGTTACAGATATGATGGCATCAGGCTTAGACTATACTATTAGATTAGAATTATTTCAGAAGACTCTATATTCATTTTTAGAGGTTGTACCTTGTTTAGCTATTAACTGGCACTTATCACAACAAATAATAGATCCTGAGAAGTATAAAGAAAATGCTCCAGAAAATGAAGATTATAATTTGCTGTTTGGGTCCCTTAATGTGAGATTATTTAACATTGAAGGAACTGAGAATGAAACCTTAATGGACACTATTGGGTTAGGTGCACTGGGGCTACCTGATTTACAGTGTCATTTTAAAAATATTGATGTAAATAGAATCGCTAATATACTATATACATATGGTGACTATATTTTCAAAAATGGTGATGTTATAAATGATGGTGAGACTATTCAAGGACTTACAGTTAACGATAAATGGAGTTGTCGACACGAAATTTCTTTGCTTGAACCAAAAAGAGTAGTTATAGATATAAATCCTGGAGAAGAGTTCTCTGCAGGAAATAGATAGTTAGATGGCTATAAAGTTATGTTGTTTTAGGAGGATTATTTTTGTTTTATAAATATATCTCGTTAAATGCTTTTGAACATATTGCACTTCATGATTGTGTAATAGATGAAGGCATAGTACTAAACGATAAAGTGAAATTAACGTTCGATAGTATTAATGTTCTTTTTTCTCATCCATTAAACTACTTTAATAGATCTAAGCGTACAGGCAAAGCTGCAATAATTTTTGAAAAGTGCACTTTACTAAAATATTTTTTATCTGAGGTTTCGAATGTTGATGAAGAGAAGGAAATGAATATCTCAGAGGAGGAATTTAATAAACTTGCCAAGAATATGGAAATTATTCGAGTAAGAATAGATACCTCAATGGAAAATATGCTTCAATATAAATTTATAGGATTGAATGATGATGGTGATGGTATACTGTTTGTATTAAAATTTGAGAAGCTTATTATATGTTGGAATAGATTTGAAGGAGATGCATGGCCCGAAAGCTGGGGGAGGTAATTATATTAATAACTATAGGTGTGATGTTATCTTATAACAAGAGTTTAATATAAGAGTGAGAGGTGAGAATTACTTTGAATAGAAATGTTGAATGGATAGAGCCATGGGATGCTTTATAGAGAGACGATAGGTTATTTGAAAAAGACTAGTAAAAGGAAGTGAAAATATGCGCAGATTTTTATTAAGCAGTACTCTTAATACCCGTGATTTAGGTGGATATCCAATAGACTGCAGAAGAGCAACCACGTACAAGACTTTTATTCGTAGTGATGTGCCCTATAAGTTGTCGGATGCAGATATACAGCTGCTTTTATTAAATAATATAGCAACAATTGTTGATCTAAGAAGTGATGATGAGGCTCAAAGTAAACCATGTGCTTTTAAAGATCATAATAATTTTCAGTACTATCATTCAAAAATCCATGGGGACGGATATTTACCTGCAAGTGTAGAAGAAGTTCCTATTTCGTACTTTGAAATGGTGGATGAGCAAAACACTATATTAAACACCATGAGACTATTTTCAAAAGCTAAAGGTGGGGTTCTTTATCATTGCACTGCTGGCAAAGATAGAACAGGAGTAATTTCAGCTTTATTGTTGTTATTAGCAGGAGTTTCTATAACAGACATTTTAGTTGATTATCAGATCTCACAAGTATACCTAAACTCTATGTTACAACAATATAGTAGAAGCAATAAGAATGTAGATATAAATATTATTACGCCTAAAATGGAGTACATGGAAAAGTTTTTGGACATGTTTTTTGAAAAATATAATTCAGTAGAGGAGTATTTTTCGAAAATTGGGTTAGAGGATAGTGAAGTAATGGTTATAAAAGAGAAATTGATTGGAGTTTATTAAAATGAATAAAAATAAGCTTAACATAATTAAAGGGGATATAACTAAGCTAGCAGTAGATATAATAGTAAATGCAGCTAATAAGAGCTTACTTGGTGGCGGTGGAGTAGATGGAGCAATACATAAGGCTGGTGGAAGTGAAATCCTTGATGAGTGTATAAAGATTAGGAATAAACAAGGTGGATGCAAAACTGGTGAAGCAGTAATTACTACTGGAGGAAAGCTTAAAGCTAACTACGTAATTCATACAGTTGGTCCAGTTTGGAATGGTGGTAAAAATCATGAAGAAGAATTGTTATCGAATTGCTATAGAAATAGTTTAACCTTAGCTTACGAACATGGTGCAAAATCCATTGCATTTCCTTGCATAAGTACTGGGATTTATAGATTCCCTAAAGAATTAGCAGCAAAAATAGCGATTGATGAAGCGACAAAGTTTTTACAGAGACAGGAGATAATTAACGAAGTTATATTTGTATGTTTTGATGATGAAACCTATAATATTTACTCAATATTACTTAATGATGCTTAAAATATGTTTAAACAATATATGACTGTTATATATTTATGATTTAATGGTTTATTTACAATAGTTATGATAGTGAAAGATGGTGTTATTATGACAGATGAGCAATTTGAAGAATTTATAGATAATTGTTATGAGGAATTGCAAGAAAAACAAGCTAGATTATTTGATGAGTATGACATAGGATCATATGGCAGTTACTGGTTTGATCAGATAACTAAAACTCTTCAGTTTAAAAATAACGAAATAGTTATGTTGGAATTTAAAATAATATGTATAGGAACATGGGCTCATAAGGTGAATACATGGTTGTGGGGATGGTCTAATGAAAGTTTTACAGATGATATAAGAAATGACGCTGAGGTATTAAAAGGTTTAAAAGATTTAACAGGCAATGACATATTTGAACAAATTGGATTTGATAAGTGTGATGAGACTATGGCATATGAAGCGGTGGCAATGTCTTTAAGTTATTTAAATGCACTAGGGGTATATAGAATTCCTGGAGAGAAGAGTCATCTATTTGTGGCTTTGTTAGAAAAAAACAATCATTAGGGGGAAAATATGTTTATTAATTATAATAATAACATCGTGAATCTTGCTTGCTCTGTCTTAGAATATTTTGGTGCTGAGAGTGAACATAGTACACTAAAAGAAGTGGATGAGCTTTTAAAATATAAATATAAAAATGTAGTTATCTTGCTATTGGATGGATTAGGGGTTGATGCATTACAATATCATTTATCGGAAAATAGTTTCTTCAGAAAGAATTTGATTAAGGAATATTCATCTGTGTTTCCTCCAACTACTACATCAGCAACCACCTCTATTGAAAGTGGGTTAACCCCTTTGGAACATGGGTGGTTAGGATGGAGTTTGTATTTTAGTGAAATAAATAAAATTGTGAACGCATTTATTAATACGGAAAAGGACACAGAAATTCATGCGGCGAATTATCATGTTGCCAGTGAAATCATACCTTATAAAAGTATTTATGCAAAAATAAAAGAAGCTGGTATGGCTAACGCATATAGTGTGTCAAAGTTCGGAAGTAATAAAATAAAAACTTTTGATGAATTGACCCGTGAAGTAGAATGTTTGTGTGCTACCTCCGAGAGAAAATACATATATGGGTATTGGGAAAATCCTGATAGCTTAATGCATGAGGTTGGTTGCTATAATAGTATTGTTACTGAGAATATAAAAGAACTCGAAGAGAAAATAAAAGATATGTGCGAAAGATTATCCGATACATTGGTTATAATTACTGCGGACCATGGACATTGTAATTTGAAGCACTATATTTTGAGTGATTATCCTAAGTTAATTAATATGTTAAAACGTCCAACTTCTATGGAAACAAGAGCTATAGCTTTCTATATAAAAGATGAATATTTAAATGATTTTCCTATTGAATTTCATAATAATTTTGGCGACGATTTCTTATTGTATTCAAAAGAAGAGGTTATCGAAAAGAATATATTTGGTGTTGGAAAAATGCATCCTAAGTTTGAAGAATTCATAGGAGATTATTTAGCAGTAGCAATTAGTGACAAAGGTATTGTTTATTCTGAAAAATCAAAGCAATTTATTTCCAATCATGCTGGGATGACTGAAAAGGAAATGAAGATACCACTTATAGCAATATGTAAAAAATGAGGATTTTCAAAAGTGGTATATTGAAAGTTGATATTAACAGATGAATATAGAGAGTGAAGGGTTAGCACATTTAGTTTTATAAAAAAGTTAATACAAGTTGAATGTAATCAAAAGGGGGGAAATACATATGGATATTAAGAAAAGAGTATTGAGTTTTTGGGAAGATGTGGTTGAGCAAAATCCTATAAAGATTCAAACCTATTTTCAGTCTGATGCAATAATAAATTGGCATAATACCAATGAAAGTTTTACTGTTGAAGAATATATAATGGCAAATTGTGAATACCCTGGCCAGTGGTGTGGAGCGGTTGAGAGACTTGAAATAATTGATGATTTGGCTATTTCAGTTACAAGAGTGTGGCTTACTGATAAAAGTGTCTCGGTTCATGCTACATCATTTATTAGGTTTTGCGGAGAAAAGATAGTGAGTTTAGATGAATATTGGGGGGATGATGGAGCTGCTCCTCAGTGGAGACAAGATAAGAAAATTGGGAAAATGATAAAGTAGTTGATCCTTATAGATTAGTTTGTTGTATAATATTAAAATTGGCTCTGTTAAAAAACTATGATGAAGTAAAAGGTTTAAATATGATGTATAGGAGTAAAAAAACTGATGAAACCAAGGCTAATAAATTTTATCCCATTAATAATCACAATACCTCCAATATTTATTGGTGCGATAGCGATGTACCACAATAAAGTTCCAACTTTGATCTGGGCACAAAATATTGCTTGTTTAGTAATAGCTGGATTGATTTCATATTTTGTAATCTCCAGTAAATCAAATATGAGAACAAGCCGATTTTACATTATTTCAACAGCGATATTACTATCATTCATAATATTGACATTCATTAGTCCAAGCATGAATTGGGTTCACAGGTGGATATCTATTGGAAGTATTAGGTTTAATGTTTCGATGATAGTGCTACCGGTGATAATAGTATTATTATGGGAACTATTGCAAATGAAAGCATTATGGATTGCTATAATTACAACAATTGTTATAGCTATTTTACTTGCAATTCAACCCGATGCTTCTCAATTAACTGGTTTTGCTATTCCAATGATGATTATGCTATATAGTAAGATTAATAAAAAGATTCTTCGTTCACTTATGTTTGGAATACTATCTTTATTAATTATCCTTTCGTGGGTGCATTTAGATAGCCTACCACCAGTAGCCTATGTGGAAAGAATAGTGAGTTTATTAGCAAATATGGGATTAATGTGGCTTATATTGGGAGTGATTTCTCTTATAATATTGCCTGTACCGTTTATATTATTTCCACCAAAAAACTTTAAAATACCTTCTATTTGTGTAGGACTATATTTTATAATAATTTTAATTTCTACACTTTTTGGTAACTTTCCAGTGCCATTAATGGGCTATGGAATTTCACCAATAATAGGGTATTTTATACCAATAACTTGGTATGCAAAATCTAAAGCTAATTCGTAATTTTCTTGTATTACGACGTAAAAACACTGCAAAACTCAATTATGAATAATGCAGTGTTTTAATTAATTATTCATTTTTGATTTACGTGACGTTAAATAAGAATGATATGTACTATTCATAAAGATTATAATCACTCAAAGAGGATATAACATTAGCTGCTCCAGTGCAGCTTCTGGGCTATCTTTTCCTATACTGTTCTTTATTGGTGCAAATTCTCTCTCCCGTTGAACTCTAAGTATACCCATATTGTTAAGATACTTGAACGCATCGAAAATAAAGCTCTCAAATTTATACGCATTTGGTTCTTGAGAAACAATTTTTTTACCGTTTTTATCTATGTAAGAAGCTTTTTTTATTGCCGAATGATACGGTAAGCCCATCTCTGCTATATTAACAATATCATCCAATCTGAAGAGATGGGCGATAATATTTGCGTCTCCAAATAGCAATTGTCCATCATCATTTACTTCTTTTGTAAGTGTTTCAGGAATTTCTGTATATTCGATAATTGAAGGCTTCCCATTTTCTAAACAAAAAACGCCTACTGCTTCATCTGGGCTCTTTTTAGCGACAGATTTACTAGCAGAACTCTTGCCTAACATTGTTGTATATCCAATAAAAACGGGGTCTGCCACCTTTACTAAGGCGTTATCTATCCCATTTATAAATACCCATTCTACACCACGCAAATTCATATCTTGCAACAGTCCATACTTTTTAAGTGAAAGAAAAATGCCTCCATTTCCATCTGGTCCAAAGTAAATTTCATCTTTTTCTTTTAATAGTACTTTCCCATTGAAGTCAACCATTGGTAACATACCTTGCATAAAGAAAAGAATATCCTTTTCCGAATAACCGAAATACTTATTGTCACTAAAATACTTTATTGTATCGTTGTGGTTCTCATTACTTGTCATTATATACCACGGAACCCACTTTCCACATTCCTGATGTATATTTTTTAATTTTTCTACTTGTAACTGAAATAGTGTTTTTTTGATAGGTGGGCCAATCTGGAATGTGCCTTTAGGTCCGTTATATCCTAACCTTGTTCCTTGTCCCCCGGCCATTGTAACAGAGGCTATTCTACCTTCACAGATAGCGTTTATCCCTTTTTTTCTATATTCCATAAGTTTTGATTCGCTAAATTCTTCTATGATATCACAGTTTATTGGGGTAATATTTCTTTCAACAAAAGGCTTGCTTGTAATAGACACAGTTGAGTTGCGAAACAACTCATTAACCAGAGTGAAATTGATTGAGGATATCTGATTAACAAGTTTTTTTCGGTTTGCTAATGATAACTCATCAATAAATTGAAGCAAATGTTCCTGCTTAAAATCTACAAGTATTTTTTTTACTTTCTCAATTTCATTATTCATATAATCAATCCCTTACTTTATTTACTTGTTACTGACTGATGACACATTAATCTACAATGTGGACTTAATTACTTGTAATTATAACACTTATATCCAAGTTATTCCATGTACTATATAATTACTTGAAGGTCTTAATATTATTCTCTACACTGCATTATTCAGTTTACAAAGATCATTGTTCGTATTGTAAATTTCACAAGTTAAGCCGCATTTTTTTAAGAATGCTACGTAACGTTTTGTACTCGAGACGTTACTGAGCCTAGCCAGACTTGACTTGGTGAAGGAATGTGCTTTTGCTACTTTTCAAGCCAAAGCGAACTTGAGTGCATTGTTAGTGGAAGGGCCATATTTGCCTTATTCTTTTATCGGTTCCTGTATCCATTCAATCTTTTGATTTTTCTCCCTACAAAGTTCCTTCCCTTACTCAATATACTCTCCTTTACTTCTGAATATAGAACATAACATAAATAAATTTACTCTATAGTTTTTAAAAACTCGCTAATATCTGACCAACTATTTTCATTGTTATAAATAAACTTATGACCTTCCCCTTTATAAATTTTAACACTACTTTTCCCTTTCCATTTTTCAACAAGTTTTAAAGAGTTTTTTGGCAATGTGTTAGTATCTTTTTCGCCAATTAAACATAACAAAGGGTTATCTATAAATGGTGCTCTAAATATTGTATCAATTGGTTCTCTTCTCATTATGAAACTCATAGGTACTAATTGTAATTGAATAGGTGAACCAATAGAGTTCCTTAAAATAGGAGATGAAAGTATTGTAGCTGCTATTTTACGGTTTTCGGACAAATAAACTGCAACTCCTGTTCCTAAGCTATGTCCCATTGCAACTATTCTATCCTTATCAATATCATTTCTTTTTGAAAAAGTATCATATATAAACAATGCATCACTTAGTACAGCTTCTTGTGTAGGAAAGCCTTCACTAAATCCGTATCCCCTATAACTTACAATAGCAAAAGACCAACTATTTAACTTTTTAGCATGATCGATTATATCTAAAACTTCACCACCAGTTGCCCCAGTGAAATAAATTATCAAAGGAGACTTTTGTTTTTTTGTACTTTTTACTAACCAACCATTTAATCTTACATTATCAGGTGTTAAAAGATTAATTTCCTCAACATTATTCTTAATATATGAATCAGAAAGTTCTTTATTTATTTTAATTGGCTCAAATCCTAAATGGTCCCTATTCCTCAAATCATCTTGGATTATGAATACAAATAAACATAAAATTATATATGCTCCTGCAAATATATACATTAATGGAATAGAAACAGATTTAAGCTTTTGTTTTCTTGTAAAAATAGAAACAATGAAAAGGATAATACTTATGATTAAGAAAAAAACTAATAAAACTGCTGATAAATTTATAATATTTACACTTATATAATTCATTGAAATTTCTTTGTTGCCTAAATGTAATTTAACAACGTCTTGAAGTTTAACTTTGCCTATCTCTGACAAAGTGCTAATTATAAAAACGCATGACAAGCAAAAAACACCAAATAGAATAAATAAAATTTTTTTAACAGACTTTTTTTTAATATTTAACATATAATCCTCCATTGCTATTATTCCTTATATTTTATAACACACAAAGTCATACTCTAAACCGTCATAATTACTGTTTGTCCAACACTTTCATAGCAAATAAATAGAAGTAGCTCCAATATTTCTAGTTTCATACAACTCAACTATATTTATTGTATTTTGCATTTACTTCTTTTGCTAGTTCTCTGTTTCCCATTTTAGCCTATAAATAAATTTTTTTCACAAAAATGAATTTAATACCTCAGGAGTAGTTACACTTTATTATTGCTATTCTAAGTTGACTGCACAATATTATACTATCTCGACTTAATTACTTGTAATTATACCATTTATAACCAAATTATTCCATGCACAATATAGCTACTTGAAGGTTTAAATATTATTATCTACACTGCATTATTCAATTCTCAAAGAACATTATTCGTATTTTTAGTTTCATCAGTTATGTCGCATTATTTTCAATATCTCCTTGACCTGTTGATATGCATGCAATTTCAATGCTATTCAATAATTCTAATTTTTCTAAATCGTTTATTACAAATTCCCTACCTTTTAGAATTACGCATTAAAAAAATCGCAAATTCAATCTCTTGAATAATGCGATTTTACAATACGTTATTTATTTTATAGATTTATAATTTGAGAATAATGTGTTATTCAATATAAATAGTCCATTTCTTGCATTTATTACACAAGTATACAGCGAAATCTAATGTTTCATCAGCGGCATCTAAATCGAAAGTAAAAATGTTTTCTTCTATGACTCCTATATCCCTACGCCAGACACTAAATCTTTCTGTATTACATTCCATACACTCAGAATCACATCTCCCTACGTACTCAAAATCATCAATCGTTATTCCATTATCCTGTAAAAATTGAACTATAACTTCTTCATAACTTACATCTGAATGTCCAATAAAATTCTCTAATTTCAAAAATTCACTCATACAAAACCTCCTATAAAATACTGTACATGCTATAAAAATGATTATAACTAGAGCTATATGCAAATTCAAATTACAATAACTTATTTAATGTCTATCAGAATATATTAAAATTAATATCGTAGAAATTTTATGGATTTTCAAAGTATATATTGACTACCTATTATTTTTAGGATATTATATATTGCCTCTTTTAAATATAAATCTAACAATTCACAATGTTTTACATATTATAAATATCGCATTATTCAGTTTTCAAAGAACGTTTTGCAATTATAATCTACGTCGTCTTTTTTTCACATTCTGAATTAACTGTTTGTAATTATATAAGTAACTATACAACTTTAGGCGAATATAGATTCTAAGATATAGTTGTATTATTTCAATTCTTAAATTCAATATAATCTAATCAGTATAAGTAATCTTAAATATAATTACTCAAATATTGATATTTCACGGGTTGTAACCTGTGGGGAAATATTTTTACCCTAAAAGCTTATGTATTAAATAAATGTTGATATTTTATAGCTTGTCCTTTTACATATAAGTACCAACATTTATTTAATACATAATATAAGGCCTTTTTTAGATTAGTATATAGTTCAATTACAATTGTGTCTTAAGTTAATTATCAATGTTGGCTATAATTAATAATATTGAATTTAAAAGCTATTCTTTTACAGAACCTTTATTAAAAGAGTTAATGATGGAAATCAAATAACTAAATGGCTAAAATTAACATCAGTTTTGCATTCAAATTTGAGATCGTCCCCCTTGAAAACAAAGCCACATAGAACTATAATTTCTCCATATTAAATTTCAAGGGAGGTTTTTTTTATGGAGCAACAATATTTAGAAAAGCTTAAGCCTATGGAATATGCAAATATGCAAGGCGAACAAGTTAGCCGTTTAAGAGAACTAGAACTAAAATTTAATGAAGAATTTGGTACTGACTTCTATTTCATGGTTATGGAGAAGGAAGGAAGCTTTAAAAGCTAAAAAGACACTTAGGTGTCTTTTTTTTCTGCATCAAAATGACATTTGTCATATTGGAAAGTAATTTAACTCACTATTTTCATTACCTCTATTAGCGTATTATAAGATTAGAAAAAGATGTTGGGGGTATAAAAAGATGATTGTTGAGATTAATAATCTTGTTAAAAGATATAAGGATTTTATTGCAGTAGATAATTTAAGTTTATCAATAAAAGAAGGAGAGATATTTGGACTTCTTGGACCAAATGGCGCAGGTAAAACTACAACTATCAATACTATTTTGGGACTAAGCAAAATAGATAGTGGAGAGGTAAAGATCTTTGGGAAAAGTTTAGATAAGGATGAGATGGAGATTAAGAGGAATATTGGTATAGTTCCTCAGAATATTGCTATTTTTAATGATCTTAAAGCTTATGAAAATGTAGAGTTTTTTGGCAAGCTTTATGGACTTAGAGGTAGTATATTAAAATCAAGAGTTGAAGAAGCTTTAGAATTCACAGGACTTTTAGATAGAAAAAAGGATTATCCAGATAAATACTCTGGTGGTATGCAAAGAAGGCTCAATATAGCCTGTGCCATTGTTCATAAGCCAAAGCTTATAATAATGGATGAACCTACTGTAGGAATAGATCCACAATCAAGAAATCACATATTAGATTCAGTAAGGCAGCTTAATAAAAGCGGATCAACAGTTATCTACACCTCTCACTACATGGAGGAGATAGAGGAGCTGTGTTCTGATATAACTATAATGGATCGTGGAAAGGTCATAGCAAAAGGAACCAAGGATGAGTTAAAGTCACTAATAGATGTAGATGAAAAAGTAACTGTTACTCTTTCAAATGTCAATTATACTATGATCGAGCAGATTAAAAGAATATCAGGTGTTATGGACTGCGTACTTGAGGATAGAAAACTTACGGTGATATCTCAAAAAGGCAGCAAAAACTTGAGCAGGATAATAGATTCCATTAACAATTCAAGTAGTGAAATAGTAGGAATAGATGTTGATAAGCCAAGCCTTGAAGGGGTATTCTTAACTCTTACTGGAAGAAAGTTAAGGGATTAGGGGGGAATCATGAATATATTCTATATAGCACTAAATACAATTGAGCGAAATTTAAGGGACAAGAAAGCTTTACTCAGTTCTATATTGATGCCGATTCTTATGATTATTGTACTTGGAACTGCTCTTGATAGCCGTTTTCAGAGTACAAAATTAGATAAGCTTGATATTTGTTACCTCAATCTTGATAGTGGAGCTTTTGGAAAAGAGTTTGAAGGATTCCTTGAAAATGATGAGATTAAAGAATTACTAAATGTTAAGGTGGTAGCTTCAATAGCTGAAGGAGAAAAATTAGTTAATGATAAAAAGGCACTTTCTCTAATATATGTACCACAGGATTATTCAGAAAAAATAAAGTCTGGAGAAGAAACAAATATTAAAATTTATAATACAAAATATGCTGATTTTAAAAATACAATGATTGAAAATATAATAGATGCCTACAACTCTGCAGGGAATACAATAATGGCTGTGTCTAAGATTAATTCAAGTAATAGCCTTAGTTATACTAGGTACAATGCAGTGGATGAAAATATACTTTCTACTGAAGGAAATTCTCCAAGAGGCATAGATTATTATGCAGTAGCTATGCTTGTGTTAGCAATAATGAGTTCTTCAGGCTTTGCTGGTGAGGTGATTTCGGAGGATTATTTTTATGATGTGGCGGTGAGAATTAAGGCAACTCCTATAAAGCCTTATGAAAGGTTAGCAGGAAAGATACTAGGCTGTGTGTTTGATATATTTATCAAAGCTGTGATTATCATAGTATTTAGTAAACTTGTTTATAAAGTAAACTGGGGAAATAACTTTGGTATGATTGCAATTATTATTATAAGTGCAGCAGTATTTTCTACTGTATTTGGAATGTTTGTCGCTATGGTTGTGGGCAACGGAAGTAAGGCCTCAGGAATATTAAACATTTTAAATAATGTTTTTACTTTCGGTGCAGGTGGCTATGCGGTGCTTTTGACTAGGGATTTAGGTGAATCAGTGTTTATGCATCTTTCACCAAACTTCTATCCTCAAGCTGCTTTGTTCAATGTGATATATTCAAATCACTACAGTGTAAATATTCACTTCTTTAATACTTTTGGGTATATAGCAATGCTTTGGGCATTTTCAGCGCTGTTTTTCCTATGTTTTATCACAGTTGAAAGGAGGAGTGTAAGATGACAATCTTTCTTACAAATTTAAAAAGGATATTTAAGAGAAGATTAAATAGAGTAATAATATTTGGGGCGCCAATAATTTTTATAATTGTTGCTTTTAGCTTAGGTACAAAGGGAGTCACCGTAGATGTAGGAGTTGTAGATAAGGACAATACAGAGTTTACTCAGAGCTTTATAAAAGGGCTTCAGGGAAAAAGTGATGTAGACATTATGTCTGAAGATATTATGAAAACAGCTATTATGAATAAATCCTTAGCCTATGGAATTGTGATAGATAAAGGTTTTACGGAAGATATGTTAAGTGGTAAGGATGTGAAGCTTAAAACCTACAGAGCTGATGAGGTAAATGTAGCTTCTGCAGTTAAGCTATATATAGAAAATTATATTAGTGCAGCTAAGAATATTTCTAATAATACAAAAGGAAACAAAGAACTATTTTACTCTTCAATGAAGGAATATGAGAAAGGTAATTTTAAAACTGAAACAATTATCTTTGGGGCTCAGGGTGGAGATGGTCAAAAAGAAAGGATTGCATTAGGACTGTTAGGTTATACCATGCTTTTACTTGCAACCTTCTCAACTAATCTTATTCTTGAAGACAAGAAAAATAATACCTATATTCGAATGTTTGCTTCGCCTCTAAAAAACTTAAGCTATATGCTGCAAAATATTTTAAGCTTCCTATTTGTATTACTTGTGCAAATAAGTGTAGCTTTTCAGTTCATGACAAGGGTATATAAGGTTCAGCTTGGAGCAACAGAAATAAATATGTTTCTTATTTTTGCACTTTATGCTGCTACCTGTGTTGCATTGTCCCTTGCTATAGGAAGCATTTCAAGAAATGTTAAACAAGCTGCAGCTTTAGGAATGGTTGCAACAACTTTAATAGGCATGTTGGGTGGTCTTTTCTGGCCAAAGGAATATATGCCTGATGTGCTACTAACAATAGGAAAGTTTACGCCAGCATATTGGCTTACAGATGGTATAAATAAACTACTTACTTCCTCATCAATAACGTCTGTAACTATGGAACTTGGAGTGCTTCTGTTGTTCACAATAGTATTTTTCATGATTTCTTCCTGGGGAAAGGTATACTCAGAAAATGTTTAATGAAGCTATATTCCAATGACCGATGCAGGGGTTGACTTATAGTAAATTATTACAGCTAAGCATTGTAGATTAAACTGAAGTATATCATTGATAATAGTTGGTATTGGAATAAAATAAATTCAAGCATAATTTGACCTACGTGTTTTTAGCTTTTGTTTCATTTACAATAAACTAAAACATAAGGTGATTTTATGCTTTTTTTATTAGACAAATTCGATATAAATAAGTAAAATAATTACATAATTAAATAATCATAGGATATGTTGAATAAATGGGGGGCTATTATGATTAGAATTCGTTATGCTGAAATAAATGATGCTAAAATATTAGGAGAAATACATTCAAGATCATGGAAGATTGCATATAAAGGTATAGTACCAGATGAAGTATTAGAAAATATTACTGCTGAAAAGAGAGAAAAATACTTTGAAAAGGCACTGACAAATAGGCAGGAAGAAGACGCTATTATACTTAAGGATGATGTAGCAGCTGGATTTATATGTATTGGAAGATGCAGAGATACAGATAAAGATGATGCTTGTGGTGAAATATGGGGTATATATTTACTACCAGAACATTGGAGTATTGGAATAGGTTCTGAATTAATTAAATGGGGTCTAAATGAATTAAAGAAAAGAAATTATAAGCGAGTTACCTTATGGGTTCTTGAAGAAAATATAAGGGCAAGAAAATTCTATGAAAAAATTGGCTTTAGACATGATGGAACAGTCAAGGAAATAACTATTGGTAAAAAACTAGATGAATATAGATACGAGATGGCTATTGAATAATTTTATATTACTTTATTTTAAATAATGGGAGATTTATTATGAAACTAAATATAAAACAAATGAATTATGAGGAAGCAAAACAAATTTCAAAATGGATTTATAAAGAACCTTATTCAATTTATAGTATGGATGAAAGTGAGAATTGTATAAAGGAACTTCTTAATGGTTATTATTATTCAGCTTTAGACATAGAAAATAATCTTGTAGGGTATTATTGCTTTGGTGAAGCTGCTCAAGTACCAGCAGGAAATCAGTTTGGTGCTTATGATTTGAAAGATATTACAGATATTGGTTTGGGAATAAAACCGAACTTGTGTGGTCAAGGGTTAGGGGAAAAGTTTTTTAATAGTGGGTTAAATTTTGCACGAAATAAACTATCAGCAAAAAAATTTCGTTTGACAGTAGCAAATTTTAATCAACGTGCAATAAAAGTATATCAACGAGTAGGTTTCAAAAAGGTATATTCTTTTGAAAGTATATCGGAGTTTGGAAAAATTGAATTTGGGGTTATGATTCTATATTAAGAAAAATAATTAAATATACAATTTTCGTAAAGTATATATAAAATTATCAACACTATACAATATCATAGCCTAAGATAAAGTTATGCACCAATATGAATAAAGAAGATCTTAAAAAGGTGAGGAATATGGAGTACTTAATTAGGATATTAATTTTTGCAGCAGTCATAGGCAAGTTTATAATTCAAAGAAATGCATCAGCTCTTGAAGTTTCAGTGCTTCTTTTAATAGCTGCTGTTAATATATTTAAGCATAAATACAAGGTTACTTGGCAGATTCTTATAATAGAAGCTATAGTTATAACAGTTGGATGTACATACAGTTATAATTTTACCTTTTTATATTCCCTCATTGCATATGATGCAGGAAGTAAAGACTTTAGGTACTTTGCTTTGCCAACAGCATTGCTCGCTATTTACTTTTCAGGGCTCAATAGTAGTATAGAGATATTAGTTCTAATCTTTATGGCTTTCATAGTTGGATATCTCACCTTAAAGTTTAGTAATAATATAAGTTCTTTTAAAGAAACTTATGATAATGAAAGAAGATATAGGTATGAGCTTGAAGCTGCAAAGCAAAAGCTTTTAAACTCAGCTAAAGAGGCGGCTTATATCGCAGAAATTAGAGAGAGAAATAGGATCGCAAGGGAGATTCATGATACCGTAGGACATAGTCTTGCAGGGATTTTGCTTCAACTACAGGTAGTGCAAAAACTGAAGACTAGGGATGAGGAAAAGTCTGATAGCCTTCTTGAGGACTCCATCAGAAGATTATCTGATTCCTTAGATGTTATGAGAAATACAGTTCATAACATTAAGCCAAGCAGTCCAATGGGACTGGAGTATATAGAAAGCATTATTAATAATTTTATTTATTGCACAGTAAACTTTAAACATTCAGGAGATTTTAAAAGCCTTCCAGCAAATGTTCTTGAAACTATAAGTTCAGATATTAAAGAAGCGCTAACAAATGCCTATAAATATTCAAAGGCAACTGCTATAGATATTAAAATTGATGTTATGGATAAGGCTGTAAGAGTGTATATAAAAGATGATGGAGAAGGGTGTGCAAGCCTTAAAGAGGGCTTTGGGCTAATGGGTATAAGAGAAAGGATCAAAAACCTTGGAGGGACAGTTTCCTTCAGCGGAGAAAATGGTTTTATAATACTTTATGTAATTCCACTTGAAAAAGATAAGGGGGAAGAATTAAATGAAGGTAATAATAGTTGATGATGACGGTTTAATCAGAGACAGCTTAAAGCTGCTTATAGATCTTGAAACAGACATGGAGGTAATCGGGACAGCAAAAAACGGCATGGAAGCCTTTGAACTTTGTAAGGTAGAGCAGCCAGATATCGTACTTATGGACATACGAATGCCTATTATGGATGGAGTCCTTGGAACAAAGCTTATAAAAGAAAGCTTTCAGGATATAAAAGTAGTAGTGCTGACTACTTTTAAGGATGATGAATATATAAGAGAAGCTGTGGTAAATGGAGCTGAAGGTTACATACTAAAAAATCAATCCTCAGATAGTATTATTGATAGCCTTAGGACTGTGTTCAAAGGAAATGCAGTGTTTGAAAAAGATATAATTAACTCAATTACAGGCATGCTTAAAGAAGAAAAGAAAAACAAGCCTTCAAGCTTTGGACTGTCTGAAAGAGAATTTGAGACCTTAGCTTTAATCGCTGAAGGAATGTCCAATAAGGAAATAGCAGAAAAGCTTTTTCTAGGTGAGGGAACTGTAAGAAATTATATAACCAATATTCTAGAGAAGCTGAGCCTTAGAGATAGGACGCAATTGGCTATATTTTATTTGAAGAATTTTTAGGATTAATGAGATATATTTAAATATAAATGAGCAGTATAAATACTATTTGAGGTAGTGGTTATACTGCTTTTTCGTTTGTACAATTCTTCTAGATATTTGAATAATTCTATAGGTGTAGTATATAATTAAATAAATGCATATTTGTAAATAAATGTGAGATAAGGATTGTTTATTTAATTTGTAGTGTGAGGTCAAAAATGCAAGATAAGGAGGAGTAAGATGGAAGGTAGTAAAGCTTTGATAGTTTGTACTTCAATACATCACAAGAATACCATTAAAATTGCAAATGTAATTGGAAATATATTGGTGGCAGAAGTCATAGAGCCAAAAGATTTTAGTATTGAAAATATAGATGAATATGACTTGATTGGTTTTGGCTCTGGCATATACGATGGAGCACATCATAAAAGTATATTAAATTTAGTTAATAAAATTAATAAACAAGTTGATAAAAAAGCCTTCATTTTTTCAACAGCTACTGTTCCAGTAGAAAATTTTCATAAAACTCTTTATAAAATGTTAGTTGAAAAAGGCTTTGAGGTAATTGGACATTTTTGCTGTAAGGGCTTTATGGACTATCATTTTACAAAGTATATATTTGGTGGATTAAATAAAGGAAGACCAAATGATACGGATTTAAAAAAAGCCGAAGAATTTGCTATGAAAATAAAAAATAGTCGTAAAGGTTAAGTGGTTATGAGTCTAAATATCCGTCTATGTATAATTGAAATATATATTCCAATTTGTTAAATTGTAGCTTATTGGTCTTTATAAATGATTGTAAAATTATATTCGTTAAATATTGTATCATATGATATTAAAAACTAATTATGTGGGGAGAAGGGTATGGAAAAGAGAATTGCAATTGTTACAGGAGCAAGTGGTGGTATCGGAAAAGAATTTACCAAATTATTGATTCAAGAAAAAGTAGACGAAGTCTGGGCAATAGCGAGAAATCAAGAAAAGCTTGCTGCTTTAAAGGGTGAATTAGGAAATAAAGTAGTCACTATTTCAAAGGACTTATCTAAAACAGAAGAGTTAATTTCCATAGGTAAAATGTTAGAACAACAAAAACCAGTTATAGCATTTTTAATAAATAATGCTGGAGTTGCAAAAATGGGAACTTATGATGATTTTGCGATAAAAGAAATTGAAGATACTATTAAGATAAATTGCAGTGCACTAGCTATTCTATGTAACTTATGTATTCCATATATGAAAAAGGAAAGTAGGATACTTAACATATCCTCTGCATCATCTTTTCAGCCATTACCATATCTTAATTTATATGCGTCAACTAAGGTGTTTGAAAGAGCTTACTCTAGAGCATTAAATATAGAATTGAAAAAGACTGGTATTACAGTAACAGCGGTGTGTCCGAGCTGGGTTGATACAGAGTTATTGATGAAAGAAATAAACGGCATTAAGGTGAAGTTTGATGGTATTGTTTCAGCAGAAAGGGTTGCAATAAAAGCTATGAAAGACGCAAAAAGAGGAAAGGATATGTCAGTTTGTACATTGTGTGTAAAGTACCTGCATCTTCTATCTAAAGTACTTCCACAAAAATTTATTATGAGTATTTGGGTTAAGAGAATTGAAAAGTATATTTAGGAATATTAGTATTTTCCTACTTTGGGATGAATGGAATCCCTGAAAGGTATATATGATAAATATTTAATAAATTCTAATATGAAGTAGTTTATCTATAAATAGTAATTTGAGAAGGAGCGAATTGACTTGAATCTAGAAGAGCAAAGACAATTTATTCTAAGCGGAGCAATGTATAATGATTTAACAAGAGAACTGATAGAAGCAAGAGAAAAAACTGTCTTTATTACAAATGAGTATAACAATAGCTTTGGAAAATCATCAAAAGAAAGGGAGGCTATATTAGAAAAGTTATTAAACAAGGTAGGAAAAGGAGTACACTTTGAACCTACTTTTAGATGTGAATTTGGCTATAACATTTCTATTGGCGATAATTTTTATGAAAACTTTGATTGCGTAATGCTCGACGGTGGTGGTATTGAGATAGGAGATAACGTGTTATTTGGTCCGAGAGTTGGAATCTATACCTCAAATCATGCGATGAATGCACAGGAAAGAGCTGCTGGAGCTTGTTATGCGAAGAAAGTTAAGATTGGAAATAATGTATGGATTGGGGCAGGTGTTCATATAAATCAAGGGGTTATTATCGGGGATAACACAATTATTGGTTCAGGAAGTGTTGTAACAAAAAGCATTCCAGCAAATGTAATAGCAGCAGGTGTTCCATGTAAAGTGATTAGAGAAATTACTGAAGACGATAAAACGGATTTTCTGCTATAAGTTTCAGTTTGAAGGGGAGAAATTAAATTGATGATTGGCTATAAGGAAATTGACTCATCCATGATTGAATCTATAAAAGATATTTACAAAAAAGAATCTTGGAATGCTTATTTGAAAGATGATGAAAAACTAATAAGAGCATTTGATAATTCATTATATATTCTGGGAGCCTTTGACGAATGTAAACTTATTGGCTTTATTAGATGTGTTGGTGATGGGGAACATATTTTGATAGTGCAAGATTTAATCGTTGAACCAGAGTATCAAAAGAATGGAATTGGTACATATCTTTTTAAAACAATAATGGAAAAATACTCAAAGGTAAGAATGTTCATGGTTGTAACAGATATAGAAGACATAGTAGATAATAAGTTTTATCAATCCTTCAAGCTTAAAAAACTAGCAGATATGAACATGGTAGGATATATTCGATAAATTGATTTGGAAGGTGAATAGATGAGAATAAAAATAAGCGAAGATTTTAAAGATAAGGTAAGAAAGATACATTTGATGTCCATGGCATTCGCATTAATTGCTATTACAGCTCTATTATATATTTTTACAGTTGGATCTACTGAGCAATACAAATTTGTTTTTATATTTTGTATAGTAATAGCAGGATTTTTCTTTATATGCGATGTGATATACAACTACGTAATAAAATTTCTTGAAGAAGGGATTTCTAAAGAATTAATAATTAATATAATAAGAGAGATATTGGTTTTATTGATTATTGTTCATTTTATATAGTTGAATTTAAGTTTTAGAGAGAAGGGTGAACCTTGATAAAGTTAAGAAATACTGCCAAAGCCATAATAGTTGAAGATAATAAAATATTATTTGTTAAATATCTTTCAAAGAGAACTGGAATTGTATATTATGTTTTGCCTGGAGGTGGACAAGTAGCCGGGGAAACATATGCAGAGGCGTTAAAAAGAGAATGCCTGGAGGAACTTGGAGCAGAAGTAGAAGTAAAGGACGTTGCACTTGTTAGTGAGTATATTGGGAAAAATCATAAGTTTGCTGATTTACATTCTGAAATACATAGAATTGAATGCATGTTCTTTTGTGCATTAAAAACACAACTTGATTTATCAAAAGCTACTAAAATTGACCCTGACCAAATAGGATTTCAGTGGTTAAAGTACGAAGAGCTTAAGGAGAAAACAGTATATCCTGAGGCATTAAAAAGAGTTTTTGATGAACATGGTAATGTTATATCTCCATTATATTTAGGGGATGTGTTTTAAGCGGCAGAAACTAAACTAGTTCTTTGAGCAAGCCTATTAAAGTATAAGAGATATTGTGCTTGAAGTCTCAACAATGCCCTCGAGTGTAAGAAGAATAATAAGTTAATATAATAAAATTATATTAATAGGATAGAATTGGAGAAAAAATGGACATAGCAGTTTTATCTGATATTCATGGCAATCACATTGCATTGGAGCGCTGCCTTGAATATGCATTTTCAAGAAATATTGATACGTTTATATTTCTGGGTGATTATATTGGAGAATTAGCTTACCCAGAAAGGACAATGAAGATAATATATGATGTTAATGAACGGTATAAATGTTATTTTATAAAGGGAAATAAGGAAGATTATTGGCTTAAATATCATGCTGATGGTGAAAAGGGCTGGAAAGACAAAAATTCTGCCAGTGGCTCATTGCTATATGCATACAAATCTCTTATAGACATAGATTTGGATTTTTTTGCTAAGCTCAAGCAAGTAGAGGAAATAAAGTTTAGTGATATGCCAGAAATAACTATCTGCCATGGCTCACCATATAAGATAAATGAAAAAATGTTACCAGATGATGCTAGAACTTTTGAAGTAATTGATAGTGTAAAGACATCCATCATTTTATGTGGACATTCCCATGTACAAAGGAAGATAGTACATAACAATAAATGTGTCCTAAATCCTGGAGCTGTAGGGGTACCTCTTTTTAGTGAAGGAAAGACACAGTTTTTGATATTGCATGGAAATGATGGAATATGGTCAGAGGAATTTATAAGTCTTGAGTATGACACTTCACGAGTAATCAGAGAAATGCATGAAGCTAAGCTTTACGAACATGCGCCTTTCTGGAGTAAGGTAACTGAAAATATACTTCGAGGAAGTAATATATCTCATAGTAGAGTTTTATCAAAAGCAATGGAGTTATGTAGAGAAGAAACTGGTGCTTGTGTTTGGCCTGATATATCTGAAAAGTATTGGGAGAAGGCCGTAAAAGAACTAGGGGTGTGTAGATAAATATAAAACCATAAATAATAATTTTATATATAGTATAGTGAGGAGGCTTAATATAGTGGCAGATCAGTTGGAATTAGTTGCAAAATCTTATGATAAAGCTATTGATTTAGGGCGAAGAGGCGTTGATTTGTATAAAGAACTTCCAGAGTATATTACAAATGATCCAAATTATCCTTTGTTCGAAAGAATGCGAAAGGATGTAACATTTTCAGATAGTGGAAGGCGAGAGATTATAGATTATTTATCTCCAGCTATAGATATGAATTTTATTGATCTTGGATGTTGCTTAAACCTAATGTTTCGTGGATACGATAATTGGCCATCAACATATCATGGAGTTGATATAAGTAGCAAAACCATTCAGTTGCTACATGAATTTGCTGAAAAGAAAAAATTGTCTATTGGTTCATTATATTGCGGCAGTATGCATGAAACACCATATGACACAAACTTTTTTCACATAGGAGCATGTATTGGTTCTCTGGAATATTTTGAAAAAGACTTTGTTGAAAAAGCTATTATTGAAACACATAGAATCTTAAAACCTTATGGGAAGTTTGTTCTTGATGTTCCGGATATTGGAAGCCCTGAACATCGAATCACGATGCTTATAGAAGGATATCTAGGTAGAACTGATAAATTTGATATGTCATCTCAAGAATTTGAAGATATATTAGTGAATTACTTTGAAATAGAAAAAAAAGAAAAAGTAGGACCTATGATTCAATATTTCTTGATTTGCAAAAAATAATATAGCGGATTTTGATTAAATGAAAGATATGAAAAATGAGCGCATCTATATCATGTTAAGATAATAACTAACAAAAAGAAGAGGGTAATGAATATGGAATATGAAATTATACATTTACAAAAAGAGAAATGGAAGGGAACTTTAATTCCAATTAAGTATACAACAGAGAAATATTATGATGTTATTGTAAATAAAACAGACAAAGGATTTGCTATTGACATAGAAAAGAAAGACTTTAAAGAGCCAGTGAGCCATTCACCAGAAGAATGTGATTTTCCAGATAAGCTATATCAAGATCACTGGGAAAATGCTTATGCTTGGGGAGTGGTAGTTGACGATGAATTAGTTGCTGCGATTGAAACTGATCAAGAATTATGGTCTAATCGTCTAAGAATTACAGAACTTTGGATAGCCGAAAAATATCAAAAGCAAGGAATAGGCCATGCCTTAATTGAAATGGCAAAAGAGCAAGCAAGAAGAGAACGAAGACGAGCTATTATACTAGAAACTCAATCTTGCAATGTTAATGCTGTAGATTTTTATCAGCATGAAGGCTTTGCTTTGATTGGTATGGATACATGCTGCTACAGAAATAATGATCTACAAAGAAAAGAAGTTAGGTTAGAGTTTGGTTGGTTTCCAGAAGAAAAGAAGAGCTTAAATCCTGAAGAAGTAGAAATTAGAATGGAGACAAAGGATGATTGGCACAATGTAGAGCTAATGACACAGCATGCATTTTGGAACAAACATCATCTTGGATGTGACGAACACTACCTAGTGCATAAATTACGACAAGATAAAGATTATCTTCCAGAGCTAAGCAGAATAGCAGTAAAGGATGGGGAAGTAATAGGATGTATAATGTATTCAAAGGCACGAGTTATTGATGAGGAAAATACACATGAAATCATAACCTTTGGACCTCTTTGTATAGAACCTAAATGGCAGGGCTGTGGAGTTGGTGAGCTGCTACTTCGGGAAACAATGAAAGTAGCTGCAGATAAAGGGTACAAAGGAATCGTGATTTTCGGTGAACCGGATTATTATCCTAGAATAGGCTTTAAAACCTGTGATAACTTTGATATTACAACTGCTGATGGCAAGAACTTTGATGCATTTATGGGATTTGAGCTTGCAAAAAACGGCATGAAAGATATTAAAGGAAAATTCTACGAATCAGAGGTTTTTGTAGATCTTCCAAAAGAAGAAGTGGAAGAATATAATAAAAAGTTCCCTAAGCTACAAAAATTAAGATTTCCAGGACAATGGGATTAATAAAATATTGGAATTAGCTTAAATATTTTTACTTTATCAAGGACTAATTAAAGTGGGGAATAATATGAAAACAATATTAGCATTAATCTGTCTTATTGTTATTTCATTTCAATTTCTTGTTGGCTGTTCAGCAAAAAAAGTTTGCAATTTACAGAATTTTATTCTCAAGTAATAGGCTTTGATGAAAATGATGAAAAATCAAAGCCTATACCACAAGATGCTATTCTTATGATCAATGATGAGGATTTTCAAAAATTTAAGGATAAATACTTTACACCAAGAAAAATTCCTATGGGGTCACCTGATAAAGAAAAAGCAGTTTTATATTTGCAAATACCTTCACCTACTTCCCTTGTAAATCAATATAGTGTTGAAAGCATAAACGTAAGCAATAAAACTTTAACAGTAAACCTAAAAAAATCATCAGAGGCACAAATAGATGGTAAAAATGGAAATAATGGCACATGGAAATGGGTTATGTTTATAGAAATTGATAAGGAAAATCTAAAAGATAATATGAAAGTCATTGTGAAAGAATAGTAACATTAATTTGTGAAACTTTTACTATAATCCAGCATAATAATGTTAATATACAGTAACAAGTTATTGTAAAAATTAAGATTGATGGGGATGGAAATAGTAAATGAAAAATAAATATGTATTCATAATAAGTTTGATTATAATGATAATTTCCATATTAATCATGAGTGTAAATCGCTTTGTGTCGCCACTCCCAGATATAGATTTAAGGATTTTAGGTTGCGTAATGCTGGTTAATATATTTGTTTTAAGTTATAGTGCAGTAAGATTGAAAAGTAAAAATCGGTAATGTGTACTTAATTAAAAGCTTGATGTAAAAAATGCATCATAATGGATTTTTTAGCTAAGATAGAGAAACATCCCAATAATATAAACCCACGACGATATAGCTTTGTATTGTCGTGGGTTTTATTACAGCTATTCAACAATCAATCCAGCTAGTATTACCTCTAAACCATATAAAAACTGCTGCTGGAAGTCTAGAGTAAATTCATATTGATCTCCAAAAAATGTTCCAAAAAGCATAGCTTCTTCTGGAGAAAAATTCATACCACGAATTTCATCAGCTACAAATGATAAAATATAGTTATTCACAAGATTAGCAGCGGTTAGACAGTTTTTATTAGAAACTCCGTATTTACTTAGAGTTTTTAAAATAAATTTTATAGATTCTATTCTACTTGGTGTACTTGGAAAAGACTGTGATAGGACATCTACCGCATCTCTAGTTTTTAATAGAACTCTTCTAATTTCTAAAGAAAGAGCTATTAATGTTTCCTTTGGATCGTCTAAAGCTTCTGGTAATATTATCTCTTGATTAATATGCTCTGAAAGCAAATCATATAAAGCTTGCTTATCTTTGATGTGCCAATATAAGGATGCAGCTTTTATATTAAGCTCCTTAGCTAAAGTACGCATTGTTAAATTGCCGATTCCATCTCGATTTAATATATTAAGTGATGCATTTATAATTGTTTCCTTTGTTATAGCCATAAAATCACTCCCAAAAAGATATTGACACTAACACTGTTAGGTGATACACTAACGGTGTTAGATAACTAACGATGTTAGTCTTAATTATTATAGATTTTAATTTTTTAAAAATCAATGTGTTTTAAGGAGAAGTTTATTTATGATGAAAAATATGAGAAGAAGCAAAGATGTTGGTATTTATGGGCTAACAGCAAAATGGTATGACAAAAATTCTCGTAAGAGCAGAATAGCTGAAATGAAACAATATGCTGATGAAGTTGCATCATATGTTAATAAAAATGCAAACATATTAGAAGTGGCACCAGGACCAGGCTATTTATCAATTGAACTTGCAAAGAAAGGCTTTAATTTGACTGGCGTAGAGATAAGCCCTGATTTTGTAGAAATCGAGAAAAATAATGCAAAACAAGCAAATGTTTCAGTAGATTTTAAAGAAGGTAATGCTTCAAATCTACCTTGTGAGGATAACTTTTTCGATTTTATTGTATGTAGTGCAGCATTTAAAAATTTCAAAGATCCTGTAAAAGCATTATCAGAAATGCATAGAGTGCTAAAGCAAGGTGGAACTTCTCTAATAATAGATATGAATTACAAGGCAACCTCCGAAGACATCGAAACTGAGGTTAGAAAGTCAGGAATGAAAGGTTTTGATAAGTATTTTGTAAAACTTGCTTTTAAAACTTTCTTGAAGCAAAGTGCATATACAAAAGAAGATTTTGAGGAATTTATAAAAGAAACGTCTTTTAAAAACTACAGAATTAAGAAGGACGGCATTAGTTTATATGTTTATCTTTATAAATAAATGAAAGGCTTGGCTTTCTCGAAAGCGTTTCTTTAGGTAAATGATGAATTAAAAAGGTTATCTCTTAATCTTACCAAAAAAAAACATTAACAATGCTTTCATGATTAAAACCTCGGCAGAAATGTCGAGGTTTTTGACTATCATATCATTAAATATGTACAACTTAAATCACAAGTAAAAAGTGAGTTTTATAATATCTTATTATAGAAAATACTATTTTTTAGAAGAAAACATCTCAATACTAGGCATCACATAAGGTAATATATTGTGTGAAAGTTCTTTGGCTGAAATACGTCTCCTATTGCTATACCAGTAGCTAGTAGCACCATATATTGAACTACTGATCATTATAGATAGTAAATCTAAATTTTCTTTCTCGATGATACCGAAGCTAGTAGTGTTAGTTAACATAAGAGCAATAAGTTCTTTAAGCTTAAGCTGAATTTTGTTATCCATATAAGAAGAAATTGATTTATAAACTATATTACAGTGATTACTTATATTCTCATGATAATTGCACATAGCCACTATTAAAGTCTTTAGTGTATCTTCATTTAACTGTACATCAGATTGAAATTTACTTGATATGCCAGAAGAGAAAGCTTCTGAAAGTAACTGATCTAGAAGAATATATTTATCCTCAAAATGAGCGTAAAAAGTAGATCTATTTATATTAGCTCTTTCTACGATATCTTTTACGGTTATTGCTTCAAAAATTTTTTCTCCTGTTAAGGAAAGAAAGGCATCCTGTATCAAAATACGAGTTCTAGCAGCTCTTGGATCTATTTTTTTAGTTTCAGGTGTCATCTGTCATACCTCTTAATAAAACTTTTCTCCATCATTTTTTATACTCTGTTTGGTTAACCGACAGAACTTAAGTTTTGTTGGTTGAACCAGTTTCTTATAGATATTATCATAATAACATGCAGCATTTACTTTGACAACACGTGTTGGAGAAATTGTATTAACGTTAAAAGCTATATGAACATAAGGATATCCACTTAAATTATTTAGAAATTATGGAAAAGGAGCTAGAATAGCATGAAATTATTATTTGATAAAACAAGTATAGGAAAGTTAGAATTAAAAAATAGATTTATTAGATCTGCAACTGGTGATGGCTTTGTTAAGGATGGACACCCAACAGAGGAAATGTTTGCAGCATATGAGGAGTTAGCTAGAGGTGGTGTTGGAACAATAATAACAGGCAATGCTAAGATAACTGACTACAAGATTCCGTTCTTTGATATGCTTAGCATAGAGGATGATTCTTTTATACCAGAACTAAAAAATTTTACTGATAAAGTCCATGCTTTGGAAACCAACATCATACTTCAAATTGCATACTTTGGTTCGCTAATTGGATCAGAAGAAGGAGATATTTTAGGTCCAAGTGCAGTACCGAATCTTATATCAAAAATCGTACCTAAGGAAATGTCAAAGGAAGATATTAAATATATACAAAAGGCATTTGCATCAGCAGCATTAAGAGGTAAAGAAGCAGGTTTTGATGGTGTACAGCTTCATGCAGCACATGGTTTTCTTTTGAGTCAATTTTTAACTCCATATTATAATCGTAGAACAGATGAGTATGGTGGAACAATCGAAAATAGAGCTAGAATGCTTATAGAGACTTGTAAGGAAGTAAGAGAAATGGTAGGGGAAGACTATCCAATTCTAATAAAAATAAATAGCAATGATGCTATAGAGCAGGGCATGACTTTTGAAGAATGTAAATATGTTTGTAAGAAATTGCAGGAAGTTGGGATAAGTGCAGTGGAGATAAGCGGCAGTTCCCATACTTTTAAACCACAACAAGAAGCATACTTTAAGGATTATGCTGCGGAAATTGCCCAAGAAGTTGATATTCCAGTTATCGTAGTTGGAGGAAATAGAGATTATACATCTATGGAAGCTACATTAAATGAAACTTCCATTGAGTATTTCTCATTCTCAAGACCATTTATTGCAGAAAGCGATTTTATTAAACGTTGGGAAAACGGAGATACAAGTAGAGTAAAGTGCGTTTCCTGTAATGGCTGCAATAGTCCTGAAAGTATGGGAAAGTGTATTTTAAAAAAGTAGGCGATGTTAAAGCACCGTGTTGTTAATATGCAATTTTTTAAGGGAACTTGTTAAAAGTTCCCTTAATGCACATTTTAAGAATATTATGTATTAAGTTTACTATAGACTATGTTTATTTTGAACGCAAAAAATAGTGCTCACCTTCATATGCATTGCCTTCACAGAAGTCAATTTTTAATAATGTATTCCGCCTTTCAACAGCTTGAGGTATTGCCTTAGTTGCAATCATATCAACCTCAAACAAATCAAAAAAGTTCTCGTTACAAACACTAAATATTTCGTTTAAATAATTCGCATTTTCGTATTCAGAAGAAACATCAACTCGGAGTATTCCCGTTTTAATTTTATATTTACCAGCATAACCAAACATTTCTACTGTTCCAATAGCTTTAGATAGTGATTTATCTATAATTGCAAAGCGTATAAATTCTTGTTGAGAATATGCACAAAGCCAAGCTTTAGTACATTGTAACATATCCTCAATTGTGTAAATACAAAAATCACCTGTACACCTATCAGAGTTAAAAATTTTTTGTGCCTTACTATCAGAATAACATTTAAGTAGACCTTCGGAATCTTCTTCTGAAACGAGTCTTAAAATAAAACTTTCTGTTTCAAAAGTGGGGCATATTTCATATGGGTTCTTCATAAAACTCCTCCTCATCATGTATATTATATAAACTTTCTTCGCTTCACATTTCTTACCATTGTGCCACAAAAATCTACAATTCTCTATTTACTTTATTATATAACATGTATAGGTATAATTTCAAATATTTTACACGCATTATACATAGATTGCTTCTCTAATCCTAAAATCCTTTAATTTTGTGTCAGTATGAGAGGTATGGGATTGAACCAATAAATTTTTGCTCTTTATAGTATCTTTCTCGGTATTAAAGATTTCAAGCCATTTAAACCAATACATATTTAAATATAGTATTATAGGTATGGAAATGATTGAAAATGCCAAAATATAGAAGAAGATAATGAACTTAAAGAGCAGCTTAAAATTAGTTACGCAGATATTTACAAACAATTATAATATTATGAAATTTATGGTATAATGAAATGAATAATTACATCGTAATTGTAATAAATGACGAAGTAATAAAGATACTATTTAATTCATAAAATAATTAATAGAGAAGAGGCGCGTTATGGTAAAAATTGATGATTCCAACAGGCATTATTTAAAGAAACTTTGTTCCAGCAGGAAAGATGATACTATGCTGTTATGGTTTCTTGAAGGCAATCCCTACTGTGATGCGTGGGTGGACGATGTAGTACATCCAGAAGAAGCTGTTATTATTGCAGCAGATTTTTGCTACCTTCTGGGTGAGGTAAAACACCTTGATGAAATTGAACAAACATTAGAGGAGAATGCTCGATATAAGATTATTATTCCATGTGGACTGCAGTGGGTTAAATATTTGAATGAACACCTATCCGATAAAGTTCGCTGCTACAAGAGGTATGCAATAAAGCATGAGCCCAATGTTTTTGATAAGAATAATTTAAAACAATTGATTAAGAAAGTTAATCCAGTATATGAAATTAAGCAAATTGATGATGTTATATACAAGGAAGTTCTAAGTATAGGTTGGGCTGCTGATGGATGCTGTTTTTTTAGGTCATATGAGGATTTCAAGAAAAATGGTCTGGGGTATGTTATATACAAGGATAGACAACTTGTTTGCATTGCATCCTCGTATATTACATACAAAAGTACCATTGGAATAACGATAGGAACCTTGGAAGAACATAGAAGAATGGGACTTGCTGCAGCCTGTGCTGCTAGCTTAATTTTGACTTGTCTTGAGAGAGGGATTTACCCTGAATGGGAGGCAGCAAATATGGATTCAGTAAATTTGTCGGAAAAATTGGGTTACCATTTTGATAAGGAATTTGAAGTCTATTCGCTTTTATAAAAAGAATTAAGTATAAAGTTAAAATAATATATTATTAATTAGTAATTTTCTTAAACTACTAAAAAAGTCCAGCATGTTTATTTGCTGGATTTTTTTATAATATACATGTGCTTATATGTTATAAGCACTATTTTTTATAAGTTTTCATAAAATTACTCTTGATAAGTAAATAATTATCAAGATATTTAGTTGCAACGCCATTAAACCTATTCATCCACTTCTTTAATTTTCTATGGAAGGTGTTAATATGTTGTATATGATATATGCCTTCTTTATAACCACTTAATTTCAACAATACTCTTAAACATAGCCAAAAAGTAAAATGAATTTATTATATAAGTTTAATTTATTACTAACGTTAAAATCCAGTAGAAGACAATTTGTCTACTACTGGATTTTTGTTTAATATAGAAAAATAAGTTTTTGAATATATTTAAAAGCTACTTATAGTTGTCAACTTTGCTATATTTGGTTGGTAGAGGTTTACTAATAATGGTAGTATAATAATCTTAGAGGTGAGATGAATGAGTTTTCAAGAACAATTGCAAACATTGAGAAAATTAAGGGGATTATCACAAGAGAAATTAGCTGAAGTTATGGGAATCTCAAGGCAAGCAGTTGCAAAATGGGAGGTTGGGCAGTCATATCCTGATATTGCTAAACTAATCGCATTGAGTGAATTCTTTAACGTAAGTATTGATAAACTAGTAAATGATTATGAGGAAAACTGTCATTTGCTCATAGAATCAAATAAAGGTAATAATATCGATGACGATGCAATAGACTTTTTATGCAGGGCTAAAATATCTACCTATGCAGGAAATGGTTCAGAAGTTAAAGCTTCAAGACCTAATTCTCATGATTTGGAATATGTAGAAGGCGATTTAAAATACATTGACACCTATCTAGGCGGGAAACAATTTTTGGGAGAAGAGGCTATATGGAAAGAGGATATTCCGCTATGGTCTATGAATTATTCAGGAAGGGTCTTAGATGAAAATTTTTCAGGAAAATTTTTAAAGGAAGTATTAAGCTTAGTGTCAAAAGAAAATCCTTATCGAGGGCCAATTATGTACGAAAAAGGACAGTATAAATATCATTGCATTATTAATGGAGAATTTCAATGGTTTCAAGGCTATGAGGAAATATATTTTAATAACAATAAAGTGTATGAATGCTTCTTTCATGGCGGAAAAATCAAATAATAGATAAATGGAGAATGAATTATGAATAAGAATAGAAATGAGCTCTGTTGGTGTGGTAGTGGACTAAAATATAAAAAATGTCATTTGAGTTTTGATGAAAAATTAATTGATTTAAGAGACAAAGGATATATAGTACCAACAAGAGATCTTATTAAAACAAAGGAACAAATCGAAGGAATAAGAGAAAGTGCCAAGATCAATAATGGACTTTTAGACTTAATTGCTGCCAATATTAAAGAGGGCATGACAACACAAGAAATAGACGATATGGCGTATAACTACACCGTGTCTAATGGAGGAATTCCAGCAACCCTTAATTATGATGGATTTCCTAAAAGTATCTGTACCTCAATAAATAGTGTGGTATGTCATGGAATACCTAGTAAAGATGTGATACTTAAAAGTGGTGATATTATAAATGTAGATGCAACAACCATACTTAATGGATATTATTCAGATGCATCAAGAATGTTCATGATTGGAGAAGTAACAGAAGAGGCTAGAAGATTAGTTGAAATTGCTAAGGAATGTTTGGAAAAAGGACTACAAGCAGTGAAACCATGGGGATTTTTAGGTGATGTAGGAGCTGCAATTCAAGAGTATGCAGAAGGAAACGGATACTCAGTAGTTAGGGATTTTGGAGGTCATGGGGTAGGATTAGATATCCATGAAGAACCCTATGTTGCTCACTATGGTAAAAGAGGAACAGATATGATCTTAGTTCCAGGGATGGTATTCACAATTGAGCCTATGATAAATGCAGGAAGCTATGAATTATTCATAGATCCAAGTGATGGATGGACTGCTATTACTAAGGATGGAAGTCTTTCAGCACAATGGGAACACACAATTCTTGTAACAGAGGATGGATTGGAAATCATTGCAAGATAACTTTTAAAATTGAGATAGCCAGCTGTATACTTGTTCGAAAATCTCGGCATTTGGAGATTGCGGGGCATATATAAATTAATAGCTGAGCTAGTAACCATATAATTTATGATAAAACTATGAAAATATAAGAAAAAACAGATAATCCTTTAAACTTAAGGGTATCTGTTTTTTTGCTACACAGTGAAAAATAAAACTTATTCGCCTGCCAAATTTTCTTAACAATATTTAAAAAGGCAGATAAATAAAAAAGTACAAGACAAAGTAGCTCTTACAAAATATGTTATAATAGAACAATAAAGTAAATGTTTTGTTTAGGATAATGGTTATAGTGTGATGTTGCGTTCTTGAAATACTTTTTTTGCTGTAAAGATGGCGTTTAGTACTTTTGGAAATCCAGTATAGGGGATGCATTGTAGAAAGGTTTCCACGATTTTAACAGGTTCTATTCCTGTGTTTAAAGCTCCGTTAATATGAACTTCTAATTGTGGTTCACATCCACCAGCTGTAAGGAGACTAACGATAGTAATCATTTCTCGCTCCTGTAGAGATAGAACAGGTCTAGAATATATATCACCAAAAGCAAACTCAATTATATATTTTCCGAGGTCCGGTGATATATCTTGTAGAGATTGAATCACTGCATCACCACCTTTTCCATCCACAGTTTTTAAATTTTCCATTCCTTTAATGAAACGTGTATTTTCCATAAAAAGACCTCCTTTAGTGTTGATAATTGAAGAATATCACTTCAAGTATGGTTGAGGTCAATGAACAAATTGTGAATTATGAGGTGTAAGATGACAATTGGAGAATTTTCAGAATTAACCGGTATAAGCTGCTCGGCATTAAGATATTATGAGGACAAAGGCCTAATACAGGTTGAACGAGATTTTGGAAATAGAAGAATTTATTCTGATAAAGATGTTGAATGGGTGAAGTTTTTAAAGCGTCTTAAGGATACAGGGATGTCCCTAAAAGAAATGAAGCATTACTCTGATTTGAGATATGAGGGCGATTCCACAATTTCAGAAAGACTTGAGATATTACAAAATCATGAGATTTATGTTGATGAACAAAGAAAACTCTGGGAAGAGTACTCTGAAAATCTAAAGTCCAAAATTCAGTGGTATAAAAAGCAACTCTGATTTTACTGTAAGTATTAAGAAATATTTTTAAGATAAATACGAATGAAAAACAAGAAGTAGAGATTGATATAAATTTCAATTTAAGGATGAGTAAGATAAATTGCGATCTATTAATTTATATAGATTTAATTTTGAGGAAGGGAGGAAGTTAATATGAAAGTAGAAAATTTTATTGAAGTAACCAATAGTAGGAGGTACATTCTCCTATAAGAAAATTAAGGAGATTAAGATGGAAAATATAATTACAGATAGATTAATTATTAGAAAGTTTAAACAAAATGATTGGCAGGATTTATATGAATATTTGTCAGATAAAGAAGTTGTTAAATTCGAGCCATATGATATTTATTCAGAAAATCAGGCTAAAGAAGAAGAGGTTTTTAGGTCGAATGATCAGGCTTTCTATGCAGTTTGCTTAAAGGAAAATGGAAAGTTAATAGGAAACTTATATTTAGCTAAAGGAGACTTTAATACCTGGGAATTAGGATATGTTTTCAATAGCAAGTATCAAGGTAAAGGTTATGCAACAGAAGGTGCGAAGGCGTTACTTGACTATGCTTTTAAAGATTTAGGAGCAAGACGTATTGTAGCCATGTGCAATCCTAAGAATGATCATTCATGGAAATTGCTTGAACGATTAACTATGAGGCGTGAAGGGGTACTTTTACAAAATATATATTTTAAAACCGATAGCAATGGGGAGCCTATTTGGCTTGATACTTACGAATATGCCATATTGAAGAAAGAATGGTGTATATAGTATAAGGTAAATATAAGTGAGCTGTATAAATACTATTTAAATTAGTGTTTATACAGCTTTTTTCATTTATACACTATTGCTGTGTGAACGTCTAAAGATATACAGTTTTTCTATATATTTGGATATTTATGTATATATAGTATATAATTAAGTAAATGTATAATTAAGGATAAATAGCAAATTGGTGGAGGAAATATTTATGAAGAAAGTGAACTTAAATCATCTAGCATCTTGGATACATAGAAATGCAAGAGAACTTGAGATTGCAATATGGAAATATCATTTTGAGAATGGAAATAAAGAAGATGTGGTTAATGCCTTAATGTATTATCAAAACGAAGATGGTGGATTTGGTAATACAGTTGACCCTGATAATTGGAATGTGAATTCATTACCTATGGCAACATTATTTACTATCAATATCTTAAACGATATTGAATTCTATGATATGCAACATCCAATTTATTTAGGTATAAAAAGATATATTGATACTGAATTAAACTTTCCAGAAGGTTGTGCTTTTACTGTAGCATCAAATAAAGATTATCCTCATGCAAGTTATTATAATTATGATGAAAGCTATAATAGGACTGAAAGTACTGGTGTGATTTTAGGATTTTGTACATTTATTATTGAGAATTATGTTGACTCAAAAATATATCAAGAAACATTAGCACTTATTTCCAAAATGATGGATAATCTATTTAGTGATAATCTTGGAGATATGGGACCATCAGGGTATATTTCCTTAATTAAGGCAATGAAGAATAAACAGATTGATGGTTATGATTATGATAAATTGGATTTAAGACTGAAAGAATTAGTAAATAACTCTATTCAAAGAAAACCAGAACAGTGGCCGAACTATGGCTATAGACCATCAGATTACATAAAATTTGAAGATAGCATTTTCTATCAAGATAATAAAGATATTGTTAATGTAGAATTAGATTTTTTACATGACACTTTGCCAGAAAATGACGTTTGGCCAATTTCGTGGTCATGGTTTGAAAATAACGAGAAATATCCAAAGGAATCAGTAATTGGTGGCAATTGGTGGAAATCTATAAAGGCAATTGAAAGAGCAAAGTTCTTAAAGAATTTTAGAAGAACGTATTAGCATGTTTCAACATAAGGGAGAGATCAGATATGTTACTTAACGTAAAAGAATTATACAGAAGCTCTGATATGAAAATCCTCTCAAACCCTGATTCTATGAGTAAAAAGTTATAATTTTAAGAAGGTAAAAAGTTTTATTGATAAATATTTAAAAATGTATATTTATATAAATTTTAAAAGTTATGTTGATAAAAACTTATATTTTTAAATTCTCTTTTCAGAATCTTGCAAAGTTTCAAAAATAGGTTTCAGATTAAAGCAATATATTATCGGAGAACACTGTGTGTCGATTAGGAGACTAAAAATGAAAGATTGGTTTACTATTGAAAAAATTGATAATAGCACATATGTCATAAGCGAAGAAGGTCATTGGGAAAAGATGCATTCCTATCTTTTGATAGGGGAGACCTCTGCACTTTTAATAGATACAGGACTAGGAATAGGAAATATTAGAGCAGAGGTTGAGCTTCTTACAGATCTGCCAGTAAAAGTTGTTACTACTCATGTCCATTGGGACCATATAGGAGGGCATGGTTTATTTAATGACATTTCTGTATATGTAAGTGAAGCTCAATGGCTTGAAAAAGGTATACCTATGCCAATTAATGTAATAAAAAATAATGTTATTAAAGAACCTTTTAGTAAAATGCCGCCTAAGGAGTTTGATATAAATAAATATAAAGTTTATACAGGAACTCCTACAAAATTGTTGTTTGATAATGACATTATAGATATAGGTTGTAGAAAGATAAGAGTGTTACATACACCAGGGCATTCGCCAGGACATATCTGCCTTTTTGAAGAAGACAGAGGTTATCTATATACAGGAGATTTAATTTACTTAGGAACTCTTTTTGCATTTTATCCTAGTACTAATCCAGTTGATTTCAAGAAATCTGTAGATAGGCTTAGTAAGCTACACAATATTCAAAAAATATTACCAGGACATAATGCCTTAGAGGTTCCAGTAGATACTATTGAAAAAGTAAAAGAAGCCTTTGAATATATTGAAAAAAATAATTTGTTAAAGCACGGCAGTGGTATTTTTGAGTTTGAGAGTTTCAGTATACATTTATAAAAAGCAATAGCTATATTTTAGAAAGAAGGATGAAACTTGATAAATTTAAGAAGTACAATTCAAACTAACTCTTTGAACAAGCATATTGAGTTGTAGTGGATATTAGACTTGAAATTTTAATACATTCTTTAAGCATAATAGGAAGGTATATAAGCTTAAGTTATGAAAATAAAGCTAAAGTGAGAAATGTAGAAATTAGGTGAAATTATTAATGAATGAAAAAAATATAATTATGGAAACAAAGAGCCTAAACACTGTAAAAACTTTATATGAAGATTTTTTAAACCTTGGGGTTAATAAAGATGATATATTGTTAGTTCATTCCTCTATGTCCAGCATGGGATGGATTTGTGGTGGACCTCAGGCTGTAATAACCGCTTTGAAGGAATCAGTAGGTAGTGATGGAACAATAGTAATGCCAGCTCAAAGTGGTGATTGGAGTGATCCTTCAGGCTGGGAAAATCCACCTGTACCAAAGGAGTGGATACAAATAATTTATGATAATATGCCAGCCTTTGATCCAGAGGTTACGCCAACACGAGGGATGGGACGTATAGCAGAATTATTTAGAACTGTACCAAACACAATACGTTCAAACCATCCCCAAAGATCATTTAGTGCAAATGGAAAGGCTGCAACCTATATTACCCAAAATCATCCGCTTACTCCTCATTTTGGGATAAAATCTCCTCTAGGCAAAATGTATAACCTTAAAACAAAGGTTCTTTTATTAGGAATTGGCTATGATTCTTGCACAAGTTTTCATCTAGCAGAAACCTTTATAAATGAAATGCCAAAAGAAAGACTTGGTGCTGCAATATTGGAAAATGGAGAGAGATGCTGGAAGTGGTTCGAGGATTATGCTTATGATATAGAGGGCTTTGAACTAATTGGTAAAGAATTTGAGAAGAAATATGATGTACAAGTAGGGAAAGTTGGTAATGCTGATTGCAGACTATTTGATATGAAGGAAGCAGTTGATTTTGCAAAGGATTGGCTAATTAAGAATAGATTTAATAAGTAGAATATTAATATGATAATACCTTTCAAATAACTAATGTTGGTAAAGAGCTATGTGAACTACGTTTTATAAAAGTATAATTTTATAAAATCCATTATGGAGGATAATTAGGAGATTAAGAGGGATATGAGAATAGAAACGGATGAAATAGTAATTAGAGCCTTTGAAAGAAAAGATGCTGAAAATCTTTATAGGATAGTTAGACAAAATAATATCATAAGATTTATGCCTGATTGGTCAGAAGGCAAAGATTCACCACAAGCATATTTTAATTACATAGAGTGGCATCAAGCTAAAAGAGACTCAATAGATATTTATGAAAATAAAAGATATGTAATAGCTTTAAAGGATACAGATGAGATGATTGGTATGGTAGGCATGGGACTTGAAGATACATTGAATGAAGTTGAAATAGCATATTTTATGTCAGAAGAAAATCAAAGAAAAGGTTATACAGTAGAAGCAGTAAATAAATTAGTAGAGTGGTGCTTTAAGGTATCAAATATAAAATATCTTATTTTAACTATTGATTGTGCAAATATAGCATCCTGTAAACTTGCTGAGAAGTGTGGTTTTGAATTGTTTGAAAGAAGAACTCCTATAGGACATAAGCAGCCTAACATGGAAAGTGATAGTTACTTTTACTATCGTAAGTATAGATGAACTTCAATTTAAAGTTAGAAATAGTTGCATTATTTAATGGAATAATTAGTGATTAATTTAAGAAAGTAGGGGAGTTTATGAGAGCACCGTATCAAGTTTTAGTATTTCCTTATCATATTAATGATAAAAATATAGAATATGCCATATTTCATAGGAGTGATTTTGATTGTTGGCAGGCTATTTCTGGTGGAGGAGAAGATGGAGAAACCATAATTGAATCCGCTAAAAGAGAAGCATGGGAAGAAGCAGGGATTTCTATGGATTCGCTTTACATTAAGTTAGACACAGTTAATTCAATACCTGCTGAAGAATTTGCAGCCAGTAAACATTGGGGAGAAAATGTATATGTTATACCAGAAAATTGTTATGGAGTTGAAATTACAGATAAACAATTGAAGCTTTCACATGAACATACAGAATATAAGTGGATGAGCTATGCTGATGCTATTTCATGTTTAAAATATGATGGAAATAAAGTAGCACTGGGGGAGCTCAATAAAAGGCTAAATAAGAAATTTTGAAAGGTTATGAGTTAAAGTTGGACAAGGTCTATTTAGTGGTACATTTAAAGATAAAGTTTTATTATCTAAGGTCTTTATCTTAAATATAGCCTAAATATATCTCTTATTGTAAAAACTCCATATTTTTGATAATATCACAAAAATGTTATAATTTACAATATTAATTGAAAAATGTAAACTGATAAAATATAATTAAATAAAATGCAGTATTGTAAAAACATGTATAAAATGCTATTTGCAGAAATATGATAGGAAGAAATACTTTAAGGTGATTTATGGAAATATATGCTGTGAGAATTTATGATCTTAGTGAAGAAAGATTAACTGAGTTATGCTCGCTAATTAATTTAGAAAAAAAGAATAAAATTGAGAGATTTGTTAATAAGAAAGATAAGATTAGGGCAATAATTGGGGAAACATTGATAAGAATGATAGTTATTGAAAACTTAAAGCTTAGCAATAAGTACATAAGCTTTGACAAAAATCAATATGGAAAACCTTATTTGAAAGATTATCCGAATATCAACTTTAACATATCTCATTCTGGAGATTATGTATTATGTGCTGTTGATGATAGCCCTATAGGAGTTGATGTTGAAGAGGTAAAAGATATTAAATATGAAGAGATAGCTAAAAGCTTTTTTACAACAAAGGAGTCTGAATATATTATTAGTCAAGACTTAAAAATTCAATTAGATAAGTTCTATGAAATATGGACCTTAAAAGAGAGCTACATTAAATGTTGTGGACAAGGGTTATCAATACCATTAAAGTCTTTTTATCTTGACCTAGATCAGCGTGAAAATATTAAAGTAGTTAGCAATGATAAGTATACAGAACATACTTTTAAGGTATTTAATATAGAGTTAGGTTATAAGGTCGCTGTATGTTCTTTAAATAAAGAGATTTCTAATAATATAGTAAGATTAGACCAGAACTATTTAATCAATAAGTTTACTGAACTTTGCCTTAAGTAAGCTGTTGATAATGAGTAAATGTTTCAATTCTTAAAAGAAAGTTGTGAAAAAGCAACAAAAACTTAAAGTAATGATCTATGTAAAGCAATTTTATAATTAAAAGTATTTTTGTTATTCCAGTTTTTATGTTAGACGCTTAGTCTACTTTTTTTATTTCATTAACAAGGAAGAAATAAGTACTTTGTTGAAGAATTAGAGACCGGTTAGGTAGTTATTGGTGACAATCAGTTTTTTAAAGGTTATACAGTGTTTCTTTGTAAAGTACATAAAACAGAATTAAAATACCTACTGAAGAAGAATTAAAAGAAATGAAAGAAATGAAAGAAAAACTTATAGTGAAATTAAATCATTTAGTATAATAAAAATTCCAATTTGTAAATAAAAATAGATGAAACATGAGAATTTATGGAGGGAAATATGGAACAAATATGGGAAAAACTTTATAAAGAAGCTATGAATGTTATAAATCCACATGAAGTCTCAAGCACCATGTGGGTTGGAAGCGTTGCTTCAGCTGTATTAACCAAGAAAGGCAATATCTATACAGGTATATGCATTGATACAAACGGTTCCTTAGGAATGTGTGCAGAGAGAAATGCTTTATCAACAATGCTCACTCAAGGTGAAAATGAAGTGGATAAAGTAGTTTCTGTTTATAAGGATGGAAAGGTTATACCGTCTTGTGGGGCCTGTAGAGAATTTATGATGCATCTTGGAACGGATGCAGAAAATATTGAAATGTTACTTGATAATGAGGGGAAGACAATAAAGCTAATAGAATTACTACCAGAATATCCAAGATATAAATAGCTGCGAGGTAAGAATATTTATAATTATAATTTTATTTATGAAATCTAGGATTGATAAAATGATGAAAATAAACAGCATAATCAGGGGGCATCATTTTGTAACTCCTGCAATCAAAGGAGAGATATAATGGATATTTTTATTAGACTTGAACAAGAAAAAGATTATCGTCGTGTGGAAGAAGTAACAAAACTTGCATTTTCATATCCTGGCAGAGTTGAGCGTGGGCAAATTGGATGTCCATTTGAACATTGGATGGTTCACGAACTGCGCAAACGAGACGGAATACTAGCGTTAAGCTTGGTGGCAGAAGTAGATAACTCTGTTGTAGGTCATATTATTTGTAGCGAAGCCACAGTTAAAACATCTGATAAAACTTTGCCTGTTTTGAATTTTGGTCCTATCAGCGTACTGCCTGAATATCAGCGACAAGGTGTTGGTTCAGCACTTATAAACGCCATGATTGATAAGGCAAAACAGCTAGGATATGGAGCAATATTGTTTTTTGGACGACCAGAATACTATCCACAATTTGGATTCAAGGAAGCTGAGGTATTTGGCATAACAGATTCTGAAGGATATAATTATCCAGCTTTTATGGGCATGGAACTGATACCTAAATATTTATCCGTAGCTTGTGGAGGAAAATACTACGAATCTGACATTTACAATGATGATCTAAATCGGGACAAAGTTAAGGCTTTTGATGATGATTTTTAATACAGAGCATGATCATAACTATGTGACTTAACAAATTCCAATTTAAGATTGATACAGGAGGATAAAAATGGATGATAGCAGTGAGCTTATTTTAAACTTAGATAAGCTACATACAACTGATTTAGGAGTCGTTAGAATTAAGAGAAATATATCTTTAGATGTGGAAGATGTTGTTAGATGGTGTAGAAATAAAATTCAAAATCCAGATGCTTCTATAATCAGAAGGGGCAAAAACTGGTATGTAGATATAGATGATTGCGAAATAACGGTAAATGCTTATAGTTATACAATTATCACGGCACATAAGGTAAAGAAGTAAATTAGATTTCATTTAAAAAATAATTAATTCCAATTTAATGTTTATTAATAAATAGTAATTTGTGGGGTAACGTTAATATGAATGAAAACATTCAAAATTATATTGAAAAATACAGCGAGGAAATACAAGACCTTTTTTCAGAGGTGCGTGAGCTTATTATAAAAAGTGTACCTTGCAGGATAGAAGAAAAATTATGGGCAAAATTACCGAGCTTTTATGTTGACGATAAATTCGTAAGAGTTATTCCTTTTAAGGACCATATTAATATTAATTGTACTGCAATTATTGATCATAAATCACAATTAGAACAATATAAGATTACACCTAAAGGGATGTTGCAGATTTATCTTAATCAAGACATACCCTATACTGTTTTGCAGGCAATTTTTAAGGAGTCGTTAATTGGGTAAATTCCAATTTAAGTTGAGTAGTATAAATAGTAATTTGCACTGAGGAACATTATGATATGTATTATTAATGAAAGAGAGCAGAAAGAGCAAATAGCAAGAGAAATATTAAAAGGAAGTGAAATTTAATGAAAAAAGAATATTCAGTTATTCCAGAGTCAATGAGAAATATGGAAGCTTACGGTTTTTCGTGGATGGATTTTGTGACTGCGATACCATCACCACTATTTGTTGTAACTTCCTATAAATCTAATGGAAAGCCTAATGCTTGTTTGCAGTCGTGGGCATGTTTTAATGGTAGTCCTCGTGGCTTTTATGCAATTCTCTCAAGTGTAAATAAATCTGGACACATGTATCAAACTATAAAGGAAAAAGGGGAAGTAGTGTTGAATTTTCCATCCGCTGATATTTACGAAAAATGTACAGCAACAATTGCTAATAATGGATTCGATAACGATGAAATAACCTTATCGGGACTTACTGCTGAACAAGCATCTAGTGTAAATGCACCACGTATCAAAGAATGTTTTCTTAATCTTGAATGCCGCTATCTGTGGGAACGTGAAATAAAAGATGGGGATACCCACGTTTTAATATGCTTAGAAGTTGTTAATGTTTGTGCAGATGAAGTTCATTTGGATGAAAACGTTCAAGGAAGATACGGTGAAAAAGGATACCTTTACAATGTGCATTATCCAATAAACCCAGAAAATTTTGAGGGTAAATCACACGATTGGATAGCAACATTGAAAAAGCTTAAGGATATGGGGGAATATTAAAAAGTTATCCATATTATGAAACATTGAGAAAAAGAGGTATACTATATGCAAAGTTTGGTCTTATTATTGATTATAATTGTTCTAATAATTATATTGATATTGGCATCAATTAAGCATTTAAAGAACAAATGCAATCTTAAACCAGTTACCATAAATGTTTTTAGAGTATCAATAGTATCAATTTTAGTTGGCTTAGTAATATTAGGCTTGTGGAGTTCAGGTTTAAGATTTACGCCCCTTCAGGCTTCAAAAGCTAACAGCTTTATAGAGGTTGATAGCAAATTCTTAAAAGAAATAAAGATAGATAATAATTTCCTTCACATCTACTACAATCCTAAGGAAAAATTATATAGGACTACTTTTACTAAACATGTTGGATTTCTTTTCGAAAGTAAATCTTCAACCTATTACTATCCCCATGAAGAAGATATGGTAGCAACCTTAGGTGGCAGCAATATTGAAACAAAGGAAGGCTATGAATCTGTGTTATATATTGCAAGTAAAGACCCACAAGTAACAGAATTTGAAGTACTCGATTCGGACGGCAACTATATAAGCCGGCAACCAGCCAATTCAGGAGATTCTGTAACAATTCAGTATAAGTATCCAAGTAGTGAAAATACCGCAAATTATAAAGTTTTAGCACTAAATAAAGATTTAGATGTTGTTTACTACTATGGTTACCCAATAAATTCTAATAAAATGAGCATTGATGATTATAAATGGCATGAAATGAAAAACGAAAAATTAGACAGTAAATTTGCAGCAAAAATTAAATCAGGTAATTTAGTCACTAACTATAAAATTGATACAGTGCTTAGCGATATAGATAACTTAGGTCTTAATACCTTAAACATTCCTGTTGTTATAGCTATAAAAGACCTTTCATCTAGTGATATGTCAATTGATAAGAATAGCGAAGAACAGGCAATAAAGCTTATTAAGAAGTTGCAAGGTAAAAACATAAATATAATACTTGAGCCCTATCCATGGATAGCAAATGGCAGTAAAGTTGAGACAGAATGGAAGCCTAATAATATCAATGATTTCTTCAATAATTGGAAAATCAAAGTATTAAAACCTTTAATTGACGATATTGCAGTGCCATATCATGTTGAGTCCTTTAACATCGGTACGAGCTTCAACAATATTGAAAATTATGAAGACCAGTTCTGTGAAATGATAGATTTTGTAAAGAGTAATTACAAAGGTTTAGTTACTTATAGAACAAGCTGGTGGGTAACAACTAATTGGAATGATCCTTCAACCAAAAAGATTGAAGATAACTTAAAAGCAGCATATAACAAGAAGCTTAATAACAAACTATTTTCAAAGCTAGATTTCATTTCCATTGCTTCTTACTTTGAACTTACTGATAAGGATACAAATACCGTGGACAACCTAGTTAGGGCTCTCCAAAGTACCCAAAGATATAATAGAAAGCAAAATGTAAAGCAAGAAATCAAAAGCTTTAATACAAAGTATAATAAACCAATCTTCTTTGGCGAATTAGGCTTTCCACCAAAGGATAAAGCTTCTATTGAGCCATGGAATCCATATCTAACATATAAATGGAAGGATAAAGAACAAGCTAATTGTTTTGAAGCCTATAAGACTGTATTTGAGAATGAGCCATGGAATTTAGGCTTTTCAATTTTTGCAATCGGAAGTAAGGAATCTGACAACAACTACTATCCAAGTGATGATACAATGGAAATCATAAAAGGATGGTATTCGAAATAGGGAAAAAAACGAAGATAGAGTTTCTTTAGTTACAATATATTACATTATCCAGGAAAAAGGAGATAATGATGAATAGTAAGTACGATAACTGTATAAATCAATGGAATAATATTTTTTCAAAAGAAGTAACTAATGCACCTATAGAGTCAACCTCCGGAAATGAAACCCTTGATAAAGGAATCAAGTAGATTTGTAATGGCACAGAAAAAATTCTTGATTTTCGATGTGGAAATGGTACTATGCTATTTTTATGTGCTGCTAATGGAACAAAATATGATATTGGAATTGATTTATCAGAAAAAGGTATTGAGGTTGCAGAAAATAGAGTACAGCAAATGACGCAAGGGGAATTTCATTTTATACAAGGTGGAATCGATAAGCTGAAGAAAATGGATAACCTAGATGTAGATGCTGTGATTTTATCTAATATTATTGATAATTTGTATCCTGATGATGCAGAAGTTCTAATTAGCGAAGTGGAAAGGTTCTTAAAAGGAAGTGGTAAAGCTAAATCTATATTTATCAACAGATCAATGGGTAAAGTTCTTTGAAAGAAAATTTCATATAAAACAATATGAAGAAATCTATTATCCAGAATATGAACAGTTTAATAGAATGTTCTGGATTGTTAAGAAAATATAATAACACATTACTTAAAGAGTGGACTTAATCAGTAAGTCCCAATTTAATGTTTATTAATATAAATGATAAATTTGAAAGGTTGATACAGGTTGACAAAAATGGATGATGGAAGTGAGCTTGTTTTAAACTTAGGTAAGCTACATACAACTGATTTAGGAGTTGTTAGAATTAAGAGAAATCTTTCCTTAGACGTGGATGATGTTATTAGATGGTGTAAAAATAAAATTCAACATCCAGATGCTTTGATAATCAGAAGGGGCAAAAACTGGTATGTAGATATAGATGATTGTGAAGTAACGGTAAATGCTTACAGTTATACAATTATTACGGCACATAAGATAAAGAAGTAAATTATATAAACTCAAAAATAGATAAATTTCAATTTAATATTGAGTAATATAAATATTAGTTTATAAGTGATTCGTTTAACAAATGCGAACTGAAGATTATTATAAAATGGGTAGGTGAAGATATGGAAAACCATATTGAAAAAATTCAAAAGTATTTACATAATGGACGTACTGAAGATATGGGTAATCGCATTGAAAAACTTCGAAAATATATTGATGAAATTCTAATAAATATGAGAGACACTGAAGAAAGAAGATGTGGTTACCTCCATTTATATGGAGTTTCTCAGGCATGTGCAATGATTGCTCTCAAAAGAAATCAAGATGTTGAGTTGGCAACCATGGTTGGTATGTTACATGATTTACATTCATATAAGACCATGAATACTGAAAATCATGCTGAACACGGTGCAGTTTTGGCACGTCAAATTCTTGAGGAGTTGTCACTGACAACTGATAATGAAACAGATTTGATATGTTCGGCTATTCGTAACCACAGTTCAAAGGCAACTATTCATTCTGCATTTGATGAGGTATTAAAAGATGCAGATGTTTTGCAACATTGTTTATATAATCCTCTTTTTCCTGTGATGGAACATGAAAAATGTAGGTTTCAGAATTTGCTAAATGAATTTGGTATTTTGAGAACGTTATAAGTATAATGTGGAGTGCAACAAATTCCAATTTTTAAATCAGAACAGGTAAAACGTGAGAAATGAAGATGGAGAATATGGAACAAATATTGGAAAAACTTTGCAAAGAAGTTATGAAGGTTTTAAGATTATATTAAGATAATTAATAATTTGAATTTTTGATTATTTGCTTTCTAGGAAGTGATATTATTGGATACGTATAAATACAATCGCATCATCATTGTTGGCAATAATGGTAGCGGGAAAAGCTTTTTATCTAAAAAATTGTCTGTTATTGCAGGTTTACCACTCATTCATCTTGATGTTGAGTATTGGCTTCCTAATTGGGAACAACCAACGAAAGAAGAATGGATTAAGAAAGTAATGGAGCTTACATCAAAGGAAAGATGGATAATAGATGGTAATCATACTAACACAATGGAGCTAAGATTTAAAGCGGCGGACTTAGTCATATTTCTTGATATAAATCGTTTTATATGTTTGGCCAGTGTATTATTAAGAAACGGTAAAAAGCGCTCTGACACACCCGAATATCTTGAAGAAAAATTTGATAAGGCATTTTTGCGTTTTTGTAAGGGTTTATGGAGTTTCTCCAAAACACGTAGACATGTTATAACGGATTTACATAACAAGTATCCCGATAAACCGTTTTGGGTTATTCATACAAGAAGAGAAATGAAAAAGTTATTAAATCAATGTAGTAATGAAAAAACTAAATATATAAATTAGGCATTATAAGAATAACACAAAGCAGACAAATAGTAATTTGTAGATGATTTGGAGGTGATAACTTATGAAGAGTTTAGTTAGGCTAAGAGAATATAGTAGAGATGATGTTCAAAGAATATTCCATATTGCTGATGAATTACAAAGCGGAAAGTATAAGGACTTTTTAAAAGGTAAGACAATAGTTATGTTCTTTCCAGATTCAAGCATTAGAACAAGAATTACGTTTGAAAAAGGAATATATTTATTGGGGGGGCAAACTATATTATTTCCACCTTCAGCATTGGATAAGAAAGAAAAAATTGAAGATGTCATAGGATATTTAAATAATTGGACTGATGGTTTAATTATACGCTACAAAGATATTTCTGTTATTGATGAAATAATAAGGTATGCTGATTTTCCAGTAATCAATGCTATGACAGATATAAATCATCCTTGTGAGATGTTAGCTGATATGTATGGTTTATCCAAAATAAGGAGGGACCTTACCAAAGAAAATTATCTATTTGTAGGTGCAAGCGGAAATATTGGATTAGCATGGAAAGAAGCATCTGAACTAATGGATTTTTCATTAACACAAAGTAGTCCAAGTGGATATAAAATACCTGGTGTTAATCATATAATTGACTTAAAAAGTGCTATTGTTGGTAAAGATATTATTTGCACGGATTCGTTAGGCGCTAACATATTAAAAGATTTCTCTGAACACCAAGTTACATTAGAAATAATGGAGAATGCAAATAAAAATGCAATATTAAATCCTTGTCCTCCTTTTTATAGAGGAGAAGAAGTTTCTAAGGATGTAATAGAAAGTAAGTATTTTGTTGGATATTCTTTCAAAAAATATTTACTAGAGATACAACAAGCAATAATAATATATAGTATGTTAAGCTAAATAAATTCCAATTTAAATTTAAGTATTATAAATTATAATTTGTGAGGCACTTGAAATCTGAAAATAATTAATATCATAGGAAGGAGTACATTTTATGGACAGGGATGAAATATTAAAAACCAATAAGACATATTGGGACTCAAATGCAGATTTATGGTTTGGTACCACAGCACTACCAGAATACGGAGTTAAATTTGTGACAGAAGATGACTTACATTTGTTTGGAGATGTTTCAGGTAAAAAGTTGTTGGAAATATGTTGTGGCAGTGGTCACTCTTTAAAATATCACGCTGATAAAAATGCCTCTGAATTGTGGGGAATAGACATTTCCCATAAGCAAATAGAAAATGCTGATGCTTACTTGAAAGAGCATGGGTATACAGCAAAATTTATTTGCTCACCTATGGAAGCAGATATGGATATCCCAACAAATTATTTTGACTTCGTTTATTCCATATACGGGATCGGTTGGACCACAAATCTACAAGGTATATTCAATAAGATAGCATCTTATCTGAAAAAAGACGGTATATTTATATTCAGTTGGCATCATACGTTGAATTACTGCGTGGCTTGGTCATGTAACCAACGCAAAGATGTTATAGAAAATGACACCTTGATTTTTAGTAAAAGCTATTTTGATGAATCATATTTTACTATGCCAGTTGATGGAAGTGAAATAATATTATGTAATCGAAAAATATCAACATATATCAACGCTTTAGCAAAAGCAGGATTTGTTGTTGAACAAATGGTTGAGCAATCTGATAATGAAACAATGGAAGCAGTTCGAGATGTTAGCGACAAAACTAAAAAGGCAAAGATGCTTCCGATTTCTTTTTGCATTAAGGCAAGGAAATTGTAATGTGAGCTTCGTTCATTATGAGCAAAACGGGAAGTTGTCAAATCCTAATTTAAGGTTTAGTAGTATAAATAGTAATTTGAATGAGAGATTGAATAGATAATTATTTTTATAAGAAAGGTGAGTGAAATTATGGCTTATAAATTAAAAGAAGTAACAATAAGAACCAATAATTCTGAAGAAGGAATGAAAAAAATTGATGAAATTTGGGATGATATTTCAAGTGGAAAACTTCCTATTCTTTTTGATAGTGAGCATACATTTCAACAAGGTATTTCTCCTGTTTCAAGATATAGTAACTATTCTAGTGATGAGAGTGGAGATTATGACCTTAGCATAATGGCTGTATCAGTTGACTTCTTTCAAGATATAGAATTAGCAGTAAGTAAAGGATTATACAAAAAATATGTTGAAAAAGACGAAAACGGAGATATAGGTGTATGTGCAAGAAAAGCTTGGGAAAAAGTATGGGCTGAGCAAAAATCAGGTGAAATAAAAAGAACCTTTACCAAGGATTATGAAAGTTCCGTTCCTAGTAAATATACGAAAGATGGAAAAGCACATTGCTATTTATATATTGCCATTTAGTAGAACGCAAAATGATGAATTACTTGTTTGGACAAGCCATAGAACAGTAACTTTCTATGAGTGAGAGGAATTTTCAATGAGCAACGAAATAATGGAATTAGAATTATAGTCAATATTGATTTATAATTTAAGAAAAGGATATTGTCGCTTGTTCTATGTAGCATAAGGATTGGAAGGAGAAAATTAATGATATTTTGTAAAAAAGGTAATTTGCTTATTCGTAGTTTGGAATATGCAGACAAACCCTTATTGGTAAAATGGCTTTCTGATAGTTGAGTTCTCAAATATTATGGTGGAAGAAACAATATATATAATGAGAGTATGATAGAAACAAAATTTTATAATGGTAGTAATAAAACAAGATGTATAATTGAATATTTTGAAATACCGATAGGTTATATACAATTTTACGCTATTAGCGAAGAAGAGTGCTATGAGTATGGATTTGAAAATCTTAAAGGCGAGATTTATGGCACAGACCAATTTATCGGAGAAACTAATTATTGGGGACAAGGCATAGGGAAAATGCTAATGGAACTAATTACAAATTATTTAACATCTGAAAAAAGAGTTCAGAAAATATTATTAGACCCACAATCTTGGAACGAAAGAGCAATTAAATGCTATGAAAAAAGTGGATTTATAAAAATAAAATTGCTTCCAAAACACGAATTACACGAGGGAGAACTAAAGGATTGTTGGTTGATGATGTATGGTTAAGGCATAATGAAAACATATATTTTTAAATAGAAGTGAGATTAGATTTTTGGAGGTTAAGTTATATGGAAAAGTATACAAGAGAAGAATTGAAAGAGGCACTACAAGTTATAGTTTCGACTATTAGTAACTGTGAAAAAATGCAGCCCAAATTTGCAGAGGGTACTTCACAACACTCACTACTTAAGAATAGGATAAAAGCGCTATATATTTCAAAAGCATTGATAACAGATGAGGAAATAACTGACAAATATACAAAAGAAGAATTGATAGAAGCATTACCACCAGTATCTTCAGTTATCAGTAAATGTGAAAAAGCAGTGCTAAAAGTTACTGAAGGCACCTCTCAGCACACCCGCCTTAAGAAAATAATAAAAGCGATGTATATTTCTAAAGCATTAATAACAGATGAAATTAGTAGAAGAGGATAAAAGAAAAGTATTTATTAGAAGGAGTAATAATGGATAAAAATAATGATTTGAGGTGACACGCTGTTTATGTTTTGCTAGTATTATACCAAAACAGGACATTAAATATTATGCGAAAATCTAACAATATCTCCAAGTAAGGATTTATACACAGGTGAATATATGAAAAAGGTTATGAATGAACAATTAATTTATGAAATACTCTCCGTTGTGGAAGAAATCCCAGAAGGAAAAGTAGCTACCTATGGACAAATTGCCGGGCTTATTGGTAGAGACAAAAATGCACGACTTGTTGGGAAGGTCCTTAGCCAAGCAGAACTTTATGGTGGGTACCCGTGTCATCGTGTGGTAAATCATGCTGGAAGGTTAGCACCTGGGTGGCAGGAACAACGATTTCTGCTATTAGAAGAAGGTGTATCCTTTAAAGATGAGAATCATGTTGATATGAAGAAAAACAAATGGGACTATTAGGATTGAGATTAAAGACCAATAAACAAAGTTATTGGGAGCATACACACATTTGATTTACACAAATCTATGTATGCTCCTTGTTTGTATGTTATTTAATTTTGAAAGCATTAAATTTTGTTTCATTAATTTCATTCATTTCATCTAAATTACTTTGTAATTCATTTTTATCATTATAGAGATTAAATTGTTCAACCTTTGAAGTGGAATTTGAAATAACTATATATCCGCTTTCATTTGATATATTTTCTTTTAAGCTTTGGCCATCAGAGAACTTTATATCAAGCTTATTAAGCTGAACAGGAATTTTCTTATCTTCTTTTGGATCCCATTTAGTGTTGTTGAAGGTTCCAAATAGTATTGTACTTCCATCGTATTCGGTTTTGTTTATGCTAAAGCACATACTTATAGGCGTTACTCCAGTGGTCCAGGCTTCAATATTATGTTTCATATCTAATAAAAATAGATCAGTAGATCTATGTCCATCTCCCGAGTATTTTTCTGCTAATACCAAATATTTATCCTTAAAGGATTTTGTATTATAGATTTTTAATTCGCCTTTATTTTTTGGGTCTTGGGTTAGATAGTATTTGGAGACAGCTTCTTTAATTAAACTGTCATTGTTGCTAGAATTAGCATCTAATTTTGTTTTATCTAAACTTGTAGCTTTGCAACCTGCTAATGACAGGCAAATTAGAGAGCACAGGGCTAGTGCAATAAGCTTCTTCAATTTTAAAACCTCCATTTCTTAATATATTTATATACGTAAAGATATTATATATAGTTATTAAATCTATACTTTGAATATTAAAAAATTCATATTAATTCTTTGCAAAGGCTCATTAAAGCATCGGATGTATAACCACTTAATTTCAACGGGGTGCTTTAACAGCACCAAATCTTTTAAAATATAGTATTATTATTTTTTTCTTGTAACAAAATAATAATAATGATAAATATGTAATCGCTTTCTTAACGTTTTAACAAAAATGTATTAAGAATAATTAATAGTATTTAACATAATTTGGAAGGAAAGTCAAAGGTGGAAAGTATAATATGAATTTTGTAACCAAGTTCTAAATATACTAGATTAGGATGTCCACTAATTGGATATTCAGAAACTAGGAAAAGTAGGGGGAGAAAATGTTAAATTCTATCAGGAAAGTTAAGGGATTTATTACACTGGCATTGTCAACAGTCATGACCTTTAGTATGATCGGTCCAATAAATGTCATGGCAGACACCACTAACAAAAGTGAACAAGCTATAAGTACAACTGAAAAAAGTCAGCTTTTAGCCACAGGTAACGATAAGCTAACACTACAGATCCTTGCCACATCAGATAGTCATGGAAGATTTTTACCTTATGATTATGCGATAAACGCAGCGGATACTACAGGTAGTTTAGCTCAAGTTTATACTGCAGTAAAGCAGCTTAGAAGCCAAAATCCTAACAATACTATTCTTATAGACAATGGAGACACAATTCAAGACAATTCAGAAAGCCTATTTATCAATGGTTCATCAAATCCTATGATAGAAGCAATGAATATTATGGGTTATGATACTTTAACTTATGGAAATCACGAATTTAATTACGGAGTTCCAGCATTGAAAAATGTTATGAGTAAGTTCAAAGGAAAAACCCTTTGCGGCAATGTTTACAATCAAGATGGTTCAAGACTTGCGGCACCTTATACAATAGTTGAAAGAAGTGGAGTTAAGATTGGAATTATAGGTATGGTAACTCCAAATATAACTAGATGGGATTCAGTTAATCTAGAAGGTTACAAGGTAACTAATCCAATAATTGAAACAAAGAATGCAATAGCAGAACTTAAAAAGCAAAATGTTGATGTAATAATTGCTTCAGAGCATATGGGGGAAACAGGAGAATACAATGAGCCAGGATCAGGAGTAATAGATGTCCTTTCTCAGTGTCCTGAAATAGATGCCTTTATAGCAGGTCACTATCACTCAAGAATTGCTGGAGATTATTATTATAACAATGCAATATATACTTTAAATAGTAATGGCACAGTTACAGCAACTTTACAAGATGGCAGCACAAAGGCTTCAACTGTGGATGCTTACAACGAAGCTAAGCAAAAGGGAACTGTAATAGTAGAACCTAATAAGTGGGATAAGAGTCTTTCACAGATAAATATAAATGTTACAAAGAATGCTGATGGAAAGTATGTTATTGCAAACAAGGGTGCTGATATAACCACTGCAATATACGATATGGCGACTAAAACAGCAGTAACTTATCAGCCTGATGCAGACTTAACTGCAGCACTTCAATCTTATCATAAGATAGCAATTGATGATGCTAACACACCAATAGGAACCTTAAAGGGTGGAGATTTATCACCTAAGGATGAAGTTAAAGGAATAAGTGAAGCTAAACTTAAACCAACAGCTATGATTGATTTAATAAATAAAGTTCAGATGTACTATGGGGAAAAGGTTGCAGGACACAAAATAGATGTATCTGCAGCAGCTATGTTTAAAGATGTTCAAAATATAACAGAAGGTCAAATAAAGAAATGTGATACTGCGAACATCTATCAGTTTGACAATACTTTATATGTATTAAAAATAACTGGTACACAGCTTAAAAAGTATATGGAGTGGTCAGCAAACTACTACAATACCGTTAAGCCAGGAGACTTAACTGTTTCCTTTAATGCAGCAATACCAGGTTATAACTATGATATGTTCTATGGAGTTAAATATAAAATAGATATATCAAAGGAGCCAGGCAGCAGAATAGTTAATTTAACTAAAGCTGATGGTACTGCAATAGGTGACTCAGAAGTATTATATATGACTGTAAATAACTATAGAGCAAGTACTCAGCTTACAAAACCAGGTACTGTTTATTCAGCAGGTGACAGCTTGCCAGTAATCATCGGTCAGTCAGAAAAGACAAATGGTCTAGGTGATGGAAGAATAAGAGATCTTATAGGAAGTTATATTCAAAATGTTAAAGGAGGAACCATAACTCCAGAGTGTGATAATAATTGGAGCTTAACAGGTTACAATTTTAACACTTATGAAAGAAACTTAGCAGTTAAGTATATAAATAACGGTGCTATAGCTCTTGCACAATACAACGGTAAGGCAATCACTATGGATGATGTAAACAAAGCTATGAATCCAAATGGTGATAAGATAATAGATGTAGTTTCCTTCAATGACTTCCATGGAAACTTAGCAGAAGACACAAGTGCTAGCGGAAAGAACCTTGGAATGTCTAAGTTTGTAGCTGCTATAAATGAATATAAAGCTGCAAATCCAAACACAGTAGTTGTTTCAGGGGGGGATATTTATCAAGGAAGTGCAATGTCTAACCTTACTTATGGAGAACCTGTTTCTGCAATGTTGAAACAACTTGGTATAGTAGCTTCAGCAGTAGGAAACCATGAATTTGACTGGGGTATCGATAAGATAGCACCTTGGGCTAAAGACGGAAACTTTGATTTCCTAGCTTCAAATATCTATGATAAAAAGACAGGTCAACCAGTATCCTGGGCAAAACCATATAAGATGGTTACAGTAGATGGTGTAAAGATAGGCTTTGTAGGACTTACAACACAAGAAACAGCATTTAAGACTAAACCTGAGATCGTTGCAGGACTTGAATTTAGAGATCCGGCTACATCAGCAAAAGTATGGGCAGATAAGTTAAAGAGCGGAAGCCTTCCAGAAGGAAAAGCAGATGTGGTTATAGCACTTACTCATATAGGCTCTTCACAAGACGCAAAGGGAAATATTACTGGAGAAGTAGTAGATACAGGTTTATGCAATGTTGACAGCCTAGATGCTGTAATAACTGCACATTCTCACAATCCAGTAAGCGGCTATGTAAATAACAAGCCAGTAGTTCAAGCTTACTATGCAGGAAGATCTTTAGCTGATCTTTCAATAGTTATAGATAAGAATACAGGAAAGCTAAAGAGCATAACACCAAACCTAGATAATGTATATCAAAGAAAAGCAAAGATTGTTCCAGATACAACTGCACAAGCTACTTATACTAAGTACTATGCAGAGCTTCAACCAAAGCTTGAAAAATTAGAAGGTTATACAGATACAGAATTAACTCATGATAGATATGCAGAAGGCACATCTTTACTTGGTCAATGGGTAACTGATGTTATGAGAAAGGCAGTAGGAGTTCAAATAGGTATAACAAATGGCGGAGGCCTAAGAACCCCAATAGCAGCAGGAAAGATAACAATGGGTACTCTATACGAAGTAATGCCATTTGACAACACTTTAGTTAAGCTAAATCTTAAAGGCTCAGATCTAAAGAGAGTAATAGAAAATGGTATAATGAACACTAGCGTAGGCTGGGTTCAAGTATCAGGAATAAAAGTATACTACGATAAAGACGCTAAAGCAGGAAATAGAATCACTGCAATGTTCTTAGAAGATGGAACCCCAATAGACATGAACAAATCCTACTCAGTAGTTACAAATGACTTCATGATAACAGGCGGAGATCAATACGACTTCACAGGAGCACAAAATGTTTATGACACAGGAATTCCAATAAGAGACAGCCTAGCAAGCGCACTTGAAGCATTAGGATCAAAACACTTAGTAGTAAATGATGCTAAACCACTAGTAGCTGGAACAGCACCTGCAAACAATGGAGGCACCAATAATGGTGGAACAGGTACAACAAATCCATCAGTACCAACCTCAGGAACTGCAATATCAAGTCTTCCTAAGACAGGATCAACAATTGATTCAAATGTACTTTTAGGAGTTGGCGGAGTTGTAGTAGTACTAGGAGCTGCAATGTTTGTAGTTAGTAAGAGAAAGAAAAATGAAGATGAAGCAGCTTAAGGCTTAGTTAGAATAAGAGAGACTGCAGCACATTGATGAGAGGTTGATGTGCTATGGTTTTTTGTGTGTAGAGGGAAAATATCAAAGGTTTTAGCCTTAAAGAGATATTTAAGTTGTATTATGGTTTTAAAAATTTATTGGGAGATGATTTCAAGATTGAGATGCTTTGTTACATATTAGGAAGGGAGATGGTTAATATTTTGGTAAGTAAAGGGCAAAGATGATTGAATTTATTGAAGTTTGTAGAATAATGGTATAAAAGAGTATTATGTTATTAATGTAAATAAAGTTTAAATAATTATACTATAGAAAATAGATAAATATTTATAATATTGGATGGGAAACCATATCATAAGCAAATGCGAACTTTACTAAAATTGGATATAGAATTAATAGAAGCGACTTGCCATATTAGAGAAAATATGGTAAGTTTTATTTCGTTGATATATAATATAGAAATAGTACAAGATAGTTTCTAGTTGCGGGCTAGTGCTATAAAAGGAGTTATTGATATAAATAAGGATTTGTTCACCAAAGCTTTACGGGCGAATGATGAGATGCAACAAGTTTACAAAGAAGGACTGCATGAACAGACAACAAAATTTCTAAACGGAGACTTTATTGCACTAGATTTAAAAAACCTTAAAGTAGATAAAGTTGTGGAGATATGCAAACTGTTATATGATATATCGCAAAAAGCCGTGGTCATCGGAGCCGCAGATTAAAATGGGAGGATAATATCTATGGAATTAAAAGATATAAAACTTTGGAAAAAAAATGTTCCTGATGCCGACTTAATTTCTACTGTTGGGGACTTGAATAACGAAGGATTACCTACTCTGACCCCTTATTTATTAAAAGGGGAGAAACCCCGTCCTGCAATTATTGTTTGCCCGGGCGGATCATTTCAATTTAGAGCGTCTAATGAAGGAAAACCAATTGCAAAATGGCTAAATCAAATTGGAATAAATGCTTTTGTTTTAAATTATCGGGTTGCTCCTTTTACTCCATTTACATCAACCAAAGATGCAGTACGAGCGGTTAGGTATATTCGGTATCATGCCCTAGAATTTAATATTGATCCGGAACGGATCGGCATGATAGGATTTTCAGCTGGCGGTTATCTCACCGCTTTTGTAGGAACTCATTTTGATAATGAAATTATAGAACCGGATAGTCGAAATGCACAGATTATGTCGATGCTTTTGGGAGAACCAGATTTTAACGATCCGATTGATCAAACGAGTTCTAAACTTAATGCGATGATTTTATGTTATGCTGAGACATCCCCCTTTTCTAAGGAAAAATTGCCGCCAGATTCACTATTAACAAAAGATATTACAGTGGATGAATTTATAGACTTTACTTCAAATCATAAACATGTAACAGCGAAAACACCACCGACTTTTCTATGGATTACAGCGACCGATCACTGGAATTTTCAGCGCCAAAACTTACTTTTTGCTCAAGCTCTAAATGAGCTAAATCTACCATTTGATTTACATATATTCTCCAAAGGTCCCCATGGTTTAGGATTAGGTGAGGATGAACCTACGGTAGCAATCTGGCCAAAACTTTGTGAAAATTGGCTTCAAGGATTATAATATTCCGTTTATTAATTCCATTCTTGTAATCTCAGCATTGGAAAATGAACGCTTGATTGGGGCTATGAGGTATTGAGCGATAAAATGTTCAGAGCTATAATCTATGTTTTACCGAAATTTCAAAACAAGGGAATAGGCAAAGATTCCTAAAATGCTGCATTGAGCACTTCTCAAACTCGGAATGGTTAGTTCAAACAACAGAAATAATATCAAGTTGTTACGAGAAAAATGGATTTAAGATTAATAATGATGTGTTTTTATCCATGCCGTGTTAATTATTTTCACACACCTAATAGCATAATGTGGTTCATATTGACATATTCCCTCATAGTAGTTATTGAAATCAGTAGCTTTTATGGCAATAGAAACATTCTAAATTGTATCAATATGCGTTATTATATTTTATATACAAATAGTGAAACACAATATCTAGGATGTGATTTATATGGATGAAGAATTGTTTTCTATAGGTAAATTTTCGAAAATATGTTCTGTTTCAATTCAAGCATTGCGCTATTATGATAAAATAGGAATTTTAAAACCTAAATTTATAGATAAGGAAACAGGGTACAGGTTCTATAGCACTAATCAAATTGTTATTGTTATGATAATTCAAAAAATGGCTACATTAGGTTTATCATTAAGTGAAATAGATGTGTTTTTACATAAAGATGACATGTTAGGAATAAAGTCTATATTTAATCAAAAAAGACAAGAGATCAAAGAACAAATTAATGAGTTATTGTATGCTGACAAAATTTTGAAATTATACATTGATAACATTAATATGTGTAAAAATGCTGAATTTTCCTGTATAGAGATAAAAAAAGTTCCAATAAGAAATGTTATTTATTTAAGAAAGACTATAGAACTAAGTGAAAATGGGTTCACTAAATTATTTAATGATGCTATGAAAATTGTTGGGATGAAAAACTACTTAACTATAGGAAATCCAATGGCTATATATCATGGAGAAAGAGTTTTGGGAGAACCTTGCGATATTGAACTCTGTATTGAGCTTCAAGAAGCATGTACATCACAAGAAAACTGCAAAATAATACAGGGAGGGTATTATTTGAGCAAAATGCACTTAGGAGCTCATAATAATAAGCCTAAAACTTATGGACAGTTAATAGAGTATGCTAATAGGAATAAACTTAGTATAATAGGAAATCCAGTGGAAGTATACTATATAGATATCTCAATAACCAGAAATCCTGATGATTTTATTACAGAAATTCAACTTCCTATAAAAAATAAGTTGACTCTATACTAACAATAGACTTTATAATTCTTCTCAAAGAATAGAAATTAAGTAATGAAATTGAGGAGGTTATAAAAACATGATATTTTTTATTTTTTGGTTAATAGGAATAATAGTAGCAATTGTAACAACAATAATCAATCCTACGATAAGGACTGTACAAGCAATATCTACAAATTTATTGTTCTATCAATTAGTAATTACATTAACTTTAACAGGCGTACAAGGTTTTTTAGGACATGTATTTAAATCAGATATGGTAGCAGAGTATATAGGATGGGAAAAAGGAAGTCCATTTCAAAAAGAATTGGGATATGCTGAATTAGGATATGGAATTGCAGGTGTAATGTGTATATGGATGAGTAGGGAGTTTTGGATAGCAACAATAATAATAACTAGCCCATTATTTATTGGTGCAGCAGCAGTACATTTAAAGGAAATGATGAAAAGCAAAAATTTTAAGCCTGGAAATTCTATTATATTATTGCCTGACTTAATTATACCACTATCATTAATTGTATTATATTTTATATCAATAGAATAGTTAACATGAACAATAAAAAAGCCTTCGCTATACCTGTTACGGAGAACCATACCATAAATAACGTGGACTTTGTTCTAAAAGATTGGTATTACTAGCTTTAACAGGGGTTTATGATATAAATACCGTATTATAACCTAAATAAATCACTCTTTTTTAAACTATTCTTCTTAGCACATTTTATCCATTTTATATTGGCTGAGATAAAAAACAGGTACTTAGGCATTTTAGGCTTTACAAAAAAATTATTGATTTTATCTGTTGATTCGTTTTCAATGTCCTTAATAACCTCATGTATAGTATTAAAAATATTATTACTTAATTTATTTATAAAAGGAATATTTTTAGTAGTACTAATAAATTCACCCATACCAATTCCAATTCCAAATCTCCAATATAAATTTAGTCTATTGCAAAAATTCTCAATTATTCTTATTGCCTCTGTATTAATTTTTGGTTCTGGAAAACCACAGTTTACTATAGTGTAAACTCTAACATTTTTGTTGAATTTACCTTTGTTTTTAAAGTATATATAATAATCTTCAAAAAATCTTATTAATATGCCAGGTAAACAATATACATACAGTGGGAATGCAATTATAATTGTATCTGCATTTTCTATCTTTTTAAAATCATCTTCGAGACTATTTTTTTCAGTGAATTTTACATCAATGTAATCTTTAATATATTCTTTTTCATCCATCAATTTATCCAATTTATTTAGATAAAAGAATGAACTTGAATTTTTCCCCTTTGGGCTGCCATTTATAAAACATATATTTTTCATAAATCCTCCATATTATAGTTATACATATTCCTTTATTTTCTCAACTATCTCTTTATTACTTTCTTTAGATAAAGAAAAGTAAATATCTCTATGTTGTCGTTCATGTTTATTGATTAAATCCAAAAATGTATTTTTCTCTTCTTCTATAATTTCATCATTATAAGCAATAATTATTTCTTTTGGGTTCTTCTCATATCTTAGAGGGTGTTTAGTTGTTCCATTAATTTTTTTGAAAAATGGTAAAACATATGGTTGGCTTCTGTCTATAACATTTTTTATATTGGAACTATATTGCCCAAAAATCACAGGCGTTAAGTAAATAACTGTGTCACTACTTATATAATTTCTATTTATTTCACCAATTAAGTCTTTAATAACACACTTGCCAGGTGTTTTTATCCAACATCCAAAACAGCCTATACAACTTTTTAATTCCTGTTTCCCAACTTGAATAATTCTTATTTCAAATCCTTTATGCAAAAATAATTCAAATAATTGTTTCTCTAAAGCTTCACTATAGTCTGTTTTAATGTCTTTATCACAAATTATTAGAACTTTCATATTTCAAATCAACTCCTTAAATTATCTAAATAATTTTTGAACCAATGTATAGCAAAGTCATAGAAATCTAATCCAAAGTTTAGTGTACAAAGTTCAAAACTATTAGCCTTCTCATCTACCGTCTCCTTTACATTTAATAAGTTGCTTTTAAATTTAGTTAAATCCTCTATATATGTATTCAGCAGATTAGTTATAGTTTCTTTGGATAGGTTATCAAAGAAAAATATTTTAGATAAAGCACTTGTAATACTGGTTTTAGAGGCTTCTATAGGTGAATTAAGCCACCTTAAAAACTCGTCTTTTCCTTGTTCAGTTATAGAATATATCTTCTTTATTTTTCCACCTTCAATAATTTCTTCAGAGCAGATCAACCCTTTTTGTTCTAGTCTTTTTAGAGAAGGGTATATACTTCCATAACTCGCATCTATAAAGTTTGAGGTACTGATGCCCATTTTCTGCTTTATATCATAACCAGTCATATTATTCTTAGTAAGAAAGCCAAGTATTATAAATTCAGTCATTTAACCAAACTCCTTTTATAATCATATCACAATGATATATATCGTTACGATATAATTATATATATTTATATTTAATTTGTAAATATAAATATGCATGAAAGTCTCCGTTGTACCCGTTACGGTGAACCGTGCCATAAGTAAATAAAGAAAAAATTTTAAAATAAGAACATAGAGTTTTACTTTTTATAATAGTTTGATCTTATATAAATAAGAAAGCTTAGAACATTTATTTTGTTTTAAGGCTATTGAATGAATTAAATAAGTTTTATTAAGAGTAAAGCACTATTCTTCAAGGGATGGGTGCTTTTTCTTTTTGCACCAACATCTAATAGATACCTAGAAATTTAGTCTTGTTAATTAATTTAGAAATAAAGAGACTATTCTTTAATACTAATCTAATAACATTCATCTGTGCTATAATAATCTAAACATGTAAAATTAGCTGTTTTATATAAAAAGAAGAGGTGAATACTATTGAACAGTGTAACTTGCGAACGTAGAATATATGATCATAAACTTAATACCCATGCTCATTCACATGCTCAATTGATCTTACCGATCCATGGTATTCTTCATATAGAAACTGATTATAAAAAACTATCAATAGAAGATGAACATTTGTTTTTTCTTCCTCCAGATTGCAAACATAGCTTTAGGGCTGATAAAAGTAACGAATTCTTAGTTTTAGATATTTCTAATAATATAGTTAACAAACATGATATGAAAAAACTGACTGGTGGGAAGGAAATCCTATTTGATGATAAATGGAAAGCTATAAGATATTTAATGCTAAATGAAGTAAACAATAAAAAAAGTTCTAGCTCACTTACTAACTTATTTCTCTATTGCTATGATTTCATCGCAGAAGAGGGGATGCCTGATTCTATAAAATACATAAATGAGCATTTTGCTGAAGATATTGATTTAAAAACCTTAGCGGCTATTGAGCATTATAACACTAGTTATTATAGCGAATGGTTTAAAAGTAAAATGAAAGTTTTGCCCATTGAATATATACAAAATTTAAGAATGAAGAAAGCGAAAGAGCTTCTATTAAATTCAAATTATACGATTTTACAGATTTCACAAATGGTAGGATATGAACATAATTCCTCATTTACAAGAGTATTTAAGTATTTAGAAAAGGTGACTCCTGCAGAGTTTAGAAAAATCAAAAGATAAGCTAAAAACTAACTGGATTTAAGAAAAGACTTATCTAACTAAAGAACTATAATATTTAGTATAAAGAACTGTTAAGCATAGTTCTTTATTTCTTAATAGTTTAAAATTCAAAGGAGCTTAGTTGTATTATGGTAGAGGTTATAATTAGCGCAGAGTTAAAGAAAGTTTGTCCTCAAATCACACTGGGCTGCATTCAAGCGCAGGTAGAGGTAGAAAGCAGTAGTAATAGTTTATGGGAAGAAATTAACGATTATTGTGAAATGTTAAAGAAAGAAATACATATAGAAGATTTAGCTTCATTGACTAATATTAAAGAGGGAAGAGAAGTATATAAAAAGCTGGGTAAAGTGCCAAGTAAATATAGATTATCTTCAGAAGCATTAGTAAGAAGGATACTACAGGGAAAAGGAATTTATAAGTTAAACAATATTGTAGAAATCAATAATTTAATATCAATAAAATCTAAGCGTCCTGTGGGTTCATATAATATTAGAAATCTTAATTCTCCAATTTCGTTAACGATAGGTAAAGAAGGAGAACAATATAAGGGTATCGGCAAAGAAAATATCAATATTGCAAATCTTCCTGTATTAGCTGATTCTGTTGGGAGTTTTGGAAGTCCTACAAGTGATTCAGAAAGAGCTATGATAACGAATAATGTAAGTGAAATTTTAATGTGCATTTTTTCTTTTTCCGGTAAGAATGATATTGAAGAATACTTAGAGTATGGTAAGAAGCTTTTAGAAAAATACGCTAAGGGGAAAGATATTAAAATTAGGATAATTGAATAGATTTTATAAAATTACTGATGTTAATTACATCTAAATTGTTTCTTAATACGGTATAATTTTTAGTGTTATTGTATTGTCGAAGGCAGTGGACACCATTTTATTATCATCATGATATAGAGCTTCTGAGCATATTCAACAGGTTTTAGAACTCACAAAACAAAGGTTATTATAGTTATAAGTCTTATAACTATAATAACCTTTATTTTATTGTATTAATGAATACTACATGTTATATATATGGTCCTGACTTCATAGTAGTTGGAGAACATTATACCAATTTCACGTCTTAAAACCTATAAAGTACCGATGCCTCATAGCTTTTATAACTATAATGCTATATAATTCCATCTACTTTTCAATATATAACAATCATATACAAGGAAGAATAAAGAGCTCTTATTTTTATTGTACCAAAACTATAACTGATTGAGCTTGCTTTCAGGCTCTTTACCACTCTTTACACGTTTTATATTATTCACGAAGAAATCATATCTTTTTTTATGAAATTTGAGACCGTCAGGCATGCCTGCTGTATGAGGAGTAAGTATCACATTGCTCAGATTTCGGAGCTCACTATCAGTTGACAGCGGTTCAGATTCAAACACATCCAGGCATGCACCTGAAATATAACCGTTTTTCAATGCATCTATCAAATCTCTTTCATTGACAATCCCACCGCGGGCAGTATTAATAAAAAGTGCGGTATTCTTCATTTTCTTAAATACTTCTTTGTTGATCAGCTGTTTGGTCTGCTGATTCAAGGATACATGTACACTTACTATGTCCGATGCACTTACAAGAGTATCAAAATCTGTCATTTTTACAAAACCGTCAGACTGCACAACGGGATTTCTAGCATAAGCTAAAACATTCATATCAAAAACTCTGCAAAACTCAGCTACTTTCTTACCGATGGCACCAAAGCCGATAATCCCAATAGTTTTGCCTTTTAGTTCACTACCTCTATAGTCCAATCGATCTTCATCTATCCTGTTTTTAATGAAAGCATCAAGAAAAGGTATGTTTTTATAATAAGACAATATTAGTGCCATTACGTGTTCGGCAACTGCCTGTGCATTCACTCCTGCAGCATTGGCCGCCCAAACGCCGTACTCCGTGCAGGCATCTATATCTAGATTATCAAATCCTGCACCGGTCTGTACCAACTTTAATTTTTTTGCTATAGAAAGCAGACTGCTGTCCACTTTAATATGTTCAGGTATGAGTACCTGACAATCTTCAATATGATGCAGCATTTCTTTTCCTGGTTGGACAATTACAATGTCCCAGTCTTCTGGAAAATGCCTTGAAATATTTGATTTTGAGGTCTCTGTAAAATATCCTACTATAAGAATCTTCATTGCTAAACCACCTTTCATGCTCTATATCCTGTTTCGAAGAAAACTCATTTGATGTTTGCAATTACAACTATCATTATTTTTTGCATAATTTACATCCACTTTAATATAGACGCTTATTTATTTTTACGTTATCACTTCTATAATATTTTGTAAAATATGAATAATATTATATAATGATTAGTAAATACTTAACTATGTAGAATGAGGGATTTCAATTGACAATTCGTGATTTAGAAATATTTGTAGAAGTTTGTACTGAAATGAGTATGAGTAAAGCCGCTCAAAAATTATATATATCTCCGTCATCCATCAGTCAGTCAATATCAACGCTGGAGAATGAATATGATACAAAGTTATTTGAGAGATTATCGAAAAAACTATATTTGACTTCTAGTGGAAAAGAATTACTTTTCCATGCAAAACAATTATTATATGATTTAGAGCAAATGAACTTAAAAATGAGAAATCTGTCCTATCAAGGACTAATACGCATTGGGGTTTGTACCACAATTGGTTATAAAATGATTTATCCAATATTAGAGAAATTTCAAAACCTTTATCCTTCTGTAAATATTCAAGTTGAAATTGGAAATAGCTCATATATAGAACAAAAAATATTATCATATGATTTAGATATAGCCATTATTCAAATGGAATGTCCTTGCAGTGAGTTAACATATATTGATTTTTTAAATGATAAACTAATGCTTGTTTGTCATCCAGAAAATCCCCTTGCTAATCAAACAATTAGAATTAAGCAATTGAGTTCAGAACCAATAATAGCCCGTGAACATGGAAGTAGAACTCAAAAAATGCTTCAAGATATTTTTGATGAAGCGCATATTATTCCTAATGTTACATGGATTTGCAAAAGTATTGATTCTATAAAAGAAGCTGTAATTCATAATAAAGGAATAGCACTTTTATCTCAATACTTAATACAAGATGAATTGAAAAACAGAAAAATCGCAAAAATAAATTTAGAAGAACATAATTTTACAAGGAAGTTCTATGTTTCTTATCATAAAAATAAGCACTTAACAGAATATATACATAACTTTATAATGTTGTGTAATTCAATAAAGGTTGAGAATCCCCAAAAGAGTTGATAGCACTCCTTTATAATTTATATTACTTTTGCAAGATTGACTACGTATTTTTAATGCTCAAATCTCTTTTTGAGTAAATTTAAAAATCTGAAGCTACATTAAAGGAGTTGATGAAATTAGATACAGCAATAAAAAAGCTGAACAAAAAATCGAATACTTAAGTAGTGATGAAGAATCTATTATGAGAGAGAAAGATCTCTTCATGAAAGAGCTAATATGATTAGTTCAGCAGAAGAAAAAGGAAAAAAAGATAAAGCAATAGAAATAGCAAAAGATTTATTAGATATTTTAGATGATGAAACAATAGCAGTAAAGACTGGGGTAGATATAAGAGAAATTAAATCTTTAAGAAAGAAGAGTAAGTAGGATAGGTTTAAAAGCCTATCTTTCTTTTTTATAAAAAATATAATGTTATTAATTATGTTGGACATGGAAAAATCTGTAGTTTTACTTACGGCGCGGTGAAACGTACCACAAATAACATAACTCTTTTGTAGAATATTTTGTTATAGTTAAAAATAGTCTGCATATTTTCATTAAGCTATTTAAATTAAGGCGCTTATTAACACCAAAGAACCTAAAAGAATATGTAAATACGTTTAGCAATTTAATATACCTAAGAATAGAAGGAAATAAATTACTTCAAGTATTTACAAATTGTGTATTTAACATTATAATTAAACCAACGGTCGGTTTAATTATTGGGAGGCAATATGGCTAGAACAAATAAAGATTTTAATAATAAAAGAAATGAACTTCTAGAAAAAATATGGAATATATTTATTACAAATGGTTATGAGGACACAACACTTTCGTATATAATTCAGACATTAAATATGTCAAAGGGCGCATTTTACCACTATTTTTCTTCTAAAGAAGAATGTGCGGATGCGGCAATAGAAATGTATGTAACACATTGGGTCAAGGAAATAATTGAACAGGATACAAAAGAATTAAAATCTGATGAAAGGCTTAAAAAAGTTATTTTAACGGGGGTACATATTGCTAATAGTAATAGTGAGCAGAACAAAAAAATTAATTCTTCATCAAATGCAATATTTCATCAGAAACTAATGGTTAATATTGTTAAGCAATGTACACCACTTTATGCAGAAATAATATCGCAAGGGGTTAATGAAGGAATTTTTAATGTAAGATATCCTGTTGAAGCAGCGGAGATGATATTAACACTTTCTAATTTTTATTTTGATATTGATTTATTTAAATGGAGTAAAGAGTCAATGCTTTCAAAAGCTACTGCGTTTGAGGAATTGCTTACACGAGTTTTGGGGGCTGAAAATAATACGTTTAGTTTTATAAGTAGATTATTTAAAGAAGAGGAGAATTAAAATGAAGAAAATTGTTGCAATAGTTGGGAGTCCTAAACCTGCTGAACAATCAGTTACAGTAAACATTATTAATGATTTCCTTAACTTATTGATTAAAAACAATAAGGATATTCAATCAGAAGTGTTAGTATTATCACAGAAAAATATATTACCATGTAAGGGGTGTATGTTGTGCACCAAAAATGGTAACTGTTTATTGAATGATGACTTTTCATTAATAAGGAAAGCAATGAAGGAGGCAGATTTATTATTTTTTGCTTCTCCAGTTCATTTTAATCATGTAAGTTCATTATTTCAGAATTTTATTGAAAGATCGCTAATAGACTTGCATACATTCGAACATATCGGTAAGCCATTTGTTAATTTTATTACTACGAATGGAAGTGGTGAAAGAGAAGCCGATAAATATTTAACTAAAATAGGATTACTATTTGGTGCAATAAAAATTGGGTCAGTAATTAAGATAGAAAATGAAAAGTTTGACGTGGATAGTTTAAATAAGCTTGCCCAGAGAGTAAGTATGATATTAACTAAAGAAAAAAAGGTAAAACCCAAATTGATGAATACAATGTATTTTTCTTCAATGAAAAGCATTATAAAGAGCAACGGAAAATATTTTCAGTATGAATCGAAGGTTTGGGAAGAACGAAATTGGATGAACAAGAGTTATAAAGAAATAATTAAGGTTTGATTAGTAAAGTGATAGTCACGTGAGGTATGATAATATACAAAGAATTTTAAGAGATAAAGAAAGGTAATAAATTGATCCTAGTAAAGCATTTTATTGCCTTACTAGGATATTTTAATATTATTTTTGAAGATATTAAAGGTGCTAAAATCTTCACGTTCATCTATAAAAATTATCAATAATAGTGTATATGTGGTAATAGATATTTATTTACTTATGACAAGCTAAACTGTACTGTAGCTAAACTCAGTTTTACTAAAAGTATATAATTAAAATAAGGTGAAAAATTTTTATAGTTAAATGATTTATTAAATAAGTTATGTGTAATATAATAGCTACTAATAAATTTATATAAAATATAAGAAAAAAATGGTAAAATTAATTATAAAATAGTGATTTATAGTATGTCAAACACTTTTGACATGTGAAAAATAGTCAATATCCAATACTTTTGATAGTGGAATTTAATTCAAGGTTATAAACTGAAGGTGCAGGAGGACATTATATGGAGATTGGAAAACAAATAAAAAAATATAGAATGCAAATGGGATTTTCTCAGGAAGAATTATCTGAAAAAATATTTGTATCTAGACAAACTATTTCAAATTGGGAAAATAATAAAAATTACCCTGATATGAAAAGTTTATTATTGCTAAGCGATCTTTTTAGTGTATCTCTTGACATATTAGTTAAAGGAGATCTTGAAGAAATGAAAGAAAAAGTTAAGTCAGAAGACATTAGTAGATTTAAACATGAGGGGAATATCTTTGCGGTATTGCTATTACTAACAATTGTATTACCTGTTCCGCTTATGAAGCTTATGGGTAATATTGGACTAGTGATTAGTGGTGTAGTTGCAATTATAACAATATATTATTCAATTAGGGTTGAGAAATATAAAAAGAGTTTTAATATCCAAACTTACCGAGAAATTCTTGCTTTTACAGAGGGGGAAAGTTTGGATGACACTAAAAAGAATCAGGAGTATGGGAAGCGACCATATCAGAAATTTTTATTAGCAATAGGTTCTGCTTTAATAACAATAATAGTAGCAGTCATTATGAGTTATATATTTTTGTAAAGCTTAAAGGGTATGTATCTATATTAAAATGATAGATTAAAAAGAGGGACTTCTTACATTATTTTTAAGAAATTTATAAATTATAATTTGCAATTTACTAAGATGTTTTAGAGGATGAAACAATAGCAGTAAAGATTGGGTTAGATATAAAAGAAATTAAATCATTAAGAGAGAAAAGTTAGTAAGATAGGTTTAAAAGCCTATCTTATTTTTTTGTAAAGGAAGGTAATACTATTAATTATATTTATTACTAATAGCTTTTGGCGTGATTAGCAAGTAACTTGTCGTAGGTTGCTAGTTACTTGATCATATTTAATAGTTATAATGTAATCAATGTTTAACTAGCAAGGAAAACGTGAGTGCAACTAAACTAGTGAACATATAGATATTTAAGGGAGGTTTATATACATGGCATCGCATGCGCGTATTAAAATAACGGCTGGATTTTGGGAAAGCTTGCGTCAATTAGGTATTGATGTTAATCACGTAGTTAGAAAAGCTCAGCTACCGCTAACAATTATTACTTCACCCTTTGTCACCACGGCTCAATATTTTGCAATTTGGAATGCTTATTCGGATATTATTGGTGATACTGCTAAAGCAATCATTAAGCTTGCAACCGTATTTGAAACGTCCCATTATCCACCGTCTGTGTTAGCGACTTATCACGCACGTGATTATCGAGATGCGCTAAAGCGAATGGCCAGATACAAGCAATTATGTCCGCCTGAAGGTTTACATATTGTCGAGAAAGGTGATGAGTGTACTATAGAATTGGAATGGTTGTATATTGAACAGCCTGGTCCACCGATTTTAGTTGGTATAACTCTTGCATTTCTTCTGGAATTAGGTCGTAGGGGGACAGCTCAGCCTTTAAAGGCTAAATTAGTAGAATTTTCTGCTTCTATGGACAATGTACAGGAGCTTGAAGACTACTTTGGCTGCCGCGTTCAGATCAGTGCAAATTGCAATCGACTGACATTACATCGAGCAGATTTGGATCGTCCGTTTACTTCATATAATGTAGAGCTACTAGAGATTCTGACTCCAGTGCTTGAACAATCTCTGGATGACCAACAACGCAGCTATTCGATTACTGAGATGGTTAAGTGGATTATAAAACGTAGCTTAACAGGAGGGTGCCCAGATATTAAGACAGTCGCTAGTGAGTTGGGGATGGGCAATCGAACATTGCAGCGTCGTCTTGTTGATGAAGGTACTAGCTTTAAGGATGTATTGACACAAGTAAGGCATGAGAAGGCAATAGAGTACTTGACAGATTCATCTCTCGACATTAAAGAAGTAGCCTTTATGATTGGTTATGAAGACAAAAATTCGTTTTACCGCGCTTTTAGACTTTGGGAAGGCGATACTCCTTCAAATTGGCGTGCTGAACATTTAGGTAAAAATTAGATAAATTAACATGGGATTAAAATTAAAAGGAGAAATGTATCATGGATATGGGGTTAAACAATAAAACAGCTTTAGTTACAGGATCAACAAAAGGTATAGGTAAAGCAATTGCTATGGAACTTGCTAAGGAAGGCGTTAATGTACTAATTAATGGACGAAACTATGAGGAAGTAGAACAGGTCGTAAATGAAATTAAGTCAAAATTTCCAGCTACTTCGCCTCAAAATGCAACAGCAGATCTTGTAAGTATTAAACAAAGAGAAGCTTTATTTGACAAATATTCTAGCATTGACATTTTGGTTAATAATATGGGTATCTATGAAATTATGGATTATAATGATGTTGATGATACTGTATGGGAAAAATACTTTAAAACTAATGTTCTTGCTGCAAATGGATTATGTAAATTTTATTTGAATAAAATGTTAAAAAATAATTATGGCCGCATTATCTTTATTGCCAGTGAAGAAGCAATTATGCCTTCTGGACAAATGCCTCAGTATTGTATGACAAAATCAATGTTATTATCACTGTCAAAAAGTTTATCCAAATTAACAATAGGAAAAGAAGTAACAGTTAATACAATTATGCCAGGTCCAACACTTTCTGAAAATGTATATAAAATAATTGATAGTATATATTCTGACGAAAATATGGCTTTTGAAGAAAAAGAGAAAGAATTTATGGCCACAAATCTACCTCAATCTGAAATACAGCGTTTTATTAGACCAAGTGAAATAGGTAGACTAGCTGCATTTGTATGCAGTCCTTATGCATCTGCATTTAAAAGTTCTCCGATTCGTATGGATGGGGGAATGGTACCGACTATTTATTAAATGTATCGATAGTATTCGTCTATAAAGGATTGATATAATCTTATTTATGAAATCATTATAAGTATTACAGTCGCAAATTTCAGTTTCAGTAGAACTTATTCCTAAAGGTATTCGTGAATATGAAATTTAATCGAGGGTTTTATTTTATGTTATTTTCAGAAAATAATATAGATAAACTACTTCATATTAGAATTTATCCAAATAAAGATTCGTAGAAGCATCGAAATCTTTATTTGTAGTTCAAGGATTGAAGTAGTTTATCAGTTCAGCGGAATAAATAATCCAGTTCTATCAAGTAAAACTAAGTGATACTTATGTTAACTATTAAAGATAAGGAGATTATAAAAGATAGATTCTACTTGGAACTGATTTATCTATATTTATTGATGTACCACTTCGTAATAAAACTTATTATTTCTAAATTTTCTCACCAGAAGCCGTGAGAGTTTTAAAAATAGATTTCGGATCGAAGTGGTTCATCTTTATATGTACAATAATTATGGAATTACATTAGAAGATTATTAAATATGTTAATGTTTAAATTGAATTTACAATACTTCCTATATAGAATGCCGCGATAGAAGGAATATATCCATCACTTTTTAGAATACGGTGTTATCCCATTTGTATATAGGCTATCTACTAAGTTAAACAATTCTTCTGAAGATAAATCCTTTCCTTGTCGGATCCAAAGACGAAATAAGGAAAGTGATGTTGATATGTAAAACTCAATCAAGTAGGGCGTTAAAGAATTATATTCCGAAAAGTTTAAGTCTAATTTATCAAAGGGAATTTCTCTTTTCAACCGTTCTAAAAAATGAACACTTCCATAGTCACCCAACAAGGCCTTGAGAGTTGAGATATGCTCGCTACTTTCCAAACAATTAAGTGCATTTTGGATAGGATCCGTAGCTGCTTCTTTATTCGCCAATGACTCTTTCATAGAATTCAATAAATCATTTTCAACAAAGTCTAACAATTCGTAAATATCAGCAAAGTATTGATAAAATGTGCTACGGTTATATCCAGCCTTACTGGTAATATCTTTAATGGAGATTTTTTCAATGTGTTTTTCACTATATAACTCACAAAAAACATCTATAAACGCTTGCCTTGTTTTTTCTGTAATTTCAGGTTGCTTTTTCATTTTATCCTCCTTGTTATGAACAAAAGTATCATCCAACAAATAATGGAAAACTGATGGTTGATAAAGCTATAATAAAGATTTACAATCCTATTATACAACGCGTTGTCTTATAATCAAGAGAAAATATTATTAATAAGTAGGAGTGTTTTTTATGTCAGTAAGACAAAATAGAATTTTAATTTTTGGTGCAGGTGTTATAGGAAGTATATACGCAATGAAATTCATTGAAGCAGGGCTTGATGTTACTATGTTTGCACGTTCTAATAGATTTAAAGCATTGAAAGAGAATGGACTACAATATAGTGAAAAAGGTGTGGTTAAATCTATAAAAGTAAATGTCATTGATAAGCTTGAAAATGATGATGTATATGACTTTATTTTCGTTACAGTCCGTTATGATCAATCCGAATCAGCGTTGTTAGCACTAAAAGACAATCAAAGCAAAAATATAGTTACGATGACAAACAGTTCAATTGGATTTTCGACCTGGCAAGATATTGTTGGAGATAGACTTCTACCAGCCTTCCCTGGTTTTGGAGGGCAGATTAAAGATGGAATATTGCATGCTCGAATCCCACCAAAGTTTTTAATAGCTAATATGTTTGGAGAAATTAGTGGTTTAGGGACAGAACGTGTAAAGAACCTCGCAAAATTATTTAAGACAGCAAAACTTCCCTATGCAATTAATAAGGATATGAAAGCGTATCTAATAACACATTCAATATCGGATATTGCACTTTTGGGTGGTTTATATTTTGAAAATAAGATAAATGGTGAAAAAACAGCAAGAACGAGAGAAACGGCACACAAAATAACAATCACTTTAAAAGCGTATTTAAGGGCAATACAAAAAGCTGGAGTATCTATTAATCCCTCTGCATTTAAAATTGTGCTTAAATTTCCAAATTTGATTCTGGAATTTTTCTTTATGATGTGGCTACGGACTAAAATGGTGAAGGATATGATGTTGCCAGATTATGCAGGTAGTGCAAACAACGAAGTTGTGAAACTTAATAACGATTTATTGAAGTTTTTAAGTCAAAATCATATCACACCATAAAGACCAAAACAGATATAAGGTGGTTAACAAGCTAACAGTAATAAAACTCACTTTTTAAGGAAAGGTACAAGGGGGCTTTGATATAAACCTACAATTTATATCAACTAAGTAATTAAAGATTTGTGCTTATTGTAGAAACCTCATTTATTTATGATACGGTGAACAGTATCATAAGTAAATGAGGTTTTTTGCGGTGTAAGGATTGAAGGAATATTGATGTGGGTAAGTCCTTAGTGAATACTGTAAGAATAGTTTAAATCAATGTTTAATAATATTTTTCTACTAGGTTTATTAAATCCCTAGTTGAATCTTAACAATATTCAATATCAATATTACTTCAAAACTAACTATTTAATTACAGGAGGAATATAGATATTTAAAAATACCCAAACAGATAAATTTAATATATCAACTAGAAAATGTGCAAAAATACACCATCTCTAACTCTTTGTTTTATGATAAACATATCCCCAAATTAATCCCATAGTTAGCAATGGTAATACCATTATATAACTTCTAATAGTTATTGAGAAAACTCCCCACATTAAAGGATGACTCAAACTGAATAAAATAGTAGTGTATATAACTTTGACTGATGGTTTCCATGTAAGGTTGTCTATTAAATAACCTCTCCAAAAAATTTCTTCTGTAAAAGAATTTATAACAGCAAATATAATCCACATAATAATTAACGAGGGAGTTTCAATATATTTTATCCCCCATATAAATGAAAAACCACAAAGAAAGACAGGTATAAGAGAAAATATACTTACTTTTAAATTATCAACAGGTTTCTTAAGATAGGAAGTCAGTATGTTTTTTGTAGGCTTTACAACTACAATTATTGATGTCCAATAAACAATAGCAAGTGGAATGAATGCCCATGCATTTATATACTTTGATGCAATTATTGCTGTTAAAGAGCCTGCTAAAATAATTATTAAAGGGATTAGGGCTGTTTTTATATTAGTTTTCATCATAAATTACCTCAACTTAAACAATATTAATGATTTTTTCTGTAATAGTTCTAAATTTAATAGTCAGGTCAATTTTTTCAAGGCTTATATAATTAATGAAATTATCATACCATATGATGGTAACATGTGCGACATATAAAGTTCCTCTTGAAGTAGTTCATCTTTATATAATTCACGGCTTCAATTTGGGTTTATCGGCCTAAAAACATCAGAAGGTAAAAGGCTGCCTCTTATCTCGACGACTTTAGCAGATACTTGATTGGCTATCTCCAGGCTTTTTATATAGGAATAGCCTAATTTTTTAGAAGCCATGAAGGCTCCAATGTGGGAATCGCCAGCACCGATTGTGTCAACAACATCAGCTTTGATACCCATGGCATGTTGTAGATGTTCACCATCATATAGATAGGAGCCATTTTTACCATCAGTTATGATAATTAAATTATTTGTTAAGGAATAAAGTGTCTTAACAGCTTGCTCTAAAGTCGCTGTTTTTGTAAAGGTTAGAATTTCATCCATATTTAGATGAACAATTGGTGAAAGTTTAAAAATTTCATCAATCTTTTTTTTATCTATCATCGAGAATCTTGGCCCAGGGGCGAAGAAAACTTGTAAATGTATGTTTTTATTAAGAAAAGATATAATTTTATTACCTGTGGATTCCTCAATTTCTAGGCCACATATGTAAACCTGGTCAAAATCATCCATATTAATCCCATCAAGCCACATAGAGTCAAAAGTGTATTCGGCACCGTGATATGATAAAAAAGTTCGTTCTCCATGAGGTTCAACATAACAATAACAACACCCGTTATCTTGATCTTTAACTCGGACAAATGGTGATAATCCTAGTTTTTTAAGCTGTGAAGCCACATAATCTCCATAGATTCCGGTACCGATGGGTGAACAAAACACATAAGGCACTTCAAAAAGATTTATTATGTTCTGTACATTAAAAGCACAACCGCCGATAGACATAGTTTGGCCAGTTATGTGACAGTCTTCAGTGGTAGTTGGGAGTTTTTCTATATTGATGATTATGTCGAGTACAGTAGATCCGATAATCAGTGTTTTTTTCATTGTTACCTCCTAGGCTTATGTAAAATATTTTGTTGGATAATTATAGTATAGCATCTTTTGATGCAGTTTGTATTAAGGCTAAAATACCTGACTCAATTCAAGCTGACCTTAGCCATATCCTTGTGGTTACAATTAACGTAACTTGAAACCTAAAACTAACAGTGCTATAATTGAAAAATCAAATAAGAAAGAACATTTTATGAGAGGTAATGACTTTGGATAAGATTTCGTTAGATAAAGAAATAATACTCAATGCAGCAGAAGAAGTTATTCGTCGTTTTGGACCAGAAAAAGCGAATATTTCTGATGTAGCAAAATCATTAAAAGTTAGCCATGCTGCACTTTATAGATATTATAATGGAAAAGCTGACCTTTGGAATGCAGTTACAGAACGTTGGCTTTCAAACTTGCATGCTACTTCAAAAGGCATTTTAAAAGAAGATACTCCTGCGGATATTAAACTTTTTCGTTTACTTGAGGACTTTGCAGAAGCGAAGCGTCGCAGCTCCATCAATGATCCGGAGATGTTTGCCAATTATCTTAAGCTCGCCCAAAGCTCAATGGATGTAATAGAAAAAAGTATAGAAGCTGGGATAAATAGTATTAAAGAGGTTATAGAGCAAGGAATTGCAGAGGGGATATTTTATGTAGAATTTCCTAAGCAAGCAGCGGTAGCTGTATATCTTGCAACCAGCGCTTTTATTCATCCAAACTCATTTGAAGCTGCTAATCGAAAACAAAACATAGAATCTGTTGTAAATCTTCTGATAAGAGGGCTTAAAAACCCAAATATGATAAGCTAAGTTTTTAGCCCTTGACTTTCCTAGTAGGATTGTTGAGGGCTTTATTTATTGTCTAGAAACAATCTATAGATAAACTACTTCAGTCATTAAACTCCTAGGATAAATTTCAAAATGAAGTAGTTTATCTATATGAAGGTAAAGCCTAAACAAAGCATAATGAAAAATAGTTATTCCTTTAAGTAATAAGTTATAAAAAATATTACAAGTTACAAACTTTATATATTGTAACTTGTAATGCGATGTGGTATTATTAAAACAATAAGTTACAAATAATAATAATTGTAACTAGTAATATTAATTCGGAACTTTTAAGGAGGATTTTTTATGCGTGTTTTTGTAACAGGAGCAACAGGGTATATCGGTTCTGAGGTTGTCAGGGAACTCATCGATGCTGGACATGAAGTCATTGGGTTAACACGATCAGATAAGGGAGCTTTAAAATTAAAGGAAGCTGGAGCTGAAGTGCACCTAGGTTCACTTGATGACCTAGATAGTCTTCGCAGTGGAGCTGCTATTGCAGATGGTGTTATTCATCTGGCATTTAACCATGATTTCTCGGATTTTGCAGGTTCACTTGCCACAGATTTACAAGCAATTCAGGCTATAGGCGGAGTTCTTGAGGATACGGGTAAGCCATTTTTGACCACAGCTCACGCAAATGGTACTGCATCAGATAATGCCACTTTGGAGCTTGCAAAGCGTGGAGTTAGGGCCTCTGTAGTGTCGCTTTCAACCTCTGTACATGGGAATGGCGATAAGGGATTTGTTCCAAGATTAATAAGTATTGCCCGTGAAAAAGGTTTCTCTGCATACATCGGCGACGGGGCAAACCGCTGGCCAGCTGTGCATCGTCTAGATGCGGCAAGACTTTTCCGTTTGGCATTGGAAGCTGCTCCAGCAGGATCAAGACTGGATGGGGTTGGAGATGAGGGGATACCGTTCCGTGATATCGCAAATGTAATTGGTCGTCATCTGAACCTACCTGTAGTTAGTATTACACCTGAAGAGGCAACGGATCACTTTGGTTTTCTAGGTGCTATTGCAGCTCTTGATCTATCAAGGTCCAGTGTACAGACGCAAGAGCTTTTAGGTTGGAAACCAGTGAATCCTACCCTTATGGAGGATCTTGAACAGGGACACTACTTTGAAAAATGATTTGAGACAATAGTAACTATATAAAATAGTTATACGATGATATTGCTTGTAATAAATAAGGGGGAATAGAAATTGAAAAGTGTTGTTTATTATTTTACAGGAACAGGAAACAACTTGCAGGTAGCTAAAAAAATAGCTGAGGCATTGCCAGATTGTAAGCTAGTATCTATGGGTAAAGGTAGTCATGACAGCAATGAAGTGTATGATTATATCGGTTTTGTGTATCCCACATACGCCTTCAATTTACCGAGAATAGTAACGCAATTTATAAGTGAAATGTCGCTTGAAAAAAGTAGAAATGCATATTTTTTTGCTGTGACTGGATGTGGTAATATGAGTGGTGTTGCGTTAACTATTCCTGCCAAAATTTTAACAAAAAAAGGTGTGACACTTAATTTTGCAGAGAAAATTAGTATGGTTGGAAATTATGTTGCCATGTATAAAATGAATGAGAAAAATCCAGAGAAATATCAAATTGCTACCGATAATATACCTGAATTGGTACAAAAGATAGTAGCTAAAACACAGCAGCCAGTAGGTAAGGTGAACGAGCCTCTTAATATATCAACTGCTATTGGTCAAAAATTAATATACGCCAGAAAAGACAAAGGTTTTAATGTTTCCGATGCTTGTATAGGTTGTAGAACCTGTGAGGCAGTTTGTCCTGTTTCCAACATAGTAATGAAAGATAGAAAACCGAGTTTTCAGCACAATTGCGAACAGTGTATGGCGTGTGTGCAATGGTGCCCAAAGCAGGCTATCAACTATAAGAATAAAACACAAAGCAGAGGACGTTATACTAATCCTAGTATTAGTTTGAAAGAATTAATAGAAGGCAATAAGTAGAAAAATCAAAATTAAAATATCCCGTTCATAATAAAGCTAAGTGTTTTTTCAATAAGATTGTCTATTTTATGTTTTAATAAGTTATCTACACTTGATGAAATAGATGTAGCAAATGTATTTTAACATTATACAAATTTGCCTACTTCATGGTTTTTTCTTTATATATATTATTAATAAAATTGATATTAATACTAAATTTTTACCAATATTATTATTACATCAAAATCGAACTGTTATATAAATATTCTTATATAACAGTTCGATTTTGAATTAAGTTTTATTCTATAAATTTACACTTGAACGTACTTTTGATGTTTCACCATCGTAATCAAATGCCTCAATAGAAACTTCTAAAGGAGTGTTTTTATTAGTTGGTATCTTATCAGCAGTTATTAAATAGCTTGTGGCTTTTTCATCAACTGTACCAACCCATTCTTTATTTAAGAAGATATTATATCCCAACAAATCTACATCGCTATTTCTATTCCAGGAAACGTATATGTTCCCATTTTGGAATCTTGCACTTAATCCAGAAACATTTCCTGGCTGAATTAATAAATCAATATTATCTGGTCCCCAATTTGCATCAACAGGATTTCCAACACCTTCAACGGTTTCTGCTTCACTAAACTGCCATACTCTCCACCTAGTCCATCCTCCGATGCTAGGAGGTACACTAGGATTAGTAGGTATATCTAAATACATAGCAATCCATAGTGGCATATTACTTAAAGGGTAGCCACTACCAGGGATGTAGAAATTATCATAAAGTTCTATAAAAAATAATCCTGTGTAAAGCATTAGTCTTCTTCGCGTTTTACTTTCAAATCTTTTCCTAAACCTATCAATCCAATTGACTAGTGTTGCTGTTGTTATTGATTTATCTACTGGTGTTTCTACATCTAATACTGGAAACAAATCTCCATAATCACCATTTCCAAACCCTTCTTGCAGTATATTGATAAAATCATCACATTGCCTATCAGCATCTGTTAAATCATAAGATGGGACTCCATAATGATATGCTCCCACTGGAATTCCATAATTTCTACTACTAGCTGCAAATTCTAAAAACTTTTTATCAACTCTAAAATTTCCTGTACCTGACCCAGAAGCTCTCAAATATAAAAAGTCTATTTTAGTTGCTATAATATTAAATTGAACGCTTTGTGTATATTCATTTATGTCTATTCCAAAAAGACTTTTGGGATTTTTATCTTGGTTATTTTCTTCATAAATAATTCGATTATGCTCTGATACAATCCTGTCCCAAGTAATAGGTCCTATTACTCCATCAACTACTAACCCGAATAGCCTTTGAAATTCTATTACAGCGCTTTGCGTCATAGATCCAAAATTCCCATCTTCTACAAGTTTCGGAATAGAAGTGTAAGCACTTGAAATTACATTTAAAAATTGTTGCATTAATAAAACATCTTCACCACTTGAACCAAGTTTTAGAAGCGTTCCTGGAAAAGGTGGACTAGGTAAAGTAGGCGGAGGAGTGACCTCTGGAATATCTACATTTTCTTCAATTCCTTTATAAACATTGTAAAGCATATCCCAGGTAGCGGGACCAACAATTCCATCTGCTGTTAAACCAAATGTGTTTTGGAAGGCAATAACTGATGTTGTTGTTGTACTTCTAAATACTCCATCTTGTATAACAGGTGGTACGGTTGAATAGAATTGAGCAATAAAATCTAAAATAAATTGTAATTCAATAACATAAGAACCTCTAGAACCTTCCATTAAGACTATAGTTGGAGGGGCTGCTCCTAAACCAATTCTTTCCCCTTCACTATCAAGTGATGCAAGATTTGCAACCCCCACAAATATTTGGACAATTTTATACCATGTAGCTCTATCTATGATACCATCTTCATTGAGATTAAATACACTTTGAAATGTTTTTACTGCTTTTGTTGTATCTGCTGCAAATATTCCGTTTGGACTAGCTATCTGCGGAATATTTGGATAATTTGCCCTTATTCTATTTAAATACCTTTGCATTAACCGCACATCTGACCCAACACTACCATCACTTAAAGGTGTCCCTGGATAAGATTCAGTTATACCAGCAATATTATTACTTGTTACAATTATAATATCATTAGGATAGTAATTTCTAAGTATTTCAAGTGGAGTCATACCTTGATTTGCTAATGTTACCGTACCCCATTGTGAAAGTCCTGGACAAGTTACCGTTGTTCCATTACAAAATTGTGCAAAAAATGGTTCTAATCTACCGGTTCTACGAATAAACGAATTAAATATTCCGTCAACAATAATACTTATATTTGCATAAATATCTCTACCTTCAACAAAAGCCTGATCTAAAGCTGTAGAGTTTGTTATATCAAAATAATATCCTCTGCTTCTATACCATTCAGTGAAAACTCTATTTAATGCAAAACTTATTTGAGCATATATGTTTGCTTCAAGTGAAGCCTGTGGCCAAGTAGGATATATCTCACTTGACGCTACATTCTTTATATAATCAGCAAATTTAACTCTAACATCTCTTGCTGAGGATGCAGGAGTACCAAGATGAACTGTTATATAGTCTGGAATAACTACCTCGCGAAGTGCAAATGGTATAGGAGGTGATACTTGACGTCGTTGTATTGATGATTGTACTGTAGGTGGCGGTATATTAACTACTTTCAGTAGTTGAGTAGGCTCCACTGGTAGTGGTAGCATTGACACAGGCAGTATGGATTCTATTGTATCGTATACTTGAACATTATGAATAGTTTCTGTAACAAACTTTTCTGAATATATAACATTTACTTCATAAGTAGCATAAAAAGGACCTGGATCGTTAGGATTTAATGTATGATATTTGTCTGGAGCATATAAACTTATTTTCTGAGTATTTCCACTAGCATCTGTTCTTAATTGATAGAGAGTCTTTCCCGTATTGTCTTTAATAACAACATATGCATCTTTTACAGGTAAAGCATCATTCCCAGTTCGTGCTTGTATTTTTAAGTAACCTATCCCCATAATAAGCCTCTATTCGTTAAATAAATTATTACTTCAATATATTATTTTATTAATGATGTTGTTACTCTTTTAACTTGAATTATTCATAAAATTATAAAAGTAATGCTTTGAAGGGTTCTATAAGTGATTTTTAATAAATTTAATTTTTTTATTACAATTAATTGAAAAATAAAGAGACTATTCTTTAATACTAATCTAATAACATGCATCTATGCTATAATAAGCTAAACATGAAAACTTAGAGCAGTTTTATTATAGAAAGAAGAGGTGAATACTATTGAATAGTGTAACTTGTGAACGCAGAATATATGATTATAAACTTAATACCCATGCACATTCACATGCGCAATTGATTTTGCCCATCCATGGTATTCTTCATATAGAAACTGACCATAAAAAACTATCAATAGAAGATGAACATTTGTTTTTTCTTCCTCCAGATTGCAAACATAGCTTTAGAGCTGATAAAAGTAACGAATTCTTAGTTTTAGATATTTCAAATAATATAGTTAATAAATATGATATGGAAAAACTCATAGGTGGCAAGGAAATTTTATTTGATGATAAATGGAAAGCTATAAGATATTTGATGCTAAATGAATCTAACAATAAAAAAAGTTCTAGTTCACTTACTAACTTATTTCTCTATTGCTATGACTTCATCGCAGAAGAGGGGATGCCTGATTCTATAAAATACATAAATGAGCATTTTGCGGAAGATATTGATTTAAAAACCTTAGCAACTATTGAGCATTATAACATCAGTTATTATAGCGAATGGTTTAAAAATAAAATGAAGGTATCTCCAATTGAATATATACAAAATTTAAGAGTGAAGAAAGCGAAAGCGCTTTTATTAAATTCAAATTTTACGATTTTACAGATTTCTCAAATGATAGGTTATGAGCATAATTCATCATTTACAAGAATATTTAAGTATTTGGAAAAGATGACTCCAGCGGAGTTTAGAAAAATCAAAAGATAAGCTAAAAACTAACTAGATTACAGAAAAGACTTATCTAACTAAAAGGCTATAATAGTAATTACAAGAACTATGTTTAATAGTTCTTTATTTTTAATAGTTTAAAATGCAAAGGAGCTTAGTTGTATTATGGTAGAAGTTATAATTAGCGAAGAATTAAAGAAAATTTGTCCTGAGATTACACTGGGCTGCATTCAAGCCTATGTAGAGGTAGAAAGCAGTAGTGATAGTTTATGGGAAGAAATTAACGGTTATTGTGAAATATTAAAGAAAGAAATACATATAGAAGATTTAGCTTCATTGACTAATATTAAAGAAGGAAGAGAAGTATATAAAAAGCTAGGTAAGGTACCTAGTAAATATAGATTATCTTCAGAAGCATTAGTAAGAAGGGTATTGCAGCAAAAAGGAATTTATAAAGTAAATAATATTGTAGAAATCAATAATTTAATATCAATAAAATCTAAGTGTCCTGTTGGTTCATATAATATTAGAAATCTTCATTCTCCAATTTCGTTAACAATCGGTAAAGAAGGAGAACAATATAAAGGTATTGGAAAAGAAAATATCAATATTGCAAATCTTCCTATATTAGCTGATTCTCTTGGTAGTTTTGGAAGTCCTACAAGTGACTCAGAGAGAGCTATGATAACGAATAATGTAAGTGAAATTTTAATGTGCATTTTTTCTTTTTCTGGTAAGAATGATGTTGAAGAATACTTAGAGTATGGTAAACAACTTTTAGAAAAATACGCTAAGGGAAAAGATATTGAAATTAAGATAATTAAATAGTATTTTTAATTAAGGCTGATGGTTTGATACGCCTTGTCTTCAGCATTGAAACCCACGATTTATTAATGTTAATCGTGGGTTTTATTTAACAGTTTTCATCCCGTTAATAATAAAGCTAAGTGTTTTTTCAATAATATATTCTTTATCATCTTTATTAGAATAACAATATTGAGCACAACTATATATTGAGGAGGTAATTAATTTAACTAGTATACTTATGTCTTTACAATCTAGCTCATCTCGACCTGACATACTTGTTAATATTTTTTCAATAAGATTGTCTATCTTATGTTTTAATAAATTATCTACACTTGATGCAATGGAGGTAGCATCAATCTTACAGATTTGATAAAAGTAAATATTGTATTCATAAAGGAACAGAATAAGTTCTTTTATAGTATCTTCATTTAAATCTACAGAGCTTGAAAGTTTTATTGGTAGCATTTCTTCAAAGCATTCCACAATGAGTTCTTCCAATAAAATATACTTATCAATATAGTGAGCGTAAAAGGTTGCTCTATTTATAGTTGCCTTTGTTGTAATATCTTTAATTGTAATGTATTTAAAGTCTTTTTCCTCAAGTAACTTAGCAAATGAGGCTTTAATCAAATTTTTGGTTCTCACTGCTCTTGGGTCTTTTTCATTCATAATTTATCATGAAGCTCCTTTTATAAAACAACAGATTTAATAAAATGTTGGTTATACAACATGACTGAAAATCTATTGGTTGTAGTTGTATGAATAATTCAATAGTATATTAACATACACTCGTATCTTATACAACACATGTTTGTTAGGGGGTAATAAAATGAAAATATTAATGATAGGTAGAGGGGTAATTTCAACACAATATGGCTGGGCTTTAGAGCAAGCAGGGAATGAGGTAACATTTTATGTTCGTCCCGGAAGAATTAAGCAGTATGGTGATGTAGTCAATATGAAAATATTAGATGGTAGGAAGAATAAGAAGGGGGATTTAGTAAATAAAGCTTGGAAGATTAAAATGATAGAAGTACTTTCATCTAATGATGATTTTGATTTAATTATGATTAGTGTAAATCATAATCAACTAAGTAACATAATAAGTTTGTTAGAACCACTTGTAAATAATTCAACTGTTTTAATATTTAATAATATTATTGATGAACCTTTAAATTCAATTGGGTCAATTCCAAAAGAACAAGTTGTTTGGGGTTTTCCTGGAGCTGGTGGAGCTTTTATAAATAAAAACACATTAGATGGTGGGTTTATGAAAAATATCTTTATGGGATCCATTGATAACAATACTAATAAGAATAGATATGATATGGTAACTCGCTTGTTTAAAAATTCAGGCTTCAGTATATCTGAGAAGAAAGATATGCGTAACTGGCTATGGTTTCACTTCATTACTAACACAAGCTTAATGGCTGCAGCCTCAAAAGTAGGTTCACTTAATGCTTTATTCGATTCTACAAGTGCCCTTAAGGACATGCCTTTAATATTAAGGAATCTAATTCCGTTGATGGAGGCTAAAGGCTCTAAGCTTAGTTCAATCACAAAAATTACAATAAATTTACTACCTGCTAGTCTTGTAGCTTTTGCAATGAAGCTAGCACTAGCTAAAGGGCAGCTACCTAGAGAAATAATGAGAAGTGCTAGTGGCAGTGAAAGTCTAAAAGCCGAGAGTAATACAATATTTGTACGAGATGCTCTTGCTGAAGCACGTAGGCTAGGGATATCTCTTCCTAGGCTTGAAGCTTTAGATTCATCTGTTTATAAGCAATTTAAGTGATTCTAAAATACAAATAACTAAATAATTCTTTATAGAGATTTTTTTAGCTACAATATTAAATTTTCAAAGCATATTGTTCATATCTTTTATTTGATCTGTTATGGGCCATTATTGTTGAATTACAATGCGAAAACACTGCAAAACTCAAATATAAATAATGCAGTGTTTTAATTAATTATTTGTTTTTTATTTATAAGAGCATCGCGAAACAGCCCATATATGTATTATCTTAATTTTTCTTTCTCTTTTTAATTGTAGAGAATCCTTGCACTATAATCCAACCAACAGTTGAACCAATAGCTAATGACCATATGGATGAATGTGAATTAATACCAAATTTCCTTGAAATAAAAAATATCAATAAAACAATTCCAAAATATGCAACTGTTTGAATTATAAAATTAACGGTTTTTTCCAATGTTACTTCCTCCATTCTTATATCATATAATATTTTTACTATTACACCATTCTAGAAAATTAGCAACTAATCCGAATAGCAATTCAATTATCCATTCAACCTTATGTTACATATATTCTCTTTGTCAAACTCTATTTCTAAAGCATGGTCCAAGTATATTCTATCACCACAATAACTTGTTGCACCATAGTCATATTCTATAATCCTAACTTAAATTACTTGTAATAATACCATATATAACCAACTTATTCCATGGGATATGCAGCTAATTGAAGGTTTTAATATTATTTTCTACGCTGAAATATTCAATTATCAAAGAAAATTATTTGCATTTTTAGTTTCATCAATTATGTCGTCTTATTTTCACATTCTAACTTAATTATTTACAATTATATAATTAACTCTATGCAAAATTAGGGGATAAAGAAATCAAGATTTGGATCTATTACTTTAATCCTTAAACTCCATTTAAAAAAATTCTAATAATTATCTTAAATATAACTCTTCAAACTCTCATATCTCATACATTTGGACTTGTACGTGTATATATTTTTATACTATTAGCTTATGTATTAAATAAATGTTGATATTTTACGGCTTGTCCTTTTATGTAGCAGTAACAACATTTATTTAATACATAATATAAGGCTTTTTTATAGCAATACCTATTACACATCTTCAACATAATTTCATACAATTTAACAATCAATACTAATTTACACAATATGTTATAATTTAAGGTATAAGTAATTTGTTGTTATAAGGAAAATTGAAATTTGTGGGGGTATAAAATGAATGATATAAAAATTTCAGATATGCTGAATATGCAGAAGGATTTATATGAATTACATAAAGATACCTGGTCGCCATTAGAAGCAAAGTACGGTAGAAATTTTATTCTATGGATGATGGAAGAAATAGGCGAATGTATTTCAATAATAAAGAAAAAAGGTGATTTGGCTATAATAGAGGATGAAAATGTTAGAAAAGCATTCTGTGAAGAGATGAGTGATGTATTAATGTATTTTAATGATACATTACTTAGGTATGGAATTACAGCAGATGAAATCTCTTCTTCATATATAGACAAACATAAAAAAAATATGAAACGTAATTATGTCAAAGAATATAAGAGCAAATATGAGGATAGATAAGTAGTAATTTATAGGAGATGCATAAGGTGAAAATAGGAGTAATAACCGATATACATAGTAATATTGATGCATTGAATGCGGTTTTAGATGAATTTGATTCGCTTGGTATAGAAAGAATTATATGCAGTGGAGATATCATTGGAATTGGACCAAAACCAGAAGAAACTGTAAAAAGGATAATGTTATTTAAAGATAACATAGAGTGCGTAAGAGGAAATCATGATAATTATCTTGTTAATGGAATACCTATTACATTTCCTAATGATGAAATGATGGATTATGGTGAAATGGAACATCATAAATGGGAGCACGGAAAACTCAGTGAGGAATCTATTGAGTTTATAAAGTCATTGCCATATACAAAAACGTTAAAAATTTGCGGAAAGACAATTTATACGGCTCACTATGCTATAGACCAAGATAATAAGTATGTAAAATTTACGTCAAATCCTTCATTGGATGATTTGAAAATGATGTTTAAGAATGTGGAAGCAGACATCATAGTATACGGTCATAAACATGCTCCTTCAATTAATCATGAATCGAATAAATGGTATATAAATAGTGGCTCTTTGGGATGCCCAGCAGATGACATAAATATTGCAAGAGCTGGTATTATTGTTGTTAATGAAGATTGTATTACATATGAAAAATTGAATGTACATTATGATGTTAAAAAGGTTATAGAAAATATTAAATATATAAAATATCCTGATTTTAAAAATATTTTGAAATATTTTTACGGAATATCATAATTACAAATCCCAATTTATAAGTTAGTAAACTGTAAAGAAAAAGGAGAATAACTATGCTTCAATCAATTGTACATATTGCTTTAGTTGTAAAAGATTATGATGAAGCAATTGAATTTTACACACAAAAGCTTAAATTTGAATTATTAGAAGATACATATCAATTAGAGCAAGATAAAAGGTGGGTAGTAGTATCTCCACCTGGTTCAAATGGAACAACAATATTACTTGCAAGAGCATCTAAGTCAGAGCAAGAAGATTTTATAGGAAATCAAACAGGTGGAAGAGTCTTTCTTTTTTTAGGAACTGATGATTTTTGGCGTGATTATAATGAAATGCTTGAAGTAGGAATAGAATTTATTAGAAAACCTAAAGAACAAGATTATGGAACGGTAGCAGTATTTAAAGATTTATACGGTAACTTATGGGATTTAATCGAGTTTAATAAAGAACATCCAATGTCTAAAAGAGTGAAGTAAATTAAGAATTTTAAATTATATGGGGGAACAGAAAATGTTTATAATCAATTTAACTTATATTAAGCCAATTGAGGAGGTTGAAAAGTATTTAAATGAGCATATTGCATTCTTAAATAAATATTATGATAACAAAAATTTTATTTGTTCTGGGCGAAAAAATCCTCGAACTGGTGGAGTTATTTTATGTAATGCGAAAGATATGAAAGAGGTTGAAGGAATCATTAATGAAGATCCTTTTAAGAAAAATACAATTGCAGCTTATGAAATAGTAGAATTTCAACCAACAAAGTATGCCGAAGACTTCAAGATATTTGTTGAATAAATTTCAATTTACAGTGGAGGAAGATATGCAAAAAAGTGTAATTCATATATATGGGGCATCAGGTTCAGGAACGTCTACATTAGGTAGATTTATATCGGAGAAGCTTGGATATATGTTTATGGATACAGATGATTACTTTTGGCTTCCAACAAATCCAAAGTACATAGAAAAAAGAGAAAAGGCTGAGCGGCTTCAAATGATGAAGAAAGATATTTTACGTTCAGATAAAGCTGTTATTTCAGGTTCACTTGTGGATTGGGGAGATGAGTTAATTCCATATTTCACCTTAGCAGTTCGTGTGGTAACAGATAAAAATGTTCGTATTGAGCGTCTAATGGAAAGAGAAAAGAAGAATTTTGGCTCACGTATTGAGATAGGTGGGGACATGTATAAAAATCATGTGAAATTTATTGAATGGGCGGCTGCTTATGATACAGGAGGCACTGATATGAGAAGTAAGGCAGAGCATGATCAGTGGCAAAGGTTGTTAAAGTGCAAACAAATTACTGTAAATGGTGAAGCTGATTTGAAATATAATTTAGAACTTATAAAAAATGCAATTATTTATGATGTGTGATAGCTTTTGTATAAAAAACAATATAGAAATGATCAGTACCTTTCATTCCATCCTTCAGAAGAATTAAAATTATAGATGAAGACACTTTATTTATAATTTAGGAGTTTAATAAACTGCCTATTTAGATTTGGAGGATACATGATGAAAAATATTATAAAAAGACCATATAGAAGACTTGCTGATTTTATAAAGGTGTATCAATTTATGATTGATAATTATTCAGTTGATTGGAAAAATGGTGCTCCTGCAACGTTTTTTGAATATGCACAAATGCTATATTGGACTGACAATTCGCAAAGTCATAGAAATGCCATTTGGGAGGATAACGGTGATATAGTTGGATTTTGCTTTTATGAATCTCAGATTGGTAAGGTATTTTTCAACTTGAAAGAAGGATACGAAAAGCTTATACCACAGATGCTAGAACATGCAGAACAGCGATTAAGCACAGAAGATGGAAGTTTAGAGCTTAGTATCTTTATGAGTCAAAAAAATGTGATAGAAGTTGCTAGAGGTATGGGATATGAAAAAACTAATGAATGGGAATATGGAATTTATGATTTTTCTAAAGGACCATTGAACTTTCAATTGCCAGAAGGTTTTTCCTTCGAAGAACCTGGAAAGTATGATATGAAGAAAATGATAGAGGCATTTTGGAGAGGTTTTGACCATGATACAGAACCAGAAGGTGGTGTAGAACGTGGATATAATTTAATGTCAGCTCCACATGCAACCCCTGAACTAGATGTTATTATTAAAAATGCTAAAGGTGAGTATGTTTGTTGTGCAGGGATGTGGATGGTTCCTGAAAATAATCTTGCATATTTGGAACCATTATCAACAGTTCCAGAATACAGAAAAATGGGACTTGCTTCTGCTGCATTATCAGAGCTATATAGAAGAACTGCTGCTTTAGGAGCAACACATATGACCGGTGGAGGAAATGGCTTTTATTTCGCAATTGGCTATGAACCTATGGTGAAATGGTCATCATGGAAGAAAAGCTAGGAGGTTTTACTTATGAGATTTGAAGAAATAGTAGACAATGATTTTAATGGTTGTATTTCTATAGTTAAAAACGGAAGTGACATATTTCAAAAGAGCTATGGTTATACAGATTTACCAAATAAAATTCCAAATAAAATTAATACAAAATTTGCCACAGCTTCAGCAGGCAAGGCATTTGTTGCAGTTGCCATTTTGCAATTAATAGAAGCTGGAAAGCTAAGCTTTGATGACAATATAGGAAGTTTACTTGGTTTTGATTTAAAGGACATTGATGAAAAAATAACAGTAAAACAGCTGTTATGTCATACTTCTGGAATCCCAGATTATTTTGATGAAAGTATAATGAGTGAATATGATGAGTTGTGGAAGGATTACCCTAATTATAAAATTAGGAAGTCATCTGATCTAATACCACTTTTCATTAACAAACCTATGATGTATCCACCAGAGGAAAGATTTCAATATAATAATACTGGATTTGTTGTACTTGGTATTATAATTGAGAAATTAACAGGCCAGTTATTTGATGAATACTTAAAAGAGAGTATTTTTGATCCCTGTAGTATGTATGATACAGGTTACTATGAATTAGATAGATTACCTGAAAATTGTGCTAATTCCTATATATATGATAAGAAGCGTGAAGAGTATTACACTAATATTTATAGTGTAGATGTGAAGGGAACTGGTGCAGGAGGAGTCTTTACTACAGTTTTAGATATAAATAAGTTTTGGTTAAATTTATTAAACGGCAATCTTATTTCTAAAGATATGTTGGAGCAGATGTTAAGTGTACAAAGTAGCAGTAATTCACAATACTATGGGTATGGCATTTGGCTTGATAAGGTAGAAGAGAGCACATATATCCCATATTTTCAAGGCTGTGACCCTGGAGTAAGTTTTATATCCAGTTATGATACTGCTCGTGATATTTGCATTACTTTAGTAAGTAATTTTGGCTGCAATGTGTGGAAACTAAGAAGGAATATAATTGAGATTCTTAAAGATGAACCACTTTGATCATAAATCTGTTTTCAAAACTCTTACCTGTTTAGGTGAGAGAATTTGGAGATGAAGATAATATTTATAATGTAAGACCAGTATAGCGATTTTATTCCTATACTGTTTTTTTTCTTATTGTAGAAGAAATTATAAAAATTTTAAGCTAGCTAAATTTAGATATTTCAATAGTTTTAGAATTTTTTTGTGGGTAAATAGTAAAAAATAAAACGTGTTCTCATGTGAAATTTCTAATATACGGTCGGAAAGGCAGATGGGCAAAAAATCACCGAAGAAAGTCGTTTCAGAGATTTTTTAATAAGATCAAATCTTCTTATTGAATAGCTATGAATCAAAACATACCAACAATAATTTATATAATCTGTACTTTTAAGATGAAAAAAGTAAGGATATTTATGGGATTTATGGTATCATAATACTTGTGATATCTATAAATAATTATATCAAAAAACATTGATTGAATTAACTAACTAATACCATTTAATTGAAGGAGCTTCACATGTTGAACAAGTTAAAATATAATTATAGTGAATATATTTTCATACTATTTTTCTTAATTCTTTATGTTATATCATCTACTATACCAGCAGACACATCTTCAAATATAAACATTGAAGTAATAGTATACAGTGTTTTATCTACGTTACTTCCATTGATATTCATTATGATATTTTTCAAAACAAATTCTGGCCATTATTCTAATTGCAAAGGTAAAAATAAGCTTATACTTTTTTTCATAAATGTAATACCGTTTCTAATCTTAATTGCGCTTCAAATAATTATTCAAGTTAATAGCGCTTTTACACGCATTACAGTTGTCTTAACATCATTATTGGCCATTGCTAGCTATTTAAGTAAATATAACAGCATAAAGCTACCACTAAAATGTGGTCTTAAAGGATTTATATTTGTTATTATTACATTCATTTTATATAAAATACCATTGATACTACTTTCTAAAACAATCATTACATATCACTATTCTGCTATAGAATTCATATTATCGATTCTAAACACATTTATATTTACAGCATTAAGAGAAGAATTAATTTTTAGGGATTTCTTTCTTTTCGGTCTAATTACTCATGGAGTATCTACTAAGTCAGCTAACATGATCCAAGCTGTAGTTTTTGGACTTATCCATATAGTTTCAAATGAGCAAACTTTTTTCAATTATTACTCTGGGTCAAATCTATTGGTTAAGTCTGTACTTACTTGTTCTTACCAAGTATTAATGGGATATTTATTTGGAAAGATTGTGATTAAATTTAAATCAATCGGATATTCTGTTATATTGCATACGCTTATTGATCTTATTGTATAAAAAGCTTTTTGAAGAATTAATTTATGAAATTATCGTATAATTTTCTACATACGATGTACTTGTATTTTAATGGTATAATTGTATGTGATGAGGCGATAGTCCGTTTTGATTAAAATAATGATAATACCATATTCTTAAGAGGAATATTATAAACTGGAGGTATTTATGGATAATAATTTATTTATAGAATTTTGTAAGGATAAATTTCACTATTTGGTAGATGAGTTTGGATTTAATGATGCAACTTTTGAAGATGATGGTATCAGACTACATATATTATATGAAAAGAAGGGGTATAAATTAGAAATTATTAATCATAGCATTGAGATGCCTGAATATCCAATCGCAGTATATTTTATAACAGTAAAGAAAAGTATCTTTAAAAAGACCAATACTTATGCTTTAGATGATTTACTAATATATAGAAAGTGCAATAGTCAGGTTTATGAATATCTAGATTATAATAATATAAACACTTTTTATGATAAGATACCAGAAGAAAAATTGGACTTTTATAAAGATAAATATTCAAGTGACGAAGAAATTAAACTTATTATAGATAAATATTCTCGTATATTGAAAGAATTTGGCGCTGATATCTTGAAGGAAAATATTGAGGTTTTACCTAATGTGAAGAAATTACGAGAAGAATATGATAGAAAATTTGGCTGTTCTACAATATATAACTAACAGTGGATCCGATAAGTGGTTTTAATTGTGAAATTACAAAAATATACTAGGAAAAGATAGATGCTTTATCTTGGAGGTTAGTTATGAAGAAAATAGATAGAATGAATGTAATTGCTGTTTTTGTACTAGGTATTGTTGCCCTAATTGGGGCGATAGCTCTAATGATCAGCCAGTCAAATAAGACCAAAGAAGATGTTGAAGTGAAGCTAACTGATAGCAAGGTTTTAATAGAAGGGCAGTTTGGTACAATAATTGATACTAAAGATATATCTGAAATAAAACTTCTTGATACCTTACCAAGTATTGGGACAAGAGTTAACGGTGCAGAAAGTGGAGCATACAAATGAGGAGACTTTGAAGTTCAAGAACTTGGCACTTGTAAGTTATTTATAAATTTAGAGAATGGTCCATATATCTATATTGCAGCTAATGGTAAATATATAATAAATTTTAGTGATAAAACAATAACTTTAGACTTTTATGATAAGTTAAAGAAAGCTATTAAGAAATAAGATTAGATAAAAAACTTGTTATATAAAATAGGTACAAAGGATGTTATAGTTTAGAAGTTTCAGTAACCTTAATTAATAGGTATTAGGATTATATAAGATTTTTAGGAGAAAGTTTATGGAATTTAATACATTAATACCAGAATTATCAGTAACAAACATTGAAAGTACAAAGCAATTTTATATATCTACTTTAGGCTTTAAATTGGAATATGAAAGAGCTAACGAAAAATTTATATTTTTATCTTATAATAAAAGTCAGTTTATGTTTGAAGAAATTCATTCAGAGGGATGGAATGTGGATGTTTTAGAATATCCATTAGGAAGAGGCGTAAATTTTTCTATTGCTTGTATGGATGTTGAACAGTTATACGAAGTTGTTAAAAATAGCAATATTAAAATTTATAGAGAATTAAAAGAAACAAGATATTTATGTGATGGAAAACAAAAAAAACAGAAGGAATTCCTTATACAAGATCCTGACGGATATCTGTTGAGATTTACAGATTAATAACAAATAAATTTTAAATGAGAATTTTATTAATTGAGAAGGATGTTTATATATGGACAAAGGAGTAAAGCTAATAATTCTAAGAGGTAATTCTTGAAGTGGCAAAACTACAACAGCCAAGGCGCTGCAAAGAAAATTCAGACAGGGTAATGTCTTTAGTGCAAGTTTTACAAAATGAATAAAAAATAAAAAAAAGCAAATATTATTTAGGAAAAGTATTTATAAAATTTAGCTACTAAAGAGGATATAAAAATGGAGATTAATAAAGGATTAAATGATGATAGAATTCTTGTAGCAGGAGCGATAGGTATTGTTTCTACAGTTGTGGGAGAAATATGTTCGTGGATTTTTGTTTATTTAGGAATTGGAACTTATAGCACATATCAAATAAACAGTCTTATTGTTACTTATAATAAGCCTTCAGTATTAGTAGGTTTGTTTTTAAATCTTATAATGGGTGGTATTATAGGGGCAGCTGTTTATCTTACACTTAAAAAGTGGGGACATGAACATATTATTATGGTCAGTCTTGTATACACTTTAGTTGCATGGATGTGTATTGAAATTATTGCAAATGCTGTAGTCGATAAAAATTTAATTGATACAAGAGTAATAGGTGGTTATTTTAATCAAATAATTAGTGCTGTAATACATGCAGTTGCCAAAGGATTAATGTTGAAGTGGTTTATATTTAATAAAAGTTAATCTCATATTTTACGCATTTTTTATAAAATGAACTGAAGAAGTCCAGTTAGGGCTTCTTTTTATATGGATATAATATCAACACCCTTCTTTAAAAAAGGCTAAAATATAAATTGAAGAAATCAAAATGACTTTCATTAAGATTATGTAATAATATAAACACTATTTTAAAATATAACCTTAGTAAAAATAAATATTATTTATTTTCGAATTGCTTTTTTATTAAAGATTACAGATAACACCAATCCAACAATTGCTGGTATACCATAGGTAACACTTTTAATCATTAAATTAACTGAAAATGGAGTTGAATATTCAGGATGTTGTAAGTAATTTTGATATTCAAGCAATGTGGTTGTTAGCATAGTAATTATCAATAAAATAGAGAAATAAATAAATAGAACTGATGCAGTTTTGTATTTATTTTTCATATAAACGACCTCCTTGAATTAGATAAACTACTTACTTGATTATACCAAAAAATGGCTGTGGATAAATAGGGTTTAAGAACTGGTCCCTAAGTTCTTAAACCCTATTATTATATGCTCTTAAAACTATATGCTATTAAGTACTTTCTTATAATGGAAAATAAGGGATGTACTTACCTAAGTAAAGTAGGTGCTTTACTTGCGGCCTTTATACAAAACTGGTATTGCAGCTGCTATAAGGATCATACCCATAAAAGCAGGTGCAGCATGTCCAAGTGATACATAGAGTTGACCTCCAATGATAGGGCCGATCATTCTTGCTAAAGCCTGAATAGATTGGCTACCTCCTTGAATCCTTCCTTGCTCGCTAGAATCCACCGACTTTGAAAGCATTCCATTGAAGGAAGGTCCAAAGATCGAATCGCCAAAACCAAATATAAACATTCCAACGATAAGGAAAGGATAGAAGGAGAACAAGGCCGATGCTGCAATAAGACTATAGCCTATAATCTCCGAAACCATACCAAGAATTGCTATCTGCTTATCACTTAGCTTTAACAAAAGTTTTGGCATTATGAAACCTTGTGAAATGATATCTTGGAAGCCCATAATTGAAAACATAAGTCCGATAAGTGCAGGCTTCCAACTGAAAGTATCCATAGTAAATTGTGAAAAAACTGCTTGTAAAGATCCGTTTGGTATCCAAAGTAAGAATGCTGACACAAGTAGTACTTTTAAATTTTTCATGGAAAGTATGCTTGCAAGCTGTGTAAATGGATTAAGTCTTACAAAGGTAATCTCTTTCAGTCTATTATTCTTGTCAAGGCTCTCAGACATAAAGAAGAATCCATAAACAACATTTAGTAAAGTAATTAGTGCTCCAAAAAACATTGGTACAGAATAGCCAAACTTGGCAAGTAATCCGCCTAGAGTTGGACCAATGATGGTGCCTGCACCTACAACCGCACTCATCCATCCAAAGTATTTAGTTCTCTGGGATGGAGGTATGATGTCTGCAAAATATGCAAAGATAGTGCTTATACTACCACCTGTTATACCTTCAATTATGCGCCCTAAAAATAATACCCATAGAGCTCCACCTATACCAAAAACTAAGTAACCTATTGCGGAACCTAGTAGGCATACCAAGAGTAATGGACGACGGCCATACTTGTCGCTCAAAGCTCCAAGTGCAGGTGCTGCGAAAAACACGCAGACTGCGTAAACAGAGGTCAGCATAGTAACGACTATAGCTTGTTCACCAGGACTACTTGTATAAGGTTGCACTAAGAATGGCACCACAGGTGCTATTATACTAAAGCCTATTCCGCAAAGAAATACAGATATAAGACCGAATATTAAAGCATGTTTATCTACTGCTTGTTCTGAGTTGTGTTCATTGTGTGTTATAAATTTGGACATTTAAATTCTCTCCTTTGAAATTATGATTTTGATTCCTTGGAAACAAATTTATCGTACCATTATTTTGTTTCCTTGTCAACAAAATAATAACAATAAAAAAATCACTGAAGTAAATTCTTCAATGATTCTTTTGCACATCTGCCTGTGGTTTCATTTTCATTATTCTAATTTATTCTGACTTAGTATCTACACCAAGCTTTTTAATTTCCGAATCCAAATGGTTACTATACTTTTCAACAAATCTAAGCATGCTGTCAAATTGCTCCTCGGTTACCGGCTCAAAAACGGCTTTATCACGTTCTTGAAACTCTTTGTGCAGTTCATCATGGACTTTATAGAGCTCTTGCCCTTGTTCAGTAAGCCTAAAATAGATTTCTTTCTTATTATCTGGTTTCTGATAGCTTTCAATGAGCCCCTTTTGTATTAGTTTTTTAGTTAATTTGCTTATAGCGCCTCTAGTCATATAAAAGGCTTCACCGAGTTTTGTCACATTGGAATCCCCATTTTTTCCAATGTATTCGATGCAGTGTACTTCAGAAGACTTATAATCCTTAAGAATATCTTCCATCTTAAGCTTATTAAGCCAAGCCATCTTGTTAAACACTTCTCTGATACCTGCCATGACCTGTTCTTGTTTGTTCATTATGTGTCCTCCCGCCCGTTGATACATTAACAATATTATATTTAAATTTTGTTTCTATTTCAACAATATTGAAATAATTATTTAAAACAGAATTGACTCTGATCCTCGATATATTCTCAATTATTAGAGATAAAAACCTATAGGTGTGAAATTAAATAAATATTTACGATAATCAACGGTGAACCATACCATAAGTGATGTGGATTTTTTGAAGTTATTAGCATATGTAGAATAAAGAGGAGTAGAAACGTGCTAAAGCGTAATATAATCTAAATACATATTAAAGGTAACATATTGAAATGATATTAATACATCAAATATATCAATATATATACATGCCTTTTATTTATTGGTTTTATGTCCTCTTATAGTTATGGATCATATCTAGCAAGAGATGTATTGCATTATTGCCAATTTCATTCATAAATGATAAATAATCATTTTTATCATTAGGTATCGTAACATTTAATGTAATACTTAATTTATTATTTATAGTAATAGCACCGATTATGAGGCCTCCGTCCTGAGTAGGTATAGATGAAGGTGCGAAGTAGATTTTTTCAATTTTTAAATTACCATAAATATCTGAATATTTTAATGCTCCAATATTGGTAATTAATAACCCGGGGTATTGTTTTAAGCCTTCGTTATATATACGTGCTGCTATATGTTTATTATCTGCAAGCTTCGATAATTTTTGATGATCATTGAAGTAAGATGGATTGTAATTCACATGTCTTGCGAAGGTTAATGCTTCCATAAATCTACAATTAATATCTGATATAGAAGTTAACGCTTGCAAATCTTTATAATTATCAAGTTCAGTTCTGAGACGTTTTTGATAAGAGCGTGCATTATTCCAGAAGCCTATTTTTTTATCGTACTCATATTTAAATTCTACATCACTTACGAAACATCCAAAACTATTTCCAACAGGCTTTTTTAATCTATTACGTATATTTACAGCAACCCCTTGAATTATATTATTATAATTCATTAGGTCTTTTCTAGCAGCTAAAAAAGCTATACTTATGGCTGAGTTAACCGTCACATTATTTTGCCTGCAGACCTCCCTTAATTTTAGTGTATCATCCTCTGCTAATTCAAAAGCTAGGATCTTATAGCTATATTTATCCATATATGCTTTGTGGATCTGCAAAAAATCATCGGTAATGAAATCAATCTTTGTCCTTTTCCATTTTCTATTTAAATAATTCATAATGATTTTCTTGGTAAGGCCGCCAAGTTTATTAGCTTTTCTAAATATAATATTTTCAGGGACTGGCAGACATATATCATGTTCAGCTGCATATTTATATTTTGAATCAGCCATCAAAGTTAATATTTCATGCACCAGGTTAGCTAGTGATAATCCATCACAAATAATGTGCTGACAGAATATTATTAAGTCTGAAATATGTGTAGATTTTAACAATATGAACCTAATGAGAGGACCTTTTTCAAAATCAAATGGGAAATCAAATTCTTTTTGAATAATTTTCTTCCATTGTTCATCAGATATTCTAGAAAATATTTTTAAATCTAATTTAATACACTCATTTGTTTCTAACCATATATCATCATTTTCATCCACCAACACTTGGGATTTAAGTAGAGGATGTAAGTCTAGCAATTTCATAAGAGCTTCTCTTAAATCTATTTCATTAACTTCACCAACTATTCTGGCAGAAATTGATACATTAGCTTCAGGTGCTCTATAAAAAATACTTTCTTCACCTGTTAATTTTCTTTTCATAAACATGTCATCCTTTCTTATAAAAATACAAATACCTGTAAAAAGACCATAATTAAATAAGCATTTGTATAATAACTTGGTTTTTATTATTCAAACAAATCCTTTAGACTACTTTCAAGTATAAATTCAAAAGCTTTAAAATAGTTATCCCCAATAACATCTCTATACTGAAGTGTAGTAAATATTGTCCAAAAAACTGCAGTTATTTCTTCAATACTTACCTTAGGTTTAAGGCCATATTTATTAATAAGTTTAAAGAAATCCGACATATCATTTTTAAAGCTTTTTTCAAAAAAATCTTTTGGTAGTTTTCGGAGGAGTAGTTCAAAATCATTTCTCAAGGAAAGAATCCAATCTACCTTAACAATCTCTTTTGCTACCAATTTTAAACTGTTTATAAAATCATATTTTGTTGGAGCACTTGGCATATTATTGTTCATTATATCAATAAGTCTTTCCAGAACTTTATCTGCTGTATCAATAAATAAAGCTTCTTTAGAATCATAAAACAGATAGAATGCTCCAGTTGATATACCTGACATTTCACACAGTTCTCTTATGCTAGTCTTTTTATAGCCATATCTACTCCAAGATTCTTCACAACTTTTTACAAGCTTTTGTTGTATTTGTAAATATTCATTTTCACTAAATGCTTTTCCCATAGTTATCACCTTTCAAGACGTATGAACATTATTGCGTTTTTGTTCACAGGTAATTTTAACACTATCCTATATAAATGTAAACAGATATTTAGGTCTTTTATATACATAATTGGAAGACAAAAAGCAATGTATATTTAAGCTTATATTTATAAATATAAGTCTAAGTTATACCTGTTGCGGAGAACCGTATCATAAGTAAGTGAGGTTTTTACTAAAATTGTTATAAAACTTTAACACAGTTATATTATTAAATAACATGATTGATAATATTTCTTTTAGATAATTAAAAGTAAACCTTTTCTATAGGTAAAGTTGTTAGAACTATGACAGTGAAAAGGCCGTATATTTTTGCCTCTGTTCATCTGTCAAAGAAGAGTTTTGAAGCTGTGTTGCAAAGCCTCGTTTAGAAACAATGGGTGTTCTTAACTCATGAGAAAAGACATTCATAAAGTTTTTGCGAAACATCTCTATGCCTCTAAGTTCATTTCCATATTATTATTTTCCAATTAATGATATGTATTATAACCTATATTTCAGTGTTGGAACGTACAAAAGAAATTGGATAGAAGTGCCGTTCTACAACTAATTAAAAAGTTAGTTGTAGAACGGCATCTTTTTATTTCAAGATTATGAACAGCAGGGGAGTGGCAAGTATCAGATACATCATGCCTATAGAAAACATTCCTAGTAGTATGCCTGCAAATCCTAGCACTTAAGCACTTCTATTCTTCAATTATCAGGACAAATCCAGCATTACCGTCAACTCTTATTTTCTGACCTGTCTTGATTTTCTTAGTAGCATCAGTAATTCCAACTACCGCTGGTATTCCATATTCTCTAGCAACTACAGTACCGTGAGTGAGTAAACCTCCAACCTCCATAACAAGACCAGCTGCATTTATAAATAATGGTGTCCATCCTGGGTCTGTAAAAGGAGCTACTAGAATTTCACCTTTATTTATAGAAGTCTTTGAGGGGTCAGTGATTACTCTTGCGATACCTTCGATAACTCCTGAGGAAACGGGCATCCCAGGTAGGGCACCTTCAGGAAGGTTATCTCTCTTATAGCCTGCTTTGATTTCTTCACCATCACTAGTTATAAGGCGGGGAGGGGTTAGCTTATTAAAGTGCTCATATTCCTCCTTTCTCAATTTTACAAGTTCCACAAGGCTGTTATTATTTTTTATTGCCTTATAAAGCTCCCAGAAGCCTACATAGAATACATCCTTTTCTTCTAAAAGATGGCCTTTTTCAACTAGCAGACTTGCTTCTTCTAAGAAGGCTTTCTTGTAAATCAGAATAAGCTTCATTATTAAATATTTAGGATGTTCTCTAATTGGCATATAGTTTCTTAATACCCTTACCATACGCCTTACTACTTTACCTTTAACCTTTCTGTGCTTTTCTTCTACTTCTTTAATTAGCTCTGCTGAAGCTTTCTTTGCTCTTTCAATAGTTTCCTTATATTCTTTTCTGTGGATGCCTTCCTCTGAGGTATTAACTATGGACATAATTGCCTTTGCTAGAGGTTCAGGGTTCTCTATCCACCTATCTTTTGCCATGTCTATTTCCCCAGCAGCTCTCATGTCGTAGATATCAATAAAGTTATTAAAGTTCTTTTTAAATTTCTCATTATCCTTTAATTTGTTTATTCTATCAATTAAAGTGTTATAATTCTCATTTGTAAATTCTCTTATTAAATCAGGTGATATTCTAACCATATCAGCCAAGTCCCCAACAAGAAGACCCATTTCTGTGGTTATATTGCCCTCTAGGCCTTTAACTATAATATCAACATGTTTGTGTTCTCCAAGCAGCTTTTCTTCTTGTGCTTCAAGAGCTTTAAAACTTAACATAGCAGGAGCCATTATTGGAAGCAACACCTGAAAGTCATCGGAAAAGTCTGCAGACTTATATATAGCTTCAAGTTTTTCTATGCCTTGCTTTGCATTATTAATAGCCTTAGCAGCTTCTTTTGTTCGCTTGTCTATATAGCTTTTTATAAATTCCACAGTACCCTCAGGTTTTCTGTAGGTAACATTTTTTACCGCTTTGAAAACTATAGGCTTAAAGAATTTTCTTAAGGCTTTCCCTGAGCTCTTGTTCTTTTTAATTTCTGCTTCAAAGTCAGGCCTGCTTATAAGCTCTTTTAAAGCCTGTGACATCAGGGCATCAGCATTTTTCAGAAATGAAGATACAACCTCTCTAGGTTTTTTATATTGAAGAATGTCGCTTAAATCAAGATATATTCGGCCTGCTGCTGACTTTATAACTCTATAATCCTCTGCACTTCTAGCTCCTTTGTCAAAAGGAAAAATCATTCTAAGCATGTCAATGCCAAGTGGTGAAATAGGGTTTGTCATTACTTGGAAGTGGTTAAAGGAAACATATGCATGAAGAGCCTCATCCTTTGGTATAGGCTCAGGCATAGGAAATAATGAGGTAATAGCACGGCTTTGAACTATATACAGCTTGTTATCTTCTAGACACCACTCAATGTCCTGTGGGCAGCCGTAGTGCTTCTCTATTGCCATGCCTAATTCAGCAAGACTTTTTATCTGTAGGTCCTGAAGGACCTGGCTTGTTGCTTTCTCAGCCGTTATCTCAATTTTTTTTGTGCCACCGCCTTCAATGGGCATTATAGCAAGTTTTTTCTCAGCAATTGTTTTGGTTTCTATCTCTGAATTGCTTTTATTATATCTATATATGTCAGGGGATACTAAACCAGAAACAAGAGCTTCTCCCAAACCGTAGCTTGCATCTATGGATATAAGCTTTCTGTGACCTGATATAGGATCCGCTGTAAACATAATTCCTGATACCTCAGGCAGTAACATCTTTTGAATAACTACGGACATATGAACCTTTTCATGTTCAATTTTATTTTGAATTCTATATAATATAGCTCTATCTGTAAACAGGGACGCCCAGCAGTTTCTTACTGAGTCTAATAGGGCTTTTTTTCCCATGATATTAAGGTAGGTGTCTTGCTGACCAGCAAAAGAGGCAAAAGCTAAGTCCTCTGCTGTGGCACTTGATCTAACTGCATAGTAGTTGTCTACTCCTAGCTTATTAAATGACTTTATTATTTCCTGTTCCACTTTTTCAGGTATAGCTGATTGCTGTATTTTCGCCCTTATTTGATCCCCAATTTCATTTATGTTATCAATGTTTGCAGCTTTAATTATTTGGGCTATAAATTCTGGCAGATTGTTAAGATGTAGGAAATCTTTATAGCTTTCTGTGGTCACACAAAATCCAGAAGGTACAGGGAAGCCTGCCAGTGTCATTTCACCTAAGTTTGCACCTTTACCTCCTACAAGAGGCAAATCATTTTTATCTGTTTCATCAAAAAATAAAATATACTTTTTTTCCATAATACTTCCACCTCCATGATATTATAGCTTTGCACCGTCTAAAAATAGCTCTATTAACTGATTCTTTAATGTATCCATTTCAAAGGGTTCTTTTGCTTCTATGTTTGAAATAAAATAGTTAACCGCTAAAAGCATAAAAGTCCTTGCCAGTATTATTGAAGGTATATCTGATCTGAGTTCATTATTTACTTGTGCATCTTTTATTATTTCCAGTACTACATTTTCCAGTCCGCTTCGGTTTGGATTGGAAAAGGGATCACTGTTAAAAAGTGTCTGCATTCTATATCGTAAGTAAATAGCTGTTAACTTCACATCACTTCCCATTAAACCTTTTTTAAAGTCCAACAGGCTATTAAGCTTGAACTTCAAATCTTGATTGCCTGTTAGAGCCTTTTTAATATCCTCGCCGTAACCAGCTGTAATAGATTGAAAGTATCCTACCAGTATGGACTCCTTATCTGGGAAGTAATTATACAAAGTGCCCTTTGATACGTCTGATTGTTCTGCGATTTCTTCCATAGAGGTTTCTTGAAAGCCCTTACTCTTAAAAAGCTCTAAAGCACAACCTATTATGGTGCTCCTAGTTTCCTCTTTTTTGCGCTCCCTTCTGCTCATAAATTCACACTCCTTAATTTTCATTAAATTTATTCTACGTAAAATATTATACTGTGTATAAATTTATACTAAGTCGATTTTTATGAAAAGTCAATACATCTATGGTACTGATACACAGAATAGTATAATAAGTAAATGCGGCTTTTGTTCTCTCATTTATTTCCTCTTTCATTCTTAGCGGGGCAGAATTTTATGTGGGATACCCATGTCATCGTGTGGTAAATCATGCTGGAAGGTTGGCACCAGGGCGGCAGGAACAACGATTTCTGCTATTAGAAGAAGGTGTAACCTTTAAAGATGAGAATCATGTAGATATGAAGGAAAATAAATGGGACTATTAGCATTGAGATTAAAGATGAATGAACAGAATTATTTAAATGAAGATTTGCTTTAAAACTCTAGAGATTCATTGTAATGAATAAAACTACAAGATTTTTTGTAGTAAAAATATTATATTGACAAAAATATATGAATATTATAAAATGAACACAGTTCATTTCATTATTGTAGGAGGAAATATATTGGCTAGAGTAATTGAAAATCCAAAACAACTTATACTAAAAAAAGCTAAAGAAATTCTATATAATGAAGGTTATTCTAAGCTAAGTATGAGGACTTTATCAAAAGCCTGCGATATAGCTTTAGGCACAATATATAATTACTATCCTACAAAAAAAGATTTAGTTATTGAAATGATGACTGACTATTGGCAAGAGTTTTTATATTCAGTTCAGAAAATATCTGATTTAAATTCTGATATTTATGTTAAATTTAATAAGATCTACAGTGAATTAAAAACTTTTATTGAAAGTTTTCGCCAGTATTGGTTGACCCCTGAACTTTATGGCAGTCCTGAATTTGTAGAAGGTGGGTTAAAGCAAGAGTATGTTTTCATCGAAAGACTTGTGATTATAGTTGAGAATATTCTAGTAAAAGAGTGTACTGAGAACAATATCCAAGTTAAGTTAGGGACACATGAAACAGCAAGTTTTATAATTATGAATTTAATAACAATAGTTCAAATGCCGATTTTTACCTATGAATCCTTTGAATTATTTCTTAAAGAACTACTTAAATAAATCATATCTATAAAGATATGATTTATAAAAAGAACTGAAATGAACATTGTTCATTTGCACTTGCTAAAGAAGGATTAAATTCATATCAAAACTGAAAGGTTTTGTGCTATTATATAACAATAAACAAAGATTACGATCATATGGGAGTTTAAATTTTTTTAATTTGAAATGAACACTGTTCATAAGGAGAGGTGAAATATGCTTGTTTATAACTTATAAAATTGCTTAGTTCTTAAAATATAATATTGTAGAAGCATTAAGGGAGGTGGAATGAGGCTTACTGCAGCAGCCGCAAAGTCGAGGATTTTCATTAATAATAAAGAGAAGTGCTCTTAGTATTGTAGATATATAAGTTACGGCATTTCTGTAGATATCAATAATTTTAAAACAAATATAAAATAAATATTTAAATTAGGAGGAACTTATTATGTTAATTTCTGCAATAATAACAATCACATTAGCTCTTGTAATGTATACAATTGGTGTATGGAGTGAAAAAATTCAAGGTGAACTTAAAAAATGGCATTTAGCTGTATTTTATGTAGGCCTAATATTTGATACTACAGGAACAACAATTATGAGCAAGATTGCTTCAGGTGGCTTTAAGCTTAATTTCCATGGCATCACAGGCTTACTTGCAATTATTTTAATGCTTTTTCATGCACTTTGGGCAACTGTAGTGTTAGTTAAGAATGATGAAAAAGCCAAAGCAAGCTTTCACAAATTAAGTATTGTTGTTTGGATTATATGGTTGATACCTTTTGTTTCTGGTGCAATATTTGGAATGACAAGATAATATAAATAAAAGCTAAAGTCTATTAATATAAAATATCCCTAAGAACATATATTTTGTATTAGGTATATTGGAGTAATTAGATAGGGATTTAATTAAGAGTGAAGCACTATTCTTTGTCGAATGGGTGCTTTTTCTCTTTGCTATGAATTTGAAAAAACTTGCTTATAGATGGTATTGTGAAGAGTATCATAAGTAAATATGAAAATAGACTTAGAGCATTGTGTATCAATACTTTAAGCCTATTTTGTTTAGATGATATTGTGATTATGATTTTTCTTTTAATTTATAGTAGATCACTTTCTTCTTGCAATCATTTCGATTTCAATCTGAGCACCTAGAGGTAAAGATGATACTCCAATAGTGGTACGAGCAGGATATGGTGAAGAAAACTGTTTAGAATAGATTTCGAGCATTGCTGTGAGATTGCTCATATCGGTTAAAAATACATTCACTTTTTCAACATCGTCAGTTTTCAAGCCTGCTACTTTCAATACATTAAAAAGATTCTTAAAGCATTGTTCTGTTTGGACTGCAATATCACCTTCTACAAGTTTTCCTGTTTCATAATCTACGGGAGTTTGTCCAGATAAAAATATCAAATCTCCTGATTCAACTGCATGTGAATGTGATCCAACTGCAACAGCTCCTGCTGCAGTAAAAGCTTTTCTTGACATAATAAAAATTCTCCTTTAGAGGCAATAATAAACTCTTTTTCATAGCATTATTATTAAGATATGTTTAAAGTACACATCATTGTATTACTGATTATTTATCAGTTAACAACTGACCTCCAACACCTATATTTTCTTTATCATTTTCCTTTACTAGAACAACAAATGCTTGTTCAGGTACATTCATGATTTTTGCAGCCGATGTTGTAAGATCTTTTACTAACTTACTTTTTTGCTCCTTATTTAGTTTAGTTCCTTCTACTGTTATTACTGGCATAAGCTTGATTCTCCTTTATTCTTTAATCACTATAGTAGCATTAGACAATTTCTATTAATCGCAGAAAATTTATTTAATATAACTTACTGTATTCTCTCTTTTTGTCGGTGCATTACTACGACTAGATTTTTTATATCCTATAGCTGTTGCATAATATGGTTGATGCGTAGCTGGTATTCCAAGTTGCTTTTTATAGTCTTCTCCTTTTTCGCTTCCTAATAAATATGAGATATACCCAACCCAGCAGGAGCCTAATCCTAAAGATTCTGCCGCAATATGCATATTCTGAGTTGCAGCTGCACAATCTACCTCAGGCATAAATCCATTTTTATCTCCTGAAATAATTACCACCGTAGGTGCATTGTAAAAAGCATGGAATTTTTCATTGTTTGCTAATTGTTGAATAAACGCATCATCAACATTTTTACCAACTTCCTTAGCAGCATTACTTAATTGATCAAGTATCTCTTTATTTTGAATCACTGCAAAATGCCAGGTCTGTTGATTATGAGCACTTGGTGCACTAAGTCCTGCATCAATGATAATTTGCAATTCCTCTTCTTTAATTTGCTCTGGTAAAAAAACTCTTGTACTTCTTCTGTTTTTGATACTGTTTATTGTTTCATTCATCCTAAAATCCTCCTTAAATTAAAAGCTATACTAGCATTTTATTTTACTTATATAGCTGTATGAGTTATACTTACATTATATATAATATTATTTAAAACAGAAGTACGCACTTTATTGGTATATACTATCTAAAAAGTTAGTGTAAATTATACTTGTTTAGAAAATGTCTATGCTATTGTTATTACGTTTTAATATAAATTACAAACTAATTGAGGTGATACTATGAATACTAGTCAAGAACAGTCTACTTACATGTGCCCATCAGGGTATACAATGGATGTTATAGGCGGAAAATGGAAACTCCTTATATTGTGGCACCTTCTCAATGATGGAATAAAAAGATATGGTGAAATAAAAAAAGTTCTTCCTGGAATAACACATAAAATGTTAAGTAGTCAATTAAAGGAGTTAGAAAACGATGGAATTGTTCACAGAGAGGAATATCAGCAGATTCCTCCAAAAGTGGAATATTCTTTAACAGAAAAAGGTATTACTCTGACACCTATATTAAAGGCAATAAGTGAATGGGGTAGCGCAAACATGACATAACAGTTTTATTTAGGATGAGATATAACTAATTTTATAGATAATAGACATCAGTAATGCAAGTGCTGGTGTCTTTTTTACTTTGCAGTGACTTTTGTAAGCATTCTAATAAAGTTAATTTTCAGAATTAAATAGATATGCTCGAAATCTATTCATAGTTGTTTATAAAATTGAATGTATGTAATAAAGAATGTTATAATTTTCTGGTAATATATTACTTGAGATTTTAAATATTATGGAAAGGTAGTTTATTATGAAGGTAGAAGTAATTTTAGCAACTAAAGAAAATGCAAAAATTATTAAAAATATATATCCTTTATATTTGCATGATTTATCTGAAATTTATGGAAATGTACCTAACGAATTTGGAATTTATGAAGAGGGGATAGAAACTATCAAAACTTTAGAAGAGCAATATGATATTCAAAATCCATGGTTTGAACACCCAGGCATTCTTTTCCCTTATATTACTATAGTTGATGGTAGACCTGCTGGGTTTTGCCTTGTTTCTACAAAGCAATTTGCACCTAAGAATGTTGATTATTATGTTATGGAGTATTTTTTACTAAGACCCTATCGTGGTAAGAATATTGCTAAAACTGCAGCTAAACAAATCTTTAATAAACATCAAGGTAAATGGGAAGTCTATACTAATCCTACATCAAAAAATTTTAAAGGTCAGAAGTTTTGGCATAAAACTATAAACAATTATACTTCTGGAAACTTTCAAGAGACTTTTGGCACAACTTTTGATGGAGATAAATTAATATTCAGATTCAATAACAGTAGCAAATAATATTTTTGTAAGAGCTTAAACAGGTCTTCGTTATATTAAAAAAAGCAAAATTATATATTAGTGCATTTTAAGATCAGGAGAAAAACCTTATGAAAGATTTATTTACAATTGGAGAAATGTCAAAGTTGTTTAATCTTAATATAAAAACGTTAAGATATTATGATGAAATAGATTTATTTAAACCTATATATATAGATAAGACTAATAACTATAGATATTATTCAACTGAGCAATTTGAGCAGTTAAATACAATAATTTATCTAAAAGCGCTTAGAATGTCTTTGAGTACAATAAGTTTTCATTTAAATGAGCGTAGCATCGATAACATAACTGAATTATTAAGACAACAAAAAGAAATTACAAGAAAGAAGATAAAAGAACTGCAGGATATAGAAAAGAAAATTGAAAATAGATTAAAACAAATTAACTATGCAAGACAATATGATAAATTAGATGTAATTCAGGAAATTGAATTTGACGAGAGAACTATTGTGTTATTAAAACAGAAAATAAAATCAGATATGGATTTAGAGTTATCCATTAGAAACTTAGAGAATAAGACTAAAAAAAATGCTTCTATTTTCAATGGGAAAGTAGGTGTATCGATTTCTAGAGATAATCTAGAAAATAGAAAATTCTATGAGTATGATTCAATTTTTTCATTTGCAGAAAACGAAAAATACAATAAAAAATTAGTGAAAGTGTTACCTAAGGGTGTTTATCTAACTATTCGTTTTAATGGAACTCATAAAGATTCTCCCAAATATTATGATGAGATTTTGAAATATATTAAGGAAAATGGATATACAATTGTCGATGATTCAATAGAGGTAACACTTATAGATTTCGGTTTAACTACTGAAAAATCAGAGTTTATAACTGAAATTCAGATATTAATAAATTGATATTGACACTCCAGTTACTGGACACTTTATAATTTCAAACATAGATAACTGGAGGTGTTAAAGTGATTGGAACAATAGTAAATTGTATTTCCATTATCAGTGGAAGTATTTTAGGAACAGCTTTTAAAAAAGGAATAAAAGATGAATATAAAGAGATAATGCTACAAGCAATGGGGTTATCAGCAACTGTTCTAGGTATTAGTTCAGCTGTAAATAGCATTTCTAAGAGTAATTATCATGTCTTATTTATTATAAGCATCGCCATAGGAGGACTTATTGGACAAAGCCTTGGCCTAACAAGAAAAGTTGATAGCATTGCAGGGAAGTTTTCTAAGAATAATTTAGTAGAAGGATTATCTACAGCGGTATTATTATTTTGTGCAGGGACCTTATCAATTTTAGGACCGCTTGAAAGTGCTTTAAAGGGAGATAATACATTGCTATTTACTAACTCTATACTAGACGGTATTACTTCAATTGTCTTAGCTTCAAATTTTGGAATTGGTATAGCAATTTCATCTTTTATACTATTTATATGGCAAGGTTTAATTTACTTATCGGCTAATATTGTATCAGCATATATGACTACTGACTTACTAAATGAGATATCAATAATTGGTGGCATTTTGATATTAAGCTCAGGATTAAACATATTGAAAATTAAGAAAATAGAAGTTTTAAACTTTTTACCATCTTTGCTTGTTCCAGTTTTATTTTTTGTTATTAAAGCTTTAGTATAAATAAGCTATAAAATGATATTTTGATATTTATATTATCTAGACTAATACATTAAAATTTACCATAAGTGACGTAGAATTTTTAGAATAGGATAGGGTAGATAAACTACCCTTATACTTAATAAACAAAATCTGTGGATGACACATTTTGTTGTTTAGTTAAAATCCCATTAACTTTTTAACATTGGTACAATTTTCTTTAGATGTAAGCATTTCTAAAAGGTTAAAAGCTACATCGAAAGCAGTGGAAGGATTATAGGAAGTAATTATATTTTTATCTACAACAATAGGCTCGTAACCAAGAACATTTGCACCAAATTCGGATAATTGTTTTTGTCTTATACCATCTCCTAAATTGTATGTTGTAGCATTTCTGCCAGACAGTACTCCGCTTTTTCCAATAGGAAGTGCACCAACACAAATAGAAGCTATTATTTTTCCTGCTCTGTCAAATTCTCTAATTAAGTTTAAAAAGTCTTCACTAAAAGCATCTTTATAAAATCCTGCTTCTTCAAATCCTCCTGGTATTGCAAGTGCATCAAATTCATCAATATCCACTTCACTTATGTGCATTTCAGGAATCACTGTGAAGTTAAAGGTGCATTTCAATTTTTTTCTTATTCCAACAGTTACTAAATCTGTAGTACCATCTCCTTCTAATTTATTCCAACCTATAACATCAGTAAATACACTAGCTTCTGCAGCTTCAAAACCATCAGCAAGAAGTAACAATACTTTTTTCATAATCAAACAACTCCTTTGATCATATATATTTGAGATTTGGTTTTCTTAATTATAACTCCATGGGAACCATCAGTAAAATTGAAATAAATGATGTTAATAATCGAAATATATGATAATATTGTTTTAAATATTTGAAGTATAAAGGAATGTGATTAATGGAAATAAGGCATCTACAAACATTTATAACTATAGTTGAACTTGAAGGATTTACAAAAGCAGGAGAGCATTTAGGGTATGCACAGTCTACTATAACATCACACATTCAAATTCTAGAAAATGAACTAGGAGAAGCCTTATTCGATCGGATAGGTAAAAAAATTGTTTTGACTAATGTTGGCAAGAAATTGGTTCCATATGCAAATCAAATATTACATACATATAGAAATATTAAGAGCATAACTTCAGATAAGGATGATGTATCCGGTGACTTAATTATTGGAGCTGGAGAATCTCTATCCATATATCGCTTAGGAAAAATCTTAAAGGAATACAAAAAGAGTTTTCCAAAAGTAAACATCATTTTAAAGAATTCTATTTGTAGTGATTTAAGGAGCAAATTGCACAGTGGAGAGTTAGATATTGTTTTTACCATCGAACCTGAAATTATGGATAGTGATTTAGTTGTTAAAAATTTGAAGGATGAATGTATGGTCATCGTTGGTGCTCCAGAAGCAGATTTAGAATTTTTATCAACAAATTTTGAAAGTAAAGAGGATGGGGAGAATATAATATTTACCGAAAAAGGGTGTAGTTTGAGAATAGCTTTTGAAAATTACTTAAAACAGAAAAAAATAAAATATGTTAATCCTTTAGAATTTTCAAGTATAGAAGCTATAAAAAAATGTATAATGAATGGTCTAGGAATTTCAATTTTGCCTTTATATATAATTAATAAAGAAATAGAGGATGGAAGTCTTAAGGTTCTAGAAGTAACGGAATCATTCGATAAGTTTAGAACTCAACTGGCGTACCATAAAGATAAAAGTATATCATTACCAATGAGTAAATTAATAGAAATTACATTGAAAAACTCTAGCGATTGGAGATGAAAATAGAGTAGATTCATAAATTAAGGTGAATTGAATTTTAATGAAAAAGGACTTGCTTTGATAAAGTAAGTCCTTTTATCAGCTAGTAATAGCCCAAAAGCAATAGTTGCTCCATATACATATCTCATTGCTTTTCTTGTTCCTAAATTATGGACTGTGGATAATATAACAATATTTGTAGGTCAGGTGTAAATGTAACAATAAAGCAGTATATTAAAAAAGATGTAATGTTCATAAAGCATACTCCTTTTAAGTATTTTTATAAATTATACTTCTTAAAATTTTTGGACTATAGTATATTATTGCGGAGTTATATGTTCCATAATATAAAAAAACGTACCTATAACAGATAGGCATGAAACATGTGAGAAATAAATGAACTTATAACTTGAACCATTGAAATAACTTTAACAAAATTATTTTTATAAGTGAAATACAGTTCCATAAGTGATACTATGTTTACATAATATGCTATAATTAAGAAGATAAGTAACTATTTAGTTCACTGTAAATAGTAATTTGTAAAGGAGATATCATATGTTTGGGCACTTAGGATTTTCATATGTAGGACTAATATATTTATTAATGTTATTTATTCCTAATATAATTTGGAGTAAGAATCAGCCGATAGATTATGATAATACCAAAGAAAACAAAATATTATTATTATTTGAACGTATAGGTCAAGCATGTTGTACATGCAGCATATTGATTTTTAGTGATTTTAATATTGCTCCATTTTCAATATGGAGTTTGTGGCTTATAGTATCATTTTTACTGATGTTATTTTATGAGGTTTGTTGGATTAAATATTTTATAAATGAACATACAGAAGAAAACTTTTATCGTAGTTTCTATGGGATTCCAGTGCCTCTTGCAAGTTTGCCTGTTATAGCTTTTATGTTATTAGGCATTTATGGGAAGGTCATTTGGCTGATTGCCTCTGCTATTATACTTGGTATAGGACATATAGGAATACATTTTCAGCATTTAAAGGCAATAAAATAAACACGAGAAATAGTAATTTATATATTACTAAGATACACGTTTTAAAAAGAAAAAATATAGAGGTTTATTTTTTTTGACTTTGATATTAATAATTTGTGGAGGGGTTCTATGGCAAAAGCTAGAGTCATTGTCTTTGACTTATTTGAGACATTGCTTCATGACATTAAATTTGATTTTAATTCGGGTTTGTCTTATCTACATGAAAATATCTTATCAAAGGATACTGATAAAGTTGGATTTCTAGATTATGCAGCTACATATTGGAAAGGACTTTATGATAAAAGAAACGAGGATAATTCAGAAGTAGCATTTGAAGATGAACTTTTAGATTTTAAAAATAAATATGGCTTTAAAGTGGAGTATCCGCTAGAAGAAATTTTATTTAATTGTGCGCTTGAAATAAATACTACTGAATTGTTTAATGACACTATTTCTACTTTAGAGCAACTTAAGTTATTGGAAATTCCAGTTTATTTATTAAGTAATTCCATATTTAAAAAGAATGTAATGAAAAAATTCATTAACAAGTATGATTTAGAAAAATATTTTGTTAATATACATTTTAGTGCGGATTACAAGATAAGGAAACCGCATAAAGATTTATTTAAAATTGTATTTGATGATATTAAAAAGTATGACGCTAGCATCGAAATGGAACAAGTTTATTTTATTGGAGATAACTTTGATGCTGATGTTCTAGGGGCTAAAAATTTTGGCTTTACACCGATTTTTATAAACCGTAAACATGATAATGATAGTAATAATAAAAGTTTTATTGTGATTAAATCGCTAAATGAATTATTAGAAGTAATAAGATAAATTCTAATTTATAGATGCCTACACGGTAGATAAGGAGAGTAAACTTAAAATGAATTTTGAGATAACTGATGAAATTAAAGAGCAAGACAAAGAAGAGATTATTAAGGGCTTACTGGAATATAATTTAGCAAGAATTGAAGACAAAAATCCAAAGGATTTAGGGATTTATCTACAAGATGGAATAGGTAAAAAACTTGCAGGACTTATTGGACACACACATGGCAATTGGTTGTTTGTAAAGTTTTTGTGGGTAAGGGAAGAACTACGAGGACAGAATATTGGTAGCCAAATTTTAATGCAAGCAGAAAAAACAGCAAAAGAACGAGGGTGTAAGTATGTATTTTTAGACACTTTCAGTTTTCAAGCACCTATTTTTTATAAAAAGCATGGATACAAGGAAGTGTTTGCATTAGAAGAATATCCTTTGACAGGAAAACGCTATTATTTTACCAAAACTATTTAAGGATGTACCAGGTAGAACCGAAATCTATTTTTAAAACTCTAACGGCTTTTGGTGATAGAATTTTAAAATATAAGTTTTAATATGAAGTGGTACATCCATATAAGCTTAAAGATGAATCTGTAATTTTCTGATTAATAAAAAGAGCAAAGTAAAATTATTAATATATGCTTAATGTTGCTGGAGGTATACTTGTGGAAAACGAATTTGAAAGACTATTAGGTGGTAATTCAACAAGTGTGTATAAGCAGAATGAAACAGTCTTTAGGGAACAAAAAGCTTGGAGCTCAACAATACACAGCGTATTACGGCATCTAGAAAAAGTCGGATATACTAATGGTCCGCGATTTATAGGGATCGATAATAGTGGAATGGAAGTGTTATCATTTGTTCCTGGAGAATGCAAAGATAATTATCCTTTTACTAATGATAAAAACGAGCAGTTATCAATTATAAAAAAAGTAGCTGTAATGATCCGTAGATTTCATGATGCAACACTATCATTTAAAGGAACAGATGAAGATAAGTGGATGTTTTCTTATAATGGACCTTTAGAAAAAGAAGTTATATGCCACAATGATATTGCACCATATAATATAACCTTTGTTGACGATATTCCATATGGAATGATTGATTTTGATACATGCTGTCCTGCTCCTAGGATATGGGATATCGTATATGCACTTTACAGGTTTGTTCCATTTAGTGAAAAAGTTTACGACGCTGAGAAACAGAAATATAGGAGCTATGATGTTGATATAGACAAGGAGTTTAGAAAGAATAGTATTGGTGCATTTTTTGATGCATATGGAATGAAATGTCCTTATGATTTATTTGAGCAAATGATTGCTAGACTACAGTCACTTGCTGATTTAATTTATAGTGAAGCTAAAAATGGAAATAGTGTTTTTCGCACAATGATGGAAGATGGACATAGGGATTTGTATTTAACAGAAATTGATTTTATTAGAGAACATGCAAAAGAATGGCTGTGATAAAGATAAAACACTTCAAGCCGAAATTTATTTTCAAAACCATCTGGGTTTTGAGAGAAGAATTTTATAATGTAAATTCTAATATGAAGTGGTTCATATTAAGAAAAGTGGTAAATTGTAATTTGAATTGGAGAGAAATATGGAGAATAAACTTATAATGGTAGAAGGTATACCAGGCGCAGGTAAGACTACTACATCAAGAAAAATAAAAGAAAAGCTAATAGCAGAGGGTAAAAAGGTAGTACTTTACGAAGAAGGAATGTCTCACCCAGCAGATATGTCATGGAACGCTTATCTAAGTGAAGAAGAATACAATAATTTCTTATCAAAGTGTTTAGAAATGTGGGAAACTTCAGAAAAGACTATTAGCAAAGAGGAACTTAAGCATAGAATTGAAATACAAACTCGAAGGGAAGAAGAGCATTTTATCTTAGCTTATACAAAGATAGACTTTCCAGAGGGATGTTATTGGGGACTCGTAGGCGAGGTTGCAGCAAAAGAAATATGTGATGGTAGACGTAGCTTAAAGGAATTTACAGAAATTCATCTAAGGCGTTGGGAGAACTTTGCTGAGAAAGCCCTATTAGATGATACTATTTATATATTTGAATGTGCTTTTCTTCAAAATCATATTTTTGAGTTATTAGGTGTATATGAAAAAAGCGATGAAGAAATTTTGACCTATCTTACTAATTTGTTAAGTAAAGTAAAATGCCTAAATCCATGTATTGTCTATATTGATCCTTCTGATGTTGAAAAAGTAATAATGAAAGCAGCAGATGAAAGAAAAGCACCAAATGAATCAAGAAAAGATTGGATTGATGAAATTGCTTATTGGGTTAGTAACACGAATTATGGAAAAAAACATGAACTAGCAGGAAGAGAAGGTGTATTTTCTTTTTGTAAAGAAAGATTAAGAATAGATAAGTTGATGATTAGAAATCTAGGTATTCCAGTAACTTTAATTAATAGAGATTAGAGAAAAAGCAGATTTAGTATTCTTATTTACGAATATTACTTCTGCTTTTTCTTTAAGGATTTAGTGATTATGACTGATTTATCATTAAAGCCGATTTTTATTAACTTTACTATAATACACTTAAATTGGAAGTATAGAGTAAAGTAACTCGAACATAATTTTGGTACTAATATATCATACAAAATGTATTTTAATGGTATAATAGTAAATATATAATTGATTTTAATAATGCTATAGCTTATAGTTGATGAAATAGTGTAAAAGTAAGTAAATCAGTAATTCCATAAATTAAGAAGGATATTAAAGGTGAACAAAGTGGTAAAGCTAATTATTCTGAGGGGCAATTCAGGAAGTGGTAAAACTACAACAGCTAAGGCGCTACAAAAGAAATTTGGACAAGGTACAATGCTAATCTCACAAGATGTGGTTAGAAGAGAAATGCTATTTGTAAAAGATGGACCTGATACAAAAGCAAGTGATTTGTTAAATGAGCTAGTGATATATGGAAAGAAACATTGTGATATTGTAATTTTAGAAGGAATTTTAAATTCAAAGTGGTATGAAGGGCTACTTAAAAGTTTACTTCATGAATTTGATAATCAAATCTTTGCTTACTACTTTGATATACCTTTCGAAGAAACCTTAAATCGGCATAAACAAAAACCAAATGCTCAGGATTTTGGAGAAAAAGATATGAGAAAATGGTGGAATGAAAGAGATTTGTTAGGCATTATTCCAGAGACATTTATAAGTAAAGAATTAAAATTAAATGAAGTAGTAGATATGATTTATGAGGAGGTTACAAGATAAGAAATAATATATTGATATGGTAGAAGATATTTAACGTACGATGATGTATTAAAGTATAAAGAATTTGTAAAAGAATTAGAAATTGTGGATTTTAATTATAGTGGACATATGATTTTAGATGAAGAACTAGGTAAGGCAGCTAAACATATTACACGCATACTTAATAAAATAGATTAATTTGACCGTAGTTTAGCACTACGGTTATTATTTTTACTGTAATGAAAGTTATATAACTTTTATTTTAAATTGGTAAATATAAGAAAAGTATAAACTGAAATTAATAGCACAGATTATCAAGAAAACCATTTACAAATATTGTACAATATTTGTAAATGGTTTTCAGGAGGTATAAGAAAGAAATGAACTATTATCATAGAATACAAAATTCAATTGAATTTATTGAAACGAATCTTGAACAAAATATTGATATTGTAGATATAGCATCAAAAGCTTACTTTTCAGCATTTCATTTTCAAAGGATATTTCAAGCAATTTCAGGCTTTTCAGTTCAGAGTTATATAAGAAAAAGAAGGATGACGGAAGCCGCTATATTGCTTAAAAGAACAGATAAAAATATATTAGAAATAGCAATTGCTTTTCAGTATGGATCTCAGGAAGCTTTTACACGTGCTTTTGAGGGTTGTTTTAATATAACTCCCTATAAGTATCGAAAGTCACAGGAAAGCAGAATAAATCTTATTCATAAAATCAACTTTATGGATTATGAGAAAAAAATACAGGGAGAGTTGGATATGGATAAACCTGAAATTATTGATCTTAGCAGAACTTATATAGTTGGATATGAATACAAAACAAATCTGATTGATGAGCAATATTTTAGTGAGATTCCAGGTTTTTATCATGATTTTGGTAGAAATGAATATTATATGAGAATTTCTGAGAGAATTGCACCAGCATTTTCCTATGGAATAAGTTGTAATTATCAAGATGATGGTCAGTTTTCATTTCTTGTAGGAGAAGCTGTAAAATGTCCAAGCGATGGATTAGAGTGTAATCTTGTTAATCTGGAAATACCTGAAGGAAAATATGCTATATTTAATATTTCTGGTTCGGTAGAAATAGCTCAAAACACCTGGAGATATATCTATAAAACATGGCTACCTAATTCTAATTATGAAAGGAGAGAGGGGCCGGATTTTGAGGTGACGGATGTATGTAATTCGATGTATCCTGACAGGATGAAAATGAAAATATACATACCAGTTAAATGAAACCTTCATAAAGAATAAACATAGAAAAGGAGAAAAGGGTGAAGATGAACATAGATATGATTTTTGGGGATTTTCCTGTTTTAGAATCTGCAAATATAATATTAAAAAAAATTGAAAAAACAGATGTTAAAGAAGTGTTTAAAATCTATAATAATGAGAAGGTATTTGAGTTTTGTGGTATTATTCCAAAGAATAATATTGATACCGTAGAAAAGATGATTGGTCATTTTGAGAGGGATTATAATAAGAGAAGCAGGATTAAGTGGGGAATATTTTCTAAAAATCATAGCAATAAATTGGTTGGAATTATTGAAGCAATGGATTTTAATCAAAAGGTTAATATGGTCACTGTAGGATATTTCCTTGCAGAAAAAAATTGGGGCAAAGGTATCGCATCAGAAGCTCTAAGCTTGTTGATTAAGTTTTTATTTGAAACGGCAAATATTAATCGTATTCAAGCAGAGGTTATGCCTAAAAACATGGCTTCAAAGCATGTACTTATAAAGAATGGCTTCATGAAGGAAGGCTTACTTAGACAAGCTAGTTTATGGTCTGGCAAGGGCGTGGTAGATTTAGAGATATACGGTTACCTAAAGGAAGACTACAACAAATAATATATATATACCAGAAGGTTGAATATTATTAATTTTTTAAAGTTATAAATTGACAATATATTTATATTAAGCTATAATTATTAAAAATTAATAGAGAAAATCGTTCGTATAACCTCAACAATATGGGTTGAGGGTCTCTACCAGGAACCGTAAAATCCTGATTACAAAGAAAATTGTTGACTCATTTTCTTCGTAATCAGGATTTTTTTATATTTTTTAGCCATATTAAAGTCTATTTTGAATTTAAAAATATAAATTTTATTACGAAGTAGTACATCCGTAAAGAGTAAAAAGAAGAACTTATCACCTGTCAAGATTCCTTCACATACGCTTAAAAAAAAGAAGATACGCAAAAAGAATCACAGATAAAAAGTACATAGTAATTTGGTAGTTTAGATAAAATTAATGATTTTAGTAAGGAGTGCATTATATGAAGAATGATATGAATATTTTAAAGAAGAGAATTAAGGTAGCAAGTAAGGAAATAAAAGCTGATTGCGTTGTTAAAAACGGAAAGATAGTGAATGTTTTTACTGGAGATATTACTGAAGGTGATATAGCCATGGTAGATGGATTTATAGCTGGTATTGGTCAGTATGAAGGGGAAGAGATTATAGATGCTGAGGGAAAGTTTATAGTTCCAGGGTTTATTGATGGTCATATGCACATAGAAAGCACAATGCTTACACCTCGTGAATTATCAAAGGTTCTTGTTCAGCATGGGGTTACTACAGTGATGGCAGATCCTCATGAGATTGCAAATGTCGCAGGTACAGAAGGGATTAACTTTATGTTAAACGCATCAGAAGAATTGCCTTTAGATGTATTTATTATGCTTCCTTCTTGTGTTCCAGCAACCTCCTTTGGAAGCAGTGGAGCAATACTAAATGGAGAAGACCTAAACCCATTTTACTCACATCCAAGGGTTTTGGGGCTTGCAGAAGTTATGGACTTCCCATCCATATTAAACTTAAATGAAGGAATGTTAAAGAAAATTACCGATGCACATTCAAATGGGAAAATTATAGATGGCCATGCAGCAGGATTAACAAAAGAAGAACTAAATGTATATGTAGCAGCAGGAATCTATGCAGATCATGAGTGTGTGGATGTTGAGGAAGCAAAGGATCGATTAGGATTAGGTATGTATTTAATGATTAGAGAAGGAACTGCAGCTAAAGAGCTGAAAAAGTTACTTCCAGTGATTACTCCAGTAAATTCAAGAAGATGTATTCTTGTGACAGATGATAAATTACCTGATGATTTGATAGCAGAAGGCAGCGTAGATTATAATGTAAGACTTGCTATAAAAGAAGGAATAGATCCAGTGACAGCCATCCAAATGGTAACTATTAATGCAGCTGAATTTTTTGGACTTCGTAGTTTTGGAGCGGTGGCACCTGGGTATCAGGCGGACTTATTAATACTAGATGACCTGAATAATATTACAATTGATAAGGTTGTAAAAAGAGGGAAATGTGTTGTAGATAGTGGAAAAGTAAATAAGGAAGTCATTAAAGCTGAAGATGTTAGTAAGATCTTAACCTTGAAATTGCCTAAGATAAATATGAAAGAACTAAAAGAAGATGCTTTAGAGATACCTTTATCTTCTGATTTATGCAATGTAATAGAGATAGTTCCTAATAGTTTAATTACACATCATAGAGTTGAAAAAGTGGATATAAATAAAGGAATGTTTAGTACTTCTATTTTTAAGGATCAATTAAAGATTGCCGTTATAGAAAGGCATCACTCAACAGGAAATATTGGCCTTGGAATTGTTAAAGGCTTTGGTATAAAAAAAGGAGCTATTGCAACTACCGTAGCTCATGATTCCCATAACATCGTTGTTGTTGGAACCTCTGATAAAGAAATGTTTTTAGCGGTTAATCGTCTTATAGAGATGGGGGGAGGAATAGTAGTTGCTTCAGGAAAAGAAGTTGTAGCATCCCTGCCACTAGCTATAGGTGGTTTAATGTCTGAAAATAGTTATTTAGAAGTTCAAGAGCAGCTACGCACTTTAAATGAATCACTAAGTGTAATAGAAGCTAACAAAGACTTTAATCCTTTTTTAACTTTATCCTTCTTAACTCTTCCAGTTATACCAGAAATCAAATTAACTGACGCTGGATTATTTGAATTTAAGAGATTTTCTAATATAAAGGTTCAAGCTTAAAAATAATGATTATATAGCGGTATTTATAGTTACAGTTATCCACGGCAAACTTGTCGTGGATTTCTTTTCATTAAGATTTATATTTCAAATTTATCGGTTGATAAGTATGCTTAGAAGGCTTAAATATAAATTCGACTGAAAGTATAAAAAAGAAGAAATATGTGTCTGCCAGAATTTCCTTACTTAGGTTTGGAAAAGTCAGATGCTCAAAATTCACTGAAGAAAATCACTTTATCGGATTTTTTATAGCTATTATAACTCATGAATTACAGACTTTAATCCTGCAGCCATAAAAGGAAGGACTTCTTTCACTAATGAAGAAGTGTCTTTCAAGTCACCTTTGCTATACCAACGTTTAGTGGAGCAATATATACCGCTGCTAATCATAACAGTAAGCAATTCTAATTTATCTTGTTCATTCTTTGAAAAAAGTTTAATGTTATTTAGCATCGTTAGTATGATATCTTGTAATTTAAGTTGGACTTTGATATCAATTAATACACTTGCGGATTTATATAATTTTGTATAGTTAGTCCCTATGTACATATGGAAGTCATACATTATAAGAATTAAATCTCGTAAAGTATCCTCAGTTAACTTTGTGTCAGAATGAATTTTTTCAGATACAAATTTCATTAATGTATCAGTTACAAAGGAACTTAATAAATCGAATTTATCTTCAAAATGAGAATAAAAGGTTGAACGATTTACTGGTGTTCTTTCAGAAATATCCTTAACAGTTATATCTTCAAAGGATTTTTCATTTGTCAATGAAAGAAATGTATCTTGAATTAAATTACGAGTATTAAATGCATGCTTACTATTTTCTGGAGATTTTGACATCACGTTTCTACCTTTCTTATATTAATGAGAATTTATTTTTAATAAAATCCAAATTATAATTATGTCTTTATTAAAGAACCAACAGTATAGCATTTTTGTTGGTTGAATAGCTAATTTTAGTGCATTATAATCATAACATGCATAAATCGGCTGAGCAACACGTGTTTAATAAGCATATGATTATGATAATATTTATAAATGATATGTATAAGGAGAAGTAAGATGAGTGGATTGAAACATAGAATTATTGAAACAAATGATATTAAAATGCATATAGCAGAACAAGGTGAAGGACCACTTGTAGTATTACTACACGGCTTTCCAGAAATGTGGTATTCATGGAGACATCAGATTCCAGTATTAGCTGAAGAAGGTTTTCATGTTGTAGCACCTGACTTGAGAGGCTTTGGAGATACAGAGCAGCCTAAAGATATTGATCAATATACGATTCTTCATTTAGTTGGAGATATAATTGGATTGTTAGATGCATTAAATGAAGAGACAGCAGTTATAGTAGGAAACGATTGGGGAGCAACAATTGCATGGAATGCAGCATTATTAAGACCAGATCGATTCCGAGGAATAGTAGCATTAACAGTACCAATGATGCCTCAACCTCCAATTCCTCCAACTACTGTTTTTCCTCAGAATGACAAGGAATTATTTTACACCTTATATTTCCAAACACCAGGTGTAGCAGAAAAAGAATTTGAGAAAAATTCATATTTTACAGTTCATAATTTGTTCTACTCAGCATCTGGAGATGCAGGTCCACGTAAGTGTAACGATGGAACTCCTAATCCGTTTAGCATGGTATCAAGAGAGAAGGGATTGCTTTCAGCATTACCAATGCCTAAAATAACTTCTTGGCTTAAAGAAAAAGACTTAGAGATATATGCTGAATCATTTGCTAAAACAGGTTTTCGAGGTGGATTAAATTATTATCGTAATTTAGATAGAAATAGAGAATTATTAAGTTGTTTTAATGGGATGAAAGTAACAATTCCAGCTCAATTCATAGTTGGGAGCAGAGATGTTGGTTTAAGTATGCCAGGAATGGATCAAATAATTTTAGATATGCATAAACTAGTTCCAAACCTTCGTAAGAATATCTTTCTTGAAGATTGTGGACATTGGGCTCAACAAGAGAAACCAGAGGATATCAGTGCAGCTATAATTTCATTTATTAAGAGTCTCTGATTAAATAATTGAAAAGTGTGGAAATGAAGAACATAATCCTAGCTCAAAAATAACTATATATTATTTTTGAGCTAGGAAAGTAGTGCGTTTGATTATAAAATAAGAGTATATTTCAGCAATACTAAACAAAGGAGGAAAATATATTTATGATACATTCTTTTTTAATGGTTGGTCAATCAAATATGGCTGGCCGTGGATTCTTAAAAGAGGTTCCTAAAATTTGCAATGAACGTATAAAAATGCTCCGTAATGGAAGATGGCAGATCATGACCGAGCCTATTAATTTTGATAGACCTTATTCAGGAGTCGGGCCTGCAGCTTCTTTTGCTGCTGCATGGTGTAAGAAGAACCAAAACGAAGAAATAGGATTAATACCTTGTGCTGAAGGCTCTACAAGTATAGATGATTGGTCAGAAGAGGGACCGCTATTTAAACACGCCATATTCCAAGCAAAGCTAGCAAAAGAAAGCAGCAAGCTTGATGGGATTCTATGGCATCAAGGTGAAAATGAATGTGCTCCAGGACGCTACAAACTTTATTATGATAAGTTTTTAAAAGTCATTGAAGCTTTTCGAAGGGAACTTGATGAGCCAAATATGCCTATTATTATGGGTGGAATAGGAGAGTATTTAGGAAATGGCTTCTTGGGAAGTTATTTTCCAGAACATCCTGAAGTAACCCAGGTAATAATGGAGTTTGCTAAGGCAAATAAGAATTGTTATTTCGTAACAGCGTCAGGACTAACACCAAATCCAGATGGTATTCATATTAACGCAGCTTCACAGAGGGTATTTGGACTTAGATACTTTGAAGCTTATGATAAACTTAAACATATAATAGAGCCTCTGGAAAATGAAGAAGAGGCTATACATATTGATAGTGAAAGACCTTTAACAAAGATTGAAAAACTTACAATACTAGAGGGTCAATTTGCTGGAGGACACATATCCTTAGAAGCATATCTAGAGGAGGTAGGAAAGATAAATTTATAGGCATAATGATAGTTAGTATGTTTTTAGTTTATGGAGATAAGTGGATCCTTTATATAAATTAATAGTTGAGCCAGGAATACTATAAAATAGCTAAAAAACAAAAAGGAAATGTGAGATAGAAGGCTGTGCCAAGGCATGGTCTTCTTTTATTAATTGGAAAATTATATTATAGGTAACTAGCCATATAATATGGAGAAATTGTATTGTAATGGTATAATATATGAATGGATATAGGTTTAATGATAGAAATAGTTTATCTATAAAAAAATAAATTAGAAAAGAGGGAAAAACTATGGAAAGTAAGCAAAAAGAAATAGCAAAAGCTTTTCTTCAAGGAGTTGTAACTGATAAAGTTCGTGAAGTCTATGATCTATATACACTACCTAAATTTAAACATCATAATGGATTTTTTAGTGGGGATAGGGAATCGCTTTTGCTAGGCATGATCCAAAGTAATAAAATGTTTCCAAATAAGAAGTTAACAATAAAGCTTGCAGTGTCTGAGCCTCCATATGTTACTTTGCTTTCACATGTTCAGATAACAGCGGGTAAAGAGGTAGCAGTGGTACATATGTATCGTTTTGAAGGAGAAAAGATAGCTGAGATGTGGGATATATCTCAAGAGGTGCCTCAGGATTCTCCTAATGAAAATGGTGTGTTTTAACAAGTAGTGTGGAATTTCTTTAGGATCATTAATGGTGAAAAGTATCACAAGTAACTGAGGTTTTTATATTGTTATTCGAAGTGGCTCGCCTCCACCAATTAAACCCACGAATACATAATGACCGTATTGGAGAAATCCAATACGGCTTTTTAATTTCATTTTAACATGAAATATTTTATAAATTATTTGGTATATCTAAAATGATATCTATTTCAATTAAACTGCTATCTTCTTCAGATATTATTAATTCATTATTGTTAATCTCTTTAATTTCTGTCTTTTTTAATTTATATATATTTTTTATGACAACTTCTATAGGCGTATTATAATTAAAATTATTGTTAAGTATATTTGTTGAAATTTTCAATACTTCACCTCCGAATATATAATTAGAATGGTATATTAAATTTATCAAAGAACCAATCATCATCATGTAAACGGCGCTTAAAATATTCCGTACGCTGATCATAAGTATCGCTTGCTGCTATTTTATTCAAAATAGTTTCAAAGTTAGAATAATCATGCAGGGGCTCCATTAATTTACGGATTCTATTTTCATTAAAATGGCTAAAGGCCATACGTAATTTATTATAATGAAATTCAGTTAAATCAACATTATATGGTTGTATTTTTCTGAATTTATGACCAATTTTAACATCAGGATGTACAAAAATTTTATATCCAAAAAGCCAAAGCTTTACTGATAGTTCTATATCTTCAAAGCCCCAACTATGGAAGCCATGATCAAATCCTCCTACTGCGTCAAAGACCTCTTTTCTTATAGCCATACATCCACCTGGAGCTAGTGGAACTTCTTTAATGTTCATCGATTTTTTCAACCAATATGTTTCAAATTTTTCATTCCAGGTTTGACCATAGCCTACAGGGCTATCTGGAGAAAAATGTCCAATACCTGGGCATACTACACTTACCTCTTTATTATTAAAAGCATTCAATAGTGTGTTAAGCCAGTTTGGTTGCATAGTAATGTGGGCATCGCAAAAGACTAATATTTTTGCAAGTGGTGCAAAACTTGCACCTAGATTTCTTGCTGCTGACGCTCCTATGCCCTTTGTTTTAACTAACGTTACATTTGGGTATTTGTTAAAAGGATTTTTTAAAAACTCACAGCAATTATCATTTGAGCCATCGTCAATAATAAATATATTTGATATATTTTTCGCTTCAGTTTTAAATAAAAACTCCAAGGTTTGTTTAATATAAATACCTTCATTTTTACATGGAATAACTATAGCTACTTCATATTTTTTTATATTGTCCATAGTAACCTACTCTTGAAAATTATAATCTTCAGGTTCACGTGTAGTTTTGACAGTTTCTGTTGAAGATTTTTTTATGAAACAATCGAGATATAATACCTTCAATACAAGCTTATCTCCAGGATATACAGGTCCTAAAAGAAATTGGCCGTTTTCATCTGCTATAGCGTGACCAATAGGTTCTAAATCAGGAGTTGTTTCAGGGTCAGCAGTAGCACGCTTTAATTTGAAAAGCTTAACTACAGAGCAAGGGGCAGGTTTTCCATCAGGAAAACGGACTGTTCCAAGTATTACTTTTCTATAGTCACATTGTAAGAAAAAGTCCATGTCTAATTGATCAACACTTGATTTTTCATCACCGTTTGGAACATCAATAACAAAGCGATTTATTTGGTAATCCATACACTACACTTCCTTTATACTTTTTATAATATAATTAACATCTTCGTTTGACATGCCAGGATAAAGTGGGATTGTGATTATATCCTCATATAACTTTTCTGCAATTGGACAAAGTCCTTTTGAATACCCTAGAGACTTATAATAGGGATGATAGTATACTGGAATATAATGAACATTTACTCCAACGTTTAAATCTGAAAGTTTATTAAATATCTCTTCTCTACTTTTTCCTATAGCCGAAAGATTAAATTTTAAAGTATATATATGATAGGAAGATTTCGTATGTGAAGCTTGATAAGGGATAGTAATTTTATTTTTAAAAGTGCTTTCTGAGAAGGCTTTATCATATAGAGCAGCTATTTCACGTCTTCTTTTAATAAAGCTATCCAGCTTATTTAGTTGAGAAATTCCTAAGGCAGCTTGCAAGTCACTTAAACGATAATTGTAGCCTAAGAGCTGCTGCTCATAATACCATTTGCCATGAAATTTATCCATAAGAAGTTCTGGAGAACGCGTAATACCGTGGGTTCTAAATAGAGTGAGCTTTTCATAGAGCTTAGGATCATTTGTACAAATCATTCCTCCTTCAGCTGTTGTAATGTGTTTTACAGGATGAAAGGAAAAGGTAGTCATGTGGGCTATGCTTCCAATCTTATGCCAGGTTCCCTTTAAATCCATTATCTCAGCACCAAGACTGTGGGCTGCATCTTCAATAAAAATTAAATTATGTCTTTGAGCTAAATCTTTAATCTTAAATAGTTCTGCTGGCTGACCTGTAAAATCCACTGCTATAATTGCTTTAGTCTTATTTGTAATCTTTTTTTCTATTTCTAAAGGATCTATATTATAGGTATGCGGATCAATATCAGCGAATACAGGTTTTCCTCCAAGGTAAATGATGCTATTAGAAGTAGCAGCAAAGGTCATAGGTGTAGTAATAACCTCGTCATCAGTACTAATATTAGCGGCATAACAGGCTGCATGCAGAGCAGCAGTTCCAGTTGCTATACAAACAGCATATTTGCATCCTACATAATCTGCTACCTTTTTTTCAAATTCATGAATTTTTGGTCCAGTGGTTAGATAATCACTTTTTAATACTTCTACTACTGCTTGAATATCTTCTTCATCAATATATTGACGTCCATAGGGTATATAGGGATGCTTCATTATCTTCACCTTCTTTAATAAAATTTATAATATTCTGTTAAATATCGGTAAGCTTCACCTGTTTTTATAATAGGTGGAGTAATAGATTTCTTAAGAACAATATTTTCAAAAGCATATATAACATCATTAAATCCAAATTGTGCTCTCATAAAGGCGGTACTAGAGTATCTGGGATTAATTTCAAAAATAAAGGGCTCAGAACCATTCTGTTTCCGTAGTTGAATATTAATGGAGCCAGTTATATTTAGTTTTTCTGCAACTCTTTTACAGAGTTCTTCTATTTCTTTATCAAAGATTACCTTTACTTCATAGCTCATTCCATCTTTTATAGTTCTTTCAAGGGTAATAATATATATTTCATTGCTAAAAGAATCTTTATACACTCCGTTAGTATACTCAGTTCCAGCAATATGCTCTTGAAGCATGAAGCTGTCGTCTAGATTAGTAATATCCTCAAAATCTTTACGGTTTTGAATTATGTGAAGATGTTTTGAGCCACAATCAGAAGCTTTTTTTAATACAAGAGGATATTTAAAATCTTTTAATAGTTCTTCTTCTGGTGTTGATTCATTATATAAGACTGAGTATGGGTAGGGGAAGTTGTTATTTTTTAAAAATTCAATTGTTTTATATTTATTGCGACAAATGTTGATTACCTGCAGTGGAGGAATGGCAATACGACAACGTATTTCATCATCAAGTTCATTAAAATGATCGCAGATATATAAAAGCTCTTGTTCACTACAAACATAAATCAGGTCAATTGAATTATGAATAGAAAACTCATTTATTAATTCTGTAAATGATAAGCTTTCAGCTTTAGGAATAATATGAAAACTATCACAAAATAGAGGGTGTAGCGCATAGTTTCTACAGTCTGTTCCCCAAATTTTTATATTATAGTTTGTATTTCGTAAGGCATTGCAAACTGCTTGACCTAAGTCACCTCCAATAGAGGTAACTAAAATGTTATACTGTGTCATAATAAATCCTTCCTTTATGATGTGTAAAAAAACCTAAAGGTAAGTTACACCCCAAATTAGCTACAAATAATACAACTGAAGCTATATTACTTCTATCAATATAGTATAGTACTTAATAAATTTAATGTGCATAGACTAATGTTATAACTTACTCAAAATTATTTTAAATCATATATTTTATTGTGTTATGTAGAATACAGGAGGAATTGTAATGGAAAAAATTTTAGTAATAGCAGCACATCCAGATGATGAAATTTTAGGATGCGGTGGGACAATCAGAAGGCTTATTAAAGAAGGAAATGAAGTGTATTCATTAATTTTATCTGATGGCACTACTTCAAGGCATGACAAGATGAGTACCGAAGTAATGGAAGAAATTAAGACAAGACTTCAAGATAGTTTATCAGCAAATAAACTTATAGGATATAAAGAAACTTTCTTTTGTCAGCTTATTGATAACAGCTTTGACAAAGAAGGTTTCTTGAATATTGTAAAATTAGTTGAAAAGTATGTTTCTCAAATTAAGCCGTCTATTATATTCACACATCATTATGGAGATTTGAATATTGACCACCGAATAACCTTTAAAGCGGTTCAAACAGCTACAAGACCTATGGCAGAGTGCCCAGTAAAAGAAATATACTGTTTTGAAACCTTGTCTGCTACAGAATGGAATTTTCTAAACGAAGATAAATTTACACCTAATTATTTCGTAAATATTGAAAATACACTAAAGGATAAACTCGAATCAATGAAATGTTATAAATCAGAGTTACGAGAATACCCGCATCCTCGTTCCTTAGAAGGATTGGAGGTGGCTGCTAAAAGATGGGGCACAGTTATTGGGTGCAGTTACGCAGAAGCTTTTGAATTAATAAGGAAGGTAGTTATCTAATAAATTACAGTATAATAATAAGAAAATTGCTGCTTTAAGATATTTTGAAACACGGAAGAATACAAGTATTAATTGATCTCTTCCGTGTTTTTACATATTTAGTATTGCATTTAGGGCTGATCTGTTAACTTTTATCCCTAAGTAGTTGAAAATCAAAACTTATATCAGAACTAGAATGGCTTGCTTGATGAATTTCTACAGCTATTACGTTATCTCCGTTTTTAAGAAAACTTGTATCAATTATAGTGCTTTCAAAAGAAATCTCATCAATCCCATTTAGAGCTTTGACGGCTAAAGTGTTGTATTTAATTATACCATAAGGCATATTAGTTCTATATACCTCCTTACCATTTAGATATACAACAGCTCCATCATCCCTTTGAATTTGAAGCACCAAACTTTTATATATTGATGTATTATCAACAGTAAAATGTTTTCTAAAATAAGTTGTTATATATTTTTTGTAAACATTAGGTCCATAACTCATAACTGTAGCTTCACCGCCATCTCCATAACCTAGTTCAGCAAGTCCAGAAGGCCATGAAGAATCGTCAAAATTAAGCTCTCTCCAGGAAGTTCCTAGGTCAGAACCCTCATCAAAATACATCCATGATGAACCCCTAGGAATTAATACATCTTCTATAGTATTAGAAGCAGGACCTTCAGTAGGCGAGTATATAGAGCAACTATCAATAAGGTTATTTTCTTTATCATATACTTTCAGGGAAACTCCACTATCATTTATGTCTAAAACACAATAATGATATATCGCAAGAGGACCAACGATAGCATTTTTTATATCAGTAATGTATGCATTTAATGAAGAACCTGCACCGCCGGTAGTTATTTGGTAAATGGAATTTTGTATTTGAAGACTATTGGTATCAAAAGATTTATCTATAAGACGGCGGCAGTAATGGTGTTCATGACCTACAAATACCGCTGTTACATTATAATAATCAAGAATAGACCATAAAGCATTACGATCTTCTTGACTCCCATCTAGGCTTTCTCCGTAGTGAGGTCCAACAGGAAAAGCAGGAACATGGAAAAACACAAAATTATATTTTTTATCACTGCCATCTAGTGTGCTTTTTAACCAGGCACGTTGTTTTGCGTCAATGGCATAGCTGCGATTTGAACCTCTTCGATTTGAGTTTAAAACGATAAAGCGAGCACTTTCATAATCAAAGTAGTATACAGTTCGTTTATAGCCTTGTAACTGTTCATTAGGAAGGTGAGAAAAGGCATTACTGAAAGCAGTTTCATTATTTTCATGACTTCCGAGTACTGGATAGAGCATAGTAATAGGATAGTAGTCCTCAATTAATTTCTTCCAATCTTCTAATTGCTCACTTACGTTAGCTCCACCATATACCATATCTCCTGTAAAAATTGTAAATTTCGGCTGCGGTGACAATCCCTTAATACGGTTGAGTAGGGTACGGAGCAATTGTGTATTTACTGCTACAGTAGGTTTACTGCTGTCTGCTAGTATTACAATACGAAAGGACTTCATATATGTCACCTCCAATCAGCATTGAGTTTTAAAAACTCTTCTGTTCGTGTTATACCTTCAATCAGAGATATTTTAGGTTTCCAACCAAGAAGCTTCTGACTATATCGTGCATCGCACAATAACTTCTGTATTTCACTTTGGGGGTGAATATGAGTTATATATTTAATATTTCCTGTTTCATCAGCGATTAGTTTTGCTAATTCCGTAATTGAGATATCAGTACCACCACCAGCGTTTAACACTTTACCATTTGTGTTTTCAGAGTAACCTGCCTCTACTACAAAATCAGCGCAATCAGTAACATATAAAAAGTCTCTTGTTTGGCTGCCATCACCATATATAGATAGTGTTTCATTCATAAGTTTTTTATTAATAAAGATTGAAATTACCCCACCTTCACTATTTTGTTTCTGATATGGTCCAAAGGTGTTAAAGGGTCGAAGAATAGCTACTGGAAGACCATAAGCATAGTAATAGGATAAGGCTAGCTGTTCCCCAGCCAATTTAGCAGCTGCATAAGGAGAAGCTGGACATGTAGGGTGACTTTCAGAAATGCCTTCTTTATTCAAAGCTTTACTGTATACCATGCAAGTACTCATATACACAAACTTTGTCTTATTTAGTTTGCATTGCTCAAGAACATTGAAGGTTCCTATTACATCATTTTCAAAGGTGTTTTTTGGGTCATCAATACTATCTTGAACATTAATTGAAGCTGCAAGGTGATAACATATATTAAATTTATTAGCGAAAAGGCTTTTAAGAAGATGGTTATCCGTAATGCTTCCAGCAATGAAGGTAATATCAGGATAAATAATTTGTAAATCTTTTAAATTATTCATTGAACTATTTGAAAGGTTATCTAGTATCCATATACTATGATTGTCCTCTGCAAGTCGTTTTACTACCCATCTTCCAATAAACCCTGAGCCACCTGTTACAAGTATATTCACAATATCACCCCCTTATATTAATTTATTCTTAATAAGAAAATCTAAAAGTTGTTCTTTTGTAAGATTAATGCTAGTGTTTGAAGATATTTCTCCGTATATTGCTTTGCCTTTTGCCAAATCAAAGATATTTTGTTTATCTGGGAAAATGGTAGGAAGTATAGAGTAATAGTCATCAAACTCAAAAGCCCTCTCGGCTTCATGAGTTGTAATAAGTTCCTCAAAGAGTTTTTCAGAAGCTAGTTTCTTTGTTATCTTTATTTCAATGTTTTTTGGATCTTTTGAATATATAGGAGCTAAATATTCGATTAACACTTCAGCAAGATCAACTATGCGAATACTTGGCATTTTTTTAATTAATATTTCTCCTCCAGTTGCTATTTCACTACTTTTTATTAAAAGGTCAACTGCATCATCAATTGTGCATATAAACCGGGTCATATCTGGATGAGTAACAGTTACGTAGTTTTGTTTTTTTATTTGATTTTTAAATAAATCGAGAACACAGCCTCTAGAACCAAAAACATTTCCGAAACGTACCGTTGTAAAAATTGTTGAATTTTCCGCAATGAAATTTGCTTGAGATATAAGCCTTTCACTGTAGAGTTTTCCAACACCCATTACAGTAGTAGGATTGGCAGCTTTATCACTGCTGGTAAATATGACTTTTTCTACATTATTTAAGGTGGCGCTCTTGATGATATTTTGAGTACCGATAACATTCGTAATAAAAGCCTCATGTGGATTATTTTCGCAAATACCAACAATTTTCATAGCAGCAGTATGAAAAACTATATCTATCCCTCTTAAAGCTGAGTTTATACTGTAATAATCTCTTATATCACCAATTATAAAACTAACCTTTGGATTTTGTTTAAAATAATAAAGTTCTGCTTCTTGTTTTTGTTCATCTCGGCTAAATATATAAATATGATTTATATCATAGTTTAATAGTTTATTTAATAATGCTTTTCCAATGGTACCAGTACCACCAGTAATTAAAATTTTTTTATTACTAAGATTCATTTCACATCCATCCTTCATAAGTTAGTAATATAGTATATGAAGTAAGAACTATTAGTGATAATGTTTTAAATTATCTTGTAAATATACACAATATATAAATGCATCCATATATTATCATTAGAAAGAGTTGTAGAAGGAGGAAGTTGAGATGACGCAATTATCAGATAGAAAGCCTGGACTTGTAAGTATTGTAATTGCTACTTATAATTATGGCCATTTTATAATAGATGCTCTTAATGGAATTGAAAAACAAACATATCCTCACATAGAGCTTATTATTATGGACGATGCTTCAGAGGATAATACAAAGGAACTTGTAAATTCATGGTATAAAAAGTGTAAATATAAATTTTCAAATTTTATTTATTTAAAACTTCCAAGAAATTGTGGAGCAGGTTGGGCTTACAATATTGGATTTCAGATTTCATCTGGAGAATATCTTGTAATACATGATGCAGATGATGTTAGCTATCCAGAAAAAATTAAGAAGCAGGTGGAATTATTAGAAGAACATCCAGATACTGCTATGGTAGGCACAGGATTTAGAACTTTTAAAGATAATATTCTTGAAAGCAAGGCTGGAAGTGGCTGGCTAAGCTTTAATTCAGATCATATAGAGAAAAATTATAAAAAGTATTTAAGACATTGCGTTGCTTATGGTACATTAATGTTTCGTGCTGCCATTCTGGAAGAGATTATAGGATGCTTTAAAGCCATTCCGGTTGGCAATGATATGTTTTTTGTGAATAATATAGTAAATCATGATTTTATCATTGAAAATATAAAAGAGGAATTGCATTATGTAAGAAAACATACAGGATCTATGAGTAGTCAAATACGTCATAAACAAGATATAAATGTGCTCAAGAAGAGAAAAGTTGTTGATGATCTTGTTAGTATAGTACTTCCAATTAAAAACAGTGGATCAACTATTTCCGATACATTAAAGAGTATTGGCGCACAGACCTATCCAAATATTGAAATTATCATAATTGATGATTGTTCCAATGACAACTCAAAAGAAGTAATTAATAATTGGTATAAAAGTTATAGAAATAACTCAAAGAATAAATGTATACAAGGTTTATTATATTTTAAACCTCCAAAAAAGGTCTGTTCTCCTTGGACATATAATATTGGAGCTTATCTATCCAGGGGGGAATATATAGCATTTCATCATGACAAAGGCTTAAGTCATCCAAAAAGAATACAAAAACAAGTAGAGTTTTTAAAGGATAACTTCATGTACAGTGCAGTAGGTACAAATTATGAGCCAGAAGGAACGATGATACGATATGATGATAAGATCGAAGACTCCTATATCACCGAATGTTTTAACTGCGTGAATATAAATACTCTAATGATAAGATACGAACAAATTCATAAAACAGCTGGTTTTAATAACTTAATGCAGGGTGCATGGGATTTTGAATTTATATATAGACTCTTAAATAATGGATATAAGGTACAAAATCTTAAAGATGTTTTGTACTTCCAATAAAGTGGGTGAGCTTATGAAACCATTAATTAGTATAGTAATGCCCGTATATAATTGTGAAGAATTCATGGAAGAAAGTATTAGAAGCATTTGTGAACAGACATATACAAATTGGGAATTAATAATTGTAAATGATGCTTCAGAAGATAGAACAGTAGAAAAAATATCTGAAATAAAAGATGAAAGGATTCATTTAATTAACTTAGAAGAGCACCAAGGAATTGGGTCGGCCTTTGCGAAAGGCTATAAATTTGCAAAAGGAGATTTTATTATAAGACATGATGGGGATGACATAAGTTTACCTACTCGTCTGGAAATTCAACAGAGTTATTTGAATGATAATCCGAAGATTGGGATGGTCTCATGCCTTATATCCTGTTTTACGAGAGATCCGTCCTTACGTAACGATTGTATTTTTATTGAGAGAATTCAAAATTATTATAAAGGTAATGAAGAAATTGAAAAATCAATTATAGCAGGTTTTTTACCGATAATATTTCCAACTTTAATGATTCGCAAAGAACTTATGGATAAAGTGAATTATGATAGTAAAAATTCTCTTTTTGATGATCAAACAGAATTATTATTAGAGTTGATTAAATTAAGTCCTGTAGAAAAGATAAATACTATTCTTTACTCCTATAGAAGACACAAAGATGCTTATCATTTTGTAAATCAAAAGGAATATACTAAATATACATGTAAACTACTTAAGGATCCTTCTATTAGGAATTCTTTTCAATTTAAGGACTTCTATAAGGATTTAAATTTTAATGTACAAAGGAAAATTAAACTGAATGAAAAGAGTAAACTAAGAGTATTAATGCTTATAGATGCATTGAATATTGGAGGAACAGAAACCCACGTTCTTAATATTACTAAAAGATTAATGGATATGGGAGTTTATGTGGTCATAGCAACTTCTGGTGGTCCTATGGAAGTAATAATGAAGTCCTATGGAATAAAAGTTATTAAAATTCCTATTGATGGTGATTATATATCGAACAAAAAAAAATTTGGTATGATAAAAATACTAAAAACTATTATTGATGAGGAAAAAATAAATGTCATCCACTGCCATTTATTTGCAAGCATGCAGCTTGCTAGCGAACTTTATAGGATGTATAAGATACCATATGTAGTTACTATTCATGGATTATTTTATCCTAATAATATTTTTTATTCTACATGTATTCAAGCCTCTAAGGTAATTGCAGTAAGTAAGCCTGTTAGAGAAATGCTGTATAATAAACTTGGAGACAAAATTAGAGATAAAATTGCTATAATTCCAAATGGAATTAGTAGGGATTTGGTTAATAATTCTCATACGGATATAGATATACGAGAAGAACTTAATATACCAAAAAGTGCAGAGATATTATGCTATTGCAGCAGGTTAGATTGGAACAAGACAAATGTAGCCCGTGTATTATTGTTTAGTTTCGCACAGCTATTAGAACACTATTCTAATATACACGTCATTGTTATAGGGGATGGCACTGGAAGAGAAAGCTTAGAAAAAGAAGCACAAGTAATCAATGAAATGGCGGAAAGAGAAGTTGTTCATATGATAGGTGCAAAAGTGAACGTAATACCATATTATCTTCAAAGTAGTATTATTATAGGAACAGGCAGAGTTGCATTAGAAGGTATGATGTGTGGAAAACCTGTAATTGCTATAGGTAATCAAGGATATACTGGAATTGTAACTGAAAGTACAAAAGACGTTCAATGGAATATGTATTTTGGTGATCATGATGCCCTTGAAAAGCCAAATGTTAAAAATTTATTAAAAGATATCAGGCATCTTTTAATTAGAAAGGAAAGGGCTATAACAATTGGTAGATGGGGAAAGAGTTGGTGTGAAAATATGTTTGATATCGATACTTGTGTAAAGGAAATTGCGAAAATTTATATAAATGCTTTAAATAATAAGGGAAGGTTATAAAATATCTAAGAAGTTATATTCTAGGAGGTTTAAAGAATTTAGGTGAAGAAGAAAGATTTAGTAAGTAGAATTTAGTGGATTTTGCCCACTCTGCTTTGCCGCCACCAATGAAACCCACGACAATAAAGAAATTTATTATCGTGGGTTTTTCCATTGTCATAGAGATTTAGAATAATTAAAGGTGAACTGTATCATATATGGAATAAGAATTTGAGTACAATCTAACTTCCCATATAATTTTTGAAATTACCATAAAACAAGTGTATAAAAATTAAAAAATAATTTAATAATAGAATATTCAAACTATTAAGAAAATAGTATAATTAGATAAAAGATATATAAAGGGGAGATGTTTTATGGAAAAATATAAAGACTATGAGATAATTGTTGTAAAGAATGATGAAAAGGATTACCCTTATAAATCAATTTGCAGAATAGGAGATAAAGAAATCAAACATAAAGGACAGAGTCAGACGCAAGCAATTGATTTTGTTAAGCAAAGTATTAGAAAGATGGAATTATTAAATGCGCTTTAGTGGTAATAGGGAAAGATATGATTATACAGGAGTTGAAAAATTTATCTTTTGATAATCAAAGGATATTGACAGGCTATAGGTGACATGATAATATAAAAAGTGTTAAGTAATCGATTACTGAAATTTAATAAGTACATTATTTTAGGATTGTAACTGGTAATGCAGGCAAGACCTAGATATTTCTAAAAGATAATTTTAAGAAATATTTAGGTCTTTTTTTATTAAATTTTTCTTTTCTTATTTAGTGCACATAGGTAAAGAAGATAATTTGAATAAAAAATAAGCAAATAAGAACAACAATAAAAAATAACTTTATAATAATTAGGCGTGAGGTGTAAATAATTATGAAAAAAGTATACAAAATATACTCATCATTATCTATGGTAGTAGTATTAGCACTTTCTATTGGTATGTTTACTGGATGTCAAAAAAGTAAAACTACAAAAGAGACGTCATCAAATGTAAAGCAAACACCTAAACAAGCAGAAAAAGCTCGTACTGTTATTACAACAGATGGTGAAGTAGATGATATGAATTCAGTAATTAGATTTCTTCTGTATTCAAATGAAGTTGATTTGTCTGGTATTGTTTTAACAAGTTCGATGTTTCATTATGCAGGAAATGAACAAACAGGAGATAAGCCATATAGATGGACTGGTACAGAATGGATTAATGAGCTAATTAATGGTTATGAGAAAATTTATCCGAATTTAAGTGTGCATGCTGATGGATATCCAAAACCAGAGTATTTAAAAGGTATAACTAAAGTTGGAAATATTAAAAATGCTGGAGAAATGGATGAAGTTACAGAAGGGTCTGAATTATTAAAGAAACTCTTCTTAGATGATGATAAAAGAAAACTTTATGTTCAAACATGGGGAGGTACAAATACTACTGCACGTGCGTTAAAATCTATTGAAGAACAGTACAGTAAGACGCCTGAATGGGAATCTATTCAAAAGAAAATAAATGATAAACTTGTACTTTATATTATTTTAAATCAAGATGATAGCTATAGTAACTATATTGCAAAAAAATGGCCTAATATACAAATAATTAATGATGCTAGTAATTTTTGGCGTTTTGCATATGCGTGGAAAATGAATCCGGAACAAGTAAATAATCGATTACAAGGCGATTGGTTATATAAAAATATTAAATCAGGCCATGGAGAATTGCTTTCTAAGTATGCCTTAATGGGAGATGGAAATTATATTAAAGGTGAACTTGAGGAAGAGCAAAGAGGTACTGACGCATATCTTCAAAAAAACCCTCAATACAAAAAGTATGACTTTATATCAGAAGGAGATTCACCATCTTTCTTATATTTAATTAATAATGGTTTAAGAAGTTTAGAAAATCCATCATATGGTGGTTGGGGTGGTAGATTTGAAGCTACTAGTGATAAGTTATCAAAAAATACAGCTTTAGATTATGATCCATATACAAAACAATACGAAGCAGAGTATTCTTTGATGCGTTGGTTTGATGATATTCAAAATGATTTTGCTGCAAGAGCCGATTGGGCTGTTGCGAAAACTTATAAGGAAGCAAATCATAATCCGACTTTGACTGTTAAGGAAGGTACTAATTTAAAAGCTTCACCAGGGGAAAAGATTGTCTTACATGCTGAGGGAAAAGATCCAGATGGAGATAAACTTTCTTACAAATGGTGGCATTATGCTGAAGCTGACACTTATGAAGAATCTAAAGTAGCAAAGAATAAAGTAGAAGAAACTAAAGTGCAAGGCTTCTTATTTAGTATTTCACGTAAATTAGCAACAGATGAAGTTGTAGATAACATTACTTTAGGTGGAAGCGATTCTGATACAGTTACATTTACAGTACCTAAAGATGCAAAATCAGGAGATACAATTCATATGATAGCTGAAGTACAAGATAGTGGTAAACATGCTTTAAAATATTATCAACGTGTGATTATAACAGTTAAATAGTTATTTTATTTAGATATTCCAGTCTAAAAATGCTTAGATTGGAATATCTTTTTTATGTCTGAGAAAGTGTGTAGAACTTGCAATTAAAGCAGCAAAAGATAGAAATATAAAGCATATAGTTGTTGCTACTAGCAGTAGGAGGAAGTGGAAAAGGTGCAGATACTTGTATAGTTGTGAGTCCATCTTTTGTAAATAGAATATTAGATACAAAGATACATGAGATAATATGTAAACCTAAGAGTTTTTAACTAAAATATATATAGGAGGGTGGATTTTAAAAATCACGCTTCGCCTCCACCAAAGAATTAAGTAAAGATAGGATATGTTCATTAGCACGTATCCCGTGCGCAAAAATACCGGATGTTTGCTATGTCCGGTATTTTGATTATTGCTTATTATTTATGTTTCATAGATTATAGTGTCTCAAAGCTTCCAGCCTTTTTGCTTTTTCAAACGCTTTCTGTAAAAATTCCTCTGCGGATAGATCTTTGTAATCCCAATTCATGGGTTCTAATGCAGTGCCACCTGAATAATTCGTTTCTGCAATTTTCTTCATGGCATTAGACCAATCAATCTTGCCGTCAAAAGGTAACTGGTGCTGAGCATAACTTCCACCATTATCATGTAGATGTATTGCCATAAGTCGTGAACCGTACATGGATAACAAATCGTAACCTGGATTGTAGTTGTGATGATGACAGCAGTCATAACAGAATCCAATACGCTGGGAAGCCACTTGCTCCAACACATAGATCAAATTTGAAAGGTTACGTACATTCTCTAGTGCAACATTTACGCCAAGCTTTTCAGCTTTCTCAGCGATTCTCTTAATTCTATCAAGCCCTAATAAGTTATATGGATTTTTTTCGTCAGGAAGATGAACCACCATTGTAGGAATCTCAAATTTGGAGCAATCTTCAACACATTTAAAATAGCAATCAGTTAAGGTATCTCCGTCTAAATTGTCAAGCCAGAGGTCGTTTTGGGTTTGGACTGGTGCGTGGATATTTTCAATAAAAAGGCCTGCTTCTCGTGCAATTTGTGGACCGTTACGGTAATCATTTTGGCCAAAGACGTCACGACCAAAGCCATTACTCCACCATAATAAGACACCATCAAACCCGGCTTCTTTTATTAGATGATAACGTTCCTTTATCGGCAATTCATAGCCAAACCAATCGTAAATAGTAATCATAAGCCAATTCCTTTCTTAGTTTAATAACTCAAAATTTAAATAAAAATCAAATCTATAAATGAATTAATAAAAGCTGTTGGATCATCTAATCTTTTTTCAGTCTCTAAGATTTAACTCTTATTTTTTCTATATTCTGAAGGAGTCATTCCTTTAAGCTTCTTAAACACTTTTGTAAAGTAGTTAAGATCATTAAAACCAACCATATAGGCTATGTCGGTAACTGATATGTTTTGATTTTCCATGATATATACTGCTTCGTTTATTCTTTGAGCATTAATATACTCTGTAATATTGTGTTTTGTTTCTTTCTTAAATTGCCTGGACAGCATAGTAGGACTAATATCTAGTGCACTTGAAATAGCTTCCAGGCTAAGATCACCGTCAAGATTAATTCTTATATACTCTATAGCCTTTTGGGTAAGATAATTAAAGTTTTTTAGTGACAGCTTCTTTACAGCTTTGCAATATTCTGAAGGCATCTTCACAATTAGTTCTGATAGCTGATTTGAGGTAGTAGTCTGCTCGATTTGCACTGCATATTTACCTGACATGCTGTGAATATCCATTGGGTGAAGCCCACCTTTTTCTGCAGCCTTTCTAAGAATAGTATTTAATACAAAAGCTAAATTCTTTCCTGTACGCAGTGGGTCATTAGGAACACGATCCTGCAAATCACGTGAGGTAATAGAAGATTTTTCGAATATTTCTTCAATTTTTTCAATATTACCTGTTTCAACAGCGTGAAGAAGCTCATTTTCATTTTTATAAATTTGTTCAATATAATCTATAGATTGTTCAGTGGTCTTTTTTAAAGTATCCTGTGAAATTGGGGTGACAGTTTGAAAACTATATTTTCTATCTCCTATACCAACACTATGGGACTCAATAAATTGAATATTAAGTGCGCTGTAGGAAAGAGATTCAGCGATAATCTTGGCTTTATAAGTACTGATCAGTGGAAGAGAGAGATAGTATTGCTTAATTGTGTTTTTCAGTGAGATTGAAAGCTTATTCTCAAAGATTATATTTTCAATCATTAATATATTAGGTTCTTCAATGAGATAAGGACCTACAATAATATTACCAAGATATTTGTTGTTACTGCATACTTTAACGGAGATAAAGTTGGTCATATAAGAGGTTGAATGTAATAAGGCATCCTCATCAGAATTATAATCATGCAGACTTAATATCTCATTCACATTTTTCCAATAAGGTCTTAGGATTTGGGGTACCTGAGTATGGCCATATTCAAAGAGAACGTTTGACGACGTATCAATAAAAGTAACATCCATATTAGTAAGGTTAAGTGTAAATTTGCAGATTTTTTCAATTGAAGATAGGTATTCAGGCATTTCAATACATCCTTTCGCTTTTGTAAATTATATATATTATAACCTATATCAAAGAGTGTAGAAAATATGTGAAGGTCGAAATTTTACTAAAAAAGGTGATATATTACGAGTGTGCAAAAGTGTTTTAATATATTATTGATTTAAAGAGTCTCTGATATAGATAAGTAACTCTATAATTAAGCTTATATTTTTAAAGTTATGCTATGAATCCAGCAAAGTTTTAAAAGTAGTTTTAGGTATAGAGTTATCTATCTTTATAGGAGGCTATAATATAGACCGGTGTTGGGAGTGAAAGGATAAAATATGAAAGTAGCAAATAAAAATATAGTAGTTACTGGTGGTGGAAACGGTGTAGGAAGAGAGTTAACTCTTAAACTATTATCGAAAGGTGCAAAGGTTATAGCAATTGATGTAAACCAGTTTGCGCTTCAAGAAACCTTTAGAATCTCTGGTAAAAACCCAAATTTATTAATTCGAGTTTTAGACATTACAGATAAAGAGTCTGTATTTAATTTTGCAGAGGAAATTGTTTCCTCATTGGGTCACATTGACGGTGTTATTAATAATGCAGGTATCATACAGCCTTTTATTGATTTAAAAGATTTAAAATTTGAGCAAATTGATAGAATTATGAACGTCAATTTTTTTGGGACCTTGTATATGACAAAGGCATTTCTAAATCATTTATTGACTAGACCTGAAGCTCATATAGTAAATGTTGCAAGTATGGGAGGATTTTTTCCGTTTCCAGGACAGAATTCATACGGCGCTTCAAAGGCGGCGGTAAAGCTAATGACTGAAGGTTTATACTCAGAATTATTAGGGACAAATGTACATGTATCTATTGTATTCCCAGGAGGGATAGCAACAGATATTATGAAAAATTCAGACATTACTGATAAGGCTGCCTCAGATTCAGAGAAAAACTCTAAATTACTATTATCACCAGCAGCAGCAGCTTCAAAAATCATAAGTGGAATGGAAAAGAACAAGTATAGGCTCTTTGTTGGTAAGGATTCTAAAATTATGAACTTTATGTATGGAATCAACGCAGGTTTTGCAACTAGATTAATCAAACGTGTCATGGGTTCAAAGATGAGTATGGAAGCTTAAGATAGATTGCAACAATTGGTATTTGAATATAAAGGTTAACAAGGAGTGTGGACTCTATGAGAAGAGTTATTAATATTAACGATAATTGGAAGTTTATAAAACAGCACAATGAGCAGTTAATGAATAAGGAATACAATGATGAAAACTGGGAACCTGTAAATTTGCCTCATACCTGGAATGCAATAGATGGTGCAAATGGATGTGATTTTTATAAGGGGACATGTTGGTATAGAAAAGAGTTTTCTGTTGACGCATTGTCTGAAGGAAATAAAGTTTTTATAGAGTTTGAAGGTTCTAACAGTATTACTGATGTTTATGTAAATGGTAAGCATTTAGGGCAACACAGAGGTGGATATTCTACCTTCAGATTTGATATAACTGACGCTGTGGAATACGGAGGTAGAAACATATTGGCTGTGAAGGTGGACAACACAGTAGTAGACGATGTATATCCTCAGATGGCGGATTTCACCTTCTATGGAGGAATTTATAGAGATGTAAATATCATAATTACAAATAACGTTCATTTCGATCTTATGGATTATGGTTCAAAAGGGATATATATTGTTCAACAAGACGTAACGAAAGAGAGAGCTTCACTCGTTATAAAGTCAAAGTTAGTAAATTCAAACGATGAAGAGAAGAAAGTAAGACTTTGGGTAGATATTTGTGATTCGGAAGGTAAAATCGTAACTTATGCAGCAAAAGAAGTTATAATACCTGCTGGTGAAACAAAGAAAGTTGACATGCCTGTTATAATAGAAAAGGCAATACTTTGGAATGGAAGAAAAAATCCTTATTTATATGAGGCCAAAGTTTCTATGACAAGTTATAATGACAGAGTTGACGAGGTATCAATTCCTTTTGGAGTGAGATACTTTAAGGTTGATGCTGAAAAAGGCTTCTTTTTAAATGGTGAACATCTTGCCTTAAAAGGGGTTTCAAGACATCAGGATAGAAAAGATATGGGCTGGGCAATAACAGAAGCGGATCAAATAGAAGATATGGAACTGATTAAGGAAATTGGAGCTACTTCAATAAGGCTTGCTCATTATCAACATAGCCAATTTTTCTACGACTTGTGTGATAGAGAAGGTATGGTAGTATGGGCAGAAATACCATTTATATCAACTATGTCAAAGGAAGAGCTAGAGGGTATAAACGCAAAACAGCAGATGATAGAATTGATTAGACAGAACTTCAATCATCCATCAATTATGTTTTGGGGAATACAGAATGAAATACAAATTGGTGGTGAAAGGCCAGAGGTAAGGAAGCTTGTAAAGGAACTTAATGAGCTTACTAAAAAAGAAGATCCAACAAGATTATCTACCATGGCCAATGTTGCCTTTGTTGGTGAAAATGATGAGTTTAACTATATTACTGATATATTAGGATATAATCAATATTTTGGATGGTATAGCGGTAAAGCAGAAGATTTTTCAGAGTGGATTGATAACTACCACAAGATTAATCCTAACGTAGCTTTATGCATATCTGAGTATGGTGCTGAAGGGATTGTGCAGTATCACAGCAGTAATCCTGAAGTAAAGGATTATACAGAAGAATACCATTCTTTACTGCATGAAAAGGTTTGGAGTATTTTTAAAGATAGACCTTTCCTTTGGGCAACCTATGTTTGGAATATGTTTGATTTTGGTGCAAATATAAGAGACGAAGGTGGAGTAAAGGGAAGAAACAATAAAGGTCTTGTAACCTACGACAGAAAGATTAAGAAGGATGCATTCTATATGTACAAGGCTCATTGGAGTGATGAGAAATTTGTTCATATAACAAGTAAAAGGTTTGTAGACAGAGCTGAAGATAAAATAAACCTTAAGGTTTATTCCAACTGTGATTCGTTAACCATTTATATAAACGGAAAAGAACAAGAAACAAAAACTAATTGTGATAAAGTCTTTATTTTTGAAAATGTTGCTCTAAATGATGGTATAAATTCTGTAAAAGTTGTAGGTGATTCTAGTGGTATTGTTTTAGAAGACTCTGCAATTTTTAACAAGGTAAATGAGAATAATAAAAGCTATGAAGCTCCAGTAGGGGACAAGGGAAAATCAGCAGAGAATTGGTTCCAGATGCCAGATCTTAGTGATGTGGAAATAGAAGCAATTGAGATTTCTGACGATGTGTACTCAACTAGCTGCACTTTTGGAGAACTTATTAAAAATGAAGAAGCTAAAGCTGTGCTTAGAAAGTATCTGGGAAAACTTGATGAACATCCTTCTTTTGCTATGACTATGGGAATGACAATCGATAAAATCTCTACCTTGGCAAAGGAAATTTATAATGAAAAAATGATGTATATACTTAATAGAGACTTAAGTAAAATTAAAAAATCCTAGATAGTTGAAAAGAGGCTCTAGAACTATGAAAGCCTCTTTTCTTCGAGATAAATAGTTTAAGGAAACCATCTGTATCTAGCACTTATAAGGGCTAGAATAGAAAAAATAATAGGTAATCCGTATTTTGCTATTCTAGGCAAGAAATTACGAGAAAAAGAAAACGATTTAATGTATTATTTGAACATAACATTTAACAAATAGAGGGGGAAAATATTATGAGTACAACATCAGTTGTAGATAGTGTAAACGTTGACGGAAATGATAAGAAACTTAAGTTTGGTGAGAAGGTGGCCGTTGTTATTCCTGGAACACTCGGTACTTTTCACTCACAGGTTATTCAAATGTTTCTTCTTTTCTTCTATACAGATATGATGGGGATCAGTGCAGCATATGCAGCAGGATTATTTTTGTTTATTCGTATTTTTGACGCCATTGCAGCGCCAGCATTCGGAATTTTTATAGATAAAATGGAAACACCTTGGGGTAAATATAAGCCTTGGTTTATAGGGGTTGCTATATTTGCTGCTGTTTTTGGCTGGCTTACCTTTACGGATTTTGGTTTAAGTGGCAATGCAAAGTTAATATATGCCACCATTACTTATTTTCTTTATAGCACATTTAAAACACTTGAGATTGCTCCACAAATGGCTATAGTACCTGTAGTTACAAAAAGAATTGATGACAGAATGTCAATGAATCAAATCAGCTATTTTTTAATGATGATAGCGGCTATGGTTGCAAGTGTTGCTGTACAGCCTCTATATAAAATATTAGGTGGAGGTAATGGTGCTAAAGGTTTCTCTATAATTATGGGAACAGTTGCAATCATTACTATATTAATCGGATTATTTCAGGCGTTTAAAATAAAAGAAAGATATACTGTACAATCTAAAAAAGATGAAAAGTCATTTTCTCTTAAAGAAATGCTTTCTGCTTTGCTTTCAAATAAAACCGCTCTTATAGTATACGGATATATACTTGGAATAAATTTATCCAATGGTTTTAAGTCAACTCTTTCTATTTATTATTATAAGTACTACTTTCATAACGAAGGTTTAGTAGCTATCATTGGACTTGTTAGTATGGTACCAACTTTGATTGGGGTAGCATTTAGTGGACCTGTTACTAAGCGTATTGGAATTAAAAACAACCTGGTTATGGGGTCTATTATCTCTGTAGTGACCACCTTTGCACTTATAGCAGTTCCACCAACTAAGGTTGGTTTGATAACATTCATAGTACTATATGTAGTTGCAGGATTATTTACTGGAATTTCAACTCCAGCCGCAGGTACAATGATGCCAGCTGCAATGGATTATACTGAATGGAAAACCGGTAAAAATATAAATGGATTTATGGGTTCTCTTCAGGGATTTTTGCAAACCTTTTCTACTGCTATCTCTGGATCAATAGCTGCTATAGCTCTTTCAGTTATTGGATATGTAAGTGGAGCAGCGCAGCAAAGCAGTTCAACAATTACTGGTATAAAGATATTAATGAGTATTGTACCTGCAATCATAATGTTATTAACTTTAGTGGTAATAAAGTTTGATCTTACAGAAGATAAGCAGGCTCAAATTACAAAGGAACTTGCAGAACGTAGAAAAATTGCTGAAGCAAATGTAGAAATCTAGAATGATTTAGTTATTTAAGCCGTAAAAACTTGTGAGTATCGTACATAGTGATAATAGCTGTGTATGATACTCTTTTTCTAACATTTCATGAGAAAGAGATAAAAAATTGATGTTATCTATAGTGAGAAAATTACGATTTAAGGCAAAAGAATACGAGAGCTTAAAAATGTTTTAGTGTACTATTAAAATGAAAGATTAATAACAAAATATACATTCACATCTAAATGATTGGTTTGATTATGAGAAAAATTAAAAATAAATGGAGGCAGTAAAATGTTAGATTTTAGTAGTGTAAATGGGAAAGTAGCAATTGTAACAGGAGCAAGTAAAGGCATTGGTGAAGCAATTGCCAGATGTTATGCAGAACATGGAATGAAAGTAGTTTGTGCAAATAGAGATCCTATCCGTGGAAATGAAGTAGTAGAATCCATAAGAAAAGATGGAGGCGAGGCAGTATTTTTCCGTACTGATTGTAGTAAACCAGAAGATATAAAGGCTCTTGTAGACTTTACTGTAGAGCATTATGGACGATTAGATGGTATTGTAAATGATGCCGGAATAGGAATGGGTGGCAATCCACTGCATGAATATTCTCTAGAAGATTGTGATAAGATATTTAACCTTAATTTAAAAGGTGTATTTGCAGGGGTAAAATACGCTTCAGAGGCAATCTTTAAAAGTAAGGCAGAAGGTGGATTTATTATAAATGTTGCATCTATTGCAGGAATTATGCCACAACGTGGACAGGCTTTATATACAGCAACTAAGTTTGGAGTTGTTGGACTTACTCAATCTGCTGCTCTTGATTATGCACCATACAATGTAACTGTAAATGCAATTTGTCCTGGCTATACTGAAACACCTATTTTCGATGGAGCACCAGAACAGGCAAAGCAGTACTTTATAAACGATTGTCCAAGTGGAAGAATGGGAAAGGCAGAAGAATGTGCATACTTGGCCTTGTTCCTTGCATCTGATATGGCTAGATATGTTAATGGAGCAGTAATTCCAGTAGATGGAGGGTTATCAGCAGGAGCTAAAAATGTAACCATGTGGAAGCATCCAGAAATATTAAATAAGTAGTGCATAAAATTGTTTTTAATAATTAAAAGAGGTGATGGATTGATGAAACAATACTTTTGTAATCCTTTAAATATAGATTATCGTTATCAGTTTAATAAGAGTATGCAGAGTTATGGAGTTATAGAGGTAGCTAGAGAGGCTGCTGACCCATCCATGATTTTCTATAAGGGAAAATATTATATTTTTGCTTCAATGACATTAGGAGTATGGGTGTCGGAAGATATGGTACATTGGGAAAATAGCAAGCTTCCAGATAATTTACCGCTCTATGATTATGCACCAGATGCTAGAGTTATAGGAGATTACGTATATTTCTGTGCTTCTAAAAGAGAGGAAAACTGTAATTTCTACCGCACAAAGGATATTCTGAATGGACCATATGAGGAAATCCCAGGAACTTTTAGCTTCTGGGATCCTAATATGTTTTTAGATGACGATGGAAGAGTTTACTTTTATTGGGGGTGTACAAATACAACACCTCTTTGGGGTGTGGAACTGGACCCAGTTAGCTTAAAACCTATTGGTGATAAAAAAGGTTTGATTTTCGGAGATGTTTATACAAAAGGCTATGAACGTATAGGAGAAGATAATACTATCATGCCGGTATGTGGAGAAGAATTAGAAATCCGTTTTCAAGGATTTTTAAAGTCCAAGGGAATTAATGAAGATACTCTTTCACCTGAACTGCTACCATTATTAAAAGGTTTCTTGAGCAATGCTCCATATATTGAAGGAGCTTGGATGGATAAATATCAAGGAAAGTACTATCTGCAGTATGCCTGCAACGGTGCGCAGTACAATGTCTATGCAGATGGAGTATATGTATCAGATAATCCACTTGGACCTTTTACCTTGGCAAAGAACAATCCTTATTCTTATAAGCCAGGTGGCTTTATACCTGGAGCTGGGCATGGTTCTACTATGAGAGATCGCTATGAGAATTTGTGGCATTCATCTACTATGCGAATAAGTGTGAATCATCAATTTGAACGTAGGGTAGGAATTTGGCCAGCTGGTTTTGACACTGATGGCGAACTGTTCTGTAATCAAAGATATGGTGATTGGCCTTTGAGTATGGAACATGGACAGATGGATCCTTGGAGAAATCCGGAGTGGTATCTGTTAAGCTATAACAAAGCAATGACAGCATCTTCTTATGAAGTAGGAAAAGAGCCAGAAAAGGCTGCAGATGAAAATGTTCAGACTTGGTGGAGAGCTGCTTGTACAAAAAAAGGACAATGGTTGCAGATGGATTTAGGGAAAGAGTATGATGTACGTGCTGTTCAGATTAACTTTGCAGATGATAAGATAGAGATTCCAGTTCCAGGTGAGATTCGTGGAACTACCCAAGCTAGATATATTGAGGAGGCAGATCAAGTAACTCGCTGGATTTTGGAAGGCTCCTTAGATGGAAAAGAGTATTTTGTATTAGAGGATAAGTCACAAGTTCATACAAATTTACCTCATGATTTGGTGGTGAAAGAGGACGGTAGAAAGCTGCGTTTTCTAAAACTTACAATCCTTGAGATTCCTTATGATCAGAAACCTTGTATTTCTGGGCTTAGAGTTTTTGGTATTGGTAGTAGTGATAAGCCTGCAGCACCTGAGTTTAGTGCAGTAAGAGTAAGTGATATTGATATGGATGTGACCATTAAGGATAGTGGTGCAGTAGGATACAATATTTTATGGGGACACGAACCTGAAAAGCTTTATCATAATTATATGACTTTTGGTACAGAAAAACGAGTAGGTGCCCTAGTAAAAGGACAAAAATATTATGTAAGAGTGGATGCCTTTAACGAATCAGGTATCACAGAAGGCTGGACAGTGCAGCTTTTGCCATAGAAAATTATAAAAATAGAATGGAGAGTCGGAAAGTATGACCATAAAGGCGATACAACAATTTCAGCTTCGTACAGTTTTAGGAACGGAGAAAAAAGCTCGTGAGACCCTGCAACTAGTAGAGAAAGCAGGATATAACGGTATAGAACTGAATGGCTTCATGATAAAGAAGATGCCAATGGTTGTCCGTATGCTTACTAGAATGGCAGGAATGCCTATGGGGCGAAGTGGAAATCTTCACTGGAAAAAGTTAATGGCAGAATCAAATTTAAAAGTTGTCAGTGTTCATGAGGACTTAGGAAGTATTTTAAACAGGACGCAGGAAATTATAGATGAAGCAAAAGCTTTTGGTACAGAGTATGTTGTAGTAACAGGAATGCATCATTTCGACTATTCAGATAAAAAAGCAGTTTTAGAACTCATAGATAAATTAAACCGTGCAGGGAAAATGCTTAAAGAAGGTGGAATACATTTTCTCTACCATAATCATAATTGTGAATTCCGTAAGATAGAACCGGGAAAAACTGCTTTTGAATTGATTATGGAAAATACAGATCCACAGTATGTGAACTTTGAGTTTGATTCTTACTGGGCTACCGAAGCAGGAGTAGATGCTCTGGGTTTAATGGAAACTCTTGGAGAGAGAATGAAACTTTATCACATTAATGATAGAGGAACTAGAGTAACTGGAAAGACAGGTTCCATTTTAAAGTCCGACAGTATGGAGCTAGGATATGGGAACATGAATCTTACGGCCATGATTGAAACGGCTAAGAAATGCGGTGTAAAAGCTATTATTCTTGAAAGCCACAAAAATTGGATAGATAAATCACCTGTAAAATCCTTTCAGGTTAGTGCGGATTTTTTAAATAAACATGTGTAGGATGTACAGAGGTGAATAGGACTTATGTGCAAAAAGAGAATACCAGGAGGTAAATATGAAGGAATTAAGAGGACATTTTATTTCATCCACAAAGGGATATAAAGAAGGTGCTGTCAGTGTTTTCAGACAGCTGATACATGGAGAAAATATAAAAAAAGCAACCTTACACATTACTGCACTTGGTATCTATGAGGCTCAGATAAATGGTAAAAAAGTAGGGGATCAGATATTTGCGCCTGGTTTTACCTATTACCACAGAGATTTGCAGTATCAGACGTATGATGTGACAGATTTGTTGGCACAAGGTGAAAATCAACTACGTGTATATTTAGGACAGGGTTGGTATTGTGGTAGGTTTACCTTTGATAATAAGGTACAGATTTATGGCGAACAAGCTGCAGTGTCATGGATACTTCAGATAGAGCTGGAGGATGGAAGTGTATCAATATATACCTCCAATGAAGAGCAAGTTGTTGAGGTAGAGTCTCCATATGAGTACGCAGGGTTTTATGATGGGGAAATTTATTATGGATCTAGAAATCTGAAGAGGATAGAAAAGGCAATTGGAGCTCCTATAAAATATGAAGGGAAAATCCCAGAGGTAATAGAAGAAACAATTCTTACTGTAAAAATTCAAGAAGAGATGCCTGTAAAGAAAGTAACTAAGCAAGGCGATGTGATAATTTTAGATTTTGGACAGAATTTTGCAGGTGTGGTGGAAATTGATCCATCAAAGATACAAGGAGATACTATAAAGTTACGTCATGGAGAAATATTAAATACAGATGGTAGACTGTATACAGAAAACTTAAGAAAAGCAAAAGCAGAGATAATTTATCATAAAGAAGCAGAAACAGAAAAATACCGTCCTAAATTTACTTATATGGGCTTCCGCTACATAGAGGTTTCTGGTACGGAATATGTAGACGGAATGATTACAGCATATGCTCTTTATAGTGATATGAAGCGTACTGGAGAATTTTCATGCACGAATGAAATGGTGCAGCAATTATACGAAAACCAAATTTGGGGACAGAAATCCAACTATATTGAAGTACCAACGGATTGCCCACAACGTGATGAACGTATGGGATATACTGGGGATGGCCATGTATTTGCTCTCACTGGAAGTTATAATTTTGACACCGAAAAATTTTGGAAGAAGTTCCTTAAAGATATACGTTATAGTCAGATGGATAACACTGAAGGTTATATAGGTTCCACAATTCCGGCAAATGGTCCGGGAGGAATTGGATTTCTTAATATGCTTGGTTGGGGAAATGCCGTAACTATACTGCCAGAAATGCTTTATTGGCAATATGGGGAAGAAAAATATCTCATAGACCAATATGAGAGCATGAAGCTTTTTGTAGAGGCAGAGATCAGAAAAATGGGTGATGCCAACTTATGGCTTGGTGCGAGCTTAGGTGACTGGCTCATGCTTGGAAAAGACGTAAAGTGGATGGCAATGCATAACAATCCAGTTTCTAATTCATTTATCGTACATGATTTAAAAGTGCTATCAGACACTGCAAAGCGTCTTGGAAAAATAGAAGATGAAGAAAGATATAGCATCCAGCTAGAAAAAACTCGAAATGCATATATTAAGGCCTTTATATTAGAAAATGGAAAGATGACTGACGATTATCAGGGAGCCTATATAATGGCCTTAAAGTTTGTACTTCAAGAGGGAGACTTGAGAAAAAAAGTTTTATCACAGTTGATAGAACACATTGGTATTAACGGAATGCAGACAGGTTTCTTTGGTACTGAACATATCCTGCCGTTATTAGCAGAAGCAGGAGAGAGTAGACTTGCTTATGACCTATTGCTTCAGGAAGGTTGTCCGGGCTGGATGTATCAAATCAAATGTGGGGCTACTACTACCTGGGAACGATGGGATGCTCTTATGCCAGATGGGAAAGTAAATGAAGAAAAAATGAGTTCTGATAATATGGTGTCCTTTAATCATTATGCCTTTGGAAGTGTAGGAGAATTTTATTATCAATACATTCTTGGTATAAAGCCATTACTTCCAGGATATAAAAAAGTGCTTATATGTCCAAAAGTGGATGAACGTTTAGGAAGTGTTTCTGGATCTTATGAATCTAGAGTGGGATTAATAAAGGTTTCTTGGGAATTTGATTCGCCTTCTTTTGAAAATAAGGAAGCGGAAAGTAAGGAAAGGACTGTGAGATTTACAGTAGAAACACCTGTGGAAGCAGAAATCATATTACCTGATGGATTTGTGCATGAAGTGATAGCAGGTACTTATTACTATGAGTGTACATTGCAAATAGATTAATATGAAAAGCTCGGATATTTTAATATAGAACTGGCTGCTGCACAATTTGAATAGATTGATAATTGCGCAGCAGTCTTATTTTTAAAGCTAAAATTTTTGGATTTTTCTCTTGCATATTAGAAAAAACAGATGCGCAAAAAATTTAGATGGTACAAGAATTACTATTTAGAGCAAAATAATACGAGAAGATGAAAAGGTTTTAGTGTAATATGTTAATATAGATGAATTCAAGGAATATAAAATATCTTAGTGAGTCCATAATTTCAAAAGTAAGCTTATATTAAGAACAAATAATAAATTATCGACAAAACATTTATGGAGGAATTGGTTATGAAAAAGTTTAATAGTAATTTTATGTTTGGGGCGGCTACTGCGGCTCATCAAGTAGAGGGAAATAATACAAATAGTGACTTCTGGGTACTTGAAAATATACCTGGATCACTATACAAGGAAAAATCTCTCGATGCCGTTGATCATTATAATAGATACAGAGAGGATATTAAGATTCTTGCAGATGCAGGCTTAAACGCATACAGATTTTCACTAGAATGGGCAAGAATCGAGCCATCAAAAGGTAATTTTGATAAGAATGAGATTGAACATTATAGAGATATGATAAATTTCTGTCATGAGAATGGAGTAACACCAATTGTAACTCTGCACCATTTTTCATCACCAAAATGGCTGATTACTGAAGGTGGATGGGAAAGTGAAACTACTGTTGAATACTTTGGGAAGTACTGTAAATATGTTATTTCAGAGCTAGGTGAGTTGATACAATATATTTGCACCATTAATGAAGCAAATATGGGAGTACAAATAGCAAGAATTATGAAAGAGTATCAAGCTAAGATGGAAAAGGCAGCTAAGGCCCAATCAGCAAACGCAGATGTTCAGGTCGGCATTAACGTTGATAGTAAAAGCTCAATGGAGAAATACTACAGAGCTGCTGGAGAGGCCTTTGGTATAGATCCAAGAAATTTACACACTTTTCATGATCCTAGAACTGAGCACGGTGATTTGATCATTATGAAGTGCCATGAGAAAGCAAGGGAAATCATAAAGGAAATAAATCCTGATATAAAGGTAGGCTTAACTATGTCACTTTATGACTATCAGGCACTACCTGGTGGAGAAGAGTATGTAGAAGCACTATGGAATGAGGATTTTCTTCATTATCTTCCATATATTGAAAAGGATGATTTCTTTGGAGTTCAAAATTACACTCGTAAGGTTTTTGGACCAAATGGTAAGATTGAACCAGATGAAAATACAAGATTAACAGAAGTGGGCAATGAATTTTATCCTTTATCCTTAGCAGGAGTGCTTAGATTTGTAGCAAAACATTGGAAAAAGTCCATTATTGTAACTGAACATGGAATAGCAACAAGCAATGATAAGGATAGAGTAGAACTAATAGAAGGAGCAATAGCAGGCATGTACGATTGTATTGAAGAAGGCATTGATGTTATAGGATATATGCACTGGTCGTTGCTTGATAACTTTGAATGGCAATTGGGCTATAAACCAAGGTTCGGTCTTATAGCTGTTGATAGAACAACTCAAACTCGATATCCTAAAGAAAGCCTTGCGGTTTTAGGAAATATTAATAAGTCTGGATTTTAAACTTGTTGGCTTCAAATACGAGGGGGAAGTACCAATGAAAAATAATAATATGCTAAACCATACTATTAAGGTCAATAAAGTAATTGTAACAATACTTTGGATTTTTTTAATAGGCTCTGCATATGGCGTTATGAGAGAAACGACAGCTATAGGTGTAATGAGACTTGTGATTAGTGTTATAGGAGTTTTTACATCCTCAATCTTCGTATATAAAAAGGTTTTTCCGAGCGCCACAGGGTTAATTATAATAATAAGTTATATTTTTCCAACATTATTTACTATTTCAAACCAATATATAGCAGGGATGCTATCAATGATAGGGCTTTGTGTATCGGCATTATACTTAAATAAAGCCTATCTACTGATTTGCGGTACCGTTTATAATGTAGTAATAGTAATTACTCAATTAATAAGTAAAAGTTTTGAGGAGTGGATTTTTATTGTTACTTTGGCTTGTATTGGGGTTGTTGCTATAATTCTGTTCTATTTATGCAAATGGGGAAAAGATTTAGTAGAGAATGCTACTGAAAAGGAAAATGAGGCTAAAGAACTTTTAAATTCATTGGACGATGCTGTAAAAGTAGTTCATGATAGTACCGTTTTATTAAATGAAGACATACTTAGTTGTAATGAGAGCGTAGGCATAGTAAAGAAGATAAGTGATTCTATGGCCGTTACGGTGAAGGAAATAACAAATGGCGTTGTGGAGCAATCCGAAAGCATTAATCATATTGGTCAAATAATCAATGAAGCTGATGAAAAGATGTCTGAAATTAATAATCTATCCAATTATCTTGCTGGAACTTCAGCTGAAACCATTAAAATAGTTTTTGAAGGTTCAAATAAAATAAATAATATGGATAAGCATATGGGAATTATAAACCTTGCAGTAGGCGAAGCCGTAAGAACTGTTCAGGAGCTACATAACAGCATGGATGATATAAATAATTTTCTTTCAAGTATTGTTGGCATTTCTGCACAGACCAATTTATTAGCCTTAAACGCAGCCATTGAAGCAGCAAGAGCAGGTGAATCTGGAAAAGGTTTTGCTGTTGTTGCAGGCGAAGTTAAAAAGCTTGCTGAACAAAGTTCAAGCACTGTTAAACAGATAGATAAGATTATCAATGAAATAAAGGGCAAAACCTTATTGGTACTTGAAAAAGTGAATAATGGAAGTATTGCGGTAAAAGAAGGACAAGCGTTAACAAATGATGTAAATGAAGGCTTTGAGAAAATAAAATTATCCTTCAAAAATATTGATGAATATATATCTGATGAATTAAAGATGACAGAGAATATAGGCTCAATACTTAAACAAATAAGACAACAATCAGAAAATATTGCAATGATATCTGAGGAACATTCTGCAGCAACGGAAGAAATGCTTGCTACTACAGAAGAGCAGAATTCAAATATAGAAGACATTTATGGAGTAGTTAAAAAAATTAGTAAATCCAGTACGAGATTGCAAGAGCTGATAGAGAAAGATAGGTAGGAGTATTAAATGAAAAAAGTATGTGTAATAACTGGTGGCGGAAGTGGAATGGGTCTTGCTGTCGCTAAAATATTAGGAAAAGATAATTACATTATTATTGTAGGAAGAACGGTTAAAAAACTTGAAAATGCATTAAAGGAATTAGAAGCTGAGGGAATTGAAGCAGAAGCATTTGCATGTGATATTTCAGACCGCACTTCTGTGGACAAATTGGCAGCACATGCTAAAGAGGTTGGGATTATTTCCTCTGTTATACATGCTGCTGGTATGTCACCTCATATGGGAGAAGCAAAAACAATTATGGAAGCTAATGCCCTAGGTACTATCAACATGAATGAGGCTTTTTATGAAGTAATGGAAGAGGGAGCATGTATCATAGATGTATCATCTATGTCAGCATACCTTACACCAAAATTTATTATGCCGATGAAGGGGTATAAGTATAGTAGAATTGATAAAGAGCTTTTTATGAAAAAAATGATGGCAAGGGTTAACCTTTTTCCGAAAAAACAAAGATCAGGAGTGGCATATAGTATTTCTAAAAACTTTGTAATTTGGTATGCAAAAACTGATGCTGCAAAGTTTGGGCAAAAGGGAGTTCGTGTGCTTTCTATAACCCCAGGATCTTTTAAGACACCAATGGCTGAGCTAGAAAAGGATGATACTGATGGTTTCATAGAACATTGTGCAATAAAGCGCTATGGGGATGTAGAAGAAATCGCCAATTTATTGGCTTTTTGTGCCAGTGATAAGGCCAGCTACTTAACTGGAACTGATATACTATGCGATGGTGGATGTGTAGCATCAGGAGTTAATCCGCTAAAGATGAAGTAATTAATATTTTGACTTAAAGCTCATGAATACTTATATAGAAAGTATTTATTGGTGATAAAATATAATTATATAATCTATATGACATACTTGTAGCTGCACATATTGTTAAAGGTGTGCGAATTATGATGGTAACACGAAGTTTAACTCTCGTTCCTAAAATTAATTTCTTAGGACGGGAGTTTTTGCATTCAAAATAATATTAAATAGGAGAAATAAATACTAAAGTATTGGTTAAGGTTTATATGGTAATATTTATTGGCAAGGAGATTGCAGAATTATATAATAATAAAATAGAAGTGTTGATTAAGTTATAAAGAAGACAAGTTAATAATTCAATAAAAATTCTTTAATTCTAATAGCCCGCTCATATATCATCTCCTTCATAACTAGTTAAATTCAACAATATTCTTAAACACATAGCCAAAAGAAAAAACATTAAGAGGATAGGTGAAATATTATGGATAGAAGAACTAAGCAGGTTATAGTAATGAGAAAAGATTTGCAGATGACAAAAGGAAAAATGATAGCTCAAGGAAGTCATGCATCTTTGGGAATGATACTTCAAATGATGGAAATATCCAATGTAATCAATGAGGAAGAGGATACCTCAAAAACTGGGGCATATTATTTAAACTTAATGGTTGAGGATAATACTGCAATTGATAATTGGTTTAAAGAAGGCTTTAAAAAGGTGTGTTTATATGTTAATTCTGAAGAGGAATTGATTGAGATATATAATAAAGCAGAGGAAAAAGGGCTGCCAGTGTTAATGATAGAAGATGCAGGTGTTACTATGTTTAAAGGGGTACCAACTAAGACATGCCTGGCTATAGGTCCAGCATGGGATAAGGATATAGATGAAGTAACAGGAGACTTGAAATTGCTATAAAGCTGAGAGCATAGAGAAATAGTTTAGAATAAAATTATTGCAAAGATAAATGGAATTTATATTAATAGAAGGATTTGATTAGAGTGAAGAAAGTAAGCGAATATTTAGAAGAAGGACTAGAAATCAAAATAGATGAATATACTGCAGGCATTATTAACGCTGAAGCTTCGTTTGTGGATTTCAATTTGAAGCAAATTGCTTTGCATGAAGGGACTAAATCTACAAGCCTATATTTTATAATCCGTGGTATAGTTAGAGGCTACTATATTGATGAAAACGGAAATGATATAACGAAGTGCTTTAGCTGTGAGAATGAATTCTTTTCTTCTGAAGGCTTACGTACAGGAGGTGCTTCATCCTTTACAATTGAATGTCTGGAGAACTGTGATTGTATAAAGCTTCCATATAAGTTGATAAATAAAATTATGAGAAAAGATGAAAACTTAAATAATTTATTTATCAAATACTATCTTCAGGAAGTAGGCAGGCTAGAGAATAGATCCAAAAACCTAGCTTTGTTGAAGGCAGAAGAGCGGTATATTGATTTTTGTATACAATATCCGCATATACATGAAAGAGTTGAACTAAAATACATTGCATCATACATAGGCATTAGGGCTGCATCCCTGAGTAGAATAAGAAAAGGTTTTAAAAATACTTCTCTCGATTAACATATGTGAATTACGATTAAGTCCCTTTCTATTATAATAAGTAAAAAGAAAGGGAGGTTTATATATGAAATATGCACTAATTACTGGGGGAACAAGCGGAATAGGGTTTGAGCTTGCTAAGAATTTTATAAAAGATGGCTATGATGTTATTATCACATCATCTAGTAGTGATAGATTGGAAAAGGCTAAACAAAGCTTAGAAAAAGAATTTAATGTAACTGTATTGACCTATGTGCAAGATTTGGGGAAAATAGGGGCGGCAAAACAATTGTACCATAGCATAAAAGAGGACAATAGAGATATTGAAATACTTGTAAATAATGCTGGAATAGGGCTTGTTGGTCCTACAGATGAAATTGATTTAGTACAGGATGAGAATATGATTGTATTGAATGTTATTAATCTTGTAGAACTTTGCAAGTTGTATATTGCTGATATGTATAAGAGGGGAAAAGGTAAAATTTTAAATGTAGCTTCTACTGGTGCTTTCCAACCTGGGCCATATACTAGCACTTATTTCGGCAGTAAAGCCTTTGTGCTAAGCTATGGCAGGGCAATCCGTTATGAAGGGAAGAATAAAGGAGTACAAGTTTGTACTCTGTGTCCTGGTGCAACAAAAACAGAGTTCTTTGATCGTGAAGGTGTAAAGGTTCCAAAAGGCGCCATGACCGCTGAAAAGGTTGCTAAATATGCGTATAAAAAGTTTATGGAAAATAAGGAAGTTATAATTCCAGGTATTTTAAATAAAATGTTAAAATTGATTCCAGTGAAACTAAGAATGATAACTATAGCAAAAATAAAAAAGTAAATTGCTGAAAATGGATGAATTGTATTGACAATACAATTATTAGTAGTATAATGTTTTTAAATGCAAGGAAGAGGAAAGTAGCTTTAAGAATACTTATACAGAGAGTTTCTATTGGTGAGAGGAAGCAAAGGATATTAAAGTGAAAATGGCCTCAGAGCGGTGCACCGAGATTTTTTATAATAAAAAATTAAGGCTGCAACGGGTTCACCCGTTATAGTGATAAAGTATAATCATATGATTTATGACGTACTTGATGAGGTACATTTTGTGAAAGATGTGCGAATTAGGATGGTAACGCGAAGTTTAACTCTCGTTCCTAAGATTTATTTCTTAGGACGGGAGTTTTTTTGTTTACAATTAATATAAAATAGGAGGAATAATGAAATGAATATTTTAATTGGAGGTGCATGGCCATATGCAAATGGTTCATTGCATATAGGACATATAGCAGCATTGCTGCCAGGAGATGTAATAGCAAGATATTATAGGGCAAAGGGAGATAAGGTGTTATATGTATCAGGCAGTGATTGTCACGGAACACCTATATCAATTAGAGCGAAAAAAGAAGGGGTATCACCAAAGGATATAGCTGATAAATACCATTCAGAATTTAAAGAGTGTTTTGAAAAATTAAACTTTTCATATGATTATTATGGTAGAACTGATGATGAATTTCATAAGAAGGAAGTACAAGAAGCTATAATTTTACTATACCATAAAGGATTAATTTACGAAAAAGAAGTAGAACAAATATACTGCGAGTATTGTAATCAATTTTTGCCAGATAGATATGTTGAAGGGGTGTGTCCAAAGTGTCATTCAATAGCAAGAGGAGATCAATGTGATAATTGTGGTACTTTACTTGAGCCCTTAGAGCTTTCAGAAAGAAGATGTAAGCTTTGCGATAATGAGCCGATAGTAAAAAATGCAAGTCAGCTATATTTCTCTTTATCTAAATTTCAACCAACTATAAAAGAAAATTTAGATAAAAATCAAAGTAATTGGAGAATTAATGCAGTAAATAATACAGAAAGATACTTAAATGAAGGATTACAGGATAGGGCTATATCAAGAGACTTATCCTTAGGAATAGATATACCTATAAAAGGGTTTAGTGATAAAAAGGTTTATGTATGGATCGATGCAGTGTTAGGATACCTAACGATGAGCAAAAAATGGGCCATTGAAAATAAAAAAAACTATGAAGAGTTTTGGGATGAAAATGCTATTTCATATTATGTACATGGTAAAGATAACATACCTTTTCACTCAATAATTTTACCAGCTTTAATAAAGGGAATCGGATATAATAAGTTGCCTGAAAGGATAATATCTAGTGAGTATTTAACCCTAGAGGGCAAGAAAATATCAACAAGTAATAACTGGGCTATATGGATACCAGATGTAATAGAACGGTATAGCTCCGATGCAATAAGATACTTCTTTTTAATAAATGCACCAGAAAAAAGAGATGCGGATTTTTCTTGGAGAGAATTTGTGAATAGTTACAATGGTGAATTATTAGGGGCATATGGAAATTTGGTTAATAGGACTTTAGTTTTTGCTAAAAAATATTTTAATAATAAGATTCCTATTGGAGAAATAGATATTAATATAAAAGGAGAAATAGACATTTTATATGATATTATAGGAAAATTTATTGAACAAGGTAATTTAAAAATTGCACTTGAGAAAATTTTTGAATTTGTAAGAAGAATGAATAAATACTTTGATGAAAACGCACCATGGATTACTATAAAAGATAATTTGCAGGTTTGTGGTAACACTATATATAATTGTATCTATTCCATAGAAAATTTATCAAACTTACTAGCACCATTTCTACCAGAGTCTTCAGCAAAAATAAAAGCATGGTTAGATGTTAAAAATGATAGATGGGAAATAATTAAGCCGGAGTATGGAGCTTCGATTGAGGAAATCACAATATTATTTGAAAGACTTGATAAGAAGTTAATAGAAGAGGAGAGAAATAGTCTGCTAAATAGTATAATATAGATATATATTATAAAAAGGATATTTAGAGGTTATAATTAATGAAATAACAGCCTCTTAGGATATCTTTATTTTAATAAGAGGCTGCTATATTTTGTGGTTTACAAGTTTTTTCAAGGGTCGGCTAGCATAATTCTTTCAAGTTAACACGATAAAGCGGTATACCATTTAGCTTTCCGTTTACTTCTTTACTGGCCATCAAGGTTATTGCTTTTACTGAAATATTAATTCTCTCAAATTGAATCAAATTATCCAAGTCTGTAGAATCATCTTGAAAGGCTACTCTTCGTCCTAAGGTTATATGGGGCATAAAAAGCTTATCATAAAATGGTAGCTTATATTCTTTTAATAGCGCGGAAAGTTTTTTATGAAGCTCGGAAAGGGCAATGCTTTCTTCTATTCCAGCCCATAAAATGTTTGTCTTTTTTCTTTTAAAAATTCCTAAGTTATTTACTAATAACTCAAAAGATCTTATATTTAAAACTGCTTTATCTATCACTTCTTTTATTTTAAAAATCTGAAGCTCATCAGCTTCTCCTATGAATCGAATTGTCATATGAAAGTTGCTTTTTTCTGTAAAACTACCTTCAATACAGTGATTTCTTATATGTGAAGTTATTTTATCAAAATAACTTTTAATGTTATCCTCAAAATCTATAGCAATATATACTCTCAAGTTTTCATCTTCCTTTCTTTCAAGGAGTACTGCTTCAATTTGAAAATATAAATTATAAAGTGAAGCAACACATCTACATAAGCTATTACAATTATAATTTATATTTGTAAAATAGAGTAGTTGATTTTATAAGCAACGCAATTGGTATATTTGGAGGGCAGTTTCGTTATTAACTATTGAAATTTTGCCTAACTAACCATTATAAATCATTTCTTGCCTTTTACTTATTGCTCTGTAATGTTTATAATATAATAGTCCACTAAAATTAACAGTTTGTGCTAGCTTAAGTGGCAATAATAAATATTACTGAGATTTGTTTAATGTTGCGATTGGTTATTTATTTTTAATCTCTAACAGGCAAGTACAATTTACTTAATTATTATTTAAATGTAATTTTGATTAACATATTTACAGTATCGCTTCTGCGAGTTCTGTACATTGCGTATTAAGAAAGGAATGATTTACGTATATGTCTGCATCACATGTCACAAAAAATGCGTTGGCTCTTTCTCTAAAACAATTGATGAAGCATACTCCAATAAATAGAATAACAGTAAAGCTGGTTACAGATACTTGTGGAGTTACAAGGCATACCTTTTACAATCATTTTCATGATGTTTATGATTTACTCAAGTGGATATTTGAAAACGAAGTTATTGAAGAACTTGATCAATGCTGCAGTTTATCTAACTGGAAGGATGGGCTCTTTCTTGTTCTACAATACACCTTTGATAATAAAACCATATGTATAAACACCACAAAATCTTTAGGACGTGAGCATCTTGAGATGTTCCTGTGTAAGACCTTTACTACAGTATTAGAAGGCGTTATGAAGGACATAACAAAAGATATGGATGTTGATGAGAAAATAAAGAAGGAAACAGCAGTGTTTTTTTCTTATGCTATAACCGGACAATTTCTGGAATGGATAAATACTGGTCTTAAAGAAAAAAAAGAAGACATTGCTGATAGAGTTGAAAGAATGCTGGGAGGTACCATACTGAGGATTATGAAAGTCAATGATAGAAAGGTAACTTCACATATATAACATGAGATATTTCTCTTATAATTTACACACTTTAAAGCATCTGTGAAATTTTTACACAGATGCTTTTTTTGTTATTTGAATAAGGTTTGTATTAAAAGTATTATAAGTATATCAAATGACATTAAATCATTCAGGGGTGCTTAAAAATTATAATTTGGTTATCCCTTAATATAGGAAAGGAAGGATCTCATATGAATAATTATCAAAGAATCAATCCAAATAAACCAAAGAACATAGAGACAAGAAATGCATATTTAATTGGTGGAGGTATAGGCTCATTATCTGCTGCTGCATTTTTAATAAGAGATGGACATATGCCAGGAAAGAACATTCATGTAATTGAACAACTTGAGATTTTCGGCGGCTCCATGGATGGTGCTGGAATGGCAGAAAAAGGCTATACTGCAAGAGGTGGAAGAGAGATTGAAGAGCATTTTGAATGCTTTATGGACCTTTACAGTTTTATCCCATCCTTAAAAGATAAAAATATAAGTGTATTAGATGAATTTCGTCAATTCAATATAGAAGAACCAATCGAATCTCACTGCAGATTAGTGCAAAATCAAGGAGAAAAGGCTGATTTCTCAAACCTTGGGTTATCAAAGAAGAACGCAATGGAACTTGCAAAGCTTCACATGCTAACTGAGGAAGCACTTGGCGCAACTACAATAGGAGAATATTTTGAGGACAGCTTCTTCGAAACAAACTTCTGGTACTTCTGGGCAACAATGTTTGCTTTTGAAAAGTGGCATAGTGTAGTTGAAGTTAAGCGTTATATGGAAAGATTCATGCATTTAATAGGTGGTATGAACAAATTACAAGGTATTCTTCATACAGAATACAATCAATATGATTCCTTAATACTTCCACTTATTACATGGCTTAAGGAAAAGGATGTATGCTTCGAAACTGGCTGCAAAGTTACAGATATAGACTTTGATTTTTCAAATAATGAAAAAGTAGCTACAGCAATCCACTATATTAAAGATGGTAAAGATGAAATCATTAATGTAAAGAGCGATGATATAGTGTTATTTACTAATGGTTCAATGACTGAAAATACTACAAAAGGTGATCTTGATCATCCAGCGATTTTAAATAGATCTGAAGATAAAGGCTGTTTCAGCGTATGGGAAAAATTAGCTAAAAAGTCATCAGACTTCGGCCGTCCAGAAAAATTCTGCAGTGACATTGATAAGACAAAATGGATGTCCTTTACTATAACTTTAAAGGATGATGATATTGTATTCCCATATATTCTAAAGCTTACAGGAGACAAGCCTGGTATGGGTGGACTTGTTACAATAAAAGATTCAAGCTGGTTTATGAGTTGGGTTGTTCCAAAGCATCCACACTTTATAGGTCAACCAGATAATGTAAAGGTACTTTGGGCATATGCATTGAATATGGATGTACCAGGAGACTACATTAAAAAGACGTTCTCAGAGTGTACAGGACGTGAAATGTTTGAAGAACTACTTTATCATATGGGCTTACAAGATAGAATTCCAGAAATTCTATCACATACAGTTAATGTAATCCCTAGCATGATGCCATACATTACTTCACAATTTATGCCTCGTGTTGCAGGGGACAGGCCTAATGTAATTCCAGCAGGAAGCAAGAACTTTGGCTTCTTAGGACAGTTTGCAGAAATCCCTGAAGACTGTGTATTTACAGTAGAGTACTCTGTAAGAAGTGCAGTGATGGCTGTATACGGATTACTAGATCTTGAAAAACAAGTAGATCCTGTATATCCAGCTCAATATGATATTCGTGTATTAATTAATGCTGCAAAGACATGTCTTGGCATTGATAATCTTCCATTAAAAAATATACCATTAGGTGAATTGATAAAGAATACTGAGCTTGGAAAATTATTATAAATCTAAACCAAGTGTATAATGAAGAAGGAGAATCCTCTGATGTGGGGTTCTTCTTTTTTTATTGTATTGATGAATACAACAGGTATCTTAACAACACCGCTGACTGAATTTAGAGCATTTTACAAAATAAATGTTATAAATAGATGTACTAAAAGTAATAAACTACAAAACTTTTTTAAAGATAGATTATATGTAAAAATATGCTATAATTTCTATATAGATGAAGTTTGACTATTTCAAATTTTAAAAGCATTTTAATATCGGAAGGAGAACGAATGAATTTAGAAATAATTGCGGTTTATGAGAATTTGGATGGTTATCTTTTGGAGATGGAAAAAGATAATGCAGATTATAAGGAGCTATGGGATAAATATGCTATAATGCCTTACTGGGAGAAGCTTAGTCAATGGGCACCTTTTGATATGTCTGACAGAAAGCCAAAGCCAATAAAAGATGTAAAAAAATTGAAACAGCAGATAAAACTATTGAGAGAAATAAATATCGATACGATTAAAAATGAGTTTTTACGTGCTTCAGAGGCACTGCCTAATTATGATGATGATACAATAGTAATTGCAATTTACCCTCTTGATGATGAAGAAACTACTATTAAGGAACAACAGAATGGTGTTCAAGGGGTTAGTGTATTCGGTAATATGTTAATACAGGTTAATCCATTTGCCGAAGACTATTCTAAGTGGATTTCATATGTATTTGCCCATGAGTATCACCATTCGGTATGGGGAAATTATTGGCATGTAGTTCATGGAGGGCGTACAGGAAGCTGTATTGAAGCTTTGTTGATAGATGGACAAGCAGATTCCTTTGCTAAAAGTCTTAATCCTACATTGAATCCAAAATGGATTTCTCAAATTTCTAAGGAGCAAGAAAAGGAATTGTGGAATAACCATTATTCAAAGGTATTAAGTGAAACTAATTTTGATTATGGAACTTATATGTTTGGAAATGAGGATTTAGGAATACCTTGGTGCGCTGGCTACTTCTTTGGACATAGAATTATTGATAGCTTTAGAAAAATCCATCCTGATATTACCCCAAAGGATATACTTGAAATGAATTCAGAGGAAATTTTCTCTATGAGTAAGTATAATTCATGATTTATAGCCAGCTTAAAATAAGATTAAATTATCTTATAAACAATAGAGATGACTTTCCTTTGAATGTGACTGTTTTTAATGATACAATAAGGAAAACCACATAAGCGAGGATATATCATGACAAAACATAATATATATAAAATGAGTGTAGCAAGTGTCTATCCACTTTACGTTAATAAGTCTGAGAGAAAAGGACGTACGAAAACAGAAGTCGATGAAATCTTACGTTGGTTGACTGGATATAGCCAGGAAGAGTTAGAAATAGAACTTGAAAAGCAGACAGATTTTGAGACCTTCTTTGCAAACGCTCCTCAAATGAATCCTTTACGTTCTTTGATTAAAGGTGTGGTCTGCGGTGTTCGAGTTGAAGACATCGAAGAACCAACTATGAAGGAAATTCGCTATTTGGATAAGCTGATTGACGAGTTAGCAAAAGGAAAAGCAATGGATAAGATCTTGAGGAAATAATAATTAAAAACGAAAAAACACTGATTTCATATATAAAAGAATCAGTGTTTTTTGTTGAAAATTTATTCTTAATCAATTAATATGAACGGTTTATGTAATTTTGCAATTAAAATAAAGATTTTACTGTAGTGATAACTTAAATATAAAAATGTGAACGCTAGATATGGAGAGAAGAATGAAAATATTATTTTTAGATATTGATGGAGTATTGAATTCAAATTTTTGGAATGATGCTAATGAAAGAGAAATCAGTGAAGGCAAGTTTATTGATACTGAAAAAGTTTTAATGTTATCTAAGCTTATAAATGAAACGGATGCTAAAATTGTCTTACATTCTGGATGGAGATTTTGGTTTGATGACAATATGAATCCACTTAGATATGAATCCATATACTTTACTGAAATATTGAAAGCTCATAATTTATTTATATACGATAAAACACCTGATCTTACAACTGAGGAAATTAGAAAAACTAAAAAATTCAGTTTGGTAAAAGCAAGAGAAATTTTATTGTGGTTAAATAAAAATGATAACATTGAAGAGTACTTGATTGTTGATGATTTAGATTTGAATAATCAGGAAATTGAAGTGCATCAAATAAAGACAGATGCAACTGTAGGATTGACAAATGAAAATGTAGTAGAGGCAATTAAATTGCTTAATGCAAAAACACACTGAAGATGATCATTTCAGCGTGTTTTTGCATTAAAAATCTATATTAATTTAATATCATATTGGCTAAGTAAATTCATTATAGCATCACTAGGATCTGTTTCAGTAATAATTCCATGAAAATCTGATATATTTGCAAAGTTATAGATCCCATCGAGGTTAAAGCGCTCATTTGGAGCAAGTAAAAATAATTCCTTCGAGATTTCCATAATTGCTTTTTTGGTACCAGCATCTTCGGACTCACAAGAACTTACACTTCCGTCACCAAGATCAATTCCACCACAGCCAATAAAGGCCTTATTACAGCGATAGAGTTTAATTTGCTCATTTGAGTGAGAACCTACATTTCCACCGATTATAGGATTATAGTCCCCACCTATAAAGATTGTATGTACGCGGCAATCTGTTCCAAGCATTGATGAGATTTCAACCATGTTTGTAATTAAGGTAATATTTCTATTATAATCCGTAATAAGTTTAGCAAGAAGGTATGATATACTTGAGGCATCCAAAAAAATGGTGTCGCCATCTTTTATTACTCCATAGGCTTTTTCAGCAATCACTTCTTTTAAATCTGTATCCTTTTCTACTCTCTTTGAGAAGCTTTCTCCATTTACGATAGTTCTCTTTATGTTAATTGCACCGCCATAGGTACGCTGCAGCAGATTATTTTTTTCTAAAACCTGAAGATCCTTTCGAATCATGCTTTCGCTTACACCAAACTGAATACTTAAATTCTTAACTAATACTTTGCCTTCGCTTTCTATTAAATCTAAAATCTGTTTATGTCGTTCCTCAATAAACATAGCTTCCTCCAAATTGTTCTCATTTGTTTCTATTTTATCAATTAATTTAAAAAAGTGCAATTGAAATATTGACAAATGGGAATAAACGAAATAAAATGATAATGAATGACAGCTAATGAAAAAGAATATAATTACAATTTGTTTAGGAGGATGAAAGTAGTATGAAAAAGGCGGTATTTTTTGATATTGATGGTACCTTAATTGATTGTTTAAATGGATTAACAGATATTACTCCTAGGGTTAAAAAAGCTATACGTGAATTGCAGGCAAAGGGAAATTATGTTTTCATTGCAACAGGAAGACCGTATGCCTTTCTAAATGAAGTAATACTTAATTTTGGATTTGATGGTTTCGTATTTACTAATGGTTCATATGTTAAGGTTGGAGATAAATGCATTCATAAGGAAGCTATGGAAAAAGAAGTTGTAAAGGAAATGGTTGACAAGTTTGAAGAACTTGGCGTTGAATATATTTTACAAGGGGAAGAATACTCATATATTAAGGATGATCATAAAGCTCTCCATTCTTATTATGATACCTACAGTATATCTAAGAAATATCTATTAGGTGACTTTGAACTTGAAGAGGTTGAGTCATATAAGATTGAAATGTTATGTAAGGATCAAAAAGGGATTGATTATTGTACATCTATAGAGAAGGATAGGTTTTCATGTCTTAACAATTCAGATGGATCTTTTGAACTATATTCTAAAACAAATTCCAAAGCATCAGGAATCTTAAAGGTTCTAGAGTTTTTAGATATACCTGTAGAAAATAGTTATGCCTTTGGTGATGGGCTAAATGATATAGAAATGTTGTCCACAGTTGGCTGCGGAATTGCCATGGGAAATGCTAATGACTTTGTTAAGAGCCATGCTAAAAAAGTTACAGATACGGTGCAAAATGATGGTGTAGCTTTGGAAATTGAAACATTTATTTTGTAAAAAAGAGGCCAGGCTATATTAAGAGTATATTGGTAAATGAGGTGGGGATATTGGTGAATAAATCCGATTATCTAGAGAAATATTTTGATGATAAGTTATTAGTTAATATAGATAAGAAATTTAAGATTGCACAAAAGGCAGTTGAAATGATACCTGAGAAAGGTGTTGTCATCTTAGATTCTGGAACTACTGTGTTGCAAATTGCTAAGCTATTAAATCTTAGAAGTAATCTAGTCATAGTCACTAGTTCCTTTATTGCCGCACAGATTTTAGAAAATACTAAAAACCAACTCATTGTAACCGGTGGTGAATTACGAAGAAAAAGTATGTCCTTCGTTGGTCATTTAGCAGGTAATACCATTGAAAACATACACGCTGATATAGCCTTTATGGGCTGCGATGGGTTTCATTCAAAAGGACCTTGTTCTAGATCTTATAGAGAATTAGAAGTTAAGCAGAAGATAATAGAAAACTCTAAAAAAGTCATCCTAACTGCGGACAGTTCCAAGTTTAGCATTGATGGATTATATAGATTTGCAGACTTCAATCAAATTGATCAGTTGATAACTGATTCTAGTATTAAGGAAGAACAGCTTAAGTTGCTTCCAACAAATATTAAGGTTAGCATTGCATAGCTAATGGTAATACTTTGTAGTAACCAAAAGTATTATAGAACAAAGAAGCTTTTTTATATCGTTATAAAAAAATTAATAGTCTGTAAAGATAAAAATTTGTGAAAACTAATTACTTTAGAAGTGATGGAGCGTACACTATAGAAATTTAGACAGTATATTGATGAACTTTGAATATTTTGCTATCATTAGGCTAAGAATCTAATTCAAAGATAGACTTAAGAGAAGAAGGGTGATTTTAATGGATGTTTTTAAAGAACTGTTTTTAATGCAGCAAGCATATGCAACATTATTTTCACTTACCAATAAGGTACAAATGGTAGGCGATAAATATCTTGAAGGGCTGACCTCAAGGCAGTATATGACTATAGTTGCAATGGCGCATCTAGATGAGGATGAAAGAACTATAAATAATATTGCAAGGAAGTTAGGAACTACAAAGCAAAGCGTAAAACAGCTTATAGATATAATGGAGAAAAAAGGCTATATAAAAACTGTACCTAGCACTAAGGACAAAAGAGCTATCAACGTTATGATTACTGAAGAAGGAACAAAGGTAATTGTAAAGTGCACTGAAAATGGAATTTATTTATTTGCAGACTTGTTTAAGGATTTCTCTTCAAGTGAAATAGAAACACTATGGAATCTATTAAAGAAGTTATATCAATTTGATGGTGAAGAACAGGATGGTTTTGAATCAGAAGGATTTTTAGACCTTGGCGTGGATCCAAGTGAATTTCAGGAGAAAGTATTAAATGAATTTGGAAGACGAAGAAACTTAAAAAAGGAGTTATAACTTTAGTTATAGTTCCTTTTTTGTTGTATAAAAAAATTATGAAAATATTTAGACAGTATATTGACTAAACATTGAGAAAGTATTATTATTACTTTAGACAATATATTGTCTAAAGTATGAAAAGAACATTGTAAAAAATGTAGTAATAATTTTATATTTGAAGAGCCTATGCTAAGAAAACGGCAAAGTTTTGTAAATGATTATAGATTTGAAATGTTGCATATTTAGGTAATAGAATGCAATTTTAAAAATATACAAATAGACAATATAATGTCTAGAAGGAGAGAGTATGGTTAAGGATATCATTACAGTAAAAAATCTTGAAAAAAATTATGGTTCAAAAAAAGCAGTTGCAGGTATCAATTTTTCATTGAAAGATGGAGAAATTTTAGGACTTCTTGGACCAAATGGTGCAGGAAAAAGCACAACTCTTAACATTTTATCTACCATATTGAAGTCTGATAAGGGAGAGATAGATGTTTTAGGGCACAATCTGAAGGAGGATGCAAAAACTATTAAGCAGTCAATAGGAATAGTTCCTCAAGATATAGCTATTTATGAAGAGATAAGTGCTGAAAAGAATATAAGCTTTTTCGCAAGTCTTTATGGATTAAAAGGAAATGAACTCAAGAAACAAGTTAGAGAAGCCTTAGAGTTAGTAGGACTTTATGATAAAAAGTCAGATAAACCAAAGACTTTCTCAGGAGGGATGAAAAGAAGACTAAATATAGCTTGTGCCATTGCTCATAAGCCAAAAATAATAATAATGGATGAACCTACTGTAGGTATTGATCCTCAATCAAGAAATCATATATTGGATTCCATTAAAACACTGAAGGCTAGAGGGGCAGCTGTGATTTATTCCACTCACTATATGGAGGAAGTAGAAGCTATTGCTGACAGAATAATCATAATGAATGAAGGTAAGATAATAGCTGAAGGAACAAATGAAGAACTGAAGCAAAGGGTTAATGATGAGATTTCTTATTCTTTTAATGTTAACAATTCAGAGAAGCTGATCGATGAAGAGCTTTATTTAATAGAAGGAATTAAAAAGGTTAAAATTCTTGAAAATGAAGTATACCTAACCTCATTAAAATCAAAGGATAATCTTAATGAAATAATAGCAGTCTTCCTAAAAAGAAACTGCACAATTAAAAGTATGAATAGCAAAGAAGCATCCTTGGAGAATACCTTTCTGGAGCTTACAGGGAGAAATTTGAGAGATTAGTAAAAGGGGGGGCATGATATGAATTTAATAAAAATAGTAAAATTCGATATTGTTAATATAATTAGAAATCCAACTTTAATAATTGCAAACACTATATTTCCATTGATACTTATTGGAGTTATTGGGTTTATTACAAAGGGAGGGTATGGCTCCTTAGGTATTAATTCTTATGATTATTATGGAGTCACCCTGATGATTTTTACAGCAATTATGCTGGCAATGACAGCAACAAATACCTTTATGGAAGAAAAGGTTAAGAAGGGTAATACCCGTATTATATATGCGCCAGTTTCCAAGGCAGAGATATATCTTTCCAAATTAATTGCCACATATATTGTAGGTATAGTTTGCTACAGTCTTATTATACTTTTTGCTCAATATATCCTGCATATGAACTTTGGAGGGAAAAATGTTTTATACGTGGTTATTCTTATAAATGTACTTTCCTTATTCGGCTGCTGTCTTGGTACAATGTTTTGCAGTATTTTTAAAAAAGAGCAACTTGCAAATTCCATAATGCAGATTCCTATATTAATATTTGTATTTTTGGGAGGAAGTTTCTTCCCTGTAGAAGGTCTTGGTAAGCTAATAACTAAAATATCTGTTATATCACCAATAAAATGGATCACAGAATGTGCTTTTAAAATCATTTATGATAATGACTTTAGTATGTATATATCTACACTTGGCGTAATTTCAGTTTTTTCTATAATCTGCATTATTATAACTCATATAACCTTTAAGCCAGAGGAGTATGTATAATGAATATATTAAATATTTTTAAAAATAATCTAAGAAGAACCTTAGCACAAAAAGCTACTATAGTTATTGCCTTTATTCTTATACCAGTTATGATTGGAGCTGCAGTGCTATTTTCAGAAAAAGCAGTTATAAAAGGGACTGTTGCTTTTGTATCAGCTACAAACCTTAATATTCCTAAGGATAATAGGGTGAATATTGATATTTTAAAAGAAAAGCCACCTATTTCTTCTCTGTTTATGGGAAAGTATGTCGCTATAGTAGAAAAACATAATAGCGATTATATAGTAACCACCTTGAAAAATGAAAAAGATAAAAAAGTCATAGAAGCATACTTTAAAACAGGCAAACTGCCAGATAATATTGAGGATACCTCAAAAAAAGGTGAGGGAACGAACATCTTAGGTTTTATTCTTATGATTCTATTAATGCAAGGGGTAGCACTGATAACACTGTATACTGAGGATAGAGATAAAAAAACTTTAAGAAGAATACTGATGTCTCCGGCAAATGAGAGAATATATCTTTTTACACAAGAGCTCTTCACATTTTCCTGCATTTTTATACCTTCTTATTTAGCCTTAGCAGCTACCAAACTTGTTTTTAAAGTAGATATGGGGTTTAGTTATGGAATGATGTTTATATTAGTTGCCATAATTTCTGCACTATCAACCTCATTAGCACTTTTTATAGCTTCAGTCTTAGGTTCAGAGTACTCTTTAGTCTCCACTGGAATTTATATGCTGACTAGTTTACTGTCAGGCTGCTATATATCTTTTACCGAAGGTAATAAGTTTTTGGATAAACTATGCAGTGCACTGCCTCAGAAAGCATATATGACGATGATACAAGGAATAGAAAAAGGAAAAAGCTTATCTCAATTCAGTAACCAGCTTATTTACTTATTTATTTGGATTGCAGCTGCTTATCTGCTAGGAAGTGCTATAAATAAAAGAAAAATTAAAGAAGGCATATATTAAAGGGACGGGCATACCGCCCTTTTTTGTGTAAATAGTTATATATTTAAATAGTTTAATAGTTATATATTTCCCAAGTTAAAATTTAAAATAGGAAACTAGGGAAAAAGTTTTATAGTTCATATAAAATAGTTTTATAAGTAAGACTTTAAATCTTTACTGCAAAGCTCAAAAAAATGTGAAAATATTAAAATAATAGCAAAACCCACGAAGTTTTAATAAATAGAACTTCGTGGGTTGTTTTATTTTCTTAAATTCTTTTATATGCTGTGTTTTGTTCTATCATTTCTATAAATTTTGAAAGGGAAGTAGTCATTAAGGAATCTTTTCTTCTTACAAAAAAAGTTCTTGTGGTGTTATATTGATCAGGTACAGGAAATGATTTTAGAAGACCTTTTTCCTCATATTCTTTAATAGTAGATTTAGGAACAAAAGATGCACCAAGATCAGCTATCACACCTTCAATAATAGAATTCAAATTATTAAATTCCATATATCGTATATTATAAACACCTTTAGATTTAAGCCAGTTTTCAAGTTGTGTTCTGTTAGGACAACCTGTTGAACTCATTAAGAAGGCCTTAGGATATAAATCCTCTACTTTAGTATATTTAGAATTAGAGATAAGTACTAAATTTTCTTCAAATGCAAGTTCGCTAACGATACTGTCATCAGTAATAGAAGAAGTTTTAATAAAAGCACCATCTAATTGAAAGTGTTTAACTTTATAAATAAGTTCGTCAGATTGACTGGTTATAAGCGATAAATCAACTTTAGGATAAGCTTTATGGTATTGTGACAAGATTTCAGGTAGTCGCATAGCTGATACTGTATGAACTGCGCCAATTGACAAACTACCAGAAGGATCACAAGAATCATTTAATGCTTTATCAGCTTCATCTAGTAAATAAATGATTTTTTCGGCATATGCTAATAATTTTTCACCAGCAGGGGTTAAGATCATGCCGCGCTGCCTATAAAATAATTGTGTTTTTAAGTCATATTCCAATTGCTGAATTCTAGCGGACACATTGGATTGAACATAGCCTAAGGCATGGGCAGCCTTTGTTATACTCCCTGTTTGTGCTACAGCTCTAAAAATTCTTAATTCATTACTTTCCATTTACATACCTCAATATATCACAAAATATGAATCTTAATATCTGATATAATCATTTTACATGATATATAATCTCAAGTAAACTATATTTAGAAAATAAAATTAAATGGCTTCGATGGGATAAACAATATAAAGCTTTATTTGTAATCGAAAATTTATTCCATTTATAGATAAGGAGATTATATGAAGAATTTTAAAACACACAAATGGAGTATTCTACTTGTTGTTACCTTAGTATCATTTATTACAAATTTGGATTCAACTATTGTGATAATAGGCCTGCCAAAGATGATGAAAGGACTAAATATTTCTGTAACAGCAGGGCTATGGATAATTACAGGCTACATTATTGCAAGTACAGTGCTAATATTACCTGCTGGAAAGTGGGCGGATATAGTAGGCGCAAAAAGAATTTTCATGATAGGACTTATAATTTTTGCTGTTGGTACAATACTCTGTGGAATTGCAGGCTCAGGATTAACTTTGAATATATATAGATTAATTCAAGGGGCCGGGGCTGCTTTGGCAATGGCCACTGCAACTCCAACCATAGTAAAGACTTTTCCTAGCAGTCAACTTGGATTAGCTTTAAGCATTAATGCTACTTCTTGGGTAATTGGAGCGATAGTTGGGCCTGTAGTTGGAGGTGCTTTAATTACTCACTTTGAATGGCGTTCAATATTTTTTATTACAGTACCTTTTGTACTAATTTGCATAATAGGTGCCGCTTTGGTGCTGGAGGATGTTAAGCCTAATATTAAACTAAAAAATGACTGGGTTGGGATATTTACCTTTAGCTTAGGTTTAATATTAACAATGATAGTACTTTCTGAGGGACAGTCCTTAGGATGGTTGTCATATAAAACCATTGGGTTAAGTATATTTGCAATTTTATTATGGGGTATATTTATAATTACGGAATTACGTGTGGAAAATCCATTATTCAATTTTAGTTTACTTTCATACAGAGAGTATTCAATTGGACTTGGAATTACATTATGTTACTGTATAGCTTATTTTTCATTACCATTGTTATTAAGCATATATTTGCAAAGTGCGCTACATCTAAATCCAACTTTATCAGGACTATTAATGGTTTCACTATCTGTTCCACAACTTATACTCGGACCTTTTGCAGGAAGATTTGTAGATCATATTGGAGCTTTAAAGACTCTAACCTTTGGAATAATTTTTCTTATTATAGGAATATTCATGCTTGGAAGGCTTGGGGCGGAATTATCTGTTTCAGCTGTGGTATTCCCACTAATACTATTATCCATAGCGAATAGCTTAGCATGGCCATCATTAGCGAAAACTGTATTATCAGCAGTACCTAAGGAGGACAGTGGAGCAGCTTCAGGAATATATTATACAATTCTTAATATAGGTAAGGCTTTAAGCCAAACTTTAGTAATATTAACGATTGAAGTGGTTATACCTGCAGATGTAGTTTCTAAAGCAATAGTAGGAATAGGGAGTTTAAGTAGTATAAATATGAATGGTAATTTAGTTAATTCAATAGATTCTAGCTTCAGATTTTTCACCATTTTCTTTGTAATTGCACTAATTTTAAGCTTCATTCTTTTATATTCAAAAAGGAGAGAGGATGCTAAGGGCCAGGCAGAGGTGGTTTAATTTATAATATAAGTGTTAATTACTTATATATAGTATGTGAACTTTAAAGTAACGCTTTATCTACACAAAAAAGGAGCTGTTTCAGAAATAGCGAATATCTAGGCATAGATCTTGAAGAAAAAGCAGTTGAGCCAACTCCTGTAGCAGAGCTTTACGTATTAGAGTTAATCAATAAAATTGTGTACCATGTGGATACATTCATGTTTGTATTACCTACCGTATGAATACATCGATTTGGGGAGATCGTGATTTTGATTATAGAGCAATAGAGCTTATAGATCTGCAGAATCAATATCGTGATATTGTGAGCGAGTGAGATTGGCATGCGGCTTTTCAGGAATGGGATGGGACTACGGGATTAGACTTACCGCTGGACGATCCTTGGGTAGAAGCAAAAACATTTTACGTACTAGATTTAAGTAGGAAATACGGTGGGATGAAGTAATTAGACGCGAGGGCGAAAGCTCTTGCTTTTTTTTCATATTTTTAATAAATTTACATTTTTTTATAAAATAAGTGTATTACACTGTAAAAAAGAGGTATAATTATACGTACATGTATCTGTTATTAAGCATATCAGTAAAGAGGGGTGAGTAGTTTGGAGTTCTATCTTCCAAGTGAAAAAATTAAACTGATGAGGAAAAAATTTAGAGTAAATCAAGCGGACCTAGAAGGGGAAAACATGACTAGGGCGTTTATTAGCATGATGGAAAGTGGAAAAAGATCTATAAGTAAAGCGAGTTCTAAGAAGCTAGTTGAGAAGTTTATAGATATAGCAAAGAGGATTCACGTAAACCTTGAGCTTGACGATGAGTATTTTTCTAGATTTCCTGAAGAAGACGCCAGGTATTACTGCGAAAATGAAATCAAAAATGGACAAGCTCTTAGCCACAAAGATTTAGAAGAGCTAATAGAGATTGAAAAGTCTTTCCATCTTGATGATCTACTAGCAGAAACATATAGGAAAAATGGCCTTCTCTACTTTAATGAAAAAGAGTACTTCCAGGCTTTTAGCAATCTACACAGCGCATTAGGGAAGTACAAAGAAATAAGATCTTATGTTCCGCAAATTGAGATACTCTGCTATCTAGGTAATTGTAAGTTAAGAAGTAATCAATTCGAAGACTCCATTTTCTTCTATAAACAAGCGGTAGCATACGCTGAGGAGTTTGGTGTACAAAATAATTATTTCATAGCAAGTCAGTCCTTAGCAACAGTATACGGGCAAATGAAAAAATACGATGAATGTTTGGCTGTGCTAGATAATAACATTATAAATCATAAAGTTAAGGCGGATCAGCTAGTCTTAGTTAACGCTAAATTAATGAAAGCTACAGTATTACTTTATACCAATAAAGACCACGAAGCTGGAAAAGCATTCTTTGAGATAATTCCTGAAGTGCGCACTTGCGATCCATCTTTATTAGGACTCATTTATAATAACATAGCGGAGTATTATTATAAGGTCGAGAATTATGAAAAGGCTCTATTATATATATCTGAAGCACAAAAACATAAACTTGCAACAAATAAAGAGTTTTTGTCTAGCACCTTGGCGTTAAAAGGTAAGATATTGCTTGCGCAAGGCATGCGTGAGGAGAGCATACTACTGCACGAGCTGGCTATAGACTTGGCAGATCAATATAGGCGTTTCGATATGCTAGTCGATAACTACAAAAATCTAGTAAAAATACTTGAGGAAAACAAAGAATTCAAACGAATTGAACAGAAGATGGAATATATGATTACAACCTTAGAAGAAAACAATGTTGAAGACGGGATTCAATACGCTCTCTACAAGCTCATGGAGATAGCTACAGTGCAGAATGACAGTGACAAAGCGCTGAAATTATTGCACCGATTAGAACACTTCCTGTAAAATTTTTATAATTTTATTTAGCAATACATGCGGTAAAATGATTACTTTTGTAATATAATAGTAACATAGACATAAAAAGGGGTGAATGGGATTGAAAAAGAGAGTGTCAAAAATAATAATCAGTGTTTTGCTTCTAGCTGTGGTTGCTGTTCCAGTGCTTGGGAATAAGACAAGCATCGGAAATCTAGGCGGTACTTATCAGGTTTGTGATTGGCCTAATCCAATTAATCCTCAATAATTTAATCTAGCACCTAAAGGCGTGAGCGGCTCTGTTTGCTTGCGCTTTTATTTTTTGACATGCATAAAACAAAAATAATATCTGATACTATAGGTTAGGTAAATAAGCGCCACGGTATCTGGCATGTTTTTTTATTGACATGCTTGGAGTACCAGGTCAGAATGGCAATAAATGACACAATATCGTGCCAATACGGCGAGGTTTTGAAAGGAAGTATTGTAATGGTAGAATTTAAACTAGCAGAACTCTTAGAAGAACAAGGAATTACTAACTAGACAGCTTTTGCTAAAGAAGTGAAAATGACTAGATGGTCATTCACTAAGCACGTGAGCCATTCTATTCAGCGTATCGAGTTAGTAGAAACCATCTAAAGTCTTTGCAGAGCCTCCAAATGATCTATTTAAGATTGCTAATGAGGACGGTACTGAATGGAAGCCAAGAGGATTGCGTGCTAAGAGGTCTAAGGGTGAAAAATAACAATTAGAAATCAAAGTGCCATAGATCGTATTAGAAGATTTGTGGCTTTTTTTCCACTGCCATTTCAGAGTAATTTAATACATGATATGAGAGTACAGCAATATCTGCATAATAAATTCGTTCTATTAAAAAGTATATCTCAAATGATGCACCTTGGGAATAAAGACATAATTTTACGAAATATACTAGGAAATATTATATTGCTTAGACCGCTAGGTTTCTTTACATCTTTACTATTTAAGAAATTTAGAAAGTTTGGGTATACATTGCTTATAGGCTTTATATTCTCAGTTGGAATTGAAGGTATGCAATTTTTAATATCAGCTATCTTAGGATTTACTTATAAGATTACTGATGTAGATGATATAATCTTAAATATATATGGAGCTGTAGTAGGTTTTATCATGTTTAAGTTATTCAGTATATTGATTGAATCAGATGGTATTACAGAAAATTAATACAAAGTTATCTATTTTGGCTACTGGTAGCTCGCTAGTAGCCTTTAATATTTAGTGATTCTGTAATTATTATAGACATGGAATGCGTAAGTTCTATAAGTATTGAGTCTATGTTTTTATGTGCTTCTTTAAATAAGGAAAAGCTATCCATAAAAGAATCTGCGGAGATTAGCTTTTATTATAAAATGTAATTATAAAAAAATATTATTTTTTGATAGAATTCGATTTACTATATTCGAAATAGTAAGTGTAAGGGCCCTTCAGAAAGGAGAATTCTACTATGGATGAAGAAATTTGCTCATTAATAAAAAATAGAAATGAAAAAGGTATGGAGCTACTTATTAATGAATACTCACCATTAATAAAAGCTATAGTAAAAAAGCATTTATATAATCTTTCTCAATATCATGAGGAGTGCATCAATGATGTATATCTTGGAATATGGAACAATATAGCTAGCTTTAATAAAGAGATGAATATATTAAAAAATTGGATTGCTGCAATAACTAAGTATAAGGCTATTGATTATAAAAGAAAATACTTAAAAGCACTTGAGTATATGGACATAGCTCAGATGGAATTAGAAAGTGATTTTAACATTGAAAAAGAGGCTTTGAAGGACGAACTAGAGCATGAAGTTGAGGAGATTCTTAAAAGCCTTAGCCCATTGGACAAACAACTTTTTATCAAACTTTTTGTAAAAGAAGAATCCATAAAGGAAATTAGTGAGGAATTTAATATAAAACCATCTGTAGTATACAATAGAATTTCAAGAGGAAAGACCAAACTAAGAAGTTTATTTTCCAGATCATGAGGAGGAATAATCTATGAAGAATGAGTATAGTTTGCTTAATAATGTAGATATAGATTTGTCACAATATATGATAGAAGAAGTGAGTGAACTTGAAAAGAAAAAAATGATGAAAAAATTTATGAACTCTAAAGGTAAAAGAGGATTTTGGAGTAAAAACAAGGTATTGGCAGCTGCAGTAGCTGTATTTTTGGTAGTTAACCTAGGGGTACATGGGGATAAGGTTTTTGCAGCTGCAACGAGCTTTAAACTTAATATCAATACTTGGGTAGGTCTAAATAATAAGTATGAAAAGTATTCGATGGAAGTTGGGAAAACCTTGCAGGGAAAGAACACTAAGCTTACTTTAAATGAGTTTTTTACTGATAGTTCGAGAGTCATTGTTAATTTTAATATTACTAGGGGAGTAAATGAAACATTTGATAATAGGGTTAAGCTAGTACCTGATGTATATATTGATGGGAAAAAAGTAGAAAGAAGTTCAGATTATATTGGAGCTGGGGTAACACAGGTTGAAGGGAAAACGGATGAAAGTAATGCAATTCTTGAGATTGAGGGAAAAGACCTTCAACTAAGAAATAAAGAACATGTAAAGTTAGTATTTGCTGCTTTAGCAAAAGAATGTGGGGTTAGTGATTCTGAGTTCACTTATAGTTTTGATTATGATGGAACCAGTTATAAAAATGCCTCCAAAGTTATCAAAGTAAATAAAGATATAATAATAGGTGAAAGTAAACTTTCCATAAGTGAGGTCACAGTTACTCCTGATAGAGTACTTATTTCAGGTACTTCAAAAGGTTTTAGTGGATGGGCGATAACTAAAGATGTAGATTATTATTATGATATAGTTGAAGAAAACAATAAATCACTTCCGATGAAAGAGCAAATAGGGAAAGGTGCATTTTACTATAGAACTGAAGAGTTTAAGGATGTAAATAAACTAAGAATTATTCCATATACATTTAATAAGATAGCAACTAATACTACTTCTGTTGATAGAGATGGTAGAACAAAATATATTCTTGAAGATAAGATTATTACAGTTGAATTAAAATAGTGAAGAGTATGTTTTTAAACAAAATATGGTACAAATAACTGAAGTTTATAGCCTTAGCCGTTGATATTAATTGGTTAGGGCTATTTTTGTAAGCAAAAATAATATATCTAAATCAGTAAGGTAGATGAAATGTTATATATAATATTAACCAATAAAAGGTATAATAAACAATAGATTAGATAGTATTAATCTATGCTTTTATAGATAGATTAATGAAAATTGCGGAGCAGTAGAAGTACTCTGCATTAACTTGGAGGATATAACATGAGAAATTTTGTAGAAAAAATATGTAATCACTATGCCACAGAACTAAATTTCAGTGGAGTGTGCATGATTAAAATTAAAGGAGAAACAGTATTTGAAAAGGCATATGGTTATGCAAACAGAGCATTTAAAATAAAGAATGAAGTTGATACAAGCTTTGATACAGCATCGGTGACTAAAGTTTTTACAGCAGTAGCAGTCCTGCAGCTTGTTGAACGAGGAAAATTGAGTTTAGATGATAAAATAGTAAATATAATTGATTTGAAGGGGACAAAGATTCCTGACGATGTTACAATAGAACAATTATTAAATCATACATCAGGTATTGCAGATGATGCTGATGAGGAAGCAGGGGAAGACTATGCAGCATTATTTATCCATAGTCCTAATTATGCAATACGTGAATGTAAAGATTTCTTGAAAAATTTTGCCTATAAGGATCCCAATTTTAAAGCAGGTACTAATGTTAGATATTGTAATTGCTCTTTTGTACTCCTTGGTCTTGCAATTGAAAAAATAACAGGAATGAAATATCAAGATTATGTAACTAAAAACATATTTGAAAAGGCAGGTATGACTGGGACAGGATTCTACTCTATGGATGGTATAAATGAGAATACTGCAGAGGGATATACAAATATTACAGATACAGATGGTAGTATTATTGGATATAAAAAGAATATCTATTCATATCCTCCAACAGGGACAGCTGATAGTGGGGCATATACTACTGCAGATGATTTAAATAGGTTTTTAATAGGTATTCAAAATGGTACACTTCTTAATGAACAATACTTTGATATATTAATGCATCCACACTGTAATTTTTATGAGTCAAAAGAAAATAATCAAATACCAGGATTATATAAAAGAAATGGATATGCCTTTGAGTTTTTTATGATAAATGATGAAAAAGAACCATTTTGCATATATAAAGATGGTTGCAATTATGGTGTATCTGCTATGTTTTCTTACTATCCAGAAAAGGATATAAGTCTTGTGCTATTATCTAATCAAGAATGCAATGTTTGGGCGATGAGAAGAGAGATTCAGTTAGAACTGTATAAAAAATATTATAATCAATAGCATACTTAGATATTGAAAAGTTACATGTAACTTTATTGGGGTGATAAATATGTGAGCTCAAGCAAGACCTTAGAAATGCTGTAAACATATTTGAAATTTAATTCGATAATAATACTATAGAGGTGAAAGGTTATGATTGATTATAGGGGAAAACAGTACGTATGCCTATTAGATTTAGGTTTTGAAGTAATTAGAGGTAAGTGGAAGTCTGTAATAATATGCCATCTTGGTGATGGCCCAAAGAGGTTTATGGAATTGCAAAGAATAATTTGTGGAGTAAGCCAAAAGGTGTTAAATGAACAGCTTAGAGAATTAGAGGAAGAAGGAATTATTCATAAAAAGATTTATCCAGAGGTTCCACCAAGAGTTGAATACTGTCTTACAGAAAAAGGCAGAGAATTATATCCAGCATTAAAACTGATTGAAGATTGGTCAATAAAACATTATAGGGAATATGAAAAGGATTCAGAAGAACATAGATAGAGGAATGATAAAAATCATTCCTTTTATTTTTTATTGAAAAACCCTTTGAATTGCACTTTTACAACCTCTAGGTAAGTAATTAACTTTAAAGTGCGTACTTTTTTATATTAAGATTTTGTATCATAATAAGTCCTATAAAAATTTAAAATGCTTTCTTTAAAATGGGCCCATTTAAAGAAGCCGTTTAAAAATATAAAAACTACTTATTATAGGAGGACCAACATTGGAAGAAAAATTATCATTAAACAAAGATTCAAATAAAAACGAATGTATTAATCATGGAAAACTTGCATTATTAGCTTTAGCTATAAGTGCTTTTGGAATAGGAACTACGGAATTTGTTATAGTAGGGCTTTTATCAACAGTAGCAAAAGATTTAAAAATAACAATTACTCTAGCAGGACTTCTTGTATCTGGATATGCTTTAGGGGTAGCCTTTGGGGCTCCTATTATTACCGCAGCAACCAGTAAAATGTCAAGGAAAACCTTACTTATTTCATTAATGGTTGTATTTATAGCTGGAAATACAATTGCTGCACTATCTCCAAGCTTTGGTTTATTACTCATTTCTCGTATCCTTACAGCTTTTTCTCACGGAGTATTTTTTTCTATAGGATCAACAATAGCAGCAGATTTAGTACCGGAGGATAAGCGAGCAAGTGCAATAGCTATTATGTTTACAGGTCTGACTGTTGCAACAATAACAGGAGTACCACTTGGAACTTATATTGGTCAGCTATTTGGTTGGAGAGCTACTTTCCTAGGAGTAGCGATTCTTGGGGTTATAGCTTTAATATGTACTTCTATTCTAGTACCCAATAAATTAAAAGAAGCAGCGCAAGTTTCAATAAGCGATCAAATAAAGCTTATAACTAACAAAAGACTTATTCTTGCATTTTCAATTACTGCACTAGGTTACGGAGGAACTTTTGTAACATTTACATTTCTAAGTCCAATATTAGAGAAATTGACAGGTTATTCACCAAATGGAGTAAGTGTAATATTACTACTATATGGCATAGCTATTGCAATAGGTAACACTATTGGTGGTAAAGCTGCCGATAAAAATCCTTTAAAGGCACTTTTTTGGATGTTTTTAATACAAGCAATAATATTATTTACTCTAACCTTCACTGCTCAGCTAAAGGTTTTGGGAACAATTACTGTTATCATAATGGGGTTGTTTGCTTTTATGAATGTACCTGGTCTTCAGGTGTATGTGGTTCAATTGTCTGAAAGATATGTACCCTCTGGAGTGAATGTAGCTTCAGCCATAAATATTGCAGCTTTTAACTTAGGTATAGCTATTGGTGCATTTGTAGGTGGTATAGTAGTTGATTCATTAGGACTAGCTAATACACCTTGGGTTGGAGCTATAATGGTTTTAGGGGCTGTTTTACTGACAGCTATAAGTCGTTATTTAGATAGTAAAGATAAACTATAAATAAAATTGAAATTAATTCTATCTAAAGATGTAGATATTATGCTAAATCTTACGTAGAGGTAAGTAATCTAACGAAAAAGTGCGTACTTGTCACTTGTAATGTTGAATCATATAATAAGCACATATTAGAAAATAGATTATATGGAGGTATATGAATGATAAATAATTTAAAAAACACTGTAACTTTAAATAATAGTGTAAAAATGCCATGGCTTGGGCTTGGCGTTTTTAGAGTGGAGGATAGCCAAGAATTAGTTGATGCAGTAAAAAGTGCAATAAAAAATGGTTATAGAAGCATAGATGGAGCAGCTATTTATGATAATGAAGTAAGTATGGGAAAAGGTATAGCTGAAGGAATAAAGATTACAGGTATTTCAAGGAAAGATTTATTTATAACATCTAAAGTTTGGAATGCTGATCTGGGATATGAAGCTACAATAAAGGCTTATGAAACAAGTTTAAAGAAACTTGGACTTGATTATTTAGATTTATATCTTATACATTGGCCTGTAGAAGGTAAGTATAAAGATGCTTGGAGAGCTTTGGAGTACTTATATAAACAAGGGCGTGTAAAAGCAATAGGATTAAGTAATTTTCAAGTTCATCATCTTGAAGATTTAATGAAGGATGCAGAGATTAAGCCAATGATAAACCAAATAGAATTTCATCCACGCTTAACACAGGAGAAGGTTAGAGAATTTTGTAAACAAAATGATATTCAAGTTGAAGCATGGTCACCACTGATGGTGGGTAAATTATTTGACAATGAAATATTAAAGGAAATAGCTAATAAGCATAATAAATCTATTGCTCAAATTATATTACGCTGGGATATACAAAATGGAGTGATCACTATTCCTAAGTCCACAAACGAAGGAAGAATAATAGAAAATTCACAGATATTTGATTTTGAATTAACTAATGAAGAAGTAGAAAAGATAAATTCTTTAAATCAAAATTTTAGGGTAGGACCTGATCCGGATAATTTCGATTTTTAATTTACTCTAGAAATCTATATGATTTTGGTTTGATTATAATATGAAACCACTGAGAAATGAATCTATATATTTTATTGAAATACTGAAAGCTCATAATTTATTCATATATGATGAAACATATAAATTCAAATTTATATAACAATTAAAACAAACCTCATTTATAGTAAGTATATTAATCAGAACTATAAATGAGGTTTGTTTTTTATATACGCTGATTTATTTATTTAAAAAGGAAGTTCATTTAGAATTTTGGCTAAATTTATGAAGGTGTTTTGAAGATATTTTTGATAAATAGGATTATCCTGCAATACTACTTGAATATGATCTACATCATTTATTTCGCCCATATAATTCCACAATCCTCTTTGAATTGTGGTGTTTTGGTTGTAGTTAACAACCTGATCTTTAGAGCCTTCATGAGGGGCTATAGCAGATCTAACACTAACAATGCCATCATTTCTCCACCAACTACTATCTACTTTAACTTTTCCTTCGGTATTATTTGTGTATTGCCCCATAAAAATAGAACTTTTTATAAGTAAAGGATTCATGTTTGGATTAGGAATTTGATGCTGAGTTAATAAATCCTTATGTGTATCAACACAAGAAATAGAAAAATAATAAATATCACTTTGCGCTTTAACCCAACTGTTTAATTCTTTTGCACCTTCTTGAGATAAATCCCATATACTTAAATCTTTAGTGTCTTTCCAGATATTACTGCTAAATACTCTATGAATATAACTATCGTAAGATTCATCCGGTAGTTTTTTTAATCCCCATTGGTCCATTCTAAAATCAAAGCATGGATTACTAGAATTAATTACTCCATTTCTGCTTGCGGCAGCAGCAAAGAATTGATGCATGATAGGTTCAAGATTATTTTGTTTTTCATCTTCTTGACTTCCATCGTGAGGAGTGGCAATAGTAGTAATGCTATCAATCCAGTGGTTGCCACCTTTAAATAATGGACTTATGTCAGTAGTATTATATTTTATTTCATCAGGATCGCCATTTTCTAATAATTGAGCAAATACTCTAATTGTTTCTCCGCCCATGCTGTGACCAATTAAATGTATTTTTTTCAACCCTTTTGCGTCTGAAGCTCCTAGTTCAGGATAAACTCCAGGATAAGTTCTTCCATAACGGGAATGCCCGTATTTTTTTGAGTGTTCTTCTCCATAGTCTACTGTACCACCTTTTAGATATGCATATAATTCACAGGCTCTATCCCAGTTACTTGATATAGAGCCAATAGTAGGCGTGAAAATTGTATATCCATTTTTGGTTAGCATTTCCTTTATACTGTTTTGACCACCCCAATAATTTATTCCAAAAAGTTCATCGTTTCCCCAACCAAATAAACCATGAACCATAACTATAGGGTAGTTATTGTTTAATTTTGGTAACGACAAGCTTGTACTAGAAGTTTTATTGGGGTTAGTTGCAGCAAAGGTGTTAACTGAAGGTGTAAGCACCAATACCATGAAGGATAGGACTAAGATTAGAATTTTTTTAATATATTTTTTCATAGAAGCCACCTCTTTTGATATTTTTTGTACTGACTAGTACAATATAGCACCAATCAATCAAAAAGTAAAAAAATGTAAGTAACCAAAAAACATCAATTAAGTTATTGTACTGAATAGTACAAATATAAAGCTCCAAATTTCTTTAAATTAATAAGGTACATCCATATATGTAAAAATAAATAGAAGAGGATTTTTAAGTGTGATAATTGAATTTTATAATAATTTATTTCATAAGTGTTGACCCTAACACCACGTCATAGTGTAATATATAAATAAACCGGTTCAAGATAATATATAATTTGACAATATATTGAATTGTACGGATTATATAATTATAGGCTCAACTTCAACATAATGCTAAGAAGAGCTAAGAATAAAAACTTAATTTATTAATAAAACATGCATCAATCTATAACTGAAAATCAGGTTGCAAAATGGTTGTTATTATTGATAGCGGTAAGATTAAACCTTGAGGTGTACAATGAGAACAGTAAAACAAGTTTCAGATCTGACAGGAATAAGTGTACGTTCACTACATTATTACGATGAAATAGGATTATTAAAACCAAGTGAAATTACAGAAGCTGGGTATAGGCTTTATGATGATGAAGCCCTTAAAGCGTTGCAGCAAATCTTGTTTTTTAAAGAACTTGATATCTCGTTAAAGGATGTTAAAGAGATAATGGGGAGTCCGTACTTTGATAAAATGGAGGCTTTAGAGAATCAAAAAAAGCTGCTTTTAGTGAAGCGTAAAAGACTGGATGACTTAATAGAGCTTATAAATAAAACCTTAAAAGGAGAAAGTGAAATGAGTTTTAAAGAATTTGATATGAGTGAATATTATAAGGTATTGGAAGATTTTAAAACAGAACATGAAGATAAAGTAATAAAAATGTACGGCAGTATAGAAAAATATAATGAGAGAATTGAAAAAATCAAAACTAAGGAAGAGGAAATAGCTAAAATGGCTATCAAGGAACATGGAAGTATTGAAAAGTTTGCTGAAGCTATTAAGAAGAATTTTGATAGTGATATGTTTACACTTTCAGAGCAGGTTGATAAATTTAAAAAGGATTGCTTAGAGGGTAGACATCCTAGGCTAAGGGAGTTATTTGGTAAAATCACTAAGGATTTAAGTAAAGATCCTACCTCTAAGGAGATTCAAGAAATAGCTGGAGAAATAACAACAACTGCTAAAATGGATTATGAAGTATTCAAAACTGCTATAGGAGATGATGTGTGGTACTCTAATGTACAACTCTATTTAGTATATCCAGAGTGGATAGAATCAATAAATGAAAAGTATGGAAGTGGAGCAGCTAAATTTATAGGAGAGGCCTTAAAGTTTTATTTGGAAGATAAGCTTCCGAAATCAGTGATTTTATATAAAAACCTTACAGCCGATTTAAGCAAAGATCCTTCTTCAAAAGAAATTCAACAGATCGTTGAAGAAATAGCAACTGAGACTAAAAAGAGCAGTGATTTTTTAAAAGTTGAAATGGGAGAAAATCATTGGGAATATACTGCAGAGCAATATCTTTCAAGCTCAATATATGAAAAAGTCATGGATAAGAAATATGGAAAAGGTGCAGCTAAGTTTATCGGAAAAGCTCTTAAATTTTATGCTGAAAATATGAAAAAATAAAATGAATTAGCCTGTTCGCTTTAAGCTGAACAGGCTTTATATATAATTTTTAAATATGGAATATATAAGAGATTGAATTAATGATAAGGTAAATACCTAAAATTCTAAGTGGAACTCTTGGAAGTGTGCCGTCCTTTTTAAAGATTATTTTTACAAACTTACCCATAAAAACATTGATTATAATTCCTACTATTAACATGATTATATATATAATTAAATTTGTATTCATTTTTGGATCCTCCCTATGCCCTTTCGGCTCTAATTTTTAAATTTAATAAAAGATAGGATATGGTTAAACCTGAAATTCCAACAAAAGTAAGTATGATTATTGAAGGGAATTCTGTATTAATAGACGTATTATTAAAAATTGCAGCATTAATAGATTTTATTGCCCATGCTTCTGGTGTAAATTTAGAAATAAGCTGCATAGCACTGGAGGTTATTTCATCTATAGAGAAGAAGCAACCACCAAGTATTCCAGTTAGTGCCATTAGTATTGCCCCAAGTATTGTAAAGCTCTGTTGCTTTTTTATGAAAGGAACAAATATCATCACAACCCCAGTTAAAGCTAATAAGTAGGCTCCAAATATAATACTTTCTACAGGAAGATTAGTTATAAGGTTGACCTTGAACAGGTATTTTCCTGCAATTAGAATAGTAACTATGACAATTAATCCAAAGATATAAGTTGCTGCTATTTTTGATATTAGGTATTTAGTGTAATTAGTTGGAGTTCCTAGTATTCGCTCAAAAGTATTGTTGTTTTTTTCTTCTATTAGTGTCCTGAAACCTTGGATTACAACAAACCAAAGGAACATTACTAAAAAGCCTATTAGTCTACTAATGGTTGAAGTATGATTACCGTGATCATCTTTTAGAGTTCTATCTGTAATAGATATATTTACATCATTTTTAACATTTTTAAATAATTCATTTGATACAGAATCATTAGATAGATTTAGAGTTTGTGAGATTATCTTAGAATCTAAAGTTACTTTTTTTAATGTATTTGCTTCACTCAATACGATTTGCTCTAATAAAGCTCCATCTCCGGTTTCATAGTTTTCAAGTGTTTTCATATTTAAGCTTTTACTAGAAGTTAAACTATCTCCAAAGTTCTTATTAATCACAAATCCAAATGAAATGCTGTTATTATCTAATTTTTTCTCTAGTTCACTTTCTGAGAGGTTAACTATGTTTATTTCGTTATGTTTTGATAGCATATTTATCAATTGCTTTGAGTAAACACTTTTATCTGAATCAGCTATATATAAATTTATTTTAGAGTTGCTTTCTGAAAATGAAAACAGATAAGTTAGTAATAAGGGTGCTGCTAAAATTGCAAAAATTGCAATTCTATTATTAAACAGCAGCTTTAATTGATTTTTTATTAACATTAAGATTTGCATTATTAATTCTCCTTCTTTCTCTATATAAAACTAAGGATATTAAAAGAAATATAATTCCAATTCCTATAAGTGCAATAAGATCTAGATAGATATCAGAAATACCTTGCCCTTCGCAAATTTTTAAATAGCAGTTTATAGCTTTTCCATTTGGTATTAACTTTTGAAGTGATTGAAAGTTAGATGGTAAAGAATCAGCACTTATAAAACTTCCACCTAAAAAGCTAAAACCATAAAGGATAACGGAAGCAAAGCTTGAGATAGACATTTGATCTTTTGCTGCAATGCCTGCACAAAAGACTATAGTTCCTATAGTAAAGCCATATGCAACAGTAATAAGTAATATATGAAGTGGATTTCCAAAGGTTACTCTAAATACAAAGTGGCTAATTAACATTACAATTGACATTTGAACCGTAACTGCTAAAACTATGCCTAAAATTTTTCCAAGCGCATACTGAATATCTTGAGTTGGTGTTGATTTTATTCTGAATTGAGTATTTTTTAGTTTATCGTCTACTATATTATGGGCAAGTTCAAAGGCTGTTAGAATTGAAAACATAACTACCATAGCAATTGATTCGTACTGCATTACATCAATCGGTTTAGTATTTTTGTTAGTTGAAATTTTAGTGATATCATCAGAATAACTGTCAGTACTTTGGATTTTACTGATTAAATTCTGTAGTTCCATTGGACTCATTTTACTTGTTGAAGGCAAGTTCTTTTCTACTTCGTTTTCTTCGATTCGAATTGTCTCTATATTTTGGTTGAATCTATCTAATATATTTTTTACAATTCCTTTATCTATTTGCTTGGTGTTATCTGCAAGCAAAATAATATCTGTTTTAGTATTATCCAAATATGCTTTTGTGAAGTTCTTTGGAACATATATGAAGGCTGCTGCCTTTTTGTTTTTAATTAGGTTTTCACCCTCAGAATAGCTTGTTACGGTCTTTAAACTAAATAATTCCTTCAAAGCCTTTGAATCTAGTACATCACTTTTAAGAGTTTCGCCAAGAGATAAAGCTATTGAATTTTGTGATACTGCCTCATCTTCACTGTAATATGCAACTTCAAAGGTTGAAAGCTTGGAGTTTGAATTACCAAACATATAACCTAGTATCAGTATTAAAACACAGGGAAATAATATTAATTTTAAATAAAATACTTTTGTCTTTGAAAGCAGTTTCAAATCTATAAATAGTAAATGTAATAACTTGTTCATAGTAATGCCTCCCTTACTCCCTTAGGGATTTTCCTGTGATTTGAAGGAATATACTTTCTAAATTAACTTCATCATATTTAAAGCTTGTAAGTTTAATTCCTAAATTTCTTAAGCTGTCCATAATGTTCATAACATTGCTTTCTTGAGGTATAACCAACATGCTTATCTGATTATTTTTTATAGTAACTTTTTCAATACCGTCTATATTTTTTATTGTTTCAAGTGCTTTTTCCGTTGCCTCGTTGAAAGTAACAGTTAAGGTATCACAGGCTTTTAGCTTTTCTTTAAGTTCTTCCTTTGTTCCCATAGCTATGAGCTTTCCGTGGTCAACAATAGCAACTCTTTTGCAGAGAAATTCAACCTCTTCCATGTAATGGCTGGTATAAATTACTGTCATTCCTTTTTCTTCATTAAGTTTTTTTACAGTTTCTAGTATGTGATTTCTTGATTGTGGGTCGATTCCAACAGTTGGTTCATCAAGTATTAATAGCTTAGGGTTATTCATAAGTGCAATACCAATGTTAACTCTTCTTTTCATACCACCTGAAAACTCGCTTACTGGTTGATCTTTTTTATCCATTAATTCAATTAGCTCTAGTACTTCGAGAGTTCTTTTTTTTAATTCCTTACGAGAAAGTCCATATAAACTTCCGAAAAATTCTAAATTGTCCTTTGCGCTTAAGGCTTCATATAAAGCTATATCCTGAGGTACTATTCCCATGATTTTTTTAGCTTCAATTGGGTTTTTATTAAGAGATTTATTATCAACTTTTATTTCTCCACTAGTCGGTGATTTAACAGTACTTATCATTGATACTGTTGTGGATTTTCCAGCACCATTTGGTCCAAGTAAGCCAAAAATCTCGCCGGCTTCTACTTTTAAAGTTATATTATCAACAGCAGTGTAATCGTCATATTTCTTTGTTAGATTAATTAGTTCTAGCATCTTAACGCCTCCTCGTAATTTATGACTTAAGTATACTTTCAATGAGGTCCTTTTCATATTCACTAAAGTACTCAATTTTAATAGTACTTTTGACATAGATTTATGTATTACTTTAGTCATATAGAGGAAATTAGGTTAAGATGATATAATTTGTAGAGTAATAATTCTAATTATTCCAATAAATAGATTGTTTTGAACCAAAGAGTTAAAGAAATTTATCTATAATTGGGACTTTTCATAAAAATAAGCTTTAATAAAAGGGTGAAATGTATGATAGATTTTTTAAGTGCAAAAGGTAGATTGTTAGTATTAAGAAGTATAAGATTTGTTGCCTTATTATCAATATTTTATAAGGTTGTTACTCTAAAAGAGGATTTATCTGCAGTATTGCTCTTAAGTGTTTTACTTATAATCGTTGCTTTTAATGATCTTGCAAGAGAAAAAATTCTTAAAGATCATAAAGCTATTTGGTATTCCTTATCTTATATTTTGAGCAATATTATAGCAGCATATTTTTCGTATAAAATCAAAGGTGATGGGACCTTTATGTACAATATTGTGCTTCAAATAGATATACTTATATTTAACGAGAAAATTCCAGTCTTTCTTTTAATCATTAATTTTATAGCTTTTTGTATTCCTTATAAAATTAATGCTGTTCCTTCAAACATCCTTAGTATTAGAGAGATTTTTATGAATTATTTAAATTCATTTATTGTAGTTTTTGTGGTTAGAAGTATGTTTATAGAAAAATTAAAAACAGATAAATTAAATAAGGACCTTATAAGTGCAAATTATAAACTTAAGGAGTATTCGGCAAAAATAGAAGAACTGACAGTTTCAAAGGAAAGAACAAGGATAGCACAAGAACTTCATGACTCTATTGGTCATTCCCTAATAGCATTAGGCATGAATTTGGATTATGCAGAAAATGTAGTAGAGTTGAAACAGGAAAAAGCAAAAGAAGTTATTAGCAAGGCACACACTATATCAAAGGATTGCATTGCTAAGCTTAGAGAAGTAGTAAGTGTCCTTAAAGAGGATACATCTATAATAAGTCTTAGAGAGGCAGTTAATAAGCTTTTTGAAAATTTTCATCATAATGAAAGATATGAATTTAACTTTGAAATGGATGATGTTATAGAGAAAGAATTGCAAGAGATAAAAAGTTGCCTTTACAAGACCATAATGGAAGGCATAACTAATGGAATTAAGCATGGAAATGCTGATGTATTTAATATTAAGCTAATTAAGACTCTAGATAATATTATATTTGAGATTAGAAATAATGGAGTAGGCTGTGGTGATATTAAAAAATCTAATGGACTAAATGGGATAGAAAAGAGAATAACTAACCTAGGTGGGACAGTTGAATTTTACTCTGATAAGATCAATGGATTTGCAATTAATGGGAAGATACCAGTAAGGGGAAAGAATTTATGATAAAGATAATAATAGTGGATGATCAAGAGATTGTAAGAGAAGGACTAAAGATGATACTTAGTTTAAATGAAGAACTTGAAATTATTGGAGAAGCTTCAAATGGACAAGAACTATTAAAATTAGTTGAAACTAAAAGGCCAGAGGTTGTTCTAATGGATATTAGAATGCCTGTAATGAATGGCATCGAAGCTACAAAGCTTATAAAAGAAAAATACCCTGACATAAAAATTATAATTCTTACAACCTTTAATGAGGATGAATACATATTTGAGGGGTTAAAAAATGGGGTAGATAGCTATATTCTTAAGGATTCAGGTTCGAAAGAAATAATCGCTGCAATAAAAAGTGTATTAGAGGGAGAGATGCTATTGAACCCAAAAGTAACTGTAAAAGTTATAAATGCTTTAAATTCTATGCAGATAAATAAAGAACTGCCAAAAGGTGATAAAGAAATTGAAAAACTTATAAGTACACTTACCCCAAGAGAACTGGAAGTTGCAAGACATGTTCTAGCGGGAAAAACCAATAAGGATATTGCAATGGATTTGTATGTAACTGAAGGAACTGTAAAGAATTATGTTTCCAAGGTATTAGAAAAACTTGAATTAAAGAGCAGGTCAGAACTTATTGTGGTACTTACTAATAATAGTTTAGATGATAAATTTTAATACCCAAACTTCATTTAATCATAAACGTAGTATTGAAAATGAGTCTACCAATATCAAAATTGATTAATAGCAGTAATACTATTGAATATTTAAATTACAATTAAAATTAAAATATTGTGATATAATAAAAAAAAGCTATGCCAAATTAATCTGAAAATGTAAGTTATGGTACAGCTATAGTATCAATTTAGAAGTATTTTAAATTTATTGAGAGGGATGATAATATGTTTAAAGAGTTTAAAGAGTTCGCAGTAAAGGGAAATGTAGTGGATTTGGCTGTGGGTGTTGTTATTGGTGGTGCTTTTGGCAAAATAGTTACATCTTTAGTAAATGATATTATTATGCCAATAATAGGTGCTTTAACCGGTGGAATTAACTTTACATATTTAAAATTTGTAATTAAGGGAGCTCAAGGAGATGAAAAAGCACTTACTCTTAATTATGGAAACTTTATTCAAAATATTATTGATTTTTTAATTGTTTCATTTTCTATTTTCTTATTTGTAAAATTAATAAATAAACTTAAGAGAGAAAAGAAAGTTGAAGCCGTTAAAGCTGAAGCTAAACCGTCTGAAGAGGTTTTATTACTTCAAGAAATTAGAGATTTATTAAAGAATAAGGAAGTTTAAATATCAACATATAGAGAAACTTAAGAGAGGTGTTCCTTAATGACAAATATTAATATGAATCCTAAGGTTGATGAATTTTTAAGTAAGGATCAAAAGTGGCAGGAAGAATTTGAAAAATTGAGAATGATTATTCTTGACTGTGAGCTAGACGAGGAATTAAAGTGGGGGAAACCTTGCTACACCTTTGAGGGTAAAAATATAGTTTTGATACATGGATTTAAAGAATACTGTGCGATTTTATTTATCAAAGGAGTCTTGTTAAAGGATCCAGAGGGTATTCTAATCCAACAAACAGAGAATGTGCAGGCAGGGCGCCAGATTAGATTCACAAGTGTTCAAGAAATAGTTGATATGGAAACCATATTGAAATCCTATATTTATGAGGCTATTGAAGTTGAAAAAGCTGGTTTGGAAGTTGAATTTAAAAAGAATGAAGAATGCATAATACCTGAAGAATTGCAAAATAAATTCAATGAAGTTCCAGAGTTGAAGACTGCATTTGAAGCATTGACCCCAGGACGACAAAGAGCATACATTTTTTATTTTTCTGATGCTAAACAACCAAAAACTCGAACTGCAAGGGTTGAAAAATATATGCAGCAAATACTAAGTGGTAAGGGCTTAAATGACTAGTATTACTGAAATTTAATTTTGATTTTTATATTTTTTGGATGTACCATTTCGTAAGAAAATTTTTATTTTCAAATTATCCCCTCAGAAACCAGGGGAGCTTTGAAAATAGATTTCGGATTGAAGTGGTACATCTTTGTATAAATTCGTCCGTGTTTCTTGAGAATATGGGCGAATTTTGTTTATTAATTTCATTTGGAAGTGGAGAGCTTAAACAATAATCACCAAGAAAATATATTCATCGTTATTGAAATGAGATTAAATAAAAGAACAAAAAATACGATAATAGGAATAATATAATATTTTTATTTTTAATAGGAGAATAGAGATGAAAAACGGAAGAATAAAACTGATATCGGGAATACTTGTTTTTATAAGTTTAATTGTAAGTTTTAATGTTATATCTTTTGCTGCAACTACAACAGGCACAGATGAAAATGGTTTTACTTGGCAGTCTGACGATGGAGTTACCTATTCAATAACTGGGTACAATGGTAGTGCTACAAATATTACAATACCAAGCTCCATAGATGGACACACAGTTACAAGTATAGGAAGTAATGCTTTTAAAAACAAATCGTTGACTAGCGTAATAATTCCAAATACGGTTACAAGTATAGGTGGTTTTGCATTTTATTATTGCTCATCACTAGTAAGTGTATCAATACCAAATAGTGTTACAAGCATAGGAGATAGTGCATTTGCATATTGCATATCGCTTCCTAATATAACACTTCCAACTAATCTTAGTAGCATAGGAAATTCTACCTTTCAAGATTGTAAAGCATTTGGAGAAATAACAATTCCAAATAGTGTTACAAGTATTGGAACTTATGCATTTTTGGAGTGTATTTCTCTTACTAGCATAACAATTCCTGATAGTGTAATACATATTGGTGAAGGTGCATTTAAGGACTGTAAGGCTCTTAAAACTGCTGTAATGCCTGATAGTGTAACAAGTGTAGGAAATTATTTGTTTTATAACTGTCAAGCTTTGTCAAGTGTAAGATTGTCAAATAATCTTACCAATACCGGTGACTTTATATTTTACAATTGTTTTGCTCTTGCAGGAGTTACACTTCCAAGTAGTCTAACAAATATTGGGAACAGCGCATTTGAAAATTGTTCAGCTCTTACTAATATAACAATACCAGATGGTGTGACAAGAATTGGATACCGCGCTTTCATTATGTGCAGAGTTCTCGCAAATATAACAATCCCAGATACTGTTAAAATAATAGATTTTAATGCATTTGCTCACTGTTATGCTTTTACAAATATAATAATTCCAGACAGTGTTACAAGTATTGGTGATTATGCATTTTACTATTGTACATCTTTAACAGAAGTAACAATCCCTAGAAGTGTTACTAATATTGGCTTTTTGACATTCAATAATTGTAATTTAGATTTTAAAATTAAAGGGTATGTAGGATCTTATGCACAGATTTATGCACTTAGTAACGCTATAATATTTCAAGAACTTCCCTCAATAAATCATACAGTAACATTTAACAGTGAAGGTGGAAGTGAAGTAGAAAGTGTGATAGCAGATTATAATACTACAATAAAAGAACCGGTGGAATCTATTAGAGCAGGGTATACTTTTGGTGGATGGTATAAAGAAGTAGGATGTATAAATCCATGGAACTTTGCAACAGATAAAGTAATATCAAACACAGTACTTTATGCTAAGTGGGTAGACGTATGTGATATAGATAAGGACGGAACGATAAGTGTGTTAGATGTGGCATTAGTTGCAAAGAACTACGGTATCGAAAATACAGATGTAAATTGGGATTCAAGATTTGATTTTAATAAGGATGGTATAGTTGATATTTTTGATTTAGTATTTATATCTAAAAAGTTATAAGATAATAGCTACAACAATTTGCTATTAATAATAGATTAAAATAATTTTATAAATGTAATGTACAATAAAAATAAGGAGCGGTGTTTGCATAAGAGGTAAGCATCACTCCTTATTTTTTTACTTTAAAGTAAATAATAGCTACTATATACTTTAAAATTTCATTCAGTATAATATGCGGTTTGCCACTACCAAGTTACACTGTGGATATCTCTAAATGTTCCTTTAAAGAATAAATAAAATATTTAGATAATATAATATTTATTAAGTAATAATTTAATTGGGATGGAGTTTATGGAAAACAGCATAGATGTATGTATCAGTTTTGATACTACTGGTTCGATGTATCCATGTTTAACACAGGTTAGAAGAACTATAAAGCAAATAGTTTCTAGATTATTTTCTGATATTCCTAGTTTAAGAATATCTATAATAGCTCACGGAGATTATTGTGATGCTGAAAAACCTTATGTGATAAAAATTAAGGATTTTTCAAGTGATGAAAAAGAATTAATTGAATTTATAACAAAAGTTGAACCAACCTATGGCGGAGATGCACCTGAATGTTATGAGTTAGTGTTGAATAAAGCAAGGACGAGCCTTTCCTGGAAATCAGGAACTTCAAAGGTATTAGTTATAATTGGTGATGATGTACCCCATGGACCTAATTATCCTGCAAATGTAAATAAAATAGATTGGAGAAATGAACTCGGACTACTTTTGGAGAGCGGAATAAATGTTTATGGAATTCATGCTATGCCAGGAGTAAGAAAGCATTCTAAACCTTTTTATGAGGAAATAGCTAATAAAACAGGCGGTTTTTATTTAACCTTAGATCAGTTTGCAAATATACCTGATTTAATAATGGCTATTTGTTATAAACAAGATGGGGAAGACAGCCTTATGTCTTTTGCTGAAGAGCTTAAATCAAAAGGGCGAATGAATTATAATATTAAAAGCTCAATACAAAAACTAAGTCATAAGGAAATAGATGACTATGTAAGTGAAGATGGGCTAAACCCTGTACCTGATGGACGTTTTCAGGTATTAAACGTTGATAACAATCAAAGTATAAAAGAATTTATCTTAGAGCAAGGAATATCCTTTAAGGTAGGCAGAGGGTTCTATGAGCTCACAAAAACTGAAAAGGTAGGCATTAATAAAGAAATATTGTTATATGAAAAAGAAACAGGAAAGATATTTAATGGTGCGCAGGTTAGGGATATGCTAAGACTAAGTCCACAGGAAAATGTAAAAGGAGTACTAGAAACCTTGAAACCAGTACTAATGGATAAGTACAAGGTATTTATTCAATCTACCTCTTATAATAGAAAGCTTATGGCTAATACTAGTTTGCTTTATGAAGTAGAAGATTGGGATAGGTAAAGCTTATTTAACCCATGGCATTTTTGCCATGGGTTTTGAAAATAGATTTTGGATTGAAGTGTTTTATCATTATAGCATAAAACCCTCGATAAAAAATCGAGGGTTTTTACAAAATAGAAACGAGGTTTAGAACATCTACTAAAATTTTTGAGGAAATTGTTTAACTATGCCATCAATAAGTATGTCAGAGAACATGATCATGTGATCTTCACCTTTATCAAATGCAGTAATATCTGCTTTCCAATCCTTATTTAATCTAGCTACAACTTGAGCTGTAACAAATTCTAAATGCTTATGCAGCATATTTTTTAGAGTTTGATTTGAATAGTTGGGGTTAGCGGAACTTAAAAAATCGGCTATTTTGTCTGCATTTTCATACCATAGTTTATTGTATTTGTCTAAATTGGCTTTATTGTTATTCTTTGCTGCAGCAGCAACTTGACCGGCAAGTTCTATATGTTCTCTCAATAGAGCAGAAAGCTTATTTCCAGCATTTTCTCCATAGTAAGGTTTTATTGAATTACCAATATCATCTTGATTTTTTAAAAGTCTTTCTAATACAGGGCCTTTATCTTCAAGTGAAGCTAAGTCACTTACAATAAAGCTTCTGGTCCATAAAACATGATCTATCCAAAGTCTTCTCTCAGCCATTCTTAGATCGCAGGTAGCTTTGCTAAAAGGTATATCTTTAAATACTGTATCTTCTAAAGCGCGAGCGGTAACTGGTTCTAAGATTAAAAATAATGAAAATAATGAAATTAATAGAGTTCTTAAAATTTTTTTCATTTGTAAATACTCCTTTAGCTAGTATATTTTGATTTTAATTTGTTCAAAGGAGCAAATATATATACATATGAAGAAAGCTAAAAGTATAAGGTAAATATATAAAAGAACCTAATTTAGTAATCAAATAAGAACCTTACAGAAACTATGCAAATAAATAGTAGAACTGAGTTAATATATAAGTAGATAATATTGTAAAAAAAAATATTGACATATGCAATTTAATTGTATACAATTAAATTGTCGATTAAACAACCAATCACAAATTGATCAATAGAAGTTTAAAATTATATTCATGAATTTTAATTTTTACAAAATTTAAATATTATAAGTTTATTGGAGGAGACAATAATTATGGAGATTAAAGCAGTTAGATTATATGAAGGTGGATTTATGACACAAGATTTTGCATTTGGAGGAAGTGGAGACAAGATTACACTTGATGCAAGTAAAACATACCCATCAAGCCTTCAAAACTTCGTTATAGATACAGGAAAGGAAGTTATTTTAGTCGATACAGGGGTTCCAGCAGAAACTCCAGATATGCCACCTAGAGAAGGGCAAAAGATTTATCAAGGACATAAGATAGAAGATTACTTAACAGCATTAAATTCTCTAGGATATATGCCTGAGCAAGTGTCAAAAATACTTTTAACTCATAAACATCCAGATCATTCAGGAGAGTTAAGAAGCTTCCCAAATGCTAAAATATATCTTTCTCCAGCAGAAGCAGATGCTTTAAAATTGAATGGTGAAAACATTGTGAGAGCTGAGTTTAAAGACGGAGCATATCACAATTTTGATAGTAGTGAAAAAATTGCAGAAGGGGTATATTTAATACCTGCTCCAGGGCATACTGCTGGAAACAGTATTGTAATAGTTGAAAAAGAAGGATTGTTTTATATGCTTCACGGAGATGTAACTTATACTGATGCTGCATTGGTAGAAAATCAGTTATCCGTAGTATTTGAAGATAAGGAAGCTGCAAAAATTACTCTTGAAAATGTAAGAGAATTCATTAGCAATAATCCTACTGTATATCTTTCTACTCATACTCCTGAAGCTCTTGTAAGCTTAGAAGAAAAGAAGATTATGAAACTATAAAAAGGAGTATATTATGATGCACAATATAATAGCAGTTTTGGTCTTTCTAGTAGCTGCAGAACACATTTTTATATTGATGCTTGAGATGTTTTATATAAAAACATCAGCGGCTAAAAGAGCCTTTGGGCTAGATAGTAAACTTCTTGAAATAAAAGAAGTACGTGTCTTGTTTGCAAATCAAGGATTATATAATGGCTTTTTGGCAGCAGGTCTATTTTGGAGCTTTTTTGTACCAGAAGCAATGGTAACACCATTAAGAGTTTTCTTTTTAGCATGCGTTATTATAGCAGCTTTATATGGCTCTATCACTGCTAATAAAAAGATAATAGTAAAGCAAGGTGGCTTGGCAATACTTGCTATGCTTGCAATACTTGTCAGCTTATAAACAATAATATTGTATTGTACAAAGGTATGTTGAATAAAAGCCATTAATGATGAGAAAACCATACTTTTTCTTCAATATAAAGCCTACAAAGATTTTGATTTAGAATTTTTGTAGGTTTTTGTAATTTGCAATTACTCTGAGAAGAATATAATAAAATCCAAAACAATATGTGAAAGAAAAAAATATAAATGTGTTAATCTTTATATAACTTTGTTAAGAAGAGAAAAAAATTGATGAAATTAAAACTGTCATATGCAAAAGTATACCAAGAAAAATTATAACATGCAGAAAAATATATAGTAAAGATGTACAGCTAAGTAGTAACTTTAGCTGTTTTTTTATATGTTTAAAAAATGTATTTTGATATAAGAAAAAAGCGATAATTTGTAACAAAAGTATACGTTGACTGTTTAATGGGATTAATTTACAATTATTTTGGGGTTAATTTTATAATGACGAGGAAAACAATTTTTATTAAAAAACTTTAGTACACTTCCTCTGTTTTAAAAGTATTTATCTATAAAAGGAGGATAATAGTTTGTCTAAAGATACTTTGCAGAATAATTGGAGTTTATTGAGAAGAGCATTTATATATGTTCATCCGGTTAGGAGAAAGTTTTTTGCTGCTTTTTTTTGTATCCTGGTAGGCATAGCTATAAGTATAGTGCAGCCATTAGTCTGGGCAAAACTTATCGTGACCTTTTACGAGAAGGATTTTTACCTTATTTTAAGATGTGTATTATATTTGATGATAATTTTTTTAGTACAAACTATATCAACATCTTTCCAAACTTATTTATTTTCTTTCCTTACTCAAAATATTGTTTACGATATCAAACGAGATATGTATAAAAAAATACTTGATTTACCGATTAAGGCTTTCGATGAAATGCGAACAGGAGATTTTATATCTAGACTAAATGGAGATGCAAATACTTTAGCAAATATCATAATTAACCAATTGCTTAATACTATAATTGATGTTATTAAGGTTGCGGTTATCGGTATTGTAGTATTTAGAGTAAATGTACTACTTTCATTAGTAGTTTTAGTTTCGTTTCCTATATCATTATCCATATTTGTGATATTTGGCGGAAGATTAAGAGATAAATCGCAAGAACTTGCAAAGTTAAATGATGATTATTACAGTGATATGCATGCATCAATTTTAGGCATTAGGGAAATAAAAAGTCTTGGTATAAAACAAAAAAGATTTGAATCCTTTATGAAATTGAGCAGTAAGCTAAAAGTAAAAACAATTTCTATTACAACTTTTAATACTTTTCTTCAAGCTTTGAGTCAGTGCATAGATAATTTTTCTCAATTCGTAGTTATTTTAGTGGGAGGATACCTTATATTTTCTGGTGCATTGACTGTAGAATATTTTATTGCATTTTCTTCATACTCTCAACAGTTCTCTAGCTCATTGATGAACATTACAAGGTTGAATTCAAATATCCAACAAGCGCTCACTTCTCTTGATAGAATTTTTAGCTTAATGGATAACTTAAATTATGATAAGGAAGAATTAGGTACTGATAAGATAGATACCATTAAAGGTGATATATACTTTAAGAATTTGAGTTTTTCTTATGAGAAGGATAAAGAATTACTAAAGGACGTTAGTTTTCATGTTACACCTAATACAAAGGTTGCTATAGTTGGACGGAGCGGGTCAGGTAAAAGTACTATATTTAACTTGATTTTAAGATTTTATGAATTACAACAAGGTAAGATTTTTATTGATAATATAGATATAAAAAACTTTGATGAGGATTCAATACGTAAACATGTCTCAATAGTTAGACAAGATCCATTTCTTTTTAACATGAGTATTAAAGATAATTTATCAATTGTCAATGAAGCTGCAACTGATGAAGAAATCATAAATAGCTGTAAGTTAGCATATATTCATGAATTTATTTCTAGTTTACCTAATGGTTACGACACAATAGTTGGGGATAACGGAGTGAATTTATCTGGTGGACAAAAGCAAAAAATAGCAATAGCTAGAGCTTTGATTAAAAAATCTAAGATAATACTATTTGATGAAGCGACATCTTCCTTGGATAATGACTCACAATACCATATAAAAGAAGCAATAGATAGGCTTTTAGTAGATCATACAGTAATAACAATTGCCCATAGATTGCTAACTGTGATTGAAGCAGATGAGATTGTAGTACTAGAAGGTGGACAAGTAGTTGGAGCTGGTACCCATCAATATTTATTTAAGAACAATAGTGTATATAAAAATCTGTATGAAACAGAATTTAGTATTTTAAATGAAAAAAAGGTGGTGAGTTAGTGCTTTGGCAAGTTTGATGGAAATTAGAAAGCCTACGGTAATTGCTATTATTGATAGTGGCATAAAACCTTATGTTTCTGAACTTAATAAAAACATTAAAAAGCTTACAGGCTTTAAGATCAATGATGAAGGGTTTATTGTTCAGGATGATGATATAAAGCCAAGGCATGATCATGGCACTGCAATAGCATTAATAATTAAATCCTTATGCGACAATGTTCAATTTATAGATATCAATATATTGAATGAAAAGCTTACAACTGACGGTAGAGTGTTAATAAGTGCTATGATAGAAGCTGTCTCCTTAAAACCTGATATCATACATTTGAGTTTGGGTACAACTAAGTGGAAATACAAGTACTACATTAATAAGATTGTAAACGATGCAATAAAAGATAATATTCTAGTAGTATCTGCTGCAGAAAATATGGGAAGAAAATCTTACCCTGCATATCATAAGAAAGTTGTAGGGGTAAAAGGTGAACAGTTTAATAATATTACTGATTTTAGATATTACAAAGATTTTTACTATGCCCCATATGGCATAGACAATATAGTGGATGCTGACAAAATAACAAGTAAAGATATATGTGGAAACAGTATGGCGGCAGCGTATATAAGTGGGCAAATTGCAAGAATAATACAAACAGAAGAAATAACAAATTATCAAGAAGTAATAAAAAGACTCAAATATAAAGGATTAACAAATTCTAAGATTTAGGAGGAGAAAATGGAATATAGAAAGATAAAAATGGGTGAAATGCCACAGCCCTGGGGAGAAGGTTTAGCTAAGACCATAACTTTTTGTGTAACAGAAAATTGTAATCTTGCTTGTAAATATTGTTACATGACTGGCAAAAACACGAAGAATAAAATGGATTTTGAAGTTGCGAAAAAAGCTGTTGACTATATATTGGAAAACAGAGAATTTTTCGATGATGAGGGGGTAATCTGGGATTTTATTGGTGGAGAGCCATTTTTAGAAATAGACCTAATTGATAAAATCAGTGACTACATTAAATATGAGATGTTTAAACTAGATCATCCATGGTTTAACAATTATAGGTTTAACTTCTCAACTAATGGAGTATTGTATCATACTCCAAAAGTACAACAATATATAAGAAAGAATAAAGGGCATCTATCAATTGGAATCAGTATTGATGGAAACAAGATTAAGCATGATCTTCAGAGAGTAAAAGTTGATGGAACCGGTTCTTATGATGATGTATTGAAAAATATTCCTCTATGGATGCAGCAATTTCCTAGTGCAACTACCAAAGCTACATTTTCTCATGGAGACCTTAAATATATTAAAGACAGCATTATAAGCTTATGGAATTTAGGTTTAAAGATCATACCTGCTAATGTAGTCTTCGAAGATGTATGGCATGAAGGTGATGATGAAATCTTTGAACAGCAGTTAAAAGAACTTGCTGATTACATTATTGAAAATAAGCTTTGGGAAGATCATTCAGTTCGTTTCTTTGGACCTAATATTGGACTTCCACTAGAAAAAAAGGAATTAGAAAAAAATTTCTGTGGTGCAGGAACTATGTTGGCAATAGATTGGAAAGGGAATTTCTTTCCATGCGTGAGATTTTGTGATATAAGCTTATCTCAAAAAAAAGGAAAAGTAATTGGTGATATTTATAATGGAATAAATGAAGATAAATTACGTCCATTTGCTGCACTATCAACCAAAATACAAAGTAAAGAGGAATGTTTAGAGTGTGAGGTTGCCAGTGGATGTGCATGGTGCAATGGATTTAACTACGATATAGCAGATACAGATACTATTTTCCAAAGAGCAACAAATATATGTAAGATGCATAAAGCAAATGTAAGAGCAAATGACTATTTTTGGGACAGACTATCCAAAGAACTAAATCAATTTACTATAAGAGATAGCTATAAACAGGAAAGAGGACTTAAAAATAAAAATTTACTTTTTATAACTTCTGATAATATAACTCCTCATTGTTCTTATAGAAATACTAAAAATACAAATAATGTTATGACTAATGATGTATTGAAAAAAGGTATGGAGTTTTGCAAAAACAATAATATCAAACCTGTATTTCTAGCTAAGGATAAAGTAAGCATTTGCGGTGAATACATTGGAAATTTAACTGTTTCAGATCAATCAATTTCAGATTTACCTGTGGATTCTGTGTCATTACTTGATAACAGTGTTTCAAGTAATGTTACTGATAATTGCATTCTTTTAATTAATGAAGAAAAGATATCGAAAATATATGAATTAGTAAGTGAACTGAAAAAATCAACAAGTAGAGTCAATTTAATTTTAGAAGATATAATGACTTGGCAAGAAGCAGATGTTAAAAACTATGAATTGCAGTTGGATTTATTATTGCCGTTAGTTGCAGATTCCTATAACAATAATGAACATTTATCAATTAATGTTCTTACTGATATTTTTGAAATAGATGATATGCATAATTGTGATGCAGGCGAAAGCACATTTGCACTAGCGCCGAATGGAAGAATCTATATATGTCCTGCATTTTATTTCAATGATCCGGAAGACTTTATCGGTACCTTAGAGGATGGGATTAATATAAAGAACAAGAAGTTTCTTAGCTTAGAGAATGCACCTATTTGTTTAAAGTGTGATGCGTATCAATGTAGAAGATGTAAATTTCAAAATAAAATAATGACAGATGAAATAAATATACCTTCTAAGATTCAGTGCATTATAAGCCATGTAGAAAGAAATAAGTCAAAAGAATTAAAAAAATTAATAGAAATAAAAGAGCTTGGTGGTATCAATAAAGATATCATAGATGTACCTTATTTAGATCCAATAAGTATTTTTAAGAATGAAAATAGGAGGCCTGAATATGTTTAAGGAGAAGGTTGGTTATGTAACCGATGAAGAAAAAAAAGAGATTTTAAGACTTTATGAGAGAAGAATAGCATTAAATGAACTACTACCAGCACTGACAAATATGTCCCTTCCTGAAGAAGAAGTTGAACATGTATATGAAAAAATTATACATGATGTAGTAAAGACTAAAGAGCAATTTGATAATTGGTGGGCAGATACCGCTAAAAAATATCAATGGAAGTCTGTAGAAAATGGCAATTGGACTATTAACTTTGACACAAATGAGATCATACTAAACTTTGCTTAAGCTTTTTTACGGTAATATATTAAGAAGTATTTTATATGTCTAATTTTAATACTGTGCTGAAATTAAAAAATTTAATTCTCGAAAGGAGGTGAGATAAATGAATCATATATTTTTAAATAAGAAGACTAAAAATGTTAAAGATGATGTAAGCGGTTATGGATGTCCATGGTGTGTATTTTCATGTTCTGTAGAATGCGGCGGTAGTTGCACAGGAACATGTACTATTGGATGCGCATATGCTGGTGCATGTAGTGGAATCTGCATTAGTAGCTGCGGAGTACAGATTACAGGATATACAAGCTAAAAGGTTAATTAGTATATTCAAAAGGGAAAACATATGCTATTGATAAAGAGGTCTGTTGAGACTTTTGTAAAAACTTGAAAATTTAATATTATGGCAGTAGATAATTTTTTGCAGAAAATTATCTACTGTTTTATCTTATATAGCATATTATAATAAATACTAAACAATTATTTTAAGTATATCCTGTTATTTTAAATATTAATCTTTGAAGACAAGATAGTCAAATCCAAAGAATAACTTTTAATTTATATATCTAATTTGTTTTTTCATGTTTTAAAAAGGTTTGATAATTTTCATTTTCCTCAATAGGAATAACTATACATTTCTTACCGTCAATTATCTGGGATTTTATTTGAGTTACTTTCTCAGGCTTTACCTGAAGTACAATATCATAGTCCTCAGCAGTGTTTTTATCTGATACTATTTCAGAGTCAGTATTTTGCTCTGAAGTAATTTCAGAATCTACTTCTAAATTAGTATCTGATGCTATTTCTAGATCAGACTTTGAATCTGTTTCTGATAGGGGATCAGTGTCTGTGTCCACAGCTATTTCTTTTTCTGAAACTAACTCAGCCACTTGTTTTGTTTGCTCAAGTCTTTCTTCTAGGATACGTACTTTCTTTTCAAGTCTTTCTTCCTTTTTTCTTTGTTCATTTGCAGCAAGTACTTTTTTATCTATTAAATGTTCTACTGCCGGAGGGGTATCACCGAATTCTTCTGTGTAGGATTTTTCGATTTTCTTAGTGATTTCTTCTGGAATGCCGTTTTCAATCAGAACATCTTGGATATTTTCCATAGTCAAAGTTATAGGCTCAGCATCCTTACCGTTAATGGCATTGTTATCTTCTACCATAGTATTAAGAGCATCTTGAATTTCCATGAAAATACGCTCTGATTTTTTATCATCGCTGCCAATTGCTTTTTGTATGATATTGTTGAAGGTTTCTTTCTGTTCTGTAGCAGTTTGCTTTGAACTACAGCCTAAGGCTTGTTCCACAAATTCTGGATGAGTATCCTTCGCATTTTTTGTATAGTACATAATAGAATGAATATCTGCACTACGGTCCGTAAAAGCCGGGAAAACGAATCCAAGTTCTGGAGCACCAACTATCCAGTCTCTGATACGGGCTCCTATTCGATTTTCATCTTCAAAGTATCCGAGGCCTGGTTCTGCAAGGGACACAGGACATATTGCACACAATATATATTCATACACTTCTTCTGACTCATCTAATTTTCCATTGTCAGTAGTTTTAATGATAACATCATAAGCATCATGGAAAATAAGTATTAAAAAATTACCAGCGTGGTCATAACTGTCAATAATTAAATCATAGAATTCATCAAGCAACATATCATTTTTTAAGGCGCTTCTTTTTAATTCCATTAAGGAAAGCTGTCTACTGCCTATATTATTTCCTTCTTCAATAGGAAAGTTAAGTTCTAGAATGTTATTTCCAACAGTACCAGATAGAGTTTTTTTTGCAATCTCTAAATATTTAAAGAATTCTTCCTCTCTTAGATTCAGAAAAGTTTCTCTAAATTTTAATACTATATTCTTTTCACCATTAACATAGCAGCCACACATTTTGGTAAAGGTACAATCATCTTTTTTTAAACGTCTTTTTAATTCTAATATATCTTTTTTATTCATAATAAATCCTTTCAGTTATTTAAAATGGAAAATATATGGTAAATACTATTTTATCTAATATATAGTATATTGGTCAATGGACAAGTCTGCAAGTAGTTAAATAATTGAAAAATATTTATATGAAGATTAGTATGAACGAAAAAGAATTAATTAATTTTAATATAAAACAAAGTAAAAATATAAAGGCCTACACCGCTTAGTATTGGCAAAATATATGTTGGTATATGATTTATTAATGCTCCTGCTAAAACTAGTGCGATAGGTAGGATTATTTTAGCTATGCTCATACCTATGCTGAGTACTCTGCCCCTGTATTCATCTGGGATAGCCTGCTGTAATATATAAAAAATTGGTATGTCAATAGCTGATATTGCTATACCTGCTAATATCATGACTAAAATGAAATATATTAGAAAAACATTCTCATTATTTATTTGTTGGTGTAGTATAACTGAAAAACCTATTGCTGACATACACGCAGATAATAGCATACTAGTTGATTTTATAATACTTTTGTATGAATATTTTTCTATAATTCTTTTAATCATAATAGCACCAAAAATCATGCCTATAGGGAAAGCCCCCTCTATTATTCCAAAGAATTTAGTATTCAATTTTAATACATTGTTTATTATATAGGGCATTGGAACGGTTATTGAAAGACCAATGAAAAAGTTCAACACAATAAAAATTGCAAACATATTTGAAATATTTTTTTTATCTCTTAGATAGGTAATACCTTCAAGTATATCCGCAAAAAAGTTAATCATCTCTTTTGGCTTACCATTACTAACATACGTTAGCTTAAAATCCATGAATAGCTGAAGAAATGCAGACACTACAAAAGAAAAGCTATTAATTATTATGAAAAATCTTATGTCTAACAATGCAAAGACCATTCCGCCAATGATTGGGCCTAAGATTGAAGAGATAGATTCTATCACTTTATTTATAGCATTTATAGAAATAAGTCTTTTCTCTGATACTAGATTTGGTCTTGCTGCTTCAATACTGATTCCATAAACTGTAGAAAATACATTTAATATAAAGGTGCTAACATAGATAATCGGTAGGTTTAAAGTAAAGCTAATAGATAACAGATAAAGGATTATCAATAAAATACCGTTTAGCATATCAGTGATAATTGCAAGAAGTTTCTTATCAAGCCTGTCTGCAAGTACACCTGCAAAAGGGTTAACAAGAACAGTGGATAAAATACCCATAATTAGAGTGGTTGCAAAGCTTAGTCCTGAACCTGTGAGTTTCAACACAAATAAACTGATGGCAAAGTTATATACCGAGGTTCCAAATAGAGATATAAAACTTGCTACTGAAAATAAAATTACATTTGATGACTCTTTATTTTTAAAAAGTTTCTTTAATGATAATATTGATACAAACATTTTAATATCACTTTCCTTTAAAAATTATTATATTTTTTTAATGCGCTAATTTATTTTAAATAATAGCCCTAGCACCATATCAATATATACATATAATAATTTCTAATGATAAAATAGATAAAAGGTAGGGTTGACCCTACCTTTTCCCAAGAATTAAATATGAAAATACTTTCTCACCATCTCTGAAGTAACTTTCGTATTTTCCACCCTTTTCAATGTAATTTGATATATTTTCTTCTAAGATGTCGTAGTTAAGTTTTGAAAGCTGTTCTCTAACATTATTTAGTATAAAGTTTTTTCTGTATTTATCTTCAATTAAGCTATGAGATGTAAAGTTTTTAAATAAGATGTATGAACCTATGATGTTTGAGCTATTCTTTACATAATTGTCAACTAGTTTTAATAGAAACTCTTCATTATCAAAACTATAATTACTTGTTCCTGACATATCTAGAAGCACATCCACGGATTTATCTTTAATTGGGATTTGTAGAAAGTCTGAACAAATGAATAATATATTTTTCTTACAATTTACAGTCTCCAGTATGTTTTTTAAGAATAAATGCTTGCTTATATCATGATCTACTGCAATGTATATGGAGTCGTCTGGTAGGTTTTCAAAAACGCTTCGTAAAAAGAAACCTATTCCTGATCCTAACTCAAGGATTACATTACCTTGCCAGTTAGTAAAATCTATTTTTTTATTTATCCAATCCATTCCATGATAAATATTTTCAAGATACTCTGTATCAGTAGAATTTATATAATCTATAATATGGTTAAGGTCAAGATCATTATCGTAATTCAGTTTTTCCTTGCCAACCTTCAATATTCCGTCTTCAACCAGATACTCTTCACCACAGCTACAAACTAAATTTCCATCTATTATTTGATTAGATATTATACTTCCTTGATGAAGTACTAGATCCTTTCCACATTTTAAGCATTTTAGAAGATTTAATACTTTAAAATCTATTCCTATCACAGATGTATTTTTGATTTTTACTTTGGAAAGATCAATTAATTTGGTTTTAAGCTGTTGCTTCATTTCATCAAGATCTTTTATTTGACTTTCTAGCTGCTTATATTTATTTATAAAAATCGTTCTAAAACATTCATCTTCCTGATATTGAGTGAGTTTAGCTAATCTTTTAAACATAAAAAGTGACTTGATTTCGCTTAAGGAAAATCCCATTTTTTTAAGATTCAGTACATCTTCTAAATCTTTTTGACATCTAGAATCAAAGTCGTATTGGCCGCCCTGCTTCTCTGGTATTATTAGTGACATATCCATGTAATGTCGTACAGTATCTATAGTTAAGTTATTAGCTTGAACAAATTTGCCGATTTTCATATTATCACCCCAATAAAAAAACATCCTTTAACAATAAATAATTATATCATAAGCAGTTAATTATTATTATGGAGACTTTTCTCATTCAGAACTCGATGTCATATTTAAATTTTAGATTTCTTTTTAGTTATACCTACTGAAATTATAAGAAACATAATGAAAAAATCTATTAAAAGCATAAAAATATTTATTAAAATAGTTTATATACTGGATATTTGATTACATGAAAGTAAATAATAAGCTTTATTAAGTACATTTGTAACAAATATTTTATAAAATAAACTTTTAGAGGTATATTATGCAAAATGTAGTATGGTTTATTGGTCTAGCAATCATTGGCATACTTAGTGCCATATATTCTGTATATAAGAAAAAACATATTTACAAAGTATCAACACTTTTGGTGTTTTATTTATTTGCAGCAAGTATTGCATGGTGTGGTGAATTTCTAGTTCTTGGGTTATTTAATTCCTACGCGTACAAAACTGGTGTGTTTCAAAATATATGGGCTCAAAACCTGTTAGGGCATTTGATCCTCAATACTACACTTTATCCAGCAGCTGCATTAGTTATGGTAGCATTTTCTTTAAAATATGGATGGATTTCCTTTGTTGCAATTTTTTTTACAGCAATAGAGTACTTATTTGTTAAGCTAAGATTATATGAGCAACATTGGTGGAGATACTATATGACGATTATTACAGTGGTGGGTATTTTACTATTTGATAATAAGTGGTTTCCTAAAATAAATAAAGATTGCCACGGATTAAATAGAGCTATAACCTTCTTTTTTGTGGCGATGATAACAGTACATATTCCAGCTCCAATTCTACTACTTATGGGAAAACAATATTATCATATAGGTTTTATAAATAATTTTTTTGGTGACTTATATTTATCAAGCATTATAATTGTATTTTTCTATCACTTAATTGAAGCTTTGCTTTTGGTTTTATTCACTTGTATATTAAAAAAATGGTATTGGAGTGTACTGCCATTTATAATTTCTATTATAGCTCAAAGTATATTTGTAAAAATGGGTATATTAGTTATGGAAAATGGATGGAATTTTGTCTACACGTTAATTCTTTATGAAATATTTATAGCGATATTTATTTTGATTGAAAAATATACTGTAAGACCAGAGAAAAATTAACTAAAAACTGCCATTAGATTTATTTGGTGAAAGAGTTGTATATAATTATCTATAAAGCTTGAAAAGCTTTTATAAAAATTAACATCATGCTACTTCTATAGAAACGATTATTCAATAAGGATAATCGTTTTTTTACTGTAAGGAAGGTATAAAATTTTTATACCTAATAAACCTATATATTTCAATGGCTTCAGTTATTTTTTATTTATAAATAAATTTTATTTATAAAAGTATATGTATGAATTTACTTGGTATCAGTTGAGATAAAGCTACATATTATGGAACTAGGGGGCTGTCTTTCTCTTTATAAAAGTGGGCTTTGCATAAATTCATAGAGAACTATACTTTATTGTCAAGTGAACAAGCAAAATACCATAAGGTAAAGAATGAAAAAGAAGAAGAGATTGGCTATAAGCTTCATAATATACACTGGAAAAAATTAAGGCGCAAAAAATAACTAATGAAAGTCAAATTAGCAATTTTTTATAGGAGTAGATAATTAAATGAATCTAAACAGTCAATCATTATTTTATCCTTCACAGCCTGATAATCCTAGTGATAAGATTAGATATAATCTAATTCAAAATGCACTGAAGAAAAACGGGAGACCTGAAGATTTTAACTCCGTAATAAGGATACTGTCTCCACCGCCACAAATCACAAACTATGCTAGGCCAGGTGAGTTTAAGAATGTTAAAGTTGCTATATTAGGTGGTGGGTTAGCAGGACTTTCTGCGGCTTTCGAACTAAGGAAAATTGGGTTTGATATTACAATTTATGAAGCCTTAGAGGATAGAATTGGCGGAAGAGTGTATACATACTATTTTGGTGGACAGGAGAATTTATATAATGAATTTGGGCCAATGAGGATACCTGTCGCTCATGAAACAGTATGGCATTATTTAAATTTATTCAATCTCCCAACAAGACCATTCATACAATACAATGAGAATAATTTTGCTTATTTTAGAAAAGCAAGAGCTAGAAACGATCGAAACGGCTTTAATGTTATGAAAAATATTTATCCAAAATACGACCTTACAGAAAGTGAACGTAATACAAATTGGCAGAGACTGCAACAACTTGCGTTAGATAGTCACCTTTATAATGCTCCGCCTGAAGTAAGAGCTGAAGCCATACAAGTGAAGCCCTTTTATAACGAAAGAACTCTCATATGGAGTGATAATTCCAATATGAGGATGATGGAGTCTACTGGATTAAGTCAAGAAGCTATAAGCTTAGTTTCAAACTTTTCTCCTGTACTTATTGGAAACTTATATAACAGTTATAGTGACTATATCGAAGAAAGCTACCCGGCAGATATGGAATACTTGTATGAGATACCTGGGGGAATGGTGAAATTTCCAAAGGCATTTATGAAATCACTTACTAATCCAAATCCAACTGATGAGTATCCTGATATAGCACCGATAAATATTGGTAAAGTAGAATATAAATCAGGATGTTGGGTGAAGGGGATAGGTTTAGATGGTTTTAATAAGAAGGTAATTATAAATTATGATGATATAAAGCTTAAGGATAATTTGAAAGGAGAATTTGACTATGTAGTATGTGCTATTCCTTTTTCATCCTTAAGAAATATTAATCTTGACCCTTTGTTTAACGGTCTAAAAATGAGAGCGATTAGAGAAGTGCATTATACTCAGTCTCAGAGGACACTACTTCTATGTAAGGAGAGATTCTGGGAAAAACAAGGTATTGTAGGAGGTGGATCATATACAGATTTACCTATTACATCAATTTGGTATCCTTCTAATCATGCTAAATATATTAATAATCCAAGTGATATAGGGAATCAAATTAATAATCTACCAACCGATGAACCAGGAGTACTTATAGGCTCATATAATTTTGGACAGGATACAACTCGTTTGAGTAATCTACCTGAAGAAAAATTATTTAACGAACTGAAAAGAGAGCTTGAAATGGTACATGGGCTATCTGTTGGCTATCTTGATAATGTAATTGAGGAGTATAAGATATTAGATTGGGATAAAGAACCTTCATTTAGAGGAGCTTTAACCTTTTTTGAATCGGAACAAAAGAGATTGTTTTCATATTCAATGACTCTTCCTGAGTATAACAATAGAATATTCTTTGCTGGAGAGCATATATCTGGAACTCATCGATGGATGCAGGGTGCTTTGCAAACTGGAATGAAGGCTGCCAATGATTTAACCATATCCTGCAAAATGCATGGTTGATGAATGAAATATTTCAATTTTTAAGCAATTAATACTATTTTAGTATCAATTGCTTATATTTTTTGTGCGATTTAAACTGAATAATTACTACAAATTATTATTAAAACCGTCTATTTTATATATGTTGATTTGAAATTTACATAATATTTTGTGTTAAAAATTTAATAATTGAAAAAGTAAATGAATAGTTTTTGCAATTGTCTTAAATTAATTAGTGAATTAATTCCTCCTTAAAAATTCATAAAGATACAACAATTTAGAAACCGTGTTATAATCATCTGGGGGCAAAATTAAAGGAGGCACATCTTATGGATAAAAAGTTATCAAAAGATGCATATGGTGGCGTAGCTGGTAAAGACTATGTTCCTTATGTTTCTACAGGATCAAAGTCTGGTGGAAACGTTGTAGTATTAACAATCGGTATTATATTAGCAGTTTTATTCGCAGCATCAACTGCCTATTCAGGCATGAAATCAGGTCTTACAGTTGCTGCAGGTATACCTGGATCTATAATAGGGTCTGGTTTTATAGCTGCATTTGCAAAGAAAAAAGGTATACTAGGTAAAAACTTAGTACAAGGTATGGCAAGTGGTGGAGAATCAGTTGCTAGTGGTGTAATTTTCGTGTTACCTGCAATTCTTTTAATAGGAGCTAAAGTTAGTTTTCTTGAAGGTTTTGCAGTGGGAGCAGCTGGAGTTTTATTCGGTATTGGAATAGCTTCACTTGTTTACAACTACTTAATTGTTGAAGAACACGGTAAGTTAATGTATCCAGAATCAATGGCTATATCTGAAACACTTGTTGCTTCAGAAGGTGCTGGAGATTCAATGAAATTCATGGGGATTGGTTTTGGAATCGGTGGAATTATAACTGTTATAACTAGTTCATTCTTAAATTTAGTTAATAACGTTGTAAGTTATGTAAATGAAACATTCTACAAGTGGAAGTTTGAAATTGAGGTTAATCCTCTATTATTAGGTATTGGATTCATAGTTGGTATGGAAGTTTCTGTAACAATGTTTGCAGGAGCATTATTATCTAACTTTGGTATCATGCCTTTAATAGGTTATTTTGCTGGTCTTGGAAAAGATGGTGTAAACGTATGGAATAATCCAAGTGTTGCTATAAATGCAATGCAAGTTAAGAATATAGCTGGTAGCTATGTAAAATACATAGGTGCAGGTATGATGCTTTCTGGTGGGTTAATAGGTGCTATAAAACTTATTCCTACTATAGTTTCTTCTATAAAAGAAACTCTTAACGCTAAAGGTTCAAAGGGTGGTAATGGTTCATCTATTGCTAATGTATTATTGCTTGGTGGTATAGTGTTAGGTTTCGTAGGGGGATTCCTAGCATCTGGTGGTAATGTAGCAATGGCACTACTTGGTGCTGTTTTATCATTATTCTTATCATTACTATTTATTATTGTTTCTGGTCGTTTAACTGGTACTATAGGAACTTCAAATCTTCCTGTATCAGGTATGACTATAGCTTCTATAGTTGTGGTAACATCTTTATTCGTTGCTATGGGATGGAAGAATGTTGAAAGCAATAAATCTTTACTTTTATTTGGTACATTTATAGTTACTGCTGTATCAGTAGCTGGTGGTTACTCACAATCACAAAAGGTTACTTATATAATAGGTGGAGACAAAAAGGAAATGGACAAGTACTTTGCTATAGCTGGAGTTCTTGGTGTTGCAGTAGTTGTTGGTACAATATTATTACTTTCAGGACAACTTTCAATGACTGGAGATAATGTTCAATTTGCATTACCACAAGCTAACTTAATGTCAACATTAACAGCTGGTATAATGTCAGGACAATTACCTTGGGTTATGATATTTGTTGGGGTTGTTATGGGATTATTCTTATTCCTTTTAAACCTTCCAATTATGGCGATAGCTATAGGATTCTATTTACCAATATCTACAACTACTATAATTTTAATAGGAGCATTAGTTAGATTATTTGTAGAAAAGACTTCTAAATCTGAAAAAGAAAAAGAAGCTAAGGTTTCTAACGGTATAAGTTTATCTTCAGGACTTGTTGCTGGAGGTTCTATACTAGGACTAGTAGGTATAATATTCCAAGTGTCAGGCCTTCTAAAAGGTACTGAACCAACTGGATTCTCTGCTACTAACGGAATGGCATTTATAATACTTATTATTCTAGTGATAGCAACTTTAATTCCTATAATGAAAAGTAAGGTAAAAGATGTTAAATAATAATGAAGACGTCTTAAATATAATATATAAAATATCTGACAGCATTGAATTTGAAGTAGATAATGAAAGTATTGTAACTATAATGATAAAACAAGATCATAAGGTGCAAAATTTCTTTAGAAAACTTAAATTCAGAATTCCAGAGCATAAAAAGCTTTCTTTAGATGAATATGGAAGTTGGATATTTTTACAGATAGATGGCAAGAAAAATGTGAAAGCTATTGGGGAAAGTCTAGAAGAAAAGTATGGTGACAAAGTTCACCCGCTTTATGAAAGATTATTGTTGTTCTTAAACCATATAGACACTAATTGTCACTATATAGAAAAAGTAAATCTATAATATATTTGGTGATGCTTAATATTAAGTGTCACCAAAGCATAAAAAAGTTCACTGGAGCGACGTTTTTCAGTGAACTTTTTTTGCTGTATAAGGAAAATATAAAATTTTATTATTTATGTGGAAAAATATGTAGTGAACATACATAAACAAAATTGAAGTTTATATAATATAGCATACGGTTTTATTAATAAGATTAATATTTTATGTGTAAATTAATATTAAGGAAGTGTGCGGTTTTGATTAAGAAAAAGTATGCCAATAAACCAGATTGGACAAGAGTCTTAAAAAGAAAATTTACCACCAGATATTTTAAAGATACTGATTTTGAAGGTTATGTTTCAGTAACATCTATAGAAAAAGTACGGGGACCATTAATGAAAAGTATGCTAGGAAGAGAATATTGTTTAGTTGATGATGGATATATATGGCTTGAGATAATGCCTTTCAAAGGTAATTATTGTATGACAACCATGTATGATAGCAATAGAGAAATAGTACAGTGGTATTTCGATATTACTAGAAACAAAGGTCTTACTGATGAGGGAATTCCATTTTTTGAAGATCTATTTTTAGATGTGGTTGTATTACCTGATTCAAATGTTCTTCTACTTGATGAAAATGAACTTAAGGATGCACTTGATAAAGGTGAGATTACACTGAAGGAGTTTGAGATGGCTTATACAGAAGCTAAGGAAATCATGAAAAATATTGCAGTAGATGTAAATAGGTTATCAGATTTTAGTAATAAGTATTTAAGTGAATTTTTTTAGTGGAATAAAAAACTAGCTGCAATTGATATACCTGCAGTTATAAAAAACAGTAAAAAATAAAACTAATTCGCTGAAGAAGTTATCTTCAGCGAATTTTTTATTTTAGAATCTTCTCACTATGTTTAAAAAGTGAGCTGTGAAAAAATGAATTGAAATTTTAATTAAATTAGGATATATTATTAGTTGAATTTTCAACCAATATTTAGCCTTTATGAAAAAATATAATGAAGTAAACTAGGTTGTAGTGCGTTACGATTTGTAGAAGATAAAAATGTTTCAATTCGGTAATAATTTCAAAGGCCATACAAAACCTTATTGTTATTGGCTATTTAAATAAAGAACAAAGGATAGTGGAGAAGTATGAAAAAGTTATTAGGTATGATATTAAGATTGACATTAGGATTTTTCTGCTGTGCAGCAGGAACTGTAATGGCTTTAAACTCAAAGCTGGGATTAAGTCCGTGGGATGTATTCCATCAAGGCTTAACAAACGTAATTAATATAACTATTGGACAGGCTAGTATTTTAGTTGGAATAGTTGTAGTAATAATAGCAAGTATACTAGGAATTAAGGTTGGACTCGGAACTATTGCTAATATGATAGTGATTGGATGCTTCATTGATTTAATAATATATACTAAAATTATTCCTGTTTGCAATAATTTAGTTGCAGGAACATTGATGATGATAGGTAGTTTGTTTTTAAGTGCCATAGGTAGCTATTTATACATAGGATGCGGAATGGGTTGTGGACCAAGGGATGGACTTATGATAGCATTAGTGAAACTTACTGGTAAACCAGTAAGTATTATAAGGTTTTTTATAGAAATGGGAGCTTTAATCATTGGTTGGACTTTAGGAGGTTTTGCTGGAGTTGGAACCTTTATAACTGCCTTTGCCGTAGGATATTGTGTTCAAATAGTTTATAAAATATTTAACTTTGATGTAAAATCACTAAGTCATAGAAATATTAAGCAAGGGGTAATATATATTAACCAGTGTCTATTAGGACAAAGCAGTTAAAGCTTAATTTCAACAGTGTTTTAAAACTTAGACAATTTATAGGATAAAAATAATGCTGTTAGGACTTACATTCAAAAGTAAGTCCTTTATACTTATGGTGGAATAGATTGTATCTAATACAAATCTATAACTTCTAATGCTTTTTGCTTAAGTTCAGCGATTGCTTCAATTGGTTCTATAATTTTAATATCTTTACCATATCCAAAGGCAAACTCTACCCCTTGCCTTATCGCTTCAAAATCTATCTTAAGATAAAGCTCATTGTCTCTATATAAAGTTTCGTTAATTGTTATGAAGGATCTTTCTTTTATCTGATTTAAGATATGTTCATTAACCTTAAAGGTAAAAGTATATTTTGGAATTGAATTTTTAAAATTACTTGTAGAATTTATCCAATAGCTTTTCAGATTAAAATATGGAGGTCTAGTAAAAGTACCACTAATTATTGAGGCTTCCTCAATAGAAGTTACCTTATAGGTTTTAATAATTTCATTGTTTACACCAACTAGATACCAGAACCCTCTTTTGCAAACTAAGCCAAGTGGGCTTAATATAACTTCTTTTGTTTCAATGGTTTTTCTATACAATAGCTTCAAGGATTTCGCGTTCCAGATAGCATTTTGTAATAATGAAAGTATATCTTTATTCATGATGATATTTGGCTTGTTCCAAGTGTACATATCAATGTAAATATAGTTTTGAAAGTTTTCAAATTCTTTTAACTCATCATAGGATGAATTTCCTAAAATTTTAAGTATAGTAGAGTCCTTAAGATCTGCAACACCTAAATCTTCAAAAATTTTATCGCCAGTTGGAATGAATAAAGAGATAAGCTCGTTTTTATTTATTCCTGTGAGAGAAGTTTTATAATCACCTAAAAGTTTTATCCCTCCATTTGTACCTTTCTCAGAAACGATTGGTACACCGATGCCGCTTAGGGCATCAATATCCCTATAAATAGTTCTTACAGAAACCTCTAGTTTTTTCGATAATTCGGAAGCAGTTAAGCTTTTATAAATTTGAAGTAACATTATTATAGAAATTAATCTATCAGCTCTCATTATTTTTCTCCTTCTATATGACATAGGATGTCAACTACTATAATTTATAATAATTATATAGAAAAGAATAATTATTATAAACCATATGAAAACTAAAATAAAATTTTCATTCAATTAGATAAGGGAGGAATTTTAATGAAAAGAAAAATAATTTTGAATCTGGCAATAAGTATAGATGGGTTTATTGCATCTGAAAATGGAGGATATGACTGGATAGTTGGAGATGGAGATGATAGCTTAAACACTAAAAATAAATTGAACTTTAATGAATTTCTAGAAGGTATAGATATAGTTGTGATGGGAAAAAAGTGCTATGACCAAAATATGCATGAGGATTTCAAAAATAAAAAGGTATATATAGCAACCTCACAAAAAAATGTGGATAAGGATAATGTTCATTTTATTAGCGGAGATATATGCAAAATACTTCAAGAGGAACAAGAAAAGGAAGGTAAGGACATATATCTATTTGGTGGTGGAATTCTTGTAGATAGCTTTATTAAGAATGACATTATAGACGAATATATAATTGGTATCATTCCTATAGTACTAGGAAAAGGAAGACCACTATTTCTGGAAAATAACCCCACAATAAAACTTCACCTTGATGAGTATAGCATAGAAAATGGCATTACTATTTTGAAATATTCAAAAAAAAATATTAAATAAGTATTTGTTTATATATTCAGTGGACATTTTTAATACCACAACAAATATCAAAAGAAAATATTGTAGCTATGTTACTATTTTATAGAAGGAGGAATGTTAAATGATAAATAGTGATATGAAAAAAATACTGATTTATGTTGAACAGAAGCTAGATGAAGATTTTTCTTTGAATGACTTGGCAAAGAACTGCAATTTTTCACCTTATTATTGTTCTGTTATTTTTCATAGATTTTTTGGTGAAACCATGAAAAGTTATGTACAAAAGCGCCGACTTGTTTGTGCAGCAAATGAGCTTAAAAATACAAATAAAAGAATTGTAGATATTGCAATAAAATATGGATATTCATCTCAGGAAGCTTTTTCAAGAGCATTTTCTTTGATGTTTGGAGTAGCACCTAAAAGATTTCGTGAAAATCCTAAGCCGCTTGCTGTTTATCAAAAAAATAGTCATCCTCCAATCAAAAATAAGGAGAATATAGTTATGAAAAATGAAGCTATTAAAAATGTACAAAGTCAAATAAGAAGCGATTATCCATTTAGAACCTTACATATTTTAAATGGACTCAGTATGCTTAATTTCTTTGAAAAAAATCACTTGATCAGTGAGAATGAAGTCTATGTTCCGTTTAATGAAGCTATGTGCTGGGGAGAAACCGCAGAAAAAATCTTCTCATTGGAATTTATAGAAAAAAGGGCTCGTTCTTTAAAATCTACCCCAGAAGAATATAAAAAGATTGTTATAGAGCCTTTAAAACCTCTGTTTGACGAAAAGTTTGATATTATTGTTTTATGGTTTGGTGATGATATGTTCTGCCAGATGAATTTAATTACTATACTTGCCTTTTTGGAACAAATTCATTTTGAAGGTGATGTACTTTTCTGCATGGTGGAAGAGCAAACTGATACAATGTTACCTGATGCCTTTGAAATTAATATAGAGAATTATTCAGAGATTTATAAAAACATACTGTATTATAGAAAAAAAAGTGATATAAAATTGCTTCCTGTTACTTATCAGGCTATGAATTTGTATCTTATCTATATAGAAAAAAATAGTGATATTAAAAGATATATCAAAAACAATTCAAATAAGGAAGATCTTATAAAGGATTTATTTACATTATTTCCTCAGTATGGGCTTGGAGATTTACAGTATAAATGGATGATTGAAGAGATAAGGAAGGAAAACTGTATGTGAAAAGTTGATAATTTTTGATTCGTTTGGTATAATTTGTGAAAAATGAATTTGTAGGAGGAATCATAAAATGATAGCTCAACTTTTAGAACGTAGTGAACTTAACCTTACTCTATGCAGAGCCTGTTAGTATGACATGTAGCTATAATTTGTATAGAGGAATAGTGTTAAAATTCAATTAATAAAAAGAATACTGTCCTTTAGTAATCCAAAGTTCATATTCGCAGGCTTTGTCTCTTAAATTTAAAATAAGTTTTAGGAGAAGAGCGTTTATGAAATGTGCAAAAATAGAAACAATTTTACCAGAAAGTTTAGTTAAAGAAATTCAAAAATATATCCAAGGAGAGTATATTTATATTCCAAATCAAATGAAGAAAAGAAAAAAATGGGGAGAAAATTCAGGGAGTCGAGCTGAATTACGAATTAGAAATGAGAAAATACAAAGTAGGTATAACAATGGATGCAAAATTGAACATTTAGCAGAAGAATTTTTCCTTTCCATAGAAAGTATAAAGAAAATTGTATATGTGAGAAATAAGTAAATATAAGCTATCACTCTTGTGAATATGAAGAGTGGTAGCTTTTTTAGTGTCTAGGGGATTATAAAATTTTTTGAAAGCTAAACTTAGCAATATCAAGGCTTTAGAACAGCTATTTTGGGTAAACAGTAAAAAACAAAATTTATGTCGCCTGCCAAATTTTCCTCATATTCATTCGGAAAGGCAGATGAGCAAAAAAAGCTCACTGAAGAAGGTCGCTTCAGCGATTTTTTTATGTAAAGAATGATATTAAAATGTTTTTTATCTTTAGATTTTTAAAGGTGTAAATTAAAATAGATTTTATCAAAACAACATAGAGGTGAAGGATTTTATTATGAAATGGATCAATTAAAGCATTGGTAATAAAGGAGAATAGTAATGAAATGTAAGATAAAAAATATTTCAATAAATTATGAGATAATTGGAGAAGGAAAACCGGTTGTTATGATACATGGCTATTACTCAGATTATAGAGTTATGGCTGGATGTATGGAACCTATATTTAGTGCTAGTGAGGGGTATAAAAGAATATATATTAATCTACCAGGCATGGGAAAATCTGATTGTGCAGAATGGATTAATAGTTCTGATAGTATGTTAGATATTGTAATTGAATTTATCGAAAAAATAATACCTAATGAAAACTTTATAATTGCAGGAAACTCATATGGGGCATTTATATCAAGAGGAGTTATTTATAAAATGGTTGACAGAATTGAAGGTGTTTTATTAATTTGTCCTCTAATAGTACCAGACTATAAAAAACGGAATCTCCCAGAGCATGTTGTCTTAGTAAAAGATGAAATACTATTATCAAAACTCAATCCAGAAGAGGCTGAAGATTTCAAATCTTCCTTTGTAGTTCAAAGTGAAAGAGTTTATGATAGATATAAAAATGAAGTGTTAAGCGGTGTTGAAGTTGCGGACTCTGAGTTTTTACAATGTATTATGAAGAATTGCTATGGATTTTGCTTCAATGTAGATGAGTTAAATAGAAAAGTAGACAAACCTACACTTATATTGTTAGGAAGGCAGGATAACTGCGTTGGTTATAAAGATGCACTAAATATATTAGAAAATTTTCCTAGAGCCACGGTATCAATATTGGATATGGCTGGGCATAACCTCCAAATAGAACAAGAGGAACTATTTAATTTGTTGGTAAAAGAATGGCTTTCAAGAGTAAATGTTGATATTTTTGTTTAGCTGATACTGAGGTAATAAATTATGAATATAAAGAGGTTTTTGAGATTTTTAATAATAATTAAAATGGGGAGAAATATAAAATACTTCTCCCCTCACTTTTATTATACCATATCTAAAAAATTAAATACAGACTGTTTCTTTTTACCCCATTTTGCTAAGATGTTATAGCGATAGTCTTTAAGTTATGATTTTGTTAAGGCTTAGTGCATCTATATTTGAGGCATTGGAGGGGTATTCATGAAAAGAAATGACTTAGAGTGGGAACTTGAAGATCAGTGGTTACAAGCGGTGCTTAAAGAGGCTCAAAAACAGTTCAATGAAAAGGTGGATTTTAAAGAAAAATTCAAAAAAGATGCAATTGAAACTCAAAGACAGTTATGGCAAGACTTAGGATCACTTTCTATAGCAAATGGAATGGAGCAAATTGTAGAGTTTATGGAATTTGTAGACACTATGAAAATCCAAAAGAGAAAACACGAGTTATCTAGAAGGTTCCAAGAAAAATATGAAAGAATAATTGAGTCTCCTTATTTCGGAAGAATCGATTTTCGAGAAAAGGGAGAGGAGAGAGAAGAAAAGTTTTATATTGGAATCTCAAATCTTATTAATGATAACTATGACTTTCTTATTTATGACTGGAGAGCTCCAGTTTCAAGCATGTTTTACGACTATGAGATTGGTGAAGCAATGTTTGAATGCCCTGAAGGTGTAGTAGAAGGAAAGCTTACCCTAAAAAGACAGTACAAAATTAATAACGGAAAAATTGACTTTATGTTTGATAGCAATCTTAAGATTGATGATGAAATACTTCAAGATATATTAAGCAAAAACACTGATAATAAGATGAAGACAATAATAACAACTATTCAAAGAGAGCAGAATAAAGTGATTCGTAATGAACAATATAAAAATTTAATTGTTCAAGGTCCTGCTGGAAGTGGAAAGACTTCGGTTGCTCTCCATAGAATTGCTTACCTTTTATATAAACATAGGGATAAAATAACACCTCAAAATATAGTAATATTTTCACCAAATGAAATTTTTAATGATTATATTTCAAATGTTTTGCCTGAGCTTGGGGAAGACAACATGAACCAAACAACCTTTAAGGAATATATGCATAATGCTTTAGGTGGTGGACTAAAAAAGGAAAACTACTGTGATATGATGGAATATATTTTGGCTTCAAAGAATGAACCTTGTTATGGAGAAAGAATAAATAATATTAAATATAAGGCTTCCATGGAGTTTATAGATATACTAAAGCGATATGTTGTTTATATTGAAAGCCTTGATAGGAATTTTAGCAATATTAGTTTAAAGGGAAAATTAATAATATCGTCTGAGGAAATAAAAAAATTATTTTTTAATGATTATTCTGATCTACCGTTAAAAAGAAGGTTTCAAAAGATAAGAGAGAGAATTCTTTTCCTCATAGAGCCTTATGAAAAACTTTGGATAGAAGAAGTAGCTCATGAACTAAAGGAGACGGGTTCATATATAGACAAAAATGAAATTACTGAGAAAAGTAAAGCTTTTGTAAGAGCAGAAATGAGGGGATTATACAATTCAATCAATAGGATGACAGAATTTAATTTATTGGATATTTATAAAAAGCTTTTTGAGAATTTAGAGGCTTTTGCTAAAAATTCAAATTCTGAATACAATGAGCAAATGATCTACGAGATTAAAAGATATACTTTAGAGAATTTAAGAGGTAGAGTATTAAATTATGAGGATCAATCACCTCTATTATATCTAAAAGGGGCTTTGGGAGATCTTCCTAAGACTTCATCAATTAAATATGTGATTATAGACGAAGCACAGGACTATACTCCTTTGCAGTATGAAATATTAAATCAACTGTTTAGTCATGCAGATATGACCATATTAGGTGATCTAAATCAATCAATAAACCCATTTATGAACGTAGGGGATTACAAAAATATAGCGAAGATATTCCCTGAAGATAATACTTGTATAATAAATTTAAATAAAAGTTATAGATCTACCATGGAAATTACAAGGTTCTCAAGAAGACTATTAAATAAAGAAGTTACTGATGGATGTGTTGAAAGAAGTGGAGAGGAACCTCTAGTACTTGGTTTTTCTGATGAGCAATCAATAAATGAAAGACTTCTAAGTGATATAAAAATATATAAAGAAAAAGGACACAAATCAATTGGGATAATAACGAGAACTAAGAAAGAAGCTCAAGAGGTATTTAACTTTTTAAAAGATAAGGTTACAGTAAAAGCTATAATGAAGGATGATGATGAATATGAAAGTGGTATTTTGGTGATTCCGGCATATCTGGCTAAGGGATTAGAATTTGATGTGGCACTTATATATAATGTAGGAAATGATAAATACCAAAGTGAAGAGGAAAGACTTTTACTTTACACAGCTTGTACAAGAGCGCTTCATGTTTTAAATGTATACTACTCAGGTAAGCTTACACCATTGCTTGATTTTTTGATATAATTAATAAAAATAAATAAACACACTTAAACAACTGAAAAAGGAGTGAATTCATTGAAGCAGGAATTTAAAGCGATTATAACCCAAGTTGAAAATAAAGATGCAGGTTTTGTTGAACCACCATTTGATGTTCAAGAAGTGTTTGGTTCAAAGCGCGTTAAAGTTAAGGCAACCTTTGATGGCGTAGAGTATAGAGGTTCTATTGTAAATATGGGTGGCTGCTATATGCTTGGATTAACAAAAGAAATTAGAAATAAAATTGGCAAAAGCTTTGGTGATGAAATATTTGTTACTGTAGAAAAAGATGAAGAAGAACGTGTAGTTGAGATCCCTGAAGATTTTCTGGCAGCAATTAATGGTAGTGAAGCTGCTGTAGCTACCTTCAAATCTCTTTCATATACAGGAAAGAAGGAATACGTAACTTGGATAACTTCAGCAAAACGCGAAGAAACTAGACTAGATCGTATCAATAAGTCAGTTGCCTTGCTTTCAGAAGGTAAGAAACTGAGAGGCTAATATAATATCAGTGACTGTAAGCTAAAAAAGTTATGTCTTGCAGCCTAAACTATTAATAAATTATAATTAGCATGCTTTAATGAATATATACTAACTTTGAAAAATATCATAGTAGTGAAAACTGTAATTAATCAGAATTAGTGAAGTAATTATTTGAAAAAATATTATTACCTCTTGTAAAATTCGACAAATTACACTATAATCTAATAGGAAATCATTTTCGCAAAATTAAATAGCTTCGATATATCGCCGACATATATGGGTTGGCAGTTTCTACCGGGTGACCGTTAATTACCCGACTATCGAAAAGTTGATGAAGAGTTTGGAATTTTTTAGTGCATAACTCGTAATTAAGTATTTTCGATAGGTTGAAACATTGTTTCAATCTATTTTTTTTACTCTATTTAACCATTAATAAAATTAATCTTTGGATAGTTTTGGAATTATATTAGCTTTAATAATTTTTGCCAATTAGAGTAAAAAAGAAAGATGAATCAGCTATTAGAATTTTCTAAAATACGTTTAGAAAAGATGTAGTTGGTAAAGATAACAATGAAAGTGATATTATCGAATTATTTAAACATTAGATTTTCTTACAAAAAATAATTTTTAGGAGTTAAAGAGATGGAAAAATTTTTCAAGCTTAAACAATATGGTACAAATGTACGTACTGAAATCATAGCTGGTCTTACAACATTCTTTACTATGGCGTACATCATTTTCGTAAATCCGAGTATTTTGCAATTAGCAGGAACTGCGGACAACCCATTTAATCCACAAGGTATATTTGTTGCAACAATTATATCTGCAGTGGTTGGTACACTTGTTATGGGTCTTTTTGCTAACGTGCCTTATGCATTAGCTCCTGGTATGGGATTAAATGCATTTTTCACATTCACAGTATGTGGAACTATGGGCTTTACATGGCAACAAGCTTTAGCAATGGTATTTATCTGTGGTGTTGTAAACATAATTATAACAGTTACAGGACTTCGTAAGATAATTATACGTTCTTTACCATCAGTTTTACAAAAGGCAATAGGCGGTGGTATTGGTCTATTTATAGCATATATAGGTATAAAAGATAGCGGTCTTTTAAAATTCACTGCTGATCCTGGGACATACCTGTTCTTAGGAAAAACTCCTGCTGATGCAACAGTTATAACAAATTCAGCTGCAGTTCCAGCACTTGTTAACTTCTCAAGTCCTTCTGTGCAATTAGCATTACTAGGAATTATTTTAATACTTGTACTTATGATTTTAAGAGTTAAAGCAGCTATCTTAATAGGTATTACTACAGTAACTGCTCTAACTTTCATTGAAATTGCATGTGGAGTTAATCCTGGCGTTTTCGGTTTCCATGCAAAGAACGCACAAGAATTTTTCTCTTCAGCAAATATATCACTTAGCGGTATAGGAACTTCTATAGGGGCAGTTAAATACACAGCTTTCAAAATGGACTTCGCTGGACTTTTTGCTGATGGTGGTAAGTTATTGCTTGCAATCACTGCTATGATAGCATTTATCCTTACAGATATTTTTGATGCACTTGGAACATTTATCGGTACTGGTCGTCGTGCAGGTATATTTGATGCTGAAGACGAAAAGCTTATGCTTGAAGGAAAGGGCGTTAAGTCACGTTTAGATAAAGCTTTATTCGCTGACTTAAGTGCCACTATTGTTGGAGCATTTTTCGGAACATCAAATACTACTACATATGTTGAAAGCTCTGCTGGTATTGCTGCTGGTGGTAGAACAGGTTTATCATCTGTTGTAACTTCAATTATGTTCTTAGTATGCTTGATTTTTGCTCCAGTAATCGGAATTATACCTTCAGTTGCTACAGCTCCTGCGCTTGTAGTTGTTGGTATCCTAATGATGTCTTCTATCGGAGAAATTGACTGGAAAGACTTAAGTGTAGCAGCAGTTGCATTCCTTACAATTGCACTTATGCCATTTGCATATAGCATCACAACTGGTATTGCATTTGGATTTATAAGCTACGTTATAATTGCTATTGTTAAGAAGGAAACAAAGGGAATACATCCAGTTATATATCTATTCACTGGATTGTTTATATTGAACTTCGTGTTATTAGCAGTCAGAAATCTTTAATTATAGTTTAAAAAGTGCCGTAAAACCTAGGTTTTACGGCACTTTTTTTATAGTGTATTTTTAGCAAATTAGGAACAGTTTTATTATATTAGCGATGTTATACTATAATTACCACGTGGGGAGAGGGTCGGTGAGAATTTGAATTATAAAGATGCAATGGCACTATGTATTGAGTTCATTGAGAAAAATATTAAAAATGAATTATCACCAGAAATAATAGCTAATGAGTGTGGTTATTCTACATTTCATTTTTCAAGAGTGTTTAATATTAATAAAGGTATGACCTTAATGGAGTATGTAAAAAGAAGAAGGCTTTCCTTGGCAGCAAAAGATTTGTTTAATGGTAACAAAATAATAGATATAGCTTTAGAATATGGGTTTCAAACTCATAATGGTTTTTCTAAAGCTTTCAAAAAAGAATTTGGGTTTAGTCCTACCCAGTATTTAAAGCGTATGGACAGCTATTTAGGAAAGAAATCGATACTAAAGTTTGGAGGGTATTATATGAATCCAATTATTATTGAAAAATCTGCATTTAAGGTTGCAGGCTACGGGATTAAAACAAATATAACTAATGGTAACTATACAAAAGATGTAGCTTCTTTTTGGATTAATTATGACGGTGAAAATTTAGAAAGCAAAATGTATAAAATTTTAAATCCACCAAAACACGGAGAAGTGGGATTATGTATTCCATCAAGCAAAGATAACGGAGAAGCAACTTATATGCTTGGAGTTATAGTCGATGATTTTAACGACGTTACTGATGATATGATTACAGTAGAGGTTCCAGAAGCAACTTATGCTGTATTTACAACTCCTCCAGCTAATACAGGTACTGAAGCTGAAGATAATGAGTTTGCAAATATGATTAAACAAACATGGAAATATATATTTGAAGAGTGGTTTCAAGAAAGTGGATATGCATTTGATGAAACAAAATTAGACTTTGAATATTATGATGAAAGATGCCATCCAACTATAGGCGCTGTAATGGATATTTATGTACCAGTATTAAAAAAGAGTGTATAAATTTTTATATGAAAAATAGATAAGAAATACAGAAAATAAAAAAGAAGAGTATTGGATTACTCTTCTTTTTTATAAACCTTTAATAAATTCTCAACCCGCTTTATAATCTCTAATCGAATATTCTCAGGTTCTAAGCATTCGCATTTATCGCCTAAACGAAGTATCATACTATACGAAAAATCATCTTCTATAAATGGAAAAGAAGCTATAAATTTATTATTTCCGAAAGGTTCAATATTCTCCATTCCGCAAAATTCTATCATCGTGTCTAGAAGTGATTCATCAATGAGAAGCTTAATTGGAACCTTCTTTTTCTCTATATCAGTTGATACCTCTAGAGTTTTATAATTAAATTCTCTAGAAATAAATGTTTCTTCTAGAAGTTCCAGTGATGAAATACGGGATAGTTTAAAGACACGAAAATCATCTCTTGTAGTGCAATAGCCCTGTAAATACCAGCTTGAATTTTTTAGTACTAATCTATAGGGCTCAATCTTTCTTTGACTCTTTATTCCATTTTGAGCATAATATTTAAAAGATATTAATTTATTTTCAGATAGAGCAATCTTAATTTCCTCAAGATTTATATTAAGATTTCTATTTCCGATCCAAGGAGTGTGATCAACGGTAATTTGTTTTGATTTTAATTCAATATTTTTAATATGATCAGCTGGAACCATACCTTTAACTTTAGCCATAGTATTAAGAACTTCTTCACTGGTCATGGTTGAATGTATGCTTCCAAGTCCAATTAATAGAGAAGTGATATCAGAAATAGTAAAAAGTTTTTTTTCAATCTTATACTCCTCCATAATGCTAATACCACCATTGACACCTGGATAAGCAACAATTGGAATACCGGACAAGCTTATTGTTTCTACATCTCTATATATTGTTCTAGGTGTAACTTCAAACATTTCCGCAAGTTTGGTAGCACTGATTTGTTTTCGTTCAAGCAGCAGCATAATAATGGATATTAGTCTATCAATTTTCAATTGTATCACCTGCATTTTTATTTTTATTATAACATATAACCATGACATATAGCTGTCAAGGTTATGGATATATAATAAAACTATATTGATCAATACACATAAGTAGTTAAATAAATTTACAGAGGAGAATGAAAATGGAATTTTTAAAAGAGTTTGAAAAGGTAATGGAAAATACAGCTACACTAGCGTTGGCAACTTCAGCGGATAATGGTCCAAACGTAAGGATTATAACTTTTTATCATGATGCTCAAAATAACGGTGTTGTTTATTTTCCAACATTTAAGCAATCACAAAAAACAGTAGAAATTTCACAAAATAATAGGGGAGCATTTACAACAATTCCTGATGGAACTGTTGGGATAGTGAGAGTTAAAAATGCTATAATTAAAAAAAGTAATCTAACAGTACATGATATAAAAGATGGAATTGTTAAAAAATATCCAAATTTCGTAGCTACTGTTGAAAATGCAGGTCCAATGATGGAAGTTTACGAAATACATTTTAAAGAAGCCGAAGTTACTATAGGATATGGTAATGTGGGGAAAGTAGTTTTATAATATAATCAAAATTGAAAAATTTTAATTATATGGTTACATATTAAATAAGTTTGCACCATTGATAAGGGGGAGGATAATATCTTCCCTTATTTATTTTTAATAAAAATCTATTGGGTAGTATCCTAAATATTAAATACAATTTGTCACATATTTACCAGCTCGATATGCTATAATTGTATATATTATACAAAAAAATGTTTTGAAAATAAAAAGAGAAAACAAGTAAGTAAATGTGACATTGGTTAGAAACTTAATGGCGCATTTTTATTTGTGAATTAAACTTGTGGTTGCTGTAATAAAAAGCAAAGTACTAATATGAAGAGGCCAAGGAAATATTGGGTAATAATTAAGTAACTAAGGTTTATTATTATTGAAGGGTATTAAGAATGATTTTTAGAAGGAGATGACAATTGAAATATACTTTTATTAAAGCTTATAAAGATAATGATAAAATGCGTAAAAGTCTTAATGAATTAACTGAAAAGACTTTTGGCTTTAATTTTGAAAACTGGTATTCAAATGGTTTTTGGGGAGATAAATTTATCCCACATTCTTTGGTAGATGGTGATAAGGTTATAGCTAATGTGTCTGTTAATTTGATGGATTTCGATCTGGATGGTATAGAGAAACATTATATTCAAATTGGTACAGTTATGACAGATAAGGATTATCGCGGTCAAGGGTTGAGTCGTTATCTTATACAGATGATTATTGATGAATATAAAGAAAATTCAGATGGGATATATTTATTTGGAAATGATAGCGTTATAAATTTTTACCCTAAGTTTGGATTTACAAGTAGTAAACAATATCAATATAGCAAAGATGTTTATTCAATAAATAATATAAAGAAAATACAACAGGTTAACATGTCTGACGAGATTAAATGGAAAGACTTCTTCAACACTGTAAGGAATAGTGTAAATAACGATAGGTTCACTATGGACAATCCAGGATTGATTGCATTTTGGACAAGATGGAGCAGCTCGGTATATTTTTTAGCTGAACAAGAGGCTTATATTATCGCAGATGTAAAAGGAGATAATCTTCTTATTAATCAAATAATAGCAAATCATAAAGTGAATCTAGAAACAGTAATCAGTTCTTTTGGCAGTGGTATTAAAAAGGTGACACTTGGATTTACGCCATATAATATAATTGGATATACCATTAATGAATATCACGAAGATGATTGTACATTATTTATTTTTGGGAAAGATTTAGATATCATTGAAAGCAAAAAACTAATGTTTCCAACGCTATCACATGCTTAAGTTGTGCTGTATCATATGTAAAAATGAAAATGAAATATTAAAGTTAACTATAAAAAATAAAACTTATTCGCCTGCCAAATTTTCCTCATATGCATTCGGAAAGGTAGATGCGCAAAAAAGATTACTGAAGAAGGTAACTTCAGTAATCTTTTTTTATCTATTATTTAAGGATTATTTAAGGATTATTTAATAATTGGTAATTTATAATAGATTCATAGTTATTGATGTACCTGAAACTTCTTGAGTTCACAGAGAAGAATTAGAATGAGGTGTAAGTCAGTACAAATGGTTTGCGGAGGGAATAAAAATGTTTTTTAGAATATTAAAAAAGGATTTCAAACGAAAGCGATCAATGAATATTATTCTTTTATTATTTATCATAATGGCAACAACATTTTTAGCTAGCAGTGTAAATAATCTAATAGCGGTATCAAGGTCAGTTGATTATTTCATGAATAAAGCTAAAACTCCTGATTATATTATTTCTACTTATGATAAGGGAGAAAATGAAGAATTATATAAATGGCTTAATTCTTCTAAGTATATAGAGTCGTATGATATTGATAAAAGCACTATACTTTCTAAAGATAATATTAAGATAAAAACAGGGGACACTCTTAAGGCGTTTGATCCTTATGGACAAATTCTATTTCAAGCACAGCCACACAAGTATGGAAAACTACTTGATGATAGTGGAGATGAAATTAATTTAAAAGCTGGAGAAATTGCTTTTTCATTGGATGATAAGAGAAAAAATAATTTGAAAATTGGGGATAAGGTTATTATTACCCTAGGTGATATAAAAAAAGAATTTTTAGTAAAGACCTTTATAAAAGATGCTATCTTTGGATCAAGCATGGTTGATATGAAGAGGATTCTCATAAGTAATGAGGATTATGAGGCTTTCAAAGGCTATAAAGAAGCTGGTGCTATAGATAACTATTACATTATTTCAAAGGATACAAATGCCCTAGAAAAAGAGTTTAAAAATATAGATTGTAATACGATAATTAGCTTTGATAAAGCGCTACTAAATAATACCTTTATTTTGGATATGATACCTTCTGGAGTTTTAATTATAGTAAGTCTTTGTCTTATTTTAATAGCATTTTTGATTTTAAGGTTTACAATAATTTTTACCTTGCAGGATGATTTAAAAGAGATAGGAGTTATGAAGGCCATAGGTCTTAGAAGCTTCGATATAAAGAAAATTTATCTAATAAAGTATTTTGCAATAACAATAATTGGGGTAGTAATTGGTTTTGCAGTAAGTTTCCCCTTTGGAAATATATTTCTAAATCAATTTAAAGGAAACATTTTAATGGAATCTTCATTGGGAAATATATTTGTTAACATTGGTTGTTCAATATTTATAGTTTTTATAGTTATTTTATTCTGTTACTCATGTACAAGAAGGCTGAACAAGTTTTCAGCAATAGATGCAATCAGAAATGGAAGTAATGGTGAAAGCTTTAAGGGTAAATCAAGACTAAAACTTAAGAATTTCAAAAAAGTCAAAGTTGCTATGTTTATTGCTTTAAACGATATTCTATGTAATCTTAAGAAATTTATAGTTTTGATTTTAACCTTCTGCATAGGAACAGTTTTGATCATTATCCCTTTAAACACAATAAATACTTTTAAAGATGACAATATTGTTAAGCTATTTGGGTGGAATCACAGTGATGTATTTATTCAAACTGATAAAATGGATAAGTATACTATGGGAGCAAGCAAAGAAGAGTATTTAAAAGATATGGAGAGCCTTACAGCATCCTTTAGAGATAACGGGATAGACATGAAACTTTATGGAGGGGTAATTTATAGATTTAAATTTTACGCTGAAGATAAAGATGATGCTATCTCATTAATGGCCTTTCAAACTATAAAAAATGATGAAAATAATGTTAATCTATTAAAAGGTAAGATGCCAGAATTAATAAACGAAGTGGCAGTAACTGAAACTGTGGCTAAAAAACTTAAGGTTTCAATCGGGGATACAATTTATGCTCAAATAGGTAAGGATAAAAAAGAATTAATTGTTACCGGATTTTATGAAAGTATGAATAACATGGGTGAGTCAGTAAAACTAAACCCTAAAATAGATATAGATTTCAAGTATTTAGCTGGAGTAAGTCCTTTTCAAGGAGATTTCATAGGAAAGGAAAAGCCAGAATTATTAATTGAGAAATTGAAAAATAAATATCCAAGCTACATCATCCAAAATTCTCAAGAATATGTTTCAAAATATGTAGGAGGATCTATGGCTCAGCTTGATACAATGAAAAATTTAATAGCATTAATAGTTGTATGTATAAATGCTTTAATTACAATTTTAATGATGAAAACATTCATAACTAAAGAAAAAGGCGAGATAGCAATGCTTAAGAGTATTGGATTTAGAAATAGTTCCATTAGATTTTGGCAGACAGCTAGAATAAGCATAGTGCTAATTGTTGCAATTGCTTTAGGTATTATACTGTCAAACTTTCTCGGGCCTTTAACAATAGGTCAGGTGTTTGCGGTACTTGGTGTTCATAACATTATATTAAAGGTAAATCCGTTAGAAGTGTATGTATTATATCCGATTATGCTTTTGGTGGTTACTACAGTTATTGCTTATTTAAGCGCTGGAGCTGTTAAAAAAGTTGATCTGAAAGAAATAAATAATATGGAATAAGGTAGGGATTGAGATGAGTTTATTAAAGGTTAGAGATTTATGTAAAACTTATATTATAAATAAAATACAGAATAATGTTTTAAGGAATATAAATTTTGAAATTAATGAAGGTGAAATGGTTGCTATTATGGGACCAAGTGGTTCTGGTAAATCAACTCTTCTTTATGTAGTCAGCGGTATGGATAATTTAACTGCAGGAAAGGTGGATTATTTCGGAAAAGAAATAAGTACTTTTAGTGCAAATGAAATTAGTGATTTACGACTGAATGAAATGGGATTTATTTTTCAACAAATGCATATGTTAAAAAATCTCTCTATATATGATAATATTATATTACCAGCATATCAGTCAAAGAATGGAAAAAGCAAAAAAGAAATCAATAACAGAGCAAGAGAGCTCATGAATAAGCTTGGAATAAGTGAGATTGCAGAAAATGATACTAATCAAGTTTCTGGTGGACAGCTTCAAAGAGCTTGTATTTGCAGAAGCTTAATCAACTCACCGAAGATGATTTTTGCAGATGAGCCTACAGGAGCTTTAAATCAGCAAAATTCAAGGGAAGTTATGAGAGAACTCAATAAAATTAATGAAGATGGTACGACCATTATGCTTGTTACCCATGATATGAAGGTTGCAGCTAAGTGTGACAGGATAATGTATATAGAAGATGGTGCAATAAAAGGTGAAATTAAGTTAGAGAAATTTTTTGAAGAAAATAAATTAAAAGATAGAGAAAGAAAGGTCAATGACTGGCTAATGGAGATGGGATGGTAATATGGTAGATTTGCTACTGGTAGAAGATAATTTAGAGCTTGCAGATTTAATCTGTGCTTTCTTAAAAAAAGATGGCTTCAGCATTACTAATGTGGATAGCGGAGAAAAGGCATTGGAGTTTTTACAGAAGGATGTTGCGAAAATAGTGCTTTTAGATATAATGTTGCCTGGCATAGATGGGTTTACAGTTTGCTCAGAAGTTAGAAAAAATCATAATGTCCCAATTATAATAATGAGTGCAAAGGTTGATAAAACTGATAAGATAAATGGTTTTACCCTTGGGGCAGATGATTATATAGAAAAGCCAGTGGATGTTGATATTTTAAGTGCAAAGATTTCAGCGTTAATGAAAAGAAACTATGAACTAAAAATGGAACGGACCATTATAAATTCAGGTGCTATTTCAATAAATAAAAATGCTACTGAGGTTTATCTTGATGGAAAGCTAATAAATATGACTTCTAAGGAGTTTGAATTATTATTACTACTGGTTGAGAATCCAAGGAAAACTTTAAATAAGGAATATCTTTTTAATAAAATATGGGGAGCAGAAAGCTTTAGTGAAAACCAAACTTTAACAGTTCACATAAAGATGCTTAGAGATAAAATAGAACAAGACCCTAAGAAACCAAAAAGGATTGTGACAATTTGGGGAGTAGGATACAAGTATGAAGAAATTTGATAGACTAATAGTTGTTTTTCTTGCAGTATATTTATTAATATCACTGGGGTTACCTGTACTATTTCAAAGTATTAATAGGAAAGAAAGCAGTGAATATAAAGTAGAGATAAACAGAATATATTTAGGCTTGGTAAAAGGTAGCCCCTTTACCGAGCCTGATTTAAGTTCTTGTGAATTTATAAAAAATGTAACCTTCTTACCTCAGTCTTTAAGTACAAGGAATGAAGAGCTTGATAAATTTTATAAAAGCAATAATGGAGTGGAATATGAAATAAAGCCTTGGTATGATGGAGACAAATTGCTAGGTTATTTGAGATTTAATTATATAAATAGCAAAGGTGACAATAGCTTTTTATTAAAAGTAGAACTTATATTATTTATGTTTGCTGTAAGTATAGTGTCAATTCTTTTATATATAAGAAATTCAATTCTCAAGCCATTTAATACTTTAAGTGAAATGCCTTATGAGTTATCAAAGGGAAACTTTAAAGGAGATATGAAAGAAAGTAAAGATAGATATTTTGGTAAGTTTCTTTGGGGGGTTAATCTGCTTAGAGAAAACTTAGATTATCATAAGATAAAAGAGTTTAAGCTCCAAAAAGAAAAGAAACTCTTATTGATTTCAATTTCTCATGATATACAAACTCCTCTAAACACCATAAAGCTTTATGCTAAGGCAATAGTAGAAGAAGTTTACGATACTAATGAAAAGAAGATGCTCGCAGCAAAGCAAATAGAAGAAAAATCTTTAGAAATAGAAAGCTTTGTAAGATATATAATAAAGACATCTAGTGAAGAGATACTTGAGATTGAAGTTGTAGATGGTGAATTTTATTTGAAAGATTTAATAGAGAAGGTAGTATTAACTTATAAAGAAAAGTGTAATTTAAAAATGATAGACTTTACTGTTGGAAACTATAATAATAAATTAGTTAAGGGGGATTTGGATAGAGCCTTTGAAGTGGTAGGCAATATATTAGAAAATGCATTTAAGTATGGTGATGGTAAGGAGATAAAAATATCTTTTTGCGAAGAAGATTACTGTCAACTTATTAATATCTTTAATACAGGAGAGATAATAAGCCAAAACGAATTTAATCATATTTTTGATAGCTTTTATAGGGCTAGTAATTCTGAAGGAAAGCAAGGAAATGGCTTGGGGCTATACATATGCAAGAGTATAATGAAAAAGATGGATGGAGAAGTTTTTGCAGAATGCGAAAAAGAAGGTATGAGTTTTACATTAGTATTTAGATAAAAGCTATACACTGAAAAAAATATTTAGGAGGCAATTATGATTCCAGATAACAAGCAAAACATTGTAAAAAAGGCTTTAAAAACAGCTTTTGGAGTAGATAGTTATGATGATATCAAAGAAATAACTATAGGTCTTTCAAATGCACTAACCTTTCGGATTGTTGTAAAAAATAAACCTTATTTAATGAAGCTTGCACGTACTGATGAATTGAGCACACCAGAAACTTATTACGAGTATATGAAAGCTGGGTCGGATGCAGGTATTGCTCCTCATGTATGGTATTTAAATTCTGAAGATAAAATTTCAATAACAGATTTTATAGAAGCTAAGCCTTTTCCAATAAAAAAGGCAAAAGAAATAATGCCTAAACTTCTTGATAAACTCCATAAGCTGCCTCCATTTCATAAGGAATTTAACTATTTTGATGCAATGGATGGGATTGTGCAAAGATTTTTTGGGGCGAAGTTTCTTCCTGATAATTTGAGTGAAGAAATAATGAAGAATTATGCCTATATTAAAGAGATATATCCTTGTCATTCCGAAGACTTAGTATCATGTCATAACGATTTAAAACCAGAAAATTATATATTTGATGGCGAAAAAGCTTGGTTTGTTGACTGGGAAGCTGCTTTTTTAAATGATCGTTATTTAGATTTGGCTGTAATAGGAAATTTCGTTGTTAATAACGATAAGGATGAGCTTGAGTATCTTGAAAATTATTTTGGTAAAGCTCCAAACGAGTATATTAGGGCACGATTTTTTCTTATGCAACAATTACTTCACATATTTTACATGTCAATTTTCATGCTACACGCATCTAGAACCATACCTATTAATATAGAAGGTGAACATGTAAGCTTTGAAGATTTACATAAACGTATGTGGCAAGGAGAAATTGATTTATCCAACGATGAAAGCAAACTTAAGTATGCCATAGTACACATGAATCAATTTTTATATAATATTAAAACTAAACGTTTTGAAGAAGCTTTGAATGTGATTTCTAAAAGCTAGAATCCATAAGCATAAGTAATATTTTATGAATTAAAAATGAATTGATAAAATAATTGGAAGATAATATAATGAATCTTCACTAAACATTTTAGGAGGAAGACACCTATGAGCATAAAAATGATACACCATATATGTATTCAAACAGAGAATTACGAGGAATCATTAGATTTTTACACAAGAATATTAGGATTTCAAATAGTTAATGAAACTCCAAATTTTCACGGAAGAGCTTTTAACACATGGATAAACCTTGGAGAGTTTATGATAGAACTCCAAACACCTAAAGAAGGTGATAAATTTAATGAGTGGAGCTCTTTAAATGCTGGACCAGTTCATATGGCATTTTTAGTAGATAACGTAGAACAAGAATATGAGAGAATTAAGTCCTTGGGGTATAACAAATTTAAACTAAAAAAAGGTCAAGTGGTTTATAAAGTGCTTGGAGAAAGTTTATTTAAAATAAAGGCTCCAGAGGGAACTGAAATTGAGATGAGAGATACTGATATTGTATAGATGGTTTAGTGCTTCAACCTAGTTTTGACGTTTATATTTAGTGTTGGAGTGGTGGGTTATATAGACTGTAGATTGATGAAGGATAAATGTACAATAATTGTATTTTAATGGTACAATAGTATGAGTAAGTTAAGCTTGAAATAAAGATTTAAAACTTTTGTGATTTATAGTGAGAGAATCAGAGCATAAAAGTTTTGTTATTAGATTGGGTATAATTGGAGGGAAAATGAGTAGATCAAGCGAAATAAATAGTTTTGAGAGCAGATTTGAAGATGAAGTATTTGAAATAGCAGCGGTTACAGGGGCTTCTGGTGTAGGTGCGGGTAAAGCGCCAAAAGAAGAATTATGGGGAGCATCGATTAATTTGATTGCATGGAAGAAGTTAAATTCTAATGAGGATGTAGTGAAAATAGTTACAAGGCTTATGTGGTTAGCAGATGATGATGAACTGAAAAAGTGGCATGATATATTAAAAGGAAATATGCTTGTTCGGTTACAAGTTCGGATGAAAAGAGACTATTCAATGATGCTTATTAAGGTGCTTGATTCAAAATACAAAGATGATGAGCTTCAAGATCTATTGACTGAAGCGATGAAACCAGTATTTTACGAAGATGAGGCACTTGGACAGTTCGAACTTGATAAGAGGTTTAATAGTTTTGAAAAAAATGTATCTTGGGCAGGTGAAGAAGGCAATTTGAGTTTTGATTTTGATGAAGAAGAAAATATGAAGTCTTCAGTGCAGACTGCTCAGGAGCTTTTCAAGAATCAAGACCAGTGGAGCCAAAGAATTAAAAATTATGCGGCTGACGAATTATTAGAACTTGCAAATGACTGGCTCAAGGATGATGACGAAGCTGAAATAGATGAGATTACAAGAGAATTGTTTGCTGAATGTATGGGACTAGATAGCATATGTGTGCATCCTGATGGTGAATTTGAGATATTTTACTTTGATGGAGACATGTTTTGGGGGCATTGTATTATAGTCAGTGGAAATATTAATGGAGAGTTTAGTTCTGCTGAGATTGCAGGGTAGATTTTATATATTAATGGGATTAGGGAGGAGATTTATAGATGAGAAACTTATTCTTAATTACCACAGCAAAACCATCATTCCATGCAATGTCTGTAAGATAACGCAGGGTGATGTTTTTATGGAATAATATAATCACCATGTTCATTCTAATAAGAAGAGAATTAAGTTATATGCAGATATTGCATCCTTAGATTAATATTTTAATTTTAAGGAGCGGATTAGAATGGATTATAAAAATGGTATAGAGGTGCTTCCACAGGAATTAATAGCTGAGATACAAAAATATATTAGTGGTAGCTTGATTTACATTCCACAGGTAGAAAATATGCGTAAAGAATGGGGAGAAGTATCTGGTGTAAAGGAAGAAATAAGACAAAGAAATTGTGAAATTAAAGAGAAGTTCTTAAAAGGACTTAAAATTGATCAATTGGCAGAAGAGTATTGTCTTGCTATTGAAACCATTAAAAAAATTGTATATAAAAAGTGATAGAAAGCTGTTCGGGAAAAGCAAAATTCCTTGAACAGCTTTTATGTATTAAATAATTATATATAAAACATACCTATAAAATCATCTAAACCTCAAGTAAAATTAGGTATATATTAGAAAGTTTATAGGGGGTGGGAAGAATGGCAGATGTGCCAATGAAACCACAAGTGAACAGTGATGAGGTGATAAAACTTCTAGAAGGGCTTTTTGAAGAACAAATTGAGAAGATAGAAGAAGCACCTACAGGCAAGATAAAGAAGGTTTATTTTTTTCAATACAAAGATAAGTGGTCTGTAATTCGTTTTTCACATAATGATATGGAATTTAAAGTTGAAAAATATATTCAGGAAGCTTTGAAAGTTGAAAAATTTCCTTTGCCTAAGTTTCTGCATAGTGGCATATACAATAACCTTTACTATGCAATTTCAGAAAAGGTGGAAGGAAAGCCGATTCATAAATTAAATGAAAAAGAATTAAAATATGCCATGCCAAGTGTTATGGAGTCACTTATCAAACTTCACTCAATAGACACAACACCCTGTGAGGGATATGGATGGTTGGATTATAACATGAGTGGCACTTTTAATACCTTCATTGAATTTTTGCAAAGCTTCTTTTCTAAAGATCAGGAGGGATTTTGGAAAGGGTGGTATGAGCTTTTTGAGAAAAGCTTTCTAGATTATAGTACTTTTAATGCATTATATGAAAAAATGATGGAACTAGCAAAATACTGTGAAGGACGAAAATATTTAACACATTCAGACTTTCATTATAATAACATCATTATTAATAATTCAGAAATTGTAGGAATAATTGACTGGGGAAAAGTAAGTTATTGCGATTACATTTTTGATATTGCAACTATTATCTTAGAATTTCCCAATTATAATCTTTTAGAAAAGTTTCATACTGTCTATAAAAAAAATAACTTTGATACATCTGATTTTATTGAAAGATTTCTATGTGCTGCCATTTGTAGCAGCCTTGATGGAATGAGGTTTTGGGCAAAGTTTGGAAGAATGGATGCATATAAGTCCATTCTAAATAATATTTTAATGATTTTAAATAAATATGATGTTGCAATTAAATGATTTTAAAGGAGGATTAATATGAAGGATATGATATTCACTGTCCATGAAGCCATAGAGTTTTCAAAGCAAGGTAGGATAGAAGAATGGGTGCATTTATTTTTAAATTCTGTAGGAGGTAATGTTCCTTTTTCAGAAGGACTAAAGCTTGAGAAGAGATATTGGACAGGTCCTTTTCTTATAAGTATTGATAAACTAAGAAGATGCTGCGGACCAGAGGCAAATATGGAGTATTTTAATGCGCCAGAAGAATGGGAGGTTGAAATAAATAAATTTAGGCAACTTATACGCGATCACTGGGAGATGCCGCCTTTGATAGCACAGCATGAAGGAAAAGACCTTAAAGTAAACGATGGGAATCATAGACTGGAAGCAATGAAGAGAGAAGGAATTGAGAAATGTTGGGTTATTATTTGGAATACTCATTATCAGGATAATATTAGTGATTTTAAATAACCTAAAGTTTCATATATTTTTTAAGCTATATCTAAGAACAGTGTTGATAATAGAGAATTTTTGAAGAGAACTTTTCTAAAGGATTATTATACCGAAACTTGAGTTAGAAATCCTTTAAGAGTTCTCTTATTTAAATTTAATTAATTAAAGTTCTATTTATTTGATAGTAATTTTTCCAATACTGTATTTAACTCGGAAATTGCTTTTTCATCATTTAAATTTTTTGATATATTAGTTAATTGAGGCTTTATAGTCTTTACATTGTCATTAATATATTCACTAGATTCCATTACAAAAAACATATCTAGATTTAATAGCATCAAAGAGAGTTGCTTATTATCTTTATATGATGACAAAGGAGCAATATTTCTCATTCCTGCAACAGCACTTACACTGTTTTTTATCGCACTTTCATTTGATAAAGGAGTTGCTTTACCATCATAATAATCTAAACCTGCAATAAACTCTTTAAAAGAATTTTCAACAGTAGCAGTGTAAAGGCATTCCTCAGTATTATATTTTCTAATTCTATTAAATTGAAAAATGTTAGTTACAATAGATAGGAAGCAAACCAAAAGTAGTATAATTAGTATTCTTTTTTTCATATAGCCACCACGCTGATATTGTTTTACAACAATCTTTTTATTAAATTATATATTATATAAATGTAGGATTGCAAATATTTTACAGAGGTAATAGGAAAATTGGTTCTCTCCTTATAAAATATCTTAATCTCATATGGTGGCGTATTTCTGCTTTTGAATAAGTTGGAGAAAATGGTCTGCATTAAATTATTTAAAGTAACTATTAGAATATATAAAAGAAAATTTTGTATGCAAAAAAACACAAAGAAAGAAGGAAAAGGTGAATATATATAGAATAATTATAGTATAATCATCTTGTATTATATTTTAAATAAACAACACCAAAATCTCAGCATTATATATTAAATGAATCACAACATTTCTATACCTACATACCCTTTGCTAAATTTTCAATTTAATTAAAAATTACTTCAGATAGAGTTTTTACTGTTTATTATTACGATAAAATATAAAAATTTAAATAAATTCCAAATTACACATCGAATAATGTCTAGACTTCTATACTTCTAATTTTATAATTCTTATTTTCTAATGTTCATAGTAACCATAATAAAAATTTCCTTAGTACAACAAGTTTAACTAAAATATTTATTTCAGAGTTTAAAAATCGTATATATTGGGGGTGAAAAAGTAATCTATAAAAATTCTCTAAAACTAATAAACATGGGCATTTAAGTCCTGAAACTTCATTTAAAACTTACATGAATTCTAGCGAAAGGGTTTAAGTTAGTTGTTTTATTACTGAGTGATTCAGCAACAAATCATTAAAAAGGAGAGGAAAGTTATGATTAAAAACAAGTTTTTTAAAAAATTAGTTTCAGTGATGGCTGTTGCAAGTGTAATGGTTACTGGTCTTACACTAAGCAATTCAAAAAATGTATCTGCTGTGACAAGCAGCAGTATTCCAAGTCATGTATTGGTAGGATACTGGCATAATTTCAATAATGGATCAGGAGATATTAAACTAAAGGATGTTTCATCAAACTTTGATGTGGTCAATCTTTCATTTGGAGAGCCAACCTCTGTAACTTCAGGAGATATAAGATTTACTCCTTATAATGCTACTGACACTGAATTTAAAAGTGACGTTCAATATCTTCAAAGCAAAGGAAAGAAGGTTTTGCTATCTATTGGAGGGCAAAATGGCGAGGTTCAGCTAACTACTAGTGCTTCTGTTACTACTTTTGTTAACTCTGTCAGTACTATTATTGATAAATATGGATTGGATGGATTAGATGTAGACTTTGAAGGACATTCTCTTTACTTAAATCAAGGAGATAAAGATTTTAAGAATCCAACAACTCCTGTTATAGTTAATACAATAAGTGCTTTAAAGCAGTTAAAAACTAAGTATGGAAGCAATTTTGTATTAACAATGGCACCAGAAACCTTTTTTGTTCAATTAGGACATACTTATTATGGTGGATTAAATTCATATGTTGATAGTAGAGCAGGATCATTTTTGCCAGTAATCTATGGACTTAGAGATCAACTAAATTGGCTTCAAGTTCAATATTACAATTCAGGTTCAATTAATGACATAAATGGCAAAGCTCAATCTATGGGAACTGGTGAGTTTTATGCTTCTTTAGCTGATATGCTTTTAACAGGTTTTACTGTAAATAATGATGCTAATTATTTCTTCCCAGCACTAAGACAGGATCAAGTGGTTATAGGGGTTCCAAGCTGCAATAACGCTGGAAATGGATATGTTTCAAATGCAGAAGTACAAAAGGCTTTAGATGGCTTAATCAATGGAGGAACCGTTGGAGGCTATACCGTTAAAAACAAATATCCAAATTTAAGAGGTTTAATGACTTGGTCAATAAACTGGGACAAATATTCAAACTATGATTGGTCAAATTATTTTAGAAACTATTTTAATAAATTAACTCCACCTGTAAATAAACTTACTGCGGCAGTGGTAAGTGCTTCAACAGTTACAAATGGAAACTATACGATATCTGCAGTTGTCCCAGCTTACAATACTGCGACTTCATATAAAATTTACGAAGGAACAACAGTAGTAGCTTCTGGAAGTTTAACAGCTGGACAACCAGATAAGACCGTTAATTATAATGTTACTTCAAAAGCAGCAGGGACATATACCTACAAAGCTGAATTAAGCGATGGCAGTGCAACAGTTACTTCAAATCAAGTATCAGTTACAGTTCCAAAGGCAGGAACTAACACCCTACAAGCAGCAACATTATCTGCTAGTTCTGTAAATAATGGAACTTACACTTTAACTGCTGTAGTGCCAGCGAATAACACTGCAACAGGTTATAAGATATATGAAGGAACAACAGTTGTTTCTACAGGAACTTTAACTCCAGGGGCAGCTCAAGTAAGCATTAATTACAATGTTACTAACAAAGCTAAGGGTAACTATGATTATACTGTGGTTTTAAATGATAGTGCAAGTTCAGTAACTTCAAACAAGATTACAGTTGTTGTACCAGATACTTCAACTAACAATGCATGGGTTCCAAATCATGCATATAGTGTTGGAGATATTGTAACTTACAATGGCGTAACTTATAAATGTATTCAGGCTCACACCTCATTAGTAGGTTGGGAACCAAGCGCTGTACCTGCATTATGGCAAGCACAATAGTAAATAAAATTAATTAGTAGTTTTATATAGAAAAGTAGCTAGAGAGTATCGCTTTAGCTACTTTTTTGGATTAGTGAATACAACAGGTTAGATAAGTATATATTTTATTTCGTATGAACAACAGTAAGTTTTCATCTTCTTGAGTGTCTACGTTATAATTGTTACGGTGAACAGTATTGCAAATAACTAAGACTCTAACGCTGGTCTTTCTTTTTCTTTATGAAAAGTTGAATTAAAAATAATTTAGCAAAAATTCAGAGTACTTATTAAAATATAACAAAAACAAATGCGTCATTAAGTTTTTAACTTATGGCGCATTTGTTTTATACTTTAGTTTTTTTACCGTATAAGTAAAATATAAAATTTTAAGATTAACTAAATATAGATATTTCAATTGGGTTAGAAATCTTTTATGTCTATACAGTAAAAAAATTAACTTATTAGCCTGCCAGATTTTCCTCATATGAATTCAGAAAGGCAGCTGTGAAAGAAATTTCCTGGAAAAGTTAAGAAAAGGCTTATAAGTGATACTATATGTAACATGTAAAACTATTTTGTGTAAAAGTAAGTAAATGGAAGAAAAACAGTAGTAACAGCTCATTAAAGCATTTATAGAAGCGTTAATGGATATATATAAATTTTGAAAAAATTGAGAGACAAGAGTATAACTATACTGACCGGTCAGTAAAATAAAAAGATTTGAGGGTACGCAAATATGGAGAAGTTTTATAAAGATTTAAAAATAAATTTAGTTGATCAGTATACTCGTTGTTCGGCATACAAACTATTATGTGATAGTCAAGGGTTTAATCCTTCTATAGATTTGAACACTGAAAAAGACGTGGAGAAGGTTCCGTTCATAACAACTACAGTGTTCAAAAAGTCAGCTGAAATATTTACTAATTTACTTAAAGTACCAGTAAACACAATTGATAAGTGGACAGTATCAAGTAGCACAAGTGGTGATCCAAGTATGGTAGGCAGAACTATAAGCGATATTATGCAGATAAAGGAATTTAACAAACTTTCAATTGGAACCTTGAGACCTGATACTGAACAGGAATGTGTTTTTTATCCTGACCCTGATACTATGAAGAACTATAAAAGTGAAGTGGTATACGGAAAAAGGACAGAGTCCTATATTGGAAATATTTTAGACATGTTTGATTTCAAAGAAAATACTATCTTTCTTATTAAGCCTGATGGAGATAACTTAGTTGTAGAAGTAGAAGAATTTATAAAGTTTTTAGAGAGCAATAATAAGTTAGATAAACATCTTTCAATAAGAGGTTCAGCACTTTTACTTTATAACACAATAAACTCACTAAAAGAAACAATGCCTCCATTTAATCTTGGAAAGAATGTATTAATTCAAACTGGAGGAGGAGGTTGGGATGGAAAGAAAGGAACTATGAGCAATGGAACAGCAATAAGAAAGCAGGAGTTTGTTGAAACTGTTGCAAACTTTCTTGGAGTACCAGAAGAAAACTTTATTGACTCTTATTCCTTCACAGAAAACACCTTTTTTATTATCGGACATTATTCAAAAGAATATAAAGATTATCTCTTTCATATACCAAAATGGGGAAAGGTTATAATTAGGGATGTTAAAACTTTAGAGCCACTATATAATCCTGGAGATAGAGGTTTTATGCAGATGTTAAATGCATATGGGACTTCTGCCTTTGCTGGAGCATCAATAATGGTAGATGATATTGGAGAAATAGTTTCAATAGATGAATGTCCTGATTGCAAAGAAAAACTTATGACAATAAGGATCGTTGGTAGAGTAAAAGGTGCGGAAGCAAAAGGCTGCGGAGCTACTCTCAATGTTAGGAGTGAAAAATAATGAAAATTGAATATACATGTGGAAATAATGTAGTGTCTAGAAATATTAATGATATTAATCTTGAACTAGTTTCTTCTGATATTGATCAGATTGTTAGTGTAATAGATAAACTTAATACAAATAAAAATAAAGTCCATGATATGTCTGTTAAGGATACAATAGAAATCTTAGATAAATGTGCAAAATTGTGGCTTAATAGAGATTATTCTAAAAAGCATATAGAATTATTAGTGCATATATTAAATCAAAGTGAAGAACTAATAACTTATGAACTTGAGAATTCTATGCATATGCTTTTGAGAGAAAATCTTGAGAAAACAATTCAAGAAGAACTTCAACATCTTGACGTATTAGATGATTGGATTGAGACAAGCTATGGGGAAGTTCATAGACAACCAAGAGGTGTTATATTCCATAATATCTCAGGAAATGCTTTTGTAGTCGTTACTATGAGCATTTCAATGGGGCTTTTATCAAAGAACTGTAATTTGGTTAAGGTGTCCGCTGATGAGCCATATTTTGCTCATGCCTTTTATGATAGCTTGTGCATGATTGATCCAGATATCAAGGAAAGACTTTCAATAGTATATTTTAATAGTGAATGCTCAGATATATATGAAACTATAGTAAAAAAGACAGATTGTGTTATACATTGGGGTGGAGAGTATTCAGGTAGAATAATGGGAGAACTTTGTGCTAAGTATAATAGACATTTAATAATGCATGGGGCTAAAATTAGTTTTGAAGTTATCGATGAAGCAGAAGATATTAATGAGATTTGCGAAGGTGTGGCAAAGGATGTTATTTGTTGGGAGCAAAAAGCCTGTTTATCACCTAGAATTATTTTTGTGAATAATGAAATAGATACTAATTTATTTGCTAAATGTGTTGCAGATCAAATGGAAAGACTCACCATGATGTTACCTAAAGCATATTTAAATCCTTGGAGTTCTATCAAGATGTTGCAAGATAGACAATACTGTATGTTTAAATATGGAGTTAAGGAAAAGCAAAATGTAGAAGTTCATTCGTCTTATAACGCCGATTATACTGTTATCTTAAATAATAGGATGCCTGACAAGCAGGACATAGACAGGTGTTTTAATAGATTCATATTTGTTTGCCCATATAGTGATAAAAATGAGGTGCTTGAATACGTTGAAAATAATCTTAAGCAATATCTGCAGACAATGGGGTATAGTGGATCAAATCAGGAGTTTATTGAAAAAATGTCCATGTTAGGTGTAAGCATTATAACTAGACCAGGGGAAATGCCTATGCATTATCCTGGCACCTCTCACGATGGTATTCACAATTTAAAAGAGATGACATTTATAGTTAGTAAGCAGTTGTAAGAATAAGGCTTTTTATTGATGGCTTTAATTAGTATGACGAAATTAAGTTGTAATCCTATTTAGAAAAATTACTTAAGGTTAATTGTTTACTGATATAGGACATACTGTATTAACAGCTTAATTTAAATAATAATTTAAAACAAAGTCTTTAATATAAATAGTAGTGAGGAGAAAATACTTATGGATTTAAATAAAAAGAAAATAGTACTAACAGGTGCATCCTCAGGTATAGGCAAAGAAATATTAAAGCAGCTTCAACAATATGATGTGAAAATAATTGCAGTTGGAAGAAATATTTCTAAAATACCTGAGGTAGAGGATAAGATAATTCCTTTTGCATGTGATGTATCTAAAAAAGAAGAGGTAGATAAGCTATTTGATTTTGCATTAGAGACATTGGGTGGAATAGATATTTTTATAGCAAATGCTGGTTTTGCATTTTGTGAAAGTATTGAAGAGGCTGATTGGGGCCACATAGAGCAGATATTTAGTACAAATGTTTTTTCTCCTATATATTCGGTTGAGAAAATGAGAGCTCTAAATAAAGCTAAAAAGTATTCAGTTATAATAACTTGCTCAGCAGTAAGCGAAATGCCATTACCGGGATATTCTCTTTACTGTTCTACGAAGTATGCTATCAATGGCTTTGGAAGAGTATATGAGCATGAAGCAAGAGATAATGAGATAATTTCATTAGTTTATCCTATAGCTACAAAAACTAACTTTTTCAAGAATGCAGCTGATAAAGCTCCAATACCATGGCCAATGCAAGAAGCTGATAAGGTTGCAAGTAGTGTAATTAAAGGGATAAAAAATGAAAAGAGATATATTTATCCATCAAAATACTTTGCAATCTCAAGAATTTTTACTAGAGTGTTTCCTTTTATTACTACAATATATGTGAAGATACAGAAAAATAAATTTGATAAGTGGCTACAATATAAGAAAAGTATATTGTAAAAAGTGTTCATATCTCAATATACAAAGGGTAGCTTAATTATCTTACTATAGATGTACCACTTCGATCCGAGATCTATTTTCAAAACTCCCCTGGGTTCTGAGAGGAGAATTTGAAAATATAAATTTTATTACGAAGTGGTACATCCATAATAAGTTTTCGTCAAATGAAAGAAAATTTTTATAAGATGGTAGAGAGTAATTAGAAGTTAGGATAAGTTACGGTGAACCCTGTCATAAATAAATGCGAAAAATAGCCTTAGGAAGTAATATAACTTGCCTAAGGTTATTTTTAATATAACGAAATTTTCAATTTGTACTTTGGAAAGATATAATAATTTTGTAGAATACATATGCAAGAAATTGCAATAACCATGTAAAAATTGACCACTTATAAGCAATAACTAACCACTTACTGTTATGATATTTACAATGTAAAAGCGGGTGAATATAATAAAAAATGTGGGGAGTGAAAATATGAGAATACGGATTGAAGTAGACAATAAAATTGAAGAGGATGAAGTGATTATTAGGTGTAGTGAACTAAGTGAAGAGATTAAAAATATCCAAGTTGTCTTAGATGATATTTTGTCGCAGAATAAAAAGATAACTTTTTATAGAGGTGATACTGAGTATTATCTTTCATTGGAAGAAATTTTATTTTTTGAAACAGAAGAAAGTTCGATTTGTGCACATACCATTGATAATATATACAATGTAAGATATAAGCTTTATGAACTTGAAGAATTGTTACCAGGCTATTTTATGAGAGTTTCAAAATCAACGATTCTAAATACAAATCATATTTACTCCATAACAAAAAGTATATCATCATCAAGTAAAGTTGAATTTCAAAATACACATAAACAGGTATATGTTTCGAGGTATTACTATAAACCATTAAAAATTAAATTATTAGAAAAGAGGAAATAAGGATGAGAAAAGAAAGGGTTTTTTGGGGCTTGGCATTTATATTGGGCGGAGTTTTCTTAGTTATAAGTAAGCTTGGATTGTTTCCTGATATAAATATATTTAGTTTATTATTAACAGTTTTCTTTGTGGTAGTAATTGTAAAAAGTTTATTTCATATGAATTTTCCAGGTGTTTTATTCCCAGTAGCATTTCTTTGCATAATATATGATAAACAACTTGGGATTACAAGTATTACTCCATGGACTGTGCTTATTGCAGCACTATTTGGCAGCATTGGTCTTTCTATGATTTTTCATAATCATAATCATAGCAAATGGATTCATACCATCAAGGGTAGTGATGAAGACTACAAGTTTGACAAAATTGATATAGAAGATGAAAGTCATATTATATTTAGAAATTCATTTAATGCTACTACAAAATATATAAATTCAGATGATTTTGAGCAAGCAGATTTTAATTGTTCTTTTGGAGCTCTGAAGGTGTATTTTGACAATGCAGTTATGCGTAATGATAATGCTATAGTTAGGATTAATGCTTCTTTTTCAGGAGTTGAATTATATGTCCCTAAAACGTGGAATGTAGTTGATAAAACTAATGGATTATTTGGAGCTGTTGATGAAAAAAATAAAAGTGATAAGGTGATAACAAATACTTTAACTTTAGTTGGTGACATTAGTTTTTCAGGAGTTGAAATAATTTATATATAGAGATGTACAAGTTTAGACTGAAAATACATTAGAGACATAAAAGGGCTTACTTTAGCGTAGTAAGTCCTTTTTTAATAAGAAAATATAAAATTTTCAAGGTGGCAAAACCTTGTTATTTCAAGGATTTAACATAGCTTTTTAGGCTGCCTTGGTTACTAGCTCATTTTTTTCTGTCGCTGTAATTTCATGGCAATAAACAAAACAGAACATAAAAATACCAAAAAGTATGTAATTCTTATCATCGTATGACAGTGAAAACTCCAGAATCCATCTCACATACAGTATCACAAAGTACATCTATATCTTGTGAGTTATGACTAGCAAGTATGATTGTTTTACCATCTGCTTTTAAGTCCAAGATTAGGGAGCGCATATCTGCAACACCTTGCTTATCTAAGCCATTGAAGGGTTCATCTAAGATTAATAAACGTGGATTTTCCATAATGGCTTGAGCTATTCCAAGTCTTTGGCGCATACCGAGAGAATATTTACTAACTGGTTTTTTCATATTAGGATTCAATCCAACCAACTCTAATATATCTGTTATGGTTTCGTCAGTTATTTTTTTTCTCAGTGATGCCAATATTTTTAGATTTTTTATTCCAGACAGTGTTGGCAAGAAACCTGGAGTTTCTATGATTAGCCCTAAATCCTCAGGAAAGTCAACCTCCTTTCCAACCTGTTTGCCGTGAACTAACACTTTCCCTTTATTTGGTAGCAGAAAACCGCATATGCATTTCATAAGAACTGTTTTACCACTACCATTATTTCCTACGATACCATGAATCTTCCCTTCTTCAAAATCATGGCATATATCATGAAGAATATGCTCCTCTCCAAAGTCCTTATATACGTTTTCAATATGAATTACTATGTTCATTTATTTATTCCTCCGTTCCAGTGAAATTAAAATTATATTTTTTGATAGCCAATAAGGTTAAGATATAGCAGACTACAATCAAAACAAAAAATATTGTAAAGCTTTGCCACAACCGTGGAAGCAGATCATATCCAAAATTATGCATGTGATAGGTCGCTTGGTTTAGTGGTGATAGCCAACCAACAGCGACGTTGGCCTTATACATTAGTTCATCAGGCAGGTTAAATAATGCTTTAATAAGCTGCGGGTTTAATAGAAAACCGTACAAGCTGAAAATGAATACGCCAGCAACACCGTAAAATTGTCCTTTAAGAATATTTAGCAATAACATTATAAATACCATAAGGAGCGAGTATAGAAGCATCAATAGAAATATAGTTATCATACATTTGTATGGAGTAGTCATCTCTAAGGTATTTACGAAAGCAGGGATGGCTATCGCTTTTCCAGCATCAGAATATCCGAGAATAGCAGCTGTTTCACTCCAGATATTTTTAATAAAGGAGTTATTCATACAAAGCACTATAGTGGCTAAAAGAATAAAAATTATATAACTGCTTGTTGCAAGTATTACATATAGAACTTGCCCGTTTAGCCAAGTTTTTCTATTAATGCGCATAAGGTAGAAGGGAACTCCTGGATCGAGAAAGGGCATATCTGCAAAAAGCAGCAGTAGGAGCAGTGATGAAAGTAAAATTGAATTACTGTCACCGAAGGTCCAAATAAAAGCTTCAACTAGCTGAGTAGTAGTTCCATATGTATGAGCAAACATTACAACTTTATTTGAAAGTAAAAAGCAGAGGATAAAGGATAGAGCAAAAGTAATAATAATACGAGGATTCTTATGCCATCCACGGAAATTATAAGTAGCAACCATCCAAAGCTCTCTTAATTTAATCATGCTTTAATCTCCTCCTTGCGATGATAATAAATATAAAACTAACTACTAAAATTAATGCACTCAAAAAAAGAATAAGTCCTAAACTACCGAATAACCAAGGATGAGATGGATTTAACCATTCTTTTGGGTATAGAAAATAAAGCTTATCAAAATATCTCTCATAAATTATTATAAGAAGATAGTAGATAATGAAGGATGATGAATAAGCTAGATATCGATTAAGGGCAGCGCTTGCCAAGGTAAAACCGATTAATGCCCATAAGGCACCTGAAAAAAAGAATATTCCTACTTTCTGAATGAAAATAATCAAAAGAGCTTCTGAAATATTGCCTATTTTAATTACTGGTTCCATAGGTAAGAATACAGCGATAGAAACAGTATAGGACAAAAGCATTCCGATGGATAACGTAAGTCCACCAGAAAGAAAGCATGCAATAAGCTTACTAAAAACATATGGGTTCATCCCACTGCGAGGGAGATATTGCTTTATAAAACCACTTTTAATATCATCAACAAATGCAGTAGTGAAGGAAAATGAACAAAGTATTGGTACAGCTAGTGTAACAGAATCTGAATTTAGGGCTGTCAAAATTATTTGTAAGTGATAGCCATCAGGTATACTACCACCATTAGACAATATTGTAACCGTATCTTTAACAGAAGAAAGAGCTATTACTAGTAATAATCCTAAGACGCCAACAAGGAAACCCTTTGAAAATACAGCACGGCGTATGTCTGAGCGAATTATATAAATCATTTATAAACCTCCTTTTCAAATCACATGTATTTATGTTATTTATCTGGTGATGCATTTTTGTATAGAAGTTGTATCAAAGTTGTATTTTTTCACGATTTATTTATATAGGTGCTTTTGTGAGTTTAAGGCTTGTGGTTGCAATCACTGAAAATGATCTGGAATTATTTAATATACAACTATGTTACATTTATGAGGTATTATTAATACAAAGGAGTTTATCTATAGAATAAATTGCATATTTAACGTTTTTGTAATCATAACTACTATATATAGAATCTTAGATCAAATTAAATGGCTATACTTAGTAATTTGAAAGAGATATTTTTAATTGTGCAATTTTCCTAGATATTAAATATAACAGGGGGAAAACTAATGAGAGTGTTGATTGCTGAAGATGATATAGCAATAAATGATTTAATAAGAATGAATTTAAGTTCTTTAGGATTTTCTTGTAGCTGTGTATATGATGGATTAGTTGCAGCTAACCTTTTAGAACAGGAAAATTTTGAACTTATACTTTTAGACATAATGTTACCTAATATAAATGGTTATGAGCTTTTAGAATATATAAAGCCCTTAGATATTCCAGTAATTTTTGTTACGGCTAAAGGTTCTGTAAATGATAAAGTGAAAGGGTTAAAGCTAGGGGCAGATGATTATATAGTAAAACCTTTTGCAATCAGTGAATTAACGGCAAGAATTGAGGCTGTAATGCGCAGATACAATATGGGACAAAAGTTGCTTTCTGTAGAGGATTTAGAAATTAATACTGAATCTAGGTTGGTGTTGAAAAATAGAAAACAAGTTGATTTAACCCTTAAAGAATACGAATTGCTAGTCATGCTTGTACAAAATAAGAATATAGCTCTTTTTAGAGAAACTTTATTTGAACGAATCTGGGGAACGAGCTTTATGGGTGAGACAAGAACTTTAGATCTTCATATTCAAAGGCTACGTAAAAAGCTTGGCTGGGAGGAAAAAATTAAAACAGTATATAAGGTTGGGTACAGATTGGAGGTATAATTAATGAGATTTTCACTTAAAATTTTTATCTGTACCTTGCTAGTGGTAGCAATTTCCTTTGCAGCAGGAGGTTATTTGCTTGTTTCCTCTAGTTTTCTTGCTGCAAAAGATCGAGAAATCAATAGGTCGCTTGATGAGTATACTTCATTACAATATATGCTGGAATCAGAACTTATTAATGAAGAATTAAATGGAAAAGAAATTACTAAAGAAGTCTTGAAAATGGCTGTTGAAAAAGTTTCTGGAAGCATTAAGCAAAGTAAACAAAGCGATAGAGATATTACTGTTTACGACAGTTCAGGTCAGCAAGTATATCCTGAAGAGGGGAGTAAAATACCTGAAAAGGACAGTACTGATAAAGATAAAAATTTAGTTTATCATATAGAGAAAAAGGATAATATATATAATTTGTATATAACTGGAATGTTTACATATAACTCAATTAGCGTCTATTTTAGATATTCCAGAGATATCAGTGAGGTATTTGTTCAAAAAAATGAGCAGATACGATTATTTATGGTATATGACAGTATAATTATAATGGTTAGTGCTATGGTGGTCTTTGGGTTATCCTGGTTACTAACTCGTCCAGTAAGAAAATTAACTCTAATTAGTAGCAGAATTGCATCAGGAGAATATAAGCAAAGAGTTGATATTAAGTCTTCAGATGAAATAGGTGAATTGGCGCAAAGCTTCAACAGAATGGCTGATTCTATAGAAGATAAAATTAATGAACTTGAAGTGGCAGCTAATGTAAAGGATGAGTTTATAGCTAATTTTACCCATGAGCTGAAGACACCAATGACGTCTATTATAGGATATGCTGATATGCTGAGGTCTAGATTAATGGATCCAGACACTACATTTAAAGCAGCTAATTATATCTACAATGAAGCAAATCGACTTGAAGCTCTATCACTTAAGATGCTTGACTTAGTTGTTATGGAACAGAATAAATTTTCTTTTACTCCAATTAATGCAGATGAACTCTTAGAATATGTGAAGCGAGTTGTTACTCCGTCTTTTAGTGAGGAGAATGTGAATCTAAAGCTTTCTATACAAAAAGGAGTAGTTTTTGTAGAACCTGATCTTATAAAAACTCTTTTAGTCAATATAGTTGATAATGCCAGAAAAGCCTCCTATGAAGACGGTGTTGTGGAATTATTGGGAATCAGTGCTGAGGAGGGATATATAATCACTGTAACAGATAAAGGAGAAGGTATACCCAAAAGTGAACTAGGCAAAATTACAGAAGCTTTTTATATGGTAGATAAATCTCGAGCTAGAGCAAAGAATGGCACAGGATTAGGGCTAGCTATAGCAAGCAGGATTGCAGCACTGCATGATTCTGAGCTACAGATTAATAGCGAAGTAGGGATTGGTACTAAGGTAAGTATAACTTTACCTTACTCATATAGCAAAGGAGGAGATAGAGATGAACAAAAAGGTAAAGTATAGCTTAATTACTTTATTGACAGGTCTTACAGTGGCTTTTACTGTGTTGTTCCCAGATAAACTGCTTAAAAAAGAAGAAAAAAGCTTACTTGGAAATTCTCACATAGTTGATAACAGTAAGCAAATGTCAAGTAATAATTTGTATACAGCTTCTGGGAGTACAAATCAACCTAATTCAACAAATGCAGCGCAAAATCGAACCACGGAATTTGATAGAGAAGTGGCTGAAAAAGTCAACACTTTAAAAAAATACTCAGCAAATAATAGCTTAGCAAGAGAAATATCTAGCGATAGTATGTCTATGAGAGAGGCCGTAGCACTTTGTATTAATAAGATATCAATGATTTTATCTAAAAATCCTACTTTGAATTTAAATGAATTTCCGGATGCTTATAGTGTAAATGGAGAATTAAGGACTATAGAAGGTAAAAACTTAAATAACGGTAAAGTTGAATTTCAATATTGGAATATTAATTTTAATGGAAAGACTGATAAGAATTCAACCAGACAAGGTATTGAAATGCTTTTAGATGCTAAAACAGGTGTGATTTTATCAATGAGTATTATTTTTGAAAATAAAGTAGATAACGTTGATTTAGAAAGAATACTTCAAAGTATCGGAGATGTTATGAATTTCAAAGGAGGAGTGCTTTCTTTTAATTCTCAGAAAGGTTCACAAACTGCGATTTGGGGAGGTAAGGATTCGCCAATAATTATTAAATTGATTTTTGGACAGGAAAAGGATTTGACTTTCCTAAAAATGAATTTGGATGTTAAAAGTGAAGTTACATCAGCGGCACCAATTGAAATAAGTAAATAATCTGTTTATTTATAATAATTGAATTTACAACTATGATACAAAATATGTACTTAAAGTATGCAAGAACCCTTTACACTTTGTGTGAAGGGTTTATTTTGTTTATTAATTATTATACAAGGAGGGTTTAAATGAAAGAAAAATTTGATAAGCGACGAACGAATGCAAATTTAATATTTAGAGCTAAAATGTCAATGAGATATTTATATATTCTAGGCATTTTGATGGTTAGTACAGGATTATTAATATCCTGCAAGAGTGCACCTAAGACACCTCCAGTTATAGGAAAAGAGCAGGGGTTGAATAAAAAAATATTAAATGATGGAGAAGGTACAAATACTAATGGAAAATTAGGTGAAACTGTAAAAGATACGATAGTTGCTGGAAAAATAACAGTCAATATTGACGCTAAATTGGAGTTGCCTAGTATATCGAGCATACCAACAGCAAAAGTTATTCCTCAAGGATTTGGACAGGATACAGTGGACAAAGTTTTGAAAATACTGATGAAGGGAAAGCAATTGTATGAACCTACTGGTGAGAAAACTAAAAAAGATATACAGAAAATGATGATTCTTTCGCAGGCGCTGAATAGACAAGGAATGTTAAATAATAAAGATAATCAAGTTGGTGTAAAAAGAGGTACTGAAGAACAGTGGAAAGAAGTTATTAATAGCGCTCCAGAAACAGTAACAAAGCAACCAGCAAAAAGTAAGCTAGAAGATGTAAATGAAAGTGACTTAACTGGGAATAATGGACAAGTTTATAAAGGCTTTCATGGTAAATCCTTATATGTGGTTTCAAATCTTGGAGCTGATTATGATGCAGATCTTTTTATTAATTCTTCAGCTTCCTTAAAAGATAGTATGATAAGATTCAACAATCACGATATAACTAGTGTATACACATATTCTAAATATACAGGGGCAGCTAGAGGAATGAATACTTCATTTGAGGCTGCAAAAGCACTAGCAAGTAAAACCTTGGAGGAACTAGGGGTATCTGATATGAAGCTCTCAGCAATTCAATTAGCTACTTCAATACCTCTTACAGAAAAAGATGATCCTAATAAAACCAATCAAGCTTATGCTTTGTATTTTACTAGAAATGTATACGGGATACAGACTACGATGGACTTTACTAATGAGAAACCTAAAGATGGAGAATATGAAGAAGCATATCCTTATGAACAAATATTTATGCTTATAGACGATTCAGGAATCCTTCAGTTTAATTGGAGATCTCCTATGAAGCTTTCAACTACTTTAGCAACTAATACAAAAATACTTCCTTTTGATCAAATACTGGATATTTTTAAGAAGCAGTTCTTTATTCATTATGCAAATAATGACAAAGCTTCAGAGAGTAATAGTTATAACATAGATCGAATAACTTTGGGATTAATGAGAGTTCAAGTAAAGGATAAAAAAGATGAATATATGATGATACCTGTGTGGGACTTCTTTGGCAATCCTTCGAAGAAAGACACTAACTTAGAACAAGATGCAATCTTACAACGGTGGGTGGATAGCAATGATCATAGCTTTAAAAGTTTTTTAACCATAAATGCAATTGATGGCTCAATAATAGATAGAAGGTTGGGATATTAATAAGCCTTTGCTAGCAAGGTATTGAAATTAGATGGTTGGTAATTGGAGGCTTTAATGAACATATTCATATAGATCCTCCTTTATAACCACTTCAATCCGAAAACTATTTCAAAATCTCCTCTTGGTTCAGAAAGGAGATTTTGAAAATATAAATTTTATTATGAAGAGGTACATCCATATATAGTCTTAAACATGGAAAAAGGTTAAAGTTTCAAAGCTATTTAGTAATTTGATAAAAAAATAGAGGTGTTTAACATGAGGAAGAAGAAAAGTAAAAAACGAAGAAGAATTATTAGAGTAATGAGAAGTATAGTATATCTTAGTATAATAATAACCGTAGGTTTACTTATTGCATATAAAAACATGCCAAAAGATGTTCCTAAGATAGAAAAGGTACAAGTAGGATCCAAGGTAAAAATGGACAATATAAATTCAAAGAAGCAACTAAGTGATGACTCAAATAAAAATACAAGCAATGAAATTAACAAAGTAGAATCTAGTAATAAAATAAATATAGGTAATGACGGTTTTGATGCCGGAAAAGTTCAAGATTTACTAGTGAAAAATACTAAAATACAGGATGGAAAAAAGATAGCATTTTTAACCTTTGATGATGGACCTTCAACAACTGTAACTCCTAAGATTCTTAAGATTTTAAAAGATAATAATGTAAAAGCCACCTTTTTTATTGTAGGTAAACAGTTAGAAGAAAGCTCTAAAGCAAAAAATATACTTTTAGATACCTATAATCAAGGACATGCTATAGCAAACCATACATATTCTCATAATTATTCCAAGCTTTATCCTCACGGCACTGCAGACATAACCACCTATATGGAAGAAGTAGAAAAGACTAATAATCTTTTAAAGAGTGTAATAGGAGAAAACTTTAGTACAAGAGTAATTCGATTTCCTGGTGGACATGCTTCCTGGAAAGGAACAGAAGGCTTAGATAAAATACTTGAGGAGAAAAGTTATAAATTTATAGATTGGAATGCATTAATAGGCGATGCTGAAGGAGGCAATAAAACAAAAGAGCAGCTTTTAGCGCGATATCATCAAACTTTTACGGTACAAGATAAAGTTGTGTTATTAATGCATGATACATATGGTAAGGAAAGTACTGCAGATGCGCTTCAAGACATAATTACAGATTTGAAGAATAAAGGGTATGAGTTTAAAACTTTAAAATGATTAGATTTCTATAATAAGATTAAGTTGATTATAATAAAATATACAAGAATAAAGTAATACTTAATATAAAGGGCTTACCCTATTGCGGTAAGCCCTTTGATACATCTTTAAAAAGAGTTTAATTAAAATATTGTTGGAAGAAGTATAGCCACAAGCTCTTACAAAATCTTCGAAGTTGCCCCATCCATTAAAATCCACGGTTTCCTCTTAGTATAATTACTTTAGTTTATAATATTCTTTGTAGATGATAAGTGCCACTTTTCCTAAGAAAATCATAGTAAAGATTATATTAGTAAGCTTATAAAAAATAATAAATAAATTGGAAAAGCACTTTTTGCATATTAAATGGAAATGTTCCATAGACAATTCTAATTTTTCTAAAATACATTACTTGGAAGCCAAGGTTTCAAGATATCATAAGGAATTTTTATACCTGTTATGCTTTCTCCAAGCTTAACATTAGGTTTCAGTGCTCCATGATAGTCACTTCCACCCGAGGAATATATATTGTTTTTTTCACAATAGTTAAGCAGAGCTTTTGTTTTTTCCATTGAATGAAGTGAATGATAGCACTCTATACCATCAAGAACATTTAACGACACTATCGAATTTAGAAAGGCCTCATGATCTTCTACAAAATACCCGTAAAGATGAGCGAGAAAAGATTTTCCACCAGCCTTTTTTATGAGAGCTGCAGCTTCTGGGACAGTGACGTAATCTTTCATTTGGTCTAGAAAAAATGGACTATCCGGATTGTTTACACAAGTTCTGTAAAATGAATTTAGACTTTCCCATACAGCTTTATCAACATGTTTTTCATTTTCAGCATATTTCTTTAGATCTGCGTGCATTATTTGAGTTGCAAAATATTTCCCTTTAATTGATAAATTATCTGTATATTTAAGGTTAAGATTTCGGCATACCTCCATCAATTTTTTTAGGTAAGTATTTTCCCTTTCGTAAAATTTATCGTCTGAGACAATTCCAATAGAATTTATTACATCTAAATCTATGCCATAGCCTAATATTTCTATTGGTTTCCCATTATGTACAGCGGAAAATTCACAGCCAGGGATAAGCACACCCTTATAGTAGTTATGTATATTAATATCTTTAAGTTTTTTATAAGCTCCTATTGAATCATGATCAGTAATAGATATGTATTTTAATCCTAATTGCTCGGCCTTGATAAGAATTTCTTTAGCTTCATCAGAGCCATCGGAAGTTGTAGTGTGTATATGTAGATCTATCATAGTTGTATCGCTCCTTATTTCCATTTAGATACTATATATTCTATCTAATTTTATATGCTTGAAGCAACAACTAAAGATTTTTTATTTCTAACTAAAAAAGTATAAGATTGTGTTTGGAACTCTCTGTAAAGAAAAATGTGAAAAAAGTATACGTAAATACTTTACAATAAGAAATACTATAAATGATATATAGTATTTTTAATAAAAAGAAGGATTGAAGAAATGATAGATAAATTGAGGGCATTTGTTGAAGAGTTAGCAAACACTGAAATTACACCCAATGTATATAATCAATATTCATATGATTTTAAAGAAAGCTCTATAAGGAGAGATAACCTATTAATATATTTGCAACAGATGAACAAAATAAAACCTGAAATAATACTTGTAGGAGAAGCAGTAGGGTACAGAGGTAGCCGTCTTACAGGAGTTCCTTTTACTAGTGAACATTTACTTATGAATAATATAAAGGGACTTGATTTATTTGGAAAGGAAAAAGGATATAGGTTAGTATCAGAAAAGGATAAATTACTTAAAGAAGCAACGGCAACAATAATATGGAGTACTCTTGCAAAAAATGATCTAACTATGTTAGCGTGGAATGCTTTTCCTTTCCATCCTTATAAAGAAGGTAATGAGGAAAGTAATAGAACTCCCATAAAAAAAGAATTGCAAATAGGTGAGAAGCCTCTTATCAAAATTATTGAAATGTTTAATATAGATAAAGTAGTTGCTATGGGTAACAAGGCAGAAGAAAGTCTCAATAAACTTGGGATTAGCTGTATCAAAGTAAGGCACCCTGCACAGGGAGGGAAAAATGAGTTTGAAGAAGGGGTAAAAGCGATAAAAGGAGTTGTTAAAGAGCACTATATGATATAACAAGGTTAAAATCCTATTCCATTAGTGAAGTTTTAAAAAGTAACACTAAGGACATAGGATTTTTATGTAAGCAAAAGGAGTTTTGAACTTAGTATCCAACTATTTATGAATATTATCTTGAAAGAGATAATATAAAATCATCTATCATCAAATCAAAGCTATCGTCTAGATTTGCATCGCCATGGAAGTATCCAAGAAAGACCATGGAAACAAAACCGTGCAAAATACTTCTTAGTTCTCTGCTTTTATGTACAACCTGTGTTTCGTCATTTGTATAAGCATGTAAAACTTGGCGAATGATGTTGTTTGTTTCTTTAGCCAAACTGTATGCCTCTTCATTAGCTATACTAGGAATAGTAATAAAAAGTTCATAAGCAGTTCTGTTCTCAAAAGCAAAATCCTTATATACAAAAGCAAACTCTCTAATAGCCACCTCAGAGCTTTTTCCAATTAATTTATTCATTAATTTAGAATTTAATTCACCAAAAAGGTATACTGTCATTTTGGATTTAAGATCATCCATATTATCAAAATGGTTATATAAAGATTGATATTTAATATCTAGCTTTTCGGCTATTTTTTGAAAAGTAACTTGGTTAAGACCTATTTCATCAGCCAATGAGAAAGCGACCTGAATTATTTTTTCTTTGGTTAAATTTCGTTTTTGCATTTGATATCACTCCTTATACATTCTAAAGATAGTTTATCATTATAAAATGTAGTTGTAAACTATAAAGAGAAGTTTATAAACTTTAAAGTGTAGTTTACAAACTTTAGTTTGTAGTTTATAATAATTGTATTGAAGTTAATACATAATGAGATGCATGTTATTACTTACATTTTTAAAATATAGGTTTTATTATGAAGTGGCATGTAGAAGAAAGTAATTAACTCATTAAAGGTTATTCTACTGCCAGAATTTCTTCACATACGTTCAGAAAAGGCAGATCGTTAAAAAAGCCCGCTGCAAGAGGTCACTTCAGCGACTTTTTTATAATTACAAAATTCTTCAAAGTGAGGTGTGCTTATGAAACTGTGGAAAAAGAATTTAATAGTTTGTTGGTTTGGTATGTTTGTAACAGGTATAGGAATGAGTCAAATAGCACCAGTGATGCCTATGTATATAAAGCATCTTGGAATTGCGGATGGTTCTTCAATTGCAAAGCTTTCAGGAATTGCATTTGGTATAACCTTTATAATTTCAGCTATTTTTTCACCTATTTGGGGGAATGCTGCAGACAAGTATGGAAGAAAGCCTATGCTTTTAAGGGCTAGTCTTGGAATGGCTGTGATAATATCTTTAATGGGATTTGCTCCAAATGTATATGTACTTATTGGGCTAAGATTGTTACAGGGAGCAATAACAGGGTATAGTACAGCTTGCACTACACTTATAGCTACTCAGACAGATAAGGAAAATGCGGGGTATGCTTTAGGAACGCTTTCCACTGCTAGTATAGCAGGATCACTTATCGGGCCAACCATAGGAGGTTTAATAGGGGATACCTTTGGATTACAGCCAGTTTTTTTTATAACAGGAGCTTTGATACTAATTGCATTTATAGCCACACTTTTATTTGTAAAAGAAGATTTTGTACGTAGTGATAAAAAGACACTAAGTGCAAAAGAAATATGGGATAGTGTGCCTGAGAAAAGTCTAACTTTTACTTTATCTGTGACTCTTTTTATTATAACTTTAGCATTATATACTATTGAACCAATTATAACAGTGTATGTTGCTCAATTAAGCAGTGATACTAGTCATGTTGCTTTAGTGGCAGGCTTAGCTTTTTCAGCCTCTGGATTAGCAAATGTAATTGCTGCTCCAAGATTAGGAAAGCTATCCGATAAGATAGGGGCTCATAAAGTTATATTATGGGCACTTTTAGTAGCAGGACTTATTTATGTGCCGCAAGCCTTTGTAAAAAATCCTTGGCAGCTAATGGGGTTACGTTTTTTATTAGGACTTACCTTTGGGGGATTAAATCCATCTGTGAATACATTAGTTAAAAAGATTACGCCTAATTCTATTACAGGTAGAATTTTTGGATTTACTATATCTGCTGGATATTTGGGCGTTTTTGGAGGATCAGTCTTAGGTGGACAAATAGCTGGAAAGTTTGGTATAAGTTATGTGTTTTTTATAACTAGTGGATTATTGCTACTTAATGCTATGTGGGTATATTTTAAAGTGTACAGAAAACTTAATATGAACTAATATAACCAGATATATTATATAAAGATGAAACACTTCAATCCGAAATCTATTTTTAAAACTCCTCTGGGTTCTGAGAGCAGAATTTGAAAATATAAATTTAATTATGAAGTGGTTCATCTATATAAATATGTACCCCTATGATTAGAAACTTTTATGATAAAAGCCAAGGTTAATACCTTGATTTTAAGTGAAATAAATATTAAAAGATTGGAGAATTATAATGAAAATTAAATGGTTTGGGCATTCATGCTTTATGATAACTTCTGAAAAAGGCACTAAAATATTAATGGATCCTTATGTAAACATGTTAGGATATAAGCTACCAGAGCTTGAAGCTGACATTGTGACTACTAGTCATGATCACAGGGATCATAATAATATAGATGCAGTTAAAGGGAATTTTGCACACATAAATGGATTAGGCGTTTTTTCAGAATGTGGAATAGATATAAAAGGTGTTGACACATTTCATGATAAGTTTTCAGGAACTAAAAAGGGAAGAAATACTATATACAATTTTAAAGTGGACGATATAAATGTTTGTCATTGTGGTGATCTCGGACATATACTTGATACAAAACAGGTAGAGGAAATAGGAAATGTAGATGTACTTCTTATTCCTGTAGGAGGAGGGTATACAATTGACTCTATAGGTGCTGTAGAAGTAGTAAAGCAGTTGAAACCTACAGTTATTATACCTATGCACTATAGAACCAAGGCGCTAGGACCAATGGGATTAGCTTTTGCCAAAGTGGATAAGTTTATAGATGATTCAGGACTTAAGTCACAAAACTATGCAGAACTGGAATTGAATAATGAAAATATTGAAAATTACATGGGGATCGCTGTCCTTGAATATAAATAGAAAGTATAATTAACAATCTAATAAGGTAATATGCTTATGTTGCTTTTACAAAAAGCTTGGATTATAATGAGAAAAACACTAGTTTCTTGATTTAATATAAACAGGAATTTGTAAAGTATAAAAGGAGAGCAATTATGATTGAATACAAATTTGATACACAGTTATTAATTGAGGGAGAAAATCTTTCAGAAGATGAAATAAATGAATATATAACACAAAACATTGAAGGCGATTGCTTACTTGCAGTTGGAGATGATGAACTTATAAAAATACATTTCCACACAAATACTCCATGGAAGGTTCTTGAGTATTGCGCTTCTTTAGGTGATATTCATGATGTTGTTATTGAAAATATGGAACGACAAGCAAATGGGTTAAAAGGGTAAAAAATATGAAATTTTAGTATGTAAGACAAATCTAATTCTTGATAATAGCTCAAGAAAGAGAAATGATATAAATTATTAAAATAAGCTATAACATGAATAATATAGATTTAGTGAAATAATGCATATTGTAAAAAAGGAAAATCCTCTATAATGGATTTTCCTTTTTTTGCTTTCCAGAAGCACTTAGCTTGAAAACAATGGCTTCAATTAATTCTGAAGAAATGAATTATTGGAAGTTTTCTATTGTTTAGCAAAAACTAAAATTTTTCGGGTGATTATCTTGTTTTTTTACATTAAATTTAAGGGAAGAGATATGTATTATTAAAAGTATAATTGTTATTAAAATAAATGTAACTAAAGTAACTTTAGTAAAAGAATCATTAATGTTTATAGCGTTTAGAAAACATGAATATAAGAATTTGTAGATACATATACAAATTTTATTAAAAACACGCCGCTAGACATTTACTAAAGTGAAAGATTAGTCTAGGAAACATTTTCAACACTTATGCAATTTGAAATAAAAAATAATAGTGAGGTGGAAAAATGAAAAATATAAACAGTAAAAAAATCAATTTTAGTAGTCTTAGAGTGAGATTGTTAATCATTCTACTATTAGTGAGTATTATTCCAGTTATGTTATTGGGCTTTATATCGTATAATAAGACATTTAAGATACTATCAGACAAATTTCAGATTACAACTGAGCAGAATCTTCAGCAAGTAAATCATGGGATAGATAATTACTTCATAGGTAAAAAAAATGTTCTTAATATGTTAGCTAATAATTATTATATTCAGCAGCTTTCATCAAACCAAGAGTTTGAACAGGCTGCGATTAATTTATTAAAGAATGGCAAGGAAGGGGATTCGGATATAAAATTATTTTATTTTGCAACTCCTTCAAAGATGATGTATTTATATCCAGAAACTAAGCTTCCAGATGGTTATGATCCAACTAGTAGACCTTGGTACCAAAAGGCTATTCAGAATAAGGATACAGCGGTATTTTCAGATCCTTATCAAGATAGTGCCACAGGTCAATTTATTATTTCTGTATCAAAGGCAGTTGAACTAAACGGACAAGTAGTGGGCGTTGTTTCAGCAGATATTAGTTTACAAACAATAGCCGAGCAACTTTCTTCGATTAAGATCGGCAAAAATGGGTATGTATCTATAACTGACGGCAATGGTATAATGATTGCTAATCCAGATAAATCATTAATTGGAACTGACAGTATAACTAAATTAGAGGTCTGGAATAAAGTTAAGTCAGAAAAACAAGGGTTTACTCAATATTCTTATAAAGAGCAAAATAAATATGCAAGCTTTTGTACTAATATATCAACAAATTGGAAACTAATATCTTCACTTGATGAATCTGAGTTACTAAATGATGCAAACATCATTAAAAATCTTACATTAATAGTTATAATAGCAATAGCATTAGTGGCGGTAGGTATTTCATTATTTGTAAGCAAATCAATACTGAGACACTTGATAAAGCTTAAAACATTATTTAAGAAAGTATCCGAAGGAGATTTATCAGCTAAGGCAGAAGTACTGACTAAAGATGAGTTTGGAGATTTAGGAAGTTGTTTTAATAATATGGTTGAAAGTGTATGTGAGCTTATAAAAAATATAAAAGAATCTGCTTATATAATAGCCAATACTTCAGAAACTATAAATAATATGTCTAATGATACTGCAAATGCTGTAAATGATGTTTCTGTAGCAATGGATCAAATTGCACAAGGTACTACTTCTCAGGCTCAAGATATTTCAGAGGGAACAGAAAAAATAAATGAAATAGCAGTTCAGATTGAAAATATTAGTCAACTAACTGATGACATGGATGCAATATCTGTAGAAACTAATCTACTGAGTGAAAATGGATTAAAGGTTATGGAGCTTCTTACTAGTAAAACTAAAGAAGCTAATAATTCTACTCATGAAGCCTCAAAGGTTATAAATGACATGAAAAATTCTACCGATAAAATAAGTGTAATTACAGATACTATAAATTCAGTTGCAGAACAAACTAATTTACTAGCATTAAATGCAGCTATAGAGGCAGCTAGAGCGGGTGATACAGGAAGGGGATTCTCTGTAGTAGCAGATGAAATAAGAAAACTGGCTGAACAATCTACTATGGCTACTGGAGAGATACAAAAATTAATAGAAGATATTAAAGATAAATCTAAGGATGCCGTTAAATCTATGAATTCAGCTAAAAAAGTAGTAGATGAACAAAGCGGTGCAGTTAATGACACTAAGGAAATATTTGAACAAATCTTAGATTCAATCAAAAATTTAATGAAGGAAATTAAAGATATTCAGATATCTATTAGAGAAACTACTAATAATAAAGATGAGATTGTTGGAAAAATGTATAATATTTCAGCATTTGCTGAGGAAAATTCAGCTAGTACTGAAGAAGTTTCAGCCTCCGCAGAGGAAGTCACTGCAGTTATGACTGAATTTAATAATTCAGCAAATAGGTTAAAAGAATTGGCTATAAAGCTTGAATCAGAGATCAATAAATTTAAGATATAATAAATAATTTTTTCTTATCCCATTTTAACTCATTTAGGATAAATTTTAATTTATTTTAAATGAATAGTGTGCAAGTTTATATAGCAAAATAGTAGGGAGTGTATATAGATTCAAATTTTCTAAATCTATATATGCTCTCTTCTTCATTTTTAACAAGAATAATCTTAAATTAGCAATACTAATGGGAATAATAAGAGGTGAGTTTTATGAAGAAAAGTATAAAACTTATACCAAGATTTTCGAAAGAACAACATTACAAAATCAATATCTCAATTATTTGTGGAATAATATGCTACTTAAGTTTTTTTTATATGTTTGGAGTTTCTTATAATAACACTAAATTCAATATTCAATGGAATTTTATTTTTCCTTTTTTGGTATCAATTTCTTGGGGAGGCTTATATGGATTAATTAGTGCTACCTTAGGAAGTGTTGGCTTTTATACTTTAATAATAAAATATGACAGTAATATAATTTATTATGTTAGTTTTTTTCAAACCTTTATGTGCATACTATTTCAAAGCATTGGCACTAGAGAAAGAGTAAAAAATAATAAGTTTTATTATAATATTTATTTTATTCAGTTTATGTTCATACTACTATGTAGTATTTTTTATTTAAGTATCTATCATAATATCAGTTCTGCAAAAAGCTATGATATATATATTATGATAATTAAAAGTATTATAAGTGAATTAACTATAATTTCTTTATGCGAAGCATTATTGCTGTTGCCAATTATAAGAAAGTTATTTTTACTTGAAGTAAAAAGTTACTCTAAAAATAATTACCATACAATCGGCTTAGCAATTGCTACGACTGTAGCATGCTTTGTTTTAGGAAATTATATTTATTACTCTAAAGTTTATATAAATTATACTTTAAGTGGGTTATTAAATATACAGCCAGGGTTAGAGGTTTTTCTATATCTATTTTTAATATTTAATTTAGTATCATCAACTACAATAGTAAAGTCGTTCGAGCAGAGTATTAAAAAGAATGAATTAATTGATAGAGCATATATAAAATATTACAATATATTCAATAATTTTTATGACATATACTTTGAAACTGATTTAGAAGGACAAATAAAAGTTGTGTCACCATCTGTAAAAGATATTCTTGGTTATAATATAGAAGAATTTATAAATAAAAATATAAAACAAATATATTTAGAACCTAGTAGAAGAGAAGCTTTTATTGAGGAGATAATTAAAAACAAAAAAGTAACAAATTTTGAAATTTTATCACCACATAAAGATGGAAGGGTTGTAAATATAGCTATTAATGCGAAAATCAGTATGGACGAGGATGGAAAACCGATTATTATAGGAGTTTCTAGAGATATTACTGAGGTAGTTGAAGCAAGGAAACTCCAAAGAGAAAATGAAAAAAAATACAAAGAACTTTTTAACAAAATGTTAAGTGGCTATTTTATCACTGAGCCTGTTTTTGATGAAGAGAAAAACTTAATAGACTTTACCTTCGTGGAGATAAATCCAAGTTTTGAAAAACACACAGTTATAAAATTGAAAGATGCTTTAGGTAAAAGGTGGATTGAAGTCTTTGGTCATAAAAATAAAAATCTTGGCATTTATAATAAAGTCTTAAGAACAGGCGAGTCAGAAGAATATGAAGTTTTTAATCCTCATACAAGGGAATATTATTTTGTTTATGCTTTTAAGATTGATGATAATCATGTAGGAGTGATTTTTAGAAATATAACAAAAGATAAAAATGCAATGGAAGAAATAAAAAGACTTAATGAAAGCTTAGAGCACCGTGTAGAAGTAAGAACAAATGAGCTTAAAAATGCAATGGAGGAGCTTGAGGCCTTTAATTATACAGTATCCCATGATTTAAAATCACCATTGAGAGCAATTGACGGCTATATTAGTATAATTGAAGAAGAGTATGGGGAAAATCTTGAAAATAGTCTTTATGAAATGTTAAGGTCAACCAGAAAAATATGTGATGATATGATAATACTAATTAATAAGCTACTTCATTATTCAACTACTTCAAAATTAGAAATATTTAAAGAACAAGTTTATATGAAGGATTTATTTATAGAAGTATTTAATGAATTAAAATCATTTAATTTAGAAATGAAGGATGCCCTTGAAATTGATACAGCGTTACCAATGGTTATGGCAGATAGAATATTGTTAAGGCAAGTTATATATAATATTTTATCTAATGCAATTAAATTTACACGAAATAAAACTAATGCACTTATTAACATTGGCTGCAGTGAAAGTAAAAATGAATATATTTTTTATGTTAAAGACAATGGAGTTGGATTTGATATGAAGTATGCAAATAAACTGTTTGGAATATTTCAAAGAATGCATTCACAAGAAGAATTCGAAGGCACAGGTATTGGCCTCGCTACGGTGAAAAAAATAATATCAAAGCATGGGGGTAGAACTTGGATAGAGGGAAAAGTTAATAGTGGCACAATAATTTACTTTACTTTGCCAGTTAAATAAGGAACGTAACTGTTTACATATCCAGAGGAGGACAAAATGTATAGTGTGATGATAGTTGATGATATGAAAATTATCAGAATGCAGATAAAAAGATTAAAAATATGGGGCGAGAAATCTGGATTTTCGATAATGAATGAGGCAGGAGATGGAGTAGAGGCAATTAAATCACTTGAAGCTAACGCTATTGATTTGGTTATTACGGACATAAAAATGCCTAAGATGGATGGAATTGAATTGTTAGAGGAGATAATTAAGAGAAATTTATGCTCTTGCGTTGTTTTATTGAGTGATTATACTGAATTTGATTATGCAAGAAAAGCTTTTACTATTGGAGCTTTCGATTATTTAGGAAAGCCTGTAGACGAGGCTGAATTCTTAAAGGTATTAGGCAAGGTCAACAACTATTTAGCAAAAAGAAAACAACAAGAAGAAAACTTAAAAAAACTTGAAGAAATAGCATCAGAAAAAATTAAGTTTTACTATTCAACTCACCAAATAGATGAAATTTCCGAATTAATTAATTCTGGAGATATGAAGGCTATTGAGTATGTTGAAAAGCTATTCCAAGGAATAGCAAATGAATTAGATTACAATTTAGCAAAACTGTCGGTTGTTCTGGAAAAGTTATTAGTGCAAATTGTAGACAAAGTCACTTTAGAGAATCATTGGCTTAAAAAAGTAAGAGATGTGAATCAATTTAAAAATATTCAACTTTTAAAATATGATGAGTTAAGTTTAATGGAACATATATTTATACAAAATTTTAGGCAGCTTATAGATGTTATTATTCAATTTACGCATAGTAATCAAAGTAACAATAATATAAAACTAGTATGCAAATATGTACTTGAAAATATAGATAATGAAATTAGTATAAAGTTAATTTCAGAAAAACTCTTTATTACGCGAACGTATTTAAGTGAGATTTTTAGTAAAAATTTAGGGATTTCAATCAAAAAATATTTAAATATGGTAAGAATGGAAAGAGCAAAAAATTTAATTAAAATGAACAATTTAAAAAGCTATGAGGTTGCAAATAAGCTAGGATTTAAAGATATTGAGTATTTTAGCAAGGTTTTTAAACAATATACAAGCATGACACCTACAGAATATAAGAATAATACCACGTTATAGCATTAGCATAGCGCCATTGTTATAGTTTAAGATAGAAACCGAAATTTTTCATAGATAAACTGTAGAAAAGTTCATTAACGAAATAAAAAAAATTATGTATATTATGTATACATAATTTTTTTTTATAGACTTAACGAGGAATTTCATATAGCAGAGCAAAAATTTTATATTTAATAAATTTTTATATAATTCAATGTGTTTATAGAATCATAATGGGGGAGTTAAGATGAAATTATCAAATAAGGTGTTTATGATAGTATGCTTGGGATTTATTTCTTTAATTGCTATACTATATATTTTTTCTAAAAATAATTTACTTGAGCAGTATAACGACATAGAAATCCTTAGGGTCGAAGATAATGTGAAAAAAGTAGTGAAATATATAAATAGAGATATAGAAAACATCAATTCAGTAGTATTAGATTACTCTTTATGGGATGATACCTATAACTTTATGAATGATCACAATGAAGAGTATATTGACTCTAATTTTAGAGACTTGACTATTTTTAATAGACTCAAAATTAGTTTTTTGATGTTTATAGATAAGAACGGCAAGATAATTTATAGTGAAAATGTAAATGAAGAAGACTCTTTTAATAATCTTCAAAAGGATGAGGCTGAGGAGCTAGCAGCACAAGTTAGTGTTTTGTCAAAGTTAAAGGATAAAAAGGAAGTTAAAGGAATAATTCAATTAAAAAATAAGACCTTAATTGTATCAGCTAATAATATAAGAAAAAGTGACGGTACTGGAGACTCAAGGGGAATCTATGTAAATGTAAGGTTTTTAGATAAAATCGAGTTGGATGAATTAAACACCAATCTAGGATTCAAGGTAGAATCACTACCATATAGTTATAGTGAAATATCTAGTTCAGATAGAAATGTAGACGACGTATATGTAAAAATACAAAATAGAGATGTTATTTCAGGTTATGGTGTCATAAAGGATTTGTTTGGCAAATCTGTTATACTACTAAAATTAGATAGTGACAGAGTTGGATTGAAGGAAGCTTTAAAAAATGTAAATTATTTTATTACAGTTCTTATTTTAACAGTATTTATTTTTTATGGAGCAGTTATACTTTTGATAAATCTTTTGGTGGTAAGGAGAATTATTGATATTAATAATACCATTAATAAGGTAGAAACTGAAGAGGATTTATCTGTAAACTTAAGCGTAGCTGGCTTTGATGAAATTGCAGAGCTATCTGTTAATTTTAATAAAATGTTCAAAAGGCTTAAAAAATCTAGAGATGAAATTATTGAAAGTGAAAGAAAATATCATTTATTATTTTCTAATATGGCAGAAAGCTTTGCATATAACAAAATAGTTACTGATAAAGATGGGAGGCCAATAGATTTTACAATACTTGAAGTGAATGATGTTTTCTTAAAGGTTGCTAATATAGAGCACGAAGCTATTATAAATAAGCAAATCACAGAGTTAATACCTAGTTTAAAAACTAAAAACAAGGAGGTAATTGATACCTTTGCTAGAATAGCTTTAAGTGGGACAAGTGAAAGGCTTGAGGAGGTTTTTATAGATGAATTTAATTCCTGGTATTCCATTATAGCATATGGCACTGAAAGCGGATATTTTGCATTTATATTAAGTGATATTACAGAGAAAAAGAAGGCTCAAGAGAAAATACTTAGGCTTGCATATAAGGATGATTTAACAGGTTTTCCTAACAGAAAAGGTATAATCGAAAGTATAAAAAGAGCAATGAAAGAAAAACAAAGAATATTTGCAATTTTGTTCATAGATTTAGATGATTTCAAAAGCATAAATGATAGTTTAGGACATATTGCAGGTGATTTTGTGTTGATGCAAGTTTCATCACGACTAAATACATTAAAAAATGAGAATATTACAATTGGAAGACTAGGAGGAGACGAATTTATAATACTGCAAGAAAATATTGAAACTATAGCTGAGGCTGAAAGCTTAGCAGAAAGTATAAAACATATATTTAGGCAAGGCTTTATGTATCGAGGAAATGAACTTCATGTTCAAGCAAGTATAGGAATAAGTATGTACCCTAATGATGGAACAAAAGTGGCAGCCCTTATGAAAAGTTCAGATATAGCAATGTATGCGGCTAAAAAGAATGGAGGACATGGATACAAAATTTACTCAAATAATATGAATGGTACTGCTCTAGAGGAACTAATGCTAGAAAATTATTTAAGAAAGGCTTTAGAACTTGAGCAATTCATTTTATATCTTCAACCAATAGGTGATATTCAAACTATGAAAATAACTAATGTAGAAGCACTAATTAGATGGAATCATCAAGGAAAGATTTTACCTCCAAGTACATTTCTATTACTTGCGAAAAAAATAGGAAAGATGGTGAGTATAGACAATTGGGTTTTAAGAAAGGGATGTAAGTATTGCAAAAAGTTGCATGAAGATGGGCTTGAAAATGTAAGTATTTCTATAAATACATCCTTTAAGCAATTAAGCCAGGACAATTTTGTTGAGAAAGTAATATTTGCATTAGAAGATGCTAAACTTGATCCATCTTATCTTAGCCTTGAAATAACTGAAGATGAAGCTATGGAAGATGTTGAATTTACTATCGATATACTTAAAAGGCTTAAAGAACTTGGAATAAGGATTTCACTTGATGATTTTGGAACAGGATACTCCTCACTCAGCTATGTAAATAAACTTCCAATAGATACTTTAAAAATAGATAAATCCCTTATAGAATTTGTTGATAAAGATCAAAGAAATGCTGAAATAATTAAGTCAATAATTATAATGTCTCACAGTTTAAATATTAAAGTAGTAGCAGAAGGAATAGAAACAGAAGAACAACTTAATATGCTGAGAGATTTAAATTGTGATTATGTGCAGGGATATTATTTAGGCAGACCTATGGATTATGAAAATTTTATAGAGAATAACAAATAATATCCGGTATTATTTTTTGAAGTATTATTCTTTATATACAAAATATAGTAGTGAGATTATAATTGTATTAAGTTAGTTATGATTTAATATAACGTGTAAGGGGATAAAAATATGAGATGCTTAGTATGTAAAACAAATGAATTAGAAGAGCAGTATTTAGAAAATGGTTTAAGGGTTTATACTTGTAAGGATTGTGAAGGAAAATGGATGCGCTTTGGAGACTATTTTACCTGGCACAATAGCAATAAAAATCAGAGTGAAACTGCAATAGAAGATAAATACATACCAGTTAAAGATTCCACAAATCCTAAGTTTTGTCCTGACTGTGAAACTATACTTACTCCATATAAAGTATCAAGCAAACTTGATTTTATGCTAGAGCATTGTGGTTCCTGTAATGGAATCTGGTTTGATAAGAACGAATGGGAGTCAATTAAGAGCATTGATTTACATCATAAAATTCAAAACTTTTTTACTGAAGCATGGCAAAAAAAGATTAGAGAAGATGAAAGAAGAGAATTCTTAGAAAAACATTATACAAATAAGTTTGGTGTTGAGGATTATGAAAAATTAAAACAGACAAAAAAATGGCTTGATGAAAATGAAAATAAATCTATGTTATTAGCTTATCTTATGAATGAAAATCCTTATAAGCTATAAGAATGAGATAGAGGCTTTTAAAAAGCCTCTATTTTGTTCAAATTATCTTATCATAGAATTTTCACTTAATATATTAATGATTTTTCTAGATAATTTGTATGAATCACCTGCTCCAAAGACTATTATTAAATCCCCGCTTTTTGCTTCGTTAAGGATTGTACTGCATATTTCATCAGAAGTTTCTATATAGGCAGCTTTATTTATATCTATTTTCTCACATAGCATATTTAAATCAACTGGTTTAATGTTCTTATTTGCTTCTCGTCCCAAAAAAGGTTTGGTAATAATGACCCTATCTGCTTTCTTTAATGCTTCAGCGAATTCGTTAAAAAATAGCTTTGCTCTAGAAAGTTGATGAGGTTCGAAAATAGCAAAAACCTTTTTACCAGGATAACTTAGGTTAATTGAGTCTAAAGTAGTTGCAACTGCTGTAGGATGGTGAGCAAAATCATCGAAAATCTTAATATCATCTATATCTGCTATTAATTCTAGTCTTCTTCCTATACCCTTGAAATTTTCAAAGGAATTTTTTATTGAACCAACATCTACACCTAACTCTAAGGCAGTAGTTAATACTCCTAAGGCATTCATAACATTGTGCTTACCTATCAATCCAAGCTGGAAGGTGTTTTCAGTATCTCCATTTTTAAGCTTAAATGATGAATAAGCAGGTGTATTTGAAATTAACTCTGCTTTATACTCCATGGCAAAAGGGAAATCAAGCTTATTATCTATATAGTAGCCAATAACTTTTACTCCATTTTCCTTTAACCACTCTTTTAATTCACATAATATTTCCCTAATAGCTAAACTGTCCTCATTAATAATTAAGATTTTCGGGCCAGTAAGTTTTTTTATAAAGCTTTTAAAAGAATTTTTGACGTCGGTTATATCCCTAAAAAATTCAGGATGATCCATTTCTATATTATTTATTACAGCTATCGAAGGGCTGTAATTTAAAAAGTTATTATTGAATTCATCTGCCTCGCATACAAAGTATTTTGAATTTCCTAATCTATAGCCTCCACCCCAGCGTTTAAAAGTTGTTCCAGCTTCAACAATTGGATCGAGTCCACCATTTTCCAAAACAAGCCCCATTAAAACTGTAGTGGTAGATTTGCCATGAGTACCTGCAATAGAAATCGCGAACTTTTCTTTTTGTATATATTTACCTGAAAACTGCTGCCAGGTCATTAAAATACCTCTTTTTTCTGCTTCTAGTATTTCTGGATTGTTAGGTGAAATATCTAAAATTGCAGGGGAGATAGCTAAAATATCAATATTTTCTATATGACTTAAATCATGACCTTTCAAAATTTCTATATTATTTTCTATAAGAGCATCTTTATAATATCCTGACACATTTAGGTCACAGCCTGAAACATCAAAACCATTATTTTTTGCGATAATTGCAATAGGTGCAGCTCCGCTTCCGCATATACCCATAAAATGAACTTTTATTTTATTTTCCAATATAATCACTCCTATCTGAAACAAAGTAGTTTCATATTAAATTACACTACAAATTAATTATATCACTACCTTATTATTATTTCCCTAAATAATGTAAGTTAAGACAAGCAATCGAGAATTTAATATTAGAAAACTATAGATCTATATAAAAATATTTAATTTATATAAAGAATTTATTGACGATTTTGTTTGTTTTTAGTCACAAAAATAAGGTGCAAATTTGATTAATAATCAAAATTTGATGAAATTTGTTGTTGTGGAAAGGTGTATATGGTAAAATTTGTGAGTGATGATGAAAGAAATTCAAAGTACTGAAAAATTTAATTCTTAATTATAAAAATGTATAGGCTGTATCATGGAGGAAGAGAATGTTAAAAAAGTATATAGACAATATTAGATGGTTCATTTTTATGTTTAAAAATATTTCCTTAAGCATTCCAAAAACTGTGTACTTTAATTTTAATTATTTCAAATTTCGAGATGCAATAAAATTTCCAGTTCACATACATTATAAAGTTAAGTTATGTGATACCGAAGGTAGCATAGTTCTAATGTCAAAACCTAAATTTCGTTCAGTAGCAATAGGTTTTCCATATATAAGTGCATTGCCTCAGGATATCTCTCGTTGGAATGTAACTGGTAAGGTTTTTTTTGGAGAAAATATATACATAGGAGCAGGCTCAGTTGTGGATGTAAGTGGTGAAGGAGAGCTTCATATAGGAAGTAATTTTTGCTGTGGTGGAGGTTCAACCATTATATGTTGTAAGAAAATAAAATTTGGCGATGGGTGTATAGTATCATGGGAAAATTTATTCTTAGATACTGATTATCATAAGATTTATAGTTTAGAAACTGATGAAATCATAAATGAACCTAAAGAAATAAGCTTTGGAAATAAAGTTTGGATAGGTTGTAGATGCACTTTTATTAAAGGTGCTAAGGTTGGAAATTCTTGTATAGTTGGAGCAAACTCTTTTATAAATAACGAAATAAAAGGTGATAATATAATGGTTGGCGGGAATCCAGTAAGAATTTTAAAAGAAAGAGTTAGATGGGAACCTTAGATATATAAAGCGAGAAAAGCATTACGTATAAAATACTGAGCAACTACAAGGTAATCCGACTCTAGTCTCGATACTACATGAAAAACGTTAAAATTATACAAATTTTGACGTTTTTTGTTTTTATTTGGTATTTTACAATTAATTGTAACAATTATATTATGATAATGTAAGTTTGACTTAATTTATCACAAGCTTATATACGTATATATTGAATTAGATGTAAAATTGTTTTGCCTTAGCGCTAAGGGTGAACAACTTTTACTTTATTTTTAACCAATGACCCTTGTATTAGAAATTTATATAAAAATGGATTTGAGAATAATAGAAAATTGGTGAGGTATTATTATGTATAACTTATTTAATGACAATGAAAGATTATTAATTTTTTCACCACATGCTGACGATGAGACCTTGGGATGTGGTGGCTTAATAAGTAAGATGAAAAGCGAAAATGTACACATAGCAGAGTTTACTATGGGCAGTGATGTAAGAAAAAGAGAATTTGAAAAATTAATGGAGTTTTGCCATATAGAAAACTTTGACATACTTTATGATGATAAATATCACCTAAAACTTGATCTTATTTCTATGTTTGAGCTTGTTAATAAAGTTGAGAGTATCATTGAAAGAGTAAAACCACAGGTTGTTGCAATACCTTTTCCTTCCTTCAATCAAGATCATGCTATAGTTTATAACTGTTGTATGACGGCACTTCGCAGTAGAAAAAAGAAATTTTTCATGCCTCAAACTGTGATAGTTTATGAGTATCCCCAGGTAAATTGGATTACAAACGTACAAATGTTTGAGCCGAATCTATATGTTGATATATCAAAACATCTTTATAAAAAAGTTGAAATGCTTGGAATGTATGAATCTCAAATGGGAGACGAGGAGTATGCAGTAAGTAAGAACGGAGTGATAAGTATGGCAAGATATCGTGGTAAGGAAGTATCTGTTGAAGCTGCTGAAGCTTATGAGATAAAAAGATTGCTTATAGATTAGCTATTTGAAAAATGAAATTTTAGGAGGGTATTATGAAAATACTTATTACAGGTGGTGCGGGTTTTATTGGGTCACATTTAGTAGATAAATTGCTATATGAGCAACATGAGGTGTATGTTATTGATAATTTATCTACTGGTTCTTTAGAAAATATTAGACATAACTTAGAAAATACTAATTTCCATTTCGTGCATGAGGATATTAATAGCTATGACGTATTATATGACTTATGTTCAAAGTGCAATCTTATCTTTCACTTGGCTTCCTCGGTAGGGGTTAAATATATTATGGACAATCCGGTTAAAAGCTTGAATTCAAATATCTTAAGTTCCATTTCTATTATTAAAATTGCAGCAGATCTAAAAAAGAGAATAGTGGTATTCTCTACTTCTGAAATCTATGGGAAAAATAAATCCCCAGAATTACGAGAAAATGATGACCGAATAATAGGAAATTCCTTCAGGTGGAGTTATTCCATTGGTAAAGCAGTTGCAGAATATTATTGTTACGCTTATGGTAAGGAAATTGGCCTAGACTATGTTGTTATCAGGTGTTTTAATATTGTTGGCCCAAGGCAAGTTGGAAATTATGGAATGGTATTGCCTAGATTAGTAGGACAAGCTCTTCAAAATGAACCTATGACTGTATATGATGATGGAACTCAGGTACGTACCTTTACACATGTGAATGACTTAGTCAATATATTGAGTTTGATTGTAGAAAATAGTGAAATAAACAAAGAAATTTTTAATGTTGGTTCAAATAATAGTATTTCGATAATTGATTTAGCAAAGAAAATTAAAGCTATAACAAGCAGTTTATCTGAAATTACGTTCATTCCTACAAGAGAGATTTTTGGAAGTGATTTTGAGGATCCTAAAGTTAGAATTCCAAGCAATGATAAACTTTTAAGTATTATTGGCGAATATAATTTTTTAAATATTGATGAAATCATAAATAATGTAGTGGAGTATTTTATAAAAACATATAACTTTGAACCTAAATCTATCTTTGAACCTTCAATGAAATGCAGGTAGAAGGATCAATGATGGAATGTGCATTTTTATTGACATTAAAGTAAATTATCACGAAAATGAAGCTGAAAATATGGGCTCTTATATTGGAGTTTATAAAATGGATAGGAGAATATATGATGAAGATAGAAGCAGTTACTGTATGTATTAATTATTCACATGTGTTAAAGTATTGTCTTAATAATAAGAAATATATTGATAATTGGATTATAGTTACAGAAAAAAATGACATTGATACTATAAATCTATGTGAAGAGAATTCAATCAAGTATATTTTTTCTGAGAGAATCTATGAAAATGGTGCTGAGTTTGCAAAAGGTAAAGCTATAAATGAAGGGATTAATGCATTAAATAAAGAAGATTGGATATTACTGATGGATTGTGACATAATTTTACCATCAAATGTTAGACAGGTTATAGGCAAAATTTCAAAAACAGAAAAAAATTTAAATTCACTTTTTTCTCCTATTGCTAGAAGAGGATTGGGGCTTGGTAAAGAAGAGAGTAAGTATATAGACTATCGTTGCACTAAAAATATACAAAACCTTAATAGGATTCATGAAGAGTTCATTGCGGCTAGAAAAGGCAATGAAAATTCCCCTGATATAGAGAAAATACACATGAGTGCATTAAGACACTTTGTTGATACTGGGTTATTTGAATCAGAGCTTGATACTATTGAAGAGCAATGGGAAAATTACAAGACAGGAAGTTGGAATAACCTACCTTATATATTTGAAGGAGGTGAACCTCATTTTACTGGGTATTATCAAATGTTCCATTCTTCAAATTTTGAAAAATACCCTGAAGACTCTAATAATTCCTGGTGGGATGATACTGATTTTAGAGAAAGATATCCTTTAGAAAATAGAATTTTATTAGATTTTGAATGTATACATGTTGGCTATAATTCAGGGGCTCAAGAATCCTTGTCTCAACTGGACAAGCTATTTTACAGTAAATAAATCCCTCGAAGTAGTTTTTATTATGAATAATATGATTTGCAAAAGAGATTTGAAGTTTACAATAATGGCATATAACAGTATACTTAAATATGTAACGCTTCTATAGGAAATCTATTTTTAAAACTATCTCAGATAATGGTGAGAAAATTTAAAAATATGGCTATGTTCAACTCAGTGTTTTAAAAGCGCCAAAAGTATAAATTCATATATGGAGTGATTCATCTAAAAGTCTAAATTGAATAATAAAATATAGGTTTAATCGAATTGATTAATTAAAAGGGAATCAGGTAAGAATCCTGAACTATCCCGTAGCTGTATTAGAGGAGTTTAAATACATATATGTCACTTGGAAACAGGGAAGGCGTATTTAAATGATGATTCTTGAGTCAGAAGACCTGCCTATATTTTTGCACCAATTATAGATGTACCACTTCGAACCGAAAACTATTTTCAAAACTCCTCTGGGTTCTAAGAGGAGAATTTGAAAATATACATTTTATTCGAAGTGGAACATCATTAACTCTACGAGTGATAGAGAGGGGCGGTATAATGAAAATTTGCTTACTTATTTTATATGATTAAGTATGTTTTGTTGCTGTGTCCTTTTAACATTTTAGTTAAGAGGACTTTTTTACTGTTTAGAAAGTATAAAATTCTTAAATTAGCTAAATTCGCAAATTTAAATTTTAAAAAAATTTTTTATAGCTATCAAGAATTAAGTGAATAGAGACAAACATAAAAATCTATAAAATAGGAGTATTTATATGAAAAGGAAATATCAAATTGCATTAGGAATTTTTATTGCGTTATTATGTATACCTAGAACTGTATATGCAATGCATATAATGGAGGGATTTTTACCAGCAAAGTGGTGTATTGCTTGGGGAGTTTTAGCAATTCCATTTGTAGTGGTTGGTTTTTTTACAATAAGAGAAAAATTAAATGAGAATCCTAGAACTAAAATGCTAATAGCTATGGTAGGAGCTTTTGCGTTTGTATTGTCAGCGTTAAAAATACCTTCAGTTACAGGAAGTTGCTCTCATCCTACAGGTGTGGGTCTTGGAGCGATACTTTTTGGACCAACAGTGATGAGTGCTTTAGGCGTGATTGTATTAATATTTCAAGCATTGCTTTTAGCTCATGGAGGCATTACAACCTTAGGTGCTAATACCTTTTCTATGGCTATAGCAGGACCTTTTGTTTCATATTTTTTGTACAAGTTATTAAAGAAACTTAAAGTATCACAAAGCATATCTGTATTTTTGTCTGCGATGCTTGGAGATTTAATGACCTATGTTATAACGGCAATGCAGCTTTCATTAGCTTTTCCAGATCAAAATGGTGGGGTTTTAGCTTCTGCAGCTAAGTTCTTAGGAATTTTTGCTGTTACTCAAATTCCTCTTGCTATAAGTGAAGGGATATTGACTGTGATTATTTTTAATTTGTTAAAGAACTACAATAAGCAGGAATTAATAGATCTTAAAGTAATACCAGAGGAGGAGTAATAGCAGTGAAGTTAAAAAATAGAAGTCTTTTAATAAAAAATTTGATATTGGCTTTATTAGTTGTAATAATAGCTGTGGCTCCACTTGTATTTATTAAAAACGGTGAATTTTCAGGTTCTGATGATCAAGCGGAAAAAGCTATAACAGATATAAATAAGAATTATAAACCTTGGTTTTCACCTATATGGCAACCACCTAGTGGAGAAATAGAAAGCTTGCTTTTCGCCTTACAAGCTTCAATTGGGACAGGTGTTGTATGTTATTATTTTGGATACCAAAAGGGAAAGTCTAGAAAGGCAGAAAATTAAATATGTTTTCTATTGATAAATTAGCGTATATATCTGAGCTAAGAAGAGTGAATTCCACGGAGAAATTTATTTTTGCTATATTTACGATGTTTATGTGCATTGCTTTAAATAGCACTTATGTTTCAGTGATAGTACTACTTCTAATGTCAGGAATAACTGTTTTTAAAGGAAAAATCCCCTTTGGAACTTATGTAAAATTAATGTCATTACCATTATCATTTTTGATAGTTGGAATAATAACTATAGCGATAAATATAGTTCATAGTTCTGATAATTTAATATTTGGAATCAATATACTAAACATTAAGTTAGGGTGTACTACAGAGAGTTTTCAAGCAGCTACAAGACTATTCTTTAAGTCCCTGGCTTCAGTTTCGTGCTTATACTTTCTAACATTAAGTACGCCAGTGTTTGAGGTTTTATCTGTATTAAAAAAATTAAGAGTACCAAAATTGTTTATTGAGTTAATGGGACTTATATATAGATTTATTTTTGTATTGTTAGACACGGTAAATATGATATATACATCTCAAAATTCAAGGCTTGGATATTCAACTCTTAAACTTAGTTACAATTCATTAGCTAAATTAATCGCCTCCTTATTTATAAGCTCATACAAGCGTTCACAGGACATTTATACAGCTATGGAATCAAGATGTTATGACGGTGATATAAACTTGCTTGAAGAAAACTATAAAAGTTCCTCTAAAGATATCATATTAATTGTTATTACTGAGATAAGCCTTTTAATCATAGCTTGTAGTGAATATCTTATTAGGAGAAAGTCATAAAGCTAAACCACTTTAAACTTAAGAATGTTTTTAAATTATAGGAGGGACTATATAGTGAATGAATACATACTTGAAACTGAAAATTTAAGCTTTAAATATCCAGATGGGACTAAAGCTTTGAATAATATAAACTTGAAAATAGAGAAAGGAAAGAAAATATCCTTTCTAGGTGTCAATGGTTCAGGTAAGTCCACCTTGTTTTTGAATTTTAATGGTGTATTAAAGCCTACAGAAGGAAAGTTAATATACAACAGAAAAGAGCTTAAATATAACAGGAATTCCTTAATGGAACTAAGAAAAAATGTAGGAATTGTTTTTCAAGATCCTGAAAATCAACTGTTCTCAGCTAATGTCTATCAAGAAGTTTCTTTTGGAGCTATGAACTTAAAACTTGATGCAGTAGAAGTGAAGAATAGGGTTGATAAAGCTCTAAAAAATGTTGGGATGTATGATTATAAGGATAAGGCTGTTCATTTTTTAAGTTATGGACAGAAAAAAAGAGTATCTATTGCAGATATACTTGTGATGGAACCAGAAATAATAGTTTTTGATGAACCTACTTCAAGTCTTGACCCTAAGCATTCAAAACAGATTGTGAAAATATTTAATGAATTAAATGAAAGAGGAATAACAGTTATTTTATCTACTCATGATGTGGAACTTGCATATTCTTGGGCAGACTATATTTTTGTGATGAAGGATGGAGAAATAGTCAAGGAAGGACATCCTACTGAGATCTTCTCAGATGATAGATTAATTGATGAATGTTATTTGGAAAAACCAATGATTTTTGAAATCTATCAAAATTTATGCAAAACAGGACAGGTGAAGTCTACTGAAGTCATACCTAGAAATAAGCAGGAACTTTATAAATTAATAAATTCTATTGGACAAGGATAACAATTTTTAGCGACAACACTTCTGTATAGTATGGTGAGTTCTAAAATTGGGCATAGAGTTACAGACTATGTAGTAGGAAGAAATGATGCCTTTATATATGGTATGAAAACTGTATATATAGCTGCAGGAATAATTAGTGTTATAGGAGCAATCTTAACCTTTTTAAGATTGACTATAAAAATAAGAAAAAATGGTTTAGTTAATTTACAAAATTAGCTCCTACTAAAGTAGGAGCTAATTTTAATTTTATCTAGTTTAGATATATTAAAAAATTATAGCTAAATTACTTCTTAAACTTTCATTTTGTCTTCATTGCTTGAAGTAATTTTCCTAAAAAACCGGTTTCATTATTAGTGCTCATTTCGATTTCATATTGAGTATAGTAGGCATCCTGCATCACTCTTTTGAAATCTTTTACTTCTTTTATTAAACTTTCATTACCATCCAAAGAGGACGTTGAGAATTTATCAAAGTTGCTTTGCAAATGGAGTTTTAGTTCGTTATTTTTAAGGTGAATCTTTTCAGAAATAACCTCTGAAATATTTGTCAGAAGCTTGTCATGTAACCCACTGTTAATTTCATTAAAATTATCGAATTTTGAGTCAAGATATTCCTCAAGCTCCGTTTGTAGAGTTTGTTTAAATTCATTAAGACTTTTACTTTGAGCCTCAATGATTGATGAAGTAATATTTTGAAGAATTAGTGAGTTTGCATTTTGTATATCTTTAATGAATTCAGTCTTAAAATTATCAAGTTGAATTTGTTGTTCTTTTTTAATTGATTTAATAAGATCTTCCACTGATAAGAGATTACTTTCTGAGTATTCAACCTCAGTATCATCTAATGGTAATTTATTATAGTAATCTTCGATTTCTTTAAGAGTCATACCTCTATTCTTAAGTTTTATGAGTAGCTCTAATTTGTCAACATCATTATTTGTATAGCGTAGTTCTTTATGAACTATTTCTATTTTAAGAAGATCATCAAATATATTTGTATAATATTTAATGTTACCAATATCCTCTTTTAATAAATCAGCAACTTGATCAATAGAATAGTATAATATTTCGCCTCTCTTTTTGTTTTGAATTCTATAATCAACTTTTTGAGAATCTATATATTTATCTTTATTATCCATAATCAATCCCCCCTTATTCTTTTCGAGCAAATCATAGGTGAGCTTAAGTGGAAAATATAATTATTTTAAAAAAAAATTTATATATATAATGTTGGGATGATTTTATCCGATAATATATGTATAGAACATATCAAGGGAGAGTTATTATGGAAAAAGGAAAAATGTTATTAGTGTCATTAGGACAAGGTGCCGGAAATATAGTTGATGGATTATTGAGCAGAAATTCTAGATATAATGGATTGTTTTTAAATAGTAGCTTGTTTGATGTTAAGCCATTAAAAAACGCTGATATGTCAAAGAATGTATATTTATATCCAGGAACTGATGGCTCAGGAAGAGATAGAAATAAGTCTAAAGAAATGATAAAGGATAATATTAATCCAATAGGAACATTGCTAAGCAAATATCCTTTAACAGAAGTAGTTGTAGTGTTTACAACAATGGCTGGAGGAACTGGTTCTGGTGCAATCAAGACCTTTATACAAATAGCGAAAAAAGTTTTACCAAATGCGAAAGTAAATGTAGTTGCAATATTACCGAGCTTAAAAGAAGATGAATTAGCATTTAAAAATACTATAGAATGTTGGAACGATATTAATAGTATAATGGATTTGATAAATGACGTTAAGTTTGTGGATAATAATAAGAGAAATACATATAAAGAAATAAATAATGAAGTTATTGAAAGCTTAGATTTATCATACAACATAATAGGAATTCATGCTGATGGAAGCATAGATAACAAAGATTCCTTTAGAATAAATACCGCAGAGGGATCAGGTTTAGTATTAAAACTATATGATGGTTTGAAGGATGCCAAAACAGCTGTTGATTTAGCTATACAAAACAGCGTATTTGTTCAACCAGATACCTATGACTGTGATTACCTAGGAATAAACCTGAAAATTGATGGATACGATCCATATGAAGTATCTAAGTTATTTGAAGTTTATAGAAGCACTTATATAACATACAATAACAAGAACAATATAGTAGTGCTTGGCGGCTGTGAAACTCCAACAGAATCAATAAAATTAATAAAGATGGCTTTAGAAGACAAGAATAAAAGAAAACTTTCAAGAAATAGAAAAAGAAGTGTTATCATTGATTTAAATACTGATACTAATGAAGATAAAGCAGATTTAGATGAACTTAATGATTTATTCGAAGATAATTATGGTTTTTAAACACGATTATAGGCCTTAAAAAGCGTGCTGAAATTAAGTGGTTAATCATCCGATGCTTTAATTAACCTATGCCTTGCATAACCACTTAATTTCAACAATAGTCTTAAAATATAATATCTATTTTTACTGAAAAAATTAAGAAGAATCCTCAGACTTTGGGGGTACTTCTTATTTTTATGGATTTTTTTTAACAGCATGCTTTAACTGCTTCATTTTTATTTATTCGTAATTAAGATTCAACTATAGATAATCTAGCTCCAATTGTAATCAAAATTTACATTAATAGTTAATATATTTATTAAATAGAACTGGGATATCTATAATATAGTTTGAGTTGAGTAAATTTAATAAGAAGTTATTCATCAATAAAATAATTTCTATAGTGTTTTTTGGAAAAGTAAAATATAATATATCGTATTAAATAGCTCATTTATAGAAACTTTATAAAAGCCTAAGGAAGGTATTTACGATGAAAATAAAAATAATTATAGCAGATGATAATTCCTTTATAAGAGAGGGAATGAAAATAATTTTAAGCACCTTTGAAGAATTTGAAATATTACAAACCTTAAATGATGGCAGAGAAGCTGTAGAGTATTGTATTAACAATGATGTAGATATAGCTATTTTAGATGTTAGAATGCCAGATATGAATGGGGTGGAAGCTACAAAGCTTATAGCTGAAAAGACAAAAACAAAGCCCTTAATATTAACAACCTTTGATGATGATGAATATATAGTTGATGCCATTAAGAATGGAGCAAAAGGATATTTGCTGAAAAATAATGATCCAGAGAAGATTAAAGATGCCTTAATAAGTGTATATAATGGAAATACCGTAATGCAAGAAGTAGTATTAGATAAGATAAAAGAGCATTTGAAGGAAAACAAGCGTGAAAAAGAATGCAAAATAGATAGAAGCTTGTTTACAGAAAGAGAATTAGATGTTATGAGCTTAATAGCTAAAGGTTATTCAAACAAAGAAATTTCAAAAACTCTTTTTATTTCAGAAGGAACAGTTGCTAATTACATTACTTCAATTTTAGGAAAGACTTCACTTGAACATAGAACCCAGATAGCTATATATTTTATAAAAGGCGATTTAGAATAAAGAGGAAGAATTATGGAAAACTCGATAATTATAAGCAAGTTAATAATTATTCTTTACACAATAATAGAATATATCAATTCTGGTATGGAAAACAAAGGGATAGTAGTTTTATGGCTCTTAATATACTGTGCGTTGAATAGTAGTATTTACATTCAAAAAAAACATAGAAATAAGAAGATATTTAATACACTTTCTATAGTATTAATTATTACAGGACTTTTTTTTGTTTATCCTATAACCATTCTTTTTTTACCTATTAACATATATGAAATAAGTGATTATTACTTAGAAAAAAAGATTTTAGAGCTAGTACTTGCGATGGTTCCAATACCTTTACTAGATAGAACTATAGCAGCGAATTATTTAATTATATTAGGACTTAGTTATGTTATTTTTATTATGGCAAAAAAATATTCTAATAGGTGTGCCTATTTAGAGAGCCAAGCAGATAAGCTGAGAATGGATATGCACAAATTAACAAAAAGCTTTAATGAAAACAAAGAATTTTTAAGGCAATCAGAATATACCTTTAAGTTAGAAGAGAGAAATAGACTGTCACAAGAAATTCATGATAAGATAGGGCATTCGATGACTGGAGCATTAATTCAGATGGAAGCAGCAAAATCTCTATTAGACATAGACAAAGAAAAGGCAAAAGAATTACTTACAAATTCAATAAATATTTCTAAAGAAGGTATAGAGGAAATAAGAATAACTTTGAAAAATATAAAACCTCCTAAAGAGCAGATGGGAATCAATAGGCTTAAGTTCGTAATAGATGAATTTATAGAAAAAAGCAGAATTAAAACAGCTTTTATTTATAAAGGTGATATTGATAAAATATCTTATATGCAATGGAAGATAATATTTGAAAATATATCAGAGGCCCTTACAAACTCAATGAAATATTCTGAGGCAACAAATATATTAGTAAATATTGAGGTTCTAAATAAATTTATTAAAGCGGAAGTTAAAGATAATGGTAAAGGAACTAAGCTTATAAAAAAAGGATTAGGGATTGTAGGTATGGAGGAGCGGACAGCCGCAGTAGATGGTAAAATAATTGTAGACGGAACTAATGGGTTTACAGTAACGACTCTATTACCTATAAAATAATGTGTAAAAATTCATGTATTGAATATGAATATTTTCATATGAAAAGGTGAACTTATTGACTAAATAGGTTTATCTTTTTTTTATATAATAAAAACATCAGTTGAAAAAAGTATATTTTGAGGTGATTTAATGAATGCATTAGAGATAAAAAATCTTACAAAGAAATATGGAGATTTTATTGCAGTAGATAATATGTCATTAACAGTAGAAGAAGGAGAGATATTTGGTTTTTTGGGCTCAAACGGAGCTGGTAAAAGCACAACAATAAATATGATTTCAGGACTTTTAAAAAGTAATGAAGGAAGTATCAACATACTTGGAAAGGATATAAAAAGAAATAGCAGATTTGCAAAGATGAATCTTGGGATAGTTCCTCAAGATATTGCTATATATGAAGATTTAACGGCATATGAAAATGTTAAGTTCTTTGCTGGGTTGTATGGTTTAAGGGGAGAGGCCCTTAAGAAAAGTTCAGAAGAAGCCTTAAAATTTGTTGGGCTAATGGATAAAAAGAAAGATTATCCTAAAAACTTTTCTGGTGGTATGAAGAGAAGACTAAATATAGCTTGCGCAATTGCTCATAAACCAAAACTTATAATAATGGATGAACCAACAGTTGGAATTGATCCACAGTCAAGAAACTATATACTTGAATCTGTTAAAGAACTAAATAGAATGGGGTGTACCATAATTTATACAAGCCACTATATGGAGGAAGTAGAAGAGATTTGTTCAAGAATAGCAATAATAGATCATGGAAAAATAATTGCAGATGGAACAAAAGAAGAGCTAAAGCTTATAGTTACAGATACAAGTGAACATTTGATTAAAGTAAGGTCAGTAGAAAGATTAGATGAAAATGAAATAAAAAAGATAAATGGAGTAAAAGCAGTAAAAATTGAAGAAGATTTAGTGACGATAAATTCTGAGGTAACAGTAAATAATTTAAATAAGATAATTCAATATTTTATAAATAGTGATATAGAGATAAAAAATATTGAAGCTAAGACAGCTAATTTAGAGACAGTGTTTTTAACATTAACAGGAAGAACCTTAAGAGACTAATTTAGGAGGAAGAAAGATTGAATATAGTAAGTATTGCTCTAAAGGAGCTTAAATCTACAATTAGAGACACAAGAACTCTTGTGTTTATGATGGCGTTTCCATTAGTACTTATTTTAGTGCTGGGTACAGCTCTTTCAGGTGTTTTTGGAAGTGATAAGTCAATTTCATTAGTTAAAATAAGTGTTATTTATAAAGATAATAGCAATAAGGAATTCTCTAAATATTTTGATGAATTTATAAAGCAAAGTGGTAAGGAAGGAATGAAGTTTGAGAAAGCAGACAATGAAGCTGAAGCAGTAACTGAAGTGGAAAAACGCAAATATCAAGCTTATATTGAAATAAATAATGAGGGTGTTAAATTATATGAAAATGATAGAGACTCTATTGAAGGAAGTATAATTGAAGGGATGTTAAAAGGCTTTATTGATAAGTATAAATTAGTTTCAGAGGTGGTTAAGGTTAAGCCAGAAGCCGTTGCTACAGTTATAAATGCTTCTAATATGAATAATTACATAAAAGAAACTTCATTAAATTCTAAAAAGGTTTCTAGTTCTATTGATTATTATGCTGTATCTATGACAACTATGATAGCTTTATATGGAGCTATATCTGCATGTTTTTTAATTAGAGGAGAAAGACTAAACAAGACAGCAAGTAGATTGATTTCAGCGCCATTAAAGAAAAGTGAAATATTAATAGGAAAAATTTTGGGAGGAATAGGAGCAAATTTTTTATGTGTTCTGTTGGTTGTAGTTGTAAGTAAGTTTGCATTTAAGGCTAACTGGGGAGACAACCTAGGGTTGATACTTTTGGTTCTTCTAACTGAAGTTATACTAGCTGTAAGTCTAGGACTAGGTGTTAGTTATTTAGCAAAAAAGCCAGAGACTCCTAGGACGGTTGTAATGCTCATAATTCAAGTAGCTTCTTTTGTTGGAGGTGCATATTTTCCAATTGATGATATAGATAACTATGGAGGAATATTGAAGCTTTTAGTAAAGCTTTCTCCTTTAAGCTGGAGTAACGAAGCGATTAATAAGGTTATTTATTCTGGAAATAATGCAGCTATTATACCAGCGGTAGTATTTAATATGACAGTTGCTTGCTTGTTTTTAATAATTGCAAGTGTGATATCAGGAAGAAGGGAGGCTCTTTAATATGAAGGATATATTGTGGTTAGTGAAAAATGGCTTAATGGTTACCTTTAGAAAAAAATCAAATATAATTTTATATATATTTGCACCTATGATAGGAATAATTATTTCTTTGGTTATATTCGGAGGAAATGGACAAAGTGGCTTAAGGGTAGGGATAGTAAACAATGATAACAATTATATAGCAAAAGATCTTATAGAATATATGCAAAAGCTCGGAAGCTTTAAGTTTAGTAATATAGATGAAGCCGAAATTAATGATAAAGTAGCCTCAGGGAAGTTAGACTGTGTTTTAATCATAAGAGACGGATTTTCCAAAGGCGTTTTAAATGGAAAGCCTGAAAAAATAGAAATAACCTCTATAAAAGGCGAGCAAGGAACTGCATATGTAAAGTCATATCTATATAACTATATAAACAATATTGTAGAAATAAGCAAAGTTTCAAAAGGAAATGATGAGATATTTAAAAATCTATATAATAATTATATAAACAATAAATTTAACTTGATAGTAAGCTCAGTAAAAGATAAATCTAAAAATAAAGACATGACATCTCAATCCATAGGATATTTGATAATGATAGTACTTATGTCTGCAGGAAATTTATCAGAGATAATACTTAAGGAAAAGCAAAATAAGACCTATTTTAGGATATCTACAGCTCCAATAAGTGCTAAAAAGTATATCGCTGCAAATGTGATATTGAATTTTATCATTATATCTATAGAAATGATTATAACTTTATTAGCTTTAACCAAAGTTTTTAAGATAGATATGGGAATACCATTTATGGAGGTATTGGCGTTACTTTTATTGTTTGGCTTTGTAGCAATTGGATTTTCTTTGCTAACTGTAGCTTTTGCAAAGAGTTTTGGGGGAGTTGGAGCGCTTCAAAATTTAATAGTTACTCCAACATGCTTACTTTCAGGATGCTTTATTCCAATAGAAGCTATGCCGAAATATCTTCAAAGAATTTCGGACTTCATGCCTCAAAAGTGGGTGTTAAGTGGACTTACAAGCCTACAAACAGGAAAGAAATTTACTTCTATCTACATGAATATATTAATAATAATTGCCTTTGCAGTAGTATTTTTCTTAATAGCAATTTATAGATTTTATAGTGATGAGGATATTAGAAATGTGGTTTGATAAAGATGTATCAGTTTGAACCGAAATCTATTTTTAAAACTCTCATGATTTCTGGGGAGAGAACTTAAAAATATGAATTTTATTGCTAAGTGGTGTATCCATAAAAGAGAGATAGATTCTATCTCTCTTTTTGTTATATTTTAATAAAAATAAAGCGCAAGCTGATTTAAGATATAAACAGTTTTAACTTGATAGACATATACTACGATTATAGAAAGTTTTAGTATTAAAGTTATTTGTATAGATGTACCACTTCAATCCGAAATCTACTTTTAAAGCTCTCACGGCTTCTGGTGAGAGAATTTAAAAATAATAAATTTTATTATGAAGTGGTACATCCATAATAAGAGGGCAACATGAAAGAGGAATTTATAAGGGCGCTTAAAAATAATGATTTAAATGTAATGAAAACAATACCTAAAAGTGATTTGCATAACCACAGTGCAAGAGGCGGTAATATAAAATACATCGAAGATTGGATTGGGAAAAGTATAGCGAGGCCTTCTGATAAGTTCAAGAATCTTCATGAAATGCAGCTGTGGAACAATAAAAATATAAATCCTTTGTTTAGGGGACTTTTAGGTTATGAAAAACGTATAGAAGCTGCTTTTGCACAGGCACAAAATGATGGAATTAAGGTTCTAAATATGAGTATAGATGCAGATGTTATTTTTCATTATGGATATCAGGTTGAAAAGTTAATAGATCAATTAGAAAGGTTACACCATAGTTTTGCTCCCAATGTTATTTTTATACCAGAGATTGGTTTTAAGACATCTACTCATATCGATATTATGTGTCTACTTTTAGAGTTAGCTTTATCAAAAAAATATTTTAAATCAATTGATGTTTATGGAAATGAACCCACTATACCAACTTTAAAAAAAGTTTACAGGCGAGCTAAAGAGAAAGGTTTGATTTTGAAAGCTCATGTCGGTGAGTTTGGAACTGCTGATTTAGTTAAAAAGGCTGTGGAAGAATTGGAACTTGATCAGGTTCAGCATGGAATTGCAGCTGCAAGCTCTAAAAGTGTAATGAAATGGCTAAATGATAACAAAATACAACTTAATGTATGTCCAACAAGCAATGTTTTACTTAGTAGAGTTGAGAAATATAATGTTCATCCCATTAGAAAACTATATGACAATGGTGTTAAAGTTACTATAAACACTGATGATATGCTAATTTTTAATAAAAGCGTGTCTGAAGAGTTTTTAAATCTTTATGATGCTGGAGTTTTTAATGCTGTGGAGCTAAATGAAATAAGATTAAATGGGTTGGCTGATTATCTTCATGTATAAGCAATAAAACAAGTCTTGTAAAAATATTATAGTGATCTAATTGAAAATTTGAATTATGGTTGTGACTAAATCAGGTTACAAATTAAATTTTAATAATATATTGAGGGAGGCTTATATGTATTTATATCATGGGTCGAATGTGGAGATAAGAAAAATTAATTATAAAGAATGCAGAAAAACAGCTGATTTTGGTAGAGGGTTTTACACTACAAATATAAAAGAACAAGCTATAATATGGGCTAAACGCAAGGCAATAGAGCAAATGGGAGCTAAATATAATCCAGATATAAAGGCTGTGGTTACTATTTTTGATTTTGATACTTCTGTATTTAAAGATCCTAAGGTTAAATGTAAGAATTTTCACGGTCCATCGATTCCTTGGATATTGTTTACTAAAAACAATCTACAACGTAATTATAATCTTAAAGGTAACCACAATCTTAATTTACAATATGATTTAGTTAGTGGATATGTAGGGTCGCCGGAATTATTTAGAGAATTGTCAAACTATGAGAATGGTTTGATAGATAGAAGTACCTTTACAGCTTCTTTAAAGGCTACAGAAAAAACTAATCAATATTCTTTCCATTCATCTCTAAGTGCAAAATATCTAAAATCACCGGTATATGAATATTTTGAAGTAACTAAAGGAGAATTTGATAATTTCCATAATGCGAGAAATTGTGTTGAATTATCATTTTTTGTCTATGATGAAAAAAATCAATTAAGTGAGAGGAAAATACTAATTAATTTGGCTAATATACTACAACCTATTAATTGATATTATTTAAAGATATAATGCAAGCTTTGATAAAAACTTTTTTTAAAGTGTATACATGCACATCTACAGAATTATAACATAATATGATTCTGTAAAATTATAAAAAGAAGGAATAACATGAACAACAATTATTGGAGTTACCCAAATCCTTATTATAATAATATGGCCATGTATAATCCATACAATATGTACTATGGTTATTACACCTATCCTAATACCTATCTCTATAACACACCAATGTATCATCATCAACACTACAATCAATATCAAAATCAATACCATAACCCATATCACAATCAGCAAAATAGAGATTTTGAGTCATATTATGTTCCTTTCAATGATGAAGAGGTATACGGATTTAGAGCTGATACACCACAACCAACAGCTATTGGCGGTGGAAGTAAAGTTACTCTAAAAGATTATGGGCCACAACCTTATACCGTTAATATTAATGAAGCTACAAAACAGAATAATACTTTTCGTACTGCTTTGTGGACAGGAAGACACCTTCAAGTTACCTTAATGAGTATTGGTATTGGAGATAGTATCGGACTTGAAATTCATCCTAATGTTGATCAGTTTTTAAGAATTGAACAAGGACAAGGGATTGTTAGGATGGGAAAGACTAAAGAGAAAATGGATTTTCAAGCAAATGTTGCAGATGAATTTGCAATCATGGTTCCAGCCGGCACATGGCATAATGTAATTAATACAGGAAATGTACCTCTTAAATTATATTCAATTTATGCACCTCCTCAACATCCACACGGTACTGTTCACGTGACAAAGGCCAATGCAGAAGCTGCTGAAGCAAAGAAACGTTAATTAGTAACTATAATTTTTAATGTTTGCATCATTTACTTGAAGGAAATATATTGATATGTTATTATGATTCTATAAAGCTAAATATGTACTTAGAGATATACTACCTTCATTAGAACTAAAGTTTTTAAGCATATGTTATTACTATATATACTTCGAAAATAATTTTCCTATTGAAGTAGTACATCCTTAACACAGGGGTGTTGGATTAGGCCAACTGAGATTAAGAACCGCAATTCTTTGACCCTAAAACCTGAACTGGGTAATGCCAGCGTAGGAAGTTGTTTATTTGAAATGTTAATTTAAGCACAAATCCTATGGATTTGTGCTTTTTTATTGTAAAGGAAAATATAAAATTTTTATTGCCGTTAAACATAGATATTTCAATTGGGCTAGAAGTTTTTTATGATTATACAGTAAAAAAATTAAACTTATTCGAATGACAAATCCTAGTTAAATAATTGTGAGATTTAATAATATTAACCTGGAGGTAGATTAACAAATGGAAATAAATAAAAAGGTTTCAGAAGCATTAAACAGTGTAAGGGAGAAAACTCCTTTAGTACATCATATAACAAACTATGTAACTGTAAATGATTGTGCTAATATAACTTTAGCAATAGGTGGATCACCAGTAATGGCTGACGATATCAACGAAGTACGTGACATGGTATCACTAGCTTCAGCTTTCGTTATAAATATTGGAACTTTAAATAGCAGAACTGTAGAGGCAATGGTTGAAGGCGGTAAAAAAGCTAACGAGTTAAATATTCCTGTTGTTTTAGATCCAGTTGGTGCTGGTGCAACAGCTTATAGAACAGAAGTTGCAAAGAGAATATTAGATGAAGTAAAGTTATCCGTTGTAAGAGGAAACCTTTCAGAAATAAAGACTTTATACGGAATAGAAACTCAAACTAAAGGAGTAGACTCAGGAGAAACTATAGACGAAAATGCTGATAAGTTTACAATAGCAAAAGAAGTGGCAAAAAACTTTGCAAAGAAGTTAAATACAGTAGTTGCTATAACAGGAGCAGTGGATATCATAACAGATGGAGATACACTATATACAGCTCATAATGGACATAAGATTATGGCTAAAATTACAGGTACAGGTTGTATGTGTACTTCACTAATTGGTTCATACCTAGGAGCAGCAGACAGTGCACTTATAGCAGCACTTGCAGGAATTACTTCTATGAGTATTGCAGGAGAAGTTGCGTACGAAAATCTAGATAAGAATAATGAAGGTACAGGCACATTAAAATCAAGAATAATAGATGGCATATACAATCTAAATGAAAATGTAATAGTTGAAAGAGGAAGAATAAATGAAGAGTAACATAGATTACAAGCTTTATCTTGTAACAGATAGAGGAATACTAAGTGGAAGAGATATAACTACAGCTGTAGAAGATGCAATAAAAGGTGGAGCCACTTTAGTTCAGCTTAGAGAAAAAGATATAAGTACTTTTGATTTTTATAAAGTTGCATTAAAAGTTAAGGCTGTTACTAGTAGTTACAATATTCCTCTTATAATAAATGATAGAATAGATATTGCACTGGCAGTTGATGCTGAAGGGATTCATGTAGGCCAAAGTGATATGCCTTGTGAAATAGTGAGAAAAATAGTTGGACAGGATAAGATTGTCGGTGTGTCTACCTCAACTGTTGAAGAAGCTAAAAAGGCAGAAAAAGATGGAGCTGATTACATAGGCGTTGGAGCTATATTTCCAACAATTTCAAAGGATGATGCAAAGTCAGTATCGATAGAATTACTTAAGGCAATAAAAGAAAGTGTATCCATTCCAGTAGTAGCTATTGGAGGTATTTCATCAAAAAATGTAGCCCTTTTAAAACCTGCGAACATCGAAGGAGTGGCAGTAATTTCCGACATTTTAGGTAAGGATGATATAACATTAGCTGCGAAAGAATTAAAAGAATTGATTTAACCTTGACTTGTATTTAAAAATATTTAAGAAGTGATGAGTGGCGGTTTAAGGAGAAGTGTACATAACTTTAATTAAATGGATTTATTTTCCAGGAAATAGTTAGTGCTACTTAAATTGATTAGAAGGATAATGAGGAAATATAAATTTTATTTCTTTATTATCCTTTTTTTAAGTAAAATAGTTGTATACATATTTGAACATAGAACGTCTTAGTAATAGATACCTAAATTAGAGACATAAGGTTCATTTGTAAAAAACTGAGTTTTATAAGATTATTGTTTCTATTTGGGTATATGTATTACTTAATGAAGCGCTTCATAACAAAGGAATTAAGATTATTACAATAGTTAGGCATAGTGATAAACTTAAACTTTACCAAAAATATTTACTTTATAGAGGGAGGACAGAATGAGCTATGGATTAATTAATGAGATGTTTGAGCAAAAAATGAAGCTCATTCATAAGTATTTGATAAAGCTTGGTTGCAGCCAAGATAATGCAGAAGATATAGTACAAGATACCTTCTATAAAGCACTAAAGTACATTGATGGAATACAAGCTGATAAGATGTCTTCATGGCTTTTTAAGGTTGCAATTAATAAATATTATGATTTGTGTAGGAAGAACAATAGGCATATTCATATGAGCATAGATGAAGATATCTTTAAGGAAAGCTTATCAGACAGCAAACTTGTTGAGGATTTTATTTTAGATTTAGAACAGAAGGAAGAGATTCTTAAAGTTTTAAATTCTATTAGTGATATTCATAAGAATCTATTGGTGTTTAAGTATGAAATGGGTTTATCTTATAAAGAAATCTCAGAGCTTTTGGATATAAATGAGAATACTGTTAAGACTTATTTGTCTAGAGCAAGAGAACAGTTCAAGAAGGTTTGGAGGGATAGATATGAAAAGTGATGATGAAAAATTAAAAGAGTTGTTTGGAGAAAAAGAAAAGCCTGTTTTTAGTAAAGTTATAAAAAAGGCTAAACTCTTTTCTGTATTAAGAACAATTATATTAAGTCTAATGATAGTAATTATATTAAGTTTTGTAGTACTGATATCTAACGCAAAAATTTTAAATAATATGGGAGGACAGAAGCAGATGGATTTAAGTACTTGGTATAATATAAGTATGCCAAATGCTTATATAGGGAATATTCAGTTTGATGATAGGATTTTTACAGGGGAAATAGATTTTGTAAGATATAGATTCTTAGGTAACAAACCTATAACAGATGGAAGTTATAAGGAGGGATATGGATTTCCTTTATTTAATGGAGTATACGGTGATTTAGGATTTACCTTGTTTGGTGGTAGTAATATAAATGAAATAACAAGTTATAACAAAGCTGGAAAGCGCATTATGAAATTTTATCATCCTTCTGTAAAATATGATAATTATATAAATAATTTAGATGTTATCGATAAGATTGGTGCGAATAAGCTAGCAGAGATGTCGTTATCTTTTGATAAAGCATATACCATAGACGAAGTAAGAGAAATGCTTCCTAAGGAAATTACTTTAAATTGGTATTGGGTAGATACTTATAATGAAAAGGATTTAAGTATGGCAGGTATGTCTGATAAAAATGAAAAGAGCAATAAAGATAGCGTAGTTTTTGAAGAAAACTATGTGTATGGAATAAAAGCTTTAGACTTACTAGGAAATAAGATTGATAATCCAGAAGAAATGTTCATTGGTGCAATTACTATGGGAAGTAAAGATAAAATGGTCGCGTCAATATATAAAAATATATTTAACAAATTGAGTCAAGGTAAAGGTGAGGTTAAAAAAGATGATCTAAAGATAATAGGTGTAGTTGTAAGTGGAGACACAGATTCCTTAAATAAGTTAAAAAATCAAAATTATATCAAAGCGGCTACATTAGGGGCTGTTGCAGATAAATATTAAAGGGGGGATATCGGTGAAAACATATTTTAAACTTGAACTGAAAAAAGCAATATTTTCGTGGAGAATTATGCTTTCGATACTAATAGTTCTAGCATCTTTAGCTATACCATTTTTGGAAGAGCTAAGGTTTCCTTATCCAGGTTTAGATGGAGTAGATTATTATATAAGAATATCACACTTTTCATATATAGGTTATATAGGACCTGTAGTAACAGCGTTAATTTATTCAACCTCAATAATCAGAGATAAAGATAGAGGTTTTATAAATAAGCTTATGGAAATTGTAGATCTAAAAACTTATTACAAGGTCAAACTAGCAGTTAATAGTTTAGTAACCTTTATGGTATATGCAATATGTCACGGAATAATGATAGTATGGCTTATTATAATGCATGGAGTAAAGGCACCATCAGCAGAAAGATTAAATAGTGGCGCATTTACAAGTCTTTATGACCATTCGAAGATACTATATATTGTTGTAATACTGCTAATAGTATCATTATCATCAGTAGCGTTCTCTACTCTCATCTTTGGGATTGCAACTGCTACTGAAAGTAAATTAGCAGCATATATAGTGCCTGTCTTTTATGTAATACTTACAGGTGTGTTTTTTTCAGCGTTATCATTAAATACTGTAATCAATTTTAATATAATATATCTCTTTAATTTGGTAATTGATAACCATACAGGATATAGTGTGATAATTTATGATCTAGTATTAGCTATAATAGGAGTAGCATTGTTATATAAATTTGGTTATAAGAAGACATTAAAGTTATATAATTAAGGTCAGATTGTTTCATAAATTGAATTAAATAACTAAAATATAATAAAAATAGTCTGTTGAAAGATATCAATCCTTAAAACAGACTATTTTGACGTTTTTTATTAATCATTTATAAACTCAGACACAATCTTAGCCATATCTTCATCGCTTTGCTTCATTCCTTCTTTGGTCCATGCTATTAACACATTAAATAGTCCGCCTGCCATGTACTCAATCCAAAACCTTTGTTTTTCTTCAGAATATTCTTTGTTGCAATCAACAGATTTTGATAATGCATGAAGGAACTCAATACACTTTTCTAGAAGCATGTTAATCAAATCGGATCGTATAAGATTAGAGATTAATTTTTCATGTTCTCTGAAATAAGAAAAATACAGACGCATATTTTCATAAAGATCTTCCTTTCCTCTATTTAGTATTTCATTAGAATAATTCATCAGAAGTTCGTCTATATACGTAGTAATTATATCCTCTTTAAAATTATAATTTCTATAAAAAGCCATCCTTGATACACCAGCTTTTGTGGTTATCTCGGTGATTGAAATATCTTTAAACTCTTTTTGCTCCATTAAAACCATAAGTGCAGTAAAAATACTTTCTTTCGTAAGTTGATTTTGAGCATCATTATATTTGTTTGCCATAAACATTATCCTCTCTTTTGTAACGTCTAGCTGTGATTCTATTGAAATGATATTTTACATACATTATACTGTATCTACTGAGATGTTACAAATGAAACATCTAAATAGAGGGGGATATTATGAAGATATTATATTTTACAGCAACAGGAAACAGTTTATATATAGCAAAGAGTTTTGGCGGGGAGTACTACTCAATACCTAAACTTATGAAAGAAAGTAACTTTAGCTTTGAAGATGAAAAAATAGGAATTGTATTTCCTAGTTATAATAACGGAGTTCCGAAGCTTGTTGAAGAATTTTTGAATAAAGCAAAGCTTAAAAGTAAATATATATTTGGTATAGTAACCTATGGAATGTATGCTGGAGCAACTACAAGACATCTTTTAGAAATAGGAGAGAGAAATGATATTAAGTTTTCTTATGTTAATGAAATAGTTATGGTAGATAATTTTCTTCCAGGTTTTGATATGGATAAACAGTTAGAGAAATTACCTAAGAAGAAAATAGAAGAAAATCTAATTTCAATAGTGAAAGATATTAAAGCAAGTAAAATTTATATAAAGAAGCATTCTTTCATTTCTAGCGGTTTTAGAGTATTAGGTGAAAAATTCTTTTCTCATGATAATTTTCAAGAAAACTTTATTGTAGAAAATAATTGTAATGGCTGCAAAACCTGCGAGAAGGTATGTCCTGTAAATAACATAAAGGTAGATAAAAAGCCAACCTTTATGAGCAACTGTCAGAGTTGTTTAGCTTGTACTCAGAATTGTCCTCAAAATGCGATAAGGCTTAAAAATGAGAAGAGCAGAACTAGATTTAAAAATGAAAATATAACTTTGAAGGAAATAATAGAGGCTAATAATTAGTTTATAGTATTTGTTATTATAATATCTCTAAAACAACGCATTAATTTCAATAATAATATTAAACATGGTCAAATAGTAAATGCTTAGAATTGATTGGTTCTAAGCATTTATCTATTGCCGTGAAGTTAAAAAAATCAATTAACCTTAATGCTAGATTGTTATAATTGATCTGTCTTAAGCATTTCGTGGCATTTGTTGCATGGAAAATCATTTTCTAGGCATACTTCAATGTTGCAGGAAGAGGTTTTCTTTATATATCCAACACCCCATTCCATAATTTGAGACATTACTGGGATGAAACTTACTCCAATTTCGGTTAAAGAATATTCAACCTTTGGAGGTACCTCTCTATATACTTCTCTATTTACAAGTCCATCATGCTCTAGTTCTCTTAACTGTTGAGTGAGAACTCCACGTGAAATAGACGGCATTAGTCTTTGAAGTTCATTGAATCGACGAGTTTTATTATGAAGAATCCACAAAATTGATAATTTCCATTTTCCCATTAATACATTTTGAGTAACATTTACAGGACAAAGATGCGAAGAATTATCCATAAAAATCCTATCCTTTCACAATAGTCACATTAACATGACTATGTAATATTAAAGTGCCTACTTGTATGATGCTTAATAGCACCTTATTATTATACTTATAATAAATAATCAAATCAACGAGGTAATAAAAATGGAAGAATTATTGAAGCTTTTAAAAGAAAATCCCAACGGAGTTCTCGCTACAGTAGATAACGGAAAGCCTAGAGTTAGACCTTTCGGTTTTATAATGGAGGAAGAAGGAAAGTTTTATTTTTGCACAAATAATTTGAAAGAAGTTTATAAACAATTAATGAAAGTACCGTATATTGAATATTCTGTTACAACAAAGGATATGGTAACCCTTAGAATAAGTGGAGAGATAAGTTTCTGTGATGACTTAATAATCAAAGATAAAGTTCTTAATGTACACGAACCTGTAAAACTTGGTTATAAATCTGCAGATAATCCTATATTCAAGGTGTTTTATATGGAGCATGGAACTGCAACAATATCAGATTTCTCAGGGAAATTACCTAAGAAGATAGAATTTTAATAAATAGGTAAGCAAAAAGGATTAAATGTATTTATTATAAAAAATTATTATTTATATTATAAATAGTGAACTTTCCAATAACCTTTTACGTCTATTAAATAGAGTATAAAGAGGGAAGGGAAACGTTTATGAAAATAAGAAATGTAAAATTGCTTTTATTAATGGGAGTACTTCTACTAACGATTATAATATTATTTAATTTAGTAACTTATAATAGTAGTAATATGATAACCAGCAAGTCACCGGATAAGTTTCTGAGTATTAAAGATGTAAAAGTGGCAAAGATATTAGAAAGACATTTAGGGCCAAGTCAATTTAGTTATTTTTATTTTGATTTAACTAAAGATGACCAAAAAGAAACGGTCACAAACCTTCTTAAATGGTTAAATGAAAGCAGTAACAGTATGAAGAAGACTGGTAAAAGAGAGATTGGTGGGTATGGAGGTTATACACCAACAGTTTTAATTTTAGAATTTATAAACGGAATCACTTACTATATTTGTACCGATTCATCTAACCTAATAGTAAATGGTTATTATAAAGACAGCTCACTTTTAATAGAGAAATGTCCTCGAATAGTACAGTTCATTGATACTGACTGGGAGCGTATAAAGTTAAACATGATAAAGAATATAGGATAAATATATAAAAACAGTTATTTAATTTTTATTAATCTGCACTTATAAAGTATACATTAAAAAATCCCGTACGTATAACTTTTTAACTTTGGTTAAAAGCTTATGTACGGGATAAATTTTATTTGATTTTATTAGAATTCAAATATTTTTTCAAATCACTCTTTACCATTAGGAAATAGCTAGGTATTGCATAAAGCAATATACCTATTATGAAAATCTGTGGTACATAACTGCTGAATAATACCTCTAATCCATCGCCGAAGTAGTAGGCGCCAAGTCCAACTAAAAATAGATTTAGTATATAAAATACTACATTTATATTTAGCTTAGAGAAACCTTTAGCTACTACATAAACGATTAAGGCTGCGCACAGTAAACCCAAAAGAGCCGATCCAACAACTAGTAAAGGAGAATCTGCAGAACTAGTTAGAATAAACAATACTGATTCTAAAAATTCTCTGAAAAATGTTATTGCCGCAACGATGAAAACACCTTTCTTACTTAAAGAAATAAACCGTTGATCTGGAGTAGTAGTTAATGATTTGTTTTTTCTTAAAAGAACTACACTGTATAATACTAATACTGCTAATATTATACCTAGTATACCGTCAAATAATTCTCCAGCAGGGCCTTCTAATAAGGCAGCTTGTGAGAATATTATTGATCCCAGTATGGTTGCTAAAATAGCTCCAATAGCTCCCCCTTGATATACACTTTTACTCATTTCATACATCTTGTTTTTGTTAAAGTAAATTGCCAACGGGATTATAACCAAGAAGATTTCAATCCCTTCTCTTAAGCATATTAAAAATGGTGCAAGCATGGCTTTCCACCTCCTACTTGCTAAGTTTAGTTTATATATATAATGTAATATATGCTGAAAGAGAATAAATTGTTTCAACATTTATATACAAAAATTAACATGTAAATTTGTAAAATTTTTATCATTTTGCAATGGATTTAACTTACAAAGAACTAATTCTGCACGTTAAAATTGTGAGAAATTTGAGGGGGACTATTCTTATATTTTAGAATAAAATTTATTGAAGGTATGATATAATTTCATATATTGTTATTTAATAGAAATATATCTATATTAGCATCGGGATGCTCCAGTTCGGATTGATTCTACATTAAGGCGATGAGTTTAAAATAGTGAATGTAGCCTTTATAAAGATGAAACACTTCAATCTGAAATATATTATCAAAACTCCTCAGGTTTCTGAGAGGAGAATTTGAAAATATAAATTTAATTATGAATTGGCTCATATATAGAAAGTCAGATATGTAAAATTTCGTAGATAAAAATAATGAGATTGGGGAAGCAAAAATTATGATAATTACATGGATATGTACATTCATAGGGTTAATTATATCAATTATTGCAATTATTAATATAAGAAAAATATATAAGCAGCTAAGTATAATGAGAGATGATGAATTGCTTCCAGAAAATCTTAGAATTAAAAGCGTGAGGAGTTTAATACTTGGGAGTATTGGAATTTCCTTAACTTCAATTTCTGAACTTATAAGAATGTTTTTAAGATAAAGGTGTTTGAAGGTAAAGGGTAGAACTTTCAAAGTCTAAATTGTTTCTATGGGATCGTGGTGTTACTCGTTAACTTCATTAAAGTACCATCTTGTAGTTACTCTTGAAATCCAAAACACCATAATGATGCTGATATATGTCCAATATATTTGCCATCCAGTGTACTTTAAAATTAATGTGTATTTTTCCACCAGATACTCTACTACTGAAAATGCTAAAGTTATTCCTAAATAGTACAACACTTTTATAACTCTTGTGGAGTGTTCTGGAAAATGTACATTAAAATGAATACACATTATTGGCATCACAAGGTACTCAAAAAAGAAACTTGTACGATTTGCACTACTTAACTCTCTGTAAGGGTATTCGATTAATCCTAATTCTACGACGGTAAGTCCTAAGACCCATGTCAATAACTGTACAGATATGAAGATGAATTGGGCATGAAAGAATCTGGTCTTTGGGACAAATAATAAAGATATAATCGAAATCATTGGTACAGAAAATAATATTATGGATTCAAGTCTCATCCTTCTCTACTCCTTTCTGAGATGTATTTTTAAAGAACCAATCAAGATATTTTCTCAGTATAAAATATGTAATAAGAATTAATAGCCAGGTGTAATACCAATGCCAACTTTTGTATTTAATCAGATTTGTATATTTATTTTCGCAAAGCTCAATTAATGTAGGTATCATTGAAATAAATAAGGTATATAAACATCTATAAATTACATTTAAGTTTATTGGAAAGTGTGTATAATAAATGGCGAAAATTATTGGATTCATTATATATCCATTTAAGAATGAACTACTTACAGCCTTAGGAAAAAGTCTCACTGGATATGCAATTCTATTAAGTTGAGTAAACAAAAGTCCCATTGGCCAGGTAAAGGTTTGAGCTAATAAAGTGGCAAAAAATGCCTTCTTAATATCTTTTTTGCGTATAAATATTAAAACAGACAGTATTGAGCCTCCAATAATAAGAAAAAACATTATATTGTCTATTCTCATAAGTAAACACATCCTTTTATAGCTATAAAGATATGTTGCATATTAATTATAAAAATATACGATATTCACACAATTATAGAAATTGCAGTCTATTAATTTATAAACAATTAAAGAAATTTTGTGAAATGATGTTTTGTTATATGATGGAAAATAAATGTGCTATTTTTGTAATTAATTGTAAGGTGTATGCTATAATCTTGATATCTATCTATTTTGAAAAAATTTAAGTTTTTGTGGGAACAAGTCGCAAGTATATTGAGGAATTAAAGAATAGATAATTAGTTTATTTTATATCGAAAGATTACGACATACTTATGTCATATTTGATATGTTATTCTAGTTTTATAACCAAGTTTTAGGAGGGATTTTATGAATTATATTATTAAACCGTTAAGTTTTGAATTAGCTGATACTTTTATTAATTATCTAGGGGCACTTGATTTTAATTATGCTCCACACTGGGCAACTTGTTTTTGTACTTATTATTATAATAATTGTCCTTCAGAGCAATGGATGAAGAGAACCGGAGAAGAAAATCGTATATATGCTTTAGAGAAAATAAAAGATGGCACTATGAAGGGATATTTGGCTTTTGATAATGACAAGTGCATTGGATGGTGTAATGCTAACGATGTGCATAAGTTCATAAGAATAGAAAAAGATTTAGAACATATTGTAGAAGATAATAAGGTTGGATCTATTATATGCTTTGTGATTCACCCTGAATACAGAGGACAAGGTATTGCAAGACTTTTATTGAAAAGGGCAGTTGATGATTTTAAAGAACAAGGATTTGATGCAGTGATAACTGTTCCAGTTGAAAGTAAGGAAACGCCTGAAAAACAATATAGAGGCACATTAAATATGTATAAAGAGCTTGGGTTTGAGGAAGTGGAAAAAGACGGAAGTACCAGTGTGATGTGGCTTAAATTGTAACATAGATAGTAAAAAAATTATAGAAGAAATGGAGGTAATAGCAAATGACCTATGTTTATTTAATGAAAAATGAGAAACCTCTTAATAGTGATATAATAACTAAACATGTTGAATATTTAAAAAAGTTAAAAAGTGAAGAGAGACTATTATTATGCGGACCATTCACTGATTATCCTGGTGGCATGGTTGTATTCTCAGCGGAAGGTATTGAAGAGGCTATAAGTATTGCAAAAACAGATCCTTTAATTTCATCAGGATGCAAATCCTTTGAAATTAGGACTATTGAGCTTGCAAATGAAGAAAATAATTATCTGATTTGATATAAAAAGGTTCATACTAATAATGAACCTTTTTACTTTTCTATAACAATAAATTAAGTGCTTTAACAGTGCTAGTATTTAGTGATATAATCATGATTGATAAATAAAAAATAGTAGTTATTAACATAAACATCTAGGAGGAAATATGGCAGATAGTAAAGACTTGAGTAATAGTTCAAATACATCATCAAAGTCTTTAGGAGAACAAACATCCGAAAGAATTGTTGAATTAATTATAAATAATGATTGGCAGATTGGAGATAAACTACCCAATGAGTATGAGCTTGCTGATATGCTCAGTGTAGGTAGAAGTACCATTAGAGAAGCTATAAAAGCTTTAGTTTCAAGGAATGTATTAGAGATTCGAAGAGGTGCTGGAACCTTTATTTCACAAAAGAGTGGTGTAGCTGATGATCCGCTTGGCTTAACTTTTGTAAAAGATAAATTTAAGTTATCTTTAGACTTATTGGAAGTAAGGTTTATGATAGAACCTTCTATTGCATCCATTGCAGCAGTAAAAGCTACAGATGAAGAGATAGAACGAATGTCTCTTTTGTGTGATGAAATAGAAGAGCTTATAATGAAAAATGAACCGTACTTAGATTTAGATGTAGAGTTCCATACTGCAATAGCTAAAAGTAGTAAGAATCAAGTAATAGGAAATCTTATTCCTATTATAAATAAATCGATTATGATGTCCATTGATGTAACTAATCAAAAGATACGAAATGAGACTATTGAGACTCATAGAGAGGTTTTAAATGCAATTAAAGCTCATGATTCTAACGATGCACATGATGCTATGCTATTACATTTAGTATATAATCGCAGAAACATTAGAAATATCATTGAAAAACAGAAAAATGAATAATTAAAATGCTAGAAAAGACATATGATTTTTAATAAGATCATATGTCTTTTTATATTGAATTTTAGAAAGACATCAGATGAATATAAAATATTAAAATTAAAAAACCTGTATATTTAAGATTTATAATACGATATTGACAAAATTTTTAGATATGGTAGTATGAATACATCAGATGTATTTATACGGTTTCAAAAAAAGATTAAGGAGAGACGTAGTATGATTAGTCAAGATATTAGAAAAATTGCTCCAGAAATGGATCCCCTTCGTAGAGGAATGGGCTGGACAACAGAAGACTTAGAAAAACCTCAAATTATAATAGAAAGTACCTTTGGTGATAGTCATCCTGGTAGCGCTCATCTTTTTGATTTTGTTAGTAAAGCTGCACAAGGTGTGTCTGAGCTTGGTGGTAAGCCAGCTAGATACTTCGCAACAGATATATGCGATGGTATGGCTCAAGGTCATGATGGTATAAATTATTCCTTAGCCTCTAGAGATACGCTTACAGCACTTATAGAAATTCATGCAAATGCAACTCCATTTGATGGTGGGGTTTTTATATCAAGTTGTGATAAAGCAGTTCCTGCACACCTTATGTCAATCGGAAGAATAAATATTCCTTCTATTATTGTTACTGGTGGTGTAATGGAAGCAGGCCCAGATTTATTAACTTTAGAACAAATAGGTGCTTACAGTGCAATGTGTAAGCGTGGTGAAATAACCGAAGAAAAACTAACTTACTACAAGGAACATGCATGTCCATCCTGTGGAGCTTGCTCGTTCATGGGAACAGCAGCCACAATGCAAGTTATGGCAGAAGCTTTAGGATTAATGCTTCCAGGAAGTTCATTAATGCCAGCAACCTGTGAGGATTTAAAGGAAGTTGCTTTAAAAGCAGGGAGACAAGCTGTTGAATTAGCAAAGTTAAACCTTAAACCAAAAGATATTGTGACAATCAAGTCCTTTGAAAACGCAATACTAGTACATGCAGCTATATCAGGTTCAACAAATTCACTGTTACATCTACCTGCCATAGCTCATGAATTTGGAATTTATATTGATGAAGAAACCTTTGATAGTATTCATAAAAATGCACACTATCTATTAAATATACGTCCAGCTGGAAAGTGGCCAGCACAATACTTCTACTATGCTGGTGGTGTACCTGCAATAATGGAAGAATTAAAGCATTTGCTTCACTTAGATGTAATGACTGTAACAGGTAAAACCTTAGGTGAAAACTTAGAAGAACTAAAGACTAATGGTTATTATGAAAAATGCAATGCTTATCTTGAAAAGGTTGGAGTTAAAAAGGAAGATGTTATAAGACCATTTAATAATCCATTTAGCACAAATGGTTCAGTATCAATATTAAAAGGAAACATTGCACCTGAAGGAGCGGTAGTTAAACATTCTGCTGTTCCAAAGATAATGCATGAGGCTGTATTAAAGGCAAAACCTTTTGATAGTGAAGAAGAGGCTATAGATGCAATTTTAAAGAAAGTAATTCGTCAAGGAGATGCGGTTTTCATAAGATATGAAGGCCCAAAAGGAAGCGGAATGCCAGAGATGTTCTATACAACAGAAGCTATTTCATCAGACGAAGAGTTATCTTCAAGTGTAGCTTTAATAACTGATGGTAGATTCTCAGGCGCATCTAAAGGCCCTGCTATAGGACATGTTTCTCCAGAAGCAGCAGTTGGAGGGCCGATTGCCTTAGTTGAAGAGGATGATTTAATAGAAATAAGTATTCCTAAGAGACTTTTGCAAATTGTTGGTATTAAAGGCGTAAGATGCAGTGAAGCTGAAGTTGAAAAAATACTTGAAGAACGTAGAAAGAACTGGATACCTAGAAAATCAAAATATGAATCAGGAATATTAAAAGTATTTTCAGATAATGCAGTTTCACCAATGAAGGGTGGATACATGAAGTAAAGATAATATATATTAAGATGGAGTTGAAGATATGATTAAGATTAAAGTATTAAAAGCATTAGAGAAGTGTGGAGTTGTTGCAGTAGTTCGTGGTAATACGAAAGAAGTTGGAGTAAGTATATCAGAAGCTTGTATTAAAGGAAACGTTAAAGCTATAGAAGTAACCTATACCAATAAATTTGCTAATGATATCATAAAAGAACTATCTGATAAATATGAAAATGATGATGAAGTGGTTGTAGGTGCTGGAACAGTTTTAGATCCAGAAACAGCAAGACTTGCAATTTTATCAGGAGCAAAATACATCGTTTCTCCATCCTTTAATGAAGAAACAGCAAGACTTTGCAATAGATATAAGGTTCCATATATACCAGGAGTTATGACAATAAATGAAATAGTTAAAGCTCATGAAATTGGCGTGGATGTAGTAAAAGTATTCCCGGGTAATGCTTTTGGACCATCATATATTGGAGCAATAAAAGGACCACTGCCATACGCTAATATAATGGTAACAGGTGGAGTAAATTTAGAAAACATAGATGTATGGAAGAAATCCGGTGTTGATTTAGTTGGTATAGGTGGAGAATTAAATAAGCTTGGTGAAGATGGTAAGTTTGATGAAATAACTGAGCTTTGCAGTAGATATGTAGATAAGTTCAATGAGGTGAGAGGTTAGTTATATGAGAGTAGCTGGTTTTGGAGAGATAATGCTGAGATTATCTACAAACAAAGGTATGATGATTACAAATTCTAATTCCTTCAATGTGCATTATGGTGGAGGAGAAGCAAATGTACTTATTTCATTATCTAAACTTGGAGTAGCTTCAAGGTATATATCTAAAGTTTCAGATGATTCTATAGGGGATGCAATCATAAATTATCTAAATAGTCATAGAGTTGAAACCAGTTTTGTTTCTAAGGGAAAAGATAGGACCGGTATATATTTTTTAGAAGTAGGAAGTGGAAACAGAAACTCAAAGGTTATATATGATCGCAGTAATTCAGCTTTTAGTAATATAAAGTTTGGGGAATTAGATATTAAAGCAGCCTTAAAAGATGTGGATGTATTTCATTTTTCAGGCATAACCTTAGCTCTTTCAGAGGAAATAAGAAAGTTAACCTTGGAAATATTAAAACACTGCAAGGAAAATAATATATTAGTAAGCTATGATTCTAATTATAGAGCTAAGCTTTGGAGTTTAGAGGAAGCAAGTAAAGCAACCTTTGAGGTATTACCTTATATTAATATATTGTCTGCTGGAATATTAGATGCAGAAAATATTTTGAACATGAACTGCGAATACAAAGATAAGTATGAGAAATTAAAGTATTACTATGATGAAATCACTGAGAGATATCCAAATATAAAACATTTCTTCTCTTCAGTTAGGGAAATGAAGTCGGTGTCAGTCAATACACTACAATGTAACTACTATACTAATAAAGTGCTATACTCATCAAATGTTCATACAATTGATGATATAGTAGATAGAGTTGGTGGTGGAGATGCATTAACTGCAGGTATGCTTTACTGCATATTAAATGATAAAGCACCTGAGTATGCTGCTGAATTTGCTACTTGTGCTTCAGTTTTGAAACATAGCATACATGGTGATGCTAATCTGGTCTCAAGGATAGATATAGAAGGTTTAATGGACAAGGGAATAAGTAGAATAGATCGTTAGTTTATTTATGAGCTTAAGTATGAATTTTTTAATAAACCATCATAATTTTTTGTAATTATGATGGTTTGTTTTTATTTACTGTTTATTTTAAATAAAGGCGATGTTAAAGCACCGTGCTGAAATTAAGTGGTTATACATCCGATGTTTTATGACCACTTAATTTCAACAATACTCTTAAACATAGCCTAAATAAAAGAATCTATCATATTAAAATAATGGTGATAAATAATAACAAATGATAATAAATAAAAACAAGTCTTTATATGGCACTATATATAAAGAAAACGATTAAAACTTAACATTAAGGAAGAATTTTTTATAAAAGTATTATTGACTATCGTATTGTAATAATATAAAATGAAATTAAACAATAACAAATAATAATAAATAATAACGATATTACAACTGTTTTAAACAGTTTGCATAGCTATGTTTTTACCAAAAATCAGTGAGAGGGGGATTTACTATTATGATAAAAACAACCGTGTGTGAAATTGAGCATTATGCAGTTCATGATGGCCCAGGAATTAGAACTGTTGTGTTTTTAAAAGGATGCCCATTGAAATGCTTATGGTGCAGCAATCCTGAAACTCAAAGAAAAGAAAATGAACTTTATTATAATAATTCAACTTGTGCTTTGTGTAAAAAATGTATACAAGTATGCGAATATGATGCTTTAAGTTCTGAGGATCAAGGAATAGTAATAGATAGGAATAAATGTATAGCTTGCGGGAAATGCACAGATGCGTGCCCTACAAATTCTCTTAAACTAGTGGGAAAGAACATGGAAGTAGAGGATGTGTTTAAGGAAGTATCAAAGGATGTTTTATTTTATAGACAATCTGGTGGTGGAGTAACAGTGTCTGGTGGAGAAGTTCTCATGAATGTTGATTTTGCAATTAATCTGTTTAAACTTTGCAAAGACGAATGCATACACACTGCAATAGAAACTACCGGTTATGGGAGCTTTGAAAAGCTTAAGGAATTGAGTGACTACACAGATCTTATTCTTTTTGATATAAAACATGCAAATGATGTAATTCATAAAGACCTTACAGGAGTTGGAAATGCTTTGATACAGGAAAACTTAAGCAAATTATCGAAGCTTGGTAAAGAAATTATTATAAGAATACCTTTAATTCCAGGGCTCAATGACGATGAGGAGAATATTAAAAATACTATTGAGATAGCTAACGCTAATGGCATTAGGGAGATTCATATTCTTCCGTATCACACCTTAGGCTTAGACAAATACAGAAGACTTAAAAAAGATTATAAATTAATAGCTATAAAAAAGCATGAACCTGAGTATTTAGAAAGTTTAAAGAAGCTTGTAGAAAATTCATCAATAAAATGTATTATAGGGGGATAATGATTATGAAAAATTTTGTACTTCAAAGTGAAAGAATTAAGAAGCTTAGAGAGTCAGTACTTTCTCAAACACCAAGTGTATGTATAGAAAGAGCTAGATATATAACTGAAGCATATAAGGAAAATGAGGCACAGCCTGTTTATATAAAGAGAGCTATAGCAGTAGAAAAGATTTTAGAAAATATGAGCATTTATATTAAAGCTGGTGAACTAGTAGTAGGAAATCAAGCTTGTGAAGAGAGAACTGCTCCAGTATTTCCAGAGTATGCAGTGGATTGGATAGAAAAAGAGCTTTTAGAAAAAGGGAATTTCAATAAAAGAGATGGGGACAACTTTTACCTTCCAGAAAAGCATAAAGACGAACTTTTAGAAATAACAAAGTATTGGAAGGGCAAGACCTTAAAAGATAAATGTATGGCAGTAGTACCTGAAGAGGTTAAGACAGGCTTTGAGGTTAAGGTTATACATGGAGAAGGAAACATGACTTCAGGTGATGGACATATTGTTCCAGATTTTGAAAAAGCTATTAAGCTTGGCCTTAATGGAATTATAAAAGAAGCTGAAGAAAGATTAAAGAGAATAGATATAAGTGAAAATGATGCCCTAAAGGAAAAAGCATTTCTTGAATCTATAATTATAACAAATAAAAGTGTAATTGCCTTTGGTAAAAGATATGCTAAGCTTGCAAAAGAGTTAAGTATATCTGAGGAAGATGAAAGCAGAAAAGCAGAGCTTTTAAAAATTGCTGAAGTATGCGAAAGGGTTCCAGCAGAACCTCCAACAAGTTTTTATGAAGCTGTTCAAATGGTATGGTTTATTCACTTGGTTATTCAAATTGAGAGTAACGGCCACTCTGCATCCTTAGGAAGATCAGATCAATATCTGTATACTTTTTATAAAAAAGATATAGCAGATGGAACTATTACAAGAGATTTTGCTAAAGAATTATTACAATGTTTATGGATAAAGCTTTATTCAATATTAAAGATAAGATCCACTTCACACTCAGGTTATGGTGCTGGTTATCCAACCTATCAAAACGTTACTATAGGTGGTTCAAATGCTGATTATTCAGATGCAGTAAATGATTTAAGTTTCTTAATTCTTGAAAGTGTTGGAGAAGCAAAACTTACTCAGCCAAACCTTTCAGCGAGAGTTCACACTAATACTTCTGAAAAATTCATAAGACAATGTGCGGAAGTAGTTGCTACTGGTTTTGGAATGCCTGCTCTTCATAACGATGAGATAATAATTCCTGCACTTCTTGCAAAAGGTGTAGAGTATAAAGATGCATTTAACTACACAATGGTTGGATGTGTTGAAGTAGCTGTTCCGGGAAAATGGGGGTATAGATGTACTGGAATGACCTTCTTAAATTTAATTAAAGCCTTTGAACTTACTTTAAATGATGGATATGATAAGAGAACAGGACATACTATGCTTTCTGGTAATGGATCACTAAAAGATTTTGAGACTTATGAGGACTTGTGGAAAGCATGGGAGAAAAATATTGAATATTATACAAAGTTATCTATTGTTTCAGATAAAGTTGCAGACACCAATCTTCTAGAATTCCCAGATATACTATGTTCATCTTTGATTGATGATTGTATTGAACGATGCAAAACAGCAAAAGAAGGTGGAGCTGTTTATGATATAGTAGCAGGTCTCCAAGTTGGACTTGCAAATGCAGCTAACAGTTTTGCGGCTTTGAAAAAGGCAGTTTATGAAGATAAACTTCTTACACTAGAACAGATTATAGAAGTGTTAAATAATGACTTTGAAGGTGAAGAAGGCGAAAGAATCAGAAGGCTTTTAGAGAATATAACTAAGTACGGTAATGATGAAGATTATACAGATAATATAGCTGTAGAGGTTTATAAAACTTATATTAAAGAAATTAGTAAATACAACAATACTAGATTTGGTAAAGGTCCAATAGGTGGTAATTACGGATTATCTACTTCAGGAATATCATCAAATGTTCCAATGGGATGTGTAACAGGAGCAACTCCAGATGGAAGAAAAGCATGGACTCCAGCAGCAGAAGGGTGTTCTCCAGTTCAAGGTACAGACTTTAAGGGACCAACTGCAGTACTAAAGACAGTGTCAAAGCTTCCAAATATATTAATGACTGGTGGACAATTATTAAACGTAAAATTTTCGCCAAATCTAATAAATAACGAAGTAGGTTTCCAAAAGTTTGTTATGTTAATAAAGAGCTTTATTGCTATAAAAGGTTGGCATATACAGTTTAATATAATATCTGTTGAAACTTTGAAGAATGCAAAGGAAAACCCAGAAGAATATAGAGATATAATTGTAAGGGTTGCTGGATACTGTGCGCAATTTGTAACCTTGGACCCAACTACTCAAGATGATATAATAAGTAGGACAGAACAAAAGTTTTAATACGATACTAAATTAAGGTGTCCACACATCTGGTACTTCGTTAAGATATGTAAAGTACTACAGAAAAAGTGCACCTGAAATATTTTAGTAATACCAAATAAATTTGATGGAGGAATAAGAATATGAAATTTATAATAGACTTTGCAAACTTAGATCAAATTAAGGAAATGTACGAGTATTATCCATTAGAAGGGGTTACAACTAATCCTTCAATATTAGCTAAGGAAGGCAAAAATCCTTATGAAGTATTAAAGGCAATTAGAGAATTTATTGGAACAGAGGCAGAGCTACATGTTCAAGTGGTTTCTTTAGAAGCAGCAGGAATGCTTGAAGAGGCGCATAGAATTCAAAAAGAATTAGGCACTAACACCTATGTAAAGATACCAGTATCTAGAGAAGGCTTAAAAGCAATAAAAGCTCTTGCAGCAGAAGGTGCTAATATAACAGCAACAGCAATCTACACACAAATGCAGGCTTATCTTGCTGGAAAAGCAGGTGCTCACTACGCAGCTCCTTATGTAAACAGAATTGATAACTTAGGTGCAGATGGAGTAAAGGTTGCAAAAGATATTCATGATATATTTAAGAAAAATGGCTTAAAGACAGAAGTTCTTGCAGCAAGCTTTAAAAATTCACAACAAGTTTTAGAACTTGCAAGATACGGAGTTGGAGCAGCAACAGTAGCTCCAGATGTTATAGAAGGCTTAGTAAAGCTGGATTCTGTGACAGCTGCAGTAGCTGCATTTACAAAAGATTTTGAAGGTTTATGCGGTGAAGGAAAGACAATGCTTGATTGTTAATATCTTTTGTACATCTTTGGTGTTTGAAAGCTGAGATGAAAACAATTTATCTAACAGAAGCTAAATTATAATATCGTATATATTTGATAACTTAAAGCCTTAAAAATAAATTTATATATTAAAATCCACCTGTTAAGTAATGATAACAAAGGTGGATTTTTTACTGTTCAATCATTAAATTATCCTTTTAGCTTTTTTCGTTAACAAAGTAGTAGAAATAGCTGCAAATATTAAAGTAGGTATAATGTTAATAGAAAAGGTTCTTATATAATACTCCTTAAGCTTGTCAAGAAATGTTGCACTTTCATCCCAATGGATTTGAGCGAAAACATTATTTGCTATGTATCCAACTATTAGATAAGAAATAAGAAAAGTAATAATGAAAGTTAAAAAAATTCGTACTTGTTTATTCATAGAACTCACCTCCTAGTAGATATACTTCGATAAGTTGAAAAAAAGCCTTTTTTATAGTGTATAATTATATGGAAAAATTTTCAATTACAAAATGAAATTGTATAAGGGCTAATTTTAGTGCTCAAAAGTATAATATGTATAATTTATAATTGAACAGGTATCTTCTGTAGCTTATCCAAATATATTTGTATAAATATAAGGGGGATGAAAAAATGAGAAACTTTAAAATGGTGTTATTTATTACTTTAATTATATTTTGCGGAAGTTTAATTAGTGATATGGGTTTTAGTAAGAAGAAAACAATTGATTTAGGTAAACTTGAGAAGGATTTAAATAATGTAAGTTATAGCTTTGATTTTTATAGTCAAAAAAATATGCTTTTAGGAAGCAAAAGAACAATTGAAGTTGGTAAGGAAGATGTAATTATTTATGATTATAAAGATATTGATTTGATGGAGATAGATGAAGCATCAATTAGCAAGGATGGGTATGTAGTAGGTAATTACATGATAGACTGGGCGTCAAAGCCTCACTTTTATAAGAATAATAGTTCTATAGTACAATACATTGGCGATGACAATAAAGTTATAAAGGCTTTAAGTGATCTGTGTGGAAAGCAGTTTGCAGGACAGGAATAATGTTGGAGCAATTAGCTTAATGGGTCATTGAGTTAATTTTAAAGCTATTACAGGATATAATCTATATCATTTTCTTTTTATAAAAAACTCTGCTATGTTAGCAGAGTTTTTTGAGTTAATTGTATTATTTTGCTTCTTTATTTCTATCAAATAAAACTTTTCCAGGGCAAACTTGAGATTGGCCGAAATACTTACATTTTGCACAGCTTAAACAAGCCCCAGTATCTTTTCCTTCTTTAGCGTCATTTGCCCAATTAGGGTTTATAAGGACACCCCTACCTATATCTATTATGTCTACCTTAGTTTCATTTAATATTTCTTCAGCTAGTGCAGGAGATTTAATACTGTTAACTGCAAATACTGGAACTGAAACCACTTCTTTTATTTTTTCTGCAGCATATACAGTGTGAGCATATTTATATCCTTCAGCTATATTTACAATCTGCTCGCTCATAAAACCAAAAGAAACATCAAGGAAGTCTATACCGTTAGTATCTAGAATTTTAGCGTAGTGTAATCCATCTTCTAGAGCTGGTTCGAAACCTGCTAAACGAATTCCAACAATAAAGTCCTGTGGAGTAACATTTCTAATTCCATTTATAATTTCTAGTACAAATTTTTCAGGATTAATACCATATTCATCAGTTCTCTTATTTACATTTTTATTTAAGAACTGGCTTATTAAGTAGCCGTGACATCCATGAAGTTCAATACCATCGTATCCAGCTTTATAAGCTCTTGAGGCAGCTTCAATAAAATCCTTTTGAATAGATTTTATATCTTCTATAGTCATCTCACGGCCAACAACAGTTCTAAAAGGGCCTTTATATTCATAAGCACTTGGACATATCGGATTTTCTGATATTGAAGTTACTCCTGCATGATGAATTTGAATAAATATTTTACTACCTTCTTCATGAACTGCATTAACAATTTCTTTTAGTCCTTCAATTTGATCATCGTTCCATATTCCAAGTTGTTTTTCCATTAATCTACCATCTATGTTAACACAAGTAGCTTCTTGAATTATTAATCCTGCTCCACCTTTTGCTAATTCTCTATAGCGCTGTATATTTCCTGATGTTACATATCCATCTTCGGCTAGTCCGATTACCATTGGAGGAACAGCAATACGATTCTTTAGTTTTAAGTCTTTAATACTAAATTCTGAGAATAACTTAGTCATTAATCCACACTCCTACTTAACTATTCATTTACAGTTAATATATTATTTGATATGCTACTATTATATTTTACTAAGGAACAAAATAACAAGTACGCACATTTTTGTGCCTTAACTTAGGAGGCATTAACTATGAAGAATTCTTTAAAAGGAGTAGAAGTTATAGATCATGAAGAGTGTCCAGTTCTTCAAGCACTTGAAATAATAGGGGGCAAATGGAGATTACCTATAATATGGATTATTTCTGCTGAAAAAAGCATCAGATATAATGAACTTAAGCGAAAAGTACCGGGAATCACTAATATTATGCTTACTCGTTCACTGCAAGCACTAGAAGAATATGGACTGGTAAAAAGGATAGAATATAATAAGATACCTCCACACGTTGAATACTCTTTAACAGAGGCTTGCTATGAACTTTTACCTGCATTAGCAATTATAAATCAGTGGGGGAAAAAGATGTTGCCGATATTTAATAAAGGTAATGAGGATAAGAAAATATCAGCAAGCAAGTAAGCCTAATAGTGATATTTAAACATAGGCTTTACTTGTTGATGTATTATTAAATTTGATGAAGAATTTTATTATAAACTAAATCATAGAGTATATATCTTATCTCAGTGAATTTAACATCTTATCACATAGTATCATAGTAGCAATATTATCTTCAGCATTTGATATTGGATTTTCGCCAGTTTGTAAACAAGTTGCAAAATGTTTAAGCTCCCCTACAAATCCTCTAAGATATAAATCTCGATAGGATCCTGACATTGGTGTTCCGGATGGAGTGAAAACACTATCTTCTTCTGTATGGGATGCAAAAGAAACATCATTGTTTTTCTTGCTTCTATGAATAATAATCTTATTGATTTCCTCTGCTTGAACAAAACCATCGTCAAAAGTTATAGTCATATTTTCACTTTCTCTTGACCATGCAGTCATGCTAGAAAAATAAACACTACCAACAACTCCTGATTCAAATTTAAGAGAAAAACATTGAGAAATATTTTCATTTATATTGTTGTTGTATCCACTAACTTGGGTTACTTCACCAAATAAAAATCTTATCAAATCAATAATATGAATTGCAGCAAGCTTTATAAAATCTTGCTCATTTTTACAAAATGGGGTTCCATCTACAGCAAAATTCACAACAAAAGATCGAGGCTCTCCTAATTTTTTAGATTCTATTATTTCTTTAATTTTTGTATAACATGGTGCAAATCGCTTCATAAAGCCAACCATAACTGATACATTGTTCTCTTTTGCAGCTTCATGTATTATACGGGCCTCTTCTTCATTCCACCCTAATGGCTTATCGACAAAAACATTTTTACCTAATTTAATACATTCTAAAGCAATTAAATATTGGTCCTTTGGTTGCGCAACAACTACAACACCTTGACACTTTTCAGAATTTATCATTTTCTTATAATTATCATATGCAGTTCCTTCACTTCCAAATTTAAGTAAAGCTTTTTTTGAATTTTTAAGATTGCGAGTAGAAATTGCTTTTATATTTATTCCTGCTTCTATGGCAGAAGGATATATATTAGTTGAAGCATGAAAACCTGCTCCAATAAAACATAAATTGATTTCTTGCATATTAATTATCAATCCTTTCATTTGGGAGTCATTAAAGTTTTTCTAGAAAAATTTTAACACAAAATACACTTAAACACTATTTTTAGCGAACCTCATCCTTTTTATTTGGCATTTCAAAAAATACAGGATTTCAAATTAATCTCACAATAGGACGTTTTATTTAGTAATAAGATTATTTGAGCATTTTTGAACTATTAATAATTATTACAATAATATGGTGATTATTCCGATTGCTGGTGTGATATAATTCTTATATATTATATCAGATTAGTACATTAGTTTTTAATTAGGGTGGTGCTTTAATGAGATGTTTTTGTGAAAATGAAGGTCTTGACTTAAAACTTGAAGCAGATTTTTGCCCAGATCCCTTATGGTGTTGCAAATGTGGATGCAATCTTGAGATAGATGAATTTTCTATATCAAGCCACCTTAAAAGTGAAATAAGACAGTGGCTTTACAACTATGAACAATTATCTAATTATGAGGCTAGATCAGAAGAACTTTTTAAGTTTTATAAGGAGCATAATTCTCAGGGATTACAATTGGCAGAAAAAATTCAAAGTGAGTTGGGAGAACAATATACTATTTGTTATTATCCTTCGTGATACTCTGATTATTAAATTACCATACAATATATGGACATTTCTGAAAGAAGTTTATATAACAATATAATGTTTGCTTTCGGATAGAAAAAAATTATAACAAATTTCGATAGGTTAATTAAATCCAGTAGATAAAATATAAATCCATACAAAATAAATGAAAAAGTAGGGGATAGTAGTATGAAAATTGTAGTTTTGCACGGGCAGATGCATAAGGGCAGCACTTATAACATCACAAAACTTTTTTTAGACAAACTTTCGGATAAGGACCCTGAGATAACAGAGTTTTTTATGCCAAAGCATGCACCAGGCTTCTGTATAGGCTGTTTTAATTGTTTTACTAAAGGTGAGGATAAATGCCCACATGCTGATGTGGTACAACCTATCGTAAAGATAATGGAAGAAGCAGATCTAATAATTTTAGAATCACCCTGTTATGTATTTGGAATCAGTGGTCAACTTAAAACCTTCCTAGATCATATGGGATATCGATGGATGCCACACCGTCCCCATGAGAAAATGTTTAGTAAAATTGGATTAGTTATTTCAACAGCAGCAGGTGCAGGAGCAAAAAAGGTTACAAAAGAGCTTAAAAGAAATCTGTTCTATTGGGGAGTACCTAAAGCCTATAGTTATGCTAAGCATGTTGGTGCATTAAACTGGGAAACTGTAAAACCAGAGAAAAAGAAGCAAATAGAAAATGAGGTAGCAAAGTTAGCTGAAAAGATATCACGTGAAGTTTGCAATGTAAAGCCAGGTATAAAGACAAAAGCTATGTTTAAAATAATGAAAATGAACCAAAGCTCCAATGACTGGAATATGACTGATAAAGAGTATTGGATAAAAAAAGGTTGGCTTAATGGAAAGAATCCTTGGTAAGGGATAATTTGAGCGGTGACTATTATGGTTAAGAAAGAAGAAATATATCAGAATTGCCCATTTGCCGAGTTAAAAGCAAGTGATGGCTCTGCAAGAATAAGAATCTGTACGTACAGATATCAATTTCCTGAAGCTACAAATAAGTGGGATGCTGATTGGTATATGAATTATATTTTATTGAACATCAATGGAATTTCTGCTGAAATTGATAAACCTATAATTGAAGGTAGAGTTTTAACACATCTGTTGGAAGAACTTATTAAATTTAAAAGAAATGAAATCAGTGATATTTTCTCATCTTTTACAGAACCGGAAATTAATTTCTTTTTATCTAATGATTTATTAATAGATAAAAATATTTTGGTATCAGGAGAACTGATTGAATATAAAGTTAATGCAAATAAGGCAAAGGTTAAGTTTGAGTTTAAAACTAATTTGGCTTTACTTGAGAAGTTTATCACTGGAATACAGCGAATACTTGAGATGTTTCCATCAAGATACTATTAAAGCTACTTGGTTATTAGGATTTATTAAAGCCATTTATTGAACCTATTCCAGTCATATGCTATAATTACCGTAAAATTCCAGAATGAGCGAAATTAAAAGGAGATTTGGTAATGTTAGATGAACAGATTATATTTGAAAGTAAAGAACTAGTTGAAAACTCAAAAATTGTAATGGTAGGAACAAATGAGGAAAATAATTATCCCAAATGATAGTGGTGATTGAATATATAAAAACATAATTATAAATGAAAGAGGGGCTAAGAATGAAAAAGAATAATTGGGGAGCATATTTTTTGTATGCGGTGTTATTTTTTTGTTACATTGTACTAAGCAATAAGTTGTTACTATCTATTGATAAAGAAAAGCAAATGACATATCAAATTATGCCATTAATTTTATGGTCAATGTTTATTTTTATCTTATTAGGTTTATTACTTGGATTAGAAAAGCTTATATTAGAGCTGAGAAAAAACGGAAGTTGGAAAATTAATATACCTAAACTTGTTTTTTTAGGGATACCAGCACTTTATCTTTCTTTAGGCGTACTGATATACTATTCATCTTTCATTCCACAGGTTTTATCATATCCAATCCAATTCTTTTTGCAGGATAACATTAATTTCTTTTCAATTTTTCAAGTGATTTTAGGTTATGTAATTAGTTCGAGTTTTGTTAAGGTTGAAGACTAAGAATATTTTATTTGAAAATATCTTTCACAAAACCATAAAAGAAAGAGAGAATAGCTAGAAATGAATGATATAGCATTAATTTGTGTAACACATGATCCATTTGGGAAAAATATAAATCTTGTGAAAAAGCTTAGTACTACCTTAAGTGAAATTTATATGAATATGTTTATAACAGTAAGTGAAGAAACAGATAAATATTTAATAAATGAGCTGATAGATAATGGATTTAATGTGAAGATTATACCGAAGAAAGGCGCCGCTCATGCTAGAAGAGAGGCTTTGAAATTTGCATTGACAGGTATAAATCAGTATTTTCATTACTGTGATTTTGACAGATTACTAACTTGGGCTGATAGATATAGAGATGAACTTAAAAATACAGTCATCGAAATACCTAAGAATGATTTTACGATCCTAGGAAGAACAGAACGAGCATTTAATACTCATCCTATTGAATGGGTTGAGACTGAAAAAATTACTAATAAAATTTTTTCTTTAGAATTAGGACAAAATGTTGATATAACTGCTGGTTCATGTGGCTTTTCAAGAAATAGTGCTCAATTAATATCAAGTAACTCAAAGGATAAAATGACTGATGCAGAATGGCCAATGATAGTATATAGAATAGGTAAGATGAAAATTGGGTATAAAGCAGTCGAGGGGCTTGAGTATAGAGAAGAAGTAAATGGATATTCAAGAGAAATTGAAGATTCAGAAAAATGGTTTGGAAGAGTGAGACTATGCTACATTATTAGCCAATCAGCTATAAATACTGGGAAGTGATTCGAGTAATATGTATTATTAATAGAATAATTCAAATGCCATATTATTCAGAAATGAATTTTACGGTATTTTTTTGCGTTGAAATACAAAAGGTGTATAAACGATGAAATTATTGTAAATGTACTATTCAAATTGTTTGTACAATAAATGCCTTTAAAAGCTAAATCATGAGTTAGAAAATTATATGAAAATACGCAAGAGCATATTAATTCTATGGAATTTATTGGTATAAAATGATATAATTGTAGGCAATAAATAGAGAATATTAAGGGCTCTGTAAAAATATAATAGGACATGCTATGTATTGGAGGGATAATATTGTTAGAGCTTTCAAAAGGAAATCAAAATCTTATGATTAGAAGAGCACGTACTGAAGATGCAGTAGAATTAAATGAATTCTATAAAAACATAATGTTAGAAACTGATCATTTTGGTTATGAAGTTGATGAGTTTCACATTACAGATGAACAACAAGCACATACGATAAATATGTTTAATCAAGCAGATAACGCAATCTTGCTTGTGGCAACCTTAAACGATAAAATTGTAGGAAATTTATCTTTTAGAGCAGGTTCTTCAAAAAAAATTCAGCATGTTGGTGAATTTGGTATACAAGTACTAAAAAATTATTGGAACTTAGGAATAGGGAAAGAACTTGTTAAATGCTTGATAAATTGGGCGAAAGAAAATGAAAAAGTTTATAAAATAAGTTTAAGGGTAAGAGCCGATAATCAAAATGCAATACATTTATATAAAACTTTAGGATTTATGGAAGAAGGTATTTTAAAAGGGGAAATGATGTGCAATGGAGTCCTTTATGATTTAATATATATGGGGATTGTGGTAGATTAATCATGTTCCTTCAATCTACATGCGTTACTTTAAATAGATGTGTAGATTGTACTTCAAAAGAAAGAGTTTGCAATATCATTTCTATAATGGAAGTGCAAGCTGATAGTAGTCGAATGAAGTTATTTATAGTTGATGAGGAATGTGGTTATTAAGATAGATTGCTCTTTTACGAAGACGAAATTATAATGCAGGAATATTGAAAAATGAAAAGTTTTATTATCACTACTTACAAAATTGGAGGAAGAATTGAATGAACAATAGAAATGAATGTCCTATTTGTGGCAGCAAGGAAATCAGTAAAGGGATATTAGGAGGAAGTGATGTAGGTGCAAGAGTGATGCCTATAGGGAAAATTTTCACAATGGGATCTGAAATAATAGTAATAATGTGCACTGATTGTGGGCATGTGTTGTCAATGAAAGTATTAGAACCTAAAAAATTTAAGTAAATGCTATATAAATGATGGAACATCATTACTAAAAAAGCGAAATTAAAGATCTTTAAGAGACGAAGTGTAATTAAATATTTAAAACACCGCACTTTTCAAAGTTGAATTTTGCGGTGTCTTGTTGTACATTATAATTTCTAGAACCTTAGACTTTCATATAAATTACTAGGTACTTAAGTAATTTGGGAATTGGATTTTTTGTATTATTGTTCTGATATAGTCAATTTGATTAGAAAAACAGTAATATTTAATGTGTTTAAACTCTTTAGTATCGATATTTACTTGTTGTGTCACTGATAGAATGATAATGTTCTTCGGAGATATACGTTATTCCAGAAATATAATGAATATGTCCTCCATGAACTTGATAAGCTGGGCTTGTTTCAATGATGTAGTAGTGCCTATGTCCATCTTCATAAGCTGTGTATCCAGCTATATGATGTACATGAGGAACTCCAGTAGGAGCTGGTGAAGTTTCTCCTTTATAATCATGACTATGGCCGTCGTTGATAGATGTCATTCCTGAGTAAAAATGGGTATGATACATTTTTATACTCCTTAAACAAAGATTATACTTATAGTATATAAAACATATTATTTAAATGTTACTTCAAGTATTTTTTAACTGAAGAGTTAAGAGAATAACGTTGTGCAAAACATTATAGAAGCAAGAATATAAAAGAGTTATATGTGAGATTAAAAAATATATAATTATAAGAATAAGTTAGCAATTCGCTTATTTAACTACTTAACTTTAAAAAGCTAATAATACATATTACTTAGATACATTTTATTAAAATAAGTTCAATTAAATTACATGCAGGAGCTACAAGATGTAATGCTCAAATTTTTCTAATATGATACTTTAATAACAAAAGCTGAATAATAAATTTCAATATTATATATTTATAACTTAAAGACCTATGTTAGACAAGTAGGAGGGATCAGATGTTAAAAGTAAACTTTTATAAATTAGGATTGATAAAAGATAGTGAACTACGCTTTGCAGTAATAGTAGCTAAGCATAATGGAAAATGGGTGTTTGTAAGACATAAGGAAAGAGAAACTTGGGAAATTCCAGGAGGACATAGAGAAATAAATGAAAATATTGAAGATGCTGCTTCAAGAGAACTTAAGGAAGAAACTGGAGCAATAGATTTCAATATGATACCAGTTTGTATTTATTCAGTAGAGAGAGATAAAATCGAGTCATTTGGACAATTGTTTTACTCAGAAATTAGTAATATAGGTGAATTGCCAAACTCTGAAATAGGTGAAATAAAATTGATTGATAGCATACCAAATGATTTAACATATCCACTTATTCAACCGTATTTATTAAAAAAAGTGCAGGAGTATTATGTCTATTCTAAATAAATTTGAAACCTTCCTGTAGGATATAGAAGAAATGCTAATTATAATGAATTAACAAAATGGAGGATTAGCTTTGGAGGAATTTTCTGATATACAAAAAATAATATTTGATAACAAAGTGCAAAAAGGATTTAATACTACTAATGTTGAATTGGAATTCTGCTTAACTAGTGGTGAACTTGCTGAAGCTTTTGAAGCATATAGAAAAAATCTAGAGACTGCAGGTGAAGAGTTAGCAGATGTTGCTATATATTTATATGGCATAGCAGAAATCTTAGGTTTGGATTTAAACGCAGAAATTTTAAAAAAAGTAAATAAGAACAAAGATCGTATATATAAAAATATTAATGGTGTAAACACTCGAGTAAGTGAAGATTAATCTTTAATACCCAGCTACCCAAAAATGTAGGCTGCGGTATTTTTTTGAATCTTTTTAGGAATGAATTAAAAGCTTAAAATAATATTATTAAAGCTAATTGAAATAGGATAGAAAAAGAGTTACACTTATATCAGATACTTTTATAAGTATCTGATATAAGTGTAATGGAGATGAGTTTATGGGAAATATTTCAGGAAAACCAACTACAATGAAAGAAATTAATATAGGGTTAATTAAGAAAGCTCTTAAAAAAATAGGAGCAGCAACAAGAGCTGAGCTAACAGAAAGTACTGGAATAAGTCAAACCACAGTGAGATCATTATTAGAAGAATTGTTGGGTAGTAATGAAGTAATTAGACTTGGATTAGATAAATCCAGTGGAGGAAGAAGAGCCGAAAGATACGCCCTAAATTTGAATGAAAGTTTAGTATTATCTTGTTATATAAGAGATAGACATATTGATTACGTTATATCAAATACATCTCGAGAAATTATAAAAGATGAATACATTGAGATAGAAAGTAATAATTATCTTTTTGAGATTGAAAAAATTATTGAGAATAGTATAAAAGATGGTATGGCTATTAAGGCGATAGGAATAGCTGTGCCAGGAGTAGTGGATATAGATAAGCGAAAGTATTTTTATGGGAAGAAATTATCAGGCTGGGAAGAAAGTAATATTGGAGAATATATTGAGGATAAATATAATATTCCTGTAGTACTTGAAAATGATTTGAATACAATTGCATATGGGTATGGAGTTCAGCTTATTGACAAACTTCATGTGGATGATTTAGACATCTTAAATATGATATATATACATTTCACAAATGCAGGTGTAGGATCTGGTATTATCGTAAATGGCGAACTTGTTCATGGTGGTAATAATTTTGCTGGTGAATTAGGATTTATGCCTATAGGTAATGAGGGGCAATACCTACAATCAATAATTGAAAGTAATCCAGAAGAAATTAAATATGTAGATGCAGTTTCTCGACTAATTGCAACGGTAAACTGTGTTATAAACCCAGATATAGTAGTTATAGGTGGAGAAGACTTTAGAAATGATCTTATTAATTCAATAATAGATAATAGTAAAAATTACAGTGCTAATAATATAGTCCCAGAAATTTTCTTAGCAGAAAACAGTAGAAGAGATTGCATTGTTGGTATAGTTGAACTTACTATAAAACTTATGTATTCAGGTATCAGGTTGATTGATAATGGGAGAAAGAATAGATAGAACTTTAATTATAGCTTAAATAATTCAAAATGTTTAGGGTGATAGCCTCTAAATATAAAGTTTTGGTATTTACTGATATGGGTTCTATGATATAATCTTTGTATATTTTTACATATTAGGAATGTATTAAAAAATCTTTGTATTACGAGAGGTAAGATTATGAATTTGGTGAAACCGAACAGGTTAAAACGTGGAGATAAAGTTGCTACAGTGAGTCTATCATGGGGTGGGGCCGGTGATGATGAGTTACTTTGGAGATACAATCTAGGTAAAAAAAGACTACAAGAACAATTTGGCTTAGAAGTTGTGGAAATGCCAAACACTTTAAAAGGGTCAGAGTATCTATACAATCATCCAGAAAAGCGTGCAGAAGATTTAATGATGGCTTTCTCTGATTCTTCAATAAAAGCAATTTTCTCATGTATAGGTGGAGAGGAAAGTATACGATTGTTACCATATATGGATTTCGATATTATAAGAGATAATCCGAAGATATTTATAGGATATTCTGACTCAACTATCACGCATTTCATGTGTCTTAAAGCCAATCTATCAAGCTTCTACGGTGCATCTGTTCTTGCAGAGTTAGCTGAAAATATAAAGATTTTTGATTATACTGCCTACTGGTTAGAGAAGGTTCTTTTTGGTGCTTCTCCAATTGGTTTAATATCACCTACCAATGAGTGGACAGGAGAAAGAGTAAGATGGCTTGAAAGTAACTCAATGGTTAAAAAAGAGATGTTTAAGAATCAAGGATATGAATTTTTACAAGGTACAGGAGTGATCGAAGGACGATTAATTGGAGGCTGTATTGAAGTTATGGAAATGATGAAAGGTACTACCTTATGGCCATCTCTTGAGATGTTTGAAGATAGTATTTTATTCTTTGAGACTTCAGAAGATATGCCAGACCCATCTTATCTTGGATATTGGTTAAGAAATTATGGTAGCCAGGGCATATTACAGAAGGTAAAGGGAATTATCTTTGGTAAACCATATCAAGAAAAATATTATAATGAATACAAAGCTTCAATTAATAAAGTAATATCTGAATTAGACCTTCATAGTTTGCCAATTATCTACAATATGTCCTTTGGCCATAATGAGCCAATGATGTGCTTACCTTACGGTGCAATGGCACAGATTGATTGTGATAAGAAAGTATTTACTATACTTGAATCTGGCGTAGTTTAGATGATTAAGTTATTACTTTCTTTATGTATTCGCTGAATAACGTTGCTTCAGCGTTTTTTTATATCCGAAAAGTAAGAATTGTGTGATGTTTACCAATAAAGTATATAATAGTAATTTATGGTATAATAATATGAAATAGATCAATTATGTTTACCTTTATTTTGGTTCGAAAGACTAATGATAATGAAGTAAAATATCAATTATGAAGTTTTTCATCAATGTAATTACATAAATTTTATGACACATCAATAAAGAAAAAGAGAATGAAGGAGAAAAGTTATGTACAACGAGTTAATAAGATTTGGACCAATCACAATTTATGGATATGGTTTGATGATTGGAATCGGAATTTTAGCTGCCTATATTGTAACAGATTATAGAGCTAAGAAAATAAATGTAGATAGAGACCCAATCTTTAATATAGCTATATGGGGTGTGATAGGAGGCATACTTGGAGCGAAACTCTTGTATTACATGACTGTAATAAATCAAATTATATCCGACCCTAAGCTCCTTCTTAATATATCTGATGGATTTGTAGTTTATGGAGGTATAATTGGAGGAATCTTATCAGCATTTATATACTGCAAAAAAGAAAAGATAAATTTCTTAAAATATTTTGATTTAATTATACCTTCGGTAGCTTTAGCTCAAGGTTTTGGTAGAATTGGATGCTTTTTAGCTGGATGTTGCTATGGTGAAGAAACTACAAGCAAGATCAATGTAATCTTCAAACACTCTAACTTTGCTCCAAACAACGTGAGATTAGTTCCAACGCAATTAATTTCAAGTGGATTAGACTTTCTTAATTTTGTTGTACTAATTTTTATAGCAAAATACAAAAAGGCAGACGGTATAGTGGCAGGATGTTATTTAGTCTTTTATAGTGCTGGAAGGTTTATTCTTGAATTTTATAGAGGAGATCTAGTACGTGGAAGTGTCGGAAGTTTATCTACTTCTCAGTTTATTTCTATCTTTATGTTTATTATTGGATTAGGGATTGTATTTGCAAAATCAAATAGAAAGATAGATGAGATAGAGAACTAAAAGAAAACGATATTAATAATATGGAGTTTTAATGATGATTAAAATTGATAAGTTAGCAATTGAAAAATCTTTTAGTATATTTAAGAATATGAATAGCAGTAAATCAATTTCAACAGAAATGGTTAAAGAGTATTACGAAACTCCTGGAATGATTTTTCTGAAAAAACATCTTAAAAATTACGGTGGCTTAGAATTTACTGAAGAATTGCTTTTGCACCTTTTAGAGGATATCAACTTAAATAAACAGATACTATCTAAAGACAATATATTCTTGAAAAGTATGAAACTTGGATTGAGTTATGTAGATATCGTTAAAGAGGATTTTAGTAAATTACATTTTAATGATGTTATAGAAAAAGCTATTAATTTAGCTGACATATATTTACCTAAAAAGATAAGTGGTGATAGTATAATTTATCTTTTATACGGAATTAGGGGAACTGGAATAACCTTAAGAAGTGAAATTGCTATAGATCTTTGTGATGAGTATTTAAATAATAATGGACATATTAATATTGAAAGATTAATAAACTTGATTGCACATGAACTTCATCATATAGAGGTAAACAAACTTTTAAACAAAAGAAAGCAAAATGAGGACAACTTAAAAAAGCAAATTTTGATTGATTTTGTTGGAGAGTTAATGTCTGAAGGAGTAGCTTATTATTATTTGCCAAGCCCATATGATAAAGAAGGAATGCTAAATATAAAATGGAATAATAATATAAGAAATCTTGATAGTATCATGTTTGAGTTAAATAATTATGTTGAAAAAATTTTAGATGGGCAAATAGTAGATTTGAATGATTTAGGACATTTGTTTAATGAAGGTTTAAAGGGCTATACAGCAGGATATACAATGGTGAAGCTTATTGATAAAACCTTCGGAAAAGACAAAGTAATAAATTGCCTAGAAGATTGTTTTATGTTCATAGAATTATATAATCAATCTTTAAAAAAGCTAAATTGTAGATATCCAAAGATTATATTAGAGTAACTATCGTGTGTGAATATAGAATGGGTTTAGTATTTATTATAGTTGAAGTTTTAATTGATCGATAATTTAGTATAAATAATTAAGAAAAGAAAGGTATGAGCTTGCTTTAGATTTTTATGTTTTAAAAAAGTTCGTAGGTTATAATATATGAAATTTGACTTAATATGTATCGATATGTTTCAAACATTGGTGAACATACAAGCACGAAAGTTTTTTATTTGGAGAAGAATTTTAAAGGATCAGTTCAGTGAAGAATTGGCACTTGAATGTGCGAAATCGGTGAGTAAAAATGTTATTACCGGATTTCATGAAAGTGCATCAATTAATGGCGAGTTTGTAAATTTAAAAAACATGTTTAAACCTTTCTTTAGGACTGTATTTGAAGAGATGAATATTTGCTTTAATGAGGAAGAGGCAGTGAAAATATTCATGGATGAACATACCAACTCTGAACCTTATGATGATGTTGAAAGTTTTTTTGCTTTAATAGGAGATGCTATACCGATATGCCTAGTTACAGATGCAGACTTTGAAATGGTAATGCCTATAATAGAAAAATATAAGTTTGATGAGGTATTCATATCTGAAAAAGTAATGTCTTATAAAAATGAACCTAATAGTAAAATTTTTAAAGAAGTATTGAGACATTACTCAATTGATCCAGGAAAAGTGCTTCACATAGGGGACTCGTCCTCAGACATTATTGGAGCTAATAGGGTAGGTATTAAAAGCTGTTGGATAAATAGAGACAACTTAGAATGGAACTATAGCATACAACCTGATTATATTATTAAATCACTGAATGAAGTAGTAGATATTTTATAAAAGATAAAATTTATGATGAACATGGACGTATCACCTTAATATAAGATTTATTTTTTAAAATGCATCTAAAAAGTCAGAGGCATTTTGAAAATATTTTTGTATTGAAGAAGTGGTACATCTATATATGGAGGATAAGATGCTATATCGCAAAGCAAATATAAGTGAAATAGAACAATTAAGTGAGTTGAGAAAAAAACAATTAGCTGACGAAGGAATAGAGCCTACCATAGATATTGATGAAGAACTAAAGACTTTTTTCTATAATAAATTGAGTGATGGTACTTTAATTCAGTGGGTAGTTGAAGGTAATGGCGAAATCATCGCTACAGCTGCCATAGTATTTTATGAGTTTCCACCTACATATACAAATAAAAATGGTAAAAAAGGCTATGTTACCAATGTATATACTAAGGATAATTATCGAGGCAAAGGAATTGCAACTACTTTACTAGATAAACTCGTAGAAGAGGCTAAAATAGCTGGAGTGACGAAATTGTGGTTAGGTGCTTCAAAGTTAGGAAGGCCAGTATACAAAAGATTCGGCTTTAAAGAAAATGATTCGTGGTTAGAATTGAATTTATAGTGCTTATGGTTCTTCGATATACCATAATTATAATTAATTATTAGATTTATTTAAGATAGAAAAATAATAAAGCATGTGGTTTAAAATTGAGCTACCTGCTTTATTAATTACCATTTTGTAATTTAATTTGTACATACTTTTAATATAACGGACATTAGCCATGATTATATTGTATCCGTTCTGAACCTAAAAACATTGGTATTTCACTATTAATCATTTTTTCAATATTATTATTCAATACAGTTGGCAATAGACGAATTTTAGATAAATGGTCGATTTCAACCCATTCGCTACTTATCTGCATATCATCAACTTCTGTTGGTGCTTTTACAGTAGTATCAGCTAATTCACATAGAAAGATGTGATACATCTTATGAATATATTCTGGATATAATTTTCTTGTTATAGGATTCTCACAGATTTCTTCACATAAGGCTGAAAATCTTTTTGGAATAACAGAATAGCCAGTCTCCTCAAGACATTCTCTAATCACTGCTTCATGTAGAGTCTCATATGTATGTTGGCCGCCACCAGGTAAAGAGTAATATTCACCATTGTATTCATCAAAACATTTGTTTAATAACACCTTATCATCGTTAATAATAATTGCTTTTGCAGCACTTCTAACACTCATATATAAACTCCTCTATATTATCATAATGAAATACAATTTAATAATTACATATTATACCATAGTTGAATGAGTTTTAGTATCACCATAAGTGAAACTTCATATTAGAATTTAGCTAAAAAGAAGGGTAAAGAACTCAAAAAACTAGAGATTATTTGGATAAATATGCTATAATTGTAAGTGATAAAGTGTAAGTTGCTGCTCTTAAATAGCACGTAACTTATTGCCTAAAGCACATTAATTTTAATGAGAGGTGTCACTATGAAATATAATTTAATGTATAAAGAATTGCTCAAAATTCTCTGTGCAAAGTCTGTTAGTATGACTTTTAGCGACAATTTGCACAGAGATAAAATTAAGTCGCTTCTATAATATAAATAAACGCATACGCAGGCTTTGCTTCCTTAGTTTAATACTAAATTTAAGGAGCTGAGCGATATGAAATATGTAAGAGTTGATAGTGTTTTGCCAGAGGATTTAATTAAGGAGATTCAAAAATATATCCAAGGTGAATATATATACATCCCATCCTGCCCTGAAAGCAGAAAAAAGTGGGGAGAGAAATCTAATAACAGAGATTATCTAAACAACAGAAACGCTGATATATGCAGAAAGCATATGGCTGGTCAGACTATAAGAAGTTTGGCAGAAGAATTTTATCTTTCTGATAGCAGCATTAAAAAGATTATATATAAAAAATAACGATAGTTTGAAGCTACTACTCAGATCATGAGGAGTAGCGTTTTTACTCTATATGAAAGTGTAAAATTTAAATGAGATAAATCTAAAGATTTAAATAGTTTGATAAGCATTTTATAAAAAATAATATAGAAAAAACTATTCTCTTTCATTTTGGTTGGAAGAGATATTAAAATTTATATATAGTTATAAGTTATTGAGATTTAGGCTTTAATTCTTAGACAATTAATTAAGTATGGAGGGGTGTAAAAATGAATGAAATAATAATAAATAGACTAAAACAAAAGAATAAAGAATTGATAAATATATTAATACAGAAGGTTCAAAATGAATATGAAAATGATATTGATTTAATTGGCATCTGCGGATCCTTTTTTACCGGTGACTTTCATGAAAAATCAGATTTAGATCTTTTAGTAGTTTTGAACAATGATAGAGGCTGGGGATTTGCAAAATGTTTCATATTAGATGACATTGGCTATGATTTCTATGGATCCACATGGGCAAAGCTTGAGGATATGGCAAACTTTGATAATACTTTTGTATCTCACGTTATAGATGTTGATATAGTTTATTCAAGAAATACTGATTGTATAGAAAGATTTATGAAACTAAGAGAAAAGGCATTAAATATTATAAATGGTCCAATGAATTCAGAAATACTGAAAAAAACAAAAAAGCATTTAGATGGTGCAATACTTTCATATGGTGAAATGATGCTAGAAGATGAAATAGGGATTGCGAGAAAATTATCTGGAGATGTGATAAATAATTTGATTAATACTGTATGTTATCTCAATCATAATTATTTTAAACTAGGAGTTAAGCATCAACTAGAAGAGCTCATGGCAATGGAGAGAGTCCCTACAAATTTTGAAAGACATTTCAATAAGGTAATATTTGCAAAATCAGTAGTTGAAATCAAACAAGCTACAGCAATACTTATTAAGGTAGTTAGAGAATTATATAATGAGATAGAAGAAGAAATCATTGATAAACTAGAGCCTACAAAAGACAATCTTAAAGGAACCTATGAAGAGGTTTGGTCAAACTGGAGAAACAAAATACAATATGCATTAGAGCATAAGGATATATTTTTGGCATTTTCCTCTGGTGTCAGCTGTCATAATTTTTATAATGAAATGCATATTAGTAGAGGAACAGCTTTAATAAATCTGATGAAAGATTTCCAGGCTGAAAATCTAGAAAAATTTGCAAATGCATTTAATGAGGCTATGGAAATTTATAGACAGGAGTATGAAAAACTAGGTATTAAGGTGGTTATATATGATTCAATTAGTGAATTTAAAAAAGATTACCTTGGATACTAGGATTTTTAGCTATATTAGTGAAAGTATAGTATAGTTTAGAAGGTAGATTAACTTTGTTCACCTTTGAGGTTAATCAAAAAGCACAAAAGTTTTACGAAAATAATGGATTTGAAATAATTGGAAAAAGAAATGACAATGAAGAAAATCTAAATGATATAAAATATGAGTGGGTTTGTAGTAATTAAATTAATATATAGTTTTTTATATTCTCTCGGTGTATTTAAAGATGCACCACTTCGATCTGAAAGTTATTTTAAAACTCTGCTGGATTCTGAGCAGAGAATTTAAAATATAAATTCTATTACGAAGTGGTACATCTATATATGAGAGGATTTTTTTGCTCAAAAAAACTCTTGCACCTAACCCTACGTTAGGTTGTATAGTTTACTTAACGGCTATTATAACCTTACGTAAGGGTAGAAAAAATTGTTACAAATTTTAAATTATTAAAATAGCTGAATAAGTTGAGAGAGGCTTTGTTTAGTAATGAAAAATTGCATTTTGAAGACATTAGCATATAACAAGCAAGTTAGAATTTTATTTATAGACAATACTAATATGATAAAAGAAGTATGTAACAATAAAAATACTAATAAAGTGCTAAAAACTGCACTTGGAAAAACTCTGACAATTACAGCCTTAATATCTGGGCTTTTAAAAGGCAATCAGAGAATAAGTATAAAAGTTAATGCAAGTAATAGAAACTATAAAATTTTTGCTGACTGTGATTCCTTTGGAAATGTCCGTGGATTTATTAATGATCAATTATTAAACGCGTATTTACATAATATTGAGGAAATGTCTATAGAGCAATTAATAGGGAATAAAGGATGTATTCAAGTACTTAAGGATTTAGGGATGAATAGCATTTTTACTGGTATAACTGATATGCCTTATGGAAATATAGTAGATGATTTTTACTACTACTTTAATCAAAGTGAGCAAACTGATACATTTTTCTCAGTGAATTTATTATATAATGAGAACAATGAAATTATTTTGTGTAGAGGCATAATGGCGCAGCTTCTTCCAGGGGCTTCAGAAGGAATAATTAATGAAATAAAAGAAATTATAAGAGAAAATCAACAAGTTCTATTAGAAAAGGATGTGGCTTTAAATAAAATCCCAATGTTGTTATTTGATGATATGGAAATTATGGAGACAAGTGAAGTTAGATTCTTTTGTGGATGTAGTAAGGAAATGTTTTATCCATTGCTATATTCATTAGATAAGAAAGAAATTATAGATGCATTAAACCAAAATAAGTCCATCGAGATAGTATGCAATGTTTGTGGGAACAAACACAGCTTTAGCTTTGATGAGTTAAAGACTTTGATTTAATATAAATATTCCAGTTCTATTTTATAAAACTAGCTGACAAATCTATTTGCTATTGATGACAATTTATTTATGAAGTGGTTCATCTATATTTTAAGGTTTACAATGAAATGTACAATTAGAAAGAGATGTGATGAAAGTGCAGAATAAAAATTGGAAGGTTGGAGAGTTATCTAAACTTGCCGGTCTTACTATTAGAACCCTTCATCATTATGATGAAATTGGATTACTTAGTCCTAGCTTTCGTAATGATGCGGGACATCGTCTTTACTCAGAAGGAGATATAATCAAGCTTCATCAGATTATGTCACTTAAACAACTAGAGTTTTCTTTGGACGAAATTAAAAATTTTCTTGAAGATCCAAAGTATAATCCAATTGATGTCATAGATATGCAGCTAAAAAGGTTGGATGAGGAGATAAAACTTAAAAAGCAACTAAGAAGTGAGCTTAATGAATTATTAGACGTATTTAACTCCTGGAAGAGACCTTCCTTTGAGCAATTCATAAATTCAATAGAATTAATTAGAAATCAAAAGAAATATTTTACTAAAGAACAACAGCTTAGGCTAAAAAAACAATATGATAAGCTAGGTGAAAATAATAGTAGCGAGCTTATGAACAGTTGGAGTAATATAATAAGTTCCTTTCAAACTGAAATGGATAACGGCACACCAATTGATGATTTAAAGATAATTAAACTTGCAAAGCAGTGGCAAGAAGGAGTTAATTTTTTTACTGATGGAGACTCTGAAATCATACACTCTGCAGAGCGCTATTATATGGATAATCCACAAGCTGCAAACGGAAGTGGGATGAGTGGTGAACTTTATGAGTATATAAAAAAAGCGCTGGCAAATATAGAACGAAAGCTTTTACCAAAATAAACATGTATACTCACATCTTTCACAGGGGAAAATGAGTAAGAAAAATAAAGAAGAGGTGAGAACATATGAAAAAGATTGGTGTAGAACAAGGTTTATCTATGATTGCTGACTATTTAAGTAGTCAAGGATTTTCTGTGGAAATTTTAGGTGGAGACCTTAAGAGCAATGCATCTAAGTGTGAAAGTTTTGATGCAATAGTTGCATCAGACTTAAATACAGATATGATGGGATTTAGTGATACTTCAACAAATGTTCCAGTTATTAATGCAAGCGGGTTGACACCAGAAGAAATAAAGAACGCAATACAGCAGAGAACAACTAAATAATAATTAATAAGTGATCTCCTTAAGGAAACACTAATTAGGACTCACCTGTTCATAGTAATCCAAAAGTACCTAAGCTAAGGATTGTCTTTGAAGAGATGAGTCTATTTTCGTTTTAGATAAATGAAGCTTCAAATTGAATAGCTTTTATATAATTTTTAAATACTATAAAGTTAGTTTTGATATTATAATATGGTTGACTTTGTATTATAAAATAACAAAAAGTGTAAAAATAATAAGTATGGTGTATAATTAGATTACATTTGATCAACAAAAGGAGGACATCTTTCTTGGATATAAAAAGACATTTATCAGTATATAAAGGATTACCTAAGGATATATATGTACTTTTCATCTCAACGGTAATAAATAAAATGGGTAGCTTCATCGTGCCGCTGATGACCTTAATTTTAACAGAAAAGATAGGGTTTTCAAAGTATGAAGCTGGACTATTCACCACAATAGCAATATTATCGCAAGCTCCATTTTTAGTAGTGGGCGGTAGTTTAGTTGATAGATTTGGTAGCAAGAGAATAATCGTAATATTTCAATCTTTAGGATCGCTACTTTACTTAGCTTGTGGATTTATGAAACCTACAGTTGCAGTAGCTGTGCTTATAGTAATTGCTTCTAATATGTATGCACTGGCAACGCCAGCATTTAATGCTATGGTACCATCAATTACACCAAAAGCATTAATGAAAAACGCATATTCATTGATGTACCTAGGCTCAAATTTAGGTTTAGCTATAGGACCAATGATAGGCGGGATTCTATTTAGTAAGAACTTCTTAAATCTTTTATTTATCTTAGATGCAGCTAGTACAATTATATCTACAATGATGGTTTTCTTCTTTGTTAGAGGTAAGGCTAAGCTTAATGTAGCAATGTCTAAAAATAAAACTCAAGATATAAAAACTGATAGTAGTGGTTCTATTTTTTCATTCTTTCTTAAGAATCCAGTAATAATTGCATTTTCATTAATTATGGTAGTATATTATTTTTGTTATGTTCAATGGAACTTTTTGCTTCCTTTACAAACAGTAGAGGCATTTGGTAAGGATGGAGTAGGTGTTTTCTCTTCCTTATTTAGTATTAATGCGATAACAGTAATAGTTCTTACACCAATACTAACATCTGTAACAGCAAAAACCTTTCCATTAAAAAGCATGTTTGTGGGTGGCATCTTGTACTTTATAGCCTTTGGAATGTTTGCTATTAATAGATATATATTAGTTTTCGTTGTAGCAATAATTATAATGACTGTTGGGGAAATTTTAGTCACTATAAATTCAAATAATTATATAGCACAGCTTACTCCTAAGAAGTATCTCGGTAGAGTAAACTCCATATTTTTTCTTTTCATGGGCGCTGGTTTTGCTACTGGACCCTTGGTAATGGGAAGTGTAATTACGTTAGTCAGTTTTCAAAATGCTTGGATTATGGTAGCTGCTCTTATGTTATGTGGTTCATTCTCAATGTACTTTCTTAAGATGGCAGAGAAAAAGAAGAGTGTTGAAAACAAAAATAATTTCTCTCAAGAACGTGAAGAAAGAATAAGCAAGGATGCTTAATAAAAAAGAGTTTGTAGGTAACATTACTTTAGTACCTTCAAACTCGTATATCAGATAAGACTTACTTTACAAAGAATCCTCCGATGTAAAAACGTGATTGAGTGAGTTTTCTATCTTTGTTAATACTTACTTTGCTAAGGAGAGTGAGATTTTTCATATCATAAACATATAGATTTTGCATATCTTGACTATACATATAATCCTTGTACCTTATAGTCTGAACCATAGCGTTTTTCATTTCAATCAACTTTTTATTACCATCCTTAGGATCGAAAATAGTAATTTTATTTAGATTAGCGGAGTAAGGATTACAATGAGTGATATAAAGTTTATCGTTATACTCAATTATCTGATTTGGATTAAATTCGCCAAGTTCTATATTCTCTAATCTATCAGTTTTAACATTGAATTTACTCAGAATTTTTGACTCATCATTTCCTTTAATATCTAGATTGTTCGTAAAATAAATATCGTCACCAATCTTATAAGAATCTAGCTGTTGCGTACCACAGCCATATAAAGGAATTTGCTTTAATAACTTTAAGCCTTTAGACTCAAAAAGAAATAGATATGGAGTATTAACGTTATTTTTACTAATAGTACCCCACGCATATAAAATATTATCATAGCATTTAAGTGAGGAGATTATAACTCCTTCCTTTTGCCATTCGTAAAGTTGTCCGGTTGAAGTATCACATTCAGTTATGTGTCCGATAAAATTAAGTGTGTTAGTAGTATATACATCATTATTATTTACTGTAAACATTAAGACTGCTGGCTGACTTATATTAAAGGTTTTGTATTTTCCTGTATTCAAATCAAATTTGACAATAGTTTTTAAATCCTTTTTATTACCAAGGCCAAGAGGAACAATATAAAAATTATTGTTACTCAAATAAGGCACTCTTGTCTGATCTCCCATATCTCCAAAGGGGAGCTTTTTCTCGTCTAAAAAGTCGAGCTTTTCATCGTAAAAAGAAATATACCCTATATTTTCATTTTGGGTACTTTGAACAATACCTATATGTATATCAGATATTTTTCCCTGTTTAATATAACGATTTGAATTGTAACTGTAAAATAAATAAATTATGCCGGTTATGATTAATATGACTATTATTATACTAAAAAGTACTTTAAAATATTTAGACATCAACTCACCTCGATTATCAAAGATATATACAATAAAATGCATAACAAGAAACATAAATAACATAGCAAGTACATTTTATTGGTGGAATGTACTTGTTATGTATATATGTATCACTCCATTATGGAATTTATATTTTCAAAACTGCCTTCTCAGAAATTAAAGGCAGTTTGAAAATAGTTTAGGAACTGAAATGAAACATAATTATAAGTAATGTTTCATTAATTAACGTCCCAATTATTTCTATAAGTAACAACTACTTTGTCATTTGTTAGTAGTTCTGTAGGATGAATTGCTGACGCAATAGTGTAACCAAATGTACTTATATCATATGAGTCTGTGTTTAAATCAATTCCATAGTTATCTTTAAAACTAGCCCAAACAAGTTGTGAACAGTAGAACTTTGATCTTGTAGACATGTTATAGTAATCATAGTTATAAGGAGTACCTACCTTACTTTTACACCATTCAGCTGCAGCGGCGTCCTGATCTACAGTTGTTGATGTAACAGTACCTGCAGCACAAGAATTTCTTGTTGTATTCCAGTTGTTTTTACCAATAACTACCCCAGTATTTAAAGCTTCTACAACCTCTGAAGCTGAGTAAACTATTGCGCCATGTCCAAGAGGAATAATACCTGAGTACTTATCATCAGTAACTAGTATTACACCTTTTCTTGTAGGATAAGTGCCACCTGAAATTGCTGTTAGTGAAGATGTTTGTGATGTCAGTGACTTAGTTGCACTTACTTTAGGGTCATTAACCACTTTTTTATTAGCTAAGGCTTCATTTAGTTTCTTCAATGTTTCTGAGGAAGAAGTGGTAGATTTCGCTTTTTCCAAAGTGTTATCAATTGTTTGTTGTGTTAAAGCTGTATGGTTTGAAGTGGTAGTTGTTGCGAATGCTTGTACAGAAAAAACTAATGTTAAGATAGATGAGATAAATACTGTGTAAAATAACTTTCTCTTTTTCATGTGAAGATCCTCCTAATTTTAAATTTTGTGTTCAATCATAAATATTAAAAGAAAATTAGAACAGTAATTGTAATAATATTACAATATACAATTATTGTAACATTTTAATTGTTAAAAAGCAATTTATTTGTAAAATAACAATATAATTTTAACGATAATAATTTGAAAATGTTAATGTAATAGTGTTAAGTTTTTATACCCATTTCACAATGACTTTAGTAGTGGATAAATATGCTATAATGGTATTTATTTAGTAAATAAAGTTGTAGATAATTTATTATTAAATATATAAAAATAAAGAGTTGAAATTCATTTTTAGAACGATATAATAAAGTTTTTTAAGTAAGGAGCGGAAAAAATGAAATTGACTATATTACACACCAATGATATTCATAGCAATTTTGAGAATTTTTCAAGGATAGCAACTAAGATAAAAGAACTGAAAGATGAAAATACAATAGTACTTGATGCTGGAGATTTTGCAGATTTTCGTAGTATGGAATTGCAAGGGACAAAGGGGATTGCTGCTTTAGAATTATTAGAAAGCGCTGGGTATGATGCAATAGCTGTAGGTAATAATGAAACTTTTAATGGGATAGAAACTCTAATAAATATGGCTTCTAACTCTAAAATTCCTTTTTTAAGTTGTAATTTGTTTGACTTAGAGTTAAATCCAATAAAAGGTGTAAGAAGAAGTTCCATATTAAATAAAAATGGATTGAGAATATTAGTAATTGGAACATCTCCAGATATAGGTCCATTTAATGAATTAGGTGGATTTAAACTTAAAGATCATATTGAAGTAATAAAAGAAGAGATAGCTTTTAATAATGGCAAGTATGATTTATGTTTAGTACTTTCACACTTAGGTATGGAGAAAGATAAAGAAATTGCAGAAAAAATTGATGAAGTAGATGTGATAATTGGTGGTCACTTTCATATATTGATGGAAGAACCTGAGATAGTGAATGATACAATTATATTTACATCTGGGTGCTATGGAGAAAACCTTGGGGTATTAAAAATAGAAGTAGATAATACTAAAATTGAAATTATAGAAGGTAAAAATATTAATATTAGTAATTGCAAAGTATGTGACGATATTATTAAAGTTCTAAAGGAAAATAAAGAGAAGGCAATAGATAAACTAAGCAAACCTCTTTATGAACTTGATCGTAATCTTTGGCATGATGTAGTTGAGGAAAATCCAATGACTAACTTATTAGCTGATGCTTTAGTAGATGTACTAAAATGCGACTTAGGTATAATAAACAGTGGAGTATTAAATGGTGGGATTAGAAAAGGAAAGGTCACACTTAAGAAACTTCTAGAGATATGTCCTTCACCATTAAATCCAACTTGTTTTCAGATAGAAGGAAAGTATCTGCGGGAGGCCTTACAAAACTCTTTAGATACCGACTATTGTTATGCTAATGGAATGGGTCCAGGCTTTAGGGGGAAATATGTAGGTAGATTACATGTATCTAATGCTATTATAAAGCACAACGGTAGAAATATAATTGATATATTTATTGATGGAGAAAAACTTGAGGATGATAAGACGTATACTGTTGCTTCTTGTGATTATCTTCAAAGAGGAACTGGTTATAACTCATTAAGCAATAATAAAAACGAAAAATATAATCATGAATATTTAAGAGAAACCTTAAAAGAATATATAGAAAAGAAAGAGTTTGTTGAAAGAGCCTTTGTAGATAGATGGATTTTGGCATAATGAATTTGTTATAATTCTGAAATTAAAAAATAAGATTATTAAAGACATTAAATATTTTCAAGAAATATAAGTTTGGGAGCATAGATAGATTAATTTTTACTAATCTATCTATGCTCCTATTTTAATGTTTTTATATTTAGTAGTTTTATAGAAGGTTTGGTTGATTTTGTTTTTGCACGTAATATTAATTGACTGAAAAATAAAAAATTAGTTTATTTATTGAAGTAATTGACAAATAATAAACGAAATGCAAGAATATAAGTGAATATTAAATGTGAAGAGGTGGCCAAATGTCAACAAAAAAATGCTTTAAAAGAATTTTGACGGCATTGTTAATTGCATTCATGACTATTACCTTACTTCCGACAGCTAAAGTTTTTGCAGCAGCATCTGGGGTGCCAGGAGTACCAGTATTGTCCTCAAATCAAAGTGGAGGAGATTACGATGGCAACTATGATATTTCAGTAAACCTTTGGTATGGAAACAACGGGACAAGCTATAAATTATATGAAAGATTGGGCATTAGTGGAGATTACAAAGTTGTAAGCGAGGGAGCCTTACAAGATAATTCGCCAAATCCTCAAAGTTTTGTTATACCAATACGCAATAGATCAGCAATTGGAACCTATAATTATTATGTACAATTAATCAATAGTTATGGTACAAGTACTAGTGCTGTTCTGGGTGTTCAGGTAGGTAAAGATGGAGGCACCAAAATACTTATTGATGGTGTAGATAATGATGGTGTTAAGCTCCAATACACAATTTCTCAAGGTTCAAAGGATTATAAAATCACTAATGTGAGCAATACAAGCAGTAGTTTTAAAGTGATTTCGAGCAATACTGATTCAGTTAAAGCAACGATGATCAGTAGCAATACAGTGAGATTTGAAGGCTTATCTGCTGGTAGAAGCGGAATAAAAATAGTAGATCAAGTCACTGGAGAGATTAGACAATTTGGAATAAGAGTTAAAAAAGCTGATGGTACCTTACCTGGAATGCCTGACTACGTATCCGTTGGACAAGTTTCCGAGGATACTGACAGTGATTTGAATTTCTGGAAAGATACCAGTACTGATGACAAAAACAAACGTTCAGATATTAGATATATCTATATCAATGGTGGTCCTACAAATGGCTGGAGAACATGGACTACTGAAGAGGGTGCAAGGGCAAAGAGCTATATTACTGAAAGCTTAAAGCTTGGCATGATTCCTTTCTTTGTATATTACAACATACCTGATGGAAGCGAAAGCTACGATGTTGATAAAACTCATATCAATGACAAAACCTACATGGAAGCATATTTCAAAGACTTAAAGTTCTTATTAGACATCTGTGCACAATATGGTGGAGATGAAACTATCGGACTACTTTTCGAACCAGATTTCTTAGGATATATGATGCAACAATCAGGCACAACTCCTGATAAAATCTCTGCAATGGTTGATGCAGTATACTCTTCTGGAGTATTAGACAAGACAAAAGATCCTACCTTTGGCAATAATGTAAGCGGCCTAGTTCAAGCAATCAATTATACAGTAAGAAAATACTATAAAACCGCATATTTTGGATGGCAGTTTAACATATGGTCTTATAGTGGACAAGTTCCTTCAAAAGGACTTTTGCACAAAACCGAAGATGTGGGCTGGGATGCTGGAAGACAATTCATAAAACAGGCGGCTACTGAAACAGCTAATTTCTACATGTCAGCAGGAATAACTTCTAACGGAGCTGATTTTATCTCTATTGATAAATATGGGCTTGATGGAGCCGCTGAAAGTGGAGCTAAGGATAATCCACAGGCTTCCACATGGTTTTGGAATTCAGATATTTGGAACAATTATTTATTGTATGTTAAAACTCTAAATGAACAAACTAAAAAGCCAGCAATACTATGGCAGCTTCCTGTAGGAAGAATAAATAGTACACTAGAGGCTAACCCATATAATGGTGGAAGCTTTGCAGACCTTACCGATGCGATAGGAAGCTATGAAGACTCCGCTTCAACATATTTCTTTGGAGATAGCTTTAAACCTGGAGCAGGCAATAGAGCCACTTACTTTGGGAAAAGTGATGCCAAAGACCCTAAGATAACTGTTAGTGGAGACGCTGTTACCTGGGGAGCTCATATGCAAGAGGCCAAGGATGCAGGAATAATATCCTTGCTATTTGGAGCAGGAGTTGGTCCAAGTACTCATGCTACTGGATCTCCAGCACCAGACGGATATTGGTGGATAACTAAGGCTCAAAGATATTTGAAAAATCCAGTGAAATTGAATAGTACTAATGTAAATACCTTAAAGGCAGCCACATTATCGGCAGGTACTGTATCAAACGGAAGCTACACTTTAACAGCGGTAGTACCAGCATATAACACAGCTACTTCTTATAAAATATTTGAAGGGGCAACACAGATAGCAAATGGTACCTTGACAGCTGGAAGTACTTCGGCAGTAACTTTAACAAAGCAAGTAACTGGTAAGAGCGCTGGAAGCTATGATTATACTGTAGTAGTATATGATGCTTCAAACTTAGCTGCAACTTCAAACAAAGTTACAGTAACAGTTGGTACTGTTAATAGCTTAAAGGCGGCGACATTATCAGCAGGAGCAGTAACTAACGGAAGTTATACTCTAACAGCAGTAGTACCAGCAAATAATACCGCAACTTCCTATAAGTTATTTGAAGGAACCAACCAATTAGCTACAGGCACTCTAACAGCTGGAAACTCATCAGCAGTAACTTTAACTAATCAGGTTACAGGTAAGAGTTCAGGAAGCTATGATTATACTTTTGTTGTTTATGATGCCTCAAATGTATCAGCAATATCAAATAAAGTAACAGTTTCTGTTGGAACTACGAATACTTTAAAAGCAGCGACATTATCAGCAGGAACAGTAACTAACGGAAGTTATACTCTAACAGCAGTAGTACCAGCAAATAATACAGCAACTTCATATAAGTATTTTGAAGGAGCAAATCAAATAGCAACAGGTACATTGACAGCTGGTAATTCCTCATCGGTGACTTTAACAACTCAAATCACTAATAAAGCTGCTGGTAGCTACAGCTATACTATAGTTTTATACGATGGTACAGGTAAATCAATTACATCAAACTCAGTAACTGTGACAGTAGTAAATCAAGGTTACCCAGCATGGACTGCAGGAGTAACCTACAAAACAGGAGATATTGTTTCTTATAATGGAGTTAATTATACATGCTTACAAGGACATACTGCACAGGTAGGATGGGAACCACCAGTTGTTGCAGCTCTATGGAAAGCAGTTTAACATTAAAATAATTATTAAAAGACCTGGAAGTATTATATACCTTCAGGTCTTTTATGATTTTTATCGTTTGTTGTAGTTTTATAAATATCATATTATTAATATAAAATAATGTCTCTAATGAAAAAAGAAGGTTTAGACGCTGGTTAAAGCTATTTTATAAAGTTTAAGTTTAAGAATATTGTTGAAGTTAAGTGGTTATAAAGCATCGGATGTATAACCGCTTAATTTCAACACAGTCTTATAAAAATGATATAGGAAAATACAAATCACATTCACAGTAGTTCTTATTACATTTTGCATAGTTTATATATTCAAACCTAAATTTTTCCCTTAGATCAAATTGAACTGTGGGCATCCATGTGTTAAAAACATGATTCCAGATATCAGATAAATTCTTTGAGGAAATTTCTTCAGGACGATGGAGTCCCATATAAGTAAAGACACCATATTTGTGAGGAAGAATATGTTTTACTTTCATATCTTCAGGGACAATACTGTTTTCACATATTTGTATGGAAGGTTGGTAGAAGGTATATTTTGTTAAATCTTCTGGAACAGTAGTAAACCCAATATAAACATCCTTTTGTATTGGATTAAAAACTCTTAATCGATGATTGTAGAAAAAGTCTAGGCCGTATTTATTGGCTATTTGTGATCTTTTATTTTCTTCAATATCTACCATATATTCATGACCTGCAATTGAGAAAGCAGGGAATATAGTTATTGAACGGAAAAAGATAAGGCCATCTCCTGAACAATTCATAAAATTTGCATTGAACTTATCTAAAATTTCTAGTGGGCATGGTTTTTTACGCCATTTTGAAGGGGTTATGTTGAACTCTTCCTTGAAAACTCTGTTATAGGTTCGTTCGGATCCGAAGGAGTATTTTGAAGAAATGAATTCAATATTGCTTCGTTCGTGGATTAGGTCACTTAGAGATAAAGCAATTCTTCTCCTTCGAACATATTCCATCAAACCTGTAGTGGTGGCACCTTTCCATATTCTGAGTAAGTGAAATTTTGAAATATTCACATTCTCTGATATGTTATCTAGAGTTAAGGGCTCCAAAAGATTATTTTCGATATATTCAGTTGTATTGTTTATTATTTCTAATAAATAATTATCCATTATTCTCAACTCCAGCAATTTTTGTCCTGTATTGATAAAAAAAGACAAGTATAATTGTACCATAAGCTAAATCATAAGAACAATTGTTTCTTTAATTAATGAATCGAAAGGATTTGAGATTATGGATAATATACTTCAGTCAGAGTTAAGAGATCGATATAATGCTGCGGTGAATAGCTTTGTTAGCAAAGTTAAGGATGATCCTAATGTTGTTGCAGTTATTGTCTGCGGCAGTGTGGCCTATGATGTTGTGTGGGAGAAAAGTGATATTGACATGACCTTAGTTGTCAGAGATCAGACTATTAAGAATACATCTTATTGTATTGTGGAAGATGGTATAACAATCAATGTTGAACTTATGTTAAGAAGTTCTTTTAAAAGAAGTTTGGAGAGAAGCATTGGAGGAACTTTTTCTCAATCCTATTTCTCAAAAGGTAAGATTATGTATACCAGCGATGACAGCCTCTATGAGTATTTTGAGGATATGAAAGTCATAGGCAGCGATGATATTGCCTTATCAACCTTTTACAGAGCTTGTATCCTTGTTGGCATATATGATAAATGTCAAAAATGGCTCACAATTAGGAAGGATCCACTTTATGCTCAATATTATCTTTTAAAGGCTGCAGAGGTTATAGCAGATATGGAGCTTTGCTTAAATGGTGAGCCAACCTCCCGTGAGGCCATACAAAAGGCTCTTAAAATTAGTCCAGAAGTACTTACTAACTTCTATCAAGAGGCAATGTCTCATCACTTCAGTGAAGAAGAAGTTTCAAAAAACATAGAGAAACTTGACCAGTACCTAATGAAGCATCTTGATATTATAAAAAAGCCTGTGATTGAATATATGTCAGATGAACAAATAAAGACCAGTACACTTATTTCTAAGCATTTTCATATGGATAGCCATTTCATTATTGGTATATTTGAGTATCTAGCTGATAAAGGCGTTATTGAAAAAGTGTCACAAACAATTCGCATAACACCTAAAAGCAAGCTAGCAGTGGAAGAACTAGGTTTTTTATTGGTACCAGACTTATAAGCTTCAGTTTTCTATTTCGCTAATGCGTTAATTTTTAGATGAATTTTTATACTATGTAAATAAGAGAGGAGATGTAATATGTCAATAAGAACAAGTATTGAGGTATCGGGAGCTAAGCAAAATAATTTAAAAAATATATCCGTAGAGATACCTAGAGATAAGCTTACGGTTATCACTGGAGTATCTGGTTCAGGTAAATCTTCTTTAGCCTTCGATGTTATATATGGAGAAGGGCAGAGGCGGTTTCTTGATTCTATATCAAACTTTGCTAAAAGCCGTATCAGTCAGTTGAAAAAAGCTAATGTGGACTATGTGAGAGGGTTGTCCCCTGTTATTGCAATTGAACAGAAAAAAGGAAACAACAATCCACGTTCGACGGTAGGTACGGTTACAGACATAAATGATTATATGAGACTTTTATTTTCTACAGCAGGCATAGGTAGATGCCCGGAGTGTGGAAAACCTCTAAAGCAATTGTCAGCAGCACAGATTGCTGAACATATTTCAACACTGCCATTAGGTACAGTAGTTGAACTTAGGGCACCAGTATACAAAATATTTGGAGAAGATTATGAGTATACCTTTCATCTAATAAGAGAAAAAGGTTATAGAAGATTACTTATTGACGGAGTACCTTTTTCTTTAGCTGAAAAAAGGGAACTTGATGAAAGCAAGGAATATAAAATTGAATTAGTAATTGATCGCTTTACCTTAAGACAAGATACTTATATTCAGCTGACAAAATCCATAGAGGCTGCAATGGTTGCACTGGATGAGGACATTATGATTAAAGTAGAAGTTATTGGAGAGGTTGATGCTTCATTTTATAAAAAATTTGGTTGCTTAGAGCATCACTATACCTTATGTGAAATGCAGCCCTTCCACTTTTCTTTTAATTCTCCCACAAGTTCATGTCATACTTGCTTAGGAGTAGGAATGTCCTATGTTGTAGAACCTAGATTTTTAATTGTAGCACCAGAAAAAAGTATAAACAAAGGGGCACTAAAAAGTTCAGTGTTTAATCCAGCAGGCAAGGATAGCTACAGAACTGTGATGATGTATAGTCTTTCGCAAAAATATGACTTTAGTCTTGATACTCCTTTTAAGGATCTTCCAAAGCATATTCATGAAATACTGTTTTATGGAACTAAGGGAGAGGTTGTAGAAATGCTGCAGCCACCTTTTTCGGATAAGAAAAACTGGATAACTGGAAGGGCTAGACCTTTTAAGGGATTTGTTTACGAGTTAGAGAGCTGGTACAAGAATTATATAAGGAAGTCATCTACTACCGAAGCTTTTGAACCTAGCTTCATTAAAGACTGTATGATAGAAAAGATATGTCCCGAGTGTCATGGGGCAAGATTAAAAACTCAGAGACTCCAGATTACTGTTGGTGGACTAAATATAGATAAATTAAGTAGAATGCAGCTTCCAGAGCTATTGGATTTTTTAAAGAAGTTAACCTTCGAGAAAGATATTGAGGAAGTTGCAAATACCATTATACGTGAAATAAGCTCAAGATTAAAACTCTTGGTGGACATTGGTCTCCACTATATAAATCTTGGTAGAAGAAGTGACAGCATTTCTGGTGGTGAGATGCAGAGAATTAAGATGTCTACACAGATAAGCAGTGAGCTTATGGGTATGTTATATGTGATGGATGAACCAAGCATCGGACTCCATCCAAGAGATTCTATGAGAGTCATAGATACAATGAAGAAACTACGAGATATAGGCAATACGGTTATTGTGGTGGAGCATGATATGGATACCATAAGAAGTGCTGATCACATCATTGAAATAGGTCCAGGACCTGGTGTTCATGGTGGTGATATAGTTGCTTCTGGTACCGTTGAAGATATTATGAGGGAACCTAAATCAATAACAGGACAGTATTTAGCCGGTACAGAGCATATACCTGTACCTGAGAAGAGAAGGAATCTAGATGATAACTTCTTGTCCATTCAAGGCGCAAGAGAAAACAATCTTAAAAATGTGGATCTTGATATACCTCTTGGTGTTTTTATCTGTGTTACTGGAGTATCTGGTTCTGGTAAAAGCTCATTAATAAATGAGATACTTTATAAGCAGCTTAAAGTTAATAAAACAGGCGCTAGAATAGTATCAGGAGAACATGATTTTGTTTTTGGAGCAGAACTAGTAAACAATGTGATAAACATTGACCAGACTCCTATTGGCAGAAACAGTAAGTCAAATCCTGCAACCTATATAGGGGTCTATGATAAGATACGCCAGGTTTTTGCCATGCAGCCAGAAGCAGTAGAAAGGGGATACAAAGAAATAGATTTTAGTTTAACCCACGCCAATGGTACCAGATGTGAACATTGTGGTGGAGATGGAATCCTTGTAACAAACCTCCAATTCATGGCAGATATTGAAACCATATGCCCTGTATGCAAGGGAATGCGCTTTTCTGATGAAGGCCTTGAGATTAAATATAATGGGAAAAGCATTGCAGATGTGCTTGAAATGACTGTTGAAGAGGCACTTGAGTTTTTTAAAGATCATAAATACCTAAAGCATAAATTAGAAATAGTTAATGAACTTGGGTTAGGATATATGCGACTTGGTCAAAGCTCAACAACCTTATCTGGTGGTGAAGCACAAAGAGTGAAACTAGCCTATGAGCTTTCAAAGATAAAGAGAGGAGCACACAATTTATATATCTTAGATGAGCCAACAACTGGACTTCATCTTTCAGATATTAAAAAGTTAATTTACTCTTTAGGAAAACTTGTTGATAAGGGTCATACAGTACTTGTGATTGAACATCATTTAGATGTGATAAAGTCTGCAGACTACATCATTGATATGGGACCAGAAGGTGGCAGTGGAGGAGGCTATGTTGTTGCGGAAGGTACTCCAGAACAAGTAGCAAGGATCGAAGCGTCACATACGGGAAGATTTCTTAGAACAGTACTTTAATAACAGGCAAGTTCAATCCAGTCACCTCACTTAAACATACCTTGAAAATATGAGCTTTAGTTCTAATAATTTTTAAAAGAATTAATAAAGAGGACAATAGGTATATTTGGTTTTACGCACAAATATGTGCTGTTTGATTATTAGTTAAAAAGAGTTTGTAGCTATATTGCAACTATACCTACAAACTCTAAATTTTTAATTGGATTTTACTGAAGTTCCACTCTTTGTGATGTTATATTGTATTATTTCTCCGCTCTGGAAATGTAGTTTTAAGGTTATTACTCCATCATTACATGCACTAAAGAAATTACTTGTTAAAGTTACTACATTTGTACTGTAGTTAGCTGTGTATGCATCACTATACTGCTTATAAGTAGTCCAGTTTTGTGGACCGGCACCACTACCGTCAGAATAAACAGCTTCTAGGGTAGAAAGTTTTGAACCATTAAAAGCTACTGGGATATTAAAACCAGAGGTAGTTCCAGTTGCTGAACTTAGTACCGGTGTAGTATAGTAATTCAAAAAAACATTCCAATCAACTCCAGCAGAGAATTTCATTGTTAGTGTAGCTTTGGTTCCGTAGCTGCCACTTATAAACTTATTTACATAACTTCCTTTTAAGGTTACTATGCCATTTGAGTAGGTATAATCAGTTCCTAAAACTAATTTTGTACTTCCATTATATATAGAAGACAAAGTATTTCCGTTCAAAGTTAAATTCATTGAAATGTCTTTAGTCCTATCTGCGTATTTAACGAAAAGCATATCAGATGTAGAATATGAGTTTCGTGAAGTCCAAGAAGCTTTCAAGGTATTATATAAAGCTTGATCATTCCAAGTATAACTAGTTCTGTTAAGAAGATTTCCATTATCCCAAAGCATTAAAGCTATGCCTTTACTTTTAGCATAATAATTGATGTAGTCAAAATACTTTAACAACTCACCATGCTCGATTGCGCTTGAAGAACTGTCAAAGGCGAGTAGGCCATATTCACCAGTTACAACTCCTATTCCGTTAGCTGTGAAATGATTGTATACTCTGTCAAAGGAGCTTGTAAGGTCAGAAATTGTTGTGCTGTCAAAAGTTGTTGTTCCAGCAATATTTACACTAAAAGGCCAATAGCCATAGTAATGAAAAGTAGCCATAATATACGGATCATTAAAACCTGAAATTGTGTTGTAAAGAGAAGTACATCTGTCATCACTATTGTTGGTATTTAAAGTTGGAAGAACAAGCATACGAGATGTGTTATTACCACCTGAATTTCTAACAATAGTTCTAAATTGAGTATTCACAGCTGAAAGTCTCTGCATTTGTATATCAGTGCTTACATCACCACTATGATTTTTAAAATATGGTTCATTTAAAGACTCGAAGCATACTTTTGAAGAATAGCTTTTAAAGTAATTAGCAAGCTGAGTCCAGATAGCTTTGTATTCTGTCATAGAAACTCCATTATCGTCATCTGCATTTATATATTCTGCCCATTCCCAGGAATCATGATGTATATTTATCATTACATATAAACCTTGATCAAGAGCCCATTGAACAACCTGAGCATAACGAGTTAAGTAGGTAGAATCTATGGTGTAATTAGGAGCAGCTCCAACACGACCATAAGCCGTAAAAGGTATTCTAATACTTTTAAATCCTTGACTTTTAATTGTTTGGATTAGTTGTTGAGTTACTACTGGATTTCCCCATGAAGTTTCACCAGTGCTTCCAACTGAGTCAAAACTGTTTCCGAGATTCCAGCCAGGCTGCATTGATTCAGCATAAGTTTGGGAGTTAGTCTTAGTTGTAACAGCAGCCTTTATATTCTTAACCTTTGTAGCAGCATTTGCTTTTGTTGGTTCAGTTTTAGCTAAGCAAGTTGAAAATGTTAAAACACAAGCTGTCAAGAGCATTAGTAACTTTTTTGTTTTCTTCATGATAATAGTCTCCTTTTCATTTAAGGCTATGTTTAACAAAAGCTGAGTTTTAAACAGAGCCTTGCTAATATAATAGGGTGCAGAATTAAATTCATTAATTTTGCTCATCTTAAGTGAATACTTTATCATGGTGTTATTGTGAATTAACGGGATACTTTGTAATTAGATTTATATCTTCAAATTTTCCTCTCAAAACCCATAGGAGTTTTGGAAATATATCTAGGATTGAAGTTTTTCATCTTTAACGTAGATTTGTATAAAACTAACTAAGATTAAATCAGAAATTTTTGGTATAAATAAGAAGCGTATATTGAAATGTAATTAGTACTATTATTTCTAAAATAGATATGTAATGCATTACAAGTTAATTATAGTATTTTAAAAATAAAATGATATACAAAAAAACAATTATAATGTAAAAAAACACCAAATTTATTATCCGAATATAAATAAAAGTGATACATTGAACTGTTGTTTTTGAAATCACTTCTTTTTTATAAAATAGTCGTAATAACATAGGTGATGTTTTTAAAGCTTTGTATTTTTCAAAAAGAGGAATTATAATTTTTTATGGAACTTAGCTAAAAGCTTAGCATTAGGATAAGATAAATATCAACGTCTGATTAGTACAATAATATTAAGAAGCTATCTCAATCATTATAAGATTGGAATAGCTTCTTAGATATTTAGTATGTAATTCTTTGCGTAAGCTCATTAAGGATGAAATAACTCTAAACCTAAAGGTATAAGTTTAATTATAGAGTTGTTCATCTAAAGAGCATCGGAGGAATAAGCACTTAATTAAAAAGGGCACAATTTTTACTTTTGAATTGGTTGCTCCTGTATATCTATATCAGTAATTCTAAAAGTTTTATCTCCTTTAACATTATGAGCAAGAGTTAATCTTACTTTATCAATTTTATTAATTTCATTTTCAGTATAATTTACAATTATAGTTTGATTGCTACCATAATAGGTTTTTGAGCTATCTTTTAAAGTAACAAAAATTCCTATTTCAGACTTAGCAATATGATAGCTTATAAGTTTTTCCGTATAATTCTTCATAGAATTCTTAAAATTATCAGTTCTATCTCCAAAGGCAGTTCCATTATCAAAACCAGAGTATGTACTCAGTTTATCAAAAGCTTGGTCTACAGTTGACGGTGTACAATTATAAAATCCTTGAATGAAATCTGCAATAATAGGATTAATCATTTCTTGAACCTTATTATTGTCAGCTAATTCTTGAGTTTCTTTTTGTGAGAATGCTTGTACACTAGAATCCGTAGATATATTTTTAGAGCTATTCGATTGATTACTTTGAAGTTGCTTTGTTTTGTCAACTTCGACTTTCTTTGATACTTCAGTTTTACTGCTGCAACTTACTAGCATCATTGTGCAAGACATAACCGTTAAAAGTATGTAAGCAAATCTTTTTATAATAACCATCCCCTTAATTAACTCTATATAATAAAGATTAAAGAGTGAAAGTTATTACTGCAACCATCAATATTTACCAATAGGGTAAGGCTTAAGAACATTCATATTGAAATCTAAAATTAATAAGGCTGAAGAGTTAAGAACTCAACAGCCTTACTTTATTATAAATATCTACTTAGGTTACTCTAAATTTATAAGCTAACCTTAGAAATCAATGCTTGTCTTCTATAATCTTTAGGAGTTACCCCCATATGTTTTTTACAGAAACGAGAAAAATAAGTTATATGGCTAAAATTAAATATTTGGCTTATTTCAGTTACGCTCAAGTTAGTATTGTTTAAGTAAAGCTGTATAGCTGAGATTTTTACCTCGCTAATGTAGTCAGATAAGGTTTTACCAACTTCTTTTTTAAAAGCGGCTGAAAGATAATTTGGATGCACGCTCACTATAGAAGAAATTTCTTGAAGAGTTAAGGGAGTTTCAATATTTTTCTTAATATATTCAATCACACGATTTATAAGAGGATTGTAGAAGTACTGTTTGTACCTTTTTGAAACATTAATAAAATCGTTTAACATAAAGTATTCTAAATTTTCTAAAGCATTGATATTAGAAGTATCATCTATGAGATTGATATAATAATCACTTAATATAAATGCAGTTTCAGTATCCAAACCTGCTTCAATTACGGCTCTAGTGAAGATTGTGCATGATCCAATAATGGAATATTTAAGGGAAGTCAATGGATGTTTGGACAATTGAGCCCTCTCAAGTGAATTAATTTTCTTTAAGATATTAGTTGCGGTATCAGTATCCAATTGTTGGATACTATGTACTAGTTTTGATTCAAGTTCATAAGGCGGATGAATATAAGAGGCATATCTATTTTTCGCCATTGTATATTCAATTTTTTTGTATATGCTCTGCATTTTCTGTATCACCTCAAAAAGTAATCTTAATAAAGTGTAAATTTTATTAACATTGTATAAAAAATTATAGTTTTTCTTGTATATAATGTCAATATAATCAATAACAAATTAAGGAAAAAACAGCGCTGATATATGTAAAGGATTCCTTGGTTCTTAAACATAAAATTATTATAGCTTTATATCTAAATCTATAAAAGAGCTTTATAAGAAGATTGAACAGCAATACTTATATTGAAAAATATTAGTCTGCATGGCTCTTACTGTAAACGTTTTAAAGTCTGCAGTTCAAAACTGATGTCTAAATAATAATTAATATAGTTACTATAAAACTTCCAAACTAATAGAAATTAAATTAGAAAATAGGGGGAAAAAGTATGAAAACAAAAAAATTATTAAGTGTTCTTTGTGTTATGGCGGTTGCTTTATCAACAATGGTTGGGTGTGGATCTAGTTCCTCAACTACAAGTAATAAATCAAGTAAGGCAGAAGTTACTTTAATTCAAAACAAGGTTGAAATTCAAACAGAACTAGAAGCTGCAGCAAAACAATTTAATGCATCTCAAAATGACGTTGAAGTGAAAATTTTAGGATCTGCTGGAGATAATCTAGTTACTACTTTACAATCACAGTTTGCATCAAGCCCTGCAAAAGCACCTACAATTTTTACCTGTGGAAGTGGAAGTGAGTTTGAAAAATTCTTCAAGTATATGGCACCAATGGATTCTGCAGCAGCAGCAAAGAACATAGCTAAAGGACAGGCTGAAGATACAATGAAAGATGGGAAGCTTTATGGACTTCCACTAGCAGTTGAAGGAATTGGACTAGTATATAATAAGCAAATATTTAAAGATGCAGGAGTTGATGCTGATAGCATAAAAACTATGGATGATTTAGCAGCTGCTTGCGAAAAAATATCAAAGGTTAAGGGTGTTGTAAAACCACTTGCATTTGCGAAGGAGACTTATTTCCAATTTATGCATCCATTTAACTGGCCTTTTGCAACTATGAGTAATTATAAAGATGTTATCACTAAGGTTACTAATGGACAACTCAACCTTAAGGATGTTCCAGAAGTTAAGAAATATGCACAGGATTTAGAAAAACTAAAACCATACACAAATCTTGCAAAAGATAGTTATGACGATCAAGTTGCTGGTTTTTCACAAGGTAAATATGCAATTATCCATCAAGGTAACTGGTCTCAATCAATAATAGATCAATACAAAGTTAGTTTTGATTATGGAATGATGCCAATGCCAGCTAACGGAAATGCCTCTTTAGCTGTAGGAAATACAAACTTCTTCCATGTAAATAATGCAGCAACAAAAGAACAACAAGCTGGAGCAATAAAGTTCCTTGATTGGCTTCTTACTACAAAAGATGGACAAAAAATTGTTACTGACAAATTTAAAGTAATACCTGCTTATAATGGCTTTGATACAAGTAATTTAAGTGTTCTATCTAAAGAAGTTGCAAAATATTCTGATGCAGGAAAAACTATTCCATGGACATTCAATCTATTCCCCGCAGGTGTTGATAAAGATTGTACAAGTGCAATGGAAAAGTTCTATGCTGGACAAATAAACTCAGATCAATTATTAGATGAAATACAAAAGGTTTGGGTAAATGCTGCAAAGAAATAACTTGAATATAAATGAAAATCTCTAATAGAAGATTTTAAAGGTAACCAATAGAAGAAATTAAATTGTACTTGCTCGAAAATCGCGGAAGCTAAGGATTTTCGGGCATGTATAATTTGTTATTGGAGAGAATTGCTTAGTTTATTTTAAATTTATTTATATAACTCCTGTGAATTTTAGATGGAAACTTTAAAAAGATAATAAGGGTTTATATATAAAATAAAGATAAGAAATGGAGCGAAAATAATGAATAGAAAGTTTAAGGACAAAATGACCACGGCATTATTTGTTCTACCGTCATTATTCATATTTGCCAATGTTGTTGTTATCCCTTTTATAATGGGGATAATATATTCCTTTACCAACTGGGATGGATTTGCTTTTACAGGTGCTAGTTTTGTGGGATTAAAGAACTATATTTCAGCATTTGATGATGGAAAATTTGCTACATCATTTTGGTTAACAACCAAATATGTTATTGCTATGACTATTCTTGTTAATATAGTTGGACTTGCATTAGCAATGTTAGTAACTTCTAAGGTTAAATTTAAAAATTTCTTCAGAGCTGTATATTTTATGCCTAACTTAATTGGAGGACTAATATTAGGTTTTATATGGAAGTTTGTATTTACAAAATTATTTGAAAGTTTAGGGCAAATGACTCATACTTCTAAATTCTTTTTCAATTGGCTTGATAATCCTACAGCTGCATTTTGGGCATTAGTTGTTGTAGGAGTATGGCAAATGGCTGGATATGTGATGATAATCTATATTGCTTCTATTGAAAGTATATCTGATGAAGTTTTAGAAGCCGCAGATATTGATGGAGCAAGTGCATGGCATAAATTTAGGAAAGTTATTCTTCCTCTAATAGCCCCTGCCTTCACAATAAGTTTATTTGTCACTTTAGCAAATTCCTTTAAGCAATATGATACAAATTTATCTTTAACCAACGGGGGACCTTATGGAACAACTGAACTAATAAGTATGAATATATTTTCAACAGCCTTTGGTTACAACAAGTATGCACAGGCACAAGCTAAGTCAATAATGTTTTTCTTGGTTATAATGGTGATCACTGTTATACAGATTTCTATTACTAAAAAGAAAGAGGTTGAAATGTGATGAAGTCAAAATTTAGAGCATCCAAGATCATCCTTGTACTTGGAATTATTACAGCAGTCATGACTTTATTTCCTATATATATTATGTTAGTCAATTCCTTTAAGGGAAGAGAACAAATATTTACTGATACCCTTGGGTTACCTAAAGCTTTAGATTTTTCATATTATATACAAGCAATTGATAAAATGAATTTTCTACATGCATTAGCTAATTCTTTAATAGTAACAATAGTCAGTACAATACTTATTATAACTTTTTCCTCGATGACAGCGTGGGCTTTAGTTCGTAGTAAGTCAAAAATTGCAAATATCATATTATTAGCTTTTGTAGTTACGATGCTAATACCATTTCAGTCAGTTATGATTCCACTGATGCAATATATGAGTAAGTGGGAAATTCCTTCAATTAATTTTTCAATGATTAATACCTTTTATGGTTTAATTTTTATGAATATTGGATTCGGAACAAGCCTTGCAGTTTTTCTATACCATGGGTTTATAAAAGGTGTTCCACGAGCTTTAGAAGAAGCTGCAATGATTGATGGCTGCAATAAGTTTCAGTTATTCTGGAGAATTGTGTTTCCAACTTTAAAACCAATTACAATAACAGTAGCAATTTTGAATGTGATTAGTTTATGGAACGATTATTTGCTACCTTCCTTAGTATTAAGAGATCCAGAGCTTAGGACAATTCCTTTATCAACCTTCTATTTCTTTGGAGAATTTACAATTCAATGGAATTTAGCTATGGCAGGACTTGTTCTTACAGTAATACCAGTAGTTATATTTTATTTGGTATCTCAAAAACACATCATTAAGGGAGTCATGGCTGGTGCAGTAAAATAACACATGCAGCTAATAGTGTACAGTTTGTATTTTAATTTTATTTTTAAGCTTCAATAAAGAACTAAAGATGAAACACTTCAATCCGAAATCAATTTTCAAGACTCCTGTGGGTTTTGAGAGGAGAATTTGAAGATATAAGTTTAATTATGAAGTGGTTCATCTAGATAAATATTTAAAACAAATTTGATGCATAGGTGTACATTTTTAATAAAATAACTAAAACAGAAAGAGAGTATTAAACATGGAAAATGAATGGATTATAAGTGATAATTGTTTAGAAGAAAAGAACCTTTTGAAGAATGAAAGTCTTTTTAATGTATCAAATGGTTATTTAGGTGTTAGAGGTAACTTTGAAGAAAAGTACCCAGAAAATTATAAAACCATAAGAGGAACTTATATAAATGCATTTTATGAAGATGCACCTATTCAATATGGTGAGAAAGCATATGCTTTTCCAGAGACAATGCAGAAAATTGTAAATGTCATTGATTCTCAGGATATTGATATAATAATAAATGGTGAAAAATTTTCTGTCTTTCAAGGAACTATTAAAGCTTTTAATAGGTATGTAGATATAAAAAAAGGATGTTACATAAGGGAAATACAATGGGTTTCACCACTTGGAAAAGAACTTAAGCTTAAAATTACAAGAATGGCATCTTTGAAGTATCTAGAACTGTTTATTATTAATTATGAGATTGAAAAAGTTAATTTTGATGAAGATATTATTATTGAGTCATCAATTAATGCAGATGTGTCAAACTTTACCGATGAAAATGATCCTAGAGTAGGCAATGATCATGCAAAGATATTATCTGTAAAGTCAATTACAGCAGAAAAAGAAGTTATGCAAATAGTATCTGAAACAGAAAACTCAAAAAACATAGTTGCAGTTACCACAAGACATCATTGCGATGCTTACAATGAAGTGATCGTTAAGAATACAGAAAAAAGCGCTGAAAACATAATTAGAATTACTAAAGGAAGCAAAATAATAAATTTCACAAAATATAATGTATATACTGATTCAAGGCGCCATGAAAATGTAGAAAATTGTGGTTTTGAAATAGCCGAAAAACTAAGTACAATTTCTTTTGAAAGCCTACGTGAAACACAAGAAGAGTATCTAAATAAATTCTGGAGTTTAGCAGATATAGATATCGTAGGTGATGAGAATCTTCACCAAGGACTTAAATATAATTTGTATCAGTTGCTGCAAGCCGTAGGGAAGGATGAAAAAAGTAATATTACAGCTAAAGGCTTAAGTGGAGAAGGGTATGAAGGCCATTATTTCTGGGATACTGAAATATATATTCTTCCGTTTTTTACCTTATGCTACCCTGAATTAGCAAAGGGGTTATTAAGATATCGCTATAATATTTTGGATGGTGCCAGAGAAAGAGCCCTTGAAATGGGCCATAAAAAAGGAGCTGCATATCCTTGGAGGACCATAATAGGCAAGGAGTGCTCTTCATACTTTCCAGCTGGAACAGCTCAGTATCATATTAACGGAGATATAGCCTATTCATATATACAATACTACTTAGCAACAGGAGATTTTGATTTTATAAAAGAATTTGGCGCAGAAGTGATTTTTGAGACAGCAAGGATTTGGCTTGAAATTGGTCATTTTGATAAAGGCTTATTTAAGATAGACGCAGTTACTGGACCTGATGAGTATACAGCAATAGTAAATAACAATTACTATACAAATGTTATGGCAAAATATAATTTAAAATGGGCTGTGAAATTTTACAATGAATTAAAATGCAAAGCTGAGAATATACTTGAAAGTCTAAGTAACAAGATTGGAATAACAGAAGAGGAAGTTAAAAACTTTGAAAATGCTTATACAAATATGTATTTACCCTATAATGAAGAGTTAAAGATAAATGCTCAAGACGATACCTTTTTAAATAAGGCGGTATGGGATTTTGAAAACACACCAAAAGAAAACTACCCATTGCTTCTAAATTATCACCCTCTTACAATCTATAGATATCAAGTTTTAAAGCAGGCAGATACTGTATTGGCTCATTTTCTAGTAGAAGATGAAGCTGACTTTAGCACTATTAAAAACTCATATGATTATTATGAGAAAATTACAACTCATGATTCATCCTTATCATGTGCAGCCTACAGTATTATGGCTTCTAAAGTAGGATATCCAAGCTTAGCATATAAATATTTTATTGAAACTGCAAGACTGGATCTAGACGATACTCATGGAAATACAAAAGATGGTATACACACAGCCAATATGGGCGGAACATGGATGTCTATAGTGTATGGGTTTGCAGGATTAAGAATAAAAGAAGATTATGTTTCATTAACTCCAAAGTTACCTGAGATTTGGAATGAACTAAGTTTCGGATTTTCGTATAAAGGTAACCATATTAAGGTTTATATGAAAAAAGATAAAACAGAAATAATAAGCGAAGGTAATTCCTTAATAAATCTAAAATTGAACAATATATTATATGAAATTAATGGAGATGAAAAAATTATCCTTGAAATAAAAAGGTAAGAATCACTGTTTTATAAACTAATTCAAAGGCAATTAAATTGAATTTTAAATTAAAGAACCAGTTAATAGGGTTGTTAAACCTATACTGGTTCTTTGTTTTTAAAATAATACAAGAAATTAGAATTTTAAGCATAAGCTATGTTTAAAAACTATTAAGTATAAAATAGTTGTTGAGCTAGGAAATCTATAAGTTTGTTAAACTAAAAAAGTTTTAAATCTAATTTTCTTAAAATGACAGCTTATATTATTAGGAATAATCACTTTTGATTGATATAATAATTAGCATAGAAATAAAAGATTGTATATTTATTTGATTTTTTATAGTTATTTAAAGATTTTTAGGAGGAAAGTATGAGAGAGTATAAATATTCAAATGTTAATTTAACTGAAATAGATGTGCCAAAATGCGATAACGATGGGATTCCTGTAATACTATCTGATAGCACTATGGAGGAAAGAAAAAATAAAGTACTTTCTATTATGAAAAAGCAAGGCTTAGATTGTGTTATTGTATACAATGATCTTGAGCATGGGGCAAACTTTGAGTACTTAACTGGATTCCTTACTAGATTTGAAGAAGGACTTCTAGTTTTACATAGTGATGGTAAAGCATACTTAATTCTTGGAAATGAAAACACTAAGATGGTTAACTACTCAAGGATACCAGCAGAATTAATTCATTCACCGTATTTTTCACTTCCTAATCAACCAATGGAAAATGAAATGAGTATGAAACAAGTGTTTGAAAAAGCAGGCATTAAGGTAGGGCTACATATTGGGTTAGTTGGATGGAAAAACTTTATAAGCGATCTTTATGATAACAGAAGTTTTTTTGACCTGCCTTACTTTATAGTAGATGCGGTTAAGGATATTGCAGGAGAACAACATATATGCAATGCAACACATATGTTCATAAATGCTGATTATGGAGTAAGAGCTACTAACAATGCCAATGAAATAGCTCATTATGAGTTTGGTTCTTCCTTAGCTTCAGACTGTGTACTTAATTCTATGAATGCATTAGAAGTGGGAAAAACAGAGATGGAGATAGGAAATTATTTGAAGGTATACGGACAGCCAACTAATGTAGTTGCTATAAGTTCAACTGGGAATCGGTTTGAGAATGCTAATTTATATCCTTTAAACAAAAAGATAGAGTTAGGAGACAAGATCTCTCTGACAACTGGATATAAAGGTGGATTATCTAGTAGAGCAGGATATGCAGTAAGTAGTAAATCTCAACTTTCTGAAGCAGTTAAGGACTATGTAGATGTAATTGCAGCACCATATTTTACAGCTATTGTAGCTTGGCTTGAAAGTATACATATCGGCATGAGTGGAAGTGATATGTATGAAATTATTGAAAGGGTTTTGCCGAAAGAAAAATATCACTGGTCACTGAATCCAGGCCATTTAACTGCAGATGAAGAGTGGATGTCATCACCGATTTACCCTAAATCTAAAGAAACCTTGAAAAGCGGTATGCTTTTACAAATTGATATTATACCATCTATGCCAGGCTATGGCGGTGTTGGGGCAGAAAACGGTATTGCTTTAGCAGACAAAAGTTTAAGAGATGCAATTAAGAGAGATTACCCAGAGTTATGGTTACGTATTGAAGAAAGAAGAAAGTATATCAAAACGGTTTTAGGTATACATTTAAGTGAAGAAGTATTACCTCTATCAAGTACAGTAGCATATCTTAGACCATACTTATTAAATAAGAAAAGTGCTTTTATATATATAGAAGAGTAATAAAAATAATTATATATGAATTGCTAATTACATTTAATTGTGATTAGCAATTTTTTTACTTTATATGAACTATGAAATTTTCAATTTATCTAATTTATATTGCAATTTATCTAAATGCTGAAGGAGTTCATAGCTAAATAAAATTTTATGGAAAAGTTTACAAAAAATATTGACTAAGAGAAAAAGAGGAAGTACAATTAACTTATTAAATGACATTTAAAAAGTCATTTTAAATGTAAATTAAAAAGATTACGGTTGATAAAAATATGAAAGTAAAAAGATATAACTCGAAATTAGCAATGATTTTAGAAAGTACACTACTAAAGGTGTATCTATTCAATGAATCGGTATCAAGTAATGAATGATTATTAAGAGATGGGGGAGTAAAATATGAGATATCTATTAGGCTTGGATATTGGAACATCAGGAACTAAGACAGCTTTATTTGATGAAGAAGGGAACACAATAAAAACTGCGACCTATGAATATGATTTATTTCAACCACAAGTAGGATGGGCAGAACAAAATCCTGAAGACTGGTGGGAAGCATGCGTTAAAGGCATAAGAGATGTAATTGAAAAAAGTGGTGTACAAGCTAGTGAGATAAAGGGTATTGGCTTAAGTGGACAAATGCACGGACTTGTTTTAGTTGATAAGGATAATAAAGTTATAAGAAATTCTATAATATGGTGTGATCAAAGAACAGAAAAAGAATGTGATTACATGACTGATGTTATAGGAAAAGAAAGATTAATCAGGATAACAGGAAATCCAGCTTTAACTGGCTTTACACTTTCCAAGTTATTATGGGTAAGGAACAATGAACCTGATAATTATGAAAAAATATATAAGATTCTTCTTCCTAAAGATTATATAAGATTTAAACTAACAAATGTATTTGCTACAGAAGTTTCAGATGCAAGCGGTATGCAGATGCTAGATATTAATACAAGAAATTGGAGTGAAGAACTACTTAAGGACTTTAATATAGATAAGGCTATATTAGCAGACGTATATGAGTCAGTAGTTGTGAGCGGACATGTTACTGAAGAGGCAGCAAAATTAACTAATTTAGCTCAAGGAACACCTGTTGTTGGAGGAGCTGGAGACCAAGCTGCTGGAGCAATAGGAAATGGAATAGTAAATGAGGGAACAATCTCAACAACAATAGGAACATCAGGAGTTGTATTTGCATCAACTGATTCTCCTAGATTTGATAAAGAAGGAAGAGTTCATACTTTATGTCATGCAGTACCTAATAAGTGGCATATAATGGGGGTTACTCAAGGTGCTGGATTGTCCTTAAACTGGTTTAAGAGAACTTTCTGTGCAAAGGAAGTCGAAGACAGCGAAAAATTAGGCGTTAATATATACGATTTATTAACTGAAAAGGCATCAAAATCAAAACCAGGAGCTAATGGAATAGTTTATCTTCCATATCTTATGGGAGAAAGAACACCTCATATAGATCCTAATGTAAAAGGTGCATTTTTAGGAGTATCACTTATAAATAATCATGATGATTTTGTTAGAAGTATCATAGAAGGCGTAAGTTTCAGTCTTAAAAACTGCCTGGATTTAATAGAAGACATGGAAGTAAAAATAGATGAGATTAGAGTAAGTGGTGGTGGAGCAGAAAGCAGTGTATGGAGACAAATATTAGCTAATATTTTCCAACATTCATTAAATACAGTAAAAGCATCAGAAGGTGGAGCTTTAGGTGTAGCGATATTAGCAGGAGTTGGAGTTGGAATATACGATTCAGTTGAGGATGCATGTAATAAAATTGTAAAAAGTAATTCTAAAGTAGAGCCTAATGTAGATTTAAAAGAAGTATATTCAAAGGTATATGAAGCATATAATTCAGCTTATCCTAGAATAAAGGACTTTTAAAGATAGGTTACTTTAATTAAGTAGTACGTCAAGGAATAATATGTGTGATAAGAACTGAAGGCATCTTCAAATAATATAAATAAGTTTAAGTTTAGTTTTTAACACTAATACTAAAATAGCATGTTTTAGAACATCTAAAGCACTTGATTTCTGATGAATTTTAGGCAAAAATGAAGTAGTAGTAGATGTGGAGTATTTATAGTAATAGAATAGTAGAATTTATAATCCACAAGTTGCAACAATTTAACAACGTAGAACAGTGTTATTTTTCTTAAACTACCATTGTTTATATGTTATTTGAGAGGAGTATTTTCAGATTTGATGGAAGTGAACCACAGTAAAATTAAAGAGACAAATAGAAAAAAGATAATTGGACTATTATTAGAAAGAAATGAAATTACAAAACTTGATATTTCAAGGATATTAGATATAAGTATAACAACAGTTTCTACAAACATAACGGAATTAAAAAGTGAAGGTATAGTAGAAGATGTACGATCTTTAGAGTCAACTGGTGGAAGAAAAGCAATTGCAATCAAGCTAAATGAAAATTGTAGATATTCAATTGGAGTTGCACTAACACCAAACCACATTAAGATATCCTTAGTTAATTTAAAAAGAGAGATCATCGATAATATAAGAATCAGACATAAAAACAGTGGAATGGAAGAACTTATTACTATAATAAAAGAAAACTTAGAGCTTATTATGAAAAAGTATGAGCTGGATGATAAAAAGCTATTAGGAATAGTATTTTCACTCCCTGGAACTGTAGACTTTGAGAAGGGAATAATTAAATATGCGTACCTTCTAAAAGCAAAAGATTTCAACTTAAAGGAAAGATTTCTATATTTAAATGTTCCTATTTATGTAGATAATGAAGCAAATCTATCAGCATATTATGAATTTTTGAGTAGAAAGGATATGCTGAAAAATCTACTTTATGTTTCAATAACGGATGGGTTGGGTCTCGGTATAGTAATTGATGGGAAAATATACAGAGGTGACAACAATTCATCTGGAGAGCTTGGTCATATTAAAATAGCTATTAACGGTAAAAAATGCAAGTGTGGTGCAAAGGGATGTCTTGAAGCTTATACTTCAATGAATTCTTTAATTGATAATTATAATGAAATAGCTGAAACATCAATTTCTGACATATATGAGTTTGAAGAAAAATATATCCAAGGTAATGAACTTGCAATAAAAGTTTTAGAGGAATACTTGGGTATTCTAGGAATTGGTGTATCAAATTTAATTATGATATTAGATCCTAGTTGTATAGTAGTAGGCGGGGATATAAACAGTTTACTGAAAGATAAAATGGTTTTACTAAGAGAAAGCGCATATAAAGACAATTCTTTTACAAATGAAAATAATTGTAATATTAAATTAGCTGATTTTAAAGAATCTTACCTTTTGGGGGCAGCGATGATGCCAATAGAGGAATTTTTGCAAATTAAATAATTTAAAAATCAAAATACAAACGGGTTTCTGTATGGAAATTAGGTTTATATAAATAATGAATTTAGTCTATATTTTAAGGCTAGGACAATATGTATAAATTATATTTCATTAGAAGCCCAATATTTTGAAAACTTATTAAATGAATTTTAAAAAGTCATTAAAGAAGTTTATCGTAGTACAAGGATATAACAAGGAGAGATAAAATATGAAATTTTTTTTAGACACGGCAAATGTAGAACATATTAAGCAAGCAAATAAAATGGGAGTAATTTGTGGAGTTACAACAAATCCATCACTTATAGCAAAGGAAGGAAGAGACTTTAATGAGGTTATAAAAGAAATAACGGAGATAGTTGATGGAGCAATAAGCGGAGAGGTAGTTAGTGAAGATGCAGAAGGCATGATAAAAGAAGGAAGAAAAATAGCTGCAATTCATAAGAATATGATAGTAAAGATTCCAATGACTGAAGAAGGTTTAGCAGCAACTAAGGTTTTAGCAAGTGAAGGCATAAAGACAAATGTTACTTTAATTTTCTCAGTAACGCAGGCTTTACTTGCAGCAAATGCAGGAGCAACTTATGTAAGTCCATTTCTAGGAAGAATAGATGATATATCAATGGATGGAATGGATCTTGTTAGAGATATAGCAGAAATATTTGAGATTCATGGTATAGAAACAATGATAATTGCTGCAAGCGTTAGAAATCCAATTCATGTTATACAAGCTGCAAAGTCAGGCGCACATATAGCAACTGTTCCTCATAGTTTAATGCTTCAGATGGTTAAACACCCATTAACAGACCAAGGGTTAGAAAAATTTAAATCAGATTGGGCAGCAGCTTTTGGAAAGTAGAAGAATATGATGAACGAAAAATTAGACAAGTAATCAATCAATGCAATAAGAGTACATTCTGTAGCTTCTATATAAAAGTCTAAATTAAGACATCCATGGCTTTAAGATAATTTACTTTAAATATGTGGTCCCTCGTTGAAATTGAGGTGTGACTCAATTTACCCGTTTACAAAATATTAATTGTAGAAGTACCTCAGTTTCAACATTAATATAAAATACTAAAAATTTAAATAAATATATAAATGAAAGGAATATATATATGATTATTAAAAGTGTAAATGATAAAGCGTTTAGAAAATATGGACAAATATTAAAGAATTATGACTGTAAAGAGATACTTGATAAAATGGAAAATACTCCACTTCCACAAGATGTAATTTATGAGCCTTCTGTTAAAGAATTTGAGGAACTAGCAATAGCAAAAGAACTAAGATTAAGAGAATTTGGAGAATTACCAATACAAATAGGCTTCTGCAACGGTAATAACTATATGTTAAATGCTGTAGAATACCACCGCACATCAGAAATAAATATAGCAGTAACAGATCTTATACTTTTAATAGGAAGTCAGCAGGATATTGAAGACGATTACTCATATGATACATCTAAAATAGAAGCGTTTTTAGTTCCAGCAGGAACTGCAATTGAAGTATATGGAACTACACTTCATTACGCACCATGTAACGCTAAGAAAGATGGATTCAGATGTGTTGTAGTATTGCCAAAAGATACTAATCTACATTTAGAACACAAGGTAGAAAAAGTTAATGAAGATGCGCTACTATTTGCAAGAAATAAGTGGCTTATTGGACACAAAGACACTGATTTAGGTGAACAAGGAGCGTTTATAGGTCTTGTTGGAGAAAATATTTCAATAAAGTAAGTGAAATATTTTCTTGGTGAATATAAAAAATGAAAAAAATAAAGTTTTTTAAATTTATGTATTCTAGTCAAAATCCAGTAATGTTACAAAGCAAACAAATGTCATCAGTTATAGATTCAAAATAATTATTAATATAGATAGTAAGAAAAATTCAATATGATAAATTAATTAAAATGGAGGATTTAAAAATGAATAATACACCAAAAGTAAAATTAGGAATTGTTGCAGTAAGTAGAGATTGCTTCCCAATGGAACTTTCAGCTAATAGAAGAAAGGCAGTAGTAGAAGTATTCAATGGGGAGATTTTTGAATGTCAAACAACTGTAGAAAATGAAAAAGATATGAGAAAAGCATTAGCAGAAGTTAAAGAAGCAGGTGTAAATGCGTTAGTTGTTTTTCTTGGAAACTTTGGGCCAGAAACTTCAGAAACTTTACTTGCAAAAGAATTTGGAGGTCCAGTTATGTTTGCTGCTGCCTCAGAAGAAAGTGGAGACAACCTAGTAGGTGGACGTGGAGATGCATATTGTGGAATGTTAAACGCAAGCTACAACTTAGCACTTCGCAATATAAAAGCATATATACCTGAATATCCAGTTGGGACTGCGGCAGAAGTTGCAGAAATGATTTCTGAATTCGTTCCAGTAGCTAATACATTAATGGGTTTAAATAATTTAAAGATAATATCATTTGGTCCAAGACCTCAAGACTTCTTAGCTTGTAACGCACCTATTAAACAGCTATATAATCTAGGTGTTGAAATAGAAGAAAATTCAGAACTTGATTTATATGCTGCCTTCAATGCTCATGCAAATGATTCAAGAATACCAGAAGTTATATCTAGTATGGAAAAAGAACTTGGAGAAGGAAATAAGATGCCAGGTATTCTTCCAAAGCTTGCTCAATATGAAATTACACTCTTAGACTGGATGGAAGAACATAAAGGCTCAAGGGAATATGTAGTATTTGCAAATAAATGCTGGCCTTCTTTTCAAACTCAATTTGGTTTTGTGCCATGCTATGTAAACAGTCGTTTAACTGCTATGGGTATTCCTGTATCTTGTGAAGTTGATATTTATGGAGCTTTAAGCGAATATATTGGAACTTGCATAAGCCAAGATGTTGTAACTTTACTTGATATAAACAATACTGTGCCTGTTGATATGTATGAATCAGAAATAAAAGGAAAGTTTGATTACACATTAAAGGATACTTTTATGGCATTTCACTGTGGAAATACAGCTGCCTGTAAATTAACTTGTGGAACTATGAAGAATCAAATGATAATGGCTAGAGCCCTAGAGCCAAATCAAGAACCAAACATAACAAGAGGAACTTTAGAAGGAGATATAATTCCTGGAGATATTACATTCTTCCGTCTACAAAGCAATGCAGATGCAGAACTAACAGCTTATGTAGCAGAAGGTGAAGTGTTACCAGTTGCAACTCGTTCTTTTGGTGCTATAGGTGTATTCGCAATTCCTGAAATGGGAAGATTCTATAGACATGTATTAATAGAAGGAAGATATCCACATCATGGAGCAGTTGCTTTTGGACATTTTGGAAAAGCAATATACAACTTATTTAGATACTTAGGGGTTAAAGAGGTAGGATTTAACCAACCTAAGTCAATGCTTTATAAGACAGAAAATCCTTATAAATAGAGAACTGTAAGTTATTAATATAATACTGCACAGCATAACATGCAGTACTTAGCTTAAAAGTGAGTGGTAGATAGACAATTTACCACTCACTTATTTTACCTGTTAGTTTATTAAGGTACATTAAAAAAGTCAGATGTGAAAAAAGATATTTGTGATAAGGTGATGATTTTGTAGTTAAAAAAGACATCATTAGATATTTTTTTAAATATATAAATATATAAATATATAAATATATAAATATATAAATATATAGGAAAGATGCGAGTTTAAGACTTGTATTCAAGTATTGATGATCTAAAAAAGAACTGATTATGAAGTAAGAAAAAAATTATGATAAGGTAAACATTTTATAGATAAATGAAGCGTATACTTGTATAGATGTATTATAAAATGATTGCAAAAATTTATAAAATTATATATTTTATATTATAAGTTGAGCTAGAAACACTAAAATACTTATAAACACATGTGTAAAAAATTAATTCTTTGAAGAGTATGAACTAATTATCTTTTATAAGAATAGATTGATAATAGGTAAGGGGTGATCGATTTTATGAGTAAAAAAAATATAAAATTTCATTGTGAAAAATGTGGTAAAGTAATTGATACTGATGTAAGTGAGTTTTATATTTATAAAGATATCTCAGATGCTCCTAAAAAGATTCACGATATAATAAATATAATAATAAATGAAGAACATCACTTAAGTAAAAATTTTTGTTCTATTAGATGCTACAATTTATTTTTTTGGGAGAATGTAATATTACGTAGTTCTTTATATAATGCAATTGAAAGTGAAGCAATGGGATGTCTTCTGACAACAACTTCAGATAATATTCCCTCTGCTACCTTGAAAGAAGTAAGCTTAGAAGATTTAGAGAAATACGTTGAACAAAAAATTAGATATATAGAAGATAATTTATAAAAGCCTAGTCTAGGCTTTTTATTTTTTTAGAAATTTATAATTCAATTGAAGCTGTGGTTACATTGATTAAATTTAGAAAGTTATTTTATTTATTAGTTATGTTACAGTATAACAGTTCCTGGTGTATCAATTTATGGAATATGTTGAAATATAGAGGAATATTAAACAATGTACAAGTAATCTTCTTTAACAGTGATTTATACGATATATACAATTAAAACATATGTTATTATAAATCTTGTCGCTGCAATGCAGAGGGACAAAGACACAAATATTAAGAGTTTGTTTTAAGAAAATAAATTTTTAAAATGAGTGTTGACAAAAAAATCTTACGGTGGTAAGATGAATAAGCTGTCAGAATGACGGCAATAAAAACTTGGTCTTTGAAAATTAAACAGAGAAGATAAACAAAGTCTAAAACTAGACTTAAACTAAACCAGCAATTCTTTTGAAAAAAAGACTTACTAAGTAAGTAAGCTATGATTAAACTTTAAATTGAGAGTTTGATCCTGGCTCAGGACGAACGCTGGCGGCGTGCCTAACACATGCAAGTCGAGCGGAGAAAGTTCTTCGGAACTTTCTCAGCGGCGGACGGGTGAGTAACACGTGGGTAACCTGCCTTATAGAGGGGGATAGCCTTCCGAAAGGAAGATTAATACCGCATAACATT
>NZ_BMBA01000003.1:405897-515467 GCF_017312485.1 Clostridium zeae | reverse complement strand
ATGGTAACATGTTCAGCTGACCGATACTAATAGGTCGAGGGCTTGACCAATACAAATTATTACAAAGTAAACTTAAGTGCAATTTTGAAAGAATAATCTTTCAATATCTAGTGATGATGCGTCTAAGGGTTACACCCGTACCCATACCGAACACGAAGGTTAAGACTTAGACGGCTGATGGTACTGCATGGGCGACTGTGTGGGAGAGTAGGTGGTCGCTAGGTAAATGTGGCTAGATAGCTCAGTCGGTAGAGCAGAGGACTGAAAATCCTCGTGTCCCTGGTTCGATTCCTGGTCTGGCCACCATTTATTTTAAATTAATTCGGCGCTATAGCCAAGCGGTAAGGTCAAGGTCTGCAAAACCTTTATGCCCCGGTTCAAATCCGGGTGGCGCCTCCAAAAATAAAGTCTGTAAACTTTTTGTTTACAGACTTTTGTTTTGTGTGAGATAAATAAATATACAGCTGTAATTAATGCACAGCAGAATAAAAAAATAAGCATAATTGTGGATAAGTATATAAAAAAGCACTATTTTGCGATAAAATTCAGAAAAGTCAAAAGTTAGTCACAGAAAAATGAAAATAATACACAGTTTTTGTGGATAACTATTGTTGATTATTTTTATTTCTGTGGATTATTTATAACACAAATTCTTTAACTGGAGTTATTGAGCCTGCTTCAAAATCTATTTTAACAGAGCCGCCTACTGGAAGAGTTATATTTGGATATTCATGACCAAAAGGCAGATTAATAATAGTAGGCTTTTTTAATGGCAATATTTTTTGAGCAATAAGTTCATTCAGTGTGAAATTATGTTCTTTCATATCATTTTCACTTGGTGTAAAATTGCCTAGTATAAATCCCTTGCAGCATTTTAGCTTATTAGCTAAATCAAGTTGAGTTAACATTCTATCAATTGAATAAATCTTTTCATTCACATCTTCTAGAAATAATATTTTATTGTTTGTATCAATTTCAAAAGGAGTTCCTAAACTGCTACAAATGATAGACAGGTTCCCACCCACAAGCTTTCCACTTATATTTTTAGTATTATGAACTTGCACTGAGTCAAAAGAATTCAAATCTATTTTATAATTGCATGAGTTATCCATAATAGCAGTAAGAAAGCTATCTCGAGTGATAAGATCTGAGAAGTCTGATTTTACCATTGGACCATGAAAGGTCACAAGATTTAATTTTTTATATAAATAGTTTAGAATCAAGGTTATATCACTATAACCACAAAATATTTTAGGATGTTTTTTTATAATTTCCAAATCCAGATAGGGTAGAATACGTGCACTTCCATACCCACCTCTGAAACAAACAATAGCATCAACTTCATCATCAATAAACATATTCATTAGATCGCAAGCTCTTGCTTTATCTTCTCCTGCTAGGTATCCATACTTATCGAATACATGATTACCAACTTTTACATTAAAACCTAAATTTTTAAAATCAGAGATTTTTTTATCTATTATTTCTGCATCGTCGCAACCAGCAGGTGATACAATTCCAATAGTCTTTCCAAATTTAATTCCATGAGCGAGCATAATAAATACCTCCCAAATAAAAATATAAGAGGACCATATAGTCCTCTTGTGTAACAATCTCAATTATTATATTATTCATCAGAATCCATAATTGAGATTAAAATAGTGTTTAATCTCAATAAAACTATGAAAACATGTCTTTTTTATAAAGTAGTCCTGCAACAAGTAGAGCAATTCCCATGGTAACTCCCATCACTATGTGAAATGCATAAGGACTGTCTTGCAATGGCAATCTAATATTCATTCCATATATTCCACCCATTATGGTTGGGATAGCTAATAATATAGTTAGTGATGCAAGAGCTTTCATTACTATATTTAAGTTATTTGATATTACAGAGGCAAAAAAGTCCATAGTACTTGCTAATATATTGCTATATATTTCAGTCATTTCGATAGCTTGCTTATTTTCAATGATTACATCTTCTAATACATCTTTATCCTCTTCATACTTCTGCATTATTTCAAGCTTCAACATTTTTTCCAAAGTTATTTCATTAGATTTAAGTGAAGTGGAGAAGTATACAAGAGATTTTTCTAGAGAATGAAGTTGTATAAGTTCTCTATTTTTCATGGATTTATGGAGTCTTTTTTCTATCATAAGGCTTTTCTTGTCTATTTGTCTTAGATATATAAGATAATATGTAGAAACTCTATTTAAAATTTGTAGAATAAATCTTGATTTCTTAAATGAGAAAAAAGATTTAATTTTTCCATAAGTGAAATCACTTAATATCTTTGAATTTTTTAGACAAACAGTAATAAGTTCATTTTCAGTATGTATTATTCCTAGTGGATAAGTATCATAGGTTAAAGAGTTATCTTCCATCTCAGTAAATGGTATATCAACTATTACAAGCATATTTGAATCCTCTATATCAATACGAGAGGCTTCTTCATCATCTAGAGGTGCCCTTAAAAATTCTATTGGCACGGAGGTTTTTTTAGATATAAGAAGAAGTTCTTCATCCGAAGGGGCAACTAAGTTAATCCAGCAGCCAGGTTCAATATTATCTAAGTTTTTTAATGTTGGATCAACATCACTTACTGATTTATATATCTGAATCATATAAAATACCTCCATTAATATTTCATAAAAATTATAACACTTAAAAACAATATACTAAATAAAAATTATTATACATACTATAAATTATAACATACATTAGTAAAATGCAGTAAAAGATATTATATGAAAGAATAAACTAACCTAAGTATTAAAAACTACAGTTTAGGGGGGGAAAAACAAATATTTGCCTGTAAAAGTAATGGATAAATAATTGAAATGGATGTATAATCACTATGTTATAATATTAGCTTGTACAATGGGGGAAACAAGTATATGGGTACGATGCATAAGGAAGTAATAGAAAGAAAAAAAGCTTCCGCAATTGTTGTTAGTATAATAGTTTTATGTTTAATGATTGTTTTATCAAATTATAATCAATCAGTAGTAATTTATAATGAGCAAGTTAGTTTATTTATTAATATATTTATAATAGTATTAACTATAGCCTTTGGAGTTCTTCAAGTAGTAAGATGCAGAACTTACTATAAGTATTCAATTGTTGCTGACAAGCTTATTATTCATAAAGTCAAATCTACCGGACAGATAACTTTAGAGAATATTAAGATAAAGGATATAGTTTATTTGGGAAAAATAATATCCTCTCCTAAGAAATATCCTATAAGTAGCACAAGGCTTTATGTATGCAATATTTTTGGACTAAAAACTTGTTGTTGTATATATAAAGATGCACATAAATATAAGAAGTTTTATTTTCAACCAAGTGGAGATTTGATAAAGAAATTAAGATGTCATAGAATACGACAAAAGGAAACCTTGGTAGTTTAAAAATAGGGTCATTAAGCATTATATGCTTAATGACCCTATTTAACTTTATAAGTGCTTAATAGAAGCTTATTATAACTAATAATAAGCAAGGTTTATTCAAAAATTATATAAATATAATTTTATAATTAGTATAAGAATCACTTTAAATTCTTCTTAAATGAATAAAACTCACCTTTAATTTCTCCTAGAAGTTCTTCACTTTGGATTATATCATATCCTGTTGCTGCTAAAGCTAAAGCAGTTTTAACAGCAATTTCTAAGGCGTGATTAGTTAAAGTAGAATCTCTAAATTCTTTAGTTCCATATTTTATACTATCATCTTCAATTATAGAAATAAATGATTGTATACAGGGTGCTTTTTGACTTACAACTCCTAGACTCAAACCAGACCTAATATCGCGAGGAGGCTTAATATCAATTATACCATGTTCTTTTAAATTATGACTTAGTAATCTATTTAGAGTTAGATTTGTAAGAAGTTCTTCACTTGGTGGTTCATAAAGCGAGGTAGAGTTTTGAACTCTCATAAGCTTTGATATATAATAGCATACTTCTTTAATTTTTTGATCTACTACCATAGCAAGATCCATATCTTTAGCCCGTATATAAAATTTTATTTCTGTTTCATTAGGCATAAGAGATGGTGTAGTTCCACCTTTAGATAATACTGAGTCAATTTTAACATCATCAGGGAAACCTTTCATAAGCACATTAACTGTATTAAGAGTAAGTAGTGCGGCATCTAAACAAGAATAAGTATATTCATTTAAGAATCTTAATCCATTTACACAACTAAAGTTTATTTGTAATGGAATTATTGCTGCTGAAGTTCCACTTTCACAAGTAACTATATCGGGATGTGCTTCCAGTACAACGTCAATATCATCAAAAAAACCCTGATGAACCATAGTTGATTTAGTACCACCAAGGTATTCGCCGGGGCATCCTAAGAGTATTACTGTTCCAGAACTTTTCTCAATTATATGTCCTAGGGCTATAGCTGCACCTACAGAGATTGTTGAAAGAAGATTATGGCCAGTAATATGACCAGCTTCTTTAATTGCATCATACTCACAAACATAACATATCTTAGGGTAGCCTGATCCCTTTGTTGCGCAAAAAGAAGTATTTAAGCCTAAAAAACTATTTGTTACATTGAATCCTTTCTCAGATAGAAAGTTACTAATATATCTACAACATTCGTATTCCGAATAGCTTTCCTCAGGATTATTGTATAAGAATTTACATAGGTCACTTAAATTTTCCTTCTCAGAAGATAAATAAGATTCCATATCTTTTTTCATTAATTTTACCTCCGAAATAAACAGTTTAATATAGTTTATCCTTACTCTAAGAAAATATTTATTGTGGACAAATTAAGATTACAATCATTATTGAATAAAATATATTAGATGAGTTAAGAATTAAGATAATATGTAAATATATGGAGGCAGTAGTTAGATATGAATAATATATATAAAAATAAATGTATAGTATGTGGAAAAACTCATGAAAATGGTATAATAATAAACGGTAAAAAGATTTGTCGTAATTGCGAGATGAATTTAATTGGTTGCAAATCAAATACAGATTTTTACAAGTATTATTTGAGCTGTATTAAGAAACACGTAACCCCTCATATTTTGAAAAATAATTATGAAACAAGCGAGTATTTATAATATAGGAGGTTCTTATGAAGAGAGTTCCTTTAGTAGAAGCTTTAAAGGAATATGTTAAGCTACGTAATGCACCGTTTTCTATGCCCGGGCATAAGAGTGGCAGAGGGTTTAAATGTGATGCTTTGGATATAGATTTAACGGAATTTATATTATCTGCTGATATAACAGAAGTAGATGGATTAGACAACCTCCATAAACCAGAAGGGGTATTAAAAGAAGCCTTAGATATGCTTAGTAATCTCTATGGCAGCGAAAAGTCATACTTTTTAGTTAATGGGAGTACTTCAGGAAATTTAATAATGAGCTATACGTGTTTTGATGAAGGTGACAAGGTACTAGTTGAAAGAAATTGTCATAGATCTATAATGAATAGCCTCATTATGAGAAAATTAAAACCTATATACATGGAGAATACAATAAATCCAATACTTAAGGCTCCGGAGTCTATAAGTAGAGAATACTTTATTAAACTGCTTTCTGATAATGATGAGATAAAAGGAATTTTTCTTACTTATCCAAATTACTATGGGATTGGATGTGACATTAAGTTCATAATCGATCAATGTAAGAAGAGAGATATAAAAGTGCTAGTTGATTGTGCGCATGGAGCGCATTTTGGAATTCATGAGAGGTTGCCTAAAAATCCAGTTGAACTTGGTGCAGATATGGTAGTAATGAGTGCTCATAAAACTTTGCCAAGCTTTACTCAAACTTCTTATTTACACATAAATAATAAAATGCTAATAGAAAAAGCTGACTTTTATTTTGGAGTGTTTCAGAGTACGAGCCCATCATATATGTTTATGGCTTCTCTAGATTATAGCAGAGCTTTTCTTGAATATGAAGGTAAAAGAGCATATGATAATCTATTTGATAAAGTGGACAAGATAAAAAGCAAGATAAACAATCTCTCATATATTAAGGTTTTTGATAAAAGTTATATACATGAACCAGGTGTTATATTTGACGATAGCAGACTAGTGTTATTTTTAAGTAAAGGCTTAAGTGGGCATAAGCTTTTAGATGTATTAAGAGATAATAGAATTCAAGCTGAAATGAGTGGAGATAATAATGTGGTATTATTAACTTCCCCTTTTAATACTGAAGATGATTTTGTTAGTCTTCTGAAGACACTTGAAATATTAGATATCGATGCAATAAGGGATACAGATAAGTCCATATATGAAACTAAATTGCCAATACAAGATTTGATACCTGCAGATGCTTTTGCACTTGAAAAAGAAATAATACCATTAGAAACTTCGCTAGGAAGGACAGTTGGAGAAAATATAATCCCATATCCACCTGGTGTGCCTATGTTGATAATGGGTGAAAAGATAGAATATGAACATATTGAAGTCATAAAAAAATCACTTAATGATGGAATAACTATGTTAGGAATAAATAGTGGCAATATTAAGGTTATAAAAGAAAATCAATTATGTATAATGAATAAGTAAACGAATTTAACTTAATATAATAAGAAAGAGTGAGACATATGAAAAAAGGGTTATTTATAGTATTTGAAGGACCAGAAGGTGCTGGAAAAACTACTGTGATAAAGGAACTTGAAAGTTTATTTAGAGATTCAAAGATAGAATACATATTTACAAGAGAACCAGGTGGTATATCAATTTCTGAACAAATAAGAGGTATAATTCTTAATAGAGATAATGTAGAGATGGATGGAAGAACTGAAGCATTACTTTATGCGGCTTCAAGAAGACAACATTTAGTTGAAAAAGTAATTCCTGCTCTAGAAGAAGGTAAGGTAGTTTTATGTGATAGATTTATATTCTCATCCTTGGCATATCAGGGCTATGCTAGAGGTCTTGGAATGGACAATGTCATGGAAATAAATAACTTTGCTATTGAAGGTCACATGCCAGATTTGACTATACTATTTGATATAGATCCTAGAGAGGGTTTGAATAGGATACATAAAAATAATGAAAGAGAAGTAAATAGATTAGATCTAGAAGGTATAGAATTTCACGAAAAGGTAGTAGAGGCATATCACATATTAGCTAAAAGGTATGAACATAATACAGTGATTGTGGATGCTTCTAAATCTTTAGCTGAAGTAAAAGAAGCAGTTGCTAAAGAGATTATTACTTTTATCGAAAGAAAAGGATATATTTAACTAATTGTATTCAAAACTAATTAGTTGTGATAAAATAAAGAATAATAAAAGCTTACAATATATTCAATAAAATTTGCGGGAGGTGTTATTATGAAGTTAGTTATTGCAATAGTTCAGGATGATGATGCATTAGACTTAATTGATGGAATAACAGATGAAGGGTTTAGAGTAACGAAGCTTGCAACAACAGGTGGTTTCTTAAAATCAGGAAATACTACATTAATGATAGGTGTTGAAAAAGAAAGAGTTGATGTAGTTATTAACCTGATAGAAGATATCTGTAAGACAAGAAAACAGGTAGTATCTTCCCCATCTCCTATGGCTGGAACAACAGGAGTCTATATACCATACCCCGTAGAAGTTGAGGTTGGAGGAGCGACAGTATTTGTAGTTGACGTTGATAAGTTTGTCAAAATATAAAAGGGGGAGAGTGCATGGATTTTATAGGACATAGTGAAATATTAAACAGATTTGATAATAGTGTAGAAAGAAATGCACTCTCTCACGCTCATCTAATAATTGGTGAAGACGGAATTGGTAAGAGTATCTTAGCCAAAAGATTTGCAGCTAAAATAATGAAAAAAGATGATTTTAAAGAATATATTGATATAGTTAATTATAAAACTACTAAAAACTCTTTTGGAGTAGATGAAGTAAGAGAAATTATAACAGAAACAAATAAAAGGCCTTATGAAGGAGATAAAAAAGTAATTATTATATATGAGGGGAATAAGCTAACTGTTCAAGCACAGAATGCTTTACTTAAAACAATTGAAGAACCCCCTTTTGGTGTGTATATAATAATTTTATGTGAAAGTGCTGAATTAATTCTAGATACAATAAAGTCTAGATGCCAAGTACATAAGTTATTTCCGCTAAAGGAATCGGAAATAAAGCTTTTTATAGAAGAAAAGTATTCTAATATAGATGAAGATAAGAAGAGTACCTTAATTTCTTTTAGTGAAGGAATACCTGGAAAAGTTGAAAGGTTTATTGAAGATAGTAGTTTTGAAGAGTTAAGAAATATAGTATTGGATTTATTAAAGGACATAAATAGTCATAATGAAGACATAATACTAAAGTATGAGACTATTATAGCTAAGCATGATAATAAAGAAGAGGATATATTTTCGATTATAATATCCTTTGTAAGGGATATAATTATATATAAAGAGCTAGAAGATAGTACGTATATTATAAATAGAGATAAGCTAGATAAGATAAAAGACTTATCAAACATGATGGCTTATAAAAAGTTAAGGGGAATAATCAGCGTTATAGATGAAACTAGGAAAAATCTAAGGAGTAATACTAATGCTCAAATGACCTTTAATGTTATGATGATAAGCCTACTGGAGGTTTAATATGATCAAAGTCGTAGGAGTTCGTTTTAAAAAGGCAGGAAAGATTTATTATTTTAATCCAAACGAGATTGAAATAAAGAAGGACGATAACGTTATAGTTGAAACAGCAAGAGGAATAGAATTTGGAGAATGCGTAATCGGCCCTAAAGAAATAGATGAAAGTGAAATCGTTGCACCTCTAAAGAGTGTTCTAAGAGTGGCTGATGTTGATGATATAGCTAGGCATGAAGATAATAAAAGCAGAGAAAAGCATGCTTTTGAAGTATGTTTTGATAAAATAACAGAACATAAATTAAATATGAAACTTATAGATGTAGAATATACATTTGATAATAATAAAGTTATATTTTATTTCACTGCAGATGGAAGAGTAGATTTTAGAGAACTAGTAAAAGATCTTGCAACTATATTTAAAACAAGAATAGAACTTAGACAAATTGGAGTAAGAGATGAAGCTAAAATGATAGGGGGGCTAGGACCTTGCGGTAGATCCTTGTGTTGCTCTACATTCTTAGGTGATTTTGCTTCAGTTTCAATAAAGATGGCTAAAGAACAAAATCTTTCACTTAATCCTACCAAAATATCAGGAATATGTGGAAGACTTATGTGTTGTCTTAATTATGAGCAAAATACATATGAAGATATACGCAAAAGATTGCCTAAGATTGGTTCAGTTGTTGATACTGAGCTTGGACGAGGGGAAGTTATTTCTAACTCAGTAGTTAAAGAGAAGGTTAAAGTTAAACTCTTTAGAGGAGAAGAAGATTTTGTAGAAGAATTCAAGATTGAAAATGTTAAGATTATATCGGGCGGATATGAAGGTACCGTAGATGATAATGATATAAAGCTAGAATTAGATGACGATGTAGATAAAAAGATGATAAAGGACTTGTTTAGTGGTAATTAAGGAGGTAAACTATGAAATCTTCAATAAGAATTCCTAGCATGAAAACATCAGATGACATTATTAAGATTAAAAAGGCTATTTCAAGTAATGAAGGAGTAATTGCTTGTGAGATAAGCAAGGAAAAGGGAGAAGTTAATGTTGTTTATGACAATTATTTTGTTGAACTGGATGATATAATAACTTCCATTGAAGATTTGGGGTATATTGTTTTGTAAAATTGCATAACTAGAAACAAAAGTCTTTTAAAATTAAAAAAAACATGTTAAAATAAATGTGGTGTTTGTACACCACATTTTTTTAGGAGGTGTTTGTTATGGCATATAAAATTACAGATGCTTGCGTAAGCTGTGGAGCATGCGCTGCTGAATGCCCAGTTAATGCTATAAGTCAAGGAGATACACAATTCGATATAGATGCAAATTCATGCATCGATTGTGGAAACTGTGCTAATGTTTGCCCAGTAGGAGCACCAGTTCAAGACTAGTTTTAAATTGGACAGGCCACCGTAAGGTGGTCTTTTTTTATATAAAAATATTATTTAAGCAAACTAAAAAGTATGACGTTATTAGATGAATTTTCATTTTTATCAGGTATAAACTCATGAGAATCAATCTTTTTCACATTTTTAATAGAAGTCAGGAATTTTTCTGGACCTTCAAGCTCAAAAGTAAGCTGAGGGGTTTTGTAGTGCATAGGAATAATATAAGTTGGACTTATAGAAGTTGCAACCTTAGCAGCTTCTGAGCCATCAATAGTAAAATTCCCTCCTATAGGTATCATAAGAACGTCTACTTTTCCTATCTGTGATAATGTTTCAGAATCAAGTGTATGCCCGAGATCCCCAAGATGACATATTCTAAAACCATCAATATCGATAATATAAATAATATTAGTTCCTCTTTTTAATCCATTTTCTTTATCATGATAACTTTGTATACCTTTTACGGTACAAAAATCAGTTTCATGATATCCTATTGTATCTATTAATTTAGTTTCAGAATTAGCTACAGATATATAACAATGATCAAAGTGTTTATGACTCATAACTATTAAGTCAACTTTATCTTCATAAGTTGAATAACCTATATCATTAGGAAATGGATCTAATAATAACCTTTTCCCAATAGAATTTTTTAATAAAAACGAAGCATGTCCCAACCAAAGTATTTCCATATATTCACATCCTCAAATTTGTTTTTTATACTTCTATTATAACCATAACATGTGGTTATACTCAATTAGAGCAAAATAACTCTAAGTTTCTTTGATTATCTTTGTTAATTAATAAAACTTATTACTTGATTCAATATTGAAAAAATATTAATATATATTTAAGGTCAAAGAAAGTCAAAGTAAGGTGGTGATATGGTGGCAAGATTGTCTGACGTTATAGAAGAATTCATAAAAAACTTACTTGAGCAGAGCTGTGATCAAGAACTTCAAATACAAAGAAATGAGCTAGCTGACAAGTTCTCTTGTGCACCATCACAAATAAATTATGTGTTAACAACTAGATTTACTTGTGATAAGGGTTATTTGATTGAAAGCAAAAGAGGCGGTGGAGGCTGCATACTTATAAAGAAAATTACTTATGATACAAAAGATAAGATTTATCAAATAATAAGTTCTAGCATAGGAGATAGTTTAACCTATCAAAATGGAGTAGCAATAATAGAAAGCTTATATGATTTAGACATAATAAATAAACGGGAATTAGCTTTAATTAAAATTACAATTAATGATAGAACTCTCCAAAATACAGAAAATAAAAATAGAGTTCGAGCAGATATATTAAGATCATTGGTTATGGTTCTATTATCTTAAATAAAAGGGAGGTATGAGATATGTTATGTGATAAATGTGAATCAAGAGAAGCTACTGTTCATATCGTTAAGGTTGTAAATGGAGATAAGAAAGAAGTGAATCTATGTGATAAGTGTGCTAATGAATCCATGGAGATACCTTTAAATCCTTTTGAAGATTTAGGTGAGTTTTCATTCCAAAACCTTTTGAGTGGGCTTGTGGACTATGTAAACAAAACATCCAGAGATGCTCAGAAAACCGTAGTAACTTGTGAGAATTGTGGAATGGCTTATGATGAATTCCAAAAGACAGGACTTTTAGGGTGTAGTGAATGTTATAAAAACTTTCAGAATACAATTAATCCTGTAATAAAAAGAGTTCAAGGTGATGTAGAACATGTAGGAAAAGTCCCTACAAAAGCAGGTAAGTGTTTAGTAGAAAAGAAAAAATTATTGAAATTGAAGGAAGAACTTCAGCACGCAATTTTGGGTGAAGAGTATGAAAGAGCTGCAGTCCTTAGAGATGAAATAAAGTCACTTCAAGAAACCATTGGAGAATAGGAGGATGCTTTATGAATAACTGGATTAGTGGACTTGATAATGCTAATGATGAAATAGTTATTAGTTCAAGAGTAAGACTTGCAAGAAATTTAAAAAAAATCCCTTTTACTAATAAGCTTGATGAAAACACAGGAAGAGAAAATGTTGACAGAATAGAGAGTGCATTCTATTTAAATGAAAATACAAGAGATAAGTTTACAACAGTTAGGCTTTGGGAGATAGGTGGAAATGTATCAACTAGTTATTTTGAGAAGCATCTTATTAGTCCTAATTTACTAAAGTCTTATAAGAAAACAGCTTTTTTAGTTGATAAAGATGAAACAATGAGCATAATGATAAATGAAGAGGATCATATAAGACTTCAGTGTATAACAAAAGGATTTGATATTAAAGAAGCCTACAATGAAGCCACTAAACTTGATGACATGCTTGAAAATTATCTTGATTATGCTTTTGATGAGAGATTTGGATATTTAACAGCGTGTCCTACTAATATAGGCACTGGAATGAGAGCTTCAGTAATGATTCATCTTCCAGCACTTACTATGAATAAAGAAATAGATGGGTTAATAAAAGGATTAGCACAAGTAGGAATGACAATAAGAGGTCTTTATGGAGAAGGCTCTAATGCAGATAGTAATATATATCAAATATCTAATCAAGTAACCTTAGGAATTACCGAAGAAGAAATACTTACCAATCTACAGGCTGTTGTTTCTCAAATAACAGCTCAAGAAATAAAATCAAGAGAATACCTAAGAGCTAATTATGAATATGAAATTTTGGATAAAATATATAGGTCAATTGGAATACTAAAGAATGCAATTATTTTAAGTTCAAAAGAATGCCTAGAACTTTTGTCTTATGTAAGATTAGGCGTAGAAATGTCAATAATAGATGATATAGATAAAAAACTTTTGAACAGTTTACTGGTATTAATTCAGCCAGCTTCACTTCAACTTAAGGTTGGTAGAAAGCTAACAGAGAAAGAAAGAGATATAGAACGAGGGAAATTAGTTAGGGAGACATTTAGAAAAATTAATAATTAGGAGGTGACACCATGTTATTTGGAAGATTTACTGAAAGAGCTCAAAAGGTGTTAATGAATGCTAGAGAGCAATCTAAAAAGTATAAACATGGTTATATAGGTACAGAGCATATACTTGTAGGTATATTAGCAGATGAAGGTAAAAGTAAAGAATTATTAAACTCGTACGGTGTTACTGTAGAAGCTGTAGGTAAACTGATTCAACAATATGTTGGTGAAGGAGAAGTAGAATACTTCTCTGGTGAGATTCCTCTAACACCAAGAACAAAAAGACTTTTGGACAATAGTCTAGTAGAGGCTAGAAATCTAGGCCATAACTATATAAGTCCAGAGCATATATTACTAGCATTATTAGCTGATAATGAAGGTGTAGCATATACTATACTAAATAATCTTAATGTGAATTTTGAAAAGCTTAGATCAGATATAATAAACAGCTTTAATGGAAAGCCTGCATCACAAGGTGGTCAGCCAGATAGCCCACAGAGAAGAAGAACTGATAAAACACCAAGTTTAGATCAGTTTGGCAGAGACTTAACTGAAATGGCCGTTGAAGGCAAGTTAGATCCTGTAGTAGGAAGAGATGAAGAGACACAAAGAGTTTTAGAAATTCTTTGTAGAAGAATAAAAAATAATCCTTGTTTAATAGGAGACCCTGGAGTAGGTAAGACTGCAATAGCAGAAGGGTTAGCTCAAAAAATAGTTGAAGGAAATATACCTGAGATACTTAAAGATAAAAGAGTAGTTTCCTTAGATATAACATCAATGATAGCCGGTGCAAAATATAGAGGTGAATTTGAAGATAGATTAAAAAAGGTAATGGAAGAAATAAGAAACGCAGGTAATGTACTTTTATTTATAGATGAAATTCATACAATTGTAGGAGCTGGTGGTGCTGAGGGAGCAATAGATGCATCTAATATACTAAAACCAGCATTAGCAAGAGGAGAAATTCAATGTATAGGTGCTACAACTATAGATGAATACAGAAAATATATTGAAAAAGATTCTGCGCTTGAAAGAAGATTCCAGCCAGTAAATGTTGGAGAACCTTCTAAGGATGAAACTTTACAGATATTAAAAGGACTTAGAGATAAATATGAGGCTCATCATGGTGTTAAGATAACTGATGAAGCTCTAGAGGCTGCAGTTAATCTTTCAGATAGATATATAACAGATAGATATATGCCAGATAAAGCTATAGATCTAATTGATGAAGCAGCAGCTAAGGTTAGAATAGAAAACTTAACTACTCCTCCAGATTTAAAAGAAATGGAAGAACAAATAGAGAAAGCTACAAAGGAAAAGGAAGATGCCATAGCGGTACAAAATTTTGAAAAGGCAGCTGAACTTAGAGATAGAGAGAAGAAATTAAGAGAAAAGCTTGATCATATGAAGACGAACTGGACTACTCAAAGTAGTACTAAAACTCATATAGTTGGAGAGCAGCAAATAGCATCAGTTGTTTCAAAATGGACTAAAGTTCCTGTAGAAAAGCTTACAGAAACAGAATCAGAAAAGCTCTTAAAGCTTGAGGAAATACTTCATAAGAGAGTTGTAGGACAAAATGAAGCAGTTAAATCTGTATCTAGAGCAGTAAGAAGAGCTAGAGTAGGACTAAAAGATCCAAATAGGCCTATCGGATCCTTCATCTTCTTAGGGCCAACTGGAGTTGGAAAAACAGAGCTTTCAAAAGCATTAGCAGAGGCTATGTTCGGTGATGAAGATAATATAGTTAGAGTAGATATGTCTGAATATATGGAGAAACATTCAGTATCAAGACTTATTGGATCTCCTCCAGGATATGTAGGATATGATGAAGGTGGTCAGCTTACAGAGGCAGCAAGAAGAAGACCTTATTCAGTAATATTGCTTGATGAAATAGAAAAGGCTCACCCAGATGTGTTTAATGTATTACTTCAAATACTTGAAGATGGAAGACTTACAGATGGAAAAGGAAAGACTGTTAACTTTAAAAATACAATAATTATAATGACATCTAATGTAGGTGCTCATACAATAAAGAAACAAAAGTCTATAGGCTTTGGTTTAGATGAAAATAAGAGTGAAACAGAATATGAAAATATGAAAGAAAATGTTATGGATGATCTTAGAAAGACATTTAGACCAGAATTCCTAAATAGAATAGATGACACAATTGTGTTCCATGGATTACAAGAGGAAGACTTATTACAAATAGTCAACCTAATGGTAAATTCAGTTACAGAAAGACTAGATGAACAAGATATCCATTTAGATTTTGATGAAGAAAGTAGAAAGATTCTTGTTGAAAAAGGTAAAGATGTAACCTATGGAGCAAGACCTCTAAGAAGAGTGATTACCAAGAGTGTTGAGGATAAGTTAAGTGAAGAGATGCTTAAAGGTAATATAAAGAGAGGTCAAAGAGTAAAAGTTACTGTAGAAGAAGGAGAATTAAAGTTTACTCCAGAGCTAGTACCACAGGAATAAATTTGTTAGAAAAACCGTAGTTTATAAATATATGAACTTTAAGAATTAAAGTTTATGTATGAGAGAACTACGGTTCTTTTATTAGGGTATATCTGCAAACTTAATTTATTATTTTTAATAATCGTAGACTCCTGTGATTTTCATTAATATATAAATTGATTGTTAAGTTAAGAATCGTATAGACACATATATGAAAAAGATATAAGTAAGAACTCAATAAAAACTTGAATAATAAATATAAATAATAAAAAACTATAAGATAGGAGAAGTGTGCATAATTAATAATAATTATCTTTTAAAAATAGGTTGCAAAATGAGTTTATAGTGCTATAATAATATTAAAGATACCCCTTGGGGGTAAACAAAGCGGTCAAAAGTATTATTAGGAAAGAGGGAAAAGCATGGCGAAAAATGAAAAGCAAATTGATTTAATGATAATAGGTGGAGGCCCAGCTGGATTAACTGCAGCTATTTATGCAGCCAGAGCTAAGCTAGATATGGTGCTTTTGGAAGATGCTATAGTAGGCGGACAGGTAAGAACTAGTTATTCCATAGAAAACTATCCTGGATTTAAGACAGTTGAAGGTAGCAAACTAGCAGATTTAATGCAAGAACAGGCGCTTGAATTAGGTGCTAAAATAGATGAATTCGACTTAGTAGAAAGAGTAGATTTTTCAGAAAATGAAAAAATAGTTGAAACTACTAGTTATATATATAAGCCTAAAGCAGTAATAATAGCAACAGGGGCAACTCCTAAAAAACTTCCTATACCTAGTGAAGAAAAATTTTCTGGTAAGGGAATACATTACTGTGCAGTTTGTGATGGAGCGATGTATGAAGGAAAAGTTATTGGAGTAGTTGGTGGAGGAAATTCAGCTCTTGAAGAAGCTTTATTCCTTACTAAGTTTGCATCAAAAGTAATTATGGTAAGAAGATTCGATTATTTTAAAGGTGAAGCAGCAACTCTTGAAGAAGTTTTACACCATCCAAAGATAGAAGTTATGTACAACTGGGATCTAGTGGATGTATCTGGTGAAAAATTTATGGAGAAAGCTAAGATAAAGAACACAAACACAGGAGAAGAAAAAGAAATCCAGATGGAAGCTGTTTTTGGATATATAGGAACAGAACCTAAGACTGAACACTTCAAGGATTATGTAAACCTAACTCCTCAAGGTTATATATTAGCAGATGAAAATACAAGAACAAACATAAAAGGTGTGTATGCTGCTGGTGATGTAAGAGAAAAGCAATTTAGACAAATTACAACTGCAGTGGCAGACGGAACTATTGCTGCACTTGATGCAGAAAAATATATTTTAGAAGCAAAGAGAGGTAAATAATATGGTAAAAATATATTCAACTTCATGGTGTCCATGGTGTGTTAAGGCAAAAGATTACTTTAAGATAAAAGGAGTAGAATACTCAGAGATAAATGTAGCTGATGAGCATGAATTTAGAGAAGAAGTATTTGCTGTATCTGGTCAAAGATCAGTACCAGTTATTGAGATAAACGGAGAAGTGATAGTAGGTTTTGACAGAGCGAAAATAGATAGAGCATTGGAGGTAAAATAATGTTTAATGATATACGTAATGGAAGTGTATATAAAAATCTTGTGAATGGGCAATGGATTGAAACAAACACAAAGAAATTAATAGATATAAAATCACCAATTGATCAATCACTGGTAGGAAGCATTCAGGCAATGAGTAAAGAAGAAGTAGATGCTGCTATACAAAATGCTAGTGAAGCTCAATTATCCTGGAGAAATGTACCGCTAAATGAAAGAGCAGATATTCTTTATAAAACTGCAGATATTTTAGATAAGAAAGCGGAAGAAATAGCTAATATAATGGTAAGAGAAGTTGCAAAAGATAAGAAGAGTGCTGTTTCAGAAGTTACAAGAACTGCTGATTATATTAGATTTACTGCAGATGCTGCTAAGAGTATGGAAGGTGAGTCTATACCTTCAGATCCATTCCCTGGGTTCAATAGAAGCAAAATTTCAGTAGTAACTAGAGAACCACTAGGTGTGATACTTGCAATATCTCCATTTAATTATCCAGTAAATCTTTCTGCTTCAAAGATAGCGCCAGCTGTAGTAGCAGGTAATTCAGTAGTGTTAAAGCCAGCTACTCAAGGAAGTATATCAGCATTATATTTGGCAAAAGCTTTCCAAGAAGCCGGTCTTCCAGCAGGAGTTTTAAATACTGTAACTGGAAGAGGTAGTGAAATAGGTGACTATGCAGTTACTCATGATCATATAGATTTTATAAACTTCACAGGAAGTACAGAGGTTGGTAAGCATATATCACAAATAACTGCAATGAAACCTCTTCTAATGGAACTTGGAGGTAAGGATGCTGCTATAGTTTTAGAGGATGCAGACTTAGATCTTACAGTTAAAAATATAATAGCAGGTGGATATTCATATTCAGGTCAAAGATGTACAGCTGTTAAGAGAATATTAGTAATGGAATCAGTTGCAGATGAGTTGATAGCTAAACTTAAAACAAAGATTGAAGCTTTAAAGGTAGGTAATCCTTTAGAACAGGAGCAAGTTGATGTAGTGCCTTTAATAGACACTAAGGCAGCAGATTTTGTTGAAGAACTTATGAGAGATGCTGAAGAAAAAGGTGCAAAACTGATTATTGGTGGAAATAGAGAAGGAAACTTAATCTATCCAACACTATATGATGAAGTTACAGTGGATATGAGATTAGCATGGGAAGAACCATTTGGACCAGTACTTCCTATAATAAGAATTAGTGATAGAGATGCTGCAATAAAGATAGCCAATGCTTCAGAGTATGGTTTACAATCATCTGTATTTACAAAAGATATTAATGCTGCATTCTATATAGCATCAAAACTTGAAGTTGGTACTGTTCAAGTCAATAACAAGACTGAAAGAGGACCAGACCATTTCCCATTCTTAGGAGTTAAATCTTCTGGTATAGGTACTCAAGGTATAAGATACTCAATAGAAGCAATGAGTAGACCAAAAGCTATAGTTATAAATTTAGCTGATTAATTATTAATGTAATTCATAAAAACCTCTTTAGGATGATTTATAAAATTATCCTAAAGAGGTTTTTCTATTTGAAGAATAAGTAAGTCTAAAATCTGCTATTAATAGATTTTAAAATGGTGCTGTTAAAACACCGTGTTGAAATTAAGTGGTTATACATCCGATGCTTTAATGAGCTTACGCAAAGAATTAATATGATTTTGTCATATTCCATGGCTAAAACTGTAAACTCACTACGTTCGAACAGTACAGTTTATTAACGCCATTCCATCTGAAAAAATCATTTAATTCTAATAGCTCGCTCATATAGCATCTCCCGTATAACCACTTAATTTTAACAATAATATTAAACATAGCCTTTAAAATAAATTATTATTTGACTTAGAAAAACACTATGTTGTACAATAAGTACAACATAGTGTAAGTGAAATTAGGAGGATAAATGGAAGAATTAATTAATAAATTGCAGGATTTTAATTTTACAAAGACAGAAGCTGAAGTTTATATATGTTTGCTTAAGAATGGTGAGCTAAATGGTTCTCAAATATCAAAACTACTTAATATATCAAGGAGTTCAATATACAGTTCTTTAGAGAACTTATATAACAGAGGAAATGTGTTAATGCTTTCTGGTGAACCTACTATCTATAAAGCTCAGTCACCAGATACTTTGATAAATAATATAAAAAATAACTACCAAAGTTCTATAGATATATTAGAAAAGTCCTTAAGTAACATTGATAGATTTAAATTGGATGATCAATACTGGAATATGAAAGGGTATTCAAATTTTATAGATACTACTAAAAGATTATTATTAGAGACTGAAAATGAAGTATATATAGCCACTACTTTTGAGTTAAAGTTATTCGAAGAAGAAATAAGGCAATTAATTAAGAAGAATGTCAGAGTAATAGTTTTCTCCTTTGAGGATCTAGATATAAGTGAATTAGATATAGAATATTATCATCATGAAAGTAAGAGTATGTTTTATGACGGAAGAAGATGGATGATGATTGTTGATAATAAAAAATCGCTTATAGCTAATGAAACACGAGCTGGTGATATATTAGGAACTATAACAGAAAATTCATTAATGGTATCAATAATTGCAGAGCACATCCATCACGATATATATCTTTTAAAATTAAAGAATAAATATAATCAGAATATGGTTACTAATGATATATTAATTAATAGCGGCTTTGAACTTGGATCCTCGGTTTGTGGAAACCGTAAAGATAAATAATAATATAAATATTAAATCGGAGATGAGTATTTTGACGAATAAAAAGAAAGAGAAAAAACAACTAACTGTATTTAATCTAACCTGGCCAATTTTTATAGAAACCTTACTATTTATGCTACTCGGAAGTGTAGACACATTGATGTTAAGTAGGTATTCTGATAATTCAGTAGCGGCTGTTGGAGTATCTAATCAGTTGATATCAATGATGAATATAATGTTTGGAATATTATCTACAGGTACCTCAGTACTTATTGCTCAAAACTTAGGCGCTGGCAATAAAAAAATGGCTTCAAAGGTAGCCACCGTATCATTAATTATTAATCTATTATTTGGACTTTTACTTAGCGGAATCATGTATTTTGCGGCTCATGGCATATTGGGTGCTATGGGGATAAGACCAGAGCTTATGAAATTTGCAGTACAATATCTACAGATAGTAGGTGGATTTTTATTTATGCAAGCTGTGATGATGACTTGTACAGCTATAGTTAGAAGTCATGGGCTTACTAAAATATCAATGTATGTTACTATAGGCATGAATGTACTCCATGTTGTACTAGATTATGTATTTATATTTGGTGCTTTTGGAGTGCCTGTATTAGGAGTATCTGGAGTTGCAATATCCACAAATATTAGTAAGTTACTTGGACTTATTGTAATGATTTTTGTTGTATTCAGAAATGTTGAGAGAGGGTTTAGCATAAAAAACTTAAAACCATTTCCTACAAAGATAGTAAAAGATCTTTTGAAGATAGGGGTTCCTACTGCAGGAGAACAGCTTTCATATAATGTATCTCAGCTTGTTATAACATATTTTATCAACTTCTTAGGAAATGAGGCTCTAACTACGAAAGCATATGTACAAAATATCGTAATGTTTGCATATTTGTTTTCAATAGCTATAGGCCAAGGTACTGAAATACTTATAGGGCATTTAGTTGGTGCTGAGGAAAATGATAAAGCTTATAAGACCTGTATCCATAGCTTAAAACTTGCTTTAAAGATATCCTTTGGAATAGGAATTATATTCGCTTTACTTAGAAATCAAGCCTTATGTATATTTACTTCTAATCCAAACATATTAGCGGTGGGTGGAGTGATTCTGATAATAGACGCATTTTTAGAACCAGGACGTTCCTTTAATTTAGTAGTAATCAATTCTTTAAGAGCTTCTGGAGATGTTAAGTTCCCTGTTTATATGGGTATATTTTCAATGTGGGGAGTAAGCGTAACCTTATCATATTTGCTTGGCATAAAATTAGGTTTGGGGCTTGCAGGAATGTGGATAGCTTTTGCTTGTGATGAATGGTTCAGAGGAGTTCTAATGCTTTGGAGATGGAGAACAAGAAAGTGGGAGAAGATGGCCTTTGTTAAGAAAGGCATGGTTCAACAAGCATAATTAAGAGGTGCAAATTAAAAATATTATTTAGATTTTTACTTTATATAGAAATCTAGGTTTGTAATTGAAGCCTAGATTTTTTCATTCATAAACTTAAAATAAGCTAAAAGGAATAAGTACTGAATTTTCGCATATTATAAGTTTGATGTAATAGAAAGTTATATTTATTAGCTATGGGTGTAGCGTCAATTTATAGTAGTTAGTAATAAATTTACAAAATATACCCAGTAAATTAATAAAATTTAGAAGGAATTTTAAAGTATGTAAATAATATTAAATATATAGTTAATTTATTATGAGAAGAGGTGAGTTTGGTATCTATAATTTATGCTGTTAATAAGCATTGTATAGGTGCCAATTTATGAGATGATTGATGATAGCGAAAAGATGAGATGGAGTCTAAAAGAATTATACTCTTCATTTGATGGAGAAGATTTTAAAAATGACATGAAGTTATTAGATGATATAATAGATGAATTTACAAATTGGTGTGATAAGAATCTTTCAAATACTGATAATCTAAAAGAAAAGTTAGAAGCTTATATAAGTATTTTTACTGAATACAGAAATGTTATAGGAAGATTAGGAAGCTTTGCAAGTTTGAATTTTGCAGCTAATGCTAAAGATGAGAAGGCAAAAAAGTATATTACTTTAATTGAAAAAAAAGACACTAAAATCACTGAAGCTGAAGTCAAATTTTCAAAATGGATAAGTGATATAAAAAATTTAGATGAAATACTTAGTTCTTCTGAGATATTAAAAAAACATATATTTTACCTAAAAGAAATAGTTTCAAAAAGTAAATATATTTTAAGTGAGAAAGAAGAAGTGGCAATATCAAAGATGAGGCTTACAGGCTCTAGTGCTTGGTTAAAATTAAAAAATCAATTAACCTCAAATCATAAAGTTCAGATTGATATAGAAGGAAGAGTAGAAAAGTTACCTATAACCAAGATTAAAAATATGCAGTTTTCAAAGGATAATGTATTAAGAGAAAAGGCATTTTTTGCAGAGCGCATTAGTAACGATTCTATTGCAGAAGGTGTAGCTGCTGCATTGAATGGGATAAAGGGAGAGGTATTAACTATTTGTGAATTAAAAGGATATTCTTCACCTTTAAATATGACTCTTGATAATTCTAGAATGGATGAAGAAACTTTAAATGTTATGCTTAAAGTTATGAAAGAAGGCTTAGGGTATTTCAAAAGATATTTCTTAAAAAAAGCAGAGATATTAGGATATGAAGATAAGTTGCCTTATTATGATATAATGGCTCCAGTAGGAAGTAGAGATATGAACTTTAGCTATGAAGAAGCCAGAGATTTTATAGTAAAACATTTCTCGTCATTCTCGCCTGAAATGGGAGATTTAGCTTTAAAGGCTTTCGAAAGTAGATGGATAGATGCAGAAGTGAGAGAGGGAAAAAGAGGGGGAGCTTTCTGTCATAACCTTCATTTCATAAAGGAAAGTAGAGTGCTATGCAGCTATGATGGAAATTTTAAAAATGTATGCACTATAGCTCATGAACTTGGCCATGCTTATCATGGAAGTATACTTCAGAAAGAAAGTATATTAAACTCATCTTATCCTATGCCTCTGGCTGAGACAGCATCAATATTTGCTGAAAGTATTGTAAGAAATGCTGCTCTGAAAACAGCAGATAAAGATGAGGCATTGGTGATACTGGGAGCAGAACTAGAAAATTGTGCAAGTGTAATAGTAGATATATATGCAAGATTCTTATTTGAGAAGGAAGTATTTCATAGAAGAAAAGATGGAGAATTATCTGTAGATGAAATAAAAGATATAATGGTATGGGCTCAAAAAGAAGCTTATGGAGATGCAATAATTGAGGAAACCTTCGATTACTATGCATGGGTGCATAAACCACATTATTATTATGTTGAAAGAAACTTTTATAACTTTCCATATGCTTTTGGTCTATTATTTTCAAAAGGGCTATATAAGATATACTTGCAACAAGGAAATGATTTTATAGAAAAATATAATGAAGTGCTTAAGCTTACAGGCCAGGCAAATATTTATGATGTAGCTAAGCATGTAGAAATTGATTTGCATAATGAAGAGTTCTGGAGAGGATCTTTTGAAATTATAAAAAGAGACATAGATAAGTTTTGTAACGTAGACATCAGTTGAGAGTAGTATCTTTATTTTAAATATAGAGTTTTAATGTAACCTACTAGTTTTACCAGTAAAGAAGTGTGAGTACAGAATTTAGATAAGATTTAATTTGGATACTAATAACGTAAGTAGGTAATTACCATTTTAGTCTCAAAGTTTATAATATTAATATGCTTATAGGAGGAAATATGTTAGAAAAAAAGAAGATATTTAAAGAAGTTATGAGTTGGGTTTACACAATTGCTGGAGCGTTAATTTTAGTGACAATACTTGATACAAAAGTTTTTGCTATGGTTCAAGTACAACAGAGATCAATGGAGAATACTCTACATGATGGTCAGGAGTTACTTGTAGATAAAGTGAGCTATGATTTCACTGAACCTCAAAGAGGAGATGTAGTCATATTTCTAGAAAATAGGAGCAGGGATAATTCTTTTTCAGACTTTAAAATATTTTTAGATGATGTTATTCAAAGAAAGCAAGAGAATACTAGACTAGTAAAAAGAGTTATAGGGCTTCCTGGTGATGAGATAGATTTAAGAGATGGTTATGTATATGTAAATGGAGAAAAACTTAATGAAACTTATACTCAAGGCACAACTGTAAAACAAGGGGTTAACTTTCCACTAAAAGTATCTGAGGGTAAACTGTTTGTTTTAGGGGATAACAGAGAAGTAAGCATAGATAGTAGATCTTTTGGTCTTATAGATAAAAAGCAGGTTGAAGGAAAAGCAAGGCTAAGAGTGTGGCCTTTAGATAAGATTAGTTCTGTAAAATAGAGAAATAACCACTGAGACGAGACAGTCTCAGTGGTTATTTTGTTTATTTAAGGGTTACTTCTAGGGGTTCTCCCTGTGCAATTATTTTATAAGGTGAGGTGTTAACACTATAAAGATATTCTTCATTTGAATCCATATTTTTAAATTCAGCAATATAATCATTTTTATTAGACGAATCTAAATTTTTATAGAAACTAAAATCATCCAAAGAAAATGTATTATTTAGGTCTTTATTTTGCAACCAGATTGGAAACTGATGCTTTAATAAGTTTTTAGGATCATTAATTTCTAAATAAAACTTTATATTGTTAGACTCTTTTTTTATATTCGTAACATTGATGCTTCCTATACCATCAAATTTGAAGTTTTTAAGCGTTTTTAAATTATAAGCTATAAGCATTTCTTCTGAGTATTTAACCATTTTTTCTTTATCGTTTAGAGTGTCTAATAAATTTGTTTTATAAGCCATTATATAGACTTTTTTTGCATCTTTTTCTACATTGGTAAAATCGCATATAAAGTTTTTTTCATCTTGAGATCTACAAGATTTAGTTTCGTATATCCTGCCTTTATCATCATAAAGATAAAATGAAAAGTTTTCAAAATCCTTTGCGTTTGAAGGGAGAGTGAACTTTATTGATGTTCCTAAGGGACTGGTTTTAAACCTATCTATCTTGATTTTGCAGGAGTCAGTCAAACTAATGGTGCCTATGCTATTCTTTGCTATAGTTTGATCAATAATTTTCTCTCTTGAAACCGGTAAGCTAAATTTGACGCTTACGTCATTAGCTGGAATATTATGAATTTCTATAGAGAGATCAAATCTTTTTGGTGGCTTTTTTGAAGGATCTGTTTTAAAGGTAGTAACTACTAAGAGGGTGTTATCATCAATAATCTTTGAATGATTATCAGCAGTTATAAACAATCCAAATGAACTTGGTAGATATGGAGTTATCATAAAATCATTTATGTTCTTACCGTCCTTATTCTTTTCAATGTTCAATCCAGGTTTATAAATCCTCATAGCAACCATGACATTTTCATCATCAGCCATTAGTTTATCTATGGTGAATTTATAGCCGTTCTTCTCTTGGCTTAAACCGACATAACTAGAAAAATCCTTAAACTCTTTATAGTAACCTAATTTTTCGTATAAGGAATCTATTACCGGTATACTTTCAATAAAAGATTGTGCAAAAGCAGGTTTAACCGTAAAGGTTCCAACTGTTATAAAAATGGCTAGTGAAGCTGCAATATATATAAACCTTTTCTTCTTGGAAACTTTAATGTTTTTTCTGAAGTTATTTTTTAATTGTTTAACTTCTAGGTCTGTTAAGTCTGTTTCTATATTGTCAAACTCTTCTTCATTAAAAGAAGATGAATTTAATAATTCATATATATTATCATTCATTGACAAAACCTCCGTAACCGCTAGTTAATTGTTCCTTTAATTTTTTCTTTCCTCTGAAGATTCTATTATCTACTGAAGACCGAGTAAGATTTAGAGAAGAACATATTGTGTTTATGCTATCTCCAATAAGGTATCTTCTTATAAAAATTTCTCTATCAGGATATTCTAATGTGTTTATAATATTTAAAAGTTCATTTCTATTTTCATTATCTAAAATTATATCTTCAGTGCTTTTTTCATTTATTAGAGTGATATCATCAATATCACATTGATCTTTAGTTTTTATGAGTTTTCTTTTGTAATCTATTGCGTTATATTTACTTACTGCAATTAACCAAGAAGTGAATTTTGACTCCTCAGATTTATAAGAGGAAATATTGTTCCATACCTTTAAAATTACATCATTTAAGCACTCCATGCAGTCTTCTCTATGATCTGTTCCAAGAACAGAAGTTATTACTTTAAACATTAAATTAGAGTAGTTATCTATGACATAATCTAATGCAGAAGGATTCTTCTTTATCAGCTGATGTATAAAGTTTTCACTAGTGATCTTCATTTTGCACCGTCCTTTCATATATAACTACGTAGAGATAATTAAATTTCTCTCAAACAAAAAATGTAATAAATTATATATTAGTTAAAAAATTCTTAAATATTGTTATGAAAATAAGTATACTACAATATCTAGAGAATATTATTTGGTGATTTTTTAAACATCCGAGATAATGAACATATATGAGGAAACTTACAGGTAATAAAATATAGGCATTCAAAAATTTTTATAAAGTATAATTTTGTAAGAAAAAAGGATCAAGCTAAAAAGTAATAAATACTTTAAGCTTAATCCTTTATGTTATTTCATCATCAAAGATATTTTAATTAATAATTTTGAGTACCGGGTTGAGATATATCACTTAGTGAATGACCCGCTTTTTGATCAGCTTGAGGTTCTGTTGCTAGATCACCAAGTGAGACTACTCCTACTAGTCTTTGATTTTCAACTATAGGAATTCTTCTTATTTGTTGTTGACTCATTATTCTTGATAAGTCTTCTAAGCTCATATCTGGTGAAGCTGTTACTGGATTGGTTGTCATAATATTTTTAACAGAGTCGCTTGAAGTATGAGAGCTAGAAGATACTGCTCTTAAAGCTATATCTCTATCAGTTACAATTCCTATAACCTTGTCACTATCACATACTGGAACTGATCCTATATCATATTCCTTCATAAGTGTAGCAGCTCTTTCAATGGTATCATTTGAAGATAAACTTACTACGGATTTACTCATTATATCTCTTGCTTTCATAAAAAACACCTGCCTTCAATTAAATTTCAACATTAGTGTTTCCTTAAAAAATAAAATATTACTAGAAAAATTTATGATGAAGTATTTAACATGAATTAGCTATAATTGAGATATAATAATATTAATTGATATTATAAGTCTTTTATTCTATAATTTAGTAGATATTTTAAAACGATTAGATAAAAGGGGTTGAATTAATTGGAAGATATAATTTTTAGTGTATTCTTAATTATATTTGGTGCAATGGTATGTGGTGCTGGTGTTAGAGCTTCAGATGAAAGAATTAAGAATTTCTCAAATTTTAAAAAGTATGATAAAATTTCAAATGATTTAATAAAGTTTTTGAGAACTCAGAACATAGTAATTGGAGTAGCTCTAATATTAACTGGATGCTTAAACTTTTATACCACTTTATCTACAACAATATTAGCATTTATAATAATAGCTATATATTTAATTACGATAATTCTAAGTTTTGTAGCTAAGAGAAAGTACTTATAGTAGTGTTGTTATTTCATAAAAACTAAGATTTGATGATGTGATTAACAATAAAATAAGCAGCATAAATAATACTAGTATATAAAAAATCCCTCTTAGAGGGATTTTTACTATATAATAATAGAACAGGCTTTTATATCTAGTTAAGTAGCAATTATTTGGATATAATTAGAATATAAAGTTTAAGATTGATTTTACATTTAATATAAGGAGTGAATACAGTGCAATGGTTAAATAAATTAGAAAGAAAGTTTGGTAGGTTTGCAATAAGAAATTTAATGATGTATATAGTGGGAGCAAATCTATTTGTATATTTAGTTGATTACTTATTTCGAGGCAATGGCTTATTTCAAACAAGTCTATCATATAAACTTGCGTTTATACCAAGTCTTATTCTAAAAGGTGAGGTGTGGAGGCTTATAACATTTATTTTTATACCACCGAGTTCTTCTCCACTATTTATAATATTTGTTTTATATTTTTATTATATTATAGGTTCGTCCTTAGAAAATGAATGGGGAAGCTTTAAGTTTAATGTTTATTACTTTGTTGGTGTGATTGGCACTATAATAGCTGGCTTTATATCAGGGGGAGTATTAGGAACGTACCTAACACTTTCATTATTTTTAGCATTTGCATATGTGTATCCGAATTATCAAATACTACTGTTCTTTATAATTCCTGTTAAGATAAAGTACCTAGCTTGGCTTGATGCAGCGTTCTTAGCCTTGTCATTTATAGGAGGAGAACTAGATACTAAGTTAGCTATAGTTGCAGCTTTAATTAACTTCGTATTATTTTTCGGTAGGGATATATTAAGTAGAGGGAAGCATGGCGGTTATGCTTATAATAACAAGAGAAAATTTAAAAATAAAACTAAGAATATTAAGTTAGTATGGAGACATAAGTGCGAGATTTGCGGAATAACTGAAAATGATGACCCTACAATGGAGTTCAGATATTGTTCAATTTGTGAAGGAAATCATGAATACTGTATAAATCATTTAAGAAATCACGAACATGTAAAAAATTAAATTTAGACAAAAATAAATGAAGGTATCTCAATACTGAGATACCTTCATTTATTTTAATTAAAGACCTAAAGCTTGATCTATAGCAGGCTTATCAAATCCAACTATTACAGTACCGTTTATATCTAATACAGGAACTCCCATTTGTCTTGATTTATTAACCATTTCTTCTCTAGCGGTTAAATCTTCTTGAACATTTAGTTCCTCATAATTAACTCCTTGTGCTTTTAAGTAGCTCTTTGCCTTAACACACCAAGGGCATGAATTAGTTGTATATACTTTTACCATAACATTTCACTCCTTATTAACAAATAATTATTATCTACATTCATTATACCTCATGAGGGTATATTATTCAATACAAAAGTTATTGAATCTTTTATAGTATATGACTATTATTATGATGTGCTTACAAATAGTGGTTAAAAATATTTAATCATAAATATCTTTTTCTTATTCATAAGGGGAACTTATATTTCTTTATAAAATAAAGATCTAGGTTAGTTTTACTACGTGTGCAGTAATAGTTGAAATTATAGGCTTGCAATGTTTTAAAATCTTAAACTTACATACTTATGCTATATGATACATTTACAATGAATAAAACAACATTTTTATAATAATATATTTTGACAATATAAAAATTATATACCTATAAAAATTAGTTAATAAAAAATTTCTTATTAACTTGGATGGAATACTCTGTAGAATGTAAAAAATATATTTTGATTGGATTTGAAATATTATTTTAAATCCTTAATGAAACTATGAAGTTCTAATTTCAACTTTTAAGCTATGCATGCCACGAAAATCCTCAGGAGCTAAGATTTCTGAACATGCATAACTTAGGTTTTTCCAATGGAACCCTATAGTTTAAAATGCTATAATAAGTTTTGAAATAAATCTTGATGGTTCATATTTTAATGCTTGTAAAAGAATGTGAAGATTAAATTGAGATTAATTAAGCCAGCGAGTAAATTAATGCTGATGAGTAGAGTTTTACCCCTATAATATATTTAAAATGATAATGTTTTATTAATGGATCTTATTTATAAGGAAATAGATAAAACTATAAACAAATAAAGTATAGTAGTATAGTGGTCTAGACAAGTAGAGAAATTTATAATATAATTAAATCAGGAGGAACGAAAATGATAGATAAGAATAGTCCTATACCAGTTTATTATCAATTAAAGGAAGATATAAAGAGAAAAATATCTCAAGGAGTATGGAAGGTTGGTCAGTGTATAGATAGTGAGAGAGAGCTTTCGGAGAGCTATGGAGTAAGTAGAATGACAATAAGACAGGCTCTTGGCGAATTAGTTCAAGAAGGAATACTGATTAGAGAAAAAGGAAAAGGAACCTTTGTATGTGAACCCAAAGTAAAGCAAAAAGATATGATGAGCTTCTCTAATATAATTAAGAAGCTTGGTGGGAAGCTAGAAACTAAGGTTTTGGGACTAGAGATTATAGATACACCTGAAGATATGCATGATGTATTTTCTTTTGATAAGCTGTATAGAATAGATAGAATGAGAATTGTAGATGGGGAAACCATAGCAAATGAAATAGTATATATACCATGTGATTACTGTGGATATATAGATGAAAAGTTATTAGAAGGCTCACTTTTTGAGATGTTAGAAGGCTTTGGTTACAAAATAGATTATTCTCAATCTTCAATAAAAGCAATAATAATGGATGACTATTATAAAAAACTATTTAATGTAGACAGAGACGTTCCTTTGATCAATATATACTCTAAAACTATAACAAACAATGGAAAGATTCTTTTTGTAGAGGAATCTACCTACAGATCAGATAAGTATTTATTAGAAGTAGATATTTCAACACGGGAGGGGAAATTTAGATGAAAATAATAATTGCTAAAAATTATGATGAAATGAGTGAAATTGCAGCTCGAGAAATTGCTGATTTTATAAATAACAAACCAGATGCGGTTTTAGGGCTTGCTACTGGAGGAACTCCAGCTGGAATGTATAAGGAGCTTATCAAGTTAAATAAAGAAGGAAAAGCAGACTTCTCTAAAGTAACTAGTGTAAATCTTGATGAGTACGTAGGACTAAGTGGAGAACATGAGCAAAGCTATAGATATTTTATGGATGACAATCTATTCAATCATGTTAATATAGATAAAAGTAAAACTTTTGTTCCTAATGGATTAGCAGAAGATATAGATGCATCATGCAGAGAGTATGATGAAAGAATATCGGAACTTGGAGGAGTTGATCTTCAACTGCTTGGAATAGGTGGCAATGGTCATATAGGCTTTAATGAACCAGCTGAGTATTTATACCAAGGTACACATCAAACTGAATTAGCTGAAAGCACTATAGAAGCTAATGCAAGATTCTTTGATTCAATAGATGAGGTGCCAAAGAAAGCTATAACTATGGGTATTGGCGGAATAATGAAATCGAAAAAAATACTTCTTTTAGCTAGTGGAGAAAATAAGGCTGAAGCAGTTGCGCAATTAGTAAGTGGAAAGATAAGCACAAAAGCACCAGCTTCAATGCTACAAATGCACGGGAATGTAGTTGTTGTTATTGATGAAGCTGCAGCTAAGTTTATAAAAGAAGCATAATATATATTGAAAATGTCACATATTTGTGGCATTTTTTTATTGTTTATGAAACTATAAAGTTTTTAAGATAGGATTGCTTGCGTAATTCATTTATTTTGCTAAAATCTTATGGCTATATTAAAAATATAATTTATTTATATGATATACTTTAATATAAGCATGATACTATTATATAATGTTTAATGTTAACCCAATAATGCATATTAATATAGAAAGTTTATTCAGGATTTTATATTATTTTAACTAAAAAATTTAAAATATAAATTTTATTATGATAAAATATGGTTATATTTTTATTAAAATGAAAGAATATTAATATATAACAGGAAAAGATAAAGTAGTAGGTGGATATAATGGCTAAAATTAAAACTCTATATGTTTGTCAGCAATGTGGTTATGAATCACCAAAGTGGTTAGGAAAGTGCCCAGAATGTAATTCATGGAATTCTATGCTAGAAGAAGTAAAGGAAACTAAGCCACAAAAAGCTTTATTTCCATCAAGACAAACTAGTTCTCCTAAGCAAATAAAAGATATTAAATCTGGAGAAAAAGAAAGATATGATACAGGAATTATTGAACTCAATAGAGTTTTAGGTGGTGGCCTTGTAAGGGGATCTCTTACCTTAATATCTGGGGATCCTGGTATAGGAAAATCCACGCTGCTTTTACAAACGGCTAATAACATATCAAAAAAATACGGAAAGGTTCTTTACGTTTCTGGTGAAGAATCAGAAGAGCAGATTAAGATAAGAGGAGATAGGTTGGGAGTTGAGGCTGAAGAATTATATATAGTATCAGAAACTAGCCTTGATGTAATAGAAAGTTATATAGAAGATATAAAACCTGTTTTTGTAATAATTGACTCTATTCAAACCATATATAAAGAAGGGGTTACTTCTGCACCAGGAAGTGTGTCTCAAGTTAGAGAATGCTCTAATGTAATAATGAGGATGGGGAAAAGTAACAATATACCTTTATTTATAGTAGCTCATGTGACTAAACAAGGTGAATTAGCAGGTCCTAGAGTGCTAGAGCATATGGTTGATACAGTGCTTTCTTTTGAAGGAGAAAGAACAGAAGAATTTAGAATACTTAGAACGATGAAAAATAGATTTGGAACAACTAGTGAAATTGGAGTATTTGAAATGAGCCAAGAAGGTCTTATTCAGATTTATGATCCATCAAGAATGTTCTTAGAAGACACTAATTACAATCAAGAAGGGTCTATGGTTGTAGGACTTATGGAGGGTACAAGACCAATACTTGTAGAAATACAAGCGTTAGTTACAGAGACTAAAGCTGTCATGCCAAGGCGTACGGGAGTAGGTATAGATCATCAAAGACTTAGCTTAATTTTAGCTGTTCTTGAAAAAAAGATAAGAATACCATTTTATAATAGCGATGTTTATTTAAATGTAGTAGGTGGACTTAATATAGAGGGTACCACTGCAGACTTAGGTATCGCGTTAGCACTTATATCGTCATCTAAAGCAAATGCAGGGGCGTTAGAAAAAGTTATGATTATTGGTGAAGTAGGACTTACTGGAGAGATAAGACCGGTAAACAATTGTGATAGATTAGTAAATGAAGCACAAAAGATGGGGTTTACTAATGTAGTAGTTCCATATAGAAACTTAGATAAGCTTAACAAGGAAGGACTAAATGTAATTGGTGTCAGAACTTTAAAGGAAGCAGTAAGCAAGATTTTCTGATAGGTCGGTGAAAGATATATGAGAATAGAAAATGATAAAGAAATTAAAAACATTTTAAAAATAGTTGGTCCAGGAACGCAGCTTAGAGAAGGTCTTGAAAATATATTAAGGGCTAAAACTGGAGGGCTTATAGTACTAAGTAATACTGAAGAGGTCATGAGGATCGTTGATGGTGGATTTACTATAAATTCTGATTATTCACCGTCATATATTTACGAGCTAGCAAAAATGGATGGGGCAATTGTAATAAGTTCAGATCTAAAAAAGATTATTTGTGCAAATGCTCAATTAGTACCAGAGTCATCTATACAGACTTTTGAAACAGGCACAAGGCACAGAACTGCTCAAAGAGTAGCTAAACAAACAGGAATGATAGCAGTTGCTATCTCTCAGAGAAGAAATATAATAACTATATATAAAGGTGAGCTAAAATATGTATTGAGAGAAAGCAGTGTTATATTAGCAAGGGCTAATCAGGCTGTACAGACACTTGAAAAGTATGTGGCAGTTCTAGATAGAGTTATTAATAATCTGAATTTATTAGAGTTCCAGGATTTGGTGACTTTATTTGATGTAGTTACTGCTATTCAAAGGACAGAAATGGTAATGAGAATAGTAGGAGAGATAGAGAGATATATAGTTGAACTTGGAAATGAAGGCAGACTGATTTCCATGCAGCTAAACGAGCTAATAAAGAATATAGAGCAGGACGGAATACTTTTAATAAGAGATTATTGCAAGATTAATATGGACCATAATGAGATATATAAAGATATGCAGAAGCTTAGCCAAGAAGAATTACTTGATTTAGATATGATAGGTAAGCTTCTAGGATATGTATCAGTTCCAATGATAGATACATTAATTTCTCCAAGAGGTTATAGGATTCTAAACAAAGTGCCAAGAATTCCTGCAACTGTTATAGAAAATCTTATAAAACATTTTAAAGAATTGACAGCAATTCTAGATGCTACAACAGATGATTTAGATCAAGTTGAAGGTATTGGAGAAGCAAGAGCGAGAGCAATAAGAAATGGGCTAAGAAGAATAAAGGAACAAGTCTCATTAAATAAACAATTATAAAAAAGTTAGCAGGTTATAATCCTGCTAACTTTTTATTTGTTTTGTTAGATTTTATACGTTTCACTAATTAAAAGCTTTTAAAACTTAACACATTGTTAAGAAAGATAAAATCATATATATTTATCTAATTTACATCTTATTAGAATAAATCTTACAAAATTACATAAAAGTTTTGTAAAGTTAATACTAAAAGTATGATTATTTGGATACTATATATACGTGGTAAAAAAGCTTACAAGGCATTTTATCTATGATTATGATCAAGTATTATAAGTTCCATGTAAATGAATACGTTTAAAGTTGATGAAATATTAAAAAATTTACAAATGGTTGTTATTAAAATGCAATATTTAGGTAATAATTAATAAAGCGTCATCTAAACGTAAATTTTCCCAATGTATTTATTCGATCATATTCCTTTATCAATATATCGTAAAGGTTTAAATCTAAGGAGTTGCAAAGCGAAGTAAGATAGAAGATATTATTACCAATCTCTCTTTCAATAATTTCTCTGCAGCCTTCGCATAGTTCTCCTTCAAGATGACTTTTTAAACATTTATCTAAGACATCTATAGAATCGTCCTCTTCCGGAAGACATTGTTTATCAGCAGAAATTTTTACGCAACCACAATTTGTTACAGCTTTAGCTACAGCTCTATTCACCCTAGCATTAGACTCTTGAAATTTAGATAAAATATCAAGAATACTCTTGTGTCTTAGTAGTGATTCCTGCACAGCATTTTGAAAATCATCGAATATAACGTCTTTCATCGGTATCACTCCTTTTGATAAATTTGTTTGATATTTAATTTAATTATAAGTATTTTCAGATAATTTTGTCAATGAAGTAAGATGTGATCATCCTTAGATATTATATTAAATCATTGCTATTTTTTTTTATAGGGGGTATTTAAATAGTAATTTATAGAAAGTTCAAATCTATTCATTATGTTTTTTAGAAACTATATGTTATAATTGTTTAAAGGATTTTATAAAAATTGTTGTTTTCAAGAATGTATTTCAATATAATGGAAATACTTAGATAATAGGAGGTGAAAAATATTGGTAAAAAAACTTTTTAGACTTACTTTTACTATAATTGGATTAGTAGTTGGTTATTTTATAGCGGATGGGCTTATAAAAACAAATTATATAGCAAATAATTTTTCCTCTATAAAAATGCCAGTAGTAGCTTTAATTTTTTATTCTTTATTTATTATTATTTTCGGACTTATACTTTTTATTGTTTCTCCACTTTTGTATCGAGGTATATCAAAGTTAATAGATGCTATAGAAAGCAGTATGCAGAAACTCACTGCCAGTGAAATATTATTTGGTGCATTAGGTGCGATAATATCACTAATAATAGCATCATTATTTATGCTACCACTTAATGGAGTATTAAATAAGATACATGAAATATTAGCTCAGGTAGTGTTCATTGTAGTTAACCTTGTTGCGTTGGTAATTGGAGTAGATATTTCTGTTAAAAGAAAAGATGATATAATCGCTTTATTTGATGGATTAAAAAGAAGTTCGAGCAAAGATAAAAAGAATAAACACGGAAATAAAGCATATCCAAAAGTTTTAGATACGTCTGTTATAATTGATGGAAGAATATTTGATATATGCCAAACGGCATTTGTTGAAGGACCGTTAGTTATTCCAAGCTTTGTTCTTGATGAATTAAGACATATATCAGATTCATCAGATTCCTTAAAAAGAAATAGAGGAAGAAGAGGACTAGATATACTTAATAAGATTCAAAAAGAGCTAAGCATAGAGGTTCAGATTTGGGAAGGCGATTTTCCAGATATTCAGGAAGTGGATTCTAAGCTTTTAAAGTTAGCTCAAACTTTAAGTGGAAAAGTTGTAACTAATGACTATAACTTAAATAAAGTAGCGGAATTTCAAGGTGTACCTGTTCTTAATATAAATGAATTGGCTAATGCTATAAAGCCAGTAGTACTTCCAGGCGAAGACATGACCATAACAATTGTTAAAGATGGTAAAGAATCAGGTCAAGGGGTTGCATATCTTGACGATGGTACAATGATAGTTGTTGAAGGTGGAAGAAAGTTTATTGGAGAAAATATTGATGTTACAGTTACTTCAGTACTCCAAACTGCTGCAGGAAGAATGATATTTGCGAAACAGAAAGAAGTAGTTTAAAGGGGTTATTATTATGTCAAAAGCTTGTGCAATTATTGTGGCTGGCGGCAAGGGCAAGAGGATGGGTGCTGATATAGCTAAGCAATATATAAATATTGGAGGAAAACCAATATTATATTATGCAATTAAAGCCTTTGTAGAGTGCAGCTCTATAGATGAAGTAGTATTGGTCACTCAGAAAGATGAAATACAATATTGCAAGAGCGAAATAATTGAAAAGTTTAATCTGCCTGTAAAAAAGATTATTGAAGCAGGAGCAGAAAGACAGGATTCCGTATATAATGGATTAAAATCAATACAAGATTGTGATATAGTATTAATTCATGATGCTGCTAGACCATTTGTTACTAGAGATATAATTGAAAGTGGTATAACATATGCTAAAGAGTTTGGGGCAGCAGCTCCAGGAGTTACGCCTAAAGATACCATTAAGATTAAGGGTGATGACGGATTTTCTTTATCAACACCCAATAGAAGTACATTATTTGCAGTACAAACACCACAATGTTTTAGATATGATGAGATAAGACAATGCCATGAAAAAATAAAAAACAATAATATATCAGTAACTGATGATACTATGGCGTTTGAAATGTTTCATAGCAAAGTGTTTTTATATGAAGGTGACTATAAGAATATAAAGATAACTACTCCAGAAGATTTGATTTTAGCGGAAAATTTTGTAAAAGAAGCGTAAGTTTTTAGTGAATATAAGAAATATACTAGAAGAAGTTAAAGAAAAATTTCATATATTGACATGCTTTTTTTAAAAAGTTATAATAAATTAATCAAATTTAATATTGAAAAGCATTGAAGAAGAATAGTAAGAGCTACCTTACAGAGAGAGAATCCTTGGCTGAAAGATTTTCGACTGCTTTGAACCTGCTTCTGAGTTGTAGGTAAAAACTATCGGTCTAATACCGTTATTATTAGTTGAGTACAAATTTAGGTGGTACCGCGATATAAGTTCGCCCTAAGCATAGGGTGGACTTTTTTTATTTGTTTTTAAAATGAGATACGTAAAAAACGCAAATGAAAATTGAGTTAACCATTTTTATTCAAATTGAAAGTATGTAATTTTATAATTGCTTTAAAGATAGAGGAGGATACGCAAATGAAAATGTCAAACATGTTAGTTTCTACACTAAGAGAAGTACCTGCAGAAGCTGAAATAGATAGCCATAAGCTTATGCTAAGAGCAGGTATGATGAGAAAGATGGCATCAGGTATTTACAATTATATGCCACTTGGACTTAAAGTACTAAAAAAAATAGAAGATGTTGTTAGAGAAGAAATGGATAATGCAGGAGCACAAGAGTTTTTGGCTTCAGCTATGATTCCAGCTGAATTATGGAAAGAATCAGGAAGATGGGATGCTTACGGCGCAGAGATGTTTAGACTTAAAGATAGAAATGAAAGAGATTTTTGTCTTGGGCCAACTCATGAAGAAGTATTTACAGATATAGCTAGAAATGAAATAAAATCGTATAAGCAATTACCAGTAAATCTTTATCAAATACAAACTAAGTATAGAGATGAAAGAAGACCAAGGTTTGGGGTAATGAGATCCAGAGAGTTCATAATGAAAGATGCTTACAGTTTTGATAAAGATGAAGCAGGACTTGATATATCTTACAATAAGATGAATAAGGCTTATGTGAACATATTTAATAGATGTGGATTAGATGCAAAGTGTGTTGAAGCTGACTCAGGTGCTATTGGAGGATCAAACTCAGCAGAATTTATGGTTAAATCTGAAGTTGGTGAGGATGATATTGTATTCTGCAGTTCTTGTGATTATGCAGCTAATATTGAAAAAGCAGCACCAACTCCTGAAGTAGCAGAAGCTGAAGAACTAAAGGAACTTAATAAAATAGAAACTCCAAACACTAGAACAATAGAAGAACTTATAAAATTCTTTAATACTACAGAAAAGAAGTTTGCTAAAACTCTTATATACAATGCAGATGGTAAGATTGTTGCAGTTATGGTAAGAGGAGATAGAGAAGTAAATGAAACAAAGGTTGCAAATGCTTTAGGTGGTGTTACTAATTTAGAAATGGCAGATAATGAAGCAGTTGCAAAAGCAACTGGAGCACAAGTTGGATTTGCTGGACCAATAGGCATAAAGGTTGAAGCTTTATTTGTTGATACTGAAGTTGAAAAGATGTATAACTTCATAGTTGGAGCTAACGAAACTGGCTACCATATAGAGAATGTAAACTATGGAAGAGACTTTGAAGGAACTGTTGGAGACTTTAGAAACATAACTGAAGGCGAAAAATGTCCACACTGTGGAGGAGCAATTACTATATCTAGAGGAACTGAAGTAGGCCATATATTTAAACTTGGAACGAAATATTCAGTTTCTATGAATGCAAACTTTATAGATGAAAATGGAGAACAAAAGCCATTTATAATGGGATGTTATGGAATAGGAATAACAAGAACAATGGCATCTATAATAGAGCAACACCATGATGAAAATGGTATAGTTTGGCCACTTTCTGTATCACCATATCAAGTAGCATTAGTGATTGTTAATATAAAGGATGAAGCTCAAGTGAAGGTAGCTACCGAACTTTATGAATCTCTTAAAAAGAGAGGCGTTGACGTAATCCTAGACGATAGAAATGAAAGAGCTGGGGTTAAGTTTAAGGATGCTGATCTTATGGGAATACCAATGAGAATAACAGTAGGTAAAAAGATTACTGAGAATCAAGTAGAATTTAAGCTTAGAAATTCTCAAGATATTGATGTAATAAATATAGATGATGTATATAATACAGTAAAAAAACAGTTTGATGAATCTGGTTTGTATATATAAGAATATAATAAATATATAAAATTAATTCACAAAGGGAGGGTTGTTTATGATGAAAATATATAATACTCTAACAAATAAAAAAGAAGAATTTATCCCCATTGAACAAAATAAGGTGAGGATGTATGTTTGTGGACCAACAGTATATAATTTTTTTCATATAGGAAACGGAAGAACCTTTATAGTATTTGATACTATAAGAAGATATTTTGAATATAGAGGCTTTGAGGTTAAGTTCGTACAAAACTTTACAGATATTGATGATAAGATGATCAATAAAGCCAATGAAGAAGGAACAACAGTTAAGGAACTAGGTGATAGATATATAGATGAATACTATCAAGATGCAGACTCTCTTAATATAGAGAGAGCTACAGTTAACCCTAGAGCAACTGAATACATTGATGAGATTGTAAGTTTCGTAAAAGAGCTTGTTGATAAAGGGTATGCATATGAGATTAATGGGGATGTTTACTTCTCTACTAAAAAGTTTACTCACTATGGAAAGCTATCAGGTCAGAATATAGAAGATCTACAAGCTGGAGCAAGAATAAATGTTGATGAAAGAAAACAAGATCCTATGGATTTTGCTATATGGAAAGCTCAAAAACCAGGTGAACCAGGATGGGAAAGTCCGTGGGGATTAGGAAGACCGGGGTGGCATATAGAATGTTCTTGCATGGCAAAGGATATACTTGGTGAAACAATAGATATTCACGCAGGTGGATCAGATTTAGTATTCCCACACCATGAAAATGAAATAGCTCAAAGTGAAGCTCTTACAGGAAAACCATTTGCAAACTATTGGATGCATAGTGCTTTCCTTAATATAAACAATCAAAAAATGTCTAAATCATTAAATAACTTTTTTACAGCAAGAGAGATATTGAGCAATTATGAGGCTGATGTAATAAGATTTTTAATGTTATCAGCTCATTATAGACAACAACTTAATTTTAATGAGGAGTTATTAGAATCTGCAAAGGCATCAGTTGAGAGAATCTACAATGCTATAGCAAATTTAGAAAACTTACTTGAAGAAGTTAAGGTGGAAGTTGCTACAGATGAAGAAAGAAGTTATTTAAATTCTCTAAGTAAACATAAAGAAAAGTATATAGAGAGAATGGATGATGATTTTAATACTGCAGATGCTATCACAGCTATCTTTGATTTAATAAAGGATATTAATACTAATATATCAATAAATTCTTCTAAGGAATCTATAGTTGAAGCGTTAAAGCTTATAAGAGAACTTGGAGAACCTTTAGGAATTCTGCAGAAATCAACTAAGGTTTCATTAGAAGATGAGATAGAACAATTAGTTGAACAAAGACAACAAGCTAGAAAAGATAGAGACTGGGCATTAGCAGATAAAATTAGAGATGAGCTAAAAGACAGAGGTATTGTTCTTGAGGACACACCTCAGGGAGTAAGATGGAAAAAGATCTAATCTTTTAGTGACTGTTTTGGATATTTTAGACTTGTGGCATTGAAGAGCATAAATGGTGTTTCTTTGCCACGAGTCTTTTTATTGTACAGGAAAGTATTTGAAATTTAGTAATAAGCAATAAGTCATGAAGGGGGAAACAAGGTTGAGAAATCTAGAAAACATAAAAAAGGTAGTAATAAAAGTAGGCACCTCAACTCTTACTTATGCAAACGGAAATCTTAATTTAGTTAAGATGGAGAATATAGTTAGACAAATAGCAGACTTACATAATAGAGGTCTTGAAGTCATATTAGTTACTTCTGGCGCTATTGGTACAGGGGCTAGTGCTTTGGGGTATAAGGAAAGACCAAAAACCATACCAGAAAAGCAAGCATGTGCTGCTGTTGGGCAGGTAACTCTTATTCACATGTATCAGAAGCTTTTTTCAGAATATAATAAGGTTTCGGCTCAAATTCTTATGACTAGAGAAGATATCAGAGATAGAAAAAGGTATCTAAACGGAAGAAACACCTTCTTTACCCTGTTAGATATAGGTGCTATACCAATAGTTAATGAAAATGATGCTCTTGTGGTAGATGAAATCAAATTTGGTGATAATGATAGCCTTTCGGCTATGGTGGCGTCATTCGTAGATGCAGATCTGTTAATTATACTTTCTGATATAGAGGGACTATATGACAGTAACCCAAAAGAGAATAAAGATGCTAAAATCATAGATTATGTTGAGACCATAACGAAAGAAATTGAAGGTTATGCAGGTGGTGCAGGGTCAAAGCTTGGCACAGGAGGAATGATAACAAAACTTCATGCAGCTAAGATTTGCTGCTCATCTGGTGTCTCAATGATAATATGCAATGGAGCATCAAATGATAGCATAATAAGAGCTGTAAATGGTGAAAATGTTGGAACCTATTTTCAAGGCAAAGTTAAGCCTATGAAAGGAAGACAACATTGGTTAGCATACGAGGCAGCACCAAAAGCCAGTATAATAGTTGACCTAGGAGCTGAAAAGGCTCTAAGAAATCATAAAAGTCTTTTGCCAAAAGGCATAGTATCTATTGAGGGCAAATTCGATGAAGGTGATGTAGTAAGTATACTAAGTATTGACGGAAATAGGATAGGACACGGTATATCTAGCTATAACTCAAAAGATCTAAGTTCTGTAATTGGTGTAGAAACAAGAAAGATAGAAGAAATACTAGGGTATAAGCATTATGATGAAATCATTCATATAAATAATATGGTTATATTTTAAAGTTGGGGAGGTAACAAACATGGATTACAAAGCATATATGATGCAAAAAGGATTATTGGCAAAAGAAGCTTCAAGACGTATGGCTAATGTTACGACAGAAGTTAAGAATAAAGCTCTTTTAAATATAGCAAAAGCTATTAGAGAAAATACAAATATCATAATATCGGAGAATGCCAAGGATATAGAGAATGGCACAAACAAAGGTTTATCTAAAGCTATATTAGATAGATTGCTTCTGGATGAAAAAAGAATAGAAGCAATGGCTTCAGCTGTGGACCAAGTAGCAGGACTTAATGATCCTATAGGAGAAGTGATTGAGGGGTTTAAAACTTATAATGAGCTTAAGATTTCTAAGATAAGAGTTCCATTAGGTGTTGTAGGCATAATATACGAAGCTAGACCTAATGTTACTATTGATGCAACAGCGTTATGTATAAAGAGTGGAAATAGCTGCATACTTAGAGGTGGTTCTGAAGCAATAAATTCTAATATAGTTATTTCGGAAATTATATCTAAGGCTGCAACAGAAAGTGGACTTCCAAATGGAGCTGTAACCTTTGTTGATATAACTGATCGAGAAATAGTCGATATAATGCTTAAGTTCAATCAGTGTATTGATGTTCTTATCCCTAGAGGTGGTGCTAACCTAATAAGAAAGGTTGTTGAAAATGCCACAGTTCCTGTAATAGAAACTGGAGTTGGCAATTGCCATGTATTTGTAGATGAAAGTGCAGATGTTAAGAAGGCTATTGAAATTATAGTTAATGCTAAAACTCACAGACCAGGAGTATGTAATGCTATAGAAACTATATTAATTCACAAAAATATTGCAGAGAATATACTCGGAGAACTTAAAAAAGAGCTTGAGGGAAAAAAGGTTCAATTAAGAGGCTGCGAAGAAACTAGAGCGCTTATTGAATGTGAAGAGGCTACAGAAGAAGATTGGGCTACTGAATATCTTGATCTAATATTGGCAGTGAAGGTTGTTAGCGATATTGATGATGCATTAGAGCATATATATAAGTATGGAACTAAGCATTCAGAAGCTATAATAACTGAGAGCTACACAAATTCTCAAAGATTCTTAAAAGAAGTGGACGCAGCTGCAGTTTATGTAAATGCTTCTACTAGATTTACAGATGGAGGAGAGTTTGGCTTTGGTGCAGAAATAGGAATCTCAACTCAAAAGCTTCATGCAAGAGGACCTATGGGGTTAAAAGAATTAACTTCTTATAAGTATTTGATTTACGGAGATGGACAAATTAGGAAATAAATTTGAAGAAATTTTTAATTTTATTAGAGTAGCCTATGCTACTCTTTAAATTTTTATATAAAAATTCTATAATATGATTTAAAATAGAATAAGAATAAAATTTATTAAGAATGAGTAGTATATAGGTTAAGATATATATGTACAAGCTGAGGAGGTTTTTTATGAAACAAAGAAAATTTATTAATAACACTAAAAGGTCCTTTGTGGTTATAGGAATTATAACGTTCATATTTGCTGTATTATTTTTTAGGTTGGGATTTTTGATGATTGTCAGAAAAAACTTTCTTGTAGCTAAAGCAGAATCACAGTCTTCATATCAACAGACTATTATGCCTAAGAGAGGCAGTATACTAGATACCAATGGTCAGCAGCTTGCGGTTAGTGGGGATGTTTATAAATTAAGTTTGGACTTATTTGAGGTTCATAATTATGCTGATAATAAAAGCAGAAGAACTGGTGATAAGCCTCAAGAAATAGTAAAGGATATAGCAGATAAGCTTGCAGATATTTTAGGTAAAGATAAAAAAGAAGTTGAAGATTTCATGGAGAAAAAAAATGATCAAGGGGTTTACCCAAGAGGATTGGCTCTTGCTAGAAAAATAGAAAAGGGTCAAATAGATAAGATAAAAGAATTAAGAGATAAAAATAGCTATAACTTTGTGATTATAGAAAATGATACTAATAGATACTATCCTAACAATAATTTTCTTGCTCAGGTATTAGGTGGAGTAGATGTAGATGGTAAAGGCTTATTTGGCTTAGAGCAGTACTATAATAAGGACCTCACAGGGGTGCCAGGAATTAGCATAAGTCAGGTTGATAGAAAATCTAGAGATTTACCATATTCTAATCAAATATATACTCAACCTGTAAATGGTAAGGATTTAACTACAACTATAGACTCAAGAATTCAGTACATTTGTGAGAAAATAGCAGAAAAAACAATGGAAACTACCAAGGCTAAAGGCGTAAATATACTAGTAACTGATCCGAAAACTGGTGAAATATTGGCAATGGTAAATAAGCCAGATTTTAATCCTAATGATCCTAAAAAAGGAATAACTGATAACAATGCTCTTTTTGAGTTGTGGAGGAATAAGGCTGTAAATGATGTGTATGAACCAGGATCAACTTTTAAACTGGTAACTATGTCTGCAGCGCTAGAAGAAAATCTAACCTATAGAGATGATAAGTTTTATGATAAAGGATATGTTATTGTTGATGGAGTCCCTATAAATTGCTGGAAAGAAGGAGGACATGGAGCGGAGAATTTAGTAGACTTATTAAAAAATTCCTGTAATCCAGGGTTTATAGAGTTAGGTAAAAGGCTAGGTAAAGAAAAAATGAATAGCTATATAGAAAAATTCGGTTTTGGAAAACAAACTGGTATAGACTTCCCTGGAGAAGCAACTGGTATAGTAAAATCTACGTCAACTATGAGTAATGTAGACTTAGCTACAATTTCTTTTGGTCAAACTGATGCAGCATCAATGGTACAGCTTATAGGAGCAATAAATGCTGTATTTAACAATGGAGTATATACAACTCCTCACTTTATGAAGAATTTATCACAAGTTGATACTGATGGTAATAGAAAGGTAGTTGCTACCTATGAAGAAAAGAATAGCAGACAAGTAATAAGTCAAAAAACTGCTAATACAGTTGCTGGATTCTTGGAAGAAACCGTATCTAAGGGTTCTGGTAAGCTTGCTTACATTGAAGGTTATGGAGTGGCAGGTAAAACAGGAACTGCTCAGAAAGCAAATATTGGTGGAAAAGGATATGGAAAAGATGTAGTTGCTTCGTTTATTGGAGGGGCTCCATATAATAACCCTAAAATAAGCCTTCTAGTCACAATAGATACACCTGAAGGAATAGAACACATGGGCGGAGAAATAGCAGCACCAGTCGCTCATGATCTTTTTGATCAAATATTTAGAGCGATTGGATATGACCCTACAAAAAAATAATAAGCTTTAGGAAAGCGCAGTTTTAAGGAGATTACATGTTAGAAGATTTACTTTTTAAGAAATTAACTAAAGAAGAGGCTAGAAGATTAAATCCACTTCAATTAGCATTTGTAGGAGACGGAGTTTATGAAGTCTTCATAAGAAATTATATATTACTTGAAAATAAGGAATTATCAGCACATAAAATTCATGTTAAAGCTATTCAATATGTAAAAGCTCATGGACAAAGTGAAATTATGAAGGTTTTGGAAGCAGAGCTTAGTGAAGATGAATTTTATATTTTTAAAAGAGGAAGAAATGCTAAATCAGCAACAGTTCCTAAAAATGCAGATGTTATTGAATATAGATCAGCCACTGGGTTTGAAGCATTAGTTGGATATTTATTTCTTATAGGGGATAAAGAGAGGTTGCTTTATGTTTTAAACAGAAGTATAGAGATAATTAATCCTTAAAATTATAAGTTCTTAACTATTTAACTATATAACTAGTTAAATAGTTAAAAACATAAAAATCTAACTATATAAAAATATAAGAATATAACAATTTAAAAAGTTAAGAATTTATAGTGAAATTCAACAGTTGATAGTTTTTTGTAAGCTTTGTATAGCTACAAAAAGCTTTATACTGTTCAAAAATAATAAGATAATATTGATATGTTTGTTTAATGTCATTTATATAAGCAATAATATTAAGAGGAGTGGAAGGTTTGAGTTTAAAAGTTAAGTTAATACAATATACCCCTGAGGCTGAGAAAGTTATTGCAGCAGCAGCTAAACTTTGTTATAGTTCAGTTGGAATTGATTCTATTATGGACAATCTGAATGAAGAAAGTACAGATAAGTTTTTAAATATGCTTGTATCTATAGGGCATGAATCGCCTATAGAGCATGTATCTTTTACTTTTGGAGTAGAAGGTGTGTCTAGAAGCTTAAGTCATCAATTAGTAAGACATAGAATAGCGTCATACTCTCAACAAAGCCAAAGGTACGTAAAACTAAATCAATTTGAGTATATAATACCTCCAAGCATAGAGAATGACGAAAAGGCAAAAGAGGTGTACATAGCTGCTATGGAAAAAAGCCAAGAGGCTTATGATTCTTTAGTGGAAATTTTAAAAAATAATTACATAAGCTCTGGTATAGATGAAAAGAGCGCTGAGAAAAAGGCTATTGAAGATGCAAGATATGTATTTCCAAATGCCTGTGAGACAAAAGTTGTTTTTACTATGAATGCAAGAAGCTTACTGAATTTCTTTCATCATAGATGCTGTAACAGAGCGCAATGGGAAATAAGAGCAATGGCAGATGAAATGCTTGAAGAAGTTAAAAAGGTTTGTCCTACTCTATTTAAAAAGGCCGGTCCTAATTGCGTTAAAGGAGCTTGTCCTGAGGGGAAAATGACTTGCGGTAAAATAGTTGAAGTTAGGGAAAAGTACTTAGGAAAATAGGAATACAAGATTTAAGGAGATGAAGCACTTATGGCTCAAAGAATGAACAAAAGCAATAATAAAAATGAGAATAAGATTGATTATAAAAATAATAATAAGTTTGTTAAGAATGAACATGTTAAAAAGAACACAAGAGAAGATAGAAGAGAAGTAGATGCTCCGATTAGAGAGGATGTAGTAGAAGGTAGAAATGCAGTTATAGAGGCTTTGAAGTCTGATAGAACTATAGAGCAAATATTAATTGCTAATGGTAATATGGAAGGTTCTATTAACAAGATAATTGCTATGGCCAAAGAAAAAAGAGTTGTTATTAAAGAAGTGGATAGAAAAAAACTAGACTCAATTAGTGAAACTGGAACACATCAAGGTGTTATTGCAATAGTAACCCCATTTAAGTATTCAGAGGTAGAGGATATACTTAAATATGCAGAAGAAAAAGGTGAAAAGCCATTTATTATAATCTTAGATGAACTTGAAGATCCTCATAACCTTGGATCCATAGTTAGAACTGCTGAACTTTCCGGAGTACATGGGATAATAATTCCTAAAAGAAGAAATGTAGGAGTAACGTCAACTGTGTATAAATCAGCAGCAGGGGCAATAGAACATATGAAGATTGCTAAGGTTACGAACATAAATACAGTTATTGATGAGTTAAAGGAAGTTGGTGTATGGGTCTATGGTGCTGAAATAGACGGTGATTCATATTCTTATGAAACTGATTTTTCTGGCGCATGTGCTTTGATTATAGGTAGCGAAGGAAGAGGAATGTCTAAACTTACAAAAGATAAGTGCGATAAATTAGTTAAGATACCTATGGTAGGAAAAATAAACTCTTTGAATGCTTCAGTTGCAGGTGGAATAATGATGTACGAAATATTAAAATCAAGACTTTTGAAATAGTTTCAATAGAGTAGAGTGATATTGTGAGAATAATATATATTGATGGGTATAATGTTATAAACAGTTGGCCGAATTTAAATAAGATCAAAGATTATAGTTTTGAGTCAGCTAGACAACAGCTTATTGATACTATGCAGAATTATGGTAGCTATAAATCTTCCAAGATAGTCATAGTCTTTGATGCTCACAAAGTGGGCGGGAATATGGAAAAGAAAGATATAGCTGGAATGGTGACTGTGGTCTTTACTAAAGACGGAGAAACTGCTGATGCATACATAGAGAGAATGATAAATAACATAGGTAGAAAAGTTGAGGTTTTTGTTGTGACTTCAGACTGGTTGGAACAACAAACTATTTTTCAAAGAGGCGCTGTAAGGATGTCTTCCTTAGAGTTTTATAATGAAGTTTTATCTATAGAGGATAAGATAAGAAAAAAGACAGAAAAAAGTAAACTGAAGCAAAAAAACTTATTAGAAGATAGTTTAGATAAAAAAATACTGGAAGAACTTGAGAAAATACGCAGGAGTCGTTGATTTTACTTGACTAAGAAAGATTGGCTGATTTATAATTATTTAAGTAGCATCAGTGGTTAAAGGGGGGATAGTGTGGAGACGAGAGGTAGAGATAATAGCTTTGGAGAGTTTAAAGAAATTTCTGACGAAGAAGTAGTAATTAGAGCCAAAAAGGGTAATACTAATGCACAGGAGTATCTTATCAATAAATATGAAAACTTTGTCAAGACAAAGGCGAAGTCATATTTTCTTATTGGAGCAGACAAAGAAGATATTTATCAAGAAGGCATGATAGGTTTGTATAAATCTATTAGGGATTTTAATCCTGAAAAGCTTACCTCCTTTAAGGCGTTTGCTGAACTATGTGTCACAAGGCAGATAATAACAGCAATAAAAACTGCAACAAGGCAAAAACATATTCCTCTAAATACTTATGTTTCCCTTAACAAACCTATATATGATGAAGAATCTGATAGAACATTGCTTGATGTACTTGCTGGGCTTAAGATAACAGATCCAGAAGAACTTATAATAAGCAAGGAAGAAATGACTCATATTGAAAAAGAGATGGGAAGAGTGCTTTCAGATCTTGAGATGGAGGTACTTATGTCTTATTTAGATGGCAAGTCATATCAGGAAATTGCTTGTGATTTAGATAGGCAGGCTAAGTCGATAGATAACGCACTGCAAAGAGTAAAAAGAAAGTTAGAAAAATGTTTAAATATTAAATAATACAAAATACAAAAAATATTGACAAAAAAAATTAATGGTAGTAAACTTTATAATTGGTATATGTTATATATCAATTATATTATATAAAACTGCTCACGTAGCTCAGTCGGTAGAGCGTCACCTTGGTAAGGTGGAGGTCGACGGTTCAATCCCGTTCGTGAGCTCCATTTTTTGGAATTTACAAAACGCTAGGCAAAGTTTATCAAATTAAAAAAGGAGGAACACACAATGGCAAAGTCTAAATTTGAAAGAAATAAGCCACACGTAAATATCGGAACAATAGGACACGTAGATCACGGTAAGACAACATTAACAGCAGCAATAACATCAGTATTAGCAAACAAGGGATTTGCAGAAGCATTTAAGTATGACGAAATAGATAAGGCACCAGAAGAAAAAGAAAGAGGAATCACAATCAATACAGCACACGTTGAGTACCAAACAGAAAACAGACATTACGCTCACGTTGACTGTCCAGGACATGCTGACTATGTTAAGAACATGATAACAGGAGCAGCACAAATGGATGGAGCTATATTAGTTGTATCAGCAGCAGATGGCCCAATGCCACAAACAAGAGAACATATACTACTAGCATCAAGAGTAGGTGTTGACTATATAGTAGTATTCTTAAATAAAGCAGATATGGTTGATGACGAAGAATTATTAGAATTAGTTGAAATGGAAGTTAGAGAATTATTAAGCGAATACAACTTCCCAGGAGATGACATTCCAGTAATAAAGGGATCAGCATTAAAAGCATTAGAAAACCCAACAGATGAAGCTGCAACAGCTTGTATCGCTGAGTTAATGGATGCAGTAGATAGCTATATCCCAACACCAGAAAGAGCAACAGATAAGCCATTCTTAATGCCAATAGAAGATGTATTCACAATCACAGGTAGAGGAACAGTTGCAACAGGAAGAGTTGAAAAGGGAATACTACATGTAGGTGAAGAAGTAGAAATAATTGGTTTATCAGAAGAAAGAAGAAAAGTAGTAGTAACAGGAATAGAAATGTTCAGAAAGTTACTAGATGAAGCACAAGCAGGAGATAATATAGGAGCTCTATTAAGAGGTGTTCAAAGAGCAGACATCGAAAGAGGTCAAGTATTAGCAAAAACTGGATCAGTAAACCCACACAACAAGTTCGTAGGTCAAGTATACGTACTTAAGAAAGAAGAAGGCGGAAGACATACACCATTCTTCGATGGATACAGACCACAATTCTATTTCAGAACAACTGACGTAACAGGATCAATCAAGTTACCAGAAGGAATGGAAATGGTTATGCCAGGAGACCACATCGACATGAACGTTGAATTAATCACTCAAGTAGCGATGGATGAAGGATTAAGATTCGCTATAAGAGAAGGTGGAAGAACTGTAGGTTCAGGTGTTGTTACTAGCATCGTCGGTTAAGATCATCTTATGTGAGGGCTGGGTTTAATAACCTAGTCCTTTAAATAATCATGATTTCTTGACAGGATACGCTATTTATGATAAGTTAATTGAGTAACAAACTCATTATAAAAAAAGAGTTTATTTTTTTATGCCCATTATTTATTTGACTGGAGGTGCAGATCATGAGAGTGAAAGTAACTTTAGCATGCACAGAATGTAAGCAAAGAAACTATAATTCAATGAAGAACAAGAAGAATGACCCAGATAGATTAGAAATGAAGAAATACTGCAAGTTCTGCAAGAAGCATACTCTTCATAGAGAGACAAAGTAATTAAATTTTACACACTTTGTTTAAGGATGTGAATTTATGGCTGTAAATGGGAAGATTAAACAGGCTGAAGCTAAAAAAGAAGCTGGCTTATTTAAGTTTTTAAGAGAGGTTAAGGCTGAAGTTAATAGAATAACTTGGCCATCCAAAGACGAATTAAAGAAGGCGTTTATAGCAGTAGTGATTTTCGCTCTAGTATATATGGTACTAGTTGGCGGAGTAGACTTCATATTACAAAACCTCTTTGATTTACTTTTTAAACTTAAGAAATAAGAGGGAGGTTGGATGGATATATATCCATCTGATAAATTATGAGTGAAAGAGCTAGATGGTACGTAGTACACACATATTCTGGCTATGAGAATAAGGTTAAAGCTAACCTTGAAAAAGCCATTGAAAACAGAAATCTTCAATCATTCATCCAAGACGTTCAAGTACCGATGGAAGAAGTAATTGAAGAAAAAGATGGTAAGCAAAAAGTAACTCAGAAGAAGAAGTTCCCAGGATATGTGTTAGTGAAAATGATGATGACTGATGACTCATGGTATGTAGTTAGAAATACTAGAGGAGTTACAGGATTCGTTGGACCTGGATCAAAACCAGTGCCACTTACCGATGAAGAGGTAGAATCTATGGGAGTAAATGAAGCTCCAATAGAAATTAACTTAGAGGTAGGAGAGTCAATTAGGATTGTTTCTGGTCCTTTAAAAGATTTTATGGCGACTATTCAAGAAATAAATCCAGAAAAGCACAAGGTTAAGGCCTTGGTTGATATGTTTGGCAGAGAGACTCTTGCTGAACTAGATTTCCATCAAGTTGAAAAATTAGATTAACAATCAGACTAACGTCTTAATCAAGTGGGAGGGCGTATGTCCGAAATTACCACAGTATAGGAGGAATAACTCATGGCTAAGAAAGTAACAGGAATGATTAAATTACAACTTCCTGCAGGAAAGGCAACACCAGCACCACCAGTTGGTCCAGCTTTAGGACAACACGGTGTAAACATTATGGGATTCTGTAAAGAATTCAATGCAAAAACAGCTGATAAGGCTGGTCTTATAATACCAGTTGTTATTACTGTATATCAAGATAGATCTTTCAGCTTCATTCTTAAAACTCCTCCAGCTGCCGTTCTTATAAAGAAGGAGCTAGGATTAGAAAGCGGTTCAGGAGTACCAAACAAAACTAAAGTTGGTAAGATAACAAAAGAACAAGTTAGAAAAATAGCTGAATTGAAGATGCCAGACTTAAACGCTGCATCAGTAGAAGCTGCTATGAGCATGATAGCAGGTACTGCTAGAAGCATGGGCGTAGTTGTAGAAGAATAATATTCACTTAATCGGTGGGAGGTACTTACCGTTAATACCACAAAGGAGGCTTATATAAATGGGTAAGAAGTACGTAGAAAGCGCAAAGTTAGTTGATAAGAGCGCGTTATATTCACCAGCAGAAGCTTTAGAATTAGCAATAAAGACAGCTAAAGCTAAATTTGATGAAACTGTAGAAATACATGTAAGATTAGGGGTTGACCCTAGACACGCTGACCAACAAGTTAGAGGAGCAGTTGTTCTTCCACACGGAACTGGTAAGAGTGTTAAAGTATTAGTTTTTGCTAAAGGCGATAAAGCTAAAGAAGCAGAAGCTGCAGGAGCAGATTTCGTTGGAGCTGAAGAATTAGTTTCAAAGATCCAAGGCGAAAACTGGTTCGATTATGATGTAGTTGTAGCTACTCCAGATATGATGGGTGTTGTTGGTAGATTAGGTAGAGTTTTAGGACCTAAGGGATTAATGCCAAACCCTAAGTCAGGTACAGTAACATTTGATGTTGCTAAAGCTATAGCTGAAATCAAAGCTGGTAAGGTTGAATATAGAGTTGATAAAACTGCTATAGTTCACTGTCCAATAGGAAAGGCTTCATTCGGCGTAGAAAAGTTAGCAGATAACTTCCACACTTTAATGGAAGCTGTTATAAAAGCTAAGCCAGCAGCTGCAAAAGGACAATACGTTAAATCAGTATCACTAGCAGCTACAATGGGACCTGGAGTTAAAGTTAACCCAACAAAAGTTTTAGAATAGTATTGACTTAATAATACTAATCTAGTATAATAATTTTTGTTGTTAAAAGAGAATAATATTTCCGTAGACAGTGGGTGCGTAAGCATAACGTAAAACAACCTGCCGAGGGTTCCAATACAAGCTTGTAATGGTCTTTTCGTATCTACGGAAAGACCTTTCTTATTTATATAAAGCAGTTTTAGACTGTGAGGAGGTGGACACACAGTAATGAACAAGAATAGAGAATTAAAAGAAGCAAAAGTTGCTGAAATTAAAGAAAAGTTAGAAAAAGCTCAAGCAGTTATTCTTGCAGACTATCAAGGTCTAACAGTTGAAGAAGATACTGAATTAAGAAAAGCATTAAGAGAAGCTGGTGTAGAATATAAGGTTTATAAAAACAGTATGGTAACATTAGCAGCTAAAGAGCTTGGTCACGAAGGTATAGTTCAATACTTAGAAGGACCAGTTTCAATAGCATTCGGATACGAAGATGTTACAGCTCCAGCAAGAATTTTAGCTGATTTCGCTAAAACTCATAAGAAACTTGAGCTTAAGGCTGGTATAGTTGATGGAGAAATATTTGATCAAGATAAGGTTAACCAACTTGCATCAATACCATCAAAAGAAGTTCTTATTGCAAAACTTCTTGGAAGCTTCAAGGCTCCAATATCAAACCTTGCTTACTTATTAAGTGCTATAAAAGACAAAAAAGAAGCAGAATCTGCTGAATAGTCTTTAAAAAAACTAAACTATAAAATTAACTGAAAAATTTCGGAGGTGCGAATAATGAATAAAGAACAAATCATTGAAGCTATAAAGAATATGACTGTTTTAGAATTAAACGACTTAGTAAAGGCTTGCGAAGAAGAATTTGGAGTTAGTGCTGCTGCTCCTGTTGCTGCTGCTGGTGCTCCAGTTGCTGCTGCAGAAGAAAAGACTGAATTCGACGTAGTATTAGCTAGCGCTGGTTCAGAAAAGATAAAAGTTATAAAGGCAGTTAGAGAAATAACTGGTCTTGGATTAAAGGAAGCTAAGGAAATAGTTGACGGAGCTCCTAAGACTCTTAAAGAAGGCGTTTCAAAGGAAGATGCTGAAGCTATGAAAGCTAAGTTATCTGAAGTTGGAGCTACTGTAGAAGTAAAGTAGTCTTTTAAGATAAGACACTGCTTAAAGCGGTGTCTTTATCATTTAATATAACAATTTAAACAAAAATTAAGGGTTGTTAGAAATTTTTATATATAAAGCCATTAGGATACATTGACAACAAAAGCGTTAAATGATATGTTGATTAAGATGGTATAGTTATATATATGGATTGTTACTGATAAGCAGGCAATACCTAAATTAAAGTGAACTATTAAACTATAATAGTTGATTTTGATTTGGGTATTTTATTAATTTAGCTGTTAAATAAGTTGAGATGGAAGTGGGTTAATCTATGATCATTGAAAAGATATTGAATAACAATGTTGTGATTACTGTAGATCCCAAGACAAGACGAGAAAAAATTCTCATGGGAAGCGGATTAGCTTTTAAGAAAAAGGTAGGTCAAGAAATTGAGGATGATAAAATCGAGAAGATATTTATAATGGATAATCCTAACGACAGCGATAAGTTTAAAAAGCTGATAGAAGAAATTCCTATGGAGATTATACAGATAACTGGAGATATAGTAAAAAAAGCTGAAGAGCGATTAAATAGAACATTAGATAATCACATTTATGTTGCATTATCAGACCACATAGCTTTTTCTATAAAGCGACTTGCAAACGATATAGTGGTTCAAAATAACTTATTAGTGGAAATAAAAAGAGTACATAGGGAAGAGTTTGAGATTGGACAATGGGCGGTAGGTTATATAAATGAAAAACTTAATGTTTCATTACCTTTAGATGAAGCAGGGTTCATTTCGCTTCATATAGTAAATGCCAGTTATACTGATAATATAAGCGAATCATATATTTTAACTAATGTTGTAAGAGATGTTCTAAATATAATTAGATATCATTTTTCTACAGAATTTATTGAAGATGATTTAAATTATGATAGACTATTAACTCACTTAAAGTTTTTTGCTAAAAGAGTAATTACTGCGGAAAATACTGAAAAAACAGATAGTGAATTTATAGATATAATTAAAATTAAATATAGAGATGCTTATGACTGTTCATTAAAGATTAAAGCTTTTATAAAAAGTAAATATAACTATGAGGTTATCGAAGATGAGCTAGTGTACCTAAGTTTACATATACATAGAGTTATAAATGTAGTAAAAGCCAAAATTAAATAACATAATGGTTACTGAGTGTGCAAGCAGATCTAAGTTTATTGCAAGCTCTAATTCGATTTATATCGTTTTAGAGGTCGGTTTGCAATAGATTTGGGTCTTTTATTATATAGTGTATTTCTCTTGGCGTTGCTATAAATACGTCTTTTTAATAAGAAAATATATTGAAAAATAGTATAGAGAAGTGATGTTGATATCACAAAAATTAAAGGAGAAAAAATGAAAAAGATTTTTGGAGTTTTACAACCTGTAGGTAAAGCGCTTATGCTTCCTGTAGCGCTTCTTCCAGCGGCGGGGATATTGCTTGCTTTTGGCAATATGTTTAGAAATCCTTCATTTTTAGACAGGGTTCCAGCATTAAATGCAAATTGGTTCCAACTTTTGGCGTCTGTAATGGAGAATTCAGGTAGTGTAGTTTTTAGCAACCTTGCACTTTTGTTCGCGGTTGGGGTTGCTGTTGGGTTAAGTGATGGCGAAGGTGTTGCAGGATTAGCTGCAATAGTGGGTTTTCTTATAATGAATACAACGATGGGAACCTTCCTTGGTGTCAATGCAGACATGTTAAAGGATCCAATGTATGCAGATGTATTAGGTATACCAACACTTCAAACAGGAGTTTTTGGTGGAATAATTATAGGTATAGTGGCGTCTGTATTATATAAAAAATATTATAGAATTGAATTACCATCATATTTAGGTTTCTTTGCAGGAAAAAGATTTGTACCGATAGTAACAGCAGCAATTGCAGTATTAATAGGACTTCTTATGACTTTAATATGGCCTCCTATACAACATGGTCTATTTGCATTTTCAAGTGGAATGATCGATACAAATAAGACATTGGCTGCTTTTGTGTTTGGAGTAATTGAAAGAGCATTAATACCTTTTGGTTTGCATCACATATTTTACAATCCGTTCTGGTATCAGTTTGGTGAATATACAAATAAAGCTGGGCAACTAGTAATGGGAGATCAGAATATATTTATGGCTCAGTTAAAGGATGGAGTTCCATTCACAGCAGGTACTTTCATGACTGGTAAGTTTGTTTTCATGATGTTTGGGCTTCCGGCAGCTGCATTAGCAATATATCAAGAAGCTAGACCTGAAAAGAGAGCGGTAATAGGTAGTATAATGGTTTCTGCTGCACTAACTTCATTTTTAACAGGTATAACAGAACCATTAGAGTTCTCGTTCTTATTCGTTGCACCAGTATTATTTGGTATACACTGTATATTTGCAGGATTGTCATTTATGATAATGAATATATTGAACGTGAAGATAGGTATGACATTCTCAGGTGGAGTAATAGATTACATATTATTTGGTGTTATACCTAATAGAACACGATGGTGGTTAGTAATACCAGTTGGCTTAGTACTCTCGGTAATTTACTACTTTGGATTCAGATTTGTAATAAGAAAATTTGATTTGAAGACTCCAGGAAGAGAACCTGAAGATGAGAATGTTGCAGTTGTTGTAGACAAAGATGATTTAGCAGCAGAAATAATTGCTGCACTTGGTAATAAAAAGAATATTAAGAGTCTTGATGCTTGTATAACAAGATTGAGGGTTACAGTAAAAGATATACAAAAGGTTGATAGCAATAGATTGAGGCAATTAGGTGCTGCAGGAGTTATGCAAGTTGGTGATAACATTCAAGCTATATTTGGACCAATGTCAGATATAATAAAGTCACAAATAAGTGATATAATAGCTGGAAGAACAGTGACTAAGACTTTACCAAAGAGAAATGTAGTTGTTAATAAGCTAACAGAATATAAAGAAATTTCGAGTAATGATAGTATAGTGGCTCCTATAACAGGAAAACTTTTGGATTTAAGTGAAGTACCTGATGATGTATTTGCATCAAAAATGATGGGTGACGGATTTGCTATAGATCCAACTGATGGATTATTAGTTTCGCCGGTTGATGGTGTTGTAGAATCAATATTCCCAGCTAAGCATGCATTAACAATGATTGCAACCAATGGAAAAGAGATTTTGATTCATGTTGGTATAGATACAGTGCATTTGAGAGGACAGGGATTTGAGTTAATAGTGGAACCAGGTCAAAAGGTTAAAAAGGGAGATACGCTTTTAAGAATAGATTTGAATTATATCAAAGTAAACACTAAGTCTATAATTACTCCTATAATATTTACTAATTTAACTGAGGAAGAAGCAGTAATTTTATCATCTAACAGAGATGTAGTAAATGGACAAAAAGGTATAGTCTTTATAGTTAAAAAATAATAATGTCTAATTAGGTAAGCCTAGGGTAAAAACTCTAGGTTTATTTTTTTATTCGCTTCATCGACTTTTTTACAAAAACAAATTAAAGGCTATATTAATTTGTTAACTAAAATTTAATTTGATTAGTTTTAGTGGTAATATTAACATGTATTTATATGCCAAGTTTCATAATTTAATAAAAATAGTAATTCATAATGAAGAAATAAATTAGCTGCCATTGATAAAGAATATTAGTAAATTTTGTTTGCAAAGTTGTCATAAATACATTATAATGTATTTTTATAAATTTAATTGACAACTATTCAATGTTATGGTAGTATATTTAATTGCATTGAAATATAACTTTTCACATGTAAATTGGAAAGTTATGAATTAAATTATAAAATTTAGGCAAAATAATTAAATGCAGTGTATTAACTCCAATAGCATTTTTATGTTTATTGGTTATTTTAGTTTATACAAGGGGTGAAAGTTGATGGTACATCCTGTCCAAAATGGAAAAAGAACTAGAATGAGCTTTGGAAAGGTAAAAGATGTTGCAGAAATGCCGAACCTAATTGAGGTGCAATTAGATTCATACCAGTGGTTTTTAGATGAAGGTCTTCAAGAAGTATTTGATGACATAAATCCAATAGGAAACTTTACTGGAAATCTTGTACTTGAATTTGTAGGCTACAAACTTGATAGAGATAATATCAAGTACTCAGTAGAAGAGTGTAAAGAAAGAGATGCAACATTTGCTGCTCCACTAAAGGTGGCAGTAAGGCTCCAGAATAAAGAAACTGGTGAAATAAAGGAACAAGAAGTTTTCATGGGTGATTTCCCACTGATGACTGAACAAGGTACATTTGTTATTAATGGTGCAGAAAGAGTTATAGTTTCACAATTGGTAAGATCACCAGGCGTATACTATAATTTTGCTGTTGATAAAAGTGGTAAAAAACTTTATTCTTCAACAGTTATACCAAACAGAGGTGCTTGGTTAGAGTATGAAACAGATTCAAACGATGTTATCTATGTAAGAATAGATAAGACAAGAAAACTACCAATAACAATCTTAGCAAGAGCTATGGGTTTTGGAAGCGATCAAGAGCTTGTTGAATACTTTGGCGAAGACGAAAGATTTAAAGCTAGTATTGAAAAAGATAATACTAAGACAAAAGAAGAAGCTTTACTAGAAATATACAAGAGGTTAAGACCAGGTGAACCACCAACTGTTGATAGTGCAGTGTCACTTATAGATTCATTATTCTTTGATGCAAAGAGATATGATTTATCAAGAGTAGGTAGATACAAGTTTAACAAGAAGTTAGCAATTAACTTAAGAGTAGCAAATCAAATTGCTGCTACTGATATTGTTAATCCTGAAACTGGTGAAGTTTTAGTTTCAAAGGGTGAAAAGATATCAAGAGCTAAGGCAGAAGAAATTCAAGATTCAGGAATTAATGCAGTTGATATTATTGTTGATGATAAAGTAATTAGAGTAATCGGTAATCACTTTGTTAACATACATAAGCAATTCAGCTTTAACACTGATGATTTGAATATTAGAGAATTAGTTCATTACCCAACTTTAAAAGAAATTAAAGATAACTACTCAGATGAAGAGTCTATAAAGACAGCAATAAAGAAAAGCATAAATAAACTTATACCTAAGCATATTGTAAGAGATGATATATTTGCTACAATAAGCTATGAACTTGGCTTAGCTTGGGGTGTAGGATATGTTGATGACATAGACCACTTAGGAAATAGAAGACTTAGATCTGTTGGTGAGTTACTACAAAACCAATTTAGAATTGGTCTTTCAAGAATGGAAAGAGTAGTAAAGGAAAGAATGACTATACAAGATCAAGAAGGCTTAACTCCAGGTGGATTAATAAATATAAGACCTGTAGCAGCGGCTATTAAAGAGTTCTTTGGTAGTTCACAGCTTTCTCAATTCATGGATCAGACAAATCCGCTTTCAGAGTTAACTCATAAGAGAAGACTTTCAGCTCTTGGACCAGGAGGTCTTTCAAGAGAAAGAGCAGGATTTGAAGTAAGAGACGTTCATCATTCTCATTACGGTAGAATGTGTCCTATAGAAACTCCAGAAGGACCAAATATAGGTCTTATAAACTCACTTGCTACCTTTGCAAGGGTTAATGAGTATGGATTTATAGAAACTCCTTATAGAGTTGTAGACAAAGAAACAGGAAAAGCTACAGACGAAATAAGATATTTCACAGCAGATGAAGAAGATCAATACCTAGTTGCTCAAGCAAAGGAACCTATAGATGAAGAAGGTAACTTTGTTGATAAGAGAGTAACAGTAAGAGAAAAGGGAGAAGTTTTAGTTGTCCCTAGAGAAGAAGTTGATTTAGTAGATGTTTCTGCAAGACAGATAGTTTCAGTTGCTACTGCAATGATACCATTCTTAGAAAATGATGATGCTTCAAGAGCACTTATGGGATCAAACATGCAACGTCAGGCGGTTCCACTTTTAAAACCTGCAGCTCCTGTAGTTGGTACGGGGATTGAATTTAAAGCGGCAGTAGACTCAGGAGTTCTTCCTAAGGCTAGAAACGCTGGTGAAGCCATATACGTAAGTGCAAATGAAATTAGAATTAAGAGAGATTCTGATGGTGGAATAGATACTTATAGACTTCTTAAGTTTAAGAGAAGTAACCAAGGTACTTGTATAAATCAAAGACCTATAATCTCAAAGGGAGAGAAGATAGCTAAGAATCAAGTATTAGCTGATGGACCTTCTACAGACCTTGGAGAAATAGCTCTAGGAAAAAATATAAGAATTGGTTTCATAACTTGGGAAGGATACAACTATGAAGATGCTATGCTTATTTCTGAAGAACTAGTAAGAGAAGATGTATTTACTTCGATTCATATAGAAGAATATGAATGTGAAGCTAGAGATACTAAGCTAGGACCTGAAGAAATAACTAGAGATATACCAAACGTAGGAGAAGATGCTTTAAAAGATCTTGATGACAGAGGAATAATAAGAATTGGTGCTGAAGTTAGATCAGGCGATATTCTTGTTGGTAAGGTTACACCTAAGGGTGAAACTGAACTTACTGCTGAAGAAAGATTACTTAGAGCTATATTCGGTGAAAAAGCAAGAGAAGTTAGAGATACTTCTTTAAGAGTTCCTCATGGAGAAGCTGGTATAATAGTTGACGTTAAAGTCTTTACAAGAGAAAATGGAGATGAATTACCTCCAGGAGTAAATGAACTTGTAAGATGTTATATCGCTCAAAAGAGAAAGATATCTGTTGGTGACAAGATGGCTGGTAGACATGGTAATAAGGGTGTTATCTCTAGAGTATTACCTGAAGAAGATATGCCATTCTTACCAGATGGAAGACCGCTTCAGATCTGCTTGAACCCACTAGGAGTTCCTTCTCGTATGAATATAGGTCAGGTATTAGAAGTTCATTTAGGATGGGCTGCTTCTAGATTAGGTTGGCATATATCAACTCCTGTATTTGATGGTGCTACTGAAACTGATATAGAAGATTGTTTAGAACAAGCAGGATACAACAGAAATGGAAAGACAAAACTTAGAGATGGTAGAACCGGAGATGAGTTTGACAATGAAGTTACTGTTGGAATAATGTATATATTAAAACTTGCTCACTTAGTTGATGATAAGATACATGCTAGATCAACAGGTCCATACTCTTTGGTTACACAACAGCCACTAGGTGGTAAAGCTCAATTCGGAGGCCAAAGATTTGGTGAAATGGAAGTTTGGGCATTAGAAGCTTATGGTGCTGCTCATACACTTCAGGAAATATTAACAGTTAAGTCAGATGACGTTGTAGGTAGAGTTAAGACTTATGAGTCAATCGTTAAAGGTGAAAATATTCCTGAACCAGGTGTACCAGAATCATTCAAGGTTCTAATTAAAGAACTACAAGCTTTATGTTTAGATGTTAGAGTCTTAAATGATGATAAGGAAGAAGTTAAACTTAAAGAACTTGTAGATGAAGATATAGAAGAATTAGAAGTAAATATAGAAGGTACTGAAGATATAGTGCCACAAACTCCAGAGGTCGACGATAGTTATACTAGCGGAGAAGAAACTGAAGAAGATATAGATTACGATAGTTTAGATTTTGACGAATTCAATACAGACTTAGAACTTGATGATTTCAATGATGAACACTAAAAGTGAAGGGAGGATATACCCTTGTTTGAGTTAAATAATTTTGACGCTTTACAAATAGGATTGGCATCTCCAGAACAGATAAGAGAATGGTCTAGAGGTGAAGTAAAAAAACCTGAAACTATAAACTATAGAACACTAAAGCCAGAAAGAGATGGTTTGTTCTGTGAAAGAATATTTGGACCACAAAAAGACTGGGAATGTCATTGTGGTAAGTATAAGAGAGTTAGATATAAAGGTATTGTTTGTGATAGATGTGGTGTTGAAGTTACCAAAGCTAAGGTTAGAAGAGAGAGAATGGGGCATATAGAACTGGCTGCCCCAGTATCTCACATTTGGTACTTTAAAGGAATACCATCTAGAATGGGATTAATACTTGATATGTCACCAAGAGCATTAGAAAAAGTTTTATACTTTGCATCTTATATAGTTATAGATCCAAAGGAAACACCACTATTAAAGAAACAACTTCTAAATGAAAAAGAATATAGAGAAGCTGTAGATAAATATGGTGAAGAAAGCTTTGTTGCAGGAATGGGTGCTGAAGCAGTTAAAGACTTATTAGCTGAAATTGATTTAGAAAGATCATCAGTTGAGCTAAAAGAAGAATTAAAAACAAGCACTGGGCAAAAAAGAGTTAGAGTTATAAGAAGACTTGAAGTTATAGAATCATTCAGAAAATCAGGAAATTATCCTGAGTGGATGATTGTTGATGTAATTCCAGTTATACCTCCAGATTTAAGACCAATGGTTCAATTAGATGGAGGAAGATTTGCAACATCTGACTTAAATGATCTTTACAGAAGAGTTATAAACAGAAATAACAGACTTAAGAAGTTATTAGATCTTGGAGCTCCTGACATAATCGTTAGAAATGAAAAGAGAATGCTTCAAGAAGCTGTTGATGCTTTAATAGATAACGGTAGAAGAGGAAGACCGGTAACTGGTCCTGGAAACAGACCTCTAAAATCTCTATCAGATATGCTTAAAGGTAAGCAAGGTAGATTTAGACAAAATCTACTTGGTAAGAGAGTTGACTACTCAGGAAGATCTGTTATAGTTGTAGGACCTGAACTTAAGATGTACCAATGTGGACTTCCTAAGGAAATGGCTCTAGAATTATTTAAGCCTTTTGTAATGAAAAAGCTAGTTCAAGATGGAGTAGCTCACAATATAAAGAGTGCAAAGAGAATGGTAGAAAGAGTAATGCCTCAAGTATGGGATGTACTTGAAGATGTAATTGCAGATCATCCAGTATTACTTAACCGTGCTCCTACTCTTCATAGACTTGGAATTCAAGCTTTCCAACCTGTGCTTGTAGAAGGTAGAGCTATAAAGCTTCACCCACTTGTATGTACAGCATATAATGCAGACTTTGATGGAGACCAAATGGCTGTCCATGTTCCTTTATCAGTGGAAGCTCAAGCCGAAGCAAGATTCTTAATGCTTGCTGCAGGAAATATACTTAAGCCATCAGATGGTAAACCAGTATCTGTTCCTACACAGGATATGGTATTAGGTTCATACTATTTAACAATGGATAAGGATGGAGCTCTAGGAGAAGGTAGACATTTTGCATCAGTTGAAGAAGCTATAATGGCTTACCAAGTTAAGGAAATAGAAATCCATGCAAAGATATTTGTAAGAATGTCTAAGGTTGTGGATGGAATTAGAAGATCAGGCAGTATCAAAACTACTGTTGGTATGATAATATTTAATGAATCTATACCTCAGGATTTAGGTTTTATTGATAGAACTAATCCAGCAGACGAATTTAATCTAGAAGTTGATTTCTTGATAACAAAGAAATCCTTAGGAAAAATTATAGATGCTTGTTATATGGTTCATGGTCCAACAATGACATCTGTTATGCTTGATAAGATAAAGGCACAAGGGTATCACTATTCAACAATAGGTGCTGTAACAGTAGCGGCATCAGATATGATAGTACCAGATGCTAAGTATGAGCTTTTAAGAGAAACAGATGAAACAATTGAAAAGATTGAGAAAATGTATAGAAGAGGATTCATATCTGAAGAAGAAAGATATGAAAGAGTTATAGAAAAATGGACTAAGACAACTGAAGAAGTTGCCAATGCTCTTATGGACAGTTTGGATAAATTCAATCCAATATTCATGATGGCGGACTCTGGAGCCAGAGGATCTAAATCTCAGATTAAGCAGCTTGCTGGTATGAGAGGTCTTATGGCAAGTCCATCAGGTAAGATTATAGAATTACCGATCAGAGCTTCCTTTAGAGAAGGTCTAGATGTATCAGAGTACTTTATATCAACTCACGGTGCTAGAAAAGGTAATGCCGATACAGCTCTTAAGACTGCTGACTCAGGATACTTAACAAGAAGACTTGTTGATGTAAGCCAAGATGTTATAGTAAGACATGAGGACTGTGGCACTGAAGAAGGTTTATATGTAAGTGAGATAAAAGATGGTAATGAAATAATTGAAACCATTAAAGAAAGAATTGTCGGAAGATATATAGCAGAAGATATAATTAATCCAGCAACTAAAGAACTTATAGTTCCTGCACAAACATATATAGAAAATGATATGGCAGATAAGATTGTTGCAGCTGGAGTTAATAAAATAAAGATTAGATCTGTATTTACATGTAAAGCTAAGGTTGGAGTTTGCGCTAGATGTTATGGTATGAACATGGCAACAGCACAAAAGATCAACATTGGTGAAGCTGTAGGTATAGTAGCAGCTCAATCAATTGGTGAGCCTGGTACACAGCTTACAATGAGAACATTCCATACTGGTGGAGTTGTTGGAGCAGATATAACTCAAGGTCTTCCTAGAGTTGAAGAATTGTTCGAAGCAAGAAAGCCAAAGGGATTAGCAATAGTAAGTGAAATAGCAGGTACAGCAAGAGTAGAAGAAACAAAGAAGAAGAGAACTGTTATAATAACTTCAAATGAAGGTGAAGAATATAGCTACGATATACCATTTGGATCAAGACTTAAAGTTTCAGATGGAAGCGTAATAGAAGCCGGCGATGAAGTTACAGAAGGTTCAGTAAATCCACATGATGTTATGGCAATTAAAGGCGTGGATGGAGCTAGACAATATCTTCTAAACGAAGTTCAAAAAGTTTACAGACTTCAAGGTGTTGATATCAATGATAAGCATCTAGAAGTAGTTGTTAGACAGATGACAAGAAAAGTTAAAATTACTGAATCTGGAGATACTGAGCTTCTTCCAGGTACATTAATAGATATGTTTGATTTTGATGGTGAAAATGAAAGAGTTCAAGCTTTTGGAGGAGAATTAGCTCAAGGTGAGAAAGTTCTTCTTGGTATAACAAAGGCAGCTCTTGCAACAGACAGCTTCTTATCTGCTGCATCATTCCAAGAAACTACTAGAGTTTTAACTGATGCTGCTATAAAGGGTAAGATTGATCCGCTACTTGGATTAAAGGAGAATGTAATAATTGGTAAACTAATTCCTGCTGGTACTGGTATGATGAGGTACAGATCAGTAAAATTGAGCACAGAAAGCAGTTTAGCTGAAAAAGAGACTGCAAATGCTTTGGAAGAGTAGTAATTAATTATATTGACAGTAAAATTGATAGATGATACAATACAATTTGTGTGATTTAGCACAATTCTACAAGATTAACTTGTTTTAATGATAGCATTGAGGTAAAGTCTGATGCTTTACCTCTATGTTACTGTTTATTAGGGAGGTAATTTTCATGATAGACAGACTTTTAGGTAAAAAGGTCATAGGCACTAAGCAATGTATCAAATCCATGAAAAATGGAGAGGGAAAAACTCTTTATATAGCTAAAGATGCTGAACAAAAGCTAGTTAATCCAATAGTGGATTTGGCTAAAGAACATGGTGTTGAAGTAAAGTATGTTAATACAATGAAGGAACTTGGTCGTATGTGTGGTATAGAAGTAGGTTCTGCTGCTACACTTATGCTAGAGTAACTTAAATTAACTTAGCGAACACCTAATATTTATATAGATAGTTCAAAAACTTTCAGGAGGTGAAATGAATGCCAACTATAAGCCAATTAGTAAGAAAAGGCAGAAAGACACTAGCAACTAAATCAACTGCACCAGCACTAAAGGAATGTCCTCAAAAGAGAGGAGTTTGTACTGTAGTTAAAACTACTACTCCAAAGAAGCCTAACTCAGCGCTTAGAAAAATTGCGAGAGTTAGATTAACTAATGGATATGAAGTTTCAGCTTACATTCCAGGTGTTGGCCACAACTTACAAGAGCACAGCGTTGTTCTTATAAGAGGTGGAAGAGTTAAGGATCTTCCTGGTGTTAGATACCACATAGTAAGAGGAGCATTAGACTCTGCTGGAGTAGCTAACAGAATGCAGTCAAGATCAAAATATGGTGCTAAGAGACCAAAGCAAAAATAATTTTTGCTGACAGTGCTATGTCTTCAGCATTTACATAGATTTATATAGATTTATTTAGATAGCAGAAGTCAGAGCGCTTTGCGGTATTAATTTACCGAGTACCGATGAACTTAAAATTAAATTGTTAAGGAGGGAAGAAAAGTGCCAAGAAAAGGACATATTGCAAAGAGAGATGTATTAGCAGATCCAGTTTACAACTCAAAGGTTGTTACTAAGCTAATAAACAGTGTTATGGAAGATGGTAAAAAAGGAGTAGCTCAAAAAATATGCTACGACGCATTTGAAATCATGGCTCAAAGAACAGGTAAGGAAGCTATTGAAGTTTTTGAAACAGCTATGAATAACATCATGCCATTACTTGAAGTAAAGGCTAGAAGAATAGGTGGAGCAAACTACCAAGTTCCGATAGAAGTTAGACCTGAAAGAAGACAGACTCTAGCACTTAGATGGTTACTTGCAGCTTCAAATAACAGAGGCGAAAAGTACATGAGAGAAAGATTAGCTAACGAGCTTTTAGACGCAGCTAATAATACTGGAGCAGCTGTTAAGAAGAGAGAAGATATGCATAGAATGGCTGAGGCTAATAAAGCATTCGCTCATTACAGATACTAATCATAAAACTGTTTTGGCTTGTGCCAAAGCAGTTTTGTCGAATTTATAACATAAATCGAGAGGAGGAAATGTTTCATGGCTAGAAAATTTTCGTTAGAAAAATTCCGTAACTTTGGAATAATGGCTCATATAGATGCTGGTAAGACAACAACTACTGAGCGTATATTATTCTACACTGGAAAGAGTCATAAAATAGGTGAAGTTCATGAAGGCGCAGCAACAATGGACTGGATGGTTCAAGAGCAAGAAAGAGGTATAACTATTACTTCTGCTGCTACAACATGTGTATGGAAAGATCATGAATTAAATATAATAGATACACCAGGACACGTAGATTTTACAATAGAGGTTGAAAGATCTCTTAGAGTACTTGACGGTGCTGTAACTGTATTAGATGCAAAATCAGGTGTTGAACCTCAAACTGAAACTGTATGGAGACAGGCAGACAAGTATGGAGTTCCAAGAATGATTTATGTAAACAAGATGGATGCAACTGGAGCAGATTTCTTCAGATGTATTAATACAGTTAGAGATAGATTGAAAGCTAATGCTGTTCCAATACAAATACCAGTTGGGTCAGAAGAAAACTTTAAAGGAATAATAGATCTTTTAAAGAATAAGGCTGAAGTTTACTATGACGATCTTGGAAAAGATGTAAGAGAAGAAGATATACCAGCAGAATTAGCAGATCAAGCAGAAGAATATAGAGCTGCAATGGTTGAAGCTATAGCTGAAACTGATGAAGAATTAATGATGAAATACCTTGAAGGTGAAGAAATAACTGCAGAAGAGTTAAAAGCAGCTTTAAGAAAAGCTACTATAGCTAATCAAATAGTTCCATGTATATGTGGTTCTTCATACAAAAACAAGGGTGTTCAGTTAATGATTGATGGAGTTGTTGATTATTTACCATCACCATTAGATATACCTGCAGTTCAAGGAACAAGCTTAGAAGGCGAAGCTGATACAAGAGAAGCATCAGATGATGTTCCTATGTCAGCACTAGCATTTAAGATAGCTACTGACCCATTTGTTGGTAAGTTAGCATTTACAAGAATTTATTCTGGTGTTATGAAGAGTGGTACATATGTACTTAACTCAACTAAGAATAAGAAAGAAAGAATTGGTAGACTTGTTAAGATGCATGCTAATTCTAGAGAAGAAGTTGAAGAATTAGAAGCAGGTGAATTAGGAGCAGTTATCGGTTTAAAGAACACTACAACAGGTGATACTTTATGTGATGAAGATAGACCAATAGTTCTTGAGTCTATGGAATTCCCAGAACCAGTTATAAATGTTGCTATAGAGCCAAAGACAAAAGCAGGTCAAGAAAAGATGGGCTTAGCTCTTGCTAAATTAGCTGAAGAAGATCCATCATTCAAAACTTACACAAACCAAGAAACAGGTCAAACAATTATAGCTGGTATGGGTGAATTACATCTTGAAATTATAGTTGATAGACTTACAAGAGAATTCAAGGTTGAATGTAATGTAGGTGCTCCTCAAGTTGCTTACAAAGAAACAATTAGAGCTGCAGTTAAAGCAGAAGCTAAGTATGCTAAGCAATCAGGTGGTAAAGGACAATACGGTCATTGCGTTATTGAAATGGAACCAAATGAAGGAGAATACAAGTTTGAAAACGGTGTTGTTGGAGGAGCTATTCCAAGAGAATATATTCCAGCTATCGACAACGGTATTCAAGAAGCATCTAAGAATGGTATTATAGCTGGATACCCAGTTATAAACTTCAAGGTAAAAGTAGTTCATGGATCATACCATGAAGTTGACTCATCAGAAATGGCATTTAAGATCGCTGGATCTATGGCATTTAAGAATGCTATGGCTAAAGCAAACCCAGTATTACTTGAACCTTCAATGAAAGTTGAAGTTACAATGCCTGAAGAGTACATGGGAGATGTTATGGGTGACCTTAACTCAAGAAGAGGAAGAATCGAAGGAATGGAAGCTTTAAATGGAGCTCAAGTTATCAGAGCATTCGTTCCACTTTCAGAGATGTTTGGTTATGCTACAACTCTAAGATCAAGAACTCAAGGTAGAGGAACTTACACAATGGTATTCGATCATTATGAAGAAGTACCAAAGAGCATTCAAGAACAAATAGCAGGTAAAAAAGCTTAATAGATAGCTTAATTATATAAAAGTTATTTTAAGGAGGAATTCAAAAATGGCAAAGTCTAAATTTGAAAGAAATAAGCCACACGTAAATATCGGAACAATAGGACACGTAGATCACGGTAAGACAACATTAACAGCAGCAATAACATCAGTATTAGCAAACAAGGGATTTGCAGAAGCATTTAAGTATGACGAAATAGATAAGGCACCAGAAGAAAAAGAAAGAGGAATCACAATCAATACAGCACACGTTGAGTATCAAACAGAAAACAGACATTACGCTCACGTTGACTGTCCAGGACATGCTGACTATGTTAAGAACATGATAACAGGAGCAGCACAAATGGATGGAGCTATATTAGTTGTATCAGCAGCAGATGGCCCAATGCCACAAACAAGAGAACATATACTACTAGCATCAAGAGTAGGTGTTGACTATATAGTAGTATTCTTAAATAAAGCAGATATGGTTGATGACGAAGAATTATTAGAATTAGTTGAAATGGAAGTTAGAGAATTATTAAGCGAATACAACTTCCCAGGAGATGACATTCCAGTAATAAAGGGATCAGCATTAAAAGCATTAGAAAACCCAACAGATGAAGCTGCAACAGCTTGTATCGCTGAGTTAATGGATGCAGTAGATAACTATATCCCAACACCAGAAAGAGCAACAGATAAGCCATTCTTAATGCCAATAGAAGATGTATTCACAATCACAGGTAGAGGAACAGTTGCAACAGGAAGAGTTGAAAAGGGAATACTACATGTAGGTGAAGAAGTAGAAATAATCGGTTTATCAGAAGAAAGAAGAAAAGTAGTAGTAACAGGAATAGAAATGTTCAGAAAGTTACTAGATGAAGCACAAGCAGGAGATAATATAGGAGCTCTATTAAGAGGTGTTCAAAGAGCAGACATCGAAAGAGGTCAAGTATTAGCAAAAACTGGATCAGTAAACCCACACAACAAGTTCGTAGGTCAAGTATACGTACTTAAGAAAGAAGAAGGCGGAAGACATACACCATTCTTCGATGGATACAGACCACAATTCTATTTCAGAACAACTGACGTAACAGGATCAATCAAGTTACCAGATGGAATGGAAATGGTTATGCCAGGAGACCACATTGACATGAACGTTGAATTAATCACTCAAGTAGCGATGGATGAAGGATTAAGATTCGCTATAAGAGAAGGTGGAAGAACTGTAGGTTCAGGTGTTGTTACTAGCATCATCGGCTAATATTCTTCACATTTAGTTAGTGTTAAATTATAATTTATATAAATTGTTTTGATTAGTACCGGTTGAACTTTCGGGAAATATGCCTGAATCTGAATACTAAAAATAGTTTGCGCAAACTAGGATTATTATTTAGAGTAAAGGAATGGTTCGAGTATATACTTAAACGTGAATTGATAAGCGCAATATTAATTCATAAGTTCAAAAAGGCCTTAAATAGCAAGTAAAGAGACGTCTTTACTTGCTATTTTTTTATTCTTTAAAAGATTATAATGAAGTAAGCTGGGTATAATTAGTTTAAGTGTGGTAAAAAATGTTTAGTGATTTTAATCTTGTACATATTAAAATGAATAGAAAAATAAATAATAAGCAAAATAAGAAAATGTGTAGTAATTTAACGGAATTTGAGGACAAATTTCAGAGAAAGTATAATAAATAGATTATTTAGCAAAGATGAAGTAAAAAGATAAAAAAAGCTTGAAAATCAAATTGGTTCATAGTATAATAAAGAAGTTGCAAAGCTAACAGTGATGAATCAAGAGGTTGCGGGACTTCCCGGTAATTCTTGATGAGTATGTCTGGATCTAGAATCCGACGACAGGGAATCTGTATTACTATTTCTAAAATTACGAAACACCCGGTGCAGTTTACAGAAGTTCCGCTGTTGTGCGTAAGAAGTAATGCGTACATGAAAAGGAGGGAAAGCAGATGTCAAAACAAAAAATAAGAATCAGATTAAAGGCGTTTGATCACACAATATTAGATCAATCAGCTGAAAAAATTGTTGAAACTGCTAAGGCTACTGGAGCAAAGGTTGTAGGACCAGTTCCACTACCTACAGAAAAAGATATTATAACAGTTCTTAGAGCAGTTCACAAATATAAGGATTCAAGAGAGCAGTTCGAAATCAGAACTCACAAGAGATTAATCGATATCGTTAATCCATCACCAAAAACTGTTGATGCGTTAATGAGATTAAATCTTCCAGCAGGTGTAGATATCGAAATAAAGCTTTAATTTTAGATTATAAGTTTTTATGATTTTGAACTATTATGATTGCTTGATAGTAATCCGCTAATAAGTTTAGGAGGTGTAACCACATGAAAAAAGCAATATTAGGAAAAAAGATTGGGATGACTCAAATATTTGATCAAAATGGAAAAGTTGTTCCAGTAACTGTTGTTGAAGCTGGTCCATGTGTAGTTGTTCAAAAGAAGACTGTTGAAAAAGATGGTTATGAAGCAATACAAGTTGGATTCGGTGATGTAAGAGAAAAGTTGGTTAACAAACCAATGAAAGGACACTTTGCAAAAGCTGGTGTTGCATTAAAGAGACGTCTTAAAGAGTTCAGACTTGAAGATGTATCAGCTTATGAAATAGGTCAAGAAATAAAAGCTGACTTATTCCAAGTTGGAGAAAAAATTGATGTTTCTGGTATATCAAAAGGTAAGGGATTCCAAGGAACAATAAAGAGATGGAATGGACACAGAGGACCAATGACTCACGGTTCTAAGTTCCACAGATCTGTTGGTTCAATGGGAGCTTCTTCAGATCCATCAAGAACATTTAAGAATAAGAAAATGCCTGGACATATGGGTGCTGAAAATACAACTGTTCTTAATTTAGAAGTTGTAAAAGTAATGCCTGAAAAGAATCTTATACTAATAAAGGGTGGTATCCCAGGTCCTAATAAGGGAACTGTAGTTATAAGAAACTCAGTTAAGGGTTAATTTTCTGTAGAAAGGAGGAATAATGATGCCTGTAGTAGGATTATTTAATAAAGAAGGACAAAAAGTTGGAGATTTCCAATTAAATGAAAATGTGTTCGGAGTTGAAATAAATGAACATGCAATGCATCAAGTAGTTGTAGCATTGCTTGCTAATAAAAGACAAGGAACTCAATCAGCTAAAACAAGAGCTGAAGTTTCAGGTGGTGGAATAAAGCCATGGAGACAAAAAGGAACTGGTAGAGCAAGACAGGGTTCAACTAGATCACCACAATGGGCACACGGTGGTATCGTATTTGCACCAAAGCCAAGAAGTTATAGAGTATCTATACCAAAGACTATGAGAAGAGTTGCTATGAAATCTGCATTAAGCAGTAAAGTAGTTGATAACAGCTTATTAGTTCTTGAAGGTTTAGATTTCGAAGCTCCAAAGACAAAGCAAGTTATTAGTCTTTTAAATGCTTTAGAAGCAAAGAAGACATTAATAGTAACTGCTGAATCAAACGAAAATGTATATAAATCAGCAAGAAATATTCCTGGAGTTGCAGTAGTTCCAGTAAATAATATTAATGTTTATGATTTATTAAAATATGATAAGCTAGTGATCACTAAAGATGCAGTAGCTAAGATTGAGGAGGTGTACGCATAATGAATTTAACAAGCCATGATATAATAAGAAAGCCAGTTATAACTGAAAAGAGTATGGCAATAATGGCAGAAAAAAAATACACCTTCATAGTTCATAAATCAGCAAACAAAGTTCAAATAAAGAAAGCTGTAGAAGAAGTTTTCGGCGTAACAGTTGAAGATGTTAAAACTATGAGAGTTGAAGGAAAGACAAAGAGAGTTGGCGTTCACATCGGAAAGAGAGCTGACTTCAAAAAAGCTGTAGTTAAATTAGCAGCTGATAGCAAAACTATTGAATTCTTTGAAGGAATGCAATAATAATAAAAGCAGTTATTGGTCGTAAGGCCAGATAAGCGTAAGAAGGAGGGAATTTAAATGGCAGTTAAGAAGTTTAACCCTACCACTCCATCCAGAAGAAATATGACTATGTCTACTTTCGAAGAAATAACTACTGATATACCTGAGAAATCACTTCTTGTATCATTAAGTAGTACTGGTGGTAGAAATGCACAGGGTAAAATAACTGTTAGACACCACGGTGGTGGAGCTAAGAGAAAATACAGAATTATCGATTTTAAAAGAAACAAAGATGGAATTACAGCAAAGGTTGCTACTATAGAATACGATCCAAACAGATCTGCTTATATAGCACTTGTTGTATATGCTGATGGTGAGAAGAGATACATACTTGCTCCAGTTGGATTAAAAGTTGGAGATGTAATAGTATCAGGACCAGAATCAGATATAAAACCAGGAAACGCTCTTCCTTTAAAGAACATTCCAGTTGGTACATTTGTACACAATGTAGAATTACAAGCTGGTAAGGGTGGCCAAATGGTTAGATCGGCTGGTACAGCTGCTCAGCTAATGGCTAAAGAAGGCGGATATGCTACTTTAAGATTACCTTCAGGTGAAATGAGATATGTTAGAATTGAATGCAGAGCTACTATAGGTACTGTATCAAACTTAACACATGAAATCATCAAGATAGGTAAAGCTGGTAGAAAGAGACACATGGGTTGGAGACCAACTGTAAGAGGATCTGTAATGAACCCAGTAGACCATCCACACGGAGGTGGTGAAGGTAAGTCACCAGTAGGTAGACCATCACCATTAACACCATGGGGTAAACCAGCTCTTGGATACAAGACAAGAAAGCATAAAAAATACTCTGATAGATTCATTATTAAGAGAAGAAACAAAAAGTAGTATGAAGAGAGTGCTTAATTCTCTTCATAGCTTACTAACTTATTCGGAAAGTGAAGGGAGGATATTCTAGTGAGTAGATCAACTAAAAAGGGACCTTTCGTGCATGCTGGTCTTATGAAGAAAATAGAAGAAATGAATCAAGCTGGTGACAAGAAAGTTGTAAAGACTTGGTCAAGAAGCTCAACTATATTCCCAGAAATGATTGGTCATACAATTGCTGTACATGACGGAAGAAAGCATGTTCCAGTTTATGTATCAGAAGATATGGTTGGACATAAATTAGGTGAATTTGCATTGACAAGAACTTTCAAAGGTCATGTTGATACAGAAAAGACTTCAAAGAGAAAGTAATAGCCTGGAAAGGAGGAACTTAGAATGGAAGCTAAAGCTATAGCTAAGTATGTAAGAATGTCTCCTTTAAAAGTAGGAGTTGTTCTTGATTTAATAAGAGGAAAAAATGTTAATGAAGCTTTTGCTATATTACAATACACTCCAAAAGATGCTGCTGAAGTAATAAACAAAGTACTTAAGTCAGCTGTTGCTAACGCTGAAAACAATCATAGTTTAGATGTTAGCAGATTATTTGTAGCACAAGCACATGTAGGTCAAGGACCAACATTAAAGAGATTCAGACCTCATGCTCAAGGTAGAGCGTTCAGAATAAACAAGAGAACAAGTCATATAACACTAGTTGTTAAAGAAAGAGCTTAATAGAAGGAGGGAAACAGATGGGTCAGAAAGTGCATCCTCATGGATTAAGAGTTGGCGTTATTAAGGATTGGAATGCTAAATGGTATGCTGATAAGAAGAACTTCGCAGACAATTTAGTTGAAGATCATCAAATAAGAACATTCGTGAAGAAAGAATTATACTCAGCAGGTATTTCTAAGATTGAAATCGAAAGAGCTGCAAAGAGAGTAAAATTAAATATATTCACTGCTAAACCAGGTGTTATCATCGGTAGAGGTGGATCTGGTATTGAAAGTCTAAAAGTTAAGTTAGAAAAGTTCATAAAAGAAAAGAACGTTCTAATTAACATAGTGGAAGTTAAAAGTGCTGAAGCTGATGCTCAATTAATGGCTGAAAACATAGCTTCACAATTAGAAAAGAGAATATCATTCAGAAGAGCAATGAAGCAAACAATACAAAGAGCTATGAAGACTGGAGTTAAGGGTGTTAAAACTGCTTGTTCAGGAAGACTTGGCGGAGCTGAAATTGCAAGAGCTGAATTTTATCATGAAGGAACAATTCCACTACAAACTTTAAGAGCAGATATAGATTATGGATTTGCTGAAGCAGATACAACTTACGGTAAAATCGGAGTAAAAGTTTGGGTTTACAATGGAGAAGTTCTTCCAACTAAAAAAGTAGAGAAAGAACAAGTAAACGCATAGTAAGAAAGGAGGAATAACATCATGTTAATGCCTAAAAGAGTAAAGCATCGTAAGGTACAACGTGGTAGAATGACAGGTAAAGCTACAAGAGGTAATTTCCTTGCGTACGGAGACTACGGAATTCAAGCTACAACTTGTGGATGGATAACAAGCAATCAAATAGAGTCAGCGAGAATAGCTATAAACAGATACATTAGAAGAGGCGGTAAGCTTTGGATAAAGATATTCCCTGATAAGCCAGTAACTGAAAAACCTGCTGAAACAAGAATGGGATCTGGTAAAGGTTCACCTGAATACTGGGTAGCAGTTGTTAAACCAGGTAGAGTACTATTTGAATTATCAGGAGTTCAAGAAGAAGTAGCTAGAGAAGCTATGAGACTTGCATCACACAAACTTCCTGTAAAGACTAAGTTCGTTACAAGAAGAGATTTTGAGGAAATGGGTGGTGAAGAATAATGAAAGCTACAGAATTAAAAGAATTAAGATCAAGCAATCCTCAAGATTTAAAGGTTAAATTAAACGACCTTAAAGCTGAATTATTCAATTTAAGATTCCAATTAGCAACTGGCCAATTGGAAAATCCAATTAGAATAAGAGAAGTTAAGAAATCAATAGCTCAAATTAAAACAATAATAAGAGAAGAAGAATTGAAGGCATTCCAACAATAGTCTGAAAGGAGGTTTGTCCTGTGGAAAGAGGATTAAGAAAAAAGAGAATAGGAAGAGTTGTTTCAGATAAAATGGATAAGACTATAGTAGTTGCAGTTGAAACTAAGGTAAGACATCCATTGTATGGAAAGACAGTAAACAGAACTACTAAGTTTAAAGCTCATGATGAAAATAATGAAGCAAAAGTTAATGATAGAGTACAAATAATGGAAACAAGACCATTATCTAAGGATAAGAGATGGAGACTTGTTGAGATAATTGAAAGAGCTAAGTAATTTGGCTTAAGTTTCGAAAGGAGGGTAATTCAATGATACAACAACAAACCTTACTTAAAATTGCAGATAATTCTGGAGCAAAGGAAATAATGTGTATCAGAGTTTTAGGCGGTTCAAAAAGAAAGTATGGTAACATCGGAGATATCATCGTTGCTAGTGTTAAAAGTGCAACACCAGGCGGAGTTGTTAAAAAAGGTGATGTTGTAAAAGCAGTTATCGTTAGGTCAGTAAGAGGACTAAGAAGAGCAGATGGTTCATACATCAAATTTGATGAAAACGCTGCAGTTATTATAAAGGAAGATAAGCAACCAAGAGGAACTCGTATCTTCGGACCAGTTGCTAGGGAGCTAAGAGATAAGGAATTTAACAAAATTTTATCATTAGCACCTGAAGTTCTATAATAGATTAGGAGGTGGCTAAGATGAAGGTACATGTAAGAAAAAACGACACTGTAGTTGTAATATCAGGAAAAGACTCAGGTAAAATCGGTGAAGTTTTACAAGTATCACCAAAGACAGGAAAAGTTCTTGTTAAAGGTGTTAACATAGTGAGCAAACATGAAAAACCAAGCAGAACAAACATGCAAGGTGGAATAATAAAAGTTGAATCACCAATATATAGTTCAAAGGTTATGCTATATTGCGATAAATGTAAAAACGCAACTAGAATAAGCCATAAGGTTTTAGAAGACGGAACTAAAGTAAGAGTATGTAAGAAGTGTGGAGAAACATTCTAGAATCTGAAAGGAGGTACAAAAAATTATGCCAAGACTTCAAGAAAAATATGAAAAAGAAGTAGTTCAAGCGATGATGGAAAAGTTCGGTTATAAGAATATAATGCAAGTTCCAAAGCTTGAAAAAATAATAGTTAACATGGGAGTAGGAGAGGCTAAAGATAATCCTAAAGCCCTAGAATCAGCTGTTAGTGACTTAACAATAATAGTAGGTCAAAAACCTATTATAACAAGAGCTAAGAAGTCAGTTGCTAACTTTAAGATCAGACAAAATATGCCATTAGGATGCAAAGTTACATTAAGAAAGGCAAAGATGTATGAATTTGCTGATAAATTAATGTCAATAGCACTTCCAAGAGTTAGAGATTTCAGAGGAGTTTCAAGTAAATCTTTTGATGGTAGAGGAAATTACTCACTAGGAATCAAAGAGCAATTAATATTCCCAGAAATCGAGTACGATAAAGTTGATAAGGTTAGAGGAATGGATATTATCTTCGTTACAACTGCAAATACTGACGAAGAAGCAAGAGAATTGTTAAGATTCTTGGGAATGCCATTCGCTCAATAATAAGGAGGGTTACGATGGCACGTAAAGCAATGATTGAAAAATGGAAAAAAGAGCCTAAGTTCCAAACTAGGGCTTATACTAGATGTAGATTATGTGGAAGACCACATTCTGTACTTAAAAAATTCGGAATTTGCCGTATCTGTTTTAGAGAACTTGCTTACAAAGGAGAAATCCCTGGATGCAAGAAGGCAAGCTGGTAAAATCATTGATGTAATGAAAGGAGGCACAATATAATGGTTATGACAGATCCTATAGCAGATTTGCTAACACGTATAAGAAACGCAAATGCTGTGAGACATGAAGTAGTAGAGGTACCTTCTTCTAACATAAAGAAGGCTGTAGTAAATTTATTATTACAAGAAGGTTACATTAAGAATGTTGAAGAGTACAATGATGGTGTTGTACCAATGTTAAGAATCGCTTTAAAATACGGTTCTAACAAAGAAAGAGTTATAACTGGATTAAAGAGAATCTCTAAACCAGGTTTAAGAGTATACTGTAAGAAAGATGATATTCCTAAGGTTCTTAATGGATTAGGAGTTGCAGTAATATCTACTTCAAAAGGTATAGTTGTTGATAGAGAAGCTAGAAAAGAAGGCCTAGGCGGAGAAGTTATTTGCTACGTATGGTAATTACTATCCCAAATAGATAGGTTAAGTATAAATATATTAGGTCGTTTATGCCAAAATACAGGAGGTGCAATTATGTCAAGAGTTGGTAGATTGCCGATAGCTATCCCTGCTGGCGTAACTGTTACTGTAACACCAGACAACGTTGTTACAGTAAAGGGTCCAAAGGGAGAGCTAGTTAAAGCTATGCACAAGGACATAACAATAGCAGTTGAAGACAACCAAGCGGTTGTTACAAGACCAAGTGATGTTAAAGAACACAGAGCTCTACATGGTTTAACAAGAGCTTTATTAAATAATATGGTTACAGGCGTAACTAATGGATTCCAAAAAACATTGGAATTAGTAGGTGTAGGTTACAGAGCACAATTACAAGGTAAGAAGCTTGTAATGAACCTTGGATACTCACACCCAGTAGAAGTAGAACCAGTTGATGGAGTAACTTTTGCTTTAGAGGGAACTACAAAAGTTTTCGTTCAAGGTATTGATAAAGAAAAAGTTGGTGCAGTTGCTGCTGATATAAGATCATGGAGAGAACCAGAACCTTACAAAGGTAAAGGTATTAAATACTCTGATGAAGTTATCAGACGTAAGGAAGGTAAGACTGGTAAGAAGTAATAGAAAGGAGTGAACCTTATGTTCAAGAAGGTAGACAGAAAAGCGTCAAGAGAAAGACGTCACCTTAGAGTACGTAAGAAAGTTTTCGGTACTTCAGCTAGACCAAGACTTTCAGTTTATAGAAGTGAAAAGAATATATATGCTCAAATAATAGATGATGTTAATGCTGTTACTTTAGCATCTGCTTCAACTCTAGATAAAGAGTTTACAGCAAAAGCTGGAAGCAATAAAGAAGCTGCAAAATTTGTTGGCGAATTAGTTGCTAAGAGAGCTGCTGAAAAAGGTATAACAGAAGTTGTTTTTGACAGAGGCGGATATGTATATCACGGCAGAGTTCAAGAATTAGCTAATGGTGCAAGAGAAGCAGGACTAAAATTCTAATAAGGAGGGAAATACATGAGAATCGATCCTAGCACACTAGACCTTAAAGAAAAGGTTGTTTTCATAAACAGAGTTACTAAGGTTGTTAAGGGTGGTAGAAACTTCAGATTCAGCGCTCTAGTAGTTGTAGGAGATGGCAACGGACACGTAGGCGTTGGAATGGGTAAGTCAATTGAAATACCTGAAGCAATTAGAAAAGGAATTGAAGATGCTAAGAAGAACTTAGTAGAGGTTGCTATAGTTGGAACAACAGTACCTCACCAAATATATGGTAAGTTCGGAACTGGTAAGGTTCTTATAATGCCAGCTACAGAAGGTACTGGAGTTATAGCAGGAGGCCCTGCAAGATCAGTACTAGAATTAGCAGGATTAAAGGATGTTAGAGCTAAGTCATTAGGTTCTAATAACCCAAGAAACATGGTTAACGCAACAATCAACGGATTAGCTAGCTTAAGAACAGCTGAAGATATAGCTAAGTTAAGAGGAAAATCTGTTGAAGAGATTTTAGGTTAGGAGGGATTAGGCGATGGCTAAACTAAAAGTAACATTAGTTAAAAGCTTAATAGGTAGAAAAAAGGACCATATCGCTACTGCAAATGCCCTTGGACTAAGAAAAATCGGTAAAACAGTAGAACATGATGAAACTGCTCAAATCAGAGGTATGATAAACAAAGTTGACTACTTGTTAAAGGTAGAAGAAGTTTAATAACAAGGAGGTGTACTTAAATGAAACTTCATGAGTTAAAACCAGCTGCTGGAAGCAAAAAAGCTCCAAAGAGAGTAGGTAGAGGTACTGGTTCAGGATTAGGAAGAAACGCTGGTAAAGGTGAAAAGGGTCAAAATTCAAGATCTGGTGGTGGTGTTAGACCAGGATTTGAAGGGGGCCAAATGCCACTTTACAGAAGACTTCCTAAAAGAGGATTTACAAACATATTTGCAAAAGAATATGTTACAATCAATGTAGATAGATTAAACATATTTGAAAATGGAACAGAAGTTACTCCAGATTTATTACTTGAAAGAAGAGTAGTAAGTAAGGTGCTTGACGGAGTTAAGATATTAGGAAACGGAAATGTTGAGAAGAGTTTAACAGTAAAAGGTTGCAAGTTCTCAAAATCAGCGGCTGATAAAATAGTTGCTGCTGGAGGAAAAGTTGAGGTGATCTAATAATGCTATCAACCCTACGTAATGCCTGGAAGGTTCCGGAGTTAAGAAAAAGATTAATATGGACTTTTGTATTAGTTGCAATTTTCAGGATAGGAAATCATATTCCTGTTCCTGGAATTGATACATCTAGTCTTGATAACCTTACTAAGTCCGGAAGTTTATTTGGATTCTATGATTTAATTTCTGGTGGTGCTTTTAAAAGATTTAGTATATTTGCATTAGGAGTTGTTCCTTATATAAATGCATCAATCATAATGTCGTTGTTGAATATTTCTATTCCTCAGCTTGAGCAACTTTCGAAAGAAGGTGAAGAGGGAAGAAAGAAAATACAAAAGATTACTAGATATGCATCTATAGCATTTGGTTTTATAACAGCGTATGGTACTTATGTTCTTATTCATAATTTAGGAGCATTAAAAACTGATACACCTTTTAATACATTTTTAATAATGTTAACATTGGTAGTTGGTTCAACCTTCTGTATGTGGTTAGGAGACCAAATAACAGTTAAAGGTATAGGAAATGGTATTTCACTTTTAATATTTGTAAATATTATTTCTAGATTCCCTCAGACTTTAAGTGCTGTATTAGGTACTCAAAGTAAAGGGGACACAAATATAGTTGAAGTATTTTTATTAGCTGTAGCAGCACTTGCTTTATTAGCAGCAGTTATATTCTTATCTCTTTCTGAGAGAAGAATAACTGTTCAATATGCTGGAAAAGCAGTTGGTGGAAAAGTTTATAAAGGGCAATCAACTCATATTCCTTTAAGCTTAATAGGATCAACAGTTATAGCAATAATTTTTGCTATGTCAGTAATGCAATTCCCAACTGTAATTGCTCAGTTTTTCCCAACAAAGGGATGGGCTCAGTGGATTCAGGCTGGAACCTGGAGTCCTTTCAATAAAGATAAATGGTTATACCTAGTGATTTACGCTGTATTAACTATATTCTTTACTTGGTTCTATACTCAGGTTACATTTAAACCAGATGAAATGTCTGAGAATATGCATAAATCAGCTGGGTTTATTCCTGGAATAAGACCTGGCCAACCAACAGCAGATTATTTAACAAGACTTTTAGATAGAATCTCATTATTAGGTGGTATTTTTGCTGCAATTATAGCAGTATCACCACTATTAGTTGAAAATTATACAGCTTTTAAGGGTCTTTCATTTGGGGGAACATCTCTCCTAATATTAGTTAGTGTTTCGCTTGAAGTTATGAGACAATTGCAATCTCAACTTGTTATGAGACATTACCAAGGATTCCTTAAATAGATTAAACAATGGAGATGATGCCCGTGAAAATAGTATTATTAGGTCCTCCTGGTGCAGGAAAGGGAACACAGGCAAAATCAATAAGTAATAGATACTCCATTCCACATATATCTACTGGTGACATATTTAGAAAGAATATTTCTGAAAACACACCTTTAGGTGTAGAAGCTAAAAAATATATTGATGATGGTCAACTCGTGCCAGACGATGTGACTATCAATATGGTTAAAGATAGGCTTCAGCAAGAAGACTGTAAAAACGGATATCTATTAGATGGTTTTCCTAGGACAGTTCATCAAGCAGAGGCATTACAGTTATTTTTACAGGATAGAGGAGAAAACTTGGACACATCTTTATGCATTGATGTTCCAAAGGAATTTATTTTAGAAAGAATGACTGGTAGGAGAGTTTGTCCATCGTGTGGAGCTAGTTACCATGTAAAATTCAACCCACCAATAGTAGCTAGTAAGTGTGATGTTTGCGGAAGTGATATCATTCAGAGAAAAGACGATGCAGAAGAGACCGTTAGGGAAAGACTAGATGTCTATGAGAGACAAACACAGCCACTGATTGATTTTTATAGCAATAGAGATATGCTGTCAGTTGTTGATGGTACAAAAGCAATCAATGAGGTCTTTGAAAGTATCTGTCGCATATTAGGGAGCGATAAGTAATGATTATATTAAAAAATGATAATGAAATCGACCTAATGAGAAAAGCAGGAAGACTTCTTGGAGAAGTATTATTACTTCTAGAAGGAAATATAAAACCAGGAATAACTACAGCTGAACTAGATAAAATTGCAGAAGAATTTATAACTAAGCATGGAGCAAAACCATCTTTTAAAGGCTTATATGGATTTCCTAGTTCACTTTGTATATCGGTTAATGAAGTTGTAGTTCATGGATTTCCAGGAAAGTACAGATTAAAAGAAGGGGATATAATAAGTGTTGACGGTGGTGTCTTTTTAAATGGATATCATAGCGATGCTGCTAGAACCTTTGCTGTAGGTGAAATTTCTGATCAAGCAAGAAAATTAATAGATGTTACCAAAGAAAGTTTCTTTAAAGGGATAGAAAAAGCTCATGTAGGAAATAGATTAACAGATATATCTTATGATATTCAGCAATATGTTGAATCAAACGGATTTTCTGTAGTACGTGATTATGTAGGACACGGCATTGGTAAGGATGTGCATGAGGATCCTGAAGTTCCTAATTTCGGGCGTCCGGGTAGAGGTCCTAAACTTACTGAAGGTATGGTTTTAGCAATTGAACCTATGGTTAACATAGGGGATTACCATGTTAAAACATTATCTGATGATTGGACTGTAGTAACAGTTGATGGTAGCTTGTCAGCACACTATGAGAATACTGTAGCTATATTACCGAATGGCCCTGAAATATTGACACTGATAAAATAAATACGTGTTGCTTAGTTATAAATTCACATCTTGCCATTTTATTGGCTATGTTGATTTATGGCTAAGGTAATCATCGAGGTGAAAACTTTGCAAAAAGACACTTTAATTGGCAAGATGGTATTTTCAAAAGCGGGAAGAGATGAAGATAAACCTTATATAATTGTTGATCAGTTAAATGAGGAATATGTTCTGCTTGCTAATGGAAATACGAAAACATTAGAAATGCCAAAGAAAAAGAAACTAAAACACTTAGTTTTAACTAATAAAGTGGATGAACATGTTAAGGAATGTATATTATCTAAAGATAATACTACAGATCTTAAATTAAAAAGATTTTTAAAACTTAATGGCATTGTCAAGGAGGTCTGATTACCTTATGTCAAAAGATGATGTAATAGAAATGCAGGGCGTGGTGCTAGAAGCACTACCAAATGCTATGTTTCAAGTTGAGTTAGAAAGCGGACATAAGATATTAGCACATATTTCAGGAAAGCTTAGAATGAACTTTATAAGAATTCTACCAGGAGATAAAGTTACTATTGAACTTTCTCCATATGATCTAACTAGAGGTAGAATAACTTGGAGAGCGAAATAACATTCTTAAGTAATTTTAATATTTTGTGTTAACAAATCAAATTAATAGCAATCAAATTTTGCTAGCGAAAATACTATTCAGAGTAGTTTAAAGATAATATAAGATATTATCTTTGAGCCTCTAAAGGAATATGAGGAGGGTTAGCGATGAAGGTAAGACCATCAGTTAAGCCTATTTGCGAAAAGTGCAAAGTTATAAGAAGAAAAGGAAGAGTAATGGTAATCTGTGAAAATCCTAAGCACAAGCAAAAACAAGGCTAATAAGAAAATATAAGAAATAAAAAATAATTTGCGTTAGTATAAAAGTATTTGTTGACTTTTTGCTAAAACTAAAATAAGATTATATAGGTATTTTCTTAATGCTAATAAATTTTAGGGCGGCTGACTATAGGCGTTACCTATAGACCTAAGATTTTTTATATAAAATATGAATTAAAAACTTTAGTAAACGCATTTCAATTACCAGGAGGTGTAACTTTTAATGGCAAGAATAGCAGGTGTTGACCTACCAAGAGAAAAAAGAGTTGAAATAGGTCTAACTTATATATATGGAATAGGACTACCTACTTCACACAAAATTCTTGAAGCAACAGGAGTAAATCCTGATACAAGAGTTAAGGATCTTACTGAAGAAGAAGTAAACGCAGTAAGAGATTACATCAACAAGAACTTAAATGTTGAAGGTGATCTAAGAAGAGACATTGCGTTAAACATTAAGAGATTAGTTGAAATTGGTTCTTACAGAGGAATTAGACACAGAAGAGGTCTTCCAGTAAGAGGTCAAAAGACTAAGACTAATGCTAGAACAAGAAAAGGTCCTAAGAAGACTATAGCTAACAAGAAGAAATAGTGAGGAGGGAAGACAATGGCAGCTCAAAAGGTTAAGAAGACAAGAAGAAGAAAAGAGAGAAAGAATGTTGAACATGGTGCTGCACACATCAAGTCAACTTTCAATAACTCTATTGTTACTTTAACTGATGTTCAAGGTAATGCATTATCATGGGCAAGTGCAGGTGGATTAGGTTTTAGAGGCTCAAGAAAGAGCACTCCATATGCAGCTCAAATGGCAGCAGAGACTGCTGCTAAGGCAGCAATGGAACACGGTTTAAAGAGTGTTGAAGTTTATGTTAAAGGTCCAGGAGCTGGTAGAGAAGCAGCAATCAGATCTTTACAAGCAGCAGGTCTTGAAGTTACATTAATAAAAGATGTTACTCCAATACCACACAACGGATGTAGACCACCAAAAAGAAGAAGAGTATAGTTTACGTAATTAGGAGGTGTAATTAATGGCAAGATATACTGGAGCTACATGCAGATTATGTAGAAGAGAAGGTATGAAACTATTCCTTAAAGGGGATAGATGCTATACAGACAAATGCGCATTTGTTAGAAGAAGTTATGCACCAGGACAGCATGGAGCTAGCAAGAAGAAACTTTCTAACTATGGCGTACAATTAAGAGAAAAGCAAAAAGCAAAGAGAATATATGGTGTTCTTGAAAGCCAATTCTCAACATACTATAAAAGAGCTGAAAAATTAAGAGGAATTTCAGGTGAAAACCTATTAAGACTTCTTGAGTTAAGACTTGATAATGTTGCATTCAGATTAGGATACGGCGCATCAAGAGTTGAAGCTAGACAATTAGTTAACCATGGTCATTTCTTAGTAAATGGCAAGAAGGTTGACATTGCATCATACAAATTATCAGTAAATGACGTTGTAACTGTATCAGAAAAAAGCAGAGCTTCTGAAAAGTTCAAAGTTTTTGCTGAAAATCCAAAGCCATTACCAAAATGGTTAACAGGAAACCCTGACAACTTTGAAGGAAAAGTTGTAGCTGAGCCTGCAAGAGAGGACATCGATGTTCCAGTTAATGAAACACTGATCGTCGAATTATACAGCAAGTAAAAGTAATATTTGTATAGGTTTTTTAATCTTTGCAGATATAGGATCAGTTGCCCTCATAATAAGGTTGCCATTTTATATAAAAGGAGGGTTTGTTAATGTTAGAAATAGAAAAGCCAATAATCGAATGTGTTGAATCTAGCGATGACGGTACTTATGGTAAATTTGTTATTGAACCGCTAGAAAGAGGTTATGGAACAACTCTTGGTAATGCATTAAGAAGAATATTACTTTCTTCTTTACCAGGAGCTGCACCAACATCAGTAAAAATTGATGGTGTAGTTCATGAGTTCTCTACAGTAACTGGTGTTAAGGAAGATGTTACAGAATTAATTCTTAATATGAAGTCCTTAGCTCTTAGAATGACTGGAGATGGCCCAAAGACTATATACATTGATGCAAAAGGACCTGGAGTAGTTACAGGTGCTGATATAAAGACTGATGGTGATGTAGAAGTTGTTAGCGAAGATTTACATATCGCGACTTTAGATGAAAATGCTAAGTTGTATGTGGAGATTACCGTTAATAGAGGAAGAGGGTATGTTTCCCAAAATAAAAATAAGAGCGACAATCTTCCAATAGGTTCTATAGCAATGGACTCAATATATACACCTGTAAAGAGAGTTAATTTCACAGTTGAAAATACTAGAGTTGGCCAAATCACAGATTATGATAAGTTAACTTTAGAAGTTTGGACTAATGGAACAATAAAGATTGAAGAAGCTATAAGCTTATCTGCAAAGATTCTTATAGAGCACTTCAAATTATTTATGACTCTTACAGACAACACTAATGATGTTGAAATAATGATCGAAAAAGAAGAAGATAATAAAGAAAAAGTACTTGAAATGACTATAGAGGAGCTTGATTTATCAGTTAGATCATATAACTGTTTAAAGAGAGCTGGTATAAACACTGTTCAAGAGCTTGCTCAACGTTCAATGGATGATATGATGAAGGTAAGAAACCTTGGTAAGAAGTCCCTTGAAGAAGTTGAAAGAAAGCTTAAAGAATTGGGTTTAGGTCTTAGATTAAATGACGAGTAGGTAAGGAGGTAAAGCTATGGCAGGATATCGTAAGTTAGGTCGTCCTACTGATCAGAGAAAAGCTATGCTAAGAAACCTTGTTACAAGCTTCTTAAAGCATGGTAAAATAGAAACAACTGAAACAAGAGCTAAAGAAGCTAGAAGTCTTGCAGAGAAAATGATCACTCTTGCTAAAAGAGGAGATCTTCATGCAAGAAGACAGGTTTTGTCTTTTGTTACTGAAGAAGCAGTAGTGAAGAACTTATTTGAAAATGTTGCTCCAAAATACACTGAGAGAAACGGTGGTTATACAAGAATGTATAAAGTTGGCCCAAGAAGAGGCGACGGAGCTGAAATAGTTATACTTGAATTAGTATAATTTACTGGGGATTAAGTTACGGCTTAGTCCCCATTTTAACATATAAATTTATTTAGATGTATATTCATGTGTAAACAGTATAGAAAACTACTATTTTATAAAGTATAATAGACAATAGATATTGTCCACATTATAAAACTTATTCAGCAATTAGTAAGCTTTATAATGTGATTAGAAATAATTTTGGAGGAATTTCGATGAGTGATATGATGGTAGAATGCAAAGATCTCACTTTTAAATATGTAAATGGTGAAAACGGAGAAGAAAAATACGCTATTAATGGTGTTAACTTAAGTGTTAAAAAAGGTGAATTTTTAGTTGTGCTTGGACATAATGGCTCAGGAAAGTCCACTATTGCCAAACATATAAATGCATTACTCCTTCCTAGTGGAGGCAAAGTATATGTGGATGGAATTGATACATCTGATGTAAATAATACTTGGGAAGTAAGAAAAAGAGCTGGAATGGTGTTTCAGAACCCTGATAATCAGATGGTAGCTACAATTGTAGAAGAAGATGTAGCTTTTGGACCTGAAAATTTGGGTATAGAACCTTCAGAAATAAGAAAAAGAGTAGATGATAGCTTAAAGAAGGTTGAAATGTACGAGTATAGGAAACATGCTCCTCACCTGCTATCAGGAGGCCAAAAGCAAAGAATTGCAATAGCTGGCATTCTGGCTATGAGGCCACAATGTATAATATTAGATGAACCTACTGCTATGCTAGACCCTATAGGTAGAAAAGAAGTTATTAGTACTATAAAAGATGTTAATAAGAATTATGGAATAACTATAATTCTAATAACTCATTATATGGATGAAGCAGCTGAAGCTGATAGAATAGTAGTTATGGATCAAGGCAAAGTAATGATGGAAGGTGTTCCAAGAGAAGTGTTTTCACAAGTTGAAACTATGAAGAAGATAGGACTGGATGTACCTCAAGTAACTGAATTAGCTTATGAGCTTCAAAAGTCAGGAATAAATATAAACACTAAAATATTAAATGTAGATGAGATGGTGGATGCGTTATGTCAATTAAAATAGAAAACTTAACTCATATATATATGCCGAAATCGCCTTTTGAGAAAAAAGCATTAGATGATGTATCATTAGAAATAATGGATGGACAGTTTGTAGCTCTTATAGGTCATACTGGATCAGGTAAATCAACGCTTATTCAGCATTTAAATGGATTATTGAAACCATCTAGTGGGAAAATAGTTGTTGATGATATAGATATAACTCAAAAAGGGGTAAAGCTATCAGATATAAGAAAAAAAATAGGACTTGTATTCCAGTATCCGGAATATCAGCTTTTTGAAGAGACCATTGAGAAGGATATACAGTTTGGACCAAGAAATTTAGGTCTATCAGAAGATGAGATAGATAAAAGAACTAAGAGAGCTATGAAAATGGTTGGTTTAGATTATGAGACATATAAGGATAAATCGCCATTTGAACTAAGCGGAGGTCAAAAAAGAAGGGTTGCTATAGCTGGAGTTGTAGCAATGGAGCCTAAAATATTAATATTAGATGAACCTACAGCTGGATTGGATCCTAAGGGTAGGGATGAGATACTTGAGCAGATAAATATACTGCATAAGGAATATACTATGACTATAATACTTGTAAGCCATAGTATGGAAGATGTTGCAAAGCTGGCTGATAGAGTAGTAGTAATGAATAAAGGTAAATCTATATTAGATGGCATTCCTTCTGAAATATTTAATAAAATAGAAGTATTAGAAGAAGTGGGATTGGCTGCACCACAGGTAACTTACTTAGTTAGAGCTTTAAGAAATAAGGGATTTAATATAAGTGGCAGTGTGTTTACGGTAGAACAAGCTAAAAAAGAATTGCTGCAATATATAAAAAATAATAAGTAGAGAGGGAGATTAGGGATATTATGCTAAAGGAAATTACAATAGGCCAGTATATACCTGGTGATTCATTCATACATAAGTTAGATCCAAGAACTAAAATATTGATATCCATGCTTTTTATAGTTTCTCTTTTTATTATGAATAAATATGTTGGATATATTTTTGTTACAGCTTTCTTATGTGCATCAATACTATTTTCACAAGTTCATTTAAGGTTTTTATATAAAGGGTTGAAGCCTGTTTTTGTACTTATTTTGATAACTGCTGCATTAAATGTCTTTATGATACAAGGAAAACCAGAGAATTTACTTTTTGTTTGGAAGTTCTTAAAAATATATAAAGAGGGAATAGATACAGCAGTATTTATGACACTTAGACTTATATTCTTAATTTTAGGAACATCTCTATTAACTTTAACTACGTCTCCAATAGAGTTAACTGATGGAATTGAAAATCTTCTTAATCCATTTAAGAAAATAGGGGTTCCAGCACATGAGCTTGCGATGATGATGACTATAGCATTGAGATTTATACCAACTTTAATGGATGAAACTGATAAAATAATGAAGGCTCAACAAGCTAGAGGAGCAGATTTCGAATCTGGTAATGTAATACAGAAAGCGAAGAGCTTAATTCCTTTATTGGTTCCTTTATTCATAAGTTCATTTAGAAGAGCTGATGAGCTTGCTATGGCAATGGAAGCTAGATGTTATAGAGGTGGAGAAGGAAGAACAAGAATGAAGCAACTAAAATATGGAGCTAGGGATGTTGTAGCTTATATTATAATAATTGCTTTATTAGTAATAAGTTTTTACATTAGATTCGGAATAAAATAATTAGGTGATTTAGTTGAGAAATATAAAACTTGTTTTAGAGTATGATGGAACTAGCTATAATGGCTGGCAAAAACAGAAACATGGTATGACTGTACAAGATAAATTAAACAAGGCAATTAAAGCTGTAACTAAAGAAGAAATAGAGACTCTAGGAAGCTCCAGAACGGATTCTGGGGTTCATGCAAGAGGTTATGTAGCAAACTTTAGGACTGATAGTAGGATACCTGCTGAGAGGTTTAAGGATGCCCTTAATACAAAGCTACCCGATGATATATTAGTTGTATCCTCTGAAGAGGTTTCAGATGAATTTCATTCTAGATATTCATCAAAGGGAAAAATGTATAGTTACACTATAAGGAATAATGAAGTACCAACTGTTATAGGAAGAAATTATTTTTATAATTATGAAAAAAAACTAGATATAGAGTCTATAAGAGTGGCGGCTCAATATTTTTTGGGAACTCACGATTTTAAAGCTTTCCAAAATAAAGGTGGATCAGTAAAAACCACTGTTAGAACAATAAATCGTTTAGATATTGAAGTAAATGATGATATTATTAAATTTTATGTAGCAGGTAATGGTTTTTTATATAATATGGTAAGAATAATAGTGGGAACCTTAATAATGGTTGGTATACATAAGATTGAACCTAGTGATGTAAAAAAAATTATATCAGATAGAATAAGACTGAAAGCCGGAAAACCTGCACCAGCTTGTGGTTTATGTTTAGAAAAAGTTTTTTACTAAATATTGATAAAATTTGTTGACACGCCCGTAAGCGTGTATTATAATAGTCTATGTTCGTGAGATACGTGTATAAGATCCACTTAGCAGGGATCTTGACATTATAGATTTGACTATATGCGTAAGCAAGCTTTAAAGAAAGTTCAGGGAGGGAAAACGATGAAATCATACATTGCAAAAGCTAATGAAGTTGAAAGAAAATGGTATGTCGTTGATGCTGCTGGAAAGCCACTAGGAAGAGTTGCTAGCCAAGTTGCTTCAATATTAAGAGGTAAGAATAAGCCAACATTTACTCCAAATGTTGATTGCGGAGATTTCGTAATAATTATAAATGCTGAAAAGGTTCTTTTAACTGGAAAGAAATTAGATCAAAAGTTAATGAGAAAGCACAGCTTATATCCAGGTGGATTAAAAGAAACTCCATATAGAGAAGTTTTAGATAAGAAACCTGAATTCGCTTTTGAAGAAGCTGTAAGAAGAATGCTTCCAAAGGGAGTTTTAGGAAGAAAAATGCTTACAAAGCTAAAGGTTTATAGAGGTGCAGAACATAACCATGCAGCTCAAAATCCAGAAGTACTTGAATTAAAGTACTAATTTGACGCTCGGGAGGAGGATTAGAAATGGCAAAGGTTCAATACATGGCTACTGGAAGAAGAAAGAAATCAGTTGCAAGAGTTAGACTTGTTGCAGGTGAAGGTAAGGTAGTAATCAATAACAAAGATATAGAAACATATTTTGGTTTAGAAACTTTAAGAGTTATAGTTAATCAACCATTAGTATTAACTGGAACTAAAGATAAATTTGATGTTATAGTTAATGTACATGGTGGTGGACTTACAGGTCAAGCAGGAGCTATAAGACATGGTATATCAAGAGCTCTAGTTAAATCTGATGAAGCTGTTAAGCCAGAAATAAAGAAAGCAGGATTCTTAACAAGAGATCCAAGAATGAAGGAAAGAAAGAAATACGGTCTTAAGAAAGCTAGAAGATCACCACAGTTCTCAAAGAGATAGTATTTCAAAAAAAAGAGGAGCATTCCTCTTTTTTTTTATTGTAAAGGAATATATAAAATTTTTCTCATGTGCATTCGAAAAGGCAGATGCGTTAAAAAAGCTCACTGAAGAAGATCACTTAAGTGAGCTTTTTTATGTCTAAAATCATAATTTGTAAACATACCTATAGATATAATTTTTATATAGTGCATAAATCTATAAATGCTGCAGAAAATACTAAGGATATTATTGTATTTATGGAGGTCACTATGAGGAAGCGTATAGCTGTATTATTTGTTTGCATAATTTTATTTTTAACTAATACTGTAATTGTCAATGCAGTAGAAGACAAAACGAAACAAGCACAAAAAGTAGTATTAATAGATGCAGGACATGGTGGAATTGATGGTGGTGCAAAATCAAAGAACGGCACTATAGAAAAAGATATTAATCTAGCTATTTCATTAATGCTTAAAGACTATTTAGAGAAGAAAAATTATAAGGTCTATATGACGAGAGAAGATGACAGTGGGTTATATGAAAAAGGAAATTCTGTTAAAGAAAAAAAAGTAGAAGATTTAACTAATAGAGTCAAATTAAAAGAGAGTACTAAATGCGATATATTTGTAAGTATACATCAAAATATGTTCCCTCAGAGTAAATATTACGGAGCACAGGTATGGCACGCAAGTAATGAAGAAAGTAAAAAGCTAGGTGATACAATTCAAAGCTTACTAGTTGAGAGAATTGACAAAGATAATAAAAGAATAGCAAAAGCAGCTGGAGATCAATATAAGATATTAAGAGATAATTTAGGAATACCAAGTGTTATAGTTGAATGTGGATTTTTGTCTAATCCAAATGAAGAACAATTGCTAAAAACAGAAGATTATCAGAGAAAGTTAGCAGAGGCAATCAGCAATGGAGTAGATAAGTACTTTCAGTCTAAAAATAGTGCTGAATAACCAAATTTCCTAGGAAATAATGTTGTTATGCAGATATATAGAGAGTGTTTCAAAGTGATTAATATCTAAAAAACTCTGAAACAGTCTCTTTTTATATTATACAAAAGAGTATATTATACATAAGATTGTGCAAAATTATGGGTTCTTATAAGATAAAATCATTTTTTTACAAGATATTTTGATGTTATTATGTTTGTTGAACTATCAGTGACTACCCAATAAGTATTCCCACGAATTAATGTCAATGGAGTAACTCCATCACTTAAGAAGAACTTATTATCTCTCCAAAATATCTTTTGAACTTTTCCACCTGTGAATAAAAATCCATCACCTTCTCCTTTATGAGAAAAGATATCTTCGTGGTTTATATTTTTCTCATCTACATATTGTATGACTAAATTTGTAAAAGAGAGCTCTTTGTTTGTAACAACATTTTTTTCTGTTATTGGACCATTATAGTGAACATAGTTTTCTCCATTATATGTAAAACTGGAGGAAATACCTGGTTTATATTCTACAAAAACAGTATCACAATTGGATTTAAAATTAAATTTATATAAGTCTACCTTGTCCATAAAATCGAAATGAGGTATGTCTTTTAATGTTAGATTTTTAATCACATCTATAGAATCATTTCGCTCAATTTTCTTATTATAAAAGACTGCCCAATATTCTATATAATTGCTTTCCTTATTAAAGGTTTCATAGACTATATCACTTATCGTTACATTAGTGAGGTCTTTTATTTTTACTGGAGAATACTTAATACCGATTACTGAATTTGATGATCCAACCTCCGTAATTCTTTCACCTGTTATTGGGGATACACTAATACTGTTATGGGGAACTGAATTGGTCTTGTCCCTATTCATTATATGATAGAAATCGTAAAATACGATTAGTAATAGTATTACTATCAATCCGTATATTATTACGTCGTAAAGTTTTGAGGAAAGTTTTGTTTTCATGCCTACTCCTTAAAATAATGATATAATAGATTATAATTTCATTCTCATCATAATATGCTAAGAATTACAATTTATATTTAAAGATGAAACACTTCAATCCAAAATTTATTTGTTAAATAAATCTTATTAATATACTTGGGGAGGTTAATATGAAAGAAATACATATTACACAAATAATAGATTCAGTAAAGCAATTATGTATCTCTTCAAACTATTATCTTGGAGAAGATTTAAGAAATAGTTTACAAGATGCTAGAGAAAAGGAAAGTTGGCCAATAGCTAAAAATATTTTAGATAATATTGTGATAAATTCAAATATTGCTAAAAATGAAAATATGCCAATATGTCAGGATACAGGTATGACATGTGTGTTTGTTGAATTAGGGCAAGATGTACATATCATTGGTGGACTTCTTGAGGATGCAATAAATGAAGGAGTAAGAAGAGGATATGACGAAGGATTTTTGAGAAAATCTGTAGTTGAAGATCCTATAAAGAGAGTTAATACTAAAGATAATACCCCAGCAGTAATTTATTATAATATCGTAAGCGGAGATAAAATAAAAATTACTGTTGCGCCTAAAGGCTTTGGATCAGAAAATATGAGTGCAATAAAAATGTTAAAGCCATCAGACGGTATAGATGGTGTGAAAGAGTTTGTATTAGAAACTGTTAGAAAAGCTGGGCCTAATCCATGTCCACCAATAGTGGTTGGTGTTGGTATTGGTGGAACCTTTGATAAGGCTGCTAATTTAGCAAAGAAGGCATTAATAAGAAATATAAATGAAAGCAATTCAAGTAATTATTATGCTGATTTGGAAAAAGAACTTTTAGAAAAAATTAATGAGCTTGGAATAGGGCCTCAAGGCTTTGGTGGGAAAACCACAGCATTAGGTGTAAATGTTGAGGTGTATCCAACACATATTGCAGGACTACCAGTGGCGGTAAATATCAATTGTCATGCTACTAGACATGCTGAGATAGAGTTATAGGAGGAAGATTAATTGGAAAAGAAGATAATCATGCCATTAACTGACGAAAAAGTCTTAGATCTAAAGGCTGGGGATACAGTGCTTATCAGCGGTACTATATATGCTGCAAGAGATGCTGCTCACAAAAAGCTTATTGAATTAATAGAGAACAATAAAGAATTGCCTATTGATGTTAAAGATTCAGTTATTTATTATGTAGGTCCAACTCCAGCTAAACCAGGTGAGGTAATAGGGTCTGCTGGTCCAACAACTAGCTATAGAATGGATTCATATACTTCACAGCTGTTAAACCTAGGTCTTAAAGGTATGATAGGTAAGGGGCTAAGAAACAATGAAGTGGTTGAAAGTATAATAAAGAATAAAGCTGTATATTTTGGGGCTATTGGAGGAGCAGGCGCTCTTATTTCAAAATGCGTAAAGAAAAATGAGATTATTGCATATGAAGAACTAGGGGCTGAAGCTATAAGGAGATTGGAAGTAGAAGATTTACCTGTTGTAGTTATAATAGATAGCAAAGGTAATAATCTATATGAAATTGGACAAAAAAATTATTTAGCTAGTATTAAATAACAATATAGATACAATTAGATATATGTAAAATATAATCTTAAAACGGTCTTGTAATGTATTTTCATTTATAAGAAATTGTTAAATTGTTTCTAATCATATGTGTAAATAGATAAAGGGAATTTCTATAATCAGAGATATAGAAATTCCCTTTATCTATTAGATGTTTTTAAATCCTTTACCTCGAACTTCTGAAATATCAATTATGGTCACAAAAGCTTTAGGATCTACTAGATGAATTGTATTCTTTAGTTCGATCATCTGTCTTGTGGTCACAATACAATAAAGCATCTTCTTTCTATCATGAGTATATTCACCTTCAGCAAATAGAGAGGTCACACCTCTGTGTAAATCGTTAATTATGTAATTTATTACATCTTCTTCTCTTTCAGTAAGAATAAGAAGTAAGTTTTTTCTTGATAATCCTCTTACCATAACATCTAAGACATAGCTTTGTATAAACATAGAGATTAAAGTATATAGTGCTTTAGGGATACCGAAGAAAAAAGCACCTACTGCAACTATAACTAAGTTAAGAGTAAAGCCTAATTTTCCTATATTAAAATTGGAGTATTTTTTTCTAATAAGCATTGTAATTATATCAGTACCACCAGTAGATCCATTTCTTGAGAATACTAATCCATATCCAATTCCGCATAGTACACCACCGTATATGCAATAAAGAAGAATATCATCAAGAACTATAATTTTGGAAAATGGAGAAGTAATTATCAGTGACACAGATAATGACACCATTCCCAATGCAGAATACATTGTAAATTTCTTGTCTAGTTTAATATAGCTAATTATAAATAAAGGTAAGTTTATTAAGAATACAGAGAAACCTGCATTAAAGCCTTTTAAGTACTGGATTATTAGTGCTACTCCAGTAGCACCACCACTAAGAAGCTTTGCGTGGGTTAAAAATAAGTTTATGCCCAAGGATGATATAAAGCAGCCTGTTACTATTATTAAAATATCATATATGTAAGATTTTCGAGTTTTTATGTAGTCCATTTTAAAATCCTCTCACTAAAAGATAAATGTTTTACATGAAGATTATATAAGAATAACAGTATTATGTAAAAAGTAGAATAACCTATAAAAGCAAATTACAAGTTTTTATTCATGATTTAATAAAAAATGCTATAAATTCTTCATTATTGCTTATAAAGCCTAGTATACAATATTCGGTATTAATATATACGCAAATATAAATAAATTAATTATGATTAATTTATACATTAATAGACAATATTTATACTGTGATATAAAATATAGATTGAGTAATTAAAAATATTTAGTTGAATAGAGGAATATAAAATGAGAATTAAGCTTCCTGGAAGTATGAAAACTAAAATTATATTACTAATAATATTAGTATTTCTTAGTATAGGGATTTTTATAAAAGAAGGAATTACAAATAGTAAACACGCTGATAATAAAGCTACTATTGAAAATCAAACTATTAAATCTAAGTAAAACTCATTGGATTAATATGTACATTTTGGAAATTGGTTTAAAATTAATTTACAAAAGAGAGTAAGCGTTTAGCGGTTTGTAACATTATTGTAATGTACTACAATGTAGTAATAAATTAAAATATAATATGTAGGAGGGGATAATTATGAAAGTATTAGTGACAGGTGGAGCAGGATACATAGGTAGTACAATATGCTCTGCTCTTATTGATAATGGACATGAACCCATAATATTAGATTCATTAGTAACAGGAAGAGAAGAATTCACAAAAGGAAAGATATTTTATCAAGGAGATATAGCTGATAGGGATCTCTTGGAGACGATATTCTCTGAGCATCCAGACATTCACTATACAATACATTGTGCAGCATTAATTGTTGTTCCTGAATCTGTAGAAAGTCCTTATGAATATTATAGAGAAAATGTAGGCAAATCATTAGAATTATTTCATACGTTGAATAGATTAGGTTGTAAAAATGTAGTTTTTAGTTCATCAGCATCAATATATGATGATGTACCAAACTTCATGGTTACTGAAGAGGCACCGCTTAATGCAAGAAGTCCATATGCAAGGACAAAGTATATGATGGAAATGATACTAAAAGACTTCTGCTTTGCATATGGAATGAAGGGTATAGCATTAAGATACTTTAATCCAATAGGAGCAGATCCTAAAATGCGTTCAGGAGTACATGTTCAATTCCCAAGTCATGTATTAGGTAAGTTGGTTGATGTTGCTCGTGGAAATGATCCTGTATTTAAGATAACAGGTGTTAATTGGGAGACAAGAGATGGATCTGGAGTTAGAGATTTTGTTCATGTTTGGGATTTAGCACTTGCACATGTTAAAGCTGTTGAAAGATTTGAAGAGGCGTTTAAAGACTCGACAGCTATAGATAATTATCTAGTTATAAATCTTGGAAGTGGCGATGGGGTTACAGTAAAAGAACTAGTTAAAGCTTTTGAGAATGTGTATGGTAAAGAAATAAATAAAGAAGAAGCTCCACCGAGACCTGGGGATGTACCAGGATCTTATGCAAATGCTGACAGAGCAAAAAAATTGCTTGGATGGCAATCACAGCTGTCTATAGAACAAGGCATTGCAGATGCGTTAAAGTGGGGAGAAATAAGAGAAACCATAATTAAATACTAATATATGAGAAAATGTATTTAATATAAAGATAATAAAAAAATACAAGCTATAAAATATAATTGTTTATAGCTTGTATTTTTTGTTTTAGATATTATTAAAGATGTACCACTTTGATCTGAAATCTGTTTTTAAAACTATCACGGTTTCTGGTGAGAGAATTTAAAAATACAAAATTTATTACGAAGTTGTACATCTATATAATAAGTATTACTATGGATATTTATAAATTAATATATACGATTTAATCTAATTCTATGTGATTCAGAATTCCCTTAGATAATTGTAGTATGACTATTGCTGCAAACAAGTTCCAGATAAGAAATGCAAAATATATTGCATAATGCCCTAAAAATGATAATTCATTTGCGATAACAGCAGCACCTATTATTCCAGGAAGAACATAAAGTATTACTGAGAAAAACATTAATAATCCTTTTATTGCATCAGAATTTATACCACCAAACAATCTTAAATTAAGTACTGCTCCGTAAGTAAATACAAAGCCAAATGAGATATAAACAAGAATACAAAGTATTGCATCAAGTGGATTAGCTTTTATTATTACTGCTAAAGTTAAGAAGACTATAGCGCTATCTGAGATATATTTTAATATTGAAGATAGTGTGGCCCAGAATATTTTCTTATCATCACTATCTGGTATTAAAAATATATATGGTTTTACAATCTCAAAGTTAAACTTAGAAGCAAAATTAGATATGCAGCCCATGTATATCGTAAAGTATAGGAATATATTTATATCTTTTATAGGAAAGAATAGTCCATAACCTATTGCCCCTATAAGCAAGGCGCCTGTATACATATTAACAAGGCCAAAGCCTGTCTTTTTATATTCTAATAGATGCTTTCTGAAGATAGCTTCTCCAAACATACTATCATACTTATAGGTAACTTTTCTAGTTTTCCTTTTTCTCTTGCCCTCAAGCATAAAATCAGCAGATTTTAGTTGTTTAGTTTTTAGGTTTTTCATAGTTTCATTTAATTCAGATTTATCTAATACATCTTCATAGAAATCTAAATTCAAATTATAAAGTACAAATACTATCACAACTAGTACTAAAAGTAATAACCCTAGATAAATAAATAATGAATAGTTTAAACCGATAAAGCATTGGGTTATGATAGCTTTGACCCACCCAATTATAGGGACGTAATCTAAGCGATGATCACTATACATTGATGTAAGATATACTAATAAATTATCCCTATGATTATAGCCGTTAAAAGCTGTATAAAGTACTAAGACAGCAGCAAAAACTTCTGCCACTACTTGCAATATATTTTTTAAATAAGCTCTTTTTGAGCATATACTATAAATCAATACTGAAATGAATGATAAAATTATAAAAAATATTATATATGTTAATAGTAATACTACAACACCAAATGGCGCAAATCTGAACCAGTTAATCAAATTTGGTATTTGAAATAAAATAAACAAGGATGTAATAAAGGTAGTTTGAATCTCTTTAATAAATCCATACATAAGTATATTTTGTGGACTAAGTGGGGAAGTAAAGGCAAAATTCACATCACTCATAAGAAAAGATGAGTTTCTTTTCTGTGCTCCAAAATATACTGTGGTAATCATAAATATTATAGTAACTAGGGTTGATATGCCTATAAAGTAAACAGATGGTGTGCTTTTTAAATCTGCCTTCTTTGCTATAAAAGGTGCAGCAACGCAATAACCAAGTAAAAGTACATAAAATAAAATTGGTATCAATTTTGATGGTTTTCTTTTTATAAGCTTTATATTATTAATAAAGCTTCTTCTCAATATATACAAAAGAGGAGACATATTATTTTTCCTCCGTGAATTCAAAGAATATATCTTCCAGAGATTCATTGGATTCATCAAGTTCACTTTTACTCTTGGATAGTACTATTTCTCCATCTTTCATTATCAGTATTCTATCCCATAGCTCTTCCATGCTATCTAGTAGATGAGTACTTATTAGAATTGATACTCCATCATTTCTTAGCTCAGAAATTAAATTTTTTAATTCTTTTATAGCTTTTGGATCTAGACCAATCATAGGTTCATCAAAAAGTATTACAGAAGGATTTGTGATTAAAGCACAAATTATGCTTACCTTTTGTTGCATACCCTTGGACAATTCTTGAGCAAGCTTTTCTTTTTTATCAAACATATCAAAGGTTCTAAGTAATTCTTCAGCTCTTGCATCGTAATTTCTTATTCCATAAGCTTTGGCCATGAAATGAATATGTTCTTCTACAGTTAGTAGGGGATAGAGAGATGGTAGTTCAGGAACATATCCAAAAAGGCGTTTGCCTTCAACAGACTTATTAACTTTACCACATATTTTTATTTCACCTTCATATTTTAATAAACCTGCAATGGATTTTAAGGTAGTAGACTTACCTGCACCATTAGGTCCAACTAATACTGCTATTTCACCTTTATTTATTGTAAAGTTTATATTTTTAGCTGCTTCTAGCTTATTATATTTTTTATTTAAGTTTATCACTTCTAACATGCTATTCCTCCTTGAAATAATGACCTAATATTTTGTAATAAAATCTCATATTTAAATGAGTTTTTCAAAGTGTTGCTTATTAAATATATCGAAAGAGTGAATTGTTATATCTGGTGATATAAGAACACGTATACATTGTACCATTAAATTCCAAAAAATACTCTATTAACAATAAAACTTAAGAGAATTTTAAGATGTTTTAAATAAATATGCTTTTATATAAAAGATTGTTAAAATAATAGTTATGGATATTAGAACTTAAATTTATATTACAGTAAATGTGTATGAAATTTTTATAATTAGAGTTATTAAGGCATCATGGTGAATCAAGATTTATTATAAATGATAAAAAAGCACTTGTAGAGCAAATAAGAAAATCTTAATATATTTGTAATAAATTTGTATGTGGTTTTGTAATAAAAAGATAATATTATTGTATTTGGGTGATTTTAAAGTTTAGATAATAAAGGAGCACTTAGGAAGAGTTTTTATAGACGAAATGATATTATTGATTATGAGGTGTTAATTATGGAGAGTTTTTCAGTATTAGTGGTTGACGATGAGAAGGAAATAAGGGATGCAATTGAGATATATTTAAGGACAGAAGGTCTTAAGGTATTAAAGGCTTCCAATGGTATAGAAGCTTTAGATATGCTTCAGAGTAATAAGATACATATAATTATCTTAGATGTAATGATGCCAAAATTAGATGGAATAAGAACTTGCATGAGAATTCGAGAAGAAAATAATATACCAATCATAATGTTATCTGCTAAGTCCGAAGATAATGATAAGATATTGGGATTAAATATAGGTGCAGATGACTATATGACAAAGCCATTTAATCATTTGGAGCTTGTAGCTAGGGTTAGATCTCAGTTAAGAAGATATGAAAGCCCTTTGGTAGTTGAAGAAAAGGCTAATATCATACATATAAAAGATATGATATTAGATACAAATTTGAAGAGAGTTTTTATAAGGGGAGAAGAAGTTAGATTTACAGCTACGGAATTTAAGATAATTTCTCTTTTCACTGCTAATCCAGGGAGAGTGTTCTCTATAAAAGAGATATATGAAAGAGTTTGGGACGAGCCGTTCTATAGGAGTGAAAGTACAGTAACAGTTCATATAAGAAGGATAAGAGAAAAATTGGAAATTAACTCGAAAGAACCTGAATATATAAAGGTGGTGTGGGGTATTGGTTATAAGATTGATAAATAAATTAAAAGAGAGTTTCAAGAATTATTTTATGAAAATCTATGAACTTGAGATGTATATAGCAGTTTTAATGACTATATCCACATGGAAAACAGGAATTATAGATATTGTCACTATTATATGTTTATTGTGGTTAGTTATGTTTATATATAAAGTATTAAGGTATAGAAAAATATATGGGAATGAAGCTATAGCTAAATTTATATTTGATTTAAATATTATTAAATCGGTAGGTATAATTAAAAACTTTTTATATAATGTCCCTAGAATAGTAGTTAGAAATAAAAAAACATTAATAATAATAATAGGAATAACTGTAGGTATATATTTATTAATTGATCCATTTGATAATGCTCTATATAGGGTAAGGGGACATTATAATAATGCTTTAGATGGTATAACTATTTTGATATCATATGTTATTGGAGTTATAGTCTTTTTTTCTATATATATCATGAAAAGAATAAATTCGGTTGAAGAACTTATAGAACAAACAAAAGACCTTGCAAATGGCAATTTAAATAATAAGGTATATATGACTAATCAGGTTAGTGAGTTTAAAGAAATAGCTGATAATATTAATTCAATAAGGGAAGGATACGGAATAGTTTTATCAAATCAACTTAAAGTAGAAAAACTCAAAACAGAACTTATAACCAATGTATCACACGATCTTAGGACTCCTTTAACTTCAATAATCAATTATGTAGATATATTAAAAAGAGATGATATATCGGAAGAGGAGAGAACGGATTACTTAGAGGTGTTAAGCAATAAATCCTACAAGCTTAAAACTTTAATAGATGATTTATTCGAAATCTCTAAGATGAGTAGCGGGAAGGTAAAGCTAGATAAACAAGATCTGGATATAGTAGAGCTTTTATATCAAACACTAGGAGAATATACTGGACTCTATGAAGAAAAAGGATTGCAATTTAAGGTAAGTACACCAGATAGTTTAATTGTAAATGTAGATGGCTATAGGATGTCTAGAGTTATCGGTAATTTAGTTATTAACTCAATAAAGTATTCCATGAAAGATACTAGAATTTATATAGATGTGAATGATGAAGTGAAGTGCATAAAGCTAACTTTTAAAAACATAGCGGCGTATGAAATGGATTTTGACAGTGATGAAATATTCGAGAGATTTGTCAGAGGGGATAAGTCAAGAAATTCAGATATTGATGGATCAGGGCTTGGTCTTGCTATAGCTAGAAGTATAGTTGAACTTCATGCTGGTACAATGAATATTGAAACAGAAGGAGATATGTTTAAGGTTTATATAAGTATTCCTAAACAAGCAGAGTAAAGAGATGATAAGTCTCTTTACTTTTTTCTTGTGTTATTTTAATATAGTTTATAAACAAATACTAGCCGGAAAATAGTATGTTTATTTAGGAGGAAATCAATATGTCAGTTACATTTATACAATATCCAAAGTGTAGTACTTGTAGAAAAGCTAAAAAGTGGCTTCAAGATAATAATATAGAGTTTAATGAAAGAATCATTAATGAAGATAATCCTAAAAAAGAAGAGTTAAGCCTATGGATAGAAAAGAGTGGTCTGCCAATAAATAAATTTTTTAATACTAGTGGAAGGCTGTATAAAGAACTTAATCTTAAAGATAAAGTAAAGACAGCTTCCAATGAAGAACTTATCGAGGTTTTAGCTTCAGATGGAATGCTAGTGAAAAGGCCAATAATATTAAAAGATGATGTGGTTTTAATTGGATTTAAAGAAGAGCAGTGGGAAGATAAAATAAAATAGCTTTAATTAAGAAAAGAGGCATAGTCCTCTTTTTTTTCTGTATAAAGCGAGGAATAATCAAGTTTTGTAACTATGATAGGTAAGGGAAAGACTGCATGGTGTTTCGTGGATTATATTGGAAATATTTTTGTGGAAAGTTAGAGCTTAAAAAATGGTTTAGTAAGGAAAAAGAAGAAAAAATGAAATGTATACAATAAAGGTATATTATTTTGGCTATTTTGGGAAAAAAGCAATTTTACAAATTAATTAATTGGTTATTATAATATATAAGACAATATATTGTGTTATTGAGAATAGAATGTTAATAAACATACTATATATTGTGGGAGGAGAAATGCTATGAAAAATCTATCAGAACTGTGTGATATAGCGCTTAGTGCTATTAATGGGGATAAAGAAGTATATTCAAATAAAAAACTTGTAGATTCATTAGAACATATAATAAGAGAAAACATGAATTATGATGATATGATAAATTCTGCAATACAGGTTTGCCTAGAACTTACCACTGAAGAAGAACCAAAGTGGCTTAATGGAGCAGCTAAGCTATATATAGTAAGACTATATGATGAGGTAAGAGCTAACAGAGGAATCGATAAAGATTCAGATCCTTATAAAAACTTTTATGATTTTGTTTCTGAACTTACTGAAAAAGGGCTTTATGGAAAGTATATTTTGGAGAACTATTCAAAGGAAAACATAGATGAATTAGAAAAATATATGGACCAAAAGAGGGACCTTTTATTTACATACAGTGGTATAAGTTTGCTTGCTAAAAGATATCTAATTCAAGACTTCAATAGGAAGCCGCTTGAATTACCACAGCAGATGTTTATGGGAATAGCTATGCATTTAGCAATACCAGAAAAAGATGATAAAAGAGTTTATTGGGCTAAAAGATTTTATGATGTACTTAGTTCATTAAAAGCGACAATGGCTACTCCAACAATGTCAAATGCTAGAAAGCCATTTTATCAATTAAGTTCTTGCTTTATAGATACAGTAGAGGATAGTTTGAAAGGTATATATAAATCTCTAGATAATTTTGCAGAGGTATCAAAATTTGGTGGAGGAATGGGTATATACTTTGGTAAGGTAAGATCTTTAGGATCAGCAATAAGAGGGTTTAAAGGTGCTTCAGGAGGGGTTATACCTTGGGTGAAGCTATATAATGATACAGCAATAGCTGTAGATCAACTTGGTGTTAGAAATGGTAGTGTATCTATTTGGTTAGATGCATGGCATAGAGATTTACCAGAGTTTCTACAATTGAAGACTAATAATGGCGATGATAGAAAAAAAGCTCATGATGTGTTTCCTGGGATATGCTACCCTAATTTATTTTGGAAACTAGCAGAGGAAAAGATAGATAGTAATTGGTATCTGATGTGCCCACATGAAATAAGAACAGTTAAAGGTTATTCTCTAGAAGACTTCTATGGAGAGGCTTGGGAAGAGAGATATTGGGACTGCGTCAACGATGAAAGAATTGAAAAGAAGATAATGTCTATAAAAGATATTGTCAGACTTATAATAAAGAGTGCAGCAGAAACAGGAACACCATTTGCATTTTATAGAGATGCTGCTAATATGATGAATCCTAATAAGCATAAAGGAATGATATACTCATCTAACCTTTGTACTGAAATAATGCAAAATATGAGTGCTATGGATATCCTTCAGGAAGAAATAACAGATGTTAATGGAGATAAAGTAGTAATTGAGAGAACTAAGGCAGGAGATTTTGTTGTATGTAATTTATCTTCAGTAGTTTTAGGAAATGTTGATGTGACAAATGATGAAGAACTAGAATACATAGTAGAAACTCAAATAAGAGCTATGGATAATGTTATAGATTTAAATTATTATTCAGTTGCTTTTGCTGAGATAACAAACAAAAAATATAGAGCTATAGGACTGGGAACAAGCGGCTATCATCATATGCTTGCTAATAATAAGGTATCCTGGACTAGCGATTATCATATAGAATTTGCAGATAAAGTATATGAAAAGATAAATTATTATGCAATTAAGGCCTCAATGAACATATCTAAAGAAAAAGGAACATATCCACACTTTGAAGGTTCTGATTGGGAAACTGGTGATTACTTTAGAATTAGAAATTACGAATCACAAGAATGGGCTGAATTATCAGAGGATATAAAGAAGTATGGCATGAGAAACGGATATTTATTAGCTGTAGCACCAAATGGGTCAACGGCTACTATTGCGGGAACATCAGAGGGAATAGATCCGGTTATGTCTAGATTTTGGATGGAAGAGAAAAAGGGCAGTATAACTCCAAAGATAGCCCCAAATCTTTCAGAGGATAACTATTGGTACTATAATTCAGCATATAATATCGATCAAGCATGGTGTGTTAAGCTTAATGGAGTAAGACAAAGACATATTGATCAAGGACAGTCCTTTAATCTTTATATAACAACTAATTACACAATGAGACAGATAATGAACCTTTATATAGAAGCTTGTAAATCAGGCGTAAAGAGTATATATTATGTTAGATCTAAATCCCTAACAGTAAGTGATTGTGAGAGCTGCTCAGCTTAATTTCAGCGCAGTGATTAGGCATAAACTAAAAAAGTGCAGATGAATTAAGGAGGAATAAAATATGGCTATAAATAAGAAACCTCTGTTTAATGAAAATGGAGATACTGAAATCTCAAAAAAGAGAATGGTAAACGGAAATACAACAAATCTTAATGATTTTAATAATATGAAATACACTTGGGTGTCTGATTGGTATAGGCAGGCTATGAATAACTTTTGGATACCAGAAGAAATTAACTTAGCTCAAGACCTGAAGGATTATCCAAAGCTCACTGGTGAGGAAAGAGTAGCGTATGATAAGATATTATCATTTTTAATATTTCTTGACTCAATACAGACAGCTAACCTTGGAAATATAAATAACTATATAACAGCAAGTGAAGTGAATCTATGCTTAACTATCCAAGCGTTTCAAGAAGCAGTACATTCACAAAGCTATAGCTACATGTTAGATACAATATGCCCACCAGAAAAGAGAAATGAGATACTATTTCAGTGGAAGGATGATAAGATACTTCTTGAACGTAACAAGTTTATAGGTGATTTATATAATAATTTTGTTGAAAACCCAAATGAAAATACTTTCTTAAAAACTATTATGGCAAACTATATCTTAGAAGGAATATACTTTTACTCTGGATTTATGTTTTTCTATAACTTAGAGAGAAATGGTAAAATGCCTGGATCAGCTCAAGAAATTCGATACATAAATAGAGATGAAAATACTCATCTGTGGCTATTTAGAAATATAATTAGAGAGCTGCAGAGAGAAGAACCACAGATGTTTACTGAAGAATTAGTTGAAGAATTAAGAGAGATGGTTAGAACAGGTGTTGAGAATGAGATAGCTTGGGGACATTATGTAATAGCGGATGGAATTCAAGGACTAAATAAGAAGATGATACACGACTATATTAAATATTTAGGTAATATAAGGCTTAATGATATAGGTTTTAAGCCTTTATATGAAGGATATGATAAGAATCCATCTACATGGGTAGATATATATGCTGATGCTAATTCAGTTAAGACTGATTTCTTCGAAGCAAAATCAACAGCTTATGCTAAAGCAGGTGCTTTAGTTGATGATTTGTAGGATTATTAATTTCTAAATTAGGGATAGCTAAAGAGTTCCTATATGGAAGTTTAGTTTATACTTGTTCAATAATCATGTGCATATGACTTTTAGCGTGTATTAGTTAATAGTTTAGTTACGCATTCGATATTATTAATAAGAGTAAAGACAAAGGAATTATTAAATCCTTTGTCTTTACTCTTATTATGGATATGCTTAAAAGTATTATTGAAATTAAGTGATTATAAGTAAGCTCATTAAAGCATCGGATGAATAACCACTTAATTTTAACACAGTATTTTAGCATTACTTATATTATAAATAGGGTAAAGCATTTATGAAACAACACGTATGCTGTCTTTTAATTCTGATGGCTTAATTAATTGAGAGGGATCAAGCATTGTATCTATTTCTTCTTTGGAATAAATGTCTTCACTATATAGAATTTCTCTAATTGATTTGTCTTCTCTTAATGCTTTTTTAGCAAGTTCGCAGGCTTTGTCATAGCCTATGAATGGAACTAAAGAAGTCACTAAAGCAGTTGATTTTTCGAGGTTCTCAATACAATTTTTTTCGTTAACTAAAATATCGTCTATACATTTTTCTCTAAACAATATAGCAGCTTTTTCTAGAAGTTCTAAAGATTCTAACATACTTTCAGCTATTAGTGGAATAAAAGCGTTTAGTTCTAACTGACCAGAGGATGCGGCCATTGTTATAGCGGTATCATTAGCAATTACTCTCATAGATATTTGTCCTACCATCTCAGGAATTACTGGATTTACTTTGCCAGGCATTATTGATGAGCCTGCTTGGCGAGCTGGAAGTATGATTTCTCCAAAGCCACCTCTTGGTCCTGAATTTAAAATTCTAAGATCATTAGATATTTTGATTAAGTTCGATGCACAAATCTTCAAAGCGCTTGATACCTCAACGAAGGCGTCGGTATTTTGCGTACCATCTATGGAACATTCACATCTACTTACATTAAGCTTAGTAAGTGACCTTAAGGTATCTGATATTATAAAAATATATCTATCACTTGAGTTTATGCCAGTCCCGATAGCTGTTCCACCTATATTTATATTGCTTAGATTTTCTTCAGTTTTACCGATTCTATATAAATCTCTTTCTAAGGCTTTAGCGTATGCTCCAAATCCTTGTCCAACAGTCATTGGTACTGCATCCATTAGTTGAGTTCTACCAAGACGAAAGATTTTAGAAAATTGAGCTTCTTTTAATTCTAATGCTTCTTTAAGATTATTTATTTCATTTGCTAGTTTTTGAACCTTTTTTATGGTAACTATTTTTAGCGCTGTAGGGCAGACATCATTGGTAGATTGTGACATATTAACATCATTTAGTGGATGAATTATATTATAATCCCCCTTTTTACCGCCAATAATTTCGATAGCTCTATTAGCAATTACTTCATTGACATTCATATTTACTGAAGTACCTGCACCGCCTTGGAAAGCACTTACTTCAAATTGATCATCAAAAAGTCCGTCAATGATTTCTTCACTTGCCTTTATTATAGCATCAGCCTTTTGATCACTTAATTTACCAAGCTTTAAGTTTGTTATTGCAGCAGCTTTTTTTACTAATGCTATCTCTTTTACAAAATCTATATTTACAGGTTTGCTGTATAAGTCAAAGTTTTCTAATGCACGAACAGTATTTATTCCATAGTATTTAGAATTGTCAATCTCTTTTGAGCCTATTAAGTCTTTTTCTATTCTATATTCCATAATATTAACCTCGCTATAAGTTTTTTCTTTAATAAAATAAGATAATACATAATGCATAATTAATATCTATTAAAACCTTTGGCCAAAGATTTATTATAAATCAAAAGTTGTTGATGTAGTTCTCGTTAGTAATTTTATGTGCATCTGACTTTAAAAAATAAAAAAAGGTGCTTTCGCCTAGAAGCGAAAACACCTTTGTTCTACATGAATTATAATATTCTTATATCCATATATTTGTCAATGCATAGCACAAGTAATAGAAATATATATGCTATTTTCGATACGATTTCATTGATAAATATATAAAATATGGGTTATAAAATAAAATATATAGTATTTATAGTTGCTAAAAAATGTAATAGTAATATTTTAAGGAGTTTCATCTTTATCATTGCTCTTCTTTAAACCTATAGATTCAAAATACTGTCGATTATAAAGAACTCTAGTATCATTAGGAGAGTAATTATATGCTGTTTCATTATGCTCAAAAGCTTTTGTATGGTCTCCAAGTCTATCATAGCAAACACAAAGCTGTAGATGAGGCAACCAAGTCCAAGAGGCTTCGTTGAAGAAACCTAAGCTATTACTTGGCTTCTTGAGCTTAGTAGCTAATTCATACCAAAATATCGCTTGTTCGAGTTTATTCTCACATAAGTATGAAAAGCCAATTCTACAACAAGCTTCAGCTCTAGGTAAATCGTATTGGAAACTTTTAAAAGCATATTGTCGAGCTTTTTCAAATTTGCCTTCGCCTTGATAATAATCTGTAATGTTTGAGCAAACTCTTATATTATCTTCATACCAACCAAAGCCATCATCTAAGAATTTGTTATAGTTTAATAAAGCTTCTTCAAACTCACCATGATCATAAAGTTCATGTGCATAATATAATAAATCTCTCGGTGTGAATTCTATTCCTTCTTTTAGCTTGAATCTAAAGATTTCAATGTTCCTATTAGGGGTAGATTTTAATTTTTGATGAGTTACGCTTATATCGCTATTAATTATGTTTCCGTATACTTCTAAGTATTCGTGAATGAAACCTATCCACACAAAGTTTTTTACTCTTTTGACAAGTCTATTGCGTCTATAAGATGATGCTGCATTGCCGTACTCGTCTATTCCTATATTATATTTCATTGTAACTGAATCAACATTTGGGTCTAAAGTGGTTTTTAGCTTCTTAAATTTTTCAATATCTTCTGATAAAAATACATCATCCGCATCTAACCAAAGTATATAGTCTTTATTGGCTTTACTAAAAGCATAATTTCTTGCAGCTGAAAAGTCATCAATCCATTTAAAATCATAAATAGTACTGTTATATTTTTTTACTATCTCCTTTGTTCTATCCGTAGAGCCTGTATCAACAATTATGATTTCATCAACTATGTCTTTTATGCAATCTAAGCATCTGCCTATAGTGAGTTCTTCATCTTTAACTATCATACATAAACTGATACTTATATTTTCATTCATGGAAACTACCTCGCTTCATATCTCAATATTTTGATTTAAATATAAATTAGAGTTGTAAAAATCCTTTAATATATTATGATGTGGAAAATTTTTTGTTCATAATATGGATGTACCACTTCGTAATAAAATTTATTATTTTTAAATTCTCTCACCAGAAGCTGTGAGAGTTTTAAAAATAGATTTTGGATCGAAGTGGTACATCTATAGTAGTGATTTAGTTGGAGTATAGTATACATATGACAGATAACTGTAAGATCAAAGTCTCTGAGTAAGTATAAATTAAGAAGTTTATAGATAAGTGAAGGTTGAATAATTGGATTAAGAATAAAGGTTAAGAATAGAATAAATTTGAAAATAGCAAAATTAAGGTATGCAATTTTGGAATTTACATTAAGGAATAATTTAAAATGTACCCCAGGAGTATGTCAGACACTCTGGGGTACAAAATATTAATGATTATCTTAGACGAATTATTGAAAGAGAAGCACCTGCTCCACCACTAATTAAAGTAGCTGCACCTAAAAGTCCAAATAGCTGAAGAGTAATAGTAGAGTTAGCAGTTAAATCAACTATTATATCATTTGTAAATGATGAGGTCGATAACACGGGATCAACAGTAGAAGCTGTATTCGCTGATCCGTTTATTATCAATCTTGAGCTAACAGCTAAAGCGGCAGTTAAATTAATATCATAAGTGATATAATAGGTTCCAGCATTAGAGACGGTAAAAGTAGTATTAGTACCGTCTATACTAATTCCTGGGCCTATATTTTGACTGTTTGGTAAGGAAACTGAAGTACCTCCTAATATGACCGATATTATGGAACCACTAGTATTTGCTGCAAAGGCTGAATTTGTTGTTGGGGAAGTACCAGTAGAACCTGTTGAACCAGTAGGACCAGTAGCCCCTGTAACACCAGTTACTCCTGTTGAACCAGT
>NZ_BMBA01000003.1:6920-405462 GCF_017312485.1 Clostridium zeae | reverse complement strand
ACCAGTTAAACCAGTAGGGCCAGTGGCTCCAGTAGCACCGGTTACTCCAGTTAAACCGGTAGGTCCAGTTGCACCTGTTGGACCAGTGCAACATATTGGTCCTGTTGGTACACAGTTAGAATATTTTATTACAAGAAGAGGTCTTCTATTTGGTATTTGATATTTTGATGATCTAAAGCCTATTAGGGAGTGATGGTTGTTTTCTAATCCAAGTAATGTTATTCCGAAGTTAGGAATTATTCTATTGTACCAATTTGACACGAGTCCGGTTATATCTATAGAGATAAAATTGTTTATATCTAGGTCTGTTATTGTAGATTGATAAGGTGTACTCTCTATATTAGGAGCATTATTCCAAGTGGTCTCACATTGAGAAAAATTATTTAAATTTGAGTAAATCTGTACAATTTGCGGTGATAATTGAGCATCTAATTTTTGTTTCTTAAATACGAAAAGATTTAATCTAGCTTCTAGTATTGTTTTTCCAGATGGAACACTTTGATTGATATCGAATTCTAATAAACTTCTAAAGTACTTGCAATTGAAAGTATTGCTTTCGGTTAAACCTATATACAAGTCTTGACTGCAACAATAGTTAGTATCTGAACAATAGCTATCTACAAAAGTGTCCTGAGTAGGATTAATCTTTATTATGGGCACATAATCCTCTCCTTTATATTAAATTAATTACATAAATAATTTGTAACCTTAAATATAATATGTAACTTAATTAATATGTGTACTTAAATCAAGATTGACAGTAAAAATAGATGAGTTTAATTAGGAAATACTTAAGAAAATTTTAAGGTTTCCGTAAGCTAATATTAATCTTTTTAATATATCATAGAGTTATATCCAATTAATAACTTAGAGTGGGGGATAGCTATGAATAAGTACAGTGGTCAAAGTGGTAATATAGGTAAAACCTCTATTATGTTTGATATAATAGTGATAATTATTTGTGTAATAGGTATGATAATTGCAATCTTTCAATAATAAAGTGATTTTCTTAATGGATAAGTGATTTATTTAAGTTAGTATAAAAAAGTTTATTTACAGATACATATATTGGTGAATTACCATAATAAAGTATTATAAGAGGTTAATACTTTATTATGGTAATTTGTTTTTTATCATACAAAGAAATTATATTTAGGGCATATCTGTGAATAAGTATGTGTAATAGCCTTAAAAGATAATATAAATTAAAGAATAGAAAAGAAGAATGTATTGATTTCAAGAGTTTCTTTACTATGTTCTGAAAATGCAGGGTCATAAAAAAATACTAAAGTTTAAAATAAATAATAATTATTATTAATTAATATTGACGTTCAGTAGATGCTATGATAAATTTATACATAATAAATTAGAAAATTGAAGTTTCAAAATACTAATTATCTAAACATTGAACATTTATAAATATTGAAGTTAATTATGGAAATAATAGATTTGTTAATTGATAAAGGTAAGTTTTTTCCCATAGTGTAAAAAGGATGTGTATATTTATGAGAGAAGTATATATGAATAAGGCTATTGATATTGCTAATAGGGGAAGTGGTTTTGTAAATCCAGATCCTCTAGTTGGAGCAATATTAGTTAAGAAAGAAAAAATAATAGGACAAGGGTGGCATAAGTCTTTTGGTGGTGAAAAAGCAGAAATAATGGCAATAAAAAGTTCTTATGAAGATACTAGAGACAGTGAACTTTTTATAAATATTGAACCTGAAATTGATGAAGAAAGTAATGAATATATTTCTTTTATTTTAAATAGTGGGATAAAGAAAATATATATAGGAATACCTAATCCTAGAGCTGGTAGAAGTGGAAAAGCTGAAGAAGTATTTAAGCCATTAGGTATAGATATAGAGTATGGTATTTTAAAGGATGAATGCGAGGAATTGAATGAAATATATGCTCATTATATAAATACAGGAACACCTTTTGTATTTACAAAGTGGGCTATGACTTTAGATGGTAAACTAGCAAGTAGAACTGGTGACTCAAAATGGATAAGTAGCGAGAAAAGTTTAGAATTTGTGCATCATTTAAGGCAGAGAGTGGCTGCTATAATGGTGGGAGAAAATACTGTAAGGCTAGATAATCCTTTGCTAACTACTAGGTTAGAAGGGGTTGTTATATCAAATCCGCTAAGAGTTATAGTGTCAAAGTATGGGGATATTCCTTTGGATTCTAATATATTAAAAGTTGATGCTAATACAAGGACACTGATAATAGCATCAGAAAATATTACTATAGAAAAAGAAGAGCAATTGAAGAACTGTGGTGTCGATATAATAAAACTAAGAGAGAAACAAGGTAAGATGCAATTTGAGGATATAGTGAAGGCATTAGGTGAAAGGAATATAGATTCCTTATATATAGAAGGAGGAAGCTCCTTATTAGCATCTGCCTTTGAGAGTAGAGTGGTAAATAAAGTTTATGCCGCAATAGCACCGAAGATAATCGGTGGTAAAGACGCTGTTACTCCAGTTGGTGGAGTAGGAATAGAAAAGATGAATGATGCTATAAGACTCAGTAGAGTGACTCACCAAATTATAGGTGATGATGTGATATTTAAAGGCTATATAGATTGAACAAAAGATTCCATAAAAGCAATATAAATATTAAAAGGATATAAAAGAATTAGTTATAGAACATTTTTCACAAGTTCTATAATTAAATAATATAGAGGAGGAAAATATGTTTACAAAGATTAATGAAGCAATAGAAGAGATAAAGAATGGAAAGTCAATAATATTGGTTGATGATGAGAATGAAGAAAATAGTGGAGTTCTATTAACCATATCAGACAATATTACTAAAGAAAATATTAATTTTATGACTAAGCATGGTTCAGGAATTATTTATGTAGCTCTTAAAGAAGATCGATTTGAAGAGTTGAATCTACCTAAGTTAGTGGATGGAAGTGGTATTAAAGGTAGAGATGAATATTCTATTTCATTGGATCATGAGAGTACTTCTAGTGGAGTAACTGCAGAGGATAAGGCAACAACTATAAAAATGTTAATAAAACAAGGAGAGACTAGAAGAAACTTTAGGATACCAGGAAGTATATTTCCTCGTAAAGCAATTAATGGTGGAGTATTAAAAAGAGCTGATAATCTAGAAGCTGCTGTTGATATAGCAATGTTATCAGATAGTTATCCTTCAGCAGTTATAACACAGATATTAAATGAAGATGGTACTTTATCAAATTTAAATGATATTAAAGAATTAGCTGAAAAATATCAATTAAGCATTGTATCAATTGAAGAGTTGATTGCATATAGAAGAGAACGTGAATGTTATGTTACTAAGGAAGCAGAGGCTAATCTCCCAACAGATTATGGCGATTTCAGAATGGTTGGATTCGTTAACAGATTGAATGGAGAACATCATGTTGCTTTAGTAAAGGGTGAAATAAATGAAGAGGATAAGGTTTTAGTGAGAGTACATTCAGAATGTCTTACTGGAGATGCCTTCCATTCATTGAAATGTGATTGTGGAGAACAGTTGGCAGCAGCTTTAAACACAATAGAAAAAGAAGGAAAGGGAGTTCTTCTATATCTTAGACAAGAGGGAAGAGGAATAGGTCTAATAAATAAAATAAAGGCTTATAAACTTCAAGAAGAGGGATTGGATACTGAGGAAGCGAATATAGCTTTAGGTTTCCCAGCAGATATGAGAGATTATGGAATAGGAGCTCAAATACTGAGTGAATTGAAAGTAAAAAAGATAAGGCTTATGACTAATAATCCTAAAAAGTTAGTCGGATTAAAGGGACATGGAATAGAAGTAGTAGAGAGAGTTCCGTTAATAATGGATACAAATCTCCATAATGCAAGATATTTTAAAACAAAAAAAGAAAAAATGGGACATTTATACTAAAATACTTTCAAATTATTATGGTAAACTTTACGGATTTGTTATACAATTTGTATAATATAAAAATTAAACATAAATGTTTGAGCTTCAAGGGCGAAGCCTCACTAGTAGTGAGGTTTTGCCCTTTTATTGTATAGAAAATTATACATATAAATTTTGCTTAAAATTATGTTTTATTTTTGAAGCATATGAAGGGGGCTATAATATGATTGTACTTATAGTAGTATTAGTAGGTTTAATATTGCTTAACCTAGGATTAATGTACAAATATATTAATCAATCAAGAAGCATTGAGCAAGTGAGAGGGGCTTTAACCAATATTAAGGAAGGCTGTATACCTGAGAAAATACAATTAGGTAATAGGGGATTAGCTAAGAAGAATTTAGTTGAAGTTACTAATGGTATAATAGACAGACTTTCAAAATTTAATTATGAGGTAGAAGTAACTTCTGCTCAAATATCAGCGGTATCAGGTGAACTGTCTGATTCGGTTGTAGATAACAATGAATTTATGCAAAATCTATATCAAGAAGCAGAAAAAATAGGGTGCATAAATGATGATAGTGCTGAGAAAGTAAAAGAAACAGTTGAAGATATAAATGAAATATTAAATATGGTAAAAAAGATCATCGAAGCATCAAATGATTTGCTAGATATAAACAATAATTCTACAACTAGCATACAAGAAAACTTATCTGTGGTTGAAGAGTTAGTTAAGATTGTTGAAGAAGTAAATGAATCATCTTCAAGAACTAAAAGTATTGTTAATGAACTTAATAATACTTCGGAAGAGATAAATTACATATTAAACACTGTAAGTGGATTTGCAAAGCAAACCAATTTACTTGCTTTAAATGCAACTATAGAATCAGCAAAAGCAGGGGAATTTGGCAGGAGCTTTGGAGTAGTTGCAACTGAGATAGAAAAACTATCTAAGAATAGTAATGAAGCTGTTAGCTCAATATATAAACTGATTAATTCTATAAAGAAATCAATTGAGGATGTTACAAAGATAGTAAGTAAAGATGTAGAATTAATAAGCGCAGGGTTTTCTTATTCTCAACATATTGGATATGGTCTTTCTCAGATAAATGATTCTTTAAATTCTGTTGATAAGCAGATAGATATTATATTAAAGCTTACAAACAGGCAATATGATTTTACAAGAGATATTAAAACTAAGAGTATATATTTAGAAAATAGTTCAAAAGAAGTGAAGGATGGCTTTAAGTTATTATATAAAGGGATAAATGAACAAGTAGGAAGAACTATGTCATTGGAGGAGCTTAGTAAAGGACTTATACAATACGTAAGCTCAATCGAGCACAATACTATACGTGACTCAAAAGACGATGATACAAAAGAATTAATATATGAGATATGTAAAAAAGCTTTAAAATTAGTAAATGTAGAGCTACTTAGCAAAACAAGTTTTTCTAATTTAGATAAAGGAGAACATAAAGCAATGTTAGATAACATTCTTTTTGCAAATACATTTATTGAAGCAATATGGACAAATGATTCAAAAGGGAAATTTATTTATTCTAATCCAACAAATGGAATAGTAAACGCACGTAGCAGAAAGTGGTTTTTAGCAAGTATTGAAGGAAAAGAATACATATCAGATAAGTATATCTCTTCAATAACTAAGAATCCTTGTGTAACTGTGTCAGTTCCAATAAAAGATAATAAAGACAAAATAACAGGTGTTCTAGGATTGGACATTAAAATAGTGTAATGAATAAACTTCCTCAGGAAGTGTAATATATTAATTGATTTTTTAAATGCATATGTATCTAGAGAGGCAGATGCGTAAAAAAAGCTCGCTGAAGAAGAGCACTTCAGCGAGCTTTTTAATAATTTTATGGAATTTATTGACTGGAATGTCTATGAAATAAAAAGGAATAATAATAAAGATGCACCAATAGTATTCTAATTATTAAATAGATTGACATAAGGTTTTCTAGAAAAATCTAATTTGTACCTATCAATTAATTATTGATAGTCATGATTATTTAAAAAGTATAAGTTATGTTTTTACATAGTAATCCTTCAAAGAGGAAAACATGAGAAGAATTAGGATTAATCTAAGTGATTCACTATTTATTTGGCTTTCTATTATTTTAATATCTTTAATATGCATTTGCACATTATTTAAGGAACCTGTAATAGGAGTTGCAGACAATGGAGACTTTTATAGAATTATAAGTCAAAGTGGGCTTTATCATCTTTCAAATAACGATAATGATATTTTTTTTGGATATTTTAACAGGTATTACGGCATTTATAAATACTATAACGAAAATGGTATGATGCTTTTATCAACTCAAGCAATACTAATAAGAATTGCTTTGTTTTTAAATGAAATACTAAAGGATGGATATATTTTCGATATAAAATACTTAGCTATACTTTATGTTATTACTATGGATTTTGCAGCTTATTTTATTATTAAATCTTTAATAATAGATATAGAGTTAAAGCGATATAAACTTTTAGTTGTTTTATTATTTGTTTTAATATTTTGCGATACCAGTTATATTGCTTATTTTAATTCATTTTATGGAGAAGCGGTAAATCTAAGCTTCTTTTTATTAAGTATAGGTTTGTTGCTTTACATATATACTTTTAATAAGCTTAATACTAAATATCTAATATTATTTTCTATTATATCTTTAATTTTTATAGGATCTAAACAACAACTTGCACCAATAGGAATATTATATTGTTTGGTTCTTTTAAGATTACTTATGATAACAAATGATAAAAACATCAGGCAAACTATAAAGGTTTTAACAGGTACATTTTTAGTATCCTCTGCTATATTTTATTTTTCCATAGTAGGGCCTTTTGATTATATAAATAGATACCATTCCATGACTAGAGGCGTACTTTTAAATGAAGTTGATCCAGAAAAAATTCTAAATGAATTTGGTATTAATAGTCAGTATTCTATATTGGCGGGAAACATTTTTTATAAATCAATGCCTGTGATAGATCCGAATGATAATAAATTAATGAATGAGTTTTACTCTAAATATTCTTTTGGGTCTATATTAAAATATTATGCAAAGAATCCAAGAGCATTTGGCAAAATTATGAGTATAGCCTCCGAAAATGCATATAGTATAAAACCAGATGAATTGGGGAATTACGAAAAATCTGCAGGGAAAAGCTTTGGAGAAAGAAGTAGTTTTTTTTCATTATATAGTTATCTTAAGAGTAAGTATTTACCTCATAATATTGGATTTACAATATTTCTAATAATAATTTATTTTATTTTTGCTATTAATGATTACATGTCGTACAGGACTAAAAAAGATACGAAGGCACAACTAATAGAGGAAGTATTTGTATTTGTTTTTTTAGTAGGAGTATCTCAAATATTTGTATCTGCACTGGGTGCAGGAGATGCTGATATTTCAAAGCATCTGTTTATGTTTAATGTAAGCTTTGATTTGATGGTGTATTTTTCAGCTATACGGTTATTAAGGCATCAGAAACAATAATTAATTGATACTAGCCTATTTAAGCTAAAGTAGATGATTATTAAAATAGAAGGAGGGCAAAAGATCTATGAGTTCGGAACAAGATAGGAAAAAAATAGATATATATCTAACTCTTTCGATAGCTTACTTTTTCGTAATTAATAGCTCATTTATATATTTTAAATTTTATGAGAATGTTGAGAATTATATCCTGTTTACTATTGTGATGATAGTAGCCATGATTAGTTATTATACTAATATAACATTAGCACTAATTACTACCTTAATAATTGATTTTATCTACTCTAGTTATAAGTTATACATAACCTTCGTAAATGGAATTAATATTCAGAGTGATGTTTATTATTGGATTATTGCCATTCCTGTAACAGCAGTTATTTTTTCAAATTTATCAAGATATATAGTTGCTTTACAGGAAGAATCAAAAACTTTAGAGAAAGAAAATCAATCCTTAGTAATGATTGATGCATCTACAGGGGCAAGAAATGCTGCAGCGTTTTTCAATGAGGTTCCCATATATATGAGTATGAGCAAAAGATACAATATCCCATTAACATTAATGCTAGTTAAATTTAGATATAAAGATAAGCTTAAAGCTATAGTTTCAGAGGAAGAATTCAATAAATTATTAGTTGAGGTATCAAATATACTCAAACAGTCACTAAGATTAGAAGATAGAAAGTATATTTTAAAAGATAGGTTCATTTTTGCATTTTTACTTATATCAGAAGGGGAAGGCTCGGAAATAGTAAAGCGAAGATTTAGAGAAAATCTAGAAAACATAAATATCAGCGATAAGGATTTATTTAATAAGTTAAGGATAGAGGTGGAAATTGGGTATTATGCATACAATGCTGAGATTTCAGATGCTTTTGATTTCTTAGAAAAAGCAGAGATGGAGCTGGAATATGATGTGTAAGATTAAACGTATTGCCGTCATAAGCTTGCTTATAATAATATTTTTTAATAATAATTGTAGCGCTGCTGAAAAGAAAGTTCTAATTCTGTACGATTCTTATAAAACCTTTGCCAGTGATTATAGCAATTTAAATAATATAATAAAGCTGATAATGTCATCTAACACAGTAGAGATACAAGTTAATAAGCTGAATTCAAGTATAAATAATATTAATGAATATGATAATTTAATTGTTCTTAATAATGAAAGCAATGATCACAGTAGAAATACATGTGAAAAGTTAAGTTCGTATAAGGGTAATATTTTATGGTTTACTGATAACTATAATGAAGTAAATGAAGCTGTTAAAAATATTCATATGACAGCAGCAAAAATAGCTGTTTTCAAATCAAGCATAGATGACTATAGGATCAGAAACTTAATTGTTGGTGAAATGAGAGACGACAGTAAGCCCAAAAATCAAAAGTACTTAATTTTGAATAGAGTATATCCATTTATAGATCTTAATGAATTTATAGAGAAAGTAGATTTTTTATACGATAAAGGGATACCGTTTATTTGTGAGGCTATGCCTGTTTATGAAAATATAGATTTTGTTTCCATGAAAAGATTTGGAGAGGTGCTAAGATATGCTCAAAGTAAAGGGGGAAGAGTAATATTAAAATCTCCTATATTTTATATGGGAGAGCCTAGTGGTGAAGAAGTAATGGTAAGAACTCAATTGGCATTTATAAATTATTTAAAATATCAAGTATATCCAGTGGCATTTAGTATACCAGATAGGTGGATATATAAGGAAGAATATCATCCAATAATAAATATTTCTGACACTATAATATTAGAGAAAGAGCAAAATCTGAATACACTTGATTTTGAAAATTTACATATTGATGCTTATAAGAAAGTTATGGAGAAGTTCGATATAGGCGATCTAGAAGCTGCAAAAAAACAGATGAATCCTATAGGATTGGCTATAAGTTCAGATTATAGCTTATCAGAGTTTAAAGAAAAAATAAGTAGTATTACTAACAAAGGGATAAGGTTTGACGATATATGTGAAGTAGAAACAAGAGTTAAATTAAAAGAAAATGAGATAACTAATAAGGGAAATAATATCTATTTAAATAACACCTTGCAATATCAAGGAAAGTTTATATCTAAAACTGAACTAGAGGAAATTTACTCACAAGATAAAACCAATGAAATAAAAGATGCAACTTCACTTCTAGATATAAGCAAAGTAAATAGGGTAATTCTTATTTTTACAATAGTAGTATGTGTTGTATTTGCTATAATTGCTTACTTTGGAGGAATTATTGATAGAAGAAAATATTTTAAATAATGGAGTGATAATTGATGACTGTATTTGATTATGCTCTTATATATTCACTTTCTATAATTTGGATAGTTATATTTATAAACATTGTGCTAGTAATTGGTGGCTACAGATACTATTTAAGAACTTTGAAGCTGCAGATGAAGAGAGAACTAGATTATTATCCTTATATATCTATTATGGTTCCAGCGCATAATGAAAGTAAGGTTATAGAGAAAACTGTAAATGCTTTGATGAATTTTGAGTATCCTGTAGACAGATACGAAATAATAATAATAAATGATAATTCTAGTGATAACTCAGCAGAACTACTAAAATCAATACAAATAAAAAATTCTAGAAGTAAATTAATAGTTATAAATACTGATAAGACAAATGGTGGAAAAGGGAAATCTAATGCACTTAATATTGGATTTCAAAGAAGTATGGGAGAATACATAGTTATATATGATGCTGATAATACTCCGGAGAAAACAGCATTAAGATATTTAGTGGAGACAATAGAGCAATCAGAAGAGTTTGGAGCGGTAATAGGTAAATTTAGATGTAGAAATAAAAACAGAAATTTGCTAACTAGGTTTATAAATATTGAAACTATAACCTTTCAATGGATGGCACAGGCTGGTAGATGGCAGTTTTTTAATTTATGCACTATTCCTGGAACTAATTTTATAATAAGAAGAAAGATAATAGAAGACATGGGTGGTTGGGATACTAAAGCAGTGACAGAAGATACAGAGATAAGTTTTAGACTTTACAGAATGGGATATAAAATAAAGTTTATACCTCTCTCTGTGACTTGGGAACAGGAACCTCAAACATTAAGAGTATGGATAAAACAGAGAACAAGGTGGGCAAAAGGAAACACATATGTAGTAATTAAAAATCTAAAATATTTATTTAGTAAAAATGCAGGTGCAACTAGATTTGATATATTTTATTATGTAATGATATATTTCTTTTTTTTATCATCGGTTATATTATCCGATGGATTATTTATCTTAGGCTTTACAGGAGCAGTAACCTTGCATATTAGCGGCTATAGTATTGTTTTATGGATAATGGCTTATTCAGCCTTTGTTCTATCCATATTAGTAGCTGTATCAACAGAAAAGGGTGAATTAAATATAAAGAATTTTTTTGTAATATTACTTATGTATTTTACTTACTGTAAGTTGTGGAGTGTAGTAGCTGCTCTTGGTTTTTATAATTATCTAAAAGATACTGTGCTAAAAAGAGAAGCTAAGTGGTATAAGACAGAGAGATTTTAACAGGATGAAAGCTAGGCATACAAAGCTTAAAACAGAATAAGTGTTATAGTTTTTTGAAAGTTAAAATATGACTAGAAGATTATAAACTCTATATCAATGGAGGGACGTAAATGAACTTAGGATGGTTTTATAAAAAGTTAAGTTTTTTAATGGCTTTGATTTTTATATTAATCTCTGCTCAAAATCCAATTAATAAAATACCTGTTGTATATGCAGCTGAAAATCAGTTGGTGGACTATACCAATATTGCTAATGAGCCCAATAGTGATAATTTTAAAAGACTTGATATAGGAAATGATATTGTTCTTAAAGGAACCTTTGCAAGTCATACCATGTATTTTGATACAAATAAATGGTGGGATATTCAAAGTATAGATATAAATTTATTTTTAAGTATAAATCAGATTGTAGATCAAGGGAAAAACGCATCAATTACGTGCTTACTAAACGGTGTACCTTTTTATTCAAGTAAAATAAGTTATAAACCAGAAGTGGAAGATCAGAATTTTAAAATAAATATACCTAAAAGGTTAATAAAGGTAGGGGAAAATGAGTTTGTTATTCAAGCTTATTGTAGAGTTTCAGATAAGCCTTGTGATGATGATGTAAATAATGCAAATTGGATGACTTTATCAAGTAAGTCCAACATATTGATTAACTTTAAAGAAAAGGGTATAAGTAATAGCATTGACCAATTTCCATATCCGTTTTTTAGGATTAATGAAAATAAAGTCTCTAATTGCATGATATTAGTTCCAGACAAATATACAGATAAGGATATGACAGCAGCATTAATGTTGTCAACATATTTTGGTGGTCTAAGCACAAGTGAAGATTATAGGATCGATATAAATAGATATTCTGAAAATGTTGATAAAACAGATAAAGATATAATATATATCGGAAGTCATAATAACATACCAAATGAAATTAAGAATAGTTATGATCAAATACAGGATTTTGATTATAAAGATGCTGCATTAATAAAAAAGACTAAATCGCCTTTCTCAAAAAATGATCTTCGAAAAAGCTTAATAATTATTTCTGATGATGATAATTTGAAATTGAAGGCTGTAACAGCTCTCATGAATAATAGCTTAATTAGTCAAATTTACTCAGACACTTTTAAAATAGACACTAATACTAAAGTTGAATTCAGTAATGAAAGTGTCAAAAGCAATATTACTTTTAGTGATCTTGGTATAGGGAATATACTTATGAAAGGCCCTTTTAGAAGAAGCAGTACTATATCCTATTCACTGCCTAAGAATAGAGCATTAAGTAATGGATCAAAAATTTCTCTCTTTATGAAGTATTCAGAGAATCTTGATTTTTCTAAATCGCTGCTTACTGTTTTTGTTAATGGAACTCCTATAGGAAGTAGGAAACTTGATAAAACAAAGGCAAATGGAGATACTGTTGAATTAAATATACCAAGTAACATAAGTAAAACGAATTACATAGAAATAAATATAGTTTTTGATTTAGAATTGGAAGATTACTACTGTGAACAGAGACAGCAGGAAATGCCTTGGGCAGTAGTCAATGATATATCCACTTTATACTTGCCTACAAAAGAAGTATCGAGTTATAAATTTGAAACATATCCAAGTCCATATTTAGTTAATAACAAATTTAATAATACAGCTTTGATAGTGCCTGATAATCTATCTTCAAATGAAATAAGATCCTTGTCATATATGTTTTCATACATAGGGAACGGAACAAGTTTAAGTGATGGTGCTTTTAATGTAGTTAGGGCAAGTAAATTTGATGATCAATATAAAAATATGAACTTAATATTATATGGTACTGCTCAAGATAATCCAATAATTAAACAGATAAATGAAAATTTATGGTTTAAATATAACGCTGATTATACTAAGTTTTTATCAAATGAAAAGTTGTTTTTAGAAAATGAATATGCTAGTAATATAGCAACCTTTCAATTCGATATATCACCATATAATAAGCAATGTTCACTTTTAGTACTAACATCATCAAACAAGAATATACTAACTGAATCCCTACTATATTTATCTTCTGCTAAGCTATCACAAAAGCTAATAGGAGATAGTGCTATTATTGATAAGTTTGGAAATTTAAGAACCTTTAAGTTTAAGAGAGATATTAGCGAACCTGCATACGAAAAAATAAGAAATTTAGATATTGAATCAAAAAACTTTATAATCTTCTTTAGTTTGTTTTTGATATTTATAATTACAGCTATAAGTCTATATTTTATTAAAAATAAAAAAAGGAAATAAAGTATAATTATGCTTATATGAACTGGATAAAATGGAATTTATTGTTGAATAAAAAACTTGCTTAATATTTCTATGTATGTTATACTGTATTCGTTGTGATAAATTTTTGTCGCAAACACAAAGATTTAATTAATATGATTGAACATTACCTTTTTAGGCGTATAGTAATCTATTTTTAAATCTTAATATATGAATAAAAAGGAGAAATGTTCAAATGGCAGATAAGACTTTAGTTTGCAAAGATTGTTCAAAAGAATTTGTTTTCACAGAAGGAGAACAAGCATTCTACAAAGAAAAAGGATTCGAAAACGAACCACAAAGATGCCCAGATTGTAGAAGAGCAAGAAAGCAACAAAACAACAACAGAGGATTCAGAAGATAATAATTGACTGAATATAGGCTATCTAGAAGATTTAGTTCTTTTAGGTAGCTTTTTTACTGTCTAGGAGTTTATAACTCATTGAAATCTGTTGATAATTATGCGAACTAATATAAGTTGAAAAATAAAAAAGTAGAATATGCCGCCTGCCAGTTTTTCCTGCTAGAATCTATATGGGAGTATTGTTGATTATAATATGGAAATTTACATTAAACTTGATAATATCATATAGTTCTATAAAAAATACATTGTATATAATTTAGATAGCATTGTGAAAAAGGTTATATACTTAAATTATTAAAATTTAAAAAATAAGATATATTTACTTTAGGTATGTGCTAAAAAGTAGTAAAGTTATATGTGGAATGTACTAAGAATATAATTATAAATTTATGGTGGGGAGTTTTTAATGAATTATTTTAAGTCGCAAAAGTTAAAATTATTAGTTATGCTTTCTATTACATTATTAGTTTTTGGATTTTTAATTGTAGATAGTATAAACGTAAATAAAGGTGGTAACAAATTTCCGCAAGCGAATTCAGGAGTAATTGACTTTACACATTGGAACTTCAAGAGTAATGGAATGATAAACTTAAATGGCCAATGGGAATTCTATAAAGATAAGTTAATTAGCCCAGAAGAGTTTGAAATAGCACTTATTAATAGTAATAAGCAATATTCAACAGTGCCTGGTATATTTGCGACACAAGGCTACGGAACATATAGGCTGAAAGTATTAGTTAATAATCCAAATGACATATATTCTATTAAGATAGATTATATCCAAAGTGCGTACAAGCTTTGGGTTAATGACAGTTTAGTGATGAGTAACGGAGTAGTGGGAAGTAGTAAAGAAGCAATGACTCCGCAGCTTCTCCCTAAAATGGGAACATTTATTCCAAATAGTAAAGAATTTTACATAACATTGCAGGTAAGCAATTATTATAGTGAACTTGGTTTTATAGACAATATAGTTATGGGAGATAATCAGGTTGTAAGTAGCTACAGAGATAAAAAGCTAGCTTTTGACTTGTTTATTTTAGGAAGCACTTTTATTGCGGCATTGTACAATATAGGGGTCTATGTTAAGAGAAGAAAAGATAAGGCTCCATTATATTTTGCTATAGTATGCTTATTAATTGCAATAAGAACTATGTTTATTGGAGAAAGATTTTTTATTATGCTCTTTCCTGGATTTAGTTATCAAGTTGCTGTGAAAATAATGGTACTTACTTTTTATGTATATATACCCTTTATTGTTTTGTTTATAAATAAGTGCTATGGAGAAATACTGCTAAAAGACTTAGTCAAAATCTCTACGGTTACTGCATTTTTATATACCCTTATTGCAGTTATAAGCCCTATAAAATACTATCTGCAGTATATAATCCCCTTCGAGGGATTTGCACTAAGTATGCTTTTGTATATGATGTATAAGATATCAAAAACTCATATTTCCAGTGGGCAGCCTGACTATATTGCCTTAGTTGGACTGTTTGCATTATTCATATCAAGAGTTAATGATATACTGTATGAATATAGTATTATAATATCAACATCCTTAGCTCCTCTTGGAAGTCTAGTATTTATTGTAGCTAATTATTATGTGCTAGCAGGTAGACAGTCGAATGCCTACAACAGTTTAGAGATAGCTAGAGAAAAACTTGAATCTATAAATAAGCTAAAAGATGACTTTTTTGCTATAACATCTCATGAACTTAAGACACCAATTAGTGGAATAGTAGGGTTATCTGAAAGCTTGATTAATAAGAATATACTAAATGCTGAAGATCAGAGCAGTATTAACTTAATTAACTTGAGTGTCAAGAGGCTATCAAACTTAGTGGAAGACATGACATTGTTTTCTAGACTAAAGAATAATAATATTAAACTTCACAAAAAGCCAATAAAGATAAATAGATTGGTAGATAATGTAGTAAGGTTTTTAGATACATCAGTTGGGAAAAAAGAAATAAAGATAATTAATTTGATAGATAAAGATGTTCCGTACATAGTTGCAGATGAAAATAGGATTCAGCAAATATTATATAATTTGATTTCTAATAGCATTAAATTTACACATACAGGTAATATAGTTATTTCGTACATATGTAATGAAGGTTATTTAGAAGTTTCGGTGGAGGATCAGGGGATTGGTATTCCTGAGGATAAGCTGCAAGATATATTTAAAATTTACGAGCAAGTTGAAGGGGTTTCATCCAATTATGGAGGAACAGGGATTGGGTTATATATAACAAAACAACTTGTAGAATTACATAAAGGTAGTATAGTTGCATCTTCAGATTTTGGTAAGGGAAGTAAATTTACCTTTTCAATTCCATTAGCAACTGGGGATATAATTCCTAGTGGGATAGATCAATTAAACAACGAAGTTGCTTATGATGAATTAGAAACTAATAGAAATCACTATAATTATGAATACATAGAAGAAAAAGCTTCTAATACTTCGTATATAAATAATATAAGACATTCTTATAAGATCTTAGTAGTTGATGATGAGTATATTAATCAAAAGGTATTAGAAAATTATTTAAGTGAAATTTCCGAAGATATTTTGATTGCTTCAAATGGAAAAGAAGCATTAGATATATTGGAATTAAATGAAGATATAGATTTGGTTATTCTAGATATGATGATGCCAGATCTTTTAGGATATGAAGTTTCGGAAAACATAAGGAAGAAAAAGAATATATTTGAGTTACCAATACTTATTATGACTGCTGATAGGAGAATAGAAAGTTTAATTTCATCATTTGAGTGTGGTGCTAATGATTACTTAAATAAGCCTTTTGATAAGACTGAATTGTTAGCTAGAGTAACTACTTTGTTAACGCTGAAGAGTAAGGTTAAAGAAGCTCTTAACTTATCAAATCAAATTATAGAGGCTAATAAGGAAGTTAAATCTTTAAGTGAACAAAATGTGGAAAACAATAAAAAAGTAGAAGCCCTTATGGAATATGATAAGCTAAAGACTGAATTTTTTACAAATATATCTCATGAATTAAAGACTCCGCTAAATGTGATTTCTAGTACTATACAATTGTTAGAGTCCTTGGATAGAAATAAGCAATTAGGAGACGAAAAAATTAAGTACTATTTTAAGATTATGAATCAAAATTCCTTGAGACTCCTAAGGCTTATAAACAACCTTATAGATACTACAAAAATTGATGGCGGATACATAGGCTTAAATCTTAAGAATGATAATATAGTTTATGTTGTTGAAGAGATATGCCAATCAGTAACAGAGTATGGTAATGCAAAAAAAATTGAAATTATCTTCGATACAGACATTGAAGAAAAGATAATGGCATTTGATGAGGAAAAAATCGAAAGAATTATATTAAATATTCTTTCAAATGCGATTAAGTTCACAAAAGAAGATGGAAGTATATTTATTAATATATATGATAAAGATGATAATATAGAGATTTCTATTAAGGATACAGGAATAGGAATTCCAAAGGAGCTTACAGAGTATATATTTGAGCGTTTTGCACAAATCGATAAGTCCATAACAAGACAAAATGAAGGTAGTGGTATAGGGCTAGCTCTAGTAAAATCTTTGGTAGAGATGCATGAAGGCACCATAAGCGTAGCCAGTGAAGTAGGGGTAGGCAGTGAGTTTATTATAAATCTTCCAGTACGAATTCTTCAAGGGGAAGATATAAACTCTATAGCATATAAGCAAATTAGAGAAGAATCTAAGTTGAAGTATGATAAGAGCTTATCTATTGAGTTCTCTGATATATATCTATGATAGAAGTTAATTAAGTAAATAATGAGATTAGTTTAGAGATTATGTATATATAGTCATAGAGTGGGAAAATTTATAAGAAAGTATTTAACAAACAAAGAGGTTAATGATAGATGGATAATTTAAGTTTTGAAGAATTAAATTTAAGTGGACAAATTTTGGAGGCAGTACATAAACTAGGGTACAGAAATCCATCAAAGGTACAACAGCAAGTTATACCTAAAGCTATGGAAAATAAGGATATAATAGTGAAATCACAAACAGGAAGCGGTAAAACAGCTTCGTTTGCTATACCGTTATGTGAAAGTGTAGACATAGAAGAAAGAGATCCCCAGGCTTTAGTACTAACGCCTACTAGGGAACTCTGTGTTCAGGTAAAAGAAGAGATAGCCAATATAGGTAGACTTAAAAGAGTAAGAGCTGCAGCTGTGTTTGGAAAACAACCTTTTAGTGATCAAGCTAGGGAGTTGAAACAGAGGACACACATAGTGGTTGGTACACCAGGAAGAACATTAGATCATATAGATAGAGGAAGCATAACCTTAGATAAGATCAAGTATCTTGTTATTGATGAAGCTGATGAAATGCTTAATATGGGCTTTATAGATCAAGTTGAAGATGTAATCAAGAAACTTCCTAAAAATAGAGTTACAATGCTTTTTTCTGCAACTATTTCAGAAGAAATCGATAAGTTATGTGGAAAATATATGAATGATCCAATGAAAATTGAAGTAAATCCAGAGAGGATAACCACAGAAAGAATTAAGCATATTTGCTACAAGGTAGGATATGAATACAAATTTAACCTATTGAAAGATATATTAATAGTAGAAAATATCGATAGCTCTATAATATTTTGTAGCACAAAGGAAAATGTAGATGAGGTAAGCAGCAAGCTAAGCGCTCAAGGTTTTCCTTGTGATAAACTTCACGGTGGTATGATGCAAAAGGATAGATTAGATGTAATGAATGCATTTAAAAGAGGCAAATTTAGAATTTTAGTAGCTACAGATGTTGCTGCTAGAGGTATAGATGTTCAGGACGTTAGTCATATAATAAACTATGATATTCCTATGGAAAAAGAAAGCTATGTACATAGAACTGGTAGAACGGCAAGAGCTGGTAAGCAAGGAAAGGCAATAACTTTTGTAAACAATTATGACAATAGATTTTTATTGCAAATTGAAGAGTATCTAGGATTTAATCTTGAAAGAGAGGAAATTCCAAGCAAAGATTTAGTTAATGATTTGAAAAAAGATTTCTTAGATAAACTAAATACAAAGCCTGTACTGAAAAAAGATAAGAGTAGTGAACTTAATAAGCAGGTATATAAGATTTATATAAATGCAGGAAAAAAGAAAAAGATAAGACCAGGAGATATTGTTGGTGCAATTCTTAGCGTAGAGGGATTAACAAGCGACGACATAGGTATTATTGATATTCAAGATGGATTTTCCTATATTGATATACTTAATGGAAAAGGAAGTAAAGTTCTAGATGGACTAAATACTAACATTACTATTAAAGGGAAGTCAGTTAAAGCTCAAAGAGCTAAGAAGTAAAATAAGAGTTAATTAAATAATGAATTATTGAAGATACAATTATAAAGACCTCGCATAGATGATGATGTAAAATCCTTCACATGCGAGGTCTTTAATTGGTTATATGAAATAAGCTAAGAGCATCTTTAGTAGATTAATCTTTAGTTATAAGATTGTATTTCTGACACTTTAAGGCTATAGTCCTATGAGTAAGTCCTAAGGCTTTTCCTGCTTTGTTATAGCTCTTATATTTATCCATTGCAGCCTTTATTATCTGTTTTTCATACTCTTCAAAAGGTAATAAATCATCTCCATCGAGATTTATAGGTGATTTGTTGCTGGCGGAAGACTTCTTTAGGAAAGAAGGGAGATCTATCTCTCTAATATATTCATCATTACATAAATTCATAGCTCTCTCAATTATGTTTTCTAATTCTCTTATGTTTCCTGGCCAGGAGTAATCCTGTAATAAAAGTATGCATTCTTTACTTATGCCTTTTATATTTATATTTAATTTTTCATTTATCTTGGTTATGAAGTGTTCTACTAAAAGTCCTATATCTTCTTTTCTATCTCTTAGAGGTGGAAGATTAATAGGAAGCACATTTAGTCTATAATATAAATCTTCTCTAAAGTCATTGAGGGATATCATTTCTTCAAGGTTTCTATTTGTAGCAGCTATAACCCTCACATCTATTTTTTGAGGAGATAAACCGCCAAGACTTTCGATTTCTCTCTCTTGAAGAACTCTTAAAAGTTTAACCTGCATTGTAATTGGCATATCACCTATTTCATCAAGGAAGATAGTTCCTTGGTCTGCTATAGCAAATTTACCAGGTTTGCTTTTTACAGCACCGGTGAAAGCTCCTTTTTCATAACCAAATAGTTCGCTTTCTAATAAATTTTCAGGTATTGCAGCGCAGTTAACTCTTATAAAAGGTTTGTTTTTTCTATCACTATTACTGTGTATAGCCTTAGCTATTAACTCTTTTCCGGTTCCGCTTTCTCCTCTAATAAGAACAGTTGAAGTACTTTTAGAAGCCATTTCGCATATGTGCAATATATCTTTAAGGGTACCAGAGGAGCCTATTATATCCTTAAAGGATGATTCTAAAGAAGTATGTTTTTTTAGTTCTTCCTTATAATAGTTTAATTCCTCTTCAGAACGTTTTAATTTTCCCATAAGCTCTTTGATTTCATTTATGGGTTTTGAAGTGGAGATTATTCCTTTAAAGTCTCCATCAATGAATATAGGATCCAATGTAGTTATTATTTCTATATTTTCTTTGTTATGAATCATATTTTCTATTTTTTTTCTTTCGGTGAAAGCTTTTACTCTATAGCCATTAGGAGAAAGTGTAAAGATATCTTTTCCTATTACATTTTGAGAGGATATTGGAAGATGCTCTCGATATGCAGGGTTGATGTAACTTACCTTGCCATATTCATCAACAAAACAAATCATGTCATGAGAAGCTGATAGTATTTTACTAAACTTTTCATTAAGTTCCTTCATCCCAACAAGATCAGAAACATCTTGAAAAACTCCAACAGCACCAATTACGGTATCATTAGTGAAGATAGGACTACGATTTACCATTGTAGTCTTATTATTTATATGTTGAATTTGTCCGAACTGTTTTATCCTTCTTTCTATAATTTGAGGAAGTTCACTAGTTGGAATGATGTCATTGACGTTTTTTCCTATTACTTGTTCATATTTCATTTCTATTATACTTAAAGCATAGTCATTAATGCTTATAATGTTGTAGTTCATATCTATAACTATAATTCCAATTGGTACGTTTTCTAAAATCTGATCATTAGCAATCTTACTTTCTTCTATAAAAACATCTATTGGATTCATTAAAGTAGAACCTTGATTTATATGAGTTTCTATATAGTCTAAAAGTTCTTGGACTGCCACTATGCCCGTAGGGGTCTCTTCCTTGCAGCCTATAAGAACTGTTTCGTTCGAATGTACTCTTAGAGATAAGAGTGCTAGCATGCTTATTCCTAGCCAATCAGTATATTCACTTTTTTTTATATATAAATTGATATTAAGCCTTGATTTTATCTGTGAGGCTTTATTTACTATCATAGCTGCGAATCTTGTATGTAATCCATTTGGGTCTTTTATAAAAATTTCTTTTGAATACATAGGGCACCTCCATAGGAACTTGATAAAATTTATCAAGGTATTTAGATGTTGATAAAAAATATCAACTCATATTATATCATATATTTTAAGGGTTTGTAATAGAATATATTAGTAAGTAAGAAGGTAGGTTGATAAAAAATATCAAGAGCTAAGTAATTAACTTTAAGAGAATAATAAGATTAGTTATTTGTAACAATAAATATTGTGCAAATTTTGTCATTATAATCATAAGAATTACAAATATTTTTACAGTAAATGGTTTAAAATGCAAAAAATCATCACAAATATAGAGTGAATTAGAAGTTGGCATGGTAATTGCTAATAAAATTAAAGGCTAGAAACATAAAATTTAAGTATTTATGATTTAAGGTCTATTACTTAGACATATGGAATAATTTTTTATTCGTTTATTTATAAGGAGGAGTAACATAATGAGAAAAGGTATTGCAGCTTCAAAAGGTTATGCAATAGGTAAGGTTTTTATACAAGAGCATGAAGAGATAGTAATAAGTGACGTAAAGATAAATGATATACAAGCAGAAAAAGAATTACTTCAAAGAGCATTGGTTTCTTCAAAGGAACAATTAGAAAAGATAAAAGCAAAAGCTGTTGAATCAATGGGAGAAGAAAAAGCTGAGGTTTTTGAAGCTCACATTACATTATTAGATGACCCAGAATTTACTGGAGCTATGGAACTTGAAATAGAAACTAATAGTGTTAATGCTATGAAGGCTGTTGATGGAGTAACTAATACTTTTGTTATGATCTTCGAATCAATGGAAGATGCTTATATGAGAGAAAGAGCTGCTGACATTAAGGACGTTTCTAAGAGAATAATAGCTAATATAGCTGGTAAAGTTGATAGCTTTGAGATAACTGAAGCAAATACTATAGTTGTTGCTCACGATTTAACTCCATCAGATACAGCTCAGCTTGATAGAAGCAAGGTTGTTGCATTCTTAACTAACATAGGTGGAAGAACATCTCACTCTGCTATAATGGCAAGAACACTTGAAATACCTGCTGTTGTTGGATTAAAGGATATAACTACATCAGTAAAGAATGGTGATACTGTAATTGTTGATGGTATCGAAGGTGTTGTTATAGTAAATCCAGATGAAGCTACAGTTCAAGAATATGTAGCAAAGAGAGAGAAGTTTGTAGCTGAACAAGAAGAATTAAAGAAGCTTATAAGCGTTAAGACTGTTACTAAGTCAGGTAAGAGAATAGAAGTTTGCGGAAACATAGGTAAGCCAGAAGATGTACACCAAGTTTTAGCTAACGGTGGAGACGGAGTTGGTCTTTTCAGAACAGAATTCTTATACATGGATAGAGATAGTGCTCCAACAGAAGAAGAACAATTTGAAAGCTACAAGTATGTTCTTGAAAAGATGGAAGGAAAGCAAGTTGTTATAAGAACTCTTGATATCGGAGGAGATAAGACACTTCCATATCTTCCATTACCAGAAGAAATGAACCCATTCTTAGGATATAGAGCAATAAGACTTTGCTTAGATAAAAAAGAGCTATTTAAAGTTCAATTAAGAGCATTACTTAGAGCATCAATATACGGAAATCTTTGTGTAATGTTCCCAATGATTTCAGGTTTAGAAGAATTCGTTCAAGCTAAAGAAGTTGTTGATGAATGTAAGGCTGAATTAAAGGCAGAAGGTAAAGAATACTCAGAAACAACTCAATGGGGTATCATGGTTGAAATCCCAGCAGCTGCAGTTTATGCTGATGAGTTAGCTAAGCATGTTGATTTCTTCTCAATAGGAACAAATGACTTAATTCAATATACTTTAGCTGCAGACAGAATGAGTGAAAAGGTATCTTACCTATACAACCCAATGCACCCAGCTGTACTTAGACTTATAAAGATGACAATAGATGGTGCTCATAAGCATGGTAAGTGGGTTGGAATGTGTGGAGAAATGGCTGGAGATGAAGCAGCAATTGCAACACTTGTAGAATATGGATTAGATGAGTTCTCAATGAGTGCTAGTTCAATATTAAATGCTAAGAAAATAATAATAGAACAAGAATAATTCTTAAATTAAGTTAATATAGGGTATTATCAGCTCACAACACAGTATAACTAACCCTAATAGTTATAACTAAATAAAGTTTCATTTTTAAACCCTATAAAGATGAAAATAATATATACTTTTGAAGTATATATTAAAGGCTGATAGTACTCATAAGAAAATACAACTTATCCCTAAATACAAATACTTAGAACAAGGCTTTTGCATTTGCAAAAGCCTTGTTCTTTTTTACTGTATAGGGAGGTGTAAAATTTTTATTTCGTCTAAATCTAGAAAACTATTTATAGCATTTTATAAAGAACATGTTAATAAATTTGATAATTCTATGAATAATTTTCTTTCTATGAAAATCAATTTACATTTAAATAATTGGATAGTACGATATAAGAGATTTGTACGGACAGTAGTGATACATTTAAATTAATGTAGGGGTATGAGGGGATGGCGTTATACTATGGCAAAAAATGAAGTGGTTAAGTTTAAGGAAGTTCAAGTATTAGTAAATATATGGAGTTGCATATATAACTTATTCATATTAGTATATTTGAAATCTAAGGGATTAGATAATGTAGAGGTTGGTATAATAAATGCCATTAATATAATTGCAGGCACTGGAGGACAACTTTTTTTAGGGTATCTTTGTGATTTAAAAGGTACAATAAAAAGGTTTATGCTTCCTATGCTTGGTATTTTATTGATTCTTTCTCTTTTTATAAGTTTTTTTAATGGAGTCATTTTGATAATAGTTATAGCGGTTCTTGCGTTTGTGCAGGCTCCAGTTGTGATGTTGATGACAACTTGGGCTATTAATAGCTCTAAGGAAACAAGGAAAGAGTTTGGTGGAATAAGAGCTTATGCAGCTTTAGGTTACGCATTTGCATCTTTAATAACGGGAAAATTATTTGAGATTATTGGTCTTTCTAACATGTTTTTCTTTTATGCTTTTTTTATGCTTGTAACGTTAGTAAGTACAAGAGGGATTAATGATATAAAAATAGAGAAAACTAAGAAAAGGTCAAATCCTATTCTATTATTTAAAAATACAGAGTTTATGTTGATTATGATTATTTCAGCTGTATATGCATTAGTGTTAAATGTTATGGGATTTAGTGCTCTACTTATGATTGATTTAGGTGGAACTACCACACATGTAGGAATTTCAGCATTTATTGCAGCTTTTGTAGAAGCACCAGTTTATTTTGGAGCACAAAAATTGATGAGAAATAGAAAAAAGAGCTCTTTACTGATATTTGCGATGCTTGCATATATCATTAGATTTATTTTTATGTACTTTGCAACATCATATATTCAACTAATACTGTTATCTTTTACTCAAATAATAACATACGGAATTTTCGAGATTGTAAGTAAATACATGACTAGTGAAGCAGTTCCCATGGAACAGCAAAATACAGCTTACAGCATAATAGGTGGAGTTAGTTCAATATTAGCTGGTATATATTCATCTATTGCAGGGATAATGATAGATAAATTTACTCTTAGAGTGATACCTTTAAGCGGAGTGATTTTTTCGGTTTCAGTTCTTAGCTTGATATTTATATATGCAAGATTGTATGATAGAGATAAAAAACTAGAACACAAGTGCAGAGTATAATGTTTCAGATTTCATATTATAGTTTAATTATTTAGAGAATATGTTTATACTTTTTAATAAACATATCCTCTATTTTTTATTGTATGTAAAATTATAAAATAAATTTGGAGAAAATGAACTAATGTATTGTATTATCCGTATATAGGGTGAAATATACAAATTGGTATATTGTGGTGAAACAAGTATGGTAGGGGTGAGAGATTTGAATGAGGACATAGAACTAGTGAGTGAAGTGCTTAATGGAAACATAGATAGCTTTAATATTTTAGTAAATAAATATGAATTGATAGTCTTAAGATTTGTTTACTCAATAACAAAAGATAAAGAAGCTTCAGAGGATATAGCTCAAGAAACATTTATTGCTGCCTATAACAAGCTGTATCTATATGATAAAAAATATAAATTCTCAAATTGGTTACTTCAAATAAGCAAAAATAAAGCCATTGATTTTATAAGGAAATTTAAAAGAGTATATGAAGCAAACATAGAAGATGCCAAGGATGTAAAATCTAAGGAAGCTTCACCACAAGAACAGTTGGAATTTGTAGATTTAAAAAAAGAAGTAACAACATTTATTCAATCACTAGAAGAAGTTGATAGGCAAATTATTCTACTTAGATACAGTGGTGAAAGAACATTTTTCGATATCTCTCAGATTCTTTCAATAAGCGAATCTACTGTTAAAAGAAAGTATTACAGGCTGAGAGAGAAGTTCAAAAACTCTTTATATTATAATAAAACATTGGAGCAAGGGGGTGCCAGCAATGAATTGTGATAGCTTTAGGAAAAAACTAGATTTATATGTAGAAAATCAATTGAAAAAAGAGATGAAGAAATCAATGGATGATCATGTTATAGAATGTGAAAGTTGTAGAAAGCTTTATGAGGAAGAAAAAGAACTTGATGATATACTTACTAAATCACTAAGTTTTGAAGATATAGACTTTAAAAGCTCAAGAGTTGAAATAATAAATTCTATAGATAAAAATAGATATAAAAAGAGTTATAAAAATAATATAAAGTACCATTTTATAAGGAATAAAAGCAAATATGCAATTGCAGCATCTTTTATATTTGTGATTACAAGTATAGCTTTCTTAAAAGATCGTACTAATTTTTTTACAACAGGAAGTAAGAGCGATAAATCTATGTCACTAGCATATGTGGATAATTCGAAAGCAAGTGGTATTGAGAATAGCAAGGAAAACAGCTTATCTCAGAATAATTATAACACTGGTAGTAAAGCTAAGTTTGATACTGATTATAGCATATTGAGCGAAGAAGATATTTTAACTAATAATGTATTCAATTATCCAGTGGTTGATTTAAGTGAAATAGATGTAGAGAAAGCTAATGAAGGCTTATTAAAGGGAAAGTCAAAGGCAAAAGCATCACCTAATGAAAAATACGAAGCATATATAATTGGAAAAGGCGATAACATAGATAAAGAAGGTCCTAGCTTTCTTGCTATAAAGAATAATTCATTAAACTCTACTAAATACTATAGAGTTGTTACTAATAATGCTAAATATAATGCTCCGTTATATGTTGAGTGGAATGATGATAATACTTTATTCATAATTGTAGGATCCGCAGATGGAAAAACTACTCATGGAGGTAGCCTTTATGCCCTAAATATAGATAAAGGCAATACGGTGCTAATTTATGGAGTTTACACTCCAATGGAACAAGTAACGTCAGTAAAAGTAGAAAAGAATAAAATACAAATGTCATTGATAAAGTATAATGATAGCAGTATGAATTCTTATAGCACAATCAAGAATACAGCTACTTTCGACATTAATCAGGCAAATGAGATTTTTAACGCTTTGGCAGACTCAAAAGAAAAACATGAAGAATATAATGTTTTGGAGAATTACAATAAATTATTAAGTGGAGACCGTTCAGTAAACAGAACTGGTATTTTAGCAGATGAGATGAACTTTATTAAGCCAGCAGGTTTAAAGGAGAAAACATATATTAATCAAATAGTGCAAATAAGTGATAAGGAATTCGAAGATTATTTTAAGCCAGCTGAATTTAAAAATATTAAAATATATGGTGTAGAATTTTTGACTGAAGATAAGAAAGATAGCATATATCAATTAGTGATATTAGGTCAAGAAACTGGTACTAATCTTTGGAAAGTTACTCGTGCTAATACTTTACCGCAGGGGAACGTAGGAAAATAGAATTAATATACTTATATAATGAAAAATAAATATTTGGTTTAATAAATAAAAATCAATCATATATTGGAAAGCTTCTTTCCTATATGATTGATTTTTTGTTTTATAAAAATTTAAAGAGACTTGGTTTTAGATAAAGATTTATCGATACAATGGAATATATTTCTTTATAAAAAGCTTTAATGGTATAATTATACGTGGATTATTTTATTAAATTTAAGGTTGGCTTTTAATTTTATAGATAAACTACTTTATAATTGAAGTTAGACTAAGCTACTAGTATATATAATTCATAAAAACGTAAATATAACATAAAGGCAGTATATAGGTATCTTATATACATAAGGAAGGTAACTTATGAAGGATTGGAAGAAACAATATGATAAATCTATACACTTATTTCAAAATGGAGAAATAAATAAAGCTTTAATAATATGTGAAAAGCTTATCTCTGAAAATCTTAAAAATACTTCTGCTCTAAATCTTAAAGGATTACTTTTATATATAAAGGGGGATTTGAAATCAGCAGAGGCTGCTTGGAAGATAAATAAAGACTTCAACGACGATGGGATATCAAAAGGTTATTTAAAAGATATACAAAAAGATTGGGAGAGATTAGCTCTATATGACCAAGCGTTAAAAGATATAAAAGGAATGTACATAAATGATGCTGAGAAAAAATTGAGTATTTGCAGTGAGAGTGATTTTAATAAAATAAATGTTAACAATGCAATAGCTTTTTGTTTTATAAAGAGGGGAGAATATGAAAAAGCTAAGGAATGTATTGATATTGTAAGAGGGATAGATAAGAATAACAAAGTTGCTTTAGATAACTATAAAGTAATAAAAGAGTTTTCAGAGGGGCATAAGCCAAATATAAACTTTAAACTAGTAATAATTCCAGTGATGATATGTTTTGTAGGCATCATGTCATATTTACTTTATAAACCTGTTAGTCAGTACATAAGCAAGGTTAGAATAAATTATATAGCTTCAAAAGCTACTAAAAAGGATGAGACTAATTCTGTGGATAAAGTTAATACAAATCAGACTGCTAATAATACAAAACAACAAGTTCCTAATAATAGTGCGGCTGATAAAACCACTGAAAATAGTAGTCAGGGAGTAGCAAAGTTTCCAATAGATCAAGTAAAAGCAGCTGTTAATGATAAGGATTATAATAAGTTATATACCATAATAACTACTTTTGACAAAGAAAAACTAGGTGTTAACGATAAGATTGCTTATAACAGTGGTGAGCAGTTGTTAATAAGTACTGGAGTGGCTAGTTTTTATGATGCTGGAAGAAGTTATTTCGGTGCAAAGGACTTTGCAAAAGCTAAAATAGAATTTGAAAAAGCAAGTAAGTTCTCTAAGGATAATTATTTAAATCCACATATTATATATATGCTCGGTGCTACCAATGAAAGGTTAGAGGATTATGAGAGGGCATTAGCATATTATGATCAGTATGTAAATAATTATTATAGTGGTGATTATACTGCTGAATGTCTTTATAAGCTTGCAACTATAAATAATAATAGTGATAAGAATAAGGCAAAGCAATATGCAGAAAAAATATCAAAGGATTTTAGCAAATCTATGTACTATAATTCAACAATTAAAGACATACTAAATACTCAGTAGTTTATGTATATTTTTAAATAGGAGGCATCTTATGATAACTGTTATAAAGAATATTGATGTTTATGCACCTGAACATTTAGGAATAAAGGATGTAGTAATAGTTGGAGACAAGATAGAGGGTATTTACGACAGCATAAATGTACCTAATAATTTTGTTGATATATCAGTGATAGATGGAAATAAAAAAATCTTAGTACCAGGGTTAATTGATTGTCATGTACATATAATGGGTGGAGGGGGCGAAGGTGGATTTAGGACTAGAACTCCAGAATTGCCTTTTAGTGAGCTTGTTAATGCAGGCATTACCACTGTTGTAGGATGTATTGGAACAGATGATATATGTAGAAACATGGTAGCTCTTTTGGCTAAAGCGCATGCTTTAGAGGAAGAAGGTATAACTACATACTGCTATACAGGCTCATATCAAATACCTGCTAAAACTGTAACTGAAAACATAAAAGGAGATCTAATGTTGTTGGATAAGGTTATAGGAGTTGGTGAGGTAGCTATATCAGACCATAGAAGTTCACAACCAACTTATGACGAATTTGCAAATGTCGTTGCGCAGGCGAGGGTCGGTGGATTATTATCAGGAAAAGCTGGAATTGTTAACATTCATCTTGGTGATGGCGCTAAGAGATTAGATTATTTGTTTGAAGTAATAGAGAATACTGAAATTCCACCAGATCAGATGTTACCTACCCATGTGAATAGAAACGGTGAATTATTTGATATAAGTCTAAAATATGTACAAAAAGGTGGATTTATTGATCTCACTACTAGCTTTGATCCTAACTGTTTAGAAGAAGGTGAATTACGTGCAAGTAGAGGCTTAAAACTTGCATTAGAAGCTGGAATACCAGAGGAGCATATAACCTTTTCTTCAGATGGTAATGGAAGTATGCCTGCATTTAATGAAAGGAAAGAGATGGTAGGTATGGGGATATGCAAAGTTAATTCTTTGTATGAAGAAGTAAAATATGCTGTTTTAGAAGAAAACATACCTCTTGAAAAGGCAATAAAAGTCATAACATCAAATGTGGCAGATATATTAAAGTTACATACTAAAGGAAGAATAGGATCCGGCAAGGACGCTGATTTAGTTTTATTAGATAGAGAAGGACTTGAGATAGATACTGTAGTTGCTAAAGGAAAAGTATTAATGGATAACAAGAATATTATTGTTAAAGGAACTTTTGAAAAATAAGTGCATATGTTTGACTTTTTATCATGAGTATATATAATAGAGTTATAAATACCTATTAGGGGTATGTTATTAGGAGGAACTTTTATGGTTAAGCATGTGGAAGAAAAAGATTTTAATGAAATTGTATTAGAAAACAATCAATTAGTATTAGTAGATTTTTGGGCTACTTGGTGTGGTCCGTGCAAAATGATTGCTCCGATTTTAGAACAACTTTCTGAAGATATGACAGATGTGACATTTGTTAAAGTAGATGTAGACAACAATCCTGGGCTTGCAGATAAGTACGATATATCAAGTATACCAACAATAATACTTTTTAAGGGTGGAAATCAAGTAGATAAAATTACTGGATTTAGACCTAAAAATGATTTAGTAAATATAATCAACAGAAATTTATAATAAAGCGCTTCATTACGAAGGCTTAAATACCATCTGGTGGTTTTTTGAAGCTTTCAAAGGAGAATGGAAGATGGATAGATATGATATTGCTATTATAGGAACAGGTGCAGCAGGACTCTCTGCTGGAATAAATGCTAAGATAAGAAATAAAAACTTAATAATCTTTGGAAATAAAGAGCTTAGTTCTAAATTATCTAAAGCTCCCAAGATTAATAATTATTTAGGGTTTTATGATTTAACAGGAAATGAATTGAAAACAAACTTTCAAAATCATATAGAAGCAATGGGAATTAGCATTACAGAAGAAAAAGTAAATAACATTTATGCAATGGGAGATTACTTTGCTTTAATGGTAAATGAAAAGATGTATGAAGCGAAATCAATAATACTGGCTACCGGTGTTGAATATACAAAACCTATACCTGGAGAAGAGAGATTACTAGGTAAAGGTGTAGGTTATTGTGCTACATGTGATGCGCCACTTTATAAAGGTAAGATAGTTAGTATAGTTGGATATAATAAAGAGGCTGAAGAAGAGGCTAATTATGTTAGTGAACTTGCGGCCAAGGTATATTATATACCTATGTACAAAGGAGAATATGATATTAAAGAAGGTATAGAGATATTAAATAAGAAGCCTTTAGAAATAGTTGGTGACAAAAAAGTAGAAAAGATAATATTTGATCAAGGTGAATTGATTACTGATGGGGTATTTGTTCTGAAAGACAGTATTTCACCTTCACAACTTGTACCAGGATTAGATGTATCTGAAAGTCACATAGTGGTAAACAGGTTAATGCAAACCAATATAGATGGATGTTTTGCAGCTGGTGATTGTGTTGGGAAACCTTACCAATACATCAAAGCGGCAGGAGAAGGTCAAGTTGCAGCTCTGAGTGCAGTAGCATATCTTGATTCAAAAAAATAAGAGATGAGGTCATCTCTTATTTTTTTGTTTGAAAAAATACATGTTTTCCGATAGTTTTCATATTCTTTTTATCAATTTGTTTCATCCAACTACAAGTTGATGTTTGAGGGTTGTAAAAAAATAATGCATTACTAGTAGGATCTTTGCCTTTAATTGCATCAATAACAGCATCACGACATTCGTTGTCAGGAGTTACAGAGATCTTTCCATCTCTTACGCATGAAAAAGCATTTTTCTGTTTTATAACACCTTCAATTGAATTTGGAAAACTGGGGTTTGTAACTCTATTGAGTATAACCGATGCAACTGCCACTTTTCCTTCGTATGGTTCCCCGTGACTTTCAGCAAATACTACCTGAGACATCAGATAAATATCATCATCCGTCAAATATAGATGACGATTTTGATAGTTAAAAACCTCTACTACTGATTCCTTTTCATGGTACAATTCGCCAGATTCATTTGATATTCCTCTTCCATAAAACTTTATATTATTTTCTTTTATATCCTTACTCATAATAATCTTAGGGCCATCGTTTATAGGAGAATAATTTACTAATTCATTTGCAAATACACTAACGCTGTCAAAGGTTAAAAAGATAAAAAGGAAGAAAATACAGCATTTAAGTTTACTCATAAAAAACCTCCTTTGGTTTTTACCCTCTCAGCATATTGTATCCAAAGGTATATTTTTCATACATATTTAATTTTTAGATTTGTAAGCATCATAACTTTTATTAAAATTTGCATATGAGGAATTCATATCATCATACTTTGAAAAAGCATCCTTAAGCTTTTCTGTTTGACTGTCTTGTGATTTTAGTGCATCAGATAGAGTAGAAATATAAGTGTCATATGATTTTAAAGTTTCCTCAAAATCTGAAAAACATTCAACTCCATCAGATGGAACTGAGAGTTCATATAAGGAGGTTTTTAATTTTTCTAACTGAATAATTTTATTTTCAACATCACTTTGTATGCCTGAAAGAGAGCGCTTTTCATCCTGGGCTCTAGTTACTGCAGCGCTTAGGTCTTCCTTTAAAGGAGAAAAATTTTTAATACAGTTATCAAATGCGATTAAAAAGTCGTTTTTTTGGCTAGTCTTTATATCAGAGTCTCTATTTAATTTCACTAATTGATTCACATAACTAGATACGCTAGAAAAAAAGTTTGAGAAGCTCGAACTAAGATTTACACTCACTCCATTACTTTTACATAGCTTGTAATATTTAATACAGTCCTCTTCATATTTAGTTAAGTTTTGAAGAGAGGCTTGTATATCTTTTGAAGAAGGATTTTTCATTATATTTAATGTTTGCTCATAGAGCTTCATATTATTATTCAATCCCAAAGATAAGTTATCATATGTATTTTTATACTTTGCTGATGGTTTTATTTGCTCAAGTTTATTTTTTTCTTTTAATAGCTTGGACAAATTATCTGTAAGCGTACTTATGGCTAGTTCAGTATCCATGGATGAAGAAACAATTGGTTTTTTTAAGTTTTCGTTTATATTCGCGATAGTAGAACTTATATCTGCTAATTGCTTGCGTTCTGGATAAAGAAAATTATTAATGAAAAAATAAACTGATATAGCAATTATTAAAATTGCTCCTGCAGAAATAATTATATGTTTATTGTATTTTTTTAGTATTTCAATCATTTAAGGTACCTCCTCATTTTTTTCATATGAATATGTTTTTGAAATACAAATTTATTGGTTAGTTTTAAAATTTAATCTTTAGTTTAGTTATATTCTAAAATTTTTTAAATATTACTATTGTGAAAATAGTAAAAAATACAAATTTTATTACGATTGTATATATATGAGGGGTATAATTGGTGTATAATTTTAATAGATTAGGATATTAGGGGTGACAGAAGTGCAAGAAGTTTTTAGTATGATAATTAATACAATAAAAAATATATCAATATGGTCCGTTTTGGATATCCTAGTAGTTTCTTATATTTTCTTTAAAGGATATATGTTGATAAAGGAAACGAGAGCAGAACAATTATTGAAGGGAATTGCATTAATAGTTGCATTACTACCAATAAGTTACCTTTTAAGGTTGGATATGCTTTATTTCATTTTAAGTAAAACAATAACAATTGGTGTTTTAACAATTATAATCATATTCCAACCGGAAATAAGAAGGGCTCTAGAACATATCGGAAGAAGTGCCTTTGATGACTTGCATGTAATGCAAGATGATGAGGCATTAGAAGAAGTTATAACAGAGCTTGTTAATGCTGTTGAAAACTTAGCTGATACAGCAACTGGAGCGCTTATAGCTATAGAGCAAAGTACAGGGCTTGGGGAAGTAATAAGTAATGGTACTGAATTAGATGCTAAAGTTTCTTCCGCTCTCCTTGAAAATATCTTTGTAGTTAATACTCCGTTGCATGATGGAGCTACAATTATTAGGAATGACAGAATAGTAGCTGCTGGTTGTGTATTACCTTTAAGTAATAATACAACTATAAATAAGAAACTTGGTACTAGACATAGGGCTGGTATAGGTCTTTCAGAAACTTCAGATGCACTTATAATAATAGTTTCAGAAGAAACTGGAACTATATCCTTAGCGGTAAATGGAAGACTTACTAGAAACTATGATAAGGATAAATTAAAAAGTATATTAATACGTATTATGATAAACAGGAGAGAAAAGAGGGTAAAGACTTTAGGAGAGAAGGTGAAGGTATGGATAACAAGGATAAAAAGGCAGAAATAGTTATAAGGATAGTATGCCTAATTCTTTCCTTTGGGCTATGGCTTTATATTTCCAACGTGCAAAACCCTACTAGAGAGTATAAGTTAGAGAAGGTACCTGTGGAACTTCTTAATGCAGATGCATTAAAGGAGTCTAAATTAGCGCTATCACCTCATCAAGATTTTTATGTGACTTTAAATTTAGAAGGTCCTAGTAGTGAAGTGTACAAAGTTACAACGTCTCAATTTAAAGTTAGTGTTGATCTTTCATCTTACGCTCTAAAAAAAGGTGAAAATAGGATAAGAGTTGATATTGTTAATTACCCAACTAATATTAATATAAAAAACAATAGTTTTTTGTTAGTTACCATCAAAGTAGATGATTATGTGGAAAAGAGCATACCAATAAAATCTGATATAAAGGTTACTACTAAAAACGGAACTTATGCAGACTCACCGACTCTTAAACCTACTAATGCCGTTATATCTGGACCTGGAGAATACGTAAATAGTGTGAAAAGCTTAGTTGTAAGTAGTGAACTTAAAAATATCGAACAGGATACTACACTAAACTTACCTATAAAAGCAATAAATGATTCAGGTAAAGATGTAGATGAGGTAAAGGTAACACCTACGAATGCTGAGGTTTCCATAAGTGTAAAAAAGGGAAAAGTTGTACCGATTAACGTTATTACAAAGGGAAACTTACCTGCTGGATTTGTTATGAAAGATTTTAGTTCTACACCTGAAAAAGTTGAACTTGTTGGTGATGATACAATGTTGAGTGGAATTAACCGCATAGATACAGAAGCGATTGATATATCTTCAATGAATGATTCAAAGGAAGTAAGTGCTAATTTAAAGATACCTCAGAATGTAAGGGTAGCTGATAACATAAGTAAGGTTAAGGTGAAGTTTAATTTAAACAAATATACAGTGAAGGATATAGAAGTACCTATATCTTCAAAGAGCATACCTGACAGCCTCCAGGCAACTATAGATCCACAAAAAATAACTGTTAGAATTAGTGGTTTAGAAGATGACATAAGTTCATTCAAAGCAGATAGTATAAAAGCAGAAGTAGATCTAACAGGTGCTAAAGAAGGGGAGAACACTATTCCGATTGTTATTAGCAATAGCAATGATAAGATAAAGATAGTATCTCAAAGTAGTGATAAGGTTAAAGCTGTACTAGCTAAGAAACAGTAATGAAGGTTTTTACTCTGATATGAATATGTTTTTAAAAATTATAAGGAAGCTCATAAGCCTGTATATTTATATAATTTACAGACTTATGAGCTTCTTTTTTATATCAATAAAACACCAGTTGATATTGTTCTAATCCTTTGTTAAAATTAATAGTCAAAGACCTTATGTTAATGGAGGTAAAATACATGCCTATAAGGATAAATAATATAATACTTGATATAAATGAAGATATCTCATTACTTAAAAATAAAATAGCAAAAAAATTAAAGATTTCTAAAGATGAGATAGAAAACTTTAGGATAATAAAAGAATCTATTGATGCAAGAAAAAAAGATATAATTAAGTTTAATTATTGTGTTGATTTTCAACATAAAAACGAGAAGTCAGTATTAAATAGGATAAACGACAAGGATGTTAAGTTTGAAGAGTATACTTCTGCTGAGGAGATAGTACATGGAAACAAGCTTATGAAAAGCAGACCAGTTGTTATTGGAATGGGACCAGCTGGATTGTTTGCAGCGCTTCTTTTAGCTAAGAATGGTTATAAGCCACTGGTTTTTGAAAGAGGAGAGGCTGTGGATAAAAGAACAGAAACTGTGGAGAGATTTTGGGCTACTGGAGAACTTAATACAGAATCAAATGTTCAGTTTGGAGAAGGTGGAGCAGGAGCATTTTCTGATGGTAAACTTACTACAAGAATTAAGGATAGAAGATGTGACTTTGTAATTGATGAATTAATAAAAGCAGGTGCACCTCAAGAAATAGCTTATATGGGGAAACCGCATGTAGGAACAGATATATTAAAGACGGTTGTAAGAAATATAAGAGAACAAATAAAAGCTCTTGGTGGTGAAATTCATTTTTCATCAAAACTTGAAAATATAATTCAAAAAGATGGTAAGGTAAGAGCTATTATAGTTAATGGTAATGAAGTACCTTGTGAAAACATAATAATGGCAATAGGACATAGTTCAAGAGATACATATGAGATGCTTAATGCTTTAGGGATAGCAATGGCTCAAAAGCCTTTTGCAATAGGTGTAAGAATAGAGCATCCTCAATCATTGATAGATTTAAATCAATATGGAAAGTATACTGGACATCCAAGACTAAGAGCCGCAGATTATAGACTTACACATTCAAGTGATAAGATAGATAGATCTGTCTATTCTTTTTGTATGTGTCCTGGTGGTGAGGTTGTAGCAGCGTCATCAGAGGAGAAAAGGCTAGTAGTAAATGGGATGAGTTATCATGCAAGAGATAAAGAAAATGCTAACTCAGCAATAGTAGTAACAGTAGGTCCAAAGGATTTCAAAGATAATTCACCACTAGCTGGTATGGAGTTTCAAAGGCATTATGAAGAATTAGCCTATAAAATTGGTGGGGGAAATTATGTCGCTCCAGTGCAGCTTGTAGGAGACTTTTTAAATGACAGGATAAGTACTAAGATTGGAAACGTTACTCCTTCATATAAGACAGGTTACGAATTTGTTCAGCTTAAGGAATGTTTACCGATATATGTTACAGAAGCTCTTAAGGATGGGCTTGTAAATTTCGATAAAAAAATTAAAGGCTTTGCTGACAGCAGTGCTGTAATGACTGGAATAGAAACAAGAACCTCAGCTCCGGTTAGAATAGAGAGAACTGAAAGCTTACAGAGTATATCGCTTGAAGGTTTATATCCTGCAGGAGAAGGTGCTGGTTTTGCTGGAGGTATAGTATCAGCTGCAGTAGATGGATTAAAGGTAGCTGAGAGTATAATAAAAGAATTTTGTCCATTTAATAATAAATAAGATGGGGGAATAATTATGATTCAACAACCTAAATATGCAACTCTTCAAAAGGTAAGGAATGAAAACAGAACCTATGGAATTACTCCTAGAATTCCTGGTGGGTTTATAAAACCAGAGGATCTTGTTAAATTTGCTGAAGTAGCTAAAAAATATAATGGTGTAATAAAGATAACTTCCGGTCAAAGAATTGCAATACTTGGAATAAAAGCAGAAGATGTTGAAAATGCTTGGCAAGAACTCGGTATGGAGCCAGGGGTAGTATCTGCCTACTCAGTAAAAAATGTTGAGCTGTGTCCAGCGTCTTTTTGTAAGAGAGCTAAGCAGAATTCGCTAAAGCTTGGAATGAAAATAGAGAAAAGATTTTATGCAGCAGCGGCGCCAAACAGAACTAAGATAGCTGTTGTAGGCTGCAGAAATTCTTGTACTAGTGCATATTCGAAAGACATTGCTGTTGTTGGAGACAAAGAAGGCTATATTGTTACTGCAGGTGGAAGTGCTGGATTTTACCCTAAATTACCGCATATAATAGCAGAAAAACTTTCAGATGATGAAGCTTATAATATGGTAGAAGCTATATACGAGTTCTATAATAAAGAAGCTGAATTTGGTGAAAAGTTAGGTGACTTTATTGAGAGAATATCCATTGAAAGTTTTAAAAGCGGTGTTGAACAGATATATAATAAATAAAAAAACAAAAAAAATTTCTATAAATTTTCAGAAAACTTCTATTTTAGAAGTTTTTTTTGTTAAAATGTTGATAAAGGATATTTTTGATAAATATATATCCTACTTGGAAGTTTTTAAATATCAATTAACTAGTCATATAAGAATAGCTAGTCCATTTTGTTGCATATACACTCAATTTCAGAGATTATGACAAAATATTAATTTTATATAATATTTATTTATATACAGTTTAAAAGTGATATAATTACATTATGTTCAAAATATTGAAACATAAATTCAGTTTATTTTTAACTAGTATATAATTTTTATAAACTAATTTGTTATAAAATTAACAAAAAATATAGCTTTTTTAACTTATGCGATGGCGTTAAATTGCATAAGCTTATGAAGTAGAATGGCTATTATGTCAAACTAAAAAATAAGAAGAGGTGCAGGAATAAATGAGTAAAAATTTTGATGAATTACTATCAAAGCTAAAAGAAGTAACAAAGAAAAAGGTATCTGTAGCAGTAGCACAAGATGAACCTGTTCTTGAAGCAATTAAAGCAGCAAAAGAAAGAGGAATAGCTGATGCCATACTAGTTGGAGATCAAGCTAAAATAAGAGAACTTGCAGATAAAATAGGTATGGATTTAAAGGAATATGATCTTATTAATGAACCAGATCCTAAGAAAGCAGCTCTTTATGCGGTTGAATTAGTAGCAAAGGGAAAAGCTGATATGGTTATGAAAGGCTTAGTTGATACTGCTACTTTCTTAAGAAGTGTACTTAATAAAGAAGTTGGATTAAGAACTGGTAAGCTTATGTCTCACGTAGCTGTATTTGAGATTGAAGGAATAGACAGATTGATATATTTAACTGATGCTGCTTTTAATACATATCCAGACCTAAAGGCTAAGATAGATATATTAAATAATTCAGTTAAAGTTGCTCATGCTTGTGGATTAAAATTACCAAAGGTTGCACCAATTTGCGCTGTAGAAGTAGTTAATCCTGATATGCCTGCTACAATAGATGCGGCACTACTTGCAAAAATGAATGATAGAGGACAAATAAAGGGTTGTATAGTAGATGGACCTCTTGCTTTTGATAATGCATTATCAGAAGAAGCTGCACATCACAAAAATGTTACTGGTCCTGTTGCAGGAAAAGCAGACATATTCTTGCTACCAAACATTGAAACTGCAAATGTTATGTATAAATGTTTAACTATGACATCAAAATCTAGAAATGGTGGAATACTAGTTGGTACTGCAGCTCCGGTTATACTAACTTCAAGAGCAGATAGTTTCGAAACAAAGGTAAACTCAATTGCTTTAGCAGCATTAGTAGCTAACACTAAATAATATTTTTGAAATATTATCTATAGTTTAATTATACTTATTTTCATAGGATATTCTTCAAGGAGGAGAAAAATAATGGCTTACAAAATTTTAATTATTAATCCAGGTTCAACTTCCACAAAAATAGGTGTTTATGAAGATGAAAAAGAATTAATCGTAGAAACACTTAGACATTCATCTGAAGAAATAAATGCTTATGCTACAATTTATGATCAATTTCAATTTAGAAAAGATGTAATTCTAAATGTATTAAAAGAAAAGAATTTTGATGTAAGCACGCTAGATGCTGTAGTAGGCAGAGGTGGAATGCTAAAGCCTATAGCTGGTGGAACTTATGCAGTTAATGAAGTTATGCTTGAAGATTTAAAGAACGGTGCTCAAGGGCAACATGCTTCAAATCTTGGAGGAATAATAGCTAATGAAATAGCAAGTGAAATAGGAAAGCCAGCATTCATAGTGGATCCAGTTGTTGTTGATGAATTACAAGATGTTGCAAGACCTTCAGGAGTTCCAGAACTTCCTAGAAAAAGTATATTCCATGCCTTAAATCAAAAGGCGGTTGCTAAGAGATACGCAAAAGAAAATGGAAAAGCATACGAGGACGTAAATTTAGTAGTTGTTCATATGGGCGGAGGAGTTTCAGTAGGCGCTCATAAGAATGGTAAGATTATTGATGTGAACAATGCATTAGATGGAGAAGGTGCATTTTCACCTGAAAGATCAGGATCAGTACCATCTGGTGATCTAGTAAAAATGTGCTTTAGCGGCAAATACTCACAAGATGAAATATACAAGAAGATTGTTGGTAAAGGTGGATTCGTTGCTTATTTAAATACAAATGATGCAAGAGATGTAGAAAAGTTAGCAGCTGAAGGAAACGCGGAAGCAAAATTAGTTTATGATGCATTCATGTATCAAGTTTCAAAAGCTATCGGTGAATATGCTGTTGTACTTAAAGGTAAGGTAGATGCTATAATACTTACTGGTGGTATAGCATATGGCAAAGTAGTTACAAATACAATAACAAGCAATGTAGATTGGATAGCTCCAGTTGTAGTTTACCCAGGAGAAGATGAACTTCTAGCCCTTGCTCAAGGAACTATAAGAGTACTAAGTGGTGAAGAAGTTGCAAAGGAATATAAATAATATATAAACAGAGATTTTTATAAGTACTATAAAGTTCTAGATAATTTAGAAGTTTATAGTGCTTTTTTCATATACATATTTCTTGAAATTTATGGTATTATATTTTTAATTGGATAAATTAGTTGTTTTGTGAGCAGCTATTCACTGTTTTATATATGTAACTTAAAAATTAGATGTGGTGTAAGGAGGGAAAATAATGAGAACTTCACTAAACATAACAAATAAGCTTACAAAATTAGCTGAAATGACAGGAGATTCAGTTTTTCAAGTATTAGAGTTCGATGAGTTAACTGGAGGCAATGATGTAGATTCAGCTATAAAATTTAAGTTTATGAAGGATGCTGGAATAAAACTTAAGCAAATTAGAATAATACTTGAAGATAGTGCTGTCAAACTTGAATCTGGGGCGTTAAGTTACCTAAAGGGAGATATCGAACTTCAAAATAAAGTAGGTGGAGTTTTAGGCTTTGGTAAAAAGCTTATTAATAGTAAGCTTACAGGAGAAACTATATTCAAGCCTAGATATGAGGGGAATGGAGAAATATTTTTAGAACCTTCATTTGGACACTATGCTTTATTAGAATTGGAAAATGAAGAGGTAATTGTTGATGATGGCATATTTTATGCTTGTGAAGATACTGTAGAAATAGGTTCAGCTATGCAGAAGTCGATATCTTCAATGTTATTAGGCAATGAAGGGTTATTTCAAACAAAGATAAGTGGTAGTGGAATTGTAGTTGTTGAAATACCGGTTCCTGAAAATGAAATATTTAAATGTAGGCTCTCAAATGATACATTGAAGGTTGACGGAAACTTTGCTATATTAAGAACAGGCGGGATAGAGTTTACAGTAGAAAAGTCTTCAAAGTCAATCATTGGTTCAGCAACAAGTGGAGAAGGTTTTCTTAATGTCTATAAAGGAACCGGTGAGGTATGGTTAGTGCCAACTAAAGTTGTGTATGATAAGCTACAATCCATTGGCTTAAATGCTATGACCAATCCTTCAGGGGATCATGATAACGAGCAATAGAAGAGATAATTTAAAAATATATAAAATATAATTTAATCTTTAACTTTAATAACAAGATGTAATGATTTCGAATTTTGTGATAAAATATAACTATTGATATTGTGCTGATAAGTAATGAGAATGGGTGAAGATTTAAAGTTTAGTTTATTTGGTAGAATTAAGGAGGTGAGCAGAATGGATCTTATGACTACAGTGGTTATTTTTTTCCTTGCTGCATTTGCGATTGTTGGAGTTTATGTTACTGTAAAAAGCGAGCAGTTTAAGCATGAGGAAATGAAGAACAATAATAAATAAAAAAATATACATAAATGCAGGAGTTATCCTGCATTTTTATATGGGAAAGTTTATTTCTCGATCATGATTTTTTATGGGAGGATTTATAATGCCATTTATTGATTCAAAAGTAACTGTAAAGTTAACTGAAGAGAAAAAGAATAAATTAAAGGATGAACTAGGGAAACTGATAGAATTAATCCCTGGAAAGAGTGAACAGTGGTTAATGGTAGGCTTCCAAGATGAATATCCGTTATATTTTAAAGGGGATAAATTAGAATATGGAGCTTTTATAGAAGTGAAAATATTTGGAAGTACATCTAAAGAAGCTTTAAGTAAGCTTACAAAGGCAATATGTGAGCTTTATAACGAAGAGCTTTCAATTGGTAAAGAATCAATATATGTAAAATATGAAGAAGTGAATAATTGGGGCTGGAACGGAGAAAATTTCTAGATTAAGGTTTTTATTGAAGAATGTGTCGCATGCCAGATTTTCCTCATATACATTCGGAAAGGCGGATGCGCAAAAAAACTGAAGAAAAACACTTCAGTTTTTTTATATTATAAATCTGCTAGGGCAAATTTTTTCTCAACAAACTTGAAACCTGTAGTAAAGAATGTTGTCATTATAAGATACATTATAGATGCCATGAAAAATATTTCTAAAGGTCTAAAAGATACATTTGCCATATGCTGAGCGTTGTTCATCAAATCTGTCATGGCTATAGTTGATACTAAAGCTGTATCTTTAAGCAATGCTATAAATTCATTTGCAACAGCTGGAAGCATACGACCTAAACTTTGTGGAAGTATTATATAAAATACTGTTTGTATAAAATTAAGTCCTTCTGTTTGTGCAGCTTCCCATTGATTTTTGTTTACTGATAACATAGCGCCTCTTATAGCTTCGGCTACATATGCAGATATATTTATACTTAGTCCTAATATAGCTGCTTCAAATGAAGTAAGGGTTATATTTACTTCTGGAAGTCCGAAATAGATTATGAAAAGTAGAATCATTAAGGGAATTCCTCTAAAGAACCAAGTATAGAATGTTCCTATTGATTTTAGTACTTTATTCTTTGAAAGCTTCATTAAAACAACTATGAAAGCTAATAATAGTCCACATAAAATTGATATAACGGTAAGTTCTATTGTTCTTAAACAACCCTCCAATAATATGGGAAGGTATGTTGAAATGATTTCGACCTTCATAAAAAAACAACCTTTCTGTAAATGATATAAATTATTTTGAAGATGTAATATCTTCACCAAACCAAGTTTTTGATATCTTTGCAAGAGTTCCATCTTCTTGCATTTCTTTTATTACTTTATCAAAAGTAGCTTTAAGATCTTTATCTTCTTGTCTAAGTCCTATAGCTATAGGCTCTGTAGCAACTGATTTATCTAAAACCTTGTAAGTGTCAGCTTTTTCTTTTATATAATATCTTGCAACTAATTCATCTACTACAACTGCATCTATACGACCTATTTGTAAGTCTTGAAGAGCGGCAATGTTTTCATCATATAACTTTGTATCTTTAAAAGTAGCCTTTGTATCTTTTATAGCATCTTCACTTGTACTACCTTTTTGTACTCCAACTGTTTTACCTTTAAGGTCATCTGGTGAAGTTATAGAAGTATTGTCCTTCTTCACTACAACTACTTGTCTTTCATTTAAGTATGGAGTTGAAAAAGCAATTTCTTTTTCTCTTTCTGGTGTTACGCTCATTGCGGAAATTATTACATCAAATTTCTTTTGCTTTATACCTGGTATGATACCATCCCAATTATAAGGCATAAATTTTATTTCTTTATTTGTACGTTTTGCTATCTCTTTTGCCATATCTATATCAAAACCTTGAAGTTCACCTTTGCTGTTTTTAAAGCCCATTGGTGGAAAAGAATCATCCAGTCCAACTACTATAGTATTCGAATTAGCATTAGAATCTTTCTTAGTTTGTCCGCAACTTATTAATGATAATGAAATAGTTGTAATAGCTACAACTGATAATAATCTCTTAACAATTTTATTCATAATTAACATCCTCCTGAGTACCTGATAATCATATTATACTTTAATATAATAAAGTTGTAAAGTGATAAATGAATAAAAATATAACCAATTGCTAAAACATATGGTAAAGTTAAGTATAAGGTGTTAAAATACTGATGTGAGGTGATTACATGAGCAATTATGAATCAAAGCTAAAAAGTGATGATATGGATTATTTTTTTAAAGCTATATTAAGTTTAGAAAATACGGAAGAGTGCTATAGATTTTTTGAAGATGTAGCTACAATAAATGAAATAAAAGCTTTAGTGCAGAGATTACAAGTAGCAACTATGCTTAAAGAAAAGAAAACATATACTGAAATAGCAAATGATACTGGAGCTAGTACTGCTACTATAAGTAGGGTTAATAGATGTTTGAATTATGGTAGTGACGGATATAACACGGTCTTAGAAAGATTAAATAAGAAAGATAAGTAATAAAACAATGTTTTACGAATAATTACATATACCTGCAGTTATTTTAACGCTTGCTAATTTATATTTCGCTTATCAAATGTAGATACAAGCAAGATAATATAAGTAGGTTTGTTAAAAGCCACCATCTTTTTTGATGGTGGCTTTTACATTTTTTAAAAATAAGTATTGCTAACGTAACAATGTTTTGTTATACTGAATTCAAGGAGGAATGAAAATGGAAGAAAATTTGATATCAAAAAAAGAGTTATTAGAACTTACTGGCATATCTTATGGTCAGCTATATAGATGGAAAAGGAAAAACTTAATACCTGAGGAGTGGTTTATAAAGAAGTCTTCTTTTACAGGACAAGAAACCTATTTTCCTAAGGATAAAATATTAGATAGAATAAATAGAATAGTTGAGATGAAAGATGATGTTTCCTTAGATGATCTAGCAGAAAGATTTCAAGGGAGTTCTATATCCTCTAAATTTTATATAGAAGATATATTAAAAGGAAACATTGTTACACAGCATGTTCTAGATATGTACAAAAATAACTTTAGTCTAAAAGATGAATTGAGCGTAGATGACATAGTCTTCTTGGCATTATACAAATACTTGTTGGAACAAGGTAACTTGAATTTAGATGAAATTAATTTTACAATAAAAGGATTAATAGAAAATTATAGTAATATAAAAGAAAAAGACTTTGAGCTTGTATTTGTTCGAAAGATGGGAGTAGGAATAGGAATACTAGCAGATTCAGCAAATATTATATTAGGTGATGGTAAAGTCTTAGAAAGAATTAATTTAAGTGGTTTTACAGAAAAAGTTATAACTAATTTAGTATAGGAGGTTAAGGGTATTATGAATGATAGATATTATGAAGATAGAGGAGATTTAGAAATTTCGGGAGCTGGTAGCTCTGGTGGTGGTAAATTTAATAGAGTACAGGTTAGTGGAGCAGCAAAGATTAACGGAGATATAGATTGTGTTGAATTTGAGGCAGCTGGTGCAGCAAAATTTGAAGGCAATGTGAAGACTGTAACTTATAACGTTAGTGGAGCTACTAAATGTACAGGAAATGTAGAGGCTGAGGCTTGCAACATAAGTGGAGCAGGCAAGATAGGTGGAAATTTAAATAGTAAGAGAAGTAATATACAAGGAAGCTTAAAAGTATGTGGGAATCTTAGTAGTGAAACTATTGATATACAAGGAGCTACAAGTATAGTTGGAGATTGTGAAGCTGAAGATTTTAAATGTTCTGGAGCGTTCAAGATTGGTGGTCTTCTTAATAGTGAAAATATATCAGTTGAAATTAGTGGTAAGTGTGAAGTTTCAGAAATGGGTGGAAGAAGTATAAATGTAAGGCTTGGAAATTGGAGTGTAGGAATTCTATCTAAAATAACAAAAGCTATATTTAATTACTCTCTTGATGAACTTGATTGTAATGTTATTGAAGGAGACGATATATATTTAGAGTCAACTACAGCTAGAATTGTAAGAGGCACTGATGTAGTTATAGGAAAAAAATGTACCATTCAAAGAGTTGAATATCATAATACAATATCTATTGATCCAAGCAGCAAAGTTATAGAGCAAGTTCAATTATAGAAAAGGAGGAATTTAATAATGGAGAGAAGTTATTATAGTGATAGATCAGATTTGAAGATATCAGGGTCAGGTAAGTTTGGTGGAGGAAAGTTTAATTCCGTAAAGATTAGTGGTGCAGGTGAGATTAATGGTAATTTAGATTGTGTTGATTTTAAATGCTCAGGTTCATCTAATGTTGTTGGAGATGTGCTATGCCAGGAGTTTAAGATAAGTGGAGATGCATCAATAAAAGGAGATGTAAAAAGTTCATTATTTTCAGTATCAGGATCTTCGTCTATTAATGGTAATATAACTAGTGATGAGATGAAGGTCAGTGGAGATTCAAAGATAGGTGGAGACTTATCTGTAGGTCAGTTAAAAATATCAGGAGATTCTAAAGTTGGCGGAAACTTAAAAGGTGATAGCATAAAGATATTTGGTGGAGTAAGAATAGGTGGTAATTGTGAAGCAGAACATTTCACCTGCTATGGTGCATTTAATATTGGTGAGATGCTTAATGCAGAAAAGATAGAAATAAATCCAGGTGGAGAATGTAAAACTAATGAAATTGGAGGAAAGGAAATTGAAGTTAGACTCAGATCCAAGGATTCCTTTGTTATGAGTTTTATAAGATTTGCTTCTTTTAGTAAAAGTAGATTAATTTGTGATTCTATTGAAGGAGATAATATCTATCTTGAAGTAACCAAAGCCTCCATTGTAAGAGGAAAAAACATAACTATTGGAGAAAAATGTGAAATAGATACTGTAGAATATAGTGATAGCATTACCATATTAGATGGAGCAATTGTTAAGAATCAGATTAAGCTATAAGGTAGTAGTGTGATAGATGGTTTATTAATGATATTTCAAAAATACTTTTTCATTTATAGACTAACAATGACTATTAAGATGTAAGTATAAATAAAATAGGAGAAATAAATATGAGTGAAGAAATAAAAGAGATTCAATATTCCGATACTACTGATGAAGGTGTTTTTAAAAACACAGAAAAACTTTGGAATAAAAACTTCTTTTTATTATGGCAAGGGCAGCTTGTATCATGTTTTGGGGATGCTATTTATGAAATTGCATTAGGATTTTGGGTTTTAGCTGTTACAGGATCTTCGGCTCTTATGGGGACCATTATGGCAATTACAATGATTCCAAGGATTGCAATATCACCGTTTGCAGGTGTTTGGGTAGATAGAGCAAATAGAAAGTTGATTATTATACTAGCTGATTTAATACGTGGGGTAGCGATTGTATCAGTTGGTTTTGCGATATACAAAGGTGTAGGGTCTGTATGGATGGTGATGACTGCTGGGATAGTACTTGGGATATGTTCAGCATTTTTTGGACCTAGTATAAGTTCGGTATTGCCTGATTTAGTACCTAAAGAAAGACTTTTACAGGCAAATTCTAGTTATCAAATGTCAAACACAGGAGCAAATTTAGTAGGAACAATGGCTGGTGGTGCAATTTTTTCAATTCTAGGAGCGCCTATAATGTTCTTATTGAATGGGTTTTCATATCTTTTCTCTGGTTCTCTTGAGTTATTCTTAAAGGTTCCTAAAGTTATTCATAAAAAAGAGAAATCTAATTTTAAAGAAGATTTTGTTGATGGACTTAAGTTTTCAATAAAATTTGAGGGTTTAAGAAATATTATTATATTAGCATGTGTTATCAATTTTTTTGCACAAGTAGGTTTGGTATTGTTCATGCCTTATTTTAATTCCACTCCAGGATTAGATGCAAAGAAATATGGTCTTGCAATGGGGATATTTACTCTAGGAATGATCTCCGGGATGCTGACTTTATCGATAATAAAGATAGCACCTAAAAATAAATTTGTTGTTTTTGTAAGCAGCGGCATTATAAGCATGGCTATGGTTATGATAGCACCTATCACTGAAAATATATATGCTATTTGTATATTGTTATTTATAGCAGGAGCCTTGAATGCTGTACTTAACACTTTATTAAATACAGCAGCGCAACTTATTGTCCCACAAGATATGAGAGGAAAGGTATTTGCTTTAATTGGTACCTTTACTCAAGCACTTTCCCCAATTGGCATGGTTATAGGTGGAGTTCTTGGAGGAATATTAGGCGCAAAACAAGTTATATGCGGAAGTTTTGGAGCAACTCTTCTTTTTATTATATGTTTTGCATTTATGAAATCAGTGAAGAAGGTTATTAACTATGATCCAGAAAAGCAGACTATAGAAGATATAATGTAAGGTTCAGTAATTTAATTTATTGGTAAAGTTTAAAATCAAAAAGAAAACAATATAAGAATTTCTATTAGCTATAAATAGTGGTGCCTAAGGTACTATTTTTTTAGGAAGGATGATGTAAATAAATGCAAAAAGTGGTTCAAGTTGAGAATGTAAGAAAGGTTTTTATATCGATAAAAAAGAAATTTTTGAAGGTTATTGAGAAGAAAGAATTTATAGCTGTTGAAGGTGTATCTTTTGATATATATAAAGGTGAGATATTTGGGCTGTTAGGTCCTAATGGAGCAGGAAAAACTACAACTATAAAAATGATTACAGGACTTCTAAGACCTACGTCTGGAAGAGTGCTAGTAAATGGACTGGATGTGGAAAAAGACTCTTCTAAAGCATTAAGTCAGATAGGTACAGTACTAGCAGGAGATAGGAGTATTTATTGGAAGCTTACAGCAAGAGAAAACTTAGAATACTTTGCATCCTTATATGGATTTTCTAAAAAAGAAGCTAAAATAAGAGCGGAAAGAATATTAAAAAAGTTAGATATAATCGAAAAAGCAGATGAAACAGTAGAAAAATTTTCAACTGGTATGAAACAAAAGGTAGCACTTGGTAAAGCACTAATTCCTGATGCCCCTGTGGTTTTACTTGATGAACCAACTTTAGGATTAGATCCTCAATCAGCATTAAATTTGAGAGAGATAATAACATCTCTTAAAAGTGAAGGTAAGACTATACTTTTGACAACACACTATATGGAAGAAGCTGATTTTCTATGTGATAGGATTGCTATAGTTGATGGAGGAAAAATAATAACTTTAGATACACCTGATAATCTAAAGAAGACTATAAGTGATGTGAGAAGTATAAAGATAGAAGTAAATAGTATTTCTGATGAAATAACTACCAAACTTAAGAAATTAGAAAATATAAAAAATGTAACTGTAAGTTACATGGAAGAAAGAAATAGTTATGAACTATTAATACATCATGATGAAAAAGAAAATATAGTTCAAGAGATAATAGATTTTCTTGGAAGAAATAAGATATCAATAAAAAGCATGAATGTTGTTATACCATCCTTAGAAGATGTATTTATACACCTTACGGGAAAGAAACTTAGGGATTAGGGGTGAGATTATGAATAGAATACGAACTATTCTTGCTGTAGGCAGAAAAGAGTTTACAGAGGTCACAAGGTATAAAGACTGGATACCTGGGCTTATAATATGGCCCCTTATGTTCCCGATAATATATATATTAAGTGCAGTTGGTCTTGCAGGACCAGACCAAGGAGGACTTAACACCTTTAAAGAGATAGCAGGAACTACTAATTACACTGCTTTTATAGCGGTTGGGGTTATGGTATACATGTGGGTAAACACTATGATGTGGACTTTCGGAACCTTTTTAAGACAAGAGCAGAGAAGAGGAACTCTAGAGTCTTTATGGCTTTGTCCAATAAAAAAGATTGATATATTATTTGGGGGAGCCTTAGTAAATATATTTATAGGATTTACTTATATATTTGTGAGTATGGTTGAGTATACCTTTATTTATAGAATGAGTTTTTCAGGAAATTTATTAGAATGGATGGCAATATTTATTGTTATGATTCCAGGTGTAATTGGATTTGGAATGATATTTGCAAGTCTTGTGCTTTGGCTTAAGGATGCCAATATAGCAGTACAACTAGTAAGAGGATTAGTTATGATATTATGCGGAATCTCTTTTCCTATTAGTGTCATGCCTGGATGGATGCAAGCTTTATCTAAAGCTTTTCCGTTTACTTATGGCATTGAAGCTGCTAGAAAAGTAATGGTTGAAGGTGAAGGGATAGAATCAGCATTTAGTCAGATAATAACATGTCTAATAGTAAGTTTGATATATCTTATAATAGGAAGATTAGTTTTTGTTTTAGTAGAAAGAAAAGTAAAAATGGAAGGATCTTTAGAAAGATTTTAGGGAGGTGCTGATTTGGAGCTGAAAAAAGTTATGAGAGTTATAAGAGCACGCTTTATAATGAAAGCTAAAATATATTTTAGGTATCCACTGAATATATTTTTCTTTATAGTAGATCCAATAATATGGTTAAGTCCGTTTTATTTTATGTCTAAAGTGTTTTCTCAGGGAAATAGCTTAAGTGGATTTCAGGCCTATACTGGAAGTTCTGATTACATGGGATTTTTAGTAATTGGTTTTATGATTTCGGCTTATAGTGGAGCCGCGATGTGGAGTGTTGGTTTTTCCATGAAAGATGAGATGATGGATGGGGTATTGGAATCTAATTGGACTGCTCCTGTTAATAGAGCAATACTAGTAGTGTCCAGTTCTATATTTGAATTTTTAAGATGTACTGTTGAAATAGTTGTTACTGGTATAGTTTGTCACTTTTTATTTGGGTTTAATATAAATGGTAATATTATAAAAGCACTTTTATATATGTGTCCAGGAATTATAGCATTAATTGGACTAGGTTTAATTATGGCAAGCTTAGTTTTGATAATAAAAAATGCTAATACTGTAGTAGATATATCAAATTCACTTTTATCTGGGTTTTCGGGAGGATATTTTCCTATTCAGATATTTCCAAAGTATTTATTACCAATAGCATTTGCTATTCCATTAACATATCTCAATGATAGCGTTAGATCAATACTTGTAGGACAAAAGTCTATAATTGACCTTAGACTGCAATTTGTAATACTATGTGGATTCATGATCGCATTGCTTTGGATTGGATATTTTATCTTCATGAAGGTTGAGGGAAAATGTAGAGATAGAGGACTATCTGGATATTAAAGGGAGAAATAAAAAGTTTATATCGAATTTTATTTAAAAATTAAAGGTATTGTAATTTCTTCGTTGTTGATTAATTGCATCAACATTCATATAATATACACTAGAGGCTATTTATAGTCTGTTTGTCAAATTAAACATTTATATGTTTTAAGTAAAGATTTAATTTGATAAAATAAGTCATATATAAAGATGAATTGCTTTAATGTAAAAAATTATTTTCAAGATTCTCACGGTTTCTTGTGAAAAGGTTTGAAAATATAAATTTAAGGATGAAAGTAATCATCTGTACAAAAAAGTAAAAATGCAAAGGTGAGGTATATATTATATGGGAAGAATGTTTGGAACTGATGGAGTTAGAGGTATTGCTAATACTGAGCTTACTGCACTTACAGCTTATAACTTAGGAAGAGCTGGGGCGTATGTATTAACAGAAGGAACCCATAAACCTAAGATATTAGTTGGAAAAGATACAAGAATATCTTGTGATATGCTTGAATCAGCTTTAGTTGCAGGTATATTATCAGTTGGTGCAGAAGCAGTAGCATTAGGAGTTGTACCTACTCCAGCAATAGCTTATTTAACAAGAGAGTACGGAGCTGATGCTGGAATAATGATATCAGCATCCCATAATCCAGTAGAATATAATGGAATTAAGTTTTTTGACAATAAAGGGTATAAACTTCAAGATGAGCTAGAGGATGAAATACAGAGAGTTATAGAAAGTAATTTTGAAGGTGTGCCAAGTCCTACAGGAGAAAATGTAGGAAGAAAGAGAAGAGAAGTTGGAGCATTAGAAGATTATATAGAATTTGCAAAGCAAACAATAGCTTTTGACTTAGAAGGACTTAGAGTTGCTTTAGATTGTGCTAATGGTGCATGTTATTCTGCTGCTGTTCAAGCTTTTAGAGATCTTGGAGCAGACGTATTTGTTATAAATGATAATCCAGATGGAACTAACATAAATGAAAACTGCGGTTCAACTCATCCAGAAGAGCTAATGGATTATGTAATAAAAAAAGGTTGTGATGTTGGTTTTGCATTTGATGGTGATGCTGATAGATGTCTTGCTGTTGATGAAAAAGGAAAGCTTATCAACGGAGACTTCGCAATGACACTTTGTGCAAAGCATTTGAAAGAACTAGGAAGATTGAAAGATGATACTTTAGTAGTCACTGTAATGAGTAACTTAGGGCTTAAGTTAGCTTGTGAAAGAGAAGGAATAAAGACAATAGATACTAAAGTTGGAGATAGATATGTTCTTGAGGAAATGGTTAAGGATGGATATGTATTAGGTGGTGAACAATCTGGTCATATTATATTCTTAGATTTCAATACTACAGGTGATGGTCTAGTTACAGCTCTTCAAATGGCTTCAATAATAAAGAAAAGCGGTAAAACTTTAAGTGAACTAGCATCTATAATGCATGAATTACCACAGGTTCTTGCCAATGCAAAGATTCCAAACGAAAAAAAGAATATACATGAAGAAGATGAAGAAATAAAGAATGAAATAAAGAAAATAGAAGAAGCACTTCATGGAGTTGGAAGAGTTCTTATAAGACCTTCTGGTACAGAACCGTTAGTAAGGGTTATGCTCGAGGGAGAAAATCAAGAAGAAATAGATAAAATGGCTCATGATTTAGCTAAATTAATTGAGCAAAAAGCTAATAATTAATATGAAAAGGTAGATACGTTAAAAAAGTCGCTGAAGATTCAGCGACTTTTTTATTATGTTCTTTTTTATACAGCAATCCCTTCTAAAGTATCTTAATAATATTGTATTAAAGTTAGAGAATTTTGTTACTTAAAGTTTATAAAAACAAGTTATGATTCTTATTCAGTAATAACCAAGCCTTAGCAAAAATATAATAATAAGAAAGCTTTTTTGGAGGGAGTTTAATGAAGATGGATGAATCAAGTAATGATGCAGAAGCGGAAAAGATAGAAAACAAAAAGAGTTTAAAAAGGCCGATAATTACGTTGATTTCTATCTTAGTAGTATTGGTATTAGTAATTTCAATAGTTATAAACTTAAATAAGATAAAGACTTTTTACTACATTAAGAGAGCGGAAATAACTATGAACTCAAAAAAATATCAGGATACTATAACTTATTGCGATAAGGTCCTTAAGATATCAGATAAAGATAATAAAGCTATACTAATGAAATCACAAGCATTAGAAGGTAAAGCAGATATTATAGGAGCAATAACTTTATTAAAAGATAGTATAGAAAAGACAAATGATAAAGAAGCTTATAAGTCACGTTTAGATGAGATAATAAATTCATTAAAATTTAATAAAGAGAGTATAAAAATTTACGAAGGCCAAAGTCTAGTAATGCCAGATGCAGTAAAGGCGCTTACCATAGATAAAAAAGAAGTAGAATTTAAAGTAAAATGGTTCGCTAAACCTCTTACTACTGACACAGCAGGAACATATATATTAGGCGGAAATCTAGAGCTGATCAATAAACCTGTAGAGTGTAAGTTAGACATAGTAAAGTTTACAGGTAATACAGAAGGGAACATAAATAATAAATCTAATATGGTTCAAAAAGATAAAACTATTTATTTTGTAGATGGAGAAGATAATAACAATCTATATAAGATGAATCTAGATGGAACAGATAAGAAAAAATTGACTGATGTAAAAGAAGAAAAAAATCTTATAACTACATTTTATAATCTTAGGGTGATTGATGATACTATAATAGGAACAAAATTAACGGGATATGTAAACTCAGAGTATTACACTGAAGTTTTTAGAGTAAATACTAATGGAGAGAATTACAAAGTTTTATCTCAAGGAAAATATGCAGATATACTTGATGTAAATAATAAAGAGATTTTTTATAAAGAGTATTATCCAGATAGTTCAACAGAAAAATATTTTCAATATGAAATTGTAAGTGATAAAAGCTCAAATATAGATTATGATTATTTAAAATCAAGAAATCTAAATACTGGAGAAATATTAATAAAAAATCCGCAAGATAAAATGATACCTAAGTACTCTCAAGTCACTCAAAAATACGAGTATAGTTTTATGTTAAATGATAAAGATATAAATTATAACTATTTTAGTCATCCGACAGGAGAACTACACATGAAAGATATAGATACTAAGGAGGATAAAGTATTAGAGAAAGACATTATATGTGTTAATATAGCAGATAATAAAATATATTACTCTAATAATGAAGGCATATATGTAATTGATGAGGTTGATTCATCAAAGAAAAAAATAGTAGATGCAAAAGGTGTTACAGATGTGAATATATGCGATAGATACTTAACCTACAGAGATATAACTACTAATGATATAAAATTAGTAGAACTAAAGAGTAAATAAAAAATTAGCATAGTTACAGGAGGGAAAGACTTTGGGAAATAATAAATACACAAAAGAAAGTGATGAAGAGTTAAGAGAAAGATTAACTCCAATCCAATATGAAATAACTCAAAATAATGGAACTGAAAGACCGTTCACAAATGAATATGATACAAATGTAGAGGATGGCATATACGTTGATATCGTGTCTGGTGAACCATTATTTTCATCCAATGATAAATATGATTCAGGCTGTGGATGGCCAGCATTCACCAAACCTTTAAATAATGATTTCATAAATGAAAAAGCTGATTTGACACATAATATGCGCAGAGTAGAAGTTAGGAGTGCAGATGCTGATTCACACTTAGGTCATGTATTTACAGATGGTCCAGAAGCAGAAGGTGGTCTCAGATATTGTATTAATTCAGCTGCTTTGAGATTTATACCTAAAGAAAGATTAGTAGAAGAAGGATATGCTGAATACCTAACCTTATTTAATATATTTATTTAGTAAAGAGAAGTTTATCTATAGAGAATATAATTAAAAATAAAACTTATTAGTCTGCCAAGTTTTCATAATATGAATTTTGAAAAACAGATGTGTAAAAAAGTCGCTGAAGATGGTAATCTCAGCGGCTTTCTTATATTAGAAACTAAAAGTTTTTTTAATGAATTAATAAATTTCAATGAACGAAGGTGAAAAATAAATATAGTGTGCTAAAATTTAATTAAAGATGTACAACAATATTATTGATGTTACAGAAGAAAAAGGTTCAATAAATCAGTGATTTACATATTATTAATAGAGAGGAGGCTTCGTAAGTTAAAGAGTTTTATTAGAATAAAATTTAAATTCAAAACTTTTTATAAAAATAAAGCGCCAGGACTTAATTGGATCGAAAGATCTTTAAGTTGACGAGGATGGGGAGTATCGAGGTTTCGGCGGATGTCCCACGGTATTGCACTACCGATAAAGATTGGTAAAGCTAAAAGAGATTAGTACAAATTCAATCAGGTGTGAGTTTATTAAAATTTAGAGGTGTTAATTATGAGTGAATTAGAAAGATTATTAAGTGAATATAAAGAAACAGAAAGATGCATTGAACTAGGTATGGAATACTTAAATGACAAGGATTATGCACGAGGAAAACTTGATTTAGTAAGAGTGATAATTGCTGATCTAGAAAGATTATCTGCTATAGGGGAATAGTTAATATAAATATAGTAAAAGAACCCTTTGCATGGGGTTCTTTTATTTATACTTTACGGATAGTAAAGGAGAATATAAGAATATATAAAATGAATATAGTACACCATAGAAACATAAAAGATATAGTATGGATCTTTTATGTTTTTTTATTTTGTAATGTTTGATTCTGTGCTGAAATTAATATGTTCTAACTCTGATATTTCAATAATAATATAAACGGTTGTTTCTATTAATAAAGTATTTGGTAAAAACATTCAAAAAATTTTATAAAAATACTTGACTATTGAGAATTATAATCATATAATCTAAATATAGCAAGTTACAATAAGTTAGTTGATAACAATAATATAGTGAAGTATTTATGACAATAAAAGATCTTGTACAAAATATAATATAAATTTTAAATTTGGAGGGAATATAAATGGAAAAGAATTTTTATGATGCAATAGAACTTAGAAGATCATATTATGGTATTAGTAAGGAGACTGTAGTCTCAGATGATAGAATCAAAGAGATAGTTGAAGAGGCAGTAAAATATGTACCATCAGCATTTAACTCACAAAGTGCAAGAGTAGTCTTATTATTAGGAGCTCAGCATGATAGATTGTGGGATATTACAAAAGAAGCTTTAAGAAAAGTAGTACCAGCTGATCAATTCGGTTCTACTGAAGAGAAAATAAACTCATTTAGAAATGGATATGGAACAGTTTTATTCTTTGAGGATAATAGTGTAGTTGAATCATTACAAAAACAATTTGCTCTTTATAAAGACAACTTCCCAGTTTGGTCTCAACAAGCAAGCGGTATGCATCAATTTGTTGTTTGGACAGGATTAGAGCTAGAAGGTTTCGGAGCTTCATTACAACACTATAATGAGCTTATTGAACAAGATGTAAAATCAGAATGGAGCATACCTAACAATTGGAAGCTTATCGGTCAAATGCCATTTGGAAAGCCAACTGCAGAGCCAGGTGAAAAGCAGTTCCAACCACTAGAAGAAAGAGTAAAGGTATTTAAATAATATATAGTTAAACCAGGCATTCTTAACATAAAGTTTGCGAGGTATATGTGTAAACAAATCTAAGGGTATTAGCCTAAGGATTTTTTATATAAAATATTGGGATATAAAATTACCTGTAAAGGTGTTTTATATCCCAAATTTATTTAGTATACATTTTATATACGTAAAATTTTAATAATAGTTCAAAGAAAATAAGTAGTTTATAAACTAATCACCGTGACTGAATGTTTTCAAAATTAGAAAAAATTCATCAGAATGAAAAGGTTATAATGTAGCTGTAGGGTAATTTAGCGTAATAGATAATAAATGTTAATATAATTTATAATTTAAATTTAAACATTTAGGAGGTATTTTTATGAAGATGAAAGATGGATTTTTATGGGGGGGAGCAACTGCTGCTAACCAATTTGAAGGTGGATGGAATAAAGGTGGTAAGGGTCCAAGCACTGCTGATATGATGACTGGTGGAACGCATACAACTCCAAGAAGAGTTACTCCGGTTTTAGAAGAAGGAACATATTATCCAAGTCATGAAGCAATTGACTTCTATGGACACTATAAAGAAGATATAAAAATGTTTGGAGATATGGGCTTTAAAACTTTTCGTATGTCGATAAACTGGACAAGAATATTTCCAAATGGTGATGAATTAGAGCCAAATGAAGACGGATTAAAATTTTATGATGATGTATTTGATGAGTTAAAGAAAAATGGAATTGAGCCATTAGTAACAATATCTCATTATGAAACTCCATTTGGACTTACTCAAAAGTATAATGGATGGGCAGGAAGAGAAGTTATAGACTGCTATGTAAGATATTGTGAAACAATTTTTAGAAGATACAAAGATAAAGTAAAGTATTGGTTGACTTTTAATGAGATAAATTGTCTAACTATTGATTTTGGTGCTTTCATGGGAGGCGGAGTATTAGTTAAAGAAGGAGAAGACTCAGCTAAACTAAGATTTCAAGCATTACATCATCAATTTGTAGCAAGTGCAAAAGCTGTAAAATTAGGACATGAAATTAATCCTGATTTTAAGATAGGATGCATGATAGCATATATGACTCTTTATCCACTTACTTGTAACCCAGATGATATATTATTAGCACAAAAATCGGATCAAATACAAAACATGCTTTGTGGAGATGTTCAGGTGAGAGGTTACTATCCAGGATTTGCGCTTCGACATTTTGAAGAAAAGGGTATAGATATCAAAATGGAGGATGGAGATTTAGATATACTAAAAGAAGGTACTGTGGATTTCTATTCATTTAGTTATTATATGTCTAATGCAGTAAGTGCTGATCCAGCTAAGCAAGAAGAAGCAAAAGGAAACTTACTAGGAGGATTAAAGAATCCATACTTAAAAGCTTCAGATTGGGGATGGCAGATTGATCCTAAGGGATTAAGATGGACTCTAAACCATATTTATGATAGATATCAAATACCTGTAATGGTTGTTGAAAATGGATTAGGTGCAGTAGATGTAATAGAAGAAGACGGTTCAATTAATGATGATTACAGAATTGATTACTTAAGAGATCATATAGTTGAAATGGAAGAAGCAGTTAAGGATGGTGTTGAGCTCATGGGATACACTATGTGGGGCTGTATAGATTTAGTAAGTGCATCTACTGGAGAGATGAAAAAGCGTTATGGGTTCATATACGTAGATAAAGATAATGATGGAAATGGTGATTTGAGCAGAAGACCTAAGAAGAGTTTCTATTGGTATAAGCAAGTTATTGAAACCAATGGGGAAAATTTAGCTTAATTTCAAGATTACTTTAAAAGTTATTTAAACGGTAAAAGAGGGTTAATGTAAAAGTTAACTCTTTTTTACTATATATGAAATTATAAAATTCTCAAGTTAACTAAATTTGTATGTTTCGATAGCTTAAGAAATTTTTTAGGGCTATACAATAAAATTGAAGCTGATTTGAGCGTAGTTAAATTAATAGCGTATATATTGCAAAGGAGAAATCAAGTGAGTAAGAAAGTAATATTTTTAGATGTAGATGGTACCTTAGTAAATGATAATGGAATAATTCCAGAGAGTGCAAAAGTAGCAGTAAAAGAAGCAAGGAAAAATGGTCATTATGTATTTTTGTGTACAGGCCGTTCAAAGGCAGAGCTTTTTGATCACATAATGGAAATTGGATTTGATGGAGTTATAGCAGCTGCTGGAGGATATATTGAAATAGGAGAAAACGTGTTATTTCATAAAAGAGTGGCAGACGAAGATGTAAAACATCTAGTAACCTATTTTAATGATAACAATATAGATTTTTATTTGGAATCTAATGGTGGATTATATGCAAGTAGGAACTGTAAAAAACATCTTAGAGAAATATTTTTTGGTAATCCTAATCTAGATGCAAAAGAGAGAGCGGAATTAGAAGCAGGTATGTCACCTTTTATAGACTGTCTAATAGAGGAGGAAGACTTGTTTAGAAGTGATATCAATAAAGTATCTTTCTTAGGTTCGGAGATTTCTATAGAGATAATAAAGAAAGAATTTGAAGAGAAATTCAATGTTATTTCAACCACAATTCCAATATTTGGAGAAAACAGTGGTGAATTATCACTTCCTGGAATACATAAGGCTATAGCTATAGAGATGCTTCTTGAACATCTAAATTTATCTAAAGAAGACTGCTATGCTTATGGAGATGGTGTTAATGATTCTGAAATGCTTCAATATGTAGAGTATGGTATAGCTATGGGAAATGCAAATGACAAGTTAAAAGAAATTGCATATGATATCACTGATACTCATGATGAGGGGGGAATTTATAATAGTTTTATAAAACATAAATTGATTTAATCCATATATTCTTATAAGTATACTTTGAATAGAAATATACTTTAGATAATGATAGAGCAAGATTTCATGGTGTTTTAGATGTTTAAGTAGGTTTATGATTAAAATCATAGTTTTACTTGCAATAAATATAGTAGTATACTTTTGTATAAGAATGTACAGTCAACAGAAATATAACTTTATTTATTGGGGTGAAAGTAATGGAAAATTTAAAAGAACAGTTAACAAGTGATATTGAAAATTTTAGAGAAGTAGGGCATAAATTTTTAAGTGGTGAAATAAGCAGGAATGATTTTAAGAAAACTTCAGGGGGCATGGGCGTATATGCTCATAGAAGTGGAACAGAATTTATGGTTAGATTGAGAACTTTTTCAGGAGTAATATCAATTGATAAGCTTCAATTAATATATGATTTCGCAAGCAAATATAATCTTGATGGAATACATCTTACAACTAGACAGGCGATACAACTTCATGGACTAGGAATAGATGATATCTGTGAGATTATGTTAGCAGGTCTAGAGGAAGAAATATATACTAGAGGAGCTGGTGGAAACTTTCCAAGAAATGTAGCACTTTCACCACTTTCGGGGGCTGATCCTGAGGAAGCTTTTGATGTAACGCCATATGCAATAAAAGTTAATGAACATTTTGTAAGTAAGATAAGAAGCTATAAGTTGCCTAGAAAACTAAAAGTTGCTTTTGCAAGCAGTAATGCAGATGAGGCTCATGCAACAGTTGCGGATTTAGGTTTCTTAGCGGTAAAAGAAAATAATAAAGAATACTTTAAATTATATATAGGTGGTGGAATCGGAAGAAATCCGAGATTGGCAGTGCCATTTGATGAAATAGTAGAACCTAAAGATGTTCTATATCATGTAGAAGCTATAACTAATCTATTTATTGCAGAAGGTGATTACGAAAATCATGGTAAAGCTCGTATTAGATACATAGTTGAAAGAATGGGAGCTGAGCAATTTATAGAATGTTATAAAAAGCACTTAGCACAAGTTAAGGAAACACAGAACCTAGAATTAGATTTAGTAACTAAAGAAGTAGTAAAACAAGGTATTGATACAGAGTTAAATAGTCTTAGACTTTTTAAACAAAAGCAAGAAGGACTTTATAGTGTCTACTTCCATCCAGTAGGAGGACAATTAAAGTTATCAGTTTTAAAAATGCTATTGGATGAACTAAAGAACATTGAGGAAACAGAAGTAAGACTTACTATGAATGAAGGTTTATATATTAGAAATCTTAATGGACAAGAAGCTGAAAGATTAATATATCTTACAAAAGCATTAGGTGGAGAAACTAGATTAGAGCAATCAGTAGCTTGCATCGGTGTGCCTACATGCCAAATTGGTATATTAAATGGACAAAAAACCTTACAAGAAATAATAGCTAAATTCAAAGAAGAAAATTTAACTGATGATATTTTACCAAGAATTCATATATCAGGATGTCCAAATTCCTGTGGAGTACATGAAATTGGAATCATAGGCTTCCAAGGTAAAATGAAGAGAATAAATAACGAGTCTAAAAATGTATTTGAACTTAATGTTAAGGGTGCGTTAGGTGAAGGTGTTACTAGGCTTGGGGATTCGTATGGAGATATACTTCAAGATGAAGTTCCGGAGTTTTTATTTGAATTAGCGAGCACTATAAAAGAAGAAAATATAGAATTTATTAATTGGTTAGAGCAAAATGAAGAAAGTTTTAAACAATTAGTAGCTAAGTTTGCAGTTTAGAAATAAATTTTATAACCTCAAAGTTAAATAACATAATAATTGGTTTAGAGTATATTTAAGAATATTATTGAAATTAAGTGGTTATGCGTAAGCTCATTAAAGCATCGGATGGCTAACCGCTTAATTTCAACATGGTGCTTTAACAGCGCCTTAATTTAAAGGGTGGGGTGAATTATGTATAGGCTTATGGCAATAGATATGGATGGTACTCTTCTTCAAAATGATAAATCTTTATTAGACTCTACAAGAGATAGTGTAAAGAAAGCAATGGATTTAGGAATAAAGGTAGTACTAACTTCTGGGAGGCCAGTTCAAGGAATAAAGAATTATTTAGATAAGTTAGGTCTTAATGGATACGATGATTATGTGATTGGGCTTAATGGTGCTGTAATATGTAGATGTTCAGACTATTCAGTAGTAAGCAGTAGTGCAGTACTAACAGGTAAAGATCTTAAATATATTTATACTAGGACAAAAGAGTTAGGTGCTTATGTTCATGCCTTTACTGAGAAAGAAGATTTAGTAAGTGAATTGAGCAAACTTTCAGAGGCTGAAGAGAAGAGATTAAACCTTAAGGTAAGAAAAGTTGATTTTCTTAATGAGATTAATGATAGTGATGATATACATAAGGTTGTTCTTGAAGAAGAGAGTGCTATACTGGATCAGGTTATGACCGAGATTCCAGAGGATTTGAAGCAAGAATACAGTGTGATCAGAACTGTAGGGTACATGATAGAGTTTATGAACAAAGATTGCAATAAAGCTTTAGGTGTAGAAAGCCTGGCTAAGTATCTTGGAATAGCTAGAGACGAGATAATAGCAATTGGCGATGCAGATAATGATATAGAGATGCTTCAATATGCAGGCCTTGGAGTAGCTATGGGTAATGCAGCAGATAGAATAAAGGCTTTAGCTAAATTTGTGACTAAAAGCAATGAAGAAGATGGAGTATCTTATGTCATCGAGAAATTTATATTAAACCAAAATACCTAAGTACACAAACGCCTCAGGTTAGTTCCTGAGGCGTTTTATGCTGCATAAATCATTTTATGTGAGCACGGCTAATTAGTTTAGGCAAAAGAAAGATTTAAAAAGAAGCTTGTTATATAGCATACTTCATTATCAGATATGTCTATAAAATATTTGTCCTTTAGTGGATGTAAGCTATCTTTTACTATATCAAAGAAATATCGGTTTTCTTTTATAAAATCATCTCTTTGTAAATACTCTATAGAGTAGTCGCTTTTAGACAATCTGCTTACCATAAATGATAAATGAAGAAGGATACCAATAAGTTTTTCATCTGCTAATTTGATAGAAAGATTTTGTTGTATTTTTTCTACTGTTGATAGTACGGCGTTATAAAGTTCATATCCGTCAAAGTTATCTATATTTTCTTTTAGTAGCGAAGGCATTTTTAAAAAAGTGGTTTTTACATCAATCATTTCTTGGATTTCAGGTATTGCTTTCATATTAATTACATCATACATTTCATATTGTTTAATATCTGTTGAAACAGAAAAAGAGGAGATAATAAATAATATATCAGTTCTTTTTCTTAAATCTTCTAACTTTTTAGCAAACTGATTCTTATGGAGACAACTTATATGAAGTATCTCAAAGTAATTTTTATCATATTTAAGCGTATTATTTAGGAAACTTTTTATCGCTACGGCAGCTCCTTCACCAGTTAAGCAGGCTGTTATGATAGAAACTTTTTTAGATTCCTTTGAAATATTTAAATCAAATCTATCGCCTTGAAAGTATGAATTTACAGCTGTTACTTCCTTATGAATTTCTTCTAATGAAAAGCCAAGGAGTGCTTTTCTAGCTGCTTCAAGTACATGAAGAGTTGATGCTAGAGGTACAACCTTAGCTGGTATATTAAATTCATTTACTATTGCATCAGCAAAGGTTGTAAGAGATCCCATATCCACTAACAGAAGGTATCCTCTGGAATTTGGTTTGTTTCTAATTAATGTTCTTAGCTTGTCCAAAACTTTTAAAGGACTTACTTCAAGAGGTGCGTTTATGCCTACAACATAAGTTTCACCTAACAACTGGTTTGCTACATCTGCCATAGAGGTAGCAGTGTAGTGACCGTGAGCAATTAATATTATTTTAACTTTCTCTTTTCTACTATTTTCAAACTCATCTTCAGGCAGAAGAAAAATTGTAAGATAACCTACCTCATCTTCTGGAATTGATTTATTTATATATTTTTCAATTATTTTTTTAGCCTTAGAAGCAATCTCATATTGAATAGGATAAAGATTTTTGAATTTATCTAAATCCGCGTTAACAATGCTGTTATCTGTATTTATTCTATTAATTAAAGTGTTTATATGAAGAGCTAATGCAGTGTAAATTTTGCTGTTTAATCTTCTTTTAAGTTCAGTAGTTAAAAAATATACCACATTATCTACGCAATCAAGACAATCTTTATCTATAATGGTTAGCAAGTTTTTTCTATTAATTACGTCTGAAACCCCAATAACATGGCTATGAAAGTATTTTGTTATATTTTTTTCTAATATATTTTCTATGGCTATATTAGATATACCTTGTGATTGTAAAGCTTCTAGCTTCTCTTCAATCAATTGATATATACAGTTATCCTCGTCAGATATATCATCTTGCAGGTTACGGCAGCAGTTTGAGAATTTAAAAAATTCTATCTCTGTTCCTACGATTTTGTTCCAAAGTAGACGATGTTCCTTTCCTTTATAAAGGCCTTCTTTAACATAAGAAGGTAAACTAGAGCTTCTTATTCTTACATCAGTTTTTATATTAGTAAGATATTCAGAATAAGCTCTAGCGCAAATTAATTGGATATCACTCTTTAGCTGCCCAACATTACTAGGGCAATCATAAGATAGTAGTGCTCTCATAGTGTTTAGGGAAACATAAATCTCTCTGCCTATCTTAATACTTTCTTGCTTAAAAAAATTCTTTATTAAAAACAACTTCTCATCTAAGGACCTTTCTTTTAAAGAAGGAATTCTTATAACCATAGGAATTCTTCTAGTAAAGGTTTGCAATAAGGAGGATGAAGGATCTTCAGTAGTAGCAGTTATTATGAGTACATCAGATTTTTGAGGGTTATCAGATCCTAAAGGTATAAAAAGTCCACTATCAAGAAATGTGAATAGGGCCTCTTGACCTTCAGGAGGAAGTCTATGAACCTCATCAAGAAATAGAACTCCTCCGTTTGCTTTCTCTATTAATCCAACTTTATCTGAATCTGCTCCAGTATAGGTGCCTTTCTTAACTCCAAAAAGCCTTGAGGTTAATAGCTGTGAGTTATTACTGTAATCAGCACAATTGAATACAATAAAAGGAGAGTCCTTTTCTCTTATTCCCATATCTATTGCATACTGGTGCATTAATGATGCTATCATTGATTTACCTACTCCAGTTTCACCAAAAATTAACGAAGGAATCCCTTTTGGTGGATAAAGAATAGCTGCTTTAACTTGTTCTATGGCCTTTTTTAAACTTATTTGAGTCTTTAGCATAAAATCTAGTTTGTTCATGCTAGATTTTTCTTTAACTAAATCCGGTGGTACGCTAAATAATACTGGGCGGGTAGAAGTTTTTAATATTTTTCCTTCTCTAAATAATTTATTAAGTTCGTGGCTTATGTTTGATCTGGACATATTTAAAACTGATGCTAAAGTAGTTGCATCAATACCTTGATCAGGATCTACTTCTAACAATTTTTCATATATTGCATCTTTTTTCAAGAAAAGCCCTCCTTGCTATGGGAAAAATATACATCTGGTTTAATTATACAGTAAAGTAAATGTTCAGACTAGAGTAATAGTAATGCATGAAGTTTTAAAATTGAAAATTTATAAATAGATAGTATCTAAGGCCATTAAATCAGATAAAGATAGGACTTTCATTACTATTAAACACTCAATACTAAATCGTCTGATATTATAAACACTGGAAGTTGTATGATGATATACGTTAAACTCTAGAGCTTACTTTTTAAACACTAATAACAAATACCTTAACACTAAAAAAAATATAATATAAAGCCTATGAAAACCTTATCAAAATAGACAGTGATAGTGTTTGGCATATGAATTGCTAAGTAATAAGCGTAAAGATTATCATTAGAAAGAGGGGATTTATAAATGAATGAATTAGAAATGATTGTACTAGATATCATAGTAAATGCTGGTGATGCAAAGGCTTACGCCTATGAAGCATTAGATAAAGTAAATAAAGGGCAATATCAGGAGGCTGAGGAAATGATGGAGAAGGCAAATCACGCATTAAGTTTAGCTCATAATGTTCAAACGGATTTGCTCCAAAGAGAAGCAGCTGGGGAAAGAACTGAAATTTCAGTGTTATTTGTACATGCCCAAGATCATTTGATGACTTGCATATCTGAAAAAAATCTTATTGAACAGTTAATTGAATTAAGGAAAGTGGTTAATAAGTTAATGAATAATCAGGTTCAACTAAGTAATGTTTAGAGATCAATCTTTTTATTACTTTTAGCGTATAGTTACGAAATCACTTAGATGATTCCGTTTATATAGAGTTTTCTTTAAGGAGGAGTATATTATGATAAAAATTGCACTGTTTTGTGCTGCAGGTATGTCTACAAGTGTTTTAGTAAAAAAGATGAAGGAGGCGGCTGAAAAGAAAGGTATTGAGGCAGAAATAGAAGCTTATCCAGAATCAACACTGTCTGCCAAACTAGATGAGGGGATAGATATAGCATTATTAGGACCTCAAGTAAGGTTCAAGATAAATAGCGCTAAGGAACTATGCTCGAAGAAAAATGTCCCTGTTGATGTTATTAATTCTGTTGACTATGGAATGATGCGAGGAGAAAAAGTTTTAGATTTTGCCTTAAAGTTGTTAGGTTAGTAATTTTTAAGGAGACATAAATAAGTTACCATTATAAGTTTATATTATTATGGCTTAAAAAGTATGTAATTATTAATTAAATATAAAGGGGGATTAATTATGGAACAAGCTAAGTTCAGTGACAAGATGATATCAGCTGTAATGAAATTTGTTAATCTAAAGGCTATAGTAGCATTGAAAGATGGTGTAATGTACACCCTTCCATTATCACTTTGCGGATCAGTATTTTTGCTATTAGCACAAATACCTTATCAACCTTTTAATGACTGGATGGCAAGTATATTTGGTTCAGGTTGGACAGTACCATTGCTTCAAATTTATAATGCTTCCTTTGGAATAATGGCTATGGCAGCTGCTGTTGGTATAGGATACGCCTATGCAAAGAATGAGAAACATGAACCGCTATCTGCAGGTATTTTATCTTTAGTTGTGTTTTTGGGATTAAATAACTTTTCTGTAACTACTGATAAAGGAGTAACGATTACCAATGTAATTGACAAGAGTTGGACAGGTGGACAAGGAATGGTAACTGCTATTATAGTTGGACTTGTAGTTGGAGCAGTATATTCATGGTTTTTAACTAAGAAAATCACAATAAAATTACCAGAATCAGTACCTCAAGGTGTTGCTAATCAGTTTTCCGCACTTATACCAGGAATTGTTATACTATTAGGAACTATGATTGTTTATATGTTTTTCAGATATGCCTTAAATACAACATTTATAGGATGGATTTATAAGGTATTACAAACACCACTTCAAGGTTTAACAGATTCTTTACCAGGAGTTATAATACTAACTGCTGCAGTACCTTTCTTATGGTGGTTTGGTGTTCATGGGGCTATGATAGTTGGTGGTGTAACAGGTTCACTATATACAGCAAATGAGCTTGCTAACCAAGCACTTATAACAAGTGGAAAAGATTTAACAATAGCTAACGGCGCTCATATAATGACACCACAATTTGGTGCATTGTTTGTAACTGTAACAGGTTCAGGACTTACAGTAGGCCTTGTAATAGCGGCACTATTAGCAGCTAAATCTGAACAATCTAAGGCTCTAGGTAAGATTGCTATCTGGCCAGCTATATTCAATATAAATGAGCCTATTATATTTGGTTTTCCTATAGTAATGAATCCATTTATGTTCTTACCATTCGTCCTAGTTCCAGTAGTATCTGCTGTTGTAACATATTTTGCGATAAAAGTAGGATTTCTACATCCGTTCTCAGCTGTTGAAGTACCTTGGACAACACCTCCTATAATATCAGGCTTCATTCTTCAGGGGGTTAAAGGTGCATTATGGCAGATTGTAGTAATAGCTTGGTCTACAATAGCATATTATCCATTCTTTAAGAAACAGGATGCATTAAACTATAAGTTGGAGCACGAAGAAGAGTTGGTTTAAGATTATTGATTAGTGCTGTGAAAATAATATTTAACGCTATAAGCCGCTTTAATAAATTTTCAGCAATTAGATGTAAATGTTTACCGGAACTATAAATTAATTAAAAAGAATATACAAAGTTTGCCCTAACGATCCGTAAGGAGGTTAGGGCAAATTAACTTAAAATTATTATATTAAATGGAGTGATAAGAATGAAACTATACAAATTAAAAGTAGACGGAAGTAAAGAGAGCTTTCATATTGATTATGCTGAAGCAAGTGATTTCATCAACTATAAGAGTTGTGGATTTAGCGGAAGTGAAGAAGAAAAGTATAATCAATTCCTAGAGGATTTATTAAAAAATTTATCCTCTCATCCTGTTAATATAAAAATGAGATTAAATACACAGGGAATAGATAGAGCTATACCTAAGAAAGAAATATTGGGAATTAAAGAAGTGAATAATTTTATTGAGAGATTGTATAAATAAATCAATTTAATTGAAATATTTATTATTTTCAAAAATAGAAAAAGGTATTTACTCAAAGCTAATGAATAAAATAATTATATTATTTACAAGAAAATTTATTATTCTTACAAATAGGGAGGGGGCATATTTATGAAGTATCTAGTTTTAGATATTGGTGGAAGTGCAATAAAATACGCAGTTATGTCTGGAGAGGCTGAGTTTCTTGAAAAAGGTAAAGTTCCTACTCCACTAGATAACATACAGAATTTTATTGATACTGTTGGAGAAATATACGATAGATACAGCAAAGATATAGAAGGAATGGCTATAAGCATGCCAGGAGTGCTTGATAGTAAACGAGGGTATGCTTACTCAGGTGGAAGCTTACAATATAACTCAGGAAAAGAAATAGTGAAAATTCTTCAAAAACGTTGTCCTACAAAGATAACTATAGAAAATGATGGAAAGTGTGCAGCTTTAGCTGAGGTTTGGAAAGGTAGCCTTAAAGAGTGCAATGACGGAATTGTTGTAATACTTGGAACTGGAATAGGTGGAGGTATAATAAAAGATAAAAAACTTCACAAAGGTAAACACTTTTTTGCAGGAGAATTCAGTTTTATATTTACTGATGGAGTAGGTGAGCAGTACTGGGGGTCAAAAAATGGGACTCTAGGCTTAACGGTCCCTGTTGCAAAAGCAAAAGGATTGCCTGTAGAAGAAGTAGATGGATATAAGGTTTTTGAATATGCTAATTCTGGAGATGAAGAAGTTCTAAAAATATTAGATGAATTTGCTTATAGTTTAGCCGTACAGATATTTAATCTTCAATGTATTCTGGATCCAGAAAGAGTTTCTATAGGTGGAGGGATAAGCGGTCAACAAATACTAATTGAAAGCATAAGAAAGAACATAGATAAGATTTGCAAGAAACTAGAGATACTAAATCCGCCTAAGCCAGAAGTTGTAAGATGTGAGTTTTCAAATGATTCAAATCTTATAGGTGCTTTATATAATTTTTTAAACTTTGAGAAAAATTAAGATAAATTATGAGATATAGGACTATGTTTAATTTAAAGATTATTATTAAACATAGTCCTTTTTAAGGATAAAGCTCCAATTTTTTGTGTTTATGTATTTGGTTATAAAATTAGTAAGAGAGCAGCTTAAACGATGTTTTTTGTTTTTAGTTCAAATATAGCAGCGACCGCTTCTTTATAACCACCACACTGTTTAAAAGAATTGCTAATCTTCTTAAGATTATTTAGGTAATTTGTGTTAGATATAGCTTCTTCAACCGAATTTCTTAAATTCTCTACAGATAACTTGTCCTTATCAAGAACGATTGCAGCACCTAATTCTTCCACCCTTGAGGCTATATAAGGCTGATCAGCACCAAAAGGAATTGCAACAAATGGTATATGGTTATATATTAAATCATTTGTGCTATTCATACCTGCATGGGTTATAGCAACAGTTGTATATTTTAATATTTCGGACTGAGGTACATAATTTTTTACAATAAAGTTTGAAGGTATAGTAAAACTAGAAATATCGATATTATAAGCAGTCATTACAATTATATAGTCAGTACTCGCAAAGGTTTCAAAAAACATGTCATAGATTTTTAAGTCAGCTTTGTTAAACACTGTACCAAGGGATATATAAATTACTTTTTTATCTTTTAGTTTATGGAATGGAAAATCTAAGTTTTCTTTTATCTCGTAGGTAGGTGGCCCTATAAACTTAAATGAGGAATCATAATACTCAGGATGTGGGATAAAGTATTTAGAAGTATATGCAATATTTAGATCTCCTTTATTAAAAAATAATTCCACGATACCAGGCATTTTTACTCCATAGTCATTCATTAAATTATTAGATACTTTTCTATAAGTATCAGCCACTGGGTGGCCTTCTATTGAGTTGATATTTATTTTATTAGCGCCTCCATATTCAAGTTCTTTTGGAGTAGCAAAGATAGCGAAAGAAGAAACCGAAGGTATTTTTAGTATTTGTGAGAGGATTCTTCCATAAGGAAAAGATGCTCCATATATTATGTAATCAAAGTTTGTACCATTTATATCGTCTAATAAGTCTTTTATAAATGCCTCACTAGATTGGAGCACTAAATTTATAAAGTTAAGCATTTGATCCATACTTACATTTTTGTTTTTATGTTCACTAGAACTCCTAGTAAATACTTCTGTCTTAAAACTTTTGAAAGTAGCCCCAGCTCTTTCTATCCTTGCTTTAAATTCATCATAACAATAGTAAGTTACTTCCTCACCCTGTTTAACCAGTTCTTCAACTAGTCCTAAGGTTGGATTAACATGTCCATGTCCATGGATGTTTAAAAATAATACTTTTGACACTTTATCACTCCTTATAATATAAAATATAGATATGTTTTAAAATTATTACAATGTTTTACATACAATGGTTTACAAATAGTTTACTACTTTTATAATGTATGTCAATTATATAAATCTAAATGAAACCGTTTTACAATTATGATGTTAATGAAATTTTGGTGTAATTATATATAAAAAATTATTAAATTAAGTATATATTAATAAGATAAAAGGATAGTTTATTAAAGTTTTGTATTTGTATAGAGGAATATAAATCATTAATAAATAAATGATTTATATATTTTTTATGTTGTTTACTGATTAGCAGTTGTGTATAATAATATTTAATTTAATACAAGTATACTTGCGCTTAGGAAATGTCTCTAAGCGCATTTATCATATATGAAAGGAAGAAGTGCTATGTGTCCAATTACTAAGGAACAGATAAATATTCTTGTGGTAGATGATGAAATCAGCATTATTAATTTTATAAAGATGGGTTTAGAGGCTGAAGGATATAAGGTATATGAGGCTTTTAATGGTAATGAAGCCTTGGATCTGGTGCAAAAGATAAATCCACATATTGTAATATTGGATGTTATGATGCCAGGAATGGACGGATACGAGGCATGCTCTAGAATTAAGAAAATAATAAAGACTTCTGTAATAATGCTTACGGCAAAGGACGAGGTTGATGACTTGGTAAAAGGACTAGATTTAGGTGCAGATGATTATATGTCTAAACCATTTAGTTTTAAGGAGTTACTAGCTCGTATTAATGCAAGAATTAGAAATAGTTTTCCAGAACTCAGTGATGTTATTAATATAGGGGACTTTACAATAGATGATGGTGCTCATGAGATTAGGTATAGTGATAAAGTACTAGAGTTACCTCCAACACAATATAATTTGTTAAGATTCTTACTTATGAATAATGGATTGGTATTAAGTAAGTCGCAAATACTTGAAAAAGTTTGGGGATATGATTTTAATGGAGATGAAAATATAGTAGAAGTATATATAAGATATCTTAGGGACAAGATTGAGGACAAAGATCATAGCATTATTAAGACTGTACGTGGAGTAGGGTATAAGGTGGTAGTTTAAATGAAATTATTTAAGAAAGCTAAAAAATCCAGAGGACTTCAATGGCAGGTATTTTCAAGATTCTTTATGATTCTTATAGTTTTGTTATTTATAATGGGATTAACTCAATATTTTAGTATGAGAGATTATTTATGTAAAAGTAAAGAACAAGTACTACAAGCAAAGTTTCATAATATTGATTTCAAGGTACTAGGAAATATTGATAAAGTTGATGAAAATAACAGTGAGCTCAATAGGATAGTTGATAATTTAGTAGATAGAATCACTAGTGCGGTAATTATAGATAAAGGCGGTAATGTAGACGATAAGGTTGTTAAACAAGAAAATGAACCTCAAGTCAATAAGGGAAATGAATATATAGATAATAAGATTGAGGAAAAGCTTAAGGAAAAGCTTGCACCAGTAGAGCCTCCTACATATGACAAAAGTGAGTATATAAAATTATTAAAGGAACCAGGAAACCTGGAAAAAGATTATAAGATTTTTAAAGGTGATGATAATACATTACAGCTAGTAGTATGGAGGAAAATAGGGGATATGAATTCTCCAACAGGTCTAATCCAATTAAGCACACCTATAAATGATGTGGGAGAAATACTTGATAAACAAATGTATATATATTTGGGTGGAGCAATATGCATGCTTATGCTTGGAGGAGCAATTGGAGGCACTGTTTTCAAACAAACACTGAATCCTCTTAAGCATATGACTAATACTGTAGAACAAATTGATATAAAAGAACTTCATACAAGAATTCCGGAGGATAATGGACTTTTAGAGATTGATAGTTTATCTCATTCCTTTAATAATATGTTGGAGAGAATTGAGACATCCTTTGAGAAGGAGCAGTATATAAAAGAGAAAATGAGGCGGTTTGTTTCCGATGCTTCTCATGAATTAAGGACTCCACTAACTTCAATTCATGGATTTGTAGAAATACTATTAAGAGGTGCAGCAAAAAATGAACAACAACTGAATTTAGCGTTAAATAGTATATTATTAGAAAGTGATAGGCTTACAAAGCTAGTAAATGATCTTTTGGTTCTAAGTAAACTAGATCAAAATATAAAAACAGAAATTAATGAGGAAGATTTAAAGGAAGTAGTAGAAGAAATCGCACCTCAGCTTACAGTACTTTGTGAGAGTAGAGAACTCGTTTTAGACTTGAATGACGAGATAAAAGTAAATATTAATAAGAACCAAATTAAGCAGGTTATATATAATTTAACTCAGAATGCTGTGCTTCACACTGACAAGGAGAACGGTAAGATAAAAATATCAACCAAAATACAAAATATAGACAATGAAGTTTTTGCTGTTCTAAGTGTTAGTGATAATGGAACTGGTATAACTGAAGAGCATATAAGTAAAATATACGATAGATTCTTTAGAAGTGACACTCACAGATCGAGAGAGCATGGGGGATATGGATTAGGTCTTTCAATCGTAAAAGGTATAATTGATTCTCACAATGGTAAGATTGAGGTTGAAAGTGAACTAGGTAAAGGATCTAAGTTTACTGTTTATTTAAAATTAAATAAGGTTTAATTAAAGCTGAAACACTTCAATCTAAAGGCTATATTTAAAACTCCTCTAGGTTCTGAGAGGAGAAATTGAAAATAAAAATTTAATTATGAAGTGGTTCATCTAAAAAAGCTTTAGGCTTAGTTGAGGGTAAGATCTCACTAAATCTAAAGCTTTTTTACTGTGCTTTTAAAAGCTTTTTATTTAGTTTTTTGTATGTTCTAAATTAGTTTACCAGATTCTCAGCTAATTCTCAGTTTGTATTAATGTTTTACTCAGTTTGGTTTTTTATAATAACAATATCAGTTGGAAGAGGCTTAAAAGATTATATTGATGAGGTGGTCCTATTTGAATGAGTTTATGGCTATGTTAGGTATATTATCTATATTAATAATTGCAGTAATTATAATAGTTATATTTATAACTGGAGATAATGGCAACGGTACAATAATAAGAAATAGTTATGGCTTAGGTACTATCGTACATTTAAGAGCAACAGGAAAAGGTGCTGAAAAAGCAATAACAGAGGCTATAACAAGAATAAATGATATAGATGATAAAATGTCAGCGTTCAAAGAATCAAGTGATATAAAAAGAATAAATGCCAAGGCAGGAAATTCTTATGAGCTTGTAAGTAAGGACACATATGAAGTAATTGAAAAAGCTGTTAAGTATAGTAAAGTTTTAGAAGGAACTTTTGATCCCACTATAAGACCGCTAGTAGAACTTTGGAACTCTAGTGGCAAGCAAAATAAAGTGCCTGAGAAAGAGAAGATTACAGAAAAGACACAGCTTGTAAATTATAAAGACATACTACTAGATAAAACAAACTACTCAGTAATGCTTAGAAAATATGATCAGCAATTAGATCTAGGTGGTATTGCAAAGGGGTATGCTGCTGATGAAGTTAGAAATATATTTAAGAAATATAAGGTGAAAAGTGGACTTATAGATCTTGGAGGCAATATATATGCTCTCGGTAATAAAGAGAATGGAAGTCCATGGATAGTAGGTATACAAGATCCTTTTAAACCAAGAGGGAACTATGTTATGACAATAAGTGTAACTGACAAGTCTGTTGTAACTTCTGGAGATTATGAGAAGTATTTTGCTATTGGAGGAAATAAATATCATCATATTTTAGACGTAAGAACAGGATTTCCTGCAGAGAGTGAAATTGTTAGTTCAACAATAATATCTGACAATTCAATAGATGGAGATGGTTTATCAACAGGAATATTTATTTTAGGTGTGGAAAAATCATTGGAAATTTTAGAAACTGTGGATGGAATTGATGGGATTTTCATAACTAAGGATAAAAAGATATATGCAACTGAAGGGATTAAGAAATTATTAACAATAACAAATGAAGAATTTCAACTTGGGACAGTATAATATTGCCCAGAAATTAAAATTGTCTCATGAATTAATTAAAGAATAATAATATTAAGCTAAGTCGTCGCTTAAGAGGAGTAAAAACATGGCTAAAAAAATAAAAAAAATCCAGATATTAAGACATATAGTTCAACTGATCTTCTTTATATTATTACCTGGTCTGTATACATTGACCTTTACTGAACTTAAAACTGTATACAAGATGATAATTAGTGGTAACTTTCATTTTATTAAAGCTCTGCCAGCTTTAAGTGAATTTATTATAGTTATTCTTTTCACCGTGCTTATGGGAAGAGTTTTTTGTGGATGGTTTTGTGCCTTTGGAACATATAATGATTGGGTACATTTAATAGCAAAGAATGTATTTAAAGTTAAGTTTAGAGTAGATGAAAAAGTAGATGCAGCATTAAAGTATGTGAAATATGGTGTTTTGCTTATGCTTTTAATAGTTACTTGCACACTAGGAAGTAATATTTTAGAAGGTACAAGTCCATGGGATGCTTTTGCTCAAATAACTGATTTTTCGAATGTTGTTTCAGGTTTACTTATAGGTCTTATACTGTTAGTACTTATAACAATAGGTGCATTTTTTGTTGAAAGATTCTTTTGTAGATATTTGTGTCCTTTAGGAGCAGTATTTTCAATAATATCTAAGATAGGAATTTTAAAAATAGATAAACCAACTGAGAAATGTGGAAAATGTAGAGCTTGCACTAATGTATGCTCAATGGGAATCCCTCTTTATAAAAATGAGAGTGTAAAAGGTGGAGAATGTATTGAGTGCTTAAAATGTATAGAGATATGCCCTAGAAAAAACACTGTTGTGAATATAGCTGGAGAAGATTTAAATCCTGCATTAGCTAGCTCTGTAGCCATTGCTACCTTTGCTGGTGTTTATGGATTGACTAATCTTACAGGTGCAGTTTTAACTAAGGCTGGAATATCTTCAGCAAGCAGTATTACCATGAGCTCAAGTATTACAAATAAAACATCTAATTATAAAGATGGAACATATACTGGCAGTGGTACAGGATTTAGAGGTGGTACAACTACAGTTTCGGTTACAATACAAAATGGTCAAATTTCAGATATCCAAACAGTATCTTCACAAGATACTCCAAGATATTATGACAGAGCATCAGGTACAGTAATAAATGAAATAATTTCAGCGCAATCAACTCAAGTTGACACAGTTTCAGGTGCTACGTTCACAAGTAATGGAATCATAAGTGCAGTTGAGGCCGCTTTAAATCAAGCAACTAATGGTTCTACTTCAACAAGCACTAGCGATGAAAATAATTCTAGTGAATCATCAAGTAGTAATAGTTCTTCTGATAATAATGGCAATGTAGCTAGTTCAGCAGATAATAATGTAAATTCAAATGAGCAAAGTAGCAACACAAATGGAAGTACTGGATTTGGTCATAAAGGTGATAGTGTTGGTGGAGCAAATCAAAGTGGTCAGGATAGCAATTCTACAAGTAACGGAGCTTCAAGCAGCACGTCAACTAATAATTCAGCTTCAAATAGTTCTTCAAGCAGTAACTCAGGAACTAATGGAGGTGCTTCATCAAGTACAGCATCTGCTAAGTATAAGGATGGAACCTATACAGGTACAGGCACAGGATTTAGAGGCGGTACAACAGAAATGTCTGTTACTGTTGCTGGTGGAAAAATCACTAAAGTAGAAACAGTATCTTCTCAAGATACTCCAAGATTCTATAGCTATGCTGAAAATACTATGACAAATGAAATTGTTTCAGCACAATCAACTAGTGTAGACACAGTTTCAGGTGCAACCTTTAGCTCTAGAGGAATCATTGAAGCAGTTCAAAATGCTTTAAGCAAGGCAAAGTAAGATAGTTAATTAGCAAGAAAATATACAAAAGTTAAATAGTCTAGATGATTGTAATAGAACAACACAATAATCTAGACTTATTTTTTTGTTTATAATTCGCTCATTAAAGCATCGGATGACTGCTTAATTTTCAACATGGTACTTTAAGAGCACCTTTGTAGAATAAGCATTACGATTATTGTCGTTTAAAACAACTATCTATATGGTCATCTATTAGTCCTACTGCTTGGAGGTAAGAGTATATTATAGTTGTTCCTAAAAATTTAAAACCTCTCTTCTTTAAAGCTTTGCTAATTTTATCAGATAAAGCTGTGTTTGCAGGAAGCTTTGATAAGTCATTCCAGTGATTTAATATCTGCTTATTATCTATAAAGCTCCAAATGTAATTATCAAAGCTGCCAAATTCTTTTTGGATTTTTAGAAACTCCTTTGCATTACTAATGGAGGCTTCAATTTTTCTTCTGTTTCTTATTATGCCTACATTATTTAGTAGCTCTTCTACTTTTTCTTCATTATATTGTGAGACTTTAATAACATCAAAATCATCATAAGCTGTCCTATAATTTTCTCTCTTTCTTAGTATGGTAATCCAGCTTAAGCCTGCCTGAGCTGATTCTAAAACAAGAAATTCAAAATGTTTTTTATCATCATGGACAGGAACACCCCACTCTTCATCATGATATTTAATGTATAACTCATCGTTTCCGCACCAAGAACATCTATTCATAATATAACTCCTTAAAATTTTATTAATATCAATAACCTATATTTATGAGAACTAATGTTTTATTTCAACATTAATCTTATCATATTTCACAAATTTAATCCTAAGAGATGCTAGTGGAACACTATAATAAGATATAATTAGTTGAGGAAATTATTTTAAATAATGAACTTTTTTTACACTTGATTGTCTTATTTAATGAATGGAGTAAGGAGGAGATAAAACTTTGAAAGAGCAAGAACTTTTAACTAGAGCTAAAGCTGGAGATAAACAGGCACTTAGCGGATTAATTGAACAAAACTATAAAACTCTTAATGGTTTTATAATAAAGCTTACTGGAGATATTTATCTCTCTGAAGATCTACTTCAGGAAACCCTTATGAAGGCAATTGTAAATATAAAGTCTTATAAAGGAGACAGTAAGTTTTCAACATGGCTTATAAAAATAGCTTTAAACTTATACAGAAATAATTATAATAGGCAAAAAAAGATTAGATTTGAAGAAATGAGTGATGATTCATTTATAAGTAAAGGATCAGAAGTTGAAGATAAAATAGAAGCAAAACTGCAGGTTGAAGAAGTTTTAAAGGAATTACAAACTTTAAGCTATGAAAAAAGAGTAACCTTTATATTAAAACATTATTACGGCTACAGCTTAGAAGAGATAAGTAATATAATGGGGTGCGCAGAAGGGACTGTAAAGTCACGACTACACAATACAATTAAGGGATTAAAGAGTGTGTTTAAGTCTAAGGAGGTGTCTATTTATGAAGAGGAATGAAAGTATTTTTGATGAAAATAAGTTGCTTGATGACAGCTCATTAGAAGAGCTAGGGCTTATTAAAAAGTTAAACGTCATTGATTTAATTGACAAGGTTCAGGATAAAGAAAAAAAGAAGAAGCTTATTATATCTGATTTTGTATATGGTGGAGTAGTGACCTTAGTGCTTATAATGCAGTTTAATATATTAATCAGAATGGGTGTTGTTATATGGATAAGTATAAATGGTTTTATGTCTCTTTTAATACCATTAATTATGCTTCCTAAGTTACAAAAGAGAATTAAAGGAGGAGTTGTTTCATGAGTTTAGGTGAGTTGGCAGTCTTTAGCGGAAGCTTTATCATTCTTTTATTTTGGCTTGGACAGTCGTTGTGGGTATATTTAGATGCAAGAAATAGAAATGAGAGATTTGCATTAGGATGGGCTATTTTAGCACTATTCAGCGTTCCGGTTTCTTTAATAGTTTATATATTGATTACAAGAGGAAGAGAAGAAAAGTGCAAAGCATGTGGATCACTTTTAGAGCGAGGATTAACCATATGCACAAACTGTGGAGCAGATGTAGGAAAAATTTGCGGAAGCTGTGGAGGTATTATGAAAGAAAGTTGGAATTATTGTCCTAAGTGTAAGAATAAGTACCAAGATAATTAATTTTAATGTTTAGGAGGAAATTGATATGGAGATATTTAAAAAGTATAAGCATATATGGATAATATTTATTGTAGTGATAATGGTAGTGGCATTAGCAATTACTGTACTTATAAAAGGTACATTTAATGGTAAGTTTTATACGGATAGTTTTAGTGAAAGAGGGGCTTTTGAAACCTCAACCCTCAGTTCATGGAATAAGAGCTATAACTATTTTAATGGTTCTGTAAATAAGAGAATAAAAGTTAAAGCTGATGAGGAGTTGACTATTAATTATTCATCTGCTGTAAAAGAAGGAAGCTTGAAAATTATCTTTTTCAACGAAGAAGATAAAGAAATAAAGAACCTACTTGAAGATAACAGTGGTGTATTTAAATATACAGCAAAAGAAAAAGGTACCTGCCATATACAAGTTGTAGGAGAGAAAACCAAGGGTGAATTCAATTTATCATGGAAATAAAACTGTAATAATGCTTAGAGTTCTTTTGAAATCACTAAGAATTATTGTATTAAGTATAATAAATTCTTAGTAAATAAGCAGAATAGATGGTATAATCTGATATGAAAATTATTGGTTTAAAGAATTTGGAGGATTTCAAATTGGAAGAAAAATTAGATACACCAGAAGTAATGAATTTTAATAACTTGGATAGTGAAAACAAGGTTGTTATAGATAGTAATGAAGAGATATGGAATAAAGAAACCTACAATGCATGGGTGAATAGGTTTGGAACACCAGAAGAAGCTGCAGAGAGAATAAGTAAAAATCCTGAAGGGTTACTTTCTATACTTAATGATAAGTTTGGGGATGTAAAAGGAAAGAAGATAATGAACCTGATGGGGTCTAATGGTAATAAGGCTGTTGCATTAGCTTTACTTGGGGCACAAGTTACTGTAGTTGATTTCTCGGAAGGTAATAAGAGATATGCTTTGGATCTTGCAGAGGCAGCAGGAGTACAAATAGAATATATAGTATCTGATGTATTAAAGCTGCCAATGGAACAATTGTTAGCTAATTATGATATTGTATTTGCTGAGATGGGGATACTACATTATTTCACAGATTTAGCTCCATTTATGAAGGTAATATATGAGCTTCTTAATAAAAAAGGTATTGCTTTAATAAGAGACTTTCATCCTATATCTACTAAGCTCATAAGTTCTAGAGGCTCTACTGCAAAGGTACGAAAGCACAAGGTAACTGGTGATTATTTTGATACTTCTTTAGAAGAAAAGGATGTATCTTATCATAAATATTCAGAGAATGATGAACCTAAAAAGGTATTCCTTCGTAGATGGACCCTTGGTGAGATAGTTACAAGTGTTGCTACTTCAGGTCTAATTATTAAAAGTTTAGAAGAAGAACCTAATTTATCTTCAGAAACTTTTGATAAGGGAATTCCTAAAACTTTCACTATTGTTGCTGAGAAAAGCTTATAGAAAATAAAAAAGATGAAATGATGACAGAATGTTTAAATATGGAGGGGTCAACTCTATAAGTTAAAATATTTCAACAATCATTTCATCTTATTTTTATATTAAATTTCCTTATTTCTTAGAAAGTCTTCTTTAATAGCCTTTAAGTTTTCTTCATTAGTAAATAAGGAAAGTGCGGTAATGGCTAAAATTTTAGCACCTACTATAAGACCGTAATCGCCTTCTTCGGATACAGCAGCTTCTCTAAAATCTACAGTATGGCCAACTAAAGTTTCAGGTCCTATTTTTACATGAGGATGTATGGTTGGGACAACATGGCTTATGTTTCCGACATCTGTGGAGCCAAAACCTTTGGTTTGTTCAGTTGATATTTGTAATCCAAGTAGAGCAGCTTTCTTTATAAATAACTCATCAAAGGTTTTATTGATGAGGATATTATCAATTTTATTTTGAAAAGCAATTATATTGACTTTAGCTCCTGTAGCTAAAGCGGCACCGTGTGCTATATTCTTAATTTTTTCAGTCACTTCATCGCAAGTTTTTCTTGTTGTGGCACGTATAAAGAATCTAGCTTTAGCATATTCAGGAATTATATTAGGAGCATCTCCTCCGTGAGTTATTATTCCGTGAATTCGTACATCAGGTGTAACATGCTGTCTTAATGCATTTATTCCATTAAAAAGTGCTATTACAGCATCTAGAGCATTTATACCTTCATGTGGAGAAGCTGCCGCATGAGCAGGCTTGCCTATAAACTCGAAATCCAGTGGATCAACAGCAAGAGAAGGACCAGTTGGGTAGTTTTTATTGCCTGGATGGATTATTAAACTAGCATCTACATCTGCTAGTAGCCCGTGATTTACAAAACTACCTTTAGCGCTTCCATTTTCTCCACCTTCCTCGGCAGGGGTTCCAAAAACTCTTATTTCTCCTCCAATTTCATCTAAAACTTTTGATAATGCTATTGCAGATGCTGTACTTAGAGTACCAATTATATTATGGCCACAAGCATGACCTAGACCAGGAAGTGCATCGTATTCAGCTAAAAAAGCAATAGTTGGACCATTCTTGTTGGATCTTTTTTTAGCTATAAAAGCTGTTTCATGGCCTGCAACACCTGTCTCGATATTAAAACCTTCTTTAGCCAAAGTATCAGAAAGTAAAGCAGAAGCAAAAAATTCTTTGTTTCCAAGCTCAGGCTTATCGTGGATACTATGACTTATGTCTATATATTTATTTTTACTTTTTTCTATTTCATCTATAACTTTTAATTCTAATAAATTTAACTTATTACTCAATTTAATTTCCCCCTTTTATAAAATAAAAAAGTCGCTGAAGCGATCTTCTTCAGTGAGTTTTTTTACGCATCTGCCTTTCCGAATATATATGAGGAAAATCTGGCAGGCGAATAAATTTTGCTTTTTTACTGTATGATTTATGAAGATATTAAAGCAGTTGAAATAATTAGGTTTAGCTAGCGTTTAAATTTTATACTTTACTATACAGTAAAAAAATCTTCATCCTTAAGTGGAAGAAGATTTAAAATGCATGCCTATAAAGGCCTATATTTTAAAGTAATTTCTTCCCCATCTTTCAGAAATAAAACTCCTGTTGGATTTAGCACCGTGCATGCAAATGAAACATGTTGGTTGCTGAGACATCTTAGGGCCATTCCCTCCGTCTCTCTTGATAAGGTATTTACTGTTTAATCAATATTGATTTGTATATTTTGTTTAAATTCAACTTTATCATGCATGACAAGTTTGATTTAAGTAGAATTATAGACGCAAAAATTTTCCATGTCAAGATATATTATTAAACTTATTGAATTACTAAGAAAAAATTAATTTCACGAATTAAGCAGTTCTTTTTAACATATGAATATAGAGATAGGATATCTAAATTGGTATAGTTTAAAGTAAATTCTATTTTTATTACTAATGACTAAATTAGAGTGCTGTATGCAGAAATTTATTAGTATAAATTGAGGTTTAAACATGATTGAAATAAAATTTTTTTGAAAGATTTTTGAAGTATAAATAAATATATATTATATATTTATTTAAAGTTTTTAGGATAAAACTAAAGGTAGTTTTTTTATAATAATATCTAAAATTTGGTATTGACAGTTAAAAAAAACATAACTATAATTGGTTTCAAGCCGAAGTTATAAAAAAATAATATGATCCTTATCTAGAGAAACTGAGGGACTGGCCCGATGAAGTTTCAGCAACCGGCGTGTGTTCATTTGCTCGCAAGGTGCTAATTCCTGCAGACTTATATGTCTGAAAGATAAGGAAAGATGATACTTGTGAGTTACCCATATGTGGGTTATTTATCAAGTCCTCTTTCCTTGTTAGAAAGAGGACTTTTTTATCGACTTTTTTAGTAAAGGGGGAAAATAAAATGATCTGGTTAAAGAATGTATCAAAGACTTATCACTCCAAAGATGGCAAAGTAGAAGCTGTAAAGAATGTAAACCTGCATGTTGAACCTGGCAAGATTGTTGGGATAATAGGTTATAGCGGAGCAGGAAAGAGTACTTTGATTAGATGTATAAATTTACTTGAAAACCCTACCAGTGGTGAAGTTATTGTTAATGACAAGGAGTTAACTAAACTATCACCAAAAGAGCTTAGGAAAAGCAGAGAAAAGATAGGTATGATATTTCAACACTTCAACCTTATGAGAAGTAGAAATGTTTTTGAAAATGTCGCATATCCATTGAAAGGAAAGGGATTAAGTAAGGAGCTGATAAAAGAAAAGGCTGAAAGTTTACTTAATCTAGTTGGTTTGAGCGATAAGGTAAAAGCGTATCCCTCACAGCTAAGTGGAGGTCAAAAACAAAGAGTGGCAATAGCGAGAGCTCTTGCAAATGATCCACAGGTACTTTTATGTGATGAGGCTACTTCAGCTCTTGATCCTGAAACAACCCACTCAATACTTGGTCTGTTAAAAGAAATAAATGAAAAATTAGGACTTACTATAGTCTTAATAACTCATCAGATGGAAGTAGTTAAGGAAATATGTGATGAGGTAGCAGTAATGGATAAAGGAGAAGTGGTTGAAGAGGGAAGTTTAGTGCAGATCTTCTCTGAACCAAAGGCAAATATGACGAAAAATTTTGTCTCAACAATTTTTAAATATGATAAGATCTATGAACTTTTAAATAGCAACTCTTTTATTGGGGAGCTTACAGAGGAAGAAATCATAGCTAAGATATCTTTTGTAGGACAGAATACAGGTCAGGCCTTCATATCAAAACTTTCTAGAAAGTTTAAGGTAGATGCAAGTATACTTTTTGGAAATATAGAGATCATTCAGCAAGTTCCAATAGGAAATTTGATTGTAAAACTAAATGGTGCAAGAGAAGGTATTAGATCAGCCTTTGAATATTTAGGTGAGAAAAATGTACATGTGGAGGTGATACGAGATGCTTCAAGTCTTACAGAATCTTATGCCTAATGTAATAGAATTATTTCCAGATATGATAAAGGCTCTAGGGGAAACTTTGTTTATGGTTCTTATCGCAGGAAGCATATCCACAGCAATAGGACTTCCTATAGGAGTTACTCTTGTAGTGACAAGGCCAGGAAATATACTTGAAAATAAAGTTGTATGCAGTCTTTTAGGAAAAATAATAAATATATTTAGGTCTATACCTTTTGTAATACTTTTGGCAGCTATTATACCATTAACACGGTTTATTGTCGGAACAACAATTGGTCTTAAAGGAGCGATAGTTCCGCTAGTTTTAGGGTCTGTACCTTTTGTAGCAAGACAGATAGAATCAGCGCTTTTAGATATTGATAGTGGAGTAATAGAAGCTGCACAAGCTATGGGCTCAAGTGCTTTTGAGATAATATATAGAATTTTTCTAAAAGAAGGACTGCCAGGAATAGTTTATGCACTCACAATAACTACTGTAAGCTTAATAGGTTTTTCAGCAGTGGCTGGAACTGTTGGAGGGGGAGGTCTTGGAGATTTTGCTATAAGGTATGGGTATCAATATTTCAAAACTGATATCATGGTAGCAACGATAATAATTCTTTTAGTTTTAGTTAATGGAATACAGAGTCTTGGGGAGTTTTTATTAAGCAGATTAAAGCATTAATATATAAAGATAAAGAGATTCAATGAATAGAAATATAGAAATATAGAAATAGGGGGCATTTTATTATGAATATAAAAAGATTAGGGGCAATAGCATTAGCATTAACAATTGGAGCAACAGCATTAGCAGGCTGTGGAGCGAAATCAGCTTCAGCAGAAAAAAAGAAAGAAGTTATAAAACTTGGGGTTACAGGAGATGATCACAGAGTATGGGACAATGTGAAGGAGAGGTTAGCAAAAGAAAATATACAGTTAGAGATCGTAACCTTTAGTGACTACGTAAGACCTAATCAAGCTCTTAACGATGGAGATATTGATGCAAATGCATTTCAAACTATAGCTTATTTTGATCAATTCAAAAAGGATCATAACTTAGATTTAACTTCTATAGGTTATACTGTCTTAGCTCCAATGGGGATATATTCAAAGAAAATTAAGGATATAAAAACTTTGAAGGATGGAGCAAAGGTAGCAATTCCTAACGACGCCACTAATGAAGGAAGAGCACTTTTATTATTACAGGATGCAGGTCTAATTAAGCTTAAAGATGGTACAGGGATTAAGCCAACATTGAAGGATATTGTTGAGAATACTAAAAAGCTTAATATAACAGAACTAGTTGCAACGCAAATTCCAAGATCTATTGAAGATGTTGATATAGCTGTTATAAATAATGGAGTAGCTGTTGATGCAGGTTATGCTCCATTAAAGGATGCTATTTATATAGAGGATACTAAGAAAGAGAGTTCAAAAAATTACTTTAATCTTATAGCTGTAAGAACAAAGGATAAGGATAGTGCACTACTAAAGAAGCTTGTAGAAGTATACCAAACTGACGAAACTAAGAAAGTTATAGAAGAAACAACAAAGGGTTCATCTATACCAGTGTTTTAATTATAAAAAACTTTCAATTATGTTCATTTAGAGGGTAAATAATTATAGATAGAAATTTATAGAGGGTGAAGAAAGAGGGATGTGATCCCTCTTTTTTATATTTATGAAAAGTTTTACTTTAGATCATAATGTAGCTCAGCAACTTGATTAAACCTTTTTATGCTTTTAGGGTACGTTACCTATAAAATCCAAGTATAAAGTAGTATAATAGATGTTAAAAGTAATTTGATACAGTAAGAAAAGGGGGCATTTTAGTGTTTTCAAAAAAAGTAATAACTAATTTAAGTAATTCATCTTGGATAAGATTGATGTTTGAAGAAGGAGAAAGACTAGCTAAAATTCATGGGGCAGATAAAGTTTATGATTATAGTATAGGTAATCCTTATGCAGAACCACCTAAGGAAGTTACAGAGTCACTAAAAAAACATATTCTAGGGGATGAAAAAGGAATCCATAGATATATGAGTAATGCAGGTTATGTAGATGTAAGAGAGAAGGTAGCTAAACTTTTACAAGAAGAAAGTGGAGTTGAGCTTTCCTATAATAATATTGTAATGACTGTAGGGGCAGCTGGAGGATTGAATGTTGTATTGAAGTCTATATTAAATCCAGAAGAAGAAGTTATTGTCTTCGCTCCATATTTTGTTGAGTACAATTTTTATGCTGATAATAATGGCGGAAAAACTGTAGTAGTGCCACCTGATACTAAGACCTTTGAACCTAATATTGAAGCCTTTGAGAAAAGCATAAACAACAGAACAAAGGCTATTATTATAAATAATCCAAATAATCCAACTGGGGTAGTTTACAGTGAAGCAACTCTTAATAAAATTGCATCGATAATAGATGCAAAAGAAAAGGAATATGGAATAAATATATTTGTGATTTCAGATGAACCTTACAAAGAAATAGTTTATGAAAATATAAAAATCCCAAGTCTATTATCCATATTTAAGAATGCTATAATAGTAAATTCTTTTAGTAAATCCTTAGGGCTTGCAGGAGAGAGAATAGGATATATAGCAGCTAGCAGCAGGATAGAACAGATAGATTTACTAATGGGAGCACTAAGTTTTTGTAATAGAACCCTAGGTTTTGTGAATGCTCCTGCTTTATTCCAAAAGGTTATAGCTGATTCATTAAAAGCAAAGGTTGATATAGGCGAATATGAAAAAAGAAGAGATTTTCTTTATGAAAAGATCACTTCACTAGGGTTTGAATGTGTAAAACCACAAGGAGCTTTTTATCTGTTCCCTAAAGCATTAATTGAAGATGATGTAGAGTTTGTGAAAAGAGCTATGAAATATAATTTACTTCTTGTACCAGGAAGCGGCTTCGGATGCCCAGGATATTTCAGAATGTCCTATTGTGTTAAGTTTGATATGATAGAAAACTCAATTCAAGCTTTTGAAAAGCTAGTAGAAGAGTTTAAATAATTGAGTTATAAAATCCTCTAAAGAATAAAAAGGGCTGTTACATAATGTATAAAAGTCCTAAATAATACGAAAGCCATGCATAAATATGTAGGTAATTCCTTCATTATGCATGGCTTTATTCATATTAAACTAACCAATACTCGTTTTTCGATAGCCACTCAAATCTTATTATTAATAAATATCTAGGACTATCAATATATTTTGTATTGTAAATAGTTATTATTTAATTTTATAACAACATAGAAGCAAGTCTTACTCTCAATTTCAAAATGCTTTTTGAGCTCTCGCGTATTTGCATCATATATGCTACGGTTTGATTTAGTATCTGAGATAATACATTGTTATCAAATTGCATCTTCAAATCGATATTTCTTTTTCCAACTATGCTACAGGTTTGATGTTTATTGCATAAGCAAGCTAGCACCCATGCATCATTTGAATTTATGTTACTTAAGAAATATAACATATAAGGATATTTATCAAAAACTTTTTTGAAAAAAGCTTTAATTTCGGGAATTTCAAATATTTCTCTTGGATCATCATTGTAGCCGTCAATTTGAAAAACTATATTGTTTTTATACTTTTTAATCCCAGTTCGTTTAAAAACATTTAACATCTTATCTATTTCTTGCAAGTCTAAAGCTTCAATATAATTTTTATTTAGTATCATTAGATGTAATTTTCTATCGTCTGAATAATTGACCATTCGTTCCTCCTTATTTAATGAAATGGTTAAAATGCAAGCTTACCTTATAATAATATCCATATTTTAAATTTTATTATATCTATTATAGTATTTATCATACCATATGCAATACTCTAATCTTATAAAAAGTACAATTTAATTGGAAATTGATTCTTTTATTGATTTATATTATTGTGTAGCGAATACTTTTGTTTCAATATCCGGATTAGGATCTCCTAGGAATAAATAACTATCCCCGAGAACCTGATTATGGATAATTTATAAAAAATTAAGATAAAAAACTTGAAATGTGTGATATTATAGTACATAATTACGTCTTTGAAACATGCGTTAATACGTATTTGGCAACATTATATTTAAATTATGTATGAGCGTTAAGTATAGATAGATACAAAGAGATATTTAAGGCTATATTAAGTTAAAGTATATATAATTAGGATTGATTAAGAATAGAAGTTATAAAGTAGGTGATAGGATGATTTCAGCAATATATAGTATAGATAATTCAATCTTAGATTTCATAAATAATAACCTTCACTCAGCTTGGTTAAATAAGATAATGATCGCTTTGACTGATCTAGGGGATGGGGGCATCATATGGATAGCAATAGCCTTGGGTCTAATTAGTAGCAAAAAATATAGAAAATCAGGCTTTATGCTGCTGATGGCTATACTGCTTGGTGCACTATTTGGAGAAATCATAATAAAAAATATAGTTCAGCGCGCAAGACCGTTTACTCATGTTCCTGGAGTGGAGTTATTGATTAATAAACCTAAATCTTATTCATTCCCATCGGGTCATACAACAGCTTCATTTGCATCTGCTGGAATACTGTCTTATTGCTTTAGAAAATATAGGGTGGTATTTTATCTTCTTGCTGCATTGATAGCATTTTCTAGATTGTATTTATATGTGCATTATCCTTCAGATATATTGGGTGGGATAGTGTTAGGAAGTTTAAGCTGTTTATTAACTATTTATATATTTAATAAATATATAAATAAACAAAAAAATATACAAAAATGATATTGACCTTGCCCTTTAGGCAGGGTTTATATTTTTTATGTAAAGGTCACTTCAGCAACTTTTTTATTAAAAAAATATTTATCAAAAGTTAGGTTCTGTTAAGGGGAGATTTTATGAATACTGGTAATGTGTCTAAATTATTGGATATATCCATTAAAACCTTAAGATTATATGAGGATTATGGAATAGTGGTAGCAAAGCGTGATAGTAATGATTATCGAAATTATAATGAAGAGGATATAAATAAGCTAAAACAAGCAAAATTACTTAGAGATTTGGGAGTTCCGCTAAAGAATGTAAAATATATATTGGAAGAAAAGTTTCTGGATAATAAAGTGGTGAGAGAACTTAATGTTCAATATAAGGTAGTTGAAAAACGGCTGGGGGAATTAGAGAGTATAAAGAATACATTGCTCACTAGCATAAATGATGCATTGGTATCAGAAGAGGATAATTCAAATATCTATTTTAACAATATAAACAGATGTTTGGACAACAATCTTAAAAATAGGAAGACTTGGATAGATAAATGGGGATTTGATAGATGGGCTGAAAGCTACGATAAGTCAGTAAAAGATATTTTAGATGATAAGCTTAATCTATTTGAAAAATATGAGTATGTATTAGAGATAATAGCAAAGAAGATTGAAGAACAGAGAGTAAGTAAAATTTTAGATATAGGATGTGGTACTTGTAATTTATATAACAAACTTAATAAGAATATAGATTATACAGGTATGGATCAAAGTATTGAGATGCTTTTAAAAGCAAAAGAGAAGTTTCCTAATTTAAAATTAAGATTAGGAAACTTCTTAGATAGGCCCTTTGAGGAGAATGAATTTGAAGTTATTACATCAACCTATGCTTTTCATCATCTTAATGATTTAGAAAAAGAAATTGCAATAAACTATATGTTGAAATATTTAAAGGCAAATGGGAAAATAATCATAGGAGATTTAATGTTTGAAAACTATAGTGAGAGGATAAAAAAGAGAGATAGCCTGATACAAGCTGGAAGACCTGATCTGTGGGAAGAAATAGAGGATGAATATTATAGTGATATTCAAAAGTTAAAAAAGTATAGTGAAATTTTAGGTTGTAAGGTTAAGTATCAACATATAGTTAATTTAACATGGATTGTTGAAATAATTAAGTTGGAAGATGATTTTTTATAAAGATATTCTATCTACTAGACAGGTAGTAGAAGGTAAAGGTCTAGAAAAGTTAGTTTGGTATTTTAATAAATGGTGCTGTTAAAGCAACGTGTTGAAATTAATTTCAACAATATTCTTAAACATTGCCTAATAATTATGTATAGAAGGGAGTGAAGCTTAGCTTAAATGAAAATATAGCTAAGTATAATATATGAATTTATCACAGATAAATCAGTATCTAAGAAGTATGGAATTAAAGAAGGATAGAATTGATTCTTTTGAAGAATACCCATACTGTGTAAAAGCTGTGAGAAGCATAGATAGATTAGATTTTCATCCCAAAGTAACTTTTTTTGTAGGTGAGAATGGATCAGGGAAGTCTACAATTTTAGAAGCAATTGCTGCAGCGTACGGCTTTAATCCAGAAGGGGGAACTATAAATTTTAACTTCTCCACTAGTGATACTCATTCAGAATTATATGAGAACATTAAACTAATAAAAGGGGTAAAAAAACCACAAGATGGTTTCTTTTTAAGGGCAGAGAGTTTTTATAATCTAGCTACAAATGTAGAGGAATTAGAAAAAGATGCACCAGGTATTTTTATGTCTTATGGAGGTAAATCCCTTCATAAACAATCACATGGAGAGTCCTTTTTTTCAGTTTTTATGAATAGATTTAATGGGCGTGGTTTGTATATATTGGACGAACCAGAAGCCGCTTTATCTCCAGCTAGACAGCTTTCTATGATTGCAAGGATGCATACTCTTTTAGAAAAGAATTCGCAGTTTATTATAGCTACTCATTCACCTATTCTTATGAGCTACCCTGATTCCATAATTTATGAAATAAGTGATAGTATTAAAGAAGTTAGATATGATGAAACGGAACACTATAATATAACTAAAGCTTTTTTAAATAATCCATCAAAGATGCTGAAAATATTGATTGAAGAAAATTATGATTAGAATATAAAAACTCTTAGGTATGAATTAATACTTAAGAGTTTTTTTGTATTCTACATTTCGTTAGGAAAATATCTTAGTTTATAAATAAAGTGCTGAAAAAATTAGGTGAAGAAGTAAAAAAATGAAGAAATATTGTAATATGAGTAATTCAGGGCGAAGATTATTAAAATTATATTATATTGATAAACTGGTTAATAAAGTAAAATGTGTTAAAATATAAACTGTTTTTGTCTTAAAATCAATACATAAATTTATACATAAAATTGGAGGAATCAACATGAAGAAGCTTAAAAGCTCAAAAGCTGAAAAACAATTATTAATACCATTTATATTTGGGGTGTTGTTTATATTAATAGTTGATATCGTAGGTATTAGAGGAATGTATATGCTAAAGAATAATTCGAAAGTTTTATTTGAGGACAAATTTGAAACTTTAAACACTATAAGTAATATAAAGGATAACTTTTCTAACATAAAAATCGATCTATTTAAGCTTGTGTATCAAAAGAATAAGATTGAGAATGATGGATACTTAGAAGAGGATATAAAGAATCTGCTAGATTCGAACAGTAAGCAGTTTGAAAAGTATAAAAAGTTAACAATGGGTGGAGAAGAAAACAAATTAGTTGAAGTGCTAAATATGGATATAGAACTTTATTCTAATGATGTTGAAAAGGTTGTAAATTCAATAAAAAATAACGATTATGCAAAAGCTGATTCTTATTTTGTACAAGATGTTACGCCAATGAGTATTGGGACAGAAGGCACCATAAAACAAATAATTGATTATGTAAATGATAGTTCATTAAAAGCATATACCACTAGTAATATTTTATTTAATAATTATTTGTATGCAATATTTTGTGTAACTATCGTTGGATTAGTTTCAGCTGTACTTATGAGGAGAAAACAAATAAATTTTATTAATAGTTAATACAATTAACAATTAAATTTTGTAGAGTAGAACTAGGCAAGCTATATATAGTAAATAGATGACAATTTAATTCGGAAATGATATACTAATTTTTAACATTTGAATTAAAAACTATAGGGGCTAAGTGATACGTATTTAGTCAGTAATGGCTTTTCTCGTCATCATATCTTTAAATAAAAGGGGGACAAGGGCTATGTATTATGGAGAAAAGGTATGCCTAAGAGCTTATAAAGAAGAAGATATACCTAGAGCGGTAGAAATGATAAATGATAGTGAACTTAAGAAATTATTAGTAACAGGAATACCATTTCCTATGACTTCATGGGAGGAAGAGGAATGGGTAAAATCACAAAAGAGTACAGAGACAGGGGAATATAACTTTGCAATTGAAGATATACAAACAAAGAAATACATAGGTGGCTGTGGTATTCAGAAGGTAAACTGGCTAGCTCGTACGGCTACAGTTGGTATCATGATTGGAGACAAGGACTACTTGGGTAAGGGATATGGTACTGATGCTATGAAAGTGCTTCTGGATTTTATATTTAACAATATGAATATAAACAAAGTTAAGCTTGCTGTTTTTTCTTTTAACAAAAGAGCGCAAAAGAGTTATGAGAAGTGTGGATTCATAGTTGAAGGAGTTCTTAAGGATGAGTTATTTAAAGAAGGAAAATACTATGATGAAATAGTTATGGCTGCTTTTAGAAAATAATACTCTACAGTAAAAAAATAAGACTTATTAGTCTGCCAAGTTTTCCTCATATGCATTTGGAAAGGTAGATGCGCAAAAAAAGATCGCTGAAGAAGGATACTTCAGCGATCTTTTTTATTTTTGTGATTTTATACAAAGTTGGCATGAATACTAGGGGAAGCTAATAAAATTATGAAACAATAATACAAAAACTAAGTAAAATATTGTAAAAGTAAACATTTTCAAAAAAATAAGCCTTTAACTAATATAGAATGGCTGATTTTGACTATTATGGCCTAAATTAAAGAATATTAGAATATTTTGAAAATTGCCAAAATATCCTAAAGGGTATATAATGTGGAAGTGATTTCGCTTTATATTTTAATTAATATAAGGTTCGTGTCATTAATATTACAATAATTTATATGTAATATGAATATTGTTAATATAGGACAAGTAATGATTATAGGTTATAAAAAAATTAATATAAACTAATGTAAAGTAGGTGATATTGCAACGAAATAAGCTAAATGTTTTTATTGATAGTATATCTAATAACCGCATTATATATGTATTAAAAGTCACTTGAATTCAATAAAAATCTCTTTAATCAAAAGTATTTGTTGTACAAACATATGAATTTATGCTTACTATTATAAACATATGAAGAGTTACAATCATCTTAGGATAATTGTAATGTTAGTACGCTATCATAAGTTAATAATACTATTATGAGGGAGATGTTATTTGTGACAGTTTATTTTGGCATAATTTATGGGGTTGTCTTGATTTCAGCTTTGGTAATACTTTATCTTGCAAAATACATATTCAAGCAGGATAAGGGTAATAAAAAGATGCAGGAAATTTCAGAAGCAATAAAAGAAGGAGCTATGGCTTTCTTAAAAAGACAGTATAGAACCATAACTATAATTGCATTAATTGTTTTAATAATAATCACAGGTTCAGATTATTTTGCTAACAAATCTAAAGAAGGCGTAGATGCATTTAGTATCGCATGGCATACTGGAATCGCATTTGTTACAGGAGCGTTCTGCTCAGCTATATCAGGATATATTGGAATGTACATGACAGTAAACTGTAATGTAAGAACTGCTGAAGGAGCTAGAAAAGGCTTAAACAAAGCATTGCAAATAGCTTTTAGAGGTGGTACTATAACCGGTCTTGCAGTTACATCTTTATCACTTTTAGGAGTATCAACATTATTCTTAATATTTGGCGGTGCATCTGGAGATGATGTTCTAATAAAAGAAGCCCCATCATTAATTGTTGGGTTTGGTTTTGGTGCGTCTCTTGTAGCATTATTTGCTCAATTAGGCGGTGGAATATATACTAAAGCTGCTGACGTTGGAGCAGATTTAGTTGGAAAAGTTGAAGCTGGTATACCAGAAGACGATCCAAGAAATCCAGCTGTTATAGCTGACTTGGTTGGTGATAATGTTGGAGATTGTGCAGGAAGGGGAGCAGATTTATTTGAATCTACTGCTGCAGAAAATATAGGTGCTATGATACTTGGTGTTGCATTATATCCTGTATTTGGAGTTAAGGGAATCTTGTTCCCGCTTGTAGCAAGAGCATTAGGAATTTTAGCATCCATAGTTGGTATATTCTTTGTAAATATTAAGGATGAAAGTAAGGATCCTATGATTGAATTAAATAAAGGTTATGGGATAACTACAATTATAGTATTAATCCTTTTAATATTCAATGTTAAGTACATGCTAGGAGGAACTCTTCCTAACGGTAATGAAATAAATTATTGGTTGCTTTATGGTTGTGCTGTTACTGGTATAGCACTAGGATATGCATTTGTAGTTTTGACTAACTACTATACTTCTTGTGATCATAGACCAGTTCAAGAGATTGCAAAATCTTGTGAAACTGGACCAGCTACTAATATAATTACTGGAATTTCTATAGGTATGGAATCAACCACTTTACCAGTATTACTTATTTCTGTTGCAATTTTTGTATCATATAAATTAGGGGAGTCAGCTCTTGGGGGAATAGCTAATTCAGGACTATACGGTACTGCTATAGCTACAATGGGAATGCTTTCAACTTGTGCATTCGTATTAGCAATGGATACTTTTGGTCCTATCACTGATAATGCAGGTGGAATAGCAGAAATGTCTGGTGCACCTGAAAAAGTAAGAACTATAACTGATAGATTAGATGCTTGTGGCAACACTACTAAGGCATTAACAAAAGGATATGCAGTTGGATCTGCTGCACTTGCAACTTTCCTTTTATTCTCGGCTTATCTTGATGAAGTTAAGAAGATATTAGGAAAGCCATTGGATTCTTGGTTTAGTGTAGATATAGGAAAACCAGAAGTGTTTATTGCAGCTTTTATAGGTGTTATGCTTGTATTCTTATTTAGTTCAACAGCTATAAGAGCAGTTGGAAGAGCTGCTCAGTATATAATTGTGGAAGTAAGAAGACAGTTTAAAGAAATCCCTGGAATTATGGAAGGAACAGCAAAACCTGACTATGCTAGTTGTGTAGATATAGTTACAAAGGGTGCTTTAAAAGAAATGATAGTTCCTGGTATTATTGTAATAGCAGTTCCTATATTAGTAGGTGTGCTCTTAGGAAAAGAAGCAGCTGCAGGATTTTTAATGATAAGTACAATAGCAGGGGTTGTAATGGCATTATTCTTGAACAACAGTGGTGGAGCTTGGGATAATGCGAAGAAATATATTGAACTTGGAAACATGGGTGGAAAGGGCTCTGAAGCACATAAAGCTGGAGTTGTAGGTGATACTGTTGGAGATCCATTTAAGGATACTGCAGGTCCATCACTTCATGTTTTGATTAAGCTTATAAGTACAATAACTTTGGTATTTGTAGCTTTATTTAGATAGTGGCATCTCAATACTTTATATTAGGAAATAGTTTCTTTAAAGGAGCTGTTTCCTTTTTTTTGTGTTAAAAATTATTTAATCTAAGTTTTTTAAAACAGGGTAAAATATATAAACCTAGTGAGTTATAAAAATAGATTTCAAATTGAGTAACTTTATCTGAAAGCATACTTATAAACTTATGCTTAAATGAAATAAACATTAATCAAAATAAGCTTTTTGCAAAAGTAAAAAATAAAATGAAATATTTTATTTCGAATGAAATCATATTGATTTCATTTGAAAGTAATGATATATTACATTTAAGGGAATAATTAATTTCAACATAGCACTTTAATAGTATAAAAATATTTTAAGAATAGAAGGTGTTTTGATTTTGAACGAAAGGCAAACAAAGATATTTGAGCTGATTTCTAAAAGTCCCACGGTTACGGTAAAAGAGTTATCATCAGAATTAAAAGTTTCTGAAGTCACAATCAGAAAAGACTTATCAGTTTTAGAAAATGAGGGGCTTCTTAAAAGAACTCATGGTGGAGCGGTTCAAATGACTTCAGATTCCATAGAGCAGAGAATAATATTTAAATATGAAGATAAACTTAAAATATCAAAAGAAGCAGCTAAATTAGTAGAAGATGGTGAGACGGTGCTCATAGAAGCAGGATCTACAAATGCAGTTTTAGCAAAAGAACTTTCGAATAAAAATAGGATTCATATTATAACAAATTCATTGTATATAGCTGAAATGTTGAAAAATAATAGGAATGTAAAAGTAACTTTACTGGGTGGAGAATTGCAAGAAGAATCGGAAACTATGGTCGGACCATTAGCTAAGTTATGCTTAAGCATGATTGCGGTAGATAAAGCCTTTATAGGAATAGACGGATTTTCAGAAAAGTTAGGTTTTACTTGCGGGGATTTCCTTAGAGCTGAGGTTGGCAAAGAGATGTGTTATAGAGCTGAAAATATAATAGTACTAGCAGATTCTACTAAATTTGAAAATGTAGGAGTAACATCTGTGGTTGATACATCTAAAGTAAAGATTGTTATAACAGATAATGCAATATCAGAGAATAAGCTAGCTATCTTACAAAAAAATAATATAGAAACCATTATCGTATAAAAGGAGGAGCTTAATATGAAGGAAATAAATGTAGGGCTAATAGGGTTTGGAGTTGCTGGAAGGGTTTTTCATGAACCAGTACTAACAAGTATTCCAGGATTAAAGTTAAAGAAGGTCTTTGAAAAAAATCCTTCTAATATAAGCATATTGGAGCAGAGAATAAGCGCTGATAGAATAACAGGAAACATTGATGATATATTTGAAGATGAAAGTATTGAACTTATTGTTTTGGCAGTACCTAACATTGCTCATTTTGAGCTAGCTAAAAAGGCTTTAGAAAAAGGAAAACATGTACTTGTAGAAAAACCTTTTACTGTTACCTCTGAAGAAGCTGATAAATTAATTGAGATCTCTAAAAAAGCAGGAAAGATATTAACGGTTCACCATAATAGAAGATGGGATAGTGACTTTAGAACAGTTAAATCAATTATTGATAAAAAGCTTTTAGGAGACTTAGTAGAATATGAGGCTCATTATGATAGATTCAGAAATTACATTAAGGAAAATGCTTGGAGAGAAGCTGATGCACCGGGGTCAGGTATTCTTTATGATTTAGGTTCACACTTGATTGATCAAGCGCAGGTATTATTCGGAACTCCAAAGGAAATATTCGCTGATCTTGAAATTCAAAGAAAAGGCGGAAAGACAATAGATAATTTTGAAGTAATACTTAAATATGATTCTCTAAAAGTTACACTAAAAGCTGGCATGCTTGTAAGGGAAGTTGGTCCTCATTTTAATCTATTAGGAACACAAGGGTCTTTTGTAAAGTATGGCATGGACGTTCAAGAAGAAAATTTAAAAGCTGGAATAAAACCTAATAATATAGAAAATTGGGGAGCTGAGCCAGAGGCATTGTGGGGAACTGTAAACACAGATGTAGATGGAATTCATATTGTAGGTAAGATTGAAAGCGAGCATGGAGATTATAGAGAACTTTATAAAAATGTTTATAAAGCTATATTAGGTGAAGAAGAACTTATCGTAACTCCACAGCAAGCAAGAAACACTATAAAAATAATAGAATTAGCCGAAGAGAGCAATAAGAAAAAGAGCTGGATTAAATTTCAATAAATTCATATTAGTTAGTTTTTGATTGGTTAATTTAAAATGATATATCGTTATTATAATACCGTATAATTTTAACTATAATATTGAAATTTAATAATAGAAAGAGGTATATTTATGAACACAGAAGAGCTAAAAAAACTGTCTGCTCAAGAAGCATTGAAATTCATAAAAGATGGAGATACTGTAGGTTTAGGTGGTGGAAGAAGTATAGCTTACCTAATAGGAATGCTTAGTGAAAAGCCTGAACTTAAGATAAAGGTTGTAACACCCTCTTTAAATACTAAATTACTATGTGTTAAGAATGGGTTAGAAGTTTTACCTACATACTGTGTAGATTCAGTAGATGTTGCGTTTGACGGGTGCGATCAAGTTGATGCAGATTTAAATGCACTTAAAAGTGGCGGAGCGATTCATACTAGAGAAAAGCTTATAGCATCAATGGCTAAAGATTATATACTTCTTGTTGATAGAGAAAAAGTTGTAAGTAAGCTTGAGTTTAAACATCCAGTAGCATTAGAAGTTATAACAGAATCACTAAGTTATGTGAAAAAATGCTTATCAGAAATAGGCGCTAAGGTAGAAATAAGAACATCTAATAATAAGGATGGATTTTTAATAAGTGATGACGGAAATGTAATAGTAGATGCTTTTTTTGAAAATGTAGATGATATATCTGTATTAAATCAAACACTTAATTCGATATTTGGCGTTGTAGGAACTTCTTTATTTGTTGATAAAGTTACAAAGGTTATAATAGCTGAATCAGATGGTATTGAAATTTTAGAAAACAATAAGAGATAATATATAACTAAATTTATAACTAAGAAATATTTTAGCAATACTCTTTAAACATGAGTATTGTTATTTTTTATTCTTTAGGGTTTTATAAGATTTTGATGAATTTTAGCTTCGTAGAAGTGTATTAAAATCAACAATGTGAAGAGTATCAGTAATTATGATACTTAACGAATAATATTATATAAATATAAAGTATTGATACTTATTTTTCCAAAGGGTATCATGTTATTAGTATCATGAGTATTAATACAGTAGGTTTCCAGTGCAGTTTACTGTATTTATAATGTAATGATAATTACAGATGAAACACTTCAATCCGAAATCTATTTTCAAAGCTCCTCTGGATTCTGAGAGGAGAATTTGAAAATATAAGTTGGTTCATCTATAAAAAGTTTTTTCAATTAGCTATTTTATTGTACAAGTATAAGTAAAGGGTTACATTACAAAAACTTAAGTTATAAATGTTTGATAATAGTAGACGCTGTGAATTATCGGGCATGTATAACTTAATAGTTGAAGTTGGAACCCTATATAAAAGGAGGTATAAAGGTGAAAAGAATTGAGAAGATATATAATTACATGGTTGTTGAAACAAAAAAACTAACAATGGAAGATTTAAAAAGAAACATTGGATTCAGTGCCATAGAGATATCTGAAAAATTAGATATTCTAAGGAACAACGTTAGTATGGAACTCAATACTCTTCTAAGACAAGATAAAATAATAAAAGTAAAAGGGCGACCTGTTTTATATCTTGATAAAGCTTCTATGGAAGGAATTATAGGATGTAAGCTTGAGTTAGGACCTATAGAGGTTAATAGCGTTGAAGAGTTAATAAAAGAAGATAGTCGAGAACTCGAAGAAGATAAAGTTAAAAGTCCGTTTGATTTTTTAATTGGTGCAGAATCTGGGCTTAAAAATCAAATTGAACAAGCTAAAGCTGCTATGCTGTATCCTCCAAATGGGCTACATACTTTAATTGTTGGCCAAACTGGGGTAGGCAAAACTTTATTCGCAAATATGATGTACAACTATGCTAGATACTCGCAAAGACTTGGTGAAGAAGCTCCATTTATTGTTTTTAACTGTGCAGATTACTATAATAATCCACAATTATTAATATCACACATCTTTGGACATGCAAAAGGTGCGTTTACTGGAGCAGATGTAGAAAAAGATGGTTTGGTTGAAAAGGCAAATGGAGGAATACTTTTTTTAGATGAAATCCATAGACTCCCACCTGAAGGCCAAGAAATGATTTTCTACTTTATGGATACTGGAACTTATAATAAATTGGGTGATACAGATAGAAAGAGAAAATCTAGTGTATTAATAATAGGGGCAACAACAGAAGAACCGGGATCATCGTTGCTTAAGACTTTTGTTAGAAGAATACCTATAGTAATAAATATACCAAGCTTAGAAGAGAGACCTGTTAAAGATAAACTAGACATATTAAAGTTTTTACTATCAAATGAAGCACATAGAGTAAATAAAAAAATAAAAATCGAATCCGATGCTGTAAAGGCATTAATAGGTAGTGCTTCTTATGGTAACATAGGACAAATGAAGTCTAATATACAACTCGTTTGTGCTAAAGGATTTTTAAATAGTATAGATAATAAAGATTCTATTGATATCGATTTCAAATCACTGCCTTCAGATATAAAAAGTGGCTTATTTAGTTTGAGTGGAAAAAGAAAAGAAATAGAAGAATTGGCAAAATATATAGAGTCTCAAATAGTAGTAACGCCTGGTGGCTACGTAAACCTAATAGAAGAAGATGCATATGAGCCTCCTTTCAATCTATACAAAATCATTGAAGATAAGGCAGCGGTACTAAAATATGAAGGTCTAGATGAAGACTTTATAAAGAAGTTCATAACCACAGATATTAATATTCATATTAAAAGCTTTTATGATAAGTTTAAAAACAATGCATCTGATAGAGAAAAAATATTGAAGATAGTAAATGAAGATATACTAAAATTTGCTGAAGAAATTAAAATTCTTATAGAAAAGAAAACAAGTAAAAAATTGAATGAGAGATTTTTATATGCTTTAAGTCTCCACTTAAGTGCGTTCTTAAAAAGAGTTGAAGGAAATACTCCGTTAAGATATACAAATATAGAAGATATAATTAAAGATAATCCTGAAGAATTTAATATATCTATGGAGATTAAAAATCTAATTGAACAGCGTTATAACATAATAGTTCCTGACATGGAAGTAATATATCTTACATTACTTATCAGTACCATAAATGATGCACAAAAAGCTGAGCATGTAGCGGTTATTGTAGCGGCTCATGGTAACAATACTGCAAGTAGCATGGTAAATGTAGCTAAGAAACTTTTAGGTGAAGGTGTGGTTGATGCCATTGATATGCCATTGGAAGTGAGTCCTAAAAAGATATTAGACGATATGATAAGTAAAGTAAAAGAAATAGATATGGGCAAAGGTGTATTACTTTTAGTAGATATGGGATCTTTAGCTAACTTTGGCCCTATTATAACAGAGAAAACTGGAGTAAAGATTAAGACAATAGATATGGTATCTACTCCTTTAGTATTAGAGGCTGTAAGAAAAGCTAATATCTTTGATATGGATTTGGAAACTATATATGAATCCTTAAGAGATTTTAGAGGATACGGTGGATTGATAATCGAAAGTGAGGCTAAAAACGATAAAAATAAGGCTATTATAACCATATGTTCGACTGGTGTAGGAACAGCAGAGAAACTTAAAGAGTTAGTGAGTGATATTATAACTAACTTAACTGATAAAGAAATAGAAATAATACCAGTTGGAGTTAAAGAATTAGATAAACGGATAGATTCTATAAAAAATAAGTTTAATATTATGGCATCAGTTGGAATAATGAATCCTAATATTAGTGCACCTTTCATATCACTAGAAGATTTGATTGGTGGCAGTGGAGAGCAGATGTTGACTGGTATAGTACAACAGCATCATATACAAGTTAAGCCAAAGGATACTAATATCGTTGTAAAAGATTTATGTCTTGATAGTTTAAAACAATTTCTAACTTTTTTAAATCCTTTTAAGGTTATTAGTGTATTAATGAATTTTTTAAGAGTATTAGAAGCAAATTTAAATCAAAAATTTGATAATTCTATGTGTATCAAAATAGTTGTTCATGTGGGCTGTGCATTGGAAAGAATGGTAGTTAACGATGGATTAATATTCAGAGATAATATAGATGAATTGGATGAAAATGTAATTAATGCGTTGAAAAATTGCAATAATGTGGTAAAAAACTCATTGAATATAGAATTATCTGATGATGAGATTTACTATATCGTTGAAATGCTTCAATAATGCATTAAGAAAAGTATCAAAAAGTTGATATTGATAATTTTAGAGTATTAAAAGGGATTAAAAGTGTATCGATGAAAAAGATTTCATAAAGTTTTTTATAATATTTTTGGCTTAAATACTATATTTTTGTATAAAAAATATTTTGATACACATTTTTGGCACGGTAATTGCTATGTATAATAGTGTGAAAGATGAGTAACAAAAATTTCGGAGGGGATAAAACAATGGTAGCTCTAGTTATAGGAACTCATGGAAAATCTTCAGAAGAGCTGTTAAAGTCAGCAGAGATGATATATGGAAAACAAGAAAATGTAGCAGCAGTAACATTCGAACCAGGCGAAAATACAGATGACCTTCTGATGAGATATAAGGAAAAAATATCAGAATTAAACTGCGAAGAAGGAGTACTTTTCTTAGTAGATTTATTTGGTGGAAGTCCATTTAATGCGGCAAGCAGAATAGCTATAGAGAATGAAGATATGGATGTAATAACTGGTGTTAGTATACCAATGCTTCTTGAAACATTCGGAGCTAGAGAAGGTTCAACTGTTAAAGAGGTTTTAAATGTAGCAAAAGAAGCTGGTATAAGCAGTATAAAATCATTAAAAGAAACATTAACTCAAAATGATGAGGAGGATTTATAAAATGAATATAGTTTTAGCAAGAATTGATGACAGATTAATCCATGGACAGGTAGCTACAATTTGGTCAAAGGAAACTAGATGTGAAAGAATCATAGTTTGCAATGATGAAGTTGCAGCAGATCCAATAAGAAAAACTCTTTTAACACAAGTTGCGCCTCCAGGGGTTAAAGCAAGTGTTGTAGATGTAGACAAGGCTATAAGAGTTTATCAAAACCCTAAATATGAAGGAGTAAGAGTATTATTCTTATTCACAAACCCTACAGATGTATTAAGAATGGTAGAGGGTGGAGTAGATATAAAGAGTGTTAACATAGGTGGAATGGCATTTAGAGAAGGAAAGAAACAAGTAACTAGTGCTGTTTCAGTAGATCAAAAGGATATAGATGCATTTAAAGCTCTTAATGCAAAGGGAATTGAACTAGAAATAAGAAAAGTAGTTACTGATTCTAAAGTTGATTTGATGACAAAAATTTAATTTTTGTCATCAATCCAAAATATTATTTTTGCCTAGTTTTTATGAAATCGTTTATTAAATAATTTTTTAATAAAAAATTTATTTTTAAGGAGGAAGCAAAAAATGACTATCAATGCATTGCAAATCGTATTAATATTTATTGTTGCATGTATTTCTGGTATGGGTAGTGTATTGGATGAATTCCAAACTCACAGACCATTAGTTGCATGTACACTAATCGGACTTATTCTTGGAGACTTAAAAACAGGTATTATAATAGGTGGTACTCTTGAAATGATGGCTCTTGGCTGGATGAACATAGGAGCAGCTATGGCACCAGATGCAGCCCTTGCAAGTATTGTATCAACAATATTAGTTATAGGTGGAAAACAAAGCATAGGTACAGGTATAGCAGTTGCTATTCCAATAGCTGCAGCAGGACAAGTTCTTACAATTTTCGCAAGAACATTATCAGTTGCATTACAACATAAAGCTGACCAATATGCTAGAGAAGGTAACTTAAGAGGTATAGATTTTATGCACTTAGGTGGTTTAGCAATTCAAGGTCTACGTGTTGCAATACCAGCATTATTAGTATCAATGTTCGTTGGAACTGATGCAGTTCAAAATATGTTAGGAGCAATACCAGAAGTTATAACTCGTGGATTACAAGTAGCTGGTGGATTTATCGTTGTAGTTGGATATGCAATGGTTATCAACATGATGGAAGCAAAATACTTAATGCCTTTCTTCTTCTTAGGTTTCGTTGTAGCAGCGTTCTCAACATTAAACCTAGTAGGATTTGGTGTAGTAGGAACAGTTTTAGCAGTAGTTTATATACAATTAAGCCCTAAGTATAATAAGTCAGCTGTAGCTGTAGGCCCATCAGGCAACAGTGATGCAGATGACGAATTAGATGATTAGTAGAAGGAGGTATTATCATGGCTAACAATAACCAAAAGAAATTAACTAAGAGTGATTTAACTAGCGTGTTTATTCGTTCAAACTTCCACCAAGCATCATGGAACTTTGAAAGAATGCAAGCTTTAGGATATTGCTTCTCAATGGTACCAGTTATAAAGAGACTGTACGAAGGAGAAGAAAGAAAACTAGCAATGAAGAGACATCTTGAGTTCTTTAATACTCAACCATTCGTTACAGCTCCAATTCTTGGTGTTACTGCAGCGATGGAAGAAGAAAGAGCTAACGGAGCTCCTATTGATGACGGTGCTATAAATGGTATAAAGATAGGTCTTATGGGACCTTTAGCAGGTGTTGGCGACCCAATATTCTGGGGAACATTAAGACCAGTAGTTGCTGCTCTTGGTGCTTCAATAGCTTTAACTGGAAGTATAGCTGGTCCAATACTATTCTTCGTATTATTCAATGCAGTACGTCTTGCTATAAGATGGTTTGGTGTTGAATATGGATACAAAAAAGGTCTTGACGTTGTAAAAGATATGGCTGGAAACAGACTTCAAAAGCTAACAGAAGGTGCTTCAATACTTGGATTATTCGTAATGGGTGCTCTAGTTTCAAGATGGACAACTGTTAATATACCTCTAGTGGTTTCAACGATTACAAACCAACAAGGTAAAGAAGTTGTTACTACAGTTCAAGATATATTAAACTCATTAATGCCTGGTCTAGTTCCACTTCTATTAACATTCCTATGTATGAGATTGTTAAAAAAGAAGGTTAGTGCTATCTGGATAATCTTCGGATTATTTGCAGTAGGTATCATAGGATACTGGTTAGGGGTATTATCTTAATAAGCTTTTATATTAAAAAAAGGAATCGGAAACGATTCCTTTTTTTGCTTTAAGAATCTATTTGTATTAAAATAGTAGATGAAATTGATTAATGGTATCATCGATATATAAAATAAAAAGTAATTGATTTATAAAATAAGATTAATATATAACAATAAATAATAAGTACAGGCTTTTAAACACTTGAATAATAATTTAAAGGATAGTTTAGGAAAATAATTGGACAAAGGGGAAATAGAGTAAATGCTATTTTATATGAATGAATTTCTAACAGCAGTATCTTTTGCACTAGATTTTATAGAAATGGACTTATCGGGAGTTACCTCCAATCACGGAAAGAGAACTGCGTACATATCATTAAAAATAGCCAAAGAGCTTGGATTAAGTTTTAAAGAACTTCATGATATAGTAGCTTTAGGCATGCTTCATGATATTGGTGCAGTAGAAAGAGGATTAGTTAAAAAGCTTAATACAGAAAACGAGTATAGCCTTAAAAATGCTGAAGATACAGTGGCTCATTGTAGTATTGGTGAGAAAAGTATAAGCATGTATCCTTTCCTTACTGATGTTACAAATGTCATTAAATATCATCATGAAAGATATGATGGAACAGGTTACTTTAATATTAAAGGCGAAGCTATACCTAAGATGTCTCAAATAATTTCAATGGCAGACGAGATAGAATTAAATTTTGATTTGAGAACTAGTGATTTTCAAATCAGAAAAAAAATACATGAATTTATAAAAAGTAAAGAAAATACACATTATTCATCGAAATTGGTGGAGGCTTTTATGAAGGTAGCTAGTCATACTAGCTTCTGGATTGACTTAAAAGATAATTTTATAGCAGTAGCTTTACAAAAGGTACAACCTAAATATTCGGTTGATATTTCTTTTGAACAGATACGATCTATAACTCAGGTGCTTTCAAGAATAATTGACTCTAAATCACAATATACTCAACGACACTCTAAAGAGTTGTCTGAAAAAGTTGATGTTATGGCTCGATTTTATGATTACAGTGATGAAGAAAGATTTAAATTGATAATAGCAGCCGATTTACATGACTTAGGTAAGCTAGCTGTTCCGAATGATATATTGGATAGTACTGGTGCATTAAGTGAGGAAGAATTTTCAGTTATAAAAGAACATACTTACTATACTAGAGTTGCTCTGGAACAAATAACGGGTTTTGAAGACATTGCAGAATGGGCAGCTAATCATCATGAAAAGCTTAATGGATTAGGGTATCCTTTTGGAAAAGGTCATAAACAATTAGATTTCAACTCAAGACTAATGGGATGCCTTGATATATATCAGGCGCTTACTGAGGAAAGACCTTATAGAAAATCATTAAGCCATACAGAAGCAATGAATATATTAAAGGATATGTGTAAGAATGGGTTTATAGATAGTAATATATGTAAGGATATAGATATTGTCTTTGCAACAAATATGTGTAAGTAAATATTTAGGATTAAGCAATACATATTTCGGTCTTGTAAAACATAAGAGCTTGTTTTTCGGTAATATAAGAAAACAAGCTCTTATAAAATTAAACCATTTCGCTTCTTTCGTCTAATTTATTGTACATTCTCTCTTGTTGCCTTGTAGTAAATTGAAAATATATTTCAGTGTTAGAAACTACTTTATGACCTAGCCACCATTGTAGTTCCTTTATATCCATATCTGATTCTGCTAAATGAACAGCAGTAGTATGTTTTATTGAATGAAAGTGATGCTTACTTTTATCTTCTACATCAGCCAATAAACAATACTTTTTTATTAAGTAGTCTAAGGTTTGTCTAGAAATTGGATTATTCTCTTGGCTTTTAAAGATTGCTTCAGAGTCCAAGATTATATTTGCACACTCTATATGTCTATCTAAAATATCTTTTGTTTTTGTATCAAGTCTAATAGTATTATTCTTACTTCCTTTTAGTCTTTGGCAATAGATTTCGCCTTTGTTTGAATTGTAATCTTCTCTTTTTATTAATGCAATTTCTGATGCTCTTAAACCACATCTATAAGCTACTCTAAAAATGGCCAAATCTCTCAATGAATGTGTTGTTGATAAGCTTTCAATTGTAAAAAATATGCGTTTCATCTCATTTTGTGTAAAGTATTTAATTTTAGAACTTTGATTTCTCATCATAATCCCTCCAACGCAAAATATTATACAAAATAAATATTTTGACCAAAATATTATAACATAATATTACTTAATAACCAATTTTTTATGAGAAAATTTAATATAATTTTATAAAAAATGTGAAAATTAATAAAAGATTAAAAATATCACAATAAAAAAAGGATAATAACATGAAATATGGATTATTAAGGAAGGATAATAATGATTTTTTAGACAAAATATTTATTTTGTAATAGTAATATAAAGTATTGTTACATATAAGTCAAATGAGGAGGGAGATTAATTGAATTCTAATTTTGAGAAAAAAGTTTTCAAACCTAATTTTTATAATTTAAGTTATTCTTTTAAGGAAATGAACTTGATTATAGATGAGAATATAAAAAGAAATGGTTCTATAATACTTGTGATATTTGATATAGAAGACTTTAAAGCTATAAATATGATATATGGATATGATTTTGGTAACTTAGTATTGGATAAAATGATGAGTATTATAAAAGAAATATATTCAACTAACGGCTCTATTTTTAGATTTTGTGGAGACAAGTATATACATATAAATAGTGAAAAAAAAGATATAAATAATATTATTTCAATGTCAGAAAAATTACTAAATAGGGTTAAAGAACCACTAATTGTATATGGACAAGAGGTCTGTATTACATTAAGTATTGGAATAAGTTTATATTCTGATTATACAAGCCCACCTCAGGAGGTTATGCAACAAGCAGAGATAGCTTTAGAGCAAGCGAAAGTAGAAGGCGGAAGTTGTTACAAAGTATTTGATAAGCAGAATAATTTAATTATAGAAAAGCTTTTAGCAATGGATTTGAAGAAAGCTCTATATATGAAGCAATTTTTATTATATTTTCAACCTCAGTTTAATATAGATGATAATAGTATACAGTCAGCAGAAGTGCTGATAAGATGGAAGCATGAGATAGAAGGGATAATAAAGCCAGATAAATTTATTAAAATTGTTGAAGAAAATAATTTTGGAATTGAACTTGGCAACTGGGTAATAAGGGAGTCATGTAGGCAAAATATGATATGGAAACAGAAAGGTCTTCAACCTATCCCTCTATCAATTAACATCAGTCAAGGACAATTTTATGATAAGGATTTTATAAGTAACTTAGAAGATATCTTACTTGAGTTTGATTTAGAACCTAAATATTTACAATTGGAGATAACTGAGAGAATATTTATAAATTCTTATGACACGGCTTTAAATATAATTAAAGATATAAAAAATTTAGGAATAAAAGTATTATTGGACGATTTTGGTACAGGTAATTCATCTTTACTTAGTGCCATGAGTTTACCTTTTGATATTATTAAATTGGATAAATTTTTTCTGAATAATATTGAATATGATTTAAATAAGAGGAATCAAACCGCAAGAATACTTAAGTTCCTTAAATCTATAAATGACAATATAATTATTGAAGGTATAGAGAATAATGTTCAGCTAGAATTTATAAAGAAACATGGATTTAATAAAGTACAAGGGTTTTTATTGAGCTATCCTTTGGAATGTTCTAGTTTTGAAGAATTATTAAAACAAGCTGAAGTGATTGATAAAAGATGATACAAGATATGCATTTAACAGAAAAGATTATTAAATTGAAATGTTATATAATTAATCATCAATTTTCAAATAAAAATAAGATTTTAAAGTTAAAGTTAAATGAATTATTAGATTATTTTGAATGGATAAATAAAAATTCAAAATTAATTTTAAAAAAATGCGAGCAGATTAGCGTGGCATTTAATAATTTCAATAACATACTTACACAATGTGATAAGGAAAGTTCTAAACTAATTAAAACTTTATTAGAGTACGACGTATCGGATTATATTTTTAAAGAATTGTTTGAAATAAGCAAACTTTATGATGAAAGTATGAAAAAAATTTTACATAGTCTGAATGGATCAAAGAGAAGAAGTAGAATATTTATTCAAGATAATTATGATAAAGAGTATAAAGAATCAGATCTACAAGAAATATTTAGGTATATAATCATTATAAATGATAGATTTGTTTCTCTTTATAATGAAGTAGATAGGTTTGATAAATATATAAATCGTTATATTAGAGAAGTTATGTTAGAGAGAATGAGTAATTATTATAAAGAGAATCAAAATGAAACACTTATAGCTATAATTAAAAATATAGATATTATGAATGAGTATACAAAATTAATGTTATTTCAAATAAAGAATTTAAGAATAGAAAATAGAAATTTTATAAATATGAAAAAAACTGTTTATGCAAGGGTTTAGATATAAGTTTAAGTGCTGTTAAAGAACCGTGTTGAAATTAAGTGGTTATACATTGGATGCTCTTAAACATAACCTAAATTTAAAGTGAAAAATAAGTTGATACTAATAGAGTTAGATTATTAATAAAAGAACAATATTTAGTGCTGTAATATAAAATAATGAAAAAATATATTGACAAATTTTATGAAAGTATTATAATTTAAATATAGAGCAAAGGCGCTTTTACTATTAGAGTAAAAGCGCCTTTGTTTTATAAAAAATTAATTATGTTATTTCTTAATAATCATAATAATATATAAAACCTTACTTTTCCCTTTCATGATGTGATAGTTAATTCTATCACTTTTTTTTTATTCTTTAGAGGAATTTATCACTCAATTATATCTGTGGATAATTATGAGAATAGACTTAAGAAATAATATAAGTCAAAGAATAAAAAAAGAAGCATATGTCGCCTGCCAAATTTTCTTCATATGCATTCGGAAAGGCAGATGCGTTAAAAAAGCTCGCTGAACAAGGTCACTTCAGCTAAATTTTTTTACTTTAAGAGTAATTTACATTAAATAGGTATAAAAAGTAGAAAATTAATACAAAATAAATCCATAATATTCCTAAAAGATAGGAGGGATACGCTATGTGGTTTTTTAAATATCTTTTTAGTAAGAAGTATAGAGAAAGATATTACAATAATTTAATTGCCAATATTACTAATACAGAATGTAGCTTGGAAGAGGATGATAAATTATACATAGAAATGAATATTCCTCATAAAGATATTGTTGTGAATAAAGAGCATACCAGCTAAATGATAAAGCCTTCTTGCAATAAGAAGGCTTTGTGTTTTAATATATATTATATCCAAAGATATGTGCATAAACCTTTTGTAAATACTGATTTAAAGTATTTATGATTTAGATGTTAGAAACGAAGTAATTAATTGTTTTTAAGGAGATAAAATGGATAAGAAAAGTTATAGAGAGCTGATAAAGCAGAAAAGAAGTGTTTTAGATAGGACAATAAAAAAAGAATTTGATAGCAATATAAGAAGTTTACTTTTACAGACAGAAGAGTACAAGGCTTGTGAAAATTTATTTATATATATATCTATTGGTGGGGAAGTAGATACTCATGAAATAATAAATAAATCACTGGCTTTAGGCAAAAAAGTATTTGTTCCTAAAGTGAATAGAAATACTAAAGATATGAATGCTATTCAAATAAATTCAATAAATGATCTAGTAGAAGTGCCTCCTTTTAATATATTAGAGCCAAAAGAGAATGCAAATGTGATCAAAGGGGACAGCATAGACTTAATAATAATGCCTGGATTAGCTTTTTCTAAGGGCGGAGATAGACTTGGATATGGTGGAGGATATTATGATAAATTTCTAAAACATAATACAAAATCCGCAAGGATAGCACTGGCATACGAATTTCAAATTTTTGATTCTATACCTGTTGAAGTCTATGATGAGAAAGTGTCACATATAATATCAGAAAGAGGCATACTTACAATTAAATAAAAGTATTTTTATTGTTAAAATTTCTTTATAAATATTTATGTGGTATAATATTAGAAATAATGTTAAAAATATACTTTTGTTTTAAGTATAAAAGTAATTTATTAATACAGGGGGCATTAATAATGAAATTCAGGGATTTTAAGTATGAAAGACCTAATTATGAAGAAGTTAAAGAGCTGTTTAACGCTCACATAGCTAGATTAAGAGCTTCAAGTAGTTCAGAGCAACAATATGAGTGGATAAAAAACGTAAATGAACTTAGAAATCATATTCAAACTATGAACACATTAACAAGTATAAGGCATACAATTGATACGCAAGATCAATATTATGATGATGAACAAAATTACTGGGATGAATACTCTCCATTATATGAGGAATTAAATTCAATATTTTATAAGGAAATAGTTAACTCTCAGTTTAGGAATAGCCTTGAAGAAAAGCTAGGTAAGCAATTTTTTACTTTAGCTGAGTTTTCTTTGAAAGCATTTTCTCCAGAAGTTATTGAGGATCTGCAACTAGAAAATAAGCTAGCATCAGAATATACTAAGCTGATTGCTTCTGCAAAAATTCAGTTTAAAGGAGAAGAGAAAAATCTTTCGGGATTAGTACCTTTTATACAGAGTAAAGATAGAGAAGTTAGAAAAGAAGCTTCTCAGGCTAAATATGATTATTTCGTACGACATGAGGCTGAAATAGATAGAATATATGATGATCTGGTAAAAGTAAGAACGAAAATAGCAAGAAAGTTAGGATTTAAGAACTTTGTAGAATTAGGATATGTAAGAATGATGAGGAGTGACTATAATCCACAAATGGTTTCTAATTTTAGAAAACAAGTTCAGGATTATATTGTTCCAGCAGCCTTGAAGCTTTATGATAGGCAAACTAAAAGGCTAGGGGTAGATGAGTTAAGTTATTATGATGAAAAATTCGAGTTTTTAAGTGGAAACGCAATACCAAAAGGTGATCCGGAGTGGATAGTAGCTAATGGTGTAAAAATGTATTCAGAATTATCCCCAGAAACTAAAGAGTTCTTCAATTTTATGGTGGATGGAGAGTTATTAGATTTAGTTACTAAGAAGGGGAAAGCAGGCGGTGGATATTGTACTTATATACCAGATTACAAGTCTCCGTTTATTTTTTCTAACTTCAATGGAACATCAGGAGATGTGGATGTATTGACACACGAAGCGGGGCATGCATTTCAAGTTTATTCCTCTAGATGGATAGAGATACCTGAGTGTAATTTCCCTACTTATGAAAGCTGTGAGATTCATTCAATGAGTATGGAATTTTTTACTTGGCCATGGATGAATTTATTCTTCAAAGAAGATACAGATAAATATAAGTTTATACATTTAGGAAGTGCTATAAAGTTTATACCTTATGGAGTTACTGTTGATGAATTCCAACACTTTGTTTATGAAAATCCTGATATAGCTCCAGAAGAGAGAAAGACAGCTTGGAGAGAAATAGAAAAAAAATATCTCCCACACAAAAATTATGATGGTTGTGATTTCTTAGAAAGAGGGGGATGGTGGTTCCAACAATCTCACATATTTACCTCTCCTTTCTATTATATAGATTATACTTTAGCTCAAATCTGCGCGCTTCAATTCTGGAAAAGAGCTAATGAAGATAGAGAAGACGCGTGGAAAGACTACGTAGAGCTTTGTAAAGTTGGAGGAACAAAATCATTCTTAGAACTAGTTAATTATGCAAACTTGAAATCTCCATTTGAGGACGATTGTGTAAGTTCAATAATAACTTCTATAGATCAGTGGCTGGACTCAGTAGACGATAAGAAACTCTAATATTCTAAAAGATATTAAATAAAAAAGAACTCCAGGAAGGAGTTCTTTTTTTTAATGTTCTCTAGTAGCATCTTCTTTAACTAATCTTTCGATGAATCCAACTAATTCTAGTGAACCTTCATCGCCAGCTTTTCTACTTCTAACAGATACTGAATTATTTTCTACTTCTTTTTCTCCAACTATAAGAATATAAGGCGTCTTATCAACAGAAGCTTCTCTTATCTTATAACCAATTTTTTCAGCTCTGTAATCACCCTCAACTCTTATACCTTTAAGTCTCAATGATTTAACAACAGATTCTGCATAATCATTATACTTATCTGATATAGGAAGTACTTTAGCTTGAACTGGAGCTAACCATGTTGGTAGAGCGCCTGCGTATTTTTCGATAAGCATTGCTAGAGTTCTTTCATAGCACCCAATTGAACTTCTATGGATTACATAAGGAAGTTTCTTTTCGCCGTTCTTATCTATATAAGTCATATTGAATCTTTCAGCTAAAGCAAAGTCAATTTGTACTGTTATTATAGTATCTTCTTTTCCATGAACATTTCTAGCTTGAATATCAAGTTTCGGTCCATAGAATGCTGCCTCACCTTCAGCTTCAACGTAATCAATTTCTAAATGATTAAGGATTTCTCTCATTAAGTCTTGAGTGTTTTCCCAAGCTTCAGGGTTGTTGATATACTTTTCCTTATCATTAGGATCCCATTTTGAGAATCTGTAGGAAATATCATCTTGAATCCCTAATGTAGACATAACGTATTTTATTAAATCTACTACATCCTTAAACTCTTGTTCAACTTGTTCAGGAGTACATACAATATGACCGTCTGCTAAAGTAAATTGTCTAACTCTTGTAAGTCCGTGCATTTCTCCTGAAGCTTCATTTCTAAATAGAGTAGAAGTTTCAGCATATCTAAGAGGAAGATCTCTATAGCTGTGTTGTTCTGAATTATATATTGAAAATTGGAATGGGCAAGTCATAGGTCTTAAACCAAACACTTCACTGTCATGTTCCTCATCACCTAAAACAAACATTCCGTCTTTATAATGTTGCCAGTGACCAGATATTTTATATAAATCACTCTTAGCCATAAAAGGAGTTTTTGTAAGAAGGTAACCTCTTCTTTCTTCCTCATCCTCTATCCATCTTTCAAGAACTTGAATAACTTTAGCACCCTTAGGCATTAATAGAGGAAGACCTTGACCTACATTTTCATCAGTAGTGAATAAATTTAACTCTCTACCTAATTTGTTATGATCTCTTTTTTTAGCTTCTTCTAATGCTGCTAAATGTTCGTCTAGTTCTGATTTTTTTGGGAAGGAAGTGCCGTATATTCTTGTAAGCATCTTATTTTTTTCGTTTCCTCTCCAATAAGCACCAGCACTTCTAAGAAGTTTAAAAGCCTTTATTGGCTTTAATGACATTAAGTGTGGGCCAGCACACAAGTCAGTAAAGTCACCTATCTTATAGAAAGATATAATCTCGTCTTCTGGAAGATCGTTAATTAATTCTACTTTATAAGATTCATTTTTTTCTTCCATAAGCTTTAAAGCCTCTTGTCTTGGAAGTTCAAATCTTTCAATTGCAGCATCTTCCTTTATGATTTTTTTCATTTCTTCCTCTAGTTTTACTAAATCAGCTGCTGAAAAAGAACTGTCTTTATCAAAGTCATAATAGAAACCACTAGTTATAGAAGGACCTATAGCTAATTTAGTTTCAGGGAACAGTCTTTTAACCGCATATGCTAATATATGAGATGTTGTATGTCTAAACGCATCCTTACCCTCTTGTGAATCAAAAGTACAAATGCTCAAGTTGCAGTCAGCATCAACCTTAAATCTTAGATCAACCACCTTGTCATTAACGATGCCACAACAAGCTACTCTTGCAAGACCTTCACTTATGCCTTTGGCAATTTCATAAACTGATAAACCAGCTTCAAATTCTTTAACTGATCCATCTTTAAGAGTTATTTTTACCATTTGTGAATCTCCCTTCATAATGAAATTTATATAATAGTCCTAAGTTTAAACTCATATTCCGTGGAATACAGATAGAAGTACGTTTAAATATAAATTAAACTTGAAAAGGACAGTATTGAAGACAAAATAAAAAACTCCCGTCCCTATACAAAGGGACGGGAGAATACTATTCCCGTGGTTCCACCCAAATTACTTGAAAAACAAGTCACTTTAGTAATCTTAACGCGATTTTCACGAACTTTATTAAAGTCACTCAGAGTTAGTTTTCAGCTAATTCCATATAAAAATACTCACAGCAAATGTATTTTCTCTCTGCAAATGTACCAAAGCTTACTCTTCTCTTCATAGAATTAAACTTAGCTATTTTTTATAAATTATAAGTTTATTTTATTTTAATGTCAAGTATTTAATAGATAGCCTATTTACATTATTTAAAAAGCACATTAAAAATACATTTAACTATAATATTAAATTAACCTGATAGATTTTCCTTGGAACTGGGTTATCTATAAATAAGTTCTATTTAAAAAACATACATAGTTTTCAATGTGTTTTTCTTTCTTAACTTAAAGAGATTAAGGGCGGTAGGAGACACTGAAAATTTAAATTATAATATCTGCATAATATAGTTCAATTATGTAAACTTTTTTGTAAATATCATAATTTAGAGTTGTGAAATATATAATAAAACAACATATTAAGAAATGTAAGAATGTTATTTATTTAAATCTCCATACTGCAGTTTGTGAGTTATATTCATTACAATAAGAGCTTTCGTAATTTAGAAATTCCAAGCCTAGTTCGTTTTCATAATTGCTTATAAAACTTGTGAGCCCAATATTGTTTGTACTATATGAAGGTGTATATGGGGAACCTGTGATTTTTTCTATAATTCCAATTGTGGTAATTTCTGAATAGTCATTGTATAGCTCGGTAAGTGCCCTTTTTACCTCTTCTAATAAGATTTCATCTAAGTTTTTCATAGGATAGTTCCTCCAAATATTATTTCTTATGAATTATATTAATAATAATCAGGTAATATAACTAATTATAAAAAAATGACAAGTTAAAAAATCATCGATGTCTTAATTTACTAAATAGCAATAGTATCACCATATATTTACAATGTATGATTAATATGGTAAAATGTTACTGTGAATTATGAGCGGCAATAACTCAACGGCAGAGTGTCACCTTCCCAAGGTGAAGGCTGCGGGTTCAAATCCCGTTTGCCGCTCCAAAAAAATAATATAGAAAACTATTGATTTTATTTCTAAATAGTGTATAATATTTTTTGTGAGCAATGCAGATGTGGCGGAATTGGCAGACGCACTAGACTTAGGATCTAGCGCCTACGGCGTGGGGGTTCGACTCCCTTCATCTGCACCACTTGCGGAAGTGACTCAATGGTAGAGTGTCACCTTGCCAAGGTGAAGGTCGCGGGTTCGAGTCCCGTCTTCCGCTCCAAATAAAAAAGCAGCTAGAAAGCTGCTTTTTTCGTTTTACAAAATAATATTGTTAGTGCTAATATTAAAATAGTCAAAATCATAAAAAGTTTTATGATTTTGACTATTTTAATATATTTTTATATTTATATACAAACAATAAGATAGTAGTGAATATAATATTAGTAATTAGAAAGTATTTTTTCTAATATAAAATCTTCTATCATTTCACTGGTGTATGATTTTTGCCCCATTATTTGAAAAATGATATCTTTGGATTTATAACCTTCTTTAAACAGTTTTATATTTCTTACTAGTTTTTTTAAAGAGTTATTGTTTATTTCCAATATCCTTAATAAATCGATAAAAGTATAATGTTCTTTAAATAAAATGGTTTGGAGTTTATCCTGTAATTCAACTTTATATTTTAAATTGACTGCATTATTTCTATGGGGACCATCTTTGCCACGATGGTGGCTGTGGCATAAATATTTGTAATTTAGCATTATATCAAGTCCGCCTTCACTCTTATAAACGATATGATGAATATCTGCTGATTTTCCACAGATCTCGCATCGGTACATATGATTCCTCCTGAATATTTTATAATTATAAAATATCATGAACTATTGATTCAATCAAGCATGTAAATGTTGAAAAGTTGGATTTCTATTACATAAATGGCACTAATAAATCTGAAGCAAAGGGTTTTTTATATTGCATTAAAAGGTAGTATGAAATATAATTAAATAGAAAAGGTTTACATATTTAGAGAGGAAGTGGTTAAATGATAGTAACTTATAACTCTATAGATTATTGGGATAAACTAGTAAGAAATAATAAAACTTTAAAATCTAGAATATTCGAAAACGAACCTATAACAGAAAAAACTGTATATATGCATTATGTAATTTTTACAAGAAAGTCTGGAATACAAAGTGTTTGGACTCCAATACCCAAGGCAAAAATGTTATTAGGATATATACAATATTGCTTGCTTCCAGAAGCATTTTATAAATGGATAGAAGGAAAATATAAAAATATAGCTGAGTTTTCTCAACTGAATGCTGAAAAAATTATATCTGAGGGATTAAAGGATGCGAAGTTAAGTCAATCAGAGGCAGCTATAATGAAAAAACAAATAGCGTTTATCAAATCATTATGGGATGTTCCGAGCGATAAAGTTATGAAAGAATTAAAAAAGTTTTCTAGAGAGTTCAATATGAGCTGGTTAGGAGACATAGATACATTTCTATATATGAAGGTATTTTCATCTGCATCTGAGTTAGGTCAATTTATTATAAATACTAACCTACAAACTGATAGTGAAGATGACTTTGAGAAAAAGATTGGAATGAGTGAAGAAAACTGGATAGAACTATGTAAGCAGGTTCATAAGAATCCAATTAGTGGTGAAAAACTAAAGTTAACTTTAACAAGAGATTTGACAGAGATTGTGTAAAATATAACTGTTGACATATTGTTAAAAATATATTAAAATATATTTTGTTTGAAATGCGTCTTTAGCTCAGCTGGATAGAGCAACGCCCTTCTAAGGCGTGGGCCAGGGGTTCGAATCCCTTAAGACGCACCATATTTTGGGATGTCGCCAAGCGGTAAGGCAATGGACTTTGACTCCATTATCCGTAGGTTCGAATCCTGCCATCCCAGCCAAAGCACGTTATACGTGCTATTTTTTTATTCTTTAAGATTTGAAATAATTTTTATCTAAACTTATATATGTATATATTTACAAATATTCAATGTAGTGATAAAATTATTAATGTTGACATTGGGGTGTCGCCAAGCGGTAAGGTAGCGGACTCTGACTCCGCCAGTCGTAGGTTCGAATCCTACCACCCCAGCCAATTTATTTGAAAAAATGTTGACAAGTAGTTTTAAATTGATTTATAATATTTGTAGAGTTTAATATGCGGGTATCGTATATCGGTAATACTCCAGCCTTCCAAGCTGAAAAGGTGGGTTCGACTCCCACTACCCGCTCCAAATAGGCACCATTAGCTCAGTTGGTAGAGCACCTGACTCTTAATCAGGGTGCCCCGGGTTCGAGTCCCTGATGGTGCACCAAAAATCGTAATCAAGTGATTATGATTTTTTTTGATTTAAAAAATATTTAAATAAAAAAATTGCTGAATAGATCTGCATAAGTGAGTTTTTTGCGCATCTGCCTTTACGAAAGTGGTAGATGTTTTTTGTTTTTTAAATTTGTTTATTTTAAGGTTCATTGAAGGTTTAATTATATGATTAATAATTAAAATAAATAATGGTTACGGATTCTTAAGAAGGTTAAAATAAATAAACTATGAATTTATTTATAAGTATTATTAGATTGCTTAGGTGCAAAATATAATTGAACCATTTCAATATTAAGTTCCACTGCTGAAGTTAAGTAATTTGGTTATTCAATGCTTTAATAAACTTCCGAAAAGTCACTTGATTTTAGCAGTATTCCAAAACATATCATTAAATTATTAGTACTATAAACTTTAGCACATTTATATGAAAGAGTTTTTAAGGAGGTAATAATTATGAATGATGGAAGAAAACAAGAAGTAGAAAATAGAATAAATCAAATAGTGGATACTGTTGAGAAGTATACAAGGACAGAAAGACATATAGAGCAAAATCAAGATATAATATCTTCTGAGCAAATGAAACATGCTGAAGAAATACAAAATGCAAGAAGAAGAGAAATAGACACCCTAAAGGACAAGATTGTATATGGTGATAATTATAAAGAAGATGAGCAGCAAAATATAATTGATAACATGACAAATGCTGCAGGATACATAAAGAATAATGGAGAAAATATGTCAACAAAAGACCTCAACAATATCAAGGATAAACAAGCTAATAGAAAAGATCAACTAGAAACATTTTAGTTTTGGTCTAATTTAAAGATGTACCACTTTGTAGTCAAGTTAATACGTACGGTTTTTAGGACTATACGTATTTAACTGATTAACTGCAAAGTGGTATTTTCACTTAAAAAAATATTACATAATATGGGATTTTGTATAAAAAGTATTCAAATAATTCATATGAACTCACAAATGAAATATTATTATGAACATGTATAATATAATTACAGTGCAAACGATTTCGTACAAAGATGCAATCGATTGCACAAAAGTATGAGGGGGATGAATATGAGAAAAAGGTATTACAAAGCTCTAAGTTTATTCGCTTGCCTCACATTATTTATTACTTTGTTTAGTAATATTTATGTGAAGCCTGTTATGGCAGAAGATGAAGTTACAGTACAAGCTGATGCCATGGCAAACATTGTGGGAGATTTCTTTACGGAGAAATCAGATCAGTGGAATCCATCTAATTTGAAGGGTCTTATGAAAGAATATAAAAATGGAATATACGAAATCTCATTAGACCTAAAAGCAGGAAATTATGAATATAAAGTTGCCATGAACAAATCTTTTGATGAGAATTATGGCAAAGACGGAATTAAGAGTGGCGACAATATAAAACTAAAATTAGACATTGATGCAAAGGTATATTTTAGATTCGATTATAAACAAAAGAAAGTATATGATTCTATAAATAATGCAGATCAATTTAAAACAAAAGCCATACTAACTGGTAACATAGACAATCTATTAAATGATGGTAAGTCTTGGAATCCTGGAGATGATAATTTTAAGCTTGATTATATTGGTGGGGGAATCTATAGTAAAACTTTTGAAATAAAAGATTCTGCTAAAGCAAACGATTACGAACTTCAATATAAAGTGGCTTTTAACGGTGCATGGAGTAATGGAGAGGTTGGAAATAACGGAGATAATGTAAAGGTAATTATCCCAAAAGGAACTAATAAAATAACTATTTTTGCAGATTATTTACAAGGTTATGCAAGTAATGATATAGCTGTTCCCGAATATTTAAAAATTCCATCAGTGATTGGAACTATAAGACAGAGTGGTCAATCTGTTGATTGGAAGACAGATGAAAAGGGGTGGGAGTTAACACCATTAAGTAGTGCAGGATTGTTTATATACTCAGGATATTTTGCGAGTGGTGGTAATTTTGAGTATAAGATACTTAATAACTATTCTTGGGATGATGGTGGAGTTCCAGCAGGACCAAATGTAAAAATAACAATACCAAGTGGTGGAAAACAGGTGGTGTTTGTTGCTGATGAAAAAAATAAGCTTGTTTATGATTCCATAAATGACTATACAAAAATAGCTGAGCTATTAGGGCTTAAAAGTGTTCCTAAGCCACCAGTAGAGCTAAGTGGACCAGTTGTAAATGATAATGGTACTGTGAAGTTTTTATATAAAGATTTAAATGCCAAGGAAGTTTATTTGGCTGGAGATATAACAAATTGGCAAAATAATAAAATCAAGATGGTTAAAGATGCTGATGGAATATGGTCAACTTCAGTTAGAGTTGGTGATGCTGCAAAGGAAATCCAATATAAATTTATAGTTGATGGCAATTGGATAACGGACCCATCAGTACAAGATCAAAAGGATGGTAACTCTATATATAAGTTTGCAGGTTTTTCAGGTAGAAAAGTAGTTATAGCAGGTACTATTCAAACAGTTGCAGGAGAATCAGCATGGACTGCTGGTTCAGATAAAACTGCAATGGAATATGCAGGAAATGGAAAGTATAAGCTTACTTTAAAAGATGTTCCATCTGGAAGTTATGAATATAAGATAGCGATGGGAAGCTGGACTGAAAATTATGGACAGAAGGCTGTAAAAGATGGATCTAACATTCCACTTGTTGTTTCAAAGGTTGGAGATGTAACATTCTATTATAACGATGATAGCCACTTTGTGGTTGATTCAACCAGCTATATAATGGTAGATGCCTTTATAAATGGTCCTGAACTTTCTGAAAAGGTTAAGCTTGAGGATAATGACTATAAGGGAATTTATTCAGCTGAACTAAATTTGAAAAAAGGAATCCATGATAAATTAGTAATAGAATGTGGTGATAAAACTTATAAGGTTAATCCTATAGAACTCTCAGAAGATAAGCTAGTATCAATAAACTTTGATCCAGTAACTGAGACGATTTTTAATGATGCTGCTACAGTGAAAATTAATGAAAATGAAGTTTCCTTTGACTCTAGAAGTTCAGATTATAAATTACCATTTGGTGCAGCAAAAGAAGGGGAAGAATTAACTTTTAATTTAAAAGCTGCTAAAAATGATTTAACAGAGGCTAAGGTAATTGTAAAAGGTCCAGAAGGAATAAATAAATATGAGATGAGCAAAAACGGTATCTTTGATGATAGCCATGATAAATGGACTGCTAAGTTTACCCTTAATACTATAGGTCAATATAGCTATTATTTTGTTATATCCAATGGATCAGATGTAAAAACCTATAGTGACGATGATGGATATTTTGGAACAGGTAAGGCTGGAGATTTATCATCCATATTGGAGTATGGTTTAAATATTTATAAGAAAGATTTTAAGACTCCAGATTGGATGAAAAATGGTGTTGTATATCAGATATTCCCTGATAGATTTTTTGATGGAGATACTGATAATGATTTCTTGCAAAAGCTTTCAAGAGGAATGACTCCATATGAATTTTACACAAACTGGTATAGTATAACTGAAGATCCTGAACTTGAATATTTAAAAGATAAAGATGGAAATGTGATAAAAGATGAAAATGGAAATCCAAAGATAAACCCTGATTATAAGGGAACAGTAGGTGATGGTAACTGGAGTAATGAGATGTACGGGGGAGACCTTAAAGGTGTAGAAAAGAAACTTGATTATCTTAAGGCTCTTGGGGTTAATATACTTTATTTTAACCCTGTTGGACAATCTATTTCCAGTCATAGATATGACACTACTGACTACTCAAAGGTAGATCCATTGCTAGGAAACATGCAAGACTTTGCGAACCTTACAAAAGCAGCTAGTGAAAGAGGTATGCACATAATATTAGACGGAGTATTCAACCATGTATCTGATGATTCAGTATACTTTGATAGGTATGATAAATATATGGCTAAGAATAAACCAATAGGAGCATATCAATATTGGTCCAGAGTCTATGACCTAATGAATTTACAAAATCTAAGTCAGCAAGATGCTGAGAAACAGGTGACTGCTGATTTGGCCTCAAAGGGAATAACAGATTTACACTACAAAGATTGGTTCAAAGTTGAGAATGAAAAGGTAGATTCTGGTCTTCCAACTGAACATTATAGCTATGAAGGCTGGTGGGGATATGATTCAATGCCAGTTATACAAGCTTTAAACGGATCAGAATATCAGGTGAAGTCTTGGGCAAATGAAATAATTGATGGACAAGATGCTATATCTAGATTATGGCTAAGACAAGGTTCAAATGGTTGGAGGCTAGATGTTGCAAATGAAGTTTCAGATGAAACCTGGAGAAACTTCAGAGGTGCAGTAAAGTCTGAAGGAGACAATGTCATAATAGGAGAAATTTGGACTGATGCATCAAGATATATTCTTGGTGATATGTATGATTCTGTAATGAACTATAGATTTAGAGGTGCAGTCCTTGATTTTGCAAAAGGAACTAAAGATGATAATAAAACAGTAACTTCAGCAACAGATTCGGTAAAAGAATTAGAAAAGATGAGAGAACAATATCCAAAGGAAGCTTTCGAAGCAATGCTTAATTTAGTTGATTCTCATGATACTCAAAGAGTGTTATCTGCATTAGATGGTTGGCAAAAAAGTCAAAGAGGAATTGCAGGAGAGGCATCTGAATTAGCTAAACAGAAGTTGAGATTAGTACCTTTCTTACAAATGACTTATCCAGGAGCACCATGTATCTATTATGGTGATGAAGCAGGAATTGTTGGCGCTGATGATCCAGACAATAGAAGAGGCATGATCTGGGGAAAAGGGGATAAGGATATTGTAGAATGGTACGCTACTTTAGCTAATATTAGAAATGCTTATAGTGTTCTTAGAACTGGAGATATAAGTTCTATTGATGTAGATAAAGATAGTTTAAATGATGTAATAGCATTTACTAGAATTAACGAGGAAAATAAAGCACTAGTGGTTGCTAATAGAAAGACAACAACAGTAGAAATGACTTTAGAAGCTAAAGGAATAAGCAATGGAACTAAGCTAACTAATATACTCAACAAAAATGAAAGTTACGTAGTAGAGAATGGAAAAATTACAGTTAAAGTTCCAGCAGTTGGTGGAGTAATACTTGTAGATAAAGTTAAGGATATAACAATAAATACAGATGCATTAAAAGCTGCCTATGACCCAAGCTTTATAGTAAAGGAGACCAAGGCTCCTATAAAGGATAAAGATGTTATAGCAGAAGTAGGTAAAGCGTCTAATGCTGGTAAAGAAGTGGTTGTTTCAAGCCAGATTGAAGAAGTAGCTAGAGCTATATTCAATGAGGCTACAAGGAATAATGTAAAGCCAGTAATACAAAGAGGGGACACCACAATAACTATTGAAGACTCAAGTAAGCTTTACGATATTCTTACTAATTTTGGACTTACAGGTTTGATGTTTAGAACTTACGATACTTTAGAAAATCAAGAAGCTTTAAAGAGTATAAAGAAGGATTATTCTCCAAAATTAGCTTTTGAATTAAGAATGGAAAATAATCTTCCGGAAGGTAAGTTTGGTACTAATGTAACTGTAAAGCAAAAGATAGATAGTGAGTATAATGATAAAGATTTATATGTTTATTATATTGATAAGACTGGTTCATTAAATCTTATTAGTAAGAGTACTGTTAAAGATGGATATATTTCTTTTGTGACCACACATTGTAGCGACTATCTAATTACTGACAAAAAGCTTGAAAGTAGCAATAATGGCGGAAACACAGGAAACAACAATAATGGAAGTGGTAATGGAAATAGTAACAACAATAACAATGGAAATAGTAACAGTGGTAATACTGGAAATAATAGTTCATCAAATAACGGACAGAATAATAGTGGTTCAGCAAGCAATGGTGTAACTTCTAACACAGGAAATAATAGTAGTGCTGCTAATGGCAATGGAGTGAGTCAAATAGCTAAACTTGGAGGCATATCAACTACAAGCTTATTATTATTTGCAACAGTATTTATTGTAGCAGGAGTATTATTAGTAACAAAAAGAAAAAAAGCCGTTGAATAAGTAGCTTGCATGAGTTAAAATTACATTATAATGAAGTAGAGGGGGCATGTCATAAAGGCAGGCCCTCTTCACGTTATATTGATAGAAAGTAAAGTTAAGATTGCCGGTATGATAAATTTATATCTTATAAATCCTTAAAATATTGATTTATTGTTAAAGAATCTAGAGCATTAATTTTAAAAGTAATCATTTTAGATATTTATTACGACTTTTGGAGGTATTTATGTTCAACAACAAGATAAGTAGACTTAAATTAATATCTTTAATAATGATCATGCAGGTAATTGTAATAGTTATATGTTATTATTGTCTAAGCATTAGAGAAAGCTTTAAATACAGCATAGTATTATTTTGTAGTATATTAGTAGTAGTAACAATTATATTATTTATAGCTTATAATTTAAAAAGTTATGAAATAAAGAAGCTTGAAAATATAATAAATGAGCATGAAGACACAATAAATAGATTGATAGTTTATAAAAAAAGCGAAGAAGAGCAGTTTGAGCTATTATCAGATGTATCTCATGAGTTAAGAACACCACTTACATCTATTATAGGATTTGCAAAAATAATAAATAGAAGGCTTAATAAGATGATAATTCCGTTTATAACAAATGAAAATAATAATGAACAGAGTGATAAAACCGAAATTAGTAAAGCAATTTTAGGTATAAATAAGATAAGCGAGAATATAGAAATTATAATATCAGAAAGTGAGAGATTGACTTCACTTATAAATAATTTACTGGATTTCTCAAAGCTTAGATCAGATAAAATCGATTGGAAAGTAGAGCAGACAGATTTGAGAGAGATAATAAGTAAAGGTATACTTATATCTTATTCTCTTTTAGACAATAAGAATTTAGAGCTAAATGATGAAATCGATGAAAATATTCCGCTAGTATATGTGGATAAAAACAAAATTTTACAAGTTATAATTAATCTGCTATCTAACGCAATTAAGTTTACTGAAACAGGTAAGATAATTTGTAGAGCACAAATGTATAATGAAAATGAAGTTCTTATAAGTGTTGAAGATACTGGAGCAGGTATACCAGAGCGGTATTATACAAAGATTTTTAGAAGATTTGAGCAGATTCCAAACGATTCTCAAAAATCTCAGGGGTCAGGTCTTGGACTAGTCATATGTAAGGCTATTGTTGAAAAGCATGGAGGGAGTATTTGGCTTGAGAGTGTGGTAAATAAAGGGAGCATTTTTTATTTTACTATACCTGTAAATCAGACAGAAGGTGAATAATATGAAAAAGTTAATGATAGTAGATGATGATAATAATATAAGGCTATTAATAAAACAGACGCTTGAAGAATTAGAGGGTATTGAGATTAGTGAAGCCAATAATGCTGAGGATGCTCTATATATGGTACAGCAGATTAAACCAGATTTAATTTTCTTAGATGTTACTTTACCTAATATGAATGGGTATCAATTTGTTGAGAAAATAAAGCAATCCCCAGAGCTTGAGAGTATTAAGATATTTATGATAACGGCAAAAGCGCAAGAAAAGGAGATAAATAGAGGCATAGGACTGGGAGCAAATTTGTACATAACAAAACCTTTTGATCCAGAGTATTTGCTTATAAACACCTGTGAATATTTAAATATAAATATTGAATAAGGATAAATCACCTAACTAGCAGTCTTGTAAAACAAGATGTTAGTTAGGTGATTTACTATTTAAATCAATCTATTAAACATATCGCTTGTGCAGATATACCTTGCCCATTACCTGTGAAACCTAAACCTTCTTCAGTAGTTGCCTTTACATTAATTTGATCTATAGAAATACCTAAAGTAGAAGAAATATTTACTCTCATTTCATAGATAAAAGGAGCAAGTTTAGGTCTTTGAGCAATAACAGTGGAGTCTATATTAACTATCTTATAGTTATGGTCTAATAGCAATTTGTTTACTTCCGAAAGCAATTTTATACTAGACGCTCCTTTAAACTTATCATCGGTATCAGGAAAGTGCTTTCCGATATCCCCTAATGAAGCTGCTCCTAGTAGTGCATCCATAATAGCATGAAGCAGTACATCAGCATCTGAGTGTCCTAATAGACCAAGATGAAATGGAATGTTTACCCCACCCATTATAAGGTCTCTTCCTTCTACAAGCTTATGAACATCGTATCCCATGCCTATTCTCATGTTTATCACCTCAAAATCATATTTAAATAGTATTCTACCATAAAAACATTCTTAAGGTAATAGACAGCTTTCAGACTTTTATAAGTAGCACTTGAAGAATATTAATTAGCAATTAAAATTGTTTGAGTTAGTTTTAAGCATAAGTGTATTATAGTGTGAAGTATAATATATTAACTTATATAGCATGTGAAGCCGTAAAAACAATAACATTATGAACAAGTGCCTTATAAACGTTTACAAAGAGCTTGTTATAAAATAGTATTAGCTTTATATACAGTATCTAGATATTTTCTTGAGTTTGACTTACCAGAAAAAATCCTCTTAAATCCTACGGCTAATTTTCTAAACAATGATGTTTTGCACTCTTCTGAGGTAATTACTTTCTTTCTCTGGGCAAAATCAACATATACTACATTATTTTTCATGGTATCACCTCACTACATATTTTATAATATTATTATAACATAAAATTGTATGAATATTAAGAAAAAATCTTTTAACAACGAAGTCATTTTCTTTTATAGACTTTTTATATAGTTAAAATTAAGAACAAGTCTATGTTATAATATAGTATATGATTAATTTTTAAAAATGAGTAGGGGGAAGTGTATGAAAAAGAAAATTATTAATATAGTTGCAGTTATATTAATAGTATCAGGAATAGCAATGATAGGTGCTACTATTTTTATGAAATATACTGCCCATAAAAGGCAAGCTGAACTTAGAGCCTCTTTTGAAAAAATGAAGGATAGCAAAAGTGATTTAGGAGCAGATGAGGATAAAGGTACAGTTAAAGATTCTAGTAGTGATAGTAAAAATAATCAATCTAATGTTAAACCAATAGCATTGCTTATAATACCTAAAATTGATATAAATGTTGCAGTTGGAGAAGGAACAGATGATGATTTGCTCAGATATGCAGTTGGGCATTTTAAAAATACTGCATTACCAGGAGAAAAAGGAAACCTGTGTTTAGCTGGTCACAGAAATTTTACCTATGCAGAATATTTTAAAGACTTAAATAAGCTTGAAAAAAATGATGAAATAATAGTAAAGACTAAGGATAAAGAATTTACGTATTTAGTAACAACAAGTTTTATTGTAAATCCAGATGAGGTTGATGTGTTAAGTCCTACGAAGGATGAAACAATAACATTGGTTACTTGCACTATTGGAGCTAAACAAAGACTTATTGTGAAAGGAAGCTTAAAGAAATAAGTTTTACTTTAAGTTTATAGGAAGTATTAAAGATGGATGGATTTAGTAAAGACAAGTATATATTTTCGTCAAGACCTAAAATAAAGGTAGTTAAAGATATTAATTTCTCTTACGGCAAACAAGTTTCATTATTTATTAAAGAATTAAGATTATATGGTATTACAAATAAAAGTCTTATAAATAGAACCCCTAAGTATGAGACGAGAAATTATTTACTGAATATAGCCTTATTTGTAGTAGAAAATAATGCGATTTTTGAAGAGGTTGTTTCTAAAAGAGACATACAGATTTCTAAGCTTTCCAGAGTTACAGGTGCTTCTAGGAGTATTATTGAAAATTGGAGAGATTACTTAATTTCATATATTGTATTATTCTCGAATCCAAATTATATTAATATTAGAGAATATCTTAATATCCAAGAGAGAAATGTTGATGAAAGTGGTATATCAACTAATGTAAAACTAAATTCAAATGATATGGAGTATACAGGGATTTCTATAAAAAATGAAAAAAATTATTCAGATATACTCACTAGTATAGGAGAATTTATTAGAATAAAGAATAATGATTCAGATAAAAAAGTAGGACAAGAGCTGAAGGGGAAAGAAAGAAAAACTTTTAAACATTATAGCAAGATAGTAGCTTTTTTAGCTGTTATTATTATAGTTGCAAGTTCGGTAGCTATTTATTTATATAATGAAAATTATACAACTTTAGTTATTAATTCAAATGCTAAAATTGTATTTGAAATAAATAGATTTGGTAGGATAAATGAAGCTTACTCTCAAAACGCCAATAATCAAAACATGATTGATGACCTAAGGTTACTACATGATAATGTTGATGATGGAATTACTAAGCTTTTTAAATATCTAAATGAACAGAAAAAGTTATCAGATAAAGATATAGTATTAGTTATTTCTGGGCATAAATTAAATGAGGATGCTTTGCAAATGCTAGAACAATATATACGAGATAATAATGAGCAAAAGGATAATAAGAAAATTAAAATAACTATAAATAATATGGGCAATGAAAAAAAGATAGATTACTAATTGTTATAATATAATTTTAAATCTAGGTGCTGTTAAAGCACCGTGTTGAAATTAAGTGGTTATACATCCGATGCTTTAATGAGCTTACGCAAAGAATTAATATGATTTTCTCATATTCCATGGCTAAAACTGTAAACTCACTACGTTCGAACAGTACAGTTTATTAACGCCATTTCATCTGAAAAAATCATTTAATTCTAATAGCTCGCTCATATAGCATCTCCTTTATAACCACTTAATTTCAACAACATTCTTAAACATAGCTTAAATCTAAGTGGTACATACACATTATAGAGAATGTCGTGAATATATTACTGAAAGGAATTTCATAGATGAATAGCAACACCAAGAAGAAAAATGTAGTTATACATAATGAGAAGAAAGAAGAATTAAGGATAAATAAATATATAAGTGAGACTGGCATATGTTCTAGAAGGGAAGCAGATAAATTAATAGAACAAGGAAGAGTAAGTATAGATGGCCAAGTTGCTACTACTGGAGCTAAAGTAGGATTAAATCAAAAAGTTTTAATAGACGGAAAACCAATTACAAAAGAAAATGAAGCAGTCTATATTGTTTTAAATAAGCCTGTGGGGATAACCTGTACTACTGAAAAAAAGATTAAAGGAAATATAGTGGATTTTGTGAAGCATAAAAAGAGAATATTTCCTATTGGAAGGTTAGACAAAGATTCACAAGGGCTTATTTTGCTTACTAATGATGGAGACATAGTTAATAAGATTTTAAGAGCTGGTAATAATCATGAAAAAGAATATATTGTAACGGTAAATAAACCTATTACAGATGAGTTCATAACTAATATGGCTAAAGGAGTTCCTGTTTTAGGAGTGATAACAAAGAAGTGTGTTGTAAAAAGAGAAGGCAAAAATGTATTTAGAATAGTACTTACTCAAGGATTAAATCGACAAATCAGAAGAATGTGTGAGTATTTTGGTTATAAGGTTGTAAAGCTAGAAAGAATAAGAATAATGAATATTAATCTTGGTGGTTTGAAGATTGGACAATGGAGAGAATTAAATAGAAAAGAGATAGACGGCATAAATAAGTTGATCTCTGATTCAGTGAAAACTGAAGAAGCGTCTACGATTTAATTGAGTTATAAATTCCAATAGAATAAAAAATGGGCACTTACTGTTATCATATGGTAACAGTAAGTGCCCATTTTTATGAGTTATTTTTTCTTGGTATTTAATATTTTAATAAAATCATTTAGTGTATGTTTATTTCCTATGTATAACCTATCCAAATTATATATGTTGTCTTTCTTATCCGCTAAAGCTAATGTAGTGCTCTGAAGATTAAAAGACATTTTGTATCCTGCTTGTTCTGCTGCTTTCTTTGAATCTTCAGTTAAGTTAGAAGCGGGGAAGGCTACATAACTTATACTTTTACTTAAAAACCCTTCAAGAGTTTGTTTTGACTTTTTTAATGTATCAATTTGTTTATTTATATTTAACTTTGATATATTAGAAACTTCACCAAAATGGTTTTGTATATCTATACCATAGTTTGAGAGCTCTTTAATTTGTTCAACACTTAAATATGACGGATTATTTACATAATCACTTATCATAAATATAGTAGCCTTAAATCCAAATTCCTTTAGGATAGGAAAAGCGTATGTATATGTGCCTAAATAACCATCATCAAAGGTAATAACTATTGATTTCTCAGGTATCCCCTTATCTTCTTTAAGATAACTATAAAGCTCGTCTAAGGTTATTGGAAAGTAACCGTTATCCTTTAAGTATTTCATTTGTTCCTTGAATTTAGCAGGGTCTAAAACTAAATCTGAACCTTTAGATGAACTTATGTCATGATAGCACAAGATAGGTAGTCCATTATCAGCATTTGTGAGCTTTAATCCTGAAAATCTATCTTTATTAGAATTATCTGTTGAAGTATTTTTAGTATTATCAATATTTTTATCGGTAGTGCTCGGTGTTTTATCAGTTTCCTTGGCAGTATCTTTGGTATTCTTTGTCTCCAAAGTAGCTGAACTATTATGGTTTTTTGCTGATTGTCCTATAAATACAACAAAAACAATAGATATAGCAAGAATTATGCATGCTATAGATAAAAAGGTATCCTTCTTGTTCATATAATCCATCCTTTTTACGTGTAATATTTAATACCCATATTATAACATAATAAGTGTCATTTCTACAAATAAACAATAGATACAAATGGAAAGTGGTCAAAGATGCAACACTTCGATCCAAAATCTATTTTCAAAACTCCTCTGGGTTCTGAGAGGAGTTTTGAAAATATAAATTTTATTACCAAGTGGTACATCTATATATAATTGAAAAGTTTAAGCTCACTTCATGGTAACTATCCTTATGAAATCGCTCATAGAATAATTATTGCCTATGTAAAATCTATCTAGGTTGTATATATTATCCCTCTTATCAGTTAAAGTTCCTTGAACATTAAAAGCCATTTTATATCCTGCAGCAGCAGCAGCCTTCTTTGAGTTATCATTTAGTTTACCATAAGGATAGGCTATATAGTCAATTGGTTTGTTTAAGAGTTTTTCAAGTGAATGTTTTGATTCTTTCATTATATCTATCTGTTTTGATAAACTAAGTTTGGTAAGATCGGAATGATCTGTAGTATGACTTTCTATATCAATGCCATATTCTGAAAGCTCTTTAATTTGACCAGAAGTTAAGTATGGACCATTATCCACACACTCACTTATCATAAATATAGTTGCAGTAAATCCAAATTCTTTAAGTATAGGGTATGCATATGTATAATTGCCTATATAACCGTCATCAAAGGTTAGTACTATTGATTTTGATGGAATGGCTATATTTTCTCTTAAGTATCCGTAAAGTTCATCTAATGTAAGTGTAAAAAAACCATTATCCTTTAAGTATTTCATCTGTTGTTTAAATTTATCAGGATTAAGTAAAAGATTATTACCTTTAGTGGGATTAACATCATGATAGCATAAAATAGGAACACCAGTATCCGCAGTAGTAAGTTTAGCGCCTTCGAATTTAGTAAGAACACTTTCAGTAGTGAAGGCGCATCTTTCAATAGAATATATATCATTAGATATCACAGGTTTTATAGGGATATTTTCATTTTCTTGAGCAACTTTTAATTGTGGTAAAGTACCTAATTTGTTTTCAATTCTTAATGACTGACCAATTAATACAACTAAGATAATCAAAGTAGTAATAATTACACATACAATAGATAGTAATGAATCTTTTTTATTCATAAAAATTCTCCTTTATCGTAAAGTTTGATATAAAGATGAAAGACTTCAAAATAAAATCTATTTTCAAAATGCCTCTAAGCTTTGTGCGGAGAATTTGAAAATATAAATTTAAGTATGCAGAGGTTCATCTATATTTAAGCGGATTTAAAATGCTATATAGTAAATTTAAAAATATATAGATTTTTTTTACTTTCAGTCCAATTAAAACCACCATTAGTTATTATATTTAATGGAAATAAAATTATTCAAAATGTATATTACATATAATGGAAAATTATTCACATTATCCACATTTACATGTGGATAAGTTGTTAAAGTTTTGTGAGTTTTATGTTTATAACTACTTATAGTTATTAAAGTTGTGGATAAAATATTATCAAAAGTATAAGGAGGGATAAGAGTATGATAAAAATAAGAAAAATATCTAAATCAATTGGAGTTATTTTTTTAAGTTTTATTATGTGTGGAATGACTTTAGTAGATGAAGGGTATAAGTTCACTGAAAAGAGAATAAATGAAACTAAGTCCTATGGAACTATAGATATAAAGATACCAATTATAGCTGAAAGCAATAATAATAACGTGAAAGAGTTTAATGGTATAGTTGAGGGAGATATAGCCGATTGGCAAAAAGATTTAATTGAATTAGCTAAGCAGGATGAAGCAGAATCAAAAAGTAAGGGTATAGATTTTAGGCCTTATTCATTAGATACAGTATATAAAATACCTTATAACACTAAAAACTTTGTAAGTTTAGTTGTTGATTATTATCAATATACTGGTGGGGCACACGGGTTAACAACAAGAAATACATATAATTATGATTTTAATCAAGGCAAAAGATTAAGATTATTTGAATTATTTAAAGAAGGCTATGATTATCAAACTAAAATAAATGATATCATTAGGCAACAGATTGCTAAAAATCCAAGTGAGTATTTCCAAGATGAAAACGGATTTAAAGGGATTAAGAACAAACAGGATTTCTATATTGATAAAGATGGAATAGTTATAGTATTTCAACTATATGACATAGCCCCATATGCTTCAGGGATTAAAGAATTCCATATTCCATTTTCAGCTGTTCAGGATGGATTACTCTATAAGTTTAAATAATAATTATTGAAGCTAATATATATAAATCATATAATAGATATTAAGGAAAATTGTGTATATTAGTATATTTAAATTTAAGGTGCTATTAAGGCACTGTGTTGAAATTAAGTGGTTATTCATCCTATGCTTTAATGAGCTTTCGCAAATATAACCACTTAATTTCAAGAATGTTCTTAAACGTAGCCAAATTTAAGTAAGAAGTAAAATAGACAAGCTTGTGAAATAATTTAATCCTATTTTAAGGAGAAGAACATTTTGAAAAATAGAAGTGATTATTTATTATTACTTAGGATTTTAATAATTATATATTGTATATATGATTATATTGAAGATAAGTTATTCTCTACCAATATTGTGATATTGCTATTAATTTATATCATAACAAGTGTTTCATATTATGTTCTTATAAAACATAAAAACAGTATAATCATACCCATAATTTCTATTAGCGTAATATTATATTCAAGCGTATATATAAACAATCTATTTATAGTTTTGTTGCCATGTTCAATATATGATATTGTAAAGGCAATTAATCTAAATGAAATAATATTTTCAGTGGTATCACTAGTAATGCTTATTATTATGAGTATAAGCATTCAGCCCATATATATATTTATAGTTTTACTAATTGTAATGTTAGATTCAATTTTTACAAAACATTTTGCAAGAATTGATAATCTTCTAAAGGAAAATGACTTTCTTAGAGAAAAAAATAATAATTATACTCAAGAGATAGATGATTTAAAAAGTTATGAGAAACAAGTGTTATATACAACTCAATTAGAGGAACGTAATTCATTATCCCAAAAGATGCATGACAAGATAGGACATACAATCGCAGCAAGTTTAATGCAGCTTGAAGCTGCTAAATTTATAATGAAGAGTGACAAAGATAAGGCTGAAGAAATGATTGATAATTCTATTAGGGTTCTAAGAGATGGAATGGATGATATAAGAATTACGTTAAGGAAGATAAAACCTCCAACTGAGCAGTTAGGAATAAATAGAGTAAAGATGGTGCTAGAAGACTGCACAAAAGGAACAGAATTAAAATATAGTTTGATATACACAGGAGATCTTAATAAGATAAAGTATAGTCACTGGAGCCTAATTATTGAAAGCATTAAAGAAAGCTTGACTAATACTATAAAATACTCAAATGCGAATAACGTAGAAGTGTCTATAGATGTATTAAATAAAGTAATAAGGGTTTTTGTTAAGGATAATGGACTGGGAATAGTTAATGTAAAAAAAGGACTAGGACTTTCAGGAATTGAGCAAAGATGTATAGATGCTGGTGGTAATGCACTATTTGATGGAAGTGATGGTTTTGCAGTAACTTTATTATTACCTATATTAAAGGAGAGAGAGTATGAGTATAAGACTTCTAATATGTGATGACGATGCATTAATTAGAGAAAGTCTAAGGATAATTTTGTCCATGGATGAAGAACTAGAGGTAATAGATGTAGCAGAAAATGGGCTGAAGGCATTAGACAGCTGTATTAAAAACATAATAGATATAGTTTTACTTGACATAAGAATGCCTTTAATGAACGGAGTAGAGGCTACTAGGGAAATAATAAACAAAACTAAATCAAAGGTTATAATACTTACTACTTTTGATGAAGATGAATATATAAAAGAAGCTTTAAGTAATGGAGCTAGTGGATATATATTAAAAAACAATCCTCCAGAAAAGATCATAAGCACAGTAAAGCTAGTAGCAAGTGGCAATAGTGTAATGGAAGAAAGCGTATTTAATAAATTTAAGGAAAATATGTCCTATAATGAGGAAAAGATAGATACTTCTTTATTTACCGAAAGAGAATTAGAGATAATAAGGGCTATATCAGAAGGTATGTCTAATAAAGAAATATCAGCCAAGCTATTTATATCTGAGGGAACAGTGAAGAATTATATAACTAACATTTTAAATAAGACAGACTTGAATCATAGAACACAAATAGCGATATATTATCTAAAAGGTAAGGTTTAGGATGTAACGATATTAAAGCGTTGTATTGAAATTAAGTGGTTATTCATCCAATGCTTTAATGAGCTTACGCAAAGAATTAATATGATTTTTTCATATTCCATGGCTAAAAATGTAAACTCACTACGTTCGAACAGTACATTTTCCTAACGCCATTACATCTGAAAAAATCATTTAATTCTAATAGCTCGCTCATATAGCATCTCCTGCATAACAACTTAATTTTAATAACCTAGCTTATACTTAAGAAATTGGCTGAAATAAAGATATCACTAAATATAATGCTTTTATTTTAGATATAGCAAGAAGTAAAGCTGTTTATGATATAAGTAATGTAAGATAAGAATGATATATATGACGAAAGTCATGTGAAGATATGACCTTCTCTACTGATGAAGTAGAGAAGGTTTTTCTATAATATAAGTATAGAAAATAAGTAAAGAGTTAGCACTTCGATCCGAAATCTATTTCTAAAACTCTGCTGGATTTTGAGCAGAGAATTTAGAAATATAAACTATATTACGAAGTGCTAAAGCTATAAGTCGTGAAGCGATCTTAAATAAAATGTTATTTTGAGAGGAGAAATTATAATGAATTTATTAAGTATTAAAAATTTAACTAAAAGATTTGGTGATTATGTAGCGGTGGACAATCTTTCATTTGAGGTTAAAGAAGGAGAGATATTTGGGCTACTTGGACCAAACGGGGCAGGAAAAAGCACAACAATCAATATAATGACAGGACTTCTTAAGCCAAGTAGAGGTGAAATATATCTGTTTGGAAAAGACTTTAAGGCAAATGAAAGATTAATAAAAAACCAAATAGGGTTGGTACCTCAAAGTCTTGCTATTTACAACGCATTAAGTGCAGAGGAGAATGTAAGCTTTTTTGCAGGTCTATATGGATTAAAAGGAAAGGAACTAAAGGCTGCTGTAGAAGAGGCACTAGAATTTACAGGACTTTTAGAACATAGGAAGACTCAAGCAAAGAAATTTTCAGGTGGTATGGCAAGGAGACTTAATATAGCCTGTGCAATAGCACATAAACCTAAGCTAATAATAATGGATGAACCTACCGTAGGAATAGATCCTCAATCAAGAAATCATATACTAAGATCTGTTAAAGAATTAAACAGACAAGGATGTACTGTTATATATACTTCACACTACATGGAAGAAGTTGAAGAGCTGTGTTCTAGAATAGTGATTATGGACCATGGTAAGGTAATTGCTGAAGGGACCAAGGAAGCTTTAATATCTATAGTATCAGATACTCAAAGTCTTGAGATTCAAGTTGAAGGTATAGAGAAACTAGTTGAGAAAGAACTGAAAGAGATACCAGGTGTTAAAGGCTTTGAAATAAATGATGAAAATATAACTATAAATTCAGTAAGAGAAATAAATAACTTAGATAAGATAATCAGCTATTTTAGCAGCAAAGATATGTTAATAAGAAATATAGAGTATAAAAAGATAAATTTAGAAACTGTATTTTTAAGTCTTACAGGTAGAAAGCTTAGAGATTAGGAGGAAATATCATGAGGATTTTAAAGCATGTAGGGTATTCTATATTGTATTCCATCAAAGAAAGATCTGGTATAGTGTCAATGTTAGTATTTCCAATAGTTTTTATGGTGATACTTGGAAGTGCATTAGCCAATGCCTTTGATAGTACAGTTGACTTAAATAAAATGAGTATAGTTTATGTAGATAATAGTTCGAAAGATACTAAAGATATATTTGATAGATTTAAAGAAGAGCAAAAAGATGGTAAAGTAACTTTTAAAGAAATCAGTAATATAGATGAAGCTAAGGATATAGTAAGGAAGAACTCTGATAATATATTAGTAGAGCTTCAAAGTGATAAAATACAAGTTTATAAAAATGAAAAAGATAATATTTCAGTAAATATTGTCATGGGTGGCCTACAGGGGATAGTAGAAAGATATGGTGTGTATGGCGCTATAGTAAAACTTGCTCCACAAAACATAAAATTAGTGGATGATGATTTTTCCAAGAGCTATACAAAAGTGAATACTGTATCCATAGGCAGACAGACTAGATCCTTTGATTACTATGGAGTGGTTGAAATAACAATGATGATATTATATGGTGGAATGTTTGGGTACTTTATGGTAATTAAAGCAAGAGACATGAAGATAGAGGGAAGGACTATTGTATCTGGAGTATCTAGAGGTGAGTATGTATTTACTAAAATAATAGCAACCTTCATTATAACCATTGTAACACTGATACCTGCATTTTTATTTGCTACCTTCGCTTTGAAAGTCTACTGGGGAGCTCATCTTCTAAGCATCTTAGTAGTAATGCTAGCTTTAAATTTATTTTCATCATCCTTAGGTGTATGTCTCGGATTCATAGTTAAAGATGAAAAAACTGGTCAAATGCTTTTAAATGTTGTTATAATTCCAGCTTTAACATTCCTTGGTGGAGGATATGTTTATATAAGCGAAAATGTTACTGGGGCATTAGCTATAGCAACAAAGCTATCACCAGTTAGATGGGTAAATAGAACTATTATTAATATAGCGTTTAATAATGATTTTTCCAAATTCAACACCACATTATTGATATGCTTATCATTATCAGTCTTATTTATGGCACTACCATTTATTATGAGAAGAGAGGAAGCTTAAAATGAATGAGATTTTGGTTTTAGTAAAGAAAAACTTGAAATTAATTTTTGATTCTCCAAAAGCATTAATGCAGCTTTTAGTACCAGTGCTTGTAATATTGGTATTTATGAAATTATATACTGTATCTCAAGGTGTAATAAGAGTAGGTATCATAGATAATGATAGCACTAAAGTATCAAGCCAAGTAATAGAGAATGTGAAGAATATGACGCAGGTAGACATAGTTACAGTAAAGGATGAGAAGGATATAAAAGAAAAACTAACTCAGAACGATATAATTTTAGCCATATCAATACCTAAGGGTTTTGAAAATGATATTATGTCTGGAAATACTACTGGAGCAGAAATTTATTCATCAAAGGCAAATAGCTTCACAGATAGCTTAAAAGGAGTATTAGATTTTCAAACTAAAAATATTTCTGATTTAGGAAAAGCCTCTTCTGGAGATAAGGATAAATTTTATAAGATGTTAGAAGAGTACAAAAATGGATCTATAAAGATTGAAAAGACTCCGCTAAAGGATAAAGGTGATGGATTGGCTGTAACAGAGGCAAGTATTGGGTTTATGATATATTATATGATGTTAAGATCTATAATGATATCAGGACTAACACTACAGGAAAAGAAGGAGAATACCTATTCAAGAATATTTGTAGCTCCAGTATCCTCTATAAAATATACTTTTGCCAATATATTGTCTAATGTAATATTCTTAGCACTTCAAGTGGTGGTAATCTTAGTTTCATTAAAATATGTCTTTAAAATAGAAACAGGCGTTGATTTATTACCAATGTTCTTGCTTTTAATTATGATATCAATAGTAACCGTTGCTTTCGGTATGTTATGTGTAGCATTGTTTAATGAATCTCAGAGTTTCTCTACCTTTACCGGCTTAATAGTTACAGCAACTGCTATGTTTTCTGGATGCTTTGTTCCAGCAAAATTATTGCCTGATACAGTTCAGAAAATATCCTTTTTTACCCCTCAAAGATGGGTTATTGATGGAATACAAAAGCTTCAAAATGGTAATAGTTTAAGTGATATCAGACTAAATTTTGTTGTTCTTCTGTTATTCTCAGTAGCTTTCTTGCTAATAGCTGCATACAGAATGAGACATAGTCAAAAAGCAATGAGTTCGATGGGCTAAGATATAATTTGTGAAAATATATTATGAAAAGCTTAACCTATTTAAAAATATTTAGAAAAAAGTCAACTTACTAATGGATGTAAGTTGACTTTTTTGTCAATAAGTGATTAGATATAAATATAGATGTCTTAATTGCACATTGTTGTGCAAACGATTGCCCTAATAAAGAGGAGGAAGATGTATGGTTAAAAAGAGGCTTAAGAATAAGGGAAAAAAGAAGGATTTAGAACCATCTACTAAATCTAAAAGTTTAATCGGTTGGTTTTCAACCAAACTTAGCAATAAGCATAATGATAACGTTTTTATTAAGGATATCTTTAGCATAAAAAGCTTACTTGGAAGATTAGTTATCGCCTTTGTAACTCTAGTATTAGTTGTTATGATAATTACTACTTCGTTTAATTTTGTAGTTATGTCAAGTAGTATGACTAAAGAGTTTAAGGCATCTACAGATCATATTTTAAATCAGAACAAACATTATGTAAGACTTATAAGTGATTTTTCAGATCAAATATCGTTTCAGATATTATCCAATGCCAATATTACTGATGCCATGAGTTTCTCAAGCAGTGAAAGAGATCAGGTTATAAGTAAAGCATCAGATGCTAAACAGAATCTTCAAAAAATCATAGGTCTTAATAATAGTGGAGTATTAGATAGTATATATTTATATAAAGACAATGACGGATTGTCAATTAACACTAAAAACGAGGTGTTTGAAGATTCTTCACAAAAAATAGGAGAAGAAGCTAAGAAAACAGAGTGGTATAAAAAAGCTATAGATGAACCAGGTAAGGGCTTCTGGGCGGTTACAGATCAAGATGGAGAAAAGAAATTAAGTTACATCAAGTCAGTAAATAATGGTGTTTCAAGCAAGCAGCTTGGGGTGCTTCAAATAAATGTAGCAGATAGTATATTTAAAAAAGCCATGGAAGACATCAATATAGGGGACAATGGTAAGGTAATAATAGTCGATGAAAAAGGACAATTAATTGGAGGAAATACTCAAGTAAGCTTGGGAGAGAAGTATAATGAGGCTTTTTATTCTTCTATAAAGGACAAGCAAGAAGGAGAACTTACGGAGAAAATAAGTGGACAATCTTATTACATAGCATATTCTACTTTATCAGAGACTGGATGGAAGTATGTAGCTTTAATACCTACAAGTGAACTATATAGTACTGCTCTACATGTAGGCAGATATTCCTTAATGATACTAGTAGTATGTTTGTTTTTAGCAGCATTAGCATCTATTCCAATATCCATGCAAATCACTGTGCCAATAAAGAATTTTATATCATTAGTTACAAAGGTTTCTAATTGTGATTTTACGGTTATATCTGATAAGAAGTACAAGATAAAAGAATTAAACGAGTTATCCATTAACTTTAACAATATGGTGGCAAGGCTGAAAGGTGCATTAACAAACACTGCAATATTAGCAGATGAAACAGCATCTATTTCATCTCATCTTTTAGAGGTTTCAAATAGCATAAATGAAAAGTCAGAGGATGTTGTTAGAAATATACAAGAAATATCAATAGGATCGTCTAAACAGGCAGAAGATACTATGAACTGTGCATCTATAAATACAGACCTAGATGACCAGCTTAAGTACACCACTGAAGTATTAGGAACCCTTAATGATGCAAAAGAAAATGCCATAAATGCTATAAAAAATAATACGAAAGATATAAATGAACTACATGAAACCTCAAAAGAAAATTCTCAGGCTATGACTGAAGTAGCAAGTACAATAAATAAGTTAACCAATAGCACTCAGTTAATCTTAAAGATACTGAACGAGATAAATAGCATAACTAGCCAAACGAATCTTTTATCATTAAATGCTTCTATTGAGGCAGCAAGAGCAGGAGAAGCTGGAAAAGGATTTTCAGTTGTAGCAAATGAGATAAGAAAGCTAGCAGAGCAATCTCAAAAGGCTTCATTAGAAATAAAAAATATAATTGGAGATGTAAATTCAGCTATTAATGATTCAATGATAATTGCGGACAGTGCAAAAGAAGCTTTTGAAAAGGAGCAGTTACAGGTTAAATCAACTATAGTATCCTTTAGTGAGTTAGAAAAGACCTTTGGAGAAGTATCTGCTGCAATAGAGCAATCAATGACTTCTGTAAGAAATATAGACGAAGGAAAGAATAGTTTGAATATGGCTATAGGCAATATTGCGGCTATTTCACAGCAGAATACTGCAGCTACAGAAGAGGTAACAGCAGTAATAGAAGATGAAGCTTTGGATAATAAGAAAATTAATGAATTAGCGTTAGATTTAAACGGACAAGCTGAAAGCTTAAGAGAAGTAATAGAGAAGTTTAAATTGTAGCGTGTGTAAGCGATGTTGAAATTAAGTGGTCACGCATCCAATGCTTTAATGAGCTTACGCAAAGAATTAATATGATTTTGTCATATTCCATGGCTAAAACTGTAAACTCACTACGTTCGAACAGTACAGTTTCCTTACGCCATTCCATCTGAAAAAATCATTTAATTCTAATAAGCTCGCTCAAAGAGCATCTCCTGCATAACCACTTAATTTCAATAATAATCTTAAACATAGCATTAAAATAAATAAGAAACCAGCTTGATCTAATCTCAAGCTGGTTTCTGTAAGTCATATGCGGACTTTATATAGATGTCCTAAATTAAGAACTAATGTTAGTTTTTTCAATAGTAAGGATTGACCCATCATTTGATATATCAGATACTGTTCTGCCAAGAGATTTAATCTTTCCAGAAATACAACTTCTACAGTGAGCAGGAGTATCATTTATACATATCTTTCCTGGATATAAGGCATAAAGTCTTCTATAATCACCTTCAGTAACATTAGGCATTACAACATTGGCACCACTTTCAAGGGCTATGACTCTACCATTTTTATTGAGAGTTTCCATAGCAGTAGTTGCAGTAATTCTTATACCAGGCATAAGAAGTCTAGTTAAGGCCATAACTTTAATCGACATGTGGAAGTCACCACCAGCACAATCTGCCAGCGGAGTATCTCCATTTGGTATAAATGGACCAATACCGATCATATTAGCATCTATTTCTTTGAAGAATAGAAGATCATCTGCTATAGATTCAATTGTTTGGTTAGGAAGTCCAACTAATGAACCACAACCTACTTCATAACCTAAGCTCTTTAAATCTCTAAGACATCTTTTTCTTTCAGCATGACTCATACCAGGATCAAGTTCATGATATAAATCCTCATCAGTAGTTTCTATTCTAAGTAGATATCTATCTGCACCAGCTTCTCTTAGCGCTTTGTATTCTTCGTAAGTTTTTTCACCTATACTTATAGTAAGAGTAACACCTAGTGCTTTTATCTTTCTTATTATGCTAGACATTCTATCTATAGTAAAGTAATCATCTTCTCCACCTTGAAGAACTAAATTCTTATAACCATAACCAACTGCTTTAGTGGCAAAATCTAAGATTTCTTCTTCAGATAATCTATATCTTTCAATGTTTTTATTATCTCGTCTAAGTCCACAATACATGCAGTTTCTCTTGCATATGTTAGTAAATTCTATAAGTCCTCTTAAAAGAACTTCGTTTCCACGATATTCTTCTCGAACTTCATCAGCTGCTTTATATATTGCTTCATTTATTTCGTCATTTTTTAAAAGTTCAACTAACTCATCCTTTGTAAGACAATGAGTTTCTTTAGCTTTTTGTACTAACTCCATTAGTTTATCCATAAACTCCTCCTAAAAACGGACCTTTGATATTCGTAATAATTATACTATTTAAGTAGGCTTTTTGAAAGAGAAAGTTTGTAACCAAATTGGTTACCATATAATAGCTCCTATTATGCTTATGAAATAATTTATAATTTAATTTTTATTAGTGGTTAAGCTAAGAATGAACAAATAAGTGGAGTTTGTATTTTTGCACTTATGAATTTATATATTAAATGCTTTGATAAGTTTTATAAGATATAGCATTTATAATAACAAATACTTACTGATAATTGTTATTGACAACAATAAAATGTTAATGTATGATGAAGTTATAAAGTTATTAAAAGTAATTAAGTATATTTTATATAGAGGTGAAGAATATGATAAGAAAAATTAAAAGTAGTGATATGGGACAGAGTAAGAATGGATGGCTTGAGAGCTTATTCCACTTTTCTTTTGCAGATTACTTTAATGTAGAAAACATTAGTTTCGGAGACTTAAGAGTGATAAATGATGATTTGATTAAGCCTCATACAGGTTTTGATATGCATCCACATAAGGATATGGAGATTATATCCTATGGAATAGAAGGAGAACTTACACACGAGGACTCAATGGGAAGCAAGGGAGTAATAGGAAGAGGTCAGGTTCAATATATGAGTGCTGGAACAGGCGTTTATCATAGTGAGCACAACAAAGGAGATGTAACTGCAAGGTTCCTTCAAATTTGGGTTTTACCTGATAAGAAAAATCATACTCCTCAATATGGAGATTTTAAGTTTGCATGGGAAGAAAGAAAAAATAAATGGTTCAACTTTGTTTCTTCTAAAGAAGGAGATGCACCTATAAAAGTAAATCAAGACATAAACTTCTATGCACTTGAACTAGAGGAAGGTAAAGAGATTGACTTCGTAGTAGGGAACAAAAGACAGGCATATATGGTGCAAATAGAAGGAACAAGTACAGTGAATGGTACAGAGCTTAATCAAAGAGATGCAGCTGAGATTGTTGAAGAAGATGTAAAGATTAAGGCTACAGAGAAATCTCATATATTAGTTATCGAAATGAAAAAGAAAAATGTGATTTGGAGATAAGACAACAATTAAATCGTGAAAATGCTATTCGATTATAGCTTCTAAGGTAGCGCTATAAGAATAATAGACTAGATTTAAATTAATAATAAGTCTTTTGTTTATAGGAGGATGTGAAAAATATAGCTATTCTTTTTCGTGGGCATCTTATGGCACCCACGTGAGGTGTAGAGAAACCTATATAATAGCTTTTTTTCGCAGCCTCACATAAATTATCTTATAAATTATATTAGACTAAACTTTGTATTTTAGAGATTTCCTCAATTAATAAATTAGTAAATTTTTTAGAGCCATGCTTATTTAGGTGCGTGGCATCATAGAAATCGATATAATCAAAAAAGTTAGATTCAAAATAATCAATAATTGTTACTTGTTCGGTATCTTTAAAATAACTCAAGATTTGATTGAATGCTTTTTTGATGTTTGAAGATATATTATCATAATAGTAATTAGTTGTTGGACATATTACTATTATTGGAGTAACATTATTCACCTTCAACAGTTTTATATATTCATTTAATATAGATATATTTTCTTGAACAGTTAGAGGGAAATTCTTTTTTGAATCTTTTAACGCCAGTCTGATTCCTTCATCTTTTTTGCTGGCTGAGAATACTCCACTAACAAACTTATCCCAGTTAGCTTCATTAATAGTGGCAAGTAGCTGAAATAGAGTGGATTTAAAGTTATTTGTTAAGACTTCTCTCTCTATACTTTCAAACAAGGTGAGTTTATTGAGGATATTATTGGTATCAGTATAATTATGAAGAGTTTTTAAAAAAGGATAATAAAACCAAACTCTCTCTTTTAAACTAGATTTAGAGAGATCATAATTAAAACTGTAATACGATAGACCAATAAAACAATATTCAATATTTTTGCAGTAATTCTTATTACTGAATATATACTTGGCAATATTATAATCAAAGTATAAATCTTGGCTGGAATTAGCAAAGTTTACAGTAGAGAATGGAAATTCATTAGCGTTTATTCCTACTTCTGCAAATGATAGACCAGTAATAAATGCATGCAAGTTTTTTTTCTTTTCCTCGTACTGAAAAAATGAACGATATATTTCAAAGTCATAGAAATATCTAATGAATTCATTAAGATTTAATATTTTATTATCATTGGATTCTAACATCATATCATTAACTAATATGATATAATCATAATTAAATTTATTTAGGTCACTAAGAGGAATTACTGGTATGCTATTAATATGTTTGCCTATATTATTTGGGTTATCAGACACAAAAGCTTCGATTGAACAGTTTTGGGAGTTGATTAAAAGCTGTATTTTTAAAGATATATAATTTATTCCAATTACGATTAGTCTTTTCATTGTGGCACCAAACCTTTTAAACTTAAAAATAGTATTTTATTTATATAAGTTCCATATTGAACTTTGGAAGTTACTCGTCAAATATTTTGATTAGGCAACAACTTGCTATCATCGTATCTATAATAGTAACCCCCAAGCTTCAATAATATTAAATATAGAAATGTTTTAAATATTATTATAAAATATATAATTTAGCAGAATTCATTTAAGCATATATTGTTTTATAATTCTATTCTAATCTCGTTATTGTATAACCTTTAGCTTTTAGTTTCTCTATTAATCCATCTTGTCCTATAATATGGGCGGCACCAACTACAATGAAGTATTTATCATCAGAAGCTATGTAACCTTCAACTTTCTTTAACATAGCATCATTTCTTTCTACAATTGAAAGATTATAGAAATCTCTAGTTTGTTTATTTTCTGAGTTTTTAAGAGCATCAATTACATCTTTTTCTAAGTATGAAATATCTCCATCAATAAAAGCATTGTATTCACCTTCAGCATCTTTTTTTGATTGATCTAATAATGGAATTTGTGAAATAGTATAATTATTATAAGCATCATCACCAAACTTGTCCATTTTGCTTTGAATATCATAATCTTCTAAAGAAACTATATCCTTCTTGTCTTTTTTAGCTTTCTGAATAAAATCCATATCTATTCCTTTATCAAAAGAATAACCTAACTTTGATAACTGTAATGGGGCAATTGCAGTTGCAATGTAGGATAGTTTATATCTCTTCAATTTATTATCATATTTCAGACCAAGTTCATTTAATACTTTAATTAGGTGATCTTTTGCCTCAGGGGTTATGTGGTCATCTAAACCTTGGTTACCTTCATATACTTGATCAGTTGTTCTTTGTTTAGAGAGATTAGGATCAGTTAAATCCACTTCTACTCCTAATTTGGTTGCTTCTTTGTATGCATTTTCTACTTTATCATTATATTTGATATTATCTGATATCTTAGCGAAGTGTACCGTTCCACCCAGATATAAGTACTTACCATCCTTTTCTACCTTATAGAAAATCCCTTTTGCAAGTTTTTCGGTTGGTTTTTGTTGAACTTGTTGCCCACAGCCATAGGCTGTAGTAGTTAAAATTACTAGTGATATCATTAATGAGAATGCTTTTGTTATTTTTTTCATATTAACCTCCATGTCGCTGCCGCTACGACTTAAATATTTATTAAAAAATGATGTGCGGCTTACATCACTTGTCAGTAATTAAAATGAGGAAAACATATATTAGTATATATTTCCATTAGAAAGTATCTTCAATAAGAGATGAAAGAAGATTTGGAGTTTGCCTTATTAAATGCAATACATCTTCAAAATTACTACACTCTAATAAACCGGATTTTTTCCAATATTTAGCTTCTGAGTAATCTGTTTTTTGAGGAATACTATAAAACCTTTTACATGAACTAAAATAACGTTCATGAAAATCAGTTGAAGGTATTTGCTTCTGATTATCTATATATTCTATTATATTACTAATATGATTATCTAGAAACCCTTTATTAAGTTCTTTGTTTGACAGTAGGTAAGGGATATCTGGATAAGCAACTTTAATATTAGAAATTATATGAGCTCCTAAGATTTCAGCTATATTTTTTAAATATCCACTAGATTCTTTTATTCCGCTATTTGCTGATGTTGTAATTACTACAGCTGGCTTTCCCGCAAGAGGAATTAAATGTAGTAGATACGATATTCTATCAATAAAAGTTTTCATATCTCCGTTTACCATACACGCATATACTGGAGAACCTAATATAATCATATCAGCCTCAATTAGTTTCTTTTTAATATTGTTAAATTTATCAATATTGTCTAATGGGCAAATTCCAGTCTTAAAGCAGTTGTTGCATCCTCTACAATTATGTATCGATAATTCATTAGCTGTTATAAGCTCATACTCAATATTCGTTTCACAATGTTCTATAATTCCTTTTATCAATTGATCTGCAACCATAAGTGTACTAGAGTTTTGACCTCTTCTGCTTGAAACATATGCAAAAATTCTCATAAATTCACTCCTATCATCGTGTTTTATAATTTCGGTTAGTTATATATTGAACGATTTCTTTTTGTGATATAGAATCAGTAAAATCCTCTTTAATAGAAGCTATTCTGCTAAGGATTTCCTTGTGGTTAATCATATAGTCAGCTAAGTGTTTTACATTAGAAGAATTAAACTTATGTTTTCTTAAGTCTACACCAATATTTAGGTTATCTATAATCGTTGCATTTAAATGCTGATCATTTGTTAAAGGATACACCATCATTGGAACTTCATAGTATATTGATTCGTAGATACTATTATAGCCACCATGTGTGATAAAAAGAGATGCTTCACTTAGTATTTTCTTTTGATCAACAAATTTTTCTACTTTAACATTATCCGGAAGAGTGAAGCTTATTGCTTTATTATCAGCTAATGGAAAAGATATGATGACATCGTAATCAGAATCTTTAAATGAGCTTATTATTGTATTATAAAATTTAATATCTGCACTAAAGATTGAACCTGTTGAAACATATATTAATTTCTTTTTACAATTAGTATGACTATCAGGTTTTATATTTTTATTTTTTGTTGAAAAAAGTGATGGACTAACAACTTTATATATTAAATTATTATTATTTTCGATTTTAGGTTGAAGCAATTTAGAACTAAAAATTATATTGAAGTTTTCATGAGGATCTAGTGTAAAAAATGTTGGTATTGATGAAATGTCATATTTATCACACAATTGTTTTATGCCATTTTCAAGACTTAAGTAAAGGTGTTTAAGAGTATCATCATCATAAGAACTCAAATCTAAACAAAAGGCATCTGAAAGATTTTTTTGAAGGTCATTAAAAATATACTCCTTACTGATTGCTAAATTAGTAATATATCCAATAACATCTATACCCAATTTTTCGCCAATCATTTTCCCAAAGAGAGCACAGGAGTCTCTTAATATTAAGTCAGGGTTAATTGCTTTAACTATATCAATTATTGAATCTCTATAGTCTGTACATACTTTTAATGCAAAATCTGTATTAAAAATTCCTTTATATATTAGGTTTTCTATAAGATTATCGTTGGAGGGTTTATCTTTGTCATTTATATAGGCTTCAGTTATATTACCAAATCTTGAACCTATATTACTTGGATACTCTATAAATTCCATGTCTATATAAGAGTAAATGCTTTTAAAGGTACTTTTACCAAAGCAGAAAACTTCATTGCCTTGATTAACTAATTCATTAAGTAATGTTGCTATACTAGTGTTGTGACTATAATTCGGATATGTCATTACTACAATTTTCATATTTACCTCCACATTACAAAAAACTATAACTAAAGTTAATGTCAATTGATTAAAGTTGTAATAGTTCTATCTAAAATGTAACTTTATGCATTTTAAAATATTACCTAAAAGTTAAAGAATGTAAGTTGGCCGTGAGCACGTACATCTATATATAAACCATAAACTTAAAATAGACTGATGATTATATAATCAACAGTCTATTTTGTTAAATTAGCAATTATATTCGCTAAAGTTTGAACCAGTTGTACTAATACCTGTTACTCCAATTATTGAATAAAGAATTGTGCAAGGCCAACTAGTACCACCATCGACATTGATAAAGTTTTCATCTTCACCTGAAAACTTCGAATCTAAATTGAAATCGTCAAGAGAAATATCATTAAAATTATTCATGTAGTAAAACCTCCCATTTAAGATAAAAATTAGAAACGTTTCTATAGACACATTGTAAGCTTTGTTTTGTTAAAATGCAATATAAAAACAAGAAAAAAATACATTTTTATAAAAAAATATGTTTTTTTGGTGAAATTTTACTTATAAGAATAGATAAAGTAAGATTCTCGTGTAAAAAAAGTATCTAAGTAACAAAAATGAGTGGTTTATATAAGAAATGATAAATGTCTGATATTAAATAAATCAATAAAGATAAATAATGTACATCTTTATAAATATTATTGTTTATATGTAAAATTAGTCTTAAGGGATATTATATTCATAATCTTTATTGAAAGTATTATAAGTAACATTGTTTTGTTATTAGTGATTATAGACTTGTACATCTATGTAAAACGTTAAACTTAAAATTTGAAATAGACTGATGATTATATAATCATCAGTCTATTTTAGTACATTAGCAATTGTATTCGGTAAAATTTGCACTACTTGTATTAGTATCACCTATACCTGTTATAGTAGGTAATCCATAAATAATTGTGCAAGGCCAACTAGTGCCACCATCGACATTTATGAATTTTTCATCTTCGCCTGAGAATCTTGAATCTAAATTGAAATCATCAAGAGAAATATCATTAAAATTGTTCATGTAGCAAACCCTCCTATTTAAAGTAGAAATTACAAACGTTTCTGTATAAATATAGTAACCCTTATTTTTTTAGAATTCAACATAAAAAACACATATTTTCAAATATAAGGTATTTATTTACCTAAAATCAACTGTCTTAAATAAATAAAATACAATTATCATATAAAAATATATTTAAGTAACGATGTTGAACTATTATTATAAGAATTGATAGTTATATGACGTTAAATAAATACAAAAAATAAGAAATATGTGTTTTGTGTATAGAAATGAATTCGTTTGATATGCAAAAAAGTAATAGATATTAATATATTTGTTTAAATTCATTCCATAAAATGTTTTTTAGAAACTATTGTATAAAAATATTGTAAATACATTTATACTAAGATACAATATATTTATGTAAAAAAATACAAATTATTCTATATTATTATCTTAAGTGATTAAATAAGACCTACCTTTAAAAATGTAAGTCTGATGAAGGAGATGAAAGAATGTCACGCAAATTAAAAATAAAAGATAATACTGATATTTATAAAACAGCTAACTTTTTTATGATGCGTACTCCAATATTAAGTTTAGATAAATATTATGAACTATCAAACATAAATGAATCATTCATCCACATGATAAAGGATCTATTCCGAGTTCCGTTAATTAGAGAAGCTATACTGGTATCAAGTAAATCACTTTATGATTCTTTGAAAAATTCTGAAAATTACAATCAGCAAATAGTAAGCTCATTCCTGAAGTATTTTATTCGTATGTCAACTAGGACAACCCCTTTTGGATTATTTGCAAGTGTAAATATTGGATCATTTGATAAAGAAACAAATATGGAATTAAATGATTACAATCACTATACAAAAAGAGCACGTGTAGATATGAAGTGGTTGCTAAGTGTATTAAAAAAAATAGAAATGGATAAAAATATATTGTTTAAGTTGCGAGTTAAATGTAATTCAACATATCTTTTTAAAGGTAACAGAATAGATAATCTATTTTTAAGTTATTATGGGCAAAAACTTGAAACAGAAGAAAGTAAATATTCTGCGGTTTCTATAAAGTTATCAAGAATGGTGCAATATACGTTAAGTTTATGTAGTGATTATATTAGAGTTGAAGATATTTTAGAAAAGTTCTCAAAGTTTGCAGTGGATATCCCTAAGGAAACAATTTTAAGCTTTATTATTGAACTCCTGAATAAAGAATATATAATTTCAGAACTTAGACCACCTTTAACTGACGAATCACCATTAGAATACGTACTAAATATATTATATGAAATACAGGAAGCTAAGAAAATTTATAATGTGCTACTAGATTTAAAAAAATCTATAGATAATTATAATTGTTTAGAATTAGGACAAGGAGAAGAACAATTTTTGGATATAGTAGAAAAAATGAGCGCATTTGAGCAAGCTTCTCATTATCTACAAGTTGATTTAAAATCATCTATGAAAAAGTGCATATTAAATAGTGAAATTGCAAGAGATGTAGAAAAATTTTCGAAACTACTCACTAAGTTATCAGTTCTTAAATCTACGCCTCACCATTTAGCTCAATATAGAAATACTTTTATAGAAGTGTATGGTACACATAGAGAAGTTCCGTTTTTAGAGCTTATTGATATAGATAGGGGAATAGGATTCCCTGCTACGTATATGAATCCTATTAGTAATAAGAGTTTGAATGAAGGAACTCCTATTGAAAATGAACTGAAATTTCAAAATTATATTTATTGCAAGTTAAGTGAAGTAATGATTGATAAAGCTGCACAAATAGATATTCGAGATGAAGAAATAGATGCTTTAAATCTTACGGAATATGATGTGAACAAATTGCCAATATCATATGAAATAAATATGTTTGTAGTAGGATCTAAAAAGGCAGTTGATGATGGTAATTATAAGTTGGTTTTAGGACCGAATTTTGGATCGGCCAAAGTTGGTAAAACTTTTGGAAGATTCATGTACATGTTTGATGATAGTATAAATGATAAACTTTCTTATTTAATAAGACAAGAAAATGAAATAATTAATGATGATAATGTAATTGTCGGTGAATTAGCTTATCTATCTGAAAATGGAAGAAGCCTGAATGTAGCGTTAACAAAGAATTACCTTGGATATGAGTTGCCTATAGCCACAAATTCTAACAAAGATAATGTGTTAGATCTTCAAGATATAGTTGTAGGCGTTGAAAATAATGAATTTTATTTGAAATCAGTTAAACTAAATAAAAAAATAGTATTGAATGTTAATCATATGCTTAACCCAAATATTTGTAATAATATATATAGGTTGCTAGTAGAAATATCGATAATAGATAATCATTTTTCTATGATGAGTACTTTGAATGTAGTGATGGACAAGTTTATTTATATACCCCGAATTAATTATAAAAATATAATAATTTCGCCACGTACATGGAAGGTTAATTGCGAATTATTAAAAATCAAATCTAGTAAAGAGAATTTTGACAACTTTAAAACAAAGTTTTTAGAATTTAGTGAGAAGTATAAAATTGATCAGTTTGTATATTTAACTTATATGGATCATAGGTTGCTTCTAAATTTAGAGAATGAGTTGCACTTAAGAGAACTTTTTTTAGCTGTTACTAAAAATAAGAATAAATATATAAAATTAATAGAACAAGAAACAAACTATAAAGAAAGTATAGTTGAATCAAAAAACGAAGTCTTTTTTTCAGAAATAGTTGTTCCTTTAGTGAGAACTATAAAAAATAATTCAAAAAAGCAAAACATTAATAGTAACACTGATTTAGATATATGCTCAACCTTTGATAGAAGAAGAGTTGATATACCTTTTGGAGAATGGATTTACTTAAAGTTATATGGAAATAAAAACAGGGAAAATGAACTTATAGCAATTCACTTGAATAAGTTTCTCTCTAATTTATTAAATCAGGGATTAGTAAGAAAAGTTTTTTTTATAAGATATTCTGATCCAGAACAACACATTCGTATTAGAATGTTGAAATCAGATGAATCAAACATTGAACTATATGAGCAAATTAATAAATTTTTAAACTCGCTATATGATTTAGCATTGATAAGAAAAGCGACTATGGATACTTATGAAAAAGAAGTGGAAAGATACGGAGGATTAAAGTTAATAAGCTATGCAGAGAATTTATTTTATAAAGATACTTTATCAGTGATTGCCACACTAAATCTAATTGAAGCAAGAAAAATTAATATGGATATAAAGATAATAGGAGCCATAGGCATAATAAAGTTCTTAGAGGATTATGGTATGGAGTTTAATTCTCAGCTTGAATTATTTAATAAAGTAGTTAACCCAAATGAATATAGAGAATCTTTTGCTAAATATAGAAAAGATTTAATCAAGTTAGCGAATTCTAACGATAATTGGAATAGTCTAAAGTCTATAAATGATGGAAAGCTACTATTTGAAATAATGACAATTAGAACAGATTCAATTATGGACTATAGAATAAACATTAATGAATCAAAGAAGCAAGGTATACTAACTAATACAGAAGAAAATATAATACTTAGCGTAATTCATATGTTCTGCAACAGATTATATGGTACTAATAGAATGTTGGAGAAAGAAGTAATGGCGTTGGTTAGGCATACACTATATTCATTAAAATATTTTAAAAAATAAATTAAGGGGATTTAGGACATGTGTCTAAATGATGACAGTAAAAAATTTTCTATAGATAATATCATAGATGATTTAGTGGAAAAGTTTACAGATTTACATTACGTATATGATAATGTTTGTGGTGTCGAGGACGATGTAAGAGATTTTTCATTAATAGGTAGAGTTTTACCTTCGGTTAATATTTTGCTTAGCGAGGTAGAAAAGTATAAAAATATAGATTTAGAAAAATATACTCATTATAATTTAAAGATTCTTAATGAATATTATTCACGTAATAATTACGGTTTATCATCCTTCAGTGGGTTAGCGCATTTAGGGTATTCTACCTTAAGTATATCTAACAATAAAAAACAGTATACAACATTCTTGGATTCTATTAATAAGATTATGATAAAAGGTGCAAATCACTATATTTTATCTGGAACTAGAGCAAGTATGCACAATTGTGATTGCATTAATGGCTTTGGAGGGGTTATTAGATATTTGCTTCACTTCAAAGAAAATAATGATGTGTTAGAAACCATAAGACAGTTATTAACATATTTAATCTCTTTAACACTAGAAAATAAGGAAGTACTTGGAGTTAAGGTGCCGTATTGGTTTTTGTCAGCAGAGGAGCAATTACCACATGAGAGAGCAAGTTTCCCAAACGGAAAGATAGATCTTGGGTTATCACATGGAATTACTGGAGTGATATCTATATTATCTATAGCTCTACTAAGCGGAATTGAGGTTAAGGGGCAAAGGAGTTCAATAAGGCGGCTTTTGGAGTTTTGTTATGCTTATAGGATGGAAGTGGACAACCTAATATATTGGCCTAGAAAAATAGCTATAGAAGATTGGATTGATGGTAAAAAAGACTTTGATTGGTCCAGGCCTAGTTGGTGCTATGGTGAAGCTGGGATATCTAGAACCATATATCTTGCTGGTAAAAGTTTAGGGGATTCCTACTTTGTTGAAGATTCAATAAGAGTAATTATATCACAAGCAAACTCAAATAGAGAGGATTTTGGATTTATTTCACCTACATTTTGCCACGGATATTCTGGATTATTACAAACCCTTAATGTATTTTATCAGGATACTAAAATTGAGAGTTTTTTAGAACCTATAGATAATATTACTAATAAGATACTTAGTTTCTATGAAAAAGATGCTGCGTTTGGGTTTTATGATTATGAATATAAGTTTAATCAAGAAGTAAGTAAAAATATTGATATTGGTATAGTAAAAGGAACTACTTCAATACTATTGCCACTTTTAGCCACTATACAATATAGCAAAACTAATTGGGATAATATGTTTTTAATAAATTAGAAGAAGAACTGATATGTTTAATACATTTGGATGAAGGTGATGTAGAATTGAACAATATATTTAAGAGATACGTTTGCATAAAGCAACATGATTCTAAAGATTGTGGATGCGCATGCTTAGCTACAGTTTGCAAACAATATGGACTTACTATTCCGATTTCAAAAATTAGAGAGTTAGCATCAACTGACAAAGAAGGAACAAGTGTATATGGATTGATTAATGCTGCAGAAAGTATTGGATTTGATGTTAAAGCTGTTAAAAGTAATGATTTTAGAAAAATATTTAGTAATCTTCCATTTCCAGCTATTGCTCATGTTATCATAAATAAAACTATACCACACTATGTAGTAATACATGAAGTTAGTGAAAATGAAATAATTGTAGCAGATCCCAATGTTGGTATTGTTAAGTATAAACCAGATGACTTCTTTGAGATTTGGACTGGGATAATTATGTTGATGTTACCTAATTCTAGATTTGAGCAAGGGAATCAATCAAAAGGGTCATTTAAGCGTTTCTTAAGTCTTTTGAAGCCACAAAAGGGATTAATAGTTAATATATTTTTAGCCTCAGTACTTTATACTGCTTTTGGAATTGGGGGATCATTTTATTATCAATACTTAGTTGATAATGTATTGCAATATAATATAGAAAATACATTGAATGTAATATCAATAGGATTCGTTATGTTGAGTATATTTGGAGTTTTATTAAATACATTTAGAACACAGCTACTATTATATCTAACCCAGAGAATTGATGTTCCATTAATGCTGGGATATTATAATCATGTAGTTAAATTGCCTATGAACTTTTTTGGAAGTAGGAAAATTGGAGAAATTCTATCTAGATTTAATGATGCTAACAATATAAAAGAAGCTATTTCAGAAGGTACATTAACTATATTGATTGATACTATTATGGTTCTTATAGGTGGATTCATTCTATATAGTGAGAATCATCTTTTATTTAGTATTACATTGATTCCAGTAATTTTATATATAATTATAGTTTGGAGCTTTAATAAGCCAATAAGTAACATAAATAGAACGACAATGGAAAATAGTGCAAATATGACTTCGTATTTAGTTGAATCATTAAATGGTATTGAAACTGTCAAATCATTTAACGCGGAAAGAGAAGTATGCATAGAGACTGAAAGGAGACTCATTAGAGTTGTAAAGGCTGTATTTAAAAATGGGTTTATTAATAATATTCAGACATCTCTAAAAAGCGGAATAAAAGGTGTTTTTGGGATTGTGTTGTTATGGATAGGTGCACATGAAGTAATTAATGGAAGACTAACAATAGGGCAATTGTTATCATTTAATGCTTTATTAGTTTATTTTCTTACTCCAATTGAGAATTTAATTAATTTACAATCTAAAATACAAACAGCTATAGTTGCAGCTGATAGATTGAGTGAAATATTAGATATAGAAATTGAGAAATCTAGGGACGAGGATAAGAAGATTAAGCCAGAATCGCTAAAAGGAACTATAGAGTTCAAAAATGTTGACTTTAGATATGGAGAAAGAGAACATATACTTAAGGATCTGTCATTAATTATAAGGCAAGGTGAAAAAATTGCTTTAGTAGGTGAAAGTGGAGCGGGAAAAACTACTTTAGCGAAGCTTCTTATGAATTTTTATAAGTGTAATAATGGTGAACTTCTGATCAATGGTTATAATATACAAGATATAAATTTAGATGTTTTAAGGGAAAAGGTTGTATATATATCCCAAAATATATTCTTATTTAGTGGAACAATAAAAGAAAATTTGTACTTTGGTAAATCAGATATAAATTTAGAAAAAATAATATCTGCATGTAAAAAAGCCAAAATACATGATTATATTAATTCGTTACCGTTAAGATACGATACATTAATAGAAGAAAACGGATCAAATTTTTCTGGAGGTCAAAAACAAAGGCTAGCAATTGCAAGAGCTATACTGAAAAAACCAGATATAATAATTATGGATGAAGCTACAAGTAGTTTGGATTCAGTCACTGAAAAAGCAATTGAGAAAACTATGTATGAGTTTAGTAAGGATACAACTACTATTATTATAGCTCATAGATTAAGTACTATAATGAGATGCGATAAAATATATGTTATTGATAAAGGTACGATAGTGGAGGGAGGAGCACATAACGAATTGATTAACAATCGAGGAATTTATTATAATCTCTGGAAAGATCAACTGCCTGATTATTATATTAGTAATGAGATTGCATCAACTATGATTGATGAGGTGATTTTCAATGAATAATATAATATTAGACTTAGATGAAATAACTGATAGTAAAGAGATGTTAGAGGCTAAACCACATAAATTTATTAATATATTTATATATATTATAATTGTATTTTTATCTAGTGCTTTAATTTGGGCATATTTTAGTGAGACTGAAATTGTTGTTAAGGCAAACGGGATAGTAAGATCTATTACTGAAAATCAAAGAGTAATTAATCCTTCAACAGGAAGAGTTGAGAGTGTTAACCTTAAAGATGGGCAAGATGTAAGAAAAGGAGATATTCTTTATACTATAGAACACACTTCTTTAAATCTGCAAAAAGAGAATTATGAAAAACAAATCGACAATATTAATAATGAAATCATTAATTTGAAAAAATTAAGCGATAGTATTAATAATAATAAAAATTATTTTGATTATTCAGATCCTAAGGAAAAAGAGTACTATAATAAGTTTTTAAAATACAAAAACGATATAGATGACGCTAACAATCAGTCTGACTTGAGTAAAGATCAAGCAGAAAATCAAGTGAATATTTTACAATCACAAGTAAATGAAACTCAAAGTGATTTAGACAATTTGGAATTGCTTGAAAAATCAATAAATGAGGGGATTAACTATTTAAAGAAAGGGAGTTCTTATTATAGTCAGTATTTAGACTACGACATTAGTGTAAGTAATTATAAAAAAAAGATAGATGAAATTCAAAGCCAGTATGATAATATCAAAGGAAAATCTGGTGTTGGAACCGAACAGTTAGATACTGTACAAATTAATTTGGGCGATGCTAAAGATGATTTAATAAAATATAAAAATCAATTCAATACAAACTTAATTAGTAGTTTAGAGCAAGATAAGAAGAAATTGAATGAATTACGAGGAACATTGGATAACACTAATGATTTATTTAATAAAACTTTAAATAGCAGTAAAACCTCACTAGAAAAATATAAACTTTCTATGTTAACTCAAATTGACGATACTATAAAAGCTGATGAGAGTAAGCTTCAAGAATTAAAAGTAAGCTTACAGCAAATAAAATTGAACATAGAATCCTATATTATTAAGGCTTCAATAGACGGAAAGATAAGTATTGATACAAATATTAGTAAAGATGATATGATTCAAGCAGGTATGGATATAGCTACAATTGTTCCTAAAGAAAGCTCTCAGTTTAAGGTGCAATTATCAGTTGCAAACTCTGATATTGCAAATATAAAAGAAGGGCAAAATGTTAAATACCATTTTGCTGCGCTTCCATATAAAGAATATGGAGAGTTACAGGGCAGAATTTCGAATGTAGGCATAGATTCTAAATTAGATACACGAAGTGGTACAAGCTATTATTCTGCTGAGGGGGTAATAGATAATAAGACTGTTTATAGTTATAAAGGAGAAAAGGCTCAGATAAAGGTTGGAATGTTGTGTGAAGCCCAAGTCGTTACAAGGAAGGAAAAGATAATTTACCGTTTATTAGAGAAAATTAACTTCAAGTGATAATTGTTATTTTAATATGGATTTATAATAATATTAAATTACTGAAGATTTCGAGAATTAATAAAAAGGTTTATAAATTTAGGGAGGAATTAATATGATTTTTGCTCCACCGGTGTTACCAATGATTTTTGTAACCAACAGGACTGATAAAGATATAACTAATATATATTTTAAAATAGAGGATTATAAGTCAGGAGATTTAAGGATAAAGAAAATACGAAGTAAATAAAATGGTGTAGTAAGTTTTTTTAATAGGGGATATAGTGGTACTAGAGATCTGTATTTATATCATTATGATAGTAATAACAATAAAATTCAGTATTTAATTTTCGATAAATTAACATATAAGTTTTGTTCTAATATAAGAGTTTTAATAATATCTATAAATGAAGATGAATCTCTAAATTTTGCGGTTTCAATAGATTACGATAACACAAGATACTAAAAAATTTATATAAATAAATTGTTTTTTAAACTTCATTAATTAGTGTGGATAAAATTGATATAAAGTAATAGTTATTTCCATTTATTTGAAAAGATATTTCACACTACTTCAGGGATAAACATAGTATAGTGTATAACAATACTTGGAGTTGAAGGCTAAATGCTTTATGCACTGATTTTAGCAGGAGGCAAGGGAACAAGACTTTATCCACTATCTAGATCAGACAGACCTAAACAGTTTTTGAAGGTGGTAAATAACAAAAGCTTTTTAGTTAATACTGTTGACAGAGTTCGCCCATTGGTACCGACTGACAATATCTATGTTATTACCAATAAAGATTATGAGAATCAGATAAAAGAAGAGCTATCAGACATTTGTGCTGACAATATATTCACAGAGCCTAGTAATAAGGAGACTGCTACCTGTATAGGTCTTGCGGCTGCAAAACTTCTTAAAAATGATAAGGATGCTGTGATGATGGTATTACCTTCAGATCACCACATTGAAGGAGAGAAGAACTTCTTAGACACTTTAGAGCAGGCAGTGGAAATAGCAGATAGAAGAAGAGGTATAGTAACTTTAGGAATTGAACCAACTAGACCGGAAACAGGGTATGGTTATATTGAGATGGGCGAAAGAGTTGGTGGAAATATAGCTACCTTTAAGGTTGCAAGGTTTACTGAAAAACCTAATGTTGAGGTAGCAAAAGACTTCATACTAAAGGGCACCTATCTTTGGAACAGCGGTATGTTTGTTTTTAGAGCAGACGTAATTTTGAGAGAGATAGAAAAATATCTTCCTAAGATGTATAAAAGTTTGATGGAGATATATAAAAATCTTGGAACAGAAAATGAAGAAAGTACAATAACAGAACAATATTGCTTGATAGATGGTATCTCCATAGATTTTGGAGTTATGCAAAAAACAAGAAAGGCCTATGTTCTGAAGAGTGACTTTTTATGGGATGATATAGGAAGCTTTAGTGCATTAAGTAGATTTTTAAACACCCATAGAAACAATAGTATTTCAAAGAATGTGTTTTTGGAGGAATGCGAAAACTGTTCTATATTTGGTAATAAAAATCTAATAATAGGCTTTGGAATAAAGGACTTAGTTATAGTAGACGCAGGTGATGTTATCTTGGTTATGGATAAAGATAAGGACCAAGAGATTAAGCATCTTTTAAATACACTAAATGATGATGACAATTATAAGGGATATATCTGATGCAAAAGGGCAGCTAGTAAATAGCTGCCCTTTTGTTATTTTTGTTTATAGAGGATTCTATCATTAAAATTTAAGTCGTGCATATTTAAAAATAAATAGAAGTTTAAAGTTATACACAATTGGTGAAAGATACTTGTAATTATATTTATAATTATACATAAATTGACTTTAAGTGAAATTTATAGTAATGTTTTGTTTACAATATTGTATTGGAGGTAAATAAGTGCATATCATATTTAAAACATTTAAAAGAAAAAAATTAGCAACTGCATTTCTGATATTTGGAATTTTTATAGGTATAACCGTTTTATCTTTTAATATAAGTTATATGCAAGCCTTAAAAAATCAAAATTCTATACAGAATGTTGATACAGAAAAGATATCAAAAATCATTATACCTAGTTCAAGTGAATTAAGTTTATTAAGTGAATATTTGTTAGATATTAAAGATAAATCATATACGGAAGTTAGCTTAAAACGGTCAATTAAAGATAAAGAGTATAATTTAAAGGGGATTTATTATACTAATGACTACACTGATAAAAATGTACTTGGTAATAAAAAGTTTAGTTTTGCACAAGTAGATTCTACTAATCAAATTGCAATCGTTGGGATGAAATTAAAAAATTATATATATAAAAGAGATGGAAATGAGTATATATCTTTAGACGGTAGTGAGTTTAGCGTTATCGGAGTAAATGAACTACCGTTTAATGGCAATTCAATAAATATTCCTCTAAAAACCTTCTTAAAGCTACAGGGCAATCAAAATATAATGGATATGACATTTTTGATGATATCAGATAGTATAAGCAAATATTCATTAGATCAAGATTTTCAAAAATTATTGAATATAAACGGAGGGGTAATAGATCTAACATCGGAGCAATACAATGTTTCAAGCGGGGTATTAAATGTCATTACCTTCATAATTATAGTGATTGCTATAATTAATGTTATGAATTTTACTGTTTTATGGATATCTGAAAGAACGAAAGAAATAGCATTGAGAAAGACAGTTGGAGCAACCAACAAGGATATAAGAAATTTGATATTTAACGAGATTTTGGCTTTATCTATTGTTGCGTTAGTAATCTCAATAGTTTTTCAAGCTATAATGTATAGAATTATAAATAGCATGGGATCGTTAGAAATATATTTACAGCTCTCCATAAAGAATATTGTAGTTTCCTTTATAGTTTCTTTTCTTATATCACTTTTAGCAACTATTCCTCTTTACTTTAAAGCAAGTGAAATAAGTCCAGTAATAGTACTGAAGGAGGAATAATTATGAGAAACATATTTGTACAAGCTTATAAAGCATTAAGGAAAAGAAGATTTTCAACAAGATTAATAATTGCACAGCTTTCCATATGCATAGTTAGTTTTTTATTTTTATTCCAATTAGTTAATTATTATAATGAGAGATACAACAGATATAATAATATATTTGAAGCAAATAGAACGTTGACATATGCGAAATATTCATCAGGCCCTAGTAGCTCAGCTATGGCTTTTCAAACAATGGACTATTTAAATACGTTGAAGAATAAAGGGAAAATCTCTGATATTATGATTTATAGACCGTACTCAGCTAGATTGGTTATAAACAATGAAAACTATTTGTGCTATCAAGTTAGCTCCGGTTTCTTTAATAAACTTAATATTAATATTGCAAAAGGAAGAAGCTTCACTGATGATGAGCTGGATTATACAAAGTATAAAGAGGATCTTCCTATAATAATAGGTAGCAAATTAGGGGAGATATTGAAGGTAGGAGATGTTATATCGGATTCCTATGATCATGACCTAGGAAAGTTTACTGGTCACTATAAGAGGAATTTCAAGGTTGTGGGAATAGCTAAACCAGGAAGTTTAGCTACATTTATAACATCTACTTCTGACCTTATGAATATGTTTATAAATGATTATGGCATATACTCACCATTAGGATATTATAAGTACTATACGACGTACAAGACTGAAGCTAAGGAAAATATAGCTCAAGCTATAGAAGGCCAAAAGAAATTGGGATTGGGCTATGAAGTAAAAGATAATACAATAATTACTGAACATAGCGACTATGTGAGCGCTATAGTAAATTTCGATTTTCAGGTAGTAGTAAATAAAGGTGAAAGTGTAGATAGTGTTAAGGCTATGTTAGCTAAGTATAATAATGAGATTAAGGGTGGTTATAAGATACAAGATATTAAATCTACTAATGGAACTATATCAAATGTATTTAGGCAGCTAGAGATAGGCCTTTTAACACTAACAATAGTATTATTTTTCTTTTCCATAGTTGGCATAACTGGCACAACTTTATATTCAATAAATCTTAGGCATAAGGAATTTGGAATAAGACTTTCGCAAGGGGCCAGGTTAAAGGATATAGCTCAATTAGTATTGGCAGAAGTGTTTTTGAAAAATTTAGCAGCCTTTTTGATTTCCGTTGTACCTTTCAAAATATTTGAATACTTTGTAAACAAAAATGGAGAAAAGGATATTAGTATGGCTTATACACTTACCTTTGACTATAAGCTATTTATTATACTAATTGCTTTAATATTAGGAACCACATTTATTTCAGTGATAATTCCAATAAGGAGAATAATGAAATTAGATATAGTTGAGTTAGTTCGTAAGTAGCACATCTTTACCAAAGTTTTCTATACAAGGAGGAGAATTAATTTTGAGCGTAATATCAATGAATAATATAGTAAAGGTTTATGGAAAAGAAATAAAAACTGAAGCTTTAAAAGGTATTGATTTAGAAATACAACAAGGAGAAATGGTTGCTATAATGGGGCCATCAGGATCTGGAAAATCTACTTTGTTAAACATTATTGGATGCATAGATTCACCAACCTCAGGAAGTTATTTTCTAAATGGTGAATCTGTTGATAAACTTACAAAAGACCAATTGGCCTCAATACGAAATAAAAATATAGGATTTGTGTTTCAAAGTTTTAATCTTCTCAATGACTATGATTTAATAGATAATGTTACTTTACCACTTGTTTATGATAGACAATTCAAAGGGTCTATGAAAACGGCCGCTATAAATATATTGGACAAGGTTGGTCTTAAGGATCATGCTAAAAAGGCGCCAAATGAGCTGTCTGGTGGACAACAACAAAGAACTGCTATAGCAAGAGCCTTAATTACAAATCCAGATATTATTTTAGCAGATGAGCCTACAGGTTCACTCGATAAAAATACTGGAATAGAGATAATTGAGCTTCTGAAAGAAATAAATAAAAACGGTAAAACTGTTGTTATAATAACTCATGATCAGAATATAGCTAACTACTGTTCAAGGACAATAAGAATAGAAGATGGAAAAGCAATATATAGATGAATATAAAAATACAGAGCTAAGAATAAAACAACTTTTATTCTTAGCTCTGTTTATTTTTATTTAAGACTTTCTACAGCCTTTTTAGCCCATTCTGAATCCTTAAGTATAGCTCTTCCTACACCTATTAAATCGGACTTATCATCTGCTAGAAGCTTTTCAGCTGCATCAGCAGAAACAACTCCACCAGTTAATATTATAGGAATATTAACAACCTTCTTTAGTTCTTCAGTTACAGGATAGAAGTAACCTTCATCTGTAAAGCCAGGAACTACAACACGATTGTATCCTCCAGAGATATCTAAAATATCAACTCCAGCTTTTTCAAACTCCTTAGCAGCTATTTTGGCATCTTCAAGAGTAGCTCCACCTTCCTCATAATCCAAAGCACCTAATCTTAATAATATAAGGAAGTCATCTCCTACAGCTTCTTTTACTGCTTTGATAACTTCAAGATGAAGTCTTATTCTATTTAATAGATCTCCTCCATATTCATCAGTTCTTTTATTGAACATAGGTGAGTAGAATTGATTTAATAGATACCCATGAGCAGAATGCATTTCAACACCATCAAAACCAGCCTCTTTAACTCTTCTAGCAGCTTCGGCAAAATCCTTTATAACCTTCTTTATATCTTCCTTTGAAAGCTCTTTTGTAACAATCTTAGTATATGGGTTTTCTATAGCAGAAGGGGCTTCAGGTAGTGAACCTGTAACTTCTTCTTTGGTAGACCCTCCAGCGTGATTAATCTGCATAACAGCTTTGGAACCATTATCTTGAATAGTTTTAGCTAGTGCTTTTAAGGCATTAACATCATTGTCTCTAGAGATTGATAGTTGATTATGATTAGCTTTACCTTCTTTTGATATATAACTATGCTCTATAATTATTAGTCCGATATATCCGCCTTTTGACTTTTCATCGTAGTAATTTATTATATCTTCTGTAAGTTCACCGTTTACTCCAGCTTTAGAAGTAGCCATTGGTGGCATTACTAAACGGTTTGGTAAGCTTAATTTACTAGTGTTTAAGGAATTAAGTAGCTTTGACATAAAACAATCCTCCTAAATTATAGATAATTCAAGTATTTATGGATGCACCACTTTGTAATGAAATTTATTACTTTTAAATTCTCTCACCAGAACCAGTGAGAGTTTTGAAAATGGTTTTTGGATTGAAGTGGAACATCTTTATTAGTCCTATAGGAATAGTATATATTATTTTAAAGTTAATTTAAATAGTATAGCGAATAAATAATAATAACTGAACATTGGAAAAAATATATTGCATATTTTTACCTTATAAAGTATATTATTGAATGTGGATGCAAATGCAAAGCATTTGCAAAAAGTCTTGAAGTGCCTGAAAAGAAAGAAAAGACTGATTTTACGATATTAAAGGATATATCTAATTTAATGATATTTTAATTTTAATAAAGCTGAACTAAGGGTGGTGACTATGAGAACTAATATAATTTTAGTAACAGGACTTTTGGGTGCAGGAAAAACATCTTTTATAAACGGACTCCTAGAAAAAGCTTTTGAGCAGAAAGAAAAAGTAGTAGTTATACAAAGAGAAATTGGAGAAGGAAAAATTAAGCATAGTAATGAAGATTTGAAAATAATGACTGTTTCAAAAAATGAAGATATAACAACAGAGTATTTACAGGAGGTTATAAAAAAGTACTTACCAGATACACTAGTAATTGAGTGCAATGGTTTTGATAAAATTCAGTCTGTAATTGATGAAATTGAAAAAAGGTCTTTAAGAAAAATAGGCTTTCTTGGAAAGGTCATAAACATAATTGAATCAAATAATTTTGGAATATATTTTAATAATTTAAACTCAACTATGGTTGAAAACATGCGTATATGTGATTTAATCGTATTAAATCACAGCAGTGATATAGACAAAGAGAAGCTAGAAGATATAAAAACGACCATTAGAAATATAAATAATAATATGAAAATATTAATGAGCTTAAAGGTTGAAGAAGATCAACTAGATGTATATGAAGATAAGAAAGCAGTAAAACAAGATTTATATTCAAATATTATAAATAAGATAATAATATTTTTATTATCAGTTTTAGGTGGCTCTGTTTTTTATTTCATAAGAAAAGGTACAAACATACCACTTATTGATTACGGTAAAATCCAGATTTTCAGTACCGTATTTCTTAGCATTTTGATTCAAGCAATTCCATTTATTTTGGTAGGAGTAGTTTTTTCTTCAGTCATTCAAGTGTTTGTTACAAGTGATGCTATAAGTAGGTTTTTTCCGAAGAGCCCAGGACTAGGATTTATAGCTGCATTGGTAAGTGGAATATTTCTACCTGTATGTGATTGTGCCATAGTTCCAGTGGCCTCACGATTAATTAAAAAAGGAATTCCTTTACCTATTGCTATAACTTTTATGCTAGCAGCTCCAATAGTTAACCCTGTGACTATTGCCTCAACAATTTATGCTTTCCCAACTCAAACTTCTATAGCTTTATATAGAATATATTTTGGAGTTACAGTAGCGTTTTTTACAGGACTAGCGTTTTATATATTTCCTGAAAAGGATATATTTTTAGAAGATAAAAACATAATAAGTAACTGTGAATGTGGCTTTTGTGAAGACAATTCAGGTGCTACAAAATCCTTTAAGGGGAAGTTAAGAGCTATATTAACCCATAGTAGCTTGGAGTTTTTTCAAGTTGGTAAGTTTCTTATAATAGGAGCATTTCTTTCTTCCATAATGCAAGTACTATTACCTAAAGAGCTTATATTTAAATTAGGAGGTACTACTTTGACTTCCTTAATTGTTATGATGTTAGCTGCATTTGTACTCTCTGTATGCTCTACCTCAGATGCATTTATAGCTAGAACTTTTATAAATCAGTTACCTTTTAGGTCAGTTTTAGGGTTCATGGTGATTGGTCCAATGATAGATATAAAAAATTTATCTATGCTACTAGGGAGCTTCAAAAAGAGATTCGTAATTAAGCTTGTGGCTATAATATTTTTTGTAGCTTTCATAAGACTTACAATATGAACCTAGTTTAAAGGGAGGAATAGGATTTGAGCAAGAATAGATACAAAATTGAACCCTTAATGAAAAGCTTAATTTTAATATCCATTGCTATCTTCTTTATATATATAATTGCAACTGGAAAAGTACTTTTATATGTGCATCCTAGAATTGTTCCATATATAAAGATTTCTATACCAGTTATGCTAATTCTAGCCCTTGCTACTATGCCAGAGATGTTTCGTCCTAGAAGAAGAAGCAATAAAAGTGAGTATATGTTTTTCTTAATACCAATAGCATTAGCTATATTAATACCAGGTAAGACTATGGATTCTAGTACAATTTCTTTTAGTAGTATAGAAGCAAATACTCTTGCTTCTAAAGCAAAAGATAATAGTACATCTAATAATAGTTCAAATCAAAATAATGAAGCTCAAGTGAATAAGGATACACAGTCTGAATCAGATAGTAAAATTGATACTAACAACGGACTTTTAATGATTAATGATGAAATTGTTATGACTGATACTAATTTTGTTAAGTGGGTAACTGAGATATCTGAAAACATGAATAAATACAAAGGAAAGAAAATCAGTGCTGTGGGATTTGTATTCAAAAGTGATATGCTTTCAAAAAACGAGTTTGTGCCAGCTAGACTTATGATGACTTGCTGTACTGCAGATTTACAGCCAGTAGGATTCTTATGTAGATATAATGAGGGAGAGCTTCTAACAAAGGATTCCTGGGTGTTAGTTAAGGGAACTATAGATGTAGAGAATTATAAAGGTCAGGATATGCCAGTAATTATAGGTGAATCTGTAGAGAAGGCAGATAAACCAAAAGTAGATTATGTGTATCCATATTAAGTGGTTATGTAAGCTCATTAAAGCATCGGATATATAACCACTTAATTTCAACACAGCGCTTTAACTTTAACAGTGCCTAATTTTAAGAAGCAACGCTTGCTCTATACTGACTTGGTGTAAGACCTGTGTATCTTTTAAAGGTTTTAGAAAAATGTTTTTCATTTGTGTAGCCTACCTTATAAGCAATTTCATAGTTTTTTAGAAGTTTATTTTTTAATAATTCCTTAGATTTCTCTATGCGATATTTATGAAGAAATTCAAGAAAGTTTATTCCTGTCTCCTGTTTAAATAACTGACTTATATAGCCTGGGGTTAAATGTATTTCTCTCGCTATACTTTCTAGTGTAATATCTTTAGAATAATTCTCTGTAATAAAGTTAATTGCTAGCTTTATCAGGGAATTATTTTTATTTAGCGGATTAGTTTTTGCAAATATATTAGAGATAATAAGCTCAAGTTGATTTTTTAATTCATCGATTGTTTCACATTGAAGGACTATATCAAAAGGTGAACTTAGCTTCGACAAAGCATTTATATCAATATCATTTTCTATACAGAATTTATTAATAGATCCTAGAAGAGACAGGGTAGCACCTTGAATATTTTTCTTTGTAGGCATACCTCCATTACAAAGTTTATCATAAAAGCTATTCAAGGCTGATCTGATTTCTTCTATTGCACCAGTTCTAAGATAATTTATTAACTTAAGCTCTTCATCTATTGGATAGGGGTTATTTACAACTTTATAACCATTTATATAATCTGAATGAATTATATTATTGTCACCTAGAAAAAATTTAAATTCTAAAGCTGCTTTAGCATTTAAATAAGATGAATTTATATCCTCTAATCTATTTACTAGCTTTCCAAGAGCAAGAGTTACAGAAAAACCTAAAAAAGCTTTTATAGAATTTCGTATATTTTCAAATGAAAGATAAATAGTATCACTTTTTGCCGTTTCGTTGTTGAAGGACAGGAAAATAATAATATCATCATCTTCTTCAAAGTAATCCATATATTCCACTGTATTTAAAGCTTCAGAGGCAATAGTTTTTATTGAACCTTTTATAAAATCTATATCAGAATCATTAAATAGGTCATATATAAGCGTAGAGTGGTCTATAGATATTATGAAAATCAATAGATTTTCATATTTGAGGTTATATAATGCTATATTTTCTTCCGAGACTTTAGTTTTATTATATGGTTTTAATATAAGTTCTTGAAGAATGTTTTTCTTAATGATTGGTAAATATTCATTAAGATTGCCTTCGTATTTTTTTAGAAGTTCATCCTTTAATCTCTCTTCTATCAGCTTGTTTTTAGCATCTATTACTGAATCCAATATCTCTGATGGACGGCAAGGTTTTAACAGATAGTTGCAGGCTGATAAGCTAATTGCTTTTTTAGCATAAGCAAAATCATCATAGCCACTCAGTATAATGCATTTTGAGTTTAAACCCCTTGAAAATATATTTTCTAATAGTTCAATGCCGTTCATTTTAGGCATTTTTATATCCATTATTATAATATCTGGCTTTATTTTAAGAATTTGCTCTAAGGCACTTACTCCGTTATCTGCTTCCCCGCATATCTCAATATCATAACTATTCCAGTCAATTAGTTCCTTTAAACCTTCAACAAGTTCTATTTCGTCGTCAACCAAAAATAATGTATACATCCAAATTATCTCCTTTATATTAAAGTGATATATCTTTAATTGGAATAGATATTATAATTTTTGTACCTAGTCCGATTTTACTTTCCATATTCAATGAGTAGTTTTCTCCAAAGTAAAGTGATAGTCTTTGATTTACATTTCCTATGGCATAACCTTTTTGTTTGTTAAGCTGGTTAGAATTGGTGGAATTACTATTAAGTAAAGAATTTATTGTTTCGTCATCAATTCCATTACCATTATCTTCAATTGAAAATACCAAGCTCCCTTCTACAACGGACCCAGTTACAGAAATATAGCTTTTATCACTATCAGCCTCTGTACCATGTATTATTGCATTTTCTACGAAAGGTTGTATTATCAATTTTGGAATTGAATAACCAAGTATATCATCATCAATAGCTACAGAGTATTCAAGTTTATTTCTAAACCTCTTACCTTGAAGTAGCAGATAGTTCTCTATAAATTCCTTTTCTGATTTTACTAAGATGAAATCTTGTCCATTATTTAAAGTAGTACGAAATAGCTTTGATAGAGCGTACACCATTTCACTTATCTCAGTTTGCTTAGCTTTTTCTGATTTCCAAAAAATCATATCCAAAGTATTATATAAAAAATGAGGATTGATTTGAGCTTGCAGAGCCTTTAATTCAGCTTCTTTTTCTTTAAGCTGCAGCTTATAAACCCTGTTAATAAGATTTTGTATGTTATCAATCATATCATTATACTGATATACTAACATTCCTATTTCATCATTAAATTTATAATCAACTTTTTCTTTAAAGTTTCCACTTTTTACTCTTCGCATAGAAGCCAATAATTGTTTTATAGGGTTTGTAAGCTTAGATGAAACAAATATTGATATAAAAAATGAAATTATAAGGCAAAATCCGATTACTGTAAGCGTCATTGTCATTATGGAACTAAGACTTTTAAACATTTCTACTTGTGAGGTAAGGGATATTAATTTCCAATGACTTTCTTTTATGACACTAGAAGTAGCTAAAAGCTCTGAACCATTTAGGCTTAGATTTTTATATTTATTATCTTCTGTTAGATTAGAAAAAACGTTGTCTAGGTTTGTACCACTTAGATATCTTTTTGTATCTTTAGATGAAATAATATTATTCTTATCATCTATAAGCGCGATACTATCGGAACCTTTTAGACCTTGAGAGTAAAGGTTTTCAATAAATGATGTATTTATGCAGATTACCATAAGTCCTGATTCTTCTAGAGTATTAGTATCTATAATAGTCCTAACCATTGCTATCTTAGGACTTCTGTTATCAGAAATTAGTATATTCTTTCTACTTCCTATATTAACCCATAAAGGAGCACCTTTTAAGTCGTGTGCGTTTTTGTAAACCTCATTTGTTTTTACAGCATCATAAGAGGAGAGCCCATTACTTCCATCCTTACTTAAATAATATTTTGAACCTTTATCACCATATATAACTATAAAGCTTATATAATCCTTAGAGGCAAGCAGTATATTTAACGGTTCTAATCCGTACTTAGTGAATTTTTCATACTCGTCAGAAGATTCGTTAGTAGTTACTAAAGATTGAATTAATGGGTTTAAACATATAAATGTAGAGAGGTCAGTAACATCCTTTTGCAAGAAGTTTATGCTATCTGCAGTTTGATTAATGTCCTTAATATTGATAGAAGTTACTTCATCTTTTAAAGATTTTGAAGCCACTAAATAAGAATAACCACCTAATATTAAACAAATTATAGACAAAATACAGACATAAAAAATTAATATCTTATTTTTGATACTAAGATTCATATAATTTATATTGAATTTTACTAAATGTTTCTTCAGGTAACTCATATGTGACTCCTTCTATATTGGATAGATTAGTTTTTGCCAAATATACACATTCTAGTCCATGATTTAAAAATATACTAATAATCAATTTAACTAGTAATGATATTTTTTTGATACGTTTATTTTGTTTAAAAGTGGTATATATAATTATATTTTACATTAAAAGAATTACTGTTTCAATTTATAGAAATATAACTTATTAATTCTTTGCGCAAGCTCGTTAAAACATTGGATGAATAACAACTTAATTTCAACACGATCCTTTATTGTTAAATAAATTTTAAGTTCTGAAAAATAATACCATTTTCTGAATTTTGCATACTACTAATTTTTACCTAAGGTTTATATAATTACTCTGTAGATTAACTGTATTTATAAATTCTAGTACAGAGTGGTAGATAAAAACATATACAAATTGGAGAAATATATGAGAATAAAAAGTTATAGAATTATTAGATATTTAGTAATAGCAGTGTTTATTGTGATTACTTGCACTAGCTGTAGCAGTGATATTATTAGTACTACATCAAGTAAAGGTTATCATAAAGATGGAAAAGTTACTATAAGATTTCTATCTAACTTACCAGAAAGAGAATCTGGTCAAGGAAAGCTTGAACAACTCTTAATAGATAAATACATGAGTGAAAATAGTAATGTAAATATTGAGGTGGAAGCATATCAAGATGAACCCTATAAACAGAGATTTAAGGCATATGCCATAAGTGATAATCTGCCAGATATATATTTTGTTTGGGGACAGCCATCTTTCTTTTATCCAGTGATGAAAGGTGGATATGCTTGCGAACTTGATACCAATAAGTTTAAAAAAGATGAATTTAAAGATGGGGCATTAGAAGGCTTTAGTCTTGATGGAAGACTATATGGTGTTCCTAAAAGCATGGATTATATGGCTCTTTATTATAATAAAGATTTATTTAATAAAAATGGAATAGATATTCCGAAAAATTTTAAAGAACTTATCGAGGTTTGCAAGAGTTTTAGAGATAAAGGAATTATTCCAATTACTATAAATATTAAGGATAAGTGGCCTTTGGCACTACTATATCAGGAATTAGTGCTTATGGAGGGGCAAGATCAAAGTTTTATATATGATGCTATACATGGTAAGGAGAGCTTTATAGATAACCCTGTATTTAAAAAAGCAGCAGAAGATTTAAAGCTACTTATAGATGCTTGTGGCATCGAAGGCACAATGACACAACTTGATTACAATACTTCTATGAATTTCTTTACAAAAAAAGAGAGCGCTATGATATACACTGGTTCATGGGAGATTGGAATGGTAAACAATACAGAATTACCTGAGGAGTTTAGAAATCAAATTGAGGTAAGTAAGATGCCTTTAGTATTACAGTCTAACTCTAATGATGATGCTCTGGTTGCCTGGAATGGTGGAGGTTATGCCATATCCTCTAGATCCCAAGTTAAAGATGAGACTATAAAGTTTTTAGAGTACTTAATGAAGCCTGAAAATTGGGCTAAAAAGGGTTTTGAAAAGGGGTTAATAGTTCCTGCGCAAAAGTATGAGAACTATTCAAATAAAAAAGAAACAAAGATACAAAAAGAATTGGTAAGCATACTCAATAATTCAAAATCGTTGAGTGGCACCTCATGGCATGATAGCTTGACTCCAAATTTTAAGCTAAACATAGAAGAATTATGCTATCAGCTGGCAGCAGGAAGGATAAGCCCAGATTACTTTCTAAAAGAGATAGATAAGGAGGTAAAGAGTGAAAATATAAGCAATGTAAAGTGAGGTACTAAGGTTATTTTAACTGGATAGCATTAGTACAAAATGTTAAAGGTAAAGCTTAGAGAGAAGATTAAACATTTAAGGGGGGAATAACAAATATGTTAAAAAAGTGGTTATCCAGATTTTTAACAGCAACCTTCGTGACAACTATGGTTCTAGGAAATGGAGTATCATCCATTGTAAAAGCAGAGGACGCTCCTAAATATCTAGATTCTAGACTTTCAGTGGATGAAAGAGTAGCTGATCTTATGTCTAGAATGACACTTGATGAAAAGATAGGACAAATGGTACAGGCTGAAAGAAAGACAGCTACTACTGAAGATGTAAAAAATTATTTTCTTGGATCGATTTTAAGTGGAGGTGGATCACTTCCTACTCCAAATACTGCTGAGAGCTGGGCTAATATGGTCGATGGTTTCCAAAAGGCAGCATCAGAAACTAGACTTGGAATTCCAATATTATATGGAGTAGATGCCGTTCATGGACATAATAATGTTTTTGGAGCAACAATCTTTCCACATAACATAGGTCTTGGAGCATCAGGAGATGCTGATATAGTAAAGAAGATTGGTCAAGCAACTGCAGAAGAAATGAGAGCAACGGGTGTAACTTGGACTTTTGCGCCAACACTTGGAATAGCTCACAATGAAAGATGGGGAAGAACCTATGAAACCTTTGGAGAAACTTCAGCGCTTGCTGCAAAGCTTGGTGAGGCTTATGTAAAAGGTTTACAAGGGGATGACCCAAGTAGAACTCTTAAAAAGAATAATACTGTAATTGCTACAGCAAAGCATTATATTGGTGAAGGATTAACTACTGATGGAGTAAATCAAGGAAATGCTGTAATTAGTAATCTTAGTGAAACTCTAAAAAATGAATTACTTCCACCATATATAGCAGCAATAAATGCTGGTGCTAGATCAGTTATGGTTTCTTACAATAGTATAAATGGTGAAAAGTGTCACGGTAATGTTGACCTTTTAAGCAATGTTCTTAAAGGACAATTAGGATTTAAAGGAATAGTAGTATCAGACTATGAAGGTATAGCACAGCTTTCAGGAACTGAAAGAGATAAGATAAAGCAAGCTATAAATGCAGGAATTGATATGGCCATGGTTCCAAATTCATGGAGAAGCTTCATTACAAACCTAAGGGACTTAGTTCAAAAAAATGAAGTTTCACAGGACAGAATCAATGATGCAGTTACAAGAATATTAAAGGTTAAATTTGAGCAAGGTTTGTTCGAGGATTCATATGCGCAAAGAGATTTGCTTAACACTGTAGGATCTCAAGCACATAGAGACATAGCAAGACAAGCGGTGAGAGAATCCTTAGTTTTATTAAAGAATGATAATGATATAGTTGGTAAATTAAAAGATAAAAAGAATATCCTTGTAGCTGGAAAGAGTGCAGACGATATAGGACTTCAATGTGGAGGATGGACTATAACTTGGCAGGGAGCTGCTGGTAATACCACTACAGGAACTACAATATTACAGGGTATAAAGAATACTGTAAGCAGTGATGTTAAAGTAACTTACAATATGCGTGGTAGAGCATCAGCAGATAATGATGTGGCAGTGGTTGTTATAGGTGAAAAACCATATGCTGAAACTGATGGAGATAGAACTCCAGATGCTTTAAAGCTTGATTCAGATGATTTAACAACTCTTAAAAATATAAAAGAAACGAATCCAAATCTTCCAGTTGTAGTTGTTTTAGTTTCAGGAAGACCTTTAACTATAGCCGATCAAATAGATGATATGGATGGATTAGTAGAAGCATGGCTTCCAGGAACAGAAGGTCAAGGAGTTGCTGATGTTTTATTTGGAAAATATGATTTTACTGGAAAGTTAAATATAACTTGGCCATGGTATGCTTCTGACATTACAAGCAAAAATGATGACGCAAAAGCTTTATTTAAGTTTGGATATGGACTTAAAAAAGGACAAACAGCAGTATTGCCACAAAAACCAGTGGTACCTGATAATTCAATTTCTATCCCAGGAAAGATTGAAGCTGAAGCTTATACAGATATGAAGGGAATCCAAACTGAAAACACTAGTGATCAGGGTGGCGGAAAGAACGTTGGTTATATTGATGGTGGAGACTGGATGAATTATGCTATCAATGTAGCTCAAGATGGAAAGTATAAGGTTGAATTTAGAGTAACAAGCCCAGGTGGATCAACAGATGGTGCTCAGTTATTTTTAGGTTCAAAGAATCTTACTAAAGTAAGTGTGCCAGATACAGGTGGATGGCAAAATTGGAAGACTGTTGAAGGTGTTGCAAACTTAAAAGCTGGAAAACAGACTTTAACCTTTAAGGCTGGTAACGGTAATTTTAATATCAATTGGATCAATCTCACTAGAATTGGTGATTATGAAGAAACTGGAGATGATAATGGTGGTGGACAAAACCCAGGAACTACACCTTCAGGTCCAGTTGTAAAAGCAGGAGCTGTTGAAGTATATATGAGTTCTTCAGAGCAATCAGGAAGCATGGGCTGGTATGATGCTCCAAAGGATTTATCAAATACTTTAACTAAGAAGGATAATATTGATATAACTACACAAGATGATTCAAAAATTACTTCTATAAAGATTGATGATTCAAAGCAATATCAAAGCTTTTTAGGTATGGGAACATCTTTTGAAGAATCAACAATTAATAATATATCTAAGATGTCACCTGAGAAAAGAACTGAATTTTTAAAGAAGTTAGTTGATCCTGTAGATGGAGCTGGTATGAGTCTAATGAGACTTACTATAGGTACAGCAGACTTCACAGGAAGAGAATTCTACACATATTACGACAATGTTCCAGGAACTTCAGGACCAGATTGGTACAACACTACTGGTAAGGGCTTCTCGGTACAAAAAGATATAGATTACAATATAGTAGCAACAATAAAAGAAGCTCTAAAAATTAATCCAAACCTTAAGTTATTCTCATCACCATGGACACCTCCAGGTTGGATGAAAGAGCAAACAAGCAGTAGCGAAAGCTATCAGAATAATGGGAAATTAATAAAGGGCGGTAAGTTAAGCGATGCTCATATTGCTGACGCTGCTACGTATTACACTAGATATCTTGAGGAGTATGCAAAGTTAGGAATTCCTATATATGCGATGACACTTCAAAACGAACCAGGACTTCAAATAGATTATCCAAGCTGCTATATTACTGCAGAACAAGAGCAAAAATTAGCCATTGCTATTAAGGCTGATATAGCTAAGAGTGATGTACTAAAGGGCAAGGATATTAAGATTTGGGCATTTGATCATAATTTTGATAGTGGTGTAAGTTTTGCATCTCAAGCAATGAATAACGATGCTGGAAAAGCTGCAATAGATGGTATAGCCTTCCATGATTATGGTGGAGAACCAACAGCTATGACACAAGTTCACAATATGTTCCCAGGTCATTCTGTAAATCTAACTGAAAGATCAGTTTGGGGAACTTCAGGTGCAGATAGAATAATTCAATATTATAGAAACTATGCTGAAAGTTATAATTCATGGGTAACAATGCTAGATAGCAATATATCACCAGAACAATGGACTGGAACTCCAGACCCTACAATGTTTGTATTAGATGCTAATGATCACAATAATTACTGGGCAACTCCTGAGTATTATATAACAGGTCAGTTCTCTAAGTTTATAAAACCTGGAGCTGTAAGAATAGATAGTGATTATGGTTCAAAGGATACAGTAACAAATGTTGTATTTAAGAACCCAGATGGTTCATTAGTTGCAGTTGTAGTTAACCAAACAGAAGCTCCACAATCCTTCAAGTTAACAAGTAGTGGTGGACAAATCACTGCAACAATACCTGCAAAGAATGTAGCTACTTACAAGTGGAATCCAATAGCAACAGAGAAAATAAACAAATTACCAGGAACCTTCAGTTCAGCTAATTTTACAGATGCAAGCTCAAATATAAAGGTTGATGGAGATCATGTAGGATATGTACATGATGGAAATTACCTTGAATATTATGTAAACGTAGATGAAGCAGGACTATATAACATGACTTTTGAAACAGCTACACCATGGGGTAATTATGACGATGGTGCTAAGAAAAATAGACAGATACATGTTATGCTTGGTGATAAGGAACTAACGAATGTTTTAGTTCAGCAATCAGCTTGGGATAACAAGACCTGGAGCAACTACTTTACAGTTAAAAATACAATTAATTTCACAAACAAAGGTCTGCAAAAAATTAGATTTAATATAGATGCAGGCGAATTTAATATAAAAAATATTAAAGTTGAGAAGGCAGTTTCTATATATAACCTTCCAGGAAGAATAGAAGGTAAGAACTACATCAATTCACAAGGTGTGGTAATACAAGATGGCAAGGTTGGATTTGTAGATAAAGATGACTTTATGGAATATAAAGTTAATGTAGCTGAAGATGGAGAATACACTCTTAATTTAAATATTGCTTCAGCAAATAGTGTTCCATCCTTTGATCTATACTCAGATAACAAGCTAGTTAAGACTGTAGATCTTCAGACAACAGGAGATTGGAAAGCTTGGAAGGTTGAAAGTACTAAGGTAAATCTTACAAAGGGTGAGCATACACTTAAATTATTAGTTAAAAGTGGCTTTAATTTAGATTGGTTTACAGTGGGCTCTGCAATTGGCGTTACCAATAATGTTATTAACGAAGGACTAGAAGAAGGTAGTGTAATTAACGTAAACCTTTATGATGGGAAGTTTGCTGAAACACTTACAAAAGCCAACTGGAAGCTAGAAAATCTACCATCAGGTATAGACTACGAGGTTTCAAGAGTTAATGATACAACAGCTAAGATTACACTTCATGGAAGTTCTAGCTCAGATTTTGATTATGATAAGACTATAAATGTATTGATGGCAGCAAAAGAAATTGCAGGCTTGTCAGACAAAACTTATAATATCGGAAGCAGCTTTATAATAACTGCTAATCCAGATGTAGAGAAGATAGCTGCTACAGAATCTATACCAATGAATACAAGTTCTGTAGATGTTACTCTAACTGGAGGAACACTTAATAAAGATAAAGTAGGAGATATTACACTATCAGGTGATGCGGCTGAAGGAAAATACGTTCAGCTTGAGTCAGCAGAATATATAGATGCAACGCATGTAAGATTACACTTAAAATGGGGAGCACTATATTATGAAAATCTACCATTGGTAGTAAATGTTCCAGTAAGTGCTTATAGTGATTCTACTGGTGGTAGTACTTTAACTACTACAATTACATGCGAGAAGAGTGATAAAAAACCTACTCCATATACAGTAAGTGATAAAGAAATCACCTTAACTGAGGACATGGCATATAGAGCTAAGGGATCACTTAAGAGTAATGTTCAAGCAGGAAATAGAATAGATTATTACTTAGATGTTCCTGAAGCAGGAGATTATACTATAACTTATACTGCCAACAATAATGCGGCAATTACTAATGCAATAAAATTAAGTGTTGGACAGGATACAAACGTAGCTGGAAATATTGCAACTTTAAGTTTTGCTAAGTTCTGGGGTGGTACACTTGATGTTAAGGATACTGTAAGGCTAGAGGCTGGCGTACAAACATTAAGAATTGAAGTCGTAAACGGAGGCTTTACTCTTGATTCAATAAAGATTTCAAAGAAGCAAGCTCCTCAAGTAGTTAATGCAGAAAATGCAGGGGATGCAACTGTAATAAATGCTGACAGCGTATTTGGCGGTTCAAGAGATAAAGGTTATGCTATTGAGACTAAAAATGGGGTGAAAAATATAGGGGATACTACCGTTGGAACTTATATGGATTACTCTGTTAATGTTAAAAAAGCTGGTATTTACAAAGTATCTTACAACTATGCAGATTCAGTAAGTTCAGTACCTGTAGCGGTATTACAAGATGGTCAAGGCAAGGAACTTGGTAGAACAAAAATGCCGAGTACCGGAGATTGGAATAAATGGGCTAATTCTGATTCAACACCTGTTTATCTTCAAGCTGGAGTGCAAACTTTAAGAGTTTATGTTGATATTGATGGATTTAATATAAGATCATTAACTTTAAAATACACTAATGACAATACTGCACCTACTATATATGGAAATGATGCTGTAGTTCAACAAGGTGAAAAACCAGACTTGATTAAAGCTTTAGGACTAAGCGTAGTAGATGATATGGATGGAGATATTACTAGCAAGGTGACTTTAGATGATAGCAAGCTAGATGTAAATAAAGCTGGCACTTATGAAGTAGTTGCTTCTGTATCTGATATTTCAGGAAATAAAGCTGAAAAGAGCTTTAAAGTAAGTGTTAAGGAAGATGCTATAGCACCAGTTATAGAAGGTCACAATGCAGTGATTCCTGTAGGTTCTAGTTTTGATCCTATAAAAGATTTAGGATTAAAGATCACTGATAATAAAGAGGGAAATGTTACAGCTAAAGCAGTAATAACACATGTTGTTGATACTTCAAAGGATGGAGTATTTAGAGTAAAAGTAGCTATTACTGATGCTGCTGGAAATAACTCAGTAAGCTTCTTTATAGTAAGAGTCTTGAGCATGGGAGCAATCGATACAAATGACTTAACTATAAATGTAGGAGATAAATTTAATCCTTTAGATGGCGTAAAAGCAGTAGATATAAATGGAGATGATTTAACTTCTAAGGTAGAAGTGGTTTCAAATAATGTTGATACAACTAAGGCTGGAACTTACAAGGTTGTATATAAAGTAGTTGATAAGGAAGACAATGTAATAAATAAAGAAAGAATTATTACAGTAAAAGAAGTTCCACAACAGCCAGGAGATAACGGCAATAATCCAGGAAACGGTGGTAATAACAATCCAGGAGATAACGGTAATAATCCAGGCAATGGTGGCAATAATAATCCTGGAAATGGAAACAATCAAAGCGGAATTGTTATAACAGATGAAAATGGCAAGAAGATAATTCAAGTATCAAAGATAACTAATGGTAATAATGTAATTGAAATAAAAGATGCTTCAAAAGGATTTACTCTAGAAGTGACAGACACATCTGCTATTAAGAATGGTAATGGAAGTATAGAAGTAAAAGGCACAAATATTGATGCTGTAATTCCATTCTCGGTTATAAGCAAGAGTCTTTTAAAAGAGGGTTCAAGAGTAGTTGTAAACTTTACTGTTGAAGATGGTAATGATATAACTAAAAATATTAAAGGTGTTAAAAAAGTATACAATTTTGGTTTATCTATAGTAACTGGTGATTCTAAAGTTGATATACACAACTTTGCTGATGGCAAGGCTCAAATATCTTTAATATTAACAGATGAAGAGTTGAAAGGATTGGACAAAAATAATATTGCAGTGTTCTACTATAATGAAAGTACAAAGAAATTTGAAATTATGGACACAAAAGTAGATGGCAATAAGGTAACCTTCACAACAGCTCATTTCTCTAAATTCATTGTCGCTGAAAAAGCTGCTACTGGAGAACAAGTACTGCCTAAGACAGGTTCTACTGTTGACAGTAATATATTATTAATTTTAGGATTAATGATGTTAGCTTTAGGTGCAGGGGTTTTAGTTAGAAAAAGAAGTGTTAAATAAGCATTAAATAAGCAAAGGTCATAGCTATAAGCTGTGGCCTTTTTTTCTTTCTTAAATTCCAAATGAAAGTCTTATTAGAGGTCTTTTTATTGTATAGGTAAAACTAAGATTTTATGCCCTTTAAACCTAGAGATTTCAGGGATTTAAGGAGTTATCTAATTAACTTATTGTTATATATGGGAAGTTATGATAACATGAACTCTAAATAAGATTAAAGAAGGTGATTAAGGTCTTGTTGATAACTTTCAGATAGAGAGATAGTATATTCAGAGTAAGCTTGTGCATATACCATTTATAAATATGGATAGCTGTTATATGTCAGACAATGTTGTGCAAGCGTTAGCACAAATGATTTTCAAAGTAGTACGAGATGAAGTGTATATCTATATAATGAAAAATACTAATGAAATATAAAAATATTATATTACCAGCAAAGTTAATAAAAAAAGATGGTATCAAAAGGATATAGGGGGTATTGGAAGTGAAAATTGAGAACAGAAAGATTGTTTTAAAGGATGATTTATTAAAGGGATTTGAAGCACTGGGAGTTAAAAAAGGACAAAATATAATAGTTCATACATCGCTGACCAGTCTAGGATTTGTCTGTGGAGGTCCTCAAGTTGTAATAGAAGCTCTATTAGAATCCGTCGGAGAAGAAGGAACTATTATGATGCCAACTCAAACGTGGAAAAACCTTGATCCTAGTATGGGGGTACATTGGGAGGAACCGGAAGAGTGGCACCAAATAATAAGAGATAATTGGCCAGCTTATGATAAGGCTATTACACCAACAAATACAATGGGGGCAGTTTCAGAAATGTTTAGGACTTGGCCAAACGCAAAAAGAAGTGACCATCCAGTGAGATCTTTTGCAGCCGCAGGAAAAAATGCAGAGTTATTGATAAAGGATCATGATTTATCCAATATATTTGGCAAAGGTTCGCCTATAGATAAGTTATATGATTTAGATGGATATGTAATGTTAATAGGAGTAGGATATGATAAGAACACTTCTCTTCATCTAGCAGATGTAATTGCTGAGTATGACGGTAAACATAATGAATATAACAGTAGTGCTATTATGGTTAATGGAGAAAGAAAATGGGTTACTTACGAGACCTTGTCGGTAGATGGTGAGGACTTTGAAGCTATAGGCAGAGATTTTGAAAAAGAATATGAAGTTAAAATTACCTATATTGGCAATGGAAATGTAAGATTTATGAGGCAAAGAGATTTAGTAGATTATGCTGTAAAGTGGATTGAAAAAAATAGAATTGTAAGCAAGGTATGATAAATAATTATTTAGTGCCCACTCCAAAAAAAATTATTTTGACTATCAATATAATAAAGTAATGCACGATAATATAACTAATAATTAATATTATTTAAAAAAAGTTAGTAAAAAAAACCATTAGATTTAAATCGTGTTTTAGAGGTATATTGTTTTAAATTTATTTTATTTGGAGGAGTAGTATGGGAAAGAAAGAAAAAAGATTAAAAAATGTTAAGATAGTCCATGGAATAGTGGCTCTATGGCTTATTGCAATTGTTTCTTTGATAGTTGTGGGTATAGTTTCACTAACAAATATGTCTAAAATAAATAGTAATCTGGACGCTATTAACAAGAAAGAACTTAAGAATATAAAAATATTAGGAGATGTTAATGGATCCTTTAATGGTATGAGAAATGTTCTAACAAAAGTAATAGATAGACCTTATGATGAAGCTATGGTTACTACAATTAAAGATACAGATACAAAAATAAGAAGTTTAATAGATCAATTAAATACATCAGGTAATACTGCAGATAAGAATAAGATAATAAGTGATATGAAAGAATATTACGATCAATATATGCAAAAGTTCCCTCCGCTTGCTGAAAAAAGAAAAGTCGGAGAAGCTATGGATAAAGCATATATGGATGAGTATACTAAAGTTGGAACTGGAGTTAGTACAAGTATAGAAAAGCTTGTAGATAGTGAAAAGCAATCTGCTGACCTTATAAGTAAGCAAAGTGAAGAGCAATTCTTATCAACAAAGACCACTTTTATAGCAATTGCTATAGGTGTAGTAGCTTTAGTGACTATCATATCTATGTTTATATTGTGGTATATAAGAAGATCCATTATTGAGTTTACAAAACAATTGAAGTTTGTAGCTTCTGGGGATTTAACAGTTGATATAGACAAAGATGAAAAGAATGAATTTGGAATAATGAAAAGAGAACTTGCAGTTACTGTAGAAGCTATATCAGGTATCTTAGGTGATGTGAAGTCAAACGCTGGAATGATGAATGAACAAGCATTATCCTTATCGGCGATTTCAGAGGAAATGACTTCATCATCTCAAGAAGTAAGTAATGCTATACAAGAGGTTGCGGTAGGATCAACATCTCAGGCAGAAGAATTAATGACTATTGCAGGTGTTGTTAATGAGTTTGGACAAGCTATAGAAAATATTTCAAAAACAGTAAAGAACGTAAATAGTTCAACTGAAACTATAAGTACTATGGCAAATCTAAGTAATGAGCAGCTACAAAGCCTTATACTTTCTGTTAAGACTATAAGCGAATCTTTTGGTAAGGTTGCTGAAAAGATAGATAAACTTGGCGATAATATACAAGAGATAAATGGTATAACTTCTCTTATAAATAGTATCGCTGATCAGACTAATCTGTTAGCTTTGAATGCTGCCATAGAAGCAGCAAGAGCGGGAGAGGCTGGAAAAGGATTTGCAGTAGTAGCTGATGAAATACGAAAATTAGCAGAACAAAGTAAATCATCTTCTACAGAAATAAACACCTTGTTGGATGTAATATCAAAAGAGACAAATGAGGTAGTAAATACTACTAATGTTGTTAATGATGAGTTTGCAGGTCAAATAAATGTTATTGACCAATCAATAGTTTCCTTTAAAAACATCATAGAGCTAGTTGAAAATGTAATACCTTTAATGAAGCAAGTAAGTGATGCAATGGGAGACATTGATTCTGAAAAGACTGAGATTATTGGAAGGATAGGAAATGCATCTGCAGTTGCAGAAGAAAATTCAGCCTCTGCAGAAGAAATAACTGCATCTTCAGAGCAGATGAGCAGTTCCTCTGAAGAAGTTGCTGGTTCAGCACAACTCCTTTCTGAAATGTCAGGTGGTATGGTAGAAGCGATTAATAAGTTTAAGATATAATATAAAAGGTAGCCAGTTAGATATCCATTCCAAGTGTTATATATTGATAGCATATGGGCGGTAAACTAAAGGCTGCCTTTTTTAATTTCTGAAAAAAAACACCTGATTCTAAAATTTATCTACTTTTAATCTTAAAATTATATATATAAAATTATGTTAAGGCACCTTTTGTAAACGGTTAACTAAAGATGTGTCGGTTATACTCAAAATCCATTCATAAAATTCTTGTGGGTTATGGTTAGGAAATCTTAAAATATAAGTTTTATAACTAAGAGTACATCAATATAATTGGAGGATTAAATGATGAAGAAGAAGGGAAATCAATTAAAGAATGCAAGAACTGTGCAAGGAATACTAGCAATATGTTCGATGTCTGTACTTTCCTTAATAATTGTAGGAGTAATTTCATTATCTAACTTATATAAAATAAATAATAATTTAAAATCAATTAATGACAATGAGCTGGAAAATATGAGAATATTAGTAGATGTAGATAGTGCATTTAATGGTATGAAGAATATTATCTCAAAAATAATAAGCGAACCCTATGATGAGACTATGGCAATGACAGTGAGTGATACTAATAACAAAATAATATCTCTACTGAGTAAGCTTCAAACCTCAAAAAATACTGAAGAACAAGATAAGCTTATATCAGAACTTAAGCAATCTTATGAAAAATATATGGATAAGTTTTCTCCACTTAGGCAACAAAGAAGAATTGGAGAAGTAATGTCAAAAGAATATATGAATGATTATACTAATGCGGGGCTTTTAGTAGGAGAAAACATAGACAAGCTAGTTATAAGTGAAAAAAAGTCATCTGATGCCACTAGTAAGCTAAGCCAACAGCAATTTACTAGTACAAGAAATACTTTTATAGCAATTTCTATAGTTGTAGCTATTATCATAGTTATTATCTCTATGGTTACATTAACTTACATAAAAAAATCAATAAAAATATTTACCTCTCAATTAAAAATATTGGCATCAGGAGATTTGACTATAGACATAGAGAGAAATGAAAGTAGTGAATTTGGTGTTATGAAAAGAGAATTAGCTGTTACAGTAGACTCTATTTCCTCAATATTAAGTGAGGTAAATGAAAATGCAAATAAGATAAATAATCACGCAGTAGCTCTGTCAGCAGTGGCAGAGGAGATGAGTTCATCTTCCCAAGGAGTTAGTGGTTCAATACAAGAAGTTGCATTAGGGTCAACTTCTCAAGCAGATGAGTTAATTAATATAGCTAAAATAGTTAATGAATTTGGAGAAGAAATTGATAGCATGGCCTCTATTATTAAAGATGTTAATGATATTACGGAAGTTGTAGGATCAATGGCAAATGTGAGTAATGATCAATTGCAAAATCTTATATTTTCAGTTAAAACTATAAGCAATTCTTTTAATGGTGTTACCAAAAAAATTGATCAGTTAGGGACTAATATAAAGGAAATAAATGCAATAACATCTCTTATAAATAGTGTTGCTGACCAAACAAATCTACTGGCACTAAATGCAGCTATTGAGGCTGCTAGGGCAGGGGAAGCTGGAAAAGGATTTTCTGTAGTTGCCAATGAGATAAGAAACCTAGCGGAGCAAAGCAAAGCGGCATCTTCAGAGATAAACAATTTATTAAGAGTTATTTCTAAAGAAAGCAACGAAGTAGTAACAACAACAAATGATGTAAATAGTGAATTTACAGATCAAATAGATATAATAAATCAATCAATAACTTCTTTTAAAGAAATAATAGAAATGGTTGGGAAAGTAATACCGCTTATGGAGAACGTAAGAGAATCTATGGGGACTGTTAGTTCTGAGAAAAGCGATATAATATCAAAGATAAGTAGTACCTCTGCAGTTGCTGAGCAAAATTCAGCTTCTTCAGAAGAGATTATAGCTTCCTCTGAGCAGATGAATAGTTCATCCGAAGAAGTGGCGAAATCAGCTCAAATACTTTCTTCAATGTCAACAAGTATGGTTAAAGCTATAAATCAGTTTAAAATATAGATGAATAAGACTTCTTATAATCCTTTCTTAAAGGATATAAGAAGTCTTTAATTTTAACACGGTTTCTAGGACTTTTTAAAATACTTCTATATTGAAATCAGATAATATACCTTCAACCTCTTCTTTTGGAGCCTTCTCTGTTATTATGGAATCTATATCGCTTAGACAGGCAAACTTATAATTTCCATCCATGTGAAACTTAGAGTCTTCCATGACAACATAGCTTTTTTTGCTAGATTCAAGAACTGCTCTCTTGGTTATTCCGTCATCAATATCAAAGGTAGTAATGCTTTCATCAAATACATCAATTCCGCAACTTCCAATAAAGGATTTATCAAATTTATATTTTGATATGATTTCAATAGTAGGAGCTCCAGTAAAACCATCTAGGTTTCTATTTAAAATTCCACCAGTACAGATAACTCTAATATTATTAGGTTTTGAAAGCACATTAACTATATCCAGCATGTTTGTCACTATGGTTATCTGCTTGCTGCTGGAAGCAAGTAGTTTTGCGAGTATTATATTTGTAGTAGAGATGTCTAAGAAAATAGTCTCTCTATGATTTATAAGGTTAAATGCCTTTTGTGCTATTATGGTTTTAGTTGTTATGTCTGCATCTTTCCTTGTAAGAACATCTATATCTTCTGCTGACTCTCTTACCTGTACAGCGCCTCCGTAAGTTCTTTTTAATAAACTTTGATTTTCTAATGTTTTTAGGTCTTTCCTTATACAATCTTCAGTAACATTGAATTTTATGCTTAAATCCTTAACCTTCAATTTGCCTTCACTATTCAATATTTTAATAATTGCATCTAATCTTTCTTCTGCAAACAAAATTTTACACCTCACTTATTTAAACACACATATAAATTAACGCCTAACGTAAATATTATATTAATTATGAAATAAAAATCAAAATCATTCAATAATTATTTTACACTAATTTATAAGAAATTTATACTTGAAATAATAAGGAATACGTATTAGAATAAGATTAAACAATAAAAAGTAATAAAAAACAATATAATTTATCAATACATAATAAGGCTAATTAAGCAGCAAAATATATAAATAAAAATTTAGGGGGAAACAAAATGCAATTAATATTAGATACTGGTAATTTAAAGGAGATTCAAGAGCTTTATACAACATTAGTAGTGGATGGAGTAACAACTAATCCGACAATAGTTTGTAAGGAAAAGAAGAATTTCGTGGATTTAGTAAAAGAGATAGGGGATATAATTGGGGATGAAACGCCTATACATGCACAAGTTTTAAGTACTAAATTTGAAGATATAATGGAAGAGGCTGAGTTTATAAGTGGCCTTCGTAAAAATATATATGTAAAGATTCCTGTTACAAGTGATGGGTTAAGAGCAATAAAAGAATTAAAGAAGAAAAACATTAAAATAACTGCAACTGCTATATTTACTGCACATCAAGGATTTCTAGCAGCTAAAGCTGGTGCAGACTATGTGGCTCCTTATGTTAATAGACTTGATAATATATCAGCTGATGGTGTTGGTACCGTAAAAGATTTAATCCAGATAATAGACAGATATGGTTTGAAAACAAAGGTTTTAGCAGCAAGTTTTAAGAATACCCAACAAGTTATTGAGCTCATGAAAGCAGGAGTGCATAGTGTAACTGTACCATATGATATAGCTAAAGCTATGATGAATCATCCATTAACTGATTGGAGTGTGGATAAGTTTATACAAGATTGGGAAAGTGTATATGGTGTAGGAACTAGAACTAAGGATAAATTGCTTTAATTTATAAACAAGAATAAATTTTGTTTGTATGGTAAGAATACTAATGTTTGCAACACATAAGTCCATAGATTAAAAAAGGTACCTGAATCAGAGTTGCTGGGAGCTCGATTCGGGTATCTTTTTTACTGTACTGGAAAGTATAAAGTTTTATGTAGCTAAACCTAGAGATTTCAGCGACTTTATAAGCTTTTTATTGGTATACAGTAAAAAATAAAACTTATTCGCCTGCCAAATTTTCCTCATGTACATTCGGAAAGGCAGATGCGCAAAAAAAGCTCACTGAAGAAGGTCGCTTTAGTGACTTTTTTACTTTATAAAAGCCGCTTTTGAGTAATATCTAAAAAATCAACTCTATAACCAAAAAAACACCCCTTTACCATGAATGGCATAAATTATACCATATTAAGTGTAAAGCTATACATTTAAAATTAAAAACCTATGGAAAAGAATAGTTGAGGTGTAGAGATGGGGAAAATAAGAATAATTCAGACAGCAAAAGATACAGCAGACAGATTAACTGAGAAAGATTCAATTGGTTTTAATGGACCAAAATCATCAGATATTACTTTAAAAATTGATAGAAATAAAAAGTATCAGAAAATAGTTGGATTTGGTGGAGCTTTTACTGAATCAGCAGCGTATACATTAGCTAAAATGGATGAGGAAAAAAGAGCAGAGATAGTAAAAAAATATTTTGATCAAGTTGATGGACTAGCTTATTCAATTGGAAGAGTTCACATACATAGCTGTGACTTTTCTCTAGGAAATTATACTTATGTAGAAGAAAATGATGTTGAATTAAAAACTTTTGATATAAGTCATGAAAAGCAATGGGTACTACCTTTTATAGATGCAGCTAGAAAATCTAGAAATGATGAAATTCTTCTTCTTGCATCTCCATGGAGTCCTCCAGGTTGGATGAAATCAAACGGTGAGATGAATCATGGTGGAACTTTACTTCCTGAGTATTATGAAGCTTGGGCAAATTATTATGCTAAATATATTAAAGCAATGAGAAAAGAAGGCTTTGATATTTGGGCTATAACTGTTCAGAATGAACCAGCAGCTTTGCAGGTATGGGATTCCTGTCTATACTCAGCTGAAGAAGAAAGAGATTTCTTAAAAAATCATCTAGGACCAACTTTAGAAAGAGAAGGCCTTTCAGATGTAAAAATATATATATGGGATCATAACAGAGATATTTTATTTGAAAGAGCAGACACAGTTTTATCTGATCCAGAAGCAGCAAAATATGTTTATGGTACAGGAAATCATTGGTATGTTTCTGAGGAATTTGAAAATCTTTCAAAGCTTCATGATAAATACCCTGACAAGCATATTTTATTCACAGAAGGTTGTCAAGAAGGTGGATTACACTTAGGTTCTTGGTTAACTGGTGAAAGATATGCAAGAAATATGATAGGTGACTTTAGAAATTGGCAAGAAGGTTGGATTGATTGGAACCTAATTCTTGATGAAACTGGTGGCCCAAACCATGTTGGAAATCTTTGTGATGCACCTATAGTTGCAGACACTAAGACTCAAGAAGTTCATTATAATAGTTCTTACTATTATATAGGACATTTTAGTAAATATGTTAAGCCAGGCGCTGTAAGAATCGATAGCGATATTGATGGGGCTTCAAAGCTTCAACAAGTTGCTTTCCTAAATGAAGATGGATCTATAGCTTTAATTGTTATGAATGAAAGCGATAAGACAGAAAGTTTTGATATAGAAGCTGATGGACAATATGCTAATTATGTTTTAGAAGCACATTCCATAGCTACATTTATTCTTTAGTCTAATGGTATTTGTTTATAATATTGAAAGGTAGTGAATATATGGCAGTAGAATATATTTTTAATGTAGATAATCAATTTATAATAAAAGATTATGATAAAGCAAAAACTTTCTCTAGCTTTCTTCCAGGTGTTGCAGGTGTAGATGGTATTCCAATGTGGGCATATTATGTAAATCGTGGACAAGGACTTGGAAGCTTTGGAGTAAAAGATAAGAATAATACAATAATGGAGTTCTTTCCGGCTCATTTAATGTACAAGAATATTGAGCTACAAGGGTTTAGAACTTTCATAAAATATAATGGGGAAGTACATGAAATATTTTCTTCTTCATCAAAAGATGATACGAAAAGAAGGATGCTAATAGAAAAAAATATACTTAAAATTGAAGAAATCAATAGGACTTTAAACATCATGGTAACTGTTACTTACTTTACTGTGCCTAAAGAAAGTTACGCAGGGCTAATTAGAAAAGTTGATGTTGAAAACTTAGATAGCACTGAAAAGTGCATAGAGGTGTTGGATGGATTAACTCAAGTTCTTCCATATGGCATAACAAATGCTGATTATCAAGCAATGGCAAATCTTATGAAATCTTGGTTTGATGTATTTAATTTAGAAAATAATATAGCTTATTATAAGGTTAGAGCCACTACAGATGATTCTGCAGAAGTAGGAGAGGTTAATAAGGGGAATTTCTTCTTATCGTTCTCTAGTGAAGATAATAAGTTAATAAGCCCTATAATAGATATGGATTTAATCTTTGGATGTAACACATCACTGATTAGACCTTTTGGTTTTGAAGCCAATGGCTTAGAAGACATATATTCTAAGAAGCAAGTGCCACAGAACAAAGTTTCAGGAGGCTTCTCAGGAAAAGCTGTGAAACTGACTAAGAAATTTACTTTATGCAGCATTTATGGACATATAGCTAGCGTTGAACTTATAAATTCAATAAAAGATAGATTTAATGTGGCATATGTGGAAGTAAAAGAAGACGAAGCAAGAAAATTAATTGAAGATTTAGTTGATAATACTTATACAGAAACAGGAAATCATCTCTTTGATCAATATATAAGTCAATGTTATATGGATAATGTTCTTAGAGGAGGATATCCATTAGTATTTAAAGGTAACGGAAAAAATCATGTTTATCATGTATACTCAAGAAAACACGGAGATCTTGAAAGAGAATATAATTTCTTCTCTATAGAACCAGCATACTATTCACAAGGTAATGGTAATTTTAGAGATGTTAATCAAAATCGTAGAAATGATGTTTTAATAAACCCTGAAGTAGAAGAGTTTAATGTTAAGCAATTCATGGATTTAATTCAAGCTGATGGATACAATCCTTTATCAGTAAAAGGATCAGAGTTTACCTTTGATAAAGAAAAGCTTGATGAAGTATTTGAGTTATTTAATGAAGAAGATAATAATGTAAAAAATATATTGAGTAATAAATTCACTCCAGGTAAGCTTATTAACTATATAGCTGATAATAACGTAAGCATAAAGTGTTCATATGAAGAACTTGTTGAACGAGTTTTAGAATACTCTAAACAAGGCTTTGAAGCTGAATTTGGAGAAGGATATTGGTCAGATCACTGGACTTATAACATGGATCTTATAGATAATTATTTAAATATATATCCAGATAAGTTAGATAAGTTTTTATTTGAAACTAGAGATTATAGATTTTTTGATAGCCCAGTAAGGGTACTTCCAAGAAGTGATAAGTATGTAATTACAAATGGTAAGGTTCGTCAATATGGAGCTATTTTAGAAGATGAAGAAAAATGCCATAAGCTTAATATACATCTTTCTGATACTAATTGGCTTAAAAAGGACAATGGAATTGGGGATATATATGAAACAAATTTATATGCAAAACTTATTTCTCTTGCACTAAATAAATTTGTAAATCTTGATCCAATGGGAATGGGAATTGAGATGGAAGCCAATAAGCCAGGTTGGAATGATGCTATGAATGGATTGCCTGGAATATTTGGAGCTAGTATAAATGAATCAGCAGAATTAGTTAGAGTTCTGAACTTTATAATAGATGTTTCAGAGAAATTTGATAAATCAGTTCCAATTTACACAGAATTATTTGAACTTATCACTGATGTTGATGCTGTTTTAAATAGAAAAAATAATGGAGAAATAGGACAATTTGAGTATTGGGATAAGATATCTTATTTAAAGGAAGCTTATAGAGAAAAAATAAGATTTGGAATAGATGGAAAAGAGAAAGAATTAACAAGTAAATATATACTGGACACTTTTAAGAAATTGAGAACTAAGCTTAGTGAAGGTCTTGAAAAAGCTTTGGAATTAGGAAATGGTATATATCCTACTTATATAACTTACGAAGCTAAAGAGTATGAGATATTAGAAGGAAAGAAGAATCCTGTAAATGGATATCAAAATGTTTTAGTAAAGGAATTTGAATGCGTTCCAATACCATTGTTCCTTGAAGGCCCAGCTAGAATGCTTAAGAGTTTAAAGGATATAGATAAGGCAAAATCACTTTATAATAAGATAAAAAATAGTAAGATATACGATAAAAAACTTAATATGTATAAGACTTCAGAGCCTTTAGATGATACTACCAATGAAGTAGGAAGGGCTAGAGCCTTCACGGCTGGGTGGTTAGAAAGAGAATCGATATTCCTTCATATGGAATACAAATATCTATTAGGACTATTAAAAGCTGGTTTGTATGATGAATACTTTGAAGATATAAAGACTGCGTTGATACCTTTTATAGATCCTAAGGTTTATGGAAGAAGTACTCTTGAAAACTCATCATTTATAGCAAGCTCAGTGAATCCAGATGAAGAAGTTCATGGAAGAGGTTTTGTATCAAGACTTACTGGATCAACCTCAGAAATGCTAAGTATGTGGTTCGTGATGATGGCTGGTAAAAATGTATTTAGGTATGAGGATGGAAAACTAAAATTAGAGCTAAAGCCTATACTTCCACATTGGTTGTTCAATAGCAATAATGAAATCAGTTTTAAGTTCCTTGGAAAAACTATTGTTACTTACCACAATAAGAGCAGCAAAAATACCTATGGAGATAATAGTGCAGTAGTAGAAAGATTAGAGCTCAGAACTTTTGATGAAGAAGCTTTTGAAATCGTGGGTAGCGTAATTGAAGGGCGATATGCTGAAATGATAAGACAAGGAAAGTTCAGAAGCATAGATGTTTACTTATCTTAAAATATAAATTGTATATTAAAGTAATTCCAATAATCCACAGCTGGTAATTTTTTGGCTGTGGATTTTTACTATATAGAGGAAGATTTATCTGTTTAGTGGAATAGATATGCCAGTTCTATTTCTCCTTTCAGAACCCAGAGGAGTTTTGAAAATAGTTTTCAGTTTGAACTGGTACATCTATATTGACAAACATCTTATATAAATGTAAGCTAATTTTGACAAGTTAATAACAGATTTAGGTGCCTTTCAAGAAACTAGTCTTAGAAAGGTGAAAAGGGAATGCGGTTTAAATCCGCAGCAGCCCCCGCTACTGTAAGTGAAGACGAACCTTTTAATACCACTCTTATATAGAAATAAAGTTAAGCCTTAAGATTAGAACATTAGGTAAGAACTTTAATTATAAAGGGGAAGGTTAAGGAGAGAAAGAAGCACAAGCCAGGAGACCTGCCTAAATTTAAGGAAAAGTAAGTCTTTCGGAGGGAAAGTACTATTTTTATTGATAGTTTATACGGAATTAATATGCGTTAATAAATGCTTATTCTAAGCAGAATAATACTATATGTTATAGGTATAGTTTATACGCATAATTTCTATATATACGTCTTATGTAAAGATAGTATTCTTTTGAAGAATATTATCTTTTTTTGTTTTTAAAATAATAGTGAATAAGTTTTTAATTTGTGAATATAGAAGCACAGTTTTAGGGGGAAGTTTAATGAATGATGTAATAAAAAAGAAGGATATTAGTAAGAAAGCAATATTAGTGGTTAGCTTTGGGACTACTTATGAAAATACAAGAAAGTTAACTATAGAAAAGATAGAGAAATTGATAGAAGAAAAATATAATGAATATGAAATAAGAAGGGCTTTCACAGCTCACGGTGTAATAAAAAAACTTGCTAGTAAGTATGACATGCATGTAGATACACCTGAAGAAGCATTAGAAAAATTAAAAGAAGAAGGTTTTGATGAAATAATAGTTCAGCCTCTTCATCTTATACCAGGTTTAGAGTATGACTATATAAGAAATGTAATAGAAAAGTTTTCAAAAGACAATGATTTTAAAAGTATAAAGCTTGGAAGACCACTTTTATATTTTAAAGGAGAAGAAGATGATATACCGGATGATTATACTTTGATGGTGAACGCTTTAGAAAACCAAGTACCAAGAGATGAAGCTGTTGTTTTTATGGGTCATGGTACACATCATCCTGCAAATTCAACTTATAGTTGTCTTCAAACTGTGTTTTGGGATAAGGATTTTGACAAAGTATTTATAGGAACTATAGATGGTTATCCAACCTTAAATCACGTTATAAAGAATTTGAGGAAAAATAATATAAAAAGGGTTACGTTAATGCCACTTTTACTAGTAGCAGGTGATCATGCCGTAAATGATATGGCTGGAGATGAGGATGATTCATGGAAAAGTATACTTCAAACAGAAGGTTTTGAAGTTGATGTCTATATGCATGGTCTAGGTGAAAATATTGATATACAAAATCTATACCTTGAACATTTAGAAGATACCATAAGTGAAAAATACATAGGTATAGGAAAGAATAAAAAAGGAATGGCTAGCAATTTTTAAGGGGGGATAAAATTTGGCTAAAATCATGATACAAGGTACTGCATCCTCAGTTGGCAAAAGTATTTTAGTAGCTGCGTTATGCAGAATATTTAAACAAGATGGCTTTAAGGTAGTACCGTTTAAATCGCAAAATATGTCCTTAAATTCTTATATAACCTTAGATGGCAAAGAGATGGGGAGAGCTCAAGTTTTGCAAGCTTATGCTTGCGGCTTAGAACCAGAAGTATATATGAATCCTATTTTGCTTAAGCCAACTTCAGATAAAAAATCTCAAGTAATAGTTAATGGGAAAGTATTTGGTAACTATACTGCTATGGAATACCATAATATGAAAGCTGGCTTTAAGGATATGCTTAAAAAACATTTTGACAAGCTAGAAGAAGACTTTGATATAGTTGTTATTGAAGGGGCAGGGAGCCCAGCAGAGATTAACCTAAGAGATAAAGATATAGTAAATATGGGAATGGCAGAACTTGTGGATGCACCTGTGCTTTTAGTTGGGGATATAGACAAGGGAGGAGTATTTGCAGCTTTAGCTGGAACCATGCTTTTACTTAAGGAAGATGAGAAGAAAAGGGTTGAAGGTACAATTATAAATAAGTTCAGAGGTGATGTTAAGATACTTGAACCTGGACTTGATATGCTAGAGGAGATAATAGATAAACCTACCCTTGGAGTTATTCCTTATTTTAAACTAAAACTAGAGGATGAAGACGGAGCTGTAGATTTTAATAAGAAAGTGACTGCTCCTATAGATGTGGCAGTAATAAAGCTTCCTAGAATATCAAACTTTACAGACCTTGATGCGTTGAAAAATGAAGAAGATGTATCCGTAAGATTTATAACTTCTCCAGAAGAGTTTGGAACACCAGATCTTCTAATAATTCCGGGTAGTAAGAATACCATAGAGGATCTTAAAGCTTTAAGAGAAAATGGGTTGGAGGATAAGGTTATAACTTATTCTAAATCTGGTATGGTTATTGGAATTTGCGGTGGATATCAGATGCTGGGAAAAAGTATAGAGGATCCATATGAGGTTGAAACAGAGCTAAGAGAAATAAATGGTATGGGACTTTTAGATATAGGAACTGTGTTTGAAAAAGAAAAGGTTACTACAAGAGTGAGGGCAAATGTAGTATCTGAATTTTTTGGAAAAGATAAGACACCAGATAACGGTGGTAACGAGTTAGAACAAATATATGGATATGAAATTCATATGGGAATAAGTAGCTATGGAACAGAAGTAGAGCCATTATTCGAAATTGTCGAGAAAAATGGCCAGTATCTAGGAGAGCAACAATTAATTTATAAAGATGGAGCAATAAATATTAATGGAAATATAATGGGCACATATATACATGGTATTTTCGATGGATGTCTATTTAGAGAGTATATTATTAATAAATTAAGAGAGAAAAAGGGGCTGTCTTATAAAAAAGCAAGCAACTATGAAAGCTTAAGAGAAAGTGAACTTGATAAGTTAGCGGATATTGTTAGAAATTCTTTAGACATGAATAAGATATACGAAATAGTAGGATTAGAAAAGGAATTATAGGAGGATACAAGAGATGAAAAGTATAATCATATCCTCAAATTCTAGCGGTGGAGGTAAGACCACATTTACCCTAGGCCTCCTCAATCTATTAAAACGTAAAGGGTTAAAGGTACAAGGGTATAAAGCTGGTCCAGACTATATAGATCCAGCCTTTCATTCCCATATAACAAAGTCCGCATCGAGAAATCTAGACCTTTTCCTTATGGGAGATAGGGGAGTTAAGTCAAGCTTTTCAAGAGGGGTTGGAGAGTATGGAATAATCGAAGGAGTCATGGGGCTATATGATGGAAAGGGAATAACCTATGAATACTCTACAGCACATTTGGCGGAGGTGCTAGATATACCGGTAATACTTGTGCTTTCACCTAAGGCTCAAGTGGCAACCTTATGTGCAGAAATATTAGGACTGCAGAACTTTGGAAAGGTTAATATAGCTGGTGTGGTGCTAAATAATATAAGTGAAAGCTATTATAGACTTTTAAAGCTTGCAATTGAGAAAAATTGTGGCATAAAGGTATTTGGGTACCTTCCTAAAGATGAAAGATTGTCTTTGAAAAGTAGGCATCTTGGACTTGTACAAAGCAGTGAAATAAGTGATTTAGACGAAAAAATTGATATATGCTCGGACCTAATACATGCTTATGTGGATGTAGAAGCACTTATGAGGTGCTTTGATAATACTGAAAGATATGAAGATAACTTTAATATGTCTAATAAAAAGATAAGATCAGCTGTAGCATATGATAAAGCTTTTAGTTTTTACTATAAGGAAAATTTAGAACTTCTAGAACAGATTGGGGAAGTAGAGTACTTTAGCCCTCTTAATGATAAAGAACTACCTAGAGATATTGATTTTCTCTATCTTGGAGGAGGTTATCCAGAAGTATTTATAAAAGAATTAAGTGAAAATAAAGCTATGTTAAAATCTATTAATACACAGCTAAATACAGGGCTAAGATGCTATGGCGAATGTGGCGGGCTTATGTATCTTATGGAACAAATAGACGGAACTAATTCAGTAGGCTTTTTTGAAGGTAAAGCTATGCTTACAACTAGGCTTCAGAATTTTGGCTATGCTGAATTGGAAGTGTTTGAAGAAAATAATATCTTGAAAAATGGAAGTAAGATTAATTGTCATGAATTTCATAGATCAAAGATAGAATCTCATGAAAAGAAAATATATAAGGTTTCCAAGACTACTTTTGATAACTCAATAAAACAGTGGGAGTGTGGCTATTACAAGAATAATACCCTTGCAGCTTATGCTCACGTTCATTTCTTTGGAAATATTGAAATGTTTAGTAGTTTGGTGGATATAAATTTAGAATAAGAGCTTAATTTGTAATTATAATTAAGTTCTGTATTAAACATTAGGTATACTCGATTTTTTGAAAATGATATGAAAGCTAATAAAGTATAATACTCTAAAATAATTAGGAGAGAAAACATGGAATATATAAAGATCCCAATGGATATAGAAAAGAGAAGTTTTGAAATAATTGGTGAAGAACTAGGAGAACACAGTTTTAATGAAAGAGAGCTTAGTATAGTAAAAAGAGTTATACATACTACAGCAGATTTTGAATATAAAGATTTATTATATATAAGAGAAAATTCTATAGATGAAGCTTTAAAGCTTTTAAAAAGTGGAGTTACTGTATATACAGATACTAAGATGGCTTTATCAGGTATAAATAAAAAAGCTTTAAGTGAGCTTAATTGCAAGGTTGAATGTTTCGTGGATAGAGAAGATGTAGCTAAGATAGCAAAGGAAAGAGGAATTACTCGATCAATGGCAGCAGTAGAAAAAGCTGTGGAAGAAGGAGTAGAGTTTTTTGTTTTTGGAAATGCTCCAACAGCTTTATATAGACTTAAAGAACTTATAGAAGAAGGCAAAGCTAAGGCTAATTTTATTATAGGAGCACCAATAGGTTTTGTAGGTGCGGCTGAGTCAAAGCAGGAAGCTGAAAAGCTACCACTTCCTATGATAACTATAAGAGGTAGAAAAGGTGGAAGTACCGTTGCAGCTGCTATTGTAAATGCGTTGATGTATCTAGTAGTGAATAGAGGCTAATATGTTAGATTTATATGTTAACTGTGATGGAAAGAGGCTTAGATGTGGATATACCACTGGATCTTGTGCTGCTGGAGCAGCTAAAGCAGCTACACAGATGCTATATGAAGAGAAAGATATAAGTGAGATAAAAATAGATACTCCTAAAGGGATAGTTCTTGTGCTTCCTATAGAAAAGGTAGTAAGAGGTAAGGATTATATTGAATGTTGCATATTAAAGGATGGCGGAGATGATCCAGATGTTACTCATGGTCTGGAGATTTGGGCTAGAGCTACAAAAAAAGAAGCGGGATATAGCTTAAAAGGTGGCAAAGGTGTAGGAGTAGTAATGGGAGAAGGATTATATGTTAAAAAGGGTGAGCCAGCTATAAATCCAGTTCCAAGAACTATGATTGAAAAAGAAGTCAAAGAAGTTTTGCCCCAAAATAAAGGTGTTGAGATAACAATATTTGTTCCAAAGGGAGAAGAAGTTGCAAAAAGGACTTTTAATCCTAGACTCAACATAATTGGAGGCATTTCAATCTTAGGAACTACAGGGATAGTCACCCCTATGTCAGAAGAGGCATTAAGAGAATCTATAAAGCTTGAGATAAATCAAAAGGTAGCAAATGGACATGAGGAGCTTGTTCTTGTATTTGGAAATATGGGTGAAGATAAGGCTGAAAGCCTAGGTTTAGATAGTAATAAATTTGTTGTAATGTCCAATTATGTTGGAGATGCTCTAAACTATTGTATGGAAATGGCCATTAAAAAGGTTACGATAGTAGGACATATAGGTAAGATATGCAAGATAGCAGCAGGTTGTTTTAATACTCATAGCAGGGTATGTGATGTTAGACTTGAGGTTTTGGCACTTGAACTAGCGCTTATGGGAGAAAATACTGAGCTGATTAGAAAGGTTTATGCAGAAAAAACTACAGAGGGTGCAGTTAAGCTTCTTGGAGATGGCTATGATAATTTGTATGAAAACATTGGAGAGAAGATAATAAATAGAATAAATATATTTACTTACAATAAACTGGAAGTTGAAGCTATAATGTACGCTATGGATAGTGGAGTACTTTACGATAGCAGGAAGTGATGTGATTTTTTATGTTATATATAGTAGGTATTGGTCCAGGAAGCAAGGAATACATCCTTCCAAAGGCTACAGAAATACTTGAAGCTTCGGATATAATTTTAGGCTTTTCTAGGGCAATAGAGAGTATAAACCATATTAAGAATACCATAGTAACTGTTAGTAGTTTACAAGAAATAATAAGTGTTGCAAACTTAAATAAACATAAGAAGGTTTCAGTAATTGCCTCCGGTGATCCAGGTTTTTATGGAATTTCAAATTATATAAGAACTAAATACGAAGGAGAAATACAGGTCATTCCTGGAGTAAGCTCTTTTCAATATCTTATGGCTAAATTAAACAAGTCTTGGCAAAACAGTCATTTAGGGAGTCTTCATGGAAGAGAAGAGAGTTTTTTAGAAGAAGTAAAGAAAAATAAAATATCCATATGGCTAACAGATAAAAACAATAGTCCGGATAGCCTATGCAGAAGGTTATATAAAGAGAATATAGCTGCAATGGTCTACGTAGGAGAAAATTTATCATATGATGACGAAATAATTTCAAGTGGAAATCCAGAAGAATTAATGAATAAAGCTTTTGATGAGCTATCAGTGGTGGTGATAGAAAATGATTTATATTAAAGATGAAGAATTCATAAGAGGCAACTGTCCTATGACTAAGGAAGAGGTAAGGATAGTCAGCATAGCAAAGCTGGAAATTGAAGAAGAGTATAACTTGCTAGATATAGGTGCTGGAACAGGTTCAGTATCTGTTCAGATGAGTAGATCTGTAACAAAGGGGAAAGTAATTTCTATAGAAAAAGATGAAGAGGCACTGGAGCTTTTACATAAGAATAAAGAAAAGTTTAATGCTGAAAATATGCAAATCATAAGTGGAGAAGCACTTGAGGTGGAACCATTAGTTGAGGGACAATATGACGGAATATTTATAGGCGGCAGCGGTGGAAATCTTCAAGATATAATAAAGGTATATGGAAGTAAATTAAAGCCTAATAGAAATATGGTGTTGAACTTTATAACTATAGATAATCTGTATAAGGCTGTAAATTGTCTTAGAGAGTTAGGTTATGAGGTAGAATGTACTCAGCTTGCAGTAAGTAAAGCAAAAGGGAAAAGTCTCATGCTTACGGCTAATAATCCTATTTTTATAATTACGGCTACAAAGAAATAAAATGATTAGGAGGATATTATGGCAAAGTTATATGGAGTTGGTGTTGGCCCTGGAGATAAGGAACTTATTACTATAAAAGCAGTTAAGGTTATTGAAAACTGCGAAGTTGTAGTTGTTCCTAGTGGAATGGCTGGAGGAAAGAGTATAGCCTTAGAAATTGCAGAGGATTATATAAAAGAAGGTACTGAGGTATTGGTAAAGCATTTTCCAATGGGTGGAGAGGAACAAGAGGCTAAGATATTTGAAGCTTTTAAGGCAGTTGAAGAAAAGCTTAAAGAAGGAAAGAATGTAGCCTTTTTAACTATAGGAGATCCTTTCATATATAGTACTTATATATACTTACTAAAGCATATTGAAGAACATGGTTATGAAACAGAAACTGTTCCTGGAATAACATCTTTCTGTGCATGTGCCAGTCTTGCTAAGGAACCACTTGTCATAGGTGATGAACCACTTTTAATACTTCCAGGAAATCAGATAGATAAGATAACAGATGAGAAGAATGTTGTACTTATGAAAGTATATAAGCAAGAGGAAAAAATAATTGATATTTTAGAAGAAAAGGGCTTTACCTATGTTTATATAAAGAAAGCTGGAAGAGAAGGACAAGAGGTTATAAGAGATAGAGCTGATATAATAAAAAATAGAGAGTATATGGCTTTAATTATTGCTCATAGATAGAGGAGGAATAGATAAATGGTTTACTTTATTGGTGCAGGACCAGGAGATGTTGATTTAATAACTGTAAAAGGTAGAGATATACTATCAAGAGCAGATGTAGTAATATACGCTGGGTCCTTGGTTAGTGAAGAACACATAAAGTTTTGCAAAGAAGAAGCGGAGATTTACAATTCAGCCTCAATGAATTTGGATGAGGTTATAGAAGTTATGAGAAAAAGTGAAGCTGAAGGGAAGGAAGTAGTTAGACTACATACGGGTGATCCTTCAATTTATGGTGCTATAAAAGAACAGATGGATGAACTTAAAATCTTAGGAATAAATTACCAAGTGGTTCCTGGAGTTAGTTCCTTTACAGCAGCGGCAGCTTCTATAAAGAGTGAATTCACTCTTCCAAGTGTTACTCAAACTGTAATCCTTACAAGAGTTGAAGGAAGAACTCCAGTACCTGAAACTGAGGACTTAGAAGCTCTGGCTAAAATAGGGGCGTCCATGGCTATATTCCTTTCCATTAGCATGATCGAGAAAGTAGTAGGGAAGCTAAGAAAGGGGTATGGTAGAAACGTTCCTATTGCTGTAGTTGAAAGAGCTACTTGGGAAGATGAAAGAGTTATATATGGAACTTTAGATGATATAGCAGAAAAGGTTAAAGAAGCAAAAATAACTAAGTGCGCTCAGATACTAGTTGGAGATTTTATAGATTGTGAATATGAAAAAAGTAAGCTCTATGATAAGAGTTTTACGCATATGTTCAGAGAAGGAATAAAGTAATATATGAAGATAGCAGCAATTTGTATTAATAGCCAAGGAGAGAAACTCTACGAAGATATAAATAAATATATTTCGCTAGATTTGTTTAATAAAAATCGTAAGGAAAATTTTAATATAAGCGAAGTAGTTAGTGAAATCTTTAAGCAGAAAAAATATGATGCTTTGATTTTTTTTACTTCCACTGGAATTGCAGTAAGGGCGATTGCTCCTTATATCAAATCAAAGGATAAAGACCCAGCAGTATTGGTTATTGATGTGTTAGGTAAGTATGTAATAAGCCTTCTAAGTGGACATTTAGGGGGAGCAAACGAACTAACTACCGAAATATCAAAACTAATAAAAGCTGAGCCTATAATCACAACGGCTACGGATAATATGGGGATTGTTGCTCCAGATATAATTGCTAAAAATAATAACCTAGTGATAGATGACTTAAAAAAGGCAAAAGAGATAGCAGCACTTTTAGTTGCAGGGAAAAACGTGATCTTTATTGATGAAGAGAAAAAGATATCTACACCTAAGGGATATATTGACGGAGATTGTGATAAACAAAGCTGTGACAGTGAAAAGGTAGAAAATGCATCTTATTATTATAATAACCTAAACGATAATAAAATCCCTGAATCAGGAACAGTAATAGTTACTAATAAAGATAAATATTTAGATGAAGATAGAACCTTATGTCTTATAAGAAAAAATATTATCTTAGGTATAGGTTGTAGAAAAGATTATTCAGCTGATAAGATGAGAGAAATTGTTATATGCAAGCTTAAGGAATTTGGCTTTCATGAAAGTGCTGTAAAAACTGTAGCTACTGTAGAAGTAAAAAAAGATGAAAAGGCTATAAAGAAGCTTTCAGAGTACTTAGAGGCTGATTTCAAGATAGCATCAATAAAAGAAATTGAGAAGATACAGCATAGATATAAAGGCAGTGATTTTGTAGAAAAAACCATAGGAGTGAGAGCAGTTTGTGAACCTTCTGTAGAACTTTTTGGAGGTACACTTATAACAGAAAAGCTCAGTATAGATGGAATGACTTTATGTATAGGAGTGGAGGAAGTATAATGGGAAAATTATATGTTATTGGAATAGGACCTGGCGGCATTGAACATATGTCAATTAGAGCTAAGGAAGCAATAGAAGAAAGTGAAATAATAGTTGGATATACAAGATATATAGAATTTATCAAACCTATATTAGAGGGTAAGAAGATATTCTCAACAGGTATGATGGGTGAAGAAGAAAGATGTAAAGAAGCATTAAGATTATGTAAAGATAGTACGGTTGCAGTAATTAGTACTGGAGATTCAGGCATATATGGGATGGCTGGTTTAATTCTTGAGCTTAGAACAGATGAAGAAGTTGAAGTTATTCCAGGGATAACTGCTTCATCGGCAGCTGGTTCTATAGTTGGTGCCCCCCTTATGCATGACTCATGCAATATCAGTTTAAGTGATCTTATGACTCCGTATGAACTTATTAAAAAAAGAGTAAGGCTAGCGGCAGAAGGGGATTTTGTTATATCTCTATATAATCCAAGAAGTAAGGGAAGATCAGAATATCTAAAAGAAAATTTAGAAGCAATAAGAGAATATAGAACAGGAGATACTCCAGTGGCACTTGTTAAGAATGCCTTAAGGGGTGGACAAGAAGTTACTATATCAACTTTAGATACTTTTGATTACGAAAAAGCAGATATGCTTTCAATAGTTATTATAGGAAACAGCCAAAGCTATATTAAGGACGGATATTTTGTAACTCCAAGAGGATATAAGTTATGATAACTTTGATACTAGGAACCTCTGAAGGAAAGAAGATTCTCTCTTTACTTAATGAATTTACAGAGGATATCGCTGTTTCTACTGCAACTAATTATGGTGGAGAGCTATTGAAGAATTATAAGTATAAGATATTAAATACTAAACCCTTAGATACTGAAGATTTGAAGCAATTCTTAATTGATAATAAATCTACTATACTTGTAGATGCCTCTCATCCATATGCTCAAGTAGTAACAGAAAATGCTATGAAAGTTTGCAAAGAACTTAAAGTAGAATATATAAGATACGAGAGACCGTCTGTTGCAGAAAGTTATAAGGAAGATATAATATGCGTTGAAAGCTACGAAGAGCTTCATAAGAACCTGGTTGGTGTTAAGGGCACCATACTAAATACAACTGGAAGTAATAATATTGGCAAGTTCATGGATATGAACCTTGATAATAGAATCGTACATAGAGTTCTTCCATCAACTAAGGTCATGGAAAAATGCTTTGAACTTGGTGTGAAAACAGAAGATGTAATTGCTATAAAAGGCCCTATAAGCTATCAGTTGAATCTTGCCTTTATAGATGAATATAATGCAAAGGCAATAGTTCTAAAAGATAGCGGAGTAGAAGGTGGAACTGAAGAAAAGATCAAGGCTGCAATTGATAGAGAGCTTAAGATATTTGTGCTTGAAAGAGCGAATTCTCTATACACCAATTCTTTTTGTGAAGTTGAAGAATTAGTTGAATATATAAAGGTGTATCAGTTAGGCATGAAGTAATGTAGTTATATATAACACATCTATAATAAATTTTCATTAAAAGTTCAAAAAGTTCCATAGTTTCAGAGGATTTATAGAAAATTCATAGAATTAGTAAAATTAAGGAATTTATATTTCTATTATAGGATAGATTAAAAATATAAAGCACAATGTGCAATAAAATAGCAGGAGGTAAAGTATGAGCAAGATAGAATTGGCTAATATTGTGAATAAGTATTCTAAAAATGATGATTATGATTTTGACGGATATTTGATGTATAAGGATGTAAAAGTAGCCGAAATAAAAAATACAGAATTGATCAAGTCACTTGAAGATAATTTACTTCCTGTAATAATGATAAACAAGAACTCCGGCACTTTTGAAGCTTGGTTACAAACTAGGGTTATAGATACGCATAGAACTAATTCTAGGCAAGTAAGGCGTAGACTTAGTATAAGAACTGAAGTCTCTAAGGAAATAGTAATTAAATCAAGAGCTATGAGTATAACTGATAATTACTGGCTAAAGTGGTTAGATGAAGATATAAGCTATAAAGAAGTTAGAGATAAACTTTCTGATGGGCTAAACACAGTAGCCTTATATGGTAATCCAGAAGAAATAATTTTTAGTGAGACTGATATCAGTCCTGAACTAACTAATATAGGTAGTTTCGAGAAGTGTTGGAAACTAATTGATGGAAGCTGGTATATGATAAAAAAAGGTACTTTAAAAGAAAATTTTGCAGAAATTTTAACAGCTAACATTGCTATATCATTAGGTTTTGATGCAGTAGAATATAAAGCTATCGATGAAGGTGCTTTAGTTATGTGTAAGGACTTTACTAATAATGCTGAGGTGGATTTTGAGCCAATGTTTAGTTTTGTTAAAGACTATTGGGAGGTAGATGCATCTGTAGAGATTATTAATGAACTAGGCTATATAAAGGAGTTCTTAGATATAACTTTTATGGACGCTTTATGCTACAACATAGATAGGCATACTTTTAATTTTGGATTACTAAGAAAAGATGGTGAACCTATTGGATTAGCACCCAATTTTGATAATAATTTAGCTTTATCAGGAGTTCTTAATGATAAGGGTCTAGAAAAAACTTGGTTTTCAACTTCTTTTACTAGAAATAATTATAAACCCATATTAAGGTCTTATAATTATTCTATACCCAAAATAGATTTTGAAAATATAAAGTCAATAGTAAAAGCCACAGCAAAAGATTTTAAGATTCTAAGTCAAGATATGGATTTTCAGGATATAGTATTTAAAATTATTAAGAACAACTATGATGAATTGATTAAATAAATTATGATATTTAAGACTATTACAAGATAGCAGCTATGTTATCTTGTAATAGTCTTTTTTCTTGTATTAGGAAAGTAGGAACTTTTTAATCTAGTGTGGCTTAATCGTATTTTATGGTTGTTCTATAGGTTAAATGGAAATAAAGATTTTTATTGACAACAGATGAAAATTAATTTAATATGTTAATGAAAATCATTATCGATAACTATTTAACAAAGGGGAAAACATATGATCTTTATTTATTCACTAATTGCAGTAACAATATTTTCTTTAGCCCTTTCGGCAAATATAAAAAAGAATCCTAAAGTTTACTATTGCTTAGCAACATTAATATCAGCTAGTACTATAGGGTTTGAACTTTATAAAATGTTCTCAAAGGTAAAACTAACAGGTTTTATAAATCAACTTGAAAGAGCATCTGCAAAGGGAATTATCGCAGTAGCATTTTTTATTTTAGTTATGTATGCAGGTGCATTGAGTACTAAACTTAAAGTAACTAGAAAACTTATGAGTATAAGAGCGGAGCTTGCAATAATAGCTTCTATTTTAATGCTTGCTCATGGAATTGTATACTTAATAAGTTTTATAATAAATACTGTGCCAAAGCTTATAAGTGGACAAGATGTCAAAATAATCACTATAGCAATCTCAATAGTAGGAATTCTAGCATTCATTTTGATGATTCCACTATTTATTACTTCCTTCAAGAAAATAAGAAAAACTATGCAGCCTAAGGCATGGAAAAACCTGCAAAGATGGGCATATCTATTCTATCTATTAGCATATGTACATATTTTGTTTATATTAGTAAAAGCAAAAAATCCAGACTGGATTAAAAATATTTCTTATACATTGGTTTTTGGAGCTTATCTAGTTTTAAAAATAATAAAATATAAAAGTAGATCTACATTTTAATAATTACAGGATTCATTTATATGGATTAGTGATGAAATTATAACTATATACTGAAACTATTCTCACGTATAATAAGCATGCTCCAACACATAATAAAGTAGAAATATTATTAAGTGAAGGAGATGTTTGAACATGAAAATTAATCCAGATGATAGAAGAGATAATGTGAATAAAATCCAACAACATATTAACGATACTTTAGACAATATCCATAAGGCTAATGATATGATTGAAATAACAGATGATGAAAAAACTAAGCAAGATTTAAAAGCGAAAAATGATAGAAGAGAAGAAGCATTAAATTCTTTTAGAAATGAAATTAGAGATGAAGCATTAGATAAAGAAAAAGGATATAAATAAACATTAAACTAACGAGCACTGCCAACTTTCTGGTGGTGCTCGTACTTATTTATTTTTTTGTACAACTTTTTATAAAAAATTTATTGACAAGCTTAATGAAACAAGTTATTATAAGTACATAGATTAAACGCTTACATATTGATGTATGGGATTGTAACTAATTCGATTAGGCAAGACCCTGGCTGATAAAAGAGACAAGTACTGCTCTTTTAATTGGTTAGGGTCTTTTATGTTTAAACCGAAACTTATTTATAACAATGTTTAGTCGATAAATTTAATATTTACTGGATCGTAACCGGTTAAGCGGGCGAGACCAAATTAGTGAGTATAGAGTAAATCATACTGCCTATTTGGTCTCGTCTTTTTTGTTCAAATCAAAAGTAAAAAAATACAATAAATTCAAAATTATATAAAAAGGAGAATTATATATGAAGTACGAAAAGTTAGCAAAAGATATTATAAAAAATGTCGGCGGAAAAGAAAATGTTAATAGTTTAACTCACTGTGTTACTCGTCTACGTTTCAAGTTAAAAGATGAAAGTAAAGCTAATACAGAAGTTTTAAAGAAGATGGACGGTGTTGTAACCGTAATCAAGAGTGGTGGACAATATCAAGTTGTTATAGGAAATCATGTTCCAGACGTATATGCAGATGTAGCCGCAATAGGTGGTTTTGCTTCAGCATCTGATGATAGTGGACAAGAAAAGATGAGTCCATTTAATAAATTCATTGATATTATATCAGGGGTGTTCACTCCAACCTTAGGTGTCTTATGTGCAACAGGTATGATAAAAGGATTTAATGCTTTATTTGTAGCTTTAGGCTTAATAAGCGCTACATCAGGAACTTATGCTATTTTAAATGGAATAGGAGATTGTTTATTCTATTTCTTCCCTATTTTCCTAGGTTATACAGCTTCTCAGAAGTTTAAAGGTAATCACTTTATTGGTATGGCAATAGGTGCATCATTAGTTTATCCTAAGATTGCAGCATTAACTGCAGCTAAGCCACTATATACAGTATTTGGTGGCACAGTTCTTGCATCAAACGTAAACTTAACTTTCTTAGGTATTCCAGTAATACTTATGGATTATTCATCAACAGTTATTCCTATTATATTAGCAGCTTTCGTTGGTGCTAAGATAGAAAAAGCATTTAAGAAGGTAATTCCAGATGTAGTTAAGACATTCTTAGTTCCATTCTGTACATTATTAGTAATAGTACCATTAACTTTCATAGTTATAGGACCAGTTGCAACTTGGGCAGGTAAGCTTCTTGGAGCAGCAACACTTACAATTTATAACTTAAGCCCTATATTAGCAGGAATATTTATAGGTGCATTCTGGCAAGTATTCGTTATATTTGGTTTACATTGGGGACTTGTGCCTATAGCAATAAATAACTTATCTGTACTTAAGCATGACCCAGTACTTGCAACTACATTTGCAGCATCCTTTGCTCAAACAGGTGTAGTATTGGCTATATTATTAAAAACTAAGAATAGTAAACTAAGATCAATTGCAATACCAGCAGTTATTTCAGGTATATTCGGAGTTACAGAACCAGCTATTTATGGTATATCACTACCAAAGAAAAAACCATTTGTAATAAGCTGTATAGCTGCTGCTATAGGTGGAGGTATACTTGGATTTGCAGGAAGTAACCTTTATATAATGGGTGGTATGGGTGTATTCGGAATACCAAGCTTTATAGGACCAAATGGTATGGATAAGGGCTTCTATGGAGCTGTAATTGGAATGGTAGCAGGTTTCGTAATAGGATTTGCATTAATGATGGTTACTGGATTTGAAGATGATAAAGAAGAAGTTCAAGAAACAACTAATAACAACGCAAAAATAGAAGTAAAAGCAGAAATTTTAGTTAGCCCAATAAAAGGTGAAGTTAAACCTTTAGCAGTAATAAAAGATGAAGCCTTTTCATCTGGAGCATTAGGAAAAGGAATTGCAATAGAACCATCAGAAGGAAAAGTAGTAGCACCAGTAGATGGAGTTTTAACAACATTATTCCCAACAGGACATGCTTTAGGAATCACAAGTGACAATGGAGCTGAAATACTAATCCATATAGGTATGGATACAGTAGAATTAGGCGGAAAGCATTTTACTACAAAAGCAAAACAAGGTGACCGTGTAAAGGCTGGTCAAGTATTAGTAGAGTTCGATATGAAAGCTATTAAAGAAGCAGGATATACATTAACTACACCTGTAATAGTTACTAATTCAGATAATTATGCAGATGTGGTTGAGACTGATAAGAAGTCTATAGCTCTTAATGAAGAACTATTAACAGTTCTAGCTTAAGACTAAAAAATATATTATTTAATTATCTATTTACCTGAATTACCTACAGATTACCAAATACTCTTAGAAAAAATGTCTATAAATTGATTCAATTCCAAAAAGAATCTCTGAGAAATCAGAGATTCTTTTGCTATTCGTCATATACTGGATAGCTATCAAAGTAACTTTGAAGTTAAGAATGCACATGAATTGTTTGATCATGTCTTAATTTAATGTGCTATTTTATAAGACCTGTTGATTTCAATTTAACATCAACTTGAACATTGAATCGTAGGGTATGATAGATATTTTGCCAGTTATCCCATTCATTGTAGTTATAAGTGTTTAAATGTCTTGCTCGATAATGCAATCCTAAGCCCATTGGGTCAACATCATTGCTTTGAATTTTTTCTAACAATGCTTGAATTCTTCCTTGTAATAATATTTCAGCTTCTTCTTCACATCTTTTAATATTATTTATTCTTAAGTTCCCTATGGTTTCTTCTATAGAACCTGTAGCAGTTAGTTTTAGATTAATATTAGATATATCTTTATCTTTTGTTTCAAATGTATATTTACATTTAGAATTATTTATATCAAAGATAAAATTAGATTGTGGAGAATTAACATGGAAATTAACCCTATTATGTGAGTATGCAATTAAATTATATAATTTTGTTTCTTCAGGATTTAGAATTAATTTGATTTTTAAAGAATCCTTTTTTTCAAAAAGAGCGAGTTTATTAATAGTATAGCTATTAGCTCTACTATTGATATCGCCATCCTTATTACTTGTATCTGATTCAATAATCGGCAATATTGGATCTAGTCCTAACTCGGTACGTCTTCTTTCCAAATCGAATAAATACTGCAGGGTAACATAATTAGTTACTGTACCTGTACTATCTAAAGATAAAATTAAAGCATCAGAAGGCGCCCGTTCAAAAGAAATTTTTTTCCCTAATGTTGCATTTGCACTAGGGGTACCTATTCCAATTAAAGTGCTCATTGGTATATCTCTTCTTCTGACAGGCCAATCTAAGGGAATTCTAAGATCAGTTGAAGCAAGCTTTTTGTCAAAGAGGATTACTTTTAAGTGGCTAAAATCTAATTCTTTATCTACCTTTGACTTGATAAGGGCAACTGCTTGTGAAATATTGTCTGATTCTTGAGTGAACATTATAAAGTTAGATTCACCTCTTTTGGGCTCAGTGTTTGGTACTGCTAACTTTAATGTTACTATATATGAGTTGATTGATTTTTCTGATTGATCAATTCCCATGCTGACTACAAAAAATCGTTTATCTATATCTTTAAATCCGCATCCAGTTATAAGTAGAGTTACGTAAAGAATTAAAATAAGCAATCTATATTTTCGCATCAAATTCTCCCCTTCTTATGAGTCTTATATGACACAAAACCTAAAAATATCACAAGGAAAAATTCCAAGAATAATCTAAGTGAAAGCCAATATTTAACAGCTGTTTCATCTTTAATTTGTGCAATATAATGTCTGTAAAAAAAAGGAATGATTGCAAAAACACATAAAATGCAGAGGAGTGCTAATTTAGTGTTTTTAAATTTGAGTTGATTCTGGAATAATTGTTTAAATAGATCTAAGGAAACATACCAATGAATAATTATATTTATCAATGAAGTTACGAGATAAATTAATAAATATATAAATAAAGTACGTTCAATTACACCAGTTTTAATAAGTATACAATCTGCAGAGATAATCCATGGAAAGTTGTAGTTATCAGCATTTTGTGTTCCAAGAAAACCAATTGGAATTAAAAATGCAAATAACATCAAAAAGAGTTCTATTATTGGAAATATCCATAGAAACTTCAGCTCATATTTATCTTTAAAATCTTTATTAAAAGTAACCATGTCAGTATAGCCAGTAAAGCTGTAAGTTGTAACTGCAAAAACTGATAACTTTGGCAAAGCAAGTGAACTTGTAACGGTTTCAACACAGGCATCCAAACAAAAAAAAGGATCTACAACTCCTTTTATAAATATAAAGATAATTGTAGGAATTATAAAGAGAATAAATATTTCTAATACATAAAGTAATGTTGTTCCCTTCATTCTGATGGCATAAATAATTAAAGATACATAGAGTAATAATATCAAATATACTGATGAGTCAGGGTCCATAAAGGTATTTGTCATATCTAGAGTAGAAGATAGCATCATTAAACCAGAAATATACCAAGTTGGACAAAATAACAACATAATGGTTATTTGAACCCACCTAGGAGAAGTTATTTGTAGTATTTCAGATAAGGTTTTATTGGGAAACATAGTAAGTGTTTTCAAAAAAATGTACATCATAATAGTTCCAAAGGGAATAGACAAAAAAATAGATAATAATCCTCCATTATTCCATTCTGGTAAAAGAATCTCAGGAAGAAAGATAATAATATTAGTAATTGAATTAATTAAAACAAGATAAAAAAAATATCGTTTCATGAAATTACCCCTTAGTTTTTAAAAGTTATTTTGTAGGAAATTTTTTTGAAAACAATTGTAAGTAAGGACGTCCGAAGCTCCTTATATTTGATATATATAGGGTTACAGCTATTATGCCAACGATTATGCCGTTCAATCCAAAAAATATAGATAGTATTAACAATGGATATTTAATAATTCTTATAGAGTAATTAAAGGAATTAACTGGTATAAGAAAAGTAGATATTGCTACTGCTGATACAATTATAACCATTATATTGCTTATTAAACCTGCCTCAGAAGCTGCCTGACCGATGATTAATCCACCAACTGTTGTTGCAGCAGGTCCTACCATTTTAGGAAGTCTTGAACTAGACTCAGATAGTATTTCAGTCATTAATAACATGCAAATAACTTCTATAAATGATGAATAAGGAACACTTACTCTGTTACCAGCAATAGAGAGTGCTAATTGGAATTTAAAAAGTTCAGGATTATATGAGGTAATCCCAACGTAGAAGCCAGGTAGTGTAACCGCTATAAATAATCCTAAGTATCTTAATATTAAAAGAGATTTACTTATTGAAGGTAATTGATATACATCTTCCATTGAGGACATAAAATCAAAAAATACTGATGGCAAAATCATAGCAAAAGGAGAGCCTTCTATAATTATTGATATTTTACCTTCATTAAGACTAGTAACTATTCTATCTGGTCTATCAGTCAGAAGTATAGTTGGAAATATTGATGAGTTATGCTTCATCAAATATTTATGTAAATGTTGTACTGGTTCTCCATATTCTTTAGGTAATTTTTGAAGACAGATTTGCAATTCATTCAATGCTTCATTATTTACTATACTGTTATCGTATATGATTGCAGTTGGAGTATTTAATGTCCCAAATTGTCTTAGTTCAATTTTTAAACTTTTTTTTGAATAACGTTGTCTAATAATATTTAAATTAGTATCTAGTTTTTCGCGAAGAGAATCTTTAGGTCCCTGAATAACAGTTTCAATTTGAGATGCGGTTATAGAACTTTCTAGAAAGTACTCTGCATCAAACAGTAACACTGTATTATCTAGAAATATAGCTACTGCCCCCTGAAGCAGCTTATTCAAAATAACTTGTCTGTCAGTTGATTCTAAACTTTTATCAAATGAAATTAGATAGTTTCTATATTCCTGAAGATCTTTGCTTCTAAAAAAAGATGTTATTATATTTTTTTTAATAATAAGTGGATCACAAATGCTAGTAATATACAGAAAATCAGTTTTTATTTCGTGAGATTCTAAATGGCGAAATGCTATATCAAAAGAATTTTGCAATGTATCTTTTAGCCAACTTGCTATTTTTAAAGTCTCTTCTTCGCTGAACATTGCCTTAATCCTCCATTATTTCTAATAAAATTTGTACATATAGTTTTACCTCAGCAAGATTATTTTATACTTTTTGGGGGGAGGAGTGTGGTTAAGGTAGAAGATATAAGTTGAAAATGCTGAAAAACAATGTATGAGAAAAACTTAGCAGGACATACATTCTTCTTTTTTTATTCTCTAATTTGAATTATCTTAGTAAGTATTAAAGTTATCAATTATATTAAGATTTATAGAAAAGTTTTAATAAATAGTGGAATTTATCCATATAAGGTGTATAATAAAAATATAGTATGATAACAATTATCAATTGATTAGCGGTATAACTCAGTTGAATAGAATATAGAAAACATATTAAGAAATTAATAATAATAAATTAAATCGTTAATTGTAGAATTTTATATATTCAAATTAATAATAATATAGAATATCTGGAGCAATGAGAGGAGTGGAAAATATGAAAAAATTAGTTTTAATAAGACATGGAGAAAGTCTTTGGAATTTAGAGAACAAATTTACTGGATGGACTGATGTGGATTTATCTGAAAATGGGCTTATAGAGGCAAGAAAAGCAGGCAAGATACTTAAGGAAAACGGATTTACTTTTGATGTTGCATATACTTCAGTATTAAAGAGAGCTGTAAGAACATTGTGGATAATACTTCATGAGATGGACCTTATGTGGATACCTATCCATAATTCTTGGAAGCTTAACGAAAGACATTACGGTGCACTTCAAGGATTAAATAAGCAAGAAACAGCAGAAAAGTACGGAGAAGAGCAAGTTCATAAGTGGAGAAGATTTGTTGATGTTAGACCTCCAGAACTTAGTAAAGATGATCCAAGATATCCAGGACACGAAGTAAAATATAAGGGATTATCAGAAGAACAACTGCCGCTAACAGAGAATTTAGCCGACACTGAGAAGAGAGTGTTACAGGACTGGTTTCAAGAGATAGTGCCTGCTTTACAAGAGGATAAGAAGGTTATAATAGCTGCGCATGGTAATACTTTAAGAGCTTTGGTTAAATATTTAGATAATATATCCAGTGACGGTATAGCAAGTCTTAATATACCAACAGGAACACCATTGGTATATGAACTTAATGATGATTTAACTCCAATAAGACATTACTATTTATCTTTAGATGGAAAGCTTCCTGAGATTGCAATTCCAAAAGATATTAATGAAAGCAAACAATTAGCAGGAAAAGTATAACAACACATTAAATTCAACAGTAATATTAAACAGAGACTAAATATAAAACAACAGGGATTTTGTATAACATAATACAAAATCCCTGTTGTTTTATATTTGATTGCTATAATCTGTGATTCCTAACCTATTTCCGAAAGGATCATCGAATTCAACCGCCATTCCTGTTCTTATAGGAAATGGAGAAGATATAAATTTTACTCCTTTAATTTTCATTTGTGCATATTCTTTATTAACATCTTCAACTACAAACCAAGTAGTAGGTTTTGTATCTTTAAATTTATTTTTGTCTTTTAATATAATGGCTGGTTCGTTATCACCTACATTAAAAGCTATCATTCCTTGATTTGAAAAATCAAATTTTAATGACAACCCTAAGATGTTCATGTAGTAGTCTTTAGCTGAAGTAATATCATCTACTGGTAAAAAGAAGTTATCATAATCTTTCATAATTCACCTCATAATTATTTTTTATCATTTTTCCAAGCAGGAAGCTTATTCATCATTGATTTAGCTGCATCATTAGCAACATCATGATCTAATCCTTGAGTCTTAATTATAAAGTTAGTTAATGAGGCGAGCTTTTCATTATAAGATTGCATTGTTCCATCAGATCTTGAACAGTATTTACAATAGTCTTTTTTCTGATCTCCACTTGCAAAATCATCAATGCTTTTCATTGGCATTCCACATGCAATACAAGTTTTCATTTTATGGGTACCTCCTTAATTTATATTTTTATCAATTTAATGTAGTGGTCTATTAACTGTGAACCATAATTTTTTAGTACAGGTTGATTTGGTGAAAAAAGATCACCATTGGTTAAATAGTAATGTATCAATCCAATCCAAGTGTTATAAAGCAAATTAACTGGAATAGGGCGAAGGTTTCCAAGAGATACTTCTCTTTCAGCAGCTAAACTAATATGATGAGAAATAGTTGAGTTGATGCTAATATATACGTTACGAATTTCTTCAGGTAAAAGTCTTCTTTCAATTATCAATCTTGTATAAAATTCCTCAAACTCCGATAATCCAATAATATGTGCATTTAATAAAGCTTCTAGATTGCTTTCTTCATCAACTAATTCATGTAGACGAGTTGTAATTTTATTGCCAAATTCATTTATAACTGCTATAAGTAACTCTTCTTGAGTGGGAAAGTGGGAAAATATAGTTCCATGAGATACGTTAGCTGCCTTTGCAATATCTATGGTTCTGGTAGATAAAATACCATTTGAGCTAAATTGTTCTATTGCTATTTCTATTAACTTGCTTCTAGTTTCTCTTTTTTGAATTTGTCTTTTATTTTCTGTCATAGTACCACCTTAATATAATGAGATACAACTCATTGAGTTATAACTCAATGATATATTTGTAATAGCATAATGTCAAGATGTTTTGAGAAAAAAATTTACATTAGTATTGGCATTGACACATTATAGAAAATATTATATAAATAAGATAATAATTTAATAAAGTCTTATTAAGAGTGGTGGAGGGACTGGCCCTTTGAAACCCAGCAACCAGTATGTTTCATTTGCATACATGGTGCTAAATCCTGCAGCAATGCTGAAAGATAAGGAACGTGTTATTAAAATCTCTTTCAGTGAAGAGATTTTTTTGTTTTTATAAGGGGCTATAATCTTTTATCTTACAATAATTTAAATTGAGGCTATGTTTAATTTCAACATGGTTCAACAGCACCTAAATTAATAATAAGTCATAAATAAAGAATGGGGAGTGTTTATGTCTGATATAAATGGAAGCAATGAATTTAAACAAAATATCATAAATAAAGCTAAGGAAATGGGGGCAAATATTATAGGCTTTGCTTCAGTAGATAGATGGGCTGAATTTAAAGAAACATCGCCAGAGTATTTTCCACAAAATATATGGCCTGAAACTAAGTCAGTTATTGTTTTGGGAATACAAATATTTTTGCCTATGCTTGAAACTACGCCTTCTATAGTTTACTCGGAATTATATAATACAACTAATAGATTGTTAGATGAAACAGCATATAAACTTGCAAATTATTTAAATACATTAGGACACAGAGCTTTTTATTTTCCAAGGGACGGGTATGGTGATATATCCATACTGGTGAAGAAACCAGCAGCAGCTTTTTCGCATGTATTGGCAGGAAAGTACGCAGGTCTTGGAACTATAGGTTATAACCATACTTTATTAACTAAAGAATTTGGACCTAGACTTAGATTGGTTTCTGTTTTAACTGATGCTGTAATAGAGCCTGATGAAGTTTTAAATAAGGAGCTTTGTATTAAATGTGAAATGTGTAGAAGATGTTGCCCAGCTAGTGTATATACTACTACAGAAGATCTTATAGCAAATATGGACAAGAAAAAATGTGCGGAATATCATTCAAAGCTTAAGGATGCCTATGCATATCCTTGCGGTGTATGCATAAAAGTATGTCCTATAGGTGAGGACAGGAAAATATATGGGAACAATGCTAAGAAGTATTTGAATGAAAAGCAAGCACTAAAAACTGGTGAAGGAATCGAAGAATATGCAGGGTGGATTCACGCTAGAAGTCACGGTTCAAAGGAAGTTAAATCTGAATAAAGTTTGATTACTTTAATTCTTAAAATAGCAGAAAAATATAAACATTTAAGATTGGGGGATTTATAAATGAAAGGAAATTTTAGTACAAGACTTACTCACCTAGGAGAAAAAAGTCCTAAATCAGTTTCAAGATCCAAAACTATTCCAATATCAATGACTTCAGTATTTGTGTTCGATGATGTAGAAACCCTTGATAAAGTTTATGACAATGAAGAAGAGGGATATGTTTACTCAAGAAATGGTAATCCAGGACATGATGCTTTAGAAGAAATAATAGCAGGAATAGATGAAGCAGAAGATGCGCAAGTATTTTCATCTGGAATGGGAGCAATAGCAATGTCAATAGTTGCTAATGTAAAAGCTGGGGATCATATAATAGCAGCTAGCGTTTTATATGGGGGAAGCTATACATTCTTAAAGCAGGAACTTGCAAAGTTTAATGTTGAGGTAACATTTGTAGATGTGGTTAATGAAAGTATTGAACAATATTTTAAGCAAAATACTAAGGTGGTATATGTGGAAACTATATCAAATCCATTGATGGAAGTTATTGATATAAAAGCTATAGCGGATTTGTCTCATAGGCATAGCGCAAAACTTATTGTAGACAATACTTTTGCTACAGGAGTAATATGCCAGCCATTAAAGCTTGGGGCAGATATTGTTGTATATAGTGCTACAAAGTATATATGTGGACATAGTGATGTTACTGGAGGAATTGTAGTTGCAGATAAAGGAAATGTAAACAAGATAAGAAATACAGGCGCTCTATATGGTCCTATGATGAGTCCTTTTGATGCTTGGCTTTTAATAAGAAGTTTAAGAACTTTGGAACTTAGACTAAAAAAGCACTCTGAGAATGCATTAAAGTTAGCTGAGTACTTAGAAAAACATGAAAAGATAAAGAAGGTTTACTATCCAGGCCTTAAAAGTTCCGCATACTATGAAATTGCCAAAGTTTTGTTTAATGGTGAAGATTTTGGAGGAATGTTAAGTATTGATGTTATAGATGAAGAAAGAGGAGCATATGAGCTAATAAGAAACCTTGAAAGTATAAAGTTTGTTCCAAGTCTTGCAGGAGTAACAACTTCTGTTTCATATCCAGTGAAAACCTCTCACAGAGCATTGACAGATGAAGAACTGAGAAAAGCTAATATATCTAAAGGACTTATAAGAGTTTCTGTTGGACTTGAAGATATAGATGATATTATTGCAGAGTTTGATAAGGCTTTGGAAAAGATATAGAGAGCTTTACAGTTAAATTAATAGCTTGATAATTTTTAAAGTTAGAATGCTTATGATATAGAAACTATAAAATACCATGAAAAGCACTTGAATTTATTAATTATATAAATTCAAGTTCTTTTCGTGTTTTATATATGGCATTAAATAAAGGCTATGTTTAACACGGGGATTAAAAGCTCTAAAGTAAAAATCTAGTTACGAGTTGGAAGTTTTATATTTATCATATTAAGTTTATTAACTGATATTAGAAGTATATATCCAATTAAAGCTCCTATAAAACTGCTTATAGAAATTGTCATAATGTAATTTATTCTTATTGAGGACATCATAAAAAAACTAAATAGTATAATAATATTTATGGTCAAAGGTAATGCAAGTAGTAAAAGCTCAAGTTTTTTCTTTGATTTCGAGAATATTACTGGCACCCAATACCCCAGTGGTATAAAAAACATCATAAAAAAAACTGATGAAGTTAATAAGTTAGAACTTGAACCCAATTCTATTCCAGGTATAGGAGCTTTGTTGCCAATTAAGATGAATGATATAATTAACAACAGTCCAAACAATAGAGTCATTTTGTTTCTATAATTTGAAAGAGAGTTTATTATGTTTAATCTTAGCTGCTTTACTTGGCCAAAACTATCGATAGACTTTCTTATAGCTTCAGCTTCTGAATATCCTTCAGACATATACTGAAGTTTTAATAACTCTAAATGATCTTTAAATTCAGCTATTAATTCTAGTTTTCTTTTTTTTCTTATTTTAAGTCCTGAAACTATAGAATTGATATATCTGTCAAACTCTTCCATGAAAATCCCTCCCTACAAGTATCAATCAACTTATTTAATAAATCCCATTCACTAAGTTTTTGTGATAATTTTTTTCTTCCATTTTCAGTGATACTATAATATTTTCGTCTTCCGCCGGTTTCTGAATCTGACCAATAGGAATGAATAAGATCCTTTTTTTCTAATCTTTGCAATGCAGGATATAGTGTACCTTCTCCCATGCTATAAAGTTCATTGCTTTTCTCTTTTAACCTTTTTGCAATTTCATAACCATATAAGTCTTCTTTTTCTATAAGTGATAACAAAAGTATATCAATACTTCCTCTCATAAGTTCTTTATCCATAATTAGCTCCTATTTAAGTTATTTTTTACCATTATACAATGTAATACATCGTCATACAAGGTATAATTCAATAATTTACAAAAGTTAAATTAAATTGCTAATTACATTTTTTATTTATTAATTAAAGAGTTATTATGATTAAATAAAAAGTAACTATTAAATAAGTTTTAAGTATACTGAATAATTAGTCTTAAAATTTGAAAGATTAATTTATAAAAGGAAAATTATATTTTATAGATTAGAAGGTGTTAGTTATATGGGCAAAAAGAAAAAGTTAACTGATGTTCAGAAGGAATATCAGGAGTTTGCCAAGGGTAGAGAGCCAAAGCGTCCAGTTATAAAAAATTGTTTTAAGGCTTTTTTAGTTGGAGGTATTATATGTACAATAGGTCAGTTTTTGCAAGTAATGTTTATCAAGTATTTTGGATTCACGACAGAAACTGCAGGGGGACCTACTTCAGCTGTACTTATAATAATTTCTGTTTTACTTACGGGATTTGGCGTATATGACCATATTGCGCAATGGGCTGGAGCAGGTACTGCAGTTCCAGTAACTGGATTTGCAAATACTATTGCGTCTGCTTCTATAGAACATAAGAGTGAGGGTTATGTTCTTGGAGTAGGAGGAAACATGTTTAAATTATCAGGTTCAGTAATTGCTTTTGGAGTATTTTCTGCGTTTGTTGTTTCAATAATTAAATTGACTATCAAGTGGATTGGGGGCATGTAAATGCTTAAGGGAAGACAAACTTGGATTTTTGAATCAAAACCAGTAATAATCTCATCTTCTGCTATAGGAGGTCCATTTGAAGGAAAAGGAGCACTAGCAGAGGATTTTGATTTTATTCATGACGATATATGGGCAGGAGAAGAAAGTGTAGAGAAAGCAGAAAAAAAGTTATTAGAGCAATCCTGCATTACTACAATGAATAAGGTAAACATGGAAAAAGAAGATATACAATTTTTTATAAGTGGAGATTTAATGAATCAAATTATATCTAGCAGTTTTACTGCAAGGTCACTTGAGATACCTTTTTTAGGTGTGTTTGGAGCGTGCTCAAGTTCTATGGAAGGGCTAGCTTTAGCGTCTCTGCTAGTTGATAGCAAGGCTGCTGAGTTTGTGTTAACTGGAGCATCAAGTCATAATGTAGCGGTTGAGAAACAGTTTAGATATCCAACAGAATATGGTGCACAAAAACCTCCTACTGCTCAGTGGACTGTAACAGGAGCCGGGACTGCACTTGTAGCTGCACAAGGTGATGGACCAAGAGTAACTTCCGCTACTATAGGGAAGATAGTAGATATGGGAATCTCTGATCCATATAACATGGGAGCTGCCATGGCACCTGCGGCTGTAGATACTATTGAGAAACATTTTAAAAATTTGAATATAGACCCCTCATACTATGATTTAATAGCTACGGGTGATTTAGGAAAGGTGGGCCATCAAATTACAGCAGATTTATTAAAAAAGCATGGCATGGAAATGCCAAGTGATAGATTCACAGACTGCGGACTTATGATTTATAAAGATGATCAACCAGTTATGGCTGGAGCAAGTGGGTGTGGTTGTACGGCTACAGTTACCTACGGTCATTTAATTAAACGTATGAAAAAAGGTGAGTTAAAGAGAATACTGGTTATAGCTACAGGAGCATTACTATCTCCTTTATCTTATCAACAAAAAGAGAGTATTCCATGCATTGCTCATGCAGTATCTATTGAGATGTAGAAGGGAGATTTTAAAGGATATGATAACTTTTTTTTGGGCTTTTGTAATTGGAGGACTTATTTGTGTTATCGGTCAAATTATGATGGATGTATTTAAGTTAACACCTGCTCATACTATGAGTACTTTGGTTGTTGCAGGAGCTATATTAGGTGGATTAGGTTGGTATGATCCTATAGTTAAATTTGCAGGATCTGGGGCTTCTACACCTATAAGTAGTTTTGGAAACTCACTTGTAAAAGGAGCCTTAATGGAGGCTGAAACTACTGGAATAATTGGGGTGCTCACAGGTATTTTTGAGATTACAAGTTCTGGAATATCTGCCGCAATAATTTTTGGATTTATGGCAGCCATTATATTTAGACCAAAGGGATAGGGAAAGTTTAATTAGTTTTATTAAATGCAAATGTGATAACCGCAGACTTACAACAGTTATCACATTTACTAATATTCAGGTCTTATGAAGTGAGACATCGTTATTAAGCTAAATTTATTTTAATAGCCACCTCCAATTAAACCAGGTAATTTAGAAGACACTGTTAAAATTACATTTACTGGTTGTTCATTTGAATTAGGCTTGATAACAGTTACATAAATTAAATCTGGATGAAATGTTGTAGGTGTAAATTCTGAGCCGGGAAATGAGAATATAGGCTTACCATATTCTACTACAGGAGTAATAAGAATCTTTGTAAAGTCATTGAGGGTGATAGTTAAGTTGGCATTATGTTGGTTTATTATAGGAATAGATTCTTTTGATGTCTTACAATCATTTAAATAACTTATAATAGTTTTAGCTATTTCAAGTTGGTATGAATCACTTAGTTTAAGGTCATAACGCTGGCCTTGTGTTCTCTGATAAATTCTAATGGGGAAAAGGTTTATATTTAGGATATCAGGCAAGGAAAGTGCTTTAAACATTTCAACAGTTTTTGTAGCATTAGCTGTAGTTTTAGTATCAGTGTCAGGTTGTTTATTTATAACCTTAGGATTTACTAAAAATATAAATCCTAACAAGATTATCAGTGTGATTCCCATAATAGATAGTTTTAATGATCTACCCTTATATGACCGAATCATAGCAATTCTCCTTTTCAAATTTATTTTACTTGATGTGAAAGCAGTAGAATTAATCACATTAGATGGATTTGAAAATAAAGCTGCCGCAGTAATTATTGTATTGCCATAGTTTTTATAGTAATCAGGTCCAAGATAAGTCATAACCTTCTCATCACAAGAAAATTCGCAGTCTTGTTTCATTTTATGAAAAGAGTATAAGATTAAGGGATTGAACCAATTTAGAAGACTTAATATAATAGTGATCCAATTTATAAATATGTCTTTTTGCTTCAGATGAACTAGTTCATGAAGGAGGATATATTTTTTTTCTTCGTCCAATAATTTATTAAACAAATCTTTAGAAATTATTATCCTAGGTTTAAATAGTCCATATAGAGATGTGCCTTGAATATCAGTTGAGTATGAAATAGGTATATGTTTTTTTATATTAGTGATTTTCTTACAGGAGTCAAATAGACTAAGTAAAGCTTCGTCGTTGCAAAACTGCTGATTTTTTATTTTATTATTGTTACTGATGTAGATGAATATTATAAATAGTAGAAGCAAAATTGTAATAGTAAACCAGGTTATACCTGCTAACTTAAACATATCAAAGTTGCTTGTACTAGCGGATAATTTACTTATTGTTGGCTCAGTAGAAGTAAAATTCTGAGGAACAGAATTCATACTATGTTTTAGTATACCTATATTTTCTAGATTATTTCGTGTATTTAATGTTGTTTGCACAGTATTAATTGGCTGTGGAAAAACATTAAAGATACTTAAGGAACTTTCAAAGCTGTAGGGTATACCAAGTCTTAGTATAAGTAAAAACCATATATAGTAGTGCCAGGAAGCACTTAGTTTGTTTTTGAATAATTTTTTTATAAGTAATATCATTAAAGCAACAAAACTTCCTAGTATGGAAGAAAAAAGCACCGCCTTAAATATTAAATCAATAAGCTGCAATCTGACTACCTCCTTAATTTTGCTTTTCTTCGAGCATCTTTTTGAGGTCTTCAATATCTTCATTAGTAAGATCTATGTCGTTTATAAAATATTTGAGAAAGAGCTTTTGAGAGCCGTCATAAATTTTGTTAATGAGAGTCTTTGTCTCCTCTTCCCTGAACTGTTCCTCAAGAATAATAGGATAGTATTTATATACTTTTGATTCTTTTATAACGCCAACAGCACCTTTTTTTACAAGTCTACTTATGAAGGTATGGATGGTTGTTGTACTCCAAGTTGAGTCCTCTTTTAAGCTATCAATTACTTCAGTAGAAGTAAGTGGATGTTTTTTCCATAAAACTTTCATTATAAGCCATTCTGATTCTGTGATTTTTGGTGAATTTTTCATATTAAAACCTCCTACTACAGTTGTAGTTATTAATCTAATACTACAACCGTAGTTCTGATATGTCAATATTTTCAATAAATATATTTTATTAATACAATTTAAATAATTTAATACGTAAATAAATGTATTATTAATAGTTATGTATACAAAATAATGTATGAAGTAATGAAAACAATGTAATAGATGAATGAAAATTTTTTATGAAGGAATGATTATATGAAAACTAAAGTTGAAATACCAAATAGGCTAATAGATGAAAAAAGCCCTTATTTGTTGCAACATGTCTATAATCCAGTAAACTGGTATCCATGGAGCAAAGAAGCCTTTGAAAAGGCAAGGTCAGAGGATAAACCTATATTTTTGAGTATAGGATACTCAACTTGTCATTGGTGTCATGTTATGGCTCATGAAAGCTTTGAGGATGAAGAAGTAGCAAAGCTTATGAATGATACTTTTATATCAATAAAGGTAGATAGAGAAGAAAGGCCTGATATAGATAACATCTATATGACTGTATGTCAGATGCTTACAGGAAGTGGCGGTTGGCCTTTAACTATAATAATGACTCCAGATAAAAAACCATTCTTTGCAGGTACATATATACCAAAGAGTAGCAAGTACGGAAGAATAGGAATGATTGAGCTTACTAACAAAACTAAGGAACTCTGGAATCAAGAGAAAGATAAGCTTTTTGATTCAGCAGAACATATATCTGAGAGAATAAAAGAAGCAACAAAAAATTCTCCTGGGGAATTATTAGGTAAAGAAGTTATTGATCTTTGCTTTGAGAAACTTAGTAATAGCTATGATAGTAATAACGGAGGATTTGGTAACTATCCTAAGTTTCCAACACCTCACAATCTATTATTCTTAATGAATTATTATCATATGAATAAGGAACAAAAAGCCTTAGATATGGTTGTTAAAACTCTAGATAGTATGAGTATGGGTGGAATTTATGATCATATAGGCTATGGATTTCATAGATATTCCACTGATGAAAAGTGGCTGCTTCCTCATTTTGAAAAAATGCTTTATGATCAAGCTATGATTACTTTAGCCTATACAGATTGCTATAACATTACAAATAACACTTACTTTAAGGAAATTGCAGAGAGCATATTAGAATATTGTAATAGAGTGTTATTATCAAAAGAAGGAGCTTTTTATTCTGCAGAAGATGCAGATAGTGAAGGCGAAGAAGGCAAATTTTATGTATGGTCTATAAAAGAACTAAAGGATATATTAGATGATCAAGAACTTGAACTTTTGAGTAGAGTATATAATTTAAAAGAAAGCGGTAATTTTAAGGATGAGGCTACAAGAAGATTTACTGGTTATAACATACTTCATCTTAAATGGAAATTAAGTGAAATTAGTTATGATAGATATGATGATAATTTAAATAATGCTTTAGATAAAATAAGAGATACTTTATTTAAGAAGAGAGAGCAAAGAGTACATCCACATATGGATGATAAAATATTGACGGACTGGAATGGCCTTATTATAGCGGCCTTAAGCAGAGCAGCAGCGATATTCAACAGAGAGGATTTAGCTAAAACAGCTTCAAAGTGCGCTGATTTCTTTGTAAGTAGTATGGAGGAAAATGGAGGTTTATTTCATAGATATTGTAAAGGGCAATGGAACATATCAGGTAATATTGATGATTATAGTTTTATGATATTTGGGCTCATAGAGCTTTATGAAGCTACATTTAATGATAGGTATCTTAAGGAAGCGATTGGCTTAATGGATGAACAAATAAAGAATTTTTGGGATGATGAAGGTGGGTTTTATTTCACATCATCAAATGAAGAGGAGGTGCTTACTAGAATTAAGGAAATATATGATGGAGCCATACCTTCTGGAAATTCTATTTCCTTCACCAATCTCATTAAGCTTAGCAGGATAACAGGTGAAACGAAATATGAAGAATATGGTGAGAAACTTCAAAAAGCATTTGCTAATATTATAAAAGAAAGCCCAATAGCTTATACCCAAATGGTGTCTGGAATACTTTTATCCATTAGCAACAGTGAAGAAATAGTTGTAGTAGGTGATATTAACTCAGAGGAGTTTAAAAATTATATAAACAATATTAGATCAGTATATTCACCGACCTCAGTATTAGTTGCAAAAAATACTAATGAACCTAATCCTATGATTCATGAATTAGCAGACTATACAAAATATCAAGATAAGTTAGATGACAAGACAACTATATATATATGTAGGAATTTTACTTGTAATGAGCCAGTGACAAGCCTAAATGAAGCTCTAAAAATTATTGGTAAATGAGTATAAGAAGTTCTTATGTGAATTCAAGTTAGATATCTGGAAGGTATAATTAAAATACTATGGCAATATTTTAGGTCTTTTTTAGAATAGCGAATCATTCTAAATAAGGCCTTAAAAGCTTTAATATTTTCTTCATTAACAATATATGAATATTTTAACAGAATAGAAAAAAATTTTTCGTACGATAATGTTATTAGATGAATTATTTAGAGTCTTTTTATGCATAATTATAAAAAGGTAATGCCAAAAAGATACAATTATAGAGGTTAGTTTAATGAATAAATTAAAGTAATTAAAAAATAATTAATGTTATTAGACATTATTTTTCATATAGATTATAATGTTTATAAATAACATGAAATTAATGTCAAAAAATAAGTTAAATTGTCTGCAAAGAAAGAAGGTGGAATAGGAGTGTATTGTAACAAAAACTTTAATAGAAAGAAAATTTTCAATATATTTATAATAAGTTTTATAAGTTTTATGCTTGTAGGGTTTTTGATTCCTTTTATAAATCCACCGGTAACAAACGCAGAACAACAGGAAAAAAACATTTTACTTATAAATTCTTATGACAGCACTTACACATGGACAGTAGATGAAACTGATGGAATATTAAAAAAAATTAAGGAAGATGAACCCAAATCAAAGGTCTATGTTGAATATATAGATTGGAAGAATAACCCGTATCAAGAGAATTTGGACAAGTTTAGACAATTGATTAAATATAAGTATGAAAACAAGAAAATAGATTTAGTGATGACAACTGATGATGCTGCGTTAGAATTTTCTCTTAAAAACAGAAAAGAAATATTTGGCAATATACCTATTGTTTTTTCTGGTGTATATGATGAAACCGCTAAAAAGTTAACTGATGGCTATGATAATGTGTTTGGGGTATTTGAAGCGGATGAGATTGAAGATACTGTAAAATCCGCATTATATATATATCCACATACAAAAAAGTTGTATGTGGTCCATGATAACACTGAAAGTGGTATAGCATCTTTTGGCGAAGTAAAAGAAGTTTTAAAAGAATTAGATAATAAGATTATTATGCAGGAAATTAGTGATTTATCAATAAACAATTTAAGTAATAACATTCCTGTTATTGATAAAGACAGCATTGTGCTTGTTACTACTTATGCAAGGGATGGAGATGGGAAAACTGTACAAAATGAAGAACTTACAAACTTTTTAAGTGAAAAGCTATCAGTACCTATATTCGGTATTTATAAAATGGATTTAAATCATGGGATTATTGGTGGTAAATTGCTAAGTGGAGAAGAACATGGCGAAAGCGCAGCAGAACTTGCTATAAATCTTATGAATGGAATTGTGCCAAATAATAAGTTAGTTGAGGATAAAAAGGCTGTTGTTAATATATATGACAATAATATAATGAAGAAGTTCAACATTTCAAAGGAACAGTTGCCAGAAGGTAGCATTGTTATAAATGAAGATTTTTCATTTTATAAAACATATAAGCACTTAGTATGGGGAGTCGTATCAATTATACTTATACTAATAACCTTAATAACAATATTAATAATAAATATACTAAGAAGAAAAAAGGCTGAAAATGAGCTGAAAAAAAATAACTATGAATTGTCTGAACTCTATGAAGAGTTAGCAACCTCAGATGAGGAACTTAGATATCAATATATAAAATTAGAAGAAAATAGAGATACTATTCAAAAAAATGAGGAAATGTATAAGTTAGTATTTGAAACAGCAAATGATGGCCTATGGGAGATTAATCTAACAACTGGAGAAAGATATTTTTCAGATAGATGGTATGAGATTTTTGATCTATCGAGAGAAGAACTCAAAGATATGGATGTATGGTATACAATAATACATACTGATGAGCAGGATAAAGCAAGGAGACTTGTTGATGAAGTTGGTGAAGGAATAAGAGATACTTTTTCATTTGATTTCAGAATAAGAAAAAAAGATGGTCAATACAAATGGATTCATGCTATTGGAAAATCAATGAAGGATAAGTATGGTAAACCATTTAAAATTGTAGGATCACACTCTGATATTCATGAAAAAAAGATTCAAGAGGATCAGATTAAGAGATTGGCATTTTTCGATTCTCTTACTGGATTGCCTAATAGAACTGAAATATCAAGAGTATTCGCTGAAATTATAAAAGAAGATAGTGAGAGAAACATAGCTGTAATATTTATGGATTTAGATAACTTTAAAAATATTAATGATTCTTTTGGTCATACTATAGGAGATGATTTGTTAATAGAGGTGTCTAAAAGAATTAAGTATGTAACCGGAGATAAAGGTGTGGTTTCAAGACACGGAGGAGATGAGTTTTTGATTCTATTACCTGACGCAATAGATAAAGAATTTATAACTTCGTATATAGGAGAACTAGAAAAAAAGTTAGGTAATAATATATCAGTAAATGGTGTTAATGTAATAACGTCAGCAAGTTTTGGTGCAGCAATATATCCAAAAGATGGACATGATTTTGAAGAGCTATTAAAAAATGCTGACACTGCAATGTATAAGTCAAAGGAAGCAGGTAAAAGAACTTTCACTTTCTTTGAAAGATGGATGAATGATAATATACTTGAAATGCTTATAATGGAAAACCAATTGAGATTGGCACTAAATAAGGATGAATTTGTACTTCATTTTCAACCTAAAATATCATTAAAAGATTCACGAATAGAAGGCTTTGAAGCTTTAATAAGGTGGAACAGTGAAACTTTAGGGTTTGTCTCACCTTATAGATTTATAACATTAGCTGAAAAAACGGGTATAATCATACAAATTGGTAAATGGGTATTAGAGAAGTCCTGTGAGTTTATAACAAAAATTCATAATCTAGGCTACAAGGATATAAATATATCATTAAACGTATCAGTAGTTCAGCTTCTGCAAGATGATTTCTTAAACATGGTAGAAGGTATTATTGCTAAGTCGATGGTTGATTCTCAATTTATTAATTTAGAAATTACAGAAACTATACTAATGGAATCTATAGATAAAAATATAACTAAGTTAAATAAGCTTAAAGAAAAATCAATAAAGATATCTTTAGATGATTTTGGAAAGGGATACTCCTCCTTAACTTATTTAAAAGATATGCCTTTTGATACTTTAAAGATAGACAAGGTGTTTATAGATGAATTATGTTCAGAAGATGCAAGTAAAACAAATGAAAGTATAGTTGGTGTAATAATACAACTTGCTCATCAAATGGGATTAACTGTAGTGGCTGAAGGCGTAGAGACAGAAGAACAATATAATTACCTGATGAATAATAAATGTGATATTGTACAAGGTTATTATATATCCAAGCCAGTACCTGAAGAGCAAGCACTAGAACTTTTAAAGAAATATAATTCTTAGTAAAGCTAAAAAGTTCCTATATTTGGTCTGTTTTGTATATGTAAATGTACAAAATATAGATTAATATAGGAACTTATATCTATTTAAAAAAGGCTATGTTAAATAATATTGTTCAAATTAAATGGTAAACTATTTAATTTCAGCACATTACTTTAATAGACTAAAAAAAATTAAAATTATGTGGAAACATGTGTTCTTTTTGGTATAATAGTTATGTTATGAAATGAAAAATTCGATAAAGCGAACTTCTTTAGTGAATTTTTTGCGCATCTGCCTTTTCTGAACGAAGTGAAGAAATTCTGGCAGGCGATATATTATTGTTTTTTATTCTTTAACTTATATTATGTTTTAAGTCGTTACACATATTATCTACAGATATAATTACCTAAAGAATAAAAAAAGGGAGTGTTTAAGTGGATACTGTAATAATTCACGTAGATATGGATGCTTTTTTTGCTTCAGTAGAAGTGTTAGATAATCCTAGTTTAAAAGGTAAGCCAGTTATTGTGGGAGGAACGTCAAATAGAGGAGTAGTGGCTACATGCTCTTATGAAGCAAGACGGTTTGGTGTCAGAAGCGCTATGCCTATATTTATAGCAAAGGAATTGTGTCCTAATGCAGTGTTTGTTAAACCAAGATTTTGGAGATACAAAGAAATCTCTAATAAGATATTTGATATATTTCGTGATATTACTCCTTACGTGGAACCATTAAGCATAGATGAAGCTTATTTAGATATAAGCTATATAAATAAAAATCCTATAGATATAGCAAATTATATAAAAAATAAAGTTAAAAATGACATTGGACTTACTTTATCTGTTGGTATATCCTACAATAAGTTTTTGGCTAAACTTGCATCTGATTGGAATAAGCCTAATGGTCTTAAAATCATAAATAAAGAAATGGTACCAAAAATCTTGTTTCCGCTATCTATAAACAAGATATATGGTCTCGGATCAAAGTCTGTTAAAAAGCTAAATAATATAGGGATTTTTACTGTGGAGGAATTATATAAACTCCCTGAGAATATATTTATAGAATACTTCGGTAAGTTTGGACATGATATCTATGATAGAATAAGAGGTATAGACAATAGAAAGGTAATAACGTCTAGAGAGAGAAAGTCTATAGGAAAAGAGACTACACTTAGAGTTGACACAGATGAGATAGAGGAACTTAAAGAATATATAAAAGAGTTTTCTTTAGATATAAGTTCTATACTTAAAAATAAGAATGTTAGTGGAAAGACTATAACACTTAAGATAAAAACAGCATCATTCGTTAACCATACCAAAAGCAGAACTCTAAACAGCTATATAAGGGAAGAAAATGATTTGTATAACGAAGCTATAGATATATTAGAAAATCTACAATTAGAAGAGAAAATAAGGTTAATAGGATTATCAATATCATCCTTGAAAGAGGATACAATCGAGCAAATGTCTTTTTGGAGTAAATAAAATTATATTTAGTCTATAAATATGAAAAGATGGAGATAATCGTTATAGGATATTTGCATCAGAAATTATAAACTTCTTGGGAAGGGGATTTTATATATGGAACATAAATTAAATATAGAAAGCGGTGTTACACATCAAAATGATTTGACAAAGCTTGAAGCTTCGCCTTTTGAGATTTTGATGAAATTCGGTGTAAGTGAAGAAGATGTTATTGCGGATATAGGTTGTGGAAGAGGGAATTTCACTATACCTCTAGGAAAAATAATAAATAGAAATAAAATTTATGCTTTAGATAACTCAGAAAAGATGTTAGATGAAGTTGACAAAAGAGCTATGTTAAGTGAGTTGAATAATATAATAACAATAAAAACTGATCATAACGATCTTAAACTTGAATCTTCTTCGATTACTTTCGCATTAGCCTGTAATGTAATTCACGAAGTAGAAGATAAGCAAGCTTTCTTAGATGAGATTAATAGGATGCTAAAGAGAGAGGGGAAACTTGCTCTTTTAAATCATTCAATTCAATGTGAAGAACACCAAATTACAGCTAAAGATCTAATATCAATAGAAGTAATAAAAGAGTTATTAGCTATGACTGGGTTTAAAGTTCAAGAAGTTTTTAATTTCGATGGAACGAGTTATGGAATACTGGCAACAAAGCTATAAAACAGAGAGACTGAAGTCATAAAGATTTCAGTCTCTTTTCATATTATGAATTTAATTTCATAATATAGAGGTTTATCTATTTACTACAACAAATCATTCATTATTTATAGCTTACGAAAAACTCCATTACAAAGGCATTTTGATCGTAACTGTAAGAAAAGCCTTTAGAATTGTTTATATAATTTAATTCAGGGTGTTTAGATATTACATCTACTAATGCATTTGGTGAGAAAGTATTAGTATCATAGCTACTTGTCTTACACATTATTGTAGTTTGTTTTTTTGATAGTCCGTTATAAATTATATTATAAAAGTCATTTTGATTATTAGCGAGTAGGTTATTAACTTTAAAGTAGTTTGCGGCTGTATTATTGCAAGCAGGGTAATTGTTTTTAGTCCAACTGTGATCTCTAGATATCTGAGTATCTGTTACGTTAAAGTAGTTATAGCTTAAGAGATTTCCAGATTGGGATATTGGATCATCAAAGGTTGCATCCAGGTGATAGTAAGCTCCGTTTATACTAACAAGATTCCACGCATGGGGCACACCATTGGCAGTTCCAGTAATGATTTTATTACTTACTCCTGCTGCACTTAAAAGTCTATACATAGCCTCAGAGTAACCTTCGCATACTGCAACCTTTTTAAGGAATACTCCATAGGCTGTAAAAGAATCGTCAGGAAGAGAATTAAGTTCAAGATTTTTATAGTCATAAACAGTGTTATTTACTACATAATTATGAAGAGCTAATTCTTTTTCATAATCATTCATTCCTTGTTTTATAACTGAAGAAACTATGGATTGAACCTTTGAATTAACAGAGTTTATTTGCGAAGTAAAACCATCTTTTCCTGCTTTATAGTTGAAGTGTAAAACTATATTATTTCCATTAGTATTATACTGAACATTTTCAAGATAACCTGCATAACCTGTTTCACTAGCAACCTTTAAAGCAAAGTCAACAATACTTCCGTTTATTGAAAGCTTAGATAAATCAACCGATATATCAGTTCCAGTTTCAATACCTTTTTTTATAGCATCATATAGAGCTGATTCTGTTGAAACATTAACTTTTGAAGCATTATTAGCATTAATATTAGACGACTTGCTTGAAGTTACTGATTTTACAGCTGATGCAGAAGTATTTTTATCAACTGGCGGTTGAGCAGTATTAGTTGAATTATTTACATTTGAATTGCCATTTTTATTAGAAGTTGCAGAATTATTTGTAGTTGTACTTGTTTTTGAAGAATTATCCTCAGGTGGATCGTACTTTATGATGTTAGGTTCGTTGCTTGTATTAGTACTTGTTGCTACAACTTGATTTTTTGTACAACCATATAATAGAGCATTTAATGTTAATAAAGTGCAAAATATTAAAGATAATTTTTTTATATTCATCTACAGTTCACCTCTTTAATACCTATATTTAGTTATAGATATTTCTTTTTTTTAAAATATAAAAATTCAAGGATAGCTATAACAACTGCTAATAAGGAGGCAAGTAAAAGACCAAACTTATTTGAAAGCAAAGGCATATTCTCGAAATTCATCCCAAAGACTCCGGTAATTATGGTCAATGGAAGAGTAAATACTGTTATAAAGGTTAAAAGCTCCATGGTTTTATTCATTTTGTTAGCAGAAATAGAGTTGTATATATCAATGCAAGAATATATAGAACTTTCAACGTCTTCTACTATTTGAAGGGTATGATCGAAAGAAAAAAATACTTTATTAAACATTAGTTCTTCAGAAAGCTCGTCCTCTAAATAATTGACCATAGATTTATAATAAGTGGTGTATCGCTTAATAAGTGATACAATCTTTTTTTTCTTAAGAATTTGCTCCATTTCTATTGTTTTATCTGAAATTGCATTTTCAAAAAGTTCCTCTATAGCTTCATTTAATTTCATTAACTTATCGCTATAAACAAATGATAGATATTCAAATAAATGAAGTAATAGCGACTTAGAATTTATATTTATGTCAGTAACCAATTTTTCTTTTAAAAATTCAATACAAGACTTGTCTTTTACATTTAAAATCAAAGTGTTTTTATATAACACAGCTTCTAATATGTATTTACTATGTGTATTCAAATATGGAATACTTAAGAATATGGTATTTTTATCTTTATGAATTATATCTCTACTTATTGTGTTTGTATTATTTTTATGAGGACTCCTAAAAAAGGCCTCACTTTTATCTTGTGATATATATAAAAGTATATTTTCATCAATATCTTTTAGATTATCTATTGTTGTATTATCTACGGCATGTCCATCTATATAAAAAATATGAGCCATTGTAAGCCTCCCAAAAGAGAATGTGTCCACTATCAGATTTTCCTCAGGTACATTCGGAAAGTCAGATGCGTAAAAAAACTCACTGAAGAAAATCGCTTCAGAGACTTTTTTATGTGGTATCTCTATAGATAATTATATGATAAATATAATTTAGTAACAACTATGATTATTATGGGAGTTAAGGATATAAAACAAAAAAGTTTTTTTATTAAATAATTAAAAATCCTCACAGGATAATATGCTCTATTAATCATGTGAGGATTTCAATATATAAGTTAAATTAAGTTTGGAAGACTTGCAGAAAATTTATAAAAGTCTTCGTAAGTACCTTTATGGTCTGCATTAGCTTCGTCTTCAGACCTTTGTAGTAAGTTATCAGTTATTAGATAAGTCTTAATTCCTAACTTACCAGCAACCATATCTTCTTCTACGTCATTACCTACCATCATGCAGTCACTAGCCTTTTTTCCTAAATCATTTAATATTTCTTCATAAAATTTAACTTGTGGTTTACAGTAATGATTTTTCTCATATGAAGATATATAGATAAAGTCACTGGCATTTAAGCCTGCCCATCTTATTCTATGAAGTATTGCCTTAAGAGGAAAAAGTGGGTTTGTTGCGATAACCAGTTCATAGCCTTTTTCCTTTAGTAATGCCACGCTTTTTTGTATATAATTATTCTCATATACAGCTTTTTTTACATTTAAAAAACCTGTATCATAAAAACTATAAAATCTTTCTTTATATGTATTTATGTCTGTATCTATTCTAGCTGCAAAGTCTTCCATAAATACTTCTTCATTAGTTTTGAAATCTAAATTCCTTACCATAGCTTCAGTAGAGGCCCATATATTTTTAGCTAGAGTTTTTCCATCAATAAGATCTGAAAGGTATATAGCCATTTCAGTAAAGTATATTTTGGTAAATTCATCTGTATCCATAGGTAGTAAAGTTCCATCTAAGTCAAATAATATAGTATTCATAAAATTCTCCCATCTAACCTTTATTTATTTATGTGTTGAAATTAAGGCGTAAAAAATCAAACGCTTTAATAAAGCTTATAAATAGCAATATATGCTTGTATAAACTAAAAGAAAGCATAATAAATATTATAATAAAATAATTTTATTAATACAATCTTTTGTAACAGCTTGTTTTTAGAAAAAACAAAATGTCTATACTAGTTAACATGTTACTATTGTCTGTGCAAATGTTTACTGATAAATTTTTTAATTATAAAATGAGGTAAAAGGAGTGGTGATTGTGATATACGAAAAATTAAGTAAATTTCCAGATAATTTTCTTTGGGGATCAGCTTCAGCAGCATATCAAGTAGAAGGTGCATGGGATAAAGATGGCAAAGGACCTTCTGTGTGGGATATATATACTAAACTACCTGGAACTACATATATGGGAACAAATGGTGATGTTGCAGTAGATCATTATCACAGATATAAAGAAGATGTTGCCCTGATGAAAGAAATGGGATTAAAAGCCTACAGATTTTCTATAGCTTGGAGCAGAATTTATCCAAATGGAAAAGGCGAAGTTAATGAAGCAGGCTTAAAATTCTATGATGATCTTATAAATGAATTGATTGAAAATGATATAGTGCCTCTTGTAACTATATACCATTGGGATGTTCCTCAAGCATTAATGGATGCATATGGTGCATGGGAATCAAGAGAAATAATAGATGATTTTAATGAATATTGCGTTACTTTATTCAAGGCTTATGGAGATAGAGTAAAACATTGGGTTACTTTAAATGAACAAAATGTATTTATAGGTCTAGGATATGGTACAGCTTTACATCCACCTGGAGTAAAGGATCAAAAGAGACTTTATGCAGCAAATCATATTGCATTTTTAGCAAACGCTAAAGCAATACAATCTTTTAGAAAAATAGTTCCAGATGGAAAGATTGGACCAAGTTTTGCTTATTCACCAACATATCCAGCAAGCAGTAAACCAGAAGATATATTAGCTTTTGAAAACCATGAAGAGCTAACTAGTCATTGGTGGATGGATGTATATGTTAAGGGAGAATATCCAAAGGCTGCATATAAATATTTAGCAAGCAAAGGCTTAGCACCAAAAATAGAAGAAGGAGATATAGAACTTCTTAAGAGTGGTACTCCTGATTTTATGGGTGTTAATTACTATAGAACAGCTACTGTGGAAATGAATCCACTTGATGGTGTTGGAGAAGCTAAGATGAATACTTCAGGTAAAAAAGGAACTACTCAAGATAGTGGTATCCCAGGAGTATTCAAAACTAAGAGAAATGAGCATTTAGAAGCTACTAACTGGGATTGGGAAATAGATCCACAGGGCTTAAGAATAGGACTTAGAAGAATAACTAATAGATATGGATTGCCTATATTGATAACAGAAAATGGACTTGGGGAATTTGACAAGTTAGAAGAAAATGATGTTATTAATGATGATTATAGAATAGCTTATTTAGAGGCACATGTTAAAGCTTGCAAAGAAGCAATAACTGATGGGGTAGATCTTATAGGTTACTGCACTTGGTCTTTTACAGATCTTTTAAGCTGGCTTAATGGGTATCAAAAACGTTATGGTTTTGTCTATGTAAATAAGGATGAAACTGGAGACAAAGATTTAAGAAGAATCAAGAAGAAGAGTTACTATTGGTATAAAGGAATAATAGAAGCCAATGGTGAGAATGTATAAAAGTATCACTTCACAATTAGAGAAAGGTTTTTAAATTCTTTCATATGAATTTGTGAAAGATTAGAAAGTACTATATCTATGAAGTGAAAAATTATAAATAGCAAACCCTTATAGTTAATATATAATAAGTTCCAAACTTGAACTTGCACCTATTAGAGGTAGTCTAAGAATACTATATTCTTATCTACATCTAGTAGGTGATTTTTTCGTTTATGGATGTACAACTTCGTATTAGAATTTATATTTTAAAACTCTATCACCAGAAACTGTGAGAGTTTTAAAAATAGGTTTCGGTCCGAACTGGTACATATATAGTACCTACTTGAATTATGAACTAGATTTAGAAAGTGTAAGCAGGATAAATTGTATAGTAGGCTTTTAAGATAAATTATTAGACAATTCTAAGAATTTTTCGAATTTGAAAGATTTTATTAGCTATGATATCATTATAGTTATAATGTTTTAGGAGGTATTAAAAGTATGGACCCGAGCCCGTATGGTAGTATTTTGTTTCAATTATTATTAATAGTGTTTTTAACACTTATAAATGCATTTTTCTCATCTGCAGAAATGGCTATAATTTCTTTGAATAAGAACAAGGTTAGAAATCTTGCTGAAAAAGGAAATAAAAAAGCCGTATCTTTAATAAAACTTTTGGACGAACCTAGTAACTTTTTGGCAACTATACAAGTGGGTATAACCCTTGCAAGCTTTTTTGCTAGTGCATCTGCTGCTACAGGAATAAGTGGTGAGTTTTCTGTATTCTTAGATAAGTTTAATATACCATATAGCAGCCAAATATCTTTAGTGGTAATAACTATTTTATTATCATATTTCACACTAGTATTTGGAGAACTGTTCCCAAAAAGAGTTGCGCTTCAGAACTCAGAAGCAATAGCTATGTTTTCTGTAATGCCGATTGTATTTGTTTCAAAGATAAGTAGTCCTTTTGTAAAATTCCTTTCAGGATCCACCAATTTATTGCTAAGACTTGTTGGAATTGATGGTAAAAACTTAGAGGAAAAGGTTTCTAAAGAAGAGATAAAGTCCTTAGTTCAAGTTGGACAAGAGCATGGTGTTATAAATGAGACCGAAAAGGAAATGATAGAAAGTATAATAGAATTTGATGATAAGCTTGCAAAAGAAGTAATGACTCCAAGAACGGAAGTATTTTTATTAAATATAAATACTCCTATAAGAGAAATATCTTCTAAGCTATTAAATGAAAACTTTTCTAGAGTTCCAGTTTATGAAGGTCATATTGATAATATAATAGGTATACTATATATGAAGGATTTCTTCTTCCAGGCAAATAAGACAGGTATAGATAAGATCAACATAAGAAGTATCTTAAGAACTCCTTATTTTGTTCCTGAAACTAATAATATAGATACACTATTTAAAGAACTGCAAGACTCTAAAAATCATATGGCTATCCTTATAGATGAATATGGTGGATTCTCAGGAATAGTATCTATAGAAGACTTAATAGAAGAAGTTATGGGAAATATCTTCGATGAGTATGATGAGAATGATAATGAAAGTGAAATTAAAAAGTTAGATAATGACACTTATTTAATAGATGGACTTCTATCAATAAATGATGTTAATGAACATCTTCATTTAGATATAGCAACTGACAACTTTGATACAATTGGTGGATTTCTTGTAAGTATGATAGGGAAAATACCTAAAAGTGACGAAGAAAAAATAGTTGAATACAAAAATGTAATGTTTAAGGTAGAAGAAGTTGGAGATAAAAGAATTAAAAAGATAAAAGCATGCATGACAAGATAATATAGATTTTTTAAATTAGTTAAAAACCTTTGTTGAAAAACAAAGGTTTTTTTATTTTTTATTATCATTACATGGACTAATATGCTTTAGAACATAATAATATTAGCTCTGTTAAAGTACGGAGCTTGTATAAAGAAGTTTATCTATATTTAAACGCAGTGCTTTAACAGTAGAGGTATAAGGGGGATTTGGAATGAAGAAATTTTTAGCAGTAGTGATAACCTTAGCGATTCTTAGTTTTTCAATATGGAAGTTTGGATATATAGTTAGAAATAAGTTCTCTGTATATAAAGAAGAGGATATCAAATTCATTACTAAGGTAGATACTAAAGATTTCTATATCTATGAACTAGGAAAGTGGAAAAAAAGCTTTATTAAAGGCGTCAATATAGGTGCAGCTAAGCCTGGTAGCTTTCCAGGAGAACTTGCAATAACTAAGGAAGAATATAAAAGGTGGTTTAAATATATAAGTGAAATGAATGCTAGTAGTATAAGAGTATATACTATTCTAAAACCAGATTTTTATGAAGCACTTTATGAATACAATAAGGAATCTATTAAGCCATTATATCTATTTCAAGGTGTTTGGGTTAATGAAGAAGATATTTCAAATATAAAAAATGCAGAAGATCAGAAAATAAAAAAGCAAGTGAAAGCAGATATAAAAACATTAGTAGATATAATTCATGGTAAGGCAGAATTGCCAGAAAAAAAAGGCTATGCCAGTGGTATCTATAAAAAAGATATTTCTGATTATGTAGCAGGATGGATACTTGGCATAGAGTGGGATCCAGAGTTTGTATTAAATACAAATGCAATTAATAAGGATAATGCTAGTTATGATGGGAAGTACCTATATACAAGTAATGCATCTCCTTTTGAAAAGTTTCTTTGTGAGTTAGGGGATTATGCTATAGAGTATGAGTCAATAAACTATAAGATGCAAAGACCAACTAGCTTTACAAATTGGGTGACTACAGATATGTTATCGCATCCAAATGAACCATTGGCAAAAGAAGATATAGTAACTGTAAATACAGAGCATATAAAAGCGAAACAATCTTTTAAGCCAGGTTTATTTGCATCATATCATATATACCCTTATTATCCAGATTTTATGAATTACCAACATGAATATGCACAGTATAAAGACCAAAGTGGAATAATAAATACTTATAGAGCTTATTTAAAGGATCTCAAAAAGCAACATACAACTCCAGTTCTTGTAGCTGAGTTTGGTATTCCTGCATCTAGAGGAAAGGCTCATGAAAATATACATATGGGATTTAATCAAGGATATATTGATGAAAAAAGCCAAGGAGAAATGGATAAGTTTATGCTGCAAAATATATATGATGAAGGATATTGTGGAGGATTGGTATTTACCTGGCAAGATGAGTGGTTTAAGCGAACTTGGAATACCATGGATTTTGATATACCGGAGAGAAGAGCTTATTGGTCAAACCCTCAAACTAATGAGCAGGAATTTGGAGTTTTAGCCTTTGATCCTGGAAAGAAGGACAGTGTATGTTATGTTGATGGCAAGCCCGATGAATGGGAAAATAGCAAGCTTTTAGCTAAAGGGAGTGATTTTAGCGTATATGCTAAGCAGGATGAGAAATATTTATACCTATATGTAAAAGTTGATAATTTTAATTTAGAAAAAGATAAGTTTATTATTCCGATAGATGTAACTCCTAGTTCAGGGAGCTTATCACTTAAAGATACTGATATAAGCTTTCAAAGACCAGTAGACTTTATTGTAAATATTGACGGTAAAGGTAATTCTAGAATCTTGGTACATAGCTATTACGATTCTTTTTATTATCTTTATGCAAAACAGTTGAAGATGATTGAGAGAAATACAGTATTTGAAAATAAAGATAACAATATATTTAATCCAATGTATCTATGCCTTAATAAGGAATTATTTCTTCCTCAAGATAAAGTTGTTATACCTCTGTCAAAGTATGAAACTGGAAGACTAATTTTTGGTGATGGAAATCCGAAACACGATACATTTAATTCATTAACAGATTTTAATGTTAATGGAGATAATATAGAAATAAGAATTCCATGGCAATTATTAAACTTTATGGATCCATCTACAAAAAGTATAATGAATGACTTTAATATTTATGGAATAAAGGCTCTAAAAGTTGATGGGATATATTTAGGAGGAACTCATATAACCAATAAGAGAGTAATAAATAGCAATGAGATGGGATATTTCAGCTTAAGTGAGTGGAATAATCCAAGTTTTCATGAGAGACTTAAGCCTTCCTATTACATATTAAAAGAGGCATTTAAAGTTATAGGAGGACAATAGATTGAAGAATAAATCACTTTTAATGGCCGGCAAAGATGACAAAATGACCAAAGGAAGAATTTTAATTGTGGATGATGATGCATCCTTAACCTCAATATTGGTTAGTAGATATAAGAATAAGAATTATTCTGTTGCAGTTGCTGATGAGGCAAATGAAGCTTTAGTATTAATGAAGTATGCCGTGTTTAATCTTCTTATAATCGATTTTTATATGGATACAATGTATGCAGATGAATTTATAAAAAAAATTAAAAGGCTAGATAATAATATTAACATAATAGTCTTGTCTGCTCAGAAATCAACTGAAAATATAACTTACCTTTTAGAGATAGGAGCAAATGAAATTGTGAAAAAACCATTTTCACCAAAAGAGATGGATGAAATCATAAAAAAGTATATAAAAGAATGATGGTGAATTCATGGAACAGTATATATATTATTCTATAATTTTTTTTAGCACTATAGTGGCATTTCTTTATGTGTATATAATAGTAGAAAAAAGTATAGAAAAAATAGCTAAAAGGCAGAGAGCTAGATATGAAAGACAATTAATTCCTGAGATAGATTCTATAATTAATAAGATAATAGATACTGGAAATGCAGATGATATTAGTATTGATAGAAAGAAACTAAAAAAAATACTAAGGAATAGTATAAGAAGGGACATAGTAGAAGAAAGAATAAGCTATTATCTTGAAAACTTCACAGGAGAGTTTAGGGAAATCTTAATACAATTTTGTGAAAATTACAAGATTGTAGAAGACGAATTGAAACACTTAAATACAAAAAATATATATAAGAAAGCATTGTGCTGTAAGAAGTTAGGGGAATTAAGAAGCAAAAAGTCTATAAAAGATTTATTAGAGCAAATTCCAATATCTATACAAGATATAAAATATAATGCTCTTTTAGCTTTAGCTAAAATAGGGGATGAACAAAGTTTTATAGATGCTTTCTCAAGGATAAATGGATCAATTCTTCTAAGTGAAAGGAGTCTCATTGAAATAATAGATAGCTTTGAAGGTAATAAAAGTTTTGTATATTCAAAAATGATAGATTCAGAAGATGAATTTATAAGTTCGTTATTTATAAAATCTGCTGGAAATTCATTAGAGTATACTTTGATAGAACCAATAGCAAGATATTTAGACAGTAGTTCTAAAGAGAGAAAGATATCAGCTATTAAGGCTTTAGGTAATATGAAGGATACACGTTATATAGATAAAATTTCTAATCTGTTAAATGATGAAAGCTGGGAAGTCAGAGCTTTAGCTGCTAAAACTTTAGGAAGATATAGTGATACGAATATTATATCTAAATTAATTGATAAGCTATCTGATAGGCAATGGTTTGTAAGATATAATTCTGCTGTTTCTATACTTAAGTTAGATGAAAGTTTAAAGTATGTGCACAAAGTATTTGAAGGTCAAGATAGATTTGCTAAAGATATAATAATATCTGCTATGGAAGATATGGATTTAATGTCAAGGATATTTGATGATGAAAACCATAAATACCATGATGAAAAATTAGCTATGTTTATAAAAAACTATATCGATAATGGTGGTGAAACAAAAGATGGGTAATATTTTAAGGGAAGTAATTTTGGCCTTCAACCACTTTATCTTATATTATGTCCTTATTGTTAATGGAGTCTATTTTATTCAGCTTATATTATCGAGCTTTAACTTATATGATTATATAAGAAAGATGAGATATTCTAACCATAAAAAATATACTGAATCAGATAACATGATTCCTATATCGGTATTAGTGCCAGGCTATAATGAGCAAGAAACTATAGTAGACAATATAAAATCTCTTCTAGCTTTGAATTATCCTACATTTGAAATAGTAGTCATTAATGATGGTTCTAAAGATGAAACTCTAGAAAGAGTAATAGAAGCATTTGAGCTTAGAAAAGTGTATCAACCTGTAAGATATAGAGTTGCTACTAATGAAATCAAAGCAGTATATAAAAATATAGATATACCTAAGCTAGTAGTGGTAGATAAGGTAAATGGAGGAAAGGCTGATGCCTTAAATGCAGGAATAAATATATCTAGATATCCAGTATTTGCATCTATCGATGCTGATTCAATATTAGAAAGTGACTCTTTAGTAAGAGTAATAATGCCTTTTGTAGAAGATAAGCTCACAATAGCTGTAGGGGGAATAGTGAGGATCGCAAATGGAAGCACAATAGATAATGGTAAGATAAAAGACATAAGATTGCCTAAAAATAGGGTAGCTATGTTTCAGATAGTTGAGTATCTAAGAGCATTTTTAACTGGTAGAATGGGGTGGGATGCAATTGATGCTTTACTTATTATATCAGGAGCTTTTGGAGCATTTAAAAAAGAGAGCGTTATAGAAGTTGGTGGGTACACTGTTAAAACTATAGGTGAAGATATGGAACTCGTAGTAAGGCTTCATAGAATTATGAGAGAAAGAAAGGAGAAGTATAGAATAAAGTTTATACCAGACCCAGTCTGCTGGACACAAGCTCCTGAGAAATTTAAAGATTTAAGGGTACAGCGAAGAAGATGGCAGATTGGACTTATGGATAGTTTGTTCAAACATAAGCGGTTACTTCTTAATGCTAGATATGGAAAGATAGGTATATTAGCAGCTCCTTATTTCTGGGTGTTTGAGATGATTGGACCTGTAGTGGAAGTAGTAGGGTACGTATTCATTCCATTATCGTATTTTTTCGGAGTACTTAATGTTAGGTATTTCCTGCTTTTTTTAGCATCATCCATACTATATGGAGTTATACTTTCTATAGGAGCTATACTACTGGAGGAATACACTTTTAATAAGTATCCATCAATATGGCAGTTAATAAAGCTAACTTTCTATGGAATAATAGAGAATTTTGGATATAGACAGATGACTATGTTATATAGATTAGAAGGTATAATAAAATTTAGAAAGCTAAAGGGAAGTTGGGGGAGTATAAAAAGAAAAAAGTTTCAAGGATAAAACCATACATAAAGATGTACCACTTCGCATTTGAATTTATGTTTTAAATCTTTTCACTAAAAACTGTGAGAGAGCTAAAAATAGATTCCGCATTGAAGTGGTACATTTTTAGGTGATTATTGGTTTATAGTTTCAGTTCTTATTTGTTCTAAGTCAGCATTATCAAAGTCAGAAACAACTTTAATAACTCCGTAAATGTTATTATCCTTTTCTATAAAATAAGTTTCCTCTTTATCAAATTTCATATCTAATTTTCCGAGATAATTACTTATAGTAAAGCTATTAACTTTAGTATTTGTAGTAAAACCTATAAGATCATATTTACCATCGGCGTTATTCATACCATCTAAATTAAAAGAAACATTAGCTGTGAGACCTTTTTTAAATACCCACACTAAAGGTTCGAACTCGTTACTATTAGCTTTAATCGAAAGCTTTTGTGTTACACCATCAATTTTAGCTTTTACAACTATTTTATTAGTAGGTACCTTAGAAATAGGTTGACCATATAATTGTGCTTCTTGAGCAGTTCCTCCGGTAGGAGAGCAGCAACTTGCTCCAGCAGCAGATTGTTGTTGGTCTGATTGAGCCTTAGAAACGTCTTCCTGAGACACATTGCCTAAGTCATCAACAACTTTGATTTTACCGGTGATCATACCCATCCAACAGCTGTAATCAATATCTTTGTCTGTAGGAGTAAACTCTATTACATTTTCACCTGATTTTAGTTTTTTACTTATGTTTAGACTAGGAAACACAATTTCGTTATTACAGGAAGTTATAAGTTTTCCATCGATAACTATCTTTGCCGGTACATTTTTTTGAAGAAATACTACATTAGGAGAATAGCCTTTGCTATCTGCAGTTAAGTTGATAACTTGTTTTCCATCAACTAATTTTCCTTTGTTATCATCAGACATCTTAACATTAGAAGCCACGGTTTTACCACTTAGTATAGACATAGGTGATATATTAAAGCCCATTAGAGTAAATCCTCTATTAGCCATGATAAATCCTAATAATATAACTACAATTCCGCTTACTTTTAAAAGCTTTTTAGTTTTACCACTGTTAAGAAAACTTGCAGCAACTCCAAATATAAGCATAAGTGGAATAGTACCTAATGCGAATATGAACATAGAAATTGCGCCTTTAATTGGACTACCAGTAGCAAGGGCGTATAATTGCATTGTTTGAAGAGGGCCACAAGGCATCAAACCATTTAAAAGACCTACAATTAATGGCTTACCTGTTAGTGATTTTTTTGTATTACAGTTTGACCAAGGAAGTTTGATGTTAATAGATCTAAAAAATTTAAATCCGGCTAAATTAAATCCCATTATCACCATAAAAACTCCGGCAATTATAGATATTAAGGCTTGAGTTCCTATAGTTATGCTAAATACAGAGCCTATAGCACCAACTATTCCACCTAATAATGTATAAGATATTAACCTTCCAAAGTTATAAAAAAGTGAAGGTTTTAGGTTTGAAAATTTATTTACACCTTTTATGGAGATACTTTGAGAAAGCATTATGCCTCCACACATACCAACGCAATGTAGTGATGTGAAAATACCTATTACAAATAGCATAACGTATGTAGTATTTGTTCCTAGTTTAGAACTCATATCAAAGCCAATAGAATTCTGACCTAATTTTATAAATACAAATGCTATAAGTATTATTGCAATTATAGGTAGTATTTCAGTTTTAGCAGTATTACTTTGGGATAAAGTATTTCCTGTGACTGTATAACCTATCTCTTCTATTGCTCTGCATATTTTCCCATAAGAGCATTTTTCATTGTCGAACTTAACATAAACAGATGAATTCTTATAACTGGCCTTTACTTCTAATATACCAGAAAGAGTTTTCAAAGAATTAGATATTCTATTTTCGCAAGAAGTACAGGTCATGTCGTTAACGCTAAGGTTTATACTTTTTATTGCCATTTTTATCACCCCTATAACATTTTACACCTCAAATTATTTTATCTTATGGATTAATTGTTCGTGAAAAATATCAGCATACTATTAATGATATCCATTTTATATGAATTCTTTATGAAGAAACAGAGAAAAGTTAATATAAAATAAAAACTACCAGAAATATTTCTGGTAGTTTTTATACTATCTCATTGATTCCAGTAAAGCTTTCATGCTTTCTCTTATGCTTAAAAGTTTTTCTGGTGATAGCTTAGTATTTTCCAATAACTTTTGAGGAATGCATTCAGCTGACAGTTTTTTATTCTTGCCTTCTTCAGTAAGCTTTATTATAACGTTTCTTTCATCTTCCTTATCTCTAATTCTTTCTATTAAATTAGAAGCTTCTAACTTTTTTAATAATGGTGTTAAAGTACCAGAATCAAGATATAATTTGTTTCCTAATTCTTTTACTGTTACATCATCTTTTTCCCAAAGTGAAAGTAGAGTTATATATTGTGTATAAGTAAGACCTAACTCATCAAGATAAGGTCTATATCCTTTAATTATCTCTTTGGAACAAGCATAAATAGCAAAGCACAGCTGATTATCTAATTTTAACATTTCATCTTTTAATTCGTTATTTTCCATTTGTTACACGTCCTTTAAAAGTTTATTTATATCCTCCTCAATCTTTGAAGGTGATGTAGTTGGAGCAAATCTGTCTACTACATTTCCGTTTGAATCAACTAAGAATTTTGTGAAATTCCACTTAACGGCCTTGTTCAAAAGTCCACCTTTTTGAGAAGTCAAATATTTGTAGATAGGATGTGCATTTTCTCCGTTTACATCAACCTTCTCAAACATCTTAAAAGTTACTCCATAGTTTAGAAGACAAAAACTTTTTATTTCTTCACTGTTTCCTGGATCTTGGCTAGCGAATTGGTTACAAGGGAATCCAAGAATCTCAAAGTTTTTACTTCTAAGTTTATTATACAAAGCCTCTAATTCTTTAAATTGAGGTGTAAGACCACACTTACTTGCAGTGTTTACTATAAGTAATACTTTACCCTTATAATCAGAAAAGTCAACCTCTCTACCATCTATATCTATAGCTTTAAAATCATATATATTCATTTTTAATACCTCCAAAAATATTGAGTTTAATTAAATTGCATAAAATTGAATTGATAATATAAATATATCATTTATATATTTAAATGTAAATAGTTCTTCTTTAAACGAATTAAAATTAGAAACTTTATTAGCGATACTGAAATTGGAATCATCGACAATATATAAATTATAATAAAGCTTCAATATAGCTTTCCATGCTTAAGGGATCAACAGGAGATTCAAATCTTCCAATTATCTTACCATTCCTATCAACAAGGAATTTAGTGAAGTTCCATTTTATAGAATCATCGATTAAAGATTCAGGAAAGTTTTCTTCTAAAAATGCATTGAAAAATTTTTGCTGAGGATCATTTAAGTTAAAACCTCTAAAGGGTTTTTGCGATACAAGATAATTAAACAATGGAAGAGAATCTTTACCACGAACATCAGCTTTCTCAAACATATTAAATGTTACTCCGTAGTTTATTGAACAAACTTTTTTTACATCTTCATTTGAGCCGGGTTCTTGGTTCTCAAATTGATTTGAAGGGAAACCTAAAATTTCTAACCCTGCATTTTTATATTTTTCGTATAACTTTTGTAGATCTTCAAGTTGTGGAGCGAATCCACATTTAGTTGCAGTGTTAGCAATGATTAAAACTTTACCTTTGTACTGAGATAATTCTATTTCCTTTCCATCAATGTTGTTCACCTTAAAATCATAAATAGACATTTTAAACATCTCCTAATTATATATTATAAAATTAAATTGTACAAAACCGAATTGTATACATTCATAATATCATGGAAAGTTTTCGTTGTAAATATAAAAATGAAAAATTATCATCTCAAAACTCAAATGAGTTTTAAAAGTAGATTTTGAAGTGAAGTGATACATAGTTAGTGACTGTGGCAAATCAAGTGAAACGTTGACATTTCAATGGATTAGTGCTATATTTAGTCATGTATTTAAAACCTTATAAGGGGTAATATTATGAAGATAACACAAGAAGTAGATTATGCTTTAAGAGTCGTTTTATATTTTTGTAAATTAGATTACGGCACCAAGATAGAAGCAAGATCCATATCAGAACATGAAAAAGTTCCTATAAGATTTTTGCTTAAGATACTTAGAAAGTTGACACATGCGAAGATCGTTAGTTCTTATAGAGGTGTTAATGGTGGTTATTCATTAGCAAGGCTTCCGCAAGAGATACATTTGAATGATGTTATAGAAGCAATAGATGGACCTACTTATGTTGCTAAATGTATAGGTGAGCCTGAAATATGTAATGCAAATAGATCTGGAAGATGTCAATTGCATAATGCTTTGAATAGAATTCAAAATATAGTAAATGAACAACTCAATGGTATAACCTTTGATGATATAATGAATAATAGATTTAATTAGGGATGAATATTCCCTAATTTTTTTATTTTCTAGAAGTTTTTAGTAAGGTTAAATACTTGGATATGTAAAGTTTATGTTTTTATTAATGCTATTGGGCTTTTTGCTCAATAGCATTTTTTACTGTCGAGATTAATATAAATTTTTTTGGTAACTAAACCCAGAAAAATCAATAGGATAATAGTAAATGTTTTAAGAAATAATAAGCATAGTTAAGTTCAAAAAAACTTTTATCTTAGTACTAAAGGAGAATACTATGGAAGAAAATTTAATCACAAGCATTTTATTAGTAGTAGTATTAATTGCTATAAATGCATTTCTTGTAGCAGCTGAGATGTCCATAGTCTCTTTAAATAAAAATAGGATAGGAATTTTAGCTGATAAGGGAGATAAAAAAGCTATATTGCTTAGGAATCTTACCAAAGAGCCAAGTAGATTTTTAGCTACTATTCAAGTTGGAATAACTCTTGCAGGATTTTTTGCTAGTGCATCTGCAGCAACAAGTTTATCTAATAGCTTTGCAAGATTTTTATCCAAGAATAATGTGCCATATAGCGATCAGATTGCATTGGTGATTATAACAATTGTAATATCATATTTCACATTAGTGCTAGGTGAACTATTTCCTAAAAGAGTAGCTTTAAAAAAATCTGAATCTGTAGCGATGTTTACAGTAAAGCCTGTAGTTATGATATCTAAGATTACAGTACCATTTGTGAAATTTCTTTCTTTCTCAACCAATCTTTTAATAAGGTTATTTGGAATAGATATGAATAACATGGAAGAGAGGGTATCAGAAGAAGAAATAAAATCAATGATAGAAGTAGGGAAAGAACATGGAGTAATAAATGAAACAGAAAGAGAAATGATAAATGGGATATTTAGGTTTGATGACAAGCTAGCGAAAGAGGTAATGATACCTAGGACTGAAGTATTCATGTTAGACGGTGATGAGAAAATCGCAGATGTTATAGAAGAAATAGTACATGAGAAGTTTTCTAGAATACCTATCTATGAAGATGAAGTGGATAATATAATTGGAATTTTATATACTAAGGATATTTTTAGTCAATTTATAACTAAAGACATAGAGGATATAGAGCTTAATAAATTAGTTAGAGAGCCTTATTTTGTACCTGAAACAAAACATATTGATGAACTTTTTAAGGATATAAAGGAAACCAAAAGTCATATGGCTATATTGATAGATGAATATGGAGGTTTCTCAGGGATAGTGACCTTAGAGGACTTAGTGGAAGAAGTGATGGGAAATATATCAGATGAATATGACGAAGATGAACAAGAGATAAGAAAGATCGATGACAATACCTATAGTGTGGATGGACTTTTATCAATATACAGGGTTAATGAAATACTTAATTTGAATATTAATTCTGAGGACACTGATACTATCGGTGGATTTGTTCTTGAGATGCTTGGAACGATTCCTAAAAATATAGAAAATTCAATAGTGAATTACCATAATATAACCTTAAAGATAGAAGAAATGAGTGAAAAAAGAGTAGAAAGAGTGAAGATATTTATACAATGACAGATGCAAAGGTTTTTTAAATCTTTGCATTTGTTATTGAACAGGAAAGTATTTAATTCTTGCACTAGCCAAACCTGGTAATGTCTATTGATTTGAATAATTTTTTAGGTCATATAGTAAAAAATAAATATTATTAATTTGACACAGTTTCCACAGACACATTAGGTGTTTTTCAAAATTATATATTATAAATATGCATTAACTAATAATGAAAATGAATTCTAAATTATGATTTTTATGCATATATAACTCATGTCTATGCACAAATAATATAAAACTGAATATTTAGAATATTGAATGAATAGCTATATAAGTGCAAGCTTTTAGCAAATATTATAGAAAAGAGTATTTGCAAAAAAATATGAATAAAAATTTATTCAAAAGTATTGCATAATTATAAAGAATGAATGTATAATTATAACATGTTTTAAATGAAGAAATTGGAGGGTGTTTTTAATGGCGAAATTAAATAAGGTTGTTTTAGCATATTCAGGTGGACTTGATACATCTATAATAATAACTTGGCTTAAGGAAAACTACGGTTGTGAAGTTGTAGCTGTAGTAGGTGATGTTGGCCAAGGAGATGAATTAGAAGGATTAAGAGATAGAGCTATCAATACTGGTGCTTCAGAATTTTATGTGGCTGATTTAAAAGAAGAATTAGTTAATGACTTTATTTTTCCTTGTTTGAAGGCAAATGCAATATACGAGGGAAAGTATCTTTTAGGAACATCTTTTGCAAGACCTATAATAGCTAAAAGACTTGTAGAAATAGCAAAAAATGTAGGGGCAGATGCTATAGCTCACGGTTGTACAGGAAAAGGAAACGACCAAGTGAGATTTGAACTTGGAATTAAAGCATATGCACCAGATATGAAGATAATAGCTCCTTGGAGAGAATGGAATATAAAATCTAGGGATGAAGAGATAGATTATGCTATAGAAAAAAATATTCCTATAACTTTAACAAGAGAAACAAACTATAGTAAGGATAAAAACTTATGGCATTTAAGCCATGAAGGTTTAGATTTAGAAAATCCGGAAAATGAACCAGACTATGATAAAATACTAGAACTTTCAGTATCTCCTGAAAAGGCTCCAGATGTGCCTACATATGTAACTCTATCCTTTGAACAAGGTATTCCTAAGAAGATAGATGGAGTTGAATATGGTCCTGTTGAACTTATCAAAAAGCTTAATGAGATAGGTGGCAAAAATGGAATTGGTATCATTGATCTTGTTGAGAATAGATTAGTTGGTATGAAATCAAGAGGAGTATATGAAACTCCAGGTGGAACGATTTTATATTATGCACATAAAGAATTGGAAACATTATGTTTAGATAGAGAAACATCACACTATAAAGAATTAGTTGCAACTAAGTTTGGAGAATTGGTTTACTTTGGTCTATGGTTTACTCCTTTAAGAGAAGCACTAAGTGCCTTTGTAGATAAAACACAAGAAACAGTTACTGGAGATGTTAAGTTAAAGCTTTATAAAGGAAATATAATAAATGCTGGAATAACATCACCATATTCTCTTTACAGTGAAGAAATAGCAACCTTTGGAGAAGATCAAGTTTATAACCAAAAGGATGCAGAAGGCTTTATAAATCTATTTGGATTACCAATTACAGTTAAGTCAATGCTTTCAAAAAAATAGGAGGGAATTTATGAAACTTTGGGGTGGAAGATTTCAAAAGGAAACAAACAGTTTAGTCAATGCATTTCATTCTTCTATATCCTTTGATTACAGATTATATGAAGAAGATATAAAGGGAAGTATAGCTCATGCAAAAATGCTTGCAAGCTGCAATGTTATTTCTTTTGATGATATGGAGAAGATAGTTGAAGGGCTTAAAAATATTTTAGCAAACATAGAAAATGGAGAAGTTAATTTTTCAGAATATGCTGAAGATATACACATGAATGTAGAAACAATGCTTATAAATAGCATAGGTGAAGTTGGTAAAAAGCTTCACACTGGAAGAAGTAGAAATGATCAAGTAGCATTGGATTTAAGAATGTATGTAAAAAAAGAAATAGATAAATTGAAGAACTTAATATTGAAGCTTGAAAATTCAATATATAAGGTAGCATCTGAAAATGTTGACACCATAATGCCTGGATATACACATCTTCAAAAGGCACAGCCCATAACCTTTTGTCATCATTTGTTAGCTTATGGAGAGATGTTTAAAAGAGACTATTCTAGACTTGTAGATTGTTATAAGAGGATGAATGTATCTCCGCTTGGAAGTGGGGCATTAGCAACTACTACTTATCCTCTTGATAGATATATGGTAATGGAAGAATTGGGGTTCGAAGATATTACCATGAATAGTCTAGACGGTGTATCTGACAGAGATTACGTAATAGAACTTAATAGCGCTTTAGCAATAATAATGATGCATTTATCGAGGTTTTCCGAGGAAATAATTCTTTGGTGCACTGGAGAATTTGGTTTTATAGAGCTTGATGATGGATTTTCTACAGGTTCCAGCATAATGCCACAAAAGAAAAATCCTGATGTAGCAGAACTTGTTAGAGGAAAAACAGGAAGAGTATATGGGGGGCTTATAACTCTACTTACAATGATGAAGGGGCTTCCTCTAGCTTATAACAAGGATATGCAAGAAGATAAAGAGGCTATTTTTGATAGTTTAGATACAGTTAAATTATGCATAGATGTATTTAGTGATATGCTTTCAACGGTGAAGGTTAATAAGGGAAGAATGAGAGATGCAGCTGGTGAAGGATTTACCAATGCTACCGATGGAGCAGATTATTTAGTTAAAAAAGGGATGCCTTTTAGGGATGCTCATAAGGTGATTGGACAGCTGGTTTTTTATTGCATTGAAAAGAAAACAAAATTGGAAGATTTAACTTTAGAGCAATTCAAGGAGTTTTCAAGTTTATTTGACAAGGATATTTATGAAGCTTTAGATCTTAAAAATTGTGTTGAAAGAAGAGAAGTTGTAGGAGGACCAAGCAAGTCATCCGTGGATATACAATTAGACAATTTAAAGTATTTCATTAAAAAAGAGCAGAAGTAATGATGCTGCATTTCAATGGGAAATTTATTTTTTAAACTCCTCTTAGTTTTAGGAAGAGGAGTTTCTAAAAATACAAACTTATATGAAGTGCTACATCTATAGATAAAGGGGGATGTTAGGTGAAAAAGTTAAGGGTTGGAATAATAGGTGCCACTGGTTATGTTGGTATAGAGCTTTTAAGATTATTGCTTACTCATAATGAGGTTGAGGTTACAGCAATAAGTTCTTCCTCTTTCGAGGGTATGAATATAGCTGATGTATATCCAAATCTATTAGGATATACTAATTTAAAATGTGAAAATACTGATGAGGTTTTAGAAAAGAGTGATCTACTTTTCTTGGCACTTCCTCATGGGTTAAGTGAAGAAATAGCAAATACTGCAGTAGCAAAAGGTAAGAAGGTAATTGATTTAGGTGCAGATTTCAGACTTGAAGATGAGAAAGAATACGAAAAATGGTACGGAAAAAAATATTTATATGGAAGTCTTCATGAAAAATCTGTTTATGGACTTTGTGAAGTAAATAGAGAACTTATAAAAAAATCACCTATAATAGCTAATCCAGGATGCTTTCCAACATCCATAGCATTAGCTCTAACTCCATTACTAAAGCATAAGCTTATTAAAAAAGATGGAATAATAATTGATTCCAAATCAGGAGTAACTGGAGCAGGAAGAGGCCTTTCATTAACTTCTCATTATCCAGAAAGTAATGAAAACATATCTCCTTACAAGGTTGGAGGAGTTCATAGACATATTCCTGAGATAGAGCAGAGCTTAGGTAAAGCCTATGGTGAAGAAATAAGGATTGTATTTACACCACATCTTATACCAGTAAATAGAGGAATACTTTCAACTATATACTGTGAATTAAATGAAGAAGTGAGCTATGAAAAAGCTTATGACACTTTAGTGGAAACTTATGAAAGTGAGAAGTTCGTTAATATAGTACCTAAAGGACAGACAGCTTCGATAAAGTCAGTGACCTTATCAAATAACTGTCAAATATCAGTTCATTTTGATGAGAGAGCAAATAAGCTTATTCTATGCTCTGTGATAGACAATATGCTAAAGGGAGCTGCAGGTCAGGCTATACAAAATATGAATATAATGATGGGCTATGAAGAAAATAAAGGGCTTGAATTTTTGGCACCAGCTTTTTAGCTTTTTAAGAAGATATATTCTAGATGAATTTGTAGATAAGTATACTTTACAATGAAAGTTTGTTAGTTATTTTTTAAAGAGGAGGAATAGAAATGGATATATTAAAGGGTGGAGTTACAGCACCGAAAGGTTTTGTTGCTTCAGGAATACATTGCGGATTAAAGAAGAAAAAAGAAAAAAAGGATTTAGCACTTATATATTCAGAAAAGATATGCGATGCAGCAGCAGTTTATACTCAAAATAAAGTTAAAGGAAGTCCTATACTAGTTACTGAAAAAAATCTACTAGATTATAAGGCTCAAGCGATTATAGTAAATAGCGGTAATGCAAATACTTGTACAGGAGAAGACGGAATAATAAAAGCTAATAGAATGGCTGAAGTAACAGGTGAAAGACTTGGAATAGACAAAGAAAATGTTATTGTTGCATCTACTGGAGTTATCGGTGTTCCACTTAATATAGAAGCAATTGAAAATGGAATGGATGAGCTTGTAAACAGCATAAATAGGAACGGAAATATAGATGCTAGGGAAGCTATAATGACTACTGATACTATAAAGAAGGAAGTAGCAGTGTCAATAAAAGTTGGGGATAAAAAAGTTACCATAGGAGCTATGGCAAAGGGGTCAGGAATGATTCATCCGAATATGGCTACTATGTTAGGGTTTGTAACTACTGATGTTAGCATAGATGGAAAGCTGTTAAAAGAAGCTATTCTACATGCTACCAACAAAAGCTTTAATAGAGTAAGTGTTGATGGCGATACAAGTACAAACGATATGGTAGCGGTGCTTGCAAATGGTATGGCAGGAAATGAAAAGATAACGGATAAAGATGACAGTTATTATAAATTTTTAAATGCATTGACTTTTGTATGCACAGAACTTGCTAAGCTTATTGCTAAAGACGGTGAAGGTGCAACTAAGATGATAGAATGCTATGTTAAAGGTGCTTTAAATGAAGAGCATGCTGTAGCTTTAGCAAAATCAGTAATTCAATCAAGTTTAGTTAAGACTGCTGTATTCGGTGCAGATGCAAACTGGGGAAGAATACTATGCGCTCTTGGATATTCAGATGAACCTTTAGAGGTAGAAAAGGTTGATGTTTCTTTTGACAGTATAAAGGGATATTTAGAAGTTTGCAAAAATGGTATGCCAGTACCTTTCAGCGAAGAAAAAGCAAAATTAGTACTTGGAGAAAGTGAAATATCTATAATAATTGACTTAAAAATGGGCGAAGAAGAAGCTGTCGCTTGGGGTTGTGACCTAAGTTATGAATACGTAAGAATTAATGGAGATTATAGAACTTAAAGATAACAGTATATGCTTAGTATCTTGTTGAAATTAAGGGGGACACTTTATTGGATACCTTAATTTCAATAATAAATACTAAGCATAGTTAGAACTTAATATTATAAAGAGGTGACAACTTTGAGTAGTATAGATTTTAAGAAGGCCAATACGCTTATCGAAGCTCTTCCATATATAAAAGAATATTATGGCAAGACTATAGTAATAAAATATGGCGGAAGTGCAATGAAGAACAAAACTCTTAAAGAAGCAGTTATAAATGACTTGATACTTATGAGTTGTGTTGGAATAAATGTTGTTTTAGTACATGGCGGTGGTCCAGAGATAAATATATTCCTAGAAAAAATGGGGAAAAAGCCAAAGTTTATAAATGGTTTAAGATACACTGATGAAGAGACAATGGACATAGTACAAATGGTGCTGGCAGGTAAAGTAAACAAGGAGCTTGTATTCCTTATAAATTCTTTAGGTGGAAAAGCTATTGGATTATGCGGTATAGACGGAAATATGCTTATAACTGAAAAGGTAAAAAGCGAAGAGGATTTAGGTTTCGTAGGAGAAGTAAAAAAGGTAAATACAGATGTGATAGACAACAGTTTAAAACAAGGATATATATCTGTAATAGCAACTGTTGGTATAGGTGAAGATGGAAAAGCCTATAACATAAATGGTGATATAGCTGCAGCTAAAGTGGCTTCAGCTCTAAAAGCAGAAAAACTTATACTTCTTACTGATGTACCTGGACTTTTAAGAGATCCAAGTTCAGAAGAAACGCTTATTTCAGATATAAGAGTAGGGGAAATTCCAGAGCTTATGGAAGAAAAGGTGATAAGCGGAGGAATGATACCTAAGATAAACAGTTGCGTTGAGAGTATTAGAAATGGAGTTAAGAGAGTCCATATACTAGATGGAAGAATGCCACATTCTGTTCTTATAGAGTTATTCTCAGATGAAGGTATAGGTACCATGATTCACTAATATAGATGTAACACTTTAAACAGAAATCTATTTTTAAAACTCTCACGGCTTCTAGTGAGAGAATTTAAAAATAATATATTTTATTATGAAGTGGTACATCTATATAACAGATCACTGATATTTAACAACGGTGAATATTACTAATTAATAATATAGTAGGTTTAAGTTTTCTAAGACTTATTGGATTAAAGTAATTTTGGTTAATAGAGTCTTAAAGTAAATAGGAGGTGTAATAAAAATGGATTTTAAAGAGAAATGGAATGAGTTTTTCATGGATACTTATGGACAATTACCTATAGCGCTTGTTAAAGGTGAAGGTAATTATCTAATAGATTCTAATGGAAAAAAGTATCTAGATTTTACTAGTGGTATAGGGGTATCTTCTCTAGGTTATGGGAATGAACAATTAATAAAGGGTTTAAAGGATCAAATTGATTTACTTTTGCATACTTCAAATATATTTTTCAACCCAGTAGCTATTGAAGCTGGAGAAAAGTTAATAAACGCAAGTAAGTTAAAGAAAGTTTTCTTTGCTAACTCTGGAGCAGAAGCGAATGAAGGTGCTATAAAGCTTGCAAGAAAATATAGTTTTGATAAATATGGAGAAGGAAGAGGAAAGATAATTTCTCTAAAGCAATCTTTTCATGGAAGAACTCTTGCTGCATTAAAGGCAACAGGACAAGAGAAATTTCATAATTATTTCTTCCCATTTCCTGAAGGTTTCGTATATATAGAAAAAAATAATATAGAAGCCCTAAAAGAACAACTTGATGGAACTGTATGTGCTGTAATGATGGAAGCTATACAAGGTGAAGGCGGAGTATATCCTTTGGATGAAACCTTTGTAAAAGAAGCTGTTGCATTATGTAAGGAAAAAGATGTATTAGTGATATTTGATGAGGTTCAGTGTGGTGTAGGAAGAACAGGGAAGTTCTTTGGATTTGAGCATTTTAATGTTGAACCAGACATAGTAACCCTAGCTAAGGGATTAGGCGGCGGACTTCCTATCGGAGCAATCTTAGCTGGTGAAAAAACTGCTAGTGTATTTAAGAAGGGAGATCATGGATCAACCTTTGGTGGTAATCCAGTAGCACTTAAAGGCGCAAGCGTAGTTCTAGATGTTGTAACTAGTGACGGCTTTATAGATGAAGTTACTAAAAAGGGTGAACTTATAAAGAATATAATAGAAGGCTTTAATATTCCATCAGTAAAAGAGGTTAGAGGAAAAGGTCTTATGTTAGGTATTGAACTTGAAGGCGAGAGCAAAGATGTTCAAGAAAAGGCTTTAGCTAAAGGAATATTGACTCTTACTGCAGGAGCAAAGGTTCTAAGACTTCTTCCGCCATTAACAATAACTGAAGAAGAAATAAAAGCTGGATTAGAAGTTCTTAAAGAATGTTTTTAGTACAAAATTAAGATTACTTAGAAATTTAGGTGTCATACATCCGATACTTTAATGAGCTTTGCAAAGAATGATTAAATTATTGATATATAAATAAAATATCTTGGGGGGAAGAGTTATGGAAAATAAGCATTTACTAAAGCTAAATGATTATACAAAAGAAGAAATAATGGAAATACTGGAACTTGGGGAACAGCTTAAGTACGAAACAAAGCATGGTATACCTCATGATCATCTGTTAAAAGGAAAGACTTTAGGAATGATATTTGAAAAATCCTCTACAAGAACTCGTGTATCCTTTGAGGTAGGTATGTATCAATTAGGTGGGTCAGCCTTATTCCTAAGTTCTAATGACATACAACTTGGAAGAGGAGAACCAATCAAGGATACGGCTAGAGTTTTATCAAGATATGTAGATGGAATAATGATAAGAACTTTCTCCCAAAAAGATGTTGAGGATCTTGCAGAGTATTCAAGAGTTCCAGTTATTAATGGACTTACAGATGAAGAGCATCCATGTCAAGTCTTAGCGGATTTACTTACAATAAAAGAGTTTAAAAGGAAACTTGAAGGTCTTAAGGTTGCTTTTATAGGAGACGGAAATAACATGGCAAACTCTTTAATGGTTGGATGTTTAAAAGTAGGGATGAGTATAGGAATTGCAACCCCAAATGGCTATGAACCACCTGAGCACGTAATAAAAGGTGTAAAAGAAATAGAAGAGATCTCAAAAGGAACTGTAACTTTCGCAAGTAACCCATTGGATGTAGTTAAAGATGCTGATGTAGTAATTACAGATGTTTGGACTAGTATGGGGCAAGAAGAAGAAACTAACAAAAGAAAAGAAGCATTTAAGGGCTATCAGGTGAATAGTGATCTTATGGGAATAGCTAAAAAAGATGCTATGGTTCTTCACTGTCTTCCGGCTCATAGGGGTGAGGAGATAACAGAAGATATATTAGAGCTTCATGAGAAAGAGATATTTGAAGAGGCTGAAAATAGACTTCATGCTCAAAAAGCTGTTATGGTTAAATTGATGAGTAACAAATAGATTATATAATAGAACTTTGAGATTAATTTAAATTAGTCACAAGGTTCTATTTTTATTTACATTATAGTGGATTATATTTCCATAGCTGTGGATAAATTTTATATTTATAAAGTTATATAAATCTTTGTCATATTTAATATATGGAGAAAAGCGTACATACTTTATTTTTTTTATGAAACAATAAAGTAAAGCATGTATTTTAAATTAGAGGTAAATATTATGAATGACTTTATAAGAAAAGTATTTTCTTTTAGTGATGAAAATAATAACTGCAATACCATAAATGAAGAAAGCACTGAGAGTAAAAAAGAAAATAAGATTTTAACTGTTATATCTAAAAGTATCGAAGAGAATAGAAAGAATGTTGAGATATATTTTTCAAATTGCTTCGATGTTGTGTTAAGAGAAATAACTGCTTTTAACCCTCAGAAAAAGGTCCTAATTGTATACTTAGATGGGTTATCAGAAAAAAATATTATAGAAGATTTGCTCATATCAAAGCTTACTTCTGAGTGTGGTGTAAAAAATGAGTCTTTTACGGAAGAAGCGATAAAATTTAATTTAGGACTAAAGGATACAGAGATTAAGAATGATATGGAAAAGTCATTTGAAGCAATTATTTCTGGAAATCCAGTTGTTTTTATTGATGGAATAGATAAATCCTTTGAAATAAATATAAGTAGTCCACCTGGCAGAGATGTAAATGAACCTTCTTCGGAAGTAGTGTTAAGAGGCCCAAGGGAAGGGTTCACTGAGTCACTTACACAAAATGTTAGTTTATTAAGGAAAAAGATAAAAAACTCAAATTTAAAAACCGAAAAATTTGTAATAGGAAAAAAGACAAATACAAATGTAGCAATAATCTATCTCTCCGATATGGCTAATGAAAAAATAGTAAATGAAGTAAGAAGAAGAGTAAAAGATATAGATATTGAATCAGTGTTAGACTCAAATTATGTTGAAGAGTATATATCAGATTCGCCACTTAGCATAGTACCAATAGTATTTCGTACTGAAAAACCAGATATAGCAGCCTCTAAAATTTTGGAAGGGAAAGTTGTGTTAATTGTGGATGGCTCGCCTGTAGCACTATCTGTACCGGCTATATTTATAGAGTTTTTACATTCAGGTGAAGATCATTATTTAAAGTATACTTCTGCTTTGCTAAATAGGATAGTAAGGTTTAGTGCTTTAATAATTACTTTAACACTTCCGTCAATCTATGTGGCATTGACAAACTTTCATCAAGAGCTTATACCTACTAAGCTTGCAATTAGTATTATAAATGCTAGAGAAGGTGTGCCTTTTCCAGTATTCTGGGAGTGTATTTTTATGCTTTCAACCTTTGAAATAATAAGAGAAGCAGGTGTTAGAATGCCCAAAGCTATGGGAACTTCAATCAGTATAGTAGGAGGTTTGGTATTAGGTGATGCAGCGGTAAAAGCAGGACTTGTAGGTACTCCAATGGTGGGAATAGTATCCTTAACTGCAATTACTAAATTTACAATTTCATCTATAGAACTAGAGCTTCCTATTGTGTATATAAGATTTATATTTATGGTATTAAGTGGAAGTTTGGGATTGGCTGGATTAACTTGTGGGTTTTTGCTAGTCAGTATGAGATTGGTTTCAATAAGGTCTTTTGGGGTTCCTTATATGTATCCTATTTGTCCTTTTAATATGAAATTAGAAGAAGACGTAATATTTAGAGCGCCAATATATAAGTTAAACGTGAATCAAAAATTATTAAATATAAAAATGAATCTTAAGAGAGGTTCAGTTCATAAAGGTTCAAAGTAAGAAGGAATTATTATGAATAAAATAAAAAAACATTTTAAAGGGTTTAATATAATATTGTTAATGTTGTCTGTCTTTGTATCAGTTTTTTGCTTAACAGGATGTTCAGATAAAAATGAAATTGAAGACATAGGATTGGTAGTAGCTTTAGGTGTAGATTTAAATGAAAACAACGAGGTTGTAGCAAGCGTGCAAATTCTTAAATCTGGTAAAAAAAGTGAGGGGGCTAATGAAACTTCTAAGACTGAGGTTTATGTTGGCTCTGGGGATACAATTTCCGATGCACTATATAAGTTGTCAAAAAAAGCAAGTAAACTAATTAAGTTCTCTAATGAGAAATGTATCATAGTAGGAGAAAAGTTTGCCAGAGAAGGTATAGAGCCAGTAATCGATTTATCTTTGCGATTTGCTGATATGAGGTCTACAGACCCGATACTAGTAACTAAGGGAGAAGCTTCAGATTTAATTAAATTTAAAAGCGATGAAATTCCTATTTCGGCGTTTGAGATTGATGCATTGATTAGAAGACAGGAAAATTTATGCTATACTTCGAAGGCTACTAATAGGGACTTTATAAATAATATGAGAGGAGAAAGTGGCATTTCGACATGTGGAGTTATAGGCATTGGAAAAAGTGAAGATGATGAGAAAAATACTCTAATACTGTCAGGAAGTGCGGTATTCAAAAAAGATAAGCTTATTGGGTATATGGATGCTAAAGAAACAAGAGGGATGCAGTGGATAAAAGGAAAGGTGAAAGCTGGGGGTATAGTTGCAAGGAATGCTAATGGAAGCAAAATCGGATTTCATATATTAAGAAGTGCTAGCAAATATACCCCATCAATTATTGATAAAACAGCAAAAATTAAGGTCGATATAAAAAATCAGACCATTATAGATGAAATATACGAGGCTACAACTGAAAATATGGATTTTAACAGGGATCCTCGTATAATAACTGCACTTTCAAAAAATGTAAACTTTGCTATAGAGGAAGAAATAAACTCTGCTATAGATGTAGCACAGAGAGTTCTTCATGCAGATATATTCGATTTTGGGGGAATACTTTACAGAGAAAAACCTAATGAGTGGAAAGTTATAAGAGATAAATGGAATGAAATATTTCCAAAGATAAGTATTGAAGTCAATGTGTCATCGCAAATTAGGCAAACAGGTGGAATGTCGAAGTCTATAAATAATTAAATAGAGAGGTAAAATTATGAAGAAAAAAATATCTATATATCAATTCTTCGTATTAATGACACTTGTGCCATATGGAAGTGCATCATTATTCTTTTTAGCACCTGAGGCAAAGCAGGATGCATGGATAGCTTTGCTAGTATATTCGCTTGCTGGTATAGCACTGCAAGCAATATATATAAGCATATATAAAAAATATCCTCAAGATACTCTTGTTGTAATTCTACAAAAGCTATATGGTAAGTTCATTGGTAAGATTTTAGGATTTTTATATATTATCTATTTTACATATATAGCATCACGTGTATTTAGGGATTATAGTGAAGTGATTTCTGCTTTTTCTTTAAAGAGTACTCCAAGAGTGGTTTTTGGTTCTTTATTTATATTGGTTATAATTTTTTCAGTATATAATGGCATAGATAATGTGGCTAGCTTAGCTCAACTCTTTTTTTTGGTATTAATCCTTGCGAAAATATGTGGATTTTTATTGATTTTTTGGCGACATGAAACCTTTGAATTTTATAATTTAAAGCCAATTTTGAATGAAGGAATTGTAAAAGTTTTAAGCGAATCATGGCAACTTATTTTGTTCCCATACGGAGAAACAGTAGTATTTACAATGATATATCCATTGATTATAGAAAATAGTAAACTAAAGAAAGTAGCAATATTTTCAATAATTACAGAAGCAATAATATTGTCATTTAATTGTATTTTATTTATTTGTACATTAGGTGTTAATTTTGCAACCCTTACTAATTTCCCGCTATTTGAAGCTTATAGGCTAGTAAAAATAAGTGAGGTTTTAAGTAGGATGGATATATTATTTTTGCTTATCTTTATGATTGAAGGATTTTTTAAGATAAGTATTTTTTTATATGCAGCAGTTCTTGGGGCTTATGATATGCTCAAATTTAAAAACAGTACCTTATTAATATTAATATTTGGGGTAAGTATACTTGTAACTTCTTTACTTATGTCTGAAAATTATCCTCAGCATGTTAGAACTGGTTTAGTTGATGTATTATATTATGTTCATATGCCAATGGAAGTAATAATTCCCATAATAACATTGATTATTGTTATTATAAAAAAATTAATAACTAAGAAGCCTAATATAGGTAATTGATAAAATATTTTGATTGCTATTTGTCAAATGAACAATTTAATAGATATTAAGTGTTTTTATTCCATGAATATAAGCTTATATAATTAAATATGAGAAAAAGATTATCTATAATCTATTTTCAAACCCCCTCTGGGGTCTGTGAGGAGGTTTGAAGAATATAAACTATCTCATCAGAACTGGTGAGAGTTTTTTAAATAAATACTTAACCTCTGAAGTTAGAAAATTAAATATTTGATAAAGCCTAATATTGAATGTTGACAGAGCTAATAAGTTCAAGTTTTATTAGAAAGCACCTTTATATTGTGTAGGGTATTCGATGTCTAGATTTCTGTCTTTTGCTTCTTTTAATACAAAGTAAGGGCTCCTTAAAAGCTCCCTACCTATTGCTACTAAGTCTGCTCTTCCATTTGATATAATTTCTTCAGCAATATTTAAATCTGTTATTAATCCAACAGCTATAGTAGGGATATTACATTTGCTTCTAATCTCATTGGAATAATTGATTTGATATCCAGGATATACGTCTATTTTAGCAGGAATTAAACCACCAGTACTTACGTGAACCATATCTATATAATCTTTAACTTCATTTATAATTTCAATCATGTCGTCTAAAGTTATTCCACCTTCTTTATAATCATAAGAAGATACTCTAAGCAAGATTGGTTTGTCTTTAGGCCATACCTCTTTAACAGATTGAAGAATTTCTTTAAGGAATCTAGTTCTATTCTTAATATTTCCACCATATTCATCTGTTCTTAGGTTTGAGAGCGGCGATAAAAATTGATGTATTAAATAACCATGAGCTCCGTGTATCTCAATAGAATCAAAACCAGCCTTATCAGCTCTTTTTGCAGCTTCAGTAAAATCTAAAACTATTTTTTTGATTTCATCCTTAGTTAGTTCTCTAGGTAATAAGCTAGAGTCATCAAATTTTAAAGCACTTGGAGCAACAGCTTCGCTGTAATTTCCAGTGTATTTTCTTCCGCCATGATTTAGTTGAATAGCAATGCTAGAGCCATATTTTTTTACTCCGTCAACAATTCTCTTTAGACCATCTATATGTGAATCATCCCAAATTCCTAGATCATTATCAGTTGTTCTGCCGTTTTCAGTAACACCAGTAGACTCAACAATTATAAGACCAACTCCACCGATAGCTCTAGTTAGATAATGATTATAGTGGAAATCATTTGCTTTACCAGTGGCATCAGCTGAGTACATGCACATAGGTGGCATAACTATTCTGTTTTTTAAAGTAGTGCTTTTTAAAGTATAATTACTAAATGCTTTCATAATTTTTATCTCCTTTAACATGAAATGTATTGATTAATGTAAGTATATTTTATAAACTATATTTAGGGAAGTAGTGATATTTATATCATATAATTTCAAAAAAGTAAGTAATGCGATAAATCAATGAATAAGAGGAGAAAAAAATATGTCTGAGATAAAATTGGAGAGAGGAAGTTCTTCAGAAATATGTCCAATAGAAGTAGCAATAGATATAATAGGCAGCAAATGGACATTTTTGATATTAAGAGATTTATTAATAGATGGCACAGTAAGATTTGGTGATTTACTGCGCTCGTTAGAGGGAATTAGTCCAAAAACTTTATCGGTTAGATTAAGAGAATTAGAAAAAGCGAAGATAGTTCATAGAATAGTGTACCCTGAGATTCCTCCAAGGGTAGAGTACAAACTCACTGAAAAGGGAAAAGAATTGGAAAAAGTATTTATAGAACTAAAAAGATGGGGAATTACAATAATGGAGTAGTTTGGTGAAATAAAAAAATGGGCAAGTAGTCATTAATGATTACTTGCCTTCACAATTTACTATTCAAATGACTTAATATAAATTGCTTTAGTCTCTTTCTACAATCATTGCTGTTCCTTGTCCACCACCTATACATAAGGTTGCTAGACCTCTTTTTGCATCTCTGTTTTTCATGGCATGTAATAAGGTAACTAGTATTCTTGCACCTGAAGCTCCAATTGGATGGCCTAGAGCTATAGCACCACCGTTGACATTTACTTTATTCATATCAAGATTTAAATCTTTAGCTATAGCAATACTTTGTGATGCATAAGCTTCATTGGCTTCAATTAAATCTAGGTCTTCTGGTTTTAAGTTAACTTTATCTAAAGCAGCTTTAGTTGCATAGAAAGCACCATAACCCATTATTGCTGGATCAAGTCCTGCAGAGCCATAAGATGCAATTTTAGCAAGAGGTTTTATTCCTAATTCTTTAGCTTTATCAGCACTCATTATAACTAGTGCTGCAGCTCCATCATTAAGCCCAGATGCATTACCAGCAGTTACAGTTCCATTTTCCTTAAAAATAGGTTTTAGTTTAGCTAGTGCTTCAATAGTGTTACCGAATCTAGGAAATTCATCTGTATCAAATACGATTTCACCTTTTTTAGTTTTTATAACAACTGGAACTATTTCTTCCTTAAATTGACCGCTCTTAATAGCTTCTTCAGCCTTTTTCTGAGAAGAAAGTGAAAACTCATCTTGTTCTTCTCTAGTTACCTTCCATTGTTCTGCCACATTTTCAGCTGTTACTCCCATATGATAATCATTGAAGGCATCCCATAACCCATCTCTGATCATTTCATCTACTAAGTTATTGTGTCCCATTCTGTAACCCCATCTTGCATTTTCAAGTAGGAATGGAGCAGCAGACATGTTTTCCATACCACCAGCGACGATAACATCAGCGTCACCAGCCTTAATTATTTGTGCTGCAAGGCTTACGCTTCTTAGCCCAGAACCACAAACTTTATTAAGAGTTAAAGCTGGGATTTCTACTGGTAAACCAGCTTTTACAGCCGCTTGTCTTGCTGGATTTTGGCCAAGACCAGCTTGAAGAACATTACCAAATATAACTTCACTAATTGATTCAGGCTTTATTCCAGCTCTTTTAACAGCTTCTTTTATTACAACTGCACCTAAGTCAACAGCTGGAACATCTTTAAGAGTTTTTCCATATGCTCCTATAGCAGTTCTTACAGCACTAACTATTACTACATCTTTCATAACAAATTACCTCCAAAATTTTATTTTTTATTAAATATTTAGAATAAGAGGGTATGGTGGTATTCATAACAGACCAGTCTGTCTATTAAAATTTATTAAGTAATCTCTCACATAAATGAGAGATTAGAGTCGGATTTTTAGTGGATTTATCTAAGGTGCAAAGGATAATCCTTTAACCTTTATAGTCTTTATAAATTGAAATCAAATCATCAGCCATTCGTCTTAATGTGTCTATATCCTTACTTAAGCGATAATAGACTAAATATCCTTCGTACGCTGCAAACGCACGGTTAGCAAGGGTGGGTATTTTATCCTCTTTAACCTTTGAAAATCTAAGGACATCAGCAAATATACCATTTAATCTATCCATTGAGCGAGTATAGTATTCTGCAAGATCAGGTTCAGAAAAGGCTATTTCAAGTCCAAGTACTGCAAAAGGACATCCAAAATGTTTATTGATTTCAGCACCAGCTATCATTGTATCAGATAAAGATTTTATGAAGGCTTCCCATTCTTTATCCTTAGCAGAAACCAATGCCATTTCAATAATCTTTCTTTCAAAATAATCGGAAACGCTAATAGCTAAATCCTTTTTGCTTTTAAAGTGAAAATAGAAGGAGCCTTTAGGAAGTCCTGTACATTGCAAGATATCATTTATGCCAGTTGCATTATATCCCTTTTGTATAAATAAATTGGCTGCGCATTCTATTAAGTTATTTTTTGATTGTTCACCTTTTGTAACCTTAACCATGGTTTTGTCTCCTAATTAGAAATATATCTTACAATTAAATAATAGACCAATCTGTCTATTGTGTCAAGTTAAAATTTTAACAATTAAAGCACTAACCAAAATGGGTTAGTGCTTTAATGATAAAAAGTTCATTATATCTGATTTGATATTGATTATAGCATGACCAGTATCTTTTAAAATATTTATTTTTGCTGAAGGAATAAGTTTTTTTAAACGGTCAGCGGTTTTAATTGAATGTAGCATTATATCTTTATCTCCTACGAATAGAGCAATTGGCATCTTTAGTTTTCTCAGCTCTTCGTCAGAAAATATAGGTATTGGCTCATAACGAAAATTAAAGCTTTTCCTAATTGCTTTTTGATACTGAAGCATTATAGGTGGAATTGGCTTATTTCCACTTACTTTAGTATATAATTTTTCAATACCTCTTTCACCTTGAAGACTGTATATAAGCGCTTTGAATATAAAAGATGTCTTTTGAGGACCTATTCCTGAAGGCGATATTAAGATAAGTTTATCAACTCTGTTTGGGTAACTTATTGAAAACTTTACTGATAACCAAGCGCCTAAAGAAATTCCAATGATACTTGTAGTACTTATATAAAGGGCGTTAAGGACCTCATTAAGCCAATCTGCATAAGCTGAGCTTTTTAAAGAAAACTGTCTTTCATCGCTTTTGCCAGGATCTCCAGGTATATCTATTGCATACACTCTATAATTCTTTGAGTATTCTCCTATACCACCTACCCACATAGCTGAATTCATGCCGGCCCCGTGAAGTAATATAAGGGGAGGGGAGTCGTTTTTTCCTGAGGCTATTATAAAAGTATTACCATAGGTAGTATCGATATAAAGCTCTTCGTAAGTCAAATGAGAAGCTTTTAATATTTTATCATACTGCTCAATAACTGATTTTTTCATGATAGCTGATTTAAATGCCGTTTTCATTTTCATCTCTCCATTAATAGTTCTATGAATTTCAATATTTCTTCTGTAAATTTGATATCTCCCCATAATAATACTCTTAATCTGTTTTCTTTTTCGGAATACTGCATTTTTATAGTTGAAAGCCCTAAATTAGGGTCTTTGCTGTTCATTATAGCTAAAAGAGAATTTGATATTCGATTATATTCATCAATATTCAATTGATTTATGTCAACAACTGAAGATACATTAATCTTGTTTTGATTATCAGACTTATTTATTTTATCTGTAGAGAATTCTATAAGGCTTTCTTCTTCTTTTTTCTTCTCTACTTGAATATCACTATTTTCCATAAACAAGCTTAGATCATGACCAGAAATCCGCCATTGCTTACCAACCTTACTAGCTCTAAGTTTTCCTTCAGTTATAAACTTTCTTATTGTTTTATGATGCATACCAAGTATTTCAGCAACCTGATCAATGGTATAAAGTTTTTCTTCCATAATAATCATTCCTTTACTTATTGAGTATGCCTTAATTATAAAGTGATTGAATATAGAAGTCAATGAAAATATTGTGTTTTATTATACTTTATTGCTATTTGTTTAACTTTATGGAGTGGATTTTGAATTCTATACATTATTACTTGTAGAAGCTAGATATTAAAACTTTGTATGGTAAACATCTACAAATAATATTGAAAAGTATTATATATAAGTTGCAGAATAATGAGATTCATTGAAGGCTAGAACAGTGATGTTTTAGTTTTATTGAAGTATATAGAATGTGCCAAAATAATAGGCTCACACTAAAGCTATAATAGTGTAAGCCTATTGTTGTATATTTGATTTTCGCTTACTACAATGTTAGGTTCAAGTAGATTATTAAAATTAAGTGGTTATGCAGGAGATGCTATATGAGTGAGCTATTAGAATTAAATGATTTTTTTAGATGGAATGGCGTTAATAAACTGTACTGTTCGAACGTAGAGAGTTTACAGTTTTAGCCATGTAATATGACAAAATCATATTAATTCTTTGCGAATACTCATTAAAGCATCGGATGAATAACCACTTAATTTCACTATAGTACATTATTAGTATCCGGACTGCTGTGAAGGGAGATTTTTATAAAAAGTTATTTTTAAACTCTAAATATCCATTTTTTCTAAGTTTGCAAGCAGGGCACTCTCCGCAGCCATTTCCTATAACTCCGTTATAGCAAGTTAAGGTTTCATTCTTTACTATATCTAGAACCCCTAAGTCATAAGCCATTTTCCAAGTCTCAGCTTTATTTATCCACATCAAAGGTGTAAAGATCTCAAATTGATAATCCATTGCTAAGTTTAAAGTAACATTTAGAGACTTTATAAATACATCTCTGCAGTCAGGATATCCACTGAAATCACTTTGAGAAACACCAGTTATAATAGTGTTTATTCCTCTTTGTTTTGCGAATACAGCTACAAATGTTAAGAACAATAAGTTTCTTCCATCCACAAAGGAATTAGGAAGTCCTTCTGTAGGTGCATTTTTATCAACAGTTATATCTTGTCTAGTTAATGAATTAGGAGCCAATTGATTTAATAGGTTTAGATCTAAAATGTGATGTTCGATGCCATGTTTTTTACATATATCCTTTGCACATTCTAATTCTAATTTGTGCTTTTGATTGTAATCAAAAGAAACTGCGATAACTTCTTTGAATTTTCTCTTTGCCCAAAATAAACAAGTTGTACTATCTTGTCCACCACTGAATACTACTACTGCTTTTTGCTTATTCATAATTGCACCATCCTCTTAAATTCATATTTTTACTTAGTATAAAGCATCATAAGCTTATTATTTAAAATTGGATCAGTATTAAATCTACCTCGTAGGGTAGTGGTTATAGTTTTTGTTCCAGGTTTTTCTATTCCTCTAGTAGTCATGCAGCCATGCTCACCTTGAATTATTACAGCTACATCTTCTGATTCAGTTATTTTTTGAAGAATTTCAGCTATATCAGTTCCGATTCTTTCTTGAAGTTGTAGGCGTCTTCCTACCATATCAGCTATTCTCGCTATTTTACTTAAACCTATCACTTTTTTGTTAGGAACATAAGCTACTGCAACTTTCATGTTGTACATTAAAGCTAAGTGGTGCTCGCAGTGACTAAAGATTTCTATGTCTTTCATAAATACTAAGTCATTATCGTTGTTCTTTATATCTAAATCATCTTCGAAAGTAACGTTGAACATAGATGCAATATCATCATTGGTATAGTTCATACCATTAAAAACTTCTTCATACATTTTAGCCACACGTTTTGGTGTATCCTTTAAGCCTTCTCTTTCAGGATTATCACCTAGAGCGATTAAAATACCTCTTATATGTTCTTCAATTGCTTTTATATCAATTGCCATATGTTATACCCCTCTCTTTGATGGCTCCCAAATTATTTTGTGAAGCTGAACTTGAAGATTAACATCATTCATTTTGTTGTTCTTCATAAACTCTACAATACTATCTAAGGAAATCTGCCCAAATACAGGACTGATATATACGCTTGTTTTTTCAACTAAATCATATCTATCAATTATTTCTTTAACCTTTTCTAAATCTTCAGAACTTCCAGAAACAAACTTAACAGTATCGTTTTTAGTTAAAAATTTAAAATTATCTAGGTTCATTTTCTTTTCCATATTGCTTGATGGAAGCTTGTAATCCATAGTAAAACTAGGTGGATTTTCGATTTTTGAGAAAGTATCAAGCAGTACACTACCATTGGTTTCGATCTCAACATGAAGTTCCTTATCTTTAGCTAGTAATTGTAGTAATTCAATTATTCCTTCTTGAAGAAGTGGTTCACCACCAGTTAGAGTTATATTATTAACCTCTGTGGATTTTATATAGTTATATATTTCTTCTGAAGACATAAGATCATAAGGAGCATTTTTTTCATTAGCCCAAGTTGTATCACAATAACTGCAATTTAAATTACAGCCTGCAAATCTTATAAAAATAGCTAATTGTCCACATCTACGGCCTTCTCCATTTATACTTACAAACTTTTCAACAACTTTAAAATCCATATTAGTTAACCCCACTTTCTTCATATCTAGCACTATTTGTAGGTGTTTCGTAAACTGTAGAACTTCTTACGTTGTAGCCTTTTTCCTTCATTGTTCTATAAAAGAAGGCTGCAAAGTTTTCTGCTGTTGTTCTAAAATTCATCTCTATTATCTTAAAACCGTCTTCCTTTAGACAACATAAGCTTTCTTCTCTCATAGATCCTTTTTCTATAATCAACGCATGGTCGTAATAATCAACCATAGCTTTAACATCTTTTTTTAAATCTCCAAAATCAATTACCATTCCTTTAAGTTGACCTTCAGCCACTAGAGTTTCAGTCTGAACTTCAATTTCAACCTTCCATCTATGACCGTGAATATTTGCACATTTTCCTTCGTACCTTGAAAGAAAGTGAGCACTATCAAAGCTGTGTTCTGCTTTTAAAGTATACATGTTCTTCCTCCTAATCTATTTCAAAAACTTACTTCCATAGTAACAACAGCCAATAGCTCCATTAAACTGAGGCTCTTCTACAGAAATTATTTCTTCGTAATCATTCTTTAGATAACCTTTTATAGCAGAGTTGTTAGCAACACCGCCTGTTAAAACTAATTTATCACCTCTAAAGTTACTCAAAAGAGGACGCAATCTTTTATACATAGAGTAGTTAACTCCAGCACATAATCTTTCTACTGCAACACCTTCAGCAATTTTTCCTATAAGCTCTGACTCTGAAAATACTGCACAAGTGGAATTAAGATCTACAGGATTTTCGGAATACTTACTCATTTCTTCAAAGGAAATTTCAAGAACATTCGCCATGTTTTCTAAGTATCTTCCGCAGGAGGCAGCACATTTTTCATTAAGCTCTAAATCAGTAGTTAAGCCTTTTTCTATTTTGACAATCTTAACATCTTGGCCGCCAACATCTAAAAGTATAAAATCCTTCAAAGAACTCTGATATATTGCTCCGTATGCATGAGCTTTTATTTCGTTTATTTGAGTAAATAGTTTTAAATCTGTGTTATTCTTTCCGTAACCAGTGGATACAGCCTTATCAAAATGGCCAACCTCTAGTTTATCTAAATCAACCACTATTTTACCGTCCATGTGGCAATAATCTCTATAAAATCTCATGGTACTGATTTTCTTCTTTATTACTAAGGTATTGTCTTCCATTACTACGATCTTAACCTCTCTGCTGCCAAGATCTATACCTAGAATTCTCATTAGTTAGCCTCCTTTAAATCCAATAGCATATCAAGAAAAGCCTCTAATCTAAGCTTGGTTCTTGCATCTAAAGTATTTAATTTATCACCTTCAATATTTAATATAGGAATATCAAGTTTATTTTTTATGATTATATCTTCAACAGCTCTATAGCAGAAAGCTTGAGTGTAGTGAATTATTCCATCTAGCTTCCTTTCTTCTATTTGCTTTTTCAGTTCTAAGATTCTAAAGTCAGTGTTATAAGGATAAGTATAGTCATAATATTGCTCATATATATTTTTTGCTTCTGTTCCCCTAGGGAAAGCAAATTCTCTTTGAACCTCATTATATACAAAATGAGCATTGAAGTTTTCAACAAAACCATATATATCAGCAGTCATTGGCGGCACCCCTATATAGCCTAAACGAAGCTTTTTATTTATTGGTTCTCTTGCTCTTATTTCATCTATCGCTTTCTTTAAATCACTCTCAAAAACATTAATATCTGAATTGAAATCACTTAAACTTACTTGGTACAAATGATTTTCAAAGCCGTTGGCTTTGTTATCTATATAAGTTAATTCGTCTACTTTTTTTCCAAGAGCTCTAACTTCATTTAGTCTTTTTCTAATAGCTTCAACTTCAGCCTCTTCAACCTGGAAGTGCTCCATTAGTTTCTTTATTTCTCTTTCAACATCTTCTAAGGTATGGCTGTGTGGAAAAGAAAAAGGGTGTACCTTTATTCCTTTTAACTGAAGAACCTCAATCAAGGCTTTAGTATTGGAGCAGTCACCTTCCATAACTCCCACTATTTCTTCGATATCATTTTCTATACATGCGCCATAAAGACCTTTAATCCAAGCGCATAGGCTTTTTGGAAAACCATCTTTTTCAGCTATATCTATATATTTTAAATAGTTATCAGAAACTACAAAAATGTTATTTAAATCTACTGGCGTGTATCCAGCAGCAATAAGAACTTCCACAGGAACTGTTGTTGTTAAACCTATCTTTTTAATTTTAAATCCCCCTTAACTTGTACAACTCGAACCATATTACTAAAGGCGCTGTTAAAGCTTTGTGTTGAACATAGCCTTTCTAAACAATAAAAAAAGGATTTTACTAAACTTTATTAACTTATACATATTGATTCAGAATTTAAAAATCCTAGAATGCAACATATATAAGCTAAGTTTTTCGTAAAATCCTATGACATACTTTTTAGTTTAAAAAAGGGCGCAAAAAGCCCATAAACAAAAACACTACCTAGACGGGTAGTATACGTCCTAGTTTTGTTTATAGACAGGATGGTTACGAACTGTCTTTATTAAATTATATAATTACGTACTTTACTATAATATACGATATGCAACAAGTCAAGATAAAAGTATAACTAAGCGCAGTAGTATTAAACTGATTATTTTTCATAATCAGTTATTAAATAGGATAGTTCAGGGGAAATACCGATACAGCTTGCTATTTGGTCTATAGACATTGAGTCTAATTCAATCTTATCAAAACTTACATTAAGCATCTTAAAAGCAAAGTAATTAGCTTGTTTTTCAAATTTACCAAGGTTTATAAAGTTTTTATTAAAGGCAGCTTGGTAGATTTGAGTATGGAGTAGAGCATGGGCTAACTCGTGGAATAATATAAAAGCTTCCATAGTATCTTTTATATCATTTCTAATAAATACAATTTCCTTATCATTAAAATCACGATAATAAAAGCTATCATTACCACTGAGTAAAATATTAGCTGCTTCAATTTTATGTATTTTTATTTCTAGATAGTCATATAACTCATAAACATTATCAGTATTATAATTTTCTCTAATTCCTGAAATTATATCATCGATCCAAGAATACATATGATCACCCTTTATTTCTTATATTTAAGCCCCAATAATTGCAATTGATTTAATAGTTCATTTGCAAATTGTACCATTTCCTCATCTGATAGTTTTTTAATATCAAACCCGCCATAGCCCATAATAGCTGGTTGTTTTAGCACAAATTTCATTGCTTCTTCAGCGGTCTTAAATTCTCCAGTTTCATATAATGAAGCTTCTTCTTTACTATTTGAATTTTTATTTTCTGAGTCAGATGCTTCAGCGCTTTGAGTAGAGTGAGGCTTCATAATTTCATCTATGCTTACCTCAAGTGCAGCAGCTAGTTTCTCTAAGGTATTAACTGAAGGGTTTTTTTTCTCATCTCTTTCTAGGGCACTAATATAGCTTGCATTAACCCCACTTAACCTAGATAATTCATTAACCCCAATCTTTTTAGCTTCTCGTATAGCCTTTATGTTCTTGCCGAACACAGTAATCACTCCTTTATACATATTAGTACAATATATGCTTATAGAATATATTATATCCTATGAGAACATGAAGTCAATAGAAAAACAGAGAAAAATCGAACATGTGTTCTAAAAACTTGATATAAATTCCAAAAATCATGCTTTTTTAGGAAATAACCAATTAGTATATTCTGATAGAACATGATATTATATTCTCAAAGAATACAGAAAGGGTGGATAATTTAATGACTAAAGTTTTAGAATTAAAGAGAACAAGAAATTTATCAGAGGAGATTAATCAATTTATTGTAGATAATCCGAGTATTAAGATTATTGACATCAAGTACTCTATAAGCAGTTATATTGAAGCTGGCAGCATTAAGAGTTGCAGTGGAGCTTTGGTAGTTTATGAAGAAAGTAATATTTAAGGTGCTCCTTCAAGATACTTATTTAATATTTAAGTAAGTTAAGATAAATGGAAGGGTAAGTACTACTAAAGATGTACCACTCCGATCCGAAATCTATTTTTATAACTCTCACGGCTTCTGGAGAGAGGATTTAAAAATATAAATTTTAATATGAAGAGGTACATTCATAGGTTTAATCAATCATATAATCTATAATTTTGAGAATTTATAAGTAAGAGGTGATGATATGGGAACAAGTGATAAGTTTAAAAAGATAGAGGCAATGCTTTATAGCTACAAGCAAACTGTAGTTGAGATAAAAAATATTGATTTAGATATAGAGGAAGTAAGAAATGAGTATAGGGGAGTTGGAGCAATGGTATACGGTGAGAGGACAAGCTCAACTAACAAGATTTCATCCTCTGTGGAAAATGAAATAGAGTATAAGGAAAACAGGATAAATTATCTAACTTCACAAAAGAGAAAAAAAGAAATCGAAATTGAGAGATTAAATAATATACTAAGTATATTGAGTGAAGATGAGTATAAACTTATAGAACTTAGATATTTTAAAAAGCTGCAATATAAGCAAATTGCAGATATTATCTGTATGAATGATATATATATAATCGACAAAAAGAAGAAAATAATAAATAAGCTTATTCCACTAATGAATATTTAATATAATAGTGGCTATTATCAGGGAGCATACATAAGTTTGGTTAATACAAATTTATGTATGCTCCTTTATTGTTTAAGTAAGTTATAGTAATTGATGTTATCATATTTAAAGTGTACCATAGTATATGGAATCGCTTAAGTTAGGGTGTATGTAAATTTATGGTATAATAATATTTAAAGTAAGCTATGCATAATTTATATAGTAATTTATTGAGAGTAGGTAGTAGTAATGAAGATAAATATAAGATACATGCTAAGTTTTATTATTTTATTTATGGTAGAAACCTTTATTGCACTTTATGTGCACGATGCGATAATTAGGCCATATATAGGGGATATACTTGTAGTTATTCTAATGTATACCTTCATTAGAGGAATAGTTAAAAAGAAAATAAGATTTTTACCAGTGTATCTATTTTTATTCGCATCAGCAGTTGAGATAATGCAATATTTTAAAGTTATAGATTTACTACATTTAAGAAGTAATAGGATAGCTTCAGTTGTCCTAGGAACATCTTTTGATATAAAGGATATTTTGTGTTACTTAGCTGGAAGTATAATTTTGATTATGTGGGAGAGGTTTATAGATAAAAATGTATAAGTATTAGGTTGAAATATATGAGAAAATAAATGTTTTGGATATATCTAATAAAAATCTAATATTATTCTTATAAACAGCTTATTACATACCTTAGTTTCCATGTGTTAGTATTACATCATAGAAATTGTTTAAGAGCAAAGCACTTAGTTAATCACTAGGTGCTTTTTATTATGTAGATAAAAAATCAACATAATGATTAAGCAATTAAAAATAAATGAAGGGAGATTGTAATTATGCTTTTAAAGAAATGACATAAGTATTAACTTAAAGTTGACAAACTGATGATTAATATGAATTACATGTTTATGTTAAACCAAAAAGAAATGCTAAGTGCTGAAAGATGATTATGTAACATAGGAACATGGTTGAAGGATGTTGATACAAGGTGGTCAAGCTGATAAGTTTTGAAGCTTTAGATTAATAATTTCAATAAACAAAGTTAAGCAGTAATAAATTGAGCTGAAATATTAAGTAGGCTTTTATTATTGAGGTAGATCAAGAAACAAAAAATAAAATTAGAAATCAAAAAAATTTAAGATGATTAAATAGGAGGAATATAAAAATGGCAGTAAGACAAAGAAATATACAAGCAAATTATTTAAATGTAGGTTCAGGTGCAGAAGAATATGTATTAATGGGAGCAGGGTTCACTGATTTAAATGAAACTCCAGCAGCTCAAACAACTTCAAAGAAATATGTAAATGATAAGAGTGCAACAAAATCAATTGCGGGATATGATTGGAGCACTCCATACACTACAGATCAAATAAGAGAACAAAAGGCAATTGATTTTATATGTAATATAGGAGAAATGCAGCTTACAGGTTCAAAAGCAGAAACTGATTATATAATAGTTGATCTAGATAAAACAGCTGGCTCTACAGCAAATGTATTTAAAGCTAGAAAGTTTAGAGTGGCTATTGAAGTTGCTGAGTTTGGAAGTGAAGATGGAGTAATGACAGCAAGCGGAAATCTATTAGGTATAGGTGATTTAGTTGCTGGTACTTTTGATACAGCAACAAAGAAGTTCACAGCTGAAGCAGTATAACAATTAGGAGGGATAATAAATGATTATCAATAATGTTGAATTGCAAGATTTAGATATATTTGATGCTGATATAGCTGAAAAGTATGAAAATATGCTTGAGAAGGTTGTGGAGGAAGCTAAAGCTACCGAAGAGTTAAAAACTTCAGAAGCTATAAGAAAGCAATGTTCTTTGGTATTTGAATGCTTTAATTATTTATTTGGAGAAGGTACCGATAAGAAGGTCTTTGGAGAAAAAGCTAATCTTATAATTTGTCTCAAAGCTTTTGAAGAATTGGTTGAAAGCGTAAATGAGCAAAAACAAGAAGTAGAAAAGATTACAAGCAAGTATTCACCAAGCAGGGCCCAAAGGCGTGCTAAGTAATGAACATATTGATAGATTTATTACCAACTAGTGTTGAAGTTAATAGCATAGAGTACGAAATCAACTCAGACTTTCGTACTTCTATGCTTTTTGAACTTATGATGCAGGAGAGCGAGCTTGAGGATAAGGAGAAAATTCTTCAAGCTCTAAATTTATATTTCCCAAATGTGCCTAAAGATATAGACATGGCAATAAATAAAATTCTGTGGTTTTATAGCTGTGGAAAAAGTACTGAGAGTAAAAAAGGTGTAGGTAAGGGAAAAGCAGTTCAAATATATAGTTTTGAATATGATGATGATTATATATATTCTGCATTTTTAGATCAATATGGAGTAGATCTTCAAGATATTCAGTATATGCATTGGTGGAAGTTTAAAGCTATGTTCAAGGCACTAAAGGAAGATAATGAACTAGTAAAAATAATGGGATATAGGGCTATGGATTTATCGAAGATGAAGGATAAAGAGCAGAAAGCCTATTATAAGAGAATGAAGGATATGTACAAAATTCCTAATAACATCAATAAAGATGAAAAGGAAAAGATAAATAATATTGAGGCTATCCTTATTGGGGATGGTGACTTAGACAAGCTGTTATAGAAAAAATTTAATAGAAAGGTAGGTGAAATTATGGCAAATAAATTAGAAGAAGCTAAGAAACATTTGAAGGAGATAAGTGAGGCCGCTGTAAAAGCTTTTAGTGATGCTATACCTAAGTTAGAGGATAGTTTGAAAAATGCAGCTAAGTATTCCGTAGATGTTGGCTCAAAGTTTGAAGAAAGTATGAGTAAGGTACAAGCTTTATCTGGAGCAGCTAGTGACGAAATCATTAAACTATCAGATAAAGCTAAGGATATGGGGACTAATACTAAATTTAGTGCAAATGAAGTATCAGAAGCTTTTTCAGATTTAGCTAAACAGGGATGGAATGCCTCAGATATGTTTGATAGTATCGATGGAGCTATGAATATAGCTACTGTAACTGGTGAAGGATTAGCGGATACGGCAGAAATGGTATCCGATTCCCTAAGTGATTTTGGACTTAACGTTAAGGATAGCAGTCATTTTGCTGACATACTGGCTAGTTCTAGCAACGCAAGCAATGCAAGTATAAATTTGATGAGTGAAGCCTTTAAAGCTGTTAGTCCTACAGCTGGGGCGCTAAAGTACAGTATTGAAGATACCGCATTAGCTATCGGACTAATGGCTGATGCAGGGATAAAAGGAGAGGATGCAGGTAAATCTTTAACCTCCATATTAACTAGTTTATCCAATCCTCCAAAGGAAGCAACAAAAGCTCTTAATGATTTAGGAATTTCCTTGAAGAATGCTGATGGAACCATGAAGCCCTTAAGCGGAGTATTACAAGAGCTTAGAGGAAAATTCTCTAACTTAAGTGATAGTCAAAAGGAAAGTTATGCTGCTGCTATTGCAGGAAAAAATGGAATGGATGGATTTCTAGGAATAATAAATGCAAGCGATGGAGATTTTAATAAATTAACTGAATCTATAAATAATGCAAATGGATCAGCAGAAAAAATGGGATCAGTTATGAATGATAATTTAAATAGTAAGGTGAAGATATTACACAATTCCTTAGAAACGCTAGGAGTTGCAGCTTATCAAAAGTTTCAAGGTCCTATGAAAGAGGCTGTTGATGCTGCAAATAATGTAGTAGGGCAATTAGCTAAAAGTATGTCTGATGGAAAATTATCTTCTGGAGTGGATAAAATTGCAGAAGCCTTTTCTAAGTTAGTAAAATCACTTTCAGAACTTATAATAAAATGGGCACCCGAATTGATAAATTGCCTAGGCTGGTTATTAGATCATAGCAGTGAGATTGCAGCCGGATTTGTAGCGATAAAAGCTGGAATATATGGTTTCAAAGCAGTTTCAGTCGTTCAAGATTTTGTAAAAGTGATAAAAGGCGCTCCTGCTGAGATAAAAGCAGTTTCTGATGCAATGAAGGTTTTGGGAGCAATATCAAATATGGGCACATTAGGAATTATTGTTACAGTTATAGCAGCATTAGTAGCAGGATTTATAGTTCTCTGGAATACTAATGAAGGCTTTAGAGATTTTATAATAAGCGCATGGACAGCTATATATGACACTGCAATGTCAGTATGGGGAGCGATATGTACATTCTTTACTGAGACTATACCAGCTTCATTTCAGGCAGTAGTAGATTTTTTTGCTCAGATTCCTCAGTTTTTTAGTGATTTGTGGAATGGTATCTTAACAACAATCCTAGCTTGGGGAGATAGTGTTAGTAATTTCTTTACTACAACGATTCCGTTGTGGATAAATAATATAATCACATGGTTTGGTCAATTGCCATATAACATAGGTTTTGCTATTGGCTCTGTTTTAGGAATTATTGTTCAATGGGGCATAGATACAGTGAATTATTTAGTAACTAATGTTCCAGTATGGATAAATAATATAATTACATGGTTTAGTCAGTTGCCTTATAACATTGGTTATGCTTTTGGTTGTGTTTTAGGTACTATTGTTCAATGGGGAGCAGATACAGTTAATTATCTAGTAAATAATGTTCCTATATGGGTAAACAATATAATAGCTTGGTTTGCACAATTACCTGGTTCTATATGGGCATGGCTAGTGAGTGCTTTTAATAATATAGCAGCCTGGGGATTAAATGTATATAACAGTGTCACAAGTAATATAAGCAGTGCAGTAAATTCAATCATAGCATGGTTTGCTCAGCTTCCAGGAAGCATTTGGAACTGGTTAGTCAGTACAATTAATAATTTAGTTGTATGGGGTGCTAATATGATATCTCAAGGAGAAAAAGCCGCAAGTGATTTGGTGGATTCTATCGAGAACATCATAGCATCATTACCCGATAAGATGCTTAGCATAGGTGAAAATATAGTTAAAGGTATATGGGATGGTATCAGTGGAATGGCTGGATGGATTGCAGGTAAGGTTGGAAGCTTTGCAAGTGGAGTTATAGATGGATTTAAAAGTGCGCTAGGTATACATTCACCATCAAGAGTTATGAGAGATATTGTCGGCATAAATATAGTAAAAGGTATTGGAGTAGGTATAGATTATCAAATGCCTGATTTAAACAAAAATATATCAAGCAATTTAGATTCTCTTACTAATAGAATGAGAGCTGTAGTAAGTCTAGAAACCTATAGAAATTCAGCTAATGCCATAAATTCTTCAGACTATAAGGTTAGCAGTGAAGCAGGTCAAGGTGTAACTAATAACAATGATAATGGAGTAACTCAAAATATTACCTTTAATAATCCTGTAAGTACTCCAAGTGAAACTGCTAGAGCGATTAAGAGAGTTGGGAGGGAACTAGCTTTTGGATAATGTATTTTTTATTATTAAATTACAATGTGATGGCAACTCCTTAGATATAGGAAAAGATACTGACTATAGGCTTATTGATATAGAAGGAATTGATCACTCAGATTATGAACTTAATATATCAAATAATACTCAAGCTGATGGTGGTTTTGTTACCAATAAAAGAGTTCAAACCAGACCTATTTCCATGAGTGTAGTTTATGTTGGTTCTGAAAAAGAGGAAGAGAGAAAGAGACTTATTTCCTTCTTCAACCCAAAAAAGCCAGGTGTAATGATTGCTAATTATAATGGTATAGAGCGAGCTATAGAATACGAGATAGAAAGTTTTAAAGCTAAGCTTACAAATATATATGAAGATTTAACTTTTACAGTGGATTTTATATGCCCTAACCCATTTTGGAAGGACCTGTTAGATTCGGGAGAAGAAATAATAAGCTGGATTGGTGGTATAAGCTTTCCTTTCAGCTTTAATGCGATGTTTTCAACAAAAGGGGATACAAGTAAAAAAGTAATAAATTACGGAGATGTTGAGACTCCAGTAGAGATAACTTTTAGAGGCCCAGCAATAAATCCTAAGATAGTGAATAATACCACAGGAGAATTTATCAGAGTGAAAAAACAATTAAGTTCTGATGATACTTTAGTTATAAATACTGAAATAGGAAATAAAAAGGTTGAGATTATAGAACTTGATGGAAGCAGGCAAAATGCTTTCAATTATATAGATTTAAATTCTACTTTTCTTCAGCTGAAAGCGGGGGATAACCTTTTTGAGTACAGCACTGAGGGCTTGGAACCTTCTAGTGTTAGCATAAGATATAAAAATAGATATTTAGGAGTTTAGGAGGTGATTAATTATGGCTCAAACGTATGGATTTTTTAATAGTGCAACAGGAGACACAAGGCAGTATAGAGCAGAAGAGTTCGCAGAGCTATTCAGCTCTTTTTTTAATTCCGGTTTAGCCAATACGGGCAGTGGTATAGGTCTTAAAGTTAATGCCGGAACTGGAATGGTGGTGAATATAGATTCTGGTTATAGTGTTTTAAAAGGATACTATTATAAGAATGATACAAGTCTTAGCCTTAGTATTGATGCAGCTGATAGCGTATTAAATAGGATTGATAGAGTAGTACTAAGGCTGGATTTTGTAGCTAGAACTATTAAAGCAGTTGTTAAAAAAGGAAGTTTAGCAAGTACACCAGTAGCCCCTGTATTGCAAAGAGATAGTTCTGTATATGAATTAAGTCTTGCTCAAGTAAAAGTAAATGCAAAAGCTACTACTGTAGTGATAGTAGACGAAAGGCTTGATAAAAATGTCTGTGGACTTGTTTCAATTGCAGCAGAGGTTCCAGATCAAGAGATGTGGGATAAGTTTAATTTAGATTGGAGTAATATCCAAAACCAATGGAATAATTGGTTTAACAATCAATATAACAAGGTTGGATCTAAGATTTTTGTAAGTACTACTCAGCCTACAGCAGTTGCTACAAATGATATATGGGTAGATATATAGAGGTGAGAAGCTAATGATAAAAATAATGGATATAGATTTTAATCTCCTTGGAGAAATAGACAACTTTTCTTCTCTACAGTTTACAAGAAAGTACTATAAATATGGAGAGTTCGAACTACATCTACCTGTAAAAGCACAAGATGCAGATAAGCTTAATATCGGGAATATTATCTTCTATGATACTGGAAGAAAAGCAGGAATAATTGAGTACAGAGAACTTTCTCAAGAAGACAATGAAAACTTAGTTGTTAAAGGTTATACCTTGGGAAGCATAATTAATAGAAGAATTACATTACCACCAGAGGGGCAAGCCTATGATCAGATAAATGCAGTTGGAGAAACAGCAATTAAACATTATGTAGGAGTAAACTGTATTAATTCTACTGATGTTAATAGAAATATTAATAGGTTAGTTTTAGAAAAAGATTTAGGAAGAGGATTTTCAGTAAGCTGGCAAAGTAGATTTAAACAATTAGATGAGGATGTTATAGGGATAGCACAGGCAAGTGGCTTAGGTTGGGATATTAATCTGGATTTTGAAAATGAGCATCTTATTTTTTCTGTTATAGAAGGTAGAGATTTAACTGCTAATCAAGAACAAAATCCACCTGTGATATTTTCTGTAGATTTCGATAATGTTACAAAGCAAGAATTCACTGATAGTAATGTAGGTTCCAAGAATTTTGCTTTTGTAGGTGGAAAAGGTGAAGGCAGCGAAAGAAAAATAATAACTGTAGGTGATAATGCCAGCGGTTTTGATAGAGTTGAAACCTTTGTAGATGCTAGAGATATAGATAACGTAGAAAACTTAGCAACGCAAGGAAGGCAAAAGCTTTTTGAACTGCAACCAGTGATGTCTTTTACTAATGAGATAATGAATAATACTTTTAAGTATCAAGAAGATTGGGAAGTAGGAGATATAGTAACCTGCCAAAATAAAGAGTGGGGCATCACTATGGATACTAGGATAACAGAGGTTAAAGAAATATATGAAGGCAATGAAAGTAGATTAGAAGTAACCTTTGGAAACAGTGTTCCTACTCTGACTGATAAGCTAAAGAAAGCATTAGATTCTCCTATTGTAGAAACTGCGTCAGAAACTAAATATGATGATAGATACTATACTAAGTCTGAAATAAATGACAAGTTAGGTGAAGCCGGAGTTTCAACCTATATTTTTACTCAAATGACCCCTTCAGCAGTATGGAATATTAATCATAACTTAAGCAAAAGACCTTCAGTATCTATAGTTGATAGCGCTGGTAGTTTAGTGGTAGGTGAAGTTAAGTACGTAGATGATAACAATATTAAAATTACTTTTTCAGCAGCCTTTTCAGGTTATGCGTATATTAATTAAAGATGAGTCACTTCAATTTGAAACATATTTTCATGACTCCAATGGTCTCTGGTGAGAAAAGTTGAAAATATGAATTAAAGTATGAAGTGCTCACCTATATAGAAAGGAGAGAACTAATTGAAACAGTTAACCAATTTAGATTTAGCACAGAACGAGCTACAAAACTTTAGAATTCAAAACCTAGCAAGTGCACCAACCTCCCCAGTTACAGGACAAGTTTACTACAATTCTACTGATAATAAGTATTACGGTTATAACGGTTCTGCATGGATAGATATAAGTATGGTACTCAGTACTACAACAATCTCAAATGCCTTAGGTTTCGCACCAAAGAAAATAACTCAAGGTGTTGAAGCTTCAAGGCCAGCTGCTACTGGCAGTTTAGCTGTATATATTGCTACAGATACTAAAAAGATATACTTTGATCAAGCTGCTAATACTTGGCTTCAAATAGGAGGGCAGGATACGATTGCGTGGGGAAATGTTACTGGAAAGCCTGTGGAATATACGCCACCTATGGCGACGACCTCAATTCTTGGAGGAGTAAAGATTGGAGCTAATCTTACTGTTGATGCAAATGGAGTGTTAAATGCTAATGATAATCCAGCAAATTACTTAATAAAGCAGGAGAAGTTTGTGGCAACAGAAGGTCAAACGGCATTTAATTTAACAAAAGGAAGTTATAGACAAGGCTTAGGAGCTTTGTCTATTTATCTTTATGGTACTAAATTAAGCTCAGATGCTTTTTCTGAGACCTCTACAACAAGCTTTACTTTAAAGACAGGAGTTAGTGCAGGGGATGTGGTTTTGGCAGAGTATGTTCAGCTTATAAATGTAGTGCCATATCCAGTGCATGGAAATGAGCATCTTACAGGAGGAGCAGATCCCATACCATTAGTTACAGGAACTACCCCTGGTTTAATGGCATCCGTTGATAAAAGTAAATTAGACAATTCATACACAAAGCCTCAAGTAGATACTGCAATTTCAACTGCAGTTAATAACTTGATTAATGGAGCCCCGGGAGCATTAGATACTATAAAGGAATTAGCAGATGCCATGGGCGATGACCCAAGTTTTGCAACTACAATTACTAATACTCTAGCAACTAAGGTTGATAAGGTCACTGGAAAGCAGCTAAGTACAGAAGATTTTACAACAGCATTATTAACTAAACTTAATGGAATAACAGCAGGAGCTCAACCTAACCAAAATGCAGTACAAAGTATTCAGGTAGTAACTTCTACAGGTACAGCTGTAGGGACATCAACAGCTACAACCACAACAGATACCTTGCAGCTTAAAGAAGGTACCAATATAGATATTACTACTAGCGGGAAGATTATAACTATAAACAACACCTATAGCTATACACATCCTGCGAATCATCCGCCTTCAATAATAACTCAGGATGCAAGTAATAGATTTGTCACAGATACAGAGAAAGCTTCATGGAACAGCAGAACTAAAAAATATGCTGCGAATGTAGGAGATGGAACATCAACAGCAATAACTGTAACTCATAGCTTAGGAACTATGGATGTATCTGTAACTATAAGAGAAAGTGCCACTCCGTATAATGTAGTAATTACAGACGTTCAAATAGTTGATAATAATTCAATTAAGCTTCTATTTGCTACTGCACCAACTAGTGGTCAATATAGAGTGGTGGTGGTTGGATAATGAAATATCTAAACACTCTGCAAGACATAAATGGCAAAAGTGTAGATGTAGATGGACATACTCACACTAAAGCCGAAATCACGGATATGCCTACAAAACTTTCACAATTTACAAACGATGTAGGCTTTACAAAGAACTCATTAATTCAGACAGTGAGTTCAACAGCACCTACTGGTCCAGTACTTGGGCAAGTATGGATTCAATTAATATAAAGGAGATGAAATTATGGGAATTACAAAAAGAGCACAATATAAAGTATTTAATGGTACTGATTTTGATACTATAAATTTTCAATCAGAAGCAGAAAATCATAGTTTGTATAGACAGGCTATAATAAATGGTAACTTTGATGTTTGGCAAAGGGGAACTGCATTTAATTTTGTAGCAAATGTGACCCCAGCAAGTCCGTATACTGCAGATCGATGGTTCATGACAAAAGTATACGGTGATACACTTTCTGTAACAAGACAGGCATTTGCAGTAGGGCAAATAGCTGTGCCTAACAACCCAAGATTTTTTTTAAGATCAACCTATGGTAGCGGTACTGGGAAAAGTGTAAATATAGTGCAAAGGATAGAAGGGTTGCCATTTAGTGGTATGCCGATAACTATATCATTCTGGGCAAAATCAAATACATCTAATCAATTAAATATATTATTTGAGCAATATTATTCAAGTGGAGTAGAGGATGGATGGTCAACAAAGTCAGTGACACTTACTACAACCTGGACTCAATATACTTATACATTAAATGCAGCATCATCTATTGGAAGAGTAATTGATGATAATATATGTAACTCCACGCTAATACTACAAGCAGGATTCGCTAATGCAAATGACTATGTAGATATAGCTCAAGTACAGCTTAATGCAGGAACAACAGCATTGCCTTTTTCGCCAAAGAGCTATGCACAAGAATTACTGGATTGTCAAAGATATTACGAGTTAGCATCAATAAATACATTAGTTGGAAATACTCAAGTGAATGGAATTACATTACCTTTGATGTATATGTTTAAAGCTAGAAAAAGAGTAAATCCTACGATATCTTTTTCTTCAACTGGTGGTAGTAATGTAGATTCAACTGCACCGATTGTATATGCTGTAACCCAGGATATGGCCACTTGTTATAAGACAAATACTAACAATGTAAACGGATGGTCAAGCTGGTACTCAACTATGTCAGTTGATGCAGAGTTATAGTGGATATTAATATGATTAGTCATTATATAAAAACAGATGAAAACAGATGAAAACAGATGAAAACAGATGAAAACAGATAGAATAATTAGCAGATTTTCGGATGGTTTTGAGGAACCTATAAAAAGTGATCTATGTATATAATGAAGATAGAGAAGTATTGCCAATGACTGAAAATGAAATTGAACAAGATTTAGCTAGCAGGACTAAGGTTTCTTCAAATTCATCTACACTAACAAGACAGTTACAAGAAGAAAATACAAACCCAACTAGCTATAGCATAGCTTGCAAACTCCTTATTAGGAGGTGAGTAGTATGGTTAAACTTTACGTGGATTTAATAACAGCTGGAATTTGGACAATAGAAAAGGTACCAAATGTATGGAAATCTCAAGTTCAAGAAGAATTAGATAAAACCAATCAAGGAGCATAAAGCTCCTTTTTTTATTTCTAAAATTCAAGAAAGGAGGTATACAAAAATAGATAAACAAAATATAATAACTTCAATTATTGCAGCCATCGGAACAGTAGCAACCTGGATTTTTGGAGTATGGGATACTGCACTGATGGTACTTATTGCTTTTATGGTTTTAGACTATACTACAGGAATAATAAAAGCTTATATAAATAAGATAATTTCTAGTGATGTAGGTCTAAAAGGAATAGCTAGAAAGTCAGTTATATTCATAGTCCTTATTGTAGCAGTTCTTTTAGACAAGCTTCTGAATACTGGGACATGGGTATTTAGAACCTTAGTATGTTATTTTTATATAGCAAACGAAGGGATAAGTCTACTAGAAAACTGCGTGGAACTTGGACTGCCTGTACCAGATCAACTACAAGATGCTTTGGTTCAGCTTAAAGATGGTAATAGAAAAGAAATGAAAGATAATAATGAAGAGGCTCACTAGAGTCTCTTTTTATTATCTTAGAAATTTATAACTCAATTATTCAAACTGACTTAAGAAATAATATAAGTCAAAGAACAAAAAAAGAAGAATATGCATTAAAATCAAAAAATGATATTTAAATAAAAGGAGGCAGTGATAAATGAAGATAGCAATAAGAGCTGGTCACAACTTTCAAGCAGTAGGTGCTTCAGCCATTATTGATGAGACTACAGAAGACAGAAAGGTTAAAGATGCGGTTATAAAATATTTAAGAGCAGCAGGACAAAATGTTTTGGATGTGACTCCAGGAGACTGTGATGAAAATACAGATTTATCCTATGGAGTAAATAGTGCAAATAATTTTGGAGCAGAACTTTTTGCATCAATACATTTTAACAAAGCTTATGATAATTATAGTGGAGCTATTGGTACAGAAGTTTGGATTTACTCTACCGGGGAAAATCAGAGCCTATAGCTGAAAGAGTTGTAAACAAAATATCTTCGAAAACAGGTTTGAAGAATAGAGGTGTAAAAGCATCTACTAGTTTGTATGAATTAAGAAGAACTACTATGCCTGCTATGATAATTGAGGTGTGTTTTGTAGAAGCTACAGAAGATGTTAACATATATAAAGAAAAAGGACCTGATTTTATCGGAAAATGTATAGCTGAGGCTATAACTGATAACACAATAGTTGAAGTTAAATCCGATATAAAACCAGATCTTCAAGGTATTCAGCCTAATGTTACGAATAGTATAAGAAATCAAAGCGGTTTTAGCACTAACGCAACTGCGCTAGTTGCTCTAGATGCGAGAGATAAAGGAGAATCTTCTTATATTGATATAGGAGAGATATACGCTAGTGAAAGAATTCAGATATTAGATGAAGTTTGTGATAAAGAGTATTTTCTACCAGTTATTTATTGGAAGGATGCCTTAAGCAAGAAATCAGAAAAAGTATGGGTAAATTCAAAACAAGAGGTATTAGCTATAGATACAAATGCTAGAGTTATTAACGTAGTGACCGAACTAGATGCTAGGTATGAACCTTCAAGAGAAAGTACAAGAATGGGATATGTAAATAACGGTGAAAGATTACTTGTTCATAAATTAGAAGGAGATTATGTGCTAGCTACTTACTTCGCAGGTCTAGGATATAAAACAGCTTATTTTACAAGAGAGTATGTAAAAGTGGATTAATATATTAATATAAAATTAGCTGAGTTTTTTTGAAATAGATAAAAAACTCATAATAAAATATATTAAGTTTGATATTAACATTAATGATGTAGATATAGAAAATAATATATTTTGAGGATTTGTAAATAATTCTGATACCATTGTTAAAAAAAACTTGAAGCCTTCATGCGTATGGAAAAAAACTGATACAAATGGAGGAATTAATAATGGTAATAAAGTTAAGATAAATAATAAAAAGCTATATTTAAAGCTTAGTGTTGATTTTTTTAATAATCTTATAGTTAGTACATTTAATACAAGAGGCAATATATTTACTGTTAGTAAATCAAATAAATAAGACATATTAAAATCTTGTATAAACATAAAAGCCCACATAAGCAATACTAATCTTATACAAATCTGGATAATAGCGCCCACATATCCAAACAAATTTGCTAATTTAGTCATAGTTAACTCCTTGTAAGTTAGATTTAATCATTATAAAAATTTACAAATAATATTTCCATCCTTATCAAAAACATAAGTAATATTTGCTAATGCCTCAATCCTTAAGATAGTTAATACATTCTCTTTTAGATTCATTGATGGAATCTTATATATTCCATTATTTAAAGAAATTATTTTTTTCGATAATAGATTTACAAAATAGGAACTTTCTTGAGCTTTAATAAATAATTTGTTAGTATCCTTAAAAGGGAACACCATAATACTCGTTGTTCTTCCTTTGATAAATGAGTTTACTAAAAAGGATCTTAAATCTTCAGATAAAGGAGCCTTGATTTTAAACATAGCTCTCTCCTCATCTATATAAGTGAAGATATAATCTTGATCTTTAGTAATTTGGTAACTACAGTAATTTAATTTACTATTTTTTACTTCTATATTTTTATCCCCTATTATATTGTCTTTTCCGTACTCTATCCCAAATATCCTAACATTTTGATAATCATATGATTTATTCTCAACACTCATCTCTAAGCTACAATTGTATTTAATTAATTCATTGGTATTAGAAAATGTATATTTATTTTTATTTAGTTGGTTTTTCACACTGATAATTGCACATATTACAATTATCAGTGTGAAAAGGGTTAATATTATTTTCTTAAACATTAACGAGCCTCCTAATTTACTAAAGACACTTATTTTTTTGTGAGATCTTAATAACAAAGCTTGTATATAAATCTAATGAAAACATGTAAAAGTTACCTAAAGTGTGAACTACGCCTCTTTTTCATGATTAAATAGAATTTATGGAATCCCGATATTGTTGGAATAAGTAGGTACGACAATATTAAAATTATTATACCAAGGGGCACACTTCTAAATGTTATATGCTTTGAAATAACAATTCCAATTGCTGTACCTAAGGAAACGATTAATCCTGCAAAAGTTTTGTTGTAAGTTTTTCTAACGTAAATATTTTTAATTTTAATTCTTATGTTTGAGATTACTACAACAATAATGATTATATATAGTAACAGTCCTATCCCAATAGTGGTACAAGCTAAATCACTGCCTAATTCATAAATGAAAATTTTCGAAGACATAAAGAAGTAAAAAAATGAACTTCCTGTTAGTGAGATGGCTGTATACAGATGGAATAAGAAGTTTATTCTATTTACCATAAGATAAAATACAAAAGAAAATAAATCAAAAATTATAAGGGATATAATAAGGAAGGTTGTAAGATTTTTTGAAGGAGCAATTCCTGTTGTGTTATAAAGAGAAAAAACAGCATAATTAAAGACATTTATAAGCAGAGCAATACCTCTTATTAAACTTCTTATTGAAGCTTTGTCTGGTATTTCTGTATAAATATTAATAAACTTATTTTTATTTCTCATAATGTTCTCCTTGCCAAATATAATAAATTAAATTCACATGTTTCTACTGTACAATCTATCTAGATATCAATTCGGGTATTCATTAGCTTCAATAAATCTTTGTTTTATAAAGCATAGAAGCACATCATCTTACTTAGCTTTTTTCTCATACTTCACCTTTATTCCATGTATTATATCTACCTTAAGATCTATATCTTCATCATCATTTGAATAAGTAACCGTTAAATTTTCATCATCTTCCCATTTAACATCTATATCTTTACTATGATGGGCAGAATATACATTAGAACCTTGAAGAAGAAGCTTTTTTATCTCCTTTTTATCGGCTTTAGAATCTAATATTGATACTCTAGGACTAAAATCAGTTGTGGCTCCACCTGAGTATACAAAAGCAAAGGCTGTATAATATCCGTTAGGGGAGGAGGCTTCCTTTAAAATTTCTATATTAGATTCACTAGAGCAGCCTATAAAGAATACTAGAAAACTTAATAGAATAATACATACAAAACTTTTTTTAAAAGCTCTAAACATTATTAACTCCTTGTTATTTGTAATTAATTGTTATATTAATTATAAGCAATAGCTATTTCTATGTCTAATTACATATTGGTTTCAGTGAACGACTAAAAATAAAAATACACCTCTAATGTTGGGCAAATTCAGCTAACATTTGGAGGTGTATTTTTTATTTATTCAATTAATTTTATGATTATATTACTGAGCTGCTTTTATGGAGAAAGTTTCCCAGCCGCTTATAGAATCTCTATTAGCATATAAAACTCCTCCATTATTATAATCAGCAGATACATATTTATTATTTGCCATAGCTTGAAGTCCAACATTTCCATCACTTAAGGTTACAAGTTTGAACTTTTCCCATCCATCTATAGTTGTGCTTCTTGCTACTAGTTTTGTACCGTTATTTAAATCTGCACAAACATATTTATTGTTGATTTTTGATAGTAGAGATATTGTTCCATCACCGTTTTGTATTACCTGAAACTTTTCCCAATCTCCAACGCTTGTTTTATTTGCAACTAGAGGGTTATTGCCATAGTTGTCAGCAGATATATAATTTCCGTTATATACTGAAGTTATTGAAGACCATTGAGTTGATACTGGTGGAGTTGTAGTAGAAGTGGTAATTGTGAAAGTATCACCATAACAAGTAACGGTTAAAGGTGCAGTAAGATTTACGTTATTATTTGCTAAAAGTGTTTGATAAACCTTAACTCTGTCTTCAGATCCGTTCCAAGCTGGATCTGATACAAGTATATTGTATCTTATGCTTAAGAATTTGCTTAACCATGTTTTTTCTGAAACTCCTGTCTTAGGTGTTCCACCAACTGCTTTAGTTGTTTGGTTCATTATATCTCTTGCGCCATCTTCACCATGATTTATAAATGCATCGTAAAGTTCACCCTTTGTTATTGGTAAAGTCGCACCTATTTCTGAAGCTGCTGCTTGTGCTGGATTCCAGTATAAAGTATCTACTAGATTATGCTGAGCTGTTTGGAAGGCAGGGTCACTTGCACAAGATGCAAAATCAGCAGGAAAACCTGAAAGTCCAGCAGTACTGCTTTGCATACCATCTGGATGAGGCATAGCATCTATGGCTTGAAAAGCAGGTATATATTTAACTAATTTATTACTAGGATTAAGTCTCTTATATTCTTGTAAGAACATTGTACCATCATAGGTACCACTACAGAATCCTGGGAAACCGAAAGTATATCCTCTTCCGTCACCTATATTTTCACAATAATTATATTTTAGAGTTGTAGTACTATTTTCAAAGATAGAGGTAAGCTTGTACATTACTTCTACAGAAGGGCTTGAAAAAGTATAAGCTTTAGCTGGTATAACTGAAGCCAATACAAAAAGAAAAGATAAAACTAGGGTAGCTAGAGTCTTTTTGGAACTTGTCCATTTTTTTAATGCTTCCATTTATAAATCACCTCGTATTTTATTTGATCACAACATCTTCCTCTGAATTAAATTTTAATCAATCTTTTAATTTCATAAAATTAGAATTTGGGTTGGAAATTCTAATTTGGAAAACTATAGTTAATATAGTAAAGTAACTAAGTTTAATATATTTACTCGCAACTCTCTCTACCTGTAAAACATAATATTTCGACAAAACATATCATATTTTTTAAAAGTTCAAAATTTTGTTATATTTTAAATGATTATATGAAAATTTGTAGAAAATATAGTTTTATTTATAGATGGTGAAAAATGCTGTATATTTTAGTAAAAGCTTGCAAATTTTAATCTAAAAATTAAAATTTTATTATTTTATTGTAGATATATAAGAAATATGCAAGGTTACAAGTGTTATAAACTATAGTATATTTTGACAAAAAGATTAAGTGATAGAAATATAAAACTCCCTCCTTTTATGTTTTAAAATCATTACGTGAAGAATAAACCAGATGCAAAATTGAAAAAAATAGGTAAAAAGGCTTGAATAAAAATTTATATTAACAGAAGTGACAATGTTGTGTATCATTACAAATATAATTATATCAATCCATATTTTTCTAGTCAATATGCATATAAATATATTAATTTATTACAAAATATAAAGTGTGTACTTATATTTTCGCAGTGTAAAAAGACAATTTTTATTATAAATAGATAAAAAAAGAATTAATAAAGTATTGATTTACTACATTGCTAGCATGTGGAGTTTTTAATTAAAAGTAATCATTATAATACTTTTAATCTGTAGCATAATATATATATAACATTTCAGAAGCATTTTAAAATTCAATGCTTTCAATAATAATTTCGTATATTGAAGGTTATGAAGATCTGGAGTGTAGTATATTTCTAAAGCCAAAGGTGCATTTTTGATTTAACTTTATTGTATAGTAGAAGTTTTTGTGTGTTCTCAACATAAAATTTCATCTTAAGATGCATCTAGACACCATAAACTAAAAAATTTGTGGAGGTGCTCGTAATGAATAGTAAACATAGAAGAGAGTATACAGAAAAAAACTTTAAAAAAAATGGTACAAAAACACAGAACCAATGGGCTAAAAGTAGATTTCCTACCACAATAGAAGAACCAAGCAAAAACAAAAGTGGAGTAATGGCGGAAGAGCAAGGTTGGACATAATCTACTAGGTTGTTTAAAAGTTCTAGCTATATTTACATATAGCTAGAACTTTTTTGCTGTGTAGAAAAGTGTAAAATTTTCAACCTAACTAAATCTAAATATTTAAATGCTTTTAGAAGTTTTTAAAGCTATACAGTAAAAAACAAAAATAATTCACCAGACAAATTTTCGGCATATGCATTCGCAAAGGCAGATGTGCAAAAAAAGTTCACTGAAGAAGATCGCTTCAACGAATTTCTAAATTTAAAAATAATAGCGCTAAAAAGATTACGGTTCTTGTTAAGTTTAGTAACAAAGAGGTTGTTAATAACTATATTTTACAATTATTATAAGATAATAGAAAATCATATTACAAAAAAATACAAATGAATGAATAATATATCCCCAAAAAATTAACATTTTTTCATATATTTCTATGATTTTTTATTAAAAAGCAGTTATAATTAATAGTATATAAGTGATTAAGCAATTGTTGGCTAAGGGGGGATTAATTTGGAGTTTTACAATCCAAGTGAAAAGATAAGACGCATGAGAAAAAAGTTCAGGGTTAATCAAGCCGCACTAGAGGGGATTAACATGACTAGAGCCTTCATCAGTATGATGGAGAGCGGTAAGAGAAACGTAAGTAAGGCAAGTTCTAAGCATCTTGCAGAAAGATTTAATGAAATAGCAAAAAGAATTTCTGTAAATTTAAATTTAGACGACGAGTATTTTTCAAGACAACCAGAGGAAGATGCTAGATATTATATTGAAAATGAATTGAAAGAGGAAAATAATCATAAAAAGCTTGAAGAGCTCATAGATGTAGCTAGAGGATATGAACTGAATGATTTGTTAGCTAAGTTATATAGATTAGATGCTGATAAGTATGTTAATGAAAAAAACTATGGCAATGCTTTTAAATCTTTTAGTAACGCATTAGGGAAATACAAGGAATTGAAAGATGAAGAAGCTCAGCCTTATATTTACAATGCTATTGGAGTATGCAAATCAAGAAGAAATGAACATGAAGAAGCTATTTTTTATTTTAAACAAGCGTTATTATATGCTAGAGAAAAAAAAGATTCAATATACTACTTTAGAGCGAATCTTAATTTAGCTATATCGTATTTTCATTCAAAACAATATGAAAAGTCTATAAATATTCTAAATGATAATATAATAGCGAATAAAGAAGAAGTTGAGTATAGTATATTAACAGATGCTAGGATAATAAGAGCTAATGTGCTTCATGAAACTGATAGAAAGAATGAAGCTATTAATGAATATCTTAAATTGGTTGAAGATATAAAAGGCAAAGATGATATAATGCTAGCTTATTCTTATAACAACTTAGGTGAGTACTATTATAATATCGGAAAGTATCAAGAAAGCCTGCATTATATTAGTGAAGCGCAAAGATTAAAGAATAAAGTTAGCAAAGATACTTTGGCTAATACATTAAATACTAAAGGTAAGGTGTTTTATAAACAAGGAATGTATGATGAAAGCATAATGATATTTGAGTTAGCTATAAGTATGGCAGAACAATATCAGCAATTTGATATGCTTTTGATGAATTATAGAGATTTAATAAAAGTTTATGAGTCTAATGATGATTTTGTTAAAATAGAAGAGCATATGAATAGACTTCTTGAGACTTTAGATGATAATAAGATAGAAATCGGCAAGAGTTACGCACTTTATAAGCTAATAGAGGTTGCTGTTAAACAAAATGATAGTAACAAAGCTATTACTTTCTTGAATAGATTGCAAACATTACTTGTAAATTAAATATTGTTAAATTTATCAAAATATAATGCAAAATGATATGGATTGTATTATAATAGTAACATAGTTAATAAATGGGGGTAATGGGAATGAAAAATAAAGTTGCAAAAATTATTTTTAGTGTTATTTTATTAGGAGCTATTTTAATTCCTTCTGTAGGGAGCACTAGCATTGGTGTTCACGGTGGCACTTTTACAACACAAGGCTTAGATACACCGTATACAGGAATGTAAGCAGGTAAACAACAAGGCTAGAAAGAGTTCTTATGAATCTTTTTCTAGCCTTATTTAATTTATCTTTTCAGAAAGGCAATATAAACAATTATAGATAATGTAAAACTTTTTACTGCCATTAAAATAATACAATCCACAGAGTTAGTTGAAGTCTTTTGTAAGTGACATTAATTAACAGTAAATAGTTAAAAGGTGAAATATAAAAGATACTACAAATAAAAATTTATAGCTAACCAATCTTTTTGTATTCTATAATATAATAAACATAAGTCTTATTATCGGCAAAATATAATGAACTTTTAGAAGTAAGCATAAAGGAGTGAGAATGATGGATCTATTTAATTACCACATGCACAACCACTATTGTGATGGAAAAGGTGAGCCAGAGGATTATGTTAAAAGAGCTATTGAATTAGGTTTTAAGGCTATAGGTTTTTCTAGTCATGCACCTGTAGCTATAGCTAACGAATGGACGATGAAGCAAGAAGACTTATCTAAATATGTTGAAGAAATACTGGGATTAAAAGAGAAATATAAAGATAAGATTGAAATTTACCTTGGACTAGAGATTGATTATATAAAGAATCTTATGGGACCAGGAGATGAAGTATATAAGACTATTCCGCTGGATTATTGTATAGGATCCGTTCATTTCATGCCTATAAAGGGCACAGGAGAATATTTAACTGTAGATTACAACGAAGATGAACTAAGAAGTATAATCGAAAAAGGGTATGATGGAGATTCTTATAAATTTGTTGAAGCTTATTATGGCTTTATTAGAGAAATGGCAGCTAACAGTAAACCAGATATAGTTGGACATCTGGATTTAATAAAGAAGTTTAATAAAAATAATTTATTCTTTAGAGAAGATGATCCAAGATATGTAGAACAAGTTGAAAAGACCTTAGAGGTAATAAAAGAAAATGACCTCATTGTTGAGGTAAATACTGGTGGAGTAACTAGGGGATATATCTCAGAGTACTATCCAAGTGAATGGATTATAAAAAGGTGTAAGGAACTTGATATTCCAATGAACATAAATAGTGATGCTCATGTGGTTGATAATTTAGCTGGATGCTTTAAAGAATCAGCAGAACAGCTGAAGAAAAATAGTATAAATGAGCAAAAGGTTCTTTTTGGTAATACATGGGTATATAGCAAACTGTAATATATGAGATTGTTCTAAAGCTATTTAGATAGTTTTTAGTACAATCTTTTTTTTGATGTATTTGCAAAGATAGATACGCAAAAAAACTCACTGAAGAAGGTAACTTCAGCGACTTTATTACTTGCTTAAAATATTGGAATAATATGTTGAATCGGTGCATTTATCTATTGTTTTATAATCATTATGGCAAACAGCGCTGTGGTAAGTTTGTTTGTAGAATTTTATGGCTTTATCCTGGTCATTAATAAAATCATAGCTTTTAAAAAGAGTAAAATATATCTCTGTTTCGTAGGATTTATTGTCTAAGTTTATATATTCCTGTACTAGAGTTTCATATTTATCTAAAAGTTCTTTAATTTTTATTAAGTCACCACATTCCATATATATATCAAGAATATTACATGAAGCAACAAGTTTATTTTCTAATTTATCACTTGAGGCTACAAGAAGCTTGTGTATACTTACAGCATTATCTAAAAGTCCTTTTTCCTTAAGTATATTGGCCTTTAAGGTTATTAAACTAAAGGAATTAAAGTCATTTATGTCGAAATTACTCTCGAATAAAAGGATGTTTTCTAGTGCAGCATCAAGATTTCCTTCAATTTTTAGAGCTAAGATATAATTTAAAAGTAGTTTGCCTTTCTTAGAACTACAGATATTTAAATCGTTATTTAGGATTTCTGAAAGTATTCTCCTGGCTTCACATATCTTATTAAGTTTCAATGCTAAAGTACTTAAGCATATCGCAATCTTTGCCTTTAGATTATCATCACAGTTACTTTCTAGTTCATAGGCCTTAGAAAAGCATATATAGGAGTGATAGATCTTTCCTTTTGAGTTAAGTTCGTCTCCTAGATTTACATAAAAGGACAGAGAATCCTCTTCACCTTCTACCAAGTATGCTAAATCATCATTTTCTATTAAAATTTCATCAATTTTAGAATCATATAATTTAAAACGCATTTTATATCTTCCTTTAGAATATATTTAGGTTAGAAATATATGACCAGATTAGTGGTTTTATTCGAAAAAACAGCCGCTAATAGAAATTTTACCATAAAAATACAATTTTATGAACACCTATTTACAAAATATGTAAAAATTATTATTATTAAATTAAGGGTAATGAGGAGGGGATTGTATGATAGATCCAATAGGTGAATGGGATTAGTGTAGTATTTTAGTTATTTTTAATTTTTTATTTGTATTTACATCTTTAAAAGAGATTTCAAAATAGTATAGGGAACTATTTTGAAATCTCTTTTATTGTTAGTTATATTAGAAGGTCTTTAGAAGTTTTTGTATTCTTCATATGCAAAGCAACTTATTTGGTCCGCATTCACAGTATTATAAAAAATAGAAAAATTACTATTTTTCATTGACCATTATTGAAGTAAGTCATATAATGATATTAACATATGAACAATTGCTCATATGTTTGTTGGAAACTATTATGAGGTGATTATATGATAAATGAAAAAATTGAAAGTTGTAATTGTACCATAATACATGAAGATGTTATAAGGGAAGTAAATAATAAAATACCACAAGAAGAGACTTTGTATGATTTATCAGAACTTTTTAAAGTTTTTGGAGATAGTACAAGAATAAAAATAATTTGTGCACTTTTCGAAGCTGAGATGTGCGTATGTGATATAGCCGCTTTATTAAGGATGACTCAATCAGCGGTTTCACATCAGCTTAGGGTACTAAAAAATGCAAGATTAGTTAAGCCTAGAAGAGATGGAAAAGTAGTTTATTACTCCTTAGATGATGAGCATGTAAAGAATATCTTCAACCAAGGATTAGAACATATTACTGAAAGATAAATTAAAATGAACATAACTATAAAGATGCTGCTTCAGTATATTTGAAAGAGTTATAGTTATTAAAATATAGTATTTGAAACTTATATGAAAAAGCACAAGTTCTACAAAGGGGGATAAACCAAATGGAAAAAGTAAAGCTCTATCTGGATGGACTGGATTGTGCAAATTGCGCAGCTAAGATAGAAGACAAGATTAATAAATTAGATGAGGTGAAGGAAGCAAGTGTTAACTTTGCTAACGGAACTTTAGTTATGACAGTAAATGAAGACCAAAAAGAAAGTATAATCTCAAAGGTTACAGATATAGTAATAGCTCAAGAACCTCATGTTAAAGTAAGAAAAGCTACTAAAGCAAAGGTTAGTAAACCAGCTAAAACTATATCAGTATGCAATGATGGTTGCTGTGAAGAGCATCATCATGATGAAATTAATAAGGCAGATAACCTAAGTGCTAAACTTAAGCATAAAGAACCTATTAATAATCATCAAAATCACTCCTCTTCTCATGGACATGATCATAAAACAAAGGGACACACTCATAGTCATTCAGCACATAGTCATGGACATGAAGAACATGAGCATAGTCATGAAGCTGAAGAAGATGGACATCATGGACATGATCACGAGCATGGTGGAGAGTTATCTAAGTTTAGAGTTGGAAGAATAGTAGCTGCTATAGTTTTATACGCTATAGGAATGATATTTGATTTTGGATTTTATGGTGAACTTGGAATTTTCTTAGTCAGCTATGTGTTAGCTGGAGGAGATATAGTTTTATCGGCTCTAAAAAATATTAAAAGAGGCGAGATATTTGATGAAAACTTCCTAATGGTGCTTGCAACTGTTGGTGCTTTTGCAATAAAAGAGTTTCCTGAAGCAGTAGCAGTTATGCTGTTCTATCAAATAGGAGAAGCTTTTCAGGATATGGCTGTTGATAGATCAAGAAAATCTATACAAGGACTTATGGACATAAGACCTGATTATGCAAATTTAAAGTTGCCTACAGGAGAAGAAAAAGTTGATCCTGAAAGCATAGAAGTTGGAGAGATAATTATAATAAAAGCAGGAGAAAGAGTGCCTTTAGATGGAATCATATTAAAAGGAGAAGCATCTATTGATACCTCAGCATTAACTGGTGAGTCAATACCTAGAGAAGTAAAGCTAGGAGATGACATTCTTTCTGGTGCTATAAATAAAAATGGTCTTTTAGAAGTTAAAGTTACAAAAATTTATGGTGAATCAACTGTAGCTAAGATATTAGATCTTGTAGAAAATGCAGGAAATAAAAAGGCACCAACAGAAAAATTTATAACTAAATTTGCTAGATATTACACACCAGCAGTGGTTTTTGCTGCATTAGCTTTAGCATTTATACCTCCAATAGTTACTGGAAGTCATAGTTTCTCACAATGGATTTATAGAGCGCTTGTATTTTTAGTTGTTTCTTGTCCTTGTGCTTTGGTTATTTCGATACCTTTAACTTTCTTTGGAGGAATAGGAGCAGCTTCTAAGCAAGGGATACTAATTAAGGGTGGAAACTATCTTGAAGCATTAAACAGAGTAAAGACAGTAGTTTTTGATAAAACAGGTACTTTAACAAAAGGTGTATTTAAGGTTTCAGCTTTAGAAAATAGAAATGATTTTACTAAAGATCAATTGCTTGAATTTGCTGCCTATGCAGAATTCTATTCAAATCATCCAATTGCAGTATCTATAGTTAGAGAATATGAAAAAACTATTGATAAAAGTAAAATAGATTCCTTTGAAGAAATATCAGGAAGAGGAATAAAGATAAAGTTTGATGGACAAGAGGTTTTAGCAGGAAACGGTAAACTCATGGAGGATTTCTCTATTAAAACCGAAGTTCAAGATGTTGTAGGAACGGTAATTCATGTTGCTGTAAATAAAAAATATGCAGGTTATATATTGATTGCAGATGAAGTAAAACAGGACGCTAAAGAAGCTATTGATAAGCTAAGAGAAATTGGAATTGATGATATTGTGATGCTAACTGGTGACAACAAAAAGGTAGCAGAAGCAGTAGCAGGGAAATTATCAATAAAAAAGGTATACTCAGAGCTTCTTCCAGCTGATAAAGTAGAAAAATTAGAAAGTATATTTAGTTCTAAGCAAGAAAAAGACGCTATAGTATTTGTAGGTGATGGAATAAATGATGCACCGGTTCTTGCAAGGGCTGATATCGGAATAGCAATGGGTGGAGTTGGCTCAGATGCTGCTATTGAAGCTGCTGACGTTGTAATAATGACAGATGAACCTTCAAAAATAGCAATGGGTATAAATATTGCAAAAAGAACTAATGTGATAGTTTGGCAAAATATAATATTTGCATTAGGAGTAAAGCTTGTAATTTTAGTACTTGGAGCTCTTGGATATGCCAATATGTGGGAAGCTGTTTTTGGTGATGTTGGTGTAGCTCTTATCGCAGTACTAAATGCTATGAGAATATTAAAGGTTGAAAATAATTAACTGAATTGCTTTTTAAAACCTATTCATTTATAAAAATGGCAATATAATATGCAAATAAATATTATATTGCCATTTAACTTTTAAAAGTATTGACATATTGTAAGTTGGCAAATAAAATCATAATTAATAATAAATTCAGAAAACAATTTGATAATATGCCCGTTAAAAAAAATGCGTTGACGGAGACAGTCATTTAGTTATTAAAAGCCACAGAGAGTCGAGGTTAGGTGAGAATCGATGTTTTTTCTAGGTGACAATCACTCTTGAGCAGAAACCTGAAAGCAATGGCGCAAGTAAGGAACTTCCGGTAAGCCCCGTTATAGGCAAGGGTTTGATTGAACCTGGTGATATTTTTTTATAAGCGGAGATAACATATCCCACTTTAAATGATTCATATCATTGGAGTGGGATTTTTTTAACCTTTTTTAATGGGAAAACCTATAAGATATAACTTAATAATTGAAAATAAGATATATAATGGGAGGTTGCGATGGAAAGACATGTATTATCTGTTTTGGTAAGGAATACATCTGGAGTGCTAAGTAGAGTTTCAGGATTGTTTATGAGAAGAGGTTTTAATATTGATAGTTTATCTGTAGGTAAAACAGAAAATCCGGACTTTGCAAGAATGACAATAACGCTTATGGGAGGAGAAGAAATTTTAGATCAATTCATAAAGCAGTTAAACAAGCTTCAGGAAGTTATTAAAGTTATAAAACTCACACCTGATAATTCAGTTGTCAGAGAACTTGTGCTTATAAAGGTCAAAGCTGATGCAGCGCAAAGAGCAGCGATAAATGATGTTGTTAAAATCTTTAGATGTAAGGTTATTGATTTGGACACAGAAACCTTGACCATAGAACTTACCGGAGATGATAGTAAGATCTCTGCTTTATTAAAGCTAATGGAAGAGTATGGTGTAAAGGAAATTGTAAGAACGGGGCTAACGGCTATTGAAAGAGGAAGTAAAGATATTAATTCCTATGGAGACTACTTTGAAGAAGAGTATGTAGGTTAAAGATTTATATGTATTAGTGTATTAGAACTACTACTGAAGGCATGGGAAATATATCTCAATAAGGATTCTATTTGTGGGGAACTTTAAGAATTTTGTGTCAGAAAATTATTTATAGTGAGAATTTTCAGTAAAATATTGAGACGTAAATAATGAAAAATAAATGATAAGCAATAAGCAGTAAAAAGGGGATTTTATATAAGGGGCTTTAATTAATGATAGTTAGTGGTTCGAGTTTGAATTAAGTCTTATAGATATCAAATGGAGGAGTGAATTTTGAATAAAAAAATCTATATCTTAGATTCTACCTTAAGAGATGGGGCACAAGGACAAGGGATTTCATTTTCTCTAGAAGATAAAATCAAGATATGTAAATGCTTAGATGATTTAGGCATAGATTTTATTGAAGCAGGAAATCCCGGATCAAATCCAAAGGATTTAGAATTATTTAAGTCTATGAAAAATATTAAACTAAATCATGCAAAGCTTGTGGCCTTTGGAAGTACAAGAAGAGCTGGAACAAAGGCAGAAGATGATAAAAACTTAAAAGATCTACTGGACGCAGGAGTAGATACTATAGTACTTTTTGGTAAGTCATGGGACTTTCAAGTGAAGGATATACTAAAAACTACCTTAGAAGAAAACTTAGCTATGATATATGATTCTATAAAGTTTTTAGTTGATAAAGGAAAAAAAGTGTTTTTTGACTCTGAGCATTTTTTTGATGGGTTTAAGAGTAGTGAAGAATATGCTTTAGAGACTTTAAGGATTGCAAAGGAAGCTGGGGCGGAAGTAGTAGTTTTATGTGATACAAATGGAGGAACCTTACCTTCTGAGATATCTAAGATTGTAAGTAAAACTAATAAAGTTTTAGGAGATAACTTGGGGATACATTGTCACAATGATATGGGGATGGCAGTGGCGAATTCAGTAATGGCAGTTGAAGAGGGGGCCAGTCACATACAAGGAACTTTCATAGGTATAGGTGAGAGATGCGGGAATGCTAATTTATCTACAATTTTACCCACACTGATTTGCAAATATAACTATGAACTTAATGCAGGCAAGAGTCTAGATAAGCTAACAAAAATCTCAAGATACATTTCTGAAATATCCAATATAACGCTAAGTGATGATACCCCTTATGTAGGAGCTTCTGCTTTTGCTCATAAAGGTGGTATGCATATAGATGCAGTAGCTAAGGATCCAAAATCTTATGAACATATAAAGCCTGAGCTTGTAGGGAATAAGAGAAGATTTTTAGTTTCAGAGGTTAGTGGAAAAAGTACCATATGGAAAGAGGTTCAAAAGATCTTCCCAAATATAAAAAAGGATAGTGAAGAAGTAAAAATAATAACTGATAAGCTAAAGGAGTTAGAGTTTGATGGTTATCAGTTTGAGGGAGCAGAAGGAACTGTTGAGCTAGTTATGAGAAAGGTTATAGGTAAGTATGAGCCCTTCTTTAAACTAAATCATTTTAAGATAATAGGTGAACAACCTTCCTTAAAAGGAACCTTCAGTTCAACAGCTTTAATAAATATAACAGTTGATGGTAAAACTGAGATAACTGCAGCTGAAGGGGATGGACCTGTAAATGCGTTAGATAAAGCTCTTAGAAAAGCCTTAGAAGTTTTTTACCCTCAGCTAAGAAGCGTACGACTTGTAGACTATAAGGTCAGGGTCTTAGATTCAGAGAGTAATACAGGGGCAAAGGTTAGAGTTCTTATAGAATCTACTGATGGAGTAGAAAAATGGAGTAATGTTGGAGTATCAAAGGATATTATTGAAGCTAGCTGGATAGCTCTAGTTGATTCAATAGAATATAAACTAATAAAAGATATAGAAAGAAAAGTAAGAACTTATTTTTAGGAGGTATTTTTAAAATGGGGATGACGATGACTCAAAAAATATTAGCAAGCCATGCAGGTCTTGAAGCAGTAAAGGCGGGACAACTTATACAGGCAAAGCTTGATTTGGTTTTAGGTAATGATATAACTTCACCTGTGGCTATAAAGGAATTTAAAAAACTTGGTGATTCAGAAGTTTTTGATAAAGATAAAATTGCAATAGTACCAGATCATTTTACGCCAAATAAAGATATAAAAGCAGCAGAGCAATGTAAGTTCATAAGAGAATTTGCACAGCAAAAGGAAATAACAAACTTCTTTGATATCGGTGAGATGGGAATAGAGCATGTTCTAATACCTGAAAAAGGTTTAGTTGTAGCTGGAGATGTGGTTATAGGAGCTGATTCACATACTTGTACTTATGGAGCCTTAGGTGCATTTTCAACAGGAATAGGTTCTACTGATATGGGAGCAGGAATGGCTACAGGAGAATGTTGGTTCAAGGTTCCTTCAGCTTTAAAGTTTGTATTGAAGAATAAACCGGCTAAGTGGATAAGCGGTAAGGATGTAATTCTTCATATCATAGGTCTTATAGGTGTTGATGGAGCTTTATATAAATCAATGGAATTCACAGGAGATGGACTTAAGTATCTTTCAATGGATAGTAGATTCACAATGGCAAACATGGCGATTGAAGCAGGAGCTAAGAATGGTATATTCCCAGTAGATGAAAAAACCGTTGAGTATATGAAAGAACATTCTACAAGAGAATATAAAGTTTATGAACCAGATGAAGATGCTGAATATGATGAGGTTTATGAGATAGATTTATCTACTCTAAGACCAACAGTTGCTTTCCCTCATCTACCTGAAAATACAAAGACAGTGGATGAAGCTGGTGAAGTTAAAATAAACCAAGTGGTTATTGGGTCTTGTACAAATGGAAGACTAGAGGATTTAAGAGTTGCAGCTTCAATACTTAGAGGCAAAAAGGTTGCTAAGTATGTAAGAACTATAGTTTTCCCAGGAACTCAAAAGATTTATTTGCAGGCTATGGAAGAAGGATTATTAAAAGATTTCATTGAAGCTGGAGCAATTGTTTCTACTCCTACTTGTGGACCTTGTCTTGGTGGACACATGGGAATACTAGCAGCAGGTGAAAGAGCAGTTTCCACTACAAATAGAAACTTTGTTGGAAGAATGGGACATGTAGAGTCAGAAGTTTATCTAGCAAGTCCAGCAGTAGCGGCAGCTTCAGCATTGACTGGAGTAATAACTGACCCAGAATTAGTTTAGGAGGAGTAGCTAAAATGAAAGCAAAAGGAAGAGTTTTTAAATACGGAGATAATGTTGATACAGATGTAATAATACCAGCAAGATACCTAAATACTTCAGACTTTAAGGAACTTGCAGCTCATTGTATGGAAGATATAGATGCGGACTTTGTTAATAAGGTAAACCAAGGAGATATAATGGTTGCGAGCAAAAATTTTGGATGTGGTTCTTCTAGAGAACATGCACCTATAGCAATAAGAGAAAGTGGAATAAGCTGTGTTATAGCTTCTACCTTTGCAAGAATCTTCTACAGAAATGCTATAAATATAGGACTACCAATCTTAGAGTGCGACGAAGCTGTAGCAGGTATAGATGCAGGTGATGAAGTAGAGATAGATTTTAATGATGGAGTAATTAAAAATCTTACAAAGCAAGAAGAATACAAAGCAGAGCCGTTCCCTGAGTTTATGCAAGAGATAATAAAGAACAACGGGTTAGTAGGTTATATAAAGAATAAGGCATAGTGTTAAGTGCATTGAAATGAAAATAAAAAACGAAAAAGGTTTTAGCAATAGGCGTGAATGTAAAAAGGGGGATTTAAATTGACATATAAAGTGGCTGTAATAAAGGGTGACGGAATAGGACCAGAAGTTGTAGATGAGGCTTTAAAGATATTAGAGGTAGTTGGGGAAAAGTATAATCATAAATTTGAATATAAATTTTTGCTTGCTGGAGGTTGTGCTATGGATGAAAAGGGCACTCCACTTCCAGAAGAAACTTTAGAAGAATGTAAAAAAAGTGATGCTGTGCTTTTAGGAGCGGTTGGTGGTCCTAAGTGGGATGATCCAAATGCAAAACAAAGACCAGAACAAGCTCTTTTAGGGCTTAGAGGAGGTTTAGGACTTTACTGTAACCTAAGACCAGCACTGCTTTATTCACCACTAAGAGCTGCATCACCTTTAAAAGATGAAGTTATTGGTGAAGGAATAGATTTTTCAGTGGTAAGAGAACTTACTGGAGGAATCTACTTCGGTGATAGAGGAAGATTTGAAGAAAATAATGAGCAATATGCTTATGATACCGAAAAGTATTCAGTAACTGAAATAAGAAGAATAGTAAAAACAGCTTTTGATATAGCTTTAAAGAGAAACAAGCTTTTGACCAGCGTAGACAAAGCTAATATATTAGAAAGTTCTAGACTATGGAGAACCGTTGTTGAAGAAGTTGCAAAGGACTATCCGGAAGTTACTGTAAATCACATGTATGTTGATAATGCAGCTATGCAGATTGTTAGAAATCCAAGACAATTTGATGTGATAGTAACTAGTAACTTATTTGGAGACATATTATCAGATGAAGCTTCGATGATAACAGGATCTATAGGAATGCTTCCTTCTGCTAGTATTGGAGAAAACAACATGGGAATGTATGAACCTATACATGGAAGTGCTCCTGATATAGCAGGAAAAGGACTAGCGAATCCACTTGCAACAATTCTTTCTACAGCAATGATGCTTAGATTCAGCTTTAATCTTCAAGAAGAGGCTGATGCAATCGAAAAGGCTGTACTAAATGTGCTTGAAGCTGGTTATAGAACAGGAGACATATTCAGTGAAGGTATGAAAAAAGTTGGTACAAAGGAAATGGGAAGCTTAGTAATTGAAGAGCTAAAAAATAATTAAGTTTCAAAACAAATTAATTAAGCAATGGAGGAAGCGAAATGAGAAGTGATTTAGTTAAAAAAGGAGTAGAAAGAACTCCTCATAGATCTCTGTTTAAAGCAGCAGGCTTTACTGATGAGGAGCTAGATAGACCGTTAATAGGAATTGTAACTTCACATAATGAAATAATTCCAGGACACACTCACCTAGATAAAGTGGTAGAGGCTGTGAAAAAAGGAGTGCTTCTTGCAGGGGGAACTCCAATAGAATTTCCTGTTATAGGAGTATGTGATGGTATTGCTATGGGTCATATAGGAATGAAATATTCCTTAGCTTCAAGAGAACTCATAGCTGACTCCGTAGAATGTATGACAAATGCACATGGTTTTGATGGTCTAGTACTTATACCAAACTGTGACAAAATCGTTCCAGGTGTAATTATGGGTGCACTAAGACTAAATGTACCTTCAGTAGTTGTAAGTGGAGGTCCAATGCTTGCTGGGAAGTTCAAAGGCAAGGATGTAAGTCTTTCAACTGTTTTTGAAGCAGTCGGTGCACATAGCAGTGGAAAGATGAGTACTTGTGATCTTAAGGAATTAGAAGAGAAAGCGTGTCCAACTTGTGGCTCATGTTCAGGAATGTATACAGCAAATTCAATGAATTGCTTAAGTGAAGTACTTGGTTTAGCTCTTCCTGGTAATGGGACAATACCAGCTGTTTATTCAGAAAGATTGAGGCTAGCAAAGCATGCAGGCATGAAGATATTAGACTTAGTTAAAGCTGATATAAAGCCTAGAGATATTGTAAATGAAAGAAGTATAAGAAATGCTTTAACTGTAGATATGGCCTTAGGATGTTCAACTAATAGTGTACTTCACTTAGCGGCCATAGCTAATGAAGCTAAAGTAGAATTCGATTTAGATAAAGTAAATGAAATAAGTAGTATAACACCTAATCTTTGTAAACTAGCACCAGCAGGTGGACATCACATAGAAGATTTATACTGGGCAGGTGGAATAAAATCTGTAATGAAGGAACTTGCAAAACTTGATTTATTAGATTTAAGCTGTATAACTGCTAGTGGCCTTACTCAAGGGCAGATAGTTGAAGCAGCCTCAGAAGCAGATCACTCTGTTGTAAAGTCAGCAGAAAATCCATACAGCAAAACTGGTGGAATAGCTGTACTAAAAGGAAATATAGCACTAGACGGAGCTGTAGTTAAGAGATCTGCAGTAGTTGAAGAAATGATGATTCATCAGGGTCCAGCAAGAGTGTTCAATTCGGAAGAGGATACCATAGATGCTATACTCGGTGGAAAGATAAATAAAGGTGATGTAGTTGTAATAAGATATGAAGGTCCAAAAGGCGGTCCTGGAATGAGAGAGATGCTGTCTCCAACCTCAGCACTTGCTGGAATGGGACTTGATAAGAGCGTTGCATTAATCACTGATGGAAGATTCTCTGGTGCAACTCGTGGAGCTGCTATAGGACATGTATCTCCAGAAGCTTATGAAGGCGGACTTATCGCTTTAGTAGAAGAGGGAGATAAGATTTTAGTAGATATACCAAATGGTAAGTTAGAACTTCAGGTAAGTGCTGAAGAAATAGAGACAAGAAGAGAGAAGTGGGTTTTACCTGAACCAAAAATAAAAGAAGGCTATCTCAGTCGTTATGCTAGACTTGTAAGCTCTGCTAGTGCTGGGGCAGTACTAAGATAGGAGGATCCTATGAGAATAAACGGCTCAGAAATATTAATCAATACTTTAATAGATGAAGGGGTAGATATAATCTTCGGATATCCTGGTGGAGCTGTACTTAATATATATGATGCTATCTACAAGAATGAAAATAGGATAAAACATGTGCTTTCATGCCATGAACAAGGTGCTGCTCATGCTGCTGATGGATACTCAAGAGCTACTGGCAAGGTTGGTGTATGTCTTGCAACTTCTGGGCCAGGTGCCACAAATTTAGTTACTGGTATAGCAACTGCTTATATGGATTCTGTGCCAATGGTTGCTATAACAGGAAATGTTACAACGCCATTACTTGGAAGAGATAGCTTTCAGGAAGTGGATATTGTAGGCATAACAATGCCAGTAACTAAACATAACTTCATAGTAAGAGATGTAGAGGAGTTACAAGAAACTATAAGAAAGGCATTTTATATAGCTAAAGAAGGTAGACCAGGACCAGTTCTTATAGATATACCAAAGGACATAACAGCCAAGTTATGTGAATATGAAAGCAAAGCTCCTATTGAAGTTAAGAAAGAGTACAAATTTGTAACAGATAAAGCCTTAGCAAACTTTGCAGAGTTTATAAATAAAGCAAAGAAACCTTTGATATTTGCTGGTGGTGGGGTTATAAGTTCAGGAGCTACAGAGATATTAAAAGAATTAGCTTTGAAGATAAATGCACCAGTAACAACTTCTTTAATGGCAATGGGAGCTTTTCCAGGAGATCATGAACTTTATACCGGTATGATCGGAATGCATGGCACTAAAGCTTCAAATCTTTTGGCAACTAAAGCTGATTTGATAATTGCAATAGGAACTAGATTTTCTGATAGAGTTGTAGGAAGCAGAGATCATATAAAAAATGCGAAAATTATACAGATAGATATTGACCCAGCAGAGTTAGATAAGAATATTAAAACAGATGCAAATATTGTTGGAGATGTTAAATATACTTTGGAAAAGCTCATTGATTTTATAGATGAAAAAAGAAATGATCAATGGCTAGAGCTTATGAGGGAGTACAAAGCTCTAAAAGCTCATAAAGAAGATAATGATAACTTAACGCCGGAACTACTATTTAGCAGTTTATATAATAACTTTGGAGAAGAGCTTGTTATGACTACCGAAGTAGGTCAGCATCAGATGTGGGCTGCACTTCATTATACTTTTTTAACACCAAGAACCCTTATAACCTCAGGAGGACTTGGTACTATGGGATATGGCCTTGGAGCTTCAATTGGGGCACAGCTAGGTCTACCACATAAGAAGGTTGTAAATATAGCTGGTGATGGCAGTTTTTCTATGAACGCTATAGAACTTGCAACAGCAGTTAGCAATAGAGTACCGGTGGTAATAATTATATTAAACAACGGCTGCCTTGGAATGGTTAGACAGTGGCAAAACTTCTTCTATGAAAGCAGATACTCATATACAACACTTAACAGAGGAACAGACTATGTTAAGCTTGCAGAAGCTTATGGAGCAAAAGGTTTTAGAGTAACCGAACCTTCACAGCTTAATGAGGTTTTAGAGAAATCCTTTAACTCAGAAGTTCCTGTAGTTATAGATTATGTAATTAATATAGATAAAAAGGTATTTCCTATGGTTGCTCCAGGAGCACCTATAGATGACATAATATCTGAAGCGTAGGATGCAGATAGCAATAGTACTTTGTTTGTGAGTATTTTGAAATTAATATGTTCCTACAGGAGATACTATATGATTAATTCTTTGCGAAGATCATTAAAGTATCGGAGGTAGGAGCATATTAATTTCAGTACAATACCTAAACAAAAAATAAAATAGGGGGTGGAATAGTGAAGAGAATCAAGATTTTTGATACTACTCTAAGAGATGGGGAGCAGACGCCAGGGGTAAATTTAAATCTAAAAGAAAAACTGATTATAGCAAAAAATCTAGAAGCTCTAGGTGTTGATGTAATAGAAGCTGGATTTCCTACAGCCTCCATTGGGGATTTTGAAAGTGTTGCTTCTATAGCTAAAACTATCAAAAATTCTACGGTGGCAGCTCTTGCGAGAGCAACTAAAGGAGATATTGATAGAGCCTATGAGGCAATAAGGGATGCAGAAAGTCCAAGAATACACACTTTTATTGCGACTTCGCCAATTCACCTAAAATATAAGCTTAATATGACTGAAGATCAAGTTTTAGAAAGAGCTGTGAGTATGGTTAAGTATGCTTCAAGCTTATGTTCTGATGTTGAGTTTTCAGCTGAGGATGCTTATAGAAGTAATCCTGAATATCTAATTAGGCTTTTTACTGAGGTCATAAAAGCAGGAGCTAAGGTTATAAATATACCTGATACCGTTGGGTATGCATTGCCAAATGACTATGGAAGTTTCATTAAGCATATAGTTGAGAATGTTAAAGGTATAGAAAACATAGATGTATCAGTTCACTGTCATGATGATTTAGGAATGGCCGTGGCTAATTCCTTAAGTGGTATCATGAATGGCGCAACTCAAGTGGAATGTGCCATAAATGGACTTGGTGAAAGAGCAGGAAATGCATCGCTTGAAGAAATAGTTATGGCTATTGAAACAAGAAAAAATTACTTAGACATGGAAACAGGAATAAAGATCAATGGAATATGGAGAAGCAGTAAACTTGTTTCTTCCTTAACTGGGATTGTAGTTCAGCCTAACAAGGCCATCGTAGGTGAAAATGCTTTTGCTCATGAATCTGGAATACATCAAGATGGGGTTTTAAAGGAAAAGTCAACCTATGAGATAATCACCCCTGAATCCATAGGAAAGGTTCAAAATAACAATATAGTTCTTGGTAAACATTCAGGTAGACATGCTTTCTCAAGCTATTTAAAAGAAAATGGCATTGAGATGGATGAAGAGGCTATAAACGATGCTTTTGACAAATTTAAAAAGCTTACAGATAGAAAGAAGAATATTACTTGGAAGGATATAGAGGCAATTATAAATAACAATGCCAATATAGCTGAAGAAACCTATAAGTTAGTTTCCTTCCAGACTCTTGGAGGTAATAGAAGTATACCTACAACTACTGTGGAAATTGAGTTTAATGGGGAAATTTTGAGAGAAAGTTCAGTGGGAGATGGTACTGTCGCTTCAGCATTTAAAGCAGTTGAGAGGGCTATTAATATACCAATAAAGCTTAAAGATTATACTATACAATCAGTTAGTGATGGGGAAGATGCACTGGGAGAAGTTACTGTAAAGATTGAAGAGGCTAACAATATATTTGTAGGTAAGGCGCTCTCAGGCGATATTATTGAAGCAAGCATAAATGCATTAATAAATGCAGTAAATAAAATGATAGAAAAAATAGAAAAGGATGGGGAATAGAATGGTAAAAATGTATTATGAAAAAGATGGAGATTTAAGTTTATTAAAAGGCAAAAAGGTTGCTGTAATTGGATATGGAAGTCAAGGACATGCTCATGCACTTAACTTACATGAAAGTGGAGTAGATGTTACTGTAGGATTATATAATGGAAGTAAGTCCTTTGAAAAGGCTCAAGCAGCAGGACTTAAAGTAGCTACTGTTAAAGAAGCTACAGAAAACTGCGATATAATTATGATATTAGTTCCTGATGAAAAACAAGCAAAACTATATAAGGAAGAAATAGAACCAGCTTTAACAGAAGGTAAGGCATTAGTGTTTGCACATGGTTTCAATATTCACTATGGACAAATTGTTCCTCCTGCCTTCGTTGATGTTTTCATGGTAGCTCCTAAAGGTCCAGGGCATATGGTAAGAAGAACTTATACTGAAGGTTCTGGTGTTCCATGTCTTATAGCTGTACAACAAGATTATTCAGGAAAAGCAAAGGATTATGCTTTGGCTTACACAATAGGTATAGGGGGAGCAAGAGCTGGTGTTCTTGAAACTACTTTTAAAGATGAAACAGAAACAGACTTATTTGGAGAGCAAGCTGTACTTTGTGGGGGTGTTACTGAGCTTATAAAAGCTGGATTTGATACTTTAGTTGAGGCTGGTTATTCTCCAGAAAATGCTTACTTTGAATGTCTTCATGAAATGAAGCTAATAGTTGATTTAATGTATCAAGGCGGAATGAGCACTATGAGATATTCAATAAGTGATACTGCTGAGTATGGTGACTACGTAACTGGAACAAAGATAGTTACTGAAGATACAAGAAAAGCTATGAGAGATGTACTTAAAGACATACAAGATGGAACTTTTGCAAGAAACTGGTTAGTTGAAAATGCAGTAAATAGACCTTACTTTAACGCTAAGAGAAGAATGGAAAAAGAGCACCCAATTGAAAAGGTTGGAAAAGAATTAAGGGGCATGATGAGCTGGATAAAGACTGATTTAGACTAGTTTTAGAGTTTGCCATAAATTACTACGGCTTTTATTTGACAAAAAAACAAAAAAAACTACAAATCGTGTTGACATTAAGGCGATAATTAAATATAATTGTCTTCGTTGAGAATACTTTCAGGCATAAGGGAGTAGCATACAACATTTAATGTTGTTGCAGAGTCAACGTACTGATGCTTTTCATCTGGCTTTGTATTAAATTGTGAGACTTATGTATAACGAGGGTTGCGTTATACATAAGTCTCATTTTCCTTTTATTCTTTAGGAAATTATAATTCAATTACATCTATGAATAAGTATGTGTAAAAAGCTCAAAACGTAATGTTGTTAAAGAATAAAAAAGAAAAATCATATCTATAAATCTAAATGAATTGTTCTAAGAATTAAAGTAGAAATAGAATTTTCCATATTTTTACGGAATTTTTATTTTTATATATTAAAGTCTTAATAACCTATGAATAAGATTTCCATTAAAGACTAATTAATTTAGGGGGACATATGAACGTATTATCAATTTTTCTAACTGGACTAGCTTTATCAATGGATGCTTTTGCTGTATCTCTTACTCTAGGAATAAAAGCAACAAACAAAGATAAAAAAAATATAGCCTTAAAGGCAGCACTATATTTTGGAGGGTTCCAGGGGGCTATGCCTCTTTTGGGATGGATACTAGGAATAAATTTTACACAGTACATAGAGAAGTTCGATCATTGGATTGCATTTGCCTTACTTTCAATAATTGGTGGGAAAATGATTCTAGATGTTATAAGAGATGAGGAAGATGAAGAAAAAGAACAATCAGCTACAACTAGTAACAAAGAATTCGTACTGCTCGCAATTGCAACAAGTATTGATGCATTAGCTGTTGGAATAGGATTTGCTTTTTTAAAGGTTAATATCCTAGAATCTGTCTTAATAATAGCATTTACAACTTTTGTGTTTTGTTTTATTGCAGTGTATATAGGAAAGAAGTTTGGAGAGCTACTAAAGTCCAAGGCAGAGTTATTTGGAGGAGTAATACTAGTAGTAATAGGTACTAGCATATTACTTGAGCATTTACATATATATTAAAAAATTCGTTATAGTATACAAATAAAGATTGATAGTATCTTAACACAATTTTAACAGTTATATTTTTAACAGTGTAAGTAATGGATATATTTTAAGGGGAGATAACTCTAAGGTTAAAACTATATTTAAAAATTCTGCTGAGTTATTAGCAGAATTTTTAAATATATAAGTTTAATTATAGAGTTAGCCTAGCCATCTACATATAATAGAAGCAGCTGAAACTAAATTTAGATCAGCTGCTTTTAGTTTTAAAGTATGTTTAAGAATAAATATTTTTACTGTATAGGAAGTTGTAAGCTTTAAAAGCTAGTTAAACCTAGATATTTAAATGATTTTGTAAGATTTCTATGGCTATACAGTAAAAAATAAAACTTATTCGCCTGCCAAATTTTCCTCATTTACATTCGGAAAGGCAGATGCGAAAAAAAACTCACTGAAGAAAGTCGCTTCAGCGACTTTTTTATTGAGCAGATGCACCTGTTGCAGGGGCAACATAAACTCTTTGCGCTAATTCGTCATCTAGCATATAAAGAGCTGCAGGATTTGATTCTGCTCTTCTAAGTTTTTTAATTATCTTATTGAAATTATCTTCTTCTTCTACTTGTTCATCTATAAACCATTTTAATAGGGATATAGTAGAATGTTCTTTTTCTTCATTTGCTATATCAGCAAGATTATATATTCTTCTCGTAACTTCTTGCTCATGCTCATAGCCTCTTTCGAAAACATCAATCATATTTTCAAATTTTAGTTGTGGTTTATGTATTGCTTCAAGGGTTACGTCACCATTTTTTTGATATACATAATCATAAAATTTCATAGCATGGAAGAGCTCTTCTTGAGCCTGAACTCTAAAGAAATTTGCAAAACCATCTAAATCCTCTGATTGGGCAAAGGCAGCCATTGCGAGATAAGTATAAGATGAATAAAACTCATAATTTATTTGTTCATTTAAAGCCTCAATTAATCTTTCGCTTAACATTTTTTATCTTCCTCCTAAATATGTTTATATAGTAGACTATTTATATTATTTGTAGTTATTATAAATTTATATGGTAAAATAATCAATATTTAACATAAGATATTCTTAAATAATAAATATTTTTTGTTGAATAAATGATAATATTCAGATAAATTACTAGCATAGAGTATTAATATGATTTTATATAAAAACAATTTCATATTAAAACAATTTTATAACTAATATATAGATAAGTTTAAGTTAAATGTGGTAATATATATAAGGAATAGAGTAGTATAGTGGATTTTATTACTCTTTAGCTAATTAAAAGTTTTTAATTTGTGGGTAAATTGAAAATGAAATAATAGAATTTATTAGCCTGACAGATGAACAAATTTCAGAAAAGCAGGTGTACAAAAAATATACGGCTAAGTTTTTTAGCGATCTTATAGAATTTAATAACTTATTTGTTAATTTAAGAAGAGGTGACATAAATGGAAAAGAAGAAAAATATATCTATGGCTGTCATAAAGAGACTACCAAAATATCATAGATATCTATTAGAATTATTAAAAAATGATGTTGATAGAATTTCATCTAAAGAATTAAGTGAGAAGATAGGATTTACAGCATCGCAGATAAGACAAGATTTAAACTGCTTTGGTGATTTTGGTCAACAAGGCTATGGTTATAATGTAAGAGATTTGTACAATCAAATAATTGCTATTCTTGGCCTTCAGAGAGATTACAATACTATAATAATTGGTGCTGGTAATATAGGTCAAGCGCTTGCAAACTACACTCAATTTGAAAAACTAGGGTTCAATCTTCTTGGAATGTTTGATGCAAATCCAAGATTGACAGGCATTAGAATAAAAGACGTAGAAATAAAAGATATAGACGGAATTAAAGATTTTCTAAAAGAAAATCACGTTGATATAGCTATTCTTTGTGTTCCTGACAACAATGCTCAAAAGGTTTGTGACGAACTAGTGGAAAATGGAGTAAAGGGTATATGGAACTTTGCGCCTATAGATTTAGTAGCTCCTAAAGATGTAATTGTAGAAAATGTTCACTTAAGTGAAAGTTTACTAACTTTGGCATATTTAATTAATGAGTCCCAAAATTAAATAATAAATACAAATACTAGTTTAAAAATTGTTAAAAAAGACACAAAATATATTGCAAATATATTCTTAAACAAGTATAATCATAATTGAAGTTTACGAGCTTCAATTATTTTTTTGTCTGTGCTTGTTATAATATTAACAAGCGTCGAAAAAAATTAACAAATTTAGTAAGCTTTTTATTGTAATATAAGATTATGCAAATAAAACTTATATGCTTTGTTAAGAATATAACTACTTTAAGGAGGCCAAAACAATGGAATTAAAAAATGTTATCCTTGAAAAAGAAGGAAATATTGCTATTGTGACAATAAACAGACCAAAGGCTTTAAACGCACTTAACTCAGAGACATTAAAGGACATAGACACAGTTGTATCAGAGCTTGAAAAAGACAAGGAAGTTTACGCTGTTATATTAACAGGAGCTGGCGAAAAATCATTTGTAGCTGGTGCTGATATATCTGAAATGAAAGACTTAAATGAAGAGCAAGGTAGAGAATTCGGAGCTTTAGGAAATAAAGTTTTCAGAAGGTTAGAAGTACTGGACAAACCAGTTATTGCAGCAATTTCAGGTTTTGCATTAGGCGGAGGCTGTGAACTTGCTATGGCATGTGACATAAGAATAGCTTCGGTAAAAGCAAAATTCGCTCAACCAGAGAGTGGACTTGGAATAACTCCAGGATTTGGTGGAACACAAAGACTTCCTAGAATAGTTGGACTTGGTAAAGCAAAAGAATTAATATATACTGGAGACATAATTAATGCAGAAGAAGCATTAAGAATAGGTCTAGTTAATAAAGTTGTAGCTCTAGAAAGCTTAATGGATGAAGCTAAAGCTCTTGCAAACAAGATAGCTCAAAACGCTCCAATCGCTGTTAAGTTATGTAAAGATGCTATAGATAGAGGAATGCAAGTAAGCATTGATGAAGCTATAGTTATAGAAGCAGAAGACTTTGGTAAGTGTTTTGCAACTGAAGATCAAAAAGAAGGTATGACTGCATTCGTTGAAAGAAGAGAAAAGAACTTCAAAAACCAATAATTAAATTTATGACTTTTTGAAAATTTCTTTAATTCATATTTAAATTTAAAAATATTAGTAAATACTAGACGGAGCAAGTAAAATTGCTCCGTGAAAAATGAACATATATAAAAGAGTAATTAATAGTTGCTCTATACTTAAATAAATAGCAGGAGGGAATAAATAAATGGATTTCCAATTAACAAGAGAACAAGAATTAGTAAGACAAATGGTTAGAGATTTTGCTCAAAATGAAGTTAAGCCAATAGCAGGTGAAATTGACGAGACTGAAGAATTCCCAATGGAAAATGCGAAGAAAATGGCTGCTTTAGGTATGCTAGGAATTCCTTTTGATAAGAAATATGAAGGTGCTGGCGGAGATGTTTTATCATACATCCTAACAGTTGAAGAATTATCAAAAGTTTGTGGTACTCACGGTGTTATAGTATCAGCTCATACATCACTTTGTGGATCAGTAGTTAATGAATTTGGTACTGAAGCTCAAAAACAAAAGTACCTACCAGATCTTGCTAGTGGAAGAAAATTAGGTGCATTCGGATTAACTGAACCAGGTGCTGGAACAGATGCTGCTGGACAACAAACAGTTGCAGTATTAGATGGAGATAACTACATCCTTAACGGATCTAAGATATTCATAACAAATGGTGGAGTTGCTGAAACTTTCATAATATTTGCTATGACAGACAAGAGCAAGGGAACAAAAGGAATATCAGCTTTCATAGTTGAAAAATCATTCCCAGGATTCTCAATAGGTAAAGTTGAAAACAAGATGGGTATCAGAGCTTCATCAACAACTGAACTTGTAATGCAAAACTGTGTAGTTCCAAAGGAAAACTTACTAGGTCAAGAAGGTAAGGGATTTGGTATAGCTATGAAGACTCTTGATGGAGGAAGAATAGGTATAGCTGCTCAAGCATTAGGACTTGCTGGTGGTGCATTAGAAGAAGCTAAGAATTACATGATGGAAAGAAAGCAATTCGGAAGACCACTTGCTGCATTCCAAGGTTTACAATGGTATATAGCTGAAATGGATGTTAAGGTTGAAGCTGCTAGATACTTAGTATATAGAGCTGCATGGCTTAAGCAAAATAAACTTCCTTATACAGTAGATGCTGCTAGAGCTAAACTATTTGCTGCAGAAGTAGCTATGGAAGTAACAACTAAGGCTGTTCAAATATTCGGTGGATACGGATATACTAAAGAATACCCAGTTGAAAGATTAATGAGAGATGCTAAGATAACTGAACTTTACGAAGGAACTTCAGAAGTTCAAAAGATGGTTATATCAGCAAACATTTTAAAATAGTTTTAGGGAGGACAGAAAAAGATGAAAATAGTAGTTTGTTTAAAGCAAGTACCAGATACTACAGCTGTTAAAATAGATCCAAAGACTGGAACTCTTATAAGAGAAGGTGTTCCTTCAATCATAAACCCAGAAGATAAGCATGCTTTAGAAGCAGCTTTAAGAATAAAAGAAGAAAAAGGTGCTCATATAACTATAGTAAGTATGGGACCTCCTCAAGCACAAACAGCTTTAAGAGAAGCATTATGTATGGGTGCTGATGAAGCTATACTAATAACTGATAGAGCATTTGCTGGAGCTGATACTCTTGCAACTTCAAACGCTTTAGCAGGAGCTATAAGAAAATTAGATTATGATATAATATTTGCTGGAAGACAGGCTATCGATGGAGATACTGCACAAGTAGGACCAGAAATAGCTGAACATTTAAATATACCTCAAGTAACTTATGTTCAAGGTGTTACTGTTGAAGAAGACGGTCTTTTAGTTAACAGAGCATTAGAAGATGGTTATGAATTAATAAAGGTTCAAACACCAGTGCTTTTAACAGCAATTAAAGAATTAAACGAACCAAGATATATGAACGTAGGTTTAATCTTCGAAACTGCTGGTAAAGAAATTCAAATATGGTCAGCAGACGATATAGATGTAGATAAGAGTGTATTAGGACTAAAAGGTTCTCCAACAAAAGTTAAAAAATCAATGACTAAGGAAACTAAGGGAGCTGGAGAATTAGTTCAATTACCAGCAAACGAAGCAGCAGAGTACGTATTAAGAAAATTGATCGAAAAACACTACATCTAAGATTTGGGAGGTAAAATATTATGAATATAGCAGATTTTAAAGGCGTATGGGTATTCGCTGAACAAAGAAACGGCGAACTTCAAAAAGTTTCATTAGAACTTTTAGGAGAAGGAAGAACAATTGCTGATAAGCTAGGAGTTAAGCTAACAGCTTTATTAATAGGAAACAACGTTAAAGGATTAGCTGAAACACTAGGAGCTCACGGAGCTGATGAAGTTTTAGTTGTAGAAAATGAATTATTAGAAAACTACACAACTGATGGATACACTAAGGTTATCTGTGACCTTGCTACAGAAAGAAAGCCAGAAATACTATTTATAGGAGCAACATTCATAGGAAGAGATTTAGGTCCTAGAGTTGCAGCTAGACTTACAACTGGTTTAACAGCTGACTGTACATCACTTGATATAGATGCAGAAGGAAAATACCTTCTTGCTACAAGACCAGCATTTGGTGGTAACCTAATGGCTACTATCGCTTGTACTGATCACAGACCACAAATGGCTACTGTAAGACCAGGTGTATTCTCAAAGATAGACACTGAAAACAAAGCAGTAGTTGAAGAAGTTAAGATTAGCTTAACTGATGCTGATGTTAGAACTAAGGTTGTTAAAGTAGTTAAAGAAGCTAAAGATATAGTTGATATAAGTGAAGCAAACATCATCGTTTCAGGTGGTAGAGGAGTTGGAAACAAAGAAAACTTCGCGCTTCTAAAAGATTTAGCAGATGCTTTAGGTGGAACAGTTGCTGGTTCAAGAGCTGCTACTGAAGCTGGATGGCTTGAAGCTGCTTACCAAGTAGGTCAAACTGGTAAGACTGTTAAGCCAACAATATATATAGCTTGTGGTATATCAGGAGCTATCCAACATACAGCTGGTATGCAAGATTCTGATATGATCATAGCAATCAATAAGGATGCTACTGCTCCTATCATGAAGATGGCTGACTATGCTATAGTTGGAGACTTAAACAAAGTTATTCCAGAACTTATTGCTAAAGCTAAAGCTAGAAAAGAAGAAGCATAAAATTATTCAATTAGTTAAACATAATTCTTGAATATAATTATAAGTCCTACCTAAAAAGGTAGGACTAAATATATAAATCTTAGGAGGTATACCCATGGAAAAGATATTTGTTCTTGGTGCTGGTACAATGGGAGCTGGTATAGTTCAAGCTTTCGCTCAAAAAGGATATGAAGTTATAGTTAGAGATATAAAGGAAGAATTTGTTGATAAAGGAATAACTGGAATCAGCAATGGTTTAAGCAAATTAGTTGCTAAAGGAAAGATGACTGAAGAAGTTAGAGAAGAAATACTTTCAAGAATATCAGGAACTACTGATATGAACTTAGCTGCTGACTGTGATCTAGTTATAGAAGCTGCAGTAGAAAACATGGCTATAAAGAAGCAAATATTTGCTGAATTAGATAAGATATGTAAGCCAGAAACTATATTAGCTTCAAACACTTCATCTTTATCAATAACTGAAGTTGCTGCTGCAACTGGAAGACCTGATAAAGTTATAGGAATGCATTTCTTCAACCCAGCTCCAGTAATGAAGCTAGTTGAAATAATCAGAGGAATGGCTACATCACAAGAAGCTTTTGATGCAGTTAAAGAAGTTTCAATAGCTATAGGCAAGGAACCAGTAGAAGTTGCTGAAGCACCTGGTTTCGTAGTTAACAGAATACTTATACCAATGATCAACGAAGCTGTAGGAATACTTGCAGAAGACATAGCTTCAGCAGTTGATATAGATAAGTCAATGATGTTAGGTGCAAACCACCCAATGGGACCTCTAGCTTTAGGAGATCTTATAGGATTAGACGTATGTCTAGCTATCATGGATGTTCTTTACAATGAAACTGGAGATACTAAGTACAGAGCTCATAGCTTACTAAGAAAGTATGTTAGAGCTGGTTGGTTAGGAAGAAAGTCAGGTAGAGGATTCCACAACTACGCAAAATAATAATTCATAAAATGAATTTTGAACACAGTCCTTAATAGGACTGTGTTTTTTGTGTTTAAATATCGATGAGAAATTAATTGATTATGCATCCGATGCTCTTTAGATGAACTACTCTATAATTAAACTAATACTCTTAGTCTTAGAGTTGTTCGTTCTTAACGAGCTTACGCAAAGAATTAATATGAGTTTGTCATATTTAATAGCTAAAACTGTAAACTCACTATGCTCTAACAGTACATCTTAATCTAATAATTCGTATGTTTTGATAATATAGAAGCTAATATTTTCCTCTGCTATATGGTAATAGTCTACTTTTTCTATATACAACTATTTGTTAATTAAATGTTGTTAAATATTTATATATGTAGATGGACAACCATATAATCAACTTTACACTTTAAAGATAGTTCTTTAAAATTAGCACGGTATTAAAAACAGACTTCGGACAAAACTATATCATTTTGCAATTACTTTTGAGTAACATTAGTTGTCTTACTGGCTTAGTAATTTCTCCAAAATAATATTGACCACTCCATAACCTTGTTAATGTTTTTAGAGTTTCATTAACCATTAATAGTCTTATTAATTCGAAGTAGTATCTGGGAGCTATTTCTAAGTATGTTAAATGATAATCTAATAAAAAACTAAATTATCAATATAAATATCATGTAGTATTTAGAGTTATATTAACTTATAAGTTCTTTAAAAAGGTGAATTTGTAATTCTTATTTCATCAGTTTTTATAAATCTGTTTCCTTCAAATAATCTATCATATATTAAATCCATATAGTCGAGTACCTTATCTAAATTCATAATTATGAAAAAACTAATGTATCTTTGGAGATACTTTGAGGCCACTCCATGAAAGATTGATAGCCACTTTTTCAAATTTGGCCAAAGATATCTTATCCTATACTCAGTCTCTACCTTAATTGATTTTTTCCTATTATGTCTCGTCGCTACTGAATTTATATATCTGTCCCCGTATGGAGCAATGTATGAATTTTTTTCTATTTTAGAATAGACTTTTTCATTAAAAGCTCTTCGATCCCATTGATGCTTAAATATTGGTTTTATAAACATAGAGTCTTCTTGTCCTTTTGCACCAATAACCCAAATGTTTTCTCTTGGGGTAGATGAAGCAATTATTTCTGCATCTCTACACCCTTTAAAGTTTTCTTTTATAATAACTTTTCCTACATGTACAATTCCTGATAAGTTATCTGGAATTGAGTCTATACTCAAGGCTTGAAGTATTTTATGTCTCCAATAAAAAGCTGTGCCAATGCTTATATTTAGTTTCTCTGCGCAAAATTCCAAAGTTTTATTTTCAGTCATTAATTCAGTAAACTCCATCCAGGTTCTAGTATTCTTTTTTGAATAGCTCCACAATGAATTAGTAGTACGTGAAAAAGTTTTTTGACAAACCTTACATTTATATCTTTGAATTCCGTTATAAAAACCATATTTAATATACCAAGTTGATTCACAAATTGGACAAACATCTACAATTCTATCTTTATAAAAATCTCTTTTTAGAACATCATTAGTATGCAGATCAAATTTTTTCAATTCAACATCGTGCTGTATCAAAAGGAACACCTCTCTAAGAAAAATTAATAATTAAGCTATCCTCTTAATACTTGCCGTATATTAATTTTTTAATCATTACCAACATTTATTTAATAAATACAATCATGATAGAAAAACTGATTGAAGCTATCTTCTTCAGTGAGTCTTTTTGACCAGAAGCTTTTTCAAAAGATAAATTAAGAAATTCTTGCAGTAGAATAAGTTTTGGTTTATTACTGTGGTTATAAAAAGCTTAGCTTTAATACTAAATCTATTTTTAAAACTCCTTTTATGCCTAATGAGATAATTTTAAAATATAAATTTTATCACTAAGTGATTTGTAAATATATGTAAGTTCTAATAAGTTTTATTTATAAAAATATTGAAGTAATGATATTCTATATGATTAATTGATGAAGCGAATTAAATAGAACGTATAAGTTAGCTAAATGATTTTATATATTAACGTAAATAAAATTAACACTTATTACTAATAATATCCTAAAGACATTATATAGATGTACAACTTCGAGCGGAAATCTATTTTATAAATACATAGAAGTTAAAAAAGCGAGATTGTAATTTAATTGGTACATCATTAATAGTCTTGTACAATTATTATAGATAGAATTAGGAGGCACTTTAATGGGCAGATTTACTTTACCTAGAGATATATACTATGGAAAAGGAACTATAGAGCAATTAAAGGAATTAGAAGGAAAGAGGGCAGTCATAGTTACGGGTGGAGGGTCTATGAGGAAGTTTGGCTTTCTGGATAAGGCTATAAGTTATCTAAAAGAGGCCAACATTGAGGTTAACTTAATAGAAGGTGTTGAACCAGATCCATCAGTTGAGACAGTAATTGAAGGCTCTAAGAAGATGCTTGAATATAAACCGGATTGGATAGTAGCAATTGGAGGAGGGTCAGCTATAGATGCAGCTAAGGCAATGTGGGTTTTTTATGAATATCCAGATGAAAAATTTGAAAATATAAAGAAGCCTTTTTCTATACCTAAGCTTAGGAACAAAGCTAAATTTGTAGCTATCCCTTCTACCTCTGGAACGGCAACTGAAGTAACAGCATTTACAGTTATAACAGATTATAAAACTAAAATAAAATATCCTCTAGCTGATTATGATATAACACCAGATGTGGCTATAGTGGACTCAGAGCTTGCAGAAACAATGCCTGCTAAACTTACAGCACATACTGGAATGGATGCATTAACTCATGGTATAGAGGCTTATGTTGCGTCACAGCATACCTGTTTTACAGACCCACTAGCATTGCAGTCCATTGAAATGGTTAGAGATAATTTATTAATCTCATATCAAGGAGATAAAGAAGCTAGAGAGAAGATGCATTATGCTCAGTGTTTGGCTGGAATGGCCTTTAGTAATGCATTACTTGGTATAACCCATAGTATGGCTCATAAGACTGGTGCGATATTTAATATTCCACATGGTTGTGCTAATGCAATATATTTACCATATGTCATAGATTTTAATAAAAAGACTTGTTTAGAAAGATATGCAGATATAAGTAAAAGGTTAAAGCTTCAAGGAGAAACTGATGATGAATTAGTAGAAGCACTTAGAGAGCTTATAAGATCTTTTAATGAAAAGCTTGGAATACCTAATAGTTTAAAGGAATACGGAGTTAAAGAAGAAACATTTAATAGTAACCTAGAACGTATAGCAGAGAATGCAGTGGAAGATGCATGCACGGGCTCTAATCCAAGAAAAATAACAAAAGAAGAGATGGAGAAACTATTCGTTTGTAGTTTCCATGGAACGAAGGTTTTTATATAGAAAATAGCATGGACTAATTTTTTGGACATTTAGTGGATTTCTTAAGTAATTAAAGTATTATAAAAAGCTTTTGCTATAAATAATTTTAATTATTAAATGAAAATTTGTATTTGGTGGTAAAGATTTTACTTAAGTAATTGTAAAAAACTAAATATAAAAGTATAATTATATTTAAGTAAAATATGTAAGTTGTGATAATGCTTGTTAAAGGAAATAACAACTTATAGACGAGTAGGAAAAGGTGATAAAAATGGATTATAGAGATGTGGAATACTATGATGATAAAGTAATTCTAAAAGATGTAGAAAACTTCAATATAAAGCAGGTTTTTGAATGTGGTCAATGCTTTAGATGGATAAGGCAAGAAGGTGGCACTTACATAGGGGTAGCTCATGAGAGAGTAATAGAGGTAGAAGAAAGCGGAAAAGATATAATAATACATAATGCGAATAGAGATGATTTTAATAACATATGGATGGAATATTTTGATTTAGAAAGAGATTATACAGCTATAAAGGAAAAGTTTTCAGGAGATCCTTTATTAGAAAAAGCAGTGGATTTTGGATATGGTATAAGAATATTAAAGCAAGATCCTTTTGAAATACTTATAAGTTTTATAATATCTGCAAGAAATTCTATACCAGTAATCAGCAAGACAATAAATAAAATAAGTGAGAAGTGGGGCTCTGCCATTGAATATAAAGGAAAGACTTATTATGCTTTCCCTACAATAGAGCAGTTTTCAAAGGCATCCTTAGAGGAAATAAACACTACAGGAGCGTCTTTTAGAAGTAAGTATATTTATGATTCTGTAGAAAAGGTAAAAAGTTGTAATGAGCTTTTAAGTAGTAAAAAGGCTATAGAAACAATGACTGATGAAGAAAAAGAATTACTTAAATATGATTTAAAAATGATTTCAGAACTAGATGATGATCAGTGTCATGAAGCTCTTCAAAATTTTAAAGGTGTTGGTGCGAAAGTAGCTGATTGTGTAATGTTATTTTCAATGAAAAAATACTCAGCTTTTCCAGTGGATGTATGGGTGAAAAGAGCTATGGCTCATTTCTACTTGGCTCCTGATGTATCGCTTAATAAGATAAGAATTTTTGGAAGAGATAAGTTTGGTGAGCTTTCAGGTTTTGCTCAGCAGTATTTCTTTTACTATGCTAGGGAAAACAATATAAAGGTCTAATGTGGATAAGATAAGGGCGGTAGAGGCATACTAGATTTGTATAAACTAAAGACAATATAAACCATCGTAAGTAGGCAACAAGATAGTATTTAAGTTAAATAACTTTTATTATCTTGTTGCCTATTTTTTTCTCACATTTTTAGATTTTTTTACTGAAATGTGAGAATCACCAGGATGCTTTGTTATAAATTTAAGGTACTTTATTATCTTAGCATCATTTTTGAGTCTTGCTATAGTATAAAGTTTTACTGACAACTCTTTGTTAGAATAAAGTGCGTGAATTTGTTTGTGACAAGGGATGCATAGCAATGCAGTAGCTAAATCTTTGCCGCCCTCTTCTCTTGGAATTAAATGATGAACTGTTACTTTTGAAACTTCCCTTCCGCATAAATCGCAAATATATTTCTCGTTGTACATAATATCACCCACAAATTAAAAGTTTTTATTATATTTAAGAAATTAGTCGAAATTATGGATGTACCACTTCTTAATAAAATTTATATTTTCAAACTCTTCTACTAAAGTCAGAGGAGTTTTGAAAATAGATTTTGAATTGAACTGGTACATCTTTAATCACAATATAATTATATTATCTGAATTCTTAGTCTAGATAATTCTTAGAGATTAATAAACCGATAATATTAAGCAAGATTAATATTTTAAATGCGAAAGAATTAAAAATATGACAATTATTGTATGAAGATAGTGAGATAGATGTTATAATAATGTGGAATATAGAAAAATCACATATTTTGTAAAACTAAATAAATGACTTATCTACAAAAACTTAATTTATACCTGTGGAAAAGTCAGAATTTATAGTTTTAAATGTGCATAATTTAAGTTTTCGTAATGTACTCCTTTATATCAAATATTAATAAAAAATTAAGGTAATACTAAGAAAATATCTAGTGTATAGATATATTTCGTATATTATACTATAGATACGGGCTTTTAATGAAAAAGTATTAGAAGTTGATAGTTCTGATAAACGAAAATTGTAGGAATATGTAGAACTATATAAGGTAACATTGGGGTATATTTATAAAATTGGACTTAAAATATAAGTTTAATTTTAAAGTGTTACATCAATGTGTAATATACTTAATTTATGAGGATATGTGATTATGAAAGAAAAATTGAGAAAGTATAAATATCATATTATAACAGCTATTTCTGTGATAGTATTGATAGCCGTATTTTATAAATATCTTGGTGACTATGTATATATATTTACCGATATAAAAAAGATGAAAGAAAGAATATTAGGCTATGGACCTTATTCATGGTTAGCATTTTTAGGTATGCAGATACTTCAAATAGTAATATTTATAATACCTGGAGAAATAGTTCAAGTAGCTGCAGGGTATATTTTTGGTCCTTGGATAGGCTTTGCTTTATCTATTCTAGGAGCAATAATAGGAAGTGCTATAACCTTTATATTATCTAGGAAACTAGGAAAACCTTTTGTACAAAAGTTAGTAAGTGAAAAAGACTTATGGTTATTAAAGAAAATTGAACATTTTAAAGAAGAGCATAAAGGAAAGCGAGATTCTTCTAAAAGTGTGGAGGATAAGCACAAATCTCTTAGAAGGATAGTTTGGCTTTTATATCTAATACCAGGAATACCAAAGGATGTTTTAGGATATATATGTGGAATATCCAGTCTCTCCTTAAAGGAATTCCTTGTTATATCTAATCTGGCAAGAGCTCCAATGCTTTTTGTATCCATATTTTTTGGACATAACCTTTCATTAGATAAGATATCAATATTAGTAGTTGTTTTAGTAGTTATGACTTTGATTCTTTTTATAGGAGTATTAAAGGGGAAAAAGCTAATCAATAGAGAAGAGAACTAAACTTAAAATTTTAGGGGGACTAAATGAGGGGGAAAATACATTTTAAAGAAGAAGCGTTTGTGAACTTAATTGCGGTGTTACTCATGGGAGTGACTCCGCTTATAATGGTTCCAGGAGCAGCAGATGTTTACTATACACCGAAATTATACTTTATTTATTTTATATCAGTGATATCGTTAATTTATTTATATGTAAAAAAAGATACCTTAACCTTCAACTGGATCGATAAATTATTACTACTTTTTATAGGGATTCTTTTTATTTCAAGTTTAATGGGAGTAGATATACAAAATTCATTTATAGGTAAGGTAACAGATAGAGAACCATTTTTATTATATCTATGCTATTTTATTAATTTTTTACTGTTATCAAAAAAATTTAAGTTATCCAAAGGCTTTATAAATATTTTATTGATTTTTGCATCAATTGTTTCTTTATATAGTTTCATTCAATTTTTTGGTATCAATCCTATACCTCTTGATAAGGTAAGAAAAACTATGGCTTATCAACCTTTTAGTACTATAGGCTATAGAAATGCCATAGGTGCTTATATAAGTCTATTTTTACCAATAGCTACTGCTTTGTTTATGTATAAAGGTGAGAAAAAATATATTCTTGCTACTGCAATTTTATTTTTGGGATTAGTAAGTAGTACCACTAGAAGTAGTTGGGTAGCTTTAATTGTCTGTATAGCAATACTATTTGTTCTATCTCTTAAGAATAAAAAGAGGTTACTAAATTTAGGTATAGTTTTGATTACTATGTTTGTGATATTCTTTGGTATAAATTACTTGAAAAGTGGTGCTATTAATGCAAGACTACTGTCAATAAGTGATGATGCTATGTCACTGAAACAGTCAGGAAATGAGATGGCTGGTTCTGGAAGAATATATATATGGAAGAATGGTATAAAATTGTTGTGGGATAAGCCTGTATTAGGATATGGTGTAGATAATTTTAGTACTGCTTTCTTAGGTGCGCATAAATCTGAAACAGAGTTTATGGTGAAAAGCTTAGGTGGAGTTGTTACAAAAGCTCATAATGAGTATTTACAGATACTTATATGCAATGGAATATTTGCATTGTTACTTTACTTATGGATTTTAGCTGCAATAGTACTTAAAGCAGGGGCTAAGGCAGTAAAGGAAGGAAATATACATCTAATAGCTATCACGCTTGGTATAATGGGTTATTGTGTACAAGCTTTTCTTAATATAAGTATAGTGAGTGTGGCTCCGATATTTTGGGCAATGCTCGGTATAGGTTGTGGAATGGCTATGCAAGAAGAATATGACTTTGGGTTAGCTAAATTATCCATATTAAAAAGCTTTAAAAGACTTGAACCTATTAAAATATTTACATTTTTAATTATGGGGCTTATTCCGTTTGTAATAATTCCATCTTCATATGATAGGTTTTATGAACCTAAAATACTACTTGTTTACGTTGTTGTTATGGTAACCATGATGTTTGTATATGATAGAAAGAGATGGTCCCAGAATACAATAATAGATTATCTTATAGCAGGTTTTATATTATGGCTTTTACTATCAACTGTATTTTCTGTTTATGTACCTATTTCTATAACTGGTAGGGAAACTAGAAGAGAAGGTTTTGTAGCTATAGTATTCTATTGTTTGATATTTTTGATAATGTATAAACATTTTAAGTATTCTAAAAAGATATTTAAATTAATTAATATCTTCATATGCATGATAGCTCTATATGGTGCAGCACAATATTTGGGATTAGATTTTATACCTCATGATGCTATTAGAAAGAACTGGGGAAATCATGCTTATTCTACAATTGGTAACAAAAACTTTTTTGCGACTTTAATGACTTTGTATTTACCGTTGAACATAACCTACTATTTAAGAACATCAGAAAAGAAATATTTATTAAGTTCTTCAATAATATTTTCAGGACTAGTAGCGTCAATTACAAGAAGCAACTATATGACTTTTGGCATTTATTCAGTAATCATCTTGTATTACTGTTTTAAGAATAAAAAGTATATGAAACGCTACCTTATATCTTTAGGAATTTTTGCTGTAATATTTATTACCATAAATTCTTTAACTAATAGCAATGTATTATCAAGACTTAGCTCCATTGGAATAGATATTACAAAAATATCAGCTAAGGATAATGATAATGTTGGAAGTTCAAGACTTTATATATGGAAAAGAGGTATTACTTTTATTCCAGAACATCCTATACTAGGTAGTGGACCTGATACCTTTGGGGTTGTATTTTTACAAAAGTATTTTGATGAGCTTGAGTATATGCAAAAGATAACTGGAGGTATAGTGGATAAGGCTCATAATGAGTACTTACAGTTAACAGTAACTAGCGGCATACCTGCGCTTATAATATATCTTTCCTTAATTACCTTGGTAACTTTAAGGCTTATAAAGAAGTTTAGAGAAAGCACTAATAATTATCAATTATTGTATTTAGGATTGCTTATGTCTATAGTAGGATATCTATTGCAAGCATTCTTTAATATAAGTGTAGTAAGTGTTGCACCTGTATTTTGGGCTATGCTTGGAATAGCTGCTAATGTAGGTGAGAATAATAAACCTAAAATAAATGAAACAGAAACAATATGTGAAGGATTGTAACTAAAAAGAGCTAATAATTAGCTCTTTTTTAGTTGTTTTTTTGAGACAACTCCATCTGAAAAAATCATTTAGTTTTAATAGTTCGTTCATATAGCATCTCATTTATAACTGCTTAATTTCAACTATACTCTTAAACATATACTGAAATAAAAACACTTATATAAAATAACAATAGAAGTTATTAGTGAAAAATGTTAGTCTTTGAAGTCTTTAATAGCTTTTTATGTCTGTGATAAATAATCTTAAATATTATTACTTGAATAAGAGTTAAAGCTATGATTGTTATTCCACAGACCATAAAAAAGTTCTCTGGCAAAGCATTTATAACTGGATCGGTATTTGGGTCAAATAACCATAAATCATTGCTGAAAAATAGCTTGTGAAAGTTTTCAAAGGTTTTATCGAAATTATTTAATACTAAAATAAGTATAGATATTGAAAAAACAGATAGAATATAAAAAGTATGGTTAAATATATTAAAAATTTCCTTTGAAAGATATTTTTTCTTAAATATAAATAATAATACAAATATTATGGCAGTAGACCAAGTTATGATATGAAGATATATAAATATATTTTTCACATCAACGAAATGTGTTTCGCCACCAGCACTCATTATGAAGTTTGGGAACTTCAATTTATTTATAAAAGGTGATTGAAGATATTTAATAAGTACTTTGTAGTTTGTCATAAGTTGTCCTTCTGAAAGAGAAGTAGCGCTTGTGATATCAAAAGCTTTAATGCCTATCTTGTATAATGGTGTAAAGTTTAAGGTTGCAATTGACCACAAACCAATTGAAGCAACAGTTAAAATAAGAGAGAGAATGAAATTTGCAATCTTAGTTAAGTAACTATAATTTTTAGAAATCATCATAACGTCCTTTCACGTAGCATAGAATATAAAGTTTCATATCTAATTATTATCATTTTTTATGAAAAATAAATAGCTTTATAAAAAATAATATAATAAAATTATGAATTATTTATGTTTTTATATGAAAATTAACTGATACATTTAAAAAAATATTAAATATATCAGTTAATTTTCATAAAGTCTATAATTATTGAGAAAATAAAAGAAATAATTAGAAAAAGAGAGATAATTTCGTAAAATTGAGTAATTCAGTCTGAGAAAATGGATAAAAATATCAATTAGTTGTTGAATTATTAAATAGTATTGTCTATTATAATAATTGTATTAGCACTCGATATTAATGAGTGCTAACAAATAAGTTAAATATTAAATTATATATACTCTAAAAAGCATAAGGAGGGTTTAGGAAATGAGAATTAAACCACTTGGTGACAGAGTTGTTATCAAAAGATTAGAAGCAGAAGAAAAAACAAAAAGCGGTATAGTTTTAACAGGAGCAGCAAAGGAAAAACCACAAGAAGCTGAAGTTGTAGCTGTTGGACCTGGAGCTATTGTTGATGGAACTAGAATTGAATTAGAAGTTAAAGTTGGGGATAAGGTATTATTCTCAAAATATGCTGGTACAGAAGTTAAAATTGATGGTGAAGAATACACCATACTAAAGCAAGAAGATATACTAGCAATAGTAGAATAATAGACAGGAGGTAGAATTTAATGGCTAAGCAAATAAAGTTTGGTGAAGAAGCAAGAAGAGCTATGCAAGCAGGTGTAGATAAGCTTGCTGATACTGTAAAAGTAACTTTAGGACCTAAGGGAAGAAATGTTGTTTTAGACAAAAAGTTTGGTGCACCACTTATAACAAATGATGGTGTGTCAATTGCAAGAGAAATAGAATTAGAAGATCCATTTGAAAACATGGGTGCTCAATTAGTAAAAGAAGTTGCAACAAAGACAAATGATGTTGCAGGAGATGGTACAACAACTGCTACATTACTTGCTCAAGCAATAATTAGAGAAGGTTTGAAGAATGTAACTGCTGGTGCTAATCCTATACTTCTTAGAACTGGTATAAGAACTGCAGTTGAAACTGCTGTAGATGAAATCAAGAAGATATCAAAACCAGTTGAAGGTAAAGAAGACATAGCTAGAGTTGCTGCTATATCAGCAGGCGATGAAGAAATAGGTAAGCTTATAGCTGATGCTATGGAAAGAGTAGGCAACGAAGGCGTTATAACTGTTGAAGAATCAAGATCAATGGGTACAGAACTTGATGTTGTTGAAGGTATGCAATTTGACAGAGGATATGTATCACATTACATGGTTACAGATACAGAAAAGATGGAAGCTGTTTTAGACAATGCTTTAATACTTATAACTGATAAGAAGATAAGCAATATTCAAGAAATTCTTCCAGTACTTGAGCAAATAGTTCAAACTGGTAAGAAACTTCTTATAATTGCTGAAGATATAGAAACAGAAGCAATGGCTACTCTTATAGTTAATAAGGTAAGAGGAACCTTTAACTGTGTTGCTGTAAAGGCACCAGGTTTTGGCGATAGAAGAAAAGAAATGCTTGAAGACATAGCAATACTTACTGGTGGTATAGTTATATCTGAAGAGCTTGGAAGAGACTTAAAGGAAGCTACTCTTGATATGTTAGGTCAAGCTGAAGTTATAAAGGTAACTAAGGAAAACACTACTATCGTTGGTGGTAGAGGAGACAAGGAAGCTATCATTAGTAGAGTAGCACAACTAAGAACTCAATTAGAAGAAACTACTTCTGAATTTGATAGAGAAAAACTTCAAGAAAGATTAGCTAAGCTTGCTGGAGGAGTTGCTGTTATAAAGGTTGGAGCAGCTACTGAAACAGAATTAAAAGAAAAGAAATTAAGACTTGAAGACGCTTTAGCAGCTACAAAAGCAGCTGTTGAAGAAGGTATAGTACCTGGTGGTGGAACAGCTTACGTAAATGTTATAAGACAAGTTGCTGAATTAACATCAGAAGTTGCTGATACTCAAGTTGGTATAGATATAATAGTTAGAGCTTTAGAGGAACCAATGAGACAAATAGCTACTAACGCTGGAGTTGAAGCTTCAGTTATAATAGAAAAAGTTAAGCACAGTGAAGTTGGAGTAGGTTACGATGCATTACTAGGTGACTACAAGAACATGATAAAAGCAGGAATTGTTGATCCAACTAAGGTTACAAGATCAGCTCTTCAAAATGCTGCATCAGTTGCATCAACTTTCTTAACAACTGAATCAGCTGTAGCTGACATTCCTGAAAAAACTCCTGCAATGCCAAATCCAGGAATGGGAATGGACGGAATGTACTAAGATTAACAACTTAAAGCTAGAATGCTTATGCATTCTAGCTTTTTTACTGTAAAGAAAATCATAAAGTTTTATACCATTCAACGTATATATTTCAATGATTTTACAAGTCTTTTATGGATATACAGTAAAAAATAAAACTTAATCGACTTTTAGACTTTCCTCAGATATATAAGGAAAGGTAGATAAACAATAACATGAATTAAAGTTACGTTAATTGTATGCTTTTGTTAATTTAATGATTATAATTAATAAAATCGGATATAATTAAAAAAGGAATTAACTTATATAAGTACATAACGACAATGTGTACATGCTGTTTTACGATTGGTATAACTGGAAGTTAATAAATGAATACAAAGATTGTTACATATTTGGTGTTTTTTAAAATATAGAATTATATGGATATATAGAAAAATAGGAGCTATGGATGTACCACTTCTTAATAAAATTTATATTTTTAAATTCCCTCACCAGAAGCCGTGAGAGTTTTAAAATAGATTTCGTATCGAAGTGTTAAATCTATATAAGAGAATATTATAATTAGATTAGTAAATTTAATGCAAAATTTACTTGCAATATATGGATTGTAAAGATGATAATTGATATGAATTCAAATTAAATAGATCAAATTTGAATTTAATTCTAGAAGGTTTAGGAGTAATACATGGAGATTGGAATTTTAATTTTTATTTTAGGATTAGTTATTGGAAGCTTTTTGAATGTATGTATTTATAGAATACCAAGGGGAGAATCAATTTCTTTTCCTCCTTCACATTGTACTGATTGTAAGACTCAAATTAAAGCTTATGATTTGATACCTGTAATAAGCTATTTATTTTTAGGAGGAAAATGCAGGCACTGTGGTAGCAAGATATCTATTAAGTATCCTGCTCTGGAATTATTCACTGCAATAATATTCTTATTAATATATAACCAGTACGGACTATCAATTGAACTCATAAAGTTTTTAATATTAGCTTTATTTTTAATTGTTATAGCATTTATTGATTTTAATACCCAGGATGTATACGCAGTAACAACATATCCATGCCTTTTTATTGGAGTGGTATTTATATTGATAGACAAGTTCTATTTACATAGCGATATAATGACTTACTTAATTGGCCTTGTAGTTGGAGCCGGTGTAATTGGACTTATAGTTATACTTACAGGGGCTATGGGGACAGGGGATATAGAGATAGCGGCCATATGTGGTATATATTTAGGCTGGAGCAACACGCTGATTACAATATTTTTTGCCTTTATAATAGGCGCGATTATAGGTGTGTCACTTATAGCTCTAAAAAAGAAAGGAAGAAAAGACCCAATAGCATTTGGTCCATTTTTAGCTATTGGTACAATGATAGCTATGTTATATGGCGATAGAATAATAAAAATTTACCTTAATTTATAAATATATAATTATATAATTTGGAACTTTTAGATTAAATTTTACATTTTATATTTAATATACTTATATTTTTTGTCGAAAAATATGAGATGTTATGTAAAAATAACTAAATATAAACTTTAAAAGTCGGTTTTTAAGATGAATTCAGAATGTTTAAGTTTATGTTTAATGGTAAGTTTAATGCATATAAAAAGTAACCAAGAAATTATGGACTTAGTTACCATATCATGGCAGAATTTTTGGGTTGCTTTATTAAACTTCACTTTGTATACTTATTATTATATGAAGTAGAATTATAATTTATTCAACCAATTTGGTTGGAAGGAGATGCCAATGGAGGGAGTAATTAAGAGAAGACTGGGTGACATGCTTGTGGAATCTGGTAAGATATCTATGCCTCAACTTCAGGAAGCTCTTAAGAAACAAAGGATAACTGGTAAGAAGTTGGGTGAAATGCTTATAGAACTAAGTATGGTAACTTCAGAAGATATCATGGAGGTTTTAGAAAAGCAAACAGGAATAAAGAGGATAAACCTTAACATTACAACCTTTGACAAAAGAGCTCTTAAGGTAGTACCGGAAAGCGTTTGTGATAAGCATGAATTAATACCTTTTGGTTTCAATGATAATAGAATAATGGTAGCGATGTGGGATCCACTTAATATATTTGCTATCGATGACGTTTCAATTTCCTCTGGATTTGAAGTTGAAACTTATATATGTACAAGAGAAGAAATTAAAAAACATATAGAAATGGAATATTCAAGTCAGAAGGTTACAAAAGCTGCTGAAGAGCTTTCCAAGGGTAAGCTTGAAGCTAAAACAATTCAAGTTCAGGAAGAAGAGCAGTTTGATGATATAAAGAATGCGCCTGTCGTAAAAATGGTTGAATATCTATTTAAAAATGCTGTTGAGATGAGAGCGTCAGATATACACATAGAGCCATTCGAGGATGAAATAAGAATAAGATATAGAATAGATGGACAGCTGCAGACTACGAATTCTTTAGAGCCTGAAAGCCAAGCTGCACTTGTCACAAGAATAAAGATACTTGCAGGACTTAATATAGCAGAAAAAAGAATACCTCAAGACGGAAGAATCATAACTAAAGTAGGTCATAAGGATGTTGACTTAAGAGTTTCAATCTTGCCTGTGGTAGCAGGTGAAAAGGTTGTAATAAGAATACTAGATAGAGAAAGCTATCAAATAGGAAAAGAAAGACTTGGAATGAAGAATGATGATTTAGAGGTTTTAGATAGAATAATAAAATCTCCACATGGAATTGTTCTTGTTACAGGACCTACTGGAAGCGGAAAATCAACTACCCTCTATACAGTACTTAGTGAGTTAAATACTGGTGATGTTAACATAGTAACTGTTGAAGATCCAGTTGAATATACCTTAAAGGGTGTAAATCAAGTTAATGTAAACACCAAAGCTGGACTTACCTTTGCAAACGGTCTTAGATCTATATTAAGACAGGACCCTGACGTTGTAATGATAGGTGAGATAAGAGATAGTGAAACAGCAGAGATAGCTATAAGAGCTGCCATAACTGGACATTTAGTATTAAGTACACTACATACTAATGATGCTCCTTCATCTGTATTAAGATTAGTAGATATGGGAATTCAACCTTATTTGGTTTCTACATCTTTAGCTGGTATAGTTGCTCAAAGACTAGTAAAAAAAATATGCCCTAACTGTAGACAAGCCCATGAAGCTTCTGCTTATGAAAAGGCAATCTTAGGAGAAAAGCATAATGAACCTATTACTATTTATAAGGGGGTAGGCTGTGGCTATTGTAATAACACAGGTTATTCAGGTAGAGTAGGTGTTTATGAGATAATGGAGATAACTAGAGATCATAGAGATATGATTTTAGAGACTAGAGATTCTAATCAACTAATGGATTTATCAATAAAAAATGGGATGAAAACTCTTGGTATGTCATGTAAAGAGCTTGTTTTAGAAGGTGTGACAACAGTAGAAGAAATGGCTTCCATTGCGTTCTTAAAAGAGTAGAAGTTTCTTTAAGAAGAGAGGTGTTTAACTTACATGCCTAATTTTAAATATAAAGCAATGAATGAAAATGGTGATAGACTTCAAGGAACCTACTCTGCAGATTCTAGAGATGAAGTTATGGATATGATAAGTGCGAATAATTATTATCCGCTTCTAGTAGAAGAAATACAGCAGGGAACAACTATAAACTTGAGTATTTTTGATAGAGTTAGTACTAAAGATATTGCTATTTTTTGTAGGCAATTTTATACCATGCTAGATGCTGGTGTATCAATAAATAGTTCCCTTAACATTCTTGCAAGGCAGCTTCCTAATAAAAAGCTTAAAGAAGTACTTTCAAAGGTTGAGGATAATGTTAAAAAGGGTGAAACCCTATCTGAATCGATGAAGCTTCAAGGAAAAGTGTTTCCAGACTTACTTATAAGTATGGTAGAAACAGGAGAGATGAGTGGTAATCTAGATAGCGTAATGCTTAGAATGTCTACTCATTTTGAGAAGGAAAATAAGATTAACAATAAGATAAAAGGTGCAATGGTTTATCCTGCTGTACTAAGTGTACTTGCAGTCAGTGTTGTAACTGTACTTTTAACTTTTGTTTTACCTACATTTATAGATATGTTTACACAGAGTGGAGTAGAACTTCCTGTACCTACAAAAATTTTACTTGCTATCAGTGGTGCTTTGAGCAAACATGGATTTTTAATACTTTTAATAATTGTATTAATTGTATTAGGATTAAGATATTATTTTAAAAGCGATAGTGGGCAGTTATTTATAAGTAAATTTAAGCTTACATTTCCTATTGTAAAAGGACTAAATCAAAAGATTATTGTTTCTAGGTTTACTAGAACCTTATCTACTATGCTATCTAGTGGTGTAAGTTTAGTGCAAGCTTTAGAGACTGTATCAGAGGTAGTTGGAAATAAAATAGCTCAAAATAAACTGTTAGAAATAAGAGAAGAACTTATCAAAGGTGAAGGGTTATCTAAACCTATCGAAGAAAGTAAAATATTTCCCCCAATGCTGGCTTCTATGATAAAAATAGGAGAAGAGTCGGGGTCATTGGATGAAATCTTAAATAAAACTGCTGATTTTTATGATGAAGAAGTAGAAACAACTATACAAACGACCACGGCTTTGATAGAACCTTTACTTTTAATAGTGATGGGTGGGATAGTTGGGTTTATCGTAATATCGATAATGATGCCAATGTTTACTATGTATAACAATATGTAGTGGCTAAAATATATAATAAAAGATTCAAGGAGGAATAATTTATGTCAAACGTATTAAATACGAGACTAAACAAGAAAAAGAAAGGATTTACTTTAATTGAACTTATTATAGTTATAGCTATAATAGCAATTATTGCAGCGATCGCTATACCTAACTTTGCGAAGGTTAGAAATGATTCCAAATATAAGGCTGATGTACAAAGTTGTGAAACAATTAAGAGGACTGTTTTAACTAAGATTGCTGATGGTAGCATAACTGTTGATCCGGCTCAAACAACAACTAAAGTAATTACTATAACTTTCCCAAGTGGAACTCTTACATTTTCTGATTCATCACTTTCTGATACATTAAGCACAGTTAAAAAGCCTCAAGAAGATGGCGCAACAGGTTATACAATTTGGGTTAGTAAAACTGGAGAAGTTGAAGTTTTGACTACTAGTGGAACTGCTAAAACAGATACTATAACAACTCCATAATACAATTATTTAATAGTATTAATATAAAGTGTAAAGTTATCTTCATAACTTTACACTTTAAACTATATCTATTCATAACTTAGCTTATATATGCCTAAAACCCAATATACATACAGTTTTAAGTATATATAAACTAAAGTTAAATTGAACTCAATGAGAAACATATTTTATTAAAATATAGATATGAGTAGCAAAACTAAAACAGAAAATCGGAGGTTCAAGTAAATGGATTTCAGTAAAGTAAAAGACTTAATGAATGTAGATATAAGTGATCTTAAAAATAAAATAAGAAATAAACCTATTGAAAAGAAACCGATTAAAAAGAAAGAACTGAATAGAAAAGTAGTTTCTTTTGATTTTGGAAGTGACACTACTAAGGTAGTAGTTGGTAAGTACTATAAAGATCAATTAGAGATAGAAAGACTTATCACGGCTAAAACTCCTGTAGATGCGGTTGGAGATGGAAATATATTAAATCAAGAAGTTATGACTGTTTTTTTAGAGCAGCTTCTTAATAATAACAAAATCAATATAAAAGAGGCCATTTGTACAAATAACTCTACTAGTGTAATTAATAGAGAAGTTGTTATACCTGCTGTACAAGAGGATGAACTTAGTACAGTGGTTAAGTATGAAATCCAGCAGTATCTTCCTATAAACATGGATGATTATGTGATACAGCAAAGTATACTGGATAGATTTCAAGTGGAATCAAAGCTTAAGTTTAAGACTTTAGTTATTACATATCCAGAAAAATTAGCTATGAAGTATTATAAGCTTTTAACTAACTCAAATTTAAAACCTTTAGCTTTAGATATATCTTATAACTCCTTAAACAAACTTGTAAACTACAGTAATAAAGTAAATGATGAAGCTTATGGCACAGAAGAGACTTTAGCTTTTATAGATATGGGGGCAAGTACTCTTAGTGTAAGTATATACAAGGATGGTAAGTTTGAATTTACTAGAATTATAAAGTCTGGTGGAGCCAATATTGATGGAGCACTTAGTAGAGCAATGGGAATATCTTTAGAGGCTGCTGAAGAGATAAAGAAAAACAAAGGTGATTTATCAATTTCAAGTGATAATGAGGATTCTTCTAATAGAATAATAAGAGATGTAGTAAATGAATGGAGTATGGAACTCGAAAGAATAATTCAATTCTACAGAAACAAAAAGGTTGGAAATAGTATAGATAAGATATTCTTATATGGAGGAAGTTCTAACTTAAAAGGAGTAGAAAGATATATATTTAATAGATTTTCAATACCTACTTCAAAGGTTAGAACCATGGATAATGTAAATCTAAATTTAAAAATAGCCACTGAGACTATAGAACAATACCTTAATGCAATTGGTTCTATAATAAGACTGTAAGGGGGATATGAGTATGAATGATTTTAATTTTTTCGCCCCTTATCAAGGGAAGCAAAAGCAGGTAGTAAATAAGAAGATATATATTTATACAGTTTCAGCAGTAGTTTTATTATTTATTGTAGGAACTTTTGTATGGAACAGTATAAATGTTTATATGCTTAATAGAGATATAGACAAGTTTCAAAGCTCTATAAATTCTCCAAAGGTGCAAGATAAGGTAAAAAAAGCTGAAGAAGTTAACAAGAAAATAGATGTACTTAATAAATATGATGATGGTCTTACTAAGATTAACGAAGGTATAAACAGCAGAAATACTATATCATCAAGTCTGCTTAATAAAATCAATTCTACACTTCCAGCAGATGTTTATTTTAAGAGTATAACTGTTGATGGAAGTAGTCTTAGTATACAAGGAGTTTCTAAAACAAGAACAGCTATTGGTGAAGTTCAACACAATATGAAAGTCCTAGATATAATAGCAGATGCCCAAATAGGAAATATAAGCGGAGATGATTCTAATGATGGGAATTATACCTTTGACTTAAAATGTACATTAAAGGATGTTGATGTGAAATGAAGATAAGTGAAAGAGAAAAATATTTACTAGGTATTCTGCTAGCGGTTCTGGTAGTTGTGGGCTACTATCAATTCGTTTATACAAAACAAGTAGAGAAAATAGCTGGGCTAAAGACTCAAAGAGCTGCAGCTGAAACAAAATATAACACAATAATGAACACAATAAACTCCTTAGATAAAAAAGAAGCAGATTTAAAGATATTAAATGCAAAAATCATAGATAAATCAAAAAATATTTATCCTGAGCTTATTCAAGAAAAACTAATATTAGAATTAGATGATCTTCTTAAAGGAGCTAATTTAAAGGGTAATATAAGCTTTTCAAATATACAAGTTCAAGGAGTAGAAGGTAAAAAGAGTACTTACCAGCCGTTACCTTCTTCGTCACTTCAAGGTTTAGCAGATCAATACAACAACAGTACTAGCAATAATAACAATAAGACAAATAATAGTGGCACACAGGTAACTCAACAAAATAATGGACAAGCTGTTCAAGCAAAAGATGGTGGTGGAAATACTGCCGAGCAAATGAAGGTTACGTTAAACTTTAGAGGAAGCTATCAAAACTTAACTACCTTTATAAAAAACATAGAAGAAAGAATCAAAAGAATAGTATTATCTAATCTATCTATGGCTCAAAGTACTCAAACTGGTATAACTGGAACTTTAACTTTAGAATTTTATGCAGTTCCTAAGGTTGGAGATGAAGATAGTGATTATTCAAAATGGCTTTTAACAAATAAATATGGAAAAGATACACCTTTTGGCGGAGGTCAACTTACCTTGGCTTCAACCATAGAAGATGCAGCTAAGCCACAAGAAGTAAAGAATGATTTTTCAATGGTTTCAAAGCCTATTAGTTCTGATTTACCTACAGTTATAATTGGTAGAGACAATGATCAAAGCAGGACAAGTTATCTTTATGCTGATAACCCAGGTATTGAAAATATAGAAATGGTAGTTACTAAGGACAAAAATGGTAGTTACTATTATAAATATAAGACAAGTAAAAATAGTTATCCTCTTCAGTATGATTCTAATGGGGTAGAGTTTAAGCCTAATGCAGGAGATATTAAATTTGAAATTTTCTCAACGCCTAGACAGGGTGTGGGTGATAAATCTGGTGTAAATATGAAGATTATCAATAACACTGATAAAGTTATTTCAGTTGCTATAAGTGGTGATGATGGCGCTAATCCGAGAATAAAGATTACTGGTGAAGGAAAAGCAGTAAATGTCACCAAAAATTAGAGGTGATGCTTATGAGTATTAAATCGAAAAAGAAAAAAGGTATGACTCTATTAGAGGTAATCATAAGTATAGCAATAATAGGTATTATGATTGTTCCAATAGGAAATATGATTTTGACATCGGTAAAAATAAATAAGAATGGTGAAGACAAGCAACAAGCTGTTTATTTATCACAGCAAGTATTGGATGGATTAAAGAGTATTGGTTCTTTTGAAAATGCTACAATAGTTTTAAATAATGATAGTTCTAACCCATTATTAATCAATGCTTTAGGCACTGCAGGAAGTTTAAATTTGGGAGATTATAGAGTCGATGTAACTATTAATAGAAAAAATCAAGACGTAAGTTATAATAACAATGATACTAGCACTTCGTATGATGAAAAAGTTGAAGTTAGTAGAGATGACGACAACAGAACCTTTACACTTGATGGTACAGTTAAAACAATATCAAATAATAAAAATGATTTGTATATAACAGTAAATAGTTCCGTAAGTGGAGGTGTCACTCAGTATAATTTGACTTTTAATAACACTACTACTAATAATATATTTACCATAACAAAAAATACATTCACAAATAAGATAAATGTAAAATTTAGTGATTTATATGAAAGCGGCAGTAACTTTAATATACATGTAACTAATGGACTTACAAGTGAATTAAAAGTTTACGTTACAGTTCCTATTGATAGAGTGTTTAGAGAAGATAATAGTCGCACTATAAAATATTCTAGTGTTAATGAAGGCGGTCTAGTTAGCTTTTACAATGCATCAGAAGGTAATGCAGACACGTTTAGTAAAAATTATGATGCTAAAGTAGAGATTTTTAAACACAATGATTTAATTTATTCGGTAAATTCAAATATAGCTAAGTGATGGGAGGAATTTGTTCAATGAAAAAGAAAAAAGGCAGTACATTAATAACTGTAGTAGCTATATTTGCAATATTAACTACTGTGGGAGTTTCTGTTTTAGCGTTGACAACCTCAAGCTATAAATCAAGGATAATTGAAAGCAAAAGAATTGAGAATTTATATTCTACTGAGTCAGGCTTGGATATTGCTTATGCTATCACAGGAAAGGTAGTGGAGCAATCATCAAGAGCTGGAAATGATAGCGTAAGTAACTTTATAAGTAACCAATTGAATGGACAGATAGCTAGCGAAAAAGTGAAAATGCAGAGCAGTAATGTTTGTGATTATCCAAGAACTGATAATGAGAGAAAAAGCAGACTCTTAAAAGATGATTATTCTATAAATGTAGATGAAGTAAAAAAGGTGTTAGACAATAAGTTTTTAGAAGCTTTTAACAATGTAATAAGAAATGAATTGAGATATTGCTTGGAACATAAGGTATATATAAATAATTATTCGGCAACAGTAGATAAATATACAGCTGTAACTTTTACAGAAAATAAAAATCCAGATTTTACAGCAGAGGTAAAAGGAATAGATGATACCAATGCACAAAATGATACTAATCCAACTAAATTTTCTTTAAAGATAATTTCTAGTTATGAAGAAGACTCTAATACAGGAAATCATCAAAGGCAAATAGAGGCTAATTATAAGATTACTCCTAAGTATTTAGGTGGATACGGCTTAAAAACTAACAAAGCTGCTGTTGGCGTTAATCCAGTCATTCAAAGAGCTATAGCAGCTGACGGAGATTTGAATGTAAAAAATACTGGGGATTTTATAGTAAATGGTCAAATATTTATTAAAGGAAATGATTATGAGAGTGTTGGATCAATTGCTTACTATAAATATAAAGGCGGTATAAGTATAGATAATTCTACGGCACGGCTTAATGGAGAAGTAGTAACTTCTAAAACATTAAATTTGATAAATAATGCAACTTCAAATATACCTAATCTTTATGCAAATAACATTTATGTTGGTAATACAGAAGGAAATACCTCTAATTCGAATAATCTTCAAATAAGTTATGCGGTATTGGATAATGATTTAGCTATAAATTCTACCAACAGTACAGTGACAATAAATAATGGGTTATATGCAATAAGTGATATTTCAGATAATAGTGATATCTTGCATTCAGCTGATAAGCTTGCTGCGAAAGAGAGATCATCTAGTAGTATTATTGTAAATTCAAATGATGATTCATCCTCAATATTAGTTAATGGTGAAGCTTATATTATGGGTACTGCTTATATAAATACAAGTGGGGTAAATGGCAGTTATCAGACTGGAGAGTCTGTGGCTGTAAAAGGATATTATAACGCATATACTACCATGCTACCTAGGGAGGAAAATAGTGGCTATTATTACTCATATTATCCTCCGCTACAATTGATTGATAAGGATAAGATAACGGTATTTGATAAAAGCGCACATTTCTACGATTATTACAATACGAAAATTAGTAATGGTGAGAGTGTTAATATTACTAAACAAATTCAATTACCTGAAAACGGAGGAACTAAAAGTATAGGAGCATATATAAGTCGAGGAAAACTATATAACTCAACTTTTAAGCCGGAAAATACAGCAGATGTAGTGAAAAAACAAAAAGAATTTGCAAGAAAAGTTTATGAAATGGGTAATTCAAATCTTGATGAAGATGAAATAATCAATGCATATACTAAAGGTAAGGTAATTAAAACTGTAGATTTAGAAGTAAAACTAACAGCTGATAAAGATTATATCTCTTCAAATAGTGATCCCAACACTGTTATCATAAATTCAGATCCTTCTAAAAAGATCTTTGTAAAAAATGGAAGTTATAATGTCGGTAATACTTCTAGCGATATTGTAATAAATAAATCTGATATTAAAGGAATAATAGTAACTGCAGGTGATGTGTATTTGTCTGGAGATGTTAATTTTACAGGAACTATTATAAGCAAGAAGAGTGTGAATGTGGATAATTCTTTAAGTGGACAGGGAAATACACATATTACTTATGATGCAGATTATATTCAACAAACTATTATTGATCCTAAGTACAGCAGTAAGTTTAATGGTTTATTTGATTCTACAGATACTGTGTCAGATCAAATAAAAGAGGCATCTAGTGAGATTACTTACTCTGATGAAGTGGTAAACGCAATAGATCCTAAAAAATATATAGATAAAGGTGTTTGGAAAATTATTAGATAATTGAGGTGTTAAATTTGATAAATAAGAAAAAAGGATTTACCCTCATTGAGGTTATAATTGTACTAGCTTTGCTAACAATAGTTTTAGGTGTTATATACCAGTTTTTCTTTTCAAGCAATAGAGATCTAAATGATACTGATGTAAAATCTAATCTTCAATTTGAAGGCCAACAAATTCAAAATTCATTTACTAGCTATGGTAGCCAAGGAAATATTATAAGACAGCTTAATGGAAATAACCCGCCTCCAGCAGATTCTACTGAAAGAGGTATAGAAAACTTGATGTTAACACTCTACGCTGGAACAGAAACTATAACTTATAGCTATACCACAACTAATAAAACTTTGACTGAAACACATACAAAGGAAGATGGCACAGTCACAACAAAAACTCTTTCAGATAAGGTATTGAGTATAACAATTAGGCCTATAGGTGGAACTTATGATGTAGCTTCAGGCATGACTATGAAAGTTACACTACAAGATAAAGGCATAAGTTACAGTATAACCTCAAATGTTGTATTTAGGAATAAAGGGGTAACGACACAATAAATTAGAGCAAAAAATGCTATTGAATTAATTAAGTTTTATAGTTATCAATAGCATTTTTTCTTAACATGTATTTATCATTTATAATTAAAAAAATATAATAAAACTTGTACAAATTTTCTTGAAACTAGAGTATCATATAATTAATAATCACATAATAAGGTGGTGATTTTGTGAAGAAAAATATTATTAAAAGAACGGTTTTGTTATTAGCAATTGTAGTTCTCGTATTTGGAGCTTTTTTTACTAATAAACTTATTATAAAGGCTTCTGTTTCTCGAAATTCAATGAGTATATTAGAGATAGAGCCAACTGACAGATTTTCACTAACACAAACACAGGGATCAGCAACTTCAGGAGTTGAAACTATTTCGAATATATCTAATATGGCAGTAACTATAAGGCATATAACCATGGCTGAATATATTTCTAATGTAGAACAAATCAATGGTAAATATGATGTGGTTGTCATTGGTAATAATAATACTTCAAGCTCTGTTACTTACAGTGCTGAATTTGGTAATTCAAAACCAAGATATTTGCCGTATGGTAAGGAAGCTTACAATACTACATCTAGTCCAACTACATTAGGGATGCTTAATGATAGTAGATGGGCCGGTACTAGAAATAGTAATGGTACTCCAGATCAAAAAACATATATTGAATACTACAGTGAAAATGATATAACTAATAAGAGAGCAAATGAAATATTAGATAGTATAAATTCTGGACAACTAGTTTATATAGCTAATGAAGCTCTTAGCAATACAGGTACGAAAATATATTCTAACTTTAATAGTTTAACCAACGGAAATCTTGTTAAAATCAATCAAGCTCAAATGACACTAAATAGTATTGTTGATAAATATATAAATGGAACTGCTAAAAGATCGCCTGTTTTATCAATAGCAAGTCAATCAAAAAACAACGATAGAAATATTAATTTTGTTTACAACATAGCAACTGATAATGAAGAGCAAAACATGACTGTAAGCTTATATTTAGATTTAAATGGAGATGGGTTATTTAAAGATAAGGAAAAAGTAAAAACAATTCAAAATATAAATACATCAAATACTCAATATAATAATGGAATCATAAGTTATAAGCTAGATGATCAATTCGTAGGAAATTTAACATGGAAACTAGAAGTAGTTACTAGCGGTAATGTAAAAACTTATAAAACTGGAGTTATAGACTTTCAAGCGGATCCTAATCACAAACCAATAGTTAGAGTACTTCAAGTTTATCCAGTCTCAACAAATGGTATAAGTAATAGTTTTAATTTAACTAATAATAGTATAATCAATAGCTTAATAACAAATCTTCGTGATTACAATTTACAGATTGCAGCTAAATCAACTACAGAATTTAATAATGATATATCATCTGGGAATAAACTCAATAGTAATTATGACATGATAATACTTGGATTTGCAGATAGCTATGCTTATAATGATTTGCCTCAAACTAGTATTAACGAAATCAAGAGTTTTATAAGTACTGGGCAGAGTGTTATGTTTACCCATGATACAGTAACTTATAGATATCTTTCCTATCCAGATACAACTTCAGCTACAACCATAAAGCCAACTGTAGATTCAACTGATAAGAGTTCTAAAAATATAACTCATAATTTTAGGGATATAATAGGTCAATCAAGATATGTGGACCCGTATAATCCAACTGAAGTTGATATATATAAAAATTTCAATGTCAGTACTGGGAAATATGATGCAAGGAATATTCCACATGAGCAGTTAAAGAGCAGCGATCAAGGGAAGGTTTCACTTGGTATGACAAAAGGACTGTTAAGCATGTTTGAAAGTTCTGCTACTGCTGGTTCATATTCTGGTGAATCTACTAGTGTTTATAAAATAAATGATGGACTTATTAATCAATATCCATATAGAATAGGATATGATGCAGATATAAGTGTAGCTCCGACTCACTATCAATGGTACCAACTTAATTTAGAAGATCCAGATGTTGTACCATGGTTTACTCTAAAGCCAAGTGGTAATGGTTATAATCAATATGATGCTAGAAATTACTACTATACTTATTCAAAAGGCAATATAACATATTCTGGAACTGGACATAGTGGTGATAGTACTAGATATACTACAGATGAATGTAAGCTTTTTGTAAACACCATGGTTAAAGCAGAAAGAGGAGCGAATCATGCTCCTACTTTACAAGTTAATTTAAATGATGGGGCGAAGGTATCAAGAAATCAGTCAAGCATTGACTTTAATTTTATTCCAACTGATAGGGATAATGATCCCATAAATGCTGATGTAACAGTTAGATATGGTACTAATCTAATCCAGACTTATTCTTATAGTAATAAAAAGCAAGGAGAGGCTATCCCTGTATCAATACCTAATTCTGTATTTAAAAACGTAAGTGGAAATGGTATTACAATAACTGTTAAAGCTTCTGATCCGCTTCTAGCAGAAGTTTCACAAACTTATACAATAAATTTAGTTAGTGATCCAACGGTTTCTTTAAGTTTATCATATGATAAGACTGGATATCTTGTTGGAGATGTAGCTACAGTTAGAGTTGTTGCAAATTCAAACCAATCTACTCAAGGATTGCAAACAACGTTGTCAAATATAACTTACAATATTACAGGAAAGTATAATAGTGAAGATGTTCAAGTAACAAGCGGGGGAGATAGTATATCTTTTAATAATGTAGTGTTTTCACCTGCAGCTAATCCTAGTAGTCAAACTAGTAGCTTCACCTTTCTGACTAAGAAAAGTGGACAAATATCTATAGATGGTGTACTTAGCTACAACCAGACTAATACTACATCTCCAGGTGGAGGAAAGTATAAGATAGGGTTACCCGTAAGAGATGGACAAGCAACTGTAAGAATACTTACAGGGAATAATTCTGTAGCTATGGGAACTGCACAGGTTGATGTATATAAGGATGGAACAAAGGTTAATACAGTAAGTTTTAACAGTGGAAGTACTTCTATATACAATATTACCACAGGGGTATACACATTTAAATTAAGTAATGTCCCTGATGGTTATCAAGTGGATCAATCAGAGATAACTAAATCATTCGACTTTAATAATAATGCGCAAGATATTGAATTTGTAGCAAACCCTATTGCAGAAATTTCACATGGATTATATACGAATAATAGTCTTATAACAGAAAATATTAATCTAACCAAAAGCTCAAATGCTACTTTTGGAGTTATATTTAAAACTAAAGACTTAACGCCAAGTATTGCTTTTGATTTAGATGATTCGATTACTAACGTTACAGTTGATAAGTTTAAGCTATTTAGGATGAATGGTGACGGAACTATTACCCAAATAACAGATTGTAATATAACTAAACTTACTGAAACTGGAAATAAATTCACAGTGGCATTTTCAAATACTGAAACGGATAGTAAGTATCTAATTCAATATTCTGTAAAGCTAGGTAACAATAATTCATATACTAATAATGTTACTTTGAATGGTACAAGCAGGCCGATAACAATTACATGTCAAGACTTGCAAGATTTATTTTAGGAAAGTAGCGCCTCAAATCGAGGTGCTATTTTTTTACGTATAAAGAGCAGGTTTATCTAAGTGTAATTAAATTTAAAGATTGATGGCAAGTTAATTAGAGATCGATATATAGTAAATACAATTTATAACGGAATTGATAGCTAATAATATCTTTATGAATCAACGATATATAAATTAAACACAGTTAAACCTTTACATAAAAATGCAACAAAACATATCAAATATATTTGTAAATGCAATAAAAAAATCAGTTAATTATTCCAAAAACAATTCTATCGATAATAATTGACAAGCTTCGTTGCATATTCTATAATTAAATAAATTTAATAAAAACGAACTAAATTACTCGTATATCCCTTGGATAAGGCAAGGAGTCTCTACCGGAAACCGTAAATTCCCGACTATGAGTGAAATTGGTATTCTATAGTATTTTATAGCGTATTAACTTCACTTTGAGTTAATAGGCTTTTTTTGTTTTTATTTATAAAATTACCACAATATAATACATAATTTGCAAGTTGGCTTGCAAGAAAATATAAAAATGAAATTTATTATTTAAATTAGGAGGATCAGTAATGGCTACAATATGGAAAACTGGATATACCTTTGACGACGTACTTCTTGTACCACACAAATCAGAAATATTACCTAATCAGGTTGAAACAAAATCACAACTTACAAGAAAGATAAGACTTAATATACCACTAATAAGTGCAGGTATGGATACTGTAACTGAAGCAAAGATGGCTATTGCAATGGCAAGAGAAGGTGGCATAGGTATTATTCATAAGAATATGTCCATAGAAGAACAAGCTAAAGAGGTTGATAGAGTTAAGAGACAGGAAAATGGAGTAATAACAAATCCAATATTCCTTTCAAAGAACCATACTATAAGAGAAGCAAATGAACTTATGGGTCAGTATAGAATCTCTGGAGTGCCAATAACTGAAGACGGAAGACTAATTGGAATAATAACTAATAGAGATATATTATTTGAAACAAACTTCGAAAGACCAATAGATGAAGTTATGACTAAGGAAAACTTAATAACTGCACCAGAATTGACTACAATAGATGAAGCTAAGGAAATACTTAAGAAACATAAGATAGAAAAGCTTCCTTTAGTTGATAGTGAAGGCTTCTTAAAAGGTCTTATAACTATAAAAGATATTGAAAAAGCAAGAGTATTCCCAAATGCAGCTAAAGATGAAAAAGGCAGACTTTTATGTGGAGCTGCTGTAGGGGTTACAGGAGATATGGTAGAAAGAGTTGAAGCTTTAGTAAAAGCTCAAGTTGATGTTATAACAATAGATACAGCACATGGACATTCAAAAGGTGTTATAGATGCAGTAAGTAAAATAAAGAGCCTTTACCCTGAATTACAAATCATAGCTGGTAATGTAGCTACATCAGAAGCTACAAGAGATCTTATAGAAGCTGGTGCTGATTGCGTTAAGATAGGTATAGGACCTGGATCAATCTGTACTACAAGAGTTGTTGCAGGTGTTGGGGTACCACAACTTACAGCTGTTATGGATTGTGCTGAAGAAGGAAGAAAGCATGGAGTTCCAGTTATAGCTGATGGAGGAATAAAGTATTCAGGAGATGTAGTTAAGGCTTTAGCTGCTGGTGCTGGTAGTGTTATGATGGGTTCACTTCTTGCTGGTTGTGAAGAAGCTCCAGGAGAAATGGAAATATATCAAGGAAGAAACTATAAGGTTTATAGAGGAATGGGTTCACTTTCAGCTATGGCTGCTGGAAGCAAGGACAGATACTTCCAAGAAGGAAGCAAGAAGCTTGTTCCTGAAGGAGTAGAAGGAAGAGTTGCTTATAAGGGATATTTATCAGAAACAGTATTCCAAATAGTTGGTGGAATAAGATCTGGTATGGGATATCTTGGTGCTAAGACTTTAGAAGATTTATTTGAAAATGCAAGATTTGTAGTTCAAACTTCAGCTGGTCTTAGAGAAAGTCATCCTCATGATATAAACATAACTAAGGAAGCTCCAAACTATAGTGTAAATCAATAAGATTTTAATAAATAGGACATAAATGCAGGGTGTGCTAAAATATAACGGTTGTAAATTATATAGACCTTATGTAATATTAATATCATGATTTATGCATAGCAAAAGGCGAGAGTAGTTTTATAGATATCATATTTAAGATGGAAGCTTTCTAATAATGCAGAGCAGTGTTATAGAATTTAAAGTGTCTAAAGTTTGATATCTATAGCTGTTTTAGATAAATGGTACGTAAAGTTAAATTTTGAAAACTATCTTTTATAAAAGTATTTTAAATTTCATACCTAAAATGGAGGATACAAATGAATAAAGAAATTGTTTTGGTAGTGGATTTTGGTGGACAATATAATCAGCTTATCGCAAGAAGAGTAAGAGAATGCGGAGTATATTGTGAAATCATACCTTTCACTTATGGAGTGGAAAAAATAAAAGCAAAGAACCCAAGTGCTGTAATATTCACTGGTGGTCCTAACAGTGTTTATGGAGAAGATTCTCCATCAATCGATAGCGAAATATTCAATCTAAACATACCTGTTCTTGGAATATGCTACGGAGATCAATTAATGGCTCATATTCTTGGCGGTAAAGTTGATACAGCTCCAGTTAGAGAATACGGAAAGACAAATGTAAATTTAGATAGTACTTCAAAACTATTTAAAGGCATAGAAAGTGCTGAAACATGTTGGATGAGTCATACTGACTACATAGCTAAAGCTCCAAAGGGCTTTAAGATAACTGGTCACACTGATGTTTGTCCGATTGCTGCTATGGAAAATGAAGAAAAGAAGCTTTATGGAGTTCAATTCCACCCAGAAGTAGAACACACTCCATTTGGTAAGAAGATGCTTGAAAACTTCCTTTATGACATATGCGGACTTTCAAAGACATGGTCAATGGCTTCCTTTGCAGAAGAAAAGATAAAAGAGATAAAAGAAATAGTTGGAGATAAGAAGCTTATCTGTGCTCTTTCTGGTGGAGTTGATTCATCAGTTGCAGCGGTGATGGTACATAAAGCAGTTGGTAAGCAATTAACTTGTATATTCGTTGATCACGGTCTACTTAGAAAAGACGAAGGCGATCAAGTAGAAAAGATCTTCAGCGAACAATTTGATATGAACCTTATAAGAGTAAATGCTCAAGAAAGATTCTTATCAAAGCTTGCAGGTCAAGCAGATCCTGAAACTAAGAGAAAGATAATCGGAGAAGAATTCATAAGAGTATTCGAAGAAGAAGCAAACAAAATCGGAGATGCTAAGTTCTTAGTTCAAGGAACAATATATCCAGACGTAGTTGAAAGTGGTACTGGTACTTCAGCTGTTATAAAGAGTCACCACAATGTTGGAGGACTTCCAGAAGATATAGATTTTCAGCTTATCGAACCATTAAGAGAATTATTTAAAGATGAAGTTAGAGCTGTTGGTGAAGAGCTTGGAATACCTCATAACTTAGTATGGAGACAGCCATTCCCAGGACCAGGACTTGCAATAAGAGTTCTTGGCGAAGTAACAGAAGAAAAGCTTCATATAGTAAGAGAAGCAGATGCTATATACAGAGAAGAAATTGCTCTTAACGGTCTTGAAGGCAAGATATGGCAATACTTTGCTGTTCTACCTGACATAAGAAGTGTAGGGGTTATGGGAGACGAAAGAACATACTGTCATACTATAGCACTTAGAGCAGTAACATCTTCAGACGGAATGACTTCAAACTGGGCTCATATACCATATGAAGTTTTAGATAAAATATCAAGAAGAATAGTCAACGAAGTTCAAGGAGTAAACAGAATTGTTTATGATATAACTTCTAAACCACCAGCAACTATTGAGTGGGAATAAGATATATAAAGTTCGCAATCCTTATAAAATAAGGATTTGCGAACTTTTTTATGCTTTAAGTATAGTTCAAATATTGTAATCAGCGCAATTGAGATGATATGGAAAACAATGCATCAACCAATCGGTCAATATCGGTATAGCTGTTAAACAGTCCTATTGAAGCTCTAGTAATACCACATCCTTCACCACTTTTATACAAAGAAAATGCCTGTTCATCAGTAAGCCCAAGCAAATCTTGTACATATATATTAGCACCATTTAGACCAGAGGCTATATCAATGCCGTAGCTATAGCCAAGCCATTGAGCTAAGGTGCGGTATGACAGCCCCCTAAGATTGAAGGATACAAATGGGGTTCGTGGGTTACTATATACGTCTCCGTAAAGAATCAGATTGGGGATCTGACTTAAGCGTCTAATAAGGTAGAGGTATAAGCCTTGTTCCCACTCTTCAATATTCTTAATACCAAGCTCTTGAATAAAACGGATCGATGTACCTAAAGAGATGATACCGAGGAAGTCTGGGTATCCAGGTTCATATCTACCTGGAGAAGGTTTATATATAATCTGCGAACTGCTTACAAATTCAGTAATACTGCCTCCATATAGTAGCGGTTTATATTGATTTAAAAATGCTTTGTCTCCAACTAGAACTCCACCGGATTGCCCAGTGTAAAACTTATGTCCGTCAAAGGTAACAAAATCAATGTGGGAGGCATCATCGTGAGGCTTCATGCTAAAGGCTTTATGTTGTACAAGCTGTACTGCGTCAACTAGTATCTTAGCTCCGTGGTTATGGGCCATTTTAGCCATATCATAAAATGGGGGAATTATACCTGTTATGTTTGATGCTCCAGTTACAGCCACCAACTTAATCTTTCCGCTATATTCTTCAAGCTTGGCTGTATAGTCATTCATATCCACGTTTCCTTCCGAAGTTAGGTTGACAAGCACAGTCTTCATCTTTTCTCGGAAGGGAAGATAGTTAGCCATATGTTCCATCTTCGTAGTTAAGATGATCTGATTTGGGTCGCTTTCATAATAAGCCTGACTTAGGAGGTTGATGGCTGTAGTTGTGTTTGAGGTGTAGATAACAGTATCTAGAGAGGAATCGGCACCAATAAAGTTCATTACGATATCTCTGACTTGATTATATTTTAATGCGAGCTCTTCTGATAAAGCATTGGATTCAATGCCATACGAGTAAATAGGAAGAATTTTGTATAATTCTTGAATTACTGGTTTTGACACTAAAGGAGTTGCGGCATTATTTAAATACACCCTATTTGTAAGGCCATAGTGGGTGTTTATTAGAGTGTCTGTTCCAAAGAAATAGTCCCGTAGATTGAATAGCATAAAAGTGCACTCCTTTGATAAGTAATATTATATAATATGCTTAGTATTAAGGAAATGCCCCAATGATAGTGTTAATAAGTGAATTAAGTTATGGAAGTATAAAGATAGATGGGATAGATGTTAGAAAGTAGGACTTAGAAGTCTTGAGGGAAAAATTAGGGTATTATCAGGTGGTGTAATGAGAATATAGAATATGGAGAATTGTAGGCTAATAAAGTTATTGTGTTAAGTGATTGTAAGATTGTAGGCATAGGAACTCATGATAAATTGCTAAGTGTATGATTCTAACCACACTATTGTAGTTAAGTAAAAATTATAAACTATACTAAACATGAAGTCTAATCAATACTGTCTCTTAAGTAAATTATCAGTGATACTTGGAGTAGATCAGTTTATTGTAGCATTTGCCAATTATTGAATAAAATCTTTTTAACATATATAATAAAAACTATAAATCGACTACATTAAAGTATTGAGCATGATAATAAGCAGATATTTAATCTGAAGGGGGAAACTTATGAGAAGATATAATGAAAAGGTATTCATAGGTATTATAAGTTTTATAATCTTAACATTAACAATTACCTTTTTTATGTTATATAGTCCTTTTGATAAAAAGAAAGACAAGGTAGCCAAAAGCAATAATGGTGGAGAAGGCTGGAAAGCAGATACAAGTCCTATAACCTTTGATTGGTACATTGACTTTTCATGGTTTACAACTAAATGGGGCACTAATCCTGTATCAAAATATGTTACACAAAAGACTGGTGTTAACTTGAATTTTATAATCCCAAGTGGAGACGAAACGCAAAAATTGAATGCTATGATTGAAACAGGAAAATTGCCAGATCTCATTACCTTAAGTGCTGGGGATGATGGGTACAAAAGAGTTATACAAAGTGGATTTGCCTTGCCCCTTGATGAATTATCGAAGAAATATGATGTATACTTTACGAAGGTTGCAGATAAGCAAAAGCTGGAGTGGTATAAGCAGGATGATGGGCATGTGTATTGTTACCCGAATTTTTCTAATACTGTAACTGATGCAGATTATAAAGAGGACAAACCTTCAAATCAGGCTTTTTTGGTTAGAAAAGATATTTATGAGGCTATAGGAAAACCGGATATGAGAACACCTGAAGGCTTTTTAAGTGCACTTGAAAAGGCTAAAAAACTATTTCCTATGGTTAATGGACAAGAGCTAATACCTATAGGATTTCATGAGTTTACTGACTCTGGTAACCTTTCGCTAGGGACAATTCTACCTAATTTTTTAGCAATACCTTGGGAAAAGGACGGAAAAATATATGATAGGGAGACTGATAAAGAATATATTAGGTGGTTAAAAACTTTAAGAATAGCTAATGAAAGAGGACTATTATCAAATGATATTTTTATAGATAAAAGAGCTCAGATGGAAGAAAATATTACAGAAGGAAGATATTTTGCGCTACTTTATCAAAGCTCTGACATGGCAGCTCAGCAGTTAAAACTGTATTCTAAAGATAAAAATCAAATTTATATGGCAGTTGATGGACCTGCTAATTCCAAGCTTGACCAGCCTAAATTAGCAGGAGATAGTATTTCAGGATGGACGGTTACATTAATTTCAAATAGATGCAAGAATCCAGAGAGAGCTATACGTTTTTTAAGCTACTTAATCAGCGAAGAGGGAAACAGAGATTTATATTTGGGCATTAAAGGACTTACATGGGATGAAATTGAAGGGAAAGAGCAGTTTAAACCAGAAGTCTTGGACTTATTAAATAAGGATAGAATTGCATTTGATAATAAGTATGGAGCAGCAAATACTTATTGGATGCTAGCAGATGATAATCTACAACAAAAATGGACACCTCCGAGTGGTGAGCCAATCAAGGAAATAAGCGAGTGGGCTAGAGGAAAAACCTATAATTACTCTTTATTTGATGATATTAGTCCCTATGGAGAAAATGAGGAAGGAAGCGCTTTAGCTAGAATAAATTCTAAATGGCAAAGCACCTTAAAGAATCTGCTTATTGCTAAAAGTGATAGTGAGTTTGATAGTATTTTAAATGAATTTATTACTTATAGAAATGCACAAGGATGGGATAAGATACAAGAATATAAACAGCAAAGATATGAAGAGAATAAGAGAAAGTTGAATTTAGTAGGAGTAAAATAAATGATAAAATTTTTGATTAAAAAGCTTATAAGTATATTTATGAATAAAAGTTTAATGAAAAAGTTAATTATAACTTACATACTTATAATCGGTATTCCTATATTAATTTTCTCTTTCTATACATTTGATGAACTTTCTGAAAATGCTAAGCAGGATACAATAAATAGGGCTAACTATGATCTCAGTAATGAATACGACAGTGTTGAAAAAAATGTTTATATAATGAGAAATATAATAAATTCTCTGGAAGCGAATAATGAGTTGCTTGGATATCTACAAGGGGATATGCAAGACTCCAAAAAATTAATTGATTTTAAGGATACAACATATAAGCAGTTAATAAGTCTACAAAATAGCAATCCAACAATAAAACAGATAAACATTTTCACTAAAAATGCAAATATGAGAGAGTTATGGCCTACGTTTTATAGAGTGGATAGAGTTACTCAGAATGATTGGTATAAAAAGACTATTGAAAAAAGTGGAGCTGAATATTGGAATATAAATCATTATGACAATGATATAAAGATTAATTCAGCTTATAATGATGAATCTAAAGATTTAGTGGTTTCTCTTAATAAAAATATTGAATACCCATATAATAAGCTTTTAGGAATTAGCAGAGTAACTATGCGTTCTAAAGACTTTTTTCCAAAGATGTTTCAAGAAGATATGATGAAAAGTGGACAAATATTCTTTGTAAACAAAGAGAGTATGGATATAAAAACAGATAAGAACAGTTTTTTGCTGAAAAACTCTAAATTTAATATAGATAAGCTTGGAGAAGACATAAAAGATAAATTAGTATCTGAAAAAGGTCAAATAAATTATAATCAAGGCAAAGAGCATTTTATTGTCTTGTACAAAGAGTCTCCAATACCTAATAATTACTTATTAAGTGTAATATCCTTGAACAATATCTCACAAGGAATAAAAAAATCTAGGCTTTTACTAATATGGAACTCTTCACTTTTACTTATAGTATTATCAATTGTTGTTTATTATGCAACTAAGACGATACTTAAGAGATTGTATAAAATTATAAATGCGGTTAAGCAGGTAAGAAGTGGAGATTTGATGCCTAGTATAGAAGTGTATGGTAATGACGAAGTAGGTATACTTGCACATAACTTTAGGCAAATGATGAAGACTATCGATGTACTAATTAAAGACAGTATAAATAAAGAAATAATGACTAAGGAAGCGGAATTGAAATCATTGAAAACTCAAATAGATTCTCATTTTTTATATAATACTCTTGAAAATATAAGAATGATGGCATTAGTTGAAGATAATTTTCTTGTATCTGATTGTTTAGCTTCTTTAGGCGATATGATGAGATATAACATGAAATGGAATAATGAATTTGTGCTATTAAGTGAGGAAATAAAACATATCAATAATTATGTAGCTTTAATGACTTTAAGATATGATTTTGAAATAATTTTAAAAATTGATATTGAAGAACAATTTCTTAAGATACCAATATTAAAATTTACTATTCAGCCATTAGTAGAAAATGCAGTGAAGCATGGTCTTTCGGAAAAACTAAGAGATGAAAATGGGAACATAACTATATCTGTAGAGACAGATGAAAAATATCTATACTTAAATGTAATAGATGAAGGAAAGGGAATGGATGAAAAACAAGTACAAGCCTTGCAAAGTCATATAGACGGAAATACAGACAAAAGTTTTGGAGTTGGACTTAAAAATGTAAATGACAGGATAAAACTTTTTTATGGTAATCAATACGGTATTGTTATAGAAGCAGAAGAGAATAGCTATACAAAGATGATACTTAAGCTTCCTAATAAACAGAAACAATCTAGTTCCTAATGTAAATTATTAAAAGCTGAAGATGAAGTTTAAAAGTCTAGGTTTGGGGGGGATAAATGTGTATTCAGTTATGATTGTAGATGATGAACCAATTATCCGAAGAGGATTAAAAAAGATAGTGAATTGGGAGGAGCTTGGATTTAAGATTATTTGCGAAGCACGAGATGGAGAAGAGGCACTAAAACTATTATCAGAACATAGTATAGATTTTATTATTTCAGATATTAAGATGCATAAAGTAAATGGAATCGAACTATTAAGAGCAATAAGGGATATGAATTTAGATACCTTAGTAGTACTATTAAGTGGGTATGATGAATTTTTGTATGCGCAAGAAGGTATAAGACTTGGGGCTTTTGATTATATACTAAAACCAATAGATGCACAAAAACTTAAAGATATACTGATTAATGCCTACAAAAAACTTAAGATGAAGGAAGAAAAGGAGTATGAATACAGCATAAACAAAATTATATCTGGAGAGAAAATACTGTATGATCTACTACGAGGAAAAAATTTGATTATGCTTGATGAGTATATCTCAAAGTATAATTTACCTTTAGTTAAAGGGAAAATTCAGGTAGCAATAGTGGAAATCAATGATATTGTTATTAGTAAAGAAGACATAAGTGAAAGCATTGAATGGAGTTACTTAGAAAAGAGCTTTCAAGCTATAATTGAGCAAGAATTAAAGAAATGTGGTATAGAGTGTTTTCATATTTTAGATGAAGAACTTGGGAAAAAGATTATTATAGTACAAACAGAAAAAGAAATTGAATTACGAGCTTTTAATGAAAGTTTTATATTGGCTCTAAAAGATATACTTAGAAGAGGTAATGAAGAGTTAGAAATTAAATTAAATATAGGAATTGGCAATTCTTATAATCAGATATATAGTATTCACAAAAGTTACCTAAATGCAAAAGAAACCTTAAAATATAAATATGTATTAGGCACCAATAGGACAATTCACATAAGTGAATTGGTAGAGACGAGACAAGAAAATTTTGTTTACCCAATTGAAAAAGAAAAGGAACTTATAAACTCAATAATCTTGGGGAAAGAGGAATCTTTAAATATGCTTCAGCAGCTAATTAAAGAAATAGCTAAAATATTGAATTTTGACATTTTCAAGATTAATATTGCCTTTACTCAGATTGTATATAATATTTATAATAATGTTTTAAAAAAATATAGTTTTTTAGAAGACTTATATGATTTAAGTGAGCTCGTTAAAATAGGGTTCTTAGGTGTTGAAACCTTAGAAGATATTGAAAAGCAGCTCACAGATAATATTAAAAAACTTATAGATGTCATAAGTGAATATAATTTGAATAAGAACGATAATGTAGTTCAAAAGGCCTGTGAATATGTGTTAAACAATATAGATAAGGATATTACTTTAACAGCTATGGCGAGTTATTTAAACATCAGCAAGAATTATCTATGTTCTATATTCAAGCAGCAAACAGGAGAAAATTTCTTAGAATATGTAACGAAAGCTAAGATGGAGAGAGCAAAAGTATTATTAAAGAGGCATGACTATAAGGTATATGAGGTAAGCGAAGTTTTAGGCTACAAGGAAACTGCGTACTTTAGTAAACTCTTTAAAAAGCATACCGGGTATAATCCAGCTGAATATAAAAAGTGCAGTTTGTAAATAAAGAGAGATTCTATATTAATTTATAGAGTCTTTTTTTAATTGGGTTAGTTGCTTTTTATGTAAATGTTTAAATTGAGTAATTTTGTAATACTCTATCGTAATTTTCTACCATTTTAGTAAAATACGGATTAATATATCATAAATACTGAAGAAAGAAATCAGGGGGGATTGGAATGAAGAAAAAATTAATTTCAGCAGTATTAGTAAGTATGATGGCTGCAAGCTTATTTGGATGTGGCTCCAAAGCTGACGATACTTCGAAAACTGCGGATTCATCAACAAAAGGAAATGTAAATTTAAACGTTTGGATAATGCCTAATAGCGGAACTCCAGATAAAGATTTTATGGAAGTTATACAACCTTTTCTAGACAAGAATCCTAATATAAAGGTTACACCTACTGTATTAGATTGGGGATCAGCTTGGACTAAGATTACTGCAGCAGCAACTAGTGGTCAAGCACCTGATATCACTCAGTTAGGTAATACATGGGTTTCAGCTGTAAGTGCAATGGGAGCATTAGAAGATTTAACTCCAAGTTATAAGGATTTTGGAGGAGATGAAGCATTTGTAAAGGCTACACTAAGTACAACTGGCATAGAAGGTAAGAAGGAAAGATATGCAGTGCCTTGGTTTGTAGATACAAGAGCTATTTACTACAGAAAGGACGCTTGTGAAAAAGCAGGAGTAGATCCTACAAAGGACTTTAATACATGGGATAGCTTTAAGGCTGCATTAAAGAAGTTAAATGGAGTAGAAGTTAATGGTAAAAAGATGGCTGCTCTTGGAATGCCAGGTAAGAATGACTGGAATGTTGTTCATAACTTCTCATGGTGGATATGGGGAGCAGGCGGAGAATATATTAAAGATGGTAAGGCAGCAATAAATTCGCCTGAGTCAGTAAAAGGTATTAACTACTATGCAAGCTTAGCTGCAGATGGTCTAATGCCAAAGGCTGCTCTAGAAAAAAATTCATCTGAAGTTGAAGCTTTATTCAATAGTGGTGAATATGCAACTATTATCTCAGGTGCTTACCTTGCACAAACAATAAAAACTGAATTTGCTAAGGATAGCACTAAATCTTTAGATCCTAAAAAGGTTGGAGTTGCTATAATTCCAGAAGGACCAAAAGGCAGATATGCATTCTTCGGTGGAAGTGATCTAGCAATATTTAAATCTTCAAAGAACAAGCCAGAAGCTACTAAGTTACTAGCTTACCTTTCATCAGCTGATGCACAGGTAGCATATGCTAAGAAACATGGTAATCTACCAACTAATGCTAAATCATTTGATGACAAGTTTGTAACAGATGATCCTATGTTATCAGTATTCAAGCAACAGTTACAATATGGTAAATCATACCCTTCAATCCCAGGATGGGCACCATCAGAATCATTGTTACAAAAAGGTTTATCAAATGTATGGGATAACGTAATGGGTGTTAATGGCGCATATGATCCTGCTAAAAATCAGAAAGAGTTAGACGCAGCAGCTAATGATGTTAATGCAGTTCTAAGCCAACAACAATAATAGAAGTAACAATAGTTAATTAAATTATACAGGGGTGTCCCCTGTATAATTTATATTAGATATATAGGTCGTTATAGGAGGTGCCACATGGAAATAGAAAAGAATCCAGCCATACGTACAAGGCGTGAGAATAGCATTATAAAAAATATACGAAAAAATAAATTTGCATATGCACTTATAGCACCAGCAGTAATTGCAATGGTAATCGTACAACTTATACCTATGATACAAGGATTATATTTTTCAGTACTTAAACTTAATCAGTTTACATTAAAACAATTTTTAAACGCACCATTTGCAGGCTTTGATAATTTTAATAAGGTTTTGTTTGACACCTCAAGTAATATGCGTTCTGGATTTTTAGAGGCACTTAGAAATACAGGAATATATGGATTTATTTGTAGTGTCTTAGTTATAGTTTTGGGACTGGCATCAGCTATGGTAGTTAATAGAGAATTTAAGTTTAGAGGAATTGCAAGAACTTTATTATTAACTCCTTGGGTTGTGCCTTCTTATGTAGTAGGTATGTTGTGGGGATTTATGTGGCAGCAAGATACAGGAATTATTAATAGAATATTGGTAGATTGGCTACATATTCTTCCAACCAAGCCTTTCTGGCTTACTGGACCTAATGTACTTCCTGCAATAATAATACCTACAATATGGAGAAATGTACCACTTGTAATGATAATGCTACTAGCAGGACTTCAAAGTATATCTGACGATTTTTATGAAGCAGCAGAAATAGATGGAGCAAATGCAGTTCAAAAGTTCAGAAATATAACCTTACCATTACTTAAACCGGTAATTGGTATTCAAATGCTTTTTGGAATGATTAATTATATATATTCTTATAATATTGTTTCAATGATGTTTGGACATGGTGCTGGATATCCAGGTAAATGGGGAGATTTATTGATGACAAATATTCAGAGAAACTCTTTCCAAACATGGAACTTTGGTACTGGTGCAGCAGCTACTATTGTAGTAATGATATGTGTTCTTACCCTTGTGTGGATATGGTATAGAGTATTTAGAGATAGTTTGGTGGTGGATGAATAATGGCTACAAGTTACGTACAAAGTGTTAAAAGAAAAAAGAAAGCAAAGCATATTGCAGCAAATATTATTCTAGTTATACTAATAATAAGTAGCGTATTTCCAATAATTTGGATGGTCTTAAGTTCATTAATGACTCAAGGAGAATTAGCAACAGGTACTCTAGGAAAGCCGGTTAACTGGCATAATTATATTGAAATGTGGCAAAACATAAATTTCTTTGCGTATCTTAAGAACAGTTTAATTATTTGTGGAGTTACTACTTTAGTTACGTTAGCCTTGGCAATTTTTGCTGGCTATGCAGTTGCAAAATACAAATTTCCTGGTTCAGGTATTTTCGGAGGAACAGTGCTTGCTACACAAATGATACCAGGTATGATGTTTTTATTGCCTCTTTATATAATGTTTATTAAGATTCAAGAAAACTTTGGAATAAGAATAGTGAATACATATCCTGGAGTAATAATTACTTATTCAGCATTCTTTATTCCATTTAGTATATGGATTTTAAGAGGATTTTTTGCAACTATACCAAAGGAATTAGAAGAAGCAGCTCGAATAGATGGATGTTCAAAATTTGGAGCCTTAGTAAGAATAATATTACCTATCTCAACTACAGGCATTATTGCCACTGGTATATATATTTTTCTAATGGCTTGGGATGAACTGTTATTTGCGTGGGTACTAACTACAGACATTTCTACTCAAACAATTCCAGTTGGAATAAGACTTTACGTTGGTAATTACCAAAACAGATATGATTTAATGATGGCAGCAAGTGTTGTAACAACAATTCCAGTTCTAATAATGTTTTTTACGCTTCAAAAGAAGTTTATTAGTGGTATGACAGCAGGAGCAGTTAAAGGCTAAATATTATTTGAAGATAAAAATAGGGATTTTAAATTAAATCCCTATTTTTCACAATTATAAATAAGTTTAATTTTATATATTATAAATTGGTAAATTTGGAGGTGCATGATGAGAGAGCTAGTAGCAAGAAAAGTAAAACAGTCAGCTGATCATAAATTAAGAGAAATATTCTCAGAAAAAATTGAAAATGGAGCTGTTATAGATGGAATATTCTATGACAGTACTTATAAAAAGGCAGTAGGTGTAACTAATTTACAAATTAGAATTCCTGTTACTTTAGAAATATTTAAGGATAGGGAAATAGCAAAGCTATTGGATAAAGTTTTAGAAGAAAATGAATTCGCAATGCTTAAGCTTACTAAAGATATATATGACACAACTCTATTAACAAGTAGAAATAGTGAAATTACTGAAATATTGTTAGATTTTGAGCTAAGTAAAAAGATAAATGGAATAGTACAAAATATAACTTATGGTGTAGGTAGTATTAATAGAAATGGTGAACATGAAATAGACCTAAGAGCCCCTGCACCTGGACCTCATTTCAATACAAATCTGTTGCTTGGCAATAGACTCGGATTTTCCCATGCCCTTCAGACCACTCCAAAGAGCGTAGTAGATAAATTTGGAAGAGGGAGTTTTAGAGCACATGCCGCTACTCAAGTATTGGCTACAAGATGGGATATGCTTCAAGATGAAAATGGATTTCCTGCAAATCGTCAGTTCTACTTAGTGGAAGATGGAAAGCAGATCTTTTATTCGGCAAATGTTAAAGATGAAAATATAGAAAGTAGTAAATGTGTACATGCTCAAAATTATACTAAGATTTATTATAAGACTAAATGCGGCTTAGAGATAGAAAGGCTAATTTTCCTATTACCACAGGAAGACAAGATGCCTATAGCTGTAGAAGCGCAACAAATTAAAATAATAAATAATACTAGTAGAGCAAGAAAGATTAAAATAGTTTATACAGGTATGTTTGGAAGTGCTGCTCCTGGCGCATTGATGGAGGATGTTTTATATAGCAATGTAATTATGCAGGCAAAGGTATTTACTGATAAAGATGGACATGTAGAGGCAATTTCTTCAGATTATTATCCTATGTATACAAAAGGAGATTATAGATTTCATACTATGATCACTCATAATGAAAATAAATCGCTACTACCTAGGGAATTTTGTACAAGTTATAGTGAGTTTGTGGGAAACGCTTCTTTGGAAAGACCAGAGGGATTGTATAAACTCAGTAACAACTTAAATAGAAAGGGTCCGGGATTCTTTGCACTTAGTAGCAATTTTACTATACAAGCCTTAGATAAGGTTACCGTTGATAATTTTACAGGACTAGTTTCAAATAAAGCAAATGATGAGTTTGATGAAGATACCTTTAAAAACGAAGTGCAGAACTTAGTAAATAAGTATAGAGATGAAAAAGAGCTGCAAAAAGCTTTTGAGAGCAGTCAAGGTTTTATTAATAAGTATAGTAGTTATATGCAAGTTATATCAGAAGACAGTAATTTTGATACTTATGTTAATAAGAATCTTCCTTTTCAAGTGCTATATCAAACCTTTGTATCACGTTCCTTCGATCAAACTCAAAAAGGTTATAGAGAGATTGGGTTTAGAGAAATACAGGATATTTATGCATCTATGTACTATTTTATAGGCATGGGAGAAAAAGCTCTTGTAAAAAGCTTAATTAGGGAATGGGCTGAAAAAGTATTTGAATTCGGTTATGCATACCATAATTTTTTCTGGGTTGGAAAAGAGCCAGGGAAGTGGTCAGATGATGGATTGTGGCTTATTCAAGCTGTATTTAGATATATAAATATAACAGGTGATATAGCATTTCTTGATGAACAATGTGAAATTGGGGGAAGCGATCCAATAAAGACAAGAAGTTTATATGATACTATGAAAGCAATTTTAAGATATTCAGGAGAAATATCAGTTGGTAAGCATGGGATACCACTACTTGACTTTGCAGATTGGAACGACTGTTTAAAACTGGATCCTGACTATATAAATGGTATAGAAAAAGAAAGAAGATATAATGAACAGATAGCAAGAACACAAAAGAATGGAGAACCATTTGAAAGTGATTATTCTGAAAGTGTTATGAATGGATTCTTATTAAAGCTAGCTTTTGAAGAAATGATTGAAATTGGAGAGCTCAAAGGAGATAAAGAGTATTGCAGTAAGCTTGAAGTTGTAGCTGAGAAGCTTTATAAGAATCTTCAGCAGCATGCATGGAAGAGCGATTTCTTTGCGAGAGTTCTGTTTAATAGATACAAGGATGGCGAGTTCACATACCTTGGAGCAAAAGGAGATAAACTTTCTGCTGATCCTAATAAAGATGGGACGTATTTTTTGAACTCTTTTAGTTGGTCTATTTTAGCTAATTGTGCCACTGAGGAGCAGATAGAAATAATGCTGGATTCTATAGATAAACATTTGAAGACTCCGTATGGTATAAAACTTATCAGTCCTACGGATTTGGAAAAGATTGCAACAGGAACAGCAACCGGTGAATATTTCCCAGGAGATAGAGAGAATGGTGGGATATTCAAACATGCCACTATGATGGCAACCAGTGCTATGCTTAAAGCTGCTAAAAAAGTTGAAAATAATGAATTGGCAAGGCGACTTACAGCTACAGCTTATTGGATGATAAATTTAGTTTTACCTTATAAAACCATGGAGCATCCATATGTAACTTGTGGAAATCCAAGATTTTGCACCCAATATAACAATAGCGATACAGGTGAAAACATTGGACCTACATTGAGCGGAACCTCTACTTGGCTTACATTATCTTTATTTGATGCTTTCGGTATCCAATATACAGCGAGAGGTATTGAAATAGATCCAATACTTATGGAAGCGCAGAAGTTTATAAGCATTATGCTTAATACTGGTAAAGCCACATATAATATTAAAATAACAAAACCAGAAGGGTTCTTCAGAATAAAAGACTCTTCATGCACCATTAAGGTTGATAATGTAGAAACTGAAGGTAATATAATTAAGATTTTTGAAGATCATAAAGAACACCAGGTGAATATATGTTTACAATACAAGGGGTGTTAATTAGTGAAAAATAAAAAGATATATTTAGGAATTGGTATACTATTAAGCATAATCATAGTGATATTTATTGGAATAAATGTTATTATAAGTGAGAGAAAGGAGAAAAATATGAACCTAGATGGGAAAAATAAGGAGAATATGAAGCTAGTATTTGAAGACGATTTCAATGAGAACGGAGCACCGAATAAAGAAAAGTGGCGATATGATATTGGTGGATCAGGTTGGGGGAACGATGAAAAGCAGTGCTATACTGATGAACTTTCAAATGCTAAGGTTCAAGATGGAAAATTAATAATTACTGCAAATAAAGAAAAATATGCCTTTAATGAATATACTTCTGTGAGGCTTTTGACTAAAGATTCTTGGTGCTATGGAAGATTTGAAATTAGAGCAAAGTTACCTAAAGGGGTAGGGACTTGGCCTGCAATATGGATGATGCCTGAAAATAGTGACTATGGAGCATGGCCACAAAGTGGAGAGCTAGACATAATGGAGCATGTAGGCTTTGATCAAGGTACAATACATGCTACAGCACATTCACTGAAATATTATTGGAAGGCAAATACACAAAAAACTGCACAAATAAAGGTTGATAATGTTGACACCGAATTTCATGTATATGCTATGGAGTGGAGACCTAATAAGATAGATTTTTTTGTGGATAACCAAAAATATTTTACTACAGAATATGATCCTATAACTGACAAAGAAGAAAAGTGGAAATCTTGGCCATATGATAAACCATTCCATTTAATATTAAACATTGCAGTTGGTGGAAGTTGGGGTGGCCAAAAGGGCATTGATGACAGTATTTTCCCACAAGCTATGGAAGTAGATTACGTGAGAGTTTATGATCTAGGGATAAAAAAATAATTACAAATTTTATTGGAGGATATTATGGTAGAAAAAACAAAAAATTCATCATGGAAATTTATTGGAAAGAGCGGTGAGTTTACATTAGATAATCCGCACAAAACTAGTGGCTTGTATTTTCCTTTGGCAAATGAAAATGGAATGATGAGTTCAATAACCCCATTACTTGCAGGTGATATTAAAATTAATCAAAATGCTTTTTTAATGGAGCCAGTATCAGTAAGAAACTTAAATTTTTCAGCAAATTCAAGAAACTTTTGGTTATATATAGATAAAGACACTTCATGGTCAGCTGCAGGAAATTCCTCTGATCAGATGAGTCTTAGCTTTAAAGAACAAAGCGAAGAAAGTGTGCAGCTACATGCAGGTTTTCTTTGGCAAAAAGTCGTAAGAGAAAATACAAAGCTTGGAGTAAGATCAGAGATAACAAACTTTGTACCTGTTGGTAAACATAATGTTGAATTAATGAAAATAACAATAACAAATATTAAATCAGATAATTTGAGATTTACACCTACTGCTGCTGTACCAATTTATGGACGCTCAGCAGATAATATAAGAGATCATAGACACGTAACATCATTGCTTCACAGAATATATACCGATGAATATGGCGTTAGTGTTACTCCAACTCTTACTTTTGATGAAAGAGGGCATAGGATTAATACAATTTCATATTCAGTACAAGCTGTGCAAGGAGATGGAATCGCACCAGAGGGATTTTTTCCAGTAGAAGAAGATTTTATTGGAGAAGGTGGAAGTCTTCAGTATCCTGAGGCGGTTATAAAGAATTTAACAAACTATTGCAAAGAAGGAGAAGAGATCGACGGATATGATGCAATAGGAGCAATAAGATTTAAGGAATGTGAACTAAAATCTGGTGAAAGCAATTCCTATATAGTGATTATGGGGATTAGCGAAAATAATTCTGATTCAGAGGAATTTATAAAGGCCTATGGTAGTGTGTCTAAGTTTGAAAGTGAATTAGATAATAACAAAGAATACTGGGAAAGAAAGTTATCTAATTTAAACTTTTCATCTTCTAACGAAGCTTTTGACTCATGGATGAAATGGGTAGAGCTACAACCTATTATGAGAAGAATATATGGATGCTCATTTTTACCTCACCATGATTATGGAAGAGGGGGAAGAGGTTGGAGAGATTTATGGCAAGACTGTTTAGCACTATTACTCCTTGAACCTGCACCTGTAAGAGAACTACTATACAATAACTATATTGGAGTTAGATTTGATGGAAGTAATGCTACCATTATCGGAACAAAACCAGGAGAGTTTATTGCAGATAGAAACAACATCTCTAGAACTTGGATGGATCACGGTGCATGGCCATTTATCACTACAAAATTGTATTTAGATTTGAGTGGAGAATTGGGATTCTTACTTGAGGAACAAGAGTATTTTAAAGACAAGCAATGTTTCCGTTCAAAGGCTGTAGATCATGAATGGAACGATAGCTATGGAAATAAGCAAAAGGACCATTCAGGAAAAATATATAAAGGTAGTATACTTGAACACATTTTAATTCAGCATTTAACAGCTTTTTATAATGTAGGAATGCATAATAATATGAGACTTGAAGGTGCTGATTGGAATGATGCCTTTGATATGGCAGACGAAAAAGGAGAAAGTGTTGCATTCACTGCTTTATATGGAAGCAATCTCTTGGAATTAAGTGAATTGCTGCTAAAGCTAAAAGATAAGTTGGAAATAGAATCTGTAGAAATTGCTAAGGAAATGTCAATTTTAATAGATACTATTTATGAATCAATAGATTATAACTCCGTTGATGAAAAAAATAATTTATTAAGAAAGTATTTTGAGCTTTGTACTCATGATGTTTCTGGGGAAAAGATGAAAATTAATATAGACAAACTTTCCTCTGATATTAAGAAAAAAGCTGAATGGATAATGGAACATATTAAAGCTAAGGAATTAATAAAGAATTCTGAAGGCTTTGAATGGTTTAATGGTTACTATGATAATGCTGGAAAAGCATTAGAAGGAGACTTTGAAACAGGGACTAGAATGACACTTACAGGACAAGTGTTCCCAATAATGGGCGGTGTAGCTGACAAAGATCAGATTGAGAAGGTTGTTAAGTCTGTTAATAGATATTTAAAGGATCCAAAGGTTGGAGGTATAAGATTAAACACTGATTTTAAGGAAGTCAAATTGAATATGGGTAGAGGTTTTGGCTTTGCCTATGGACATAAAGAAAATGGTGCTATGTTTAGTCATATGACAATTATGTATATAAACGCTCTTTACAAAAGAGGCTTTGCAAAGGAAGGTTTTGAGATTCTGGATATGATATACAACCATTGCAATGACTTTGAGAAGAGTAGGATTTTACCAGGTATACCTGAGTATATTAGCCAGCGTGGTAGAGGAATGTACAACTATCTTACAGGTTCAGCAAGTTGGCTGCTACTTACAATGCTTAATGAGGTATATGGAGTAAAAGGCTTCTTAGGTGATCTTATGCTTGAGCCTAAATTAGTTAAAGCACAGTTTGATGGTAATAGTACTGCATCAGCCTTTACTATATTTGATGGTAAAAAGATACATGTAGAATATAAAAATGAAAGTCAATTAGAGTATGGTGAATATAGAATTGGTGCAGTTACCCTAAATGGAGAGAAGTTAGAGTTAAAGCTAAAGGGTGGTTCATTTATTTTAGATAAAAAGATCATAGAGAAGCTTTTAATAAATGAAGAACACAAAATAGTTGTATACTTGGAAGATATTAATTCTTAAAATACCAATATAACTTCTAAACTACAAGTAATTATTTAATGTCAATATAATATATAAAGTTCGCAAGCTCTTATTTTATAAGGCTTGCGAACTTTTTCATTTTTCACTATTTGATACTGATATTCTTCCCTTCTTCGAGCTCAATTTACTATTAAAATAAGCATCTCTTATTCCTTGAGCAGATATAGGGAATGACTTGTCTATATAAATTTGTAAATCCTTGTTTTCAATCCAATTATAGAGGTTAACTGTTTTGAAGGCTTAGGCAAAGCGCGTATAGAGCGACTTTGACTGTATTGGAAATAAGAGCACAAAAAAAGTCACCGAATAGATTCAGCGACTTTCTTTGTTTATTAATGAGTTATAGTTAAAGCATAAAATTTAACAACAGTACCAGGAGTAGTTGAAGGAGTACCAGATGTTGCAGATTGATCGTAATTTCCTGCTTTAAAGTAGAAATTTTCTCCAATAAAGGTTGAAGGTAAGGCAAAGGTTGAAGCAGTGCCGTTTATCTTTACGGTGATAGTAGTACCTTGAAGCTTAAGTTCATAGGTAAACTTTGTTCCAAGAGGTACTGAACCAACTTGAGTAGTAGTTCCGCCTCCACCTTGATTAGTGTTTTCAAGGAACAGGTTTACAGTGCCGTCATTTTTATATTGTAATTCGCAAAGTGGCTTGCTAGGGGCAGGAGCTGCTTGGAAGATTTGAGCAATGCAAGTGTTGCTAGGCACTTGAGTTACTTTTGCTGTGGCAGAAAGAATGTTTGTCCCACTCGTAGACCATCCGTTAGTATTTTCATGGAATTCTGTTCTTGGATGCTGTGAACCTGATGTAGTCCAACCAGTTTTAGGATCCATCATAACCATTGAACCGTCAGTGCTATCAGTATAGAAATAGTATGGATTTGTGTAGCCGTTTTGTCCTTGAAGAGCAGCAGATGAAACGGTATCGACGTTTCCGCTAGAACCTGTTGGGAGTTGAAGAAACCATTTAGAAAGATCAAAGTTTCCACCAGGTGCATAGTTAGGGTTAAGTACAGAAGTGCTTCCAGTTATGACATGATTTTGTACTGTGAATTGATTATCTGCACTTTTACTTCTTGCACAAATTTGGCCTAAGTCGTCAGTTGAAGGTGCATCGGATCTGAAAGCGTAGTTGGTTGCAATTTGGGTAGCTGTGCCACTTGGTGGAGTTACCCATACACTATAAGTCTTTCCGCTCATGTTAGCGGTTATCTTAACATGATAAGTGTTGTTTGCGCTGTAAGGCACATTAGTAACTGCTTGATATACGTCACCATTTCTAACGTCAAAATACCCGCTTGTATTTGTACGCACTATCATAGCAAAACTAGTTGCATCACTTACAGTGGTGGATGAATCTGCGTAGCCTACAAGGCCATCAATCAAGTTAGTAGTAGGTGTTATGTCATAATTTATCGTCACTGTTCCTAAATTTGAGGAGCCTAGGCTAGTTGTTCCAGCAGCATAATCCATTTTTGAACTAAGTGTTAGACCTGCTGCGCTTGCACTTTTGTTTGCAAAAGCTGAGCTCATTAGCAATAGCGCTGCTGTAAGTGCTATTGCTGTTCTTTTTTTAAAACTTTTAATCATTTTTTACACCTCTCTTTAAATTTATATGTATGTGAATATATTAGGTCCGCATTATGGGGGAGTTGTACTAGATGATTGAAATGTTGTGAAACGATGAGATTGCTAAATTGTTGTATATTTATATTATACTGTAACTAATTGTAAAATCAAATGTAATTTAACAATTTTTAACAAGTTGATAACTTTATATATTTCTTTATAATAAGTGAACAACTAATAATTTAATTGATTGCACTTAGATAATAGTAAAACTACGGATGTAATTTTTAAACTTTTTTATGCTGATGAGAATAAAAAATGCCTAGAATTTCTAACAAAAAACATTCTAAATTGTTATGTGAAAATCAAAAAAGTAAAAATGTGGTTGAAATTAAAGTTTATTTTATTTATATTTAAATTGATTGATAAAAAAATAAACATAATTTTTTATATATATGTAAAATGTAGGCTTTTATGTGTTTTGAAAAGATTTTAGGTATTTCTTTGGAAAAGGTTATTTTAGAATTTTATATAATAAATATACCAATTCTGATTTCTGATTTATAAGTAAATAGGCGAAGTATAAGAGTTGTGGATTATTTTGTTAATTATAAGTAGCAAAGGTTTCGGAGATAATCAGAAGTTGATGAAAATAGGATAAATCAAATTTTAAGGTTGTTGAGTGAAGGATAAGTCTATTTGTTAGGGTTTCTAGCAAATTTGATTTATAAACTATCAAAATTGGAGGTTACGAAAGTGACAAAGAAAAAGAAAGCCTTAATGTTCCTTACGTCAGTTCTGATGACTGCTCTATTACTAGTAAGTTCATCAGGAATTAATGAAAGGGTATATGCTGCTACGGGCATAGTTTACCCAACCGCACCACCAGCTTATAAGTATAATGATGTATCAGCAATTAGTAACCCTTCAGCATGGAAAACTATGAATGCACACGATCCGTTCATATACTATGAAAATGGCTGGTATTATTGCTTCTCCACAGATTTTGCTACAGCAGCAACACCTCCTCAAGCAGTGCAGATAAGAAAATCTCAAGATATGGTAGATTGGCAGTGGGTTGGTACAGCTTTTACTTCAACTCCAGCAACAGCAAAAAGTTGGACAGGTGAGACCTTAGTTTGGGCTCCAGATATTGAAAAGATAGGTAGCACTTACTATATGTATTATTGCAATTCGGTATTTGGCAAAAACAAGTCATTTATAGGAGTTGCTACAAGTAGTTCTATTACAGGACCTTGGACCGATCAAGGATTAGTTTATAAGACCGATATAGGAGCTGAAGACAATGCTATAGATCCTAATATAGTTACCGATGCTAGCGGCAAGATATGGATGGTATACGGATCTTTCTTTGGAGGAATATATGTATCGGAGATAAACCCATCTACTGGAAAGCTTATGACTTATGGTAAAGGTACCTTGATAGCCAGAAGACCTTCCAGTGTAAATAATGCAGTAGAAGGCGGTTATATAACTTATAACTCATCCACGGGGTATTACTATCTATTCTGCTCCTATGATTATTTAGGTTCATCTCCGTACTATACAGTAAGAGTTGCTAGATCAAAAAGTGTAACAGGACCTTATTTGGATTATAATAATAACAATATGATAAATACTACAACTACAACACCAAATGAAGTGGGCACTAAGATATTAGGGAGCTATGCTTTTGGAAGTGATAGCGGATGGCTTGCACCAGGGCACAATTCTGTGTTTAAGCAGGGGACTAATTATTATATAGTTCATCATGCTCGTACTGGTTCTGATATAAACTGGGCATATCTTCATGTAAGAAAATTATTATGGTCAGATGATGGTTGGCCAATAGCATCACCTGAAAGATATGATAAAGAATATGAACAAACTATACCTGCCACATCAATTGCTGGAACTTATCAAAGCATTGTATTAGACAGAAGTAATTCAGGTAAAATAGGTTCTACAAATACTGTTCTTCTCGCAAGTGGAAAGATAGGAAGTGAGTCAAGTAATAATCACTGGACACTTACAGGTACAAATACCCTTAAACTTTATTGGTATGCTCCAGGGGTAGCCCCAGGAGACTACTGGATAGATACTTGCAAGATATTGCCTTCCTGGGACTGGGAAAACAGCAGACAAACTCTTATTTACACAGGTTTAAATCAATCTGGAACGGCGGTTTGGGGAAAGAAAATCAATTAAAGAGATAAAAAACTTAAAGACTTCTATAGAATAATTAATAAAATGGTTTAAAATTTAATGAGTGCACATAAAACAAGAACTTATCTATATAGTAGATAGGTTCTTGTTTTATAAATAAACTACTTATTTTAATAGTTAATAAATTATTAATGTTTGAAAAAATCATTTTATTCTAATAGCTCACTCATATAGCGTCTCCTGTATAACCAATTAATTTAAACAATATTCTTAAACGATAAGAATGCATACACTTCAGTGAAGCAGCACTTAAATATGAATTCTATACTGACATTGTCTCTTAAACAAATTTTCAGTACTGCTAGGAGTAAACCAGTTTCCAGTAGCAATTATCATAGCCATAAGCTTAAGGGTGTTTTCATAGAAGGTACATTTTTCGATTGGTTTTTCCATTAGAGTATTCCATATGTCTACTGTCCACTTATCGTTACCTTCTTGTGTAAGGGAGCTAACTAGAAATGGAGCTATAAAAGCTAGATTATTAGTTTCACCGAAACTTGCACCAGGGGTACCGTTTGCTATATAGTATCCTGATTTTATATTCTTTGGGTTTTGGGTTGTTGTCTGTTTTATCCATCTATTTAATGTATTAATTTGATTGGTAACTTGACTGTTATTAAATAGTATTGGCATAGAATAACGCCAAGGGGTCCTACAGCTGTTAGTAAAGTAATCACCATCATGAGGACCTTCTAATATTTTAGTTTTTGGTGCTATGAAGATACCGTCAGATTTTACAAAGAAATCCGGCATAAGGCCTGTGTTTTTGCTTTCCCTAGTCATTTGATCATCTATAATAGAAACAATTCTACCAATTACTCTTTTCCATCTATCTGCGTTTTTTATATTGACTTTACTGAATTCTATTAAGTGATGAAGCATAAAATCCGAACTTCTTGTAACTCCTTTAAAGGTAGTGCTTGGTATGCCTTGCACCCAATCTCCTAGAGTGAGAGTATAATCGGTCTTATCAACACAGCTATTCATTAAAGCATTAATTCTGTTGATAGCTTCTTGTCTATAATTGATTTTATCAACAGCCCCCCAAAGTTTTTGAGCAAGAAGAAGTCCATAGCTAATATCCATATCTCCATCTGTAGCAGAATCTGTTTCCTTCTCTGCATTTACAATCTTCCCATCTGCAGTTTTAATTTGCTGCCATGCCATTAAGTTTTTATTAAAAACACTTGGGTAGTTTTTAATGAAGTTATAGATACTTGTGAAAGTATCTTTAGCATTGGTATCAAATCTACTCATTAGTGGGAATATAACCATTGCATAGCCCATAGCTTCTGAAACAGTTACTGCATTGTTTGGGGTAGGTTGGTCTAAGGAGTAAAATAGATAATCCATTTTAGTAGGTGAGTTTTCTACAGTTCTTAAGTAGCGTTTCTTCCATAAGCTATAAAAATAAATTAAGCTATCATTTAGCTTTTCCTGAGTATATAAGTTGACTAAAGCTTTGTTATAAATCATTGATAACTCCTCTATAAAATATAAGTATAATTTTAGTATATGAACGAAGCGAAAAGTCGTACTTATATAAATTATTAAGTATGGGTCAATTTGCAATTGATGTATTTTTGTTTAATTTTTTGTAAACATGTAAGACATGATACTACACAAATGTAATAAAAATACAAAAATTTTTGCATTTATTTAACGTTAAAATAATAAATTCAATAAAAATAAAAATGAAATATATGTAATTTAAGTATTCAAAAATTCATTAGATATTTTAAAATATTAAATGTGAAAGAAGTTTTTAAAAGACAAATTGCTGAAGTATTATTCTTATAATTTTACAAGAAAAATTTAGTAAGTTATCAATAAAATATATGTATTTACAAAATATTTATTAAGTAATATAATATTTAATAACAATCTGTGATAAGAGAAGAATGTTAAAAAAAATTTAACGAGAAAAAATTTTTTCTTTATTTTCTTATCAATGAAAGTTAAAAAAACTTTTCTGTCACTTATACAGCTAGCGATTAAGAAATTTACCAATTCCGTTTTAGTAATATAGCCTATATATAGATAAAAGGCTATATTCATGTTAAGGGGGTAACTATAATTGAAGCTTTTCATAAAAATAAATTCTTCAAATTCTAATACTGTATTCGCACCCTTACATATTTATAAATCTAAAAACAAAATTCTTTAAAAAACCAGTTAAATTTAATATTATTTTTTTGTATAGATGTAAGATAAATCTATGAAAGCGCTGACATATAAGCTATTTAATATTGATTCAAGGGTGAATTAATATTTTAAATAGCTAATATTATGCAATTTATACAAAATCAGGGTTGTATTTTAAACTTTCTTACAATTTAATTGGAATTTTAACAAAATATTCTTGGGACATGCTATATTTAACTAATAATTCTTAATCTTTGGTAAGATAAGGTACTTAAAAGTGCTAATCTTAAAAATTTAATCCCATTTTTCTATATATTTAAAAGTAATCTCATAATTATGTTAATTTGAGCATAGCTTTTCATTATATAGATGTAGGGAATTTTAATTTTTAGGGCGGCAAAACATAAAAGGATAGCCTATTTATTTAGGTAAATAAAAAGTTTAGGGGGGGTACGATGAGACAGTACATTATAAGAAGACTACTTCAAATGATACCGACAATAGTTGGTATATCATTAATCATTTTCTTGATTTTTGCGTTAGCGCCAGGTGATCCAATTACTGCTAATATGGACCCACATATGAGTGCTGAGAGAAAACACGAACTAAGAGCGATGTATCACTTGGATCAATCAAAGCCTACTCAATACTATTATTGGGTAAAGGAACTTGTAACTAAAGGAAGCCTTGGTGAAAGTATGTATTATCAAAAACCGGTATCGCAAGTAATGAAGGATTTTATACCTAATTCTTTTTACTTATCACTTTCTTCACTTGTGTTAGGAGTTTTAATAGCAGTTCCAATTGGAGTTGTTTCAGCCACAAAGCAGTATTCACTATTTGATAAAGTATTTACTGTTTTTGCACTTATAGGAATATCAATTCCTTCATTCTTTTTCGGATTATTACTTATAAAATGGTTTGGTGTAGATTTAAAGCTATTACCATTCTCAGGGATGACAACAGCGGGAAGTCAATACACTGGCTTCGAATATTTTATAGATGTTATAAAACATATGATTTTGCCACTTATAGTTTTAACACTTGGTTCGGTAGCAGGTTGGATGAGATATACTCGTTCAAGTATGCTTGAAGTTATAAGACAAGACTTTATAAGAACTGCAAGAGCAAAGGGACTTAAGGAAAAGGTTGTTATTTACAAACATGCTTTAAGAAATGCACTTATCCCTGTTATTACATTGTTAGGTTTTTCAATCCCAGGTTTATTTTCTGGAGCAACACTTACAGAAAGTATATTTAATTGGCCTGGAATAGGACCTGTTCAACTTGCAGCAGTTAATTCAAGAGATTACTACCTTCTAATGGGTACAAACTTAATGCTTGCCATTTTAACGCTTTTAGGAAATCTGCTTGCAGACGTGGCATATGCTTTGGTTGACCCAAGAATAAGATTGAAATAGGAGGTGGAATAAATGATAAAAAAAGAGCCGAAGACTAAAGAAACTGTAAATAAGAAAGAAAAAATTGAAAGCCCTTGGAGTTTAGCATGGAAAAATTTAAGAAAAAATAAACTTGCAATGGCTGGTTTATATATATTGTTAGCATTAATTATCTTCTCGTTTATAGGTCCATGGATAGATGAGCTTATAAGAGGCGGAGACACTACAATGCTTTGGGAAAAGTCAGATCTTCTAAATGCATTAGCGGATCCTACAGCGCAGCATCCACTGGGAACAGATAATCTTGGTAGAGATGTACTCGCAAGACTTATGTACGGTGGAAGAATATCTCTTGCTGTTGGTGTTGTTGCTGTAAGCATAGAGGTTATTATAGGAACTACACTTGGTATAATGGCTGGTTATTATGGTGGGATTATCGATTCCTTAATAATGAGATTTGTAGATATATTATTATGCTTTCCATTTTTACCTCTTCTAATAATGATCGGTGCTGTTATGATGGATATGGGAATTAACCCTAAATATAAGATATATGTTGTTATGATTGTTATAGGTGTTTTGAGTTGGCCAAGTCTTGCGCGTTTAGTAAGAGGTCAGATTTTATCTCTTAGAGAACAAGAATTTATGCAAGCAGCAGAAGCTTTAGGTTTAAGAGATAGAAGAAAGATGTTTGTGCACTTACTTCCAAATACTTTAGCATCTATAATAGTTACTGCAACTTTAGGAATTGGTAGTGCTATTCTTACTGAATCAGCTCTAAGCTTCTTAGGTCTTGGAGTAACACCACCAACACCTACTTGGGGTAATATGATACAAGCAGCACAGGACTCGTATGCACTTCAATTTCAACCATGGCTTTGGATGCCACCTGGAATATGTATATTCTTAACGGTTATGGCAATAAACCTATTTGGTGATGGATTAAGAGACGCATTAGATCCTAAGCTTAAAGTGTAGGAGGATAAAATTATGGCTAAAAATTTAGTAGAATTTAAAAACTTAAAGACTTATTTCTACACTGGCGGTGGTATTGTTAAAGCTGTTAATGATGTTAGCTTTAATATAAGAGAAGGGGAAACTGTATGTGTTGTTGGTGAGTCAGGTTGTGGTAAATCAGTTACTGCGATGTCACTAATGAAACTAATCCCTAATCCTCCAGGAAAGATAGTTGGTGGAGAGATATTATTCAATGGAAAAGACATACTAAAATTTACTGAAGAAGAATTAAGAAATATGAGAGGTAATGAGGTTTCAGTAATATTTCAAGAACCTATGACATCTCTTAATCCAGTTTTTAGAATTGGAGAACAATTAACTGAAGCGATAATACTTCATCAAAAGCTTTCAAAACACGAAGCTGAAGAAAAAGCAATAGAAGTTCTAAAAATCACTGGAATTCCTAGAGCTGAGCAAATAATGAAATCATTTCCTCATGAACTTTCAGGGGGTATGAGACAAAGAGTTATGATAGCTATGGCTGTAAGCTGTAATCCTAAGCTTCTCATAGCAGATGAACCTACTACAGCATTAGATGTTACAATACAAGCTCAAATTCTTGATCTTATGAGAGATATTAAGAAAAAGCTTAATACTTCGATTATGCTTATAACACATGATCTTGGAGTAGTTGCTGAAATGGCTGATTATGTAGTTGTAATGTATGCTGGTAAGGTTATAGAAGAAGCACCAGTTGAAGAATTATTTAAGAATCCACTTCATCCGTATACTCAAGGATTGCTTAAATCAAAGCCACTTCTAACTGAAGAAACAGGAGATAAGCTTTATTCAATACCAGGTCAAGTTCCTAATCCGATAGGAATGCCTGACAATTGTTATTTTAATACAAGATGTGATAGATGTATGAATATGTGTAAGGATAAGCAACCAACTTTGATAAACGTAAGTCCTATACACAAGGTTTCATGCTGGCTTTATGAGGAGGGAAAATAATATGGAAGATAATACACTATTGAAAGTTGAAAATCTAAAAAAGTATTTCCCTATTAAAGCTGGTATAATGCAAAAAACAGTTGGTAATGTTAAGGCTGTTGATGATGTATCCTTTCAATTAAAAAAGGGAGAAACTTTAGGTTTAGTTGGTGAGTCAGGTTGTGGTAAATCAACTACTGGAAGAACTATATTAAGACTGCTCGAAAGAACAGAAGGAAAAGTAATATTTGAAGGTAAAGATATATTTGAATTAAGCAAAAATGATTTAAGATCTATAAGACCAAAGATGCAGATGATATTCCAAGATCCTTATAGTTCTTTAAATCCAAGATTATCAGTTGGAGAGCTTGTAGGTGAATCTTTGCTTGACCATGGTATAGCTAAGAAGGATGAGATTCCAGATTTAGTTGCAGAAACTCTTGAGAGAAGTGGTCTTGCAGCATACCATATGAAGAGATATCCTCATGAATTCTCAGGTGGACAAAGACAAAGAATAGGTATCGCAAGAGCACTTATATTAAATCCTAGTTTTATAGTTGCAGACGAGCCTGTTTCTGCGCTTGATGTTTCAATACAGTCTCAGATTATAAATCTTATGACTGACTTGCAGCAAGAAAGAGGATTCTCTTATCTTTTTATATCGCATGATTTGAGTGTTGTTAAGCACATATCTCATAGAGTTGGTGTTATGTATCTTGGAAGCATGGTTGAGCTTGCTCCTAAAAAGGAATTATATGATAATCCATTGCACCCATATACAAAGGCGCTTTTATCAGCAGTTCCTGTACCAGATCCAACTTTAAAGAGAGAAAGAATACTGCTTAAAGGTGATATTCCATCACCAGCAAATCCACCATCAGGATGTAAATTCCATACAAGATGTCCTTATGCTATGGAAAAGTGTTCTAAGCAGGTTCCTGTATATAAAAATGTTGGAAATGAACACTGGGTTGCTTGTCACTTAGTTGATTAAAAATGAAAAAGTCTAAGCGAAAGTTTAGACTTTTTTCTTATTTGGGATATGTTTTTTAATATATATTATGAAGTTAAATACAATATATCCTTAAGATAGTTATAGTAGATAAAAATGCAATGATTTTAATTAGATAGGTAATTCTTAATATATATACAAAGCACAAAGGAGCAATAAGAAATTAGAGATTTTTACAACCTTTTTCTAAAGGTGAAAAATATTATAGAAAAGATTTCTTGTACTAGCTTATTGTGGTATAATACAAAATGATAAATTAATATGAGGTGAAATTATTGTTCAAAGTTGGGAAGAAGGAAGAAAAGATACTTAGTGAAGAAGAGCAGTTTATAAAAGAAATGCAAGAACAGCAAGAGCAGGACAAACCTACTTTTAAAGATCTCTTAGCTATAATGATTGCTCAATACATAATAATACTACCAATGCTAATAATCGCAATAATTATTTTTACCCTTATAATGCTATTTATTACAAGAGTGTGGTTAAGATAAATCATGCACTAATAAAAAAATACCACATGTCAGATGTTCCTTACATTAGTATGGAAAAGGCAGATGCGCAAAAAAGTCACTAATAAAAGGCGCATTAGCGATTTTTTAAATGCTTATAATATTAATATATATTTAATATACTATTAGTCTTAAAATTTTGGAGGTAGTAATATGAAAAAGGGATTAACTTTAGATCTATCAAAGGTTGCACCTTACTTACATGAGTATGAAGTAGGATATATGGAAGACATGGTTCTTTCTGCTCATAATAAGTTACACAACAAAACAGGAGCTGGCTCAGATTTCTTAGGATGGGTTGATCTTCCTGTAAATTATGACAAAGATGAATTTGCAAGAATAAAGAAAGCTGCTGAGAAGATAAAATCTGATTCAGATGCGCTTATAGTTATAGGTATCGGTGGTTCTTACCTTGGTGCAAGAGCTGCAATTGAAATGCTTACAAATAACTTCCATAATTGTTTACCAGCTAGCAAGAGAAAAGCACCAGCTGTATTCTATGTAGGAAATAACATAAGTTCAACATATATGGCAGAATTACTTGAGGCTGTTGAAGGTCTTGATATAAGTGTAAATGTAATATCTAAATCAGGTACTACAACTGAACCTGCAATCGCGTTCAGAGTATTTAAAGACTATATGGAAAAGAAATACGGTAAAGATGGAGCAAAGGAAAGAATATATGCTACTACTGATAAGAGCAGAGGAGCATTAAAGTCTTTAGCTGACGCTGAAGGATACGAAACTTTTGTTATTCCTGATGATGTTGGTGGTAGATTCTCAGTTTTAACAGCAGTTGGACTTCTTCCAATAGCAGCAGCAGGAATCAACATTGATGAAATAATGCAAGGAGCTGCAGATGCAAGAGAAGCTTATGCAAATACTTCTTTAGCTGATAATGATTGCTACAAATACGCAGCAGTTAGAAATGCTCTTTACAACAAAGGTAAGTCAATCGAAATACTAGTTAACTACGAACCATCAGTTCATTTCTTTAATGAATGGTGGAAACAATTATACGGAGAATCAGAAGGAAAAGACAACAAGGGAATATTCCCAGCAGCAGTTGACTTCTCAACAGATCTTCACTCAATGGGACAATATATCCAAGATGGAAGAAGAGATATATTTGAAACAGTTATAAGCGTAGAAAAAGCTAAGAAAGAAATAACTATAGAAGCTACTGAAGATAATGTAGATGGATTAAACTTCGTAGCAGGAAAAACTATGGATTTCGTAAATAAGAAAGCTTTCCAAGGTACTGTATTAGCTCACAATGATGGTGGAGTTCCTAACGTTATAGTTAATGTTCCAGAACTTTCAGCATACTACTTTGGTCAATTAGTATACTTCTTTGAAAAAGCTTGTGGTATAAGTGGTCATTTATTAGGAATTAATCCATTTGACCAACCAGGTGTTGAAGCATACAAGAAAAACATGTTTGCTCTACTTGGAAAACCAGGCTTTGAAGATTTAAAGAAAGAACTTGAAGGTAGATTATAATTTTTTTAAGAAACTCAGCATTATTGCTGAGTTTCTATTAATTTTAGTATTACTACTAGGTACTGTTAAAGTGATGTGTTGAAATTAAATGGTCATACATCCAATGCTTTAATGAGCTTGCGCAGAGAATTAATATGATTTTGTCATATTACATGGCTAAAACTGTAAACTCACTACGTTCGAACAGTACAGTTTCTTAACGCCATTCCATCTGAAAAAATCATTTAATTCTAATAGCTCGCTCATATAGCATCTCCTGCATAACCATTTAATTTTAACAATATTATAAATATGCCCTTTATAGGTGTATCAAAAGAGTATAATGGAAGCATATTAATTGAAATAATAATATTAACGTGAATACTTTGTAATAGATAGACCAATCCCAAATAAAATTTAACTAAGTAGTTATTTCTCATTAATGATTTGTAGAATTAATAACCGAGTTTGTATACAAAAGATGGATTATATATATTGAGCACTTAAAAAATTAAGAAGGAGAATAGCATGAAAATAATTGTAGATGGTGATGGATGTCCAGGTAAAGCGTATATAGAAAAAGCAGCTATGGAACATAATATAGAAGTTGATATATATTGCGATATGCATCATTTGATATCATCAGATTATAGTAGGGTTGTTATTGTGGAAAGTGGCTTTCAAAGCGTTGATATGTATATAATAAACAATGCTAAAAAGGGAGATATAATAATAACTCAAGATTATGGAGTAGCAGCTATGGTTCTTGGAAGAGGTTGCTATGCATTGAATCCTAAGGGAAATATATACGACGATAAAAATATTGATAGATTACTTTTTGAAAGACATATATCTCAAAAAGTTAGAAGAAGTGGTGGAAGAACTGGAACTCATAAAAAAAGAACTGAAGAAGATGATTTAAAACTATATAGATCATTAAAGAGATTAATAGAAATAGGCTTGGAAGAATGATAAAACATCTTTCAAGCCTTTTATTTTAACTTTATGAAATTTAGTGGTTATGCAGCCTATGCTTTAATGAGCTTATGAAAGAATTAATATGATTTTATCATATAGACTTTAATTTATAGATAATATTGGAATCTTTAGCTTGTTATTTAATAGTCTATGTCTTATCATAAAAAGTAAGAGTTTTCTGAAATATACAATATAGATTGTAAAAATACAACAAAGATTTTACAATTAATGGGAAATGTAATATAATTATTTTGATATAGTAGTTTATAAATATAGATGAAGGTATTAATGTAACCTTAGATATTAAAAAAATTTACTGAGAATAGGCCATTTAACTAAATCAGTTAGGGGAGAATTAGATACCTAAGATTGGGGTATGTACCAAAGGGTGAAAATAATAAACAAGAGGTGCTGAGATTTTATGGAAGAGTTAGTTCTGGTTTTTGACAAAAATAGTCCTCAAGAAAAAGATGCAGCAATAAACATAAGTATAGGTAACTATTCGGGCGAAGAATATTCTTTTAAGTTCTTAGTTGGGAAAGATGGTATATGGGATGAGATTAAAGACTTTTCAAAAGATACTAGCTGCGCTTGGATACCAAAGAATGATGGTAAGTATTTTATAATGGTACAAGTGAAGAAAGAAGGGTCAAAAAAGCCTTTTGATTTTATTGTAAGAGGCGATTTTCTTATTGGTGAAAAACCAGAAAACCTAATTAAGGATGTATATATAGAAAATGAAGAAATTGAAATAGGAAAAAAAATAACTATTCAGGTTGAAACTAATAATTCTCCATCTATGTATAAATATTGGATTAGTGGAAAAGATGGATGGGAGCTTATAAAGGATTATTGCACAGAAAATACCTTATCTTTCACTGCCACCGAAGTAGGTAAGCATGATATATTGGTTGAGTGCAAGGTTCCTGATTCAAAAGATAATTTTGATGACTTTAGGACAGTATCTTTTAAAGTTAAAGATATAGCAAGACCTGAGATTATAGATTTTAAATGTCTTACTAGTGATCTTCTTGTTGAAGAGGAGCTAATATTTCAAGTATATACAAGGCAAGATGATACTAGAACTACTTTATATAAATTTTTGAAGATTAATCCAGAGGGTAAGACGATTTGTATACAAGATTATTCTTCAAGAAGAATGGTAAGTTTTTGTGAAAAAGTACCTGGAAGTTATAAAATATTGTGTTTAGCAAGAGATATGTATTCGGAGAGAGAATATGACGATAGGGCTATAATTGTGTATGAAGTTAAGCCGTATCATGCTATAAATATAAAGACTTTTACTACTGATCTTAACTCGCCTCAAGCAGAAGGAAGTAAGATTTTACTTAGAGCTGTAGTTGAAGGTGGAAAGCATCTATTATATAAGTTCAAGATTGATGGCAATTATGGTGAAGATTCAGGATATATAAGGACAAGTAGTTTTCTGTGGGAACCTAAATATGAAGGACAGTATAGAATTACTTTGTTTGTTAGAGATGAATCTTTTACAGGTGAATATGAAGATAAGAAAAGCCTAGAGTTCTTTGTGGAGAAAAAAAGACAAAAGGTTGTAAAAATAACAGATGTAGTTGTGGATAGAAATAACCACTATATAATAAATGAGCCAATAAATATAAAGGTTATAACAGAAGGTGGTATAGATCCAAAGTATAGTTTTGTGGTTTATAAAGATAAAAAAGAAAAAGAAAGAGTAAGCTATGGAAATGCTAACTGGGTTAATTTCACACCTGAAGTTTCCGGGGAATACGAACTTGAAATTAAGGTAAAAGATAAATATTCAGATAAAGAATATGATAGTCATCAATTTATATATTTTAATGTTAAAGAGTACATTGAAGGGAATATAGATTATGTTCTGCTTCCATCTAAAGAGTATTATCTGATAGAGGATGATGTTGAATTTGAGGTAATAAGCCAAAATACTAAGGATACTTTAGTAAAGTATGCAATATCAATTGATGGGCACACAGTTGAAGAAACGGATTTTATAACAAACAAAAAGTTTACTTTTAAGCCAAAAAGAGCTGGTAAGTATATAGTAGAAATGTACGCGAAAAATAAGAAGTGCATCGAAGGGTTTGATAGTAAAAAAACCATTACTATTTATGTAAATGAAGCGCCACCAGTAACTGGAACTAAAATACTATGCAATAAAACCTATTATAAGATTAGTGATGAGATTAACATCAATGTAGAAAGTTGTGGTGGAAAAGAGGTTTGCTATGAATTTTATCTAATGGAAAAAGGAAATTGGATATTGGTACAAAAATATTCAAGAAAAAGTTATTATACTTTGATGCCATTTATAGAAGGTTCATACAGAATACTGGTTCTTGCAAAAAGTTATTATAAGAAATGTGCATATGAAGACTATGACATTTTTGAATTTAAAGTTGAAGAGTAAGATTAAGTTAGGCTCCTATCATTTTATTTTGATAGGAGCCTTATTAAAGAGTATCTATATCGAAACTTAATTTATATTTGTTCGAAAATCCAGGCTTCTGGGGATTTTAAGGCATGTATAAATTAGTAGTTGAGTTAGGAACTCTATTAAGAATAACTGTAAATTAAAAGCTAATAATATAAGTGAGAGTAAATTAATATGTTGAATCTTAGCAGTAAGCTTAAAATTAAATAAAAAAATAAGAAATATACAATTAAATCTCTAAAGTGGTAAAATAATTATAGCGATAATATGAAGGATGGATATTTTTGTTTTTATCATAAAATTTTTACATATAAACTGATATATAATTAAACTTTAGGATGTGAGTTAATGAAAATAGATAATGCAGAACAGATGTTAGGAGTTCAGATGCTTTCTACATATATGAAACAGGCAATGGGAAATTCTCCAGCCTTCGATATGGTTATGGAAAGTCTTATGAAGAACCTTACAGAAGACAATAGTAACAGTAATATATTAAGTGCATTAACTGGTGGTGGTACTTCTGCTGATGGAACTACAGTAGATCAAAATGTTTTAGCTGGAACTGATCTTAGTAAATTAGGGCAAACTTCACTTGATAGCTATGATAGTGATAAGCAGCTAGATTTAAATAATTTAAACCCTTATTCAAATGCAGTCTTAAAGCTAACCTCCAAAGGTTCAAACACAAGTGGTAGCAATATGGACAGAATTGACAATGCTATAGCACAGGCTTCTCAAAAATATGGAGTTAATCAAGATTTGATAAGAGCAATAATAAAGCAAGAGTCTGGATTTAATCCTTATTCTGTTTCTGGTGCTGGAGCTACAGGTATCATGCAGATTATGCCTGAAAACTTTAGTGGATTAGGAATTACAGACCCTTTTAATATAGAGCAGAATATAAATGGTGGTACGAAGCTTCTAAAAGGATATTTGAATAAGTATAATGGAAATACAGAAATGGCTTTAGCTGCATATAATGGTGGTCCAGGGACAATGCAAAGAAGAGGTGTAGGTTCATCAAGTGAAATATATAAAATGCCTCGTGAAACAGTAAATTACGTAGGTAGCGTAATGAATTATTTTAAAAATGGTGTATAATAAGAAGACTGTGCTTTTTGGTGCAGTCTTTTAAGTTAGAGTATGTTTAATCATGATGTTGAAATTTATGAGTCACTCCTAAATTTCAATAGTAGATTTAAACATAAAACTTAGTTGCAATATATTGAAAAAGGAGTGTTATTTTGGAGAGACTTGATAAAATTCTTTCAAACTTGGGATATGGCTCAAGAAAAGAGATAAAGGCATTAGTTAAAGCTGGTGGAGTGGTTGTGGATGATAAGGTTGTTAAGGACAATGGATTACAGCTAGATCCAGAAAAATCAAAGATAGTTATTAATGGTGAAGAAATATTCTATAGAAAATACATATATTTAATGATGAATAAGCCAGATGGTGTAATATCTGCAACCTTTGATAATAGGGATGAGACTGTTATCGATATTCTTTATCCAGAACACCAGGTGTTTAACCCTTTCCCGGTAGGTAGACTTGATAAGGATACGGTAGGGCTTTTACTTATAACCAATGATGGAGAACTTAATCACAAGCTTATATCCCCTAAATGGCATGTTGATAAGGTATATTATGCTGAAATTGATAAGGCTGTTAATGAGCAAGATATAAAAGCTTTTGAAAAAGGGATAGTACTTGATGACGGGTATGAATGCATGAGTGCTAAGCTTGAGATAGAGGAAGCTACAGAAGAAGGTTCTAAGGTTTTAGTCACTGTTCAAGAAGGAAAGTACCATCAGGTTAAGAGAATGTTTGAAGCAGTAGGGAAAAAGGTAGTATATCTTAGAAGAATAAAGTTTGGAAATTTACCTTTGGATGAAAGTTTAGAAGAAGGTGAATATAGAGAATTGACAGAAGAAGAGTTAAATGTGTTAATAAACTGCTAAAATATGAAATTTTTTCATTCATAGTAATATATTATTTACAATATTTTTTTCAAAATAGACTTGCTTTTTAAAAAGCAATTATATATAATAATTCTGCAAGGATAAATAAAAGGAATAAATAGCCCCCTTTTTATTTATTGCTTATTGCTGAAGCGCAACCTAGCCCCAAGGGTTGCGTTTTTTTATTTGTCTAAAAATATATTTGCAAGAAATAAATCATGTAACTATTGAAAAATTGCATAATTAGGATGAATTAATATATAGTATATATATTAATTCATTGTTTATGTATAAAGAGTATTTAAAGTTTTTTAATGTCTTATATTCTATACTTAAAGTCTATTTTAAATACTCTTATGAATAAAACATATTAGAACTAATATCTATTAAATTTATATATCTGTCTCCGTATGGAGCAATGTATGATTTACTTTCATTAAGAGATTCTTGCAGTAGAATAAGTTTTGTTTATAAAAACATTTAAGTAATTATACGTTAGATGACTAGTTTATGAAGCAAATTAAATAGAACTAATATATATGCAAACCTTGCCTTTAAATATGTACTACTTCAATTCTTATACTAAAAATGTAAAGTAAGGTATATATAGAAATGGTATATCTTTATATACCAACAAAAGTAATAAATATGATATAATATAACCATACTTGACTATAATAAAAAGAGGAATATTATTCCTCTTTTTGCATTTATAAAAATATACTATATTTCATTAAAACTTATAGATGAGATAGTTTTTTACTATTTTTAATCACATAGGATTAGAGGGTAAGATGCAGAAAAAATCAAGGCATTACGGCCTAAACGATTTTTAATATTTAAGGAGTGATTATATGGATTTGAAAAATCTTTTGAATAAGGAACAATATGAAGCAGCTACTACTGTAGATGGACAGTTACTTATACTTGCAGGGGCAGGCTCTGGAAAGACAAGAGTTTTAACTTATAGAATAGCATATATGTTAGAGGAAAGGGCTATACAACCATATAATATTTTAGCGATAACTTTTACTAACAAAGCTGCTCAGGAAATGAGAGAAAGAGTTAAATCATTAATTGGAGATAGAGCAGATAGTATGTGGATTTCTACCTTCCACTCATCTTGTGTAAAGATATTAAGACGTGAGATAGAAAAGCTTGGCTATAAAAAAGACTTTACAATATATGATAGTTATGATCAAAAGGCTTTAGTAAAAGAATGTATTAAGCAACTTAATATAAATGATAAAGATATCACAGAACAAGAAATTATTTCAAAGATAGGAAAAGCAAAGGATAACTTAATTACTCCGGCTCAATATAAAAGACAATATGAGAGTGATTTCCGAGGAAATAAAATTGCAGATTTATATATAATGTACCAAAAAAGGCTAAAAGACAACAATGCCTTAGATTTTGATGATTTGATTTTTAAAACTGTTGAGTTATTTCAAAACAATCCTGAAGTGCTTGATTTTTACCAAAACAAGTTTAAATATGTAATGATAGATGAGTATCAAGATACTAATAGATGTCAGTACGAGTTTGTGAAACTTTTAGCTTCAAAGCATAAAAATATCTGTGTAGTTGGTGATGATGATCAGTGTATTTATGCTTGGAGAGGTGCTGACATAAGAAATATATTAGACTTTGAAAAAGATTATCAAGGTGCTAAGGTTGTAAAGCTAGAGCAAAACTATAGATCAAAGGCTAATATACTTGATGCTGCAAATAATGTTATTAAGTTTAATAGTAATAGAAAATCAAAGGTACTTAGAACTGAAGCAGAAAATGGAGAAAAGATTAGAATTTACAGAGCGTTTTCTGATAATGATGAAGCACAATTTATAGCTTCGGAAATAAAGAAGTTTATGGAAGAGAAGGATTTAGCATATAAAGACTTTGCTATACTGTATAGAACAAATGCTCAATCACGTATATTTGAAGATTGCTTTATTAAAAGAGATATTCCATACAGAATAATTGGAGGACTTAAGTTCTACGATAGAAAAGAAATTAAGGACTTAATGGGTTACCTTAAAGTAATAAACAACCCAGCTGATTCAATAAGTCTTAGAAGAATAGTAAATGTGCCTAAGAGGAATATTGGTGATGCAACAGTATCTAAAGTTATGGATTTTGCAAATGAGTATGATGATAGTCTGTATAACTCTTTATTAGACTGTGAAAATATATCAACTTTATCACCTAGAAATATATCTTCAATAAGAAAGTTTACAGATCTTATGGAGAACTTAATGGATATGTCTGAACAGATTCCAGTATCAATGCTTATAGAATATATTTTAGATAAAAGTGGATATATGAAAGAACTTAAAGATTCTAAAGAGCCTGAAGATCAAAGCAGAGTTGAAAACTTAAAAGAATTAGTTTCAGCAGCAGTTGATTTTGAAAAGAGTAATGAAGAAGATAAATCTCTTAGTGCATTTTTAGAGAAGGTTGCATTAGTTCAAGATGTTGATAATATGGATGAAAATGCAGACACTTTGGTTATGATGACTGTTCACTCAGCTAAAGGGTTAGAGTTCCCGGTAGTATTTATGGTTGGTATGGAAAATGGGATATTTCCTGGTACAGCATCCTTTGATTCAGAAAGTGAAATGGAAGAGTCAAGAAGACTATGCTATGTTGGAATAACTAGAGCTAGAAATGTGCTTTATATGACTTCAGCAGAAGTTAGAAAAGTTTTCGGAAGAACTGTGGCATATCCGCAATCTGATTTTATAGGTGAAATTCCTAAGGAATTGAAGGAGTTTGTAAAAGGAAATGCAAGTGCAGGCCTTTCTACAAGAAGTTCTATGATGGCTTCGCCAAGTTATGGAGGAAGAGATTTTAATAAAAATCCTCATAGCTTAAGAAGTGATTATAATAGTAACTATTCTTCAAATAGAGGCGGTTCAAAAGAAACAATGCTTGACGCAGCTAGAAAATTAAAGGAAACCTTAGATAGTAGTTCAGGAGGTTTGCTTACAAAAAATGAAGCTACCATGGGAAGAAAAATAAGACATCCAAAGTTTGGAATAGGAACTATTATAAAGACAATCAATGAAGGTGATGATCTTAAGCTCACAATAGCTTTTGACAGTCAAGGTATAAAAACTTTATTATTAAGTTTTGCTCCTTTAGAGCTTTTATAAGAAGTTATATATTATTAAACACTCTCATATTTTGATAGGAGAGTGTTTAATGGATAAAAAAGTTATTTAAATTATGAGATAAATTTTTGATTGTAGGATATTAATTTTCAATGAGAGAATCCTATAGTTTAAAGCTCAGTTAGATTGAGAGGTGCTTTCATGGATAAAATGAAGAGAATAGATGAGCTGGTAGAGGAGTTAAATAGGTATGCGTATGAATATTATACATTAAGTAATCCTTCTGTATCAGACAAAGACTATGATAAAAAATATGATGAATTAGTTACTCTTGAAAAAGAAACTTCTTATATACTTCCATATTCTCCGAGTCAGAGAGTTGGAGATACTGCACTTGCGGAGTTTTCTAAATATACGCATAAAGCAAGGCTGTGGAGTTTAGATAAGGCTCAAACTGTAGAAGAGCTTAGAGAGTGGCATAATAGAAATATTAAGTTTATTGATGATTATAATAGAACCCATGAGGATGAACTTCCGGCTATAAAATATATAGTTACTAAGAAATTTGATGGACTAACCATAAACTGTACTTATGATAGTAATGGGGTACTTATAAAGGCAGCTACTAGAGGTACTGGAGAAATAGGTGAAGATGTAACTTCACAGACCAAAACAATAAAGGCTCTTCCGCTTAAAATTAGAAGTAATGATGTTTTAGAGATTCATGGTGAAGCTATAATGACTAAAGAAGCTTTTGATAGATATAATCAAGTATCAGAAGTTCCTTTAAAGAATTTAAGAAATGGTGCAGCTGGAGCGCTTAGGAATCTTAATATAAAAGAAACTGCAAAAAGAAATCTATCAGCCTTTTTCTATGATATAGGATATAAAGAAGGAAATCCTTTCAATACCTACGAAGAAATGATGAGTTTTATAAAGGAAAAAGGATTCCCAATGGATGACTATATGAAGGTATGTCATAACATGGAAGAGATTGAGAAAGAAATAGAATATATAAAAAATATAAGATTTGAGCTTAATTATGATATAGATGGAGCTGTTATTGCTATTGATGATATGAGGACTAGAGAATTGCTTGGCTATACAATTAAGTTTCCTAAATGGGCAATTGCTTTTAAATTTGAAGCACAAGAAGCAACAACAAAACTATTAGCTGTAGAATGGAATGTTGGAAGAAGTGGAAGAGTTAATCCTACTGCATTATTAGAACCTGTAGAGTTAGCAGGAGTTACAGTAAAGAGAGCAACACTTAATAATATGGACGATGTAAGAAGAAAAGGAGTACGTATAGGAGCTGAAGTATTTGTTAGAAGATCTAACGATGTAATTCCTGAGATAATGGGAGTTGCGGGAGAGCTTAATGAAGATACAGAAGAAATTATACCTCCAACTACGTGTCCTGCTTGTGGCAGTCATATAGTGCTTAATGGGGCACATTATTTCTGTGATAATACTTTATCCTGTAAACCACAAATGGTTAAGACTATAGTGCATTATGCTTCAAGAGAAGCGATGAATATTGAAGGGTTTTCAGAAAAGACAGCAGAACAATTATTTGAAAAACTTGATATCAAAGCTATAACAGATTTATATAAACTTGAAAAGGAAAGTCTATTAACTTTAGAAAAGTTTGGGGATAAAAAGGCTCAGAATTTACTTAATGCTGTGGAAAAAAGTAAAGATTGTCAACTACATTCATTCATATATGCATTGGGTATACCAAACGTAGGTGTTAAAACTGCAAAGGATCTAGTTAAAAGATTTAAAAACTTAGAAAACCTTGAAAAAGCAACTTATGAAGAGCTTATTAGTGTTAGCGATATAGGTGGTATAGTTGCTAAGAGTATAATAGATTTCTTTTCACAAGAAAAAGTTATAATAACTATAAATGAGCTCCTGGAATTAGGTGTAAAACCTAAGTTTGAGGAATCAGAGGTTAAGGAAAATCTTTTTGAAGGAAAGACTGTTGTTGTTACTGGATCGCTAGCGTCATATAGTAGAACAGAAATAAAAGATAAGCTGGAATCCCTAGGAGCAAAAGTTTCAGGAAGCGTTAGTAAAAAAACTGACTATGTAATAGTTGGAGAAGATGCTGGGTCAAAGTATACAAAGGCTTTAGAACTTGGCTTGACTATCTTATCAGAAGATGACTTTAACAGTCTTATAGGGGGGTAAAATGAAAAGACTTATAACTATATTAAGTCCTTTGGCAGCTGTGTTTACAAGTATAAATATAATTCTTACTCTCCTTACAACCTATCAATTTATTTATATATCTGAGATTTTTAACTCGTACTATCCGATACAGATAGGACTATGTGCCACTATGATTTTATGGGGCATTAGGTTTTATCTATTTGAAAAAGGCAGTAAAAAGATAACTTACCCAGTGATATGTTTTTTAATAGCCTCAATTTCAATATTTTTTATGAGTATGTATGTAAGATAATGATACTGTTATATTAATTCTTTGCGCAGGCTTATTAAAGCATAGGATGCATAACCACTTAATTTCGTACGATGATTTAACAAAAAACAGATGGTTAGATTTCACCATCTGTTTTTTGGTTTTCATTTATATTATTAGTAGTGTCCCCAATTATCTCTGTTAGACTTTTGTTTTTTGTCACTAATAGATAAATGTTTTGAGTAAGTTTTTCTAATAGATAGTTTTGATATTTTATTTGGCTATAAGCATATTTAGCTATTATAAATCCCCAAATTGCCACAAAAATTATAGTAACCATACATAACACACCAATTATCTCTATTGCAAGTAACATTACCAAAACCTCCGTAAATATATTATGCTATTTATTAATATAGATGGATAGCTTTACAATTAAATTTACTACTATCCTATATGTAGATTAGTAATCCTATACATAAATTATAATACTATAATAATCTGTTTAAGAAATTTTATCAAGTTTGTAAATTTTTATTTTGATAAATTTAATTTAAAGGTAGTTTGTAAGAGATATAGAGCATATTCTATAATATGATAAAGTAAGATTTTGGAGGCAACATTGGGGTAATCAGTTCAATATATTATAAGCTTCATAAAGAGTCATTAGATAAAGCAATATTAAAGTTCAAAAGAGTACCAATAGATGTGGTATTTAAGAATTTAACGAAGAACTGTTGGATATATGGAATACAATACGAAATAATTATTAAAGATAGATTAACTCTTGAAATAAAGCTTATAGGAAAGAGAGAAAAAGTTTTATTGAAGTTTAATAAAACCTTAGTAGTATTTAAAGAAGATTATAATAGATTTATAGATTTAGTAGATCTTATGGAAGTGGATAAAGCTTATTTTATTACTACAGGAGTTTTTCAAGCAGAAATATATAAGTTGAACAGTTGGAAATTATCTTATCCTAAGGTTTTTTTAGAAGATAGCAAGGCCTTTCTGAAAAGACAAATATGGAGTAAAAAGAAGTATAATGAGCACTTAAAATATGATAAATTAGATTTCAATAGATATCTGCCGGTATGATTAATATTATTAATGTTTGGACATAATTCAGATATATATTTCTTAAAGGAGAGTATATTGATGAAAAGAAAGCTTTCCAAACTATTGATATTAGTTATAGTCGTTGTTACCTTGCAGGGATGTACTAATATAATACAAAAAAATAATAATATTGTTGATAATAATTCAATAACCTATGCAGTTGAAAAGTTTCCTGATTCCATAAACATAACTAATAAATTAAGTCTAAGGGACAAGGATTTAATTTATTCAATTTTTGATGGATTAGTCAGTGAAAATGAAAATGGTGATATAGTGCCTGATCTTGCAGAGTCCTACTCAGTAAGTAAAGATGGACTAGAATATGTTTTTAAACTAAGAAATGATATTTATTGGAGTAATGGTAATAGGATAACAGCAGATGATTTTATGAAGTTTTTTAAGAGCATTACATCTAATAAAAATAAGGATGAGTACGTAAGTGAACTCTATAATGTATACGGAGTTAAAGACTATCATGAAGGTAAAGGGACTTTTGAAAAAAATGTTGCAATATCAAAAGAAGATGGAAATGTGGTAAAGTTCAGGATGAATGTAAGAGATGATAGTTTCTTAAAAAAGCTGTCTGAGGGATATTTTAAACTTAGAGAGTTTGATGATAATTTAGATAACTATAAACAAAAATTTGCCTCCATTAAGTACTCGGGGGCATATGCAATAAAGAATATAAATGAGGATAAGGAAATAGAACTGGATCTTAATGAGAAGTATTGGAATAAGAAAAGTACAAACGCAAAAAAAATAATCTTAAAAGTATTCACAGGTGCTGAACTTGCATTAGCAGATTTTGAATCTAAAAAGGATGTAGATATAATATTAAACATTCCTAACAGTGAGATATCTAGATTGTCATCTAAAAATTTAGTTGAGATATTTCCTAACGATACTATGAAGGTTGTAGAATTTAATCCAGATACTAAAAATAATAAGACCAATCTGAGCATGAGAAGAGCGTTAGAAAAGTCTATTTTGAATACTATAACAGGTAATTCTTTAGTAAAAGAAGACAGATTTCAGCTAGCTCTAGGGGAATTAGAGAGGAAAGCATTGAAATCCAATGAAAGTATTGTAAGCTCAACTGTTACTAATGATTCAAAAAACTTGGATTCAATTAAGGAACAAGTTAGTAATCTGCTTAGTAAATCAAGCTATGAGGGTGATGCTTTAAGATTAGTGTGTTTGAAAAGTGATGAGAATAAAAGTATATGTGAGTTCATATCAAAAAATCTTAAAGACATATATAATATAACCGTAAAATACAATCTACTAGATCAAAACCAATTAAAAAAGGCAGTGTCCACTGGTGATTATGAATTATTGCTAGAAGATATAACTTCTAGTTCTGACACGTATGGTCAGTTAGTAAATAAGTGGATTGTAAATAATAAGGGAAAAGCTATAGACAATAAAGATATTAATGATATGATATCAACAAGTACCTTAAAGAAAGATGAAACTGTGGATAGTAAAAATAAAAATATCGTAAAACTATTGAGGGATAATAACTATATAGTACCGTTACTTTTTGATAATCTAATTTGTGTTAAATCAGATAAGGTGAAGAATATAACCTTTAGTAAAGATGGGATTTTAAGTCTTAATCAACTGGAAGTTAATGATACTAATTAGAGTGTTAAGTTGTGATGAAAATTTATAAGTAAATAAATTATTAAAAAACATATGGATATACTCTCGTTTTGTGAAGTGAATAAAAAAGTTCGCTGAAGTGACCTTCTTCAGCGAACTTTTTTACGCATCTGCCTTTCCGAATGAATATGAGGAAAATTTGGCAGGCGAATAAGTTTTATTTTTTTACTGTATCGCCATAAAAAGCTTCTGAAAGCATTGAAATATCTGTGCTTAATCGTCGTGGAAATTCTATATTATCCTTTACAGTAAAAAAAGGAGCAAAGTTATGCTCCTCTTTAAAGTTTCTTGGTAATACCATCAGTTATCTCGTCTGTAATATCTAACGCTTCAGTTTGGTCATTACCTACTTCGGCTTTTTCTGTAGGTAAGGTATCTTCAGTGAAGAAAAAAGACTTCATAATAGTGTCTTTAAACAGAAATATTATGTTAAAGAAGTTAGTCAAATTCTTTGCACTATCAAAAGTTATCTTAGTTGTTGCGAAATTTTCCTTCTTCTTTGAATATGCAATTTTCTTTAAGAATATTGGAGCGGTGCCAGTGGTGTCTGGTGATGGAGTAGTACTAACTCTAAACATTGATTCGTCAATAAGATCAGCAGAATTTAAGGTTAGATTCTTATATCTCTCGTCACTATCCAATGATGGAGCATCAGGCCAAGAAATCACAAGCCCTGAAGTGATATAAAACTGTCTAAATAGTGTGGAAATCATAGCCTTAAAATCTCTTGAAGTTTCATATTCTTCATAAAGAAGCATATTTATCATATAATTATTTACTTCAGTACAATCATATTTTATATCCTTTTTTTCCATTGGTTTTAAGAAGATTCCTGAATTATCATCAAATAATCTTTTGTGTCTCTCGCTAATTTGTAAGAAATTATCTTTGAAGGATTCAATTCCTGTATTCTTATAAGATAAATGAAGATTTATTGCCATTAAGCAAGAATAATCTAAATTATCGAGAATGTAATTCTTCTCATTATATTTATCTATTAAATAATCTGTAACATCAATTAAGAACAACTTTACATCATCATTATTGGAATACTTGTAAAGAAGATTAAAGGCAAAACAAATCTTGCAGCATTCCTGGAAAGATAAGTCGTAAATTTCGTCCTTATAATTTAAAAACATATTTAATATATCAAGAGAAAAATCTTTATACATTTCTCTATCCTCATCAAATGTACATATGTTCCAGTAAAGGTAATATGCAACCATCATTAAAGCCTGATCAGAAAACTTAAATTTTTTATCTTTATCAATAAGGTTGAATTCACTATTTCCTTCTGATAAATTCTTTTTATCTACAAAAACTCCATCTGTGTTTCTTAATTGTTTAGAATAAAAATCTAACTGTTGTTTAGCGAGGGTTCTATAAATCTTTGCCATTGAATAGTTGCTACTAGAAGATTTTTCAAACTTTGCATAAAACTCTGAAAGTTCTAATATACTCAAAGTCATCAATGCATTTGAGGAACTACTAATTTCTTTCTTAACACCATCATCAGACCAACCGTGGAAATGCTTAGTTGATGCAAACTTTGGAGACCCTTTTTTATAAATACATAAAAGTGGAGAAAAATCTTTTATTATGTTAATATCATTGTTAGAAAGATACTTTTTGGAAGTTTTTGTTGAGGATATTAGACCACAACGAGATTGCAATACGATGTGTTTCAGTGCTTCCCGTGAAAGAAAGAATAGCTGGCTTTCTATCTCCAATGAAGTCAGACTATTTATTCTAAAAAAAGGACCTATATACTTCAATGTATCCACCTCATAAAATTAATACTTATATTAATAATATGTTAGTTGCAGTGAAAAATTGCATAAGTATATATATAAACAAGGAGAACATTTATGAAATCAGGAAAATTAAACTGGGATGATCTTAAAGGATTAATAAATAACAACAAATCAGTTAAGAGAGATGAAGTAAGAGTACGAAATGGAGTAGGAGAAGATTGCTCTGTTATAAACTTTGGAGAATATGAATGTGTAATATCTACTGATCCCATAACTGGTGCAACTGAAAACATAGGAAGGTTGGCTGTTCATGTAAATTGTAATGATGTAGCTTCCTGTGGAGTAGATCCTATGGCTATATTGGTTACAATATTAGCACCTGAAGATACTACCTTTGAAGAAATAAATGATGTAATGAAGCAAATTAACGAGGAGACTTCAAAGATAAATGTGGAGATAATTGGAGGGCATACAGAAGTAACTTCTGCAGTAAATAGAATCGTTGTTTCTTGTACTGTTCTTGGCAAATGCATTAGTGGAAAAGCAGTGTCAACCGCAGGGGCTCAAGTTGATGATGATATAGTTGTAACCAAAAGTCTTGCGCTAGAAGGTACTAACATAATAGTAAATGATAAGATTGATAAACTAAAAGATATATTAACAAAAGAAGAGATAGACGAAGCTAAAGAATATATTAATAAAATTAGTGTTATAATGGAAGGGAAAGTAAGTGGAGAGTTCGGTGTAAATAGTATGCACGATATTACTGAAGGTGGAGTGCTAGGGGCACTTTGGGAACTAGCTGATGCTTCTAATGTAGGGTTTAAGGTATATGAAGATAAAATGCCTGTTACTGCTGTAACTAAGAAGGTATGTAAGGCATTTAATATTGATCCGCTTAAATTAATATCTTCTGGTAGTATGATTATAACTACTAAAAATGGTGAAGAACTTGTAAAACTATTAATGAAAAATGGAATTAATTCTACTATAATTGGTAATATAACAAATGATAAAGGAATATTAGTTAAAGAATTAGAAGGGGAAGTTATAGTTCCTCAACCTGAAAGAGATGAACTTTTTTCTATATGATATTTATGAAGGAGGCAATTTTATGAGAATAGACGGAAGAAAAAATGAGGGGTTAAGACCTATAAAGCTAACAAGAAATTATACAAAGTATGCAGAAGGTTCAGTACTTATAGAAATGGGAGATACAAAGGTATTATGTAATGCATCAATAGAAGAAAAGGTGCCACCATTTTTAAAAGGTAGTGGAGAAGGATGGATAACTGCAGAATATAATATGTTGCCTAGATCAACTCAATCAAGAAAACCGAGAGATATAGCTAAGCTAAAAATAGATGGTAGAACTATGGAGATACAAAGACTTATTGGAAGAGCTCTAAGATCTGTGGTTGATTTAAAAGCACTTGGTGAAAAGACTATATGGATTGATTGTGATGTTATTCAAGCTGATGGAGGAACAAGGACAGCATCAATTTCTGGCGCATTTGTAGCCCTAGTAGATGCAGTTAATAGGCTTCATAAAAACCAACCTTTTAAGGTTTTTCCAATAAGAAGTTTTGTTGGAGCTGTAAGTGTTGGAATATTAAACGATGAGAAAATTGCAGATTTATGTTATGAAGAAGACTCGAAGGCTAAAGTCGATATGAATATCGTTATGACGGATAGCGGAGAGTTCATTGAAGTACAAGGAACTGGAGAAGAAAGTCCTTTTTCAAGAAAAGATTTAGAGGAGCTGCTATCTTTAGGTGAAAGAGGAGTTAAACATATAATTCAAGCACAAAAGGATGTATTAAAAACAGATAGTTTGTGGATAGGTACAGGGGGAAAATAAAATGAAGTCAATTATTGTAGCAAGTAATAATGATCATAAAATAAAAGAAATAAAGCAAATATTAAGCGATATAAATGTAGAAGTAAAATCCCTTAAAGATTGTAATATAGATATAGATGTGGTAGAGGATGGTAAAACATTTTTAGAGAATTCTTATAAAAAAGCTAGTGAAATTTATGAATACGCAAAAGAAGAGGGCATGCAGGATTTTCTTATAATGGCAGATGATTCAGGACTAGAAGTTGATTACTTAAATGGAGAGCCAGGTGTGTATTCTGCAAGATATGCAGGAGAACATGGAAATAACAAAAAAAATAATGAAAAGCTATTAGAAAAGTTAAAGGGTGTACCAACTGAAAAAAGAAATGCATCTTTTGTTTGTGCTATAGTTTTAATAAATAGTGATGGGAAGACTGTAAAGGTAGAAGAAAGAGCCTATGGGGTTATAAAAGAAGAATTATCAGGAGTAGAAGGATTTGGATATGATCCTCTATTTTTCGTGCCAGAATTTAATAAGACCTTTGCAGAAATGACAGCAGATGAGAAAAATTCAATAAGTCATAGGGGAAAAGCGTTAGACGTTGTAAAAAAAGAACTAAATAATCTAATTTAAATTTGGAGGCATAATAGAAATGCTCGTAGCTGTAGTTAGTGATACTCATGGTATTACAGAGTATATAGAGAAAGTAAAAAGAATGATAAATAAAAGTGATATATTGATTCATTTAGGTGATAATATAACTGACTTAGAATATATCATTAAAGGGTACAATGGAAAAGTTTATGGTGTTAAAGGGAATTGTGACTTCTCAAACAATTATCCTTTAGATATGATTGTTGAAATTTTAGATAAAAAAATATTTATTACCCATGGACATAAATACAATGTAAAATATGATTTGAATTCTATATATTTTAAAGCCAAAGAAGTAGCTGCAGATGCTGCTTTATTTGGCCATACTCATCAATCACTTGTAACACAACATAGCAATATATGGCTTGTAAATCCAGGCAGCGCCTCACTTCCTAGAATGAGTAAAAGAAGTATAGCCTTCATAGAAGTTGAGGAAGGGAAGCCTTTATACCCTTATTTAGTAGAACTGTAATACATATGAGCAATTAATTATATTCTGAATATTTTAATTCGTTTTAATCTTAAAACTTTTGGTTACATAAACTGGTATATCGGCGCAAAGCATTATAAACACTAGGTTTGTAAGGAAAAGTGGTTAAAAAACTTTTTTTCAAAAGGGTATTGACTGTAATAATAACATCGTGTAGAATAATCTTTGTCGCCGAAAGGTTAACAAGTTGTGAAAACAAACGGGGTGTAGCGCAGATGGGAGCGCGCGTGGTTTGGGACCATGAGGTCGCAGGTTCGATCCCTGTCACCCCGACCAGTTAATATGCGGGTATCGTATATCGGTAATACTCCAGCCTTCCAAGCTGAAAAGGTGGGTTCGACTCCCACTACCCGCTCCAAAAAACATCTTGACAAAAGATGTTGGATTTAGTAAAATAATCAATGTTGTTTAACATGCGTCTTTAGCTCAGCTGGATAGAGCAACGCCCTTCTAAGGCGTGGGCCAGGAGTTCGAATCTCTTAAGACGCACCATTATGCGCCATTAGCTCAGTTGGTAGAGCACCTGACTCTTAATCAGGGTGTCTTGGGTTCGAGTCCCTGATGGCGCACCAAATATGGTGGACGTAGTTCAGTTGGTAGAGCACCAGATTGTGGCTCTGGTTGTCGTGGGTTCGAATCCCATCGTTCACCCCATATTTAATATTGGGATGTCGCCAAGCGGTAAGGCAATGGACTTTGACTCCATCATTCGTAGGTTCGAATCCTGCTATCCCAGCCAATTGGTTTACTAGCTCAGTCGGTAGAGCACATGACTTTTAATCATGGTGTCCGGGGTTCGATTCCCCGGTAAGCCACCAATTTAATAAATGAAAAGATGCAGATGTGGCGGAATTGGCAGACGCACTAGACTTAGGATCTAGCGCCTACGGCGTGGGGGTTCGACTCCCTTCATCTGCACCAATCAAGCGGAAGTGACTCAATGGTAGAGTGTCACCTTGCCAAGGTGAAGGTCGCGGGTTCGAGTCCCGTCTTCCGCTCCAAATATGCGGGTATCGTATATCGGTAATAC
>NZ_BMBA01000003.1:0-6673 GCF_017312485.1 Clostridium zeae | reverse complement strand
TTGGGTTCGAGTCCCTGATGGCGCACCAAATATGGTGGACGTAGTTCAGTTGGTAGAGCACCAGATTGTGGCTCTGGTTGTCGTGGGTTCGAATCCCATCGTTCACCCCATATTAAATTTTATTGGGATGTCGCCAAGCGGTAAGGCAATGGACTTTGACTCCATTATCCGTAGGTTCGAATCCTGCCATCCCAGCCAATTGGTTTACTAGCTCAGTCGGTAGAGCACATGACTTTTAATCATGGTGTCCGGGGTTCGATTCCCCGGTAAGCCACCAATTTAATAAATGAAAAGATGCAGATGTGGCGGAATTGGCAGACGCACTAGACTTAGGATCTAGCGCCTACGGCGTGGGGGTTCGACTCCCTTCATCTGCACCAATCAAGCGGAAGTGACTCAATGGTAGAGTGTCACCTTGCCAAGGTGAAGGTCGCGGGTTCGAGTCCCGTCTTCCGCTCCAAATACGCGGGTATCGTATATCGGTAATACTCCAGCCTTCCAAGCTGAAAAGGTGGGTTCGACTCCCACTACCCGCTCCATACTAAAGACAACTTATAACTTAAGTTGTCTTTTTATATTATTTTATATAACAAGCTCCTATAGCTCAGTTGGATAGAGTGGTGGACTTCGAATCCATAGGTCGCAGGTTCGAACCCTGTTGGGAGCACCAGAACCATTGAAATAGCTAGGTTTCAGAAAGTTGAAGCCTAGCTATTTTTTATTTTTTCCACAGTTTTCCCACTTTAGTAAATCTAAAGAGGGGAGTTAAGTGAATAAATTGTTCAATTTTTCAACAGCATCAATCCTCTTTGTAGATGAATATGAAAAGTGGTGATTACAAACAATATTATTTATGAGTAAGTTTTTGTGAATACATATTGGGAGGAATTAATTAAATGGGAAATGTTATATTAGTTACGATAGTGAAAGGTACAATTATATACATTTTAGCACTAATATTAACTAGAAAAGTTGGAACAAAATTTATGTCACAGATGAATTTTTTTGATTTTGTTATGGGAACATCATTTGGATCGATAATAGCATATGATATCATTGATACAAAGTTTACTACAGTGTCTGCGACAACTGCATTGATATTATTTTCCATAATAACCAGTATAACAGCATACTTAAATATAAAAAGTTTCAAAATACGAAAATTAATAAATTCTGAACCAATTACCTTAGTAGAAAATGGCTCTATTGTAGATGAGAATATGAAGAAGCTGAAAATAACTGTTAATGAATTGAAAATGAAATTAAGAGAGAAGAGTGCTTTTAATTTAGCTGATGTAGAATTTGCTATAATGGAAACTGACGGGCAGTTATCTGTGTTACCTAAAGCTGATAAAAAGCCACTTACTCCATATCATTTAAATATTCAAACTACAAGTGCAGGTCTTGAAAGAGATATTATAATTGATGGAGTAGTAATGGAAGAAAACTTAAAATATATTGGATTAGATAGAAAATGGCTAGATGTTGAACTTAATAAACAGAAGATTAAAGATGTATCTGAAATATTTTATGCTGGAGTTGATAATACTAAAAAATTATATATATCAAAAAGAAATAAATCCAACGAGTATCCAGGGAAATATGGTATAGAATAATTGTATTACAAATATTTCAGTTTATGGATATGGTTAAGTGCCTAGAAGGAGAAAATCTTTCTAGGTTTTTTATTTTCTATGAAAAAATTTAAGCAGTATAACTTCAATTTTAAGGAAAATATTTTAGTATATTAAGACAGTAAAGACACATAATAATGATATTTTTAATAATTTACCATAAAAAATTTACTATAGTGCTAATAAAATTAAGATATTATCCGATAATTGAAATAGGAAGCTTAATTTAAAGAGTTTCACTTAGGAATCTTTATATAGGGTTCCTCTACGAAAATTTAATTTATACCTGTTCGAAAATCCTGGTATCTGAGGATTTTCTGGCATGTATAAATTAATAGTTGAAGTTGGAACTCTAGATTATAGTTAGGAGATGGGAGAGAATTATGGATATAGGAATAATTATCGGTATTGTGATAGGATTTGGTTCTTTGATTTTTGCTTTTATTGAAGAAGGCGGAAGCCCTTTAATGCTTGTGGCTTTTTCAGCTGCTGTGATAGTTTTTGGTGGAACTATAGGTGCAGTAGCGATATCTTTTCCAACAAGTAAATTAAAGAATATAGGTAAGATAATAAAGGTTGCATTTATAAATAGAAAAGTTAATACAAAAGAACAAATAGAATTTTTCAAAGAATTATCAACTAAAACAAGAAAGAATGGACTATTGAGTATAGAAGGAGATCTATCGAATAGTGAAATGGATCCATTTATAAAAAAAGGCCTTCAAATGGTTGTGGATGGCGTTGAACCAAGCACAATAAAGGGTATATTGGAGACGAAGTTAGAACAAATGTCAGAGCGTCACCATGATGGAGCTGGAATATTCGATGCAGCAGGCGGATTTTCACCAACAATGGGTATCATAGGTACTGTTATGGGATTGGTACAGGTTCTTAGTAATTTAGATGATCCGAGCACACTTGGACCTAAGATAGCAGTGGCTTTTATTGCAACCTTATATGGAGTAGGTACTGCAAATTTACTTTGGCTTCCTATAGCAAACAAGTTAAAAGCACTTGATAAAGAAGAAATATTAGAAAAAGAAATGTCAATTGAGGCTATTATGCTTATCCAAGAAGGGGCGAATCCTAATACTTTAGTGGCCAAGCTAGAAGGATTCTTGACTGACAAAGAGGTAGCAGAATTGAATTCAAATAATGCTAATGATTAGAGAGGTATTATTTTATGAAAAAAAAGAGAGCAGAAAAGGAAAATAATGAACGATGGTTATTAACATATTCTGATTTGATAACTCTTCTTATGATATTTTTTGTAGTAATGTACGCTTCTAGTACTGTAGATGCAAAAAAATATTCTCAAATTGCACGATCTTTGAATTTAGCCATTGGGGGTGGAAAAAGTATTATAGGTACCTCTGATAATGCTAGCATTGATTCGAGTAAAGTTACAGTGACAGATGAACAGCTTAAGCAGGCTGCAGAAAATGAAGCTAATAAGAAGGAAGAAGAACAAAAGCTAGAGAAGGTAAAAGAAGAATTAGACAAGATGATTGCTGCATCAGATCTTAAAGGTAGTATTACAACAAGCCTTCAAGAGAGAGGACTTGTAATTAGTTTTAATGATACAGTATTCTTTGACAGCGGTAAGGCTGATGTTAAAACCGATAATCAGAAAAAATTAATTTCGTTAGCAGGAATACTTAATAAGATTGATAACTATATAAGAGTAGAAGGACATACTGATAATGTACCAATAAACACTACATATTTTCATTCTAATTGGCAGTTATCGTCGATTAGAGCTTCTAATGTGGTAGAATTTTTAGTAACTAGAGGCGGAATATCAGCTGATAGATTATCATCTGTAGGCTACGGCGAATATAGACCGGTGGCATCAAATGATACAGAAGAAGGCAAAAGCAAAAATAGAAGAGTAGATATACTTTTATTGAATACCAATTTGAATGCATCTGAGACTAAGAAATAAGGTACTGAAATTAATTTCAACAATAATTTTAAATATAACAAAAGTAAAAATATACTATAGCGTCAGTAAGGATTGGCTAGCATTGTTAATAATATTAGCTTAAGAATTACTGAAGCTATTTTTTTACTGTAAAGGAGAGCGTTTTAGCTTGTGAAATTTAGAAGCTAATGTTGTATTATCATAAATATATAACTTTTTAATGATGAAACATATCTTTAAGTTCTATATAAATCAGAGCTATAAAACTATACCTAGCAAGTTGACTTTTAATATTAGCTGAAATAATATATTAAATGGATGGTAAACGTTAAAAAATTTTTATTAATAGAAATAACCTGATTTAATCACATATCCTATTGTTTGATTAATAATCTATATAGTGTTATTTTATATTCTATATGAAAAAATTACGGGGGAGGATTAATACTAAATATGGATAGATTAAAAAAATTTATTAATTACTATGGGCCGTACAAGAAACTTTTCTTTGCAGATATGGTCTGTGCATTGATATTATCGGGGATAGATCTTGTATTTCCTATGATAGTAAGATATTTAACTAATAATGTGTATATATTAGAAGATAAAAATACAATACTTAAGTATGTAATTTATGCAGGCTTGGCATTATTATGTATGTATATTGTAAGATACTTTTGTCAGTATTTTATAACTTCTTGGGGTCATATAATGGGGGCTAAGATGGAATCTAATATGAGAAAAGATTTGTTTGATCACCTTCAAAAATTATCATTCTCTTATTATGATAATAACAATACAGGAACCTTGCAATCAAGAATAGTTAATGACCTTTTTGATATTTCTGAGCTAGCACATCATGGTCCAGAAGACATATTTATATCTATACTTAAGTTATCAGGTTCATTCATAATACTTATGAATGTAAATGTTAAGATAACTCTAATACTTTTCTTTATAACCTTGGTTATGCTATATTTCTCAATATTCTATAACAAACATATGAATAGAGTATTTATGAAAAATAGAGAAAAGATAGCTACTGTAAATGCAATAGTACAGGACAGTCTTTCTGGCATTAGAGTAGTAAAATCATTTGCTAATGAAACAATTGAAAGTCATAAATTTGACAAAGGAAATATAGAATTCCTTAAGAGTAAGGAAGATAATTATCTTATAATGGGAAAATTCTTTAGCGGCAATGGATTTTTTCAAGGGTTACTATATGTATCAGTCATTTTGGCTGGAGGCTTTTTTATAAGTAATGGTACTCTAAAGGTAGCAGATCTTATGGTTTATATATTATATATAAATATTTTTTTAAGTCCGATAGACAAGCTTGTTAACTTTACAGAACAATTCCAAAAAGGGCTTACTGGCTTTGATAGATTCCTACAAGTAATAAATACTGAGCCGGATATAACAGATAAGAAAGGTGCTATGGATATTATAGATCCAAAGGGAAATATAGAATTTAAAAATGTATCTTTTAGCTATAATGAAAAACATAACATATTGGAAAATATAAACATAAATATAAAAGCAGGGAGGAATGTCGCGCTTGTTGGTCCTTCTGGTGGTGGTAAAACAACTTTTTGTAGTCTAATCCCAAGATTTTACGAAATAAATGAAGGTTCAATTACTATTGATGGAATAGATATAAGGGATGTAAAACTTAAATCTCTTAGAAATTCAATTGGTATAGTTCAACAAGATGTATACATGTTTACTGGCACTATAAAAGAAAATATAGCTTATGGGAGACCAGGTGCATCTGATGAGGAAATTATAGATGCGGCTAAAAAAGCTAATATACATGAATTTATTATGACTCTTAAGGATGGTTATGATACAAGTGTAGGTGAGAGAGGGGTTAAGCTTTCTGGAGGTCAGAAGCAAAGAGTGTCAATAGCAAGAGTATTCCTTAAAAATCCTCCTATATTAATACTTGATGAAGCTACATCTGCCCTTGATAATGAAAGTGAGAAGTTTATACAGAAATCTTTAGAAGATCTCTCTAAGAATAGAACTACAATAGTTATAGCTCATAGACTGAGTACTATAAGAAACGCTGATGAAATAATAGTTCTTACTGATGAGGGAATAAAAGAACGAGGAAATCATAATCAGTTAATTGATTTAGATGGAACATATGCTTATCTATACAATATGCAGTTTGAAAATATATCATAATTTAGTTTAAGATAAAAAAAATTATTGTATTTAAATCAACAATTAAAATTTAATTAGATAATACATGTATTCGGGGAATTTTACATTTCCTATATACATGTATTTTTATTTTTTAAGAGCTTATGAACGATTTTAATTTTTAAGATAGAAAGGTTGATTTTTACAATTTAGTGCGTTTTAATGCGGCGTATTCTTATTTAAGACATTATATTTTGTTATAATATTCAATAATAGACCTAGAAGAAAAAAAAAGAAACTTGAAGGTATATTTAGATTTTAGCATATAAATTTATATAATTGGCTATAGAATAATTTGAGTTTTGTTCTATAACATGATATATTAAATATCGTTGTCTGACAAATTGATTTTAAGCAACAAAAAATAATGTTGACAAGATTCGATTGAGATGATAATATGAATAAGCAGTTAAACATTGGTCTTTGAAAATTAAACAGAGAAGATAAACAAAGTCTAAAACTAGACTTAAACTAAACCAGCAATTCTTTTGAAAAAAGACTTACTAAGTAAGTAAGCTATGATTAAACTTTAAATTGAGAGTTTGATCCTGGCTCAGGACGAACGCTGGCGGCGTGCCTAACACATGCAAGTCGAGCGGAGAAAGTTCTTCGGAACTTTCTCAGCGGCGGACGGGTGAGTAACACGTGGGTAACCTGCCTTATAGAGGGGGATAGCCTTCCGAAAGGAAGATTAATACCGCATAATATTTTCGTTTCGCATGAAATGAAAATCAAAGGAGCAATCCGCTATAAGATGGACCCGCGGCGCATTAGCTAGTTGGTGAGGTAATGGCTCACCAAGGCGACGATGCGTAGCCGACCTGAGAGGGTGATCGGCCACATTGGAACTGAGATACGGTCCAGACTCCTACGGGAGGCAGCAGTGGGGAATATTGCACAATGG
>NZ_BMBA01000002.1:672634-1258828 GCF_017312485.1 Clostridium zeae | reverse complement strand
AGAATAAGAGCCGTTGGAGAACATCCAAAGGCAGCAGATACTCTAGGAATAAACGTATATAAGATAAGATATGTCTGTGTTGTAGTATCAGGAATGCTTGCAGGTCTTGGTGGAGCTGCATTATCACTTGGAAGTACACCACTATATAGAGATGGAATGGTATCAGGAAGAGGATTTATAGCTCTAGCAGCTGTTATCTTCGGTAACTGGAAGCCAAAAGGAACATTACTTGCATGTTTATTATTCAGCTTTGCAGATGCGTTCCAGTTAAAATCACAGTTACTTGGACTTAAGCTTCCAACAGAAATATATTCAGTATTCCCTTATGTAATAACAATGATAGCTTTAGCAGGATTTGTAGGTAAGACACAAGCTCCAGCAGCTGATGGTGTACCTTACGAAAAGGGACAGAGATAATTAATTTTAACAATATTCTTAATAGTATTAAATATACCAAAAAGGCATATCATATAGGCAAAGCCTAGATGATATGCCTTTTGAATTTATAATTTGGAAGTTGTACATCTATTCTGCAAAGCAGCTAAACTAATTCAATACTTAAAATTAAAATAAAGATTTCCTATTGAAGTGTTTTGTATTTATGATCCAATAGAGTAACTTAATATATTTTTTACCTTAGGAACTAGATATTTAGTTCCTCCAATCGACTTGGCATCTTCCATTATCATTGATACAACCACTTTAGGATTATCTACATTCATACCTACAAACCAAGAATTCTCTTTGCCAGTTGTATCATTTTGGTTGGTCTTAAGTTCAGCGGTGCCTGTCTTTCCGCCTATGTTCACACCATTTATTTTAGCTAGATTTGCTGTAGCAGAAGGACTATTTACAACAGCTACTAAATCATCTTTTAGAATGGATAAGTTTTCTTTTTTTATTGCCCCTTCTTTCCATACCTTTCCTTTGTTCTTGTCGTTAAGTTCTAGAATTGGAGTCATTATATTACCATCATTTACAACTGGACTGTATAGAAAAGCTGCTTGAAGAGGAGTTATAAGTAGTTCACCTTGTCCATATCCAGTATCTGCAAGAAGTTCATCAGTTTTTATACTATTATCATTTGCTAGTTGATTTTTTGCCATAGGATATGCAAATGGGAAATCTTCTCCTATACCAAAAGCTTTTGTGCCTTCTGTAAATTTATCTTTTCCTATTTTTAAAGCTTGTTGTGCAAAATATATATTATGTGAGTATATTAAAGCATCTCTTAAGTTTACAGGCTTTCCAGGATCTACGGTCGTTGTTATTTGTTTACCTCCCCATGAACTATCTTTCTGCCAACTTGTACCTTTAATATCAAGGGTTTCATCAGGATTAATTATTTTGTTGTTTAATCCTATTGAAGCTGTAACTAATTTGAAGATTGATCCGGGAGCATAAGAATTATTAAATCTATTGTCAGACATATCCTTCCATGAAGAGTCGAGTTTACTTTTTATGGAATTTGTTTTATAAGTTACAAATATATTTGGGTCATAAGATGGAGAACTAACGAGAGCGAGTACTTCACCGGTCTTTGGATTTATTGCAGAAGCTGCCCCTTTTTGACCGCTCATTTCATTATAAGCTTTTTGTTGTAAGGCTAAATCAATAGAAAGTTGGATGTTTTCACCTGCAACAGCATCTTTCTTGGCTATTATAACTTCTGTATCCTTGTCATTAACTTTTCTAGAAATATAAAGTTTTAAACCATCTTGGCCTTTTAGTCTTTTTTCAAAAATTTGTTCTAGACCAGCTTTGCCTATATAGCTAGTATTGCCATAGCCGTTTCCTTTATTTTTTTCTAATTCTTCTGAAGTAATTGGTGCCACATATCCTATTAATGAGCCAATAGCGTCTCCACCATTATATACTCTAGAGGATTTTTCTAAGTACTTAACACCAGGTATTGAGATTGCTTTTTGAAGTTTGTCTTTTTCATTTAAAGAAACATCTACTAAAGGTATAAACTCTTCTAGCTTATTTTCTGCGCCTTTAATCTTATCATTTATAAAATCCACACTTAAGTCTAGGGTTGAAGCAAGAAGTTGAATGCTGGAATCTTTAGTAGGGAGGAACTTCCTTGGATGAATTCCAAGAGAAGCAACTTTGTCGTTGTATGCTAATTTAGTCTGAGATCTATCAGTTAATTCACCTCTAGTAGCGGTGACTCTTTGAATTTTAACTTTTTCGCCCTTTTCCATCTGAGGAAATATAAGTTTTTCACTCCATTGAATTTTCCAAAGATTATCTTTATCCTTCTTATCAGAGCTTTTTGTTAAGGTTAGATTGTAATCTTTAATATCTAACTTTCCAAAGCTGCTGTCCATAGATAAATCAAAGGGTATGCTAATAGTTGAATCTTTAGATTTATCTGCTTGCGATAAATCTTTAGCAGTAATACTAATATTATCATTTTCAAGACTTTTATATATACTATCATACTTGTCTATAAAATCTTTTTCTGTTATATAGCTTTTTGATTTATCATCTAAAAGTGAATATAAGGTTTGATAATCTTTTTTGGCTAAGGATTGTTTAAATTTATTGAAAGCATCTGACGGCTTTTCTTGTTTAGAGCAACCAAGAATAGAAAATGGAATTAATAAAATAATGAATATTAAAAAAAGTTTATTGAACTTTTTCATAATAATTACCTCCTGTAGATTATTAATGTAAAACGCTTAAACTTAAAAAGTTTAATGTTAAGCAGTGTGTTGAAATTAATTGGTTATACATCCAATGCTTTAATGAGCTTACGCAAAGAATTAATATGAAAAGACAATTGAGTGATGTAACTAATAGCTAACAAAATTATAGCATAAATTTCCTGTTTAGTATTAATGTGTAATAATAATTCATTTAATTTACTAGAATAATAAACTCATATTGTCGTAAATTATATGTATATAGATAAAGCACTTCATTAATGAATTAATCATAAGATTAGATTTAAACTGAAAAGTTAATCTTAACAATTGAAGGAATTTATCTTAATTTTTAATCCATCATCTAAGTTTGGAGGGGTTAATATGAAAAATAGGATATTTAATTTTCTATTAAGTATAATTGTAATATCTAGTATGTTAAGTGCATGTAGCAAGAAAGATGACTCATCCAACGGTGGGAATAGTAAATCAAAAGTAAAGATTTCTTTAATAACCGATGAGGGTGGAATAAAGGATAGATCATTTAATCAGGCGGTTTATGAAGGAGTTGAAAAAGCTTCTAAAGATTTGGGGATAACAGCAAATGTAATAGAATCAAAAAGCAAGGACGACTTTCAAAAAAATATAGATAAAGCAGCAAAAGATAGTGATTTAACCTTCGGAGTAGGGTATGGTATGGTAGATGCTATAACCAAAGCAGCTAAGAATAAAAGTGATAAGAATTTTGTTATTGTTGATGCTATGATTGATTCGCCTAATGTGAAGTCAATAACCTTTAGCAATGAAGAAGGAGCATTTTTAATGGGAATTATAGCTGGCAAAATGACTAAAACCAATAAGGTCGGTTTTGTTGGAGGGACAGAGACTCCTATTTCAGAAAGTTTTGAAGTTGGATTTGCATGTGGAATAAAGACTGTTAATCCTTCAGCTTTTGAAGCTATAATAAGCAAAAAAAGTGTTAGATATGTAGGAAATTTTACTGATAAAGATAAGGCATATAAACTTGCTAAAGAGTTATATGATAGAGAATGCGATATAATATTCCACGCAGCAGGAACTGCAGGAGAAGGAGTTTTTAAAGCTGCAAAAGAAACAAAAAAGTTTGCAATAGGTGTTGATACAGACCAAGGTGAGATATATGAAAAATACACTGATGTAATTTTGTCTTCAATGGTGAAAAATCTAGATAAGGTTGCATATCAGGCTTGCAAAGAAACTATAGACGGAAAATTTAGAGGTGGAGAAAATAACGTTGTGAAATTAGGATTATCAGGTGGAGGGATAGAGATTGCGAAATCTACTTCAAATAATACTCCTAAAGAAATAATAGAACTTGTGGAAAAATATAAAACAGAAATAATAAGTGGCAAATTTAAGGTTCCTACTAGAACCGAAGAAGCAAGAGAATTTAATCCTCCTATTATAAAATGATAATTTTAATATAGTGATTCCAGATTGAAGTGTCTCGTCTTTAAAGTAAGTGGAAAAACAATTAAAGTGATATATCTTTAACTTAATAAAGGTATATCACTTTAATAAAAATAAAGTACTTTAAAACCTTATACTTGTTATTTTTATGATTTTAAAATAGAATAAAATTATAGGATTTTTAGTTTGGATATGGCTATTAATTGGTTGAAAATACTAATTTTAGGGATGTTTTAACTTTAGAACCCTTTAATATATGAAATTATGAAGAGGTATTTATATGGGGATGGAGTTATCGTTTAAATTAACCCAAGAACAAAGATTAATTTTAACTCAAAAAATGCAGCTTTCAATAAAAATACTTCAAATGTCCAATATAGATTTAGTTCAGTATATTGAAAGAGAGTATTCGGAAAATCCTGTTCTTGAAGCTGAGTATAATAATAATTATCAGGAAAAGACTGAAATTAATGATAGAATAGACTACAAAGAAATAATAAAGTATCTAGAATTTGATAACTATGGTGCTCAATCATCTTCTAGTTATGATGAAGAAGTATCGCCTTTTATGTTTATTTCTTCTAAAAAATCATTGAAAGATCATCTTCATGAACAAGTTTTAATCTTAGATATAGATGAATATATGAAAAATATATGTGATTATATTATTGAAAGCATAGACAGTAAGGGGTACTTGGATATAAGTTTAGAAGCCTTGAGCAACGAAATAAATATATCCGATGACTTAGCAGAAGATGCACTTTATATAGTGCAGAATTTAGATCCTGTTGGTATAGGTGCAAGAGATTTAAAAGAATGTCTTAAGATTCAGCTTATGCATAAAGGGATATTAGATGAGATTTTAGAGATGATTGTAAACGAACACTTAGAGGATATTGCTGAAAATAAATACAATAATATAGCTAAGAAACTTGGAATAAGTGTACAAGATTCTCAAAAGTATGGAGATCTTATTAAAACTTTGGAACCTAAACCTTCAAGAGGGTTTTATACAGGTGATGAAGAGAAGTTTATAATACCTGATGCTGAAATAAGAAAATTAAATGATGAATTTATAATTATTATGAATGAGAGAGTTTTGCCTAGCCTCACAATCAATCCTTTATACAAAGAGATTATTTCACAAAGTAAGGACAAGGATGCTGAGAGTTATGTAAAAGATAAGATAGACAGTGCTATGTTCTTAATTAAGAGCATTGAACAAAGAAAAAGTACTCTGCATAAAGTTTTGGAACGTATAGTTGATAAACAGAAGGAATACTTTGAAAAGGGTGAACAGTACTTAAGACCAATGACTTTAAAAGAGATAGCTGAAGAATTAGATATACATGAATCAACTGTGAGTAGGGCAATTAAGGAAAAATATATTTTAATTTCTAAGGGAACTATAAAAATAAAAGATATGTTCACTACTGGAATACAAACACAAGGTTCAGGGGAAGATTTAGCAGTCATAAATATAAAGAACGCAATTAAAGAGCTAGTGGATGCAGAAGATAAAGGGAAGCCACTTTCGGATCAAGCTATATGTGATGAACTGAATAAGAAAGATATGAATATTTCAAGAAGAACTGTAGCAAAATATAGAGAGGAAATTGGTATAAAGTCTTCAAGTAAAAGAAAAAGATTTTAATATACATAAAATAGAATGATTTAAATATATTCAAGTAACTACTTTAATGCCAAAATGAAAAATGGATAGTTTAGTTAAGTATAAAATTCTATTCTATCTATGGTTTTAAAGTAGTTATTATTTAATGTTTTTTTATTGTATTTGTAATTAAAGATGAAACACTTCAATCTGAAACCTATTTTCAAAACTCCTATGGGTTCTGAGAGGAGAATTTGAAAATATAAGTTTAATTATGAAGTAGTTTATCTATATTTAATTTTCATGCACTCTAAACTTTAGTGGTTTATCTATATAAATGCAGTAAAGAAATAAAACTTATTTGACTTTAAGTTTCCTCATATAAATTCGGAAAGGCAGATGCGTGAAAAAAAGCTCACTTCAGCGACTTTTTTAGTAAATATTTTCTAAATCAACTTTTAAAATATGAAATGTTGGTTTATAATATTATTTGTGGGACATAAAAGTATTTAGTGGGACGTTGAAGGGCCAAAGGAGTGTTTTTCTTGCAAGAAATATTGAAGCTACAAAAAAAGATAGTGCCTGAACTAGTGGAGCTACTTGAGAAAAGATATAGCATATTAAGAGCTATATATTACAATCAACCAATAGGAAGAAGAATATTAGCTAACATGTTAAGTTTAGGAGAAAGAATAGTAAGAACAGAGATAAACTTTTTAAAATCTCAAGGATTAATAGAAATAAATACTCCAGGTATGACAGTAACAAAAGATGGAGAAGAAATCTTGGAAAACTTGAAAGGGTTTATTCATGAAATAAAAGGATTGTCAGATGTAGAAGAGTTCATTAGAAAATCACTTGGAACTAAAAAAGTAATAGTAGTTCCTGGAGATATGGATCTTGATAATTCAATAATAAAAGAACTAGGAAAAGCAGCTGCTAATTATGCTAAATCCATTATAAAGAGTGGTAACGTAATAGCTATCACTGGAGGAAGTACAATAAAAGAAGTTATAGATAATTTTCCTAAGATGAATAATATTCACAATGCTATGGTGGTTCCAGCTCGAGGCGGTATGGGAAAAAAAGTTGAAACACAGGCGAATACACTTGCTGCTAGGCTGGCAGAAAAGTTAAATGGAAGTTATAAGATGCTTCATGTTCCAGAGAATTTAAGTGAAGAAATATTAGAAACTATTATACAAGAAAAAGAGATAAAAGACGTAATAGATACCATTCATAAGGCTGATGTACTTGTATATGGTATTGGTAGAGCGGATAAAATGGCTACAAAAAGAGGTTTATCACAGGAACAATTTGATAGACTAACAAGCCTAGGTGCTGTAGGTGAAGCTTTCGGGTTTTATTTTGACAAACAGGCTAAGGTTATAAGTGTAAATCAAACCTTGGGGATAAATATAAATGATGTAAATAAAATATCTACGCATATTGCAGTAGCTGGAGGAAAAGATAAAGTTGAAGCTATACTAGCTACAGAACTCAATAAAAGTAATGGTGTACTAATTACAGATGAGGGTGCTGCAATGAAAATAATAGAATATTTAAATGGATTCAATAACCAGGAATAAAATAAAACTATTTAAAAAAACTATAGTAGTATATTTGACTAGTTAAAATATGAATACTATAGTGATATTTATTTAGTAATCTAATAGTATATGAAATTACAATATTTGATTAATAGTGATAATAATTTGATATATGGTTTAATTTATAACAAGTTTACCATTAAAATCGCAATGTTTCCTTGAATAAAGTAAAATTTACAGTTTTTTTTAAAAATACTATTTAAAAATTCCTATAAATATTCTATAATAGACATGTGGGACGAAATAATATTCACTGGGAGCATTAATGACCAGGTTATTATTTTGGCTTAACTATTAGTTAAAATGTTATAAAGTATTTTTACAAATATTTTAAATAAAAAATTATATCTTTTAGGAGGTACTTTCAATGGCAAATATTAAAGTAGCAATTAATGGGTTTGGACGTATTGGACGTCTTGCATTCAGACAAATGTTCGGTGCAGAGGGATATGATGTTGTTGCAATCAACGACTTAACAGATCCTAAGATGTTAGCACACTTATTAAAATATGATTCATCTCAAGGTAGATATGATGGAACAGTAGAAGTTAAAGAATCTTCTATAGTTGTAAATGGAAAAGAAATCCAAATATATGCAAAAGCTGATGCTGCTACACTTCCTTGGGGAGAAATAGGAGTAGACGTAGTACTTGAATGTACTGGTTTCTATGTATCTAAAGCAAAATCACAAGCACACATCACTGCAGGTGCTAAGAAAGTTGTTATATCAGCTCCAGCTGGTAACGATCTTCCAACAGTTGTATTCAATGTAAACCATGATGTATTAACTGCTGATGATCATATAATTTCAGCTGCATCTTGTACAACTAACTGTTTAGCTCCAATGGCTAAAGCTCTTAATGACTTAGCTCCAATTCAATCAGGTATAATGTCAACAATCCATGCTTACACTGGAGATCAAATGGTATTAGATGGACCACACAGAGGTGGAGACTTCAGACGTGCTAGAGCTGCTGCTGTAAACATAGTTCCTAACTCAACTGGTGCTGCTAAAGCTATAGGATTAGTTATTCCAGAATTAAACGGAAAATTAATCGGTTCAGCACAAAGAGTTCCAGTTCCAACTGGTTCAACTACAATTTTAGTTTCAGTTGTTAAGGGAAAAGACATCACAGTTGAAAGCATCAACGCTGCTATGAAGGCTGCTTCAAACGAATCATTCGGTTACACTGAAGAACAATTAGTATCTTCTGATATAGTTGGAATGAGATTCGGTTCATTATTCGATGCAACTCAAACTATGGTTTCAAAAATCGGAGAAGATTTATACCAAGTTCAAACTGTTGCATGGTATGACAACGAAAATTCATACACTAGCCAAATGGTTAGAACTATAAAGCACTTCGCTAACTTCTTAAAGTAATTTAAGTATTTAGTTAAAAGTATTTAAACATCAAAAATAGGTCTGGTTTTGTAGTTATGGCTATAAGGCCAGACCTTTTTAAATTATAAAATTAAGAGGTGAAAATCCATGAGTTTCAATAAGAAAACAATTGAAGATATCGAAGTTAAAGGTAAAAGAGTATTAGTAAGATGTGATTTTAACGTTCCACTAAAAGATGGAGTTATAACAGATGAAAATAGATTAGTTGGAGCACTTCCAACAATAAAATACTTAATAGAAAATGGTGCAAAGGTTATACTTTGCTCACATTTAGGAAAAGATGCTTCTAAGTCATTAGCTCCAGTTGCTAAGAGATTAAGCGAAATACTAGACAAAGAAGTTGTTTTTGCTGCTGATGAACAAGTAGTTGGCGAAAATGCTAAAAAAGCTGTAGCAGAAATGAAAGAAGGAGACGTTGTTCTTCTTGAAAACACTAGATTCAGAAAAGAAGAAAGCAAAAACGGAGAAGATCTATCAAAGGAATTAGCTAGCCTTTGTGATGTATACGTAAATGATGCTTTTGGAACTGCTCACAGAGCTCACTCATCAACTGAAGGAGTTACTAAGTTTGTAGATACAGCTGTATGTGGATACTTAATTCAAAAAGAATTAAAGTTCTTAGGAGAAGCTGTAAATAACCCAGTTAGACCTTTCGTTGCTATATTAGGTGGAGCTAAAGTTTCAGATAAGATAGCTGTTATAAACAACTTATTAGATAAGGTTGATACTATAATTATAGGTGGAGGAATGGCTTACACATTCCTAAAAGCTCAAGGATATGAAATCGGAAGCTCACTAGTAGAAGCTGACAGATTAGATTATGCTTTAGAAATGGTTGAAAAAGCTAAGGCTAAGAATGTTAATTTCTTATTACCAGTAGATCATAGAATAGCTGCAGAGTTCAAGGATGTTGAACCTAAGGTTACTGAAGATCAAAACATAGAAGCTGGATTTATGGGATTAGATATCGGACCAAAGACAGAAGCTTTATATGCTGAAGCTATAAAGGATGCTAAGACTGTAATCTGGAACGGACCAATGGGAGTATTCGAATTCGAAAACTTCAACAAGGGAACAGTTGCAGTTGCTAAGGCTATGGCTGATGCAGATGCTACAACAGTAATAGGTGGAGGAGATTCAGCTGCTGCTGTTAATATATTAGGCTTTGGAGACAAGATGACTCACATCTCAACTGGTGGTGGAGCATCACTTGAATTCTTAGAAGGAAAAGACCTTCCAGGAATATCAGCTTTAAACGATAAATAGTAGATTTTATTAGTGTGGGGGGCGGCTTAGGTCGCTCCTTATAAACTAATAAATCTATTTATATATGTTGAAAAGAAGAAGTTTAAAATATAACTTTTTATATTGTTAAAAATATAAGAAGTTAACAGTTTATTGATTTTAAGTGGCTTAAGATTACTTGAAGTTAATAACAAGTTATAATAAATAAAATTTAGAGGTGAAAGATATGAGAAAAGCAATAATCGCAGGAAACTGGAAAATGCACTACACTGTTGATGAGGCAGTTAAGTTTATAGAAGAATTAAAGCCATTAGTAAAAGATGCTACTAGTGAAGTAGTTGTTTGCCCAACATTTGTAGCTTTAGATGCTGTTAAAAAGGCAGTAGCTGGCACTAACATAAAAGTTGGAGCTCAAAACATGCATTGGGAAGAAAAAGGCGCTTTCACTGGAGAAATAGCTCCAGGTATGTTAGAAGCTTTAGCTATAGATTACGTAGTAATAGGACATAGTGAAAGAAGACAATACTTTGCTGAAACTGATGAAACAGTTAACAAGAAGTTAAAAGCTGCTTTTGCACATAAGATAGTTCCAATACTATGCGTTGGTGAAAGTTTAGAAGAAAGAGAAACAGGAAAGACTAATGCAGTTATAGAAGCTCAAATAAAAGTTGACTTAGCTGGATTAACTAAAGAACAAGTTGAAGAATTAGTTATAGCTTACGAACCAATCTGGGCTATAGGAACTGGTAAAACAGCTACATCAGAACAAGCTAACGAAACAATAGCTGCTATAAGAAAGATGGTTGCTGATATATTTGGAGCAGAAGCTGCTGATAAGACTAGAATCCAATATGGTGGAAGTGTTAAGCCTTCAACAATAAAGGAACAAATGGAGCAATCAGATATAGACGGTGCTTTAGTTGGTGGAGCAAGCTTAGTAGCAACTGATTTCGCAGGAATCGTTAACTTTTAAGATATAACTATATTTAATAGTTGTATTAAAATTAATGTTGAGATGAAGACAATAGTGACAGGCAACTAATACCAATTGTTTGTTGCTATTGTTTTTTATTTTATCACATATTATAATTGTCAGTAGAACATAGTCATAAAAGAAGTATAGTTCTTAGAATAAAAGTATACTTAAAAATCTTTAACATAATTGTAAGGAATTTTAAAGATACTATATAAAAAACTATAGGTTAATTTGCAAAGCATCAAACAAAATGTTTATAAATATGGAGGGTAATATGACTAAAAAGCCAGTAATGTTAATGATATTAGACGGATTTGGAGTAGCTCCTAAGTCAGACGGAAATGCTGTAGAAGCAGCTAACAAACCGAATTTTGATAGATACTTTAAAGAATATCCACACACAACAATTCAAGCAAGCGGTATGGATGTAGGACTACCAACTGGACAAATGGGTAACTCAGAAGTTGGTCACTTAAATATAGGTGCAGGAAGAATAATATACCAAGAGCTTACAAGAATTACTAAGGCTATTGAAGACGGAGATTTTTTTGATAATGAAGAGTTAAATCTTGCAGTAGATAATGCTTTAAAGAATGACAGTGCATTACATCTATTAGGATTACTTTCAGACGGTGGAGTTCACTCACATATAGATCATATAAAAGGATTATTGACTTTAGCTAAGAAAAAAGGCTTAACTAAAGTTTATGTTCATCCTTTCATGGATGGAAGAGACGTTGCTCCATCATCAGGTAAGGGATTTGTAGAAAATTTAGAAAATTACATGAAGGAAATTGGAGTAGGTAAGATCGCTACAGTTAGCGGAAGATACTACGCAATGGATAGAGACAATAGATGGGAAAGAGTTCAATTAGCTTATGATGCAATAGTAAATGCTAAAGGTGAAACAGCTAACAGTGCAGTAGAATGTATGGAAAATTCATACCATGATAACAAAACTGATGAGTTCGTATTACCTTGTGTTATTTTGGAAGATGGACATCCAACAGGAAACATTAAAAACGGAGATTCAGTAATATTCTTCAACTTCAGACCAGATAGAGCTAGAGAAATAACTAGAGCTATAAACGATAAAGAATTCGCTGGATTTGAAAGAGAAACTTTAAATCTTACTTATGTTACTATGACTCAATACGATAAGAGTTTGGAAAGAGTACATGTAGCGTACAAGCCACAAACTATCACAAATACATTAGGACAATATGTTGCTGATAAGGGCTTAAACCAATTAAGAATAGCTGAAACTGAAAAATACGCTCACGTAACTTTCTTCTTCAACGGGGGAGTAGAAGCTCCAAATAAAGGTGAGGATAGAGCTCTTATACCTTCACCAAAGGTTGCAACTTACGACTTGAAGCCAGAAATGAGTGCTTATGAATTAACTGAAGAACTTTTAGCTAAGTTAGATTCAGATACTTATGATATGATAATACTTAACTATGCTAACCCAGATATGGTTGGTCATACTGGAGTATTCGAAGCAGCTAAAAAGGCTATTGAAGCTGTAGATGAATGTGCTGGTAAGGTAATAGAAAAAGTTCTTGAAAAAGACGGTACTGTATTTGTAACAGCTGACCATGGTAATGCAGAAGTTATGATAGACTTTTCAACAGGTGGTCCTATGACTTCTCATACAACTGAACCAGTTCCATACTTATGGATAGCAAACAATGCTAAAGGTAAAGAACTTAAAGAAGGTGGAAGACTTTCTGATATAGCTCCAACAATGCTTGAAACAATGGGCTTAGAAGTTCCAGCAGAAATGACAGGAAAATCACTTATAAAGTAATAATAAAAGACTTCTCGTAAAGAGAGGTCTTTTTATTTTGTTTGGTTATGTTTAATTTCAACACGGTGTTTTAAATTAAGTCCTGTGTTGAAAGTATGGTGAATTACGAATTTATTAATTAAAGTATTTAAAGTGTATTTATTAATCTAAAAAAGTTTATAAATTATATGAAAATATTCTAAAAGTTAAGAAATTGTAAAGAATCTAATAAAGTATATATTTGCAAAGTAATAAAATAGAGAAAGGTATAATGTTATTTTCGTAATGTAAAGGTTTTGCATGATGATAAATATAGAATAATGATAAAAAAATGCAGGAATGAATCTATAATTATGCAAACTTTTGAATATTTATTGACTAGATAACTTTAACTTGATAATATATAAATAAGTAAAATATTTAGTTTTTATGCAGATTATTATTAAAAAAATAAGGATATTTTTGATATAACGATAAAAATACAGTAAACTTAATGACGTTTTTTAATTTTGGGGATTCAGTTAAAAGGGGGACTATTATGATTAAACTTGAAAGAGTAAACAAGCATTTTGGAAAGCTACATGTGTTAAAGGATATAGATTTAACAGTAAACGAAGGGGAAAAACTAGTAGTTATCGGGCCAAGCGGTTCGGGGAAAAGTACTTTAATAAGATGTATTAATTTTTTAGAAGTACCAACCTCAGGTAAGGTTATAGTAGACGGGGTAGACCTTACTGCACCTAGAGCGCCTATAACAAAGGTAAGGCAGTCGGCTGCCATGGTATTTCAAGGTTTTAACTTATATCCTCACAAGACTGTACTTGAAAACTTAACACTTGCACCAATTAAAATACAGAAAGTATCTAAAGCGCAGGCAGAAAAAACTGGACTTGAGTATTTAGAAAAGGTTGGGCTAAAGCATAAAGCAAATGCATATCCATCTCAATTATCTGGAGGACAACAGCAAAGAGTTGCAATTGCAAGGGCTCTTAATATGCATCCTAAGATAATACTTTTTGATGAGCCAACATCAGCTCTAGATCCAGAAATGATACAAGAAGTTCTAGATGTTATGGTTAACTTATCACATGAGAAGATAACAATGGTAGTTGTTACGCATGAGATGGGCTTCGCAAGACAAGTTGCAGATAGGGTTATATTTATGGATGGAGGAGAAATAATCGAACAAGGAACACCAGAACATTTCTTCAAAAATCCAACACATGATAGAACAAAGGCTTTTTTAAGTAAAATTTTAAGATAATTAGGGGGTAAAAAAATGAAAAAGATAACTTCGATTCTAGTCCTTGCACTTACTCTTACTTTAGCTGGATGCTCATCAGCTCCAAGCAAAACTGCTACAAATAGTGGTGCTAGCAGTAAACCTGCTGATATACAAAAAATTATAGATAGAGGAACTTTAAAGGTTGGGGTAAAAGTAGACGTTCCAAAGTACGGTTATAAGGATCCTAGTACAGGAAAAATCGATGGATTTGAAATTGATATAGCAAAAGCTGTAGCAAAGAAAATACTAGGTGATGAGAATAAAGTGGATTTACAAGCTGTAACAGCTAAAACTAGAGGACCGCTTTTAGATAGTGGAGAAATAGATATGGTAGCTGCTACATTTACAATAACTGATGAAAGAAAGAAAAGTTATAACTTCTCAGATCCATACTTTACAGATGGAGTTGGGCTATTAGTTAAAAAGGATGCAGGAATAAATAGCTTTAAGGATTTGAACGGAAAGAAGATTGGTGTTGCACAAAGTTCCACAACAAAGAAAGCATTACAAGATGAAGCTGATAAGCAAGGTATTAAGGTAACTTTCTCAGAATTTGCTAGTTATCCAGAAATAAAAACAGCTTTATCCTCTGGAAGAGTTGATTGTTTCTCAGTAGATGGTGCTATATTACTTGGATACTTAGATGATAACACTAAGATATTATCAGATAAATTTAGTCCTCAAAACTATGGTATAGCTTCAAAGAAGGATAATACTGAGCTTGCTAAAGTTATAAATGAAACCATCACAGAAATGAAATCATCAGGAGATTTACAAAAGTTAATCGATAAGTGGGGTCTTAAATAATGAATGGTCCTTTCGCCTGGTTTAAATGGCAAGCAGTATTCACTGATTGGAGAGTGTTTTTTGATGGTTTCACCATGACTCTCAAAGTGTCTATTTTAGCATTGTTACTGTCTTTGGCTGTGGGTGTATTGTTTGGAATATTCTCAACCTCAAAGGTAAAAGTCTTAGAAGTAATAAGTAGAATATACGTAGAATTTATACAAAATACTCCATTGCTTATACAGGTATTCTTTTTATACAACGGACTTCCACACTTAGGCTTAGTTTTGTCAGTTTTCGTAATAGGTGTATTGGGAATTGGTATGTATCATGGAGCTTATATTGCAGAAGTTGTAAGAGCTGGAATAGAGTCTATAAATAAAGGCCAATTGGAAGCTGCTTACTCTCAGGGGTTCTCCTATTGGGAGGCTATGAGATATATAATATTACCTCAAGCAAAAAATGTAATGCTTCCGCCTATGACAAACCAAGCAGTTAATCTTATAAAAAATACATCTATACTTTCAATAATAGCTGGTGGAGACCTAATGTATCAGACAGATTCATGGTCTAGTGCTAACCTATACTATGGACCAGCCTATGTTATTACAGGTTTACTATACTTAGCGTTATGCTTCCCATTAACTAGCCTTGCTAGAAGCTTGGAAAATAGAGAAAGTAAAATGCTTAGTAGAGATGCTGTTGAAGAAATTGAGTTAGACTATAAAGAGGAGGCAACTGCATGATGAATGAATTGTTTTCTTTTGCTAATATAAAGTTTATACTTCAGGGGTTTGGTCTTACTCTGTATATTGCACTTGTAACGATAATTTTAAGTATGATATTTGGTACAATACTTGGAATACTTAGAAGTACTTCAAAAGGGATACCAGGTAAATTAGCGGCTTTATATATAGAAATTGTGAGAAATACTCCAGCACTTTTATGGATTTTAGTTACAAGGTTTATTGCGAATATGAAACCTGTAAATGCGGGAATATTAGCATTGACTATATTTACATCCTCTATAATAGGAGAGATTGTAAGAGGTGGGCTTAATTCCATTAAAAAGGGTCAATGGGAAGCGGCACATTCTCAAGGATTTACTAATATTCAAACACTTAGATATATTATCATACCACAAGCCTTTAAGAATATGATTCCTGCTCTAGTATCTCAGTATATTACTGTAATAAAGGACACATCATTCTTATGGGGTGTTGGAATAGAAGAAGTTACAGGAAAAGGAATGATTCTAATGGGCATGTACGCAAGTACAACACAAGTATTCCTTATATTTGGTACAATTGCGGTTATGTATTTCGTAGTGAATTATATCCTATCTGTAGTATTTAGAGCTCAACAACAAAGATTAATATTACAAGTATAATTTTCTCATAATGGGTAATAATATAAATAAGTTAAGCTTTCAACTATAATATAAAGATATTTTATGAGAAATATGTTATAAAGATAAATCACTTTATAGGGTATATGTTAAAAGTTCAGTTGGGTACTGATACAGGGTTTCATTTTGAAAACTAAATTTATACTTATTCGAACATGGCAGTTTCTTAGAAAATTTCCAAGTATGTATAAATTAATAGTTAAAGTTGGAACCTCATATACCTAACAATAATATATTGAGTATATAAAGTGATTTATCAATACATATTAAAAGTCAAAATTAAATAGTAATTCACTTTATGTTTGTTTGAAAATGCCAGCTTAACGGTATTTTCAAGCATACATTTAATAGTGGTGCTAAATCTCTATGTCCCCCATAGAGTTGCCTCCTAGATTTATTTCTAGGAGGTTTTTATTTTGTGTAGTAAAGGTATGTAAAAATCATTTAGCTGATAAATTGTTGAAAAAGTATGGAATTGTGAAGTTTATTTTCTAGGCATAGTTGAATTTCTTTCTATCAGTATAGGATCATATACTTTTCTATTAAAAGTGTCTATTCCACGTAATTTTTGAAAAAGAATTCTTACTGCATAGTCAGCCATTTCTTTTCGTGGCTGACGCATGGTTGTAATTGGAACTATATCTTTATTTATTAGATTATTTTCGTACGTAATATCGTCAATACCTATCACAGAAATATCTTCGGGAACTTTCAAGTTTCTTTCTTTGCAAGCTCTGATAAATGCACTAGCTATTACATCGCTAAAACAAAACACTGCGGTAAACTGATTGGTATCTATAAAATTTAAAGATGCTTGATAAGCCTCTTCAAAGGTATAATTTCCTACGGCTATAAGAGATTCATTTTGAACTATACCATTATCCTTTAAGGCTTTTATGTATCCGTTCATTCTCTCGATAGAATGAATAAAGACTCTATTTGACATAATGTGGCCGATTTTTTTATGTCCAATATTTATTAAATAGGAAGTAGCATCATATCCAGCTTGAAAATTGTTGGTGATGACATGGTCAATGCCAGGGACGTCAATATAGCCAAACAGAGAAACAATAGGGATATTCTTATCAATGAAAGCTTTTAATTCATTTTCGGTAATACGGAAATTTCCCACGAAAATTAAACCATCTACTTTATCTTCAAGATCTTGAAGGATATCAAAATTAGGCTCAAGACCATAGGTGGTATTTAATCTACAAAATAACACTTTATAGCCAAGGTGTTCTATTTTTTCAAAAATGCTCTCAAGAGCAGGAAAATAAAAATAATCTGATAAATAAGACGAGGCTATTACACCTATTGTGTTAGTGCTATTTCTATTTTCTATCAAATTAGTGCTTGGCTTATAATTAAGTTTTTTTGCCGCTTCCATAACCTTTTTTCTTGTTTCTTCACTTATTTTTTTATTTCCATTCATTACTCTAGAAACGGTGCTGCTTGATACTCCAGCTTCTTTTGAAACATCAGATAATGTAACCATCTAAATCCCTACTTTACAGTTAAATTATTTTTGTATGATTAAGAGCAAATATCTATGCGTAAGTTTATGAGTCATGTGTTTATTAATGAAACTGTTGGCACATTTTTAGATATACCAACAGTTTCATTAATTTATATTTACAACATTATACCATATTTTTGAATTTTACAGCTATATAAACTGTTACGTTATATTACTTCGTAAGTTCAAACCAATTAAGATTGAAACCACCACCGCTAGAATAAACTCGTATGGTTTGAGTGCCAGCGTTTAGAGGTACAGGAGATGAGCTAACAGTGGTCCAGGAATTATTAGTATTTACACCGGTAGTAGCTAGAATTGTATTTCCTAATTTTAATTGTATCTGCGCATCAGTGTTCCAACCATTTACTCTGTAGTTTAAATTATAGGTTCCTGTATTTGGAACATTTATAGTATAGTCCATCCAATCACCTGTATCAATCCAACCTACGTTTTGACCTCCATCTATATCATTGCAGGCCTCTGTTCCTATACCACTCATTGCCGTATAGCTTTCTGCTTGTATCTTTAGTGATGTTGGTTGCGTGTTAATAGTGATTATTGAAGAGGCAATATCTGAATCTGTCATACCTGATTTATACGCTATTGCTTTAACTGTAGTCGAAGTTGATATTGTAAAGGCACCTGTATAGATTGTTCCATTAGTAGCGGAAGGAGCAGAACCATCAGTTGTATATCTAATGGTTGAATCTGAAGTACTGTCAGTTATAGTAACTGTTTGATTAGTTCCGTAGGTGCCAGTAACAGGAGTAATCACGGGGGTAGATATTTTATTGCTATTTACTGCTGTACCATACACTTCGAATTCCCATAAAGAATAACCGTATCCTGTAGTTCTGGCAGTACCATACATTCGTACATATCTTCCAGTAGAAGCTGTCTGGAAGGTTATATTTTCTATGCCTCCAGTTCCACCAGTTTTTGTATATGCGTCATTCCAGCTTGTATTATCACTAGATACTTGAATCTTATAATCTTTTCCTGCGGCAGTTTCCCAGTTAAGTTTAACGCCAGTTACATTATAGCTTGAGCCAAGATCTACTGATATCCACTGAGGATCCTTATAGTCTGATTCCCATCGGGTATTTATATTTCCATCAAAGGCGGCAGAGGCTGTATTTCCACCAAGGATAGAATACGTGGTCGCGGTTTTATTTAATGCTAAGTTTGTGGTTGTAGGCGTAGTATTAATTGTAATTGTAGAGGTCGAGATATCTGAATCTGTCATACCTGATTTGTAAGAGATGGCCTTAACTGTAGTGGTAGAGGATACTGTAAATGGAGCAGAATAAACTGTTCCGTTAGAGCTTGTAGGTGTAGAGCCATCAGTGGTATATCTTATAGTTGAGCCAGAAGTAGTATCACTTATTGCTACTGTCTGAGAAGTTGTATAAGTGCCAGTAGTTGGTGTTATTGTAGGTATGGATACCTTATCCTTTATTGAAATCACGTAGTTAGCACTAGTTGAGGTAGAATCATTCATAAGCTCTTTAAATGCTTTAGCTTTTATGATCATATTTTGAGATACGTTTATTGCTCCTGTATATTTTTGTGAAGAAGCAGTAGGTTCTGTTCCATCTGTTGTATATCTGATAGTAGCGCCTGATGTTTGAGATGAAATTTCAACTAACTGCGCGGAACTATAAGTCCCACTTGCAATACTAAAGGTAGGTGCAGCTACTTGTCCATTGGCGGCAGGAGGCTGAATACCGTTTTTAGGATTAGCTACAACTGTCTTCATAGAAGGCACTGTTACTGTACCTACTATATTGCCAGTTGTATCTCTAAATACAACATATTGTGTTATACTAGTAGGATTCCATATATTAACTGTATAATTTCCGTTTTTCACAAAGGCTTGATAGGTAGTCCAATTAGATGACCATATATCTGAAGTACGAGTTCCAAAGGCGTCCATGGCGTGAATAAACCAGTAGGTATTTGGCCACTCTTTTTGTCCGTTTGCGTCATCGGCTGCAATCTTAGAAGGATCCCATTTGGCTATAGTAGCCTTAGGATCACTTAAGGCTTCAAAAGGCCAAATAACATGATACCAACCATTTTCAGCACCACCTTTATCTTTTACAAAGGAGTCATAAGTTCTTTTTGCAGCAGCAGAATTTAATCCGAAGTATGTCATATAAGGTGCTACTGGAAGCCAGCCTATGCCATATATACAGTTAGGATCAGTAGAAAAATAAGTGCCGTAAACATTCTTACTTCCCCAAACTTGGCCTACTACGCCATGAGTATAGTTAGCTGGTAAGCTGTCTTGGTCGTAATTAAACCAATAATCTAAGATGGATTTAGTTTCTACAGTATATACCCACATACCAACATCTCTGTATTGAGCATTATTAGTAAGGACACCCCATAGATATTCTCCTGCATACGCAAATAATGCTTCTGAGGTAGCCTCTTGATTATTTCCATCATAGCTGTCTCCATAACCTCCAGCCCAAGATACACCTTCATAAGGATCGAAAGCTCTTATATATGGATACATTGAGTCATTTCTTGAGGGATTTCCAACATCTTTTATAAGTTCTTCAACCATGCCACCATAGTTATTTAGATAGTCTTTATCGTAGGAAGCTAAAATAGCTGATGCATAGATAAAGTATCCCCATACATAATGATGATCTGACATCCACTTAGCCATACCGTGGTCTCCGCCATCACCCATCATTGAACCCCATTCTGGAGAATAATATAGGTAATAAGGATAATCGTTTGGATAACCACCGCTATAAGTTAGCCAGTTAGTTAGTATCTTCTTTAAAATAGATAAAGACTTATCTCGAATTGCGGTTTCGCCCAATTGATCTGCAATCAGAATTGATTGGCTTAAGGGTTGTAAGTTCTTTCCTTCCCAATAAGGATCGTCCCACATATAGTTGTTTTCAAGCATTGAATTTGTATTGTTAAGATAGCTTATTACATCTGCTTTATTATAGGTGCTAGAATCTGAAGGAATGCCAAACTGAGGTATTATTCCTGTAAATTTATCTTGCATAAAGAAAGAATTACCTTCATGGACTTTCATTATTCCTCTTATATAAGGATAGGTATAGGAAGTTAGTGAGGTAGCTGATGTTATACTCTTCCATTGGTTTGGCAATAAAGCTAACAAGGTGTCTGATGAAAAGCCAGCACGTTTTAATTGAGTTGTAGAATTATAAGTAGTAGTAACCAATCCGGTAGCATCATCACATTTGAAAGTAGCTTTAGTATCTGTGACGAAAGCATATGCGTGTTGATAATAATAGTTTAAGTTAGCATTAGAAGGAAGGGTGGCGATAGATAAGTAATTGTCACCATTTCCAAGTTGAAGAGTAAGTTTGCTGCCTGTCTTTTTAAATACTGTTCCACTAGGAGCAAAAATACCATAAGCTCTGACTTTTGTAGTATTATTACAGTCCACATTAGTAACTTCCACTCCTATGTGGTCTGCTGTTACTATTGCACCATCAGTTGCTAAAATAGTATTGTTTTTGTCATCAAAAAATCTTGTTGTAGCATTTAAGGTAATAAAAGGGGAACTAGCATCTGTAAATTCATTGTATAGATAAGGTGAGCCTTTAACCATTGTAGTTTTCATCTTAAAGGTGTCATCATCACTTAGTACTGATCTTACTGAGTAATCGCCATAACCATCAACCTTTGCAGACATTTTCATTGGATCTATATTGCTTGTCATAAGATAAAAATCAGGTGCGCCAGCAGTGCTTATAGTTTTACCATCAGTACTTACGAAACCCGATCCAGGATTCATAACACTTAAGCCTTGATCTGTGTATTGAGTTCTAAAGGGCAATGGAACTATACCATCACTTAGGCGTTTTATTAGGATAGATTGCCACCATCCACCAGATGGAATTGGTGTTTTTAGATTTGCTGTTTTATACTCTGGATATATAGGAGTGTAGCAGGTTATATCATTTGTTTTATAGCTACCTGCACCCACATTAACCACTTTTGCTACAGGCATATCAGGGATATGAACAACTGGAGTAGGATCGCCATTAACAAAATCATAGACTTCAAATTCATATAAGGAGTATCCGAAAGCTGTACCCCTTGCGAAACCATACATTCTGACATAACGACCGCTAGCTTTAATTTTTATAGTATCAACGCCACCTTGTCCATAAAGTTGACGGTAAACTGTTTTCCAATTGTTGTTGTCGTCGGAAACTTGTATATCATATGATTTTCCATAAGCAGATTCCCAGCTTAATACTATTGTTCCTATGGTATGGATACTACCTAAATCGATACTAACCCACTGTGGATCCCAAGATTCAGAAGACCAACGACTTGTTATATCTCCATCATTTACTTTTTTTGCAGAGACGATATCAGGATCAGTTGACCAACTAGGTACTTCCCAAGTTGATGCATTTGTAGGTTTATTTAAGGCAACGTTTACAGGAGCGGGTGGTTGAGGTGTAGTATAATCACCATATACTTGAAATTCATATAGGGAGTAACCATAATCAGATAAAGCACGTTGAGTGCAGTATACACGGACATATCTGCCTGTTCCAGATACAGTTAAGTCATTAATACCACCTGTGCCTGAGGTTGTAGAATAGATCGATGTCCAAGTGGCAGCGTCGTTTGAGGTTTGAATTTGGAATGATTTTGCATAAGCACTTTCCCAACTTAGATATACACGATTAATATTAGCAGTAGAACCTAGATCTACATAGATCCATTGAGGGTCCATCTGCCATACACTGGCCCATCGAGAATTGATGTTGCTATCAACTGCTTTATCAGTGCTGTTTGAGCCTTCGGTAGAGGAGGCGAGTACTGGTTTTCTGAGAGATAACAAAGGTGAGCCTGCAGCTTTTACAATCTTTGGTGTGGCGCATATTACCATGGTCATAAGCATGGTAAATATAATAGAAAAAGATAATATACTCCTAAATCTCTTTGCCTTTAGAGGCATAATCTGAAACATTTCTATTCCCTCCAATTATATTTATTAAATTATTATGCTATGTCCAAGTGCTGTGTTGAAATTGAGTAAAGACAACTTTTAAAATTTCTATAGATTAAAAAGCCTCCTTTCTTATGTGATTTAATAAGAGAAATAAATGAATTAATGGAAAAAATTTCATTAAACAACTTTATTATATTGCATTGTGCATAGTTTTGCAACAATATAAGTATTTTTTTGTATATTAAGAAATAATTGCATTGAATGCGATATTGTTGCATAAATTTGCATGAAATTGATGCAAATATGAGAAAAAGCTTTAATTATCTATTTACAACAAGAATTAAGCTTATCTTAATAGTAAGGGAGCGAAAGAATTGAAATCATTTTTAGGATTATATATGAATAGAACCAAATATAAAAGCTAAAAATATAAGGGTTGTTGTTCAAAGGAATCTTTTCACTTAAAAATAATATAAAGATGTAGAGTAGAAAGTAATTATAAGAAAATAAAATAGCATCGGAATTAAGACAAAAATAATCGTTTTAGCGAGTACGTAGAAATATTAAAATTATAATATTTTTTATAAAAATATAGTAAATATAATAGAAATATGAAGAATAATTTATAGAAATAAGTTTAAGTTATTAGAATATTGCGATTTAAATGTGAATTGTAATGAAAATTATTATCAAATGATTGAAAAAGCTATTTGTTTGTTTTATAATAAATTTAACCAAATGAGGAAATGCAATAATAATTTACTAAAATAAAGAATAAAAATATTATTAATGCACAAACTTGTAATAGTTAAATACTTTTTTAGAGATAATACTATAGGTACTTATTTACCTATGATAATAAAGGAGGAAATAATAATGAAACAATATGTTGAAATCGTAGATGTGCTTGCAAGACAAATTTTAGATTCAAGATGCTTCCCAACTATAGAGGTAGAAGTAGTTCTTGAAGATGGAACAATAGGAAGAGCAGCTGTTCCATCAGGTGCTTCAACTGGTATTTATGAGGCTGTTGAATTAAGAGATGATGATAAAACTAAATATCAAGGTAAAGGTGTTCTAAAAGCTGTTCAAAACGTAAATGAAACAATAGCAACAGAACTTATTGGAATGAATGTTTTTGATCAAACATTAATAGATGAAAGTTTAATAGTATTAGATGGAACAGATAACAAAGGTAAATTAGGAGCTAATGCTATACTAGGCGTTTCTTTAGCAGTTGCAGAAGCTGCAGCTAAGTACTTAGGACTTCCATTATACCAATATATAGGTGGAGTTAATGCTAAAGTTTTACCAGTTCCTATGATGAACATAATCAACGGTGGAAAGCATGCTGATAACTCAGTAGATTTACAAGAATTCATGATAATGCCAGCTGGTGCTCAAAGTTTTAGTGATGCATTAAGAATGAGTGCAGAAGTTTATCATTCATTAAAGAAAATATTAAATGATAAAGGATATGCTACTGGTGTAGGCGACGAAGGTGGATTCGCTCCAAATCTTAAGTCAAATGAAGAAGCTTTACAAGTTATCATAGAAGCTATCAATAAAGCTGGTTATAAACCAGGTGAAGAAATCTTCATAGCTATTGACTGTGCTTCATCAGAATACTACAAAGACGGAAAGTACGTTTTAGAACATGAAGGAAAGACTTTAGATGCTACTCAAATGGCTGATTTCTTAGCTGCTTGGGTTGAAAAGTATCCAATAATCTCAATTGAAGATGGTATGGCTGAAGAAGATTGGGAAGGATGGAAGATATTAACTGATAAGTTGGGTGGAAAGATTCAATTAGTTGGTGATGATTTATTTGTAACTAACACAGAAAGATTATCAACTGGAATTCAGAAGAAGGTTGCAAACTCAATATTAATTAAGCTTAACCAAATCGGTACTTTAACTGAAACTTTAAATGCTATTGAAATGGCAAACAGAGCTGGATATACTGCAGTAATTTCTCATAGATCAGGTGAAACTGAAGATACAACTATAGCAGATCTTGTTGTAGCAGTTAATGCAGGTCAAATCAAGACTGGTGCCCCAGCTAGATCAGAAAGAGTTGCTAAGTATAATCAATTACTTAGAATTGAAGAAGAATTGGATGAAATTGGAGAATATAGAGGATTAGGTGCATTCTTTAATATAAAGAAATAATTTCACTTAATCATAAATAAGCAGTTATCTTTATGGTAACTGCTTTTTATACGTTAGAAAAGTCTTTTCATCCACCTTTTTATTTTGCTTTGTAACTAATTATTGTAAATAATATTATGGTATGCTATTATAAAATCATATGTGTATGGTTTTATAATCTATACATCCGCAATATTTTAATTTATAATTATATTATATAAGTTAACCTAAAGTTGAAGGTATAGTTAAATTATGCAAAAAGATGAAAAGCTAATGAATGCAGGAGGTGACTATAATGCATAACGTTTTAACAGCATTAGAAGTTATTATCGGAATAATCATAATAGTATCAGTATTACTACAACCAAGTAAAGCTGATGCGCTAAGCGGATTAATCCAAGGTAAAAGCGAAACTTTTTACTCTAAAAATAAAGGAAGAACAAAAGAAGCTGCACTTAGAAATGTGACTATAATTGCATCAATATTATTTGCTATCAATACAGTAGTTCTAAACTTTATATAATAAGTTTGATATAAAGGCTGACCAAATTTGGTCAGCCTTTATATTTTATGCGTTATATGAATTAGGAAGGATATATGCGCATAAAAAATCACTAAGGCTAATGCCCTAGTGATTCTTTGTCGTGAATAGTATTAAAAGAGTGAGGTCGGCTTTGAATAGGAAGTAAGTATCAATATTACAGTTCTTCAAACATGTCTAAGGGCTCCCCGCAAATCGGGCAAAGCCAATATTCTGGCAAAGCTTCAAAAGCTGTGCCGGCTACTATGTCTTGAGAACTGTCGCCAATAGCTGGGTCATAAATATAACCACATTCTATGCAAACATATCTTTTCATGACTTCCTCCTATGTAGCTTGTGAATTCATTATAATACATATAAAAATAAATATCAATAGAAAATAAATATTAATTAATAATAATTCGAAATTAATTAAATTGTCATTCCTCCGATGCTTTAATGAATTTTGCAAAGAATTAATATGATTTTCTACAATGGTTATTGTGTTAATTTATCTTTATTTGCTTTAATTAGTATATCCAATTATAATAGAGGTAAATCATAGATTTTTCATAAAATATGCTAATTTTGTACTTATCGATGTACCACTTCGTAGTATAATTTATATTTTCAAATTCACATCTCAGAATCAAGAGAAGTTTTGAAAATAAATTTCAGTTCGAATTGGTACATCTATATCTCAATTAATATAAATAGAATGATAGCAGTAAACATTTCTTAATTAACTATGTTTTAGTTATGATTTCAAAAGCTTAATTTTAAAGTATTAAAGATATTGAATAGGGAAAAATAGATAATAAAAAATAATATAAATATGGAGGCTGATGCTATGGGAATAAAGCAAACACTTCTTACTTTCATGAAAGAACCTGCCTATAGACCAATGGATATTCAAGATTTGGCAACAATTTTTGATATAAATAGAGATGAATATAAAGCTTTTAAAAGAGCGATAAAAACTATGGAAAAAGAAGGTCTTATAGTAAGAACTGCTCATGATAGATTTGGACTACCTGAAAGAATGGGACTTGTAGCAGGTAAAATACAAGTACATCAAAGAGGTTTTGGATTTGTTATACCTGATGAAGAAGGTTTAAAGGATGTATTTATACCAAGCTCATCAATGAATGGTGCGATGAATGGTGATAAGGTAGTAGCAAAGATATTAAAAGAAGATGATAAAGGCAAAAAATGTGAAGGTGAAATTGTTCAAATAACTGAAAGAGTAAACAAAAAAATAATTGGGGTGTATGAAGACTCAAGAAACTTCGGCTTTGTTGTGCCAGAAGATAAAAGAGTACAATTTGATATATTCATCCCTAAAAATGACAGGAAAAATGCACAAACTGGAGATTTAGTACAGGTTGAAATCGTAAAATGGCCTGACCAAAGAAGAAATCCAGAAGGTGTTGTAACTGATGTTTTAGGTAAAAAGGGAGATAAGGGCTTAGACATATTAACCATAATTAAGAAATATGGACTTCCAGAAGAGTTCCCAGATAAGGTAATAGAGTATGCTGAGAACATCGAGGAAGAAATACCAGCAGAAGAATATAAGAAAAGAAGAGATTTACGTAATGTAAAAATGGTAACAATCGATGGTGAAGACGCTAAAGACTTGGATGATGCAGTTAATATAGAAAGACTGCCAGGTGGAAATTATAAATTAGGTGTTCATATAGCCGATGTAACGCATTATGTTAGAGAAAAAAATCCTTTAGATAAAGAAGCACTTAAAAGAGCTACATCAGTATATCTTATAGATAGAGTTATACCTATGCTTCCTAAAAAATTATCAAACGGAATTTGTTCTCTTAATCCTAAAGTAGATAGATTAGCTTTAAGCTGCATTATGACCATAGATAAGTCAGGTAATGTTGTAGACCATGAGATAGTTGAAAGTGTTATAAAAACATCAGAAAGAATGACTTATACAGATGTTACAGCAATACTAAAAGACGGAAATGAAGATCTTATAAAGAGATATGATTATCTTTATGATGATTTCAAGGCTATGGAAGAATTATGTTTAATATTAAATAAGAGAAGATTAAAAAGAGGCGCAATAGACTTTGACTTTGAAGAATCTAAGATAATATTAGATGACCTTGGAAAGCCAATAGAGATTAAACCTTATGAAAGAGCAATAGCAAATAGAATTATAGAAGAATTTATGCTTGTATGTAATGAAACTGTAGCTGAATATATGTATTGGACAAAGATTCCATTTGTATATAGAATACATGAAGAGCCAGATCAAGAAAAGCTAGAAAGATTTAAGAATTTTATATATAACTTGGGTTATACAGTTAGATGGAGCCAAGACATCCATCCGTCAAATCTTCAAGATGTACTTGAAATGATTAAAGGTAAGAACGAAGAAACTGTAGTTAGTACTCTTCTGTTAAGAAGCATGATGCAAGCTAGATATGCACCTGAATGTGTAGGGCACTTTGGATTGGCAGCAAAATACTATTGCCACTTTACTTCACCAATAAGAAGATATCCTGACCTGCAAATACACAGGATAATAAAAGAGCATCTTCGAGGAAAGATTGATGAGAAGAGATCAGAAAGACTAGTAAAGATAGTTGATACTGCTTCAAAGCAATCTTCGGATATGGAAAGATTGGCTCAAGATGCAGAAAGAGAAGTTGATGACTTAAAGAAAGCTGAGTATATGTCATATAGAATAGGTCAAGAGTTTGTAGGTGTAATATCATCTGTAACAAACTTCGGTATGTTTGTAGAGCTTCCAAACACAATAGAAGGCCTAGTACGTATAGCAGACTTAGATGATGACTATTATGTATATGATGAAGAGCATCTAATGTTAATTGGAGAGAGAACAAAGAGAATTTACAGATTAGGAGACAGTATTTCAGTAAAATGTTCACGAGTTGATATAGATAACAGAGAAGTATACTTTGATATAATACCAACAGAAAGTGAAATTGAAATGGATCTTCCTGTACCAGATGTAAAAGGAATGCTAAACGATTTTGATGATGAAGATGAAGACGGTGAAAGCTTTGAGGAGTTTGAAGAAGGATATTGGGAAGGTGAAGAGAAATCCCATGATACCCAAAATCTAATCAAAATATAAGCAATTACTTAGCATTAACTACTTATAATTAGATAATAATAAAATTGTAAAGAACCCTTCATAAAAATCTATTTTTAATATTTTGAGTGAAGTGGTTCTTTAACTTTTATCTAAGTTTAGGAGGTTATTGCAATGGGATTTTATGAAGTTATTGAAGAAAGACAAAGTATAAAGAAATACAATACTCAAGGTCCTATAGATAAGGAAAAACTCAATAGAATGGTCACAGCAGCTATGATGTCACCATCCTGGAAAAATAAAACTAGTTACAAGATTATATTAATAGATGATAAACGAATAAAGGATACCATAGCTGATACTGTATTAAACGATGATGGTCAAGTATCAAAAGGTATAAAAGATGCACCATTACTTGCTGTGTTCTTAGCTTCACCTGATAAATCTGGTGAAATAGACGGCAAGGAATATTATTTGGTAGATGGAGCTATAGCAATGGAACACTTTATATTAGCTGCTACTGCAGAGGGATATTCAACTTGTTGGGTAGGTGCTGCTAATGAAGCGGAAGTAATAAATGTTATAGGAGCGCCAAACAATTACAAGCTTGTTGGTATGACACCAGTAGGACATAGTGATGAGCAAAAAGATCATAATCCTAAGAAGGATTTTAATGACTATGTTTTCTTAAATACCTGGAATACACCATTTGTTAATAAGTTTTAAAGCCATTTAAAGATATTAGATACTTTGATATAGAAAGCAGTATGAATTTTATTGTTCATACTGTTTTTTTACTGTATAGGAAAGTATAAAATTTTAAAGTTATATAAACCTAGATATTTCAATGGTTTCAAAAGTTTTTTATGGCGATACAGTAAAAATAAAACTTATTCGCCTACCAAATTTTCCTCATATTCATTCGGAAAGGCAGATGCGTTAAAAAAGCTCGCTGAAGAAGGTCGCTTCAGCGACTTTTTTATTTCTTAGGAAATTATGATTCAATGAGATATGTGGATAAGTTAAAAGGTAAAAAAATCTATTGTGGGTAATATTACTTGAATTATTAAAATATTGCAGATTGGATTGATACATTTTTAAATGGATAAAAAAGCATAAAATAATTGAAAATGATAATAATTATCAGTATAATATTCTTAAATAGATAAAGATAGTTGTTATTAAAAAGTAATGAATTAGAAGTTATATATTTTTGTATAAGGATAGTTTTATAATTGTATTTAAATTTCTAAAGTTATCCCTAATCGAAGAAGCTATCTTTAAATTAGAAGCGAAAGAGGAGATGTTTCATGTATAAAGATGCAGTAAAGGAAGTTGCTCACTCATCAGAAGTTAAGAGTGATTATATTAATAATAGTGTTTTTAAATATTTTTTATTGGCTTTTATAGCAGGCTTTTTTGTATTAGTAGGTATAGCTCTTTCTTACTCAACTGCAGGAATAGTGAATGTTGATGGAAAGCTTTATGGAAAGATGGCTGTAGGGCTTACCTTTTCTATAGCCTTAGGTCTTATATATTTTGCTGGAGGAGAACTTTTTACTGGTAATTGCTTTGTTTTAACTGTAGGTCTATTAGAAAAAACTGTTAGTCTAAAGAATACTATAAAATTATTGGTAGTATGTTATCTTGGAAATTTGGCAGGTTCAATAGTATCTTCATACATATATGTAAAAAGTGGAGCTCCAATAGGGCTGTCTGATACTTATCTTTTAAAGGTTGCAGAATCAAAAACACATTATCCAGCAGATCAATTGTTCTTAAGAGCTATATTATGTAACTTCATAGTTTGTTTAGCAGTTTGGCTATGTTATAGATTAAAAGATGAAACAGCAAAGCTAATAATGCTTTTTTGGTGTATATTTGCTTTCGCTACAGCTGGATTTGAACATTCAGTAGCAAATATGGCCTTGTTTTCAACAGCACTTATGCTACCACATAATGATGCATTAACTCTAGGTGCTGTATTACATAATTTAAGCTGGGTTACTCTAGGTAATATTCTTGGAGGTTCACTTTTCTTAGCAGTACCATATTGGTATGTTAGCCAAGATAAAACTATTAAAGATGTGAAAGTAAAATAAATAGACTGCTATGAACTTGTTATTAAATGGGTAATATATTATAATATAGAGGCAATATATTACCATTAGGATGTGATTATATGGCTAGAAAGAATGATAATAAAACTTTAGCTGAAAATAGAAAAGCCAGACATGACTACTTCGTTGAAGAAGCTATGGAAGCTGGAATAGAACTAGTAGGTACAGAGGTTAAATCAATAAGGGCAGGAAAAGCTAATCTTAAAGATTGCTATGCAGATATATATAATGGAGAAGTTTATATAAAAAACATGCATGTGAGTCCTTATGAACAAGGTAATATTTTTAATGTCGATCCACTTAGAGAAAGAAGATTACTTTTGCATAAAGAAGAAATAACAAGACTTACAGGACTTATACAACAAGAGGGATTAACCCTAGTGCCTTTAGCACTTTATTTAAAAGGTAGTAAGGTAAAGGTTAATTTAGCTGTTTGTAAGGGTAAGAAAAATTATGATAAGAGAGATTCTATGCTCGAAAAGGCTCACAAGAGAGACATTGAAAGACAAATGAAGGAAAGATCAAGATATTAAAAAATCATGCTCACGAAAGAGCATGATTTTTTAATCATCTGCACTAGTTACTTGTAATTCTGATATTATATCAGTTTTTCTATTTCCTACAATATCTTTAAATTTAGAATAAAATTTTAGATTGTTCAGAAAATCATCTTCAAAGGCAATTAGCTTCAGGTATTTTTCACCTTCAACAGCCTTTTCTAAACACTGAAAAGCTTGATCTATATGTCTAAAGAGTGAAAAGATCCTACATTTATAATAATAGGCAATATAGCAATCCTTATCTAATTCTATAGCTTTATCAAGTGAAGTTAAGGCGCGAAACAAATCTCCTTCATAGAAAAGTATGTTTCCAAGCTCGTAGTAGGCCCATGGGAGAGTAGAGTCTACAGATATTATGGATTCATACATTTTTGCAGCTGAACTGAAATCCCTGTTTTCAAAATATAAATCACCAAGCATCTTAAAGGTGTTTATACTTTTTTTATTTATCTTAGTATATTTTAAGAGGTATTTTTCGCATTCAGTATAATCTTTTCTTATATATAAGCATATACCTTTGCCATAAAGTGCAGCAGGTAAATCTTTGTTTATACTTAAAGCGGTATCAAAATTTTCTAAAGCTTTGTCTAAGTCACTGAGAAGATAATAACAGTTGCCTTTATTTGCGTAAGGTGCAGCAAACTTATCATTAAGTTCGATACATTTATCAGCATATTCTAAAGATTTATCAAAATCCTCAGCTTCAAAATAAGCATAGCTTATGTTGTTATAAAGCATACTGCTTTCAATTTTAGAATCTAAAGCTTCTTTGCAGGCCTGTAGCATTTTTTCTATATCTTTAGTTTCTACTAATATCTCTATCAAGAGGGAATAGTAAAAATCTTCGCCTAAGAGAGCTCTCTTAGCGTCAAGCAAAGAAATAGTTTTATCATACCGCTTCTTCCTATATAAACTTAATGCTTTTTTCTTCGTCCTTGTTTTTTCATTGTTTACGGAATAATAAAAAACTAGCGCAAATATAAATACAGTCGCTATTACAAATACCCACTTCATATAGATATACCTCCGTTGTTAATTCATACTTTAGTATATGATGAGGGGTTACAAAGTGGAGACACCCAAAATAAAGGGAATATCTCTTAAAGGCGCATATCTACTATATATTTATATAATTTTATAATTTTTTGAAGATATAATTATAACAATAAATATTGAAAAATTTTTATGAATGAATGTTTTATAGTAGCGTTGAAATTTAGGTATTTATACTTCCGATACTTAGATGAACTTCGCATAGAATTAATATGATTTTATCAGCAGTGGGAAAACTGAGAGTAGTATACTATTGTTATCACTAATTCCATATGAATCAGTGATAAACAATTTTGCCATCAATAACTGTGTTGATATAAATTCATTAATGCTGTAATATAATATTTGTGATGAGGAGTTAATAAATACAGCTCATCATCATGAACTTGACAGAGAAGTTTATAAGGTTTATAATTAAAATTCAGAAAATTAAATATTGATAAATTATAGCGTTTGCAAATTCATCACCCATAATATGGGGGCGCTTTGGCTTCGACGGGGGTAAGATGGGTTTGATAAGCGAGCCGGGGGAAGCATGGTCCCACGTGATCAACTATGCACTAAATGTAAACGCAGAAGATAATTTTGCATTAGCTGCCTAGTAGCAGCTCGTCAGCCTAAGCTTCCCGCAGCTTAGTGTCTGGCGCCGATAGCGGGGCCCCGAGCCTAGGAAAGCTTTGACCTAGGAACGGAATTTATGAAGCTACTAAAGCAGGAAGCCTGTCTGTAGGCGTCTTGTGGAGGGAATGTTAAAATATAGACTACGCTCGTAGAAAGTCAGGCTGGTCTGCTTTCGGACAGGGGTTCGATTCGTAAAAGAGTCGCCTCAAGAAGTGATTCTTGAGTGAAAACTTGGCTTTATCGGTGAAACCGTACCATGTGACGATGACGGCAATACCGAGAGGTATGTAAGGAAACTTAACAGCCTCGTATCGACTCATAGGCTCCTAAGCTTTTAAGTATGGAGTACTAGGATAGAAGTCGCAAACTAAACTAAGGCTTCTATAATACGCCAAGACTCATTAGGAAAATTTATCCTAATGAGTAAGATATAGTCAGTGATGTTAGTAATAACATATGCGCACGACCCCTCGCCTCCACCATATAAATCCACGACCATTTGTATGTGGCTTAAATAGCTACCTACAAGTGGTCGTATTTTTTATTGTTACGGGTAGCTCCACCAAATTGTTTTAATGAAACATTGCAAAAAAAATGGTTGTTATTTGCCAAAAGTTGTACAGTGGATTATAATTATAAATAAAAAAATAAGTATCTAAAAGACAAAACTTAGATAAAGAAGAAATAAAGTCTTCTACTGACACTTCATTAACAATTAAGCTAATGAGTAGTTAGTGTGACCTTAAGCGGTATTACTTATTAAATAATAAAATTTTTAATTAGCGAATTTTTGGGTGGGGATTTAACAAATGAATAACCAAGACTTAATAGATGACATTGTTAAAGAAGATATGCATGAGAATGCTGAAATGATAATTGAAAAAAGTGGAATAGACTTATTGTTTGCTGAAATGTTCAAAACATATAAGGATGTAAGTCGATATATGTCAAAAGAAATTGGGATAGACCTTGAATTATTACAATCTATTGACTACGCTAAAGTTGTAGAAAATAAGGACCTTGAATTAATGGTAAGTTGCATAGCAATGAATGGTAAACAGTATAGTGAAGAGGATATTTTATTACTTAATATACGTTCTATGTTTGTAGTAAGCTGGAAAATGGATATATTTTTTATAACGCATTTGAAGGAGTGTGCAGAGGCTAATCTTAGATGGAATATGGTAAGTAGGTATTTTGCTAATAGAAAAGTATATGGGAAAAAATATATGATTTATGGTATGCCATATTGGTTACGAAATGAGCAAGTTAATTTACTAGCATCAATACCAGAAGGGTATGATCTATCAGAGATAAGGCACATTGAGTGTGGTATGATAAAAACTAACGATATACAAGCCCATTGTAAATCACAAAGAGATAGCAGGATGATATTTATGGATTATGGAGTATATGTATATCTTATGGAATGGATAAAAATGATTTTGTGTGGATATCGTGTAAAGAGATACAATGAAGAATCTTGTTTTATAGAGATTACTGAGCCAGTAATAACATGTACTAATTTATTTATAGTTATTGTTGATATTTTGAGAAATAACGGAAGTGTTTCAAATTTACCACCTTCTGCAATGCTTTTTGATAAAGCAGACATTTTTATTATAAAGGAAATTATTATGAATCAAGTAGATTTTATGATGGCACATGAATATGGACATATACTTCTCAAACACAAAACACAGGATGAAATTAAAACCAATGAGGAAATGGAGCAATCTTTTAAAAATGAGTATGAAGCTGATAATTTTGCTCTGAATTGGATTAGAAAATCAGAAGCTAGAGCGATAAGGATAAATAAGGAAGATTGTAAAAATCAAAAGGACTATAATAATATCCAGTTACATGATTTAAGAAATAGGAAAATTGAAGATATTGAACTACTTTTTACTTTTTTTGAAATGTTTGATTTTGTTTACCAAAGAATACTAAAAGTTATGGATAAAGAAATCAAGAGGTCAAAGAATACTCATCCTACTGCACTATTGCGTAGGATGAATATTAAACAATTCTATGATGGAAATATAGATACAAAATTGATGAATTATGCAGAAGATTTTGTACGAAGAATGAAGGCTTATATGGATTCACTTTCTGATGATGAAATAAAAAGGAAAATATGGAGGAAATAATAATGAAAATGATTCAAATTCCATTAATGAATGGAGAAAAGGTACCAGAATTTCTAAGTAAAGCTATGAATGATGTAGGACAAATAGTGGTTAACGAAAAGGAAAATGCAATCATTCAAGTGCTGCCTCCAGATGATTTTAATTTTATGCCAGATTTAGGACAGGCTATAGAAATATGTATTACTGTGGGGTCGAATGTGGCAATAAGCATTTTAAGTAGTTGGCTTTATGATAAACTTAAGGATAGAAAAAAGAATTATATTGTAATTAATGGAGAAGAGTGTGAAATAAGTGATATAGAAATAAAGAAAAAGTTATCGAGTGATGAAAACAAATGATGAAAGAAGATTCACATTTTAAGGGGCAGTTAAATAATTTTGAGGAATTGTATAAAACTTTAGACGGATTAAATATGCTTTTTGGAATGGTGAGAGAATATCTTAAACAGAATAAGTATAGTGAGTGTATTCCACTACTGCAATTATTGTGCAAAAAGTATGATGAAGTAGCTGGAGAAGAGCATATAGACACTATTTTCTCAAAATATGTACTTGGACAAGTTTATGCAGAAATAGGAGAATTAGAAAAGGCAATAGAAGTTTTTGAAAGTGTGGCAGAAAAATTTCAAAATCAATTTGGTAAAAAGTACGAGTTAGTTGTTGATGTGAAGCTGCGTTTAGTGAGATTATATATTAGTGAAGAAATATATATACGGGCAGTTGATGTTTTAGAAAATCTACTTATTGATATATGTGATGAAAGTGAATCTTATAAAACAAATGAAGTATTAATATATGATACTTATTATGAAATTGTTGGAATATTAGGTTCACTGTATAGTGTTTTAGAACAACATGAAGATGCTATAAAAATGCAAATTGTTACTTTAGATCACTTATTAGAAGAACATACAAATATATATGAAAAAATAATTACAGTGGATAATTTTAATGTTGATCCATCAAAAAGGGATGCTATTATTAGCGCGTGTTTAGACTTAGGTGCTTCATATTCAAGAATTAATAAATATGAAGAAGCGAATAGTTGCTTTTCAAAAGGATATTTTATTGCATTTACTGCTTATGGAGATAATGACGAACGTACTTTGAAACAAAGCTATGATATCGCTGTAAATTATATCAAAATGGGTGAGCTAGAAGACGGATATAGGGTTTTGACATATATACATCAAGATATGGTAAAATACTTAGATGAAAATAATAAGTATACAATAAAAGCAGCAAATCTATTAAATTGTTTTACTCAGGAATAGGTTGTTCAGGATGATGATAATGAACAAGTGTTGTTTCATTAGTAAGTAACATACTTAAATTAGTGGATTTTTAAAGTAGCGCTTCGCCTCCATCTTAGAATTCATGAACCGCCTGTAGGTGGCTTAAATAGCTGCTTACAGGCGGTTCATATTTTTTGATGGGTGTGGGTAGTTCCGACAATAATGAAATTTAACTAGATGATAATGCTGCAAGCTAAAAAATACAATTATTATTTATAAAATTCTTGTGTTCCTGGAGTTCGTTGATTTAAATTTTACTGTATTTTATAGCTTACTTGGAGGCATTATTTTATCATGTAATATCATGATGAAAATTAACTGTATTGTATTATTATTTGCTTTTTACGCCATTTAATAGCAATATGATATATTTTAAATTTAGAAATATTAAATTACACAATAAATATAATGTGTAAAAGAGTGCTTTTTTATTAGAAAATTATCAGTAAGTTGTAAAGTATTACAGATGAGAAAAAAGGAACTGGAATAATTAAGATAACAGAAGATTCAATACATGGTGATTTAGATGGTATTTAAAATACAAATTTAAATATTTTTATTGTTAGGAGTATATTTATATTAAGAATAAAAAATATAAATTTTTAAGTTTTATTTATTGAGAATCATAAATTGAAATGATAAGACTGATGTAATGTACATTTCGTTATTAACTATATTACTCCTTAGCAATATGGACTTGATGTACAAATTATATTGATGTTTGTTCTGATTATTGTGTATAATAACGTATAGTAAGAGTCATTATCTGTTGAAATATGTTAGTGTATAGCAGGGGCATGAGTATTAAGGTATATACAAGATGATTTTTTGAATTTTGTAATCAAGCTTTCTCAGAGTACATCATTACTAAGCAAATTAATAGTTTTGTTTAACGGATAGACCAGAAGTAAAGGTTATGTTAGTGTATACTAAGGGAGCCTTTAATGGTGACCTGAGTTATTTATAATAATGAAACTTATGAATAACCTTATCAAGGAATTTAGTAAAAAACGATTGCGTCCAATAGAGAGTGTAGGATTATTCCACTTTTTGTTTATGGTTAATTAGCATTAGTGACTGATTCTAAACCTTTTTTGGTGCGGAGTGGTTATCTACAAAGCAATGTAAAATTTAATAATCTAAAAATATATTAAGAAGTATTTGATAAGTATTATCGGAATGGTTCCTATGCTGTAATGGTAGAAATCATTGCAAATTATTTGTAGGAACCATTTCCAAATAGCTTAAACCAACACGGTAAATCCAGAATGGAACATTTCAAATCTATCATATTGAGGTAAATCATGAGTTTTATATTTGACAACAAAAAGAATAAGAAAAAATGCCAGATATTCACACCACAATCAATGGTGGATACTATGTTAGATCTGGCCGGATATACAACAAACTTATTGGGACGTCGAGTTCTTGAAAATTCTTTTGGAACAGGAAATATATTAAAAGCTATTGTAATAAGGTATATTGATAGTTGCTTAAATGATAATATTCCATTTGAAATAATTTCTGAGAACCTTGGAAAAGATATTTATGGAATAGAACTTGACAATGAGCTGTTTTATAAATGTAAGGAAGAGCTAAATGCTATAGTTGCATATTATAAATTACCTCCAGTTGAATGGAGTTTATATAACGATAATGCCTTGACGTGGGAAACCGATCTAAGCTTTGATTTAATAATAGGAAACCCACCATATATTACCTACAAAGAGATTGATGAAGATAGTAAGAAGCAGATTAAAGAGTCATTTGTAACATGTTCTGTCGGAAAATTTGATTATTGCTATGCTTTCATAGAAGCTGGTATTCAACTGTTAAGCACAAGTGGAAAATTAGTTCAATTAGTTCCTAGCAATATTTATAAAAATGTATTTGCAAATAAACTGAGACATGCATTGAAAGAACATATCTCAACCATATTAGATTACCCATCTCAACAAATTTTTCAAGGGGTTTTAACATCAACTAGTATCTTTCTTTATGATCGAACAAATCAAAAAGAATATATTTGTTATAGGAACGAAACGGAACAGACTGAATTGCTAATTCAAAGAAAACAACTTAATGGAAAATGGATGTTCTCTAACAGCATAATAAGGGATACTAATACTATAAGGTTTGGCGATGTTTTTAATGCGTCTATAGTTATTGCAACACTATTGAATGAAGCTTTTATTGTTACTAAAGATAAGATATCTGAAAAAGCAATAGAAAAATCTATTTTAAGAAAAGCAGTAAGTCCTAGATCACTTCGATATAATAGAGAAGAGTATATTATTTTTCCGTACAAATACGATGATAACACTCTTGTACATATTAACTCCAACACATTTAAAGATGATTTTCCAGGTGCAGCAAAACACTTAGAGGAATACATTGTGAAACTTGATAAAAGAAAGAAAGATAAAAATGTTCAATGGTTTGAATATGGGCGCACACAGGCACTTGCACATTTAAATCAGAGAAAACTTCTTATTTCCACTGTAGTTACAAATAAAGTAGATATTTATGAATTGGATAGAGATACTATACCATATTCAGGAATTTATATAACAGAAAAATCTGGCTCTAGTTTTACGCTTAAGAATGCAAGATTTATTTTGGAGAGTCCTGAATTTATGGAGTATGTAAAAAAAGTTGGTATTAGTGTAAGTGGTCAATCATTAAGAATAACATGTAAGGACATTAATAACTTCGAATTTAAAGGAGGTAGTTGAGTTGGAACAATTAAAATATATCATTGAAGATAGTACTATAGCAGAGCTTCTTGGTGTTCAAAACTTTACTAACGATGAATCGGCTGTTCTTGAGTTAGTCAAAAATTCTTACGATGCTAAAGCAACATTTATTACTCTATGCTTTGAAGGTAACCAGTTTATTATTACTGATGATGGTATTGGAATGAATGTAGATGATATAAAACGTCACTGGATGCATGTAGGCAAAAGTAGTAAAGAGTATGAGGTTATAGATGAAAATAATAATGTAAGGGTATTGGCTGGTTCCAAAGGTATAGGTCGTTTTGCACTATCAAGATTGGGGAGAAATATTGAAATTTGTTCAAAAAAATTTGGGTCAGTGGGGGTTGTTTGGAGTACCGATTGGAACAGTTCGCTTTTAAGTGAAGATGAATCTTTAAATGAATGTGGAACCAAAATTAGTATAGGTAATTTGAGAGAAAAATGGAGTAAGAAGAGAGTGGAGAATCTTGCAGATTTTATTTCTAAAACATATAATGATAGTTTAATGAAAATAGAAATTTCGCATCCAGGTTTTACAAAAGTTATAGAAAGATACTTTCCTATGCCTCAATTGGGTAAAAACTGTTTAAGCAATATACAGCTTAAGTTTAATAGTGACAAATGTGTACTTACCACTATAGTACAATCAGATGAGTTTCTTGATAAAGCTAAAAGATATTGTCCCCAAATTGATATTAACAAATTTAGGGCTGAAACAGATATGATTGATGAATTCAAGGCCTCGAAAGAATTAGATTTATCAATGGAAGAACTCGAGGAAAAATTGAAAAAACTCGGTAATTTTTCGGCAGAAATGTATTTTAATATAAATTCAACCTCAATTGAAATGGAAAAGTTTTTATATAAGTACTCAAGTTTACCCGAACCTCTTAAAGGAGGAATAATTTTGTACCGTAATGCTTTCAGTATTTCAGCTTATGAAGGGAAAAAAGACTGGCTCGGATTAGGAAAACGCTCTAGAAAATCCCCGGCGGCGGCATCTCACCCAACTGGTGCATGGAGAGTTCGTGAAAATCAGTTAGCTGGTAAAGTTGAAATTGATAAAAAAACAAATGTTGTTCTGCAAGATTTATCAAATAGACAAGGATTAAATGAAAATATTTATTACCAATTATTTGTTGAAATAATCTTAACTGGGCTCAAAGAATTTGAACGGTATCGTCAAGCTATTGTTAGACTAATTGATGTAAAAAATAATGTAGAGCCTGATAACAACCCTACTCCAGTATCAGATAAAGTTGTTTCTAATCCAGCAACTGTATCTAAACTTACTTCTATTGAGGCAAAACAGTTGGCAGTGGAAATTAAAAGCTACAGAAAAGAAAGCTATGAATATAAGCGCGAGAAAGCGAATGTTGAAGAACGCTATAAGTATGATGTTAGAATTCTTAATGTCCTTGCAACTACTGGTCTTAAGGCATCATCTATTGCACATGAAATGCGAAATGATCGAAATTCAATTGCAGCTAATAGTGAAAATATTATTCGTGCGCTTCAAGAATACGATATGTGGGATGAGCTCTTAGCACCTGATAAAACGGAAAAAGCATATAAAAATGTCCCTCATTTGATTAAATCTAATAGTGAAGTGAGTGCTAAAATAGTAGCATTTATGAATACAATGCTGTCAGAAATGGAAAAAAAACAATTTGAGGCTACATGGCAAAGCATTACGGATCTTCTTAACAAAACTAAAAATATATGGGAGAGAGATTATGCTTGGGTGTCAATCACATTACAATTGGAGGAAGACGTTTGCTTTTTAATGTCAGAGGATATTTTGCGTGTTATATTTGATAATTTAATATTAAATAGTATCCAACAGAATGAAAATATGGATCACATTAATATAAGTATAATTGCTAGAGAAGAGAATGGTTTAATTTATTTTGTATATTTTGATAATGGAAAGGGACTTGATAAAAAATATAATTCAAATCCTAGAAAAATCCTAGAAGTTCATGAAACTACACGTAAAGATGGGCATGGTCTCGGAATGTGGATTGTTAATAATACTATAGTGATGTCTGGTGGAGAGATCATTAGAATAAATGGCGAAAATGGTTTTTCTATAGAGTTTTCTGTGGGAGGTAAAATGTGATGGAGAAATTTAATATATTATATATTGACGATTCGCCCGACCCTGGGTTGGAGCGTTATCTTGATACAGAATATTCTAACCCTAAATATGAAATAGAGTATTTAGAGATCAAATTTAATCCTGATGATGGATATGAAAGTTTGATACGAAATCCTAAGGTGCAGTCGGCAAATATTATTTTTATTGATTCGAGGCTGTTTCAAAACCGAACAATTGCTTCTGGAAAATTTTCAGGAGAAGAGTTTAAAATTATACTGAAAAAGTATTATCCTTTTATCGAAGTAATTGTAATTACTCAGAATGATGCAGATTCTCGTGTTCAAACAATATCAAAATATGATCCTAATTGTGGTAAGACGGCTTCAGTATATTATGCTGAACAATTGCCACCATACATAGAAAAAGCAATAGAAAACATTTTAGTATATAGACGACTTGCAGAAAAATTAGAGGTTAATACAAGCTGGGAAGATACTTTAAAGGAGAAAATAATAAACTCACTTAATGGGGTTGGGATATACGATGAACTCACTAAAACTGATATTAATAATCTAATTAATGCATTTAAAGAAGTACAGGAGAAAATAAATGATTGATGATTATAGAGTAACTAAATATTGTCCACTAGTTGAAGATCTGAGAGCAAAAAAACAATGTGTAGTGGATAAAATAAAAAGTGTTTATCCTAGAGCGAAAGATATGCATGCATACATTAAGGTAAATGAAGGCCCATATAAAATAGAGTTTATGAAAGCATACAATTGTAAATGTTCTTACTGTGGAGCATCTATTGATATATTGCCAAAAGAAATGTTTGAAATAGATCATTTTATCAATGAAAAGTCTTTTAATAAAAAAGCTGATGCAGGATTTATTGAAAATCTTGTATTAGCTTGCCATTCGTGTAATCACCGAAAGAACGCTTTTCGGTTACCTGAAAATGATAGAAAATTTATCTATCCAGATACAGAAGAAATTAAAGACACATTCAAGCGAGATGAACAGTATTACATAATAATTTCTGAAGAATTAAGTTCTAATGAAACAGTTAAAAATTTTTATAAAACTCTTGGTTTAGAAGGAGAAATACATAGATTAGACTATTTATTGATGAATATGATAGGTTTGCAACGTACATTGAAAGATAAACCAGAAGCTTATGCTAAATTTGGACAAGCTATTGATATGTTACGAATGAAAAGAAATATGATGTAATATTTAATATATAGGCTATAGAGAGTGTTGAGTATTAAACCCTTTCTTTGAAGGCTTTCTATATAAGTTATTAGAAATTAAATACTTTCTAAAAATACGATTTTATTTATAAATTCTTACTATAGTCATCTTCGATCACATTTACAATTTATATATGCTCATCATAAAGTTAGTTATAAGAAAAACATGATGTAGCAAAGCTTTCTTTATAATGTTATTTTTCAAATTTATTCTTAGAATAAAATAATATTAAGGAAAAGTATAGTTAATTAATAGATTATTGCAGTTAATGGAAGATAATAATAGTAAATATATATAATTTATACTGAAATTGTATAGTCAGGTTTTAAATAAGAAGCGTCGTTATTATGAAGAAATATCTTATAATAATTATTTAAAAATCCAGTAAAGTGTTATTAGAAAATATATTAAATTTAGTGGATTTCAAAGGTCACGGTTTGCCTCCACCATATAACCCCCTAGACAGAAATGTATAGGGGTTCCCTATTTAAGTGCAATAAACCTTTCATAAAACTTTCTTTTCTTTTCTAAGAGTTCTTCAGAATACCTGCCATTTCTGGGTGTTAAGCTTTTATATTCATTTATAATCATTAAAGCTCTACGTTTTTTACTTTCAATAACAAGGTAAGGGGATATCATTTCTAGAAAGTTTATGGCATCATTGTATCTCAATGTATATGAAAAACAATCTTTATGTCTTTCAGTATTATAATTTTTCTTTCTTTTAATTACTCCGGTATTTGTTTTGTCTTTAATCCATTGTAGAAGTTCTAAGGTTGTAGAAGCTATGGAAACACAAGGGGAATGAAGTTCATTGCTGTGAAAGCTGGTTAGCATAATGCTGCCTTCACCATCAATTATTCCAGCTATATAAGCTTTTTCTTCATTTGTAAGCATAAGTACCTCCGAAAGTATTGTGTATTGAAATTTGTATAGTAATAGTATTACCAAATTTGATAAATCTAAAAATTATTAATAGGAATATTTCGATTCAAAAATGAAATTTAAGAAATACAGAATTTGTATTTTATTAATAACTATATGGTTAATGCCAGAATTAAAATTGTGTGTTAATATATAACTACTAAATTGATTTTATATTTCAATCTTGTGGAGATTTTTTTCTTTTAACCGAAAAGGAGCATCGCTCCTGATTAAAAATTAATCATTTTGCGACACTCACTTATAATTTTCTGGGACAACAATGAATACGACCTTATTCCTTGGAACATTACATTGTTAATGGATATATTCTTCCTATAAGATTATCTGTATAGGCTAGTTTTCCATCCACAGTTATTACAACAGCACCCATCCCCTTAATGCTATTAACTCTACGAATAATTGAAGCAGCATCTAATCCAAACAATTTTGTAGTATATATATCGCAGTCTAGGGATTTATCAGCAATAATAGTTAAAGACGCTATATTATTTTCTATTGGATAGCCTGTTTTGCTGTCAAATATATGGTGGTATTTACTGCCATCCTTTTCAAACATTCTCTCATATATTCCTGAGGTTACAACGGATTGATCTTTTATTTTCACAAGTGCCACCGCATTTCCCCTTGGTAGAAACGGATTTTGTATTCCCACATTCCAGTCACCGCCGATTGACGGTGATTCACCAAAAACTAGAACATTACCTCCCATATCCACCATGGCTGAAACGGCCCCATTTTTCTTAAATAATTCCATAACTTTATCAGCAAAATAGCCCTTGGCTATGGCTCCAAGGTCTATCTCAATGCCTTTTTTCAAGAAATACACGGTCTTTTTTTCATCATTTAGTTGTATATTTTCAGGCTTTAAAAGTTCCAGTACCTTTACTATAGCTTCTTTCTCTGGTACATGTGCATCCTTAAAACCTATTTTCCATAATTTTATTAATGGACCTATTGCTATATTTAAATATGTATTCTCACATAGACTATGTTCTTTTCCTATTTTTATCAGCTCATACAGTTCCTCATCTACTTTTTGTGGAGCCAATGCAGCTGCTTTTTTTAGCATCGCAAGCTGCGAGGTATCACTGTTGGCACTAAAGGTTTCTTCATAATGAATCAGCATATCCTCAGCCTTTTCTGCAAGCTTTTCAGCAGCATCTGCTTTTACATATATAGAGATTTTTGTTCCCATAAGATATATTATTTTCTTATACTCATTCATTTTGATCTCCTATATTGAAATTATTTTCACCAGGAACCAGAAATGCTTCTATAAGGTCTTTATCAACGGCAGTTAGTTTTTTATCGCTGTGGTATGCTATAAAATAATCTAAACTAAGCTCATCAATTGGAACTTCATATATATTGTATTCAGATGGGCATTCCTTTACATAGATGCTTTCTGGTATAAAGGTCAGTCCCAAATTACTGGTTGCAAGATTACGTATAGTATAGATTTCGGTGCTTTCCATTATGATGTTGGGTTCCACCTTATAAAGGCTTAATAACTGATCTATCTGCTTTCTTATAGCAGAACCTTTGGAAGTTAGTATAAGTTTTTGACACAATAGCTTATTTATGTCTATAGTTCCTTCTGGAATAATGGCGACGTCTTTCTGATATAGATCACAGCAGCGAGGAATAACAGCACGGTATCTGTGCCTGCCCCAAGTAATGGAGTTTAAGTTGGGAGAAATATTTCTTGAATTTTGTCCAAGCCAAAAATCTAATTCACCATTCTGAGTTAGTTTTTCATTTTTTTCTGGTAAAGCCTCTGAAAGCTCTATTCTACAGTTTGGATGCATATTCAGAAATTTTGGTAAAAAAAGAGGTAAAAGGTAGGTTCCAAGGCTAGGAAGCACTCCTATCTTGATAACCTTGCTATCTATATCTGACACAGCTGATATTTCTCTAAGCAGCTTAGCGTAATTATTTTCTATTGAAGTTAAATACTGATAATATATCTTTCCCTGCTCGGTTAATCGATATGGAAGATCGCTACGATTGATAAGCTCACAGCCTAACTGACTTTCTACCCTTTTAATAACCTGTGTCAAGTAAGGTTGAGAAATATAAAGTGATTTGGCAGCCTTGCCATAATTACTGTACTTTAAAATGGCATCAATATAATACAAAATATCTTGAGAATAGTATTTTGACATTTAATTCATCCTTTTGTGAAACAAATAACTTATTTTTTATTGTGTTTGATTATAACAAATATGTTATCAAACTTCAATAAATAACTATTAGATATAATATATTCAACATGTTAAAATTATATCAAATAATTAATGAAATTATGAAGTTTTGAAATTGAGAGAGGAGATTACTATGAAATATTTAGCAATTGTAGGTACTAACTCAGACGTGTCAACTAATCGTATGCTGCTTCAATTTATGCAAAAGCATTTTTCCAATGGGGCAGAGATAGAACTATATGAAATTAAGGCTTTACCTGCCTTTAATGAACCAGAGGATTCTGATATTCCTGAAAAGGTAGCAGAGTTATCTGATAAAATTCTTAAAGCAGATGGAGTAATAATAGCAACTCCAGAGTATGATCATGCAATACCTGCGGTTTTAAAGAGTGCTCTTGAATGGATTAGTTACACTAGTCAAGCACTTACTGACAAGCCTGTTTTAATTGTAGGAGCTTCCCATGGTACACTTGGTTCTTCTCGTGCACAAGCACATCTTAGACAAATACTTGATTCGCCTGAGCTTGCTGCCAGAATCATGCCAAGCAGTGAATTCCTTTTAGGAAAATCACAAGGTGCATTTGATAGCGAAGGAAATCTTATCTATTCGGACAAGCTATCAGAGCTAGATGAAATTTTCAGAGAGTTTCTTCTATTTACAGATATTACATCAAAACTTTTAGCAGAAAAAGTTTTAAATAAAAAAGTTAAAAAATTCACTTGGCAAGAGTAGGAGGATTAATAACAATGAAATTTATAGCAATTGTTGGAACTAGTGCAAAAAGATCATATAATCGTAAACTCCTTCAGTTTATGAAAAAATACTTCGAGTCAAAGGCAGAAATAGAGATACTTGAGATTACAGATGTTCCTATGTTTAATCAATCTGATAATCAGTCCTCAAGTGAAGTGATACAGATGTTCAATGATAAGATTATAGCAAGTGATGGTGTTATTATAGCTACTCCAGAGTATAATCACTCAATACCATCTAGTCTTAAAAGCTTAATTGAATGGCTAAGCTTTGATCTTCATCCACTTGCTGGCAAACCAGTAATGATCCTTGGTGCTTCTCTTGATACTCAAGGGTCTTCTCGTGCACAGCTACATCTTCGTCAAATCCTAGATGCACCAGGTGTTGATGCCAATGTAATGCCAGGATATGAGTTTTTACTTGGAAGTGCAAATAAAGCATTTGATGAACAAGGTAATCTAAACAATGAAAGAACCATAGATTTCCTAGAAATATGCTTCCTACGTTTTATGCGTTTTGCAAAGATTTCAAATCAGCTAAACGAAGAAGAAGAGTTTACCTTCAAACCAGGAGTATATGAGGTAAGTGCAATAGGGCACAGCGGAAGTCTTCCAATGAAAGTATCTTTTAGTGAGAACAGAATAGAAAGTATAGATATAAATACAGAGGGCGAGACAGAAGGGCTTGCAGATGTAGTTTTTGTAAGAATACCAGATAAAATAATCGAAGGACAGACATTAAATGTTGATGCTCTTTCCGGTGCTTCAGAAACTAGTAATGCTGTAATAGACGGTGTAGCAAAAGCAGTTAAACTTGCAGGAGTTAATCCTGACATACTTAAGAGACGTCCAAAGCCTGCTAGCAGCTTAATCAAAGAAGACGAAGAATATACTTGTGATGTAGTAGTTGTAGGCGGAGGCGGCGCTGGACTAAGTGCAGCTGCAACAGCGTTGCAAAACGGTTCAAGTGCTATTGTTCTTGAGAAATATCCAGCAGTAGGTGGAAATACCATACGTTCAGGTGGTCCTGTCAATGCTGCAGATCCAGAGTGGCAGATACAGTTTGAAGAAAATCCAGGAGAAAGACATACTATTGAAGCACTACTAGATACAGATGAGAGCTCAATTCATCCAGAATATATAGAGGATTTCCGTGCACTTAGAAAAGAGTTTTCTGCTTACCAGGAAAAGTTTGGTACACAAAAGGGACATCTATTTGACTCTCCACTACTTCACAGAATGCAAACATATTTTGGTGGTAAAAGAACTGACCTTAATGGCAACACAATATACGGACAATATGACCTGGTAAAGATACTTACAGACAGAGGTTTAGAAAGTGTTAAATGGCTAGAGGAAATAGGGGTTGAGTATGATAAGAGTATAGTATTTGCTCCTGTTGGTGCACTTTGGCGTCGTGGTCATAAGCCTACTAAAAGTCATGGTTCATCATTTATACTTGCACTAACAAAATATGTACAAGATAACTCAGGAAAAATCATTACTGATAGCCCTGTAAAAGAATTTATCATAGAAGATGGTGAAATAAAAGGAGTTATAGCAACAGGTGTTAATGGCCAAAAGATAACTGTTCATGCAAAAGCAGTAGTGCTTGCAAGTGGTGGTTTTGGTGCAAACACAAAGATGCTAAAAGAATATAACACTTACTGGAGTGAAATTGCTGATGATATAAAAACTACTAATTCCTACGCTATGACTGGTGATGGAATATTACTTGGTAAATCAGTTGGAGCAGCACTTACAGGAATGGGCTTTACCCAAATGATGCCTGTGTCCGATCCTGAAACTGGTGAATTATTTAGTGGACTTCAAGTGCCTCCTGAAAACTTTGTAATAGTTAATAAAGAAGGAAAAAGATTTATTAATGAATTCTCTGGAAGAGATGTTTTAACAAAAGCTGCTATTGGACAAGGTGGGTTATTCTACCTTATAGCTGATGATGAAATAAAGAAAACTGCAGCTAATACAAGCCAAGAAAAGATAGATCGTCAGGTAGAAGCTGGCACTCTATTTAGAGCAGATACTCTAGAAGAGCTAGCAGTAAAAGTTGGTATGGATCCTGCAACTCTTATAGACACTATTAATAAATATAATTCATATGTTGATGCAGGCTTTGATCCAGAATTCCATAAGGATACATTTAGCTTAAAAGTTGAGAAAGCACCGTTTTATGCTACTCCTAGAAAGCCAGCAATTCATCATACAATGGGTGGACTTAAGATAGACACTAAAGCCCACGTATTAGACGAAAATGATAAACCAATTAAAAATCTTTATGCTGCTGGAGAAGTTGCTGGAGGTATCCATGCAGGTAACCGTCTAGGAGGTAATGCATTAACTGATATATTTACCTTTGGAAGAATTGCTGGTAATACTGCAGTTGAAGAAATGAAATAACTATTAATGGAAAATATAAAACTTGTAGAGGTTTTGTTTGATGTTATGGCGATATTTAGAAAATTTACTCCAAGAATTCTTTTAAATATACCTATTTTATTGTGTTAAACTTTTATATACAGTTTTATTAAATCTTTGAGATGTGTATGTAGATAGTTATTATCAGAAGCATGGTAGTAGCGCTACAACTTACTTTCACTAGAAGACCCACGGAAATCTAAAAATGGATTTTCGTGGGTTTTAATTTGTTCAAAATATAATTGTGTTGTAATATATCTTTAATCATTTAGTATATATGCTTTTCCCATTTCTATAAGCATTTGAGGATACCCATTCTTAATTTAAATTCTATAAAATTATAAATCAAAACAATTTTGGAGATATTAGCTTGAAGGGATAGTTTATAGATAAACTACTTCATATTGAAATCTATCCAAATAAAGATTCGTAGAACTATCGAAATCTTTATTTGGAGCTGGTTTATCTATAAATGATTCAGAGGCAAACAGGCAAAGTATTGTCTCTTAGGTATAAATAAAGAGATGAATAAAGATATAAAAAAGGAGCTTATACTGTTCGATAACGATTGGATAGATGCCATAGAACCTAGCAATTTACACAGTTTTGCTAGTTCTATTTAATTTTTGTCTAACTAGCGGACAAAAGTTGAACCTAAATTGAATTGAAAACGATATACAATTAAAATAGAATGATGTTGAGGAGGCGATGAAAAATAACAATCCAAAGACGAGATTATAATTAATCTTAATAAGAAAGCGAGGATTAATATAAATGGATAAAGAAATCGTATCAATTCTTCAGATTTTACTAAATAGTACACTGATAACTACAAAAGTTTTGCAAGAAGAAACAAATTCTACAAAAAGACAAGTTACATACAGACTAAATAAAATTAATGACCTGTTTAAAGTTAAAAAGGTTCCACTAATAACTTTAATGGCCAATAAAGATATAATTGTTCAAAAGGAAACAAAGGATGCAATTAAAGAAATCCTAATAAAGAACTATTCTAAAAATACTTACTACTTTAGTAAAACAGAACGACTTTTATATATGTATTTGATGCTTTTTATAAACCTAGAAGATATATCGATTAATCATTTTATAGATTCCCTAAAGATAAGTAGATCTACTGTAATTCTTGATTTTAAAGATTTTATACCTGATCTGGAGAAAAAAGGGATAAAAGTTAAAAATAATCGTACAAACGGCTATTATTTAGTCGGATCTGAGATGGAGATTAGAAGGATACTTATTAAAAGTATCATAGAGACACTATCTAATGAGGACGGTTCAAGAGTATTTGACATTTTTATTAAAGAGTACAAATTAGATAGTTATGAAGAAGCTAAAGATATTATATCAAAGCTTGTAAAAAAACATAAAATTACTTTTGTTGAGAATAGATTGGTTGAATTTATCTATATATTCATTTTTCTAAAAGCCAGAATGCTATCAAATAAAATCATTACTTCAGAAAATATAGATATTCCTAATATTTCAGCTTTAACATCTATGAAAGAATATGGATTTGCTGAAGAATTATTAGAAGTATATGATAGCAAAGATAAGATAAAACCTCACGATATAATGTACATCAGTGCTTGGATTTTAGGTATATCCGTAGGAAACTTTGAAGAAGGTACAAGAGACAGGGAAGTAATCACAGAAATTGTGAACAAAATGATGATAAAGTTTGAGTATTTAAGTGGAGTTAATTATATAAGTCATGAAAAAATATTCAAGCAACTATATTCTCATTTTAGACCAGCTTATTACAGACTTTTATTTAAACTACCTATATACAATCCACTTTGTAAAAGGGTAAAAGAAGAATATGGACTATTATATAGAATTGTAAGCAATGCAATGAAAGAATTCTGCGGCCTATTTGGAGAAGAAATTCAGGAAGAGGAATTAGCGTATCTAACAATGCATTTTGCGGCTATTTTCTCTAGCAGAAAGAAATTTAATATTCTTAGAAAAAGAACAGCATTAATAGTTTGTTCAAATGGGGTCGGTAGCTCAGCTATATTATATGCAGAGCTCACAAATTTATTTCCAGAACTAAACTTTTTACCACCATTAGAATCCTCTAAGCTAAAAGAGTTCGGTGAACCTGTAGATATTGTGTTTACTACTAATTATAAGGCAGAGGGGTTAGAAATAGATGTACCAGTAATTAAAGTTAGTCCTGTTATGACCCAAAAGGAAAAATATAAGCTTACACGTGAAGTGTACATTCAGTTGGGTGATATTTTTTTAAGACAACCAAAAATAGATGAAGTTATGGATATAGTAAAAAAATATGCGAAAGTAACTTCAGAAAGTTTACTTTCAAATGAATTATTATCCTATTTTGCACAAATAGAGAATTTTACGTCTAAGGGAGATGAAGGACTTATGTTAAGTGAAATTACTAACGAAGCACTAATAAAACTAAAGGTTTCAGCTAAAAATTATGAAGAGGCTATAAGACAGTCAGCAGCTGTTCTAGTTGAAAATGGTAAAGCTACAGAAGAATATGTAGATGCTATGGTTAAAACTGCAAAAGAATCTGGAGCCTATATCGTAATTACAAAACATGTGGCCTTGCCACACGCAAGACCAGAAGCAGGAACAAAAGAAATCGCAATAGGTATTGCTACTTTAGAAAATCCTGTTGAGTTTGGACATGAAGATAATGATCCTGTAAAATATGTATTTTGCTTAAGTGCTATAGATAATAATAGTCATTTGCGTGCAATGTCTGAGCTTGTTGAATTATTTGAAATGGATGAGTTTTTTAAGACTTTAGACAATGCTAAAGATCCTAAGGAAATTATAGATTTTATAAAATCACATGAATCATAAAAGGAGGAGTTATTTATGTATAAACTATTAATCGCATGTAGAGCAGGGGTTGGCTCAAGTTTAATGTTAAAGATAAAGACCCAACAAGTAATAAAGGAAAATAATTTTCCAATAGAGGTTGAGCACGGTTCATTAGATTCATTAAATGGATTTACTGGAGATGCTGTAGAAACATTGGTTGATGTTGCTGAAGAACTAAAAAAGAAAAACTTAAAATTTGATGTTATTGGTATCCATAATATTATTGATCGTAATGAGATTAAAAAAGCATTAGAACAATTTCTTGCATCAAAAGAAAAATAAAATTTAATAAAATAAGGGAGAGATTATAGATGGATTTTATTATAAGTTTATTAAGTACCCCGGCTGTTTTACTTGGTGTAGTTGCATGTATAGGGCTGATTCTGCAAAAAAAATCAGCTACTGATGTATTTACTGGTGCTTCAAAGACCCTTATAGGCTTTTTAGTATTTGGTATCGGTGCATCTGCTATGACTGGATCACTACAAAACTTTAATAAATTATTTCAATATGGTTTTGGTATCACAGGAGTTATAGCATCACCTGAAGCTGCTACAGCACTTGCTCAAAAGACATTTGGATTTGCGGTTTCATGTACATTGATTTTAGGATTTATATTAAACTTAGTTTTTGCACGTATCACTAGATTTAAGAACATATTCTTTACAACAGGGCATAGTTTATTCTTTTCTTGTGTATTAGTACTAATTATGAAGGCTCACGGATTCAGTGACATGATCACAATCCTTACTGCTGGAACAATTTTAGGCTTTATGTCTGCAGCATTACCTCAATTCTGTCAACCATTTATGCGTCAGTTGACAGGTGGAGATGAACAGGCTATTGGTCACTTCAATATGATTGGTTATGGTTTATCTGGTTATGTTGGTCGTATATTCTCAAAATATAAAGAGGAAACTACAGAATCAATCGAATTTCCAAAATGGTTAGCAGTTTTTAAAGACTTCTTAATGGGTCTATCAATAATTATGTTGATTTTATTCTATGTTGCAACTTTAAAAGCTGGTCAAACATTTACTCAAACACTTTCTGGGACACAACACTGGTTGGTTTACCCTATAGTACAAGCATTTACATTTGTTGCTGGTATGTCAGTATTAATGACAGGTGTTCGTATGTTCTTAGCTGAAATAACAGCTGCGTTCGTTATTATAGCTGAAAAGTATATTCCAGGATCACGTCCAGCGTTAGACGTACCAACTGTATTCCCTTATGCACCAAATGCAGTTATTTTAGGATTTATCTGTTCATATACTGCAGGTCTACTAGCAATTGTGGTTATGGTAGCATTGCCTAGTGTGTTCCCTGTAGTAATTATACCAGCTGCTCATATCTGTTTCTTCTCAGGTGGTACAGCAGCAGTATTTGGTAATTCATCAGGTGGATGGAGAGGAGCAGTTCTTGGATCATTCATTGCAGGATTATTACTTGCATTCCTTCCAACCTTACTATATCCGGTTTATGGAACACTTGGTATACAAGGTGCTACATTCCCTAACATAGATTATAACGTAGTTGGTAATGTGTTGCATAGAATTTTACAATTAATAAAACCTATCTAAGTTAATTAATACGGGGCTGTCGCATTGAGAAATCTAAACACAATATGTTTTTTTTAGAATTTAGAAATCTAATATAAAACATTGTAGTTTTTACTCTTTATGTTACAGCTCCATAATTTTAAGGAGGACAAATCATGGTTGGAAATACAGTACCTGAATTTTTAGATATATTGGCTAATGAAATATCAACATTTATAGCTTCAATTGATGAAGCTGCTATTAATAAGGCTCGTGATCTTATTCTTGAAGCAGAAAAAAATTATGGACGCGTACATGTTACTGGTATCGGTAAGCCAGGTCATGTATCAGGATACATTTCTTCATTACTTTCATCCACTGGAACACCAGCATATATATTGCATGGAACAGAAGCTGTGCATGGATCAAGTGGCCAAGTGGTCCCTGGCGATGTGGTCATAGCTATATCAAATAGTGGTGAAACCCAAGAACTAAAATCAACTGTTGAGACCTTAAAAGCTAATAAAGCTAAAATTATTGGAGTCAGTGGCAATCCTAATTCATGGCTAAAAGATGTTTCAGATACCTTCATCTTCGCAGGAATTAGAGAAGAAGGGGATTCTCTTAATAAGGCACCTCGTGCTTCAATCATTGCAGAAACAATAGCCTTACAGTCATTGAGTATTGCATTACAACATGCTAAAGGGCTTGATGCACAGCAATATCTAAAATGGCATCCAGGTGGAAGTCTAGGAAAATCTATTAGAGAAGGGAAATAATTTTATGGAATATAAAGGTATTATATGTGCGATGATCACGCCTCTTGATGAAAATCAAGATATCAATCCTCAAGCAACCCGTGAATTGATTGACTACCTAATCGGCAAAGGTGTTTATGGATTATTTATTTTAGGAACAAATGGCGAATGTCATGTTCTAACAGATGATGAAAAAGTAGAATTTGCAAAAATTGTTATTGAACATACAAATAATAGAGTGCCTGTTTTTGTAGGAACAGGTGGTAATTCTACTCGTGAAGTTATAAATTTATCAAAAAGAATGGAAGAGATTGGTGCAAGTGCGCTATCGGTTATAACACCATATTTTGTGGCTCCAACACAACAGGAATTAGTTGCACACTATAAAGCAGTTGCATCATCAGTTAAGCTACCGATTCTGATGTATAACATGCCAGGGAAAACTGGTATAAATATTGAACCGGAATCAGTGCGTGAATTAGCTAAAGTTAAGAACATTATTGGTATTAAGGACAGTGGTGGAAAGCTGGAAAACATGAAAGCTTATCTTGAAGTAACTAAAGGAGAAGATTTCGGCGTATTCTCAGGTTCCGATTCACTTATTCTTGATATTCTTAAGGTTGGTGGACAAGGTGCAGTTGCAGCAACAGCAAATTTTCTAGCAGAAATAGATGTAGCTATATATAACAATTTTATTAAGGGTGATTTGGAAGCAGCTCAAAAAGCACAAGATAGCATTGAAGAACTTCGCCGTATTCTTAAGTTTGGAACTATACCATCTGTTATCAAACAGACTGTTACGTTAAATGGCATAAATGTTGGACCTGCACGTCTTCCAGCAACACAACCTACCGGTGAAAAGCTTGAAGAAATCAAGCGTGTAGTTGAAGCTTATAAAGCTACATTTAATAGTGGTTTATACTAAGGATTTCCTGTTTGAAAACTTAATTTGTACTTGTTCGAAGATCGCTGTTTAAGGGACTTTTCGGACATGCATAAATTAATAGTTGAGTTAAGAAATTTATAGATAAACTACTTCAAATTAGAATTTATCCAAATAAAGATTCTATTCGGAACTGGTTTATCTATATATAAAAACTTTAATGAGAATCTAATAATGTAATAAGGAATATTGAGGTGAATGATATGAAAAAAATGAATATAACAAAAAGAATGGTAGATGTTGGAGCTCTAGCAATAGTAAGAGTAAAAACACTTCAGCGTGCATGCGAAATAGCTGAAGGCTGTATTAAAGGTGGTATACCGGTTATGGAAATGAGTTACACCTTAAATAATGCAGGAAGAATTATCGAGGGACTTAGCGAAAAGTACGGAGAAGAACTTTGTGTTGGAGCAGGTACAGTTTTGGATAGTGAAACCGCTCGTCATGCTATTTTACATGGAGCACAGTTCATTATTGCACCAACTTATAATGAAGATGTAGCAAAAGTATGTAATAGATATCAGATACCTTATGCACCAGGATGTACATCATTAACTGAAGCTGTAGAGGGATTAAGTTTAGGTGCTGCATTTATTAAGGCTTTCCCAATCTCAGATTTCTATGGGCCAAAGCTAGTGAAGGTATTCAAGACACCAATTCCTGATATGCCAATTCTAGCTAGTGGTGGAATTACTCTTGATAACTTGCACGTATGGTTGGAAAACAAAGTAGATGTTTGTGGATTCGGAGGTTTATTAACCAACGGAAGCTCAGAAGATATAGCGAAAAACGCAAAAAAAATTCGTGAAATCATAGATGAGTTTAAAGATTCTACTGAAAAATAATTAAAGTTAAGGGGTTGTCACATTAAGAAATTATATCACAATATGTTTTTTAGAATTTTGAAATCTATATGGATGTACCACTTCATATTGAAACTTATTATTTTTAAATTCTCTAACCAAAAACCGTGAGAGTTTAAAAAATAGATTTCGGATTGAAGTGGTACATCTTTAATACAAGATATTGTGGTTTTATTCTTTGAGTTACAGCTCCTTGAAAATATAGGAGGAATAGAAGTTGAATACAGAAAAACTAAAAGATATAGCAAAAGCTATAAGAATAGATATAGTTGAAATGCTAGCAGAAGCAAAATCAGGACATCCAGGTGGGTCACTGTCAATAGCAGATATACTAACAGTATTATATTTTGAAGAGATGAACATAAAGGTGGAAGAACCTAAGTGGGAAGATAGAGATAGATTTGTATTATCAAAAGGACATGCAGCACCAGGACTTTATGCAGCTTTAGCTGAAAGAGGATACTTTAAAAAAGAAGAGCTTAAATCTCTTAGAAAAATTGGATCTATATTGCAGGGTCATCCAGATATGAAGAAAACTCCAGGAGTAGATATGTCTACAGGGTCTCTTGGTCAAGGTTTATCGGCAGCAAATGGAATGGCACTCGCAGGAAAGCTAGATAAAAAAGACTATAGAGTATATACAATAATAGGTGATGGAGAACTACAAGAAGGTCAAATATGGGAAGCTGCTATGAGTACAGCTCATTACAACTTAGATAATCTAGTAGCCTTTGTAGATTTTAATGGACTACAAATAGATGGATCAAATGAAGAAGTTATGAATGTAAGTCCAGTAGATAAGAAGTTTGAAGCCTTTGGATGGAATGTGCTAGTTATAGATGGACACAACTTAGAAGAAATAAAAACAGCTCTAGTTAAAGCTAAAGAAGTTAAAGGAAAACCAACAGCAATAATAGCTAAGACAGTAAAGGGAAAAGGAGTTTCCTTCATGGAAAATCAAGCCTCCTGGCATGGAACAGCACCAAATGAAGAGCAAAAGGTGCAAGCTTTAAGTGAGTTAAAAGGAGGAGAAAAATAATGAATATAGCAACAAGAGAAGCTTATGGAGAAGCATTAAAGGAATTAGAATCAAACGAGAAAATAGTAGTATTGGATGCAGACCTTGCAAAAGCAACTAAAAGTATAGAATTTAAGAAGGTAGCACCAGAAAGATTCTTAGATATGGGAATAGCTGAAGCTGACATGATAGGAACAGCAGCGGGACTCGCTACTTGTGGAAAAATACCATTTGCAACAACTTTTGCTATGTTTGCAGCAGGAAGAGCCTTTGAGCAGATAAGAAACTCAGTGGCATATCCAAAATTAAATGTGAAGATAGCTGTAACTCATGCAGGTATAACAGTGGGGGAAGATGGAGGAAGCCATCAAGCTATAGAAGATATATCTTTAATGAGAAGTATACCAAATATGGTGGTATTAAATCCGTCAGATGCAGTAGAAGCAAAAAAAGCAGTATATGCAGCAGTTGAATACCAAGGACCTGTATATATAAGATTTGGAAGAGCAGCAACACCAGTAATTCATAATGAAAGCTATGAATTTAAAATAGGAAAAGGTGAAGTATTAAGAGAAGGAAATGACATACTAATAATAGCTACAGGAATAATGGTAGCAAAAGCATTAGAAGCAGCAGAGACTTTAAGCAAGGAAAATATAGAAGCAACAGTTGTAAATATAGCTAGCATAAAGCCGCTTGATACAGAGCTTATAGTAAGTTTAGCTAAAAACATAGGTAAGGTAATTACAGCAGAAGAACATAGTATAATAGGAGGATTAGGTTCAGCGGTAGCAGAAGTATTATCAGAAGAATATCCAGCTAAACTTAAGAGAATAGGACTTAAAGATGTATTTGGACAGTCAGGAACCCCAGATTTACTACTAGAACACTATGGACTTACACCAGAAGCTATTGTTAAAGCGGCTAAAGAACTAAAATAATCTTAAAAAGGAGGCATATCAATGGCTACAAGTTTTTCCTGCATTAAGGAAGATTTGAGTATATCATTAAAAAAGTTAGTAAACGGTACTGATATTAGAGGAATAGCTATAGAAACTAAAGAGCATAAAGCAAACTTAACTCCTGAGATTGTAGCTTTAATAGGTAGCGGCTTCTTTAAGTGGCTAAAAAGTATTGGTGATAACAAAAGTAACTTAAAAATAGCTCTAGGAATGGACTCAAGATTATCTGGCACTATTTTAAAAGATGCTCTAACTGACGCTTTAATTAAAGAAGGAGTAATAGTATTTGATTGCGGGATGACCACAACACCATCAATGTTTATGACAACTAGATTAGAAGATTACAAATGTGATGGAGCAATTATGATCACAGCAAGTCACCTTCCTTATTACTATAATGGTCTTAAGTTTTTTACTTCAGCCGGTGGATGTGAGAAAGAAGATATTGAGAAAATAATAGATTTTTCTATAAATAATGAAAGCTCATCAAAAAATTTAAGTGGTCAGGTGAAAAAGTTTAGTTTAGTTGATGACTACTCAAAAGTACTTGTTGATAAAGTGAGAGAAGCTGTAGGATCAGAAAAACCATTAACAGGAGCTAAAATTATAGTTGATGCAGGAAATGGAGCAGGAGGTTTTTTTGCAACCAAGGTATTAAAGAATCTTGGAGCTGATATAGAAGGAAGTCAGTTTTTAAATCCTGATGGCAATTTTCCAAATCATATCCCTAATCCAGAAAATAAAGAAGCCATGGAGTCTATAAGGAATGCAGTTTTAAAGTGTAAAGCAGATCTTGGGATAATTTTTGACACAGATGTGGATAGAGCTGCTATAGTATCAAAATCTGGGGAAGAAATAAATAAAAATGCTCTAATAGCTTTAATATCTTCAATAATAATTAATGAAGAAAATGGGGTAACTATAGTTACTGATTCCATAACTTCAACAGGTCTAACTGATTTCATAACTAATTTAGGTGGAATTCATCATAGATTTAAACGAGGATATAAAAACGTTATAAATGAAGCTAAAAGGTTAAATGATGAAGGCATTGAATGCCCTTTAGCAATAGAAACATCAGGTCATGCAGCCTTAAAAGAAAATTACTTTTTAGATGATGGTGCTTACCTTATAGTAAAAATCCTTATAGAAATGTCTAAACTAAAAAAAGAAGGAAAAGACATTGATTATTTAATAAAGAATTTAAAGCATCCTAAAGAAAGTAAGGAAATTAGAATAAAAATAGATGATGATGACTTTAAGGTTTATGGTCAATCAGTGATTGATAATTTAAAAGAATTGTCGCATAAGTTTGAAGGCTGGAATATTGAACCTCAAAATTATGAAGGAATAAAAATAAATTGTACTAAAGAGGAAGGTTGGTTTTTATTAAGATTATCCTTGCATGAACCTCTTCTTGCATTAAATATTGAAAGTGATATTGAGGGCGGAGTAGAGGAGATTTTAAAAGCTCTTAACTTTTTCTTTAGTAATTATGATAGTTTAAATATGAAATTATAAAAGGTTGGATTTGAGTATACCTTTAACTATATAGAACCCTAGACATTTCTGTCTAGGGTTTAGTATTTTATTATTTGATAAGCACAAAACCTTCTGAATTTACAGTGATATTAGCTACATTAATATCTTTCCCATCCATTAAGTTTACAGCTGCAGTTTTTATTAAATTAGAAGATAGGTCATAGTTTTTCTCTGAATTAGATAGATTGATTATTAAATATAACTCTTCTTCATCTCTTACTTTTTTTATTATAACTTCTTCTTCTTCTACCATTATAAATTCAGTAGTTCCACTTAAAGCTTTATATTGTTTTCTTAATTTTATGATATGTTTTAGTTTTTCAAAAATCTCTGGTTTTTCTTTTTCCCATGGCATTGGTAATCTGCAATATGGGTCATTTTCTCCTGCAATTGCGTATTCGGAGCCATAGAAAATACAAGGTGATCCTGGTAGTGTATATAAAAGTACATAACAAATTTCTAATAAATTTTTATTTTCCTTTGCCAAAGTAAATATTCTTGGTGTATCATGGCTATCTAATAAGTTAAACATAGTCTTGTTTACATTATCACTGTATCTTAGCATCGCCTCCACATACATTCTTTGAAAATCAATAGCATTAATGCTTCTGCAGGCTGCCCATTCTAAAATTGGCTTTGTTTGTGGATAATTCGTAGTTGCATCAAATTGATCTCCCTGTAACCAAATATGAGAGTCAAACCAGGTTTCTCCTAATATATAAATATCTTTTCCACAAGCTTTTACAGCATGTCTAAATTTCCTCCAAAACTCATGGTCAACTTCATTAGCAGCGTCTAATCTCCATGCATCAATATCAAATTCTTCAATCCAATACTTAGATATCTTAAGTAAGTACTGAATTACTTCTTCATTTTCGGTATTTAACTTAGGCATATCTGTACTGAAGTTCCTATAATTTTCACCTATTAATTTACCTTCATTATCAGTTACAGGCCATTTTTGAATATAAAACCAATTATAGTATATTGATTTTTCTCCCTTTTCAATAACATCCTTAAATTGTTTAGAAGTAACTCCAATATGATTGAAAACAGCATCTAACATAATTCTTATATTTCTTGAGTGAGCTTCTTTAACTAAAGCCCTAAGTTCTTCTTTAGTTCCAAAGTGAGGATCAATTTCAAAATAATCTGTAGTATCATATTTATGGCTTGAAGGGGATTTAAATATAGGTGTTAAATATAATCCTGTAATCCCTAAATCCTTTAGATAATCCAATTTTTCGATTATACCTCTTAAATCTCCACCATAGAATTCATGAGTTCCTAATATCTTTTCTTCCCAATGATGCACATTTTCCGGATCATTACTCTTATCTCCATTACAAAATCTATCTGGAAAAATCTGATACCAAATAGTATCTTCTGCCCAGGAAGGCGATTTGAAGATATCTATGCTGTTAATATATGCAAAACTAAAATAACTATTTATATCGTTTTCAATGGATTTATCATCAACATCAAAAAATCCTCTCTCTATATACATTAGTCGATCTTGTCCTTTTATTAGTTCAAAGCCATACTTTAGGGTATAGTCTTTTGGATTAATATCTACTCTCCAATAAGTAAATAAATCTGTTTCGAATTCAATTTTTAAATTTACTTTTTCTTTTCTCCAAACCCATCTGCCGTCAACTTCTTCCCAGTAATCTCCATAGTGAAGCTTAACTTCATCAATATCTTTACTGGCTGTTCTAAGTCTAATGGCTAAAGTATTTTCATTAATTGCAAAGGCATAATTGCTTTTTGCTCTGTGGTATACTGCATGCTTGTTCATATTATAATCCCCTTTAAAACATAAAAATTTAAAAAAATGTTACTATAAGTAATCTCTACTTTAAATAAAGTAAAGATTTAAACTTTTTTACAATCAAGGCAAACGATTGCGCAATGATTAAGTAATTATATTATACTTTATAATTGAAAAATTTGGTATTAAATTTATTCTTAAAATTTCTTCTTTGAGTTTTGCAGTTGGTTTAGCAATTCTTTTGATACCTAATTCTGTTGCAATTATCTTTGGCTTAATTGTAGTGGAAATAACTTCGCCTCTTTTAGGACAATATTTGGGAATACAGAGAAATAAAGTTGTAGAAAATAGCAATAGGTTTCCTAATATTATTCTGCCTCGTCAATGTGAATTAGGTTATAGCTGTAACCTAAAAAGCCAGATTTTCGCGGGCATTTTATTTTATTATAAACAAAAAGATGAAAAACTAAATTAAGTTTATATTGTATTTAAATTCATGAGGTATACTTACAGTAGGACGGTGATAGATTTGAATAAAATTTTAGTTATAGATGATGATGGTTATATCAGAGAGCTTATATGCACAGTATTGAAAAATGAAGGATTTTCTGTATCTGAGGCAGTAAACGGAAGAGATGCATTACAAAAACTTGGCGAAGACAAGGTAGATCTTTGTGTACTTGATATTATGATGCCACAAATGGATGGCTATGAATTTTGTAAACAAGTACGTAGATATTATGAAGATATGCCAATTTTAATGCTTACTGCAAAAAGCGAACTTTCCCAAAAGGTAAAAGGGTTTGAACTTGGTGCAGATGATTATTTAACAAAACCCTTCGAGATTGATGAGTTACTTGTTAGAATAAAAGCACTTCTGAGACGGTATAAAGTAGCTACCTCACAGACCATTAGTATTGGAAGTTTAGTTATGGATAAAAGTAGTTATACTGTGATTAACAACGATGAAAAGTGTGATATACCAATGAAAGAATTTGAACTTTTGTTTATGCTTGGAAGTTATCTTGGCAAAACGCTTTCTCGTGATAGGCTCATAGAAGAGATTTGGGGTCTTGATTTTGATGGAAACGAGAGAACCCTTGACGTTCATATAAATCGACTTAGAGAGAGATTTCCTTGTGAGCTTTATAAGTTTAAGATTACTACTATTAGGGGACTTGGGTACAGATTGGAGGAAGAGAAGTGAGAGGAAACTGGTCTTTTATTTCGTTAATACTGATCTTTCTTACAACATTATTCGGTCTTATTAGTGGTCATTATATTTACATAGTTATTTTCGGTCAATCACAAAATATTCCTTCATATATAATGCTTATTGTTCAAAGTTTAACTTCTGCTTTGATATATTTTCTGATCTGGAGAGTATGGTACTATTTGCACAAACATTTCGCTAATAAACATAAAAGATTTGATCTTTCACATTTTCCTATATTAAGTGGAGCTATTGAAGCCATGAACAAGATGTCTTCTGGTGATTTCAATGTGCTTGTGAAAACAAATGAATTAGACCCTTTTAATGAGGTAGCAGATAAGGTGAACAGAATGGCAAAGGAGCTTGGATCTTTGGAAAAACTGCGTCAGGATTTTATATCAGACGTATCCCATGAAATACAGTCACCATTAACCTCTATCTCAGGGTTTGCTTCTCTTTTAAAAAAGGGAAACTTAAGTGAAGAAAAGGTAGCACACTATGCCAATATAATAGAAACCGAAAGCAAACGATTATCAAAACTAAGCGAAAATCTATTAAGATTATCTAGATTGGAATCAGATGATAATAATTTAAACTTAAAAAAGTATCAAATTAACAAGCAAATTGAAAGTATCCTACTCATGCTAGAACCACAGTGGTCGGCGAAAAATATAACACTTGATGTTTCTCTTGAGGAAATCACAATATGGGGAGATGAGGATTTATTAAGTCAGGTATTTATAAACTTGCTTAATAATGCTATTAAATTCACACCAGAGAACGGAAATATAGGTGTTAAATTATCAAGTGATGAAAACGGAATTGAATGTAGGATTTCTGATACAGGTATAGGTATTTCACCACAAGACCAGCTGCGAGTTTTTGAACGGTTTTATAAAGTAGATAAATCACGTGACCGTTCTTTAGGTGGCAACGGACTTGGACTTTCAATAGTAAAGAAAATTATTGATTTGCATGAGGGAAAGATATCTCTTGTAAGTGAAATTGGAAAAGGCACAGAATTCACTATTTTGTTACCTAAATAGAAGCTATAGGTTTCTTCTATAAAATATAATTTGTACTTGAATCGTATAACTATTAATTCTAGTATGTATAAATTAATAATTGAAGTTTGAACCTTATAACATGTTTAAAACCACATTCTGAATTAGCAGAAGGTGGTTTTACTTTTTACTGTTAAGAGAAGTATAAAATTTTTTGCTAGCTAAACCTAGTAATTTCAAGAGCTTAAAACAGCTATTTAGGGTAAACAGTAAAAAATAAAATTTATGTCGCCTGTAAGTTTCCTCATATACATTCGGAAAGGCAGATGCGCAAAAAAACTCACTGAAGAAGGTCGCTTCAGTGAGTTTTTTATTTACATTCCGTTTAAATTCTATTTAAGTTCAGTTTAAATTGAGGCCATATACTATGTTTGTAGAAGTCACACAGGGTTTAAAAACAATATTACTTAGTAAGGGCGGATTTTTTTACTCGCAAAATGAAAGGAGTTTTTTATATGGAAAACATAGAAAATATGGATCAAAAATCACTGTACTATCTGGAAAAGGCACCTGTTACAAAAGCAATAATACACATGGTTATTCCTATGATGCTAAGTAGTATAGCGTCAGTTGTCTATAATATCATCGATGCTTTTTTTGTAGGTAAGCTTAATAATACTGCGATGATGGCGTCTGTAATGCTGGCATTGCCGTTTACATTAGTATTAATGGCACTTGGACAAATGTTTGGAGTAGGTTCGGGAACATATATATCAAGACTTTTAGGTGAGGGCAACATAGAGAGTAGCAAAAAAGTTAGTTCTATTAACTTTTGGTCATCAATGTTTATGGGTATGATTTTTATGCTCATATGTCTGCCTTTATTATCATATATTTTGCCGTTCTTAGGAGCTAGTGGTGAAACACTACAATATACAAGAAATTTTGTAATGATACTTGTTATTGGAGCTCCAATCAGTATTACTAATATGGCACTTGAATCATCTGTACGTGCGGAGGGAGCATCAACTGTCTCTATGACGGGTACTATAGCAGGTATTGTAGTTAATATAATACTTAACCCATTTTTCATTTTTGTTCTTAATATGAATGTTATGGGATCAGCACTAGCCTCACTTTGCGGTAATATAGTTTCAGCTTTATATTTTATATATTATCTGCAAAAGAAGAGTACTGTTCAGAATTTATCGCTTAAGTATTTTAAGCCAAGTAAAGAGATTTATAGTAATATCTTTAAGGTTGGAGTTTCAGCTTTATTACTTAGTGGATTTTTCGTCATTATAAGTCTGCTTTTCAATAATTACTCCATGATTTATGGAGATACTGTTGTGGCTGGATTTGGAATTGCACAAAGAGTTGTTCAAATTGTTGATTGTATTGGTATGGGCTTCGCAATGGGAGTTGTACCACTAATTGCCTTTGCTTACTCAGCAAATAATCAAAACCGTCTCATGGAAATTATTAAAAAAACCATATTGTATATGCTGGTTTTAACATTAACTTTAGGAGCAGTCCTATTTGCACTCAGGTTACAGATCATTGGCTTCTTCAGTGTTGATCCTAAGGTTATCGCCATTGGTCAAATAACTCTAATAGCTCAACTATCCTCAACTGTCTTTGCTGCCCTATGTGAGTTTTTCACTGGAATCTTCCAAGCACAAGGAGCTGGTGTTCAATCAAATGTTATGGCTGCTGTGAGAGGTGTTTTATTTGTCCCTATTTTAATTGTAGGAAACATGCTATTTGCTGTTAATGGTGTTATTTGGACTATGACAGCTACAGAAGGAATCTCATGTTTGATAGGAATTGCTCTATGGCTAGGGGTTAGACAGAAGGGATTAACAGAAATGTCTACAAGTGAACAAGCAAGTTAAGACATGAAAACGTAGTGTCATAATAGTAACCTTAAATAATTTTTAAATTTATTGATGTTTTTCAAAGGATACACTTAGACTTCACCATATAAAGCCCTAGACATATCACTGTCTAGGGCTTTTTTAGTGTAATTTGTTAAAGTGTAAAATTTTTAAATTATCCAAATATAAACAGTTTAAAGCTTTTAGAGGCCTCTTATGGCTATAAAGTAAAAATAAAACCTATTCATCTCTAAGTTCATCCATATACATTATCCAAGACAGATGCATTAAAAAGCTTGCTGAAGAAAATTACTTCAGTGAATCTTTATTAATTAAAATAATTGCTTAAACTCCTGAAATTTAGTGAGTACATTATCCAAGTCACTACTTACCTTAGAAAAGTTGCTTCTAGCTTGATGTATATTATTTGACCTATTCTTCAATTTTTCTAGTTCATTATTTGCTTCTGCGGTCAAAGAATATATCTTATTTAATGTATCGTTCATGCTTAAAACCAAGTCTTTTGTACTTACGGAAAGTTTTTTTACTTCATCTGCAACTATTGAAAAGCCTTTACCAGCTTCACCAGCTCTTGCTGCCTCTATAGATGCATTAAGCGCTAGTAAATTAGTTCTAGATGCCACATCGTTTATTTGAGATGAGATATTTTGTATAAATTTTGTATGGGTTAAAAGCTCTTCAAAAGATGAAACGAAACTATTTACTTCATCTCCTCTATTAGCTACTCCTTCTGAATAATCTATATTTTCCTTCATTGATTTTAGTAAATCAGATAGATCATGAATATATTCTTTCGCCTTTACATTACTATTATCAGCCATAGTGTTATTCTCCTCCTTAAAGTTTGTTTATTAAATCATCTAAAAAATTGTTAATAATGGCTAGACCGTCTTTATCGTACTGATTTAATATTTTTACAAATTTATCATGCTCATTTTCATGAAGTATTTCATGGATTTTAAAAACTTCTTTTCCTAGTGTTGTTAGAGAATAATAAATATCTTTTTTATTATTCTCTAGGCGGTTTCCTTTTATCAAATCTTTTTTTAACAGCTTATTGGTGATTTTGGATATAGCACCTTTCGTCATGTTTAAATTATTTGCTATAAAGGTTGCGTTAGGCAATTGATTCTTTACAATAATATCAATTACGTGAATTTCTGAAAGCATTAAATCCATATCATAGAGGTTTTTATAATCATATTTAATTAATAAATTTTTTATTTCAACTTCATGACTATTAGGCGTCACTTTTCCGATACTTAGATGAGCTACGCAGAGAATTGATATGATTTTCTACAATGAAATACCTAAAACTGTATAAACTCACTGCGTTCGAACACATACAGTTTTTTAACGCTATTTCATCTCCGAAAATCATTTAATTCTAATTGCTTGCTCATATGTATCTCCATAGTGCCACCTCAATTTCAACAGTAACATTAAACATAGCCACAAAGAAACATGTAAATAGTTATAGCAAAATATGAAAGAAATCTATTATGAGGTGATTTTAATGAAAATATTATTAGTTTGTTCAGCAGGAATGTCAACAAGTTTACTAGTTACAAAGATGGAGAAAGCAGCTAAAGAACAAGGTATAGAAGCAACTATTTGGGCAGTATCAACTGATGCAGCAGATTCAAATATGGCAAAGGCAGATGTGGTATTAATAGGACCACAAATTCGTTTTCAACTTAAGGAAATGAAGAAAAAGGGAGAGAAATATAATATTCAAGTAGAAGCTATTCCTTCTATGGATTATGGTATGTGCAATGGTCCAAGCGTTTTAAAGTTTGCAATTGATTTAATAAACCAAAAGTAAAGTATTTGTTTTAAACTCAAGCATTAATTAAATAAACTTGTCTTACGATAAGAGGATAAAAAAAACAAGTGACGATATTAATAAATATCACCACTTGTTTATTTGGTTTAACGCAAATTATTGTCCGTCCTCTCCTCCAGGGCCATCGCGTCTTGGACGTGAGGATTCTGGAAGTGGTTCAACACTCTTAAAACTGCTAGAGGCAGAATTGTTCTTTTTCTTAGAATTTGAGTGTTTAGTCTCTAGGTTTACATTGGAATTATCAGTTTTATTAGCCATTTCATATTCACCGCCTTCTAAATTATTTTGTACATATAATGAGTTTTTATGTCACCTTTTTTCTTTGCAGAAGCTGGCAGTTTAAAACAAATTTTATAAAAGTGGTACTACATATAGAACGATAGAATATATTAATAAAAATAACAGGCTACTAGCTACGATATATCAAGGTTAGTAGTATTTAAAATTATAATCAATATACAAGGAGGAGGTGTTAGCAATTGGATGAAGAAGTAAAACAATTAAATAAGCTAAGAAATAATAGTAGAGATAAAAAGTGGATAAAATCTCAGCAGAATTGGACATGGATTATAACTATAAGTTGGATGCTGATAGCCAACTTATGGCCTCCTTTCGGTCTTTATGGCTTTGTTTGTATGCTTACTCCAATAATAATAGCTTTATCTGGAAGAGGTAAGATGAGTTGTGCACGAATTTGTCCAAGAGGTTCTTTTATAGGAAAGTTTACAAAAGCCTTTTCAGGAAATAGAGTTATGCCATCATGGATGCATTCTAAAAGGTTTAAATTTATACTTTGGGCAATTATGATGGGAACTTTTATTGGATTGATGTTTTGGGCTGTACCTAAGGGGGTGTATACATTAGGTAAAACAATACTTTATTTTATGGAAGCAGCCACATTGATTGCATTTATAACAGGAATAATTTTTAAGCCTAGAAGTTGGTGTATAATATGCCCAATGGGATTTAGTGCAGGTAATATTCGTGACATTATAATCAAAAAAAATCGCTGAAGAAGTTGCTTCAGTGATTTTTTTATTAAAAAGATAATTTAATGGTTGATTATTTAATATAATAATAATTTTAAAGTTAAAAAACTTTTCTTTATGCATTATTTATTGAGTATAATTAATAAATTTACAAATTATGATTGACATGGAATTTGTTTTTAACTATAATTTAAAACATAGTAAACCTATAAAATTTGTATGAAAAAGTAAGAGGGGTTAAAGTTAATTAGATAAGTGTATAAAAATAAAAAAGATTATTTTTTTAATTAATTAAAATCCATAAAAGACAAACGACAATTTAATATATTATTTAGGAGGTCTTATGGAGATAAATAATATCTATGATTTAATTGGAATTTTTGGAAAAGCATCATTAGTGACAATAGAGGTAGCTCTTTTATCTATATTTATTGCTTTTATTATAGGTTTAATCTGTAGCATTACTCTGTTCTATAAAATTCCTTTTTTAAAAGCGATTATATATATTTATGTTGAGTTTTTTAGAAATACCCCTTCGCTTATACAAGCCTATTTTATTTTTTATGGACTACCTAAAATATTTGTAAAGCTTGATAGCTTTTTGTGTTCTGTAATAGTCCTATCCTTATTAGGTGGGGCATACATGTGTGAGGCTATTTATTCTGGAACAAAAGCAATTTCCAAAAATCAAAGAGAACTTGCAATGGCAATAGGGTTATCTAAATTTGATACTATAAGGTATCTTATTTTACCACAATCCATTTCTATTTCTATTGCAGCAATAAGCAACAATGCAATATTCCTTACTAAAGAGGTTTCAGCCATGAAGATAATTTTGTTGCCGGAAATAGTATATCAAGCTTTTAGTATTATAAGTTTACGTCCTGATTTGATGCTGCCCGTAGCTGTAATAATGATAGTTTCTTATTTGCTTATTTTAATACCAATGTCTTACGTATTTTCTAGACTAGAAAGGAAGGTGCGCTTTGCAGAATTTGGGTATTGATTATATAGTAAAAGCATTTCCTAGGATAATGGATGGATTTGTAATAACTATAAAAATTTCTATTATAGCATTGTTATTATCCATATTTTTTGGATTTATAATTGGTGTAATTATGACTACTAAAAATAAATTAATTAATTTTGTTTTAAGGATATTTTTAGAGGCATTTAGATTGATTCATCCGGTAATTTGGTTATTTATATTCTTTTTTGGTGTAGCCTACGCATTTAACATACAAACTGATAATTTAGTTGTATCAATTGTAGTTTTCACATTGTGGGGAACATTTGAAATAGGAGATTTAGTAAGAAGTTATATAAAAAGTTTGCCTAAAAGTCAGTTTGAAGCTAGTGCTGCTATAGGCCTTACAAAAGTTCAAATGTATATATATGTACTTTTACCTCAAATTATAATACGGATTACACCATCAATAGTAAATTTAGCTACTCGTCTTATAAAAACTACAACATTGGTTTTTTTAATAGGTGTACCAGAGGTATTAAAAGTTTCACAGAGTATTATTCAAGTTGTATATAATAGTAATCCAACTAGCAATATATCATTTACAATGTATCTCTTTCTACTAATTATATACTTTATTATTTGTTATCCATTATCGTTATTTTCAAAATATTTAGAAAGAAAAGTTTTAGCGGTGTCGTAAAGAATTTTAATATTTGGAGTGGGAAGATATGCTATTAAAAGTGGAAAATCTTAAAAAGTCGTTTAAAGGAAATGTTGTACTTAATAATATTAGTTATGAAGTTAAAAAAGGTGAAGTAATTGCCATATTAGGTCGTTCAGGTTGTGGAAAATCAACGCTATTAAGATGCATCAATGGACTTGAGCAAATTGATGATGGACAAATATATTTAAATGATACATTAGTAACTGAGCCTAAAGCTAAAGATAAACACTGGAGAGAAGTAAGGAAAAAAGTAGGAATGGTATTTCAGAGCTATGACCTTTTTCCACATATGAATGTTTTAAATAATATTATATTAGGGCCTATGAAAGTGGAAAAGAGAACAAAAGAAGATGCTACTAAAGAAGCTTTGAAGCATTTAGAAAGAGTAGGGTTGTTAGACAAAAAACTCGCTTATCCTAGAGAACTATCCGGTGGGCAAAAGCAAAGAGTAGCTATTTGTAGGGCACTTTCTATGAATCCTGAAATAATACTGTTTGATGAAGTTACGGCTGCTCTAGATCCAGAGATGGTTAGGGAAGTTCTAGATGTTATTAAGGGGCTAAGAGATCAAGGGCTTACTATGATTGTTGTTACGCATGAAATGGACTTTGCAGAGAAAGTTGCTGATAAGATAATATTTATGGAACAAGGAAATATTGTAGAAGTAAGTACACCAGATAAATTTTTCAGTTCACCAGGTACAATTGAGGCAAGAAAATTTTTAAATTTATCTGATAATTATGTTATTTAATTAAATAAATAATAAATTTTATATTTTAAGGAGTGGGGAAAAGTGAAAAAGATTATAACAGCAGTAAGCATAGCATTGTTAGTTGTACTAACAGGCTGTTCTTCGAACACAGGGGGCAAAGCATCAACTGCAAAAGCAGGTTCATTAGATGCAATTAAAAAAGAAGGAAAAATAAAAATAGGAATATTTTCAGATGACGCACCTTTCTGTTATCAAGATGCAGATGGAAGCTTTAAAGGCTACGATGTAGAATTAGGAAAAAGAGTTGCTAAGGAATTACTTGGTGATGAGAGTAAAATTACATGGGTAGTAATGAATCCTGCTGATAGAATTTCATATCTACAAACAGATAAAGTTGATTTAATGCTTGCAGATTTTACAGTTACAGATGAAAGAGCTAAGAGTGTGGACTTTACATTGCCATATGAAAAAGTATCAATAGGTGTTGTATCTAGTGAAAAGACACCTATAACTTCTGTAGATCAATTAAAAGGTAAAGACGTAGCTGTCAATACAGGAACTACAGCTGATGCATACTTCACTAAAAATGTGCCAGATGCAAAACTTACTAAGATAGATGCAATTACTGATGGTTATCAAGCTCTAATATCTGGTAGAGCAGTTGCTTTTGCTCAAGATAATACTTTACTACTTTCATGGGCTAAAAAGAATCCAGGGTATGTGGTTGGTATAAAAGAACTAGGTAATAAAGATTATATAGCTGGTGCAGTTAAAAAAGGAAATAATGAGTTATTAGATTATGTAAATGGTTTGATTAAGGGTAAGTTAAATGATGAGAAATTCTTCCACAAAGCTTATGAAAGTACATTGAAATCAAGCTTCCCAGATGATTTTACTGCTGATCAAATTGTAATTGAAGGTGGAAAGACTAAATAGAACTATATATTAAAATATAAAAATTTAAGTAGAGTAAACAACTCCTCTCTGGTAGATATGATTGATTCATTTCTATTGGTGAGGAGTTTTTTATAAATTTTAAGCATTAGTTAATCAAAATTTATATTTTAAGTGTAATATATAGTATAATATTTGTTGAAATATATATGCTTAATAAATTTTAATATAATGGATGAGGAATATAAAGATATGACTAAGGAATTAGAGAAACACTACAATAAATTTTGTGAAGATAAAAGACTAACGAGGAGACATGGGCAAGTTGAATATATAACTTCCATGAAATATATTCATAAGTGTTTGGAAAATAAGCCTAATGCAAAAATTTTAGATGTTGGAGCAGGAACTGGTAGATATTCTGTGGAACTTGCCAATGAGGGCTATGATGTTACTGCAGTTGAACTTGTGAAGCATAATCTAGGTGTTTTAAAGTCAAAGGGGAGTACAGTAAAAGCATATCAGGGAACAGCATTAGATTTATCAAGGTTTTCAGAAAATACTTTTGACATGACTTTGGTATTTGGACCGATGTATCACTTATATAAATTTGAAGATAAAGTAAAGGCTTTACAAGAGGCAAAAAGGGTGACAAAGGTTGGAGGAGTCATTTTAGTAGCTTACTGCATGAATGAATATAGTGTAATAACATATGGATTTAAGGAAAATAATATTCGAACAAGTATTGAAAATGGTAAGCTTAGCGAAGATTTTCATGTTTTATCAGAGCCTGAAGATTTATATGATTATGTAAGAATAGATGATATAAATAAGTTTAATGAGGAAGCTGGACTACAGAGGGTGAAATTAATTGCAGCTGATGGACCGGCTAATTATATGAGACCTACTTTGAATGCTATGGACGAAGAAACCTTTGGAATTTTTATTAAATATCATCTTACTACCTGTGAAAGACATGATTTATTGGGAGCAAGCGCACATACTTTAGATATTTTAATAAAAGAAGAATAAAGTTCAATAAGATCAATAAACTGTAAAGTGCATAATAAAACCGTAATATATTTCTATTACGGTTTTATTAATAAGCTCTATTAACAAAACTATTTTGAAGTTATTCTTACAACTAATTTAGCAAGAACATTTTTATCATTGATATCTGAGACATCCCACATTTCTTTAAGTAATCTTTCTTCTGGATTTCTAGGGTCAATATTATTAGCTAAAAATGTACCTACTTTTTCAGCAACATTAGTTATTGTATTATCAGACATACCAACATTTTCACCTAATTCAATGGCATTGCCTAAAGTGCTTTTCCATTCAGTCCAATCATTTAAGATTGCCATGTTATCACTCCTAACTTTTTATATGTATCTTTCCATAATATTTTAATTATATGTATATATCATATTAGAATTTATCCAAATAAAGATTTGTATAATGGATTCAAGGTGCTTATTAGAAGGGTTGAGGTTAAAAGAAGACTAAAAAGATTAGAAAAAATAACCGCCTGAAGATATTCTACAGACGGTTATTAGGAGTTGTGAATTATTTGCCGCTATCACCATAGTTTGATAATACTCTAGCGCTAGGATCGTTAACAGCACAACCTTCCCACTCTTTGTTTGGCATCCAGAAATCTTCAACCATTTCTGCTTGGCCAGGATAATATTTTTCAAACATTTCTCTGTATAATAATGATTCTTTTGTGAATGGTTTAGCGTGATATCTATATTTTTCACATAGTTTTTCAAATTCTTTATCAGTATAATACGCTTCTGCATATTCTTTTAAATAGTCTACCATTGAATGTCCTACAGCATCACTAAAAGCTGCTTTTTCACGATATAGGATACTGTTTGGAAGATAATCGCCTTCAAAGGCATGTCTCAAAAGGTATTTACCCATGTTGTATTTGTTTAATTTCTTTTCAGGATCAATAGCCATAACATATTTCACAAAGTCTAAATCACCAAAAGGTACTCTTGCTTCTAAAGAGTTTGAAGCAATACAACGGTCTGCACGAAGAACGTCATACATAAATAATTCTCTAATTCTCTTTTGAGATTCTTTTTGGAATTCTTCTGCATTTGGAGCAAAATCAGTGTATTTATATCCAAATAATTCATCAGAAATTTCACCAGTTAAAAGTACTCTTACGTCAGAAATTTCATGTATTTTTTTACAAATAAGATACATTCCAATACTTGCTCTTATTGTAGTAATATCGTAAGTTCCAAGAAGTTTAATAACATACTCAAAAGAGTCAAGAACTTCTTCTTTTGTCATATAAACAACAGTATGATCGCTATGAATATAATCTGCAACTTCTTGAGCATATTTTAAATCTATAGCATCTTCATTCATACCTATAGCAAAGGTTCTAATTGGTTTGTCTGGATACATTTTTTGCGCAATTGAACATACCAATGAGCTATCTAAACCACCACTTAATAAGAAGCCTACAGGAGCATCAGCATCCATACGTTTTTCTATACCAGCTACCAATTTGTCATGGATGTTACTGCAAATAACTTCTAAATCATCCTTGCAGTAGTCATCTTCTACTTCTGCGATATCACAGTAGCATGTAAACTTTCCATCAGCATAATAATGTCCTGGTGGAAAGGGCATTATTTTGTGTGTAAGACCAACTAAGTTTTTTGCTTCACTTGCAAACATTATTTTACCTGACTCAGAGTATCCGTAGAATAAAGGTCTAATTCCAATAGGATCTCTAGCTGCGATGAAAGTATTTTTTTCTCCATCGTATATAACAGCTGCAAATTCTGCATCTAACATCGAAAACATATCTAGTCCATACTCCAAATACATTGGAAGTAATATTTCACAATCACTATCAGAGATAAACTTATGCCCCTTAGATATTAAATCCTCTTTTAGCTTACGGAAGCCATAAATTTCACCATTGCAGATAGATGCATCTGTTTTTCTTGTGAATGGCTGCATTCCGCTGAAGCTTAAATCCATGATAGCAAGTCTTTGAAAACCTAAGATACCAGATGGTAGAGTAAGGATTTCAGTCATATCTGGTCCTCTAAGCTCAGTTCTTTGTAATGCCTCTGCAAATTTTTCATGTTTCATGTCCGTACCTGTATAACACATAATTGTACACATATTAATAGTCCTCCCCAATTAGATATTAAAATCGTTCATGCGATTTTGATTATAATAAAATATAATTATTTTTAGATTTATTATTTAGTTTTAAATTTGTTATGGATACTTATCCAGAGATTTAATTGAATTATAATTTTTTAAAGAATAAAAAAAGCCCTTCATCCTATATAAATAGGACGAAAGACTTATACTTCCGCGGTACCACCTAAATTAGCTTAAAAAGCTCCCTTATAATCAGTACAGAATGATAAATAAAAATAATTCGATACTGTCCAAGCTGTAACGGTTTGGCTCCGTCCAAGACTACTCTTTAAAAAAATTTCGTTTGGAAGCTCCGGGATGTTCTTCATTATTTGCTTCGTACCAGTCTCTCACCACCACTGATTCGCTTTGACTACCTCATAATAACTACTCTTCCCATCAAGGCTTTTATATTAATTATTTGAAACTTAACTTTGAATTTATTTCATTTTACTTCGTATTTTATAATCAGTCAATAGGTTTATGAAATATTTTTTGAAATAAAAATCAGTTTTTTAGCTATTGAATTAATTTTAAATCAATTATAAAACCATAGTTCTTTCAGTAAAATAAAGCTTTTTATCTATATAGCTTTATTGTCGTTGAACTGTATTGATACAGTTTTCGATTGTAGTGTTTGTGTTATTGAAGAATAAATCTTAAAATTATAAATAGAAATATAAATTTAATTATCAAGTGATTCAGTTATAAGATAAACATTAAGGTTAAAAGCCTTTAAATAAAAATAAATTGTAAAGGAGTATGACAAATGTTACATAAAAAATTAAAATCTTTTCCAACAGATTTTCTTTGGGGAGCATCAACATCTGCTTATCAAGTAGAGGGGGCTAACTTAATTGATGGTAAGGGACCTTCTTGCCAAGATATTAAAAAAGTACCAGAAGGAACTTCAGAATTAGATGTCTGTGCTGATCAATATCATCGCTATAAAGAAGATGTTGCTTTAATGGCTGAAATGGGATTTAAGGTTTATAGATTTTCTATCTCGTGGTCAAGGTTGATTCCAGAAGGAACAGGAGAAGTAAACCCTAAGGGAGTTGAATACTACAATAATTTAATTGATGAATGTTTGAAATACAATATAATTCCTTTAGTTACAATGTTTCATTTTGATATGCCAGCAGCATTAGATAAGCGTGGTGGTTGGTCAAAAAGAGAATCAATTGACTGGTTTGTAAACTTTGCAAAAGTTATGTATGAGAACTTTGGTGATAGGGTTAAGTATTGGTTAACTATTAATGAGCAAAATGTATTAACATTAATGGGTGATGTTATTGGTACTACGATGATACCAGAAGGTTGTACAAATATACGTAAAGAGATTTATCAACAAAACCATCATATGTTAGTTGCTCAAGCAAAAGCTATGGCATTATGTCATGAAATGATTCCTGATGCTAAAATTGGACCTGCACCAAATATATCATTAGTTTACCCAGCTAGCTGTAAGCCAGAAGACAATTTAGCTGCCCAAAATTTAAATGCAATTCGTAACTGGTTATATTTAGATATGGCTGTATATGGAAAATACAATAGTCTAGTTTGGTCATACTTAGAAGATATTGATGCTGTACCAGAGATTCAAGAAGGGGATATGGAGATTCTTTCTTCAGGAAAACCAGATTTTATCGGATTTAACTATTACAATACTGCTACAGTGCAAGCGAACAATATGGAAATTACTGTGGATGGTAAAAAGGATCAGCAGAAAGCTATGGATGAACCAGGAGTATTTAAAGGCTTTAAAAATCCTAATTTGTTAACTACCCAATTTGGATGGGAGATAGATCCAGAAGGATTTAGAGCTACAATGCGTGAAATATATTCAAGATATAGATTACCATTAATAGTAACTGAAAATGGTTTAGGCGCTTATGATAAGTTGGAAGAAGATGGTTCAATTCACGATCCATATCGTATTGAATATTTAAGAAAACATATTGAACAGCTTCATTTAGCTATAACAGATGGAGTAGAGATGATGGGGTATTGCCCATGGTCTGCTATTGATTTGATTTCAACTCATGAAGGTATGGTTAAACGTTATGGATTCATTTATGTTGATAGAGAAGAATTTGATTTAAAAACACTTAATCGTTATCGTAAAGACTCTTTCTATTGGTATAAGAAAGTTATTGCTACTAATGGAGACGATTTAAAGGATTAATAGAGAACGTTATACAGTTGTTTTTAAAAGTAAACACATAATGATAATTTTTAAGCCCCTAGAAAGAAATTTCTAGGGGTTTTCCTTTTTAACTCACTTGAATTGTTATTTGATTCTTTAGTTTGTCGAATTATCCTCGATAATACTAAAGGGTTCCATTACGAAAACTTAATTTATACTTATTTGAAAATCAGAAGTTTTTAGAGATGTATAAATTAATAGTTGAGTAGGAACTCTATAAAGGTTTACCACTTCAATAGAAAACTATTTTTAAGACTCTCACGAATTGTAGTGAGAAGATTTTAAAATACAAATTTTATTATGAAGTGATGATCTATATATAATCTTACGGAGGCAAATTTGATGAAAATTAAAACTATCAAGAAAAAACTTATACTAACCTTTATATTGATAATATTAGTGCCTATGTGTACTACCGGTATTATTTCTAATGTTATACTTTATAATAATCTTAAAGCTTCTTATGTTAGCTCCATAGAAAAATCAGTAACAGGTGTAAATAATGTTATAGATGAAAGCTATAATGGCTATGAAGCTTCGTTATCCCAAATTACAGAAAATTCTGTTGTAAAGGCTGCTCTTTTAAATCCTGGTGGAACCTCAGTGAAAAAAGAGCTTACAGGAGTAATTAATAGCAATCCTAAAATTCTAAATGCTTATGTTGCAACTGAAGATAAAGGAATGTATATATTCCCTGAGACTAAGCTTCCAGAAGGGTACAATCCTACGGAAAAATCTTGGTATAAGGATACAATGTCAAATGATATGATACTTTGGCAGGATGCTTATAAGGATGTGGCAACTGGTAAGATTGTAGTAACAGCTACAAAAAAGGTATTAGATGATTCAGGGAAAGCTGTAGGAGTTGCTGGAATAGATATTGATATAACTAATATAGCACTACTGTTTAAGAGTACTACAATTGAAAAAACAGGTGAAATATTGCTGTTAGATAGAACAGGAATAGTGTTAGCCACTAAGAATAAAGATTTATTAGGAAAAAACTTAAACCCTGATAGAGTGAATACAAATGCAGATACTAAAGATCAGAAAATAGAAGACGCTTTTAGTGATAAAACTGAAATGTCTTGGATGAAACCATTATTAGAAGGTAAGTCTAATTTTGTTCAAGTTAAGTTTAATGGAACAAATAAATTTATCTATTATATAAGTAATGAAAAGTCTGGTTGGAAGCTGATGGGGATGATGGACACAAGTGAAGTATACTCAAAAGTACTGTCTAATGTACTAATATTGGGTGGATTCTTTGTTTTATTTATTTTAGCTGCTTTGATGGTCGGATTATGGATTTCTAAGAGCTTAACAAAACCGATTAATCATTTAAAAGAAGCTATGAAAAAAGGTGAAGCTGGTGATTTGACTGTAGTAACAAACATAAATAGTTCTGATGAACTTGGTGAACTAGGTAGTAGATTTTCTAATATGATTAGTAGTGTTAAAAATCTAGTTATGTCAGTGAAAGATTCTGCTGATAATGTATTAAGTTTTTCAGAGGATTTAACTAAACGAGCAGAAGAGGTTACATGTTCTTCAGAAGAAATAGCGAGAGTTATTGACGAAATTTCGAAAGGTGTTCAAGAACAAGCCTATGAAGTAGACAAAGCATCTGAAATTGCAACGGAGTTTAATAACAACTTATCTAAAATTAAAGATTATAATAATAAAATAAATATAGAAAGCAAAGAGATGGAGGCTAGTAGCGAAAAGACAATGGTCGCGTTTAAAGAGCTTAAAACAAAAAATGAAAGCACTATAAACGGAGTTTCTCAAATTTCCGAAAGTATCGGAGTTTTAGTGAAGGAGACTGAAGATATTGGGCAAATATTGAGCACAATACTAAATATCTCATCTCAAACTAACTTACTGGCTTTAAATGCTGCTATAGAAGCTGCAAGAGCAGGGGAATCTGGAAAAGGTTTTGCGGTAGTTGCTGATGAAGTTAGAATACTTGCAGAACAGTCTGGTGAATCTGCTGTAAATATAAGAAATATAATAACTAGAGTTATAGAAACTACTAAAACCGCTGCGGTGAGTATGGACAATATTAAAGCAGATGTGGAAAATCAAAACTCTGCAATGTCTGCTACAGAGGTAAGTTTTGTTAGTTTAAGTGAATCCATTGAAAGCATAATAGAAAAAATTACTTCAATGAATGAAAGTATAGAATTAATGTTAACTAACAGTGGTATACTTACATCAAATATACATAACATTTCCTTCGTATCTGAGCAGTCAGCAGCTGCGGCTGAAGAAGTTAATGCTAGCGTATCTAACCAATTAAATGATATGCAAAACGTAAAAGCGCAAGCAGATGAGCTTTATAATCTAGCTCAAGCATTAGAGACGCTTATAGAAAAGTTTCAGGTTTAGTTATTAAATTAATAGTACTTGGTTTCTACCAAAAATCCGCGATAGAAATATCGTGGATTTTTACTGTATAATAAATCATAAAAAAATGTGAATATAGTCGCTTTAGTAGCTTTTTTAATTTATAATTAAAAAGATTTATAAAGGACAATATTATAAAATTAGTATCGGTCACAAAATAAATATAATATTTATATGAGGAGTTATTAAATGAAATACTACTTAGCACCAATGGAAGGAATTACTGGGTACATATATAGAAATACTTATGAAAAGCTTTTTCATAATATCGATAAGTATTTTACACCATTTATTGTTGCAAATAAGGGGTTAAGTCTTAAAACTAGAGAATTAAGGGATGTATTACCTGAAAATAATAAAGGAATGAACATAGTTCCTCAAATACTTACTAACGATTCAGAAGCTTTTATTAATACTACTAAAAAACTACAACAGTTTGGGTATAATGAAGTTAATTTAAACTTAGGCTGTCCTGCTGGAACAGTGGTGAAAAAAAATAGAGGTTCAGGATTTTTAGCTATAAGAGAAGAGCTTGATATATTTTTAAGTGAAATATACAAAATGGATGATATAAAAATTTCTATAAAAACTAGGATAGGAAAAGATACTCCAGAAGAATTTTATGAGTTAATAAAAATCTACAATAAATATCCTATAGAAGAATTAATTATTCATCCAAGAACGCAAAAGGATTTTTATGGCAATAAACCTAATCTAGAGGTGTTTAGAGATGCTTTGGCTTTAAGTACTAATCCAGTATGCTACAATGGTGATATTTTTACTGTTGATGACTACAATAGGATAACAGAAGCTTTTCCAGAAGTGAAAACAGTAATGCTTGGAAGAGGTATACTTGCTAATCCAGGATTAATGGATTTGATAAGAAATGAAACCAAGACAGATAAAAAAGTATTGAAAGATTTTCATGATGAAATTTTTAAGCAATACATAGAGTTATTTAATGAAGATAGGAATGCAATGTTTAGAATGAAAGAACTCTGGGGATATATGAGCCATATATTCACCGATAATAAGAAATATATTAAAAGAATAAGAAAGTCAGAAAAGTTAAGTAATTATAATGAAGCTGTGTTAAGTTTGTTTGAAGAGCAGGATATTATAGAAGGAGCTGGATTATTTTATAATCAAGATTAAAAAGTATTATAAAAAGATCAAATTAAGAAAAATGAATTTTATAGCTATAGATTTTGAGACCGCAAATGAAAAGAGAAATAGCCCATGCTCAATTGGTGTTGTAGTCGTTGAAAATGGGCATGTTGTAGAAAAAGTACATCATTTAATAAGGCCTAAAGAAATGAGATTTATGCCAATTAATATTGGAATTCATGGGATAAGACCAAGTATGGTTGAGAATGAACCAGAGTTTGATGAGGTATGGCAAAAAATAGAGCATCATTTTGATGGGAACTTAGTAATAGCACACAATGCCTCTTTTGATATATCTGTTTTAAGAAATAGCGCAGAGCTTTATGGCATTGAGCTTCCAAGTTTTAAGTATATGTGTACTATGAAGCTTTCCAAGAACTTTTATAAAGAAATTGAAAATGCAAGATTAAATACAGTTAATGATTTTTTAGGATATGAGTTTAAGCACCATGATGCACTATACGATGCTCTTGCGTGCACCAATATATTGCTCAATATATCGGAAGAATTAAACTGCAAAGATATTAATGAAATATCTAAATTAATAGGAGTAACTATTGGAACTGTTGATAACAAAGGATATAGTCCTTCATCTACTAAAACAAAAGTTTTTAAAACCTCTAATAGAACTGGTCAATCTAAGAGGAAAAATAAATTTGAAAATTTAGATAGAGATCTGTTTAAAAATGAACTGGTTGTATTTACTGGGAAATTAATTTCTATGACTAGAGATGAAGCAATGAAATTAGTCAAAAAGCTTGGGGGGGCAACGGGAAGTTCAGTTACTAAAAATACAACGATTTTAGTAACTAATATGAAAGATATAAAAGCCTTACGTAGAGAAGAAATGAGTATTAAGCTAAAAAAAGCAATAGATTTAAATACAAAAGGTCAGGATATAAAATTTTTAAATGAAGAAGAATTTTTAAAGCTAAGATAGTTAAATGAAAATTGTTACATTTGTAAAAAGATAATAAATTATAAAAAATGAAGCACTGGTAGTTAGATATCAGTGCATTTTTTTGATATTTTTATGATATAATTTAAATAAAGATAAAAAATTAACAATTTTGTAATAAGTACTTGCGCTAATATGGTTCTTGTTACATAATTAAAGTAGATAAACTTTTAATACAATAGTACGTAATAAGGGTTTATATATTGGCGCGTTTTTAGCCAATATTAATGATGTAACACAAGTTTCAGCAGCAATATTGATGTCAATATGTTTTTGGAGGACAACAGATGATAAAAAAGATATTAGCTATTGGTTTGAGCATGCTTTTAATCATATCAATGGTTTCTTGTTCAAAAAAAGATGAAAAAGTTGATAAATATGCTACTAAAATGGACACTATTATGCATTTAACAGCTTATGGTCCTAATGCTAGCAAAGCAATAGATGAAGCTTTTAAAAGAGTTGATGAAATAGAAAAGATAGCAAGCAGCTCAATAGATACCAGTGATGTAAGTAAAATTAATGAAGCTGCAGGTAAAGAATATGTCAAGGTGCATCCTGAGATTGTTAAGATTATAAAAACTTCAATTGAGTATTCTAAGATAAGCAATGGAGCTTTTGATATAACTGTAAGTCCACTTATAAAACTGTGGGGGATTGGTACAGACGAAGAGAGAGTTCCAGCAGATTCTGAAATTAAGGATAAATTAGCACTTGTGGGATATAAAAATATCAGCATTAATGAAGCTGACAATAGTGTTAAGCTTATGAAAGCTGGGATGGCTATAGATCTTGGAGGGGTTGCCAAAGGATTTACAGCAGATGAGATTGTAAAGGTATTTAAAAAATATGGCGTTAATAGCGCTATTATAAATCTTGGTGGTAGTTCCATATATACGCTTGGAGAAAAACCAGATAAAACTCTTTGGTCTGTTGCGATTCAAAACCCAAGGAAAGAAAAAAATGAAGGCAATATTGGTATTGTTAAACTAAATCAAGGCGCACTTTCTACCTCTGGAGATTATCAGAGATTTTTTATAAAGGATGGTAAGCGATATCACCACATATTAGATCCCTTCACTGGATATCCAGCAGATGCAGGGGTTATGAGTGATACCATACGTATTGACAGTAGTATTCCTGATTGCAATATGCTTGCAGATATCCTTACAAAGGTCACTTTTGTAAGTGGTATAGAAAAAGGAATGAAAATCATTGATAGTATAGAAGGAATCTCCTGTATGGCCGTAACTACAGATTTTAAGATATACAAATCTTCTAAGTGGGATACCAAAATAGAAGATCTAAGTACTGATTTTAAGCTTGCAAACTAATTAGCTTATATACAGAACAAAACAAATTTTTTGAATTTGTGAAATACAATTACGATGAAATGAGTGATATATTTGTCAATCAGTAAATTTTTTGAGTTAGTGGAGATAAAAACTAAACTAGCAAGCATGATTCCATTTTCTCTAGGGTCAGCCTACGCTATTTATAGATATAAAAGCTTTGACTTAAAGAATTTTATAATAATGTTTATTTCATTGATTTGCTTCGATATGGCTACTACAGCTATTAATAACTATATTGATCATACAAAAGCAAAAGACAATGGAGGCAATAATAGCTTAATTACTAAATATGGAGTAAATAAATCAAAAGTATTATTTATAATATTTACATTATTAGTAATTGCTACTACAGCTGGAGTTATGCTTACTTTGAATACAAACATTATAGTTTTACTAATAGGCATTATTTCCTTTATAGTAGGAATATTTTATACTTTCGGGCCTATTCCAATTTCCAGAATGCCTTTAGGTGAAGTATTCTCTGGATTTTTTATGGGGTTTATAATTATATTCTTGTCAGTGTATATTCATATTTTTGACACTAATATAATATCATTTACATATCAAAACAATATTTTAAGTGTTGGCATCAATTTAATAGAAATCGTTTGGATATTTTTGTTTTCTATACCAGCTATGGGAGGCATAGCAAACATAATGCTTGCAAATAACATTTGTGATGTAGAAGAGGATATTCAAAATAATAGATTTACTCTACCTTATTATATAGGAAGACCGATGGCTTTGAAGCTTTTTAAGCTATTATATTATATTGGATACGTGAATATAGTTTTACTTGTAGTATTAAAGGTAATTCCATTGGCTTCATTATTTATGCTAATAACATTAATTAAAGTAAATAAAAATATTAAACTTTTCGAAGCTAAACCTATTAAAAATGAAAATTTTGTCGTATCAGTTAAAAATTTTTTATTGATAAATGGTTCACAAGCTATTATAATGATAATCATAGTAATGATATCAAAATAATATGGAAAAGTGTGTGGAAGTATGTGAAAATGTGTGAAAATAAGTGTGAAACTGATTTCATGATAAAATATACTTAATTATAAATAGAAATAAAAATCTTTTATCAATAAAAGATTATAATATAAATTATTTAAATTAACCATAGTAACAATATAAACTCTGAAGGGCTTAGATTTGAAAACCTTTTCTGTAGGTGAGATAACATATTTTAATGATTCTAGAGTTTTGATGAGTAAAAATAAATAATACGGGGTGGTAAATGGTGTCAAAAAAGAATATTGTAATTTTAGGAGCAGGTTATGGCGGTGTACAAGCTGCAAAAATTTTAAGTAAGAAATATAAAAAAAATAATGATGTAGAAATCACACTAATTGACAGAAATCCGATCCATACTCTAATGACTGAGTTGCATGAAGTAGCTGGTGGAAGAGTAGAACCTGATTCAGTACAAGTTGATTTAAGAAAGATATTTTATAAGACTAAGGTTAATATTATCACTGAAGAAGTAAAAACTGTGGATGTAAACAAACAAGTTTTAACTACAGACTTTAGCGAATATAAATATGATTATTTAATATTAGGTACAGGTAGTGAGCCAGCTTACTTTGGAGTACCAGGAGTTAAGGAAAATGGATTTTCTCTTTGGTCATTAGAGGACGCTCTTAAGATAAGACATCACATTGAAGAGATGTTCAAGCTTGCTAGCAGAGAAAGAAATGCTCAAAAAAGACAAGCAATGCTTACTTTTGCTGTTGCAGGTGCTGGTTTTACTGGTATTGAGATGCTTGGTGAACTTATGGAGTGGAAAAAGAAGCTTTGTAGGGAATACAATGTAGATGTAAATGATGTTAAATTAATGGTTATCGAAGCATTAGGAAGTATCCTTAACATATTAGATGACAAAATGGCATTAAAAGCAGAAAATTACATGCTTAAACATAAGGTTGAAATATTAAAGAATTCTGCTATCACAGGAGTTACTCCAGATGAAGTAAGTCTTAAGGATGGAAGAAAGATATCAACAAGAACATTGATTTGGACTTGTGGAGTACAAGGAAATTCTTTTGCTAAGGAATTTGGACTAACTCTAAACAATAGAGGAAGAGTAACTACTAATGAATTTATGCAATCAGTTGATAAAGAGAATGTTTTTGTTGTAGGGGATGCAGCTTTCTTAGAAGAAAACTCAAAGCCATTACCTCAAATAGTTGAAGCAGCTCTTCAAACAGCTGAAACTGTATCACATAACATTATAGCTGATATTGAAAATAAAGAGAAAAAAGCATTTAAATCAAATTATCATGGTTTCATGGTTTCAATTGGTGGAAGATATGCAGTTGCAGATGTAGGTGGAATGAAATTAACAGGATTCCTTGCTACAGCGATGAAGCATGTAGTAAACTTACACTATTTATTTGGTGTTGGTGGATTCTACTTGATATTCAGATACTTATTCCATGAATTCTTTGATATTAAAGAAAGACGTTCAATATTAGGCGGGCATGCGTCAGCTAAATCTCCATCATTTTGGTTAATTCCTTTAAGATTATATATAGGTTCAATGTGGGTACTTGAAGCGTTAAAGAAATTAGTTGGTGAACAAACTTGGGCAAATGCTTCAGGCTTTGGTAAAATAACTTCTGGTCTTGGTTCAGACAGCTGGTTTAGAAATGGAAATATTAAGTTGCCTTTTGATTGGTTATTAGATGGTACTGCAAGTGCTTCTGCTACAACAGAAGGAGCAACTACTCAAGTTACACCTATACTAAGCAGCATGCCAGGATTTTTCAAAGCAATCATGAAAATTATGATACCAAATCCAGATGTAGCTATTTGGTTCCAAAGAATTGTTGTTTTAACAGAACTTGCTATAGGTTTATGCCTTCTTGCTGGATTATTTACTTGGCTTGCAAGTGCAGCTTCAGCGTTCTTAACAGTTAACTTTGTTTTATCAGCAATGGCTGGATATGACATACTTTGGTTCTTCTTTGGTGGTATAGCACTTATGGCTGGTGCAGGAAAATCTGCTGGACTTGACTACTATGTAATGCCATGGCTTGGTAAAGTTTTAGGAAACTTCTGGCTTGGAAAACAAAAGCCAATATATAAAGATTAAACCTCAGTATATAATAATGGAACCTCGGATAAACTTTAAAAAAGGTGTTGAAAAGAGGCAATAATGAAAAAATGGGATGTAATCATAATAGTTGCACTAATTATAATCTCATTCATTCCTGAAGGAGTTATGTTTGTTAAGAACATTAACAAGCATGACAGCTTATATGTAGAGGTATATTCACAGGGGAAGTTATTTAAAAAACTTCCTCTGGAAAAAAAATCTGAGAAGGTATCCTTTACTGTAAAGAATGAAGTAGGAGAAAATATAGTTGAAATAACTGATGGGCAAGTAAAAATCACTGATGCAGACTGTTATGACAAAATATGCGTGAAAGCTCATGCTATCAGCAAACCAGGTGAATCTATAATATGTTTACCACATAAGGTAGTTGTGAGAGTAATCGGTGAAGGAGAACAGGAGACGGATGAACAATCCTTTTGAGGTGATTTAAATGAAAAAGACTCGAAAGATGGTATTCTTATCATTGCTTGTATCACAGGCACTGGTACTTCATATAGTTGAATCCATGATACCAGTACCCTTTATAACTCCTGGAGCAAAACTTGGTTTAGCTAATATTGTGACTGTTGTATCACTATATTCCTTTGGTGAAATCGAAACTCTACTAGTTATTATAGTTAGACTATTCCTTGCATCAATGTTTGGTGGAAGTATATCAAGTCTACTATATAGCATCGCTGGCTCATTGTTTAGTTTTATTATAATGGTATTGATAAAGCGAATAGGTAAAAATAATGTGAGTTTAATAGGTGTTAGCGCCGCAGGGTCAGTTTTTCATAATATAGGTCAAATTACAATGGCTGCATTGATAGTTCAGAATGTGAATATAAGTTTATATCTTCCCGTTTTAACAATAGCAGGAATAGGTACGGGGTTTTTTGTTGGTTTAACTGCGAGATATACATTAAATCATCTCAACAGACTAAACGCAACTACTAAACTATTTGACGATAAAGGGTGATTACATGGATAAGTTTTGGAATGAGTATCCAGTGGTGAAAGATGATTTAGAAGAAGTCATTAAAATAATGAAAAAAAATATTAAGTGCAAAGAAAAACTTGTTGAAAATGCAATTATAGAGCTTATAAATTCCGGTGGCAAGCTTCTTAGACCAGCATTTTTGATTATTTCAGCACGATTTGGTGAGTTTAATAAAGATGAGATTTATCCTTTAGCAGCTGTACTTGAAATGCTTCATATGGCTACTTTGGTTCATGATGATATAGTAGATGACTCCAAGCTTAGGAGAGGAACAGAAACAATACAGTCTAAGTATGGGAAAGACTATGCAGTATACATAGGAGACTTTTTATTCTGTAGATGTTTTAAAATTCTATCTGAACACTCTACATTAATGAGTATTAAAGCAGACTCAAATGTTATGTCTAGAATTTGCATGGGAGAGATAGAACAATTCTCTTCTAAATACAACAAGCAGGTGTCTGTAAAGAGATATTTAAAGAGAATATCTTCAAAGACTGCAGAGCTTTTTTCTTTAAGCTTCTACAGTGGAGCTACTGCTAGTGGATGTGAGAATAAGCTTGCTAGAAAGCTTTCTGACATCGGACATAATATAGGAATGGCTTTTCAGATAATTGATGATATTTTGGATTATACAGGTAATGAAGAGATAGTTGGAAAATCTATTGGTACTGATATAAAACAAGGTCTTTATACCTTGCCTCTAATATATGTACTTGAGAAAAAGAATCCTGAGTTATCTTCAATTCTTGATAAGGAATATCTTGAAGAAAAGGATCTAAGACAAATTGCTGATATAGTAAAAAACTATGGAGGAATTGATAAATCGAGAGCATTAGCTGAAAGATATACTAACAGAGCTTTTAATCTAATTAATACTCTACCAGAAGGTGAAAATAAAAATATCTTATTAAAAACAACTGAAAAGTTATTAGTAAGATTTTATTAAATAAAGATTTTAATTTCTAAAATAATATTAAAGTGATTTATTGCTTATAATAATAAGGATAAATTGTGATGTCTCGATGTCACTTTATCTATTATATTATAATAAATTTAAAAACAATTTAAGGGGGATTTTTTTTATGAAAATCAAAGCATTATTATTATCAACTGTTATGGCAGCAGCACTATTAGCTGGATGTGCTTCTAAGGAAGCTACAAAGGATACAGCTAAAGAACCAGCTAAGACTACTACAGATGCAGTAGCATCAGCATCAGTAACTGACAATGTTGACGTTTTTGCTAAAACAATAGGCAAGGATGGAAAATGGATCATCGCTGCTACTAAGGATTTAACAACTGATAAAGACTTAGTACTAGAAGGTGAATTCAAGAACGGTAAGAAAGATGCTGCAGGTAAAGAAACTTTACAAAGAAAGATAGCTCTTTACACTCAAGATGAGAACCATAAAGTAACAGCTAGATTTACATTAACAGCTCCAAAAATAACTATAAAGAGCCCAGTAGCTAGTATTCAACACGGAACTTTCAAAGGTGATGTATATGTTGAAACTAATGATTTCCAATTAGTTGATGCTACAGTTGATGGAAACATCTACTTCAAAGACGATGCTGCTAAAGCTGGATTCAAGATGGATGCTACTTCAAAAGTAACTGGTAAGCAAGAAGTAAAGAAGTAATTTTATAATCCTTAAATATAAAAAACGCTAACTTATAAAGAGAAAACGGTTAATCAATAGATTAACCGTTTTTTTTATTTTTTATATATTATTTATAAAAGTCATATTATAAGCATTTTTAAACTGTTTAGGGGTTAAGTTTTCTTGTTTTTTGAATAACTTTAGAAAATATTTTTCATCTATAAAACCTAATTCATGAGCAATTTCCTTTATATTTAGATTTGAATTGCATAGTAGTTGCTTTGCTTTAGATATTCTAAGGTAATTTATATATTGCTGCATGCTCATTCCCATTCTTTTTTTAAAATAACGAGCTAGATACTCTTTTGAAAAGTTAAACTCATGAGACACATTTTTCAAGGATATGTTTTGGGTTATATGAATCTTTATCCATTGTAACATTTCTGGCAACATATCGTCTGTATCAGGTTTATCAACAGAAGAATCAAAATTTAATATAACTTGTTCAGTAATCTCTATCAAAAGAGATGTGAGGCTGTAGTTCACACTATGTTTGGTATAATAGGCTGATTGTGATAGATGAAGCAGTTGTCTGAATAACACGTTTATCCTATCTAGATTTAAGCCTTTGCATATAGTAGGGATTAGTATGCTTGAATTCAAACCATTAAAATATGGATTGCTCTTAGCGATGGACACTTCAGACCTGGCATCAAAAGCGTTGTGAATTTTACAGTTGTCATTGCAAAAAAAATGAAGCCAATAGAAAGATGTTCCCTTATCAGAGTAATCATAGCCTTTATGTTTATGATCAGGCTCTAGCAATAAAAGATCTCCCTCCCCTAACTCATATTTTTCATCATCCTGCTGTATATACATAGTACCTTTATTCATTATAATAAGCTCGTAGTTATCAATAATTCTCTCCATATGTAACCATCTACTATCAGAGGTAAAGCTGCCACAATTTGAAAAAATTAGAGGATAACTAATATCTGCTTTAAGATATCTCATTGGTCAATATTCGCCACCTTTTGTTAATATAATCTACCGACATTGTCTTAATATTGTGTCATAGTAATATTGTACAAGATATATTTGAATGAGTAAAACTAATATAGTACACTTTTTGTTTTAATAAAATATTTTTTCTTTTATGCTAACAAAAAGCAGGAGAGAATAAATACTAGAAGAAAGCTTATTATTGATTTTTAAAGGGGGAATTAAGAGATTTATGGAAAAGGTAGAATTGTTAGATGGTATATTTAAAACTTCACAAGCTAAAGGAAAAGAATATCTTCTCTACTTAGACGCTGACAGACTTTTAGCACCTTGTTATGTAGCTATAGGAAAAATACCTAAGAAACCAAATTACGGAGGTTGGGAAGCAAAGCCAATAAGCGGTCATTCTTTAGGACACTTTTTGTCAGCTTTAGCTGCAATGTATGTTGCGGATAAGGATGAAAGATTAAATGATAAACTTAAGTATGCAGTATCTGAGCTTGCATATCTTCAAAGCTTAGATGATGAAGGCTACGTTAGTGGATTTGGTAAGGACTGCTTTAATAAAGTTTTTAGTGGAGAGTTTAATGTTACAAGATTTGAGCTTGGCGACAGCTGGGTTCCTTGGTATAGCATTCATAAGATTTTTGCTGGTCTTATAGATGCTTATGTTCTTACTGAAAATGAACAGGCACTTGTAGTTGTTAAAAAGCTCTCTTATTGGGCTAAGAAGGGCACGGACAATCTAACAGAAGAACAATTTGACAGGATGCTATACTGTGAACATGGTGGAATGTGTGAAGTCATGGCTAACCTTTATGAGATTACTAAAAATGAAGATTATTTAGATTTGGCCAAAAGATTCTATCATAAAGAAACCTTAATGCCTCTAACAGAAAATCATGATCAGTTGGAAGGAAAGCATGCTAACACTCAAATACCTAAAGTGATTGGTGCTTCAAGGCTTTATGAGCTTACAAAAGATGAAAAGTATAAAAATGCTGCAAAATACTTTTGGGATGTTGTTACTAAGAGTCGTTCCTATGCCATAGGAGGAAATAGTATAGATGAGCATTTTGGTAAACCAAATACAGAGAGATTAGGCGTTACAACAGCTGAAACTTGTAATACTTATAATATGTTAAAGCTTACAGAACATTTATATGCTTGGGAACATGATAGTGAATATATTGATTACTATGAGAATGCATTATACAATCATATACTTGCATCTCAAGATCCAGAATCAGGTATGAAAACTTACTTTGTATCAACTAAGCCAGGACATTTTAAAATTTACTGCTCGCCAGATGATTCCTTTTGGTGTTGTACTGGCACTGGGATGGAGAACCCAGGAAGGTATATAAGAAATATATATTATCGCGAAAAGGATAATTTGTTTGTTAATCTTTTTATTGCATCAAAACTTCGATTAGATGATAAAGGGATAGTGTTAAGACAAGAAACAAAATTCCCAGAAGAAGATAAAACGAAACTAGTATTTGAAGAAGCAGCTGAAGAGTTGATGACTATAAATATAAGAGTGCCTTATTGGGTGAATGATGAAGCTAAGGTTGTAGTAAATGGAAGTGAAGAATATTCAAAATCACATAATGGATATATAGCTATAGAAAGAAATTGGAAAAAAGGTGATGCAATAGATATATTTATGCAGATGAATGTACATGTTTATACTTCAAAGGATGACTCTCATAAAATTGCATTTATGTATGGACCATTAGTGCTCGCTGGAGCTCTTGGTAAGGAAAACTTTCCAGAAACTGATATTTTAGATGATCACTTAAAATTAAATCATTATCCAGGGATTGCAGTTCCAACATTAGTAACAGATAGAGTTGAAGAATGCATTAAGCCTGCTTATGGAAGTACCTTGACTTTTGAAACTGAAGCTATAGGTGAGCCGGGACATAAAAAGATTAAACTAATACCTTTTTACAATCTTCATCATCAAAGATATACGATTTATTGGACAAGTATGACTGCTGAGGAATATAAACACGCTGAATTAAGTAAGATGGATTTTGAAGAAATCATGGATAAGCTAACTATAGATTCAGTTAATCCAAATGAACAACAGCCAGAAATAGAGCATGGCATGAAATGTGAGAATTCAAACTCAGACTATTCTAGTGAAGTAGGAAAAGGCTGGCGTGAAGCCTTAGATGGAGGTTATTTCAGCTATGAGATGAAAGTGGAAGCTGCTAATGAAGTAAACTTAGTTGTAACCTACTATGGAGAGGATAAAGAATGCTTTATTGATGGTAAACGATATATCAGAGAGTTTAGTATTTATGTAGATGGAGTTTTAATAGCAGAAGAATTGTTAAATGCTAGTGAACCACGATCTCTATTTAATAAGTTCTATACAATTCCTAAGGAGCTGACTGAAGGAAAAGCTAAAGTTGAAGTGAAATTTGTTTCAGATAAAGAAAAAATAGCAGGAAGAGTATTTGAAGTAAGGATTATAAATAAAAATTAAGTTTAGAATGAAATTTTTTTATTATATCATTCATTTAAAGAGGATAGCTCTAATAAGAATTATACAATATAATATTGCAGTATTAACATGTGAAAACAACAAAAATCTAGTAATTGGATTTTTGTTGTTTTTTATTACAGAGGATTATTAGAGAATTTTAAATTTATGATTTTAGACTGAAGTGATTCATCTTTATGTATGCTTTTTAATATGTGAAAGATACTTAGTACAAGTATGATTAAACTTATATGTAATATTAGGTTAATAAGTTAAAAGTATTGACATTAAGTATAAATATTGGTAATATAATTTAAATATTCATACTAAATATATAAGAATAGTATGAATAAGCAATAAATAAAGAGGTTGGGGCTAAAAATGAATATTGAAAATTTTATTAGAAAATTTCAAGTGCCAGAAGCGGCACGGCCTTTCGTCGATAAAATATTTACGAAAGAAGAAATTGATTTTGTTGACAGAATGGACAAAGAGGTATTTACACTCCAGGATGCTAAAGAAATTATAGGAGGGAATGCAGCAGCTTTCATACAAAATAGTTATAGAAGAGGTGTTGTTTCTTTAATAGACGAATTAACTAACAAATACAAGATAGCTAATTTTTATAGTAGGTTAGATATTTTTGCTGTATCTGAACAGGAGGTTTATAGAAGCATACCAAAAGAAGGTCAAACAGCAATGGATGATTGGTATTTTGATGCTTATTATAATGGATTAAATCCTGATAAAAATACAAGACCTACGGAGGACGAAATATTACCACTTGATAAGGTGTTAGAGTTTATTGATGAGCAAGATAGGCCTGTATATTTAAATTATTGTGATTGTAGAAGCCTTAGAGGAGACTGTGGTAAACCTACTCAAACCTGCATTACTTACAGAGATGGAATAAATACTTTTGCACATAGAGGCATATCTGAAAAAATCGATAAGGAAAGAGCTAAGAAAATTGTAATAGATACTGACAAAAAAGGACTTATGCATACTGTTAATCCTAATGGTATTTGTAATTGTTGCGGGGAGTGTTGTTATTTGTTTAGAAGTCAAACTCAAAGAGGTAGTGTTGGTTTTTGGCCAAAAACAAAGCAAATCATTAAGCTTGATGAAGAAAGGTGCATAGCTTGTGGAGCTTGCATAAAAAGATGCCATTTTGATGTATTTAGTAAAAATGATGGTTATATAATTGCTGATATTTCAAAGTGTGTAGGCTGCGGTATTTGTGCAAATACCTGTCCCACAAAATCACTGAGTTTAGAAGCGAGGGGATAATATGAGTTACGAAGCATATAACGATGAAAAGCTAGGGTTTACTACTAGACAATTACATGCAGGATACAATCCAGCAGAGCATCATAGATCAAAAGCAGTTCCTATCTACCAAACAGCAGCTTTTGAACTTGGAGATTTTGAAAGGTGTATTAGATTATTTAACTATTCAGAGGAAGGTCATTCCTATGTGAGATTTTCAAATCCTACTAATGCAGTTCTTGAAAAAAGACTTGCATCCCTTGAGGGAGGAGCAGAAGCATTAGCACTAGCATCTGGAATGGCTGCAATATCTAACACTTTTTTAAATATAGCAGTAGCAGGAGATGAGATCATAGCTGTAAACACCTTATATGGTGGTAGTACAACCTTACTAAATAGTATTTTGCCTGACTATGGTATCGTAGGAAAGTTTGTAGAAGATGAAAATGACATAGAATCATATAAAAAGCTTATTACAGATAAAACCAAAGCAATTTATATCGAAAGTCTTGGTAATCCAGGCATGAATATAATTGATATTGAGGCAGTAGCTAATTTGGCACACGAAAATGGAATACCACTAATTGTAGACAATACCTTTGCTACACCTTATTTATTAAGACCTTTTGAACATGGAGCAGATATTGTCTGCTATTCAGCAACTAAATACCTTGCAGGTCATGGAACAACTATTGCTGGAGCTGTGGTTGAAAAGGGAGGTTTCAATTGGCTAAATGGCAAGTTTCCTCAATTTGAAAAATTCTATGATGAGTACAAGGATACTATAGGAAAAGAAGCCTTAGATAAATCAATTTTTACTAAGAGATTAAGGATTAGATATTTAACTGATTTTGGCTCACATCTAAGTCCGCAAAATGCATTTAATCTTCTTCAGGGAATTGAAACTTTGTCTTTGAGGATGAGAGAGCATATAGCAAATGCTCAAAAGGTTGCAGAGTTTCTGGAAGGACATAAAGAAGTGCTTTCTGTAGCTTATCCAGGACTTAAAAGCAGTAAATACAATGAACTGGCTAAAAAGTATTTTCCTAAAGGACCAGGGGCAATTCTATCAATAAGATTAAAGGGTGGACTAAGTGCAGCTCAAAAAGTTTTGGGAGAAGTTAAGTTATTTGATTATATGGTTAATGTAGGAGATGCTAAATCATTGATTGTGCATTCGGCAACTTCAACTCATTTTGGACAATCAAAGGAAAAAAGAGAAAAGGCTGGGGTGTATGACGATACACTAAGGTTATCTATAGGAATTGAGGATGCAGAGGATCTGATTGTTGATCTTAAGCATGCCCTTGATTCAATTGAAGGATAGAAGCAAAGAAATTTTCTAATAACTGTATGTTTAAAAGGAAGAAAAAAATATGTGGCAGAATATTTTAGAGTATTTTCAAAATGATATGAATACTTATTTACAGGCAATAGGGCAACATTTAACAATTAGCTTATTGTCAGTTTTGGCAGCTATTATAATTGGAGTTCCTTTTGGGATATTATCAACAAAAAATAAGACTTGTTATCGCTTAATAACGACAGGGTTCAATACTTTGAGAATTGTTCCAAGCCTAGCATTGCTTATTATGTTGATTCCAATTGTAGGAACAGGGATTAAGCCTGCATTAATAGCATTAGTATTACTAGGAACACCACCAATACTGTTAAATACGGCGCTTGCTTTTAATACAATTCCTGAATTTATGATTGAGACTTCAAAGGCAATGGGAATGTCAAAAACACAAAGTTTTTGGAAGGTAAAGATTCCACTAGCTGCTCCACTTTTGTTAACTGGAATTAAGACAGCAACAGTAGAGATAATTGCTAGTGCAACGCTTGCTGCCTATATAGGTGGAGGTGGTGTGGGCAACATAATTTTTACTGGATTAGGACTTAATAGAGCTGATTTATTACTGATTGGCGGTATAACTGTAGCGCTGCTATCTATGCTTGCAAATGTAATTATGTCGAGATTAGAAAAATATTTAGTTAGATATAAATATATAAATTAAAAAATTTAGATTGGGGAGAGTGTAACATGAAAAAGAGTATTAAAAAAATTTTAGGGGCTTTATTAATTACTGTAGTTGCTGTAGGTATTGTTGGATGCGGCAAACCTAAAACATCAACCAAGGAAAAAGGAACCATAAAATTAGGTTCAAAAGATTTTACGGAAAATTTAGTTGTAGGTGAAATTTATGCACTAGCTCTTGAAAATGCTGGCTATAAGGTAGAGAGAGTACCTAATATTGCTAGCTCAGTTATTCATACTTCACTAGTTAATGGTGAGATTGACTTATATCCTGAGTATACAGGTACCGGCTTACTTTCAATTTTGCACAAGGATTTAATCACTGATCCACAAAAGGTTTATGACACTGTTAAATCAGAATATGAAAAACAATTTAAATTGGAATGGCTAAATTATTCTGCTGCCAATGATGGTCAAGGTTTAGTAATTCGTACTGATGTAGCAAAGAAGCTTGACATTAAGACTATTTCTGATTTACAAAAACATGCAAGTGAAATTAGATTTGCATCACAAGGTGAGTTTGATAAAAGAGAAGATGGTATTCCAGGTTTAGAAAAAGTTTATGGTAAGTTTGCATGGAAATCATCAAAGGTATACGATAATGGACTAAAATATCAAGTACTATCTAATAATGAAGCGGATGTTGCTCCAGCATATACAACAGAAGGACAATTAGTAAAAAGTGAATTTACTTTACTAGAAGATGATAAGAAGGTATGGCCTCCATATAATCTCGCACCAGTTGTTAAAAAATCAGTATTAGATGCTAACCCTGATATTGCAGATATTTTAAATAAGATTAGTTCAAAGCTAGACACAAAAAAGGTTACAGAATTGAATGCAGAAGTAGACGTAAATAAGAAAGAATATGAAGATGTAGCGAAGGATTTTTATAATTCTATAAAATAGATTTATTAGGCAATTTTTATTAATTATTAAGGCAAATAGTTGAGTTAGAACTTTATATACAGTTCTTAACTCAACTATATATTTTAAGTTTCGGGATAGGAAACCTTTAAAAGGAGACATTAAAATGAGTGTAGCAATAGAATTTAAAAATGTTAGTAAGCATTTCAAAGGTGCAACACATAGAGCTGTAGATAATTTAAGTCTTACTATTGAACATGGAGAATTTATTACAATACTTGGTTCTTCAGGATGTGGAAAGACAACATTACTTAAGATGATTAATCGTTTGTATGATCCGGAAGAGGGAAGTATTGAATTTTTCTCTGAAGATATTAAAAATACAGATCCAGTTGAGTTTCGTAGAAAAATAGGTTATGTAATTCAACAAGTGGGTCTATTTCCACACATGACAATTGCAGGTAATATTGCTACAGTTCCTAAAATACTTAAGTGGACTAAAGAAAAAATTAATGCTAGGGTTGATGAATTACTGACGCTTGTAGGATTAGAACCAAGTGAGTTTAGGAATAGATATCCATCTCAGTTATCTGGGGGACAACAACAAAGGGTAGGACTTGCTAGAGCTTTAGCAGTTAATCCAGATGTAATGCTTCTAGATGAGCCCTTTGGCGCTATCGATGCAATAAATAGAATAAAACTTCAAGATGAGCTCCTAAAAATTTATAATGCTTCTAAGAAAACATATTTGTTTGTAACTCATGATATCAATGAAGCATTTAAACTTGGAAGTAGAGTATTGATAATGGATAATGGAAAAATACAACAGTTTGATACTCCAAGAAATATTGCTGCCAGTCCAGCTAATGATTTTGTAAAGTCATTGATCGATTCAGCAAAAGGCCAAGAAGTATTTTGGAAGGAGTAAAGATTTATGATTGAATATTTACAAAGACATCCAGATAAGTTATGGAAGGCCTTTGCAGGACATATTGAGATTGTGTTAATTACTTTGGTGATATCCATCGTACTAGCAGCTATATTAACAATTTTAGTAGCTTATTCAAGTGTAGCTTCCAAAACTTTAATAAATATATTTTCAATGATATATTCAATTCCTAGTTTGGCATTATTTGCGATTTTAGTACCCATAACAGGGTTAGGCAAAGTAACTGCTATTATAGTTTTAGTACTTTATAATCAGTATATATTATTGAGAAATACAATTGATGGTCTTAATAATGTAGATCCAGCTATAATTGAAGCAGCTACAGGTATGGGAATGAGTAGAAGTCAGATTTTATTTCAAGTAAAATTTCCATTAGTGCTTAAATCAATATTTGCAGGTATTCATCTTGCGGTGGTAAGTACAATCGGTATAGCTACAATTGCTGCCTCAATCAATGCTGGTGGTATAGGCAGCGTTTTACTAGATGGATTAAGAACAGTTAATACTGTTAAAATACTATGGGGAACCATAATGTCAGCAGGGTTGGCAATAGTAGTTAATGCAATACTTAATGTAGTTGAGAAAAGAATCACTTGAATACTAAAAAGCGAATTGTGCCGGTACAATTTGCTTTTTTTATTTTATATGGTATCTTATTAATATTAAATAGTGAGCTATGGATGTACTACTTCGTATTAGAATTTATATTTTTAAATTCTTTCATCAGAAAACGTGAGAGTTTTAAAAATAAATTTCGGATCGAACTTGTATAGCTATAAAAGAGGAGGTATCGTTAATGAATGATAAATTTGTCTATGCGCCAGGACCTACTAGTGTAAAAGAGAACGTGAGAATAGAAAGATCTAGGGAAACCACTAACCCTGATGTTGATAAAGAATTTATAGAATTCTATAAAAATACTTGCGATAAGATAGGTAAGATAATAAAAACCGAAAGTCCAGTTTACATATTGAGCGGGGAAGGGATTTTAGGTCTAGAAGCAGCATGTGCATCTCTTACAGAGCCAGGTGATAGAGTTCTTGTATTAGATAACGGTATTTATGGAAGAGGGTTTAAAGACTTCGTTGAAATGTATGGTGGAGAGAGCGTATACTTTTCGGACGATTATAACAAGGATATAGACGCAAACAAGTTAAAGGAATTTTTAGAAAAAGATCGTAACTTTAAGTATGCAACAATAGTACATTGTGATACGCCAACAGGAGTTTTAAATGATTTATCTAAGATATGCCCAATATTAAGTGAGTATGGGATTTTAACCGTTGTTGATTCTGTTTCAGCAATGGCTGGAGAAGAAATAAAAGTAGACGAGTGGAGAGTTGATATAGCTTTAGGTGGGTCACAAAAAGCCTTTTCAGCCCCAGCAGGATTAACGATGGTGAGCATCAGTGAAAAAGCTAAATTGGCAATGAAGAATAGAAAAACTCCTATTGTAGGATTTTATTGTAATTTAACTATTTGGGAAAACTATTATGAAAATAAGTGGTTTCCATATACGATGCCAATAAGTGATATCATGGGTCTAAGTAAAGCAGCAGACAACATCTTAGATGAGGGTATTCAAGAGGTATTTGATAGACATGAGAAGATTGCTGTAGCAACTAGAGAAGCCATAAAGGAATATGGACTAGAATTATTTTTAGAAAGTGGATATTCTAATACAGTTACTGCTGTTAAGATACCAGATAGTATAGGTGCATTGCAGCTTAAAGAACATATGTTAAAGAAATATAATACCTTAATTATTACGTCTTTGAAACCATATGATAATGAAATTTTAAGAATAGGACATATGGGAGAAAATGCTCGTGAAGATAAAATTATTTACGCATTAAATGTAATAGATAAAGGGCTAAAAGATTTAGGCTTCAATAGTGAAAAAGATTTAGTGGGGCTATTTAATAAATACTTAAAAAATTAAATTTAAAAAAATAAATAAAGGTGGGGCAAGAAATGGAAGTAAATAGAGGAAAAAGTAGATTTAAAACAAAGGATATGGTTATAACAGCACTATTAACCGCACTAGTATTTGTAGCAACAGCATTTATTAACGTTAGATTACCGTTCTTATCTAATGGTGGATTAGTTCATTTAGGAACTGTAATGCTATTTATTACAGCAATTGTTTTTGGTAAAGAAAAAGGTGCCATTGCAGGGGCTGTTGGGATGGCTATTTTTGATTTATCTTCAGGATGGGCACTATGGGCACCATTTACTTTTGTAGTAAGAGGAGTAATGGGTTATATGGTTGGAACTATTGCTTGGAGTAAAAATAAATCTGGCGATAGCTTTATCTTAAATTCAGTTGCAATGATATTATCTGGTATTTGGATGATCTTTGGATATTATATTACTGAAGGAGTCCTTTATGGAAATTGGATTACGCCGGTAGGATCAATCCCTGGAAATGTAGCACAGATTGTTATAGGAGTGGCATTAGGATTACCTATGGCGAAAGTTATTAAGAGATATGTGAAGTATATATAAGGATGAAACACTTTAATCATAAATTTATTTTCAAAACTCCTCTTGATTCTGAGGTGAGAATTTGAAAACATCTTTAGTTTTAGAATTGGTAATCCTTAAAAATAAACCCTTAATGATAAATAGATATATTTATCATTAAGGGTTTATTTATATAAAAAGACTTTTAGATTGTATTCATCATCAACTGTGGCAAGGAGAACATTTTTTACTTTAGTTTGATAAGAGCTTTCTAAACTAGAAACTAACCAGTGCTCATCTTTTTGTATATGTGCAAGCTCCTTATAATCAATTTTTCCATCTTTAATAATAGATCTAGGCATATTAAAAGGGGCTGTTTCTATCTGATAGTGCAAAGGTGTAATAGGTTCATATTTTGGATTTAGGAAAACTGAAAACTTGCCGTTAGCCTCCCAAATTGCTAAAGCTACCTTTTTCACATCTTCTACTTTTGCTTCTCGTAACTCTTCTAGTAATACATCAATAGAGATCCTCGCTTTTTTTAAGCCTTCATAAAAAATTTCACCATCTTTAACCACTATGATTGGATGACTGTTTATAAGTTTGCGTATATAGGGAAATTCAAGCATACTAAATATGCCACCAAGATAAAGTAAAACCAATACAATTGTTGTAATCATAGAACCTTCAAGTCCAAGGTGTTCATCGGATAATGGATGAGCAATAATATTTCCGATTACTAGAGAAATAACAAAATCAATGAGTCTTAACTGGGAAATAGCACGCTGGCCTAAGGTTCTAGCGACAACCAACAAAAAGAAAAAAGCAATAATTGCACGTAAGATCCACTCTACAACACTAAGTGATTCCTGGCTGTATAAAAAGTCCATTTGTAATCCACCTTTATTCTAAGAATTTGAAACTCGATTTAGACTTAAATTATTTTAACCAATAATAGACAAAAAAATTATGAAATTTAAGTTGTCAAACTCTTTTCGTTATGGTCACATAACATTTATTTAAATAAAATACTTCATATTAGAATTTATCCAAATAAAGATTCATAGAATCATAGAAATCTTTATTTGGAGTTTAAGGATTGAAGTAGTTTATCTATAAGATATAATTGAATTATGTATGTTATTATGATAGGAGAAAGTGAAATTAGAGCTGTTTTAGAGGTGGACAAAATTTAAAGGATTTTTACAATATAAAAAGATATACTTGGGGAGGATTACATATGTTAGCGGATTACCATATGCATACAAGTTTTAGTGATGACTCTACTTATCCAATGGAAGAGGAGATTAAACAAGCAATATCCTTGGGTCTTGATGAGATATGTTTTACTGATCATGTGGATTATGGAGTAAAGACGGATTTAAACTGTGATTATATAGAATATATAAAAGAGTTCAAAAGGTGTAAGGAAAGATATAGTAATGAAATTACTTTAAAGTTGGGCATTGAATTTGGAATGCAAGTTCATACAATTGATCAATGCCAAAAAGATTTTGATAAATATGATTTTGATTTTGTTATACTTTCTTGTCACCAGGTAAATGATAAAGAATTTTGGACTCAGGATTTTCAAAAGGGAAAAACTCAAAAAGAATATAACGAGAAGTATTATGAAGAAATACTAAAAGTTATAAGGAAGTATGAAGACTATAGCATATTAGGTCATCTGGATATGATTAAAAGATATGACGAAATTGGAGAATATCCCTTTGAAAAAGTAAAAAATATTGTGATAGAAATTTTGAAACATGTAATAGCAAATGATAAAGGAATAGAGGTTAATACCTCAAGTTTTAGATATGGGTTATGTGATTTAACTCCTTCAAGAGAAATATTAAAGCTATATAGAGAGTTAGGTGGAAATATTATTACTATAGGATCAGACTCACATAAAGAAGAACATGTTGGTTATAATATTCAGCTTGTAAGAGAAGAATTGAAAAGTTTAGGATACAAACAATTTTGCACCTTTGAGAAGATGAAACCAATTTTTCATGATTTATAAAAATAAAAAGAATTTATGCAATGAAAAACCATAACTTTTAAAGTGATGGTTTTTTATTATTTTAGAAGAAATATTACAATTAATTTAGTACAAACTTTTTCAAACCATCAATGAAAAATAATATATTAAATAGATGATATAATTGTATTAATATAGACTTGTAAGGTGAAAAGAGGGGATGAAAATGATTACAGTATTATTAGAAAGAAGGTTATTTACAATACTTGAAATATTGGCTAAAAATAAAGGAATTGCTTTGGAAAAGTTATCTGAAGAACTAGATGTAAGTACAAGAAGTGTTAGAACCTATCTAAAACAATTGCAGAATGATATTCCAAGTAATGTAGTAGAGATAATAAAAGATGATAACTCGAGATATAAGCTAAATATAAGAGACCAACAAAGGTTTCAAGAGTTATTAGACTTAAACAGAAGAAAAAAACAAGAATTCTCTCAATTAAATAATCCTGAAGAAAGAATTGAATATCTGATTAATAGGTTGGCTGCACTTAATGAAATGGTAACGATTGATGAGCTAGCGGAAGAAATAAATGTAGGTAGGACAACCTTGGTTAATGACTTAAAGAAAGTGGATAAGCAATTAAGTAAATATGGGTTAGTTTTAAAAAGAAAAACAAACTCAGGGATTAAAATTGAAGGAGATGAAATTAACTTAAGGCTAATAATACTTGAACATATATGTAAGTCATATGAGGATGCAATAATTTTAATGGAAAATAATAACATTGTATCTAAAGAAGAAATATTGAATATAAGAAATGAAATAAAAATCAATCTAAAAAAAATCAAGTTCAGTTTCACTGAGGCGTTAATAGATAATTTAGTTAGATATATAGTAGTAATGCTGCTAAGAATAAATAATAACAATAAGATACGTTTAGTTAAGGAGCAATACAAGATAATAAGTGAATCTAAAGAGTATTTTGTTGGAGAAATCATAAAGAACATAATTGAAGCAGCTTTAAATACTAAAATTGACGATTTAGAAACAACGTTTATAGTAATGCCCTTACTAGTGAGAAATGCTCCTCTTTATCATGACTCCTTAATAACTTCATCAGTAGGACAAAATATAACAGAATTAAGAAAAGAGATATTTAAACGAGTTTCTGAATTTACTGGTTTAAGGTTAGAAGAGGATGAAAAACAGGTTAAAGCATTGGAGTATCATCTGCACTATGCATTAAATAGGCTAGCGCTTAATTTAAAATATAAAAATCCAATGATAGATGAAATAAAAGAGAAATGCAAACTTCCTTATGAGGTTGCTAAGATAGCAGTGATGGTAATAGAAGAAAGATATGAGGTTAAAGTAGGAGAGGATGAGATAGGATATTTAGCACTGCATTTTGGTACTTATATAGAGAAGGCTAATGAGAAGTTTATCAAAATAAGTAAAGCAGCAGTTATCTGTAGTACGGGGTTTGGTACTGCTCAACTATTGATTATAAAGTTAAGAAAACTGTTAGGTGAAAATATAGAATTTAACTCATTCTCAGACGGAGACTTTTCATCAGAAATAGCAATGGAATATGACATGATTTTTACTACTGTAGATTTAAGTATACAAACAGATAAGGTTGTAGTGAAGATAACCTCAATTTTTGATGAAGCCCAGCTAAAGGAGGAAATAGAAAGTCAGGTATTTTTATATAGAAGTAATAAAGGGGCTTTTAATGAAGGAAGATATATCTTAGACAGGATATTAGATAAAGAGCTTGTTTTCTACCTAAAAGAAAATACGTTAATAGAAAATATACAAGTTATGCTAGATAGATTAATAGAAAGAAGTATAGTATCTAACGATTTTAAGAAGAGGGTTATTGAAAGAGAAAAGAAAGCTGGAACAGCCTTTGGCGGGTATATAGCATTGCCACACGCAGTAGATGAAATTGTAAATGAAGTTGTAGTTTCATATGGTATATTAGATAGATTAATTCTAGTAGATGGAAAAGAAGTTGGACTTATAATATTAATGGCAATACCAACAGAAGATAAAAATAGGACAGAGATGATTGTTAAGACTTATGAGGAAATAATAAACCTATCAAATAACAAAAAGATAGTTCACAATCTGATTAAGACTAACAATTACAATGAATTTGAAGAAGTTTTTAGGAGGAGATAGCAAATGAATTCAGTTCGTTTTTTAATGGTAGCAGGAATTAGTGTTTGGATATTAAATTTTCTCTTCGGATTATTACAAATTAAAAATTTTAATAAAGAGTATATGGAACTTAGAAGGTTGGGGAAGGTAGCGATAGGAAGGAAGAAAGGAAGATTTACATCTGGGGCCATAGTGCTAATAAGAATAGATGATTATGGACTAATTCAAGAGTCAAGAATTATGCAAGGTGTAACAGTTGCTGCAAGAGTTAAAGCGTTTAAAGGATTGGAAGGCAAGAATATAGGGCAGCTCGATGAGAACGATGTAAGAGATTTTAACAAACCACTCAAAAAAGCAATTTTAGATGCTGTAAAGAATTATAAAGCGTTTAAAAATAAGGAGGTGAGTGAAGGTCAGGGGAATACAGGAGTGGTTGGTTAACATTAAAATATAAAAATCAGGAGGTTCATTTATGTCACAAATATTTGAGATTTTAGCAAAAGGCGCAGATAATTTCATGAATTTATTCAGAGCAGGTGGTAACCAGTTCGTATCCTTTGTAACAGGTATAGTACCATTATTAATAGCATTACTTGTAACAATGAATGCAATAATAAAATTTATTGGTGATGAAAAAATAGAGAGGTTAGCAGCAAAATGTTCTAAAAACCCAGTAACAAGATATTTAATATTACCAGTAATAGGCACATTTGTTTTTGCCAATCCGATGACTTTATCTTTAGGAAAATTTATGCCTGAAAAATACAAACCAAGCTATTATGCAGCAGCAAGTTTTTCCTGTCACACAATGAATGGTTTATTTCCACATATTAACCCAGGAGAGCTATTTGTATTCTTAGGAATTGCAGCAGGTGTTACTAAATTAGGATTTTCAACTACAGACTTAGCTATTAGATATCTACTTGTTGGTATGGTTACCAACTTCTTTAGAGGCTGGATAACAGATTTTACAACTGCGTATGTAGAAAGACAACAAGGCGTTAAATTAAGTACTGAAGTAAAGCTAGGTAATTAATATCAAAATGAATTAAAAAAGAAAAGGAGTTGAAGCAATATGGAATACAAAAAAGTGAAGATAAGTAAAGGATCTGGCGGATGGGGCGGCCCGTTAGTAATACAACCTACAGAAAAAAGAAGCAAAGTAGTTTATATCACTGGAGGAGCTAGGCCAGAAACTGCTGTGAAAATAGCAGAATTAACAGGATGTGAATTGGTAGATGGATTTACAAAAGGGGTTAAAGATGATGAGATTGCTTGTGTCGTAATTAACTGTGGAGGAACATTAAGATGTGGCATATATCCACAGAAGAAGATTCCAACAGTAAATATTATGAAGACAGGTAGAAGTGGCCCTTTGGCAATGTTTATAAAAGAAGATATATATGTTTCGGCAGTAAGACCACAAGATGTTCAAGTAGTTGAGTAAACTTAATATTTAGAATAAAGGAGGCAAATTCAATGGGTTATGATACAAAAAAGAAAATTAGTCAACAAACCGGTGGAATAGTAGGAAAGATAGGTATAGCTTTAGGAAATATAAGTAGTACATTATTTCAAGCAGGAAGAGATACTATTGATACAGTTATTCATACAATATTACCATTTATGGCATTCGTTGCAGTACTAATAGGTATTATAAATCAATCAGGAATTGGTACTTGGATAGCACATCTACTTACACCACTAGTTGGTAATGTTGGAGGATTAATAGTGTTATCTCTTATATGCTCATTTCCATTACTTTCACCATTCTTAGGGCCTGGTGCTGTTATTGCTCAGATAGTTGGAGTATTAATAGGTACTGAAATCGGAAAAGGAAGTATACCACCACATTTAGCTTTACCTGCGTTATTCGCAATAAACGCACAAGCAGCAGCAGATTTTATTCCAGTTGGATTAGGACTTGCAGAAGCTGAAGCAGATACTGTACAGGTAGGTGTTCCATCAGTATTATATTCAAGATTCTTAACAGGTGCACCAACAGTTGTAATAGCATGGATTGTGAGCTTTGGATTATATAGTTAACAATGACAGTGAATTAAGTAAGAAAGGGACAAGGTTATGAAGGTAATATATAGAACAAGAATAGAAGATGTAGGTAAGAAGGCCCAAGAGTTCCTTAAAGCAAATATGTTTATAACTTTTAAGGAAGATGCTCCAGAGGATTTGAAGGAATACTGCTTTATCCACTATGAAAATAATCTAATAGATGAAATCAAGCCAGAAGATATGCTTTATTTAAATGATATTGGATATAAAATAAAGGCAGTAGGCGAATTGGTAAATACAAATTTAAATGAGTTAGGCCATATAACCTATAACTTTCTAGGAGAAGCAGAAGCTAAGGTAGGTGGAACTTTATATCTAGAAAAAAAAGAAATTGCACCAATTGGCGTTGGTACAATCATAAAAATAATCAGAAATTAATTATCTATTTAAATTATAAGAAGTTTTAAGATATTAGTCAATTATTGATAAAGTGATTTGCATTAAAACTCATTATGCAAGAACTGCAAGTAGATTATGTGTAGCTTAAACTTCATTAAAATATAAAATCAAAGATTCATATAATTTTATAATTGGACAGCTAAATAATGATATAAATATATAATTATAGTGCAAATTGTAGAGAGAAAACTAAAAAAAGGTTAGTAAATCTGCAAAACAATGAAACTTGTAATACTGACGTAATATAGGGGGAATAAATATGCCAAAATCATGGTTGAATATAGAACAAAAAACAGTGATAGTTACAGGGGGAGCATCTGGGATTGGAAAAGCTGTAGCACAAGAATTTTTGAATAACGGATCAAATGTGGTAGTGTGTGACATGAGTGTGAATGCACCAGAATTTGAATTAAATGATAATAGCGGGAAGTTACTATATCAAAGAATAGATGTAACTGATTTTGAAAGTGTAAAAGCAATGATCTTAAATACAAAAGAAAGCTTTGGGAAGATCGATATACTAGTAAATAATGCCGGGATAAATATACCTAGATTATTAGTAGATCCTAAAGAAGCTAATGGAAAGTACGAGTTAGATGAAGCTGTTTTTGATAAAATAGTAAATGTAAACGTTAAGGGAGTGTTTTTCTGTGCACAGGCAGCTGCTAGAGAAATGCTACAACAAGGATCAGGAGTAATTATAAATATGTCATCAGAAAGTGGACTTGAAGGCTCAGAAGGTCAAAGCATTTATGCAGCTACAAAGAACGCCGTAAATTCCTTCACAAGATCATGGGCAAAGGAGCTAGGAAAGTTAGGGATAAGAGTTGTTGGAGTAGCACCTGGGATACTAGAAGCTACTGGATTAAGAACCTTAGATTATGAAACTGCACTATCTTATACTAGAGGAATTACAATAGATAATTTACGAGCTGGATATGCCAAAACTTCAACTACTCCACTTGGAAGATCCGGTAAATTATCAGAAGTTGCAGATTTAGTTTGCTATCTAGCATCAGAGAGGGCAAGCTATATACATGGGGTTACTTATAATATTGCTGGTGGAAAGACTAGAGGATAATTTAAGTAGGTTGAGCACAATAATCGCATAAAGTAAACAAAAGTATATGAGCCACTTCGTAGTAAAGTTTATATTTTTAAATTTTTTCACCAGAATTCATGAGAGTTTTAAAAATAGATTTCGAATCGAAGTGGTTCATCTTTTGCACTTATGGTTGTGTATCTTCTATATTTTCGTGTCCCCAATTGCAAAGTGCCTGCATAACAGGCATTAGAGATAAGCCTTTGTTAGATAAACTATATTCTACCTTTGGTGGAATTTGAGGATATTCTTGCCTAATAATTAAACCATCTGATTCTAATTCTTTTAACTGGTTACTTAACATCTTATGAGTAACAGTACCTAAAGCTCTTTTTAATTCTCCATATCTCAAGGTATTTGTTTTCCATAACCAAAATAAAATATGCATTTTCCATTTGCCATCTATTAATGACAAAGCATATGAAAATGGTTCGATGTCCACAATATTTTTATCAAACATTTATTACTCTCCTTTTCGATAGTACCTAACAAAAAAGTGCATACTTTCTTTTGAATTTGTTTGATTATACAATAGGTTCATGAAAAGTACAAGATTTGGAGGGAAGATAATGAAGAATTTATTTGAAGCTACAGCTATCAAAAACATGAAACTAAAAAACAGGTTCTTTAAAGCCGCTGTATGGGAAGGCCTTGCCACAGAAGATGGACATATGACAGAAGAATTATTTCATATTTACGAAGAGTTAGCGAGAGGTGGAATAGGAACAATATTTACTGGTTATGCATTTGTTGAGAAGAATGAGCAACCTAATCCAGGGATGATGGGAATTTATGATGATAGTTTCTTACAAGAATATCAAAAGCTAACGAATATGGTTCATAGTAATGGAGCTAATATTGTGATGCAAATTGTATATGGAGGTTCAATGACCCACTTAGTTCCACCAAGTTCTATAATATGGGGGCCTTCTAATATTAAGAATGAGTTAACTGGGGTTGTACCAGTTGAAATGAGTAAGGAGGATATAAGGTATCTAGTTAAATCCTATGGAAAAGCAGCAGCAAGAGTTAAGCAAGCAGGTTTTGATGGAGTAGAAATTCATGCTGCACATGGATACTTGCTTAGCCAATTTTTAAATCCATATTACAATGTTCGTACAGATGAATATGGTGGTAGCATAAAAAACAGAGCTAGAATTGTTCTAGAAGTATTTGAAGAAATTAGAGATGTAGTAGGAAAGGAGTTTCCTATATTTATTAAGATTAATTCTGAGGACTTTACAAGAGATGGACTAACCAGTGAGGAAAGTATAGAAGTTTCTAAAATTCTTGAGAAAGCAGGAATTGATGGAATAGAGGTTAGTGGTGGTGATGAATCAAATTTAAGTGTAAATAAAGAGGGATTAGGCCCAGCAAGAACCAAAATAGCAATATCAAAAGATAGAGAATCATACTTTAGAGAACATGCCACACGGCTTGCTCAAGAAATAAATATTCCAGTTATATTAACTGGTGGGAACAGACATATTGAAGTTATGGATGAAATACTGAATAGTACAAATATACTGTACTTCGCATTAGGTCGTCCAATGATCAGTGAACCAGATCTTATAAATAAATGGGCAAGTGGAGATTGCAAAGCACCTAGATGTGTTTCTTGTAATCAATGTTACAAAATTTATGGTAGAAGATGCATTTTTGATCAGAAAAAATAGTTAGATTAGAGATAGTAAATAGTACTTTCAGTAATTACACTTAAAATTCAACATTAATTTTTATTATAGCGAATATAAAAAGTTGATTGTAAGTAATAGCAAAAATATTAATAAAAGATACGCATGAATATAGATATAGTATTAAAATATAAATAAAAAGGAGTGTAATAGGAGTAGCTTAGTAGCTCTCCTAAATACACTCCTTTAAAATAAATAAGGTTTTCACTGTAAATACTTTATGAATTATTGTATTACCATATATTATCGGCACCATATGGTTCAGCTCTGTCTAATAATAAGTCTTCGTAGGTACAAAAACCACTATTTAATGCATTTCTACGTAATACTAAATATAATTCAGCAGCTGTAGCATTTTGATAAGGAAGTACAAAAATTATACCTATTCCGAAAGCTAAAGCACCTAGGAGGTACCAACCTATAAAGGATAAGTCTAATACGAACATATCAAATTTATGACCTCTGGTCATTTCATTACTTAAAGCAATTGCCTTCTTAACTCCTATATTAGGGTTATCAGCAAGTATATATGGAACCATGCTATATGCATAGGATTTTATTATACCAGGGATTATTAATAACAAAGTCCACAAGAAGATAAAGATTTTTGATACTAACATTGTTTTTACTATGCCACCATAGTTATATCCATTAAATCCAAAACTAAAGCATCCTTTGTTATTTTTATATTGGGCTGATTTAATAAAATATCTTCGTCCGCCAACCTCAAGAGAATAACCAAGGAATATACGTAGAACAGCTACTCCTAATACTGCTATAAGTCCAAATAGTAAAAATGGCAACAGGTAGTGAATAGGAAAAACATTAGAGATAGTTGAATGAAAATTATTCGGTACATTATTTGAAAAACCATTATTGATGCCTGAGTAGAAATCATTTCTTGTGTTACTTGAATGATAGCTGCTTCCACTCCAGCTCGGACTGCCTCCGGCCAAGGCTATTACTATACTAACCCCAAGTGCTCCTAAATATATTTTGCTTAAGATTGCCTTAGCTCTGTCCTTTAATTCTTTTCTAGTCCACATGATATCCTCCACTAAAATTATTAATTTAATATTTTACATAATTGATAGTTATATTAACTTGATACGGTGTTAAAAGTTTTCTTTAAAAATATTATATGGTATTTATTACTGTTTATCAAGTTTATTAAATTATTAAATCCGTTCATATTAATTGATTTAATCCTTAGGATAAATTGAATCTCTTTATTGCATTTAATTGCTTGCATTCTCTCATGGTTTTTAAGTTATAAGAAGTTGTAAAGCTTTTATTATGTTTTTCTTTTGTCACTTAAGAGGGCTCAGCAGCTATTTTACTTAATAAAATAAGTTTTTGGATATAATAATAATATGTTGACAGTACTATATAATGATATTATAATTAATTCGTACCCGAACGAATGAGGTGGTAAAAATGCAAAATAAATGCATCGTTAGTAAAATAAATAAAATTAATGAGGCATCCAACAAGTTTTTGACAAAAAAAATAAAAGATGAGAGATTGCCTATATTACAAAATCACACAGCATTATTTGGTATTTTACCTGATGATGGATCAAAAATGATTTTTAATGAAGTAGCAAGTATATGGAAAATATCTAAATCATCTTTGTCTGACATAATAAATAAATACGAAAGTCAAGGATTAGTAAATAAATGTATATGCAATGAAGATAAAAGAAGTGTATATATTAGTTTAACACCTGAGGCTATAAGCATAAAACATAGACTTGAAGCTATAGAAAAAGAATTTTTAGATTTACTATTAAGTGATTTTGATGTAGATCAAAGGAAAATCTTTGAGAATAATATAGATAAAGCAATTAAAAATATAATAAAAATGCTCTAGAGGCATTTTTTATTAATTAAAATATTCGTACGCGTACGAAAAAAAGGAGAAAGATTTATATGAAGGAATTAATAATTAATTCACTAGAAAGAGTAAGACCAATGCTTCAAATGGATGGCGGAGATGTTGAATTTGTAAATGTAAGCAAAGATGGTGTTGTAAGCGTAAAAATGCAAGGTGCTTGTGGAAATTGCCCTGGAGCTATGATGACAATAAAGATGGTAATTGAAGAAAGATTAAAGCAAGAGGTTCCTGGAGTTAAGGAAGTTATAGGCGTTTAATAAGTAAATATTAAATACAAATTTAATATATTGAATTAGATTTAACTATAAGGAAGTTTATTATACATATGTTTCGTACGCGTACGAAATGTATGTATAACTTAAGTATTAGTCACTACAAATAAGTTTGGGTACAGTAAAAAAATTGTAATATATACAGTAAAGATTCAGTGGAGTGTAGGAGGAGAATATGTTTAATTCTATAAGAAAAAAATTAATCTTCAATTTTGTTTTAATTTCTGCAGTAGTAATAATTATTTGTACATCATTTCTTACATATAAAATGATTAATGGGATACAAAATCAAATGAAGTCTGATGGACTTACCCTAGCGAATAATATAAGAGCAAGCATAGATAATGCAGGGATAAAAGATATAGATGCAATACAAAGTATAATAGACTCAACATACAAATACTCTGATGGGGAATTGTGTTATATAGGTGTAATATCAACAGATAAAACACTTGTAGCAGGAACTTCAAAGGATTCTATTGGGGAAAAAATCGATTCCTCAGAATTAGACAATGTATTTAAAGGAAATACAGGTTCATATATGTTTGAGTGGAAGGGAACTCCAGCATACAACGTAGAAATTCCAATAAAAGATGGAAGTAGTGTTGTATACAGTCTTTCAGTGGGAATATCTATTGACAATATGCAAAAGTCTATTAAAAGTACCATTATAGAAAGTGTAATTTGTGCCATATTGGTTTTAACATTATCTGCTATTGCAGGAGTATTTATTGGAAGAAGAATTGCAAAGCCAATAGAAATTGTTAAAGACGCTATTGAAAGAGCAGGGGATGGAGACTTTACAGTACAATATGAAATTAAAAGTAAGGATGAGATAGGAAAGCTTGCAGCTGCAAGTACTAAAACTAGAAATAATATGAAGGAACTTGTTAGAAAAACTAGGGTTATATCAGAAAGTTTAAGTAATATATCAAAAAGTATTTCAAATGGCGGAGGTCAAATAGCTGCTTCTAGTGAAGAGATAGCTATTTCAGTAACAAGTGTATCCCAAGAGGGAATGAAGCAAGCAGAATCTCTAGAGGAAGCCGTAAGCCTTTTGCAAAAGTTTGCTCTAGATTTGAACAATGTGAATAATAGATTAACTTTATTATCAAATGATGGCGAGGCCATAAGAGAAGATGCTAACAAAGGTACAGAGAGTATAGGCAAGCTATCTGGTAGTATAGACGAAATGTTGAATTCCTTTGAGTTAGCTAAGACTAAAGTCGAAAATTTAGATGAAACAATAAGTCAGATTAACTCAATAGTTGATGTTATAAATGGAGTAGCTTCACAAACAAATCTCTTAGCATTAAATGCATCTATAGAGGCAGCCAGAGCTGGTGAAGCTGGGAAAGGTTTTTCAGTTGTAGCACATGAAATAAGAAAATTAGCAGAAGAGGTATTAAAATCTTCAAAGGGAATAACTCAATTAGTAAACACTATAATGCAAGCAACTCACGAGGTTTATGATACTACAGAGTTTGTAACTAAGATAGTAGAAGAAAGCAGAAGCGATATAAATAACACCATTGGTTCTTTTAAAGAAGTTATCACAAGAGTAAACGACATTCCAAAAGAAATAAATGATGTTCATGGAGTTCTTCAAGAAACAACTAAGGCAAGTAATACAATATTACATACTGTAGAAGGTATAGCAGCTAAATCTCAAGAAATTGCAGCTCTTTCTGAAGAAGTAACAGCATCTACAGAAGAGCAAGCAGCAATAACAAGTGAAATGTCCATAACAGCAAAGAAACTAGTTAGAATATCATCTGTACTAGAAAGTAACGTTGAAGGTTACAATATATAAATCTAAATGAGAAAGAAGTGATATATAAAAGAAATGATAATTAAATTGAATATATTTATTAAAGCTAATAAAAGAGCGCTTGATAGTTAAAGATCAAGCGCTCTTTTAATGTGTATGTCAGCGATTTAAGAGGATCTACAAACGCATAAAAACTTTAAGTGTTATCTACAAAAAGACTGCTAAAGGCGGTTATTTTGATGAGATTTATCAGGAAATAGTACGTTAAATATATAACAAAGTATTCTTTATGACCACAATTTGTTTTTAAAGTTTATAATATTTTAATGTTTCAAACACGATGTTATTATGTATTCATGGCAAACGATTACAGAGTTTTGATATAAAAATGAAGGGCAGGTAGAGAAGATGAATTATTTTGAAGAAAGTTTAAAATTACATGAAAAGAATATAGGAAAAATAGAGGTAGTATCAAAAGTAGCAATTGAAACAAGAGAGGATTTAAGTTTAGCTTACACTCCTGGAGTTGCAGAACCATGTAGGAAAATTCATGAGAACGAAGAAAACGTCTACAAATATACTTCGAAAGGAAATCTAGTTGCAGTAGTAACAGATGGAACAGCAGTACTAGGACTTGGAGATATAGGTCCAAAGGCAGGGCTACCGGTTATGGAAGGTAAAGCAATTTTATTTAAAGCATTTGCAGATGTTGATGCGTTCCCAATATGTTTAGATACAAAGAATGTAGATGAAATAGTAAAAACTGTGAAGCTTATAGCACCAGGTTTCGGTGGAATAAATCTAGAAGACATAGGAGCACCAAGATGCTTTGAAGTTGAAGAAAGATTGAAGAAAGAACTAGATATACCAGTATTTCATGATGACCAACATGGTACTGCCATAGTTGTTCTTGCTGGTGTGATAAATGCTTTGAAGGTAGTTGATAAAAAAATAGAAGACATAAAGGTTGTTGTAAATGGAGCTGGAGCTGCAGGAACTGCTATAGCTAAGCTATTACTTTCTTTAGGTGTGAAGAATCTAATCGCTTGTGATAAGGTTGGTATCCTATATAGAGGAATAGAAAATGTAGATGATGCTAAAAAAGAACTTGCAAAAGTAACTAATCCAGATAACATTAAAGGAACTTTAGCTGATGCATTAGTAGGTGCTGATGTATTTGTAGGGGTTTCTGCACCAGGTATAGTAAGTCAAGATATGGTAAGAGCAATGAATAAAGATTCTATACTATTTGCAATGGCAAATCCAACTCCTGAAATAATGCCTGATGAAGCTAAGGCGGCAGGTGCAAGGGTTATAGGGACAGGTAGATCGGATTTTCCTAATCAAGTTAACAATGTGCTAGCTTTCCCAGGAATATTCAGAGGTGCATTGGATGTTAGAGCAAAAGAAATCAATGAAGAGATGAAAATAGCAGCAGCTTATGCCATAGCTTCTATGATAAAAGATGAAGATTTAAATGAGAATAATGTAATTCCAAATGCGTTGGACAGAACTGTTGCAGCTAACGTAGCTGAAGCAATAAAGAAGGCAGCAAGAGAAAGCGGAGTAGCAAGAGTATAGAATCTCCTGTAGGAATAGAATAATTTTTAAAAATCTTGAACAAATATAAAAAATAAACGGAGGTATAAAAATGCAAATTCCAATTAAGAAGACCCTTGATAAAATACCAGGTGGTATGATGGTAGTTCCATTATTTCTTGGTGTATTAGTTAATACGTTTTTTCCACAGTTCTTGAAGATTGGTGGATTTACAACAGCATTATTTGGTCCAGCAGCATCATCAACAATACTTGCTTGTTTTATGTTTTTGATTGGTTCACAAATCAATTTTAAATTAGCACCAAAAGCATTGAAAAAAGGTGCATTGCTGATAACAGGAAAATTCATAGTAGGTGCTGGAATAGGTATATTCGTAGGAAAAGTTTTTGGAACGGCTGGTGTACTCGGCTTATCACCACTCGCAATTCTTGCAGCATTAACAAATTGTAATGGTGGATTATACGCATCACTTGCTTCACAATATGGAGATGAAACTGATGTAGGTGCCTATGCTTTATTATCCTTAAAAGATGGTCCATTCTTTACTCTTGTTGCATTAGGTGCATCAGGACTTGCTCAAATTCCTTTTAAAGCACTTTTAGCAGTATTAATACCAATAGCAATCGGAATGATTTTAGGAAATATTGATTCTGAAATGAGAAAATTCCTTGGAAGCAGTAAGTTATTATTAATCCCATTCTTCTCATTCCCATTAGGTGCAGGAATGAATCTTGAAACTATTGTGAAGGCAGGAGGCCCTGGAATAATATTAGGTATTGTAGCAGCATTTACTGGAATAGGTGCTTATGTTCTTCTAAAATTATTTAAGGAAGAGCCTATAATTGGACTTGCCACAGGATCAACAGCAGGAAATGCAGTTGCAACTCCTGCAGCTGTTGCCGCAGCAGATCCAACTTTAGCTGCAATTGCAACAGTAGCTACAGCTCAAGTTGCTGCAGCATGTGTAGTTTCAGCTATAGTTTGTCCTTTCATTGTATCTTATGTATTTAAAGTTCTTGGAAATAAGAAACTGAAAAATATGAATAACGAAGTTGCCACGGGATAATAGTAAATGTAAATTTAAAAAACTTAAATCTGATAAAATATTGAGTTGAAATTAAGGTATACCCTAACCCTACACTCCCTAAAAGGACCTTAATTTCAACAGTAGTATAAAAAATCCACAAATAAAAATATATACCCACAAATATATAATATAGATAACTCGGTAAGTTTTTAAGGTTAAATAGAATAAATTGGACATTTTGGACTAATATTAAATTAAGTGCAGAAGAGTGGAAGACAATAATTAGAGAAGTATTATATAATAGGAGCAAAGTAGTTATTCCTATGTTAATTCTTCTAGGTTATAAATGTTCTTTTATGATTCTGCGCTTTTAATTTTGCAATTATAGTGAGATTATTTTGGATGTATGTGTAAAAGCTATAATTGAGTTTATATTATGTGAGTTTCTCAGTATAATTAAGATCAGCTTTTTTAATAATTTACACATTAAAGTAGAATATATGTATTGAAGTGTATTTATAAAAATAAACAATGAAGAATTAATAGTCTATTTTTATGGACTTGTTAGCAAGTAATGTATAACTAAATTAAGTATTTTTAGGTTAGGTGATTATATATGAAAAGAACAATGAAACTACAGACAAAGATTACTTTATTAGTTATTACAGTGGTGTGTGTTTCTATATCCATTATTATATTTTTTGTAGCCTCATGGATGACAGGGAATATTGAAAGTAAGGCAAGAACTAATATTATGAATGTTGCTGAGATGGTAGCACATTCAAGCGAAATAGTAGATTCATTAAAGATTAAAGATCCAAACAAAAAGATCGGACCATACGTTAATATGCAATTAAAAAACTTAGATCAGATTGAGTATATAATTGTTGTAGATATTGATGGTATTAGATATTCTCATCCAAATCCTGATATGATTGGGAAAAAGTTTGTAGGAGGAGATGAAGAAAGGGTAGCACATAAAGGAGAAACTTATATATCTGAAGCGACAGGAACACTTGGAAAAGCCTTAAGAGCATTTGCTCCAATATATGACCCTGTAAGTAAACAAGAGATAGGATTTGTTTCTGTGGGTACTCTTACTCACAGTATTGAAACTGCTAAGCATACTGCAATTATATATATAGTTTTAATTACGTTTGGAGGACTTACAGCAGGAATAGTAGGGGCATTTTTACTTGCAAATAGCATAAAGAAGACTTTACTTGGGCTGGAACCTGAGGAAATAACAAAGCTTTATAATGAAAAAATGGGAATAATTGATGCAATTCACGAAGGGTTAGTAGCTATTGATCAACTAGGCAGGATTACTCTTATAAATGATTCAGCTTTGAGTATATTGCATTTTGAAGATAAAATAAATAAGGATGATATTATAGGTAAAAATATAGAAGAAGTTATTCCTAATACTAGAATGATTACTGTATTAGAAACTGGCAAATCTGAGTTTGAAGAAGAGCAGAGAATAAATAATACTATAATAATGACTAATAGAATTCCTATAACGAATAGGGGAAAGGTTGTAGGTGTTATTGCAAGTTTTAGAGATAAAACAGAGGTAACTAAAATTGCCGAAGAGCTTACAGGGGTTAAAAAAATGGCTTGGTCCTTAAGAGCTCAAAACCATGAATTTATGAACAGGCTTCATACAATTTCAGGACTGATACAGCTGGAAGAGTACGATGAAGCACTTCAGTTTATATCAGATATAGCTAAAGTGAGAAGTAATATAAGTAATATATTAACTGAGAAAATAAAAAATGCATCCTTATCAGCACTATTACTATCAAAGTATAATAAGGCAGAGGAGAGCAGGGTTAAACTTAAAATTGATGAAGATTCAAAACTTATAAAACTGCCGAGTCACATGACCTCTGAAGAAGTTGTATCTATTGTAGGAAACCTAATAGAAAATTCTTTAGATGAAGTTAAAAATGATGGTACAGGATTAATATATGTGAAAATAGTTGAGAATGAAAGATTTCTAAATATAATAGTTAAAGATAATGGTGGAGGAATTCCAGTAGAATATAGAGAAAAAATATATGAACAAGGTTTCTCAACAAAGGACGGACAGCGTGGTCATGGCATGTTTATTGTAAAGAAAATAGTTGATGAATACAACGGAGTTATAACCTTTAATGTAGAGGATGGAGTTAGTTGGAATATAACTATACCTATGGCAAGGAGTGGAAATCTTGATTGAGGTAATGATTGTTGAAGATGATCCGATGGTTAGGGAAATAAATTCTAAGTTTTTAAAAAGAATAGAAGGCTTTAATTTGTATAAAGCAGTTTCTAATCTTGAGGAGGCTAAAAAATATATAGCTCATAAGAAGCCAGATTTAATATTGCTGGACGTATATCTTCCTAAAGAAAATGGACTTGATTTCTTGAAGTGGATAAGAGGCGAAGAGATAGATATAGATGTTATTTTGATTACGGCAGATAAATCAATTGAAAGGATACAGGATGCTTTCAGATATGGAGTTGTAGATTATCTCATAAAGCCTTTTAGCTTTGAAAGATTTAAGGAATCACTTATACAATTTAAGAGCAGGTATTATAAGTTCAAGAAAAATGATGAGATTGAACAAAAAGATTTAGATAAGCTAATAGCTAGTTCAAATGTTTCTCAAAATGAAGATGATTTTGCAAAGGGACTCAATAAATATACTTATAGAGCAATATGGGATGAAATAGAAAAAAGTAATTATGATGATGTTACAGCAGAAGAACTCGCAGAGAAACTAGGGATAGCAAGAGTGACTGTTAGGAGATATCTTGAGTATATGGAGAAAGATAATAAGATAGAGAAGTTAGTGGAATACGGTAAGGTAGGTAGACCGCAATATAAATATCATAAGATTTAGCTACATACTGTTTGATAAAGTAAAGCAAGTAGTAAAGGAAAGGTGTTTTAAAGTCTTAAGTGAAAGCTGTGAAGTTGTACCAGCAGCACTTAAAACAAGAGCAGGAATAATAGGAGCTGCAGCAGTAGCTATTATGGAGAGTAAATAAAATTATAGAATAATGTAACGACTATTAAAGAGATTAAGCTGGTATCAATTAGCATGGCATATGTTGTAAAATCATATGCCTTATGTTATACTTACATCAACTATCTCAACCCTTAACACGCGTATAAAGGAAAAAGTATGAACACAGAGGCGTTACAATATTTCATCAAAGTTTACGAGAAGAAAAGTGTTTCTTTGGCAGCCAAAGATTTATTTATTACTCCTCAAGGATTAAGTAAGACAATAAAACAGCTAGAAATGGACTTGGAAGCTGAGTTATTCTGTAGAGGATCACGTGGAATGGAAGCTACAGAATGTGGTGAATTGTTATATGCTCGAGCTAAACATATCTGTTATCTGATGGAAGACATAAAAAAAGAAATTAGTATAATAAACGGTAGAAAAAATATTTTATTGAATGTTGTTGTTACATATGCAACAACATCTGCAGTTCCTCCTGACATGTTATTTGGTTTTTCTAGTGTTTATCCAAGCATAAAAATGAAATTAAGAGAATTTCCAGATGAATATCCTATTGATAAATTGTTTGAAGAGCAGGCTGATGTTGGCTTAGTTCTTGGACATGAGGACATTGAAAATTGTGAGTATGAGCTGGTTGTTCCAGGTGAAGTAGTAATAGTAGTTTCTAAAAAACATCCATTGGCAGTAAAAAACGAAATTTCTATATTAGAATTGGAAAATATGCCTTTGGTATTAAAGTCTATAGAATCAGGTAAACAACATAGTTTAGTTGATAAGTGTCTAGAATATGGATTTGCGCCTTACGTTAAGCATGAAATGGGAAATATATTAGCTGCGCATATATTATGCGAAGCCAATGGCTATGTGGCAGTTTCAGTTGACTTTATCGAAGACGCAGTTAAAAATGATAAACTTAAAGTAATAAGGTTAAAAGAGAAAATACCTCAAAATATTTATATGATTACTAGGAAAAGGGACATACAGTCTAAGACAGTAACCCTGTTTCGAAGTTACATAAAACAATATAGCAAGGAAAGAAACAAGTCGTTTTGATGTGCGAGTGCGCCATCAAAGCGACTTTTTCTATGCTCAACTAAAAGTTAACATACCTAACTTTTGGTTGATTGAGGTTGATACCATAATGTGCTAAATTTAATTTTGTAAGGGTGATAAGCTTTACAAAGTAGCGATTTGTAAGGGATCATATGAGATTAGTAAAAAATATGGGGGGGAAGAAAACGCGTGATTAAGTTAATGGGAGGTAAAGTTTTTTTGCATCATTAATCTTATAATTAGGGGGAATAGAAGGTATGGGAAAGAAAAAAATGAGTAAGAAAAAATCTCGTATAATAACGAGAGCTATATTGGCAGGGTTACTTGTAATTATATTCGGGGTAAATATTGCATTATATCAATTTAGAGAAATTATTACATCTTATTTTACTACAATGAACACTACTAGCAAAGAATCTGTTGCAGCACGTGACAAATCAAAAACACTTGTGGAGCAGATCGCAGATGAAGGAGTAGTTCTTCTTCAAAACAAGGATAAGACACTTCCTTTAAAGACAACAACTACGAATAAGACTAAAGTAAACGTTTTTGGATGGAGCTTTACAAATCCTATCTATGGTGGTACTGGTTCTGGTTCAACAGATACATCTACTGCAGTTACACCAAAAGCAGGGCTAGAAGCTGCTGGCTTCCAAGTAAACGATACTCTATATAATGATTATCTTGCATTAAAAATGCAAAGACCAATAGTAGGTATGAATGGACAAGACTGGACTATTCCTGAGCCAGAAACATCATTTTATACAACAGATAGAATGAAGCAAGCTAAGGATTTCTCTGACACTGCAATTATATTTATTGCACGCTCAGGTGGAGAAGGGGCAGATCTTCCAACTAGCTTAGACGGTGCTGATACTTTTAATGAAAAAGGCGGCCAACAAGGACCAACAGGTCAAAGATTTGGTAATAAGGATGATATTGATGCAAGCAAGCATTATCTTGAACTAAGTAATAGAGAAAAAGGTATGGTAGAAGCCGTTACAAAGAATTTTAATAAAGTAATTCTTGTTGTTAACAGCAGTAATACTTTTGAACTCAGCTGGGTTAAAAATTACAGCCAAATTAAAAGTGTATTAAATATCGGAGGTCCAGGACAAAACGGATTTAACTCTCTTGGAAAAGTTATTGCAGGTACAGTTAATCCATCTGGTAGAACTGTAGACGTTTATGCAACAGATCTTTTAGACACACCTTCAATGAAGAACTTTGGAAACTACGATTATGTTGTTAAAAATGCAGATGGTTCATACTCACAAGCATTTGATTCAGGTAAAGTTGGACTAAATTATGTTGACTATGCAGAAGGTGTATACGTAGGCTACAGATACTATGAAACTGCTGCATCAGAAGGCGCAATAAACTACGACGAAAAGGTAATGTATCCATTTGGATATGGTTTGAGCTACACAAACTTTAAGCAAGAAGTAGTTCCAGACAGTTTATCATGGAATGATAAAGATATATCTGTCAAGGTAAAAGTAACAAACACTGGATCAGTTGCTGGAAAAGATGTAGTAGAATTATACTACTCTGCACCTTATACTGGAAAGTTAGAGAAATCTTCAATTGTCCTTGGTGCTTTTGCAAAAACAAGTGAAATAAAGGCAGGAGAATCAGAGACTGTTACACTTTCATTTAAAGTAGAAGATATGGCGTCATATGATTCTAATAAAGCTTACACTGCAAAAGGTGGATATGTTCTTGAACAAGGTGAATACAAGCTTATGCTTATGAATAACTCTCATGAAAAGATAGCTAATGTTGCTTCAAAGAATCTTTCTCAAGTTGTTTATGATTCTACAGCTCGTTCTACTGATAAGCAAACAGCTGTAAATCAATTAGATAGCAATGTTACAGGGGAAGGAAGTATAACAACATATCTTTCAAGAACAAATGGCTTTGCAAATCTTAAGGATATTGACAAGAATCAAACTTACACTATTAAATCAGCAGATGGTAAGACTACATCTAAAGTAAAAGGTGCTTTAGTGGATTCAAGTTTTGTTAAATTTGTTAATAGTAAGAGATATGATGTACCTGCTGATACAAAGACTTCAGCGCCTACTACTGATGCAAAAAATGGCAAGAAGCTAAAAGATTATGTTGGTGTTGATATTAATGACAAGAGCTGGGATGCTCTACTTGATCAACTATCTGTTGACGATATGGTTAATTTAGTAGTACATGGAGGATATAAGACAGTAGAACTTACTTCAGTTGGTAAGCCTGCAACTCTTGATTATGATGGACCTTCAGCTATTAGCTCATTTATTGCTAAGACAAAGGTATCTGGTATTTCATTCCCTTCAGAAGTTTTAGTAGCTTCTACATGGAATGTTAAGCTTGCAGAGTCTATGGGACAATGTATTGGGGCTGAGGCTAATAGTTATGGCGTTACTGGTTGGTACGCACCTGCTATGAACACTCACCGTACAGCATTTGGTGGAAGAAACTTTGAGTATTATTCTGAAGATGGACTTGTTGCTGGTAAGATGGCAGCAGCTGTTACTAAGGGATATCAAAGTAAGGGCGGATATGTTTATATGAAGCATTTTGCTTTAAATGATCAAGAAACTAACCGTACTTTCGGCGTATTAACTTGGGCTAATGAACAAACTATTCGTGAAATTTACTTAAAGCCTTTTGAATTTGCAGTTAAAGAAGGTGGAGCTAAAGCAGTTATGTCTTCTTTCAACAGTGTAGGTAATACTTGGGCTGGTGCAAGTTCAGGTCTGATTAAACAGATTCTTCGTAATGAATGGGGCTTTAAAGGTATGATAGACACTGACTTCTATATGAATGGGGGAGGCATAAGCTCATATCCATACATGGTGTTTGAACTTGGTATTCGTGCAGGTAATGATACTTACCTTACTGGTGTAGCACCAATGGGAGTACCTTCTGCTAATACTAAGAGTAATGATACTTTATGGTCACTAAGAGAAGCTTCTCACAATATGTTATATACTGTTGCAAATAGTGGAGCTATTACAGCTGGTTTAAGCACAGATACTCCAACATGGGTTAAGATAACTATTGGTGTTGATGTTGTACTTGTTTTAGCAATATTAGCAGGTTTAGTTGTTAGCTTCAAGAAAAGCAATAAGAAAGAAGAAGTTGCAGTTTAGAATTTTATAAATTCCTGATATAAAAAAATTAAACAGCCAGACTGCCTTAAGGCAGTCTCGGCTAAAGATGAAACACTTCAATCCGAAATCTATTTTCAAAACTCTTCTGGGTTCTGAGAGGAGAATTTGAAAATATAGATTTAAGTATGAAGTGGTTCATCTATATTAAAGATGAAACACTTCAATCCAAAATATAAATTTTATAATGAAGTGGTACATCAATATATAGAGGTGAGATATGAAATATGCAGAAATAATAAGTCGCATGACTTTAGAAGAAAAAGCATCACTAACATCCGGCAAGGATTTTTGGCAATCCATGGATATTGCACGTTTAAACATAGGTAGCATGTTTCTGTCTGATGGTCCACATGGTATTAGAAAACAAGCTGCAGCTGCAGATCATCTTGGGCTTAATCCAAGTATTCCAGCAACTTGCTTTCCAACTTCAGCAACGGTAGCAAATAGTTGGAATGAAGCTTTAGGAGAAGAGATTGGAGAGTATCTTGGTAGAGAAGCGGTTGCACAAAAAGTTAATGTACTTTTGGGGCCAGGGATTAATATGAAGAGGAATCCTTTATGTGGAAGAAATTTTGAGTATTTTAGTGAAGATCCATATCTTGCTGGTAAGATAGCAGCAGGATACATAAGAGGAATTCAATCTCAAGGAATTTCAGCCTGCGTTAAGCATTTTTGTGTAAATAATCAGGAAGAAAGACGTATGGCAATTGATACTGTTGTAGATGAAAGGACCCTTAGAGAAGTATATTTAACTGCATTTGAAATTGCAGTTAAAGAAGGTAAGACCAAATCTATAATGTCCTCCTATAATCTGCTAAATGGTACCTATACAAATGAAAATGTCCATCTTATGTATGACATACTTCGTGGAGAGTGGGGCTTTAATGGAGTAGTGATTACAGATTGGGGCGGAAGCAACGATCGTGTAGCGGGATTAATAGCTGGTAATGAGTTGGAGATGCCTACAACTGCAGGTGAGACTAATGAAGAAATAATTCAGGCAATTAAAAGTGGAAGAATGAAAGAGGAAGTATTAGATCAATGTGTAGATAGATTACTTGATCTTATTTTTACTACAGAGGAAATATATAAGGAATCTAGTAGTGAGTTTAGTAAAGAAAAACATCATAGGATAGCTCAAAAAGTTGCAGAAGAATCAATAGTCCTTCTAAAAAATGATGAAAACATATTACCTCTAAAAAAAGGAACGCAAGTTGCTATAATAGGGGACTTTGCGGAAAAACCACGATATCAAGGTGCAGGTTCATCTATCGTGAATCCTACTATGTTGCATAATTCATTGGATTGCTTTAAGGAATCAGAATTTATAAGTGTTGGATATGAATCAGGTTTTGAACGTTATGGGAAAAAGAGTAAGAAAAAAATAGAGAAGGCATGTGAACTTGCTAAAAAAGCAGATGTCATCCTTTTATATATTGGTTTAGATGAGGCTACTGAAGCTGAGGGACTAGATAGACAAGACATGAAGATTCCAGATAATCAGATAGATCTATTGAATGCTTTATATGAAGTTAATCAAAATATCGTTGTGATATTATCCTGTGGTTCTGCTATAGAAATGCCATGGATAAAAAAAGTAAAGGCAGTATTGCATGGTTATTTAGGTGGCCAAGCAGGTTCAAGTGCAATGCTTAGAGTTCTGTCAGGTGAGGTAAATCCTTCAGGAAAATTAGCTGAGACATATCCATTACATTATGAAGATACTCCTTCCTTTGATAATTTTCCGGGAAAGGAAGTAAGCGTAGAGTATAGGGAAGCTGTCTATATAGGATATCGATACTACGATACAGCTAATATAGATGTTCTTTTCCCTTTCGGATATGGACTAAGTTATACAACCTTCGAATATTCAGATATTAAAGTTAATAAAGATAAGGTTACTTTTAAGATAAGAAACACTGGAACTGTTCCTGGAATGGAAGTTGCTCAATTATATGTAGGATGCAGATCTAAGGAAATATTTAGACCTAAAAAAGAACTAAAGGGATTTGCAAAAGTATTTATAGACCCAGGTGAAACAAAAACTGTGACAATACCTTTTGATGACAAGACCTTCAGATATTTTAATGTGAAAACAAATAAATGGGAAGTAGAACAGTCAGATTATAAAATATTGATTGGTGCATCAAGTGATGATATAAGACTGATAGACAGTATTTTTATTGAGGGCACTGGAGCACCGCTTCCATATAACAAAGAGTTACTTCCATCATATTATTCAGGAAAAGCGAACAATGTTGGTAAAGAGGAGTTTGAAACTTTAATTGGACGTAAAGTTCCTGTATCAACGTGGGATAGAAAGAAACCTATTGGATACAACGATACTATTGCACAATGTCAGTATGCCAAAGGATGGTTTGCGAGATTTGCATTCCATATGATTACTTTTGCATATTGGTTTTTAAGAAAAATAGGCAAAAGAATGACAGCTAATGTAATCATGATGTCTATATACCATATGCCATTTAGAGGTATAGCAAGGATGACAGGTGGTGTTGTTAATATGCCTATGGTAGATGGGATATTAATGATTGCAAATGGACATTTCTTTAAGGGGTTAAGCCATTTATTAAAGGAAAGAAGCAAGCTTATTAAAGGCATTAGAAGTGATGAGACAATAGCAAAGGTTATAAAGGAGAGTTAAAATGAGCAACAGTAAAGTAAAGAATAAAAGTATATTTTCAGGTGTAATAGACTTATGGACAAAGTATAAGGAAAAACATCCTGGCACAGCTCAATTCTTAGTATTCTTTATGCTAAGCAACGGTATAACAGTTCTGCAAATGATATTAATGCCTTTATTTAAGGAGATATTTGGACTTACTTCACTTGTAGATTCCAATTTTCAAGTGCTTCAAGTTGGACATAATTTTGATGGAAGTGTTTATTATGTATTTAACTATGCAGCAGGTGCAATTTCATCAGGCGGTGGCGGAGGACTAGCTTATTTCCTTGCAGTTCAAATAACTATGGCAATCGCGCAAGTCATTAACTTTTTTGCACAAAGAAATATAACCTTCAAATCCAATAATAATATTTGGAAATCTGCATTTTGGTATGTAGTAGCATATATTGTTATATCAATAGGTGCAGCTGCACTCCAAGGACTTTATAAAGCTCCAATATACAATTTGTTGATGAATACATTTGGAATGGGATCAGTTGGTGAAACCATAGCAGATTTCATAACAATGATTATAAATTGTGCTATTTCCTTCTGGGTATTCTTCCCTATATTCAAGATAATATTTAAGGATGATACTGAAGAGAAAGTTGTGGGTACAAGGTAGCTTTAACGTAATAATACTTAAAAGCTATATTAATGCGATCCCCTTTGCTTGATAAAATTATAGATGTAGTTCCAAAATATCTATTGCAACCCGATATAATATGAAAGTTTGTCTATGTTCAACACGGTGCTTTAACAGCACCATAAGTTTTTATCTAAATAAATATGAAAAACAGTTTCAGGTATAACTTGAAGCTGTTTTTCATAAAAACTACTATTTATAAATAGGTATAGTAAGATCTTTACTTTGAGTTTAAGGAAAAAGATAGTTTTAAATTTTTTTACATTCGAACTAAAGTTGTAACAAAATCTATTAATATCACATTAAAGATTAATAGATTAATACAAATGGCAATGACATTTTTTTCTTTTAGGGTTGATACTTGATGATGTAGTTGTTTTAAATTATAATGATTCTAAATGGTATAATTTGCTTTAAAAAGCCTCTTTTATAAGAAACTTTTTAAAGTAAATTGATATTCAGTTTATAAGATCTGTCATAAATAAGAACACATATTAGACAATAATTAGATTTCAAAATTGAGTTAGGCATTTCAGCAGTTGTTGTTTTTGGCTGTAAATGCTAAAAGAGGAATAGAAGATGAAGTATAGAGAATTGATTGAGAAAATGACTTTAGAAGAAAAAGCGTCTTTAATGTCAGGAAAAGATTTTTGGCAGACTCAAGAGATAGAGCGTCTTGGAATTAATAGTATGTTTCTTGCTGACGGACCTCATGGTATTAGAAAACAAGCAGTAGCTGCAGATCATTTAGGACTTAATGTGGGGATTCCAGCGACGTGCTTTCCAACCGCTGCAACTGTAGCAAATAGTTGGAATGATGAATTAGGAGAAAGAGTTGGAGAATATCTAGGTGAAGAAGCCATTTCTCAAAAAGTTAATGTACTGCTAGGACCAGGAGTCAATATGAAAAGAAATCCTCTATGCGGTAGAAACTTTCAGTATTTTAGTGAAGATCCATATCTTGCAGGTAAAATGGCAGCAGGTTATATAAGAGGAATCCAATCTCAGGGGATCTCTGCCTGTGTTAAGCATTTTTGTGTTAACAATCAAGAAGAGAGACGTATGGCTATTGATACTATAGTTGATGAGAGAACCCTTAGAGAAATATATCTAACTGCATTTGAAATTGCGATTAAAGAAGGTAGAACCAAGACTATAATGTCATCTTACAATAAATTAAATGGTACTTATACAAATGAAAACATACATCTTATGAAGGATATCCTACGTGGAGAATGGAATTACAAAGGCTGTGTAATAACTGATTGGGGCGGAAGTAATGACCGTATATCAGGGTTAATTGCTGGTAATGAGTTAGAGATGCCTACAACAGCAGGTGAGACAAATGAAGAAATAATTCAGGCAATAAAAGGTGGAAAAATTAAAGAAGAAGTATTGGATCAGTGTGTTGATAGATTGCTTGAACTTATCTTTACCACTGAGGAGGTTTACAAGAGACCACATATAGAATTTGATGTGGATAAACATCATAGAGTAGCACAAAAGGTTGCAGAAGAGTCTATAGTGTTGCTTAAAAATGATGAGAATATACTACCTCTTAAATACGGTAAAAAGGTTGCCGTAATTGGTGAATTTGCAAAAAATGCTCGTTATCAAGGGGCTGGTTCCTCTATAGTAAATCCGACCATACTAGATCACACAATGGATTGTTTCAATGAGTCAGGAATAGTAAGTATTGGATATGAACCTGGTTTTGAACGTTACGGTAAGAAAAATAAGAAAAAAATAGAGAAGGCATGCGAGCTTGCAAGAAAAGCAGATGTTATTCTTTTATATATAGGATTAGATGAAGTTACTGAAGCTGATGGTTTGGATAGACAAAGTATGAGCATTCCTGAAAATCAGATAGATCTTTTGAATGCATTATATACAGTTAACTCAAATATTATAGCAATTTTATCCTGTGGCTCTGCGGTGGAAATGCCTTGGATAAATAAGGCTAAGGCTGTGCTTCATGGATACCTTGGTGGACAGGCTGGCTCTAGAGCTATACTTAGAATATTATCAGGCGATGTTAATCCATCTGGAAAATTAGCAGAAACTTACCCAATTCGTTATGAGGACACACCATCCTTTTATAACTTTCCAGGTAAAGAGGTTAGCGTAGAGTATAGGGAAGGTATATATATTGGTTATCGTTATTATGATACGGCTGATGTTAATGTACTATTTCCTTTTGGATACGGATTAAGTTATACAACCTTCGAGTATTCAGATATTCATGTTAGTAGATATGGAGCAACCTTTAAATTGAAGAATTCGGGCAGTGTTGCTGGCATGGAGATTGCCCAATTATACATTGGATGTAAATCTAAAGAGATCTTTAGGCCAAAGAAGGAATTAAAGGGATTTACAAAGATATTTATAAATGCTGGAGAAACAAAGACTGTAAGCATACCTTTTGATGATAAAACTTTTCGTTATTTTAATGTTAAGACTAATAAGTGGGAAGTTGAAGAGTCAGAGTATGAAATAATGATAGGTGCATCTAGTGCTGATATTAGATTGAAGGATACTATTTTTATTGAAGGTACGGGAGCTCCGCTTCCATATGATAAAGAAACTCTTCCGTCGTACTATTTAGGCAAAACTAATAATGTTTCCATAGATGAGTTTGAAAGATTAATTGGACGAAAGGTGCCTGTTTCAAAATGGGATAAATCAAAACCATTAGGCTATAACGATACTATTGCTCAGTGTCAGTATGCAAAGGGGATATTTGCAAGATTTTCATATTATATGATTGTTTTTGCATACTGGTTTTTAAGAAAGATTGGGAAAAGGAGTACGGCTAATATTATCATGATGTCTATATACCATATGCCTTTTAGAGGAGTAGCTAGAGTAACAGGTGGGGTAATTAATATGCCTATGTTGGATGGCATACTTATGATGGTAAATGGACAATTCTTCAAAGGATTGGTACATTTATTAAAGGAGAGAAGTAAGAAGTTAAATATGGAAAAAAATAAATAAGCAATATGCTTAAGCATTATGTTAAAATCTATATAGACAAGCATGAAGAATTTTAATTTTAATATAATAGTGGAAATAACAAAAGTTAATTATAAAAATTAGTAGAGGTAGTGTGAGTATGAAATTATTATCAGTAGCAATTCCTTGCTATAATTCACAAGAGTATATGAGAAACTGCATAGAGTCACTATTGCCTGGAGGGGAAAAGGTTGAGTTGTTGATAGTAAATGATGGTTCGTCAGATAACACTGCAGAAATTGCAGATGAGTATGCTGCAAAGTATCCAACTATCGTAAAAGCAATACATCAACCAAACGGTGGACATGGAGAAGCGGTGAATGCAGGTATTAGAAATGCATCTGGATTGTATTTTAAAGTTGTAGATAGTGATGATTGGGTCAATGCTGAAGCATATGAAAAGATATTAAAGGTATTGGATGATCTTACTGAGAATGAAACTATAATTGATATGCTTATAAGCAATTTTGTTTATGAGAAAGAAGGCGCAAAAAAGAAGAAAGTCATGAAGTATGAAAATGTGCTTCCAGAGGAGAAAGTCTTCACTTGGGATGATATCAAACGTTTTAGAAAAGGGCAATATATACTGATGCATTCGGTTATTTATAGAACACAACTATTGAGAGAGTGTGGATTAGAGCTACCAAAGCATACTTTCTATGTGGATAACTTATTTGTGTATGTGCCGCTGGAACATGTTTATAAGATATATTATATTAATGTTGATTTCTATAGATATTTTATAGGCAGAGGAGATCAATCTGTAAATGAGAGTGTAATGATTAAAAGGATTGATCAACAAATAAAAGTGAACAAGCTTATGATAGAGCAGGTGCAGTTAGACAATATTAGAAACTTAAAGCTCAAAAAGTATATGTTTAATTATCTAGAGATAGTTACGGTAGTGTCTACTATACTTCTAATACGTTCAGGTACAACAGAGAACCTAGATAAAAAGAGAGAATTATGGAGATATATTAAGGAAACAGATATTGAGCTTTACAATAATCTAAGATACGGTTTTATGGGAGGTATAATGAACTTACCAGGTAAATTAGGACGTAGTATTGCTGTTGGTGCATACAAAATATCTCAAAGAATTGTTGGATTTAATTAGTTGTATATAATTCTGTGAAAAAACTGAATTGACAAATAATGGTGTAAGATAAGTAATAATAAAATATCTTTTCATGATCAAATAGAGACAACTCTAAAATTGTTTTTTTAAAGTTTAGCTGGGTTATCAGCAGAGATTTTTAACATACAAGAGTTTTCTTAAGTAATAAGATCATGGGAAGATATTTTTATGATATAAATAAAGGTAAAATGATTTAAATAAATGAAGTATTTAGGAGAACAACTGTTATGAATAAAAAATATGATTTTTTAATAGTGGGGGCAGGATTGTACGGTGCAGTATTTGCACATGAGGTTAGAAAAGCTGGAAAGACATGTCTTATTATTGATAAGCGTGGTCATGTTGCGGGAAATATTTATAGTGAAAGAATTGAAGATATCCAAGTACATAAGTATGGAGCTCATATTTTTCATACTAACAATAAAGAAGTGTGGCAATATGTGAATCAATTTGCTGAATTCAATAGATATACCAACAGTCCTGTAGCAAATTATAATGGGGAAATATATAATTTGCCTTTTAATATGAATACATTTAATAAGATGTGGGGAGTTATAACACCTGATGAGGCAAAGAAAAAAATAGAACAGCAACGTAATGAAAGCTTTGTTGAAAATCCTAGAAATTTAGAGGAGCAAGCAATAAATTTAGTAGGTGTGGATATATATGAAAAGCTTATACGTGGATATACTGAAAAGCAATGGGGACGTCCTTGTAACGAATTGCCTGCATTTATCATTCGTAGATTGCCAGTAAGATTTACTTATGACAATAATTATTTTAATGCTAAATATCAAGGTATACCAGTGGGCGGTTATACTAGAATGCTTGAAAAGATGATAGAGGGTATCGAGGTAAAGTTGAATGTAGATTATTTTGAAGATAAAGAAAGATGGGATAGTACAGCTGATAAAGTAGTTTATACTGGTCCTATTGATGCATATTTTAACTATAAGTTTGGGATTTTAGAATATAGAAGTGTAAGGTTTGAAACAGAAGTTTTGGATATGGAAAATTTTCAAGGTAATGCGGTAGTAAATTATACAGATAGCGAAACACCATATACCCGTATTATAGAACATAAGCACTTTGAATTTGGAACACAGCCTAAAACTGTTGTAAGCCGTGAATATAGTGCAGAATGGCAACTAGGGGATGAGCCCTATTATCCTGTAAATGATGAGAAGAATAGTTCACTGTATGAGAAATATAGAGTTGCAGCTGAAGCTGAAAATAAGGTTATCTTTGGTGGACGTTTAGGTGAGTACAAATATTACGATATGGATAAAGTTATAGAGGTTGCATTGCAAAAGGTTAAAGAAGTTTTGAGCAAATAATTAGCATATATTTATGAAGCTGCTGCAATTAGTTTATTCTAATTGTAGCAGTTTCTTTTAGTTTGTATTATTGCAAAAATTAAATCTTTGCGTAAGCTCATTAAGGATGAACAACTCTAATCCTAAAAATATAAGTTTAATTGTAGAGTTGTTCATCTAAAGAGCATCGGATTACTAACCACTTAATTTCTACACGATACTTTTACAACACTTTTCTAAAGTTCATTTTATTCTTTTATCAGGTTAATTGTTGAATATCTTGGATCTATCTTTTTCGAAATATTAGTTTTATATTCTAGATTATAATCGTAATTAACTTTAAATAAGCAGGAATATAAAATATCTAAAATTAAATGAATAGAATCATTACTTGAATAGGTTGCGATTTTTGAATAAAGTTTTTCTCGTGTAGAGATAGAAAAAGCACAATCACCAAAGGTTCTTAAGGTGTTTTCACCAATACTTGTAAGTACAATTATGGGAGTATTTTTACTTTTTAACATCTCTGCAATTTGTAAAACTTCTGTATTTTCTCCTGAATAAGAGATTAATATAGCACAATTTTTAGGTGATGAATTTGAAGCTACCACCATTTGCTCACCAGGTAAATTCATGATTTCAACATGACGATTGATTCTAAGCATTTTATGTTTAAAATCATAAGCCATAAGTAATGAATTACTGCTGCCATATACATTAATCATTTGTGCTTTATTTAATAGATCCACTGCCTTTTTTAGCTCTTCATTCTTTAAAAGAGAAAGTGTATCTTCAATACTATTAGCCGCTAAATGTGCAACTTTTGAAGCAACATTTATAAAAGAATCGTGAGCTTCAAATGGAAAATCTGGATTAACATCAGAAAAATGGTTGTTTAAGTATTGAAGTTCTTCAATATATTTTTCTTTCAATTCATTCCACCCGCTGAAACCAAGCTTTTGAGATAATCGAACTACTGTTGATGGTGAAGTATAAGTTGCATTTGCCAAGTCTTTAGTAGATAAGTTAGCAATGTTTTCTTTTTCGCTAAGAATATAATTAGCAAGAATTTCTTCTGATTTTGATAGAGAATCTATAGATTCAAGTTTATTTGAAATTAGCATAAATACATTCCTCTTTTCAATATATGTAAGTAATATAGGAATAGGATTTCATCATTTTATATAAAATAGCTAAGAAAAATGAAATTGCATTCTAATATGTAATCAAAATGTTTAAATTATAATGTTTCTTATATATGATTATATCATAAGAGAAAAATTTATCTAAAGATGTACAAACATAGTTGGAATAAAGAGAGGAGATAATTAAGATGGGATTTAGAAATGGTTTTTTATGGGGTGGAGCTACAGCAGCTAATCAATTTGAAGGTGGGTACTTAGAAGATGGAAAAGGATTAAGTACTGCTGATATTATGACAAATGGAAGCCACAAGTCAGCAAGAAGAATAACTTACACAATGCCAGATGGAACTAAAAAATCTCAAGGAGTATTTCCTTTTCAGTCTATACCTGATGAAGCTGTATTAGAATGTCATGAAGGAGAATATTACCCAAGTCACCAGGCTATAGATTTTTATCATCATTATAAAGAAGATATAGCATTATTTGCTGAGATGGGATTTAACTGTTTTAGATTATCTATAAATTGGGCAAGAATTTTCCCAAATGGGGATGATGAGCTTGCAAATGAAAAAGGTCTAGAATTTTATGATAATGTGTTTGATGAATTACTTAAATACAATATTGAGCCAGTGGTAACAATTTCTCACTATGAGACACCTCTTGCTTTAACAAACAATTATGGCGGTTGGTTAGATCGTAAGGTTATAGATTTCTATGTAAAATACTGCGAAACTATATTCAATAGATATAAAAATAAGGTTAAGCATTGGATGACTTTTAATGAAATCAATATAATGGATCATATGCCTACTTTTGCAGGTGGAGTTATTAAAAACGACGATCAATCAAGAGCGCAAGCAGTTTATCATCAGTTCTTAGCAAGCGCAAAGGTTGTACAATTAGGCCATGAAATTAATCCAGATTTCAAGATTGGTATGATGACTGCATATGGATCTACTTATGCATTTACTTGTAATCCTGAGGATGAGTTAAAATTAATGAAAAGTGATCAACAAAGACACTTTTTCTCTGATGTTCAATGTCGTGGGGTTTATCCAGAATATAAATTAAAAGAGTATGAGAGATTAGGTGTAAAATTAGAAAAGCAAGCTGGAGACGATGAACTATTAAAGAATGGTACAGTTGACTATATAGGATTTTCTTATTATTCAAGTTCAGTTGTGAGCTCTGACAAAAATAAAACTGTAACTGATGGAAACATGTCTACTTCAGTGTTAAATCCTTACTTAAAGGCAACAGATTGGGGATGGCAGATTGATCCAGTTGGATTGAGACTTGCACTTAATAGATTGCAAGAAAGATATAACTTACCTTTATTTATTGTTGAAAATGGAATGGGAGCTATTGATAAAGTAGAGGAAGATGGTTCTGTACATGATACTTATCGTATGGAATACTTAGCTAAGCATATTGAGGCAATGAAAGAAGCAGTAGAAGAAGATGGTGTTAACTTAATGGGATATACTCCATGGGGCTGTATTGATCTAGTTTCTGCAGGTACTGGAGAGATGAGAAAGCGTTATGGATTCATATATGTTGAAAAGGATGATAACGGTGATGGACCTCTTACAAGAAGCAGAAAGGATTCTTTCTATTGGTATAAAAAAGTAATTGGTTCAAACGGAGAAGACTTAAGCTTCTAGAATTATATAATGAGTGGTATCAATTGATATCACTCATTTTTTCTTATTTAGAAAATATTAAGTTTTAGCATAATTTTTTGTGTACAATAAATATAACTGAAAATTGTAAGAGAGGAAAATTGATATGGGATATAAACTAATTGCTTGTGATATGGATGAAACTTTATTAAATGATGATCATGTGATTTGTGAAAAAAATATTGAGCTTATTAAAAGAGCAAAAGAAGAATATGGAGTAAAGTTTGTTCCAGCCACAGGAAGAGGCTATAATTCTATTCAGACAGATTTAAGAATATTAGATTTATATGATGAACTAGGTGAGTATGTTCTTTCTTTTAATGGAGGTGCCTTAACTGAAAACAAAGGAAATAAATTATTGCAGTTTAAAGGTTTGGATTTTCATAAAATGAAAGAGATTTTTGAGTATGGATTAACCAAGGATGTTTGTATTCATGTCTATACAAAAGACAAGTTATATATCTATAATTTATCAGATAGTGAAAAGGCAAGGATTGAACGTCAAAAATTTCAATGCACTATTATGGAAGAAAACACTGTAGATTTTTTAGAAGGTGAATTAATAGCTAAGATTTTATATCAAAATATAGATGTGCCATACTTAATGAGCTTAGAACCTGATATGAAGGATATAGTACATGGATACTGTTCTGTTAGTTATTCATCAAATCGTTATATGGAATTCAATTCCTTAGGCGTAGATAAAGGACAAGGTTTAGCAGATTTAGCAAGTATATTAAATATAGATATAAAGGATACAATTGCAGTAGGAGATAACTACAATGATATGGCTATGTTAAAAGTTGCAGGGTTATCAGTTGCAGCAGGTAATGCAGTGGAAGATGTAAAAAAGGCTTGTGATTACACAACAAATGCTGATAACAACGAAGGCGTCGTTGCGGAGTTAATTGAGAAGTTTATTTTTAAAAAATAGTTTTCTGATTGAAGTGGTTCATCTTTAAAACCAGTAGTTTTATGTAACTACTGGTTTTAACTTTGTATTTTATAAAGCAGTTTAGCAAATTGACTTAGTTTAAAAACTGAAATCACACAATACAGGAAAGTGATCAGAAGGGTATAGTCCTAATTGGTTATCTGGAAGAATGCCATAGTGCAGAATATTAATTGGGCCATGATAAAATATGTGATCAATAGATCTAAAGATTCTATCATGTTGTTGTTGTAGGAATTCCATATTTGACTTATATTCATTCATCATAAAACGATGATAGGTGAAAGGTAAACCATAATAAATAGTTGTATCAGTCTTTGAAGCATCTATGAATCCTTGTGATAGGATCTCGTCATAGGCTGGAGATTGTTCGGATGAGTTGAAGTCTCCACATAGAATTGCTGGAATGTTCTTATTAAATAATGAAAGCTGTTCTTTTATTACATGAACACTTTTTGAATTTGCTGTCTTGCCTACATGATCGTAATGAGTATTTGTAATAATAACAGACTTATTTGAGCTTTTATGTTTTAATTGCTTCCATATAACAGTACGAGGGCACTTGGCATCATAGCCAAGTGAACCAGCAATTGATGGAGTTTCCGATAACCAAAAACATCCCAGGTCTTCTAAATCAAACATATCTTTACGATGGAAAATAGGGACCTGCTCTCCAGATACCTTGCCATCATTACGTCCTACACCAAAACAGGAGTACTCAGGAAGTTTCTCTTCTAAATAAACCTTCTGGTGGTCTAAAGCTTCTTGGAGACAAAATATATCAGGATTATAGTATCTTAATATAGATAATATCTGTTCACGTCTATGGTCCCATGAATAAGGCTCGTCTGTTCTACGATCAACAAGGATATTGAAAGTCATTAGCCTTAAATTTATAGATTCTTTCATACTTTTACCTCCTGGTATAACAATCCAAATATTCAAATGATAACTATAATTTTACCATAAATTCAGAGTAAATTCATCTATAGTAAACAACTACTGGTAGGCATAGGTTACTAACATAAAATAAGATATAAAAATTGTAGCAAAAGTATACAAAAGTAATGAATAGTGCAAATACATTATGAAAACGTTATGATAAGATTTTTTTGTAGGATTAAACGGAATAAAAATAATAATTAACTAATCTTTCAAGGATTTAAGGATGAAATTCAGCACAGTGGGACAGTAATATCAAAAATATTTAAAAAGGAGGTGACTTTAAGAAGTTTATAAAAGTTGAAAATCTTAGAATATAGATAGGGGGACAATGGGATTTGAAAAGGAATAAATATAATAAATTTATGAAGATGCTATCAATTATAATGACTTTTCTTTCTGTTTTAACAGTTAATCCACGCTTAACTAAAGCAGCAACAATTATTCAAGCTGAAGAAGTATCCTATCATGGATTAAAAGGTGACTATTATAAATGCAGTTCTACAACTGGAGCGGATTTTTCAAGTTTAGTATCCACAAATATAGATGAAAATATAAACTTTTATAGTTCTTTTACTGATGTACTTAAAGCACGTACAGGTCAAACAGAGGGATGTGCAGTGAGATGGACAGGAAAGATACAACCTAAATATAGTGAGGATTATACTTTTTATATGATTGGTGATAATGGTTTTAGACTTTGGGTTGATGGAAAATTAATAATTGATCATTGGGTAAATGATTGGGAAATCCCTCAAACAAGTAATAAAGTTAGTCTTAAAGCAGGAGTTCAATATGATTTTAAACTAGAGTATTTCCAAGCAACTGGTGGAGCAGACTTAAGACTTCAATGGTCAAGTGCAAGTCAACCAAAGCAAGTTGTGCCAGTAGAATGCTTTTACCAACCAGAGGGTAGTAATGTACCTATCGTGACAGCTTCTGTAGAAGCAGTGACAGGAACTTGTCAGCAGTATGCACATCCAACACTGCCAAGTACTGTAACTGTAGATTATAGTGATGGTACAAAGAAACAGCTTCCTGTAGCTTGGGATTTTAGTGATGCGTCATTATTTTCTAAGGTTGGGAATGTAGTAGTAACTGGTACAGTTTCAGGTACAACAGCAGAAGCTATAGCTAATGTAAATGTGACATCATATGTTCAATGGGAAAAGCAACAGGCACCTTTAATGACAAAATGGTCAGCAGATGTAACTGCTGATAATGCACTTCCTGATTATCCAAGAATGCAGATGCAGAGAACTGATTGGCAAAATCTAAATGGATTATGGCAATTTCAAGAAGGAACTGCAAGTGATACAGTTCCGATTGGAAAGGATTTATCAAGAAAGATACTGGTTCCATATCCTATGGAGTCAGCTTTATCAGGAATTATGACTCATTATGATTATTCTTGGTATAGAAGGGTTTTCACTTTGCCTCAGAATTGGAATGGTAAAAACATAATCATAAACTTTGGCGCAGTGGATTGGCAATCAGAAGTATTTGTAAATGGTACAAGTGTAGGTGTTCATAAAGGTGGTTATGATCCTTTTAGTTATGATATTACCCCATATCTAAAGGGAACAGGAGAACAAGAGTTAATTGTAAAAGTATATGATCCAACAGATGCTGCTGGGGAGCCAAGAGGAAAGCAGACCTTACATCAAGGTGGAATAATGTACACATCAACCAGTGGAATTTGGCAAACTGCTTGGCTCGAACCAGTTGCAGCATCCTCGAGCATAGATAATCTAAAGATTGAGCCAGATGTAGATGGGAATAGGCTTAAACTTACAGTAAATACTACAGGGGTAGATGAAGGAACTATAGTTACTGCTACTGCTTATGATGGAACAACTATTGCAGGTAAGGTAGATGGCGGTCCAAACACAGCTTTATACATCCCAATTACTAATGCAAAGTTATGGTCTCCAGATAATCCTTTCTTATATGATCTTAAAGTGGATTTAAAGAAAGACTCAACAGTTATAGATACAGTAAAGAGCTACTTTGGAATGCGTAAAATATCCATGAAGCAAGTGAATGGAGTAAATAAGATTTTCTTAAATAATAAGGAAACCTTTATGATGGGGCCTTTGGATCAAGGCTTCTGGCCTGATGGACTTTACACAGCTCCAACCGATGCTGCTTTAAAATCTGATATCGAACAGGAAAAAGCTTTAGGCTTCAATATGGTAAGAAAGCATATTAAAGTAGAACCTGCACGCTGGTACTACTGGGCTGATAAATTAGGAATTTTAGTTTGGCAGGACATGCCTTCTGCTGATTCCTACATGAGCAATCCTCCTCCAGTGGATAAACCTCAGTATGAATTGGAACTTCAACGTATGGTTCAGACCCATTGGAACAGCCCATCAATCATAATGTGGTGTGTATTTAATGAAGATCAAGGTCAATACGAACCAGCACGACTTGTAGGACTTGTGGCAAATATGGATTCTTCTAGATTAATAAATCAAGGAAGTGGAGGACCATATGCAAATGCAGGAAGTATTTATGATGTTCATAGCTATCCACCTCCAGCCTGTCCGAATAGTTCGACTCAAATTAATGTTTGCGGAGAATATGGTGGTATAGGCTTCAAAGTTCCTCAGCATCTATGGAATGAAGCTCTCTCAGCAAGTTATATTATGGTAGATAATCCTAATGATTTAACTAACTTATACGATGTGTATGCTAATAACCTATTATCTTATAAGACAAATAATGGGTTAAGTGCAGCAGTGTATACTGAGATAACTGATGTAGAAAATGAAGTAAATGGTTTAATGACTTATGATAGACAGATGAAATGTGATGTAAATAAGATTAAGACCTCCAATGAAAAAGTTATAAATAAACTTTCTTATTATAATGAAGTATTACCTACTTCAAAATCACAAAAGCAGACTTGGAAGTATACTACAGCAAATACAGCATCAGATTGGTATTCTTCGAGTTTCAACGATTCTGCATGGGCTTCAGCTCAAGGGGGTTTTGGTACAGCAATGACCCCAGGAATATCTGTTGGAACCAATTGGAATACTTCAGATATATGGATGCGTAAGAGTTTTAATCCTGGAAATCTCGCAGCTGATGAAATAAATAACCTATGCTTCAACCTTTTCCATGATGAAGCCACTGAGATTTATATAAATGGAGTACTTGCAGGAACAGCAACAGGATATTCAACTGATTATGTACTTTTAGATATGAATGATGCTGCTAAGAAGGCAATTAAGATTAATGAAAGCAATGTCATTGCAGTTCACTGCCATCAGACAACAGGAGGACAAGGGATTGATGTGGGAATAGGAAAGAGAGTTCTTACAGATAAGCCGATTACTAGCACAACCTTCAGCGACAATTTTGACAACGGAACTGCAAATCAATGGAACACCTTTGGAGGAAGTTGGTCAGTAGCAGACGGAAAGTATGGAGTTTTGGCAAATGGTGGTGCAAAGTCTATAGCTCAAAATACTAATTTTTCAGATTTTACCTATGAAACAGATATAACATTAGGAAGTATTCAAACTAATAATAATGCAGGAGCATTGTTTAGAATAAGTAATCCAGGAGTAGGAGCTGACAACTATAAAGGTTATTATGCTGGGCTTGGAAAGAATGGCGATGTTACTGGAGTAGTACTAGGTAAATCAAACGGTTCTTGGACCTTTTTAGACACTAAACCAATGACTATTGAAACAGGAAAGAGCTATCATATGAAGGTAACTGCTATTGGATCAAGTATAAAGGTTTATGTAGATAATATGGATACACCTATAATAGATAAAGTTGATACAAGCTACATTTCTGGAGCTATAGGTTTAAGAACTTGGAATGTTGATGCTAAGTATGATAATATTTCTGCTGCAACTTATGTTCCAGTAGTAAAACACACTGAGGCAGCTTTAAGTGATTTAAAGGTTAATGGCAATACAATAGCTGGCTTTGATGAAAATACCACTACGTACAATGTGGAACTACCAGCAGGTACAACAGCAGTACCAGAAATAAATGCAGTGGTAAAGGATTCGGATAAAGCAGTGGCTGTGGTAACAAAACCAGAAGCATTGCCAGGAACAGCTAAGATAGTAGTAACAGCAGAAGATGGAGTGACAACAAAGATTTATACAATTAACTTTACAGTACAGGTTCCAAAGGATACAGATGCAACCTTGAAGAATATAAGTATAGACGGTAAAAATTTGGAGGGATTTGAGTCAACTAAAAAAGACTACACAATTACATTACCTTCAGGAACAACAAAAATACCTGTTGTTTCAGCCGAAGCAACAAAGACTGTAGCTGTAGCAAAAGTAACTCAAGCTAATGCAGTAAATGGGTCAGCCTCTATCAAAGTAACAGCAGAAGATCGAATTACTACGAATATCTATACTGTAAAATTTGTAGTTGCTTCTAAAAATGATGCTACATTAACTAAGATAATTGTAGATGGTAAGGAGCTTTCTGAGTTTAAAGGTGATTTAATTACTACGGTAACCATCCCGTATACAACTAAAGAACCTACAATAACAGCAACTGCTACTGATGCCAATGCAAAGATCAATATAAAACAAGCTGGTTGCTTGAATTCCTTTGCAGCTATTCATGTGACTTCTGCAGATGGAAGAAATCATAGAATCTATACCTTGTACTTTAAGATGTTACCAAATACAGATGCATCTTTAAGTAGAATAGTCGTAGGCGATAAAGAAATAGATAACTTCAATCCAGAGGTTTTAGAATATACCTATAAACTACCTTCTGGTACTACGAAGGCACCAATTGTTTCTGCAAAGGTAAATGATCATAGAGGGCTAAACGGTGCACAAATTACCATAAAGCAAGCCTGCAAAGTAGGAGAGAAGGCTGTAATAACTGTGACAGCAGCAGATGGAAAAACTATAAAGAAATATACAGTTACCTTCGTTGGAGGGCAGTAACTTGAGCTGATTTAAAAGCTGCTAATAGATTTGAAACGACATAGATATTTTTAAATAGCTTATAGCGATTAGTAAAGATTATTGGGAGTATAGATATTTTCGTTAAATGAGGATACCTATGCTCTCTTTTTATTATAAAATTCATAATATATATGATTGCGACATAAGTCACTAAGCTATGTAGGTGGCGAAAGTTATTAAATACTATGATTGTTGAACAAAAGTATAAATTTTCTTATAAGAATTCTATAGAAGTGTTTTTACTAAGTGGTTTAAGAAGTTGAAGTATTGAGCTATAATAGATAGGGTTGTATTATTAACTTTTTAAATTACTTAGTTAGATTGAAGTGTTTCATCTTTAATAAAATATTTAAGGAGAATATATTAGATGCTTAAGAAATACTCAGCGATATTAAAGAACATATTATTAATTTTACTGGGAAATACAATATATGCTTTGGCAGTTACTATGTTTATACTTCCAACTGGATTGATTACAGGGGGGACAACAGGATTGGCACTATTGTTTTATCATCAGTTTAATGTGCCTATTACTATATTCGTGTCTATTTTTAATATAAGTATGTTCATACTGGGGGCAGTGGTTCTAGGAAAGAAATTCGCCTTTACTACATTGATTAGTACTTTTTATTATCCCTTTGTTTTAGGAATTTTACAGACTATTCCTGAGCTAAAAAACATGACTTCTGACCATCTATTAGCAACAATTTATGCAGGTATAATGATTGGGTTTAGCATCGGAATAGTAATAAAAGCAGGTGCATCTACAGGAGGGATGGACATACCGCCTCTTGTATTAAACAAAAAACTTGGATTACCAGTGTCTGTGGTAATGTACGCATTGGACTTTACTATACTTTTATCTCAAATGCTTTTTGCTAATAAAGAGCAGGTTCTATACGGAATTCTATTAGTTCTAATTTATACAGTGGTACTTGATAAAGTATTATTACTTGGTCAGTCTAGAACTCAGGTTAAGATTATAAGTGATAAGTATGAAGAAATTAATCAAATGATTATTAAGTATCTCGACAGAGGATCTACTTTAATTCAGGCTGAAACAGGTTATTGTCATAATAATAATTTGGTTGTACTCACTGTAATTTCAAATCGTGAACTTTCAAAGCTAAATGAACTTGTTAATTCTGTAGATCCTAAAGCCTTTATGATTATTAATAGAGTTAATGAAGTAAAAGGTAGAGGATTTACTATGGAGAAGTATTATATGTAATGTAGCGCATGCTATTCAAGACTAATGAGATATTATTTTAAACAGTATATCTTCAGAAATGTGGATAAGTAGGATATCTAACAGTAATAAAAATCAGATTTGTTGATATATATTTTAAAAGTTTTCAATAAAAAACACCACTGAAGAAAGTGGTGTTTTTATGTTTACAATACAGCATAAACATTTACTTAGCTACTTATTAAAAAAAGTAATTACTAACCTTAATAAAGTCTATAGAACTTCTAATATCTCCACATTGTAATTTTCACCAGGAGCATTAACTTCAACTATATCTCCAGCCTTCTTGCCTGATAAAGCTTTACCTAAGTCAGATTCTATACTTATCATCATATTATCAGGATCTAAGTCCATTGTAGTTACTAAGGTTAGAACAGTCTCAAAATCGTCATCGATGAACCTAACTTTAGCTTTGCTATTAAGCCCTAGTACTGATTTATCTATACTTTCATCATCTACAACAGTGGCTGTTGAAATCATGGTCATTAAGTACTGAATTCTATTATCGTTTTCTCTATAGTTAGCACAAGCTTCCTTATATTCTGCGTTTTCTGATCTGTCACCATGTGCTGCAGCTTCTAGTTTTTCTCTTGCAATTTCGGCTCTTTTTGTTGTCAGTCTATATTCTAACTCTTCTTGTAATTTTCTCATATTTTCTGATGTTAATGTATTGTTCATAAAATAGGCTATCCTCCAATGAAATTATTATACTAATATTATATAGCATATTGCAAAAAACAAAAGATGCTTTATAGTATATAGATAAATTTAAGATTATTTAAAGGGGAAAGCTATATTGTCATAATTTGAGTTTACTTTTTCATTTATAATTTTACCTAGTTCAATTTTAATAACCTTATCAGCTAAATGGAAATACCTATCATCATGAGTTATTGCAATAATGCATTTTCCTTTTTTCTTTAAGTCTGGGAGTAGTTCTGTATAAAATAATTTTCTAAACTCAGGGTCTTGATCAGCGGCCCATTCATCAAAAAGGTAAATTTCTTTGTCTTCTATATAACTAATCATCAATGCCAATCTCTTTTTTTGGCCAGTGGACAATTTTATTGTACTGAATACCCCGTTTTCTATTTCTAATTTATCTTCAATTTGGAGCATTTTTAAGTATTTTTGTATGTCTTTTGCTTTGTTTGTATAATCAATTCCATATAATTTATCGAATAAATGAAAATCACTGAAAATAGTAGAATAATAGGATCCTAATTCTTTTGAGGTTGTCTCTTTTTCATTTATTTTTATGAAGCCTTCACTTGGTTCATATAATCCTGTTATCAGTTTAGCTAGGGTGGATTTTCCGCTTCCGTTTCCACCAGTAATAAATACAATCTCCCCAGAATTAAATTGATAAGTTATAGGACCGATTTTAAAATTCTCACCATTTTTTTCTGTATATTTATATTCTACTTCACTTAGCTTTAATGTTGAAAACTTTGATTCTTTAATATTATTTTTTTCCGAGAATATTTGATTTTTTTCTAATTGAGACATCTCTTTAATAAGCTGATTTACTCTGTTTAAGCTAATCTTTACCTGAATTAAGTTTGGAATTGCATTTAGTATTCCATGTACAGGGCCTGTCATATATAGAAGAACAAAAATATAGCTTCTTAAACTATTGCTTTGAATATTACTGAAAACTATTGGAAATAAGAAGGCTACACCACCTATTGCCACAGTAAATAATAACTCTCCTATAACGAATACATTAACAAATTTCAAGCTTGCGTTGCTTTTTTTATCACGATAGGTGTTACAAGTTTCTTCCATATCAGATTTAAACTCTTCACATTTATCTCCATTCAAACTTAATTCCTTAAAACCACTTTCCATATCGTTAATGAATTTAAAAAATACATTCTGAATGTCTCTTGTATTTTCCCATAATTTATTTGCGGATCTACCAGCTAAAAAGTAAATACTTGATATAGCTAAAATTATTAGAAGACTAAGTAATAAACCATAAATACTGATAATTCCTAAATATACAAAGCAACATATAAGAGTTACTATACTTGTGGCACCACTTATAAGAATGTTGGCAAAATTACTTATGGTTTCTGTATCATTATTCATAGCAGCCTGAAGTTTTCCACTCTCAATTTTTTCTACATCTTCGTAGGATGTTTTTAATAACTTATTTAGTAACTCCATTCTTAATTTATAAACCATATCATTTGTAATTACAATTAACTTGGTACTTACTATTTTTTGACCGAAAACGTAAAGTAAAATTCCAAGTATAAAATATAAGAATAGCGACCAATTAAATATACTTCCTTTATTTAAAGCAGTGTTAATCATAAATATTATTAATGCATTTCCTAAACCACTTATGATACTTAGTATGGCAATTGAGAAATAAGAAGTACCTTGTGTTTTTGGAAATACTGATGTAAATAATAAATAGAAGTATAAAAGGAGGATAGTAATACTTATTCCTACTGCTGAAATAACTATTGTTTCAGGTCCCCAAACACGTACAAAGCCCCAGGAAACTCCTCCTAGAAATATTTCAGGTGCTTTATATAGACAATATCCAAGCATAAATATAAATATTGCTGATAAGGACCAAATAATTTTTTGCTTTGTTCCTTGTGGTGCAAATTTTCTTTGCCCTACTCTCAATTGTTTAAAAGCTAGTATAGATAATCCAATTAATACTATACTTAATAAAGTAATACCAAAAAGTACAGCTACTGCAATTTTATCTGCATCTTTGTACATATCTGAAGAAATAGCAGTAGCTTCTTTTCCCTCTATTATGTTTAATATACCCATTGTGATTTCGTCTGTAAAAGGTGAATTTCTATTTGCAAGTACAGCCACACCAATATTTTTATTTGGTTTTAAAATTATAGAGGATGAAAAGTTAGGATTGCTTCCACTATGAAAGATCTCTTGCAAACTTTGATTTACAAACCATCCACTAGCATAAGATTCGCCACCACCTCCAGGATTTACAGTTAGATCAGCTTCATGAGATTTAATAATTAAATCCTTATCAAATTTACTTTCTAAATTTACTCCTAATTGAATCTTTAGCCACTTTGCCATATCATCACCATTAATTATAAAGTAGCCTGCTGGTGTATTTCCTCTATACATTGGGGCGGCATATTCTTTTGGTTTTAAGAAACCAATTTTATATCCCGTTGACATATCTTTAGCTGAAGCATCTTCTCTAAATAAATAAGTGTTTTCTAATCCCATTGGTTGCAAAATATTTTTCTTCATATATTCTTCAAAGGATTGTCCTGATACATTCTTAACCACAAGGCCTAAAACGTCATAGTTAATGGTAGCATAGGAAAACTTCTTTCCAGGTAAACTTTGAAGTTCTTGTCCAACCAAAGTTTTAACACATTCTTCTAATGCAGTTTCTGATTCGCTTTCAGGAATTTTGTCTATAGATTTATATGGAATTCCACTTGAATGATGAAGAAATTGTTCAATTGTGACATTGACTTCCTTTCCATTATATTTTAATGTTAACCATGGAATATACTTTTTTATAGGGTCACTGAGAGATATTCGGCCTTCTTTTTCAAGTTTCAATATAGCTAAAGCCGTAAATGCTTTACTAGTTGAGCCAAGTTCGAATAAAGTTTCAGAATTTGCAAGCCTTTTTTCCTTCACATCAGCATATCCAAAAGCCTTTTTATAAACTGTTTTATCACCATTTGTAATAACGATAGAAAGTGCCGGTATTTCGCCTTTCTTCATCTGAGTTTCTACATATTTGTCTAGTTCACTGATTTTAGCTTCAGATAAATCAGAAGCAAAAGTATTTCTAGACGTACATAGGATAAAAAAGAATAAGATTATGAGTGGAAGGATTTTTTTATTTTTTATCATATTTACACACGTACCCTTCTTTTTAAAATCAATCGAACAAACTATCTAAGTCTTCTTGAGAAAGTTCTGCTGCATCAAAATCAGAAGGAGTGAACTCACTATATTCTTTGTTAATGCAATAGTCTATAACATCTTTAATTTGGTTCAGGTATTCCTTCATAAAGCTTTGCATTGCTTCATCACTAAATTTATTTTTACTGTAGGTTATTGAAATATTTAATTTACCATCTATATGAATTGCAACGATTTCTATTAAGTAAGGGAGATGATTTTCTTTATCAAAATCAGAACCGCTATCTTCCTTTGCAAATTTAAATAAACTATCTTTTAGCGTAGAATCGAAATCACCAAGATAATTGAAACGAATCAGTTTTGACTCATCTTGTTTTATAGACTTACTAAGATATTTAAGAATACCATAGTTTATTCCCTTACTTGGAACGCTTCGAAGTTGTTCCTTTAGTTCCTTTATTTTTGAATTTAAATCTATTTGATTAATCTTTAAATTCACTGGATATATGCTAGTAAACCATCCTACAGATCTAGATATATTTATTGCATTAGTAATTTCTTCTCGTCCATGACCTTCAATCTCAAAAGTGACAGTTTTTTGTTTAGAAAATCTTGAGGCTGTAAAAGCTAATGCAATGATAAGAAGTTCATTGCTATCTGTTCCATAGGCTTTATTAGCTTTAGTTATTAAAGCTTCAGTTTCTTCTGTATTTAATACTGCTTTTAAAGTGGAAGAAAATTTTAGTTTATCTTCTCCAAGGTCAAAGGTCACAGGATAGACTGCTTTATTCTCTATAACTGAATCCCAATATTCGATTTCTTGCTTTACAAATTCTTCTTTACTGTACTTTTCTAATTCCATTGCCCATTTTTGAAAAGAAGAGGTCTTCAGTGGTAGAGCAGTGGGTATATCTTTTTTATTTTGAAGGATTAAATCATTCAAATCTTCAAGGAGAATGCGCCAAGAGACTCCATCTATAATCAAATGATGTGCGGTTAGGAGCAATCTCTTACTAGTACCTAAGTCAAAAATACAGCCTTTAAATAACAAATCTTTTTCCAAATCAAAATTTCCTTTAAATGCTTCACCCAATTGATTGATTGCTGAAATTTGTTCAGCTTTAGAAAGCTGAGTAAGATTGAATTCCTCTATATCTTTTAAATCCTCTAGATGCTTTTCGTTGTAATATAATTTTCCTATTTTTGAATTATAATTAAGTCGTAAGGTATCATGATGATGTATCAATTTATTTATAGCTTGTATTATTTCTGTGTTACTTATATACTCACTGATTTCTAATAATACTGATTGGTTCCAGTGATTTTTATTTTTGAAGCGTTGCTTAAAAAACCAAGAAGAGATTGGAGTAGGTTCTATGATTCCTTCACAAACACTCTGTTCTTCTAGCTCAGTTCCTTGCAAAGTTTCTATACAAGCTGCGATTTCTTGCATTGTATCATGAGATAAGATATCTTTTACCTTAATATTTAACCCTATATTATTAAGTCTGCTTGATATTTGGATTGCCTTTATAGAATCTCCTCCAAGCTCATAGAAACCATCTAATAATCCTATTTTTTCTATGTTCAAGACTTCTTGAGTTACTTCGATCAATTTTTTTTCTGTTTCATTTTGGTAAGTTATAAACTCAGCCTTTTCACTTTTAATACTTTCAGGTTTTGGTAATTGATTGATATTAATTTTTCCGTTTTGAGTTAATGGCATAGTATCTAAAGGAATAAAATGAATGGGAATCATATAATTTGGTAAAAATTTCGAAAGAAATTTTTTTATTTCAATTGAAGGAAGTTCATTTGTAAGCACAACATAACCATAAAGGTTCTTCTCGCCATTTTCATTTTCATGATCTACGACAATGGCATCTAGAACTTCTTCTATTGATGTTAAATGCTTTTCTATCTCGCCTAGTTCAATTCGATGTCCTCTTATTTTTACCTGCCTATCTATTCTTCCTATATATTCAATTTTCCCATCTTTTTTATACTTTGCGCTATCGCCAGTTTTATACAATCTTTTCCCGATTACAAACGGATTTTGTATAAAGCGACTTTTTGTCAATTCAGCTTGATTTAGATAACCTCTTGCCACCCCATCTCCAGATATATATAATTCTCCAATTGTTTCTGGAGGTACTATGTTGAGGTCTTTATCTAATATATAAATTTGTACATTATCTGCTGGTATCCCAATAGGAACAGAAAGTCCTTTGTCTTTATTAATATCGAATTTATGAATCATACATCCGACCACCGTCTCTGTTGGCCCATATTCATTGAAGATTTCTATTTTATTGCCAAAGCTTTTACATATGCTTACTGCAAGACTGGTCTTCAAATCGTCTCCACCAACTATAAACCTGCTTACAGAAGAATTGCTATTATCCATATCCTTTAATAAAGATAAATGTGCTGGCGTAAGCTTAATGATATTTACTTTATTTTCTCTTAATATTTTGTATAAAATGAATTCAGATCCATCATCATAATATATGTTTAATCTATTTCCTCCGATTAATGGAGTGAAAATTGATGTTACTGTAAGATCAAAGGATAAAGAAGAGTATAATGCAAAAATTTCATCCTTTGATTTTATATAATTTTTTCTAGCCCACCATATGTAATTCACTAATCCTCCATGTTCTACCATTACTCCTTTGGGCTTACCTGTAGAACCAGATGTATAAATAACGTATGCCAAATCCTTTGGTGTATTGATTTTCTCTAAATTATCACAATTTCCACTATATAAATTTGAATCTTTTAGATTAATAATCTCTTGGTTTAAGAAAATGGATTCATTTATTTCACGATTAGTAAGAACTAAAGATACGGCAGAATCTTCTATAATATAGCGAATTCTTTCTGTTGGATATTCTGGATCTATAGGGACATATGCTCCGCCTGACTTTAAAATCGCTAAGATTCCAATCACTGTATCTAAGGAATGCGTTGTCATAAAACCTACAATTTTATCCTTACCAACACCTTTTTTTCTTAGTTTTCTAGCAAGTTGATTTGCTTTTTCGTTTAACTGCTTGTAGGATAGAGTTTCATTATTAAAAGATAAAGCAATGTTATTTGGTACAATTTCTACTTGCTCCTCAAAAAGCTCATAAATTGTTTTCTCTTTAGGGTATTTTGTCTCGGTGGAGTTAAGTTTAAATTGAAGATTTTCTCTTTCTTTTGAGGATAATAGATTGATTTTACTTAGTTTTTCTTTTGGATTATCTAATATCTTGTCAATTATATTATTAAGATAGCCATATAAATCGTCAATCTGCTCGTGAGAGTAGACATTTGTTTTATAATCAAAAGATAAGGACAAGGTATCTGTCTCTAAAAATTCTTTAATTATTAGTTGAAGAGAATAGAGTTGTTCGCCACTATATAATTCAACATTTTCTATGGACATTCCATTGATTTTATTATTAATGCTGGTATTATAATAATTCACACATACTTCGAATAAACTATCATAACCTTTTTTGCTCAATTTTAAGTCCTGTACCAAAAGATTATATGGATATCTTTGGTGAAAAAAACTAGATAGTAGCGCACTGTTTATATCCTTGATAAAATTTTCTGCACTAAGATCGCCATTTAGTTTATATCTGAAAGGCATTGTGCTGGTAAACATCCCTATCATTTGGCGCTCTTTTTTACTGGTTCTATTTAGAACTGGTATTCCTAGAATTATATCGTCCTTGTGAAAAATCTTATTCATATATATAAGTAACATAGCTGTGAAAAATGTATTTAAAGAGATACCATAGTTGCTTGTAAAATTTTTAATTTGCTTTGATCTACTGTCGTTTATTTGGTAAGTATTTCGATGTCCTTCCAAACTATCTATGCTTTTAATAGCAGATTTTTCAGGTAAGGTGGTAAATTTTTCGAGCCAAAAAGCTCTGTTTTTGAGAAAACGACTTGAATTGAGATAGTGTTGCTCACTATCTATAAAATCAACGTAAGAAGGAGGTTTGTAATTGCTTATATCTTGACCGTTTGCTAGTTTTGTATATATATCACAAATTTGTTTTGCTATAAGGCTGAAAGACCATCCATCAGAGATAATATGATGCATCTTAAGGAAAAGTCCACTTTCATTATGGTCTTTTTTAAAGAATGCAAAAAAATACAGGTTGTCCGATTTTAAAGAAATGGATTTTTCCATTTCTTCCTTTGTCCAGATGTAAAAACTATTCTCTGGGGTATCACATATACTAAAATCAATGCGCTGAATAGTAACCTTCTCAAAATTCTTAACGTACTGTAGAAGAGTTCCATTCTTTTCTACAAATCTCAATCTAAGGCCATCATTTTCTTTAATTAATATATTTACAGATTCTTCTAATAAATTAAAATCTATAGTGCCTTTGATTTTTAAATATCCCCCGATATTATACATTACTGTCTTTTCATATATATTTTCCACATACCATATTCTTTTTTGTGGATTGGTAAGTGGGTAAAGTTTAAAGTTTTGATTGTTTTCCATCAGTTACTCCTTTTGTAAAATTTTTATGATTATTTGATTGGATTAAAGTTTAACAAATAGTGTAAGGTCATCAACCTTGCAAGTTTAAAAATAGAAAAAAGAATATATCATCTGTGATAAGCGATAGTATTGTTAATTAAACTTACAATATCTTCTGAGTGATCATGTAAAAAGAAGTGACCACCAGAAAAACTGAAAAAATTACATCTGTTTTTTGTGTGTGTTTGCCATTCCGCAATTTTATTTAGGGGCATTTTTTCGTCTTTTCCATATAAAATTGTAAAATTACAATCAATAGGAGCATCTTTTTCAAAATAAGTATATTCTTCTATTGCTTTAAAATCAGATTTAAGAATTGGCAAGAAGATCTCCATAAGAGCATCGTTTTCTAACACTTCTTTTGGTGTACCATCTAGTTTTAATAGTTCTTCTTTAAATTTATGATTGTCCAAATTGTGAATCATTTTATCTCTATGAGAAAACTGAGGAGCTCCTTTTCCAGAGAAAAACATATGTAGAGGAGGAGGTAAATCTTCTTGTTGTATTTTGTAAGCTAGCTCATATGCCACTAAAGCACCCATGCTATGACCAAAAATAGAGTAGGAATCTTCGGTTATTTTATCTTTAACGATAAAAAAAATATCATCTACAATTTTTTGGAAATCATCACAAAGTGGGTCGGAAAATCTTCGTCCTCTGCCTCCATATTCAACACCAATTAACTCTATGGAAGGATGTAAATATCTTTTCCATTTTTCATATATTGTTGCTGAGCCTCCCGCATAGGGAAGACAAAATAACTTTGTTTTTTTCATTAATATATTCCCCTTAATTTATCAGATTGAGCAAGATTTTTGGAAAATATCATAAAATATAATGTTTTATGTAAATATCCATAGGCGAAAAATAGTTTCTGAATTTTTTTAACAGGATAAACAACTATATAAAAAATTACTGTTACTAAAACTGACGAAATAAATTTTAGATATATGATATTTTATAAGATTAGATTAATTATTACCTAATATATACAATTTTATATATTATATCAAAAAAGTATGTATATAAAAAGAAAAAATTCAATTATTTTCAACAATATATATAAAAAATATCGTATATCATGCTGAAAAATATAAGTTTAAAAAAATAAAGTTAACAAAAATATCTCTTTGAATAATTAATAATACTTTCATTATAGTTCAAAGTAACTAATAAAAAAGATTGTGTCTATAAACGAGTTTTTAATCTTATTAATATTATAAAATAAGAAAAATAATGTTTTTAATATAATAAATTAATAAAAAAAACCATAAATACACTTAAATGTTATTATATCGTTGAAAAATGTAAAAAAATAGTATAATGTATAAAAGTATAGGTACTTTTAAAAAATTTAACGTAAAAAACATTTTATATAATGGAGAGAAGCTTTATGAGAAATGAGAAAAAAATTGGTAGGAATGATGTAGTTGATATTTTGGCATTGACGCCTATGCAAGAAGGAATGATTTTTCATTACATGTATGATTCGGAGAGTGAACAGTATTTTGAGCAACTCTCATTAAACATCACTGGGGTAGTAAAGTGTGAAGAAATAAAAAAAGCATGGCAATTTGTTGCAGAAAATAATGAAATGTTAAGAGCTGTATTTAGATGGGACAAACTTGAAAAGCCTATACAAATTGTTTTAAAGAATAAAGAAATACCTGTTAGACAGTATGATTTATCTCAAAACAATGCAGAAGATAGAAAAAGACTTCTTGAAGAGATTCGACAGAAGGATAAAGAGGAAGGTATAGACTTACTAGTAGAACCTTTTAGAATTATTTTATGTAAACTTGATGATACTGAGTATGAAATGATTATTAGCAATCACCACGTTTTGTATGATGGATGGAGCAATGGAATTTTATTAAAAGAATTTTTGATTGCTTATACTGATTTATTAGAAGATAGGGAACCTAAAAGGAAAATTAAAACAAGATTTAAAGAGTTTGTAAAGTGGGTAAATAATCAAGATTCCAATATACAAAAAACATATTGGGAAAATTATTTAAGCGATTTTGATAAAAAAACTTCTTTATCAAATAAAATGATAAAGGATAATGAGCCTAAGCAGACTGCAAAATATTCATGGACACTTTCGAGAGATACTATAAAAAAAATTGACGAGTTTACCAAGGAAGAAAAGATAAGATTATCAGTTTTGTTATATTGTGCTTGGGGAGTATTGTTGCAAAAGTATAATGATACAAATGATGTTGTATTTGGAACAACTGTATCTGGAAGAAATTCTAATATAAAAGGTATAGAGGATATGGTTGGTTTGTTTATAAATACCCTTCCTTTAAGAATGAAGTGTGAGGAAGATGAGCGAATAGAGGCTTTAATAAAAAGAATAGAAAGAATGCTTCAAGATCGAGAAGAATATGAAAGTACCCCCTTAGCAGATATTCAGAAGACAAATCTAAGCATCGGAAATGACGGCATTTTTGATACACTCCTTATTGTAGAGAATTATCCTTTGGACAAAATGTTAAAAAGCAAAGATAGTAAAATACAAATAAACTCTTATTTAACTCAAGAAGCTACTAATTATGATTTAACAGTTGGAATAAAAGTTTTTGATGAGGTGCAGATAGATTTCTGTTATCAAGAAAATAAATTTGAGATAGAAGAAATCGAAACTATAGCAAAGTATTTTGAAAATACGCTAAGACAAATAGCGGAAGATTCAGAAAAAAGATTATCAGAGATAGAAATATTTAATGGTCATGAAAAGCAAAAATTACTCTATGATTATAATCAAGTTAGTGAGGCAACAGTTGAGGAAAATACAATAGTTTCACTTTTTCAAGAACAGGTAGAAAAGACACCGGATAATATAGCTGTTAAATTTGAAAATATGCAGCTTACTTACTTTGAGCTGAATTATAAAGCAAATCAACTGGCTAGAAAAATCAGAAAAGAAGGACAAGTAAGAGAGCGTATTATCGGTATCATGATGGAACGTTCTTTGGAAATGTGTGTAGCAATACTAGGTGTGCTAAAGGCAGGTGCTGCTTATTTACCTATTGATCCAGCCTATCCAAAAGATAGAATCCAATATATGTTGGACGATGGAAAAATAGATATTTTAGTATCACAGAAATACTTAGTGGATCGATTAAAATTCGAAGGAACATTTATTGATATTAAAGAAGACAATTTTTTTGAAGAGGATGGTTCAAACATAGAATATAATAGCAGCCCGGATGACCTAGCTTATATAATCTATACTTCTGGAAGTACAGGTAAGCCAAAAGGAGTTATGGTTGAACACAGAAGTATATGTAATTCAATACAATGGAGAAAAGCAGAATACAAATTAAACTCAGAAGATCGTATATTACAACTTTTTTCTTTTTCTTTTGATGGATTTCTAACTAGCTTTTTTACACCTATTTTATCTGGTGCAACAGTAATTTTGATAAAAGAAGAAGATGGAAAAGATCCGATTAAAATAAAAAAATGTATTGTTTCAGAAAAAATCAGTCATTTTATTGCAGTTCCCTCTCTGTATATGTATATCTTAGAATCTATGACAAAAGAAGAAGCAAAGAGTCTGAAAGTAGTAACCCTAGCAGGTGAAAAAATAACAAAGGAAGTAATTAATAGAACACAAGAAATTAATGAGGATATAGAAATTACAAATGAATATGGACCTACTGAAAATAGTGTTGTATCGACATTATTGAGAAATGTATCAACTAATAATTACAAATCTATAGGAAATCCTATACCAGGTACTGCTGTATATATATTAGGAAAAAATAATGAATTAAGACCATTAGGGCTTTCAGGAGAAATTTGTTTATCAGGAAGGGGATTAGCAAGAGGATATCTAAATAAACCTGAACTCACAGAAGAGAAGTTTATTTCAAACCCGTTTATAAAGGGAGAGAGGTTATACAAAACTGGAGATTTGGGTAGATGGATGAAAGATGGAACTTTAGAGTTTTTAGGTAGAGTAGATTATCAGGTTAAAATAAGAGGCTTTAGAATTGAACTAGGAGAAATAGAAAGCCGATTAATTGAAATTGACTTTATAAATCAAGCAGTTGTAGTGACACGACAGGATGAAGATGGAAATAATTATTTATGTGCCTATATAACTTCTGATAAAGAGATAAAAATATCAAAACTTAGGGAATTATTATCTAACTCTTTGCCAGAATATATGATACCAGCATATTTTATTGCATTAAAAGAGCTTCCTTTTACACCTAATGGAAAAGTTGATAGAAATGCATTGCCAGAGCCAGGAGATACTATTAATATAGGCACAACCTATGAAGCTCCGATAAACGAAACAGAAAGAAAACTGGTAGAGTTGTGGGAAAAAATATTAAACGTAAATGGAATTGGAACGAAAGATAATTTTTTTGATAGAGGAGGACATTCGTTAAAGGTAGCAAGCTTAGTATCTCAAATACATAAGGAATTTAATGTAGAAGTTCCTTTGAAGGTAGTGTTTAAAATACCTACTGTCAAAGAGATTGCTAAATATATTGAAAATGATAAAAAAGAAAATGAATATGTGCCATTTACACAAATTCAGGAAAGGGAATTTTACTCTGTATCTTCAGCACAAAAAAGAGTATTTATGCTACAAAATTTTGAAAAGAATAGTATTGGATATAACATTTCTGGAGCAATCACAATAGAAGGAAAATTGGATAAGAAAAAATTCGAGGAGGCCTTTCAAAAGTTAATAGAAAGACATGAAGCGTTTAGAACTTCTTTTGAGATAGACCAAGAAGAGGTAGTTCAAAAAATTCATAAGACAATAAGATTTAAGTTGGACTATTTTGAAAGTGAAGAAAATCAAGTACAGTACTTAATCAATAATTTTGTAGCTCCTTTTCAATTAAATAATGCACCTTTATTTAGAGCTGGACTTATTAGATTAGAGGAAAATAAACATGTTCTAATGTTGGATATGCACCATATTATAGCTGATGGTACTTCTATGGGAATAATAATTAAAGAATTTATAAGCTTATATGAAGGTGATAGCTTGCCTGAACTTAAGGTTCAATATAAGGAATATGCTGCATGGCAAATAGAACAGATGGATTCCAAGAGAATGGGTGAGCATCAAAAATACTGGTTAGATCAATTCAAAGAAGAAGTACCTGTCTTGAATATTCACAGTGACATTCCTAGGGCTTCTGTACAAAGCTTTGAAGGAGATACTTTACATTTTTCTATAGATAAAGAACTTACTGAAAAGATAAAATTTTTAGCAAAAAATACAGAGACTACAGTTTATATGGTATTGCTTGCGGCTTATACAATATTACTTTCTAAGTATAGTAATCAAGAAGATATAGTTATAGGAAGTCCAATTGCCGGAAGAAGTCAGGAAGACTTCAAAGAGGTGATTGGAATGTTTGTAAATACCCTTCCTATGAGAAATTTTCCTAATGGAGGAAAGAGCTTTAAAGAATTCTTAGAAGAAGTAAAAGAAAATGCATTGCAGGCATATGAGCATCAAAACTATCCTTTTGATGAACTGGTAGATCAGTTAAAAATACAGCGAGATCCAAGCAGAAATCCATTGTTTGATGTACTGTTTGCAATGCAAAACATGGATATACCTGAAATGGAAATAAAGGGATTACGATTTGCAGCTTACCCTTTTCATAATAAAGTTTCGAAGTTTGATCTTAGTCTGTTTGCTTCTGAAGAAGGAGAAATATTAACCTTTCAGATGGAATATAGTACTATGCTATATAATAAGGAGACTATAGAACGGTTAACAAAAGCTTTGATTAGGATTATAGCTCAAATTGTAGATACTCCTAAAGTATTGTTGTCGGATATAGAGATTATAAGTGATGAAGAGAAGGTCAACCTTACTAATGGAAAAAGCAATAAAAACACAATTTCCCCAGAACAAAAAACTATGCATCAACTATTTGAAGAACAGGTGGAAAGAACACCTAATAATATAGCTTTAAACTATGAGAATAAAACACTGACATACAAGGAGCTGAATGAAAAAGCGAATCAGCTTGCAAGAGTGCTTCGGGAAAAAGGGGTAAAAGCAGATTCTGTTGTAGGACTAATGATAGAGCGTTCTTTTGAAATGATAATTGGTTTATTGGCGATTATGAAAGCGGGAGGAGCATATCTGCCTATTGACACTGAATACCCCAAGGAGCGAATTTCATATATGCTGGAAGACAGTAAGGTTTCTATTTTATTAACTCAAAAAGAGTTGAGTTCAACACATAATTTTCATGGAGAGAGTATTGATGTGAAAGACGAAAAGCTCTATGAGGGAGGTAAGGAAAACTTAGAATGCATAAATAAAGTAGAGGACTTAATTTATGTAATTTATACTTCTGGTTCTACAGGAAAGCCAAAGGGTGCGATGTTAGAACATAAAAATCTTATTAATTTGATGAATTTTCAATTCGCAGAATGCAATATTGATTTTAACAGCAAAGTTTTACAATTTGCAATGATAAGCTTTGATGTATCATTCCAAGAAATTTTTTCTACACTGGTTTCTGGTGGAGAGTTATATCTAATTAATAAGGAAATGAGAAATGACATAGATAAACTGTTTGCTTTTATTAAAGAAAAAGAAATAAAAATATTATTTTTACCTACTGCTTTTTTGAAATTTATCATGAGTGAAGAAGAATATATAGAAAAGTTTCCTCGGAATTGTAAACATATTATAACTGCTGGAGAGCAACTACTTATTTCAGAAGGCTTCAAGAGATATTTACAGGGAAATAAAAATCTTCTCCATAATCACTATGGACCATCAGAAACACATGTGGTTTCTACTTTGACAATTGATCCGAAATTCAGTATACCAGAGCTGCCTTCCATAGGAACGCCTATAGGGAACACAAATATATATATTATGAATGCATTCAAAAAACTTCAGCCTGTAGGTGTAGCTGGGGAACTATATATATCTGGACAATCTGTAGGAAGAGGGTATATTAATAATCCTGAGTTAACAGCAGAAAAGTTTATTTTTGATCCCTTCAATAAAGAAAGAAGAATGTACAGAACAGGAGATCTTGCACTAAGGAATTCGGATGGAAGTTTGGAGTTTTTGGGTAGAATTGATGGTCAAGTAAAAGTAAGGGGATATAGGATAGAAACAAGTGAAATAGAAATACAACTACTAAGACATGAAAATATAAAAGAAGCTGTAGTAGTTGTAAAAAAAGATGGAAAAGGAACTAATGAGTTGTTTGCGTATGTTGTGAATAATAAGAATTTGTTAGCTTCACAAATAAGAGCCTATTTATCACAAAGTTTGCCAGAATATATGATTCCATCTTATTTTATCAACTTAGAAAAAATGCCTCTTACACCAAATGGAAAAGTGGATAGAAAGGCATTGCCAGAATTTAATGGAATTATAAGTGAGCACAATAATCAAATTAAAGCTTCAACCGAGCTTGAAAAAAAGCTAGAACATATTTGGTCAGAAATATTGAAGGTGAAGAATATAGGAATAACTGAAAATTTCTTTGAGCTGGGTGGTCATTCTTTAAGAGCCACAATACTACTGTCTAAGGTGCATAAAGAATTAGAAGTAGAAATCCCATTAAAGGAATTTTTCAAAACACCAACCATTAAAGGCTTAGCTGATTATATTGAAAAAATGGAAAAAAATCAGTATATAAGTATACCTGTCGTTGCACAACAGGACTATTATCCACTTTCTTTTTCACAGAAGAGAATATATACACTACATCAATTTGAAAAGGATGGAATTAGCTATAATATGCCAGGGATTATGAAAATCCTAGGTAAGATAGATATTACTAAAATGCAGATTGCATTTAAAAGACTTATAGAGAGGCATGAAGCCTTAAGAACTTCTTTTGAAACTATTCAAAATGAAATTGTGCAAAGAGTTCATGAGTATGTGGGATTTGATGTTTTGCATAAAGAAGGAAAAGAAGAAGAAATTGATACACTTATAAGCGAATTTATAAAAGCTTTTGACTTAAGTAAAGCACCACTTTTAAGAGTTGAGATTGTTAGCTTTTCAGAAAACAGCCATTTACTGTTATTTGATATGGATCATATTATTTCAGATGGGGCTTCAATGGGAATACTAATTAAAGAAATTCTAATGCTGTATCAAGGAAAGGAATTGCCAAAGCTTAGAATACAATATAAAGACTATTCTTCATGGCAGCAAAATCAAAACAATCTTATGTCTAAGCAGGAACAATATTGGCTAGAAAGCTTTGAAGAGGAGATTCCTTTACTTAATTTACCAGAGGATTATGTGAGACCTGCAATACAGAGCTTTGAAGGAGATAGAATTTTCTTTGAATTAGATAAGGAAACAACGAAAAAGTTAGGTGATTTTGCAAAAGAAAATAAAGCTACTCAGTACATGGTATTATTATCAGTTTATACAATGCTATTGGCGAAGTATAGTGCACAAGAAGATATTATTGTAGGAAGCCCTATTGCAGGAAGACGTCATGCAGATTTAGACAATTGTATGGGGATGTTTGTAAATACTCTTGCAATGAGAAACTATCCGAAAGGCAGTAAGACCTTTAGAAAGTTTTTGCAGGAAGTAAAGGAAAATGCATTAAAAGCATATGAAAATCAAGAATATCAATTTGAAGAATTAGTAGAAAAATTAAACATAGAAAGAGATTTCAGTCGTAATCCTTTATTTGACGTTATGTTTGTAATGCAAAATGTTGATATCCCAGAGCTTGAAATAGATGAAGTAAAATTTATACCATATGAGTTTGAAAATAAAATTTCTAAATTTACAATGACGTTAATTGCTAAGGAAATAGGAGATACAATAAATTTTGACTTAGAATACTGTACAAAAATATTTAAGAAAGAGACAATGGAAAGATTTAAAGAACATTTCAAAACAGGCTTACAATTTATTTTGGCTAATCCAGAATGTAATATATCAGAAGTAGAAATTATAGCAGAAGAAGAGAAAAATAAAATTATAAAAGTTTTCAATGATACTAAAAGCGAGTATCAGAGAGACAGGACTATTATACAATTGTTTGAAGAACAATTATTAAAATTTCCTAATAATATTGCTGTAATATGTGAAGATAAGAAATTTACGTATGTGGAACTAAATGAAAAAGCCAATGCTCTATCAAAGGTACTCATTGAAAAGGGAGTAAAACCTGGAGAAATTGTAGGATTATATGCAGATCGCTCAATAGAAATGATTTTTGCAATAATTTCTATATTGAAGGTTGGAGGAGTTTATCTACCTATTGATACTGAGTATCCAAGGGAACGAATTGAATATATGTTGAAGGATTGCGGTGTAAATATTTTACTCATGGAACAGAAGCTAAGAGAAGAAGTAAAATTTGAAGGAATAAAAGTAGATTTAAAAAATGATGAAATTTTCTATGAAAAATATAATAATCCTAAACATGTAAACAAACCAACAGATTTGGCTTATGTGATGTATACTTCTGGAAGTACAGGTGTTCCAAAGGGCGTAATGATAGAACAAAGAAGTATCATAAGGCTGGTGAAAAATACAAATTATGTATCTATTGGAGAAGATGATGGAATACTACAGGCTGGAGCAGTAGTATTTGATGCGTCTACCTTTGAAATATGGGGAAGTCTTTTAAATGGAGCAACTTTATATCTTATAAGTAAGGAAACTCTTATTAGCACTAAAGGATTAAGAAAATATTTAGAAAATAACAAAATAACTATACTTTTTCTTACCACAGCTTTATTCAATCAAATATCTGAAGAAGATCCAGGTGTTTTCAATACTCTTAAATACTTAATGGTAGGTGGAGAGGCCACATCACCTAAGCATATGCTGGAAGTAAAAAGAAACTGTAAACAGCTATGTATTAGCAATATATATGGACCTACTGAAAATACTACATTTTCTACCTGGTTCCCTATTTTAGATGAGGTTGATCAAAACATACCTATTGGAAAACCTATTAGTAATTCAACTGCTTATATAATAGATAAATATAATAAATTGCAGCCTATTGGACTACCAGGAGAGTTATGTTTAGGTGGGGATGGTCTAGCAAGAGGATATTTAAATAGAGAAACCTTGACTTATGAAAAATTTATAGATAATCCTTTTACTGCAGATGAAAAATTATATAGAACAGGGGACCTTGCAAGATGGTTACCAGATGGAAATATTGAATTTTTAGGACGAATGGACAAACAGATAAAAATAAGAGGTTTCAGAATAGAAATAGACGAGATTGAAAAGCAACTTTTAAATTATGAAATGGTAAGTGATACTGTAATTACAGTGAATGAAGACAACAGTGAAAACAAATATTTATGTTGCTATTTTACGGCAAAAGAGTCGCTAGCGCCATCAAAAATAAGAGAGTATTTACTGCAAAGGCTTCCAAACTATATGATTCCATCTTATTTTGTGCAATTAGAGGACATCCCATTAACAACCAATGGTAAGGTTGATCAAAAGGCTTTACCTAAACCTGAAACTGCTTTAGAAGTCAATTCACAATATATAGCACCACGAAATGATATAGAAGAAAGATTATCTGAAATTTTTGCAGAAGTTCTTGATATAAATACAGTTGGAGTTAAAGATAATTTTTTTGAACTTGGAGGACATTCACTAAAAGCAGTAAAGGTTATGAATATGATTCACAAGGAATTTTCAATAAAGCTTAGCTTACAAGAGCTATTCAAATCCCCAACTATTGAAATTTTAGCTGAAAAACTTCAAGATGGACAAACAGTAGCTTTTGAGGAAATAAAAAAAATAGAAAAGAAAGAATATTATGAGCTTTCGAATGCGCAAAAAAGATTATGGATTATAAATCAATTGCAAAAAGAAAATATTGCTTATAATTTACCAGGTCGTGTAACTATTTTAGAAAAAGTAGAAGAAGACATAATCTATAAAGTATTCAAAGATCTCATTCAGCGACATGAGAGTTTTAGAACAAGGTTTGCTACAGTTGATGGAGAACCGGTGCAAATTGTTGAAGATACTGTGAAATTTTCTTTAAATAGTATGGATATATCTTTTATTGAAAAGGAAGAGAAATTACTGAAAAGAGAGCAGATATTTAAAGAAGAGGCTACAAAGATTTTTAATTTAGAGAAGGCTCCTCTTTTGCAGGTAACCTTGTTAAAAGTAAAAGAAGAAGAATATGATCTGATTTTTTCTATGCATCATATTATATCAGACGGTTCATCTATGGAAGTCTTAAGAAAAGAATTTTATCTATTGTATGAAGGATATAAGATTGGAAAAAAAGAAGAGTTACCGTTGCTTAATATACAATACAAAGATTTTGCAGCATGGCAAAACCAACATATAGCAGATGATAAGCTGATGGAGAAAGCAAAAGAATTTTGGCTGGAGCAGCTATCAGGACAACTTTTACCTTTGAATCTTCCAGTTAATAAATCAGATGAAAATGAGACAGAAAGAAGAAGTTCAGCTTATAGTTTTTTCATATCAGAAGACTTAAAAGATAAGATAAAAAATTTAGCTAAGGAACATCAGACAAGTATTTTTGTTGTGTTGCTTACTGGATTCAGTATTTATCTATCTGAATTAACTGGACAAGAAGATATTCTTATAGGCACAGCAGGTTCAGGAAGAGAACATGAAAGTTTGCAAAATGTTATAGGATATTTTATAAACACAACTGTTCTTAGAAATAAAATAAATACAGAATTAAACTTTAATGATTTAATAAACAAAGTAAAAGAAAATACATTAAAAGCGCTAGAATATCAAAATTATCCTCTAGAGTTTATTTTAGATGAATTGAAAATAAAATATCCTGAGATATCTGTATTTTTTAATATGCTGAATATGGGGCAGAGTGATCGTGAAGAATTAAGTTGCTTAGAAGCATATCATACAGAAAAAGTACAAGATGTGAAGTTTGATATTGTTTGTTATATCATTGAGTACAAAAATGGAATACAAGTGAATTGTAATTATTTGAGTGATTTGTTTAAGCCAGCGAGAATTGAATTTATGATGACGGAATATGTAGACTTGCTTGAAGATCTTGTAGAGTCACCAGATGTAATTGTAGAAGAGTGTGTTTAAGTTTAGGTTACCGTAGTAAAAGGTTATTTAAAGAGAGGAGTGACGTATATGTTAATAAAGATGTTTGAAGAACAAGTGAAAAAAAATCCACAAAAAATTGCAGTAAAGTCATTAGATAAAGAGATAACCTATGAGGTCCTAGAAGAAAAAGCAAATGAAATAGCTTTTGAGATAATGGATAACTGTAGGGAAACACTTCAGCCTGATAATATGGGGGGGAGATTTTCGGAAGAGCAAGACTTAAACTGGATTTTCAGTATGAAGGTAGAGGTAGAAAGAGTTGCCTTATTATTTGAACATGGCATAAACATGATAGAGGGAACTCTTGCAGCTTTAAAGGCCTCTAAGATTTATGTTCCTTTTGACCCGACATATCCTGAGCAGAGACTTTTGTATATGCTAGAAAATTCTGGAGCATCACTAATTGTAACTAATGAAAGAAATATTTTACTAGCAGAAAATTTGGTTAAGCAATGTAAACACTCGGTAAAGATATTAAATATAGATAAAATTAATACAAAAAAGTCCATTCAAGACATACTATTAGAAGATAATTTAGATGGTGATGAAGATAGAATAGCATATATTTTATATACCTCTGGTTCCACAGGGAGGCCAAAGGGGGTAGTCCAAACTCATAGGAACGTAATACATTTTATTAAAAGTTATAAAGAGGATATGAAAATCATAGAAGAGGATAGATTGACACTATTTTCTGCCTTTAGTCATGATGCAGCGGTAATGGATATATATGGGGGATTGCTAAGTGGAGCAACCCTATATCCTCTAAACATTAGAGAGCAAATCAATATCGGAGAAGTAAGCAAGTGGCTTATTGACAATGAGATTACCATATGGCATTCTGTTCCGACTTTATATAGATATTTTACTAATTATTTAAATGGAGACGAAGAATTTTCAAAGCTGAGACTTATTGTATTAGGTGGAGAAAGTATAAGGGGATATGATGTAGAAAACTTTAAAAAATCATTTCCTACATCAGCCTTAGTGAATTTATATGGACAATCTGAATCATCCTATAACTCTGCACAATTTTTTAACAAAGATTCAATTTTTGAAGGAATCACTTTAGGTTTGCCTACAGAAGAGACAGAACTTTTAATAATGAATGATAAAGGGAAGAAACTTGGAATCTTGAGAGCAGGAGAGATTGTAGTTAAAAGTAAGTATCTTGCAAAAGGGTATTGGGGAGAAAAAGAGAAAACAGAAGCGGTTTTTCATAAAGATAGAGAAAGCTGTGACATATACCATACTGGAGATCTGGGTAGGAGATTGGAAGATGGAACTATTGAATATATGGGAAGAAAGGATTTTCAGGTTAAGATAAGAGGTTTTAGAATTGAACCAGAAGAAGTAGAAGGAAAGCTTTTGACTTATGATGACATAAAAGAAGCAGTAGTAATGGCAAGAGATACGGAAGGTGAAGATGGGTATCTATGTGCATATATTGTGGCTGAAGGAGAAATATCAAGGACAAAATTAAGAGAGTATTTGGCAAGAGAACTTCCAGAATATATGATTCCATTATATTTTATGCAGCTAGAAGAAATGCCACTTACACCTAATGGGAAAATTAACAGAAACGAATTGCCAGAACTAAAGCGAAACATGGAAATAACAGAGGATTATGTGCCACCAAGAAATGAAACAGAGGAAAAAATAGCAGCTTTATGGGAAAAGATATTAGGTATAGGAAAAGTTGGAGTAAGAAGTAATTTCTTTAATTTAGGAGGACATTCCTTAAAGGCAACAGCTCTTGTTGCAGAAATACATAAGAGCTTCAATGTAGAAATACCCCTTAAGGAAATATTTACCGCACCAACAATAGAAGAAATTGCTAAATATATAGACAATGGAAAAGAAAGCGGATACAGACCTATAGAAACAGTAGAAAAAATGGATAGATATCCTGTATCAGCTGCGCAAAAGAGACTTTTTATATTAAATCAATTTAATGAAGATAGTACAAACTATAACATGTCATTTGCTATGGAAATTCAAGGCCAATTACAAATAGAAAGATTAGAAATGGCCTTCAATGTACTTATAGAAAGACATGAAGCCTTAAGGACTTTCTTTGAAATTTATGAAGGGCAAATTTGGCAAAAGGTACAGGAACAGCTGAATTTTAAGTTAGAATATTTAGATGGATCAAACTTAACGGAAGAAGAAAAAAGAAAAGTACTGGAAGGCTTTGTACAACCTTTTGATTTAACACAAGCACCGCTTTTGAGAGTAAAACTTATAAAAGAAGAGCAGAACAAACACGTATTGATGTTGGATATGCATCATATTATATCCGATGGTGTATCAATGGGGATACTAGTACAAGAGTTTGCAAGAATTTATGAAAGAAAGGTCTTACCAAAGCAGAAGCTGCAGTATAAAGATTTTGCAGTATGGCAGAATACAGAAGCTGCTTCAGAAAAAATGAAAGATCAGGAGACTTTTTGGTTAAACCAGCTTAAGGACCCAATAGAACCACTAAATATGCCATTAGATTTCAAGAGGCCTGAAAAGTTGACCTTTGAAGGTAACACTATTGGTTTTGAAGTTTCTTCTGAAATAGTGGAGAAATTAGATTTGTTAGCAAAGAAAAATAAAATTACTATGAACATGCTTTTGGTAGCTATTTATACTGTATTGATACATAAATATAGCGACCAAGAGAAAATCGTGATTGGTTCATTGGTATCTGGAAGAAATCATATTGATTTGGAAAACGTCATAGGAATGTTTTCAAATTTTCTTCCACTAGTAAGTAAAGTAAAGGAAAATCAAAGCTTTGTTGATTTTCTAAAAGATATGAAAAAAGTAATGGAAGAGGCTTATAGTTATCAAGAATATCCTTTTGATAAAATTGTAGAAAAAACAAATAGAAGGATAGATTTATCTAGAAATCCTATATTTGATACGATGCTTGTTTTTCATAATGAAATAGATCCAAATATGAATTGGGAAATAGAAGGTCTTAAATTCTTAGGCAGAGAGCTTAGAAATCAAGGAACATCCTTAGATTTCAAAATGGATATATATATAGGAAATAAAGGCCAGTTAAATGGCTATCTTCAATATAATAAAAAACTTTACAGAGAAGAAACCATGGAAAGTTTTACAAAATATTTCCGTGCTTTAATAAAAAATGTATTACAAAGCCCAGATAAACTTATAAGAGAAGTAGAACTTTTCGAAAAAGAAGAAAAGAAAAAACTGAAAGAAAAGCAAAAAGAAAATATACAACAACAAGGGACAGAAGAAATTTTAACTGTTAGTGCTACTTTTACTGCAGAGCCTATAAAAGAATACATTCAGTGGTGGGGCAAAAAATTTGGAACTAAGGTAAGCGTAGAATTCACAGGATATAATCAAGTTTTTCAAGAACTTCTTAATGATGAAAGCTTAATTTCTAAAAGCATTGGAAAGAAGCTTTTACTTATACGATTTGAGGATTGGATACGAAATAATACTGATAGTGATGTGGAGAAATGTAAGAAATTAGAAAGTAATTTTACAGAGTGTATAGAGATTTTAAAGAATAATGTAAGGAATAATTCGTATTTAGTGGCATTATTTCCTATTTCCACTCATTTAGATTATAATGACACAATTATGAGCTATCTTGAAGTATTGAATATAAGATGGAAAAAAAGCCTAGATAGCTTGGAAAATATACAATTAATAGACTTAACAAGTTTAGCAGAACGTTGCTCTATTAAAGAAGTCTTTGATCCTATAAAGGATAAAGCAGGACATCTTCCTTTTAGTGATTCTTTTTATGCTGCTATAGGTACTAAAATTGCTGAAGAATTATATTCAAGTGAAGAATTGAAGATTGAAAACTATACTGAAGAAGAATTATTAAAGCTTCCTATTTACAATGATTTTGAAGAAATAATAAGTAAAACTTTGTATGTGGCTCCGGAAAAAGAAAGTGAGAAAAAGTTAGTAGAAATACTATTAGAGATTCTACCAGTAAAGAACATAGGAATAGAAGATGATTTCTTTGCTTTAGGGGGGGATTCTTTAAAAGCTACAGTATTGATGTCAAAGATATTTAAAAACTTCCAAGTAGAGCTTTCTTTAAAAGATATTTTTGAGGATTCTAAAGTTAGGACAATGGCAGAAAAAATCGATGCCTTAGAGAAAAAGAACTATAGTACTATTCCTTCAATAGAAGAAAGAGCGGTATATCCTTTATCCTCTGCGCAAAAAAGGATATACCTGTTACAACAATTTGAAAAAGACAGCAGCAGTTATAATATGCCTGGGGCGGTAACTATAGAGGGGAAAATAGATAAAGAAAAAGTATCTTCGATTTTTAGAAGTTTAATTCAAAGACATGAAGCTTTGAGAACTTCTTTTGAATTAATTGGAGGAGAACCGGTACAAATCATTCACAAAATTGTTGATTTTACTTTAGAGTATATTGACAGAGCAGAATACCAAGAGGTGGATGATATTGGGGAGTTTATAAAGAGCTTTGATCTTACAAAGGCGCCGCTTCTTAGAGTGATGTTGGTGAAATGTAAAGAAGAAAAACATTTACTAATCTATGATATGCATCATATTATATCAGATGGTATTTCTATGAACATTTTAGTGAAAGAGTTTGTAGAATTGTACGAAGAAAGAGAATTGGTAAAACTACCAATTCAGTATAAGGAATATGCTGTATGGCAAAATGATGGTTTTGGGAAAGGTGCTATAAAAAAACAAGAGAAATATTGGTTAGATAAATTTTCAGGGGAAATACCAGTTTTAAAGCTTCCTACGGATTATCCAAGACCATCTCTTCAAAGCTTTGAAGGTGATCGAATTGATTTTAAGATAGACTCAATATGTACAAAAAAAATAAAAGATAACGCAGTAGAAACAGGAACTACTTTATACATGATCCTCCTTGCAGTGTGCAATATACTATTATCTAAATACAGTGGTGGAGAAGATATTATTATAGGAAGTCCTATTGCTGGTAGAAAACATGATGAATTACAAAATGTCATGGGAATGTTCGTTAACACATTAGGAATGCGAAATTTTCCAATAGGGAATAAAAGTTTTAGACAATTTCTTGAAGAAGTAAAAGAAAATGCAATGGAGGCTTATGAAAATCAAGAATATCCTTTTGAAGAACTCGTAAATAAGTTGGACCTTGAAAGGGATATAAGCAGAAATGCCCTTTTTGATGTGATGTTTTCTATGCAAAACATGAATGTGGCCAGCAAGAGCATTGAAGGACTAAAATTTACTCCAAAGCTTCTAAAGAATAACATCGCCAAATTCGACCTTACAATATCAGCAGAGGAGATTGATGGTAGTATTGCAATAAGTATAGAATATTGCACAAAACTCTTTAGGAGAGAAACTATAGAAAAGATTGGAGAACATTTTACAAATATTCTAATGGAAAGTACAAAAGCTTTGGATATAAAGATTTCTGAAATAGATATGCTTTCTTCAGAAGAGAAACAGGAGATTTTACAATTTTCTAACAATAAAATGGAAGAATATAATAAAGAGAAAAAACTACATCAGCTTTTTGAAGAGCAGGTTGAAAAAACTCCAAATAAGCTTGCTATGGTTATAGAAGAAAAGGAATATACTTATGCTGAAATCAATAAAAAAGCTAACCAGCTTGCAAGAAAACTTAGAGAAACAGGGATAACTGCCAATGTAATTGTAGGGATTTTAGCAGAGCGTTCTGTAGAGACTATAATAGCAATTCTGGGGATTTTAAAAGCAGGGGGAGCTTATTTACCAATAGATCCGGAGTATCCAGAAGAACGAATTACTTATGTGCTAGAAGATAGTGGAGTTGGAATTGTATTAACTGATCCTAAGTTAAAAGAAAAAATCAGCTTTAAAGGTAAGATAATTAATCTTCAAGATACCACTTTGTATAAAGGTAAAGATGAGAATTTAGAAAATGTAAACACTGATAAAGATCTTGCTTATATAATTTATACCTCTGGTTCTACAGGTGAACCAAAAGGCGTACTGATAGAACACAGAAACATTGTGAATCAGATTATAGGACTAAAAAGCATTTGTAAATTTGATAGTTCCCTTCGTTATGCATTACTTTATAAATTGACTTTTGATGTATCGGTACAACAAATATTTGTATGTCTAACTTCAGGAGCAAAGCTTTTTGTACCTTCTGAAGAAACAAGAAATAATATGAATCAGTTTTGGCAATTTATAGATAAGAATAGAATTAATATAATTGATACTGTTCCTTCTTTTGCAGAAGCTATGATAGAAAGTCGAGATGTGAAGCAAAACATACAATTTGAATATTTCATTATAGGTGCTGATACTTTTTCAAAAAATCTTTATGATAGATTAAAAGATGCTTTTTCTATAAAGCAGATTATAAATGCATATGGCCCTACAGAAACAACGATTAATGCCGCCTTATATCCTTGTAAAGAAACAGAACTAGATAAGACAGTACCTATTGGAAGACCACTTCCTAATTATACAATCTATATATTGGATAAGTATAATAACTTAGTACCTGTAGGAATGCCAGGAGAATTGTGCATAGGTGGGAAGGGTGTTGGAAGAGGATATTTAAACAAACCTGAACTTACCACAGAGAAATTCATTACAAATCCTTTTAATGAAGGCGAGAGGATATATAAAACCGGCGACTTAGCAAAATGGTTGCCAAGTGGAAATATAGAATTTTTAGGTAGAATAGATAATCAAGTAAAAATTAGGGGCTTCAGAATTGAGCTAGGTGAGATAGAGAGCCAAATTTTAAGACACAACGCTGTTAAAGAAGCTATAGTTATAGATCGAAAAGATGAAACAGGAAATAAATATCTTTGCGGCTATTTTATTAGCGATAAAGAAATTACTGCATCAGTACTAAAGGATGAATTAACTAAGGTTCTGCCAGATTATATGATTCCAACTTATCTAATGAAGCTTGAGAAAATGCCGCTTACTAGTAATGGAAAAATAAACAGAAAAGCATTGCCAAAGCCAGAGGAGGATTTGGAGAGAAATATAAAATATGTGGCGCCAGAAAATGAACTAGAAGAAAAGCTTTCACGAATATTCAACGAAGTTTTGAATAAAGAAAAAATAGGAAGAATGGATAATTTCTTTGAACTAGGAGGACATTCCTTAAAAGCTATATTGTTGGGAGCGAAAATACATAAGGTTTTTAATGTAGAAGTACCTCTTAAGGAAATCTTTAAAACGCCAACAGTAGGTAAACTAGCAACCTACATACAAAATAAAAAGATGGAAGAATATAGTTCTATAGAAGCTGTGGAAGAAAGACAATATTATCCTGTATCCTCTGCAGAAAAAAGACTGTTTACTCTAAATCAATTTGAAAAGGAGAGTATAGGCTACAATATGCCAGGTGCAATCCGAATGCAAGGGCAGTTAGATAGAGATAAGCTAGAAAAAGCTTTTAATAGCTTAATTAAACGACACAGTACCTTGAGAACCTCCTTTGAGGTATTAGAAGATGAGATTGTTCAAATAATTCATGAGGATGTAGAAATTAACATTGAATATATGGAAGTAAAAGAAGATAAAGTAGCCATTATTGCAAAAAATTTTATAAGACCGTTTGACTTAAGTGTTGCACCGTTACTTAGAGTGAAATTGCTCTGCACATCAGAAAATCAATATGTTTTGCTTTTTGATATGCATCACATTATATCTGATGGTGTTTCTATGGAAATACTTATAAAAGAATTTGCTAAGCTTTATGGCTCCAAAGAACTTCTACCACTGAAAATACAATATAAAGATTATTCTGTATGGCAGCAGCAGTTGATTAAGGACTATACAATGAATGATCATGAAAAATATTGGTTAGATAAGTTTTCTAGAGAAATACCTATATTGAATTTACCTACAGACTATATGAGACCTTCTATGCAGCAATTTGAAGGAGATAGAGTGACTTTTAAGCTGAATAAAGAAAGCTTGGAAAGGTTAAAGGATATTGCTGTAACGTGTCAGGCAACCACTTATATTGTATTATTAGCAGCATACAATGTATTTTTGGCTAAATATAGTGGTCAGGAGGATATTATAGTAGGTACCCCTATTGCAGGAAGAAATCATGCAGATTTGCAAGATGTAATAGGTATGTTTGTAAATACTTTAGCAATGAGAAATTTTCCAGAGGGAGATAAAACCTTCTTTGAGTTTTTGGAAGATGTTAAGAGAAATTCAATAGAAGCTTATGAACACGAGCAGTATCAATTTGAAGAATTGGTAGAAAAGGTAGAAATAAGAAGAGATATTAGTAGAAATCCAATTTTTGATACGGTATTTGTTATGCAAAGTGGAGAGGAAGAGAAGATAGAAGTAGAAGGAATTACCTTCTCGCCTTATGAATTAGAAAAAAGAATATCCAAATTCGATTTAACTCTTTCTGCTATGGAAGCACAGGATGGATTATATATGGATATTGAATATTCAACTAAGCTATTTAAAAGAGAAACAATAGAAAGAATGAAGGAACATTTTATAAAGCTTATAGAAGAAATTATAGAGGATAAAGATAAGAAAATATCAGAAATTAATCTGCTTTTAGAAGTAGAAGAAAGAAAGCTAATATCTTTATTAGATAATAGAGAAGTAGAATATCCAAAGAAAAAAACAATCCAAAAACTATTTGAAGAACAAGCAGAAAGAGTGCCGGATCAAATAGCAGTGATATGTGGAGAGAAGAGTATAACCTATCGAGAGCTAAATGAAAGGGCAAATCAACTTGCGTACCGTCTTAGAGAAAAAGGGGTAAAAGCAGATAGCATAGTGGGAATTCAGATAGATCGATCTATAGAAATTATTATAGGAATGATTGGAACTTTAAAGGCAGGAGGAGCATATTTGCCAATGGATCCTACTTATCCAAAGGATAGAATTCAATACATGATGGAGGATAGTAAGATTAACATAGTACTTACAATGCACTCTGTCAACAATGATGTGGTTTTTGAAGGTGAAAAAGTTTATCTGGATGAAGAAGAAAGTTACAGTATAAATAAGAAAAATCCAGTATCCATAAATACAACAGAAGATTTAGCTTATATTATCTACACCTCAGGTTCTACAGGAAAGCCAAAAGGCGCCATGATTGAACACAAAAATGTGGTTCGACTTATGAAAAATGAAAAAATGCTTTTTGATTTCACTGAGGCAGATACTTGGACTATGTTTCATTCTATGTGTTTTGATTTTTCAGTTTGGGAAATTTATGGAGCTCTATTGTATGGTGGGAAATTGGTGATTGTTAAAAAGGAAGTAGCACAAAATACTAAAGAGTTTTTACAGCTACTGAAGAAAGAAAAAGTTACAGTGCTTAATCAAACACCAACTGCTTTTTATAATTTGTGTAATGAAGAAGAGAAAGTGCTTAAAAAAGAATTAAGCCTCCGCTATATAATCTTTGGAGGAGAAGCCTTAAAGCCAGGTATGTTAAAGGCTTGGAGAGAAAAATATCCTAACACAGAACTGATAAACATGTATGGAATAACGGAGACCACTGTTCATGTTACTTTTAAAAAAATTAGGGAAGAAGAAATAGAAAAAAATATCAGTAATATTGGAAAACCGATTCCTACGTTGAGCATGTATATCATGGATAAAAATATGAAATTGCAACCATTAGGTGTACCTGGAGAAATATGTGTAGGTGGCGATGGTGTTGGAAGAGGGTATTTAAATAGAGTTGAACTGACAGAGGAAAAGTTTGTTCAGAATCCATATGTAAAAGGAGAACGACTCTATCGTTCCGGGGATTTGGCAAGGGTGCTGTCCAATGGAGAGCTTGAATATTTAGGAAGAATTGATCAACAGGTTAAGATCAGAGGCTTTAGAATTGAATTGGGTGAAATAGAAACTCAACTGCTAAGGCTAAAAGATATAAAGGATGTTGTGGTGTTGCACAAGGCAGAAGCTAGCGGAGACGGATATTTGTGCGGATATATAGTTTCAGAAAGAGAACTTTCCGTAGCAGAACTAAGAGCGCATTTATCTCTAAAGTTGCCAGATTATATGATTCCTGCTTATTTTGTGCAACTAGAGAAAATTCCATTAACGTCTAACGGGAAAGTAGATAGAAAAATGCTTCCAGAGCCAAAAGAAGGTATAGTGAGCAATAAAGCCTATGTAGCACCAAAAAATAAAATGGAAGAAAAACTGGCGACATTATGGCAAGAAGCTTTGGGCTTAGAAAGAGTAGGAATGAAGGATAATTTCTTTGAATTAGGGGGACACTCCTTAAAAGCTGCAAATCTTGTAGCAAAAATTCATCAAAGCTTCAATGTTGAAGTACCTTTGAAAGAGATTTTTAAAGCTCCTACTATGGAAGGCCTTGCGGATTATATAAAATACGCAAAAGAAAGCCAATATTTATCAATACAAAAAGCAGACAAGCAAGAATGGTATCCTGTATCTTCTGCACAAAAAAGACTTTTTGCATTACATCAATCTAATATAGATAGTACAAGTTACAATATGTCTTTTGGTATGCAGATTAAAGGAAAGCTAGATAATGAAAGAATAGAAAGCACCTTTAAAAAGCTAATAGAAAGGCATGAAGCTTTGAGAACTTCCTTTGAAATGAAGGAAGGAGAGGTAGTACAAAAGGTTAAGGAAAAAATTGATTTTGAAGTAGAGTATATTGATATTTTGACACTTTTAGAAAAGGATATTAAAGAGGAAAATGAGATTGCAAAACTTATTGAAGAGAAAGTCCAGAAGATATCAGCTGATTTTGTACAACCTTTTGACTTAAGTAAAACTCCACTTTTGAGAGTAAAGTTAGTTAAAGAAGAGGATGAAAGCTACAAGTTAATGGTAGATCTTCACCATATTATATCCGATGGAGTTTCTATGGGAATTCTGATGCAGGAATTTGTAGAGTTATATGAAGGAAAAGAACTACCAGAGTTAAAACTACAATATAAAGATTTTGCAGTATGGCAGAACTCATCTCTTGTATCAAAGAAGTTGACAGAGCAGGAGGGATATTGGACTGAAGCTTTCAAGAAAGTAATAGAGCCGTTAAATATGCCTTTGGACTTTGAAAGACCAGAAAATCTAACCTTTGAAGGGAGAAATCTTTCTTTTGAGGTTTCTAGTGAAACAGTAGAAGCATTAAATAATCTTGCAAAAGAAAAGAGAAGTACTTTAAATATGGTGTTACTTTCTATGTACAGTATACTTTTGAATAAGTACAGTGACCAAGAGGAGATTGTAATGGGATCTCTGGTAGCAGGAAGAAGACATATGGATCTAGACAGGATTATGGGGATGTTTGCAAACTTCCTTCCTATTAAAGCTAATATTGATAAGAATCAAAGCTTTGAAGAATTCTTGGAGGAAATGAATTACAATATTACAGAAGTATATGACAACCAGGAATATCCTTTCGAAAAAATAGTGGAGAAAGTTAATGCAGTAAGAGATCGTTCTAGAAATCCTATTTTTGATACCATGATGATTTTCCACAATGAAATTGATAATAATTTAAACTGGGAGATCCAGGGGCTTAAATTTACAAGCTATAGCTTGAAAAATGAAACAGTACCTTTAGATTTTAAAGTGGATTTCTATATGAGTGAGAAAGGAGAATTAAAGGGTTATCTGCAATACAATATAAATTTATATAAAGAAGAAACAATGAAGAGATTTATACAGCATTTTAATAGTCTCATGAATACTTTTTTAAAAAATCCTAAACAAAGAATAGCTGAGATAGAATTGTTTGAAAAAGAAGAAAAAGCACAGTTAGAAAAAAGACAGAAAAAAACTGTAAAAGGAACAGAAGAAACAATTTCCTTAGCTGTAAGTGCTACTTTTACATCGGAACCTATTAAAGAATATGTTCAATGGTGGGGAAGACAGTTTGGTCAGCAAATTCAGGTGGAATTTGCGGCATATAATCAAGTGTTCCAGGAATTGCTTACTCCTACAAGTTTACTTTCTACTAATAAGGGATTAAACCTTCTTCTTGTACGAATGGAAGACTGGATAAGGGATGACAAGAATAATGATGTGGAAAAATGCAAGAAACTAGAAAGGACCTTCACGGAATTTATAGAAGTACTGAAAAATAAAAATAGAGAAATTCCGTACTTTGTAGGGGTATTTCCTTTGTCTACCCATCTAAAACATAGCGAGGTAGTGCTTAATTATCTTGAGGTTTTAAATGTGAGATGGAGAGAAGCCTTGAAAGAACAGGAAAATATACACCTCATAGATTTTACGGAGTTAGGTAATAATTATAGTATTCAAGAGATTTTTGATCCAGTAAAAGATAAGGCAGGACATCTTCCTTTTAGTGATAGCTATTATGCAGCCATGGGAACCGATATTGCAAGAAAAATTTATAGTTGGAAAAAGCAGCCGTTTAAAGTAATTGTAGTAGACTGTGATAATACTTTGTGGAAAGGTGTTTGCGGAGAAGATGGAACTCTAGGAGTGAAAGTAGAGGAACCTTATAAAAATCTTCAAAAATTACTTCTTCAAAAGAATAGAGAAGGAATGCTTTTGGCTATATGCAGTAAAAATAATGAAGAAGATGTCTGGGAAGTGTTTGAGAAGAATCCAGGAATGATTTTGAAAAAAGAACATTTCATAGAATGGAGAATTAACTGGAAGGCAAAATCAGAAAATATAAAGGAACTGGCTACAGCACTTAATTTAGGAGTGGATAGTTTTATTTTTATCGATGATAGCCCTATGGAATGTGCAGAGGTAATGACTAACTGTCCTCAGGTATTAACTTTACAATTACCAAAGGAAGAAAAGAAAATTACACGATATTTGAGACATGTTTGGGCTTTAGACAGATTTAAGGTAACCAAAGAAGATCTAAATAGAACTCAGATGTATATGCAAGAAAGAAAACGACAGCTTGCTTCTGAAACTGGACTTTCCTTAAGTGCTTTTCTAGAAGGATTAAAGTTAAAAATGAGTATGAAACTACTGGAAAAAGATCAATATTCTAGAGTAGCTCAACTTACTCAAAGAACAAACCAATTCAACTTAAGTACAATACGAAGAACAGAAATAGAGTTAGAAACTCTTATAGCAGAAGAAAATATGACCTGCTGGGTGGTAGAAGTAGCAGATCGATTCGGAGAATATGGCTTGGTAGGAGTTGTGATTACCAAAGAAGAAGCAAAGACCCTATATATAGATACCTTTTTATTAAGCTGTAGAGTATTAGCAAGAGGAATTGAAAATGCAATAATGACAGGCTTGAAAAGATACTGTTTAGAAAAAGATATAACTACCATCGAAGCACGATATTATCCAACTGCAAAGAACAAGCCGTTTTTGGAATTCATTGAAAAAACAAAATGGAAGAAAAAAGAAGAAAACAAAACCTATACAGAATTCAAGCTTTCAATTGAAGAGATACCAGATGCTATAGATTACATCGATTTTTATTATAACCAAGGATACGTTAAAGTTGAGCAGAAAGAAATAGAAACAGAAAAAATAGGAGAACAGCAGCAAGTAATTGAGAGTGAAAATATAGAAGAAATAGTCGGAGTGGGAAAGATTGCTTCAGAATATGTAGCTGCTGCAGTAGAAAGCAAAGATTATGAAGAGAGCTATGATTGGGATATAGAGCTTGTAAATGAGGAAAAATTGCTTTATAAAAATCAGCTACTTCCACTAAAATATTACACTGGACGAGCTTTGTTAGAAATACCGATTCATGATCTGCAAGAAGAAAAGATAGAGAGAGCTGTTTATGTAGCACCTATAGGTTTGATAGAAGAAAAAATGGTGAAAATATGGTATGAGATCTTAGGGGTAGAAAATATCGGAATTGTAGATGACTTCTTTAAAATAGGTGGAGATTCTTTGAAAGCTATTATTATGGTGTCTAAAGTGCACAAGGAATTTAATATAGAACTACCTTTAAAAGAAGTTTTTGAAAATCCTACCATAAGGCATATTGCATCATGTATTTCTAAAATGCAGTTTTCTGGAGAACTTAAAGATAATAGCGTGGAACAAGCACTTATTCTCTTAAATGAAAAGAAGGAGAAAAATATATTCTTATTCCCACCGATAATTGGATATGGAATTTCTTATAAATATTTATCCAATTTGATTAAAGATTCATCTGTATATGCATTAAACTTTATAGAAGGAAAAGATGCAATGGATCACTATGTAAGGTTACTTTGCAGTGTTCAAAAAGAAGGACCTTATATGCTGTTAGGTTACTCTGCTGGTGGAAATGTAGCCTTTGAAGTAGCGAAGGAGCTAGAAAAACGAGGTTATGAAGTTTCAGATGTCATTTTGTTTGATTCCTATAAAAAAGATAGAAAAGGAAACTTGAAAAAGGAAGATATTCAAATGAGCGTAGATAATATGATAAACGCATTAAAGGCAGATGGAGCTTTTGCAAAAAATTTAAATAGTGAAGTTGTAATAGAAAATATCGCTGATAAGGTAGAAGGATATGAAGGTTATATCAATGAACTGGTTATTGAAGGTACAATAAAGGCTGATATACATTTTATAAAAGCAGGAGATAACTATTTAATTCCAGGTATAGAAGATACGAGAGATGGATGGCGCAAAAATACCACAGGAGAATTCCTGATATATGAAGGTTTTGGAAATCACTTTGAGATGATTAACCCAGGATATGCTGAGAAAAATCAGAAAATCTTAAGAACAATATATAATAAATTTAAATAACTTTCGAAATAGAAACAATTGCTAAGAGTGACTAGTTTTTAGAAAGTGTATGTACAAGGAGCATCTGCAATAGGAATTTTGCAGATGCTCTTATGTTATTTATTATAGTAAGTTTGATAAGGCTACACTTTTTACTTTTGGTATAAATCAACCTTTCGGTTGATTACAGATATATGGTCTAGAGCGTAATATTAATATCAGAGGTGATGATGATGGAAAAAATACTAGAAGTAAAGGATTTGAAAAAATACTATAAAGAAAATAAAGCTGTAAATGGATTGAGTTTTGATTTATACAAAGGAGAGATATTGGGTTTCTTAGGGCCAAATGGAGCTGGAAAGAGCACCACAATAAGTATTTTATCAACTATATTAAGACATGATGAGGGAGAAATTAAGTTCTTTGGAACTGATATAAATAAAAATAAGAAAATGATTAAATCTAGTCTAGGCATAGTACCTCAAGAGCTTGCTATATTTGAGGAAATATCAGCATTTAGAAATGTTGAGTTCTTCACTTCCTTATATGGACTAAAAGGAAAGGAATTAAAATCGGCAGTGGTAGAGGCTCTTAAGATGGTTGGATTAGAAGATAAAAAAGATAGTAAGCCAATAACTTTTTCTGGAGGAATGAAGCGTAGACTTAATATAGCTTGTGCTATAGCTCATAAACCTAAGATATTGATATTAGATGAACCCACTGTAGGAATAGATCCTCAATCAAGAAATCATATACTTGAATCAATCAAGAGACTAAGGGATAAAGGTACAACTATAATATATACAACTCATTACATGGAAGAAGTTGAGGAAATTGCAGATAGAGTAATCATAATGGATAGCGGTACCAAGATAGCTGAGGGAACCATAACTGAACTTATGGAAAACTATAAAAATACAAGATTGTACAAAATTTCAGTAGAAACTATTAATAAGATTGTTTTTAAAGAAGATTTCTTATATGAGATAGAAGGAATTCAGAAAGTTGAATTTAAAGATAATTGTTTGAACGTTACAGCCATTAAAGAGATAGAAAACCTAGATAAGATAATCTTAAGGTTAATTGATAAGGGCATAAAGATAAATCACATAACAAGTGAAGAAGGAAATTTAGAAATGGTATTCCTAAAACTAACAGGAAAGAAATTAAGGGATTAGGGAGGCGGAGGAAAATGATTTTATGGCAGCTTATAAAGCAAGACTTTAAAAATCTTATTACAACACCTGTGATTGTAACGGTATGCGTTTTTTATCCATGGGCATTAGTAGGGTTATTTGGTTTCATACTCTCAAGTTTTTACGGTGGAAGGGGAGTAAGTTCTTATGATTATTACGGTGTGACCATGATGCTTTATTTAGTAATAACCTCCATAACTATAACTCCTAATACCTTTATGGAGAAGAAGCTTAGAAGGGGAAATATGAGGATAGCTTATGCACCAGTTTCAAAGGTAGCTATATACATGTCTAAGATAATTTCTTCATATTTATTTATGGGAATCAGTTTTTCAATAAATATGATTTTAATGCAATACTTTAATTTTGTTAACTTTGGCAGAAGTAACTTCATATATATTCTTATATTATTTGGAGCCTTTTTATTATTTACAGTTACTATTGGAGGAGCAGTTTGCGTAATCTTAAAAACTGAGGAACTTACTAATATGATACTTTCTAATATAGCTAGTATATTTGCTTTACTATCAGGAATCTTCTTTCCAGTGGATAGTTTAGGGAAGGTAGTAAGTAATATATCTAATCTATCTCCATTAAAGTGGATTTTAAATGTATCTTTTAGTGTGATATATGATAACAACTTTCAGAATTATAATGTGATTGTGCTTGTATTGATTATGTTATCGTTCATAAGTTTATTAATTATGCATTTTAACTATAAGCCTGAAGATTATATATAAAGGAGAGAAAAGATGTTAAAGCTAATTAAAGGAATTTTATATAGGATGGTAAATAATAAGGCTTATCTAATAACGCCTTTAGTAATAACTCCAATAATTATAGCAGCTGCGATTTATTTTTCCAGTAGCATGATTACTAAAGCCAATATAGGAGTGGTGGGAGCTAATGATTTAAATTTAAAGTCTAATGAAATAAATATAATAAAGCTTAAGGAAGATGTGCCACTTTCAGATCTAGTAAAGAATAAGTATGATGCAGTTGTAACCTTTAATAATGGTAAGGCTACAGTTGATACTATAAAAGATAGCAATTTTAAAGATAAAGTAAAAAAGATATTAAATGGAGAAAAAGTGGTTATTCAAGAAGGTGAAAAAAGAGGGGTAGCAGCTAATATAGTAGGTTTTTTAACTATGTTTGTGCTTGCACTTGGAGTAATGCTATATAAGTTTTTCTTTCATGATAAGAAAGGCATATCAAATAGGGTTATTAGCTCTAATATATCCTATGAACAATATGTAGCAAGTCATTTTATTTCGGTTTTTGTGATGATCTTTACACCTACACTAATAGTAACCACATTAGCAAAGGTAGTACTAAATCTAGATACAGCAGTAACAGTTCTAGAGTTAGCTTTTATAGTTTTTATGTTATCACTACTTGCTGCAGCCTATGGTTTGCTTATATCATCTATCGTTAAAGATGAAGAAAGTGCCAGTATGTTAGGGATTATGCTTAATATAACAACTACACTTATTGCAGGAAGCTTCTTCACAATATCTAATAACAATTTAATAAGCAGTATTGGAAGGCTGCTTCCTCAAAGGCATATCTTAAATTTCACCATGTATTTAGAGAATGGAAAAGGAATTAATTATACCAGTTTATCTAATGTGTTAATATTATCGTTAATGATGATTTGTGTATCCTTTTTGATTACTAGATTAAAGATGAGAAGTTATAATTAGAGAGTTCCTGTGTCTAAACTCTAGCGCTTCTAGTCAAAATCTATTTTTAAAACTCTCACTGCTTATGAGTAAGAGGGTTTAAGAATAGATTTTATCTGCTTTAAGCAATAGGTAATGTCAGTATTAAAATAGGCATGGAGTTAAAGTCTTCCAATTGTCTATATGATATAATAAATGTAAGAAAATCATAATGTTTAATATAGATAATTAATAAGTGGTTAAAGGTGATTATATTGAAAAGTATTCTTTATACAAGATTAATAAGACCCAAAAGCACTAGTTTAGTTAGTAGAAGTAAAAGCATACAGGATAAAGTTAATGCTATTTCAGAAAGTAAGTTAGCAGTTATAAAAGGTGGAGCGGCTGTTGGTAAAAGTACGCTTATTTCTAATTATATAAAAGATAAAGAAAATCATATGTGGCTTTCCTTGGACGAAAATAGTAATGATTTATCCTACTTATGGACTTATGTGTTATATGGGTTAAGAGATAAGCTTGAAGATTTAAGTTTATATATAGATATGATAAATCCATTAGTAAATAGGGAAGACATATTTGAATTAATATCGTCCATGATAAACGAGCTTTTAAGCGACGAGGAACTATTTATCGTACTAGATGATTTTCATTACGTAGAAGATAAGTTTCTTTTAGAAACTATAGAATACTTTATAGCTAATTCATCGGATAATGTACATTTTGTGTTGATTTCAAGATACGACATACCACTTTACCTAGGAAATATTCTTATGAGGGGTGGAGTTGTTGATATTAGCTCAGAGGATTTCTATCTTACCTTTGAAGAAAGTAAGGAATTTATAAGAAATAGTAGTAAGGTTCAGATTAGTGAAGAGCTTATAAAAGAAATATACTCAAGCTCAGAAGGATGGATAGGTGCAATTAAGCTCCTCCTTACAGTATTAAATAGCAATAAGACAATAAAGAATGTACCTAAGAATAGTAAGTTATTTATCGAATATATGAATAATGAAATTATGAAGAGTTTATCTCAAGAAGAAAAAGATTTCTTGATTAAAACATCTCCACTGAGTTATGTTAATCCTAGCATTTACAGTAGTATAGCAGCAAAAGATGGTTTTGAAATTATAGAAAAATTAATAGAAAAGAATATGCTTATAGTTTCTATAGATGAAGAAAAAAGGATTTATAGGTATCACAATATTTTAAGACAGTATTTGATGGAGTTGTTTGATAAATATGAAGATAAGATTAAAAGTGAAACCATTGATAGACTTACTAAATCCTTAATACAAGATGAGAACTATGATGAGGCACTAAGTATTTACATTAGTTGGCACAGATATGATGATGGGTTAAAGCTTATAGTGAAAAATGTACAGAATCTTGTATCTACTAAGCTCTTAAATGAGTTTCCTTTAGAGTACTATAGCAGGAGTATGGACCTAACTCTTATAACCATATTTTTTAATTATCTAAATCTAGATTATGAAAGATGTAATATTATAGCAAGTTCTATAAAAGAGGATTCTAATAATGAGTTTTTAAATTCTATAAGGTTATTCACCGTTATATTGGATAATTCTGCAACAGATAATTTTCACTTTGAATTACCTAGAGAAATTGACGAAAACTTAAATATACTCACAAAGACTATCTATTATATATTAGCTTCATGGATACTGGGATTTTGGGGAGAATGTTCAAGAGCTTTTGATATGTTAGAACTAATAGAAGAATCTAACAAGCTGCTGCAAAACAGTTATGTTGATTTGATGTGTAAATATAATAGGATTTCTCTTTTAGAAGAAATGGGTAGGCTGAAAGAAAGTGAAGCGGGATATAAGGAACTAAACAGCTTAATTAATAGTAAAAATAATAAAGCTTGTTTTAAGATATTTAAAACTGTGGGACTACCAGGGGTATATATAAAACAGCTTAAGTATAAAGAAGCACAAGAACTTTTATTAGAGGCTAATGATTTACTTAATGATTTGGATGGAAGAGATGCCTTTAGTTCATTGAAGATTGGTATCGAGTATAATCTGGCTGAAGTAAAATACATTAAAGGAACTATAAAGGAATGCGAAGAGCTATTAAGTGACATAGATAAGTACGAAAAGGGAAGCTATGTATATATTCAAATGCTGGCATTAAGGATAAGACTATTATCAAGTGAAGATAAGATAAAAAAAGATGAATATGATAAATTTATTAATACTTATGAATATATGTACAAAAATTCAAGTTATAAAGGAATTATAGGTATAACTTACGGAATGGCGCTTTTCCGTTTAGGAAGACATGAAGAAAGTTTAGAAGTATTTAAGGATGTAGCATCTTTAAGTAGAAAAAATAGAGCTGGATACTCATTGGTTTATTCTTTACTCTGGAAGGCAATAGTTTTAGATAAGCTTCAGACTAGTGAAAATAGAGAGCTCATAAATATTTTAAAGGAAGCAATATTCTACTCTAGGGAGGAAGAGATTTTATTTCCTTACTATGTAAATAGGAAGCTTCTAAATACAATATTTAAGAAATTTAATGGTCAATTGGTAGAGGATAAGGAAAATAGAGAGTTTCTTAAAAAGTTAGAGCGTATAGTAGAGATTGCAGGTGAAAATACTCTAATATTAAGTTCAAGAGAAATAGAAGTACTTAGAGCTTTAATAGATGGCTTAAGCAATAAAGAAATAGGAGAGAAGTTATTTATATCTGTATCCACCGTAAAAACTCATATAATAAATATATATTCAAAGCTTGGAGTTAAAAATAGAGTAGAAGCAGTAAATGAAGGAAAGAAGATACTCCAATAAAAAATATAATTTAATAGGGCGTAAGATTTTCCTCTTGCATCTCTGAAAAGGCTGAGGCGTAAAATACTTTGAAATAGGGAATATAAAATATTATGGTGCTAATTGACAATTATTGGAATGTAAAATATAATAATATTAAGTTTATATATTAAAAGCGTACATGTTATTGTTGGATTGCAACTGACTTGATCAGGCTAGACCTTCATTAATGAGAAGCAGGATGAAACCTACTTTTTTATTAATAGAGGTCTTTTTTACTGTATGGGAAAGTATCAAATTTTAATTCAAAAGGGTCTATTTATATAATGGGGGGAGATTAATGAGGTATACAAATGAGATTATAGATACCATAGGAGAAATTCCAGTTAAACTATATATTGAAAGCATTAAAACCTCAAGTTACTACTTAAAACCAAAGCTAATTTTGATATTTGTTATTAAAGGTGAAATTCTTATAAAGCAAGAAGACAAGAGCTATACACTAAGAGAAGAGGATGTTATTTTAATTAATCCAAACATAATGTACAGTATAGATAGTTCGAGCACTAATCAAATCTATATTTTAGAAATAGACTATCAGTATTTTAATAACTTATATAATAACTTTAGTGATTTGATGTTTGAATTAAACTCTTTAAATATTGATGAAAGCAATATAGAAGACTATAAAAGTATTAAAAGTATAATTATAAAGCTATTAGAAGTATGTATAAATAAAGAAAATGGATATTTATTAATGGCAAAACAGTTAATAATGGAAATCATAGTACGATTAATTAATAAATTCACTGTTGATAAAACAGAAAATACATTCTCTATAAATCATGATGACGAAAGGATAAACAGTATTATAAAGTTTGTACTTACTCATTATAAAGAAAAAATAAGTTTACAAGATATTTCGCAATATATGCATTTAAATTCCCAATATATATCTAGATATTTTTCAAAACAAATGGGGATTCCTCTAAATGCTTTTATTAGTAATGTACGATTGGAAGAGTCCATAAAGGATTTGGTACTATCGGATAAAAAAATTACTTTTATTGCGTTAGAAAATGGATTTCCAAATTTAAAATCTTACTTTAAGGTTTTTAAAGAAGTCTATGGCATGACTCCATCAAAATATAAAAATATTTATTTAAACGAAATAAAAGAAAATTCACTGGAATTAGATTTTTCTAAATTTAAATTAGAAAAGATACCTAATCATGAAAACGATAAACTTAGGTTGTTACCTGAAAAAAAGCAAAGCTATGTAATAGACTTGAATTCTTCAGTGAGTACTTTTAATAAGAGCTGGAAAAGGATTTTAGCTTTTGGTAGGGCTGCAGAAGGTATGAGAGAAGAACTAAGAAATCAATTGAGATTGGTTCAAAAAGATATAAGTTTTGAATATGTAAGGTTTCATGGAATATTTTCTGATGAGATGAGGGTTTATAGTGAAGACGATGAGGGAAATTCAGAATATAACTTTACTTATGTTGATGAACTTATAGATTTTTTATTGGAGATAAAGCTTAAACCATTCATAGAACTTGGGTATATGCCTGATCAATTAGCATCTGAAAAGAAATATATATTTGCTTGGAAGGCCAATATCAGTTTTCCAAAAAGCATAAATAAGTGGAATAAGCTTATAAAAAGCTTTGTGAAGCATCTAATAGAAAAATATGGGAGTAATGAGGTACAAACCTGGTATTTTCAAATTTGTGATCAATGGAGTTACTTCAATACTGAATATAGGAAGTACTTTGATTTTTTTAGAGAAACTTATAGTAGTGTGAAACAGGTTGAAGCAAAGCTCAGGATTGGAGGAACATTTGACCTGCAGCTTTTAGATAAGTATATTAGCTTTTTAAAAGATGAGAAGATAGTATTAGACTTTATTGCTATAAGAACTTATTCGCTTGTACCAATGGGGAAATCAGATTCACTTGAACTTATTAATAGGTTTGGAAAGGTGTCGGATAATCAACTAATACTTCAGAATTCTATAGATTACTGCTTACATGCTCATGAAAGTTTTATTAGTGAACAGATAGATAAATTTATAAATAAAATAGACAAGGATAAACTAAATATAAAAGAGATTTTTATTACTGAATGGAATACTACTCCGAGTCAAAAAGACTTATTACATGATACATGCTTCAAGGCTTCATTCTTCGTAAAAAACATTATTGCTAACTTTAATAAAGTTTATGGTATGGCTTACTGGTCCTTTAGTGATATATTTGAAGAAACTAAAGCAAGTAACAATATCTTTCATGGAGGACTTGGTTTTATAACTAACAATGGAATAAAGAAGCCAATCTATTACACCTATCAACTAATGAATAGGTTAGGAAATAACATAATAAAAAAAGAAGATGATTTCATAGCTACTAAGAATATCAATAATTCTATTCAGATTTTAGCATTTAACTATTGTCATTTTATTGATGATAAAAAGCAGTGTCATTCAAAAGATATTACTTTAAAAAATAGATACCATGTTTTTGATGAGAAAAATAAAAATATAAGCTTTGTTTTAAAAGGATTATCTGGAGAAGTAGTTATGAAAATATATAGAATTAATAAAGAAAATGGATCAGCCTATGATGAATGGCTTAGAATTGGTGCACCAAAATTTATGGAGTTAGATGAACTTAATTACATTAAAAATAGATCAATATTTGAATATAAAATGAAAAATATTGATATCAATGGTGATTTTATAATTAATGAAAAGATGGAGCCACATGAAGTTATGTTAATTGAAATTATTCCTATTAAACATAGCTAAATAAATTTCAATAGTATTATTAAACATAATAATTAGAAAAAGGTATATAAAATGTTGAAAAAATAGAGTGTTGAGAAAAGCACTCTATTTTTCTACTGTTTAGGAAAATATAAGATTATTCCATTTTTTGACTTCAATGTGGTGAGAATAATTAATTTTTTTAATTATATGAAAAATAGGGCAAGAAACAATAATAAAACAGTATGTAAAAATCTATAAATGGAAAGCTTTACAATTGTATGAAATATATAATTAATTTGCTGAGAAGTTATGAAAGCTTGGCATTTTAAAATATAGCAGGAGATATATATGGTTGATGATAATGGAAGAGATAGTGAAGGTAATTCAAATAAAACAGATTTGAAGAAGAAAGCTTCTATAAGAAGCGCTCTAAAAATAATTATGGTATTAATTTGTGCAAGTACCTTTTTATATTCTGCTTATAGTTTATACATCATTGGGAGTGAGTATAAGAAAGGTACTGATGAATACAAAGATTTACAAAAATATATTGAGAAACTTCCTACTGACAGCAAATCCACAAAAGCTTCGAAAATAGATTTTGACAGCCTTAAAGCTATAAATAGTGATATTGTGGCGTGGATTTATTTTGAGAGTACTGGAATTGACTACCCTATTGTAAAAGGTATAGATAATAACTTTTATTTAAAGCATACCTTCAAAAAGGAGGAAAACAAAGCAGGAAGTATTTTTATGGATTATGAAAATAATAGCCAGTTTAAAGACTTACATACCATGATATATGGTCATAATCTGAAGAATTCATCAATGTTTAGTGTATTAATGAAGTATAAAGATAAAGCTTTTTATGTGTCCAATCCTTATTTTTGGATTTACACTCCAAATGGAGATTTAAAATGTGAAATTTTTTCTTGTTATATAACGAGAAGTACGAGTGAGAGCTATAATAAGGGTTTTAGCTCAAGAGATGAATATGATAAATTCTTAAAAACTTTAAAGAAAAATTCTATTTATGATACTGGAGTAGAAGTTACTGTAGATGATAAAGTATTAAGTTTATCTACTTGTACAAATTCAGATAAAGATGATCGAATAATTGTGCATGCTAAGGTTTTGAAACAGTAATCATACAGTTGAATACACGCATTATTTGATGATATCAAAATTATATTAGTTTTAATAGTTAAAAAAGCAATATTGAATATAGATAAAAATTAACAAAATAAGCTAGATATTAAATAAGTACTTTATGATCATTTATATAGATTTTAAAGTAAAAAAGGTTTAAAAGCCTGTGATATGGGGGGGTAAAAATGGCAAGTATATTTAAACGAGGTGGAAAGCTAATGCTTGCAGTCATGTTAGCAAGTGTAATGGCAGTTTCTCCAGTAAGAAGTGTTTTTGCTGCAGAAGCTCAAGCAGCATCTTACCGTACAGTTACTGAGGTGTTTGACTGGGGATCAGCGACAACAAAGGTTATTGTTGACTTAGGTAAGAAAGTAGATAAAGGTTCAGTTGGTACAGATACTTTCAAAGTACATGTATTGAGAACTGATACTAGACCAAATACTGCGATTACTGGTGCTGCAGAAGGTGATCGAACTATTACTAAAGCATATGTTTCAGATAAGGATGGTAATGCTGTTGATAGTGGTAATTATGTAGTACTTGAAATGAGTGTTGGTCCTGATGATGCTTTAAGTTCTCCAATTAATTTCAGCATGACAACATTTATGAATGGATGGGTTAAATGTGATTACACGATAACTCAACAAAAGGATATCGCAGCAAGTTCAGGAACAATATCAGGACTAGTTGTTAACACTTCTGCTGGAGATATTAAACCTATTGTGGATAATTTCAAACTTGGACAAGCAACCTATGATAATGTTACTTTACATTATTCAAACTATACACCTGAAAAAGATAATAACAAACATCCATTAGTTATATGGCTTCATGGTATGGGAGAAGGCGGAACAGATGGATTACTTCCTATTATGGGAAATAAGGCAGATAACTTTGCTTCAAAGCAAATGCAAGCATATTTTGGAGGTGCTTATGTTCTAGCGCCACAAACTCCAACCTTCTGGATGGAGGGCACTAGTGGCTTTGGTGATGGAACTTCAAAATATGAGAATGCACTTATGTCGCTAATTAAAGATTACGTTGCAAACAACAAAGACATTGATACAAGCAGAATTTACATCGGTGGAGATTCTAACGGTGGATATATGACAATGCTTATGGCAAGAGATTATACAGATTATTTTGCAGCTGCATTTCCAACTTGTGAAGCTTTAAAGGATACTTTAATAAAGGATTCAGATATTGAGAAGATGAAGAACCTTCCAATATGGTTTACTGCAGCTAAAACAGATACTACAGTTCCAGTAAATGACTATGTAGTTCCAACTTATAATCGTTTAGTGAAGGCTGGAGCTAAGAATGTTCATTTATCATTATTTGATAAGGTAGTTGATACAACAGGTTTATATAAAAAGGCAGATGGATCACCATATGAATATATGGGTCACTGGTCATGGATTTATGTGTACAATAACCAATGCACAGATACGATTAACGGAAAAAATACAACAATAATGGAATGGTTAGCTAGTCAAGCTAAAGTTAAGTCTACAAGTTACTCAACAGTTACTGAAGTACAGGACTGGGGACCTGCAATTACGAAAGTAATCGTTAACTTAGGGCAAAAGGTAGATCAAGGTTTAATAGCTACAGATACTTTTAAAGTGCATGTATTAAGAACTGAAAATAGACCAAACACTCCAATATTAGGAGCTGCAGAAGGAGATCGTAAGGTTGTAAGAGCATATGTTTCTGATAAGGAAGGTAATGCAGTACCTAATGGAAACTATGCAGTTCTTGAAATGGAGATTGGACCAGATTTAGCTTTAGGTTCACCAATGAACTATAGCTTAACATCAGGTTTAAATGGATGGATTACTTCTAATTACACAATAACTCAGCAAAGAGATATAACTTCTGATTCACAAACAATCAGAGGTTTAGTAGGAAATGTATATGCAGGTGGAACTAGTGGACTTTTAGATAAGTTTACAACTTCCCAGGCAACTTATGATAATGTGACTCTTCACTATGCAAGCTTTTCCCCTGCAAAAGATAGCAAAAAACATCCATTAGTTATATGGTTACATGGTGGTGGAGAAGGTGGAACAGATGGACTTCTTCCTATAGCAGGAAACAAGGCAGTAAACTTTGCTTCAAGCGAAATACAAGGATATTTTAATGGAGCATATGTTTTAGCACCTCAAGCACCAACATACTGGATGGATGGTTTAAATGGTAAGGCTGATGGAACTTCAAAATATGAAAGTGCATTGATGTCCCTAATTAAAGATTATGTTTCAAATAACAAGGATATTGATACAAGCAGAATATATATCGGTGGAGATTCTAACGGTGGATATATGACATTATTAATGGCTAGAGATTATACAGACTATTTTGCGGCTGCGTTCCCAACTTGTGAAGGTTTGAAGGATACCTTAATATCTGATTCTGATATACAGAAATTAAAGAATCTACCAATCTGGTTTACAGCAGCTAAAACAGATACAGTACTTCCACCAGCTACTTATGTAGTTCCAACTTATGATAGATTAGTAAAAGCTGGGGCAAAGAATGTTCACTTCTCATATTTTGATAAAGTAGTAGATACTACAGGTTTATATAAAAAAGCAGATGGAACACCATATGAATATTCTGGACATTGGTCATGGATATATGTATACAATAATAAATGCATAGATACAATCAATGGAAAGAGCACAACAATTATGGAATGGTTAGCTGCTCAGGCAATAAGCAAAGCAACAACACCAACTCAAACAACTACTCCAACCCAAACAACATCAACAAATACTAGTTCAACTACAACATCAGTAAGCAGTACTAGTACAACTTCACCACAAACTGGTGATTCAGCACCAATACTACCATTAACATTACTAATGTCAGCTTCTGTAGCAGGTGGATATGTACTGCTAAGAAAGAAAGGTGTAAAACAACAATAGTATATATGTAAAGCAAGCAAGAAGAGTGAATTCTGTACTACAGAGTTCACTTTTTTTGCTGTATAGGAATTAGTATTGACTTAGAGTTTACTGTAAGGGGTATACTTGAACTATAAAAAGTTAAAAATTAGTAAAGATTCATGTACTAATAGGAGGAAGAAAAGATGGATAATTTTAAGTTTAATGCTTATACAGAGATGCTATTTGGTAAAGGTCAGATTTCTAACCTTCCAGAAGTATTAAAAAGACATGGGAAAAATGTATTGCTTGCTTATGGTGGAGGAAGTATAAAGAAAAATGGAATATATGATAATATTCAAGAACTTCTAAAGGATTTTAATATAATAGAATTTAGTGGAATTGAACCAAATCCTAGAATAGAAACAGTAAGACGTGGAGTGGAACTTTGTAAAGAACATAATGTTGATGTTATATTAGCTGTTGGTGGTGGAAGTACTATAGACTGTGCAAAGGTTGTAGGAGCTGCTTACTACTATGATGGAGATGCCTGGGATATAGTTACGAGTCCAGCTAAGATAGATAAGGTTTTACCGATAGTTACTATCTTAACACTAGCTGCAACTGGATCTGAGATGAATAAAAATGCAGTTATTTCAAAAATGGATACAAACGAAAAGCTTGGAACAGCATCTTGGAATATGATACCTCAAACGTCTATTCTAGATCCTGAATACTTATATACTTTACCAGCTATTCAAACATCAGCTGGCTGTGCAGATATAATGTCTCATATTATTGAAAATTACTTTAAGAAAACTACTGATGCTTTTGTACAGGATAAGTTTGCAGAAGGATTACTACAGGCTTGTATAAAATACTGTCCGATAGCATTAAAAGATCCAAAGAATTACGAAGCTCGTGCTAACCTGATGTGGGCTAGTTCCATGGCTCTTAATGGTCTTACTGGAAGCGGAAAGGCAGGAGCATGGACTTGTCATCCTATAGAGCATGAATTAAGTGCATACTATGATATAACTCATGGAGTAGGTCTTGCTATTCTAACCCCAAGATGGATGAGATATATATTAAGTGAAGCAACCATTGATAAATTCGTTGATTATGCTATAAATGTATGGAATCTAGACCCTAAGGGAGATAAGTTTGCGCTTGCAAATCAAGCTATAGATGCCACAGAAGACTTTTTTAAAGCTTGCGGAATTCCAATGACTTTAAGTGAATTAGGAATAGACAAAACAAATTTTGAAGCAATGGCAAAATCAGCTGTTGAACATGGTGGTTTAGCATATGCTTACGTTGCTTTAAATGAAGAAGATGTATGTAAGATTTTAGAGATGTGCTTATAAGGAAGAAAAGTTTTATAATTAGGTGATGTTAAAACACTGCATTGAAATTAAATGGTTATTGATCCGAGGCTCTTTAGATGAACAACTCTATAATTAAACTAATACTCTTAGGTTTAGAGTTATTCATCCTTAATGAGCTTACGCATAATCACTTAATTTCAATCATAGTACTAAACATTACTAATATATAAAAGTATTTATGATAAAATCTTGCATATCTATGTGAAAATGGGGATAAGCAAGATTTTTGATTTAGCATTGAAACGTGTACAGCTTTATAAGTAAAATTTATTGACTATAAATAGAATGAGAAATATAATTAAAGTATAGTGTATTATAAACGCTTACATATAATAGTTGTAGGATTGTAACTGAGTTGATCAGGCGAGACCTTCATTTAGTACAAAGCGAGACAAGCTCTCTCTTTTTATTAATTGAGGTCTCTTTTGTTTTTTATTCTTTAGACCAGTTATAACTCAATTATATCTGTGTATGTATAACAAACTTGAAACTCGATTTTTTCATTTAAGTTTAATAATATTTTTGGAGGTATAGAAATGACAGTTAACACAAACAAATTACCAGAAGGCTTTTTATGGGGAGGAGCTACTGCTGCGAACCAATTCGAAGGAGGATATTTAGAAGGAAATAAGGGATTATCTACAGTGGATGTAATTCCAGCTGGAAAAGATCGTTTCCCAGTTATGCTTGGAAAGATGAAGATGTATGAGTGTGATGAAGAGCATTTTTACCCAAGCCATGAAGCTATTGATTTTTATCATAATTATAAAGAAGATATTGCATTATTTGCAGAAATGGGATTTAAGTGTTTTAGAATGTCTTTAGCTTGGTCTAGAATATTCCCTAACGGAGATGAGGTAGAGCCAAATGAAGAAGGTTTAAAATTCTATGATGATGTATTCGATGAATGCTTGAAATACGGTATTGAGCCATTAGTTACTATAACTCACTTTGATGTGCCTATGAACTTAGTAAAGACTATTGGTTCATGGAGAAGCCGTAAGATGGTAGATTATTATGAAAGATTATGTGAGGTTATATTTAATAGATATAACAATAAAGTTAAGTATTGGCTTACTTTTAATGAAATAAACATGCTTTTGCATCTTCCATTTATAGGAGCTGGTTTAACTTTTGAAGAAGGGGAAAATGTAGAAGCAGTAAAATATCAAGCTGCACATCATCAATTAGTTGCAAGTGCTAAGGCTACTAAAATAGCTCATGAAGTAAATCCAGAAATTAAGGTTGGATGTATGTTAGCTGCAGGCAATACTTATGCTAATACTTGTGCTCCTGAAGATGTATGGAGATCAATGGAGAAGGATAGAGAAAACTATTTCTTCATAGATGTTCAATCTCGTGGAGAGTATCCAAACTATGCAATAAAAATGCTTGAAAAAAATAATATAGAGCTAAAAATGGAAGAAGGAGACCTTGAAGTATTAAAGAATAATACTGTTGATTTTATTTCTTTCAGCTATTATTCTTCAAGACTTACAAGTGCTGATCCAGAGGTTAATAAAGAAACTGCAGGAAATGTATTTGCTACTTTAAAGAATCCGTATCTAAAAGCAAGTGAATGGGGCTGGCAGATAGATCCACTTGGACTTAGAATAACTATGAATTCTATTTATGATCGTTATCAAAAACCACTATTTATTGTGGAAAATGGCTTAGGTGCTGTGGATAATCCAGATGAAAATGGATATGTAGAGGACGACTACCGTATAGACTATTTGAGAGCACACATCAAAGCAATGGAAGATGCAGTTAATGAAGACGGTGTAGAACTTATGGGATATACTCCATGGGGATGTATAGACTTAGTAAGTGCATCTACTGGTGAAATGAAGAAGAGATATGGCTTTATCTATGTAGATAAAGATAATGAAGGTAATGGTACGTTGAAACGTTCTAAGAAGAAGAGCTTTTATTGGTATAAAAAAGTTATACAAACAAATGGTGAAGATTTAGAGTAAAAGTTCATTAAGCATGTATTAAAAATCTTAAGCACGGCAAGTTATATAACCATAAAATTCTATAATCACTAATATAATTAAAACCCACGACATGTTTGTCGTGGGCCTTTTACTATATTCTTATAAACTAATTAGTTACTGTTATTGTGCATCGTGCAACTTTTGTAGGGTCTTGTACAGAAGCTACAGTGATGGTAGCAGTACCTAATCCTACAGCATGAACTTTACCAGAGGAATCTACTGAAATTACATTAGCATTACCACTTGTCCATGTTAATGATTTATCTGTAGCATTGGTTGGATTAACGGTAGCTATTAATGTTATATCAGCACCACTCAGCTTAAGGGTAGCTGTAGTTTTGTCAAGAGTTATGCTGGTAACACCATAGATAACTGTTAAATCCTTTGTAGCCGTAAAACTACCATCAGTAGTTTTAGCAGTGATAGTTACTGTACCAGTAGCTACAGGAGTAACGACGCCAGTAGCACTTACCTTAGCTATAGCTTCATTGCTGCTAGACCAAGTAACTGTCTTAATAGTAGCAGTAGTAGGAGCTATAGTAGTACCTAAGGTTAAAGTAGATCCCATTTTAACAACAGCAGAACTAGAAGTTACAGTAACTCCAGTTACTGGTATAGGAACGATGATAGTAGATTTTGCTACCTTAGTTGGGTCCTGTACTGAAGTTGCTGTTATAGTAACTGTACCATAAGCAACAGCATGAACTTTACCATCTGAATCTACAGTAGCTATGATAGGATTACTGCTAGTCCAAGTTAATGACTTGTTTGTAGCATTGGTTGGGTTAACTGTTGGGACTAAAGTTAAATCACTTTCGCCTAATCTAACATAAGCTGAAGTTTTATCAAGAGTTATACCAGTAACTCCGTAGATAACTGTTAAATCCTTTGTAGCCGTAAAGCCGCCATCAGTGGTTTTAGCAGTGATAGTTACTGTACCAGTAGCTACAGGAGTGACTACACCAGTAGCACTTACCTTAGCTATAGCTTCATTGCTGCTAGACCAAGTAACTGTCTTAATAGTAGCAGTAGTAGGAGCTATAGTAGTACCTAAGGTTAAAGTAGATCCCATTTTAACAACAGCAGAACTAGAAGTTACAGTAACTCCAGTTACTGGCACGGGAACGATAATGGTACATTTAGCTACTTTAGTTGAGTCCTGTACTGAAGTTGCTGTTATAGTAACTGTACCATAAGCAACAGCATGAACTTTACCATCTGAATCTACAGTAGCTATGCTAAGATTACTGCTAGTCCAAGTTAATGATTTGTTTGTAGCATTGGTTGGGTTAACTGTTGGGACTAAAGTTAAATCACTTTCGCCCAATCTAACATAAGCTGAAGTTTTATCAAGAGTTATACCGGTAACTCCATATATAACTGTTAAATCCTTTGTTGCTGTAAACCCGCCATCAGTGGTTTTAGCAGTGATAGTTACTGTACCAGTAGCTACAGGAGTAACGACGCCAGTAGCACTTACCTTAGCTATAGCTTCATTGCTGCTAGACCAAGTAACTGTCTTAATAGTAGCAGTAGTAGGAGCTATAGTAGTACCTAAGGTTAAAGTAGATCCCATTTTAACAACAGCAGAACTAGAAGTTACAGTAACTCCAGTTACTGGTATAGGAACGATGATAGTAGATTTTGCTACCTTAGTTGGGTCCTGTACTGAAGTTGCCGTTATAGTAACCGTACCATAGGCAACAGCATGTACAGTTCCGTTTGAATCTACAGCAGCTATGTTAGGATTACTGCTAGTCCAAGTTAATGACTTGTCAGTAGCATTGGTTGGGTTAACTGTTGGAACTAAAGTTAAATCACTTTCGCCCAATCTAACATAAGCTGAGGTTTTATCAAGCGTTATGCTGGTAACACCGTAGATAACTGTTAAATCCTTAGTAGCCATAAAGCCGCCATCAGTAGTTTTAGCTGTGATAGTTGCTGTACCAGTAGCTACAGGAGTAACTACACCAGTAGCACTTACCTTAGCTATAGCTTCATTGCTACTAGACCAAGTAACTGTCTTAATAGTAGCAGTAGTAGGAGCTATAGTAGTACCTAAGGTTAGAGTAGATCCCATTTTAACAACAGCAGAACTAGAAGTTACAGTAACTCCGGTTACTGGCACAGGTACAATAACAGTGAACTTTCCAACTTTAGTTGGGTCTTGTACTGAAGTTGCTGATATAATAGCAGAACCATATGCTAATGCATGAACTTTACCAGTAGAATCTACTGTTGCTATAGTTGGATTACTACTTGTCCAAGTTAAAGACTTATCATTAGCTCCAATTGGATTAACCGTAGCTGTCAATGTAATATCATCGCCGCCTACTCTAACGTAAGGTGAGGATGAAGTAAGGGTGATAGTGGATACTCCTTGGATAACTTTTATATTACAAGTAGCAGTGAAGCTTCCATCAGATGTTTTTGCTGTAATAACAGCTGTTCCACCTCCAACAGCTTTAACTACGCCTCCTGTAACTGTAGCAACAGCAGAATTACTTGTAGACCAAATAATTGTTTTATTGCTAGCGTTGCTAGGAAGAATTGTAGCAGTAAGTGTGCTTGTAGCACCAGCAGCTAAGGTTAAGTCACTACTAGATAAAGCTACAGAACTTACGCTAACAGGATTGAAATAAGTAAATGATAAATTTAATACTACATCTCCTGTTATACTGCTTCTGTTATAATCACCACTTGAATAAGAATAAGCTGTTATATTAGAAATTCCTCTAACTGCAGTAGATATATCAGCTGCTAGAGTAGAACCTTTCATATATCTTACTGTTATTTTAGTTTGATTATTTTTAATAGCGTCCTGAATCTTAGCATTTAATTCAGTGGCGTCATTTACAGTATATGCAGGTGTTAATAAACTAAGATTTAAAGCATCAATTAAACCTTGGTACACAGAAGAATTTGAAGAATCACTTACAAGTTTTGCATTTAAAGTAGTGGCAAAATCAGTGTTAGCTGTAGGGTAAGTTTTTACCCAAGTATGATTAAGTTTAATCTGAGTATCAGTAAGATTATAATAATCATAAGTTACTCTACCAGCTACATCTGGAAGAGGATCATCCCAAGTTGAATCAAAGTGGTACCAGGCACCATCAAGGTAAACCAAATTCCAAGCATGAGCTTGTCCGCCGGCTGTTCCTTCTACAATTTTAGTTTGGATGCCAGCTTGGTTTAACATCTTGTAAGAAAGCAGTGCGTACCCTTGACACACAGTTTTATACGGCGATGCAACAGCATCATAGTCTGAATGCTTTACTAATGTGGTATCATAAGCCACATTCTTTTCTATCCAATCATGAATAGCTTTTTCTTTCTCAAAATCATTCATTCCTGAAGTTATTATCTGGCTTAATACGTCATTTACTTTGGTACTTACATAGCTGTCTTGAGCTGCTGTATTCCAATAATTAAAAGTAAAATTGATGGTAGCAACTCCACCACTAACAGTATAAGAGTAGGAATAACCTTTACTAGTGTAATGCAAATAATCATCCCCGTTATAAATACTGTTTATCGCATTAGAAATATCATTGCCAAGTGTTGAAGTAGTTCCAGAATAACTTATGCTGTATGTAGTCAGTCTAGAGTGCATGGCTGAAGAAATCTTTGTCTGTAAGTCTGAAAGAGTTCCGGCAGAATCTACAGAACCGTATGCTTTCAATGTTACCATTACTACAAATAGTAGTGAAAACAAAGCAAGCTTGAAAAAATTAGATTTAAAATATTTTTTCACGATAAATACACCTCCTTATTTAATTAATAAAATATCCAGTGAATAAATATTCAGCCACTATTATATATTTTCGTCATTTTTCTTAGATACTGCATGCTTTTTGTAATTAGTTTTTAAATATATTTCTAGAAAACATGAATTATATTAAAGTTAATGGTAAAAAAATTCAATATATTGGAATATAATGGACTGTAATATTAACACAAAAACATTAGTTATAAGATGATGTATCATTTTTAGAAAAATGAGAGAAAGTATAATTAATAAAAAGTTCTAATAATTAAGGTACAATATCAGATTCATTTATTATTTTAAAAAAGATATTTTTTACAACATAGTATAGGGGGCAAAACGATGAATAGAAAATTTTCAGATGTGTTACTTGGAGAACCACTGCGTAGTGAGCAAGGTAAGCATGAGAAATATAATGTACCTTTTGGTCTTGCAATTATGGCAAGTGATGCGGTATCTTCTGTAGCATATGCGGCACAGGAAATTCTTTTTGTTTTAATAGTATTAGGTGCATCAGCATATCAATGGCTAACATGGACTTCATTTATGATTATTGGTCTACTCCTAATCCTTACAATTTCATACATACAGATTATTAAAGCATATCCTCAAGGTGGAGGGGCATATAAGGTAGCGAAGGAAAACTTGAGTGATAAGGCTGGTTTAACTGCAGGTGCAGGATTAATAATAGATTATATACTTACAGTAGCAGTTAGTGCTAGTGCAGGAGCAGATGCTATTGCCTCAGCGTTTAGTAGCTTAATGCAATATAAAGTTTTAATAGTTGTGGTGATAATTGTAATTTTAACTATTTTAAATTTAAGAGGCATAAGTGAATCTTCAAAGATATTTGCAATTCCTAGTTATATATTTATAGTTAGTATGATATTTATGATAATTTATGGATTATTTAAATATTTTGTACTAAATATCCATCCAGCGCCTATGTATTCGGTACCTACAAAAGCTACACAAAGCTTATCCTTATTTTTGATATTAAGAGCTTTTGCTTCTGGATGTTCCGCTTTAACGGGATTAGAGGCAGTAAGTAATTCTGTTCCCAACTTTAAAGAGCCAAGTCAAAGAAATGCAAAAATCGTTATGATATTATTGGCATTCATGATATTTTTCATATTTGGAGGTACATCAGTACTTGCAATATTTTATACAGCAGTACCAATTACAGATGGACCTACAGTTATCTCACAAATAGCTTCAGGGATTTTTAGCAATGGTTTTATGTTCTATATAATACAATTCAGTACAGCTATAATACTACTTATGGCATGTAATACAGCTTTTACTGGATTTCCAATGCTGATGTATATAGTTGCTAAGGACGGCTATGCACCAAGACAATTTACTGTTAGAGGAAAGCGCCTTGGGTTTACATTTGGAATCGTAGGGTTATCTTTTATTGCATGTATTTTGGTTATTATATTTAGAGCCGATACTCATAGGTTGATTCCTTTATATGCATTGGGAGTGTTTACTTCTTTTACTTTAGGTCAATTTGGTATGGTTAATCATTGGATAAAAGAAAAAGAAGAAGGTTGGAAAAAAGGTGCTATTATAAATGGAATAGGAACTGTGTTAACTTTAATAACAGGAATAGTAATTTTGATTGAAAAGTTCAGCCAAGGAGCTTTTATAGTTGTAATACTAATTCCAATTATAATTTTAGGACAATTAAGAATTAAAGCTCACTATGATAAAGTAGCTAAAGGTTTAAGTATAAGTACTGTAAACCTAAAAGACATAAATATGAAGAAAAAATATACTCATATTGTAGTAGTTCCTATAGCTAGTTTAAATAAAGCATCTATAAGTACACTTCAATATGCTCAGAGTTTAAGTGAGAATGTCATTGCTCTAAATGTGTCGCCAGATCAGGAGGCAATTGATAAATTAAAACAGAGATGGGATGAGTTGAACACAGATATAATACTTGTATCTAAATATTCACCATATAGAGCAATAATAAATCCTTTGATTGATAATATACAATTGATAGCAGATGCTGCTGGTGAAGATGAAAAGATAACAGTAATATTACCGGAATTCATCAGTCATGAAAAGAGGGGAGAAGTTTTACATAATCATACAAGTTTAATTCTTAGAGAAACCTTGCTTAGAAATCATAATATAGTGGTTTCAACCTATCCATATCACTTGGAGGAATGTAGAAGAAAGGGATCAGATGATTGTAAGTAATGTTAGTTATGAATTAAATCAGAATATTTTGGATTGAACGTTCTAAGTCTGAAGATTGATCACTGAATATAAATAAATGTTATATTAAAAATATAAAGTGTCTTTAAATGAAAATTTCGTAATTTTAAAAAACTCTCACTGGATTTGTGAGAGTTTTTTTAGTTTATAGCAATTATTATTTAGGCTCTTATAGAATGCCAGCAAGCATTAAGAACTTCATGTTTTTTAGCTTCATCAAGTTGCAATTTACCGCCCTTGTGGCCTTTTACAACTGAGGTAATTATACCTGATATAATTTGGGCAACCAAAGAAGTATCTATATTTTTAATAATTCTTTGATTTTGACCTTCAATAATTAAGTTATATACAATGTTAATGAAAGCATTATTTATTGAAGTATCATTATGACATTTAGTTTTATGTAGCAAATATGCGTATTGCTCAGCAAAATTAAGTTCATCAAAGTATTGAAATGTATATTCTAATAAACCAGAAACTAATTTATCAAACCGTATCTTTATTCCTTCAGATTGATCATAATTTGATAAGATGACAGCATCCATTTTTAAAAGTATATCCTGGTATAAGGCGCTTATTAAGTCATCTTTACTGGAAAAATAATTATATAAAGTTCCAGAACCAACATCTGCTTTTTTTAAAATCTTCGCTAAAGTAACTGATTGGATACTTTCCTCTACAATCAGTTGAAGAGTAGCATCTAATATATCTGATCTTTTACTCATTTTTTATCACCACCGTGGATTATATATTCTATATTATAACTAAAAAAAGCGCTTTTAGTCAATTTACTCATTGACAATAGGAGAAAATAGATATAGTATTAAAATAAAGTTGGAACAAACAATCCAAAAGGCTTAGGTATATATTAATTTGTTGAGGAAGGAATAATGATTATGAAGGGTGCGATTTTATATTTTTCGCTGACTGGAAATACTAAATTAGCTTGTGAGTATATAATTAGTAAGATTCAAGATGTAGAGTTTGATCTTATAAATATGAGAAATGGTTACCCAAATTTAGATGAGTATAATATTATAGGTTTTGCTACTTATGCAGATGAATATTCAATTGCTGAGTTTGTAAAAGCGTATATTGATGGTATGGAAAGTATTAATAAACCAGCTTTTGTCTTTAGTACCTATGGAAAAGACAACGGAGCAGCAACAAAAATTTTAGCCGAGAAGATAACAAAAAAGGGTTTTAAGGTAGTACTTGATCATGGGTTAAACACTCCTGAAAACTATCCTCCAGTTATGAAGCATGATCATGGACATATAAATAATCCAACTAAACAGCAGATGGATGAATTTAATATCTTCATAGATGAACTATCAAGAATATGTTTAAAAATAAGAAATAGAGAAGTAGTGAATGAGAAAAAGGTATTAGTAAAAACTAAATATATTGTGCTTAGTAAACTTGGAACTGCATTAATGATGAGAAAGATTATGGGGGATAAGAAAGTGGATAGCACATTATGTATCCAGTGCAAAAAATGTGTTAACACATGCCCATATAAGGTTATTAAAATGAATGATTTTCCAATATTTGATGAAGCTAAATGTCATGGTTGCTTTGCATGCTACAATTTATGTCCAACAAAAGCAATTTACACAAATGGGTACAATAAGTTTGGACATTATCCAAAGCCTAATAAAGCTGTAATTGAAAAGCTTAAGGTATGAATATAAACTAAGTAAATTTTTATCATTTAGAACAGTTATAATAAAACAAGATCCTTGTATAACTAAATTATACTATAAAAAAAGGAGAATCAAGATGGATAATAAGAAAATATTAATTGTATACTATTCCCTTCAAGGTAATACTAGACAAGTTGCTGAAAGTATTCAAAAATCTATAAGTGGTGACATTTTTGAAATAGAGCTTGAGAAAACATACAATGTAGCTACTGCAGCAACTTTAGGATTAATGCATATAAAAAGTGGACATACACCACAATTAAAGCGGCATATAGAGAACATTGAAAAATATGATATTATCTTTATTGGGTCACCAATATGGTGGTATACTATTACACCACCAATTACATCATTCTTAAAGGAATATAATCTACAAAATAAAATTGTTATTCCGTTTTGCACACATAAAGGCGATTTTGGAAATTTTCACACTAAATTTAGTGAATATTGCCCAAATGCTAAAATCATAGATGGCGGCGATTTTCACAATAACCAGTTAAAGGATGAAAATGTAAAAAAGAATTCTATAAGAAAATTTATTAATTTGGCTCAAAATGAAATAGAGTATAGGCTACTATAATTTAAAATCAATTTACATGTAACTATATATTTTTAGTAGAAAAATGATTCAAGCTATATAAGAATATAATTAATATCATATATAAATGAAAATAAAATAAAGAAGCATATAAATTGCATTGCTAATAAGAAGGTTGTAGATTTAAATTATGTAAATTAAAATAACTTGCTTTATATATTTAACTGTGTTATTCTTAAAAAGTACTTAAATTAATAGTAAATAATGCAACAAAATATATTTCAATTAGTACCTAGTAATAGAGTATGATGATATCGAGATTTTATTAGTTAGTTATTACAACAAATTTAAGAATAATAAAATTTCGGAGGTATATGATATGAACGGTAAAGTTAAATGGTTTAACGGAGAAAAGGGATTTGGATTTATTACAGGAGAAGATGGAAAGGATGTATTCGTACATTTTTCTCAAATAAAGACAGATGGATATAAGACATTAGAAGAAAACCAAGAAGTTTCTTTTGATGTAGCTAAGGGACCTAAAGGACCTCAAGCAGAAAATGTTACTATTCTTTAATTAGTAGATTTTTTACCCCTTAAATAGGTATTCTATTTAAGGGGTTTTTAGTTATTTATAAAGATGTACCTATTCAATCTGAAAACTATTTTCAAAACTCCTTTAGGTTATGAGAGGAGAATTTGAAAATATAAATTCTAAAATGAAGTGGTACATCCTTATATAATTTTTAATACTATATAAGATTTAAAGGTGCTAAATTGTTAGGTACCAATAAGGAGAAAAATGTTTTTTGAAGAATTGAAAATTATTGAACCAATTTTAAAAGCAATAAAGGATGAAGGATATACTACAGCTACGCCAATACAGGAGCAAGCTATACCAGTTATCCTTGAAGGAAAAGATTTAGAAGGATTTGCACAGACAGGTACAGGAAAAACAGCAGCATTTGCTATACCTATATTGCAACTTCTTCATAAAAAGAAAGAAACTGAAAGAAAAAATATAAATATTAAAGCTTTAGTGTTGGCTCCAACAAGAGAACTAGCTATCCAGATTGAAGAAAGTTTTTCGGCATATGGAAAGTATACAGGAATAAAGAATACTGCTATTTTTGGTGGAGTTTCACAAAAGGCTCAGGTAGAGAGGTTAAAGGCAGGAATAGATGTTTTGGTTGCAACTCCAGGAAGGTTGCTGGATTTAGTACAACAAAAGTATATAAATCTACAGCATATAGAGTTTTTAGTGCTCGATGAGGCAGATAGAATGCTTGATATGGGACTAGGTCATGATGTAAAAAGAATTATAGCAAAGCTTCCTAAAAATAGGCAGACAATGTTGTTTTCTGCGACTATGCCTAAGGAAATCTCAAAGCTTATAGAGTCTATTCTTTTAAATCCAATAAAGGTAGAGGTAACCCCAGTTTCATCTACTATAGATACTATTAGGCAGTCAGTATATTTGGTTGAAAAGAGAAATAAGAGACACTTGCTTACGCATCTGTTAAAAGATAAATCAATTGAATCTGTTCTTGTATTTTCTAGAACCAAGCATAATGCTAATAAAATAGCAGGTGATCTTGTTAAAGCAGGAATACAGGCTCAGGCAATTCATGGTAATAAATCACAAAACTCAAGGCAGCTTGCGTTAAGTAATTTTAAAGAAAAGAAAATAAGAGTTTTAGTTGCAACAGATATAGCTGCAAGAGGGATTGATGTGGAAAAGTTATCACATGTAATAAATTTTGATTTGCCTGAAGTACCAGAAACCTATGTGCATAGAATTGGACGTACTGGAAGAGCTGGAGCAGAAGGTATGGCAATTTCTTTTTGTGATGAGGAAGAAAAAGATTTACTTAAACATATTGAAAAAACTATATCAAAATCAATAACAGTTATTAAAGAACATCCATATACAGCTAATAACTTAGAGGTAAGCATTAAAAGTTCTGATATATTGAAGAATAAAGGTGCAGAGAAAAATAGAAATACAAGAAAAAATGATACTAATAGGAAAGATAACAAGAGCAATTATTTTAGAAAAAATAAAAAAAAGGCTTAATGCTTTATAGTATATAATTTCATGATTAAGTTATAGCTATAAACATTAATTATGGAAATTACTTTATCTTATGATAAGAAAATGTCTTTACATTATTATTTCCAAAATGTATAATTGATTTGTATTTTTTAAATAATAAATTTAGATATGAAAACTTAATAAACGTGTTGATAAAGAAGAGTAAATAGATTCTTAATTTGAAGAGATCTAGGGAGGGTGTAATCCTAGAAGTTAAAGCTATTGAAGGAAGCTTTGGAGCGATAGATAGAAAGTTTATAAACGTAGTATATTTATGGGGTTATTCCCTTAAAGATAAATAAGTGGATTAAGAAATTAATCAATTTAGGTGGTAACGCGGAAGATAGCCTTTCGTCCTAAGTATTTTTAGGATGAAAGGTTTTTATTTTTATATAAAAATATTAAATATGGCCATAGATAAAAAGGAGATGTGTTTGATGAGTTTTGAAAAATTAGCAGAGAAAATATTCCCAAAGGTTGAATGCTCTATAGAATATTATATGGAAAAATATCCAAAAAGAAATCTTAAAGAAGGTGCAAAGGTAGTAAGATATGCACCAAGCCCAACAGGCTTTCAACATATAGGGGGAGTGTTTGCTGCGTTAATCAATGAAAGATTAGCCAGTCAAAGTGAAGGCGTATTTTATTTAAGAATTGAAGATACCGATCAAAAGAGAGAAGTTCCAGGGGCAATAGATGATACTATAGCAACTATGCATCATTTTGGACTAGATTTTAATGAAGGTATGACAGGACAAGAAACTTCTAAAGGTGAATATGGTCCATATAGACAAAGTCAAAGAGCTGATATCTATAACACTTTTGCAAAAGACTTACTAATAAAAGGATTAGCTTACCCAGATTTCTGCACTCCAGAAGAGTTAGCAGAGCTAAGAGAAAAACAAATAGCTAATAAAATAACTCCAGGTTACTATGGAGAATATGCAAAGTTTAGAAATATCACTGAAGAGGAAGCTTTAGAGAGAATTGAAAGAGGAGAGCAATATATAATAAGACTGAAGTCTCCAGGAAATCCAGAAAAAAGAGTTGATTTTCATGATCTTATAAAAGGAGATATATCTTTCCCTGAAAACAATCAAGATGTTGTACTTATAAAGGGAGATGGACTTCCAACTTATCACTTTGCTCATGCAATAGACGACTTCTTAATGAGAACTACAGATGTTATAAGAGGAGAAGAATGGTTATCTTCGCTTCCTATACATGTTCAGTTATTTGAAGTATTAGGTTTTGAAGCACCTAGATATGCTCATATTCCTACAATAATGAAACAAGATGGTGGATCAAAGAGAAAGCTTTCAAAGAGAAAAGATGCAGAAGCAGCTGTTTCTTACTATAAGGAAGTGGGATATCCAACAGTTACAGTTATCGAATACTTACTTAACATTGTTAATTCAACTTTTGAAGAATGGAGATCTGAAAATCCAACGGCTGATTACCATGAATTTGAGGTTCAATTAGAAAAGATGAGTAAGAGTGGGGCGTTATTTGATTTAGTTAAATTAAATGACGTATCAAAAGATCGTATAGCTGCAATGAAGGCTGATGATGTTTATGCAAACTATATAGCTTGGGCTAAAGAATATGATAACGAAATGTGCGCATTAGTTAAGTCAAATGAAACAATGGCAAAAGAAATATTTAATATAGATAAAGAAGGTCCAAAGCCAAGAAAAGACTATGCTAAGTGGGATGAAGTTCAGGATAAGATATTCTATTTCTTTGATGAATTATTTGATAAAGAAACAGTAAATCAAATAGAACTTCCAAAGGGGCTTTCAATTGATGCTGCAAAGGAAGTAATAAACACTTACAAAGATGAGTTTAACTTCAATGCTGGTAGTCAAGAAGCTTGGTTTGAAGACTTAAAGGAAATAGGAATAAGACTTGGATACTGTGCTAATAGAAAAGAATTTAAAGCAAATCCAGATCAATTCAAAGGCATGATTTCTGATGTTGCAGGTGCAGTTAGAAGTGCGTTAGCTCATAGAAATAACACACCAGATCTTTATACTATAATGCAAATTATGGGTGAAGAAAAGGTAAGAAGCAGATTTGAAAAGTTTTTAAGTATATAATAGAAATCGCTAAGGATTAGTATCCTTAGCGATTTTTTATTATTTAGGAATTTATAACTTAATTATATCTGTGGATGAAGATGAGTAGTAACTTAAAACAAAATGTGACTTAAAGAATAAAAAATAAGAATTTGTCGCCTGCCATATTTTCCTCATATTCATTCGGAAAGGCAGATGCGCAAAAAATCTCACTGAAAAAGATCGCTTCAATGAGATTTTTTATTTGAAATATTAACTTAATTTAAAGGATGATTTTAAAGACACTATTCTGTTAAATACTAATTTATCAGAAGTAGAATATTTAGAATCAACATTAAAGAAACCATTTCTAACCATTTGGAATTTATCTTGAGGTTTAGCAGCTTCAAAAGCAGTTGGTTCGATAAAGCCTTGTAATATTTCCATAGAGCTCGGATTTATTTGTTCAAGGAAGTGCTTTCCTTCATTTTCTTCTTCATCATCTAATATTAGAGGTTCATATAATCTGAATTCTGCAGGAATACAAGTTTTTGCATCTACCCAATGGATAGTTCCTTTAACTTTTCTTCCAGTAAAGCCAGAACCACTCTTAGTTTCAACATCGTAAGTACAGTGAATTTCGATTACTTCACCATTTTCATCCTTGATTATTTCATTACATTTAACAAAGTATGCACCTTTTAGTCTAACTTCATTTCCTGGAAATAATCTAAAATACTTCTTTGGTGGGTTTTCCATAAAGTCTTCTTTTTCAATATATAATTCCCTAGAGAATGGAACAAGTCTAGTACCTTGTGATTCATCCTTAGCATTGTTTTCTATTTCAAGCATTTCTGTTTGATCTTCAGGGTAGTTAGTGATTACAAGCTTAAGTGGATTTAGAACTGCCATTGCAAGTGGAGCTTTTAGCTGTAAATCTTCTCTTATAAAGTAATCTAATATTTGAGATTCAACTAAAGAATTAGCTTTAGATACTCCAATAGCAGTACAGAAGTTTCTTAAGGCTTCAGGAGTACAGCCTTTTCTTCTTAGTCCTGAGATAGTTGGCATTCTAGGATCGTCCCAGCCATCAACAACTTTTTCATCAACTAATTGCTTAAGCTTTCTCTTACTCATAACTGTGTTAGTCATGTTTAGTCTTGCAAACTCTATTTGTCTTGGAGCACAGTCCATTTCACATTCGCTTACAACCCAATCATAAAGTGGTCTATGATCTTCAAACTCTAAAGTACAGATAGAATGAGTCACATGCTCAATAGCATCTTCTAATGGATGAGCAAAGTCATACATAGGATAGATGCACCACTTATCACCAGTATTGTGGTGAGTAGAATGAGATATTCTGTATATAATAGGATCTCTCATATTTATATTAGGTGAACACATGTCTATTTTGGCTCTAAGAACCTTTTCACCATCAGCAAATTCACCATTTTTCATTCTTTCAAATAAATCTAAGTTCTCTTCAACAGATCTATTTCTATAAGGACTTTCTTTACCTGGTTCAGTTAAAGATCCTCTGTATTCTCTAGCTTGTTCAGCTGTTAAATCACAAACATAAGCTTTTCCTTTTTTTATTAAAAGTATAGCTCTGTTGTACATTTCATCAAAGTAATCAGATGCAAAGTAAAGCGCATCCCAGTTACCACCGAGCCATTTAACATCTTCTTTTATTGATTCAACATACTCAGTATCTTCTTTAACTGGGTTTGTATCGTCAAATCTTAAGTGAGTTTTTCCTTTGAATTCACTTGCAAGTCCAAAGTTTAAAAGTATTGACTTAGCATGGCCTATATGTAGGTAACCGTTTGGTTCTGGTGGGAAACGAGTTATTATCTCGTCGTGTTTACCACTATCTAGATCTTCTACTATTATATTTCTTATAAAATTAGAAGAATTAATTTCATTTGACATAGTTTCACATCTCCTATAAGCGTATTGATTTAGAAAAGGGTAGTATGTCTATAGTGAATCCTTTTCTTCGTTATTATTTAATTTTAATAATAATTATAATTTTAATCTAATATAAAGGAAAAATAAAGATAAATTATTTAAAGAGAAAAGATGATATAGTTGTAGCTACTTATTCGTACCGCTTAGAAGATGAAGAGGAGACCATTTGCGGATTGAACAAGTAGTTTATAATGATTAACTAAATGAACGTGCTATATATAAACTGAATAACTAATATAGCACGTTTTTTGCTGTTTTCATAAAGAATAACCTTGCTGTATACATGAGTATTAAGTGGCTTACATCAATAAATTTGATTATAGATTTTATGGTAAAAAGTTCATTAAATCTACTTTCGTTAGTATGGCTTTATTCCTAGTACCAGGACTATTAAGCATGTGCCAAGCGGTGTATTGTTCTGCGTAAGGATTGTTGGCTGACGTACAGTCAACTGGAACAATAACATTATATCCTCTGAAAGCGGCACTAGTGGCTGTATGAAGTACGGCACCATTTGCTGCATAGCCTGTAACAATGACAGTTTTTATGCCTTCTTCGTGTAACATTCTCTCTAAAGTAGTTTTATAAAACTTATCTACGCTAGATTGTACAATAGGGTCACCTGGTAAAGGAATTATTTGGTTAGCAATATTCAGTAAGTTACCTGTAGGGGTAAGGCTATAAACAACTAGCATTCTACTTCTACGAGCTCTAGTTAATAAAGTATCAATCTTAGAGATTGAACTTATGCATCTTGGGTCTTTACATATTGTGGTTTCCATATCTAGTATCAATAGAGCTGTAGTTTTTGCGGTAATATATACTGGTGTTAATTCTGGGGGTGGAGGTATAGGGATTGTATTCCACCTATCAATGATTGTTTCATTTGCTGAACTAGCTCTTGTACATTCAGTAGGCCAGTAACCAGTATAATTAAAATTATTTTCATTTAAGTATTCAGACCATTCATCATCACTAGGATAAAAATATATCAAATTACTCCTCCTCTATAATCATATAACGTTATATAGTATGTAATGAAAAAATAGAGGTGAATTAAAATTTAAAATCACCTTTGGATTTAATTATTTAAAGCATTAAGATATAATTATTTATGTGTTTAAAGTTAATGTAAATAAAGATTTAATATAGTTACATTCAATTACATAATTGGCACAACTAATTACAAGGAGTATAAGTATGATAAAACTATATTTAATAGATGGAAAAGAAGTTGCTATAAGAGAGGCTAAGAAAGAAGATGCAAAATCTATTATAGATTTTTATAATGTTGTAGGAGGAGAAACAGATTTTCTTTCATTTGGGAAAAATGAATTTATAAGAGATTTGAAAGACTACGAGAATTATCTTGAAGGGGTTCATAAAGAAGAGAACTCTATTATATTTTTAGCTATCAGTAAGGATAAAATTGTAGGTATAGCATCAATTAACTCTAACCAAAAAGCAAGAACTAAGCATGTAGGAGTTTTAGGAATAGTTGTAGCTAATAGTTTTTGTGGTTTAGGAATAGGTAATAAAATGATAGATTATCTTATTCAGTGGGCAAAAGCAAATAAAATTACTAAAAAGATATCCCTTGTAACTAGAGAAGATAATATAAAGGCAATAGAGTTGTATAAAAAATTTGGATTTGAAGTAGAAGGCGTACTGAAAGCTGATAACTATATAAATGGTGTTTATTACAATACACTTATGATGAGCTTGATGATGTAAAAGACAATTACAGTACATAAATTAATACAATTAGCATTGCACAAACATAGCATGCAATGCTAATTATGGTTTGCAAAAAACACTAATTAATCCGTTGGAACAGATGTATTAATGAACTTATTTAAACACAAAAACCTTATTAAGTTATTTTCTATTTTTGATAGAGTGTATGCCTGTAATAAATATATCAACCATTATAGCTAGACTATCATCTACATTAAATGGCATTGCAAAGCCACTGGTTTGTTCCAATGAAGCAAAGCCATGAAGCATACTTCTTAGACCCCTCACTATATGAATTTGATCATCTCTTTCTAAATTATATGAATTTAGGACTAATAACAGTAAGTCTACAATCTTATCTGCTGCAATTTTAAACTTATCACTATCAGTATCAGGAGCAAAGATTATTGCATTATATAGGCCAGGATTTTGTCTTACAAAAGAAACATAAGCTGCTGATAAACTACGGATAGCATCGTCTTTTGATTTGCCAATAGTAGCTCTAGCCAGTAATTCGTATAACTGTTCCATACCATATATGGCTAAATTAACTTTAAGTTCACTCATTCCACTAATATGATTATATAGAGAAGGTGACTTCACATTTAATCTTTTTGATAACTCGATCATCGTTACTGCATCAATTCCTTCAGTATTGGCTATATCAGCAGCTGTTTTTAGAATAGTAATTAAATCAAGATTTACCCTAGGTGACATTTTTTATACTCCTTCAACATTATTTGTATAAAGCTATTTTAGCATCTGATATGGCTTTTTTCATAGGATCTATAGGATTTTTAAGCATTGATCCATGTCCAGTGGCTAATAAAGTCGGTTCATACTGTAGTAGCTTCTCTGCACTTAGTATAGCAAGCTCTTTATCCCATGTGGCTAGGCTAGGAAAAGGAAATGTAGGTACTAGCTTGCCAGCTACTGCTATACCACCTCTAAGTTGAAAGGCATCACCTACAATAAGTGAATTGCTTCTCCTATCTAAAAAAGCCATCATTCCAGGAGTATGACCAGGAACATAAATTGAGGTTAATGATTCTATAGAATCTCCCTCTTCAAGTAATACATCTGCGCTCATAATACTTTTTTTAGGGACCCCACCTTTAATAGGTACTTGAGGTTCATTAGGATTAAGTGACAAATCTCCTAACAAAATTGGATTTTCTCTTTTAGAAATATATACTTTAGCATTAGGTAAAGCTTTCTTAAGATGTTCTAAAGAACCTATATGATCACTATGAGCGTGAGTTAAAACTATTCGATCAAGAGGCTTACCTATTTTATCTGCAGTTTTTAATATACCCTTTAAGCTAATTGGAATACCAGTATCTATCAAGGTAAGGCTATCTTTTTCTTCTATAATATATACATTTACAGGAAAAGCACGTGGAAAGAAAGTCAATTGATAAATCATACCTATCTGAGTTAGTTTCATATAAATCACCTCTAAACTAATTATATTAATATAATAACTAATTACATTAGTTTTGTGAAGGGTTTTTTTAAAATTTATAAAAAATATTATAATTAGTTTTAAACATAAATATATGATATTGTAATTGTTTTGCTTTATTGCTAGAGTAATGAAACAATCATTAAGTTATTGGCATAATCTATTACTATAAATTAAAGATTATTATCTTGGTAGTTTTTAAAATTAATGGATAGCTTCATCTTAAACTTAATATTGTTAAATAGAGAAAATCTATAAAAATTACAATAGCAATAAATTAAAATTATAATAATGAAATTGGTAAATAATATAGATGTTGTAAATTGTAATTTATGCAATATTGATATATAATAAAGCAACAATATTATTAGTTTTTAATTGATTTTATAGGCTAGAAGTAAGTAAAATGGAGGCATAAGTATGAGTAAACTTGATTTCTCAGATTTAGAACGTCAAATTAAAGATACAGTTAAAAATGCATTGGATTCCATAGATATAGATATTAATAATCTGAAACAAGATATTAACAATAAAGCAGAAGACACCATAAATGAAGTGAAAGAAACCATGAAGAATAAATCACAAGAATTTAATGATAAAATGAAGTATAAGGTAAAAAGCCAATATAGAAATGTTACTGATGTTGTTACTAAAGAGCAAAAAGCAATGCAAATATATATAAATAAGAAACCAGTAGGACGTGTATCTGGCGTAGTTTACATGTCTTTGGGTATTACAGGAAGTGTATTGTTTGGTATTCAAACAGTAGTATATGCAGCATTTATTTCGGTTTTAGGTAAGTTCTTAATAGCAAATCTTGTTGGACTTGGCTTGTTATCATCGTTTTTTATTATAAGTATGGGAATGACATTTAAGGGTATAAGCTTAAGGAAAAGAGTGAGACGTTTTAGAAAATATATAAGTTGTCTTGGTAATAGCAGCTATTGTAATATTGAAAAATTAGCTAAAGTTATTGATAAGAAAGAAAAGTTTGTTGTTAAAGACTTAAGAAAAATGATTGAACTTGGTATGTTTACTCAAGGCCATATTGATGATAATAATACATTGCTTATGATAAGTAATGAAGTTTATGATAATTATCTAGATGCGCAGGAGGCTTACAAGAAGCGTAAGGAAGAAGAACTTAGAATTGATAAGAATGAACAAGAAGAAGAAAAAACAAGTGAACCGAACGATAACCAATTAAAGAGTACACTTGAAGTTGGAAATAATTATATTGAACAGATAAAGAAGCTCAATGATTCTATATATGTAGAGAAAATTTCTGCAAAACTAGATAGGCTTCAGAATATTGTGAGACAGATACTTAGCTTTGTAGAGAATAATCCTAAAAAGTTGTCAGCAGTTAGTAAGTTTATAAGACACTATTTGCCGATTACGCTTAAATTGGTCAGCACTTATAAAGAGTTAAATGACCAGGTTGTTCAAGGAGAAAATATAAAAAAATCTAAAGTGGAGATCGAAAATACAATAGATACTGTTAACGATGCTTTTGAGAAGCTTCTGGATGATTTGTTTGAAGATGTTGCTTTAGATATTTCTACCGATATATCTGTGCTACAAACACTTTTTACACAAGAGGGATTAACAAAAAATGATTTTAAGAAATAGTATATTGAATTAATAGGAGGAACTGAGAGTGAACGATGAACTTAAAGAAAATATTAATATTACGCCAAGTCTAACTTTTGACCCTTTTGAAGAGAATATCACTACACCTAAGGTTCAAGAAGAAAAAAAGAATGCAGATTTGCTTGATGAAAGCTATCTTACAGATGAAGAAAAGAAAATGGTCAATGACTTTGTAGATAAGATAGATATAACAAATTCTAACTCTATACTTCAATATGGAGTGGGAGCTCAAAAGAAAATTGCAGATTTTTCTGGAACAGCCTTAAATAATATCAAGATGAAGGAACTAGGAGAGATAGGCGAAATGCTCACTAGCGTAGTAGGTGAACTAAAGAGCTTTGAAGCAGACGAGGATAAAAAGGGATTCTTAGGCTTTTTCAAGAAAACTTCAGAGAAAATAACTCGTGTAAGAGCAAAATATGAAAAAGTAGAAGGAAACATAAATAAGATTTGTAATCAACTTGAAAGTCACCAAATTCAACTGTTAAAAGATATTGCTATGCTCGATAAAATGTATGAGATAAATAAGGTATACTTTAAAGAGCTTTCAATGTATATATTTGCAGGGAAAAAGAAACTTGAGAAGTTGGAAAAGGAAGAACTACCTTTGCTAGTAGATAGAGCAACAAAGTCAGGACTTCCGGAAGATGCTCAAGCAACTAATGATTTTGTATCTCTTTGTAATCGCTTTGAAAAGAAGATTCATGATCTGGAATTAACTAGAATGATATCACTTCAGATGGCTCCACAAATTCGTCTAGTTCAAAATAATGATTCTTTAATGTCAGAGAAGATACAGTCTACAATAGTGAATACAATACCACTTTGGAAAAGCCAAATTGTTTTAGCTCTAGGGGTTGCACATTCTACTAATGCGGCTAGAGTACAAAATGAAGTCACTAATATGACTAATGAATTATTGAGAAAGAATGCAGAGACTCTTAAGATGTCAACTATTGAGACAGCTAAAGAATCAGAAAGAGGCATTGTAGATATCGAAACACTTCGTGCTACGAATGAATCGTTAATTTCAACTCTAGATGAAGTGCTTCGTATACAAACAGATGGGCGTCAAAAACGTAAGGAAGCGGAAGTAGAACTTCAAAGTATTGAAGAACAGTTAAAGAACAAACTTCTTAGTCTTAGAAATTAATACATCATAAATAGAGTTAAATATTAGAATTTGATTTTTTTAGTCTTAACTGGTATCATTGCGATGATACCAGTTTTTTATTCTTTAGCAATTTATAACTCAAGTATATCTGTGGATAAATATGAGTAACGGCTTAAAATATTCTATAATTTAAAGAATAAAAAAGAAGAATATGTCGCCTGCCAAGTTTTCCTCGTATTCACTCGGAAAGGCAGATGCGCAAAAAATTCACTAAAGAAGGTCGCTTTAGCGAATTTTTTTACTTTAGCTATATGAAAGGCTTGAAAAAGTAATTGATTTTGAGATAAATGATGCATTGTAAATATAAAAATTAATAAAGGGAGTTTGAGGAGAGTTATGGAAAACAAAATGTTAATAGAAGTATGTTGTGGTTCGGTTGATGATGCGATAGAAGCTGAAAGAGGAGGAGCGGATAGAGTAGAACTTAACTCTAATGTAATGTATGGAGGACTTACTCCTTCTGCTGGAGCTATACTTGAGGCTAAAGAAAGGCTTAACATACCTGTAGTGGTTATGATAAGACCTAGAGAAGGTGGATTTTGTTATACTGAAGAAGAATTTAGAGTAATGGAAAAGGATGTCAAAGTAGCATTGCAGTGTGGGGCAGATGGTATAGTTTTCGGTATATTGAAAGAAGATGGAAGAATAGATGTTGACAGATGCAAAAGAATTGTTGAATTAGCAGGTGATAAAGAGGTTATTTTTCATAGAGCCATCGATGTTGTACCTGATGTCTTTGAGGCACTAGACATTCTTATGGATTTAGGTGTTAAAAGAGTACTTACAAAGGCACAAGAAAATACTATTGAAGATGGATATGAGCTACTTAGAAAAATGATTAATCACTGTGGTGACAGGTTAGAGATTCTTCCTGGTGGAATAAAACTTCATAATGTTGAAGAGTATGCGCCAAAGCTTGGTTGTAATCAGATACATATTGCATCCTTTATAGAGCAGATTGATTTATCAGTAAACAAAAAGCCTCATGTATTTTTCGGAAATGCATCTAAGAATGCAGAAGATAAATATAATCTTATTAATCAGAACTTTGTAAGGAAAATAAGAGAAACCGTAGATAAAATACAACTATAAAGTTCTATAGTGTGAAGAATTGAAATTAAAGCAAAAACCTCACTGAAAAAGATAATTCAGTGAGGTTTTTGTTTTAATTTCAAAATTTCTCCTAAACATAGTCTCAAATTAACAGTTGAGTCAAAAAACTCTATGTAAGTATATTTTGCAAATTAGCAACGAAAATATTTACGAAAATTTACGAAAATATTTTATTGAGATACATAATAGATTTATTAGTCGAAATAAAGATTTGCAATGGATAAATTTATACACGACTTGCACGTAAAGGTGAGAAAGATTGAGAGAAAGAGACATAAAATGATTTATTGGCAGGAATATACAGTTTATTCACTGAAAACGGTAACAAAAGGAAGTTGAGAAAAAAGTTTTCGGAAACTATAATAAAAATACAAAAACGTTTTCGAAAAGGAGTGATTGAAATTTATGAATTTATGGAATGTGGAGTTGGAACAATACAATAAAAATAATATCAAGAAATACGAAACCATTTTTGTGCTAGCTAATGGATACAAGGGCTTACGAGGAAGCTTAGAACTTTCAAGGTCAGGAAATAGAGGAAACTTTATAGCTGGAATCTTTGATAAAGGTCAAGCTCAGGTAACTGAGATTGTAAACTGTCAGGATCCATTAGGTTTTAATATCTATATAGATAATGAACTTGTGAGCCTAGAAGAATGCTCGGTGGATAGCTTTAAAAGAATACTTAATATGAAGGACGCTGTTCTTTCTACAGAATTAGTTGTAACTACTCAATCCGGAAAAACCATAGAAATTAATTCAGAAAGATATTTGAGTAAAAGTAATGTTCATAGATGGGCAACTAAGTATGAAATAACTCCTAAGAACTTTAACGGGAAGGTATTTATAGAAAACTATATCGACGGTAGTATAACTAATAGTTCTGATGATGTTATGAATAGGACAAAGCACTTCAGCATTGTACAAGCTTATGATATGAGACCAGGTATAGCACTAGAAACAAGAACCATTGATAAGAAAATAGGAATAATAGAGCTTACTAGATTAATTGGAGAAAATGTAAAAGGTAATATCTTTAAAGCAAGGAGATACAGCCAGCTAGGAGAAAAGGTAGTAGAGGTATATGAAACCTTTATGAGAGAAGGTAATACCGAAATTATCTATAAGTATGGAACTACTTATACTGATAGAGATACTGATGAAGAAATCTATTATTCAGCCTTAGAAGAATTGAACAGTTTCGTTCTAGAAGGTTATGAAGCAGAAAAGAAGAGTCATTCTAATGCTTGGGATGAGGTATGGAAAGATATAGACATACAAATACAAGGTGATGACAAAGCACAAGTTGGAATACGCTTCAATCTGTTCCAGCTAGTAGCATCTGCTTATGAAGGTGATCAAAAGGTAAGTATAGCAGCAAAGGCATTACATGGAGAAGGTTATAAAGGACATGTATTTTGGGACACTGAAGTATTTATGCTTCCTTTCTTTATATATACTAGACCTAAAGTAGCAAAAGCACTTTTGATGTATAGATATAATACTTTGGATGGAGCTAGAGAAAATGCAAGGGTAAGCGGCTATAAAGGAGCTAGATTTCCATGGGAAGCAGCTGACGATGGAACAGAGGTTACACCAAAATGGGGATTTGACTATGAAGGCAATGCTGTAAGAATTTGGACTGGCGATGAAGAGTTTCACATAAATTCTGATATTGCTTTTGGAATAACCGAATATTTTAGAGTTACAGGCGATGAAGAGTTTCTAATAAACTTTGGAGTTGAGATGTTATTAGATACTGCAAAGTTTTGGGAAAGTAGAGTTGAGTATAACAAAGAAGATGATAGATATGAGATAAATTCAGTCATAGGGCCAGATGAATTCCATGAACATGTTAATAACAATGTTTTTACAAACTACCTTGCAAAATGGAATATTGAGAAAGCTCTTTATTTTAAAGAATGGCTTAAGGAAAACGATGAGAATAAACTTAAGGTTTTATGTAACCAACTCTGTATAAATGAAGAAGATTTTGAAAACTGGAGAGATATTTCTAAGAAGATATATATTCCTAAAAGTAAAGATGGAACTATTATAGAACAATTTCAAGGCTTCTTTGATTTAGATTATCTACCTATCACAGAATATGATCAAAATAGTATGCCGATTTGGCCAAAGGGAGTTAAGCTTGATAGATTAGGAGATACTCAACTAATTAAGCAGGCTGATGTAGTACAACTTATGCTTATGCTTCCAGAGGAATTTTCCTACGATATTAAGAAAGCAAATTATGAGTTTTATGAAAATAGAACTATGCACAAATCTTCATTAAGTCCATCAATGTATTCAATCTTAGGTTTGGCAGTTGGAGATACAAACAATGCATATAAGTATTTCATGAAAACAGTATATACAGATTTAGAGGATAATCAAGGTAATACTGACTTTGGATTACATGGTGCGTCAACTGGAGGATCATGGCAAAGCGTGGTTTTTGGTTTTGCAGGACTATCTATTGGACAGGATGGCAATTTAAAATTGAGACCTTGGATTCCAAGTAATTGGGACAAATTATGCTTTGGAGTTAATTGGAGAAATTCCAAAATTCAATTTTCAATATATCATGATGCTATTGAAGTATACTCTACTGGAGAAAATACTATTTCTGTCAATGACAAAATGTATAAAATATCTAAAAATTCGACAGTAGTTATTAAAAAGTAGTTCTAAAAGCACTATAATAGTACTTATAGATAAATCTTCAATGATAAAGGGGTAAAATTATGCAAGGAAAAAATATTACAATTCGAGATGTAGCAAAGAAGGCAGGAGTTTCTATAAGTACTGTTTCTAGAGCTTTTAATAAATATGAAGATATAAGTGAAAGTACAAGAGAACATATCCTTAAGGTAGCAGCAGATCTTGGATATCATCCTAATATAGTTGCCAAGAGTTTAAGTGCTAACAGAAATTATCGTATGGCTATTATAGTAGAGGATTACATGCCAGATGATTATGCAACTTACGAGATATTCATGGCATTTAGATCAGAGTTAGCGGAACAAGGATATGAAACTATAATTCTATCCACTACTACAGATATACAAAAGGTAGAAAATTTAAGTAAGATACCTCAAGAGAAGCAAGTGGATGGAGTATTTATACTGGGATTGAAGATGACTGATGAATACTTTAAACAATTAGAGAGTTTTAAGTATCCATGTGTTTTATATGATATTTCTATCAAGAATGATTTGTGCAGCTCAGTAGGTGTAGATAATTTAAAAGGGGCTGCAAAGGCAGTAGAACACTTAATAGAGCAAGGTCACGAAAAGATCGCATTTATTAATGGACATAAAGATGCTCAAGTAAGCTATGAAAGATTAGATGGTTATTACTTAGCATTGGCAAGACAGGGATTATTAATTGATAAAAACCTTGTTATTAGTGGCGGTTTTAGTTTTGATGGTGGAAAAGAAGCTGCAGTTAAACTCATCAGTGAGCATAAAGAGGTTACTGCTATATTTTGTGCTTCAGATTTAATGGCTTGTGGTGCAATGGAAGGCATTAAGGATATGGGGCTATGTATTCCAGAGGACATAGCTGTTGTTGGATTCGATGATATAAATATATGCGAATATGTAACGCCAAAGCTTACAACTATTAGACAAGAAAGAGATAAGATAGGAAGAACTGCAGCCATGCAGTTGGTTGAAATGATAAATGGTAAGTCAATTGCAAGAAGTATTATAGAGCCTACATTAATAGTGAGGGAGTCGTCAGTTAAGATAAAAAAATGAAATTATGAGGGGATGTTATTATGAGAAAAAGATTATTATCAATTGTATCAGCAGCTGTTATAGTAACTGGTTTATTTGCTGGATGTGGTAACAGCAGTAAAGATAGCAGTTCAAATGAGGCTAATAAAAAAGTTACACTTAAGGTAGGGGTTTGGAGTTCATCTCCAGCTGAAACAAAATTATTAGATAGTCAAATAGCAGCTTTTACAAAAGCTCATCCAAACATAACTTTAGAAAAACAAGTAATAACTGGAGATTACAATCAGGCTATGCAGACAAAAATTGCATCTAAAACAGAACCAGATTTGTTTTACCTAGATGTATCTTTAGCTCAAACATATATATCAAAAGGAGCTGTAGCACCGCTAGATGAATACTTAGATAAAGAAGATCTAAAAGATTTCTCATCAAATCTTCTAGCTGGATATCAAAAGGATGGAAAAACTTATGGTCTTCCAAAGGATACTAATGTTTTAGCACTATTCTATAACAAAGATATGCTTTCAAAAGCAGGAGTGTCAGTTCCAACAACTTGGGCAGAGCTTCAAGATGCAGCAAAAAAGCTTACAACTGATAAGGTAAAGGGATTAGCACTTCAAGATGATGTGGCTAGATGGGGAGTTTTCGCAAATCAATCAGGAAGTAAAATATATGATAACGGAAATTTAAATATAACCAGCGAAGGAACTATAAAGGGACTTGATTTTTATACGTCTTTCGTTAAAAATGGTACAGGTTCTGATCCTAAGTCCTTAGGTGCAGGCTGGGGAGGAGAAGCTTTCTACAAAGAAAAGGCTGCAATGACTTTTGAAGGTGGTTGGCTAATTCCAGCTATTGCGGAATCAGCACCAAATTTAAAATATGGTATAGCTTTATTGCCAAAAGGTGATAACGACGGAAACTATGCGTTCACAGTTTCGTACTCTATGAGCAAGAATACAAAGAATCCTAAAGAAGCAGCAGAAGCAATTAAATTCTTAACAGGTAAAGAAGCACAACAGATGACAGCTGAAAGTGGATTGGCTATGCCAACTAGAACTTCACTTGGAGATGTATACGTTTCGAAGTTCCCAGAAAGAAAAGCTTTAGTTGATGGAGTTGCTAATGCTACAGTTTATACTTATGGATTACAACATGCTAAAGTAAATGATGCACTTACTAATGCTTGCACTGAAGTAAGACTTGGAAAATCAGATGCTAAAACTGCATTAGAAAAGGTAAAAACATCTATAGGACAATAGTATAATAAGGAAGCGTAGTTGTACGCTTCCTATTTTTAAAAGAGAGGAGTGAGTCTTATGCACCAAATCAAAAATAATAGAAGGACTTCACTTAAGAAAAATAGCAGTAAATATAAAGTTAGAGAAAAAATTGATGGGTGGCTTTTTGTACTTCCTTTCGCTATCTCAGCTTTGATTTTTTTCATAGGTCCAATGGTTACAGCTTTTATTCTAAGCTTTAAAGAATATTCTCTTCTTGATGGAGTAAGCATACTTGAAGCGAAAAATGTAGGGCTTCAAAACTATATAGATGTTTTCAAAGATGCTGACTTTAGAATAGCTGTATTAAATACCATTAAATATTCAATAACAGTGGTACCTGCACAACTGATCATAGCTCTGTTACTGGCATTAGTTGTTGATTCAAACATAAAAGGAAAGACTTTTTTTAGGGTTGCATATTATATACCTACATTAACATCTACCGTTGCGGTTTCAGTTATGTTTTTGTTTATATTCAATGTAGATGGAGTTTTAAATAAGTTTTTAGCTATATTTCATGTGGTGCCGAAAAATTGGTTTTCAGAGCCTAACTTTGCTCTTCCTGCCATAATAATAATGGCTGTATGGGCTTCCGTAGGTAACTACATGATAATCTTTTTATCTGGTCTTCAAGATATTCCAGTAAATTTGCATGAAGCAGCCACTATAGATGGAGCTAGTAACATTCAAAGGTTCTTCAAGATAACACTACCTTTAATAAGACCAACTTTCTTTTTTAATCTAGTTGTATCAATCATTGGCACATTGCAGGTTTTTGATCAGGCATATATAATTTCCGGAGGAACTGGAGGTCCTTTGGGAAAAACTATGACTATAGTTTTATACTTATATAATAAAGGTTTTAAAGATTTTAGGATGGGATATGCAAGTGCTATAGCATTTGTTTTATTTGCGATAATATTTGCACTTACATTAGTACAAAAATCTATATTTAAAGAAGAAAGTGCATAGGAGGGATGGTTTATGAAAAAGAAAAAATATATATCACCTATTAGAATTGTTTTTTATTTGATTCTAATTGGGTATGCATTTATAACCTTAGGGCCATTCCTATGGAGTGCAATTACATCATTAAAACCTACTTCAGCGGTTAATAACTTTTCAGTTGACTTAAAAACTTTATCCTTTAAAAATTATATTTTTGTGTTTAAGAATTATCCGTTTTTAAAATGGACTATAAATTCTATTATAGTGGCTGGAGTTGTTACCTGTGGTAATTTGCTGTTTAACTCTATGGCTGGCTATTCTCTAGCTAGAATTAATTTTCCAGGAAGAAATATAATGTTTTTGTCAGTATTAGGAATGATGATGATTCCAGGACAAGTAGTGATGGTGCCTACATATATATTATTGAGCAAGCTGGGATGGGTAAATACTTATAAAGGAATGACTTTACCATTTCTAACGAGCTTATTTGGAATATTCTTAATGAGACAATTTTATTTAAGTATACCGAAAGAAGTGGAGGAGGCAGCAGAGGTTGATGGTCTGGGCAAGTTCGGAACTTTTTTTAGAATAGTTATGCCTATGTCTAAAACTGCATTAACAACTCAATTTATATTGATGTTTACAGGAAATTGGAATAGTTTCTTGTGGCCAAGTTTACTTGCGCAATCTACTGAAATGTATACATTACCGATTGGGCTTAACTCCTTTTATGGGCAGTATTTTCAGGCTTCAGATCAAGTTATGGCAGGGGTTATGATATTATCACTACCATCAATTTTAATATTTTTTATTCTCCAAAGGAATTTTGTTAAGGGGATTACCAACTCTGGAGGAAAAGAATAGAAATGAAGTTATTATTAATAGTTATTTAAATATGATCAAGTGTTTCTGCATCACTGAAAGTGATGCTTTTTTTACTGTCTAAGAAGGTATAAAGTTTTTGAGTTAGTAAATAATATTGAGTTCTTTTTAAGTTTTAAAATATATTGAGATTTATATTAACTGATTTAAATAATTCTAAAATGAACGTTGATATATATTATGCTACATGGTATATTGAAAAGGAGGCTATATAGAAAAATATTTGCAACTACTCAATGATTTAGCAGGTTGTAATGTTGGGCTATAGTGCTCGTCAAGTGTACAATAATATATAAAAAATAAAGTCATAATGAAGAAATATAATTATTATTTTAATTAAGATTAAATTAAAGCTATTTTAAAAATTAATAAGGAGAAGAACAATGGCTAAATTTAAAGAATGTAATATAAAGTTTCCAAGCAAACCACCAATTCCTATAGCTAAGCCTGTGTTTAAATCTGAGGAAGGACCAAGAGAACAAAGTAAGTTTAGTTTATGGGGAGCACATGATCCAGCTATTTATCATGATCCATTGTCTGGTAACTACTACACTTATTGTACAGGTGCTATAGCAAGGAAATCTGCAGATATGATTACCTGGGAAACTATAGGTAAGGTTGTTGAAAATCCTCCAAAGGAATCTATAGAGTGGGTAGAAGACACTGGAATTTGGGCTCCAGATATTATAAAAGTTGGAGATGAGTATAGATTATATTGCTCTAATTCTACTTGGGGAGTGCGTCAGTCCTGTATATTTCTTGCCGTAGCAGATAATGCAGAAGGCCCTTTTATTCCTAGAGGTTGTGTGCTGAAGACTAGTGAGGATATGCCTGTAAATGCAATAGATGCTAACTTAATAATAGATGAAGAAGCTGAAGAGCAGTATATGGTTTATGGATCTTTTTGGGGAGGATGTCATATTATAAAACTAGACACTGAAACAGGGCTTGCTTCAGAAGAAGGCATTGGAAAATGCATCGCTCGTCGTCCAAAATGGTTTGATAGCTCAATTGAAGGGCCATATATAAAATATAATCCTGATACAGGATACTATTATCTTTTTGTTTCCTATGGTTCTTTAAAAAGTGATTATAATATAAGAGTTGGAAGAAGCAAAGATGTAATAGGACCTTACTATGATACCAATGGAAGAGATATGACAGATTTAGATGATTACAACAATGAAATTGGATATATGATTGCATGTGGATATCATTTTAATGATGGACAAGGATACATGGGACCAGGGCATAATTCAGTTTTGAGAGATTTTGATAATCAATGGTATCTTATATGTCATATAAGAGAACATGATTTTAAAACACCTCAAATTTCAACAATGCATGTTTATAAGATGTTCTGGACACCAGATGGATGGCCAGTGCTAAATCCAGAACCCTATGCTGGTGAGATAACTCAGCCAATAGGTAGAGAATTCATTGTTGGTGAATATGAGAGAATTAAGCTCGTACCTTCTATTCCTCAAGGAGTATTTAACTCTGTACCGATGATTTTATCTGAAGATGGAAAGTTTGAATGTTGTTCGATTATAGGACAATGGAAATATATAAATGATACAACAATATCAATTACTTATGGAAATATTGTAGAAGTGTATAAAATAACTGCTGCTTGGGACTGGCAGTTAGATGAACCAACTATAACTATAACGGGAAAAGATCAGTACGGTATTGCAGTATGGGGAAAGAGAATATAAGAATAGATGTTGATAACGCCATTATATAGAATAAGATTTTAAGAATATTTTGCAATATTAATAGTTTTTTCTTTATGTTTTTTGGAATATATGGTAAATATATAATAGGACAAGTTTAAAATTTATAAATATATATTTAAGCTATGAATTTATAATGAGGAAATTTAAAGAGGTTTGAGAAATATTAGGGAGAGTTTAAAATGGAAACTTCAACAAAAAATAAACAATCATATGAGACTATAAGTAATATGGTAAAAAGAGCTTTCAGTGGAGTGGAGCTGTTAGAAGTAATAGAGTTAAAAGAAGGGTTCTTCAATGTAGCTTATATGGTGATTTTATCTGATGGAAGAGAAGTGATACTTAAGATTGCTCCACCAAAAGATGCTTTGGTAATGACACATGAAAAAAATATAATGCAAGCAGAAGTAGAAGTAATGAAACTCATTAAAATTAAAACTGACATCCCAATTGCTGAAGTATTGTATTATGATAATAGCCATGAGCTTTGTGAAACGGATTATTTTTTTATGTCAAAGCTTAATGGAGAAAGCTTAAATTCTGTTCAAGAAAAGCTTAGTAAAGAAGAATTAATAAATATAACATACAAAACAGCTGTATTCAATTTAAAAATCAATAGTATAACAGGTAGTAAGTTTGGATACTATGGTCAAGTAGACAAACAGGGAGTTGAATGGGCTGATGTATTTTATGATATGATTAATGATACTATTAGTGATGCAAAAGTGTTTAATATTGATATTGGAGTAGAACCTCAAGTAATAAAACAACTGTTTTTAAGAGATATAAAAGCTTTTGAGGAAGTAAAAGTACCAAAGCTAGTGCATTGGGATTTATGGGCTGGTAATATATTTATTGAACATGGGCAAATAACTGGATTGATTGATTTTGAAAGATGTCTTTGGGCTGATGAGTTAATGGAAGTAGGCTTTAGAACTCATAATCATAATAAAGAATTTTTTAGAGGCTATGGAATTGAAATACTAACAGATATTCAAAAACTTCGTATTAGGTGGTATGATTTATATTTATTCTTAATACAAGTTCTAGAATGTGATTATAGAAATTATGAAGATCGTGGAGCATATGATTGGGCTAAGCAAAATATTTGTGAAATTGTAGAATTGCTAAAAGGATGTAATAATCTAGATTAGAAATTACATTTTTTATAAGAGTAATACTTAAGCAGAAAATTATATGATTAATTTGGATTGGCTATATGAATATTAACTTTAAGATTTAATAATGGATTCTTGGAAAATAACTTTACCAAGAATCCATTGACTATTTTCCAAATAACATCTTCAAAGATATAATAAGCATAAAAAGTGCAAAGCCCTTCTTTAACATATCAGGGGAGATAGCCTGAGCAATTTTTCCACCAAATATGCCTCCGATAAGCACAGTAATACAGATGATTATTCCTGCTTTTATATCAACGTCACCTTTTTTGTAATACTCTAAAAAGGCTAGTAGACCTACTGGAGGAAGTAACACAGCTAGTGAAGTGCCCTGTGCTTTTAATTGAGAAAAATTACATATGTAAATAAGCGCGGGAACTATTATTACTCCACCACCGATTCCGAAAAGTCCACTTAATATGCCGGCTGCAAGACCAATTAAAACAAATAGTATTAGATTAAACATCACTATTACCTCATTTATAAAGATTAATAGTATTTATTATTCCACAAAAAAGTTTTAATATTAGGTTATGCATAATATTATGTGGAAATTAAAGTGTTTTTCCATCCAATACTTCAATGAGTTTTGTGAAGGATTAATAATTAATTAGGAGTGAAGAAAGATGATAGTTAAAAGTGTTACTTTTTATATTAAGTCAGAATACATAAAAAAATTTATTGAAGCTACTTTAGAAAATCAAAGTAATTCAATAAAAGAAGAAGGGATTAAAACATTTGATTTCTTACAAGATTCCGAAAATGAGAGTAAGTTTTTGCTTTATGAAGTGTATGAATCTGAGAATGCAATGGAGGAACATTTAGAAACAGAGCATTTTAAAAAATGGATAAATACTGTAGAGGGATATTTCGTAAGTCCAAGAGAGAGAAATGTATATATTCCTGTAAGTAAATAAATTTGTTTTGTGTTTAAAAGTTGCTGAAGAAGGGTCGCTTCAGCAACTTTTTTATTATAAAGTATTTTTAAAAGGAGTGGAATAAAGTTGCTCTTTGCTTACCGAAAAGTTTTTTGCAAACTCAACCCAACCATTATCTGCGGAAGCGATAAACTCAGATTTAGGAAAATTAGGTGATATAAAGAGGTTTTCTTTAGAGTCATGTTTATTATTTACAATATCTTTGTTTAGTTCAATGAAAGAATTATATACCTCTCTTTTTATATCACTGTTTATAGGAATTATATCTTTAGTAGATCTCATAAATTCACCAGCACCTATACCTATTCCAAAACGCCATATGAAACCTGTCTTAAGGCAAAAGTTTTCCAGCAGGACCATTGCATTTTTAGTTTGAAATCCTTCAAAGAAACCGCAGTTTACTATAGCATATACTTTGGGGTGTTTAGTAGTATTTCTAGCAAAAAGTTCTAGGTCTTCTAAAAATTCAATTACTGAAGATGGCAAAGTGTCAACATATAAAGGAAAAGCAATCACAATAGCATCTGAGTCTGTAACTACCTCATAATCAAATTTGTTGTTCAAGGAGATGTGATTTGTTTCTTTTATAGCATTTGATGTGATTTTACATAATTCATCGATAAGATTTTTAGAGGCACTATTTTTCCCTCTTGGACTTCCGTTTATAAAACATATTTTTGTCATTTCACTTCTCCTCCTATTTTCTTAATATGATCTAATACCATAAGAACTGAAGCTTCAACCTGTTCCTGTTGTCTGCATATTTGAGTTTCAGCTTTTTCTACTTGAAAGTTTATAGCATTGGCTTGATTTAAGTTCTTAAAGTCTTGTTCTTCTTTTTGTGTAATATTGTCTCCATAACCAATAAAAAATAGATCTGGATATTTATCATAGCGGGGAGCGTGGTGCGTTTCTCCATTTACTTCTTTAAAGAAAGGAAGTATTTTGCATATGCTTCTATCCAATACTTTTTTTATCTTAGAACTATAACCACCATACTTTACTTCATTAAGTATGATATAAAGATCACTATTTACATCAGCATCAGCTATGTCACGGGTTATATCATCAAAGATACATAACCCTGGTGTTTTTACCCAGCAATTGAAGCAGCCTATACATTTTTTCATTTCAACGTTACTAACATTATAATGTTTCAAATCATAGTTATTTTCTTTTAAAGTTTTTAGCAAAGCTTCTTCTAAATTTTTTCCTAGTGAGGTTTGATTTGAACTATCACTTACCATTAAAATTTTCATAAACTTCCTCCTAATATTTTTAAGTTGACACTGTAAACTTTATGAGATAATTATACAATCTTTAAGTTTACAGTGTCAACATTAATTTTGAAAATTGTAAAAAATAACTTTACTCACGATTATTAAGTGTAATTATGATATATAAGTTATATTCTTAGATTTAAGTGGTACACATAAAACAATATTATTTTATTTGTTAAAAAATACTGATAATATAGTAAATATATAATTTAAGATCTAAGGAATTTAAAAAGTTATAAATTTAGGTTATGAAGCATTAGTTAAGTTTATTTAATTTTTGACAGAGAAGTTAAAATATAAATTCAGGATGAGATATTAAAACCTATGCATACTTAATATCTTTGTTAGAGGAAGGTTGAAAAATGAAAGCTGATTTAAGTAAAATAGTTAATAATAAAAAGATTACTGCGTTAGAGGAGCAAGTACTTGAATATATAATTGATCATATTGATAATGTTATGGATATAGGTGTAAGAGGGGTAGCTGCTGAAAACTATACTTCTACATCCACAATTATGAGGCTTTCAAAGAAATTAGGATTCACCGGATTCATAGATATGGTCTACAATATAATACCACTTGTAAGTAATAAGAATTCAGGAACTGTAGAAAAATCTGAAGCTCTAATAGGCACAGACATTAATTTTTTATTTAAGTACATTGAAGAAGAACATGTAAACAGATTTATTGAATTGCTATCAAGTGGAACAAAGAAGTATATATTTATATACGCAAGAGGTTATTCTAAGATAGCTGGGGAATATTTCAATAAAAAGATGTTAGGGATAGGAATAAAAAGTATATTAATAGATTCTATAGGAAGTTTTGAGAATAATCTAGAAGATATGGAGATGTTGATAGTAATATCTAAATCAGGAGAGACTAAAGAGGTATTAGATAAGGTTGAAGTAGCAAAAAAGAAAAATAAAGTAGTTGTTTCTTTTACTAAAGAAGTTGAAAACAGTATCTCAGAACTTTCAGATGTTTCATTTAAGATATTTGATATGCATAAATTGGATGACAGCAACATGCTTCCTAATTCATTTTTCGCTAATATGCTTATGCTCATGGAATATTTAATCTATAGATACTATGAAGAAACAAATATAAAAAAACAATAAAAATTCATAAATACTTTAAATTTTAGAAACCTGTTATCTTTTATGCTAACAGGTTTCTTAGTGTTTGAAATCCATTTCAAAATCATGAAATCGTATATATAATAATCACTGTAAGAGAGAGAAAAAATAATTTAAGAGGTGGAGAATATGAAGGATAAGATCATGAATGCAATGCAAAGATTTTCAAAAGCTATGTTCATTCCCGTACTAATACTTCCAATTGTAGGTATACTAATAGCTTTCGGAAATATTTTAACAAATGCAAAATTAGCAGAATACGCACCATTTCTAAAAAATAATTTAATATTTGGATTTGGTAAGATACTATCAGGTTCATTGGTTCCTATACTATCAAATCTTGGAATAATATTTTGCGTAGGCTTAGCAGTAGGTCTTGCGAAAGAGAAAAAAGCAGAATCTGGATTTACATCAGTTTTAGTTTATTTAATATTTAATAATGCAATGAATATATTTCTTAGTCTATCAGGTAAGCTAGTAGCTGCTGATAAATTAAGGGGGTCTGGTCAAGCAGTTGTTCTTGGAACACAAGTTTTGGACATGGGAGTTTTCTTAGGAATAATTTTAGGTATTGTAGTGGCTTATGTTCATAACAAGTATTGCAAAAAAGAATTTGAAGGAGCTTTCCAAATATATGGTGGTTCAAGATTAGTATTTTTAATACTTATCCCAGTAGTAGTTATACTAGCAGTTGTACTATCATATGTTTGGCCATCAGTGCAGTGGGTGATATCAAGCTTAGGTTATTATATACAAAAGAGTGGTAACTTCGGAATATTCATGTATGGAATGCTTGAAAGACTTTTAATACCAACAGGATTGCATCACCTAGTTTATACTCCATTCTTATACAGCCAGCTTGGAGGAGTAGAAACCATAGGCGGAAAGGTAATCGAAGGAGCAAGAAATATCTATTTTGCACAAATAGCAGACCCTTCTATAAAAGTTTTATCTGGCACAGTTATATGGGATGCTAGAGGATTATCAAAAATGTTCGGGTTAGTTGGAGCTTGTTTAGCTCTTTATCATACTGCTGATGCTGACAAGAAGAATAAAGCAAAAGCGATACTTATACCAGCAGTAGTTACATCAATAATAGCTGGAGTAACTGAGCCAATTGAGTTCTCATTCTTATTCACAGCACCAATATTATTTGGAGTTCATGCAGTACTAAGTGGACTTGGAATGGTAGCTTTAAATATATTAAATGTAAGAGCAATTGGACCAAATGGGCTTATAGATTTCTTATTATATAATTTACCATTAGGTATAGAGAAGACTCATTGGCCAATGTTTGTTTTGGTAGGTATAGTACAATTTGCAGTTTACTACGTAATATTTAGATTCCTAATAGTTAAACTTAACTTAAAGACTACAGGAAGAGAAGATAGCACTGAAGAAGTTAAGCTTTATAGTAAAAAAGACTACAAGGAAAAGAGTTCAGTTGAACATGGGAATGGGGAGAGTTCTCAATCAAATGAAGCTTTGGTAATTATAGAGGCTCTAGGTGGTAAAGACAATATTAAAAAGGTAGATAATTGTTTTACTAGATTAAGATTGATTCTTGAAGATACCTCAAAGGTTGATAAAAGTACACTAAAAGGAACAGGTGCTACAGGAGTAGTTATAAAGGGAGAAAATGTTCAAGTTATTTATGGACTACATGTAACTAGAATTAGATCCATAGTAGATGAAGCACTAGGAATCGTAGGAGAATAATAAAGAATAAAAGGAAAGAGGTAATATATATGAAAAAACATTCTATTGTTATTGCAGGAGGAGGAAGTACTTTCACTCCAGGAATAGTTATGATGCTACTAGACAATCTACACCGTTTTCCAATTAGAAAATTAAAATTATACGATAATGATGGTGAACGCCAGGGAGTTATTGGTGAAGCCTTAGAGATAGTATTAAAAGAAAATGCACCTGATATAGAGTTTTCTTTCACTACAGATCCGGAAGAAGCCTTTACAGATGTAGATTTCTGTATGGCTCATATTAGAGTTGGAAAATATGAGATGCGTGAAAAAGATGAAAAAATTCCTCTAAAATATGGAGTAGTTGGCCAAGAAACTTGTGGACCAGGAGGAATTGCCTATGGAATGAGAAGTATAGGAGGCATGTTAGAATTAATAGATCTTATGGAAAAATATTCGCCAAACTGTTGGATGCTAAATTATTCTAACCCCGCTTCAATAGTTGCAGAAGCTTGCAGAAGATTAAAGCCAAATTCGAAGGTATTAAATATTTGTGATATGCCAGTAGGAACCCTTCGCCGTATGGCTGGAATTGTGGACTTAGAACCAAGTGATTTAGAAGTTAAGTATTTTGGATTAAATCATTTTGGATGGTGGACTAGCGTTAAAGATAAGGAAGGAAATGATCTAACAGAGAGAATAAAAGCTTACGTTGCTGAAAATGGATACCTTACAGTAAAAGAAGTAGAAACACAGCATACAGATCCAAGCTGGCAGGAAACTCATAAAAAAGCAAAAGATTTACTAGCAATAGATCCAAGGTTTTTACCTAATACTTATCTTAAATATTACTTGTATCCAGACTATGTTGTAGAGCATTCTAATGCAGAATATTCTAGAGCAAATGAAGTGATGGATGGAAGGGAGAAAAGCGTATTTAGTGCTGCAAGAGATATAGTTAAAGCAGGAACAGCTAAAGGTGGAGAGTTCCATATTGATGCACATGCTACCTTCATAGTAGATTTAGCTAGAGCAATTGCTTACAACACTCATGAAAGAATGCTTTGCATAGTTGAAAATAAAGGAGCTATAGCAAACTTTGATCCTACTGCTATGGTTGAGGTTCCATGTATTGTAGGTAGTGACGGACCAGAACCATTAGCTCAAGGAGAGATACCACAATTCCAAAAAGGATTAATGGAACAACAAGTATCAGTAGAAAAGTTAGTTGTAGAAGCCTGGATAGAAAATAGTTATCAAAAATTATGGCAAGCTCTTACTTTATCTAAGACGATTACAAGTGCTAGAGTTGCTAAGTTATTACTTGATGACCTTATAGAAGCTAATAAAGGCTACTGGCCAGAATTGAAGTAGAGGTTAACATGTTTAAAAGTTTATTTAAAAAGAAAACTAAAATACTTTATGCCTTTGCTGATGGTATAAGTGTTGATTTAATTGAAGTAAAAGATGAGGTTTTCTCACAAAAAATGATGGGGGAAGGAATCGCAATAAAGCCTAGTGATGATAAAGTATTTTCTCCTTGCGATGGAACCGTAGTTGCAGTTATGAAAGAGAGTAAGCATGCAGTTGGAATTAAAACTTCAGATGGAGTTGAGATGCTGATTCATGTTGGAATTGATACTGTAATCTTAAACGGTGAGGGATTTCAGTTATACTGTGAAGAAGGAAAAGTAGTGAAAAAGGGTGACCTTCTTTTAAGCTTTAACAGAGAACTGCTAAAGCAAAGAGACTTGGATGATACTATAATGTTAGTGGTTTCAGAGCTTAATAGTCATAAAATTGCAAGTTTTAATGCAGGTGCTATTATCAAAGCTAGAGAAGGAATTTTAATCGAGTATATTTAACGTTGTGAAAAATAATAATTAAAGATAAGGTATATATAAATTGGTAGTTTTACAGTTTATATATACCTTTTTCATATTTTTTCTTTGACTTGTAATATATAGAAATGTAAAATTGAACTAATGAGTACAAAAGTATTAATTATATATTAAATTAATACCTTCAAATTAAATGTGTATCTTTAAAATTATGCTAATAATTCGGCAAAAATTTGGAGATGATGTAATCATCTTTAGAAAGGTTGTGAAAGTATGTCTCATATTTCAAATAAAAACGCTTACAAGATGTTAGAGGATAGAATTAATAGATTTCCACAGGGTGCGCCACCTTCAAAAACCTTATATAAAATACTAAGCATGCTTTTTACTGAAAAAGAAGCAGAATTAGTTGCTATGCTTCCTATAAAGCCGTTTACATTGAAGACTGCAAGTCAAATATGGAAATTAAGTGAAGTTGAAACTCAAGGAATTCTTGAAAAATTAGCTTCTAGAGCTATAATTATGGATATTGATTTTGATGGTAAAAAAGAATATTGTCTTCCGCCTCCTATGATAGGTTTTTTTGAGTTTTCTCTTATGAGGACCAGAGACGATATAGATCAGAAGACTTTATCTGAGCTGTACTACCAATATCTTAATGTAGAAGAAGACTTTATTAAAGATCTATTCTTAGGTACAGAAACTAGATTTGGAAAGGTTTTTGTTCAAGAAGGAGTTCTTTCAAGGCAAAATGAACTTGAGATAATGGATTATGACAGAGCTAGTAATGTAATTAAAGAAGCTAAACATATTGCTGTTAGCATGTGTTTTTGTAGACATAAGATGCAGCATTTAGGAGAAAACTGTGATGCGCCTATGGAAACTTGTATAACTCTTGGAAATACAGCTCACACCTTGAGTAAAAATGGGTATGCTAGAACTATAGATGCATCAGAAGGATTGGACATATTGAACATGGCATATGAACATAACTTGGTTCAGTGTGGTGAAAATGTTAGAAATGGTTCTGTATTTATGTGTAATTGCTGTGGCTGTTGTTGTGAAGGAATGTTGGCGGTTAAAAAGTTTGGATACATGGCACCTATTCAAACCACAGCGTTTTTGCCTCAGGTAACTGATGAGAGCTGTGTAGGCTGTGGTAAGTGTTCAAAGGTATGTCCTATAGAAGCTATAAAAGTTGATCCTATTACTAAAAAAGCAAAAGTTGATGAGGGGATATGCCTTGGTTGTGGAGTATGCGTTAGAAATTGTCCTAAGAAAAGTATATATCTTAAACATAGGGGCAAAGAAATAATAACCCCAGCTAACACGACCCATAGAATAGTTCTGCAGGCTATTGAAAAGGGGCAACTAACGGAACTTCTTTTTGATAATAAAGCATTACTTAGTCATAGAGCTATGGCAGCAGTTTTTTCATCTATTTTAAAACTTCCGCCAATAAAGAGAGCTATGGCAAGCAAACAGATGAAATCAGTATATTTAGATAAATTGCTAAGTGGAAAAGAGTAAATTAATTGGGGGTTAAACTATGGCAAAGGTTTATTTTAAGGCAGTGGATTCTTATTCTAACACAGAAGAGATAAGCAGTGCTGCTAGAGAGCTTTTAACTATAATAGTAAAAGAAGATAAGGTGATTTTAGAAAAGTTCATTCCATTAAAGGTTCACTTTGGAGAGAAGGGCAATAACACCTTCATCCAATCTAAAAATTATGCAGGAGTGATAGATTATTTAAAGGAACAGCATATTGAAAGCGCATTTATAGAGACGAATGTGTTGTATAGGGGTGAAAGAACTACCAAGGAAAAACATATAAAGCTGGCTAAGGAACATGGTTTTACAGAACTTCCTATAATAATTGCTGATGGTGAACATGGTGAAGACTATACAGAAGTTGAAACAAATAAGAAGAACTTTAATAAATGCAAGGTTGGTAAAGAGATTGCAGATAAGAAACAATTGATCATAATGAGTCATTTTAAAGGCCATGCGCTTGCAGGTTTTGGAGGAGCTATAAAACAGCTTGGAATGGGATGTGCTGCAAGAGGTGGAAAGCTTGCGCAACATGCAAACTCCATACCTAAGATTAGTTCCTTAAAGTGCAAATCCTGCAAAGCATGTGCAAAAAGGTGTCCAGAAAGTGCGATAACTGTGGATAAAAAAGCAAAAATAGATAAGGATAAGTGTGTTGGTTGTGCTTCCTGTATGGCAATATGCCCATATGGTGCTATATCAAATAGCTGGGTTGCATCCATATCTAAATCCTTTAATGAAAGACTTTCTGAGTATGCTTATGCTGCTGCCAAGGATAAAACTAATATTTATATAACCTTCGCATTTAATATAACTAAAAACTGTGACTGTGAAGGGCATAGTATGAAGCCAATTGTAAATGATGTAGGAGTTTTTGCTTCAATTGATCCTGTAGCTATAGATAAAGCCTGTCTTGATATCGTTGATAGAAACAATGGAAAAACTGTATTTAGAAGAGGTCGATATACACTTGATTATGCTGAAAAGATAGGGCTTGGAAGTCAAAGCTATGAGTTTGTGGAAATTAAATAGCTATAAAATAAGTTTATTTTTAATATAATATTTGTTTGTAAGGTTATGTATTCAGATTAAAGGACTGAAAGCTTTGAATGAGCTTTCAGTCCTTTTAACATCATTTTGAAGGGGCAAATTTATAGATAAAACTTTTATTTTTCTTACTTTGATTCTGGAAGGCTGGTATTAGCCTAGAAGAAATAAAAGCAATTATAGGAACAGTTAGTATTACAGCTAAACTGCCTGTAAGACCTTGAATTATTTCAACATTAACCATGTCCATATTAATGAGTTGATTATACCCTACATTATAGAAATAAATTATAATAATCATGTTTAGTGATGCACCTGCAAAGGCTAAAATAAGAGTATTTGCCATGGTACCCATCATATCACGTCCTACGTTCATACCAGAAGCAAACAAGTCTTTTTTACTTATCTTGTTATTTGACGAATAGATCTCCTGAATTGAAGAGGCAATGGATATGCTTAAATCCATAACAGCTCCTAGAGAAGCTATTAAGATGCCGGCTAATAAAAGACCTTCTACTTTAATATTAAATTTAGCGGATATCATGTTTAAAGTCTCTACATCTTGTGTGCTATAGCCAGTTAAATGAGCTAATTTTCCTACAATTAGTGCTATGATTGCAGCTATTGCTACACCAAGTATAGTTCCTAGTATTGCGGAAATGGTTTTTGCACTATATCCATTTAGTAAAAGTAAAGTTATACCTGTAACTAAGATTATTATAACTATTGAGGATAGTACTGGTGAGTAACCTTTGTAGAGCATAGGTACAAATAAAAATATAATACATATAAAGGTAAATGCTAGTCCAATAACTGACTTTGCTCCTTTTCTTCCTCCTATAACACATAATGAAACGAAAAATATTATGACAAACATGTATTGCACTGGAGCTCTATAATAGTTATAAACCATCACCTGATACTCAGAACCAGCTGTGTCAATTTCCGTAATGACTGACATCCCTTTTTTTACATATACACTGTGAGTGTCGCTAAGGTAGTTAGTTATGTCTTTAAGTTCTCCTTTGTGCTCTCCTGATAGTATTTTTACACTTATCTCTTGACTTCCAAGGAATATGTTAGAACCGTTTTCTAAGGGCTTTACAGATTCACTTTTTACGTTTAAAACTTGAGCTTTCTCATATCTTACATAAGATTTATTATTTTGCTTACTAGAACCTAATGGATGGTTATTGTTGAACATATAAAGAAATACAGCAAATAATATGAAGAATATAGACCAGAGTATAAGCTTACTAGCTTTTAAGTTTTTAAACACTACAATACCTCCTTTAATTTCAACAGTGGTCTTAAATTTAGTCCTAAATTAAAATATAAAGTATATAGAAAGCTAAAAAAAGCATTATTGTAAAGCTAAGGTTAAAGGAGTGTTAAGATTTTCAAGAGGGATACAAAATAACAAGAAATTTACAAAAATTAATTGACAGTTAACTTGCGCTAAATAAACAATTAACATAGAAGGAATATACTTCCACATGGTGATAAAAATATTTTAGGGAGGTATTTATTTAGTGCGTAGAAAATTAGTATCCTCAATCTTAGCTGCAGTTATGGTATTCACTACTGTTATTAGTAATGTAAGTACAGTGTTCGCTGCAGACAATACTACAAATAACACAACAAGTACTGCAAGCGGTACTACTGACAATATTAGAGAGATAGCACTTTCTCCAGGAAAAGACTCATCAGAATTAAATTTCACATGGTATTCAGTGAAAAATTCAGGTGATGCAGAGATTCAAATTGCAAAGAAATCTGATTATGATGGACAAACATTCCCGGTTGATAAGGCGCAAACCTTCAAAGGAACTAAGAATGAAGGTAACGATGGTCTTAATTCAAATAAGGTAGTGGCAACTGGAATAGCAAAGTCTACAGAATATGTTTATCGTGTTGGTGATGGTACTAATTGGAGTCAAACTTATCAGTATACGTCACAGAATTCAAGCTCATATAATTTCATATTAGCCGGTGATCCACAAATAGGGGCAAGTGGTAATATTGATAACGACAAAACTGGATGGGTATCTACAGTAAATAAGGCTACAACAGCTTTCCCTAATTCAAGCTTTTTATTATCTGTAGGGGATCAGGTTAATAATGGCGGTGAAGTAAAGGGAATAAGCAACGAAACAGAATATTTAGCTTATTTTGCTCCAGACCAGTTTAAGAGTTTACCAATAGCTGCTATAGCTGGAAATCATGAAACCTATGGCGCAGGACATAATACACACTTTAATGTGCCAAATGAATCAACTTATGGAACTGTTTCTAGTGCTCCAACCTCAGGTGGAGATTACTATTTTACTTACGGAAACGCTTTGTATATGATGATTAATAGTAACGACGTTAACTCTGCGGATCATGAAGCTTTTATGAGAGATGCTATAGCTAAAAATCCAAACGCAACTTGGAAGGTAGTGTCATTACATCACTCAATATATAGCTCAGCAGATCATGCAACAGATGATGATATAATTTCTAGAAGAAATTTTTTGCCGCAGGTTTTTACTAGTTTAGGCATTGATGTAGTTTTAGATGGGCATGATCATTGCTATACAAGAACCTATCAGATGGTAGGAAATCAACCTACAAATCAAGTAAATGATAAGAAGGTTTCAATAACCAATCCATCCGGCACAACTTATCAGGATGAAACTGTTATTAGACCAACTGGTGTTGCGTACATTACAGCAAACTCAGCATCTGGAAGTAAGTACTATGAGATGAAGCAGGCAAATACTCAAAGTTATTATGAAGCTGTAAAGCAACAACTTCATGTACCTACCTTCTCTAATGTTGAAGTAAGTGATAACAGCATTACAATCACAACTTATAGAGCTGATAACATGGAAAAGACTGATAGATATACAATAGCAAAGAGTGAGATTAAAGATGAACCAACGCCAAATATAACAGACATAACTTTTGCACCAGGATCAGATCCAAGTGAGCTTAACTTTACTTGGTATTCAGATGTAAATGCAAGAGATACTGAGGTACAAATTGCTAAGAAGACTGATTATGCAAATGGAGTTTTCCCAATAACTAAAGCTAAAACTTTTGTTGGTAAGAAGGCACAAGGTAATAACAATGCTATATCTAATAAGGCTACTATAAAAGGGCTTTCTCTTGGAACTGAGTATGTTTATAGAGTAGGAAATGGGGTAACTTGGAGTGCAATCTACAACTTCACAACTCAAAATCCAACTGATTATAATTTCTTACTTGCAGGGGATCCACAAATAGGAGCAAGTGGAGATATAAACAAGGATAAGAACGGATGGATAGATACATTAAATAAAGCAACAACAGCGTTTAAAAATTCAAGCTTTTTACTTTCTTTAGGGGATCAAGTAAATAACGGTAAAGAGGCTACTGGAGGAGATAATGAGCCTGAGTACTCAGCATACTTTGCTCCAGAGCAATTTAGAAACTTGCCGATAGTGGCATTTGCTGGTAATCATGAGACTTCTGGAAAGGGACACAATACTCATTTTAATGTGCCAAATGAATCCTCAGCTTATGGGATAGTTGATACAAAGCCTGATACAGGGGCTGACTACTATTTCACCTATGGAAATACTTTATATATGGTATTAAATAGCAATGATGTTAATACTGCTGATCATAAGGCTTTCATGCAGGAGGCTATAGCTAAAAATCCAAATGTTACCTGGAAGGTAGTAGCGTTGCACCATTCTATATATAGCTCTGCAAACCACGAGACTGATGCAGATATAATAGCAAGAAGAAATACTATGCCTCAGGTTTATACTGAGCTAGGGATAGATGTGGTTTTAGATGGTCATGATCATTGTTATACAAGAACTTATCAGATGGTAAACAATGAAGCTAAAGCACAGGATAAAGATGACAAGAAGACAGTAGCTAATCCTTCAGGATCGGCTTATCAAGATGAGAAGGTCACTGATCCTACAGGAGTGCTTTATATAACTGCTAACTCAGCTTCTGGAAGTAAGTACTATGAATTCAAAGAACCAAATAGCAGCAATTATTATGAGGCAGTTAAGCAACAGTTCCATGTTCCGACCTTCTCAAATGTATCTGTAAATGCAAACAGTATTACAATAACTACTTATAGAACTGACAATATGGAGATAACTGATAAATACACAATAGAAAAGACTAGTACAAAGGTTTCACAAGTTGTTAATGGTGATGCAAGCAAGGTTGTGGATACATTAAATAAGACTAGTGAAGGTTCCAATATTACTGTAGATGTAAGTGGAAGTAAAACAGTTGATAAGACTATATTTGACTCTATAAAGGGAAAAGATAAAACTGTTAATTTTGTACAAGACGGTCTTCAATGGTCTTTTAATGGTAAAGATATTACTAATACTACAAAGAATATAGATATGAACGTTAATGTAGCAAGTGTAAATAATTCTTCATCTTCAAATAAAGCTGCAATTGCTGCAAAGGTTGGAAATGCAGGAGCTACAGTTGTATCCTTTGCAAATAATGGACAACTTCCTGGAAAAGCAACTGTAAAAGTCAAATTAGATACACAGTGGCTTTTAGATCCAACTAATTCTAAGAAAAATCTATATGTATATTATTATAATGAAACAACTAAAAAGTTAGAAAATATCGCAAGTGGACTAAGTGCAAGTAACGGATACGTGCAGTTTAGTATTACTCATAACAGTGACTATGTAATTTCTGATAAGGATATATCAGAACCAGTAGCAATGAGCATAAGTGATGCAAGAGCAAAGGCATCTGGAAGTGCTGTTATAACAGGTGTAGTTAATAATGTTGTGGGCAGTAATGTATTTGTACAAGATGATAATGCTGGCATATGCTTAAACAATACACCAAAAGCTGATCTTAAGAGAGGCGATAAAATAACTGTAACAGGAGATTTATCAAACTATCACGGGCTTATTGAAATAACTCCTAAGGATTTACCAAGTGTTTCAGTTGTAAGTAGCAATAATGCTGTTTCTCCTAAAGTACTTACAATAAGTCAAGCAAATGATTCTGTACAGTCACAGTTAGTAAGATTAAAAGGTGTTACTTTAAAAGATATAAATACTTCAGCGTCATCAACAATTGAAGACAGCACTGGCAACATTGTAATATATAAAATGCCAGAATTAAAAGACTTCAAAGTTGGAGATAAGATCGATGTGGTAGCATCTGTAATGAAATACGATACTACTTTAGAACTTTCAGTTTCAAGTGCTAGCGATATCACTAAGGCTGGGCAGACTGAAGCAAATGATGTAGCAGCAAAGATTGATGCGTTACCAACTACCTTAACTCTAGCAGATACACAAAAGGTTAGTGATGCAAGAAATGCATATAGTGCACTAAATGATGATGAAAAGAAGCTAGTAAGTAATTTAGCTAAGCTAACTTCAGCAGAAAATACAATAGCAAAGCTTCAGTCAGATAAAATAGCTTCAGATACAGTAATTGGAAAGATAAATGCTATACCAGCAAGCTTAACTCTTGCAGATGCACAAAAAGTTACTGATGCAAGAAAAGCATATAATGCTCTAAGTGATGATCAAAAGAAGCTAGTGACTAATTTGTCTGCATTAACTTCTTCAGAAGACAAGCTTAAGGCTCTGCAAAACGCAGCACCAAACTCAGGAAATAACAATAATAACACAAACAATACATCTACTAGTACAAGTGGTTCAAGTAATCAAACTATAAGCTCAATACCAAAAACAGGAGCAGTAGTAGGTACTGGAGTATTACTTGTAATAGGAGTAGCACTAATTGGTACAGGAGTTATGTTTATAAGAAGAAATAAAAATAGTCAAATAGCAGAATAATAAAAACCTCACTGAAGTTACCTTCTTCAGTGAGGTTTTCTTGCGTGTCCGCCTTTTTGATTCAAGGTGAAGCAAATTTATAGGGATGATAAATTTTATCTTTTAATGTATCCCATAAAAAGATATTCTAGTCTTCTGCTTCACCATGATATGATACGTGTTTTATATACGGTTTATTAGAGATAGTTAACCAAGCAGCAAGACTAAGCAATCCGATTATAAGATACATCAATCCCATAAGTACTATTCTATTTATAAAGTTTGTAGATATCATAAGCATTCCAATACTTCCAAAGAAGGTAAAAGCAAAGCTCATAAGTGAAGAGGCAGCGCCTGTATCGCCATCTAATTGCTCTATCATAAGATTAGTTCTTGCAGGCCCGATTATACTTCCAAATAGGGAAGCTGGTATTAAGGATAAGGCAAAGATCCAAGGTTTCATAAAGCCAACAGTTATAAGTAAAAGACCACTTATGCTCATAATTATATATGAAGTAGTTATAATAGGCTTATAGTGAAAATGTTTGGAGAGTCTAATATAAAGTAAAGGACCTAGAAGAAAGAATACTGCATTTATTGCAAAATAATAGCTATAAACTCTTTCACTTAATTTAAAGCCATCAACATAGATATATGATGAAGCTGAAATAAAGGACATAGATGCTATAGACATCATAGAAAAAGTTATAAGCAGTGAAGTAAAACTTTTATTTTTAGCTACCACACCTAATCTACCTATAGACTTAAATATACTTCCTTCAGTACGTTCTTCTATGGTTTCATTCATTGCAAGACTTCCTGCTAAACTTAAAACTCCTATAACAGCTAGTACTACGAACACACCTCTCCAAGAAAGTGCACTAAGGATCAAAGCTCCTATAACTGGAGAAACAATCGGTGAAACCATCCCCATAGATTGTACTATTGCCAAAATTGAAACACGTTTTCTTCCAGCATAAACATCTTTAACTATAGCTGTTGAAACAGCAGTAGCAGCACCACAGCCTATAGATTGTAGAATACGATAAATTATAAGTTGATATACACTAGAAGAAAAAATGCATAGTATACTTGCGATTGTATAGATTGAAAGGCCTACAAGTAGTATTGGTTTTCTGCCATATTTATCGCTTAAAGGTCCCCAAAACATAGTACCAATGGCATAGAATACAAAGAAGAAGATTAAAGTTAAATTAACCATACTGGCAGTAGTATTAAAGCTTTCAACCATCCTAGGAAGTGCAGGTAAATAAACATCTGTAGATAAGGGAATAAAAGCACTCAAGAAAGCTATAAAAACTACAAAACCTTTATCTCCTAAGTATTTCTGTTTTTTCTCATGTTTTTGCTCCGAATTATCAATTACTACTTTTTCTTCCATTAAATCCTCCGTCCAGTAAATTATTTATAAGTTATAAAATGATTATAATGGACGCTAGATAGGGCTGTAAATGATAACTTTAAATTTTAAAGTTTGTAACTAATTGATAGTTGAATTAGGAAACCATCAATGTATTGACATAAATATATTATTGGTATACTATGGTGTTTAGTTGCTAAACATAGGGAGGGATGAGATAATGCCTGAAAAAATAAATGCAGAAGTTATGATACATAAATTCGAACAAGTTATGAATAAATATAATAAATCAGAAAAAAGACCCAAGTATTATGGAACAAAAGACTTGTTATACAGGTCCGAAGCTCATACAATCGAAGCCATAGGAAAAAATAATAGAATCAATGTTACTGAATTAGCTCAATATTTAGCGATAACTAAAGGTGCTGTTTCTCAGATGATAGATAAACTAGTGAAAAAGGGTCTGGTAAACAAAAAAATGGTATCTAATACTGAAAACGAAGTGGCTTTAGAACTAACAGAAAAAGGAGTTATTGTATATAAAGGGCATGAGGAATACCATAAAGAACTATATGCTGAAATTTCACAACGATTGGATTACTTATCAGAGAAAAATATGGAGACTTTTTTAGACATTTTAAATGAATTAGAAAATTTTCTAGATCAAAAATGATTATTTTTTTGTGATAGTGTTTAGTAACTAAACACTATTGGAATATGATGGATAGGAGTAATTTATTATGAGTATTATTACGTTTTACAAGTTTTCAGGAGCTTTTATTATTATGGTGGCCTTAGGATTCACTATAAGTCAAATTGGGGTTACTAAGATTTTTAATTATCCTCAAATATTGAGGGAGTCCAGTGATATTATATTAAACAAATTTTATGAAGGAGGAGTAAAACTGAAGTTCTTTTGGAGTCTCTTTGCATTAAGTTCATTAATGCTTATTCCAATGTCAGCAATATTCTATACAATTTTAAATAAAAATGATACTCCTTATTTGATTATTGGAGAAACCTTTGGTATAGCATCAGGTATTTTTTATGTTTTAGGCTTAATGCGATGGGTATTTTTAGCTGATAGATTATCAAAAGAATATATAAATATGAATATCACTACTGAAAAGAAAGAAATAATTGAAATAATTTTTAAATCATTTCATGTATATTGTGGGAATTCAATAGGAGAAACATTGGGTTTTCTTTGTATGGGAGTATGGATTATTATAGTCGGTATTTCCATGAGTGCTCACTCTATTTTTCCTAAGTTAATAGGTGCAGGCTTTATTACTTGTGGTATAGGAATAATGGTAGCTCCTTTGGAATGGTTAGGATTTAAGTTCACAAATAAGATTAATAAAGTATCTATGAAATTTCTAATGCTTCTGCTAGTATTTGTTGGAGTGAGATTGATAATGTATTGATGGGAAATACGTGAATTGAGGAAAGAGTTTCTTTGGATTATTTAACAGCAAAGCCAGTTTAAATGAGGGGCTACCATTTAAACTGGCTCTTGTTGTTCTATTTTGTGTTTTTTTAAAATTAGGTATTGACCTAAAGTTAACTTTATCATTTATCATTGGGGTGTAGATGTAATTAATTATGATTAATAAGTACTAGATGACTACTGAAAGTCGTAAATATTGAAGTAAAGAATGGGAGAGTAGAATTATGAAGCTAATAAAACAACAGCTGTTGACAGGTGAAAGGGCATTATTCCATGGCAAGGATTTGCAGGTTTCCTATTCCACCTTTGCTGATGGAGAATCTCCTTTGAAGGAGAGTGAAAATATTAAAATAGATCACAGTATGTTTAAGTGGAAATATCCACTATGGTATTGTAAAAATATTGTGGTAGAGGATAGTATATTATCTGAAATGGCTCGTTCAGGAATCTGGTATACAGATAATATTGAAGTAGTTAATACTATAATTGAAGCACCTAAGAACTTTAGACGTGCAAAAAGGATTAAATTAGAGAATGTAAACATACCTAATGCTGGTGAGACTTTATGGAACTGTGATGAGATTTCTTTTAAAAATGTAACAGCCAAGGGTGATTATTTTGGTATGAACAGCTCAAATATCAAAATTGACGGATTTCAGTTGGTTGGGAACTATTCATTTGACGGAGGAAAAAACATCGAAATCCATAATGCAAAAATGCTGTCAAAGGATGCATTCTGGAACTGTGAAAATGTGACGGTATATGATTCTTTTATTTCTGGAGAATACCTGGGATGGAATTCAAAAAATCTGACCTTTGTAAATTGCACAATTGAGAGCTTGCAGGGATTATGTTATATTGACAATCTTGTGATGAAAAATTGTAGATTGTTGAATACTACTCTAGCATTTGAATATTCTACAGTAGATGTACAGATTTGTAGTGAAATTGATAGTGTTATGAACCCGTCTGGCGGTATAATCCGAGCAGAAGGGATTGGCGAACTGATTATGGATGAGACAAAGATAGATGCTAATAAGACACAGGTTATAATGGGGGAGATAAAGTATGCAATATGATTTTGGGGCATTAACGGACAGACGTAATACGAATTCTCTCAAATGGGATGTGAATGAAAATGTTCTACCTATGTGGGTGGCAGATATGGATTTTAAAACAGCCCCAGAAATTATAGAAGCAATTCAGGAAAAAGTGGCAAAAGGAATTTTAGGCTATACAATTGTTCCAGATGAATGGTATCAGGCCATTAGTAACTGGTGGGAGCGAAGACACAATTTTTATATAGATAAGGAATGGTTGATTTTTTGTACAGGAGTTGTGCCGGCTATCTCTAGTGCAGTTAGGAAAATGACATCTGTGGGGGAAAATGTACTTGTTCAGACGCCTGTTTACAATATCTTCTTTAATTCTATTGTGAATAATGGCAGAAATATTGTAGAGAATAAGCTGCTATACGATGGAAAACAATACAACATTGATTTTAAAGATTTGGAAAATAAACTTTCTGATCCACAAACAACCATGATGATTCTATGCAACCCTCAAAACCCAATAGGAAAGGTATGGGATAAAGAGACCTTAGAAAGAATTGGGGAACTATGCTTTAAACATAATGTGCTTGTTGTATCAGATGAGATTCACTGTGATTTGACTGATATACAGCATGAATATATTCCATTTGCTTCTGTTTCTGAAATGTGTGCAAACAACAGTATAACATGTATTGCACCTACAAAAACCTTCAACATAGCTGGAGTACAGACCTCAGCAGTTGTAGTGCCAAATGAGGTCCTAAGGCACAAAATAAATAAGGCGCTAAATACAGATGAAGTGGCCGAACCAAATGCAATAGCCATGGAAGCTACAGTTGCAGCCTTCACTAAAGGAGAAAAGTGGCTGAACGAGCTTCGCTCCTATATAGGAGAAAACAAAAAAGTTGTAGAGAAGTTCATAGCATCTGAACTAACGGAATTATATCTTGTTCCTTCAAATGCTACTTATCTTTTGTGGCTTGACTGTAGCAGAATTTCACAGGATACAACCTGTCTATGCGAGTTCTTGCGCAGTGAAGTAGGACTATATATTTCTAACGGCCAATCCTATGGAGAATCTGGAAGAGGTTTTATTCGAATGAACATCGCATGTCCAAGCGCGCGTTTGGAAGATGGACTTACTCGCCTGAAAAAAGGAATTGAACTATATAAAAAGGTTTGTGGAAATACAGGGATTATATGATGGTGGGCCAGATTATATTTATTTTATTTATAGCTTTTATAATTATTAAGGTAATAAGAATATACGGAAATAAAGAAAATTTGCCAGTATTATCTACTAAGGCGAGACTCATTATGAAAACAAGAGATATCCACACTGATGTGCATGTGAATGGTGCTATTACTAGTAATACAGATTTAATTTTAGTTTTTGAATTAGATAGTGGCAGTTGGATAAAATTTAAAGTTAGGGAGCAGAGTTTTAGGGAAGTACATGAATATGAATGGGGTGAGCTAGATTACAAAGGGGAATGTTTTCTAAAATTTAGATCTACTAGTGGATGCATAGAAAAATTATGATTAATAATAACTAAGGTAAGAAAGAGGGCCATCATGAATTATACAATTAGACAGGTTGCAGAAAAAATGGGGGTTACGGTTCCAACCTTGCGTTACTACGACAAGGAAGGACTTCTTCCTTTTGTAGATAGGAAACCAAATGGAACTAGGGTTTTCAAAGATGAAGATTTTCAAAGACTAGATATCATAACTTGTATGAAGAATTCTGGAATGTCTATAAAAGATATAAAGCGTTATATGGATTTGTGTGAAGAAGGCGATAGCACCCTCAAGGAGCGTATGGATATTTTTCTTGAAAGAAAAGAAGATGTTCAAAAGCAAATGGAAGAATTAAATAGAGTTATGCAAACTATTATTCGCAAGATAGGATATTATGAGACTGCAATTGAGGCTGGCACGGAAGCTATTCACGGACATCAAAAAGAGCAAGATTAGGTGTTGGGTCAAGAGAGTATGAACTAATTGAAATTGACTAAAGTAAAAGGGGGGAATTATATGTTGAATTTTTCGTATAACAATCCAGTTACAATACATTTTGGAAGAGATGCATTAGAAAAGCTTCCAGAAGAAATAAAGAAATATGGAAATAGAGTTCTGCTTGTCTACGGAGGGAATTCTCTAAAGTCTAGCAGAAACTATGAAAAGATTACTGATGTACTTATTAAAAATGAAATTTCATATGTAGACTTTGGAGGAAACGTAACTCCAGCTTATTCAAAGGTATTGGAAGCGGTAAAAATGTGTAAGGATGAAGCTGTAGATGTAGTGCTTGGTATAGGCGGTAGTGTATGCATGGATATGGCAAAGATCATTGCCTTTGGTGCTAAAAATGATAATCTTTGGGAGTATCTTTCAGGAGAGCTTTCACCTAAGGATAAAGAAATGTTACCTGTTGGGGAAATTCCTACATTTCCTTCAGGTGGTTCAGAAGTTGATGCAGCAGCTGAAATAGAAGATCATGAAAGCGGAGCACGTGGTTCTTTGTATGGTAAGTATCCTTCATTTGCTATATTAAATCCTGAATTAACCTATTCAGTAAATCAGAAAGAAACTGCTTACGGTGCTCTAGTTACCTTTGCACAATTATTCTCAAATTATTTTGGAGGAAGCAGTAAAATTGCTGAAGGCTTTTGTGAGACTGTGATGAGAACAGTGTTGAATAGTGTGCCAATTGTCATAAATAATCCCAAGGATTATGAAGCAAGAGCTAATCTCATGTGGGCATCTGCAGTTAATACTTTTGGAATGCTAAGATGTGGAAAAGAAAGTGCATGGTCCCTTTATGGCTGTGAAACAATTGCAGAAGAATTATTCCATGTAAACTATCGTCAGGCTGTAGCTGTAATCTTTCCTAAATGGCTAAGGGCTATTTCATACCATTATAGTGATGAAGTGTATAACTATGCTGTTAATGTGATGAAGGTAGATCCAAGTTCTAAGAGCAAAATACAGGTAATAGAAGAAGGAATTGCTGCAACAGAAAGTGTTTATAAGGAATATGGAATTGCAACAACATTTAATGAGATTGCTGAAGTTCCGAAAAAGGAAGTTATCTTAGAAGCTCTTAAAGAATTCGAAGATGATGATGTACTTACAAGAGAAGAAGTTAAAGACATGATACTGAAATGTATTCTACAATAAATGTTTAAATTTTACTCTTATAGGATTATTAAAGGTGAACCGTACTATAAGTAAATGAGGTTTTTTGCCATGGAAGTATTGAAGGACTTACTATTTTAATAGTAGGTCCTTGATGAATTGTAGCCTTTCTCATTGCCTTATCTAACATGATTATCTGTAAGAATATTAATTTCACTAATTGGAGAAAACATTCCTAAGAGATAAAAAAAATAATATATCAAAAATATTCACTATTAGACATAAGAATTGCTGTGTTAAAATCCTGAAATAAATGCTTTTTTTCTATATACTTCAATAAAAGTAAGATTTTTTACTTGACAACGCTTTCAAGCAGTATAAAAATAAGGACGTAAATATCGATTAAGAAAAGAACATAGAAAAGGGGGCCGAAAAGTGGTTTCGAAACGCCAAAAAGACATCGTGTTGTCTTTAATGAAGTCAAAAGACCCTGTTACGTCTGAATGGATGGCAAAAGAACTTGGAGTAAGTGACAGAACCATTAGAACTGAGATCAAAGAACTTCAATCACAAAGTGCTTTGTTAGGAATTGTTATTGAATCGTTTCGTGGAAAAGGCTATTTATTAAAAGTAAAGGATTTTGCAACTTTTGAAAAAGAATTTACTCTTAATGAAAAAGACTCTATGGATGATACTCAATCAAATCTTTACGAACATCAAAATCGGGTTATATATATATTAAGGCGATTGTTATTAGGAAAGGACCTAGTAAAATTAGAAAGTCTTGAGGAATCCCTATTTGTTTCTAAGCCTAAGTTGCAAAATGACTTAAAAATGGTCCGTGAAATATTGGAGAGTTATCATTTGAAGTTAGTTTCGACACCGCATTATGGTATGCATGTGGAGGGCGATGAATATATGAAGCGGATATGCCTTTCAAATTATATTTTAAGTCGAAATAACAACTTAAACATTGACAGTAAGTCCCTACAACTATTGGATAAAAATCTGTTTGAAAAAATTAGGGAAATCATTATAAAAAAGGTAAATAAATATGAATTTGAAATTTCGGACATTACACTTGAAAATTTGGCAACTCATATTGCCATTGGATGCAAAAGGATTGATGAAGGGTTTGTCATTGAAAATTTCGAACATGATGTAATTGGAAAATATCCATTTGAAAGTATAATAGCTAATGAAATTGTTAAGGAAGTTGAGGAGTTTACCGGTAAAATTTTTCCGGAAGCTGAAATTAATTATATTATCGTGCATTTGTTAGGTACAAAATTAATTCATAAGAATGTTTTAAATGAATCTAGCGAAAATGATAATTTACGCACCATCATTAATTGTATGCTGGAAAAATTGAAAACCAATTTTAATTGGGATTTTTATGGGGACTCTGAATTCATTCAAGCCATGATTATGCACATAGGACCCGCAATGAATCGATTACGCTATAGTATGAGTATTCGGAATCCATTATTAGACGACATTAAAAGGAAATATCCTAGTGCTTTTCAAGGTGCCGCCATTGCTAGCAGATGTATAGAGCACTACTTGGGGGTCGAAGTAGGAGAACACGAAATTGCTTATATTGCATTACATATAGGCGTGGCATTAGAAAGAATTAAGGCAATCCAAATAAAGACAAAACGAGTAATTGTGGTTTGCAATTCAGGTGTTGGAAGCGCAAAATTATTGTACTATCGTTTGAAAAATGAATTTAAAGATGAAATAGATATTGTGGCCACAACTAGTTACTATCAATTAAATGAATACGATCTATCCTCAATTGATTTTATTATTAGTACGATTCCATTAAAAGAAGATATAGGAGTTCCCGTGCAAGTTGTTCATACTTTTTTAGGAGGGGAAGATATTGTAAGTATTCAGGAGAAACTGAGGTCTGTAAAAGGCTCCGAGGAACGCAGATATCTAGATGAATCCAGAGTTTTTATTCATAAAAACTTTGATGACAAAGAAAGCGTAATCCGTTTTATGTGTGAAGAATTACACAAACAAAAACTTGTTTCTAAGGATTATGTAAATTCTGTATTTGAAAGGGAGGAAATCGCTGCAACTAGCTTTGGAAATTTTGTTGCCATTCCTCATCCATTCGAACCAGAAACAGAGGAAACATTTTGGACTGTGTGCACATTAAAAAAGCCTATAGAATGGGCAGGTAAGAATATGGTTCAATTTATCTGTTTGTTAAACATTGGAAAAAATCCTAAGGAAGACCTGGAAGGGATGTATCGAAGGCTCATTGCTTTAGTTGAAAACAGAACAATGGTCCAAAAAGTTCTGAGGAGCGGATCAGCTGAAGATATAGTAAGGCTTGTAAATGGGTGTAAATAACGAAATGTAAGTTAAATTCAATAAACAAAGTATTAAAACTTAAGAGTGCAATATAAAACAGAAGTGATATTCATAGCAGGATACCTTTTTCCGTTATCAACGGAAAAATCCTTTCTGTAAAACAAATAAGTTTTAGAATAAACTATAAACAACAAGTAATCAAAGCAAAATGAAAAGGTTGTCAATTGATGCAGTTTAGATAGTTGGCTACTTATTTTATTAAAAAACTTTTTATAGGAGGAGAAACAATGAATATTTTATTATGTTGTGCAGCTGGGATGAGTACAAGTTTGCTTGTGACCAAAATGGAAAAGGCCGCAGAAAAACAAGGTTTGGAAGGGAAAATTTGGGCTGCTCCGGCAACTCAGATCAATGAACACATTGACAAGGCGGATGTCGTTCTTTTAGGACCACAAGTTCGATATCTACTTTCAAAAATAAAAGCATTAGGGGATGAGAAAGGTATTCCAGTAGATACTATTGACCCAACTCACTACGGGATGTGTAATGGCGAAGAAGTTCTAAAAACTGCTATAAAGTTAGTAAATAACAAATAAATTAAGAGGGGAAGAAGAAAATGAGCAAATACAACGACTTTCTAGAACAAAAGGTAATGCCTGTTGCAGCAAGAGTCGGTGCGCAAAGACACTTATTGGCGCTCCGTGATGGTCTGATTGCCACTATGCCATTCATGATCATTGGTTCATTATTTCTAATTTTGGCCAACTTTCCAGTTAATGGATATGCAGAATGGATGAGTTCTATTTTCGGCGCAGGCTGGAAAAATAGTTTAAACTATCCGGTAGATGCAACTTACAATATCATGTCGCTCATTGCTGCATTCGCTGTAGCTTACCGATTAGCTGAAAGCTATAAGGTTGATAAGTTGAGTGCCGGTACTATTTCAGTGTCTGCCTTCTTATTAACAACACCATTTAATTTCCTATTTAAGGCAGCCGGAGCTAAAGATGCTGTTATGGTAACCGGTGCACTTTCAAAAGCATTATTAAGCAGTAAAGGTTTGTTTGTTGCATTACTTATTGCAATTATATCAACAGAAATTTATCGTTGGTTCGTCCAAAAAGAAATTATTATTAAAATGCCAGATGGTGTACCGCCAACTGTTGGTAAATCATTTGCAGCTTTAATTCCAGGATTTGCTGTTATTCTTTTGGTTTGGGGAGTACGTTTACTCGTTGAAACCACTCATTATGGAACGATTAATGGCTTAGTTACCACAATTCTAGGTGATCCGTTAAAAATGGTGGGACTTACTCTTGGTGGATCCCTTGTTGCTGAATTTTTTGTAACATTACTATGGGGGGCTGGATTGCATGGTACAAACATTGTTAAAAGTGTTATGGAACCAATTTGGCTTAGTGCTTCCGGTGACAATGTTGCAGCATATCAAGCTGGCCAACATCTACCACATGTTGCTACTATGCAATTCTGGGATAACTTTATCCACATCGGTGGAACGGGTGTAACATTTGGCTTAGTTCTTGCAATGTTAATCTTTGCTAGATCAAAGCAAATGAAAAGTCTTAGTCGTTTATCAATAGCTCCTGCTATTTTTAACATAAACGAGCCAGTAATCTTTGGATTGCCAATAATGTTAAACCCGATAATGATTATTCCATTTATCATTACTTCACTTGTTGTCGTTATTGTAACTTTTATTGCAATGAATTTTGGATGGGTAGCGTTACCTACAGGTATTGCAGTCCCTTGGACAACGCCACCAATTATCGCAGGCTATCTTGCATCCGGTGGACATATTTCGGGAGCAGTGATGAATGTAGTTGATATTTTTATTTCATTCCTAATCTATACTCCTTTCTTCAGAATCTATGATAAGGCGAAGAAGAGAGAAGAGGAAGGGCTGACTAACTAAAGAAAGTGAGGCAGGTATATATTTGTCTATTGCCTGCCTCCTTAATACAAGTGAGAGGACTTTAATTATGAATAAAGAAGAACTATATAATATTGCATTTCAATTAATCCTTCACGCTGGGAACGCAAGAAGCTCGGCAATGGAAGCAATCCAAAAAGCGAAAGAAGGCAATTTTGATGAAGTAGAAGCAAAATTGATAGAAGCAGATACTGCTTTAAATGAGGCACATCATTTTCAAACTAGCTTAATACAAAAGGAAGCAGGCGGAGAGGAATTTGATTTTTCTCTTATTATGGTTCATGCACAAGACCATTTTATGACTTCCATGGCCCTTAAAGATATGGCCAGTGAAATCACTGATTTGTATAAACTTATCAAAAAGGCTTAATGCAGATCCATTTTTAGGATTGCCCAACTTATTTTGGGCAGTTTTTGTTTTTATAAAATCAAAAAAAGTAATGTACTTTAGAAAGGAAATGAATTTCAATGAAAAAAGTTTTTCCAGAAAATTTTTTATGGGGTGGAGCTACAGCTGCAAATCAATATGAAGGTGGATATAATGAAGGCGGGCGGGGTCTTGCAACAAGCGACTTCATAACTAATGGAACTGCAGATCGTCCAAGGAAAATTACAATCCAGTTAAAAGACGGCACAAAAAAAGTGGTAAACCGTCGACCTACTGGTGATCCCAAAATTGACACTATACCAGAAGGTGCAGTAGGCTATATCGATGAATCTGTTTATTATCCTAGTCATAAAGCTGTTGATTTTTATCATCATTTTAAAGAAGACATTGCTCTTTTTGGAGAGATGGGATTGAAATGTTTCCGCCTATCTCTTAGTTGGTCTCGTATTTTCCCAAATGGTGGAATTGAAGGGGAACAACCAAATGAAGAAGGGTTAAAGTTTTACGAAGATGTTTTTAATGAGTGCAAGAAATATAATATCGAACCATTAGTTACGCTATATCATTTTGAAACGCCTGCTTATTTGGCTGAACATTATAATGGTTGGGGTGGTCGTCAAACCATTGATTGTTTTTTAAGAATGTGCAAAGAGGTATTTACTAGGTATAAAGATTTAGTTAAATATTGGATTACTATTAACGAAATTAATGTACTAAATGGCTACGCCTTTATGGGGACTAGAGAAGCTACAGCTCAGATGCGCTATCAAGCAAAGCATCATATGTTTGTTGCCAGTGCCCTTGCTAATAAACTTTGTCACGAAATCATTGAAGATGCACAAATTGGTTGTATGGTTGCTTTAAGCTGCATTTACCCGAAAGATTGTAAACCAGAAAATATATTTGGAGCATTGGATTATCGAAGAGGAGCTTTGATTTACTCTGATATTATGATGAGGGGATATTATCCATCTTACGCAGACCGCTTTTTTGAAGAGATGGGAGTAACCATAAAAAAAGAACCTGGGGATGACTTAATAATAAAGAATTACCCTTCAGACTTTTTATCATTTAGTTATTACCGTAGCAGTGTATATCATACTGAAATCGTTCAGAATACAGACACTGGCGGGCAAATGGGGGATGTAAATCCTTTCCTTAAAAAAACGGAGTGGGGATGGGCTATTGACCCTGTTGGGTTAAGATACACTTTATCTGAACTTTATGATAGGTATCAGAAACCTCTATTTATTGTTGAAAACGGGATGGGAACTATTGATAAGCCTGATGAAAATGGATATGTGGTGGATGATTATCGTATACAATACTTCAAAGATCATATTGCAGAAATGAAAAAGGCAGTTACTTTAGACGGTGTTGACTTAATGGGTTATACACCATGGGGGTGCATTGATTTAGTTTCTGCAGGAACTGGAGAGATGAAAAAAAGATATGGTTTTGTATATGTAGAAATGGACGATGAAGGAAATGGAACCTTAAAAAGAAATAAGAAAAAATCATTTCATTGGTACAAGAAAGTAATAGCAACTAATGGAGAAGATCTTAGTTTCTAGAATTGATAGAATTGTGGAAAAACCTCACTTGGAATAGTTACGGAGAACCGTATCGCAAGTAACGGCAAAATAAATTGAACTCTTATATATTTTAGTTTTGCTTACAAGCGGCACCGTTTGTTAAATATAGCGAAAGTATAAGGGCACAAAGAAGCCACTCCATTGTAAGGAGTGGCTTTGATATTTTAAACTTGCTTTACAACATCATCTGCATCAGTGGAATAAGCCAGTTCTTCCTGTGCTTCCAATGCAGCTAATCTTTCCAACAGGGTCGCCCTGATTTTCTTATATGCGTCACTTCCCAGTGCCATACGTATTGGACCATCTCCCTGATCAACACGATGTATAATCTGCTGTGCCATTTTATCAGGATCACCGATAACCATATTTTTAAGCATGTCAATATTTAAGCCGGGAACTTCACCTTTTATCATACTAACTAGTTGACCAGCTTCCATATCTCTATATATGTCCATACGCTCTCCGAATACAGCGTTTCCAGCAGCAAAATTTGTGCGAATCCCGCCGGGCTCCACTATGGTCGTTTTAATGCCGAAGGGTGCTGCTTCCTTGGCTAGCGCTTCAAAGGCACCTTCGACTGCCCATTTTGAAGAACAATACAGCCCCATACCAGGAATAGAATAATGAGCCGCCATACTAGAAATCTGTACAATGTGCCCGTTGCCCTGGTTACGGAAAAAAGGCAGAACTGCGCGTGCAGCACGCAGTGATCCAAGTACATTGGTCATGAACAGATGCTCTATCTGCTTGTCACTTGCTTCCTCAACAGCACCATACAATCCATAGGCTGCGTTATTGACAAACACATCGATTGTGCCCAGGTCTGTAAATGCACGCTCTACCACCTCAGCAATTTGTTGCGGGTTTGTGAGATCTAATCTAGCTTGCCATAATTGGGTACCATATTGTGCCTTCAGATCATCAAGCACACCAGGCTTACGTACCGTTGCGGCAACACGGTCACCCCTTTCAAGTAATTGACGAGTTATACATGAAGCCAAGCCTCCTGACGCTCCTGTAATAAACCATGTTTGCATTTTAAATACCTCCAATTGTTACATTTCTCTATATTATACCTGCAACTGGAGGGAGTTAACCTCAGCACGTTTATACTATTAATGAGAGTAACAGTCTATAATCATAGACTGTATGATTACTCAATTCAGATGTAATATTAATTGTTCTGCTTAAGGAGGCTGTCCTGTTCTAGCAAACGCAATAGTCTCTCTTCTGTGCCTGAACCTGGTACAGGGGCGAAGAAACACCAGCGCAGACCTGGAACATTATCTATTGCAGCCGCGGAGTGGATCCCGAACTCCATCTCCTGCCCGTCTGGAAGACGAAATAAAGCAGTTGACACATGTTTTTGCTTAACTTCATAAAGGTCCCAGAAATTCGCAAAGTCCTTACTTTCCAGCCTCAAGCGTTCTAGCCGTTCCATATACAATTGATTGTCCTTGTAGCGGTCAAAGCTTGCTCGCAGAATTGCTGCAGAGTAACGGATAAAAACTTCCCAATTAACAAGTCTTTTGCGGTAATCTGGTTTAAAAAACATAATGTTCAACACATACCGTTCGCTTTCCGGAAAACTGCCGAAATCCGCTATGATTAGCTCTACTGCACGATTCCAGGCAATAACATTCGTACTTTCATCTGTGATGAAAGAAGGATAGTACAACTGATTTACAATTTTTTTCAAAAGTTCGGTATCCGTTCCTCCGCTAATCGGCATGGTACCGGCGTTCGCCTGGTCTACATTTGCCAAATCAAACAGATATTTTTGTTCATCTTCGTCAAGCTGTAGCGCATTGCTGATATTTAGCAGTACTTCAAGGGAAGGATTAACCTCTTTGCCTTGCTCTAGCCAAGTATAGTAGGTCACACTCATATTAGCAAGATAAGAGACCTCTTCTCTTCGAAGTCCAGGAGTACGCCTTCGTCCAGGTAGTGGTTGTATTCCAGCCTCCGAAGGTTGCAGCTTTTCCCTACGCGATTTGATGAATTCGCCTAATGCGGATGAAGAACGATTCGTTTTCATATATGTCACCTTCCTTGCATTTCCCAATAGACCGCATATGCAGAGAATGTATATCAGTAATCTCAAAGATCACTGCATAAAACAGTCATATAAGAACATTGTACCTCTGGAACCTGTAGATTTCCACTTTTCAATTTGATTGATTTTTGGCGATAGACCATTATAGTGAATCGTATAATAAGCAACGTATACTTTTTTATTAGGTTTACTTGCTTCATATTTATTTTATAATTAATATATTTTTATATACTTTTGCAAGCATTATTGTATAAAAATATTACCAGATTAAATAATTATAAAAAATGAATATAAACAAATAAAAGTTCAATAATATTAAATATAAAGCATATAATGAATATTGGCAGAGTTAAAATAACATGTTGAAATTAAGAGCTTAGTTATCAGATGCTTTAATGAGCTTACGCAAAGAATTAATATGATTTTGTCAAATTACATGGCTAAAACTGTAAACTCACTACGTTCAAACAGTACAGTTTATTAACGTCACTTCATCTGAGAAAATCATTTAATTCTAATATCTCGCTCAAATGGCATCTCCTATCTAATCACTTAATTTCACTAATATTTTAGGTATAACATATAATATAAAAACTACAAATTAGGTGTTGACAGTGTAATGTATAATTGATAATATATGTATAATTTAATAAATAAAGGCTTTGAAGAGGAAGAGTAGTTGTATAACAGAAATAAAGAGAGGGAATGCTGGTGGAAATTTCCCATGATGTATATGATGAAGGTAGCCTCTGAGCTGTAAACCGAAATCTGTAAGAGAGTAGGCTTTAACGGAGATCCCACTGTTAAAAGGGAAGTAGTATCGGCAATATAAAATGCCCGCACTATAATGAGAGTGTACATCAGTACAAACTTAGGTGGTACCACGGAGATTATCTTTCGTCCTATATTTTTAGGACGGAGGTTTTTTTATTTTTATAAAAAATTATAAACTTTTCTTTTGTTCAGAATAATGACTGGTCGTTTTAATTTTAAAAACTATGAAAATTATTTACCAATGGATACTGCAGAAAATAGTGCACGATTTTCTGCAGTATAAACCAAAATTTATATCTAGGAGGAATCAATATGTTAAGTAAAAAATATAACCCATCAGAGGTTGAAAATAAATGGCAACAATATTGGCAAGATAATGAGATATATAGATATGATTTTAATAGTAATAAAGAAACTTTTTCAATAGATACACCACCGCCTACTATAAGCGGAAGCCTTCATATAGGTCATATATTTTCCTATACTCAGGCTGAAATAATAGCAAGATTTCAAAGAATGCAGGGGAAAAATGTATTTTATCCCTTTGGATTTGATGACAATGGGCTACCTACAGAAAGGCTTGTAGAGAAAGAAGAAGGTATTAGAGCATCGTCTATGCCTAGAAGTGAATTTATTGAAAAATGCTTAAATACCACTAAAAAGTATGAGGAAGAGTTTAAAAGTCTCTGGACAGCAATGGGCTTTAGTGTAGATTGGAGCCTCCAATATGAGACTATTAACAAAAGAGTGCAAAAAATATCTCAGAAGGCGTTCATAGATATGGCAAAGGTAGGAAAGGCTTATATAAAGCAGTCACCGGTTTTGTGGTGTACTACTTGTCAAACCTCCATAGCACAAGCTGAACTAGAAACAGTAGATAAAGATAGTACCTTTAATTATATTCCTTTCTTGGTTGAAGATGAGGAGCTTATAGTTGCAACCACAAGACCAGAACTTTTATATGGATGCGTATGTTTATTTATAAATCCAGAAGATGAGAGATATAAAAAGTATATAGGAAAAACAGCATTAGTACCATTATATGATTTTGAAATACCTATTTACCCAGATGAAAAGGTAAGCTTAGAAAAGGGTACTGGGATAGTAATGTGTGCTACCTTTGGAGATACAACTGATTTAGAGTGGTATGAAGAGCATAAATTGCCTTATAAGAAGATTGTAGAGACGAATGGGAAGGTATCTGATAGTGTTCCATATTTAGGAGGTCTAAAGGTATTAAGTGCAAGGGGAAAAATAATAGAGCTTCTTAAGGATAATAACCTTTTAAGAAAGAGCGATAATATAAGTCATAGAGTTTCAGTTCATGAACGATGTGGAAAACCAATAGAGATTATTCCTTCAAAGCAGTGGTATATTGATATATTAAGTGAAAAAGAAAAGTATCTAAAAGCTGCAGATAGCATAAATTGGTATCCAGCTTCTATGAAAGCTAAGTATATAAGCTGGGTTGAAAATCTTAAGTGGGACTGGTGTATATCCAGGCAGAGGTATTACGGAGTTCCATTTCCACTTTGGTATTGTAATAAATGTGGTAAGCCTATATTTGCAAAAGACGAAGAACTTCCTATAAACCCAATGGAATATAAGCCTCATTCTATTTGTTCTTGTGGATGCAATGAATTTACCGCTGAGACCGCTGTATTTGATACCTGGGCTACATCTTCCTTAACTCCAATGATAAATTCAGACTGGAAGGGTGATAGTGATTTATCTCAGAAGCTTATGCCAATGGGAATGAGAACTCAGGCTCATGAGATTATTAGAACTTGGGCCTTTTATACCATAGTAAGAAGCCTGTTTCATACAGGAGAGCTTCCTTGGAAAGATATAATGATATGTGGGTTTGTTTTAGCTAAAAAAGGAGAAAAGATAAGTAAATCAAAAAATAATGGTACTTTATCCCCAAAGGATCTTATTGATAGACATTCAGCTGATGAACTTAGATATTGGTCTGCAGGTGCAAGGCTTGGTACGGATACTATGTTTTCTGAAGAGGAACTTAAGCAGTCTAAGAGATTTATCACTAAGCTGTGGAATGCAGCAAGCTTTTGTATTATGCAGCTTCAAGACTTCGATGGAGAAAGGCCAGAGGAACTGTTACCCATTGATAGCTGGATTATTGAAAAAGCTAAAAGCATAGAAGAAACCATGGAAGAATATCTAAATCAATATGAGATAGGTCTAGCTAAAAAAGAGATAGATGAATTTTTCTGGAGTGATTTTTGTGATAATTATCTAGAAATAATAAAGGATAGATTATATAAGCCTGAAATACATGGAAGCAATGAGAGGAAATCAGCTCAATATGCTTTATATAAAAGTCTTTTAGAAATACTGAAGCTTTATTCCATATACGTTCCGCATATCACTGAAGAGATATATCAAGAATATTTTAGAGCTTTTGAAAAAGATATCTCTATTCATAATTTAGAGTGGGGTATTGATATAGATACAGAAAAAGAGAAAATACTTGAATTTGGAGAACTAATTGAAGGTATTGTTTCGGAAGTAAGAAAATATAAATCTGAAAGAAATCTTTCCTTAAAAGAAAGCTTGAGCAATCTGAAGGTTAAGATTCCTAAGGAATTTAATGGCTATTTTAATGGAACCTTGAAGGACCTAAAAGCATGTACTTGGGCAGGAAATATTGAATTGCACTGTGATGAAAAGTTTAGTGTAGAGATAATAAAGTAAGGTACATTGAAAAAAAGCATAAGCTAGATGGTATATAGCTTATGCTTTTTGTCTATTATGTCTATTTTGATTATACTTAGAGATTACAAAATTATATATGACAGGATTATTGTACTAAAACAAGGATTTACCAACCAACTCTAACAACAAGTCCCTTAGGATCATTTACATCTAGATATGCTGCAAGGCTGTCGTCAAAGCAGAAGCCGTAAGCAAGTCCGTTTATGCTGTGATCATGCCAGAACTTAGAATAGTAGTTTGAAGGTGAAGCCTTATATAAATAGCTAGCATTGTTCCAGTTAGCAGGATCATCAACTATATGTCTGTTAAGAGCTGCGCATAGCTGATATTCAGCTGTCTTCTCGTCATCAGTTCCTGTTACTAGGTTTCCAGCTCCAGCAAGTATATTGTAAGTTGATGGTTTACCATGAATGTATATATTAGAAGAGCCTCCATTTTTACTAAACACAAAGTCATTTCCAACAACATGTCCAGTAAAGGTACCACTCCAACAATTGAAGGTAAGATTTTTAGTAGTATAAGTGCTCCAAACTTGATTTACATAACTATCATAGTAGTTTGCATAAGCTCCACCTGATTTGAAGTTATTTCCTCTATAAGGAGGTAATATTCTATATGGAGCTTGAAGAGTGCCTAATTCTTTGAAAGCGTCTGGTACTTCATTTGCATATTTTGTGAATAAACCTGAACGAGTCTCAGTTTCTAACTCGCCAACAGTTCTATCAAAGCTTCCTGATTTGTTGATTAGTCTATGTTGTATTGGGAAGCCAAATCCATCAACTCTAGTGGTGTTTCCATGATATCCATTAGCATCTAGAGTGAATTCAACGAAGTCAAAATAAATGTTTCTATTTGGATCAGATGTATTATTTACATCTGGCCAGTTATAGCCATTATCATAAGTTCTAATATAACAAGGGCTTCCAAGACTAAGATACATTCTAGCACCATTAAGCTTTGGAAGGTTAACCCATTGTTTTTGACTAATAGTATAGAATACATTTGCATAGTTGACATTGTTTTTTGTAAGGTGTCCAGTTGCATCATTTAATGCACTTGTAAGAGGAATTGGATTTCCATTTATGTCAACATAACACCACTTGTTTGTAGTTGGATCGATTCCGAAGATTGCCCAGTATACGCTACTGTCTGCGTAAGCACCATTTGTACCATTAAGTACTCTAAAGGTCATAACACCATTTCCTGATGGAGCAGGTACTGAAGAGGCTGCCACAGAATAGATTGAGTTTGCAACTGTTGTTGCAGGAGCTGTTATTTTAACAGAAGTCATCTTATCATTACAGTCTGCACCAACATAAGAGATATCTGCTGTAAAGGTCCATTTTGTACCTGTAAAGTTATCATCTTGATAGATTTCAACAGTCCATCCAGAAGGAACCTTTAAGGAAGATACCCAATCATTAGGAATGCCAGCAGCATTAAGCTGAGATAGGGTGTAAGAACCAGCACCAAGAGTTACAGCTGTTCCACCATAGTTAGCGTCTTGGTAAAAGGTTACCCCTGTTGCTGCTTTTACACTAGAAATAGGTACTAATGCTCCTATAAAAAGTGCGACAAGGATAAAATGTAGAAACTTTTTCATTTTCCCCATATAATTAGTCCTCCATAGGATTAATAAATTTTGATAGAGGTTGCTTGATCATTAACTGCAGAACCTACGTAAGAGCTATTTGATGTAAAGGTCCATTTTGTACCTGTAAAATTATCATTCTGATAAAGCTCAACAGTCCAGCCAGAAGGTACCTTTAGAGAAGAAACCCAATCATTTGGGATTCCAGCAGCATTAAGTTGAGCCATAGTGTAGTTTCCTTTTGGAAGAGCTACTGAAGTTCCTCCATAATTAGCATCTTGATAGAAAATAGCATTGTTAACAGTTACTGTTTGATAGATTTTACCCATGCTTGTAAGATTATCACTACTATCATATAAAGATGAATATTTTGTTACTGGATCAGTAGGACATTTATCCATGAACCAAGCGTATCTTTCAACGAAAGGAAGACTCTCAAGCATTGCTACGACGCTCTGCATATAGGAATCAGCAGCTTGTTGAGAAACTGGAGCACTAGTTTTTATACCCCATGCATTTATATCCACTGTACCTAGTTCTGTGATCCAAATTGGCTTTTTATATTTGTTATATACGTTAGTTATCTTAGTCTTTATGTCATTTATTGAATTAGGGTTTGTGAAGTCAGGATAGAAGTGAAGGGCAATAAAGTCGACTCTGTAACCCTTGTTGTTAGCTTGATTCATAAAGTTATCAAGCCAGCCATTATCAGGAGTAGTTGGAGCAGGGCTTCCAACACGTAAGCCAGTATTCATAAGTTGAGGCCAGTAACCTATTGCCTCATCAACAGACATAGCTGCTTGACCAGCTAAATCAGGTTCATTGAAGGCTAAAAGATTTTTAAACTTTCCTGAAGCTTTACCTTGAGTTAGAGCAGTAATATTCGAGGAAGTTACATAATCTCTTCCCCAAACCATAGGTACATACTCCATGTTTGTGGAAGTTGTAGAGCTGTAATTAGTTGACCAGTTGTAGAACCAACCTACATTAAGGTTACTAAGTTTAGTAAGATCGTTATTGCAGTAGTAGTTAGAAGCAACTCCTTTTTTGGATACACTTCCAACCGCCAATGCCTTTTCAGGCTTAAAAACACCGAAAAGACCTACTTGTCCTATGACAACTAAGGATGCAAGTGAAAGAAGCAATGATTTCTTTTTAAATACTTTAGTGATCATTTTTATAATCCTCCTATTATATATTTTTCAAATCTATTTAAAGTTTTAATAGATTACAGCTGTGAAAATAAAAAGAGCCATTTAAAGAAAATTAATAGAGATTTAAGATATTTTAAAAAATATATGATCTAATGAAAAGAGATTCTACTGATGTATTTAGAAATGTAATCACTTAATCTGTAATCACATAAAGAAACTAGCATAATTTTGACTTGAGGATAATCATTTGAGTTGTTTGTATAGATTTAAATATAAGAGATCTTACAGTTAATAAAATTGTTTTATTCTTATATTAGTATTTGTAAACTATATTTTCGTATTGGAACAATTTAACGATAAACAAGAATAAATCATAAATTGAAATATTTAAGAAACGAGTGAAAGGTGTAATTAGTTATTTTTTATGTTAATAAAAGTTTAAAATGTATCATTTTATAGAAAATATTATAACATAAAAAATAGAAAATTCCATAGAAATTGGTTAAAATTTATAAAAATATGAGTAATAACATAAGTGTATTTATTAAAAAAAAAGAGCAATATAAGTATTGTGAATATTATTTAAGGGAGTTGAACAAAATGAGCAAAGTTCTATATATAAAAGCAAATTGCAAATCAAATGAGGCATCAAGAACTTTTAAGATATCTGATAGTTTTATTGAAAAGTATAAAGAACTAAATCCAAAGGATGAGATAATAACTTTAGATCTCTACAAAGAGGATATTAATTTTTTGTCAGATGAAGATCTTGGCTCTGTCTTTGGTCCGAAGAATGAGGAAAGCAAGAAACATCCAGTGTTGAAATATGCATATCAATTTGCAGAAGCTGATAAATATGTTATTGCTGAACCGCTTTGGAATCTAAGTATTCCTGCAATATTAAAGGCATATATAGATTATGTAAGTGTTACAGGTATAACCTTTAGATATACAGAGCAAGGTCCAGTTGGAATGCTTCAAGGAAAGAAGGCAATCAATATAGTATCAAGAGGTGGTGGTTACTCAGAAGGTCCAGCTGCAGACTTTGAAATGGGTGATAGATACATAAGAACAATTTTTGGCTTCTTTGGAGTAACAGATTTTATCACAGTTGCAGCAGAGATGTTGGATGTTATGGGTCAAGATGTAGATGCAATAGTAAATGGTACAATAAATAAGGCTAAAGATTTGGCAAAAGATTTTTAGTGAAAGTTGAGTTACTTTAAACTTAAATAGAAGTAAGGATCTTGAGAAAACTATTATATTAATATAAGAAGAAGCTGTATGACTAAATAATTAGTTCACAGCTTCTTTTAGTTAAATTTCAATTTTTTATATCACCCTTATTAAAGCTTATAATAGTTGCTCCCATATCATCCGGAGTATCCTTATTTTCTAGAATGGAATATCTAATTGCATCACCATAGGATGTCTTTGCTATTTTAGGAAAATATATAGGGGTCGCTTGCACAAAGTTATTTTTATTAGCGTATGTGTCATAAATTATACTCTTGATGAGTTTACCATCAGTTTCATACTCTGCAAGCTTATTTACCGAAAGTTTATCGTTCCTACCTAGTGTTCCTTTTATTATACATACATAGTCTTTTTTACCATGGTTAAACGAATCGACAAATTTGTCCAACATCGATATATTGTATACTTCAAGTTTATCATTATTATATTTTGAAATCATTATTACACTACCATTTTTAAGAGATTGCTTAAAATTTCTAGCATCTTCAATATTAGGTTTCTTTAAATCAGTTGGTTCTTTAAATGATTTTTCTAAACCTTTTATATTATCATCAGTAGATTTATCTGCAATGTTATTTTCTTGATTCGATGGAGTTTTAGTTGAAATTACTGAATTATCACCTATATTTTTATTGTTTTTTGTTGTGTTAGAGCACCCGCTAATAGATATTATTAACACAGCAATTATAATTAATGTTATATTCTTTCTCATAATCTTACATCCTTAAATTTGTAGAATTTATGCATTAAATTAAAGCATAAAAACCTAATTATAAAACTTATTTTTCATAAGTATATCTGAATTATACCACATTTTCAACTATATTACTGTTGGATATTATATTTTATAATAAAAATACAAGTTTAAGTAACAAAAAATATATGTTAGTTTAATAAATTAACTATTATTACCATTAATTACAAAGAGTATTGATTATGTAACTAAAGAATAACTTAATATGTATAAAATTATTAAAAATATAACTGGTATTCATAATAATATATGAATAAATGCTCTTATGTAGTTTCTTTTTTACAAAAATATGAAAGAACACTTTACTTGTATATTTTATAATATATAATGTAATCAATGCATGTATTGGAAAAAATAGTTAGGATGTGTTTTTATGAGAAATAAGTTTATAACAAAAGTTTCACTAGTCTTGTCTTTTGTAACCATTATTGGTTTTGGACAAGTAACGCAAGCAGCACAAGCAGCAACTATAAAGTACAATAGATACTATCCCATCTAAAGCAGAACCAGGTACAAATATCAAATATGATACTAATAATAAATTGGTTATATTAAAAGGACACATAATTGATAAGTGTACAACTATAAATAATTCTCTACCTAAACCGCAACCAGGGATGACAGTATCTTATGACGGTCTTGGCAATCCTACATTTATTAAAATAAATGGACAACCATATAGTGATAATAATACTAAAACTAAAATTGCAGATAGCATGATTTCAGCTTCTAGCAGTGGTTATTATTCTAATTACGGAGCGATATCATGGTATGAAGATGTACACGGCCAATCCAATCATGTATTAAGTGATTATGACTGTGCTACAGATCAAATGTTTGATAACTGTCCTTTAGGAACATATATAAAGGTACAGGATCGTGATAGCGGAATATGGGGAGGATTCCATAAATGGGATATTGGAGCTTTACAAGCACAACCTGAAAAAAGAATAGTTGATATTTGGAATAGATATATATTTACGGACGTGTTTGGTATTGATGATCCAGTTGACACTGGGCTCCTTCATAATGGGTACTATTATCATTACTAAAAATTAAGATAGTAAAAAAAATTTATTTGCTTAAGGAAATTTACTAATCTGTTTGCAAGTTTAAAACTGTATTATTCTTATTAACCTATTGTTAAGATAAGATAATACAGTTTTTCTTTGAACTGAATTATAAATTTAGTAGATATTAAATTATATCAACCTCAATAGGGTTTTAACTGTAAAAAATTAAAATTATGTAATTAAACTATATTAGAAGATAAAGATAAGCTATATCTATTTGAACATGAGGTATATAAAATATGAGAAATAGAAAAATATTATTTGGTATTATTATAAGTATAATTTTAATATTGTTGATCTTTAATGTATTTAAAGTAAAATCCAATAAAAATCTACTCATAATTTCTACTCCTAATAATGACAATAAGATTATTAATTATTATACATATGATATTATAAGTAAAAATATAAAAAAAATTTATAGTACAAATAAAACATGTTATCCAACTGCAGTTTTATCTGATGATGGTAAAGTATTATATTTTACAAAAAATGATGTAAATCAATATGCGCAATTATTTCAAAGAAACTTGATTACAAATGAGGAAAAACAACTTACTACTGAAAAAGACAACAAAATTATTAATGTTGATTTCATGAAAATTAATTACAAAAATCAATTGATTTATTTAAGAACTGTGCAAAAAGACCATAGAAATTTTAGTTTATCAATATATAATATAAAGACTAACGAGTTAAGAATATTAGATAAGAGTGAGCAAGATTTATCAAATCAGTTTTTTGATTTTGCTAATTCTTCTGACTCAATGTTAGTGCTACAAAATTCTGAAGAAGAGAAATTTAAAGCTTTAGATGAAGCTAATAAAACTCACAATTTAAATCTTTATTTCAGTAATAAAATTATATTAAAGGATGCAGAAGGTTATAATAAGAAAAACTATGGGATAATAAAAAATGAGATTGTAGATGTATCTATGTCTCCCAACAGTCAAGCAGCAATAATATTAACTGGGGAAGTAGTTAACCTTGATGAGCACAAATTTAAGAAGCAGGTTTTATTAATAAATTTGAATAATGATAGTAAAGTAGAATCTATTTTAAGTACTGGAGAATGTTATAAAGATATAATGAAGATATGTTTTGCTACAGATGGAAAAGGTTTTTATTTTGTTGCTAGTGATACCAATATACCCTGTGGAGTTTATTACTATAATTTAAAGAGTAAAGCTACTTCACTCGTATTAAAAATTGATAATGAAAAAATTATTGATTGTATAGAAACGCATAAATAAAAGTTAGAAAGTTTATATAAGCGTTTTTTATTACTAGAGCGGTAGTCTACTTGATAATTTATATTAAAAGTAAATGTTAAAAAGCTAATAGTATTGTTGATTCAAGAATACTATTAGCAAAACTTAAATTAGATCAATTATATAAAATTTAAAATATAGGAATTTCTACCTCAGAAAAATTTTAAACATCATTTTTGTTAGCATAACAAGAATTCAGTGCAGTATTTTTTCATCTATAACAATCCTTGCCTTTGCAAGCAATTGGAAATTTAGAATTTGTGCTAAATTCATAAGAATAAAATGTTGACTTCTTTATTGTTCCATCTGGAATAGTAAAATTAGTAATCAATTTTACTCTTCTAAAATAAATTAATCAACTGATATTACTAAAAGGTTGAATATGTTATTTTAATCATGCACAAAATTATTGTATAAAGGTTTGATTTATAAATAATAAAAACATTCTAATAACTGTGCTGATACAGTTGTGCTTTTTTGTATTTGAACCTTATATTAGACTTTTTATATAATTATATTGAGAAATAATAAGTATGCCATTTTAAACATCTATATAAATTATGTTGTGTTTAAGCATTGTTAAGATTAGTTGCTTATACATTAGATGCTATAGGAGAAAGTTAGGGAAATTAAAGTATCGGAAGACTAATCACTTAGTTTCAGCACAATACTTTAACAGCAAAAAAATTAAAGAAGATATCGGGAGGATATACATATGAGCTTTCCTAAGAATTTTTTATGGGGTGGAGCTGTTGCTGCACATCAATTAGAAGGTGGATGGAATAAAGGTGGAAAAGGTCCAAGCGTTGCTGATGTTATGACAGCAGGTGCGCACGGAGTTCCAAGAGTTATTACTGATGGTGTTATTCCTGGAAATAACTATCCAAACCATGAAGCTATAGATTTTTATACTCATTACAAAGAAGATATTGCTTTGTTTGGAGAAATGGGCTTCAAATGTTTTAGGACATCAATTGCATGGTCAAGAATTTTTCCTAATGGAGATGAATTAGAACCAAACGAAGAGGGTTTAAAATTCTACGATGACATGTTTGATGAACTACTAAAAAATAATATTCAACCTGTAATTACATTATCTCATTTTGAAATGCCTTATGGCTTAGCAAAAAAATATGGTGGATGGAGAGGCAGAGAAGTAATAGATTGCTTTGTAAGATATGCAAAAACAGTGTTTGAAAGATATCAGCATAAAGTAAAGTATTGGATGACTTTTAATGAAATTAATAATCAAAAAAATGTTGATGTTGATATATTTGCTTGGACTTGTTCAGGGGTTAGATTCCATGAGGGTGAAAACAGGGAAGAAGTGATGTATCAAGCAGTTCATCACGAATTAGTTGCAAGTGCTTTAGCTATAAAAGCAGGACATGAAATAAATCCGGAATTAAAGATAGGCTGTATGATTGCTTTTGTTCCAATTTATCCATATTCATGTCATCCTGATGATATGATGCTTTCTGTAGAAGCAATGCATGATCGTTACCTTTTTGCTGATGTTCATTGTAGAGGACACTATCCAATATATGCACTGAAAGAATGGGAGAGAAAAGGCTACAATATAAAGATGGAGCCAGAAGATGCTAAGATACTAAAAGAAGGAACAGCAGATTACATTGGATTCAGCTATTATATGTCTAATGCTGTTAAAACTGGAGCTAACGAAGCAGCAGATGGATTATCAGGTGGTCAAAAGTCAACTGTTAAAAATCCATATGTGAAAGCATCAGATTGGGGCTGGCAGATTGATCCAGTGGGTTTAAGATATTCATTAAATATGCTTTATGAAAGATATGAATTACCATTATTCATAGTTGAAAACGGCTTTGGTGCCATCGATGTAAAAGAAGAAGATGGTACAGTAAATGATGACTACAGAATAGCATATTTAAGAGCACATATAGAAGAAATGGAAAAGGCTATAAATATAGATGGTGTAGATTTAATGGGATATACTCCATGGGGCTGCATAGACCTAGTTTCCTTTACAACTGGAGAAATGAAGAAAAGATACGGATTTATCTATGTTGATAAGGATAATGAAGGAAATGGAACTCTTGAAAGATCAAAGAAAAGATCCTTTGGTTGGTATAAGAAGGTTATTGCAACTAACGGTGAAGATTTAAGCGATAACTAATATAGAGAAGCATGGCGGTGATATAAAATAACTGTCATGCTTTTTTCAATATATGCCTTTGGTAAATATTAAAGATACTGCATGAAGATTATAATACGAAGAACAGTTTTTTATGTAAGTAAGCAAAAAAATATTTATTAATCAATTGACATAAAAATACTTCTGCAGTAGAATTAAAATATACTTCGGGTGAAGAATTAATTTTAGGAGATTTTAAATGAGTAATCAGTTATTTAATTTTGAAGAAATGATATTTTATTATATTGATGAATTAAAGTTTTTACTTTTTCCTGATAAATGGGGAGAAGGATTTTTAGATTACTCTAAGAATGAAGTATTGGCTCTTCTATTTTTATATAAAGGCAAGGCTGGAAACATGACTGAGATTTCTGAGTATATTAATGCACCATTAAATACAACTACTGGGGTAATTAATAGACTTGAAAAAAAAGAAATGGTAGAGAGAAGAAGAGATGAGAAAGACAGAAGGATCGTCAATATAATATTAACGGATAAAGCACAAAAATTTATCGAAGAGCAAAAGAAGGTTATAGAATATTACTTTGAAAAGATATATACTACATTAAGCGTTGAAGAAAAAAAGGCTGCATTAGGTATATTCAACAAGGTTATAGCTGTTATGAAGCAAGAGAAGTATTCCCAAAGTGATAAAGAGAAGCAGAATAAAAAGGTTAAAAGAATAATTATAGAATAGCTTAGGAAACTAAGTTATTTTTTAAAATAAATACTTCGTTTGAAGAACTATTCTTAAAAAGAACTATAGGAGGTTTTGTTATGGGAAGGATAATAATTTTTACAGGAAAAGGTGGTGTTGGTAAAACAACTACTGCTGCAGCGCACGGAGTTAAAGCTGCTAGGCAAGGGATGAAGACTCTTGTAGTAAGTACAGATATGGCTCACAACTTGAGTGATTTATTCATGAAGGAAATAAAAGAAGAACCAGTAGAAGTTGATAAAAATTTATATGCACTGGAGATAGACCCGAACTATGAGATGAGTAAATACTACGGGAGTATTTCAGAAGCTTTTAAGAATATGATTTCCTTTAAGAATGAGGAAAATGAAGAAGCTATGGAGGACATAGTAGTATTCCCTGGTATTGAAGAACTATTTTCACTATTAAAGATTAAAGAACTGTATGAGGAAAATATATATGATTTAATCATAGTGGATTGTGCTCCTACTGGAGAAACTCTTTCTTTGTTGAAGTTTCCTGAACTTTTTTCCTGGTATATGGAAAAGCTATTCCCTATTGGAAAAGTAGCTTTGAAGGTATTAAGACCAGTATCAAAACTTGCTTTCAAATTAGATATGCCTGATGAAGCAGCGATGAACGATATAGAAAAACTATATGTGAAGCTTGGAAAGTTACAGGAACTTTTGAAAGATAGAGAAGTTTGTAGTATTAGGTTAGTTACAATCCCAGAAAAGATGGTAGTAGAAGAAAGCAAGAGAAGTTATATGTACCTAAATCTATATAACTTCAATGTTGATGGAGTGTATATTAATAGACTTATACCAGCTGATATTGATAATAAGTTCTTCAGCCAATGGATAGAACTACAAAAAAATTACTTAGAGGAATTGCAGTCGGTTTTTATTAATATACCAATCTATAAGATAAAGTGGTACGAGACAGATGTGAATGGAATAGATGCACTTGATAGAATAGTAAAAGACTCTTTGGAGGATGATCAGATATTTGATGTTCTTAAGATAACAAATAACGAGATTTTTCAAATAACTGAAAAAGGATATAGACTTGATGTTTATTTACCTTTTAGCAATAAGGGAGATTTTGATCTTTTTGAGTCAGGTACAGATATAATTGTGAAGCTTGGAAACTTTAAAAGAAATATTCCGATTCCTAATGTTATAAGGAAACATTCAATAGCTTCTGCAAAACTAAATAATGAAGTGTTAAGTATTTACTTTGAATAAATGGAGGATAGTGTTATGAATAAGGAATTTATAAAAAAGATGGTTAAAGTCGAGAGATATAGATATGAGGCAATAAAAGAGATATTGCCAGAAACAATCAGAAAAAGGGTTGAACAGTTAGAGCAGGATGCAATAAGTGTGCTAAAAGATGTTGTGGTGGAAATTATGAAGGAAGATACTAATAAAGAAACAAAGAAGAGTTCAACAAAGAAAGTTGATATTGAATTTTCTTAAAAGGATTGGAGGAGTATTGAATATGAGAATAATATTGTATACCGGAAAAGGTGGAGTAGGAAAAACTAGTATTGCAGCAGCCACTGCTTGCAAGATAGCGAGTGAAGGAAAAAAGGTTTTAATAGTAAGCACAGACCAAGCTCATAGTCTTAGTGATTCTTTTAATATAAAACTATCTAACAATCCTTTAAAGATAAATGAAAACTTATATGCCCTTGAAATTGATTCTATTATAGAAAATGAAAATTCTTGGGCGAATATAAATAATTATATTCAGAAGCTTTTAATAGCAAAGTCAGAAAAAAGTATTGAGGCGGAGGAACTATTAGTCTTTCCAGGTTTCGAAGAGCTATTATCCTTGATAAAAATAAAGGATATATATGATGAAGGAAAATATGATGTTTTAATAGTTGATTGTGCACCTACAGGTGAAACTATGTCGCTATTGAAATTTCCAGACTTATTTAAATGGTGGATGGAAAAACTTTTCCCAATAAAAAGAAAGGGGGCAAAGTTTGCAAAGCCATTAGTTGAAGCTACGATGAAAATACCTATGCCTACAGATGATGTTTTTGATGAAATAGAAAAGTTATATTCTAAGGTTGATGAGCTTCATACTCTTATGCTAAACAAAGATATAGTTAGTATAAGAATAGTTACTACACCTGAAAAAATAGTAATTAAAGAGGCGAAGAGAAGTTTTTCATATCTTCATTTATTTGATTACAATGTGGATGGAGTCATTGTAAACAGAATATTTCCAGAGGCCTCGCTAAAAGGTTATTTCTCAAAGTGGGAGAGTATTCAAAAGGAAAGCCTAGAGGATATATATGAAAGTTTTAAGGACATTCCAATCTTTAAATTAGAACTAATGAGTTCTGAGCTAAGGAAATATGATGTTTTGAAAGAAGTCGGCAGCCAAATCTTTAGTGGAATGGATGCAGCTAAGATTCTCTTCAAGGATAAGATATTCGATATCGAGAAAGTAGACACGGGATATAGTTTTAATATAAATATGCCTTTTATAGATAAGAAAGATTTAAAGCTTTCTCAAAAGGGAGATGAGATAACAATAACCATAAAGAATGAAAGAAGAAGCTTTGTCTTACCAACAAAACTTCAAGCTAAAGAAATAGTTGGAGCAAAGTATAATGAAGGGAAGTTGCAGATATTATTTACCTAGGTGGATTAAAATTTGGCATAAAAACACTTTTGTTAAATAATATAACTTCGTATACAGTTAAAAAGTAGGAGGTTACTGTTAACTTCCTACTTTTATTACATATAAAACGACTATGAAGTCAAAGTTTTTATAAAGTAATCAGCGCGCAAGACTGCTTCTAAAAAGGACCACATTAAGTAAAGGAATAAAGGGAATATTTTTTAGGAGATATCCCAACAGTTTTCGTAAATGATTTTAAGAAATTACTATAATCGTTAAATCCACATTTCTCGCATACATCATTTACATTACAACCGGATGCAAGCAAGGATTTAGCTATACTGATTCTTCTTGCAGTAATATACTTATTAATTGTAGTTCCAGTAGTAGATTTAAATATTCTACATAAATAAGAGTTGCTTATGTAGAAATGTTTTGATAAGCCTTCAATAGTAATTGGATTACAGATATTAAGATTTACGTAAGTAAGTATATCTTCAACCAATTCATTATACTTGTAAGAACCATCTTTTAAATCATCCATAGCGCTGGCTTGGTATAATGAATTAATCATTACTAACAATTCCATAAAGGAACTTTTTTCAATAATATCACTTCCATATGCTTCAACAGAATTAATCTTATTTATATAATACATAAATCTTTGTTGTTGATCTTTTGTAAGTGATAATTTGTGATTAAAGTGTTCTGGGCGAAAGGAAAAACAATAATCTAAATCAGTCATATTAGTTGAAAGATTTCGTACAAATTCAGGATGTACAGATATAACTATTCGTTCTAGCTTCATTTGGTCAGTTTGTGATAAATAATGGCTTTCGTATTGGTTAATTACAAATAAATCTCCTGGGTTTATGTCATAGAACTTATTGTTTATCAAAAACTGTTTACTTCCACATATAGAATAATATATTTCATAACAATCATGAACATGTATATCCATACTTTTCTCATCTTTATACAGATGAGCAATTGCAAAACTTTTGGTATTCATACATTGTAGCATTGACTCTTTACATGAATTCAGCTCTTTCAAGATACACTCACCTCTTTAGTAATATAGTATATATTAAAACTTATATTTCAAAATAGTCTAATTCAAAACGATTTAAGTTTCAAAATCGTATCATTTATATAAGTATAAAATTGTTGTTCAATAATTGCAATATTTAATGTAAAAAATAACAAGAAATTGAAAATATTAATTGCTATACTAAATTTATAAATGTAAAAAATAACATAAAATCTTATAGGATCAGAGAGGTTCTTGGTATCAAGTGTGCTGAGTTTTGTCAAAGGACCTATTCTTTATGTTGTCAGAGTTATCTTATAACATACAGAAAAACAGATTCAACAAGATATCAAAAATAAGATAATATATTAAAATGTGAATTGGAGGAATTTATAACATGAAGATAGCATTAATTAATGAAAACAGTCAGGCATCAAAAAATGAAATAGTATATACTGCTTTAAAGAAGGTTGTAGAACCTATGGGCCATCAAGTATTTAATTATGGTATGTATGGAGCAGAAGATAAGAATTCTCTTACTTATGTTCAAAATGGTATATTAGCAGCCATATTGCTTAATTCTGGTGCGGTAGATTATGTAATAACAGGTTGTGGTACCGGTGCAGGTGCTATGCTTGCATGTAATTCATTTCCAGGAGTTATATGTGGTTATGTAGTAGACCCTTCAGATGCATATATGTTTGCTCAAATAAATGACGGCAATGCAATTTCTATGCCTTTTGCAAAAGGCTTTGGATGGGGAGCAGAGTTGAACCTTCAATATGTTTTTGAAAGACTTTTCGAAGGTGAAAGCGGACAAGGATATCCAAGAGATCGTGTTATACCTGAACAAAGAAACAAGAAAATATTAGATGAAGTTAAGAAAGTTACTTATAAAGATATATTAACAATACTAAGAGAAATAGATCAAGATTTATTAAAGGGAGCAATAAGTGGAGAAAGATTCAAAGAGTACTTTTTTGAAAATTGCAAGAATGAAGAAATAGCTGCTTATATAAAAGAGATATTAGCTTAGTAGATATAAATATAACTTTAGGCAAGGAAATAGATATATTCAAATATGTAAAAGAAATCGCTAAGAGATCACTTAGCGATTTTTTTGCAGTTACTTTCATTTATAAAAAAAATAGTATAGAATAGTATGTGTAGCATTGTTCACGTGAACAATGGCGATTTCAGTCGGTTTTGAAACTTGAATATTCACTCATTAAAGCATCGGATGACTAACTACTTAATTTCAATACTCTACTTAAACAGAACCCAATTATAAAATGATCGGACGGTGACAAATATTGACTACAGATATGACAAAAGGTAATATATCTAAGCATTTAGTTAGCTTTGCAATACCATTGATTCTTGGAAATTTATTTCAACTTACTTACAATGCAGCAGATTCTATTTTTGTAGGTAAATTCGTAGGAACCAAAGCACTGGCTGCGGTGGGAACTGCAAATCCCATTATGAATATTGTAATGTTTTTAATAATTGGAATTTGCATGGGAGCATCTGTTTTAATGAGCGAATATTTTGGATCTGGAAACATTAAGAAGCTTAAGAGAGAAGTTTCAACTACAATGATTGCTGGGTTTATCTTTACTTCATGTATAATTATTTTATGTGTGGCATTTACTAAACCAATTTTACGATTAATAAGAACTCCAGAGGAACTTATTCCAGACGCTACGATTTATTTAAGAATAATATTCTTTGGGCTTATTTTTACCTTTTTATACAATGTTTTTGCAGCAACCTTAAGAAGTATTGGAGATTCAAAAACACCCCTTAAATTTCTAATGATTTCATCTATTTTAAATGTGGTAATGGATATAATATTTTTAAAATTCTTTCATATGGGGGTAGCTGGAGCAGCTATAGCTACAGTTACAGCTGAAATGTTTTCTAGTGTCTTTTGTATTGCGTATATATATTTAAAAGTTCCACTCTTACGTTTTTCTAGAGAAGAGATTATACTAGACAAAGCTTTACTTAGAAGTACTATAAATTATAGTTGGGTTACTGCAATGCAGCAAACTTGTTTATATGTAGGAAAAGTATTGGTTCAAGGTGCGGTAAACCCATTAGGTGTACAAGCTATTGCAGCCTTTAATGCAGTTAATAGAGTGGATGATTTTGCTTTTATGCCAGAACAAAGTATAGCTCAAGCAATGACTACCTTTTTAGCTCAGAATAGAGGTGCTAAGAAAAATGATCGTATTAAGCCAGGATTATGGGCAGGACTAAAGTTAGAAACTATTTACTGGTTCATAATATGTGGAATGATTTTTTTAGGTTCAAGAAGTATAATGAAGCTCTTTATTAATGGAAGTGATGAGACAGTTGTAAATATGGGAGTAATGTATCTTGAAATGATGGCATTTTTCTATTTACTACCTAGTTGGACAAATGGAATACAAGGGTATTTTAGAGGAATGGGTGATTTAAAGATAACATTAATGTCAACTTTTGTACAAATGATTGGGAGAGTGATTTTCTCTTACATATTTGCTCCGAGATTTGGAATTGCAGGTATAGCATTGAGTTGTGGTCTAGGTTGGATTGTAATGCTAAGTTATGAAGTACCATTCTTTATAAAGAACATAAAGAAAAGCTAATTTAAGCCGTCTACGCATACTTACCCACAACTTCATCTGAAATATAATTTCCTAAAGAATAAAAAAGTCTAAATTATATTGGTAAAATGAAAATCAATATAATTTAGACTTTTTTCAAGGTTGTACTGATTCACTATTTTTAAACAATCTTTACAACAGTACCTATGGGCACTAAATTTGATAACTCAAGTACATCTTTGTTATACATGCGAATACAACCATTTGATACATTTTTTCCTATGGAGGCAGGATTATTAGTTCCGTGAATGCCGTAATCACCATAAGGCGCATCAAGTCCTAGCCATCTTACACCAAATGGACCTCCTGGATTTGTAGCTTTATTTACTATCTTAAAGGTTCCTTTTGGAGTAGGGGTAGAAGGTTTTCCAACTGCAACTGTATAAGACTTAAAAAATTTATCGGCCTTAAATAAGGTTAGTGTATGGGCTTCTGTATTAATTGTGATACTATAAATTGCCCTGTAATACTCAAAATAGTCATCGGGAAATGGATAATCAAACATAAAACTCCTAAAAAATAATAATTGATATAGAATATATTATTATGATTAATAAAATTTAGTGAATATAACTTTACTTAACAATATAATAGAAATGCTCAATTGGAGTTGAATTGAATTTTTATCCATATAGTGGTGAAATGTGCACTAATGTGACAAAAAAACCTTTAAAAACCCAGCATATTTATGCTTGAATTTTATTGATTAATATTACAAAGCTTTATTGTTTAGGATATAATAAAAGCACCACAAGTGCTAAGTGAAGCAATAATATATAATGATAATCAAATTTTGGTGAATTAAATATGCTTATTATTTTGTATATTAATGCATGAAGCTAATACTTAATACCAAGATGATAATAATTGTTAGATGCTAAAGATTCACATAAGTACATAGTGGGAAAATACAAAGTATATTTGAAAAAGGCAAATTTGTCGAAAGGCAAAGACGCAAAGCTATGGGCCTAAACGGTTATATACCGCATGGTTGCCAGGTTGCCAGGAATCCTTTTGGGACCCTCCCGGCTTTTAATAGGAGGAGTTTATATGTCAAAATCAAAGTTTTTCTTAGCACTATTTGTGGCAGCAGCTTTAATTATCCCAACTCAAGCATTAGCGGTAAATAAAGTTAGTGTTAAGACCACTACAGTTACTCAAACTGTAAGTAAGCAAAATTCAACCTGGTTGTGGGATACACAGCAGATTGTAAAGAATTCAGATAGTATTCTTAATTTTGCGGTTACAAACAATGTAAAGAACATATACCTTCAGGTGAATTATAGCTTGAATCTTGATTATTATAAGAATTTTATAAAAAAAGCTTCTTCAAAAAGTATAAGTGTACAAGCATTGGATGGTGCTCCAGACTGGGTATCAGATAGCGGTGCATATAAACAACAGCAGTTTTTTGACTGGGTGACTAAGTACCAAAATTCTGCATTAGCTAATGAAAGATTCAATGGTGTTCACTTAGATGTTGAACCATATTTAAATTCACAATATAGTCAGAATATGAATGGTGTTTTAGCTAACTATCAAAGTTTCTTACTAAACGCAATCAGCAAGACTAATGCTTTAGGAATACAATTAGCTATAGATATTCCATTCTGGTTTGATGGTGTAACTTATAACACAAAGTATGGAACTGGTAGCATGGCTGAATGGATAATGAAAAATGTAAAGAATGTAGTTATAATGGCTTACAGAGATACTGCTGCTGGAACAAATGGGATAATTAGCGTAGTTTCTAAAGAACTAAGCTTAGCTAAGCAATATGGTACTACTGTTACAGTTGGAGTTGAAACTCAGAAATCAAGTGAAGGTGATAATATCAGTTTCTATGAAGAAGGACAAGCTTATATGAATCAAGAATTAAATAAAGTTTATACAAGCTATAGTGGAAACTTAAGCTTTGGTGGATTCGCTATTCATCATATAATGAGTTGGATGGTTTTAAGGAAATAAAGATATATTTTAGCAGGCATTCTCTAAAGAGGGTGTCTGTTTTCTTTTATTCCTCAGGAAATTTAATCTAGATATATCAGTATGATATAATTATATATGAAAACATACTTATAGATAAACTACTTCATATTGGAATTTATCAAAATAAAGATTCGTAGAACCATCAAAATTTTTATTTTGACTTTAAGGAACAAAGTAGTTTATCTGTTCAGTGGAAAAGATATCCCAGTTCTATTTAATGAAGTAAGTTTAATAGATATATTAACTATTAATGGTAACTTAACTGTCAATTTTGATTTTATTTGAACTGGTTTATCTATAAATTAGCATGACTAAGTTGTATGTGTAGGGTAATTAAAGATAAATAGAACGGATAAACTACTTCAGTCCATGAACTCAAAATATTAAGTAATTTATCTATAGTATAAATGAACATGGAGGATTTAAAATGAACAAAGCTTTTGTATAATCACAAGATTGTAAGTTTGAGCCAGCAGGAGAAGGCGTACAAAGAAAGATATTAGCATATGGAGACCAATTGATGGCAGTAGAAGTACACTTTGAAAAGGGGACAGTAGGAACCCTGCATAGTCATCCACATACTCAACTTTCATATGTATTAGAGGGTGAATTTGAGTTTGAAATTGGTGGGGTTAAAAATGTGGTTAAAAAAGGTGATACCTTATATAAACTTCCTAATGTAGTACATGGGTGTAGATGTATTAAAAAAGGAATATTATTAGATGTGTTTACTCCATATAGAGAAGATTTTATAGAAAAGTAATAAGAATATAATTGGAAATGACACTTTCCGATAAGTGGTAGCTTTAGGAGAGCATACATAGGTTTTGGAAGCAGAATCTGAGTATGCTCTCTTTTTAATTTTTTATTTGTATAGAAATATGGTTGCAATGGAAAAATTAGAGTTAGTAAGAATCCAAATAAGAATAACAGAAAAAACATGTAATGCTTAATAATAATAGCCTAAATAACAATAATCGACAAAACATACTAAAGTATGTTGAAAGTACGGTAAATAATATGTTAGAATTATATAGATAAAGTATTTTAAAAGCAAAAACTGAAAAATTTTACTTTTTAAGCAACAATTAATGACAAGCTGTGATATAATTTTTTGTCAAATAACAAAAGTAATTCTGATATTGCACGAAAAATTTAATAGTAGAAATACTATAAAAGCACCGCTAAAAAGTGATGCTTTTTATATATTGCTAAAATCTATTTAAGTAAGTGTAAATTAGTATATCTGCAAGTATATGGATTAAACGTTGTCTAATATATGGTAATCGATATAGTTAACTGGATGGTAATGAAACAAAATATTATTGTTGCTATATATTACATTAGTCCATTTATAGATAGGTAGTTCTAAATTAATATTTACTATGATATGATACATTTATGAAACTTGAGAAAAAAATAATAATATGTCGAATAGGTAATTTTACGAGGAGGACGAAATTTTGGATATTTTTCTAGTCATAGGAGTTATAACAGGTCTTCTTTCAGTTGTCGTAGGGATGATTGTTAAGGGGGCAAACGTAGCTGTATTATTAAATCCAGCAGCAGCAATAATTATTCTTGTAGGAACAACAGCAGCGGTAATGAATTCTTTTCCTAAAAAGGAATTTCTTAATATTCCTAGACTTTTTGGTGTACTTTTTAAAGGTGAAGGAAAAGAAGATCCTGCAGAAATCATAAAACAACTAGTAGAAATGGCTCAAACAACTCGTAAAAATGGGTTATTAGCACTTGAAAGTACTGTACAAGCTATGGAAAATAAGTTTATGAAAAAAGGCTTAGAAATGGTTGTTGATGGTGTAGAACCAGCAGATATTGTTGAAGCATTAGAAATTGAAATTGATGGAACAGAAGAAAGACATAGAGCAGGAGCTTCAGTATTTACTACAGCTGGTGGTTCAGCACCTACACTAGGAGTTTTAGGAGCGGTTGTTGGACTTATAGGAGCACTTGGTAACTTAAATGATACAGAAAAGCTAGGTCATATGATCGCAGGAGCCTTCGTTGCTACACTTTATGGTATTTTCTTTGGATATGTTGTTTGTCATCCATTTGCATCTAGACTTAAAAGAAAGTCGCATGAAGAAATAAGTACAATGAGAATTATACTTGAAGGTATACTAGCTATTCAGGCTGGAAAGAATCCTAAGAGTATAGAAGCTAGATTAATTGGTATGTTAGAGCCAAAGGAAAGAGAAAAAGTTATTAGTGCAAATGCTGAAAAGTAAAGGAGATAAGTGATGAAAAAGAAAAAAGAACATCATGAAGAGCATGTAGATGAAACTTGGCTTATACCTTATGCGGACATGCTTACGCTCCTATTAGCACTTTTTATAGTTATGTTTGCTATGAGTAAAGTAGATTCACAAAAGCTTCAAAGGCTTAGTGCAGAGTTTAACGTTATATTTTCAGGTGGATCCTCTGTAATGTCTGAAGGTGGAACTGATACCACTGCAGCTGTTCAATCGCAAGCGGCAAATTCAGGGACATCAACAGAAAAATCCAATACTCAAAAAGAAGAAGATACTATGAATGGACTTAAGCAAAGCTTAGAATCAGAAATTGAAAGTAAAGGATATGCTGATAAGGTTAAAGTTGAACTTAATAAAGAAGGTTTAGAGATATCTATACAGGATGCGGTACTATTTAATTCAGGTGACGCACAAGTATTACAAAATGTAAATCCGCTACTTCTTGAAATATCAAAAATGGTTCACGGACTAGATAATGAAATTAAAGTTGTAGGACATACAGATAATGTGCCGATAAGTACTAGTAAGTTTAGATCAAACTGGGACTTAAGCGCAATGCGTGCAATAAATGTTATGAATTTTATGGTTAGCTCAGGTGGAGTAGGTACTAACAAAATTTCTATACAAGCATATGGCGAGTACAGACCTAAATATAGCAATGATACAGCTGAAGGAAGAGCTAAGAACAGAAGAGTTGAGATTTTTATAATTCGTAAATATGCACAAACTGCAGAAACGAATGGTACAACAACAGAAAATAAATAAATAAAAAATCGCTGAAGTGACTTACTTCAGCGATTTTTTTGTGCATCTGCCTTTCTAAATGTATATGAGGAAAATTTGGAGTGCGAATAAGTTTTATTTTTTTAATCAAGTCTAATGAAAAAATTATATTAATAAGATTTATAGGCAATTAATTTATTGAGAGGCTCAGGTGTCAAAGAAAAGATGTCAAAGAGAATTAATAGAGTCTACATTGAAAAATATAGAAAAGAATCAAATTAAGAAAACTAATCTTATCTGGCTAGAAGCATGTGGTTGCTCAGGAAATATCATTTCTCTTTTAGATGCAAGAACACCAGACATTTATTATTTACTAACACAAATGATTAACATCACTTACAATAACAGTATTATGGGAGCAGAAGGTGAAAAAGCTTTTGAAAAATTTCTAGAAACTCTAGAAACAGATTTCATATTAGTAGTTGAGGGTGCAGTATCTACCAAAGATAACGGGAGCTATAATATTGTAGCTGAATATAATGGAAAGCTTGTATCAGGTTCAGAGGCAGTAATTCTTGCGGCTGGTAAGGCAAAATACATTTTAGCTGTTGGAACCTGCGCATCTTATGGAGGCATTTCAGCTGCAACTCCTAATCCTTCCTCAAGCGTAAGTTTACCTGAATTTTTAAATGAGCAATTATATAAGGTTATAAGAATTCCAGGATGCCCTGCAAATCCAAGATGGGTGACAAGTACTATTGCTCATCTAATTTCATATGGCATACCAGAACTAGACTCTGAAAATAGACCTTTATTTCTATATGAAGATACAATTCATACCCATTGTTCACGAAGATCATTTTTCGATAAAAAAATATTTGCCACTAAACTTGGGGATAAGGAGTGTATGTACCAATTAGGGTGTAGAGGGCCTATGACCAGAGCTGACTGTGCTTTAAGAAAATGGAATGATCGAATCAATTGGCCTGTGGAGGACAATACCCCTTGTATTGGATGTGTAAACAAAGGCTTTCCAGATAAGATGGAACCTTTTATCAGTTATCAAGAGGTGGTTAAGAAATGAGTGAGAAGATAATTATAAATCCTATTACTAGAATAAGTGGGTTCATGCAGGTTGAAGTTGTTATAGAGAAAAACATAATAATAGATGCCAAAACTAATGGTTTTTTATTTAGAGGATTTGAGGAAATGTTAAAAGGAAGATCGCCTTTTGATGCAATTTACTTTACTGAAAGGATATGTGGAATATGCTCAACAGCTCATGGATATGTATCTTCTGTAGCTCTGGAAAATGCATTAGGGGTTAAACCAGATGAAAATGGAAGTTTGCTTAGAGATGTAATGCATGGGTGTGAGTTTTTACAGAATCATATAAGACATTTTTATCAATTCACTATACCTGACTATGTAAGAGTAGACATTAATCCTGCTAATGAGAATTTGAAGCAGTATAAATTACCAAAAGACATAAACTCAAAATTAAACTCGCACTATATACAGGCTTTTAAATATAGTAGAGATGCTCATAAAATGTTAGCGCTTTTAGGAGGTAAAGCACCTCATACCCATGGGATTTTTGTTGGTGGGGTAACATCAAATATAGATGCAACAAAACTTATTGAACTTAAATCAATTTTATTTGGAATAAGGGAATTTATTAATGATTCAATGATGGGTGATATTGATACCATAGCTAAATACTACCCAGAAGATTTTAAGAATGGAAAAGGATATGGGAATTTTTTAAGCTATGGCGCTTTTGATAAAGATATTAACAGCTTAGATTCCTACGTGAAAAGTGGAGTGTATATAGATGATAAAAGGGATGAGTTTAACCCAGCCAATATAAGTGAAGATGTTGTAAATTCATATTATTCAGATGCCAGTGGTGTTATAAATGGAGATAAAGAGCTTCAAGCTGATGTTACTAAAAAGGAGGCTTACTCATGGATAAAAGCTGCTAGATACAATGGAGTTCCAATGGAGGTTGGCCCTTTAGCAAGGTTATGGATAAATGGTGAGTACTCAAGAGGTATTTCCACTTTGGATAGAATAACTGCTAGAGTTTTAGAAGCAAAACGAATTTGTGACATAATAGAAAGTCTTCTAGAGTTTTTAAAACCAGGAGTATCAACCCAGCAAAAATTAGATATTCCACAAATAGCTGATGGAGTTGGATTAAGAGATACAACAAGAGGTGCATTGGGACATTGGGTAGAGATAGAAAATCAAAAGATCAAAAAATACAATATAATAACACCTTCTGGATGGAATATATCTCCAAATGATTCGAAAGGAAATAAAGGAGTAATTGAAAAGGCTCTAATAGGAGCATATGTAGAAAATCCTAAAGCACCTTTAGAAATAGGAAGGATAGTTAGATCCTTTGATCCATGTGTTTCTTGCGCAACACATGTCATAAGTGACAGTTGTAGTGATTTTACTATGAGGTTAGTATGATCAAGATTATAGGTATAGGAAATATATTAATGAGTGATGATGGTATATCAATGAAGATAATTGACAGTATTGAAGATAAGTTAATGAAGCTAGGATTAGAATTAGAATGTGTAAAGGCAGAAACAGACTTAGACTATGCCCTGGATTGTATAGACAACGGAGATACTGTGGTAATAATTGATAGTACTAACTTTGGAATAGAGTGCGGAGAGCTTACAGTGGTGCCGTTAGATAAAGGAAGACTATACGAGAATAATCGATTTTTTATGCATAATATTAGCTTGATTTCATCGATTAATAAGGCGGAGCTATATATAGATGGACTCATTATTGGAATTGAAGTAGATAGGATCTGCTTTAACATGGAGCTATCGAAGAAACTTGAAAGTAGATTTGAAGACATAACTAAGGAAGTGTACGAGATTATCTATAGATGTATAGTTTCGTAACGCGATTTATATTTTCAAAGCCTCATCTCAGACCCAGAGGAGTTTTGAGAATGGTTTTCGGATTGAAGTGGCACATCTATTCAGCAGAATAGATATTAGCAAATTACAGCATTAATAATTATAAGACTTTTTAGTATGGGATTAAAATTGGTGAGATAAGTGCATGAGGCGTCCATTGCTTATGAGATATTTTTAATCATAGAGGAAAGTGTAAGAAATTATAATTTAAAGAAAGTGAATCGAATCTTTCTTAGTATTGGTGGATATAACGGTATATTTGAAGAGTCATTAAAATTTGCATTTACTGCTATTAGCAAAGATACAAAGTGTGAAGAGGCAAAGCTTATTATAACAAAAACGGAAGGCTTTGAGATGGTGGTAGAGAGGATAGAGGGCGAATAGAGGAACTTTGTGATTATATAATTGAAAAAGTTTAAAACAGAAGCTTATACTGAAAATATATTTTAAGGTGATTTTATGTTGAGAAAGCGTATCTTAGTAAAAGGATTAGTACAAGGGGTAGGATTTAGACCATTTGTATATAAAATAGCATTAGAAAATAATCTGAAGGGATTTGTGAGAAACGGCAGTATTGGAGTAATTATTGATGTTGAAGGAACTAGTGATTCTATAGAGAGTTTTACGGAAGCTCTAAGATTTAAATGTCCAAAATTATCAAATATTGAGGATATAAGTATAGAAGATAAGGAGATTAAGGAACATAAGGATTTTGAAATAAAGGAGTGTATTAGAGAAAACAATGGGTTTACGTTTATTTCACCTGATTTAGCTATCTGTGAAGATTGTTATGAAGATATCAATGATGAACAAAATGCTAGATATAGATATCCATTTACAAACTGCACCAATTGTGGACCAAGATATTCAATTATAAGCAGCATACCATACTCTAGAGCAGATACTACCATGAATAATTTTAAACCTTGTAAATCTTGTGGACAAGAGTATGTAGATCAGTTAAATAGGAGATTTAATTCAGAGGCAAACTGTTGTTGCAAATGTGGCCCAAAGGTGGACTTGATTGATAGTGAGGGCAATAGAATAAATGTAAATGATCCTATAACAGAGGCTATTAAGTTACTTAAAGCTGGAAGCATATTATCAATAAAAGGCATAGGTGGTTTTAACTTAACATGTGATGCAAGATGCGAAACTGCGATTAAATTACTTAGGGAAAGAAAAGTTAGAAATACTAAGCCCTTTGGCTTAATGATGAAAGATTTAGAAACAGTAAAAAAATATTGTTATATTTCTAATAAGGAAGAAAAGATATTATCAGGAAATAAAAGACCTATTGTAATACTTAAGAAAAGAGGAGATATGCTCCCAGACATTATAGCACCAGGCATTAAAGACTTAGGCATAATGCTTCCCTATACACCTTTACACCATCTGCTATTTCACGATGGTATAGAGGTATTGATAATGACTAGCGCCAATCTTAACGGTAAGCCAATCATATATAAAAATGAAGATGCCATAAGTAAACTACATGATATAGTTGACTATCACCTTATTAATAATAGAGATATTTTTTTATCCGTAGATGATTCTGTAGTTAAGATTATTAATGGCAACGAACAAATTATTAGAAGAGGCCGAGGTTATAGTCCAACATATTTTAAACATAATAGACTTAAAGATAGCATGAGTTTAGGGTCCTATTTAAAAAATACTTTCTGTGTATCTAAGAATGGAAACATAATTTTAAGTCAATATATAGGTGACTTAAAAAATGAGGAAACAATTGAAAGGCAGTATAAAATAATAAGACATCTCGAAGAAATTTATAATATAGATCCTCAAATAATAGCATATGATTTTCATCCTATTACAGCTGAACTACACTCTTTAGAGAGGTTTGAAGGGAAAACTATTGGAACTTATCATCATCATGCTCATATTGCAAGTGTTCTATTTGAAAATGATATAAATGAACCAGTGATAGGAGTGGCCTATGATGGAACTGGCTTCGGAGATGATAATACAATATGGGGGGGAGAATTCTTAATAGCTAGCCAAAAGAACTTCAAAAGAGTGGGGAACCTTAGAACAGAAAAGATGCCTGGGGGCGATAGAGCGGCAGTAGATCCTATGAGAATGGGGATTTCCTATCTTTGTGATGCTTTTAAAAATAATAAGATGGAAGTACTTTCAAAGATAAATGATATTCATAATTTTAATAAAACACCAATATATAACCTTAATGATATAGATATATATTTTGATATGATATCAAAGAATATAAATTCTCCATTGACATCCAGCATGGGGAGGCTTTTTGATGCAGTTGCTTACATGTTAGGCTTTAATAGAAGGGTAACTTTTGAAGGTGAGGCGGCAATTTATTTAGAAAATATGGCACATGGAAACATCAGGGCATATTACGAGTTTGGAATAGAGGAAAAGGAAAATCAATATGTTATAAATACAACTTATATAATATATTCTATTTTAAAAGATCTGAAGAGACAAATAAAAAAAGAAGTAATTGCTATGAAGTTTCACAATACTATAATTAAATTTACCGAAGCCATGTGTATGAAGATTTATAATGACTATGATATAAATAAGGTGGCTCTGAGTGGAGGAGTATTTCAAAATAATATACTTTATGAAAGAATATATAACAATTTAATATCAAAGGGTTTTAGAGTTTATACAAATAATAAAGTACCATGCAATGATGGAGGGATTTCGTTAGGACAAATTGTTATTGCAAATGAAAGAGAGGCTTATTAGAGTATGTGTATTGCATTTCCTTTTGAGGTTATAAAGATAGATAATGATAAAGCGTTGGTTCAGTATAAAGGAGTAGAAATGATAGTAAATATATCTCTTTTAGAGAATATTATTTTAGGAGACTATGTTTTAGTACATGCTGGCTGTGCCATAGAGAAATTAGATAAAGAAGAAGGAAGAAAGACCGAGGAACTATTCAATAGTGTTTTTAAAGATGTATCAGTTCGAAACGAAATATATTTTTAAAACTCTCACGGGCTTTGGTGAGAAAATTTAAAAATAATAAACTTTATTACGAAGTGAAACATCCATATAATCTTAAACTTCAAGATGAGAAGTGAGGTAAGAAAAATGCAAAAAAAGATAAGAATAATGGAGATTTGTGGAACTCATACGGCATCTATACTAAGAAGTGGAATTAAGAATATATTACCTGATAATATTGAACTCGTAAGCGGTCCAGGGTGTCCAGTATGTGTAACACCTCAAGGATATATAGATAGCGTAATTAAATTAAGTGAAAGAGACGAAATAATTATAACTACCTTTGGAGATATGATTAATATTCCTGGTACAAACAGAAGCCTTAAATATCAGAAAGCTCTAGGGTGTGACATAAGGGTTTTATATTCTCCATTTGAGGCGGTAAATATAGCAAAACAAAATCCGTTTAAAGAAGTGGTATTTTTAGGAATAGGGTTTGAGACTACGGTTCCGGTCATTGCCCTTGCTATTCATAAAGCTTATGTGGAGCAGGTAAAGAATTTTAGCGTTTTTACTTCATTAAAAACCATGCCTGAAGTTATAAAAAATCTTTTGAAGGATAAGTGTACAAATATAGATGGAATTATTTATCCTGGACATGTAAGTACTATTGTGGGGGAGAAAGAGTTTGAATATATAAGTGATGAGCTGCGTGTACCAGGAATAATAGCAGGTTTTGAAGATAAGGACATTATGTTAGGGGTTCTATTACTGATTGATATGATTTCAAAAAATGATTGTACATTGAAGAATGTTTATAAAAGTGTTGTAAAATATGAAGGAAATCTTAAAGCTAAGCAATTAATTAATTATATATTTGAGGCTTCTGATGGCATCTGGCGTGGTTTTGGGACAATTAAAAACAGTGGATTAAAAATAAGGAATGACTATAAAGACTTTGATGCAAGTACTAAATTTGGCTTGAAGATAATAGAGCAGAAGTCCTCAAAAGGATGTATATGTGAAGATATTCTACGCGGAGTAAAGGTTCCAAAGGATTGCAAGCTTTTTGGAAAAGAATGTACACCTGATAAGCCTGTAGGGGTTTGTATGGTGTCTAGGGAAGGAAGTTGTGGTGTGTACTTTAAATATATATAATGTAAGAAGGCGATTAAGTGGATATAGTTACTTTAGATTTTGGAAGTGGTGGCAAAAAAACGCACGAGCTTATAAATAATTTATTCTACAAATATTTTGGTAATGATATACTTGATCAGCAAGGAGACTCAAGTATAATTAATAAACTCAATGGGAGGATTGCTATAACAACCGATTCTTATGTAGTAGATCCTATTTTTTTCCCAGGAGGAGATATAGGAAAATTATCTATATGTGGAACAATAAATGATTTAGCAGTTTCAGGTGCAAACCCTTTGTATATTACTGTTGGATTTATAATCGAAGAAGGAATGTCTATAAAGGAATTGGAGAAGATTGTTATTTCAATGGCTGAATATGCAAAAAGATGTGAGGTTAAAATTGTGGCAGGAGACACAAAAGTTGTTGAAAGAGGTAAAGGAGACAAGCTTTATATAAATACTACAGGGATAGGTGTATTAGAAGATTCAATAAATATAACTACAAGTAGAATTCAGGTGGGAGATAAGATTATAGTAAGTGGTACCTTAGGAGAGCATGGATTGGCTATACTTTGCCAGAGACAGGAACTAAATTTTACAACTAAGATAATAAGTGATTGTAATCCTTTAGATAAAATGATACGAGATATCTTAAATTGCAGTAGCAATGTTAAATTCATAAGAGATATAACTAGAGGTGGGTTAGCTACTATATTGAATGAAATAGCATATGAAAGAGGTATTGGGATGGCCGTATATGAAAAATCCTTACCGATAAGAGAAGAGGTTTTATTCATCTGTGAAGTATTGGGACTTGACCCTTTATACATAGCAAATGAAGGAAAGGTTGTAGTTATTGCTTCAAGTGATGACAGTGATAAAGTTCTTCAATGTATGAAAGATAATGAGTTTGGAAAAGATGCGCAGATAATTGGTGAGGTGATAAAAGATGAAAGAGAAAGAGTTACTTTAAAAACAGAACTAGGTGGGACAAGGTTATTAGCAATGACCGAGAATGACCTTATACCGCGAATATGTTAAAAATTTCAGTAGATTTTCTAATAAAATAGGGTTGAGCTTCATTTTTTATAAAAGGGACTGTGAACTAGGTAGCTAGTAACACAGCCCTTTTTTTAATACAAGTCCTATTTGTATTACTTCACAGTATAACTAATCTTTTGATTTCCAAAGTTTTGCGCATTTGGGATAGCATTAGGGTTGTTTTCATAGTCAAAGAATATATCAACCCAGTATTGAGATTTTTGGAAGGCTAAGTCTCCTTTATCTTGTACAACAAAGGAACTTTTATTTCCATAGCCAGGAAGGTTTATTGGACTGTTTGTTGTGATTATTGAACCGAATGGAAATATTGGTGCAGAATAGGCATTTGATCTATCTGATGGATGGACAGCACAGGTAGTATAAGGAGTTGGAGAAACTCCAGATGCTGTAATACCTCCTACTGGAGATGTGTAAGCAGTGAAATCTTGGTTAGTATAGGCTTGTCCGCTTCCAGTGCTACTTCCAACCTCAACTATTTTCCACTTTTGAGCTGCACTTCCGTTATCAGAATAGATATCAACGTTTGTGTAATCAGCAGTTCCAGCAGCATAAACATCAAGAACTTTTTTGCTATTGATATTTATAAGTTTATATGTTCCATCACTATTAGCTACAATGTTCCACTTCTGAGCAGCGGTACCATTATCATCATAGATATCTACGTTAGCATAATCAGCAGTATTTGCAGCATAAACATCAAGAGCTTTATTACTATTTGCATTTAGCAGTTTATATGTGCCATCAGAATTAGAATATATTGTCCACTTTTGTGCAGCAGTTCCGTTATCTGTGAAGATATCAACGTTAGTATAGTTAGCAGTACCAGCAGCATAAACGTCAAGCGCTTTACCGCTGCCAACATTAATTAATTTATAAGTTTTTCCTGAAGTTATAGAAGCTGCATATGCGTTAATTGGTTTTAGAATACCAACTGACAATAATGCTACAGCAGCTAAGGCTAGAAGTTTTTTAGAAAATACATGTTTACTCATTTTTAAAACACATCCTTTTATTTTATTAGATTTGAAAAATAGATATAAAGAAAAGAAGCTAAAGTAGATTGGGGTTAAATTATTTTAATAGTTAAGAAGTTTTTATAATCACCTCTTTCTGAAAAAAGTACGAAACAAGGATAGAAAATAAAGAAAGGTAACTACGATGTAATTATATAGTGTCTTTGGAATGGAATGTATTTACAAATAAAATTATATCAAGTTGCATTTAGTAGGTCAATATAATGTTTGTTAAGTTTTTATTTGTTATTAACTCTATTTAGATGTTTTATAGTAGAATTTTTGATAAGATATTGTTAAGGGTTATTATTCTGACAATTAATTTAAAAATATAATCGAATAAATTGTATCAAGAACAGATTATAAGTAATTTAAAATTATCAAAAGTTTGATTTTTAAAACTTGAAGTTGAAAGTCTATTTGATACTTGATTACTTTTGATAAAGGGAGAAATAATAATGGAAGTATTATTAGAATTATTAATGAAATTTTGGTATTTATGGATTTTAATAATTTTAGCATTGATAATAGATCTTTTTATGCCGAGAATAAAAGAATATCTTGGTGAAAAGTCAGTAGAAGTTTATCTAGCCAGTTTGGACAAGAATAAATATGAAATAATTAACCATATAACAATAAGTTTAGGGGAAGAGATTACACAAGTAGATCATATTGTTGTATCGAATTTTGGGGTTTTTGTAATACAATCCGAAAATTATAAAGGTAAGATTATTGGAGAAGAATTTGATGAAACCTGGCAACAAAGACTACATATAAAGAGAGAACAGCTGCAGAATCCTATATGTGAAAATTACAAACATATTCAAGTGATACAAAAGGTTTTAAAAGAATTCAGTAAATTAAAATACATTCCTATTGTGACTTTTACAACTAATACTGAATTACAAGTTAAATCCAATACAGATGTAGTGTATACAATTAAATTAGTGGAGACAATTAAAAGATATACTGAAGAAGTAATAAGTGATGTTGATAAAAAGAGAATTTATTCTAAACTTATGTCACTAAATATAGATAGTAATGACGATTAAAATTATAAAATAAAACTTAATTGGCTACGGGGGATTTTCTAATGTATATTTAGAAAAGAAAGGTATTCAAAAAATCACTAATAGACGCATTAGTGATTTTTTTATTTTATGAGGAAGTGGGATTGTTTTGTTTGGAATGATCATACTGCAGAATTAATTGGAGAACCTGCAAGCAATTTTGGTTTAGTAAAAGGAAAATCAGTTGAATTTAAATAGGGAGATATAAAATAGTTTATTTTCAATTTAAATATAACATCATTAGATTGAATAGTTCTTGAATAGTCCATTTTACTGTAAGAATATGAAGTTATATCTGGCATATCTCTTAATGCATATTCGATATCAGTCGATAATAAAGAACTATTTAAGTATCTTAGATTTATGCTGTTTTTTCTGCTTTTTACTGCAGCGAGAAGTTTACTTTTTAACTCAATTGAATTATGTACTGTATAGTCATCTGATAAATAAATTAATCCTAGATCAGTAAAAAGTTGAGCATAAAAAGCAGAGTTTTTGTCATTAGCAGTAAGTTTAAGTTTTATTGAATTGGAAAAATCTGTTTTAGAAGGTGGATAGGCTTTTATCCATGAGTGATTAACACTTATTTGTGAATCAGTAAGATTATAATAATCATAGTTGATTGAATTCATTAAATCTGGTACGGGATCATCCAATGTAATATCAAGATGATACCATATTCCGTCAAGATTGACTAAATTCCATGTGTGTGCCTCGCCTCTAGAAACGCCTTCTATTATTTTTGTTGGGATACCAACCTTATTTAACATTTTGTATGCAAGTAAAGAATAACCTTGGCATACAGTTTTGTAAGGATAAATTAGAGCGTCGAAATCGGAATGATTGATTAGTGAAACATCATACTGAACATTTTTTACTATCCAATCATGAATTGCTTTTTCCTTCTCATAACTGTTCATATCTGGTGATATAATCTGTGTGAGTATTTTATTGACTTCATTTTCTACATACATATCTTGAGTTAATGTGTTCCAATAATTAAAAGTGAACTTTATTGCAATAATATTTCCTTTAGCTGAAGCTGTGTATCTATAGCTTTTACAAGAATATTTAAGGTAGTCATCCTTATCATAGATATTATTTATGATGTTTGCAACATCTACTTTTATAGTGGAGGGATCTCCGATATAACTTAAGTTATATGTAGCAAGTCTAGAGTGCATTGCAATATCAAGCTTGGTTTGTAATTCTTGTAGATTAAGTGGCAAGAATGTTTTTGCATTGGCTGTTAAAGTGTGCAAACATAAGTAAAAACAAAAGAACAAAATAAGTTTAATAACATTACCTTCAAAATATTTTCTCAAGAAACCCCCCTCCTTCTTTGGTTAATAAACATTTTTTGTGTATTTTATTTAGGGTATAATTCCTTTATTATAATTTTTTATGAAAATTTTGGAAAAATAGTATCGATATATATTAATCTTCGTATTAATATATATCGTATTCATTTAAGTCTAATTCACTTGTAAATTTTATGCCTTAATGCATAAGTTTTATCAATTGTATTAAATTACGTAGATATAATAAATTAGTGAAAGTTTACAATAATCAGGAAAAAGTATTCGTGAATTGAATTATGTATACAAAAGTGGAAAGTATTATAAGTGGTATATTTATTTCAATAGTAAGAGAATTTTGTAGAAAAAGTTGTATCAATAATTTTACATTTATCATAAACAATATAGTCTTAAAAATTAATCATTGAACATAGAATGAAATATGACTTTAGAGAGGGGGCATGAAATTAAAATTTCATTACTAAAATTTTGCTGCGATTATAAAAGGAGATGGTATTACGGAAAAAGATAATAGTAAACGCAATAAAATTTTGATAGGTAGCATAATTTCTCTTACTGTTCTACTTGTAATATATTTAGGCATGACCATATATTTTAGAAATCATTTCTACTTTGGTTCAGAAATTGATAGTATTAGTGTTTCAGGAAAAACTGTAGAAGAAGTAGAAAAGCAAATGCCATCTGTGGTTAAAGCCTATACGCTACAGTTAGAGTCAGACAATGGCAAAAAAGAACAGATTACTGCGGATGAGATTGGATTGAAGTATGATTCCAATGGACAAGTCAAAGATTTGAAAGATAAAGAAAATCCATTTGGGTGGGTGATAGCAGTTTTTAACTCAAAAGAATATAAAGTTTCAGAAGCAGTTTCTTTTGATAAGGAACTCTTAAAAAAGAAATTAGATAGCTTATCTTTTTTTGATAGTAGCAATATAATTGAACCTAAAAATGCAAGCTTCAAATATGAAAATGGAAGTTATAATATTGTAAATGAGGTTAATGGTAATAAAATTAATAAAGATGCACTATATAATATTGTCTCAAATGCAATTGTTAGTGGAGAAGCGACTATAGATTTAAAGAGTACCGACTGTTATGTTAAACCTCAATATACTGCAAGTTCCCAAAAGGTAATTGATACTAAAAATATTCTTAATAAATATGTAGCATCAAAAATCACTTATACCTTTGGAAAAAGCACAGAAGTTTTAGATGGTTCGACAATTAATAGCTGGATTAAGGTTGATGATAATTTAAATATTTCTTTAGATGAAAGTAAGGTAAAAGAGTTCGTTACGAAGCTTTCTAATACCTATGATACAGTTGGTAAAACAAGAGATTTTGTAACTACACTTGGAAATAAAATAAAAGTTAATGGCGGAGATTATGGTTGGTCCATTAGTAATACAAAAGAAACTCAAGCTATAATTTCGGATATAAAAGAAGGAAAGGCTGAGACTAAAGAGCCTACGTATACTATAAAAGGTGTTTCAAGAGATAATAATGATATAGGTAGTACTTATGTTGAAGTTGATATGTCAAAACAGCACTTATGGTTCTATAAGGACGGTAAATTAGTAGTTGAAGGAGATGTAGTCACAGGTAATATAAGCCAAAACCACTCCACTAGAGTAGGAGTTTACTATATAAAATACAAAGAAAGAAATACTAGTCTAAAAGGACAAGATTACGATGTTCCTGTTAGTTATTGGATGCCTTTTGATCAAGGTATAGGAATACATGATGCAAGTTGGAGAAGTGCATTTGGAGGAAATATATATAGAACAAATGGTTCTCATGGTTGTGTAAACTCACCATTTTATCTTGCTAAAGCCGTATACGAAAATATTCAAGTAGGTACACCTGTTATTTGTTATTATTAATAAGTATTTTAAATAAGATTAATAAATCTTGAGTTGTTCACTCTATATTAAATCATTAATTTATGAATGTTTGAAAATCTTATAATAACAAGATTTTCAAACAAGTATAAATTTATGCTCTTTTGAAAAGTTTATCAGGTGGACAAACTCAATATTCCCTGTAATTTTCACAAGGGTTTTAACAAGCTGTATCAAGCCAATGATACAGCTTATTTAATTTCAACACGGTGTCTAAAGCTTTTAAAATGTTATTACTTACTATTGCGTTGTTAGCTGTTTGAAGTAAGCAGGTTAGTGATTGTCCTATTTATATTAACTTCAAAATCCATAGATAAAGAGTCCATATTTAAAATAGAGTATCTACAGTTATTTGATTTATTTTGTATATAACTGAAAATTATCTGAGCTTCATCTATAGCATCCTTATCAAAATATCTTAAATTATTTAAGCTAACATTGCTGTAGTGCTCCAATGTAATTTTAGTCAGATAATCAACTAGATTATTGTTTGGGAGAAGGCTAAATTTTTCATTAAAAACTATTTTATTATCCTTAATTAGAAAAAATTTTATGTAAGACATGTCTAGATTTTCTATGAGGATCACATTTCTACTTAAGTCCATATAGTTAATCATATTGGTTCTGGCTACAATATAACTTATAGCTTCTATATTATCCCTATATTTTGCAGCGGTTTCAAAATCTAATTTATTAACTGAATCAAGCATTTTATATTCTATTTCTTCAATTACACCTGTATCAGTACCTTTAAGCAAAGATATAATTTTATCTACAACTGATAAGTAGCTGTCTTTAGAGAAGTTTTCCATACAGACCCCCATACATAAGCCTAAAGAATAATTTATACAGGCAGAAGAACTTTTAAATTTATTACTACACAAAATTTTATAATGCTCTTTCAATCCCAGAAGAGCTCTTTCAATTTTATTAGAACTTGTATAGGGACCAAAATACATATTTCCATCATCAATAGAGTAAGTATCAGATATATCTATTTCTGGATACTTACCACTTAAAGTTAATTTTATGTAGCAGTATGATATAGGATTCTTCATTAATTTATTGTAAATTGGTTTAATTTCTTTTATTAGTTTACATTCAAGCATAAATGCTTCAAATTCAGTGTCTGTAATAATATAATCAAAATCCTTTAAGTTTTTCACTAGCTTAACGACTTTGGGTGAATGTGATTTTGAATTTGTAAAATACGATGAAACTCTGCTCTTTAAGTTTTTAGATTTTCCAACATAAATTATTGTATCTAAAGAATCTTTCATCAGATATACACCAGAACAGGAGGGAAGATTTTTGATTTTTTCTTTTAAATCCACTATATCACCTTTCAAAAATAATATTAATTTATGCAAAAATTATTAATAGACATTTGCATAAATCCAAAAATATAACACTCTTTCTAAATAATATGTACCTTAAAATTTAGGTGGTACATGTTAATATTTCAATAGAAGATAAATGTAATATCGTAGGATAGTGTTATAAATTCAGTTTATATATTTAAAGACCAATTAACAATGTTTATTTATGGGAATTAATGAGGAAGATAACATAAAATGTTTTATAGTGAATTGGGACATTTATATATGTAATTAAGCTTGAACTGGATGTAAAACTAGGAAGTCTGGCTATTAAGAGGAGGAGAAGAATGAACAAAGATACTAAGGCTGCTTCAGAAATACTGCAGAATGAAGAGATTGACGCAAATGAATTAAAAGATAAATATAACTTTGGTGAAAATGTTTACATATTTGATGAGTCCATGACAAAAAACTATATACAAGATATATGTGATAAAATATTTAGAACTCAGGAAGCTAACCATTTTGGTGAGGAAAGATATGCTATCTTTTTTAAACCAGGTTCATATGAAGTAAATATGAAGGTTGGATTTTATACACAAGTTTCTGGGCTTGGAGAAAGACCTTATGATGTAAACGTAACAGGTGCAATAGAAGTTGATGCTGCCTGGAGCAATGGTAATGCGCTTTGTAATTTTTGGAGGTCATGTGAAAATATTAGTATAACACCAACCAATGGAGTTGCTAAGTGGGCAGTATCTCAGGCATCACCACTAAGAAGAGTTTATATAAAAGGAGATTTGACTCTATATGATGGAGGTTGGTCAAGTGGAGGCTTTTTAGCTGATTCATTAATAGAGGGAGAGATTATTTCAGGGACACAACAGCAGTGGTTTTCAAGAAATAATGAATTTAAAAGCTGGAATGGAAGCGCGTATAATATGTTTTTTGTAGGGGACACCAATCCTCCTAAAGGACAGTGGCCAGAGCATCCATTTACTAAGATTGAGTCAGCACCAGTAATGAGAGAAAAACCATTTTTGATGATAGATGCTGATGGATATTACAAGGTATTTGTTCCTGAATTCCAAAGGGACACGAAAGGGACTACATGGAAAGAGGGAAAAGCTTTAGGTAAGAAAGTATCTCTTGAGAACTTTTATATTGCTCATTCAAAGAAAACTAGCGCAAGGGATATAAATTATGCCCTTGAGCAAGGTAAAAACATATTATTTACTCCAGGAATATATCATATAGATGAAACTATAACAGTGAAGAATAAAGACACTATAATATTAGGTATTGGAATTGCAACTTTACTTGCTGATAATGGTGTGGTGATAATGTCTATTGATGATGTTGAAGGAGTGAATGTTTCAGGGGTGCTTTTCGATGCTGGTACAGCAGAATCTCCGGTATTGCTTGAGGTTGGAGCAAAAGGTGAGTCTAATAACAATTCATCAAATCCAATTGTTTTAAGTGATTTGTTCTTTAGAGTTGGAGGAGCAGATATAGGTAAGGCTGAGGTATGTTTAAAGATAAATAGTGATTATGTAATTGGTGATCATTTTTGGGTATGGCGTGCAGATCATGGAAAAGGAGTAGGTTGGGATGCCAATATCACTTCAAATGGAGTTATAGTCAATGGTAATGATGTTACCTTATATGCTCTTATGGTTGAACATTTTCATAAATATCAAACCATATGGAATGGTGAGAGAGGAAAAACTTATTTCTACCAAAGTGAAATACCATATGACGCACCAAAGCAATCAAGCTGGGTGAATGGTAAGACTAAAGGCTATGCATCCTATAAGGTTAGTGATAAGGTAAATTCACATGAAGCCTATGGCATAGGTGTGTATAGTTATATAATTAATCGTGGAATTAAAGTTGATAGCGCTATTGAGGTACCAGATAAGAAAGGCATAAATATAAAAAATGCAGTTACAGTTTATCTAAGTGGTCATGGAGGGATTTCTAATATAATTAATCAAGACCATAAAGCTGTGAATTGGTTTAATCGTATGAGTAGAAGTACAGAGTACTTACAAAAATAATATTTTTAGGTAAATGGAAATGTTGTAAAACTATTAGCTTAATAGGTTTACAACATTTTTTACTATGTAGAAAACAGATTGAAGTATTGCATTTTTACAACCATAGCAAAAAATAAAAAAATTATAATTTATATTAAAATATATTGATTTATAGTTATATTTGTTATATATTATATATAACAAATATAACTTGTATAATTAAAGATGAAAGGAAGTGCAGGATGCTGATAAAGATAGATTTTCAAAGCGAAGTACCTATATATCTCCAATTAAAAAATCAAATTGTCCATGGAATAGCAAGTGGAGAACTTCAGCCAGAAGAAAGTTTACCATCTGTTCGTCAAATGGCTGAAGACATCGGTATAAATCTCCACACAGTAAATAAGGGATATAACTTATTAAAAGATGAAGGTTTTGTAACAATAGATAGACGCAAGGGGGCAGTGGTAAATGCAATTCCAATAAAGCAAAATGAAAAAGCTACAAGCTCTCTTAAAGAAGAATTAAGAAACATTATTGCACAAGCTCATTGTTTTGGAGTTTCTAAAGAAGATTTTATTAATGAATGTAAAAAATTATATTATGAGTATGAAAAGTGAACCTTAAGGAGGTTTGTTTATGAATGATTTATTTATTATGAATTTGATGTCTGCTTTAATTGTAGGATTGTTATATATTACATTTTTGCTTACTCCTAAAATGACTAGAAAGGATATAATATTTGGTATTGTAATACCACTAGATAGAACAAAAGATAAGGAGATTGAAGCAGCTACCCAAAGCTATTATGTGAACATCACCATTTTTACAGCAGTTATGGCTGTTCTATATTTTATAGTTCAGAATATTATTTTTACTAATCCAGTAACTTTAATAGCAGTAATTTTTATTGTAATTTTTGGCTATTTTTTGATATTTTTAAAAGCTAATAATAGAGTTAAAGTGTATAAAGCTCAAAACAACTTGCTAGCAAATAAAAAGCAGGTGGTTTATGTAAATACAGAAATGTCACGAAAGTTGAGAAATACTGCAGTGCTATCATCATATTGGTTTATTATACCTGCAATAATAGCTATTTCTAATCTTATATTACCATTGATGAAATATGATGAGCTTCCTTCTAAAATAGGAATCCACTGGAATATATATGGAGTAGCAGATAACTTCATCGAGAAATCTGTAGGGGCAGTAATAACAAATGGGATGATGACAGTAATATTAGTAGGCATATTAGCCTTTGTTAACTACTCTATTGCAATTAGTAAAAACAAAATTGATGCAGCTCAGCCTATGTCTTCATCACAAAAATTATATAAATTTAAGAGATTTAATTCAATCATGATATTTTCATTAACTGTATTGCTTTCTAGTTTAATAACATTATTTAATTTAAATTCATTAAATATAATTTCAGTTAATTTAGGAAAGATAACTCCAGTGCTGATAGCTGTCTTTGTATTGATAATTTTTGTACCTACATTTTTAACCTTTAAACTTGGCCAAGGAGGAAGTAATTTAAAAACTTCAACTAATGAAGAGGTAGATAATACGGTTAGTAATATAGATGATGATATATTTTGGAAGCTTGGATCAATATACTATAACCCAAATGATCCTTCACTTTTCGTAGAAAAACGCTTTGGAGTTGGCTGGACCTTAAATTTTGGTAATAAAATTGCTATTGTAATCTCAGTGGGATTGTTGATTTTGATACTAGCAATGTCTATATTTCCTTTAATATTTTCTTAATCAATTTTAAAGTAAGGGGTAAATAGAATGGTAAGTAATAGTGTGATTATATGTTTAGTTGTTGTTATGGTTTTATGTTTCGTAGTTCCAATAGGAACATTGATTTTCTTTAAGGTAAAAGAACATTTTTCTATAAAAACCACTTTCACAGGAATATTAGGTTTTGTGTTATTTAGCCTAGTACTAGAACAGTTAATGCATAAGGCAGTGATATCTTCAAAAATATTAACAGTTGGGACATTAGGCTTTGGTCTCTATGGAGCGCTTGCTGCTGGAGTTTTTGAAGAAGTTGGAAGATTCGTAATGTTTAAGACTTTGCTTAAAAGAAATAGAAAGTGGAAAGATGGTATAGGCTATGCAATAGGCCATGGAGGAATAGAGGCAATATTGATAGGCGGATTGAGCATGGTAAATTCATTAGTGATAGCACTTGCTGTAAATTCAGGTACCCTAGGGGTATTACTAAAAGGTCAGAGTTCATCGATTGTAGATACAGTAAAGAACTCTGTAGTAAATGCAACTGTTTCAGGGGTAGCACTTGGTGGTGCTGAGAGAGTATTTGCATTTATAATTCAAATAGCGCTTACTTTCGTAGTTTTATATGGAATAAGACAAAGAAAGAATATATACCTTCTAATAGCTATTTTATTACATGCTTTAGTTGATCTTGCACCAGCTTTATATCAATCGAAGATTATAACTAGTGTTGCTGCTATAGAAGTATTGCTAGGGATATTTGCGATAATTGGATTAGTATTTATAGTTAGAAGTAAGAAAATGTTTGAAAGTGCGGAACTCAATGATTAATATATTATGGACGAGTTCCTAGCTGTAATTAAAGCTATATATATTTAAAAGGATTAAAGTAAATTAAATATAATACTAATATAAAATTATAGACCATGCAAACAAAGGTGAAAGCTCCTTTATGTGCATGGTCCTTTTTTGTTATATCTAGCAAACTTTATTTCTACCTGTACGTTTTGCAAGATATAAAGCATCATCAGCTGAATGCAAAATATTATTAATATTAAGTACTGAATCAGGATAAGAAGCTACTCCTATAGAAACTGTTACATGAATTTGTTTATTGCCTTCAATTGTAAATAGAGCTTCTTCTACATTCTTTCTGATACGTTCTGCAATTTCTGTTGCATGTTTACAATTACAATCTAATAAGATTGCGGTGAACTCTTCGCCACCATTTCTAGAAACTATATCGAAACTTCTGCATGAATTGGTTAGGATATCACTAAACTGTTTCAAAACCAAATCACCAGATGAATGGCCATAGGTATCATTTACTTTTTTAAAAAAATCTATATCTAGCATAAGTATTGATAAATGTTCATTCTTTTCGACAGTGTTATGCAATAGAATATTTAACATATTGTCAAAGGATCTTACATTATTAAGACCAGTAAGAAAATCCTTAGTAGATTCATATTTTAGTTTTCGATTAAGATCATTAAGCCTTCTTATATAGTTTAAAATGTAATATACCAAAGCACAAACAATTGTGTTACCAAATATATAGTTCTTCAATACCTCTATAAGGAGCGTGTGTTTTGAGATAAGTATTGAAAAAACTATGATACCATATAGTAAATTAAACAAAAACATTTGAATAAATTTCATTTTGAATTTTGTCTTAAAGCTACATATAATGCTATACGCTAATAACAAAACAATTAAGCCTAAGGAGCCTATAATAGAAGCTTCATTTACTCCATAATAACCAATTCTAAATATAACAATCAAGGTTGTAGTTACAAGGTTAGATAAAAAACCTCCATAAATTGAAGCGATGATCATAGCGATTATTCTAAAATCTAGGTGTATGCTATCTGATATAGTAATGCTATAAAAGATTAATACACATCCTGCTAAACCTGTTATGAAGCCTAACAACAGCTTGTCTTTTATGGACACATGAGTTGTTAAGTTTATATTTTTATTTTGAAATAACTGATTTCCTAGAAAAATAAAGCTAATAAGAATGGTAGCATTTACAAACAGTAAACTAATCATATAGCTCACCCCCTATATAGTTGTTATATGACATATTATAACATATTTATATTACCTAATATATATGTGCGAATAAAAATAAATGTCAAATAATAAAAATTATTGAAATTGAAGTGCGATATTTAGAAGGTGATTCTGAGCTTGAAAAACAGATAAAGTATATTGTCTTTTATAAATTAGCATTTTTTTAAACCTTTTAGCATTGTTATACACTTTTGATATATTGCAAAGTATACTAGAATGAAATATGTGTGGAAATATAAACATAAAATTACAACTAAAGTTAATTGAAATGTAAGTATTGAAGCATATTTTATGGCGGAAAATCCTTAACAAAAGTGAAATCCTTTTTTTATTCTTTATAGTTATAACAAAAGAAAATCTGTAGATAACTAAATTTTAGAGTAAGAAAAAAATAATCTTTGGAAAACCAAAGAATAAATAAGATACGAAAGAAAGAGCTATTAAATGTTTGTGGATGTGAGGAAATATAAAATAGTTCTTACAAGTATGAGTCATTATTGTGAAAATTTAAGAATGGGGGGAAGTAAATGAGAAAAGATTTAAAAAGGGTTAGCTGCTGCTTTATAGCGCTAGTGATGTTGCTAACTCAAATAGTACTACATTCAGTGGAGGTTCACGCTGATACTGGAAATTTAGCGCTTGGAAAAACAATAGTAGCAAATAATTACACACAAAATTATATTGCTTCTAATGCGAATGATGGTAATACGGGAACTTATTGGGAGGGGGCCTCTGGTTCGTATCCAAACGCACTTACAGTAGATCTTGGAAGTGCACAAAGTGTCAATAAAATAGTGCTTAAGCTTAATCCATCAACAGATTGGGGGAAAAGAACTCAAACCTTATCAGTTCTTACTAGTACTGATAATAGTAGTTATTCTACTGCAGTTGCATCAGTTGTATATACATTTGATCCTGCATCTGGCAATACTGCTACAATCACCTTTTCTAGTACAACAGCAAGATATGTAAGAGTTAGTATTACAGTTAATTCTGGAGCAACAGGAGGACAAGTAGCTGAATTTGAAGTATATGGTGCAGGCGCTACAACAGGAACTCCTGATTTAGTTGTAACTAATATAACCTGGAATCCAGCAAATCCTTCTACTGGAAATGAAGTTACCTTTAGTGCAGTAATTAAGAACCAAGGGACAGCAGCAACTCCAGCAGGTGTTAAGCATGGGCTTAGCATACTTGTAGATGGGGTTCAAGTTAATTGGTGTGATAATTATACGGCATCAATACCGGCAGGAGGAACTGCTACTTTAACTTGCAATAATGGTCCTAATGGTGGGAAAATATCTTGGACAGCCACTAATGGAACGCATACAGTACAAGCTTATATAGATGATGTAAATCTTATAGCAGAATCAAATGAAAGTAATAATACCCTAAATAGCAGTTTAACAATTGGTCAAGTTTCAACAGATCGTGGGGCTCAAATTCCTTGGATTGAATACGAAGCTGAAAATGGTGTTACGAACGGAACAGTAGTAGGACCTAATAGAAATGTAGGAGATCTTGCCGGAGAAGCTTCAGGTCGTAAGGCTGTAAAGCTTGTAGGTCAAGGAAAATATGTTGAATGGACTACAACAAAACAAGCTAATTCAATTGTTGTAAGAAATTGTATACCAGACTCAACAACTGGTGGTGGAACAAATGCAACAATAAGTCTTTATGTGAATGGGTCATTCAGACAAAAGATAAATCTAACTTCTAAAAATAGCTGGCTTTATGGAGATGAAGGTCAACCAAACAATAATCCAAGTAGTGGTACACCAAGACGTATATATGATGAAGCTCAAGCTTTAACTGGTGATATACCTCAAGGAGCAAAGGTGAGGCTTCAAGTAGATTCAGGAGATACAGCAGCATACTATGGAATAGATTTTATTGACTTAGAGCAAGTAGCTCCAAAGACAAAGCCTGCTGGATACCTTTCAATAGCAGATTATGGTGCTGTTGCTGGAAGCACCCAAGATTGTTCAAATGCGATAGTACAATGTATGAATGCAGTCGCTCAAGGAAAAGGTACTGGAGTTTGGATTCCAGAAGGTACTTTTTATCAAACAAATAAGATAATTGCTCAATCTAATATCACAATTCAAGGAGCAGGTATGTGGTACTCTAAGCTTTATTGTCCTAGTACAGAACAAACTGATTGGGGCAATTTAGGGTTTAATTTAAATGGCGCTAATAATTTCAAAGTATATGATCTAGCTTTATTTGGAGAAGGTACTATTCGTGATACAGGTGGAAAAGCTTTTTGTAATACTCCTGGAACAGGAGCAGAGTTCGGAAATATATGGATTGAACATGCGAACTGTGGTTTCTGGTGTGGATCACCAAATACAGCAAGTGGAATCCATATTTATGGTTGGAGAATAAGAGATACTTTTGCAGATGGAATTAATTTATGCAATAGCACAAATAATTCTACAGTTGAAAATTGTACTGCTAGAACGACAGGTGATGATTCTTTTGCAATTTGGTCAGCAACTGATATGAGCAGTGCACCATGCCAAAATAATATAATAAAACATTGCTCAGTGCAATTGACTTGGAGAGCAAATGCTTATGCAATTTATGGTGGCGCAAATAACACAATCGAAGACTGTACAGCAGCAGATACTTTAACTTATGCAGGCGTAAATATAAGTTCATGCTTTAAACCAGTACCATTTAGTGGGACTACAACAGTACAAAGAGTTACATTGACTCGCTGTGGCGGAGCTTTCTGGGGGGGAATCCAATTTGGAGCGTTATGGATTTATGCTGTTGATTCACCTTTGAATGGTATAAATATAAATAATATAGATATAAATGATTCAACCTACGCAGGTTTAGTATTCCAAAGTGAAACTTATAACTATCCAAATCCAGCACCAATAAATAATGCAACATTAAGTAATATAAAAATTAATGGTTCTGGTACAGATGGAATATGGGTTAAAGCTGGAACAAAAGGTTCTGCAACTCTTAGTAATGTATCTGTAGCTAGCTCGGCAGGATCTCCGTTGAAGAATGATGCTACAGGAACTTTTACATTGAGTAAAGGAACAGGAAATAGTGGGTGGTAATTGAAAGTTTTAGTGTAAAAAGATAAATATGAGGATAAAGTGACTTGATTTTAATAAAATCAGGTCACTTTATTTGTTGGGAAGCTTTAGCTCAACAATTAATGTATAGGTTAAATACCTTAAGGCTATAACTTTTCAGTAAGTATGAATTAAGTTTGTGTATAAGAAAGTATTAAAACTGCTCTAATACAGTTTTAATAAAAAGTAATATGAAAAGTATTCTTATCTTGACAGTAAGAGTTATAATACTATTAAGAAAGGCGTAATAGGAACTTGGCGATTGGGTAATAAATATTTATAAGTAGAGTCTTATAAATAAGTATAAGTATTTATTGTCTATATTTCGTACAGTAGTCTTATACGTAGGTGGTAAAATGAAGTTTATCCGTAAAAATATCATCACTATGACGCTGCCAATTCTTGCAGAGCAATTGTTTGTAATGTCTATGGGAATGGTAAACACTATGATGGCAGGTCATATAGGAAAAGAAGCTGTTTCAGCAATTGGTATGGTAGATTCAGTAAATAATATCTTTATAGCTTTTTTTTCAGCACTGGCAATTGGTGGAATGGTTGTAGTAGCTCAATTCATAGGTCAAGGAAATGTTAAAAAAGCAAATGCATCAATGAAGCAAGCACTGTATTCTGGGGTATTTATAACACTAATAATTACACTTTTAATGTTTATATTGAAAGAACCGCTAATAAAGCTTCTTTTTGGATCTGTAGACTATGAGGTTATGAACTCAACGGATAAGTACTTATCTATAACCCTTTTAACTTATCCATTTATAACCATAGATCTAATCTGTAATGGTATCCTTAGAGGAGCAGGAGATACCAAAACACCTATGAAAATAACTATTTTTATGAATATTATGAATGTAACTTTTACTTTTGCATTTATAAATATTGTAAAATTAGGGGTTACAGGAGCTGCAATAGGTATAGCATTGGCTAGAATAATTGGTGCATTGCTTGTATTAAGTGTTTTACTAAGAGGATCAAAGATAATTAAGTTAACAGAAATAAAAAAATTCAAACCTGATAAAGGCCTGCTTGCTCCAATATTTTCTGTAGGACTTCCTGCTAGTGTTGAGTCTTTGGTATTTAACGGAGGCAAGCTAATAACTCAAATATATATTGTTAACATGGGAACTGCAGCTATAGCAGCCAATTCTATAACTAACTCTATAGGTGGGATGATTAACATACCTGGAAATGCTTTATGCGTTACTGCTACAGCATTAGTAGGTCAATACATGGGAAGAGGGGATAGTAAGGAAGCTGAAAAAACTCTAGCTTATATAACTAAACTTGCAACTGTTGCTTTAATAATTATGGCACTGGCAGTTTTACCTTTTTCAAGAATACTTCCTTCACTTTATACGACTGATCAAGAAATAGTTAATCTGAGTGCGAATGTGTGCAGACTATATTCTATATTTACTCCAGTTTGGGCAATTGCTTTTGTATTACCATCCGGATTAAAAGGTGCAGGAGATGGTAAATATACAATGGTTACTTCATTTATAGGTATGTGGGTTTTTAGGGTTACTATGGGATACTTTATAGGAGTAACCTTACACTTTGGACTTGCAGGTGTATGGATGGGAATGTTTATAGATTGGGTAGTTAGGGGAATATTATATTTCATTAGATTTGTAAGAGGAAAGTGGAAAAATCGAGTAGTAATTCAAAGAAAGGTTGAGGTAACTTCAGCGTAAGTTATTTAAATATTATTAAGAATCATCAATAATTATATTGGATAGATAAATAAGAAATCACTGAAATTTTCTTCGGTGATTTCTTTGCATAACATCATAAAAAAATAGCTAAAGGTCAGTTTAGCTATCTTCTTATTTTCATTATATATTTAAATAAAGGGAAATCAAAATATTAACTTTCATTAAATTTTCGAACATTATCAAATTTACATTTTAATATAATTGATGCTAAAATCAAGGTTACTGCATTTGCTGATATTATAGCAATATCTTTTATGTATGTACCATAGATTAACCAACAAAATACACCAACTGTAAAAAGAAGATACATAACGAAAGATATGCCTGAAGTATCTTTTGTTTTAATTGTCTTTACTGCTTGAGGAACAAAGGAAACGGTTGTTAAAATTGCTGCTATTATACTTATAACTTTAAAAAACATCATGCCCTCCTTCGATATATAAACTTTATTTATTATGATAGTTTACAAGCTAAGTTTATTATATAAATAAGGACATTTCAATTGTTAAAGTTCGTTACTGTATTGGTGCAGTTATGATGTATAGATAAATTAATAGATGACACTGATTAGAGTGAACCGTATATAACATTCCTAAGTCTTGGTTGATGGTATGCTTCGAAGTTAGGGAACATCTGCTGCATGTAAACAGCTGAGAGTTTTTCTTTAGGGTCTATCATGACCCAAGTACCGGCCATCCCGCACCAACCAAATTCTCCTAAGGAACTGTTTGAACCAGCTTTTGCTTTGTCTATCATTACTCTTACTCCAAGGCCATACCCATAACCAGATTGATAAGGCCAATCAAAATCTAATAGTTGTTCTTGGCTGAGATGATTTATAGACATAAGTTCAACGGTTTTAGCACTAAGTATTTTAACACCATTTAACTCACCTTCATTGGCAAGCATCTGAGCAAAACGGCTGTAGTCGCTGAGAGTAGACAATAGACCTGCACCACCACTTTCAAAAATAGCGTCAGGTTTATAATTTGCATCCATATTTGTGATTTTGGTTAATATTCCATCTTCAGAACGGTTGTAAAGATTACATAATCTATGAAGTTTATCTTCTGGAATCCTAAAAAAAGTATCTTTCATTTCTAGAGGATCGAAGATTTCATCCTTAAAAAATTGACTTAAACTTTTGTTTGATACAACTTCTATTAAGGCACCAAGAATATCATGGCTATAACCATATTGCCAATGGGTTCCAGGATCAAAAGCTAGTGGTACGGTTGCAATTGCTTTTGAAAAATCTCTAATAGTATATTTTTCGCCAAAAGAAGATTTATGAGCGAACCCCTTTTCTATTTTTGAAATGTAGCGTGCAGTTTCTATGTTATCTCCTGCATAAGTTAAGCCAGAAGACATAGTAAAAAGATCTTTTATGGTTATTGGTTTTGATGCAAGTGAAGTATATAAAGCTCCATATGGAGTATATCTATGTACTAAAGAATTTTTGAACTCAGGAAGATATTCTTCTATGGGATCATTAAGAAGAAAAAGACCTTTTTCATATAAAATAAGTGCAGCAACACAGGTAACAACTTTTGTCATTGAGTAAATTCTGTATATACTATCTTCTGTTATAGGTGTTTTATTTTCTAAATCTGAAAATCCTACAAAATTGCTATATTTCTGACTTCTGTTTTGAAACACTGACAAGGAACATCCGGCAGGACCTTTTTCTATAAAACTTTTTAATAGTGGAGTAAGCTTTTCGAATTGACTCATATAAAAATCTCCTTTTAAAAATCTATATATGGAAATTATAGTATTAACGTTTACAGCTATCAATGTTTCATTAAATTATTTTAAAACTTTGTAAAATGATACAAAAATATCGCTGACAAAAAGTATTTTAAAATAAAAAATAAAGTTAGATTATTAATTAGTTCTAACTTTATTTTAGTTTGGTGAAATAATAAATTAAGTGGTCAAAGTCCGCTTTGATAGTTTCTATTCATATTTAATTGTGGTAAACATTCCACCAGTTGGTTCTGTCATATTATTAGACATGTGGTGGGCAATGTGACAGTGGAATGGCCAAATACCAGGGTTATCAGACTTAAACATTACATCCCATGTTTCGCCAGTTGCAACATTGATTGTATTTTTTAAGAGATAATTATTATAACTCATACTATTGCCATCAGATGCGATAACTAAAAATTGATGGCCGTGAAGATGTATTGGATGAGCGTTCATAGAAATATTTCCAAGTCTTATTCGAACTATGCTGTTTAAACTTGTACTCATTGATGTTGTAAAAGGGAAGGAACGACCGTTCATTGTAAAAAAATTGAATTCATGAGACATGGGGTCAATATCATATATACCTGGTCTAATTTCACCTATTCCAAGGCCAATTAAGTGAAACTCTTGAAGCATAATAAAATAATCATAGTCTATATTGGACTTTTGCTTAGGGTCTAAAATTATGAACCCCCCACATAATCCCATCATTTCCTGGCGACTGGTGTTCACATGAGTATGATACATGTGAGTTCCAGGAGGATTAACTATCTTAAATCTATAATCAAAATAGCTACCAGGCTGTATTTTTGGAGTTGGCTCAACATCAGGGACTCCATCCATATTGTTAGGGACATCTAGGCCATGCCAATGAACGCTGGTTGGTTCTGGGAGAGTATTATAAACTCTGATGTTAACTGTGTCACCTGGATAAACTAAAATGGTAGGTCCAGGAGTACTTCCATTATATCCCCATGCATTAATAAAAAGATTAGCAAGCAACTCTTGTTTAACTGGTTCAGCAATTAACTCAAAATACTTGATTCCATTTTTTACTATACAAGGTAATACATTTATATCTGGAGTGATAACCAAAGTAAGACATCCTTTAATATTACTTATTCACTGTATTATATAAGAAAGGATTCACTGGTGTTACTTGTAATTTATCTATAGGATTGTAAGTTTACAATGAAAACATCAAATGATATACTTACAATATGTTGATCAGATTGGAATATAATAAAATTATCAAAAGGTTAGCATGTTTTTGAAAGCACATACTTCAAGAGCTGGGAGGAAATAATGAATAAAGAAACATATCATCATAAGGATCTAAAAGAAGCCCTTATAAAAAATGGATTATTACTTCTTAATGAAGTTGGAATAAAGGAATTTTCCTTAAGAAAAGTTGCTGCCATGTGTGGAGTAAGTCATGCAGCACCTTATAAACATTTCAAGGATAAAGATGAGCTAATAGAAGCTATAAACGATCAAGTATGGAATAGCTTTAATTTGAAACTTAAGGAAGCAGTAAGTTACAGTGAAGCTGAGCCTAAAATTCAAGTTATAGAGATTGGAAAGGCTTATGTGCAGTTTATGGTAGAAAACCCCGAATATCTAAAATTCATGTTTCTCTCTAATAATGATAAGGGTATTATAATTGAGAACAATGAGTTTATAGGACATGAAGAAACTTCTTTTGAAGTGTTCAAAAATGTTGCACAAAAATATCTTGCTGAAAATGGGTTTGATAAAGAACAGCAAATTGGAGCAATATTGGCTATGTGGAGTATGGTTCATGGTATTGCTTTGCTGATTTGTAACAATAGTATACAGTATGAAGGGGATTACTTGGAGCTTGTTGATAAAATGTTAGGCACAAGCTTGATTAAAAAGAGTAAATAATAAGGTTCGTATTTGAGAGTTTAATTTATATATATTTGAAAATATTGATATTTGAAGAATATAGGTACTTATAAATTAATGATTAAAGCTAGAGCGCATGTGATAATATGAACAAATGAACTGTCTTTGTGTATTATATTAACTATATTATTGAAAATATATATTAGCGTGAAAAAGTAATATATTGACAAGGTTTACAAGCTATAATATAATTTCAATGTAATATGATTTAATAGGATTGTAACTGGTTAGCAGGCAAGACCTAAATTAATATAAAAACACAAGGTGGCTTTGCGTTTTTATATTAATTTAGGTTTTTTATTTTACAAATAAAAATGTGATACGATGTACAAAAAGAAAAGGGGGCTAGGGATGAAAGTAAAGAAGGTATTTAACAATAATATTTTGTTAGCTGAGGATGAAAATCTGCTAGAAATGGTGCTTTTAGGACGTGGCGTAGCATTTCAGAAGAAACCTGGTGATGATATAGGCTTGGAAAAAGTAGAAAAGACCTTTGTTCTTAATTCACCTGAACTCTCTAATAAATTTATAGAATTAATTAAAGAAGTTCCTGTAAATCATCTTGAATTGACTAATAAAATAATTGAGGAAGCACAAACAGATTTAGGAGTAAATCTTAATGAGAGTATTTATATTGCTTTAGCAGACCATATTAATTATGCCTTAAGTAGAAATAAGCAAGGCATAAATATGAAGAATGCTCTACTTTGGGAAATCAAAAAGTTTTATAAGAAAGAATTTGCAGCAGCATTGAAATCATTAAAGCTTATACAATATTATGAAGGTATATTACTTCCTGAGGATGAGGCTGGATTTATAGCATTACATTTTGTAAATGCACAACAAGGTGGAGAAGATATTAAACAGACTATCATAGTTACAGAAATGGTTGAAGACGTACTTAAAATAGTTAAATTCCACTATAATTTAACTATAGATGAGTCAAGTTTAAATTATAGCAGATTTGTTACACATATAAGATATTTTGCAAAAAGACTTTTAGCGAAAGAGCTTTCAGGAAGTGATGAAGACTTTTTATATGAACAGATAAAAGAGAAATATCCTGAAGCCCATGAATGTGCTCTAAAGGTTAGGAATTATATAAAGAAGAAATTTGACGTACTTATTACAAACGATGAAATGCTTTATTTTATGCTACATATAAACAGAGTAACTCAAAGAGAAGGAAAGTAACAATCAAGTATTAAGTGAGCTAGGCCTAAGTTAATTATAGTGAAATATAACTTTACTATAATTAGTTTAGGTCTTTACTTTAATATTTGATGGAAGTTGTAAGAAAGGAAAAAACAATGAATTATAATGAGTTTGCAAAAGATATATTAGAAAAGGTTGGTGGTATATCAAACGTAAAAAGTGTAACTAATTGTGCTACCAGATTGAGATTTAAGCTAAAAAATATTAAAAATGTTGATATAGAAGGCATAAACACAAATAAGGAGATTATGGGAGCGGTAAATAAAGGTGGACAGTATCAGATAATAATTGGAACAGATGTAGCACGTATATGCAATGAAATAAGGAAGATAGGAAATTTTGCTGAAGAAGATTTAAGTGAAGATAAAGAAATAAGATCTCCAGGCACTGCCATATTAGATACTATTTCAGGAGTATTTACTCCGATATTACCTGCAATAACTGGAGCTGGTATGTTGAAGGCAGTGTTGGCTTTACTTACCGCTTTTAATATATTATCTAAATCAAGTGAAACCTATTATGTTTTAAATTTTATAGGTGATGCTGGTTTTTATTTTCTACCTATATTTTTAGCATATACCTCAGCAATTAAGTTTAAATGTAATCCTTTTTTAGCGATGAGTTTAGGAGCAGTACTTTTACATCCAGATTTTTCTGCTTTAGTTCAAGCAGGAAAGGATGTAAGTTTTTTAGGTATTCCTATTACTTTAGCAAAATACTCATCTTCAGTAATACCTATTATTTTAATAGTTTGGGTGATGTCTTATATCGAGAAAATTGCTGATAGAGTTTCACCAAAGTCTATTAAATTTTTTACTAAGCCATTGTTAGTTTTATTAGTTTCAGCTCCGCTAGCATTGATTGTCATAGGGCCGTTAGGAACAGTAATAGGTGATTTATTAAGTAATGTTATAAATTATTCTAATGCTAAAGCAGGCTGGCTGGTTTTGACTTTATTGTCAGGAACTATGCCGCTTTTGGTTATGACTGGAATGCACTATAGTGTAGTTCCTATAGCTATGGAAGCAATAAATAAATTTGGGTTTGAATCCCTTATAGTGCCAGCTATGCTCGCTTCAAATATTGCTCAAGGAGGCGCAGCTCTAGCTGTAGCTATAAAGACAAAAAATAAAGAACTTAAGCAGTTGGCAAGTTCATCTGGAATTACTGCAGTTTTTGGAATAACAGAACCAGCTATGTATGGAGTCAACTTAAGATATAAGAGGCCTTTTGTAGCAGTGTTAATAGGAGGCGCTTGTGGAGGATTTTATGCGGCAGTAACAGGATTAAAGTCGTACACTCTTGCATCGCCAGGCCTTGCTGCAATACCGGTTTTCTTAGGAACAAGAGCTAACTTTATCAATGCAATAATAGTATGTATAATCGCATTTGTAGTAGCTTTTGTATTAACTTTAGTAATGGGCTTTGAAGAAATACAGCAGCAAGAAAAGGTAAGATGTGAAAGTGTAGATACACATGAACAAGAAAAGCCAGTAGTAAAGAATCAGGATTCATTAACTAGAAAGATATCTGTAAAAAGCCCTATTAAAGGAGAAGTTATAGACTTATCAAAAGTCAATGATGACACCTTTGCAGATGAGATTATGGGCAAAGGTATAGCAATTAATCCAGTTGAAGGGATAGTTTATTCTCCTGTAAACGGCAGAATAACGATGCTATTCCCTACAAAGCATGCAATATCCATAACCTCTGATGAAGGGATTGAGATATTGATACATATTGGCATTGATACTGTACATTTAGAGGGCAAGTATTTTGAAGCTTTTGCAAGTACAGGAGATATAATAGAAGCTGGTGATAAGCTTATAAGTTTTGATTATGATTCAATAAAAAGAGAAGGTTATGATGTAGTTACTCCCGTAATAGTAACAAACTCTCATAAATATCTAGAAGTACTTAAGACTGATAATGTTACTGTTGAGCATGGAGATGATCTTTTAACTATATTATAATTTATCTGCATATTATATTTTGATGAAATTTTACTATAAATAAAAATGCCAGTATTGAAAGCTTTGCTTTTGAACTGGCATTTTTATTTTAATCTTCTATGAAATTTACTAATTCTTTATTAAATTTATCTTTTTCTTCATAAAATAGACCATGTCCGCTATTTTCAAAAGGTACTAGTTTAGAATCTTTGATTCCTTGGTTTAATGCAACCGCAAGAGGGAAAAGACAAACCTTATCATGGATTCCATGGAGAATTAGAGTTGGTACTTCAATTTTTTTTATATCAGAAAATAACTCTTCATCCCTAAAGGAAGTAGCAACTGCTGCTGTAGCTATTCCAGAGGCCGCTAGCCCAAGGTTGAAGAACCACTGGGAAAATGGCTTAGTTATGTTTTGGAAAAAGAACATTTCACCAAAGGTTCCGAGCATTTTTGGTCTATCTACATATGTTTGGTCAATAAGATCTGTTACATCTTCTTTACTAACGCCAGCAGGGAATTCAGGTCTTCTAGTTAAGCTAGGCGCTGCTGCTGCAAATAGAGCAAGCTTAGATACGCCATAACCTTTATGGCGACACATGTATTTAATAGCTATTGCTCCCCCTACAGAATGACCTCCAAGGGTAAAGTCCTTTAGCTTTATGGCATTAACAACACATCTAACATCATCAGCTAATCGATCGTAGTCATAGCCTTCAGCAGGCTTATCTGATTGTCCGAAGCCTCTTATGTCAATGCCTATACATCTATATCCAAGCTTAGGTAATTCATCAAATTGATATTCAAACAAATTATGATTTGCTGGCCATCCATGAATAAATAATATAGTTTTATCACCCTTTGTATTAATATCTTCTACATATATCTTTACATCATCATCTGTCTTAACGTAATATCCCAATATAATCTCTCCAAAATAGAATTATTTCATTATACACTATTCTAATACAAGGATATTTGTACCAAATAATAGAAAATATATTTTAGATGTTAAAGCACCGTGTTGAAATTAAGTGGTTATACATCCGATGCATTAATGAGTTTTCGCAAAAAAAATTTATTTTTGGGAACCTAAAGTCTAAATCGAACGTCTTATAGATGTGTATTAAATTAAAAAGCGCTTTTTAGATGTACCGCTTCGAACCGAAATCTATTTTAAAAACTCTCACGGTTTCTGGTGAGAGAATTTTAAAATAATAAGTTTTATTACGAAGGGGTACATCCACAGTATTATACAAATGCTCATTCAAAAATAAAGAGGAGAATTTATATGTATTTTGAAGAGGTAAGTGATGGGATGTTTGAACCGGATGACGATTATCAATCAGATATTGAAAACAATGTAATATTAGCTAAAGAAGGAGACAAAGAGGCTTTTATAAGCATCATGGAAAAATATAAAGTAGATCTATATAGAATGGGAAGAACGATTTTGGATAGTGATGATGATATCGGTGATGCTATGCAAGAAACTGTGCTCAAAGCTTATAAAAGCTTGAAGAATCTCAAAAATCTTCATAGCTTTAAGACTTGGCTTATAAAGATAATGGTTAATGAATGTAATAACATATTGAGAAGCAGAAAAAAGGTTCTGTTCTTAGATAAAGTATTTCATAAAGAAGAGAGCTATATAGATGATTATAATTTTGATAAACAACCTGTGCTGCAGGCGGTGAAGAAGTTAGAACTTAAATTTAGAGAACCAATACTTCTTTATTATTATGAAGACTTAAGTGTTAAGGAAATATCCAAGTGTCTTGATATTTCAGAAGGTACAGTTAAGTCTAGACTATCAAGGGCCAGAAATAAGCTATTTCAGTTATTAAAGGAGGTACAGGAGTAATGGAAGAAAAATTATTTAATAGAATTATGGAAAAAGAGCTTAGCAAAGAAGAAGAATTAAAAATTCCAGACTCAATTAATATAAAGTTAGGTAAAGCATATGAGATTATTAAGACTGATAAGATAGATGAAATAAAGAAAAGAAAAACGAATAAGAAAAGAAATGCAATCATCGCAGCATCCTTAGCATTTTTAGTTTTGACAACAGTTGTGGTTACACCAGCATTAGCTGATAATATACCTCCTTTAAAGGAGCTTTCTCAGCATCTTAAAAATATTTACTCATTTAATGATAACTACATTACCAATGCTACTGAAATAAATATGAGCAAAACCTATGATGGTATAGAGGTAGCTCTGCAAGGAGTTATATATGATGAATCCAGCTTGAAATTTATTTATACAGTGACTAGTGATAAGAAGCTTCAATGGGGAGTACAGCTTAGAAAGAATAGTCTAAAGATAAATGGAAAGGAGATATTAGAAAAGACTTATTCTGAAAGAATAGGTGGTGATGAAACCAAGATATCTAAGGAAGATGATAAACTAGAAAAATATGCAGTAATAACAAGTTATGATATCTCTGATTTAAAGTTAGATGATGTTGTTAATATAGACTGGTGTATAAACGAAATCCATACGCAAAATTATAAATTTGCTGAAGGAAATTGGGATTTCAACTTTAAGGTTTCAAAAGAGTTGTTAAAAGCTAATTCTAAGATATTTGATGTAAATTATAAAACTAATATAGATGGATATAATTTTTCTATAGATAGAGTGGTATTTACACCGGTAGAGACTAAGATTTTGGCAAATTATGATACAAAATTTAATGCAGACTATTATACATCATTAAAGGATGGCACACTAAAAGAAAAGCTTGAGCAGATTGACGAAGAAATTAGTTTTAGAGGATTATATATATGTGATGAAAAAGGTAATGCTTTAGGGATGACAGGTGGAAGAGCAGATAATGGAAAAGAAGTTTGGACCTTTAATCCGGTAAAAGAAATACCAAAAAAAATTATTATAACACCAATAAACTTAAAGTTGAATACTAGGAACAATATAGTATATAAAGATGATCAATTTATAAGTTTAAAAGAAATAAAGACACCACTAGAGTTAAAACAAGGTAAAGATATGAACTTTACTATAAATTCTATAAAGCAGCAAGATAATAAATTAAAAATAAATGTAACTTTCAAAGGAGATTTTATAGCGAGAAGAGCATTAGAACCTTTCGTTATAATTCCAAAATCAATGAAAAAGTATCAATCCAATAATGATTTATTTGATAGTACAGCTTTCAAAATAAGAAATGTTGCTTCATGGGATTATTATCAGAAAGCTAGCAATATAAACAATACTTTAGACTATGAATTTAATCTTAATAAAGATGAAGAATATTATTTAGTCTATAATAAGTATGAAGATGGTTTCTTTATGAAGGATAGGCAAATGATATTAGATTTAAGTAAGTAAATATAATTTAAAAAAGCTATGGAAATTGAAGTTTCCGTAGCTTTTTTAATGTAAAGAAAAATGTTCAAAATGGCTCACTTAAGAAGAATATTTCGGCGACCTTTTATGAACAACGTAAATAATTCAACCAACGATACTATATTTAGAGTAGAAGACAGAACTAATAATAAATTCAATACTTCGACAAAAATATGTACTGTATTGTTAAATTTCTTTCAGTAATTATAAAAATTTAAAGTAAGTATATTAATCACATTGAAAAAAATCGAAAAATTAACCCCATTTTATAATTTTGGATACTTGATTAATAAATGGGGAAATATTAAAATTTATACATATGAAACTATAATAAAAAATATGTGTTACCGAAAAGCTTTTTGTGCAATGAAAAAACGAGTATGTTTGTTATAAGGGAGGGGATTATGCTAAATAAGTCACAAGGATTTTGATTTGAATGATAACTTTGAATAACATCAAGAGAAGACGACATTTGTAAACAATTTTTAGATAACCCTAAATAATTATTTGAATAACGGGAGGTAAATTAATATGTTAAGAAAAAGTAAGGGATTATCAGTTGCAATTGCTGCCTTGATGCTTTTAGGAACTATGGTTACTTCAACAGTAAAAACAAAGGCTGCTACTATCGGAAGTACAGGTTTCTTAAAGACTAGCGGAACAGTAATAAGAGATAACAAGGGAACAGGCTCAATAGTAAATCTTCGTGGTACAAATCTAGGCGGATGGCTATTACAAGAAGGTTGGATGTCTCCAATAGGCGTTACAGATGAATGGACATTACGTGAAACTTTGACAAACAGATTTGGTGAAGCTACTAAAGAAAGCTTAATTAATACTTATCAAAATGCATGGTTAAATACTGGTGACTTAGATAACATAAAGAATATGGGCATGAATTTTGTTCGTGTTCCGATATACTACCTTGATTTGATGGACAAGTATGGTAATTGGAAGTCAGATCCATGGAGTAAGCTAGATTGGCTTGTAAATGAATGTTCAACTAGAGGAATATATGTGTTGCTTGATCTTCACGGAACTTTTGGAGGACAAAACACTTTTGATAACTGTGGAGAGGCAAATTCAGATCCACAACTTTGGAAGAACACTCAATACCAGGATAGAACAGTAACTTTATGGCAAGGCATAGCTAATCGTTACAAGGGCAATCCAACAGTAGCTGGTTATGACTTATTAAATGAACCAGACAGAGTTGGAAGAGATCAACTAAATGGATTATATAACAGACTTTATCAAGCAATCCGTGCTATAGATCCTGATCACATGATATATATGGAAGGTGCTTGGGATTGGAACCAACTATATGCTCCATCAGTTTATGGATGGACAAATGTAGTTTATGAAATGCATTATTATGCTATGGCTAATAGTCAACCAACAGATTGGAATGCTCAAAATGGTTTAATAGATTCAGCAGTTCAAGGAATGAAGGATCATCAAGCTTCTTGGAATATACCAGTTTATGCTGGGGAATTCTGTGTATTCGATTTTGATGATTTATGGGAAAAGTTCTTATCACAAATGAATTCTATAAATGCATCATGGACAAACTGGACATATAAGATTACTAATGGTAGCAACCATTGGGGCTTCTATAAATACAACACTAATGCAGTTCCAGATATAAATAATGATAGTGCTGCTACTATAGCTTCTAAGTGGCAAAAATTCAATACTGCAAACTTCTTACCAAATACATCTTTCCAAAACTTAGTTAAGAAATATACATCTACAGCACCAGTAACTTCTCAATATTCATACTTAACAGCAAGAGCTAACGGAAAAGTAATCAGTGCTGATAATTATGGAAACGATCCATTGATAGCTAATAGAGATACAGCAGGAGACTGGGAACTATTTAAAGTAATAGACAATGGAGATGGAACTATATCTTTCCAATCTAAAGCAAATGGAAAATACGTTACTGCAGATCTTAATAACGGAAATAAACTTATAGCAAGAAGTACTTCAATCCAACAGTGGGAGAAATTTAAGAAAGTATCACAAGCAGATGGAACAGTAGCTCTTCAAGCTATGGCAAACAACCTTTATGTAACTGCAGATTTAAACAACAACGGTGTACTATATGCAACTAAAACAGCAGTTGGTGGTGCATGGGAAGCATTTAATCTTACACAACAATAAACTTATATTTAATACAAGCCAGATTCAATAGATAAATACGGAAACCAAAATTCAAAAATGGTATTTTGAGTTATTATGATAGTATATAGTGAATTTTCTAAACCAACCCTTTAGAAATTACATTATAAATATACTACCAAGTAGTCAAAATACCATTTTCTAATTGTATAAGTTAAATTTCATTATATTATTTAAATATCTTTCTTACTAAGTTGACTCTGTTTCCGTAAGGTGGAAATATTAATTTTATATCTACTTTAGTACTTTTCTTAATGATACTCTTTCTATGTGAGAATATCTCAAAGCTATATCTACCGTGATAAGCACCTATTCCAGAGTTACCTACTCCTCCAAAAGGCAGCTGTGAACTTGCCACATGGGATATAGTATCATTTACGCAACCTCCACCAAAGGAAATACTGTTTAAAGCTAGATTTTCTACAGTTTTGTCTTCTGTGAAGAGGTAAAAAGCTAGTGGTTTAGGATGCTCATTAATAAGTCTGATAGCAGCATTTATATCTTCATATTCAAGCAAAGGAAGTATAGGGCCAAATATTTCATCTTCCATTACTGCATCTTGCCAGTTTACATTGTCTATTATGGTTGGTTCAATATATAAAGTACTTAGGTTGTAATTGCCTCCATAAATAATTTTTGACCTGTCTTTTTCTATTATAGTGGCTAGACGGTTAAGTTGTCTTTCGTTTACTATTCTTCCGTAATCAATACTCTTTGAAGCGTCAGCACCGTAAAAGCTTACCACTGTCTCCTTCAATTTTTTTATAAATTCATCCTTAATGTTTTTATGTACTAACACATAATCAGGTGCGATGCAGGTTTGGCCAGCATTGATGAGCTTTCCCCATAATATTCTTTTAGCTGCAATAGCTATATTTGCAGTTTTATCAACTATAACAGGGCTTTTGCCTCCAAGCTCTAAGGTAACTGGAACTAGGTTCTTAGCTGCTGCCTCCATTACTATTTTTCCTACAGGTACACTTCCTGTAAAGAATATATAGTCAAAGGGTGAATTTATAAGAGCAGAAGTTGTTTCTCTTTCTCCTTCTATAACTCTTATATAACTAGAATCAAAGGTTTCTTCAATTATTTTTTTTACCAAAGCTGAAACTGTAGGTGTACTCTCCGATGGTTTCAATACCACACAATTTCCTGCGGCTATAGCGCCAATTAGAGGCTCAATTAAAAGTTGGAAAGGATAATTAAAAGGCCCAATGATAAGCACTGTACCGTAAGGTTCATTAACTATATAGCTTTTTGATGGGACTTGATGTATAGGAGTTCTAACTGTTTTTGCTTTGGACCATTTTTTTAGTTTTTTAACAAAATTGCCTATACTGTCTAATGTAAATCCAATCTCGGTACTATAAGCTTCAAACTCACTCTTTCCTAAATCTCTATAAAGAGCATTGAGGATTTCTTTTTCGTGATTTTTAATAGAAGTCTTTAGCTTCTTCAAGGAATCAATTCTGAAGTCTATATCTTTAGTTTTTCCAGTATGAAAATACTCCTTATGATCTTTTAGTATTTCTATAACTTTTTCATTATCTATAATATCCAATTTAAATCACCTCAAATATACAATATCTATAAAAGTAAAGCTACTTTTGAATTAATATTCTTATTTTACATATAAAATAGTCAATATGCTATAAAAATATTTTATACAATTAAATTTGATTTGTTATGAATTATAAAAAGCGAGCCACTTTAAGATAAGAGCTTATCTTAAAGTGACTCATTTATTTAGTGGTCTATTTAACCAGCCATATTATTTACTGCATCAGCAGGATCATATACTGAAATATGATCAAGTGAAGGGTTTTTATTGGCATCAGTTGGCTTAGGAAAGATAAGCATCAGCTGATAAGTTTTATTTACGTTATATATAATTATATGCTCAGTAGTAGTTTTATTAATTACAGCTGGTTTTCCTAAAGTTTTTTCTACATCATTATATTTTATATCCTTTAGATAACTCTTAAAGGAACGCACATCAAAAACTTGATCTCCTTTATTAATTCCAAAATGAAAGCCTTTCTTATTGTAAAGGGCATAACGAGCAGAAGTTTTACCTCCTCCAACATAATCAATTTTTTCAGGATCACCCCATTTAGTTGCTACATCTCCAAATAAAGTGTCCTTACTTGCAAACTCACAATCAGGAACTTTACCTTGTTTAGCAAGATTGTAGATGTTTTTCAAAAGTTCAGTGCTTTTATTTGAGGTAGTTGACTGACCTTGTGAAGATGGTGTGCTATTTGAATTTGTACTAGTATTAGAAGTGTTAGAGGAACTATTATTAGTTGCATTATTATCTGAAGTATTAGGTACACTTACATTTGAGTTGTTAGAATTATTGTTATCAGCACTTTGAGAGGTATTATCTGTAACAGCGCTGTTGTTATTAGTCGCTTCATTATTTTTCGGATTTGTTAGGCTTCCACAACCTACTAATAGAGTCAAAGATAAAGCGATTATTGACCAAGCTATGCTTTGCTTTTTGAATTTAGTAATCATAATTATTCTCCTTTTTATTTCTCTTGTGCTTACTATTGAAGTGACACCTGGTGTCCATTTATATTTAGAGTAGGAAGCTGCAATTTTAATTAGCGTCTCACCATATTCTTTGTATGCACTTGAAGATATTTTTCCAAGAACGAAGCTGTCGCAACTTAGTTCACAGTCTTTTCTGGCTTTACTAAAGGCTAACCATATAATCGGATTAAACCAATGAATGATCTGTAAAGTTGTCATTATCCAATTGAGCAACAAATCTTTTCTTTTAAGATGAGAAAGTTCATGCAGTAGTATATATTCTAAATCTGCAGAATTTAATTCATTTAATAAAGTTTTAGGTATCAGTATTTTAGGTGCAAGTATTCCAAAGACACAAGGACTATTTATTTCATTACTATATAGTATTTTAACTTTACGTCTTATACCAACCTTTTCTTTGCAGCTTTCCAGTAAAGGATATAGATCTTTAGCAATATTAGTTTCCTTAGAATTTATATTAAATCTGAACACTATAAAAGAAGATAGTAAATAAAGAGTTAACAAAGTCATACCAACTAGCCATATAATTGCAAAATGGTATCTATAACTTATATATTGAAATAAGTTGCTAGATCCAGTGAAAGAAGTATTAGTAGATAATTTATCTTCTTTATAATTAATAATGTTTGGTACTACATTTTGCTTAGTAGAGTTTGATTTATTAGGGGGAATTGCTTCCTTGCTTATATTATTTTCTTCTATAATGCTAGAAATATTCGTATTAAAGCTACTTTCAAATCCAGTATTTATATAATTAAACAAGCTCATATTACTATTTATTGAATATGGCAACATAAGACGAACTACTACGATTAGCCATATATAATAATGCCAAGCTCCGCTGAACTTATTCTTAAATACAAGTTTTATTGCTGATATTATAACTACTGCAGCACTAGCCATTAAAGATAGATATACAATAGATGTAAATATCCTGTTTAGTAAATCCATAAGTTCACCTACTTATCAATTTTTTCATCTAGAATCTTTTTAAGCTCGTGAATTTCATCGCTAGTTAAGTGTTCATCTTTTATAAAATTAGAAACTAATAATTTAAGGGAACCACCATAGAGTTTTTGAACGAAGGTTTTAGTTTCCTGATTCTTTAAGTCTTTCTCTGATACAATAGGACTGTATTTGTAAGTTGTTGAAGTTTTATCCACATCTACAGCACCTTTTTTTACCAGTCTGGTTATAAGAGTGTGGATAGTTTTAGGACTCCATTCACTGTTGTATTTTAAAGCATCAACAATTTCAGAAGAAGTGCAGACATTCTTTGACCAGATGATTTCCATTACTTCCCACTCAGAATCAGATATTTTAGGCAGTTTACTCATTTTTTACTCCTCCTACATTTGTAATCCTAACTTTATCCTACAACTGTAGGATGGATTTGTCAACAGAAGATTTGCAAGGTTTGATGCTAAAGGATTTCTATATCGAAACTTAAGTTATACTTGTTCGATAATCCAGGCTTCTGGGGATTATCGGGCACGTATAACTTAATAGTTGGGTTAGGAATCCTATATAGATAAAGTACTTAAATCCTTAGGATCAAAACATGAAGTAGTTTATCTAAAATAATAAAAATTGAAATCATGAGAAAATGTAAAAGAAATTGATATATATAACAATAATCAAGGCTATTCAGCTTTTATGCAATTTAAAAAAGAATATGTATGTGGATATAAATATAGGATTATATGGTAATAAATGCTATAATCCCCATAAAGATTATGTAAAAATAAAATAGTTGTTAAAAAAATATTGGGGGAGAGATTACATTGAAAAAAAGGTTTGGATTAATTATTATTTCAGCAATAATAATTTGCTTATTTATTGCTACGGGATGTTCAAATGGGGCTAAGAAAACAGAAGAGGCTAAAGCTTCTGAAGGTACGGCACAAGCAACAGCAGAAAAGTTTTTGAATGAGCTTTATGAAGTAAAAGATTCAAATAGTTCAACTGAGGCTATGAACTCTATCGATACTATTACTAAAGCACATGAAAAATTTTATACTGTGACAACTAAAAAAGCACTGGAATCACTTATGGCTGATAGGTGGTATGGTAGAAATCTAAAATTTAGTTCAGCGAATAAATGCAGCTTAAAGGCTACAAAAATTGATTTTGAGAAGACCTTTGAGGACAAGAAAGCAGGTAAGTTTGGATTTAATTATACAGCAACAGTAGAAGCCACATACGACAAGGATCAGAAGAAGGAAGAGGATACAGAAAAAGGTTATGTAGGGCTTGTGTTTGAAGACAATCAATGGAAGGTGTATTCACATTCAATTAATAACTATGCAAAGATGCTTTCTAAAACAGAATAATTATATATAAAGCTAAAGAGTCCGTATGATATAAGTATATACCATAGGGACTCTTTAAGTATCTAAACACTAGGTATTTAAATTATTGTGGATATACTAAGTTCTTTTCAGTTATAACGTCTAGAACTTCTTTTAAGAATTTATTTGCTAGATATTTAGCCATTGGAAGATTCATATCTAAATAGTTTCCGCAATCTCTAGCTGATGCACCGGGAATATCCCCTTCAAAGTCAGCAACAAATTGATACATTTCTTTTAGTAAACCAACAATATCTTTTGACTCGTAATCACCTTCAAGTATTATATAGAAACCAGTTCTGCAGCCCATTGGTCCAAAGTAAACAGTCTTTGAAGCATAAGTCTTATGATTTCTTAAGAAAGTAGCACCTAAATGTTCAAATGCATGCATTTCTGCAGTGTTCATAACAGGTTCTAGGTTAGGTCTAGTCATTCTTATATCAAAGGTTGTAAGAACTACATCTTTAAAATTATCTTTTCTTGATACATATACACCTGGAAGTAAGTCCAAATGATTTACTGTAAAGCTCGCGATCTTCTCCATTTATAATCACTCCTATTAATTTAAAAAGTATAATAATTATAATACTTTTCTTTAATTTTATCATCAAAATCTTTGCATATCATCTATATAAGTATGATTTTTAGTCGTAAATATGATGTATATAATAAGATATTCAAAAGTATATCAAAGTATTCCAATAAGTTTATTAAATTTTATCATTTTGGCATTATGTAGTCAAGCTATAGTGTTGGTTGTGGAGAATCAGATTTAGAGAAACTTTACATGAGAAGTATTAGTAATTTTGAAAGTTCAGTTAATATACCACTAATACTGAAATAGTTTATTTGTATGTTTTATAGTTGAACTTTCAACTAATTTATAATATAATAGTTGAAAGTTCAACTATTATAAGGAGTGATTTTTGTGAATAGACTAAACAGTGAGGTTCTTAGAGAAATTGGTACATTGTCTCGTAGTATTCATTCTATATCTGATAATAAGTTTAAAGAGTTAAATCTGCAAAAGGGACAATTTATATACTTAACAAGAATATGTGAGCATCCAGGAATTAATTTTATAGACTTAACAGTGCTTTTAAAAATTGATAAGACTTCTACTACTAAAGCTATTCAAAAGTTAGAAGCGGAAGGGTATATCGAGAGAAAGAAGGATTTAAATGATAAGCGTGTCATTCGTTTGTATCCTACTAAAAAGGGGTTAGAATCATATGACTATATAATAGATCAGGAAAATAAAAATATAGAAACTTGTTTTAAAGATTTCAGTGAAGATGATAAATCAATTGTCATCGAACTGATAATGAAAATGAGTAAAAATATTGAGGCAGAGTGGAAAGCTTCAAAAATGATATTAGGAGGACATGAAAATGATTAGAAATGCTATACTTTCAGATTTAGAGCAAATTGTGTACATTGTTGAAGGTTCAAAGTTGGATATGCACTCCTACGGCAATTTTCAATGGGATGAAGATTATCCAAGAAAAGAAGATTTTATTAATGATATTAAAGAAGAAACTCTCTTTGTTTATGATATGGATGGGATTATTGCTGGACTTATATGCATTAACAAAGAAGAACCAGAGGAATATAAAGATGTAAATTGGTCAACAGAAAGAGATGCACTAACAATACATAGGCTTGCAGTTAATAACTCTTTTAAAGGAAAAGGTGTAGGTGTTAAACTTATAAATTATGTTGATGATATCTGTGCTGAAAATGATATAAATTATATAAGAACTGATACAAATTCATTAAACAAAAAAGCTCAAGGGCTTTTAACAAAGTGTGGATATGGGTTTAAGGGAAAGATTAACTTATTAGGTCACGAAGGTATATTTTATTGCTATGATAAGGTATTATAATTCCTTATTTAGATATTTTCAAAACTCCTTTTGGATATGTAAGGAGTTTTGAAAATATAAATTTTTATTAGGTTTAAGATTATTGTTGAAACATGGACTGAATTTTATATTTAAACTATTCATTTATATTAGTGCTCATTTGTAAAAGTGAATTCTAATGGGCTTTTGTCCACTAACCTTGGATAAGTATATTTAGGGTATCCTACCATAACAGCACCTGTTACTTTTTTGTTTTTAGGAATACTAAATAATTCAAATAATGGACAATTATCCTTCATAACAATTCTTTCAAACATTCCAGCCCAGCATGAACCCAATCCTAGTGTTGGTGCATAAAGCTCTAAATATGTTAATGAAAAAATAGAATTTTCCCTTCCTCTTGGAAAATCTGAATCAGAAATTGCTAAGATGAGGCTAGGGGCACCTCTCAATATAGTATCCATGCCTTTCTCACGATAAGGTTTTGTAAATTCACTTGATAAACTTGCTTTTTCAAATTCTTCAATTACAAATTTAACCGCTTTATCAAGGAGGTTTCGATCGTCAATTATAAAATAGGATATGCCTTGCAAGTTATGTCCACTAGGAGCGTAATGCGCGATATTAACAAGATCTATTAATTTTTCTCTTGGAACAGGGGTTGGCTTATAGGAACGAATAGCACGTCTTGAGCGAATAAAGTTCTCTGCTTCTTCAGGACTCAATTTAGGGAAGTTTTTTGAGCTGGCTTGATTTGAGAGCGGAGCTTTTATGTTGTCCATAGCTTCCCTTGGACAAACGGCTACACAATGACCGCAGGCAATACAATTTTCAGGACAAACTTCTTCAGGGCCATTTTTCCCGAGTCTAAATACCTGTTCAGGACATTCATTTACGCAAAGTCCACATTTAATACATTTTTCTCGATTTACAGTTGTTAAATTCATTTTTACTCTCCTTTATTGTCTAGTATGATGTATAATTTTAGAATAAGATTTTTTATATTAAAGAGTAGATTTATCGAATTAATTGAATGTAATTTTATATAATCATTATAGAATTACATTGTCATATTAAACAGATGCTAAATTATCATAGGATAAATAATCATAGGATAATTTTCTTAAGTTTATTACTAATTAAATAATAAGCATATGCTAGAAATAGCACCGTGCAGCTTGCAATCATGATTCCAATAGCACCAAATTGATGATATACATTAGTACTTATCAAGGAGCCAAGAGATCCACCTAAGTAGTAACCAACCATATAAAGTGAATTCAATCTGCTATGATTTTGAGGATTAAGCTTGTAAATTCGACCTTGGTTTAAAGACATATTCATTCTTGAACCAACATCTAAAGTAAAGGTTACAATAACGAGAATTATAAATTTTGACCAGCCTATACCAAGGACTAAAAAAGATACAAACATAATAGCTAGAGCAAATATATTCCATAAACTTACTTTTTTACTATTAGAAAGTTTTCCTGTAAAACCAGCAGCTAATGCACCTGCTATACCCAAAAAGCCGAATATTCCAACCATGGCGCTGCCATAATTATATGGATAACTTTCTAAAATAAGAGAAAGTGAGACCCAGAAAATATTGAAGGCACAAAAGGCTGCAGCACCAAATACTATAGTTTCCCTTAATACCTTTTCTTTTTTTAGTAATGGAGGTAGAGAGAATATTATATTTTTATATGAATTTTCTTTTTCTACATTATCTTTTGGAAGTACATAGAATAAATATACTGCAAAGACTAATAAGACAATTGCAGCAGTTTCGTGAACTGCTTTCCAACCTAATAACTGGCCCATAACTCCTCCAAACATTCTGCCTAATAGCACTCCGAGAAATACTCCAGTTAGCAAGTGACCAACAATCACACCTCTTCTTTCAGAAGAAATATTTGAGGAAACAAACGGGATTATAAGTTGTGCTGAAACACTAAAAAGTCCCATTAGAAATCCTATAACTACTATTAAATTAAATGTAGGAACTAAAGTCATTAGATGTAATAATATTGAGGAACAAACTATACTTAATATGATAAGCAGTCTTCTGCTATACCTATCTCCTAATGGAACAATAAATAATAATCCTACTGTATAACCAGCCTGTATTGCTGTAATAAGCATACCAGATGATGAAATAGGCACTGAAAAATAATTGGAAATACTAGATAATAAAACTTGATCATAATAAAGATTAGCTACTACAATTGAACATATAATTGTGAGCACTATTAATAATTTTCCTGAGAAATTTTTTGCATTCGCATCTTTATTCATTTTACATCTTCCTTTCTAGAAACTATAAAGATAGTGTATAATTAAAGCATTATTTTAAATAGAACCCAGGTTATCCTATGATAATTAATACTAGCTTTAAACCTAACACAATCATCATTAATAGTTAATAATAAATAGGGGAGATAATGATGGATAAGAACAAAGAACTTGGATTGTTTTTAAAGAAGAAAAGATCAACCTTGAGGCCTGAACAATTTGGATTAAAATCCGAAAAAAGAAGAAGAGTTGAAGGGCTGAAGAGAGAGGAAGTTGCTGATTTAGCGGGAGTAAGTATTGACTGGTATGTTCGCATTGAGCAAGGACAAGACGTTAATCCATCAGTAGATGTGTTACTTGCACTAAGCAAGGTGTTACAGTTAAATACTGAAGAAAAGAGATATTTATTCAACCTGTCCGAAAAAAAGATGCCGATTGAAGAGTATACTTCTATAAACATATCGGATACCTTGCAAAAATTTCTAGATAATCAAAATCCTAATATAGCTTATGTTACTGATAGCAAATTGACAATAATTGGTTGGAATAAAGCAGCTTTAAAAGTTTACGGCAATTATGAGGAAATGAGTGAAAAAGAAAGAAACTCTGTTTGGAGATCCTTTAATGATGATTCTATGAAGAAATTATTAGATAATTGGGAGGGGCATTCCAAGCTACGTGTTGAACAACTAAGAGCAAATTACAGCTACTATGAAAATGATAGTAAGATAAATGAGATTATTAATGAATTGGATGCTAAAAATCCTCTCTTCAATGAGTGGTGGAGTAATCAGGGCATTATGGGAACTCCAGAAGGTCAGAAGCTTCTTCACCATCCTATAGTGGGAAATTTATATTTAAGTTACATTTCATTTAAATCCACTGATATAGAAGGAGCAAGTGTTACTATACAAATGCCTGTAGATGATGAGACAAGGACTAAGTTGCAACAACTTATATCGTTATAAATAACAATTTTTAAAGTTTGTTATGGAGTGAGAGTTTATGGATTATATGCATCATAAAATATTGGAGTATTTAAAATCTAATGCTAGAATAAAAGCATCAGCAATAAGTGTTATGATAGTGGAAGTAAATAAATTTTATACAAATCGCAAAAGCTGGTTTAAATAAAGGGAGAGAGATTTATGGAGAATTTAGGGTTTTATAATGGGAAATATGATTTAATTGAGAACATGAGTATACCAATGAATGACCGTGTATGTTATTTTGGTGATGGCGTATATGATGCTACATATAGTAGAAATCATAAGATATTTGCATTAGATGAGCATATTGATAGATTTTTTAATAGTGCAGAGCTTATTTCTATTAAAATTCCTTATACGAAGGATGAATTTAAAAATTTGCTGCAAGAGATGGTTAAAAAAGTAGACTCAGGAGAACAATTTGTATATTGGCAGGTTACAAGAGGAACTGGTATGCGTAATCATGCTTTTCTTGGAGATGAAGTAAATGCAAATGTTTGGATACTTCTAACTCCACGTACTATTAAGGATATGTCAAAGAAAGTAAAACTAATTACTCTAGAAGATACTAGATTCTTACATTGTAATATTAAGACTTTAAATCTATTACCAAATGTCATAGCAGCACAGAAAACTGAGGAGGCAGGTTGTGATGAAGCTATATTCCATAGAGGAGATAGAGTGACAGAATGTGCTCATAGCAATGTTTCGATAATAAAAAATGGTGTTTTTAAAACAGCACCAACAGATAATTTGATTTTGCCAGGTATAGCAAGGGCACACATAATAAAGATGTGCGAAATCTTTAATATACCTGTAGACGAAACTCCTTTTACTGTAACGGAACTAATGGAAGCAGATGAAGTTATAGTCACAAGCTCAGGGCAGTTTTGCATGAGTGCTTGTGAAATAGACGGGGTTACAGTAGGTGGAAAGGCTTCAGATATAGTCTTAAAATTGCAGGCAGCATTACTTGAAGAGTTTTTTGTGGAGACAAAAGAAGGATAAAAGTAGGATGCATTAAGCAAAAAGAGTTAAGCTTATATTACACGGTTTTAAATATATATAGTCTTATATAGAATAAAGTGAGAGCTATCTAACAAAAGAAGGCTCTCACTTTATTATTTTTACGATTATTTGAGATTTAATAGAAACTAGTTATAGAGATTATAGGGTGACTTAGCAATAAAATGATATAATTGTAAATATTATACTTGGACAAATAAGAGCACAAAAAGTCGGGTAAAGGATTTTTATAGATTATATAATTAAATGGAGGTAAAGAATTTGGAAATAATTAAATGCCTTAACAATGCAATAGAATATATAGAGGATAACTTGACTGAGACTATTGAGGTTGATGAAGTAGCAAAGTCTGCTTTTACATCACGTTATCATTTTCAGAGAATGTTTTATGCATTAACAGGGTTTACTTTAGCAGAATACATTAGAAATCGCAGACTTACTCTTGCAGGTGAAGAATTATCTTCTAAGGACGTAAAGATTATTGACTTGGCCATTAAATATGGCTATGAAAGTCCTGATGCCTTTACTAAGGCTTTTCAAAGAGTACATGGAGTAACACCTTCAAAGATAAAGAAAGGGAATGTAAGACTCAAGGCGTTTCCAAAGCTCTCATTTCAAATATCAATTAAAGGAGAGAGTGAAATTAATTATAGAATAGTTAATAGAGATAAGTTTAAAGTTTTTGGGGTGGATTTTTTAACAAGTACTGTAAACGATGCCTTGTTCAGAGAGATTCCAGAATTTTGCGATAGAATTTGGGAAGATGGAACACATCTTAAAATTAATGAACTTCTTGGGTTTAATAGAATGCATATGCTTTATGGAATTCATTATGATTTCAAAGATGATGGCAGTAGAAGATTTATGATGGGATGGGAGGTTCCTGAAACATACACGGCTATGGAATATGAAATATTGGACATACCAGCGTGTACCTGGGTCGTATTTGAAGGTAAAGGAATAATACCGCAAAATCTTGTCATACATGATGTATGGAGACGCATATATTCAGAATGGTTTCCTTCATCAGGTTTTGAACAAATAGAAGGCCCTTGCATAGAAAAGCACTTTTGGGATGATGATTACTATGAAAAATATACATGTGAAGTATGGATTCCTGTAAAAAGAAAAGAATAAATTGTTTTGTAGAAAGGGGGGAAATGTAATGGCAAAAAACAAGAGAGGTAGAGGTATCAAAAAAATTCTTAATTGGAGAGGAACTTGCCCTGTTTGTAAAAGAGGTGGAGTTAAGCTTCTTTGGGATAAAGTTACTGATAATGGAACTATAAAAGTTTGTAAGATTTGTGGAAATAAATAATTTGAATTTTAAAGTTAAAAGGCACAGCTATAAAATGGCTTAGCTGTGATTAATGAATGTAGGCTAAGGATCATTAGAGAACAAAAAAATTATATTATAGCCAGATGAAGGAAAGGTGTACCATGAGAGATTATATTATAAGAAATTACTGTAGTGAAGATGCTGAGAAAATTGGTTGCTTTGATAAGATAGCAGAACTTGCATATCTTTATAAAGGAGACATGAAAGCTGAGAATATATTCTGTGCAGTAAATTCAAGGAACGAAATTTTAGGAGTAGGGGATTTAGAACCTCATATATCTTGGACTAATATAGATAACAACTGTCAAGAGGCTGACTATATCTATAGATTATGTGTAAATATAAGAATGAATTCAGCTTATGAAGTTCGGAGTGATGTATGTTCTTCTTTAATTGATGCTTTATTTACTAGAGCTAAAGAAATAAAAAAGAACTATCCAGAAAAAAAAGTTAGAGTGATAAAATATATTTCCTCGGAAAGCAATGAAGAGATGAACTTTTATATTTCGAAAGGGTTCGTTGCATATAGAAATTCCTTAGTGATGAAACGTGATTTATCAGAAGAAATAGAGGAATGTCATATGAGCTCTGATTTTAAAATAGTTAATTGGAAGATGGAAACAGATGAAGAGGTAAAATACTATGTGCAAACTGATGTAAAATGTAATGATGGAGCTGCTTGGAACTTTGATACAGTAAGTTGGATGAGGTACTCACCTGAATGGGCAACTTTTGCTGCATTTTCAGGAAATGAGTTCTTAGGAGGGGTAATGACTTACGTAATAGAAGAGGAAAGAAGCGCAACAGAAAATATATTTGTTTTGCCTGAGTGGAGAAGAAAGGGTGTGGCTAAAGCTTTTATAACAGAAGCTTTAAAGTACCTTAAAGAAAATGGAAAAACCATGGCTACCCTCTGTGCTGATGGTGATAATAAACCGGCCATCAATTTGTACAAGTCCTTAGGTTATAGAATGCATTCAGTTAATATAGAATTTGGATATGATGTTTAAAGGTTTTACGATAAATAATAGTTCTTATGGAGGAGCAGCTATAGATTTACTTTAATTAAATCTATGGCTGCTCAAATAATTGTATGTTAGACTATTTTATTTATTGTTATACATACGGTCATAATAATGTTTATAGTCACCGGAAGTAACATTTTCTATCCATTGTCTATTGGCTAAATACCACTGAATAGTCTTAACGATACCAACTTCAAAAGCAGTCTCAGGATACCATCCTAAATCTTCTTTTATCTTATCTGGAGCTATACCGTATCTTCTATCATGACCTTTTCTGTCTTCTACATATTTTATTAGGCCTTCTGTTATAGTGTTATCAAGATTTTCATTTATATAGGATATGACAGTTTTGACTATTTGTATGTTAGTTCTTTCATTATGCCCACCAACATTATACACTTCGCCGATTCTTCCGTTTTTAATAACCATATCTATAGCCTTACAATGATCTTCTACATAAAGCCAATCTCTTATATTAAGGCCATCACCATAAACAGGTAAATCCTTATGGTTTAAACAGTTGTTAATAAGTAGTGGTATTAATTTTTCTGGGAAGTGGTATGGTCCGTAGTTATTCGAGCATCTTGTTATAGTCACAGGCATATTGTAAGTATCAAAATAAGCTTTAACCATAAAGTCAGCTCCAGCCTTACTTGATGAATATGGACTGTGAGGATCAAGTGGAGTTGTTTCCATGAAGTAACCTGTTTCTCCAAGTGAACCGTATACCTCATCAGTAGATACTTGATGATATCTTACTCCTTCCTTCCATCCATTTTCTCTTTCCCATGCAGTTTTAGCGCAGTTTAGTAGATTTACTGTCCCTAAAACATTAGTCTCTGCAAAAATTTCTGGTTCTTTTATGCTTCTATCAACATGTGACTCAGCTGCAAAGTTAACAACATAATCTATATCATATTTTTCAAAAAGTGATGTAACGAACTCCTTATCGCAAATATCTCCTTGAACAAATTTATGATTAGGATTTTCTTGAACGTCCTTTAGGTTTTCAAGATTGCCAGCATAAGTTAGTTTATCTAAATTAATAATTGTTATATCATTATATTTTTTGAGCATGTAAAGAACGAAGTTTGAACCTATAAATCCAGCTCCTCCTGTTACTAAATAAGTTTTCATAATAAGTTTTCTCCTCTCAATATATCTATTTAAAAAGTTATCCGGATAAAATTTTTCGGAATTAATATAAGCCTAATCTAAAAATACTTTGATATTACTTTTGGCATACAAATATCCCAGCGTATTTTGATACTTTAAATATTCCTGTCTTTTCAACCTTTGCTTTAACATATTTATCAAACTCATCATATCTTCCAGCTAGTATCTCATGCTGATTTCCGTGACAAGATAATATATAATCCAATAATGGCTTGTATTGATTTATAATTAATTTATCTTCATAGATAAGTTTCTCCATACTAGGAAAGTAATTTATAAGCTGAGCTTCTCCATTTTCTAAGCCAAAGATCTCTTCCAAATGCACTTCAGATAAAGATATCCTGCTATCAAAGCTTTTTGTAAGAGTTTCAATCTCTTTCATATGCTTTAACCCATATGTGCTGCAATAAAAGCATCCATCTTTTTTTAATACTCTTTTTATCTCTGAAAAAGCCTGGTTTCTATCCTTAACATAAAAAATCATATGATTTGCCACTATCTTATCAAAACTTTCATCTTCATAGGGTAAGTTAACACAATCTACAATATGAAACTTAAGCTTAGCTTTTAAGTCTCTAAGATTTTCTTTACTATCATTAAGCATTCCATGGGAAATGTCGGATAATATTATTTCTGAGTTATCAGGAATTTTGTCCTGAGACTTTTTCCAAAGCTGCCCATCGCCACAACCTATCTCAAGAACTTTATCTTTCTCAGAAACACCTATTTTATCAAATATCCATTTGAACCAACCATATTCATTTATACTAAACTTATCATGAAGATTTATTCTTACTTTTAAGTTTCTAGAATCCTTATATTGGGTTGATAAATCCTTCTCCATATTTGTAACGTGTATGATGTCAACTATCTTACTCCAATCAGGATCATCTTCTTCAACAACCTTTTTTGCCTCGATAATTGATTTTTCTATAAGCTCCAGATGGTTGATTTTATTTCTTACCATTTCTAGCTGTAAATCTAGTGAATTTTTTAAACTACCAATCTCTGAAGAATCTGTAATAACTAAAGCAGCAATATCCTCTAAGGAAAAACCTAAGTATTTTAAGGTTAATATTACTTGAAGCTTTGCAAAATCTTCATCAGTGTATAGCCTATATCCAGCTTCACTTAAGCTTGATGGCTTCAATAGTCCTTTGTTATCATAAAATCTTATAGTTCTTATGGTGACTCCTGCCTTTTTAGCAAATTCACCTGCTGTGTAAAAATGTTTATCTCTCATAATATTTATCACCCAACTTAATTATAAGCGGTTACCTTAGGTAAGGGTCAATAGTTTAATTTTTATGTTAACCTATTATTTTGAGTGAAAATTTTTTATAACTTAGATAATATGAAAAAATTTAAAAACATTAGATAACAAAGGAACTTATAAGAAAGAATAAATATATAATAAAAACAATATTGACAGTAAAAATTATTTTGAATATAATTAGAATGAACATTCGGTCTAGGATTTATATATGAGATTCTAATATGGAGGAAGCTTATGTTTGAGAATTATAATAAAGTAGAAGCGGCTGTTTTAGAGACAACACTACGACTATTGAGTGAAAAAGAGTTGCAAGCTACATCTATGTCTCTTATTTCTAAAGAGTCAGGGATATCAACTGGAAGCATATATCATTATTTTGATAGCAAAGAGGCTATTATAAATGAACTTTATAAAGGAATGGTTAGATTTCATTCTGAGCAAGTATTAAAAGGTTTTTCTTCAAAAGAATCACTTAGGGATAGTTTTCAGCTAATTTGGAAAAACTTTATACAATTTGGAATAAAATATTCAAAGGCTTTTCAAGTTATTGAACAGTATTCATTTTCACCGTATATTACTGAAGAGGCGAAAAAAGAAATATATGAATCAGTTTGGTGCACAGAAGCTGCAAAACTTTATTCTAAAGCTATGGAGCAAAAAATATTTATTGAATTTAACCCTAAATTGATGGTTCAAATGCATTATGGATCTATGGTTTACTTATTAAAATCATATTTTCAAGGAAGCACTGAACTTACAGATAAGGTTGTTCAAACTGCTATTAATGCCTGTTGGAATGCTGCACTTAAGGTTGAAAGCAACTTATAAATTCCATCAGAAATCTAGGAGACTTAGAAAAATTAAATTCTTAAAACCTCTAGTCTCCTTTATTTTAGAATTTTAAATAAACTTATTAGAATGAACGTTCAATTCAAGAAATGATGAAAAATATAAATTTAATTATGAAGTGGTTCATCTATATGAAGAATGTGGGAGGAGTAATAATGAATACAAGTGAAATAAAAAATTGGCATAAGGAAACTATTGGGCAAAAGGTAGTAGCTTCATTAATAAAGAATGATTTTGAGGCTTTATATGTATCGACTATGGAGGAAGCTTCTGATTACATTATGAAACAGGTAACACCAGAAACAACAGTAGGTTTCCCAGGATCAATGACCATATATAATATGGGGATTCAAGCTAAAGCTAAGGCACTTGGAGCAGAAGTATTAGATCATGGTGTTCCAGACCTAACATTAGAAGAAAGAGTAGAAATAGCCAAAAAAGAAATGCTAAGTGATTTGTATCTTTGTAGCAGTAATGCTATTACCTTAGATGGGATACTAGTAAATGTGGATGCTTGGGGAAATAGAATTGCAGCTATGAATTTTGGTCCTAAGAAAGTAATAATTGTAGTAAGTGTAGACAAAGTGTGCAAAGATGAAGTAACAGCTTTCGAAAGATTGAAAACTACAGCAGCACCTATGAATAATGTTAGAATTGGCACCGAAAATGCATGCACAAAAATAGGTTCCTGTGTAAACTGCCAAGTGAAAAATAGAATTTGTAGAACTTATTCTGTAATGAGAAAAAAGCCAGGTATGAGTGATATCACCGTAGTTGTTGTAGGAGAAAATGGTGGATTTTAATTAAGTGATGGATGGCGGTTTTCTTTCTTAAAAATAAGAATAAATATTGACAATGAGTATACCTAAAAATATAATTATTGGTAATATATGAAAATAATGAAAGAGAAAGTAGCTGTTATGGAAGAGAAGATTTTATGTATTCTGGCTCAATATGACGAAGAAACGCAGCAAAAGTTAAGAGATATTCAACAAGTCTTACTTGAAAATGGGTTTGTAGGACGACAAACAGCGGATGTCCCTTATCACATGACCCTTGGAACATTTAAACTATCTGAAGAGGAAATGCTTAGAGAAAAAGTAAAGGTTGTATGTAAGGATTTTGAAGGTTTTGATATAAGATTAAATAATATTGGATTGTTTGGACTTGATGTGTTATTTATAGCACCTTTAGTCAATTACGACCTTTTAAATTTGCAGAAGCTTTTCAGTGATGACAATGAGTGGACAGCCCACACAACACTATTAATTGATGATCATGAAATTGTCCATAAAGCATTACCTTTGGTAGCTGAGAAGTTTAAAAGTTTTGTGGGTAGAGTAGAGTCTATCAGTTTATATGAGTTTTGGCCAACTCGTTTAATTTTAAAAGAAAATCTTAAAACATCTTAAAACATCAATAGTATTAACAAAGAGGTAAAAGAAATAAGTTCTTTTACCTCTTTTCATTTTGTAAACTAAAGATAAAAAATAATTTAATAAAAATGTAAGATTATTTTAATCTGAATTTAATCTACATTGTACACAATGATTAATGTAGAAATGCTTGCATTTTAAATTTGGTAAAGAGTTGAAAAACTTTTTAAATATATATAGATGATGGAGGTTTGACAATATGAAAAAGAAAAATATTGCAATGCTAACTAGTTTGGCATTAGGAGGTAGTTTACTACTTGGAACAGCTTTTGTAAATGCATCACAATTGTCAGGTTATGAAACATATAAAGGAGCTGTTATGGGTACTAAAAACTTGAAAAATGAAACAGCTACTCTAAAGGTTTCAATAACTGATAATGGAACTACTCTTGCGGATTTAACTGAAAACTTGAAACAAAATCAAGGAGCTAATGCAATGAGTAGCATCACTACAATAAAAATAGGAAGCACTACTAAAACTATTAGTAATTACCTACAAGACGGAAAGCGTGTACAAAAGTCAAGTGATAGCAATGATTACCTAGTTTCAAGTACTGGAAATAAAAAATTCGAGAAGAAAGATAAAACTGAAAATCCTCAGGTAGTACAGGGAGTAGGGGTAATAATTGATACTCTTGTAGGAAGCATGAAGGATGGAGTAACTGCAAGTGACAATGGGGATGGGACAAAAAAGGTTACGATACAATTGAATGATAGTCAAGTGACTCCATTGGTAAATGCATTAGCCTCAATTGCTATGGCAAAGGATAATAATGAATTTGCAGACAAAAATGAAAAAGCTGACATGAAGAATCTTAAAAACGTACTTCCACAGCTTCAAAGTGATGTAAAGGTAGTAAGTGTTGATTCTACGGCTGATATTAGTAAGAATGATACAATTGCAGACCAAACTGCTAAGATTGTTATCTCAGGAAAAGATGCAGCTGGAAAAGTTCATACTATTGAAATTAACGCTAATATGCAACTTTCAAAAATAAATAGCACTACTCCGGATAAAGTAGATTTAACTGGCAAGCAAGTTAAGACTATGGAAAATAAGTTTAGAGAAGATTAAAAAATAAATTAAATACGAGAGATTGAGAACCTCTATGGAACTCAATCTTTCACATAACTGTTTGTTGAAGGAGAAATATATGGAGAAGGTTTTAGAAGTAAGTGGCTTAACCAAAATCTATAACAATGGCAGAGGTGTAAAAAACATTAGCTTCCAAGTGGCTAAAGGAGAAATATTTGGGTTTCTTGGTCCAAATGGAGCTGGTAAAACAACAGTAATGAAGTCAATTGTTGGATTAAATAATTTTCAAAGTGGAGAAGTCAAAATAATGGGCTTCGACCTAAAAAATCAGTTTGAAGAAGCCTTAAAAGCAGTTGGCTCAATAATTGAAACAGCTGATGCCTATGAATATATGTCTGCATATAACAATTTAAAAATAATAGGAAGATTTTATGGTGGTATAAAGGAAACAGATATTGATAACATTCTTGAAGTAGTCAAACTTAAAGAGCATAAAAATGAAAAAGTTAGTAAGTTTTCATTAGGAATGAAACAAAGATTGTCTCTAGCCATGGCGCTTTTATCTGAACCTGATTTAGTTATATTGGATGAACCTACAAACGGCCTTGATATAGAAGGAACAGTTCAAATGAGGAACATGATAATAGAACTTGCTAAAGAAAAAAATATGACATTTTTTATTTCAAGTCATTTAATTCATGAAGTACAGCTTATGTGTGATAGAGTAGCTATAATTCATAATGGGGAGCTTATAAATAATGGAGTTTCAATGAAAGATATAAAAGAAAAATATAAAAATCTAGAAGATTTTTATATGAATGTAGTTAATGGGAGGGATAAAGATGAGTAATATAGGAGCAAATATAATTAATGAAATTCAGAAGCTTTTTTTAAAAAAGAGAACTGTGATATTTTTAATTGCTACTGCATTAATCAGTTTTTTGTCAGCTTTCTTTATCTCGTCAATTCAATCAAAATTAGTATTTATATCATTGACTGTTGAAAGCTTCCCCTTGATAATTTTAAGTGTTATTACAAATGCATTTATTCCTTTATTCATTTTTATGCTGGCAGCAGAAGTTTTTTCAGGTGAAACTGCAGACAAAACTATGAAATTAGTTCTCACTAGGCCAATTAGCAGATTTAAGATATTCCTTTCCAAAAATATTGCTATTGCTGTATTTGTAGCTATAAACTTAGTTGCAGTTTTATTTGTAACATTATTGGCGGTAGCTGTATTTAGATTTAGTAGTTTAGGTAATGTGCTACATATAATATTCAGCTATATTATAGATATAGTACCTGCATTAGTATTAGTGACTTTTGCTTCTTGTCTTGTTCAATTTTTTAAAAGTAGCAATGGCGCACTTATTAGCTGTATTCTAACTTTTATTGGTATTAAAGTATTAGCAATATTTATTAAGGGCTTTAACAACTCTATTTTCACAACTTATTTGAACTGGTATACACAGTGGTCTACTGGTGGATCAAAGCTTTTAACTCATATAAATTTGTTGTTTATGCTAGTTGCATACGGAATAATATTTTTTACTTTTGGATTTTATTTATTTGACAAAAAAGAATTTTAGAAATTAGAAGGAGTTAGAAATGGTAGAAGCGATAGTAAACTGGGCAATTTTTGTTTTGGGAAAACTAGGATATTTTGGTGTATTCTCATTGATGGCATTAGAAAGTGCATGTATCCCTATCCCAAGTGAAGCAATTTTACCTTTTGGGGGATATTTGGCATCATCCGCTTATAATGGACAGAGATTAAATCTTATCTTGGTTATATTGATTGGTACTTTAGGTGGAACCTTCGGATCAGTTGTTATGTATTATATAGCAGCTAAAGGGGGAAGACCATTAGTTGAAAAGTATGCTGAAAAATTAAGATTGTCAAAGGCTCATCTTGAAATGAGTGATAGATATTTTGAGAAGTATGGAGACAAAATAGCTTTTTTCTCAAGATTACTTCCGATAATAAGGACATTTATATCATTGCCAGCGGGAATAAGTAAGATGAATTTTAAAAAATTTGTTGCGTATACCTTCCTAGGATCATTGATTTGGAGCATATTACTTGGATATGCTGGCTTTGCAATGGGAGAAAACTGGACTAAAATCCGTTCGTTACTTCATTTTGCAGATTATATTGTTGTGGCGGCTGTAATTGTGGGAATAGGTTATGTTTTCATTAAGAAAAGAAAAAAAGCTCTTGAAGAGAGTTAATAAATTGATTTCTTAAAAGCTCTTTTGTAAATTAAGATACAAGTTATCTAGTTAGAAAAGGTATAAAATATAAATTTAATTCTGTTACCCTAAGAGTCTACTAGTTGGATTCTAAGGGTTTTTACTTTTTTATAGAGCTAAAATTCTAATTCTAATCTAAATTTAATGTTATTCTTAGATTGTTTTAATATTAAAAGGATAATATTAAAATATGTTATTAATCAATTTCACATCATAAGAATTACTTTACAGATTATGATTTCGATATTCAGCCATAAGTGGAATGAGGCGATTATATGTATTTAAACATTTTGAAAAGAATAAATGTTTTTGATAATTATGTTTTGTTATCAGTAAAAAAATACTTACAAAACAAATATTTAGATAGAGTAATGACTTTAATAACTAGTATGGGAAATTTAGGTGCCATTTGGGTTGTTATAGCTTTAGCTTTAATTTTAAATAAGGATTACACAATAATTGGAGATACAGTGATACTAACATTAATTATAAGTACAATTATTGGAGAAGGATTAGTAAAACACATAGTAAAACGTATTAGACCATGTAATTTTTACAAAAATATAAATATGCTGATAGCTAGACCGGATTCTTATTCTTTTCCATCAGGCCATACTTTATCTTCTTTTGCTGTCGCAGAAGTGTTATCAACATATTTTAGTGAGTATAAATTGCTATTCATTGGAATTGCATTTTTGATTGCATTATCAAGGATATATTTATATGTTCATTATCCGACTGATGTCATAGCTGGAATTATAATTGGAACATTATGTTGCAAATTAGTATTTGTTATATTAAATGAAGTTGATTTTTCTAATGTATCTGGATTTATACAAAGTTTAATATAGAAGGGAATAATTAAAAATGAATATGGATTTTTTTAGATTAATAAACAATTTAGCATATAAAAACGTAGTTATAGATAAAATAATGATCTTCTTTTCAAAGGATGTACCTTATGTTTTTATGGCAATAACTGCAATAGTATTCTTCATAGGAATTATACATAAAAAAGATGAGTATAGAAAAATTGCCTTTAATACTTTCCTTATTACATTAATTAATTTAATAATTAGTTTTATAATTGGAAATATATATTACGTTAATAGACCTTTTGTTAATAATAAAGTGAATTTATTATTTCCGCATACATCAGATGCATCTTTTCCAAGTGACCATGCCACAGGAACAATGAGCATAGCATTAGGACTTAGAATCTACAATAAACTTCTTAGTATTGTATTAATGCTGCTTTCATTAATAGTAGGGTTCTCTAGAATATATGTAGGGCATCACTATCCTTTAGATATTATTGGCGCATACATTATTGTTGCTGTAACAGGACATATTTATGATTTAAAATTAAGAGATAAAGTTAATAATTTATATGATCTAGTGGAGAAAAAGATAGTACACAAATTAGGGTTCGACAAAATATATAATATATAGTAATAATACTACGGAAATTATAGAAAAATAGTAGCTAATCCATTTATAATGGAGCTACTATTTTTTGAGTTTATCTATAAAATCATGCCTTCCAGCTACACACAGTTTCTTCAAAGAGATCTATTAAAATGAATAGACAAAAGCCTAATAGACTTAATATTATGATTCCTGCATACATTTCGTTATAGTCAATTCTGCTCCATGCATCTAATATATAATATCCCATACCATATTGAGTTCCATAACCTTCGGCAAAAAATAAAATAGATAGTGCAGTGCCTATTGAAAGTCGTACACTGGTAAGCAATTCTGGCAAAATTGCTGGTAAGGTTATATGCGTGAATATTTGAAGCTTTGAAGCCCCAAGACTTCTTAAGGGGTTATAGGTTTCTGATGGAATGTTCAGAACTGAATCCCTAACTGCTACAATAATCTGAAATACAAGTATCAACACAATAATAAATATCTTTGATAAATCCCCTAGGCCAAATAGCAGCATTACTACTGGAAGTAGTGCTGTTTTTGGAATTGGATAAGTAAAGTAAACCAGTGGATTTAATATTTTATTCCACACACTTGAGTAGGCCATAAGGAGACCAATTAAAATGCCTATAAATAAGGATATGCAGAGGCCATATCCAACCCTGTATAGACTGACTAAAACATGTATATAAAGCTTTTCGCTGAATATACTGCCAATGTTAAGATATATATCAGTAGGCTTTGGAAGTACCCTCATATGAATTACGCTAGCAAGAAGGTACCACAGAAGATTAAATAGCACAAAGCCTTGGACAAATAGCTTAAGTTTCTTTAATGCTTTCATATTTTCCATCCTTTTTTTATTATAGTTCTAAGATATGAAGATAATTTTAGATATTCTTCATTTTCTCTTAAATTTTCAGTATTAAATAAAGGATTATCTATTATTTTAACTATGGTACCAGGACAGTGTGACATAATTACAATCTTTTTTCCCATATAGATAGCCTCTTCAATGCTATGAGTAACAAATATGGTAGTTGTTTTATACTGATTCCACATATCAATGAAAAGCTCCTGTGCTTCTTCTCTTGTTAATGCATCTAAGGCAGAGAAAGGTTCGTCCATTAATAGTAAATCAGGGTTCATGATAAAGGCTCTAGCTATAGCAACTCTTTGCTTCTGACCTCCACTGAGCTCGTTTGGATATCTGTTCCTTAAGGAATAAATATCTAATTTATTTTGGATATAATCAATTCTTTCATTAATGGAAGAATCTATGACTTTACCTTTTATCTTTAGAGCCAAGGTGCAATTTTTCTGAACATTTTTCCAAGGAAGAAGTCCAAAGTTTTGAGGTATAAAGCCAATATTATGTTTTTTTGGAGACAGTTCTTCACCATTTAGATTTACTTCACCTTGATAATCCTTTATTATTCCGCTTAGTACATTAAGTAAAGTAGATTTGCCACAGCCTGAGGGACCAATAACCGCATATATGTCTCCAGGGGCGATTTCTATGCTGACAGAACCAAGAGCTGTTACTAAATTGTTCTGAGATTTATAACTTACTGAAAGATTATTTATATCTAACATAGGAGGCCTCCGTAAAATTATTTAATTCCTATATCATTCATTACATCTTTAGGGGTTAAAGTCTTTTTAACAAGTCCATTTTTTACAGTCCAATCAATAACTGATTGAACATCAGCTTCCTTAGGTAAAGCATTTTTTCTAAATTTAGGTAAGTTAAGCTTGCCCTTCATATCAGCTGGATAACCAACGGATTTTATGATGATATCTTCATATTCTGAAACTGGTGTGCTGTTCAAGTAATCTACAGCATCATTGTAAGCTTTGTAAAATGCTTTAATTTCTGAACTCTTAGAATCAATTGCTTTTTGTGTAAAAGCTGTTACTGAAGAGTAAACATTGATACCACTAGCACTTCCAAGAAGGATTCCGCCATCTTTTAAAGCAAGTGAAGCAAAAGGCTCTGGAAGAAGAGCTGCATCAACATTAGCGTTTCTAAGCATTTCAAGTCTTGTAGGTATAGCAGGAACTATAGATTTTTTTACATCTTTAGGATCTATTGAATTTTTTTCTAATATTTTATCTAGAGAGTACTCTATGGAAGTCTTTTCAGAGATTGCTACACTTTTGCCCTTAAGATCATTTACTGATTTTATTCCTGATTTTGAGCTTGCTATAAGCATAAAATCACCATTTGTAACGCCTGTTATCTTTACGTCGAAATTAGCATTTTGATAAAGAGATATTGCTATTTCATCACAAATAACTCCATCTAAGTTTCCAGCTTGAAATGCTGCGTCCCTATCTTTTGAATTTTTGAAGGTTTGTAGGTTAACTTCTACACCTTCCTTTTTGAAAAATCCTTTTTCATTACCTATTACAAGTACGGCAGCATCTACAGAAGACATTGCTCCAAAATTTAAAGCTTGTTTAGAAGCTGTAGGAGCTGCCTCTTTTACAGGCGAGCAAGCTGCTAAGGATAGAGTTAAAGCAGAAGCTGTTATAATAGCTAGTAGTTTTTTTAGTTTAGTCATTTTTGTGGTCCTCCCATTTTTCAAATAATATATTTTCTATAGATAGAGAATCTAAAATCTTTCCGACTACAAAGTTAATTAAATCATCCATGCTTTGAGGCTTATGATAAAAGCCTGGTACAGCTGGTAGAATAGTAACTCCAAGCCTAGAAAGCTTTAGCATATTTTCTAGATGTATTGCATTCAATGGTGTTTCTCTAGGAACTATAATAAGTTTTCTATTTTCCTTTAAAGAAACATCCGCAGCTCTGCATAATAAATTCTTAGCTAGGCCCATGCTGATTTCTGATAAAGTTCCCATGGAGCAAGGAAGTATAATCATAGCATCAAATTTATAAGAGCCACTAGCAACTCCGGAAAATAGGTTGTTTATATCTTCAAGCTTCACATGCTCATACTTTTCTTTCAAACCTATGAACCATTCGTCAAGATTAATGGAAGTTTCGTATTTCATAACCTTTTTGCCATTATCAGTACAGATTATGTGTACAAAGATTTCTTTTTTTAAAAGCTCTTCAATTAATCTTATCGCATATATACTTCCACTGGCTCCTGTTATTCCAACAACAATTTTTTTCATATGTAAGCTCCTTTGTACATTTTATTTTTTTTCAAATATATATTTTAGGTTTTTATTTAAGAATACCGTTGAAAATGATGGGGCACTATGGACATACTATTATGAGCGAGCTATTAGAATTAAATGATTTTCGCAGATGAAATAGCGTTAAGAAACTGTATTTGTCCGAACGTAGTGAGTTTATACAGTTTTAGGTATTTCATAGGAGAAAATCATATTAATTCTTTGCAATGCTCATCTAAGTATCGGAAGAGTGACACAGCATTTTCAACACAGTACATTAACATAGCCTAATTGTTATATAAGCGCATCAATAACTCCGCATATTAAAAATGTAATGCTGATTATCTGATTTATGCCATATGAAGCTATTTTCACATTGGTTAAATTATTCGGCGAAACCATCTTATGTTCAGCGATGAACAAAATAGATATAATTGCAAGTCCAATGTAGTAGATAAATCCTAATTGACTACTTAAAATTCCCACTATAACTAATAAGCATAAGGTTATACCGTGAAAGAGAGTAGATATATGCAGAGCATTTCTTACTCCAAATCTTGCAGGTATTGAATGTATTCCATTAGCCGTATCAAAATCATAATCCTGTGCTCCGTATATTATATCGAAGCCTGCAACCCATAGGGTGTTAGCTGCTCCCATAAAAAGAGGCAGCCAAGAAATTTTTCCTGTTATTGCAAGCCAAGCTCCTACAGGTGCTGCTGCTGAGGTGATTCCTAAAACCAAGTGACAGGCCCAAGTAAAACGCTTTGTATAGGAGTAAATAACCATTAAAAATAATGCTATTGGTGATAGAATTAAGCACAATGGATTTAGCATTGCTGCAGAGATAACCATTAATAAGAAGCATCCTACAACAAATAATATTACTTCCTTCTTTTTCATTAAACCTTGTGGTAACTGTCTTGTAGCTGTTCTTGGGTTTTTAGCGTCTATTTCAGCATCAATAACTCTATTGATAGCATTTGCTCCAGTTCTTGCACCCATAAAGGCAAGTAGTATCCAAAATATCTTGTAAGGAGAAGGAAGTCCGTTACTAGCCAATAGCATAGAAATAAGTGCAAAAGATAAAGAAAAAATTGTGTGTGAAAACATAACTAGTATGCCATAGTCATGAATCTTTTCTAATGCTTTATTCAATATCATATTCAGCCCATCTCCTTGAAACAAGATCTTTTACATCATCAGACATTTCAATATCGTCAGGCCATTCTCTGCTATGACCTTCACTTGGCCATTTTTTAGTTGCATCAATACCCATTCTGTGTCCGTAATGAGGTAGATCAGATGCATGATCTAGCGCATCTAGAGGTCCTTCTGATATTACAACATCTCTTTTTGCATCAATATTATTAAATACCTTCCAGGCTACAGTAGATATATCCTGTGGGCTTACATTTTCATCAACAACAATTATCATTTTTGTATACATCATTTGACCTATGCCCCAAAGTGAGTTCATTATCTTTTTAGCGTGGCCAGGGTAACGCTTCTTAATGGAAACTATCACGCAGTTATGAAAAACTCCTTCAAGTGGAAAGTTAAAATCAATTATTTCAGGGTACTGCATCTTTAGTAAAGGTAAGAAAATTCTTTCCGTAGCTTTCCCCATATAGCAGTCTTCCATAGGTGGCTTACCTACTACAGTAGCAGGATATACAGCATTCTTTTTATGTGTTATACAAGTTACATGGAATACAGGGTAGTAATCAGCAAGAGAATAATATCCTGTATGGTCACCAAAAGGTCCTTCAAGTTTTAACTCTTCGTTAACATCAACATAGCCTTCTATAATAAATTCAGCATCTGCGGGAACATATATATCATTAGTTATAGATTTAACAAGTTTAACTGGAGCTTTTCTTAAAAATCCTGCAAACATCATCTCATCAATGCTTTTTGGAAGTGGAGCAGTGGCAGAGTAAGTGATTGCTGGATCACATCCAAGAGCTACAGATACAGGCATCTTACCGCCCAAAGTCTTATACTTTTCATAAATTTCTCTGCCATCTTTATGTAAATGCCAGTGCATACCTGTTGAGTTTTTATCATAAACTTGGAGTCTGTACATTCCTGTGTTTTGAATTCCTGTTTCAGGGTCTTTTGTCATAACAAGTGGAAGGGTTATAAATCTTCCTCCATCTCCTGGCCAGCACTTTAATATTGGAAGTGTTGATAGATCAGGATCATGTTCTATAACTTCTTGGCAAGAGCCCTTAGTAGGCAATTTTATAGGGAATACAGTTGCCATTCTCGTAAGTCTTGGAAGAGATTTTATTTTTTTCATTAGCCCAAGATAATTAGACATATCTATAAACTCTTCTATGTCATTTCCTATATCATCGAGTTTTTCAACGCCTAGAGACATACTCATTCTTTCATAAGTTCCCATCGCGTTAATAAGAACTGGATATTTAGAATCTTTAACATTTTCAAATAAAAGAGCAGGACCATATTTTTTGGATACTCTATCAGTTATTTCAGTTATCTCAAGATCTGAATCAACTTCAGTTTTTACTCTTTTTAGCATGCCTTTTTCATCTAAATGTTTAATAAAATCTTGTAAATCTTTATAAGCCATAAGTTTTCTCCTTTTGTAAAAGTTTTTAAGTTTAAGGTATTAATATTTAAGTATATTGCGGTTGAATTTTTTTCAAAACCTTATCTAGGCTTTCAACCATAGAATTAATATCTTCCTTTGTAATAACTAGGGGAGGCTGGAAAGCTAACACATCTCTATTCAAGCCATTTTTTCCAATTAAGAAACCATGATCTTTCATCTCTTCCAAAATAATATCTGTAATTTCAGCAGAGTTTACTTTATTACTTGGAGCTTTAATTTGTATACCAACCATTAGTCCAGCGCCTCTAACTTCATCTATAAAAGGAGAAGAAAGCTCCTTTAATTTCTCTTTTAAACAAGCCCCTAATTCCATTGATTTTTGTACTAAGTTGTTTTTCTCAATATAAGCTAATACGCTTAATGCAGTTTGAGCAGCCACTGGATTACCTCCAAAAGTAGATGCTGAAGGCCTATTAAAGGATTTTGCTATCTCTTCTGTTGTTGAAAAAGTGGAGATAGGAATTCCGTTACCAAGTGCCTTAGCAGTGACTATAATGTCAGGAACTACATCGTAATGCTCTACGCAGAACATTTTACCTGTTCTTCCATAGCCAGTTTGGACTTCATCGCAAATAAGCAATACATTATGTGAATGAAGCAGTGATTGTACTTTCTTCAGATAATCTATTGGGTACATTATTATTCCACCATTGCCTTGAAGAGGTTCTAATATCATTGCACATATATCGTTACCATGTTCTTTTAAAACGGCTTCAAGTTGAAGCAAAGAGCTTTCCATTGCCTCTTGATAAGAGCTTTCTTTAGAGTATGGTCTTTCAATGAAAAAAACACTATCATTAACTAAATTATCATCTAATCTCCACATTGGTATACCTGTAACACTTAAAGTTAAGTGAGTTCTTCCATGAAGTCCACCATTTAGAGCAATAAATTTAGTTTTTTTAGTGTGTAGTCTTGCAAGGGCCATAGCACCTTCATTTGCCTCAGAACCAGTAACACAGAAGAAGGTTCTTTTGATATCCCCAGGAAGTATTTCAGACAGTTTTTCAGCAAGTTCCACCATAGGTTGAGTTAAATATAGTGTGGTTGTATGCTGAACTTTATTAAGCTGTTCAATAGTATCCTTAAGAATATCTGGATTCGAGTGACCACAGTTCATAACTGATACTCCAGCAAAAAAATCAACATATCTCTTATTTTCATGATCAAAAAGATATTGCATTGACCCCGAAACTATTTGAGGTGGTCTTTGGTAAAAGTGAGCAGTTGCCGGGTAAAAATAAGCTTTTCTCTTGGATAATATATTATCAGGACCTATATAATTCATATTCTAGTTCACTCCTTTAGATTGAATTAAAGTAATTTATAAAGATGAAACACTTCAATCCGTAATCTATTTTCAAAACTCCTTTTGGTTCTGAGAGGAGAATTTGAAAATATAAATTTAATTATGAAGTGGTTCATCTATATACTTGTTCTAAATTTACAGTATATAGTAATTTTAGTGCAAGTATAAATTAGTAATTAACACTGTATGGATATATAGAGTTCCTAACTCAACTATTAATTTATACATGTCCTAAAATCCCCAGAAGCCGGGATTTTCGAACAAGTATAAATTAAGTTTCGATATAGAAACTCTTTATAAAGCTCAATATAAAATTTATGCTGGTACAAAGCTATAATTAAAAATAAACAAAATTGGTATATACCAAAGTTTAAAACTTTGAACTGTTAAAGCACCGTGTGAAATTAATTGGTTAATCATACGACGCTTAAATGAGCTTACGCAAAGAATTAATATGATCTTGTCATATTCCATGGCTAAAACTATATAGATATAAATGATAACGCCCCTAATGTAAAGCCTGCTCTTGCTGGTTTTAATTGTGAGTATAACTCTTTGCATTTAGATTTATCTGATATAGCAGTCTGATAAACCTCAATAATAGTTTTCAAATCATCTAAAGTATAAGTTTGTCCTTCAATACGTAAATTTATTGGCTTTTCAAAACTTAAGTCTTCAAGTATAGGAAGTAAACAAAACTCCTTAGATGTAAACAAATGATTTTTTTCATTTTGATCTATATAAACTGGGTTTTCACCTTTATCTGTCATCAAAACTAATACATTATTTTCTACATATTTATTATCACATTTTTCTATAGGTTTTAAGGTGTCAATATTTTCATAAAGATTGTGATCTAAATACATAACTCTTAATGGACCATGTGCTATTAATTCAAGTGGTGACTCTGACAAACTTATAAACTTCGCAAGTTCATTATTTTTTATCTCTAAAGATACAGTAGTTTCATTAACACCAAGATTTCTATAGAATTTTGATGCTTTTTCATTATAAATATTTAAGTTATAGTTTGTGATTAAAGGATACTTATGTCCATATTTATTGATAGCTCCTAAATTCGATACGAGCAATCCATCGAATAAATGCCCATTTTTTTCTAAATAATGATCTAGCATATCAAATTGAAGTTCATTCATCATTTGTGGTAAATCTAGATAAATTTCAGTTTTGTTTTTTATATCAACTAAGTCCTGTAGTTGAGTTAAGCTTATAAATTGATCAGGTAGTAAAACCTCGCATGGCAAATAGATTCTATCTACTCCTAGCTCAATAGAAAGCTTTGCTTGAGCATAATTATTTACCTTAACAGATAACTTGTTTTTATAAGCTACTTTGTTATTGTAATTATTTAAATCTTCTTGAAGTTCACTTATAGATTTCTCAGTAATTTCTGGTTCTTCAGTTGGTACAGAAAAAACTTTACCTGTGGAATAGAATTTACCTGTTCCTTCATAACGTGTGTTTATAAAGTCTAAACCTGGTCTGCCAAAAGCATAAGCAGTGGTAAAATCACGCTTTCTTCCTTCAAATAATTCAGCAGCTTGTTCTTTACGATTAAAGCTTAAGGGATTTTCTATGTATCTATCAATTGCATCTCCATATGCATTTACTAAATCAACTATAAAATCAGTATCTCTCATACGTCCTTCGATTTTAAAGGATGTAATTGAGGCTTCAATAAGCTCAGGAATATGTTCATACATATACATATCCTTTGCAGCAAGAGGGAATTCAGTGTTAAACAAAGAACCATCCTTTTTTATAACATAAGGCCATCTGCAAGGCTTAAAGCATCTACCACGGTTAGAACTGTTGCCAAAAACTATAGAACTGTAGTAGCAGTTTCCACCGTTTGCAGCACACATATCTCCATGAACAAAGTATTCAGTTTCGATATTAGTTTGATTCTGCAAATGCTTAGCGGTTTTCAAATCCATTTCTCTGGATAATACAACTCTTGTTACTCCAAATTCTTGCAATGCTTTTACAAAATCAATATTGTGCACATTCATCATTACAGAAGAATGAATCTCGAAGTTATTAAAGTTATGTTCCGTGCAAATTTGCAGAATTCCAAGGTCTTGAACTATAATTCCATCAACAGGAACATCGTTTAAGAAACGTAGATACTCAATTGCTTCATCAATTTCACTATCATTAATCATATTATTTACTGTAATATAAACTTTCTTATTAACAGCATGTGCCATTTTTAAGGCTTCTATTATTTCTTCATCAGAAAAATTAAAACCTTTTCTCATCATTCTCATATTTAAAGATTTGCCTCCAAGATAAATTGCATCGCAATTTGCTTGTACCATCTTTTTAAAAGTTTCCATAGTTCCTGAAGGGGCTAGTAGTTCTATTTTTTTATTATTAAAATATCTTGCCATATTTCCTCCTGAAATGCGTTACATATAAGACAGAGTTTTATTATAAATCCTATATGAATATTAATACATATATTATAGTACATTAAAATTGTAGGAAACTACAAGTCTAGTTGAAAGGTTTTATCAAAAAGAAACTTTCGGTTGCATAAATTTAGGTAATTATAGGGTGTCGGGAATAAAAAATGCAGAACTTACATTATCAAATGTAAGTCCCGCACTTTTATTTTATATTAATGATATGACTAATTTTAGCACAGAATATATTTAATTAATAATAAGACACTTCTAAAGGATTTCTATCAGTTTGATTCTGTTGAATTTCAGCGCAAACATAGATTATTTGTTTTTTTTCATATTATGAATAACAAGTGCTAGTATTTGAGTTATCATCCCAAAAGTACACACTCCATACCAGCCAAAATGAGAATAGCTATAGGAACCTAGAAAAGACCCCAGTGCGCCTCCGAGAAAAAAGCTAACCATGTAAATAGTGTTAAGTCTGTTACGAGTTTCTTCATTTAAAGCATGTACTCTAGCTTGATTAGAAACATTACAGGACTGTACTCCTAAATCTAGAAGAATAATTCCTAAAATGAGTCCCCACATTTTAAATCCAAATAAATAGAATAATCCGTAAGAAAGTATAACTATGACTATACATATTCCGATTGCAAATCTTGAACCTCTTTTATCAGCTATTTTTCCAACTATAGGGGCAGCGAGAGCACCGCTAATACCAACTAAGCCCAAAATACCTGCAGCTTCAGCTCCCAAATTGTAGTGAGAACTTTCAAGCAGAAATATAAGAGAGGTCCAAAAAGCACTAAAAGCTGCAAACATTAAGGCACCATTGATAGAGGATTCTCTTAAAACTGGCTCTGTTTTTATTAAGTGGACCATTGATTTTAAAAGCTCAAGATATTTAATATCTGAAGTAGGTTTGCATAATGGGATTAACCTTCTAAGAATAAGCATTAGGAGAAACATCATAATAGAGGCTATTAAATAAACCATTCTCCATCCTAAGTATCCTCCTAAGATACCGCTAACAGTACGAGAAAGTAGGATTCCGATTAATAAACCACTCATTATTTTTCCGATGTTTTGCCCTCTATGCTCAGGATTTGATAACTGAGCTGCTAAAGGGATAATAAGTTGAGGAATAATAGAAGTAAATCCTACTGCGAAAGAAGAAATTATAAGAAAATATATATTTCCAGAGAAGAACATACTCATAAGAGATATAATTGAGAATAAAAGCATTATAACTATTAAATTTCTTTTTTCTTTTATATCCCCTAAGGGCAATATAAATATCATTCCGATTGCATAGCCTATTTGTGTTAGTGTAGCTGCATATCCTATGCTTAATTGATTCACATGAAAAGTTTTAGCTATATCCGCTAATAGAGGCTGGATATAATATAAATTTGCTACAGTAAGTCCGCATGCTATTGACATAACTATGATTAGTGTATTAGTTAATATAGGTTTAACATTAAGGTTATCTATTGATGAACTTGTTTTTATAAGAGAGTTATTTGATTGATACATTTATAAATCACTTCCTTATATTATAATAATAACTTGCAATAAATTCTTTAAATTAAAAGCGATAAAAGCCTCTCATTATTAGTATTTGTTTATTTGATGAAATTGGTAAAAATCTTTTCTTCTAGATCTGGCTTTTGGATAGCTTCTTTTCCATGCTCAATAAGTTTAATAAGCCAAGCCATGTTTTTTCCTAATACTCTCATAATTTGAGTTCCTTCTTCATCCTGCAATACCTCACCAGGTAATCTTCCATTGATAACATTCCAATAGTTTGAAGTAGGAATAACCATTTCTGAATGATTGATATAATTATTTAATTGATCAAAGGTTGGAATGCCTCCTGCACGTCTTACTGCCACAACTGCAGCTCCAACTTTTAATCTTAACATACTATCATTTGCTTCAGCTACACGAAAAGCTCTATCTAAAAATGACTTCATTGTACCAGCTATTGCTGAATAGTGTACAGGTGATCCTAATATTACGCCATCTGCATCCTTCATCTTCTCAATCCATTCATTAACAGGATCGTTAGCGATAACACATTTTCCATTCTTATTTTTTGTGCAATATCCGCAAGCAATACAACCTCTGATTGTCTTATTACCTACATGAATTATTTCTGTTTCTATTCCTTCTCTTTCTAATTCATTAGTAACTATCTTTAAAGCATGATAAGTATTACCTTCTTTATTTGGACTTCCATTGAACATTATAACTTTCATTTAATATTCCTCCTCATATATTTAATATACTGAACGTTTAGTTTATAAATATATAATATACTAAACGTTCAGTATTGTAAATACTTTTTTATGTTTAATTAAAAAAAATATATAGTATAATATACGTATAGTTTATAAAATGTATTGTTATACTTTTAGATATAATGGAGGGAATTATACATGGAGAAAAAGTTAGGACGTCCACGTAGTGAAAAAACTAAGGAAGCAATCCTTTCTGCTGCATATGATTTATTGCTAGAGAATGGATTTGGATCGGTTACAATTGAAAAAATCGCTGAAAGAGCAGGGGTTAGTAAAGCTACTATTTACAAATGGTGGGCTAACAAGGCGGCTGTTGTTATGGATGCTTTTTTTGATGCTGCTGTTGTGAGACTTCAGATACCTGATACTGGATCAACTATTGAAGATATGATAATTCAATTAAATAATTTAGCTAAGTTTTTAACCAGTAAAGAAGGAAAAGTGATTAATGAGATAATAGCAGAAGGGCAATATGATCATAAGCTTGCTGATACTTATCGCAAAGTATATTTTAAGCCTCGTAGACTTGATTCACGATTTATATTAGAACGTGGAATTTTAAGAGGAGAATTAAAAAAAGATTTGGATATAGAATTAACTATGGATTTGATTTTTGGACCTTTATTCTATAGATTATTGATAACTGGGGATCCGGTGGACGAGGAGTTCATAAAGCAGGTTATAAATTATGTGTTTCAAGGAATAAAATAAAGCTTTAATATCCTTCTATAAAGGGGATATTTGCGGTTAAGAAAATAGTTGATGAGGCTGGTGCGCTAATAAATTAGCGTAGCAGCTTTTTTTAGCATATTTAAATGCTATGTTAAGTAAGTATCAATCAGATGAGTAAAATTGGGAAATAATTATATAGAGCTTATGCTTATAAAGGTCATAACTACTTAGGGACAAACATATTATAAATTATTAATGTTTAAAATGTATTTTATGAAGGGTATAAAATGGTATGAATAAAATTGATTTTAAAAATTTAAATATAAAAAAGCTATTTGAAAGTAAGGTTGTAGGAAATCTTATTATTGTAATATCAGCATTTGTATTGGTATATTTAGTGGGAGCAATATACTTTGCTAGTCATTTCTTTTTTAATACAGAAATTAATGGAATTGATGTATCATTAAAATCTCATAAAGAAGTACAAGAGATAATAAAGAATGGTGTTAATGGATATAACCTAATATTAATTGAGAGAGATGGAGTAAAGGAAGAAATTGCTGGACAGGCTATAGAGCTTAAGTATAATGATAAAAATAGCTATTTTGAGGTATGTAAAGATATAAATACATTTAAGTGGGGACTTTCATTATTTAAAAAGCAAAGCTGTTATGTAGAGGATCTGTTTGCTTACAACAAGATTAATTTACAGAATAAAATTAATCAATTAGGTTGTTTAAATAAAGAAATTATTGAACCTAAAAATGTAAGCTTTGTATATACAAATAGTTCATATGAGGTTGTAAAAGAAGTATATGGAAATAAGATTAATAAGGCTAATTTAGAAAAGGCCATAGAGCAGAGTATATTAAGAGGACAAACGACATTGGACTTGAATGAAAATCTTTGCTACGACAATCCAAAGTATACTTTAAATTCAGATATAACCCCTAAGACCCAAAAATTGCTGAATAAATATATATTATCAAAAATTATTTATTTGTTTGGAGATAAAAACGAAGTATTAGATAGCGACACAATTAATAAGTGGCTTAGTGTTGATGATAAGCTTGAGGTAGTAGTAAACGAAAACGCAGTTAAAGAATATGTGAATGCATTAAGCAAAAAATACGATACTATAGGCATTGCAAGAAAGTTTAAAACATCTGTTGGAAAGACTTTAGAGGTTAGTGGCGGATTCTATGGCTGGAAGATTAATAGAGATGATGAAGTTAAAAAATTATTAGAAACTCTAAAGCTTGGAAGAACACTTGAAAGAGAACCTATATATGCTCAGAAGGGTGTAACTAGAGGGGAAAACGATATAGGTAATACTTATGTAGAGATTAATATAACACAGCAACATCTATGGTTTTATAAAGATGGAAAGCTTGTAACTCAAGGTGATGTAGTAACAGGCAATCCAAATAGGGGAAACTCCACTAAGCTTGGAATCTATATGCTTAACTATAAACAAAAAGGTTCAACTTTAAGAGGAGAAGATTATGAATCCGATGTGACATATTGGATGCCTTTTAACGGAAATATAGGACTGCATGATGCTAGCTGGAGATATTCCTTTGGTGGTGATATATATAAGAGTAATGGAACTCACGGATGCGTTAATTGTCCACTATATTTAGCTAAAACCATATTTGAAAATATAGAACCAGGGACTCCTATAATTTGTTATGAGGAATAGTGATTTTCTTTACTGTATATAAAATATAAAAACACACATAATAACACCTCTTTTATTAAATAATATTATATAGCATTAGAATTACAACATGGCTATTATTAAGGCTTTAAGGTCTGATAGGCAAAACTATGTGTATTGCTATGAATATAAAAAGAGGTGTTTTTTTGATTAAGCTAATTAGAAATCCAGATATATATCATGGAAAGAATGAAAGGTATAATTTTTTTGAAGGCTGGTATTTTAAACTTGTACAGCCACGTACGGGGGATACATATTGCTTCATACCAGGGGTATTCTTAGGTAAGGAAGGGAAATCACATAGCTTTATCCAGGTGCTTAAAGGAAATGAGAAAAATTTTAAATATTTAAGATTTAGTGAAAATCAATTTAATGCTAGTACATCACAGTTCAATTTTCAGGTGGGGGAGAGTTCTTTTTCACTTAATGGGATTAATCTAAATATAAATCAGCAGTATGAAAGGATATTTGGCACGTTATATTTTGACAATGTTGTTAGGTGGCCAGATAGTGTGATTAATCCTGGTAGTATGGGATTTTACAATTATCTAAGCTTCATGCAATGCTACAGCCAAGTTTGCGCCGTTGATGGTAGTATAAGAGGAAAACTTTCCATTAATGGTAGAATAGTTGATTTCACTGGAGGTAAATTATATATTGAAAAAAATTGGGGGAAAGCATTTCCATACTCCTACATTTGGGCTCAGGGAAATTCCTTTAAAGATGGAGCTGGATCTGTTACCTGTTCTATAGCTCATATACCGATGCCTTTTCCAATGAAGAGTTTTACAGGCTTTTTAATTGGAGTATATGCAAAAGGAAGGTTTTATAAGTTTACAAGTATAAATAAAAGTTCGCTATCAATTAGCTGTGAAGAAGAAAAAGTTATCCTAAAAACTTATAATAAAAATTATTTTCTTAAAATAGAAGCCTTTTATAAACAAGAAACTTTTATGAAATTATATGCACCTCGTCATGGAAAGATGATACCTGTAGCAAGTGAAACTCTTCAAGGAAAACTAAATGTCACACTTTTTGATAAAAAAAGAGGGAATATGATATTTAATGATATATGCTCTTCCGCTGGTATTGAGTTTTCAGAAAATTACATGGACTTAATTTACAAATAAAAAATTAAAATATAAATAATAAGTAATGGAAGGCAATTTTATTTGCTTTTATGCTTCAATATAAGTATTAAACACAGCAACAATAATATGGAGTTCTCTCGTAAAATAAGATATTATTGTATTATAATTATATGGATACTTAAGACAAGGGGTATAAAAGTTTAGATGAGGATAAATAAACTTCTTAGCAATTTAGGATTTTGTTCTAGAAAAGAAGCTAATAGAATAATAGAAGATGGTAGGATAACAGTTAATGGAGTTCAGTGTATTCCTGGACAATGGGTTGAACTTGAGGATAACATACTCATAGACGGGGAGCCAATACCAGTTACTGAAATAGTATATATTGCTTTAAACAAGCCAGTAGGGATAACTTGTACGGCAGCAAGGGAAGTAAAGGGTAATATTATAGATTTCATTAATTATGATAAGTATATCTTTCCGGTAGGAAGATTAGATAAAGAATCACAAGGATTGATATTAATGACTAATGATGGGGAGCTTGCAAACAGAATTCTGGAGTCAGATAATATGCATGAGAAAGAATATGTAGTAACTTTGGATAGACAATATGATGATGAGTTTCTTGAGAAAATGGCAAGTGGAGTGGATATAGGAGGCGTTATAACCAGAAAATGTACTCTTAAAAGGATTAGTGAGGATACTTTTTCTATAGTATTAACTCAAGGTCTTAATAGGCAGATAAGAAAGATGAGTAGGGCTTTAGGATATACGGTTATAAAGCTTATTAGAATAAGAATATTAAATATAAATATCGATGGCATAGAAAATGGTAAGTGGAGATACCTCACAGAAGATGAACTTGAAGCACTAAAAAATGTAATATGATTAATTTAATAAGGAGAAAACATAATCTGATTAGGATTTCAATCTGTTATGTTTTCTCCTTATTTTTGAGCACAAGATTAATTTATATAAAATACTTAATGGCTGAATTAAATCAACTATTAAAAAATTTAGTAGAGAGCTACTTGCTTGAGGATATAAATTTTTCACTATAGGTAGAAAGATTTCTTTCTGTTTTTGCCAACTGCTCGTCTACAATACTAGCATCTTCAATATGACTTATTATAGTAGATACAGTTGTTTTTAGAACTTCATCAACAGTTTTTATTTCCTTGTTCATTTGTTCGATGTTTTTTCTCTGAGCGCCTATAGTACCTATAACTTCTTTAATTTCTTTTTCTACAACAGATATTGAAGATAAGCTGTTTTCTATTTTCTCTATGGCTCTGTTTGATGCAGCAACACCTTTGGTTATAACAGCATTTGATTTATCAGCATTGCTTAGAACTACCTTTGTTTCACTTTCGATGCTGGAGATAAGAGTTGAAATATCTAAAGTGCTATTTTTAGTTATCTCAGCTAACTTTCTAACTTCATCAGCAACAACTGCGAATCCCTTACCTTGTTCACCAGCTCTTGCAGCCTCTATAGCAGCATTTAAGGCAAGTAGATTTGTTTGACTTGCTATATTAGTAATAAGCTGAACTACCTCATTTACCTTACTAAATTTTCTAGCAAGCTCGTTTATACTATTAGTACTGTTGTTATTTTCATTTTCTAAGGATTTTATTATATCGTCCATTTCCTCAATGGCAGCTTTGCCTTCGTTAGACTTATTAACAGTATCTTTAGTTATTTCTATTAACTTGCTACCGTCTAAATTAAGCTTATCAGTAGAATTTATAGTTTCCTTGGAGAGTTCTGATATATTGTCCATATGGCCTTTAACTTGGTCAGCAAGATCCACTAAAACATTATGTTGTTCATTAACTATGTTATGCTGTCCAACAGTCTCACTCAATAACTTATTTGCAGATTCAATAAATTGAATAGTTTGTTCTTTGAAATTATTGTCGTTACGTTTTAAATTTGATGATTCTGTAGGTAGAGATTCCTGTAATTTTTCTTTGTTTTTTCTAAACATAAATTAAAACTCCTTGATATTATGATTCGATTTTGTATATAAGTATATGAAAACTTAAAAGATACACATTTAATAATTACGAGTACTGAGTATTTGAATAAATATATGAACTATTTATTGAGGGCGGAAACCTATAACTGAATTGATATATTTATATATCGGAATTCTTATAGGGAACCTTTAAGTGAAGCTCTTTATAATTAATGATATTTAACTGTGCCAAATGAAAAAATCTCTGCATGAGCTGCTGCAGAGATTCCTAAGGTTATGTTTAGTACTACTGTTGAAGTTTATATAAACATTACCTTATTATTATATTTCCTTTGAATATACTGCAGATGGATTTGGTGTTAATACGATAAATAAGGACATATCCTTATCTGAGGTATTCTTTATACTGAACACTTCTACGCCTTTACAATGAATAACATCACCAGCTGTAATGTTATTTGGATTTCCGTCTACAGTCATTTCTCCATCTCCTGATAAAACATGAACTAAAAGATCACTTTGCTCATGATTGTGTGGTGGAACTCCTTGACCTGGTCTAAAATTAAGTACAAAACTTAAAAGTTTGTCTTCCTTAAATATTATTCTCTTTGTAATTGAGTCGTCACTGAAAGCAATTTTGCTTGAAATTTTTTCTATTTTCATAATAACCCTCCAAGATTAATTAATTTTATGTTATATAGTTTGCATTTATTTATGAAATTTAATTATTGCTGATTTAAATTTAGTTGTTAATTACTTGAAAATATTAAGGAATAAGCTAGATCTAGCATATTTAAAATAAATTCTTAAGAATTTTTATTTTTTGCATCTATTTAATTTAAATTCATGAATTGGATATTTTTGATGTTTTTAATTAGTGAACAATTACATTATATCCAAAATAAAATTTAAATTCTGTGATTTAAATCAAAGAATTACTAGAAGATTAGTATTACAATTTGAGTATAGAAAAACACGGTAGGAGGAATTAATAATGGATAAAATTAAGGCGTTAACTGATATATTAACTAGATTAAATAATGGTGAATCAATAGAAAGTGTTAAAGAGGAAACAAAGGATTTATTAGAAAAAATCAGCCCAACAGAGCTTTCTTTAGCAGAGCAAAAGCTAGTAGAAGATGGTATGAAGACTGAAGATTTAAGAGGTTTGTGTGTAATTCATATGGAAATGTTAAAAGATACTTTAGAAAAACTTAAAGCATCAGTTGATAAAAAACATCCTTTATATATGATGATTACAGAGCATGATAGTATACTAGGTTTCTTACAACAGTTAGAACAACTTAACAACAAGATTCAATGTATGGATAAAGATTCTATAGTTGAAGAGAATATAAAAAATCTTGGAGTGTTAGCTGAAAATTTAATTTCAGCAGAAAATCATCATCTAAGAGAAGAAGATGCATTATTCCCAGAGCTAGAAAGGCTAGGAATCACTGGTCCTACAAGAATTATGAGAATGGAGCATCAAGAACTTAGAGCAAGAAAGAAGAACTTATTACAATTATCTGAACAGTTTGATTCTGAAAACTTAGACGAATTCAAAAGGCAAGTAGATGATAATGCTAAGTATTTGATATTTAACTTAAGAGACCATATATTTAAAGAAAATCACATATTGTATCCATCAGCTCTTGAAAGTATAGAAAATAGTGAAAAGTGGCAAGAAATCAAAGATAAGTGTGATGAAATAGGTTATTGCCCATTTAGTGAAGTTTAGAATTAATTCTAATAGTTTTAAATGATCACTGAAAAATTCACCCAAAGCTAAGAACAGTAAGCCTTGCACCCCTCAAGGCTTACTGTTCTTAGCTTTTTTCTTTGTAGTGTTAATTACAGCATATTCTAAGACTGTATATTATCATGTAAGGAGAGGATTATAAAATTGATAGAAAAATTTGTGAATGATACAATTAATATAAGAATTCATCTATTATTATGATTTTCATTTTTTGTAACATGCTTTTCTCGTATGTAAGTAATGAAGGATAGTAAAACTCCTAAGGTGAATAACAATATTGGCATAAGCCAAGGTTTTGTTATCATAATCTTTGATTTCCACGCAAATATAAAATCTTTCATAGTAACACTCAGCTCCTAAGATGTGGCTAATGGTTATCGCTTAATAGTTTTTTTCTCATTAAAGAGACGATTAATAATATGATAGGAAGTATGTAAAATAACAAAAGCCATAGATTGTAGGGGATGATTTTTAGACCTGCTTCTATATGCTCAGTAGAGTTAGAGGCCATTGACATACCAAGGTATAATATTATTGCTGCGGCAGGGATAACGAATATTCTGTGGCTTTTTGTATATGTAAGTTGTTGAATCCCACGAACTCCTGAATAAAGGTGAATACAAATTTTAAAGAATGCAGTAGTAAGGAATAATAGTACGTTTAGTGCATCGAGGTTTTGTATGAATTCACCTATTTTTATTAATCGAACTAATCTAAACATTGGGAAAATACTTCTTGAAAAAATGGTTTCACCTAGAACAGCTACTGCAAAAAAATCTAATGCAGATATAAAAATTCCAGAAAGTAAGGTTGCGATTAAAACGGTTCTATTAAGTTTATTTTTATTGTTAACAAAAGGATATATCATTGCAAGTTCTATACTTTGCCCAAAGGTTTGAGTTATGCCTAATGGAAAAACAGCCTTCCAGATATCCTTCCAGCCTTTGCCTAAGTATGGTTTGAGATATTGTAAATGTATAATGTCTGAACTAAATATTAATACAATAATTAATATTGAAATAATAGAAGTGATTGGTACAAAAAGTTCACCAAGCCGTCCAATTACTTCTATGCCTGAAAATACTGCATAACTAGCAACAAATATTAATACTAATGAAGTTACAATATGAGGAGTGTTCGGCAAAAGGGTATTTGGAATTAATGACCGTAAATCTCCAATAATACGGCCACCTACATATAAAAATTGAATAGTATACATCCAAGAAATAGGGGTACCAAGCCACTTGCCAAACTGCTTAGGATACCATTCTACTAATGAGAGCCCTGGATTTAGTGAATAAATTTTTATATATATGTAATTTATAAGGATACCTATAAAAGTGCAGATTAATACGGATATCCAGGCAGCTCTGCCAGCATCAGAAGAAAAACCAAATATTACAGTTGTACCAATTTGATAAAATGAAACTAGAGCAAATAATTGAAAATTAGAAATCTTATTCAAAAATATATCCCCTTTATTTGTAAAATTGCTTTAAGATATCCTCTTCTTTTAATTGGAGGGAGTTAGCATCAAAACCTATTTCAGTTATATCTACATCACAAACAACTGATACTTTTAATGATGGTAATAGGGTTTTCCAATCTTTTTTGTATTGATCCTCCCATTGTTTAGGGTACTTTCCACGAACTATGGAACCAAACCCAAACACATCAGAGCAATTTTTATTTTTTGCTTTATCTATAGCAGATTCTGCTAAATTTTTTATTCTATTCTCAAATAAAGTATCAATTTCGTTAATTACTGAAGATTTCGTTAAATCTAGTTTAGTTGTATTCTCAGATATATGAGCTTTAGTTTTAATCCGTATTTTTACGCTTAATCCATCCTTATCCAAAATAGGTGTTATTTTTGTCATATTATTTAAAACCTTAGCAGTAATTTTTCCACCACCTGAGTCTTTTGGAAAGGTCACAGTTCCTGATCCAAGTTTAATTTTATTTTGTATGTAAAGCACTCCTCTATAAGCATCATAATCTATAAAGTCAACTAACTTTGATTTGTTAAATATCCCAGCTCCAGTTATACTAGCTACAGAAGCAGTAGACGAAGTATTTTCTTTACCTGATCGTGTAATTTCAAGTAATGGAATTATGGGATCAATACCCTCTTCTGTTAATGAAATGAAAAAATCTTTTAACTGAACTTCGGCTTTTAGATTTAAGGATTTTAATTTATCTATCTCTTGTGCAATATTTCTTTCTAATGAGGAATCGTTATCGAAAATTTTACTTGCATTTCCTTTGGTCAAAAAAATATGAGTCTTTAAATGTGGTTCTGGATGCCGTGGAAAAAAATCCAGATATTCTGCAGCATTTTCTCTGGCAAGGTACTCGCCTATCAAAACATTCTCCATTTGTGAGAAAAATAAATTTCTAGATATTTTTTTAGAGATTTTATTGCAAGCATCCATGATGTCTTCACCTCCTGAAGAAAAGACAATCACATCATTATTTTGACTAATTTTCTCATTTTCGGATGACTTTTGTGATGTTGGACGTATGCATAATAAGGTCACATCTAAATTATCATTTTCACCTTTATCAATAGCCATACTTGATACAATAATTAAATCGTTTATGTCCTTATTATCCCAGCATCCAGTTAGTAATATAGTTAATATTAAGATTATAGTTAGTAAGTTTTTTTTCATAGTATTGTTCTCCAATTAATGCAAACTGGTTCATATAACGGGTTTTATTTAACTTTATGCCTTTTCAAATTATTATCTTGAATATAGCTAGGGCGTTTTTTTACTCCCCACCAGGGCATTCTCATTAAAGTATCCTTCATGCTTGAGAAAGTTAATGGAGCTAATGGAGCAAGATAAGGGATTCCAAAGGACTCAATTTTAGCTAGATGGATTAAAAGAAATAATACGCCCATATAAAGTCCATATAATCCCAAGGTACCAGACAAAATCATTATTCCAAATCTAAGGATACGTATTGATAAAGCTAGATTGTACCTAGGAATTATAAAGGATGAAATACCTGTAATTGAAACGATTATTACCATGGAAGAAGAAACTATACCAGCTTTTACAGCCGCTTCACCTATTACTAAGGCACCAACTATACTTACTGTTTGACCTGCTGGACTAGGAAGCCTTATTCCGGCCTCTCTCAACCCTTCAAAGAAAACTTCCATCAGTAAGGCTTCAACTAATACAGGAAATGGTACTCCTTGCCTGGAAGCTATTATTGTTAACAATAAATTTCGTGGAATCATACCTTGATGAAAACATAAAACAGCTATATAAAAAGAAGGTAGTAATAATGCATTTATCAAAAAAATATATCTTATAAATCTCAAAAGCAAAGTAGCTATATAATTTTGATAATAATCTTCGCTTGATTGCATTGATTGAAAAAATGTTTGAGGAGCTATCAGAACTATTGGAGTATTGTCTACAATAATACCAACATGCCCTTCAAGTAGCGCACTTGCAAGTCGGTCAGGCCTTTCTGTGTATCCAAACTCAGAAAAAACGGAAAATTTACTGGATTGAAGCAGTTCCTCTACATATCCGCTTTCTAGTATTGCGTCGATTTCAATCTTAGAGAGCTTATTTGTAATTTCATCTACTAAAGATTTTTCTGCAATTCCATCTAAATAGGTAATAGCTGTGTCAGTTTGAGATAGTTTTCCGATTTTTGTTGTTCTGACTTTTAATTTAGGAGTCTTTAGCCTTCTTCTGATTAAGGTTATATTTGTTTCTATATCTTCGGTAAAGCCATCTCTAGGACCTCTAATAACTGGTTCAATGATTGATTCAGAAATACTTCGCTTCGGAAGCTTCCTTAATTCCATTAATAAAGCTTTTGATAAACCATCTACTATTAATGCAACTTTGCCGGAAAGTATAGAATCTATTACTATATTCAACAATTCACTATCTTCAATAGAAGGTAGAAAGATATTGGTTTTTATATAGTCATGTATATTTTCAGTTTTAATATAGTTGGCTGAAATTTCGGATTTGTTAAAATGTATTAGTGGTCTTAATAAATCTTCACTAACAATTTTTTTGTCAATAAAATTATTCAGAAATATTAAGGTACCTTCTATAGAATTATTTATCTTTAAGTCTGTATAGGTTATATCTGAGATATCTGAAAATATATCTTTTATTAAACCAATATTTATCTTTAAACTGTTTGAAAGTTTATCACTGTTGTTAGTTGAAAAAGTCGTACTATGTAAAGAAATATCAGAATTTTTATTTGTTGATTCAAATTTACTTAATAAGTTTTTTAAAATATTCATAGTAAATAACTTCCTAGATAATTATAGATTTATAACTATAGTGTCAACACTAAAGGATAAAATATTCTATCTTTTAATTCTATTAGGATTAAAAATACGGTTGTGGAAAAATATATGACGTATAATGCTGAAACTTGTTTTAACTTTTACGGTTATGACTGAAAAACTACATTTTATGCTACAAAACATTAAATTACTTACGGTTTGTTATAATTTATTTAGAGGTGTTTTAGGATGGAGGAGAAGCTATCTAACGATATGACCATAATGGAAAAGCTTGCTGATAAGATTGCGATGAAGATTAATAAAGTAATTCAGAAGGACGGCATTGAATTACAAAAGGTTAAGCTTGGTATTGAAATACTATTAATTAATATATCTAAATTTATATTGATATTTTTGATTTCTGTAAAGCTTCATTTGGTTATAGAAACAACAATAATTACAATAGTTTTAGGTGCTATACGTAGTAAGGCTTTTGGATTGCATGCAAAGAACAGTATTGTATGCACGATAACTTCTTTAATGCTCTATGTAATTGGCGGTTATATGAGTAATTTGGTACAAGTTAATAGGTATATTATTTTCTGTATATTTATCATTATTAATATTGCTTTATATATGTATGCACCGGCAGATACAGAATATCATCCTTTAATTGGACAGGCCTTAAGAAAAAGTCTTAAGAAAAAAGCTGTTATTACAGGAGTAATATTGATGATGCTAGCATTAATGAGTACTAATTATATTGTAACTAATTTGATAACTTTAGCTTCGATTTTCGAAGTTTTAAGCATATTACCAATAACATACAAAGTTTTAAATAGGAGGTATAATAATTATGAACAATATGAAGAATCAATTATTTGAAAAATTAGCTAAAACTGTAGGAGAGGCATCAATAAAAATAAGTGATAAAGCTACTGGAAAATGCATGATAGGATACTTTTATGAACCAAAAGCTATGCTTGAAATAATAAAAGACAAAAATAAATAATATATATTAAACATTAAAACAGGCTTTTTTACTAGTATAGGTAAAGAAGCCTGTTTTTTTGCTCGCCATTAGATAATGGCGCTATTAAATCAACGGACTGAAATTAAGTGGTTATATAATAAGTTTATATATTAGATTATAGTGAGAAATTGTTATATCAAACAGAAAAATGGTTCTATTTGAATTAAATTACAAAATAATACTCAATAAATGTAAAAAGTAAAAAATGTGATATAATTGGATATGATTATTTTTTAAGGGGGAACTTATGACGAATTTTTTAGATATTTTAATAACGATTTTTTTATTGTTTATAGCTATAATGAACTTGGCAACCTTAAAATTTACTAAAAAAGAGACCATTTGTATAATCATTGCAACTTTAATTATAGCTGTTCCTGTTGGTCTTTTTCTAAGTTATTTAAGCATAATCCCTATAGATATTGCTTTTATGTTTTTCATTTATAAAAAGCATGAAAAAATAATTGTAAGTATCCTGCTGCCACTATTGGCAACCATAATAAGTGTGGTATCAGATTATATAGTAAGTTGCATTAATATTTATGTTTTTAATATAGATATTAATTACTCATATAATAATATAACGTACATATTTTCTCTTATTGCAACTGTGTTTGTTATATTGATTATTAGTAGAGCTGTAAGATGTTTTATAGATAAAAAGCTAAAAGTTATTAATTTTGAGTTAACAAAAAAGTTTAGTCTTATAATAATATTGAGTCTTATAGTTACTTTGATGATATTTTACATAAACATAATGCTAGGTGGAAAATTAGGTTTTACAAATGAAATATTAAAACTAAATGGGATTATATTTTTTATCTATTGCATTTTCTTTTGTATTATAATGTATGTGCTTTTTAAGAGTATAACAAAAGAAATGGAAATTCAAAACAAGCAAGCACATTTTGAAAGTTTACAGAAGTATACTGAAAATTTAGAAAATCTTTACAGTGAGATGAGAGTATTTAAGCATGATTATGTAAATATAATATCCTCAATGATAGGGTATATGGATGATAATGATATGGAGGGTTTAAAAAATCATTTTACTAAAAATATAGTTCCATTAAGTACTGAAATAGGAAGAAGTAAATCAAAAATAGATCTTCTTAAAAATATAAAGATTCCTGAGATAAAAGGAATTCTATCATCAAAATTGATAAGGGCACAAGAAATAGGTATTGATGTTGATATAGATGTGGCAGAACCTATATTAAAAGTATACATGGGTATTATAGATATAGTAAGAGCTTTGGGCATATTGTTAGATAATGCTATTGAAGCTGCTGAAAAGTGTCCAAGTCCTATGATAAAAGTAGGAATTATTAAAAAAGAATATTCTTTAGAAGTAATAATAATTAATAGCTGTTTAGATGATGTTCCGCCAATATATAAATTAAATAAAAAAGGATATTCAACAAAAGGCGAAAATAGAGGAGTAGGGTTAAGTAACTTAAAATTAATTTTAGACAAGTACGATAATATCTTTTTAGATACAATAGTTGAAAATAATACTTTCTTCCAGAGAATGAATATAGAATCTCCTGCATAACCACTTAATTTTAACAATGCCTTTAAAAATAATTTTTAAAAAAAGTTACTTGAATATTATTTTGTGTTAATTCTAATGTTTGTGGTATAATTAATGGTGACAACTTGTTCGTACATGAGTGATGTTTGTGGATCTGGAGGGGATTGAGATGCTAAAGGTTTTTATTTGTGAAGATAATGATAAACAGAGGCAATATTATAAAAAGATAGTTGAAAATACTATAATTATTGAAAATCTTGATATGGAAATAGCTGTAGTTACAAATAAATCTAAAGAACTGCTTGATTATATAAGTAGAAATGATGTAGCAGGATTATATTTTTTAGATGTGGATTTAAAAGAAGAAGTTAGTGGGATAGCACTTGCTGCAGAGATCAGAAAAATTGATTCCAAAGGCTTTATAGTATTTGTTACTACCCATAGTGAGATGAGCTATTTGACTTTTACATATAAGGTAGAAGCAATGGATTACATAATTAAAGACAAATATAATGAAGTGGAAAAAAGGATAAAAGACTGTATCTTAGAGGCTAATAATAGATATAGCAGTAAAGAAAATGATGATGAAATCTTTAGTATTAAGTTGAATGAAAGAATAATAAATTTAGAATTAGATAAAATACTTTTTTTTGAAACCTCTAAAACTGTTAGAAAAGTTATCGTCCATGCTACTGATAGGCAAATTGAGTTTAATGGAAAGATTAGTGATATAGAAGAAAAGCTTGACTCTAGATTTTATAGATGTCATAAATCATATATTATAAATAAGAACAACATTAAAGAATTAGATATAAAGAACAGAATAGCATATATGATTAATGGAGAAGAGTGCATAATATCTAGTCGTTGTGCTAAAGGGTTTATTAAATAGTTTTTATAGGGAGCTTTTAAGCTCCCTTGTTTACTGTTTACAAAGTCACTTCAGCGATTTTTTCATTTCTCACTTAGATCTGAAAAGACAGATGAGTAAAAAAACTAACATAAATGAAACAAATTAAATTTAATAGGATACGGTTATGATAAGAAATTAACAACTTATGCATAAGCTGATAAAAACTCATATTTTAATGATAAATTAGTATTATAGCAATCCATGTTATTTAAAGAAATATACGGAGGTATTATATTTTTTCAAAGTATATACTTTTACTTTATATGGATATAGATATGATTTTAATAATTTATCATTAGAAAGGAGAAAGACAAATTTAGACTAGAAAACTGTAGAAATAGAAAAGGTTTGTCGTAAGAAGCATGAGGAGTATAAATGTATATAAAGAAATAGTATTTAGTAATTTGATAAAGGTTTCATTAAATGGATGTAAAGATGATATAATTCCAGAAGTTAAAAATTTTTATAGCTGCCTTAGGGAAAAAGGTATAGACGTTTATCCGCAAATAGCAACCAATAAAATGGTGAAAAATATTGAAAACGTAAATGTGGAAGAAAGTGAGATTTATGTTATCTCTTCAGAGGATGGTTTAAAAAAGGTAGAAGGCTTATACAAAACATATGAAGAGCTGATGTGGGAGAATGTGGTGATGCTAGAGTATAACGGAGTACTTCTAGAGTTTCAAAATGCTGTTAAAGAATTAAAACTATATATAGAAAAAAATAATATGAAAACTATTTCGGGTTTTTATACCTATATACCGCATGAAATAAAGGGTTCAGATATATTTTCAAGAAGAATTGATATGAATTGTTTTGTGAAAATTGAATAAGAGCAAATATATATGAATAAGTGTAAGTATTATAGACATAAGATTATTCTTAGTCGACAAAATACGTACACTTATTTTTTGTTATATATTTTATTTAATCAATAAAAATACTTAGTGTAAATTAAGTTACCCTACAGTCATACCTTTAATGGATTATTTGAGATTGCTTGTAGATTCAAAATAAAAATCAAGTATCTTCCAAGAGCTAGTGGAATTTTCTTTTATCAAGACATAAAAATTAGTGTAGGCTCCAGATCCATATTGGGCTATTTTATCGGACTCAGGAGTACATTTTTTATAAGTTTCTACAGCAATTACCTTAACCTCTTTGTGTGGAGTATCGTTTACTCTTTCAGGGTAAAAGTAATAGTAGGGATTCATATTATAGAATTGACCATCTGATAGTTTAACCATTTTTGGCTCTCTCCACTGTGCTTCAGGCAATTGCCACATCTTTAGAATTGTTAATTCTTCTGTTACATTTTCATAATTTGTTCCGCTATCGTTAGTTATAGATTCATTATGTGGTGCTGGATAGAAGATATCTTTCAGCTTTTTCTGATCACCATTTGTCTCTGCAACTATATAAGATTCAATAAGTTTTTCTTCTTCAGTTTTAGTTTCTTGCTTAAAGGTAAGTTTAGTTTGAATTATTTTCTTGATATCTACATTTTTTTGGTTCGCTGCTGAATCTTTCATTACATTTTCTGCAATAGTTATCTTTGATTCTAAGGGAGCTGAGTCACAGCCTTGTAAAAATAGTAATGATGAGCATATTAAAATAATAAGTTTTTTCATATCATAATCTCCTTTTCTTTGATTTAATAATAAGCTTTAGATATTTCAAAGTTATTTCAAAGACAAGGGATTTTTATATTTACTTCAAAGGTGTTTAAAGTATTCTTAATTATAAGACTTCCGCTAAGCTTAGTAACTATGCTATCTACGATAAAAAGCCCAATACCATTTCCGGTTATAGTAGAAACATTTTCATTGGTTTTTGAGTTTTTAATATTTATGTTACATAAACTATCTTTTCTTGATATTGAGAGATATACATTACCTCCCTCTAAACCATATTTAATAGAGTTATCTATTATATTTATAAGAAGTTGAACAATATGATTGGTATAGGCTCTTACATGAATATCTGAAATATCATAAGCAATTTTTATATTCTTTGCTGATGCTATAAGTTGCATATCAGATACTATTGTTTCAGCAATAGGTTTTATATTTATTTCATTAAGGTTTTCTTGAGCTTTAGATATCTTTCCTTTTGATACTTCAAGTAGATTATCAACCAGCGAATATAATCTATTGCTTTCATTTTTTATTCTATCTGCAGCAGTAATGACCAGATCAGTGTCGTTATAGTTTTGCTCTAATAAGTCAGAATAAAGCTTTATACCAGTAAGAGGTGTCTTTAGTTCATGGGTTACATTGTTAAAGAAGTCTCGCCTATAAAGTTCTAAGTTTTTTATTGTATCTAGGTTTTCTTTTATGTTGTCTTGCATAACCTTAAATTCAGAAGCCAGTATTCCAACCTCATCATTGCTTTTAATGTTGATTTCAGTATCGTAGGAACCCTTTGAAATTCGCTCAACAATATTTATAAGCTTATATAGAGGATTAGTAATTCTATTTGTTAGATAAAATATTATGACAGTAAATAATATAAACATAAGGAGCATTATAATGTTTAGATTGAAAATAATTTTATTTTTCTCCTCAAATAAATAGCTGTAATCACTCTTAAAATTGATTATAGCTACTAGATTATCATTGAAATATAGTCCGTAGGAAAAGGAAGAGATATATTTATTGTTTATTTTGGTGATGGTAGTTGTAGCGTTATTATTCCGTGCAGCTTTTAAGTCATCGCTAAATAGGATATATTCTCTTTCTAAATCTTTATTTACCTCACAAAGTACATTTAAGTCCTTATCTAAAATTCTTATATATGTAGGATTAAGGGAAGTTATTCCTCCAGCAATACTTTTGGCTAAATATACTATGTTGGTTTGATCTATATCAATACTTTGAAGTTTGGCATATCTATAAATATAGTCCCTAGAGCTAGAGTATAGTATATCACAATCTCTTTTAATTCTATTTGAATATGATTTTTGAAGCAAAGAACTTAGATATATATTTAGAAAAACTGTAGCAAAGAAAAATATCAATATGGATGATAATATAAACTTGGATTTTATACTATTGACTTTAATCTTCATACTTATACCCCATGCCAAATACAGTGGTAATAGGTCGTTTACTTTTAAGTTTTAGCTTCTTTCTAATTCTTGTAATATTTATATCTACAGTTCTATCAGCACCATCAAAATCATATCCCCAAACTTTTTCAATTATTTTATCTCTAGTTAATACAATTCCTTTATTTTCTATAAGATAGACTAATAATTCATATTCTTTAGGATTTAGATTTGCGGAGATACCAGATACAAGAACTTCTTTAGACGAAAAATTTATTATTGTTTCTTCATTGATATTATAAGAATTAAAATTCTTACAGCTTCTTCTTAGCACAATATCAATTCTCATCAGTAGTTCTCTTAAGTCAAAAGGTTTTGTTAGGTAATCCTCCGCGCCAAGTCCAAGTCCTTTGAGTTTATCTTCAATGCTACCTCTTGCAGTTAAGAATATAATCGGCGTACTATGTGATTTTAAATATTCATTACTAATTTGAAAACCATCTTTGATTGGCAGCATCACATCCATAATTATTAAATCTATTCTCATGCTAGGAGCTTGTTCTAAAAAGGTATCCCCTTCATAAAATCTATAACAGTTATACCCTTTCTTTTTTAATGCATAATTTATGCCTTCCGATATAGTAAAATCATCTTCAACTAAGGCTATATTAAACAACTATAATCACCTCATAATAAATTTTGCTTATAGAGTCTTACAAAGTCAACTATAGCATGATTATACAAATATTTCTATTTTAATAGTTACAAATAGATGTATAACTTTGTAATGAATCTTATATTTCGGTGAGGTAAAGAACTGTGTTGAAATTACTTTGCTACACAAACTTCCTAAAAATAATCACCTAAATCTAAATAATGAGTACCTTACATAAATAAAGATAAGTGTTAATATTAAGTTGAATAGATAAAGATTAAGCACTTCAATTTGAAAGTATAAATTTTATTACGAAGTGCACATCCCTATATAAATGAGAATATATCACAATTATTGGCTTTGGGAGGAAAAGATATGAGTAGATTTGCGTTAGTTACAGGAGCAGACAGGGGCCTTGGGCTAGAGCTGGTTAAGAAACTTTTAAGTAATGGGTATAATGTTTTTGCTGGTAGATATCTAACAAGCTATAAAGGGTTAGAGGATTTAAAAAAAGAGAATGCTGAAAGTTTACATATTATAGATTTAGATATTTCAAACCTTGAGAGTGTAAAGCAAGCTAGAACAGTTATAGAAAATGTAACCAATGAACTAGATTTGATTGTAAATAATGGAGCTATACTAGGGGATATAGAGAAAAATATAGAAGATGAACTGGATTTTGAAGAGATTGAAAAGGTTATAAGTGTAAATGCAGTGGGGCCATTAAAGGTGATAAATGTATTTATGAAGTTACTTACTAGAGGTGAAAAAAAGTTAATTGTAAATATATCCTCAGAAGCTGGTAGTATAAGTAATTCCAATAGAACAGGATGGTTTGCATATTGCATGTCAAAGGCTGCACTTAATATGGAATCAACAATAGTAAATAATAGCTTTAAAGAAAAGGGTGGACAGGTTTTGGTTATTCATCCTGGTTGGATGAGAACTTATATGAGAGATAAGCTTGATAGTGAAGCACCTTTAACTCCTGAATATTCTGCTGATCGCATATGTAACATAATACTTAACAGTGATAAATTTAAAGCTGATAAAGCTGTTTATATGGATTATGAAGAGAATTTAATGGAATGGTAATCGAGAGGTAATAATTATGGATCAATATAAAAAGATACTAATAATTGGAGAATATGAAAATGCAATGTATCATCCGCTTAAAGATGTTGAAAAAGAACTTAGGAGCATAATAGGAGATGAATTTCAAGTTATAGCTACTGACTATTTCAGTAATCTTAGTTATGAAGATATTAAGGAATATAGCTTAATCATATCTTATACAGATTGCTGGCAAGCTAAGGGAAATAAAAATCTTGCCTCAGCATTTGTAACCTTTGTTGCTCAAGGTGGAGCATTTGTGGTAATTCATAATGGAATTTCACTACAAAATAATTATGAATTAGCAATGCTAATAGGAGCCAAGTTCACGATGCATCCAGAAGCAACTATGTTAAATTACAAGAATTTTAGTATGAATCACCCTATTATGAAGGAATGTATTGAGTTCCAAATACACGAAGAACCTTATCAGTTTGTATTTGACAACCTAGTTGATAAAGAAGTGCTTTTTTATTATGAATACAATAATATACTTTATGAGGCTGCATGGTCATTAGAATACGGAAAAGGCAGAGTGGTGTATTTATCACCAGGACACAGTAAGGAAAGCTTTGAAGTTGAAGCTTATAGAAATATAATAAAGAGAAGTATTTATTGGTCAATGAAAGAAAGATTGTAGAAAATACTATAGCTCTCCATAAATAAATTCATATATAGATATACCTCTTTGAGTTGCATTTTAATTTTCTGTAAAGATTATTTTAATTTACCTCCAAAGAGGTATATTTTTTTACTATTTAGGCAGGAATAAAATTTTTATGTCTGCTAAACCTAGGCATTTCAGTGAGAATTTTATAATCACATGAAAAAATTTCTAAAAATGTCTTGCAATATAAAGTTACTTATTGTATTATACTTACATAAAGTAAGTTTGTTTAATTTTATGATTTAAGATTCATTAGTTAGACAACTTCGAATATATAAATTCCCCGTTTATATAGAATAATTATTTTATAGATGAACCACTTCAATTCGAAAGTATAAATTTAAGTATGAAGTGGTTCATCCATAAGTAAATTAAAAACAATAATACTAGCAGATAAAATTGATGCTTTGTGAATAGGTTATATAAGTGCTAGTAAGTAATAGAAGATTGAGGTGTGAAATGGCTGATTTAAAAACATTAATTGAACAAAGACACTCTGCCAATAATTTTATAGAAGGAGTGAAAATACCTAAGGAAGATTTTGAGGCTATATTTGATTTATTAAAATTAGCACCATCTTGTTTTAATATTCAACATGCTAATTATTTAGTTATAACGGATGAAGAGAAAAAAGAAGCTTTAAGAGAAGCTGCATTTAATCAATATAAAATACATACTGCATCTGCAGCTGTGTTAGTTCTTGGTGATAAGGAAGCTTATAAGAAAGTGGATTCAATATATTCTGGAATGTTAAGTTTAAAGATGCTTTCAAAAATTGATTACGATAAGATGATGACCGATGTGTTTAATTTATATGAAGGAAGAGGACAAGAGTTCCAAAGAGATGAAGCTATAAGAAATGCTTCTTTATCAGCAATGATGTTTATGATGATTGCGAAGGACAAAGGCTGGGATACCTGCCCAATGATAGGCTTTGATAATGAAAGAGTAAGTAAATTATTTAATATACCAGAAAACCTTGAACCTGTACTTTTGATAACAATGGGAAAAGAAGATACCTCAAAGAGAAGAATGAGAGGTTATAGAAGACCTGTAGGTGAATTTGTTACCTTTGAAACTTTTAATAAATAAAGGCACTGTTAAAGCACCATGTTGAAATTAATTGGTTAATCATCCGACGCTTTAATGAGCTTACGCAAAGAATTAATATGATTTTGTCATATTCCATGGCTAAAACTGTAAACTCACTACGTTCGAACAGTACAGTTTTTTAACGCCATTCCATCTGAAAAAATCATTTAATTCTAATAGCTAGCTCATATAGCGTCTCCTGTATAACCAATTAATTTCAATAGTTTTCTTGAACATATCCTAAATAAAAATTTAACTAGTAAATATAAGCAGATTATATATGTGTGAATTCATATATAATCTGCTTTTTTTTGAGCAAAAAATAATATTTTGATTGAAATGAGCAAATATCCTTGAATGTGTAAATGATATCATTTAAAATAAAGGTAAATAATCAAAAATAAGCAAAAGCAATCATAAATGACTATATGGATTGTTTGATTCTAATTGCTAGATCATATAGCATCTCTTTCATAACTACTTAATTTCAGCAATGTTCTTAAATATATATTATAGAATGATACATCTATTGGCATGGTATTTGCTTAGTTATTAAGTATAGGGTTCTTGTATAAAAAACCTTCATACACGTCATTTAAGGGGAGTTAAGGCATTTTTATAAAGGAACTCTTTAGTTAGAAAGCCTATAAGGGGGGACAAGATGAAGAAAATAGATAAGATTTATTGTTACCTAGAAGAGCATACTAAAAAGCTTTCTAAGGAAAATATATTAGATGATGTTGGGTTTACTTCAGTACAGATTGCAGAAGAACTCAATATGCTAAGAAACAATGTGAGTAGAGAATTAAATGAACTATTGAGACTAGGTAAGATTATTAAGATAAAGGAAAGACCAGTTAGATTTATTCATAGAGGAATTGTGGAAGAAGTTTTGAACATCGATTCATCGGACTCTATCATAGAGGTAAGAAGTGTAAGAGAATTAATTTGTAGCAATACTGAAAAAGATCCATTTAAATTATTGATAGGATCGGAAAGAAGCTTGAAAAATCAAATAGAGCAAGCAAAGGCAGCAATATTATATCCACCGTCTGGATTAAATACACTGATTGTTGGACCTACTGGAGTAGGGAAAACTTTATTTGCTAAGATAATGTATAACTACGGCAAGTTTGTAGGGAAGTTTTCTGATAATTCTCCTTTTGTAGTGTTCAACTGTGCAGATTACTATAATAATTCTCAATTATTATTAGACCATATCTTCGGACATATAAAAGGAGCATACACTGGTGCAGATACTGAGAAGCAAGGGTTAGTGGAAAAAGCCAATGGAGGTATTTTGTTTCTAGATGAAATACATAGACTCCCTCCCGAAGGGCAGGAAATGATATTCTATTTTATGGACACCGGTGAATATGGAAAACTTGGTGAAACAGAAAGAAATAGAAAATCCAATGTACTGATTGTAAGTGCAACTACAGAAGAATCAGATTCGTATATGTTGAAAACCTTTATGAGAAGAATACCTATAACAATAAATATTCCTTCATTACAAGAGAGAGATAATGAAGAAAAAGTTCAAATAATAAAGTATTTACTTCTTAATGAAGCTCACAGAGTAAATAAGCCTATAAAGGCATCAGTTGAAGTTGTAAAAGCCTTAATTGGTAGTGCGACTTATGGAAATATAGGTCAACTAAAATCAAACATTCAGCTTACATGCGCAAAGGGGTTCTTAGATTGTATTAATGATGAAAAAGAGTATATTGAATTAGATTTCAAAACTCTTACTCCAAATATAAAGGATGGATTCTTTGAAATAGTAAGAGACAGGAGAGAATTTCAACATCTAGATACAATAGTAGATGCTCCTATTTTAATAAGTCCGGATGGATATAAGGGAGTAGTGGATAGTGGAGATTCCTATGAACCGCCTTTCAATCTATATAAACTTATTGAAGATAAGCTTTCCTTATTAAAGGAAGAGGGCGTAGACGATGATTATATAAATAAATTCATAACAACTGACGTAAATATTCATATAAAAAGCTTTTATAACAAATTTACTAAAAATAATGAAAGCAAAGATAGGATATTAAAGATTGTAGATAAAGATATATTAGACTTTGCAGAAGAAGTTAAATTTATAGCTGAAAAAGAATTGGGAAGAAAATATAGTGATAGATTTACTTATGCATTAAGTCTTCATATGAGCGCATTTTTCAAACGAATGAAAGAGAAAAAAGAGTATAGTAGAAAGAAATACAACACTGTAAGCATACATGATTTAGAATATGAAGTTGCTCTTAAAATAAAAGATTTAATAAGTGAAAAATTTAATTTATATGTGCCAGAAGTAGAAGTGACCTACATAGCGATTTTATTAAAATCAACAGAGGAAGAGAGCAAAGGTGATGTAGGAATTATAGTAGCAGCACATGGAAATTCCACTGCCAGCAGTATGGTGAACGTGGTAAAAGGATTACTTGGGAATTCTAATATAAGTGCAGTAGATATGCCACTTGATGTAAGTCCAAAGAAAATCTTAGAAGTAGTAATAGATAGGGTTAAAGAGATGGACAACGGAAGAGGGGTATTGCTGCTAGTGGATATGGGATCCTTAGTTAAATTTGATACAACAATAACAGAAAGAACAGGAATCCAGGTTAAAAGCATAGATATGGTATCAACTCCATTGATATTAGAAGCTGTAAGAAAATCAAGTATTTTAGATATGGACCTTATAGATATATATAATTCTTTAAAAGACTTCAAAGGTTATAATGACTATTCCAATGAGAAAATTTATGTAGAGGATAAGGTTATTGTAACTGTGTGCAGCTCAGGAAAAGGCACTGCTGAGAAACTTAAAGAAATAGTAGAAAAAGTAGTACTTAATCTGACTGGTGAAAATATGAAAATCATACCTATTGGTATAAGAGACTTAGATAAAAAGATTAAAGAATTGCAAAAACAATACACGATAGTAGCAGCCATAGGAGTAAAGAAGCCTAAGGAACAGGTACCGTTTATATCTTTAGAAAAACTAATAGATGGAAATGGAGAAAGTATGTTAAGGGAACTTTTAAATGGCAATAATCTCTCCGTAATTAATAACAGTAAGGATGTTGTTATAAGAGATATCTGTGAAAATAGTTTAGAAGAATTCTTGACTTATTTAAACCCAAAAAAGATAATCGGTACCTTAATGGAGTTTATAGGAAAGTTAGAAGAAAACTTAAATGTAGAGATAAATAATAATACTAAAATAAGTATTATCAGCCATGTTGCTATTGCATTAGAAAGAATGATAACCAACGAAGGCTTAAGGTATACAGATGACAAAGAATCTTTAGATCCAAATATAGTAGAAGCAGTGAACAACAGCTGCGAGATATTTAAAAGATATCTAAAGCTACAGCTCACTGAGGATGAAAAGTATTTTATTTGTCAGATGCTATTGTAGGATTTTTTTAATTACTGTGTTGAAATTAAGATGTCTCTCTTCCGATACTTTAATGAGTTTCGCAAAGAATTAATATGATTTTTGTAAGTGAAATAGCTAAAACTGTATAACTCACTACGTTCGGACAATACAGTTTTTTAACGCTACTTCATTTCCAAAAATCATTTAATTCTAATAGCTTACTCATATAGTATCTCCATAGAAACATCTTAATTTCAAAGAGTATAATAATTTAAAATAGCTAGATCTTTAGAACCTGCTAGACATGAACTTAATAAGCTCTGTCTAGCAGTTTTTTTTATTTTTCAATTAACATTAATAGCTATTAATACATATAAAACCTGCTGACAAAGATATGACTTATGAGCTTAAAATCACATTTTTGTGTAAGAAATCTAGAAATACAAGATGAAATCAGTGCAAAAAAATCAAATGTATCAAAAAGTGAGCACAAATAATCAAGTTGTATCAAATGATATTTACTTTGTATCAAAAATATAGAGTAAATATCATTTTTATAGGGAGGGTATCAAAAACAAAAATATCTTGTGCATAAAAAAATATCTAAAACTAATTTTAGTTGATTAGCTATAGCTAAAAAGCCGCATGTATGTGCATTTTAACTTATGTTTTATTTGAATACATATAAAAAAATCCTTATACAAAACTTTGGCATGACAATTGCTATTAATATATGCGTGAAGATAAAGCCGGGGGTGAATGTAATGGTAGCAGTAATAGTTGGTACACACGGAGAGTTTTCTAGAGAGATAGTTAATTCTTCTGAAATGATATTTGGTAAGCAGGATAATTTGAAATACATAACCTTTAATCCAGGGGAAGGTTCAGAAGATCTTGTGGCAAAGTATGAAAAATCTATTGAAGAATTAGATTGCGAAGATGGACTTTTAGTAATGGTAGATCTTTTTGGAGGAAGTCCTTACAATGCAGCAAGCAGAGTTGTAGTAAATAAAGATAAAGCAGATATAGTTACGGGTGTGAACCTACCTATGCTTTTAGAGGTTTTTGCTCTTAGAGATTCTATGAGTGTTGAAGAACTAGTTAAGATTGCTGAAGAAGCAGGAAATACAGGAATAAAATCATTCAAATCAAATTTTTGTGATGTAGTGGAGGAATTATAATATGAATATCAATTTTGTAAGAATAGACGACAGATTAATACACGGACAAGTGGCAACAGTATGGGTAAAGGAATCAAAGTGCAATAAGATTATAGCTTGTAGCGATGAAGTTGCAAAGGATGTACTGAGAAAAACATTATTGCTGCAAGTAGCACCAGCAGATGTAAAAGCATATGTTTTGCCTATTGATAAGGCAATTGAAGCATATAAAAATCCAAAATACAACGATTTTAAGACAATGTTTTTATTTACCAATCCAACGGATGTTTTAAGAATGATTGAAGGAGGTGTTGATATCAAGTCTGTAAACGTTGGAGGAATGTGTTATAAGGAGGGGAAAACTCAAGTTACAGGTGCAGTATCTGTGGATAAAAAAGATGTGGATGCTTTTAAGAAATTACATGAAAAAGGAATCGAGCTTGAAGTAAGACAATTAGCAAGCAATCCTAAGGTAGACTTAATTAGTAAATTAAAAGCAAATGGATTATTTGAGTAAAATTTAGGGGGAAATAAAAATGAATAGTGTTCAAATTATATTAGTTGTACTAGTTGCGGCTATTTGTGGTATGGGAAGTGTTCTTGATGAAGGACAAACACATAGACCGTTAATTGCATGTACTTTAATTGGTTTAGTTTTAGGGGATTTAAAAACTGGAATTATATTAGGTGGTACTCTTGAAATGATGGCACTTGGATGGATGAACGTTGGAGCAGCAATGGCTCCAGATGCAGCTTTAGCTAGCGTTATTGCATCAATACTAGTAATCGTAGGAAAACAATCAATTGGAGCTGGTATAGCAGTAGCAATTCCAATAGCTGCTGCAGGTCAAGTTCTTACTATATTTGTTAGAACAATCACAGTATTCTTCCAACATGCTGCAGATAAATATGCAGATGATGCTAACTTTAGAGGAATTGAATTGTGTCACTTCGTAGCATTATTATTACAAGGTGTTCGTGTAGCTATACCAGCAGCTTTAGTTGCTGCAGTAGCTGGAACTAGTATTGTAAACAGCATGCTTGCAGCAATTCCAGAGGTTGTAACAAGAGGTCTACAAATTTCTGGTGGCTTCATAGTTGTAGTTGGTTACGCAATGGTAATAAATATGATGGAAGCAAAATACTTAATGCCTTTCTTCTTATTAGGTTTTGTAATAGCAGCATTCTTAGGAATCAACTTAGTAGGTTTCGGTATAATGGGTACAGTTTTTGCTATAATCTATATCCAATTAGATCCAAAATTCAATCAAAAACCACAATTGGTTGATGAACTAGACGAGCTATAGGAGGAAGAATAAATGGAAAAGAAATTAAGTAAAAAAGACATTACAAGCATGTTTGTACGTTCATGGTTCTTGCTTGGATCCTTCAACTTTGAAAGAATGCAATCGGTAGGATTCTGCGTAACTATGATTCCGGCTATAAAGAAATTATATGACAAAAAGGAAGATCAAAGAGCAGCTTTAAAGAGACACTTAGAATTCTTTAATACTCAACCCTTTATATCTGCACCTATAATGGGAGTAACTGCTGCAATGGAAGAACAAAAAGCTAATGGAGCTCCTATTGATGATGCGTCAATCAGTGGTGTTAAGGTTGGACTTATGGGACCACTAGCTGGAGTTGGAGACCCAGTATTCTGGGGAACATTAAGACCAGTTACAGCTGCACTTGGAGCATCAATAGCTTTAAGCGGAAGTATACTTGGACCTTTATTATTCTTTGTAATCTTCAATGCACTAAGACTTGCAACAAAGTGGTACGGATTAAAATACGGATATCAAAAGGGAACAGAAATAGTTGCAGATATGGCTGGTAACAGATTGAAGAAATTAACAGTTGGAGCTTCAATCCTTGGTCTATTCGTAATGGGAGCTCTTGTTTCTAAATGGACTAGCATAAATGTTCCATTAGTACTTTCTCAATATCAAGGTCAAGACGGAAAGATGGTAACAACAACAGTTCAAGGTATATTAGATCAATTATTACCAGGCATGCTTCCACTATTATTAACTTTTGGATGCATGAAGTTATTAAAGAAGAAAGTAAATCCAATGCTTATAATATTCGGATTATTTGCAGTAGGAATCATTGGATATGCTTTAGGAGTATTGAAGTAAAGGTTTAATTAGTTAAATTATAGTACAGTTTTATTATAGATTTTATAGGCTGTGCGATAATTAAAGATGTACAACTTCAAACTAAAAATATAAGCTCTAAAATGAAGTGGTATATCAATATAATATTCTCCATCAGAAACCCCACAGTTTCGCAATTATTTATTAACTAATATCTAAGAAAGAAGCTTTTTAGGGAAAAGATGAAAATATTTTCTTAGGTGTGCAATTAAAAGGTCAAGTTTTCTACAGCGACTTAGAAAACTTGGCTTTTTTGCTTTTTGCATGTTTGAGTAATGGGTTGAAATTAAACAGAGTTTTATTTTAATCATTAGGAAATTATAATATTCATTGATTTGTATTTTGTAACTTGAAGGATAGGTATATAATTACAGTATGTGGAAGGTTATACTGAAAAATGCAATAAAATAATACAAACAGTAAAATCTAAATGATTACAACAATTTTCTTAAACATAGCCTAAATTATATGTGTATAAAGCGGGGGAGAAAATGGAATTACAAAAAATTATGCAAATGCCAGAAGTAAAAATAGCACTAGATCATGTGTTTACAGGTTTTATGAATTATGAAAAGAAAACTAAACTAAAGCGATTTAAACATCTAAATAAATGTTCAAAAAAAGGACAAATTCTATTTGCAGGATCTTCATTAATGGAACAATTTCCAATCAATGAATTGCAACAGACCTTGGATAAAAACTATGTTATTTACAATAGAGGGGTTAGCGGCTATGTGACAACTGAATTGTTGGATTCTATGGAAGAGTGCATTTTTGAATTGGAACCGGCAAAGATATTTATAAATATAGGTACAAATGATATAAGTGCAGAAGATTATACAAAAGAAAAACTGATTACTAATTATGATAGAATATTAACTTTAATAAAGGAAAGATTACCTCAATGTAAGGTATACGTAATGGCTTACTATCCTGTAAATCCTGTGGCTAATTTTCCAGGAGTAGATAAAGAACAAAAAGAAATGATGTTTAAATATAGAACAAATGGAGCCATATTAGAAGCAAATGAGGCAGTAGAAGCTTTAGCTAAAAAACATAACTATGAATTTATTAATGTGAATGAAGGCCTAACAGATGCAGAAGGAAATCTTAAAGAAGAGTTTGCTATAGAAGGTCTTCATATGTGGCCTAATGCGTATGAGGTTATTCTTCAAAATATGAAACAGTATTTGTAAAAGGAGCTTGGTGCATCCATAAGAGTACGGTTTTATTATGAATTATAAAAAAGGATGTTCGGATAATTAATATCTGTAGCATCCTTTTTTCTATATTTTTAAAAAGGAACATGAGTAAAAATTATAGCTAAGTAAAATAATGATAGATATTAAATATACCTATAGATAGACGACAGTGTCTTCTAGTTTTGATAAAATAGTTAGAGGTAAAACTTATAAATTTATATGGTCTTTAAGGAAGTGAACTAGCTTGAACTTTATTAATAAAATATTTACTTTGTGGAGATATCGTATTATTGGAGTCATTGCGCTAATACTTTTTTCTCGCAAGGAATTAGAGCATTATGGCTTAATACCTGAGGCTGTTTTATTTTTGATATTATTAATGATTATCTTCTTGATATTAGCTAAAGATACATGGTGGAACAATACAAAGTACATATTAGTCTGGTCAGTAATCATAGTATCAGCATTGGGACTAAGGTATGGATACGGTATACAGGCTTCAAGATTATTATGGCCAATGGTATGGATACTTGGCACCTTAAGGAAAAAATATGACAAACTATCAATAATACTTGCAGTAGGTATAATCGGAATAATAATTTTAATTACTTATCCTTCAGGGGATATTTACAATACATTCTTAGCTTTGTTAGGAATTTTTTTAGGTATACGTAGTATTAGAATTCGTCGAGAAGCCTATCAAACAAGTAATCTTCATTTGCAGGAATTAAATGAAGCACACAGAGAACTACAACAAGCCCATATGGAGCTTCAAGAGGCATCGGTACACTCAATGAGATATGCAGCCCTTGAGGAAAGAGCAAGGCTTGCCCGGGAAATTCATGATGGTATTGGACATCAACTTACATCACTTATTGTTCAATTGCAGGCACTAGAGATTATGATGAAAAGTGATCCAGAGAAAGCAGGTGAATTAGTAGCTAAATTGTTGCAGATATCAAAAAGAACAATGGCTGAAGTACGACTTGCAGTTAAAGAATGGTCAGATGATGAAATGGGATTGGGCCTTGTAGCGTTAAAGGGATTGGTTTCTCAGACACAGGCCCGTTCATCGATTAAGTTTGATTTTTATCAGGATTCTGAAGTTTCCGAATGGCCAGTAGAGACTAGTATAGTTCTGTACAGGATCCTTCAAGAGTCAATAACAAACATTTTACGGCATTCAAATGCAGAATCCGTTGAAGTACGTATAAAAGAAACAGGTGATAAGATTGTCTTATCAGTATCTGATGATGGTCAGCATAAAGGAGACATTCCACTAACTTATGGTTTCGGAATGAAAGGAATAATTGAAAGGTGTGAAGCACTTGGGGGATTTTGCAATATTACTCCAGAGAAACCACATGGTCTTAGAATAGAGGCAACTCTTCCAAGCGAATTAAAATTAAGGGAAGAGTAAGGTTATTTTATGAACAATTTCATTACTTTAATGGAGGAAATAATAGATGAATGAGGTCAAAAAAATAAGGGTAGTGCTTGCTGATGATCAGCCTATAATTGTACAGGGATTACGGTATATTATCGATTCTCAGGCGGATATGGAAGTGGTAGGTGAAGCAGTTGATGGTGAATCAGCTGTTAATACAGTGATAAATTTAAAGCCTGATGTTGTGCTTATGGATATACAAATGCCGAGTTTTACAGGTATAGAAGCTACTAGTACCATTTTGAAATCATTACCAGATGTAAAGGTGGTGCTGCTTACTACTTTTGATGTACAGGAATATGTGTTTAATGGCATCCGTGCTGGAGCTGTAGGATATCTGCTTAAGGATACGGATACAAAGGAACTTGTGGATGGAATCCGATGGGTTCATCAAGGTCAGGCTATATATCGTACGGCTACAGCTAGTAGAGCTTTGGCTAAAGCAATATCAGATCAAAATGAAATAGAAACAGAGTCTGTTAAACATTTGGAGCTTACTGAACCTTTGACTGACCGTGAAATTGATGTACTGCAACAAATGGCATATGGACGCCGTAATTCAGAGATTTCAGATATTCTTCATATATCTCAGGGGACAGTAAAGACTCATGTACATCGAATTATTCAAAAGCTTGGGGTTGAAGAACGGACTCAAGCTGTAGTATTTGCCATACGTCAAGGAATCGTAAAATAAAAATTAGATATATACTGAATTCCCAAAAGGTTGCTGATAAGTAAATTTATTAGCAACCTTTTGTCATTGAAAAGTTTTATAAACTCTGAGAAGTATATCTACAGATAGAGGCTTCTAATTCTAAAAATCATCCTTTGGATAGACGAAACTTTCTTATACTATCAATATAATTATTTATAGATTAGTTCTTAAAAGCTTAAATGGAGGAGAATAAAACATGAGTGGTAATCAATTAACAACAATAGTAATAGTTATAGCGTTAAGTATTTATATAATAAGTCAGCAATTAGGAGAGCGTAAGGTCAGAAAATTAACCTTTATTTTGATTCCGTTATTTGCAATTTATGAAACTTATAATTTTATGCCAAAATCAATTATCCCATCAAATCAGTTGGTTCAAGTTATGCTAACAGTTCTAGTAGGATTTATAGCAGGGGTTATACAATCTAAATATACGAAAATTTATTATAAAGAAAATAAGTTGTATATGCGTGGAGGAAAAGAGGCACTTATAGCATGGATTTCATTGGTATTATTTAGGTTTCTTATAAGAACAATTTTTAATGGAATTAATACTAATACATCCTTCCAAGCTTCCGAATGGATTCTGTATGCTGGTATAGCTGCTAGCTTTGGTTTTAGAAGTATATTTTTATATTTAAAACATCCTCAGATTGGTGAGTTTTTTTCTAAGGGAGGAAGAACAGAATAGACTAGATCATTATATAATAAAGCTCTAAATCTCTTATTTTAGCTCTAAATATTAAAAATACTGCATTTTAAGCATAATTGTATATATTAAGCAAAGTCTATAATATACAAATGCTTTTATATGGAGGGATAGCCTTGAAAAAATATTATATGCTAGTAGTTATCATGTTTGTTTTTTTTAATATGGCATTTCAAGGTAAGGTAGTACAAGGGCAAGAGAGTAGGAGTATACTACAAAGTGAAAAAGTTTATTTTGAGGATACAGCTTTAGAAGCAGGGATAAGAGAAAAATTAAGTAAACCAAAAGGCGATATAACTAAAGATGATGTAAAGAATATAGAGGAATTAACTTTAACTAATAAGAATATATCATCGTTAGAAGGAATCCAGTATTTAATTAATCTAAAGAAATTAGACTTAATGTTTAATAAGATTAGTGATATAAGTCAATTAAGTTCCTTAACAAATTTAGTGAGTCTAAATTTAGGATACAACACACTTAAGGATATCAGTCCAGTAGGTAATTTAGTAGGTATAGAAGAATTAAGACTTCAGTATGATGGCATAAAAGATATTACCTCGTTAGAAAAGCTTAATAAGCTTAAGGTATTAGATTTATCTTTTAATAAATTAAAAAATTTAGAACCTCTTAGAAGTTTGATAAGCTTGAATGATTTAGATTTGTATGGTAATGAAATTGAAGATATAGAGCCATTAAACTCATTAGTGAATTTGACTTCACTAACCTTAGGTGAAAATCAAATAACTGATATAAAGCCTTTGAAAAACTTAAAAGCTTTAAAGACACTACAATTAAGTGGAAATAAAATTGCAGATATTAGTTCGTTAAGTAATTTGGTAGAACTCACTGACTTATATTTAAATGGAAATCAAATTGAAAATATTACTCCCTTAAAAAATATAAATAAGCTAGTACGTTTATTTTTATCAGAAAATAAAATAACCGATATTAGTGCATTGGGTAAACTTGAGAATTTGAAAACCTTGAATTTAGATAGCAATAAGATTAAGAATATTAAAGGAATAGGAACTGCAAAAAGTTTGGAAAAACTAAGATTGGCATATAATGAAGTAACTTCTTTAGAGGAATTAAGCTTACTTAAAAATTTGTCTATTTTAAATTTGAGCAATAACAAAATAAGTAGTGTAAGTCCATTAAGCTCATTAGCTAACTTGAAATTCTTAGATATTTCCTATAATCAAATAAGTGATATAAGCCCACTTAGAAGTATGCCTGAGTTAACATTAACTAATATAGAATTTAGCGGAAATCCTATATCTACTTACGTATTTAGTGATAAATATAGTCAAGAACTTGCTTTGAATACTCTCTCTCCATACATAGAGGAGGCAATAAAACAATATTATGGAGAATATAGACAGTATATGAATGCAGGAATTTTGAATGCCGAGAAGAAAGATGGAAAATATACCTTTAAAGTTAGAGTTGAAACCTTTGTGGGAGCGCATAATCCCCCATATGGTATAGAAACCTTGATTATTACAGATGATTATACTGGAATAAAAGTTCAAGATTTTAAACATGAGGATGAAAAGTGAATTTTTATGAAGCGCTATTGGAATTTCTAAGAAATAATTGTCTTTATTACAGATAAATATACATTAACCAAACATTACTACTCACAAATTTTATTTTCTAAAATAGAAGAATTTATTAATTTGTGAACTTTTTACCCTCAAAAAATAAATGCTTTACGTATTTATATTTGAGGATGTGATGGAAATGAAGGTAAATATTATAACTAATACTAGCAAATATAAAGAACAGAGAGAATCTAACAATAGAAAAGATAGATATGTTCAAGCAAGTAAACAAATTAAAGACAGTAGAGATAATAACAATATATCTTTTTACGAGATTCTTAAGAAAAAAATAAACTAAAGCATAAAAATATAATGTAATTGTAATTTATATAATGAAAATTTTTATAGTATTTTTCTCAAAATGGACTATATTACTTTGATAAAACCGATGATATAGTAGAAAAATAGGACACTAATTAATTTGATTAGGTGAAATAAATTAGATAGAAATAATAAGGCTGCTGAGAACTTTTCAGCAGCCTTATTTGTAGAACTTGAATTTTATAATATAAAATTTAAAAGGAGCTAGGATCTATAAATTACTATGTCATAACGATTTATAAATTTTATAGATTTATAAACGGACCATGACCACAGGCTATATATTTAATATCTAAAGCTAAAAGTGTATTTTTAATAAATTCTAGAGCCTCAGGTGATGGGATTTGCTGCAAGGTTATGTTGTTTATTTCGGTTTTAATATCAGAAGTAATTTCTACCTCTTTCATTGTATCCCAATGAATAAATAAGTCACTGCTAAATAGAAGCTTTCTTTTTGTATCTACCGCTAAGATGCCTTCCCATAAATGCATCTCTGATGGGTATTTAATAAACTTTAGTGATAAGCTTTCGGTTTCAAGAAATTCTTCAGGCTTTTTAACTAAAGTCTTAGCATTTAGGTTAAATCCTTTAAATTGCATATCTGTAGTGCTTGAACAGATAACTTCTGCTTCAGGAAAAGCTTCTGTTATTACATTTATACCTCCACATTCATCACTTTCAAAGTGAGATACAAAAATGTAGTCAAGTGAACCACCATCTAAAAGCTCCTTTAGCTTTGGAACTAGTGATTTAGCCATTATATAATTACCTGTGTGAACAAGTAAGGATTTTTTCCCTACAACTAAGTATTGATTGAAATTTATAGGTACATTAGGTATACCATGATTAATTTTATATACATTTTCTAAAACTTGAGTAACTTCCATCTTACAACCTCCTTGAAACTTCTTTATATAGAATTTACACTTTTCCTATAAGTCTATGCAAAATAGTACCTAGACTTATCTAGCTATCATAAGCATAAATTCTTTAGATAGTATAAATTTTAGTAATAATTATAGCATAATAAATATTGCTAGAAAATAAAATATAATTAGTATTATATAGCTCAATAATAGAGTAATATTAAAAAAGATTTATTTTCATAGGTATATGAAGATATATTCTGAATAATTGAAGTTCTCTCAGTATGAAATTCTAAAAAATATGATAAAATTACTTTAACAGTTTGATTTCACCAAGTTATATAGGGAGTTGGTTATAATGAATAAATTTATCATTAATTATATTTGGGGATTATTTTGGGGGTATTGGATACTCTCTGCCATGTATACTCGATCAAAGGTTAAAAAGTTATCAAGCGGGCAAAAAAGTACCCAAAGGATGCTTCATTTAAGCTTGGTTATAGTATCATTTGTAATTACATTATTTGGATTTAAAACTTTTATTTTTTGGAAAGAGATAATACCTCGTAATTTGATAGTTGAATATTTTGGAGTAATAATTTTAGTAATATCGCTTTCTTTTGCGATTTGGGCAAGGATAACCTTAGGCAGGAATTGGAGTGGGGCGATACAAAGGGTAGAAGGACAAAGATTGGTCAAAGATGGTCCGTATAGGCATGTTAGGAATCCAATTTATACAGGAATTGTTTGCGGCTTTTTCGGTACATTTATTGCCTTAGGAACTATCGCTTCATTAGTAGGATTTATTATTATGTTATCAACTTACATTGTTAAAATACGCAAGGAGCAGAGATATTTAATAGAAGAGTTTGGAGAAGAATATAATAAATATATTTCTGAAAGCTGGGCCTTGATTCCTTTTATATTCTAAACTATAGTTTTTATAGTGGATTATATTAATTTCACACATGCTAGTTAAATATAAGTAGCTAAGGGTATAATGTGATAAAGACATTGAGTAATACATGTTAGAAAAGGATTGGTTAAATGAATAATAGTATAAATGTAGTAGAATTAGCTAAAAAGTCAGGATTAAATTTAAGGATAGTTACTTCAGTGAAGAGCTTTGATACATATAATAGCTTCTTTAATATATATGATTCCTTTGATGAACCCTGCAGAAGGATAGTTGTATTAACTAAGTATGAGGATTTAGAGGAAGTCTATGATGAAAATCCTGATGAACCGATAGTTGTAGGCAAATGTATTAGTGGTAACTACTGGATTAAGGATTATCCGTTAACTACTAATCCTAATAAGATAGACTTAGAAGAAGTATTAGTTCAGCAAGAAGTGGTGGATAATGTATTAAAAGGGATAAAAGATTAAAATAAGAATAGTTTAATCAAGAGTTAATGAAGAAGCGGAAAACATTAATATATGATTTATGAAAACGAAAATAGTATAAAATATTTAGTTGATACTGAGTTTGTGGCACAATGAATTCAAAAGTTGCAATATGAAAGGAGTAATTTCATAATGTCACCTCAAAGAAAAAGATACACCTATGAAGAATTTTTGCAAATAACTAAGGATATAGATAGGGCAGAATTTATTGACGGTGAAATAATTATGCAAGCTACACCTACAGCTCAGCATCAAAGAATAGTGCTGAATATTGCGAGTGAGTTTAGAAACTTCTTCTAAGGAAAAGAATGTAAGCCTTATATAGCTACTTTTTATATTATTCTTGAAGATGGTCAAGAGGAAATAAAGAGAGTTCAACCAGATATAAGTATAATATGTGGATATAATCTAACATATGGAGAGCCTCAGATTTACTTTGAAAATGACCTTGTTAAATCGAATATTTTTGAGAATCTATAAATTGAGTTAAGAAGGATTTTTGAATAAGTTCTATTGAGATAATCTTTGTAGAGAAAAAGCCGCTAAAGAAAAATAACTTTAGCGGCTTTTTATACTATAATTTAACATTATCTAAGTTTTTTCTTCTATTATAATATCTGATTATAGAATAAGACTATCAAATTTGGTAAAATATTATTAACAGAGGAAGTGATAGAATGGATTTTAATTTTGATGATAAAATGATTCTAGATCCTAAGAACGATGTGGTATTTCAAAAAATATTTGGAAGTCCAGAAAATGAGTATATACTAATAAGTTTTTTAAATGCTTATTAGAGAGAACTGAAAAAGAGAAAATAAAGCATGTTGAATATGTTGACACTAAATTATCTGACATTGAAGCTGTAGACGATAAGATAGGAATTTTAGATGTAAGAGTAGTAACTGAAAAAGGTATTCACATTAATGTGGAGATACAGCTTATAAATAGATATAATATGATAAATAGAACACTTTTTTACTGGTCTAGATTGTATTCAAATCAGATAAAAAAGGGAGAAAATTATAAGAATTTAAATAAGACTATAACTATAAATATATTGAATTTTAATTATATTGATAGCAAAAAGTACCATACAACATATCATTTATGGGAAGATGAAGAAAAGACAAAACTTACAGATATATTAGAGATACATTTTATAGAATTACCAAAGTTTTTAGATGAGAATCCAGAACTTAATAATAGCTTAAATATGTGGCTTGCATTTTTAACTAAACCAGAAAAGGGGGTAAGTGAAATGGGAGAACCAGCAATAAGAAAAGCAATAACGGTGCTAGATATGCTAAGCAGAGATCCAGAAACAGTAAGACTCGCTGAACTTCGAATGAAGCAAATACTAGATGAAAAAAGTATGGTTGAAGGAGCAAGAGAAGAAGGGAAAATTGAAGGCATAGCTGAAGGGAGAGCTGTAGGAAAAGCTGAGGGAAAGGCTGAAGGGATGAAAGAGATTGCAAAGAATGCTCTTCGTAAAGGAGCAGATATTTCTTTTGTAGTTGAAATAACAGGATTGAAAGAAGAAGATGTAATAATATTAAAAGATGAGATAGATAAACATTAAAAGTTTTTATGGTGGTAGCTAATTATAATAATAGCTACCACTAAAATTTTATTTTTGAACTTAATAGTTAGAGACTAAATCCTCAAACCTTGTTTTATGAATGAACAAAAAGGCTGTAGAGTTTAATCTCTCTACAGCCTTTTTTACTGTCTTTAAGCGTTTGTATTCTCTAAGTTTTTTCTTCTATTATCTAAAGGATTTAAGTTGATATGATGAACCTTTTCACCTTCAGCAGGATTCATTATTAATTTGTCTAAATGAATTCTTCCTTCTGGAGTATTTGCAATAACTGAAATATCATTATGAACCTTATATAGTACCCAGCTATAGGCATCAGTTACAACAGCACCTAAGTCATCTCTAGATATAAGAGCCTTTGATATAACTTTTCCATACTTATCCTTTAATAGTATAGCAGCAGTATCTTCATCTACTATTTCGTATTCATTTTTAGTATTTCTTTCAACTATTTCAAGATTAGCTTTTGTGTTATCTAAAGTATCGCCATTTTTATGTTTTACTGGAGCCTTAGGATTAACATCTAGAACAACGCTTTGTAAGCTTTGCTTTAATGGCTTAGCTTGTTTGTTCTTTTTTGTTGAACTTATGTTTTCAACTATGTAATCATTAAAGTATTTATTCCATTCAGCAAACCATACACCACATTCTTTAACCTTATCTACATCAGAAGCATCTATTTTAGCTGAAAGCTTTTCGCCGTTCTTCTTCAATATTGAGATGGTAGCAATATCACCATTAATTTCGTATTCGTTATTAAAGTTTTTATAATTTGTATTTATAAGAAACACCTCTTTCATTTTCTTGGTACGACAACAAGTATAGCACTCCTTATTGCAAAATGATACTATTGCAATTCAAAAATACTCTATTATTTTTTATTATTCCCAACTATTATACAAATTTATCATTTTATACATGCTTTATATAAATAAACTACTTCATATTAGAATTTATCCAAATAAAGATTCGTAGAACCATCGAAATCTTTATTTGGAGTTTAAGGATTGAAGCAGTTTATCTGTATTTATTGTTTTGTAGAATTTAAAATTTTTATAATAAAGAATCTCTATAGTTAAAAACATATATTGATTCAACTTATGTTGATTGGAATCAAGTTGAAAAACTACAAAACAATAAATTAATAATAAACAACGAAGAAAAATTATACTATTTATTATTGAATACAAAGGTTAAATGATATATAATGATATTAAACAATAATAAATGATAAAAATAAAGATGAAATAATAAAACGTTAAGGATATTTTAAGGGAGGGTAAAATGCTTAGTGATAGAATTCAGTTTTTAAAAGATGAGCTTTTTAGAGAAAAGAGACAAGTTTCCTTGGAAAGAGCTAAGCTTTATACAGAAAGCTTCAAAGCTACTGAAGGACTACCGGTAGTTATTAGAAGAGCTAAAGCTTTAGCAAATATATTAAATAAGGTAGAAATTGAAATTAAAAAAGGTGAACTTATCGTTGGAGATAGAACTGTTAAACCAAGAGCAGGAGTAATATCCCCTGAAATGTCACCATATTGGATTTTAGAAGAGCTTGATGAATTCCCTACAAGAGCTCAAGATAAGTTTGAAATTAGTGAAGAAGATAAGGAATATTTCAAAAACGAACTTTACACATATTGGAAAGGCAAATCCTTAAAGGATTACTGTGAAGAAACTATTCCTCAAAATATAAAAGAAACTACAAAAACTAAGATAGTAGCACTGAACCAAACAGATAAAGGTCAAGGGCATATCATACCTGACTACGAAGTTGTTTTGGAAAAAGGCTTAGGATATATGATTAGACAGATAGAAGAAAAGGTGCAAAGTTATCCTGAAAATAATTTCTATAAAGCATCCTTTATAACCTTAAGTTCAACTAGTGATTATATATTACGTCATGCAGAACTTGCTGAAAATATGGCTAAGAGAGAACAAGATCTACAAAGAAAAAGAGAACTGAATGAGATAGCAAGAATATCAAAAAAAGTAGCCTATGAAAAACCAGATAACTTTTACGAAGCGATTCAATTATTTTGGTTTATAAGTGTAGTGTTCCAACATGAGTCAAATGCAAGCTCTATTTCTCCAGGAAGATTTGATCAATATATGTATCCATACTATAAAAAATCTTTAGAGGCTGGAGAAGATAAGGAATTCTTAAAAGAAATTCTTAGAGCTCTTTATATAAAATTTAATACAATAGTTGCACTAAGAAGTACTGAAAGTGCAAGGTATTTTGCAGGTTTCCCTATAGGATACACTATAGTTCTAGGTGGATTAGATGAAAAAGGTGTTGATGTAACTAATGAATTATCTCATCTTATGCTTGAGATAATGGGAGATATAAGATTACCTCAACCAAATTTAAGCATCCGTGTAGGAGAAAAATCTCCAAGAGATTTTTTGATGAAATCTGCAGAAGCTATAAGAATCGGTACTGGAATGCCGCAGGTATTTAATGATGAAGCTAACATATTAGCCTATGTAAATAGAGGAGTAAGTTTAAAGGATGCAAGAGACTATGCGGTGGTAGGATGTGTTGAGCTTTCTATTCCAAAGAAGACTTATGGACTTCATGATATAGCACTATTCAATCTTCTAAAGACTATGGAAGTTACTTTAAAGGAAAACAGAAAAGGCTTTGATTGTTTTGAGGATTTAATGACTGCAGTTAAGAAGAATATATCAAAATATGTTAAGGACATGGTGGAAGGTTCCAATATAGTTGACAAAGCTCATAGAGAATGTGCACCTACTCCATTTTTATCAAACTTCATATGTGGATGTTTAGAAAGCGGGAAAGACATAACTGAAGGTGGAGCTATCTACAACTTCTCAGGAGTTCAAGGAATTGGTGGCCCAAATTTAAGTGATTCCTTGTATACAATAAAGAAACTTGTATTTGAAGATAAGGAAATGACTTTAGATGAGCTTGTGACAATCCTTGAAAACAACTGGAAAAACAACGAGATACTAAGACAAAGAATTATAAATAGATATTCTAAGTATGGCAATGATGTTGATGAAGTAGACTTATTGGGTTCAGAAATACTTTCTTACTACTGTGAGGAGGTAGAAAAATATGAAAATATCAGAGGCGGTATGTTCCAACCTGGTTCCTACACAGTTTCTGCTCATATTCCTCTAGGTGAAGCAGTGGGAGCAACGCCAGATGGAAGAATGGCAAAAGAGCAGCTTGCAGATGGAGGTTTATCTCCAATGGTAGGAAGAGATAAAAATGGACCTACAGCAAGTCTTAAGAGTGTAAGTAAGCTTGACAATTACCTAACTTCAAATGGAAGTCTACTAAATGTTAAGTTCTCACCAGCAGTTTTAGAGGGAACAGAAGGTTTAAGAAAATTAGTAGCATATATTCAGGCTTTTAGCAGATTAAAAATACAACATGTTCAGTTTAATGTAGTATCAGCTGATACTTTAAAAGATGCACAAAAACATCCAGAGAAATATCAAAACTTAGTAGTTAGGGTAGCTGGCTATAGTGCAATCTTCGTAGAGCTTGATACTGGCATACAAAATGACATCATCAATAGAACAGAGCATGTATTATAGGAGTGGTTACTTTGGAAAAAGCCATAATTTTTAATATACAAAGGTATAGCTTGCATGATGGTGGAGGAATAAGAACTGTTGTATTCTTTAAAGGCTGTCCGCTTAAATGTCCTTGGTGCTCTAATCCAGAATCTCAGAAGTTTAAATTAGAGATAATGAGGAAACCTAATCTATGTATAAAGTGCAGCAGTGAAAGCTGTGCTAAATGTAATATGAGTCCAGACAAATGCCCAACTGGAGCTCTAGATTATATAGGTAAAGAATACACCGTAGAAGAAGTAGTTAATGAAGTTAAAAAGGATATAGTATTTTATGATACTTCTGAAGGTGGAGTTACTTTATCTGGTGGTGAAGTTTTAGCACAACCCAAATTTGTCTTAGCACTACTAAAAAGGTTAAAGGAATTCTCCATAAACACAGCAATAGAAACCTCAGGGCAAGGAGATACTGAAAAACTTTTAGAGCTAGCAAAATATTTAGATTTAATTCTTTTCGATCTTAAAATAATGGATAAAGAAAAAGCAAAGGATATATTAGGAGCAGACATAGAGCTTATAAGAAGCAATATGAAAGAGCTGGTTTTAAATAATCATGAGGTTATACCAAGAATACCTTTGATTCCTGGTTATACTATGGAGGATGATAATATATCTGAGATCATTGCTTTTGTTAAAGAGCTAGGTTTAAAAGAAATTCATATACTTCCTTTTCATCAATATGGAAGCAAGAAGTATGAGTATTTAGGTAAAGACTACAGCTTATTAGATATAAAGCCTCCATCAGAGGAAGAAGTAAATGCTATAAAGCTGAAAATGGAGCAAGAAGGACTTATGGTATTTATCGGTGGCAGATAGAGGCATAAAGTGTTATCTTCAAAATAATTAATATCCTATTGGAAAAATAAACTACTTCAAGAATTAAATTAAAACAGAGTTTTAGACGTTTTAAAATGGAAAATTTATAAATATACAAAAATATACCTATATAAAAATTTTAAATTATAAAATTAAAACTATTTATATATTTAAAAAGTTAAATAGTTTCTCATATAATCTGTGTTTATGAGAATTATATTGGGAGGCTGCTTGAATTTTAATGCTATAACAAAAAAATAAATTCGCACAAATATAAAAAGTATTCATATAGACCTAAAATATTAAGAGAGTAAACGGAGGAATTGAAATGAAGAAGATTTTATTAACTGGTGGAAATGGATTTTTTGGAACAAGACTTGCAGACTTTTATAGAGGAAAGTATGAAGTAATAGTAACTGATAAAGATGATTTAGATATAGTTAATGAAGAAGAAGTTGTAAATGCCTTTAAAGAAATTAAACCAGACTTTGTAATTCATGCAGCAGCTATTGCAGTTACTGATTTCTGCAACAAGCATCCAGAGCTTGCTTATAAGATCAATGTTCAAGGAGCTATAAATGTAGCTAAAGCTTGCAAGGAAGTTGGAGCTAAGATGGTATTCATAAGCTCAGAGCAAGTATTCAATGGAAATGATAACAGAGGACCTTTCAACGAAGAAAGTACTCCAGTACCTAACACAGTATATGGAGAGAATAAGCTTGAAGCAGAAAAACTTGTTAAAGATATATTAGATGAAGTGTGGGTATTAAGATTTACATGGCAATTTGGTCTTCCTCAAAGAGGCTTCAATATGGCATCAAATATCCTATGGGATACTATGACAGCTATAATGAAGGGTGAAAAAATAATAGCTCTAACAAATGAATTCAGAGGAATGACTTATGTTTATGAGCTTATAGAGCAATTTGATAAAATCTTTGAAATCCCTTACGATACTTACCATGTAGGAAGTGTAAATAATTTAAGCAGATACGAGGTTGTTAAGTTCATCATAAAGCAGTTAGGACTTGAGCATAGGACAGAGGAAATTCTTGAAGCTGATACAGAAAAGTACAGTGACAATCCAAGAGATGTAAGATTAGATACAAGCAAGCTTGCGAGATTTGGAATCAAGTTTGGTACTACTGAAGAAGGAATTGTTAGATGCTTAAATGAGTTTAAAATTAAGTTGTAGGATGCATTTTTAATGCTCTGAAATTTAGTTGTCACTACCTCCCATACTTTAATGAGCTTCGCAAAGAATTAATATAACTTTTTCAGCTTACAAAGCTATCAGATATTGAAGCCGTTGATGATAAAATAGGCATATTAGATGTAAGAGTTGTAACAGAAAAAGGAATTCACATAAATGTAGAAATTCAGCTTATAAATAGATATAACATGATAAATAGAACTCTCTTCTATTGGTCTAGACTATATTCAAGCCAGATAAAAAGAGGAGAAAATTATAAAGATCTTAATAAAACTATAACAATAAATATACTTAATTTTAATTATATTGATAGTAATAAATATCACACAACATACCATTTGTATGAAGATGATGAGAAGATAATGTTATCAGATATATTGGAGATACATTTTGTAGAATTACCCAAATTTTTAGATGAACAACCAAAACTAAATAACAGCTTAAATAAATGGCTTGCATTTTTAACTAAACCTGAAAAAGAAGTAATGGAGGTGGTGGAAATGGGAGAACCTGCAATAAAAAAAGCTATAACTGTCTTAGATATGCTAAGTAGAGACCCTGAAACTGTAAGACTTGCAGAACTTAGAATGAAAAAGATACTGGACGAAAAGAGTATGATAGAAGGTGCAAAGGATGAAAGAAATAAAGAAATCGCTAAAAATGCTTTGCGCAAGGGTGCAGATATTTCTTTTGTAATGGAGATAACAGGACTGAGTGAAGATGAAGTAAGAAAACTAAAAAGTGAAATATTTTAATAAAATCATAACAATTAGTAAAAGGCTGCTCCAAAGCGATTAGTTTGGAGCAGCCTTTTTGCCATGTACTTTATATATTAAATTTTATAAATAAATGTCTTAATTATAGTATGATTTAACAATTGATATCAATTATCATGAAGTATTAGTTGAAAACTAATGTTATTGTTGATAAGATTTTAATGTAATAATTGTGAAAAGGAGGATAGTTTAGATAATAATTCAAATTATTGTAGGGGGATTTTATGAAAAAAATTAAGGTGGGTTTGAGAAGCTTTATTGCTTTACTTTTGGTCACGATTTTTACTGCTATTTCTGTATCAGAAACAGTTTTAGCGGTTGAAGCTAGTGATTTAATTGATTTAAAGCTTAGTTATGAAGCAAAAAATATATATGTAGGAGATAAGATTGAATTAACTACGTATGGGATATACAAAGAAAATACTATACCATTAAAAGAAAATGTTACATATGAATCAAGTGATAATAATGTTTTCTCAATAAAGGATGAAAAATTAGTAGCCTTAAACACAGGTATGGCTACTTTAACAGCATATTATAAAGACAAAAAAGTTAGTCAGCTTATAGTTGTCAAAGACTTAAAGGCTATGGAAGATAAGCTAAAGGCTGGAGACATAAATGTCAAGTTGAACTGGAAAAGAGAAGCTAATAGTATAAAACTACAATGGGATAAAGTAGAATCCATGAACTCATTTACTATTTCCAAAAGAGTAGTAGGTGAAGAACAGTATAAAGTAATTGTAGACAAAGCTGAAGGTAATGAGTTTATAGATAATGACGTGGTTAGAGATAAGGAATATGAATATCAAGTGGCGCTTCTGGATAAAAATAATGCTAAGTATCCTATGAATGACTTTAAGGTGCCAATATACCACGAAGAAAAAAATCAAGAAATTAAACAAGAGGATAAGAAACAAACTGCAACAACAAATGAAAATCCAGTAGTGATTAATAAAAATAATACAAATACAAATGTAAATAATACAAAAGTAGAAGAAAATAGTACTAAACCTAATACAGTCCAGCTTAGCGAAGAAGAGTATCAAAAATTGTTACAACAGTTAAAAGATCAGCAGGCAAAAGCTGAGCAAGAAGAAAAGGATAAATCCTTTCAACTTGTTTCGGAGGATTTATATGGTTTAGAGGATTTAATAGTAGTAAATAAGGATAATACTGAGGTTATAAATAAGGAATTAACTTTAAGATACTACTTTGACAACAGTATTAAGATAGATGAAAGTAAACTAACTATATATTCAATGAATGATAAAGGTTTGCTTACAGAACTTGAAGGGGTTAAGTTAGATGCTACAAATAAAAAGATAACCTTTTTTGTTAAAGAAGCAGGCATCTATATGATAAAGGAGAGAGTTCCTCAGCAAGAGATAATAACTTATGAAGATCCAAAAGATAATGGTACAAAAGACTCACAAGGAGACAGTAATTCTTCTAAAGGATCAGAAACAAAAATTGGAGAAAATGCAAACAAAGATACAAACAATGTAGGGAAAGCTGATCCTCAAAAAGATAATTCAACTAATCAGCAGCAGCAACAGATATCTAACAACGGCGATTCAAAAGGTACTAACGCTGGAGGACAAGCTACAAATAATACATCAAGCACAGGGAGCGATAATAAAAATAAAAGTGAAGCTGTTAATGAGGTTAACAATACTGAGGTTAGTAAAGAATCAGCAGCCTCAGGTAGTAACACTGCAACTAATGCATCAAAGCAAGAAGAAAGTAAAGCCACTAATGTCACGACTAAAGTAAATATAACTGATGCGTTTATTGAAAGTACAATAGATACAGAAATTAAAATAGACAAGGAATATCTAGAGAAACATAACAATAATGTAACTTTTAAATATGTTATAGATAAAGCTAGTAAAATAAATCCAGATAACTTAGCTGTATATACCTTGAGTGAAAGCAAGGTTTTGCAAGCAATAGGAAAAGAACTGAAATTAGATAAAGATAAAACTTTATTAAATATAACTTTAGAAAAAGAAGGAACATATTTAATTAAGGATAAGACCTTGGTTAGCTCAAATACTGAAATAAGTAAGGGCAATGAGCAGCAAATAAACGATAGTAATAAGGATACAAATAAACCCCCAGAAAATAAGCCTATAGAAAATAATAATGCTACACCAGCTTCACCAAAAGATGCGGGCACAGAACCAAAAACAGATAATGGTACAGTTAGTGAAGGTGGTTCAAAAGAAAATACAAACGACAGCATTAATAATGAACAAAATACTTCAAATCAAGGACAACCTGTAAAAGAAGAAAATAAGAATTTAACTTCAAATGAAGGTAAATTTAACCTTGCTGTGGCTGGGATACTTAGTGAAGTAAGTGCAATAGAAAAAGAAAAAGTCAATGATTATATTAACAGTATACCAAAGGAGAACGGTATCTGGATTCCAGAAAAAGATAGACAATTTGTTGTTAACATAATTAACTTTATAGCTAATAAAAAGTATTATGTTAACGAAAAAGGATTTTTAAAGGCAGTTGAGCAAGGAAGTATTGATTCAACTAAGTCAGAAATCTATTCTAAATTAATAGACCAACTTATAAGCGGTACTAAAAGAATTATATTAAGTAAAGATAGAGGCTTTGTTTATTATGATGAAAAAGATAACTTGATAAAGAAAAGTCAGTTTAATGAAGAAGAAAGTTATAGCTTAGAAACTGAAGGTAATAAGTTAATTATCTTAAATTCTAAGATTTTTGAAGAATTAGAAAATGGTAAGTTAAGCAATGAATTGGCTTTAAAGCTTTTAAACCAATTAGATGAAAAATCAAAGAAAAGTAATTCAGATATAATAAAGGAATTAGAAAGTAAAGCAGTTAAGCCAAAGATAAAGGTTGTAACAAAGGTAGCTTTATATGCATCAATAGGTACTCCTGTATCAGTACAAATGGCTCAGGGAAATGCTGTCTACACAGGACCAGATACTGTTAACTATGCTAATATAGGTAGCGTAGATACTAATGAATGGGTCACTGGAATGGGAGCAGAAAAAGGATGGCTTTACATTGAGTACAGTACAGCTAACGGTCCTAAAAGAGGATTTGTTCCACTTACCAGTGTAAGAGATTACGAGAACGTATTTCAAAGGACAGGAACACTAACCTATACTGGATATAGCGATGGTTTATCTAGTGATACAACAGTATATTCAGGTCCTGGAACAAACTATGTTTCTATTGGAAGCATATATAAAGGTGAAGGAATAACAGTATTTAATAAAACTCAAAACGGCTATGTGTATGTAGAATATAGTAGTAGTTCAGGTACTAAGAGAGGATTTGTACCAGCAAGCCTTCTTTTAGGAAGAAAAAGAGGAACTTTAGCGTCAGCTCTGCAAAATACGACAACATATTCAGGGCCTGGTACCGAGGGAGCTTATGTTTCAATAGGGTCAGTGAATTATAATGAGTTTGTAATACTATTGGAATGGAATGATAACTGGCATTATGTAGAGTATAACACAACATCAGGAAGGAAACGTGGATATACAAACAGAAATAATATCGGATATATCGCTAATTTATCAGATGCTGGCTATATAAAAGATGTGCAATATGTAGGCATATCAAATGCAGCTCAGACTACCTATACTGGGCCGTATTCGACTTATGCAGCTATGGGAAGTATAGGTAACCAAGAGAGAGTGGGGGTACTTGTACCTAATGATGCAGGATATGCATATGTAGAGTATGGAACTTCAAGTGGACTTAAAAGAGGATATGTACCAGCAAATACTATCACTCAAGCGCCTACAATAGTTTTACCAACAATATCGGAACAAGGGGTTCAAGAAATTGAGTATGGTAAAAGTGGTAAAGGAAGATCGCTTAAGGCCTATAAGATAGGCAGTGGGAAAAATGTGTTAGTTGGAGTATTTGCAATTCATGGCTTTGAAGATGCATGGGGAGCAGACGGTGAAGAATTAGTAAAAATGGCAGCAAAGCTTATATCTAACGTTTCTGGTTATTCAAATAGTAATGGTGGGCTAAATGGATGGTCTGTATATATAATACCTTGCGCAAATCCTGATGGAGTTATAGATGGTATAACTAATAATGGTCCTGGAAGGACTACTGTGAAGGATAGAATAGATTTAAATAGATCTTTTCCAACGGGTTTTACAGTACTTACTAATGCTAGAAATTATACTGGAAATACCAGCTTAATAGCGCCTGAAGCAAGTGGTTTGTATAGCTTGGTGTCTGGTCTTAAGACTGGTGATAACTCAATGATTGTAGTGGATGTACATGGATGGGAGAATACAACTATTGGAAATAGCGAAATTGGCGGCTATTTTGATAGAGAATTTGGGTTTGGCCACAAAGGACCATTATATGGAGATGGATATTTCTCGTCCTGGGCACAATCAATAGGAGCTAAAGCTACTTTGGTAGAGTTACCTATGCCAAGTAACAGTCAGGATGTTGTTAATAGAGGATATGCTCAAAAAGTATCCAATGCTTTTTTAAATATATTAAAAAACAATAAGACGAATGATACTATAAGTGGACCTATATGTTATAAGGCACATGTTGAGAATATAGGTTGGCAAAATTACGTAACAGAAGGGCAAATTGCTGGAACAACAGGGCAAGGACTTAGAATAGAAGCGATAAATATCAATAAAGGAAGTTTACTTCAAGGTGCTAGAATAAAATATCAAGTACATGTACAAAACATTGGGTGGATGGATTATGTATATGATGGTGCTGATGCTGGAACCACTGGACGTAGCTTAAGAATAGAAGCTATGAGAATGCAATTGGAAGGTGCACCAGAAGGCTATCATATAGAATATCAAGCTCATGTTCAAGATATTGGATGGATGAATCCAGTAAGAGATGGAGAGATTGCAGGTACTACAGGACAGGGAAAAAGAATAGAAGCTTTTAAAGTAAATATTGTGAAAAACTTACCATCTAGGATGAATATTGATGCACCAACAGAAGGACAAGCTATAAACAATAATTTAAATGTGTATGGATGGTCCTTAAATCAAAGTGGGGTAAAACAGGTAAAAGTATATATTGATGGTAATTTTGTTGGTAATGCAGGTATAGGTTTGACAAGGACAGATGTAAAAAATGTATTTCCGCAATATGATAATTCAGATAAGAGTGGTTTTGGTTATATGCTGAATATAAATACATTATCAGTAGGAAATCACAATGTAAGAATAGAATCAATAGGAAATGACGGCGTTGCAATAAGTCAAAGTAGAAACTTCAGTGTATCAAAATTACCAGCAATCGTGCAGATTGACAATATACCTAATAATAGCACTTTTAATGATGACTTCACTGTATCTGGCTGGGCATTAAATTCTTCAGGAGTAAAATCGGTAAGTATACTTGTAGATGGAAGCTTTAAAGGATATGCTTTAACGGGGATATCAAGACCAGATATAAAAGGTAATTATCCAAACTATCCAAATGCAGATACCAGTGGTTTTGAGTATACTGTAGGGATATGGGAGCTATCAAACGGAGCACATACAGTTACTGCAGTTGTTACAGGTAATGACGGTAGTACAGCACAGCATGCAGTAGGCTTTACAGTTAGTAAGAGTAATTCAGGAAGTATTGATATGCAACTATCAATATTAAAAAGTTTCATTGGTGGAGTAATGGATGCAATATCAGAAAATTTACTAGGTATATGTAAAATGATAAGTAGTCCAATACAGACATTAGGTTCGCTTGCATTTTTAACTAAAGCTGTGCTTTTTGAATCATCAGAAAGGCATCAGTTATTGGAGTTAGTAGAAAAAGAATTAGAAGACATATCAAATCAGTTTACTAGTGGTGATGCTAATGTAAAAGCTAGAATAGTAGGGCGAGCAGTAGGGGAAATAGCAATATTTTTTATAGGAACAAAAGGTTTAGATTTAGCATTGCCGTTATTGAAAAGAGCTGTAGGAGCTACCAAAATTGGCGAAGTAGTTATTAAAGAGGGAGAAAAAGCAACGACAATTATTGAGGGAGCGGCTGAAGCTATACCAAAGTTTATTTCAAGAGTTATTGACCCAATAATAGATTCAAAAATATTTAACAGGGTAAAAGATATTAGGAATAATTTACTCACGAGCGCATATAAAGGATCTGGTAATTTTGGATATGCTGAAACAAATATTACTGGGTTGAGTAGAAATGAGTTTTTTGCACATAGCTCTATAAATAAGAGTTCTTTTACGGGCGAATTACCTAATAGAGTACCTGACATATCTTTAGAACCGGATAACCCAGTTTTCGATGCTTTAAAAGTTAGTCCTGACAATGTAACAGTTGATGGCCCGGATGCATACCTAAGAATTTGGGATTCAGAATATAAAATACTGAACGATGTTGCTAATCGGTTAGGTAATAATATAAATGCATCAGGTACAATAAAACTATTTACAGAAAGAGAACCTTGTTCTAGCTGTTCTAGGGTAATAAATAAGTTTATGGAGAAGTATCCCAATATTAAAGTTGATGTTATTCACAATGCAGGTCAAATTTTACGTTAAGGGAGGATATTAATTTGAAAAACTATGAGTATCAAGAATTGATTGACATTGTAAAAGAGGTGTTCGGTAACTATAGAAACGATGCAGCTCAAATTGGAGAGAATAGTATGCAAGCATTATCACGGTTTTTCGTTGATTTTGATTGTGTAATAAATGAGGGTGAGGGCGAAGCAGCTACCATATGCGCTACTCTAAGCATTGAACTAGATAAGATTCAACAAAAAAACATTTCTAAGCAACATTTTGAAAAGATTATGAATATCCTAGATAGATATGATATTTCCAACATTATGGGAGCTATTAACGATGATGAAATTGAATTACTTAGTAAACGGGTTAATGATGCAATTGAGATATTGAGTAAAATGGAGGTTACATCATAAATTAGAGGGACTAAAAGAGAATGTTGAGACTTGCTTAGATAAAAGACTAAGATATAGAGATAACAATTATATTAAAGCTATTTCATATTGTTGTGTAATTTTCGAAAGTGATTTTGAATATGGGGAAACAGAAAAGAATGTTTTGCTATTACTTAATTGAAATAGTTGCAAAAAATGAAATAAAACTCGCTACCAAAAGACATATAGTTAAAAAATGTAATGAAAGTTAGAATATTATTTAAAAAAGTAGGAGTATATACTGCATAATTGTAATAATGCAGTGAAAAGATGAAATGAATCAGCTGAATTTAAGTAGGCTGGTTCATTATTTTTTAGAAATAATATATATGATAAATACAGCATTCAAAAGAACTATATTAAAAAGCAACGATAACACACAAGAAAACAGAGGTTTAGAAGAATGTGAATAAGCATGGCATTGAATTTTAAAAGTGCTGAGTAAAGGCTAAAGATACTGAGTTAATAGAAATTGATAGGTGATTAAAATATTGTCAGCAGTACCCAAGATATAAGCATACGATAGAGGATTTCCTGAATAATTGGAATAGGCACCTTTAGGAGGTAGTAAGAAAATTATCTATAACTAAAAGCTTTTTTGCAGGAATTTGGGATGCAGTAACAAATAATATACAAGGGGTATGGGAGCTTATAACTAATTTAAATCAAATACCAGGTCTTGTAACCTTTGCAATAAATGCTGCAGATGAGGGAACAGAAGAAAATAGATTAATAAAAGAAATGGTAATAAGCGAATTAATAGACTTAACGATTAAGTACGCTACTGGAGATGCTAATGTAAGAGCAAGGATGTATGGAAGAGCAGTTGGAGAGTTGATAATTGCGTTAGCAGGACCAAAAGGAATAACAGGAGTATTAAATGTATTAAAAGATCTTACAAAAGTGATGAAGCTTGGCGATGTGATAAATGGAATAAGTAAAGGAGCTAAGGCTGCCGAGGTCGTTGCTTTAATTGATAGGATTGCTGAAACTGTTTCTAAGATAAAAAATATACTTAAAACTAACGTACAAGATATAATCATTTATGTAAAACAGATAAGTAAGTTTGATAATTATTATGAAGTTGTTACTCCTGATGGGCAAGTTTTCAAAATAATGAAAGATGAAATACCTGTTGAAAACATAAGTAAGATTAATAATATTTCAGAAGGCGCATTAAAAGGGCTTGGTAAAATTGCAGGTAATTCATATGAAGTAACCTCAAGTGGAATTAATAAAATTAAATCACATCTTGCATCGTTGGATCCTGATCCAGCGAATGATTTAATGATTAAAAGATTGGAAAGTGCTCTGGAAAATGGACAAAAACTTGAAGGTGCAGATGCAAGTTTCTACTTACATGAATTGAAGGAAGCAGATTTGATGGCAGGTGGTATGGGGTATAATGCAGCTCATGAAGCAGCACTTGAGTATTATGGTGTATCAAGATTTAGCGTTTATCATCCTGATGTGATAAAAGCATTGTCATCAGAATTTAATGATTTTTGGAAAAAATTTTGGGGGTTGATTTAGTGATAGTATCAATGAAATTAAAAAATTATAAAAAATGTAGATTATGGGTTAATGAAAGAGATGAATTGCTAGTTACAAAGGCTGAAAGTATAGAAAATAAAGATATTCCTTCATGTGCGAAAAAGCCAATAGATATAAAACAAATAGCATTGGAACTTTCACTACCAAAAAATCACAGTAATTATGCTTTAATTGGATTTGAGTATAACCCGAGTAATACTAATCAAAGTACTACCAATATAGCTGTTTTTATAAACAATGAACAGCTATATTATCAGAGTGAAACTTTATCTGATTCACATGATAAAGTATTAATAGGTATTTCAGAAGAGTATGGGCAAAGTATTCTAAAAAGTGCTGTTGAAACCTTAAATGACATTGGTGGGTTTCCATCTGGGGAGATAAACTTTAATGTAGGTGCTCATGCTGAATGTGGCTCAAGTAATGCTATATTTTCTCAAGCAACAAGAATGATTTTAAAACTATCTCAGCTTGATTTGATAAATATGACAGAACTTGAAATACAAAATAAAATTGAGTCAATGTTATAATAATGTCTGTTGGAGTTTTCTGTTGACAAGATAGGAAATATCCTAGGAGTAGGAAATCTAAAAAATCAATGAATTTAGAAAAGATGAAAACGAACCTTGAATCTTGTTCCTTGACCATGAAAGGGCAATAACAGAAGAAGACTTAACAGACGAAGAATTAGAAGAGAAGTCTTTAGTTGAATGGTTAGAGGATAATTTTTATTATGTAAGTAGTTCTTTTGATGAACTGATTAATTCCGTACATCCTTTAGAGTAACTACTGAATAGATAACAGTAAAAAGAAAAAAACTCAAAGTACATTTTAGTAATGGTAAGAGTAGATATCTTAATTGATAAAAGATATCTGCTCTTTTTCAATATTAATCAATTTGAAGTAGGCTGGATTGAAGTGTATTTAGATGGAAACTTCGTAAAAAAATACAGATATAGGTTTAACAAGAATAGATGTAAAAAATGTATTTCCGCAATATGATAATTCAGATAAGAGTGGTTTTGGCTATATGCTGAATATAAATACACTATCATTAGGAAATCACAATGTAAGAATAGAATCAATAGGAAATGACGGCGTTGCAATAAGTCAAAGTAGAAACTTCAGTGTATCAAAATTACCAGCAATCGTGCAGATTGACAATATACCTAATAATAGCACTTTTAATGATGACTTCACTGTATCTGGCTGGGCATTAAATTCTTCAGGAGCAAAATCGGTAAGTATACTTGTAGATGGAAGCTTTAAAGGATATGCTTTAACGGGTATATCAAGACCAGATATAAAAGGTAATTATCCAAATTATCCAAGTGCAGATGCCAGTGGTTTTGATTATACTGTAGGGATATGGGAGCTATCAAATGGAGCGCATACAGTTACTGCAGTTGTTACAGGTAATGACGGTAGTACAGCGCAGCATGCAGTAGATTTTACAGTTAATAAGAGTAATACTGGAAGCATTGATATGCAAATATCGATAACTAAAAGTTTTTGTGCAGGATTTGTGGATGCAATAGCAGAAAATTTCCTAGGTTTATATAAAATGATAAGTAGCCCAATACAGACACTTGTGACTTTAGACTTCTTGGTAAAGGCTGCAAAGGATATAAGTTCACCAGAAGGACAACAGTTAATTAAGATAGTGGGAAGCGAACTTGAGGATATAGCAAATCAGTTTAAAAATGGTGATGCTAATGTAAGGGCTAGGTTAGTAGGTCGAGCAGTAGGTGAAATATTTATATTCTTCATTGGACCAAAAGGAATAACTAAAACATTAGATATATTGGGTAATTATGCTAAATATAATAAGTTAGGTGAATTGGTTATTAGCAAATCTGGACAAGCGGCAGCTATTATTGAGGGGGCGGCTGAAGCTATCACAAAAATTACAAGCTTAGTTAAGACAAAGATTGATGATGTGATATACTATGTTAAGAAGGTAACTAAGTTTGATAACTATTATGAAGTCGTTACGCCTGATGGTTCAATATTTAGAATTGCAAAGGAAGAAATCCCTACATCAAATATCGCAAAGATTGACAATATAGCATCTACTACAGCAAAGGCAGAGACTGTTTGGGATTCAATAAAAGCTACACAACCTCTTTATGAAGGAACAGAAATTCCAAGGTCATTTGAAATGAACCTTGGCGACAAGACGGTTTGGGTACACGGAAATGCTACAGAGCATATGTATGAGGATGTTGCGAAAGTGATGGCTATGCCAGGAACAGATCCTAAACTTTATTCGCAATTTTTGCTTACTGATTTGCAGGGGACATTAAAGCAAGCAACACAAAACGGAGTAATATATGACCAGATAATGAATGTAGGTAAATGGGAACTAAAATTCTCACCACCAAGAGAAGCGGGGCAATTACCAGCCCTTATACACTCTGTGTTTAAGGGTTGGGGAGCATAAAACAAAGCGAGGAAGGCGATAAATTTGTTAAATGTAGTCAAAATGAATAGTACTATAGCTGAAAAAATAGAGATAGACCCATATGTGCCTGTAAAAATTCGCTGGGGACAGTGGAACTTAGTTAAAGAGCCAACTATCTACTGGAGGACAGGTGACTTCAAAAATTCATTAATTGAAATTGGTATTGCTTCAAAGTCTGGTGTCATACGTTCATTTACAATAGTACACTCGAAGGACATTTTCTTAGATAGTACACATATTGAATTTACTAAGTCGTATGTGGAAGGTACCCCTATGTTTGACTTAAGCAATTGGCCTGAGAGTGGAAGACTGGATGAAAGTGGGATAGTTGAGATACACTACAATGAAGGCGAATTGACTGTTATCTTGTCAAAAAACACCGTAACAACAAAAATTGTTTCGGGAAGGATATATTTTGGTTTGGATACTAACTCAAATGTTTGCGCTATAGGTATTTGTGAGTTTAGTGATATGGAAAAAGTCCAGATTTCGGATACTCTTAAGTATATGAAGGATCAAAACAAAGTTTAACAAAGGAACGAGATTGTGTGTTAGTGACTGCATAAGAATGTTTTACTGAATACAAAAGTCTACACACAAAGGGCTAAGGGGTATGATTGTTTACTCCACAATGTTTGCAGAGAAGTAAGCAAGACAGAACTCACCACATAATATTAATAATGCAGTAAGAGAAGCACTAAATGAACTAGCTGAAAAATAAGTAGGCTAGTTCATTGTTTTTTATAATGATAAAATGGTGGTAGATGTTGAGAACAGTAGACTCTACCACTAAAATATAATAAGACAAACTCTGCCCCAAGGGGGCGGCTGAAGCTGTTAGTAAGATTAAGTCTGGAGCTAGCGACATAATTAATAGCTTAAAGAGAATTGTTAAAGGTAATGGTTATTATGAATTTACAACTTCAGATGATATAATATTTAGGATGGCTGACGATGAAATACCTGTTGCTACAAGAAGTGTTATACAAAAGGCAGCTGATATATTTAGTAAATTCACAGTTGAAGAGATTAGCAATCTAAAGAATTACGTTATTAAAGAATGTCAAGCATTAAAGGATATGGGGTTAACTAATGACCAATTAGGACCAGCAATAGCAGGGGTGTATAATAAACGTACAGGAAAGTTTTACTCTGCAATTAATGATATGGATGGAAAGATACCAAGAGAATTAGCTCCGATTATTGATGCAAGAATCAAAAATATGCCACAAGATGTCTATGATTCTTACATACAGTATACCAAGGGTGCAGGTTCTCATGCTGAAGTATATGCAGTTAATAAAGCTTTGTTAGATAATCCGAATGCGTTAATAGATGACTTACTAGTATATGTTAATAGAACTTTAGGGGTAACAAAACCTGTGACAGAAATACCTTTTTATACTTGTCCTCATTGTGAATATATATTAGATGGATTTAATATACTTTCAAATTTACAATAAGAAAAGAGGTTATACTATGGAAAACATTAGTATTAAATCAGAAGATGAAATTTTAAAAGAAGGTACGGAGTTTGCTGGAGATGTTTGCTATTCAGGCAAGTATGGGCAGCAAGTATATAATCGACCTATGGAAGAAGGCGGAGAACCAATAACAGGATTAGTTTATGAAAAATATAGTAATGGTCATATAGTGTACTACTGCTACTATGAGAATGGTTTTAAGAATGGAGAGTATGTTGGATTTTATGAATCGTCGAAAGTTTCGAGATTTTGTATAATGAGAGATGGACAAATTTTAGGAAAGAATATTGAATGGTATGAAAATGGAAGTGTTAAATCCATTGAATATTGTAAGCATGGTGTTGTTATTTCTTTTGAAAAGTGGGATGAAAAAGGAAATTTAATTAATAAAAAAACAGAAGCTAATGATTCAGAGAAAAAATTATTAGAAAAATTTGAATCAATGTATGGGGCAAGATAAAATAGCAAAAATGGTGGAAAGAGAGATGTTTAGAAACATAAAAGATGAGGCAGAGGCAATAAATATTCAAAACAAGCTGAATAAATTAATTGTAATAAACAATAATTTTGATTTCAAAGGTTTAAAAAGAGTAGCAGGTGTGGACTTAGCATATTGGAAAGTATCAGATATAGAATATGCAGTATGTTGTATTGTTGTAATTGATTCTAGTACTGAAGAAGTACTAGAAAAAGTATATACTGTATCAAGTGTAAGCTTTCCATATATTCCAGGATGTCTTGCATTCAGAGAACTTCCTTTAGTGATAGAAACAGTTAGCAAGCTGAAGGCTGAGCCTGATTTATACATTTTTGATGGCAATGGCTACTTACATCCAAGACACATGGGAATTGCTACACATGCATCTATATATTTAAATAAGCCGACATTAGGGGTTGCGAAGAGCTATTATAAGATTCAAGATGTTGATTTTACAATGCCTGAAAATCATAAGGGTGCTTACACAGATATAATTATAAATAATGATATTTATGGACGTGCGATAAGGACTCATAAGGATGTAAAACCTATATTTTTATCAGTAGGAAACTATATTGATTTAGAAACAGCAACAGAAATAGTAAATAGACTTGTAAGCACAGAAAGTCATATTCCTATACCTACGAGATTAGCAGATATAGAAACGCATAGAATTAGAACTATGTATAAAAATGTGGGGACTAGTTCGGCAAATAATCAAGGATAAAAAAACGTTAGAAAGGATAGCTCAGGATGAGATAGAACTTCTTACCACATAATTACAATAATGTAGTGAACAGCAACTAAAATAAGAGCTAAATATATACTATAATTATGATAAGAGTCAATGTTTCTAATGAAAGCATTGGCTCTTTTTTAGTGTATCAAGATTACCATCAATTACTCAGATTGACAGCATGCCTTATAATAACACTTATAATGATGACTTCAAAGTATCCGGCTGGGCACTAAATTCATCAGGAGTAAAATCAGTAAGTATACTTGTAGATGGAAACATTAAGGGATATGCGCTAACAGGTTTATCAAGACCTGATAAAAAAGGTAGTTATCCAAACTATCCAAATGCAGATACCAGTGGGTTTGATTATACTTTAGGGATATGGGAACTATCAAACGGAGCGCATACAGTTACTGCAATTGCCACAGGTAATGACGGTAGTACAGCGCGGCATGCAGTAGATTTTACAGTTAATAAGAGTAATACTGGAAGCATTGATATGCAAATATCGATAACTAAAAGTTTTTGTGCAGGATTTGTGGATGCAATAGCAGAAAATTTCCTAGGTTTATATAAAATGATAAGTAGCCCAATACAGACACTTGTGACTTTAGACTTCTTGGTAAAGGCTGCAAAGGATATAAGTTCACCAGAAGGACAACAGTTAATTAAGATAGTGGGAAGCGAACTTGAGGATATAGCAAATCAGTTTAAAAATGGTGATGCTAATGTAAGGGCTAGGTTAGTAGGTCGAGCAGTAGGTGAAATATTTATATTCTTTATTGGACCAAAAGGAATAACAAAAACATTAGAGATATTGGGTAATTATGCTAAATATAATAAGTTAGGTGAATTAGTTATTAGCAAGGCTGGAGGAGCTGCAGCGATTATTGAGGGGGCGGCTGAAGCTGTTTCCAAGTTAAAGTTTACTTTGAAGTATTCTATTAATGAATTATCATTCCAAATAAAGAAGGTTGTTTCAATAGGAGATAATCCTGTAGTTGTATTAGATGGAGGATTCAAGTATGCTATAAATACAGCAGAAGATGTACCTGAACTCTTTAGACCACAATTTAAAGAGGTAATAGAAAACATATGGAAATATTCAGGTAAAACTGCGGATGAAATAATAGCAGCAGGGAAGCAGATTATACCAAGTAAAGGATATAATACATTTAAAGAATTAAAAGATACTTTAGGGTTGCCTGGAGATGAAAGCCAATGGCATCATATTGTTGAGCAATCTCAGATAAAAGATACTAGAGCTGGATTTGCAACAACTGATGTCAATAACTTAAATAATATTGTATCATTACCTTCAGGTTCAGGTAGTATACATGCACAAGTTAGTGGATATTATTCTTCTATACAGGATTTTACAAGTGGATTAACAGTACGTGACTGGTTAGCTACAAAAAGTTTTGATGAGCAGTTCAAATTTGGAGTTGAATATTTACAAAGGTTTGGCAATCTTATACCAACGTCAAAAGGATGGGTATTCAATCCGTTTTAGGAGGTAGAATTAAAATATGGATGGAATTCAACAGATTATTCAAGATTTTATTGAGGCTTCAATAAAACAAGAAGAAGCAACATTAGCTGGAAAGCATAAAGTGATGAATAAAAGATATTCTGAGATAAAGGATTTAACGGCTAAATTGAGGGAACTAGGAGACAATTCATTAGAGGTATTAATACCACTTTTGTCTCATGAGAATAGCTACGTTCGTTACAATGCCTCATTTGCAATAATTCCCATCAATCCAGAAAAAGCTAAAGAGGTTATAAAAGAAATATCACAGCAAAAGTCAAGTATCGGATTTACAGCTATGATGGTACTTAGGGAATTGGAAAATGGGAACCTAAAATTGATGCATAAATTTGATATATTTGGCTGAATAAAAGAATGAATCAGTAGTAAAAAGTGCTAGTTTATGAATTTTTTAGATTAGCATATAGCAATATAGTTTAAAACTAGATTCATAATATTAATAATGCAGTGAGAAAGAGACAAAATGGACTAGCCGAAAAATAAGTAGGCTAGTTCATTGTTTTTTATAATAATAAAATAGTGGTAGATGTTGAAAACAGTAGACTCTGCCACTATAAGATAATAAGACAGACTCTGCCCCAAGGGGGCTGCTGAAGCTGTTGAAGCTTGTGCTGACACTTGGATATTTGCTAAAGATACGCCTAAACATATATTCTTTGGAGAAATTAATGAGTATGGTGCAGCTACTGGTTGGCATTATGCTAGTGATGCATCAATAAAGTCTGGAAATGAAATAATTTCAGTAATTAAAGAAGCAGATGAATATGGTACAATAATGGGTAAGGTAAAAATACAAGGAATACTGAAAGAAGGGTATTCATCTCTATTTAGTACTAAATATACACCAAGAGAAGTTGCGAACATGATTGAAGAAGCGCATATAGGTAGATTTAAAAGATTCACAGATGCAAATGGAGGCTTAACTAATAGATGGTGGGGAAAAGCAGACAATGGTATGACTATTGAAATGTATTTAGATGCAGGTGGAAAAGTCATAACAGCTTATCCTGTACACAGTTCACTTATTCAATGATAAGCAAACAAAATCATTTTGTATTAAGGAGGGACTATTATAAATATTAATGAGGTAAACATTAAAAATATAATTAAGGATTATTTAAATATCGGCATATATTTTATCAGCGAAAAAAATCTAACTAATGCTGAAATAAAGCAAATCAGACTTGGATATCTATGTTTAGGAAGAGATTTGAAGGTTATTATTAATATCGAAAGAGCATCTGAAACTGTTATACTCGCCGCATTTTACGAAAATATATGCAAGAACATAGATTTAGACGATTCCGCTGTAGATGAATTATTTGTTAAGGTAAGTACAATTATTAACAGAATAAAATGTTCAATAGAGAAATATTTGAAGCCTAATGATAAAATAATAATAGGGTTACCTATAATTAAAGATTTTGGAAAGTATAATGAATTATTAGCTTATGATAATATTATAAAAATTAAATCAAAAGTTAAAGAAGCATATATTGAAGCTCTTATTGCTAATAAAGATTATCCTAATTATGTACACAAGCTGCTAACATATGGGAGGTCAGGCTTATATTTGGCTGAATTGTTGCAAGAATTACAAATAGCAGAATATAAACGAAATTTTAGTGGATATGAGATTGAGTTTATAGATGATAAAGTTATGGACAGTAATGAATTTGTAGATAGGATTACATTTAGTCTATCACAGTTAGGGTTCATATGTGTATCAACACCAACAAGCTTAATTCACAGACTATGGACAGAAGAATAATTAGTAATAAATTTTAAATCATGTGAAGCTATAACTAAAAAACTAAATATATAGTATACTGATTATAAGAGTCAATGCTTCTAATTAAGAAGTATTGACTTATTTTACTTATACAGTAAGAAGTTTCTTGCAGGAGTATGACAAATAGGAGATTTAACTATATGAGCTTGCAAATAGCAGCAAAAATTATTATATACTCCATAGAACAAATCAAATAGTTCAGTGAATCTAATAAGTGTTCTACTAATTAAAGGAAGGAATGATTAGTGTTGCTGAATTCATCTAGGCTTAATAAAGCCTTAGAAATAACTGATGATGTAAGGCTTGCGAAAAAAGGCATAGTACATTTAAAACTGTGTGAATGAATTTGCTTAGAGTCAAAGTGGACAATTTTTGCAATGTTAATAGCAAGAATAGCATATTTTAAAATTTAAGTTTCATTTATAATTAAAATAAATGAGACATACTTTTTATAAATTAAGAGGTGGATACAAATGATTATTGATAAATTAGATAATGGAATGTACTATTATGGACTTGGAAAAAGGATGAAAAAAGCGTTTGAGTATTTAAGAAGTACTGATTTAGATCAGCTGCAAGTAGGAAAATATCAGATCGAGAATGATGAGATATATGCTATGGTTTCTGAGTATGATACTAAGTCAGTGGAAGATGCACTATGGGAAGCACATAAGAACTATATAGATATTCAGTATATGGTTAAAGGTTCAGAAAAGATGGGTTATACAAATGTAGAAAATATACAAACCACTGTTGAGTATAATGCCGAAAAAGATATTTTATTTGGTACGGCAAAGGGTGATTTTGTAACTGTGGAACAGGGAATGTTTGTTGTATTTACGCCACAGGATGGACATATGCCTTCTATATGTCTTGAAAAGTCAGAAAAAGTGAGAAAAGTGGTTGTTAAGGTTCTTGCTGAGTAGAAAAAGTATAGATTAACAAGGATTTTGAAGAGAATTAATACAAATAAGATGAGAGTAAAAAGACACCAAGGATTATGGTGTCTTTTTACATTGTGATATGCTATTTGTTAAAATAACATATAATATTGCTACATAAATAGAAGTATAGTATACTCTGTATAAATGAAAATATTTGATGACTATTAATATAAGAATAAAATTAGCCAATGATTTTAGGAGGAAATGCAATGCTTTATATTGAAGAAGACTCTAGTCAAGAATTCCAAGATAAACTGAAATATCTAAAACTCCTATCTAATAACTATCCAACTATAGCTGATGCTTGTACGGAAATAATAAACCTACAAGCTATTTTAAATCTTCCCAAAGGAACTGAACATTTTCTATCAGATATCCATGGAGAATATGAACCTTTTATTCATGTATTAAATAATGCTTCTGGAGTTATAAAACGTAAGGTTGATGATATTTTCCGAAATATACTGAGCCAAAAGGAAAGAAAAAGTCTTGCAACCTTAATATATTATCCAGAGCAAAAAATAGAACTGGAGCTAAAAGGTCAACACAATATTGAAGATTGGTATAAGATAACCTTATATAGGATTATTGATATGTGCAGATATGCATCTTCAAAATATACCCGTTCGAAGGTAAGAAAAGCTCTTCCAGCAGATTTTGCATACATAATTGAAGAGCTTCTCCATGAGCAGCCTGACAGACTTGATAAGGAAAAATACTATGAAGAAATAGTAAAAACCATAATTAGAGTTGGACGAGCTAAAGAGTTTATAGTAGCTCTATCAAAGCTCATTCAAAGACTGGTAATTGATAGGCTTCATATTATAGGAGACATATTTGATAGAGGTCCAGGACCGGATATCATAATGGATACACTTATAGATTATCATTCTATTGATATTCAGTGGGGAAATCACGATATAGTTTGGATGGGGGCAGCAGCAGGTAGTGAAGCATGTATTTCAACAGTTCTTAGAACCAGTGCTAGATATGGCAATCTAAGTACTATAGAAGATAGCTATGGAATAAACCTACTGCCACTTGCAACCTTTGCAATTGAGTTCTATAAAGATGATGATTGCGAAATCTTTAAACCTAAATTTGAAAATGATAGAGCTTGTAGTGAAAAGGATGCTGAGCTTATAGCTAAGATGCATAAAGCCATAACAGTAATGCAGTTTAAGTTAGAAGGTGAAGTAATTAAAAGACGGCCATACTTTGGTATGGAGGATAGATTGCTATTAGATAAAATAAATTATGAGGAAGGCACAATAGATTTAGAGGGGAAAATATATAAATTAAAAGACTGCCATTTTCCAACTATAAATCCTAGTAATCCTTATGAATTGATTCCAGAAGAAATAGAGCTTATAGAGAAGCTGAAATCATCATTTTTAAATAGTGAAAAACTTCAAAAACATGTTAGGTTTCTTTTTGCAAAGGGAAGTATGTATTTAAAATATAATTGTAATTTGCTATTTCATGGATGTATTCCACTAAGTGAAGATGGATGTTTTAGAAAAGTTAGTATAGGAGCTTCAGGCAAAAAATACAGTGGTAAAGCTTATTTAGATAGGTTAGAGATTTTAGTTAGAGAAGGGTATTTTTATAAGAATAATCCTGAAGCTAAACTCTATGGTATGGATATAATCTGGTATCTATGGAATGGTGTGGATTCACCGCTTTTTGGAAAGGATAAAATGACTACCTTTGAAAGATATTTTATAGAGGATAAAGAAACTCATATTGAGAAGAAAAATTACTATTTTGAGCTAGAAGACGACGAAAAAGCTTGCAATATGATTTTTAAGGAATTTGGGTTAGATCCAAGGGTAGCTCATATAATTAATGGACATGTACCTGTCAAAATAAAAAAAGGCGAGAGTCCAATAAAGGCAAATGGAAAGCTTCTTGTTATAGATGGAGGCTTCTCAAAAGCTTATCAACCAGAAACAGGGATAGCAGGATATACTTTAATATATAATTCCTATGGACTCTTACTTGTATCTCATGAACCATTTGAATCAACCCAAAAGGCTATTGAAGAAGAAAAAGATATCTTATCAACCACTATAGTTCTAGAACAAGAGGTTGATAGAAAGAGGGTTGGAGATACGGATATTGGAGAGGAACTGAAGATTCAGATTCAGGACTTAGAGTGGCTTCTTGATGCTTATAGGAAGGGTATCATAAAAGAGCAAAGATAGAAAATATGCATTTTGTTTGGGGAGTCGTGTTATAATGGATCAAATTAATGTTGGAACGAAAGTGATAGAAGCTGAAAGGCTAAAATTAAGACCATTTATTATAGAAGATGCTCATGATATGTTTAAGAATTGGATAAATGATGAAGAAGTTCAATCAAATTATGGTGAGCCTGTATATGAAAATATTAGTTCTGTGAAAGAACTTCTGGAAACATGGATTTCGTCATACGGTAATAATGAGTTTTATAGATGGGCGATTGTTTTAAAGGAGAATAATGAAAACATTGGGCAAATTGCTTTTTGTAGCATAAATGTAGAGCATAATTATGCTGATATAGAGTATTGCATAAGTAGAAATTATCAAGGTAAAGGATATGCAGCAGAAGCACTGTCCGAGGTTATTAAGTTTACCTTTGAGAAAACTGGTTTAAATAGATTGGAAGCATTTCATAGAGGCAAGAATCAAGCCTCAGCTCAAGTACTTCAAAAATCAAAAATGAAGTACGAAGGTACTTCAAGGCAGGCCTTTTATTATAAAGACACAAATGAATATGATGATAGAATTCACTATGGAATCATAAGAGATGATTACTTTTAAAGATAGCTATTTAGATGCATATATAGTAATTTAATTTATATTTTTAAAGCCTCTGATAGAAGTCTAAAGAATTTTGTAAATAGGATTGGTTTAGAGTTTTCCATCCGTATGAATTAACATTAAAATCATGATTTAACTAGGTTAAATATAAATAAAGGTGCATAATTAACTTCACAGTTAACTATGCACCTTTACTATGTGGGTATCTATCTAAATAATGTGGGTTATTATTAGAATAGAGTGAGTAAATATTTGGCATTTGTGGATAACTTTTGAGTTTATACTTTATATTAAACTATGCATAGCTCATCAAAACATCGGAGGAGCGACACCTAAATTTCAACACAGTACCTAAACATAACTATTGGTAGTACTATACCCCAGAGTAAGCGGAGAAGCCTCCATCTATTGGCATAACTATACCATTTACAAAGCTTGAAGCATCTTCATTTACTAAGAATAGAAGTGCACCTATAAGCTCTTCAGCTTCTCCAAATCTACCCATTGGAGTGCTGTTTAGTATCTTGTGGGAACGTTCAGTGTAGCTTCCATCAGGATTCTTAAGTAATGCTTCATTTTGTTTAGTTACAAAGAAGCCTGGTGCTATAGCGTTTACTCTTATGCCAACCTTTGAGAAATGAACTGCAAGCCATTGAGTAAAGTTTGATATAGCAGCTTTTGCACCTGAGTATGCAGGAATTTTTGTAAGTGGAGTAAAGGCATTCATTGATGAAATGTTTATAATGCTACAGCCTTTTCTTCCTATCATGTCTTTCGCAAATTCTTGAGTTGGAAGAAGTGTTCCAAGGAAGTTTAGATCAAATACAAATCTTACTCCGTTTTCATCAAGATCAAAGAAAGTCATAAGGTCTTCGTTACCTTCTTTCAAATCTTCTTCATATAAATATTCTTTTGTTGTTGTACCCTTTGGATTATTTCCCCCAGCACCATTTATAAGAATGTCGCAAGGACCGAATTTTTCTAGTACAACTTCGTGAGCTTTTTTAAGACTAGCTTTATTAAGTACGTTAGCTTCAACGCCTATTGCTATTTTTCCATTTGAAACAACTTCAGCAGCTTTCTTTTCTGCGTTTTCTAGGCTTAAATCAAGTATTGCAATCTTTGCACCGCATTCAGCAAGGGCATCAGTCCAAGAGCTTCCAAGAACTCCAGCTCCACCAGTTATTACTACAACTTTGTCTTTTAAATCTATATTAAAAGGTAATTTCATCTTATTTATCTCCTTTACTTGTTTTTTCAAGAGCTTCCCATATACCAGTGATATACATAGCACCTAATGCACGGTCATATAAACCATAGCCAGGTCTTCCAGTTTCACCCCAGATCATTCTTCCATGGTCAGGACGAAGGTATCCATCATAATTATTTTTATGTAGTGCCTTCATGATTTCAACTATATCTAAGGAACCACAAGGAGAGTAGTGAGCACTTTCTTCAAAGCTTCCATCTTCAAGAAGCTTTACATTTCTAACATGCATGAAGTGAATACGTCCTTGGCTAGCATATTTATCTACCATTTTTACGATATCATTGAAGCTTGCTGATCCAAGAGATCCAGTACAGAAAGTAAGTCCGTTATATTTGCTGTCTACAAGCTTTAAGAATCTATCTAAGTTCTTCTCGTTAGTTATAATTCTTGGAAGACCAAAAATATTGTATGGAGGATCATCTGGATGTATAGCCATCTTTATATCACATTGCTCTGCAACAGGGATGATTTGCTTTAAGAAATATTCTAAGTTGCTCCATAAAGCTTCTTCATCAACCTTTGAGTATTTCTCAAATAAATCTGCCATTTGATCTTTGGTGTAGCTGGAATCCCAACCAGGAAGAGATAGTTCACCAGTAAGTGGGTCCATTTTTTCTAACTGATCTTTATAGTAAACAAGTGCAGTTGAACCATCATCTAAAACCTTATCAAGCTGAGTTCTTGTCCAGTCAAATACAGGCATGAAGTTATAGCAGATTACCTTAACTCCAGCTTTTGCAAGGCTTCTTATATTTTCTTTATAGTTTTCGATATATCTATCTCTACTTGGAAGACCAAGTTTTATATCTTCGTGTACTGGAACGCTTTCTATAACATCAAACTTTAAGTTAGCAGCTTCTACATCAGCTTTTAACTTAAGGATACTTTCCATACTCCATTTTTCACCTACAGGAACATCGTAAACAGCAGTTACAATACTGTACATGCTTGGGATTTGTCTAATATATTGAAGCGTAACAGCATCGTCAGCTCCATACCATCTAAATGATAATTTCATAATATTAATCCTCCAATTCTAAATAGTTTTTTATATTTTTAAAGCAGATACCTTCAATAATTTCTTTTAGTAGTTCAGAATCATTTTCAAATTCTTCATCATCTACTAAGTTTCCTACAAAGCTACATAATATTCTTCTAAAATAATCATGTCTTGCATATGATAAAAAGCTTCTTGAATCTGTTAGCATACCAACAAAGTAAGCTAAAGTGCCTTGACTTGCCAGAGCCTTTAAGTGCTCATAAATCCCTTCCTTATGATCGTTAAACCACCAAGCTGCTCCAAACTGAACCTTTCCTTTTACTCCTTCCTGTCCGAAACAGTGTGGAAGTGAAGAAAGCACAAGGTTATCTTTTGAATTTAGAGTGTATATTATGGTTTTAGGAAGAGCTGAGCCCTTATCCATTGAAGCTATCAGTTTTGATATGTGAGGAGCTATATTAAAATCATTCATGATATCAAAACCAGCATCAGGGCCAAGTTTCTTGAACATCAATTCATTATTATTTCTCATTGCTCCAATGTGAAGTTGCATTGTCCAACTATGTTTATTATACTCTTCAGCTAATATTTTAAGTGTAAAGCATTTGAATTTTTCAGTTTCTTCAAAGGATAAATTATTTTCAAATAATCTTTTATTAAAGATTTCTGATACTTCAGTTTCATCAGTGTCATAATAATATAAACTTTCAAGAGAATGATCAGAAAGCTTACAACCAACTTTATCAAAATATTCTATACGTTGTTTTAATGCAGCTATCAAAGTTTGATAATCACAAATTTCTATAGAATAGATATTAGATAAGGTCTTCAAATAATCTAAGTAATCTTCCTTTGATATATTAAGAGCTTTATCCGGTCTGAAGGTTGGAAGTACCTTAAAGTCTAGTTCTTTATCTCTTATAAGCTTGTGATACTCTAGGTTATCAGTAGGATCATCTGTGGTACAGATAAGTTTTACCTTGGAGCTCGTTATAAACTTTACAGGAGACAAAGCTTCTTCTGATATCTTCTTATTGCAGTATTCGTATATATTTTTAGCATTGCTTTCCTTCAATATTTCATTTACACCAAAGAAATTCCTAAGCTCCATGTTTGTCCAATGATATAACGGACTTCCAATTAATCTTTCACAGGTTCTTGCCCACATTTTAAATTTATCAAAATCATTTGCATCACCAGTTATATAAGCTTCAGGTACTCCTGCATATCTCATAGCTCTCCACTTATAGTGATCAAATTCAAGAAAAATCTTAGAGATATTACTAAATACCTTATCTTCATAGATTTCTTTTGCTGATAGGTGACAGTGATAGTCATATATTGGAGCATTTTTTGCAATATAATTGTAAAGCAATTTTGATGTTTTTCCTTTTAACATAAAATCATTATCTAACAAGTAATCACCTCATTTTTCCACTTTTAATTAAATTAACATGTAATTAAAATGCGCTTGAAAACAAATACATTTAACTTGTCTTTATTATAACCTTTATAGCTTAAATACAATATGTTATTATTGCTATATAACTTGCAAAAATTGCTCATGTGGAATATTATTATCTTTAAATGATGCGTTGAAATTAAGTTGTCATGTATCCGATACTTTAATTCTAATAGCTTGATCATATAGCATCTCCTTCATAACAACTTAATTTCAATAATATATTAAATGTAATTTAACAAATTAGTACTAATATAACGCACTTTATACAAGTTTCAGCTAAGCATATAGATAAACTTCTTCATATTAGAATTTATCCAAATAAAGATTCGTAGAACCATCGAAATCTTTATTTGGAGTCCAAGGATTGAAGTAGTTTATCATTTCAGCGGAATAGATAATCCAGTTCACTCTAATTAAACTAACTGATACTTCTGTTAACTATTAATAGTAATAGGATTTCAGCTGTATGTTTCAGTTGGAACTGATTTATCTATATTTTGCAAATACAAATTGAAGTGTGAGAATGTACATATTAAGATAAATTAAGAGGTGGGATTTGGTGAAAAAGAGAACTCATGAGTACCAGACTCGTCAATATATGTTATCCAGTGATTATGAGATATATCATTATTTGAATAGTGATATAAGGAGTATAAATATACACCATCATGATTTTTATGAGTTTTATTTCTTTATCTCAGGAGATGTAACTTATCTAATTGAAGGTAAGTCCTATAAATTAGAACCGGGAAATATAGTTTTGATTAACTCAAAAGAACTACATCAAGCTGTGATAAATTCTGAGGAAGCATATTATGAAAGAATTGTCCTTTGGATAAATAAAGCTTTCTTAAAGAGGCTTTCAAATGATGAAACAGAGCTTTCACTTTGCTTTGAAGGCTTTAATAAAAAGAATGTGATAAGCACGGATATTGAGCAACAAAAAAATATAAGGTTTATTATTAATAAATTAGTTGATTTAGAAAATTATCAAGGAATAGGCTACGAATTGCTTTATAAAGCTTATATCACAGAGCTAATGGTACATATAAATAATCTTGCTTTTAAGGAAGATACAGAACTAGGTGTAGATATAAAGAAAAGTAATCTTATTGATGGAATAATAGAGTACATAAATAATCATATAGAAGAAGATATAACCGTTGACCAAATAGCAGAACAGTTTTACTTAAGTAAGTTCCATTTATCTAGAGAATTTAAAAAATATACAGGAACTACAATACATAGATATATAGTTCAGAAAAAACTAATAGAAGCTAAGGAACTAATATTAAAAGAAGTTCCAATTATTGATGTTTACAAACAATGCGGTTTTGGGGATTATTCAAACTTTTTTAGAGCTTTTAAAAATGAGTATGGAATTACACCAAAGCAGTATTATGAGGCAATGATAAAGTGAAAGCAAAGTGAGGTGAATTAACAGATGAAGAGAATTGATTTGATTCTTAATAAACTTAAGGAAATAAAAGCTTCAAAGCCTAACGGAGTATCAGCATCAGAGCTTGCTGAAGAATTGGAGCTTATGAGGGGAAATGTAAGCAATGATTTAAATAAATTAGTTACTGAAGGAAAGGCTGTTAAGATAAAGGGGAAGCCAACCTTATTTATAGCTGTAGATGAGATAGCTAAGGTGTCTGATATATCAGTAATAAATAAGTTTTCAGAATCTAATCCTAGTTTATATACTGCTTTAGAGCAGGCTAAGGCTGCTATACTATATCCTCCAAATGGGATGAATATACTGCTTTTAGGTGAGACAGGAGTAGGTAAGTCAACCTTTGCTGGCTTAATATATAAGTATGCCACAGAGATGGAGGTAAGGCCTAAAGACAGTCCCTTTATAACCTTTAACTGTGCAGACTATGCTAATAATCCTCAGTTACTGCTTGGTCAGCTTTTTGGAGTGAAAAAGGGTGCTTATACAGGTGCGGATTTTGATAAGGCTGGACTCTTAGAAAAAGCAGATGGTGGAATTCTGTTTTTAGATGAAGTACATAGATTACCGGCAGAAGGGCAAGAGATGTTTTTCACTTTTATGGATAGGGGCGTGTACAGAAGACTTGGAGAAACAGAAAGTGAAAGAAGTGCAAAGGTGCTCATTATAGCTGCGACCACTGAAAATCCAGATACTACTTTGCTTCAGACCTTTACAAGAAGAATTCCTATGGTGATAACAATACCCGCTTTAAGGAACAGGGGAATAGAAGAGCGATTTAATCTTATAAAGCAGTTCATGATCGAAGAATCAGGAAGACTTGGCAAAAGCATTAAGGTATCTATAAATTCAATAAAAGCATTTTTGTTTTATGACTGTAAAAGCAATGTAGGACAGCTTAAATCAGATATACAGCTTGCCTGTGCTAGAGCTTATGCGGATTTTTTATCAAATAGAAAAAAAGAGATCAGCATGAGTAGCTTAGATTTACCAACCTATATCAGGGAAGGCTTATATAAGGAAATTGAACATAGACAGTTGTGGAATAAGTTGGTCGACATAAATAAGAGATATTGTATCTTTGATAAAGATGAAGAAAAGATGATATTCGAAGAAAATAGTTATGACGAAAATATCTATGAAATGCTTGAGATGAAGACTAGGGACCTTAAAGCAAAAGGGGTAAAAGGTACAGAGTTCGAGAAAGAAATGGAAAGCAACATAGAGGATTACTTTAAAAAGTATATTACCAAATTTAATTACAAAGTAGATACTGCCAACCTAGAGACTATCGTAGAACCTCATATAATGAAGGTAGTTGAAAAAGTAATTAACTTCTGTGAAGAAGAGCTAAAAAGAAAATTAGATAAGCATATATACTATGGATTAGCAGTTCACATAAATAATGCAGTAGATAGAATAAGAAGAAATAAAAAGATTGAAAACTTAGAGCTAAATAACATAAGAAAGCAGCATAGCAGAGAGTTTAATATAGCCATAGATGTTCTGAAAATACTTGAACAATCACTAGAAATCCAAATACCTGTGGATGAAGCTGGCTTTATCACTATGTTTTTGATATATCATAATGAGGCACTTAAAAAGACTTATAATAATGTAAAGGTGATTATTATAGCACATGGGGAAACTACAGCTACCTCTATGGCTGATGCAGTGAACGGACTTTTAGGTTCTGATTATTCAAGAGGGATAAATGCACCAATAGATGAAAAGCCTCAAATAACTCTAGAAAAGATTAAAGAATATATTAGAAAAAATAATATTGATTCAGAGATATTATTCCTAGTGGATATGGGGTCCCTTGCAACCTTTGGGAGAGAAATTGAAAAAGAATTTAAAATAAAAACCAGAACTATTCCACTAGTTAGTACCCTACATTGTATTGAAGCTACTAGAAAAGCAATGCTAGGTTATTCTTTAGATGATATATATAGGGAGACCTTAGAGGTTAATAATTTATATGATAATAATTCACTGGATTATATACCAGAAACTAGTGAAGAAAAGAGGCTCGCTATAGTAACTATTTGTACTACAGGAGAAGGTAGTGCTAAAGCTATGAAAGGAATACTTGAGAGAAGCCTTAAGTTTGAAAGCAGTTTGCTTGATATAGTTCCTGTGAATTTTATAGGTAAAGAAAATATATATGATAGATTAGAAAAGCTATCAAATAAATATGAAATATTATGCATAGTTAGTCCTTTTGATCTAGATGCAGATTATATACAGTTTAAACTAGATCATATTATAGCTGGCAATGCCTCAGAAAATATCCAAGATTTAATAGAGAGAGAAAAAGTTTATATAAAAATGGAAGAAACCTTAGAACATCAATTAAAGAATATTGATGGTAAGGTTATTGTTAAGGATATAAAAAGATTTTGTAGAAATGTTACAAAAGCAATGAATATAAAGCTTACCTCAAATGCACTGATAGGAATAACTCTACATATGGCAGTTATGGTAGATAGATTAAGTGGAAATGAAGTTGTAGAAGCTTATAGAAATAAAGAAAGCTATATAAGAGAAAATTTAGAATTGTATAGATTAATAAAAAGTGAATGCGCATTGCTTAACACTAAATATACAATTCTTATTTCTGAAGATGAGATCTGTTACCTTATGAATCTATTTACTATGAAAAATAGGGCAAAATAAAGCACATCAGCAATGTGCTTTGAAAAGTTTTCGAAAAGTAAAGCACATTAATACTTTTCGAAAACTTTTTTTATTATATCTGAAATGTTGATAAATAAAGGGTTAGAAAGCCTTTTTAAAAGTAAATAATCATAACTTCTGCTTTGGCACGGGTCTTGCTTTATATATAGGCGTAAGGCAAACAAAAAATGTTGATTAGAAGGTGAAGCAATGGAAACAGTAGATAAAGAACAAATAGTTATGGAACTTATAGTAAATGGCGGTGATGCAAGAAGTAAAGCAATGCATGCGATAAAGCTGGCTAAAAAAGGTGAGCTTCAGGCTGCAAAGGATAAAATAAAGGAAGCAAATGAAGCACTAAATAAAGCTCATAACTTCCAAACTAGCTTAATACAAGGTGAATCAGCAGGAGATAAGGTTGAAATAAGCTTGCTTATGATTCACGCACAGGACCACTTAATGAATGCAATCACTGTACGTGATTTGGCACAAGAAATGATTTCAATGTATGAAGAGTTTAGAAAATAAAATTATCAATTAGATTAGTTAACCAAACAAGCTTGTTTAAAAATAGATTCAAAACAAAATAATAGAAGTTTTTAGGAGGAAGAAAGTATGAAATATATTACATTAGTTTGTGCAGCAGGAATGTCAACAAGTATTTTAATGGCTAAGATGCAAGAAAGTGCAAAGAAAAAAGGAATTGAAGCAAAGATAATAGCTATGTCAGAGTCTAAGTTTGAAGAATATGAAGAACCAACAGAAGTTTTACTTTTAGGACCTCAAATAGCTTATTTAGAAGATGAGATAAGAGAAAAATACGAACCTAAGGGAATAAAGGTTGCAGTAATAGATATGATGGACTACGGTACTTTAAATGGTGAAAACGTATTAAATGATGCTCTTGCATTATTAGGCTAATTATATAAAGGAACTTATTGAAAGCTAAATTCTAAAGGGGGATTAACAATGGCTAAATTAGATTCAAAATCTATTAATAAAAAACTTGCACCGATACTAAATAAAGTTCAAAAAAGTAAATTGGCAAATGGAATCACTGGGGGAATGATGGTTGCAATGCCTGTGACACTTTTAGGTGCATTTGCTTCACTATTCTTAAATCTACAAATACCAGCATATAAAAGCTTTATTGCTAGCTCTGGAATAGCAGCTGTTTTAAATACATCTATTCAATTTACAACTAACTTTTTAGCAGTGGTGTTTTTAATTACTATTGCAGGTAGTTATGCAAAACAGTTTAAAGAAGATCCAATTTTACCATCCTTACTAGCAGCAGTGTGTTTCTTTGTGGTGACACCACTTTCTGTAACTAAAGTAAACAATGCTACTATTACGTCAATACCAATGGATTGGTTAGGAGCAAAGGGAATATTCTCAGCAATTATTATAAGTTTAGTAGCTACAAGATTATACATTTTCATTAAACAAAAAGGTTGGACTATCAAGATGCCAGCTAGTGTACCACCAGTAGTATCTAGCAGTTTCAGTAGTTTAATACCAGGCTTTGCAGTTGCGATATTATTCTTAGTTATCTCAGGTGTTTTTGCAGCAACTCCATATAAAACTATGCATGCATTTATATATGCTTTTGTTCAAACTCCACTTCAAGGTGTTGGTGGAAACATAGTATCAGTTATACTTTTATGGACATTTGCTCAAGTGTTATGGTTCTTTGGTATTCACGGAACTTTGGTTATTTACTCAGTAGTTCTTCCAATATTTACAGCAATGGATGCAGCACAATTGACTGCTTACTCAGCAGGTCAAGCGCTTCCAAATATAACAGGACGTGCATTTGTTAGTACTTATACTATGAGTGCAAGTGCGATTGGATTTGCATTACTAATGCTAATATTCGCTAAGAGTAAGCAATACAAGACTCTAGGTAAATTAGCAGCGTTGCCATCACTTTTTGGTATAAGCGAACCATTAGTTTTTGGTACACCATTAGTATTCAATGTAAGATTTGCTGTTCCATTTATATTCATGAATGCAATCAATATAACTATTGCTTATGCATTAACTGTTGTAGGTATAGTTCCAAGAGTAGCTGGAATGGCTCCAATGAGTGGTATGCCAATAATATTCAGCGGACTTATGGAAGGAAGCTGGAAGATAGCTGTTCTTCAAGTTTTACTTGTTCTTTTAGAAATGGCAGTTTGGTATCCGTTCTTTAGAAAAGCAGATAAGGAAGCTTATGCTTTAGAACAAGAAACAGCAGTAGAAGAAGTAAAGTAATATAGGTTTAAGTTCACCCTTTAAAGATGTACCACTTCGATCCGAAATATATTTTTAAAACTATCACGGGTTCTGGTGAGAGAATTTAAAAATAATAAGTTTTATTACGAAGTGGTACATCCATAGGGTGAACTTATATTTTAAATCAATATAAAAGCAGGTGAAAATAATTGAGGATAATAGATTTAAATGATAAATGGACTTTTACAAAGAAAAATAATGAAGTTTATATAGAGAAGGAAATAATAGAAGCAGAACAGGTAACTTTACCTCATTGCTTTAATGCTATTGACGGACAAAGCGGTGAAGGAATGTTTAAGGGTGAATGCTTTTATCAAAGAAAGTTAAATGTTAGTGATGAAGAGTTAACTAAGTTTATATTTTTAGAAATAGGTGCAGCATCTCTAATATCTAAGGTTTATGTTAATGGGCAGTTAGCTGGTGGCAGCAGATGTGGTTTTTCAATGTATAGAGTATTTATGACTCCTTTTTTGAAGAAGGGAGAAAATCTAATTTCTATCATAGTGGATAACAGCAGCCATAAAGATGTGTATCCACTAATGGCTGACTTCTCTTTTTATGGAGGAATATATCGTGAAGTTAAATTAATTATTTCAGAATCAGTTCATTTTGATTTGATGGACAATGGAAGAGATGGCATATACTTAACTCAAAGAAATATAGTTGATGATATCTTTGAACTGGAGATAAGGGGAACTGTTGTAAATGAACTAACTGAAGCTAAAGCTGGTAAATTACAGTTCAGACTTTTAGATAAAGAAGAGAATATAGTATTTGATAAAACATATGAAACTGAGCTTGGAAAGAAATTAACATTCTATTTTACTGAAAAAATTGATAATCCAAAGCTTTGGCAAGGAATAGAAAATCCTTATCTTTATAAGTTAGAAGTAGAGCTTTACTCAGAAAATGTTTTATGTGATAAAAGAACTATAGAAATTGGTTTTAGAACTTTAGAGATAACTCCAGACAAAGGTGTATTTTTAAATGGTAAAGCTATTAAGTTAAATGGAGTTAGCAGGCATCAAGACTTTGCTGGCATAGGAAATGCTTTAACAAAAGAGCATATGAATCTGGATATGTCAATCATAAAGGAAATAGGAGCAAACAGTATTAGACTTTCTCATTATCAACATGATGATTATTTCTACACACTTTGTGATCGTGCAGGGTTGCTAGTTTGGGCTGAGATTCCGTTTATCAGCATTCCAACCACTGTTGATAAAGAAAATAAGAATGCCAAAGAGCAGCTAGAGCGCTTAATAAAGCAGGCTTATAATCATACTTCAATTTACTGCTGGGGAGTTCAAAATGAAATAACTATAGCTGTAGAAAATGAAAATACCTATAAAATGGTTGGAGAACTTGTTTCTATTGCGAGAAAGTTAGATTCGAACAGATTCATTGCCCAAGCTAATATTCATACAGTGGCTAATGAAAGTTCATTAAATGATTTAACAGACTTTGTTGGATATAATCTATATTATGGCTGGTACTACAAAGAAATTAAAGATTTAGGAATAAGATTAGATGACTTCCATGCTGCAAGACCTAACAAACCGGTTATGGTTACTGAATATGGAGTGGACACTAATCCAAAACTTCATTCCTATGAACCGACAGTAAAGGATTATACTGAAGAATACCAACTATTATTCCAAGATAATGCACTTAGAACCTTTAAGGAAAGAGATTTTGTTCTAGGTGGATATGTTTGGGCCATGTTTGATTTCGGCAGTGAGATTAGAAATGAAGGCGGAGAAAAGGGAAGAAACCAAAAGGGCTTAGTTGCTATAGATAGAAAAGTGAAGAAAGATGCCTTTTACTTATGCAAAGCTTATTGGTCGAAGGAACTTTTTGTAAAGCTTGCTGGTAGCAGATTTATAAACAGACATAAAGAACTTAATGATATAGTAGTTCTGTCTAATTTATCTAAAATAAAGCTGTATGTAAATAATAACTTTGTGGATGAAGTAAATAATAGTGAACCTATGAAGGTGTTTAAAAATGTTAAGTTAGAGTTTGGACAAAATACTTTAAGGATTGAAGCTCATGATGGAAATAACAATATTTACACAGATGAGATGATTCTTAATAGAGTAAGTGAACTAGATGAAAGCTATATACTTCCAAAGCAGGAAGAAACAAAACACGTAACTAACTGGTTTGAAAAGTTTGACTTATCCGAGGTTAAAGAGATCGTTGTTAAGGAAGGATATTATTCCATATACGATTCTGTAGAAAAGCTTTATGAAAATGAGCAGGCGAAGGCTGTATTTAAAAAGTTCTTTGGAGAAACCGCTGAAGAACCTAGATTTAAGGTGATGATGGGACTTATATCCATAGAAGGTATGTCTAAGCGTTCTATGTTTAGAATACCAAAAGAGCTTTTAGGGGTTATCAACAATGAGCTTAATGTGATTCCAAAGAAATAAGAAGTTCTATGTGAAAACTGTGTTTTAATTCAATTTGATTTTGAGCTAAGAAGTGGTACATTTTTAAATACAATATCAATAAAAAGGGCTTAGATAAATTATATCGAAGTCCTTTTATTGATGTTTATAAATACTATGGTAAAATTATGATAGATTGAATAGCTAAATAATAATTTTAAATATATAGATATGGAGTGATATAAAATGAACATTGCTGAAGGCTTAAGTGTACTTGAACTGGGAAGTACAGAACATCAAATGCATCCTACACTTATTTTTGATAAAGATGATGTAGTTTTGATAGATGCAGGCTTGCCAGGACAGCTGCAAAATATTTCAGAGGAATTAGATAAAGCTGGTGTGTCTGTTGATAGAATTAATAAGATAATCATAACCCATCATGACATAGATCATATTGGTGGTTTAGTTAGTGTTGTTAAAAACTCTAAGAATGGAGTAGAAGTCTTATCCCATGCTGGTGAAAAGCCTTATATTGAAGGAGATAAGATGCCAATTAAGATAACTACAGAACGTCTTAACTCTATGACAGAGGATAAGAGAAATGAAACCTTGGAAATGCTTAAAAAATTAAAAGTCAAGGTTAGTAGAACCATTGAAGATGGGGAAGAGCTTCCTTACTGTGGTGGAATAGAAGTAATATACACTCCAGGACATACACCAGGTCATACTTGTCTTTATTTAAAGAAGTATAAAACCTTAGTTACTGGGGATGCATTGAATGTTTTTGAGGGAAAGCTTTGTGGACCTAACCCTGTGTTTACTTTTGATATGAAGCAGGCAACAGAATCCTTAAAGAAACTTTCAAAGTATGATATTCAAACAGTTATTTGCTATCATGGAGGAGTATTTACGGATAATCCAAATGAAAGAATTGCTGAAATAGCTAATAGATAAGTTTTTAAATTCTAAGTTTGATACTTATTATATGTAAGATAATAACTGATTTATAAAAGAATAAAATTCAGATGATAGTGGGACTTCGAAATCGAAGTCCCTTTAAATTACAGATAAAAATTATTTTCCTTATCTATCATTTAACCAACTTAAATGACTTTATCTTTTAAGTTGATTTACGAGGAATGAGATTTGTTTTTACTTCTATTCTTATAGGTTGATACTCTGACGAATTTTCAATTACAGATAACATCCTTTTTGCTGCTAATTCGCCAAGGTAAGTTTTTGGAACATTTATTGTAGTTAAGGGTGGTTCAACGTAGGTTGAAAATGGGATGTTGTCAAATCCAATAATTGCAATATCTGAAGGTATATTAAAGCCTTTTTCTTTAAATGCCTTCATTGCCCCGATAGCTATTTCATCGTTATCTGCAAAATAACAGGTGGCTAGCTCGTCTCCTTGCTCTATTATTGAAAGCATATCAGCAAATGCTCCATCTATAGAAGGACTTAAAGAATGAACAATTGACTTGGCCACAGACATTCCGTTTTGACGAATTGCTTTATAATATCCATCAGCTCTCTCGTCGAAATTATATATGCTGAGAGAGGCCTTTAAGTGTCCAGGCTGTGCGTGTATTTTCTTTATTAAATAGTTTGTGGCATTATAGGCACCTTCAAAGTTATTTATGAGAATGCAATCCATTTTATTTGAATCAAAGTAGGAATCTAGCAAGATAATTGGAAGATTTACAAGGGAGAAAGATGCAAAGTCTTCTTTGGCCATCTCAGTTCCTAAGAGAATAATTCCGTCACAATCTGAATTTATTATTTCATCTAATTGCTCTTGAACGTATTCTTCGCTGTGTAAATGATTGATTATTACACGATACCCAGTATTCTTAAAGCCTTTTTCTACACCAGTTATTAGTTCTCTAAAAAAAGGAGTGTCAAAAAGAAGACTTTTAGTATAAAGAATAAAATTAATAACGCCAGCTTTGTTGGTATGGGGATTTATTTTCGAAAAATCATATCCGAGACTTTTGGCTACTTCAATAACCTTTTTTCTAGTTTTAGTACTGACACCAGGTTTTTGATTAAGAGCTAAAGAAACGGCAGATTCAGATATATTTAATTGTTTAGCAATTTCCTTTGCAGTAATTGTCATATAGTTACCTCTTATAAATAAAATTTATCTTTAAAAATAATATAAATTATTTAGTTTCTAAATTCAAGATTTACTAAATAATTTAGTTAAAAATTGAGTAGATTAACTGAATTATTTATTGAAATTGAGTTTGAAAAGGATTAAATTAAGGGTAAATAATAAGACAATAGGAGGAAACTTTATGATAGAAAGAATAGAACAGATTCCTATAACAGATACTAGTTATCCTTTTGCTAGTGCTGAAAAGTATTGTAAGCTATCTCAGAATGGATATGAAGAAACAGAATATTATATGTATGGTACAGCTAATGTATATCGCTCTGTTGATAAGGATGAAAGGGTAGAAGTTGCAACAGCTGATGCACCATATATAAATAGATTTGTAGTTCGTGCACCAAAAAATCCTAAGCTTTGTAGCGGAAATGTTGTTATTGAAATAGTGAATCCTACATCTTTTATGGAAATAGATCGTATGTGGATTTTAGGACATAAGGAATTTGTGAGAAATGGGGATATCTATATAGGTATAACCAGCAAGCCAAATACTATAAAGAAGATGGTGGAGTTTAATACTGAGCGATATGGAAGATTGTCATGGAAAAATCCAAACCCTGAAGTTCCTTTTTCTTTCAAAATTGAAGAGGCATTAGAAAGAAATCATGTATTACCTGATTTAGATATTTCTTATGAGACAGGCTTGTTTTGGGACATGCTAACTGATTTAGCGTGGTTAATTCGTTCAGATGAAGATGAGAATCCATTACTTAAATATTCTCGTAAATATATTTATCTTACAGGATGGTCTCAATCAGCATGTTATCTTTTCAGATATGTAAATAGTTTTGCATATCGTCCAGAGGTTTCACGAGGGGGTAAAGTGTTTGATGGTTATTTGGCTGGCGGTGGTGTTCGTTCTCTAGTTACGCCGATAAATCAGTATGAGTCATTAAAAGAATATAGCTTTAAGTTATCAAGAATTGAAAAGGTTAGTGAGCCATTTATTGCTGTGCAAACAGAAAGCGAAAATGGTAGGTATGATAGTTGGAGAACTATGAGATCGGATAGTGATAATCTATATTTTAAATATAGATTATATGAGGTTACTGGTGCAAGTCATGATACTATGTATAGTTATGTTGATTATTATCAAAATGATCCAGATTTAAAGAGAATAGATCATTTGCCTGAATATATAGGAAAACATGAAGAAGGTAATGATTATCCTTCACAAATCCTATTTGCAGCAGCGTATAGAAATCTATTTAACTGGGTTAGGACAGGGGCTGGACCTAATCATTGCGAACGTATTAAAGTTGATGCTGAAGGAGAAAATTGTAAGGATGCATTTGGCAATACTGTAGGTGGACTAAGAACTTGTCTTCTTAATTATCCAACAGGTCGTTACAATAGTACAAGCAATATTGAAGTTGGAATGAGTATGTTAGATCCGAGTTCTGATAAAGATGGTTTGTTTGGATATGAGGAAGCTTTTTCTTCAGGTATGCTGAAGGAGTTGTATGGAACAATTGAGAATTATAGAAAGCTGGTTACCCAAGATACTGAAGAACAAATTTCAAAAGGTTTTGTTTGCAAGGAAGATGGGCAGGAACTAATAGAACTTGCTTTGGAGCTAGCAAGAAAAAGGGGGCTATAATATGCAGGGTAAAAATCAAAGAACTGAAAAATGGCGTCAGATAATTTTAGAATTTAACAGTGAAACTTCTTATAAAAATCCATTTTTGGATGCGAAGATATCAGCTGTATTTACAGCTCCATCAGGACGTGAGCTTAAGAGAGAAGCATATTGGGATGGAGAAAATATTTATAAGATTTCCTTTGCGCCTACAGAATTAGGGATTTGGAACTACAAAGTCATAGCAGATGAACAGTCAGGATTAAATGATACAACGGGAGAAATAGAATGTGTTGAATATTGTGGTGATTTAGAGATATACCGTCATGGTTTCTTAAAAGTTCACCCATCAGGAAGATATTTAATTCATGATGATGGTACTCCATTCTTCTGGTTAGGTGATACTCATTGGGAATTTGCATATAAAGAACAATGGGATCAGTCAAATCATCCTGGAATGGACAGTATGTTTAAGGGGATGGCTAAAAAACGTGTAGATCAGGGCTATAATGTTTATCAGACCAATCTAAGAAGTGACAGTATTATGGGTGGAAGTGAACTTTATTGGACAGAAAGTGAAAATGGAAAGCTTCCTAATGTGGAATTTTATCAAACAGAATTAGATCGTCGTATGTATTATCTGGCAGATTTAGGTCTTGTTAATGCATTGGGCTTTGCGTGGTTCATGTCAATAATTAATGACTTAGAAGGTCAAAAGCATTTGGCTAGATATATCATAGCAAGATATGGAGCATTGCCTATAGTTTGGACATTGGCTGGAGAAGTAGCAGGTTATAAAGGTGGCGAAGAAAGAGAAATATTAATAAATGAATGGCGTAAAGTGGCTATATATATAGAAGAACTGGACGGCTATGGATCTTTGCAGACAGCGCATTATACTAATGAGAGACCATTTGCTGATTATTATCAAGATGAGAGTTGGTTTGACTTTACTTTAAATCAAGCGGGCCATGGAGATTTTTCTATTAGTTCTGATCATTATAGAGAATTCTATAAAAAATATTCTAAAAAGCCTTTTATAGAAGGTGAGTGTTTTTATGAGTTCTGCTCTACCTTAGAAGAAAACGGAACCCGTATGTGTACAGCAGATATGCTGAGAAGAGTGGCATATATGTCAATACAGCTAGGAGGCTGCGGATATACTTACGGTGCACAGGGGATTTGGGATAATGTCTGGGAGAAAAATCAACCAAACCCTATGAATATTTTTAATCGCTTTGATATCACTTGGTATGAAGCTATTGATGGAGTTGGTGCAGAACAGATAGGGTATATGAAGGATTTCTACGAGAAGGCACATTTTTGGGAATTCAACCCTTATGAAGATCTTGACAATAAAGAAGATATTAATCCTTTTGGCAAAAAAACTCCTCTAGTATCTATTAATGGAAATAGGGATAAAATGATCATCTATTATGGAGATGGTGCAAGAAAGACTATAAAAATTAATGGATTAAAAAATGGTGCGTATGCAGCAATGTGGTTTAATCCTTGTACTGGAGAGTATTCAACAGCCTTTGAAAATATAAAAATAGTAGATGGGTCATGGGAGCTTCCAGTTAAAAAAGAACAGGGAGATTGGTTAATGTTTGTTGAAAACCAAGAGAAATAATAATGTCTTCTAGTATACTTTAAAATAGTGGTGAAAATGTAACAATAATTAAGAAAGTCAGAAGTGGCTTTCTTTAATTGCTTTACTTTCGAAAGATTGAAATATAGATGAAACACTTCATACAAATAATCTATTTAACTATTAATGGTATTTTATTGCGAAATTGTACATCAATATAGTTACAATATATTTGATAAATTAACTGTAAACGTATATAATGAATTTTAATTATGAGATGTGTGTGGATAAAGGGGGGGATTACTTGAGGAGAATTGAAGAAGTTCACAAGAAACTTAATGAGCTTTTTGATGGTAAGGGTGTAAGTGCAGGGGAAATTGCTACGGCTTTAGGTCTTGATAGAGCAAATGTAAGTGCTGATTTAAATAAATTAAGTGAAGTAGGAAAAGTGACAAAGATTAAAGGAAAACCTGTGCTATTTGTACCACAAGAAAGTAAACTTGGAGAGAACACCCTTGATATATTTGTTAGGAAAAATAGTAGTCTTTATTCCGCTGTAGAGCAGGCAAAGGCAGCAGTATTGTATCCTCCTAAAGGTATGAATATGTTAATTTTAGGTGATACTGGTGTTGGCAAATCTATGTTTGCTGCACTTGTACATAAATATTCTATTGAAATGGAAGCAATGCCAGAGGAAGCTCCTTTTATTACCTTTAACTGCGCCGATTATGCCAATAATCCTCAACTTTTACTTGGACAACTTTTTGGAACTGCAAAGGGAGCATATACTGGTGCTGACTCTGACAAGGTTGGCTTAATTGAGAAGGCAGATGGAGGCATTCTTTTCTTAGATGAAGTTCACAGGCTTCCACCAGAGGGACAAGAAATCTTCTTTACTTTTATGGATAAGGGAACTTTTAGAAGATTAGGTGAAACAGATATTGAAAGATCATCAAATGTATTAATAGTTTCTGCAACAACTGAAAATCCAGAATCAACTTTGCTTAAAACCTTTACTAGAAGAATACCGATGATTATAAAGATTCCAAGTCTTAATGAGAGAACCTTGGAAGAAAGATTTAATTTAGTAAGTGATTTTATGAGGGAAGAGTCAGCAAGACTTAGAAAAATTATAAAGGTTTCTGTAAATACAATGAGATCGCTGTTAAGTTATAGCTGTCCCAATAATGTAGGGCAACTAAAGACGGATATACAACTTTTGTGTGCTAGGGCTTATGCAGATTTTATTGCACACAAGAAAGAAGAAATAATTATAAGTAGTTTAGATATACCTCCGTACATAAGAGAAGGTCTTTATATGGGTACAGAGCATCGTCAGATATGGAATAAACTTATAGGTATAAATAAAAGATATTGTTTATTCAACCAAAGTGAAGAAAATATGCTATTTGAAGAGTATGACAATAACGAAAGCATTTATGAAATGATAGATCTTAGATTTCATGAGCTCAAAACCAAAGGGGTTTCTGAAGAAGAGTTAGACAGAGAAATGGAAAAAGATATAGAAGATTACTTTGATAACTATATCCATGATGTAAGTAACAAAGTAGATATGTCTAAGCTAGAAAATATAATAGAGCCTAAAATAATAAGAATTGTTGAAGAGTTGATAAGCTTAAGTGAAGATAGGCTTAATAGAAAGCTTAGTAAAAAGGTTTATTATGGTATGGCAGTTCATATATCAAACTCCATAGAGAGAGTAAGAAAAAATAGAAAAATAGTGAATCCTCAGCTTAATACTATAAGAACTCAACATAAAGAGGAATTTAACTTAGCATTAGATTTTCTGAAGATTATAGATAGAGCCTTAGATACCTCTATGCCAATTGATGAAGCTGGCTTTTTGGCGCTTTTTCTGATTTATGATTGCAGAGCAGTTGAGGAATATAGTAAAGATGTAAAGGTTGTTGTTATAGCTCATGGACCAGCAACTGCAAGTTCAATGGTTGAGACGGCTAATAAGCTATTAGGAGTAAATCATGCTATAGGAATTAATGCGCCTATAGAAGAAAAGCCTAAAGTTATACTTTCTAATATAAAAAAATATATAAAAGAATCAAAAATAAATTCGGATATATTGTTTTTAGTAGATATGGGGTCCTTTACAACCTTTGGGGCAGAGCTTCAAAAAGAATTTGGAATAAGAACAAAAACCATTCCTCTTGTGAGTACTCTTCATGTATTAGAAGCTACAAGAAAAGCTATGATGGGTCATTCTCTTGAAGAGGTATATAAAGATACACTTAGTGTAAACGTGTTAATGGAAGCTCACGAGGAAGAAATCATAGAAGATGAAGAAATAGGTGAAAAGCTTGCGATTATAACTATTTGTACTACAGGAGAAGGAAGTGCAATTACAGTTAAGAACATGCTTCATAGAGAACTTGATTTTGACAGTAACCTTTTAGAGATAATACCAATAAATCTTGTGGGAAAAAGCAGTGTTTATAAAAGAATAAAGGAAATAGAGAGTGATCACACTGTAGTATGTATAGTAAGCTCTTTTGGATTGGATACCAAAATTCCTCAATTTAGTCTTGAAGATATGTTTAATCCAGATGCTTTAAAAATGATGCAAAGATTTATAGAATTACAAAGTGCCTACATAAAGATGGGGGATACTTTGGAGATGCAGCTTAAAAACATAAGTGGTAAATCCGCATTAGTAGATATAAGAAAGTTTAATAGTATGGTTGAAGATGGACTTGATATAAAGCTAGACACTAATTTTTTAATTGGGATATCCTTTCATGTAGCTAGTATGATAGACAGACTTAAAGAAGGGAAGTTTATTGATGAATTTGAAAATAAAATCCAGTATATTAAGGATAATCCAGAGCTATACAAAGTGGTGAAAAAGGCTGCTGAATTTTTGAACAAAAAGTACTCAATAGAAATAATTGAAGATGAAGTGTGTTATATAATGAGGTTTTTTGATTATAGAAATTATATAAAGAAAGAGTAAGCCTAAATCCTACAATTCTGTAAAGGGTGAATTGTAGGATTTATTTTCTTATTATGTGTGTTGGCATGGAAATTGCTATTATTATAGTTATAACAAACATAACATTTTAAACGTAGAGAGGATGTTGCATTATGGAAGAAATCGTATTTGGAATAATAGTTAATGGCGGTGATGCAAGAAGCAGAGCTATGAGTGCTATAAAAGAAGCTAAAGCGGGAAATATAGATAAAGCTAAGGAGCTAATTGAAGAGGCTAATGATTTTTTAAATAAGGCTCATGATATTCAAACAGAACTAATTCAAAATGAAGCTGCAGGTAATAAAACTGAGATGTCTTTACTTATGGTTCATGCCCAGGATCACCTTATGAATGCCATGACAGTTAAGGATTTGGCTGTAGAATTTATAGATACGTATTTCGAGATATTAGAATTAAAAAAAGGTAAGTAGAACACACATGAAACACAGACGAAACACAGATAAGCTATGGTTACAACACACATTAACAATTAAATAAAAGCCAATCTGAATTTAAGTTAAATTATGTGTGTTGGCATGGAAGTTGCTAAATAAATATGTGAAAGTTATAAACAAATAATATAAGTTTAACCAATTGAGGAGGAATTATAAATGATACAAATTACTTTAATATGTGCTGGTGGAATGTCAACGAGTATGCTAGTGGCAAAAATGCAACAAGCAGCAAAAAATAAAGGAATTGAAGCAGAGATAAGAGCTACTGCTGAAGGAAAGTTTAAAAAAGAATATGGTGAAAAAACAGATGTATTATTACTAGGACCACAGGTTGGTTTCATGCTTGGAACTTTTAAGAAGGAGTATGAGCCAAAGGGAATGAAGGTTGATGTAATAGATAGCATTGATTATGGAATGATGAATGGTGAAAAGGTGCTAAATAAAGCTTTGAATTTGTAGGCTTTTATTAACATAGTAAACGTTTTTTTAGATGAATTTAATAATAAAACTGGGGGTAAGAATAAATGAATAATTTTAAAGACAAATTAACGAGATTTGCATATGTTATGCAAACTAATAAGTATCTACAGGCTATCTCTAATGGTCTTATGTCCGCACTACCTGTTTTAATGATTGGATCATTCGCAATTATGTTAGTTGCTATTCCTATTGGACCATGGCAATCATTTTTGGCTTCATCTGGATTGAATAAAATTCTTTTTATTCCGTATAATTTATCAATAGGCTGTTTAGGATTATACGCTTCCTTCTTGGTATCAAGTAAGTTTGCTACTAGTCTGGAAAAAGATCCTGTTGTGCCTGCATTACTTAGTGTATTCTGCTTTTTACTTGTAACACCATTGACTGTTGTTCAAGGAGCTAGCATGTTCTCTCTTACTTGGTTTGGTGTACAAGGGTTATTTACCGGATTAATAGTAGCTTTAGTTGCAACTCGTTTATATGCACTTTTTGTAGATAAAAAGTTGGTTATAAAAATGCCTGATAGCGTTCCTCCTACTATATCTAATACTTTCTCTGGATTAATACCAGCTGTTTTAGTAGGATTAATATTTATAGCTATTGCTGGAATATTTATGAATACTGGTTATGGATCCTTTACTCAATTTATATACGCAATTGTGCAAACACCTCTATCTAAGCTTGGAAATAACTTCTTCTCATTCTTAATCATTGGTTTGATTCAAATGATTTTATGGTTCTGTGGAATGCATGGATCATTAGTTGTTGGAAGTTTTATAACAGCTTTATATATGCCGATGGATATAGAAAATTTAGCTGCTTATACTGCAGGAACACCAATACCACATGTATTAACTCAACAATTTTATAATTTATTCTTTGGTATCGGTGGAGCTGGTGGTACTTTAGGACTTTGTTTCTTAATGGTTTTTGTTGCAAAGAGCAAAAAGTTAAAAATGTTAGGAAAGCTTTCATTTGTACCTGGACTATTTTGTATAAATGAACCTGTTGTTTTTGGACTTCCAATGATGTTTAACGTACTTATGGCTGTACCTTTCATAGGTGTTCCTATAATTCAAGCTATTGTTGCTTACGTAGCCATATCAATTGGATTAGTTCCACATGTAGCTGGACTTCAGCTTCCTTTTGGTCTACCTGTTGTTGCAAGTGCATTCATGCAAGGTGGATGGAGAATGGCGGCTTTACAAATAATTCTTGTTATTCTTTCAGCAGTTATATACTTCCCATTCTTCAAAAAGCTTGATAATCAAAGTTATGCTGAAGAAAACGAAGCTGAAGTTAGTGAAGTTGTTTAATATATTTATTTAACTTAGAGAAGGATATGTTATCTGCTAGTACTTGGGGTATATAAATATATGCAAATAGTTGTAAGAGTGGTGCGCTATGCTCACTCTTATAACTATATCTAAAAAGTTACCCAATAATATTACATTAAGGAGAAGATCTTATGTTAAAAGGTATACCAGATTTAATTTCGCCAGAACTTTTAAAAATATTGCATGAGATGGGGCATGGGGATGATTTAGTAATTGGAGATTGCAATTTCCCGGCTGCAAGTAATGCAAAAAGATTAATTAGATGTGATGGACATGGAAGTGTTGATGTTCTTGATGCTATACTTAAGCTTTTTCCTCTAGATGAATACGTAGAGTGTCCTGTATCACTTATGGAACTTGTTCCAGGAGATGATGCGGTTACTGAAATACAGGATGATATTAAGAATATAGTATGTAAATATGACGATAGAAGAGAAAAAGCTGTTGAATATGTGGAAAGATTCGATTTCTATGAGAAAGCAAGAAATGCATATGCAATAGTAGCTACTACAGAAAGAAAGTTATATGGCTGCCTTATTATAAAAAAAGGCGTTATCAAATAAAATCGAAAAATAAATATTTAGTTATAAATTTAGTTTGTTTTAATATAAATTAATTAGTTATATAAAAACATTCTTCCGTTTTGCGTCTAAAAATTGATTTTTATAGGTTTTATCTAAATAAATCTATTGGGAAATGATATTTTTATAAATATTTATATAATTTTGTATAAATATTTACTAAATAAAACTTTGATGATACAATGAAATTACAGGATAGAATATTCTAGAAAGTAAATTTAGCTAAAAATAACTAAATATAATTAGATGATGGAGGTTATCTATGGAACTGATAGTGAAAGATCTAAAAAGTAAAGCTAATCAAATAAGAAAAGATGTTATAGAGGTTGTTTATAGATCTAAAGCGGGTCATGTGGGAGGATCTTTATCAAGTACAGATATTTTAACAACACTTTATTATAATGTTTTAAATATTGATCCACAAAATAGTAAGGATCCAGATAGAGATAGATTTATATTAAGTAAAGGACATATTGCAGAATTACTTTATTGTATATTAGCTGATAAAGGATTTTTTGATAAGGAAAAGTTAAAAACTTATAGCCAATATGGATCAACGCTTATCGGACATCCTAATAATAAGAATAATGGAGTTGAAATAAATACTGGATCTCTTGGACATGGGGTGCCTGTAGCAGTTGGAATGGCTCTAGCTGGAAAGCGTGACAATAAAAAATATAGAGTATTCACGTTAATGGGTGATGGAGAACAAGCAGAAGGTTCAATTTGGGAAGGTGCTATGGCGGCAGCTAACTATAAATTAGACAACCTTGTAGGGATAATAGATAGAAATGGACTTCAAATATCAGGAACTACTGAAGAGGTTATGGCTTTAGATAAATTAAGTGAAAAGTGGGCAAGTTTCGGTTGGGAAGTAGTAGAAGTTGATGGAAACGATATTGAACAATTATTAAAGGTATTTAATAATATTCCAGCTAAAGAAGGAAAGCCTACCATGGTTATTGCAAATACTGTGAAAGGAAAAGGAATTTCCTTCATGGAAAATGTGGCTAAGTGGCACCATGGAGTTTTAACAAAGGAAGAATATAACCAAGCTATCAAAGAGTTAGAAGGAGTGAAGGATAATGAATAAGATTTCTAATCGTCAAGTTATATGTGATACTTTGATGGAGTTAGCTAAAGAAGATAAAGATATTATGGTCTTAACTTGTGATTCTAGAGGTTCAGCATCCATGGGTAGTTTTGCAAATGAATATCCAGAACAATTTGTTGAAGTGGGTATAGCAGAACAAGATTCTGTTGGAATTGCAGCGGGACTTGCAACTTGTGGTAAGAAACCTTATGTTGCATCACCAGCTTGTTTCTTGTCAATGAGAAGTGTAGAGCAGATAAAGGTTGATGTGGCTTATTCAAAAACTAATGTTAAGTTAATTGGAATAAGTGGCGGAGTAAGTTATGGAGCCTTAGGTATGACACATCATTCGCTTCAAGATATAGCAGTTATAAGAGCTATTCCGGATATTGCAGTATTACTTCCTGCAGATAGATTTGAAACTAAAAAGATGATTGAGGCACTTCAAAGCTACGATAAACCAGCATACATCCGTATTGGACGTAATCCAGTGGAAGATATTTATGAAAATGAAAATTTTGAGTTCAAAATCGGAAAAGCAAACCTGCTTCATGAAGGTAATGATATTACCATAATTGCTACAGGTGAAACTGTAAAAGCGGCAGTTGATGCAAGTAAGGAACTAGAAGCAAAAGGTATAGGATGTAGAGTTTTAAACATGCACACTATAAAGCCTTTAGATGAAGAAGCAATAATAAAATCAGCTAAAGAAACAAAGGGAATTATCACAATAGAAGAACATAGTGTTCATGGTGGTCTTGGAGCCGCAGTATCAGAAGTGGTTTGTCAAAATGAACCAACAAAGATGAAAATACTAGCTATAGCTGATGAAGCACCTATAACTGGAAATACAAAAGAAGTATTTAATTATTATGGCTTAACAGCAGAAAACTTAGTAAAAGTATCAGAAGAAATTCTTAAGTAAGAGAATGGTATGAGATTATGAAGGAAAAGTTTATATTAACTATTGACCAAAGTACATCAGCTACAAAAGCTTTACTTATAGATGATAAAGCTTTTGTTAGATATAAAGCTAGCAAAAAACATGAACAGATATATCCTGCTCAAGGGTGGGTTGAACATAATTCAATTGAAATATATGAAAATGTGAAACATGTAATAGAGAAAGTGCTTTCTGAAAATAAAATAGAGGAAGAGCAAATTATCGGGTTATCCATTACAAATCAGAGAGAAACTGTGGTTGTATGGGATAAGAATACAGGACTTCCGGTATACAACGCCATAGTGTGGCAGTGTAGAAGAACCAGTGATATTTGTAGTGAATTAAAAGAATATGAAGATATGGTGACAGAGAAAACAGGTCTTAGACTAGACCCGTATTTCTCTGGAACAAAGATTAAATGGATATTAGATAATGTTGAAGGTGCAAGACTAAAAGCAGAGGAAGGTCAATTGCTTCTTGGAACTATTGATACTTGGCTTGTATGGAAGCTTACTAATGGCAAGTGTCATGTAACCGATTTTACTAATGCAAGTAGAACTCTTCTACTTAACATTAAGACCTTAAAATGGGATGACGATCTGCTTAAGGTATTTAATATTCCGAATAATATGTTGCCTGAAATCTATCCGTCAGATGAAATCTTTGGAGAGACAGATCTACAAGGACAGCTAAATAAATCATTAAAAATATGTGGAGTGATTGGTGATTCACAAGGAGCACTGTTTGGGCAACGTTGTTTTGAAGTTGGAATGGCAAAATCAACCTTTGGAACAGGTAATTCAATCATGGTTAATGTTGGAGAAAATTATATTCCGTCTAAAAATGGAATAGTATCAACAATAGCTTATGTAAGTAAGAATGGCATTAATTATGGAATTGAAGGGATTATAAATTCCAGTGGTGACACTATAAACTGGATCAGAGATGAGCTTGGGTTATTCACTGATTTTGAAGAGTTCAATAAGGCGGTTACTGAGGTTAAAGATAATGAGGGAGTGTATTTAGTGCCAGCGTTTTTAGGTCTTGGAATACCTTATTGGGAAGCTGAAGCAAAAGCTTCTATAGTAGGACTCTCAAGAAATGCTACAAAAAAACATATAATGAGGGCAGCGCTAGAAAGTATAGCTTATCAAGTGAAAGACGCCTTAGATGTAATAGAAAATGAAGCAAAGATCAAAGTAAGTAATTTGAATATAGATGGCGGAGTAACTACTAATAAAATCTACAATCAATTTTTAGCAGATTTATTAAATTGTAAGATAGAAAAAAATCTAAATGAAGAATTATCTTCTGTAGGAGCTGCGCTACTAGGTGGTCTTGGTCTAAATATGTGGACTAGTATGGAGGAAGTAAAGAAATTACCTAACAAAACAGAAACTTACGAAAGCAAAATACAAGAAGAAGAGAGAGCTAAGCTTTATAAAGGCTGGCAGAACGCAATTAAGAGTGTTTTGTATTTAACTGACCTAAATAAATAAATGGTGTGTTGAAATTAATTTGCCACTACATCCGATGCTTTGATGAACTTCGTAGTGACAAATTAATTTCAAAAAAATATTAAATGTAGCCTGAAAGAAGAAATGACTAGAGGGGGAATTAAGGATGAAGTTTTTCTTAGATACAGCAAATGTTGATTATATAAAAGAAGCAAATAAGATGGGGGTAATATGTGGGGTGACAACTAATCCTTCGCTTATAGCAAAAGAAGGTAGAGACTTTAATGAAGTAATTAAGGAAATAACTGAGATAGTTGATGGACCTATAAGTGGAGAGGTTATAAGCGAAGATGCTGAAGGAATGATTAAAGAAGGAAGAGAAATCGCTAAGATTCATAAGAATATGATAGTTAAAATTCCTATGACAGCAGAAGGTTTAAAGGCTACAAAGGTTTTGGCTGAGGAAGGTATTAAAACTAATGTAACTCTAATATTTTCCTCAACTCAAGCTTTACTTGCAGCTAATGCAGGGGCAACTTATGTAAGTCCGTTTCTTGGAAGAATAGATGATATATCAATGATAGGAATGGATTTAGTAAGAGACATAGCAGAAATTTTTGATATCCATGGTATAGAAACTAAGATAATAGCTGCAAGCGTAAGAAATCCGATACATGTAATCGAAGCTGCAAAAGCTGGAGCTGACATAGCAACAGTTCCATATGAACTTGTAGTTCAGATGTTAAAACATCCATTAACAGATCAAGGATTGGAAAAGTTTAAAGCAGATTGGGCAAAAGCTTTTGGAAAATAGAAAAGAGGTGAGAAAGTGAGTAAAGGTATTGAACAATTATCTATAGATAGTATAAGAGTACTTGGCATTGATGCTATAAATAAGGCTAATTCAGGCCATCCGGGAGTAGTGCTTGGAGCAGCTCCTATGGCTTATTCCTTATGGACAGAGCACATGAAGATTAATCCTAAAAATAGTAGTTGGTTTAACCGTGACAGGTTTGTTTTAGCTGCAGGGCATGGTTCAGCACTTCTATATTCACTGCTTCATCTATCAGGATATAAGGTGACCATGGAAGATTTAAAGAACTTTCGTCAGTGGGGAAGTAGAACTCCAGGACATCCTGAATACAAACATACGGATGGAGTAGATGCAACTAGCGGACCACTTGGACAAGGAATTTCGATGGCTGTTGGTATGGCTATGGCTGAAAAGTTTTTGGCAGCGAAATATAATAAAGAAAATTTCAATATAGTAGATCATTATCAGTATGTTATTTGTGGTGATGGAGATTTAATGGAAGGCGTAACTAGTGAAGCATCTTCTTTAGCTGGACATTTAGGTCTTGGAAAATTAGTAGTTTTATATGATTCTAATGATATTTGTTTAGATGGAAAAACCAGCGACTCTTTTGGTGAAGACGTTTTGAAACGTTATGAGGCTTATGGATGGCATGTACAAAAGGTTGAAGATGGTAATGATATTAAAACTATATCTAAGGCAATAAAAAATGCTAAAAAGGAAATAAACAAACCATCATTAATAGAAGTTAAGACCATTATTGGATTTGGATCAAAGAATCAAGGAAAGAATTCAGTTCATGGAGCTCCTCTTGGAATTGAAGATGGAGAATATGCAAAAAAAGTATATGGTTGGGAACATAAACCGTTCAATATTCCAGAAGAAGTTTATGCAGATTATGAAAATAAAATCCAAGTTCCAGGACAAAAAGAAGAAGATCAGTGGAATGCGTTGTTCCATAAATATAAAGAAGCTTACCCTAAGGAAGCTTTAGAGTTAGAAAAAGCTATAAATGGAGAATTAACTGTGGAATTATCTGATGTTATGCCTAGTTATGAGGTTGGACACAGCGATGCTACAAGAAATACAAATAATGAAGCCATTAATGCTATAGCAAAGGCAATTCCTTACTTTATTGGAGGATCTGCAGATTTATCTGGTTCAAATAAGACTCTAATCAAGAATGAAGAAAAATTTGTTGTTGAAAAGAACTTTGGAAGAAATATTTACTTTGGTGTACGTGAATTTGCCATGGCATCAATGCTAAATGGTATGGCACTTCATGGTGGAGTAAAAGTGTATGGAGCAACTTTCTTTGTGTTCTCAGATTACTTAAAACCAGCTGTACGTATGGCTGCAATCATGGGATTGCCTGTGACTTATGTATTTACTCATGATTCCATAGCGGTAGGAGAAGATGGACCAACCCATGAACCTATTGAGCAATTAGCAATGTTTAGGTCTCTACCTAATATGGTGATGTTTAGACCGGCAGATGCAGTTGAAACAGCAGCAGCTTGGAGAATAGCAGTTGAGGTAAAGGATCATCCTACAGCTCTAGCTCTGACTCGTCAAAACGTAACAGTTATGGAAGGTACGAGCTATGATGGAGTGAAAAAAGGGGCATATGTGGTTAGTGAGGCTAAAGAACAGTGCCAAGGAATCTTGATTGCTACAGGTTCAGAGGTTAACTTAGCAATGGAAGCTAAAAAAGTATTAGAAGAAGAAAATATATATGTTTCCGTTGTAAGCATGCCTTCAATGGAATTATTTGAAAAACAATCAAAAGAGTATAAGGATAAGGTATTGCCTGAAGAAATTACTAAAAAGTTAGCTATAGAAATGGGAACAACCTTTGGATGGCATAAATATGCTAAAGATGTTGTTGGTATCGATACATTTGGAGCATCAGCACCAGCAGAAACCGTTATAAAGAATTATGGGTTTACAGTAGAAAATATAGTTAAAAGATTTAAAAAGCTGTAATTTGGATTTAATAGATTGAAGGTAAATGATTGGTTTTGAGAAAAATAATTTAAATAAAATCGGGAGGAATTAACAATGAAACAATATAAAATAAAATTAGGTGTAGCATCAACTCGTAGATCCATATTTAGCAAGGATGATGCTATAAAATATAAAGATTTAACTTGCGAAAAATTAAAAGATCTAGATATAGAGTTTGTAAATATAGATGATATAAATGAAGAAGGTTTATTGTTTTCAGAAGAGCATGTGCAAAAGGTAGTAGATAAATTTATAAGTGAAAAAGTAGATGCATTATTTTTCCCACACTGTAATTTTGGTTCAGAAGATTTAGTTGCTAAAGTCGCTTCAAAACTTAAACTTCCAGTTTTACTTTGGGGACCTCGTGATGAAGCACCACTTGCTAATGGTACAAGACTAAGAGACTCTCAATGTGGACTATTTGCAACAGGAAAGATACTAAGACGTTTTAAGGTTCCTTTTACTTATATACCAAATGCAAGCTTAGAGGATGAAGCTTTTGAAAGAGGGCTTAGAAACTTCTTAGCAGCAGCTAATGTAGTTAAAGAGCTTGGAAACTTAAGAATTCTTCAAATATCTACTCGTCCTTCGTCTTTCTGGACTATGATGTGTAATGAAGGAGAATTACTAGAAAAGTTTGGTGTTCAAATACATCCAATTTCAATGACAGAATTTGTGGCTAAGGTTAAGAAAGTAAAAGCTGAGGAAAAAGAAAAGGTACAGGCAACAATAGAGTATATGAAGCAGGTATTAGATATTACAGTTTCAGATGAAATTGTTGAAAATGTTGCTTCGTTAAAGGTGGCTTACAGTGAACTAACTAGTGAATTTGGCTGTAGTGCAGTTGCTATACAATGTTGGACAGCACTTCAAGATGAGCTTAAGATTATGCCATGTATGGCCAATGCTCTAATGACAGATGAAGGAATTCCAGTAGTTTGTGAAACTGATATACATGGTGCTATAACATCTGTAATATCTCAAGCAGCAGGTATGGGAGAAGCTCCAACATTCTTTGCAGATTGGACAGTAGTTCATCCAACAAATAGAAATGGAGAACTTCTTCAACATTGTGGATGCTTCCCTCCTTCTTTAACTAAAAAAGGACAAAAAGCTAAGATTGAAGTGCCTTTTGCTCTTGAAAGTGGATGTAATGGAGCTTCCTTTGCAGAAATTGAAGGTGGAGATGTTTCGCTTCTAAGATTTGATGGCGATAATGGGGAGTACTCTATGCTTCTTGGTCATGCAAAAGGAGTAGAAGGTCCATACATTCAAGGCGCATATTTATGGGTTGAAGTTGAAAACTTAGCAAAGCTTGAAGATAAGTTAGTAACTGGACCATATGTTCATCATTGTACTGGTATTCATAAGGATGTACTTCCTGCTGTATATGAAGCTTGCAAGTATATACCAGCCTTAAAACCAGATTTTTATGATGATGTAGAAGAAGATGTAAAGGCTTGGATTAGAGGCGAATAAGGTATAAAAGCTATGTAAGTAAATGCTGAAATTCAAGTGCTTCTCCTATGATGCTTTAATGAATTTTGCAAAGAATTAATATGATTTTCTACAATTTCTTAACGCTATTACATTTTAGAAAATCATTTAATTCTAATAGCTCATTCATATAGCATCTCTGTAGTAACACTTGAATTTCGAAACTATTAATTATATAAAGAGACTACAAAAATCAATACATTGTATAATAAGAAGATAAATATAAAAATAAAAATGTATTTTGAGGTGGAAAATATGCCGCAGATAACCGTAGAAAAAAATAGTCGTACCTTTAAGAAAGATGGAAAAGATTTTTTCTATTTAGCAGATACATGCTGGAGTGCATTTACAAATATAACTATTGAAGAATGGGAATATTACTTGAATTTAAGAAAATATCAGGGCTTTAATGTTATTCAAATAAATATTCTTCCTCAGTGGGATGCCAGTGGAACAGAGCTTAATTATTCTCCGCTGCCATACAAAGATGAAAAAGCTAAAATATTTGATTTTACAGAGTTTAATGAAGAGTATTTTAAGCATGCAAGACTAATGTGTGAAATAGCTAAAGATAAGGGATTTGATTTAGCTCTTGTAGTGCTTTGGTGTAATTATGTTCCAAATACTTGGGCTAGTAAGATGCTTAGTAGCAATGTAATGCCATATGAATTCATAGAAAAATATATCGGAAAAGTACATGAGACTTTTTCTGATTTAGAGCCGATTTATATAATCAGTGGCGATACTGATATAGATACTGAGGAAACTAAAAAATACTATCTAAGGGCTGCTGAAGATTTGAGAAAAAAGGCTCCAGATCTATTACAGACCTTACATATAAAGGGAAGACTAGATGTAATTCCAGAAGAATTTATTGATGTTATTGATTTTTATATGTATCAATCGGGACACAATGCTGAAAATCCAGCAATGCCATACTTGCTTGCTGAAAGCTTCTATACAAAATATCCTGCTAAGCCAATAATTAATGCTGAACCATGCTATGAGCAGATGGGATATAGTAGACAAATGTACGGAAGATTTTATCAGTTTGATGTAAGACGTGCGGCTTGGATGAGCGTACTATCAGGTGCTTGCGCGGGGATAACCTATGGAGCTCATGGAATTTATAGCTGGCATAAGATCGGAAAGTCATTTGGAATGGGGCTAGGAGAAGGTTTTGATAGCCCTAATTCATGGAATGATGCAATAAAATATCCAGGAGCATGGGATTATGGGCATTTAAAATATATGTTAGAAATGTATGGTGTTAATGAACTTGTTCCACTAAATAAGGTTTTGAATCCAACTAAAGATATTAGAATGGCAGCCACTAAAAATCTAGATGAGATGTTTATCTATGTGCCTATAAATACAAATATAAAAGTTGACGAAGATTTATCTGGATACGATATTAAGATTATTGATTTAGAACACAAGAATGTATGTAATCCAAATGTTAAGATTGCAGATGGAAAGACAATAATTCAGATGCATAATTTCGAGAAAGATGCTTTGATTGTAATAAAAAGATAGAATACTAAGTTTAAGTTGTACCACTTCAAGGTAAGGTGTGGACGTCATACTGCTTGTGTGATGTTTTTCAAATCTTACTGTGAAGTGGTATAGTTTTGTATAAAGATATACTACTTGGATATAAGAATATAGTTAAAAGTGTTATTGAAAAATTCAATAAATATTTAGTTGATAATGTTTTAATTTTAGTAAAGGTGGTTTATACTTAAAGATATAAGAGTTTTAGAGAAAATCTAAAAATGAATGATAAAGATGTGCTGGTTTTATATAAAGTTCAGTTTTAAAGCAAATCTGAATTTAAGAATATACCTCGAATAATAGATATAAATAAAAATAGTACATCTATATATACGTAAGTAGGGAGCGTTGACATGAAGACTATAATGCAAGACATAGCAAAACTAGCTGGAGTATCTCCGGGAACAGTATCTAATGCCCTTAATGATAGAAAAGGGGTAGGTAAAGAAACTAAATTGAAAATAATTAAGATTGCAGAAGAGCTAGGTTATTTCCGTAATCATAAAAAGAATGAAGAAAAAGTAATAAGATTGATTTTATTTAAAAAGCACGGGTATGTTGTTTCTGATACGCAATTTTTCTCGGCTTTATTAGAATCCTGTGAAAGAGAGTGTAGAGAAAATGGGTATGAATTGCTTATATCTCAGGTTATTCACGGCGAACATGATAAAGAAAATGTTTTTAAGATTGTAAATCAAGGGAAGATAGATGGAATATTGCTATTAGCAACAGAAATGGATGAATGTGATTTCTCTTACTTTGAAAACTTAGATATCCCAGTAGTTGTGCTAGATAGCTATTTTCCTAATAAAAGCTTAGATTATATTGTAATAAATAATATAAGTGGAGCTTATAGAGCGACTAAATATTTTATTGATAATGGACACAAGAGAATAGGTATATTAGGAAGTTCGGTAAACATAAGCAATTTTGATAGCCGTTACAAAGGTGTTGAAAAAGCTCTTGATGAGGCTTCTTTGATGCTTAAGGAAGAGGATAGGATAATGCTTGAACCGACTCTTGATGGCGCATATAAAGACATGAAAAAATATTTAGAAAGCAATAAAAAAGATCTTCCAACAGCGTTATTTGCTTTCAATGATATAATTGCTTTAGGGGCTATGAAAGCTATGCAAGAATGCGGGATAAATATTCCTAAGGATGTATCGATTATTGGTTTTGATGACATACCTTTTAGTTCTTTAAGTTATCCAAATATGACTACTATAAAGGTTTATACAGAGCAGATGGGACGTTTAGCTGTAAATAGGATTATAGATAAGATAAATGATGAAGAAGATGAAGTGCCTTTAAAAATAGAAATTGATACAACTTTAGTAGAGAGAAATAGTGTTGTTAAATTAGTTTAATAAACTTGTGTTTAATTTCAGGGTTGATCTTAAACGTGAATTGAAAATAGAACTTGCAGTATATGATTATGTTTAATTATATACTGCAAGTTCTATTTTATTGTGTATAAAAACAGAAAAGATTTTAGGTTAATGATCCTTAAATATTTCATTTAACAAAATATTTAACTAAAAATTTATTAAAAAATAACAAAAAATTTATTTAAATATGTTGAAATATTTATGAAAACGATATATAATTAGCTCATAGAAAAAGAAGTAAGTATTCCATATTTCAATGTAATCAATTGCATGAATTCATGAAAATATAATGAAAAGGAGATGGTGCTTAGTACCATTGTAAAATATGCTAATACATATAACTTAGTACAAAATATTTAGTGATTAATATTTAAATTATAAGCAATTATTAAACTTAATTTAATTTTGTGAATTGAAAAACAATAAAAATTGATGAGATGAATGTATTTTACTATTTTATTTATACAATAAGATTATTTGCCAATAAGCAAGTAGTTAAATAGAGTATTTATTTACAGATCAACAGCAGCAAGTTATATAGAGAGGATGATATTAATGGCAAAGAATTATGATAAATTAGCCCAAGACATTATACAAAATGTTGGGGGAGAAGAAAACGTATTATCATTAGTGCATTGCGCTACCAGATTAAGGTTTAAATTGAAGGATAAAAGCAAAGCAAATAAGGTTAAACTTGAAAGACTAGAAGGTGTTATCACAGTTGTTGAAAGTGCTGGTCAGTATCAAGTTGTAGTTGGTAATTCTGTAAAAGATGTATATGAAACTATAGGAAGAGTTACTGGGGTCCAACTTAACTCTGATAAAGAAGGGACTTCCAATGAAAAGAGAGGTTTTGTCAATGTAGCTATTGATACAATCTCAGCAATATTTACTCCATTATTAGCAGCAATGTGTGGTGCCGGTATTTTAAAAGGTGTATTGATGTTATCTACAACCTTTGGATGGCTATCCACTAATGATGGAACTTATAGAATTTTATATGCTGCCTGCGATTCAATATTCTATTATCTACCAATAGCTTTAGCTTTCACTTCAGCAAAGAAATTCAAAGCAAATCCTTTTATAGCTGTAGCGGTAGCAGGAGCGTTGTTATACCCTAATATGACAGCATTATTTGGAGGAAAAGAAAGTATAAGCTTTTTAGGAATTCCAGTAATACTAATTAGTTATCCTTCAACAGTTATTCCTATAATACTTTCAGTATTCTTTTTAGCTAAGGTGGAAAACTTCTTAAATAAAAAGCTTCCAGAAGTTTGTAAGAATTTCGTTACACCAACAGTATGTTTAGCTTTAGTAGTGCCTGTAACATATTTAGTAATAGGACCAATAGGAGATAAATTAGGTAAGTTATTAGCAGGTGGATATACTGCACTTTATAGCATTAATCCTATGATTGGTGGAGCAATTGTAGCAACAGTTTGGCCAGTACTTATAATATTTGGGCTTCATTGGGGATTTGTTCCAATAGTAACAAATAATCTTGCAATATATGGTCGTGATACTTTATTTACAATAACAGGACCAAATAACTTTGCTCAGGCAGGAGCTGCTCTAGGAGTATTCTTAAAAACAAAGAATTCAAAGTTAAAAGCAATTGCAGGATCATCAGCTACAACCGGTCTTTTCGGTATAACTGAACCAGCAATATACGGAGTAAATTTAAAGTATAAAAAACCTTTTATAATTGCATGCATATGTAGTGGTATTGCTGGTGGAATAGTAGGATATGCAGGAGCAGGTGCTTCAGCTTTAGTGGGAGCTAGTATTTTAACATTACCAGCATTTATGGGCAAGGGGTTTGTAGGTTTCTTAATTGCCTGTGCTATAGCTTATTTCGGATCTGCAATTGGAACATTCTTATTTGGATTTAATGATAAAATGCTTGGTGACGAAGAAAACCAAGGAACAGTAGATGGAAACATCGGAGACTCAAGTGATTTAGAAGTGGTTAGCCCTGCAAACGGACAAATAATGATGTTAGAAGATGTTTCAGATAAAGTTTTTGCAAGTGGAGAACTTGGTAAAGGTATAGCTATAGTTCCTAGTGAAGGAAAGATATACGCCCCAATAGATGGTAAGGTTGAAGCAGCATTCCCAACAGGACATGCTTTCGGACTAAAATCAAACTCTGGTTTAGAAATATTAATTCATGTGGGCTTTAACACAGTTGAATTAAACGGCAAATATTTTAAAGTTAAAGCACAAACAGGGCAAGTTGTTAAAAAAGGAGATCTACTTGTTGAATTTGATATAGATAAGATCAAACAAGCAGGTTACGATATTACAACACCTGTTATAGTAACTAACTACAGTGAATATAGTGGTGTTATTGTAACTAGTGATACGGCTAAAAAAGTTGGAGAAAGTATTATCAAAGCAGTAAATAATGTAACTGTATAAAATATTAACTAGTAAGCATACACAAATAAGTGCTGCCTCAGAACAGAAATTATTTTCTGTTCTGAGGCAGTCTCTGCATTATTTTTAGTATAAGTTATTTTTAATAATAAATAGTATGTGAAGATATTACATTATAACTAGTATTAGATATATATTGTATAGCTTGAACAGTTACAGCGTTACTCCAAACTATAACGTGATATCCTTGTGCTGGAGCTGGATTACTGTTAGGATCGTATGAAACTGAAGAAGTACTAAATATATTTCCCCAAGAGTCATTACCTCCTAAAGAATAGAAGTCATCTGCATTAGCCCCTGATGTGAATCCCTTATGAATATGACTAGTAAATGTTATAACTTCAGGGTGATTTGCTAATTTGCTTATAAGTTGATCACTATCTATTATATTCCCCCAGTTTCTTGAAGTCTCTGAGCCCCAAACTGTATTTGCTATAGGCTGATGTGAGAATACGAATAAAGGTTTCTTAATACCTGTATTTATAGATTCGGTTTTATTTGCATTAATAGCTAGTCCTAATTGATAAAGTTGCGTATTAGGATCAAGATAAGAATTATCCGTATTTCCTGATGGTATATAGTCAGTTCCTAAGAAGAACAGTCTATCATTGGTTGCTTTGTTGATATATTGCATGTCGTATGATGAACCAGGGGTGCGTTCATTAATAGTTACATTTCCTTTGTTGCCAAGTAATCTAGCTTGAATGTCACGTGTACGTTGGTTAAAGTAAGCAAGGTTACCGGTATAGTTACTTGAAGAATCAGAAGCATTAGCTCTAAATTCATGATTACCATAGTTAAAGTAGATATATGGTAGTTTTGTTGTAGTACTATTTACATTTGAAATAATGTTGTATAAAGCGTCATAGGATGTTTTTTGATTATTATCAACTACATCACCATTTATTACTATACACTTACTATCTGGAAATTTATTTTTTATACAGTTTAAGGCAAGAGTTGTATTTGTAATATCAGTACTACTATGTCCTACGTGAGTGTCAGAAATAACATCGAATTCATATCTTCCTTGGGCAAATGCTGAAATTGATGTTCCGCAAATTAATCCTACAGCAGTAATAGATGCAATTAAAACTTTTAATAAACTCTTATTTCTTTTCATAATCATATCTCCCTTAAAAATTATTGCACTAATATCCCATGTAATAAATCCTCATAACTTCGGTAGATGATTTGTTGCTTATAAAAGTTATGGAGATTTATTAATTATAGCTCTGCAGTTAACTATAATTAAATTTATTAGTTGCTTTGATTTGTAAAAAGAGTATATATACTTTACTATAAGATAACATATTTGTGACTTTAATTCAATATTTTTTATTAATTGCATAATAAAGGTAAAAAGGTAGTCGATTTTTTATATAAGAAACCTGAAGATTAATATACATTATATTGCGTAATTAGTTAAAATTATAAATTATACTAGAATATAGCTTGAAAATTATATATTATATTAGTGTAGTAAAAATATTACAAGTAATTAAACATATGGTAAAAGGGAGGTTTTTACATTGAAAAGAATATCTATAAAAAAATTATTCTCAGCTCTATTAGTAACAGTATTGGCATCATCATTATCTACAGTGAATGTAATGGCTAAGGAGAATATTAAATCAAAAGAAGGCTTAGTAAACATAGGCGATAAGAGGCTAAATGCAAAGATAATGGGTCATGGAAAGGCATCTGTTGTATTTGATTCCGGTTACGGGGATGGGATATATACCTACTCTGAAGACTCGAATTTTGAAACTTGGGGGACTGTTCAAGCTGAAATAGCTAAGAAGGCTAAAACAGTTGCTTATGACAGAGCGGGGGTAGGATTGAGCGATGTAGGGCAGAACAGACTGTCTTTAAGTGATGCAGATATTAATACTGCTATAAATGGCGGGAACATACCGTTTGATAGCTCCATATTTAATAAAGGTACAGGTAAAACAGCAATTGATAGGGCGAGAGACCTTCATGCACTTTTAGAAAAAACTAAGGTAAAAGCCCCATATATATTAGTGGTTCATTCTATAGCAATGTTTAATGCAGTTGAATTTGCAAAGCTTTATCCTAAAGATGTTGCGGGAATAGTAAGTTTAGATGGTACTTGGGATAGCGCTACTAAAGATGCTGTTGCTTGGGCTAAGGCTGAAATGCCAGAGATGATAGACATATTTTTAGGTTCATTTACTCCAGCGGATGGTACATTAAGTGAAGAGTTACAAAGTGAACTTCAAGTTAGAAATGCAGGAGATGTATTAAGAAATATTCCATTTACAATACTTCACCCAATAGATGAAGGAATGGGACAAAGTTATCAAAAGATGACTGATGAAAAAATTGCAGAGTGGACAAAATGGTCTAATTATTCAAAGGAAATATTAGTTCCAAATACAAGCCATTATATCATGAAGGATAACCCACAGTATGTAATCAATGCGATCAATGATATGATCAAAATAGTTGAAAATAAAGGGAAATGTAAATAAGTGAATCTTAGATTAGAGAAAAAACTTTAAATGTAGATTAGAGTTTATTATTTAGTTATATGTATTTATGAAAAAGCAAGAAGTTAATTCATATTTTATATGATTAATTTCTTGCTTTTATTTGAATAATTATATTTTAAATATGTTTAAGTATTCTTTTTTATTGCACAATAAGTTTGGAAGTTATTTAAATCAAAAGCTTATCACAAAAAGAGATAAGGAAAAATCTTTTGCTACAGAAAATGAATGTAGACCTAATGTTGGAATGTACAAACTGCTAGACTAGAGATGAGTACAAAATATTAATTGTATTATGAAATTGTGTATTCTAAGGCTAGATTATTAATATAGTGAAATAAGCTACAAGTGGCATATTTCCTATATATTTATATAATTATTTGTTTTTATAAAGTTATAATTAAATAATTTTATAATTACTTGATTATAAGAATTTTTTTATATAAAAACTTGTATTTTTATAGCTTGAGGTTATATAATAAACAAGTTTTGCTATGAAAGTTGTGCAATCTTATAAAAAGCTACTAGAGCATTTATTTAACAAATCCTTTGTGATAACATTTGCAATAGAAGGTGTATAATTAAGTATAGGACAAACATTCGGAAAAACAGATGCGCAAAAATAACTGAAAATATTTTAAATAAAAGGGTGAGAATGATATGAGAAAATATGATAATAGTGCAATTGAAAAACTTCAAAAAGAAACTAAAGTTATTGATAATAATGGCTTGATGGTCATTTTAAAACCAATTCCAGAAGAGGATAGGCCAGGCTATTTAGATCCTGTAGAATTAGAAATTATGATGAAATCAGCAGAAAATAATTCTAATCAAGATATACCTGAAACCATGCCACCAATAGAAGTTATGATACCTATTATAAGGGATTCCATGGGATTTCTAAACTATAATTTAAATACTGTTGAGATTCATACAAAATATGAAGAGTTAACAGGGAGTGGAAATACAGTAGGCTTATGGCGCTACTATCCAAGAAAATCTGAGAAAATTAAAAACAAACCAGCTCTTATATTTTTCCATGGTGGTGGCTGGATTGGTGGAAGTGTCTACACAGTTGAAAACTTCTGCAAGCTCATAGCTGAATTAGCAGATGCAGTAGTGTTTAATGTGGATTATTCTTTAGCACCTGAAAAGCCATTTCCAAATGGATTGAATGATAATTACAATGCTGTTAAACATATTTATGATAATGCTGAGGTTTATGGAATTGATCCAGATAAGATCTCTGTTGGAGGGGATAGTGCTGGTGGTAACTATGCAGCAGCAGTTTCTTTAAAGTCAAGAGATTTAGGAGATACAAAGATAGCAATGCAGGTACTTATTTATCCAGCTGTTACTATAGGTGATGCTAAAGCAGAGGGATATGAATGGAACGAGGATTTCTTTGAAGTATCAGAAGAGCATGGAGAAATAATCAAGAAAGGATGTCTTGGACTTGGAAGACCAGGAAAAATTGAAGATGATCTGATGGCTGGATTATATGTTGGTAATGGTGAAAATATATATAATCCGTATATAAGTCCAATGGTTGCCATATCTCATGAAGGACTTCCAAAAACAATAGTAGCGGTGGCAGAATTTGATGGTCTAAGACTTCAAGGTGAGTTCTATGCAAAGCAGCTTAAGGAGGCTGGAGTGGATGTAACCTGCTACCGTTATAAAGGAATGACCCATGCATTTATTGATAAACTAGGACATGTAGCTCAGGCAGAGGATTTATGCATTGAGATAGCTAAATCTATGAGAGAATTGTAGATATCAAAATAGAATATGAAAAATAAAGTAAGACAAAGTTTTTAATGTTGATAAAAGCTCAGATTATCTGATCTCTATTTTTGATTAGATAGTCTGAGTTTTAATTAATTCAAATATTTCAATAAAACAATTTATATACTAAAAAATATAAATGATACAGAAAATATAATATTATATGTAGTTCTGGCAGTTTGAGCACTGACATGATAAATAATAAATGATAATGTAATATTAGATTAGAATACGTATTCTTCAAATAAAAAAGTTCACTAAAAATCTCCAAATAAAAACGTTGACAATGTTTACAGTGGGTGGTAAACTTAGTTTAAGAAGTTGAGAAAACGTATTCTTGAAAAAGAAAAAAGGATGATGTTTAATTGGTCACAATGAAAGATGTTGCAAAAAAGGCAGGAGTATCTCAAACAACAGTTTCAAGAGTAATTAGTGGGAATACTTCTGTGAACCCAGAAATTAAGGCAAGAGTGATGGAATGTATTCGTAAGCTTGACTATCATCCCAATATTATTGCACAAGGCTTAGTTGGTAACAAGACTTTGCTTATAGGGGTGATAATTACAGATATCTCAAATCCATTTTTTTCAGATATAATTAAGGCTATAGAAAAAGAAACAGCAAACTATGGCTACAGCATTATATTATGTAATACGGATGGAGATATTGAAAAAGAAAAGAAATATATAAATATATTAAAAAGCTATAAAGTAGATGGAATCTTGATAGTACCTTGTGATTCGAAAAATAAATCTTTTATAAGTTTAAAGAATAGTGAAGTACCTATTGTTGTAATTACCCAAGATGTACAAGACTTTAGCTGTGTTTCCATTTCTCATTATGCAGGTGGAAAAAAGGTTGCAAAGCATTTAATAGATATGGGGTATTCGAAGTTTGTTTTTGTCGGGTATGAGAGTGATGAAAAAGAAAGAGGCTTTAAAGAGGAAATAGAAAATTCAGGCTTTGATCTCAATCAGAAGTATGTTTTTATAAATAAAACAAATAATAAGTCTATGTCTGAAGAATTAAAAGATTTTATTGTTAAAAATTTAAATCACGAAGGTATAGGAATTTTTACTCATAATGATATAGAGGCATTGATGGTATTGCATATTTTAAAAGAATTAAAAGTCAAGATACCAGATAAAGTAGCACTAGTTGGCTTTGATAATACTTATATATCCAAGGAAGTTAGTCCAAGTATCAGCAGTGTAGCTCAGTATATTGAAGAAATTGGGAGCAGGGCAGTTGAAATATTAATGAATAAGATAGACAGCGGTGATGAGATAAAAGAAAAGCATGTAATACTAGAACCTAGATTGGTAGCTAGAGAATCAAGTTTGAAACTGATTGAATATTAGAAGTAACTTTACTGAATAATAATAGCGCTATGAAAAATGCGCTTATTATTTTAAATAATAAGAATACGTATTCACGTATTCTCAAAAATGTAAGTTCGGTATAGGGGGGACAATAATTGAATAATATGAGTGCTATTCAAAAGATTAAAAAAAATTATCAACTATATTTATTATTATTACCTGGTTTTATATTACTTATTGTATTTAAGTATGTTCCAATGTATGGGGTGCTCATGGCATTCCAAGATTATTCTTTTACTAAGGGGGTTTTAGGGAGCCATTGGGTTGGACTTGAGTATTTTAGAAGATTTTTTAATTCTTATCAATTTTGGGATCAAATCAAAAATACTATAAGCTTAAGTGTTTATCAATTGATTTTGACATTTCCACTTCCAATAGTACTTGCGCTGATGCTAAATCAATTAACAAAAGAAAGGACTAAGAAATTTATTCAGACAGTGCTTTACGCTCCTTACTTTATATCTACTGTAGTTTTAGTAGGAATGATGTATGTTGTTTTATCACCAAGTAGCGGAATTGTTAATAAAATTATTGTTGCTTTAGGAGGAAAGACAGTTTTTTTTCTAGCAGATCCAGGGTGGTTTAGTCATTTATATGTTTTCTCCTCTGTTTGGCAAGGAACAGGTTGGGCAGCGGTTATCTATATTGCAGCTTTATCTTCAATTGATCCACAGCTTCATGAAGCCGCTATTATGGATGGAGCTAGCAAATTTAAAAGAATATTGTGCATAGATTTACCATCAATATTACCTGTAATTGTAATTCAGCTAATACTTGCATTAGGTAATTTAATGAATGTTGGTTTTGAAAAAGCACTGCTATTGCAGACTAATTTAAATTTGGACAAGTCGGAAATTATTCAGACATATGTCTACAAAGTTGGAGTTCTTCAGGGACAATATGGTTACTCTGCTGCAGTAGGGTTATTTAATGCAGTAATTAATGTCATATTACTAATTACAGTAAACCAGATTGTTAAGAGACACTCTGAAACAAGTCTTTGGTAGAAGGAGATAATAGAATGGTGTTTAGTAAAAGAAGTTCAAAAGAAGATTTAATTTTTGATATCTTTAATTTTTTAATACTTGGAATTATAACTCTAATAGTGTTGTATCCTTTATATTTTATGATAATTGCATCAATTAGTGATCCTAACTATGTTGCAAATGGTAAGGTGATACTATTTCCTAAAAACATAACATTTGAGGGGTATCAAAAAATTATTAACTATAAAGCTATTTGGACTGGGTATAGAAATACAATAATATATTCAGCTGTGGGTGCTTTGATTAGTGTAGTTTTAACAATTACATTTGCTTATCCTCTTTCTAGAAAAGATTTCTTTGGAAGACGATTTTTTATGATTGTTGTTTTGATAACAATGTTTTTCAATGGAGGCATGATTCCAACATATTTAGTAGTTAGAAAACTAGGAATGATTAATACAATTTGGGCAATGGTGCTCCCAAATGCAGTAACTGCTTTTAATATAATAATTGCAAGAACATTTTTTAATATGACCATACCAGAAGAATTAAGAGAAGCGGCATCTATTGATGGTTGTACAGATTTTATGTTCTTCGCTAAGATAGTAGTACCTCTTTCAAAACCTATAATAGCAGTATTGACTTTGTTTGCTATTGTTGGTCAATGGAATGGATTTTTCGATGCATTACTTTATTTAACTAAAGAAAATCTATATCCTTTACAGTTAGTTTTAAGAAACATATTAATACAGAGCCAATCTGTAAATCAATTAACAGAAAGTGCTGCCACAATAATTGCACAACAAAGGCAAGCCGAACTTATGAAATATGGCGTTATAATAGTGTCATCTGTACCACTTTTAATTTTCTATCCTTTTATTCAAAAGTATTTTGCAAAGGGTATGATGGTAGGGTCTGTAAAGGGATAAAGCTTGATGATAAATATATTTAGCATATATTTATAAATTTTTTATGAGGGGTGAATAATAGTCAACTTTATTAAAAATAACTAGATAAAATTATTCTAAGGGGGAAAAAGAATGAAAAAGAAAGTTATTTCTGCAATGTTAGCAACAATAATTCTTACAACTGGGTTACTATCTGGTTGTAAGAGTGATGACAACAAAAATGACGCTAAGAAAGTTCAAATTAATGCTAGTGGGCTTCCAATAGTAAAAGATAAATTAACTGTAAAAATGGTTGCTCCAGTACCACCTTTGACACCAGATTACAATGATATGACAATATTTAAAACATTAGAGAAAAACACTAATATTCATGTTGACTGGAATAACATACCTGATAGTGACTATGATACAAAGAAGTCTTTATTGCTAGCAAGTGGAGATCTTCCCGATGCTTTCTATAATGGAAAGTTTAGTGATCAGGACGTAGACAAATATAGCAAAGACGGTACTATAATTCCACTTAATGATCTCATAGATAAATATATGCCAAATGTAAAAAAACTATTTGAAGATGAACCTGATTTAAAGAAGTTTGTAACTTCTCCTGATGGCAAAATTTATTCATTACCAAATGGTGAAGAATTGGGAAGTGGTAAAGAATGGATTGCTGCGATGCCACATTTCATGTTTATCAACAAGAAATGGTTGGATAAGCTTGGTCTGAAGGTACCTACAACTCTTGATGAGTTGCATGATGTTTTAGTTGCATTCAAAGATAAGGATCCAAATGGAGACGGTAAGAAAAATGAAATTCCTTTAAGCTTTCTTAATATGTGGTGGTGTGCTGACATCGGTACACTATTTGGTGGATTTGGAGTACCAGATATTAATGTTCATCAAGCATCAGATCAAGTAAATAATATTCTTGATCATATGAACGTAAAAGATGGTAAGGTATATTACGCAGCGTCTCAGCCTGAATACAAGCAAGCTATTAGTTATTTCAGTAAATGGGTAAAAGAAGGTTTAATTGATAAGGAAGCTTTCACATATACTGATGAAAAAGCATTTTTATCTAAGGGTAAAAGTCCGGACAATAACCTAGGTGCATTCATGTGGTGGGAAGAAACAGAAGTAGTTGGCGCAAATAGAGAAAAGGATTATGTACAAGTCGGCCCACTTAAGGGACCAGATGGAAAACTTGTTGTTGGCAACTGGAATGGTACACCTTGGGGAAGAGGGGCAGTTGTACTAACTAAGAAGGCAGTAGAAGATGGTAGTGCTGAGGCTATAGCAAGATGGTATGATGAGCTTTATGCGCCAAAGATGGCTGCTCAGATTCATTGGGGACCAATTGGAGAAGCTTTTAAGGAGGAAAATGGAAAGCTTGTTCAATCCATTCCAAAAGGAGAAGATCCAGGTGAATACAGAAGAAAAGTTGCTCCAAATGGGGTTGGTGTTGTAACTGCAAAGGATTTCCAAACAATTGTTGATCCAGAACCAAGAGCTAAAGTAAGAATGGACAGAATCAAACAATTTTATTCACCTGTAAGTGTAGATGAAAAAATAGGCTCATTATTTTATACATCAGAAGAAAATGCAAAGATTGCAGAAATAAAACCTGATTTACAGAACTATGTAGCGAAGAAGAGAGCTCAATGGCTAATGAATGGAAATGTTGATGCAGAATGGGATCAATATTTGTCAGACTTAAAGAAACTTAGACTAGATGAATATCTTCAAATTATTCAAGCAGCTTATGACAGAATGAATAAAACAAAATAATTATTAAGGGAATATACCTTTTTGGGGATATTCCCTTAAATATATAAAAAGATGTACCAACTCAAGCCGAAATCTATATCCCTAATTAAATTATATTTAATAGTTAACCTGATTTTAGATAGATGATTTATCTATGAAAATTAATTATAAATAGTTTTCAGTGGGTTTTTAGCTTCAAATGAGGTTTAAAAACTTCAAATTTCATATATGCGGGTGTGAAGTGGTAAGTTAACATCAGCTGTTTAGTGAATATGGGAAAATAATACACATAGCCGAATATTTTGTTACAACAAATTATACACAAAAATAATTTGGATATTGTATATGATATAGCTTTATATTGTTATAAAAATTGATTAACTAATAAAAAAATGCTGACTAGAAGGAGAATAGTTATGAATAAACTTGAAAATGCACGGGATTATATTAAACAAAATAAAGATAGGGTAAATCCGGCGTATCGCCCTGAATATCACGCTGCTGCGGAGATAGGATGGATTAATGATCCTAATGGCTTTTGCTATTTCAACGGCGAATATCATCTTTTTTATCAGTATTATCCATATGCAAGCCAATGGGGACCAATGCACTGGGGTCATATAAAGAGTAAGGACTTAGTGAAGTGGGAGCAGCTTCCCGTGGCCTTAGCACCAGATATGTACTATGATGCCAGCGGTTGTTTTTCCGGTAGCGCCATTGAAGTAGACGGAAAGTTATATCTTATGTATACAGGACATATAGATCCGGATCCAGGAAATCCAGTAAATATACGCCAGATACAGAATATTGCAGTATCTGAAGATGGAATTAATTTTGAGAAGATAGCTGAGAATCCTGTAATTGGAACAAAAGATCTACCAGAACATGCGCTGGTTCAAGATTTTAGAGACCCGAAGGTATTCAGACGTGGGGATGAATTTTATACAGTTGTTGGTTCTAGACATGTGGATGGCAGTGGCCAGATTTTGTTGTATAAATCAGAGAATTTGATTGACTGGAGCTATTTGGGGGTACTTGCACGAAGTAAAAATAAATTTGGGAAAATGTGGGAATGTCCGGACTTATTCGAAATCGATGATACAAGTGTGCTTATAATGTCGCCTCAATTTTTGCAAAATGATGGTGATAAATATTGTAATATACATTCAGGTGTTTATCTTTTAGGTAATTGCAATCTGGAAAATTGCAGCTTTGATTGCAATACTGTTGATGAAATTGATGGAGGATTTGATTTCTATGCGCCGCAAACTCTGCTAGACGAAAATGGTAGACATGTAATGATTGCCTGGATGCAAATGTGGGATAGAACTTTACCTACCAATGTAAAAAAACATGGCTGGGCTGGTGCTATGACATTGCCAAGAGAAATAAAGATTGTAAATGGAAAGCTTCATCAGATTCCAGTGGAAGAGATTAAACAATATAGAATAAATCAGATTTCATATAATAATATAATGGTTGAAGATTTCCTTTCCCTGGAAGGAATTGAAGGGCAGAAAATTGAACTGGAGCTTACAATAGATTCGCAGGAAGCAGTGAAGTTTGGTTTGAGGCTTTTGATGGATGAGAGTAATGCAACAGTTATGTATTTCGATAGAAAAGAAGGAAAATTTATCTTTGACCGTTCAAAGAATGGTGAAGATCTGGGTGGAGTAGAAACAAATGAAAGTAAGATGGGAATAAGAAAAACAGCAGTTGAGCTTTGGGATAATAAATTGAAGCTAAGAATATTTATCGATCGATGTTCAGTTGAAATATTTATTCAAGATGGGGAACGTGCTATGACTTCCACGGTTTATCCAAGTGATACTGCCACAAATATAGAATTTTTTAGTGATAAACAAATCATAATAGAAGAACTTAATAAATGGGAAATAAAGCTATAATTACGTGATTTCACGAAGTAGGAGGCGCTTTATGTCAAAGCTTTTTTTTAGACCTAAGGATGCATATGTTGGAGATTTCATACCTTTCTATGAGGACGGAGAGTTTAAGCTCTTTTATCTTCATGGATGGAGGGAAAATTACGACGATACAAAGGATATAGGCTGGTTCCTTATAAGTACAAAGAATTTCCTCGATTTTAAAGAGTTAGGTGCCTGTAAAATACAAGGTGGTACAGGCAGCGTTCTTAAAAAAGATGGAATATATCATATGTTTTATTGTGAATTTACTGAAAACATGCAGACTGTCTGTCATGCCGTGAGTGAGGATTTTGAAAAGTGGATCAAGATTTCAGAAGATTCATTTGGCCCAGAAGAAGCTATTTATGAAAACACTGATTGGAGAGACCCACATGTTTTCTGGAATGAAGACACTGAGGAATATTGGATGCTTATTGCTGCAAGAGCTAAAGTGCTTTCCAATAGAAAAGGGTGCGTTGGGCTGTGTGTGTCCAAAGACCTAAAGAAATGGGAAGCAAAAGCCCCTATATACGCGCCTAATTTACATGAAAGTGCACATGAATGCCCAGATATTTTTAAGTTAGGTGATTGGTGGTATTTGATATATTCAGGATATACAGATAAATTTGCAACCTTCTATAGAATGAGTAAATCATCAACTGGACCATGGATAACTCCTGAAGTAGATACCTTTGATGGAAGAGCCTTTTATGCAGCTAAAAGCGGTACAGATGGAAGTAACCTCTATATATTTGGCTGGAATCCTACAAAGACCAATAACATGTTTGGCTGGAATCCCCCAGCTTACTGTGGAAGTGATTATAATACATGGGATTGGGGAGGTAATTTGATAGTTCATCAATTAGTTCAGCAGGCTGATGGTATATTGACAGTAAAGGTTCCAGACATTATTGATAAGAAGTTTAACCAACAAGTTCCTCAAAGCTTTACTCCAGTTATTGGACCGTGGTCTATAGATAATAATGAATTAGAGGTTTCATCAATGTACAGCTTCTCTTGTGCACTTGGAGGGGAAATGCCAAAATTATGTAAATTAGAAGGAACATTTAAATATAAACCTCACACAAGAGCATTAGGTATTGTTTTAAGAGCAGATGAGAATGTTGATAAAGCTTATTACTTTAGACTTGAGCCACATAGAAACAGGATTGTGTTCCGCTCACATGTAATGGAATACGAAGAAGGAGGTAAAACTTTTCCTTATGAGGTGGAACTAGAGCGGCCTATCAATCTTATACCAAATAAGGAATATAGTTTTAAGATATTTATTGATGATACTATATGTGAATTTTATATAGATGACAAGGTTGCCTTCAGTACAAGAATTTATGATATAAAAGAAGGAAAATGGGGTGTGTTTGTCTCAGAAGGGGAAGCAGCTTTTAAAGAGCTTTTTTTAAAGATAATGTAATCGTAGGGGGTATCGGAAATGAATATAAGTATAAATGATACAAAAGCTGTTAGGCTTAGGATAGAGAAAATTAACAGATATTCAGAGAACTTCATTAAATTTGTAAAGAAACTTCCGACATATATACCTGATAAGGGAATTATAGCCGGCCCAAGACGTTTTTACAGGAATGAGCCTTATGAGCTCTGGAACGAGTTAAAGGAAGAGGAGATGTTTTGGGGTATTGATAATTGTCACTTTCCTATAAATAGTAGTTTTTTATCAATTGGATACACTGGAATTATTAAAAAAGCTTCATTGGATAATCCAGAGTTCAGTCGCGAGCAACTTGAGTTTCTAGCAGCAATCAAAAGAGTATATGAAGCAGCTACAGAATATATACACAGACATGAACTTGAAGCTGAAATAAAAGCTAAAGCTTCTAACGGGTTAGAAAAGCAGAACTTCTTATTTATAGCAGATAATTGCAGACACTTATGCGAGAATGCACCAGGAAGCTTTGCGCAGGCAGTACAGTTATTTTGGTTTACTTGGAGATTGAGAGGTCTATTTACTTCATCCATAGGTAGACTGGATCAGTACTTATATCCATTTTATAAAAAGGATGTTGATAATGGAATTTTAACTAGAGAAAAGGCCCTAGAAATATTATGCGAATTGTGGGAGGTCTTTAATGAGGCTGGTACCGGAGATACCCTTAAAAATCTAATGTTGGGTGGTGTGAATGAAGAAGGCAAGGATGCCGTCAATGAGCTTAGCTATTTGATGCTTGAGGCTTCTATAAAAATGAGAATGCCAGAACCGCATCTAAATGTGAGACTACATTCAAATTCACCGCAGGATTTTATTAAAAAGACAGTAGAACTACAACTTATAGGTCAAGGACAACCTACCATATATAATGACGATGTTCTTATTCCTGCACTAATCAACTATGGCATCCCTAAAAAATCAGCCAGAAATTATTCTAATGATGGCTGTACAGAACTTGTAATAGATGGAGAAAGTGGTATTTTCTTTGAACAGATGGAAGCTATGAAGTCCTTTGAGCTGACTTTGTTCAATGGGAAGGAGAATGATAATATCCCTATAGAGCCTTTTATTAAAAAGTGGACACACAGAATGACCGAATCAAAAGTGAAGACAAGGCTGAAACTTGGCTATAAATCTGGCGATTTAACTAAAATGGACTCCTTTGATGAGATTTATGATGCTTTCCTAAAACAGTATTTTTACCAGACAGATATCATGTTAGATAATATATGTTCAGAAATTAAAAGATTAAAGGAGAATGAGGTGAGTTCTTTATTCCTAAGCGGTGCTTTCCCTCTCTGTCTGGAAAAAGCTGAGGATCCACTCAGAGGCGGTTTCAATATAGAGTGTTATCAGTTACTATCAGGTTCAATTACAACAGTTGCAGATTGTCTAGCTGGAATTAAAAAAATTGTGTTTGAAGAGAGATATTGCTCTATGAAGGAACTATTAGAAGCTGTTGGTAATAACTTTGAGGGACAAGAGGTATTGCGTCAGAAATTACTTAATGTTCCAAAATTCGGAAATGACGACGATTTTGTGGATACTATTGCTGCTGATATTGCTAGAAGGTTTTGTGAACATGTATTAAAATATAAAACTCCCAATGGTAAATCTATATGGCCTGGGTTATACAATATAGATTTTGCAACTTTCGCAAAAATTCTTGGGGCAACACCTGATGGTAGAAAAGCAGGGGATCCTATTGCTGAACATTTTTCTCCTACACCGGGGAGAGCTAAAAATGGTCCTACAGCAGTTATACGATCAGCTGTTAAAGCACCTTTGTACCTTGGTTTTGCTTCATCACCTATTCATATTACTCTATCAAGAGACAGTATTCCAATGGACCAAACTGGCAGGTTTATATTAATGAACCTGCTTACCACTTCTCTAAAATTAGGGGTGGATGTTTTAAATATAGCTATATATGATTCTGAAATATTAAAACAGGCAAAAATTTACCCTGAAAGATATGGGGACATAGTGGTAAGAGTATGGGGGTTTAATGCGCGGTTCGTTGATCTTACTGAAGAACTGCAAGATCATATTATCGCAAGGATAATCAGTAAAAATTAAATATTCTTAATTGAAAATGTAACTCTGCTCAGCATATTGTTAAGGAGTTGATATTATTTGAACGGCCTAATATCAAATATACAAAGATTTTCAATCCATGATGGACCAGGTATAAGAACAACAGTGTTTTTTAAAGGATGTAATCTAAATTGCTTTTGGTGCCATAATCCTGAATGTTTAAGAAGTAAAATAGAATTACAGTTTTTTTTTAATAAGTGCATCTTTTGTATGAAATGCATAGATATTTGTCCAAATGGTGTTCATTCTTTAGAAAATGGAGAAAGAATTCTGAATAGAGAAAAGTGTACAGGTTGTGGACAATGTATTGAAGTCTGCCCACCAAAAGCGCTGAATTTGTCTGGCGAATTGATTTCAATTGAAGAGTTACTTAAAAGAATAGATAGAGACAGTCCATTTTATCTAATGGGAGGAGGAGTTACATTTTCGGGTGGAGAGCCTTTTATTCAGAAGAACTACTTAAAGAAAATGCTCTTTCTGTGCAAACAAAAAGGTTATCATACTGCAGTGGAAAGTGCTTTAAATGTATCTTGGAAATCTATTGAAGAAATTAGTTGTTTAGTTGATTTGTTCATTATAGATATTAAAACTATTGATAGGCTTGTGCATAAGTCAGCTGTAGGCGAAGTTAATGATACAATTTTGGAAAATATAAAGAAACTTAGTTATATGGGAAATGAGATATGGATTCGTATACCAATTATACCTTCGATAAATGATAAAGTTGAGGATATTGTGAGTATAGCAGAATTTATTAAAAAGTTAAAAAATGTTACAAAGGTTGAATTAATTCCTTTCCATAAGTTGGCTATAAATAAGTATGATAGCTTAGGAAGAAACTATAAAGCTTCGGAACTCGCAGTGCCTTCAACAGACTTAATTAATATTCTCAATGATAAATTAAAAGCTATTATTGAATGTTAGCCTTATACACCTATTGATGGAAATGGCCACACTTCAGTAAACAGATTTCATATTTGTGATAATATCCCTTTCAATACATCCTTTGAAGGGTTTATAGAAAAATATAAAGATGATATATGGGAAGAAAAAAATAAATGCTTATACGCTGCTACTTGCTACTGGTATCAGATATCGGGAGAAACTGATCTATATCAAAGCTTAGGATAGTGAAAATTGTGAGAAAGAGAGGGATTAAAATGAGTAGTAAAATATTATGCATTGGCGAATTACTTATTGATTTTATTTGTTCTGATATAAATTCTAATTTAATTGGGGGAAGAAACTTTATAAAAAAGGCTGGAGGTGCTCCAGCTAATGTAACAGCTGCAATATCAAAGCTTGGAGGAGAAGCTTCATTTGCAGGTAAGGTAGGGAATGACCCTTTCGGATTATTCTTAAAGAAAACACTTGAAGATGTAAATGTTGATACTTCAATGTTAGTGCTTGATAACAAAGCAAGTACAACTCTTGCTTTTGTATCCCTTGAGTCTGATGGTGAAAGAGATTTTGTTTTTAATAGAGGTGCAGATGAGGGGTTAAGCTTCGATGAGTTAAATGAAAATAGTATTGTTAGCTCAAAAATAATTCATTTTGGTTCAGCAACAGCACTTCTTGGAGGTAATTTAAAAGAAACTTATTTTAAAGTAATGGCTATAGCGAAGGAAAGAAATATTTTTATATCGTTTGATCCTAACTACAGAGTTGATCTTTGGAATGGGAGAATTCAACAGTTTATTGAAATAAGTAGGAAATGCTTGAAGTATTCAGATTTAGTTAAAGTAAGTGAAGAAGAAATAAAAATAATCACAGGACAAGATAATATAGAAAGTGGAATAAAAAAATTTCATGATTTAGGGGCGAAATTAGTAGCAGTTACTTTGGGTAAGGAAGGTACACTTATATCAAATGGTGAAAAGATTGCTAAAGTGAATAGTATAGAGATTAAATCTATAGATTCAACTGGCGCTGGAGACGCATTTGTTGGAGCATGCCTTTACAAAATAGCTAAATTAGATGATACTAAAAAGTTAGTTGAAGATTTTGATAAGATGATAGAAATAACAAGTTTTGCAAATAAAGTTGGAGCGATTGTATGTACTAAATTGGGAGCGATATCTGCACTTCCTGATTTAGACGAAGTTGAAATTTATAGATAGTATATATGCATAATTATAATATTGTATTGTAAAATAATCGTAACTGTTAAAACCTGACCACATAACGTCAGGTTTTATTTGATATAGGAAAGAAGTTTTTTGTGAGCAATTACATTATGTTTCATCAAATATGCTTTTGTTAGTAAAGGCATATTTTTTTATTACATAGTTACTACTTTTACAATTTATAATGATGGATGTGTAACGTTATGGTTTAACTGCAAATATAACAATTATTTTATATGGTAGTTTATGATTGATGCGCAATATCAATGAAAAAGGACGTTAGCTCATATAGTAGTTAAAATATTTAAATGTTATTCTGGTAAGGTTCTCTTATCGAATAATCGGAGAATGTGAACAAATGTTAATATTGTAGAATTGTGTCTACTTTTCAAGTACAATAAGGAGAGGAAAACAAATAAAATTGTAGAATGTGAGAATTAATAAAAATGATGATTTGAAGAAAGAAGTGATATTACATTGGAGTTAGAAAAGAAGCTTAGAGGGAAAATTACTATTTTACTTGTTTTAGCATTTGCATTATATATTGTATTTAACCAGTGGAATAATGTAATGGGGATGTTAAGCAGTGTATATGAATTGTTCTTCCCATTTATTTTAGGGGGATGTATTGCCTTTATTATCAATATACCAGTTACATTTATATCTAAAAAATTGTTAAAGCTTAAAAGGAGAGGTCCAGGAAAAGTAATTAGAAAATATAACAGAGCCATCAGTATAGTGCTTTCCTGCTTTCTTATACTCGGAGTTTTAGCATCAATATCATCAATCATTATACCAAATATTATTGACACAGTTAAAATACTACCAACAGCCTTTGATAGTTCTACAATAGCATTTCAGAACTGGCTAGACAGCAATACATGGTTGTCTAATAATGTTACAAACCTAGTTAATAACATGGGGATAGATTGGGAGAATATTTTTAACACTGTAAAATCTACTGCTTTTAATAGCGCTAGCACGGCTGTGCTTTCAACATTACAGGCGGCAACAACCTTTGCAAGTGCTACTGTAGAATTTATACTAGCATTCATATTTGCTATATACATATTGGCACAGAAAGAGAGATTAGGTATCCAGTTTAAAAAATTATTATATGCCTTCATGAAAAAAGAAAATGTAGATTCAATACTAGAAGTATTAAATTTAACCAGTGAAACTTTTTCAAACTTTATTACAGGTCAATGTACTGTATCTGCAATTTTAGCAATGCTGTTTTTTATAACCTTGATGCTTTTCCAGTTACCATATGCTCTTGTAATTAGTATAGTTATTGGTTTCTTTTCAATTATTCCAGTGTTAGGGTCGGCTATAGGATGTGCTTTAGGTACCTTTTTGCTTTTAATGGTTTCACCTATAAAAGCAGGTATTTTCTTATTTATCTTTGTAGCAATTAAGCAATTAGAAGATAATTTAATTTATCCAAAGGTTGTTGGTAGTTCTATAGGATTACCATCAATTTGGGTGTTATTTGCTATAACCCTAGGTGGAAAAACTTTCGGAGTTCCAGGGATGATTATATTCATTCCTCTATGTTCAGTAGCTTATGTTTTACTTCGTAAAGAAGTAAATATTAGATTGGAGAAAAAAGCTTTGAAGATAGAATAGAGTTTATTATTTATATATAACTATTTATGAGAAAGCAAGAAATAATCATATAAAGTATGATTATTTCTTGCTTTTATTTTAGTAGCATAAGGATGCTAATTGTATAAGAAGAAGCTAGTGCTAAATTCAATGAAATTGCTAGGCAGTATTATAGTAAAATTACGAAATATATACAATTGTGAACTATTGTTAAGTTTATAGAAATTGCTATAGCCATTCAATATAATTAAATAAAAGCACAACAATAACATCATAAAATTAGTAATCGATTACTAATTAAGCAAATTTAATGAATCGTTTTAATAATAACCAATTTTAAAAGAGGAGTTTGATTTTTATGGGTGAAAAAATAAATTATTTAAAAAGTATGCCAAGTCTAGTCATTGGAGATTTAGTTGCTAAGTTGCCAATAGTTCAAGGTGGAATGGGGGTTGGAATATCTCTTTCAACTTTAGCGTCGGCTGTAGCAAAAGAAGGGGGGATTGGGGTAATCTCTGCTGTGGGAACAGGGATGGAGGAAAAAGACCTCGGAACTAACTTTCTTGAAGCTAATAGAAGAGCACTTAGAAATGAAATAAGAAAGGCAAAAGCACAAACTAGTGGAATTATTGGTGTAAACATAATGGTAGCACTATCTGATTATAAGGAAATTGTTAAGGTATCTGTTGAAGAAGGTGTTGATATAATTTTTTCTGGAGCAGGGTTGCCGATGGAATTGCCAAATTTAGTAGATAAGCAAAGCAAGACAAAGTTGGTTCCAATAGTATCTTCAGCTAGAGCTGCAAGCATTATAAGCAGAAGATGGATTGAAAAATATAATTATGTACCAGATGCTTTTGTGGTTGAAGGTCCTATGGCTGGTGGACATTTAGGGTTTAAGGAAGAACAAATATATGACTCAAATTATTCTTTGGAAAAAATAGTTCCAGAAGTGTTAGATGAAATTAAAAAATATGAGACGAAGCATGATGTGAATATACCAGTAATTGTAGGTGGAGGAATATTCTCAGGAGCAGATATTAATAAATTTATAAAGATGGGGGCATCAGGAGTCCAAATGGGGACTCGTTTCGTCGCAACGTATGAATGTGATGCATCCATGGAGTTTAAACAGTCTTATATCGATTGTAAAGAAGAAGATATAGTAATAATAAAAAGTCCTGTAGGATTACCAGGAAGAGCAATTAGAAATAGATTTATAGATGATGCAAAGAATGATTTAAAGCATCCTTTTAATTGTCCTTTCAAATGCATTCAAACTTGTGATTATAAAAAAAGTCCTTATTGTATCTCTCTGGCATTATTTAATGCGAAAAAAGGAAATTTAAAAAATGGATTTGTGTTTGCAGGACAAAATGCTCATAAAATAACTAAATTACTTTCAGTAAAGGATCTGATAGAATCCCTAAAAGAAGAATACAGCATAGAATTAACTGGTATATAAATTATAAAGGAAAAGTTGAAATAGTCCATTATTATTGAAACAACCATTAATAGATGCGAGTAAGTACTAAGGTTAAAGAATTTACTATGTACTTTAAATAAAATCGAATTAAAGTTTTTATAGTTTAAGAGTTAAATATTAATAGAAAGGATGTTATTTATGAATACTAAATCAAATAAAAGTGGTTTAAAGAATAATCAATATGATTTTGCTATTTTAGTTGATTCTTCTTGTGATGTACCAGAAGAATACATGGCTAAGTTTCCGATATATTCAGTGCCACTTCGTATAAATTATAAGGATGCATCTTATAGAGATAGAATTGATATTTTACCAGAAGAAGTTTATAAAAGACTAAATGAAGAAATTCCAAAAACATCATTACCGGAGTATAGCGATGCGAAAGAAATATTTGAGGAGATTATTAGAGATGGTTACAAGAAAGTCATATCTGTAAGTATATCAAGTAATTTGAGTGGTACCTTCAATCTTATTAGATTAATAAGTGATGAATTTAAAGAAAAAGGTATTGAAATATATCTATTTGATACAAAGAACATAAGTATAGGAAGTGGGTTGTATGCAATATCAGCAGCAAACCACCTTGAAGAAGGAAAAAACTATGAGGAAACTATAATGTCACTAGAACAAGAATATGGAAACTCAAAGATCTTTTTCTGTGTAGAAACCTTAGAATATTTAAGAAAGGGTGGGAGGATAGGAAGAGTAGCTTCAATGATCGGTGCTGCGCTTGGGATAAAGCCAGTGATTACCTGTGGAGAAGACGGTACTTACTGTATTGCAGGGAAAGAAAGAGGCTCAAAGAAGTGTATTAGCAAAGCTGTCACTTTAGCAAAAGAATTTGCAAGTAAGGGAAATAAAGCTGAGATTGCTCTTATGTACAGTGGAGAGGTATTAGACTTAGAACATATTAAAGATAAAATAGAACAGCTAATTCCTAAATGCAAGATTAAATTAGTAGGAACCATAAGTCCCGCTTTAGGTGTTCATGTAGGACCAGGTTTAATAGGCATTGGTGTTTATGTGATGCCATGATAAAAATATTAATATATAATAAAATTATATATTAAATATTAAAAATAGCAGGGAGGAGTTTATATGGCACATATTTTGATATGTGATGATGATATGGCAGTTCATAGTTCTCTTGGGATATATCTAGAGGCTGATAATTTTTTATATACAAGTGTTTATGATGGTAGAGAATCTCTAAGAAAATCTTTAGAAAATGATTTTGATCTCATTATCTTGGATATAATGATGCCACATCTATCAGGTATTGAGGTATGCAAAGAGATTCGTAAGGTATCTAAGGTGCCTATTATTATGCTTACAGCAAAGGGAGAAGAAATTGATATTCTTCTAGGATTAGAACTGGGAGCTGACGACTACATTGTGAAACCTTTTAATCCAAGGGAAGTTGTCGCAAGAGTAAAAACTGTACTTAGAAGGCTAGAAGATGTAAGTATAAAAAAGAAGTCAGCAGTCATAAAATTTCAGGAACTTGAAGTAAATGCATCAATCTACAAACTTACTTTAGAAAATTCTTCAATTAATGCTACTCCTAAAGAAATTGAAATACTATTTATGCTATTATCAAATCCAGGAGTTGTACTATCAAGAGATGAGCTGTTAAACGAGATATGGGGAGCGGATTATACTTATGTGGATAGGAGAACTATTGATACACATATTAATAGAATTCGTTCACATTTGCCTAGAGAGTATGCAGAGAGAATTCAATCTGTTTATGGGGTAGGATATAAGTTTGAGGGTAGCCTATGAGAAAAAAAGAAGAATATTTAAACGTAAAGAGCTCAGTTGTAAAAACTATTTTTATAGTAATGTCAGTATTAATATTGATTTCCATAGGATTAACTGTAACCTTATATACCTTTTACGGAGCATATATAGAGGAAAAGATAGCTTCTGCTAATACAATAATATTTGGTATAAATACAGGATTGCTAGGTTTAATGCTAATTACAGTTGCAGTTTTGGGGCCAATTGTCTTTTATGCATCTAAAAAAATGGCAAATCCGCTTGTTGAAATGCGAAAAGTTGCTATAGCTATGTCAGAAGGAGATTTTTCAGTTAGAGCAAAGGGAAATTATAGTGGAGAAATCGGTCAACTGGCAGTTACGTTGAATCAATTAGCTAGTGAACTATCTAGCACAATCAACTCGCTCACAATTGAGGGAAATTTATTAAGGCAGATACTTAATTCTATGAGTGATGGGCTATTATGCTTTGATATGGATCAGGAGATAAGTTTAAAAAATAGTACATTTGAAAAGATGTTTGGAGTAGTAAACAGCATAAAAGATTTAAAAGGAGATATTTATAAAGAAACATATAAAGTATCCTTAGCAGCAATAGAAAATCTAAAAACTGAAACAGCTACCTGCATTGTAAATGAGAAAACAATACTGATTTCAGCATCTCCTATACTTTCAGAAGGAGATATTTCTGTAGGAACTGTTGTACTCTTTCGTGATATCACTGAAGCTGCTAGACTTGAGCAGACTAGGAGAGATTATGTGGCAAATGTATCCCATGAGCTACGTTCTCCACTTACAGCCGTAAAAGGCTTAATTATTCCGCTTAAGGAAGGAATGGTTAAGGATGATGTAAAGAGAAGACACTTTTATGATGTTATTTATAATGAAATTGAGAGACTAAATAGATTGGTAAATGATTTATTTGAATTATCCAGACTTCAATCAAGAAAAGAGCCTTTCGATATTCAAATTGTTGATGTTTTAAATATTTTGTACGATCAACAAGATAAGTTTGAAATTCTTGCTAAGGGAAAAAACATTTGTTTTACTATAGAACCTAGAAGTTCAAAGATATACGCTAAAGGGAATATAGATCGTATTAGCCAAGTGCTAACTATTTTAATAGACAATGCATTAAAATTTGCTAAAGGCGTCAGCAAAATAACCTTATCTGCAAAAAGTGAAAATGGAAGAGTTATAATAGCTGTACACAATACAGGATCTTCAATTAATAATGGAGACTTGAAGCTTATATTTGACCGCTTTTACAAAGTGGATAAATCTCACAAAGAAGAAGGTGCAGGTTTAGGGTTATCAATAGCAAAGGAAATAGTCACAAGAATGAATGGTGACATCTATGTTCAAAGTGATGGAATAAATGAGACTTGTTTTACTTTTGATTTAGGATCGGCTAAATAAAAAGTGTATAATAATAGTGTAAAATTGTTATCGATATATTGTTGATTCTAATGCCTCTAAATATTTATAGAACAAGCCCATCTAACTTAATTGATTTAGGTATAATACTTAAAATCAAAAATAAATAGTTTTATTTTTAATATGTATATATAATATAAATATTAAAAGTAGATTCGTTTATTTATATATGAGGCAGGTGACCATAAATTTGAATCGAAGACATCGAGATATTTTAAATATAATCTTAAATACAGATGAGTACATAACTGGAAATGAATTAGCTAGACTTTGTAATGTTACGATTCGCACAATAAGAAATGATATTAAAGAAATCAATGATTTATTGAAAGAATATGATGTGAAGGTTGAAGCTAGTTTAAAAAGAGGTTATTCCCTTAGTAAAGCAAATAAAGATATTGTAAAGAAAAATAATATTATTAGAAAAGTATTAGATTATGAATATATAATTGAAACACCAAGTTTACCTATAGATAGACAAATGTACATATTACTAAAATTGACAATAAAAAAGAATATCTCAATAGAAGAATTAGTAGAAGCCTTAAGTGTGTCAGATGCTACTGTAAATAATGACATTACGTTTATAAATAAATGGTTAAAGAAAAATTTAAGATTAGGAATAAGCTATTCTTTAACTGAGGGAATTACACTTAATGCAACAGAAAAAGAAAAAAGAAATATTATAAGCTGGGTTCTAGCAATAAGGATTAATTTAAGCACTGTTTCAAAATACTGGAGTTACTTATTTGAAGAAGCTGATGCTGTCACAGCAGTTAAAGATATTTACTACATAGTAAGTGAGGAAAGCAGAAGATATAATTATTATCTATCGGGACACAGCTATCAACTTTTATGCTATGAGATATTGATTGCCATTAAGCGTAACAAATTAGGCTTTAATTTAAACGGTTTTGATGAAGTAAACGGTGAGTTAATGGAAGTGATTTCTGCAATACGTGAAAAAGTAGAAAATCAGCTAAGTGTGAAGTTATCAAAGGCAGAATGGCTTAACTTGCAGGAGTATTTTAGGTCAAAGCAATTTCTTAGTGGAACTAAATTTAAAGATATAGAGAAAGAAGAAGCTACTTCAGTAGTAGAGGAGTATTTGATAGTTTTATATGAAAAATTCAAGGTAGATTTAAAGAATAATCCAGATTATAAATATAAGCTGATTTTATATATTACTCCAATGATAAATCGTTTGAAATATAGGCATTGCATATCAAATAAAATAGATGAAAAAGTCGTTAAATCCTATAAGACAGAATTTAAGATGGCAAATGAGATTACTCTGATTATTAAGAAAAAATTGAATTTGGATGTGCCGCTTATTGATTTAGCTTACATAACTCTTCATTTGGTATCTATGTGTGGAATATGGAAATATAAATTAAATACAGTAATTGTTTGTGATTATGATCAGTCAATATTAAGCCTTATTAAGGATAAAATTCAAAATGCCTTTGGAGAAAGAGTGGAGGTTTGTGGATTTTATGGTTATCAAGAATTTATGTATGAAGATGAGGAAAATCTAAAAAGTGTAGATTTAATAATAACAACTTCAACAATAGCTGATATTACTAATATTCCTTTCATTAGAATAAAGCCTGAAATTGATCAAAATGATATAGACATGATAGTAGAATACGTTAATGGTTATAAAAATAGGCGCTGTTAAAGAACCGTGTTGAAATTAATTGGTTATTCATCCGACGCTTTAATGAGCTTACGCAAAGAATTAATATGATTTTGTCATATTCCATGGCTAAAACTGTAAACTCACTACGTTCAAACAGTACAGTTTTTACCGCCATTCCATCTGAAAAAATCATTTAATTCTAATAGCTCGCTCATATAGCGTCTCCTGTATAACCAATTAATTTCAATAATTTTCTTAAATATAGCCTAAAAATAAATTACAGTAAAATAATCCTATAGTCAAAAGTATAGACAACTGACTATAGGATTATTTTAGTTACAGTTAATTTAAAGCATTTCACCATTTTAGGTGAAATACTTTAGTTTGTAGAAAGACTAGTTGAATTATTATAATAAAGCTAAAGAGGCAACTAAGAATATTAATATGAAGAAAGTTCAGCTTAAAAAATATATAGGGTAAAAATTGTTTTGAGGAGGTAACTATGCTTACAATTGGTTATATAGGAAATGGGAAGAGTACAAACAGATATCATCTTCCATTTGTTCTGCAAAGAGAAAATATAAAGGTGAAAACAATCTACCAAAGAAATCCTGAAAATGAAAAATGGAATAGAATTGAGGGCGTTAATTATACATCTAATTTAGAGGAATTGTTAAATGACCAAGAAATACAACTTATTGTGATTTGCACAATGCATAATAGCCATTATGACTATGCAAAAATGGTACTAGAACATAATAAGCATTGTTTAGTAGAAAAGCCATTTATGGAAACATCAGAAGAAGCAAGAGAAATATTTGCTTTAGCAAAAGAAAAAGGCTTAATCGTGCAAGCTTATCAAAATAGAAGGTTTGATAGTGACTTCTTAACTGTTCAAAAGGTTATAGAAGAAGGAAAGCTAGGCGAGTTAATAGAGTTAGAAATGCATTTTGATTATTATAGACCAGAGGTGCCTGAAGCTGTTAAAGAATTTAAACCTTCCTTATCATATTTATATGGTCATGGCTGTCATACTTTGGATCAAGTAATTAGTTATTTTGGTAAGCCAGATGATATTCATTATGATGTGAGACAATTACTTGGTTCAGGCAGGATGAATGATTATTTTGACTTGGATTTATATTATGGAACCTTAAAAGTATCGGTGAAATCTAGCTTCTTTAGAGTGAAGGGAAGACCAAGCTTTGTAGTGTATGGAAAGAAAGGTTGCTTTGTTAAAGAGACAAAAGATCGCCAAGAAGAGCATTTAAAACTATTTTATATGCCTGAAAATAAGGATTTTGGTGTGGATACCCTTAGCCATTATGGTGTGCTTACATATGTTGATGACAATGGTGATATCCATGAGGAAAAAGTAAAATCAGTGAAGGGTGATTATGGTAGAGTATATGACGATTTATATGAAGCAATTATAAATGGCAAAGATAAAACCATAACTGATGAACAGACTTTATTGCAAATGGACATATTAGAAACTGGAGTAAAGGATTTAAGGTAAACAGTATGAATGAAGATAATTTAAGAAAATTATGTGCTGAAAAAGCTATGGAATCTATAAAAAATCATAGCGTAATTGGTCTAGGCGCAGGAAGAAATATTGCTTGTTTAATTGATTTGTTACGCAAAGCTATGGATGAAAATAACCTTAAAGTTAGGATCGTAACACCATCTGATAGTACAAAGCGTATTTGCATTAAAAATGGGATTGAAGTACTTCCAACAAGTTTTATAGAAGAAGTAGATGTTGCTTTTGATGGGTGCGGAGAAGTAGATGAAAACTTCTATGCTTCCAAAGGTGGTGGAGGCGTTTTTACAAAAGAAAAATTAATTGGTTCAATGGCAAAGGAATATATTTTACTGATAGATGAACAAAAGTATAAGAAACAATTAAGTGTTATATATCCTATTTCCTTAGAAGTGGTTAAAGATTCCTTAGGTTATGTAAGTAAAAGGGTTAAAACCTTAGGTGGAGATCCTTTAGTCAGAACTACTAATAGTAAGGATGGATACTTAGTAACTGATGATGGTAACTTTATACTAGATGTAAAGTTCAATGCTATAGAAGATTTCAAAGAATTAAATAACAAGCTAAATGATATTGTAGGTGTAGTTGGAACTTCTTTGTTTACCAGAGAAGTCACCAAGTTAATTATAGCAGGAGAAAATGGAATTAGAATTATTCAAAAGAATTAATATTCTTAATTAAATTTGATTTGTTTTTCATAAGAAGAGGAGGAAATAATATGAGATTAGGTATTGTTGGAGCAGGAATGATAGTAAGGGATTTATTATCAACAAGTTCAAATTTAAAGGACTTAGAATTTGTGGCTATTTGTGGAACTGAAAGAGATGAAGAGGCAATGGAAAAGTTTAAGGCTGAATATGGTATACAGGAGCTTTTCTACAATTATGATGAATTATTAAGTATGGATTTAGATGCAATTTATATTGGATTACCTAATAATCTTCATTTTGAATTTGCTAAAAAAGCCTTAGAAGCAAATAAGAATGTTATCGTTGAAAAACCATTTACATCAACATATAAACAAGCAGTAACTTTGAGTAATTTGGCTAAGGAAAAACAATTATTTATTTTTGAAGCAATTACTAATCAATATCTTCCTAATTATAAAAAAATTAAAGAATTACTTCCAAGCTTAGGTGATATTAAAATTGTACAGTGCAACTATTCTCAATATTCTAGTAGATATGATAGTTTTAAAAAAGGAAATATATTACCTGCTTTTAATCCTAAATTTGCTGGTGGGGCATTAATGGATTTAAATATATATAATATTCATTATGTAGTAGGCTTATTTGGAAAACCTGAGGAAATTGAGTACTATCCAAATATTGAAAGAGGTATAGATACATCAGGAATCTTGATATTAGATTATGGAAAATTTAAATGCGTTTGTGTTGGAGCAAAAGATTGTAAAGCACCTATTGCAAACAATATCCAAGGTGATAAAGGCTGCATATATCAAGACACTCCAGCTAATGTTTGTGAAAGCTTTGAACTATTAATGAATGATGGAACTAGTTCAAAAATCAATGAAAATAACTATAAACATAGAATGGTTAATGAATTTTTGGAATTTGCTAGCATGATCGAAAATAATGATTTAGAAAGCTGTTATAAAATGCTAGATCATAGCTTAATTGTTAGTGAAGTACAAACAATTGCAAGAAATAAAGGCGGAGTTATATTTCCAGAAGATGCAATTTAACTAATATTCTAATAAGTGGTATTGTTAAAATACCGTATTAAAATTAAGTGGTTATTCATCCGATGACTAACCACTTAATTTAAAAAAATTTAGCATAGCCTAATAAATAAATCACATAATATGACATGAGGATGTCAAGTTATGTGATTTATACTTTTACTGTACAAGTAAATAAAAAAACTCTTAAGCTAGTTAACCTTAAAAATTTTAATAGTTTCAAAAGTTTTATTGGAGTGATGTTATGCAGATTAGTAGATTGTTTCAAATTATATATTTATTAATGGAAAAGAAGTCGATAACAGCAGGTGAATTGGCTGAAAAGTTTGAAGTATCTGTGAGAACTATATATAGGGATATTGATGCTTTGTGTCAAGCTGGAATTCCTATATATGCAAGCCAAGGTAAAGGTGGAGGAATTTCACTAGTGGATAAGTTTGTGCTTGATAAATCTTTACTTTCTGAAAAAGAGCAGGATAAAGTTTTACTTGCATTACAAAGCTTATCAGCAGTGCAATATCCTGAGCTTGACGAGGTGCTATCAAAATTGAGTAGGATTTTTAAGAAAAGTAATATTACTTGGATTGAAGTTGATTTTTCAGAATGGGGAAGTGAGAAAAATCAAAAAGAAGCTTTCAGTTTACTTAAAAATGCAATACTTGAACAACTGGTAATTACTTTTTCTTATTTCAATTCAAATGGTGAGAAAAGGAAGCGTAAGATAGAGCCTTTTAAACTCCTCTTTAAACATAAGGACTGGTATCTCCAAGGATATTGCCTAGAAAAAGAGGCATTAAGAACTTTTAAAATAAATCGTATTACGAATATTTATATAACTGAAGAGCGCTGTGTACATCAAAACTCAAAGGAATATACAACTAACTCTACAGTTGAAGCAGATCAAGAAAAAATTAAGCTTATTCTGAAAATATCTCCAGAAGGAGCCTACCGTGTATACGATGATTTTGATGAAGAAAATATTGCGAAAAATAAGGATGGTTCTTATACAGTGAGTGTTTCCATGCCTAAGGGCGAATGGATTTATAATTATCTATTATCTTTTGGTACAGTGCTGGAGGTGATAGAACCTCAAAGCATTAGAGAGGAGATAGCAATTCGCCTAAATAATATGTTAAGTAAATACAACTCTAAAACCTGACGTACTGTGGTCAGGTTTTATTATTTATACTAGAGATATAGATAAACTACTTCAATCTAAAAACTAATTAGTGCTTAAATTATCATTAATATAAAGCACGTTCATTAACTTAGTTTTACAAAATCGAAGTGGTTTATATATAAAGAATTAAATTAAAAAGCATGGAGGTACATATGTTATGGGAAATAGTTCATTATCATTGGATATAAGTAAAGAACTTGAAGGAAAAAGAGTGTTGGTAACAGGGGGAACAAAAGGTATTGGGAATGCTATCGTATTACGTTTGCTAAGTGCAGGAGCAACAGTTGTAACCACTGCTAGAACTGTCTCACAAGATCTACCAAAGTCTGTTGGATTTATTCAAGCGGATGTAAGTACAATAGAGGGAACTGAAAAAATCATTAAAGAGACCATTGATAAATTAGGAGGCATAGATATACTAATTAATAATGTAGGTGGCTCTTCATCTTCCACAGCTGGAGCTTTAGCACTTAGTGATGAAGACTGGATAGAGACCTTTAATGCTAATCTATTTTCTTCTGTAAGATTAGATCGTGGATTTTTGCCATATATGGTTAAGCAGAATAATGGTGTCATAGTTCATATATCTTCTATCCAACGTAGACTTCCAGGAAATATGACGATGGCATACTCAGCAGCAAAGGCTGCCTTAACTAATTACAGCAAAAATCTAGCAACTCAATTTGGTCCTGACGGAATACGAGTAAATACAGTAGCACCAGGATTTACAGAAACAAAGGCCGCAGAACGTCTTATTGAAAGAATGGCACAGAATTCTGGAACTGATTATAACGGTGCACGTCAAGAATTAATGGATACTTTAGGGGGAATACCTCTTGGTCGTCCAGCAAGACCAGAAGAAGTAGCGGAGCTTGTAGCTTTTCTTGTGTCAGACAGAGCTTCTTACATCACCGGAAGTGAACATACTATTGATGGCGGCATAATACGTACTATATAAAGGTAGAACAGTTCCAAATAAAAAATTTGATTTCTATTAACAGTTAATAAATATAAAATTATTGGAGGTAAAAAATGATAGTAAATAATTTGCTTATAACATTGAAAGATAAGGATGCTGAAAGTATAAGAAAAACACAGGAAGTACTTTTAAGCATGAAAGGAAAAATAGAGACTTTAATAGATATACAGACTGAAATAAATATCAGGCCTAGTAAGACAGCTTATGATTTAATACTGATTACCAAATTTGAATCCTTAGAAGCTTTGGATATATATCTTGCTCATCCAGTGCACTTAGAAGTTGCAAAATATATAGTAAGTGTTTTGGATACTCAAGCATCTGTATGTTATGAGATATAACAAAAAGTATAGTATGGTGAAATTACGAAAAGAAGTAAAAAAAGTTAGGACCAAGACTTTCCAGGATACAACTGTGAAGGTCTTGGTCTTTTATTATTTAATTAATAAATTGATAATAAATCTTAATTGGTAACTAATGGTTAATATTTGGATATTATATATAAGGATTAATTTACAAGGAAGAGAGAGATGTATACTAAAGGTGATTTTCACATGCATAGTGTTGCTTCAGATGGGGATAGCACCCCTTCTGAAATCATAGTTATGGCAAAAGAGAAGGGTTTAGACATAATTGCAATCACAGATCATAATTCAACTGACAGCGTTGAAGAAGCAAAAAAAAATGGAGATATATTAGGGATTAAGGTTATAGCTGGCTTAGAATTATCAACAAGATACAAAGGAAAAAAAGTACATGTTTTAAGTTATTTTATGAATGATAAATACAAAGATATAACATTCCAGAAAGTATTAAAACATATTAGAAACCATGAGATAGAGGAACTCAAGTCACTTATAGGATCTGAGATAGAGATAACAAGAGATGGACTAAAGAATAGAATAGATACTAGAACAGGTATAGATATTTTGAGACATTTTGGAGGCTGCGTAGTGCTAGCTCATCCCGTAAAAGTAAAAAAAGAGTTTTTAGAAGATATTTTAAAATTAAACTTTGACGGAATTGAAGCTATATATTCTAAAAATACTTCTGAGGATACCAATTACTTTAAAGCTATAGCAGAGACGAAAGGTTGGTTCTATACCGCTGGATCAGACTTTCATACGGATAAAAGACAGGACAATAGGCATGGACGAATTGGACAGGTATTTTTAACAGAAAAAGAGTTGGAGATATTTATAAATCATCTGCCTAAGTAAAATTGTAGACACTCAATTAATTGAGTGTCTATTTTTAAAACTCTCACGGCTTCTGGTGAGAGAATTTAAAAATAATAAGTTTTATTACGAAGTGGTACATCCATAAGTGTGATTACAAAGTGATTCCTAAAATTATTAAAATTCACAGAAATTTAAAATATTAGCTCAAAAGTTAATCTAGATGAAGCATAGCAAAAAAACTCTTTCTGCTAAATCTTATTTTTGTTTATAAATAAGCAGATTTAGTAACAAAAGTAAAGTTTGGAATTATTGACAAAACAAAGTGGTGTGATATATTAATATTATAATAACAATTTAAAAGAAAAAATGTTTATAATAATAGGGGGAAGAAACTTATGAGTGAAAAGATTGTAAAAATAATATGCGAAGTAAAAGAAGATGAGTCTTTAGAGGAAAAAATACTTAATTCTACTGATTTGTTAAACGATTTAGGTATTGATTCTCTGCAACTTATAAATATTATTTTAAAAATAGAAGATGAGTTTGATATCCAAATAGACTTTGATGAATTTGATATGGATTGTCTAAGATCAGTAGATACTTTTGGTGAATATATAGAGATGCAAAAAGGTGCAATATATGAGTAAAAGCATCTATTATGGAGAATTTAATGCTGAAAAGTATTGGAGAGAAGAAAACTTAGCCAAGCTACCTGAAATACCTGATAAACAATCTGAAAATATAGTAAAGGCTATGGATGAACTACTTTTAATTCTTTGTGATAACGATGATACAGTTCTTACAAGATATAAGCTTGATATTAATCAACTTGAATATTTGAAAGAATTAGGTTTTGAGTTTAAATATAATAGTACAAGCCTTTCTGAGGACAAATCTAAAGAAGAGAAAAATAAAAATATATGTGAATTATTAATAACCAATGAAAACACTGAAGTTAAGAAACTTTTATCTGAAGAAGCCAATCTAGAAACCTTTGCAGTTCTGCCAGAAGCTTATACACTGAGCGGTTTATATCATAGGCAGTTTAATTATCCAACAATAGAAGTTATAAAAAAAGTAAATTCAAAAATATATTCATCTAAGCTTAACCTTGAACTAGGAACTAACAATAAAATTAAATTGATTTATTCCTCAAAAGAGCTTTATGAAGAAGGAATGAAGTATTTAGACTTAGGAAACATAATAATAAAAGATTCCTTTGGTGTGTCTGGAAAAGGTAATTTAATAATTTCAAACGAAAGCATACTTAAGAGAATAGTATCATATGTGGAAATGCAAGAGAAAAAAGGAAAAAAGGTAGAGTTTATTGTTGAACCTTTGCTAGAAAAAGCAAAAGATTTTTCGTGTCAGTTCAAAATTCATAAAGATGGAAGCTTTGAAATCATATCTGTACAGGAAGTAAGAAATACAGGGCTATCCTATCTTGGATCGTATACTCCTGATAAAGAATTTATGGAGTTTATCAAGAAACAATCCTATTTTGAAATAATGGAGAAAACAGCTAAAAAGCTTTATGAAGACGGATACTATGGAGATGTCTGTGTAGATTCGATGGTTTTAAAGGATCAAACTATATGTCCAATAGTAGAAATAAATGCAAGAAAATCCATGAGCCTTATTAAACATGAGCTTGATAAATACGCTCATAGCCTTGGGTTAAATTGTGGTTTTACTTTTCTAAATGTATCCTTCAATAACGATATAAATTACTCTGATATTCTTAATGCACTCTCAAGAAACAACATACTTTTTAAACCTTCTTTTGCCAAAGGTATAATGCCTTTGAGTAGCAATACTATATTCATAAATAAGCTATTGGACATGAATAAAACCTTAAATAACTATAAAGGAAGATTCTATTTTGCTATGTTCTACAAAGATATTGATATGGTTGAAGAACTAGCAAACATTCTCATAAGAGCATTAAAGGAAATAGGCATAAGTAGTTCTAATTGATAAATAAAATTTTCAAAATGAGAAGGTGGAAAAATGAACAGTAAAGTGGTTATATTATGCTCTGGTTTCGGCTTAGGTTTTTATGTTCCAGGACTATTAATTAACAATAATTTTATGAAGAAAGATATAGAATCAGAAGTTGTAGTATTTGAAAATTATGTTGTTAAAGATAAAAGAGACAATATATTAATAAATAAAACAGCTTACCACGATAATTTTAAGGCTGCGCTTGTAGCTCAAAGAATGCCTTGGGATATACGACAAAGTATTGATGTGGAAAAAGTGGACATGCTATTAAATTCATGGAAAGAAAATGAGGTTAAAAACTTTATAGTTTTATCAGGGCATTGGATATTCCTACTTGAGGAGTATAAGAAAAGATTCAAGCTTGAAAAAATAAATGCTCAGATTGTCTATATAGATTGCAAGCCATCTCCTTCATGGAAGTCCTTAAATAAATATATACAAAATTACTCAGATAACTATGATGAAACTTTTCTCTTTGATTATGCTAACAATGAAGTGCAGTACACAATTGGAATTGAAGAGGATGAAGTTATTCCTTTTGATGAAAGAGAAAATAGATTTATGATTCACGGTGGTGGATGGGGTATGGGAACATATAGAGATAAGATTCCTGAACTTGAAGCACAGGGCTTTGGGTTAGATATAATAGCTTATAAAAAAGAAGAGGCAAGCCATAAAAATGCTGCTAATAGATATTTTATGGTGGACCCTCAGTGGACAGCCTGGAGGGATGAGACAGATAAAAAAGCTGTTTTTCCTCCTTTTGCAGAAATTATAGTTAATAAAGAGCCTGAATTTGTCACTAAGGATGAATATCACCCTTCTTTTGACCTGGCAAAAAGCTGCAAAGCAATGATAAGTAAGCCAGGTGGGGGAACTCTTATTGATTCCTTAAATGCTTGCACTCCTATAATTCTATTAGATCCATTTGGAGATCATGAAAAAAAGAATGCAGAGCTTTGGGAGAGCTTAGGCTTTGGAATAAGTTACGATAAGTGGAAAGAGGCAGGCTTTGATATGGAAATATTAAATAAGCTGCACATTAATCTTTTAAAGCAGAAAGCATTAACTAAGGACTACACTTCAGAGTATATAAAGAGCTTTAATACAAAAAGTTAAGTTATACTTGTTCGATAATCACGGTTTATGATGATTGCCGAACAAGTATAAGCTAGAAGATGAGTTAGAGATTTATATAAATTAAGATTATATGTATTTAAATAATGCCACCCCTATTAATGTGTAGCTATGTAAGTTGCTTTAATGCTATAGCGGCATAGTTACACATTGTTTTTAACAATAAATAAGAAGAAAAATAATAGATTTAAGAATTGTACATCTATATAAAATTAAAGGTTGAAAGAAGGTAAAATAATGCAGCCTAAAACAAAAGTTCATTATGACGAGAAGTCCTTAGAGGTACTAAAGAGGACTATAAAAAATATATCAGATCCTTTAAGAAATAGAAAAAATAATCCCTGCTATGCAACGGAGCTTCCAGAGGTAGTTGGAATAAAGCTAACTAATAGATGTAATTTAAGATGTAAGCACTGCTATGAATGGAACGAAAAGGGCTTTCATAGAAATATGGACAAGCAAGAGCAGCAGACAGATATATCATTGGATACTTTAAAAAAAGTACTTGAGGAAACTGAAAAAGTAAAATCTAGGTTATATTTGTGGGGGGGAGAACCTTTAGTGTATAAGCATTTTGACGAACTAACAGATTTGCTTGTAGATGACCCTAGAGAAGTTGCTATGTGTACTAATGCATTGCTTATACCTGAAAAGCTTGATTCTATAATCAAACTATCAGATAATCTAGAACTTTTAGTTCCTGTAGAAGGATTTGAAGAAGATAATGATCTAATTAGAGGTAAGGGAAACTTCAATAAGACTATGGAGAGCTTAAATACCTTACTAGACTTAAAGAAAAAATGTGTTTATAAAGGGAAGATTTCTATTCATACTGTGATCAACGACAGCGTCATACCTAAACTATATGAGCTAGTTGAATTCTTTGAACAAATGGGAGTAGATATGTTAATGCTTTGTTATCCTTGGTATATAGCAGAAGAAACTGCTTGCAATATGGATAACTATTTTAACGAAAATTTCTCGTGGATAGACGATAATAAGAAGGATAAAAGCTGGCATTCCTTTACTTATAAGGTTTCACCAGAAAATATAGAGATTCTTAAGCAACAGATAGAAAAGATAAACAGCAGAGTTTGGGATATAAGAGTAAGATTTCAACCTGATTTAGATATGAAGGATGTAGATGATTTTATATTAGGAACAGAAGTGGAGAATCTTCAAAAGAGAAGTTGTCTTGCGGTGTCAACTAGAATGGATATTTATCCTAATGGAGCCGTGTCTTCTTGTAAATTTTTCTCAGAGTTTACCATAGGTAATTTAAATAATGCAAGTGTATCTGAAATATGGCACAGTGAGGAATACAAAAAGGTAAGAGAAATTATAAGCAGTAAGCTTACCCCTGTTTGTTCAAAATGCAACCTTCTTCACTTGCATGGAAATTAGGATGGTGATTTTGTGATAAATCTAGGAATTATAGGCTGTTCCAGCATAGTGCCTAGGGCCATAATAACTCCGGCAAAACAAGTTAAAGGACTTAGAGTCTATGGAATTGCAAGCAGAAACTCAGAGAATGCAAGAAGGTATGCTAAAGAGTATGGTATAGAGAAGGCTTTTGACAGCTACGAAGAACTTCTTAAATGTGAAGCTATAAATTGTGTTTATATAGCTCTTCCAAATGATCTTCATAAAGAATGGATAATAAAAGCCATTAAAGCAGGAAAGCACATACTAGTGGAAAAGCCTATGTGTTTAAATAAAGCTGAGTTTGATGAGATACTAAGTGAGTTAGCAGAAAAAGATATTAAGCTCTTAGAAGGTGTTATGTTAAAACATCATCCTTGGCAAGCTGCTATAAAAGAGATGATTACTTCTAATAAGTATGGAAGGCTTGAAATGATAAACACCTATACATGCATAGTGCCAAAAGGTAATAATGTTAATAGCTATAGAAACTTTCCTGAAAGAGGGGGAGGGGCTTTTTATGACTTAAGCTGTTACTGGTTTCAATTTTTACAGGAGGTAATAGGGCTTAATCCGATTTCCTATGAAGGTAACTCTAGTTTTAATGGACCTAATGGTATTGATTCTACTTTCTCAGCAAAGATGAGGTATAAAAATGATTTTGAAACAGGGTTTATAGCTTCCTTTGAACTTCCATATAAAGTAGAACAGCATCTGGAATTTGAAAAGGTAAAGGTAGTAGTAAAAGATTTTTTTAGGGCCTGTCTTGGTAACTTCAAAATTAATATTTTAATAGAGGAAAAGGCTACAGGCAATAAAGAAAAATTACAATTTGATGCTGCCAATTATTATACAAACCAGCTTGAGTTTTTAGTTGATGTAGTGGAAGGCAGAAGAGAGAGTATACCAATACATGAATCTTACGAGAGAATAAAGCTAATGGAAGATATATATAATTCAGCGAAATCATCAATAAAAAGTTATAAAGGAGCAGAGGTGTATAATGGCTAAGATTTTATATTCAGATTATTATATTCCTGAGAATATAGTTTCAGCAGAGGAAATACTTTTTAATTCTAACCAATTTAGACAAGCGAGTAATGGCAATGATATTTATGAAAGTATTGAAAAGTATGTTAAGGAAACAGATTTGCACAGTATAGCAGTTGGAAGAAAAGATGAAATTGTTGAGGTGTTATCTAAGCTTGTTTCAAAAATGCTTGATAAACTTGATATAGATAAAGCTAAGATAAAAACAATCTTCTATACAAGCTACGAAGAATATATTTATGGTGGAAATATAAGTGTCCCACATTACCTTCAAGAGAAATTTGAATTTAATGATGCAACAGTAGTGATACTTAACCAAGATTGTTCAAGTACAATTCAAGCCATAAAAATGGCAAATTCACTTAATGTAATAGAAGGTGAATTTTCATTAATAATATCACCTTATTTTTTGAGTAATGATGAAGAGCGCTTTATAGAATTTACTATATTAGGTGATGGAGCAGGCATAATGCTAATTGGAGATGACATAGATCAAAAAGGATTTAATATAGTTGGTTCAACCTCGGCATCTAATGGTCGCATGAGCGTTGCAGCCTATAATTTTGATAAAAGTTCAGAGTTAGTTGATCCGTACTATAATTATTTAAAGAACAAAATGGGGACCTTTGAGGCTATGAGAAGAGTATTTGCCAAATTGGTTGCTTCAAATGAAGAAAAATTTAAGAATGCTAATAAAATAATAATTCAGAACATAGCTGATAATTTTTTTAACACCTATTATAAGTTGTATAAGGTTCCAGATGAGAATTTTTATAATAACTATCTTGGTGGACATATTGGGGATGTAGATATAATAAGAAACTTCAAAGATTTCACAGATAAAAATGATTTTAAAATAGGAGATGAAATTATTTTACTAGCTATTGGCTCTGATTTTATGGGAATGAATAGTGGAGCGGTTTTCTTAAAGTATTTCTAGTTGTTTGATTTGACTTTTTTAAATTGGTGGATATTTATAAATAGACCTATAACTACCAATGCTCCAGAGATAACATATGTAAAGCTATTTGTTTTATTCCATAGAAAGAAAGTGCCTAATATTACAATTGCTAACAGGAGCCATAAAAAGTAAATTAATATGGTACAAATTTTAGTATTTAGTGAATTTTCATTTTTATTATGCTTAGTTTTCATAAGATAATCCTCTCTTAAATATAAAAATAATTTAGATTAACATGAGTTTATTATATTTGATTTATTATACATCTATGGATAATAAAGTCAAGAAGGTTTATAGAGTTTAGGTTGAAAAGTTTATATGAGCATTATAGCAAAGGTTAAAGTCGCTGAATAAGTTTGTTTCAGTGACTTTTCTAATGTAAAGAAAATTATAACCTCTTGAGGTATTTTATAAATATAAAGGATATTATAAGTATTAATTAAGTTTTACAATAATATACCTTAATGAAGAGTTACTATGTCGAAACTTACTTTATATTTGTTTGAAAATCCTAGCTTCTTGGGATTTTCAGGCTTGTATAAATTAATAGTTGAACTAGGACTCCATAATATAGGACTACTGATATTTTCAGAATTTGAAAAACATAAATATTTACATAGCAATGGTTGAATGGAAAGGTTTACTTATCTATACTTATAGGTGTGCTATAAAAAGTTTTTATGTATAAATTAAGATTCTATTAAATTAAATAAATTATTGATAAGAGTATAAGGGGGAATTCTGTATGAAACTAATTATAAATGCAGATGATTTTGGATTTACAAGAGGTGTTAATTTAGGAATATTAGAGGCTTTTAAAGAAGGGATTGTAACCTCAACTTCAATGCTTACAAATGCACCTGGTTTTGAACATGGAATAGAGTTAATGCGACAAAACAAAAACTTAAAAGTAGGTATACATTTAGTACTTACTGCAGGTAAACCTCTAAGTGAAGGATTAAAAACCTTAGTTAATGAAAAAGGATTTTTTGAACATAGTTTCGAAAAAATAGAAGCTGCCGATGAAGAAGAAATAAGAAAAGAGTACAGAGCTCAAATAGATAAATTTTTAAGTACAGGCTTTAAGCCAACTCATATTGATTTCCACCACGGTGCAACAACTAAAAACTTTGCAATTGCTGTACAGTTTGCTAAAGAGTTAGGAGTTCCGATGAGAGGGCTTACAAGAGATGCTGAAAAGTATATGGATTCAAAAGGTGTTATACATTCTCACAATTTTTGTGAAAGGTTCTACGGACAGGAAAATATAAGTGAAGAAGCTCTTTTAAATATATTAGAAGAAAATAAGTACTTGAATGAGATGGAGTTGATGACTCATCCGGCTTATATAGATAAAGATCTTTTAACTTTAAGCAGTTATAATACTCAAAGAGCGTATGAACTTGTAACTCTAAAGAGTGAAAAGCTAGTTAAATATATAGAAGCTAATAATATAAAACTAATTGATTTTACAGACATATAAAGTTTGTAATTTTTTAAATGTTCGACAAGTTAAGTGGTTATACATCCTATGCTTTAATGAGCCTTCGCAAAGAATTAAATGATTTTGTCATATTCCATGGCTAAAACTGTAAACTCACTGCGTTCGAACAGTACAGTTTTACTTTTTAATAATCAATACTCGTTATAAACATTTCATATCTCAAATTTAAGAAAATAAAAAGTTATTTGAGTAAAAAGTAAAAAGTAAAAATATATCGCCTGCCAGAATTTCTTCACATACGTTCAGAAAAGGCAGATGCGTAAAAAAATCACTAATAAAGAACGATTAGCGATTTTTTAGAGCCATTACATCTGTCAAAATCATTTAATTCTAATAGCTCGCTCATATAGCATCTCCTGTATAACCACTTAATTTCGAAAGTATTTTTAAAATAGCCTAAAATTATAAAAATATATAGATTTACCAATACTTTAGCACAAAATTTAAGCAGATAAGTATTAGTGATAAAATGGGGTGAGAAACTTGGAAAGAAAGATAGCGTTTTTTGATATAGATGGAACATTAATTAGCTCTAATGGCAAGGAAGTTATAATGCCAGAAAGTACTAAGGTAGCTATAAGAGAGTTTAGAAAAAGAGGTAATTTAGCTTTTGTCTGCAGTGGGAGACCGATTAGATTTATCATTCAAGAATTTGGGGAGGACATGTTCGATGGGTATATAGCAGGAAATGGTACTCATATAGTTCATGAAGGTAAGGATGTTTATCATAGATTAATTGATTTAGACACAGTAAAACAGTTACAAAAGTCTTTTGATGAGTTAGGTATAAGCTGTTGTTTTAATGGTCTTCATGAGGGCTACGCCTATAACATGCCCCATGCAAGAGTTGAGGAGTACAATTCTATGTTCACTGGTGAACCTTACTTATTAAAGGAATGGGATATAGATAAGATTAAAGTTAATACCTTAGATATATTTTATTCGAAAGAAGAAAGCTTGAACAAATGCATTGAATATTTTAAAGATCAACTTGTTTTTAATTCTCATGGACCACATATGTCTGCAGATGTATCCTTTAAAGATTGGGGAAAATCCCATGCTATTGAGCATTTTATACAATTAACAGGGATGAATATGGAGGATACCTTTGCCTTTGGAGATGGTTTCAATGATATAGAGATGATTAAAACAGTAAAAACAGGAATTGCTATGGGAAATGCAGTAGATGTTCTGAAGAAAGAAGCAAACTATGTGACTTCAAGCATTCTTGAGGATGGAATCTATAATGCAATGAAGGAGTTTGGGCTTATAGATTAATTTCAAAACATTCTTAAACATATATAGTATTTGGAAGGAAAGGTTTGATTTTTTGAACCTTTCCTAAATTTTTTAGTAAAAATTTTTCTTATTCAAAAAATAAGGTAAATATGTAATAATTCTACAAATTAACTGTATCGGTTTTGATTTGTTACTTAAAATCGCTTAATATACATTAATAATTAAATTGTGGTGAAGAAAGTTATTGGTTAAGCCACGTAAGATATTGAGAGAGTGTTTTTTTATAGTTTTTATAAAAATAGAGAGAAAATAGAACGTATTAAAAGCTAGGAATCGCTGATAACTAGCTTGATGGACACCTTGCTTTTTTCCTTGGATTCAATTAATATATTATTGTTGATTAACATTTATTTCTATTAATGGGTAACTTTATGTTTGGGGAAAAACCATAATGATAAATAAGTGTATCTAAAAAGTGTATAGATAGTAAATGGGGGGAGTATTTTGGAATTTTATAATCCAAGCGATAAAATCAAGCAAATGAGGAAAAAGTTTAGAGTTAATCAGGCAGAACTAGAAGGTATTAACATGACTAGAGCCTTTATTAGCATGATGGAAAGTGGAAAAAGATCTGTAAGTAAAGCTAGCTCTAAAAGACTAGTTGAAAGATTTAAAGAAATTGCAGATAGAATATCAGTAAAACTTGACATAGATGATGAATATTTTTACAGACAGCCAGAGGAAGATGCAAGATATTATTGTCAAAATGAGTTGAAGGATGAAGAAAAATTAAATCATAAAAAGTTAGAGGAACTTATTGAAATAGAAAAAAGATTTAATTTAGATGACTTGCTTGCAGATACATATAAGATTAATGGACGAATATATCTTAATGAAAAAGATTATTCTAAAGCATTTATAGATCTAAATAATGCTTTGGGGAAATATAAAGAATTACGAATGTATAAACAGCAACCTCAAGTTTATAATAGTCTAGGTTACTGTAAGATAATGAGAAGTGATTATGAAGAAGCGGTATTTTTCTATAGTCAGGGATCTTGTTATGCTATGGAAGTGGACGATCAGTTAGCGTATTTTAAAGCTAATCATTCACTAGCCGTAGCTTATGGACACATGAAAGAATATGATAAGTGTTTAAAAATAATTGAAGAAAATATATTAGTTAATAAAGATAAAGCTTATGAAGTGTATATTAATAACGCTAAGCTTATGAGGGGAAATGTTTTTCTTGAGACTGGAAAGTTAGATGAGGCGATTAAAGAATATCTTGAACTTGTTGACATAGTGCGTAATAAGGATGAAGTTGTTTTGGGGTTACTTTACCAAAGTATAGCTGATTACTATTATGAGGTGGAGGACTACAAAAATAGTCTGCATTATATAAGTGAAGCTCAAAGAATAAAAATTAAGATAAATAAGGAAGCTTTGCCAAGTACTTTAGGTGGGAAAGGTAAAATTCTTTTTAAGCAAGGGATATATGATGAAAGTATAATGCTATTTGAGTTAGCAATAGATATGGCAGAAGAATATAAAAATTTTCATACACTTGTTGAACTATATAGAGAGTTAGTAAAGGTATTAGAGTATAAAAATGATTATAATACTATAAAAGAAAAAATGAATAGACTTCGCATGACACTAGAAGATAATGGGAAACAAGATGGGCAAGGATATGTAATATATAAGCTTGCACAAGTAGCAGCTATTGAAGGAGAGCGTAATGAATCTTTAGAATTATTAAATAAACTTGAAGAATTTGTGTAATATTTTAGTGTAATTATTAAACAAATATGGTGTAAAGTTGGTTTATATATAATATAATATTGATATAATAACTAAATGAGGTGAGAATTAAATGTTTAAAAAGCTATCAAAAGTTTTGCTTGGTGTTTTTTTAGTTTCAATGCTTGTTGTGCCAGTTGTTAGTAAAAACTCTATTAGTAATTTAGGAAATAGTTATACAACTATGGGAGACTGGCCTACAGGAACATATTAAAATGTCTCAGATAGATTGATTTGGACAAGTAAGCGATATATTTTATAAATTCAAAATATATACGGTATATTAAAAATTTTAAAATATAGAAATTATTAATTACTATTTATAACATTAATGTGATACTTATTATTTGTGGTTAAAAGTGCAATTAGACGAGACAACTAAGCTAATGATCGAGAGCGTAGTATTATTAAGAATACTTCGCTCTTTTAAAATTAAAGATATCAATAGTTAAGCTTATGTGTCTAAGTTCATTAAAATATAATCCAATTTTTAAAAATTTATCTACATTGAAGCAATCCAGTGCATTAGCAAATATAGTCCAAGTGAATAAATTCCCATAATTGATGATATTACTGGCAGTATAGAAAGTTTATTATCTTTGTAAGTATAAAGATGTAAAGCAAATGCCAGTAGAATTGTAATAAATACAATAATCCATATCTTAAAAATCATAAATGGAAACATAACTATTCCAAAGAATGAAACAGTCGCTATTGTTACGGTTGGTACCTTTACTTTCTTATTTACTATAAAAAATAAAACTCCAAATAAAATAGATAATGAAGATATGCAGAGCCAAGTTATTTCTACTAAGTTATTTGGATACAGCGAAAGTTTATCACTGAAAAACAAATATAAAACTATTGATTGTAAAAGTATCAGTATAAGAATAATGCCTAGAAAAAGTTTGCGCATATAATATATCCTCCATATCTACATATAACAATTTATTTCCAATGTATGGTATAAAGTATATAGTGTTCCTTATCGTTTTTCAATAATTTTATATTAAAAATCAACATCTAATTAATCTGCTTCTTATAACTTCTAAAAGATAATAAAATAAATAATAAGCATAAAGTAGTAGTCCAGATAAAAGTGGAATATTGATTTCCTGTTGATATATAACCATACTGCTGAGACATCACTGATTCTCTAATCATAGGAAGGCTTATATATGAAAATCCCATTGTATTCATAAAGACGAATATAATAAATACTATTACTAGTAGCCATTTTTTATATACAAGTAGGTAGTTAAACTTTGCTTGAAAGTATGCAATTCCTCTAATCTTCGGTAGGAATAAAATACATAATATTGTTATTGATAAAAGAATATTAATAGCAAAACTTATGTAGGTAAGTTCATGAGCATGTAAATCAATTCTTTTAAAGAATGTGGTAGTAATAAAAATTGATAAAGTTGTTATTAGTTTTTCTGAAAAGCGTATTATTAAATATCCACTAATGAGCCAAAGGAATTTCTTTATCCATAAAAAGTTTGAATTAACTATGCTGTATTCGCTTGTAAGGAGATCCACTGATCCTATTCTACTGCAAGCAATATAAAAAGCTTCTTCTTCAGTTAGGGTCTTTTTCTTAAGCGCGTCTATTTCATCTAGTAGATGACTTTCTAGTTCTTCAATATCAGAACTAGTTAGTGAATTACTTGCCGCTAGCCTTTTCTTCCAGTCTGATAATGATTTTTCTAATTGAAACATATAGAATCCCCCCACATATTATTCAAAGTATCATTTACTACCTGCCATTGAAGCTTTTCGCTTTCTAAGGCTTTTAAGCCAGCTTTTGTTATTCTATAATATTTTCTTTTTCTTCCGTCTACAGTTTTCCATTCAGATTCAACTAAATCACTTTCACATAACTTTTTTAGAACAGGATAAAGAGTTCCATCCTTCCAGACTATTTCATTATTCGATAACTCTTGAATGTTTTTTATTATTTCATAACCATAGCTTTCCTGTTTAGCTAAAAATGAAAGTATAAGTGGTCTCGTTGATGCTGCAGTTAAATCTTTTGATAGCAAAATTGCACCTCCTTACATAGAAGTTCTATGTATATAGCTTACCTAGAACTTCTATGTAAGTCAAGGATGTTTTTACTTAATTAACAAATTGTTCTAATTTATATATAAGATGGCATATTTGCATCGTGTAATAGATTGCAACTAGTTGGAAAAATTTTATATAATACAAATTAGAAGTTGTATTCTGCGAGGAAAGATATATTTAAATTTTTGCTTAATTAAGATTTGGAAACTATTGACTTTGACGTCGTGTCGTACTTTATCATTAAGTCAGAAAGGAGCTGAAGGAATGAATTTATTGACAATTAGTGAGGTATCAAAGAATTTTAATATTTCAACAAGAACCTTGAGGTATTATGAACAAATAGGAATTTTGCAAAGTAAAAAGAAAGAGGATTATGCGTATCGTACTTATGATCAATCAGATGTAAGAAGATTGCAACAGATAATAGTTTTGAGAAAATTACGCATATCTCTAAAGCATATAAAATCTATTTTTCAAAATACTGAACAAACACACATAGTTGAAATATTCTTAGAGAACATTTCAGAGATTGATAACGAGATAGCAGCTTTAGCTACAATTAAGAATAGCTTAAATAGTTTAATTGAACGGTTAAATGAAGGTACAAAAATTGGTATCAATTTCGATTTGCTAGAAGATCAGGATATTTTAAAAATTGTCGAACCTTTAAGCCTTTCTAAAATTAATCTTAAAGGAGAAAAATCCATGGAAGAATTAAATAAGGCAAATGAAAATTTAAACAAATTACAAGATAAGGATGTAAGAATCATATACCTTCCACCTGCTACAGTTGCTAGTGTTCATTGTATAGGTGGATTACCAGAAATCGAAACAGGAAAGCTTCTGAATAAGTTTATTAGAGAGTCAAGGCTTCATGAAGTTAAGCCGGATTTTAGACATTACGGGTTTAATAATCCCAATGGGAATGTTCCGGATGGAAGTGATCACGGCTATGAAAGATGGGTTACTATACCAGAAGGATTTGAAGTGAAACCACCATTTACTAAAAAGTATTTTCAAGGTGGACTGTATTGCGCTTATATGATTCCAATGGGAGCTTTTGATGAATGGTTTAGGTTATATAATTGTGCACAAAATAATGATAAATATGAGTTGAATTACAAAGAAGAAGTTATAGAACGAGAGTGTATGGAGGAGCATCTTAATTATATAAACAAATACATGGTATCTCCAGAAGACAGCACAATTCAAATAGATTTACTTTTGCCAGTAAAAGAGAAACAGATTAATGTCTAATTAGCTGTGTATTAAAATACTTTTTTCTTAGGCGATGTTAAAGCACCGTGTTGAAATTAAGTGGTTATCAATCCGATGCTTTAATGAGCTTACGCAAAGAATTAATATGATTTTATCATATTCCATGGCTAAAACTGTAAACTCACTACGTTCGAACAGTACAGTTTTACTTTTTAAAAATCCATGCATTCTATAAAAAATTTATATCTTAAATTTAATAAAATAAAAAATGCTATATGATTAAAAAGTAAAAAGTAAAAATATATCGCCTGCCAGAATTTCTTCACGTACGCTCAGAAAAGGCAGATGCGTAAAAAAATCACTAATAAAGAACGATTAGCGATTTTTTAGAGCCATTCCATCTGACAAAATCATTTAATTCTAATAGCTCGCTCATATAGCACCTCCTTTATAACCAATTAATTTCAACAATACTCTTAAACATAGCCTTTTCTTAATAAGATTGTAAGCACTCATTTTTAAATGAGTGCTTATATATCTAACATAAAGTACCTAGTGGGACCTTTATAGCATCAGTATTATTTTCTATAGCTGCCTGTATAGCTAATTTCAATGCTTTTGTAATCAAACTCAATTCCATAGAAGGAGCGTTATATTTATCAACTACTTGCTCAGGAATATATGGAACATGTATAAAAGTTCCTCTTACATTTGAATATTTCTTATCTATAAGATACATTAAACCATACATAATATGATTGCATACAAAGGTTCCAGCTGTATTCGAAATCGAAGCGGGAATACCTGCTTCTCTAATCTTTTTAACCATTGCCTTTATAGGAACATTAGCAAAGTAAGCTGGCTGTCCATCGGAAAATATGGGTTCATCAATAGGCTGATTTCCTTTGTTGTCCGCAATTCGTGCATCATCTATATTTATCGCAACTCTTTCAACAGTTATATCGAATCTTCCGCCTGCTTGACCTACACAAATAACTATATCAGGCTTATTCATTTCAATGGCTCTATCTAAGATTTCTATTGATTCATGAAACACCGTTGGCACTTCAAGAATTATTATTTCAGCTTCGCTAATTTTATCTGGTAAAGCCTTTACTGCTTCAAAGGATGGATTTATAGCTTCTCCTCCAAAAGGGGTAAAGCCTGTTACTAATACTTTCAAAATAGCACCTCCAATTTCTATAACTTTTTAACTTTATATAAATTAAAATTTTTTAAATTATAACTTTTTAAAATTAAAACTTTTTAAAAAGTTACGCACAAAATGCGCGTTTGAAAGGAGTTTGGTAACGCTGTTTAATTTATTATAACTCTACTTTCATGATCTATAAATATAATACTACTTTATGAATTGCTTGTATAACATTAAAATTTATTGAATATATGGAAAATAATTCTTGAATATATGTCACAGTGTGATATAGTATAAGTATAATATGTCACGCTGTGACATATTAGCTTTTGATTATTAATTAAAGATGAAGAACTTTGATACTGAATTTATTTTTAAAGCTCTCACAAGTTCTGATGGGATAATTTAAAATCTAAAATTAATTATAGGTGAGACATCAATATAAATGATGCTTAGAGGATTATATGGAAAAAGAAAAAGTTATAAAAAAATATCTGCCGATGACTGAAACAGCCTTCTATATATTATTGTCTTTATATGAGCCAAAGCATGGTTATGGAATAATAAAAGAAGTTGAGAGTCTAACTAAAGGTAGAATAATTCTTGGATCAGGCACAGTATATGGAACACTAAGTAAGATGGAGAAGGATGAAATAGTTATGGTTTACTCTAATGAAGATAGAAAGACCATATATGAAATAACGGAACTTGGAAAGTCGCTTTTAAAATTGGAGATTAGTAGGTTAGAAGAACTAAATAATAATGCAAGGCAGTTAGGGGGGAGATTTAATGGATAAGAAAGTAGTAAGACTCTTTTGGAGTTATGATATTAAGAAAACAGAAGAATGGTTACGGGATATGGGTTTAAGAGGCTATAAGTTAGAGTCTGTAGACTTTGGGCTTAGAATATTTAAGTTAATAAAGGCAAAAAAGAGTAAAGTGTTCTATAGAATCATATACGATAATAATCAAAGTAATTATATCTCTAAAAGCTTAGATAACAGTGGTTGGAGGATAATTTCGCAGCATAAAGGATGGAAGATATTAATCAATGAATCTGAGGACATAAATATAATGCCAAGCAGAAATTCTGTTATTGAAAGAAATAATAAGCTTATAAATTATTCTGGCACAGCACTTGGATTTTTTATATTATTTCCACTAATATTAGGATTCTTTACTAAATCAATTTTACGCTTAAAGCAAGTACAAGTGAACTACAGTGAGACTCTCAACATACTAGGAATATTATATTTACTAGCCCAATTAAGTATATGTATATTTTTAGCTTATACACATTTTAAAGTGAAATCATCAACTAAGAGAATAGAATATGCAGAGGGAATTGAATTTGCTTGTAATTATGATGCTTATAAAGATATTGATGATGAAATATATATTGGTAAGAAAAAAAGTGTAGTTAAGAGAAAAATTGCATGGGTCACATATCCAGATAAACTAGAATTGTGGCTTGAAAAAATGGAAAAAAGAGGCTTTAATTTATATAAGATAAGTAAGACAGGTGGAAAGTTCTATTTTCTAAAAGGAAGTACGGTAAATAAGAAGTTTTCTGTAGACTTTAAAAGGCAAGTGACTAAAGAATATTTTGAAATAAATAAAGAAGTTGGATGGAAATTATACTTTAGTTCAAATTCAAGAACTGAAAAATGGAATATATGGGCCATGGATTATGACGAAAATGGAGAGGCTCCAAAGATGTATAGCGATATCGCTGATAAAATAAGCCATGCAAAAAAGGTAGCCACCTATTATTGTATATTGTATGTGCCTATGATAATAATTTATGCAATAGTAAGTTCATTTTGGATATATATAATGGTGACGAAAAAAAGAAGTTTAGAAGAAATATTTATAATAGATATGGTATTATTTGGTGTTGCACTAATAGAATATAGTATCTTCACTATAAATAGCATTTTATATTATTTAAGGGTTAAAAAAGGATGTAAGGAGGGGCTCTATGAGTGAAAAGCTATGTCCTGTTTGTGGAAGTAATAAAATTGGCTTAGGAAAACATATGGCACAGGGAAGAATGTACCCGATTGATAGTATTTTTTCCACAGGCTCAGATGTTATTGCAGAAATATGCACGGACTGTGGTCACATTTTATCTATGAAAGTAAAACATCCAGAAAAATTTAGGTGAAAAATGGGATGGAGCTTAAAAGATAGCTCTATCCCATTTTTTTGTGTAAACTATATTGTTTTCTCATCAGGAGTACTAGTAAGTTTCTTGATAATTTGAGTTTTGTCTAAAAGTAGTATATCTATTTAGTATTCTTAATTATTAAAATTTCCCCCTTTTTGAGCTTTAACTCATTTCTTATATTAATATCACCGCTTAAGCTTTCTGAGGAGTATAGTACGGTGCCTTTAAATGGAGATAGCTTTATTGTTTGATCATCATCATTGCTATTAATAAATACACTTATGGTTTCATCCTTATAAATTCTAGTGAAAGTTAATACTTTAGAATTACCAGTATTTAAGGCTTCAAAGCTACCATATCTTAAAACAGGATTATTATTTCTAAGTTTAATGAAAGCTTTATAAAAATTTAAGAGAGAATCTTTATTTTTTTCTTCGATATTGACAGCTATTGATTTGTTGTCATTGCTTACCGAGGTCCAGCTTGTATTTTTTAATTTATCCTTGTCATCCCATATGAAAGGTTCCCGTATCTTTTCGTCCGGTTTTACTCCAGTCATTCCCGTCTCTTCACCGTAGTAGATATAAGGAGTACCTGGTAGCGTAAGAAGTATTGCTGCAGCAGTTTTACATTTAGCTACTGAACCTAAAGTACTCATTGTTCTGTTAATGTCATGATTGCCTAAGAAGGTACTGTCCAGATAATCTTTGTTTTTAGATTGAGCAACCGATTGCATAAAGGAATATGCAGAAGCTAAATCTTTAAAGTTATTATCCTTAACTGAATTGACGATATCAGTACTTAAGTCAAAATTAAAACAAGAATCTAATGCTGTTAAGTAGTCAGAAACCACTTCTGTCTTATCCCAAACTTCACCTACTAGCAAAGCATTTTTATTAACACTCTTTACGTAGCTGTTAAATTCTTTCCACCACTTAAGATTTTTATCTAGTTCTCCATCGTATATATGGCGAGCAGCATCTAAACGGAAGCCATCCATCCCTATATCAAGATAGTATTTAGCGATATCTTTTACTTCTTTTCTAACCTCAGGATTGTCATAGTTTAAGTCAGGCATGTCTTCTGCGAATATTCCATAATAAATATTATCCTTGCTTATAGCTCTCCAAGGCATGGTGTTTATGCTAGAATATTCATCAAGTTTTTTAGAATCTTGTGTCCAAAGATAATAATCTCTGTATTTACTATCTTTGTTATTTAGGGATTCAATAAACCATGGATTTTTAGTGCTAGTATGGTTTATTACTAAATCCATATATACCGCAATATCTCTTTTATGAGCTTCGTTTATAAGACTATATAAATCATCCATGGTACCGTATTTCTTTCTAACATTATAATAGTCAGATACATCATAACCATGGTAGCTTGGACTTTCATTTATAGGCATAAGCCATATTCCCGATATGCCTAAGCTTTGGAGATAATCTAACTTTTGTTCTACACCTTTTAGATCACCGAGTCCATCTCCATTACTGTCATTAAAGGATGCTACGAATATTTCATAAAAGGTTCGATCTTTATAGCCTTTATTTGTAGAGTAATTTATTGGAGTATAGCTTTTGTGCGTTGCATTTAATAGTTTTTCATTTGCTTCTTTGTCATATTTATTCTTAGTGCTTCTAGGTAAGAATAAAAATATGATTAAACCGATTACAATAGCTGCAAGAATATATATGCCTATAGTTCGTAAGGTTAGCTTTTTTCTCATAAAATCCCCCCTTTTTTAGGATATATAATAATTATAATTCACAGTAATTGGTGATTCAATTGTGATAAATTATAGAAAAAGATGAAACACTTCAATCCGAAAATATAAATTTAAGCATGAGGTGGTACATCTAAAGTTTAAGTGAGTAGTTATTTATCTCAAAATGTTCTTCTCTAAATCTTCCTGGGGACATACCAAGATATTTTCGGAATACTTTACTGAAGTAGTTCTCACCAGAAAAACCTACTTTTTTAGCAATACAATCAATGGATATATTATCTTTAAGCAGTAATCCCACTGCTTTTTCAAGTCTTATTTTAGTCAGGTAATTCCAAGGGGTAGTACCAACTACAGTGTTAAAGGTTCTATTAAAGTGAAATTTAGACATGGTAGCCACTTTTGCTAAATCATCTAAAGTAAGTTCAGTAGAAAAATTATGTTCAATAAAATTTATTACATTCTCAATGCTTAAGCTGTATTTGTTGCTTATATTACTTTCTAATACATTCTTACTTCTATGTAAATCCATTATAAAATTATATGCAAAGGAAGAAGTTTGATATCCATTTTCTATATTGTTATTTACTGCATCCCAATAAACCTTCCAAAGGTAAGCTATAACTGGAGAATTAGATGATAGCTTAAACACATTTCCATAAGAAGTTAATAGGTCAGTGCATTCATTAATGGCACCTTGTCCGTATAGATGTATATAGATAAATTCCCATTTATCGCTGCTTTCAGGTAAGTAGTAATGATGATTATCTGGGATTTTTACCAGGAAGGCATCACCCTTTTTAAGTGAATAAATCTTGTCTTTAATGCGAATTTCACCTGAACCTGATAAAGTGTATTGAAAGATACAATGTTCATTGTCCTCATTTCTCTTCATACCATCCCAGCTGTAGCTCTTTGAGGTACGTATCTCCCAACCTATTGATTTTAATTGATAAAGAGAATTCTTAGGCGAATTTAGAAAGTGAAAACCAAAAGAATTTTGATATTGTGTAGAATTTCCGTATAGCAATATTTTACCCTCCAAAAGCATTATATTACAATTGTGCCGTATACACACAGGTGATAACATAAATTTGTAATTATATTTTAAGCAATATTGTGCTATTAATCAATGATTATAGACATGAACAAGTGCTTTTAATTGATAACTCTATAATGCAATTTTAAGAAAATATATAGTAAAAGGGAGAGATTATAGATGAGTAAAAATATAGCATTAACGCCTCCTATGGGATGGAATAGCTGGGATTGCTATGGTGCAAGTGTAAGAGAAGAAGAAGTAATAGGAAATATAGACTATATGGAAAAGTATTTAAAGGAATATGGTTGGAAATACGTAGTGGTAGACATTCAATGGTACGAACCAACAGCAGATTCAACTGAGTATCATCCATATGCTCCTTTAGATATGGATCAATATGGGAGACTGATTCCTTCAGTAAATAGATTTCCAAGTGCCAAAGATGCAAAAGGCTTTAAGGCTTTAGGCGATTATATTCACAGCAAGGGATTAAAGTTTGGTATTCACATATTGAGAGGCATCCCTAAACAGGCAGTAAAGGAAAATACTCAAATATTAGGCTCAGATAAGTTTGCAAAGGATATTGCAGATATTAATTCTATATGTCCATGGAATACTGATATGTATGGAATAGATGCTACAAAAGAAGGGGCTCAAGAGTACTATAGTTCTATAATAAATATGTATGCAGAGTGGGGAATAGATTATATAAAAGTAGATGATCTATCTTTTCCTTATGCAAAAGGAGAAGTTGAACTTATAAAGAATGCTTTAGATAACTGTGGTAGAGAGGTGGTCTTTAGCTTGTCACCTGGACCAGCGCCTTTAGAAGAAGCAGAACATTTAAAGAAATATGCAAATATGTGGAGAATCTCCGGAGACTTTTGGGACACTTGGGAGCAGCTATATAAGCAATTTGAACTTTTAGGAAATTGGAATGAACATATGGGACCTACACATTGGCCAGATGCAGATATGCTTCCTTTTGGACATATTTGTCTTAGAGAGCATCAGTTTGAAGGCAAAGGAAAATGGACTAACTTTACAAGGAGAGAGCAGAGGACTTTAATGACTTTATGGTCTATAGCTAGATCACCTCTTATGTTTGGAGGAGAGATGACACATAATGATCAGTGGACCTTAGAGCTTATAACAAATGAAGAGGTTTTAGAGGTATTGAAGTATTCTAATTCAAACAAGGAGTTTTATAGAGATAAAGAAAAAGCTATATGGACAGCTAAAGGAAGAAAAGAAGAGAAATACGTGGCCTTATTCAATTTATCTGAGGAAGAGAGAGCGATTAGTATAGCTCTTAAGGAAATAGATATAACTGGAGAGATTACTATAAGAGATTTATGGCAGCATGAAGCTTCACAGCTTTCAAGTGAAATTCTTAGTGTTAAAGTAAAGCCCCATGAAGGCAAGTTTTACAAGATTAAGTAAATAAATATTTATCAAGTCAAATTAAACGTATCTTGCTATGTTATTCAAGAGCAATGTTAAAAGTTAAACTTAATAAATTTTGAAGAAAAGGTAATTCATGTTATATAAAATATATAGCATAATTACCTTTTTCATTTTTTTAAACCATTGAAAAAACAAAGGTACAATACATAGGCATAAAATTTCTTTATAAAGTAGGAAGATAATTACATTGACATAAAAACCATTTTTGGTATAATGATTCTTGGTAATAAATGAAAATGATTATCATTGTAATACAGTTTGATATTAATCTAACAAAAATATGTTTAAGGTAAAACTCTAGGAGGAATAGTAATGAAAAAAAAGAGTGTTTTAGGTTTATTATTAGCTACAGTACTTTCAGTAGGAGTATTAGCTGGATGTGCATCAACAAATAAGGAAGAAACTAAAAAAGAAAGCGACACAAAGGTAGTAAGCACTGTAAAAGGTGATGTTACTATACCAACAAATCCAAAAAGAATAGTTGATGTTTCAGGATCAAGTGAAGCTCTTGCAATACTTGGAGATATTCCAGTAGCAACTGCTAATGTTGATTCATATAAGACAACAGAAGTTCCAGAATACGTGAAAGATAAGCTAGGAAGTGCTAAGGTTGTAGGACATTCGATGAAAGATACTATGGATGTAGAAGCTATTATTGCGACTAATCCAGATTTAATTATAATGAGCGAAAGACAAAATAAGATATATGATCAATTAAAGGCAGTTGCTCCAGTAGTTGTACTTAAGGATTACCAGAATGATTGGAGAACAAATCTTACTGATGTTGCAAAGGTATTAGGAAAAGAAACTTCAGCTCAAACTTGGTTAAAAGATTATGATGCTAAAGCACAAGCCGTTGGAAAAGCTATAGCTGAGAAGAATGGTGATAAAACTACATACTTCACAGTGCTTGCAAGTGCAGGAAAGTTCTATGTTTTAACAGGTGCGGGAATAGGTTCAATGTTATATGATGATATGAAGTTAGCTAAGCCTACAAATCTTCCTCCACAAGAAGGTATAAGCTTACCAGTTGTAACTATGGAGGGTTTAGCACAAATACAAGCAGACTACCTAATTGTAATAGCAACTGATGCAGATTGGAATGACTTACAAAACAGTGCAGTATACAAGAATCTTAAGGCTGTTAAGGATGGAAAAGTTACTAAGTTAGAAAGTGCTCCTTACTTCGTACAAGGATATCAACCAATAGGAAAAGAAAAGCTTCTTGATGGAATAAAAGAAAAATTAGCAGGTAAATAATTTCAATAACCAATTCAGTATAAATATAAACAGAACAATAAAATTTAGGATGGCTAAGACTACATTTTAGTCATCCTAAATTGCATTTATAACATTTTGCCCAAATGTATTTTAAATAGAAGTTGATATTTATAAAGATGGATACATCAGAATTTCTATGTACATAATACTTTATCTTTGTTTAAGAGGAGGATAAAAACATCAATGATTTTAGCTGAAAAAGGTAATGAGGAAAATAAGAAATCTAGGATTGTAGTAGCATCATTAATTGTAGTTATTGGAGCTGCTGTTTTATTATTTGGGATAGGATTGTCCATGTCTCTCGGAGCAAAGCATATTAGTTTGGATACAGTTTTCAATAGTATTTTTTACTCTAAAGACAATGTCGATAATCAAATAATTAGAGATTTAAGAATGCCAAGAGCTATTGCAGCAGCATTAGTTGGAGGTTTTTTAGCTGTTTCAGGGGCTGTAATGCAGGGGATTACAAGAAATCCTATAGCAGAGCCTTCAATTATGGGAATAACGCAAGGAGCTACCTTTACAATCGCAATTGCATTTTCTATGCAGCTTAACATTGGAAGCTTTGGGCTTATGATATTTGCTTTTGCTGGAGCGAGTATTAGTGGGATATTAGTGTATTTTTTAAGTTCTAGATCAATTAAGGGAACTGATCCAGTAAAGCTTGCATTAGCAGGAACTGCCATAGGAACTCTTCTAATATCTTTGGCAACTGCTATTGCTATGTATTTTAATTTATCACAGCAATTGAGTTTTTGGATTGCAGGTGGACTTACAACAGCTAAATGGCAGGGAGTAAAGCTTCTTGGAATGGTTGGCTTAGTAGGAGTTGTTTTCGCAATTATATTGTCACCCAAAATAACTATTTTAAGTTTAGGCGAAGAAATAGCTATAGGACTTGGACAAAAGACAAATTTAATAAGATTTATAGGTATCGTTATAGTGATTATGCTTTGTGGTGCCTCCGTATCAGTTGCTGGTAATGTAGCCTTTGTAGGTCTTATAGTACCACAAATAGTTAAAGGATTAGTTGGTCCGGATTATAGATACATAATTCCATGTTCGCTTGTAGTAGGGGCTGCACTTGTGGTTTATTGTGATATAGCTGCAAGGATGATAAATCAGCCTTATGAAACTCCTATAGGCTCACTGATAGCATTAATAGGGGTACCGTTCTTTATATACCTTGTAAGAAAGGGGGATAAGCTTTAATGAACATGTTAAGTGGAAATAAAAGATTTAAATATATATCAATTATATTAACTGCACTTATAATAATCAGTTTTATAGTAAGTCTAAACATGGGCTCTTTGTCTATAAAGCCAATAGATGTTTTGAAAACCCTTATAGGACAAGGAACAAGAAAAGATGAATTGGTATTATTTACTCTCAGACTACCTAGAATAATAATTGCTGTTTTAGTAGCTATAGGCTTATCAACTTCAGGAACCATCTTACAAGGGATAACTAAAAATGATTTGGCTGATCCAGGAATAATAGGAATTGGTTCAGGTGCTTCACTTGCAGTAGTAGTATATATATATTTTACTAGCGGAAATACCTACGCTGTTATCAGTGATATAACTATATATACAATGCCAATTTTGGCTCTTTCTGGAGCTTTCATAGCTGCAATCTTGATATATTCCTTGGCATGGAAAAAAGGGATAAATCCATCTAGGCTTATATTGGTTGGAATAGGTATAAACTCTGCATTTACTGCAATGCTTATAATATTCCAGCTTAAGTTTACTACTCAAGAGTTCAATAGAGTTATGGTATGGATCTCAGGAAGTATATGGGGAGCAAACTGGAAATATGTAATTGCGACACTTCCATGGATAGTTATATTTTTAGTACTTACACTATATAAAGCAAGATATCTTGATGTACTTAATTTAGGTGATGAGCTATCAACTGGACTTGGTGTAAAGGTAGAAAAAGAAAGAAGAAAACTGCTATTTTTTTCTGTAGCTTTAGCTGGAGCAGCCACTGCAGTTTCAGGTACAATTTCTTTCTTAGGGTTAATTTCACCACATATTGCAAGAAGATTAGTTGGTCCAAAGCATAAGGTTTTGATACCAACATCAGCACTTATAAGTATTTTTCTATTTTTAGTTTCGGATATAGTAGCTAAAAACTTACTAGCACCTGCAGAGATACCTGTAGGAATAGTGTTATCAATTATAGGAGTTCCTTATTTCGTATACCTAATGCTTAAGCAATAGGCGATGTTAAAGTACCGTGATGAAATTAAGTGGTTAATCATATGGACTATAAAAAGTTTCTAAAAATTTTAATGAGATAGATGCTAAAAGTTAATGTATATATTGCTGGAGGGTAATTATGAGTAACATAAATATGAATATTATAAATACAGAAAATCTAGATATATCTTATGGTAATTTAGATATAGTTAAAGGGTTAAATCTAAATATACCTAAAGGAAAGATAACAACTATAATAGGAGCTAACGGTTGTGGTAAATCAACTATTTTAAAAACCCTGGCTAGAATCTTAGAACCTAAAAGTGGTGCCATTTATATAGATGGAAAAGATATAAAAAAGCAGGATTCTAAAGAAATAGCAAAGGTTATGGCTGTACTTCCACAAAGTCCTCAAGCACCAAATGGGCTGCTTGTAGAAGAACTTGTTGCTTACGGAAGATTTCCTCATCAAAGTGGTTTTGGAAAGATTCAAAAGGAAGATAGAGAAATTATTGATTGGGCTTTAGAAGTTACAGGAATGAAAGAATTTAAGTCTAGACCAATAGAAGCTTTATCTGGAGGACAAAGACAAAGAGTGTGGATCTCAATGGCTTTAGCTCAGCAGACTGATATTCTATTACTTGATGAACCAACAACTTACTTGGATTTAGCTCATCAGTTGGAGATATTAGAACTTCTAAAGGATTTAAATGAAAAGCAAAATAGAACCATAGTTATGGTAATCCATGAGCTTAACAATGCAGCTAGATTTGCTGATTATATGGTTGGAGTAAAAGAAGGAAACATCGTTTGTGATGGAAATCCAGATGAAGTTATGACTAAAGAGAACCTTAAAGTATTATTTAATATTGATGCGGAGATTGTAAAAGATCCTAGAGAAAATAAGCCAGTATGCATAACCTATGATTTGCTTTAAAATCATAGGTTATTTTAATGTAAACTATTATTTTTTTATTTAGTTATAAAATTGTTCCAACTTAATATTCTCATATAAAACTTCATCATTTGCATGACAAAATATATATTACTATGCAGCATATCCTTCCGATGAAGCAACTTACTTCTCAAAAACTGTAGCTTACTATATAGGGTGTTGAATGTAGAGAGCTACTAACATATACTGAAAACATAGAAAGAGAAGTGAGGGGGGAAGCCAATTGAAAGTTACTATTGAAAATATTCCTGACGGAAATGAGCCTGAAATAATAGTAAGATGCAATGAACTTGATGAATCGTTATTGCAGATGATTCATTATATTAAAGCCTCTTCTAAAAAGATTATTGGGCTTACAGGATTACAAATGCATGTAATAAATCCTAAAGATGTTTTTTATTTCGAATCAGTAGACAATAAAGTATTCATTTATTGTGAAGAAAAGGTTTTCGAATCTAGGCTTAGGCTTTATGAAATTGAGACAGAATATGAGAATCTTGGATTTTTTAGAGCATCAAAATCCACTATCCTAAATATCGCAAAAATAGAATCTGTAAGTCCAATTTTTTATGGTAGATTTGAAGCCTTATTACAAAATGGAGAAAAGGTATATATTTCCAGACAATATGTTCCAATACTAAAAAAAGAATTAGGGTTATAAGGAGGATGTATTATGAAAATTAATGAGTATTTGAAATTTATGTTGAAAGATTTTTTTAAAGCTTTTGGGTTCTTGATGATTGTTGTCACAATTTATTTCAGTAGTAACTCTATTGCAGTAATTGAAACCTCGCTACTTTGGCAAGTTATATTATTGAGTTCAGCATATGTATTTTTCAAGTTTGCCTTTGTAAATAAGTATGATTTAGATAAAAAGACTCAAAATTTTAATTTGTTCATTTTTTCTACACTTGCAGATGTTATTATATTTGTTTGGTTATGGCTATTTAGTCCAAATAAAGCCGTTGATAGTAATAACATTCTATTATATATAATTATAATTTTTGCTGTTAAAGTAGTTGTTTATGCAATGATGTATATAGACGGACATGCACAAGCAAAACAGCTCAATGAAAGGTTGAATAAATATAAAAAGGAACAAACAAATAAGTTTTAATTGTATCATATTACTCTAATAAAGAATGCATAAAAAATAAGAAGCAAAGGTCCTTTGAGAAAGAATCTTTGTTTCTTATTTTTTATTTATATTACCGTGCCTAAAAGTACATTAGTTTAACTTTGGACTCATTATCCAAAGTTTTTCATTATAGCGAAGCATATATGAGCTTTTTAATTAAAAAGAATACAGGATTAAGATTTATGAAACTAATAACAGGATTAAAAATGTCCGATGCCTGTGAATATTTAAAGAACGCCAATATGACTATAGAAAAGATTTCAGAGCTTATTGGGTATAATTCCAGTGATCACTTTTAAAGAACCTTTAAGAAATATTATGACTGTTCGCCTTATCAATATAGGCAAAGAGCTGTTTTAGAAAAATAAATTATAAAAAACCATAATTTTAGTACAGTTTTTAAACACAACCAACGATTATGCTTTTAATTATCGGTAAACCTAAGAAAAAATGCTACTTGAGCATCATTCAGCTTTATTGCCTCAGCATTTCTTATATTAAGATGAAATACATGGTTAGCATACTTGTCATTATGACCGTATTCTTTGTAAATATGAGTAATACCTAAAGCCTTTAATTTATCAAGCAACACAGGTTTGCAACCTATCAATATATCATTAATACTACATGAGATAAAAGATGGGGGATATGAAGGCGTAATATTTGATTGAAAATCCATTTCTCGTTCATATTCATAAACATCTTTACCTAGATAATCTCTTAGTAAATTTTTAATAAATCTATTTATTAAGATATTGTCTATATTTTTTAATCTATCAAGAGGATCATATATGCCACAGTTTAATCCCATCGCTTTTATTTTGATATCAGGAGTTTTTAAGCTAAAGAGTTTCGCATACTCACAGTTGGTAGTTATAGCGGCATATTGGCTTGCAAGCTGAGCACCAGCTGAATCACCGACAACGAACAAATTGTTAAGCTCAAAGTTAAACTCCTCAGCATTTTCTTTTACCCAATGAAAGACTGCATTCACATCCTCTAGAGCAGCAGGAAATTTATATTTTGGAGCAAGGCGATAGCTAAAATTTATTACATTAAATCCGTAGTTAGCTAAATTCATACAGTAAAACTGATAGGTGTCCTTATTTCCGTAAACCCAGCCTCCACCATGAATTGAAATTATTACTGGTAGAGGTTTTTCGTTCTCTAATGGATTATATACGTCAAGCAAGTGTTCTTCAGTCGTGTCTCCATAATAATTTATATTTACATGCCTTTTGATGCTTTTAGGAGTAGTAAGTCCTTTATCTCTTAATGCGTCTCCCTTTTTGAACATTAAATTAAGAACTATAGATGTTAATGACAATTTGTATCACTCCTTTATATAAATTATATTAATCAAGGGAATAATATTTATAAGATGGGGCCTGGAAAAATAATTAAAAATAGGAGAAAGTATATGAATTCTAGCAGGGAGTCATTACATGAAAAAATACTTGAACTAAAACAGACAGAGTTTGACTTGTCGCTTCAGCATTGGTATAATTACGAACTATTTACTTGGCAATGGTGGATAAAATTTATATATTTAATTATCCCAATTTTTTTATTATATAAGTTACTAGATAGAAAAAGAAGTTTTGAGATTTTAACCTATGGACTTATGATTAGTCTAATGGCTACAGTTATGGATGTAGTAGGTGTTAATTTTGTTTTATGGAGATATCCAATAAGAATGCTTCCAGTGGGAATTTTCTTAGTACATGATTTAGTTTTTATTCCTATCGTATCTATGCTGATATTCCAATATAATTCAAACTGGAAAGCCTTCATAACGGCTAATATAGTATTATCTGCTATAGGAGCTTATATTGAGGAACCTATAGCAATTTGGATCAATATTTATGAACCACTTGCGTGGAAACATACCTATTCTTTTATTCTATTTTTGACTATGACAGTTGTATGTAAATATATTACTATAAGATTATCCGGTAAGAAAGACGTACAGCATTAAAATTAAAGATATGTTTAATTTCAACACGGTGCTTTAACAGCACCAAAATTTAAAAAATCACTTCCATAAAAGTTATCTGTGTTTAGAAGCTCCTGTGCAGAAAATCTAAAAAGCAGTTAAAATTCTATGGAAGTGATAATTATCTATATATGAACCACTTCATAATTAAACTTATATTTTCAAATTCTCCTCTCAGAACCCAGAGGAGTTTTGAAGATAGATTTCGGATTGAAGTGGTTCATCTTTATACAGTTTCTTTATGCAGCACTTACTTTCTTTCCACGAACACACCAGACAATTAAACCAATGATAAATCCGCAAAGTGCAGGTATAACCCAGCCAAATCCGTAATTATATCCTGGTAGATGAGAAGCAGCAAAGCTAACAAGCTGAGTAATTACAGCATTTCCAGCAAGAGGCTGTGGAAGTGCTTTTAGAAGATCAAAGAAGGCTGCAACAACTGTTAATCCAGTGGTCCATTTGTATATATCACTTTGCTTATTGATGAATGGAGCTAATAGAGATAACAAAATTAAAGTGATTACTAATGGATAAAGGAACATTAACACTGGGATAGAGAATTTTATAAGATTACTCAACCCAAAGTTAGCAATTACAAATGAGAAAAGTGTAAAAGCAATAGCGTATTTCTTATAAGAAACTGTTTTTGGGAACATCTCACTAAACATTTCAGCACATGAGGTTATTAAACCAATAGCTGTCTTTACACAGGCAACTCCTACAATAGCAGCTAATAATACTTGCCCAACAACACCAAAATAATGATTGCTAACCATTGATAGTATAGCACCGCCGTTATCTGCACGACTTACACTACCTAAACTTGTAGCACCCATATAAGCTAAGGAAGCGTATATGATAGCCATACCAGCAACACTAACTAAGCCTGACTTACTGGTTTCAACAGCAATTGAATTAGAATCTTTAACACCTAGTTTTTGAATATTAGAAATAATAATTATAGAAAAGGCTACTGAAGCCAAGGCGTCCATTGTGTTGTATCCATCTAATAAACCAGTAAATAATGGCTGAGCTACGTAATTGCCTTGAGCTACAAAGTCACTTGCATGTCCCATAGGATTCATGAAGGTAGCTATTAATAAAACCGATAATAATACCAAGAAAATAGGAGTAAGGTATCTACCTACCCAATCTAAAATCTGACCTGGTTTTAATGAAAAATAAATAGTGACTGCAAAAAATATAAATGAGAAAATAATAAGTCCTAGTTTTAAATATTCATCAGAAATAAATGGATGGATTCCTACCTCAAATGCCACTGTAGCAGTACGAGGAATTGCAAATAATGGACCGATTGTTAAGTACAATAAACATGTAAATATTGTTGAATATTTTGAACTAACTGGTCTTGCCATATCAAACAAGCTTTCGCTTTTTGAAAGAGCTGAAGCAATGATACCAAGAATAGGTAGTCCTACACCAGTTATTAAAAATCCAATAGTAGCAGTAAAAGCATGATTTCCAGCTTGTTGTCCCATTTGAACTGGGAATATTAAGTTACCAGCACCAAAGAATAGTCCGAATAATAATGAGCCTATCAGCAAGTTTTGATTGAAACTTAGCTTCTTTTTCATATGTTGTCCTCCTTTTAAATATTTAATATTATCAAAAGTTATTATTTTGTTATTAATGTAACGATTTTGCAATGCTTTTTGATAATACCTTAATCTTTATTTATTATAATATACTTATTGAAATTAGTAAATTTGTTTTTTTATATATCAATCAACATATAATTCGCAAAGATTAACTCTATTTGTTATAAAATTGTTATTATAGATTAGTTGAAATATAACTATATTAATAATTTTAAAATTTGAGTTAAAAAAAGCATTTTCCTCTGATGAAGAAAATGCTTCTTTACTTTAAATTTTAAAGGTATTAACTGATTGTCTAAGTTTCTCAGCTAATTTATTTAAGTCTTGGGTATACTGAGCTATTTGGTTTACATTTGCTAATTGCTGTTCAGTTGTAGCTGAAATTTGCTCAGTTGCAGCAGAATTCTCTTCTGTTGAGGCTGAAAGAACTTCTAAAACTTCAACTATTTCATTTTTTTCTTTATCCATCTCAATACTGTAAGTTTTTAAATTCTTCATGTCGTTTGTAATCTTTTCTATAGAATGTAGTATTTCAATAAAGATATCTTTAGCCTCTATAACAGAGTTAGTTTGTTCTTTTGCTATTATCTTTCCATTTTCCATAGCTTTTACGGCAGCCTTTGATTTATCTTGTATTCCAAGAATTAATTCTTTAACTTTTGCAGCGGATATTGAAGATTGTGAAGCTAACTTTCTAACTTCTTCAGCAACTACAGCAAAGCCTTTTCCTTGCTCGCCAGCTCTTGCAGCTTCTATGGCAGCATTTAAAGATAATAGATTTGTTTGCTCTGAAATTTGGCTTATGGCTTCAGTAATAGATCCGATTTCTACAGAAGTTCTATCAACTTCCATAATTATGTCACTTGTCTTTTCAGTAGCTTGGTTGTTTTCATCTGATTTTTTAGAAAGTAATTCAATTGCTTGTAGTCCTTTATTGCTTATGTTAGCAGTTTCAACGGCAACCTCGTTGGTTTCTATAGTAAGCTTTGTCACTAAATCAATTTTGTCTGATAAATTTTTTATTTTAGTAACTCCATTTTCAGTTTCTCTGGCCTGTTGATTTGAGCCTTTAGCAATTTCATCAACGGATGATGCAACTTCGGTTATTGAAGCTGTATTTTCATAAACAATATCATCTAATAATTTAGAAGAGTCAAAAACAACATTAACAGAATCTTTTACTGAACCAATAAATTCATTAATATTCTTAACCATAATGTTGAAGGAATCGTTTAGATTGCCAATTTCATCTTTACTTTTTATTTCCACTTTTTCAATGCTTAAATCACCTGAAGCTACCACATCTACAGCGTTACTAATCTGTTTAATAGGATTAGATATGTGTTTGGCAAACAGAATAATTACCGCAGAACCTAAAATAAGCACTACTAATAACACTATAAGAGTAGTAATAAGAATATTATTCGAACCACTATTAAAATCATTCATGTAAGTTCCTGCACATACTACCCATCCCCAATGAGTATCGGTTTTTTGATAAGTTATTTTATTTGCAACTTTATCTGAGTTAGGAAGTGTCCACCAATAGGTTAAATATCCTCCACCAGCATTAGCTATTTTAATTTGGTCCTTAACAAATAGGGAACCATTTTTCTTATCTTTTGATTCTAATACATTTTTACCTTCCAAAGTAGGATGGACTGCTTCAACCCCATCTTGTGTATAAGCAAGTAAGTAACCACTTTGTCCTAAACTTAAATTTTTATTAATAGAGCGTGTGCCATCTGATTGTTTTTTACTAAGCATATATTCTCTAACTTTTTCTTGAGCTTCATCAAGAGTTAACTTACCTTCATCCACAAGTTTCTGATTTTGATCAATTATTTGTAATGTCATTTCTACACTGTTTTTTAATATAACTTTTCCACTGTTTTCAAGCTGTATTCTTGCTACGTAATAACTGGCTATCCCTAATGCCAGTACAGGTATACTTAATAATAAGACCATTACTAAAGTAAGCTTTGTCTTTATAGCTAAGCCTTTAGTTTTCTTTCCTGACTTTTTTCTCATCTGTATTCCCCCTAATCGTATAGTTGTGTTTCTATTATCGGTAGGGAATTTTTTAACTTGAAAGGAATTGTACAGTAATGTGGAATAATTTAGTTATTAGACTTTGAATAAAAAATTGTAAGTGAAAGAATGGATTATAAGATAATTTATATAAAATTATTTAAACTTCTTCGATTACTAAAAAGTAAAATGGTGTTGGTAAAAATTTAGATATGGAAGTGGAAGGAAAGTATTATCAATTTTACCGTATTGATAATATTAATATATTAGAGTATAATCCTAAGAAAAACTTAGTATATGATTGCATTAGAAAAATTAATTTGTACTTGTTTGAAAGGTTATGCCGAAGGATCTTAAGACAGGGGTAAATTGATATTCTAAATTAAAGAACAAAATGAAATATATTATTAAAATGATAACGTACACTTTATAATATAGCAGTACTGATGAATAGTTGGAGGACAGGTGTTATGATAAGAATATGGGGAAAAGTGATTAAAAATAATAAAATAATTATGGATGATGTGGCTACATCTGATAATGAAGATAACTTTGAAGTAGCTGTAAAAGAATGTATAAATGAACTTTGTGACAAGTTTGATATTTCAAAGCCTTATTGGTTAGACACTAACACAAGAGAGTACAATAGAAGAAGAAAGACTACCTTTAATGAAGATAACTTCATTGAAGATATCGAGTTTGATAGATTCATAGTTGAACAGTTAGAAGACGAGAAATAATATTTCTTTAAAAATTTATAATAAAATTTAAGTATAATAGCAATATTAAAAGAAGCCTTTAATGATCAGGCTTCTTCTGTTTTTATATATAAATATTGTGTATTAAGTTTTATGCAGAGTATGCTTATTTCCAACGTTTAAGAGTTGGTAATAAATTTGTCATTTCTTTTCTTGCTTCTTCTTCGCCTATTGCTTTTCCCAAAATAGGCACAATTAGATCAATCATTTCTTTCATTGATATATTTGGGTCTATAAATTTTCCGTCTTTATAACAATTGGTGCAGTAGATGCTTTTATTACCGTTTGGTTCTATTGCTATAAAATGTTTATGTTCTTCGTTAAATGGTAAACCACAGCTTTGACACATTGTTACTTCAGCCATTTTTATCAATCCTTTCATATAGTATATAAATGCTTAATCAACAGTTAGTCTATACTTCGAATGTAAATTGATTTTATTATAAATCATATAGATTATTTTGTACATAAAGGGAGTTTGTTATTTTTCTTAGATAATCTCACTTAACTTTTTAAAAAGCTATCTAATGAGGCTTCATCTTTAAATAAGTTCTTTAAATCTCCACCATACTTTTTTTCTAAGGTCTTTCTGTCATATTACATTTTTTTGTGTGAAAAATATTTACAATTATACAATAATATTGCTAATTATGTAAAATGAAAATATAATTTAGGTTATGGAGGCTTAAAAAGACAACAATGCTATAAAATTAAGGCTGGGCTTTTCTAATGGATTAAAAGGTGAAAAGGAGTCAGATTATGAAAAAGCGTAAACATAGACTTATTGGTATGAGAAGAAAATTATTTATATTAATTTTTATTACACTTATACCATTAACCTTCCTAGTAGTATATGAAATAAAAAGTAATTTTACTTCAAGTATTAATCAAGAATTGAATTCAAGTCAAGACTATTGCGAAGCCATAAGTAGCTCATTTACAAACTATATTACTAAGGTATGGACAAATCAATACTCAATTGGACTTTCCATGGCTTTAAACAAAGAGTGGACACAGAGTGATGTAGAACAATTTATGAATGCTGTGCTTCCTTATGATAACGGTATATTTAGCTATACCTGGCTAAAACCAAATGGTGATGTTGTAACAAGTACAAGTGCTGGGGTTAGAGGGAAAAATATATCAGATAGAGATTATGTACAAGCTATAATGCAAGGAAAAGATAAAGTAATTGGAGATTTAAGATATGCATCAAATGGATATGATTTAATAATTCCAGTGGCAAGAGCTATAAGAGTTAACGGTGAATTACAAGGAATTATTATAAGCAATATTGATATAAAAAGATTAGATAGTGTACTGCCTGCAACAAGAACAGGAAAGTCAAGTAAATATGGATTGATAGATAAGAATGGCAGAATTGTTTATGCAAATGACAGCAAGTGGTTATCCTATGAACAAAGAATGATTCCACAAAACTCCAATGCATGGAAGGCACTTAAGGGAGAGGTTTCTAGATATAGTTATAAAATATCAGACTTAGATGGCACAAAGCAAGTGGGGGTAGATTATCCGATTAAAGATATTGGCTGGAGTTGTTATGCAACATCACCTATATCGGAGATAACAGGGAGTGAGATAAAACGAGTAAAGAATGACTTAATGGCATTAATACTAGTATATATTGTTTCGTTTATAATAGCTTTTCTTATTGGAAGACAGCATATATACTCAATCAACAAGATAAAGGATGCAACCAATAAGGCTCTTTACAAAGATAAAAATTACAAGGTTGATAGTAATAGGGTAGATGAATATGAAGAGGTTGTAGATGCCTTTAATCAAATCACAGAAGGCTATAATCAAAAAATTAATGAGGTAGAGGAATACAGTAATTTAAAGGCGAACTTTATGGCTACTATGTCACATGAGCTTAAAACACCTTTAAATATTATTCTTGGTTGTGTTCAATTAATGGAAATACAAGTTATAGAAAACGATGCCTTTAAGAAATATCTAAAAATATTAAAACAAAACAGCTTTAGGCTTCTTAGATTAATAAATAATTTTATTGATATAAATAAGATTGAAGTAGAAAATCTCACTTTAGATTTATCAAATGACGACATTATAAGAGTTATTGAAGATATTTCAATGTCCATTGTTGAATATACAAATCTGAAAAATATAGAAATTATATTTGATACAGAGGTAGAAGAAAAGTATATGGCCTTTGATCATGATAAGATTGAAAGAATATTACTCAATCTGTTATCTAATTCAATTAAGTTTACAGAAGCTGGAGGCTTTATAATGATTAATATTTATGATAAAGATGATTGTATAGTGGTTTCAGTAAAGGATAACGGTATAGGTATTCCAAAAGAGATGCAGGATAAAATATTTGATAGATTTGTGCAGGTAGACAGTACACTAAGAAGAAGAGCAGAAGGTAGCGGAATTGGCTTGTCATTAGTGAAATCTCTAGTTGAACTCCATGAGGGCAGAATATCTGTAAAAAGTGAACTTGGAAAAGGCAGCGAATTCATAATTGAACTTCCTATAAAGCAGGTTGAAAAAAAGCAAAAAGCAAGTATAGAAGGTAGTCTGTCTAACGTAGAAAAGATAAAAATTGAATTCTCAGATATATATACATAAATATCCGGAAATGAAGATATGCTAAGTAAAAAAATAATTGTAGTAATTTAGTAGTGAGGGTATAATATTGCCATAAGAAAAATATTCCACATAAACAAAACAAATATAGAATATTGATACAATGAGGTATCTCTTAATAGAGATGCCTTTTTTTATTATTTCGAAAGGGAAGGTGTTTTTATGTATTTTACTCCTAGAGAGATGGAAAAGCTAATGCTTCACTATGCAGGAGAGCTTGCAAGAAAACGTAAGGATAGAGGCTTAAAGCTTAATTATCCTGAAGCAGTTGCTCTTATATGTTCTGAGCTTATGGAAGCAGCGAGAGATGGGAAAACTGTAACAGAGCTTATGAACCTTGGAACAAAGATATTAAAGGAAGAGGATGTGATGGAGGGAATAGCTGAAATGATTGATGAAGTTCAAATAGAAGCAACCTTTCCAGACGGCACAAAACTAGTCACTGTCCATAATCCAATAAGGTAGGTGTTAAAATGAAACCAGGTGAAATAATAGTTAAAGATAGAGATATTATATGCAACGAAGGAAGAAAAACTAAGACTTTAGTTGTTTCCAATACTGGAGATAGACCAGTTCAGGTAGGCTCACATTTTCATTTCTTTGAGGTGAATAAGTGTATTCAATTTGATAGAGCTGAAGCTTTTGGTATGAGGCTTGATATAGCATCAGGTACTGCAGTACGTTTTGAACCGGGTGAAGAAAAAGAAATCCAATTAGTTGAAATCGGTGGTAAGAAGCTGGTATATGGACTTAATGGATTGACTTCTGGAGCTACTGATGAAGCTAATAAAGAGGATAGTTTGAATAGAGCAAGAGAAAGCTCTTTTAAAGGGGTGAAGTAATATGAGCTTTAGAATAAAGGCTAGAGACTATGCTAATATGTATGGACCAACCACTGGAGACAGGGTAAGACTTGCTGATACAGATATAATCATAGAAGTAGAGAAGGATTATACAACTTATGGCGATGAGTGTAAGTTTGGCGGAGGCAAAACTCTAAGGGATGGTATGGGACAGTCAGCATTAGATAAAAGAGCAGAAGGTGTACTGGATTTAGTTATAACTAATGCTTTAGTATTGGATTATACAGGAATATTTAAGGCGGACATAGGGATAAAGGATGGAAAGATTGTAGGTATAGGTAAAGCTGGAAATCCTGATGTAATGGATAATGTTGATGAAAATATGATAGTAGGGGCATCCACCGAAGCTATAGCTGGAGAGGGAATGATATTAACTGCTGGTGGAATAGATACTCATATCCACTTTATATCTCCTCAGCAGATTGAAACTGCTCTGTACAGCGGTATAACTACAATGATTGGTGGAGGCACAGGTCCAGCTGACGGAACTAATGCTACTACCTGCACTCCAGGAGCTTTTTATATAGAAAGAATGCTTGAAGCAGCAGAAGAATTTCCTATGAACCTTGGTTTTTTAGGAAAAGGAAACTCTTCTTCTTTAGACGCCTTAAGAGAGCAAGTGGAAGCTGGTGCTCTTGGACTTAAGCTTCATGAAGATTGGGGAAGCACTCCTAAAGCCATAGATACTTGTCTTGCAGTAGCAGATGAATATGATGTTCAAGTAGCTATTCATACTGATACTTTAAATGAAGCAGGTTTTGTAGAGGATACTGTAGCAGCAATAGGTGGAAGAACTATTCACACTTATCATACAGAAGGAGCAGGCGGCGGTCATGCACCAGATATTATGAAAATAGCATCTTTTCCTAATATACTTCCTTCATCTACAAATCCAACAAGACCATATACAGTGAATACTATAGATGAACATTTAGATATGCTTATGGTTTGTCATCATTTAGATAAGAAAGTACCAGAAGATATAGCTTTTGCGGACTCAAGAATAAGACCAGAAACTATAGCTGCAGAGGATATATTCCACGATATGGGGATCTTTAGCATGTTAAGTTCAGATTCTCAGGCTATGGGAAGAGTTGGAGAAGTTATCATAAGAACTTGGCAGACTGCAGACAAGATGAAGAAGCAAAGAGGGCTTTTACCAGAAGATAATGATTTAGGTTGTGATAACTTTAGGGCAAAAAGATACGTGGCAAAGTATACAATAAATCCAGCGATAACCCATGGTATATCAAAATATGTAGGTTCAGTTGAAGTTGGAAAATATGCTGACTTAGTATTGTGGAAGCCTGCCTTTTTTGGAGTAAAGCCTGAGATGATAATAAAGGCTGGAATGATAACTGCAAGCAGAATGGGAGATGCAAATGCATCTATACCAACTCCTCAACCAGTTATATATAGAAATATGTTTGGAGCCTTCGGCAAAGCAAAATATAAATGCTGTATGACCTTTGTATCTAAGGCCTCTTTAGAAAATGGAAATATAGAAAAGCTAGGACTTAATAAGACTGTGCTTCCAGTAGAGAACTGTAGGAATATCGGTAAAAAGGATATGATTTTAAATTCAGAGACTCCAAAGATTGAGGTAAATCCTGAAAACTATGAAGTTAAAGTTGATGGACAGCATGTGACCTGTAAACCAATTAAGGAAGCTTCCTTAGCTCAGAGATATTTCTTGTTTTAAAAGAAATGCTTCAAACCGTTGATATGCCTATATATTCATATAAATATATATTTATAACATTAAAAGAACACATAATTATATAAATATAAAATCACATGATTATATATTTATAAATTACCAGTTAGATAGGAGTAATTTATGTTAGTTGAAAATATTCTAGGAACTTTAGAAGACTTCGATGTCCATGGGAAAGAAATAGACTTTGTGGATATAGAGTGGTATGAAGTTAATAAAAAGATAATAAAGAAAGTAAGTTCTAGCGGAAGACAAGTTGGAATTAGACTGGATGGAAGCAGAAAACTTAATCACAAGGATGTGCTTCATGATGATTCTGAATTTATAGTGATTGTAAATATACCTGAGTGTGAAGCTATTTCTATAAAGCCTTCAACTATGGAGGAAATGGGAAGAATATGTTACGAGATTGGAAATAAACACATTCCACTGTTTTTGCATCAGCAGGAAATACTTGTGCCTTATGATGAACCCTTGATGAAGCTGCTGGAGAAAAATAAGTTTAATCCACAGAAGGTTTCAGCTAGACTTATAAATGGTTTAGAGACTCACAGCCATAGTCATAGCCACGGACATAGCCATGAGCATGAACATTAGTAATCAGTTTTTTACACTACTTCAGATTGCTGACTCAATATTTCCAATAGGTTCTTATACTCAGTCAAATGGACTTGAAACCTATGTACAAAAAGGAATTGTAAAGGACAGTGAATCATCAAAGGAATATTTAAAGCACATGCTTACAAGTAGTGTAAAATATAATGATGGATTAGCTGTGAAGTTAGCCTATGAGTATGCAAAAGCAAGAGATGTAGATAGAATATTAGAACTTGACGGTTTGCTTACCTGCTCTAAGGCACCACGGGAAATAAAGGAAGGTAGTATGAAGCTATGTACTAGATTTATTAAGCTTGTTAACACTATAAAAAAGACCGAACTTATTGATTTGTATGAGAAAGCTGTAAAAGAAGAAAAAGCTTATGGACAGTACTGCATTTCTTTTGGAATTTTTGCGGCAGAGTGCGATATATCAAAGGAAGAAGCTCTGATGGCGTATGTATATAATCAAGCTTCTTCAATAATAAATAACTGTACTAAACTTGTTCCCTTAGGACAGTTAGATGGTCAAAAAGCATTGTTTAGTTTGCAAGAAGTTATGTCGAATATTACCCAGGAAATATTGGAGCTTACCATGAATGATATCGGAAGATGTAGTATAGGGGCGGATATAAGAGCAATGCAGCATGAGGATTTATATTCTAGACTGTATATGTCTTAAAATTAAGTATTGTGTTGAAATTTATGAGGTTCTGTATGCGAGATTTTAAAGATATATGCTAATAGTTAATGTGATTTTGGAGAGGAGGAAATGTTGATTTTTAAGTAGTCAACATGAGTGAATATATGAGTTACGTAAAGATAGGAATTGCAGGTCCAGTTGGATCAGGGAAAACTGCATTAATCGAAAGACTTACAAGAGAAATGAGTAAAGAATACAGCGTAGCTGTAATAACAAACGATATATATACAAAAGAGGATGCGGAGTTTTTGACTGCAAACAGCATACTTCCAAAGGAAAGAATCATGGGGGTAGAGACCGGTGGTTGTCCTCATACAGCAATAAGGGAAGATGCTTCTATGAATCTTGAAGCTGTGGATATAATGGCAAAAAGATTTCCAGAGGTAGAGATAATATTTATAGAAAGTGGTGGAGACAATCTATCTGCTACCTTTAGTCCAGACTTAGCAGATTCAACTATATATGTTATTGATGTATCTGGAGGAGATAAGATACCTAGAAAAGGCGGCCCAGGAATAACAAGATCAGATCTTCTTATTATAAACAAGATAGATTTAGCACCATATGTTGGCGCAAGTCTTGAGGTAATGGAAAGAGATTCTATAAAGATGAGAGGAACTAAATCTTTTATTTTTACAGATCTTCATAACAAGGTAGGACTAGATAAGGTAATAAACTGGATTAAAGAAAATGTTCTGCTTGAGGGCGTGTAATGAGCAATAATTACGAAAAAGATAGTCATATCGATATAATAGCTTCAGTTAAAAGAGGAAGGAGTATTTTAGAAGATAGCTATTTTACAGCTCCTTTTAAAACTATAAGACCTTTTTATGATGAACAATATAATATTATGAAGCTATGTATGATGAATGTATCTCCAGGAATATTAGAGGGAGATAAGTATTTCTTAAACTTTAGGATTAAAGAAGGTGCTAGACTTCATATATACTCACAATCTTACAGTAAGATATTCAATATGAAGGAAGACAGTGCTTATCAAAAACTTAAAGTAAGCTTAGAAAAGAACAGTAGGTTTGAGTATTTTCTAATGCCTACAATGCCATTTAAGGGATCTAACTTTTTTAGTGAATCAGATATACATCTTGAAAATGGAAGTGAGCTGTTATATAGAGAAATACTATCCTGTGGAAGATATATGTCTGGAGAAAGATTTGATTTCAATATATACTCATCAAAAACTAAGCTATATTACGATGGAAAGTTAATTTTCTTTGATAATACCTTTCTTGAACCAAAGAAGCAAAATCTAGATGAAATAGGCTATTACGAAGGATTTACTCATCAGGCTAATGTTTATATGATAAATGATAAAATAAATGAAGAGTTTAGAGATAAAGTGGTAGATTATCTAAATTCTCAAGAGGGCATCATAGCTGGGGCGAGCATAAATCATGAAAAAATGATAACTATAAGAATTCTTGGAAACAGTTCAGATAAATTAGCAAAGATAACTGATAGAATTAGGGAAATTGATTTAGAAAGATAAATTGATTTTGTGATGTTAAGGCACTGTGTTAAATTAAATGGTTAGTCATCCAATGCTTTAATGTGCTTACGCAAAGAATTAATATGATTTTGTCATATTCCATGGCTAAAACTGTAAACTCACTACGTTCGGACAGTACAGTTTCTTAACGCCATTACATCTGCCAAAATCATTTAATTCTAATAGCTCGCCCATATAGCATCTCCTGCCTAACCATTTAATTTAAATAATATTCTTAAGCATAGACTTTTAAATCAAACACTCGGTTACAAATTCTGATATATTACTTTTCTGGTCTAATAAGTAACCATATTATTAGGCCTATTGGTCCGAGAAATAACACTAGAATAAATACTAAACATCCAGATTTATCTCTAGCAGAAGCGTCCATTGCCGCCCATATACAGCAACATAACACTATTAAAAGCCATAGTATACCACCCATAAAAATCTCCCTTTAAAATAGAATTTTCGAATATTTTAAAACAATCATTTCATTCATTCCATTGGTAATAGATTATTTAGTTTTTTTGAATTTCATTAGCGATTCAATTTAACAACTATTAATTTACATATTAACCTAATTATATCATCTTGATGAAGGTAGATGCAAAAAGTCGCAAATAAAAATTACCTTGAATTATGTTTATACATAAAATTAAATAAATTTAATTTATTTACAATTAGTAATATAATACAATTATATTACTAAAATATTATGTGGGGAGGATGGATTATTATGAATATAGAAAAAGTGAGCGTAAATGTGAACATAGTGGATTTAGGAAAAATTGATTTGCTGATAAAAAAGGGGTATATAATAATAGGACGAGTTTTTTAAGTGTAGCTATAATGAATTAACGAAGAATGAAAATATAACTGAACAGTTTATAAATAAGCATCAAACGGAAGATGTTTCTTTAGATTTGATTAAGAATACAATCAATAATATTAATGTATTTGGTGCATTTAAAGCTTCAGAGGAAATAAAGGAATATTTTAAACATGACTAATTCATATTCAAACAATAGTTAGATAAAGACTTAATTTCAATACAGTTAAATTAAAAAATGGCTGAAAGAATTAATCCATTCAACCATTTAATTTTAATTATTAATCTGTAATTTAGTTTTAACTAAGGATTTGCTTAAATTTTTTCTGCCATAGATGCTACAAATTATGCCTATAAGAGTTAAATTAACAACTGTAGAAAAAGGACTATAACCCAAAAATGGCATAAATGCAGATACAAATGGAATTAAATTTAAGTTTAAAGCTACTGATAATAAAAATTCAACAGCTAATATAAAGGATATTAATGTGAATAAATTTCTTCCATACTGGTTTTTTATAGACTTAGAAGTTCTGAAAAGATTGATTAATAAAAATAGAATCAATATTAAAAGCGTTAATGCTACAACCCAACCGAAAGTATAAATTATATAAGTATAAATTAAGCCTTCATTTATAACTGGAGTATTTGATAAAATTTCAGTTGATATACCATTTCCAAATAGATTTGAAGCTGAAATTATTTTTTGGATTATTTCATTTAAAGAATTAACTTCACTAGTGTTATTTCTAAAATTTAAGAGATCTATTAACCTATAATATCTATATTGTGTAGTGAACATAGCAAAATAAATTACAGATATGCTTGCACCTATGGTAGCTATTATATATCTTATCTTTATTTTAGAGTTTACCAATAAAATTATAGAAAAAATTGAAAATAACGCTACACAAAAATACTGATTTGATATTAATATTAAATAAATACATAAAGCTATTAGAGATAACTTTTTGATTATTGAATATTTTACATTAGTCAATTTAGGCAATATGCCATTTAAGGCAATTGAATTTAATATAATTGCTGCTAGTGCAATATCAAAGTTCTTTCCTACTAGTTTTATTCCTATGATAAGATTAATTTTATATGGAAAAGACACTATTAAGAGGAAAACAAAGTTTGTTATGAAATATATTTGCCATGAGTACTTTTCGATTTTTCTATAATCAAACAAGTAAGCAGTAATTGCTATTAAGCTTCCTAATATGGTACATACAATAGTTGTTATGTAGTTACTATATGACATTACCTTAGGAGCATTTTTAAAGATTGAAAACTGGGTAAAAAGACCAAAGGCCACAAATAATGAACATATTATCAAAGTTTTATATTCAGGTACTTTCTTGTATACCTTATTTAGGTCAAAACCAATCTTTTCGCTGTCTCCAATATGAGAAATTGCAAGCTTTTCTGCTTCTTGAAAGCTTGAACCTTGAGCTATATATTCTTCTTTTATATCCTCAAGATGGCAAGCTAGCTCTTCCTTTATATCTTTATGAACCTCAGTACATTTTATCAGAGAACAAACTTCCTCAGTAAATTTATCAAATGAATTTTTTTCTATCCCCATACTATGCCCTCCCATAAGCAGCTATCCACAGCGTTTTTATAAGTTTCCCACTCTTTTTTCTTTTCTTTTAGGTGTTTTTCACCTTCACTAGTTATCCTATAATATTTTCTTTTTCTACCTTCTGTGCTCTCTTCCCAGTAGGACTCCACATAACTATCACTTTGAAGTGAGTGAAGTATGGGGTAGAGTGTACCTTCTTTAAAGGCGAAGATTCCATTTGATTTGTTTTCGATTGCTTTTATCATCTCATATCCATACATGGATTTATCTTTAAGTAGGCTTAAAATAATAATAGTTGTACTTCCTTTTAGAAGTTCTTTGCTTACTTTCATAACTACCTCCTATGTATACCTAGTAAATCTAGGTATCTTATATATACATAGTAATACTAGGTATGCTTGTAGTCAAGAAAAATTTGTATATATTTTACTTAAAACTTATTAAATGATTTTATATAACATAGTTTCAATTATTTGACAATAACCGCTGGATTAGTTAGAATAGTGTTTAATAAATTTATAGTATTGATAATTCATTTTTTATAAATTGAGTTAAGATCAGTGCTATAAAATCAACAGGACTTAATTGTGGATTGGGTAGTGCTATAAAATCTATAAGGAAGTAGGGGAGAGTATATGAATATTAAAGAAGTTTCTAAAATTGAAAATGAAGAAGAGCAGGTTTCAGCCATTTATGATATTTTTAACGAATCCTCAAGGTTATCTACTAAAGCAACTCAAATCGAGTTTTTAACAACTGTGAGACAGATTGAAAAATATCTTAAACCGGGTATGAAGATATTAGATTTGGGAGCTGGAACAGGAGAATACAGCTTATATTTTGCAAAAAGAGGGTTTGAGGTTACAGCCATTGAATTGGTGGAAAAGCATGTTAAGCAAATTAAAAATAAAATAACCGAGGATATTTCTCTCGAAGTGTTTCAAGGCAATGCAGTTAATTTATCAATGATAAAGGATAAAGCTTATGATATTATTTTATGTTTTGGTCCACTATATCATTTAAAGAAAAATGAGGACAAGTTAGCTTGCATAAAGGAAGTAAAACGAGTTAGCACAGATAATGCTAAGATGTTTTTTGCTTTTATTTCTAATGATATGGTTATTACAACTGAAGCAATGTGCTATGATTCTAATTTTTTAATGGGCAAGGAATATGATCATGAAACTTTTAAGGTTGTAGACTTTCCATTTGTATTCCATACAGTGGATGATTGTAGAAAATTACTTAAGGGTTCTAATCTAGCAGTTTGTGGAGAAGTGGCTACAGATGGCTTAAGTGAATTGTTAGCAGATAAAATTAATGCAATGGATGATGAAAGTTATAAAGCTTGGCTTAACTATCACTTTTATTGTTGTGAAAAGCCTGAATTTCTAGGAGCAAGCAACCATCTTTTATTTATATCAGAAAAATAAAGCTGTGGGTTAAATTTATCTATCACTTTTGGATGAAAAAATCATTGAGCAGGTTATGAAGAATACATTTGACGTATAATATATTAAAAAGAGAGCTTTAAAAGTCTATTGTTATAACTTTTAAAGCTCTACTACTAATCATAAGATGTTAGAAGGTTATTATACTAATTTATTTAGCAGTTCATCATTTTCCCAAGTACCTATGATTCTTTCACCATCAGAATAAATCATAATTCCATCACCTTCACGGTTATCTTCCTTCCACAGACCTATAAATTGATCACCATTGTCCCAGATATAAATCCCGTTACCAGTTTTTGAGCCATCCTTCCATTCGCCTACATATCTTTCACCATCTGGCCAGCTATATATACCATAGCCATTCATTTCATCTTCTTCCCAATTGCCTTGATATAACTCGCCGTTTGTAAATGAAAGCGTACCTTCTCCATGGAACATATTGTCTTTCCAGTAACCAATATATCTAGTCCCATTGCTATATGTAAAAATTCCGAAACCATTCTTCTTACCATCTTTTAAAGCTCCTTCATAACGGCCTCCATGAGTATGTTCCTCTTGGCTATTACTTGATACAGAAACTTTTAAATTAGAATTTTTTAAATTTGTAAAATTAAAATTGCTCATTTTGTGTCACCCTTTCGTATGTTTCAGATTTTATGTACTATAGACATCTAATCTTCTTTACTTTAATACTTTTTAAAAATATGAAGGTTTCAAGATATAATATATATCATAGAAACTTTATAATCATATATAATAGTATACTAAGTTATTATGCTATTTAATTCAATGTAAATATAAAAGTAATTTCAACAATATTTTTAATTTTATATATTAAGTAAGTTATCTATATGATATGAGCAATAAATGTCAGGATTTTTTGCTTTTAAGGCTTTATAATTAAGTTAAAATATAAAAACTTTTATAGTTAATTAAATTACGAGCTATATAACACAGTGCTAAATTTTGGAGGTTATGATATGGATTATATTGATAAAATTCAAGAGTCAATTGAATATATTGAAAATAATCTTAGTGAGAAGATTCTTCTTGAGGATATTGCAAAAGCAGCTTACTTATCTAAATATTATTATCATAGAGTATTTCATAATATAGCTGGTGAGCCAGTTATGGAATATGTAAGAAAAAGAAGGCTTACTGAGGCAGCTAAAGATCTTGTGGAAGGAAAAGAAAAGATTGTTGATATAGCTTTAAAATATCAATTTAGTTCTCAAGAGGCTTTCTCGAGAGCCTTTAAAAAGATGTTTGGAGTTTCACCAAGTAAGATTAGAAAGACACAGCAGAGAGTCTTGCTATATAAAAAGCTAGAAATAGCAAAGATTACAAAGGTTTCTTCGTCTGCAATAAGTATGTCCTGCAAAGCTGCATAAAGCTGGCATGGCATCAGTTGAATTATATATAATCTTAGTAATTTCTATGATGAAATTAAGGCATGCAGTTATATGATATTTCAATCAATAATGCTGAGGAGTATAGTAACTATAAAAAGTTTTGCTTAAAGGAGAGATTTATATGAGTTATGTACCTATGGTTGTAGAACAGACGAACAAAGGAGAAAGATCTTATGATATTTACTCAAGGCTCTTAAAGGACAGAATAATAGTATTAAGTGATCAAGTAAATGATACTACAGCAAGTTTAATCATAGCTCAAATGCTATTTTTAGAAGCAGAAGATCCAGATAAGGACATTATTTTTTATATAAATAGTCCCGGTGGAGTGATTACTTCAGGGCTTGCTATCTATGACACTATGAAGTATATAAAATGTGATGTATCAACTATCTGTTTAGGTATGGCTGCTAGTATGGGGTCCTTCCTACTTGCTGGTGGAACTAAAGGAAAGAGATTTGCACTTCCAAACAGTGAAATAATGATACATCAACCATCTATATCAGGAGGGCTAAGTGGCCAAGCGACAGATATAAAAATTTATGCGGATAAAATCTTAAGAACCAAGAAGAGATTAACTGAAATATATAGTGAAAATACAGGTCAGCCTGCTGAGAAGCTTTTAGAAGATATGGAAAGAGATAATTACATGTCAGCAGAAGAGGCAAAGGCTTATGGGCTTATCGATGAAATAATTAAAAGTAGATAAAATACAATTAAGGTTGGCGGCAGTACATGCTTCTGACCTTATTTTATTGTGTATAGAAGTATAAAGTTTTTATGATAGATAAACTAAGTAATTGCAAGTGATAAGGATAACTTTAGGAAATGCGGTAATGCTTATTCTTGTATTGTTCAAGATAATAACAATACGAATTTGAGTTGGTTTAGGTTATAATAAAATAGGACAGTGGATTGATAGAATGCCCCTAAAGTTTGAAGCGCTTGTATCCAACTTGGAGTAAAATTATATATGTATACAAATGAATATTATTTAAATGTGAAGCTTTATACTTTTAAATCTTTATCTGACTAAGTAAGAAGTTTAATTGATATTTTATTTAAAAGATTTAAATTGCAAATATAATAAGAAAAGGATGAGTGAATTAATGATAAACAAGCTAAATATAGAACAGTTTTTTAAAAAATATCCCTTTGCAGAAGCTGATATAAAGAAAAATAACATTAATACAGAAGTTCTTGAAGAGATTTACAGCGACTATATATCAGTAAAAGATACTTATGAAAGTCAGGCTGATTTTATTGCAAATATACTTAGAACTCATCCAAAAGTGCACTCAGTTAAGTCTAGAGTTAAATATCCTGAAAGACTTATAGAAAAAGTTATTAGGAAGACAGAGGATAGAAAAAATAAATATACTGATGATTTTCAATTTAGTGTGGATAATTATAAAGAGGAAATAAACGATCTTATAGGAATAAGAGCAATTCATATATTCAAGCAAGATTGGGAAGAAATCCACAGGTTCATATTAGATACTTGGAAGGTAATAGAGATTACTGCAAATGTAAGAGATGGTGATGATACTAAAAGATTTGAAGAGTTAGATATTCAAATCAAGTCTAGAAAGTCAGGCTACAGATCGGTTCATTATCTTATAGAATTTTATCCAACTAGCCAAAAGGTTATAGCTGAAATTCAAGTAAGAACCATATTTGAAGAAGGGTATGGAGAAATAGATCATCAATTAAGATATTCACATAGAGAAATTCCAGAAATACTCGAATCTAACCTTCTTCTTTTTAATAGAATATCAGGAAGTGCTGATGAAATGGCTTCTATGATAAATCTGCTAAATAAAAACTTATGCAGAATGGAAGCAGACTACAAAGAGATGATGGCGAAAAAGGATGAAGAAATTAGAGCACTTAAAGAAAGTTTGAATATATAATTTCTAGATGCTGTTAAAGCACGTCTTAAAATTAATTGGTCATACATCCAATGCTTTAATGAACTTCGCAAAGAATTAATATGATTTTTTCATATTCCATGGCTAAAACTGTAAACTCACTACGTTCGAACAGTACAGTTTATTAACGCCATTCCATCTGAAAAAATCATTTAATTCTAGTAGCTCGTTCATATAGCATCTCCTGTATAACCAATTAATTTTAACAATATTCTTAAACGTAGATAAATTTGAAGTTAAGTTTATAAAAATAAGGTTGACACAAGAGTAGATACCTAGTAATATAATATTAACAAACTTAATATAAGGTAATGTGTACCCTGTAGAGGGAGTAACTTCTTGATAGATTTAATTCTATTAAGAGCAAGGTCGTCAATTCGGATTTTTCCCGGCTTTGCTAACAACGTTGTTTAGTGAGACTCTATAGCTAGAATAGTTCTAGCTATAGAGTCTTTATTTTTTGCAGCTAATTAATTTGGTTAAATTTACTAAACGATAAATGTTATTTTATTCAAATTCTAATTATTTTGGAGGTTGATATTTTGATAATTAGCAAAAATATTAAAGATGGGAATATTAAAGTAAATAGCGAAAGGAGTAATTCGATGAGTGCTTTTTATAGCGATTCTATAGATGATTCTATGAAACTTTTAGACGTTAATAAAAGTGGACTAAAGGATGATGAAGTTACTCAAAGGAGAGAAAAGTATGGATTTAATGAATTAGAGGAAGGTAAAAAGTTAAGTGCAATAGGTGTATTCTTAAGTCAATTTAAAGATTTTTTAGTTATAATTCTATTAGCAGCAGCGATAATATCAGCATTCTTAGGTAAATTAGAAAGTGCAATAGTTATCCTAGTTGTAGTTATAATAAATTCTATACTTGGTACTGTTCAGCATATTAAAGCAGAAAGGTCTCTAAGTAGTTTAAAGGCATTGTCATCTCCAGTAGCAAAGGTTTTGAGAAATAACACTAGAATTGAAATACCTTCTAGAGAAATAGTTGTAGGGGATATCATTTATCTTGATGCAGGTGATCATATTAGTGCAGATGGTAGGATAATAGAAAACTATAGTTTGCAGGTAAATGAAAGTTCTCTTACAGGAGAATCGGAAAGTGTTTTAAAACATACAGAGGTAATAAATTCTGCAGACGTAGCTATTGGTGATAGAAAAAATATGGTGTTTTCAGGCAGCTTTGTGACCTATGGTAGAGCAGTAGTACTTGTAACTGATATAGGAATGAACACTGAAATAGGTAGAATAGCAAACTTACTTCAAAGTGCTAAGGAAAAAAAGACACCACTTCAAGTAAACTTAGATAACTTTGGTAAAAAGCTAGCTATAGTAATACTAGCTATTTCAGTTGTTATTTTAGCCCTAAATGTAATGAGAGGAAACAGCATCATAGATTCCTTTATGTTTGCAGTTTCATTGGCAGTGGCTGCTATACCAGAGGCTTTAAGTTCCATTGTTACTATAGTGTTAGCACTCGGAACTCAAAAGATGGCTAAAGAAAATGCGATTATGAGAAAGCTTCATGCTGTAGAAAGTCTTGGAAGTATATCAGTAATCTGCTCTGATAAAACCGGAACATTAACACAAAATAAAATGACAGTGCAACATGTTTATGTAGATAACAGAGTAATAGAAAAAGATAAACTTAACAAAGAAGATGAATTACAAAAAAAGTTAGTTTTAAGTTCTTTACTTTGTAATGATGCAGTGACTATTGAGAAGAAAGAAATTGGCGATCCTACAGAAGTTGCTTTAGTTAATTTTGGTGAAGTATATGGCTTTGATGAATTAGAAATAAGAGATAAGTATAAGAGAATTGCAGAAGTGCCATTTGATTCAGATAGAAAGCTTATGAGTACTTTAAATGAAGTTAATGACATGAAAATGATGGTGACAAAAGGGGCTTTAGATGTGCTTTTATCGAGAGCTACAATGATAGAAACCTCAAAAGGAAAAGAGCCATTAACAGATGCTCATAAAAAGGATATAGAAAAGATTAATAAGAATTTTTCATCAAGAGGATTAAGAGTGCTTTCCTTTGGATATAAAGAAATTGATGACAAAAAAGATATAGGGTTAGAAGATGAAAAAGATTTAATATTCTTAGGACTTATATCTATGATGGATCCACCAAGAGAAGAATCCATGAAAGCAGTTGCTGATTGTATTAGTGCAGGTATAAAGCCTGTTATGATAACTGGTGACCATAAGATAACAGCTTCGGCAATAGCAAAGCAAATAGGTATTTTAAAAGATGAAGCAGAAGCTATGGAAGGTTATGAATTAGAAAAGCTTACAGATGATGAACTTAGAGAAAAAGTTGAGAATATATCAGTATATGCTAGAGTATCTCCAGAACACAAGATTAGAATAGTAAGAGCTTGGCAAGAAAAAGGGAACATAGTTGCTATGACAGGTGATGGTGTAAATGACGGTCCTGCCTTAAAACAAGCAGATGTAGGCATAGCAATGGGTATAACAGGTACTGAGGTTGCAAAGGATGCCGCAGCTATGGTGCTAGCTGATGATAATTTTTCAACCATAGTAAAATCTATATCTAATGGTAGAAGTATATATGAAAATATAAAAAATTCAATAAAGTTCTTATTGTCAGGAAATACAGCAGGAATCTTATCAGTACTTTATGCAACTTTATTTGCACTACCAATACCATTTGCTCCGGTTCATTTATTATTTATTAATTTGCTAACAGATAGTTTACCTGCTATAGCTATAGGACTTGAACCTCATAATAAAAATATAATGAAACAAAAGCCGAGAAATATAAATGTTCCAATATTAAGTAAAGAATTTGGATTAGAAGTTCTTGTAGAAGGTTTGATAATAGCAGTAGTTACAATGCTTTCATTCCATATAGGACTTTCAACTGGAGATCATTCAGTAGCTACAGTTATGGCTTTTGCAACACTATGTCTTTCAAGATTATTCCATGGTTTTAATTGCAGAGCAAAACAGTCGATATTTAAAGTTGGAGTATTTGCAAATCCATTTGTATGGTATGCAGTTATATTAGGTGTAGCATTGCTTACTTTAGTCCTTACTTTTAAGCCTATAATGGGTGTATTTGAAGTAGTACCTCTTAATATTTCTCAATATGTTTGGGTTTATGGTTTAGCATTATTACCATTTGTATTAATTCAAGCATATAAACTTTTATTTGTAAAATCTGGTGATACAGCAAGATAAAGATTGCAATAATTCAAGGTGCTTCTCATAAAAATCTTTATTTATGTTATAAAGAAGCACCTTAATTTTATAGTTAATTCATAATAAAAATTAATTTAGATTATGGATGATTTTTATACAGTATAAACAAGCTTTAAATGGTAAACATATAAGAGAAGAGCAATTTTAAAATAGGTTGCATTTAAGAATCCTGTTGGAATTAGATACAATGTGCAAAATAAAAGAATTTAATCTTGAATCGGAGGCAAACTAATTATGGCAACTAAGATTAAAAATACAAGAAAAAAGATGGCTTCATTAGGATTAAAGAAAAATGAATACGGCGATTACGTAAATATAGACCCGAATGATACATTGTCAGAATTTGTACCAGTAAGAAGCAAGAAAAAAGAAAAATAGGAGATGATGCAAATGGATGATAATGCAATAAAAAAAGTAGCAGATATGTTGAGTACATACTCATATAAAGTAGATGCATTAGTAGATGTTTTAATTAAAAATAATATAGTAACTAAGGAGGAAATAAATGAATCACTTATATCTGTGATGGAAGCTTCAGAAAAACAACCAGCAACTGATGAATATGTGATTGAAAAATTAAAGGAAAAAATTCTTGTTAGATAAAAATAATTAGGAACAAATGTTAAGTGATTTTAATATAAATAAGTATATGAAACATGTTGCAGCAGTTACCTGAAAGTGGAGCTGACAGGCATACAATGTTTTTTATAATAGATAGGGCTTTGCAAACAAAAAGTATGCAAAGCCCTAATTTTTTACTGTATAAAAATTGATTATTTCGTATTTTAATTGGTATAATTTTGAAAAAATAAATTTTAATTTATATGAAAATTTAAAAATAAATAAAGAATTAAATATTTGGAAATCAATATTGACAATATAAGTAAATGAAGGTAACATTTATATGTAATCAATGTAATTAAATAATAAATGAAGCAACGAATCGTATCTTTATCTGTGTTTAATAGGGTATTAATATATAATATAATATAATACTTATTATTAATAGTTTATGAAACTTGTATCTTAAATAACTAAGGATGGTAAATATCTAATATAATTTCTATATAGTATCCAAATCAAAATTTCTAAAATTACCATGTATATTTAATAAAAATACATGATATAGTCGTAAACATTCTTGTGAAAATTCTTAATGTAATAATTCTAAACAAAACAAACCAATAGGTATGTCATTTCAAAATTTTATACTCCAATTTCAAATCTGTCTTGTTATCTAAACGTTTACACAACTAAATATAATATTCAGCCATTATAACTAGAAATGAAATATCTATATTTTATAAATGGTTTAGTATTCTTGGGGAGGTGAAAAGAGCTTTAAATAATTTGTTTAAGTTCAATTTTGAAAATTAAATTGGCTTGTTTTTGCTATTAAAATTTCGTACTAAAATATTTTTATATCTATAGGAGGTAAATTTATGTTTAAAAAGATTTATAAAACAGTATCTATATTTACTGTTCTACTTTTCATGGGATTATTTTTATCGGGTGTAACTGCTAAGGCAGCAGATTATACAAACGGTGTAAGTGTATCAGGAAACACAGCTACTATTTGGTTCAAATCTAATGTAAGTACTACCTGGGTAGATGTACATTATAAGATAAACTCAGGTGCTCAACAAAACTTTAGAATGACTTATAACAGCGCAACAGGCAGATATGAGCAAAGCGTCACAGTTGCTTCAGGAAATGTTATATCTTATGCATTTACTTACAACAATGGAACACCAGCATATGATACAGCGTGGGTTAACTATACTGTAGGATCAGGTACTACTAATCCTCCCACAACAAGTGGTTCAATATACTCAATTACAGCTTCTTCAATACCAACACCGACTGTAAGTGGTGCAGTTAATGTTAAGGTTATGAATGGAACAAATGGAGCATATGCAGATAGTAATATATATTGGGGAGTAATAGGAATAAACCCTGCTACAGGAAAATGGTGTTACTTAGATTTAAATGGCAATTTAGTACCAATATCAAATGCATTAAATGATGCTTCAGGTCACTTAACAAAGAACGGCGTTAATTATGCTAATATCTATCATAAAGTTAGTGAAGCAAATTGGGTACAAATGCCTAAGATAACATCAGGAAGAATGTTCTTAAGTGTTGGGTCACCATGTTATATAAAGACTTATGATACAGGCTTTGCAGGACCTAACGTAGACAATCCTACAGATCCAAACAGAGATATTTACTTTGATTTTGTTGAGTTTACAGTAGATAATACTGGCTATCATGGAAATACAACAAGAGTTGATGGATTTGGATTCCCAATACAACACAGATTAGTTAATAAAGCAGGTAACTACGATAAAACTGTTGGTGAACTTGAATCAGAGACTAGAGCAGGTATATTTACAAAATACCAAAATGAAGTTCCAACAGAATTTAAGTCTTTAGCTACAATTCAAGCACCATATAGAATTGTTGCACCAATACATGGTTCCTTTGCAGTAGGTGGAGCAAATGCTAACTACTTTGCAGGATATTCAAGCTACTCAACACAAGATATATTACTAGGAACAAATGGACTACAACAAAATCCTCAAATATGTGCTGCGATAAATAGACATGTATATACTGATACTGCAAATTGGAATAATCCAACTGCATACTATAAAGCTTCTCCAGCAAATTACTATGCTAAATTCTGGCATGATCATAGCATAGATAAGCTTGCATATGGCTTCTGTTATGACGACGTTAATCAGCAAGCAGCTTATCTTGAAGTTGGAGATCCTAAAGGACTTATAATTAGAGTAGGTTGGTAAAATAAATAAAGATGTACTACTTCGATCCGAAATCTATTTTCAAAACTCCTCTGGATTTTGAGAGGAGAATTTGAAAATATAAATTTTATTGCGAAGTGGTACATCCATAAATTCGAAAAGGCTATTAGCAAAAAAAATCATGCTAATAGCCTTTTCAATTTTTATTTTCTCAAATAAAAACAGCGAAAAACACCTTTCATAGTGTGTAGTATATTTAAAGATGTTCTAAGTAATTACTACTTTTTACAATGATCCTGAACTTGCACTAATGCTTCACCAAATCTTTGGAAATGTACAACTTCTCTTTCTCTCAAGAAATATAATACATCAAGTACGTCTTTATCATCGATTAATTGAATTAATCTTTCATATGCAGCTCTAGCTTTTTGTTCAGCGGCCATATCTTCATGTAAGTCAGCTATTGGATCGGAAGTTGATTGTATATATGCACCAGTCCATGGAGTGCCATTTGGGTCAGAAGGGTAAACAGCTGTACCATGAACAACGTAGTAGGAGTCAAAGCCTTCAGCATTTATTTGCTCAGGTGTAGCTTTTCTAGTTAGCTGATAGATCATTGAAGAAATTATTTCTAAATGAGCTAATTCTTCTGTTCCGATATCAGTTAATAATCCTTTTGTTTTTCCTGTAGGCATTGTATATCTTTGACTTAAGTATCTTATAGAAGCACCAAGTTCTCCATCAGGGCCACCTAATTGAGTCATAATAATCTTTGCTGTTTTTAAATCAGGGGTTTTAATATCTACTGGATATTCTAATCTTTTTTCATAATACCACATTCAGTATTCCTCCATTAATTTAATTTGCTTCTCTTTCCCATGGCCATGGTTCTGAAACCCATTGATCCCAACATTCAGCCGGTTGGAGACCGTAGTTAGTTAAAGGACCAAAGTTGCAACAATATTCTTTTCTTAGTGCTGTAAGTTTTTCGGAAAGATAATTTAATCTTTCTAATGCTTCCTGGCAATCAGGATGAGTATCTAGGTAAAGATTAAGTTCCACTAGATAGAAACCAACTTGTTGAATCATAGAAAGTAATTTCTTTTGTTCCATTAGTACTCCCTCCCATGTTTCTTTTTTTCGTAAGGTCTATATAAATCATTGAATATAGTGCCACGTTCAAAAGCAGTCTTTATATCATATAGATCTTTAAAGGGTTGAGGTAATACATAAGCTTCTGCATAGTCTAGCTTAAACTCATCTTTCATCTTAAATACGTCGCTCATAAGATATCCTCCGGTAATTAATATTTTTTATTAAGTTATCTCTTATATAGGTATGTATAGTTAATATATAATGACACATAAATAGGCAATATTTTCCTGCGTCAATTTACATTAATAAAAATATAAAAATTATTGTTGACAACCTATTTTTTAGTAATTATAATAAGAACAAGCAATTTAAATTAAATAAAGACCTTATCGAGAGTGGTGGAGGGATAGGCCCTGTGAAGCCCAGCAACCAGTATTTCATTATACATGGTGCTAAGTCCAACAGCGTTAGCTGAGAGATAAGTATGTGTGTTTATCATACCTCTTTCTCAGTAAAGAGGTTTTTTTATTTTACTAAAATGCAATAATTTAATATTTTATATTTCTTATCAAGAGAGGTTGAGGGACTGGCCCTACGAAACCTCGGCAACCTTCAGATCCATTTATCTGAAAAGGTGCCAAATCCTGCTTTAGGATCATTACCTAAGGAAAGATGAGAGATGGTAGAGTTTTGTGGTTAATTATACCTTCTTTCGTCATACATTTTTGAGAAAGGGGGTATTTTTGTTTTATTCTCTAAAAATTAAAGAGTCAATGTTAATAAAATTATTTGATTTTATCAGTTTGTAATAAATTTAGTATTTGTCATTATAGAAAATAAATTATTTAAAATGAGGAGAGATTAAGATGAGTGAAGAAAGAAGTTTAAAATTTGATACATTACAAGTACATGCAGGACAAGAGGCGGACCCAACAACGGGATCAAGAGCGGTTCCAATATATCAAACGACATCATATGTATTTAACAGCGTTGAACATGGAGCTAATCTGTTTGGATTAAAAGAATCAGGAAATATATATACTAGAATAATGAACCCAACTACAGATGTTTTTGAAAAGAGAATAGCAGCACTTGAAGGCGGAATAGCAGCCCTTGCAGTTGCATCAGGTTCAGCTGCTATAACATATGCTATCATAAACATTGCAGAAGCAGGTGATGAAATAGTAGCAGCTAGTACATTATATGGAGGAACATATAATTTATTTGGAGCTACCCTTCCTAGGTATGGAATAAAGACAGTGTTCGTAAACCCAGACGATCCAGAAAACTTTAGAAATGCAATTACAGAAAAAACAAAAGCACTTTATATTGAAAGTATAGGTAATCCTGGAATAAACCTTGTTGATATAGAAGCAGTTGCAGCTGTTGCTCATGAAAATGGAATTCCACTAATCGTTGATAATACTTTTGGTACACCATATCTAATAAGACCAATTGAGTTTGGAGCTGATATTGTAGTACATTCTGCTACTAAGTTTATAGGTGGACATGGAACTTCAATCGGAGGAGTAATAATAGATGCTGGAAAGTTTGATTGGATAGCAAGTGGAAGATTTAAAGGTCTTACAGAACCAGATGAAAGCTATCATGGTATAAGGTTCGCACAAGATGTAGGAGCTGCTGCTTATATTACTAAGGCTAGAGTTCAATTATTGAGAGATACTGGAGCTGCAATAAGCCCATTTAACTCTTTCTTATTCATTCAAGGACTTGAAACCTTATCCTTAAGAGTTGAAAGACATGTTTCTAATACTAAGAAGATAGTAGAATTTTTAAGTAAACATCCTCTAGTTTCTTGGGTTAGCTATCCAGGATTAGAAGGAAACAAATATAATGAGCTTGCTAAAAAGTACTTCCCTAAGGGTGCAGGATCAATATTTACTTTTGGTATAAAAGGTGGAACTGAAGAAGGAAAGAACTTTATTGAAAGTCTTAAAATCTTCTCACATCTTGCAAATGTTGCAGATGCTAAATCATTAGTAATACATCCAGCTAGTACAACACATGCTCAATTAAATGAAGAACAACAATTTTCTGCAGGAGTAACACCAGATCTAATAAGATTATCTATAGGTATTGAAGATGCAGATGACCTAATATATGATTTAGACCAAGCACTAAATAAGATAGTTAAATAGCTTAAATTTATAGGTTGAAATTAATAGGTTAGACATCCGATGCTTTAATGAGCTTACGCTAAGAATTAATAAGATTTTGTCATATTACATGGCTAAAACTGTAAACTCACTACGTTCGAACAGTACAGTTTCTTAACGCCATTCCATCTGAAAAAATCTTTTAATTCTAATAGCTCGCTCATATAGCATCTCCTCTCTAACCAACTAATTTAAACAATATTTTTAAACAGCCTATTATTATATAGTAATTATAGATAAATAATTTTGCCTCCTAAGATATTAATCTTATATAAATGTACTGCTTTTGGAAGAATTTTTGAAAAATTCGTTCCTTAGATATAAGGGGAGTTAAATATATTTGAGGACTAGAAGTGGTATAGAGTTAACCTATTGATGATGAGAAACTACACCTTAAGCATCAATAGGTTAATTTGTTTTAAAGCTTGATTTTATACATGTGAAAATGAAAGTTGCCATGAATGTACGTATTCATCTAAAACCTTGTGGAGTACTTCACCTATTCGAGAATAAGACTCGTCACTTAGATTTGCAAGGGAAATTCTAATGGACCATTCAGGACCATGAAACCCACTTCCGCTTAAAAGTACTATAGAAGATTCTTCAGCTAAACGGAACAAGATATCTATTGGTTTATGATTTCTTTGAAGATATTCAGCAAATTCATCTCCATAATAATGGCAAGCCCACTCTAATAAATCAAATTCTGTGTAATACGCAGCATCATATGGATCTTTTCTAAGATCAAGTCCTAATCCATCAAAAAGTAGTTTTTGGCGTCTGTGGCATATATCAATTGTTTGTTGTTTATATACATTTTTATCATCCAACAAGGAAAATGCACAGAAAAAGGCCATTTGTACCTGTTGAGGTGTAGAAAGACCAGCTGTATGATTCAGTGCCACTTGCCTACTGTCAGCAACTATCCTATCAATGAAAAGAACATTATCTGGATCTGAAGATAAATCACCATATCTTTGTCTAAGTTCTTCTTTTATAGATTCTGGCTGCATTCTTAAAAGTTTATCGAATACATTCCTTTCATGTAAAGCAATAGTTCCAAGTCTCCAACCAGTTACCCCAAAGTATTTAGAAAATGAATAAACGCCGATAGTGTTGTATGGTAAATCAGCCATCAATGAGCGGAATTTGGGAACAAAGGTACCGTAAACATCATCAGATATTATCATTAGATTTGGATTATGATTATTTACAATGTCCACTATGACTTGAACTGATTCATTTTTCATAGCTACTGAAGGTGGGTTGCTAGGATTAACTACAAACAGGGCTTTTATGGATTTATCTTTTAATTTGTCTAGTTCATCCTTAGGATATTGCCATGTATGTGTACCATCTTCAGTAAGTTCTGTGGCTCTTATTTTAATAACATCAAAATTATATCTAGGTAAAAGAGGTATCTCTAGATAAGGAGTAAAGATCGGTGTCATTAAGGCGATTTTATCACCTCTTGCCAACAGTTCATTTGCTATAAGAGAATCAAATATATAACACATAGCAGCTGTTGCACCTTCTACAGCGAAGATGTTAAATCTGCCTTCTGGTGGCTTATTATAACACATCTCTTGAACTAAATAGGAATTAACAAGCTGTTCAATATGAATTAGCATTCTATCTGGTGAGGGATAGTTATCACCTATTATTCCATCAGTAAGCTCTTGAACCCAAGTATCTGGATCGAATCCTTTTTCAACTATGCCATAATCTATAATTCGTTTTAGTAAATCTATTCCTGGTGCGGTTGCATTAGATTTTACATAATTATAAAAACGATCTGCAATACCTTGACGTCTAGGCATTCCAGCAAGATCACCTTCTGACCAGGTATTTCTTGTTTCTTGAACAGCAAATAATCCGAAGGTGAAAAATGCTTCTCTAGGAGTAGCTGCAGTCCAGTTTGGATTACCTCTTCCTGCATCTAGTAGTGCATGAGCGCTTTTTTCCTTTTGTCCATTTGCTAAGCTTATAAGTCTGTTTTTAAATTCGAAAGGACTAATTTTTCCATAAATTCTTTCTAGTTCCTCTCTTTGTACATTAAAAGTATCCATATTTAACACCTCTAATTTTTCTATGATTTGTACATATTGATATGCTTTTTTGAAGGATAGTACCAGAATTATTTGCAAAACTAATTGATGTATTCAATGAAAGTATCTATTTATTTCAATACATTACTTTTGAATAATCAAAAATATAAAAATCTCTATGTTTTATAATTACCGATAAATATAAATATTATTTATCAAACGTAAGTGGAAGATTTTAATATGGTAATTGCATTACTTGTAAAGCTTAATAAGCATATAGTTTATTGTTTAGAAAATTATAAAAATTTTAATTGCATAAAAATGATATAAGGTAAATAATAAGAATAATAATATAAATTTAAGGTGGTGCTTATAGTATGAAACAACATTTATTAGGAAGGCAGTTAAAAGAAATTGGGTATGACGATAGGATAAAGCTACTTTCTTTAGTTACAGGACTTACAAGAGAGTACTTAGGAGATGAATACAAAAGAGATGATAAGCATGAAGATGAATTACTTTTAAAATATGGATATGATGTAAAAGTAGGAGAGCTTATCGAAATTGTTCAGGATTATACTGGACAGTTTCCAGCACCTAACCTAAATAATCAACAGTATGAAGTTGTTGTAAGTTTGAAAAATAACAACGGTGAAGTAATTGAAGCAAAATCTGGTCTACAAGAAACTTATTGTGATGCGTTGTATGAGATAGTAAAATTTTTATTAAATAATAACTACATTGATTTACCATAGTCTAATAGCTAGCACATATAGCGTCTCCTGTATAGCCAATTAATTTCAATAATTTTCTTAAACAAATCATATAAATAAAGGGTTCCATTACTAAAACTCAATTTATACCTATTGGGAAATTCTAAGAGTATAAATTAATAGTTGAAGTTGGAACCCTTTGAACGGTTGAAACTTAATTGTTAATTATGGAGATACAAACAGGATTAGGTACAGCTAAATCACTTTCTAGCTTTTCTAATAGGCCAGTATCAGCATTTGCTTTATATAAAATTATTGAATTAGTATTTTGATTTGCTGCAATTAAGAAATTTCCACTTGGATCAAAGGAAAAATCTCTTGGACCTTCACCAAAGGTTGAAATATAATCAACAAAAGTAAGTAATCCTGAGCTGCCATCAATTTTGAAAATTGAGATGGTGTCGCTACCTCTATTTGAAGTATATAAGAACTTTCCGTTAGGAGAAATTCTTATTGCTGCACCGAGATTATGCCCTTCGTAATCTTTAGGAAGAGAATTAATTGTTTGTAACTTTGTTATAACAAGTTCAGGCTCTTCATAACTATATACATCCACATTAGCATTTAGCTCATTTATAACGTAAAAGAAGTTAAACTCCTTGTGAAATATTAGATGGCGTGGACCAGAACCAGGTTCTGATTGTATAACTTTTTTGCTTTGCTCGTCCAATACTCCGGTGTTTTTGTCAAATGGATAAAAAGTTATAGAATCTCTTCCAAGGTCAACTACTGATAGATGTTTTTCATTAGGTGTAAGATAGCAATAATGAACATGAGGTTTTTCTTGTCTGTCAGCAACTATCCCAGAACCATCTCCAGTATGTCTAATAACTGATGTAGGGGAAGCGAGTGTACCGCCTTCTTTAATTGGAAGTACTGTTATAGTAGCTTCATGATAATTGCCAGCGAAGACATATTTATACTCGTTATCAAAGGAAAGGTGACAAGGTGACTTTCCTTCATCCAGAACAGTATTTAATTCAGTAAGAGTATTATCGTTATTTATTTTGAAAGATCTAACTCCTCCGAAATCTTGTTGTTTCAACACAGCGTATAATAGGTTTCTTTCTTTGCAAGTAATTACGTATGTAGGGTGTGCAAGTGTAGCAACTGGCTGTAGATTGCTTATTTGATGATTTTTATGATCGAATTCAAAGGAATATATACCTTTACTATCACCATAAGTGTACGTGCCTACATAAACTAGTGACTTATCATTGTTTATACTCATGCAATTAACCTCCAAATGTATCTCAATATAAATTATGAGATTATTAAAACTTTATAATAAATTATTCTAGTTAAATTATACCTTAGTATAAATAGGTAGGTAAATGTATTATTTACTCTACCTATTTTCTAAAACAGAAAATTTATCCTAAAAATTCTGGAGTTTCTTGATAATCTGAGCGAATGGCTTTTTGAACTATAGTAAATTCTACATTATTACTAATATCATCTACAGAAAATTCATATATTGTTCCACAATTTTTACAATGTAGAAAGTCTTTTTCTTTAACTTTTTTTCTATCATCAAACATAAAAGGTGTTTCTTCTGCTCTTCTAATTGATCTATCAGAACTTGAACTACTTATATCGTATGTATAAACATATGTAGCTTCACGTTTAATCTCTAAATTATTGCTAGAGCATTTTTGGCATTTTAAGTTACTATCTATACTCATAATAAAATTCCTTTCTATATCTATAACTTATATATAGGGACATCTACATATAGTATTGCTTTATAAAGTAATTTTTAAACAAATATATAATATTTGTTTAATTCATGTATCAGTGTGGAATTATATAATATAATTACAATTTTTATTGCAATTAGCAAGGTAATTTGGTAAATTGTTCAATATAAATATATTGTGGTATCATACTATTTTTTAGGGGGATTTATGAATAAACTATATTATTTACTAATTTTTATACCAGTTTCTTTTTTATCTAAAGAAGTATTTCATCTAAGTCCAATACTTACCTTTGTATTCACGGCTTTAGCGATAATACCGCTAGCTGGACTTATGGGTGAAGCGACTGAGGAATTGTCAGTATACCTTGGATCAAGACTCGGAGGATTTCTAAATGCTACTTTTGGAAATGCTACTGAATTAATACTTGCTATATTTTCGCTTAAGGCGGGGCTGCTAGAAGTAGTTAAAGCATCCATTGCGGGGTCCATAATAGGAAATATTTTATTAGTACTTGGTGCAAGCATGTTTATTGGTGGAACTAAGTTTAAGGTGCAGAAGTTCTCTAAAAACAGTATCAATTTTTCGTTGAGTATGCTTACTTTCGCTATAATAGGTGTAATAATACCTGCTGCATTTACAGATAACATAAGTGTAGCTGATGTTAATCCTATGAAATATGAAAATCTTAGTGTTTTAATAGCTGTTATAATGCTACTAATATATATAAGTAGTTTATACTTTTCATTTTTTACACACAAAGATATATTTGGAACTGAGCATGAAGCTCTTACAGGAAAATGGAGCAAGAAAAAAAGTGTAATGGTATTGGTAGTTGCAACTATATTTGTTGCTTTTGAGAGTGAGTTTCTTGTATCAAGTATAGAACCTATGACAGAACAATTACATTTAAGTAATTTATTTGTTGGACTTATAATCCTTCCTATTATAGGAAATGCGGCAGAGCATTCAACAGCTATAGTTACAGCTCTAAAGAACAAGATGGATATATCAGTAGAGATAGCTATAGGATCAAGTCTACAAATAATCCTTTTCGTTGCTCCGGTTTTAGTACTATTGAGCCTAGTTTTTACACCTATGGCCTTAATATTCAATAAGTATGAGTTGATTTCTTTGGTATTAGCCGTTATAATTGCAAATAAAGTTGCTTATGATGGAGAGTCTAACTGGCTTGAAGGGCTTCAATTGATGAGTGTGTACTTAATAGTTGCGGTGGCATGTTTTATAGTGGGATAATAAAATATGGATTAGATTATAAAGTGGTATGTCTTGAGATATACCACTTTAGTGTTCGATACTATTAAAAAATTATCCTATATAGGAAAAGCAAATGAAGTGCTTATTTATAGAATAAACATAAAATATAACTAAAGAGGTGATAAAAATGGCAAAAGTAAATGCTAGAAATAATGATTTATTGAATACAGCAAAAACAAAGGCATCTCCAAAGATATACTCAATTTTAGTTGATTTAGTTAATGATGGGAATGAAGAGCTTGCTGAATTGGTTTTAAAAATAGATTATCTTTTGCAATATTCAAGTTCATGTATAAAGGATAAAGATTGGACTGAGGCAAGGGAAAGTCTTGATAAAGCTAAAAATAGAATTGAAAAGTTAGAGGAAAATAATATAGATACAGAGTATCTTAGATACCTCTATGAAGGCATAGTAAGCAAATGTAAAAAATAAAACTCTAATATCAGAGTAATAATTCTACCTCCTGGAACATATAGATAAACAACTTGAATTATTAATATAATATTTGTGTGCCAGGGGGAGATATTATGCCTGATAAGGGAAAGAGCAAGAGTGGTTCAACAAAAAATAACGGTAAAAAACAAGATACTAAGAAAAATCCAAAGAAAAAGTAATCGTTTATAAACTAATAGTTTTAATTTACTTAAGGAGTAAACAAACCAGCAGAAATGCTGGTTTTTTCATATTAACTGAAATTAAGGTGCTCCTACCTTCAATGCTTTGATGAGTTTCGTGAAGAATTAATATAATTTTTTCCAATGAAGCAGCTAAAACTGTATAACTCACTTCGTTCGAACAGTACAGTTTTTTAACGCCATTCCATCTGAAAAAATCATTTAATTCTAATAGCTCGCTCATAGAGCGTCTCCTGTATAACCAATTAATTTCAAAGGCATATTAAAAAGCTGGTAATAGTAAAAAAGAAGTGTTCTTACCTATAATGTTTAAATGAACTTCGCTAAGAAATACCTGGATAAAACAGTACATTGAAAACGGGAGTAATGTGTATTATAATACTTAACAAAACTAAAGATGAACTACTTCAAGCCTAACATTATTTTCAAAGTTTTCACGGCTTCTGGTGAGAAAATTTTAAAATATAAATTCCGTTGCGAAGTGGTGCATCAATATAGATGGAAAGGTAGATATACGAAGATGACAAAGGATCCAAAGAATACAAGAGTGGTTGTTGGGATGTCAGGTGGAGTAGATTCTTCTGTTGCAGCGCTGTTGCTTAAAAAGCAAGGGTATGAGGTTATCGGGGTTTTTATGAAAAACTGGGACGAGGAAGATGAAAGCGGTGTATGTACTGCAGTAGATGATTATGATGATGTTAGAAGAGTGTGTCAGAAGCTTGATATACCGTACTATACTGTTAATTTTGTTAAGGAATATTGGAATAAAGTATTTCAATATTTCTTGTCTGAATATAAAAAAGGGAGGACACCTAATCCAGATGTAATGTGTAATAAGGAGATAAAGTTCAAAGCTTTTCTTGAATTTGCTATGAAGGTGGGAGCGGACTATATTGCAATGGGGCACTATGCTCAAGTTGATTTTAAGGACGGAGAATATAGATTGATCAGAGGAAATGATTCTAATAAAGATCAAACATATTTTCTTTGTGAACTTAATCAATATCAATTGTCTAAAAGTATGTTCCCTATAGGGCACCTTAATAAATCAGAAGTAAGAAAAATAGCCAAGGAAAATGGTCTCGCTACTGCAGATAAAAAAGATAGCACTGGAGTATGTTTTATAGGAGAACGTGATTTTGATAAGTTTTTAGATAATTATCTTCCTGCTAAGAGTGGAAAAATTATGACGTTTGATGGAGAGGTAAAGGGACAGCATTTTGGATTAATGCACTATACCTTAGGACAAAGAAAAGGATTAGGAATAGGTGGAGAAGGAGATCCTTGGTTTGTGGCTGAGAAGGATCTACTAAACAATATATTGTATGTAGTTCAAGGAGAGAAAAATCCTAAACTATATTCATATGGGCTTTTGGCTACTGATGTCAATTGGATAAGTGATAAAGCAAAAATAGGTAGTTTTAAATGTACAGCTAAGTTTAGGTATAGACAAAAGGATCAAGATGTAACACTTTATATAAAAGAAAATGATTGTTGTGTAGTAGAATTTAACGAATCACAGAAGGCAATAACCCCAGGTCAGGTTGTTGTGTTTTATGATGGAGATAGCTGTTTAGGTGGAGGGATAATAGATAATTCCTTTAATAGTAAACAAGAATTGAAAATATATATTTAGTATTCATAAAAAAGAAGGTGTTTAGATAAGCTAAGCATCTTCTTTTTCACTGTTTTAATAGTTGTGTGTTAAATTTTAAAAAATTATAAAAATTATATATAACTATATTGATTTGAAAAAGTTTACTGAAGTAACATGTTTTATAAACCCTTTAATAGTATTTTATTTATAACAAAAAAATAATAGCACTTGAAGTTTAAGTAACTAATAAGGTAAAATAAATGTATATTTATGTTGAAAAATGATAAAAGATGCAGAGAATAATCTTACAGCATTTGTAGGAGGGGTCTATATTAGTAAGGGCATTATTAAAAAATTAATAAACTTCGTTATTATATTTATATTATGTGTATCAATGGACATTACTAAAGCTAGCGCAATTGAAAGCGATACGAAATTCAAAAGAGTTGAAACTGAAAATGGATTATCTCAAACATCTGCTCAAATTATTATACAAGATTCAAAAGGATATATGTGGATAGGAACTTCTGATGGTGCTAATAGATATGATGGACATCAGTATAAGACCTATAAATATGAATTGGACACTAAGAACAGTCTTACTTCAAATAACGTAGATGATATTGTTGAAGATAACGATGGATTAATATGGTTAGCGACTAGTAAAGGATTGAACAAACTTGATCCGAGTACAGAAAAAATAACAAGGTATACAAGTGATGAAAAGAATGTCAATACCTTATCCAGTAGCAATGTGTGGGCTCTTTTAAAGGATAGGGATGGCAATATATGGGCTGGAACTACAGCAGGATTGGATATATATAATAAAGCTACAGATAGTTTCTATAGGTACAGCAATAATCCAAAGGATGATAATAGTTTAAGTAATAATTTTATAACATGCTTGTTTCAAGACTTAGATGGCTTGATATGGATAGGAACTAAAAATGGGCTTAATAGTTATGATCCTACTAAAAAACAATTTACAAGATATTTTAGTAACGAAAATTCAGATGGAAGTAATGATAGTAATTATATAACAAAGATATGTGAAGATAGTAGTGGAAATATATGGGCTGGTACATATGATAGTGGACTTAGAAAATATAACAAGTATAAGAAGACTTATGTAGAGTTTAGAAATAAAGTTGAGGACAAAAACTCAATTCCATCAAATAGTATCCAAGCCTTATATAAGGATTCTTTAGGAAACTTATGGGTAGGAACAAATAATGGCTTGAGTAAATACGACAGCGTTACAAATAAGTTTGTTAATTATAGAAACAAGTATTATGATCCAAAAAGCCTCGTAAATGATGATGTCGTAAGTATATATCAAGATAGATCAGGACTTATTTGGGTAGGAACAAATAAAGGAATAAGTACTGTTCAGCCTTATGTAAATTTTAAAAACTATTCTATGAATCCTGCTGAAAAAAATGGTCTAAGCGATGATATGATAAGCGGTGTATATGAAGATAATGAAGGAATGCTTTGGGTTGGAACAAATTCTGGAACTCTAAACATGGTTGATAGGTCTACTGGCGAGGTTAAGTACTATGAAAATGGGTCCAATTCTAGAATAACAAGTTTAAGTGGAGATGCTAAAGGTCATATTTGGGTATCTACTGAAAATGGGTTATATGATTTTAATAAGAATACTAAAGACTTTAACTTGTATACTACTAGCGTTAAGAAGGATAAAACGGAAAATACTTCTATTGCAGATAAAAATGTTAAGTTTACATATGAAGATAAGAGCGGAATTCTTTGGATCTGTACTAGAGATGGCTTGGATTCTTTAGATATAAATAGTGGTCAGTTTACTCATTATAAAGACCTATTTAAGCAGAATGGTGTAACTGATAGCTTTATTTCATACATATATGAAGACAAAGAAGGTATAATGTGGGTTGGATGTGGTCTAGATGGTGGACTTATAAGATTTGATAGAAAATCAAATAAGATAAATATATATAGAAATGATAGCAATGATAAAAATTCTCTTACTTCTAATAGTGTAAAATCTATAGCAGAGGATAGTATAGGTAACATATGGATTGCAACCAATCATGGATTAAATAGACTAAATAAGGAAAAAGAGCAATTTGAAAGATATACAGAAAAAGATGGACTTGTTAATAATTATTTGTACGGGGTTTTAATAGATGAATATAATAATCCATGGGTAAGCACTAATGGAGGAATTTCAAAGTTTGACGTAAATAAGAATACCTTTGTAAATTATGATGAATCAGATGGACTTCAAGGAAACGAGTTTAATGAATATTCTTTTTATAAAGGGTTGTCTGGAGAAATGTTTTTTGGAGGTATAAACGGATTAAATAGTTTTTATCCTTCTGAAATCATTCAAACAGGATATGCACCAACAGTTTCAATACAGAAGCTTAAAGTTTTCAATAAGGATATTAATATTGAGAATGAAATGCAGCTTAAGTATAATGAAAACTACTTTACTTTTAACTTCTTTGTTACCGACTATAAGAATACAAATAAAAATGAATATGCTTATATGTTAGAAGGTGTAGATAAGGATTGGGTTTATTCATCCAATAGAAACATAGCATCCTATACTAATATAAATAGTGGCACTTATGTATTTAAAGTAAAAGGGAAAAATAGTAGTGGAGTTTGGAGTAAGCCTGTAAGTATAAAAATAATAATAACTAAACCACCATGGAAATCAATTTATGCTTATTTAATATATATTCTTATATTTGTGGCTATTGCATATTTTATATGGAATTATGTTAATATTTTAGAAAACTTAGTGAAACAAAGAACTTCAGAGCTTAAAAGTAAATTTGAAGAAAATGAACAATTATATGCTAAATTAATAGACAATGAAAAATTTAAAAATAATTACTTTGTCAATTTATCTCATGAGTTAAGAACTCCGTTAAATGTTATTCTTTCAGCAGTACAATTGGTAAATAGCTATGACGAGGAACAGAATAGGATAAGTAAACCTAAACTTAAAAGCTATATGGATATCGTGGATAGAAATTCTAATAGATTATTAAAGGTTATTAATGATTTAATAGATTCGTCAAAAATAGAAGCTGGGCAATATAAGCTTAGATTTATTGAGACTGACATAGTTAATGTAGTTGAAGAAACAGCACTTTCAATGAAAGATTATATTGAAAACAACGGATTGGAACTTATAATTGATCCAGATATTGAGGAGAAAAAGATTGAATGTGCCCCTACTGAAATTGAAAGATGTGTGATAAATCTTCTTTCTAATGCAGTCAAATTCACTAATAAAGGTGGAAGAATAACTGTATTAATAAATGACTTAGATGAGCATGTAAGGATAACTGTAAAAGATACAGGTATTGGGATATCTGAAGACGATCAAGGTATGATATTCCAGAGATTTAGTCAAGTAGATAATAATTCTATGACTAATAAAATGGGTAGTGGAATTGGGTTGACTTTAGTAAAGAATTTGGTTGATTTACACAGTGGAACGATAGAAGTGAGAAGTAAATTGAACGAAGGTAGCGAATTTATAATGACTTTACCAACGAAAGTATTATAGAATATATAGATGATTCCTAATGACCATAGTTAGTTATTAGGAATTATCTGTTTTAAAAAACTTATTTTTAGGCTTTATTATTAATTACAATAACAAATTTTGATTATAATTATAAAATACTAATATAATCAATTTTATTGGGTGAGCTTGTTGAAAAGAGGTAAGGGTAAAAAAGATACTGATAATTATTATGACCTCAGATACAATAATCGTGAGTCTGGAGATAGTGATAATTTAAGGAATAATATAAATTGTCAAACTGGTAATGTTTATTATAATGATAATAGAGTTTTTACTTTTTTAAGTGGTTACATTTCTAATGGAAACTCAATAGTACCTTTTGCCAATTCAAATATACAAATAAGCCTAAGAAGCTTTATCATTGGTTTAGCATTACATCTTAAAGAAAATGATGGGGAGTTATTAAAGTATAATAATAATGTGGTTACTGATGATCCTATAAACGAAAGTTTATTTACTACAAGTAAAGGGGATGAAAATAGATTTGTAGGTGTATTATCAATATATAGTTCAAATGGAAATGCAATAGCTCAAAGTTTGAATTATAATATACAGATAAGTATGAAAACTTTTCTAGTAGTTCTGCTTAGTTACTATAGAGAAGCTATGCCACAATTGTATTTTAGAAATAATAATTATGTTATCCCAGAAAGAATTAATAGAGAGCTGGAAGAATTGTATATTGTAAGGTAGAAGGATTAATTTATCAAAGTAGAGATACATTAATAAAATTATTTAGTAATTAATATTTAGAAATGAACATAGAGAGAGCAGTTAAAGATGAAACACTTCAATCCGAAATCTATTTTCAAAGCTACTCTGGGTTCTGAGAGGAGAATTTGAAAATATAAATTTAGGTATGAAGTGATTCATCTCTAGAAACTAAAATGCAAATTAAATTAGGAAGTTGTACATCGGTAGTTGATTATATTATTTTAAATTTTGTATAATATAGATAGGATATATACAGTTTGCATATATAACGATGAAATACTTCCATATGAAATCTATTTTCAAAACTTCTCTGAGTTCTGAGAGAAGGAGTTGGAAATATAAATTTAATTATGAAAAGGTTCATTTATAGGTAGAATAAAAACATAAGAATGTAGGATGGGTGATTTTGTGAAAGTTTCAACTAAAGGAAGATATGGATTAAAAGCATTAATAGATTTAGCGATTAACTCAGGAGAAGAAACTGTTACTATTAAGAGTATTTCAGAGAGACAAAATATATCAGAAGGTTATCTTGAACAGATATTTTGTGTGCTTAGAAGAAGTGGCTTAGTAATTGGCAGAAAAGGTGCACAAGGAGGATATTCTTTACCTAAATCTCCAAGTGAGATAACTGTAGGAGAGATACTTAGGATTTTAGAAGGTAGTTTGGTTTTAGTAGATATAAATCATGATAAGGATATAGATAGCTTAGATAAGTGTATAAATGATAATCTTTGGGATATGATAAATAAGAAAATAAATGATTATTTTGATTCAATAACCCTTGAAGATTTGGTCAATAAGTATAAAGATAGTACTGATAGCATTGTATATTTTATTTAGCAGATTATTAAAGGACTTTATTCAATAATAAAGTCCTTTAATTTTATCTAAAATTATCAAAATCTATTAAGAATCAACATATAGATATTGAAATTGCAGTGGTAGTTTATCTAATTTAGTATCATATTTTTATAAACTGCATAAATCTTGATATAAATATAATAAATAATTAATAGTATATTAAGATTGATTTGTTATAATAAGATTAATGAAGATGTTTTAGAATTTTCAATAAATTTATATAAAGATGTACCAGTCCGAACATAAGTCCATTTTTAATAAGAAGTGGTGCAGCCGTATAAAAATTTTAAATAATAGGAAGGAGTAAAAAGTTAAATGGATGATAAAATAGTAGATTTTAATGAACTCAAAAATAAAGCTAAGGATAAAGACGTAGATAAGTTTGAAGACTATATCTACGGTTTGTATTACTCGGTAGCTCAAGGTACACTATCTATGGCTGATTTTACTACAAAAATAATGAAGTATATGGAAGAGAATAATATTTCACAAGAAAAGTTCTTTAATATGCAAAAAAAACTTATGGAGAGATATGGATTTGATCCTAGTTTTATAGAAAACCAAGCTAAAATGTTAGGAATTAATCCTAATTCTGTTGGAAACTTGGGAGCTGGTCAAAATTATGAAGCTATGAGAAAAACTATTAGTTTTACTGAGAAATATAAAGGTAAAACAGTTCCTAAGAGTGTACTTACTTACAAAGTTAGTAATAAAGTAAATGAGTTAGAGCTAATATTGGAAGGCGATAGCGTCATATTAAAAAGTAATAAGAAGATTGATCTTCAAGATGTAGAGCTAAATGAATTTTTGTGTTCATACAAGAAGCTTCAAGATGATAAAAATTTAAAGATATCAATTTGTGAAAATGTGGGAGAGTATGAATATTAATTATTGCAAAGAACATGATAAAATATTCTTTATATTGTGAAAAATTATGCGAGATATATGCAAATTTATAACAATATATTACAAAATGACTTTGTAAGTGTGATTTTTTAGAGTGGATTACGAAAATATATTTTTCGTGAAAAAATATAGTGTAAATCAGTATTTTAGTGTTGATATTTAGAAGATAATATGCTATATTTTTTTCAGTTATAATAATATCCAATTATGAATAATTATAACTAAGGATGAATAGGTTAGAAATTAACTTATTTATCTATTAATAAATAAAACTTCTTTTTTGGCAGTGAAGCCAATAAGGGGGTTTTCTTTTTTCTAAATTTAAAAATTAATAAAAAAGGAGTTGTTAAGGTGTGACAGAGGATGTTTTTCTTCAATTGTCTAATGTAAGTAAAAGCTTTGATAGAGGTGAAAATGTTATAAATGATTTGAACCTTGATATTAGGAAGGGTGAGTTTTTAACTTTACTTGGTCCTAGTGGTTGTGGTAAAACTACTACACTAAGAATGATTGCTGGTTTTGAAACGCCAAGTGCTGGAGATATTGTAATAGATGGTGATAATATGACAGATAAATCGCCGCATGAAAGATGCGTAAATACAGTGTTTCAAAACTATGCGTTGTTTCCACATATGAATATTTTTGATAACATAGCCTTTGGGTTAAAAATGAAGAAAGTTTCAAAAAGTGATATTAAGAGTAAAGTAGCTGAAATGCTGGCCATGGTTCAACTAGAAGGCTTTGAGAATAGAATGCCTTCGCAGTTAAGTGGGGGGCAGATGCAGCGTGTTGCTATTGCTAGAGCAATAGTAAATAATCCTAAGGTTTTACTCTTGGATGAACCTTTAGGCGCGTTAGATTTAAAGCTTAGAAAGCAGATGCAATTGGAACTCAAGCATCTTCAGAAGCAGCTTGGAATAACTTTTGTTTTTGTAACGCATGATCAAGAAGAGGCTTTAACTATGTCTGATAGAATTGTGGTTATGAATAAAGGTATTATAGAACAAATAGGTACTCCAGAGGAACTTTATGAGAATCCTAAAACAAGATTTGTAGCCGATTTTTTAGGCGAAACTAATCTTTTAGATGGGGAAGCTATAAAAATTAAGGAAGCTGAAGTGCTGCTTAACCTTGAACAAGAGCAAGACATTATAAGGATTCCAAATAAGAATTATGAAATAGGTGAGAAATTTACTGTTTCAATTAGACCTGAAAGGATAACGATAAAGGAAAATCCAGAAGAAAATGATGTATGGCTTCAATGCAAATTTAAAGAGAGAATTTACATAGGTTCAAGTGTGAAAACAGTAATGTTATTGAAAAATGGAAAAGAAATAGTAGTGAATGAACCAATTGGACATGACTTCAAGTTCAAGGATTTCGATAAGGATGTATTCGTAACTTGGAATCCTCAGAACACTGTAGTTATAAAAGCATAAGAGGTGAGTATATTGAAAAGGAAAATTTTTAAAGATAATCTCTTAGCAAAGCTTATAACTACAGCTCCGATAGCTTTATGGATGTTAGGGTTTTTCTTAATTCCATTAGCACTTATAGTTATTGTAAGCTTTTGTATTAGAGGTGAAGTAGGAGATGTAGTGTATTCATTCACTGCTGATAACTATACGAGACTTATAAATACTTTGTATATAACAATATTTTTTAAATCTCTACTTATTGCAATTGGAACAACAGTAATTTGTTTAATATTTGGGTATCCTTTTGCATTTATAATTGCAAGAGCAAATAAAGCGATAAAACCAATATTGTTGCTTTTAATAATACTGCCTTTTTGGACAAACTCCTTGGTTAGAACCTATGCGATGATTATATTATTGCGTACAGAAGGAATTATAAATACCTTGTTATTAAATATAGGAATAATAAAAGTGCCACTTCATCTAATGTATAATAATACTGCCGTAATGATAGGTATGCTTTACATGATGTTCCCATTTATGGTTCTACCATTATATTCTTCTATAGAAAAGCTTGATATGAGAATTCTAGAAGCAGCTGATGATTTAGGAGCTGGACCAGTAGATAAATTTTTAAAGATTACACTTCCTTTAACAAAAGGGGGCATTCTTTCTGGTTCGTTGCTAGTTTTTGTCCCTACCCTTGGCTTGTTTTTTGTGACGGATTTAATGGGAGGTAGCAAAGTTGTTCTTATGAGTAACCTTATAAAAAATCAATTTTTAACTGCTAGAGACTGGCCTTTTGGGGCAGCAATTTCAGTGGTGTTGATAATAATAATGATTGCTCTCATAAGTTTATATACAAAACTTGGTGGTAAGGTCGATAAAAGGGAGGTGCTTTAATAATGAAAAAGAAAAAAGGAAACATATTAAAAATATCCTATGCCTTTTTAATGTATATGTTTTTGTATGTACCGATAATGGTACTCATAGCATTTTCCTTCAATTCATCGAAATTAAATGTAGTTTGGACGGGATTTACTTTTAAATGGTATCAAAGTTTAATCCATAATGCAGGTATATTAGAGGCAGTTAAGAATTCCTTTATAATAGCAATTGTTAGTACTATAATTTCTGTTGTAATTGGTACACTTGCTTCAGTTGGTTTATATAGATATGAGTTTAGAGGGAAAAAAATTCTTGATACTATTCTATATATACCACTTGTTATACCTGAAATAGTCATGGGGATTTCTCTCCTAGCTTTCTTTTCTATAGTGAAGATGGATTTAGGAAGATTATCTCTTATAATTGCACATGTGACTTTTAGTGTAGCTTATGTTGTGGCTGTAGTAAGAACAAGATTAGATGGTTTTGATAAGGCAGTAGAGGAAGCAGCTATGGATTTAGGTGCTAGTGCATTTAAAACTTTCTTTTATGTTACTTTACCGATAATTATGCCAGGCGTTATAGCAGGAGGGTTACTTGCATTTACATTATCTTTAGATGATGTAATAATAAGCTTTTTCGTAGCTGGTCCAGGAAGTGTAACCTTACCTTTAAAGATATTCTCTATGGTTAAATTTGGAGTTACTCCTGAAATAAACGCATTATCTACGATAATATTGCTTTTTACTGTTATAATAATTGTACTTTCAGTAGTTATGAGAAATGTTAATTTAAGCATGAAAAGAGTAGGTGGTATACTTACTGCTATATTTGTGTTAGTTGGAAGTTCTAGTTATGGGGTATGGGCATATGCTAAGGCTAATGAAGAACCACAACAGGTTCTTAATGTTTTCAATTGGTCAGAATATTTACCGCAGTCAGTAATTGATAAGTTTGAGCAGACTTATAATATTAAAGTGAACTATAGTACTTTTTCTTCAAATGAAGAGATGTTAGCAAAGCTTATGGCTGGTGGGGGACAGTATGATATAGCTGTTGCCAGCGATTTTATGGTTGAGATACTAAAAAAGCAAAATTTAATTCAACCTATGAATACAGAAGCTTTGCCTAATTTAAAGAATATAGGTAGCCAATTTTTAAACTTACCCTTTGATGAAGGAAATAAGTATAGTGTGCCTTATATGTGGCTTGCAGGTATAATAGCCTATGATGGTTCAAAAGTTCCGGATGGAACTATAACTAGTTATGCAGATCTTTGGAAGCCGGAATTTAAAAATTCACTTACGGTTTTAGATGATGAAAGAGCTATTATTGGAATGACTTTAAAGAGATTAGGGTATTCATTAAATGAGACAAGTCCTGAAGCATTAAAAAAGGCAAAAGAAGAACTGAAAAAACTTCAACCTAATATTAAATCCTATGATAGTGATAGTCCTAAAACAAGCTTGATTAATGGTGAATCAAAAGTAATATTTGCTTGGGGAGCAGAAGCGAGCCTGGCTAGAAGAGATAATCCTAATGTTAAATATGTGATTCCTAAGGAAGGACTCTTCTTACAACAAGATAATTTTGTTATTCCACAAGGAGCTAAAAACGTAAAAGCTGCAGAACAGTTTATTAATTTCATTATGGAGCCTGAGATAAGTGCAGAAATATCTCAATATTTCCCTTATGGAAATCCTAATACATCAGCTTATCCATATATAGGCGATAAGATAATGAAGGATGAAGCGGTTTATCCTCCTGATGATGAGGTTAAAAAGGGAGAATATTTAAAAGATATTGGAGATCACGTAACTGAGTTTGATAAGATTTGGTCTGAAGTAAAACAATAATTTTAAATATTTGTGCTGTTAAAGTACCGTGTTTAAACATGGCCTAAATATTAACACATAAATTATAAGTATCAAGAGGTTCACCTATATATAGAAATGTAGAATAGAGCGAAGTAAACTAGTTCGCTCTATTTTTACTGTAAAGGAAAGTGTGAAATTCTTGTGGTCACTAAATATAGATATTTTAATGGGATATTTTTTACAAAGGAAAATTTGTTGGATTAATTTGGTTTATATAAAATAATCATAAAAAATTCTAAAAAAATATTGAAAATTGTTTTCTTAAAAGCATTTTTCATTTATTATAGTAAAGGTAGATAAATTTAATGGTCAATTTATCAAAATATAAAGGGTATAATTATCTGATACATATAACAACTCCATAACTAAGACAATAAAGCTTTAATTATAGATATAAAATGTGAGTTGATATATTAAATTGCAAATATCTGAATGTAACAACAAATGAAAGGAAATGAATTGATGGACATTTTAATATCTTTGGTTTTAAGTTTAATAGCATATTTGGCAGGATCTATACCTACAGGATACATTTTGATTAAAAAAATTAAAGGAATAGATATAAGAACGGTTGGAAGTGGCAATATTGGTTCTACTAACGTAAGAAGAATAGGTGGAACTTATATATCACTAGCAACTCAAGTTGTTGATATATTAAAGGGATTACTTCCAGTAGCAATAACAAGCTACTTAATAAATAAAGGAATTATAAGTATTAATTTTGATAAAAATATATTACTTGCAATTATAGGTATTAGCGCTATAGTAGGACATAACTACCCTATATTTCTGAAATTTAAAGGTGGAAAAGGTGTTAACACAACAGCAGGGGTTTTTTTGTTTTTAGCTCCTAAAGCGTTAATTGTTGCGGCAGTAGTTTTCTTTATATTAAAGTTGGCTACATCAATAGTATCTATTAGATCTATGATTCTTGCTATTGCACTAATTGCGGCTGCAATACTATTTAGATATCCAAATCCTGTAGTGCTTTGTACTGTATTTGCTGCAGCTCTTTTGATATTTAGACATAAAGCTAATATAAAGAGAATAATAAAAGGTGAAGAAAAATAATAGTATAATCTTAAAAATAGCGCGAATTTAAGCTATATTAAACTAAAAAGTTTAATATAGCTTTTTTTATGAAATTATAATAAGGCAAAACTTATAAATGATTTGTTTAAGTGTAAAAGAGGAGAGATATACTGAATTGAGTGGAAAATAAGATTAATGACAGCAAAATAATAAAATAATTAACTGAAATATAAAAATATAGTGATTTTTTGTAAAAATAGGAATATAATTAAATATATATTTATAAACTAATGTTAATTTTTATATAAAACGGGGGCGGTTTAGGTGGATTTCTATAATCCTAACGAAAAGATAAGGCTCATGAGAAAGCAGTTTGGAATCAATCAATCACTTTTAGAAGATGTTAATATGACAAGAGCCTTTATCAGCATGATGGAAAGCGGAAAAAGGAAAATAAGCAGGAAGAGTTCTGAGATATTAGCAAGGAAATTTAACTCGATAGCTAAAGAAATGTCCATTAATATAAATCTAGATGATGAGTATTTTTATAGGCTTCCTGAAGAAGATGCAAGATTTTTCTGCGAAAATGAACTTTCAAAAAAGGAAATCACACACGAAGTACTTAAAGAAATTACAGCTGTGGCAAAAAAGTATCAGTTAAGTGATATGTTAATTAATGCATATAAGATTAATGGAGAGAGATATTTTGTAGAAGCAGATTATATGAATGCCTTTACTAACTTCAGTAGTTCATTAGGAAGATGTAAGGAACTTAATCGAAATTCATTGCAGCCATATATTTATAATGCTATGGGTGTATGTAAAATTAGAAGAAATGAGGATGAAGAAGCAGTTTTTTATTTTAGCCAAGCCTTATGGTATGCTAAAGAACAAAATGATGATGTGTATTTTATAAAGGCTAGTTACAATTTAGCTTTAGGATATTCAAAAATAAAAGAATATGAAAAGTGTCTAGAAGTAATAGAAAGAAATATACTAGCAAAGAATATAAGTGCAGAAAGCGAAGAGTTATTAAAGGCTAGAATATTAAAGGCTAATACTTATTTAAGAATTGGTAAAAAAGAAGAAGTTCTTCAGGAATATCTAAAAATAATTGAAAGTTTAAAAGAAGATGATATAGATACGAGGTCAATGATTTACAACAATATTGCTGAATACCATTACAAGAATGAAGAATTTGAAGAAAGCTTAAAATACATTGATAGAGCGCAAAAATTAAGAAATAGAGAGTTTATTTCTATTATTTTGGATACAAAAGGAAAGATATTCTTAAAGCAAGGACTTTATAATGAAGGTATTATGATATTTGAATTAGCTATAAATTTTGCTGAGGAATATAAACAATTTACTGTTCTGGTTGAAGTATATAAGCATTTAATAAAAGTATATGAACTTATAGGCGATTTAGAAAAAGTAAAAGAAGCAGCGCAGATGCTCTTAGACACTTTGGATAAAGATAATATTGATAAGGGCAGAAGTTATGCAATATATAAGCTTATAGAAATAAGCACAAAAGAAGGGAATATTGAAGAAAGTCTTAGTTTATTACATAAATTGAAGCCTATATTACTAGATGAATAAGAATATTTGGTTGTGTTTAAATTTCAACAATAATATTAAACACAATTTTAATAAAAATATATTTATGAGGTGGTTAATAATGAAAAAGAAATTTGCAAGATTAGTTTTAGTAGCTGTATTACTAGGAGTATTTATGGTTCCAACAATAAAAACTATAAATCACAACGGCAATTTAGGACAAACAACAATAAATATGATTGCAGACCCAGAAGCTGGACTTTAAAAGTAAGGTTAAAGGTATTGAAATTTTTATTTTGGAAATGCTATAATTAGATTATCTTAAAGTAACAAGGAGAATGTTTATGAATGCTGAGGTTTCAAACTAAGTAAATTGAATATGGTCTAAATTTTGCAAAAGGAGCCTGATTTGAGGCTTATTTGTGATGCACTTTTAGACATAACTTAGTGAAACATCATAAGCAGCATTCTTTTATAAGGTATATGTAGCTGTGTTTGTACACAGCTTTTTTTATTCTTTAGGAATTTATATCTCAATTATATCTGTGGGTAATTATGCGAACAGACTTAAGTCATAATATAAGTTAAAGAATAAAAAAAGAAGAATATGTCGCCTGCCAGATTTTCCTCATATGCATTCGGAAAGGCAGATGCGTTAAAAAAACACTGAAGAAAGTCGCTTCAGCGGTTTTTTTATTGGGCTAAATAATCATAAATATAAATAAGTTTATGTTAATAAGCTCTCAGATATATGTATACCTAATGAGGTACTATAGTAATCCTTGTGTGAATTTAATTTATATATGTCTTAATGACTAAAATCTATTATGTGGATTATATGTTGAGATGAAATAGATATAAATTATAGAAAAGGAACGCTATTCTCTAAAATGAAATGCAGAGCTGTAAGTGAAGAAGTTTTTCACTTACAGCTTTTTTTGTTTAGGAGATTATAGAATTAGCAAGGTGGCTAAACCTAGACATTTTAATGGTTTTAGAAGTTTTTTATGCTTAAAGTCGCATTAGCGATTTTATATAAAAATTTTCAATGAGACTATGTTTAAGTGATAGAGAGTTTTATAGAGTTCCTAACTCAACTATTAATTTATACATGCCCGAAAATCCCCAGAAGCCGAGATTTTCAAACAAGTATAAATTAAGTTTCGACATAGGAACTCCTTAAACACAGTCTAAGTTAAAGATTAAAAAAATCCTGGGAGGAATGAAATATGAGCATTGTAGGTAAATCAATCAAGGATAAACGAAGAAAACAAAACTTTAAAAATATTGGAGGAATAAAAGTTGAATAATAAAGCAGTCGAAATATTAGAGTTTAATAAAATAAAGGAAATACTAAAAGAGTTTGCGTTGTCAGATTTAGCTAAGGAGAAGATAGACAAATTAGAGCCATATATGGATATAAATATTGTTAAAAGGCATATGAGAGAAACAACAGAGGCAAGAGCAATAGTAAATATAAGTTCAAGTATTCCAATTCATAGTTTAAAAGGAATAACTATTATTCAAGAAAAACTGAAAAAGGGTATGATACTTTCTGCAGAAGAGCTTGAGTCTATAGGTAGTTTATTAAAAGATGTAAGAAGGCTTAAGAACTTTATGAAAACAAAAGAACAAGTGGCGCCATCGGTAAGTTCCTATGGTTTGTCTCTATATGAAATGGAGGAAGTAGAGCAGGAAATTGATAAATCAATTTCTAGGAGTATGGTAGATGATAGAGCAAGTAATAAGCTTCAAAAAATCAGAAAAAAGATATTTATTTTAGAAGAGAGAATCAAATCTAAGTTAGATAATATTTTGAGAAACGACAAATATAAAAGTTATATACAAGACTCCTTAGTAAGTCAAAGAAATGGAAGGTATGTTATTCCTATTAAAAGCGAGCATAAAAGAAATTTTGATGGTAGTGTTCATGACAAATCTCAAAGTGGATCTACAGTATTTATTGAACCAGCTGAAGTAAAGAAATACCAAGATGAGCTTGAGGGGGAAAAGTTTGAAGAAGAAAAAGAGATATATAGAATTCTATCAGAGCTTACTGCTATGGTTGCATCCTATGAGCGAGAGCTTAATATAAACATCGAGGGCATGAGTTATTATGATTTTCTGTTGGCGAAAGGAAGATATAGTAAGTCTATTGATGGAAATGAGGCTACCTTTAATGCTAAGAATATAATAAAGATAAACGCAGGAAGGCATCCTTTGCTAGGAAATAATGCTGTTCCTTTAGATTTTATTATAGGTGAACAGTATAAAGGGCTTGTAATTACAGGTCCCAATACAGGTGGAAAAACAGTAGCATTAAAGACAGTTGGATTGTTGAGTATCATGGCTCAGTCAGGACTGCATGTTTCAGCAGGTAAAAATAGTGAATTTACAATGTTAGGGGATATACTAGCCGATATTGGTGATGGGCAAAGCATCGAACAAAATCTAAGTACTTTTTCTTCTCATATAAAAAATATTATAAGTATTCTAGAGATGGCAGATAAATATACCTTGGTAATATTAGATGAAGTTGGATCAGGAACAGATCCGGGAGAAGGTATGGGAATAGCTGTAGCTGTCTTAGAAAAACTTTATGAGAAAGGCTCAATTATCTGTGCTACTACTCACTATAATGAAATAAAGGATTTTGCTAAAGATCATGAAGGTTTTATAAATGGTTCGATGGAATTTGATATAAATACTCTTAAACCAAAGTACAAACTTAATATAGGAAAACCTGGTGAAAGTAATGCATTTTTAATAGCGCTTAGACTAGGAATGGATAAGAAAATAATAGAAAGAGCTCATAAGGTAACTTATAAGGAAAATAAAGATTATGGTGATATAATTTTTGATCAAAAGGCTTTAGAAAAAGATGAGAGAGAAGAGGAGAAGGAAAAGCATTATCAGCAAGTTTCAAATATAAAATCTTCTAACAAGATTAATGGAAAGATAGAGAGACAAAAACAAAGTCAAAAACCTCTGTTTGAAATAGGCGATTCAGTATTTATTGGCTTCATGAATAGAACAGGCATAATATGCGAAGAAGAAAATTCAAAAGGCGAATATGGCGTTATGGTAATGAAAAAGAAAATAAAGATTAACCAAAAAAGGCTTTCTAAATATATTAGTAAAGGTGAGCTTTATCCGGAAGATTACGACTTTGATATAGTGTTTAAAAGCAAGAAATACAGAAAAGTAAATAAACTTTTAAATAAAGGGAAAAAAGATGGATTAGTACTTGAAGAAGAGTAATTAAGTAAAATGTAAAAGTAATAAAAAATTAACATTTACTTCTAAATAAAACTGTTGTATTTCTTAAGAATTTGTTGTAAACTTTCGTATTGGGAAGAATATTATTGTCTATAAATTTAACAATGTTCACTTATATAAATCTAGTAATATGGGCTAGATGTATCTACCGAGCTACCGTAAAAAGCTCTTGGCTATAAGTAAAAATACAGTCATCAGTTATTTTGAGGAGGATGGTTATTATGAAATATGATATCATTATTGTAGGTGCAGGTCCATCAGGAGTATTTACAGCATTAGAACTAGTAAGACAAAACAAAGATAAGAAAATCTTAATTGTTGAAAAGGGAAAAAGTGTAGATAAGAGACATTGTCCAAAAGAAAAAACAAAATACTGTGTAAATTGTAAGCCTTATTGTCATATAACTACAGGATTTTCTGGAGCTGGAGCCTTTTCAGATGGAAAGTTATCTCTAAGCTACGAAGTGGGTGGAGATCTTCCAGACCTTATAGGAGCAAATGTAGCACAACAATTTATAGATTATACTGATAATATATATTTAGAATTTGGAGCTGATCCAAAAATTGAAGGACTTGGTCATGAGGAAGAAGTAAAAGAAATAAGAAGAAAAGCTATAGAAGCAGGGTTAAAGCTAGTTGATTGTCCTATTAGGCACCTTGGAACTGAAAAAGCTCATGAACTTTATTATAGAATAGAAAACTATTTAATAGAAGCAGGAATAGAAATAAGGTTTGACACTTTAGTGACAGATTTAATAATAGAAGATGGGGAAGCTAAAGGAATAAAAATCACAGACGCTATGACAAAATCAAAAGATGAAGATGTATTTGGAGATAAAATTATCGTTGGCACTGGAAGAAAGGGTGCTGACTGGCTTAATGATATGTGTGTTAAGCATGACATAAACCATTATGCAGGAACTGTTGATATAGGAGTTCGTGTGGAATTAAGAAATGAAGTAATGGAAAAAGTTAATGAAGTGCTTTATGAATCAAAACTCATAGGTTATCCGGCACCCTTCAAAAATAAGGTTAGAACCTTCTGTCAAAATCCAGGAGGCTTTGTTGCTCAAGAGAATTATGATGATAATATAGCGATAGTTAATGGTCATTCATTTAAAGAAAAGAAATCAAATAATACAAACTTAGCTATACTAAGTTCTCATAATTTTTCAAAACCATTTAATCAACCTATAGAATATGGTAAAAAAGTAGCTCAACTTGTAAACATGCTTGGTAATGGAAAGATTTTAGTTCAAAGATATGGTGACATATTAGACGGAAAAAGAACTTGGGACTATGAACTAGATAGATCAAATGTTAGATATACATTGCCAGATGCGGTAGCAGGAGATTTAACTTCAGCTATCCCTTATAGAACTATGACCAACATACTTAATTTTATACAAGCTATGAATGTTGTAGTTCCTGGTTTTGCAAGTAGTGAAACTTTATTATATGGACCTGAAATAAAGTTTTACAGCAACAAGATTAATTTAGATGAAAGATTTGAAACAAATATAAAAAATCTTCACTGTTTAGGAGACTCCAGCGGCTGGACAAGAGGACTTATGATGGCCTCAGTGATGGGAATACTAATGGGAAGATACCTATGTGAAGAATAGTTTAAATTAAGGCTGAGAATTTTTTTCTCAGCCTAAACTTATATTTAAGAGTATTGAAAGTTTAAATTTGTGGGAAATTAGAACTGTTGTGAATTTATTATTTGGGCTTAATAATATTATTGATTGTAGATCATAGGTTAAGTTATGTTTTAAAGATTGAAATAAGACAGTGTAAAGCATATTGGTTTATAAATTCAGGAAGTTGATTTCTAATGGGAAAACTTGATAAAATAGTATTAAAGCAGTAGCTAAGTATTTATATAATGAGTATGAGACTTGTGCAACAAATATTTGATCAAATTAGTAAATTAGCAATTAAGTATTTGTGAGAATATTAGAATATAACAATATAACAATTTATAGGGAAAATGCGGGTTACACCGTAAGCATAGGGGTAAATTAGATGAAGAGAGCAGATGAGAGAAATTTTAGAAAGATAAAGAATCAAATTCAACAAATTGATGAAATAGTAAGACATACTAAAACTAATGCATTATGGGAACATGAAGCTTCAGTTAGAAAAAAGCTTAAGGAGCTAAGCCAGTTTAGAAGAGAGGAGCTTAGGGATTATGATAAAGTTTATGATGGATATGTTGATGTTTTAAATTATATTTCTGAGAGACTTCTTGAGGATTATAATAAAAAGAATAATTCATCTTTTGATTTTTATTCAATTGTAAGAAATAATTTTGAAAGCTATGTTAGCTCAGGGATTATAAGCGTACTTATTGCTGAACATATACCTAAGATAATATCACAGGAGTTTGATGAAGTATTTCCTAGAAATCCTAAGGATGAATATAGGAGAGCAAGAGCTATAAAAAGAAAAATATTTTTACATCTTGGAGACACTAATACTGGAAAAACCTATAATTCAATGCAAAGATTAAAGCAATGTGAAAAAGGAATATACTTGTCTCCTTTAAGAATATTAGCATTAGAAAATTATGAAAGACTTAACAATGAAGGCATAAAGTGCAATCTTATAACTGGAGAAGAAGAAATAATACATGAAGATGCGAAACATATTTCTTGCACAATAGAGAAGCTTGATATAAATGAACAATATGAGATAGCTATAATAGACGAGATTCAAATGATAGATGATGATCAGAGAGGGGCTGCCTGGACTCGAGCATTGCTAGGGCTTAGATGTAAGGAAATACATGTCTGCGGTGCAAAAAATTCAAAAGAACTTTTGCTTGAAATACTAGAAGATTGTGAAGATGAATATGAGATAATTGAATATAAAAGACAGATTCCGTTGATAGTAGATGAGAAAGCTTTCACATTAAAAGACATTAATCCAGGTGATGCACTAGTTGTATTTTCGAAGAAGAGAGTATTAGAGCTTGGAATGCATTACTCTTCTCTGGGGATGAGGGCCAGCTTAATATATGGGGATCTCCCACCTGAAGTAAGAAGAAAGCAATATGAAAGTTTTATAAGCGGAAGTAGTAAAATCTTGATATCTACTGATGCTATAGGGATGGGGGTTAATCTTCCAATAAAAAGAATAGTATTCATGGATATAAAGAAGTTTGATGGAAATGAAATTAGATTCCTAAAAAGTCAGGAAGTAAAGCAAATAGGCGGTAGAGCAGGAAGAAAAGGAATTTACGATGAAGGCTTCGTTGCTTGCAGTGGAAATAACCAGAATTTTATAGAAGAAAACCTTTTAGTAGAAGATCAAGTAATAGAAGAAGCAGTTCTAGGACCAAGCGAAGAAATACTAAAAATAAAAAGCTTATCTTTAAGGGAAAAATTAGCTTTGTGGAGTACAAAAAAGGAAAAACTACATTATTATAGAAAAATGGATGTTAGTGAATATTTAGTTATCCTTGATGCTGTAAAAAGCTATAAGATACCAGAAGAAAAGCAATGGAAGCTTATGAGAATTCCGATAGATATATCAAATGAGGATATAATGAAAGCTTTTATAAATTATGTGGATGAGCATTTTGTGGCTAAAAGTAATACACTTACAAAGCCAGGTCTTAAGTTTTATGACTTGAAGGAATTGGAGAATTATTATCAAAAAATTAATTTGTACTACTCCTTCTCAAGAAATTTTAAGCTTGAATTTGATGAAGAATGGGTGTATGAAGAAAGAAAAAATGTAAGTGAAGAAATTAATAAGATACTATTAAACTTATAGAAACAGCCTAATGATTTAGCACAATCATTAGGCTATTTTTGTAAAGGAAGATGGGGTGAAAAAGAATTTATATTGAAATATTTCTAATTTTCAGCAAAGTTAAAGTTTGAATTTACAGCTAATACTCTAAAGGAATTTTTGTCTTCAAGATATTCTATCACGGCTATACTTCCGTTTGGAATGTCTAGTGCGGCTCTGTTTTGAAGAGGTATTTGTAAAATAGTGCATAAAATTACTTTAATAACTGCACCGTGAGATACCATGGCTATATTACTATTATTGTTAGGTAAAAGAGAATAGAGTGCATTAAAAACTCGTTCTTTAAGCTCTAGGTAAGATTCACCCTCAGGGGGAGCAATACCAGCAATATCTTTAGACCAAGTTTCTAAAAATTCTTTATACTCAATTTTTATTTCATCCCAGGTTTTCCCTTCCCACTTACCAAGATTGATCTCTTTAAATTCATTTATAATATCCACATTAATGCTAAGCTTGTTAGCAAGAGGTTCTGAAGTTTTTAGAGCTCTTTTTAAAGGGCTCGAATATATTTTGCTAATAGCACAATTTTTTAAAGTTTCAGCAATATTATTAGCTTGGTCTAGTCCTTTAGAATTTAATTCCTCATCTTTACTTCCTTGATATCTAAAGCTCTGATTCCATTCTGTTTGGCCATGCCTTATTAAATAAATAATCATATCTGTATCACCTCTTTTTTATGAAATAAGATCATAAAACTATGTTATATAATATTAAGATAAATAAATTCTAATATTTAACATAAAATAAAGACACTTAATCTTAATTATACTTCATATACAAAAAGAAAATTAAATTAATGTTATTATTTTATAAATGGGCTGCTTTTATTAATTATTTAATTATATAATAAGTATGGGAAAAAGTACAACTAGCTGATATCAATTGGTTAAATGTTTACATCTATTAAAAAATGTGTCTGCAAATAGTATATTATAACTTAAATAAGATTATTTGATATAAAATTATGAAAATACAAAAAAATAGTACATGCTAAATTTGGCTATATTGGACGGTTTTCGACTATAAATAGGTAATTAGCATAAATAGAATCATCACATCTTACAATATGTTAATATATTATGAATTTAAATCAATTTAAAGAATTTGAAGCTTATAGCACACACTGATATAATACAAAATTGTTCCATTAATTATTTAGAAATATTTTCGGGAGAGGATTCTTATGGAAAAGATAAAAAGAAAGGTAATTGGTGAGCCCTTAAAATCATCACAAATCACACATGAAAAGTTTAGTGTATTCAGAGGTCTTCCAATACTATCATCTGATGCAATTTCTTCAGTCGCATATGCTTGTGAAGAAATACTAATAGTGCTCATTCCAGTAATGGGTATACTTTCATACAAGTACTTAATATATGTTACTGCGGCAATAATTGCATTGTTGTGTATCTTGATTTTTTCTTATAGACAAACTATCGATAGCTACCCTAAAGGTGGGGGTTCATATATTGTTTCGAGAGAGAACTTAGGTGTAACACCAAGTTTATTAGCTGGTGCATCACTAACCACTGATTACATATTGACTGTGGCAGTAAGTTCCACTGCTGGAGTTGCAGCAATTACTTCAGCTTTTCCAGCACTTTTAGAATTTAGAGTTCCGTTAACTTTACTTATAATAACTATAATGACTGTTGGAAATTTAAGAGGAGTTAGGGAATCAGCTAAGTTATTCAGTGTGCCTACATACTTCTTTTTGTTTATTAGTTTATTAATGATAGCAGTTGGTGTTATTAAGTATCTTATATATGGATATGTTCCTGTTGAAACAGCTCAAGTAGCACAAATGCAAAATACAATTGGAGATATGACACTATTCTTATTCTTAAGAGCTTTCGCAGCAGGTTGTACAGCTCTTACAGGTATCGAAGCAGTTAGTGATGGAGTTGCTAACTTCAAGGCACCTGCAACTAAGAATGCAAAAAGAGTTCTAAGCTTATTATTCCTAATAGTTGTGATTATATTTGGAGGTGTATCATACCTTTCAACTATTTATCATACAACAGCAGGTGGAGATAGAACAGTTATATCCCAAATTGCTGGCCAAGTTTTTGGACAAAATAGTTTATTGTTCTTCGTAATGCAATTTGCAACTACTTTGATCCTTATAATGGCTGCAAATACAGCTTTTTCAGATTTTCCATTATTGCTTTCTTTTATAGCTAAGGATGGATTTGCACCAAGACAGTTCGCTAAAAGAGGAGATAGGTTAAGCTTCTCAAATGGTATAATATTACTTGCAGTTGCAGCAGCTATATTGGTTATTGTATTTAAGGGTGAAAATCACTTAATGTTACCTCTATATGCTATTGGAGTATTTATATCCTTTACTTTATCTCAAAGTGGTATGGTAATGAGATGGGTAAGAACAAAAGCACCAGGTTGGAAGCATAAAGCTTTTATAAATGGTTTAGGAGCTACAATAACATTTATAACTTTGATCGTGATATCTATAGTTAAGTTTAAGCATGGAGCATGGGTAGTTATAATACTTATCCCATCATTAATGCTTCTTATGAAAAGAATAAGAAGACATTACGCTAAAGTGGCTAGACAATTAAGTTTAGATAATAACTACTTCCCAGTATTTAATAGTAATGCTGCTAAAAGATTTATCGTTCCAGTAGGAGCTTTAAATGAGGCTGTTGTAAAAACAATAAACTATGCAAAGTGTTTATCTGATGATATAACTGCTTTCCATGCATCTACTGATGAAGAGGAAACAGCTAAGCTTAAAGAAAAATGGGATAAATATGAAATGGGAATTCCTCTTATAGTTAGAGAAGTTGATTATAGAGAAGTTGTTAATCCATTAGTTGATTTTATTGAAAATGGCAACTTCAGACAAAGTAAAAAAGATATGGTTACTGTTGTTATACCTCAGTTTAATGCAGAAAAATGGTGGGGAAATGCACTGCATAACCAAACTGCAATGTTCTTAAGAAGTACATTACTTAAGAGAAGGAACATAGCTGTTATATCTGTTCCGTTTATTATAGAAGATGATTATGATACTGAAAACATGGAAAAAGTATTAGAAGAGTATACTGATAAAGAATGTTTTAAGTGCAGAGATGCAGAAAAAGCTCAAGAAAAAAAGTGTGAAAGTGAAAAAACTGAGCAAACTGATAAGAATAGTAAAGAAAGCAATTAATAGAAAAAAAGAGAAAAGTGATAAAAAATAGAGATAATAGGAGAAAATCAGAGTTATAGTCTTGCGGTTTCACTCCTATTATCCTAATTGGATATTTGAACATATAGACTTTTCTTGTATAATTAGAGCAAACATAATTGAATAGTTAGGTCTTTTATCAAGAACGGTGGAGGGACTGGCCCTTTGAAGCCTAGCAACAGCTAGCAGTCATTAGCTAGAATTGTGCTAAATCCTGCAGGATTATATTCCTGAGAGATAATAGATATATGCTAAACACATTGGAATTGTATATTTGCAATGTTTTTTAAGCTATTTCTCTATCTCTATAGAAAAATAGTTTTTATTTTTTTATAGAGATAGTTTTAGAGATGTACTAGTTCGTTTGGAAACTATGAAGTTTTAATCCGAAGTGTTACATCAATAACGGATTATTTTCTGATAGAAGACTGCCTATGATTTTTTAAAAATCATATTAGGTAGTCTTTTTTATTATTAACTTTTAAATATACAACAGCGATTTTATATAGATTTTAAATTTGAGGAGGTAAGCTAGGTATGACTATATACTGTAAATCGAAATTAATGGGAGCAGATTTAATAAAATATAATAAAAATATTGTAATAGACAGAGTTGAAAAGAACTTACCTAAAATAGGAATTCTAAATTTAATGCCAAATAAGTATGAAACAGAAAGGCAGCTTTTAGAATTGCTATCTAGAACTTCTTTAAATATGGAGGTTAAGTTTATAAGGCTTGTTACACACGAATGCAAGTCTGTTCCAAAAGAATATTTAGTCGAAAATTACGAAGCTTTTAACGATATAAAAAATGAATTGGATTGTTTAATTGTAACAGGAGCACCTGTAGAAAAGTTAGATTTTCAAGAAGTATCCTATATAGATGAATTAAATGAAATACTTGACTTTGCTAAGAAAAGTAATAAAAAATCCATATTTATATGTTGGGGAGCTCAAGCGGCATTAAATCATTATCATGGAATTCGTAAAGAACTTTGTGATAATAAGGTCTTTGGAATATTTGACCATAATAAATTAGAAAACCACTGGATTTTAGAAAGTATAAGCAATAATCTTTTTGCTCCTCATTCTAGACATACAAAACTAGTAAGTGCTGATGTAGAAGCTTGCAAGGCTTTAAAGGTTATTGCAAGATCAGATGAAGCAGGAGAGTATGTAATAATTGATGACAATTCTTTGTATATATTAGGTCATTGTGAATATCATAAGGAAACTTTAAAAAATGAGTATTTTAGAGATTTGAACAAGGGGTTACCAATAAATATACCAAAAAATTATTTTGTAAAAAATAATCCCTGTAATGACATAATTGAAAGCTGGAAAGAGGATGGAATAAGGTTATATGATAACTGGCTTAAAAATTCTATAGTAGGATCTTAATGAAAAGGGAGGCTTATATGAAAAAAATAGCAGTATTAGGGTATGGTGTGGTTGGAACAGGACTAATAGAATTAATTGAAAAAAACAAAAATAGAGATGGAGAAGCTGAAATCCAAGTTGAAACAATATTAGTAAAACATAAAGAAAAGCATATTATGAAAAAATTAAATGATAAGATAACAGATAATTTTGAGGAAGTCTTTTCTAAGGAGTGGGATATACTCGTAGAGGTAATTGGTGGAATTAATCCAGCGTACCAATACGTAAAAAAAGCTTTAGGACTTGGAAAGCATGTTGTTACTGCTAATAAGGATTTGATTGCAGAATACGGTGATGAGCTCTTCGAATTAGCTAAGGATAATGGAGCTTCATTAAAGTTTGAAGCTTCAGTTGCAGGAGGAATACCAATTATAAAACCACTTACTGAATCCTTAAGCGGTAATGATATTAGAAGTGTAAAAGGTATAATAAATGGGACTACTAATTTCATACTTTCTAAAATGTATGAAGAAGGCGTCGAATACGAAGAAGCTCTTAGAGAAGCACAAGTGCTAGGCTTTGCCGAAGCAAATCCAGATTCAGATGTGTTAGGGTACGATGCAGCTAGAAAGCTTGCTATACTTTCAACTTTGGCTTTTAAAAAGCGAGTTTTTTGGAAGGATATAGAGGTTGAGGGGATAACATCTATTGATAGTAAGGACTTTGCATATGCAAAGAAAGCAAACTGTAAGATAAAGTTATTATCTTATAGCAAAAAGGAAGAAAACAAGATTTTTGCTTCTGTAAAACCTGTTCTGATAGACAGTGAATCAGATTTTTACAGAGTAAACAATGAAGTTAATTCAGTTATTGTCAGTGGAGATGCTGTTGGTGAATTAGTCTTTAAAGGTAGTGGAGCTGGTATGCTTCCTACAGCTTCAGCTGTATATGGAGATATTATTGATCTAGCTTTAAATAAAAATAGTATTGTAATAAATAGTTTCTCAGAAGAAAAAATTAATATAGAGTCAAATTTAAAAGAAAAGGTTCAAAGTCTTATTAGAATTCATACAGATAATAAGGAGAATCTTATTAAAGAATTAAATGGTAGATTTTTGGCTGCTGAGTTTATTGATATATTTGATAATGAGATAGGCTTATTAGTTGATGGATATACAGAAGGTGAGATTGAAGAAGGTTTAGTTTTACTAAGGAAACTATCCTATGTGAACAATGTAAAAAGAATACTGAAAGTAAGCTAGTGAAAAGTCAACTGAATATAGTTGACTTTTTTATTCTTTAGAAAATTATATTGAAAAAGAACTGCAAATCTAAAAAAAGTAGCATTGTAAATAACTGAGACAATTCTATAATTTAAAAGTGGAATCCTACATCAAAAAAAGGGTGTCTAAAAGGAGATGGAGGTCTTTATGGTCGCTATAGAAAATAAATCTGATTTAGTAAAATTGACAGAAGAATTTTTACAACCTATGATGAATAAGTTTTCAGAAGGAAAAGCATATTTAAATTTTGGAGTTACAGAAGCTCACTATGGTAAAAAAGTAGCTGGTTTTGAAGCTTTTTCAAGACCTTTATGGGCGGTGTTTTTTAGTCTGGCAAGTGGAGAAGAGTTAAAAGAACTAAGCTACTTTATTGAAGGCATTAAAAATGGTACTAATCCTAATCATAAGGAATATTGGGGAGAGGTTAAAGACTATTCTCAAAAGTTAGTTGAAATGGCCGTTTATGGAGTAGGACTGATAATGTCTGGTGACAAACTATTAGATTATTTCAATGAAGAAGAGAAGGCAAATTTTTTAAATTGGCTTAGTATAGAGATACAAAAAGAAGTTCCTGATAATAATTGGCACTTTTTTAGAATACTTGTTTCTATAGGGTTAAAGAAAGTAGGATGGAAATTTAATAAAAAGATTTTAGAAGAAAGCTTGCAAAGAATAGAAGAGTTTTATATAGGAGATGGATGGTATTCAGATGGGTTAACTAATCAAAGAGATTACTATATATCCTTCGCAATGCATTTTTATGGTCTTATATATGCTAAAGCTATGAAGAGTGAGGATTCTGAGAGAGCTAAAATATTTAAGAGAAGAGCATATATCTTTGCCAAAGATTTTATTTACTGGTTCGATAAAGAAGGAAAAGCACTTCCTTTTGGAAGAAGTTTAACTTATAGATTTGCGCAGTGTGCTTTTTGGAGTGCTATGGTTTATGCAGACTTGAGGCCTTATTCCTTAGGTGTAATGAAGGGAATAATATTAAGACACCTAAGGTGGTGGATAAAGCAACCTATACTTTCAGATGAAGGATTATTAACCATTGGATATGGGTATGGAAACATATCTATGGCTGAGGAGTATAATGCACCAGGATCTCCTTATTGGGCATTTAAGAGTTTTTTGATATTAGCATTAAAAAAAGAAGATGAATTTTGGATAGTGAAAGAAGAAACTTTGCCGAGACTTGATGAAATACACTCTATTAAACCAGCGTTTATGATATTAAATCATGATGAAGGATCAAAACATGTATTCTGCTTGACTTCAGGGCAATATGCGGATTTCCAACCCAACTATACTCAGGAAAAATACACAAAGTTTGCGTATTCCAATCATTTTGGGTTTAATATTTCAAAAGATAATTATAGCCTTGATAAGTTTGCATTTGATTCTGCTTTAGCTCTAAGCGAAAGAGACAATTATTATAGAACGAGACGTAGATGTGATCAGGTAAAAATAGAAGGAAATACTATTTTTTCAGAGTGGCATCCATGGGAAAATGTTAAGATAAAAACATGGCTAATTGCTTTAGGACAGTGGCACGTAAGACTTCATATAGTAAATACAGAAAGAAAGCTTGATGTTGTTGAAGGTGGATTTCCAGTAGTAGCTTCAGAGATACAAGATCATTGTAAAGAAGGAGAGTATGTTATTTGTAACGGAGATAATGGAAGATCAGCATTAGTGGATTTGCTTAATAATAGAGATGTTTTAAGTAAGTACACTCCTCCAAATTCAAATATATTATATCCAAGTAAGATGAAAATTCCAGGATTATATGCAACTATAGAGGAAGGTGAGTACATTTTTGGCTCAGCTGTGCTAGCACATCCTTATGATAATGCTTTTCAAGAATTGTGGAAAAATAAGCCTTCTATATCAATTAGTAAAGATGTAGTGGAAGTATTTTACAACGATTCAGTTACTAGTATAAAGTTATAAGAAATTGAAAAACAATGATAAATGGTGTTATAATATTTTGTACAAAATATTATAATGAGGTGAACATATGAGCGGTATAGCTGGAAATGGATGCGAGATAGTTGTTCCATTTAATGAACGAAAGTCACTTGATGAGATAGAAAGAAGTCTTAGAAAGACTTATAAGAAAAATATATGGTCAAAGTTTGTAAGGGCAATTAAAGATTTTAAGATGATAGAAGAAGGAGACAAGATAGCTGTAGCCATATCAGGCGGTAAGGATTCTATGCTTATGGCAAAGCTTTTTCAAGAGCTTAAAAGACATGGGCAGATGAATTTTGAACTGGAATTTATTGTTATGGATCCTGGATATCATCCTCAAATAAAAGAATTGCTTATAAGTAACTGCGAACATCTTAATATACCAATAACAATTTTTGAGTCAGGTATATTTGATATAGTAGATAAGATAGCACAGGATTATCCATGCTATATGTGTGCAAAAATGAGAAGAGGAGCACTTTACAATAGAGCAAAGCAATTAGGCTGCAATAAGCTTGCCCTAGGGCATCATTACAATGATGTAATTGAAACTACAATGCTAAACATACTTTATGGAGCAAGTTTTAAGACGATGCTTCCAAAATTAAAGTCTGATAACTTTGAAGGTATGGAGCTAATAAGACCGATGTATTACGTGGAAGAAACATATATAAAAAGATTCACTCAGAATGCGGGAATATGGCCGCTTAACTGTGCTTGTATGGTTGCTGCAAAGAAGGTTGGAAATAAGAGATATGAAATAAAAGAAATGATAGAAAACTTGAAAAAAGATTTCAAAGATGTAGAAAAGTCTATATTTAATGCAGCAAAGAATGTAAACATGAATTCTATAATAGGATGGGAAAAAGATGGCGTGAAGCATTCTTATTTGGAAGAATATGATGATTATATAAATCCAGAAAGAGTGTCTGATTATGAAAGTGAAGAAGATTAATTATATATACTGAATATACAATATAAAGTTCCGGTGATTATAAAAAATATTATGTTAATATTACTTGTTTTTATAGTAATACAATTAAAAGATAGTGGGATAATAATCTTGCATAGACATAAGATTTAAGGAAGCCATTTTTCAGTGGCTTCTTTCTTTTTGCTAAATTTGATTTAGTATAACTAATATCCTTATTGGATATAATTACAATTGTATATTTCGCAGTGCAATTAGGAGATGCTTATAAATGGAAAATAGAGTAGTAGCAACTCAATTGGACAATAATATAAATTTCATAAAAGGCAAGCTTGGTGGTAGTGGAGATGTAATGTATAGGGAGTTTACTATACCTATGTTTGGGGATAAAAATGCGTTGGCTGTTTATATAGATGGGTTAGTTGGTGCCAAAGAGATAGACGATATTCTACTAAGACCACTTATGTCGAGAAAAAACGAAAACATAAATCCGCAAGAAAATAATGCATTAGACCAATTGATAAGTAAAGGAATTATATCTAAATCAGTTACTACATCAAAGGATTTTGAGAAGCTCCTCGATGGCTTATTAGCAGGAGACACTATTGTTTTTATAGATACTATAGATCAGGGTATGATTATATCAACACGTGGATTTCAGATGAGAAGTATAGCTGAACCAAGTAATGAAGCAAGTATAAGAGGTGCTAAAGATAGTTTTATAGAAAGCATTAGAGCTAATACTGCATTAATTAGAAGAAGGATAAGAGATTATGATTTGCGATTTGACTCATTAAAAATAGGGAAAAGAACTAAAACTGATATTGCTTTAGCTTATATAGATTCAATTGTAAATAAAGATGTATTAAAAGAATTAAATGATAGGTTAAATAGAATTGATATAGATGCTGTTTTGGACAGTGCATATATAGAGGAAATGATAGAAGATTCATCTTTTTCTTTGTTTCCTCAGATTGAAGTAACTGAAAGACCAGATAAAGCATGTGCTTCAATATTAGAAGGAAAAATAATTATAATTGTTGACAACAGTCCTTTTGTTTTAATATTACCTGTTGTGTTTTGGCAGTTTTTTCAGGCGTCAGATGATTATTACGAGAGATTTCAAATAGCAACCTTTTTAAGATGGCTAAGAGTATTTGCATTGATTATGTCGATGACACTTTCATCTATATATGTTATGTTAGTTTCTTTCCATCAAGAGATGTTACCTACACCATTGGCTTTGAATATTGCTTCTTCTAGGGAAGGGGTGCCTTTTCCGTCAATTCTGGAAGCATTATTTATGGAATTTATGTTTGAACTTATGAGAGAAGCAGGATTACGTATGCCTAAACCGATAGGTCAGGCTGTAGGCATTGTTGGAGCTCTTGTAATTGGAGAAGCTGCAGTTAACGCAGGATTAGTAGGACCACTACTTGTTATTATGGTAGCAGGCTCGGCAATAAGTTCATTTGCAATACCTGCTTACAGTGCTTCCTATTCCTTACGATTAACGAGATTTTTAATTCTTATTTGTACTGGAATCTTTGGAATTTTAGGGTTCTTAGGCTCAGGTATCTTTATAACGCTTCACTTATTATCACTAAGATCATTCGGTGTGCAGTTCTTAGGGACGTTAGATCCAGTAGTTTCTAGAGGTAGAAGGGATATGTTGTTTAAAGCGCCTTTATGGGCCATGAAAAAACGTTCTTCTGTTTATGGAGCAAAGGAGAGTTATAGGCAGTCAGCAGAAGGAAACAAACCTGAGAAGCCAAAAAGTTGATTTTGTATATGCGGTTTAGAAAGTGGTGATTACATATGAAGAAACTTAGAGGATTATGTGCGATTTTGGAGATATGTATAACTGCAACACTTTTTCAGGGTTGCTGGGATATGAGAGAAATCAATGAGTTGGGGTTAGTTATGGCTGTTGGTGTAGATAAAAAAGATGAAGATGAGTTTTCAGTAACAGTGCAAGTGGCAAAGCCTAATGAAGCTGGTGGAGGGAATAAAGGAGCAAGTAGTGAACCGGTATGGGTGGGAACAGCTACTGGTAAGACGATTTTTGATGCAATAAGAAATGTTGCAAAGATGTCATCAAGAAGGATTATGTGGGCCCACAATAATATCATAGTAATTGGAGAGGATCTTGCAAGAGATAGTATAACTCCAGTCATAGATTTTTTCACACACAATAGTGAATTAAGAATGAAAACATGGGTAGCAGTAGTTAAAGGAGAAGCAAGACCTTATATTGAAGCAAAGACTGGTATGGAAAGTATTCCGGCGTTATCTTTAGCTAGACTATATAAGTATGGTGAGTTGCCTGCAAAGAGCATTAAATCTGATATGTTGACGATCTTTAGGGATTATAAAAGTGATTCGCAACAACCAATCATATCTCAATTGAATATGGTTACCAATACTTCTAAAAAAGATACTCAAGTAGAGTTAGTAGGAGCTGGTGTATTAAAAGATGATAAACTAGTAGGTTTCTTAACTCCAGATGAAACTAGAGGAATAAATTTTGTAAGAGAAAAAGTTAAAAGTTCTATATTATCAGTTGCTTTACCCGTAATTTTGTTAAACAATAAAAGAGTTACTGTTGAGCTTCATGATATTAAAACAAAAATTAAATCTACAATTGTTGATGATACCCCTCAGATTGCTATAAATATTAATGCCGTAGGTGAGATTACGGAACAAGATGAAGTATCAAATGTATCAATTGATATATTTAAAAAAGAAGTAGAAAATTTAATAGAAGCAAAAATTAAAGGTGATACTGAAGATGCGATAAAAAAGCTTCAAACAGAATTCGATAGCGATGTTGTTGCTTTTGGTAGGATTGTTCATATACAAAATAAGGAGCAATGGGATAAAAATTTGAAATATAAATGGGGGGAAAAGTTTAGAAAGGCTTCAGTAAAAGTAGAGGCCAAAATAAATGTAGATTCTAGTTCTTTATTCCAAATCCCGATACAGAATGAAAAGATAAATGGAGGAGAAAAGGTTGAAGGTAAAGATAAGTAGGTTGCAGTATTTTTTTATGATTCCTAATCTTATTTATGGAAAGGCTATAGGTATAACTTCTGGCATAGTGGTAAGGAAGGTAGGAGGAGATGTGTGGACTTCTATGCTTATAGGCTTTATGATAGGAACCTTAATTGTTATGCTAACTAGTTTAATAGCAATTAGACTTGGTGAAGATGGCATAGTACAATTTACAAAAAAGGCTATTGGACCTAGGTCTTCATACCTTCTTGGTATAATATTAGGAATATATTTTGCAGTAGCTTTCACCATATCTTCAAATGTTCTTATGTTGCATCTGAAAGAATATCTGCTTCCACAAACTCCATTTTTAATGCTATGTATAGTATACATAGCATTGTGTACATATGGTGCATGGCTAGGAATAGAAGTAATAATTAGATTTTCCTTTTTCGGATTTATAATGACAATGTTAATAAATATAACTATGATTCTTGGAACCTTTAGAGATTTTAGAGTTCAGAATTTGCAGCCCCTATTTGATAGGGGGATAATAGCCAATGTTACAGCTAGTCCTTATGTTTTTCTTGATATATCAATGATTATATTATCAATACTGATTATATATCCGATACTCAATAATAAGAAAAATATCAACAAGATAACATTAGGGGGTACCCTGCTAGGTATAATTAGTGTAATAATATGGCCAGTTTTTGAGACAGGAGTTCTTGGTGCTGATGTAATGAAACAATTTGTAGTAGTTTGCATGCAACAAGTAAGAAGTGCTGAATTAACACAGTATTTGCCTAGATATGAATTAATAATGGTTAGTTTTTTTGTTTGGGGGCTTTTTGTGCAGTCGGTTGTGATGCTTTATTGTTCAATGTATAGTTTCAAGCAATCAACAAGAGTGAAAAAAGATCCAATGATATTGATACCATTATCTATAATTTGTGTCTTTATTACTAATTATCTAGGAAGGGATCATAATGACTATATCGAATTTCTGGCTAATATATGGACGCCGGTATCTGTGATTTTAGGTGTAGGGTTACCTATAGTTTTAGCAATCATAATGATTCTGAGAAGAAGAACGCAAAAAAATCGCTAAAGATTGCTGCTTTAGCGATTTTTTTATATTTATTAACTATCTAATTTAGTCAAAATCAATGATGCAGATACAGAGTTAATTGAATTTAATATTATTGGGGTTTCTGAGTTATTAATTAATTCTACTGTCTCTGAAGTTGACAGTGGAATTATAGCCTGCCCTATAATAAGATTGGTATCATTAGGGGTAGAATAAACTGTTGTCGAAACTATCAGAGTACCATTAATTCTAAGGGCTATACTTTGAAGATTATCATCTGCAGCTATAATTATGAATCTAGCTTCGTATAATCCTGAAGTCACGATTGATACAAAGGTTGAAATAGGTGTAAATCCCAAACCGTTTTGAACTGATCCATTGAAAGCAACTGGAGAACCAGGATTTACTACTCCACCTATATTGTTGAAGAAATATCCAAAAGCAACTAAACCTAGACCAGAAGCTCCAGT
>NZ_BMBA01000002.1:306286-672207 GCF_017312485.1 Clostridium zeae | reverse complement strand
GCACCAGTACGACCAGTAACGCCGGTAGTGCCAGTAGCACCAGTAGGACCAGTTACGCCAGTAGGACCTAATATTGGTTGGTAAAATATCTTTAGTATAGGTGGATTTGAACTTTCTTTTGAAGAAAATGCTGCTAGAGAATTTATGACATTTTCACAGCCACGTATTGTGACTCCATAATTATCATAGATACCTAAAGCCCAACCTTTAACTAAGTCTGTTATGTCTATACCAATATAAGAATATTTGTCTGATACACTTATTTTTCTGGTGTATCCAGTAGATTCAAAAGTAGGAGCATTATTCCAGATCACTGAGTTTTCATTGAAATTTTGCGTATTTCGATATATTGTAATTTCAGAATCTCTAAAAGTACAATCTTTTAGATTGATATCATCAACATATAAGTATAATGTTGCTCTTGATATCATTGTTCCATATGGGATATCTGGGTTTAGATTGAACTTTATTAAAGATCTAAATATATTAGAATGGCAACTATGCCTAGTATAATTGCCAACTAATAAAAATGGTGCTGAAGAAAAGTTTTCATTTGGATTTAAACTTGAAATATAAACATCGTCGGTTGGCAATACATTAATATAAGCCATATTTTTTTAATCACCTCACTATAGTGATAGTATTAGATAACTACATTTGGTATATTACTAGTAGTATAGTTATTGAGTAAGTTAATTTAGTGGACACATAAAAACTATAAGACGAAAATCGGACATTATAGCGTAATGTATAATTATCTAGTATACAATATGTAATAAGAAGGTAAAATGTGTCTAAAAATGCCATGAATAACTTGTACTAATGGGGTGGTTCATATAAATTGTATTGTGATTAAGACGAAGACTACATGTGATTAAACCTTAAATTCAGCAATAATATTAAATAATATACTAAGGAGAGATAATATGTGTGGTAGATTCTATCTTGAAGAAGGATTTTCTCATAAAGGTGTTAACTTGGATAATAAAATAAGCATAGAGTACGGAGAAAGACTTCCATCAAATAAAGCTTTAATTATGACTTATAGTGAAAGTGATACTATGAAATGGGGACTTCCATATGAGAATAAGCTTGTTATAAATGCCAGATCAGAGAGCCTATTTGATAAAAAGATGTTTTTAGAGCTTATAAAGAGTAAGAGATGTGTTATTCCAGCCAATTGGTTTTATGATTGGAAGAATGGTGTTAAGTACAAGATAAGCCTTAAAGAAGACAAAATTTTTTATATGGCAGGAATATATGGCAAGTATATCAATAAAGAAAATAAAGTAGAAAATGGATTTGTTATAATAACGGCTAGTGCAAATAAAGAAATGAGTGAAATTCACCATAGAATTCCTGTAATGCTTAATGAAGATGAAAAAGATATCTATCTTAATCCAGATGGTGATCTGATGACTGTAAAGGGATTATTAAGGGCAGTTGAGGATGGTTCGTTGTATATAACGGCAGATAGTGGCAGTGAACAACTTTCGCTGTTTTGAGTTTAATGTTCGTGATTTTGCAAATTTTAAAGAAATATAAAAACAATGAAAAAAATATTTAATATACCTGTAATTAAAGTACTGCCTAAAAAATATAATAAAAATGTGACATAAATAAAAAAAAGCAAAATTTCTATTGATTTTTTCTTCGACATGTTATAACATACTTTTGTAAGGTAAATGCGAATAATTAATTAACAATTTCATATAACGTTCACATCGTATATGCTTAATAATATGGATTAAGCGTTTCTACCGGGAGGCCATAAACTACCTGACTACGAATGTGCAGTTGCTATTAAAATTATCTATGTATAATTTTAATATTTTAGTGATTGTATATTCCTGGGCAGACTAAAGCTCAGGAATTTTTTTATTCTTTAGAAAATTATAATTCAGCGAGTTTTTTTATTGTATTTGAAAGGATGTAGAATATGAAACTACTTAAGGAAAAGATCCTAACTGATGGAAGAGCAAGAGGCTCGAATATTTTAAAGGTCGATAGCTTCTTAAATCATCAATTGGATATAAGATTATTAAATGAAATAGGTAAAGAGTTTAGAAGTAGATTCCAACAAGATAAGGTGGACAAGATATTGACCATAGAGGCATCTGGAATTGGTATAGCAAGTATAGCATCCCAATATTTTGATTATGTTCCAGTAGTTTTTGCAAAAAAAGCTGAGAGTTTAAATATTGATAAAGAAGTTTATGAATCAAAAGTACATTCATTTACAAAGAATAAAGATTATAACGTTATGGTTGGAAAGCAGTTCTTAAAAGAAGGCGAAAATGTTTTAATAATAGATGACTTTCTTGCTAATGGCTGTGCAGCAATCGGACTTATAGATATAGTTAAGCAAGCAGGTGCAAATATAATTGGTGTTGGTATTGTTATTGAAAAGGGATTTCAAGATGGAAGAAAGAAAATCGAAGAATTAGGTCATAGAGTTGAATCTCTTGCAATAATTGAAAAAATGGAAGAGGGAAAAATTTATTTTAAATAAATTTACATAGTCTACTTATTATCAAACTTAGGGAGGAAATAAAATGAAAAGATTTTTAAAAATAATGTGTAGTGCAGTAGTTGCTTCATCTTTACTTCTAGTTGGATGTGCAAGTAAGAGTGAAAATAACAGCAGTAGTGATAAGGGCAGTGATAAGAAGCCAGTAGTAGGTTTCTTATATGTTGGACCTGTTGGTGACGGTGGATTTACTTATTCACATGATCAAGGAAGACTTTACTTAGAAAAAGAATTAGGGGTTAAAACAGTAGCAAAGGAATCAGTTAAAGAAGATAAAGCTGAAGTTGAAAAAGCTGTTGAAGATATGATAGAACAAGGTGTTACAGTAATATTTGGAACAAGTTTTGGATTCCAAGAAGGTATGCTTTCAGAAGCAAAGAAGCATCCAGAAGTTAAATTCATGCACTGTTCAGGATATGAAACAGCTGACAACATGGGTCAATATTTTGGAAAGATTCATGAGATGATGTACTTAAATGGTATAGTTGCTGGTCTTAAGACAAAGTCTAATACATTAGGTTTCGTTGGAGCATTTCCTATACCAGAAGTTATAAGAAATATAAATGCATTTACACTTGGTGCACAATCAGTAAACAAGAACGTAAAAGTTAAAGTAAACTGGACTAACACTTGGTATGATCCAGCTAAGGAAAAAGATGCTGCAACAGCTTTAATAGATGCAGGCGCTGACGTAATAGCACAACATCAAGATACTGCAGGTCCACAACAAGCAGCAGAAGCAAAGGGTGTATACTCAGTTGGATATAACACAGATATGAGCAAAACAGCTCCAAAGGCTAATATGACATCAGCAGTTTGGAACTGGGGGCCTTACTATGTAAAAGTTGTTAAATCAATAATGGATGGTTCATGGAAGTCAGGAAAGTATTGGGGAGAATACGCTGACGGAGTAGTTGATTTAGCTCCACTTACAGCTAATGCACCAGAAAATGCTAAGGCAGCAGTAGAAAAAGCAGAAGCTGATATAAAAGCAGGTAAAGGTATATTTGTAGGACCAATAAATGATCAAAAAGGTGCTGTAAAAGTTGAATCAGGAAAAACTTTAACTGATGATGAAGTTTGGAATATGAACTGGTTTGTTCAAGGAGTAGATGGAACTATTCCAAATCAATAATAGACAGTATATAAAATTTTGAATTTGAGCTGAAGAATTCTATTCTTCAGTTCTCTTATATTGTGGAGGAAGATATGAATAAAAAGCCTTTAATTGCATTAAAAGGAATTAGTAAAACTTTCGGAAAAGTAGCTGCAAATAAGAATATTCATCTTGATATTTACGGTGGAGAAATTCATGCACTTTTAGGAGAGAATGGAGCAGGTAAAAGTACTCTAATTAGTGTTATATCAGGTGTATACATGCCTGATGAAGGAACTATGGAGTGGAACGGAGAAAAAGTAAACTTCACTTCTCCTAAGGAAGCTATGAAATATGGAGTAGGTACTATATATCAGCACTTTAAACTTGTAGAAGCTATGACTGCAAGAGAAAACATACTGCTAGGCCAAAAGGGTAAGATTTTTAGAAATGATAATAAAGTAGATAAAGATATAAAGAATATAATTGAAACTTATGTTTTAGATGTAGATTTAGACAAGTATGTTATGGATATGTCTGTAGGTGAAAGACAAAATCTTGAAATATTAAAGGTGCTATATAGAGGAGCAAAGCTTTTGATATTAGACGAGCCTACCACTGTATTTACACCTCAAGAGACGGAAAAGCTTTTTAAGATTATGAGAAAAATGAAAGAACAGGGGTGCGCTCTAATATTCATCTCTCATAAAATGGATGAAGTAATGGAAATCTGCGATAAGATAACAATACTAAGAAAAGGTGAAACTGTTAAAACCTTAGATAAAGTTAACACCAATCCAAAGGAATTAACTGAAGCTATGGTAGGTAGAGCGGTAGACTTATCCATAGAAAAAGTAGAATGTACTAGAGAAGAAAAACTATTAACTGTAGATAATCTTGTGGTTTTAAATGAAGAAAAAGCCGAAGCAGTAAAATCAATTTCCTTCGAAATAAAAGCAGGAGAAGTATTTGGAATAGCTGGAATTGCTGGTTCTGGACAAAAAGAGTTATGTGAAGCAATTGCAGGAATAGCAAGTGTTAAATCTGGTAATATTGTATTTGAAGGTGAAAATTTAGTTGGGAAAAACCCGAGAGAATTTGTTAAAAGAGGTATAAGCATGAGTTTTATACCAGAAGATAGACTTGGAATGGGATTAGTTGGGTCTATGGATATGGTTGATAACATGCTGTTAAAAACTTATTACTCTGAAAAGGGCTTTTTGATAAATAGAAAACCAGTTGCAGAAAAGGCTAAAGCTTTAAAAGGAACATTGGACATAAAAACACCAAGCATTCATTATCCAATAAAATATTTATCTGGGGGAAACATTCAAAAAATACTTTTAGGTAGAGAACTAAGTTCAAATCCAAAGCTTTTGATAATGGCTTATCCGGTAAGAGGATTGGATATAAACACATGTTTTATTATCTATAATCTTATAAATGAAGCTAAATCTAAAGGAACAGCTGTCCTATTTATAGGTGAAGACTTAGATGTTTTAATGCAGCTTTGTGATAGAATCATGGTAATGTGTGATGGGGCTTCTAGCGGAATAATAAATTCAGAAGATGCTACCAGAGAAAAACTTGGACTTATGATGGTTGGAGCAGATGAATAGGAGTAGGAGGGAATAGCTTTGGCAAGACTAATAAAAAGAGAAGAGATAAGTAAAACTACAAGAATTAAGGTAATGGCAATTGCTATATTATTGGCTTTTGTAGTTGCAGGAATATTTTTAGCCATACTTGGTTATGAACCTTTAAGTGTATTTGGATCAATGATAAAAGGTTCTTTTGGTTCAATTTATAGAGTTAGACAAACTATTATAAGAGCAATACCTTTAGTCATAGCATCTATAGGGATTTCAGTAGCATTTAAAATGCTATTTTGGAACATTGGTGGAGAAGGGCAGATTTTTATGGGAGCTTTAGGAGCTGCATTAGTTGCTCTTAACATGCCTAACCTCTCAAAACCAGTATTGCTTTTACTAATGCTAGTAGCTTCAATCGTATTGGGAGGACTATGGGCTCTACTATCAGGAATTTTAAAGGTTTATTTTAATACTAATGAAACAATAATAACACTAATGCTTAATTATATAGCTTTAAAGTTTATAACATATTTACAATATGGACCACTTAGAGATAAAAAAGCTATGAATTTTCCTAAGATACCTAATTTCTCTGATAATGCTATATTGCCTAAATTATTCAACATACATATAGGTTGGATATTTGCAATAATAATTGTTATAGTATTTTATTTTGTTATGAAGCATTCAAAACTTGGATATGAGATTTCAGTTATAGGGGAAAGCCATAATACTGCAAGATATGCAGGAATAGGTATAAATAAAACTATACTAAAGGCAATATTTATAAGTGGAGCACTTTGTGGTATTGTTGGGTTTATTCAAGCTTCCGCAGTTAGTGGTACACTTTCTACAGAAATCACTGGAGGAGTTGGAAATACAGCAATTATAATTGCTTGGTTATCGAATCTTAATTCCATTGTTATACTAATAGTTTCAGTTTTGTTTGCAGCTCTATTAGAGGGTGGTAATTATATTCAAACAGCATTTGGTATACCTAATGCTGCAGCATCTGTGATACAGGCATTGATATTGTTCTTTGTTCTTGGTAGTGACTTGTTTATGCGATATAAAATTTCTTTTAGGAGGAATGAATAATGAATATGATATCATTTTTACATGCTACAATAGTAGCTGGAACTCCTCTGTTATTAGCTACTCTAGGTGAAATACTTACAGAAAAGGTTGGTAATCTGAACCTAGGGGTAGAAGGAATGATGCTCATGGGAGCTGTAATGGGATTTATAGTAGGTTATAATACAGGAAATCCATATATGGCGCTTTTAGCTGCAATGATTGCTGGAGGTTTAGGTGGCTTTATTTATGGAGTTTTAACTGTAGGATTAAGAGCAAATCAAGTAGTTACAGGTTTAACTTTAACCATATTTGGTACTGGATTATCCAGTCTTTTAGGACAAAAGGTTGTTGGTCAGGTAGTTCCGAACACAATTAAGGATTTTTTTGCTCCAGTTAGCGTTCCGGTTTTAAGTAAGATTCCATATATAGGACCGATACTTTTTACACAAGATGTGTTTGTTTATATATCATATTTATTAGCAATAATTACTGGTATTTATCTATATAATACTAGAGCAGGACTAAATTTAAGAGCAGTTGGAGAAAACGCTGCAGCTGCTGATGCGGTGAGTATTAATGTTAGTTTATATAAGTATATAAATATAACCCTAGGTGGTGCTTTAGCTGGGCTTGGGGGAGCATATCTTTCACTAGTTTATGTTCCTGCATGGCAAGAAAATATAGTAGCAGGTAGAGGATGGATTGCTGTGGCTTTAGTTATCTTTGCAGCTTGGAATCCTTATAAAGCAATAATAGGTGCATATTTATTTGGTGGATTAGATATAATAGGGTTTAGACTAGGAAAAGTAGTTATAAACCAATACTTCTTATCAATGCTTCCATACTTAGTAACAATTGTAGTTTTAGTATTTGTGTCAGCTAAAAAATCGAAGAAAAATTCTCCTCCTAAAGGCCTTGGAAATAGTTACTTTAGAGAAGAAAGATAAATTAGTTACTTTTCTATTGATTTTTAATTCTTTGTGTGTTATATTCTATTAGATAACAAAAAACCTTTAAACCAGTCCAGAGAGGCTGTAAGGAGTAGGATATAATTACAGGAACTTTTATGTGGTTTTATAACTTCTTACAGTAGTAAGAAGTTTTTTTATTTTAATCAAGTACTTTAATTTAGTCCAGAGAGGCTAAAAAGGAAGCGAAAGCTTCCCCAATATTTAATCAAGGGGGATTTTTTTATGGCAAGTAATGCAATAAAGAGACAAGAAGTAGTAAATTCAAAAGCAGGAAGTGTAGATGTTAATGAAAAGCTACCGCTAAAGACAGCAATTCCGTTAAGTTTCCAACATTTATTTGCGATGTTTGGATCATCAGTTCTAGTACCAATTCTTTTTAACGTAGATCCAGCTATAGTGTTATTCTTTAATGGAATAGGAACATTGCTTTATGCGTTCATAACTAAGAAAAAAATACCTGCATACTTAGGATCAAGCTTTGCTTTCATAGCGCCAGTATTTGCTTTGATGGGTAAAGGGTTAAGTTTCGCAGAAGTACAAAGTGGATTCGTTGTTGTGGGGATTGTATTCTCCGTAGTAGCTTTAATAATAGGTGTAACAGGTGTAGGCTGGATAAAAAAGGTGTTTCCACCTGCATCAATGGGTGCAATAGTCGCAATAATAGGTCTTGAATTAGTACCAGTAGCTGCTGACATGGCAGGCTTCGCAGTTGGTGGATCAAATACAAAAGTATTTAACCCAACATGGGCACTTATATCAATGATAACTTTATTAACAGTAATATTTTGTTCAGTATTATGCAGAGGATTTATGAAAATCATTCCTATACTTATAGGTATAGTTGTAGGTTATGTACTTGCCGTTGCAATGGGAATCGTTGATTTCTCAGCTGTAAGCAATGCAAGTCTGATAGCAGTACCAAAGTTTACATTAGTAAAATTTAATTTGACAGCAATAATAACAATAGTACCAGCAGCTTTCGTTGTAATAGCAGAACATATAGGACATTTAGCAGTAACAGGAAATATAGTTGGAAGAGATTTAACTGAAGATCCAGGTCTTCATAAATCAATGTTAGGTGATGGATTATCAACAATACTATCAGGTCTTTTTGGATCAGTTCCAACAACTACATATGGTGAAAATATAGGTGTACTTGCTATAACTAAAGTATATAGTGTATATGTAATAATGGGTGCAGGAGCATTATCAATAGTTCTTGGGTTCTCAGGAAAACTTGCAGCACTAATAAGAAGTGTACCTACTCCAGTAATAGGAGGAATATCACTTCTACTATTTGGAACGATAGCAATAGCAGGTTTTAGAACTTTCGTAGAAGAAAAAGTTGACTTCTCAAAGCAAAGAAACTTAATGTTAACTTCAGTAATCTTCGTAGTAGGATTAAGCGGAATGAAGATAACTTTAGGAACTGTAGAAGTAAAAGGAATGGTATTAGCAACACTTGTAGCGGTAGTGCTTAACTTAGTGTTTATAATATTTGATAAATTAGGTCTAATGAACGAAACAGAATAAAAGTTTATTTAATAAACTGACTTATAGGATGATATCCAATCTAAAAGTTATAAATTCATGAATATTAATTTAATCATGAATTTGGCTTAAAGATTGGATATTTTTTACTGTGTAAGAAAGTATAAAGTTTTTATACAGGGTAAACCTAGACATTTTAACGCTCTCAGAAGTCTTTTGTGGCTATACAGTAAAAAATAAAACTTATTCGTCTGCCAGATTTTCCTCGTATACATTCGTGAAGGTAGATGCGTTAAAAAAGCTCACTGATGAAGGCCGCTTCAACGATTTTTTATTACAACATAGAAAGGTTATAAAGATTAAATAAAACGCCAATAATAATAGTTAATAATGAGATCTAATATATGAATAAATCTATATGAAGAAGTCGTTTACATAAGGATTATCCATCAAAGATGGCAGTGTTGCTTTGTTCGGAGGTAATCAAGAATTTATTGGTTAATAATTCTTTAAGTGAAATATAAGTTCCAATTGGATTATTTTATTACTTAAATGGATAATTAAACAAGTATCATTAAGTTAAATTTTAGTTAAGTAAATGATGATAATGTTAAAAAAACATAGATTAAGTTATTAAAGTTAAAAAGTGAAGAAAATAATTAAAATTATTAATGAAACTTAACACAATCTTAACAAACAACTTGTATCATTAATAGAGTTGAGCAAATAAAAGTTATATCATAGGAGGAAGCTATGTTTAATTTATCACCTAAAAACGACAAATTTTTTGATTTATTTATTTCATTTTCCGAGATTATAAGTGATGCAGCGCACGCACTTGATGATTTTGTAAAGTCTCCAAATGAGGCAAATGAAAAATACGAACACTTAAGAGATATCGAACACAGAGGCGATGATGAGCTACACAAAATTCTTGAGGAAGTAAATAACAGCTTTATCACACCTATTGATAGAGAAGATATTTTTATCATTGGTAAAGCACTTGATGATGTAGTTGATTATATCGAAGATACTGCAGCAAGATTTTTAATGTACAATGTTAACGAAGTTAATGAAAATGCATTACTTATTTCAGCTAATATTGTAAAAGCAAGTAATGAAATCAAACTTTTAATGCAAGCTTTTAAAAATATGAAAAATACAGCTGAGATAAAAAACAAGATAGTAGAAGTTAATAAACTTGAAAATGATTGCGATAGAATATACAGAGAAAGTATGAAAGCACTATTTAGTGGTGGAACAAAGGAAATCAAAATAATCATTTGGAAGGATATTTATGAATCTTTAGAAGATGCAATAGATTCATGTGAAAAGCTTGCAAATGTTATTGAAGGAGTTGTAACAAAGCATGTCTAGTTCTGTATTAGTAGTAACTATAATTGTTGTTATTTTAGCGTTAGGCTTTGACTTCATAAATGGTTTCCATGATACTGCTAATTCTATAGCTACATCCGTATCTACAAGAGTTCTAACTCCTAAGCAGGCTATAATGATGTCAGCTGTTCTAAACTTTGTAGGTGCATTTATAAGTACTAAGGTTGCTAAGACAGTTGGATCAGATATAGTTGATCCGAGTTTAATACCTCAAACAGTAGTGCTTGCAGCTTTAGTTGCAGCAATAATATGGAATCTTGTCACTTGGTATTTTGCTATACCTAGTAGTTCTTCACATGCACTTATTGGAGGACTTATAGGATCAGCAATAGTATTTAAGGCAAGTTTTGCAGTTGTTAACTGGCATAATGTTTTATTTAAAATAGTTTTATGGTTATTTTTATCTCCAGTTATTGGTTTTGTTATAGGTTATATATTTATGACTCTTTTAAACTGGATTTTAAGAAAAGCAAAACCACATCAAGTAACAAAGTCATTTTCAAAGCTACAGATATTGTCAGCTGCTTTGATGGCTTTTAATCATGGTGGAAATGATGCACAAAAATCAATGGGTATAATTTCTGCAGCTTTACTAAGTGGTGGATTAATTACTACATTCCATGTTCCTTTTTGGGTAAAAGCTGGATGTGCTGCTGCAATGGCATTAGGTACATCTGTAGGTGGATGGAAGATAATAAAGACAATGGGAGTTAATATGGCAAAACTTGCACCAGTAAATGGCTTTGCAGCTGAAACAAGTGCTGCTGCTGTAATATTTAGTGCTACTATGCTTAACGCTCCAGTAAGTACTACTCATATAATTTCAGGTTCAATTATGGGTGTTGGAGCTTCAAAGAGATTTTCATCTGTTAGATGGAGTTTAGCTCAAAATATAATGTGGACATGGGTTATAACTATTCCAATATGTGCTACTCTAGGCGGGGTAGTAATATTTATAATTAAGCTTTTATAATTCGCGGAATTTTAATTACATAATATAAACTTTTTGTTCCAAAGTAGCTATAGCTTTGTGATGCTGGTGTAAATCAAGCATTTCTTAAAGCATAGTTACTTTGGAATTTTTTATTATACAGAGATGTAAAAAGTTTTACGTTCTGTTTAAGGATATTATAAAATTAAGTGGTTATGCGTAAGCTCATTAAAGCATCGGATGCATAACCACTTAATTTCAATATAGGACTTTGGCAGTGCTTAATATTAAGATTGTTGCATGATTTGATTAAGTAAATCTGGATAGTTAGTGATTATTCCGTCTATTCCTAAGTCCAAGAGTTTTTTCATATATTCAACTTCATTTACTGTATATGTGTTTATTTGAAAGCCCTTAGATTTAATATCATCCACCAGATTCTTATTTAGAACTGAAAAAAACTGAGGATGCATAGCATCAGCTCCGCAAAGCCTGCAATAATCACTAGGCTTATATATCCAACAATCATATAGAAGACCTATTTTATATGAATTATCTAATGTCTTAATTTTAACCATAGAATAATGGTTAAAAGAAGATAAGATTATTTTGTCTTTTTGATAACTATATTTATCAAGTAAATTTAAAGTGATACGTTCTAGCCCTTCATATGGAATTATACTGTTCTTTAGTTCTAAATTTATAAATAAGTGATTTTCTTTTGAAAATGCAATGAAATCTTCTAAAGCTGGAATCTTTTGTCCATTGCCAAAGTCAAGCTTTAATAATTCAGAATAAGTATAGTCTTTCACCAGTCCAGATCCATTAGAGGTTCTATCTAAGGTTTCATCATGAATTAACACAGGAACACCGTCTTTAGTAAGCTGTACATCTGTTTCAATTCCATTACAATAAGCTTCTGAAGCTTTTTTAAATGCTAGCATAGTATTTTCAGGGTATTTGCCGCTAAAGCCTCTATGGGCAATATTAAGAGTCATATAATCACCTCATAATTATTTATATAGATCAGTTTAATATATTATTTTTTCACTGTAAAGAAAAGTATAAAATACTAGAGCTAACTAAACTTAGATTATGTTAAAATATAAACTTTGATTTTTTACTAAAACATTGGTAAAATTTTATTAAAGAATACTACATGTAATGCTTAGAAGGTTATTAATAAAATTAGGAGATAATAATAGAAGATATGGCAACAATAAAAGATATAGCAAGTAAAGCTGGTGTTTCTATAGCAACTGTATCAAGAGTGCTAAATTTTGATGATACTTTGAATGTGTCTGATGTCACCAAAAAGAAAATTTTTGAGGTAGCAGAAGAATTAAATTATATGACAATGAAGCAAAGAAAAAATAAGAAAAGCTCCTATCAAATAGGGGTAATACATTGGTATACTGATCGAGAAGAGTTACTTGATCCTTACTATATGTCAATTAGGATGGCAATAGAAAGAAAATTTAGTGAAGAAAGTATAAGCTTCACAAGAATTAATGAAGTGGCTGATAATATGTATACCGTTGATGGTATAATTGCAATAGGAAAATTTGGAGAGGAAGATATTGATAAATTTAAAGATTTATCTAAAAATATTGTATTTGTAGACTGTTCTCCAAATGAAGAAATTTATGATTCTGTAGTTATAGATTTTAGGAGAGCTGTTAATGAGGTTTTAAATTATCTAACAAATCTGGGTCATGAAAGAATAGCATATATCGGTGGACGTGAAGCAATTAATGATGGTAAAGAAAATATAGTAGATTATAGAGAGGTTACATATACGCAGTATATGAAAGATATGAATTTATATAGGTCGGAATACATAAGGGTAGGTAATTTTACTCCTGGTAGCGGATATGAACTGATGAACAGTTTATTGAAGCAGGAGGTTATGCCAAGTGCAGTTTTTATAGCTAGTGATTCTATGGCTATAGGGGCATATAAGGCTATAAATGAAAGAGGATTATCAATTCCAAAGGATATAAGTATTGTAGGATTTAATGATATTTCTACAGCTCAATTTATTGTTCCTCCATTAACTACAATAAAGGCTCATACTGAGTTTATGGGAGAAATAGCATTTGATCTTTTAATGGAAAGATTAAAAAAGGATAGAGAAATTTGCAAAAAGGTTATAGTCCCAACAAAACTAATTGTTAGAGATAGTTGCATTGAGCCAAATTAAATTTATTTAAAATGATATAAATAAAGCTGATGATTTTCTATAAATAACTGCAAAAGATAAGGATGAAAAAATGTGAAATACAGGAATACTAAAGATGATAGATTAAGAATTGGGTTTATTACAGTATATCTTATACATATTGCTCTTCTAAAGATCTTCATTGACAAAAGCATTTTCTTTATTGATATTACTTTAAGTACCATTGTTTTAATAATTATATACCGCATAGTAAAAAAATATACTGTAAAAAGAATGATGAAGTATAAAATGAATAATATTGATAAATTGAGTGGTGAAGATTTCGAGGAGTTTTTAGCTTTAAAGTTTAAAAGGCTGGGATATAAGGTTAAACTGACCCCGACAACTGCTGATTATGGTGCGGACTTAGTGATAAAGAAAGATAAATCAAAGATAGTGGTTCAAGCTAAAAGATGGAATAGTAAGGTTGGAGTAGAGGCAGTTCAGCAAGTAGTAGCTTCTATGAAATATTATAATGCTGATAGATCTATGGTTATAACTAACAGCTATTTTACTGAGAATGCGAAAATATTGGCTAAATATAATGAAGTAGAATTATGCGATAGAAGGAAGCTTTATAATATTATAGAATCTAAAAATAACAATGAAATATTTAATGACAAAGTATGCCCTAAATGTGGAGCTGATTTAGTTCTTAGGAATGGCAGATACGGGCATTTTTATGGATGTGAAGGCTACCCAGGATGTAGCTTTACCATGAGAGTAGAAGGCTCTTATAACTATCGCAATGCCAAATAGTAGAGAGAGTTTATTGAAATTGTTTTTTAGAAGTCAATTTGTTCTGAGATTTGTAATAAAGTTATATAATTATTTTTGTAATATAACTGAGGATAACAGGCTCTATATATAGTGAAGCTAGCAAAAAAGCAATTATAAAAGACAAATTTTTTGAAATAAGGAGAAACAAATGCAAGTAGAAATTTTCTTAAATGGAGTAAAAGAACCTGTAGTTTACAAAGGTGATAGGATAGATGTCTTAGACTTTAAAATGAACAATGTAGATTATAAGCAAATAAGATGCTTTATAAATGGATTTAGCAAAAGTGAACTAATAGAGAAAAAACTGATAAAAAGAATATCAGAGAAATCTGAATAAAAAAATGGGCTATCTCCAAAACTAATTATAATAGTTTGGAGGTGATTTTATGTCTAAAAAAAATCAACAATCATCATGGAATAGTAAAAGATTCAAGAGTCCTGAAAAGAATGAACAGGAACCAGTTAAAGAAATTCAAAACAAGCATAAAAATAAGTAATTCCAATATAATAGATGGTCAAAGACTGCTTCTAAAATGAAGCGGTCTTTTATTTTTTTACTACGTTAAAGAATATTCCTTTTAGATAATTTATACATAAATTTTCAAGTTTAAGGCAAATTAATAAAGAAAATACATTAATTTTGCAAAGGGGTGTTTATTTTTGAAAAAAAGATTAATTGTATCTATATTATTAAGTGTAGCTTTATCTATTCCTACAATAGCATATGGCATAGATAATCAGACTACAAATACTAATGTAGATAACAGAAATCAAGTTTACCAAAATGAAAGCTATCATCATAAAGTAAAAGCTTCGGAAAGAGAAAATAAGCTTAAAGCTTTATTAAATGTTGAAGGATTGAGTAGTGAAAATAAAAAATCACTAGAAGTTGTTTTGCAGAAAAAGCTTGAACTAAAACAACAATTTTTTAGTTTAGCAGGAAATAAAGTACAGGATCAAAAAGGATTTGATGAATTTAAAAGTCAAGCAAAAGCGATAAAAGACAAAGTAATGAATAAAGAAATTACTGAGGAAGAAGGTAAGAAACAGCTTGATGAACTAAGAAATAATAGAAAAGAATCATCAGAGATGTGGAAAAACCTAAGTGCTGATGGAAAAAAGAAAATGGAAGAATTGCAAAAAGAATCAAAAGCTTTAAGAGAAGATAATAAGAAATATTTTGAAGAATATAAAAAAGCTGCAGAGAGCAAAGATACTTCCAGTATAAATAATGCAGCTAAAAATGTAATTGATGCAATTAGTAAACAAAATTCATTAATGCAAAGAAAAATAGATATTTTGAAAGAAGAAGCTAAATAAATACAATTGATGAAAACAGTATAGTAGTGAAATTATGAATTTTGGATTATCAGGTGAAAAGATATATAGGTGTTATTAAATGAAACGGTACAGTTTAATGTGCCGTTTTAAATATAAATAAAGGGATTTTATATATTAAGTAATAATAAAACATAATTTTGTATAAATTAGTACAAGTTTAATTAAAAATACATTATAATTTAATAGTCAAAATATAAATTATAGTGAATAGATTAAGAGTTAGTTAATATTGAACTATAAGGAAAGATAAAATTATGAAAAGGCGAGAGGAATTATGAAAGGGGATTTAATATTATTACTTGGTATTGCTAATATACCTTTATATAAAATGATTTATGAGACTTTCTTTCAAGATACCATGAGAAAAGATGATGCTAAGATTAAAAGTAATTCTGTAATATATAGTATTGGACTAGAACATAAAAATAAAGATGATGGAAGAGTCTCTTTATTTTTATTACTTTGCGTTTTAGCTATAGCATTTGAATTTTTTATAATAGAGGGGACAATATCAATTTTTATATCTTAGATATATACTTCTATTTTGTAATTAGGTTAGGAAGCCTATAAAAATGCAGACTACTTCGATTTAGAAATATAAATTTTAATTGGAGATAGGCTGTTTTTTTATTCTTTAGAAATTTATAATTCAATTGGTCATTAGATAAGTATGTATTCTCCTAGTCATAGGGTATAGCAATATGTGTTTGTTAAACATAGTATATATGGACTTAATTGAAAAAGTAACCATATTTATGAGCTGATATACTAATTTGTTTATAAAAGCTAATAATTTTTGATATAATAGTATTAAATTATAAAGCGTTTAAATGTTTTGGGTATTGTTAAATAAGTATATATTACACTTGTTTTATTTATACATATGAGAAATAATTTGTGCATTTTAGGAGGCTAATATGAGTAAAGAAAAACCGCTTATAGGAATTGTGGGAAACCTTTTATCCATAGATAATGGAGCTTTTTTAGGTAGTGAAAGAGTATACGTTACAGATGCGTATGTTGATTCAATAATAAGGGCTGGAGGGGCTCCAGTTATAATTCCTCCAGTCTTGGATAAAGAGGCTTTAAATATTATAGTGAGTCAAATGGATGGCATATTGTTATCTGGGGGATATGATGTTGATCCACTTCTTTATGGGGAAGAGCCAAAGCAAAAACTTGGATTTGTTCATAGAGTAGTAGATGAGGCTACAATAGAAGTAATAAAAACAGCATATAGCAACGGCAAATCCATATTTGGAATATGCAAGGGAGCTCAAGTTTTAAATGTGGCTTTTGGAGGAACTGTATATCAAGATATGTCCTATATTGAGGGAAGTTATATAAAACATGAACAAAATGCTCCGAATTTTAGAGGAACTCATCCAGTAACTATTGAAAAAAATAGTAAATTATATAAAATAGTAGGAGGGGACATTTTGGTTAACAGTTATCATCATCAAGCGATAAATGATGTAGCTGATGGTTTTAATGTAGTAGCAGTGGCAAGTGATGGAGTTATTGAGGCCATTGAGAAAAGTGATGATGGCTTCGTTATGGCAGTTCAATGGCACCCAGAAATGATGAGTAAGTATGATAAGACGATGCAGGGGCTGTTTAATAGTTTTGTTAATTCCTGTATTAATAAACATATATAATAAAAAGATTTAAGATGACACACTTCAATTTGAAAATATAAGTTCAATTATGAAGTGGTTCATCTATAGCTCAATATGAATTACTATATATATTATAAATAAAAAAATACGATAAAGGACTGAAAAAATGAAGAGTATATCTGTATACGCAGTAGATAGTTTTGCTAATGAAATATTTAAAGGAAATCCAGCTGGAGTTTGCATATTGAACGAGGAATTAGAGGACGGTACTATGCAGCTCATAGCTAAGGAGCTAAAGTTTTCTGAAACAGCCTTTATTATGGCTTTTAAGGATAACATATATAGTATTAGATGGTTCACTCCAGAATATGAGGTTGATATATGTGGTCATGCTACTTTAGCAGCTTCGCATGTTTTGTTAAATGAAATAAAGATTCCATTTGGAAATATACTTTACAGCGGCAACAAAGGAATAATCAAGGCTTGCAAAGAGGATAATGAAGAAATAAGCTTAGATTTTCAAATTGATGAGCCAGAAACAAATATACCATTTAATTACGAAGAAATAGCAAAATCATTAGCAATAGATAAATACTTAAATGTTTTTTGTGGAAAATTAACAGGAAAGTTAGTATTTGAGTTAAAAAATGAAGAAGAAATAAGAGCTGTTAAACCTAATTTTGATGCGATGAAGGATATTCGGGTAGAAGGGCTAAAAGGGGTTGGAATAACAGCAAACTCAGATAATGAATATGACTTTGTTACAAGATATTTTAACCCTTGGGCAGGAGTAAATGAGGATTATGTAACTGGTTCAGTTCATACCTTATTAGCTAAGTATTGGTCTTCAAAAAAAGATAAGAATTTTCTAAAAGCGAAGCAGCTTTCACCAAGAGAAGGAGATGTAAGTTTGCATATACTTGATAATGGTAGAGTGAAATTATCTGGAAGAGCTGTATTGGTGTTAAAGGGAGAAATGTTTATATAAGTTAGAAATTAATTTGATAAATACATTTTATGATGAAGTTCTACATTTATTGATGTACCACTTCATCATAAAATATCTATTTTTAAGAGTATAGGTATAACTATACTCTATTTCTTTTTTCATTTTTTAGATAAGCTTCTATATTTTTATTAACTTCTAAAATTAAATTCTGTCTTGCCTCTATGCTTGCCCATGCAATATGAGGTGTTATAAAAAGTTTATCTGAATTAGACACACTTAGTAGAGGATTTGATTTATCAATTGGTTCCTTAGAGATAACATCTAAACTAGCACCTAAGATTAAATTCTCGTCTATTGCTTTTGCTAAAGCCTCTTCATTGATTATTCCACCACGTCCCATATTTAATAATATTGCTGTTTTTTTCATTTGAGTAAGTTCTTTATAATCAATAAGATTTTTTGTAAGCTCATTTAACGGACAATGGATAGATACAACATCACTTTTTGAAAGCAATTCATAAAGATCAACTCTTTTGTAAGAGCTATTAGAATTTTTGCCTGAAGTTGAGTAGTATATAACCTCACATCCAAAAGCAGAAGCTACAGTAGCTACTCCTCTACCAATTTCACCAAGACCAATTATACCAAAGGTTTTGTCTTTTAACTCCCAAAAGTTTTTATCGATATGTGTAAAGATTTCACTCTTAGAGTATTCACCTGTTTTAACGTAGTTATCATAATATTTAAGGTTCTCTAGAAGATATAGCAGTGAAGCGAAGGTGTGTTGTACAACACTGTTTGTAGAGTAACCTGCTACGTTGGTAACTGCGATATTATTGCTGTTTGCATAGTTTAAATCTACATTGTTTGTGCCAGTGGCAGTAAGACATATTAGTTTTAAGTTTGGACATTTAGCTAGATTGGCTTCGTTTAATAAAACCTTATTAGTAATAATAACTTCAGCATTCTTTATTCTCTCTACGACCTGTTCAGGGGTAGTTGTCTCATAAACTATTAAATCACCAAAAGAATTTAAAATACTTAAATCTATGTCATCTCCTAGAGTTTTAGCATCAAGAATAACAAGTTTCATTATATCTCCTCCATAATCTAAAGACTTTTAATTAATATTATATGATAACCAGTTTGCAAATTAAATGATAAGTTTAAATACTTTTAAATTAGGCGCTGTTACAGCACCGTGTTGGAATTAATTGGTTAATCATCCGACGCTCTTTAGATGAACAACTCTATAATTAAGCTTATACTCTTAGGTTTAGAGTTGTTCATCCTTAATGAGCTTACGCAAAGAATTAATATTCTTTTTATATAGCATATTTGCGCTTAAAAAATTCTTAAATATAAAAATATATTATAGTTTATTTATAATAATTTGCAAATAATAATGAAGTAAAGATACAAAAAATATCTTTATTTTTGATAAGTATATGTATAAATATACGTTATACGAGGAGAGATTATTTTATGATAACAAAAGATAAAAAACATTATATAGGTTTAATATTTCTAATTTGCATTTTTATATGGTCGCTTATTAGACCTAAAAGCTATTTAATTTGGATTCTGGAATCAGCTCCATTAATTATAGGGATTCCTGTATTATTATTAACATATAAGAAATTTAAGTTTTCTAATTTTACATATATGATGATACTTATTGCTTCATGCGTGATGCTTATAGGTGGCCATTATAGTTATACTGAAGTTCCACTTTTTTCATGGATACAAAAAAATTTTAACTTAAGCAGAAATCATTATGATAGAGTTGGACATTTTGTTCAAGGAGCAACAGCTACTTTAATAATCAGGGAAATATTGTGGAAGCTTAGAGTAGTAAAGCAGAAAATATGGCTTGTTATAATTTCTATATGTATATGTTTGGCTGTAAGTGCATTTTATGAGATTATAGAATTTGCTATTACATATATAGTAGGAGGAGAAGCCGATGCTTTCTTAGGTATGCAAGGAGACATATGGGATGCACAATGGGATATGATTTGCGCATTAGCAGGTGCTATAGTTTTTAATTTTATATTTTCAGCATTAGGCTATGATGAAAAGAAAGATTAGTATATAGAATTTTTATACTGTACAAGAAGTATAAAATTTAATTCATATTGTCTCAAAATCTTTTAACATCATAGTGAAAATAATGATATAATAATAAGGTTAGACTTTCTAACCTTATTGCTATTTATAATCATAAACTCTTTAAGTATAGAGATTAAAACGAAGTTTTAAGGAAATGATTTATAAATAGTGTATTTGTTTAATTGTTCATCCATTGTAGGAGGTGAATTCTTTGAATTTTAGATATGGAAACTTAGGTGAGTTGTGCAAGCCTCATATATTAAAAAAAGGTGAAACTTATTATATAGGAGAATATGTTTTTGATTTTGAGATTCAAGATATAGAAGAAGATTTATCGAGAAGTATAAGATGCTATGTTGCATCAGAGTACTTTGATCAGTATTTAGTAAATTTCCAAATAGATTTTAAAAATAAGCTTATAGAAGGGAAATGTACCTGTGCAAGCTATCTTAAGGATGGAAAGGTATGTAGCCATATAGCAGCAGGGTATCTTCATTATTTAAACAAAATAGCGAAGAAAGAAGTAAAGAAAGTTAGTATAGTAGAGCAAATGGTAAAGCTATATGATAACTTAGTTACTACAAAAAAGCAGAAAGAACCAGTAAAATTAGAAATTGCTTTAACTCTTAACAAAGAAAATGCTTTATTGGATTTAAAGATTGGAACTGATAAGTTATATTCAGTTAGAGACCTTGAAAGATTTCTTTTAGATATAAAGAAAGAAGATTGCATTTTGGAGTTCGGAAAGGGATTTATTTTGGACCTAAACGAACAATATTTTAATGATTACGATAATAATCTAATTTGTTTTCTTCAAGATTTGCTTTCCATTGGAGAAATTGCATCAGAAAAAGGAGGGGCTAATAAGTTATTTCAAGGTAAATATATAAAACTAGTTGATTCAAGTTTAAAAAGAGTATTAGAGCAGAGTAAGGATAAAGCGATAAATATAACAATTGATTCAGATAAATATGAGAATTGTAGAATATCTACAGATGAATTAAAGTTTGAAGCAAAGATTGAAGAAGAGCTAGTAGGAATGCGAGTTAAACCTAAGATTAGTCTGCCAGTGCCAATTACAACTGACTATGAATATATGTTTTATGATAAAAATATTTATAGATGTGATAAAAGAAATGCAAATAAATTAAAGGCTATATGCCCATTCTTTATAGGCAGTGAAGATAATGAACTCATTATACCAAATAGGGAAAAAGGCTTGTTCATAGGGAAAATCTTGCCTGTTTTAAATACGATTTCTAACATAGAACTGCCTGATACTTTAAAAAAGAAACTGGAGGAGACAGGTGCTTCACTAACCTGTAAGTTTTATTTCGATAAAGTAGGTAAGCATGTAGAATTAAAGGTTAAGTTTAACTATAAGATTGTTGAAATAGATGCTGTTTCAGAAAAATATGTACCTAAAGATATATCAGTTATAAGGGATATAGATAAAGAAGAAGAAGTTAAGAACTTATTAATATCAATGGGATTTATAAAGAATAAAGATAATTTAGTTATAAGTGATGAGGAAAAAATAATTCAACTTCAAAATGAAGGGTTAGAGAAATTAGCTCAGTTTGGAGAAATATATTATTCTGAGTCTTTCAAAAAGTTTAAGGTAATAAAAAAGCTTACTTTAAGTGCGAGCACAAGAATTAATGAAGAGGATTTGCTTGAGTTTTCTTTTAATATAGATGAATTGACCAATGAAGAACTTGTTGGCACTATCAAAGCTTTAAGAAGTGGTAAAAAATATTATAAAGCATCTGATAAAGGATTTATTATGCTTGATGATCCTATGCTCCAAAATTTCAACAGAATTTTAGAGTCATTAAATGTAAAGGAAAGCAGTCTTCTAAATGATACAGTTGACCTTGATAAATATAATGCTTTATATCTTAATGATAAAATAAACAAATATCTTAGTGGCAATATTGTTAAGATGGATGACAGCTTTTCAAAATTGATAGATTCTTTTGAAGATATAAAAAAGGAAGAAATAAGCCTGCCACAACAATTGAATTGTGAGATGAGAAATTATCAGATAGATGGTTACAAGTGGCTCAAGACATTGAAAAAGTATGGATTCGGAGGAATATTGGCAGATGAAATGGGCTTAGGTAAGACTCTTCAAACAATTTCTTTACTTTTATCAGAAAAGGAAGACAAAAAAACTAATCCATCAGTAGTAATATGCCCAACCTCTCTTTTATACAATTGGAAAGAAGAGTTAGAGAGATTTGCTCCTTCGTTGAAGGTTTTAGTTTATTATGGAAGTAAAGCTAATAGAAATAAGCTTGAGGATGAGTTTAAGAATGTTGATGTTATATTAACAACTTACCCTATTGTTAGAATAGATATAGAAGATTTGAAAAAACATACCTTTAACATAGCTATTATTGATGAAGCTCAAAATATTAAGAACAGTATTTCACAGAATTCAAGAAGTGTAAAGGAATTAAAAGCGGAAAATAGATTCGCCTTAACAGGAACACCAATTGAAAATTCACTTATGGAACTTTGGTCCATATTCGATTTTATAATGCCAGGATTCCTTTTTTCTTCAAATTCTTTCAAAAAGAAATATGAGCTTCCTATAATTAAGGACGAAGATAAAACTGTATTAAATGAGCTTTTATCTAAAGTTACTCCGTTTATTTTAAGACGTAAGAAAAAGGATGTGCTTAGTGAATTGCCTCCTAAGATTGAGAGAAAGGTAGCAGTTGAGCTAAATAAGGAACAAAGAAAATTATATTCCACTTACGTGAAGATATTTAAAAACGAGATTCAATCTAATATAGAAAAAAATGGGGTAAATAAGAGTAAGCTTCAGATATTATCAGCACTTACAAGGCTTAGACAATTGTGCTGTGATCCATCAACCTTCATAAATGATTATACAGGGGGAAGCAGTAAGCTTGATACTCTATATGAACTTATAGAAAGTTGTATCCAAGAAGGGCATAGAATTTTATTATTTTCTCAGTTTACATCAGCGCTTAAGAATATAGGAAAACAACTTCAGGAAACTGGAGTATCCTATATGTACTTAGATGGTGCTGTAAAGTCAGAAGAAAGACTGGAATTAGTAAATTCTTTTAATAGTGGAGACAGCTCTGTGTTTTTGATTTCTTTAAAAGCAGGTGGAGCTGGGCTTAATCTTACTTCAGCTGATGTGGTTATTCACTTTGATCCTTGGTGGAATCCAGCTGTGGAGGATCAAGCCACAGATAGAGCTCATAGGATAGGTCAAGAAAATAGTGTTGAAGTAATAAAGCTAATAGCTAAAGGAACTATAGAAGAAAAGATATATAAACTTCAAGAAAAGAAGAAGGATATAATCAATAATGTGATGGAAGAAGAGGCTATAGCATCATCTGTGATAAGTACTATGAATATTGATGATATAAAAGAACTTTTTAATGAAACAGAATATTAAACAATTAAAAACTCACTGAAGTAATCTTCTTCAGTGAGTTTTTTGTACATCTAACGTTCCTATATTAGTTCATACCTTTGAATTCTAGATATTCATCGTATGTTGATTTTCTATCAACTACTGTTTCTGAAGTTAATTCTATAACTCTGTTTGCAATAGTTTGAACAAATTGGTGGTCATGACAAGCGAATAGAAGCACGCTCTTAAAGTCTATAAGACCATTATTTACAGCTGTTATTGATTCAAGATCTAAATGGTTTGTTGGTTGATCAAGAATTAAAACATTAGCTGAGCTAAGCATCATTCTAGATAACATACAACGAACCTTTTCTCCTCCAGAAAGCACACTTGCTTCTTTTAAAGCTTCTTCTCCAGAGAACAACATTCTACCTAAGAAACCTCTTAAGTAACTTTCAGATTTTTCATCTGAATATTGTCTTAACCAATCAACTAAGCTAAGGTTGCAGTTATTAAAATACTCAGTGTTATCCTTAGGGAAATAAGCTTGAGAAGTAGTTATACCCCATTTGTAGCTACCACTATCTGCTTCCATTTCTCCGTTAAGAATCTTAAATAGAGTAGTTACAGCTATTTCATCACCAACGAAAGCTATCTTATCTTCTCTACCAATCATGAAGCTTACGTTATCAAGAACTTTAACTCCATCAATTGTTTTACTGATTCCATCCACTGTAAGAACATCATTTCCAACTTCTCTTTCAGGTTTGAAGCCAACAAATGGATATCTTCTGCTTGATGGTTGTATATCATCTAATGTAATCTTATCTAAAAGCTTCTTTCTTGAAGTAGCTTGCTTAGATTTTGAAGCATTAGCACTAAATCTTGCGATAAAGTTTTGAAGGTCTTTAATTTTTTCTTCCTTCTTCTTGTTTTGATCTTTTGACATTGCAAGAGCTAATTGGCTTGATTCATACCAGAAATCATAGTTACCAACATAAAGCTTAATCTTTCCAAAGTCAACGTCACAGATATTAGTACAAACCATGTTTAAGAAATGTCTATCATGGGATACTACTATTACTGTACCTTCAAAATCAGCTAAGAAGTTTTCAAGCCAGTTAATTGATTTTATATCAAGATGGTTTGTAGGTTCGTCAAGTATTAGTACGCCAGGCTTACCAAATAAAGCTTGAGCAAGTAAAACCTTTATCTTATCTCCGCTAGTTAGTTCTCCAACATTTCTGTAATGAAGATCAGTTCCAATTCCTAAACCTTGAAGTAAAGAAGAAGCTTCTGATTCTGCTTCCCAACCATTCATGTCAGCAAATTCACCTTCAAGCTCTGAAGCTTTGATTCCATCTTCATCACTAAAGTCTTCTTTAGCATAAAGAGCATCCTTTTCCTTCATTATCTCATAAAGTCTTTCATTACCTCTGATTACAGTTTCTAAAACTTGTGAATCATCGAATTGGTAGTGATCCTGTTTTAACACAGAAACTCTCACATTTGGTGCAACTATAACTTCTCCAGTATTTGGCTCAACTTCTCCTGATAAAATCTTAAGGAATGTTGATTTACCAGCACCATTTGCTCCTATAACACCATAACAGTTTCCTGGAGTAAATTTTAAAGTTACATCCTCAAATAGTTTACGGCCGCCATATCTTAAGCCTACATTAACAACGTTTATCATTTACACTTTCCTTTCCGTTCAATTACCAATTTTTATAACATTTAAAAGCATCATATTAAAGAAAATATGTTTAATCACCAGCTGAAATGGAAGTGTAATTACATCCGATACTTGGATGAGCTTACCCCTCAATTTCAATAATAGTTTTAAACAAAGCCTCAAGAATAAAAAGATGCCTGTTATTACAAACTTTAATTTATATAGTTGTATAGAAGTTTAATATTAAAACTATACAAACTATCTTTGAAAATATGTACAATATCATACATGATAAGTACTTTAAACATTTATCACACAATTCAAGATTATATCATAAAAATATAGATTTAGTATATATATTACTTTGGAAAAAAAGTAAGCTATCTCATAATGAGATAGCTATATAAGTCTTAATTTAAGCATAACTTTCAGCTTCAGCAATAAGTTCATCCATTAATTCTCTAACAGATACAATTTTATCTATTCTATGAGCATTGCTTCCACAGAATATTAAAGCATCCTCTAAATTACCTTCAACTGCATTAATAAGAGCTTTTGTTATACAGTACGGGGTAGTAGCAGGGTTGCATTTTGTTATGCACTTATAACATTTAGTAACCTTTATATTACCTTCCTTTGTTTTTGAAACAAAAGGATTCATGATAGCACGACCTGGCATTCCAACTGGACTTTTAACTATTGCTATGTCTTCTAAAGTAGAATTTACATAAGCCATCTTAAAGTTTATATGTGCATCACATTCTTCTGTAGCTACAAATCTCGTAGCCATTTGTACTCCACTTACACCTAAAGCTAACATTTTAGCAATATCTGTACCGGTATATACACCACCAGCGGCTATAAGAGGTATAGATTTGTTGTATTTTTCTTCATATATCTTAATAACATTTAATATCTTAGTTAACTCATCTTCCACTGAGTAGTCAGAGTTGTTTAGATCTTCAAGTTTAAAGCCTAGATGACCACCAGCTGCAGGACCTTCATATACAACAGCATCTGGAGCTACCTTATAGTTTCTATCCCAAAGCTTCATTATTACATTAGCTGCTTTGTCAGAAGAAATAATTGGTGCTATTTTAACATTAGAACCTTTACAAAGTTCAGGAAGATGTGTAGGGAGACCTGCACCAGAAATTATGATTTGTGCTCCAGCTTCAATGGATGTCTTTACTAATTCATCGTAATTATTTGCAGCACACATTATATTTACACCTATAATTCCGTCTTTAGCCTTACTTAAAGCGGTCTTAATATGATTTTTTAATGCTCTTAAGTTTGCTTCTAATGGAGATTTTTCAAAATCAGGTTCTTTAAAACCTATTTGAGCAGCTGATATTATTCCAATACCTCCACAAGATGCTACAGCAGATGCAAGGTTTGATAAAGAAACTCCAACACCCATTCCGCCCTGTATTATTGGAACCTTTGCAATTAAATCACCAATTTTCAGTGGTTTTAGTTTCATAAAAATATCCCTCTCTCGAATAAAAAAAATATTTTGATAGTCAAAGTATTTATATTATAGTATAGTAATGTATGTAGAGATTAATGTCAACTATTGATTAACACATCAATTCGAAGATTACTTATCTAAATTAAAAATCATTCACGATAAATTGTAAAATTAAGCTTAAATTAATAAATTATTAAGGAATAAAACTTGCCATATAAGATTTTTTGTAAGAAAATAAAATTAAACTATAAAATTAAGCAAGAAATAATTCTGGGGAGAGTCTTAATGGAAACTATTTTAGAATTTTTTAAGAACAGAGGATTTAAAAGGATAGCTATTTTAGCTATGATTGCTGTAGGAGCATATTTTCTAAGAGAATTTGCAAACATATTTCTTATCACCTTTATATTGGCTTATCTTATGTATAGAATGCAAAGTTCTATAAACAGAAGAATTAGTAAGTTTGTTAAGGTTGATAGACGAATAACCATAGCTGTATTATACATATTGCTAGTAGCGATTGTTGTATTTGGTATTAGCAGATATTTGCCAATCATAGTTTATCAGGTAGTGCAGATTGTAAAGCAAGCAGTTGCCTTTTATATGGCGCCACACGATAATGTAGTATTGGATTCTATAATTGAACATACAAAGAAATTTGAAATAGGCGGCTCTGTTAATCAATGGGGAGATGCCTTAATAAGATATGTTGCAGATATAAGCAAATGGGGATTTAATATTTTTGTTTCACTAATATTAAGCTTATTTTTCTTGTTGGAGCAAAACAAAATAGTACAATTCACAAGGAAATTTAAGTATAGCAAGCTTTCAAGTTTTTATATAGAGCTAGAATATTTTTGTCAAAAGTTTATTAGATCTTTTGGTAAGGTAATAGAAGTGCAGATACTAATTGCAATAATAAACGGAGGATTATCTATTATTGCTCTAAGTTTTGTAGGAATACCTGATGTATTAGGACTTGGAATAATGATATTCGTCTTAGGTCTTATACCAGTTGCAGGAGTTTTCATATCCTTAGTGCCTCTTTCGCTTACTGCATATGCAGCAGGAGGACCAACAAAGGTTATTTATGTAGTTATCATAATAGCAATACTTCATGCTTTAGAGGGATATGTATTAAATCCAAAGTTAATGTCATCAAAGACAGAACTTCCGGTTTTTTATACCTTTATAATACTTATTATATCTGAACACTTTTTTGGAGTATGGGGACTTATAATAGGAATACCGGTGTTTATATTTATACTTGACCTGATTGACATTGATGGCAAAGATAATTTGAAATGATGAAGTATAGATTAAACTATTGATTAAGGAAATATAATTATTAAGTATGGATAATTTTAAACTTTAACATATTTTTAAAGCTCTGCTGAATTTTTAGCAGAGTCTTTAAGGATATAAATTTAAAATATCTATCAACAAGACAAATAAGGGGAGAAATATATGTATAACATAGTAAAGATAGAAAACTTATGTAAGAATTTGTTTACAATGCAGGTAAGTGCACCAAGAGTAGCTAAATCAGCAAGAGCAGGTCAATTTGTAATGCTTAGAATAGATGAAAAAGGAGAAAGACTTCCTTTTTCAATATGTGGTATTGATAAAGAAAGTGGAGTTATAACAATAGTATTTAGATTAGTAGGACATTCAACTAAGGACTTAGCTTTACTAAAATCAGGAGATAAACTTCTTGATTTTGCAGGCCCTTATGGACAACCATCTCGTTTGATAAATGAAGATAGACAAATTTTAAAAGATAAAAAAATATTATTTGTTGCTGAAGATTCAGCAGTTACAAGGATTTATACTGAAGCTAAGTATCTTAATGACTTAGGAATTGGATTTAAAGTAGCACTAAACTTTAAGGATAGAAGTAGTTTAGTATACATAGATAAGTTGGAAGAAACAACAAAAGATATCATAATCTCAACATTAGATGGATCAGTAGGTATAAAAGGTACTACAATTGACGTGGTAAATAAAATACTAGAAGATGATAAATATGATTTAGTTATTACAATTGGATCTATTGATATGATGGAAGCTATTTGTAATTTAACAAAGAGCAAAGAAATTGAAACTATAGTAAGCTTAACTACTTTAATGTTAGATGGTACTGGTATGTGTGGAGCTTGTAGAGTGACAGTTGGAGGGAAAGTTCTGTTTGCTTGCCAGGATGGACCTGAATTTGATGGCCATAAAATAAATTTTGAAGAGGTAAGAAATAGACAGAACATCTATAAATCTTACGAAGCTAAATCAGAGTTTAGAGAACTATATGGTAAGGAACATAAAATTCAAGAAGAGACTGCAATTGAGGTGAGTGATAATGATTAAATTAGAGAGAGTTCCAGTAAGAGAGCAAGAAGTAAAAATAAGAGTAACTAATTTTAATGAAGTTAATTTAGGCTATGATGAAGACGAAGCTGTAAGAGAAGCAGAAAGATGCCTTCAATGCAAAATTCCTAAATGTGTAGCTAAATGCCCTGTTAACAATAAGATCCCAAGCTTTATCAAGTCCATAAAAGAAAGAAATTTTAAAGAAGCAGCAGATATTATAGCAACAGCAAACTCACTTCCATCAGTTTGTGGTAGAGTGTGCCCACACGAGCTTCAATGTGAAGGTGGATGTGTAATGGGAATCAAAGGTGAGTCTGTAGCAATAGGTAGACTAGAAAGATTCGTTGGAGACTGGAGCATAAGAAATGGAATAGAATTTGACAAGCCTGAAGTAATACTAGACAAAAAGGTTGCAGTTGTTGGAAGTGGTCCAGCAGGACTTGCTTGTGCTGGTGACTTAGCAAAGGCGGGCTACCAAGTAACAATATTTGAAGCTCTTCATGAATTTGGAGGAGTATTAGCATGGGGTATTCCTGAGTTCATACTTCCTAAGGAAACTGTTGTTAATAATGAAATTGAAAAACTTAAAAAACTTGGTGTTAAGTTTGAAAAGAATGTTATGATCGGTAAGACAATAACTATTGACGAACTTCTAGAAGAGGAAGGTTTTGAAGCTGTATTTATAGGAACTGGAGCGGCAATGCCAAGTTTTATGGGCATTCCAGGTGAAGCATTTAATGGAGTGGTTTCAGCTAACGAATTTTTAACAAAGAATAATCTTATGAGAGATTATAAAGAAGATTATAAGACACCTCTTATAGTAGGTAAAAAAGTAGTAGTAGTTGGTGGTGGCAATGTTGCTATGGATGCAGTAAGAACTCTTCTTAGGATTGGTGCAGAGGCACATATGGTTTATAGAAGATCTGAAGCAGAATTACCAGCTAGAAAAGAAGAAATAGAATATGCAAAAGAAGAGGGTGTTCATTTTCACCTGTTAACAAACCCAACTGAAATAGTAGCTGATGAAAATAAGTGGGTAAGTGGAGTAAGATGCATAAAGATGGAGCTAGGTGAACCAGATCAATCTGGAAGAAGAAGTCCTGTTCCAGTGGAAGGCTCAGAGTTTATATTAGATGCAGATATGGTTATAATGGCTATAGGAACTAAAGCAGGTTCATTAATCGGCGATACAACTAAGGGATTAGACACTAACAGATGGAATTTAGTTGTTATTGATGAAGAGACAGGAAGAACTTCAAGACAGTATGTATATGCTGGTGGAGATGCTGTAACGGGTCCTGCAACAGTAATAAAAGCAATGGGTGCTGGTAGAAAAGCAGCCAAGGCTATAATCGAAGATTTATCAAAGTAGAGTAAATAAGGTAATAAATAAAAGTACTCATCAAAGGTTGACAATGACAATATTTGATGAGTACTTTTTATATGTTTTTGTATGAGTGATACTCTAATTTTACAGCATTAATTAAATATAGATTAAAAGCTTTGCTCCTCTATTGCAGTAGCTTCCATATAGTTTATAAAATTCCTTAAATTCAGTGCGGTTTCACGACTTATCTCGTTGTTTTGAAGAAGTGACTGTACTTGATCTCTTTCAGCCTGCAAGGCCTTAAGATGGAGTTTGCTTCTTTGTTTATTAACATTATTAATATCTTCACCGAAGGTGAATGTAGTTAATCTTCTTATGATGTCATTATAGTGCTCAATAACAGCCAAAGAAGCTTTTCTATTGGTATCATTAATTTGATCTTTGATAGCATAGATTGCTGCCTTAGAGGTTAATACTTTAATCTTCTTTACATCCTTAATGTTGATTGGATTAACATTAAGCTGCTTTTTCAAAAATTTAGCGATAAGGTTTTTGATTGAGTCCATCCTGTTTAAAGTTTCAATGATTGGAGTTTTAGACAAACAGTTTTCTACTTTAGTTAAGGAATCGTCAATTTTTTCATAAGTAGCAGGAGGAATCTTGTTATCGGCTAATAACCTTCTAACTTCTTTACGTTCAGCTCTTATACCTAATAGAAAAATATCTTTTTCTATTTTTCTATCTTCTATAGTGAGTTTTAGATTTTCTATATTTATAGGATTGTCATTTTTAATTTTTTCACATACGCTTATTAATGAAGATGCCGCAAGTTTATTTTCTTTATTTGTTTCATCATTAATTAATTTAATGGCTGCATTCATAACACTTTTAAGGGCCTCTTGATTTAATTTTGATGAATTTTTATCAGCTTCAATGTTTTCGTTTTTTACTATCAGTGGTAAAACAAAACTTGCTATACATATAGTAAATAGTATTACACCAGCTGATATAAATATAATGATATCACGCTGTGGGAAATATGCTCCATTTTCCAAATAAAATGGAATAGAGAAGGCACCAGCAAGAGTTATAGCACCACGAACTCCAGCTAAAGAAGTAATTAATGAATTTAAAAATCGATTTGGATTTTCTTCTAAACTCTCATCTACACTCCATTTTTCATTCCATAAACTATATACCCATATAAATCTTAATAATATTAAAACTATTGAAATAACAACTATATACATAAGTACCTTAAAGTTACTTATAGTATTATCTCTAAAAATCACTGACATCACATCAGGAATTTGTAAACCTAAAATTAAGAATACAAGACCGTTAATTATAAATATAAGCACTGACCAAGTGCTGCGAGATACAAATTTTAATTTTGAAATAATTGGCTCAGAATAATCAGATTGCAAAGAATAAACAATACCACCAGAGACTACAGCAAGGATGCCGGACAATCCAAGTTCTTCTGAAACTAAATATATTACAAAAGGAGATATAATTTGCATTAATACGTGAAAAGTTGCATCCTCAAGTCCCAATCTTCTTATAAATGCAGTAAGTCTTGCAATTATTAAGGCCAAAACAGCACCAACTAGAAATCCACCAACTGCTATTACAAAGAAACTTAATGTAGCGTTTGTAAAGGAAAACACTCCAGTAACTGTTGCAGCAATAGCGAACTTAAAGGCAACTAATCCAGAGGCATCATTAGTAAGTGCTTCGCCTTCTAACAATGTCATTATTTTTTTCGGCAGATGAATTCTTTCTGACAATGAACTTACTGCTACTGCATCTGTTGGGGATAAAATAGCTGCTAAAGCAAAGGAAGCTGATAATGGAATAGCAGGAATCATTAAATTAATTATGTATCCAACTACCAAAACGGTAACTAAAACTAAACCAAAGGACATTAAGAATACGGGACTTTTTAGCTTCCAAAGCTCTTCTCTAGAAGTCATTTTTCCGTCGTTATATAGTAAAGGTGCTATGAATAATACCATAAATAATTCTGGTTCTAAAGGCATATGGATTCCAGTAGGTAATATTCCTAAGAGAATTCCAAAAGTAATTTGTATAAGAGGTACTGGCACAAATGGAATAAGTCTGCTTAAAATATTTGATATTACAATACTTAAAAGTAAAATTAACACAACAATAAAGATTTCCATAAGTATTCTCACTTTCTAAATATAAATGCGTAATTAATTCTATTATTTTTTCCTTCAATTTAAAGTCTATTAACATAATAATTAGATTAGGATGATTTTTTACCTAGCATATTAATATGTATAGTTTTCATAATCGTAAAAGATAATAAATTTAATTTGGATTAATTTTAATACAGTGTTTATTAAAAAACAAGTAAAATATGGAGGGAAAAAATATGGAAACGGTTATATCACTTATTTCAGCGTTAAGTATCGCTTTTAGTATATCTACTAGTAATGACTATAAGCAGCCAAGAATTATAGATGCATTTATTTTGGCTTATGATGAGATGTATAAAGGTGATAGTGGGTTGAGTAGTAAGAAATATATAATTTTAGATATGGAATCACTTTATTTTACTGATACAACTTATGAAGAAAGAGAAAAAGCAATTCAATACTTTAATAAAAAATATAATAAAACAGTATTAAATGCTTCTTTGTTTAGGCTTCAACAAATTGGCTTAGCGAGTAATATTGGCTCTCTTAGGATAGATGGAAACTTACTAATGTTCACTAGCATTGAACCAAATGTTGATGGAGGAATTGTGGTAAAAGGATATAACTGGGTTAGTCCTGTTGGAGCAAGTGAGTTTAGGATTATCTTAAATATTATTGATGGCCAGTGGAAGGTTATAGAGAGTAAGTTACTTGGTGTTGCTTAAGGCAAACAGTGTATAACTTAATAGTTGAGTTAGGAATCCTATAAAGAGAAAAAGTAATAATGAGATATTAAGTTAAATTATCTATGTGTTAATTATATAACGAAAACTAACATAATCAGTAGAGGATTAACTTAGTTTTTAAATCGGTATAATTTTACGATTCAATATCGGTGTATGAGGTATTTTAGTTGAAATCGATATAATTCACATTGGAAGATTATAAGTTCTTTTGCTTCATAATATCTTATAAAAACTAGATAATGCAGTGTTTTAGGCAATATATAAGAAAATTATTTATATCATAATTCATAAATATTATTTATCAATTATGGTTAAAAAATTAATTGGATTAATATAAAGAGCGCCTTTATAATAAAGATGTCAGATTGTTAAGTGATTAACTTGACAATCTTTAGTTTGAAAATAGATTGATTATATATCTAATTTGAAGGAGAGATTTATTATGGCAGAACGTATAACAGGACATACTGAACTTATTGGATTAATTGCATACCCTATCAGACATTCAAGTTCACCAAGAATGCATAACGAGGCATTTGCAAAGCTAGGATTAGACTATGCTTATTTAGCGTTTGAAGTTGATAATAGTACATTAGAGGATACAATAAAAGGTTTTAGAGCAATGAAGGTAAGAGGAAGTAATGTTTCTATGCCTAATAAGACCGTAGTTCATAAGTATCTAGATAAATTGTCGCCTGCAGCTGAACTTTGCGGAGCTGTAAATACTATTGTAAATGATGATGGTGTTTTAACAGGACATATCACAGATGGAATGGGCTATATGGCTGCTTTAAAAGATGCAGGTATTGATGTTATAGGAAAGAAGATGACGATTGTTGGAGCAGGTGGTGCTGCAACTGCTATAGAGATACAAGCAGCTTTAGATGGTGTTTCTGAGCTATCAATTTTTAATATTAAGGATAGTTTCTGGGAAAGAGCTGAGCAAACTGTAAGAAATATTAATGAAAAAACAAACTGTAAAGCTACATTATACGATCTATCTGATTTAGATACATTAAAGAAAGAAATAGAAAGCAGTTATCTATTTACAAATGCAACTGGAATGGGAATGAAGCCTTTAGAAGGAAAGACTTATATACCGGATAAATCTTACTTCCGTCCTGAGCTTATAGTAGTAGATATAGTTTATTCTCCAGCTGAAACAGCAATGCTTAAAATGGCAAAGGAAGTTGGCTGCAAGACAATGAACGGACTTGGTATGATGTTATTCCAAGGAGCAGCTGCTTTCGAAATGTGGACTGGAAAGCCTATGCCAATTGAATATATGAAGGATATATTAGAAATCAAATACTAAAGATTAAAGTTCAATAGAATAATATATTAAGGGGACGAACAAAATAATGGAACAAAAAATCAACTATAAAAAGTACTATTTAACGGCATTTGTACTTTATTTAAATTACTTTATACACGGAATTGGGGTTTCGATTTTAGCTCAATACAAGCAACAATTTGCAGCGCAATGGGGAGCAAAATTACTTGCAAATGGTACTTATGATGTCAGTTCTGTTGTAATGGTTATAGCAGCACTTGGACTTGGTCGTTTAGTGGCACTTCCTTTTGCTGGACCGCTTTCAGATAAGATAGGTCGTAGATTCTCAGCACTTATAGGGATTTCATCTTATATCATATATCTAGTTGGTATCGCACTGTCGCCAAATGCATCTGTAGCATATCTTTGTGCTTTAGTTGGTGGTATTGCAAACTCATTCCTAGATACAGGAGTTATACCTGCATGTATGGAAATACTAGTTGAATCTACTGGACTTGCAAGTATACTAACAAAATTATTTATATCAATTGGACAATTAGGACTTCCAATGATGATAGGATATGTAGCGGCAAATCATATGTCATATAAAACATTATTTTTTGTAATGTCTGCATTGTTTGTAGTTATAGCAATTTTAGTTTCAGTTATGCCAATGTCTAAATCAAGTTTAGGTAGTAATGGACAAGTTAAAGAAGAATCCTTATTCCAAAAAATAAAATCAGTAAAGTTTACACCAACAAGTATTGCGCTTATATTAATTGGATTTACATGTACTTCAACTTTCCAACTTTGGTTGAACTGTATACAAGAATTTGCAAAATCAACAGGTCTTAAGAATCCAAGTGTTATTCAATCATACTATTCTATAGGTACTATAGTTGCAGTTATTCTTACTGCAGTGCTTGTAAAACAGACTATAAAGCCTGTTAGAATACTAGTTGTATATCCATTAATTGCAATGATCATGTTAATAATTGTTTATGTTGTAAAGACACCACAAATCACTTTAATAGGTGGATTTGTAATTGGTTTCTCAGCTGCAGGTGGTGTATTACAGCTAGCGGTTTCTACTATTAATGATATGTTCCCTAAGATTAAAGGAATAATTACAAGTATTATAATGATAGCATCAAGTGCAGCAAACTACGCAGTGTTATCAGTAGCTGGAGCACTAACTAAGTCTTTCGGGGTAAATGGTCCTAAATATGTTTTATTACTAAATATAGGAATAACATTTGTTGGAGTATTACTTGCAATATATGTTAATATGAGTTATAGAAATGTTTCAGTTGAAAAAAATAGTGCTAGGGCATAATCAAGGAGGCAACTATGAATACAGTTAAGATTAAAAATGTCGTATTAGGTGACGGCATTCCAAAGATATGCGTACCTATAGTAGCAAAAACTAAAGAAGATATAATAGAAGAAGCATTAAGCTTTAAGGATATACATGTAGATGTAGTAGAATGGCGTGTTGATTGGTTTGAAGGTGTTTTTGAGATTGAAAAAGTTAAGGATGTTTTAAAGGATTTAGTTCCTGCTTTAAATAACATACCACTTCTATTTACTTTCCGTACATCTAAAGAAGGTGGAGAAAAAGCAATTGATGCAAGAACATATGCCAAATTAAATAAGGCAGTTGCTGCTACAGGCTTAGTTGACTTAGTAGATGTTGAAGCTTTTACAGGAGACGAAGTAGTTAAGGATATAATTGAGAGTGCACATGCATCAGGAGTTAAGGTTGTTGCATCAAATCATGATTTTGGGAAAACTCCATCAAAGGATGATATAATCTATCGTTTAAGAAAGATGCAGGATTTAGGAGCTGATATCCCTAAGATTGCTGTTATGCCAAAATCAAAGTTAGATGTATTAGAATTACTTGAAGCTACAGTAATAATGTCAGAAAAGTATGCTGATAGACCGATAATTACAATGTCTATGGCTGGAACTGGTGTTATAAGTAGATTAACTGGAGAAATCTTCGGATCTGCTTTAACTTTTGGAGCTGCTAAGAAGGCTTCAGCACCTGGACAAATTGGTGTAGAAGATCTATATGGAGTATTACAGTTACTACATAAAAGCATAAATTAATAGAGTATCCACTGTATCAATATTTTGATTTCAACAATAATATTTATCTAAGTAAATAATAATAATAAAGATAAGGTTATGAACTCTCAACGGTTCATAACCTTATTTGTGTATTCATGAATTTCAATATATAAAACTAGAATATTTTTCAATTGGGATATGTTTAAGAATATTGTTGAAATTAATTGGTTATGCAGGAGATGCTATATGAGCTAGCTATTAGAATTAAATGATTTTTTCATATGTAGTGGCGTTAAAAAACTGTACTGTTCGAACGTAGTGAGTTTACAGTTTTAGCCACGGAAGATGACAAAATCATATTAATTCTTTGCGTAAGGTCATTAAAGCATCGGATGAATAACCAATTAATTTCAACACAGTATTAAATAAACAAGTCACTATTTTCGCTATTTTTGAAGTGATCTTCTCTTCCATTCATAACAAAATCTTTAAATAAATGAACAGTAGGGCTTAAATATTTATTTTTCATATATGCAAGGTAGATAAATCTTTTATGGGGAGGGTTTATTATCTTAAGAGTTTTCACATCAAATTGCTTTATTATCCACGCATTTGGCACGACAGCAATCCCATAGTTGATTGAAACTAACCCACCAGCAGCACTATCTTCTTCTATTTCACAGATGATTTTAGGAGAAAAATCTACCTTTGCAAAGAGGTCGTCAATTATAGGTCTCAGGCCACTTAATTTGTTATAGTATACAAAAGGATAAGGTTCAGTGTCTTTTAAATCTATGGTATCAAAAGCAGCCAGTGGATGATCCTTCGATACTATAAGAACTAATTCTTGTTCTGTTACAGGAATGAAGTTAATATTAGGTTCATTCTCTACATATGAACAAAAAGCCAAATCAAATTTTTCTTCTTTCAGGCCTTGAATAATATTTTTAGTGTTGCCTTGGCTAAAATTAAAAGATATATTTTTGTTTGCTTCTTCGTTAAAGAAGGTTTTAATCATATTTGGCACAAAATGAGGTCCTAAGGTATAAATAAAAGCTAAATCTATAGTACCATGAGTTGGATTTACTAGTCTTTTTAACTCTTTCTCTCCCTTTTCTAATTCGTTAAGAGAATTGGTCACATAGTTAAGAAAAAAACGACCATACTTTGTAAGTTTGATATTTCTTCCTTGTTTTTCAAATAGAAACACCCCTAATTCTTTTTCTAGTTCAGATATAGCATAAGTTAAATTAGGCTGTGTTATCGATAGTTTTTCTGCTGCTAAAGTAACATGCTCAATACCTGCCAGTACTCTAAAATACTCAAGTTGCTTTAAATTCAATGGGGATCACTCCTTAAAATCTGATATAAATTATTATATTGCAATCCATAAAAAATATCTATGGATAAAGCATAAAATATTGATTAGATTTATGATAATGCCCATATTATAATTAATTATGTTAGTTTGTTATTTAACAAATTAAGTTGAGGTTGTTAGAAATAATTTGTTTGCATAACAAACTAAAAAATAACGTTTTAAAACAGTAAAAATCAAAAGATTAAATAAATAAACGTTTAAATTACTTGTTTTTTTAAATGGAGGTCAAAAAAATTATGAAATATAGCAATATTTTTAGTCCGTTAAAAGTTAAAAACATGACAATAAAGAACAGAATAATAATGCCACCGATGGGGACAAACTATGCAAGTCAAAACGGTGAAATAAATAGTGATCACATAAAGTACTATGAGCAAAGAGCAAAAGGTGGAACTGGATTAATCATAGTAGAAAATGCAACTGTAGATTTTCCTTTAGGATCAAATGGAACAACTCAGCTTAGAATTGATCATGATAGTTTTATGCCAGCGTTATATAAATTGACTGAGAGAATGCATAAATATGGTACATGTGTAGCTATGCAAATAAACCATTCAGGTGCATCAGCAGTTCCAGATAGAATAGGATGTCAGGCAGTTTCGTCATCAAATATTCCATCTAAAACTGGTGGAGCAGTACCAAGAACCCTTGATAAGGAAGAAATACTCAATATAGTTGAAAAGTATGGCAAGGCAGCAAAAAGAGTACAAACAGCAGGGTTTGATGCAGTAGAAATACATGCAGGACATTCATATTTAATATGTCAATTCTTATCACCTATATATAATAAACGTGAAGATGAATTTGGCGGAAGTATAGAAAATAGAGCTAGATTTGCAAGAATGGTAATTGATAGCGTAAGAGCCGCTGTTGGACCAATGTTCCCAATCTTCCTTAGAATAAGTGCAGATGAACTTTTAGAAGGAGGCAATACTCTAGAGGATACTTTAAAGATATTAGAATATCTAAATGAAGAAGTTGATGTATTCAATGTTTCTGCAGCGTTAAATGATTCATTGCAATATCAGATAGATAATATGAATCTTAAAGATGGATGGCGTTCATACATGTCTAGAGCTGTAAGAGAAAAATTTAATAAACCAACAATAACAACTGGTAACATCAGAAATCCAGAAGTTGCAGAAAATATTCTAGCTGAGGGACATGCTGATTTAATAGGAATAGGTCGTGGACTTATTGCTGATCCAAATTGGGTTTCAAAAGTTAAGAAAAATGAAGAAGATACTATAAGAAAATGTCTTTCTTGTAATATAGGGTGTGCTGGTCATAGAATAGGACTAAATAGACCTATAAGATGTACTATGAATCCTGATACAATAAATGAAGATGAATATAAGAAATTAAGAGTTAAAAAGCAAACTACTGTAGTTGTAATAGGTGGAGGAACTGCTGGGCTTGAAGCAGCTTGCACTGCTGCAGAAGTGGGATGTACAACATTCCTATTTGAAGAAAAGCCATATTTAGGTGGATTAGCTAAAGAAATTTCTAAGCTACCAGATAAAAAAAGAATTTCATATTTACCAGAATACTTAATAAGAAGAGCAGAAGGTTTAAACAATTTAGTGATTTATACTAATACAAAGGCTGACATTAAAGCTATAGAGAACCTTAAGCCAAATGTTATAGTAAATTCTACTGGTTCTAAACCGCTACTTCCTCCTATAAAAGGTTTGCTTGAGCGTATAGATAAAAATGAAGAAAATATATACTCAATTTTAGGACTTTTAAATAATATGGATAAATTTGAAGATGCTAAAGATAAGAAAGTTGTAGTTATAGGTGGCGGAGCAGTAGGACTAGATGTTGTAGAATACTTTGCTGAAAAGAAAGCAGAAGTTTCTATAGTTGAAATGATGCCTATGCTTGGAAGAGATTTAGATGTTATAACAAAGCTTTCTATGATGGATATAATTGAAAAAAGTAAAGTAAATGTTCATACTGGAACAGCTTTGATAGAAGTTGCATCTGATCATTTTAAGGTAAAGAAAGATGATAAAGAACAAAATTTAGATTTTGACTATGGCTTTGTTTGTTTAGGAATGAGATCTGAGAATCCAATACTAAATGATTTACAAAAACATTTTGAAGAAAAAGATGTGGAAGTAATAAATATTGGAGATAGTTCAAGAACTAGAAAAATAATAGATGGTATGACAGAAGGTAGAGATATAATCCTTACATTAGAAAAGATAGGATCAATATAAATATAGAACACAATAACCAAACACCTAAATTCTTTGGAAAAAAATACAAGGGATAGGTGTTTGGTTAGTTGGTTTTATTAAATTGGAGGAATTTATGTTTAAAAGTAAGTATTTCAAAACGGCTCTGGGGATATATATTAGTTATTGTATGCTAGGAATGATCTTAATTTTGCTTTCCTCAAATATGGCATTCCTAACAAAGCAATTCAACACTGATGCTGCAGGTATAAGTTTTTTGATATCTGCAGAAGGAATAGTTAGATCAGCAACATTATATGCAGCGGGAAGACTATCAGATAAATTTGGAAGAAAGAGATTTTTATGCTTAGCGCCACTAACAATGGTAGTTTTTTTAATAGGGATACCTCTTTCACCAAGTTATGGTTTAGCAATAGTATTTTCAGCTTTTGCAGGTATATCACATGCTTTTATGGATGCTGCAAGTTATCCAACTTTAATGGAATGCTTTCCAAAGACGCCTGGTACTGCAAATGTTTTAATAAAAGCTTTTGTAGCAACTGGAGGAGCACTATTGCCCTTTATAATAGCTTTCTTTGTAGAGAGAAATATGTTTTATGGAAATACCTTCTTCTTAATAGCTTTGATTGTATTTATTAATGGTTTATTTATAATGGGAAGAAAATTTCCACAGCAAAACGAAATTGCTTCAGCTAATGATGAGGCAGCTTCAAATGTAAAATTTTCATCAGAGCCTGTATTTAGAAAAGAAGGAATAGCTTTAATAATAATAGGATTTACTTCAAATTCTATATATACAGCGTTTCAAATGTGGATGCCAACTTTTGGTCAGAAGATTTTGGGACTTAATCAACTAACCTCTCTGAAGTTTATAACTTATTATAGTATAGGAGCCATTGTATCTGTATTTATATTGGCAAAATTACTTCAAAAAACAATTAAACCTATATTAGTAACAGCAGTTTACCCTATAATAGGGATAATTTTTCTTATAATTGTATTAATATTTAAGACAACAACTGTTGCAACTATAAGTTTTGCCTTAGCAGGTTTTTCATCTGCTGGAGTATTACAAATGGCACAGACAACTATGGGAGAGTTATTCTGGAGAAATAAAGGTGCAACCATAGCTTTAGTTTCTACGGCTAGTGGTATAGCAGCGGCAGTAATACCAGCATCAACAGGGCTTATATTAAGGCATTTTGGAATAGTACCGGTTTTTTATTTTATGCTTGGGATATATGTAATAGCGATTGTAGCATCTACAATTGCAAGGCTGAGATATGATAAAGTTTTTGGGAAAAATAAATAAAATGGATAGTGCAGTAAGAGGCGTAAAGCTTTTTACTGCACTGTTTTTTACTATATTAGGAAGATAAATAATTTTTATACTAGATAAACCTAGTGATTTTAAGTGGTTCATATATGGTGCATTTTTATAACTATAAATAAAAATATATAAGATTTAGTATCTAAAGAACTAAGCTTAAGTAACCTCCTTAACACACCAGGTATCTTTGGCATGTATAATTCTAAGAGTATTTTCTGTTGTATTGAAAGAGCCAGAAGAAGTTGACCAAAAGAATTTTAATTTAACTATATATTCAGTAGCACTTATTTTGTTTTTAGAAATAACTTCATATCTATCAAGCCATGGACTGGATACACCATATATCCAATAAGTATCTTTTGGATCACCTAAGTCTTTTAAAATTTTTGCTTTTAATTCTTTACAAGCAACAGAGTAGTGGTAAACTCCATTCCTTGTTTTTTCAGTTTTAGCCCAAATACTTATTACCTGTTCTGGAGAAGTTGCTCCAAATTCATCAAGAGCTTGTTTAAAAAGTTCAACTTGAGCTTTTGTCTGTTCATGAGTAATTAAATTATCTTTTTTAAGTTCAGTTCCAGCATAAGGTGAATTGATTAATAATGTAGATATCAATGTGGCAGTAATGATTTTGGTGATTGTATGCATAATATTTAATCTCCTTTTTTAAAACATCTATGAGAAAAGAAGGTTTGATGAAAAAAATTTATATAATTATAATTTCAACTCTAGATAGTAATTTATTCATCAATATAAGGAATTGAGGAATCTTGCAGAATTAATTAATAATAAAGTAATATTTCTATTGACATGGAGCCAGATTTAGGTTTTATAGTTAAATTAATGAATATAACCTTGGAAAATATTTTTATATGGAGGCCAATATGGATATTGGAGAATTTTCAAAAATTACAGCTATAGCAATTGATACATTAAGGTATTATGACAAGATTAAATTATTAATTCCGGCAAAAGTAAATTCAAGAAGAATGTATACTGAGGAAGATGTTGAAAAGGCTTTAATCATTATAAAACTTAAAAAACTCAATTTCTCTCTTGATGAAATAAAAGCTTTTTTTGAATTAGAGGAAAGTATAGAACAAAGTGAGGAAATAAATGACGATAGTGTAAAGGATATAGAGGTTTGTCTTGGAATGATTGAGTTAAAATATAAGGCTATAGAAAGACAAGAAGAGGAACTTAGGATAGTTAAAACTGCTTTGAATAAGATGATTATTAAAACTAATAGTCTAATTAAAAATAGGTGATGTTGAAACGTCGAAATTAAATTGTTAGTCCTCCGATGCTTTAATGAGCTTACGCAAAGAATTAATATGATTTTGTCATACTCCATGGCTAAAACTGCAAACTCACTACGTTCGAACAGTACAGTTTATTAACGCCATTCCATCTGAAAAAATCATTTAATTCTAATAGCTCGCTCATATAGCATCTCCTGACAACAATTTAATTTCAATAATACTCTTAAAAATATCCTAAAGATAAAGAAATGATTATACAAATAATTAAAGAAGGTGTTTGTATGAATATTGTATTCGTTGTAATAACTGTGCTCTATGGATTGTTGAGCATAATTGCTGGAGTACTTGGACTCAAACAAAAGAAGAGTTCAAGGTTGGCTACGTTAATGATGATAACTGGTGGAGCGTTTTTAATTATGTCAGTGATGTTTGAAAAAAACAATTCGATTTTATCATGTATAACTCTATTAGTTGGGCTAGTTCTCAATCATATATCTGCAATACTTAGTGGAATTAAGATTCATGGAAAGGTGAAGGTAGGACATCATATTATAAGACTTATAATATCAAGTGTGGTGATGATTTTATATTTTGTATAATAGTGGTATAATTTTCGTAGTAGAGTTAATTGTTTTTTAGCTAGCATTGTTTCGACAGGTTAGAAAATCATCAAATGCTAGGATATTCGGATAAGTATGAATTGATCTTTATAACGGATATCTAAGGTAAGGAGAAATTATGTATAAGATAATGATAATAGAAGATGAAGAAAAGATAAGGGAGATAATTACAGATTCTCTAAAGAAATGGGGATTTGACGTTTGTTTCGTTGAAGATTTCAGTAATATAGTTGGAGAATTTGTAAGTTATTCTCCAAGTCTTGTACTGATGGATATAAACCTACCAGTATTTGATGGATTTCATTGGTGCAATCAAATAAGAAATATATCAAAGGTGCCAGTATTATTTTTATCATCAAGAAACACAAATATGGACATAGTCATGGCTGTAAATATGGGAGGGGATGATTATATAACTAAGCCTTTCTCTATGGAAGTATTGATAGCCAAGATTAATGCTATTTTGAGACGAACTTATTCTTACTCTGATGCTTCAATTGATGTAATAAATTATAATGGGGTATTACTTTCTCTTAAAGATAACGTCCTGCACTATGAAAATAAAAGTGTGGAGCTCACAAAAAATGAGTTTAAAATACTATATGTATTGATGAAGAATCATGAAAGAATAGTAAGTAGAGAAAAAATCATGCAAGAACTATGGGAAGATGAGAGCTTTATAGATGATAATACTTTAACAGTAAACATAAATAGATTAAGAAAAAGGTTAAATGAGATAGGGTTAGAGGAGTATATAAAAACAGTAAAGAATCAGGGGTATATGATAAAATGAGTTTTTTTAGATATTTAAAAGAAAATTTAAGATTTTTAGTTTTTTACGTAATTCTTTTAACTTTTATCTTACTGACTATATATGTGGGTAGGAGCAACGAGCTTTTGACTTCAAATTTAGTCTATATGATTACTGTATCGATTATAATGTTATTATTTTTCGTCATATATGATTATAACGTTAGAAATAAAAGTATTAAAAATTTAAAGGAAATACAAAAGTCAGAAAATAAAACGCCTATATTTACTGAAGCTTTTGAATGTAAGGATGAAATTTATCAAATGATTATTTCTGATCTTTATAAAGAGTATGTAGATTCCTTGAGAAATATAGAAGAGAGTTTTTCTGAGAATAGTGAATTTATAATAAGCTGGGTACATGAAATTAAAACTCCTATAACTACTGCCAAGCTTATATTAGATACAATAAATTTTCAAGAACAAACGACAGTAATATCATTAAAGGAAGAGCTTGATAAGATTGATGATTATGTTGAAAAGGTTCTATACTACTCAAGAAGTAATGATTTTTCAAAGGATTATGTTATAAGCGAAACTGTCATTAATAATGTTGTTAAGGAAAGTGTGAAGAAGCATTCTATTATTTTTATAAGAAAGCATATTAGTTTTTTTAATAAGGTTGATGATAAGTTGACAGTGGATACAGATAAAAAATGGTTGGTATTTATAATAGATCAGCTTATATCAAATGCTCTTAAATATACCAAAGATGGAGGAGGGATAAGTTTTTATACCTCTAAAAATGATAATGAAATAGTGCTTACTGTGGAGGATGATGGCATAGGAATAAGGCAAGAAGATATAGAGAGAATTTTTTCTAAGTCTTTTACTGGTAATAACGGCCGGGACAATAACATTAAAGCTACAGGTATGGGGTTATATCTTGCTAAGAAGCTTTCTACAAAGCTAGGACATAGACTAACGGTAGAATCTGAATATGGAAAAGGAACCAAATTTTATATTTACTTTCCTGTATATGGTGATTAATGAAGTGATATAAAGATGTACCAATTAAATTTGAAAATATAAATTCTATAATGAAGTTGTATATCCATATATAAACTACTTCATATTAGAATTTATCCAAATAAAGATTCGTAGAATCATCGAAATCTTTATTTGGAGTTTAAGGATTGAAGTAGTTTATCTATATATTACAAAATTGTAAGTTTGAAAAGCAAAATGTAAGCCAAAGAAATGGCGGCACATTTTGTTTTTTTATATACTTTTAATATAAGATACAGCAAAGATAATATTCTAAAAACTTAAGCTTTTAGAATTATTTTAAGAATAGTATCAATGTAATTATGGTGCACCTACGAAATAAACTTGGAGGTATTTATATGGAAGTATTAAATATTAAAAACTTAAAAAAGGTATACGGATCAAAATTCGGGTCAGTGAAATATACAGCTTTAGATAATATAGATCTCAAGATAAATGAAGGAGAATTTGTAGGGATAATGGGACCTTCAGGTTCAGGAAAAACTACTTTTTTGAATGTAATATCAACTATAGATAAGCCTACTTCAGGGAGTGTCTATATTGACGGTAATGATGTGACAAAGCTTAAGGAGCCAAGTTTATCAAAATTTAGAAGAGAGAAGCTTGGGTTTATATTTCAAGACTTTAATCTTTTAGACAATATGACACTTAAGGAAAACATAGTATTACCCTTGGCCTTATCCAAAACTTCCTATTCAATTATAGAAAAAAGGTTAGCTGACATTACAAATAAGCTAGGAATAAGTGAAGTGCTTAATAAACATCCTTATGAAGTGTCTGGTGGGCAGAAACAAAGAGCAGCTGCTGCAAGAGCTATGATTTCTAATCCCTCCTTGATACTAGGGGATGAGCCTACTGGAGCACTTGATTCCAAATCCTCTAAGGAACTGTTGGGAGCTTTGAATAATTTGAATGAGAATAATAAAGCTACCATACTTATGGTAACCCATGATGTTTTTGCGGCATCATACTGCAAGAGAGTTATATTTATTAAAGATGGTAAGTTATTTAATGAAATATATAAAGGTGATATGACAAGAAAAGATTTTTATCAAAGAATTTTAAAGATACTTTCTGTCATAGGGGGTGATACTGATGACATTGGTTAGTATTACAACCAGGAATATAAGAAAGAATTTTAAAAATTATTGGTCATATTTTTTAAGTTTATCCTTTAGTATATTTTCAGTCTATCTTTTTATGTCTATTTTATACAGTACTTATATTCAAGACGAGCTTGGAGAAATGAAGAAATTTATAACTTTATTTAATGTTGGCGCAGTAATGATTGTGATTTTTTCGGCATTTTTTATATGGTATTCTAATTCGTTTTTTATAAAATCAAGGAAAAAAGAGTTTGCTACCTATATGCTTTTAGGAATGTCTAAAAATCAAGTTGCAAAGATTAATTTTTATGAAAATACATTTATTACTGCAATTGCATTGATAACTGGAATAATCTTGGGACTTATTTTTAGTAAGTTTTTCATAATGATTCTTTTTTATATGGTTAAAATATCATCATTTGTGCCTTTTCAGTGGAATTTAAGAGCTATAAATATGACATTAAAGATATTTGGCACAATATATATTATTATTTCAATCCATGGTTCAATTATTGTAAGGAACAGTAATCTGATAGATTTATTTAATGCATCAAAAAGAATTGAGAGAGGATTAAAAGTATCAGCAATAACATTTTTATTTACAATTGTATCAGTTGTTTGTATGTATTTTGGTTATAGTATTGCTATTCAAGAGTTAGGTAGCAATATACTTAAGGCTCCAATAGTTGTTGCGCTAGTAGTAGTAGGTACGATACTGCTCTTTACATCTGCTACAACATTTTTAATATATATAAATAAGAAAAATGAAAAGAGTCTTTTTAAAGGTACTAAGCTTATAGCAACTTCACAGCTATATTTTAGGTATAGAGGAAATGTTGGAACTCTCAGTATCATTGCAATAAGTACTACGGTTGCTCTTTGTGCGTTGGTTACATGTGTGGGGTCTTATACAAAAACTGAAGAAAACTCAAGATATATGAGACCTTTTTCTGTAGAGTATTTTAAAACAAAAGATGAAAATGTAATTTTTGATAGAGTTCTAGCTAATCACAAGGAAATATCAGTTAAATATTCTGATGAACTTGAGATGCTTATAGTAAATGCAGAAGATCCTCTTAATAATATTAATTCTGATTTTTATGTTATTAGACAAAGTGATTTTAATAAGATAAATGAACATCAAAATGTTGACAGAAAAGCAGAATTAAATCATGAAGATGATTGCTACTTCATACAAATGCAAAGTTTTGCTGTTAATAAAAGTGCATTAAATAAGAGCGTTAATATAAATTTAAAAGATAAAAACTATAGCTTGAAGGTATCTCAAACAGATATAAAACCTTTCATAGCGCTTGATCACTTTAACCAAACTTTTGTAGTAAAAGACAATATCTATGATTCTATGAAATTAAATTCTGAAAAATCAAAGATTATTAAACTAAAAGGATATATTTTAGATAATGATTTCAAAGCAGAAAATTTCTTAAGCGACTTAGGAAAGAACTTTTATAAAGAAAGTGGACTCGTAACTTTCTATGAACATTATACAGATGGACTAAAGTTATTAGGTATGATGGCCTTTATAGGGTTGTTTATAGGTGCATTATTTATAACTGCCACAGGAAGTATAATATATTTTAAGATGGAGATGGAAGCAAGAGAAGACAAGGAAAAATTTGTTACCTTAAGTAAAATTGGAGTAAGTAATCATGAAATAAAAATTTCAATTGCAAAAGAATTAGGGCTACTATTTTGGGCACCATTTATGGTTGCTGTTATAAACTCATTACCGGCAACTATTGCACTGAGCAAAATGCTTTCTTTGAAACTTATGAATAGTTTTATTGTGATAGCTTCGGTGTATGGGCTTATCTATTGTGTGTATTATTTTGTGACTTTAAACTCCTATACTAAGATCGTTGTAAATAAGAATGCTTAAAGCTTTTTTAAAGAAGAAATTAATTAAATCAATAAAAGCACGCAGCTAAAGCTCGATTAATTATTAGAACTTGATTATTGGACATTGAAATAGGGAATAAAGTATAATATCATATAATTAATAATTATTATTGATTGTACTTTATTCCTTAAGGAGATGATTTTTTGAAGATATATTCATGGAATGTTAATGGACTTAGAGCCATTATGAAAAAAGATTTTTTAAACTTTGTAGAAACTGATTCGCCAGATATACTATGTATACAGGAAACTAAGCTTCAAGAAGCGACTTTAGATGATGCAGCTAGAAATATAAAAGGGTATCATTCGTATTTTTCCTTTGCTGAGAAAAAAGGATATAGTGGAGTTGCTACATATTCTAAAGTTGAACCTATAAGTGTTAGTCATGGTATTGGAATTGAAGAATTCGATAGTGAAGGAAGAATTTTAATAACAGAGTTTGAAGGATTTACTCTGTTTAATATATACTTCCCAAATGGACAGAGTAGTGAGGAAAGATTAGATTATAAGATGAGATTCTATGACGCTTTACTTGAATATTGTAATGAGAGAGTAAAGGAAGGGAAGAAGCTTATAATCTGTGGTGATTATAACACTGCCCATACACCGATGGATATTAAGAATGCAAAGTCCAATGAAAAGACTTCAGGGTTCTTACCAATGGAGAGAGAATGGATGGATAAGTTTATTGCTAACGGATATACAGATACCTTTAGACATTTTAATCCAGAAACTATAAAATACTCTTGGTGGAGTTATATGTTCAAATCAAGAGAAAGAAACACGGGATGGAGAATAGACTACCACTTTGTATCTAATAACCTGCTAGAAGAGCTTAAAGGAGCAGATATTCTGACTGAGGTATTTGGTTCAGATCATTGTCCTGTATCTATAGAGTTAAAGTAATTTATTGAACATATTTAAATATGCAAAAACCTCCAATGGAACATCTTTACAGATTTTCTATTGGAGGTTTTTCTAAAAGGTTCCTATACAAGAACTTGACTAAAGCATCTGATTGCTAGCCATTTAATTTCAGCACAATACTTTAACAGCGCCAATATTTTAAAGTGGGTATAAGTTATAAGGAGGAATTGTTTCTCTTACCTTTGTTGAGGAAGTCCAAAGTAATGCAATAGCCCCTTTCGAGGTTCCAACATATTCAATTTCGATTTCATATGACTTTTCACCTTCAAAATCAACCATTTCAAAATCTATTGGTAGAGAATAATAATCTTTTACTCTTAGAATTTCTTTCCCATTTAGCTTTACGGTGCCATCACCTACACAAACTAACTGTAGTTTGTATCTTTGAGAGATAGGAAGCTTTAGCTTTCCAGTCCATCTCGCTGAGAAGCTTTCACCTAAATCTTGAGGTTTATCAGTTTTCCAGTTAAAGCTAATACTTTCATCTAGTCTCTTTAACCTAAGATCAGTAAAGTTTTTATTGGCATAATAACTTCCCATCAAACCACCGGATTCAGGAGCGTCTACTTGTATATAAGTCAACTGTCCTCCAGGATAAACTCCATTGTTTGTGACTTTATAATCGTCATGATTGTGCATTGGATAAAATTGAGGGAAGAAGTTACTATTTGGACTTTCTTCTGATTCATCGCAGATATCTATATAATTTGTTGTATTAATATTTAATACATTTATAGGCTCTGTAGGAATTTCTGCTATAAGTGAAGGATCATATGCTTTAAGTTCATGAATTTGTCTACAAACAGAAGGGATAGAATTCTGTCCTTTAACAATATATTTTCTGTATATAGGACTCTTGTTTTCGGCATTTATCAAAAGATCATAGGTTTCACCAGAGCCAATCGTGCAGGTAAAGCCCATTTCAGTTATAGGGTGTCCCATATGTCCCATATCCTTTGAAGGATGATTCATCTCTAAAAATGGACTTACATGCGAATCCTTGCCTATAACTTTAAAGTGCCATCCGTGTATATGCCAAGGTATTACTTGGTAACCCATATTTATCATTCTGAGTAAAAAGTCTTCCCCAGTTTTTACACGAACATATGACTCGTAATTTAATTGTGCTAAATCAGTATCACTACCATCTGTAGGTGTTTGTGGATGTGGAAGTAAAGAATAAGGGAAAGGTCTTCCGTTTACAAGCCAGAAATTAGGTTTGTAGTCTACAGGATTAAAATCAGTACCATTTAATATACTATCGTGCCAGGTCTGGTCGATGTCTGATAATAACATTATATATTCCTTATTGAAAAAAGAATGAATGTTGTTATAAGCAAAATTTCTATTTGTAGCAGAGCAAGGTATATTAGGAACAATTTCTCCATTGTTAAGCCATCTTCCACGCTTATCTTTTCTTATGCCATTCTCTTCAAGACTCTTATAAGATGGATATATTATTAATGCTCCATACATACCCATTTGAACATGCTCTGAAGCTTCCTGGTGGCAGTGATACATAAGTGTTCCAGGATTTTCTGGATAGAAATAATAGGTCAAAGTTTCGGGTTTGTTACTTCCGTTAAACTCCCACATAGGAACCGCAAATGAAAGTTCAGGGAAGCCATCTAACTGAGTGGCTACATGTGCACCGTGCATATGAACTGTATGAGGATCCATTATATTAACATACAACATACCAAGATTAATTAAAGTAATATAGATTTTGTCACCAACTTCTCCCCATATAATAGGAGATGGAAGAGAAGCACTTCCTTTTAGCCCGTATAAATAGTTCCAGTTTTCTGAGTTTTCCCAATTAAGCTTTTCATCTACTACTTTGTCATCAACCTTATACAATCCCCCAACAAATCCGTATATAAGAACCTCAACTTCTGTTGTAGGATTAGGAGGAAGTTCTGGAGATGTAGGCAATTTTGTTTTTCCATCAGTAGCTAGCAAAACATAATGTCTTACAGCCATAGTTATCATCCTTTCATGTACAATATACTTTAACAACAATTGTACATCGATACATTATATGTAATAATATGTCATATGTTATAGATGAATCACTTCATAATTAAATTTATATTTTCAAATTCTCCTCTTAGAACCCAGAGGAGTTTTGAAAATAAATTTCGGATTGAAGTGTTTCATCTTTAAATAAAAATAAACCACTTCAAATTTAAATAATGAAGTGGCTTATCTTCTCTTGCAGAGGGGTAGAGATCAATATGTTTAAATATATTAACATTGTTTATAAATTGATTAATACAAATTTAAAAAGCAATGATAATTGGAACTTTTTTATTTTTCAGATGAAACTAATGAAAATAGTACACTGTTTTCTAAATGTATATGAGTAAATAGGTCTTTTTCAAGAGCTTCTATTTGAGCATATACAAGTCTGAATGTAGTGCAAGTGTCTTTTGGTGCAGAAAAATCATTTGTGAGTTCTCTTATTTCTTTAAGTATGTCCCCAGCAGCATCATGTTCAGACTCAGTTTCTTTTATAAATTCAGTTACCTTTGTAAGGGTGGTACTAGATTTATCATTAGAATACTTTTCTATCAAAGGAAATAATACTTCTTCCTCTTTTATTAAATGTTCTTCTAATTCTATTTTTAGAAGTCCAAATAGCTTGTGTAGTTTTAATAGAAGTTCTTGATGATGAGAAAAGTGAGCTTTCAAAATTTTCATCATAAGTAAATCAATATTAGGTAATTCTCTTTTTGTGTAAGCGTGGTGTGTTCTTACTATATGATTTATGATATTGATTGGTGATTCCTTTCTCCAGTCAATATATTCATTATTAGACTGTAAAAATACCTCATAAGCTTCATTAAGTTCCTTTAAAATACTATCAACATTCAGATTTTTTTCAAGTAAAGCTGATTCCAAGTTATCATGTCCACCACAACAATAATCAATCTTATATTTATTAAATATCTCACTTGCTAAAGGGAAATTAGAAACTATTTGACCTAAAGTATCTTTTTTATCTATTTTGTTTATCATCATATACCTCCAAATTTTTATATTGCATTAAGTGCAAGACTACCAATATATTCACAAGCTCTTTCTACTTCATGAAGAGACTCTTCTTTTACAGCAAATCTTATTCTTATAGGAAAAGCTACATCTGACATACCTGTGGATTTTATTACCTTAGAAGTTTCTAATACATTAGCATTTGTATCAAGTAGATAATCTTGTATTACTTCTATAGATTCGCCGCTCCAACCGTAAGAACCAAAGGCTGAAACTATTTTATTAGATAAGTCCATGGCTTTCAATTCTTTTAAAACATCTTCTAAAGCACCTATCATATCTCCATATCTAGTTGAGCTACCGAAAAGTACTATATCAGAGTTGTTTATATAATCTAGTACTTCTTCCTTTGGAGTTTTATTTACATCTACAGTTACAGCAGTAATTCCCTCAGCGCTAAGGAAATCAGCGATACTTTGTGAAAGTTTTTTTGTGTTGCTTGTCATAGTGGAATAGATTACGGCTGCTGATTTATTAGTTGTAGTATTCTTGCTTAGTTCTGCGTATAACTTAACAAATTTTTCTGTTTCAGTTCTTAATATATATCCATGAGATGGAGCAATCATCTTAATATCAAGATGTTTTATCTTATTTATCATATATTGAACATGCTTTCTATGTGGGTGCATGATTAATGTGTAGTAAACCTTAAAGTCTTCAAATATGTCTTCTTTAGCTAAATCATTAAATACTTCTGTATTAGCAATATGTGTGCTAAATATGTCACAAGGGAATAATATTTTATCTTCAATGCAGTAAGTTATCATAGTTTCTTCAGTATGAAGATATGGTGTTTCTAAGAATAATAAAGTCTTACCACCTATATCTAATTTATCTCCATCTTTAACTACTAAGAAGTTTCTTTTGTGAAGTTTATACATTTCTTTTAATTCTTCAACTGCTTTTTCTGTACAAACTATAGTAGCATTCTTAGCTTGAGCTGCAAGACTTCCAAGTCCCCCTGAGTGATCAGGTTCAGTATGGTTTATAACAATATATTGAATCCTCATTAAATCTATAGTTTCTTTTAAGTTATCTACGAATTCTTTTCCAAAACTTATATCTACAGTATCTATAATGGTTGGTTTTTCTGTATTTAGTAAGTAGCTGTTATATGTTGTGCCTTTTGTTAATGTAAGTCTATGGAATGGAACATCTCTATCATCCACTTTACTTACGCTATATATGTTATCTGCAATCATCATTTTATTTATCATAATTAAGCCTCCTAAATTTTATATCAAATTATTTTTTCGTTTGCTATGGCTTAATTATATGAGCATTAGGATTTTAAAAATATGATTCAAATCAAATTTTAAAAAATAATAAAAAAACATCGATATAAAAATACTAAAGCTCCTGTAAATAAAACAGGAGCTTTAAACAACAATATTAAATTATAAGATTTTTTACATAAAATCATTTAGCCTGCTAGAATCTCGAATGATTAAAGTTTTGTTTCCTACTAAAGATATTACACCAGAGTCCTGTAGCTTAGTGAGCTTTCTGCTTATAGTTTCGCGAGTAACCCCTATATAGTTAGCCATATCCTCTCTGTTCATAGGTAAGTTAACTTCAATTCCTAAATCAGTATTGTGTCCGTATTTTTCTCCAAATTCAGAAATAAGACTAGCAACTCTTATGTCAGCATCATTGGTTGCAAGATTTTGTGCAAGATTTTCGGCTTCCATAAGTCTTTTAGAAACTTCAGTCAATATTTTTACTGATATTTCAGGATTTTCTATAAGTATAGTGTGCATTGCCTCTTTACTTAAAGAACATATTTTTACTGAAGATAGAGCGTATGCAGAGAAATTGTATTTCTCTTTTTCATTAAAGAGGCTAAGTTCTCCGAAAAAATCACCTGGAGATAAAACTCGTATTATTTGTTCCTTTCCCTCTTTTGTGACCTTTGTGAGTTTTACCTGACCTTGATTTATAATTACTAAAGAGTTAGAAAGATCTCCTTCAACACAAATTGCTTCACCTTTATTAAAGCTAAGGTGACTTATTTTAGAAACAACCTTAGATAAATGATCTCTGTCAAGTGATGCAAATATGGGAACTTTGCTAGCACAAAGTTTGGTTTTACAACTTTCACATTGAATTTTATTCAAATATATCACCTCGTGAAGTGTTAATAAATATTTATATATCATTTTATCATAGATATATATTCATATAAACTAATCTATAATTGTAACTTTTGAATATTTCAATTTAAAGGGCTAAATAGTTTCGTGGATTTACAATTTTGTGAGAGAATTTTAAAATATATTTCTTATAGAAGTAGTACATCACTAGAAATGGTTTTCATGTTTTGAAATAATTTATTAACTTGATTTTGAAAGTATTGGTAAGCAAAATTGCAATTTACAGTTTTTAGTATCAAAAGGAGTTGAATTACGTATATTGTAATAAAAGTGAAGTTTGTTTATGATTTTATTGCATAATTTTAATATTTTCTTATAAAATTTAATTATTATATTGATTTTTTTGACACTTTAGTGATATTATTATTTCACAATATAAATTTTTTTACATCTTTAAATGAATCATATGGTATATTAAATTTACCATAATAAAAAATAATATAAGAGATATGTTGTATTGAAATAAAAATTATATATTTATGAGATATAAAAATACTTAAATGATAGAATTAAGAATTGTTTATTGAGTAAATGTAGCAATTTTATCTAATATAGCAAAAGTAATATTAAAGGGGGACTGGCTATGTTTTGTAACTTTCCGAAAGAGCAAGGGATGTATGATCCAAGTTTTGAAAAAGATGCCTGTGGTATTGGGGCAATCGCACATATTAAAGGCAAAAAGAACCATGCTATCGTAAAGGATGCCTTAGATATTCTTGTTAAGTTAGAGCACAGAGGGGGCGCTGGTGCTGATCCTAATGTAGGAGATGGAGCAGGAATATTGATTCAAGTATCGCACAATTTCTTTACAAGAGTATGTGAGTTTGAATTACCAAAGGAAGGACACTACGGTGTAGGAATGTTCTTCTTATCAAAAAATAAAGAAAAGAGAGAAAAAGCAAAGGCGCTTTTTGAAAATATTGTTCTTAATGAAGGGCATTGCTTTTTGGGATGGAGAGAAGTTCCTGTTAATCCAGAGGATTTAGGAGACGCATCTAGAGAAGCAATGCCTTTTATAATGCAGGGCTTTGTTGCTTCAAATAGTGATAACTTCGATTCAAAGACTTTTGAAAGAGAACTTTATGTAATTAGAAGATTATTTGAAAAAGAAGCAGTAGAGGCATATGTTGCTAGTCTTTCCTCAAAAACTTTAGTTTACAAGGGAATGCTTACGGCAGTTCAGGTAGAAAAATTTTATCCGGATTTACAAAATGAATTGATGGATACAGCTATAGCTCTTGTTCACTCTAGATTTAGTACAAACACTTTCCCAAGCTGGGAGAGAGCACATCCTAATAGATACATCATTCATAATGGTGAAATTAACACTATTAGAGGTAATGTAAATTGGATGAACGCAAGAGAATCAGAACTTAAGTCAGATATATTTGGAAATGAACTAAATAAAGTCCTTCCAGTAATCAATAAAAATGGTTCAGATTCTTCAATGCTTGATAACACAATAGAGTTTCTATATATGAATGGAAGAACTCTTCCTCACATAATGATGATGCTTATACCAGAGCCTTGGAGCAAGAATCATGAAATGGATAAAGATAAGAAATCCTTCTATGAATATAATTCAACAATGATGGAACCTTGGGATGGACCTGCTGCAATAGCATTTACTGATGGAGATATACTAGGAGCAACTTTAGATAGAAATGGTCTCAGACCTTCAAGATATTATGTAACTAAAGATGATTACCTAATCCTATCATCTGAAGTTGGAGTTATGAATGTTGAAAGTGAAAATGTAAAGTATAAGGGCAGACTTACACCAGGTAGAATGCTTCTTGTTGATACAGTTAATGGTGAGCTTATAGATGACAATGATTTAAAGAAAAATTATTCTACTTTAAAACCATATGGAACTTGGGTTAAGGATAATTTGCTGAAGCTTAGAGAAATACCAGAAGTTACTGTATCTGAAGAGAAATTAGAGGAAGCTAAATTAGTTAGATTACAAAAGGCTTTTGGATACACTTATGAAGATGTTACATCTACAATAACTCCTATGTGTGTAAATGCAGATGATCCACTAGTATCTATGGGAGTTGATACACCACTTGCAGTTTTAAGTGATAGACCACAGTTATTATATAATTATTTCAAACAATTATTTGCTCAGGTTACTAATCCACCTATAGATGCAATAAGAGAAGAGATAGTAACTTCTATGAGAGTGTATCTAGGTGCAGAGTCAAATATACTTTCTGAAGGTGAGGATAACTGTAGGAGAGTGAAGTTAGATAATCCTATATTATCAAATAAAGATTTTAATAAGGTATTATCCATTGAAAATAAAGGCTTTAAGAATGTTGTTATACCAACAGTATTCAATAAGAGCGAAGAAGAAGGAAATCTTGAAAAGGCTTTAGAAAGTATACTAATAAAAGCTGATGAAGCTATAGAAGATGGAACTTCAATTATAGTTCTTTCAGACAAAACTGTTGATGAAAATAATGTGCCAATTCCGACTTTACTTGCTGTTTCAGCATTACACCATCATCTAGTTGATGAAGCAAAGAGAACTAAGGTTAGTATAGTTGTAGAATCTGGAGAACCTAGAGAAATTCATCATTTTGCGCTACTTTTAGGTTTCGGTGCTAATGCCATAAATCCTTATATGGCATATGAATCAATTAGAACTTTAGTTGAAGAAGGTACTGTGGATTTAAGCTTTGATAAGGCAGTTTATAACTACAATAAGGGTGCTTTAAAAGGAATTGTTAAAGTAATTTCTAAGATGGGAATTTCAACAATACAATCCTACAACGGAGCTCAAATTTTTGAAGCTATTGGAATATCAAAGGAAGTAGTAGACAAATATTTTGCATTGACACCATCTAGAATAGAAGGAATTGATCTTCTAGATATTGAGAAAGAAGCTGTAATAAGACATACACAAGGTTTTGATGCAAGACTTATAGATTTTACTCTTGATTCTGAAGGTGCTCATAAGTTTAGAAGTAATAAAGAAGAACATTTATATAATCCTCTTACAATTCATAAACTTCAAAATGCATGTAAGACTGGCAATTATAAAGAATTTAAAGAATATACTTCTTTAGTTAGCAATGAAAAAAATAACTTAACGCTAAGAAGCTTATTAGATTTAAATTTAGATAACGAAAGTATCTCTATAGATGAAGTTGAATCAGTTGAATCCATAGTTAAGAGATTTAAAACAGGAGCTATGTCTTACGGTTCAATCAGTAAGGAAGCTCATGAATGTTTAGCTATAGCAATGAACAGAATTGGTGGAAGATCAAATACTGGTGAAGGTGGAGAAGAAAGAGAAAGATTTGTTGTTGATGAAAATGGAGATTTAAGATCTTCTGCAATAAAACAAATAGCATCAGGTAGATTTGGAGTTACTTCAGAATACCTAGTCGATGCAAAAGAAATACAGATAAAGATGGCACAAGGTGCAAAACCAGGAGAAGGTGGACAGCTTCCAGCAACTAAGGTTTATCCATGGGTAGCTAAGGCAAGACACTCAACTACTGGAGTTGGTTTAATATCACCACCACCACATCATGATATATATTCTATTGAAGATTTGGCGGAGTTAATATATGATCTTAAGAATGTAAACTCAAGAGCTAGAGTAAGTGTAAAGCTAGTTTCTGAGGCTGGAGTTGGTACAGTTGCAGCTGGTGTTGCAAAGGGTGGAGCTGATGTAATTCTAATAAGTGGATATGATGGAGGCACAGGAGCATCACCAAGAACTTCTATAAAACATGCAGGGTTACCTTGGGAACTTGGTCTTGCTGAAGTTCATCAAACTCTAATCTTAAATGGCTTAAGAGAAAGAGTAGTAATAGAAACAGACGGTAAGCTTATGTCAGGTAAAGACGTTGCTATCGCAGCACTTCTAGGAGCAGAAGAGTTTGGGTTTGCAACAGCACCACTAGTGGTTATGGGTTGTGTGATGATGAGAGTATGTAATCTTGATACTTGTCCTGTTGGAATAGCAACACAAAATGAAGAACTAAGAAAGAGATTTAAGGGAAAGCCAGAACATGTTATAAACTTCATGCACTTTATAGCTGAAGAACTAAGAGAATACATGGCGAGACTTGGCTTCAGAACTATAGACGAAATGATTGGACGTACTGATAAGTTAGTACAAAGATCTATTGGTGGATGGAAAGCTAAGAAAGTAGATTTATCAAGATTACTATTCAATCCAGAAGTTCCACACGACAGGATCTATAAATATCAAGCAAGCTACGACCATAAGCTATACAATGTTTTAGATTCAAAGGTATTAGTACCAAACTCTTTAGATGCTCTTGAAGGTAAGTCCAATGTTAAGTTAGAAGTTAATGTAGGTAACACTGATAGAGTATTTGGAACAATATTAGGAAGTGAAATAACTAAAAGATATGGAGAAAAAGGACTTCCAGAAGACACTATTTGGGTAAAAACAAAAGGTGCAGGAGGACAAAGTTTTGGAGCATTTATACCTAACGGACTTACATTAGAGCTTGAAGGTGATGCTAATGACTATATAGGAAAAGGACTTTCAGGAGGTAAAATCATAGTATATGAGCCAGACACTGTAACTCTTAACCCTACTGAAAATATATTGATTGGTAACGTAGCTTTATATGGAGCTACAAGTGGTAAGGCCTTCATAAGAGGGGTTGCTGGAGAGAGATTTGGAGTTAGAAACTCTGGAGCTACGGCAGTGGTTGAAGGTGTTGGTGATCATGGTTGCGAATATATGACAGGCGGAACTGTTGTTATACTGGGTCCAGTAGGAAGAAACTTTGCAGCTGGTATGTCAGGAGGAGTAGTTTATATTCTTGATTCTGAAGGAACAAAGAGAAAAAATATAAATGAAAGCATGGTTCATATAGAAGAGTTAGATTCATCAGATGAAAAAGATTTACTTTCGCTTCTAGAAGAGCATGAGAAATATACTGCTTCAGCTGAAGCAAAGAAGATAGCTTCAAACTTTGAAGAATATAAGAAAGGCTTTATTAAGGTAATGCCTAAGGACTATAAGAATATAACTACCTTAATTAAAGAATATGTGGCTTCAGGAGCTTCAAAAGAAGATGCAGAAAGAATGGCCTTTGATGTAATAAAAGGAGTAAGAAAGTAGGAAAGAGGAGGAGTATTATGGGAAAGCCAACAGGTTTTTTAGAATATGATAGGAAAGTTGCAGCTAAGAAAAAACCAAAGGAAAGATTAAAAGATTACAACGAGTTTGTAACTCCTCTTTCCAAAGAGGAACAACAAGTTCAAGGTGCTAGATGTATGGACTGTGGGATACCATTCTGTCAGTCAGGAATAATGATAAACGGAATGGTGTCAGGATGTCCTGTTAATAATCTTATACCTGAATGGAATGATTTAATATATAAAGGGAATTGGAAGAAGGCTATTGAAAGACTTCTAAAGACTAATAACTTCCCAGAGTTTACAGGAAGAGTTTGTCCAGCACCTTGTGAATCAGCATGTACTGCTGGAATTAATGGACCAGCAATATCTATAAAAGAAAATGAAAGATCTATTATAGAGAGAGCTTTTGAGGAAGGCTTAATTAAGCCTAATCCTCCAAAGGTAAGATTAGATAAAAAAGTAGCAATAATAGGATCTGGTCCTGCTGGACTTGCTTGTGCTGATCAGCTTAATAAAAGAGGATATAATGTTTCCGTTTATGAAAGAAATGACCGTGTAGGGGGACTTTTGATGTATGGTATCCCTAACATGAAGCTGGATAAGGCTGTAATTGATAGAAGAGTAAATATCATGAAAGAAGAAGGCGTAAACTTTGTAACTAACGCAAATGTAGGAGTTAATGTTGACTCTAAGGAGCTTCTAGAAAAATATGATTCAGTAGTTCTAGCTTGTGGTTCATCAAATCCTAGAGATTTAAAGGCGAAGGGAAGAGAACTTAAGGGGATACACTACGCAGTAGATTTTCTAAAAGCAACTACTAAGAGTCTTTTAGATTCAAACTTAGAGGATAAGAATTATATATCTGCAGAAGGAAAAGATGTTATTGTAATAGGAGGAGGAGACACTGGAACCGACTGTGTTGCTACAAGCCTAAGACATAACTGCAATTCCTTAGTTCAATTCGAAATCATGGGAAAACAGCCAGAAGACAGAACAGAAGCTAATCCATGGCCACAATATCCAAGAATTCATAAGGTTGACTACGGACAAGAAGAATTCATTGATTTAAATGGTAAAGATCCTAGAGAATTCTTAATCACTGTAAAAGAGTTTATAGGTGATGAAGAAGGCAATCTTACTGCAGTAAAGACAGTGAATGTAAACTGGGAAAAGAATGAAAATGGTGCTTTTGTTCCAAAGGAAGTTGAAGGCAGTGAAAAGGTATGGAAAGCAGATATGGTACTACTTGCAATGGGATTTGTAGGTGCTGAGAAGTATGTAACTGATAGCTTTGAGGTAGAAACTGATGCAAGAACAAACGTAAATGCTCAGTACGGAAAGTTCCAAACTAATTTATCTAAAGTTTTTGCTTGTGGAGATGTTAGAAGAGGTCAAAGTCTTGTAGTATGGGCTATAAATGAAGGAAGAGCTTGTGCAAGAGAAGTAGATAAGTTCTTAGAAGGATATACAACTTTAGTTTAGAATTATTGAAGTAACTGAATACTAATATTTATAAAATATAATGTTAGTAGTTAAATATATTGAGTTTTTTATATAAAATAATTATTTATTAAAAGAAACCCACTCCGTTAAAATAGAAGTGGGTTTCCTTTATTTTTGCAAAAATTTTATAAGAATATCCGCCACATGTTTTCCATGATTGTATCCATATGCTCCTGCTATGCTAAATAAACATACAGTAGAGATACCTGCTAAAATACCTGTACAAAATCTTCGCATATTGGTACTTTCCCATTTTCCGAAATATTGTACAGTGCCATCTATAATCAATGGAAGCATAAATAAAATTTCGATAAGATGATTGCGATTTGGAATAAAAAATAAGTAAAATATTCCTATAAAATATCCTGCTAGTATACCAGTACAACGAGCACAAATAGGAAATTGTTTCCCCTTATAAAAAAATGATCTATCTGGCCGTCTGTGGCATAAGAACATATAGTGTAAAAGTTTCTCTAAATTAGAGTACATATGTAATTGATGAGTAACTAGAATCAGACATAGCCCCTATGAATCCAAGTAAAAACATAACTACGTAGAATAGAATCCAAAGTACTATACCAGCTATCATCCAACGACAAACTAACTTAGAGCTTTTTGGCTTGTCATCTTTCCATAAGAAATAAAGAATCAAGCCTACAATTGGAAAGCAACAAGAAACGGCTCCAGCAAGATGAGATGGATTGTCCTTATTTTTTTTAGACACTGAAACTCCACAATGAATGCAAACATCTGCATTATCATTTATTTCATTGCCACAATTGCTACAAAACATTAAAAACTCCCCCTTAGAATGTTATTTATTATAATTAGGCATAATCCTTACAATTATAACATAAAAATACATTATGTGAAGCTAAAATAGTGATTTTAGGAGAATAAGGAGATGTTTAGCTAAGAAAAGTGTAAAAATGTACTTTATTTATATATGTGATGCTTCGTACTAGATTTGTTTTTTAGATTTTTACCATTGCTTTAAAGAGCGTAAAAAATAATTACTGCATTTAAGGAGAAGGTCTTTAAAGCGTGCTATAATTAAATTATTAATTGAAGATTAAATTAAGACAAAGTTTTTAGGAGGACCTATGAGAGAAGATATATATCAAAGACTCATAGCATTAACAGAGGAAGAAGAAAAAATATTAAGTGGGGAAGAAAATGTTAATAAAAGCTTATATACTGATAATGGTGAATTTATAGTAGATAGCAAAAAGCTCCTACAAACAGGGGAATTAATTGATATAAGAAGACATACTAGATTTGTAAATTTTCCGAAACATAAACACAATTATATAGAATTCAATTATGTATATTCAGGACAACTAACTCAAACTATAGATGAAAAGAAAATTACTTTAAAGCAAGGGGAACTGATTTTTTTAAATCAGTATATAACACATGAAATAGAAGCCTCTGGAGAAGAGGATATAATAATAAATTTTATAATTAAACCGGAGTTTTTTGATTATATAATAACTCTTTTAGATGATGAAAACCTAATAAGTAAGTTTTTACTAACTACCTTATATAAGGATTATAGTGAGGGAGAATATTTATATTTCAAAGTAGCTGATAAAAGCTATATACAAGAGCTTTCAGAAAAAATAATAACAGAGCTTTACGAACCTTCTATAATGAGTAAAGCAACCATTAAATTATTAGTAGGATTACTTTTAGTTGAATTAGTAAAGCGATCTAAGGATATAGAGACTTATTCAGCCAATAATTATGATAAGCTGCTTATAATTCAAAGTTTCAAATATATTGATAAATATTATAAAGATGCAAATTTATTTGAACTTGCTAAAAAGTTAAATCAACCACATTATAAACTTAGTAAACTAATAAAAAAACATACAAAAATGACGTTTAAAGGGCTTCTTCAAGAGAAAAAGCTAAGTAAGGCAATAGAGTTGTTAAAGCTTACTGAGTACTCTATCATTGAAATAATAGATTTAATAGGTTATGAGAATCCTACTTATTTTTATAAGATATTTAAAGAAAAGTATGGAGTTACACCAAAGGAATATAGAGGAAAGAAGCTATACGAGGATTAGATAAATAACATAAGAATAAAAAGAAGATATTTAGTGGTATAAAACTACTAATATCTCCTCTATAACCACTTAATTTCAATAATTCTCTTAAACATAGCCTAAATTTTATTCTAATCCGATATAATAATCTAACAAATCTTCAATGCTTATAATTCCTACTAGCTTTTCGTTTTCTACAACTGGCATAGAAATAATATTGTTTTTTCTTAAACGTTTTGCTACAACAATAATATCTTCATTAGCTTGAGCTAAAATTATTGATTTAGACATAACCCAATCAACTGGACAATCTTCATAGTGGCCTGGGGTTACCATGAATCTAAATATATCTGCTTTAACAACCATTCCAACTAAAACATCGTTATTATCTACAACTGGCATACCATTCAAGCCAAACTCAGCCATGAGTTTCAAAGCTTTATCTATGTTATCGTTTACTTTTAGAGTGATAGGATTACTCTTTAATATATTACCAATGTTCATGATATCATCTCCCTCAAATATGTTTATATTCTTATTTTACTACAAAAAGTTACATTAAAGAAGAAAAAATCAGAATATCTAGAAAATAATAGTGTTCTTTATATATTTGGCAAGTTTAAAGCACCGTGTTGAAATTAAGCTAAAAGGAAAGGATTTAGAATAATTTGATACTAAAACAACAAAGAATCACAGCAAATAATTACTGGTAATATTTTGATAAGAAGTTATAATTTTAATATACATATTTTGTAATATATTATATAATAAGCATGTATATTAAAGCATAAAAGTGTATAGTAGAAGTTATCATTGAGGGGGAAAGAAATGAAGAAACTTTATAATCTGAAATATATAGCTACAATTTTAATTTTTGGGATTTTCACTTTCATCCTTTTTGGAATTTTTAAAGAACCTGTCAATGTTAAAGAGCAAATAAAACCAGAGATAGTACTTATTTGCCATGTAAAATCAAATCCATATTGGCAATATATAAAGGCTGGAGCTGAAAAAGCTGCTAAACAAAGGAATGCTGTTGTAAAGGTTGAGGGTCCAGACTATGCTAATGTTGATGACGGGCTTAGACTTATTAATATGGCATATGCAGCTAAGGTTAGTGGGATAATTACATATGTGCAGGAGGAAAGTAAATATAACTCAGTAATTAATAATGTTGTTGACAATGGAATACCTCTTATTACAATAGATTCAGATGCAGATAAAAGTAAACGTTTAGCATATGTTGGTACAGATAATATAGGTGCAGGTACTGAAGGTGCTAAGGAAATGATAAGGCAGATTGGAACTGAAGGAAATATAGGTATTGTCATAGGTGGTAAAGATGTAACTAATCAAACTGAAAGAGTGCAGGGGTTTAAAGATTATATAAGTAGCAATTCAAAGATCTCTATAGTTAGTGTTGAATCTTCTGATTCATATCTGCTTGAGGCAGAACTTGCAGCTAAAAAAATACTAACTAAAAACTATAATATAAAAGCTCTATTTTGTACATCAGCACTTGATGGAGTAGGGGCAGCTAAGGCAGTATCGAGTCTTGGACTTGTAGGAAAAGTTAAGATTGTTGCTTTTGATGATTTACCTGAAACCCTACAACTTATCGAATCAGGGGTAATTTCTTCCACTATTGTTCAAAGACCATACCTTATGGGATATAATGCTGTAAATATGATAATGGACATATCTCAAGGTAAGAAAGTAGATAAAATAAATTTAACAGATGTACAAGTTGTTGATAAAAATAATATAAATGAGTACAAGAAAAAACAGGGAGAGTAGAGGATGAAAAATAGTTTAAGAAGGAAGTTCATTATTTTTGCCCTCATTATTATAATCCCGTTAGCTACTAGTAATATTACTGCAGTACTGACAAATAGAAAAATAAATGACAATTATTCTATCATGCTAAGTAAACTAAACAATGTAAACGAAATCAAAAATCTGCTTAATGATGCATCAGATAATTTTAATAAATATATACAAACTAATACTACTCAATGTAGAGATAACTATAGAAAAGATTTAGATGGCGCGTTAAATAAGGTAAATTCGCTTAGAGATATTTCTGATGTTGAAAGCCAATATATCCTAAGGGATTTAATAAATACTCTTTACAGTTATAGAGCTGAAGGAGAGAAGACAATAGAGCTTTATGACAATAGAGGACCTATTGATACTTATTATGATCATTATGTGTCTACCAAGGAAATTCAGACTTATTGTAATAGTTACATTACGAATTTAACAGATAGCTATATTAGTTATAATGATACTTTGTATAAAAGCTATGAAATTAAAGAACGCAATATAAATAAGATTATAATGATATATATTGCAGCGGCACTATTAATGAGCATACTTTCCACACTAGTTTTTATTAGAAATATAAGCTTAAAACTAAAGCAGTTGGTAAAGGCATCAAAGAAGGTTTCAAATGGTGATTTTGAGATGGTTGGAGGAGAGAAAACTGATATATATGAATTAGATTTGTTATCAGAAGCCTTTAACAGCATGATTAAAAATATAAAAGTATATATAAATTCACTAAAGAGAAATGCTGAGCTTGAAAGAAAAGTAATAGATGATGAGATTACTATTTTAAAATATGAAAATGCATTAAAGTTAAGTCAATTGAAGGTACTTCAATCCCAGATAAATCCACATTTCTTATTTAATACTTTAAATTGTATAAATCAAACAGCCATAAAAGAAAATGCTTCTACCACAGAAGAGCTTATAAAATCTGTATCTGGAATTTTAAGATATAGCTTAACAATGATGGAGCGAAATGCAACATTGAAAGAAGAAATTGATGTAGTAAAGCAATATATATTTATACAAAAGGTTCGTTATGATGAAAGAGTTACTTTTATGTTAGATTTAAAGGTTGATTTGACAAAAGTAAAGGTTCCAGGAATGACGCTTCAACCTTTTGTAGAAAATGCTTTTATACATGGCATAGAACCAAAGGAAGAGGGCGGAAAAATAGGGATAAATATATATGAAGAAGGAAGTTATACAATTGTGCTCATTGAAGATAGTGGCTGCGGATTTGATGAGGAAACTCTTAGTAAAATAAGCTCAGAAGATAATTCTAGCGAGCACATAGGACATACTACTGGAATGGGGATTAGGAGCACGATTAATAGGTTAGAGCTACTATATGATGAGAAAAATTTATTCTCCATAGAAAGTAAAAAGGGGCTTGGAACAAAAATCTATTTAAAAATTCCTAAAAAGGTGTTGATGTAGACATGGTAAGACTTCTTATTGCTGATGATGAAAAGTATGAAAGAGAATCTATTATAAGTATACTAAGCTGGGAGTTTGGTGATAAATTGGAGGTGCTTGAAGCTCGTAATGGAAGAGAAGCTATCGAAATATCAGAACAGGCTAGACCAGATATTGTTATTACTGATATAAAAATGCCGGGTATAAATGGCTTGGTAGCTATTGAAGAGATAAAGAGATCCCTTCCTAATACTTACTTTATTATATTGACAGCATATGATTATTTTGACTTTGCGGTGGAGGCTGTGAAAAATAATGTAAAAGAGTATATACTAAAACCATTTGGAAGATTAGAACTAATTGAAAAGATCAGAAAAGCAGTATCCTGTGTAGATAAAGAGAAAGCTAAAAGAAAAAGTGAAATTGAGAATGCTGAAAAACTCAATAACTTAATTTCAGTTATGGAAAATGAATTGAGCTATTATATACTAAATAATACCTTTGAGGCTATAGATGAACAGATGTATAAAAATTACTTGAATTTAACCTTTGAAAATACATGTTCAATGGTGATAGAGCTCGAAGGTAGAGATACAGAGCTTTTTAACAATCAAATTAAAAGAAAAGTAGGAGAATATATAAAAGGCTATATAAACTTAAAGTATAGGGCAATAGGAACATTTAAATCTATTCAAGAATTAGTGTATTTTATAGAGGCTCCAGTAGATCATAGTGATGAAGATAAAAAGATTACCATAGTAAAATTGGCTGTTGATATAAGAAAAGATGTACAACGAATATTTGACATATCTATAAATGTAGGGATAGGAAGGTGTTACACTGGTCTAGCAGCTATGCATACATCATATAAAGAAGCGACTATTTCACTGGAAAAGAGATGCGATAATAATATAATTCATATAGATAATATAAAAGACAATGCTAATGAAAATAATCACAATATAGATAGCAGTAAATCAGTACTTTTTAAGGATATAGAGAAGTATATAGTTGATAATATGGTAGAGGAATTAGATCTTGACACTGTTGCAGCAAAATTTAACCTAAGTTGTTATTACTTTAGCAGAACTTTTAAAGAAATTATAGGCTATAATTTTTCTGACTATATAAATATTCTTAGGATAAAGAAAGCTAAAGAACTTCTTAGGGATAACTCTATTAGCATAAAAGAGGTTTGTTTTTCTGTTGGTTATAATGATCCAAATTACTTTAGCAAAGTATTTAAAAAGTATGAAGGACGAAGTCCTACAGAATATAGAAAATAAAGCATGAACCCATATAGTAGTGTATTTATAATGATACTACCATATGGGTATTTTTTTGCAGTAAAAACTTCCGCAAGAGTTTACCAATAGAAAGCAAGTAAAAACCTTTAGTTAAACGTATTCAAAAACTATAATGAGTCTGTGGTCAAAATAAAATTCAAGGGGGAATAAAAATGAAAAAAGTACTTACTACCATTTTAGCTTTAGGGTTAATGGCAACCTTAGCAGGTTGTGGTAATTCGGGGACAAAAGCTGCAGACCCAAACTCATCCACTGCTAGCAAACAATTAATTGGAGTAGCTATGCCTACTCAATCACTTCAAAGATGGAATCAAGATGGATCCAACATGAAATCAGCTCTAGAATCGAAAGGATATAAGGTAGAGCTTCAATATGCTAATAATGACGTAAATACACAGACTCAACAAGTAGAAAATATGATAACCAAAGGTTGTAAGGTTTTAGTTGTAGCTGCAATAGACGGATCAGCAATGACAGATGTTCTTAAAAAAGCAGCAGATAATAACGTAAAGGTAGTAGCTTATGATAGATTGATAATGAAGACACCTAATGTTGACTACTATGCAACTTTTGATAATTTCAAGGTTGGAGTAATTCAAGGACAATATATAGAAAAGCAACTAGGCTTAAAGGATGGAAAAGGCCCATTTAATATAGAACTATTTGGTGGTTCACCAGATGATAACAATGCAACTTTCTTCTTTAATGGTGCTATGAGCATATTACAACCTTATATTGATAATGGAAAGTTAGTTGTTGCAAGTGGACAAAAAGAGTTTACTAAAATTGCAATTCAAGGTTGGGATTCAGCTAAGGCTCAAGCAAGAATGGATAACTTAATTACAGCTAACTATGCAAAAGACAAAAAGCTTGATGTAGTACTTTCTCCAAATGATAGCTTAGCAATAGGTATAGTTGCATCTCTAAAAAATGCTGGTTATGGAACTAGTGATAAGCCATATCCAGTATTAACAGGTCAAGACTGCGATAAGCCAAATGTAATAGCTATGATAAACAAGCAACAATCTATGTCAATATTCAAGGATACTAGAACTCTTGCTTCAAAAGTAGTTGAAATGGTTGACAGTTTAGTACAAGGTAAAGAAGCTTCAGTAAATGATACAAAGACATATAACAATGGAAGCAAAGTTGTACCATCCTTCCTATGCGATCCAGTTTATGCTGATGCTTCAAACTATAAATCAATACTTATAGATAGCGGATACTATAAGGAATCTGATTTGAAATAGTAAAATATAAAAAATAAGTTTAGCCGAGCACAAGGCTAAGGTGCTCGGCTTTATAAACATATTACGACAGCAGAAAGAAAAGTATCGATATGGGAGGGAAAAAGATGGAGGATTATATTCTTCAAATGAAAGATATAACAAAACTCTTTCCAGGGGTTAAGGCTTTAAATAATGTAAATATAAATGTAAGAAAAGGAGAAGTTCATGCTCTTATAGGAGAGAATGGAGCTGGTAAGTCTACCTTAATGAATGTCCTAAGTGGAATATATCCCTATGGAACTTATACAGGGGATATCATATATGAAGGACAGGAGTGCAGATTCACTAATATAAAGGATAGCGAGAAGAAGGGTATAGTAATAATTCATCAAGAACTAGCATTAATACCATATCTATCAATAGCTGAGAACATATTTTTAGGAAATGAAAGGGCGAAAAATAATTTTATAAACTGGCGTGAGACTAATGATAAGGCTGCAGAAATGCTAAAGAGGATAGGTCTTAGCGAAAATCCTAACACGAAGATAATAGATATAGGGGTAGGAAAACAGCAGCTTGTAGAAATAGCAAAGGCATTAGCTAAAAATGTTAAACTTTTAATATTAGATGAACCTACTGCCGCTTTAAATGAAGAAGATTCAGATCATTTATTGAACTTGATATTGGAACTACAGAAAGAAGGTATTTCTTCAATACTTATTTCTCATAAACTCAATGAGGTTGTGAAGGTAGCTGATAGAGTAACAGTAATAAGAGATGGAGCTACTATAGAAACATTAGAAAACGACGGTGATATCAGTGAGGATAGAATAATAAAAGGAATGGTTGGAAGAGACCTTACTCACAGATTCCCAGAACATACTCCTAATATTGGAGATGTAGTTTTTGAAGTTAAAGATTGGAATGTAAATGATCCATTGATACCTCAAAGAAAAGTTATCAAGGATATGAATATAAAAGTTAAAAAGGGTGAAATCGTTGGACTTTCAGGTCTTATGGGAGCAGGAAGAACAGAATTTGCTATGAGTATTTTTGGAAAGGCTTACGGTACTCATATAACTGGGAAAATATTTAAAGATGGTAAAGAAATTACTGTTAATAGCATCAGGCAGGCTATAGAACACGGCATAGCTTATACTACAGAGGATAGAAAAACTGCAGGTTTAAACCTTATAGATAATATAAAGAATAATATTACTATAGCTAATTTATTTAAAATAAGTAAAAATTTTGTTATAGATAAAACAAAGCAGGTTAATGTTGCTGAAGAATATAGGCAAAAGCTTAATATAAAAACTCCAACAATATTACAAGAGGTAGGAAATCTTTCGGGAGGAAATCAACAGAAGGTTGTACTTAGTAAATGGATATTTACTGAACCTGACGTTCTTATATTGGATGAGCCTACAAGGGGAATAGATATAGGAGCAAAGTATGAAATATATAAGATTATAAATGACTTGGCGGATAGTGGAAAGTCAGTTATATTCATTTCCTCTGAATTGCCCGAAATACTAGGGGTTTGTGATAGGATTTATGTTATTAATGAGGGAAAAATAGTGGGCGAGCTAGATAAAAAAGATGCATCTCAGGAGTCCATAATGAAATGCATAATGAATAGTAATAGGGAGGTTATATAAATGCAAACAGTTCAGAAATCTGGAGATAATATTAAGCAAAACTTATTAGATGTAATTAAAAGTACCTTCAGGAGTAATGTAAGGCAATATGCAATGCTTATAGCATTGGTAGTTATTATAATCATATTTCAGATTTTAACCAATGGAATATTATTGGTTCCAATGAATGTAGCAAATTTGATACTTCAAAATAGCTATGTATTTATTTTAGCAATTGGTATGACACTGTGTATTTTAACTGGTGGAAATATAGACCTTTCTGTTGGGTCAGTGTGTGCTTTTATAGGTGCATTACTTGGAACTTTTATAGTTAGTATGAAAATGAATATATGGTTGGCCATAGTATTTTGTCTAGTAGCTGGTTTAATAATTGGGATATGGCAGGGATTTTGGATTGCATATGTAAGAATACCGGCATTTATTGTAACCCTTGCAGGTATGCTTATATTTAGAGGACTTACAATAACTATGCTTAAAGGTCTTACTCTATCTCCATTCCCAGAGAGTTTTCAAAAGTTAAGTGGAGGATATATACCAGATATTTTCAAAGGTGCTTCAGGATTAAACCTAACAGCAATTATAGCTGGAATAATAATTTCTATAGTTTATATATTTTTAGAAGTAAAGAAGTGGTCTGCAAGTAAAAATAATGAGTATGAAAATAATTCTTTATACATTTTAATCGGTAAAATTGCAGTAGTGGTTTTGGCTACGAATTTAGTGTTTTATTGGTTTGCAAAATATAAGGGGATTCCAGTAATATTTGTTATAGTTGGTATATTAGTATTCGTTTATTCGTTCTTCGCAAATAATACTATTCAAGGAAGATATCTTTATGCTATGGGAGGAAATGAGAAGGCAGCAAAGCTTTCAGGTATAAATACAAATAGAGTACTATTTTTCTCATATGTAAATATGGCAGTATTAAGCGCTGTAGCTAGTATTGCTTTTACTTCAAGACTTAATGCTGCAGCACCTCAATCAGGAACAAACTTTGAACTTGATGCTATTGCAGCTTGTTTTATAGGAGGAGCTTCTGCCTATGGTGGAGTAGGTACAGTAATAGGTGCAATAATAGGAGCTCTAGTAATGGGTGTATTAAATAATGGTATGTCTATAATGGGTGTTGGAAGTGACATGCAGATGACTATAAAAGGATTTGTCTTATTGATGGCAGTTGCTTTTGACGTATTTTCAAAATCGAAGAGATAGATTTACTAGATTTAAAAGGAGAGCGTAAGCTCTCCTTTTGCTATTTATTAAATAAGATAATTTAGCATTGAACAATCTAGAGTTTCGTATCTAAAGGTTTTTATAATAAATTTTAATTTATAAACAAAGTGCAAATAAGGATAATAAATTAAACAAACCTAGACATTATATAATCCCCACACAAAAACTATAATTTACTTGTGTAAATGATTTCGAAGCTAAGGAGGATAAATTATGGAATATCATTTAGCCATTGATATAGGAGCTTCTAGCGGAAGACACATCTTGGGATATATAGAAGATGGAAAAATGAAGATAGAAGAAGTTTATAGGTTTGAAAATGGAATAAGAAAAATAGATGATGAATATTGCTGGGACCTAAAGGGCTTATTTGAAGAAATAAAAAAAGGTATTCACAAGTGTAAGGAACTGGGGAAACTACCTAAAAGCATAGGAATAGATACTTGGGCTGTAGACTTTGTGTTGCTTGACGAAGAAGATAAAGTTTTAGGAAATACTGTTGCGTATAGAGATGATAGAACCGAAGGCGTAATGGATGAAGTGTTTGAGATAATACCTAAAGATATGCTTTATCTATATACTGGAATACAGTTTCAAAGATTCAACACAATATATCAGTTAATGGCAATTAAGAATAGAAAACCAGAGGTTTTAGAAAATGCAAAGGCATTTTTGATGGTTCCTGATTATTTAAACTTCCTCTTAACTGGAGTAAAAGTAAATGAGTATACAAACGCCACAAGTACACAGTTGGTAAATTCTTTTGATAGAACTTGGGATCATAAAATTTTAGAGCAACTTGGAATTGATAAATCCATATTCCAAGAAATAAAGCTTCCTAAGTCTAGTCTTGGAAATCTTAGAAAAGAATTAATAGAAGAGTTTGGATTTGATATGGAGGTTATACTTCCTGCTACTCATGATACAGGTTCAGCTTTTATAGCTTCAGTATGTAATGATAATGACAGCGTTTATCTAAGCTCAGGAACATGGTCGCTCATGGGAGTAGAGAACCACTTTCCTATATGCGTACCTCAATCTATGAATTATAACTTCACTAATGAAGGTGGAATAGATTATAGATTTAGATTTTTAAAGAATATAATGGGGCTCTGGATTATACAAGAAGTAAGAAGAAATTATGAAAATAAATATTCTTTTGCTGAGCTAGTAATAAAAGCTAGAGAATCAGAAAGCTTTGATTCAATTATAGATATTAATCATGATAGGTTTTTGAATCCTGAAAATATGATTGAAGAGATAAAAGTTTATTGTAGAGAAACGAACCAACCAGTTCCAGAAACGGTGGGACAAGTGGCTTACTGTGTTTATAATAGCTTAAGCTCAAGTTATAAAGAATCAATTGCAGAGCTTGAGGAAATCTTTGAAAAGCAATATAAAAGGATAAATGTATTTGGCGGAGGATGTCAGAACGAACTTCTCAATGAACTGCTTGCAAAGGTGACACAAAAAGAAGTATTAGCAGGCCCGGTGGAAGCTACTGCTATCGGAAACATAGTTGCTCAGCTTTTAAGCTACAAAAAAGTAGCAAACCTTGAAGAAGCAAGAAAGCTTATAGCAAAATCCTTCGAGATAAAGACGTACACACCTTAGGTTATGTGACGTTTGAGTCTATTAAAAGCTGTGCAAAAAATAGGATATGCTTGATTAGGGAATAAGCATTAGTTGAAGACTATATGACTATACAGTTTATATAAATATTTGTAAGACTGGTTAAAAGTATTAGGGATAGTAATAAAAACATGGATTAATGAAAATAGAGAATTAATTAACAATAAAAAAGGAGAATTATCATGGATATAAAAGAAAAATACGAAGCTGCAAAACAAGAGTATGCAAAATTTGGTATTGATGTAGATAAGGTGTTAGAAGAGCTTCAAAAAGTTAAAGTTTCAGTACACTGCTGGCAAGGTGATGATGTAACAGGTTTTGAAGTAAGTCAAAATGAGTTATCAGGTGGAATACAAGCTACAGGAAATTATCCAGGTAGAGCAACAAATCCTGAAGAATTAAGAGCAGATTTAGATAAAGCATTAAGTCTAATACCGGGAAAGCATAAGGTTAATTTACATGCTATATATGCAGAAACTAATGGCAAAGCAGTTGAAAGAGATGAACTTAAACCAGAGCACTTTGAAAACTGGGTAAATTGGGCTAAAGAAAGAGGGTTAGGATTAGATTTTAATCCAACTATATTCTCTCATCCAAAGGCTAGTGACGGATTAACTTTGTCACATCCAGACAAAGAAATAAGAGATTTCTGGATAAGACATGCAGTGGCTTCAAGAAAAATTGGAGAATACTTTGGCAAGGAACTTGGACAAACTTGTTTAACAAACCTTTGGATTCCAGATGGATACAAAGATATTCCAAGTGATCGTTTAGGGCCAAGAAAGAGACTTAAAGACTCTTTAGATCAGATATTTGCTGAAAAGCTAGACACAAATTATAACTTAGATGCAGTAGAATCAAAGGTGTTTGGAATAGGTGCAGAATCCTATACAGTAGGGTCAAGTGAATTCTATATAAACTATGCAGCTAAAAATGGAATTCTATCATTGTTAGACACAGGACATTACCATCCAACAGAAGTTGTTTCAGATAAGATATCATCAATGCTATTATTCTCTGAAAAAGTTGCTCTTCATGTAAGTCGTCCAGTACGTTGGGATAGTGACCATGTTGTTATATTAGATGACGAACTTAAAGAAATAGCTAAAGAAATAGTTAGAAATGATGCGTTAGATAGAGTAATAATAGGTTTAGATTTCTTCGATGCAAGCATAAACCGTATAGCTGCTTGGGTTATAGGAACACGTAACATGCTTAAAGCATTACTTTCAGCAATGTTAATTCCACATGATGAATTAATAAAGCTTCAAGAAGAAGGGAACTTCACTGAAAGATTAGCATTGATGGAAGAATTAAAGACTTATCCATTAGGTGATATATGGAACTACTACTGTGAGATAAACAATGTTCCAGTTAAAGAAGAATGGGTAAAAGAAGTTAGACAATACGAAAAAACAATATTAGAAAACAGAAAGTAGGTATAACTATGGCTTTACATGATATGAACTTTATAAAAACATTTACTAAGATAACTCACGATGCATGGCTTAAGGGCTGGCATGAAAGAAATGGTGGAAATATAACTTATAGATTAACAGAAGAAGAAACTAATGGAGTACAGGAATATATAGATGACTCAAGAGAATATACTCCGATAGGAATAAAAGTTGAAAACTTAGCTAATGAATATTTTTTAGTTACAGGAAGCGGAAAGTTTATAAGAAATATATCAGTGAATTTAGAAGAAAATGTTGGACTTATCAAAATAGATGAAAAAGGCGAAAATTATAAAATATTATGGGGGCTTGTAAATGGAGCAAGACCAACAAGTGAGCTTCCTTCGCATCTTAACAGTCATTCGATAAAGAAAGCTGCAACAAATGGAAAACATAGAGTTATAATGCATTCACATACTACAAACTTAATAGCATTAACTTTTGTTCTTCCTCTAGATGGACAAGTGTTTACAAGAGAATTATGGGAGATGGCCACAGAGTGTCCAGTGGTATTTCCAAGTGGTATTGGTGTAGTTCCTTGGATGGTACCAGGTGGAACAGAAATTGCTGAAGCTACAGGTGAACTTATGAAGTTACATGACATTGTTATATGGGCTCATCATGGAACCTTCTGTTCAGGAGAGGATTTAGACTTAACCTTTGGACTTATGGATACTGTTGAAAAATCAGCTGAAATACTGGTTAAGGTATTATCTATGGGTGGTAAGAGACAAACAATAACATCAGATGATTTCAGAGATTTAGCAAAAGGTTTTAATATTGAAATTGATGAGAAATATTTACAATAATAAATAAAGTATATTGTTGTTAAAGTGCACTACCTTGGAATTTTGACAGCTTGTAACTATGAAACAGCAAGAAATAGTTTTAAGAGTTAAGAAATAAGGTAGTGCACATAAGTTATAAAAGATATTTTGGGAGGAGAATTTATCATGGTAAATCGTATAGTATTAAATGAAACTTCTTTCTTTGGACAAGGCTTAATAAGTGTAATAGGAGAAGAAGCTAAAAACAGACAATTTAAGAAAGCTTTTAAATAAGATAATTGAGATAAACCAATGAGCATTTAAAGTTCATTGGTTTTCTTCTGTTTCTGTGTTCTTAAACATAGCCTAATTATTTTACTGCCATTTCTAAAATGATTAATAAAAATAAACTATATTAATTTGTAAATTTCTTTATATTTATTCGTAAATATAGCTAAGTAAAAAAATTGATATACACAATTATAAGCTGTATAATTATAGGATAGATAAAATACTTAAAATTTGGAGATTTGTTATGAAAAATTTTATTGATTTTGTTAATTCACAACAAGGAAAGAAAACAAAAGATTTAAGTTATCTTTTTATGTTTTTCATACTTATTTTAGTGCCTGCAATAAACTTTGTTTCTAAATATATATCAAATGCCTACTTCTATATATTCCTTATAATTGTATTTCAATTTGTAGCTATAGGGTATCCTATATATGTAATAAAGGAGTTTCTAAAATATAAGAGGATATCAAATAACTAAGCCTGTCAACTTAGAACATAAGGCATAAAAGAAAGGATTTCTAAATATGGAACAGTATTTTAAAATAGTATCTGATGTGACTAAAAAAAGCACAGAGAATGATTTTATGTTTGCGTTTTTCAATGGAAATATATTAGTTAAAATAGAGGAGAATTCTATAAAAATACCTTTGCTAAAAGAACTAAAGCAATTAAATATAAAATATGATGAACAGTTTTTTATTGGCGAAATCAATGAAATTAGCTGTTTTGCTACAGAAACTTATTCAGAATTCAAGTTAACTGAAGGTTTTGAATTAATGACTTTAAGAGATTTTGCAGCAGCAACAAATGAATGTTTATTTTCTGCAGCAGGGAGAGCTAATCAAATCCTACATTGGAATAGAACTAATATGTTTTGTGGAAAATGCGGGGCTAAAACAGTCATTAAAGAAGATGAAATGGCTAAAGCTTGCACAAAATGTAATCATGTAATTTACCCTGTAATTTGTCCAGCAATAATAGTTGCAGTGATGAAGGAAGATAAGATCCTACTCGCTCATAATAGCAATTTCAAGAACAATATGTATAGCTTAATCGCAGGCTTTGTAGAAGCAGGAGAAGATCTAGAAAGTGCAGTTAAGAGAGAGGTTCTTGAAGAAGTAGGTATACATATTAAGAACATAAGATATCATAATAGTTCGCCATGGCCTTTCCCAAACTCACTAATGCTTGGATTCATAGCAGAATATGAATCTGGGGAGATAAAGGTAGATGGAAAAGAAATATTATATGCAGATTGGTTTGAAAAGGATAGTTTACCAAACTTGCCAGAGAAGTTTTCTTTAGCAAGAAAGATAATTGATGGGGTTATTTATAAAGACTAAAATATTGAAATTAAGAGACCATGAATAAAAGGAAAACTATTCCTAACTTATTCATGGTCTTTAGTTTATAAAATAACAACTTTGCTTATATATAGGTATAATGAGGTTTTTAGAGAGTTTGTTGAACTAATCGTGTACCTAATTCAAAAGCTTTTTTTAAGTCTTTTGGAAATTGTTCATCTCTTATTTGGGCTTTATGTTTTTCATCAAACATTGATGAAACATATTTTGAATAATCATCAAATTGGTAAGTGTCATTTATAAATAATGATTCTGCTACACCAAAAAATCTCTTCATCATATCTTCAGTATTTTTAAATTTCTGTTCATACCCTACAAGCTTCATATGCTCACTTTGTACATTCATAGTATAAACTAAACCGATTGGCAGTTTTCTATCAAATATAACAGTATGATTTTCATCATAAGTTAGATACTGAAATAGGAAGCGTTCTAAAAATGATCTCATTTCTCCTGTTATTTCACCAAAATATATTGGTGAACCTAATATTAGAGCATCTGCCTCTTCAATTTTCCTAAGTACTGCCTGCAAATCATCTTTAACAGCACATTTACCATAACTTTGACCACCAATTCGTTTGCAAGCAAAACAGCTAACGCAGCCTTTATAGTTTAAATCGTAAAGATTGATGAGTTCAATCTCTGCACCCTGTGTTTTTGCTCCTTCAAGTGCCTCTTTTAGAATAGTAGCAGTATTTTTAGTTTTTCTTGGACTACCATTTAAAGCAATAATTTTCATATTAATCTCTCCTCCAACCTAATACTTAACTTCAAGTAAATTGACTTTATATAATAAATTATATATTCTAATATAAAAAGAAGTAAGTATGCACTTATTTGTTATATACTTAACAAAAAGTAAGTATTGAGATAAAATATAATCAAACTGACTATTGTGTTAACAAGGGGGAAAAATGGATAGATTTATTGATAGATATGGGGAATGTCCAATGTATTACACAATTTCTGTATTAGAGGGAAAGTGGAAATGGGTAATACTATGGGAGATATATAGACATGAAGTAGTAAGATACAGCAAATTGAAAGAAAGACTTCAAACGATTGCTCATAAGACCTTAAGTCAACAACTTAAAGAGCTTGAAGCAGATAAGATAATAAATAGAAAACAGTATAACGAAGTCCCTCCTAAGGTCGAATACTCTCTAACAGAAAGAGGCAAAAGTCTTATTCCTGTTCTCGAGATTATGTCAAAGTGGGGAGCTGAAAATATGATAAAGGAAGTAGAAATGTAAAGGAGCAGGTTTATGGACTTTAGAATAGAACACGATATGTTAGGAAATAGAAATATAGATGATTCTAAGTATTATGGGATACATACTGTAAGAGCTATGGAAAACTTTAATCTTGGAGATAGGTATGTCAATATAGATTTTGTGAAAGAAATTGCGATTATAAAAAAATCAGCAGCGATAGTGAATTCAAAGCTTAAAAGACTAGATGAAGAGAAAGGGAAGGCTATAGTTAGAGCTGCAGAAGAAGTGGCAGAAGGCCTGTTTAATGATAGTTTTAGGATAAATGCATTTCAAGGTGGTGCTGGAACATCTACTAATATGAATGTAAATGAAGTTATAGCCAATAGAGCTTTAGAGCTATTGGGAGAGCAAAAAGGTAACTATGATGTGATTCATCCATTGAATCATGTAAATATGTCTCAGTCTACAAATGATGTATGTCCAACAGCTTTAAGAATTGCAGCTATAAGAAAGATTAGAAGACTAGCTAATGCTTTAGCAGATTTACAGGAATCACTGCAAGTGAAAGAAAATGAGTTTGCAAATATATTAAAGCTTGGAAGAACAGAACTTATGGATGCACTACCTATGATGGTTGGGCAAGGATTTGGTGCTTATGCAAAAGCTATAGAGAGAGATAGATGGAGGATTTATAAGGTTGAAGAAAGACTTAGAGTAATAAATATAGGTGGCACAGCAATCGGTACAGGTCTCAATGCCACGAATAAATATATTTTTATGATGACAGATATGCTTCAACAGCTTACAGGACTTGGGCTTGCTCGTTCAGATTTTCCCATGGATATCACCCAAAATGCTGATGTTTTTGTTGAAGTGTCAGGTCTTTTAAAATCCTGTGCTGTTAACTTAATGAAAATATCAAATGATTTAAGGCTTTTAAGCTCAGGTCCTAAGGGTGGTTTTGGAGAGTTGATACTTCCAATGAAACAGCCAGGATCATCCATAATGCCGGGAAAGGTTAATCCAGTAATACCAGAGATGATAGCGCAGGTGGCTATGAGGATTGTTTCAAACGACAGTGGAATAACTTTTGCTGCAGCCAGTGGACAGCTTGAACTCAATGCTTTCATTCCTCTTATAACAGAAAATCTATTAGAATCCTTAGAGTTATTAGAAAAAGCTGTTATAATATTTAGAGAGAAATGTATTGAAGGTATTGAAGTAAATAATGACGTATGCAGAGATAATTTAGAAAAATCCACAGCTATGACTGCTGCTTTAATACATCATATAGGTTATGATAGAGCAAGTGAAATTGCGAAAAAAGCATTGGCTTTAGGGATAACCTTAAGAGAAGTTATATATCTAGACAATATATTGACTAAGGAAGAAGTAGATGCAATACTTAATCCTTTAGAGTTAACAAAGCCAGGTATACCTGGAAAGTAAGGAGAGAAGATTAAATGAGTTTAAATTCTACACCTCGCTCAGAGCGAGTACATATAGCCCTATTTGGAAGAAGAAATGCAGGTAAATCAAGTGTTATAAATGCTATAACAGAACAACAAATTTCTATAGTTTCAGAGGTTAAGGGAACTACAACAGATCCAGTTTACAAATCTATAGAGATACTACCAATTGGACCATGTGTGATAATTGATACAGCTGGACTTGATGATCAAGGAGAACTAGGAGAACTTAGAATAAAAAAAACCATTGAAGTTTTAGATAAAGCAGATGTTGCACTAATAGTTGTAGATGGCACTATTGGTGTTACTGAAGAAGATCTAAATATAGTTAAAGTAATAAAAGAGAAAAATATTCCTATATTAGGAGTACTAAATAAAATTGATGAATTAGTTTCCTATGATGAAGCTGCTCAAGAAATGGCAAAGAAGCTTTCTATTCAAGTGGTACCAGCTTCAGCAGCTCTAAATAAAGGTATAAAGGAAATAAAAAATAAGATAATAAGCCTTTTACCTCAAGAAGAAGATAAATTTAAAATAGTTGGAGACCTTATAAATCCTGGAGACCTAGTTGTTTTAGTAACACCAATTGATAAAGCAGCTCCAAAGGGAAGACTAATACTGCCACAACAGCAAACAATCAGAGATATTTTAGAAAGTGATGCAATAGCAGTGGTTACAAAGGAGCACGAATTAAGGCAAACACTAGATAGTCTTGGAAGGAAGCCGAAGCTCGTTATAACAGATTCACAGGTATTTCTAAAGGTTTCAGCAGATACTCCTAAGGATATAATGCTTACGTCTTTTTCAATATTGTTCGCTAGATATAAAGGTGATCTTGCAGAAATGGTTAGAGGTATAAAAGCGATTAAGACGCTAAAGGATGGAGATAAGATACTAGTATCAGAAGGATGTACTCATCACAAGCAGGCAGATGACATAGCAAGAGTGAAGATTCCTAGATGGCTTAGACAACTTACAGGAAAAGAATTAAGCTTTGAATATTCTTCAGGCGTAGTATTTACTGATGATGTTAAACAATACTCACTTATAGTTCATTGTGGTGGATGTATGCTAAATAGAACTGCAATGTGCTCAAGAATAGATGATGCTAAGGCTTATAATGTCCCAATCGTAAACTATGGAATGTTAATAGCATATGTTCAAGGAATACTCGAGAGAGCATTAGAACCATTTCCGATGGCTAAACTAGAATATGAAGAATTAGATTAAAACTAAAAAATAGCTTTAGTGATTTAATATCATTAAAGCTATTTTTACTGTATAGGAAATTGTGTCTTAGATATGTAAACTTATAGATGAATCACTTCACAATTAAATTTGTATTATTAATTTAAGTGTTTCATCTTTATTTTGAATTAATAATGTAAAAAATATTAACTTTTTTGTAATAATTAGAGTATAATTATGATAATAAAATTAGCGATATCCTTAAGAGGAGTGAAAAATTATGAGTTATAAGATATTCTTAGTTGAGGATGATAAGAATTTAAATACAGTATTATGCTCTTATTTAGTAAGAGAAGGTTTCGAAGTGTCTAGCTTTTCAAAAGGCGAAGATGCTATAGAATCTATATATGAAAATCCCCATCTATGGATTTTAGACATAATGTTGCCTGATGTAGATGGATTTACAGTTTTAAAAGAAATTAAAGCCAGTAATAAAAATATTCCAGTTATTTTTATATCTGCCAGAGATGCAGATATTGATAGGATAGTAGGACTTGAAATGGGTAGTGATGACTACTTAGCTAAACCTTTCATGCCCAGAGAATTAGTTATAAGGACAAAAAAGCTATTAGATAGAACATACAAAGAATTAGAGCTATCAAGTGGTCAGTATTTATATGGATATTTAATTGAAACAGATAAAAGAATAATAACAAAAGGTGGCGAGGATGTAGGCCTTAGTTCTAAGGAGTTTGATCTTCTTATGCTTTTCTTAAATAATAAACAGAAAACTTTTTCAAGAGATGATATATTAAATATGATTTGGGGAGAAAGCTATTATGGAAGTGACAGGGTCGTGGATGATCTTGTAAGAAGGCTTAGAAAAAGGATGCCTGAACTTAGAATTGAGACTGTATATGGATTTGGTTATAGACTTAATTAAAGATCAGTTTGAGGTGTTGGTATGAAAAATAAATCTTTGACCTTTCAAGTTTGGGCTGTAAGTGCCGGGATAATTGCTGGGGTATTTATATGTTTAGTACTGTACTTTAATATATCCATAAGTTCTTTTTTTACAGATGAAACATATAAAACCATAGAATTAGCGCAAGATACTTTTCTACAGTCAAAAAATAAGGATAAAAATTTGGAGTTAGAAGAAATAAATGCTGAAAATATAGGTATGATTCAAGATACAAGATCAGTAACCCAGGTGGTGTATCCATATCAAAATTTAAACATTATTAAGAGATTTTCTAGGTCTTCATTAACTAATGACCTAATGAAGATAATTGAAAAAGAAACAAGGACTCAGAGTGAAACCAGTAAGAGATATGAATATAAACTTAGCAGTGGCAGATTATATTATGTTATAAAAAAGACTAACTTTGAGGGAAAAGATTCTTATCTAATATCTTTCATGATGGATACTTATAGAAATAAGCTTGTTAAGGATGTTACTGAGAAACTAATAGTTGGAGGAATCATTGCAATAATGATAAGTTTAATGGTGTCTATGGCATTCTCCAACTATATAACTGCACCTATAAAGTTTTTGGAAAGTAGAGTGAAAAGAATAGCAAAACAGGATTGGTACGACTCACTTAAACTTGAAAGAGGAGATGAACTTGGCGGCTTAGCAGAAAGTATTGAAGATATGAGAATCCAGCTTATAAAAAGGGATGAGTGGAGACAAAATATGCTTCAGCAGGTTTCACATGAATTAAAAACTCCAGTAATGGTAATTAGGAACTACGTACAAGCGGTTGAGGACGGGATTTATCCAAATGGGACCCTTCAAGGGACAATGAAGGTTATAGATGAAGAGGCTATAATGCTTCAGAAGAGGATAAAGGACCTTTTACAGCTTTCAAAACTTGAATATATAAACTCTAAACCTGTTAAAAACCAATTATACTCATTATGTGATGTGATTTCTGATGTTTTTTATAAAATAAAAGCCAATAATATGGAATTACAATGGGATATAGAAACCTTAGAGGATGCTTTCACTTTAGGAGATAAAGAGCAATTTACTATTGTGCTTGAAAACTTGCTTGATAATGCATCAAGATATGCTAAGAAAAAGGTTGAGGTAAGTCTATATATACAACAAGAGAAATATACTATAAGAATATACAATGATGGTGAAAAGATAGATGAGAAAGATTTTGAAAGCTTATTTCTACCTTTCACTAAAGGAAAAAACGGTAAGTACGGATTAGGGCTATCCATTGTAAAAGAAATAGTCCAGTATCATGGAGCTAATATACAAGCTAAGAATGAACATAATGGAGTGGCGTTTTATATTTCTGGTATAAAAAATGTTGAATAAGAGAAGGTGATTATTTGGAACTTGAAAAATTATTATCTTTACCTAAGATACATCTACATTGTCATTTAGATGGTTCTGTAAGACCAGACACAATGCTACAATTGATGAAACAAGATGGATATATGGAAAAAGACAAGAAAGAAGAGTTTATAAACCAAATAGCAGTGTTGGATAAAACTGTTTCCTTAGAAGCATATTTGAAAAAATTTGACATTCCAATATCATTAATGCAAAATAAAGAGAATTTAAAAAGAATAGCATATGAACTTGTAGAGGACTGTAATAAGGAAAACATAAAATATATAGAGATAAGATTTGCCCCTTGCTTCCATTGTAAGAATGGATTGTCAATGGAAGAAGTTATTCAGGCTGTATTCGATGGTGCTAATGAAGGTAAGTCTAAATTTTATGTAGAATTTAATCTGATTATATGTCTTCTAAGGCATGAAAGTTATGAAATAAATGAGCAGCAACTTTATGCTGCAAAAAAGTTTTTAGGTAATAAAGTAGTGGCTATAGATTTAGCAGGCGATGAACAAAAGTATCCTGCAGATCAATTCGTTAAACTATTTGATAAAGCTAAAAGTTTAGGGTTTCATATAACTATACATGCAGGAGAGACTGGAAATTTTGAAAATATAGATAAATCTATAGAATTACTTCATGCAGAAAGAATTGGTCACGGTACAGCAGCAATCCAAAGTGAAAAAACTATGAATATTTTGCTTAATAAAAATATTCCTTTGGAGGTTTGTGTAACTAGTAATTATAATACTGGAATAATAGATAGAATTATTGACCATCCAATATATAAATATATTAAGAAGAATTTAATCGTTACAGTAAATACAGATAATAATACTGTTTCAAATACGACTTTAACTAATGAATACATTAAGATAATAAGTAATTTTAAATTAACTGATTCAGAAGTAATTCATACAATAGAAAATGCAATAAATTTTGCATTTTGTGACAAATCTATAAAGGATAGATTAAGAAAAGAGCTTTTAGACATAGCAATTAGAAAAAAGCTATAGTGACTAATAAAATAGAAAATCCATGTGAATTTCAAAAATATGAAAATTTATTTAGTTTATTAAACATGAATTTAGTGATTAAAAGTAACTTGTTCTAAAAAAGATACTATGTTATAATTTCAAAAAGTTAAATAAAAAATTTGTTGAAATAAATAAACAAGATGATGGGGGCATAAAAAATGGAAGAAATAAGAGTAGCTTCAGATACAAATAGAGAAGAAAATTACAAGTTTATGGTGTGGGGAGTAAGAGATCAACTTGAGACAGAGACTGATTTAATTGCTAACCTTTCAAATATTTCAGCGCTTATAAAATTTTATATGGATGATTGCAATTGGGCTGGATTCTATATTATGAGAGATGGGGAGTTGGTACTTGGACCATTCCAAGGGCTGCCAGCATGCTATAGAATTAAAGTAGGAAGTGGAGTATGTGGAACTGCTGCACAAGAAAAAACTGTTTTACGTGTAGAGGATGTTCATGATTTTCCAGGTCATATAGCTTGTGATAGTGCTTCAAATTCAGAAATTGTACTTCCGATAATTAAAAATGGAGAAGTATTTGGAGTGTTAGATCTTGATTCTCCAAGTAAAGGTAGATTTGGAGAATTAGAAGAAAAATATCTTAGAGAAGCAGTAGAAATAATCGAAAAGCATATATAAATTCTAATAGCTTGCTCATATAGCGGCTACTGCATAACCACACAATTTCAATAATATTATTAAACTTAACCAAGTTAAAAAGAGATAAGTCTAGCAAAAGACCTCCAACAAATGTTGGAGGTCTTTTGCTAGACTGATTTCTCAATCTAACAACACAAAGGACGAATATTTAATCAGGAATATAGTTAGAAGAGGTTAAAAGTGTAGTATAGTACTACTAAGGCATTTTCTTAACGCTGATTTTGGATAGGGAGAATTAATCTTGTTAGAAAAATTTCTACTAATCTACTAGTACCTTTGTCTTTCCGATTAAAGTCCTTATCCAAAATCATAGATTTCATCTAGAAAGCCTTTATAACTTATAATATTTCTCCCCTTATCATAAGTTATTTTCTTGACATGATATATTATATTGTAAAATAGGGAAATAAGTTCCAATAATTACATGCAGGTTTTAGATGATATTTAGAATTTATTGATAGTATAATTAATGGTTTGAATTTTATTTGGAACTTTTATATATTTAAAACAACTGTATATGTAATAATTATGAATTTTCATGTATAAGATTTCTTGGGAAATAATAGTATGGTAATATTAAGTAAAAGTTATATATAGATAAACCACTTCATAATTAAATTTATATTTTCAAATTGAAGTGTTTCATCTTTATATGATGTTAAACAAAATTAAAGAGTAAAGAAGGGGAAGAGAAAGATGGATAATGAACAAATTAAGGTTATGGATGCTTATATACTATTAAGCATAATAAATATGAAATTAAGGGATTTTTATAGTAATTTAGATGATTTGTGTGAAGATATGGATATATCTCGAAATATACTAGTTGATAGATTAATGTCTGAAGGCTATATATATCGCCAAGAAACTAATCAATTTATTAGATAACTACTTAATTATAATAAAAATAAGTTGAAGGTTTTTGTAGATATAAGATTTATTGAAAAACTAAATTACGTCAAATAAATCTACAAATTATGATAAACATTCCAAGATTGATAGATTAAGTCATAAGTTTTATTAATAAATATAAAATATAATGTAAAAAAAATAATTAAAATGAATAAAAATGTTTCCAACAGCAATAATTTCTAATATAATATTTTATAAGTAGGTTAACGTAAAGGAGATTACTGTTTATGAAAAAAGGAAAATTATTATTATTAGCCGCTGCTTCAATAACATTAATAGCTACTTTATTAAACGATAAAAACTGTTGTGTAGAAAATGAAAGCTCCGAAGCAGGGGATATTTCAAATACAACTAAAGATAATCAATAAGATACATATACTATACATAAATTTGGAGGTAATTACTTGAAAAAGAATATATACATTTTGGGTTATGCTGTTTCAGTCATAGCAATTATAATTATGAATATTGCAAGGCTGAGAATAGTAGGATTCGTATTTGATTTAGCAGTTTTAACCTTCTTATTTATGGTGTTGTTGAAACTAGATAAAGAAAAAAATATGCTAGTAAATTTAAATAAACAGCTTCAGGAAGAGGGAGAAAAGTATACCGTTGCAATTGAAGGCACAAGAGATATAATATTTCAATGGAACATACTTAAAGATGAAGTTAACTTCAGTGAAAAGATTAAAGAAATTGTAAGTTTTAGTGATAATAACATTATTAGTTATGAAAAAGATTGGTCATCAATAATTCATGAAGGAGATAGAACCTTATCAAGAAAAAAATTATTAGATGCTATTGAGGATCAGGATGTTAATTATTATGAAACTGAATATAGAATAGTTGCGGACGATGAAACTATAAAATGGCTCAATATTAAAGCAAAAATTATAAGAGATAATTCAGGAAAAGCAACATGGTTATATGGATCAATGTGTGATTTAACTGATAAAAAGGAAAAAGAGCTTAAGATTAGTTATATGAGTTATTACGATTCAGTTACAGGACTACATAACAGAAATTACCTCAAAGTACTTATAAATAAATATCTTAAGGAAAATAAGACGAATAAAGATAAGGCTGCATTAATCTTAATAGATCTAGATAACTTTAAGTATATAAATGATGTTTTTGGTCATGATTACGGAGATGATATATTAAAAATTATAGCTCAAGCATTAAAAGATATTGTAAGTCAAAGAGGGGACTTATTATGTAGGTTTGGTGGAGATGAGTTTGTAATTTTTATGCAGGATATAGATGATTTGAAGGATGTTAAATCAGTTGCAAAAGAGATAATTGATGTATTTAATAGTACTAAAAATCTAATGGACGAAATGATATTTACTACAGCAAGTATAGGGATTACAGTTTTTCCAGATGATGCCGTTGATTATAAATCATTACTTAGAAATGCAGATGTTGCTATGTACAAAGCTAAAGGAAATGGTAAAAATATTTATCAGTTTTTTGATGATCAAATATCTCGCGAACAAAATAGATTTTATACTTTAGAAAAAGGATTAAGAACGGCATTAGAAAAGAAGGAACTATATGTTCAATTTCAACCTAAAGTAGTTCTTGATGATTCTAAGATAATGGGTTTTGAAGCTCTTATAAGATGGAAGAGCGAAGAGCTTGGAATGGTAAGTCCGGTAGAATTCATACCAGTAGCTGAAAATACAAGGCTTATAATACCAATAGGATTTTTTGTAATTGAAGAAGTATGTAAGAAGTGTAAAGATTTGCTTGAAAAAGGGCATGATGATTTTAAGTTAGCGCTTAATTTATCAGAAATTCAACTTAGAGATGATAATATAATTGAGTCATTCAAAAAATTAACTGAGAAATATAATATAGAACCAAAGTATATAGAGATTGAAATAACAGAAAGCTTGCTTATGAAATCTTTTGATAGAAATATAAAAATACTAGCTTTCCTAAAGGGCTTAGGTTTTAGCATTGCATTAGATGATTTTGGTACAGGATATTCTTCTCTTAACTATCTTACCAAGCTACCGATAGATGTACTAAAGATAGATAGAAGCTTTGTTTCTGAACTTGGTGGTAACTTAAAAAGTCAATATATAGTAGAGAATATAATACAACTATCTCATAAGTTGGGCATTAAAGTTGTCGCAGAAGGTGTGGAATACAAAAATCAAGTTGACTACTTAAGAAGTATTTTCTGTGATTTTGTTCAGGGGTACTACTATAGTAAGCCAGAAAATTATGAAAAAATTGTTGAGCTTATGAAAGAAAGATATATTGTTGCATAAGGTTTAGGAGGGACTTCCTAAACTTTTTTACTTGTATAATCTAGAAATATTTGATTGAGATCATTTTTAAATGATTGTAAGTGAGGTGCTTAGAAACTTATATCAAAAGGAGGTAACGATGAAAAAAAGAATAACACTTACAGAAGGAAATATAGTTAAAACATTAATACAGCTTTCGCTACCTATTATGGGAACTTCATTTATTCAGATGGCTTATAACATGACGGACATGCTTTGGCTTGGAAATTATGGTAGTAAGGCGGTGGCTGCAGTTGGAACAGCTGGATTTTTTTCTTGGTTTGGAAATTCATTAGTTCTTATATCAAAGACTGGTGCTGAGGTGGGAGTTGCACAAGCTTTAGGGAAAAATGAGAATAGTGAAGCAAAAAAATTCATAAATAATAGTATAAGGTTAAATTTAATAATAGCAATTTTATATGGATTACTACTTATCTTATTAAGAAAACCATTAATAGATTTTTTTAAGTTAGGTGATAGTGATGTTATACATATGGCAGATATATTTTTGGTAATATCGGCCTTAGGAATGGTATTTACTTTTATTAATCCCATTCTAACAGGGATTTTTAATGCATCAGGAGAGAGCAAGATTCCCTTTTTGATAAATACTGTAGGATTAGTATACAATATGGTTTTAGATCCTATACTTATATTTGGATTGGGGCCAATACCTGAGATGGGGGTAACAGGAGCAGCTATTTCTACAGTTACAGCCCAAATGGTAGTTACTTTACTTTTTCTTTATGCACTTAAGAATAGAAAAGATGCATTTTTAAAGATTAAACTATTTGAAAAACTCGATATAAACTCAATTAAGAAGATACTAAGATTAGGATTACCAGTAGCATTGCAAAATGGTTTGTTCTCAATTTTTGCGATGTTTATTGCTAGAATAATAGCTGTATATGGATCAACTGCTATAGCAGTTCAAAAGGTAGGGGCTCAAATAGAGGCAATATCTTGGATGACTGCAGGGGGATTATCTACTGCATTAAGTGCTTTTGTTGGACAAAACTTTGGGGCTAAAAAATGGGATAGGATATTTAAAGGCTATTTTGCTACTATACTTCTTGCATCAGCTATAGGTTTTTTGGCAACTATATTATTAGTTTTTGGTGGGAAAGCTATTTTTGGAGTATTTATACCAGAAGTTGAAGCTATAAGCTTAGGGAAAATGTACTTGAGAATACTTGGATATTCACAATTGTTTATGTGTATAGAAATAACAACAAGTGGAGCTTTTAATGGTCTAGGCAGAACAATATACCCTTCAATAACTAGTATAGTATTAACTGGTGCTAGAATTCCTTTAGCAATTATTCTTTCAGCGCCGAATATGCTGGGGCTTGATGGAGTTTGGTGGAGTATAAGCATAAGCAGTATATTAAAGGGAATAATCCTAACAGGAATATTTGTTGTAGTTGTATTAATTCCTAAAAGAAAGGAATTAGGAGTCTTAGAAAAAATGGTTGATTAAGTCTTGACATTAGATAAAACTGGAATTATAATATAAATAATAAATCCTTTGATAAGGGATAGTAGCAGGTATAAAAGTGTTACAGAAAGCTGCATTTGATGAGAAGCAGCACATGGATATCCGGTGAATGGGCCTTTGAGGAACTATACGAAATCTTTTTGAGAGTAGTTGATGTCGTGTTCTGCACGTTATAGCAGAGAAGGTATGATTGTACCTGATAATGAGAGACCTTTATTGGTAACTTAGGTGGCACCGCGGATATATTCCGTCCTATTTTTATAGGATGGGGTTTTTTTATTTGCCAAAAAATATAAATTTTACTACAGTTTGAGCTGTAGTCAGAGCTAGGGAGGTGAATTTGATGAAGTGAAGTAAAGAGTATAATAATTTTAACTGCAGTGAAAATACAATAATAATAAATCAGGGGGTATTTTATAATGAAAACAAGAAAAATGATAATAAACGCCATACTTTTAGCAATTGGGGCATTGCTTCATCAGATTACACCAGCGCTAGGATTACCGATTCAGCCAGACTTTGCTCTTACTATGCTATTTATAATTTTGATGATAAATGATGATTATAAGACTGCTTTTATAGCAGGAATAATCATAGGAATTTTTACAGCTATGACAACTAAATTTCCAGGTGGACAGGTACCAAATATGATTGATAAAATAATAACTGCAAACCTAGTTTTTCTTATACTAAAGGGTTTAAAAGGAAGAGTAAAAGATACTTTAACTATGGGAATAGTTTTGCCTATAGGTACACTTATAAGTGGACTTATATTTTTAGAGTCAGCGTCAATTATTGTAGGATTGCCAGGAAGTTTTACAGCTTTATTTATGGCAGCAGTAGTACCAGCAATGATATTGAATTTGATTGTTGGATTGATACTATATAGAATTGTAGCTAGTTCCTATAAAATGTACAATAGGACAGGTACTATGTAATTAAAGATGAAACACTTCAATCTGAAATCTATTTTCAAAACTCCTCTGGTTTCTGAGAGGAAAATTTGAAAATATAAATTTAATTATGAAGTGGTTCATCTATAGAATTAAATAAAAAATTACAAAAAGATAGGCTGTGATTAAACACAACCTATCTTTTATTGTATAAGAAAGTATAAGATTCAAAATTTGTGAAAAGGTTTAAATAATAAGTTTTAATGTAAAGTTCAAAGATAAGTATAGAGACTATTCGTATTTAAACTTTACTATTATTTCTTTTATTTCACCTTTACTGTTTTTTCTGATTTTAAAATCTTTGATATCAGAAAAATCAGTGCTTAACTGATAGTTTAGCTCAGTTATTGTGGCTTTGGTTTTCTTAGCTAGATCGCTGTCTTCAACAACAGTAAATCTATCTTTCTTTGTAGTTATTTCATTTTGAGTATCATCTAGAATAACGTAATATTTGTCACCTTCATCGATAACTAAGTATTCTTTGCCTATAGTTAAAGTAGTGCATAATGTATTATTTGAACATTTTACTAACATATAGAAATCCTCCTTTTAATAGAAAATCATCTTTACTCAAATATATCACAGAATGTTGGAATTTGAACAATTTTTTTTAGAGAAAAGACTATTTAAAAGCAAGTTTGTAGATTGTAACAAATTAGTTTTTATATATAATAATAATATTATATATAATTATAAAAAATAATTTTGTTATAATAGAAGGAAGATTTAGATTATAAATCTTTTGTTTATATACAGGAAGAGCTTATAAAAAATAAGTTATACATATTAAGAAATAGCGTAACTATCCTTTTAGTATGCATAACTTAATGTTTGGAATGGCATATGAAATCATAGCTAAGTTAGAGTTTCGAATTCATAGCCTTTGCTTTTTAAATCATTAATAATGTCAGGTAAAGCATCAGCAGTAGTGCTCTTATCTTCGGAGTCATGCATCAAAATCACTAATTTATCTTGACCTTTAAAGGTGTTTTTATATCTCTCTATGAGTTCTTGCTTTGTTTTAGGATTTCCTTCAGCATCACTTGTCATGTCGTTCCAATCTAAAAATACATATCCCTGCTTTTTTAAGATATGATCTACTTCAGAAGTTTTGTTCCAAGTTCTATGACCACCGGGAAATCTAATTACTCTTGTGTGAAAGTTTTCTCCTAACACACTTCTAAGAGTTACATTATTTTTCTCTAAATCTTCCATGAAGAACTTAGTATCTACATCTTTTTTAGGATATAGCTTGTCAGGATTATGACTATAAGTATGATTTCCAATAGAATTGCCTTGCATATACTCGTCCATCAGTAGTTTTCTTGATTCTGGATGTTTATCTAACTGATTTCCAACAATAAAAAATGTAGCTTTGATACTATGTTCATTAAGTGTTTTTAAAATTTTAGGGGTAACTTCTAAAGAAGGTCCATCATCAAATGTTAGAAAAGCTATTTTTTTACCATCTGATTTGATTTTGTTTTTCAATAAAAAATCTTGTATAATAGAGGCATCATAGCCGTTTTTACCATGATTTATTGGTGGTTTTTCTGAACTATGATCTTTAGGATTATCGTAAGAGTCAGTATTTATTACATGTTCTCTTAGACGAGGATTATTGTCATGAGTAGGATTAATATCAACATTATTAGATGCTGAAATTGCTGGAGGAGGTAATTTAGATTTATTATTGACATAATTAATGTGTAGAAAAATTATTGATATTAACGTAAATGTTATTATCAATGTTAATAGGAGATTTTTAGGCTTAAGTCTTTTTTGTTTATGCAATTGTTTTGTCCCTCCAATTTAGTGCTTGTGTTATTTCAAACTTATGTGTTTTCATGATAAACAATAATTGCCTAGTTTGTCAAATAAGCTTACATAATAATTATAAATGCTAAATTTAGTCATTTATTTACAAATTAATAAAAATAAATTACAAAATCAAAACAAAATTACAAAAATCAAATTTTTTAATGCTGTAACTTTTGTTACCGTTATTTTATAAGTTTTATTATAAAATAAAATTGTTAAATAAATAATATATAAGATGTAAAAAATACTTATTATACTTTAAATAAGTGTAAAGAATAGTTAAGCTTATTCAAATTTAATAAATATACATTACACAAATTTATACGAGGTGATATTAAAATGAGTTTATTTTTAGGAAAGATACATTACTGGTTATTTAATAAGATAGAGTGGTTTGAAGGTTTAGAAGAAAGTTTAGTTAAGTTAGCTGAACAAAAAGGAATAGATATAGAAGATTTAAGAAATGAAATTTATGCTAAGTACGGAGCTCCTGTGGAAGATAGACCGTTAGAAGATATGATTGATACTGGCAATATTCATGGATGGCTTCAAGGTAAAATAAGTGCTGCCGAATCAAGGCAAGCTGCTTGGGTTACTAAACTGCTTGAAAGAGATAGTTTATTAATAAATGATATGATTCAAGTATTTTCTGAGCAAGGTAAGATTGCAGCAGAAGAATATAAGACAGAAAAAGGTTTACCACAAACACCTGCAGAAATTTATACAGCTATGAATGATTATATACTAGAAGGCATGCCTTGCGATAGGGTAAATGAAGTTACTGCTAATAGTGAAGAAAGAATTGAATGGGTAGCTACTCAATGCATTCATCACCAATACTGGGATAGAGAAAATGGGGATGTAGGATTATTTTATAGATTAAGAGATAATTGGTTAAAAGAATTTGTAAAAGAATTAAATAGTAACTTTGAATATAAAATAACTGATAATGGAACAAGAATTATAAAATTAGTAGGCTAGGATGTGATTAAATGGATTCAATCGAATTAATGATGGAAGAACATAAGAACATAAAAAGAATGCTAAAAGTGGTAAGAAGTTTTTGTTTTAAAGTACTTAAAGGTACTGATGCCTCTTATGATGATTTGTATTTGATGATTGACTTTATAAGAAATTATGCTGATAAACATCATCATGGTAAAGAAGAACAATTTTTATTCAATAAGATGCAAGAGGAACTAAATGAGGCTATAAAAAAGACAATCCAGTTTGGAATGTTGGTTGAACACGATCAAGGAAGGTTTTTTATAAATAGCTTGGATGAAGCAATAAAAAAGGTTTTAAATGGAGAAGAAGAAGCAAAACTCGATGTGATAGCAAATGCTATATCATATGCTAATTTGTTAGATAGACATATTGATAAAGAAGATAAGATTGTATATAAATTTGCTAAAAATAATCTTTCAGGTGAAACCCTTGCTTCAATAAATAAGAATTGTGAAGACTTTGAAATAAATGCAGAAAATAGTGGGATACAAAACAAGTACTTAGATTCATTAAATAATCTAGAGAAAAGATATTTAGGATAAAAGAAATAGAGCTACCAAAATAACTTAAAGTTATTTGGTAGCTCTTTTCTTTTAAAAATGGTTAAGTTTAAGCACCTGTGTTGAAATTAAGTGGTTATCCATCCGATGCTTTAATGAGCATACGCAAAGAATTAATATGATTTTGTCAGATTCCATAGCTAAAACTGTAAACTCACTACGTTCGAACAGTACAGTTTTTTAACGCTATTACATCTGAAAAAATCATTTAATTCTAATAGCTCGCTCATATAGCATCTCCTTTATAACCACTTAATTTCAACAATACTCTTAAACATATCCTTAAAAATAAGTACCAATGGTTTTTAAACAATAATAGTTACCTTTATAAAAATTAAGCATAGTATGGATGTATATAGAATAAAATTTTAGGTGGTGATAGAATGCGAATTGCAAAAGGTTCTACTATTAGTGGAGATGCTGGGCATAACTGTTATCCGGATGTTGGCGCTAAAGGATTAAGACTGGAAGATAGCTGCACAAAGGCTGTATGGAATCTTATTATGAAAAATCTTCAAAAACTAGGGTATAAAACTAAAGATTGTACACCTTGGGAGAAAAGTTTTAATTCTGCTGGTGCTTCTAAAGGTTATAGAGTTAGACTTGCAAACGAAAGTAATTCATCACTGCATCTTTCTATTCATTTTAATACGGGAGGTGGAAGAGGAATAGAATGTTGGGTAAGCGAACTTGGAGGCAGATCAGAAAAGTTTGCTTATCGAATATGTGAGGAAATCTCTAAGCTTGGTTATGTAAATAGAGGTGTTAAAAACAGTAACCTGTACGTAACAAAATACACAAATATGCCTTGTGTATTAATAGAATGTTGTTTTATTGATTCAGAAGAAGATATGGAAAGATATGATCCATACACAATTGCTAAAGCTATAGTAAAAGCGATTACTGGAGAAGCAGAATCTAATAAAGAAGCATCAGAAAGTGGATAAGCTATGTACGCAAAAAATTGAAGCTATGGTAGCCATAGCTTTCTTTTTTTGATTTTAATCTTTGATGTTCATATAAATATTCTAACATAGTAGATTGTATCTTTAAAATACTCGCTTCTGATATGGACATTTAAACCATTATAGGTATGTTGTGATATTAAAGGTGTGCCTTCACCATCAAATGAGGTTACAATCGACCCATGAAATATCTTTTGATTCGAGTTTTGAAAGAAAATTAAATCGCCCAATGTTAATTCTGAGATATCATTTAATAATTTTCCTTTTGGTCCATAATTACTTTTTGTAGAATTATTCATTAAAAACCAGTAGAGAGAACTTGCTACGGACCAGTTGATAGAGCAATTATAATATGGTGACGAAGATGTAGAGTGATAAAACCATGGTAAATTATTGTACTGCATTCTTGAACCACCTGCTAATAGGCATTGTGATAAAAAACTCGCACAATCTCCACCTATCTTACCATGTGGCTTCATGTATACAAACTTGTCATTAGGAGATAAAGCGTATTCAGTAGCATAGGATACGGCTGATATATTGTTATAATACATAATACATCCATAAAAATTATTATATAATCATAATATTCAAATCTAAATAAAATGTACTATGTTAAATGTTTAATTTAAATAGAAGTTGTATTTTACAGCCTTTTCAATATAATTATTGATAAGGCTGTAAATAAGGTGTATCCATAAATATTTATATAATTTCTAAATACTATTAATAATTATCTATGTTTACTTAATCTATACACTTCAGGGGTCTCTTCAGTTATTACCTTAAATTCATAACCCTTGCTCTTATAAAAATCTATTATCTCTGGCAGAGCAGCAGCAGTATTTTTGTTTAGGTAACCACAATGCATAAGTACTACAGCTGGGTTTTTATCACTTTTGGCTCTAGATAAAATCTTATAAGGAGCTAAGCTGGGGTTCATACCATCAGTTGAATCTACATTCCAATCGTAGATTTTAAAATTACTACTGTGAAGTGTATCAACCATAGCTGTAGTTAATTTATAAGAATTGTTGTTGCAACCAAATGGAAATCGGATTATAGTTGATTTAACTCCTGTAACGTCATAAATTATTTGTTGAGTTAATAACATTTCATCCACAAAGCTTTTATTGCTTCTATATATCTTATCTTTTTCGTGACTATAAGTATGAAGACCTATTGCATTTCCTTCATCAACCATCCTTTTTACTAGTGTTTCTTGACCTTTAATCATATTACCGATAAGAAAGAATGTAGCATTAACATTTTTTTCTTTTAAAATATCTAATACTTTATTATTTAATTTTCCGCTAGGACCATCATCAAAGGTTAAGTAAACTACCTTTTGCTCGTTTAATGTTTCTTCGTGTGCAAAAACATTAACAGCACTTAAACTAAATAAAATTAATGATAAGAGGATACAAAATGTAATTCGAGTAGTATGCCTCATATAATCGCCTCCTAGAGATTAATACAAATTATTTATTTTCATCTCTTTATTATTTCAAATAGGGGAAAAAATATTGTTTTTTTTAGTAGGTAATAAAACCCAGATTGGAAAGGTTTGCATGAAATAGTATGAGATACTGTATTATGCAGTAATTATAATTATAATTTACAATTTGTTCATGGATTTTTGCATAATAAATGATATAATAAAATCAATATAAGGATTCAGTGAATTTTGTAAATTATTTAAATAGGAATAAAAATAAATACATAGATGTCAAAGTTAATATTTTTAAATGAATAGTTTATATTTTAAATATTAAGTTTTTTTATTCTTTAGAAAATTGTAACTAAATTATATCTGTGGATAAATATGAGTAACCACTTAAAATATAATGTGATTTAAAGAATAAAAAATAAGAATATGTCGCCTGCCAGAATTTCTTCACATGCGTTCAGAAAAGGCAGATGCGCAAAAAAATTCACTTAATAAGATCGCTTTAGCGAATTTTTACTGATATGTGCATATGTATATAAGGAGAAGAGGTATCGAATTTTAATTATGGAAAGTATAGTAAAGATTTTAATTATCATTGCAATAATAATAGGGGCAGTGATGTTGTTTAAACTCCTATTGCCAGTAATATTACTTGTAGTAATTGGAGGATGGTTATATAAAACCATAAAAAATAGCAGCATGTTTTCTGGAACCAACAAGTACAAAAAAGATGAACCAATAAAACAGAACTTAAATGAACAGGTTAAATCTAATTCTACAGGAAGCAAAGTTGTAGATGTAGATTATGAAGAATTGTAATTATGGCAATATAAAAAATGATATTAAATATGAATTTTAAAAGCATCTTGAACAATAAGGTGCTTTTTTGCTATATATGGAATGTATGAAATTTTTATGGAGACTATATTTGGAGCTTTTAAAGGCGTTAGTTTTATGGTAATATACAGCAAAAAATGAAACGTATTTGCTTCCTAAAAATCTTTCATAAACATTAATGTTTTAGTATATAAATGTATTAAATAAGTTTTTGTGTAATTGGCTAAAAATATACTTAGAAATTCAAATGAAGATATAATATGTAGCATTATAGAGAAATAGTTAAAATAATAAAGATAAATACTAATAATCGGTAAATAGCATGAAAAACAGTAAAAAATAACTTGAAAACATGTTGACAACGTATTCATTAGAATTTATAATGAAATTACAGTAAATCACAAACGTTAATGCAACCGATTGCGCTAATGTTTGAAATATTATAAATTAATTAATTATGGGGGGTACAATATGAGTAAACGTGTAAAGGTTTTAGCAACAGTAATGTCAGCTCTAGTAATTTCAAGTGCATTTATAGGATGTGGAAAGAAAGATGATTCTACAGCTGCAAAGGATTCTAAGGGTGGAAAAGAATTAGTTGTTTGGTCACATTTAATGACTAATGAAGTAAAAGAATTAGACAAGATTGCTCAACAATGGGCTAAAGAAACTGGTAATAAGGTTAAAGTTGTAGAGGACAAGGGTGATTTCCAAGCTTATATCCAAGCAGCTCAAAGTTCTAAAGGCCCAGACATAATGTATGGTTTAGCAAATGATAACCTTGGAACATTCCAAAAAGCTGGAGTATTAGCAGAAGTTCCTTCTGGAGTTATTGATAAGAGTAAATTCGCATCTCAATCAGTAATTGATGCTGTTACTTTACAAGGTAAGCAATATGCAGTTCCAATAGCTATGGAAACATATGCATTATTCTATAATACTGACAAAGTAAAAGAAGTTCCTAAATCAATGGACGAGTTAGTTACTAAGGCTAAAGAAGTTGGATTTAAATATGATATCAATAACTTCTATTATTCATATGCTTTCCTTGCTGCAAACGGTGGATACGTATTTAAGAATAATAACGGTTCATTAGATGCAAAGGATATCGGATTAAACAACGAAGGTGCAGTAAAAGGATATCAATTTATTCAAGATCTAGTTGCTAAAAATAAGTTCATGAGCTCTGACATAAAGGGTGATGGAGCAAAGGGAGACTTCCAAGCTGGTAAGATAGGTTTCTATATTTCAGGTCCTTGGGATGTTAAGGGATTCCAAGATGCTAAAGTTCCATTTAAAGTAGTTCCACTACCACAAACAAATGGAAAAGCTACTCCATCATTCATGGGAGTTCAAACAGCATTCGTAAGTTCAAAATCTAAGAACCAAGATACAGCTTGGGAATTAATGAAATACTTAAACGATAAGGCTCCATTAGTATTATTTGAAACTGGAAACAGAATACCAGTATTAAATGATGCTTTAAATAGTGACAAGTTCAAGGCTAGTGAAACAGCTGTACAATTTGCTGAACAAGCTAAAGTTGCACAACCAATGCCAAACATACCTGAAATTCAAGCTATGTGGACACCTGGTGCAAATAACTTACAACTTTTAACAGCAGGAAAAGTAGATGCTAAAAAAGCTGCTGACACTACAGTTGAACAAATTAAGCAAGGTATTGCACAACAAAAATAATTTAGGTTAAACTATATGGGGGGGGAATCCCCCTTTTTTAAAAAATAATTAGGGGGGTTAGTTGTGGAAAGAGTTACAAGCAATAGAAGAAATGGATTAAAAGCTATTCCATATTTATTTCCAGCACTTATTTCAATATTTATCTTTACAGTATTACCAATTATATATACAGTATATGTCTCTTTAACTGATTTCACCATGTATAACAGAGATAATTATCATTTTGTAGGATTGAGTAATTTTAAAGAAGTACTAACAGGACCTTTTAAGGCGGTTTTTTTACCGGTTTTTGGATGGACATTTTCATTCGCATTAATTTCAACAGCAACTTGTTTTTTTGTAGGATTGATAATAGCGCTTGTTCTTTCTAACAAAAACATGAAAGAAGCGTTCGTATATAAAGGCTTTTTAGTTATTCCTTGGGCATTGCCTGTAGCAGTAGCTATATTATCTTGGCAGGGCTTACTAAACACTGATTACGGTGCAATTAATACAATTTTAGTTAATCTTCATATCTTGAAAGAACCTCTACAATGGCTAACTAATCCATGGTGGGCAAGAATAGCGATTATAATAGTGAATATTTGGTTAGGCTTCCCATATATGATGAATATATGTATAGGTGCAATTTCAGCTATATCAGAAGATCAATACGAAGCAGCAGAAGTAGATGGTGCAAGCAAGTTCACTCAATTTAGAAAGATAACTTTACCAGAACTGGCAAGAACAGCATATCCTTTGCTGATATCAACCTTCGCATTTAATTTTAACAATTTTGGATCAGCATTTTTGCTTACAGAGGGTGGACCAGCAAGATTAGATACACAATTTGCAGGTTACACAGATATACTTTCATCAACAACATATAAATTAGCAACACAATTTGGAAGATACGACATAGGATCAGCACTTTCTATAATAATATTCTTGATAATAGCTACAATTTCAGTAATACAAATGAAAGCATCAGGACAATTTAAGGAGGTTGATTAGTATGTTATCTACTAAAGAATCTAGTAATATTAAAACTAATCTAAAATACAAGAAAAAGCTTAGAACTTCTGAAGTGAGAAATCTTTGGATCGGAAGAATATTTATATGGTTTGTTGTTATTGTAACCATGATTCCTATCATTGCAGTATTAACTTCATCAATGGCTTCAGGAGAAGCCTTTGTACAAACTACATTCTTCCCTAAAGAGTGGACCTTGAGAAATTACTCTAAGGTATTAAATGAAACAGACTTCTTGATATGGTTTAAGAATTCAATGGTTTTATGCTTTTCGGTTGCGTTTATTCAATTAGCTATGACCTTACCAGCAGCATTTGCTTTTGCAAGGGTAAGATTTACAGGCAGAAAAAATGGACTTATGGCATTACTTGTTCTTCAATATTTTCCAGCAACAATGGCTCTACCAGCAATATTAGGTATTGCTTATAAGTTCGAATTTATGGATAAGTTCTGGACTCTTATAATATTACTTGCAGGTGGATCAGCTTATAGTATATGGCTACTTAAGGGATTTATTGATGGAATTCCTAAGGATTTAGACGAAGCTGCATATGTTGATGGAGCAACTACTTGGCAGATGTTTGTTAAGATAATACTCCCTTTAACTAAATCAATGCTTGTGGTTATGTTCTTGTTTTCATTCATTGGAACATACTCAGAATTTATCTTTACGTCTGCATTGATGAAAGATGCAGCAAATCAAACAATAGCTACAGGGCTTAGGAGTTTTATAAAAAATCAATTTGCTGCAAACTGGACTCAGTTCTCAGCTGCATCAGTAATGGCATCACTTCCTATAGCTATAGTATTTACTGCATGCCAGAAATTTATTGCTCAAGGGCTAGTTGCAGGATCAGTAAAAGGTTAATAAAGAGGTATGCTTCAATATGAAATCTATTTTCAAAACTCTCCTGGATTCTGAGAGGGAAAGTTGAAAATATAAATTTGATTATGAAGTGATTCATCTATAGATAATATGATTTTTGATTAAAAATTTTCAAAACTTTATTGGTATAATCCATAAGGTTTTGAAAATTTTAATTATATAGCAAGATTTAATTCTAATCTTTGAAATTGATATATTAATAGTAATTTATATAAAAATAATAACACTATTGGTGCATTAGCTTCAGTAAATTTTATAGTCTTTATTAATAATAAAGAAAGTATATTTAAATAGCTAATTGCTAACTAATCTATAATAAGAGGTGGAACATATGAACAAACATGCAATACATCATATAACAGAGGCTCCTTACGCTTATGGTACAGGAGATAAATCTTTGCATTTAAAACTTAGAACTGCAAAAGACGATTTGAAATCAGTAGTTGTTTACTATAAGGATAGATATGATTGGGAAAATGAATTTGATAGTATAGAGTTGAAAAAAGCAAATACCTCTGATCTTTTTGATTATTATGAAATAGATATTGAAGTAGAAGAAAAAAGATTTAGATATTTCTTTGGATTAATAGATTTAGAAGATAATGAATATTACCTTAATGAAAGAGGCTTAGTTGATAAAAAACCTAGCAATCCTAATGCGTTCCAGTTCCCATTTCTTTGTAAAGCTGATTTATATAAAGAGGTAGATTGGGCACAAGAAGGGGTAGTTTATCAAATCTTCCCAGACAGATTCTCCAATGGAGATAAGAATAATGACCCGAAGGGAACGCTTCCTTGGGGGGGCAAAGTAACTCCTGAAACTATGTTTGGAGGAGATCTACAAGGTATAATTAATAAGGTAGACTATCTTAGTGACTTAGGCGTAAATATACTTTACATGACTCCGATATTTAAGTCTAGATCTAACCACAAATATGATACAACTAACTACTATGAAATAGATCCTCAGTTTGGAGATAATGAAACACTAAGAGAATTGGTGAAGAAATGCCATGATAGGGGGATAAAGGTTGTTCTAGATGCGGTTTATAACCATTCTGGAAGTGATTTCTTTGCTTTTGAGGACTTGGTGGAAAAAGGTGAAAAATCAAAATATAAGGATTGGTATTTTGTTGACTCATACCCAGTAGATGTGAAGGAAGTTAATTATTTAACATTTGCAAATAAGGTTTCAAGAATGCCTAAATTGAATACAAGCAATCCTGAAGTTAAAGACTATTTATTAAAGGTTTCTAAGTATTGGATTGAAGAGATCGGAATAGATGGTTGGAGACTAGATGTTTGTGATGAAGTAGATCATGCTTTTTGGAGAGATTTCAAAAAAGCTGTAAAAGAATCTAAGGAAGATGGGTTTATAATTGGTGAGATAATGCACGAATCCAGTTCTTTCTTAAAAGGAGATCAGCTAGATTCAATAATGAACTATCCTTTTAGAGAATGTTGTTTAGACTTTTTTGCAAGGAAAGTTATGAATGCTGATGAACTTGATCATATACTTGCTGAGAGTAGAGCTTTATATATGAATTCAGTGAATAGGCAGTTGCTAAACCTTATAGATAGCCATGATACTGCTAGATTTTTAACTGAATGTGAAGGCGATAAGAATAAGATGAAACTTGCTATTGCACTTCAATACACATATATTGGAATCCCATATATATACTATGGTGATGAAATCGGAATGGAAGGTAAAAATGATCCTGATTGCAGAAGATGTATGATATGGGATAAAGAAAAACAAGATTTAGATATGTTCGACTTATATAAAGCTTTAAATGATGTCAGAAAGAAATCTAAGGCTCTTGTGTATGGAGATTATACGAATATATGTAAAGATGGAATGGCATTAGGTTTTGTGAGAAGTTATAAGGATGAAAAAGTATTTGTTTTAATAAATAACAGTGAAGAAAAGTACGAGTATTCATTAGATGTTAATGGAGTAGCTTACGATCTATATGAAAATAAAAAGCAAGCGATTGATGGTAAAATAGTTTTAGATCCAATGTCATTTAAGATTTTAAAATTAAGTTAATATTATATTTTAGAGTACAACAAAAAGACAACTGATGTTCAACATTGGTTGTCTTTTTTCATATATTAAATTATATTAAAAACAAAAACTTATGATTTATCTTACTGTCGAAGTTAATCACATAACTGGTATCTCTTACATAATATGTAGAAGAAGGATGAAAAGGAGGGGTACCACTGTGGGTATGAAATTTTCTGACAATCTATATAACAATGAAACTTTAGAATGGCTAAATGGTAATCATGAACTTGGAAATAATTATGCGTCAAATAATCAGGTGAACATTGAAAATAATTTTGATGTAGATGTAGATGTTGACGTGGATCAATTTAATGAAGCTACAATAAGAGAAGAAAAACGTAATAGCGGATGTAAGGATAATGAACATCATGAGCATAATGAACATCATGAGCATAATGAACATCATGAGCATCATGAACATCATGAGCATCATGATGATTGCCACGATGATCATCATGAAAGAAAAGGTGGCAAAATAATATTTACATCAAGACTTATCAGCGTAGATGGTGAACCAATCAGTGGAGTAAGAGTTTTTCTATTAAGATTAGACACTTGCGGTTGTGAAACAAAGTTCTGTTTTGTATCATCAAAAATCACTGATAGAAATGGTAGAGCTATATTTGAAGGATTGAGAGATGGCATTTATAAGGTAGTTCAACCAATAGATAAATGCGTTTTTAGAGATCCAATTTATATTCCAAGCGATCAGGTTACTATAGATAGAAATCACAGAGAACGAAAAATTACAGCTGTTAACAGAATTAGAAAAGAAGTTTTAGCAAACTTTAATCAAAATAGATGCTGTAACAACTTTAATAATTGCTGTGGAGGTTTTGATAACAACTGTGGCAGATTTAGAAATAACTGCTGCGATGGTTTTGGCTTTGATGGTTTCTGGATTTTATTATTGTTATTCGGTTTCTGTGGCTGCGGATTCTGGTTCATATAACATGAGTAAATTATAAAATAGATAAGGTGCCACTTAGGCATCTTATCTATTTTCACTTTTTTTGTTATAATTGAAGAAAACTATACCTATGAAGATTATATAAAACATACAAAGGCTTTATATAATTAGTGGGGAATACTATCTGTAACTTAATAAAAAGTTATAGATAAGTGATATATTTTTATTAAAACAATATAAAAAAGGATGGAAAATATTAAGTATGAAAATAAGAGTTAAATATTTTGAAGGAGCAACTAAATTAAAAAAAATAGAAAAAGGCAATTGGATTGACGTATATGCGAATAAAGATATATTTATTAAAGTTGGAGAGAGAGCAATGGTTCCATTGGGATTTGCATTAGAATTACCTCAAGGGTGGGAAGCTCATCTAGCGCCTAGAAGTTCAACATTCAAAACATGGGGGGTAATTCAAACAAATTCAGTTGGAGTTGTTGATGATACATATATAGGTGACAATGATCAATGGCACATGCCCGTATACTGTTTGCAAGGTAAGCACTTAGAAAAATATTCAGAAACATTGTCAAATGAATCTTTGTGTGAGATGGAATCTGAAGGAACCTGGATTAAGATTGGTGATAAAATAGGGCAATTTAGGATAATGGAGGTTATGCCAGAAGTAGAATTTGAAGAGGTGGAATCCTTTGGAAATAGTGACCGTGGTGGATTTGGGTCTACTGGGTTAAGATAATAAAGGTACATAGATAGAAAAATAGGCTTCTAGAGGTATGAAACCACTAGAGCCTATTTTTAATGTAAAAGAAAATATAAAATTGTTATATCTACTAAATCTATAGATTTTAATGTTATTACAAGATTTTTAAGAATTTGCTTCTAGTTCTTCCCATTGTTCATATAAACAATCTATTTCTTCTTGAGTGGATATGATTTCTTTATTAACCTTTTCGCTCTCTGTTGGATTAGAATATACTTCTTCTAAGCATAAATCTTCTTGTAATTTTAATAGTTTCTCTTCTAGTATAGAGATGTTTTTTTCTAAATTTTTCAATTTTAAACTATTTTCTTTTTCTAATTTTTCAGCTTCCTTTTTCTTTTTTCTTTCTTCTTTGATTTGAGTTTTTGTTTTACCGAGCTGTTCTTCTTCTAAGCCCTCATATCTATTAGGATTTTTCTTCTTCTCAGTATAATAGCTATAATTTCCTAGATATTCTTTAATTCCAGTCTGTTCTAATTCGCATATTTTATTTATAACCTTGTTTAAAAAATATCTATCATGTGAAATTACAATTAAAGTACCATCATAATCAAGGATAGCTTCTTCTAAGGCTTCTCTTGACATTATATCCAAGTGGTTTGTTGGCTCATCTAATAATAGAAAATTAGATTTAGAAAGCATAAGCTTAAGTAGATTTATCCTGCAACGTTCTCCACCACTTAAGTTTTCTATCTTTTTAAATACATCCTCATTGAAAAATAAGAAAGAAGCTAAAGCTGTTCTTATTTCTGTAGTGCTCATTTTTGGAAATTCATCCCAAACTTCATCGATTACTGTTTTATCAAGATTTAAATTAGATTGCTCTTGATCGTAGTAACCTAAAAATACATTTTTCCCTAAGTAGGTGATTCCACTATCAGATTTTATATCTCCCATTATTATCTTGAAAAGTGTAGTCTTACCCCTACCATTTTCACCTATTAAAGCGACCTTGTCACCTCTTCTTAGATCAAAATTAACATCCTCAAATAGCAATTTATCACTGTATCTTTTGGACAGATTCTCTACATGGATTACGTCATTACCACTTTTAATTTGTGATTGAAAAGAAATTCGGGTTCCATTTTTTTCTCTATCAGGAGCATCAATTTTTTCCATCTTATCTAATGCTTTTTGTCTGCTTTCAGCAGCACGTATACTTTTTTCTCTATTAAAAGATCGAAATTTTTCTATAATATCTTCTTGCCTTTTAATTTCTGATTGCTGTAGGTTAAATGCTTTTAATTTTGCATCATAATCTTTCTTTCTAAGTTCTAAATACTTAGTGTATGGAGCATTATAACAGTTGATATGGCCATTTATAAGCTCGTAGGTATGTGTTGTTATACTGTCTAAGAAAAATCTATCATGGGATATTACTAAAACAGTTCCTTTATAGTTTTTAAGATATTCTTCAAGCCATTCAATGGCATCTAAATCTAAGTGATTAGTAGGTTCATCTAATAAAAGCAAATCTGGTTTAATTAAAAGTAATTTACATAGGGCTACCCTGGTCTTTTGACCACCACTAAGAACATTGATAGGCTTATCGAAGTCTTCTTCTGTAAATCCTAAGCCTTTTAATACTCTAGAGATTTCTCCTCTAAAAACATAACCGCCTCTATTTTCATATAGTTCATGACCTTGAGTATAATCCTTAATTAACTTATCGTGATATTCTTGTTTTGATGAGTCATAAGGTTCATTCATTTTTTCTTCAATGGTTTTTAGTTTTTTTTCAAGATTCATTAAATCAGAAAAAACTGTAAGCATCTCATCCATTATTGTATTAAAGTTTTCTAAAGCAAGATGCTGTGAGAGATATCCCAAAGTACTGTTTTTATCTATAAAAACTTCACCGCTGTCATAAGATACTTCTCTTGTAAGTATGCGGAATAATGTGGATTTTCCTTCACCGTTTGCCCCTATGAGTCCAACTTTTTCGCCTTCATTTATATTAAAAGTTACATCTTTTAAAATCTCATCTATACCAAAACTTTTTTTTATATTTTTACAACTTAAGATTATCATAAATAAAACTCCTTTATACTGACAATTATAAATGTATGAAAGAAAAATGAAATTCTTGATTTTAATTTTGCTTCACACATGCAAACACGATTAATTATACTATCCATATCACTTTTACACAAATATTCAAATAAATAATATTATTGATAATATTATTTAAACTATTATATATAATAATACTGTAAATAGGCAAGAAGCTTAAGAAAGGAAGTGAACCATTAGAAGATATGAACAAAAGAAAAAATATAATCACATTAATTGGAGTAATAATTTTAATAGGCACAGCTTTTAGTTTTTTTCAGTTTAAAAAGAATAAATCTAACAACATTTCTGTAAAAACTATAATAGTTACAAAAGAGGATATTAAGTCTTATTTAAACACCACAGGAGTTGTTAAGGCTAAAAATATTAAAGATTATTACGGTTCACAGTTAAAAGTCACTGGTATTAACTTTAAGATTGGAGATAAAGTGAAGAAAGGTGACATTCTAATGAGCTTCGATACATCGGATATGCAAAATGCTGCTAAGCAAGCTAAGCTTCAATATGATAGTGCAGTTTTACAAAGGCAGGATTTATTAAATCAAAATGCTAAGATAAGCGGTAAAATTAATGATTTAGATAGTGAAATAGTAGCTGTTAAGAGTAAAATAGAGCAACTTAAGTTAGATAAAAATACAGTAAATAGTTATGGATTTATAAATACTGTAAGTGCATTAAAAGATAAAATAACAAATAAGGAAAAAAAGTATTCAAAAGAGGCAACTAACATTTTGGATAGTAATGGGCAACCTTCCGAAATGGCTCAAACTGATGGTAGTTCAAGTGTAGATGGGCTGCAGCAGTTATCGAAAGCTTTGACTACGCTTGAAACGCAAAAAAATAGCATACAACCAATTTCAGAAGAAAAACTTAAGCAGATGGATAATACAGTTGCACTTGCTAAGATTGCCTTTGAATCAGCTAATTCTAGACTAAGATATATGCCAGAAAACTTGATTGCTGATTTTGACGGAACTGTCACTGCATTAAATGCAACTATAGGAAGTATAGTTAACCCTGCATCAGCAGCATTGACTATTGAAGATTTAGAAAATTTAAAAGTGATTGTATCTTTAGGAAAATCAGATATTGATAAAGTAAAAATGGGTCAGACTGCTACAATCAGAAGTAATGGAAAAGAGTATGATGGGAAAATATCTTTTATAAGTCCTTCAGGTAAAAAAGGAGTAACTGGAATTGGTATGATGGCAGCTACTACAAATAGTGATGTGACAATGGATACAGAAATTGAACTCGATAAATCTGATGAAAGCCTAAAAGCAGAATTTGGTGTAGATGTGGATGTTTTACTTGCTGAGAGAAATTCGGTGATTACAGTACCGATGGAAGCAATAAAAGCTGTAAAAGGAGGTCGCTATGTTGTATATACCGTAGATGCTAACAGGAAAGTATCTGAAAGAGAAGTAAAGCTAGGAATACAATCTGAGATAAATTCAGAGATACTTAGCGGTATAAATATAGGAGAAAGAATAATATTAAATCCAAGTACTACGATAAGGGATGGAATCACAGTTAAGTTTAGTGGTAAAGGAGGCACCAATGATTGAGATATCAGAGATATACAAAACTTATAAAACTGGAGAGTTAAACTTTACTGCACTTAAAGGAGTAAGCTTTAAAGTAATGAGAGGGGAGTTTACCTCAATTATGGGACCATCAGGCTCTGGGAAAAGTACTTTGATGAATATACTTGGTTGTTTAGATAGATTAGATGCTGGGAAGTATATACTAAATGGAAAAAATGTATCTAATATGGCTGAAAATGAGTTAGCAAGAGTAAGAAATAAGGAAATAGGTTTTGTTTTTCAAAATTTTAATCTTCTACCTAGGATGAATATACTTGAAAATGTTGAATTACCTATGATATATGCTGGTATTTCAGCTAAGGAAAGAACAAGTAGAGCGCTTTTAGCTTTAGAGAAAGTTTCGCTTACAAATTGGATAAAGCATAAACCTAATGAAATATCTGGAGGACAAAAACAAAGGGTAGCTATTGCAAGAGCTATAGTTAATTCTCCATCAGTAATTATGGCTGATGAACCTACAGGAAACTTGGATTCTCAGGTTAGTTTAGAGGTGATGAAGATATTTCAAGATTTAAATGAAGAAGGGGCTACTATAATAATGGTCACTCATGAACCGGATATAGCAATGTACACAAAAAGACTAGTTAAAGTTAAAGATGGACTAATAATTAACGATGAGAAAGTTAAAAATAGAATCGTTATCAGTAATACAGTGCTTAAAACATAACTCTATTGTTAAAATGTTTATGAGTTTTAGGCATTAAGGAACTGGTTAATATTAATTAATATAGGGGGATTGAGATGGACTTTATAGAAAACTTTAAGATGTCCCTAGACAGCATTAAAGCTAATAAGTTAAGATCTTTTTTGACCATGTTGGGAATAATAATAGGAATAAGTTCTGTTATTGCAATATTATCGCTCGGAAATGGTGGGAAAGCTAGTATCACTGGAGAACTTGAGAAAATAGGTTCATTTACAGTGGAGTTAAAGGTGTCTGGTCAACAAATTGCCAAATCAGATTATTTCAATATAAATGATGTAAAGGCTATAAAAGATAAAAGTGAAAATGTTAAATACATATCACCTTTAATACAAAAATCAGGAATTGTAAGGGTAAATGATAGAAGTAAGAGAGCTGTAGTATATGGAGGAAACACAGATTTTAGTTACATACAGAATTACGAGTTCCTCTTTGGGCGCTTTTTCAATGAAAAAGAAATGGAAGATGGAAAAAATGTAGCTGTTATTGATGAAATTACTGCAGAATATTTATTTGGATATAAAGATATTACAGGAGAGTCGATATTAATAGGAAGAAATAATGCTCCTAAAAAAGTGACTGTTGTTGGAGTAACCAAATCTTCTGAACTCATGGTAGGATTTGCACAAGACCAAATCCCAGCTTTTATAGCTATGCCTGTTGCTACCATAGAAAATATTTATGATCTTAATGATAATTTTGATAGTATGTACGTTTTAGCTGAGACTAAAGATAATGTTGATACTGCAACAAGTGACTCAATAAATATTTTAGAATCTAGACATAATAACAAAGATAAAGATGTATATACTGGAGAAAAGCTTATGAAGCAGGTTGAGCAAGTAAATAAGGTTATAGATATATTTACTTCATTCATAGGAGCAGTTGCAGCCATATCTCTACTTGTAGGAGGGATTGGAGTAATGAACATAATGCTTGTATCAGTTACTGAAAGGACACGAGAAATAGGTATAAGAAAGGCAATAGGAGCTACTACTAACTTGATTTTAATTCAATTTCTAACTGAATCAGTTATTATATCTTTGATAGGTGGAGTGGTTGGAATGGTAATAGGTGTTTTAGGCGCCTTTGCTATAGGAAGGTTAGCTAATGTTACACCTATTCTATACGTTAAACATATATTTCTTGTAATATTATTTTCTATGAGCGTAGGGATATTTTTCGGTATTTATCCTGCTCGAAAAGCAGCGAAATTAGATCCTATAGATGCTTTAAGATATGAATAAAAAAATATATAATCTGCCAAATTTTACTCATAGACAATGGGAACGATAGATGGAAAAAACTCGCTGAAAAATATTATTTCAGCGAGTTTTTTCGTCTATTGTTTTGAAGAATACTTTATAGAAAGTGCAATGAGTTTCTTTACAATCATCTTAGAAACTGGAAAAGGAATTTTATAGGCTTCGAGACTTTTTATGATTGAACTATTATTCTCTTCTATTTTGCTAAATATTTCATTAACCTTATCGCTGGTCAGTCTATCATCGAAGTCGTTATCTATATCTTCAAAAAGTTGAACAGGTACTGGTACATAACCTCTGTTGATATCAGTAGAATTGTTGAAAAGTGAATTAAACCAATATGTTGAAGAAAGCTTTATTTTATTAAAATTATCTCCAATTGAAGACCTATTATTAAATCCATTCAAGTATAGATTGTTTGTAAAAGGTGTTGAATTTTCAGTGAATGGAACTGCGTTCTCCGAAAAAGGAGCTGAGTTTTCTAGAAACGGAACATTATCCTCTGAAAATGGAACGAACTTATCTGAAGATAACTTAGTATTATCATAAGTAGATAATAGATTTTCAGAAAAAGGAGAGTCATATTCTCCTACAAATGGCTCAAAGCTCAAATCATCATTAATTGGTTTATCCATGTACTTCCTATCAGGATACATTTTAATACCTCCAAATAAAACTCTTATAATTATATGTTTAAATAATATGAAGATTTAATGAAAGTAGACTAATATATTCAAAATTTAATTTTTATTATATGTTTCATCGGTGTATGAAATTAAGGTGTCACTACATCCGATACTTTAATGAACTGCGCAGAGAATTAATATAATTTTATACAATTTCATAGCTAAAACTGTATAACTCACTACGTTCGAACAATACAGTTTTTTAACGCTATTACATTTACGAAAATTATTTAATTCTAAATGCTTGTTCATATAGTATCTCCGTAGTGACACCTTAATTTCAACAATACTATTAAATATATAACGTTTTAGGAGATGTTAAGTAATGTATCACTATGTTTGATGTCTTAATAAGTTTACTAAATAATTGGTACTAATGACCTCCTACAAAAAAGTCCGTATAGCTATGAAATATTGAAATAATTGTAAAAATATAAGAATATGAAGAGTTTGATGTACATTAGTACGATGTGTGAATAGTATATATTGGAGGGAGTTTGTTATGATGAAAAAAAGAGAAATGGACTTTAGAGAATTATTTTTGGGCATAGAACAAGCTATTCCTTTAGCAAATGGACGAAAAATAACTCCTATTAATTTCGATAATGCTGCTACTACACCTGCTATGAAGCAAGTTTTGCGCTGTGTAAATAAGTTTTTACCTCTTTATGGATCTATAGGTAGAGGCAAAGGCTATAAATCAAAAGTTAGCACAGAGCTATATAATGATGCTAGAAATGAAATATTAAAGTTTTTCAATCTGAGCGATAGAGATGATTACACTGTAATATTTGTAAAAAATACAACTGAAGGCATTAATACTCTTGTTAATGTTTTGATTGAAGATAGTTCAGAAACTGTTCTAACAACAAGAATGGAGCATCATTCAAATGACTTGCCGTGGAGAGAAAAATGCAGAGTTGAATACGTTGAGGTAGATGATAAAGGGAGATTAAAAATTGATCAATTTCAAGAAAAATTAGATAAAGCTAGGGGAAGTATAAAATTAGTTAGTGTAACAGGGGCCTCCAATGTTACTGGTTATATAAACGATATTCATAAAATAGCTAAGATTGCTCATGAAAATGGTGCTGAAATAATAGTCGATGGTGCACAATTAGTTCCGCATAGAAAAGTTGATATGAATTATGTGGACGAGGATGATGATATTGACTATTTGGTTTTTTCTGCTCATAAGATGTATGCGCCTTTTGGAAGTGGAGCAATAGTGGGTAAAAAGCGTAAGTTTAATAATAAGTTGCCCTTATTAAAGGGTGGAGGAACGGTAGATATTGTTACAGATGACGAAGTTTACTGGTTAGATGCACCTGAGAGGGATGAAGGCGGTACTCCGAATGTGTTAGGGGTAATAGCTTTAGTAGCGGCTATTTATGAGTTCAACAGAATTGGATTTAATAACATTGAGGAGCATGAAGACTTACTTAGAGACTATCTCTCAGATGGACTAAGAAGTATGCCAGATGTTATTTCCTATTGTGATTTGAATGATAAAAATAAACTAGGATTAATATCTATTAATTTAAGAGATATTTATCATGAAGAACTAGCTGGTATGTTATCGGACTTAAGAGGAATAGCAGTAAGAAGTGGTTGTTTTTGTGCTCAGCCTTACGCTAAACGATTATTGGATGTTACTGATGAAGAAGTACTAAGCTTCATACGCGGAAGTCGGGGTAGAAAACCTGGTATGGTAAGAATAAGCTTTGGTATGTACAATACAGTAAATGAAATTAATGAGTTTCTAAATGTACTGGAGTATATAATAAGAAAACATCTATACTAATAAATTGTTTATTTATAAAAGAAGAGATAATACAACAATACAGGCTATATGAACTCAATATTCATATAGCCTGTATATATGTAAACATAAAATTAAGAATAATTACATTCTGAAAACTCTATATTTTGGTAGAGAATCTGAAAGTTTATAGGCAGGTTGATCAAAAACTAATGGCTTAAGATACTCAATTGCCTCAATAGTTAGGTTATTACCTTCTTCATTTATCCATTCTGTAGGGAAATATTTAACTTTATTAGCAACCTTATCTGCTTCTATCAAGAAGGTAGAGGAACTATAAATTTCAGTTTCTTCCCTTTTTATAGCTACCATATAACCAGAATGACCATCTGCAGCATATTTAAGTGCATCTCTTCCAACCATTTTAGCTTCATCAAAGTCAACTTTTGATGCTGAATGCATAGCACATCTTTGTAAAACTCCCAGTTCTAGAGTTTTTACTCTATTAGTTATACCTGCATTTATTATTAGAGTACGAAGATAATGAGCAACACCACCAAGTTGACTGTGACCAAATTTGTCATGAGCGCCACCTTGGGAAGACATTGTTAGAAAATTACCGTTTTCGTCTCTAAGACCTTCAGATGCTACTATGTAAACATGGTTATTTCTCTTAAATGTTTCTCTAATATCATTTATAAATTTTATTTGATCGAAAGCAACTTCTGGTAAGTATATGAAATCAGCTGCTTTTTTATCGCCTACACTTGCTAGTGCTCCAGCAGCAGCTAACCAACCAGTATCTCTACCCATTGTTTCTAATATGAATATTCCGTTATCGCTATATACGGTAGAATCTAAGTAGGTTTCTATTGTAGAAGTAGCTATAAATTTTGCTGCACTACCAAAACCTGGAGTATGATCAGTAAACATCAAATCATTATCTATAGTCTTTGGAATACCTATAAATTTAATATCGATATCATGATCCTTTGCATATTTGCTAAGTTTAGCAGTAGTATCCATTGAGTCATTTCCACCTATATAAAAGAAAGCTTTAATATTTAGTTCATTAAGTATAGACATAAGGGAAATATATTCATCTTCACATTCAGAAGAATCTTTTAGCTTGTACCTACAAGAACCTAACCCAGATGATGGAGTATGTTGAAATACTTCAAGTTCTGCGCTATCCATTTCAGATAAATTTATTATCGTTCTATTTAATATTCCTTCTATACCATTTAATCCAGCATAGACGTTATCATATATATTTAAATCCTTATTAGCTTCAACTAAACCAAAAACACTAGAATTTATAACTGAAGTTGGACCACCTGATTGGGCAACGATACAATTCATTATATCTCTCCTTTGTACTGAGTAGTTTAAATGTGCTATACTATTTGTGTAAATAATATGTACAATGAATACTATACTATAAAATATGATAAATATAAAGCCTATTAGTGTAAAAGAATATAATTTATATATTTAGAATTGTCTCATAATTAAGATTAAGTATTGTGGCTCATCCAATTTTTGTAAGTGAAGCATTTGAAGAATAAATTTGAAAACTTTAAAATACAATATATTGTATGAAGTCACGCAAATATATGTTTAGACTTTGAAAGTTAGTAGAAAAGAGGGACAAACTATGGAAATGAAAAGTTTATTAATCATTTCAGTTGCACTGGCAATGGATGCATCGGCCATTGCTTTGAGTATAGGTATAAATTGTGGGGTGAGCAAAACTAAGAAAATACTTTTCGCTATTTCATTTGGTTTCTTTCAGTTTTTGTTATCATTTTTAGGTACTTACTTTGGTGTATTATTTGAGGAATATGTTACTTCTATACCTAACATAATTGGCGGTATGGTGATTGCTTTTACAGGAGTAATGATGATAAAAGATGGGATGGAGCAAAAGGATGAATGTTTATTACTAAAACCAAAGATGTATTTTGTTCTTGGAATTTCAGTAAGTATAGATGCCTTGGTAGTTGGATTTACAGTGTTTCACCATGTTGAAAGTACAGTTTCTATATTATTTAATTCTATTATTATTGGATTAGTAACATTTGTACTTAGTATGTGTGCTTTTTTCTTTTCAAGATATATGAGGAGAATAGAATTAATTTCAAAATATGCAGATTACATAGGTGGTATAATCCTTCTACTTTTTGGATTGAAAATGATATTTGCATAATTTAGATAGATAGGTACAATACTCAAATTATTTTTAAACATCTCTAGAGGTTAGTGGAGTAGTTTAAAGAATAAAATTTGTTATTAAGTTATATCGCTATAAGATAAAATTGGACAAGTATAATATGAAAGAACTCAAAGTGAAATTATATATAATTCAATATGTTGAAAACAGCACAATATATGTTATAATGAAATAAAAATGTTAGGAGCAAAATATGAGAGTTGGCGAATACTTAGGTGAAAAAGGAATAAAGGTTACAAAGAGTAGGATAGCCGTATATAAAATTCTCTCAGACAATGATTCTAGTGTTTCTGCAGATTATATTTATGACCAATGTAAAGCTGTGGGGATGGATATAAATCTTTCAACAGTATATAGGACTTTAGAAGTTTTTGAAGCTAAACAAATAATTGAAAAATTCGATTTAGGTAATGGAAAATACTCGTTTGCTATAAGAAAAAATAAGCATATGCATAAAATAGAGTGTTCTGAATGTCATAAAGAAATAGAAGTGCCATGTCCAATGCAGCAAATTGAAGAAATACTTAAAAATCAAACGGGATTTGTATTAACAGAACATAGGTTAGTGCTTAAAGGAATATGTGAACAATGTAAAAATAAAGATTAAAATAAGTGTAAATAAATTGTGAACTGTAAAATTTGTTTTTAAGTTATGCTTGAAGAGGATAATGCTGGACATATATAGCTTTAATTTAAAAATATTTATGTTTTGGTATGGTTACAGTTAAATTAATTACATAATTATGAATTAATTGATAATAGATATGGAATAATATAATGCTATGATTGTTTTCACTACATAAAAGTGAAATAATCATAGCTATTTTTAATTAAATGGATTAAATATCTAATTTTAAGCATATATAGCGAAAAACTATCTATTGACTCAAATAAATAATTCCCATATACTTTGAATATAAAAAACTTTGATTATCAAAATATATTTAGGAGGCAATATGAATAATACTCATAGTATTATCAATTCTCTTCTCGTGGATATCTTTAATGAGATTTTAAATATAGAAGAATACGCACTGCAGTCAGGAGCATTTAATGATGTCTCTGTTACAGAAGTTCATACTGTTGAGGCTATAGGTTACTATGATTCAAAAAGCATGAGTGAAGTAGCAAAGCAGCTGAGTATAACAGTAGGTACACTGACAATTGCAATAAATAATCTTGTTAAGAAAGGTTATGTTGAGAGAATAAGATCTGAGGAAGATAGAAGAGTAGTTAAAATTAGCCTTACCAAGAAAGGTAAGTTACTTTATAGAATTCATGAAAAGTTTCATTTAGAGTTGGTAAAAGTAACAGTGACAGACTTATCTGAAGAAGAAGAAGCTGTACTGGTTCACGCTCTACAAAAATTAAATGTGTTTTGTAGAAATACATATGATTTATTTAATAAAGAAAGCAAGGAGTAGTTATGGTTTATACAAAGATAATATCAACAGGAAGTTATGCACCAAATAATATAGTTACTAATGATGATTTATCTAAAATAGTTGAAACAGATGATCAATGGATTAGTTCTAGAACAGGAATAAGAGAAAGAAGAATTTCTTTAGGGGAAAACACTTCAGCATTAGCTGCAAAGGCTGGATTAGATGCAATAAATAATGCAGGGCTTACACCTATGGATATAGATTTGCTAATAGTAGCAACAACTACTCCAGATATGTTTACTCCATCAACAGCATGCATAGTTCAAGATATCATTGGAGCTAAAAAAGCTTACGCGTTTGATGTAAGTGCTGCATGTTCAGGTTTTATATATGCTATATCTGTAGCAGATAAAATTATGAGAGCAGGAGAAGAGGTTAATGCTTTAGTAATAGGAGCAGAAACCCTTTCAAGAATAGTAAACTGGAATGATAGAAGTACCTGTGTTCTTTTTGGAGATGGAGCTGGTGCAGTAGTACTTAAAAAGACTGAAGAAAAGGGAATAATAAGTTCTGTGCTAGGATCCGATGGAACTTTGGGTAGAAGTTCTCTTACGTCGGGAGAATTCGTTCCTAAGAATCCATATATTGAAGATGAAAATCAAGAAGATGAAATCTATATAAATATGGATGGTAAAGAGATCTTTAGATTTGCAGTAAATAAGATTCCACAAGCAGTAAATGAAGTGTTAGCAAAAGCAGAAACATCACTAGATGAAGTGAAATTAATATTCCCACACCAAGCTAATCTTAGAATCGTGGACTCTGCAGCTAAAAAACTAGACTTACCTAAAGAAAAGTTTTATGTAAATCTAAATAAGTATGGTAACACATCAGCTGCATCTATTCCTTTGGCATTAGATGAAGCTAATAAAAATGGATTGCTTCAGCAGGGAGATAAGTTAGTTTTAGTTGGTTTTGGCGGAGGTCTCACTTGGGGATCTGTATTCCTACAGTGGTAGAATTAATTTACGCATAAACAAGTTGTAAAATTTTAATATTAAATTAAAAAAATTTGCCAATTTTACTGGCTCAACAAAAATAAAATAAAGCAGTCATCTTTTTTTAATAGTACTAAAAGATGATTTTTAAAAATTGTGTCTTTATTTTTAAAAGATAGCCGGATAAATATAAATTATGAAATTATTAGGAGGAAAAAATAATGGTATTAGAAAAAATAAAAGAGGTAATAGTAGAACAATTAGGAGTAGACGCTGATGTAATAACATTAGAAACTACATTTCAAGAAGATTTAGGTGCTGATTCTTTAGATTTATTCCAAATAATCATGGACTTAGAAGAAGAATTCAATGTAAAAATAGAAGATGTAGAAGCTATAAAGACAGTTGGAGATGCAGTTACTTATATCGAAGAGAGAGTTTAATCCTTAGGAGGAAAATATGATTAAGGCAGATATTTGTGAACTTCTAAATATAAAATACCCTATTTTACAAGGGGGTATGGCTTGGGTAGCGGATGCATCATTGGCATCTGCTGTATCAAATGCTGGAGGTCTTGGTATAATTGCAGGAGCAAATGCACCGGTTGAACATGTTAGAGAGCAAATAAGAAAAGCAAAAACTTTGACGGATAAACCTTTTGGAGTAAACATAATGCTTTTAAGCCCAAATGCAGATGAATTAGCTAGAGTAGTTTGCGAAGAAGGTGTAAAAGTTGTAACTACCGGAGCTGGTAATCCTGGAAAATATGTTGAGATGTGGAAAAATAACGGAATAAAGGTTATTCCAGTTGTACCTTCTGTGGCATTGGCAAAGAGAATGGAAAGATGTGGTGCAGATGCTGTTATTGCTGAAGGCTGTGAATCTGGTGGTCATGTAGGTAAGCTTACAACTATGGCTTTAGTACCACAAGTAGTGGATGCAGTAAATATACCAGTAATAGCTGCAGGTGGTATTGGTGATGGAAGAGGAATTGCAGCAGTATCTATGCTTGGTGCAAAGGGAGTGCAGGTAGGTACTAGATTTTTAGTTGCTAAAGAGTGTACGATACATCAAAACTATAAAGATATCGTAATAAAGGCTAAGGATATAGATACAATGGTTACTGGAAGGGTTACAGGTCATCCAGTTCAGGTTATTAAAAATAAGCTTGCTAAAAAGTTTGAGGCATTAGAAAAAGAAAATGCTCCAATTGAAGCTTATGACGAACTAGGACGTGGGGCTTTAGCTAAGGCTGTTGTTGAAGGAAATCCTGACGAAGGTTCGTTCATGGCAGGACAGATAGCTGGTATGATATCAAAAGAACAAAGTTGTGAAGAAATCATAAAAGAGATGTTTGAAAAATATGATGAACTTATAGCGAAGCTTAACTAGGAGGATATGATGAAGATAGCATTATTATTTTCCGGCCAAGGTGCACAATACGTTGGAATGGGAAAAGAATTATATGATAATTATGAGGTTGCAAGAGACATATTTAATAAAGCTGATGAAGCCTTAGGATTTTCACTTAAGTCAATATGCTTTGAAGGCCCAAATACAGAATTAAATAAAACTGAAAATACTCAACCTGCTATTTTAACTACATCTATTGCTGCTCTTAAGGTTATACAAGAAAAAGGAATAAACTTTGATGTAGTTGCTGGACTTAGCTTAGGTGAATACTCAGCTCATGTTGCAGCAGGAACTATGAGCTTTAATGATGCAGTAACTTTAGTTAAGAAAAGAGGATTCTTTATGCAGGAAGCTGTACCTCTAGGTATAGGGGCTATGTCTGCAGTACTTGGTATGGATAAAGAGGTTCTTAATTCATGTGTTAACGAATGCAAAGAATTTGGTGTAGTTGAAGTAGCTAATTATAACTGCCCAGACCAAATAGTTATTGCCGGTGAAAAGGATGCTGTTGAAAAGTGCGGTGCCTTATTATCTGAAAGAGGAGCAAAAAGAGTTATTCCATTAACTGTAAGTGGTCCTTTTCATACATCAATGATGAAACCAGCAAGTGAAAGATTATTTGGAGAATTGGATAAAATAGAATTAAATGAACTAAGTATTCCACTTATTAGTAATGTTACTGCTGAATATGTAAATTCAACTTCTGATGTAAAGCCTTTACTAGTTGAACAAGTCATGAGTTCAGTAAAATGGGAAGATTCTATAAAACTTATGATAAATGATGGTGTTGATACCTTTATAGAAGTTGGACCAGGGCGCGCTCTTAGTGGCTTTGTTAGAAAGATAAGCAGAAATGTAAACATATTTAATGTTGAAGACATTAAATCTTTAGATAAAACTATTGACGGATTAAGCAAGTTAAATTAATAGGAAGGTGTGAATTCATGTTAAAGGGAAAAACTGCAGTAATTACTGGAGGAAGTAGAGGAATAGGGAAAGCTATTGCTATTAAGCTTGCTGAAATGGGAGCTAATATAGTAGTTAACTATAGAAGTAGCTCTATAGACGAAGTTTTAGCTGAAATAAAAGCATTTGGTGTAAATGCTATAGGTGTACAATGTGATATATCGAGCAGTGAAGACGCTGATAAGCTTATAAAGACAGCATTCGCTGAGTTTGGCTCTGTAGATATACTTGTTAACAATGCAGGAATAACTAAAGATGGACTAATAATGAGAATGAAAGATCAAGATTTTGACAGTGTTATAAATACAAATCTAAAAGGTACATTCAATACAATAAGGTCAGCATCTTCTATAATGATGAAGCAAAGAAGTGGTAAGATAGTAAACTTGACTTCTGTAGTAGGTATTACTGGAAATGCAGGTCAAGCAAATTATGCTGCGTCAAAAGCAGGAGTTATAGGGCTTACTAAATCTGTTGCTAGAGAACTTGCTTCAAGAGGTATAACATGTAATGCGGTAGCACCTGGGTTTATAGAAACAGATATGACAGATGCATTATCAGATAAAGTGAAGGAAGCTACATTAAGTTCAATTCCTTTAAAGAAATTAGGTACTACAGAAGATGTTGCTAATCTTGTAGGATTCTTAGTAAGCGATTTATCAAATTATATTACTGGCCAGGTTATAAATGTTGATGGCGGAATGGTTATGTAAGGATGGTGGAATGATGGAAAGAAGAGTTGTAGTAACGGGAATGGGAGCAATAACTCCTTTAGGAAATAGTGTTGACTCTTTTTGGAATGGTATTAAAGAAGGCGTTTGTGGAGTTAATGAAATAAAAGCTTTTGATACTACAGAACAAAAAGTAAAACTTGCTGCAGAGGTAAAAGATTTTATCCCTGAAGAATATATAGACAGAAAAGAAGTTAGAAGAATGGATAGATACTGCCAATTTGCATTAGCTGCAGCACAACAAGCAGTAGAAAATTCAAAATTGGATCTTGATAAAGTTAATAAAGAAAGATTAGGAGTTATCGTTGGCTCAGGTATAGGAGGTCTTGCTACTATAGAAGAACAAACTATAAAGCTTCATGAAAAAGGACCTACAAGAGTTTCACCGTTTTTTATACCAATGTCAATTTCAAACATGGCTGCAGGTAATATCGCTATAAGATTTGGTGCAAAGGGAATATGTACTTCAGTAATAACTGCTTGTGCAAGTGCTACCAATTCTATAGGTGAGGCTTTTAGAAACATAAAATTTGGATATAGTGATATAATGATAGCAGGTGGTGCTGAAGCTTCAATAACACCTCTTGGTATAGCAGGATTTGCATCTATGAATGCTTTGTCAAAAAATGAGAATCCTAAGAGAGCATCTATTCCTTTTGATAAAGATAGAGAAGGCTTTGTTATGGGAGAAGGTGCAGGAATACTAATTCTTGAAGAATTAGATCATGCACTAGCAAGAGGAGCAAAGATATATGGAGAAGTAGTTGGATATGGAAGCACTTGTGATGCTTATCATATGACTTCACCATCTCCTGAAGGTGAAGGTGCTGCTAGGGCTATGGAACTTGCTATTACAGAAGGTAACATTGCTAAAGAAGAAGTAAGCTATATAAATGCTCATGGAACAAGTACTCCATATAATGATAAATTTGAAACAGTAGCTATAAAAAGACTATTTGGAGAGCAAGCTTATAAAGTACCAGTTAGTTCAACGAAATCAATGACTGGTCACCTTTTAGGAGCAGCTGGAGCAATAGAAGCTATAGTGGCAATTAAGGCAGTAGAAGAAAACTATATACCAGCTACAATTGGTTATGAAAATGCTGATGAAGACTGTGATTTAGATTATGTAGTGAATACAGGAAGAAATCAAGAAGTTAAATATGTACTTTCAAATTCCTTAGGATTTGGCGGTCATAATGGTGTACTTCTATTTAAAAAATGGACTGAGAGGTAATGTTTTATGGATTATGCTTCAATTAAAGAATTGATTGGAATAATCAATTCTTCTGATCTTACAAACTTCGAAATGGAGTTTGACGGAGTTTCTCTTAAGATGAGTAAAGATAATAATGTGAGTGCTCCAAAAACAACTACAACAAAGGAAATAAAAGCTGTTGAAGCTAGCAAATTAGAATATATATCAGAAAGCAAGACAGAAAAGGTTGTTGAAGAAGTAGAAGTTAAAGGCGGAACATACGTAAATTCTCCAATAGTAGGAACTTTTTACGCTTCAGCAGGTAGTGAGAAGCCAGCTTTTGTGAATGTTGGAGACAAAGTTAAAAAAGGCGATGTACTTTGTATCATAGAAGCTATGAAGATTATGAACGAAATACAAAGTGAAGTGGATGGAGAAATTGTTGAAGTACTAGTTTCTAACGAACAGATGGTAGAATACGGTCAGAAGTTGTTCAGAATTAAATAATAGGAGTTGATTTATATGCTAGATATAAAGCAAATACAAGAAATAATTCCACATAGATATCCATTTCTATTAATAGATAGAGTTTTAGAGCTTGAAGAAGGAAAGAGAGCTGTAGCTATTAAAAATGTGACAGGTAATGAAAACTTTTTTCAAGGTCACTTCCCAGGTCATCCAGTTATGCCAGGGGTTTTGATAATAGAAGCTTTAGCTCAAACTGGAGCTGTAGCAATGCTTTCATTAGAAGAGAATAAGGGGAAAATAGCTTTCTTCGGAAGAATTGATAAAGTAAAATTCAGAAGACAGGTAGTTCCTGGAGACACTTTAAGACTAGAAGTTGAGATAATTAAAGCAAAAGGACCAGCAGGTGTAGGAAAAGGCATAGCATACGTAGGCGATGAAAAGGCTGTTGAAGGCGAGTTTATGTTCGCTATAGGAGACTAATTCCTTAATTGAGGTGATTAAATGATAAGAAAGATACTTATAGCCAATAGAGGAGAAATAGCAGTAAGAATAATAAGAGCATGTAGAGAAATGGGAATAGAGACTGTAGCTGTTTACTCAGAAGCAGATAGAGATTCCCTTCATGCACAAATTGCTGATGAAGCAGTTTGTATAGGTCCTGCAAAATCTAAAGATAGCTATTTAAATATGGGCAATATAATCAGTGCAGCAGTACTTACAGGAGCGCAAGCTATTCACCCAGGATTCGGATTTTTATCAGAAAACTCAGTATTTGCAAGAATGTGTGAAGAATGTAATATTAAGTTTATAGGACCATCACCTAGTACTATAGAAATGATGGGAGACAAATCAAGAGCAAGAGAAGTTATGATAGATGCTGGAGTTCCAGTAGTTCCTGGAACGGAAGGTATCATAGAGACTTTAGAAGAAGCTTATGATAGTGCTGAAAACATAGGATATCCTGTTATGGTAAAAGCTTCTGCTGGTGGCGGCGGAAAAGGTATTAGAATTGTTCATAAAAGGGAAGAATTAGATAATGCCTATGAAACAGCAAAAAGTGAAGCAAAGGTAAACTTTGGAGATGACAGGATTTACATGGAAAAGTTCATAGAAAATCCTAGACATATAGAATTTCAGATATTAGGTGATGAACACGGAAACATAATTCACCTAGGAGAAAGAGACTGTTCACTTCAAAGAAGAAATCAAAAGGTTTTAGAAGAAGCGCCTTCTGTGGTTTTAGATAAAGACTTAAGAGATAGAATGGGAAATGCTGCAGTAAAAGCTGCAAAAGCAGTGGATTATAAAAATGCTGGAACTATAGAATTCCTTCTTGATAAGAATGGAAGATTCTACTTTATGGAAATGAATACAAGAATACAGGTTGAGCATCCAGTTACTGAGATGGTTACAGGTATTGATTTAGTAAAAGAGCAAATCAAGATAGCAGCAGGAGAACAACTTTCAATTACCCAAGAGAGCCTAGAGATAAAGGGTCATGCTATTGAGTGTAGGATAAATGCCGAGAATCCACATAGAAACTTTGCCCCTTCTCCAGGAAAGATAGAATTTCTTTTTATGCCGGGAGGAAATGGTGTAAGAATTGACAGTGCAGTGTATAATGGATATGTAATTCCACCTCATTATGATTCTATGATAGCGAAACTAATAGTTTTCGGCAAAACTAGAGAAGAAGCTATAGAAAAAATGAAAAGAGCCTTGTGGGAATTCACTATAGATGGTATTGATAATAATATAGACTTTCAATTAGAAATATTGAATCATCCGAAATTTATAGATGGAAAGTTTGATACCGGATTTATAAATAAGGAAATAATAAAATAATAGGTGAAAGCTTATGGGATTGTTTAAAAAGAAAAAATATTTTACTGTTCCTATGAATGTAGAAACAAGTAAGGCAGAGGAGGAGAATCAACCTGCAATTCCGGATGGAATGTGGGTTAAATGTAACTCCTGTGGAAAGATAATATACAAGAAAGAAATAGATGAAAATCATAAAATCTGCACTCACTGTGGTGGATACTTTAGAATGTCTGCAGATGAGAGAATTGCATCAATAATGGATAGAGGAACTTTTAAGGAATTTAATTATGGAATGATAGCTAAAAATCCATTAAATTTTCCTGGATACAAAGATAAGCTAATTGAGAGTCAAGAAAAATCAGGTATCACTGACGGGGTAACTACTGGTCTTGGTAAGGTTAACGGTAAAAATGTAGTATTAGCTGTTATGGATAGTAATTTTATGATGGGTAGTATGGGGTCTGTAGTAGGGGAAAAGATAACTCAAGCTATAGAGATTGCCACAGCTAGAAAAGAACCAGTAATTATCTTTACATGTTCTGGTGGAGCTAGAATGCAGGAAGGCATTCTTTCACTAATGCAAATGGCGAAAACAAGTGCTGCTTTAAAGCGACATGATGAGGCAGGTTTATTATATATATCAGTTATTACAGATCCTACAACTGGTGGAGTTACAGCTTCTTATGCTAGTCTAGGTGATATAATTTTGGCCGAACCTAAAGCTCTTATAGGTTTCGCAGGAAGAAGAGTAATAGAACAGACCATAAAACAAAAGCTTCCAGATGAGTTTCAAACTTCTGAGTTTTTATTAGAACATGGCTTTGTTGATAAAATAGTGAAGAGAGAAGAAATGAAGGAAACTTTATCAGTACTTCTTTCGCTTCATGGATGTAAATAAGGATGTGACTTTATGAGTGAAGTATTAAGTGCATGGGAAAGATTAATGATAGCACGTATGGCTGATAGGCCAACTGCTTTAGATTATATTGATAGAATATTTACTTCTTTTGTTGAGCTTCATGGAGATAGATCCTTTGGAGATGACAAATCTATAGTTAGCGGTATAGGACTGTTAGATGGTGAGCCGGTTACTATAATTGGCATTCAAAGAGGAAGAGATATTAAGGAAAATATAGAAAGAAATTTTGGAAGCCCAAACCCAGAAGGATATAGGAAAGCTTTGAGACATATGAAGATGGCTGAAAAGTTCAATAGGCCTATAATATGTCTAGTAGATACAAAAGGAGCTTTCTGTGGTGTAGGAGCTGAAGAGAGAGGCCAAGGAGAAGCAATTGCAAAAAACCTTATGGAGATGGCCGGCATGAATGTTCCTATGATATCTATAATAATAGGTGAAGGTGGAAGCGGTGGTGCACTTGCTTTAGCTTTAGCAGATAGAGTATGGATGCTTGAAAACTCAATATATTCAATTCTTTCACCAGAAGGGTTCGCATCTATATTGTGGAAAGATTCAAAAAGAGCTAAGGAAGCTGCTGAAGTTATGAAGATAACATCTTTGGATCTATATAAAATGGGTGTCATCGATAAGATAATAAAGGAACCTGTTGGTGGTGCTCAAAAAGATGTGGATTTTGTGAGTATAAGCATAAAGGAAAACCTAGTAAAAGAGCTTAAAGTTTTAAAAGAAAAAACACAAGAAGAACTGCTAGAGTTTAGATATAGAAGATTTAGAAAATACGGTGAATTTGATTATATATAATAGGCATAAAAAATCCAAAGAGACTCAAGGTGAGCCCTTTGGATTTTAAACATACCCATCTAATCCTCTTATTGATACTTCCCCGGAATAAAGAGGTCTTACACTACCATCTTCATAGGAAACCATAAGGTTCCCATCTTCATTTAGATCTACTGCTTTCGCAAAAGTTTCATTTCCTCTATGTATTATCTTTATATCTTTTCCTAAAACTGATGAGTTTAATTTACATATTTCTAAAGAGGTTTGTACAGAGCCGGTTATTAGAAATTCTTTGTAAAGTGTTTCGAAATTATTAAGTATATCTGCTAAAAGGACTTTTCTATCAACGACTTTAGATCCTTCTATCCTAAGGGAAGTGGCTTTGTTTATAACTTCTTCAGGAAAATCTGACGATTCTAGATTCACATTTATGCCTATACCGATTACTATATAATTAATTTGAGATAGTTCACAACTCATCTCAATTAAAATTCCACCAATTTTTTTATTGTTAAGAATTATATCATTTGGCCATTTTATCATAGTCTTAAATCTGTGTTTATGCATTGCTAAATGCACTGCTGCAGCAGCAATTTGAGTTATTCTAGTAACTAAGATTGGATCAATGTCTGGCTTTAATATCATTGAAAACCATATACCTTTATATTTAGGGGATATCCATGCTCTATCAAAACGGCCCTTACCTAGTGTTTGTTCTTCAGCGATAACAACAGTACCATCGCTGGCTTCGTTGGCTATTTTTTTGCTATAGGTATTGGTAGAGTCTATTGAGTCAAAATATAAGATATCTTTAACAAAGTCACTGTTATTTAAATAAGGCTTTAGCTCTGATTTATTCAAATAGTCTGGAGAGAATACAAGCTTATATCCCTTTTTAGTGTAGGACTCTATATTATATCCATCTTCCTTCAAAGACTTTATGCATTTCCATACTGCAGATCTTGTTATTCCAAATTCTTTGCATATAGTTTCTCCAGATACGAAATCCTTATTTTCCTTTAGTATTTCTAAAATTTTTTCCTTCATAAAACACCTTTATCCTATAAATCATTCTTTTTTAAAGAGTATAAGTATTATTATTAATAAAGCTACTGAAGTTAAGGCTATAGTACCACCTGGAGCAGAATTAAAATAATAGGATGTTATAAGTCCTACTAAAATATCGATAACTCCAAAAATCATTGAGAGTATCAAAGTAACTGAAAAACCCTTTTTCAACTGCATAGCTGTAGCTACAGGAACTACAATTATTGATGATATAACTAATATTCCCATAACTCTTATAGAAACAGATATGGTTGCACCTACAATTAATGTAAAAATATAGTTGACCAATTTTACATTGATTCCAGATACTTTTGCACCTTCTTCATCAAAGGTTGTATATATTAATTTCTTATAAAGTAGTGCTATTGTTACGAAGCATATCAATCCTATAATACTTATAAGATACAAGTCGCTTTTAGAAACAGTTAAAATACTTCCAAATAGATAACTGTTAACTTTGGCACTGGCTTTACCGCTACTTATTAATACTATGGCTATACCTAAACTTAATGTTAAAATTATAGACATTACAAGTTCAGCATACTTTTTAAAGTAATCTCTTAAAAGTTCTATAACAATGGCGCATACGGATGTGAAAATAAATGCTGTAATTATTGGGTTAAAACCAAAAACTAATCCGATTGCTACTCCAGCAAAAGACGAATGTGATAATGTATCACCAATCATAGAGTATCTTTTTAAAACTAAGAATAAACCTATACAAGGACATAATAGTGATATAATAAATCCTGCAAGAAAGGCATTTCTCATAAACTCAAGCTCAAACATGCTATTCTACCTTCCTATCTAAGTAAATTCTATTGTCATTGATTATTTTTTTATATTGATCTACATCATATAGTGTTGCTGAACCTTCATAAAGCTCAAGAATGTGTGTAGAATAATCAATTGCCATTCTTAAATTATGCTCTACAGAAATTACAGTTATTTTATGTTGTTGATTAAGTTTTCTTATTAAATCATAAATTTCTTTCTGAGATAAATGATCTACTCCTGTACTCAATTCATCTAAAAATAATAGCTCAGGCTCTCCCATTAATGCTCTAGATATAAAAATCTTTTGTTGCTGTCCACCGGAAAGGGCACCAATAAGTTTATTGCAATACTGAAGCATGTTAACTTTCTCAAGAGATCTATTTATAGATGATTTATCCCTAAGCTTTAGAGCATTAGCATGGCAGTCTAATACTTCTTTAACTGTAATGGTAAACTGCGAGTTAAAACTATCAACTTTTTGTGGAACATAACCTATTTTACTTGTATTAAGTTCTACTTTGCCTTTATTAGGTGATAATTGGTTTAACATTAATTTAACCAAAGTAGTTTTAGAACTACCATTAGGACCTATTACTGAAACAAAGGCTCCTTTTGGAATATGTAAATTAATGTTATTTAATATATAAGGTTCTTTACCTGTATATGAAAAACATAAATCTTTAACTTTTATCAAATTTATCAGCTCCGTTTTATAATCTAAACTTTATTATACAACTAAATGCAAATGGTTTGCAACAAAAGGACAAGATAAATACATTTAGTTTTATAAAAACTAATTATTTTTAGCTGTTAAAGATGAAATATCCTTTACATTATCTAATTTCCACATGTTGCCTTTAGTTTTAGATAGAGAAAGTTGATATTTTTTTCTTATGTGTGGGGATTGGTAATATAAACCTTCAACTTCCACTATAGCTTTATTATCATCAGAAAATAAGAGGTTCATTCCATTTACGGTAAGAACTTTATTTTTATTAAATATTCCTGTAGTCATATAGTGATTAGTAGCATAATTAAGATCCTTACATTTAGAATTAGTAATATTTATGTTTATCAAAGAAATTATAGAAATTACTATGGCTGAAATTAAAGCTACTCTTGCAAATCTAAACTTGTTAGTTAATCTTTTTTTATTTTTCATTGTAATTATACTTTCCATATGATAGCTCCTTAAGTATCTAAATTTTTAAAATTCTAAATGCTTGCCTATGATATAGTATTTATGCATTGCTTTAACAATTTGAACAGTATTCTTAAAGATGAAACAATTCAATCTGAAATCTAAAAGATGTGCAATAAAAATATATTACCAAATTATGTAAAATAAATAAAGCTTATTGATTAATATTTCATATATTCTAAATGCTATGGATAAAATAAATCTATTATTAAAATAAAATGTATAAGAATACTTGAAAATATGGTTATTATAACAATATAATATACTTATAATTTTTTACAGATTGAAAGGATGGGCATTATGGATTTTTCATCATTAGTACTTATAGAAAAAGATAAGGAAACAGGAAATATATTAAGTGAGTTAGGTAGCTACTCAGTAAATGAAGGTGCTGTTTACGTTACAAAATTATATTGTATAGATAATGAAGTAAGTTTATATTTTGATACAAAGAGAGATGTGGAAGAATGGGAGTATTCAGCTATATACGATCTTTTTGAGATAGAAGCTTTTGAAGAACTTGGTTATAAAATAAAAGAAGAGGATGAAGAATATAATCCAACTTGGGTAGTAAGATTCCCATATGATACTGAGCATGAGGAGACTAGAGCTATTATTAATGAATTATGCTCTATTATAAAGGAGAAAATAGAAAAAGTTTTTGAGGATATTAAAGATAAGGAAGATGAATATAAATAGATAAATGACATCTAACATATTTTTATAATAACTTTGAAGGTAAAAGTTAAATATATCATATGAAGTGATTTTTATTTGAAATTAATGAGAGGAGAATGAGAAATGGCTGAAGTGAAAAGTCTTAAAAAAAGAGAAGAGATAGACTTAAAATACAAATGGAAAGTAGAAAAGATATATAATAGCACAGAGCAGTGGGAAGCTGATTTTAAAAGTTTAAAAGAAGAAGCTTTAGAGACAAGAAAGTATGAAGGCAAATTAGGGGATAGTAAGGTTTTAGAAACTTTTCTAAAGCTTAATGAGAAGATCGTAAGGAAAGCAGAAAAATTAATGGTATATGCTCACTTAAGGTCTGATGAAGATACTTCAAATCCTGAGTTTCAGATAATTAGAAGTAAAATAGATTCTTATTTCGCTGAACTTGCTAGTTATGTTGCCTTTTTCGAACCAGAAATTTTAGCTCTTCCAGATGGTACTATAGAAAGATTTCTACAAGAAAATACTGAATTAAAGGTTTATGATTTCTTGTTAAAGAGTATCTTGAAGGAGAAACCACATATACTTACAAAAGAAATGGAAGAATTGCTAGCGTCAGTATCAGATTGCCTAGATGCACCATCTAATATTCACAACATGCTTACCAATGCTGATATGAAATTTTCCGTTATTAAAGATGAAGACGGCAATGATGTGGAGCTTACAGAAGGGAATTATTCAGGTTTTATAAGAAGTAAAGACAGAAGTGTCAGAGAAGCGGCATTTAAAGCTTTATTTAAAGAATATAAAAACTTAGAAAATACTCTATCTGCTTCATTAACAGCATCCATAAAGAATTTTATTTTTAACGCAAGAGTAAGAAAGTATACAAACTCTCTAGAGGCTTCATTAGGTCCAAATGATATTCCGTTAGAAGTATATACAAATTCTGTGGAAACAATGAATGACAACTTAAAATCTTTGCATAGATATGTAACTTTAAAGAAAAAGCTTTTGTCTTTAGATGAAATTCATATGTTTGATTTATATGTTCCTGTTGTAGATATAGAAAAAGAACATATTGAGTATGATAAAGCAGTAGAGATGGTAACAGAAGGTCTAAATCCTTTAGGAGTAGAGTATTTAGGGATATTCTCAGAAGGAATAGAAAGTGGTTGGATTGATGTTTTTGAGAACAAAGGTAAGAGAGGCGGCGCTTATTCAAGTGGGGCGTACGATACAATGCCATATGTACTTTTAAACTATAACTTCTCACTAAATGATGTTTCAACACTTGCACATGAGATGGGACACTCAATTCATACTTATTATTCATCAAAAAATCAGCCATACATTTACTCAAACTACACATTATTCTGTGCTGAAGTAGCATCTACAACTAATGAGATAATTCTTATACATCATTTGATAGATAAGGAACAAGATAAAAAAAGAAAACTATATCTTGTGAATCAAGAATTAGAACAAATAAGAGCTACGGTATTCAGACAACTTATGTTTGCAGAATTTGAGCTAAAGACCCATGAACTTATTGAGCAAGGTGAAGCATTGAGTCCTAAAGAACTTAATGGTATATGGCATGATCTTAATACAAAATATTTTGGATCAGATATGGTTGTAGATGAAGAAATTGATAGTGAATGGTCAAGGATACCACATTTTTATAGAGACTTCTATGTATATCAGTATGCTACTGGTTATGCAGCTGCATCTGCTTTTGCTAAGGCAATACTAGAAAACGGAGAAGAAGCTGTAGAAAAATATAAAGGTTTCTTAAAGTCTGGTGGATCTGATTATCCAATAAATGTTCTAAAGAAGGCCGGAGTTGATATGACAACCCCAGCACCACTTGAAGCTACAATAGATAGATTTAATGAACTTTTAGATATGCTTGATGAGCTAATATAGAATTTACTATAAAAAGGATTGCTTAGGCAGTCCTTTTTATAAATAATAAATATGGAGAAGGCTATGAAAGTTAATGAAAATTCAATACTACAGTTTTTGGTAAAGGAGCAGGGATTCTTTATAGAAGAATATTACTGCAATCCACTAGAGGAAAAAAGATGGATTGCGTTAAGAGATATACAGGGGGGAGTTTATGCGGTAATTGTTTCAGAAGAAAAAAATGAAACAGTATCCGCAGAATACGCAGGTTATTATCTTAGAGAAAAATGGCAAGAATTCGCTTTGGTTAATGTAGTCCTTACTGAAGGCAATTATAGTGGAACAGAAAACCAGATGTTTTATTCCAGAGTTATTTATGATAGAAGAATAAACGGTGTTACACATTATGAGCGAAATGGAGAGTTTGTATATAATTGCATAAAAGACATGACAGAAAGAGGGACAAAAAAGATATCCTTAGAAGGTAAATCAAAGATAACCTTTGGTCTTATTGGAATTAATGTGGTAATGTTTTTAATAACAGCACTAGTTTCAGGAAATTTTGGTGATATAGAGACATCAGTACTTGTATACTTTGGAGCAAAACAAAATGAATTAATTCAAGCAGGTCAATATTATAGACTTATAACTGCAATGTTTTTACACGGAGGTATAATTCATATAGCATTTAATATGTATGCATTATATTCATTGGGAAATCTAATCGAGAATATATACGGTAAGTGGAAATACTTACTGATATACTTTTTAGCAGGAATTTTATCAACTACAACAAGTTATATTTTTTCGCCTAATGTTTCTGTTGGTGCCTCAGGAGCAATATTTGGTCTATTTGGTGCGGCTGTAGTTTTTGGTTTGAAAGAAAGAAACAGAATAGGAAAGAATTTTTTAACTGAAATAGCTACAGTTATAGGAATGAATATAATAATAGGACTTTCTTCACGTAATATAGATAACTTTGCACATTTTGGGGGACTGCTTGGTGGTTTAGTTGTATCTTTCCTACTATACGATAACAAGAAATTTAGACAACAACAAGTATAGAGTATTTGAAGCAAAATAAATTAGAACAAGCTAATAATTAGAACTCTCTTTTTTAATTAAGTGTTGCTATAGCACTGTGTTGAAATTAAGTGGTCATACATCCGATGCTTTAATGAGCTTACGCAAAGAATTAATTAAACAAAAAGACTCCCGATATACTAAAATCGAGAGTCTTTTGCTTTATGTTTCTTAGGTATAAACTAAAGTAATTAAAATGAACTACTATAATTATATTAAATTAGACCTAGTATAATTATTAATTAGTCATTTCACGATGAAGATCTTCTGTATATAGAGTTTCATCGCTAAGAAGATGCTGAGACATGCTATGAAGTTTATCAATATTTGCAAGTAGAAGTTCTTTTGTCTCATCATATAATTCATCTATCATAGCTTTACATTCTTCTATAACTGAGGTTCCACAAGAATTTGATAAATCACCTAAGCTTGATATTTTCAGTAATCCAAGGTTTTTACCCATCCCATACTCTGATATCATATCTTTAGCAAGACTTGTTGAATGACTTATATCACTATAAGCTCCTGTAGTTATATTTTCACTACCAAAGATAATTTCCTCAGCTGCTCTTCCACCAAGTAATACCATAATTCTTTTTCTTAAATAACTATAGGTTTTGTAGGCTGAATCTTCTGGTATTGTAAGGGTATATCCTCCAGCTCCCTTAGTTGTAGGGATTATAGTAACTTTTGAAATCTTTTCTTCAGGAAGTTTTATAAGTGAAACTATAGCATGTCCTGATTCATGATACGCAGTTATCTTTCTATCTATATCTCTAATTGAGCTTCTATCATTTTTTTCATGACCAGCAATTACTATTGAGAAAGCTTTATCCATATGTTCTTCAGTTATGTAGGTGGAATCTTCCTTTGCAGCTAGTATTGCAGCTTCATTTACTAAACTTTCTAACTTAGCTCCAGAGAAGTAAGTTGTCTTATTGGCCCAATCTCTAACATCAATGTTGTTAATAGGTTTATTTTTAAAATAAAGATTAAGAATTTTTTCTCTTGCATTTACATCAGGTAAAATTACCTCAACGTGTCTATCGAATCTACCTGGTCTTAATAATGCAGAGTCTAAGATATCTAATCTATTTGTTGCTGCCATAATTACTATACCTTCTTGTTCACCAAAGCCGGACATTTCTGTTAGAAGAGCATTAAGAGTCTGGTCACGTTCATCATTTCCGCCTGATGTCTTCCCCCCATCTCTTCTTTTTCCGATTGCATCTATTTCGTCTATAAAGATTACTGCTTTTCCGTTAGCTCTAGCTTTTTTAAATAAACTTCTTATTCTAGCAGCACCAACACCTACATACATCTGTACGAAATCAGAACCGCTGACTGCATAGAAAGGAACTCCAGCTTCACCTGCAACAGCTTTAGCAAGTAAAGTTTTACCTGTACCTGGTTCACCATAAAGTATTATACCCTTAGGTAATCTAGCACCATACTTTTTATACTTCTCAGGATTTTTAAGAAAATCAACTATATCTTGAACGCTTTCCTTAGCTTCTTCATTTCCAGCCATAGATTCAAAACTGAATCCCTTTTTTTCGCTGTCTTTTACATCAGCACCATCAACTACTGTCATAGAAGAAGTGGAAGCACGTCCACTATAAACTGCCATATAGATTATAGAAAAAACTGAAATAGTCAATATAACAGAAGGAATTGTTTTTTGTATTGGAGCTGCTACAGAGCTCTTAACTTTAACTCCTTTTGTAAGTAGGCTTTCTTTCAAATTTGGACTGTCTGGATTCTCAACTATATAGCTTTCTCCAGTTTTAAGGTATACAGTCAATTTAGATGAATCATTAATCTGTACATTTGATATTACATTTGAGTCCAAATCCTTTACAAATTCGGAATAGTTTTTTTCTACCTTTGTAGTAGGTAGATAATAGGTATAGAATATTAACGCAGATAAAGACATTATTGCAGTTAATATAGGAACAATAATCATCTTGTTTTTTAATTTATTCATTTGCATCCCCCTACTTTAAAACATTTATCATAATTTAAATTATACTTTTTTAAATTTAACTGTCTAATCAAAATCATAACTTTTGCCAATGTAAGTTATGGATGTTTTGGCTTTAAAAAATATAGCAAATAATGTATACTCAATAGATGAATGTATTTATATAAATATTAGGTTAAGAGGGGGAGAGCATATGCATGTTTCTCAAGTTACAGCTAGATTAAGTGGACAAGATGTCATGTCTATTTTAAATGATTTTGTAAAAGTTGATGGTTTGAGTTTTGAGAATATAAAAATTTGGGATACTATAGAAGTAGAGGGAAACTTTAAAAAATTAGTAAACATAAAGTTTAAAGGGCAAGTTGAGATAGTAAGCATACATAATAACATACTTACACTGAACATATCACGCGTGAAGATAATGAAGGTTGGGATATTAAAATTTATCAAGAATTTTGCTTTGAAGCTTAGTTTGAAGAATTTTAAGCACATGGGCATAGCGGCTGAAAAAGATATAATTAAAATTGATATAAATAGTATATTAAAACTGGTTCCTTTTTTAAATTTGAACGTAGGAAACCTCTGCTTGAAAGAAGGGTTCATATTAGCTGATATAGATTCTGCAACTATAGATTTAAAAAGAATAGGGGAAGCACCTGAGGTAATTACAGAAAAATTAGAGGAAGAAGTACCAAAAGAGGAAGTTGCATTAATTGACGTTCAGAAGGTTAAAGATGGCTATTCTGATACAAGAGAAAAAGTTTCTGAGAAGATACCAAAGAGGTTAAAGAAATATTCAGATTATTTATTTATAATACCTGACATAGTTGCTTTAGTGTATAGGTTATTGAAGGATAAAAGAGTAGCTAAAAAGACTAAGGTTGTGCTAATATCTTCTATGGCATATATAACGTTACCTTTTGATATCTTACCTGATAAGATACCTTTTGTTGGAGGTATTGATGATCTTGGAGCAGTATTTTTTGCTATTAATAGAATAGTAGAAGATGTTCCTCTAGAAGTAATACTAGAAAACTGGCAAGGTAAAAATGAATTTATAGATGTATTGAGAAGTTCTGCTGAGTACTTAACAAGATATACTGCTGCTAAAAACATAGAGAAAGTTTATAGTGCAATTAATCAACTAGTTGAAGTTTAAAGTCCTTAGAGAAATTCTAAAACAAAGAAAAGCGAGGCTACATATGGGCAAAAAAGTATATGCGATCAAAGAAGGTTTTGATTTTAATAAAAATGAAAAAGTGCAAGATTTGATAGTGAACACCTGGGATCAGTGCTTAAAGTTGGTGAAGGGCGTAAAGGGAGCAAAATATAAAAGTTTCGAAAGTATAGAAGAGGCAAAAGCCTTTTTAAAGGAACAAGGGAATATACTAAAAAAAGGTGAAGATAATTATCCATTAGACTGCCTTCATGCATATGTTGATGGAAGCTACAATGTGAGTACAGAAGAATATGCTTACGGGGTGGTAGCTGTCAGAAATGATGTTGTTCAATACATAGGTAGTGGAGTAGGTAAAAGTAATTCAGAAAAAAATATAAGACAAATAGCTGGTGAGCTAGAAGCAGCAGTAAAAGCTACAGAGTATGCTTTACTTTCAGGAGAAAAAAAGTTAGTTATTTTTCATGACTATGCAGGAATTTGTTATCATGCCACTGGGTTCTGGGAAAGAAAAGATGAATCATCAAAGCAATATTATGAAAAGATGAATGAATTTATGAACAAGGGTATAGAAGTTATTTTTGTTAAAGTTGATAGTCATACGGGAGATTTTTTTAATGAATTAGTAGATGAAAAATGTAAGGAACAATTAGGAATAACTTCTGAAAAAGTAGTTGAGAAGTGGTTATCAAGCAACAAATTAATAGTCTTAAATAGCAATGTAAAATATGAAATAGAAAAAGTTGCACCAAAGTATGCAGATAATATTTTAATTGAAGATGAAAGCTTAGGGCAAGATACTGTTGATATAAAAATACCTGATTCAATTAATGATATATTAGAAGCCCTTCCAGAAAATAAACGTAGTGAAGTTTTAGAGTACGCAAAGAATATTTATTTAAAACATTTTAATAAAGCTTAATATATTAAATTAACGGTTTTTATAGGTATAAATTGGAGCTTATATTTTTAAAATAAATGCACAAAATATAAATGAAAATTTATTAAAAAGAGGTGCAAAACAATGGGAAGATTTATGAGTGGTGTAACTACTGGAGCAATAGTTGGAGCAGCAGTTGGAATGATGATAATGCCTCAACTAGATAGAAAAACACAAAAGTCTCTAAAAAGAGCAGGAAGAATGGTTATGAATCTTGCTGAAGAAAGAGCAGATGGAATGATGGGTTTCTTCAAATAAAAATACTCGAGGACTATTCCTCGAGTATTTTTGTTTGAAAATAATTTAGGATATTGTTTAAGAATAACTTTAGAAGATGTGTTAAATTTAAATTCCATAACCATAATTAATGTAAATTAAGGATTAAAGTAACAACAAATTTTTAATAAAGTTATTACAATAATTAATAAATGATGATAAAAATATATAATATTACAAAATTTTTTAGAAAAAGTAGAGAATAAAATAAAAATTAGAAGAAGTTTGTAATGTTTTGATTTTATTAGCTGAATTATGTGATATAATAAATTATAATTTTAAATCTAAAAAAATTACATAATTAAGGAAAAAGGAAGAGTGTGTATGGAGATTCTTTCACTAGGGGAAAAGATAAAAAGAAGAAGAAAAGAATTGGATATGACTTTAAAGGATTTAGCTGGTGATAGAATAACACCAGGTCAGATAAGTCTTGTTGAGTCAGGAAGATCAAATCCATCAATGGATTTACTTGAATATCTTGCTGCAACATTAAAAACTTCCGTAGAATATTTAATGGAATCAGAAGAAACTCAAGCAGAAAATATATGTACTTATTTTGAGCAAGTGGCAGAATCATATATATTAGACAATGATACAATTACAGCAGAAAGATATATAGAAAATTCACTTTATTATGCAGAAAAGTATAGCCTTGAGTATAGAAAGGCTAGAAATCTATATTTGAGAGCTAAAATTTATATGGCAAAAGGAGAAAATGTTTCAGCACAACAGTTTTTTCTTTCAGCAAATGTTATCTTTATAAAAAATAATAATTTTGAAGAAATGGTACAAACTTTCTTGTATTTAGGTAAGATAACTCTTGAACTAAAAGCTTACCATTCTGCTACATCATATCTTAAACAAGCAGAAAAATTATATATAGATCGAAGTGTTGGTGATGACTTCTTGCTTGGAGAGATATATTTTACTATTTCAAAGACGTATTTTAAGCTAGAAGATGTTAAAAATTCAATGAACTATGCATTCCTTGCTAAACAAAAATTTGAACAAATATATGATCAAAAAAAGTATGCAAAGACACTATTATTAATATCTGAAGAGTACAACAAAAATGGTGATTTAGCTAACGCTATAAAATATTCTAAGAAAACTTTAGAGGTTTATAAAAACCTACAAGATTTAGAAAATGTTTCTTACATAGAAAATAATTTAGGTAGACTTTTCTATCAGTTTGAGAACTTAGAAGAATCCTTTAAGCATTATGAGATAGCAAAAGAGCTAAGGGAGAAGAATAAGGATAGTAGACTTCCAGAAACTTTGATTAATATTTGTGAAAATTATATAAAATTAAAAGATATTGCAAGTTGTACCTCTGTTATGAAGGATATTGAAGATAACCTAGATCCAAGTAACTATTCAGATATTATTGAATTTATGTTAATTAAGTTCAGAGTATTAATCATAAAAGAAAGTTATTTAGAAGCTGAATCAGTTTTGTTAGATACCTTTAAGGTATCACAAGATAGTGAGAATTTAAAAAAAGCAGGAGAGATTGCTGTAATGCTCGGTAAATTCTACTTAGATCAAAAGAAAGATACTGAAGCAGCTAGATTTTTAGATGAAGGCGTAGGGATCTTTAAAAAATTAGGCATAATTAGAAATTAGTTTTTTTGATAGGTGAGGGGAATGGAGATTTTATCAACTGGTGAAAAGATAAAAAGGGCTAGGATATATAAGGGAATAACTTTAAAAGAGTTATGTGATGAGAATATATCTATTTCTAAGATGAGTTGCATAGAGAACGGAAAAGTTAAGGCGGAGCCTTGGATTTTAGAAATTGTGGCAAAGAAGCTGGATTTAGATATAAATTATTTAAATGAAGATGTTAAAGATCAATTAGAAAGTAATCTTAAATTGATAAAACAAGGATTAAAAAATGATAATTATGAAGAAGAGTTAAAGTTATGTGTTAGCTATTCTACATACTATAATTATACAGATTTAGCCTTTGAGTTTATGCATCTTCTTTTTACGTATTATTTAGAAGAGCTGAAGTATAACAAAATACAAGATATGATGAATCAATATTATGAAATAGCTCAAAAGTTAACAGATAAAACTTATATATTTTACAAAGACATGGCAAAATACTTTTTTGACAATAAGGAATACAATGAAGCACTAGCTTATTACAGTAAATTAAGAATAAGTCGTCAAATTACAAAAGAGGATTTTGTGGCTGAAATAGCTTATTCTGAAGCAGAATGCTATTTGAAATTAAAAAAAGATGATTTAGCGTATAATCTGTTAAGGGATTATATTAAGAAGCATGAAAAAATAGAAGACATAATAATTAAAGGGAAGATTTTAAGCTTATATGGCGGTCTGCTTATAAGATTCAATAACTTAGAAAGCAACCAATTTATAAATAAAGCCGTAGATTTTCTTAAGGAAAGCCCTAAGGATTTTGTTAAAGCTAAACTTTTTTACGGAGAATCCTATTTTAAGATTGATGATAGGGAAAATGGCATAAAAGAAGTTAGTGAAGCTATGGACATGCTACCTAAAGAAAATAGGGACTTTTATTGTGAATTATTAAATAAAGCTATTACTATTTATATTGAGAATGGTGAGCTTGAAATTGCAGATGAAATGGCATCTGAAGCTTTAAATATTGCTATAGGATGCGATAATGTAAGATTGATTGAAAGATCTTATTATTTAAAAGCATTTGTTTTTCAGAAAAAAGGATTATACGAACAATCAGAGATGTATATGAATCTTTCAATAGATTCTTTAATGAAGTTTGGAAATTACGCACAAAGATATAGCAGATACATAGAGATGGCAAATATGTATCATGAGATAGGTGAAGTAAGAGAAGCAATAAAATATTTTACACTTGCAATGAATATGGAAAAGAAGCTTTAACATTATGTTAAAGCTTTTTTTTGTCCATTAATATAGCAGTTTATTTATCATATTGTTAAGGTATTTTTGTGTTTAGTGATAATAAATCAACGTTTACATTTATAATATAAAAAATTAATAAAATAATTATGAATTTAGTATAAATAGTATAGTATTATTTAAATAAATATGATAGAATGATTTATAATGTTTTTTGTATGCAACCATACGTAAAAGATTATAACTAAAGACTATAAATAATAATTTATGTATGGATGTAATTAATTTTATTTTGTAATCATGAAAGGGGGCTTCAAAATGGCTGTTTTTGAAAAAGAGACGGGCAAGAAAATTTATATTGTAGATACAACTCTAAGAGATGGTGAACAAACTGCTGGTGTTGTATTTGCAAACCATGAAAAGATATCTATAGCTGAGATGTTAAGTGATCTAGGGGTGGATCAGCTTGAGGTTGGTATTCCAACTATGGGTGGAGATGAAAAGCAGGCTATAAAAGCCATTGTTAAAAAGGGACTTAAGTCAAGTATAATGGCATGGAATAGAGCTGTAATCAGTGATATTGAGCAATCCATAGACTGTGGGGTAGATGCAGTAGCTATTTCTATATCAGTTTCTGATATCCATATACAGCACAAGCTACAGACTTCTAGAGAATGGGTTATTGAAAATATGCTTAAAGCAGTTGAGTTCGCTAAGAAAAATGGGCTTTATGTGTCAGTTAATGGAGAAGATGCTTCAAGATCTGATAATGAATTCTTAGTTCAGTTCATAAAGGAAGCAAAAAAAGCAGGAGCAGATAGATTTAGATATTGTGATACTGTGGGTATAATGCACCCAGCTAAGATACAACAAGAAATAAGCTTTTTAAGAGATAACACAGACTTTGATATAGAAATGCACACTCATAATGACTTTGGTATGGCTACAGCAAATGCGTTAGCTGGACTTGCCGGTGGTGCTACTCATTTAGGGGTTACTGTAAACGGATTAGGTGAAAGAGCTGGAAATGCAGCCTTAGAAGAAGTTTTAATGGCATTAAAACATGTTTATGGATATGATGTAAATGTTGATACAAAGATGTTTAAAGAAGCCTCAGAATATGTAGCTAAGGCTTCTGGCAGAGAACTTCCTGCATGGAAAGCTATTGTTGGTTCTAATATGTTTGCACATGAATCAGGAATACATGCAGATGGAGCAATTAAGAATCCATTAAACTATGAAGTTTTTGAACCTTCAGAAGTAGGTTTAGAAAGACAAATTGTTATAGGGAAACATTCTGGTAAGGCTGCTATTGTAAATAAATTTAAAGAGTATGATATAGAGTTAACTCAACACGATGCTGATGAGCTTCTTGTTATGGTAAGAGAATTATCAGTAAAGCTAAAAAGAAGTCTTTTTGATAAAGAACTTGTACAGTTATATAAGGACTATTCAAAGAGATAAGATATAGTGCTTTAGCAGGTAAGTAATTTCAAAGGTCATCTATAGATTATGAAGAGAGCTTTTGAAGCTTTAATGCAATGAAAAGTAGTATATCAATAATAGTGAAAACAAGGAGGAATAAACATGGGATTAAATTTAGTATATAAAATCTTAGAGAAGCATTTAGTTGAAGGGGAGCTTATCCAAGGTGAGCCAATTGGAATAAAGATAGATCAGACACTTACTCAAGATTCTACTGGAACTATGACTTATCTTCAATTGGAAGCAATGGGGATAGATAGAGTAAAAACAAAAAGATCTGTAGCTTTTGTTGATCATAATATGCTTCAACAAGGTTTTGAAAATGCTGATGATCATAAGTATATACAAACTGTTGCAGCAAAATACGGAGTACTGTTTTCAAAGCCAGGTAACGGAATATGCCATCAAGTTTTCCTAGAAAGATTTTCGACTCCTGGAGATACTTTAATTGGTTCTGACAGTCATACTCCAACAGCTGGTGGAGTAGGTATGATAGCTATAGGTGCTGGTGGGCTTGACGTAGCAGTTGCTATGGGGGGAGGAGCATATTTTATAAACGCTCCAAAGGTATGTAAGATAAACCTTACTGGTAAGTTATCCCCTATGGTTTCAGCAAAGGATGTAATACTTGAAGTTTTAAGAAAACTTACGGTAAAAGGCGGAGTAGGGAGAGTATTTGAGTATGGTGGAGAAGGTGTTAAAGCACTTTCAGTTCCTCAAAGAGCGACTATTACAAACATGGGAGCTGAGCTTGGGGCAACTACTTCTATATTCCCAAGTGATGAAAAGACTTTTGAATACTTTAAAGCCCAAGGTAGAGAAAATGAATGGAAGGAACTTCTACCAGACGAAGATGCTATCTACGATGAAGAAGTGACTATAGATTTAGAAAAGTTAGAGCCACTTGCGGCAAAGCCACATAGTCCTGATAATGTTGAAGAGATAAGAACTATAGGTAAGATTAAAGTTGACCAGGTTGCTATTGGAAGCTGTACAAATTCTTCCTATGAAGATTTGATGAAGGTAGCTAAGATACTAAAAGGCAAAAAGATTCATCCTGATGTGTCCTTAGTTATAGCGCCAGGTTCAAGACAAGTTATGGAGATGATATCTCGTAATGGAGCTTTAGGTGATATCATAAGTGCAGGTGCAAGAATTCTTGAAAATTCCTGTGGACCATGTATAGGTATGGGGCAGGCTCCAGGAACAGAAGGGGTTTCACTTAGAACCTTCAACAGAAACTTTTATGGAAGAAGTGGAACTTTAACAGCTAAGGTTTATTTAGTAAGTCCAGAAACTGCTGCTGTAAGTGCAATAACAGGCGTGCTTACAGATCCAAGAGAATTAAAGACTGATATAAATATAGAACTTCCTGAAAGATTTATATTAGATGATTCTATGATATTAAAACCAGCTGAGACATCAGGAGAGGTTGAAGTTGTAAGAGGACCAAATATAAAGCCATTTCCAAATGGAGTTGCTTTAAAGAATGTTTTAGAAGGCAAGAATCTGCTAAAGGTTTCTGATAATATAACAACAGATCATATCATGCCTTCAAACTCAAAATTACTTCCATATAGATCAAATGTACCTTATCTTGCAGATTTCTGCTTTAATACAGTAGACACTGACTTCCCTGCAAGAGCTAAGGAGTACAATGGAGGATTTATAGTTGGTGGTAATAACTATGGTCAAGGTTCAAGTAGAGAGCATGCTGCCTTAGCACCGTTATATTTAGGAGTAAAAGCTGTAATAGTAAAGAGTTTTGCAAGAATTCATAAAGCTAATCTAATTAACAGCGGTATACTTCCATTGACTTTTGAAAATGAAGCAGACTACGATACTTTAGAACTTTTAGATGATTTAGTGATTAATAATATAGATAAAGACATATATACTGGAAAACTTAAAGTAGAAAATAAGACTAAAGGAACTAGTTTTACAGTAGTAGCAGATTTATCCCAAAGAGAAATAGAAACACTATTAAGTGGTGGAAAGCTTAACTATACTAAGGAATTAATGAAAGAAGGTACAGAGAATGCATAAGATAACATTAATACCTGGAGACGGAATAGGACCTGAAGTTAGTAATGCTATGAAGATGGTGTTAGAAGCATCAGGAGTAGAAATAGAATGGGAAGAGGTTCAGGCTGGAGAAGCACAGATAGAAAAATACGGCACACCACTTCCAGATCATGTTATTGAAGCTATTAAGAGAAATAAAATTGCAATAAAAGGACCTATAACAACTCCTGTAGGAAAAGGCTTTAAAAGTGTTAATGTTACTTTAAGGCAAAATCTTGATCTTTATGTTAATCTTAGACCAGTTAAAAGCTTTAAAGGAATAGAATCAAGATATTCAGATATAGACTTAGTTATAGTAAGAGAAAATACAGAAGATCTTTATGCTGGTATCGAACACAAAATCGGTGAATACGGTGCTGAAAGCATAAAACTTATAACAAAACCTGCATCACAAAGAATTGTGGAATTTGCTTTTAAATATGCTAAAGATAATAAGAGATCAACAGTAACCGCAGTTCATAAAGCAAATATAATGAAGCTTTCTGATGGATTGTTCTTGAATACTGCTAGAGAAGTTGCTGAAAATAACACCGAAATTAAGTTCAATGATTTAATTGTAGATGCTGCAGCGATGAATTTAGTAATAAATCCTCAAAAGTATGATGTTATGGTTATGCCTAATCTTTATGGAGATATATTATCAGACTTATGTGCTGGCCTTGTTGGCGGACTTGGTATAATACCAGGAGCAAATATAGGCAGAGATTATGCAGTGTTTGAAGCTGTTCACGGAAGTGCTCCTGATATAGCTGGTCAAAACAAAGCTAATCCAACAGCACTTATACAATCTGCTATAATGATGCTTAGACATATAGGTGAATATGAGCATGCTGATAGGATAGAAGCTGCGCTTTCTAAGGTGTTCTTAGAAGGAAAAGTGCTTACAGGAGATTTAGGTGGAAGTGCTACAACCACTGAATTTGCCGAGGCAATCTGTGGAAACTTATAATTTATAAAATTTTTAGAGTAAACTAAGTTAAATATCATGTTATATATAATAATTTGAGTATATATAAAGTTGAATAATGATTAAGAATAAACTGAAATAATATAAAAAAATTGCTGATAGTGTAAAACTATTAGCAATTTTTTTGTATAAATACTATGTTTAATTACTATTAATGACCTACATTTTGAGAAAATTGTTTCATAACTGCTTGAACTTCTTCTACTTTTTCAGGCTTAAGCAAAGTAAGAATTTTTACACCAAATTGCTGTGCGTCTTCAAAAGTGAAGGTTCCTTCTGCTTGCTTTTGGAAATTTCCAGCAAGTAATGTTTTAGCTTCTTCAACCTTGTCTTCTTGTACTCTCTCTAAAATATAACCTAAAAATCTTTCTTGTCCCTCGTTCATAAGTTAATCTCCTTAATTATATAATATTTAATTATTAAAATTGAAGAATATAGTATGTAAAATACCTACAATTCAAAAATAAGCTTTTCATATTATCTAATGGTTATTATATCAAATGATAGACTAATATTAAATATCCTTAAAATAGTTCGAAAGTTTATCTCTATCAGGGATGAAGAGTTTTTTGCTTTCCACTATTATTAAGTCTAACTCTTGTAATTTTTTTAAAGCTCTAGATATAGTTTCTCTTTGACTGCCAAACATATCAGCAAGATACGTAACTGATACATTGAGATTAATCAAAGTTCCTAAAGGATGAGAAACGCCATAATCTTTTGAAAGTTTCCAAAGTTTTGCTGCCAATTTTTTCTCTATTTTTATAGGAGTAGTATTTTTCATCTGCCTATAAAGTCTTCTAACTTTTTTTGCTAAAGAGTTTATAACATTTTTAGTGAAAGCAAAGTTTTCTTCCATAAGATCTATAAAAGTTTTCTTATCATATACAAGAAGGTATCCTTCTTCAAAGGTCTCACAGCAGATTGAAGCAGGTAAGTCATCTAAAATAACTTCATTCAATATCTTTCCTTCTCCTAAGATAAAAACAACTTTCTTTTGAGCATTTTCACTTAATTTGTATAAGGAAAACTTACCCTTCAAAACAACAAATATATTGTTAACCATATCCTTATCCATAAATACATGGGCATTTTTATCGAATTTTTTTACTTTTCCAACAGTGTAAAGTTTTAATAAAAATGCATCGTCAAGCCCAGCAAATATCTCTAAATTTTTAATGTGATCAAAGTTAAATTCAGTCATAATATCCCTTCTTAAAGAAAATATAAATCCATTTTATCAGAGTTTAGAGGAAAGATACACAATAACATAAATTTAAATTTAAATTATGTTTAAATACTGTGTTGAAATTAAGATGTCACTTCTACAAGGCTATAACGAGTTTTATAAAAAACTTAAAATTCATTTAAAAATTAAAAAGAGAATTTTTTTAGTTTCAACTGCACATAATAATACCGTTCAAAAGTAGGCTTTAAAAATATATATTATCTTTCACGGTAAGCCTCAATAAAATATAAAGGAGGGAATTCCAATGGCAAATGCAAAACAAAACGTACAAACAACTTTTGATGAGTTAAATCACTGCAAACAACATCTTCAAGATGCTTTAAACACAGTTGAAAAGGATCAAAACAGACAAAAGATCCAAAGATCTTTAGATGCTGTTAACAATGCAATCAATGTAACACAAGACACAATATCAAGCTATACTGAAAGCTAGTATACATAGATATTTAAGAGGAACCCTTGATTTTCAAGGGTTCTTTTTGTATTTAAACGGAAGTGAATTATTTTGCCACTTTCCTAATTATATCACCTAGACTAATAAAATTGCAGCATTACTTTATACTATTGTATTATTGAAATGTATTTAACTTCTCCAAATATGCCACATTGCATTGTCTGTGCCTCTAGCGAATACATCAGTTCTATTTGGTCCCCAGGAAACAGCAGCGGGATCAGAGGTTATAGTTCCTCCAATATCACTCCAATTACTCCAGCGAGAACCATTCCAAGACATTGTCATTAATTGATTATTTTGACCTCTTGCAAATACCTCTAGCATGTTGCTTGCTCTAGAAGAAACTGCAGGCGCTGAAGTTAATGTGCCACCAAGGTTTTCCCAATCACTCCAGGCAGAACCGTTCCAGAATATGTGCCATAGGGCGTTATCAGTGCCTCTGCCAAATACATCAATTCTATTATTTCCCCAAGAAACAGCAGCAGGTGATGAGGTCAGTGCTCCTCCAAGGCTTTCCCAGTCGCTCCAGCGTGAGCCATCCCACCATTTGTGCCAAAGAGCATTGTCAGCACCTCTAACAAAAGTATCAAGCCTATTAGGTGCCCAAGAAGCAGCAGCAGGTGCGGAGGTTAGTTCTCCACCAAGGCTTTCCCAATCACTCCAGCGAGTACCGTTCCAGAATATATGCCACATTGAATTATCAGTACCTCTAGCAAATATATCAATTCTGTTGTTTCCCCAGGAAACAGCAGCAGGTGCAGAGGTTAATATTCCATCAAGGCTTTGCCAATTACTCCAGCTGGAGCCATTCCACCATTTATGATATAAAGCACTATTGCTTCCTATTGCAAAGGTATCGAGTCTGTTAGGTGCCCAAGAGGAAGTAGCAGGTCCAAAAGATAAAATCCCGCCTAGGGACTCCCACTGACTCCATCTATCTTGTGGACCAGGACCAGGTGCTGCGCTTATATTTCTTAGAGTAAATTGTATTACATCTCTAAAGGTGCTATTTATTACGCTATTAGGTACGCCAGCGGCAAGAAGAGCAACAAATATCCAAGCATTACTTCTCCTAAAACTGTTAAATATAGCATTTGTTCTTTGATTTATATTTCCGGTGTGGATTGGGGCGTTATTTATTGTGTAGGCTATGGCAATCCTGAAGTAGGTATTTATTAATACTGGATTTACCCATCTTTGAAGGTTTCTGCTGAGATTAGGCATCTGGAGATTTAGTAATACTAATATTCTGTTTATTTCCTGCTGAGGAGCTCTAGTATCATCGATATAACCTTCTTCATCAAAGAAGCGATAGTATTCAATATCATCATAATCCTCAAAGTTTCTCATATGTTCATTTGAAAACGGGCTAATAGTATATTGTATACTATTGGGGTAATAAAAAAATTGGCTGTTATACATTAAAATATTCAAGAAGCGATAGTATTCAATATCATCATAACTCTCAAAGTCTCTCATATTTTCATTTGAAAACGGGTCAATAGTATATGGTATACTATTGGGGCAATAAAAAAATTGGTTGTTATACATTAAAACACTCCTATGATTTTTGCTGCGGATTAAAATCCTCATCACTTATATTTTATGATTAGTAGTAGAATATGTTACCGATAGCAGTGGCAGTTTGATAGATAAGAAAAACAGGTAGGGGAGTTTAATCACGATACTAATCGGATATTAAATATCCTTTTGATTGTATGCATAGATGCTATATGGCATACTAATGACATACCACTTGAATTTAGTTATGATTCGACCAAGTACGAGAGAGGGTTATATATTTTATTTGGAGTTAAGGTGAATAAGGAATGGAAACCAAAGTGATGTAAAAGCAAGTTAGTCGAATATTAAGGCAAATTCAAGTATGAGGCTTCGAGTAATTTAATATAGTTGTAGAGTGTATGGGTATTATACCAAAAATCATATTTGAAAGATTTAAAAGAATCAAAGATGCTCTTAAAAAGTTTTTGAGTAGACTGTGATGTTTATCACAGTCTACTTTTATTTTTTTTAGTAAACTAATGATATACGGGAGGGATTTATTATGTTTAGTGAAGAAATTAACAAAGTTGCCCAGGCGGCAAAAGGGAAAAGTGAATTATTAAGAAAGAATAAGGTTGGTTATTTATTATCATCAGCTTTTGCAGGCTTGTACGTAGGATTAGGTATAATGCTTATATTTACTGTAGGTGGATTACTTTCAGCAGCAAACTCACCAGCTACAAAGATTGCTATGGGAGCATCCTTTGGTGTAGCACTTTCATTAGTTGTTTTTGCTGGATCGGAATTATTTACAGGAAATAACTTTGTAATGACAATCGGTGCTTTAAAGAAAACCGTTTCATGGTTAGACGTTATACTAGTATGGGTTGTAAGTTTTATAGGTAATCTTGCAGGTTCAGTGTTTGGTGCTTTCTTGTTCTATTCTGCTGGACTAGCTTCAGGACCAGTTGGAAAGTTCATATTAAGTGCAACTACCACTAAGATGAATTTATCAAGTCAAGAACTTTTTGTTAGAGGAATTCTATGTAATGTGTTGGTATGTCTTGCAGTTTGGTGCTCTTTCAAGATGAAGGAAGAAATAGGAAAGCTTGTTATGATCTTTTGGTGCTTATTTGTGTTTATAACAGCAGGTTTTGAACATAGCATAGCTAACATGACACTTTTATCAATAGGTCTATTTATTCCACATCCAGCTACTGTAAGCTTAAGTGGTTTTGTTCATAATTTAACATTTGTAACTTTAGGCAATATTGTTGGTGGTGCTGTAATATTAGCAATACCTTACTACTTAATATCTAGAGAAAAATAAGAGGTGCTATTATGGGATTTAAGATGACTGTAGAAAGTTATAATGAGTATTTAGAAAAGCTTTCAGAAGAATATAAGATATTTGCGCCAAAGGTATTTGAAGGAAAAGGAAGTTATTCAGATACAGACGTAGTTAGATATGGCGAAATAAGTGACATTAATGAAGTTGTATTTGATAAAAAATCAGATTTTTCATATAAGGAAGTATTACTTCCAATCACTCAAACTTTGTTTTACTTTACAGAAGATGAATGGATAGAGCCAAAGCAAGAGGAAAAAGGAGCAATAATTTTCTTGAGAAGCTGCGACATGCATTCTGTAAGAAGAATTGATGATATATATTTAAGAAATGGTTTCGAAGATCCATATTATAAAGCTCTTAGAGAGAGAACAAAATTTGTTCTTATAGGATGTAGTGAAAGCTTTGAAAACTGCTTCTGCGTAAGCATGGGAACAAATAAAACTGATGAACATCAAGCTTATATAAAAGTTGAAGATGATATGGTTTATTTTGATGTTAAAGATGATGAACTTGAAGCTCTTTTAGGAGAACTTTCAAGAGAAGAAGAAGAGGTTAATGTTGATTTTGTTACTGAAAATGGAGTAAAGGTTAACATACCAGAAAACTTAGATTTAAGCGTAATGGACTCATCAATGTGGAAGGAATACTCAGCAAGATGTATAGCTTGTGGAAGATGTAATTTTGTATGTCCTACCTGTACATGCTTCACAATGCAGGATGTATTCTATAAAGATAACAAAAAGGCTGGGGAAAGAAGAAGAGTTTGGGCTTCTTGCCAAGTAGATGGATATACAAATATGGCTGGAGGCCATGGCTTTAGATTAGATAAAGGTCAAAGAATGAGATTCAAGGTTCTTCATAAGGTATATGATTATAAGAAAAAGTGGGGATATAACATGTGTGTTGGCTGTGGTAGATGTGATGATATCTGTCCAGAATATATATCCTTCTCAAACTGTGTAAATAAACTAGAAAAAGGAATGGAAGAGGTGAAAGCAAATGAATAATCCATATATGCCATCAAAGTCAACGATTTTAGATATAAAAAAGCATACAGAAATAGAATATACTTTTAGGCTTTCATTTAAAGGTGATGTAAAACCAGGACAATTCTTTGAAGTGTCTCTTCCAAAGTACGGGGAAGCTCCTATATCAGTAAGTGGAATAGGTGAAGATTATATAGAACTTACTATAAGAAGAGTTGGAGTAGTAACAGAAGAAATATTTAATTACTATGTTGGTCAGCAATTATTTTTAAGAGGACCTTATGGTAATGGATTTGATATAGAAAACTATAGAGGGAAAGAAGTTATAGTTGTAGCAGGTGGAACAGGTCTTTCACCAGTAAAGGGAATAGTAGATTATTTCTCACAAAATCCTAGCGAAGCCAAGAAATTTACTCTAATATCAGGATTTAAGTCTCCAACTGATATGTTATTTAAAGATGATATGGAAGTATGGAAAAATAACATAAATCATATCTTAACTGTAGATACTGCCCCAGAAGGCTATGAAGGTAAGGTAGGACTTGTAACTAAGTATATTCCTGAATTACAGATTGATGATATGGAAAACGTAGAAGTTATAGTTGTTGGACCTCCAATGATGATGAAATTTACAGTAGGTGAATTTTTAAAGAGAGAAATTAAAGAAGAAAAGATCTGGATATCTCACGAGAGAAAGATGTGCTGTGGTCTTGGAAAATGTGGACATTGTAAGATTGATGACACTTACGTATGTTTAGATGGTCCTGTATTTAATTATTCAGTTGGAAAGCTTCTAAGAGATTAGAGGGAGGTAAAGATAATGGATATAAACACTAAAGCACTTAAAAAAAATGCCTTCAGAGTTACTAAGAAGAGAGGAATAACTTCATCTAGAATAAGAGTACCTGGTGGACATTTAGATTCAAAGTATTTAGCTAAGATTGGTGAAATTGCTGAAAAGTTTGGTGATGGATCTGTTCATATAACTACAAGACAGGGATTTGAAATCACTGGGATAGATATGAAGGACATGAATGAAGTAAATTTAATGCTTCAGGATTTAATCGAAGGACTTGAGATAAACCAAGAAGAAGAAGGAAAAGGATATCCTGCTGCAGGTACTAGAAATGTGACTTCTTGTATAGGTAACAGAGTGTGTCCATTTGCTAATTACAATACAACTGCCTTTGCTCAAAGAATTGAAAAGATGATATTTCCAGATGATCTTCATGTAAAAATAGCTTTAACAGGCTGTCCGAATGACTGTCTAAAGGTTAGACAACATGATTTTGGTATCATAGGAATGACTGAACCTCAATACGATGCTTACAGATGTATAGGATGTCAAGCTTGTGTTACAAACTGTAAGAAAAGAGCTACTGGAGCTTTAAAGTTTGAAAACTTCAAGGTTGTAAGAGATCATGATAAGTGCATAGGCTGTGGTGAGTGTGTAGGTAAGTGCCCAACTGGAGCTTGGACTAGAAGTGAAGAAAAGTATTATAGACTTGCCATAATGGGTAGATCAGGAAAGAAAAACCCAAGACTTGCAGAAGATTTTATAATATGGGTTGATGAAGAAAGTATAAAGAAAATAATAATGAATACTTACGAATACGTAAGAGAATATATAGATAAAGATGCTCCTGGCGGAAAAGAACATATTGGATATATAGTTGATAGAACTGGTTTCCAAGAGTTTAAAAAATGGGCATTAAAAGACGTAGAACTAGGACCGAAGGCAATTCTTAAGGATAATGTATATTGGAGTGGAATAAGATATTAATTTTAAGGGGAGCAAACTAATTGCTTCCCTTAATGTTTTAATCAATATAATTAATGTTGATATATAAGCAGTTATTAAGATTTATAAATAATTAAATAGGAGCAAATATGTCCACTTTCTTGAAGTATAGCTGTTATTAGGTTATACTTTTGTTGTTAAGAATTTATAGTGACAATGTGGCTTAAGAATATTTGGAGTGATAATTTATGAATCAGCTTATTGGATTTAAACGAAATCTATCTCTTGATATAAGAGAAAAATTTGCAATAAGGCAAAGTAAGATAGATCAATACCTTTGTGAACTAACTAAAAAGTTCTCCGAGACTATTATAATAAATACTTGTAATAGAACAGAGATTTACTTTAATGCAGATAGAAGCAGTGAAGAAAATATAGATTACATATTTGATATATTTAATTGGGATAAAGATTTAAAAGAGTACATCTTTCACGATAAAGATGACAAAGTCACAGAGCATCTAATGGAGGTTGCCTGTGGCTTTCATTCTAAGATACTCGGAGAAGATCAAATACTTGGGCAAGTAAAAGATAGTTTTTTATATTCCAAGGATAAAGGAATAGCTTCTGGTGAACTAGGAAGGCTATTTCAAACTGCCATAACATGTGGAAAACAATTTAGGACAGAAGCAAAATTATACGAAATTCCAGTATCATCATCTTCAATAGCAGTTCATGAAGCTATAGATAGAGGCTATAAGACCTATATGGTTATAGGATATGGAGAGATAGGAAGTTTGGCTGTAAAATATCTTTTAGGGCAAGATGTACATAAGATCTTTTTGGTGGTTCGAACTCCTGAAAATGTAAAAGGTATATTTGATCCTAGAATTGAAGTTATTAATTTTAATAGAAAAAATGAAGTGTTAAAGGAAATTGAATGTATTATATCATGCACTTCAGCTCCACATCCTGTTGTGAGATATGAAGAGATTCCTAAAGAAGCAGACTTATTTATTCTTGATCTAGCAGTACCAAGAGACGTGGATAAAGAAATTAAGACTTTAAACAATGTAGAGCTTCTTGATATTGATGATATATCAAAAATAGATGATAAAAATAAAGCTTTAAGAAGAGCACGAATGATTGATTTTAAGTATATAATCAAGGAATACTTCATTGAGTATAGCAACTGGTTGAAGATGAGAGAATTATCTCCTATAATTTCAGCTATGAAAGAAGCAGGAAAAGAGATAGTAAGTGATAGATATGAAAGTTATAAAAATAGAGCAAACGATAAAAACTCCGAGAGGTTAGCAGAGACTCTTATAAAAAGCACCTCAGATTATTATGTAAATAAAGCAATCAATATACTTAAAGAAGCAAAGTTAAAGGGATGTGAAGAACAGTGCATGGAGATAATAAGCAAGATATTTCTAAGCTAGAATATATGTTTTTATCCTTAATAAGCAGTAAGCTAAGAGTTTTAATCATTGGTGGAGGAAAAGCAGCTTTAATAAAGGCTACAACTTTAATGAAAAATGGATGTAGTTTAACGATTTTAGCTGAGCATTTTGATGAAGAGATAGAAGCGTTAAGTTCTACAGGAGTAGTTGAGCTTGTAAAAGGAAGCTATAGTGAGACTTGTTTAAGCAATAAACATTTAATCTTCATATGTATTAATGATAAAATCACCATAGAAAAAATTATTGAAGATTGTGAAGAGCAAAGTAAGTTATATGTAAACTGCAGTGATTCTAAAAATGGATTAGCAGTTTTGCCTATACAAAATAATAATGGAAGTTTTTCATGCGCAGTCCATACTAATGGTGGTAATCCTAAGATGTCTAGAAAACTATTAAGTGAAATGGGCAAAGCTGTGGAGCCTTTAATGACCATAACAGATTTTTCAACTTCTTTAAGGCGGAGGATGAAAGAAACAGGTTTTATTGATAAGACTATAATGGAATTTATTATTTCTGATGAGTATAGCTTTTTCTTTGAAAAAGGTTATGGAGAAAAAATACTATACTTGTATTTTAATAAAGAATATTTAGATAAATTATTTGAAGATGATTTTGTTTTATATGGAGGATATGACCATGAGTTTGATTATAGCAACTAGGAAAAGTAAGCTTGCACAGACCCAAACTGAAATAGTTATGGAGCTTCTAAGAAATAAAGGTAGCATAGAAAGTGAAAAGCTGCTTATGAGTACCGAAGGTGACAGAAGACTGGATGTAGCACTTAATAAAATAGGTGGAAAAGGATTATTTGTAAAAGAAATAGAGTATGCATTGCTTGACGGAAAAGCTGATGCCGCAGTACACAGCATGAAGGATGTTCCTTTTGCATTGGAAGAGCCTTTCGAGATTGTTGCAATGCCAGAGCGTGAGGATCCTAGAGATGTATTTGTATCTATGAAAAACATCAGTTTTTATGAGTTAAAAAAAGGAGCCAAAATAGGTACTTCTAGTATAAGAAGAAGTTCTCAATTAAGAGCCTTAAGACCAGATATTGAGATTGTTCCTATCAGAGGAAATGTTCAAACAAGATTAGATAAGATAGAAAAAGAAAATCTAGATGGAATAATTTTAGCAGCAGCGGGGCTTAAAAGACTAGATATGGAAGCTATAATAACTGACTATTTCGACGAAGAAGTATTTCTTCCAGCAGTAGGGCAAGGAGCGCTAGGTATTGAGACTTTAAAAACAAGTGATAAAAAACATATTTTCTCGAAGCTTGATGATGCTAAAACAAGAATCACTGTAGAGGCAGAAAGAAGCTTTATGAAAGAACTTAATGGAGGCTGTCATTCCCCAATAGGGGCTTATGCAAAGATTGAAAATAAGGACATTTATATATTAGGTATATATGAAATTAATAATAGATTAGTGAAGAAAGATGTTCAAGGTAAAGTTGAAGATCACATTGAGCTTGGTAAAACTTTAGCTAAAAAGATTATAAAAGAACTATGATTAATGAGGTGAAATAATGTCAAAAGCATATATTATAGGGGCTGGTCCTGGTGATGAAGGCCTACTGACCCTAAAGGCAGTAAAGGTGATGAAGGAATGTACTGCGGTACTTTATGATAGACTTATAGGAAATAATGTATTGTCATATTTGAATGATAGCTGTGAAGTTTACTTTTGTGGCAAAGAGCCGGGCTGTCATTACAAAACACAAGATGAAATAAATGCTATGTTAGTAGAACTAGCTAAAAAAGGACATACTGTAGGAAGAATAAAGGGTGGAGATCCTTATGTATTTGGAAGAGGCGGTGAGGAAGTTCTAGCCTTAGAGGCTGAAAATATTCCTTTTGAGGTTATACCAGGAGTGACATCAGCAGTTGCTGTTATGAGTTATGCTGGAATACCAATAACACATAGAGGACTTTCTCAAGGTTTCCATGTGCTTACTGGCATGAGTGCAGCTACTTTAAATATTCAATGGGAGGTATTAACTAAATCACAGAATACCCTAGTGTTTTTAATGGGACTTGAAAATCTAGGAGATATAGTTAACAATCTTATAGAAAATGGAAAGCCTAAGGATACTCCTTGTGGAGTTATAATGAGAGGGACTACTGCAAAGCAAAAAAAGGTAATTGGCACTTTAGAGAACATAGAAGAACTAGTAAAAGCTAATAATTTAAAATCTCCTTCAATAATAGTTGTGGGGAAGGTTGTAACTTTAAGTGATAAATTAAATTGGTTTGAAAGATTACCGCTTTTTGGAGCAAATGTTTGTGTAACTAGAACTAAAAAACAAGCTCAAGGTATGAAAGAAAAACTAAGGAGCCTAGGAGCAGAGGTTACTGAAATACCAGCAATAAAAATTGTGGATACCACTGAAAATCTAGATCAATACAAAGATAATATAAGTTCTTTTGACCATGTAATTCTAACTTCAGTTAATGGAGTTAATATATTCTTCGATTATTTGAGAGATAATAGTATAGATATAAGAAAAATTAAAGCAGAGTTTGCAGTTATAGGTGAAGCAACTTTTAATGCATTGAAAGAAAGAGGAATAATTGCAAATATAATGGCAGATGAATTTGTAGCTGAAGGTCTTGTAAGTGAACTGAAAAACTATGAATTCAAAGATAAAAAGGTTCTTATGCCTATATCTAAGAATTCAAGGAATGTAGTAGAGGAATTTTTAAGAGAACAAGGAGCTATGGTTGAAAGAGTACATACTTATGAAACTCGAAAAGCTGAATTGAAGAATTTAAGCTCCTTTGATAGTGTAAACTCAATTATATTTACAAGTCCTTCTACAGTAAACAATCTAGTAGATATGGTAGGAATCGATAAGGTTAAAGAAAAGTTATGTATAGCTATAGGGCCTATAACTTATAAAGCGTTAGAAGAAAAGGCTATAAAAGCAGTGTTATCAGAAACTCATAGTGAAGATGGTGCTATAGAAAAACTTACAGAAGTATGGAGTGAATAACATGAATAAGAGAAATAGAAGACTTAGAACAAGAAAAGAGATAAGGGATTTAGTAAGAGAAAATTCTTTATCTCCTATGGATTTTATATACCCGATTTTTGTGGTTGAAGGAAACGATATAAAAAAAGAGATAGAATCTATGCCTGGAAACTATCATTTTTCAGTAGATAGATTAGAAGAATTAGTAGAGGAAATTAAAAAAGCTAAAGTAAGAGGTATTATGCTTTTCGGAATTCCTGATGAAAAAGATTGCTGTGGATCAGAAGCATATGCAGAGGATGGAATAGTTCAAAAAGCAGTAAGAAGAATAAAGGAATTGGATAAAAACCTATGGGTGATTACTGATGTCTGCTTATGTGAATATACAGATCATGGTCATTGTGGAATTATAGAAAATGAATATGTTAAAAACGATGAAACTTTAGAAGTTTTATCTAAGGTTGCAGTATCTCATGCAAAGGCTGGAGCAGATATGGTGGCTCCTTCTGACATGATGGATGGAAGAGTTAGAGCTATAAGAGAAGCTTTAGATGAAAACAGCTTTGAGAATGTAGGAATAATGGCATACAGTGCTAAGTACTGTTCAGCTTTCTATGGACCATTCAGAGAGGCTGCTAACTCAGCTCCACAATTTGGAGACAGAAAGAGTTACCAGATGGATCCTGCAAACAGTAGAGAAGCAGTAAGAGAAATGGAAAATGATATAGAAGAAGGCGCAGATATCATAATGGTTAAACCTGCTTTATCATATTTAGATATAATAAAAATGGCAAGAGACAAATTTGATTATCCAGTAGCTGCGTATAGCGTAAGTGGTGAGTATGCTATGATTAAAGCTGGTGCAAAGCTTGGATATATAGATGAGAAAAAAATAGCTTTAGAAAGTCTTCTTTCTATAAAACGTGCAGGTGCTGATATGATAATAACTTATTATGCTTTAGAAGCATCAGCTTGGCTTAAGGAGGAATAAAAATGAATAGTAGTGAAATATTTCAGTTATCACAAAAATATATGCCTGGTGGAGTTAATTCACCAGTTAGAGCTTTTAAGGGATTAGATATAGATCCTCCAGTAATAAAGAGGGGGGAAGGGGCTTATATCTACGACGAAGATGATAAGAAATACATAGATTTTGTTGGAGCTTGGGGACCTATGCTTTTAGGACATAAGGATGAAGCGGTTATAGCATCAATGAAGAAAGCATTGGACGACGGCTTAGCATTTGGTGCTCCAACTTATTTGGAACTAGAATTAGCTAGGTTTATGTGCGATACCTTAGATAATATAGATATGGTGAGAATGGTTAATTCAGGTACTGAAGCTACTATGAGTGCAGTAAAGCTTGCTAGAGGATATACTGGAAGAGATAAGATAATAAAATTCTCAGGCTGCTATCATGGGCATTTTGATGGTTTTTTAGTTAGTGCAGGTTCAGGAGTTCTTACTGGTGGTATACCTGGCAGTGCTGGAGTTCCAAAGGGAAGCATATCTAATACTTTAGTAGCAGAGTACAATAATATATCTTCTGTAAAAGCTATTTTTAATGCTTTTGGTGAAGATATAGCTGCAGTCATCATAGAACCAGTAGCAGGAAACATGGGAGTGATAAAAGCTGAGGATGCTTTTATGAAAGAACTTAGAGCTCTATGTGATGATAATGGAAGCCTTTTAATATTTGATGAAGTAATGAGTGGTTTTAGAGTAGCTTATAAAGGTGCTCAAACCTTATTTGATGTAAAACCAGACTTAGTTACTTATGCAAAAATAATGGGTGGAGGGATGCCTTGTGGTGCTTATGGAGGCAGAAGAGATATAATGGAAAAACTATCTCCATCAGGACCTATATATCAAGCAGGTACAATGTCAGGTAATCCTATAGTAATGACTGCAGGAATAGCTACCTTAAAGAAGCTTAATAGCAATCCTATGTATTATGAAAACATAGAAAAGTATGGAGCAATATTAGAAAGAGAAATAAAGGATATTTTATCACAAAAGGGAATAGCGAGCGTTATTAATAGATGTGGTGGAATGATGACTTTATTTTTTACTGAGAATAAAAGCGTAAAAACCTATGATGATGTTAAAACTTGTGATATAGATTTATTCAATAGATATTTTACTCATATGTTAAGTGAGGGGATATATCTTCCTCCATCCCAATATGAAGCTATGTTTTTATCAGTGAAGCATGGTGAAAAAGAAATACAAAGTTTTGCTGAGGCTTTAAGAAAACTTTAAAACGAGGTAGAAATGAAAAAAGGGTTGATTGTATTAAGTAATGGTACAGCAGATTTAGACGCTCTAAATAGATATGAATGCGTTATTGAGAATATAGATACAAGTAAATACTCTGAGGTAGTAAAGGCATTTGCTTCAGCTAAAATAATCGATAAACTAAAAGCTAGACATAATGTCTCAATACCTAACTTAAGAGAAGGAATAGAGAAGCTTATAAAAATTGACGTGGAACATATTACTGTAGCTACTTTATTTTTAATAGAGGGAAAAGAGTATGAAGAGGCTGAGAATGTGATTAAAGAGCTTAGAGAACAAAATAGTAATCACAGTATAAACATAACTCATGCAGCTCTTATACAACAAGATAAAAAAAGAAACTATGAATTTATAGATGCAATTAATCCTATTATTAATAAAGAAGATGAAATAATTATGGTAGCTCATGGAACAAGTCATAAGGCGCAGCAGAGCTATTATGAATTTCAAAAAAGCCTTAGAGATAAAGGTTATGAGAACATTTATATAGGTACAATAGAAGGCGAACCTTCTTTTGAGGATATAGTGAATCAATTAAACAGTAGAGATGTTAAGAGAGTTGTACTTCAGCCTTTTCTTTTTGTACTAGGTTTTCATGGGAAGAAAGATTTGATTACTGATAATCCTAACTCTTGGAAGAGTAGACTGATTAGAGAAGGTTTTGAGGTTATTGTATCAGATAAATCATTGTCAGAGATACAAGGAGTTATTGATTTAATTGTTAATAGCGAATATAAAAAAGAGAAACTTTAATATAAGTTTTTCTTTTTTTATATTAATAAATTAAAATAGTTTAATATCAATTTTAGTGATAGAGCTTTTTATGTCATAGTAAGTTTAATTACATATTTGTATGATACAAACTCTACTATATATAAATTTAAGTCTTTGCTAAAAGATTTATATATAATGGAGTTTATCTAAAGTAAGGTTATACACACAACAGCACTATTCATCGCATCCGCAGTTAAACTGGAATATCTCAGCTGTTCTTTTAAAGCGTTCAGCTTTTTCTATATCACCTTTCAGTTCTTCAAGTTTTGCAATTAAAAAGTAGGTTTCACCACAGTCATCTTTAATAGTAAGAGTTTTCTTTAGAACTTCCTCAGCCTTCTCAATTTCATTTTCATCAAGAAGTTTTTTTGCAAGAGTTAAATGAGCAACTAGGTTATTCTTTATAGAATCCTTTTTTAGTACTTCATCTAATACTGCTTTTACTCTCTTACTTGTAAAAGGTTTTTGAAGATAAGCAGCAGCTCCAAGTTTAGTGCATTCAACAGCATTTTTTATTGTACCGAAAGCTGTCATAACTATCACAGTTATATTCTTATTATATTTTTTTATATATCTCAATAATTCTGTGCCACTAACCTCAGGCATTTTTATATCAGTAAAAACTATTGCTATTTCTTCTTTTCGTATTATATCTATAGCTTCGTTAGCATTTATGGCTTCAAATACATGAAAACCTTCCATATCTAAATATGTTTTAAGCATCTCTCTTATATTTTTTGTATCATCTACTACTAATACCTTTTTCATAATTAATCCCCCTTATTTGGCAATTCAAAAGTGAAAATACTACCTAAGCCATATTGACTTTCACAATAAATGCTTCCGCCGTGAAGCTCTACAATCTGTTTTGAAAGTGCTAAACCAAGGCCAGTGCCTTCGCTTTCACTATTAGCTCTAAAGAACTTTTCAAATATTCTAGTTTGATATTCGTTGGTTATACCTATTCCATTATCTTTAACGAATATGCTTATATGATCAAAATTTTCATAGGCACCAATCAATACAGTCCCAAAATTTCTAGTATATTTAATTGCATTAGATAAAAGATTGTTAAGTACCCAACCTATCTTTTCTTCGTCAACATATACTTCAGGTAGGTTGTGTTGAATACCTATACGCAGTTCTATATTTTTATTTTCTAGCAGTGAGTAGTATTCATCTACACTTCTATTTATAATATCTTCTACAGAGCAGAAGGACATATTTAATAATTTTTGATCAGATTCTAATTGCCCGTATCTTAAAAAATTATTTATTAAGTTTAATAGTTTTTGGCTATCTTCACTTATTGCAGAAACTATTTTATTAAAGTTTGTGTTAGATTCCATAAGCTCAGAATCTTCAAGTAAGCTTGCTCCCATCATAATAGAGGTTAACGGAGTCTTTATCTCATGCGATAATGAGGATATTAAATCGTGTTTTAATTTCTCTATCTTTTTAATCTCAGTTATGTTCTGAAAATATACCACTATACCATTAGTTTTGTTGGCATTGTCCTTAATGAGAGATAGATTAATCTTAAATACAGTGCTATTGTTTTTAAAGCTCATGATTTTGCTGTCTTTTTCTAGAGAATTATCCATTACATTTGATATAAAATCAAAAAGCTCCCCGTATGTTAAGGTTTCTAACACATGTCTGCCAACAGCTTGAGCCTGAGATATCTTAAAGTAATTTTCTGATTCATCATTTAGAAGTACTATTCTGTAATTAGTATCTAAAACTATGATTGGATCAGATATACTTTTTAAAATAGCTAAAGATCTATTTTTTTCATCTAATAGTTTACCAAAAGTGCTGTGTTGAAATTGACCTATTTTTTCACTCATATTATTAAATTCTTGAGCTAAGATACCAATTTCATCATCTGATAAAATTTCTGCTCTATGTGTAAAGTCACCTTCCTTTGTTTTTATTATATCATCATGAAGAGAATATAAAGGACTAAGGAATTTGTTTATATATCTTATGGAGAAAGCTAGTCCCACCAAAATTAAGAAAATGCTTAAACCTATGGTTGTATTTATTGAGAAGCTTATACTGTTTTTCATTGAGTCTTTTTGTTTTACGATAGCTGTGTCGTTTATATCAATTATTTTACGCAAAGATTTTGTAAGGGCTTCATACAATGGTTGTATTTGTTCTGTGTATTGTGATAGTGCTGCTTCTTTACCTTTTGAATCTCTTATGGCTGTAATACTGGTCAATGAATCTAAAAAAGCAGAGTAATCAGTGTTTATCTGGTTAATAGCAGATGATTCGCCTTTCTCAGTGACATTATTTAATTCTGAAAGATAATTTTCATGGAAACTATTATTTGTATCATAAAAATTCCGTATGAATACAGGATTTTTTGTGTTTATGTAGCTAATTATATCTTGAGATTCTTCATCTATGATTTGGATCATTTTGTTTGAGGTTTGTATGCTATCATAATTTTTAGCTACCAGCTTAGTAGTATCTTGTTTTACCTCGAATAAGTTAAAAAGTGATATTCCTACAATAATAAAATTGATGAATAATAAAGCTAGAAATAAGCAAATAAACTTTAGCTTTAAACTGTTTTTCATAATGTCCCCTTTGAATATGTTTTATATAATATATTATCGTACTTAAATCGCAGATTTATATAACATTAAAATTATACATTAAATGAGGTTCAAGCGCTACGCTTGAACCTCATTTAATCTAATCTATTTTATAGAACTTTCATATTCAGCAACCATTCTCTTAACCATTTCTCCACCGACACTTCCACACTGTCTTGAAGAAAGATTACCGTTGTATTCCTTGAAAGGAACTCCTAATTCGTTAGCAACTTCATTTTTAAATTTTGATAGAGCAGCTTTTGCTTCTGGAACTAATTTTTGTGCCATAGTAAAATCCTCCTTTAAGATTTTTATTTGCTAAAGCTTCTTTTGCTTTGCACTATTATTGTGTGTACATATCTTTTTTATAAACTATGAAAATAAGTCTAATTAAGGGAATAGGCACAGAAAAAAGTAAATTAAGGAATAAAAATTATTCTTTAATAAACCCTCACCATAATAATATTGCCTTCAATTAGTAAAATTATTTATTGAAATTTTTACAAATTTATTTTATGTTTATAGGATTTAAAGCCGTAGCTAGATTCAGCTGATTTTATAGCATTGATAATTGCTTTTTCCATGACTCTAGCTGAAAGTAAACCTACAACATTAATATCAGAAACTACATTGCCTGTTGCCATTGTAAAGATGGTATCGCCATCAACCATTGTATGTGCTGGTCTCATTGTTCTTCCAAAACCATTATGAGCCATAGAGGCTACTTTATTAGCTTCAGCCTTTGTAAGAATAGCATTAGTAGCAATGAGTCCTATGGTTGTATTTCCGTTGAATACATTATTCTTTTTAGAATATTGAGAGATCATAACTTCTTCTGTATTAACAAAGTTTTCAAAATTTTCATCTAAAGCTCCGGCGATGATTTCATTAGTTGAAGGGTCGATTACATCTCCAAGACAATTAACTGCTACTATCGCACCTATTTGTAAATCACCTACTTGAACAGCATATGTTCCAAGTCCGCCTTTCATGGAAAACTGAGGTCCTAAAATCTTTCCAACCGTAGCACCGGTACCAGCACCGATATTTCCGTTTAAATCTTCCTTAAGCGTTTCAGAGTTTATGCAAGCATCAAAGCCCATTTTTTTATCAGGTCTAATTTTTCCGTTTCCGCATAATAGATCAAATAGTACAGCTTGGCAAACAATAGGTACTTTAGTTACAGAAACATCAAAGCCAATATCATTATTTTCTAAGTATTCCATTACTCCTGCAGCAGCATCTAGACCAAAGGCACTTCCGCCTGAAAGCACAACTGCATGAATCTTTTCTACCATCTCCGTAGGGTTTAATAAATCTGTTTCCCTAGTACCAGGAGCTCCACCCCTTACTTCAACTCCACCAGAAGCACCTTCTTTACATATAATAACAGTACATCCAGTTCCGGCTTCAAGGTTTTCACTGTGTCCAATTCTGATGCCTTCTATATCACAAAATTTTATCTCGTTCATTTCTTTTACTCCTCTCGAATAATATTGTTTTCAAATACGATTTTATATACAGTAAAAAAGTGTGCGGCTATTTTCGTAGCTACACACTCATAATATTATTTTCTAATCTTAAGTATTGCTAATACAACTGGAACTGTTATTATTGTAGAAACTAAAGCTTCTGGAATACCATTGGTCATTCCGATTGCAACTATAGTCTTTCCAGCTGCAGAAGAACTTATATTTATAGCTTTCGCAAATCTATCAACATAGACAATGTAGATCAAGCTTAAAACTAAAACTGTATTTGTAAGAGTACCAAGTACAGCCGCAGTTCCTACTGAAAGTACATCGCTTTTTTCGCTTAGTCTAAACTTTACAAATAAAAAATTAAGTAATATTAAAACAGCAGCGGCTATACCATAACTAACCATTACAGGTAATAATACTTTAAGAGCTAAAGCAACTATAACTGATAAAAATGTTATTACAACGGCCCCCGAAACTGAAGGATTCTTCTTAACTGCTTTTGTTATTCCAATATATGAGTAGTAACTTACAACCCCGATTAAGATTCTAGGAAGTAGAGCCACTATTGGATTCCAGAATACAAAGCTTGTAACTGTTGGAGCAGTAAATGCTTGATACATACTAAATAATCCAAAACATAGGCCTATTAGCCCCCCAACGATTGGTCCTTCTATTATAGCACCTATTATAACTGGTATATGCATTATTGTTGCATTAACTGGCGGTATTTTTATAAAACCTAAACCGCTTAGTCCTAAGAAGATTGATATGGCAGCTAACATTGCAGTTACCACCATTTGTCTAGTACTGAATTTTGATTTGTTTAAACCTCTTTCCATGTTTTGCCTCCCGTTCTTATTCCTTAAATATAGTAGGATATAATTCGGCTTTTAGTAAAAAACCATTTAGTTCGGTTTCGTGAGAATACCGACAAATGTATTTTAGCATGTATTAATTTTTTATCAAGACATTTGAACAAAAAAATATTTTTGATAAATTCATTGTAAAAGTATAGTTATTGGTATTACTATATTAAATGTGAGTATAAATAATATTCTGAATTTTACTGGAGAAAACAAACACGTGAACCAGTATAGTATAATACTAGAAATTTTTAAAGTTTAATCATAATCGTACATATTGTAAATTAACAGTTTTTATAGAGCTCCTAACTCAACTATTAATTTGTACATGGACGGAAATCTCCAGAAGCCTGGATTTTTGGACAAGTATAAATTAAGTATAGTTACATGAACTCTTTATAAAGGATGAAGTGAAATTTCTTAGGATATATATTTATACAAGGTTAATATCTGAATCTTAATATAAAAATAGGGCAATAATAATTAAAGAGAAAGGGAGGTGCTACAATTGTCTAGTTTAGAAATATTTAATGAAATAGAAGCACATTTGTTATCTGATGAAAGACCATCAGAATATTTAAACAAGCTTAAAAAAGATGGAGTTTTACATAAAAGACCATTTGATATAATAGGCGGATTAGAAAGTATTGAGCAAGAGAAGAAATTTCATCCTGAAGGAAATGTATGGAATCATACTATGATGGTAGTGGATCAAGCTGCATCAAGGAGAGAAATCAGTGAAGACAAAAGAAGCTTTATGTGGGCGGCATTACTTCACGATGTTGGGAAGATAAAAACAACTGTAAAAAGAAACGGAAGGTGGACAGCTTATAACCATGATTCAGTAGGTGCTGAGATGGTTAGGCGTTTCTTAAGAGATCTTTCTGAAGATGAAGGGTTCAATGACTCAGTGATTGGTCTTGTAAGATGGCACATGCAAAACCTTTATGTAAATAAAAGACTTCCTTTTGCTGAAATATCGAGTATGATAGAAGACTGTTCGGTACATGAAATCACACTTCTATCCTTATGTGACAGATTAGCTAGGGGTGAAATGAAACCTAACGAAATATATGAGGTAACTGAAAAACTTGAGAAATTTGTGGATACAATAGCGTCCACAACAGGGGAAAACTATGATTATCTCAAGAAACAAATATTAGATAAAGAGATTCAGCATGCTTAATCACAATAATATGATAACAATAAAAAGGTTTATTCTTGGATAGTAGAATAAACCTTTTTATTTTTTTGTTAAAAGAAAAATAGATGATATATTGCAAATTATTGCCATATAATTTACAATATATATATATAGTAGTTACGCAATGAAATCTTTGATAAATGAGTATTATACAATATTAAACAACATACATGTCTTACAATCACAGGTTCTTTTCTGATCTTAATTCAAAAAATAATCTTATAATTCATCCTTAAACAATTAACTTAAGTGGCAAAAAAAAGTTTCTTTAAAATCTAAGAAATAAATTAAGTTTTTAAACAAATAATCTTTCAATGATTTTTTATGGTGCGTAAATGCTATGTTATAAAAAATATAAAAGAAGGGTTTGATAGTTTTATGTTTAAAAGAAATAACACGGGATTTAAGAAAAGATTAGGAATTTTCTCTGCAGTATTCATATTAACCTTAACTGTCATACAGTTAAAGTTTTATGATGAAAATGCTAATGCGGCAACAAGAAATATAGCTACGGGTAAAAGCATTACAGCAAGTGATACCATGTCTGGAGCTGCATCACTTATAACAGATGGAGATGTAAACAGTAATAATTTTGTTGGGGTAACACAAAATCTACAATGGGTACAAATCGATTTGGGACAGCCGTATAATATAAATAAAATAAATCTCTGGCATTATTTTGCTGATGGAAGAACATACCATGATGTTATTGCAAGGGTATCCAATGACCCAAACTTTAGTAGTGGGGTAACAACAGTATTTAATAATGATAACAACAATAGTGCAGGTCTTGGTACAGGAACTGATGCTGAATATGCAGAAACTTCTGCAGGAAAGGCGATAACTTTCTCAACCATAAGTGCAAGATACGTGAGGCTATATTCAAATGGAAGTAGTGCTAATATATATAACCACTATGTAGAGGCTCAGGTTTGGACTATGGATGAACCAGAACAAGCTACATTTTATCAAGATATTAATTATGGAGGAGTTTCAGTAGCACTACCTATAGGAAACTATACTCTTTCACAGTTAACGGCTACTGGTATACCTGATAATTGGATGTCTTCATTAAAGGTTCCAACTGGATGGACTGTTGAAGCCTACGCAGATGACAACTTTTTAGGAACAAAGTGGACATTCACAACAAGCTCTTCTTGGGTTGGCACTGATGCCAATGATAAAATGTCTTCGGTGAAGATATATCAGGGAACTCCAACACCGCTTCCAACATCTAATATTCTGTTTGATGACTTTAATTATACTGGCTCAAGTGATGGAACTTTAACAACTCATGGGTGGACTCTTAGAAATGAAATATCTGGTCCAGGCCCAAGTGGTTGTAAGTTTTCACCAAGCAACATTTCATTTCTAAATGACCCTCAAAATTCTACAAATAAGTTAATGAGGCTTACTGCAACTACTAATGGTACTGGTGCAGGGACAAGCCAAGCTGAGATATATACTTCAAACAGAAAGTATAATAAAGGAACTTATGCAGCAAGAGTTAAGTTTACAGATACACCTACTTCGGGAACTGATGGAGCTGGGATAAATGAAACCTTCTTCACAATATCTCCTTTAGAAGGATATAGAGATCCAAATTATAGTGAGTTAGATTTTGAATATTTAGCAAATGGGGGATGGGGGCAAGGTCAGGGAATGTGGACAACTTCTTGGCATACCTATACTGCTGATCCTTGGTATAAGGATGGAAGTTCTAAGTTTGGGGCTGGTTCATATGCAGGATGGCATAACTTAGTTATTAATGTCACTAGTGATGGAACTACAACATATTTCATTGATGGCAAGCAATTTACTCAGGATACTCCATACTTTGGACCAAGAAAGCTTATGAATATTGACTTTAATTTATGGTTTATAACAGGTGAGGGAGAGAATCCTCTTATAGCAAGTACTTACGTGGAAGATGTAGACTGGGTTTATCATGCTAAAGATACTATACTTTCACCTTCGCAGGTTGATTCAGCAGTGCAAAGTATGAGATCAAGCGGAATTACATTCACAGACTTGGTTAAATAGAATAATAGGATTTTGATGGAAAATAATTAGAAAAATGGGTGAAGTCTAAACTTCATCCTTTTTTGCTGTATAGGAGAACATAAAATTTTCAAGCAATAATTAAGATAAAATTAAGATAAATTTAATTTACTTTTTATTAAATCATAGTAAGATGTATATATGAAGATATGTGTTTTTGTAGTTTATTAAAAAAGACAGACAAGGTACACTATCTATGAGGAGGAGTTTATGAACAAACTAATAAGTTCATGGAAGAAGAACAAAGGAATAATTCTTCTAATGCTTTCTATTTTAGTTTTAATTTTATTGTTTATTATATTTAAAAGAGATATACACAACATGATTGAAATACTAAAGAATAATGAGAAGTTTAAAAGATATTTGCTTTCCTTTGGACCATTAGCTCCAATCGTTTATACTCTTCTTCAATTTCTTCAGGTAGTAATATTCTTTATCCCAGGAGAAGTATTTCAAACTGCAGGGGGATATGTGTTTGGAACAATAGAAGCTACATTATTATCAATAGTAGGAATAAACTTAGGATCAATTATACTATTTAATCTTACTAAAAAGTATGGAACTAGATTTGTAGAGAAAGTAGTGCCAGATGTAGCAATAAAGCCCTTTGAAAGACTTATGAACTCTGATAGATTAAATCTTGTGGTTTTTCTAATTTATATAATGCCAGGAATACCAAAAGACAGCTCTATATTTTTATGTGGTCTATCAAGGATTACATTAATAGATTTTTTGATATATTCAACTTTAGGAAGATTACCAATGCTAATTCTTTCAAGTTATTACGGAGCGAATATAGCAATTGGAAATAAACTTGTGATTTATATAGGAACAACTGTGTTTATAATGTTAATTGTAATTGGATTAGTATTTAAAGATAAGTTATTTAAGAGATTAGAAAAAGTAGGTTAGTTTAAGTGTTAATATAAATAAATTTGTGTGATTAGAGTAGTTCAGTGGTATATCTTAAAGTATATCACTGATTTTTTTTGAAAGAAGCTACTTAAAAATTAAGAGCTGTTAAAGTACCACGTTAAAATTGAGTGGTTGACCATCCGATACTTTAACGAGCTGATGAAATTGTATAAAATCGATAAAGTTAAATTGTTATTGAAAAAAGTGAAATAATACTGTAAAATATTATATTTGATGATTGTAAATAAAAAATATTTATAATTTCACATATATGGTAAATTGTACAATGGATGATTTGCAGATAATATTATAAAGGCTCTTAACTTTATAGTAGCTATAGTTTAAGATGAAATTATGATACTGAGAGGGTGATAAAATGGAGGTGTATTTTGACAACAGTGCAACCACCAAACCTACCGAAGAAGTTATTGAAGCAGTGATCAATGGAATGAGGGAGTTCTACGGTAATCCTTCATCATTACATAAAATGGGCATAAAATGCGACAGAGAACTTTTAAGCTGCAGAGAGAGGTTAGCAAGCTTAATTAACTGTACAAAAGAAGAAGTATATTTTACTTCTGGTGGCAGTGAAAGTAATAATATGATAATAAAAGGTATAACTAAGCCTGGAAATCATATTATAATATCAAGTTTTGAACATCCAAGTGTTTTGAGTACTTGTAAGGAACTAGAGGAACACGGAGTAAAGGTTACATATTTAGATGTTAACAGTGTGGGTCAAATTGATATAGAACAATTAGAAGAAAGTATTTGTAAGGATACTGTTTTAGTATCTATAATGCATGTAAATAATGAAATTGGAGCTATACAAAATCTTGAAAGAATAGGTAATCTTATTAAAGAAAGAAGTCAAAGAGCTAAGTTTCATGTTGATGCAGTTCAGAGTTTCGGAAAGTTTAAAATAGATGTGAAAAAATATAAGATTGATATGCTTTCAGTAAGTGCTCATAAGATTCATGGACCAAAAGGAACTGGCTTCTGCTATATAAGAAAAGGATTGTCTTTTGCTCCGCTTATAAGTGGTGGTGGACAAGAAAAAGGCTTCAGATCTGGAACAGAAAATTTACCATCAGCTTTAGGCATGGTAAAGGCTGCTGAAGAAATTTCAAAAAATCTAGAAAGTAATTTTAATAAGGTTACAGAATTAAAGAGATATTTTATAGATAAATTACAAAATATAAAAGATATAAAGATAAATAGTCCTTTAGATGATAAAATTTCACCATATGTTTTAAATGTTTCATTTATAGGAGTAAGAGCAGAAGTTCTTCTTCATCTGCTTGAAGAGAAAGACATATATGTTTCAACAGGATCAGCTTGCTCTTCTAGACATATATCTACTAAAGGAAGCCATGTATTAAATGCAATAGGATTAACTGAAAAAGAGATAACTGGAGCAATAAGGTTTAGCTTCTCAAGCTTTAATACGATTGAAGAAGTTGATTACGTAATAGAAGTTTTAAGAAATTCACTAACTTTTTTAAGGAGAGTAAAGATATGAAAAAATTAATTCTTGTAAAATATGCCCCTGAGATATTTCTTAAGGGTCTAAACAGAGGTAAGTTTGAAAGAAGACTTAAAGAAAATATAAAAAAGAAATTAGTTGGATTAGATTTTGAAATAGTTGAAGACCAAGGTAGATGGTTCATAAAGTGTGAAGATCTTGAAGAAGCTTGTAAAAGATCAAAAAGTGTATTTGGAGTTATGGAAATATGCGTTGTTACTCAAGTTGAAAGAGATATTGATGCTATAAAAGCCTTAGCGCTTGAAAAAGTTAAGGAAAGCGGAGCAGAAACTTTTAAAGTAGAAACAAATAGAGCAGATAAAAGATTTCCATTTAACTCTATGGAAACCTCTAGAGGTGTAGGTGGATACGTACTTAGCAAGCTTGAGACTGTTTCGGTTGATATACATAAACCTCAATGTACTTTAAAGGTTGAAATAAGAGAAAAAAATGCATATGTTTATACTAATAAAGATAAGATAAAGGGTGCTGGTGGACTACCATATGGAATGAATGGAAGTACTATGCTTATGCTTTCTGGAGGAATTGACTCTCCTGTTGCTGGGTATTTAATGGCTAGGAGAGGTGTAGAACTTAGCTGTGTATACTATCATTCACATCCATACACATCAGAGAGGGCAAAGGATAAGGTTAAAGACCTTGCAAAGATATTAGCTCAATATACTGAAAAGGTTAGATTGTATGTAGTTCCTTTTACTGATATACAGATGGCAATTATGGAGAAGTGCAGAGAAGATGAACTTACCATCATAATGAGAAGATTTATGATGAGAGTTGCATGTAAACTTGCAGAAATCAAAGGAGTGCAATCAGTTTCTAGTGGAGAAAGTATAGGTCAAGTTGCATCACAAACTATGGAAGGTTTAATGGTTAGTAACGATGTAGCAGATAGACCAGTATTTAGACCATTAGTTGCAATGGATAAGGAAGATATAATAGAAATAGCAAATAAAATAGGTACTTTTGAAACTTCAATATTACCATACGAAGACTGCTGTACAATATTTGTTCCAAAACATCCTAAGACAAAACCAAGAGTTGATGTTACAAGAAAATCAGAGAGTGTTTTAGCAATTGATGAGCTTGTTGATAAGGCTATAGAAAATATTGAAACTTATACTTTTTAATATAAGTAGGAGATAAGATGTATTATATTTACATCTTATCTCCTTTTTTATAATTTCAACATGGTTCTTAAACGTATGATATTCAGTAGATGTATATATTCAAAGATTTTTGATAACTTTTACATTAATTATAAAAGGACCTTTTTAAAAGATTTATAATGTGTTAAAATAGTTGTGAAACCGTATGCACAACTTTTAAATTTTAATAGAGGTGATAATAAATGGAACGAAAATGGTGGAAAGAAGGAGTTGTTTATCAACTTTACCCAAGGAGCTTTAAGGACTCTAATGGAGATGGAATAGGTGATTTAAGAGGTGTTATAGAAAAATTAGATTATCTTAAAGAACTAGGTATTAATATAATGTGGCTTAATCCTGTATATAAATCCCCTAATGACGATATGGGATATGATATAAGTGATTATAGAGATATAATGGACGAGTTTGGCACAATGGATGACTTTAAAGAATTACTTATAGGCCTTCATGAAAGAGGCATAAAGCTTGTAATGGATCTTGTGGTTAATCACACTTCGGACGAGCATAAATGGTTCTTAGAAAGTAGAAGTTCAGTTGACAATCAATATAGAGATTATTATATTTGGGGCAAAGGAAAGAATGGGGAAGTTCCTAATAACTGGGGGTCATGCTTTAGTGGAAGTGCTTGGCAGTATGATGAAACGACAGAAGAGTATTTTCTTCATCTATTCTCAAAGAAGCAACCTGATTTAAACTGGGAAAATCCAGCGGTTAGAAGAGAAGTTTATGACATGATGAAGTATTGGTTTGAGATGGGCGTGGACGGATTTAGAATGGATGTAATCAACTTTATCTCAAAGGTGCCTGGACTTCCAGATGGACCTAAGGGTGAAGGTGATTTATATGGAAATTTTGCGCCATATTCTATGAATGGGCCAAGAATTCATGAATTTATGCAAGAGATGCATAAAGAAGTTCTAAGTAAATATGATGTTATGACTGTAGGGGAATGTCCAGGAGTTTCACCAGAGCTTGCAAAGGCTTATGTTGGGAAGGATAGAAATGAGCTTAATATGATATTCCAGTTTGAACTTATGGATATAGGAAAAGGTAGAACTAAGTGGGAAGAAAAGCCTTGGACTCTTGGCGAATTTAAAGCAATAATGAGTAAATGGCAGGAAGAATTAAGTGATGATGGATGGAACTCACTATTCTTAAACAACCATGATCAGCCTAGAATGGTATCAAGATTTGGTAATGATAAGGAATATAGAGTGGAATCAGCAAAGATGCTTGCTACTATGCTTCATACAATGCATGGAACTCCTTATATATATCAAGGTGAAGAAATTGGAATGACAAATGTTAAATATACGTCTATTGATGACTATAAGGATTTAGAGATTTTAAATGCTTATAAGGAACTGGTTGAAGGAAGTCTTATGAAAGAGGAAGACTTTATGGCTGGTGTATATAGAATGGGAAGAGATAATGCTAGAACTCCTATACAGTGGAGCAATAGTTTAAATGGTGGATTTTCTAATGGAGCTCCATGGCTTAAAGTAAATCCTAACTATACAGAAATAAATGTTGAAGAGGCTTTAAAAGATAGTAATTCGATTTTTTATTATTACAAAAAATTAATTCAACTAAGAAAAGAAAATGATGTCATAGTATATGGAATTTTCAAAGAATATTATAAAGAAAGTGAAAGTGTATACTGTTATACTAGGCAATTAGAAGATAAAAAGCTTTTAGTAGTGCTTAACTTTTTTGAAGAGGAAGTACAATTCCTAGTTCCAGAAGAATTAAGAGGCTTAACAAGAAATATTCTGATTTCAAATTATGATAATGTACCACAAGATGATCAAATTAAACTTAGACCTTATGAAGCTATTGTATATGAATTACAGGATTAAGTACTATGCTCTTTTTATAAAGTTATCGTAATAATGTTATGCAGTTTTAGACTTTTACGTTAATTGATTAAAATTCAGGAGGGGATATTTTGGAACGCAAGTGGTGGAAAGAAGGCGTAGCATATCAGATTTATGTAAGAAGTTTTAAGGATTCCAATGGAGATGGTGTAGGCGATTTAAGAGGTATAATTGAAAAGTTAGATTATATTAAATCCCTAGGAGTTGATATGATATATCTAAATCCGATTAATAAATCTCCAAATGAAGATAATGGATATGATATAAGCGATTTTGAAGATATAATGGTTGAATTCGGTAATTTAGATGATTTTGAAGAACTACTCAAAGGAATTCATCAAAGAAATATGAGACTTATAATGGATATGGTAATAAATCATAGTTCTGACGAACATCCATGGTTTATAGAAGCAAAAAAGTCAAAAGAGAGCAAATATAGAGATTACTATATTTGGAGCAAAGGAAAAGGAAACAATCTGCCTAATAACTGGGGCTCATTCTTCGGAGGAAGTGCATGGGAGTTAGATGAAAATACAGAGGAGTATTATCTGCACATATTTTCTAAGAAACAGCCTGACTTAAATTGGACAAACAAAGAGCTAAGACAGGATATGAAGACTATGCTTGAGTATTGGGTTGAAAAAGGTGTAGATGGTTTTAGAATGGATGCTATAAACCATTTAGCGAAGGATATGAATTTTCCAGATGGAGAAATTAAAGAAGGAGCACTTTATGGTGACTTCATACCATATGTGCAGAATCTTCCTGAGGTTCATGATTATCTTAAAGAGCTAAAAAGAGATGTATTTACTGAAAGTCATGTAGTTATTGGAGAGACTGGTGGAATAAACTACGAGAATGCTCATGTATATACTGGAGTTGATAATAAGGAGTTAGACTTTACCTTTCATTTCGACTTACATAGTGTAGGCAAAGGTGAAAATCCATGGGAGAGAGTGGATATTGATCTTATAAAAGATGTAAAAGAAAAAATGACAGGATGGGCTACTAGGGATGAAAAAGAAGGTTGGTGTCCAGTGTTTTACTCAAATCATGATACTACAAGAACTGTGTCAAGATTAGGAGATGATAAAAAATATCATAAATTGTCTGCAAAGATGTTAGCGACTTTGCAATTAACTCATAAGGGAACACCATTTATATATTATGGTGATGAAATAGGCATGACTAATGCAGATGATTTTAAGCTAGAGGACTATAGAGATGCATCTATATTTACCCGCTATAATGAGTTTGTTTTATCAGGTATTGTAAGCCATGAAAATTATATTAAAGGATTAAATCTTACTTCAAGAGATAACTCAAGAACTCCAATGCAATGGAATGATAAAGATAATGCAGGTTTTACAAGTGTAATTCCTTGGATTAATGTTAACTCTAATTATAAAAAGATTAATGTTGATCAGCAGGAAAAAGATTATAATTCCATATTGAATTTTTATAAAAAACTTATTGATCTCAGAAATAAAGAATTGACATTAGTATATGGAGATTTTGAAGAAGTTGATAAAGAAAACACTTCAATTTATGCGTATTTAAGGACGTTAGGAGACAAAAAAATTCTAGTTATATGTAATTTTTTTGGCAAAGACGCACAGCTTAAGCTTTCAGAAGATATTCTTCAAAGTAATTTTAAGCTTAAAATTAATAACTATGAAGATAATGAAGATAATTCACAAATAAAAAATGAAAAGATAATAAATCTAAGGCCATACGAAGCAAGAGTTTATATATCTGAGATATAATTGAGAATTGATAAAATTCTTGTCTCTCATTTTAAATAAAATAATATTAGGGAGAAATGCTATGAGAAAAAAAATAAGTAGTTTTACAGTACTCATTTTAATAGTCTCTTTATTTTTTGGGTGTTCAAAGCAAACGGTTGCGCAAAAGGATCAGCAGAATTATGATGGAAGAGCTTTCTATGAAATTTTTGTAAGATCCTTTAACGACAGTAATGGAGATGGCATAGGTGATCTTAAAGGAGTAACAGAAAAATTGGACTATCTTAAGGATTTGGGAGTCAATGGAATATGGCTGATGCCGATAAATGATTCACCTTCTTATCATGGTTATGATGTAACTGACTATTACAAAATAAATCCCCAGTATGGAACAATGGAAGATCTGAAGACTCTTTTGGCAGAAGCCCATAAAAGAGATATAAAGATATTAATGGATATGGTAATTAACCATACATCTACTGAAAATACTTGGTTTAAGGAAGCTAAGGCTGATAAGAATAGTAAGTATAGAGATTATTATATATGGAGTACAGATTCTAATGTAGAAAATGAAATCTCAAAAATGGGAACAAAACCATGGACGAAAAATACTACACTTAATGACTATTACTATTCTATATTCTGGGAAGGTATGCCTGATTTAAATTATGATAACAAAGAAGTAAGGCAGGAGATGAAAAATGTAGCTAAATACTACGAAGACCTAGGAGTAGATGGCTTTAGGTTAGATGCAGCAAAATGGATATATGATGACCAAGATAAAAATCTACAGTGGTGGAAAGAATACAATGAATATTGTAAGAGTATAAATAAAAACTTTGTATTAACCGGAGAAGTTTGGGACAATCTTTTTGCTATGGCACCTTATCAGGAATCTTTAGATAGTATCTTCGACTTTCCTCTTGCTGATTCAATTACAAAAGGTGTTAGTGGTCAAAGCATAGAAGATTTGCCAACTGAAATTAAGGATAACTATGATACTCTAAAAGAAAAAAATAAGAACTTTGTTCCTGCACCTTTTTTAAGTAATCATGATCAGAATAGAGTTATGGATAACCTTGGAGATTCTGAGAAGATGAAAATGGCAGCAGCTATATATCTTACATTGCCAGGAACACCTTATATATATTATGGAGAAGAAGTTGGAATGAGTGGATCAAAACCAGATGAAAATATAAGGGAGCCATTTATTTGGGACAACAAAGATAGTAGTAAAAATACAAAATGGATGGAAAGCACAAATGATATTGATAAGGTAGCTCTTAATGTACAAAAAGCAGATAAGGATTCTATATATAATTTTTATAAAAAGCTTTTAGAATTAAGAAATAATTATAAAGCACTTAGACTAGGGGATGTAGATAAGGTTGAAACAAATGACAGTGGAATATTAAATATGAAGAGAACATATGAAAAAGATAGTATATTTGTAATCGTAAATAGTACTTCTGCTGACTGTAAGATTCCTTTAGAGAAAGGAAAATACGAGGTTTTACTTGATAATAAGGATAATAAAAAAATTAAGAGTGATGGAAATATAAACATCAAAGCAGGAGAAATTCTAATATTGAAGAAATAATAAAAGAAGGTGAACATTAATGTTCACCTTTAATCTTTATTGAAAATAACGAATTTATTTATTATAAAGCCTAAAATTCCTGTAAGCATAGCAGCTAAGAAAGCTGATATGTTGGCCCAAAAATATCTATTATGTAAATGAAAGATATTATGTCTTGTAAGGTTAACTATTATTATAGCGTCTAAGAAAGATAATATTCCTAGCAGACTTACATAACCAAAATAAGAAGAGGATTTAGCCTCACTTTTAAATGTAAACTTCTTGTTTAATAAATAACCACTAGTTGAATATATGCAAAATGAAATTAGCTTAAATAAAAAATTTATTCTGCCTACTGTCAGTCCAGTAACTGCCCATAATATATTTAAAACGATAAGATCAATTATTACATTACTTGCACCAACCATTGAATAAGTTATAAATTGTATTATAGCTCTTAATTTAGAATTTTTGTTCATAATGCACACTCCTAGTATGAGGTTCCCCTACAAAAACTTAATTTATACTTACTCTGAAATCGTGTACTTAAAAATTTGCAGATATGTAGAAATTAATAATTAAGTTGGAACAGTATAGTTTTACCTCTATAAATATAACTGTTTTTTAGGTTTAATTCAACTAATATATATTGTCGAAAATATGATTTTTTTGTTGAAAATGTTTCTGAGGGGTGATATTATAGCACTTGTACAAAAAATATATAAAAATAATTTTATCCATATATTTCTGATAATAAGGTTCAGATGTTTCTACGAGAAATCCGTAAAATTTCTCACTATGGGTAAATCAAATGGTACATGCCGTTATTTGATTTACTCGAATAACGGCATTTTTTCGCTTCGGCGGCTTTTTTAAGGTCACTTCAGCGACTTTTTATTTTGAAGGGAGAAAACTTAATATGAACAATTTATTGGAGAAGCTGTTTAAATTAAAAGAAAATGACACAAATGTCAAAACAGAACTGCTTGGAGGATTAACATCTTTTATTACTGTTGCTTATGCACTTTTGGTTATTCCAAATATCTTAAAAATGAGCGGAATGAACTTAGCAGGTTTAAAAGGTGATGCTGCAGCTAAACTTCTTATTTCAAATGATCCTATTGTAGCATCAGCTTTTGCGTCTACATGCTTAGCAGCTGCAATAGGAACTCTTATAATGGCATTTCGTGCTAACTTGCCATTTATATTAGCGCCAGGGCTTGGACTTGTATCCTTCTTTTCTTTTAATGTTTGCTTAAATTTAGGCTATACTTGGCAGCAAGGACTTGCAGCCGTATTTATATCAGGATTAATATTTATTCTAATTACTGTAACTTCTATAAGAGAGAAGATAGTAATGGCACTTCCTGAAAATATAAAACTTGCAATAACAGCAGGAATAGGACTTTTTATATCATTAATAGGGCTTAAAAGTGGGGGAGTTATAGTAGCTAATCCAGCAACTTTAATGGCTTTTGGTGATTTTACAAATAAAGCTACTATATTAACTATTATAGGAGTTTTAATAATTGCCGTACTTATGGCTAGAAAAGTTAAAGGGGCAATATTAATAGGTATCGTGGCTACAACTTTAATAGGTATACCTATGGGAGTTACAACTATTGATACTAGTACAAAAATTTTCTCAATGCCTACTATTGGAGCTACATTCTTTGCATTGGATTTTAAAGGTTTATTATCACATAATGGATCAGGTGTAGTGGGAGCCTTCTTAAGTATAGCTATGGTAGTTATAACTTTAAGTTTAGTTGATTTATTCGATTCTATTGGTACTTTGGTTGGTACTGCTGGTAGAGCAGGGATGGTTGATAAAGAAGGAAATGTGAAAAATCTTAGAAAAGCTCTTGAAAGTGATGCGATTGCAACAACTATCGGAGGTTTACTTGGAACTACAACAATTGCAACAGTAGTTGAATCAGCATCTGGAATATCTGAAGGTGCTAGAACTGGGCTGGCGAATATTGTTCCAGGGGTACTTTTTATAGTTTCAATGTTTTTTAGTGGAGTAGTTGGAATTATACCATCAAGTGCAACCTCACCAGCGCTTATAATAGTTGGAGTATTAATGCTTAGCTCAGTAAAAGAGATTGATTTTAGTGATTTTACAGAAGCTGTTCCAGTATTTTTTACAATTGCAATGATGCCATTTACATACAGTATAGCAAATGGAATAGCAGTAGGATTAATATTCTACCCATTGATGAAAGTTTTAAACGGAAGACATAAAGAAGTTCACCCAATTTTATATGTATTTGCAGTTTTATTTATAGTAAGATTTGTTTTATTACCAGGTTAAAACATAAATTTCAATTCATATGAAAAGGGCTAAAAACTTTTTATTTTTTAGTAAATTATACTTTAGATAAATATGTGGACAATTATACGCAAAAACCTCACTGAATAAAGTTCAGTGAGGTTTTTGTTCATTAGTTATTTTTAGATTATAATTCTAAAAGCTTTGCAGTAACATATTCCAATGAATTTAGTTCTTCTGAAAGTTTTAATATTTGTTCTTTTTCATCACTTAGTAATTCTAGAAGTATTAATCCAGTAGTAGAGCAGGCATCTGTTGAAGCTTCATGGAGACCTAGCCTTACTTTGATTATACACCCGTATTTAGTTAAGATTTCTTGTACTGTTGGAGCTATCTTAGTACGTGGAGATAGCTTTATAGCCATTATTGTATACATAAAAAATCCTCCTGAGATTTATATTTAACTTAGAAAATAAGAAGATGAAATTTTGATGTTTATATAATTTTATAATACTAATATAATGAAATATATCAAGACTAAATTTTAAGGAGCAAGTATGAAAAAAAAGAAAAACATATTAATAGTATTAACAACAATTTTAGTTCTAATACTGACTTCAGCTATGATTTATTTAAACACTTACTACAAGGCTGATGAAAGTATAGAGGTTATGGCAAGTAAACAGTCTACTATTACGATAACAGATAAAGAGAAATATATAGAATTGCTGCCAAAAGAAAAAAGTGATGTGGGATTTATATTTTATCCAGGTGGAAAAGTTGATGAAAAAGCTTATATAAAATTTATGCAAAAGATTGCAGACAAAGGTTTTAATGTGTATATAGCAAAAATGCCGTTTAAATTAGCTGTTTTTAACAGCAATGCAGCTAACCAGATAATTGAAGACAACAAAGATATAAATGCTTGGGCCATTGGTGGACATTCTTTAGGAGGAGTAATGGCGGAAAGTTTTGCTTACAGTAACCAAGACAGAATTAAAGGATTAGCATTTTACGGATCATATCCATTAAGTGATAAGAGCTTGAAAGAAAGTAATATTAAAGTCATAAGTCTTTGGGGCTCGGAAGACAAAGTGGCTGACCTAGATAAGATCAAGGATTCAAAGGATGAGCTTCCTGATACTACTGTGTTCAAGATGATAGATGGTGGTAATCACGGTGGCTTTGGAAGTTATGGACATCAAAAAGGAGATGGGGAAGCTATTATAGATAGCAATATGCAACAAGCTATAGCAGCCGAAGCTACTGTTAATATGTTGAAAAGTATTAAATAGAACTGGGATATCTATTCCGCTTAAGCAAATAAACTACTTCAATCCTTACATTCCAAATAAAGATTTCGATGCTTCTACGAATCTTTATTTGGATAAATTCTAATATGAAGTAGTTTATATATAATATGTCATCATAAAATGTTATAAAAATAAAAAAAATAAACATGAAAAAAATAAAAATAGTAAAACATATTACAAGAAAGGAATCTTTGAGAATAAAGTATGCAATTTATTATAAGATTATTGAATTAGGCAAATTTGTATTAACTAATAATCATATAATATAAAAATATAAACTAAAAACTTGTATTTATTTATGGAATTAATTACTATGGAATAAAGTAGAATTTTGAAAGGAGAAGTTTAAATGACTTTAAGATTAAATGAAGTACAATATGGTTTTAAACTTATAGAAGAAAGAGAAATAAAAGAAATAAGTTCAAAAGCATATGTATTTGAACACGAAAAAAGCGGTGCTAGGCTAATTAAAATAGATAATGATGATGATAATAAGGTATTTTCTATTGGATTTAGAACACCGCCAGAGGACAGTACAGGTCTTACTCATATATTGGAGCATTCAGTTTTATGCGGTTCAAGAAAATTTAATACAAAAGAACCTTTTGTAGAGCTTTTAAAGGGTTCCTTAAATACATTTTTGAATGCCATGACATATCCAGATAAAACAATATATCCAGTAGCTTCAAGAAATGAAAAAGATTATTTTAATTTGATGGATGTATACATGGACGCGGTTTTATATCCTAATATATACAAGCATCCTGAGATATTTATGCAAGAAGGATGGCACTATAATATTGAAAATCCGAAGGATGAATTAACTTACAACGGAGTAGTTTACAATGAAATGAAAGGTGCATATTCGTCTCCAGAATCATTGCTTTATAGAATGGTTAGTAAAACGGTATTACCAGATACTCCTTATAAAGAAGCATCTGGTGGAGATCCTGATTTCATTCCAGATTTAACTTATGAAAAGTTCGTTAATTTTCATAAGAAATATTATCATCCATCAAACAGCTATATTTTATTATACGGAGATGGACAGATAGAGAAGGAATTAAAATTCTTAGATGAAAACTACTTAAGGGATTTCGATAAAATTGAAGTTAAATCTAATATACCAACTCAAAAACCATTTGAAAGCTTAAAAGAACATTCTTTTGAATATGGAATTTCAGAGGAGGATACTTTAGAAGATAAAACTTATTTGAATCTAAACTTTGTAATAGGAAAAGCTGATGAAGGTGAACTAGCATTAGCTTTTGAGATACTTACACATATGCTTCTAAAAACACCTGCAGCTCCACTTAAAAAAGCGTTGTTAGATAATGGAATAGGCAAAGCAGTATCAGGAGAGTATAGTGGTTCTACAAAACAGCCTATATTGACTATAGTTGCTAAAAACTGCAATGAAAAGGATAAGGATAGATTTAAGGAGATTGTATATTCAACCTTACAAGAACTTGTAGATAAGGGAATAGACAAAGAAACCATAGAAGCATCAATTAATAGAATAGAATTTGAATTAAGAGAAGGAGAGTATGATGGATATCCAAAAGGACTTATTCACTATAGTCGAATTATGGATAGCTGGTTATATGAAGGAGACCCTTTTGTTCATTTAGAATATGATAAGTATTTTGAGAGTATAAAGACTGCTTTGAAAACTAATTATTTTGAAGATTTAATAAAGAAATATATATTAGACAATAAGCATAGTTCATTTATTATCCTTAAGCCTAAAAAAGGTCTCAATGAAGAAAAGCAAAAAGCTTTAAAAGATAAGTTAGAAAACGTAAAGAAAAACTTAAGCGAAACTGAGATAAACACTTTAATTGACAAATGTAAGGTTTTAAAAGAAAGACAAAATACTGCTGACACTGAAGAAGCATTAGCTTCAATTCCAATGCTATCAATTGACGATATAGATAGAAAAGCTGAGGTGTTACCTCTTGAAGAGAGAAGTTTAGAGGGTATTAAAGTACTATATCATAAGCTGTTTACAAATAAAATAGCATATCTAAACTTATATTTTAATTGTAAGGGCTTAAATAGTGAAGATGTGGTTTATGTTAGATTCTTAGCAGATATCTTAGGAAAATTGGATACTAAAAATTATAATTATGGAACTTTATCAAATAAAATTAATATAAATACTGGTGGCATTGCTTACAGCCCAGTAAGTTATTCGCTTAATGGAAAAGAAGGAGAATATAATCCTTATTTACTGATAAATCTTAAAACCTTGCTAAGTAAGTTAGAGAATGGAGTTGATTTATTAGGAGAAATAATACAAAATACAATTTTTGATAAGGAAGATAGACTTCTTCAATTAATTAAAGAGATAAGATCTAGAATAGAAGGTAGACTCATAGATAATGGGCATAGATTGGCTTTAAGAAAGATATTGGCTTACTGCACAGAAAAAGGAAAATATGATGAAATAACCTTAGGGCTTACTTATTATCAGTTTTTATGTGATATTGAGGAGGATTTTGGTAGTAAGAAGAAAGATATTATCTTAAAATTGAAGAAAAGCTCTGCAGCTATATTTAATAAAAATAATGTAGCAATAAGTTATTCCTCAGAGGAAGAAGATTATAAAGCATTAGAAAAGATTGTACCTAAACTTTTGTCATACTTAGAAGTATCAGATACTTCTAATAATAGATTTAACTTTGGAGAGCTTGTAACAAATGAAGGTCTTTTAACTCAAGGTAATGTGCAGTATGTTGCAAAAGGTGGGAATTTCATCAAAAAAGGTTTTAGCTACCACGGTTCTTTAAATGTGTTAGAGACTATATCGGGCTTTGATTATTTATGGAATAACGTGAGAGTTAAAGGCGGGGCTTATGGTGTATTTGCAAACTTTAGGAGAGATGGAGGATCATACATCGTTTCTTATAGAGACCCTAATATAAAAGAAACAATTAAAGTATATGATGAGATGAAAGATTACCTAAGTAACTTTACAAGTAATGAAAGAGAAATGACAAAGTATATCATAGGAACTGTGCGAAAATTAGATTATCCATTGACAACAGCATCAAAAGCAGAGGTTGCAACTGCAAATTATTTCAGTAACATCACATCAGAAGATATACAAAGAGAGAGAGATGAGGTGCTACAAACTGATGATAAAACTATAAGAAGTTTTGCTCCATTAGTAGAAAGTGTAATGAGTGAAGATTTGATTTGCGTTGTTGGTAATGAAAATAAGATAAAAGAAAATAAAGAATTATTTAATACTTTAGAAAAGGTAATAAAATAAGACTGCATATAGCGTCTCCTGTATAACCAATTAATTTCAACAATGTTCTTAAACATAGCTTAAAACAAATATTATGAAACGGAATGGCGTAGTGAAACGCACATTCCGTTTTTTTATTGCTGTATATGAGATTATAGAATTAGGCATAAATTATACTATATGTTGATATTTTACAGTAATAGTAATAGAATAGTTAATGTAGGTTTAAAAGCAATTTTATTTCTATGTTTATAATAGTTATTAAGTATTTTTGAATGATTTATAAACTTAATCACGATTGTAGGAGTTGATTAGATGTTTGGAAAAGGAAAATATATTCAGTACTTAAGATACATATGGCCTAAAGGTGATGAAAGAAGTCGTGATTTTAAAACTATAAGACAATATCATGATATTATGAAGACGGATTCTCGGTTTTATATCGATGATCAGACTTGGAATGATCTAGATATGGACAAGGTTTATAGTGGTATAGATAGAACTATTTCTTCACCTGGTGAAGAAGTGTTTTATCATATGTTAAGGGAACCCATAGATGATGTGAATGTTCTAAAAGATAGAGATAAATTGATTGAGTTTTTTAGAAATAATAATGAAGCAAGAGAGAGTATCCAACTTCAACTTTTCAAACTTGGAAGAAAGAAAAATAATTATATTGTAAAAATGCTAAAAGAAGGTCTTACAGAAGATAAATCAAAAATGTGGCTTTATAACCTGTTAGGTTTAATTATACCGATTGCTATTGCCATTGGTGCTGTCTTTAAGGGATTACCATTTTTAGCTTGGTTATTACCCGTATATTTTATAAACACATTTATTCATTCTAGGGAAAGAAACAGAATGAATGTAGATGGTATCATGTACTTAGGTTCGGTGATTAAAACTGCTAAGAATCTGAGCAAAAGCCAGTATGAGGAATTTGATGGGTATACAACAAGATTAGGTAAACTTTATAAGAAAATAGAATATATTGCGAAAAACTCTATTTCATTTGGAAGAATGGAAGGTAACGATGCTATATTAGATTTTGCATATATATTTTTCTTGATGCAAGAGAGAGTTTACCTAAAAATGGCACATAAGATTAATCAAAACAGAGAAGAGTTAATTGAGATATATAAATTGGTAGGTGAAGTTGATAGTTTAATAGGATTCGCCGCTTATAGGCAGTGCCTTAGCAGTTTTTCGAAACCTACTTTTGTGGATGGAGAAGCTTACCTAAATATAAATAAGGGAATACATCCTCTGGTTGAAAATCCCATTGATAACTCAATAATGTTGTCGAGGAATGGCATCATTCTTACAGGAACAAATATGTCTGGTAAGTCAACTTTTTTAAGAATGGTGGGTATAAATGTTTTATTAGCTCAAACCTTTTATACATGTTTAAGTGAAAGTTATGAAGGAACCTATATGAAGCTTATGTCCTCAATAAGTCCATCAGATGATGTAACTAGTGGGAAGAGTTTTTATTTAGGTGAGGCAGAAGCTATGCTAAGGCTTATAAACAGTGCGAAAGATGGAAAACCTATGTTATGTCTTATAGATGAGATATTCAGAGGGACAAACCCTGTTGAGAGAATAGCTGCATCAGGGGAAATTCTTAAATTTATCATGAACTATAATACTTTAGTTATAGCTGCTACCCATGATCATGAAATTGCAAAACTAGTAGGACAGAGATTCAAGTGCTATTACTTTAGTGAAGAGATTAATGATGATGAGGGGTTAACCTTTGATTATAAGATAAAACAAGGAGTTTCACCAACTAGAAATGCAATAAAGCTTTTAAGATTCTTAGGATATCCTAAAGAAATAATTGAAGGTTCTTTAAACAATATAAAAGATAATTAGTAAAAGCCCTTGAGAAAGGGTTTTTACTTGCTTTAAAGGTAGATTGGCAAAAAATGCAAGCGAAAATCTCATTAATGATTTTCATATAAACATAAATTTATAGAAAGTAGTTCTTAATATAAATATTCAACTCTGTAACTTTTTGGAGGACTTAATGTTGAAAAGGATTAAAGAAGTTTTATTTTCAGCAATTGATACAAGCAATGATGAAGAATTGATTCAGTTAAAGAATAAATTGAATTATAAAAGAAGTTTTTTTGCATTAAGAACAATATCGTTTATTGCTTTAATTATTACTATAGCTTCATTTATTTATGGTAATATATATGGTTTTCAATGGGATCAATACAATATTTCAAACTATAGATTTTATTATCTTGCTTTATTTTGTATCTCAATAGTGCTGCTATTACTGCTAAACTTGATAAAAAAGAAAAAGAAATTTATAGAGAATCATTTTTCTTATATTCAGATTGCTATGATATTAGTGGTAATAATCTGGACGATAGCGTATATGGAAAGCTCATCAGAGCAGAGTATTACAAACTCAATACCATATAACCAAATATTATTTTCCTGTGCAGCTACTTTTTACTTATCTAAAAGGCAGGTTATACTTACATATGGTCTTATACATATATTATTTATTGGAGATTTTATTAGGATACATGGTTATGCTAATAACACTATTTTCTTTATTAATTTAACTTTAACTTTAGTTGTTTCTATAATAATAGCTATTAGAAATTATGATAATATGATAGAAAGACATAAACAAGATATTAGTATAAGGAATAAAAATTTAAGTCTTATGAAAATGAATAATACTTTACATTTTGCAAATAAAAAACTTAAGGAAATGAGTGACAAAGATTTCTTAACAAATATCGCAAACAAGAGAAAACTTGATAGAATGACCTATATGTATTGGAATAGCTTGAAGAAGTTTTCAAGCAGTTTATCTATAATGATTGCAGATATTGACTTCTTTAAACAATATAATGATTTTTATGGACATGTTAAAGGCGATAGTTGTTTGGTGAAAATAGCAACTAGCATAAATGAAGTGGTAGAAAAGAATTTAGGGGTTGTCGGAAGATATGGTGGAGAGGAATTTTTTGTTATACTACCAAACAGAAATTTTGACGATGCAGTTGCCATATGTGAAGAAATAAGAAAAAGAATAGAGGAAGAAAGAATTCCAAATGAAGCTCTTGGAGAAAATAAGTTCGTTACTATAAGTGCAGGGGTAGCAACTGTGGTTCCTACAGATGACTTTAATCTGGATTTTTTCATTAATATATGTGATAATAAACTTTATGAGGCTAAGAAAAAAGGACGAAATAGAATTGAAAGTATTTACCTATGATAAGGATGTGTGATTTTGATGAACCCGTTATTTGTAATAGAGAATGAAAAGTTTTTTAAAGAAGACTTCTTGGATGATATTAATGAATATGATGACATAATACCTATAATTCAAGAAAGAGCTAGAAGCATAAAGCTTGATAAGATTGAATGTGTAGATTTAAATGATTGCTGTAATAAGACTAAAAGTAACCTTTATGGTGATATAGTTGGATATACAGATGAAGATGAAAATTTTATATTTCAGGAAGAAATTGAGGAATACAAAAAACAATATGGTGAAAGATTTCTTAACTTATATGTTATAAGGATATATAAATGTTTAAACTGCAAGAAATGGCTTATCGACATAATGGAATAATATTATAAATGCGCATAAGAACTAAATGATATTAAGTGTAATATCATCTCATGTCATAAAAACCTTAAGAGAAATTTTCTTTTAAGGTTTTTGTTTTTGTACAAATTTATAATCCTATATATGGTTCAATTGTGAAAAATTAAGTTATGTACTCTCCCAAATTAGGGGCACATTACTTTTAGGCATGCATTACTTATTAATTGAAGTTGAAACAATATAAAAAGAAGTTATGAATGTCATAACTTCTAAAGATAAAGTTTTTGGCTGGCAAAGATTTTGTCTTTTTAATTAGACATTCTTTATTAAGATATTAAGCTATGAATATTAAGAGAATGTTATTTGCATATTAATTCTGTGTAAATCTTTTTAAAGGGCAATATCTAAACAATATATGAATCAGTATCGATTAATTTGTCAATAAATTAAATGAGGTGATTGATTATGCAAATAATAACAAACTTTAAATTTATGTTCAGTTTCTTTGTTTTATGTGTTGTTATAAATAAGATGTTAAACATAGTTACATTTTTTATTTCTAAGAAAAATGTGTCTATAAGACAGCCCTATAGGCTATTTTCTAGAAGTGATCTGAAAATATCACAGACCGAGGACATTGTTGAACATTTGTTTAGCATGCTAGAAGAATGGGGATATAAAAATCCAACTATATCCGAAAGCTTGGAGGAAATTATCTGTTATAAGAATAATATAGCTACCGTTATGTATTATTTACAAGATAAAGACGGTGTTATTGGGTCAGAGTCTTTGTATTCAATCGTAGGAAAAGTAAGAGCTAAAAAGATAAATCATTGTATTATAGTGACTACTAGCCAGTTTGATTCCAAGTGTATTAATGAAATTAAAAGTATAAAGAAATCTGGAATGGATTTGAAGATTATAGATGGTACTGAGCTTACCAAGCTAATACGGGAAAATATAGAAAAACAAATACTAGCTGAAGGAGTATTTTGAGATGTTTACAATAACAGGTATAGTAGTTATACTTTGCGTGTATCAATTGTTTAATATAGGCAGGAATATTTTAAAGATTAGTGCTAAGATTAGAACGGATTTTAAAGTTACTACTTTGAAAGATGAACTTAACAAGTTAACAAAAGAGGAATATATCGAATGGTGCATAGAATATTTAAAAAGTAAGAAATACAATTACGTTAGTAAACTAGATGATAGTACTATTGTTTGTAATATCAATGGTGAAAAAATCTATGTTAGTTGTGTAAAAGCTGAAGAATTAAATAGAAAAAACATATATAAACTTTTTGGGTTAAAAGGAATTAATAGAGTAAACAAATTAGCAACCTTAAGCAACGCTTCTGAGCAGGATATAGGTGAGGAAACACTAAGAGATTTTCATAAATTAGGTATTGAGACCATAGGAATTGGAGAGTTTGATATTAGTTATGAAGAATATGTGAGGAGTAATAGATTTTTTGCTTAATACTTTTTTAATATAAGCTATGCATGTTAAAAGATAGTTATTTTTTCTTTTAGCATGTGTAACTTGAAATTTGTAATTACTTCATCATTAAATAAAATCTATTATCAAATTAGGTGAAATTTCCTTAATATCCGCAAAAAAAATGTAAACAAACAGATAATAATAAAAAAAAGCTGAAATTATGAAGAAAAATGTAGTATAATTAAAGTTAGAATAATAAGTGGGGGTAAGGAGAGATAAGATGAAGAAGAAAATTTTATCTTTAATACTTTGTTTTTTTATAACGTCTGGCTTTAATTCAGTACAAGCTATAGCAGCTTCTACTGATTCATTACAAAACCAGATTGATTCAAATAAAGACAAAATTAATGATTTACAAGATCAAAAAGACCAAGTGCAAAATGCTAAAAGTCAGCAAAATGATCAATTAAAAGCTATTCAAGATCAGTTAGATAAGAAAATTAGTGATCTAAAAGCATCACAGGCAAAAGTAGACACTTATCAAGGTAAAATAGATACTCTTCAAGGTAAGATCAACTCAATTCAATCTAATATCAACAAAGTTTCAAACGATATTGACACTGTGCAAAAAGGCATAGAAGAAAAGAAGCAGGAAGAAGTTGAAAAGAAAGAGTTGTTAGGAAAGAGACTACGCAATGCTTATAAAACAAGCATGGGAGAACAGCTGTTAGGAGTAGTTTTAGGAAGTAATGATCTGAATGATTTCATTGAAAAACTTACAACAATAACAACTATTATTCAGAAGGATAATGAGTTAATTGAAGAAGTGAAAAACATCCAAAAGGATTTATCTCAAAAAGAAAAAGATTTGTCTACTAAAAAGGCCGATATGGATGCGCAAAAGAATCAAGTTTTAGTAGAACAAAATGAATTAAAAGATACTCAACAAGCACTATTGCAAGAAAGAAATGCTAATAAGAAGCAATATGATGACTTGTCATCTTTAAAAAATCAAAAAAATAGTGTTATTAATTCTTTAAGTGATTCTGAAAAGCAGATTGCTGAGAAGATTGGCGAATTAGAGGAAGATAATAAAGATGCTCAGGCTGAAATAGATAGAAAAATTGCTGAAATTAACAATAAAGGTGGTAATGATACTAGTAATAGTGACGCTTCAAAAGGGCAAAGCTTTATATGGCCAGCAAGTGGTCCTATTACCGATCCATTTGGTTGGAGAATTCACCCTATTAAACATACAGAAAGCTTTCACACTGGCATGGATATTGGTGCGTCCTTAGGCTCTGCTGTAAGAGCTTCAAAGAGTGGAACTGTAGCAGTAGTTGAAACAAATAATCTTGTATACGGTCATATGATTATAATTGATCATGGGAACGGGGTACAGACAATGTATGGACATATGAGATCAGTGAATGTTTCAGTAGGACAAAAAGTTAGTCAAGGCCAAGTTATTGCTTCAGTAGGAAGTGAAGGTATTTATAGTACTGGACCTCACTTACATTTTGAAATAAGAGTTAATGGACAAGCTGTAAATCCTGCTGGTTATCTTGGAGCTAAATAGTTGGAGACTAAATGCTATTTCATTGACTTATTTTAAAAGGTTATATAAACTTTAATATGTGGGTAGAATTACAAGTTGGTTTGTTTGGAGATTCACGCATATAAGTGTTATAACAAAATATTTGTTAAATAAGTTGAGGTGCATAGAGATATGATTCAAATAGCAAAGAAGTCTTTTCTTAAAGATACTCCAGACTATGAAGATTACAGCGAAAACATAGTGACGCTTACGGCTGATGAAGCAAAAGGATTAGGTATAAGCTTAGGTTGTTGCAAAAATAATGGTGGTTGTGACAGTTGTGGGGGATGCTCATCAAAAGGATGTTGCAACAAATAATAATAGTTCATATATAATCAAAGGGAAGTCAGTTGACTTCCCTTTGTATATTTCATCATAGTAATTAGTAGCTCTGTTTAACATGAAATTTATTAAGACAATTATAATATAGATGTCTTTTAGGTGAGTAATGAATATTTGTGGAATCAATGTTATGTGGATTAGTTCTATTAACTTAAGTTTGAAGCTATAGAACTATTTTTTTTCTTCATAAGGGTAATTAATACCATAATTGTAATAATACTTATTAAGGTATCTGCTAGTCCACCTTCTGGGCCAAATAATCCTCCGTTAATTAAGTTGTTTGCCTTATAATTAATGAAAGCTAAAGTGTTCCCAGACGCATGAGTTCCGCTGACCAAGAAGCCATATATATTGCCTTCTGCAAAATTCCAGGCGCTATGCAATGCACAAGAAGCCCACAGGCTTTCTGTATATAAGGCTAAAAGTGCAGCTATCACTCCAAATAAAATTAAGTTTATGAAAGCTAGCAATGAGATACCAGGATTAAAAATATGAAGTGCTGCAAAAATTAAGGATGACACTATTACGCCAACTGGCACATTATATTTAGCAATGATAGCTTGTAGTGCAAAACCTCTAATTAATATCTCTTCTGATGCTCCCTGAATAATCCAGGAAAGTATGACTACTAAAAAACTTAGGAAGTTATAAAAAGCAAAATTACCTTTAGAAATTTCAGCATTGTTTGTGATACAGAGAAATACAGCCTCTATGGACATCAATAATAAACCTAACAGGAACCCGAATATATAATTTGAGCCGAATCCACTTCGATGAAAGCCAAGTGATATAGGATTTCTCTTTTCATATAAGTATATCCAAAGAAAGCATATTAAAATTGAAAGTGAAGTTGTGAGAATCATAACGTAATTGCTTCCTATAATATTTTCTTGTCTAAATGGTGTTTTAGTGTAGAAAAACAATAAACCTAGTATAATTCCACCCAATATTTGAGCAAGGAAGACAAAAATAAACGAAAGTATTACTACAAGAATTAACGGGGTAGATCTGATTCCTGATTTTGAATCATTAATCAATCTATTATCATTAAAATAACTAGACATAAAAACCTCCTTAAATTTATAGTAAAATTATACTATTATCTGGAGGTATATAGAACAAAAGGCCAAGTTATTATTAATATTACAGGCGACATATTCTTATTTTTTATTCTTTAAATCAAATTGTATTTTAAGTAGTTACTCATATTTATCCACAGATATATTTGCGTTGTAAATTCCTTAAGAATAAATAAAAATATGCGAATATACAAAGTAAGAATTGTATATCCGCATATAAATTTTAAGTGGTTTAATCTTCTTTAATAATTTCTAAATCAATCTCGTCTAAATCTGATGGAACAATAAGGTTATCACTAAAGAAGTACCTTCCTTCAGCACAATAGTATTCTGGTTTGCTTATGTAATTTTTATCTTCAGTATGAATTAAGATTAAGTTTTTTATATTAAGCTTTCTGCCATTCTCACATGCTTCTTTAACTGTAGTGTGGTGCTTTTCGTAAGGCTTAAATAAATCCCTCTCTTCAAATAAACAAAATGCTTCATGCATCATAAAATCAGAATTTATGCAGTGTTTTTCAAGTTCATCTTTATAAGGCTCATCACCAATAAACGTAAATGTGATGCCATCTGTATCTTCAAGTTTAAAGCCGTATTGAAGACGTTTTTTACTATTTATATCAAAGAAAGTGAAATCACAATCTATTATGTACCTCTTTTCATTGTCGTTTACAGGAATAAAAAATATTCGGTCATCAAAAAATCTTGTAAATTTTTCCTCTAGCATAAGAGTGCATATTTGTTTTGCAACTTCTAATACATCAGAATGTCCAAAAAAGTTAAGAGTTCCAAAGTATTTCTCGTTTATCATTGATTGAGCAATAGCTCTTACAATCCAAGTAATACCTGCTATGTGATCATTGTGAGTATGAGATATAAAAATATTATGTATTCTTGTAATAGGGATATTTAGCTTTTCTAAATTAGTCAGTAAGGTGTTTCCTCCACCAGTATCTACTAGAAAGTGTTCACCTGCCATATTAGAAATTGTAAAACACGTATTGTAGCACTTGGTTACCATAGCACTTCCAGTGCCTAAAATGTGCAATTTCGTCATATTGACCTCCAATCATAATTAGGTAAGTTATAGTCTATTATACATTAAGATATGAATTTTTACAAAAATTATTATTAATTTTCACATCATTAAGGTATAATATATATGGTCAAATAAGATATATTACTTTTATATTATATACAAAAATATATTTGTTAAATAAATTCTGTATATAAAAGTGCATAATAACATAGTAAATATTAGATAATTATCCTAAATAAACAGTTAATTTAAAATGGTGTATTTTATGAGTAGGCTTTTTGCTGTATAAGGAAGTATAAAATTTGAAGAATGGCTAGATCTAGTGCTTTTGATTGATTTGAATAACTTTTTTATAGCAAGTAAACAGTCAAACTATTGGTGCTTTAAATAAAAAGCATAATTAGTTATGTAATAATAAAATAATAAAAGTAACTAGGAGGGAATAACTTTGGGAAAACCTAGTATATTCAGTAAAGAATATGAAAGAAGAATGAAAAAAAGAAAGAGGCTTGTATCTACATTTATCTTGGTTGTACTTGTTATAGGAGCAATTGCATTTACAGCTACTAAAATCAATTTTAAGAATGATATTAAAGATAAGGTCTCATCTATACTTACAAAAAAAAGTAATCAAGATAAGCCATCAATTAGCAATGATAAGGCGAATAATGATAAAGAAGCAGCTACTAAGCCAAAGGATGATTCTAATAAAGATGGCAACAAACAATCAGATTCAAATGCTTCAAAAGATACTTCTAAAAACGGTAATGAAGAGAAGAAGCAAGAAGAGGATAAGTATATAGAAGTTACTTTAGGAAGTGGAACAGTATCAAAAATATTTTATGACGATGTATCAGGGACTAAGAAATATAAATATCTAGACCCTATCGATAGTGGAGTAACTTTTGATATAAGTCCTTCTCAAAATTCTATGCTTATAAATGAGGTAAACACTCAACAAATGAAGGTTATTGGCAGTGATGGACAACAAAAGGAAATTACTAAAGCTTCTTATGTTACTAAGGATGGTAGAACTTTTAGTAGAGAAGCTATAATGAAACAGTATCCTGGATATCTATGGTCAGTTAACTCGAAGTTTATAGATGATAAACATGTAGCATATGTAAGTCAATTGCCATGGTTTGGAGTGCCAGATCTTTACTCTTATATTTGGATTGTGGATATAAACTCTGGAGAACATAAAGCTCTAATGAACATAAAAGCTAAAAATTTAACAATATCAAATTTGGAAGCAGATGGACTTCATATTAAAGCTGATGATACAGAAAAGGTTATTACTGTACAACAGCTAATAGGCGGTTAAAATAATGATGCAGGTTGGTTTGTCTTCTGCATGCTTTTACCCAAATGTGCTTGCTGAAGATAGTATCGAAATTATGAAAAAAATTGGGTTCGATTATGGAGAAATATTTTTAAACACATTTTCTGAATATGAAGAAAATTTTATATTGAAGATCAAAGATCAGTGTGAAAAGAACAAATTTAATATAAATTCAGTTCATATTTATAGCTCAATGTTTGAACCTTTTCTATTTGATGCATATAAACGGCGTAGAGAAGATATGATGGAAATCTTTAAAAAAGTTTGTAAAGCTATAAATATATTAGGTGGAAGCAAAATATATACTTTCCATGGTATGAGAAAAATAGATTTTTTGCAGGTTGACTATGAACTAATCATAGATATGTACAATAGACTTACATATTATGCGGGAGAAAATAATATAAAATTAGCACAAGAAAATGTATCGTGGTGTATGTCTTCTGATTTGGAATATCTAAGGCTATTAAAGGAAAAAGTTAAATATCCTCTATACTATACCTTGGATTTGAAGCAATGTTATAAGTCAAATATTGAACCACAAGAATATATTAATGTAATGGGAAAAGAAATTTGTAATTTTCATATTAATGATAAAAATGAAAATCAGAGTTGCATGCTTCCTGGTAAAGGAAATGTAGACTATAAAAAAATTTTAAAAAGTTTAGAGGATATAAATTATAAAGGCAAGGCAATAATCGAAGTGTATGGAGATAATTATAAATCTTATGATGAAATTTTGCAAAGTAAGATTTATTTGGATAAACTTATAAAAACCATACAATAATAACATAGGTAGAAGTTAATGGGTGTTTTAGTTAATATTATAAAGAAATGTTTGTAAATAAAAGAAGTAATGTGTTATAATATCTAAGTCTAAAGACGATTAGTACACTTTTTAGGAGGAATTTTATAATGGACGTTAAAATGGAAAAAATAGAGGCAAATATAGTGAAATTTGAAGTGAAAGTTGAAGCAAAGAAATTCGATGAAGCTTTAAATAAAGCCTACAAAAAGAATATAAAGAAATTTAATATTCCTGGATTCAGAAAAGGTAAAGCACCAATGAATATGGTGAAACAATATTACGGGATTGGGGCATTACTTGAAGATGCTATAAACATTGCTATAGATGAAACATATCCTGAAGTTTTAGCAAACAATAACATTAAACCAGTAGATTATCCAAAGATAGATGTTTTAGAAGTTGAAGAAGGAAAAGATTTAGTTTACACAGCTGAAGTTACTGTTTACCCTGAAGTTGAATTAGGAGAATACAAGGGTGTTGAAGTTAAGAAAGCTTCATATGAAGTTTCAGAAGAAGAAGTAGAAAAACAATTAAAAGCAATGCAAGAAAAAAATGCAAGAATCGAAACAAAGACTGAAGGATCTGTTGAAAAGGGAAATATAGTAACTATAGATTTCAAAGGATTTGTTGATGGAATAGCATTCGAAGGTGGAGAAGCAACTGACTATTCATTAGAAATAGGTTCAGGTACATTTATAGATACTTTTGAAGATCAATTAGTAGGTGCTACTGTTGGAGAAAAGAAAGATGTAAATGTTACTTTCCCAGAAAACTACGGAAAAGAAGATTTAAATGGTAAGCCAGCAGTTTTTGAAGTTACTGTAAAAGAAATTAAAGTTAAAGAACTTCCAGCGTTAGATGATGAATTTGCAAAAGAAGTTTCAGAGTTTGATACAATTGAAGAAGTTAAGGCTGATATGAGAAAGAAAATAGCTGATTCAAATGAACAAAGAGCAAAGAAAGAATTTGAAGAAGCTGTAGTTAGTGCTGTAGTAGAAAACGCAAAAGTAGAAGTACCTTCTGTTATGGTTGATAGAGAAGTAGAAGCTATGGTTAAGGATTTAGAAAACAGACTTAGCTATCAAGGATTAACACTTGCACAATACTATGAATTCACTGGAAGTAGTGAAGAACAAATGAAAGCTTATATGCAAGAAAGTGCAGTTAAGAAGGTTAAGACTGATTTAGTTCTTGATAAAGTAGCTGGAGCTGAAGCTATAGATGCTACTGAAGAAGAAATGAAAGCAAAGGCAGCTGAATTAGCTAAGATGTACAGTGCTGGAGATTCAGAAAAAATGGCTGAAATATTATTAAAGGGTCAAGAACAAGTTATAAGATTAGAAGTTGTTACAGAAAAAACTGTAAAATTATTAGTAGACAATGCTAAAGTAACTGAATAATATAATGTATATATGGATTGCCAGAAGAAATTCTGGCAATCATTTTAAATATATAAGTTTAGGTATAAATAGGTATAACACAATTCATGATTATTTAATTTAAAACTTTCCACAAATTCGTAAGCTATCTATGAAAATAAATATATTTATTAATTTATTTTCATTATTAATTTTATTTAGCTTTAAATGAATAGTTAAAGTTGAATATTAATATATTAAAAGTTGCTTAATTAAATTATACAATGTATAAGTTTTGTAAAAAGTTACTAGAATATAAAAGGTATATAAGTACTTTAGATATGAAAATGAATATTTTTTACAGTAACTTATATATATATTGATTAACAAATGATAAAATATTTTATATAATTTAATTATAATAAATTATCAAAATAGGATATATTATAAATATAGTATTTTGAATTGAAGGAGGATTGTATATGAGTTTAGTTCCTATGGTAATTGAACAAACAAACAGAGGAGAAAGAAGTTACGATATATTCTCAAGACTTCTAAAAGATAGGATTATTATGCTGAATGGAGAGGTAAATGATGCTTCAGCTAGCTTAATTGTAGCCCAATTATTATTCCTTGAAAGTGAAGATCCTGATAAAGATATATATTTATACATAAATAGTCCAGGAGGATCAATTACATCCGGAATGGCTATATATGATACTATGCAGTATATAAAGTCTGATGTAGCAACTATATGTATTGGAATGGCAGCTTCAATGGGATCGTTTCTTCTTTCATCAGGTGCAAAGGGTAAGAGATTTGCTCTACCTAACAGTGAAATAATGATTCATCAACCACTTGGCGGATTCCAAGGTCAAGCAACAGATATAGATATACATGCGAGAAGAATACTTAGGATTAAAGATGATCTGAATAGAATCTTAAGTGAAAATACAGGAAAACCATTAGAAAAAATTAAAGCTGATGTTGAAAGAGATTACTTTATGAGTGCTGATGAAGCAGCAGAATATGGATTAGTAGATAAAGTTATAAGAAAAAATGAAGAGGTGAAAAATAAAGAATAGTTTCTTTGTTTGACCTTAGTGAGGTGTAGTTAATGGCTAAATACGAAGACAAAAAGCAGTTAAGATGCTCCTTCTGTGGTAAGAATCAAGATCAGGTTAAAAGGCTGATTGCTGGACCAGGTGTATATATATGTGATGAATGTATCGAGTTATGTTCTGAAATAATTGCAGATGAATTTGAAGAAAGCATCCAATTTGATTCAACTAGCTTGCCAAAGCCAGTTGAAATAAAAGGCTATTTAGATCAATATGTTATTGGTCAAGAAGCAGCCAAAAAAGCACTATCAGTGGCAGTATATAACCATTACAAGAGAATAAATTCAAATGAAGCAGAAGATGACATTGAATTGCAAAAAAGTAATATATTACTTTTAGGACCTACAGGATCAGGTAAAACATTGCTTGCTCAAACACTTGCAAAGTTTTTAAATGTTCCATTTGCTATAGCAGATGCAACTACATTAACTGAGGCAGGATATGTTGGAGAAGATGTAGAAAATATACTTTTAAAGCTTATTCAAAATGCTGATTATGATGTTGAAAGAGCTGAAAAAGGTATCATATACATCGATGAAGTTGATAAGATAGCAAGAAAGTCAGAAAACCCATCAATTACAAGAGATGTATCAGGTGAAGGCGTTCAACAAGCATTATTAAAGATACTTGAAGGAACAGTTGCTTCAGTTCCTCCACAAGGTGGAAGAAAGCATCCTCATCAAGAATTCATTCAGATAAACACTAGTAATATTTTGTTTATTTGCGGTGGAGCATTTGATGGAATTGATAAGATTATTGAAAAAAGAACTAGCAAGAGTGCTATTGGATTTGGAGCTAATGTTCAATCTAAGGAACAAAAAGATATTGGTAAACTATTGAGAGATATAATGCCTGGAGATCTTTTGAAATTTGGTTTGATTCCAGAATTTGTTGGTAGATTACCAATTGTAGTAACTTTAGAGTCATTGGATAGAGGTGCTTTAGTTAATATACTAACAACTCCAAAAAATGCTCTTGTAAAACAGTATAAGAAATTATTTGAACTTGATAATGTAGATTTAGAGTTCAATGATCAGGCCTTACAAGCAATAGCTGAAGAGGCTATAAAGAGAAATACAGGTGCTAGAGGACTTAGAGCTATAGTGGAAGAGATGATGACTAATATAATGTTTGATATCCCTTCACAAGACAATATAGTGAAGGTTACTGTAACTGAAGATTCTGTTAAAGATAAGAAGGAACCTGATGTTACTCTTCTTGCAGAGGGAGAAACAAGACCTGTTTTAAAGACAAAAAAAGCTAAACCTAAAAAAGGTATAGAATCTGCATAAAAAGCTGACGACTTGTTCGTCAGCTTTTTTACTGTAAAAAACTTATTCACCTGTTAAGTTTTTTATGCATTCGGAAAGGCGCATGTGAAAAAAATTACTGAGGAAAGTCGCTCTAGAGATTTATTTGCTGTATTGGAAAGTATAGTGAATGAATTCTGTTTGATTGTGAATGATAAAATAGTAAATATTAATAAATTATACATGTTATTACCAGTATATGGGTTATATTCTATGTTTTATATGTACATAATACAAAAGAGAAAAAATTAGAAAGTAATAAGGTGGTGCATATAATGACAAATATACTTATTTTACTTCAAGTAGTGATGCTTGTTTTACTCTTTATTTTTATGATAAACAATACTGGTAATCAAAGAAACAATAAAGTAGTCATAGATAAAGAAAATCATAAAGAATTAGATAAGTTAAATAAATTAAGAGAGATAAAGCTTACTCAGCCATTAACAGAGAAGAGTAGGCCTAAAAGTTTTGATGAGATAATAGGGCAGGAAAAGGGTATAAAAGCATTAAAGGCAGCATTATGTGGAGCGAATCCACAGCACGTTATAATATATGGACCTCCTGGAGTTGGAAAGACAGCAGCAGCTAGATTAGTTTTAGAAGAAGCTAGGAAAAGTAAAAATTCACCTTTTAGAAATTTAGCTAAATTCGTAGAAATAGATGCAACTACTCTAAGATTTGATGAAAGAGGAATAGCTGATCCTTTAATTGGATCTGTTCATGATCCAATTTATCAAGGTGCTGGAACTTTAGGTATAGCAGGGATACCTCAACCTAAACCAGGTGCAGTTACAAAAGCACATGGAGGAGTGTTATTCATCGATGAAATTGGAGAGCTACATCCTATTCAACTAAATAAGCTTTTAAAGGTGCTTGAAGATAGAAAAGTATTTTTAGATAGTGCATACTATAGTTCAGAAGATCCTAATATGCCGACTTATATAAAGGAGGTTTTTGAAAAAGGTCTTCCTGCAGACTTTAGATTGATTGGGGCTACCACTAGAAACCCTGATGATATAGTTCCAGCAATTAGATCAAGATGTGTTGAAATATTTTTTAGAGCATTATTGCCTGATGAGATAAAGCAAATAGCTGACAATGCTGTTAAAAAAGTAGGATTAAATATATGCGATAATGGATTAGATATAGTTAGTAGATATTGTTCTAATGGAAGAGAAGTAGTGAATTTAATTCAACTATGCTCTGGGCTAGCAATTAACGATGGAAGAGAAAAGATTACGGAAGAAGATATAGAATGGGTAGTTGAGAATGGGCAATATTCTTTAAGGCCTGAGAAGATGATAGGGGCTAAGCCTAAAGTTGGAGTAGTTAATGGGTTGGCTGTATATGGTGCTAATATGGGCACTATTATAGAAATAGAAGCCAGTGCTAAAAATGTAATAGGAAGAAAAGGCTCTTTAAAAATTACTGGGATTATTGAAGAAGAAGAAATAACCTCTTCTAATAGAAAGGTAAAGAGAAAAAGTACTGCATATTGTTCTGTAGAAAATGTTTTAACCGTTCTAAATAATAACTTTGATATAGAATGCGATAATTATGATATTCATATAAACTTTCTCGGTGGAGTACCAATCGATGGACCATCAGCAGGTATAAGCATAGCTACTGCTGTATATAGTGCGATTAAAAATATTCCTGTAAGCAATCATGTGGCTATGACAGGAGAAATTTCATTGCAAGGCTTAGTAAAACCTATAGGTGGTGTAAATGCAAAAATATCAGCAGCTCAAAAAGCAGGGGCAAAAATAGTTGTTATACCAAGTGAAAATTATAGTCAATCTTTTGATTCCTTGGAAGGAATAAAAGTAAAACCAGTTGATAATATTGTGGAAGTAATAAACTTGGCATTGACTAATATATGTGATAAAATAGGTAATAATACCCCTACGGAGCAATCAGTAGAGGTCTTATCTGCAAGATCACTGAACAATTAATATAAGTGCTGCTGATATCAGCAGCACTTATTGTGTTAAAACTAATACTAATATTTATTGAAAAGTAACCATATTATGTGTATACTAAATAGGTCTAATTGATAAAATTAATTATGGAGGGGAGAAGCATGAATAGAGAAAATAAAGTTCTTCCTTTAATTCCTCTTAGAGGAATAACCATTTTCCCGAATATGGTTATTCATTTTGATGTAGGTAGAGAGAAATCCATTGCTGCTTTAGAAGAAGCGATGTTAAATAATCAGCAAATTTTCCTTGCGACTCAAAAGGATGCTAAGATTGAAGAACCAGTAAAAGAGGATATTTACGAAGTAGGAACACTTAGTACAATTAAACAACTTCTAAAATTACCAGGAGATACAATCAGGGTTTTAGTAGAAGGGACTAATAGAGGAAAGATACTTTCACTAACTAATGGTGAAGAGTTCTTTACTGTTGAAGCAGAAATATATATTGAAGATGAAGAAGAAGAAGTAAGCGAGAAAGTATCTTTAGAGCTTGAGGCTCTTACAAGATCTTTAAAAGATGATTTTTCCGATTACTTAAATTTATCTGGAAACACATCTGCAGATATAATACTTTCATTGGATGAAATAGAAAACTCATCAAGACTAGCTGATGTGGTTGCTTCATATTTGTTATTAAAGCAAGAAGTAAGACAAGAGCTACTTGAGTCCTTTGATGTTAAGAAGAGATTAGAAAAGCTACTTGTAATAGTAAAGAATGAGATAGAAGTTCTAAAGATAGAAAAGAAAATTGGCTATAAAGTAAAGAAAAAGATGGATAAACTTCAAAAGGAATACTACCTTCGTGAGCAGATGAAGATTATACAAGAAGAGCTAGGGGAAGACGACGAGGATAGGAAAGAAATAGAAGCATATGAAAGCAAGATTAAAAAGCTGAAACTTCCTAAGGAAGCTAAGGAAAGAGCACTTTATGAGTTGTCAAGATTAAAGTCTTCTGGAAGTTATTCATCTGAAGGTAATGTTATAAGAACTTATCTAGACTTGTTACTAGAGTTGCCTTGGAATAAGCAAACTAAAGATGCAGTTGATATAAAAAAAGCAAGAGAAATTCTTAAGGAAGATCACTATGGCTTAGAAGATGTAAAAGAAAGAATAATAGAGTATCTTTCAGTTCGAAAGGTAAGTAATACATTAAAAGGACCTATAATTTGTTTAGTTGGACCTCCTGGGGTTGGTAAAACTTCCATAGCAAAAAGTGTAGCAAGAGCACTTAACAGAAACTTTGTTAGAATGTCTTTAGGTGGTGTAAGAGACGAGGCTGAGATAAGAGGTCATAGAAGGACATATGTAGGAGCTATTCCTGGAAGAATAGTCAATGGGATGAAACAAGCTAAGTCTATGAATCCACTATTCTTGTTAGATGAAATTGATAAAATGGCAAATGATTATAAAGGTGATCCGGCAGATGCACTTTTAGAAGTTTTGGATGCTGAACAAAACTCTACATTTAGAGATAATTATCTAGAAATTGAAATGGATTTGTCAAACGTTATGTTTTTGACAACAGCCAACTCACTTGATACAATTCCTAGACCTCTACTTGATAGAATGGAAGTAATCGAAGTATCTGGCTATACTTATGAAGAAAAGTATCATATTGTAAAGAAGTATTTGATACCTAAGCAATTAGAAGAGCATGGAATAAAGAATAACGAGATTAAAATAACAGATAACGCTATAAAGAGTATTATCGAAGGATACACAAGAGAATCTGGAGTTAGAAGTCTTGAGAGAAAAATAGGAAGCATAATAAGAAAAGCTATCAAAGAAATGATGGAGAAGGAAAAGGCTAGTGTTCTTGTTACTCCACCAGTAGTAGAAAAATACTTGGGATCAAAAATATTTAACTATGACAAGGTTGATAAAGAGGATAAGGTTGGAGTTGTTACAGGAATGGCTTGGACTGCATACGGTGGTGATACATTACCTGTAGAAGTTATGGTAATGGATGGTACTGGTAAGTTAGAGCTTACAGGGCAGCTTGGAGATGTTATGAAAGAATCTGCAAGAGCTGGCTACACATATGTAAGAGCAAATGCAAAAAAGCTAAATATTAATGGTGATTTCTATAAATCTAAAGATATTCATATCCATGTACCAGAAGGAGCAGTGCCTAAAGATGGCCCGTCTGCTGGTGTTACAATGATAACTGCTTTAGTTTCTGCACTTTCTGAAAAGAAGGTAAAGAGCAATGTTGCTATGACTGGTGAAATCACCCTTACGGGAAGAGTACTTCCTATTGGTGGTCTTAAAGAAAAGAGTTTAGCTGCATATAGAGCGGGTATAGATACAGTTATAGTACCTAAAGAAAATGAAAAAGATATTTCAAAGATACCTCAAAGTATAAAAGGAAAATTAAACTTTATACTTGCCGAAAAAATTGATACAGTACTGGAAAATGCATTAGTTGGAGCTGATAATAATGAAGATTAAAACATCAGAATTTATTACATCCGCAGTTAGAAGAGAACAATATCCTACAGATGAAAGAATAGAAGTTGCGTTTGTTGGAAGATCTAACGTAGGTAAATCATCTATAATAAATTCAATTACAAACAGAAGAGGGCTAGCAAAAGTTAGTCAAACCCCAGGGAAAACTAGATTAATAAATTTCTTTTTAATAAACAATGATTTTTATTTAGTAGATTTACCTGGTTATGGTTACGCAAAAGTATCAAAGAAGGAAAAAGCTTCTTGGGGTCAAATAATAGAAACTTATCTCAATTCAAGATTACAATTAAAGAGAGTTGTGCTTTTAGTAGACTGTAGACATAAGCCTACTGGGGATGATATCATGATGTATGATTGGATTAAGCATTATGGTTATGATGTAATGGTTATTGCCACAAAAAGTGATAAGTTATCTAATAATGATTTAAAGAAAAGTGAAAAAGTGATAAGAGATACCCTTAAATTAAAAGCTGATGAAAAGTTATACTACTTCTCATCACTAAATAAAAAAGGTAGAGATGAACTTGTAGATTCAATTTTTGATGATATCGTACTAAGCGAAATCAGTGAAGAAAAATAATTTGATATAATGTAAAAAAACATCAAGTCTTATAGGATTTGATGTTTTTTTTATTTAAGTTCATATCCGATAGAATGTATAGTCATATTAAATAATTCAGATAATATATTCTTTTGACTTTAATTTTATTCCACAAAGTAGTGTCAATTTCATCTTAAGAGAATAGTATATATTATAAAACCAAATAAATCCATTTTAACAAAAAGGAGGAAGAATTATGGAGCTAAATGAAATCCTAAATGGATTAACTGGCGGCAATGATTGTGATAATGATCGTGATGACTGTGGAATTGGAAACAGAGGTTTTGGAGGATCATGGATCTGGATAATATTCTTACTACTAATATTCTGTGGCGGTGGTAATGGCTTCGGTGGATGTGGTGGAGGATATGGTGGAGGATATGGTGCTGGCGCTATAAATCCATGTTGCTGTAATGTAAAGAAGACTAAACATGGTTGCTGTAAGCAAACATGCTATTACCCACAATATGACCCATGCTGTCCAAGTGGCGGATATGGCGGTGGATATGGTGGATTCGGCGGTGGCGGATGTGGCTTTGGTGGCTACGGAAGCAATTGGCTATGGTTTATATTAATAATCCTATTCTTCGTATGCGGAGGATTTGGAAGAAGAAATAACTGTAGATGCAATGACAACAATGTATGTGTTGAATAATATCTCGAGAAACAAAAGTATAAAAAAAGTATGATAGGAGGATTTAATTATGTCAAAGAGAAAAGGATGCTGCTGCAGCGGAATGATGATGAACCCTTATGGCGGATATGGACCTGGAATGGGCGGCTACGGACCTGGAGTAGGCGGATTTGGTGGTCAAGGAGTAGGTGGATGCAGTCCATGTACAATAGCTATATTACTTCTAATATTCCAATTTTCTGGACTATTATGCAGTAATAAAGGATTTTTATTAATATTATTGTTCTTATTATGCGGATTAGGTGGTTTTGGTTGCAATAGAGGCGGAGCTGGATACTTCCAACCAAGATGCTGCTAGAATTTTAAAGTGAATTTGTAATGCTAGGGAAAGGAGATTAAGATATGTGCAATAGTTGTTGCAACTATGGATATCCTATGGTAAGTCCCCAGTATGGTTATTATCCTTATGGAAGAAATGGAAGTTATGATAGATGTGGTTGGCTAATAGCTTTCATTATCTTATGGATTTCCGGAGTATTATGTAATAAAAATGGGTTTATACTATTCTTATTATTCTGGCTATGCAGCGGATTTGGTAAAGGCTGCAATACACCATACGGTGGCTATGGATATGGCTATCGCTAGAATATAGATTGGAGGGCTATATGCCCTCCAAAAAAATATATAAAACTTTAATACATACCAGTAATTAAATGGAGGGAGTATAATGCCAAAGCATAGACATAGAGGCAGAAATGATGGTCCTGGCGGCATGAATAATATGGGGCCAATGGGTAATATGGGATCTATGGATAATATGGGGCCAATGGGCAATATGGGTAACATGGGTAACATGGGCAATATGGGTAACATGGGACCGTTAGGAAATATGGGACCTTTAGGAGGTATATTAGGTAGTATGTTGGGTGGAAATATGGGTCAAATGGGTGGAAATATGAACCCGTTAAGCTTTTTAACAGGTGGGGGATTACCATTTCCGTTCAATATGAATTCTCAGTCTTCTGACATGTTTAATAATTTTGATATTAATTCCATATCTTCACTATTTTCATCCATGGCTCCAGAAGGAGGATTTGACTTAAGTAATCTTGGGGCTATGTTTAATTCTTTTAGTGGAGCTAATAATAGTAATAATAATTCTAATAGTAATTCTAATAGTAATAATAACAGTAGTTATGAGAGAAGATCAGGAAAGCATCATAATCGCGGAAGTAATTATTCTGGAGGAGAAGATGGTAACATATCAATGTTGATGGCTGTAAGGAGTTTTGTAGATCCAACTAGAGCAAGATTTATAGATAGAGTTATTGAAATGTATCAAGCAGGTGAAATAGATTATTAATATAATTATATATGTATAAAAATGTATAATGCGGTTAATAATAATAATGTAGTTAGGAGAAATCTCCTATAGCTAAATGAAGTTAGACTTCATTAAAGCTAAAACCCCCCATCCCCCTTTTGGGTCGCGAAAGCGACCCTTTTAAATTTTCTGTATTTTTATAGAATTAATGTTGAATTTAGGACCTTCCTTCATTAAGTTTATTTTGATTTTTATTTGAGATGGATCCCCGATACCTTGTGCAATAATTTTTTTGAAGTTTAAAGTCCATTGTAATTCGGTTGGCAAGCCTTGCTCGTCCCACTTTGAATCAGTAAAAAAGGCGTCTTGAAATTCATATATATAATTTTTCTTATCAAGCTTCCAAATTAGAGACATACTATCTTTATCTATATCTGCAGTAAAAATATCATAAGTGCTATCAAGCTCTCCAGAACTTTCTATTGTATCTATAAATAGCAATACATTTTGAAGACCTGGTATGCTTAAGGTTTCTGAACTAACTTTCTTAAATGAGTCTCTTATTAGAATATATTGAGATACATTCATATCTTGACTTTTTAAATTCATTGAAATGAGTTTTGGAGTCTTATTATTTTTAGAGTCTAAAATCCCTATCACATTATTTGATCCAAAATAAACGTCTTTATATTCTCCGTTGATATACGAAAAAACATGTTGTATAGGTACTTTATCTTGAGAAGATTGTACTAAAACTTCAGGGATTTTATCTCTAGACAAATCTACAAGAGCAATATTCATAGGCCAAAAACTTGAGTACATGCCAATAGTGCCAATCTTTTTATCCGGATCTAAGAAAAGTGTTTTTCCGGATGAATGAACTTCTATATAATATTTGTTGTTTTTGGTAGAAATATACAAAATGTCGTCTTTGCCATCACCATTTAAGTCTTTTTTTATAGCTTTTTCATTTGACACCAATGAATTAGTTGCAACAGCTTGTTCACTAATATTTTTATTATTTTGGATTTTTAGAGTATAAAATATTAAAATAAGTAGACCTATTAAAGCAATTAATAAGCATGAAACTAAACAATAATAAAATTTTTTGTTTATACGTGGTATTTTAGAATTCATTTTTATCACCTCGTTAAAATTATATGAAAGAATCATAGAATAAATTAATTTACACAAAATAATATTAAGTTATTTTAGGAGGTGTATTATGAAAAAAACAAAAAATATAGTTTTTATAGTATTATTCATCATACTAAATTGTAATTTGGTATTTGGATGCTCAAAAGGAAAAGAAGAACCAAAAGGGAAATTAAGTATACTTATACAAAATAATGTTTCTCAAGATGTAGATGTGATAAATACTCTAATAGCTAATTATAAAAAGGCTCATCCTCAGATTGAGATAAAAATCGAAAATATGACGGAAAATGAAAAGATAGAGAAAGTGACAGTTGATAAACCAGATTACGATGTTTTAATATGTGAAAGAAATATGATGATTAGTATGGCACGACAAGGCTATTTGTCTGACATATCAAGCAATGTAAGTAATAATAAGGTTATTGATAAGTTTTATAGTATTGTGTCAACCTATGGAAGAATAGATGATAAATACTATGGTATCGGTGTTATGCCATATTCATTGAACTTCATATATAACAGGCAACAGGCTGCGGCATATATTAAGAATTCAGATGAAATAGATTTAATGTCTTTACTTAGGATGTCAAAAGATAAGAATATTAAAATTCCAATAGCACTGCCTAAAGAGATGGATATATCCCTAGCTATTGCTTCAATAGTTGCTGACAACATGATTAATGAAGCTGATTTAGAAAAAAACTTTGATGTAGGTAAGGAAAAATATAAAAAGCTTAGCCAAATGCAAGAAGCGTTTAAATTTATGAATACACTATATAAAGATTATGGTGTGAGTGCTGATAAGTTTTTATTAAGTGATAGCAGTATAGTTAAAAAAGTTGAGAGTGGAGAAGTTCCATTTGCTTTGGTTACCACACTAAGTTCGAAAGAAATAGATGAAAGTAAAAACATTGCTGTAGTTAACAATAATATAAACGATAATTCAAAAGTTAATCCACCAGTTATAATAGATCACTTAGTATGTCAGTTACAGAATGCAAAAAATAAAGATGAAGTTGTTAGGTTTTTAGATTATTTATCAGATGATGAATCTTATAAAGCCTTAGGAAAAGAAGGTATTATTACTGGTAATAGAAGTGCTAATTCTGAACTTAAAGGACTTCAATCCCAAATGATATGGCCTATATCGGTAGCTAATGAAAATAACATTGTGTTTTATCATAATCTGCCTTATAAGATGAAACCTAATATATTAGAACAAACGAAGAGTCTAATAAATGGAGGTTATAGTGGAAATGAGTGGCAGACTATAGTTGATAGGACTTATATTGAAAAAAAATAAAGCTACATATGTAGCTTTATTTTTCTTGACATTCCTGACAAATACCATAGAAATAAACTTTGTTAGAAAGAACTTTGTATTTACTATTATTTTCAGCTTCCTTATTAAGTCCTCCTAAGTCTAATTGATCTAAATCATCAACTCTACCACAATTTACACATTGGATATGTGGATGAGGGCTTGAAAAAGCGTCATATCTAAAGTTTCCTTCACCTACGTTAATTTCTTGAACCAATCCAACTTCAACTAGAGTCTTTAATGCCTTATATACTGTAGCTAAACTCATTGTAGGATATTCCTCTTGTAAAGCTTTGTAAATAACTTCGGCAGAAGGATGTTCCTTAGTTCCTTTTAAATATTTATAAACAGCAATTCTTTGTGGTGTTAGCTTTAATTTTTTTTCTCTGAAGATACTTGTTATATTATCCATCTTCACCATCCTCATAATTGTTATATCTATATTATATAATAATTATTATTACTCGTCAAATAATACTATATAATAAGTGTCTAAATGCAAAAAAAATTTGAAAAAGCTATTGTAATAATAAATAGTATCTGTTAAAATATAAACGAGGTTGTTAATTAATTAACAAATTTCAAAAGTCCATGTTCATTTTCTATTTATCCTTAAGAACAGTTTTGCTGTTCTTTTATTTTTCGAAAATTATAGAGTTTATATAAAAAATCGCTGAAGAAAGGCACTTCAGCGATTTTTTTTTGCTCATTGATATATCTTTAATATTTTTTATTAAACCTTCTAATGTAATAGGAAATTGCTACTGTTAAAGCATAATCATATATTACAAATATAACTTCAGCTGCTAATATAAGTTGCCAGATTGGAAATCTATTACCAACATTGGTTAGTAAAAAAACATTATAAAACTTGTGAATTACAAAGAAGCATAAACTAAAGAACAGGATTTTCAAAATATACTCTATAACAATAATATTGATTCGTTCCACAAAATATTTAATAAATCCGTAAGAACCAAAAAATATTATGTATGCAAATGCAATTGTCTTATTTACTAACAATAATGCTAAAATAGAAGATGCAACATATACAAGCACTGAAGATGATACGGAAGTTGCCATAATAGATATTGGAATTATTATTGAAGCTAGGGTAATAAAGGCTAATTTATTTGTAGGTAAAATTCCAGACAAATATAAAAAAATTATTGTTAGGGCTACAAACAGCCCTCCCTTTGCAATATGGCTTGCTTTCATATAAACTCCTTTTTCTTAGCAGCAACCAATAAGGTCTCCGCCAAAACATTCACAAATTGAATCTAAACACCATAGCTGCAAACAACAGTCAAGTGTATCACTGTTTCTTGTTGTTCTATAATAAGATTGTCTATAGGCGTTATTACTTGATGATATTCTATTTAAGGTATCTCTATATTCACCATTTGTAGGATCAAGATTGCAAGCTTGTTGAAGATAATTGAAAGCTGAATCCATATGTCCTTTTTGAAGCATAACTATGCCATAGAGATAATTCCATTCTGCATCACGCATTCTGATGTTATTTAGCTTATATTCTGCATCGGATATTCTTCCAGAAGCTAAGTCTCTACGTATTTCAGCATAGTTTGTAGAACCGTTAGAAGAATAGTTGTTGTTTCCAGAATAGCTATTGCTATTATAGTTAGTGTTTTTAGCGTTTTTTATAAGATAATCATAAGCTTCATTTAATTCTCTCATTTTATCTTCTGCTAAATCTCTCAATGGATTATTTCCATATTGATCTGGATGATATTTTTTTGCAAGCTCTCTATAGGCCTTTTTTATCTCGTCCTCTGAAGCCCCTTCTTTTATACCAAGTATTTCATAAGGATTATTCATAAAGTGTCCTCCCGTTAGGTGTATTATTAATTTCATACTTTTTAATTACTGAATCATATTTCTCCATTAAACCCAAGCCAAGAATGTTCTCTAAAATTTCCTTATTCTTGGTTAAATCTAACTCCATAAGTGAATTATAACATCGAGATGCATAGCTTAAAAGAGAAAACTCTGCTCTTGGTACTATACTTTCATAAAATTCATGAAAATTTAAGTTTTTATCATTAAGACAGCTGTTAAATACATTAAACTTTTTCTTTTCCATATCATCTTTAAGGTCATCTAAAGCATCTATTAAATAAATCCATTTTCCAAGATTATATCCAAGTTCATATAATGTATCTCTTAAATGTGTGGAATCATTAATAAATTCTGAAGGAAATTTACGCATCAATTCTCCAGTGAGATTACCGAATGGATGAGCAATTTCGTCCAATGTATACTTTGAATAATTTTTTTCTTTTTCTGCTAAATCATCTAATTCAGTATTTATCAACTCATTGATAACCGAATATTTTTTTGAAAATAGATTTTTACTGTTAACAAAGATTAATGACATAATTTTAGCTTTTGCGCTTTTATCATCATTAATATCATCTACTAATTTATAGTAGAATAAAGCTACATTTATATGCGCAGCATAATCTAATGCTGAAGTATTCGTTGCAATTATTTTTTTTTGAGTAGGATGAAGCGCACAGGTTATTCTCTTATAATCAACTTCTTCTTCAATTAAAGAATTAAGCAATATAGAAAGAAAGGTCATATCGTAATTTAGTGATAATCTAGGCATGTTACCATAAATAGATTTTATAGAATGACATAGACCACAATAGTAGGATTTGAATCTTTCATAATCTTTTACCTTAAGCTCTAGTCTACATGGGACAACATATCCAAACAATATATACACTCCTTAGTTTTGAAATTATTATAAATAATTATAACAAAAAAAAGTTAAGTTAATAGCTTTTTAAGCTAATTTTTATATAGAGGCTTCAATTGTTATGGGTTTTGTTTGATAAATATTAAACAATTCACAATATATTTGACATGAACATGAAAACTTTAAAGAAACTTTAGAAACCTGTTGGTACAATTGATTTGTGGAAATATATTAAACTGTATAGAAGAATAAAAAGTAGAGCAAAATTATTGTTAGGTATTAAATTTATATTGACAATAATTGAAATTAACAAACTTTAGAAGTGGTTTTAATTTATATTTGGTACAAAGTATAAGTGTTTTTTTGACAAATTACTTTTAACATATAATTAAATAAAGAATATCGTCAATTTCCTTTACTACAGTATATGAAAGTGGTAAACTTAACCTTAGTAGCGGAAGTCATATATTTTATTTTAAGGAGGTACTAAAATATGGCAAAGTATAAAATCGGTGATGAGTTACTTATCATTAATGATCCAAATGAAGAAAAAGATAAACTTAGAGAACTAACTAAATTAAGTATAGATGGTGACTATGCTCAAATTTCTTGGGGATTAAAGGTTGTTAAGGTAGAATATGAAAAACCTTATATTACATTAACATATAGAAATGCAAATGGAGAATTAAATAAAGTATTTGCTGAGTGTCGTGATGTTGAAAACTTTGATCAAGAAAAAGTACTTGAAAAAGCTTTACTTAAAGCGTTCCAAAACGAAATTATAAATATAAGTGTTTCTAAAAATACTGTGCATCCTGAGTGCAGATATACTAGATAATATTCACCTAAACAGTAAATAATGTACTTAATATAAATAAAGGGAAGATGTTTTATTACATCTTCCCTTTGTGATATTATTTATTTTAAAGAATTTGCAAATTAATACGATATAAGTAATAATTGTGTAAATAGCCAGTAAGTATGCTTTTTCAAGCTGGATATAATAATACTATAGTATGGAAATATAAAATAAAAGTGTAAAGGTTATAACAGTTTTACTTTGAAATTTTTAATATATTTAATATAGCATTATTTTTTAACAAACCTTTGAAAAGAATGTATCCTGCTATAGAAACTACTACAAACTCCCCAATTGCTACTGAACCTGAAGTAAGTATTAGTGGATGAATCCATAACTTTGTTTCAGGAATAAAACCTAAATAGAATAGCTCGCCACCTACTAAAAGTCCATTTATTATTGTAGGCCACAAAGTAGCAATAAATAAGTTTTTTGTTCTGCTAATGCAAAATACAGATAAAAATGTAGCTGTAGTTCCTATGATCCAGTCAATTGGACCTAATGGACTAGAAATATTAGCTAAAAAGCATCCTAAAACTAAACCAGGTATGTATTTTTTATCTATAAATGCTAGAAGAACTAAAACTTCAGAAAATCTAAACTGGAAAGGTCCATAACTTATATAGGAGAGTGTAACTGTCATAACCACGTATATAGCAGTAATTACAGCAGTATAAGTTAAAAATTTAATATTGGATTTTGTACTCATTGAAAATCCTCCTTTTTTTTAGTGGGTACAAGGATAAAACACAAAAATCTAATGTATTATATCACAAATTTACATTGAGTAAAATAAATTTTTTAAATAGACATAACTTTGACTACATAGAGAACTAGAGGGGATTATATGGAAATATTTATAGCTAGACAACCGATATTTACTAGAAGCAAAAAAGTTTTTGGGTATGAACTACTTTATAGAAATAGTTACACTAATAAGTTTGAGAATGTAGACGGTGATTTAGCCACAAGAGAACTTTTATCTAATACAGCTATAATCGAATTGAGTAGACTTACTGAAGGAAAAAAGGCTTTTATAAACTTTACTAAAAATACTTTGATCGATGAGCTACCAAAACTTCTTCCAAAGGATATAGTAATTGTAGAAATACTTGAGGATGTAGAATTTACAGAGGAAGTTATTAATGCATGTAAGAATCTGAAAGCTAAAGGGTATAAGATTGCGATTGATGATTTTAGTAATGAACAAGATATAAGTGCGTTAGTTGAAATTATAGATATTGTGAAAGTAGATTTTTTATTAACTACTGAAGAAGAACAAAAAGTAATATGTAAAAATTTAAAGAGATTGAATATTAAAGCCTTGGCCGAAAAAGTAGAGACAGTAGAAGAGTTTGATAAAGCACTAAAATTAGGCTATGATCTTTTCCAAGGTTACTTTTTTAGTAAACCAAAGATAATTACAGGTAAGCATAGCCCTGTAGCCAAATCGAGTTTTATAGTGTTCATTAAAGAATTGAAAGATTGTAATTCAGATTTTGAGAGTTTAGAAAGATTTATAAGAAGAGACCCCTCATTATGCTACAAACTGATTAAATATATTAATTCAGCACATTTCGGTATGCCAAATAAGATTAATTCAATAAAACAAGCTATTACTTTATTAGGACCAAGAGAACTAGAAAAGTGGGCAATATTAGTAAGTTTCAATATTTTTACAAACCAAGATTATGAAGAATTATCTAAAAATGCAATGGTAAGGGCTCATTTTTGTGAAACTTTATGCGATGTAATTGATAAAAAAATGGGAGCTTCAGCGTTTCTGGTAGGACTATTCTCTTATTTGGATGTTATTTTTTCAACCGATATGAAGCATTTGATGGAAGAATTACCTATAGAAGAAGATATAAAGAGAGCACTTATAAAAAATGATAATTTTCTCTATGAAATACTTAATGTAGCAATTAACTATGAAGCTATGAAAGAAGATGAAATCATTAATTTTAATAAAAGACATAACATTGAAATTGAAACTTTATCTAATATATATTTAGAATGCTTAGAATGGCTAAACATAATTACATAAAAAAGTTAGCTAAGTGAAATTGTTAACAAAATGTTTCTTTATTTTTTTATAAAATTAAAATATAATAACTCTATAGAAAAATGGCAAAGATTATCTTAAATGTTAAAGGGGGGATAATTATGGGTCAATGTCCTTTTTGGTCAAATTATAACCATTCAGTAGAATGTGATCATGAATGTCCTATGAAAAGTTCATCACAGGATAAAGATGAATGTGTTTTTAATACACATTTGACAGGAACATCATTAAAAGAAGTGACAAGGATTACAGACTTTACAGAAGAAATTGAAGAGGATTACTTTATTAAAAAGTTCAAGGCTTCTTCAAGCTACTAATCTTCTAAAATATTAATTAAGGTTGAACATATTCAATTACGTAATGTATAATTGAAATTTAATTAAAGATGTGACCGGTTAATTAGTAAATTATACTAAAACTTATTTTTTGATATGATGCTTTGAAAATATAAGCTTCATACTTAAGGGGAACATCTATTCATGTTTAACATATATAAAAGGGCATTACTTAAGTTGAAGATAATTCTAAAAGCCTTCATAAGTTTTGGTGAAGTATTTTAAAAATATGAATCTCAGTATGAAGTAATGCGTTTTTACTTAATAAGAAATTGTAGTATAGTGAAATTAGTTGATAATTAAGTTTTGTAGAAACAAAAAACAGTCTAAAATATAGTTAGACTGTTTTTTGGGGTAAGGTATTACTTATATTGATCTGTATATTTATGTAATAAGCTTTGTTTTAAGCTCCATAAATTACTTGATAAATCTACATAATAAGTATGTGGATTCTCAAATCTTAAAACCTCAGGCCAAAGTTTCTCAGTTTCTTCACTAGCAAAATCTTTTATTTCTAGAACAGAAGGGCTTTCATAAACTTGCTTTCCTTTGTCAAATACTTGAACCATTAAATCTTTAACATAGAAATTTGAAAGTTTCTTTCTCTTCCATGTGTATACAGGATCAAAGATCTCTAGACTACTGTCAGTATTTATCACTTCATCATTTAAAGCAATTAAATCTGCAATGGCCATATCATTATCTTTATCAAAGATTCTATATATCTTTTTGAAACCAGGATTAGTTATCTTTTCTTCATTTTCACTTATCTTAATTTTTGGGATTATCTTAGAATCGTCTTCAATAGCAACTAGTTTATATACGCCTCCGAAGACTGGTTCTGATTTAGCGGTTATAAGTCTCTCCCCAACACCAAAAGAATCTACTTTTGCTCCTTGAGATATTACATCATTTATTATGTGCTCATCAAGTGAGTTTGATATTACAATCTTGCAATCGCTATAACCAGCATTATCAAGCATTTTTCTACATTTTTTAGTAAGATAAGTTATATCTCCACTGTCAATTCTTATTCCTTTAGGTCTAAGACCTTTTGGTTTTAGTATTTCATCAAAAACCTTAATAGCATTTGGAATACCTGATTTTAATACATTGTAGGTATCTACTAAGAAAGTACAGTTTTCTGGATAAACTTCTGCCCAAGCTTTAAAAGCTTCATATTCACTTGGATAAAGTTGAACCCAAGAGTGGGCCATAGTTCCTGATGCTGGTATATCAAACATTTCCTCAGCGATAGTACAAGCAGTCGAAGCACAGCCACCTATTACCGCTGCTCTTGCTCCATAAATTGCACCATCATATCCTTGTGCTCTTCTAGATCCAAACTCCATAACTGTTCTACCCTGAGCAGCTCTACAAATTCTGTTTGCTTTTGTAGCAATTAGAGTCTGATGATTTATAGTAAGAAGTATCATAGTTTCAATAAATTGAGCTTGGATAACTGGACCACGTACAGTTACAAGCGGTTCATTAGGAAATACAGGGTTACCTTCTGGAACAGCCCATACATCACAACAAAATTCGAAATTTTCAAGATAATTTAAAAACTCTTCAGCAAATATTTGTTTGCTTCTTAAGTAATCTATATCTTCTTCTGTGAATTTTAAATTGCTTAGATACTCTATAAGCTGTTCTACTCCAGCCATTATACAGTAACCACCACCGTCTGGCACTCTTCTGAAAAACATATCGAAATAAGCGATTTTATCTTTTAATCCATCTCTTAGATATCCATTTCCCATAGTAAGTTCATAAAAATCTACAAGCATTGTTAAGTTCCTAGAACTTCTTACATCGAAGTTAATTTCTTTTGTCATAGCAAATCTCCTTTACATGAAATACCATAAGGATATTGTAACCTTATAAATAAATTATTACAATATACTTAGTAATTTTTAGGCTTTAGGAGAGTATAAGGGTTTGTTATTTAATTAAAAATGTCAATAATATAGAGAAAAGCACTGAAATTTGAGTACAAGATTTTTACTATAATAAAGTTTACAAAAGGGCAGAGTATTTAAATAATGGAAGATATATGCCAGTTTATCAAATTTAAAATTAATGTTATACTTTACTTATTTATATGGATGAACCACTTCATATTTAAGTTTATATTTTCAAATTCTCCTCTCAGAACCCAGAGGAGTTTTGAAAATAGCTTTCGGATTGAAGTGTTTCATCGTTATATACATTTCTAGAAAGTAGGAAATAAGTTGGCTAATTTAGATGAATTTCAAGAGAGAGCAGTAAGATGCAATAGTAGAAATGCCTTAGTTATTGCAGCTCCAGGCAGTGGCAAAACTATGGTTATAATAAATAGAATTAAGTATTTAATAGAAGAAAAGAAGGTTGATCCTAATAATATAGTTGTAATAACTTTCACTAGAGCTGCAGCACTTAATATGAAAGAAAGATTTATGAAACTATGCAATTTGAGAAATTATCCGTTCTTTGGAACCTTTCATGGGCTGTTTTATAAAATACTTAAAAGACATGAAAAAAATGTAGATTTAATCAATCCCAGTGATGGATATAGACTTATAAATAAAATATTACTTGGCAAGCTTGATGAAGTTGGAGAAGAAAAAGTTAAAGAGGTACTGAATAATATATCAATTTTTAAGACCTCCAACACTTCCATGGTTGAATTTGAGGCTTCAATAAGTAAGGATGTATTTATCGAATGCTATGAGGCATATGAAGAGTATAAAAATCAGAGGAATCTGATGGATTTTGACGATCTGCAGCTAAGATGTATAGGACTTTTTATGAGAGAGCCAAGAATTCTAAATGGATATAGAAATCTATTTAAATACATTTTGGTTGATGAATTTCAAGATTGTGATGAACTCCAGATAAGCCTTCTTAAACTTCTAAATGGACAAAATTCAGTATTTGCAGTGGGAGATGAAGATCAGTGCATATATACCTTCAGAGGTTCTAGACCAGAATATATGGTGGAGTTTGATAAAAACTTTGAGCAAGGTGAAAAGTTTTACCTTAATTATAACTACAGAAGTACTAGCAATATTGTTGATTTATCTAAAAGTATTATTGCAAATAATAAAAATAGAAATAATAAGAAGATTCAATACTTTAGGAAAGAAAGTGGTAGACTTGAGGTTGTAATCCCCTTTAATGAAAGCGAGCAAATAGAAGATATATTAAGCAAGGTAGAGGGCTCTAAGAATAAAGGAGATAGATATAAAGATAATGCTATTCTCTATAGAACTAATATGGAGTCAAGAAGTATAATAGATGGATTAATAAGACATAAAATTCCTTTTAAACTTCTTGATAAAGAGTATAACTTTTTTCATCACTTTATTTGCAAGGACATTTTAGCATATTTAAAGTTATCAATTGATCCTTGGGATATAGAAAGTTTTACAAGAGTGATAAATAAACCTTTTAGATATATATCTAAAGGAAGCTTGGAAAAAGTAAGCAAATCTATAGTTAAGGAAAGCAATTTTAAAAAACTGATGGAGCTTGAGGATATACACCCTTTTCAATTAAAGAAGTTGGACGAACTTCAAAGAGATGTTTCTAATTTAAATAAAATGACCTTAAGCAGCGCAATAGATTTTATATTGTTTGAATTAGAATACTATAGTCACCTTAGAGAATATAGTGATAAGTTTAAACAAAGTATAAGTGAGTTAGATGAAATAGTAGAGGAATTTAAAGAAATAAGCAGAGAATTTAAATCTATAATAACTCTTCTAGCTCATGTGGAAACAGTAGAAGAAAACATTAAAAATAGTATAAGAAAAAGTGAAGAAGACTCTGTAATACTAAGTACTATCCATGGCGTAAAGGGTATGGAGTTTAAAAACGTATATGTTATAGATGTTAATGAAGAAATAATCCCACATAAGAACGCAGAGGAAGATGGCGAAGAGGAAAGAAGACTATTCTATGTAGGAGTTACTAGAGCAAAGGATAACCTATTTATATACTCACCAAAGATGCTGAGAGGGAAGTTCAAAGGTAGATCAAGATTCTTAGAGGAGATTGCTATTGATAAGTATATTGTAAGAGAGGATTATGGCTTTAACCCTGGAGATAGAGTGTTTCATAAGAGCTTTGGAAGTGGTACGGTTAAAGGAACTACTGAAGACAATATAGAGATTACCTTTGATGACGGGATGGTTAGAGGGTTCTCTATAAAGATACTAGTTGAGAATATGCTTATAAGTAAGATTGATAAGCAGTAAGTAATATTGTGCTATATGAATCTTTATGATGGTAAAATGCCTTATTTATTATACCTTTATTGGATTTTTATAGGCTAATTTCATAATTATTTTAAGAGTGGATCATGAAAGATCCACTTTTTTGTTTAGTATGAGTAAATGAAAAATAAACTGGAAATAAGTATAAATTTAATATTTTTATGGATTAAATGGGAAAATGCATGATATAATCATTTCATTAACAAATAATTTACAATTGATAAGGGGAGATTATTATGAATATATTCAAAAAGAAAATTATATTTATACCAATAGCAATTATTTTATATTTAATCTTATATAGTACAAGCCCTCAAATTGCAGGTGTAGTATCTGTTGTCGGTACATTAGTATGGGGCGGGTATCTGTATATAAAAAATGAAAAGTTTAAGGCACGAGGAAAAATATTTAAAACAATAACTACTATAGGAATGGTTCTGTTCTTTATAACTTTTGGAATAGGTGGATTAACATATGATCCAGCAAAAAGCGAACAAACTGGATTAACTAGTCAAAAAGTTATAGCTGAACAACAAGTAGACAAAGCAAGAGAAGAAAAGGCCAAAGAAGAACAAAAGGTTAAAGAGGACAAGGCGAAAAGAGAAGCAGAAGAGCTTGCAAAAGCTGATGCTCAGAAAAAAGCCGAGGAAGAGCAGGCTCAAGTAGATGCTAAAAAGAAAGCCGAGGAAGAACAAGCTCAAGCTGATGCTAAGAAGAAAGCAGAAGAAGAAAGCAAACAAAAAGAACAAGCTGCACAAGTTAATGTAAAATCTAGTAATTCAAGTACTACAGGTACTACAAGTAACTCTAGTTCGTCAAATACTAGTTCGAAAAGTGTTTCTACTAATAATTCAGCGTCTCAATCTTCTAATTCAGATAAGCAAACAATTACTGTATTTACCACTAATACAGGACATAAGTATCATAGAGATGGCTGTAAATATTTGAGTAAAAGTAAAATACCAATTAGTTTGAATGATGCTAAAGCTTCAGGGCTAGATCCATGTTCGGTGTGTAATCCGCCACAATAGATATTACAGTGAAAAATTTATTGTGTTTTAAAAAGGTACTTCTAAAGAGAGGTGCCTTTTAACTTTTTGATTGACTAATTATCGGCATATATATTGGGAAGAGCGCTGGAGCAGTATTTTTACTGAAAAAAGCAGTGGAAAAGTATTGCTAACGGATAATTTTTCAAGCTATAAATAGAAATTTACATTTTATGCTATAAAGTACTTTATAGCATAGAGTAATATATGGTATAATTTACATGGAGGTGAATCTTTTGGAATTAAATAAAGAGATGATTAAAGGCTATATAGAAAGTATTATACTTACACTTTTAAAGAGTGAAGATCTATATGGCTATGAGATAGCAAAGAGAATCCGTACAACAAGCAAAGAAAGCTTTGAGATTAAAGAAGGAACTATGTATGTGGTGCTAAAAAGACTAGAGAATAATGGACTTGTAACTACCTATTGGGATGATGGAGAAAGTAGTGGTGGAAGAAGAAGATATCATAAGATAACAGAAGCAGGGCTTGATTATCTTAAAAGTAAAAAAGCAGAATGGGTATTTTTTAGAGATATATTAAATCTTTTTTTTGAGGAGGTATAAGGGTGAAAGAGATAGATAAATACATAGAGTCTATATATAAAAATGCAGATTACAATTCTGATGAAGTAGAAGACATGAAAAGTGAAATGAAGTTTCACTTGATTGAAACGGTTGAAGAGCTTAAGAAAGAAGGAAAAAGTGAAGAGGAAAGTATAAGGATTGCTATCAGAAGGTTTGGAGAGATTCCTCAAATTAAATCTGAGTTATCGTCAGTAATACCTATAACTAAAAAAACACTTAATACTGCAGTTTGGGCATCAGTATCAGCAATAGTATTGCTTATTATATTTATAATAATAGCAATAAATCAAAATGGTGCTACTGTTAATCTAAAAGGTACAATACTTGCATTTGCAATACCAATTTATATAATAATAGCATCTACAAAATTAAATAATATTATAAAGTTGAACCAAAGGATCAATCTAAAAAAAGAATTGTTGATATTGTTACTTTTTATTTATATTTTATTCCTTGTTGGAACTTCAATATTTCCAATGAATACTTATCCGGACTTTTATAGAAATATGACCTATTCCATAAATATCGTACCTCTCATAAATCTACCGGAAAATATAATTGGTATGAGCAATAGAGGTTTAACAACATTTATAATTGTAAGAAGATTCTTTAAGATCTTTATAAGATATATCCCTTTAGGAATTTTAGCACCGATGCTTTGGCCTAAGTTTAGAACTTTGAAGAAGAGTTTGCTACTAGGTGTAATAGTTTATATGGGATTTTCTATTGCTGAGGTGCTTATGGCTTTAACAGGTATGTCTCTTCACGGTATTTGGTTTGATGTGGATGATATGTTGGTAAGTATGTCAGGTGTTTTAGTAGGATATTTTATATATCACACTAAGTGGAAAAAAGTTCTTTAATCATAAAATCATAGAAAAAGCTAGTAAAGTATTAAGTTATAAATCTTTACTAGCTTTTTTATTTTGTGAACAATAGAGAAAAATATACATTTTATTATTAAGTACATTGCGTTATTAAGTACTATGTGTTAATATGTGGATGGAAGGTGAAAAATATGGAAATGGATAAGGAAATGCTCAAGGGTTACATAGACACTATATTGATAAGTCTTATAAAAGATAATTCAATGTATGGCTATGAAATTGCAAAAAAGGTTAAAGAAATTAGTGATGGAACCTTTGAATTAAAGGAAGGTACTCTCTATCTATCACTAAAAAGACTAGAAAAAAACGGCTACGTGAAATCTTATTGGGATGATAGCGAAAGTGGAGGCGGGAGAAGGAAGTACTATTCAATTACTGAAGAAGGGCTAGAGTATATACAAAAGAAGAATGAACAATGGATTTTTATGCGGGATTTAATAGATAAATTTATGGGAGGAAAAAAAGATGAAAGGTGATGTGCAAATTAGTAAGGAATTAAATAGGAAGATAGATAAATTTATAGTAAGTCTATCTTCAAATTTATCAGAGGATAAGGAAACTATTAAAGATTTTAGAGATGAGATGAAAACTAATTTTATCATTAGCTTTAAAGAACTTATTGAACAAGGAAACAGTGAAGAAGAAGCTTTTAAGATAGCGTTAAGTAAATTTGGTGATGCGAAGGATCTAAAGAAGGATTTGACAAGTATATTTAATGTAAGAAGTAAATCAAATAAAATATCCTTTTATGTATTAGTAATATCTTTACTTATAGGTTTAGCTTGTTTCATATCTCATAAAAGGTTGGATGAATATAGAAGTGTTAATTTTCCACAAGACTTGCAAGAAGAAACGAGCATAAAACTCCAGGAAGGCATGGCTATTAACTCAGATAGAGTGAATGAAGTTGTTAACAAAAACAAGAAGAAAATTCAATTTGTTGCTGTATATAAGGAAGAAGAGGACAAAAAAGTATTAAAAGAAATATATCCATTAGGTTTCGATAAGGATGTCTTTAATAAGACATTAGAAAACAACCACTATTTTGTGGTATATTGCCAAAGCCCTAGTGGTGAGCAGTATGAATTACGAATAGGCTTTAATATAATATATATTCCTTTTAATGAAATAGCCGTAGGTATAGCATTCCTTGTATTATATTGGATAGCCTTTGGCATATGGGCTACTACTTATGCTTACAATATAAATAGATTAAACTTAGGGTGGACAATACTATTCTTTATTTTTAATATCATAGGTTATGGAATTTTTCTATTGGACAATAAGATAAGATTAAAAGATAGTGCGATACTTAACTAAAAATTGAATGGTAGATTTTTATGAAAAATTTAATAGAACTCTTTTTAACTAATGAGTATATTTCATTAAATACCAGTAAACATCATTGATGGATGTTTACTGGTATTTATTTTGGCTATGTTTAAAAAGTTTGCTGAAATAAGTGGGTATGCAGGCCCATTATACGGATTTAGATATATTTTTCTTGAATCAGTGAGATTAAGTATTGATGTTCCTAGTCTAATGCCAATAACATCACCGTTAGGTTTATTTTCGTGTTTTGCAGATTATTGGTATGGTGATAAGACAGCAAGACTGAAAGTTGTAAGGAGTTTATCGAACACTTAGAAAAATCTAAAGCTAAAATCAAAGCTATTACAAAAGGTCATCTATAAAATAAATTATTAGTGTAATACACTTTTAAAATGCCACTTTCAACAAACTTTGCTATTAATCAGCAAAAGTAAGCGTTGTCCACTTGACAAATTTATAATATAATTTTAATTAAGCATAGGCTCATATTCAGTAGAATGTGAGCCTTTAGATTTTAACGTAAGAGGGGTCAATATGATTATAGATAATATTGTTGAGCAAGATGTCATATTTTCTTTAGATATTGGGACAAGAACTATTAAAGCAACAGTGGGAATAGTTAAAGATAAAAAGTTTCATGTTGTATGTGAAAGATTCTTAGAACATGATGAAAGAGCAATGGTAGATGGACAAATCCACGATATAAATTTAGTAGCAGCAGGAGTTAGTCAAGTAAAGAGAGAACTGGAAGAAGAGCTTGGTTTTAAACTAAAGGAAGTTGCTATTGCAGCCGCTGGTAGATTTCTCAGAACTGTAGAGAGTAAAGGGGAAATGGAGCTAAATGATGAAGAGATAACAAAAGATACTCTAAGAAGTCTTGAGATGACGGCAGTATTAAAGGCAGAGGAAGAAATAAATAAGACAACTGATGGCAAATTATACTGTGTTGGATATAGCGTGAAAAATTATTATTTGAATGGTTATGTTATTTCGAATCTTTTAGGCCATAAGGGAGAGAATGTAGCTGTAGAGGTAATTTCAACTTTCTTACCTAGATCTGTAGTGGATAGTCTTTATTCTGTTATGAATAAGGTAAATTTAAATGTTGTAAACCTAACTCTAGAACCTATTGCAGCAATGGAAGCAGTAGTTCCTAAAAATTTAAGACTTCTTAATATTGCACTAGTGGATGTAGGGGCTGGGACATCAGATATAGCTATCTGTAATAAAGAAAGTGTAACTGCTTATGGAATGGTTCCTCAGGCAGGTGACGAAGTTACTGAAGCTATTGCCCAGGCATATCTTGTAGATTTTAATACAGCGGAAAGAATGAAGAAAGAATCAACAGAAAAAGAACAAGTAGCTTATACTGATATTATTGGCTTTGAAAACACTGTAAGTAGTGAAGAGATTTATAAACTAGCAGAGCCTATTGTTCAAAAAATAGCAGAAGAAGTTTCAAGGAAAATAATCGATTTAAATGGTTCAAAGGCACCTAGTGCTGTATTTTTAGTAGGTGGAGGAGCACATACTCCATATTTAAAGGAATTAATTAGTGAAAAGTTAAATATACCTATACAAAGGATTGGTATAAAGGGTCGGGATGCTGTAACAGATTGTGTTTGTACCGATTTAACACCAGGAAGTTCTGGAGTTACAGTGCTTGGTATAGCTCTATTATCAATTAAAAGTCTAGGCCATAATTTTATTGATGTTACTTTAAATGATAATTTGATAAGTTTATTTAATTCTCATAAGCATAACGTAATGGATGTTTTACTTCATGCTGACATAAATCCTAAAATATTAATGGGTAAAAATGGTAAAAACATAAGATTCACAATTAATGGATCTAAAAGAATGGCCTTTGGGCAGCTCGGAACTAATGCGAAAATAAGGTTAAATGGGGAAGATGCAACCTTAGAAGACTTAGTTGTAGACGGAGATAAGATAACCATAGAGTATGCACAAGAAGGTAAGGATGCAGCTCCTAAGATTATAGATTATTTAACTGATTTAGAAGATATAACTTGTTATTTTAATGATAAGCTTGTTACCGTAGAGCCTGTGATAGAAATAAATGGAGAGAAGGCAAGCATTGATTCTATTATTAAGAATAACGATGAAGTGAAGATTACATATCCAAGAACTTTAAAAGGAATTAAAAAATACATATTAAACTTAAATGAAGAAATAAATTTAAATGTAAACGGTGAATTGCAAAACGAGGCATATGAAATAAAAAATGGTGATAGAATATGTATTGTAGAAGAAAAAACTAATAGTAATTCTGATACGGAACAACATAATAAAGCAAAAGACTTAGGAATAACAATTAAGGTATTTGCAAATGGGCATCCGAAGGAACTTAAAGGCAAGAGAGAGTATGTTTTTGTAGATATATTTAATTATATTGAGTTTGATTTGACAGTTGTAAAAGGCAGGCTTAATCTTCTATTAAATGGAGAGAATGCAGCTTATACAGATAAGTTAAACGAAGGTGATAAAATAGAAGTATTTTGGGATTAAGGGGGCATATATATGAAAGTGGACTTTTTTAAGGAAGCTTTATCAATAAATGATGAGTTAGTAGCATTAAGAAGAGATTTTCATGAAAATCCTGAATTAGATTTCGAGGTTTTTAGGACTTCAAATAAGGTAAAGGAATTTTTAGATAAGGAAGGAATACCTTATCAATCTTATGCAGGAACAGGTGTATGCGGCATAATAGAAGGTACTGCAATTGGGGCGGAGAAAGGTGAAACTATAGCACTAAGAGGTGATATGGATGCACTTCCTATTCAAGATAAAAAGAGTTGTGAATATAGTTCAAAGGTTCAAGGGAAGATGCATGCTTGTGGGCATGATGCTCACACTACAATATTACTGGGGGCAGCTAAGCTTTTAAATAAAAATAAGCACCTTTTAAAAGGAAAGGTAAAGCTTCTATTTGAACCAGCAGAAGAAACTACAGGCGGTTCAAGAGTTATGATAGCAGAAGGAGTTTTAGAAGAGCCTAAGGTGGATGCGGTACTTGGACTTCATGTAACAGAAGATCTAGAAGTCGGAAAGATAATGATTAAGAACGGAGTAGTCAATGCAGCATCAAATCCATTTATCATAAAGATAAAAGGAAAAGGTGGTCATGGAGCAGCTCCAAACAATACTGTTGATCCTGTAGTTATTGCAGCACAAGTTGTATTAGCGCTTCAAACCATAGTGAGCAGAGAAATAACTCCTTTTAACCCAGCAGTACTTACTATAGGTAGTATTCAGGGAGGAACAGCACAAAACATCATTCCAGATGAGGTTGAGTTAAAAGGAATAATAAGAACTATGTCCTCTGAAGATAGAGAAAATACTAAGGTTAGATTAAAGGAGATAGTAAGTGGCATCTGCACTGCCATGAGAGGAAGTTATGAAATAGATATTGAAGAGAGTTACCCATGTCTATACAATGATGATCACATGGTGGAGCTTGTGAGAAGTTCTGCAAAAGAAGCTATAGGTGAAGAAAATGTTCAGTTGCAGCAGCTTCCTAGAATGTGGGTGGAAAGTTTTGCTTACTTTGCAAATGAAAGACCTGCAGCATTCTTTATGCTTGGAGCAGGAAATGTTGAAAAAGGAATTACAGCACCTATTCACAATGCTAAATTTGATATAGATGAACAGTGCTTATCTGTTGGAGTAGCTGTTCAATGTCAGTCAGTATTTAATTATTTGACAAGATAATGAATTAATATTAAGCTAAACAATGGAAGAAACTTAATTAGGAGTTGATTATGTGAGAATAGAAATAGGAACAAATGAAGCAGGTCAAAGATTGGATAAATTTCTTAGAAAGCTTTTAAAGGATGTTCCACTAAGTGCTATATTTAGAGCACTAAGAAAAGGCGATGTTAAAGTTAATGGAAAAAAGGAGAAGGAGAAGTATTCACTTCAAATTGGTGATTTAATAGAGATTAAGTATATAGATTCCAAAAAGGATAAGACTGAAAAGTTCCAGTTAGTAGATCCTAAATCTTTAAAAATAACTTATGAAGATGAAAATATGCTTTTGGTAGAAAAATGGCCAGGAGTGTTGGTGCATTCTGATAAAAAAGATGGAGAGCCAACTCTTAATGATTATGTTTTATCATATCTTCATAAAAAAGGAGATTATACTCCAGAAAAGGAACTTACCTTTACACCAGCTCCATGCAATAGATTGGACAGAAATACCTCTGGAATAGTATTCTTTGGTAAGAACTTTGAAGCCCTAAAGCTTCTTAATGAAATGATAAGAGATAGAAAAATACAGAAGTACTATACTGCTCTAGTTAGAGGTAGAATTAAAGACGGTAAATATGAAGCATATATTTCTAAGGATGATGAAAATAACACTGCTACGGTATATGACAAGTATGTTCCAGACACTAAGGAAATAGCTATGGATGTTAAGACTATTCAAAGTAATGGGGCATATTCACTTATAGAATTAGAACTAATTACAGGTAGAAGTCATCAACTAAGAGCTCATTTAGCACATTTGAATAATCCTATTATAGGTGATCCTAAATACGGTGACAAAAAGCTAAATAATTTCTTTGAAAACAAATTTGGACTTAATTATCAATTTTTATATGCATATAAGGTTATATTTAGGGATGTACCAGAAAAGTTTAGTTATCTAAATAATAAAACTATAGCTGAAGGTCTTCCTCCTATGTTTAAAAAGGTGAAAAAGGACGTATTTAAATTTGTTATTTAGTTAGGGGTATATTATGAAAGAGCAATCAACCAGTAAAGGATTTGCCATACTTTCATTAGCAGGCATATTAGCAAAGCTTTTGTCTTTGCTATATGTACCTTTGCTTCAAGGGATAATTGGGACTGGAGGTTATGGTATATATCAAAAGACCTATGAGGTCTTTACCTTTCTTTATGCTGTATTAAATCTCGGGATGCAGACAGCAATAGCAAAATATATATCTGAGCTTTCAGCAGTCGAAAATCATAGGGATGCTCAGAGAACCTTTAGATTAGCAAGAACATTATTACTTCTGTTTGGAACTGGAATTACACTTGTACTTATAGCCAGTGCTAAGTTTATAGCTCAAAAAAGTGGTAATCCAGACATATTTATAGGACTTATAACTTTAGCACCTGCTATAGCGTTAACATCTGTTTTATGTGCCTACAGAGGTTATTTTCAAGGAAGAAGACTTATGGGGCCTTTAGCTGTATCTCAAGTGGTAGAGCAGTTTATGAATGTGGCAGTAAGTTTGTTATTCGCATTTATTTTCGTAAAGTATGGAGTTGAAAAGGGAAGTGCAGGAGGAACCGTCGGAACTTCTTTAGGAGCTTTTATAGCAATAGTTTATCTAATTTACATAGCAGCGGTTGAAAGAATCGATAAGCAAGTAGTTAATAAAGATAAGGACATTAAGAGAATAAGAACCAAGGTAATAATAAAGAAACTTGTGACCTACGGATTTCCAATAGCATTAAGCGCAGGTCTTCAAAACTTTGGGGCGTTGGTTGATATGTTTAATGTTACTGCAAGACTAGCACATGCTGGATTTACACAAGATGAAGGTAATGTTCTATATGGAATACTAGGATATTATAAAACTCTTTTATATGTTCCGTTAACTATAATAACCGCATTAGCTACAGCAGTAATGCCAGCTATAGTTAGAGCATTAATAGCTAAAGATAAAAAGAGTATGAAGGAAAGTATATTGTTTGCAATAAGAATAAGCTATGACATAGCAATTCCAGCAGCATTTGGACTAGCTATTTTGAGTGCGGAGATATATAAAGTGCTTTTTGGTAAGACTACTGGATATGAACTTATGGTATATGGATCAGTAGTGGTTATTTTTATGGCTATAGTTCAAATACAAAATACAATCTTACAAGCAGTAAATAAGTTTTATTTTGTAGTGGGTTCTCTATGCGTAGGAATAGTTCTTAAAATAGCATCTAACTATATTTTAATAGGATATAGAGACATCAATGTCAAAGGAGCTGTAGTTGGTGGAATTTTATGCTTTTTTGTACCGATGATATTAAACCATAGAAAGATGTGTAAAACTCTTAAGTTTAAATTTTCTTTGCTTAAGGTGGCATCTAAGCCTATATTAAGTTCTCTAGCTATGACTGCAGTTATATTTGTTTTAAAAATATCTGTATTCGGAATAATGAACACTTATTTAGGTGAAGGAAGAATAGTTAATTCAATGATTTTATTTATTGCCATAGTATGTGGTGGAATTGTATATCTATATACAATGATATCCATAGGAGGCATAACAAAAGCTGAAATGGATTCTATGTCACCAAAAGTATCTAAATTATTACCAAGATTTTTAAAAAGACGTCTTAGATAGAACTATAAATAAGTAAAGGGATGAGGTTTTCCTCATCCCTTTACTTATCGTATTTTCTTATGAATTCTTTAATTCTTTTTTGAATTTAATTTAAAATTATATTAAGTGATTATTGTTGGATGTTTTACCTTTTACTCTAGCTTTAATTTTAAGGAAACAAATATAAAAAATGAGAAACAGGAAACTATAAGCACTATATTTCTTATTATTAGATTAATGCCTGATAAGAAAGGCATTAATACTGATAGAAGATAGAAAGTTAAAATACCGATTAACACATATATAATTACTTCTCCAAAAGATATATTTATATCAATTACTTTATTAACTTCATATAGATTTAATATTAAGCTTAAAGTTGAAACTATAAAAGCTGTTATTGCATAGCCATAAACATTGACAGATGGAATACCTGTGAGTACATATAAACATATAAGTTCGATTATTTCAGTTATTATAGAGTTTCTTAATATGGCATTTTGTTTGCTTAGTCCGTTTAAAATACCAAACATTGTAGCAGCTGTAAAAGAAATAGGTGTGCAAAATCCTGCGATTTCAATATAGGCACCCAGATCATTTCTTTGAAAGAACATTTGACCTAAGGAGGTTGGTATTAAGGTACATACGATTGTTGTGCATATGCCAAGTAAAAATACTAATCGTATAACTTGTCTTATTCTACGAGTGGCAGAATAATAGTCTTTTTTGTTCATTGATTGAGATAAATCAGGTATAAGTAGTGTGTTTAATGATTGTATTATAATTAATGGAAAAGTTACTATTGTTAAAGCCATTCCACCATATTTTCCTATCATAGATAGTGCAGTGCTATATTCAAAGCCTGCTTGTACAAGTCTTCTTGGCACAATTAACGCTGACATCGTATAAAATATACTTGTTAAAAAACCAGTAATGCAAAGTGGTACAGATACTACTAAAACATCAAATAATAACTGTGCTCGTCCTTCTTTTTTTGATGGCATTATAGGTATTTTTCTAGTTATAGCTTTGTAATATATAAATAATAAAGCTAAGCTTTGGAATTCTCCTATGCATAAAGATATATAAGCTACTGTAACTAAAGAAGAAAGAGATTTAACTCTAAAAAAATAAATTAAAAGAGCAATTACAAAAATTCGTATTCCCTTTTCTAATATATCTACAAAGGCAGGCATAACTATCTTTGAACTGCCATAAAAGTATCCTTTTAATATGTTTGATAATGCAATAAAAATCATTGCTGGGCAAGTTACCTGTATTGCATTTATAGTTCTAGCATCCTTAACCCAATATCCACCTATAGCAGGTGCTGCTAAAAATACTAATACGCCTATTATGGTTGCCCATATTAAATTGAACATAGCAACTGTTCGTATAGTTTTGAATAGATTACCGTAGTCGTTTTTAGATGAATATACTGCGGAAACCTTAGAAATAGCAGCAACCACTCCTGCAGTCATTAAGCAGATGAACAAATTGTAGATAGGCATAACTAAACCGTAAAGTCCCATCCCTTCTGGTCCTAATACCTTTGAAAGATAAATGGAAAATATAAATCCTAACATTCCAGTTGTTAGGTTAGCTGCAGTTAAAAGAATAGAATTTTTATAAAAACTATTTTGCTCCAATATAATCACTCCTCTAAGCCTCAATAATAAAAATTATTCAAAAAAGTGGACAAATATTCATTGCTTATCATTATTTGTGCTAAGTAAAAATATATTTAGCATAGGAGCTTAGATAATGGAGGGAGATATGAAGAAAATAATAGTAGTTACCTTTACTATAATTTTATCCCTTATTGGAGCAGCCATTTTATTTAATAATGTAATGAAATATGATATTACATGTTTAGATAGAGAGATAGGCGTATCCATAAAATTTAAGGGGATAAAAGATGCTAACTGCTTTACCTATGATTGCTTGAATAATATTTACTTAGGAACTGATAATGGAATAGAACTAATTAAGACAGATGGAAAAAATGAAGATATAATAAAAGATAAAGATTTAAAGATTTCATCAATAATTTATAAAGATGAGAAGTTATATTATATAAGTGATAATAAGCTTATTGGTTATGATCTTAAAAGTAAGAAGAAAGATATTCTAATAAGCAATCTTCCAAGAAATAATGATATAGGGAAATATAGTATCATAGCACGAGATAATAGTATATTTATTTCAATAAGTGCTGCCACTAATTCAGGTGTAGTTAATGAGAAAAATTCTATCCCAGATACTTCGCCAATAGAACTTACTCTGAAAGGGATAAACTACGGACAAGAAGCTACGGGAAGTTTTTCTGGTTATGGCGTTAAAACTAAAAATGGACAAGTGATAAAAGTAAATTCTATTGGGAATGCGTGTGTTATTAGCTATGATATAAAAAATAAAAAAAGCCAGTTGTTTTCATCTGGTATTAGAAATGTTGAAGGATGGGACTATAATTCCTCCGGAGCTCTAATGGCAGTAGTTGGAGGATTTGAAAATAACGGATCAAGGGCAGTACAAGGAGATACTGATTATATTTATGAATTAAAAAAAGATATATGGTATGGGTGGCCTGATTATAGTGGTGGTGATCCATTAAATTCTCCTAAATTTACTGATGAAAATGGTAAATCAGTAAAAATGCTTTTAAGCAAGTTGCCTATGTTAAACCCTCCCGCTCCATTTTATGTTCATAGTGACGCTGGTTCGATTTATGGATTAGTAGTGGATCGTGAAGGTGCTATAAAAGAGAAAGATTCTATGTTTTTTTATGATAAAAATGAAACTACCCTTTATAATTTAGATGACAATGGTCTAAACAAAAAAATATTGAAGTTTAATGATAATATTGAATTAAAAGATATAAAGCTGGTTAAACAATCAATATATATATTGGATAAAAAAAATGGAATAATGTATGAGATGAAAAAAGAGGAGAAAAACTTAGTAGGTGGATATAGTAATATAATGTTTTTTTCTCTTTGTGTAATAATATCAGTAATGGTTTTAATTCTAATGAAAATTAAGAAATCATAGACATGGTTTGATTTTTTATTCTTTAGGAAATCATAATTCAATGAATCTGTGGTTAAGTATGCGTAACGGACTTAAAATAATATATAAGTTAAAGAATAAAAAAGAAGAATATGTTGCCTGCCAGATTTTCCTCATATGCATTCGGAAAGGCAGATGCGCAAAAAAATTACCTAAGAAAGTCGCTTCAGCGATTTTTTTATCTATAGAAACGAGGCGAAAGTTATGAAGAAACGTATGGAAAAAACTTATGGAAGAATGGCTCGTAGAGTAATGGTAGCTATAAATCCTATTAAGAAAGTAGCAATAAAAACCCATTGTGTGGTTCATAAATATATAAATATACAAGCAATAGAAATATTAAAAAATGATGGCTATGAAGATGCACATATATTTTATAAGAAACATTTAAAACAGTTAAACGATGGAGTAACCTGGGCGGACCAAGATTTTAAAAGCACTAATCATTTTTTTCATTATGAATTGGAGAAAGGTTTATATGGCTTTTCTAATGCCTTGGTAGAATGTCAAAAATACTATGATGAGTCGATAGATTTAATAAAAGGTGGAGAAGAACATAAAGGATTATTTTTTCTTGGAGCATCTGCACACTTGATTCAAGACATGACTGTCCCACAGCATGTTAATAACAGGCTACTGAAAAGCCATAGAAAATTTGAACTTTGGATTATAGATAGATTATTTAAACACCATAATTTTGGAGTAAGCAGTGGTGCGAAAAGGTATAATAGTGTAGAGGAATTTATTAAAAACAATGCAAGATTTGCAAATGAAGTTCATAATAAATACTTAAATATTGAAGATACGGAACAACGGTATTTCAAAATTACCAGTGAAATATTAAGAGAGGCTCAAATCACTACAGCGGGGTATCTTTTGTATTATTATGATAACATTATTGTAAAGTATGATATGGAAAAAGATATGTAAGCTCAGCATAAGTTAAGAAAAAATAGAATTATTAAGCTGAAAAAAGAATTCCATGGTAGAGAGGAATTCTTTTTTTTATGTAGAATAGTAAATAGTACGCAAGATATTATTTACAAAGGAGTAATTTTATGGAATATATTTTAGATATGAGAGAAATAAGCCTAGAGGGTGATTTATTGGATATAGGAAAAGAAAACTATGGGATAATATATAATTTGAAAAAAAATATGGAAGATGAGATTTCTGTGGACTATTTTGATGACAGAGAGATTTTAAGTGAAAAAGAAACAATATTCTATGACGGAGCAGTACTTTTTTTTACTATGGGAAAGATATGGAGTAATGGCGGAAGACGTGAGATAATAAAACATATATGGAATCTCATTAAAGATGATGGATATCTCTATATATGGGACTATGATAAGAAAGCAAAAGAAATAGTAAACGCTAATATAAAGGTTTTACTTCCAGGAGATAAAACTAAAGAATTTAAGTATAGAGATATAAATCCAATAAATCAATTTAATGTAGAACTTATAAAAAAAGCTGCAGAAAGTTATTTTGAAATAGAAAAAGTTGATTTTTATGATAAAATTTACTTTGTAAAAGCAAAAAGAAGGGAAAGAACAAGTGATGAAAATATTATTAACAGGAGTAAATTCAAAATACATTCATAGTAATTTAGCTATAAGGTATTTGAAAGCATACACTGAGGATTTGCCATGTGAATGCAAGATTAGAGAATTTAGCATCAACGATAGGATAGAAATAATACTAGAACAAATCTTATTAGAAAAAGCTGATGTAGTAGCATTTTCTTGTTATATTTGGAATATGGAGTATATAAATAAGCTAGCAAACCTTATAAAATTAGTAGATAAAGATATAGAAATATTATATGGAGGACCAGAAGTTTCATATGATAGTGAAAATTTTCTAAAAGATTGTAATGGTGAGTACGTAATATCTGGTGAGGGTGAAGAAAGCTTTAGAGAATTTGTAGAATATAAGTTGGGCTTTAGAGGCATAGGTTCAATTAGAGGTCTTTATTATAAAAGTGAAGATAAAGTCATATTTAATGGATTAAGACCTCAGATGAATATGAATGATTTAAGTTTTCCATATAAAGTGGGGGATAAAGAAATACATAATAAGATAGTTTATTATGAAGCATCAAGAGGATGTCCTTTTAAATGCAAATACTGCTTATCCTCAACTGCTGACGGAGTTAGGTTTTTAGATATAGAAAGAGTAAAGGAAGAACTAAAGTTTTTTATTGATGAAAAGGTACGACTAGTTAAATTTGTCGATAGAACCTTTAATTGCAATCATAATTTTGTTAAGGAAATATGGGAGTTTCTAATAGAACAAGATACTAAAACAACCTTCCACTTCGAGATTTCAGCAGATCTTCTAAGGAATGACGAAATAGAACTTTTAAATAGAGCCCCTAAGGGAAGAATTCAATTAGAAGTTGGAGTACAAACTACTAATAATGAAGTACTAAATAATATTAATAGGTATGTTGGGTTTGAAAATATAAAGGATAAAGTTCTGGGAATTGCTAAAGCTCACAATGTAAAACAACATCTTGATTTGATTGCTGGGCTTCCAGGTGAAGATTTTAATTCCTTTAAAAAATCGTTCAATGATGTGCACTCTATAAGACCGGACGAAATACAACTTGGATTTTTAAAGCTTCTGAAAGGGTCATCAATGAGAGATGAGGCGGAAAAGTGGGGGATTGTTTATGCTCCTTATGCCCCATATGAAATACTAAGATCAAAAGATATAAGCTACGAAGAACTTTTAGAGTTAAAAAAGGTAGAAGAAATTGTTGATAAATATTATAATTCTCAAAAGTTTAACACCATATTAAAGTATTTTTTGAGTAAGTTTGAAAATCCTTTTGATTTTTATTACGCAATGGGAAGTTATTTTCATGAAAGAGGGTATTTCAATATAAACATAGGAAATACAGAATATTATAAGGTTTTTCTAGACTTTAATAATTATAAATTTAATGGAGAAAATACTGAAGAATTAAAAGATATAATAAAATATGATTATTTAAAGTATAACAAAAAGAAATGGCTACCTGAATTCTTAAATAGAGATATAACTAAAGAAGAAGAAAGAATCATAAAGGAGAAATTAAAAGATTCTTATGATTTTAAAAGATCTCATATAGAAAAATTCAGTTTAGATATTATGAAGTATATAGAAGCAGATAAATTGGTAATGTCACAAAATTATCTGTTGTTTGACTTAGACAATGAGGACAATATAAATTCTATAAATAATAGATTATAAAAAATAGGTGCTGTTAAAGCACCTTGTTGAAATTAATTGTAATTGGAAATTTTATATGGATATCCAACCGCGATATTAATTTATTAATGGTGGGATATCTATTTTTTTATTCTCATGGATTTAATCGGAGCATATCAACTAAATTTCAGAGATGAATAATAAATTTGCAATAATATGCATGATTCTAATTTTATTTTTATCATTAGACATAGTTTTAATAAATAAATAATAAAATATAGTATTTTAACGTTAAACCTTAATTATAAAGTCCATAAATTCTTTAAGTACGGACATAATGAAAATTCATGTAATTAGTATAAATTTTATTTATCATTAAAATACAAGCGGTAAATATAGCGAAATTTAGTTGTTTATAATATATAATTAATATGATATAATACAAAAAAAGGTATTAGGAGAAGTGCTATGAGAGAAAAATTTGTAGGAAGAATTTTATTGTTTATTATAGTATCAGTAATAGTTAGCACTTTTGTAGTCTTTTTGTGGACAAGTATATCTGATTATTCCTCAAGTTTGAAAAATAATGGGGATGATTTTGAGATATATATTGAAAAGACAGTTGGGTATGATATAGATATATTAACTACTACAGAACAAGATAATTATAAATACATTATGTTTACAAAAAAAGGGTCTAACGGTGCAAATATTTTTGCTTTTAAGAAATGGCATTTTAATAGATTTATTGATGCGGGAGCAATCTTTCATTCAAATGATTTAAATCAAGATAAATCTAGTAAATCACTATTTGGTGCTCTTAATATTATAGATGAAAACAACAAACAAAAATATGTGGTTTTCGGCATTAATTCCTCTGACATTGCAAAATATTATACTATAGATATAAATGAAAAAGAGTTCAAGAAAGAAATCACAGATGCCTATTTTATAGACGTTTTAGATTTCAATGAAGCTAGTAAGCTAAAGTTGAGAAGTATAAAGTTTTATGGAAAGCATGATGAAGATGTAACTGATAAACTGATAATTAAGGATGAAGATGGACAATAAACTATTGAGGTGATATTAATGAAAGATAAAGTAAAGTTGAGCACTTTGGAGCAAATAAAGGCATACTCAGATCCATATAGATTAAGAATACTTACGTTATTAAGAAATAATGGAGATGCAGCTACTGTTAAGGAAATCGCTGATCAATTAGGTGAAGTACCAGCAAAGGTCCACTATCATATTAAAAAGCTTGAAAAGGCTGGGATTGTTGAACTTATAAGAACTAAAGAAGTTAAGGGGATTATAGCTAAATATTATTATTTGACAGCAGATAGATTTGAAATTGTTGGTGAAAATATAAGTGAGCAAGCCAAACAGATTTATAAATCAGAGGTTTTAAATTTAGTTAGTGACTATTATCAAAATTCCAGAAATGATGTCATTGAAGCCTTAAGCTCTCGAATAGAAGATCATAATGAAGGGAATATATCACTGACTTCAAGGACCTTGTATTTAACTAAAGAAGAATTTGATGAAGTAAATAGGTTAACTAGAGAAATTTTTTCTAAATATGAGGTAAAGAAAAAAGATGCCATACCATGTCATGCTTTTTCTGTGCTATGTAAGACAAATCTAGATGATAAATAAATGATTTACATAAACTTAACAATCACTACACTAATCATAACATATTATATAGGGATACTATATATTTTTGGAGGCAGATTTAATGAGGATTGTTATAGATATAGATATAGTGAATCATGCAGAAATACTAGAGAAACATAAAGGTGGATTTGCAAGTCTTTTAGCTAACAGCAGCTTTGTTAAGGAACAGGTTGAGCATGAAATTAGAAAAGAAATATTAAACAAATTAACTAAAGCTTTGAAAGATGGATTGTCAGAAAACGGCGTAAAAGCAAGGATAAGAATAAATTAAAATGGGGGCTCTAATGAGACCCTTTAATTTTTAATTATATACAATATTCTCTGTTATTCTTTTGTTATCTTTGTGTGGCAATTTAATGATATATTGTAAACATAAATGTCATTTATTAATGTTTTTAATGCCAAAGAAAAGGATGTTATTTTCTATTACTTTGTGAATATACAAGATTTTTAGAGAACTTACCTTTGTCTCACAATAAAAAGCTTGAAGATAACATGATTTTAGTACATAATTGCAATATTATTGAAAAAGATATGTTTGTATGTAATTTTTCTTTGAATGTCCTTGAGAATATTATATAATATATGCTGTGCCCTAGGATAAAAGGAGAGATTTTAATGTTTAATTATATTTTAGGTATTGTAGTATCATCATTAGTGGCAATACTAATAACTCCATCACTAATGAAAATAGCTGAAAAAATAGAGTTTACTGATAAACCTACTGAGAGAAAAAAACATGATAAACCTATACCAATAATTGGTGGTATAGTTATGTTCATTGGTTTTTTTATAGGTTATTTTTTATTAGTACGAAATGATAGAACTCAAAGTCTATATATATTTGTTTCATCAATAATGATTTTGCTAATAGGGTTATTAGATGATTATTTTAAGACAAAAGGCAAAGAGTTTATGATATTACCAAGAGTATTAGTACAAATATTAGCAGCAAGTCTAATTTATAAATCAGGTATAGTATTTAATGGAATTACAGATCCATTTAACGGTAGTTATATAGAGTTACCTGTTGTACTCAAATACTTACTTACTATTACGTGGATATTTGGGGTTACCACAGTTATTAATTGGTCTGATGGAATGGATGGTTTAGCAGGTGGAATATCAACCATATCAGCTACAACTTTATTTGTAGTTGCACTTGCCAAAGGGCAGACAGATTCAGCCCTTATGTCTATAATTCTTGTTGGTGCAATATTAGGATTCCTTAAGTATAATCGACACCCTGCAAGAATATTTATGGGAGATTCAGGTGCGAATTTTTTAGGATTTACGTTAGCTATAATAGCTTTAGATGGAGCCTTTAAACAGGCCACTGTTATGTCTATATTCATCCCGTTTTTAGCATTGGGTGTGCCTATATTTGATAATATATTTGTAATATTTAAAAGATTTAGTGAAGGGAAACCTGTATATCAAGCAGACAGAAGTCAAATACATTATAGACTTGAGCAAAAGGGAATGAATACAAGGCAAGTAGTTTCATATATATGTTTAATAAGTACATGTCTAAGTCTTATTTCTATATTGATATTATTGCTTAGATTATAAAAATGGGCTTATAGGTAAAAGTAGATTCAAGGTTAGATAGTTATAATCTTAATCAAGATAATATACTATATTATTAGTTAAAATAATAATTTGAAAATAAAAAATAAAATTTAATTGATAATTATTAATAATATGGTATATAATATGATATTATGTACATATAGTACTAAACAAATTGTAAATTAAATAATTGAATAAATCATCTTATCAAGAGTGGTGGAGGGACTGGCCCTGTGAAACCCGGCAACCTTATAATAGGTTATATATAAGACTTAACTTATAGATACTATGTTATGTATTAAATGATATAAGTTAAATATTATTATTAACCGAGCATATAAAGGTGCTAAATCCTGCAGTTTTTACTGGAAGATAGGATATGCTTTGTGGTTTAGACCTAGAGGTATATTCTCTAGGTTTTTTTGATTTATAGAAAAGTATAAAAATTTGTTTTTAAATTAAAGGAGGACTTACTATGCTAATTAAGGATTTATTTAAACAGAAGAGGATGGTTTTTTCTTTCGAAATATTTCCTCCAAAGCTTACTTCACCAATAGAGACGGTTTATAAAACAATAGATGAATTAGCTGTTTTAAACCCAGACTATATAAGTGTTACTTATGGTGCTGGTGGAAGCGTAAATAACAACAGAACTTGTGAATTAAGTTCTTTAGTAAAAAATAAATATGGAATAGAAGCATTAGCTCATCTTACATGTATTAACTCAAGCGAAGATAAAATAAATAAGATTGTTGATAATTTAAATAAAAATAACATTAAGAATATCTTGGCTTTAAGAGGAGATGTGAGTGGAGAAGAAAATGAAAGTGATAGATATACCTACGCTTTTGAACTTATTAAGCATTTAAGACAAAAAGGTAATTTATGTCTAGGAGCAGCTTGCTACCCTGAAGGGCATGTGCAAAGTGATAATTTAGACAATGATATACTACATCTGAAAAACAAGGTAGAAGCAGGAGCTGATTTTTTAGTATCCCAACTGTTTTTTGATAATAATTTGTATTATAACTTTCTTGATAAAGTAGCTAGCAAAGATATAAATGTACCGATTCAGGCAGGTATAATGCCTGTTACAAATAAGAAACAAATTGAGAGAATAGCATCACTTTCAGGAGCACATCTTCCACAAAAGTTTATAAAAATAATGGATAAATACGAACATAATAAAGAAGCGCTTAGAGATGCAGGCATAGCTTATGCTGTAGAACAGATTGTTGACTTGGTATCTTCTGGAGTAAGTGGAATACATCTATATACAATGAATAATCCATATGTTGCAAAGAAGATAACAAATAGCATTGAATCCCTTATTAATCATATAAATGAAGAAGCTATATAAGCATGTATAAATTTTACCTGAAAGTATAATTCGGATAATAAATTAGTACATAAGATAGAAGAAATAATGTTTAGCAAGAATTTCAATGAATATGAATACTTAATGTTCAACAAACTATAGTTGTATTAAATAAAGCCTTAATAATAAGGAGGTAGCTATGGGTATTAATGAAAAGGATCATGCATATGAAGTTGCTAAAAAAATGCTTGTAGATGGAGAATCTTGGGATAAGATAATGGAAGAAACAAAGCTTAGATTGAAAGATTTAAAAAGGATCCAAAAAGAAGAAATAACTCCGCATTTCTAAGTAATCAAGTAGTTAAGTTTAGCTCTACGCTGAATTTAACTACTTTTTAATTTAAGCCTAGGTTAGAGTACTTTGTTGAAATTAAATGGTTATCCATTAGATGCTTTTTAGATGAATAGCTATATAGTGAAAGATATTTTGTGTAAAATATTGGGAAAAATTCATAGTTATGTTACAATATAAGGATAAATCTATTTAGGATGGTATTTATATTTTTGATTTTAAAGACTTTAAGAAAAAGTTAAGAATTTATTAACTATAATCTTAAGTTTTAGCATTTATTATTATGATATAAGATTTGCAAGGAGGATTCATATTATGAAAAGTAAATTTAAAGCATTTTTTCTTTCTTTTATACCTGGACTTGGACACATATACTTAGGAGAAAATAATAGAGGGCTGATATTCTTAGGAGGTTTCTTATCATATATATTTACAGCCAGCTTCTTAAGTCATTCATACGATATTATAGGTGGATATTCAAGAGTATTTGAAGCAGCAATACCGGCATTATGGATATTTAATGTTTTAGACTGTGTAATCAATGCAGAAAAAATAAATAAAGGAATGATAAACTTAGCAGAGGATAAAAGTAGTGAAGATGAAAGAAAGTTAATTGCCTTTATGCTATCGGTTATACCTGGGTTAGGCCAACTTTACTTAGGAGAAAAAGAAAAAAGTCAAAAGTTATTATCTATCTTCTTAATTGTGTATATATTATCTTCATTGGTAAATATAGATATTCTAAGACTAGGAGTGCCAGCAATAATAATTTATTCCATATTAGATTTAATGAATGTAAAAGGAATAAGAGAAACAACAGAAATAAACTTTTCAGGAAAGTGGTTCGATAATTGGGTTAAGCTTCTTGGAGTGGTATTTATAGTAGCAGGTGTTTTAGCATTAGCAAACAGATTTTTAGGTGAATTTGTAGATAATAGAGTTTTCTTTATGATTAAAGATTATACAAAAGTTATATTATCTTCCGTGATTCTGATTGGATTTGGTATTAAAATGCTTTTTATGGGAAAGCCGAAGGAAATTAATAGGGAGGACTAGTAATGAAACAATGGAAGATAGGTAGACTATCTGCAGGGGTTGGTCTAATATTACTTGGCACATTGCTTATAGTTGCAAGAATACAGAATCTATACTATTTTGAAATTATAGAAAAATGGTGGCCGGTTTTAATAATATGCTTAGGAATAGAACTTGTAGTAGGAGCATTCCTAGCAGGAAATCCTAAACTTAGTGTGACGGTAGACGGTAAAAGTGTTTTCATTGCTATAATTATAGTCATTTTTGTCTTTATAAGTAGCGGGATAAGCTTTGCTGCAAAAAATGGAGTTTCTATTTTTAATGGAAATGGCATATCTATAAATGCTTTTAGCAATGAAAAGATAGTTTCGAATAAGATGGAATTTCAATCGAAAAAATCTTTGACCTTAGAAAACAAGCAAGGAAAGATTTCTATTGATAAAAGTGATAGTGATAAGATAGAAATTGAAGCAAATATTTCTATTGGGTATAATAATGAATCTGTTATAAGTGAATTACAAAAACAAGCAATAGAATTTACAGATGGAGAAAATCTTGTGGTAAAAACAAACAATAATCAAAACAAACAAGATGGAGCAGTAAAGAAAATAGATTACACAATAAAACTACCTGGTTCTGTAAAATATGATATCAAAAGTTCTTATGGGGATGTAGTAGTTTCCAATATTTCTAGCGATGGAAAGGTTGACCAATCAAATGGAAGCACTAATATCAGTAATATTAAAGGTAACATTGAAGTAAATAATAAGTATGGATCGGTAAAGATTGATACTTTAGAAGGTAATTTGACTGTAAGTTGCAATAATGGAGAACTTAATGTACTTAATGTAAAAGGAAAGGTAATAAGTTCAAACGCTTATGGAGCAACAAGTATCGAAAATATAAGTGAAGATTTAGAATTTAAAGGTTCCAATGGAGCGTTCACTGAAAAGAATATTGGTGGATTCTCAAAAATATCAAGCAAGTATGGAAATGTAAATATAATTAATCCATTAAAAGGTGCCAATATTGAGGCTAATAATGGTGCTATAAAATTAGAAAGCAATAAACCTATAGAAGGTGATATTACTATATATAATGCCTTCGGAGATATAAACAGTAGAATTTTAAAGGAACAATCAGCCAAATTTAAGTGTAGTACTAAAAGCGGATCTATAACTAATAGTTTTGGATTATCTAGTGATAATAAGAATACTTTAGAAGGCGAAGTAAATGGTGGTAAAGTTCTTTTTATGATGGAAACGAAAAATGGATCTATAAATATAAACTAGCACATAAAAAACTTGGTGATTTCTTGGAATCTATAAATTTTAGTTGAAGTAATTAGGGTTAGTATGTAATAATGTTTTTAGATAGATTTTGAAAGGAGTTACCTTAATGCCAGTAAGAAAGATAGTTCAATTAGGTGATGGACATTTAAAGAAAGTATCAGCACCTATTAAGGAAATAAATGCAGAAACATTAGCACTAGTAAAAGACTTAAAGGATACGTTATATTCTGTAGATGGTGTTGGTCTTGCTGCACCTCAAATTGCAGTCAATAAAAGAGTTGTATTTATAGACCTAAGAGACGGATCAGAACCAATAGTATTAATTAATCCTGAGATAACTTATAGAGAAGGTAAAGAAGAAGGATACGAAGGATGCCTAAGCTATGTTGGATTTGAAGGGCTAGTTGAAAGACCTAAAAAAGTAAAGGTTAAAGCACTGAATGAAAAAGGTGTAGCTGTAGAGTACGAGGCTTCAGGGCTTTTAGCAAGATGTTTTTGTCATGAGATAGACCACTTAGATGGAATTATGTACGTTGATCAAGCTATTGAAATGTACGAGTTAGTTGACGAAGAAGAATAAAGTAAAAATAGATTTTATCGTATATCAGATTTTCCGTAAATATATTTGGAAAGACATATGCGCAAAAAAAGTCACTGAAGCGAGCTTCGGTGACTTTTTTGCGGTATAGGGAAATATAAAAATTTTAAACTAGCTAAACCTTGATATTTAAACGACCTTTTTATGTCTAAAATTTATCTTCTGATGTTTTGTTCAAAAATATCTGAGCTAGATTTTTATTATCTTCTACAATAGTTTGTATTATTTCTTTGCTAACAGGGTCAAGATTATCAGTATCTTCAATAAATCTATCCCCCATAGTAAATCCAGTTTTACATGCTTTATAAGCTTCTGAAGTTACTTCTTCATCTGAATCTACAGTGAGATTTTTTAGTTTTTCATATATCTCAGTGAGTTTTCCGGTAATGCCCACACCCTCTTTTGGGACGCCTCCAAGTTGTTCTATTCTTTCTCTTAAAATATTACTGTGACTTAAATAGATTGCTTGAACTTGCAAAAAGCTTTGTTTTAAGCTAGTGTCATTGGCTTTATGTTGCAGATTTTCAAAGGCTTCTATTCCCATTTGAATACCTTTTAAAAAACGATTTAATTCTAATACTATTTCTTTTGATGGAGCTTCAACTGACATAGAAATCACCTCCTGTAAAGTAAAATATTTAGAATTTGTTTATATTTTAGTTTGAGCAAAAAATATGTATTTATGCTTCTGATTAAAGGAATACTCTATTTAATAATATAGAATTAATATATTGTGAGAAAGTTTATTTAAAAATAAACAAACTGTTTACTAGTGTAACTTATTAATATATACTAGTGTATATACATTTAAAAAGGGGAGACTTAAAATGAATAAAACAAAAAATTTAACTTATATTTCAGTACTTATAGCATTGGCAATCATAATACCTATTACTTTTGGATTTGCAACAATTAATATACCGCCTTTTACTGCTACCATAGCTTCACATGTTCCTATGTTTTTAAGTATGTTTGTATCACCTTTTGCTGCAGTAGCAGTTGGACTAGGTAATGCAATAGGGTTTTTTATAGCAGGAAAGCCTATATGGGTAGTTTTAAGAGCGCTGATGCATGTATTTGTAGGACTTGCAGGTGCGTATATGATTAAGAAAGGTGTTTCATACGGCAAGACAGTAGTATTTACATCTCCTATCCATGGAATATTAGAGGCTTTAGTAATTATGCCTTTTCCACAATTTAAATTTCAGTATTTAGTGGTAACTGTACTTGTTGGAACAATGATTCATCACTTTATAGATGGTACAATAACATATGTATTAGTAGAAGCTATATCTAAAGCCACTAGAAGAGATTTCAGAAAAGTTTTATCTTCAACTTCTAAATAATAGAATACGAAATAAGTTTTAGATTTGAAGTTCTTAAATTTTTGTATAAATAATATTTTAAATATAAAAGGTCGCCTTTATTGGCGACCTTTTATATATTTAGATTATTTTTAAATATACTAAAAATCTTATTGAGTTGAATTGACGATTGTATCTAAATAATGAGTTATACTGTCTTGCCAAGAAGGCATTTTTATATTAAAACAGTTATATAAAAGACAAGTATTCATTGCTGTATATTTAGGTCTAGGAGCGATGTTTTTGATTGTTTCTGTAGATAGTGGCAGAACGTTCTTCTGTATATTAAAATAATCAAAAACATAATTTATAACCTCTTGCTTCGAGGTGTATCCATCATTTACGCAATTATATACTCCATAAAAATCTGAGGTTATGATTTGAGATATCGAATTACATAAATCCTCTATATATGTTGGATTTATAATAGCATCAGAAATTAGAAATATAGGCGCATTTGCTTGAGATAATGCTTTCTTTATATAGCAATCATTTCCTCCAAAACACCAAGAAGTTCTAATTATAAAGTACTTACTACATATAGTACGAATAAGTTTTTCGGCAGCAAGTTTTGATTTTCCGTATATATTTATTGGACTGCATTTATCAGTTTCGAAGTACGGAGAAGGTTTTTCACCGCCATATACATAAGCTGATGAAATGTACACAATAGGAATGGATAGGGTATTGCATGCATAGGCCACATTTAGTGTTCCAAGTGTATTTACAGTATAAGATTCAGTCTCATGACTTTCGCAAAAATCTATATCTGACAATCCGGCAGCTTGTATAACTATATCTGGTGAAGATGATTTGATAGTTTGTAAAACTGAATTTTTATCAGTTATATCTAAATCATTTTTGTCTAAAGGAATGATTTCATGTTGATTTGTTAGGTAGTTTGATAGATAATTACCAATATTACCTTTTGAACCTAAGATCATTATTTTCATAAACTCACCTCATTACATTAGTTTAATTATTGTAATAGTAAATATATTTACTTTGTAGGATAATTAAATATATGTTAATTACTTAAATCATACTTGTACAAAATATAAATTTATATTAAATTATATGAAATATCATATAAGTTTATTGACAACAATTGTATAAAATTAATATAATTTTTATTTAAAGATATAGAAACCTTTAAAAAAGGTTAAACATATTGATTTAATACTATTTACTGGTAAAATTATAGTTGCTGTTTATGTATACCAAAGGCGGTGGGATTATGATGAAAGAAGAACAATTAGGTTATGAAAAGGAACATTTAAGAGAGACTAAGCTGTGGCTTGAAGATGCTGCTTATACGCAAGGGAATGAAGAACAAAAACTTCTAGATAAAATAGGGAAACTAAAAAAAGCATCCAAAGGAAAGTATAACGAAGAGCTTGAGACTGAAGAAAAAATATATAATATAGTTCACAAGAATCTTGAAAGATATAGAGAATCTATTGAACAGCCATACTTTGCTAGAATCGATTTTAGAGAATATAGAAAGAAGGAAGAAGTTTTTTATATAGGGAAATTTGGGCTAGGAGATATGACTAAGGGAGAAGAATTGGTCATTGATTGGAGAGCGCCTATAGCAGATTTATATTATAGTGGAACACAAGGCGACGCATATTATAGAGCACCTATTGGAGTTGTTCAAGGACAACTTTCATTAAAACGAAAATTTCTTTTTGATCAAGGCGATATAAAAGATATCTTTGATGAGGGAATCAATGAAATTATATTGAAAAATGCAATAGATGATAGCGGTGAAAATGCATTAATTGATGAATTCTTAAAAATAAATCTAGAGCAAAGTACTGGACGAAAGCTAAAAGAAGTAGTGGCAACGATACAAAAAGAACAAAATGAAATTATAAGAGCTGAAAAGAATGCACCAATAATAGTGCAAGGATCAGCAGGATCAGGTAAGACTACTGTGGCGCTCCACAGACTTGCTTATTTACTTTACAGGTATAAGGAAAAATTAGATGGTCAGGATATTTTAGTAATAGCTCCAAATAAGCTCTTTTTGGATTATATATCTGAAGTTTTGCCAACTTTAGGAGTTGGAGAAGTAAAACAAAAGACTTTTGAAGAATTTGCTATGGATTACTTAAAATTAAAAGGAAAGTTGTATTCAAAAGATAAAAAACTCCAAAATGTTTTGGAGAATGAAGATTCTGAAGAGGTTAAATATATAACTAATTCTAGTAAAATAAAGGGCTCGATGGTATTTAAGTCTATTATGGATAGATTTCTTCTTATATTAGAAAGAGAGTCTTCCAACATGGAAAATATAACGATTCAAGGTTTTACAATCTTTGAAAAAACAGAGATAAAAAGGCTATATGTACAGGATATGAAACATATGCCGATTAACAAAAGAAAAGATGAGATAAAGAGATATTTTTCTTTAAAGTTGAATGAAAAACTAATGAAGGTTATTGAAAAAATAGACTTTCAGTATGAATACCAAATTTCAAGAATAAAAAAACAAATGGATGATTGCCAAGAGAGACGTCAAAAGCTAATAGAGATATATGATGAAAGAGATTCCTTTAAAAATAAGATAAGAACCGAAGGTAAGAGTGAGTTTGATGCTTATTTTGATAACTGGAAAGGTATTAATACTAAGAACTTATACAACAGGTTATTTAAAGAAGAAGAACTATTTGATGAATTAACAGATGGAGTCATACCTAAAAAACTTTGGAACTATATAGTTGAAATATTAGAAAATGATGATGAACAAGGCGTACTTGATAGTGATGATATTGCTCCGTTGTTATACTTAAAGCTTATGGTGGAAGGTGTCCCTGACGACAAAAAATATAAACATATAGTTATAGATGAAGCTCAAGATTATTCACCATTGCAGATGTGTGTAGCATCTATGTTAGCATTAGGAAACTCTATGACAATAGTAGGGGACTTAGGACAGGGGATATATTATTATAAAGGAATTGAACAGTGGGAGAAGCTTATCGATGATGTATTTAGAGGTGAATGCACCTACATACCTTTAACTCAGAGCTATAGATCAACCATAGAAATAATAGAATTTGCAAATCAGGTGTTAAAGAAACAAAAAAATAATCTGAGGCCTGCAACACCTGTGCTAAGACATGGAGAAAAACCTGAAATTATACAATATGAAAATAATAATGATTTTGCAAAAGACACAGATGAAATTGTAAATAAAGTTATAAATAGCGGAAAGAACAGCGTGGCTATAATAGGGAGAACCTTTGATGAGTGCAAAAAAATACGAGATATAATGAAGAAAAACTCTATTTATGATTGGACGCTCATAAAAGAAGCAGATAAAAATATAAAATTAGATAAAATAATAATACCATCCTATTTAACTAAAGGACTGGAATTTGACTGTTCGATAGTGTTTAATTGTAATGATCAAATATATAGAGATAACGAGCTTGATAAAAAGTTGCTATATGTTGTTCTCACAAGAGCACTTCACTATCAGTATGTTTTTTATAATGGTAATATTAGTAACCTGCTTCGTTAGGATTAATATATTTTTGTTTTAGTATATTGAAAAAGAAAAGCGACTGTAAATGAAGATTTATAATAAGCTTTAATAGATTAAATGTTTTTCAAAACTCCCCTAGGTTGTATATGTCCAATTCGTATTAAAATGTTTTGGAATTGATACATCTTTAATAGGGGAGTTTTAATAGTGTAATTACAAAGTAAAGAACTAGGTGTGGTAATGTGATACGAGTTTTTAATAACAGAAATATAGCTGTATATCATTTGGATAAGTGTGGATAAGATTGTAAAATACAAGCTTCTATGGTACAATTTATGTGGTTTTTATTTTATTACAGGTATGGAGGTAGTACAATGAGCGTAGAAAAGATTAGAGATAATATATATTGGATTGGTGTTAAGGATGCCGCATTAAGAGTATTCGATATTATAATGGAAACCAAAAAAGGTACAACCTATAACTCATATCTTATAAATGATGATAAGATAGCTGTAGTTGATAGTGTTAAGAACGGATTTTATGATGAATTTAAAGAGAATATAACTCATATAATAGGTGAAAAAGCTGTAGATTACATAATAGTTCAGCATACAGAATTAGATCATAGCGGATCAATTATTAGACTTATGGAAGATTATCCAAATGCTAAGATAGTTGGTTCAAGAGCTGCAATAAATTATCTTAAAAATATTGTTAATAAGCCTTTTGAAGCTATTGAAGCCAAAGAAGACTTAAATTTAGGCAGCACTACTTTAAAGTTTATATCAGCTCCTAATCTTCACTGGCCAGATACAATATTTACATATGTAGAAGATAAAGCTCTTTTATTCACTTGTGATTTCACTGGATGCCATTATTGCCCTGAAGGAGCATTAACTGATAGTTTTTCAGATGATTACTTTGAAGAAATGAAATACTATTTTGAAGTAATAATGGGACCATTTAAAAAATTCGTAAAACAAGCACTAACAAAAATAGATGGGCTTAACATAGAGATAATTGCACCTAGCCATGGACCATTACATGTGGCTGATGCAAAGAAATATTTGGATCTTTACGATAAATGGGCTACAGTAGAGGTTGTTGAAAAAAATATTCAAGTGTTTTACATATCGGCCTATGGAAACACAGAAGCAATAGCTAAATACGTTACAGAAAAGATAGGTGAAAAAGGAATAAAGGTTGAGGTTCATGAAATAACTTCAATGCCTATAGAAAAAGCTGCTGAATTAATAGATAATAGTTCTGCTTTTCTGATAGGATCTCCTACGATAAACCAAGATGCTGTTAAGCCATCATGGGATTTGTTGTCATTGGTGAACCCTATAATAAACAGATCAAAACCAGCTGCGGCTTTTGGTTCCTTTGGATGGAGTGGAGAAGGTGTGCCAATGCTGACTGAAAGACTTAAGAGCTTAAAATTAAAGACTATAGATGGACTTAAGGTGAATTTTGTACCATCCGAAGCAGACTTTAAGAATGTAGATGAGTTCGTTGAAAACTTCATGAGCTTAGTTTAGAAAAAATCATAGATGTACCACTTTGTAATAAAACTTATTATTTTTAAATTCTCTCACCAGAAGCCGTGAGAGTTTTAAAAATAGATTTCGGTTCGAAGTGGTACATCTTTAGAAAGAACACTATCAAATCTATAGTGTTCTTTTGCTGTCTTAAAAAGCAGCCTATTTTTAGAATAGATGTTGTAATTAATGGAATTATAATACATATAAGAACTTAGATGAAAATTTTATTTTAAATTTATAATATTAGGAGGAGATTTTTTATGAGCAATTTAGAAGATAAGGAAATAATGTCTTTTAGAGATGAGAATGGAAATAAGGTAGATTTTGAAGCTGTTGCGAGAATATATTTAGAGGAACAAGAGTACTTGATACTATCTCCGCTTGAAGAGGGTGCTGATGAAGAAGACGCATTTATATTTAGAGTAGATGAAGTAGAAGGTAAAGAAGAATATAACCTTGTGGAAGACGATAAAGAATTTGAAGCTGTAAAAAAAGAATATAAGAAATTATTGTATTAATTAATGGAGGAAAAGTAATGAAAAAATCAGAAATTATTAAATTCTTAAGTGAAAATGAATTAGTAGATATTCAAGAAATAGAGTATAAAGAAGGCTTTGTATTAAGGTTCTTCTATGATTTCGATAGTGATGAATTGAGTGCAGCTAAGGCGTATTCTAATGAAGAAAGCGATCATGAGGAAGAAAGTGAGGAATGGTATTCTGAATTCTTTTTACCTTATTTAAGCGAAATAGCTTTAGATAACGTAAGTGATGTAATTGATGAAGCTAATGAAGAATTTGAGATTCAAGCTCAGTTTGTTTCTTATGATATTGATCCTTCAAATTATAATTACAATGAATTTATAGCTGTATTCTTCGAAGAAGATAAAGATTTGGATATCGATGATGTTATGGATGAATTAGGTCTATAGAAATTCAGTTTTAAAGTTTATATATGTAAGAAATAAAGTTCATACCCTATAAAGCCTCTTTAGTTAATTTCTAAAGAGGCTTTTTAGTGTGCTAAAAATTTATAGTACATATTTTAAACCCCGACAATATTAAGCTATATTTTTATAAAGTCCTCTCAGTCTCTTCTTTCCTAAGCTGCTTTTCCCTAGATACTTTTTTAGCAGATATTTTTGTTGCTTAACTATGAGCTTGTCCAAATTTTCACTTAGTTTTATTACCAAGATATTAGTGGGTGATAAAAAATTAAGAACAAAGTTTAGTAAGAATTTTCTCCTGATAATTTTCTTTTCCAATCTGTAAGAGTACATAAGTTTCTCCTCCAATCTAATTAAATTATTAACTTATTAGTAGCGTAATATTATTATAACAAATTTTGTATTTTTGTAAAAAAGATTCATAAGTCAAATTGTTACAATTAACGCTATAAAATCTTAACAAAATACCGCAAAACGCATAAAGCAACAAGTGGAAATTTATGTAAAAGTCTGCAAATGTAGAATTTTACATAAATGTAATAAAATGAGATTGTAGAATTTCGTCTAAAGATTTGTTGTTGATAAATGTTTTATAGAAAGGTAAAATAAAAACTAGACACATAATTAATTTTTTATCATGGTTAATCGAAGCCTTATCATATAAAATACCAGTTAAATTTTTTGATTATGAAATATTGTACTTAAGAAGGAGAATTTCAATGAACATTGAAGAACTAATTGAAAGAATTAATTTTTTATATAAGAAGAGTAAAGAAGAGGGGTTAAATGAACAAGAAAAAGAAGAGCAACAAGAATTAAGAAAAGATTATATAGAAAGAGTAAAAGGTAATTTTAGAGCGCAATTAAATACAATTGAACCTAAAAATTTAAAGAAATAATGAAGGATGATATTTTATGGGTATTGTAACCGTTGAAAAATTAGTTAAAGATTTTGATTTTGAAGTACTAGTAGAAGGTGAAAAGAATATTCCTATAACAGTAAGCGATATAAATAGACCTGGTTTACAACTTGCAGGATTTTATAATTATTTCGCTCCAGAAAGAATACAAGTTATTGGAAAAGCTGAATGGAGCTTTTTGGATGATATGGGAGTTGACCTTAGAAAAAAAAGAGTTAATAAGTTTTTTAGTTTTAATGTAAGTTGTCTTGTAATAACAAGAAGTTTAGATCCTCATGAAGAGCTTATAAAGGCTGCTCAAAAGAACAAAACATGGGTTTTGAGAACTGAAATGATGACAACAAAGTTTATGAGTAAAACTACTATATATCTGGCAGATAAAATGGCTCCTGAAACTAGACTTCATGGAGTGTTAGTTGATGTGTATGGTATAGGAATTTTGATTACTGGTGAAAGTGGAATTGGAAAGAGCGAAACTGCTCTTGAACTTATAAAAAGGGGACATAGACTTGTCACTGATGATGCGGTTGATATCAAGGAAATAGATGAAGACTTAATAGGGACATCACCTCATATTACTTTTGGAATGTTAGAGGTTAGAGGTATGGGGATAATCGATGTATCTGCACTGTATGGATTAAGTTCTGTACTAGCATCAAAGGAGATAAAGCTTGCTATCCATTTAGAGCATTGGAGAGATGACGGAGATTATGACAGACTAGGAATTAATGCTGAATTTGTTGATATCTTAGGAGTTAACATACGAAGAATGAGAGTACCTATAAGACCAGGTAGAAATATTGCTGTAATAATTGAGGCAGCAGCAGCTAATTATAGATACAATCTTATGTCTGATACAACTCCAGTTGATATAATTGAAAACAGAATGAATAAAACAGAAGAGTAATTCACATAAGTTTTTTATTTCATGTGCATAATAGATAGAGCATTTAAAAAAGGTGATATTTATGATTGTATATGATATTTGTGATAATTTAGCAGTAGTAGAACAATGGGAACTAGAAAGATCTTATTATTGGATCTGTTGTGATCAAAATGAAATTCGTAATCTTGAAATTATATTCTCTGCTGAAACTATTGAAGAGTGCCAAAATTTTAGACAATACCCTAGAATAGATTATTATAAAAACTATTCTTTTATGGTGTTTAATGCACTTGACAATGAGAATTTAGAGATAATTCCTAGAGAGATTGATATATACCTAGGTAGAAGTTTTATTATTACTGTTTATAAAAATAAAGTGAAGCTTATATCTAATCTAATGGAAGATATTGAGAAGGATAAAAATTGTTTTATATTAAAAGAAAATTGTAAACCTTACATAATCTTATATTATATTCTAGATAGACTTATAATTAATAATTATAATATTATTGCAGATTTAGAGACAGAAGCTGATAGAATAGAACTGGATATATTAAAATCTCCTAAATCAAAGCATATAAATAAACTTGTATCGCTTAGAAGAGAAAGTTATAAATTAAGAAAGCTTCTTAATCCTCTTAGATATATAGGGGATGCTTTGTTACTCAATGAGAATAACGTAATTGAGCATAATCAGATGTATCTATTTGAGAATTTAAACGATAAAATAGGAAAGTTATTAGCTTCCATGGAGAGTTTGGCTCAGGATCTCGCTATGGTAAGAGAAGCATATGAAGCTGAAATAAGCATCAGAACAAATGAACTTATGAAGGCTTTTACTATAATAACTGCTGTATTTCTCCCTTTACAACTTATAACTGCAATATTTGGAATGAGTTTTGAACATATGCCGCTTAAAAATGAAAGGTTTGCCTTTGAGGGACTGATAGGAACTATGGCATTTTTAGTAGTAATTTTAATGGCTATATTCAAAGGGAAAAAAATACTTTAGTATTTTAAAATTTAAGTTGAATTTTTTAAGATATGATTATTTAATAAGATTAAATATATAATTTTTAAAGGTATATTAAGGAGGGCAAATATGACTAAGAAGACATTGACTAGAGAAATTCCTAATGCTTGGGATAAATATTCTGATGAGGATGTTAAAAAAGTATTTGAAGTAAGCGAAAGATATAAGCAATTTATGTCTACTTGCAAAACTGAAAGAGAGTGTGTAGATGAATTTATAAAAATGGCTGAGGAAAAAGGCTATAAGGATCTAAAAGAAATCATAAAAAATGGAGACACTCTAAAAGCTGGAGATAAGGTTTATGCTAATAATATGGGTAAAACTCTAGCTATGTTTGTTATAGGAAAGCAATCATTTGATAAGGGGCTTACGATTTTAGGTGCTCATGTAGATTCACCTAGACTTGACATAAAACAAAATCCTCTATATGAAGACTCAGAGTTAGCTCTTTTAGAAACACATTATTATGGTGGAGTAAAGAAATATCAGTGGGTTGCTATTCCACTAGCTATACATGGTGTAGTTGTAAAAAAAGACGGTACTATTGTAAATGTAGTAATAGGGGAAGATGATAATGATCCTGTAGTTGGAGTTTCGGATTTACTCATACACTTGTCAGCTGACCAGTTAGGTAAGAAGGGGGACAAGGTTGTAGAAGGAGAAGACTTAAATCTTTTAGTTGGAAGTAGACCTGTAAAAGATAAAGATGTTAAAGAAAAAGTAAAGGAAAATATTCTAGTGATATTAAACGAGAAGTATGATATCACAGAAGAAGATTTTGTTTCGGCAGAGTTAGAAATAGTACCTGCAGGTAAAGCAAGAGACTATGGACTTGATAGAAGTATGGTAATGGCATATGGGCATGATGATAGGATATGTGCATTTACTTCTTTTGAAGCTATAGCAAAGATAGAGGAAACAGAGAAGACTTGTGTTACATTGTTCGTAGATAAAGAAGAAATAGGTAGTGTAGGTGCTACTGGAATGCATTCGAAGTTTTTTGAAAATATAGTTGCTGAAGTTATGGATAGAGCAGGAGAATATAGTGAGCTTAAACTTAGAAGATGTTTAACTAATTCAAAGATGCTTTCTTCTGACGTTAGTGCAGCTTTTGACCCAAACTATCCATCTGTAATGGAAAAGAAAAATGCTGCTTTCTTTGGAAAGGGAATAGTATTTAATAAGTACACAGGCGCAAGAGGTAAGAGCGGTTGTAATGATGCAAACCCAGAATTTATAGCGCAAATAAGAGCTATAATGGATAAGCATAATGTTGCTTGGCAAACTGCTGAATTAGGAAAGGTAGACCAAGGTGGCGGTGGCACCATTGCTTATATACTTGCTGAGTATAACATGGAAGTAATTGATTGTGGTATTGCACTTCAAAATATGCATGCACCATGGGAAGTTGCATCTAAAGCTGATATATATGAAGCAGTTAGAGGTTATGAAGCTTTCTTAATAGAAGCATAGTTGATAAATTGGGATTATCGTAAAAATAGAGGGTTAAGCTTAGGCTTGACCCTCTATTTTAGCTTTTTGAGTATTAGATTAATTGAATAAATGACAGTATAATTATGGTATAAAGTGTATTATAGCCTAAGAAACAAAGTGTATGGATAATGTCATTAAAATAGTATATTTATGAACAAAAATGTTTTTTGAGAATATAATAAAATATACTAATGAGGGAGGATTGATTATGGACAAGTCGAGATTTAGAAATTACGGACTATGGGTTTCAATAGCAGCATTAATTCCTATGGTTTTGCAGGGTTTTGGATTAGATATACTTCCTTCGAATTATAAGGATATTATAAATGCACTTCTAACAATACTTGTAATGGCGGGAATATTAAACGATCCAACTACAGTAGCAAAATGGTTTACTGATGATAAAGAGAAGGCTGAAAAAGCTATAGAAGAAAAATATGACGAAGTTACTGAGGCAACTATATCCAGAGAAAACAAAGAAGTTAAGTAAAGTGTTATTGGTGTAAATAAAAAGAGATTCTTAGAAATAGAATCTCTTTCTTAAGTTATAAATAAAAAATAATTTTTTGCTGAATAAGGAAACATAAAATTTACAGGCTAATGTAAAGTAGATATTTCATTTAGTTTGATAAGTTTTTATACAGATCCATAAACTTATTAAAATCTTCTTCATCTATAGACATATCGCCTATATCACCATGCTTAGTATCCCCTTCAGTTATTCCGTGAAAATCAGAACCGCAAGTGAAAACTAGGTTGTTGTTTCTACATAGACTTACCAAATAATCTTGGTCTTTTTTAAAGTTCATAAAATATACTGCTTCCAAACCGTCAAATCCAAATTTTAATAAGTCTTCTGGAGAATTTTTCTTAAGAAGTATAGGGTGTGCAAGTATCACTACTGCATTATATTTTTTTAATAATGCAATCCCCTCTTCTACAGTAATGATTTTATTTGGTACATATGCAGGAGAATTATTTCCTATAATGTTATCAAATATATAATCCCAACTATAATTATATCCAGCTTCAATTATACTTTGTGCGATATGAGGACGTGCTACTATACCTTCTCCTTTTTCTAATACCTTTTCATAATCAAGTTCTATATTAAAATGGAGTTTTAATTTATCTACTATACTTTTAGCTCTAGCCACTCTGGAAGTTTTAAGATCCCTTAAAAATTTTTGTAAGCTTTCATCTTTGTAAGAATCATCTCTAAAATAACCTAATACATGAACACTTTCTTTGTTATTACATGATAGTTCAATACCAGGAATCAGCTTAATTCCATGAAATTTAGCTGCCTCTATAGCTTCATCGATTCCTTCGGTATTATCATGGTCAGTAATAGCCAAATATTCAATTCCTTTTGATTTTGCTCTCATTACTACTTCAGTTGGAGACATTTTGCCGTCGGAAGAAGTTGTATGACAATGAAATTCTGCTTTTATATTCAAAAAAGTATCATTCCTTTCAAGACTATATATTTTTCGGTGTTTTTTGATATAATGATTTTAACATACATTACTATAGAGTTCCTAGCTTAACTTTTAATTTGTTTAAGTGCCATAATAATCAGATGTAGTGATTATTTAAAAGGTATAAATTAAAATCTAATAAAATTTAATTATGAAGTGGTTCATCTATAGGTATATAATTATAAGCATACAGATTTATAAAATATAATACCTAGTTGTAGAATACAGGAGGCAATACATGATAGATCGTGATAAAATAAAGCAAGCAGCAAAACTAATAATTGAAGCTATAGGTGAAGATGTAAATAGAGAAGGTTTAATAGAAACTCCTGATAGGATTGCTAGAATGTATGAGGAAATATTTTCAGGTATTGGAGAAAACGCAGAAAAATATCTTTCTAAGCAATTTACTATAGAAAGAGATGATTTAGTACTAGAAAAAAATATAAGCTTTTACTCTATGTGTGAACATCATTTTTTACCTTTTTACGGGAAGGTGCATATAGCATATATACCAAATGGTAAAGTTACTGGATTATCAAAGTTGGCTAGAACGGTTGAATTATACTCTAAGAAGCCTCAATTACAGGAAAGACTTACAGAAGAAATTGCAGATGCTATTATGAAATACTTAAATGCTAAAGGAGTAATGGTTATTATAGAGGCTGAACATATGTGTATGGCTATGAGGGGAATAAAAAAACAAGGTAGTATTACCGTTACTACAACCTGTAGAGGTGAGTTCGTTAATAATAATCTTAAAAATGAAGTGATCAGCCTTATAAAATTGTAGGTTCACTTAGAGGCAATTGTATATTATTAAGAAAATATGGTGATAAGATGGAGAGAGTTAATTATATATTAAACAGTCCAAAGTATAAATCCTACCTGTCGCAGATTGAAGCTTGTGAGGTTGATAGAATATATTGTAGACATGATTTAAAACATTTCTTAGATGTTGCAAGGATAGCTTATATCATGGTGTTAGAAGAGAAGATACAAATCTCCAAGGAAGTAGTATATGCTACAGCTATATTACATGATATAGGGAGATTTAAGCAATATGAGGATGGGACACCTCATAATGAAGCATCTTATGGTATTGCTAAAGTTTTATTAAAAGAAGCAAATTTTAATGATGAAGAAAGTTATATGGTGCTTAATGCCATATTAAATCATAGAAATCATAAAGAAAATGGTTTTGATTATATATTTTATAAAAGTGATAAATTATCAAGAGACTGCTATGAATGTAAAGCAACACTTACTTGCAATTGGGAAGAAGGAAAAAGGAATTATAATATAACATATTAGTTTTTAATTTGAGGTGAGATAATGTACATAGGGAATAAAGAATTTATTATTGGTGACAGAACTTATATAATGGGAATTCTTAATTTGACACCAGATTCATTTTCAGATGGAGGAAAGTTCAACTGTTCCCAAAATGCAATAGAGCATGCTGAAGCAATGATAGCTGAAGGAGTAGATATCATTGATATAGGTGGAGAGTCAACAAGGCCTAATCACAAAGCTGTTGATGAAAAGGAAGAATTACAGAGAGTTATTCCGATTATTAAAACTATTAGAGAAAAGTTTGAAATACCTATATCCATAGATACGTATAAAGGAAAGGTTGCTGAAGAAGCTATAAAGGCTGGTGCAAATTTAATAAATGATGTTTGGGGTTTTAAAAAGGATAAATATATTGCAGAAGTAGCCGCAAAATATGATGTGCCTTGCTGCCTTATGCATAACAGAGATAATACTGACTACGGTGATATAATAGAGGATATGATAGTGGATTTTAAAGAATCTATAGCTATAGCCCTATCTGCTGGTGTAAAAAAAGAAAATATAATACTTGATCCAGGCATAGGTTTTGCTAAAAGCTATGAGCAGAATTTATATGTAATGAATAACTTAGAAAAATTTAATTCTTTAGGATATCCATTGCTTTTAGGTACTTCTAGAAAATCCATTATAGGTAACACTTTAAACTTACCAGTGGATGAAAGGGTTGAAGGCACTGTGGCTACAACTGTAATATGTGTAATGAAGGGATATGACTTTGTAAGAGTTCATGATGTAAAAGAAAATAGAAGAGCAGCAATCATGACTGATGCAATTGTGAGAAATAGATAAACTTAGGAGGAGAAATAGATTGGATAAGCTTTATATAGAAAATCTGGAGTTGTTTGCGAATCATGGTGTATTTGGTGAGGAAAAATCCTTAGGTCAGAAATTTGTAATATCACTAGAACTTTTCTTCAATTCAAGAGAAGCCGCAATTACAGGAGACTTAACTAAATCAGTACACTATGGAGAACTGTGTCATAAACTTGAAAAAGAATTTCAAAAGGAAAGCTATGATTTAATAGAAACAGCTGCAGAAAAAACAGCAGAATTTATTTTGAAAGAATATACAATATTAGAAGCTGTTAAGGTTACATTGAAGAAACCATGGGCACCTATAGGCAAACACCTAGACTATGCTGCTATTGAAATATATAGAAAATGGAACAAAGCATTTATAGCATTAGGTTCTAATAAGGGAGATAAAAACACCAATTTATTGACTGCCATAGAAATTATAAGTAAATCAGGACATACTAAAGTAAATAAGGTGTCTAATTTTATTACAACTGAACCTTGGGGATATGAAAATCAAGAAAAATTCTTAAATGGTGCTGCTGAGATATCAACTATACTATCACCAAGAGAATTAATTGATTATTTACTACAAGTAGAAAGTGAATTAAAGAGGGAAAGAATTATAAAATGGGGACCTAGGACCATTGATTTAGATGTCTTAATTTATGATGATGTGATTTCATCAGATGAACATATAGTAATTCCCCATCCAAGAATGCATGAAAGGTTATTTGTAATAGAACCACTAGCGGAGATTGCTCCTTATGAATTTCATCCGATACTTAGAAAAAGAATATATGAGATAAAAGAACAATTGCTTAGCAATTTGAAATAAGAAAGTTTTATTCTTATAGTTAAAGTTATTAAATAAATATATAGATTTACTAATCAATGATAGTGTATCCAAAAGTTAATTGTTTTGGATACACTTTTTTATTTTAAACTAATATTACGTTACTTGTTAAAAACATATTTGCAGAAGGAATCTAATCTATACGCTAATGGAATGTTGTCCATACTAAGATAATCTTCCTCAAAAACACCATCCCAAGGAAAAACAGAAACTACATTTTCATCATATACATTAATAACATACTTATCAGCAGATATCTTTACAAAAAGCTTGTATTTTGGCTTTTCAGGAAGATTAGCAGGTTTCTTTATAAAATTATCATTCTTTAAGGATTTGATGAAATCAATTAGAACTTTATCATCTTCCTCTTTTGCAGGTAATTCCTTATAAACATCTGTGTCGAAGGCAGAGATTTCAAACTTATTATTATTTATAAGCTTGTACAACTCTTCTGTATAGTAATGATTAGATGGTTTCTTTTTTAAGTTTATGTACTGAGAATCAGAACATCCTATAAAGGTTAATGAAATAATTAAAATAAGAGTTAAGGAAAGAAGTTTTTTCATGAGACCTCCATAAACATATTATTACTTTAAAATAATATGTAACTAGATACGCTGATAGAACATTTTATTGAAATTTGAATAATATATATAGATACAAATTTTTAATAGAGTCTCTTACATAGTGCTAAATAAGGAGGAAAGCATATTGAAGTATGGGCTTGATATAGAAAACAAAGTTGTTTCTTCATATGTGAATGAAAGTCTGATAAAAAATAGACATTCAGTTGTAAATTTTCAGGAAGATAGTAATAAATTATTTGGAGAAGTTCTATTTAGAAAGGCTTTATTAGCAAATCAAACTAGAGTAGATTTGTATATAAATGTTGAAAGCCAAAAGTCTGAAGTTGATTTAATGGATATATATGTGAGTAAAGATGAGCGAATATTAGATTTTTTAGTAAAGTTTAAAGATAAAATGAAGAGTATTGGTTTCGATGAAGTTAATGTAAAGGATGGATCAAGTTTATATCTATGTAAAAAGATAAAAGCACCTTCATTAATTATTAGAATTAAATCACGTGCTATAGATATAGGTGCTAAAGAATTCGAAAAAGAACTAGCTGATTGGCTAATTAACATATTTAGTGAAAGAGTATAATGTAAAAAATAGCTCAGATTACTTATTAGATTAGTTTAAGTCTATTTTATAATTGTCAAAATTATTAACTGCTTAGTAAGGGCATCTATAAATTACTACTTAAATTTAAACTAAAATAATCTGAGCTAAAGCTTATACAAAAAGTTAAAAAACTTATTAAGTCTTTAAATTAAAATTATCATATATGAGTAAAGTTTTAATTTAATGGATTAATCGCACTTAAACTTGTCTTTTCCATTTTTATTATTAGCATTCTCATCTGAAGCAGTTCCAAGCCTAACTCTACTAATTAAAAATCCTACAGTAGAAAATAGAATATTTCTTATTTCTCCGATGGTAGAGCTGGTTTGATCTATGCTTGTCCAATAAGACAGCATAATAACAACTAAAGATAACAGTGACATAAATCCAGCAATTAAAACTTGAAACTTTTTATTTCTAAGATTATTATTTGGTATAATTTGATCGCCAAATATATACCCGAATATAGATGACATCACTGATCTTATGGTTTCGTTTGAGGACGAAGAAAATCCACCATTTATAAATATTGTGATGCATGTGTGAATAAAAGCTATGAACCCTATAACTGTTAAAAATCTCATCGCGAGACATTGAGTCTCCCAAATCTTTTTCAACTTCTTTACTTTCTTGAACATAGGCATCACCCTCTTAGATATAATATGCTAATTAATAATAAATTGTTACTTAATATTAGACATAATTATATACTTTTTTTAATATTATAGATTGAATTAATTTAATCTAGAAGGGGTAATATGCTTACTATTGCAACAGTGGGACCTAAAGCCAAAACTCAGCAAGAGATAAAAAGATTGATTGAGGAAGGGGCAAATGGAATAAGGATCAATTTTTCGCATTGTGATTACGAAATTGTTAAAGATACCATCAGATACATAAAAAGCAATTTTAAAACAATAACTATTATTGGGGATATACAAGGACATAAAATAAGAGTAGGAAGATGTTTTAGAGAAGTAAGAAAAACTGCAAAAGGTGAAATAGTATATTTTTGTTCAGAAGATAGTTACGAAGAAATACTTAAAGTTTGGACAGGACGAAAAGAAGTGTTGATTCCTCTAACTATAAAAGAACAAGATCTATTAGAATCTCCATTGAAAACTATATATATGAAAGATGGAAGTATGGAGTATGCTGTGACTGGTAGAAAAGATTCAATGCTACAGTGCAGAGCTGTTTGTGGTGGTGTAGTTAGAGCGGAAAAGGGATGTAATCTTCCGGAGCTAAATAGACAAACAAGGGATATTAGCGACAAGGATTTTAAAGATATTGAATTTTGCATAGAGAATAAAGTTGATACTATACTTTATTCCTACGTTTATGACCATGAGGATATAGCAAAGTTCAAAAATGCTATAGATAAGGTGAATATAGAAAAGAGTTATGAGCCTAAGTTATGGGCAAAGATAGAAACTGAAAAAGCTATAAACAATATAAAGTCTATCTCAGAAAAGGTAGATGGAGTGGTGCTTGGGAGAGGTGATTTGCTTCCAGAAACCAATATATATAAGATGGCATTATATCAACATAATTTTATAAGAGCTATGAAGAACAGTAATAAGGATGTTATAATTGCAACTCATGTATTAGATTCATTAAAAGAAAATTATAAACCAACAGTGAATGAAATGAATGATATATTCTACTGCATAGGTGGAGGAGTAAGTGGGTTCATGCTTACTGGTGAAACCTCGGTAGGGAGAAATCCTGTGAATGCAGTTATAGTCTTAAAAAAAGCAGTAGATTTTTATACAAAAATATTCAAAAAAAGTTAAGGGAATACTAAGGGAATCGGTTTATAGACTGATAATTTTGTTATGGAATTTATATTTTTAAAGTTATCTATATTAAATTATACAAAATTAATAGAAGTTTAAATATTATATAAGAGGAACCAAAATGAAAAGTAAAAATTCATTTTGGTTTTTTTCTTATGAATAGATATATCATATAGAATCTAAAAGACTAAGTTGATAATTCTATTATCTGTCAGTATTGGTTTAGTTATAAATTTAAAGTTTATTTTGAAAGTAGTGCCTCTTCATAAGTTTTTTGTGCAATAAGAATTGTAGTAGTATAATATAAACAATTGAATGATAAATTGATCAGCAGTTAAAAATAAAATTAGAATAAATTTATCGCCTTGCAAATTTTTTAACGTATTTTCAGAAATGCAAATGTGCAAAAATTGTTTGGCGGTTTTTTAGAAAGGATAAAAATGAAGGTAAGAACAGGTGAAAAAGCCTTAGCATCATTAGTTATTATGCTTATAGGTTTTATAATTACACTATTTTCAAGTAATAACTCCATAATGATATTGTTGCAAAATGGATTTGAGGCAGGACTAGTTGGAGGATTGGCAGATTGGTTTGCAGTATCAGCACTTTTCCGTCATCCCATGGGAATACCAATACCACATACAGCTCTTTTACCAAGAAATAGAGAAAGAATAACCACTTCGCTAGTTTCAATAGTTGAAAATGATTTATTAAATAAAGAAAGTGTAATCCATAGAATTAGCAAAATCAATTTTACAAAGAAAATATTACAGATGTGTAGTGAGTACGTATATTCAAATCAAGTGAAATTAGCAATAGTGGATATTGCGAATAGGATCAAGAATTCTATATCTATAACAGATATGACAATATATTTTAATACCACAATAAGTAAGTACATAGATTCTATAGATACAAAAAATGTGTTAGAACAGCTAATAAATCAAGCTTTAAAAAATAATTATGATGATAAGCTTTTAGATGTTTTAATTGATAATGTTGAAGAAGTAATTAAGAGAGAAGATGTGAAGAAAGAAATTGCAACTACCTCTGTAAATGCAGCGAAGAAAATCCCTAAAAAGGGTATGCTTCAATTTACACTTAATACATTTACTGATATTATTGGTCAGGATAAAATTGGTGATAAAGTTCAAGAGTTTATACTTCTCATGTTAAAGGAGTTAAAATATAAAGATAGTCCAAGTAGAATAATGGTATTGAATTCTATTCGTGATAATATTATAAAAATTAGTGAAGATAATAGTGTTATAGAGAAGTTAGATGATTATAAAAAGGATATTAGCAACAATGATAAGATTAATGATTTTTCATTAAAGATATTACAAGGCCTAGAAGGTCAAATATTAGATTTTATAAATGATGATATAGTTATAGAGGAAAAAGTTTTACCAATCTTAGATAGGTTAATTGGTGATATGTCAAAAGATGATGAACTTGTGGATAAAATTGATCAATATATACGTTCTCAAATATCTCAATATATTAATAAAAATCATGAAAAGATAGGTGTTTTAGTTAAAGAAAATATAGAAAAACTTGATACTGAAACTCTTATAGATTTGATTGAAGACAAGGTAGGCGATGATCTACAATGGATAAGAATAAATGGAGCTGTTTGTGGATTTTTAATTGGGTTAGTATTAGGTGGTATTAAATTGATAGTTAGGTAGAGGCCATGTTAAAAGCAATGTGTTGAAATTAATTGGTTTTGCATCCGATGCTTTAATGAGCATTCGCAAAGAATTAATATGATTTTGTCATATTCCATGGCTAAAACTGTAAACTCACTACGTTCGAACAGTACAGTTCATTAACGCCATTACATCTGCCAAAATCATTTAATTCTAATTGCTCGCTCGTATAGCATCTCCTGCATAACCAATTAATTTCAATAATATTCTTAACATGGTCTAATGTATAAGTATAAAGAATTGCATAATATTACCGATAAAAAATACAATGAGATATGATAAATACTATGCTTAAATATAGACTAGAATTAAAAATTGGGTTACAAATGAAAGGAGAGCTACAATGATTAATGATTTGCCGACTATTGGAGTAGTATTGAAGGATGGGCATGTAGAAAGCTATGATTATATGACAGCTGTAAAAAACGATTTTCATCATACTTTTATAATGTCTTCAAAAGATAAAAATGAAATTGATTATGATAGTGCTCTGAGGTTTGTTAAGCTTGATGGTGAGGAGTTTTATACCCTAGAAGGAGAGCCGGCCCTTGATCCTCATACTGTTGGAAAGAAGCAGATTAGTATATTTGCAGCTCATTGTATAGAAAATGGGGTTGATCCAAAAACAAGAGTGAAAATAAAGGATCACAAGTTGGAAACTTATTATGAAGGTAAATTTATTGGTGCTTTAAAAGATTTTTTAGAAGAAATATAAGTTTATGAAACTATCCAAAATAAATTTGAAATTATTTTGGATAGTTTATTTTTTTATAAAGTTCTAACCTTATTTATTAATTTATTGATGAAAGGATTTTGCTCAAGTATATATTAAAATTTCTCAGAGTAACCATTTAGGTTAAAATAGATATTCATATGCTCTAAATATGAAAAAAATTAACGAATCTAATATATTTTACATAGAGTTAACTTAAACATCAATATTATTAATAATCCTATGCTATATTTTAACTAAATGCATACGGTTTTCCATATAGAATTAGTGATTAAACATAAGAGGAGATTAAATGATGATAAATGGATTAGTTGATATTTCAAATTACAGTGAGGTGGCTGAATTGAAAAGTATACTTGATAGTAAAAATATTTCTACAGTTTATCAACCTATCGTTTCACTTTTAGATGCTGCAATTATAGGCTATGAAGCTTTGAGTAGGGGGCCTATAAGCTCGCCACTACAAAATCCAGATAAACTATTTAAGTCTGCTCAAACTTACAATAAGACCTGGGAATTAGAGCAATTATGTAGAATAAAGGCTATAGAAAGGGCGGAAAATCTTGAAAAGGATAAATATCTTTTTATAAATGTAGATCCCCATATTTTTAAGGATGAAAAATTTAAAAGAGGTTTTACAAAGGAATTTCTAGCAGAGCATAACATGTCCCCAGATTGTATAGTTTTTGAAATAACTGAGAAGACATGTATAGAAGATTATAAGGGATTTAGGCAAGCTCTTGACAATTATGTGGATCAAGGATATAAAATTGCAATAGACGATACGGGTTCGGGTTATTCAGGACTCAAAATGTTAAATGAAACAAAGCCTCATTATGTTAAAATCGATATGGATTTAATAAGAGATATAAATAAAGATTCTTTTAAGCAATCATTATTAGAATGTTTTGTGAAACTTTCGGAGTCTACAAATATGAAACTTATAGCTGAAGGAATAGAAACAGAAGAGGAACTAAAGACTCTAATAAGTTTAGGGGTATATGCAGGACAAGGATACTTTATTAGTAGACCTGCAGGTACATTCTTAGATATACCTGGCCCGGTAAAAGAATTAATTATAAGATTCAATAAATTAAAAGAAAATATGTATAATAATTATACTTCTAATAATATTGGTGAAATTGTATCTAATGATAAAACCTTTAGTGCTTCAACTCAGTGTAAAGAGCTTAAAGAGTATTTTGACTTTAACGATATTGCAGGTGCATGTATAGTAGAGAATGGAAAGCCTGTTGGACTCATAATGAAACATACTCTGGATTCTGCTCTTGCTACTCAATTTGGTGTAGCAGTGTTTACAAAACGGCCTATATCTTTAGTGATGGACGAAAATCCACTAATTGTTGATTATCATACACCTGTTAATGAAGTGTCAAGAATGGCTATGTCTAGAAAAACAAAAAATATTTATGATTATATTATTGTAACTAATAATGATAAATATTGCGGGGTAGTTTCTATAAAAAACTTACTTAATTATAATACGATGTTAGAATGTAATTATGCTAGACAACTTAATCCACTAACAGAGCTTCCAGGTAATATGGTTATACAAAATACTATAAATAATATTCTTAAAACAGAGCGTACATACTGTATCCTTTATTTTGATTTAGATAATTTTAAAGTTTACAATGATACATATGGATTTGAAAATGGAGATAGGATTATCAAATATACTGCTCAACTAATAAACACCGAAATAAAGTCGCTTTTTCCTTATAACGGATTTGTGGGACATATCGGAGGAGATGATTTTGTTAGTATATTGGAGAATCCAATTGAAGAATGCAAGAATCTATGCAGCAAAGTAATAGAGCAATTTAACCAAGGTATCTTAAATTTTTTTAATGAAAAGGATAGGAATAATAAATACATTGAAGCTGTAGATAGGAGAGGTAACAAAGAAAAACTTCCGATTACGTCTCTTTCAATCGCAGGTGTATATGGTAAATTCGTGAGTTATTCTAATCCTGAGGATGTTGCGCTATATGTTGCTGCAATAAAGAAGGAAGCTAAGAAAATTCATGGTAGCTGCTATTTAATAAACGAAGTTAATTAATACTATTAAATATAGCATATAAATAAAAAAATCACACTTAAATAAAGTGTGATTTTTTGGTGCCGATGGAGGGATTCGAACCCTCATGGTTTCCCGCTCGATTTTGAGTCGAGTGCGTCTGCCGTTCCGCCACATCGGCAAGCAACATGATTATATTATCATAAAAAAATATATATTGCAATACTTTTTTTTGTACTGTGAATAAAAATTGGAAGCTGCAATTTATCTAATTTGCAATGTGTTGAAATTAATTGGTTATGCATCCGATGCTTTAATGAACTTACGCAAAGAATTAATATGATTTTGTCATATTCCATGGCTAAAACTGTAAACTCACTACGTTCGAACAGTACAGTTTATTAACGCCACTCCATCTGAAAAAATCATTTAATTCTAATAGCTCGCTCATATAGCATCTCCTGCATAACCAATTAATTTCAAGAATATTTAAAAATAGATTTAAGATTAAACTGGTATATCTTTGAAATATAAAGCTTAGATTTACTATTTTAAAATTTGATGGATAAGGTTATTGATAAAATAGGATAGTGATATATTTATAAATCAAAGATAAGATGGTTGTAAATACTTAGTTTACTTAGGGCAAATAGACTAATAATCGAAATTTGTGGAAAAATTTTTAGAAATATATTGTTACTGAGGAGGACTTTTGCTAGAATATATGTGGGTAGCAAAATTTATCCCAGTGGGATTGATTTTAACCCGCTGGTGAAATGCCTTGGTCTTTTTTATTAATGCCCAGTTTGAGAGGACCATTATATGAGGCTTAAATTTTGAAGTAGCTTATTAATTATTTTTTATATGTGGACGAGCTATGGTGTTAAGTATTACTATGAGTTAATTTAATTTCTAGTGAAATATAGAGTTAGATTAATTTTAAAATGGTGTCTTAAAATCCATACGTTTATCTAGATACAGGCTACAACAAGCGTTTGAAAATCTTTATTAATATTAAGGAGGAGAAAACAAAATGATGTATTCAAAAGAAGTTGAAGAAATGTGTGTAGTTGCAAAAGGCCCTAATCATGGAGCAGCTCCAATTCCTGTAGAAGGAAGATGGGTACAAGCAAAAGAAGTTACTGATATATCAGCATTAACTCACGGAGTAGGCTGGTGTGCACCTCAACAAGGAGCTTGTAAATTAACTTTAAATGTTAAGGATGGTATAATCCAAGAGGCTTTAGTTGAAACAATAGGATGTTCAGGTATGACTCACTCAGCTGCTATGGCATCTGAAATATTACCTGGAAAGACTATATTAGAAGCATTAAACACAGATTTAGTTTGTGATGCTATAAATACAGCTATGAGAGAATTATTCCTTCAAATAGTTTACGGAAGATCACAAAGTGCTTTCTCAGAAGGCGGACTTCCAATAGGTGCAGGTCTTGAAGACCTAGGAAAAGGACTTAGAAGCCAAGTTGGTACTATGTACGGAACATTAGCTAAGGGTCCAAGATACCTTGAAATGGCTGAAGGTTATGTTACTAATGTAGCTTTAGATGAAGCTGGAGAAATAATCGGATACAAGTTTGTTAACCTAGGAAAAATGATGGAAGCTATAGCTAAGGGTAAAGATGCTCAAGAAGCTTTAGAAGGTGCAACAGGACAATACGGAAGATTCGATGACGCTGCTAAAGTAATTGACCCAAGACATGCATAATTAAGTGGATGAAGGAGGATAAAGAAATGGCATTATTTGAAAGTTTTGAAAGAAGAATAGGACAAATAACACCTGTATTAGAAAAATACGGTATAGAATCATTAGAACAAGCTAGACAACTTTGTGTTGATTTAGGTTTTGATCCATATACTATAGTAAGAGAAACACAACCAATAGCATTTGAAAACGCTGGATGGGCATATGTATTAGGTGCTGCTATAGCTGTTAAATCAAACTGCACAAAAGCTGCTGATGCTTCAAAAGCAATCGGTGAAGGTTTACAAGCATTCTGTATCCCAGGATCAGTTGCTGATGATAGAAAAGTTGGTCTAGGACATGGTAATCTAGGATCAATGCTTTTAAGCGAAGAAACTAAATGTTTTGCTTTCCTTGCAGGACATGAATCATTTGCTGCTGCAGAAGGTGCTATAAAGATAGCTGAAAAAGCTAACAAAGTAAGAAAAGAGCCATTAAGAGTTATACTTAACGGTCTTGGAAAAGATGCAGCTCAAATAATATCAAGAATCAATGGATTCACATATGTTCAAACTAAGTTTGACTACTATACTGGAGAATTAGCAATAGTTAAAGAAGTTGCTTATTCAAAGGGACCAAGAGCTAAGGTTAGATGCTACGGTGCAGATGACGTTAGAGAAGGTGTTGCTATAATGCACAAAGAAGGCGTTGACGTATCAATAACTGGTAACTCAACTAACCCTACAAGATTCCAACATCCAGTTGCTGGAACATACAAGAAAGAAATGATTGATCTAGGAAAGAAATACTTCTCAGTTGCATCAGGTGGTGGTACTGGAAGAACTCTTCACCCAGACAACATGGCAGCAGGTCCAGCTTCATACGGTATGACAGATACTATGGGAAGAATGCACTCAGATGCACAATTCGCAGGATCATCATCAGTTCCAGCTCACGTTGAAATGATGGGTCTTATCGGAATGGGTAACAACCCAATGGTTGGAGCAACAGTTGCAGTAGCAGTTGCTATTGAAGAAGCTTTAACAAAGTAATCAATTTTTTGAAATAACGAGACACGTTTTATTAGTAATAAACTAGTAGAACGTGTCTTTTTTACGTTCTCAAAATTAGGTGGTGCATATGGTAAGAAAATTAAAAATTTAAAGAGAGAATGACAAAACTTTTGCCGAAGGTTTCGAGGAATTTATCGATAGTTGTAAAGCTAGAAATTTGAGACCAGCTACGACTGATCACTATCAAGGAATTTCTTAAGAGATGTAAGACCGACTAGCACCAATGGATTAGGTGCTTTAACTTGGATGAAAGATCATGCAGAAAGTCCTGTAAGATTCAATTTTTATAGTGATATAGATAAGATAGGTACTGCTTATTATATTAGAAAGAATTTCCTTGATGCAATTATGGGAGATGATGATAATTCATTCTTGAAAATTTGGGGTGGAGAGTTAGATAGAAGAATAGATAGCATAGGAATATATAAGCAGCTTGGTACAGATAGAGGATTTAAGGTTGCTGAAGGTGAAAATCTTATAACTATAGAAGAATCTACAGAAGGAACTGAAGTAACTCGATCAATGGTTACTGGAAGAGATGAAAATGATAATGTTCTTGAGTTACCTGAGAAATATGTTGACTCTCCTTTGATCAATAACTATCCACAGATTTCATTTAAGCACATTGATTTTCCTAATATTAAGGTTAGTAGAGATGATGCAGTAACAGAATATGCAGACAAAGAAGCTGTTTATACTGAGCTTAGAAGACAAGCAGCTTTATTATATAATGAGCAACATATTGATAGACCTTCAGTAAACTTTTCAATAGAATTTGATGACTTATCAAAGACTGATGAATACAAGGAAATAAAAGCACTTCAGCAATTATATTTAGGTGATATAGTCACAATACATAGCAGTAAATTAGGGATAGATATTAAAGCTAGATTGATTTCTTATACATATGATTGTGTGCTAGAAAAGTATACTAAGCTAGAGCTTGGAGATTATGTAAAGAGTGAATATACAGTAAGTAATATTCTTAATAATAGAATAGCAACTGTTGCAACTGATAATTATGTCATAGGTAATAAGATTAAGGAAGCATTAGGGGGACATGTTGTTAAACGAGAAGGTGAAATACTTATAATGGATAAAGATGACATAGCTACTGCCACAAAGGTATGGAGATATAATTTAAATGGTCTTGGATATTCTAGCACTGGATATAATGGTGACTACAATGTGGCGATAACTATGGATGGTGAAATTGTAGCTAACTTCATTAAAACAGGTGAGTTAGATGCAAGTTTAATAAAAGTTGGAGTTCTTAAGTCTGAAAATCAAATTACATGGATTAATATGAATGATGGAACATTTAACTTTGCTAATAAATTTAAATATGATGGACATACATTCTATTTTGATGGTGATTTAATAACTGATTTAGATGGTTCTGTAATAACAGGAAAAATAAAAAGTATTGATGGAACAATAGATATTGATTTATCAAATGGTGGATTTAGAATAGGGGGAAGAAGCGGAGATACAGCTATTCATACTAACTCTTATTCTAGATGGAACCATTCTAATGGAAGTTATTCCGTAGCTGATGGAAATGGATTTATGAATTATAATGGATCGACAGGAAGATCATATCATTATTTATTCCATGCTGATACATTAAATTTTGAAGGCTCAACAATAACTGTTCAATTGCCAGATGAATTTAAAAATAAAGACTTTGTTGTAACACCTTTTTGGATTGAACCCGACAATGGTACGTTATATTTAGATTCAGCTTACTCTTTACACAATTTTGGGATAACTTTTGAAAATTCTTATATTTATGTAAATAAAGCAACTGCAACATTTTTCTTATATGCTCATTCAACTTGGGTGCAAAGAGATTTGAGCAATAATATGAGTTTTGCATATGGTTACCCTCGAATATGGTATATAGTTACGGCGTAGGAGGTTTAACATGGCTACAATAGAAGAAATGCAAAGTAAAATGACAATCTTTTTTTCTAAAAGAACAGGAGATTTAAAAGAAGTTTTAGGGGGTATTCAAGATATGAATATCTATGGAAAAGACAAAGAGGATTATGAACTTATCAGAGATTTTGTGGTTTTAGATAGAGACAATTATGTTCTAGATAAACCGAATAATTTTATATACGATATCGAAGAAAACCAATTAAAAATAAAGCAGGATGCAATACCTAAGTATCCAGTTGCATAAATGCACTTCATTTAAGTTGAGGTGCTATTTTTTATGGTATTATTCGAGGTAATTATAAAGTAAATTTAAAAACTAAAAGATTAGAGAAAAGCAAACTGAAGAATTGAATATTAGCTATGTGGATAATTAGTTAATTATTGTAACTTTTAGAGTATTAATTAAATTTGAATAAATAAGTTTTATAAACATTTACTTAATTTGTAATATATAAACCAAATTGTAGAATATTTTTCCTTGATATGGATTAGTTGCAAAATTATAATGTAACATGTACTAATTTTAGAGGGGGAAAATAAATGAAGAAAAAATTTGGTTTAATATTAAGTTTAGTTATGGTATTTACGGTGTTATTTAGTACTGGTAATCTGAAAGTTGCTAAAGCAACAGATTCATATTCTTATCAGGATGATGGATTAGCTGGGAAAAATAATCTGAATGGCACTTCTAGCAATAGTGCAAAGATTGGAAATACCTTATATCTTCCAGAAGTAGGATGGAATAGATATGATGATTTTAATAGCAATATTCAGTACATTGGTGACGGATGGCATCATCTTTCATATACTAGTCCAGGAAATGTATATGACTTGTCACAATCTATATCATATAAAAAAGCTGATGAAGTACGATTTTCAATAACTGGGCAAAAAATTAGAATAATTGAACATAATCAACAAAACTATTCAACTTTTAATGTATATTCTCAAAAAGTATATGCAGATGGACAGTATATAGGTTCAATAAATAATTTATGCACAAATATAAGTAATGAGTATGAAGTTTTAGACTTTGAATATACATTTACTACTAATGCAAAACATAACATAAGTATAGTACATGATGTAGATACACTCACAGATAGTAATGTCACTCAAGGCGATTTGTTTACACTTGATGCTATCGATACTGATGGACAATTAGGTAAATATGACTATCAACCACCAAGAATGAATATAGATTCACCTCAAATAAATACTACTTATACAGGAAGTTTTGAATTAAGAGGTTGGGCTTTAAATCAATCAGGTATTAAAGCTGTACAAACATTTATTGATGGATCGTATTCTAGAGATACAACAATAGGACTTTCAAGACCTGATGTGTACAATGCCTATCCGGAATATAAGAATAACAATAGTGGATTTTCAACTATATACAAAGTAAGTGATTTTACTCTAGGCAACCATACGTTGAAAGTAAAAGCTTTTGGAAATGATGGAACAAGCCAAGAACAGTTATTATATTTGTATGTTTATGCTAATTACATAATAGTAGTACCACAAGGATCACAACCAACTGTACAAGCTGTTCCATTATACAGATATAGTAGTTCTGTAGAGCATATGTATACTACTAACTTTAATGAACTTGGAAATGGTAGTGGAGGGTATACTTTAGAAGGAATTGAGGGATATGTATTCCCTACTCAACAACCTGGTACAGTACCTTTATATAGGTATTATAATGGCACAGATCATTTATATACTATAGATTATAATGAGTTAGGTACTGGTAAATACGGATATACTATAGAGTGTAATGGTAATCCAATGTGTTATGTATATCCACCAACAACACAACAAACAGGAACTACTCCTATGTATAGGTACTTTAATGGTACAGATCACTTCTATACAACAACATTTTCAGAATTAGGTTATGGAAATAGTTCATTTACCTATGAGGGAGCTAAGTTCAATGTATTGCATAAGTAAATTTGTTGAAAAACATTCTATGAAAATAGAGTGTTTTTTTAATACAAAAATAGAGATTAGATAGAATAAATCTCATTGAAATTAACTAAATTAAGAATGGAGTTGTAAGATGGACGATTTAATGAAAGCAGCGCTTAGTCAAGGTTTTGGCTATGCGCTTTTTGTATTTCTTCTGCTATATGTTTTAAAAACGACAGGCGAGAGAGAAAAGAGATATCAAGGATTATTAGACAAATTAACAGAAAAATTCAGCATCATTGAGGATATCAAAGGTGATGTAAAAGAAGTTAAAGATTTTATATTTAAAAAATAGGGGATGATCAAGATTGAATATAATACAAAATAATTTTACTTGGAATGGTACATTTATAGATGGAGAGAATAAGCCAACTAGAATAGTTTGGCATAATGCAGATGCATCAACATGTACAGTAGAAGATATACATAGATGGCATTTAGCTAATGGATGGGCTGGAATAGGTTATCATTTATTTATAAGAAAAGATGGGTCAGTTTATCAAGGTAGACAATTTGGGTGGAGGGGAAGTCATTGTCCTACTGCAAATTATAATAGTATTGGTGTGTGTTGTGAAGGGAAATATATGACAGAACAAATGCCAGTAGCTCAATTACAAGCTTGCTTACAAGTTAAAACATATTTACAAAGTTTATATGGCAATATACCTAGCTTTGGACATAGAGAACTTTATAACACTAATTGCCCTGGGGTTAAATTTCCTTTAGAGGCTATAAAAAATGGTCAAGCACAGGTTAATACAGTAGTACAAAATAATAATGTAAGTGAAGGTGATTATATGAGTAAAGTTTGGAGAAATGGTGGTTCTATAGAGAGAGTTTATTCTGATTATAATTGCACTAATGAAATTGGTGTTATTGACCCAACAGAAACAGCAGAAGCTATAGCTGATTTAGGTAATAGAATGGTAGTTGTATATAATGGTATAGATGCTAATAAGAAAGCATGTAAGAAAACTGGATTCGTAGTATGGCGTGGTGGATTATAAAACTGGTTGGGATTTGCCAAATGAGTTAGAACTGATGGGAGAAAGTCACATAAGATTAGGTAGTGAGATTGGTGAGGTGGATAGTATCGACAACATCATGAAATTTAATTACAAGGAGATGTATATAATATGAAAGAAAAATTAAGTAAACTTATAGAAGTAAAGAAATTAATAGCACTTGTACTTACTCTAGTATTTTGTGTTTTAGCATTTAAAAATGAAGTTAATACATATTTTATGGCTATTTATACTATGATTATTGGTTTTTATTTCGGTCAATCTACCGCTAAGAATTCAAGCGTAAATAATTAAATTTAAATCATGATTACAAAAAAGTATAGTATATGTTAATTAGAAAGAATGATAGATTAAATATATAACCTATTTTGGGATATTATGGTTGAAAAGTACTAATTCTAATATTATAATATAGGTATAAAAGGATAGAGAGGTATTTATGGGGAAGAATTATATTTTAAAAGTTATTATTGAATTAGTGTGGTTTATAATATGCTGTACTGCTATACTTTCACCTATACTCAAAACAAATTTTCCAATTTTAATTAAAATTTTAGCATTTATATTAGTTGTGTGGATTGGTAATATCATTATAAGTTATATTTATTATAAAAAAAATGGAGGACAATAGTCCTCCATTTTTAGTTTTAACTCCAAGTGAAGTAACCTGTATAGGAACCTTTATAACTACCGGCAAACCAATAATGAAAACATGTCATACCGTTTGAACTATTATGAGCATCATAATATACATTACTGTCATATTCCCAAAGTGAGCCTAAAGCTGGAAATGCTGCTGGCAATGCAGTAGGTAAACCTGCTCCAGATGCTATTGTTGCCCACATTGAACCAACAGCAGATCCAGCGATGAGTGCACCTAAACCAGTAACAGCCATAACCGCACCAATAACAACTCCAGCGACCATACCTTCATATTTAGCATTTGTTCTCGCGCATGACCATTTATAAACCCAATAACCGCTATCTAAAGTAGTGAAAGTTCCGTCGGCATTTTTTGTTTTTAAAGTGTTTTGACTATTTGATGGCTTGGACATAATGTCAGAAACTTTATAAGTTTTAGTAGAGTTAGATGTTTTTGACATTAATGGATTACTGTCTGATAACATAATCTCACCAGTTGCTTTATTTAAGGTAGTATAATCAACGCGACCAGTCGAGTACGTTGATTTTAGAATAGTAATATCTTTTGAAGGATGTGCAATTTCTTCAAATTTTGTTAATGTTTCAGTGCTTGTAATATTTTTGTTAGTTGAAGCATAAGCAGGGATTGTGGGTAACACAAGTGATAAAGAAAGTAAAAGTGTTAAACCCTTAATGAACATTTTTTTTAGTTTCATAAGTATAAAACCTCCCATAAAATTGTCTATTATTGTTTGCAAACGTTTGTACACTAGCATTTACATTTTAAACATAATAAGGGAAAAAATCAATATTATAAAATAATATTTGGAATAGAATACAAAAATATACATAAATTGTGTTACTTAATGTAAAAAATGGTATAAAAGTACATTAAAATGAGATGCTTTTGTAACTTTATTGTAATAAGAGTGAATAAGCTTCTTTAAATATATAATTTGTGACAAATATGAAGATTTAGATGATATACTATTTACATAAATTGTTTTGTAAAAGTTTTTATATATAATGAAAAAACACTTGAAACAAATTTAATTATTATTGTGTGGGGTCTAATATGTATAATTACTATAAGAAGTTAGAAACTGAGGAACAAATGCTGTTTGATAGTGAAATAGCGAGACTATTTAAGATTTATAAGATACAAGATAAAAAGGATTTTGGAGAAGTTGTAGGTGCTCCATATTTTAGCTTGGTTAAGAAAATTATAGCTGAATATATGGAAGAAAATAATCTTGAACTTGAGGAATTATATTATCCAACATACAGCGGAATGGCAGTGGTTTGTCCTGAATAAATATATAAGCCAGCCGTAGAAAAGTTTATAGATGAGCATTACTGGCATGATTTAAACCAAGTTTACAAGAGTAAAGATGGAAAAGAATATAAATTTGTGTTAGTTAAGAATAGAGTTTAAGAGAGTATTAAGTTACTCTCTTTTCATATTGTTCTGATTAGTATATATAATATAGAAGTAAATAATAATGAGAAAGATATTTTTATAGTGCTATTTATATTAATGTAGCTTTTCTTTATTTTCATGAAATCACTTTAATAGATATTATGGACAAGGTATAGAAAAGTAATGCTTATAATATGAAGGAATTTTTATAAATTATATCTTAAGTAATATACTCGTAAATGATTGTGAAAAAAATGAAAAAATATGTTGCATAATTTTAGGGAAACGTTTATTATTATAAATGTTGATAAAACGTGTATTCAAGAATTACTAAGGACTTAGCTTAATTAAACAATAATGCTGTTTAGAAGGCTGTAAATTTAAACCAACGTTGAAATGATGGGTCTTATCGGAATGGGTAACAACCCAATGGTTGGAGCAACAGTTGCTATTGAAGAAGCTTTAACAAAGTAATCAATTTAAATTAGTATATAAGGTCTCACGGCTTACGTAAGGGGTTTGTCGTGGGGCTTTTTTATTATTTTGTGTTTAGATGGAAACATTTTGCAAATCATGTGTTTTTTTATTTAAGAAAATAGCATTTAGTCGAAATTAGTTTGATGTAAATTAAAGTAGTATACATAGTGATCCTAGAAGGTAAAATCCTTCTAGGATCTTTTTTTATGCTTGAAAGCTTCTGCAGTCTGTTTGCTCTACATTTGAAGCTGAATCACTATGCTTTACAATTTGTATCTTATTTAAAGAACAGAAATTTTCTTCTTTACTATGGTTTTTACATTCAGTAACTGTACACGATATACTTTTATTGTTTTTCATGGGCAATTTCTCCTCTCAATAATTATTTGCATTATTAGTATCAAGTATTTTATAAATTTTATTCATTTTTCATAATTCTTATATATAATCTGACATACTGTAGTCAACTTACAGATGATAAACTGTAATAAAAAAGGAGGTAATTCAATGATTATGCAACTACCAAAACCAATTGAAATTTACATGAATTCTCTAAATACTAATGACAATAATGTTATAGATAGGTGTATAGCAAAAGACGCTCACGTTCACGATATCGGTGAAGATAATCATATCTATGGACTTATAGATATTAAAAAATGGCGAGGAATTTCGAATGAGGAGTTTAAGCTGAAATCAGAAGTTATAAACGCGGAAAATAAAAATGGAATAATAATGGTGTCTTCAATAACAACCGGGAAATTTTCTGGTAGTCCACAATTGTTTTATTATTTTTTTACTGTTAAAGATAATTTAATCACCAATATAGAAATTGTTCCGGGTAAAGAAAATGTAAAGCTATAATTGTAGAAGTTAGCATACATATGACAATTTTTACATTGAAATCTATAATTGATAAGAGAAAAGTTGATAAAGTAGAATTTATACTCTCGTATGAATCCTATAATAAAACCACCACATCAAAGTGGTGGTTTTATCATTTTATTTCTCTTTTCTATTTCCAACTTATTTATCTATAAGCTCATCAATGTGAAGAGAAGTATATTTATTATTTTTAAGAGTTTTTACAATTCTTTGCAGAGGTGAGTCTGGATTGTAATTTATGTTTAGCTTATTATCATTTGTTTCAAAATCAATATAGTCTATTTCTGTAGATGGATGATAATAAAAGCTTTTAAGCACATCTGGGTTACCTTCATTAAATTTATCTATTATACGCTGAGTATCTTTAACAGTATCTGATATACGACCTAATGGAGTTGGAACAAATAAATGGTTGTCATCAGTCTTATATATATTATCTTTTTTAGAATAATCATAATGTTCATATAGAAATTGAAAATAGTTGCTAATTATTTTCTTTTGATCCATAGTGGCCCTATAATGTGGACTTTCATAATATGAAATTGGAATATTTAAAGCGCTTGCGGTATCTATACCTTTTTCGATAACCGCGCGAGTTTCAACTTCCGTACTATTTGTGTCCTTCGACATATCTTCGCCGGTTCCACTTGCAACGTTGCCGGATTGGTGCGAATAACCATGGAGACCAATTTCTCCACCTTTATTAAGCATATAATCTAGTACATTCACAAATCCAACATTTATTATATCGTCTTTTGTCAGTAAATCATTATCAAAGTTGCTTAAAGGAACTTTGAATCTAGGTATCCATGAGACATGAAACTTCATTCCATTTGAATATAGTAAATTTGACATGATTTTTATTTTTGTTTGATTTTTATCTACAATATTTGAATAACCACAACCGAAATCTTCAAATCTGATTAAGGCAATTTTGTGATTATACAGTGATGAAGACTCATTAGGAGCTTTAACGTCATTTGGAATAAGATTAATTTTTTTATTTTCAAAATTGAATACGGCAATTAAATCAAAAATTACTTCTATATCTGATATTGAGATATAAAAGGTATTATTGTAATTAATTAAATTACCTCTAAGAGAACCTTTTTTAGAGTTTTTCTCATAAGAGTTTTCAGTCAAAAAAATTTTATCGCTATTATTTGATATAATTAGTGAGCCGCTTGAATTATCTACAGTATAATTCAACTTTTCTGAAATAAAATTAAGTGGTATATAATATCTTTGAGATTTAAGTATCATAGGTATATGAGGGATGCTTGTCCTGCCTAAAATACTTAAATTTACATCATTGATTTCTGATATATGTCTGTCAGAAAAATTAATTTTTGGAGTATAAGAGCTCTTAAAGTTGTTCTTGGTAAGTAAAATTGAATAATTGGTTTTGTTGGTGTTAGTTTTTATAAAATTAAAATAAACAAGAATATTATAGGATAGTAATACAATTAGAATTAATGAGATAAAAGAAAAAATCAGCGTTTTTGAATTCCATTGCATGCGTTTTTCGCTCCTTTGTTATATGTATAAATCAATTCTTTTAAGAGGATTGTACCATTATTTTGAGTAGAATATCTTAAAGAAAAGTTAAATTTGCACTATAATATCAAAAAATAATTAAAAAACTCAAAATAATAATGTAGGAAATAGAATATCTATCATTCTGTGTTATGCTAAGGCTTATTTCAAACATTAAAAGTTGCTGTTTAACAAAGTAGTTAATTTAGATTAGCATATAAGATCTCACGGTTTACTAAGGTGGTCGTTGGGGGATTCTTTTAGGTAAGTGTTTCAAAAGTAATTCTAATAAGTGATATTTTGGATGTTTAACATAGAGTTAACATGGGTTGTATTGAATATAATGGCATAAAATGTAATAATAAAAAACGAAGATGTAACACTTACCGGTAAAATAAATAACATTTTCGAAAAATTATCTTTTGGAGGTTATTATGAAAAATAGAATAAAATTATTAATCGGAGGATTGACTTGTTCCTTGATGATAGGTATAGCTGTACAAGCTAACATAAGTTGGGGAGGAAAAGCAACACCATTAACACATGGTATGATGGCAAATTCATATTCTAAAAACACTAATGATACAAGTTTTTATAGGGTGACAGCAGATTTGACATTTTCTGATCCAAGCTATAACACAATATATCATGAACCAGCACATAATAGCTATGTAGATTCTTCAGGAAATGCAAATGCATCTACAGGAGACATTACTGTATATACCAATGTAGCGCATGTTTCATCTTATCATGTATGGTATACACGTTCAGGGGATGATCCTGCAGAAGTAACTTATCATGAATATAACTAGCGTTTAATCATTAGTTGTCTGCTTAAACTAATATAAATATTAAACGCTAGCATAAAAACTTAACAATTATATTCTAACAATGAGTGCTTGAAGTATCAAGCGCTCGTTAGTTAGATTAAGAAAGGTGATGCCTTAATGTATTGGATAATAAACCGGATAAGAAATTCAAAGTTTTGCTTTGTAATAATATTTCTAGGTTTTTTTATTTCTATGATAGCTCTTTCAATAGGGACATCAATAATTTCACAAATTAATAAAATCACTAATGATTATTCAAATGGCAGCTTTAAATACGTAAAAAGGGTTAATTTATCATTTAAAGATAGTTATCAGATTTCAGATTTAACAAGTCTGTTTGAAAAGGACTTTATCAATTCTGATATTGCTGTTGAATTTGTGCCTATACAAACAGAGAACTATGAGACCATTATTGTGACTGGTATTTTATCTAAGGATAAATATTTATGGACTCCTCCAATGGAAAAGGGAGAGTTCTTAGGTAACAAGGTTAATGACAGGGTTGCTGTAGTAGGTAGAAAGGTATTTAATGGGGTTGAAAATAACGAATTAACAATAGAAGGCAAAAAATATAAGATAGTTGGTACCTTCGGAAAGAAGGAAGAATCAGCAATCAATAGAGAGGTTTTTGTACCAATCAACTACATACCTGAAATACTAGGAAAAAGGCTAAATCCAAAAGTTTTTCAATTTGTAGTAAAAGCTAATATAAATCCAAAAGTAGAAATAGATAAATTTAATGAAGATTTTTTGAATCAATATCCAAATGCAGTTATAAGTGTAGATAAAGATGAAAGGATTGATAAAGCTAGGGGCGATCTTATAAGGATGTATAAGCCTAATTTGAATGATGTTATTAAAATGCTGTTTATCTCTATATTGAATACGATAAATATCAGCTATTTTTGGATTCATTCAAGAAAAAAGGAAATAGCTTTGCGTAAGGCAATTGGTTCTAGCAATCAAGCTATATACATTCTCATATTAAAAGAAATAATCTTCATTTGCACGCTAGCTAGTGGAACGGCATTTGTTTTTTTAGCTGCTATAACTAGGGTTTCAACCAAGATATTTTCCTATGAAATAAACCTATCGTTAAGCGGATTTGTTTTTTCTATAATTGTTTCTTTATTAACCTGTTTAATAACTGCTTTAGTTCCATCACTAATTGCCTTTAAAGTAGAGCCTGCTGTTGTAATAAAAGAATAATGGAGGTATATATGAGTGCATTAATAGAAACTTTTAAATCACTAAGCAAAAGAAAAATATCTACTTTCCTTCTTGTACTTCAATATATTATTGGCTTTTCTTCACTTTTCACCTTTGCGAATTTTTATAATTCTATTAATCATTTTTCTTATAATTTTAAAAGTGTAGCAGATACAAAGAAAACATCCTTCATGTATAATTCTACTGGAATAGAAACCTTATTAAAAGGAAACGAGCAGCCTGATTATAGTGCGTTCTACCAGTACATAAAGGGAAATAGTGATGTAAAGAACTTTGGAACTTATGCATATGGCAGTAAACTTTTAAACATTAGTGCTTTAAATTCCTCAAAGAGATTAAATTTGGTTGATGAATTAAATATCTTCAACAAAACAAAACAGAATATTATTTCAGATAAGATAGAAGAAATAGATGTAAAATTATTAATAATTGATCAGGGAGCAAATGAATTCGTTAAACTTCCTTTAGATAATGGGAGTAATTTTAAATCTAATGATTTTGGAAAGAATCATGATGAGATGAGGAACATATTGCTTGGATCAATATTTGAAAAGTTTTTTAAGGTCGGAGATATAATAACGCTTCAATCAGACAAACAGGAACAGTTTAAAGTTATAGGATTTCTAAAGAATAATACTTATTTTTATAATCAAGGTGGTGTAATAACTTCGTCCTTAAATAATTTAAGCAGTGCTCTAATAATTCCAATCAATAAAGATGAAGAACAAGATAAACAATTGTTTGTAGCTAGAATTATGAGGGGCTTATTATTGCAATTAAAAGATAATGTTAATTACGAGGAAGCTAGTAGGAAAATCAATTTGAAGGCTCAAGAATTGAAGCTCTCTGAGAAAAATGAAAAATTAGATTCTATATTAAAGGTTATCATCGATGATTTTATTAATGCAAATTTATCTCAAATGATTATAGGAATATTTTTCTGTATTTTTTCGTCAATAGGCCTTATTACATCTTTAATAGTGACTATTTATTCTAAAAAAAGGGAGATAGGCATAAGGATTGCTTATGGCGCAAGTCATTTGAATATATTTAGCAGCTTATTTCTAGAGGTTATTTTTATCTCAATTATATCTTATGTGGGAGCTATCATTATGTACATTCTAGAAAATAACGGTAGTATTCAGTTGATCAAAAAGCAGTATAGTTCAATGAATATTATCGATATATATGGAACTATTGATATTTATTTATTATTAGAATTATTGATAATTGCAATGCTCATGCTTACTGTTATTTCACTTATAATATTTAATGTGCTGAAAAAACTCCAACCTAAAGATCTAATAGGGGGATTAGAATAAATGGATATAATCAGATTTGAGAATATATGTAAAGTTTATGGAGAAGGTGAAAATACACTTTATGCCTTAAATGATACTAATATAACAATTAAAGAGGGTGAAATGGTTTCAATTATGGGACCATCAGGTTCTGGAAAGAGTACATTACTGAACATCATGGGATTTATTGATCAGCCTACATCAGGTAAGTATTTTTTAAATAATATTGAGTTTTCTGAATTACAGAAAAAGAAGCTTCATAAAATTAGAAATATGGAAATAGGTTTTATATTTCAGTATTTTGCGCTACTTAAAGAATATTCGGCGTTGGATAATGTTATTCTTCCGTTAAGCTATAGGAAATTATCTACAAAAGCATGCAAGGAAAAAGCACTCGAGTGCATGGATAAGATTGGAATAAAACAACTTAAAGATAAACTTCCTGCACAACTTTCAGGTGGGCAGCAGCAAAGAGTTGCCATAGCTAGAGCATTAGTAGGTGATCCGAAAATAATTCTTGCTGATGAGCCAACAGGAGCTTTAGATGTGAAGACTGGAAAGGAAATTATGAATATCTTAAAGCTATTAAACAACCAAGGTAAAACAATTATAATTGTAACTCATGATCCTAATATTGCTAATATGTGCGATAGGATAATTTCTCTTAAAGATGGACAAATAATATGAAGCTATTATTAGACGGAAATACTGAGTAGCTTGAATTATGTACAGTATAATTCAATTATTTTAAAATAAATTTATTAAAAAGTAGTAATCAGTTATAATCTGCACTGCCTACTACTTTTTACTTCAAAGGAATTTCAAGCTATATTATTGAATCTTCATTTTCATATATAATTTCTATGCTTATCTTATTGACTGAACTGGTAAATAAATCATCAGTATTTATAAAATCTTTGAGCCACCTTTCTTGAACTAAGAGAAAATCAGTTTAATAATATTAAAGCTAAAATATAGAATAAACAATATATTCTTTATCAAAATGGTACCCGAGCTTCTCTGCAAGAGCCACTGATTCTAAATTGGCAGCATCCCAACGAGGATAAATACCTCTGTCAAGGCAGTTTAAAATAAGTTTTGAAGCACAAGCTAAGGCTAATCCTTTTTGCCTGTATTCTTCCTTAGTGCCAATAGTTATTTCAATACTTCCTTTGCAATAACCATATGATGATGCAGCGGATATTATTTCATCTTCATAAATTATCAAATATCCAAGTCCGTTCTCAGTGAAATCTTCTAAAGATGAGTAATTTGAACAACAATCTGCCATAAAATCATCTGCTAATACTTTATTGTAATTAGTTTTATCTATGTTAACTATATTAAATTTTGATTCAATGGCTCTGACGTAACTGTTTAATTTTGCTTTATTAAATACTTTAGGTTCTGTTTTTATTGAATATCTGCTAAATTTTCTGTGGTTATTTGGAAAGTATTTTGCTATGACATCAATCCAGAACTGACTGTCTGGGACAATTATTTTACGTCTTATGTTGTCATATAGTTTTTTTATGTAATCACCATCTTGTAGTTTTTCTGAGTGACCTAATAAAAAACAAAAATCTGCAACTAAAATTACTGCAAGAGTTGGATTTTCTTTGCTATTAGCCCATACTTGTCCTGTTTTTCCTTCTATGCATGAAAAAAGCTCAACATCTGACTTACCTACGCATAGGCTTTGAAGTGAGGCTCTTTCATTTTTTTGTAATTCTATCATAATAATCCTCCTTGCATAAATAAAAAAATAAACTTGTGCGTGGAATTAAAGAGATACTGATACTGCATTTAAAATAGCGAAGATTCAATTATTTGGATATATTTTAATATTATAGTATAATATTATATCAATTGTAAATGTTAGGGGGAAATGTATTGGAGTGCTGTTACAGGAGAGAAAACAAGTACTACTATATAGATAACTTAGTTAGTACTCTTTGAAAATATTAAGAATAATATGAAATACTAGTTAGGAGTATTTATGATAAGATATGAAATTGGTGGATTATATAGAAAAGAGCTTAAAACAATGGAGTTTAAGCTCTTTTTCATATTAACGTATAAAATTAGTAATTGCTCTTTGTTCTTCTTTTTCAGGAATATTTATGCCAGCATCCTTACCAGCTTGTATGCATTTTAGAAGCCATGCCATGTTCTTTCCTAAAATTCTCATGGTTTGCATTCCTTCTAAGTCTTGTTTTACTTCTTCAGGAGTGTTACCGTGAACCATGTTCCAATATTGAGAAGATACAACAGGCATATTAGATATAGTAAAGTATTTATTTAATTGCTCAAAAGCAGCAGTTGAACCTCCACGTCTGCAACTAACTATTGCAGCACCTGGTTTGTGTTGGAACCCTTCGCCAGCATAGAAAAATCTATCTAGGAATGCTGTTATTTGACCTGATGCAGCTGCATAATGAACTGGAGAACCAAATATGAAGCCATCAGCATCTTTAGCTTTTTCTAAGGCAATATTTACAGTATCATCATTAAATACACATTTTCCATCAGTATTATTGCATCCACCGCATGCCATACATCCACGAATAGGTTTATTTCCTACGTGAAAAATTTCTGTTTCAATATTTGCTTTATTTAACTCTTTTGCAACTTCGCTTAACGCAGTAAAAGTACATCCTTGGGCTTTAGGACTTCCATTAATAAGTAATACCTTCATTTTTACACCTCTCTAATATTATAAATGACCTGTAGATATCCGTATTAGATAGTAACTATTATCTATAAATAGATTGATAAAATTTTTAAATCTAGGGCGTATCTACTTTATACTACTAATAATATACAACAATAAAAGTATAAAATAAATAAGTTACTTTAAAGTAAAATACTAACTTAAAGTAGAGTTAGGCTTTTTTAGCAGTGTGAAATAACTGAGATGTAATATTAAATGTTATTATCTTAAGTTATCATTTTTACTTACTTACGCGCATAAGTTAATTTTGAGTATTATTGGTTTGGAGGAATTGTTTGATGGGAGTTAAAGAGTTATTTAAGAATATGTTTGGATCAAAAGAAAAAAGTGATGCTACAAGAGTAGAATATAATAATGGTAATAAGTTTAGGAGTGGTGAAATTGTTTATAGTCCTGTAGAAGGGGGAGTAAGGAAGCTAAGTGAAGTAAATGATCCTACCTTTGGACAGGAGCTTATGGGCAAGGGAATGGCTATTGAGCCCACAAGAGGACGAGTTGTAGCACCAGTTGATGGTGAAATAGTGGCTCTTTTTAATACTAAGCATGCAATAGCTTTGAAAAGTAAAGATGGAGTGGAAGTTTTGATACATGTTGGTATTGATACGGTAAATCTTGAAGGACGATACTTTAAAGCTCATGTAGATCAAGGCTTCGAAGTAAAAGCCGGAGAGTTATTAGTGGAATTTGATATAGAAAGAATTAGGAATGAAGGCTATGATGTGATAACTTCGGTAATAATCACGAACACAGATGATTATAAAGAAGTCAAAGGGACAGAAGTTGAAAAGGTAAAAGAGACAGAGCCATTTATTCAGGTTATAAGATAAGAACAGTTATATAGATAGACTACTTCAATCCTTAGAGTCAAAATAAAGATTTCGCTGGTTCTACGAATCTTTATTTTGATAAGTTTTAATGGGAAGTAGTTTATCTTTAATGCTATGGACTAAAATATTATTTCGTATAGTTTAAACCATTTTAAGTCAGGAATATTGAGTCCAAGGTCAACGGTATCAACATATTTGAAACCACTTTTTTCATATAGAGTCATTGCAGGGGTATTTTTTATAGTAACATCAAGACGAATAGTTTTAAATCCATTCTTTAAACAAAATTCCTTGGAAAAGTCAATCAATTTGTGGCCTACTCCATTTTTCATATATTTTGGATTTACCGCAAAAGTATGTATTACAATAACTTCTTCATCTTTTACTTCAATTCCCCAAGTAACTCCTCGGTATGCAGCTTCTTGCAAGTGATTAAGTATAATAGAACCTGCTATTTTGCCATCTATTTTTAAGACGAATAAATTATTCTCTCTAATTCCATTTGCTGCCGTTTCTCTAACAGGATATAGGCCCTTCTTCCAACCAGGATAATTGATAGTTATTTCTAAATGCTCGTTAAGATTATTGTACAATTCTTCTAGTTCATTAATATCATCTATTGTTGCTTTCTCTATTAAATAATCGTTATAGGATATAGTAGTAAATATACTATTGTTATTGCTATTCAAATCCATTATTTTTACTCCTTCGACATTATTTCCTAGGAAATTATATGGACATTATACCATATATAATCAGAGCAGGGAAAATAAAACATATGCGCGTTGTTATTTATTCTCTTTGCTGATTGAATGATTATAACTGACTAAAAGTACAAAAGAACAAATGAGATATATTCCGACTAATATTGCTTCTACTTTTACATTTATCTTATGAGTTAAAGGTGTTTGAATTAGTACCGCAGGTACTATAAAAGCAACTACTAAATAATTATAAGGCTTTTTTATGGGAATATAGTTTTTTAGAACTAAAAGTGCTATTAGTAAAAATGCTAAAGCTGTGATTATTTGATTAATGTTCATCTTTAATAACCTCGATATGTTATTATATTTGCTTATTTATTCATACAATTATACATAATTTTTATATTGGATTCAAATGTTTTCATAATCCATAATAAATTAAGGAACAAAAGTATTCAAATTGAGATAATATATAACAGGATATTGTATATTGAGAGGAACAGAGCTTATGATTAGAGCAGATTCTAAGGTTATTAATATTAATAAAAAGTTTAATGGCATTTGTAAAATAAGCTTTAGAGAAAATGACATAATACTGGATTGTAGAGCAAAGTCATCTAACATATTTATGAAGGTATTATCAGAAAAGGAAATTGGAGTATTTGGAGATTATTATATATATATTTTTTATATGCAGGATTTAGATATAAATAAAAATAGATATAAAATTAAAAGGATAGAGAGGGCTTTTTCTGAGGTTGTAGAAGGTAAATTTAATGGAAATATTGATTCTGAATCATTAAACTGTATAGTATATTTTCAGTGTGAGGCTCTAAAAAACATGAAAGTGGGAAATGGATCAATTTGTGAAATAACTATCTCAGGAAAACTTGATATTTCATATTTATTAAGGAAAGAGAATGAAGTAGATAATAAAGGAACAAATGAAAGTGGAGCTCCAACATTAAAATCAATGAAATCTGAAGTTTGGCATCGCAGATTAGATAAAAATTTTTCTATACTTGAAATAATGGAGATGGATGAAAAGACTTTAAAAGAAAGATTTAAAAGAAATAATATATAAATGATATTCAAGAACTTTTGAGACTAATATTTTTAATTTGTACTTCTAATAATTATAAAGGTGCAGTTGGATGAAATCCAACTGCACTTTCTATTAATCAACGTATATTATCAAAAATTAGTATGGTTTACATTCTTTTTTGTGTTCTTCTATAGTTACAGGTACATGCTCTATTCTTGTAACTTTAAGATCTATTCTAACAATAAGCTTTTCAAGAAGTCTGTTAAAGGTTACTGCCCAATCAGGAGCTCCGTTTTCTACTGGATTAGGGTCTAATAACTCTTCTTTTGAACCTTCTACAAATGCTTTTAATATTTCAACATTATCTGTTTCTTTTATAGGTTCTTTTGCTTCAACTTCTACGAAAGTAGCAAATGGGAATCTTGTTGTAAACTGGAATACTGGACCATTAACAGAGTCGCAAGTAAAATCATCTATAGTTTTATAAAGAATATTTTTATCTATAAAACCATCTATAATTACCTTTGCCCACCACTTTCCATCACATTTCTTTTCTTGATGCATTATTCTTGGTACTAATTGAGTATTTGTTATAAATACTTCTGTATCAACTTTTACTATACGGAAAACTGGAGGACTTGGTGGAGATATAATACTTTCTTTAACAACTAATTCTTGAGTATCGCCAAATCCAACAATTACTGGAACTTGAAGAAGTTTTTTGTATTCCATTGGATAATACTTTTCTTTCTCTTCACATTGTTGATAAGGTGGCTTTCCATAGGTTGGCATTTGTTTGTATGCTAAAAATCTATTGTTCATAGTTTAATACCCCTTCACTATATTATTGATTAACGACATGTAAAGAAAATATAAATTTTTTACTAGTTCTGTCGTTAATCTTTTTCATTTGTTTTATAATATATTATATTGTCGTTATGACGAAAATGTTACTTGTTTTTTAATTAGCAATGAATAGTTTAGATAGATTTATAATACATAGTTTGTATGAGGGGTGTGAATTTAAGAAATAGATACGGGCGCAGGAAATACTTTTAAATTTGAAAGGTGAGAAGGAAATATGGAGTTTATTGTTAATTTATTGATTAGAGCTTTGGTAGAAACTTTATATCTAACAGGAATGATAATATTTTTTGGACTGATTTTGGGGGTGCTTAGAAATAATTCTATTAAGAATATTTATAAAAGTTTAGGATTTAATGCTGTAATGGTGACTGGATTTATAGGAGTGCCTATACATGAGTTGAGTCATGCAATTCTATCTATAATATTTGGGCACAATATAAGGAAAATAAAGTTGTTTCAAAAGCCTGATAATAATGGTGTTATGGGGTATGTGGATCATAGTTATAACCCTAATAGTGTATATCAGCAAGTTGGTAATTTCTTTATAGGGGTTGCACCAATATTTGGTGGAGTTATAAGTATAATAACGCTTATGTACTTTGCAATACCAAATACATATAACAAATTTATAGATATATTATTCAACTCGCTTCATATAACCAGGATTGGGAAAATTACTATAGAAGGGTTACTGACCTCATATGGTCATTTAGTGAAGAGTATTTTTTCAGGAGAAAATTTTAAAAATCCGTATTTTTATATATTTTTATTTGTTGCTATATGTATATCCTCACATATATCTTTAAGTATGGCAGATATAAAAGGTGCATCAAGAGGGTTAATTGTTCTTTTTCTTTTATTAGTGATATTAAATGCTTTTGGGTTATCGATAGAATTTATGGATAAAGCTATATTGAAATATAATATCTTAATAACAGGGATGCTGATTGTAGCATTAATACTTTCCACAATAACTTATATTATAAGTTTAGGCTTGCTTGTAGTAAAAAAAATATAATATAGCTTTATAACAGGGAATGACATAAAAAGCATACTGCTAAAATGATAGATATAATAAAAATATTTAGATATTCAATAATTAATTATCGAAATGAATAAAACAACAAAAAATTATATATTTTGGTTTGAGATGCACATTATGGAGAAAATTAAAGTTTGCTCTATAATGTGCTTTTTTGCTTTTTAATTCGTTATAATTTTAACTCAGTGCCTAAGCACAACTTTGATTTTAGTTTTATATAGAAACAACAAAAAAGTCTTGTAATAATAATTAAAGATATGAAGAGTTTTTATATGTACATATAAATAAGGGTAAAATATAAATAGTTAATATTCAGTAAAGTATCCTAAATCTTAATAAAAGCTTAAGATTTAATGAATAAAACTTAATATTACACAAAACCCAAATAATGTATGATAATATATGCCGGTAGACATTTTTTCGATGGAGGTAAGAAATGAAGATATTTTTAAAGTATGTTGCAAAAAGCATGATAGAAAAGAAAGCAAGATTTTTACTATTACTCTTAGCAATAATTTTAAGTACTGCACTTTTTGTGGGAAGCATGGGAGCGGTTGAAGCTGCAATCGAAAGTTTTGTAAAACCTCAACTAGAACAATTAGAAAATAAAGACGTATATATATCATCCAAAATTGGAGAAAGTACTTTTTCCATGGAAAACATAAATGAAATAGGTGTTAAGAATTTAGTGCCAGAACTTAATGTATCTGTGGTGTATGATAGTGATGATTTGCAAGCACTTAATCTTAGCGGAAGAGAAGAAAAGTATATTGATAAAAGCATACTGGTTATAAATAAGGAGCTTAAGGATTTTGAAGGAGAAAAATGCATAATTTCAAAAAGAATAAGTGATAAATTTAAGCTCGGTGTCGGGGATAATCTAAAAATAATTTTAAATGGTGAAAGGATATCCTTGAAGATATCTGCGATAGCAGCAAATGAAGGTGCTTTTTACATGGATAGTAAGGATTCTTTTCAAGTCACTGTTCCCTATAAATTCATATCTAAAAAGCTTGGTGTAGACGGAAAATACAATTACATAATAGCAAATAAATCAAAAGATTCAATAAAAGATTCTGTGAAAGAGTTTAATGACGCAAATACAAAGTTTTCTACAAAGGAACTTTTTAATGAAGAACAAGTAAAGTCTCAGTTGTCTCAAATTACTAGTATGTTTTATATGATGCTCGCAATTGTAGTTTTCATGAGTGCTATAATAATATATAGTTCCTTTAAGCTTACAATAACTGAAAGAATGCCTATAATAGGTACATTCTTAAGCCAAGGTGCTACGAGAGGAACCATAAGAAGAATTCTTTATATTGAAAGTTTGGTATATGGTATCCTTGGCGGCATCATAGGAAACGCTTCAGGTGTAGGTATTTTATATATTATAAATTACTTTATTTCTCCGCTAAGGGAGTATGGAATAATTGAAAAGCCCAATATTAATATTAAATATTTGATATTTGGTATGATATTTTCAGTACTACTGTCAGTACTATCTGCTGCATTACCAGTAATTAAAACAAGAAGATTAGAAATTAAGAATGTTATTTTGAATAATCCAAGTACAGTAAATGATATTGGATATGGGAAGTTTATATTAGGGCTTGTAATGCTTATTGTAGTCATAATGTTAAATTCAATTAATAGCAAATTAGTTGTAAATATTAGCCCTATTTTAATGATTACAGCAGTTGCAGCTGCAATGCTTGTATTCCCAAAGCTTGTAGATTTTCTATCTAGGGGTATCTACATAGTACTAAGAAAAATCAATGGTTCTATGGCACTTTCTTTTAACAACATGAGAACCTCTAAGGTTTTGCTTGGAAATGTTAATCTTATGATATTAGCTATTGTATCCATAATTACTATAAATTCATTAAGTGTAAATGTTAAAACCTTAGTGAGTGGAATATATGAAAAATTGAATTATAGTATAGAAATAAATGGTTCAGGTACTGGGGTTGTTGGTAATTTAGATAAAATAAAAGAAGTAGTCCTTAAAACTGACGGTGTAGATAAGGATTCAATCCAATTTATGTACTATGCTAATGGGAGTATAAAGGAAGAGGTATTTCAAGTAATGGCTGTTGAACCTGATAAATATACTGATTATGATCATTATATAAATTGGGAAGAAAAAAATAATAAAGATATTTATGATAAATTTAAGAATGGAGCTAGCGATGAAATAATACTAACAAAAAAAGTTGCGGAAAAGACCAAATTAGCTGTAGGTGATACCTTTGATATGAAGCTTAGAAATACAACTAAAGCTTATAAAATTGTAGGAATAGTTGATGGAAAGATGCTAAATAACGGTATATTCATATTAATGAATTACAAAGTACTTCCCAAAGAATATTATGATTCAGCTTCATACTCAATTTATTTTAATACTTCAAAGAGCTCTAAAGATATAAAGGAAAATATAAATAAAGAAGTTAAAGGGCTAGGTGGGCAGGTAAGAACCTTTGAAGAAACTAGAGATAGAAATATAGAGCAAAATGATCAGCTTATGACCATATTAAGCATATTTTCTTATATGGCAGTTGTTATAGGGTGCTTTGGAATGCTTAACAACATAGGAATTAGTTTTATTCAAAGAAAGAAGGATATGGCTGTTTTGAGTTCTGTTGGTATGACTAAGGGGCAAAGAGGTGTTATGATTATAGTAGAATCAATACTCTCGGTTATATGGGCAGTGGTAATTGTAACTCCGCTTGCGTACCTTACTTCATCCTTAATGTCAAAGATAACTGACAAAATAGGACTACCGCTAGATATTAAGTTTGACATTTCTTATATGCCTGTAGTGCTTAGTGTTTCTTTAATTTTAGTATTTTTAGCAACATTACCAGTACTGTTTAAGAGCAGAAAACTGTCTATTATAGATGAATTAAAATATGAGTAAAATATCCGTAGGAGGAATTATATGAGATCAATCGAGGTTTTTGATTTAAATAAAAGTTTTAAAGTTGGAAAAGAGAAGATAGAGGTACTGAAAGATATTAACTTTTCTGTAGAAAAAGGTGAGTTTTTATCTATAATGGGACCTTCAGGATGTGGGAAATCCACTTTATTATACCTACTTGGTGGGTTAGATAAGCCTACTAGTGGAGTAGTTAACATAAATGGAAGAGATTTAAGTTCTTTAAATGAAAAGCAGAAAAGCATTATGAAAAGAAGAGAGATAGGTTTTGTGTTTCAGTTTTATAATCTTGTTCCTAACTTAACTGTAGAAGATAATATTTTATTGCCTATAATACTTGATGGAAAGCCTTTGAAGAAACATGAAGAAAAATTAAAAGAAATTTTAGATACAATAGAGATGAGTCATAAAAGAAAGGTTACTCCAAGAGAGCTTTCAGGAGGACAGCAGCAAAGGGTAGCTATAGCTAGAGCTTTGGTGTTTGAACCAGATATTATTTTAGCAGATGAGCCTATTGGTAACCTAGACTCGAAGACTGGAACGGACATAATGAAGCTGTTCCAAAATATAAATAAAAATTTAAGTAAAACTATAATTCAAGTTACTCATTCACAAGAGGCAGCGTACTATGGAACCTCTATACTAAGGTTAAAAGATGGAGAGATTCAGACAAAGGAAGAAGTGGCTTCTTAGAATTATAAAGATAACTTAATAGTTTAAGTTGGAATTTTATAGAGTTTAATATGGATAAATGATTTATTAAGAAATTTAAAGCACTATGAATTAAAAATTCATAGTGCTTATTTTGGTTATTGGGTATATTTGAGTAATGCTTTGAAATTATAAGAAAATATAATTTTTAAAGGCCAAATATATCTTTAAGAAATTCAAATATACCAGATATTATATCCTTTAAAGTTATTGGTTTTTGTGAGACTTTTACTTCACAAGTTGCTGTGTAACCTCCATCAGCGGTAGTAACAGTTATCGTTGTGTCACCTTTGCTTATTGCGGTTATTTTTCCGTTCTGATCAACGGTAGCAACTGAAGGATTACTAGAAGACCATGTTACAGCTTTATTTACAGCTTCAACAGGTGTTACGGTAGCAGTAAGAGTAAATGTATCCTTCTTTCTTAATTGTAAACTTGTACTATTAAGTTGAACCTTAGTAGGATGACAAACATCTCTTTTTACATTTACAGTGTACTCCTTCTTTGTTCCATCTTCTGCAGTTACTACTATACTAATTAAATTGTCTCCAACTGCAAGAGTAGGTATAGTTAAATTGTCAGTAAGTAAAGCAGTTCCGTTTACGGAAACTCTAGCTGTTTCATCAGCTACAACTGGTGCTACTACAATTGATGATACAGAGTAACTAACAGTTGCATTGTAATTTAATTTGTTAGCTTCGAAGGATGGTGATAAAGCTATAATACTGGAATCACTAGTTCGCAAAGTTAAAGAACTAAGGTTAGAATTGCTTGATTTAGGTATAACCGTAACAGCGCAAGTAGCCGAAATATTATTATCAACAGTGGTAGCTGTGATTGTTACTTCACCTGCATTTACTGCTGTTATTTTTCCATTCTCATCTACTGACGCTATTGATGTATCGCTTGAAGTCCATTTTACAGCTTTATTTTGTGCTTCATCTGGAGTAACTGTAGCTGAAATATTTGAAGCTTCACCTTGCTTAAGTTTTATGGCTGTAGTACTAAGCTCAACCTTAGAAGGATGACAGATATCTCTTTTTATATTTAAGGTATATCCCTTAGTAGTTCCATCTTCAGCAGTTACAGAGATAGTATTTAAATTATCGCCAACAGCAAGATCTGAAAGGATTGATTTGCCGCCTTCAAGTGAAGTACCATTTACAGTAATTGATGCCTTTTGATCTGCAACAACTGGTGTTATCGATACAGAGGTTACTGAGTAGTCCACAGTTGTATTGTAATTTAATATTGTAGATGAAAATTCGGGTGATATAGCTGTGGTTGAAGTATCATTTATATTAACAGTTAAGGAACTTAAATTTGCATTACTTGACTTAGGTATAACTGTAATTAAAGGAGTAGTTTTTCCGTCTTCAACTGTATATATATTTGGTAAGTCAACCTTTTTAGTTCCATTTGAATTATAAACACTCAAAGTTATTCCTGTACCTGATTTAACAGCTATCTTAACGTGATTAGAATCATCTAATTGAGCTGTTCCAAGTATGGTTCCGTTTAGATTTGCAGCAACTATGCTTCCTGGAGTTCCGTCAACAGTACCTTCGATATATCCATATCCGCTAGTTAAGCTTGTAGCAGTTTTAGTATCAGTATTAGTTTTTCCGTTTCTAACTCTTATGTTAATAACTCCATCAGAACCTGTGTTAACTGCTCTAGTGGTTACGGTAATAGGAGCGTTGCCATTTAAGGTAGTGTAATTTGAAGCAGACCAAGTGTTTGAGGCCTTGTCATAAACCTGACCAACCTGAGTACCTCCGGTTAAGTACATACCTAAACTAGGGCTTGAGCCAACTCCCCCTATGGTTATAGCAAAAGGTTCGTTTTTGTATATATAGGATGGGTAAAGTGATAAGTTAAAGGTATATTGGCTTGGGTCGGTCACAGGTGTAGTTAAATATGGAGCACCATAGGAACCTGGTTTCCAAGTATCAGTGTTCCATGGATCGAAGCCATTGCTTGGAGCTGACCAAGGTTGTCCGTTATCTGGATCTGATTTTTCTACGTCAGCCATTGGAGTAAATGTAGCACCATATACATCTGAAGGATGTGAAGCGGTACCAAAGCCAACATAGTCTTGAGATGAATCTGCTAGCCAGTTAACGATGTTAACAGATAATTTAGCTGCATTTCCAAGATCGTTCCAACCATTATAAGTTGATTTTGTACTACCATTTGTAGCATTTTTATATTTTGGTGTCTTATCTTCAATAGGTGATGAGTCTCCAATAAAGGCAGCTCTTCCTTTGCTTGGTTTAGAGATAGCAACGAAAGCACCTTCTTTTTGACCACCAAAGTATATGCTTTTTCCACCATGAGAATTTTCCACACCGCTACTCCAAGGTACTAAATCATCAGAATCTTTAAAGTAAATAATTCCTTTAGCTTTGCTAGGATCTGTAATTGAAATTGTTGACCCAGCTGCTACAAGTATCTTTTCCCCTACAACACCGTCTGTTAAACCTTCAGCTTCTGAAGCTGGTCTTATATCTGTAGGGCCAGTTTGTCCAGAATTTAATGGGTTTGAGTCCCCAGCGTTAAATCTAAATCTTAATCCGAAGTTTTCTGCAAGCCAACCTTTAGAAGCATCTTTTGTATTTCTTAGGTCTCCGTAAACTCCACCCATATTATAACTTATACTGTCACATCTGTTATATCCGTCATAAACTTCTGTTGAATCCCATGTATTTAAATTTCTGTCTCCATTATAGTGATCGCCAATAAAGTAAACTCCTTTTCCAGAGTCAACAAATTTCTTTAAGGCGTCGTACTCAGATTTTCTAAAAGGTCTGTTTGCTTCTGCTGTTACAAAGACATCGGCATCCTTAATTGCATCGTAGGTTATTAGTGCTTCATTTTTATCAGCAGAAGTGCCTTCCTGGTCAGCAGTCAAGTTCCGATCATCATAGAACCTTATAGCACCATCATTGTTTTTATCCACACCTCTATATTCTTTTACAGTGTAGCCTTGATTTACAAGTGCATCAGCAAAATCTGAAAAGCCTCCATCTATTACCCAGTCTGCTTGACCAGCAGCGTTATCGTGAGCGTTGTCAAATAAAACTAACTTTCCATTATTTTTAGCACCAGCAAGTGGTGTCTTTACAGGAATTGTATTATTCCATGTATATGGAGCAGTTTCGGCAGCTTTAGCAACTTTTAGGGTACCGCTTACAAAAGGTACAGAGAAACCAGTTAATTCAATCGTTAAGGCTATAGAAAGTGAAATAGCCATTAATGATTTTCGCGACATCATTTTTTTTAGTGACATTAAGTGTAATCCCCCTTAATTTTTATTAGTAGATTGAGATGGTTAAATGAAATAAAATGTATTTGTTGGTATATAAGTATAATATGGTAAATCAATCCAATGAAATTATAACATTATAAACACGAATAATCAATGGATGTTAAATTTAATAAATATCAATTAATGTAAATTTAAATTATGTAAATAAAACTTAAAATATGCAGCTTAGTCAATGCCTTTTGAAAGTTAATTTATATTAAAATATTCTAAGAGGAAATAGAATTATGTTGAATAATTTGTTGAATAAAATAAAAAATGTTCGTAAATTTTGGCTTTATGTATAAGTAATAATTATTATAATGATTTTTACGTATGGAGAACAATTAGAAAAGAAGAGTAAAAATAATTACTATGTATGAACAAATAGAAAATTTAAAAATACAATAAAATGAAAGTAATTTTATTGAGGTAGATTGAATGATTTTGGGATTACTTAGTATGATGAATAATAAAAATGAAAATAAGGTTGAGTTAAAGATGCTAGACCTAGACGACAAATACGTAGTAGTAGGAAAAATTTTGGGGGTGCAGAGAAATAATATAAACTTAAACTATGAAAATGACTATTTAACTATAACTGTAAGAGTCAATAAAGTTAATAGAAGCGGAGGATATGGTACTTTTTTTATGGTTCAAACTGTAAATGACATTCGAAAGAATTTTTATGTCCCTAATGTGGATTCTAAAAGTATAACTGGTAAGTTTGAAAATGGAAATCTGATCATTAGCTTACCTAAAAATATCCTCAGTATTAAAAATAAAGTTATAGTTGAAGTAGACCAGTACGATGAGCAAGAAAAACTTGAATAACTTTTAAATATCAGTTTTTTAATAAAATAAGATATTTAGTGCTAAGTTATGTATGTTTGAAAATTAATTATTAAAATAATTTTTAAATGTGCATAACTTTTACGTTTTTAAAATTTATATTAGTAAGTGCATAAAGCAATTAATCATGTTTACTTTTATATTCAGATGGTATAATATTATTCTTGTGAATAGATTTTATAAAATTTAATAATGCAAAATTTAATTTTATAATTTTAAGGAGTGGGTAATATGAAAACTATAATTATTTACAGTTCTTATCATCATGGAAATACTAAAAAAGTTGCTTTAGCAATGAGTGAAGCTATAAATGCTGAGGTGCTAGAAGAAGTACAAGCGAAGTCAATAGATTTCTCTAAGTATGACTTAATTGGCTTTGGATCAGGAATATATGCTTTTGGTTTTAATAAAAAGATGGTTGATTTAATAGAAAATGCAAATTTAAAAGATAAAAAGGTATTTGTATTTTCAACTAATGACAGCGGTTCTACGAAAAATCATAAGGCAGTTTTAGATATTCTTAATTCAAAAGACGCAAAAATACTTGGAAACTTTTCTTGCAAAGGATGGGATACTTTTGGTCCTTTTAAGCTTATTGGAGGAGTATCCAAAAATCATCCTGATGAAGTGGATTTAAAGGCAGCAAAAGATTTTGTTAAGAACATCTGTGATAATAATCTATAAGTGAAAGCTTAATTGATATTTGTTATTTAACCTTATTGTTAGTATTTGGATTATATGGTATGCTTTTAAAAGCATAATCTAAATGTTACAGGGGGAAAAAATTGAAAGTTGATGATAAAACTCAATGGGAAAGCTTCGAAAGATTAGGTAAAGGCACATATATTTCTATATCGATGATATTGACTATTTTAGTTGTCTTTGGAAGGGATATTTTCTCTCTTTTATCTGGAAAAGTAAGTTTTTCTACAATTCATTTTTCAAAATTAGTAGAAATAGGACTATTTATCTTATTATCTTATATTTTCTCAATATGCAACTGGAGTAGCAAGAGAAGAGCCGCTGAAAGGCAAATTAGAAAAGAACAAAATATTAAGCCCAAAATAGAATATTGTTATTATTGTGGAAGCAAGTTGGATGACAATAATAATACTTGTAGTCACTGCAAAAATAAGTTGGATTTATAAAATGAATCCGGCTTATTTTTTTCTGAATAAGAAAACCTTAAGATTAAGATATTATAAAAATTTTTCATATGATCTGATGTTTGTTATAATTAAAGAGTTCTTAAATGCAAAATTAATTTAACTTGTTAGAAAATCAAGCACTATTAATTTAATCAAAAGAAATACTTATATGATATCAAGTAAACCTTGAATTAGATTTACTTAGGAGCATTCAAGGAGGAGACAGTATGCTTAAATTAATACCTTTTTTAAAAAACTATAAGAAAAATGTATTCTTAGGACAATTTTTTAAACTTTTAGAAGCTATATTTGAATTGATGATTCCAACGATAATGGCATTGGTGATTGATAACGGTGTGAAGAATAGGGATGTAAACTATATTCTTAAGATGGGAGCACTTATGCTTTTAATAGCTACATTGGGAGTTATGTTTGCTTTTACTTGTCAGTACTTTGCCTCCATCGCATCTCAAGGCTTTGGAACTGTAGTAAGAAATGCTATCTTTAAACATATAGGAACATTTTCACATGCAGAGATTGATAGCTTTGGAACAGCCTCCTTAATAAATAGGACAACTAATGATGTAAACCAATTACAAGTAGCAGTAGCTATGTGGATTCGTTTGGTTGTTAGGGCGCCGTTCTTATGCATTGGAGGTATAGTGATGGCTATGCTATTAGATTTAAAATTATCAATAGTAATACTCATCATACTGCCTGTATTTGCATTAGTTTTATTTTCGGTAATGAGAAAATCAATTCCGTTATATAAAAAGGTGCAAGGAAAACTTGATAGACTGGCAGTGATACTGAGAGAGAACCTATCAGGTGTTAGAGTTGTTAGAGCTTTTGATAAAGTTGAGTATGAAAAAGACAGATTTAAAACTTCTAATAAAGATTTGTCTGATACTGCTGTGAGAGTAGGTAGTATTGCAGCCTTAATGAATCCAGCAACTTCTATAATAATGAATTTTGCTATTGTAGCTATAATATGGTTTGGAGGCTTCCGTGTAAACATAGGTGGAATGACTCAAGGACAGGTTATTGCTTATATAAATTATGTTATACAGATATTTTCTGCATTAGTAGTAGTGGCTAATCTAGTGGTTACTTTTACAAAGGCAGCAGCTTCAGCCGCACGTGTTAATGAAATCTTGGATACTAAAGGCTCAATAGTAGATCCAAAAGTTTCTTTAGGATCAGGAGAAATAGATGAAAGCAATCTATGCAGTGATGCAATAGAACTTAAAAATGTATCTTTTACTTATAAAGGATCAAAGGAATATGCGTTAAAAGATATCTCTTTTAAGTTAAGTAAAGGACAAACATTTGGGATAATAGGAGCTACTGGATCAGGAAAAAGTACACTAATAAACCTTATACCTAGATTTTATGATGCTGATGATGGTTACATAAAGATAAATGGTATTAAAGTCCAAAATTATGACCAAGTAAAACTTAGAGAAAAAATAGGTATAGTTCCTCAAAAGGCTGTGGTGTTTTCGGGAAGTATAAAGGAAAATCTGAAATGGGGACTTAAGGATGCTTCTGATAAGGAAATAAAAAAAGCAGCAAAGATAGCACAAGCCGCAGAATTTATCGAAAAACTTGAGCTTGGATATGATACTCAAATCTCTCAAGGCGGAACTAATCTTTCTGGAGGGCAGAAGCAAAGGCTTACAATTGCAAGGGCTTTAGTAAAGAAACCGGAGATTCTTATTTTAGATGATAGCTCTAGTGCATTGGATTATGCAACTGATGCTGCACTTAGAAAGGAACTTAAAGATAATACTGGCAGCATGACTTTGGTTATGGTTTCTCAAAGAGTTAATGCAGTAAAGGATGCTGATTTGATCTTGGTTTTAGATGATGGTGAACAAGTTGGTTTGGGCACACATAAAGAACTTATAGGAACCTGTGAAGTATATAAAGAAATTTGCCTCTCTCAGGTTGAGAAGTAGGAGGTCGTGATTATGAAAAATAGAACCTTAATAAGGATACTTAAATATGTAAAGAAATATAGAATTCAATTGATTCTTGTTATAGCCTTTGCGCTAACAAGCAACATACTTTCAATAGTGGCTCCTTTCTTTACTGGTAAGGCTATAGACTACATGGTTAAGAAAGGACAAGTAAACTTTTCGGCTATATTAAAGATAGTAGCATTTCTTTCGATAATATACGGTTTAAGTGCAGTGCTTCAATGGTTTTTATCTATCTTTACAAATGTGATATCAAATAGAACTGTTAAAGATATTAGAGATGAGTTGTTTGAAAAATTAAATACCATGCCACTTAAGTACTATGATAGTAAAGCTAATGGAGATATAATAAGCAGATTTACTAATGATATAGATGCAATTTCTGAGGGGTTGCTACAAGGGATAACTCAGCTATTTTCAGGAGTAATAACCTTTGTTGGAGCTTTAATATTTATGATAGACTTAAGTCCAACGATAACTTTAGTGGTAGTTGTTATGACACCATTATGTTTTTTATTGTCTTCCTTTATAGCTAAGAGTTCTAAGAAGATGTTCAAAGAACAGTCCAAGACTCTAGGGGAGTTAAATGGATATATAGAAGAAATAATTGGTAATCAAAAAATAGTTAAAGCTTTTAATTATGAAGAAAGATCAGAGGAAGCTTTTAAAGAGATTAATGAAAGGTTATACGAATGTGGTAGAAAAGCTCAGTTTTTCTCCTCCTTAACTAATCCAGGTACAAGATATATAAATAATATTACTTATATTCTTTCAGGAATAATAGGAGCAATTGTTTCTGTAGCTGGAGGGCTTTCTATAGGAAAGATTTCAAGTTTCTTAATCTATTCAAATCAATTTGCAAAACCAATAAATGATATAACAAGTATAGCAACGCAGCTTCAATCTGCTATGGCCTCAGCAGAGAGGGTATTTGCTATATTGGACGAACAGGGAGAGTCATCAGAACAGGATAAACAATCCATAAATAAAGCAGACGGAAAAGTAGAATTTAAGAATGTAAGTTTTTCCTATAAGAAGGATAGACCTTTGATTGAAGGATTGACTATGAATATAAAACCTGGTAGTACAGTAGCTATAGTTGGACCAACTGGTGCCGGTAAAACTACTTTAGTGAATTTGCTTATGAGATTTTATGAAATTGACAAAGGTAAAATATTAATAGATGGAAAAGATATTAAAGAAGTAACCAAGGAAAGTGTTAGAAGTTCCTTTGGAATGGTACTTCAAGAAAGTTGGCTTTTTGCTGGAACCATAAGGGAAAACATAGCCTATGGAAAATCTGATGCATCAGATGAAGCAATAATAAATGCCTCAAAAGCTGCTTATGCACATAGTTTTATAAAGAGACTTCCAAAGGGATATGATACATTAATAACCGAAGATGGAGCTAATCTTTCACAAGGGCAAAGACAGCTATTAACTATAGCTAGAGTTATGCTTATGAATCCATCTATGCTTATTCTGGATGAAGCAACAAGTAGTATTGACACCTTAACAGAAGCTAGAATACAAAAAGCGTTCTTATCACTTATGAAGGGAAGAACAAGTTTTGTTATAGCACATAGACTTTCTACCATAAGAGAAGCAGATTTAATTCTTGTTATGAAAGATGGTAAGATAATAGAACAAGGAAATCATGATGAGCTTCTTATGAAAAAAGGTTTCTATGCAAAGCTATATAATAGTCAGTATGCAGTGGCTAATTAGACTTGGCATTAATGCATCTAAAGCATAAAAATAATTAAATAGAAACATAAAATGTGTATGAATAATTTGTTGAATTTACAAGTTGACATATGCATTTTTTTGTTCATTATCTAAAACTATTTTTTAATTTCTATATGAAGAAATAATATAATAAATGGTAAAGGAAAAATTATTCATATGTAGAATAATAATACATAAAAATAAGTATAAGGGCAATTTTAACCAATAATAATAAGGAGGTTTTTATGTACGATCAAGCTGGTTCATTTTTTGGTGGTATGCCACCATTTTTTATGTTGATGTTTATTCTAATGTTTGGATTATTTATTTTTGCTTTAGGGAAAAACATAGCTGAAGCAGCTAAAAATGCTAAATCACCAATCATAACAGTAGATGCTAAGGTTATAGCCAAAAGGATAGATGTATCGCACCATACTCATAATACCGGAGATAATAATGCAATGCATACTTCAAGCAGTACAACTTATTACATAACCTTTGAAACTGAGCACGGTGAAAGACTAGAACTTTCACTAAGTGGAAGAATGTATGGTCTATTAGTAGAAGGAGATAAGGGAAAGTTAACATACCAAGGAACTTGGTTCAAGGATTTTCAAAGAAATTAGATTTTGTGACTACTTATATTAATTCTATATAATTATGAGTTAATGAAAAAAGAAACTTCTCAAGATTGAAAAACATCAATAAAGAGAAGTTTTTTACTTTAAAATAAAATATAAAATTTTTATAAGTAATAAATCTAGAGATTTCAATGTTTCCAGTGAGTTTAAATTAGTTTAATATTAAACTTTTTTATTGCTTCATATATCTTAGAAGCTGGTTTTTCTTCGGTGATTATATAATCAATATCATCTAAATCAGCAAATTTATAAGTACCATCTATATTGAATTTTTCATTTTCTATTAGTATATAAACAGTTCTAGCAGAAGACATTATAGCTTTTTTTGTATTGCCTTCCTCTAGGTCGAAATTGCTTATGGTTCTATCAGAAAGGTTTATACCGCAGCTACCCATAAAAGCTTTATTTACTCTGTATCTTCTAATACTTTCTATAGCTTCAGAGCCAATTATACCACCAAGACTCTTATTATAAGTTCCGCCTATGCAAATTATATTGACATTAGATGAATCATTAAAAACAGAGGTTATTTCAACCATATTAGTTATAACTGTAAACTTTTTTGTACTGCTTGCGATAAGCTCAGCAAGCACAAAGTTAATACTTGATACATCTAGAAATATAGTGTCATTTTCCTCAATTAAGTCAAAAGCTTTTTCTGCTATAATCCTCTTAGATTCCAAGTTTTTAATTAATCTATTTGAAATACTTGTGCTTTCAGCAATGTTTCTTTTTAAAATAGCACCACCATAAGTTCTTTTAATAGCACCATCCTTTTCTAGTTTCTGAAGATCCTTTCTTATCATACCTTCAGTAACATTAAATCTAATGCTTAGATCTTTAACTAATATCTTACCATCTTTTGATAGCAAGTCTAATATTTCATTTAATCGTTCTTCTGCAAACATAAATCGTACTCCTCTATATGAATAATCAATAGTATTGTTCATTATCATTTATTATCTTAAACACTAGTTATATTATAGCCCAAAATTACTAATAAGTAATCCAGTTTCAAAATCATAGGCTAAGATAATGCAGCATTAATACAACGAATCTATATTTTAAAAACAATTTAGTGAGAGATTGAAATGATAAGAAATGATAAAAATTAAAGGCCTATTGATAAATTAGAAACTTATCAATAAAGCCATAGGTAAAATAGAACTATAGATGATTCAAATCATTTATTGAAACCATTCTAGGTTCTAATTTATCATTGAAAGTAATTTCGTTAATGGATGTATTTCCTAGATTAAACTTATGATACATATTCATCTTCCATTCAAAAAGTCCTATAAGAGCAGCTTTAATTATGCCTCCATGAGCGACTATAACAATTCTTGAACCTTTATGTTCTTGGACAATTTTTAATATAGCCTTTTGCGCTCTATCACTTGCTGCTTTGATAGATTGCTCTCCACCACATATAGGGCCAAGAAGCTCATCTTGCTTCCATTTTAGGAATTCTTCAGAGTAGGTTTCTTTTATTTCAGTGATAGTTAATCCTTCCCAATCTCCAAAGTTTATTTCTCTTAAATTAAATTCTTCAATTGGTTTTATAGTTGTATCTTCACAAATAGTTTCAGCAGTTTTTTTAGCTCTGCTAAGTGGGCTGGTATAAACATAATCAAAAGAATATTTTAATCTATCTTTTAACTTTCTTGCTTGATTAAATCCATTATCTGAAAGCTCTATATCGATGCAACCCTGAAACCTTCCTTCAGTGTTCCACTTTGTTTCGCCATGTCTTACTAAATACAAAGTAGTCTTCATTTTTCCCCCCGAAATTATTGTTATAAAAATTATTCGCCTGCCAAGGTTTTCTCTAGCATTAAATATAAATTTATATTATACGTAGATAATTTATAAGTCAATACGGTTATATAAGACAAGAGTTTGTTGTTAAAGTATTTACTATATAAGTTTTTATAATTGATGAGTAAAGGCCTGAACAATAAGACTAACAATACTTACTGAAAGCCAAACAATAAGTCCTAGTAAGATAGGTTTAAATCCACTGCTTATCATTTTCTTAAAGTCAGATTTAAGTCCTACAGCAGATAGAGCCATTACTATCATAAACTTTCCAATGCTGTTTATATATTTTATTGAGTTCTCGGAAAAAAATCCTAAAGTATTGAGTAGTGAGCTAGCTAAGAACCATAGTATAAACCACGGAAATATTTTTGATAGATTTAAATTTACGGAATTATCAGCACTAACAACAGATTTCTTTTTCTGTATAGCCATTATAATAGAAAATATTATTGCTATAGGAATTATAATGGTAGTTCGTGTAAGTTTAACTATGGTAGAATACTCTCCAGCTATGTTACTAAAGGCATATCCTGCTGCAACAACTGATGAAGTATCATTAATAGCTGTACCTGCCCATAGTCCAAAGGCTTTATTTGAAAGCTTAAGCATATGGCCTAAAGGGGGAAATATAAGTACTGCTAATATGTTAAACAAAAATATTGTTGAGATCGAGTAGGAGACTTCGCTATCATCTGCTTCAATAATTGGAGAGATTGAAGCAATGGCTGAACCTCCACAAATAGCGGTTCCAACAGCTATAAGAGATTTTAATTTCCAAGGTATATTTAAAAGTTTGCCAAATATAAAAGCTGTAACGAAAGCAGTTAGTAAAGTGAAAAACATAACGTAAACAGATTCTGTTCCTGTATACCAAACCTGTTTTAAACTCAGTCCAGCCCCTAGAATTACAATGGACCATTGCAATATTTTCTTTGAAGTAAAATCTATTCCCTCTGAATATTTTTCAGGAGTCTTAAAAATATTGTTTATAATTATACCTATAACAATTCCAAATACAGCACCTCCTATTATTGGAAACTTATAACCTAACAGATTAGCAACTAAAGCTATAATGAAGGGAAAAACAATTCCTTGTAAGTTTTTCTTTAACCAATTCATAATGAAATACTCCTTTTTAAAATAATAGTGTAAGTTACATCGTCAAGTTTATTGGCGCATCTTTAATATAGTATTATCGTAAAGAAAAATCCAATTAGAAGTTTTTATATTACCATAAGTAAAATTTATATGTTATTATTTTATATAAGTAAATATTATATTTGGAGGCAATATGATTGATGTAAGATTAAAAACTTTTATGACTGTTGCAGAATTCAAAAACTTTACAAGGGCCTCTGAAATTTTAAACGTAACTCAGCCTGCTGTATCTCAGCATATTAGGTTTTTAGAAGAGGAATATGAGGTAAAGTTATTTAACAGAGAAGGAAAAGAAGTTAAATTGACTGAAGAGGGTGAGATATTATATAAACATTCGAAAGAAATTCAGCTTCACTATAAGGCTCTTGAAGTAGAACTTAAAAATAAAAATGCTATTAATAGAACTTATAAGATAGGTGCCAGTATGACAATAGGAGGCTATATACTTCCTGCTATTCTAGGAAAATATAAAAGAGTACATTCAAATACTAAACTATTTCTTCAGGTTAGTAATACAAGTAACATAATAGATAAATTATCTAATGGAGATATTGATCTTGCAATTGTTGAGGGTGATTTTGAGAGAAATAAGTTCTTACATAAAAAGCTTAAGGATGACGAGCTTGTATTAGCGGTTTCAAAAGAACATCAATTTGCTAAAAGAACAGAAGTTGATTTGAAAGAAGTGCTAAAAGGAGAGTTAATACTTAGGGAAAAGGGCTCGGGAACTAGAAATATATTAGAAAAAAAGTTAAAGAAATTAAATATTATAAACAATGAGTTAACAGGCTATATGGAGATAGGAAGCATCAGCGCAATAAAATCTTTAATCAATACAAATCTCGGATACTCAATATTATCTAAAGAAACTATTTTTAACGAAATAGAATCCGGTGATATAAAGGTAGTACCCATTAAAGAGTTTAAAATTTATAGAGAGTTTAACTTTGTTTATATTAAAGATCATCTAGAAGATTTTATTGAAGAATTTTATAATTTTTATAAGAACATAAGATAGATGAGTATAGGTATTTTAATGGATACTTACGTAATCTATGTTTGAAGTTTTTTAGTTTGGATATGATGAATTTCATGTATATATAAGTTGATAATTTTATAATAAAAGGCGGGAAGAAAATGAGAATAACTAAAAAAGATGCTGCTAGGTTTATTTTAAATCATCAAAAACTATTTCCATCAAGAGAGCTCAAAGGAAAGAACGGAATAATGGAGTTTATAAATTTAGTGGGATCCATTCAGTTTGATCCTTTAGATGTAGCTGGATACAATTCTAATCTTGTGTTGCAGTCAAGAATAAAGAATTTTAAAGTTGACATGTTGTATGAATTACTGTACGAAGATAGAAAGCTTATTGATGGTTGGGATAAAAATATGTGCATTTTTAGTACTGAAGATTGGCCGTATTTTAAAAGGTACAGAGAAGAATGGCTCGAAAGATTTTCTAATAAAGATGTTGAAATTGATAATATATTAGGATTTATTAGAAAGGATATTAGAGAAAAGGGGCCACTTTCATCAAAAGATTTAGAATTTGATACGAAAGTAAATTGGGCTTGGGCACCAACGAGAGCATCAAGGGCTGCACTTGAAAGTATGTATTTTTGGGGAGAACTCATAGTTCATCATAAGTTAGGTACAAGAAGATTCTATGATTTTACTGATAAATATATTGATAAAGAGATACTAGAAAAAGATGATCCTAATAAAAACTTAAAAGAATATTTTAAATGGGCAATTAAAAGAAGAATAGGTGCGATAGGACTTTTATGGAATAAGCCTAGCGATGCGTGGCTTGGTATACATTGGATGAAGAGTAATGATAGAAAGACAGCTTTTCAAGAATTAATAGATAGTGGTCAGGTGTTTCCAGTTGAAGTTGAAGATATTGAACATACACTCTATATAAGAAAAGAGGATATGGAAGTTCTTCACGACACATTAAGCAGTTCTAAAGTACCGAACAAGGCTTCATTCATAGCCCCATTGGATAATCTAATGTGGGATAGAAAACTAATAAAAGAAATATTTGATTTTCAATATACATGGGAGGTATATAAACCAAAAGAAATAAGAGAGTATGGATATTATGTGCTGCCAGTAATATATAAAGATAAGTTTATAGCAAGGTTCGAACCTAAATACAATAAAAAAAGTAAAACTTTAGAGATAATAAATTGGTGGTGGGAAGAAAATATAACTTTAACCAAAGCTATGGAAAATGCTTTAGCAAAATGTTTTAGCGATTTCATGGAGTATCTTGGCGCAGAATATATCGAGGTAAGTGGAATAGATGAGCTTGAGATAATAAAAATGAATATACAAAAGTGAAAAACGATTTTGCCAGTGCTTCTAAAAGTATAACTTTTGGAAAATAGATGTGAAAATCAAAGGAGATTTAATTTTTGTTTTGTGGATATATTAATAGAATGATAAAAAATATATAAAACTATTGAAAATTATTTATTTTACTTGTATAATAAATAAAAATTGCATTGCTAAAGATATTGATAAGAAAGAGTACATTAAGTAATTTCTTAAAGAGAGTTATGGATGGTGGAAGCATAGCAGAAAAACTTTATGGAAGCAGTCTTTGAATCTCTTGCTGAGAAATAAGATTAATTTTTAGTCTTAAGTAGGCAAAGACGTGACCTCACGTTATAGAGGACGGGAATTAAAGATTTTTAGGATTAAGTTTGATTAGATATTAAGAGCTTATTGGTTACAATAGGCTTGTATGCTAATTATCTTTTAACTAAGAATACTATGTTCCTACTAAGAGAGTGCTTAGGCACTAATTAGGGTGGTACCGCGAATATACTCCTTCGTCCCTTTCCAGGGATTGAGGAGTTTTTTTATTCTTTTGGAAGTTATATTTTAGATAAAGTTGTGGATAAGTATATGTAGATGGCTTAAATGCATATATCAGAGAAAGAATAAAAAATAAGATTTATGTCGCCTGCCAAATTTTCCTCATATGCATTCGGAAAGGCAGATGCGCAAAAAAAACCACTGAAGAAAGCCGCTTCAGCGATTTTTTTCATTCTATTTTACTTTATTTTTATTATATTTTGGGGAGGTTTTATATATGGATGAAATATTAGAAATCTTAGAAAAGAACAGTAAATACACTGCTGAGGAAATAGCGGTGATGACGGGAAAACCACTAGAAGAAGTCAAGCAAACAATAAAGAAGTATGAAGATGACAGTGTAATTGTTGGATATACAACTTTGATAAATTGGGAAAAGACGAATAAAGATAGTGTTACAGCTCTAATTGAGGTAAGAGTAACACCTCAAAGAGGAGAAGGCTTTGATAAGGTTGCTGAAAGGATATATAAGTTTCCAGAAGTAAAGGCTTGCTATCTTATGTCAGGTGGATTTGACTTAACTGTCATAGTAGAAGGAAAGAGTCTTAAGGAAGTTTCGCTTTTTGTATCTGAAAAGCTTGCTGTTCAAGAAAATGTGTTGAGTACAGCTACTCATTTTGTATTAAAAAAATATAAGGATAATGGAACTATATTTGAAGAAAAGACTAGGGATGATAGGGAGGATATATTTATATGATGCTTGAAGATATGATTAAATCAAATGTAAGAGATATGCCTCCTTCTGGTATAAGAAAGTATTTCGATCTTATAAATGAAATGGATGATGTTATATCCTTAGGTGTTGGAGAGCCAGACTTTGTAACACCTTGGAATATAAGAGAAGCAGGAATATATTCACTAGAAAAAGGGCATACACATTACTCATCCAATGCAGGATTTTTAGAGCTAAGAGAGGAAATATCAGCTTATCTAGATAGAAAGTATAGCTTGAAATATGATCCTAAAGATCAAATAATTGTAACTGTTGGTGGAAGTGAAGGTATCGATATAGCGCTTAGAGCTTTAGTTGGACCAGGAGATGAAGTTATTATTCCGGAACCAAGCTTTGTAGCATATAAAGGATGTACTACTTTTACCGGAGCAACTCCAGTAGTTATAAATTTGAGAGCTGAGGATCAATTCAAGCTTACTGTTGAACTTTTAGAAGAAGCAATTACTGAGAAGACTAAGGTTCTTATAGTTCCTTTTCCAAATAATCCAACGGGAGCTATTATGACAAGGGAAGAACTTGAACCTATTGTGAAGTTCCTAGAAGATAAAAATATAATAATATTATCTGATGAGATATACTCGGAGTTATCTTATGGAGAAAAACATGTTTCTATAGCAAGCTTTCCAGAAATAAAAGATAAAACCTTAGTTATAAATGGATTTTCTAAGGCTTTTGCTATGACTGGTTGGAGACTAGGCTATGTTTGTGGCCATCCGATATTAATAGATGCTATGAAGAAAATACATCAATATGCAATAATGAGTTCACCTACAACAGCTCAATATGGAGCAATTGAAGGCCTTAGAAATTGTGATGATGATGTTCAAGAAATGGTAAGAGAGTACAATAGAAGAAGAAGAGTAATGCTAAATGCTTTCAATGAGATGGGACTTGAATGTTTTGAACCACTAGGAGCTTTTTATGTATTCCCATGCATTAAATCCACAGGACTTACATCGGATGAATTCTGTGAAAAACTACTTTTAGAGGAAAAGATTCTTGTGGTACCAGGAAATGCCTTTGGTGATTGTGGTGCAGGCTTTATAAGAGCATGTTATGCAACTTCAATGGATGAGATAATGGAAGCAATGAAGAGGATAAAGAGATTTGTTTCTAGGATTAAAGAAACAGAATAGAATAAAAACCATGTGTCTTGAGATAGCTTTAGACATATGGTTTTTATTTTTATCGGTATATAAAAGCTAATAATTTAGCAGATGGCACAAGAAGAAGTTAACCTAAAAGAGTACCGATAAGCTTTGTGCCTATTAGCATTATCACTAGAGCCTTTACATCACCATATTCTCTTTTTCCTCTGTAAGCCTCGTCTGTTATTATAGCTGATCTTGGATCAATAAATAATGTTAGAAGTATGGATGCAATACCATTTATAAGGCCTGATGATTGAACTATAGCATTGGCCTTACCAGGTACCATAAAGGAAGCGTAGTTAGCAGCAAGTACACCAACTGTGTATACTCCAGTTATCAAAGCATTTAGCAGTAGTAGTCTCTTCGGTATATTTTTATATCTAAGATTTTTAATCATGGATTTCTTAGGCTTTATGGTATTTCTAGCTATCCTTTTTATATTACTTATGCTTAGTGATTGAATAACTAAACTTGGCACAGAACCAGTAACTTCAAGTTTTTTCATACCAATCTCAAATAGTTTTAGAAAAGTAGGGATTAGTATAATAGCAAGAATAGTACCACCTGTAGCTGCAAATATTACACCTCTGATATTATTAATAGGATCATATTTACTTCTTAAACTATCATCAATTATGTAACCGATAAGTGGACCTTGAAAGGTATTTGCTGTTCTAGAAATTAATACAATTAAATTAAATAAAGAAGTTGATAAAGCGAAGTTTCCACTCTTTACTGAATTCAGTCGTACTGAATATGATAGCGTATCAATAAAGTGAATTATTAATGTTGCAGCTATTAATATAATGTATTTATTGAGCATAGTAAGATACTCCTTATAGAAAAATCAATTGTTATATATAATTGTTTGTTGCTTTTTAGCGTACATCATTTAGACATTATAGCATAGTGTAAAAGATTTACTTAAATAATTTGTAATATTTACAGTATATTAACCATTTGGTAAGATTTGATTATTTTTATTTGCTTTATTTACAAAAAGTTCATTTGAAATTTATAAATGATAGAATAGAAAGTTTTTGTATAATAGTATCAAATTATATAATAAAAAATAAGATATACTACAAAGCTTTTTATAAGGAGTTATGAAAGTATGATTAAGCTTGGTAGCACTGGAGAAGAGGTAACTAAACTACAAGAAAATCTTATGGCCTTGGGCTATAATCTAGGTACTTCAGGTGCAGATGGCAATTTTGGAAAAGCTACTTATAATGCTGTCCTGCAGTTTCAAACGGACTATAAACTGAAAGTAGACGGAGTTGTAGGAGTTAATACAGAATATGCAATAGATAAAGCTATATTAACTCATAACACTGAATACAGTAATAAATCACAGTTAGGTGATTTGCAGATATACGTAACTGGGCAACAGTTAAGAGAAATAGGGTGGAAGAACGTTACAGATTCCATGGTAGAAGACTTAAATAGATGTTTAGAAAGATATGAGATTACTACGCTACAAAGAATAAGACATTTTATAACTCAATGTAGTTATGAGTCTGGCTTGGGGTTATATACAAAAGAAATAGGAAGTGGATTAGCATATGAATATAGAGAAAGTTTAGGGAATCGATATGCTGGTGATGGGCCAAAGTATAAAGGAGCAGGTTATATTCAGCTTACCGGATTTGATAACTATAGGAGATTTTCAGAAGATATTCATGACCCTAGAGTAATGGAAGGCGTAGACTATGTTGCTAAAAATTATCCATGGACAAGTGCAGGATTTTGGTGGTCTTCAAATTATATGAATGAACTTTGTGATAGAGGAGCTACGGTAGAAGAGATAACTGTAAGAGTAAACGGAGGTTATAATGGAGTAGAACAAAGAAAAATATATTATAAGCTTTGTGCTGCAGTTATTAAATAGAGTGAAAGAGATTAAATAAGCAACTATTTATTATAACTGGCTATGATTTATTTTTTATTTTAAGTCTTAGCCAGTTATTTTTTGCGCCATTCCATCTGAAAAAATCATTTAATTCTAATTGCTCGCTCATATAGCATCTCCTGTATAACCAATTAATTTCAACAAGATTCTTAAACATAGACTAAGTAAAATAAAGATTTAAGCTATTTGCTAATATTGTAAAGAAGACAATTATTGGTATAATTATAATTATTACTGTTGTACTTTTAAGTGAAGGAAATAATAATTATAAGGAGATCATCGAAAAGATGAAATTGAAAAATGAAATCTTTTGATATGGAAAAAATGAATGAATTTAGATTTATAACTGGTGGAATAGAATTACTAGATTTAGTAAGACCTTTATGGCAGATGCTGAATGAATTACATAAGGAAAAGTCCAAGGATTTTCAAAATCAATATATAAGTTTTACCTTTGAGGAAAGAAAGAAAAAATTAATGGTTTCGAAACATATGCACATAGATATTATTGCTGACTCTAGTAATAAATATATTGCATATTGTATAAGCACAATAGACAGTGAATTAGTAGGTGAAGTTGACTCGTTGTTTATAAAAGAAGATGCTAGAAAATTAGGCTTAGGTGATGAACTTTTAAAAAGATCTTTAAGTTGGATGGAAAATAATAATGTAAGGAAAAAAATCATTACTGTTGCGGCTGGAAATGAAGATGTAATTAACTTTTATAATAAATATGGGTTTAAGAAAAGAAGGATTATTTTAGAATATGTTGAGGAATAAAAAACAAGGTGAATTTGATAACTTAGTTAAGTTATGATTCACCTTGTTTTTGCAAGATTTATCTTAAATGTAATAAACTCATTATAGAGAAGAAGTGGAATACACTTCCTGCTATTACAAAAAGGTGCCAGATAGCATGATTATACTTTATCGAATCCTTTATGAAGAAGAACGCTCCAACGGTGTATGATACCCCGCCTAAAACTAGAAATAGGAATCCGTAAAATGGCATAGTCATGTAAAGTGGTTTTATCGCAAACATGATAAGCCAGCCCATGACAACGTAGAGAACAGTAGAAAGCACTTCACGTTTTCCAGTATAAAACGCCTTAAGAGTTATTCCTAGCACAGTACATCCCCACACAATACCGAAAATTGTCCAACCAATAACCCCTCTTAATGCAGTAAGACAGAAAGGGGTATAGCTTCCTGCTATTAGAATAAATATTGACATATGATCAAATTTTCTAAAGAGTCTCTTTATATTTTTTCCTGGCAAACTATGATATAAGGTTGACTCTAGGTATAATAGGACTAAGGTTGAACCATAAATAGAAAAGCTAACTACATGCCACACTGTTCCATATATTGCTGCAAAAACCACAGCAATTACTAAAGCAGCTATTGCTAAGGCTGTTCCAATTCCGTGAGTTACAGAATTCATTATTTCTTCTTTTTTTGTGTAAAAGTTGTCTTCCATAATTACTCCTTTTCTTTGAGATTAATGATATGTTAAAAACTTTATAAGTTATAATATTCACTAAATAAATAGATAATAATATAAATATAAACATTAATCAATTAAATGAATAGTTGTTAAAAGATACATACTATATCAATAATACAATTTTACCCCTAATTTATAATTTGTATTTCAAAATATTGAGGGTTTTTTATTATATTTCGTATTAATGTAATATATTTATTGAAACTTATATTTAAAAATTATATCACAAAATATATATAAATATTAATTTTGAAATGGGAATAATAATTTTATAGTAATTTTTTAATAACTTTATTTGATTTAATATACCATTATAATGTATTATAGAGGTGGTAAAAATTTTATATTATAAGTGAAATAGTAGAGTCTTATCCTATCTAAATATTTTTTACTGAGAATATAATAAAATCCAGTATATAAAATTTATATAGGTTTAAAATAAGAATATCTCACTAAAGAGGGGTGCTAGAATGAAATCATTTCAATCGCTAATTAATGAAACTTTAGATGCTGAAGATTTAGAAGAATTGGAAGCAGCTGCAGATTTGTTCCAGTTTGGTATAGAGAAAGGTTACTATAATAGAAGACAGGTAGACGAATTTAATAACGCTTACTGGAGTGTAAAAAATAGATATTTAGCATATGAAATTGCTCAAAAGGTTAAAGCAAATAAGCTAGATATAATAACAATAGTTTCTAATGCTCCTGCTGAAATAAAGGAAAATAAGAATGAACTTCTTAATTACGTTAATGGACGTATGAAAGCATTAAAAGGAAAAATAAGTGGAATAAAGTAATTTATAGATGTACCAGCTTTATTATTTTTTATAATAATTTGAACCTATTGATATAAAACGATGGACTTGATTATTGTAAATAAACTAAGTGGTACATCTATTTTTATTTTTTATGAAATCATAAAGCTCCTCATAGATAATGAACCTAATTCTATCCCTTCATACAAAAAGCTTACCTTTTCATCAGCTTCTTTAAGAGCCGCTATATATAGTAGTGGAAGAAAGTGTTCATCTGTTGGTAGTGATAACTTTTCTATAAGACCCTGATTTTTATAATTTAGTAGAGCTTCTTGATCATTATCAGTTAATGCCTTTGCTATAAATCTATCGAATTCTATAGCCCAGTCAAAAGGGGTAGCATCAGAATCAAAGTTGATTTTTCTTAAGTTGTGGACTATGTTTCCACTGCCTAAAATTAAGAAACCTTGTTCCCTGAGGCTTTTTAGCTTTAACCCTAATTTATAATGCTCTTCTGGAGTGAAATTGTGATTTAAACTTAATTGAAAGGCTGGAATATCTGCGTTTGGATATAAGTGTTTTAAAATGGCCCAAGCACCATGGTCTAATCCCCACTGATTAGTAGACTTAACTCCGAAATCTTTTAAGCTTTCATAGGCAATTTGAGCGTATTTCTTCACACCAGTAGGTTTGTATTGTAATTGATAAAGCTCATCTGGAAATCCGTAAAAATCATATATTTGTCTAGGCTCATCCTGTATATCTATATAACTTCCATCAGTAAGCCAATGGGCTGATACTATTAATATAGCTTTTGGTTTTTCAATTGTTTCTCCAAGTTTTTTAAGCATTTCAGTATAATCGTTATTTTCTATAGCATTCATAGGACTTCCATGTCCTATAAAAAGAACTGGTAATCTTTTATTCATAAATATATCTCCGATCAAATTGTTATTTTAAATTAGTTAGTTACTTTTTTATATACAATATACTTAATTGAAGGGAATTGCAATAGTTTTATAAAAAATAATACTGTGCTTAGCAAAATTATTGTGAAAGTTTACTAGATATGGTTATAATTATGTCTGTAGAATAAAAATAATGATAGAGGAATTGTGGAAATGAGTGATTTAAGTAAAACTCCTAATATAGGGAAAGTATTAGAACAAAGATTAAAAGAGGTACATATAGATACGTACCAAGAACTAAAAGATATTGGAAGCAAGGAAGCATATAAGAGAATAAGGGAAATAGACCCAGGTGCATGTCTTAATATGCTTTGTGCATTAGAGGGTGCGATTCAAGGAATAAGATGGCATTCTTTAAGTCAAGAAAAAAAGGATGATCTAAAAATGTTTATAAATTCTTTGTAAGTTATTAAGTTTATCTGTAAAAATTTATTTAGCAAGGAGAACCAGTATGATTGAATTGAGAGAGCTGTCACTTGAAGATGATATAGAAATTTATAATATGCTTCAAGAAATTGGTCCAGGAGAGAATGGATTTTTTAATGATGGATATAAGTATCCATTTGATAGTTTTGGTAAATATCTATTAGAAAACTATAATGCCTCAAAAGGAATAGGATTAAAAATAGGTCATGTGCCTCAAACAACATTTTGGCTGATTATAGATGGACAACCTATAGGAATAGCTAAACTGAGAAGTTATTTGAACACGGCACTTAGAGAATCAGGGGGACATATAGGATATAGTATAAGACCTAGTGAGAGAAATAAGGGATATGGAAAAATGCTATTGAAGGAAGTGCTAAGCAAAGCTAAAAATGCTGGAATAAAAGAGGCTTTGATTACCTGTAATGAGGATAATTTGGGATCTAGGAACATTATAGAAGCAAACAGTGGAAAATTAGAAGAGATAAAAGAAGGACACTGCAAATATTGGATAAAATTATCAGAATGATATTGTCAGTTTATTTTTTTGAATTTAATGACAAATACAATAAAAAACAAAACTTATTCGCTAGTAAATTTCCGCATATATATTAGGGAAAACATATGTATAAAAAAACTCTCTGAAGAAAGGCACTTCTTCAGAGAGTTTTTACTACGAAAATAAATTATATGAATTATCTATCGTTTTTAACCTTTTGCTCATATCTCCAATACATAACAATTGCTACTAGTGTAAAGAAAACAGGTCCGCCAATCATCCAAAGAGTAGATGACCAATCGCCGTTTGTAGCAGGTTCTATTATTGTAAAGAAGTTAGCAAATCCAACTGTGAAAGTAACTAATATCGTAGCTATTAATGCAGTTGTATTACTTTTGAAAACTTCAAATGGCTTTTTAATTTCAGTTTTCTTCTTAAAGGAAGCAAAAGCTCCTGATATAAATAAGTATGGTAGAGTCATAGCTACATTTGTCATTAATACAAGCTTTGTAAAGAATTTAGCTGCGCCTTCTCCACCGAAAGATACTAATAAAATGAAGACAATAACTATAACACATTGAACCCACATTGCATTTTTAGGTATACCATTTTCAACCTTACTCATTTTTCCTGGCCATAATTTTGCAGGAGTTCCTTCTATGATTTGTTTTAGTGGAGCGTATGATAATGTGAAGAATGCACCAGTTAAAGCAAGGAACATAGAGAATCCAACAAATCTAGCAACCCAAGCACCTAGTTGTAATGAAGCTGCTTCGCTTAAATGGAAGCCAACACCTAGTTGATAACCTAAGTTTCTCATAACAACATAAGCTACATTTCCCATATGAACACCTTTTACTGAAAGCACATCTTGCCAATTTGTAAAGATTCCACATAAGAATATCCCTAAAGAATAACCAATAGCGATGATTATAGCTGCAATTGTTATACCCTTAGGGAAAGTAACCTCAGCATTTTCAGTTTCATCAACTAATCCACCTACTACTTCTATACCACCATATGCAAATATTGCAAATACCAAGAATGATAATATAGATATAGATGATTGATATGAAGGATTTGGTGATGCGAAGAACGCAGAACCAGATTTAACAGATTCAGCTACATGTCCTCCGTTGACAATTAGAACTATAACTGCGCCTATAAGCAATACTATATTTAATAGAGCTACTGCAGTTCCTCCGATTGAAGTTATCTTAGTTATTTTTTCTAGCCCTTTTGAAGCTGTAAAGGTAACCACTAAAATCCATGCTACTCCCATTAATCCTAAGGTTTGAGTAGAGCTAAGTCCTAATATTGACCAAGTGGCTGTAGTATCTTTGCCGAAAATCATGTTTGAAAGTGGAATCCATATTACGGAACATATGTTAACCATCCAAACCACGTAAGATGCATACCACATAAAGGTTCCTATGAACGCATATCTAGGACCAACTGATTTCTCCATCCAAGAATATATTCCGCCTTTTTCATTTTTGAATGCAGCACCATATTCTGCCATCATAAAAGCGAATGGTATAAAGAAAGCTATTGCAGATACTATGTACCAAGGAATTGCGCTATATCCCATAAGATAAAAAGATCTTGGCATATTTGCAAAGCCGAATACTGATGTAAAAATCATTAATACTAATGATACCAGTGTTAATTTTTTCTTTTTATTAGTTTCCATTTTTCTCCCTCCGTGAAACATTTTAAATAAGTATTAGTTTTTAGTAAACTTATTTTAAAGATAGTGATTCATATTTGTATATATTGCACATAACATTATATATCTTGGTGTAACAAAATCAATAACCAGAACAACTGATTAAATGCTTATTAAGTTACAATAAAATTATTAAAGATTTAACAAGGAAATAATAAAAATAATATTGTATTAAATAATTACATTATTTTTAGCAAAAGACATAAATTTTATTAAAAAAATAGAAAAAAATTAAAAAAACTATTTACAAAATAAGGGCGCTTTACTATAATAAATTCATAAAGTATTAAATCGATGAGTAAGAGTAGTAAGCGTATAGAAAGAATTACAGAGAGCTGCGGTGGTGAAATGCAGTATTTGGATATAAGCTGAATGGACTTACGAGAGGGAACCGAAAATTATAGTAGGTGACACGTGTTCTCACGTTACAGGGATAGGATATTATTATGTATCTGATTAAGAGATTACTTTTAATTAAGTAAATTGAGGTGGCACCGCGATTATATCGTCCTCTATATGCATTTATTTGCATGTAGAGGACTTTTTGTTTTTTTAATATATATTAAATCAGTTAATTTTCATTTCTTTGGATAGCAGCTGTCCAGTCAATATTTTAATTCCAGGATAAAGATATCTTTCATAATTAAAAAACTAAATATCATTAAAAGGGTATAAAAGTCAAATATAACTAATTCTTATACCTTTAATAAATAATATCAAAAATAGATTTTTCAATATTCAGAAAATTAGAGTACGCTTAATTTTAGGAGTGAGGTGGTTATTATTTTTAATTATACAAAAAATGAGTTCGATTTTCTAAGACAAAGAGGATATTCCATAGATCTAAATCTAAAATTTCATGGTGATGAGACTACACCAATTTCCATATTTTATTCCTTGAGAAGAGAGAAGATGTTCCTTCTAGAAAGTTCGGTTTTCGATGAAGAAAAGGGAAGATATAGCTTTATAGGTATTGAACCTTATGCTGAGATTAGTAGTAGGGGATTAGAAATAGAAATGTTACAAGATGGGATTACTACAAGGATTAATGGTAGAATACTTGACCAAGTGCAACAGTTTATTGAGAAGGTGAATTATAAAAAGGAGAGTACAATACCATTCCAAGGTGGTGCAGTAGGCTATGTTGGATATGATGTTATAAAACAATATGAATGTATATCAAACTCAAATAGAGATTCATTAAATTTACCTGAAGCTTATCTAATGTTCTATAAAAGGTTTGTAGTATACGACCACTATGATAAAACAGTTTCTATACATCAAATAGTTTTAAATAACGAAAGTGTAGATTACCAAGAGGTAGAAGATAATCTATTGCAGATGAAAGAAAGAATATGTTCTTATAACAAAACTAATGCAATTAAAACTGAAGCTTCTAGCAAAGAAATAAATTCAAACACTTCAAAGGAAGAGTTTGTAAAGATGGTTAGTGATGCAAAAAAATATATAGAAAATGGAGATGCTTTTCAAATAGTTGTTTCTCAGAGATTTAGCTGTGAGTTTAGTGAAGACCCATTTAAGATATATAGAAAGCTAAGAAGTAAGAATCCTTCACCTTATATGTTTTTTATAGATTACGATAGCTTTCAAATAGTAGGTTCATCTCCAGAAAGTTTAGTTACAGTAAAGGGAGAGGTGGTTACCACTATGCCTATAGCTGGAACTAGAAAGAGAGGAGCTAATATACAGGAGGATGAAAAGATAAAAGAAGAACTTCTTAGAGATGAAAAAGAAGTAGCAGAGCATTTGATGCTAGTGGATTTAGCAAGAAATGACATAGGCAGAATAAGCAAAATTGGAACTGTTAAAGTAGAAAGGCTAATGGATATTGAAATGTATTCAAAGATTATGCACATTGTCTCGAAGGTAACAGGAATATTGAAGGAGACTAATAAATCTTTTGATGCCTTGAAGTTTTGTTTACCGGCAGGAACTTTATCAGGAGCTCCTAAAATAAGGGCAATGGAGATAATAGAGGAGTTGGAAAAAGAAAAAAGAACAGTTTATGCAGGTGCAATAGGATACTTTTCTTTTAACGGAGATATGGACACCTGTATAGCAATTAGAACAGTGGTGCTAAAAGATGGAAAGGGATATGTTCAAGCTGGTGCAGGTATAGTTTATGATTCTATTCCAGAACTAGAATACGAAGAAAGCTACAATAAAGCACTTGGTGTTTTGGAGGTTATACAATGATTATTTTAATTGATAATTATGATTCCTTTACTTATAACGTTTATCAATATTTAAGCGAGCTAGGTGAAGAAGTTGAAGTTTATAGAAACGATAAGATAACATCGGATGAGATTAGGCAGCTGTCTCCAGAGGCTATTATAATTTCTCCTGGACCAGGTTATCCAAAGGACTCAGGAAACTCTTTAGATATAATTAGTGGAAATTATAAGGATATACCTATGTTAGGCATATGCCTTGGACATCAAAGTATAGGCCAGGTTTTCGGAGGAACAATTATTAAAGCAAAAAAAGTAATGCATGGGAAAAGTTCAGAAATTTATCATGAAGACAATGATTTGTTTAAAGATATACAATGTCCAACTAAAGTCATGAGGTACCATTCATTGGTTATAGATAAAGCTTCTCTTAGTGAAGAACTAAAAGTTATAGCTACTTCTCTTGATGATGAAGAAATAATGGCAGTAAAGCATGTTAGATATCCTGTTTATGGTATACAGTTTCATCCAGAATCCATTTTCACACCTATGGGGAAAAAACTACTAGAAAATTTTATTGAAATAAAAAATAGTTTGAGGAGGAAAGCAATATGAAATCAGAATTTCAAGCCGCTCTTAAAAAGATAACTTTGAATGAAGAATTGACTATGGAAGAAGCTTTTGATGCTAACAAATATATATTAAGTGGAGATGCAGAAGAAAGCGAGATTGGAGCTTTTCTTGCTGCACTAAAAACAAAGGGTGAAAAGCCGGAGGAGATAGCAGGTATGGCTAAAGCAATGAGAGAACTTTCAAGCATAGATTTTGATTTTAAAGATTCCTTTGATAATTGCGGTACAGGAGGGGATTTTTCAAATAGCTTCAATATAAGCACAACCTCAGCTTTTATATTAGCTGGAGCAGGTGTAAGAGTTGCTAAGCATGGAAATAGATCGATTTCTAGTAAATGCGGGAGTGCTGATCTCCTTGCTGAGCTTGGAGTGAATATAGAACTATCAAAAGAAAATGTAAAAAGACTTATGGAGGAAGTTGGGATGGCATTTTTATATGCACCAGCAATGCACCCAAGAATGAAGTATGTTATGAAAGTAAGACGAACTCTTGGAATTCCCACCATTTATAACATACTTGGGCCTCTGACAAATCCTCTAAATCCAAACAATCAACTTATAGGTGTATATAAGAAAGATTTGGTTAAAGATCTTTGTGAAGCATTAAAACTCTTAGGTAAGAATAGGGCTTTGGTTGTGAATGGTGATAATAGACTGGATGAAGGAACTTTAGATGGAGATAATTATTGTGCATTTTTGGCTGATGGGCAAGTTAAAGAAATGGTTATAAATAGCGGCAGCTTCGGGTTTGCTACAGTAACTTTAGACAAGTTAACCGGTGGAGATGCAAAAGAAAACAGTAAGATAACCATGTCTATATTAAATGGTGAAAAAAGTCATTATCGAGAGGCTGTGGTCTTTAATTCAGCGCTTGGGCTAATGGCCAGTGGAGCAAGCAATGATATTGCGTTAGGCATTGAGCTGGCAAAAGAAATAATAGATTCGGGAAAAGCAAAAGAAAAGCTTGAAAAGCTTGTAAAGGAGAGTAATAGGATATGAAAAATTTCTTAGAAGAAATACTTCGTCTAAAAGAGCTTGAAGTTGAAACTTTGAAGCTTCAGTACAAGGATCATGATTTTCCTGAAAGAAAGCGAGCTTTTCATTCCTTTGTAATGGAATTAAATAAAAGTGATGATTTTAAAGTCATAAGTGAAATAAAAAAAGCCTCACCCTCCAAGGGCGATTTAAATACTCTGCTTAATCCAAAGCTTAGAGCCTTAGAGTATGTAGAAGCTGGGGCGGATTGTATCTCAGTTTTGACAGAAAGGCATTTCTTTAAGGGAAAAGAACAGGACATCGTTGACGTAGGTGAAGCTGTTGATATTCCTTTACTTAGAAAGGATTTTATAATAGATTCAGTGCAATTACAGCAAACCTTAAGCCTTGGCGCTGACTTAGTTCTCTTAATTGCAGCTATAAATTCAAAGGAAAAACTTAAAGAATTATATTATGAAGCTGTGAAGCTTGGTCTTGAACCTCTTGTTGAAATTCATGATGAAGAAGATTTGGAAAAGATTTTAGAACTAAAGCCAAAGCTTATAGGGATTAATAATAGAAACTTAAAAAGTTTTAAAGTTGATATAAATACAACTATCACATTAAAAGCAAAAATGAATTTTCCTAATAGTTATGTTATTTCTGAAAGTGGCTTTGATAACATAGAAAAAATAAAAAAGGTAAAGACATATGGGATAAGAGGTATTCTCGTAGGGGAAGCTTTTGTTACCTCAAATAATTTTAAGGAACTGATATCAAGCTTTAAAGGTGGTGGAGATTAGTATGTCAACACTAATAAAAGTATGTGGAATAAGAGACTTAAAAACTGCAAGATTTTGTAGTGAGCTAGGTGCAGATGCTTTAGGCTTTGTTTTTTGTAAAAGCATTAGAAAGATAACGGCTGAGGAAGCAAAGAGAATAATAACTTCACTGCCTAAAAATATGTTGAAGATAGGTGTTTTTATGGATAATGCCATTGAAGAAGTGCGACAAATCAGAGATTTTTGCAGCTTAGACGTGGTTCAATTACACGGCGATGAAGAGATAGATTATTGTAAACAAATTAAATCCCCATATATAAAAGCCTTTAAATCTAACGAAAATGATTTTAATAGAATGAAAGAATATGATTGTTTTGGGTATTTAGTAGATTCACCAAAAGACTTTGCAGGAGATATGATAGGGAAGGTCTTTGATTGGAAGTTACTAAAAAATGTCCCTGAAGATATAAGAAATAAGCTTATATTGGCTGGTGGACTAAATCCAGTAAATGTAGTTGAAGGTATCAAAGCTGTAGCGCCATTTATGGTGGATGTTAGTAGCGGAGTTGAAACCAATAGAGTAAAAGATTTTGATAAAATTGAAGCATTTATAAGGAAGGTGAGAGATTTTGAAGAAAATTAAAGATTATGTTATGCCAGATGGAAGAGGACACTTTGGAATATATGGTGGGAGGTTTATCCCTGAAACCCTTATGAATTCAGTAATTGAATTAGAAGAGGCTTATTTAAGATATAAAGATGATGAGGAATTCAAAAAAGAAGTTGAGTACTATTTAAAAGATTATGTTGGAAGAGAAACACCATTGTATTTTGCAAAAAATCTTACAGATTATTGTGGTGGAGCAAGAATTTATTTGAAAAGAGAAGATTTAAATCATACTGGTGCTCATAAGATTAATAATACTATAGGACAAGTAATACTGGCAAAAAGGATGGGAAAGAAAAAGGTTGTTGCAGAGACTGGTGCTGGTCAGCATGGTGTTGCCACTGCTACTGCTGCAGCACTGTTTGGCCTTGAATGTAAGATTTTTATGGGAGAAGAAGATATCGAGAGACAAAAACTTAATGTCTTTAGAATGAAAATGCTTGGTGCAGAGGTAATACCGGCAAAAAGTGGGACTAAAACCTTAAAGGATGCAGTGAACGAAGCGCTTAAGTACTGGGTCAGTAATGTATTTGATACCCATTATGTAATGGGATCGGTACTTGGTCCGCATCCTTTTCCAATGATAGTAAGGGATTTTCAAAGTGTTATCGGAAGTGAAACCAAAAAGCAAATTATGGATATAGAAGGAAAACTACCTGATGCAGTTATTGCATGTGTTGGTGGAGGAAGCAATTCGATGGGGATGTTTTATCCTTTAATAAAGGATGAGTCGGTAGAACTCATAGGAGTTGAGGCTGCTGGAGAAGGCGTTGATACTGAAAGACATGCTGCCACTATAACAAAAGGGGAAGTAGGAGTGCTTCACGGAAGTATGATGTATATTCTTCAAAATAGAAGTGGTCAAATACAAGAAGCTTATTCAATATCTGCGGGCCTAGACTATCCTGGAGTTGGTCCAGAACATTGCTATCTTAAGGATATTGAAAGAGCAAAATATTCTTATATTGATGACAACGAGGCTTTGGAAGGTTTCAAGCTCCTAACAAAGTTAGAAGGAATTATTCCTGCTATGGAAAGCGCCCATGCTATAGCTCATACTGTTAAGATTGCCAAAGATTATGACAAGGATAAAATTATTGTAGTGTGCTTATCTGGTAGAGGGGACAAAGATGTAGAAAGAGTAAGTGAGATTTTGGGGGTGAACTTAGTTGATTAGAGAAGTAATAGACAGCCTTAAAGAACAAAATAAAAAAGCTTTTGTGCCTTATATAATGTGTGGAGATAAGTCTATTGAGTATACTAAGAAAACTATATTAATGCTCGCTGAGATAGGTGCAGCGGCAATAGAGATAGGTGTTCCTTTTTCTGACGCAGTAGCTGATGGAGAAAGGATACAAGAAGCTGGCAACAGTGCTATTGCAAATGGAGTTAACTTAAAAGTAATTTTTAGTATGATAAGTGAGGTTAGGGAAAAGACTTCAGTGCCACTAATTCTAATGACTTATCTTAATCCAATAATAAATTATGGTATTGAGAACTTCTTTAGGGATATGGGAAATGTAATGGCTGATGGACTTATAGTTCCTGATCTTCCATTAGAAGAATTTGATTTTCTACTTCCCCATTTAGAGGGTAAAAATATAAGTTTAATACCACTATGCGCTATAACTAGTGGTGAAGATAGAATAGAAAAGCTTTCTACAGCAGGAAGCGGATTTTTGTATGCAGTTACTGTAGCAGGGGTAACTGGTGCTCGAAAAAGTTTTAACGATGATACTATGAGATTCCTAAAGCAAGCAAAAAAAATATCAAAACTTCCTGTACTAGCTGGTTTTGGAATATCTACTCCTGAGCAAGCAAAACAAATCTCTGAATTTTGTGATGGAGTTGTAATTGGAAGCAAGGTTATGGAATTAGTTAATGCTGAAGATTACGAAAGTATCGAAAAAATTGTAACAGCCTTAGGTTGATTAATTAGTTATAGAGCTTTAAATAATATATGGTAAACAATGTTTTTTATTTTGAAAATAAAGTGAAAGTATATAATTAATATTATTGTTGAAGTTAAAGTAGCTGATGGTGTGACATTTTAACTTCAACTATAATACACAAATATTGCATAATAAAAAATATATTAAAAATTTTCTAAAAATATATAGTGAAAATGTTTTCTGAGGTTGACAAATAGAAAATAAAGGATTATGCTTTTATAAATTGATAGATTAAAATTCCGATGGAGGTAATTATGAATAGCAAAATTAGAGAAAGATTAGAACAAGTAAATAGCTTTTTTTACTTTTTTAGCTGGGGTTATTTTTATAACGCTGGTTACTTGTTCTGCAATCGAATAAAAGTTTCTCTAATGAGTTAGCTTAATAAATCCAATGTTGGAAATGTTATAAATCGGTAAAAAATAAGGCTCATTAGGTTGAGTCTTATTTTTTTTTACTGTATTGGAAAATGTTGAAAAATTCTAAGTTTTTAACTTAGAGATTTTATATAAATTAATTTTGAAAGGGGCTATATATTATGATTATTATTTTAAAACACAAAACACCAAAAGAAGAGGTACAAAAATTAATAAGTGAGATTGAAAAACTTGGGGTTAATGTTCACTTATCAGAAGGATCAGAAAAGAGCATCATAGGACTTATAGGAGATACTACAAAGATTGATCCTAGAAAAATAGAAGCTAATAGAAATGTGGAGAAAGTTATGCATGTACAAGAACCTTACAAAAAAGCTAATAGACTATTCCATCCAGAAGATACAGTAATAAAGATCGGGGATGCAGAAATAGGTGGAAAAAATATATGTTTAATAGCAGGACCATGTTCTGTAGAGAGTGAAGATCAAATAACTGAAATAGCTAAGAATGTGAAAGAAAGTGGTGCTAAAATGCTAAGGGGCGGTGCTTTCAAACCAAGAACCTCACCATACAGCTTCCAAGGACTTGGAATGGATGGACTGGATTTATTACAAGTAGCAAGAAAAAACACAGGACTTCCAATAGTAACTGAAATAATGTCAACAAGCCAACTTGATAGATTTGCAAGTGATGTAGATGTAATTCAAGTTGGAGCAAGAAATATGCAAAACTTCGACTTGCTAAAAGAACTTGGAAAATTAGATAAACCAATATTATTAAAAAGAGGATTATCAGCTACTATAGAAGAGCTTCTAATGTCAGCTGAATATATAATGGCTGGAGGAAATGAAAAAGTTATATTATGCGAAAGAGGTATAAGAACCTTTGAAACTTATACAAGAAATACTTTAGATTTAAGTGCTATTCCAGCAATAAAGAAATTAAGTCATCTTCCAGTAATAGTTGATCCAAGTCATGCTGCAGGAATGTGGTGGATGGTTGAACCTCTATCAAAGGCTGCTGTTGCAGTAGGTGCGGATGGTTTAATAATAGAAGTTCATAATGATCCTGCTAATGCATTATGTGATGGACAACAATCAATTAAGCCAGAATTATTCGAAAGCTTAGTAAAGGATCTTAGAAATATAGCAACTGCTGTAGGCAGAGAAATTAAATAGAAAGCTTTTAAGGGAGATCACTATGAATTTAACAGTTAATTTAACCAATAATTCATATGAAATAGTAATAGAAAAAGGTATTATAACTAAGGCTGGAGAACAGATTAGTAAAGTGTTCAAAGGGAGAAAAATTGTAATTATAACCGATGAAAATGTATTTAAGTATTATGGTGAATTACTAAAAATATCCTTAGAAGACAGTAGTTTTTTAGTAGAAAATATAGTGCTTGAACCAGGTGAAAAAACAAAAGGATTTTCAAGTCTTTTAGGAATTTATAACAAGCTTTCTGATTTTAGCATAACAAGAAGTGATCTTATCATTGCATTAGGTGGAGGCGTAATAGGAGATTTGGCAGGCTTTATAGCCTCCACCTACCTTAGAGGAATTGAATTTGTTCAAATTCCTACCTCACTTTTAGCACAGGTTGATTCTTCAGTCGGTGGTAAGGTTGCAGTTGATTTGGAAGGCGGAAAGAACTTAGTAGGAAGCTTTTATCACCCATTAAAAGTGCTTATAGACCCTACGGTGTTAAATACCTTATCAGATAAGTTTTTCTATGATGGTCTAGCTGAGGTTATAAAATATGGAGCAATTAAAGATAAAAAATTATTTTTAGAGCTTTCAGAATTTGAAGATAAGGCTGAGCTTTTAGAACACATAGAACAGATAATCTATAGATGCGTTGATATAAAAAGAGATTTTGTTGAAAGAGATGAGAAGGATAAAGGTGATAGAATGCTTTTAAACTTCGGTCATACTTTAGGACACGCAATAGAAAAATATTTTGATTTTGATGTTTATACTCATGGTGAAGCAGTAGCTATAGGGATGTATTATATATGTAAACTAGGCGAAAAGAAAGGCTTAACAGAGGCTGGTACTTCAAAACTGATAAAGGATATCTTAATAAAGTATAATATTCCGTGGAAAGTAGATAACCTAAACATCGGAGATTTACTAACTACAATAAACCGTGATAAGAAAAATTTAAATGGTAACTTAAATATAATTTTATTGGATGTAATTGGTAAAAGTAAGATTCATAAAACGACTTTAAATATATTTGAAGACTTAGACTTGGAGGAAAGATAATGAATAAAATACAGATAAAGCCCAAGCCAATAAGTGGGAATATAAACATTCCGCCATCTAAGAGCATGGCTCATAGAGCTATAATATGTGCGGCTTTAAGTAAAGAAGAAAGTTTAATAACTAATGTTGATTTTTCAGACGACATTGTGGCAACTTTAAGTGCTATAGAAAAGCTAGGAGCTAAGTTTGAAAAAGGCGACAACTGGGTTAAAGTTAAAGGAGGAGCGCTTGAAGCTGAAACAGATGCCATAATTGATTGTAATGAATCAGGCTCTACTTTAAGATTTATTGTACCTATATTCCTTATAAAAGAAAATAGTATAACTTTTGTAGGTAAAGGTAATCTAGGGAAAAGGCCACTTAAGCCTTATTATGAAATATTTGACGAACAAGGAATAAAGTGGAGTAATAAAGAAGGAGAGCTTTGCTTATCTGTAAAAGGAGAACTGGAAAGTGGTGAATTTTATATTAAAGGCGATATAAGTTCTCAATTTATCAGTGGCTTACTATTTACTCTTCCACTTCTAAAAGGAACTTCAAGGATTATTATTACAACAAAATTAGAATCAAAGGGATATATTGATCTAACTTTAGACATGATGAAAAGATTCGGTATAGAAATCATAAATAATGATTATAAAGAATTTATAATAGAAGGAAATCAATCGTATAAAGCTACAAATTATGAAGTTGAAGGTGATTTCTCTCAAGCTGCCTTTTATCTTGTTGCCAGTGCCTTAGGAAATTCAGTAGAGCTTTCTAAGTTGAATCTACAAAGTCTTCAAGGTGATAAAGAAGTATTAGATATACTTAGCAGAATGGGAGCTAATATAAGTACTTCAGATAAAAAAGTTTCTTTGTCAGTTGAAAAGTTAGTTGGGACTACAATAGATGCAGCACAATGTCCAGATATTATTCCTGTAATAACAGTAGCAGCAGCTTTGGCAAAGGGAACTACTAAGATAATTAATGCAGGTCGATTAAGAATAAAAGAATGCGATAGATTAAGTGCCATATCTTCTGAATTAAATAAATTAGGGGCTAAAGTAGAAGAAGGTACTGATTATATGGTTATAAAAGGCGTTGAAAAGCTAGCTGGAGGAGAAGTTAGTTCTTTCAAAGATCATCGAATTGCTATGAGCTTAGCAATAGCAGCAACTAGATGTGAAAAGCCAGTTATAATTAAAGATCCAGAATGTGTAAGAAAGTCATACCCAGGTTTTTGGAAGGATTATAAAGCTTTAGGGGGCGAAATTGATGAGTGGAGTATGGGGTAATAATATAAAAGTATCCATATTTGGAGAATCTCATGGAGGAGCTATTGGTATTAATATCAGTGGGCTTCCGGTTGGAAAAGATATAAATGAAGAAGAAATTTATAAAGATATGAAAAGAAGAGCTCCAGGCAATAGCAATTTAGCTACAGCAAGAAAAGAAGAAGATAAGGTTGAAATACTAAGTGGTATATTCAACGGAAAAACTACTGGAGCACCACTATGTGGAATAATAAGAAATAATGACACCAGATCTAAAGACTATAGTAAGTTAAAAAGTGTAATGAGACCAAGCCATTCTGATTATCCAGCCTCAATAAAATATAAAGGTTTCAATGACTATAGAGGTGGAGGACACTTCTCAGGTAGAATAACTGCACCTTTAGTATTTGCAGGAGCTATAGCAAAATCCATTTTAAAAGAAAAAGGTATAAATATAGGAGCTCATATAAAGTCAATTGCTGATATTGAAGATGCTGAGTTTAATCCTTTAAATATTGATAGCAGCATTTTAGAATCTATTAAAGAAAAAGATCTTCCTATAATAGATGATGGTAAAAAAGCACTGATGGAGCATAGGATTCTATCAGCAAAAATGGAGGGAGATTCCGTTGGAGGAATAGTACAATGTGCTATAACAGGGATAAATGTAGGAGTTGGAGATCCGTTCTTCGACTCAGTTGAAAGCACAATTGCCCATCTTGCCTTTTCAGTACCTGCTGTGAAAGGAATTGAGTTTGGAAAAGGTTTTGAGCTTACCAAGCTCAAAGGTTCTGAAGCAAATGATTCATATTATTATGAAGGAGAAAAGATTGCTACAAAGACAAATAATAATGGTGGGATTTTAGGTGGGCTAACTAATGGAATGCCAATATTATTTAATGTTGCAATAAAGCCAACTGCTTCTATAATAAAATACCAAGATACAGTAGATATTGAAAATAAAGAAGATGCTAAACTACAGATAGAAGGAAGGCATGACCCATGTATAGTTCCTAGAGCTGTAGTGGTTATCGAAGCTATTGCAGCTCTGGCATTACTTGACCTTATGGAAGGAGAATTTTAATGAGTGATATTGAACAATACAGAAGATCCATAGATGATATAGATAAGAAGATAATAGAACTATTTCAAGAGCGTATGGAAGTTGTAACTAAGGTAGCAAGATATAAGAAAGAAAATAAGCTTCCAATATATAATGGAAATAGAGAAGAGCAAGTAATTGAGAAAAATGTTTCTCGTATTGAAGATGATTCTTTAAAGCCTTTTGCAAGAGAGTTTATATTATCGATGATGGATATAAGTAAAAAATATCAGTCAGTTGAGCTTTCGAAGGATGAGGTAAGTAGCGAATACATCAATGAAGAAAAACCTTTTTATGTAGAAAAAGATTTAAGACTCGGGTATCAAGGGGTAAATGGATCTTACTCAGAAGAAGCTCTTTTGGGCTTCTTTGGAAATAAGCATAAGACATCGAATTACGAAAGATTTGATGATGTATTTAAGGCTTTGGATAAGGATGAAATTGATTTTGGAGTACTTCCAATTGAAAACTCATCTACTGGTGCAGTTAAGGAAGTGTATGATCTTTTAAGGAAATATGGATTCTTCATTGTTGCTGAAAAGTGTATAAAAATAGAACACCATCTTTTAGGAATAGAAGGTGCAAAGGAAGAAGAGCTAAGGGAGATATATTCACACCCTCAAGGCTTTGAACAATGTAGTGTGTACCTAAATAATCTTAAGGATGTAAAGTCTATACCTTATTTTAATACGGCAATAAGTGCAGAACATATAAGTAAAGAAGGTATAAAAGAAAAGGGAGCAATAGCATCAAAAAGAGCAGCAGATATCTTTAATCTTTCTATAATTAAAGAAGAAATAAGTAATGAAGAAGACAACTTTACAAGATTTATTATTGTTGGAAAAAACATAATAAACAATGCTTCTAACAATAAAATATCAGTGGTTTTTGCAGTGGAAAATAAAGCAGGAGCGCTTTTTAATGCACTAAAATGGTTCTCAGTAAATAATCTTAATATGATCAAAATAGAATCTAGACCTATAGCAAAAGAACCTTGGAAGTATTTCTTTTATATAGATTTTGAAGGGAATATAAAAGATATAGTAGTAAAAGACTTATTAGAAACCTTTGAAAAAAGTAGTTCGTATTTCAAACTTTTAGGAGTATATAGAAGGGAATTAGACGTCTGTAATTAAGAGTCTATGGTGTGGGGAAATGAATGCATATGGTTTAATTGGGGAAAAACTATCACATAGTCTTTCTCCTCAAATTCATAAAAAAGTCTTTGAAAAACTTAATTTAAACGCTAGTTTTTCCTTGTATGAGATAAAGCAGAAAAACATAAGTAAGACTGTAGAAGCTTTAAAGGTTCTAGGCATAAATGGTGTTAACGTAACAATACCGTACAAAGAGATACTTATGGAGCAAATAGATCATATTTCAGAAGAAGCTAGGAATATAGGGGCTATTAATACCATAAAAATAGAAGAAGATAGGACAATAGGATATAACACTGATTATTTTGGTTTTGGAGAATTGCTGCTAAGAAATGATGTTGATGTGAAGAATAAAGTTGTTGCAGTACTTGGAACTGGTGGAGCTTCTAAGGCAGTGGTTCAGTATATAACTGATCAAAAAGCGGGAGAAATATATTTGGTTTCAAGAGATAAGATTTTAGCTGCTGGAAAATATCCTAATAATAATTGTATAAGCTATTCTGAGCTTGAGGAGAGAAATGATATAGATATCATAATTAATACCACTCCTGTTGGTATGTTTCCTAAGGTTGGATATTCACCTATAAAGGATGAAGTAATTGAAAAATGTCATACGGTTGTAGATATAGTATATAATCCTTTAGAAACGGAATTGTTAAAAAGAGCTCAAAGCTTAGGGAAAAAAACTGTTGATGGACTCTACATGCTTATAGCACAAGGAATTAAAGCAGAGGAGATTTGGCTTGATAAAAAGTTATCCTATGAAATAGGTGATGAGCTTTATAAAGAATTAAGTGAGATTCTACATCAAGACAAGCATAAATAAATATATTAATTTAAATTCGAACATCGGGGGATGAAAATGAATATAACTATAGTGGGGCTAGGTGTTATAGGCGGTTCCTTTGCTAAGGCTTTAAAGCCACTTGAGGAACATGAAGTCTATGGTATAGATAGTGATATATCTACATTAAATAAGGCTGAAAGTCTTGGGATAATAAAAAAAGGATTTTTAGAGGGAAAAGAACCTTTAGAAATATCTGATTTAGTAATTTTATGTATATATCCAATGTCTGTACTTAAATTTATCGAAAGCAATAAGCAGTATTTTAAAAAGGGAGCAATCATTACTGATGCTACTGGGGTTAAAGGAATAATGGTAGATGATATACTAGATTCTGTTGGAGAAAACGTGGATTTTGTATTTGGTCATCCCATGGCAGGAAGAGAGAAAAAAGGAATTGATTTTGCATCAGCAGAGGTGTTTAGAGGGGCTAACTATATATTAACACCTCATCATAATAATAAAGCTGAGAATCTTAAAATTGTTGAAGATTTAGTTCATTCTATAGGATTTTCTAACGTAAAAAAAGTAAATCCGTATGAACATGACAAGATAGTTGCATATACTTCTCAACTTCCACATGCTATGGCAGTAGCATTAGTAAACAGTGATGATGATAAATATCCAACTGGTGAACTTATTGGTGATAGTTACAGAGATCTTACTAGAATAGCTAATATAAATGAAGAATTATGGAGTGAACTTTTTTTATCAAATAGAGAGAATTTAATAAGCACCATTGAAGTTTTTCAGGTAAAACTTGAGGATATAAAAAAATCCTTGGTCAATAATGATAAAGAGAAACTTATAGAAATATTTAAAGAGTCTTCAAGGAGAAGAGAAAAACTTTAGAATGGGGGTGTAATATGCGTAAGTTCCTAGTGATATTAACAATTATATTTATTATCTTAATAGCTTTTGTAGGTGGTTACTATATTGGTGGAGGAAAGCTGTATATAGATAAGTTTTTATCGAGAAATAATGCAACTGATTCAAATAAAGGATCTAGTAATAATAGTTCAAATATCAATACACCAATAGAAGAGAAAGATCCTATTAAAGAAAAAATAAAATCTTTAACTTTGGATGAAAAAATAGGCCAGCTTACAATTGTAGGTATTGAAGGTACTGAGATAAATGATAATACTAAGGAACTTATACAGAATTACCACGTCGGTGGAGTAATCTTTTTTAAAGAAAATATAAGTAGTAGAAATCAAGCATTGACTCTAGTTAAATCGCTAAAAAACATAAATGGAACAGGTATTCCTCTATTTTTGGGAGTAGATGAAGAAGGTGGAAGAGTTTCAAGAATGCCTACCGAATACAGAAAGCTCCCTAGTAGTGGAACTATAGGTAAGAAGGATAATGAGGGGCTGTCAAAAAAGGTTGGGGAAATTTTAGGAGAAGAGGTTAGTTCAGTAGGATTCAATCTGGATTTTGCACCTGTATTAGATATAAATAGTAATCCTAAAAACCCAATAATAGGAGATAGATCTTTTGGCAATAATGCTGAGTTAGTATCAAAACTCGGAGTGGCCACAATGAAAGGAATTCAATCTAAAAACATAATATCAGCAGTTAAACACTTTCCTGGTCATGGAGATACCTCAGTGGATTCTCACAAAGGGCTTCCAACAGTAAATAATGATATCAACAGATTGAGAAGCTTTGAGCTTATACCTTTTAAAAAAGCAATAGATAATGGAGCTGACATGGTTATGGTTGCACATATCTTATTGCCAAACATAGATAAGACATATCCAGCATCTCTTTCAAAAGTAGTTATATCAGATCTACTTAGAAAAGAACTTGGTTTTAATGGAGTTATAATAACTGATGACATGACCATGGGAGCAATAACCTTAAACTATGATATAAATAAAGCTGCGGTAACCTCTCTAAAAGCCGGAAGTGATATAGTTCTTGTATGCCATGATTACAATAAAGAAAAAACTGTTATTGAATCAATAAAGACAGCGGTTAACAATAAAGAAATAACAGAGCAGGAAATTGATGATAAGGTATATAGGATATTGAAGCTAAAGGATAAGTATAAGCTAGGTGAGGAAAAGCAAGAGCAGTATAACATACAAGATATAAACAATAAGATTACATCGGTTTTGAAATAACCATATATAGTTAAAATTAATTATCCATAACATTAAAGTATATGAAAAATAGCCTTTGAATTCCTCAAAGGCTATTTTTCATATATTTCTAACGGAAGGTTGTCTGGATCTTCGAAGAAAGTAAAACGTTTGTTAGTGAATTCATCAATTCTTATAGGCTCTGTAACTATACCTTTCTCGTTCAATTCGAGAACAACTTCGTCTATATTATCTACCTCAAAAGATAGATGTCTTAAGCCTCTTGCTTCAGGATAACTAGGTCTTGGTGGGCAATTTGGAAAAGAAAAAAGCTCGATTTGATATACTCCGTTAACATTGAGATCTAGCTTATAGGAATCTCTTTCTTTTCTATACACTTCTCTTTCTACAGTAAAACCTAACTTATTAACATAAAAATCTTTAGATTTTTCATAGTCTGAGCAGATTATTGCTATATGATGAACAGCATTAATTTTCATAATATCTTTGCCTCCTTTAAAAATGTTTTTTGCTTCAATATATTATATAACAAATCAATGTAAATACAAAATAAAGATGAGACACTTCAATCTGAAAGCTATTTTCAAAACTCATTCGGCTTCTGAGAGGAGAATTTGGAAATATGAATTTAATTATGAAGTGGTTTATCTATATAATTGCAAGTGGTTTATATAATTAACGTAAAATTGTTCTGTAGTTTATAAACTTATAAATATATTGTTTATTAATATATAAATTTAATCTAATTATGTTGATAAAAATTGTGATAATACATATAATAGTATTGAGGTGATAATATGGGAAAAGATTACTTGTTTGATTACGAATTAGAAGAAATAGAGAAAGGATATTTTTACGATTATACAAAAAAGCACTTTAAATGCTTGATTTGTGGAGATATCTTTGAACAAGGAAGAATTTATAAGCTTAATGAAGAATTCTATGATGCAGAAAAATGCTGTGAGAAGCATATTGAAGAAGCGCATGGTGATATGTTTGATTTTCTTATAGAAAGAAATAAGAAGATAACAGGGTTAAGTGAGAATATGAGGGATTTTATAAAGCTTACTTATCAGGGGTTAAGTGATAAAGAAATCGGAGTGAGTATGGGATTATCTTTATCGACAGTTAGGAGTTATAGATTTAAGTTAAAAGAAAAAGAACTTCAAGCAAAATCTCTTCTTGCAATTCTGGACCTTATGAAAAATAATTCAAAGGAGGACGAAGAAATGGATGGTTCTAAGCTTGTTAATGCACATCTTTCAGCAACTACATTAGATGAAAGATATAATATAAGTGAACAAGAGAGAAATGATATAAGAAAAAATTATTTTGATGAAAACGGTGCATTGAAGGTTTTTCCTTCGAAGGAGAAGAAAAAGCTAGCAATACTTTCTGAGATAATAACTAATTTTTCAAGAGATAAGAAATACACTGAGAAAGAAGTTAATAGAGTACTAATGAGAATATTCGATGATTATGCAACCCTTAGAAGATACCTTATTGAATATGGTTTCTTAGATAGAACAAAGGATTGTAGTTATTACTGGATTAAAGAATAAGGTTGTGTTTAAATACTGTGGTGCAACTAAGGTGTCACCAAATCTAATATTTTAAATAAAGTCACAAAGAATTAATACTAAAAGCACTGCAATAATTTTGATTACTGCAGTGCTTTTTTCTAGGTTTGAGATAAAATTTAAGGTTTATGAAAACTAAAATTTAATTTTTACGGTGATATAAATCTTAATAAATCAAATGAATTAAAAAGCCCAGTTGCCAGCTTTGAATACTTGAATTTCTTCACCTTCGTGAGTAGTTCCAACTATTTCTAGATCTTCAGTTCCAACCATAAAGTCGATATGAGTTATGGATTGATTAGCACCTTTCTTTTCTAAATCTTCTTCACTAAGATTTTCTCCATCTTTTATACATATAGGATATGAAGCTCCAATTGCAAGGTGGCAGGATGCATTTTCATCATATAAAGTATTAAAGAATATTATACCTGAGTTAGATATTGGTGAATCGAAAGGTACAAGAGCAACTTCTCCTAGGTAGTGAGAACCTTCATCTGTTTCAACTATATTCTGTAAAGTGTCATAACCTTTTTCAGCAGCGAAATCAACTATTCTTCCATCCTTAAAGGTAATAGAGAACTCATCTATTAGATTTCCGCCATAGTTAAGAGGTTTTGAACTATATACTATACCATTTACTCCTGTTTTCTTTGGAAGAGTGAATACTTCTTCGGTAGGCATATTGGCTATAAATTCAACACCATCAGCAGTATAATCAGCTCCTCCAGCCCAGATATGGCCTTCTGGAAGCTCTATTGTTAAATCAGTTCCTTTTCCGTTTTTATAATTTAGAGATTTAAAGTTCTTAGAATTAAGGAAGTTCATTTTTTCACTTAGGGTATTTTTATGAGTATCCCAAGCTGCTACTGGATCTTCACTATCAACTCTAACAACTTTAAAGATTTCATTCCATAGTAGCTCAACAGCTTCTTCAGGTGTGCTGTTTGGAAATACCTTAGTAGCCCATCCTGTAGTTGGGATTGAAACTACAGCCCAAGAGTTTTTATTGCTCATGAGTCTTTCGCTAAATTCCTTTAAAGCTAACTGAGAAGTTTTTTGAGATCTTGCAATTCTTTTAGGATCAACATCTTTTAAAAGTTCAGGATCTGCAGCAGATATACTTAAAAAAGCAGCGCCTTCTTTTGCAGATGAAAGTCTAGAATCAACTATCCATTGAGGAATTGTATCGAATACTTCTTCAGGAGCCTTTAAATATTTAATCTTAGTACAGATTTCGTCATTCCATTGAACGATAACGTCCCTTGCACCAGCTTCGTAAGCAACTTCTGTAGCTAATCTAGTAAAAGGAGAACACTCAATAGGGGAAGTAATAACTAAAAGCTGTCCCTTTTGTATGTTAACACCAGTCTTTACTGCAAGTTCAGCATATTTTCTTAAAAAATCTTCTTTCATTTTGACACCTCTCTTGTAAAATTTCTTTATATAGAATTTTACCAAATCATAGCAACAATTAAAATGTTTTTTTATTATAATAAGATGGCTAGATATGAATTAATTTAATTTTTATGAGAAAAATCAATATATATAGTTTTATTTGACCTTATGATTAGTATTGATACATTATAACCACATTTTTATAGGCATTTGCTTCAAAATGCTTATTTATTGGATATACATGGTTGGAAACAAATACTGTTTATATTATAATGTATAAAGATAGTGAACTTACATTTTGTTAATTGTTTTGTAAGAATATACTTATAGGTTTTAGTCAATAAAATTATTATAGGAATTACGAGTATTAGTTATACATTTAAGAATATAAGGTAGAAAGATTTTTACCATAGTTTTTGTACTTTTAAAAGAAGAATTTGGAGGATTAATTATGAAACGTTTATTGATATTGGACGGTAATAGTTTGCTTAATAGAGCATTTTATGCAATTCCTCTTTTGTCTACAAATGAAGGCATATATACAAATGCGGTTTATGGTTTTACAAATATGCTTATTAAGATGAAAGAAGAACTTAAACCAGACTACATAGTATCTACTTTTGATAGGAAGGCACCAACTTTTAGACATGTGGAATACCAAGATTATAAAGCTGGAAGAAAGAAAATGCCTCCAGAGCTTGCAGCACAGTTTCCGATAGTTAAAGAAATGCTTAACCTATTTAGCATTAGTATTTATGAAATGGATGGTTATGAAGCAGATGATTTAATCGGGAGTTTAGCTAAGTTTGCAGAAAAGAATGAGATAGAAGTTTATATAGTAACCGGAGATAAAGATGCTCTTCAGCTTGCGTCAGACAATATAAATGTAGTAATAACTAAAAAGGGCGTTACAGAGAAAGAGATATACACAAGAACTAGAATGATAGAAGAGATGGGGGTTACTCCAACTCAGTTTATTGATGTTAAGGGGCTTATGGGGGATCAGTCGGATAATATACCAGGAGTTCCAGGTATAGGTGAAAAGACTGCCTTTAAGCTTATTCAAACCTACGGCAGTGTTGAGAGCGTATTAGAACATGTAGAAGAGATAAGTGGTAAAAAGGTAAAAGAAAACCTAATACAGTATAGCGAACAAGCAATATTCTCAAAGAGATTGGCTACTATAAATACTGAAGTGCCAATAGAATTTGATTTAGATGAGATAAAATCTAATGAGAACTATGATAAAGAAGGTCTTAGAAAGCTATTCTTTAAACTACAAATGAAGACCCTGCTTGATAAGTTGCCAGAAGCTGCAATTGCAGATGGAGATTCGGTTGATACTGATATCGAATATGAGAGCATAACTACTAATGATGGGTTAAAGTTAGCCTTAGAAGCTTTAGGAAAAGAAGTTTACTTCACTTTTAATTTAGATGGAATAAGTAAATATTCGTTGATTAACATAAAAAACATATTTATATCAGATAGTAACAAAAATTATGAGTTAGTTTTTGAAGGTATAAACAATGAAGAGGGAATTGGACTTATAAGAAAATTCTTTGAAGATGATAGTATAAAGAAAATAAGTCACGACGTAAAGAATTTCTTAACTGCTCTTAGAAAGTTAGATATAGACATGAAGGGGCTTATCTTTGATACGGCCTTAGCTGCTTATTTAATTGATTCATCCAAGGGTACTTATCCGCTTTTAACCTTAGTGAATGAGTATGTAGGAGAAGACCCTAAAGGTGACGATACTGTAATGAATATGAAGCTATGTTTTCATATGAAAAAACTATATTCATATCTAAAGACTAAAATTGAAGAAGCAGGTATGGAAAAATTATTATATGAAGTTGAACTTCCATTAACCTTAGTACTTTCTTCTATGGAGGAATATGGCTTTAAGGTTAACTCTAAAATATTAGATGAATTATCAGTGAAGTTTAAAAATGAAATTGAAGAAAGTCAAAAGACTATATATGAACTTGCAGAGGAAGAATTCAATATAAATTCACCTAAACAATTAGGAAAGATTTTATTTGAAAAGCTTGATTTGCCAGTAGTTAAAAAGACAAAGACAGGATATTCAACAAATGCAGAGGTGTTAGAAAAGTTATCTGATAAACACCCTATAATTGATAAGATAACTTATTTTAGACAGTTAACAAAGATATACTCAACATATATAGAAGGCTTAAAGGCAGTTATTGATGAAGATGGATGCATACATTCTAACTTTAACCAGACAGTAACTACCACTGGAAGACTTTCATCCACAGAACCTAATCTTCAAAATATACCTATAAAATATGAGATGGGTAGAGAGATTAGAAAAGTCTTTATTCCTAGAGAAAAAGACGATGTTATACTTTCAGCGGATTATTCTCAAATTGAACTTAGAGTTTTAGCTCATATTGCAAATGATGAAAATATGATTGATGCTTTCAAACATGATATCGATATTCATACAAAAACAGCTTCAGAGGTATTTAAAACTCCGCTAGATGAGGTTTCATCTTTGATGAGAAGTAGAGCTAAGGCTGTAAACTTTGGAATAGTGTACGGTATAAGTGATTTTAGCCTCTCACAAGATCTTCATATAACAAAAAAAGAAGCTAAAGAATATATGGATATATACTTTGAAAGATATCCAAAGATCAGAGAGTTTATGGATAACATAATTATAGAAGCAGGAAAAGATGGATATGTTACAACTATACTCAACAGAAGAAGGTTTATACCTGAGATAACTGCTTCTAACAAGATAGTAAAATCCTTAGGTGAGAGATTGGCTATGAATGCACCTATTCAAGGAAGCGCTGCTGATATAATAAAGATGGCCATGGTGAGCGTATATAATAAATTAAAAGAGAAAAAGATGAAAAGTAAATTAATACTTCAAGTACACGATGAACTTATTATAAACGTAGTGCCAGAAGAGCTAGAGCAAATTAAAACTATTATTAAAGAAGAGATGGAAAGTGCAGTAAGTCTCAATGTTCCACTTGAAGTTGATATTAATATAGGTGAAAGTTGGTATGATGCTAAATAAAGGAGGAAATTATGATTAAGGTTGGGTTAACTGGGGGAATTGGTACTGGTAAGAGTACAGTTTCTAAAATACTTCTAGAATCAGGTTTTTGCATTATAGATGCTGATAAAATTGCAAAGGATGTACTTTCAAAATATCCAGAAATACTTATAAAGGTAAGAGATGACTTCGGAGATGGATTTTTTGATTGGAGAGGTGAATTTAGAAGGAAAGAGTTTGGCAATCATATATTCAGATTTCCTAAGCAAAGAATTAAATATGAAAATATAATAATGCCTTATATTATAAAAGAGATAAATGATTCATTTGATGCATACAATAAAAAAGGTGTTGGGATTGTGATTTTAGATGCTCCAACACTGATTGAAAATAACATGCATGAAGAAATGGACTTTGTTATATTAGTTTGGTCTGATAGTAACGCACAACTTTCGAGATTAAAGCTAAGAGATAAATTAAGTCAGAGTGAAGCCTTAAATAGGATAAATGCACAATTACCTTTAGATAGAAAAAAGGAATATGCAAATTTTATAATAGATAATAGCGCCAGCTTGATAAAGACTAAAGAACAAGTAGATGATATGATAGAAATATTAAAACTTTATAAGTAAAATATAAATGAATATAATTAATTTTTGTGGTGATATTAAGCCCTAATATGTTTAGGAGAATGTTATGAAATTAAGAAAATACATTGTATTTTTTGTTGTTATAGCCATAGTACTATTGGGTTTTAGATGGTGTGTTTATAATTTAATGTATCCATATAAATATAAAGATATAATTAAGAAGTACAGTGTAGAATATAATTTGGATCCATTATTAGTGTTGTCTGTTATAAAGGCAGAAAGTAACTTTAATACAAATGCACATTCATTTAAAGATGCACATGGACTAATGCAAGTAACTGACAGTACAGCTAAGTGGGCTGCGAAAGAAATGAATATTAATTATTCAGATTCTTCACAGTTATTAGATCCTCAGTACAATATAAATATGGGATCTTGGTATCTAAGAAACTTAAGAGATGAACTGCAGGATATGGATTTAGTAATTGCGGCTTACAATGGAGGTCGTGGAAATGTAAATAAGTGGCTTAACGATAGTAGATACTCAAGTGATGGAAAGTCGTTAAAATATATACCCTTTAAGGAAACAGATAAATACTTAAAGAAAGTTAAAGTAAATTATAATATTTACAAATTTTTATATAACTAACCTTTAAATGCTGCTAATGCACCGTGTTGGAAATTAAGCGGTTAGTCATCCGATGCTTTAATGAGCTTACGCAAAGAATTAATATGATTTTGTCATATTCCATGGCTAAAACTGTAAACTCACTACGTTCGAACAGTACAGTTTTTTAACGCCACTACATCTGCCAAAATCATTTAATTCTAGTAGCTCACTCATATAGCATCTCCTGCATAACCACTTAATTTCAACAATATTCTTATACATATCAAAATTTTAAAATAGACCACTTTATATATAAGTTAACGTTAAGAAGTTAAATAAAACTTTTTAGAGATAGCTTAATAATAAAGTGGTATAAATTTGCGATTATTTAACTTATCAAATGAGGAGAAAGTGATGAAAAAGAAAATACTATTAATTATTCTGATTGTTTTTATAATTATTGGAATAACTGCTGTAATCAATATTAGATACTTGCTTCCAATAAAGCTTAATAAACAATGGTCAACTCCCCAAGTTACTAAAGAGGAAGAGTTAACGCTAAACTTCCTAAATAGCAAAATGACTGGTTCTAAAAACGGTATATATACTAATTACATAGATCAACCAAGTTCCAAGGATATCACAAAAGGACACGCAGTGCTTTCTGAGTCGGAAGGGCTTATAATGCTGTATGCTGTAGAGCAAGGCGATAAGGAACTGTTTGATAAACACTGTAATATAGTGATGAATCAAATGCTTCTTGCAAGTAATTCTGTTGCATGGAGAATAGACAATGGAACTCTAGCAGAAACGTCAGCTACCATAGATGATTTTAGAATAATAAAAGTGTTAATATATGGGTATGACAGATGGAAAGAATTTAACTATAGAAAATATGCAATAAAAATATCTGATTCAATCCTAAAGAACAATATAACTTCTAACCTTCCTGTAGATTTTAAAGATGGTTATGGAAAAAGCAAATCTGTTACTATATGTTATCTTGATGTAAATACCATGGATATACTTAAAAGTATAGATAGAAGATGGAAGGATAAATATAATGAGTCTAGGCAGCTTATAGGTAAAGCATATATATCAAATAATTTACCACTTTATAAAAATACCTATGATGTCAGCAAACAAGGGTTTGTAGAACAAAAGGATGCTGATACGCTTTTATCACTCATAACTTCCTTATATCTTAAGCAAGATGGAGGAGACATAACAACCACTGTTAATTGGGTAAAAGAAAGATTAGTTACAGATGGTGCTCTGTACGCTATGTATGATATAAGCACAGGAAAGCCATCCACAGATATCAGATCAACGGCTATATATTCTGTTGCAGCTATGATTGCAAAGCAGTCAGGAGACACAGAATTATATAATCTTCTTATTAAGAAACTGCTGGAATTCCAAGTTGTAGATAAGAATAATGAGATTTATGGAGCTTTTGGTAATGCTGAAACAAAGGAAGTATACTCATTTGATAATTTAAATGCAGTTTTAGCTATGCAAAAGTAATTTTGTACATATTTAGCAACTTACAAAACAACCTGATGGAGTTATTAATGATCTATTAGGTTGTTCTACTTAATCAATACTTGGCATTTTTCTATTGACGAGCAAAAAGATCAGTAGTAAAATTGTATTTGTCAGCTAAAAAAGCTGAAGATCCTCTATTGTTAACAAAATATGCGAGAGTGGCGGAATGGCAGACGCGCACGTTTGAGGGGCGTGTGGGAGACCGTACGGGTTCAAGTCCCGTCTTTCGCACCAAAGAAAATACTGTGAATCAATAAAAATGAAGAAATCGTACGATTGATTGTGTCGTACGATTTTTTCGTTTTTATAGAAGATGTGAAGTGCTTTTATATCAAATACTTAGAGGATATAATCTTATCTATTTATTATTTGATAAATAGGTTTATTTAATCGCTCTAAAGTAATTACATTTCAGATTAATATGATAATAACAGACAAAAATTATTCTTCACTAGTAGAATCTTCAGAAGCCTTACAGCCACAGCCTTCAGATTCAACTTCTCCATCTTGGTTTGCATTCTGCCCACATTCTTCAGCAATCTGACCACCTTGATTTGCGTTTTGTCCACTTTTTCCACTGATCTGACCACCGGTTTCTGCTGCTTGTTTAACACCAGCATTTCCGCCTTGATTTGCAAGATTATTTACATTGTAAATGTTTATATAAATTGATATACCATCTTTATCATGTTTTATGGTTACTCCTTCTTCAGGAATCTTCTTATCATCTAGGTCATTTTGATCGAAATTGAAATTATCGTTTGACATTTTTTACTCCTTTCATATCGTTTTACTACTAGTTTATGTTGTTTTTTGATGAGATGTGATGATTTTTGATATGAAATAGAAAAAATGAATGCAGATTGTGTTTTGCTAAAGATTCATGTGATGACTATAAGAAATTTTATCTAGATAAAATTAAAACTAAGAACTATTCTTTTATCGGCTTTAAGGTTATTCTATCTTCATTATTATTATAGCCTATAACAATAAGCTCATCTTTGTAATTAATGGGATCTATACTCAAAGGTAATGATGCACGGAAGTTTTTAAAGGTGCTTCCATAGTAAAGTACACCACTGCTTGAATAATGAGGACCAGTCTTGATTTTGCATTGTATTTTAGAGTCCTTATCCATTGGAATTTTAGGCGTAATTTTTATATCTAGCTGCTTATCACGAACTTCAAGTGAAACGCTCCAGTTTTCATTCTCTCCAGTATAGGATTTGTTTTTATAAGATATATTAGTTTTAGAGTTAATCATGGTTAAACCTAGGATAGCAACAGTTGCTAATATTAGTATAATAAGGATTGCTGAAAGACGCTTCTTATTCACAATATTCTCCTTTTTTATAAACCTTTTTTATATGATTGTGATATAGTTATATATTACCATATTTTTATTATGGTGGAAATATGCTATGAAGGTAAGTCTTCCAGTATTTTAGAAAGTATTATAATTAATATACCTTATCCTATTACGTTAATAAACACGCCTCCTTTAAAAGAGGGGTGTTTTAAATTTATGTATATCTATTTACGGGTAGTTTACCAATTTAGGATAATGTATGGGATTGGTTGGATAAGCTTCCAATGATATTTCAGTTTAATTAAGAAATATTCGCAAATAATACTAATACTTAAACAAATCAATTACAAAGGAGGAATACAAAATGTCAAATAGAAGTAGAGTATTAGTACCTGAAGCAAAGGAAGCATTAAATAAATTTAAGATGGAATCTTCTAGAGAAGTTGGAGTTAGCTTAAAGGAAGGTTACAATGGAGACTTAACAAGTAGAGAAGCTGGATCTGTAGGCGGACAAATGGTTAAGAAAATGATAGAATCTTACGAAAAAAACCTATAGAAAAAAGTAGTATATCAAAGGGCTAGATATTAATATCTAGCCTTTTCAATTTTGTATTTTTTAATGTATAAGAAAGAGAAGTTTGGTATTTAATATACAAATAATTTTGTATCCCAAATAGGGATATAAAATTTTTCCATCATTTACATGATTAATACACTATAAAATACAGACAATAAATAAGAAATAAATTAAGTGGGAGGTATTAACATGAGAAAACTTTCAGAAGTAGAAGTTATGTCATTAACATCATTATTAACATTGGAAAGAGATGGATTGGCTGTATCAAGAGCTGTGCAAGGCTTTATAAATGATGATGAAATAAAGAAACAAGCTGAAGCTGGTATATTAGCAGCAGAAGGCAGAATAAAAGGAATACAACAATTTATAAATGAAAACCAAATAATAAGATAAGGAGAGGTGACCTAAGATGATATCAACTATTTTAGAAGGAATAGGTATGAAAGATACAGTTATGAATGATGAAGTTATAGTTAGCAATATGTTAGCTGGTGCAAAGGGGGCTGCTAATGCATATCTTAATGCTACATTGACAAGTCCTACACCAGAGTTAAGAGCGATGTACGCATCAAGTCTAAGCCAAGTTCTTAATGGGCATGCAGCAATTTCAGAATTAGCTGTTAAACGTGGATGGGAACAACCATACGCACCTACAACTGACCAGCTCTCTGATGCTTTTAAAAAGTCAGAAGATGTTATTGATAGAGACAAAAAATAGATATTTTTAATATTAAACTGTCCTATGAAATTATAGGAGTTATATCTGCCCTAAAAATCATAAGCTTTTTCAATGAAATAAAGTAATTGACATCCTTGAATTTAGAGTTTAAAATATAGTTCCAGTAGTAAAAGGACCAACAATACTGCTATTGGATCAATAAATTAATTCATATAAACTTGATAAATTTACTATTGAAATTTATTTTCATATAGTTTATAATTCAGTTATAGAGAACAGGATATTAAAAATATCCATAAAATTTGCATAATAATTCATATGTTCTGGGATATGCGTCAAGCTCTTATTTTGAACCTACATTACAACAAAGGGAGTTCAAGATTTAATTGTGGATATGTACCTTTCTGTGAGTCCCTTAGACGGCATTTTAGGCGATTGATATAATTGTGAGGACACCCACCTATCGAGAGATAGGTGTCAAAATCAGGGCAACGGTATTTTGGAGTAACTTTATGAATTTTAAGGAGGAGTAGTGATACTTCTCTTTTTTATTCTTTAGAAATTTATAACTAAATTATATCTATGGATAAATATGTTAAATAAACCTGGAACATAATATGAGTCAAAGAATAAAAAAGAAGAAGGTGTCGCGTGCCAAATTTTCCTCATATAAATTAGGAAATGTAGATGCGCAAAAAAATTCACTGAAGAAGGTTGCTTCAACGATTTTTTTTACGTTTAAGTGTATAAATATACCAATACAGTGAAGAAATATCCCTAAACTTCTCAATGTAATTTCAAGTATAGAGTTATTCGTATATGATAATGTGTAGGTATAAATGAATAAAGTAAGATCATATAATATAGATTAAAAAATTATTTAAATATATAATAAACATGCGTTTATACATGAAGGTATCAGAAAGTTGACATTAGAAAATAAATGAAATATACTTTGAATATGACATATATTAACAATTGAATTTGCAGATGTGCTGGAATTGGCAGACAGGCGCGTCTCAGAAGCGCGTGTAGTTTTACGTACGGGTTCAAGTCCCGTCATCTGCACCAGGGGAAATATAGATTAATTATAAAAAGTCAGTATTACAATTTTGTTGTATGCTGGCTTTATTATTTACTGTAAAGTAAACTATATATTTTCAAACTAACTGAATCTAGAAATTTCTATGGCATCAGCGACTCTTTATCTTTTGAAAATGGAATATTTATTGATATAGAAGCGTATAAATTAGTAAAATTCATCATAGGATGTGAGTTGTTTGGCCAGAAATATTGACTACAGTGTTGAGTTTACTGATGAGATAGAGAGTGAATTTAAGAAAGCAGAATTTCTAGGAGAAGGGCATAATGGGATAGTATATAGCTTGCCTGAGAATAAGATAATAAAGATCTTTAGAGAAAAAAAGGTTTGTGATGAAGAAACTGATATATTATTAAGAGTAAAAGGCTCGAAGTTTTTTCCTGTCATACATAATTGTGGAGAATTGTATATAGTAAGAGACTATGTTGGTGGAGAAAGATTGGATAAGTATATAAAAGATAACGGGCTTAACAAAGAAATATGTAAATCATTACTTAATATGACTAACGAGTTTATAAAGCTTGGTTTTACTAGAATAGATATAAGGTGTAAGGACATTTACGTTCAAGAGGACATGTCAGTGGTTATAATAGATCCTAAAAATAATTATACAAAAAAAGTAAACTATCCTCGTCATTTAATGAAAGGACTTTTTAATCTAGATGCTTTAGACGTTTTTTTTGAAAATATAAGTCAGTTAGATAGGGAAAAATATGTATTATGGAAATATAAGATGGGTAAGTATATAAAATTAGGCATAAAATAAGTTATAATATAAGTAAGATAAATTATATTTGAAGTAGGGAGTTATATGGATTACATAAACTTAGCAGAGAAAGCATATAGCCAAGGGCAACTTTTTAAAGCCTTAAATCACTATATGGAAGCAGATAGACAAGAAAATTATTCTAATATAGAAATCCTAATTAATATCGGATTAATATATGATGAGCTAGGCATGCAGGACCAGGCTATAGAGATATATGAAGATATAATAGAAAAAGATAAAATAGAAGAAAGAGCTTACTATGGACTAGGTGTTATCTATGATGATAGAGAAGAATATGATAAAGCTATTTTATATTACAAAAAAGCTCTAGAAATTAATCCTTTGTATGGAAAAGCTTGTTTTTTCTTAGCAAATGCATATGATAGCTTTGGAGATAAAGAAAGTACAATACAATATTATCTAAGATTTATTGAAATAGATCCATACGATTTCTGGGGATATACTAATTTAGGATCAACTTATGAGGAACTAGGAAAATATGATTTAGCATTCAAAATGTTTAGTAGGGCTTTAGAACTAGAAAGTCAGAATTATTTGGCTTTATTTAATATGGGGGTAATCTATACAAGGCTCAACATAATTGATAAAGCAGAAAATTATTATAGAAGGTCTATTAAGATAAACAGAGAATACCCTTACGGATATTTAAACCTAGCCATTCTTTATAAGGATAGAAATGATATTGAATTAGGGATAGATGTTTTATCAAAGGGAATTGAAAGCAATAAAGAATGTGAGTTTCTTTATTATAATAGAAGCTGCTTTTTATCACGCTTAAATAGAATAGATGAAGCAGCTGAAGACCTGATAAAAGCTGTGGAGCTTTACCCTGGGTTTATTAAATATATAAATGAAGATGATGAACTTGAAGCTACAAGAAATAGTAAATTATATATGGATTTTTATGTCACAAGATAATAAGTATATCTTGTGTCTTTTTTTTATTTCTTTTGTGTTAAAATAGAAATTATATTCCTATTTTGTAATAATTAATATAAAATAATTCTGTAGGAGGTTATATTATGAATGAAAATAAATGGCCATTAGATTTTCTATATTTAAATCATGAAAAGCTTGTAAAAACCATACTTGTATTTGGCATATTCTTTGTTCTTTTCTTTATTTCTTTTAATATAAACTCTAGCATAGTAATATACCTAATAAATATTATAATTATAATGATATGTTTTGAACTTATGATAATTTTATATACAACTACTAAATTTGCAGAATCTAGGTTTTTATTATTCTCATACATTATATTCTTTATAATTGGATTGCTAAATGTTATGAATATAACTTTGCAAATATCAAGTGGTAGCAAAGTTCAACAGTATTATAATATTGTACTGCAGAATATGGATATATGCAGTTTGGCAGAAAGTATCTATATACATCTTGCTGTTACTACTATAGATAAGAAATATAGCGATAAGAAACTTATATGTATTCATGTATTTTCACTACTTGCAATAATATCTTTCTTTTATATGTTTATTACAATTGGAATTTTTACAACTAGTTTTGAGTACATAACACAAGCAATAAGTATATTAATATTGATAGTTCCTATAGTGAAGCTTAGAAAGTTTAGTTATAAAAATAATAATGAATTCAATTTTTTTATTATTTATGTGTATACTATAAGCTTTTCTTTTATTATCCACTTATTGTATTTAATTTTAAACGCGCAGCTTCTTCTTTTCTTATTTAATATAATCAGATTGGGAGCGTACTTAATTATAGGAGCTGGCTTGTTAGATAAATTTTTAGACAAGCCATATAAAACCATATTCAATGATATTTATTGGCACAATATTAAGTTAGAAGAATTTAATAAAAGAATTTATTTAAAAAACATGGCTATGGCAAAAATAAGAGAAAGTATTGAAAGAAGAGAAAATGATTATAAAATGCTTTTTGATGGAATGCCATTACCGATGGTGATTATTAACAATTCTACTAATAGAATAATGTTTGTGAACAACCAATTTATAAAAATGTTCAATATTGAAAATTTAAAAGATATTATAAATAAAAGCATAAAATCTATTGTGTATAAAAATGAAAGTACCGTTGTTTATAAAGATGATTGTATAAATTATGATGGAATTAGTGAGATTAATGAGGAAATGGCATACTTTGAAATAAGGGAATTTTATATAAATAATAATGAAGATGAATCAATTTTAATATTGAGTAATGTGTCAGAAAAGATAAAATTTGAAGCAATGAAGGAAAGCATTAACCAAAAGAGATTGGAAGAGAAGATGAGAAGGACTTTCCTCTCAACTATATCCCACGATTTGAAGACTCCAATAAATGTAATATATAGTGCAACACAGCTTTATAAATATTTATTAGAAAATGATGATTTTGAAGTGATAAGAAAATATAATCTTATAAATAAAGATAATTGCATGACTCTGATTAGGTTGGCTAACAACATAATTGATACATCAAAGATAGATTTTGATTATTTAAAGCCTCAAATGTCAAGATATAATATTGTGGATATAATAGAAGAAACAATACAACACCTGGTGGAATATGCTAAGGATAAAAATCTTGAACTTATTTTCGATACAGAAGAAGAAGAGATTTTTGTAATTTGTGACAGGAATTTCATAGAAAGAATTATATTGAATTTAATATCTAATTCAATAAAATATTCTGATGAAGGTGAAATAAAAGTTTATTTAAGATGCTATGAACTTTTAGTAGCTATTGAAGTCTCCGATCAAGGGAGAGGGATTAGCAGTGAGTATATGAAAAGTGCTTTTGGAAAATTTAATTCAAAGGACCGAAGTAAAATAGCCACAAATCAAAGCTCTGGACTAGGGCTATACGTAGTGAAAAATTTAGTGGAATTGCAAGGTGGACAAGTTTCGATTGAAAGTGGCCAATATAAAGGAACAAAAGTGGTAATAAAGTTTACGAGGGAGTTAGTTTAAGATGAATGATAATGCAATTATAAAAAATAAAAATATTGTGCTTAAACTGTTTATTCCTTTACTTTTGATTATAATATTGGTGTACGAAAAGAATAGGGATTATATGTTCTTTCATCAATTTGTTGAAGTCTTATGTACAACTTTTGGAGCTTCACTTACTATGATGTCTATAAATAGATTTAATTTAAGAAGACATAATCTATTTACTTATATAGGTTTAGGTTTTTCTGCTATATGTATAGTTAATTTAGTACACATCTTATCATTTAATGATGGGAAAAAGTATGAGGAAGTGCTAAATTTTACTTTGCCTATATGGTTGATAACTAGTTGGTTAGAACATCTAGTTATAATTTTATCCCTTTATTTTAATAAGAAAGCTATAAGCTATTTTAAAGCAGTTATAATATTTTTAGTCAGTGGAATAGCTATTTTTGCGTCGCTTTTAATTATTTACTATTATACAAAATCGAATTCAATTGCATATCGTAGAGCTATTTTTATAAATTTAAACTGGATTATTATTATTCTTATGTTTAGCTTTGTTTTTATAGGAATACTTAGAAGTAATAGTATAAGTAATAATAGTAAAAAATATATTCTCGCATACCTCTCTCTTGTGATTATATATGAGAGTATAGCTAAGATGACTTTTACAAGATACGATAATATTAATTATAATGTAATTTTAACTATTCATATTTTGAAATATTTAGCCTATTACACTCTTTTTGAAGGAATAAGCAAGTTCCTCATACAAGGAACTTATAGTGAAATGTATGAGGAACTTAAGCAGATGGAAAAAGACCAAAAACATTATAGTAGTATATTAAAAAAGAGAATGAATTTAGAGATTGAACTCCAAAAAATGATGGAGATGAGCAAAAGTAAATATAATATATTGATTAACTCTATACCAGATTCCATATTAATTTTTGAATACGAAAAAATAAATTTTATAAATTCGTCTGCAAAAAAACTATTAGAATTTATTTGTGGCGATTACAAGAAAATCGAGAGATTTAAGCTTGGAGAATTTATTGATTACATAGGTTCTTTAAGTAGTACTTATACGGCATTTGAAAAAAATATTATGAATTTTTCTATTAATATTGATGGTAGTGTAAGGTTGTATGACTTATCTACTGAGTGTATTAATAACAAGATATGTGTTGTTTTAATACGAGATGTTACAGATATAGGAAAAATTAAAAATTTGAAAAATGAGTTGGAGGGGTATATAAAAGATGACGAAATAAAAAGACAATTTTACACAAATATATCCCACGAATTAAGAACTCCTATAAATGTTATTTTTTCTGCGTTACAGTTAAATGACCTATATCTATTAGAGAAAAACAAAAATGGACTGAGTAAAAATGGAGATAATATAAAAAGAAACTGTCTGAGACTTATAAGGACTATAAATAATTTTATTGATACAAATAAGTTATCAGAAGGCTATTTAACTCCAGATATGAAGATATACAACATAGTAGATTTAGTGGAAGACGTAGCACAATCTACAATAGAGTATATTAACAAATTTAATATGAAGCTTACCTTTGATGTGGATGAAGAAGAAATATATGTGAAATGCGACAAGGAGTTAATTGAAAGAGTTATATTAAACCTACTTTCTAATAGTGTAAAGTATGGAGAATCTGGTGGATTTATTTTTGTTTCAATAACCAGTGATAGCGATTTTGTGAATATATGTATTCTTAATGATTCAGATTCAATATCAGAAGAGGAGCAAAATTATATATTTGATAAGTTCTCTAAAAATCAATATTCACTTAATAGTAGGAAAGAAGGCAGCGGCTTAGGCCTCTTTATATCTAAAGCATTAATAGAACTACAAGAAGGTGAAATCAAATTAAATTCATTTAATTATGGAAATAGATTCGATATAAAATTTAAGAGAACAAAAGATTATATAGGAGATTATGAAGAATATAAAAATGCTAATATAAATGAGTTGAAAGAAAAGGTAGATATTGAGTTTTCAGATATATATATTTAATCTCTATGAATATCATAAATTGTTGACATAATATTAAAGTATCTAGAGCATATTGATGAACCACTTCATAAATTAAAACTGTATTTTAAAATTCTGCTTCAAAACTTAGAGGAGTTTTTAAAATAAATTTCATATGGAACTGATACAACTTTAGATGTACTTATTATAATTAAAATTTATATTTTGAAAGCCTTCTCTTATAGACAAGAGGAGGCTTTTAAAATGTTTTTTGATTTAAATGTTACTTTCTTACTCAAAAAAGTGAACTGAAATTTATGGAATAGTTTCGTGATAATTTTCATAGTATAAAAAAACGAAATAAGGGGGATGCAATGAATTTTTTTAAAGTTAATAATAAATTTAATATTGGAGATCTCATAATAAGTATTTTAATTACACTAGGAGGTGGTTTAATAATAGGTTTTATTACTAAGGATGCAGACAAATTATATGTAAATCTTAATAAGCCGATTTTTGCACCGCCAGGCTGTGTGTTTCCATTTGTGTGGTCTGTTCTCTATATTCTTATAGGAATTGCTGCATATAGAATATATGAGCTAGGAAAGCAAGGGAAAAACACAAAAAATGCATTGGTTTATTATTCTATTCAATTAATACTAAATTTCTTGTGGCCAATAATATTTTTTAAACTACGATTGTATGGAGTTGCTTTTATTGAATTAGTAATGCTAATAATTTTTATATTTATTACAATTATAAAGTTTTTTAAAGTAGATAGAGTTGCAGGTTTTCTTTTGTTACCTTACATACTTTGGTGTTTATATGCATGTGTACTAAATTTGTTTGTGTGGATAATGAATGAGATGTGAAAAAATAATAAACAAATAATAAAAATGACAATTCGATAACAAATTACCGCTTTCATATATGAAATTTATTGTAAAAAAAGCAAAAAAATAAAAAAATAATAAAACTTTCTATAAAGATAGTTGTTTTATTTGAGAAGATATGGTATATATTATATATGAATTAAAAATTTGTTAATACTTTCTAAATAATTTAAATATTTGATGAATAATATTTAAAAATATTATTTGTACAACCTTTGATCTAGTAAAAATCTGTTTTCAGATTATATATATATAAAGTAAAAGGGGGTGAATCTATTCTAGTACGCGAAATGTGTATTAGAATAGGAATTTAATGAAGAGAAAATCAGTCGCTTTATTAAGTACAATCTTAGCTGGAGCAGTAGTTCTAACTGGATGTGGTACAAAGAAAGATGATACTAAGCAAGCTAATGATGCTGCTAAAACTGTTAAGGCAAACGAGGTAAAGAAAGCTACAGATGTTAGTAAGCTTCCACAGGTTGCTAAAGACAGAAAGGATACACTTATAGTTGGTGGTGTTGCACCAAAAGGCAAGTTTAATCCACTATACTCAGATTCTGTTTATGATAGCTATATAACAGATCTTATATTTGATGGATTGATATCAAATGATGCTGCAGGTAACCCAATACCTTTATTAGCTAAGGAATGGAAGATTTCTGATGATGGAAAGACTTATACTTTCACTTTAGTTGATGGAGCTAAGTTCAGTAACGGAGATGCAGTTACTGCTGATGACGTTGCATTTACTTATACTTCTTTCTGCGATCCTAAATATGATGGACCAAGAGCAGATGCAGTAGAAAAGCTTCAAGGCTACAAGGAATATAAAGAAGGTTCAGCAACTTCAGTTTCAGGTATAAAGGTAATAGATAAGAAAACTATTTCCTTTACATTAACTGAAGTAAAGGGTCCTGGTATCTATGATTTTGCTTATGGTATATTACCAAAATCAGTATATGGTTTTGAAAAGGGAAATATACAAAAAATTAAGGATAGTTTCTTAAAGCCAGTTGGTGTAGGGCAATATAAATTTGTGGAATTTAAGCAAGGTGAATCTGTAACTCTTGAGAAGAATGATACTTATTTTAGAGGAACACCTAAGATAGCTAAGGTTATTTACAAGGTTACTAATGATAAGACAAATGTACAAGAATTATCAGCAGGACAAGTTGATGTAAACCAAATTACTGCAAATGCCAATACTGTAAAAATGGTTCAAACTGCTGGATTCTTAGATCAACAAATATTCTCAGCAAATAACTATAACTATATAGGGTTAAATACAAGATTACCTATGTTCTCAGATAAGAAGGTTCGTCAAGCTCTTATGTACGGATTAAGAAGAGATGAATTCGTTCAATCTTACTATCAAGGATATGCAAGTGTTGCAAACACTCATAATGCACCAACTTCATGGGTAGATCCAACTGGTCTAAATGAATACAAATATGATGTAGACAAGGCTAATAAGTTATTAGATGAAGCTGGCTGGAAGATGAATGATAGTACAAAGATAAGAGAAAAAGATGGAAAACCATTTGAAATACATTGGTTAGCTACATCTGACAATAAGATGATTGAATCACTTATTCCTGTAGTTAAAGAAGATTGGAAAAAACTTGGAATAAATGTTATTACTGATATGTTAGACTTTAACACAATCTCAGAAAAAGTTTATGACAAACAAGACTTCCAGATGTATGCAATGGGATGGTCACTTTCAATAGATCCAGATCCATCAGGAATATTTGCTAAATCACAAGATACTTTAGGTGGATACAACTCAGTTGGTTGGCATCCAGACAAATCTGAAGAATTGATTAAAAAAGGTTTAGGAACTACTAAGCAAGATGAAAGAAAGACTGCTTATCAAGAATGGGCTAAGCTTATAAATGATGAAGTTCCTTATCTATTTATAGTTAATCCAAAACAAGTTTGGGGAGTAAGTTCAAGAGTAAAAGGAATGGAAATTTCAGCTTTCAGAAGCTGGACTTATGATCTTTACAAAGTTGAGTTAACAGATCCTACTGCTAAGTAATAAATCAAGAGGAGCATTTGCTCCTCTTTTTTTGCGTATAAAGTAAATTAATTATTTTAACGTTTAATTATTTTTAATATATGGTAAAATATTATTATATGCTTTACAAAATTTTCTATAAGGATTATTTATATTATAATTTGAGGCTGTGTTTAAGAATATTGTTGCAAATAAGTGTTAAGCTTATTAAAGCCTCGGAGGATTAAACACTTATCTTTAATATAGTTATTTATTGAAAAATAAGTTCAAATAAAATTATATAAGGAGTTGGTAATATGCTAATAAAAAATGGTAAGATTTTCACTATGGCTGGACAAGCTTTGGAATGTGGAAGCATTCTCATAAAGGATGGGAAGATAGTAGAGGTTGCGGAAAATATAGCTGTCTTAGAGGAAGAGGTTATTGATGCTAAAGGTGGTTATGTAATACCAGGTATGATTGATGCGCACACTCATATTGGAGGAGAAGAAGAAAATATGGGCTTCGAAGGTCATGACATCAACGAAATGACTGATCCGATAACTCCTCATCTAAGAGCTTTAGACGGTGTAAACCCAGTAGATGGAGCTTTTAGAAAAGCAGTTAAAGCTGGAGTAACTTCTGTTCTTACTGGACCAGGAAGCGCTAACGTAATAGGTGGGCAGTTTTTAGCAATGAAAACTCATGGCAATTGTATCGATGAAATGATACTTAAAGAACCAGTAGCTATGAAGATTGCTTTTGGAGAGAACCCTAAAAGAGTATATAATTCAAAAGGGAAAGCGCCAATGACAAGGATGGCTACAGCTGCTTTACTTAGACAGACTCTAACAGAAACCAAAAACTATATTGGAAAGAAGAAAAAGGCTGAAGAAAAAGGGGACTTTTTTGAAATAAATTTAAAATATGAAGCATTGGTGCCTGTTATAGAAGGAAAGATTCCTCTTAAGGCACATGCTCATAGAGCAGATGATATATTAACAGCTATAAGAATTGCTAAGGAATTTAATGTTCCAATAACTTTGGATCATTGCACAGAAGGGCATTTGATAGTAGATCAAATTAAGAACTCAGGGGTTTCAGCTTTAGTTGGTCCAACTATGACTTTTAGTACAAAGATAGAATTGACAAATAAAAGTTTTAAGACGCCTTTAGAACTTACAAAAGCTGGTGTAAAGGTAGCTATTATAACTGATCACCCAGTTATACAAATAGAGCATCTACCACTTTGTGCAGCTTTTGCGATGAAAGCAGGGCTAACCTTCGAGGAAGCATTGAGCACAATTACTATAAATGCGGCAGAAATAGCAGGTATAGCTGATAGGGTTGGTAGTTTGGAACCTGGTAAAGATGCAGATATAGTTATATTAGATGGAAGCCCTTTCGAAGTTGCTACAACTACTCTATATACAATTGTCGATGGTAAGGTTGTGTATAGAGATGAACAACTTTAAAACTAAAATTATAAGTTGAATTATAATTTTGCCCATCTAAGGTAAATATGAATAAAGGTTTAAATTATAGTTGAAATAGTATATAATTAATATAGCTTCTCTTAAGTGGGAGGCTATATTTTTTGTTTTTTAAGAAACTATAATTTTTAAATTGGCAAATATATATTTTAATGTCTATATAAAAAACTTAGTAGAACATTGAACTTCCTAAAAAAACATAGGTTGTTTTCTTAGAAAGGATTTTGATTATGGGAAAAGCTTTATTCGTTACAGAAAAACCATCTGTAGCAATGGAATTTATAAAATTATTAAAAGTTAATGGAAGAAAAGGTGACGGATATGTAGAAGGCCAGGATTCTATTTTTACCTGGTGTGTTGGACATATGGTTACAATGTGTTATCCAGAAGCATATGATATTAGATTTAAAAGATGGAATCTAGGGGAGTTACCTTTTTTACCTAAAGAATACAAATATGATGTTATACCTAATGTAAAGAAGCAATTTGATACTGTATCTTCGCTTTTAAATAGAGACGATGTTGACGTAGTTTACGTATGTACAGACTCCGGAAGAGAAGGAGAATACATATATAGATTAGTTGATCAAATGGCTGGTGCGCCTAGTAAAACAAAAAAAAGAGTATGGATAGATTCACAAACTGAGGAAGAGATAAGAAGAGGGATTAAAGAGGCAAAACCCCTTGAAGAATATGATTCTCTTGCTGCCTCAGCATATCTTAGAGCTAAGGAAGATTTTCTCTTAGGAATAAATTTTTCAAGATTACTTACTTTAATGTATGGTAGAAAGATCTCGGAAGTTTTATCGGAGGAACGAGTTGTAATTGCAGTAGGAAGAGTAATGAGCTGTGTTTTAGGTATAGTAGTAAATCGTGAAAGAGAAATAAGAAACTTTACAAAAACTAGTTTCTATAAAGTAAGCGTAGATCTTGCGAAAGAAGAAAAAAGTTTTGATGCTGAATGGAAAGCTGTAGAGGGCTCTAAGTATTATGAATCACCACTTTTGTATAATGATAGTGGATTCAAAGCTAGGAACACTGCGGAAGAGCTTGTAGAAATGCTGAAACCAGCAGAGTTAGCTTTGATTGATGAAGTTAAAAAAACTAAAGAGACAAAATATGCACCGCTTTTATTTAACTTAGCAGAACTACAAAATGAATGTACGAAAAAATTTAAGATAAGTCCAGATGAAACTCTAGGTGTAGTTCAAAAGCTATATGAAAAGAAGATGCTTACGTATCCTAGAACAGATGCGAGAGTTATATCATCAGCAGTAGCTAAAGAAATATCAAAGACAATAAATAAGCTTACTAAGTTTGGATATAATCCAGGTATTGCAGATAATGCTGTTAAGATAATGAAGAACAATTGGACTAAAGACATTGGTAAAAGTAAATATGTTGATGATTCAAAGATAACAGATCACTATGCAATCATCCCAACTGGTGAAGGCGAAGGAGCTATAAGAACACTAGGTAAGCTTGAACGTGAGATATATGAACTAGTAGTTATTAGATTTTTAAGCATATTCTTCCCTCCAGCAAAATATTCTAAGGTTTCTATAACAGCGGATATATTGGGAGAAAAGTTTTTTAAAAGTATTAAGGTTTGTATAGAAAAAGGATACTTAGAAATATTAAAAAGTGATAACAAAGAAGAAGAAGAAAATTCCTTTGTTTGGATTAACGAATTAAGAAAGGGCAGCAAACTTAAAATTGGTCAGTATTCTATTAAAGAAGGAGAAACAAGCCCACCAAAGAGATATACGTCAGGTTCTATGATAATCGCCATGGAGAATGCTGGTAAACTAATAGAAGATGATGAATTAAGGGAACAGATAAAAGGTTCTGGTATTGGGACTTCAGCTACTAGAGCGGAGATAATAAAAAAGCTAATAAATATTAATTATCTCATGGTAAATTCTAAGACACAAATACTTACACCAACAATAAAAGGTGAGATGATATATGAAGTTATAAGCTCATCCATACCATCTTTGCTTAATCCAACACTTACTGCAAGTTGGGAAAAAGGATTGAAAATGGTATATGAAAAAGAGATAGAACCATCAAATTTCATGGGCAAGTTAGAGGACTATACAAAAAATAATATATTTAGAGTAAAAAAACAAAGTAATATAAATCTAATATATAAAAAACTAATGGATGTTAAAAATACATATGGTTTAGCAGAAACTAAATAAAGTAAATAAATCCTATGATAAATTCAAAGTAATTCTATTTTAAATAGAGGTTTTGAAAGTATCATAGGATTTATATTTTTTAGTAAGGAATTTAAAGTTGTATATAATTAACTACTTGTAAAAATGTAATATGCCGCTAAGAATATTATAGATAAATGGTGCTAGGAAAACTGTCATGAGTCCTGCTAGTCCAATGGAAAGTGAGCTCATGGCACCCTCAGTTTCTCCAATTTCTAATGCCTTAGAGGTTCCAACTGCGTGAGAGGCAGTACCTAAGGATACACCAACTGCAACCTTATGCTTTATTCCAAAGATTTTACATATCAATGGACCTATCATAGCACCAATTATTCCTGTAATAACGATGGCAACTACTGTAATAGGCACAATGCCATGAAGTTCATTGCTTATCTCCATACCGATAGGAGTTGTAACAGCTTTAGGGGCTAAGGATTTTATTATTACTGGATCTAATTTAAAGGCATAAGATAATAAAATTATGCTTATTATTCCAACAGCACTTCCTACAAATATACCTATGAATATAGGAAGACCATAAGCTTTTAGAAGCTTGATTTGTTTATAAAGTGGCACAGCTAAAATTACTGTAGCTGGTCCTAAAAACATATTTATAAATTGTCCACCTTGATTATAAGTTTTAAAATCAATCTTAAAAAGTAGTAAAAATCCTATTACTAAAGCAATAGCTATTAAAAGTGGATTAAATAAAGGGAATTTTGTACGTTTGTATAAAAGTAAACCTATTTCAAAAGCTATAAGAGATATAACTATACCAAATAGAGCATTGTTAGTGAAAATATTCATGATTACACTCCTTAATTAGTTTTCATAATTTTTGTCACAAGCTGAATTACGAAACCAGTAACAGCTATCATAATTATTGTACTTAGTATACAAACAATCAGTATTCTTCCCCAAGAGCTTTTTAGAACATCCATTGAAGTGAGTAAGCCCACTCCAGCTGGAATGAAGAAAAAAGACAAGTGATCTAGAAAAAAGTTAGATATGGTTTCTATGTATGAAAGTTTAATAACTTTTGTTAACAGTAAAACTAATAATAAGAGCATTCCGATTATATTGCCAGGCACCGGAAGATTAAAGGTTTTTGAGATAAATTCCCCTATAAAAAATATTACTAGAATTATAAGTAGTTCTCTAAATAATTTCACGGATTACACCTCCTTAAATACACTATTATAATTTAGCATTTTTTTAGAGGAAGGTAAACTGCGGAATGTGACTTAATAATAGATAGTAAACAATTTCATTTGCCGTTAAAGATAACTATAGATACAATTTGGACACTTACTCTTGAATACTTTGAAAATCAGGTTGATAATGAAAAAAAGACAAGAAATCTTGTCTTTTAATAAACCTTAGAAATTTCTTCAAGCTTTTGTTTGATTGTTTCTTTATTCAAATTGCTTAAAAAAGATTCCTCTAGTGATAAAGCTCTATTTAAAAGTTCTGTTGCAGCTTCTTTATTTCCTTCTTTTGCAAGAATCAAACCAGAATAGTAATAAGGCTCTGAAAAATTAACATAATCATCTATTAAAGGAGTAAATAATTCTTTAGCTTTTTCAAAGTTATCAAGGGAATAGTATATTTCACCTAGATTTGCTTTTATGATTGAACTACTGCCATATGTAATTAAAGCTGTTTCATTAAATTCTAGTGCTTTATTCAAATCACCTTTATTGATTAGAAAGTACCCAAGGGTCTCAAAAATCGTAGAAGTTTTATGTGTTTCAGATAGATCCTGCAGAGTTTTTATAGCAGAGTCAACATCGTTCTTCTTCCAATAAATTAATGCTTTAGCCATCTTAATATTTTGAAAATCTTTTTCCTTGAACTGTCTCTCAGTGGTTATTTTAATAAAGACTCTATCTGCTTCATTTACATCTCCATGCTTAAGCTCTAAAAAAACGTAATTAGCAATTATTTTTGCTTTTGATACCTTTGATAATGCAGCTTTCTTATACCAATCTATAGCCTTTGAATATTGGTAATTACGGTAAGCTCTATTTGCCATAAAAGCAGATAACATATCACGGTTTGTGATGCCTTTGTATATGATATACATCCAAAACAAAATACTTCCGATTGCAGGATTTACAAAGAACATAATTCCTAATATGATAACTATTAAGATTAAATCCTTAGGAAAACTTTTGCTGACTTTTTCACCCATAATAATTCCCCCATAAAAATAGTAATATGCTAATTATACTATTTTTATGGGGGAATACAAACAATCAATACTTAACTCTAACAATATTTTCTATTATTGATACAATTTTATACATTATATAAGCAATAACTGAAAGAATTATTATACTCATCATGACCATATCTAATTGAGAGATTTGACCACCGTATACTATTAGGAAGCCTAAACCATCTTTAGCAACCAAGAATTCTCCCATGATAACACCTACCCAAGAGAGACCTACATTTATTTTTAAAGCAGATATCATTGTAGGAATAGATGCAGGCATTATTAAATGGGTTAACATTTGAACTTTATTTGCACCAAAAGTCTTCATTAATTTTATCTTTTCTTCATCTACTTCCTGGAAACCAGAAAAAACACTCATTATTGTTACTACTATTGAAATAAGAAGTGCTACTACTATAATAGCAGTAATACCATTTCCTACCCAGAATATTATTATAGGGGCAAGTGCTACTTTAGGTAATGCGTTAAGGACTACAAGGTAAGGCTCCATTACCTTAGAAGCAAAATCACTCCACCATAATGCAATAGCTATAATGGTACCTAAAACTGTGCCTAAAACAAAACCTAAAATGGTTTCGTAGCAGGTAACAAGTATATGCTTTATAAGAGTACCTTCACCGTAAAATTGCATTATTGATTTTACAACTCTAGAGGGGGTTGAAGTCAGGAAGGGATCTATCCATTTTAAATCTCCTGCAATTTCCCATAGAGCTAAGAAGATGACTAAAACTAATACTCGTACAACAGCAAGTTTTATTTTAGCAAATTTTATTTTCTTTAGATATAATTCATGTTCTTGTTCTTTATTCATCATTTAGATCTAACTCCTTCCATGTAATATTGAAATACTCTCTAAATTGTTTTTCATCACGTCTTTGAAGAGGAGTAAGATTCTCGTTAAAATCAAGAAATAGTTCTCTCTTTACTACAGAAGGTCTTTTTGATAGTACTACTATTTTTGAAGAGGTAGATATTGCTTCTGAAATATCGTGAGTAACCATTATTGCAGTTTTATTTTCTTTCTTAATTATTTGAAAAATTTCATCACATACCTTTAATCTTGTTTGATAATCTAATGCAGAAAATGGTTCATCCAGTAACAAAATTTCTGGTTCCAAGGCAAGCGTTCTAATCAGCGCAGCTCTTTGCCTCATACCACCAGAAAGTTGACTTGGATAGCTTTTTTTGAATTTAGATAAACCATATTGAGATAATAATAAATCAACCTTTTCAATATTTTCTTTATTAATGAGTTTCTTTATCTTTAAACCAAGAGTAACATTATCCCAAAGTGTAAGCCATTCGAATAAATTATCTTTTTGAAACATATAACCAACAATGTCTTGATTTGATCGAGAGTTAGTACCATTGAACAATATTTCTCCAGAAGAGGGCTTTAGTAAACCAGAAATTATATTAAGAAGAGTTGATTTACCGCAACCAGAAGGACCAATAACACTTACAAAGTCACCTTTTTCTATAGTTATATTTATATTATTTAGTGCTTCTATAACTGATTCAGGAGTATGAAAATTCATATAGATATCTTTTATTTCAAGAAGTGCCATATTTTCACCACCTATTAAAAATTTGTCACGGATATACTGATGCATACTTCATAATATTATATATTTTTCAATACATCTTATAGATTTTAGGATATATTGAAAAGACATAAAGAGTGAAGTAGTATACATCTTGAAGCATAAAATATCCGTGACAATAAAAATTAAATACTATTTAGATAAATCTTTTAATGCCTTTTCTCCAAAGGAGTTGTCAATTATCTTATCAAATGCAGGTCTTGAAGGAACTAAACTAGCTTGATAAGATTGAATTATGTCTAAAAGTCTAGTATAGTCTTCTTCTTTCATTGTAGGAACTTTTGCAAAAGCATCAATAGATCTATAATTTTTAACAACATTAGTTAGTATATCTTGATCTGTTCCAGGGAAGAAAGATATGATTGATTTCGCAACATCAGCGTCACTGTTCTTTTCTACCCATTGCTGACCTTTTACTATTGCACGGGTAAATTTCTCTATTATATCAGGATTTTTTTCTATATATGATTTAGTTGCATAGAAGCAAGTATAAGGTAATGTTCCAGCTGATGCTCCAACAGAAGCAACTATACTACCAGCTTTTTCTTTTTCAAGCATAGAACCTGTAGGCTCGAAAAGAGCAACATAATCGCCAGTTCCACCTTTGAAGGCACCACCAGTTGCAGTGTAAGCTATATTTGTTACAACATTGACGTCTTTACCAGGTTGAAGACCATGATTTCTTAAAACATATTCTAAAGCCATTTCAGGAACACCGCCAGGACGACCACCTATAATAGTTTTACCTTTCACAGATTCCCAAGTGAAGTTTTTGTCTTCAGTTCTTCCAACTAAGAAAGAGCCATCTTTTTGAGTAAGTTGAGCGAATACAATTGGGTAGTCCTCTCTCTTTTGATTATAGATGTATACAACTTGCTCAGGCCCACTGAAACCTATATCGACGCTTTTGGATAATACTTGCTGCATAGTCTTGTCTGCAACCTGTGCAGAAACACAAACGGCAGGAACCCTGTGATTTCAAGGGTTCCTGCCGTTTAGCATAATGTTAATTTTATCAGTAGATTAATAAAAGTTCAATATAATATATAAGATTTTGAGGGGGAGTAATTATTTGTATAAGCTGTTGTATTTTATTAGAATCGAAATTAAATAGTATTTTAGCTATTGGACCTTTTAAGTTGCAGTGTTTGAAGTGTTTTTTGTAACAAGCTCTAACTTTCCAACTGAAGTATAACCAGCATACAGTACATCTTCTATGTTAGTAATATTATTTTTCTTTATCTCTTCTTCTAACCAAGCCTTATCTTTTTCTGCAAGGTGTAAGTTTGAATCAACAATAATTCCATTAATTATTAAACTCAAGGTTAGCCCTTTATAAGGAGGATTTATATTTAGATCCTGAGGAGTTACCTTAGAATAAGGAGCCTTTTTTAGAACACTCACTGTTCCATCAACCTCAAGTATTGCAAATTCTACTTCAGTTAGATCAAATACATCCTTCTTTCTAAGCTGCATAAGTAAGTCATTTATACTGTATTTTGCTTTCTTCAAATTGTAAGTAGCCACAACTCCATTTTTTATAAGAAATAAAGGCTCTCCAACGGTTTTTCTTTCAAAACTAAAGCTTCTATATTCTATATAGGACATAATCATAGGGATGAAAATCCAGATCATAAGTACAATAATACCTTTAATTAAATCTGTATGTTTATCAATGCTTGCGGCCCCAGCTATTGCACCTATGGTAATTCCCGATATGTAATCAAAGTAGGTTATTTGAGATAAAGACTTCTTACCAGTGACCTTTACTAGCATAAGAAGTACAAAGAATATTACTAAAGGCTTAAATAGGAAATGAAATAAAATCATAAGCATTTTAATTCCTCCAGGTTTGATTGATAATTATTTTCTAAGTTATTATAGCCACAATTGTAGAAATAAATTATATCTAGGAAGTATGATATAATCTATTATATTAAGCTATAGTATCACAAAAGATTACTTAAATAAGTATTTTCATGGTTAAATGAAAAATGGGAACGCGGAGGATTTATTGTGAATAGTAAATTATATATCGAAGCTGAATTAAAAGACGAGGATATGAAAATAATTGAGAATGGATTAACAGAGTATGCCTTATCAAAAAGCTCAGAGAAGAATATACCAATTAGCATTTTAATAAAGGATGATGAAGGTAAGGTCATCGGAGGGCTTCAAGGAAATCATAATTCAAACTGGTTATATATTAATGCTCTTTGGGTAGATAGGTTACATAGAGGAAAAGGCTACGGCAAGCAAATGATACTTGAAGTTGAGAAAGAAGCTATTAAAAGAGGAGTTTCTAATGCATACTTGCAAACTGTACATACATTAGATTTTTATAAAAAATTAGGGTATGAAACTTTTAGTATTATAGAAAACTCCCCTGAAGGTTTCAATATGTATTATGTAAAAAAGGCATTAAAGTAAGCTACCTCTATTTATTAGAAGTCATATTTTAAAAATATTGATTATTATCATATAACATATACAGAACTCCAAAAGGCAGAAATCTTATATTAATTAAGGTTTCTGCCTTTTGGAGCTAATGTTGGTATATTATGTAAATTTTAAATGCATTTTTTGCTTGATCTTAAATAATACAACCATTTATTAGTACAAGTCCAAACATCAATCTCAATTTTAAGAAGTTGGGCGTGCTAGACCTGTTGTTACATAAATAGATGATATTGAATATTAAAAAATGATTATTTGCGACAAAAAATGATAAAACTTTAATCCGCTTTATCAGAAAAGTAGAACTGAATATATATATAAATCATATTATATTCAGACTTGGTAAAATATGCAGAAAAGGGGCGAAAGATGCAGAAATGAATACTAGAGAAAGTTATCATAACTACAATTGTTACGAAAAGAAACCTCATTGTGAATGTCCTACTGGTCCTACAGGGCCACAAGGTCCTCCTGGACCGAAAGGATGTCCAGGAGTTCCCGGAAGAAGAGGACCACAGGGACAAAGAGGGCCAGCAGGACCGACAGGCGCAACAGGGCCATCTGGAGGTCCTCCAGGACCAAGAGGGCCAAGAGGATTTCCTGGACCACAAGGTCCAACTGGTGCTACAGGACCATCTGGAGGACCTTCAGG
>NZ_BMBA01000002.1:0-305934 GCF_017312485.1 Clostridium zeae | reverse complement strand
TGTTGTAAAACTGCCGTGAAATATGCTCTTGATACAATTTTTGCAGCAAATCCTGCACAGACTGTATCATTAGTGTCTTTTAATACAGTGGAAATAGGTACGATAGCTGGGTTTGAACCAAATGGTGATGTTGTGATAATAACAGATTTAAATCAAGGTAATACAGTGTACGTATCATTGTGCAATGTAATATTCATTACATTCAATGATGAGCCTAATACTACGCCGCCATCACCTTATAATTGTACTACTCCTGAATGTTGTTGTAATACAGATATGGAAGCTGCAATAAAATCTATTACAGGAAATACATTCCCGATAAATATACAATTAAATTTTGATGTTATAAACAATACAGCAAACGTATATTCAACTGATACTGTATATGGCTTATGTAATGGAATACTGTGGGTAAAGTTTAAAAATACAGTTGCAAGACACAGTTATGGGGCTATACCATTATGTTCTATTTTTGACGTTACAGGTGGAGCATTATCATTATATACTCTGTAGGACAAAAATTATATTTCTATATTATGGATAGGTGCAGATTAAACTTTGAAATAGTGATCCTGAAAACAATAAAGAAATACAAACGGCAGAAACCTTATGTTTTATTAAGATTGCTGCCTTTTTAGAATTAATGCTAGTATACAATATGAATTTTGAATGTATATTTTAGTTAATCTTAAATAATAAGATTATTTATCAGAGCATGCCCAAGCATCAATTTCAACTTTAAGAGCTGCACTTGCTAGACCTGCTACATAAAGCATAGTCATGCAAGGCTCGTGATCGCCTAAAGCCTTTGCAATTGCTTCGCGACGTTGTGCATTATCTATATCTCCCACCATATAAAAAACTATTTTAACTAAGTCTTTTGTATCCATATTAGCGGCTTTAAGATTTAGCTTTATGTTTTCCATTGCAAGTTCTATTTGTTTTATTGGATCTTCAGGAATAAAATCATTTATATCTTTTCCTATTTGTCCTGATAGAACTAACCAACGTTCTTGACCAGACACTTCTACCTGATGAGTATAAGCTGCCAGAGGTGCATGAATATTTTCTGGATTTCTAAATGTCTTCATATAAACACTCCTTCATATAACTATTCACCCTAATATGCAATGTTATTAATTAAATTGTTTATTAGGTTATCTAGATAATTATACATTAATAATCAGATAAATATTAGATGAGAAGTTTTTATTCAAAAATCTGTAGAGATATAGTTATTTTTTCATCCTAGATCTCCTAGAGGTTATAAAAGATATTACTACAATAAACTGCGAGTATGATATACCTTCTGCAATTGAATAGTAAATGCCAGTAATGTGAGATTCACTGGCTCCTCCAAGGACGCCCACAAATATCATAAAAGTTAAGAAAATAGCTGTGATTCTTCGTGCATTACTTTTATCAAGCCAAAGGTCAAACTTTAATTTAGAGCAAATAAAGTATAATATTAGCGTGAAAATGCAAATTGAAATCATAGATGCAAGTATATGGTTCATATAGAGCCTCCTTTAAAAAGTTATAACCTATATTCTAAGCAGTATAAGGATAATGTATCTGATGGTTTAGTGCTTATTAGAGTAAGTAGAAATGAAGATCCTTTTTCTATTATTTTATATTTTAGTGTTGAATTATCATTTACAATCAAGTCTGTTATTTCATTAATGGATTTCTTATTATCTATTGATTTTGCAAGAAAATTAAATTTATCAAGTGCTAAACTGTCAAAAGATGAAAAGTTAAAACTGTTATTTAATTCATCTAAATGATCTTTGGTGTAATTTATTTTAGTAAGTTTTATGCCATCACTGGTGAAACCTCCTGTTTCATCCGATAAAACATTAACTGCAGCTGTATTCTTAGGCAAATTGATATTCCAGTTAATATTAATTAAAGTAACTGGATCTAATGATTTTTTATAGTTATTTATCGTAGCTTTTATTATTATGATAGATGAGACAATGAATATTGATATTATAGCAGCTAAAGTTGTAAGTATCCTTTTTCTTTTAAAATACATATATTCCTCCGCTGATATTTGATTGTATTGTTCATATTTAATAAAATATTATAAAATTAACGTTTTTTTACATAAGTTCTTAACAAAAAAGGAGAAAGTGATATTATAAAAAGGAGCCATATAATAGCTAGAATAGAGTAAAATTGTGGACTAAATACTTTTAGTATTTGATCCCTAATAAATAATGGAAAAGATGCGCCTAGAACAATTATTAGACGGTAGCTTGCTATTATATAATATTCAGTTTTGCATTCATCACACCTTATATTCCTAAACCCGCTCATTATAGATATAAATACTTTTAGCCAGCCAATTTTATTTCCGCATCTTTCACATTTCTTTATAAGCATAAGTAAACTCTCCTTGGTTTATAAAATAATTTAAAGGAAGTTATTTCTTAACATGATATCTAGCAATGAAAGGAGTTGTAAGTATTAATAATAAAAAATACGTTATTATAATAAGTAAAGCGTACAGTATTGTATTAGGTATGTGCTTTATCATAGGCATAATAGTGAGACCAATAAGTATAGCGATAAATATACGAGAAGTCATGTTAATGTAATGCTTTGTATTACAGTGGTCACATTTTATTGATTTGCTATAGCCTTCAACCCAAACTGATTTAAGGACAGTTTTTAACGTAAACTCTTTAGAGCAGTTTTTACATTTCTGAATAAACATTTACTAAAATCTCCTTACCTATCTTATATTTTAGGCTATTGACTTGAAAGTCTGAAGTACTCATTAATTCTCACCCTCAATTATAATTTTATTATCTTTTAAATGGTTCTTTTATAGTATCATTCAATAATTCAGAATAGGCTCTTACCTTACGGAAAGTATTACCCATCATTTCACGATTTCTATAGGTGCGTATTTTTTCTAAATCGAATTCTGCTAGAAAAACATCTTCTGTTTCTGCATCTGCAAGAGTAATTATATTATCAATAGGTATACCATCTTCATCCCAAGTTATTGGACTAAAAGCGCAGGAGCAACCGGCATTTTTTCTTGGAGGATTTGACATAGCAACTCCAACCATATTTTCATAAGCTCTAGTGGATAGTGCCTGAATTCTTGGCTTCATGGATTCACAATCATTTGGTACGAGTATTAATTCTGCACCTTTAAGCATTAATATTCTTGCGCTTTCAGGATATTCCCTATCGTAGCATATCATTACTCCAAGTTTGACTCCTTCGAATTCGCATACCTTGAACTCATCTCCTGATTCTAACATTCTTTCGTCTGCGAAATCACAAGTATGTACCTTACTGTATTTCATTATTATTTCACCACTTCTATTTATCACAAATGCAGAGTTTTGTGGTTTTTTGATTCCTTTTGTATAGGCTGTAATTACAATGCCGATGTTTAGGAGTTTAGCTGCCTTGCAAAATGTTTGTATGTGCTCACTGTTTTCATCAATAGCTAAGTTGTTCCATTCCTCAAATTCTATTGTTTTCATAATTTCTTTAGTAGAAAGATTTTTATCTACATTAGGAAACTCATATCCAGTAATCCAGCATTCAGGAAATAAAACAAGATCAGCCCCAAGCTCTTTTGCTTTTTTCACTGCGCTTAAACCTTTATTTGTATTTAAAGTCATGTTATACGGATCACGAGTTTCTTGTACAATTGCAATTCTAAATATTTTAGTCATGTTTTAGCCCCCAATATAGTAAATATTTTTGTCAAATAAAATATTATATGTTTTGACCAGTAGGGTTCCAACTTCAACTATTAATTTAAACATGCACGAAAATCCTCAGATACCAGGATTCTCCAAAAAGCATAAATTAAATTTTCTTAGAGGAACCCTTTAGTAGAACTATATTGAATTATAGTAAACTACTAAATCAGATTCTAATTTTTTAATTTCATTTATTTTATATACGGATAGCGAAGTGCATATTATTAAAAAGCAAACTACAAATGGTAATAGTTTTCTCTTTTCAACTTTACTCAAATTTAATTGTTTATCATATATAACTGTAAAAATAAAGGCTGTGATTAGTATAAAGATAAAACCAGTAAATATAGATGTTATTCTCATGCTTTTAATTAGAAAAATATTCTTATGAAAACCAAAAAGACTTTCTTCATTGGTTTTGTTTTCTTGAATATTCTTTTTAGTATCTTTCTCTGATAATGAAATATCATAGACAGGATGCTTAATGCCTGATTCCCCAACAAAGTCAAGCTTAAAATAATACTTTCCAGTTTTTATTATGGTTGCATTATCTTGTCTTGTTGCAATATGAGCTAGAAAGTAGGCATACACAATCAATGCAATTGCAATAATAAAAATGGTTCCCAAAGATTTAAATTTTAATTTATTCATTTTATTCTCCTTAGCAATAGTTATAATGTCAGTTTTAAATTACCTGAGTTATTTCTTATTGGTTAATACATATACCACAATTGCAGCTATTACATTAGGTCCACCAATAACCATTAAGAAGTTAGTTATTTTATCCCGAACTAGATTATCTTTCTTTGTATCTAAAAAAGGATGTGATATATGCCTGTCACTACTAATACCAGAGCCTTTAATAAATCCATTAAATGCACCGTTTAAAAATCCTGGAATAGATATACATGCTAGTCCAGAAATTCCGCATATTTTTACAGTCAGATACCAATTCTTTTGAAAGAAACCAGCTGTAACCCCAATACATATAAGTATAAGACTTAGAATAATTGCTTTACGCATTTTTAGCCCCCAATAACGTAATTTATTTGTAATAATTTACCTTTATATATAAGTATATTATATAGAACATGATGCTAGTTGTACATAATAATGTTACTTATAATATAAAAGTGATTAAAAAGACTAGGAATAATTAATATTTTTATATTTACTAGAAGCAGAATTCTAAATACATATGCTATAATTTTATATAAGATTTTAAGAAGGCAAGGTATCTATAAAACCTATTTATTTTATGCACAATATATAGAAGTTGTAGTGATTATAGTACATTATATAAATAATTGCAGAAGAAGAAGGAGAGTATAAATGGAATTTCGTAGGACAGTTGAAGCAGATATAAGCAGTATAATGAATATTATAAGACAGGCACAAGCTTATTTTAAACAAAATGGAATAGATCAATGGCAGAATGGTTACCCAAATGAGGTGGTAATTAAAAATGATATTGCTAATGAGCATAGCTACGTACTTTTAAAGGATGATAGTATAGTTGGTACTGCAGCCATATCTTTCGATGGAGAGAAAACTTATGATGAAATTTATGAAGGACAATGGTTAAGCAATGATGCTTTTGCAGTGATACATAGAATAGCAGTGGATAATGAATGTAAGGGACTTGGACTTTCTTCTATCATTATTAAAAATGTGGAAGAGCTTTGTCATAGTAGAGGAGTTAATAGTATCAAAGTAGATACACATGTAGAAAATTTATCTATGCAGAGATTACTAAAGAAAAATGGGTTTCAGTATTGTGGAATAATTTATTTAGAAGACAAAAACAAAAGGGTTGCTTTTGAAAAGATGATATAATTGTATTGTAAAGATATGGTATAAGTTGATGAGTGAGTTTATAATGCTAAATTATATCTTATTTAAAATATTTGGACAAGGTGATTTTAAATTGGTTAAAAGGGGAGATATTTATGAGAAAGAGAGATATTCTAGCTGTAGCAGCCACAGCATTTTCAATGGGAGTGGTCTTGGGATTTTTGATTTCACCAGCGAAGAACGGGTTTGGTAACAATACCTGGAATACTACAAATACCACTAATAATTATGGTGGAGCTATGGTACAAAAGGTTAAAAATAAAACTAATAAGTGATTAAAAGAAAATTTAAAAGATAAACATAGGAGGAAGTATGGAGTTAGTACAATCTATTTTCTATTTTATATTAGCTGGGATATTTGAAATTGGCGGGGGATATCTAATGTGGTTGTGGCTACGAGAAGGTAAAAGTATAACCTACGGAATATTTGGAGCTCTAATATTGATAATATATGGAGTAGTCCCAACCTTACAGCCGCCAAACTCTAATTTCGGAAGAGTTTATGCAGCTTATGGAGGAATATTTATCGCACTATCTATTCTTTGGGGATGGAAGATTGATAATGTAGTCCCAGATAAATTTGATTTAATTGGAGGAGCTATTGCTTTAATTGGTGTAATCATAATAATGTATGCTCCTAGAGGATGATTTACTTTTTTAAAATTGAAACAAAAGATTATCTCAATTTGATTAAGCTACGTTTCTATAATGGATTATTTTGATCTGAACATATTTTTGAAAACCGTATTACTTGAAAGAGTGATACGATTTTTTATTTAACTTGTAAAAAAACAAAGTTGTGCACGGATTTTTAAAAATTACAATCCTTGAAATAAAGATTTTTATATCCTATAATAATATTAGTCCATAACTGGACTAATATATGTAGGAGGTATTATCATGCAGTGGATTTATTTAATATTAGCTATTGGTTTTGAAATTATAGCAACAACTTTAATGAAAACATCAAATGGATTTTCTAAGTTATTACCGACATTAGGTAGTCTAATTGGATATGGTATATGTTTTACTTTCTTATCTATGGCACTTAAAAAGATTGATGTTAGCGTAGCTTATGCGGTATGGTCTGCAGCTGGATTAGTTATAATATCAATTATTGGAGTAGTGCTTTTTAAAGAAAGTGTTAGTGCTTTGAAAATAATTTCTATTTTGTTAATTATTTTAGGAGTAGTTGGATTAAATTTAAGCGGAGTTAGTCATTAATAGATCACAATAATTATAAGTTAAATGTAAAAAATGGGAAGTGCATAAGAAAAAATGAATGATAAAAGAGAGTTTGATACTTTAATAGAAAGCTATTATGAATCATGGTTTGAAATAAATAATATATACCACGTATGGGCTAGAGAGCATGGAATTCAAGATACAACTTTATTTGTATTCTATATAATAAAGAATTCTAGTGACGGCTGCACGCAAAACAAAATATGCAGCAAACTTCTTTTGCCCAAACAAACAGTCTCATTAATTTTATCAGGACTTGAGAAAGATGGATATATCTTTAGAGAAGTGAATCCTGAGGATCGTAGAAATAAAATAGTTAAACTTACTGAGAAAGGTGAAGAGTTTGCAAAACCTATTCTTGAAGAAATGAAACAATTAGAAATCAGGGCTTTTAACAAGATGTCATTAGAGCAGCGTAGGTCTGTAGTAGAAGGGTTCAAGATATTATCTGATTCTCTAGCAGATAGCTTTCAAAAGTAGAGAAGAGTAATTAGTAATAAGCATAGTTTTAAATAAAACTATGCTTAAATGCTTTATACGCAAATAAAAATCACAGGACATAGATTAAAGTTTTTAACTTTTGTCCTGTGAATCCCAAAATTCTTAGGAGGTATTGGGATGTGTTACTAAGATTATTGGCTGTTTTTTTATTGTATATACAAAAATTATGAAAAACTAGAAATAATTATGGGTGGTCATTTGATACTGATTATTAAAATATTGCAAAGTAAATGAGGCATAAACATGAAGATTAGTGGATTAAAAATGCGTTGTGTAAAGCATTATTCAGATATAGAAATATGCTATTAAGAAATCTTTACAGATGTTGACGAGGATAAATTTTTGCAGTTAAACGAAACATCAAATCGATGAAAATAAAGCTGAAATTCTTGTATATTATAACAATCAGTAGATTTGGATGAATGGTGATAACTATATACCAATAGATGATAAGCATAGCTAGGTAGTTTTTCAAGAATAAGTACCAGAAATAAAGATAAACTGACAAAAAGTCAGTCTATCTAACTTAAAGAGTGAATTTATATTGACTGAATACAACACCTTATTTTTTACGCTATTTGAGTTATAACAAGGTGTGCCGAAACAGGTCTTGTTCCTCCAGCAAAAGGGGTGATAGTCAGCGCAGTTGAATTGCCAGCAGGATTTCTTACAGTGAGTATTGAATTGACAGATGTAGTAGTTACAAGAGCTATTCCTACTATCTGAGAAGTTCCTGTCGCACGTCCCACTACTGTGTAGGCCAAATCTGCTCCGTTAAGAGTTAGAATCAACTGTCCTGGTTCAGTCACACTAACCTGAAACAAGACTTGATAAGTTCCAATATTGGATAAATTAAAAGCAGTAGGACTAATACGTGCAATAGCTCCACCGCTATTAGGCCCGTCTTGCGGAAAGCTTACATCTGTACCAACACCAACAGTTGCTGCATTATCAGGAGGCATTAGCGCAAAAAAATCTGCAAAGTTCACTATACCTCCAGGCACTCCAGGTATTCCTCGAAATCCTCTCGGTCCTCGTGGCCCTGGAGGGCAAGCTTTGCAAGGATTGCATTCTGAGTCACAATTTTCATTAATTTTTTTATCCGGACATTCTGAAGTTTCATCATTAGCTGATTTAGAATAATATATTTGTCCATTAACGCAACGGATTCTATTGGTTGATTTTCTATTTCTATACATACAGTCGCCTCCTTAAGATTCTAAATAAAACAACTTTATGTTATAAATTATGACAACTACTATGTTATGTGACACAATCTAAAATAAATTACGACAAATATAGTCACATGGCATTTTTTCGTCGATTGAGAAAGTTTTTGAAGATTGAAATAGTATTAGGAAAAAATATCGATGGTGCAGTAATGCAAATTCCTATAGTAGAGAATCAATCGATACGAAAAGAAGGAATCGAATTATAAATTGGTCAATGGAAGAGTTTCGATTTAAGATTGGGAAGTTTGACGCATTTCAAGAAAATATAACATTAACTATTAAAATAATAAGCATAGTTAAAAAAACTATGCTTAAATACTTAATGAACTGTTAGCCCCAACAAGATTAATCTTTAAAACTTCATTATCCCAAGTAATGCTCTCAATAACTTCTTTAATTACGGATCTCTTAACATCAAGATCATCAATATAATCAAAGAACTGTTTTATAGTTTTAATATTAGAGGTTATATTTCCTACCTTTTCGTCTATGTCTTCAGCAGTCATCTGACTTAAGGTTATTTCACTTAGTCTTTTTTCAATAGAAAGATTCTCATTTTTCACCGTCCTTATTTCATTTTGTATAAGCTTTAGAGTATCTGGATCTTCTAGTAATGCAAGTTTTCTTACTAAGCCTTGGATAACTTTATTATTGGAAGAGAGAGTTTTCTTTAGGCTTGAAGCTTCATTTTGAAGTTCAAGTTTAGTGGTTTCTGAGTTTTCATCATTTGAGTATAGATTAACTAAACTTTTAGTGTCTATGTTTTTTAAAGCTGTTATTATAGCTTCTTCAGCAGCATAGGCATTTAGCATCTTAGTAGAGCAACGATTACTGGCTCTATTCCTAAGTTCACATCTATAATATCTTTCAAGTTTATTAGTTCTCTTATTTAGGTTGCTCCAGGTAGACATACTACTACCGCAGTTACCACATTTAACTAATCCAGATAGTAAAAAGTGTTTGCTTGTATTGGAACGTACTGCTGGATTGGTTGAATTGGCATTTAAAGTTTCTTGGCATTTTATCCACTGTTTAGAGGGGATAATACCTGGATGCAAGGCAGCTGATACAATCCATTCTTCCACCGATTTATCTTTCTTACCACCTTCACGTTTGTTATAAACCATGAGGCCGTATTCTCCAGTAAAATCATTACATAAAGTAGCTCCTAGATTATCAAAATAGTTATACATATTTTCATCTGCAAAAGTGTATGCAGGATTATTCAATATCTGAAGTACTGTATTTCTGGAGAATTCGCCACCATTTTTTCCTTTAACATTATTGGAGCAAAGATATCTTGAAACTGTAGAAGTGCTTTTCTTTTCTAAATATAAAGAAAATATGGTCTTAACTATATTAATTTCTTCTTCTACAACTTCAAGTTTATACATTTTCTTAATATTTTCTTTTCCAACATACTCAACTGGAACTGATTTGAAACCAAGTGGTGGAGTGCCACCAAGCCATCTTCCAGTCTTTGCAAGCTCAAGCATGTTATCTTTGATTCTTTCTGCTATAGTTTCTCTTTCGAGCTGTGCAAATACCGATGAGATATATACCATGGCTCTACCCATAGGACTTGACGTGTCGAATTGTTCTCTTATACTTACAAATTCGATTTTATTTTTCTGCAGCATCTCTAGAGTAGTAGAAAAATCAGCTACATTACGAGAGATTCTATCTAGTCTATAGCAAATAAGATAATCAAAACGCTTTTTCTTAGCGTCACTTAAAAGCTTTTTAAATTCAGGTCTATTTATATTTCCACCAGAGAATCCTTCATCTTCATATATTAGAAAATTAGTAATTCCTAGATTGTTACCATACTGTTTGCATAATTCAATTTGGTTCTCAATAGATTCACCTTTTTCGGAGAGTCTACTTTTTCTACTATATATTGCAGCTATCATAAAATCCCTCCAACTAATTGCTATGTTGTAAATAAAGCATCTTCTGAAAAATGTACTATTATAATTAAAATAATAAAAATTTCCTAGGTAATATTTGAGCAAATGATGCATTGGTTTAAATTAGATATTCCATTGATAAAAATCGGTATAAATATGCATCAGATCAAGCTATGTATTAATGACTATTCTAGAAAAATAAAAATTATTATTGGTTTAAGTAAATTAATATTGAATTGCTGTGATTAGTAGTTTAAAAGGATAATCAGCGTTTTTAATAATAGTAAGAATAAGGTTTTTATTATAGATATCTATAGAGAAACAAACAAGTAGTATAAGTTATTGAAGATTTCATTTAAAATTCTAATGTAACCTATAATTTTATCCCTCATAAAATGAAGTAGGAGGGATAAATATGGGACGATTAAGAACAAAGATTAAAGTGCAAATAAATTATCCTACAACAGAAGAAGGGATAAAGCAGTTTGAAGAAGCTAAAGCAAGGGCTGTAATAAAAGCACTAAGATCTAAACATAGTGAAGAAGAAATAAGACTTGTGGTAAAAAAACTTAAGCAAGAGTTAGAAGGTTCAGTTAATTAGATAATAAAGGGATTTAACGAGAAATTTAAAAATGATAAACATAAGTAAGTTATGGGAAAAGAAAGTTATTTTACTTTGAACAAGCTATATATTCTATTTTATTTAATAAAATTATAGTAATGATATTTAATAAAATAAAAGGTGAACTATGAAATTTATATCTAAGATTTTTAAAAGAGAAAAACCTGATGCTATTGTTGAGTCAAGTGGATTAATAGATAATAAATTAACCCACAAAGAAAGTATTGGGAATAGGTATGTAAAAACTAAGCGAGGAGAATTTATACATTATGATTTATATCAAGATAATAAATTCATAACTTCAATGCTTGGATATAGAAATTAGATAAAGGTGATAATGCTAAGAAATTTTCATAGCATTATTTTTTATGTACTATTAGATTAAAAAAGAAATGATTAAAAGAAAAGTAGAAAAGAAGTAATTTATTCACATAATTTAATGATAAATAAAAAGAGAACCTAAACGAGTTCTCTTTTTATGTTTTACCGAGAATTTGATTTAATCTAACTTGAGTAATATAAAAACCATATATGGTTATTACACAAATGGAAGTAGCAAAACTTAAGAATATAAGTAGTCTCTTTTTACTGTCTAAATTATAGCCGTTTTGTCTAATTCGTCCAACTATAATTCCAGGTATCGCTATAGTAAAGTAGAGTGAAGTAATTCTTTGATTAATAAAATATATGTATAGAATCATAGTTAAAATATTTATGGTTATTGTTGATATGAGAGGGTTTTTATATAAGATTGATTTCATATAGAATTCCTCCAGTAAGATTCAGTATAAATGCAAGATTAATTCCATTATATAGGAGGAAAGTATTTATGTATATAGGTAGATAGCTATGAGCGTTTATTACTTAAGAAAGAGGTGATCGATGACAAAGATAATATGTAAACACGTCGACTGTAATAAATTAGTTGATAAGCAAGACATGTATTATGAAGAGCATCTAAAGCTCAATGTGAAAAAGGTAAGGAAGTAGAGGCTATAATAAATAATCAAATTAATGCAACACCAGTAGCAGCTGCACCACAACAATAATCAAATAATAATGTTAAAAGAGAGGGAGATTAAAGATATCAAAACGAAAAGACATCACAACCAGTATATGCAGACGAAAACTTACTAATAAGATAGGAAGTTCAGATACATTCGAAGTATGAGAGGCTATAGCAGATATAAATAATAAAATAGTAGTTATTTATAACGTTCCTAGTGAAAAAAGCTGGATTTGTGGGTTATAGGGGAGAATTATTATATTGATGAGGTTATAAAATAAATAGATTTCTACAAAATCATAAGGTAAATATGGATATGGTGAGATTTTTTTGAATTAAAAACAAAATTAAGTCGAATAGTTAGTCGGAGAAAGGAATCTAGTATTATTTGTAGAATATTACTTATATTATTAAAGGGTGGAGGAGTATATGGGAAATAAATTCTATAACAATAGAGATCATCGATTAAATAATTCTTCTGATTTATTTGGAACATATTTTAAGGCGAATGCTATATTAAAAGTTTTAGATAATCTAGGTAAATGCATTGAAGTAAATAATATGATTGCATTATATGGGGCGTGGGGAAGTGGAAAAACTTCAACTATTAATTATATATATGATAATGTAACAACACTTGAGCCTGTAATTTTCCAGGCATGGAAATATGAAAAAGATTTAAACTTGGCTCTTTCATTATTCGAATTGATATCAGATAAAATTAAGAATGATTTGATAAGTTCGGGAAGAAATCCTTTAATCGATGGATTAGCAGAAAAAACTAAAATTATAGCTGGAACAATGTTTTCCTTCGCTAAAAATACTCTTTTAAATTCAGAAATAAATGTTTTAGGAATAAAACTTGCAATAGGAAAAGCCGGACAAGAAGCGATTAAAGAAATGGAAGAGTTGAAGTTGGATTCAGAAAAATCTTATTTTGATTCAGTTGAAGAATTTAATAACTCATTTAATGAATTGATAGATAAGTATTTTGAGACCACGGGAAAAAGATTATTGATTTTTGTGGATGACCTAGATAGGTGTGAACCAGACAAGGTTATAGATTTACTAGCTACTATAAAACATTTTTTTACAAATACAAAAAATGCTGTGTATTTTTGTGCTATAGATAAAACAGCAGTAAGTGAATCTATAAAACTCAGATATAGCAATGTTATTGAAGCTGAGGAATATCTTGAAAAGATATTTGACATTACATTTAATATGCCAGATTCATATGATCTTCAACCTGTTATTAATGACTTTTTTAATAGAATTGGTGTTGACTATACTAAAGTAAGGAATTTGGACGGATTTTTAGAACATATTGAATTTACTAATCCTCGAAAGATAAAGAAAGTCTTTAACAAATATATAATGTTACTTGAATTGGCAGAGATATATAACAGTAGTGATAATGAAAAATTAAAATTTTTGGAACTGAAAAGAACAGATGAGATGTTCATTATAGTATTTATTTATTTTATAATTTTATTTGAATTCCATAGAACTATTTATAGTAAATTATCCAGGTTTAGAGATAAGTTTGTTTCTATACTAAATAATTTAGATGAAACATTTAGTATAGAAACAACAAAGGGGTCATATGAAAAAGCGCAATATTTAGAACAACAAAGTGGTAACATTTATTATCCATCTTTAAGTGGTGATATTACGAAACATATTATTACAGATGAGAAAGTTCAGATTGAATTAATTAACTTCATAATATTATTTATGCCTACAGATGTGCAGATAGATTTACCTAATTTGGATATAGATAGCACTTATCAATTGAACGAGGTCCTATTTAGTTTTTATAATAGCTTAAAAAAGAGTGACCAAAAAATATTGACGTCGTTCATAGAGTTTATCTTGGATACAACTATAACCAAAGGTAGATACGAAGGATATTCTGTATCAATATCGCAAATAATACATGTTTTACAATTACTGTGTTAATATGATTAATTATTTCTAGATAGGAATTGTATTGTATAAAGATCATTAAGATGTATTATTTATTTTACTATTGTTAACGATAAATTTATAGAATTAAGTATAATTTTATTAAAGTTTAAAAAACTACAAGAATATACATTTGCATTATGAAGTATTATATAAGTATTGGACTCCAACGCTGTTGAAAGTAATAGATATTGAAGTATCTAGGTTTCGTGAAATTGAAGCCTAGGTATTTTTGTTTTTTTCATTATTTTCTCGCTTCAAAAAATCTATAGGAGTAGACTTATTAGAGTTAATAAGTAATCCAGTTCTTGAAAAAATAAATGTTTTTAATAAGGATATTATGTATATAGTTTTATTGGCCTTTCTGTACACGTTGCTTCTGCTCCTTGACCTGTAGATAAATCTATATCAAGGCCTTCTTCTTTGAAGAAACCTTGATTTATTGCAGCATACATCGGTGCATAGAATACAGAACGAGCCACTTCATTTAGTTTTACTTTCACCAATGGTTTTTCTCCTGAGGAAGTAGGTGTAGTAGATTGAGTTTTACCGCAACTAATAGCTGTTACGGAAAGTGCTACCACTAATGCTGTTACTAGAAAGGTTTTAATTTTTTTTATTTTCATAATGTTACCTCCTAAAACTTTTTTCTAAGAACTCGGACTGAAAAAACTCTAGTATATTTGTACCAGAGCAATCAGCCTTATATGTTATATAACTTTGTAAGTAAAAATAACAATCTTATAGTTTATAATATGTAAAAGATATGTTAAATGTTAATTAATATGGTATATTTCGGTTAAGGGCTGTTTTAGAAGTAAATTTATGAAATTGGCAATGTAGTATTCTTCTAATCACCAATATATAATAAAAAATGTAAATTAAAGAAAATTTATAAGTTATTTATTGAATTAGTAGAAAGTGAATGATATATTGTTTAATGTGAATAGTAATAATATGGATTTAAAGGAGTGAATACAATGATAACGTGGAAAGATGAGTATACTGTTGGTGTTGAATTAATAGACAGCCAGCATAAAAGACTTCTTGAAATAGCTAATGACGTTTATGAACTGACTAAAAACAGTTTTATAACGGATAAATACGATAGAATCGTAGAAGTTATAGAAGAATTAAGAGATTATACAATTTTTCATTTTAAATCAGAAGAAGAATATATGCTTAGTATAGGATATAAAAAGTTCCTATCACATAAAGTTGAACATGATGATTTTGTAAATAAGGTAAATAGCCTAGATCTAAATCAGATTGATGAAAGTCAACAAAAGCACTTATTAGAGATTTTAGAATTTGTGATTAAATGGATTGATGAACATATATTACAAAAGGACAAGTTGATAACTGCATAATTACATATATAATGTGTTTAAAAGCCTATCAAAATGAAATTATTTTGATTAGGCTTTTATTTTTTATTATTTATGAACTTATAATTCGATTATATAAGCTTATAAGTATGCTTAATAGGCTTAAAACATAATATAAGCTAAAGAATAAAAAGGAGAATGTCTCACCTGAACTTGTAAAAGCTAGAAAATTATATTGGTTATAAAAAATAAAAGATACTTAAAATGGATAATCAGTAAAAAAGATAATTACTTTCCACCACTCCTCTAAAATAATAAATCGCAAATGGCGCAAAATACTATTACGATAACCAAACAAGTAGTTAACAGTTAGTAGTTAGAAGTTTCTAATAAGCTTACAAGTTAATTATGAAAATGGTATATCGAATAAATAATTTATTTTAAAGGAGGAATTCGTCATGGCAAGTAACAGAAATAGAGTTTTAGTTCCAGAAGCAAAGGAAGCATTAAGCAAATTTAAATTTGAAACTGCAAGAGAACTTGGAGTTGATTTAAAGCAAGGCTACAATGGAGATTTAACTTCAAGAGAAAATGGGTCAGTAGGCGGATACATGGTTAAGAAAATGATCGAAAGCTATGAAAATGGCCTAAAGTAATAAACATATTAAGGCTCTGCATTTATGCAGAGTCTTTTTTTATATAGATAAAACCATAAAAAATATATGCTCACTTGAGTTTTTATTCAAGTGAGCATATATTTTTAGGGATACAAGTAATACTAAACTTTGAATTATACTGTTTATTTTAGATACGAAAATCATCATTGAATGCTATAAAAATTTATTTAAAAGGCTTAAGATTGTTGCTGTAATACTTGATTTGCAGAATCAATATCTTGTTTGATTTGTTCTTGTGGTGTTCCGTAAGCATTATACCAACCTTTAGTTATTAACATATCTGATAATTTAAAGTGGCTTGCGATGCATCCATTAAGTTGGTTAGTTAATAACTGCCTAACTTCTGGATTAGTAGATTCTGGGATTACCTTTGCAAGCATACCTATATCAGTTTTAGACATTGCTAACATTTCTAAAGCTATATCTTTTTCAGATAAATTGTTTTTATCTTGATTTGTATTTTGATTTGCATTTTGAGAATCACTATTTTTTGCGCTTTCATCTGGCCCTAATACTGAATCTATCCAAGACATTTTATTTCACCTCACACGTTTTGTATTTTACTTACTGTAGCTTGAATATCATTTACGCTAGCTTTCTTTGTGTTTAATGTTGTCTGCATGAATTGTTTTAGTTCTTCATCCTGAACCATACCCATAGTGGCGTTTAGTTTTTTTACGCCAAGAACTCCTGAGTTTAATAGTTCGTGAAGCTCTAGGGTTTCATGGGGAGTAAATTTAGTTACATCATTCATTATTATCACCTCTAAAGATATTATTTTATTAAACATAGTTGGGTATGCAAACAAACATTAAATTTAAGTAGTAAAATGCAGGAAAGACTTTAAATAGAGCTATGAATTAACTTGATACAAACACAGTAATCTTTACATATAGACTAGCCATGTTTATAATATTAATAAAAAGTAGAAAAGGATATAGATAAGATATGATAAAAGCTGTACTCTTCGATTTAGATGGAACTTTACTTGATACCAATGAACTTATAATAAATTCTTTTAAGCATGTATTTGAAAATATACTAAAAATCCAGGTAAGCGAAGCTGAAATTACAAAGAAATTTGGTATGCCATTAAGTAGCTCTTTTAAAGACTATACAGATAGCAGAATTGACGAACTGGTAGTTGCTTATAGAGCATATAATGAAGAACGTCATGATACTATGTGCTATGCCTTTGATGGTGTTAAAGAACTTTTGGACAAACTAAAAGGTATGGGAATAAAGATAGGGATAGTTACTTCAAAGAGAAAAAAACTAGCCGAAAAAGGGATGAAGATTGCAGGAATTCTAGAATATATGGATGTTATAATAACTCCTGAATGTACTGAAAATCATAAGCCACATGGTGAACCAGCTTTAAAAGCCTGTAGTGAACTAAATATACTTCCAAGTGAAGCTATTATGGTTGGAGATTCTCATTTAGACATTATGTGTGGAAAAAGTGCTGGTTGTCAAACCTGTGCCGTAGAGTACACAGTTCTTCCAATTGAAACCTTGGTTAACCAACAACCAAACTATTTTATTAAGACGCCAGAGCAATTAGTAGAGATTGTTAAAAATATAAATGTTGCTTAATTGAAAAAAATAGGACTAGATCCTATTTTTTTCTTTTCTTTTTTTGCACTGAATATCCGAACTTACCTATTGGTCTGCTTGGAAGTGGGTAATATTCTCCATGGCAATATGAAATAAGATTGGCTTTTTCAAAGTGGATTTTGCCACCTTCATCTAATAAATCAGAATTTACCTGTGAACCCACAACTTCAGCGATAAACATATGGTGAGAGCCTAATTCTATGATGTCTTTAACTTTACATTCAATGTTAACAGGACATTCTTCTATATGAGGAGTTTCTATATTTTCACCATCACCAAGAGTAAATCCCATTTCTTTAATTTTATCAACTTGTTTTCCAGATCTAACACCGCAGAAATCAACTTTTTTTGTAAGATTTGAAGAAGGTAAATTCACTACAAACTCCATTGATTCTTTTATATATTCATAAGATAATCTTTCAGGTCTAATTGAGATTGAAAGCATTGGTGGTCGGGTACACACTGTAGCTGTCCAACCCACTGTAAATACATTAACTTTTCCTTCTTTATTCTTTGAAGTTATCAGTACTGCAGGTACTGGATTCAATATAGCACTACCTTTAAATTTTACTTTTTTCATCTAAATGCTCCTGATTCTAAATATTATATTTTTAAAAATTAATAAATCATAAATAGTCAAAAATAATTGCTTAATTTCTATATAATTTACTTTACACTTATACCACTTTTCTTAGATATTTTCAATAATATTCGATGTGTTAAACATAAAAAAGCTACATAAAATGTAACTTAGTTAATTTTATGTAGCTTTAATTATTTTATATTTAATAATATTATTGAAATTTAGTTGTTGCTACGGAGATACTATATGAGCGAATAATTAGAATTAAATGATTTTCGAAGATGAAATAGCGTTAAGAAACTGTATTGTCCGAACGTAGTGAGTTATACAGTTTTAGCTATGTAATTGTAGAAAATCATATTAATTCTTTGTGAAGATCATCAAGTATCGGAGGTAGCGACAACTAAATTTCACAGTTTTAATTAAAATATATTTTTATTTCTTCTACGTTTTCTTTTTAATCTATTTACTATAGATATAATTAATCCTAATAAAATCAATACTACTATTACTGCAGCTGCCATACCGAAATAAAGGCCTAAGCTAGATTTTACTAATTCAGAAGTTGAGATGTTTGCTTTTACTGCATAGTCTTTGCTGTAGTTTCTTTCTGCAACTGTAAGTTTAACAGATGAATTATCTTTTGCTAAACTCCAAGCATCAGCATTTGAAAGCTTAACATTTTCAGTAACTTCTTTTTTGTTTATTTCATTATCATAATAAGTTACATCTTCTTGTAATACAAGAGGTACTTGAATTGTCTTAGTAGGACCAAAAAATTTAAGTGGTTTGTAGCTTACATCTACTTTTTTAATCTCACTACCAGCTTTAAGTAGAGTAGATTTCTTAGCGGCAAAGCTATAATCCATGATTTTATTCATATCATTAAATACAGTTTGATCTTGTGCATCATAATTAGATTTAAGAACAACTCCTACTATTTTACGACCATCTCTTTCATATATGGTAGCAAGACATCTACCAGATTGTGAGGTATATCCAGTCTTTCCTCCAACATTACCATTCTTACCTAGTTCTTTATTTCTGTTTTCTAAGTTAATAACGGTACTATTGTTTATTTTAATTGAAGATTTAGCTGTAGTCATAACTTCTTCAACCCATGGCTGTTTGTATGCTTCACGAGCTATAACTGATAAATCATAAGCAGTTGTATAGTGATCTGGGTCATGCAATCCATTTGGGTTAGCAAAGTGAGTGTTTTTTAGATTTAACTCTTTTGCTTTATCATTCATCATATCTACAAATTTATGATAGTCACCACTTCCTAAGAAGTCTGCTATCATGTAGGCTGAATCGTTAGCAGAATACATAAGTAGAGCTTTCATAACATCTTCAGCAGTCATTTTATCATTTACAGTCATTGGCTTAAAATTGACATTTAAAGAATATTCAGGCTGCTTTTTTGCATCTTCATTATAGGGTATTTCATCTGACTTTTTTGCTTTTTCACTAAAAAGCAGAGCAGTCATCATTTTTGTTGTACTAGCAGGGTATCTTTTTGTATCACCACTCTTATAATAGATTATCTCGCCAGTATTATAATCGATGGTTATTGCGGATTCACCTACAATAGTTGGAAGTTTTGAAGTTGTATTTTCCGCAGCTTTTACAGTTAGTGGTGAAAACATGCTGATAGAAAATGCGAGTAAAAGTGAAGTAATTAATCCTTTGCGTTTCAAATCTCATCTCTCCTGTTTTTAGGATTATACCAAACTGATAGTTTATATATGCGCGAAAATATTTGGACCTTATTTAATTATTAGCCTCTTAGCAAAGATTTAATACCTTAAGCACTAGTCTTAAGGTGTAAATTTCTAAGAAGCTATTTTGTAAATTGGTATCAATAATATTTTTGTACATGTATAAACTAAGTTAGAAAATATAACCCTTGTAATATTTTTTTATAACATTTCAAGTATAACATTAATAGTTTATAATAACAATTAAGATAAAGTTACATTTATGGCAGATAGGAGGGTGTTTTATGAGTTTTCATAAACTTAAACAACTATTTTCTACACATAAGGAAAAACCCTTAGGAACATATAGAGAAAGTTCAGTGCTTATACCTATGTACGAGGAAAATGATGAAATGTTTTTTATATTTGAAAAGAGAGCTCTTACACTTAGAAGTCAACCTGGCGATATATGTTTTCCAGGAGGAAAGGTGGAGCCAGGAGAAGATAGAAGAGAAACAGCCATTAGAGAAACTATAGAAGAACTCAACATAAAAAAAGAGGATATTGATTACTTTGGACCGATGGACTTTTTTATTTCTCCCTATGGATCTATTATTTATCCTTTTGTTGCTCAGCTTAAGGTATTTCCAAAAAAACCTAGTATTGATGAAGTTGATCATATATTTAAGGTTCCTATAAAGTTTTTTCAAGAAAATGAACCTTTAAGACATGAAATTGCAGTTGTACCTAAAATAAGTGAGGACTTTCCTTATCACTTGATAAATGGAGGGAAAGACTATAATTTCGCTAAAGGGAAAATGGAACAGTATTTTTACAAATATGAGGATTATGTTATTTGGGGATTTACAGCTAGAATAATAAAAGAATTTGTGGACTTTATAAGAGAAGATAAAACTCAAGGGTAATACAATAGTAAGTGTATAAATAACAATTATAAAACTCATAAAGCTGATTAAAAGTTAAGGTTTGTGAGTTTTAAAGAGTTCCTATACCGATATTTAATTCATACATGTTCGAAAATTGCGGCTTCTGGCGATTTTTAGGCATGTATAAATTAATAGTTGATCTAGGAACTCTATATATTCTTAAACAAAGCTCTACCTACTAATACCTTTTCCTGAGTCTGAAATATCGATTAATTCTTCAGGATAGGGTTCTAAAAAACTCTGGTCTAAAAGATATTGATTATTGAACCTTATAGCCTGTGATTTTACTACATTAATGGGAACGCTTAAAGGTATCTTTCCTAATCTATATTTGTCTATTATTGAAAGCATAAAATCTTTTTCTTTAGAATTCAGATACTCGCTAAAATATCCTAATGCATGCATTAACACATTTATATTTGATGTATACCTTGGAGTTCTTGAGAGAAGTTTTAATAATCCTATATTATAGGACTCAATAAGCTCATCAATATTTAACAAGTCATGATTTGCAACTATTCTACCAAGCTTTTTTAATTCCGTTTGATTGTAGGACATGAAAAGCAGCTTATGTCTACTATGGTATTTAACTAACGATGATAAATCTTTATTAGTTTTTACTTCGGAAAATTCTGCAAGAGTAAAGATGCTAGAGAGAAAGCGATCGCGAATGGAGAAATTCTTTAATCTACCTTCTTCTTCAATAGGTAGATAATTAAAGTTGTTTTGTATCATTCCACCAAATATCCCTTTTCCCTTTGAACTAGAGGCTCCTTTTTCAGTGCCATTATATATTTTAACATCTCTAGTACCACATGATGGTGAACGGCTTTTTAAAAGAAAGCCATCTACTCCATTTAAATCATTAATAAAGCTTTCAGAGAATTTAATCATATCTTCAGTATATTCCCGCTGTGTGGAATATTCAATTAATCTAATATTATCATTACTTTTAACTAATCTTATGACTTCCCTAGGGGTTGGAAGTCCTATGGCACTTTCAGGACATACCTCTTTGAATTCTATAAATGGTTGAAGTTTTATATATAAATCAAAGGTGGATGCTTCGCCGTTATATCTACACGGAGTAGGACCAAGACACTTACTTACAACTATTCTAGGTTTTGACCATTTAAACATTTGTATTCCTCCATTTAATTTTTGTGTACAATTTATTTTAAACTTTAAATATAAATATATACGAAGGATTTTAAGAGGAGGGGGATTATAAACAGCTTGAGAGTATAGGTAATATTAAAAATATAAATTTAATTATGAAGTGCTATATAACGATGAAATAGCAAAATTTGGCTGAAATATTATATTGAATGGAGGATAAACTATTTGAAGATACAAACAGTACAATTTTGAAGTTAATTCTTAAAAGGGGGGAATAAATATGGGGAATCAGGGGTGAATTTTGCAAAGAAGAGTTTAATAACAATATTACTTTTTGTTATTATTTTTTGTAAACCAGTATTGGCTGCTCCATTGAATAATAGAATAGTTAATTGTGATAAAGATGAATTGTATGTAGACCGTGGTGATAAAAAAGTTGTTTTTTTAACCTTTGATGATGGACCAGGACGTTTAAGTAGTAAGAGAATTTTAAATATACTTCAGCAAAAAAATGTTAAGGCTAGTTTCTTTATTGTTGGTGAAAATATAAAGAAGGATACTGTTGAAGTTGTTGAAGGTCTATATGAAAGTGGTATGGATATATACCCACACTGTTACGATCATCATTATGACTCTCTATATAAAAGTGAAGAAAGCTATTTTGAAGATTTCAATAAATACATAAATAATACTAAAGGATTAGTATATAAAAATAAAAGGTTTTTTGTGAGATTGCCAGGTGGATCACTGAATACATACTGTAGATCAGATATTTTAAAAAGTATAAAAAATAGGCTGGAAAAAGGTAATGTTGATTATATAGATTGGAATGTTAGCATAGGAGATGCAATAGGCTCAAATATAAGTAAGGAACAACTGGTTGACAATGTAAAAAAACAAGGTGATATATATAGAATTGCAGTGGTTCTTATGCATGATGCTGATTATAAAAGTTCAACTATTGATGCGTTGCCAGAAATAATTGACTTTTATAAAGGAAAAGGTTATAGCTTTAAAGTGTTAAGTGAAATGACTACTCAAGAGTATGAGTATCTAAAGAAGGTAAGAGTTATAAATAAAAAATAATCAGTGAGAACTGATTATTTTTTATTTTGCATAAATTTATAAGATTTTATCTAGTTTATTTCTTAACTATTTTTATTTAATCTGCTAAGAATTGCATTTTTTGCATTATATTCTAAAGAATCATCTAAAACATCTAGAGCAATTTCACCATAGCGTATATCTAAGGCTGTTTTTATCATCCTATCCGCAAATTCAGGATTCTTTGATAGAAGAGATCCATGAAAATATGAACCATAAGTATTTTTATAAATACAACCTTCATTACCATCTTCACCGTTATTGCCATAACCATGTAGGCATTTACCTAAAGGCTTATGATTGTTTATATAAGTACGTCCAGAATGGTTTTCAAAACCAACATAGGTTTCACCAAACTCTTCGTTGATAATTGCTGTATTACCTATGAATCTTGTGTCTCCAGGCTCAGTGTATATATCTAAAATCCCTAACCCTTCAAGTTTTTCACCCTCAGGGGTAGTGTAATATTTTCCTAATAATTGGTATCCACCACAAATAGCAATAAAAACTTTTCCGCTCTCTATATACTTTTGAATTGAATCTTTTTTTGTATTTATAAGATCATCAGACACTATAGATTGTTCATAATCTTGACCACCACCAAAAAACACAATATCATACTTATCTTCTTCAAATGGATCATTAATAGAAACATTAACGATGTTAGTTTTAATACCTCTACTTTCTGCTCTATGCTTAAGTATAAGTATGTTTCCCATATCTCCGTAGACATTTAATAGATCAGGATATAAATGGCATATATTTAATTCCATAGTATCACCTCTTACCATAATTTTTTTATATAACCTTTTGAGTGTAGATATTTTCGATAGTTTATCATAGCTGTATAAGTTGCAAGAATATATATTTTTTCACCACTACAAGCTTTAATATAATCAGTTATATTTGAGAATTCAGCACTAATCTTAAATTTATCAGTTGTAATACCAGCGGTTTTTAATCTAACTGCCATATCATACATTCTTTCACCAGATATAAGAATGTCTTTTAAATCTAATGCTGCAAGTTTTTCGAAGTTTACATCCCATATCCAAGATACGTCTCTTCCATCCGCATAATTATCATTTAAGAAGAATGCTACTGATAGACTATCTTTGCTAAGACAAAGGGTGTCAATAGCTTGATTATAACCTGCTGGGTTTTTAACTAAAATTATTTTAACTTCCTTGCCATCAACATTAATAACTTCTTGGCGCCCAAAACTGGATTCTTGTTTGTTTAAGGAAGTATTTATTGTCTTATCATCAATGCCAAGTTCTTTTGTTATTGCATATGCACAAAGAGCATTATAAATATTATACACTCCAGATTGAGTTACATTGAATTCGTGATTATTAAATTCAACTAAAGAGTTGTCTGAAGTTATATCAAGTACACTTGTAAGTGTATATTTCAATTCTGGTCTCTTATAACCACAGCTTGGGCAATAAAAATCTCCAAGATGATTATAGGATATAAAATTATATTCATAATTTGTTTTACAAAACTTGCAGAATTTTGCATCTGAATTAATATCTATAACTTTTTCATTGGTAGGGGATAGACCAAAACCAAAATAAGTTATAGGGTTTGGAACTTTTAAATCTCCGAGAAGTGATTCATCACCATTTAATATTAGTTTTGTATTTGGAACAAGAGTGACGCCTTCCATTATTTTTGATAGAGTAGTGTACACTTCTCCGTAACGGTCGAGCTGATCTCTAAATAAATTTGTTATTGTTATAGACCAAGGAGTTAAATGCTTGGTTATAAATTTTAGATTAGCTTCATCTACTTCAATTACGGCATATCTTTCCTTTGAACTGCCAAATTTATAGTTATCTATAAAACATGAAGTAATTCCAGGTAACATATTTGCACCGGTACTGTTTGTTATTACGTCATATCCAGCTTCTTTTATAATGTTGTAGATCATACTAGTGGTAGTTGTCTTCCCGTTAGTTCCCGTGATCATGATGATTTTATAATTATTTGTTATGGTCTCGAGTATGGAACTATCAAATTTTAAAGCTATCTTGCCAGGAAAATTACTGCCACCTTTAAATAATTTCTTTGAAAAGAATAATGTTATTTTTGCTGCTATTATACTGATTAAAGATTTAATTTTAATTTAAGACACCACCTTTATAATTAATTATATACTTATGAAATGATTGCTAATCAACTAGTAATCAATATAGTTGAATTTTTCACTAATCTTAAATGGAATGTTATAAGCTCTTTCATTCAAATCTTTTATTACAGAATCTTTTTTCTCATAGTCAGTTATTATAAGCTTTATACCTATAGATACTGAATAGTTCTTATAAAATATAAAAGAAAACTGAGGGATGTAGTTGATTTCTGTATTGTTACAATTATTGACAAAAACAGTCTTGTTTATAAGTTTAAATTTATATTTGTCATAGCTGCTTGCTAGAACTAAATTTGCTCCAGTTTTTGAAAGAACATTTATGTATTCATCATTCAATGGCTTTGAAGAATCAACATAAATTACAACTGGTAAATTGTTTTTTTTCAAGTCTTCAACTGCATTCATCATCCTATTGAAATTATCGGTAGATTCATTTTCAACGTCGATATAGATAAAGTTAATTCTTTTACCCTGATAATTTGCTTGAAAATATGATTTCGATGAACAAAGATTAACTCCAAGCTTAGAAAGAGTATCAAACTGGTTATCCTTTGAAAAAATCAAGTTTATGTCTTTATCATTTACGAATTTTTTCAAGAAATCAATATCTACATCTTCAGACTTATCTAAATATCCAAAAGTTAAATCGCTGGTTGATAAAAGCGTAGATACTAGTTGAAGATTTTTTGTTATTGGTACTGGAGTTAAATATATTTCACTAACCTCATCGCTATTTTTATCTTTTTTATATTCAATTTTATTAGAAGCGTTATTAAATAAAATACTATTCAGTGTTAAGTTTATATTTGGTACATAGAAGTATACTATGATCCCAATAATAGCAAAAAGTAAGAATAGTAATATTAAATCAACAAGTTTTTTTCTGGAAAAGTGCATTTTAATCACAACCTACCTTATAAACTAAAATATAGTATATCACAATATCAAATTTGCACCAATATATATAAGTGTCAATTGAGTTTATTCAATTTAAATAAATGATGAAAGTAGATTTTTTTTAGTGTTTTTGCTAGAATAAGAGGAGAATTTAAAATTTGGAGGAATTATGAGTAAGTTTACTGAATCCATAAAGAATATTTTTGACAACGTTTTAGCTAGTTTAAGAAAGTTAGACTTAAGTTTTATTAAAAAGTTTTATAAAAATAAATTAGTTCCTATGTTATCAAGCATAAGAAAAATAGATTTTAAGAATTTAAATTTTAAAAATAGAAAAGTTAAAATAGCAGCAATAATAATTGCAGCCATAGTGGTTATTGCTGCGCCTACTTCATATTATTTTTATAGACAAGCTCAAGACCAAACTGTAAAAATAGCTACCAACAAAGCAGAGCAGTATTTTTATAAAAATGAATATGATAAAGCAATAGAGGAATATAACAAACTTAATGAAAAGGAAACGTGGCCTCTTTGGGATGTAAAAATAGCTGAAATATATTCAGTTGAAGGAAATGTTGAAAAATCAAGAGAGTTGCTCCAGAACTCTTTAGATAAAAGAAATAAATACATAGAAAAGAATGGTGAAAAAAAGAAAGACTTTAAAGAAAAAGATGAATATCTTCTTAATTACATAGTTTTTACTGATTTTATGAACAAAGATTTTGATGAGGCATTAAAACAAGGTGAATTAGCGTTATCAAAATATAAAGATTATAAGCCTTTAATAAAAACTATGTTTTCCACCTATATGTCAAACAATAAGATTGATAAAGCAAAGACTTTAATTGATACCTATCCAGTAGATGAAAAATCTGCTTATGATATGGCTGATTATTCAAGAATGAAAATTCTTGTTGATAAGTGGGATGATGGATTTAAATATCTTGAAAAGGCATGGAATTTGGATAAAGATGAATACAAAGTATATGATGTTCTTGCGCAGATTTCATCATATAATAGAGATACATTACTAGAAAAGCTAATAGCATTGAAAGAAAAAAATAATGATAATGTAGCATACAATATGTGGTTAGCTAAGGTATATTCTATGACTAATGAGACTGCTGAGGATTCTATAAAATATTTAGATTCATTGAAGGACAAGGACACAGGAAAAATTGTTGTTGAGTTAATAAGAGCTTCGGCTCTTCAAAATACAAATAAAACTAAGGAAGCTGATGAACTTCTTGATAAAGTTATTGCTAGTAACAAAGAAGATTACAGAGTTTATCACACAGCTGCGTGGTACTATCTAGACAAAGGGGACTATAAAAAGGCGCTAGAATACTGTAATAGCAGTATCCTAAAGAATAAGGACTACCCTGATAATTATGGATTCTTAATGCCAGAAATTCTAAAAAAAATGAATAAAAATAAAGAGGCAGAGCCATTCTTTAGAACAGCGTTATTAAAAGAGCCGTACAATTACAACATACTTTTAAATATAGCCAATTACTATTGGTATACGGAACAAGACTTAAATAAAGCATATGAGTTCTTCTATAAAGCATCATTAATTAAACCTAATGATAGTGAAATAGTTTATAATATGGCTATTATAAAACTTAAGCAAGATAAAAAGGACGATTGTGTAGAATTACTAAAAAAATCAATTGCATTAAACGAATCTGAACCAAAATACCATAGAACCCTTGGAACTATATATTTAGGAGATAATAAGAATACAGATGCTATAAAAGAGATAAGATTTGCATATGCGGCAGATAAAAATGATATCCTTACTTTAAATAATGCTGGTTGCTTCTATATTTCTATAAACGGAGATCTTGAAAGAGGTATGGTTAATTTGAAGGCGGCTTATACTGGAATATTACAGTCAACCGATGAATATACTAAAAAAACAATTACTGAAAATTATGAAAAAGCTAAGAAGGTTTATGATGCGTATAATAAGGAAGATGGTTCTAGCATAAAGGTTCCAGACTTTACATTGTTTTATTAAACTAAGATATAGTCTATCATGACAACGAAATCTTTGTTTCGAAACTTGTATATACAAAACTAGAACTTTGAAATATTATATTATATCATTAATTTATTGTAATATATTAAGAAGTACTACAAAGGAGGAATACATTATGTATCCAATTATTTTTGACAATATCTATTATGATAAGATATGGGGAGGAAGAGACTTCGAACTTTTTAGAGATAATCTTCCAGAAGGAGAAATAGGGGAAAGCTGGGATATAGCATGCCATCCAAATGGAACTGGTGTAGTTTCCAATGGCGAATATAAAGGAACTTCCTTTAAGGAACTTATAGAAAGACTAGGAAGCGAATTAGTTGGTACTAAAATCGATAAGAATAGATTTCCTCTTTTAGTTAAACTTATAAATGCGAAAGATAAACTTTCTGTGCAAGTTCATCCAGATGATGAATATGGTTTAAGAGTAGAAGGCGACTTAGGAAAGACTGAATGTTGGTATGTACTTGAAGCTTTTGAAGGTGCTAATTTAGTTGTAGGAACTAAAAATTGTACAAAAGAACAATTTATTAATGCAATTAACACTGGAAACTTTGATGAATATTTAAATAAGCTTGAAGTTAAGAAAGGTGACTTTTTCTTTGTTAAAAGCGGATTAGTTCATGCTATAGGAGAAGGTGTTGTAATAGCTGAAATACAACAAAATAGTGATACAACTTATAGAGTGTATGATTATAATAGAGGAAGAGAAATTCATGTTGAAAAAGCTTTGGATGTTATTGATTTCAGCTTAAAGGGTGAAAACAGTAACGGGTTAAAAGTAGACCTTGATGGGTTCTCCAAGACATACTTAGCTCTTTGTGATTATTTTACTATAATAAAGTACGATGTAGAGAAGGCAGTTAAGGAGTCCAGTGATGCAGAAAGATTCTACATATTCACTTGTGTAGAAGGTAAAGGTACTATTAAGTACTCAGCTGGTGAAATTCCTGTTAAAAAAGGTGATAGTGTATTCATTCCTGCAAATCTTGGAGAATACGAAATTTCAGGAAGTCTTTCACTATTAAAGAGCTTTGTACCAGATGTTGCAAAAGTAGAAGGCGAAATATTAGAAGTAGTTAAAAAATAAAGATTTTAGGTTTTAGATTTATCGATTCCAGGAGTAAAGAAGTGATAGGACTTAAACTTCAAGTTTTGGTCTTATCTCTTCCTGAAGCTTGGAATTTTTTTTGGGCAATGTTTAAGAAGATTTTTGAAATTAATTGGTTAAACAGGAGACGCTATATGAGCGAGCTATTAGAATTAAATGATTTTTTCAGATGGAATGGCGTAAAGGAACTGCACTGTTCGAACGTAGTGAGTTTGCAGTTTTAGCCATGGAATATGACAAAATCATATTAATTCTTTGCATAAGCTCATTAAAGCGTCGGATGATTAACCAATTAATTTCAGTGCTTTAACATAGATGAGAATTCACACTAATGTAAACTAAATTTAATTAATTTTTAATGGACAAAATAACTACCAAATTTTATAATTAAGTGGTATGTCAAATAACAAGTGAAAGAGAGTGAGCATATGGCGTTAGATTTTTTATTTATTTTAAGAGCTATAATAATTGCTATAGTAGAAGGAATAACTGAATTCATTCCTGTTTCGTCTACTGGGCATATGATAATAGTTGGTGATTTAATTGGATTTAATGGAACAGAATTTACTAAAATGTTTGAAATAGTTATACAATTAGGTGCAATACTTGCAATTGTAGTTTTATATTGGAATAAGATATGGACAATGATAAAATCCTTCTTCAAGTTTGAGAAAAAAGGAATTAAGTTCTGGTTAGTAATAATAGTTGGAACAATTCCAGCACTAGTTTTAGGAGTATTATTCAATGATTTGATAGATGAGTATTTATTTAGTTCTAAGACTGTTGCTATTGGATTTATAGTTGGTGGTATTTTCTTAATTGTGGCTGAAAATAGCTTTAGAAAGAAAGCTAAAAGAGCTAGAGCGGTTAAAGATATTGATGAAATTAGTTATGGGCAAGCTATACAAGTAGGTCTTTTCCAATGTTTAGCGATGTGGCCTGGAATGTCTAGAAGTGCATCTACAATAATTGGAGGCTGGATCTCTGGGTTAAATACTGCAGTTGCTGCAGAATTTTCATTCTTTTTAGCTATTCCTATAATGATGGGAGCATCTGCTCTTAAAATGATAAAGTTCAATTACTCTACGCTAAATTCTACTCAAGTAGTTGCGTTAGTGGCAGGTTTTGTTGTAGCATTTATAGTTGCATTACTTGTTGTAGATGGATTTATAGCTTTCTTAAAGAAGAAACCTATGAGAGTTTTTGCAGTTTATAGATTATTTGCAGGACTTATCTTAATAGCGTTAATACTAGCTAAAATAATAAAATAAGAACATATAACATAAAAGTTGAGTACATAAGAGAAATTAATATGTACTCAACTTTTTTTGGAATTTTTAAATACTATAATATTTTAATTGTCTGGGCAAGCTAATAGAAGACTTTATTAAAGGCAAAAATTATAAAGCTTTATAATTAAACTTGAAAAATTTCCGTTTTTGCTAATTAATATTTGAATTAATAGACATATTAAAGAGAATAATAACATAAAAAGAATGGAGTGAGGATATGTCTACAGCTGCAGATAGAATTAAAGTTATACTTGATAGGAAAAAATGGAGTAAGAATGATTTAGATGTATCATGGGTACAGCTAAGTAAATTGCTTGTAATTAAAAATCAACTTATTGTAATAATCAAGGGAAATACTATAGATGAGCCAGTTTGGGCAAAGGTAGAAAATTTGAAGGAAATGAATGGCGAACTCATATTATATTACGATGGTGAATATGAGACAGTACTAACAGAGGATGAATATAGCGAATATAAAGAATATATAGGAAAAGAAGAATGGGAAGCTCTATTTTCTATAGATAGTTTGAAAAAACTAACAGATATGAATTTGATTGATGATAAAGGCTTCTATTTAGAGATGCATGGAAACATGAGAAAAACAGAGAATGCAGGAGATATACAAAAATACGAGGAAGTAAATAAAGAATTAATGATGAAATAAATTAAATTTTGAGAATATTTTATAAAATTTTCAATATTAAAAAAATATACTTTTCACAAAGATTTTAATGTGATATCATTAAATAGAAATTAATGTACACATTTACACAAAATATATAAAAGAATGAACATTCGGGTAGAGGGGGATATGAGATGGCAGAAAAAGTAAAAAAAATCGCATTATTAACTGGTGGAGGAGATTGCCCAGGGCTAAACGCAGTGATAAGGGCAGTTACTAGAACTGCTATATTACAGTATGGTTATGAGGTTTATGGTTACAAGTTTGGATATAGAGGTCTTTATAACAACGATATAGTTCCTCTAACACTTGAGTCAGTATCTGGAATTCTTCACAGAGGAGGTACTATTTTATATAGTTCAAACAAAGATAATTTATTTGATTATCAAGTTGAAGAAGATGGAAAGCTTGTGAAAAAAGATGTATCTGATGTTGGAGTTGAAAACTTGAAAAAAGAGGGCATAGATACATTAGTAGTAATAGGTGGAGATGGAACTCTTACATCTGCAAGAGATTTTGCAAGAAAAGGTGTTAATGTTATAGGAGTTCCAAAAACAATAGATAATGATTTAGAAGCTACAGATGTAACTTTTGGATTTAACACTGCTATAGAAATTGCAACTGAAGCTCTTGATAGATTGCATACTACTGCTGAATCACATCATAGAATAATGCTTTTAGAAGTAATGGGAAGAAATGCAGGTTGGATAGCTTTAGAATCAGGAATCGCTGGTTCTGCTGATGTTATATTAATACCTGAGATCCCATATGATATTAATAAGATAGTAGATAAAATAAGACAAAGAGAAGCTGAAGGTAAACCATTCTCAATAATCGTAGTAGCTGAAGGTGCTAAACCATTAAATGGTGAAGTAGTTGTTTCTAAAGTTGTTGCTGACTCACCTGATCCAATAAGACTAGGTGGAATTGCAAATAAATTAGCAATAGATTTAGAAAATTTAATAAAAAATCATGAAGTAAGAAGTACTGTTCTTGGTCATATACAAAGAGGTGGAAATACTTCTACTTATGATAGAATATTATCAACTAGATATGGTGCAGCTGCTGTTGAATTGATTAATGAAGGAAAGTTCGGAAATATGGTTTGCTTAAAAGGCGATACTATTTCTTACGAAAGCTTAGAGAATGTTATTGGAAAGACTAAGGATGTAAATCCAGATGGAGAACTAGTAACTGTTGCTAAAAAAATAGGAATTTCCTTTGGAGATTAATATCAAAAGCACTAATTCATATGAATTAGTGCTTTTATAAAGCTTAAAATAGAAATAATAAGAATATTTATAAAATACTTCTAAATATTCTGAAAATATGCTATAATTAGTATAGACATCAAACATAGAAAGCTGGAGGGTATTATGAAGGAGATAAAAAAATATTTAGAGACAAGGATCGGAACATATGGATTTTTCTTCGAGGATTTGGTGAGTGGGTATACTTATGGGTACAATGAAAACGTTAAAATGACAGCAGCAGGTTGTATGAAGCTTCCAATTGCTATAGCTTTAATTAGAGAAGTTGAGCTAGAAAAACTTAACTTTTTGGATAAAATAAAGATAGAAAAGCAAGATAAAGTTTATGGTACTGGAATTATTCATGAATTTAATGATAGAGACTATACTGTGTTTGAACTTTTAGTTGCGATGTTGATACAAAGCGATAATACTGCTGCAAATAAGATAATTGATATCATTGGAATGGACAGAATAAATGAAATATTAAAAGAAATGGACTTGAAGAATACAGAATTAAACAGAAAGACTACTGATGAGAGACACAAACATTCAGATGTTGAAAATATGACTAGTGCATATGATTTATGTCTTCTATGGAAACATCTTTATAAAGCTACTTATTTGAATAAAGAAAATAGCACAATGCTTGTAGACATCTTGAGAAGACAGCAGATAAAAAATAAATTAGCACTTTATATTCCAGAAGATTTGAAATATGATATTTCAAGTAAAACTGGAGATAAGAGTGGTGTTGAAAATGATACTGAGCTTATAGAATTAAGCAAAGGAAGTTTTGCATTCTCAGTATTGTCTATGGATATACCAAACAGTGTTTACGGAACAATAACTCTTGCTAAATGTGGTAAGATGATGTGGGATAATTTAATGAATAATTGGCATTGAGCCTTAAGCTCTTGATAACTCCTAGATTTCTAGGAGTTATAATTTTGCAAAAATATAAATGGGATATATAGAAAAAATCAGTACATCAACTTAAACTTGTTGATGTACTGATTTTTTATTGTGAATAATATCGTAGATGGAAATTTAAAATATGCTTAAGTTTTTGGCTATGCTTAATTTCAACAGGTGCTTAAACATCCCCAAGTTTTTATGAATAGTATAAATTATTTTGAAGTTTTAGTATCTTCAACACCTTCAAATGCATTTATATACATTTCTTTAATTTCACTTATCAATGGATATCTAGGATTTGCACCAGTACATTGATCATCGAAAGCTTGTTCACACATATCATCTAAAGTTCTGTAGAAGGAGCTTTCTGATACTCCAGTTTCCTTAATAGACATTGGGATATTAATCTTTAATTTTAAATCATCTATTGCAGCTATTAATAATTGTAGTTTTTCATCCTCAGTGTTTCCACCAAGTTTCACATGATCGGCTATATTAGCATATCTGCTTTTTATATTAGGATATTTATATTGTGGGAAACCAGCTTGTTTCTTTGGATTGTCAACAGCATTAAATTTGATGACTTCATTTATCAACAAAGCGTTTGCTATACCATGAGGTATGTGATGCTCAGCTCCAAGCTTATGAGCCATTGAATGACAAACTCCTAAGAATGCATTGGCAAAAGCCATACCAGCCATTGTGGAAGCATGAGCCATCTTTTCTCTGGCTTTTATATTTGTTGTACCTTCGTTGTATGCTGCTGGTAGGTACTTGAATATTAATCTAATTGCTTCTAAAGCTAATCCGTTTGTATATTCTGATGCTTGGATAGAAGTATAAGCTTCAATTGCATGTGTTAAGGCATCTATTCCGGAAGCGGAAGTTAACCCTCTAGGCATATTCATCATAAGTTCTGCATCTATTATGGACATATCAGGAGTTAGTTCATAATCAGCAAGTGGATATTTTATACCAGATTTCTCATCAGTGATTACGGCAAATGGAGTAACCTCAGAGCCTGTACCAGCTGAAGTTGCTATAGCTACCATCATTGCTTTAGTTCCTAACTTAGGGAAAGGACAAATTCTTTTTCTTATATCCATAAATCTCATGGCAACATCTTCAAATTTTATCTCAGGATGTTCGTATAAAACTCTCATTATTTTGGCAGCATCCATTGGAGAACCACCGCCAAGAGCAATTACTACATCAGGTTCATAATTTAGCATTTCTTTTGAGCCTTTTATTGCAGTTGAAAGAGTAGGGTCAGGCTCAACCTCAGTAAATACTTTATAATCAACACCTATTTCTGAAAGAACTGATGTTACTTTATCTGTATATCCAAGCTCATTTAATATTCTATCTGTAACGATGAAAGCTTTTTTCTTATTCATATCCTTAAGCTCTCTTATTGCAAAAGGTAAAGAACCATATTTAAAATAGATTTTTTGAGGAACCTTAAACCAAAGCATGTTCTCTCTCCTTTCAGCCACGTTCTTAATATTTAGTAGGTGCTTAGGTCCTATATTGTCTGATACTGAATTTCCGCCCCATGGACCACAGCCTAAAGTTAAAGAAGGAGTTAGTCTGAAGTTAAACACATCTCCCATAGCACCGTGGGTTGCAGGAACATTTATTAATGTTCTTACTGTCTTCATAGCCGAAGTAAATTTGTCTACTTTTTCTTTCTGAGTTAAAGTATCGATGTAAAGTATTGATGTATGACCTAGACCACCTTGCTCAATAAGAAATTCAGCTTTTTCAACTGCTTCATTAAAAGTTTTTACTTTGTATAAAGCAAGAACAGGTGAAAGCTTTTCGTGTGCAAAAGGTTCAGAGAAATCCACTATTTCTGTTTCAGCAACTAACACTCTTGTATTATCAGGAACTTTGATATCTGCAAGTTCAGCTATTTTTATAGCAGATTGTCCCACTATATTAGGATTTATATTACCATTTACTAAAAGTATTTTTCTTAACTTTTCAGCTTCAGCGGTTTTTAAGACGTAACCACCTCGATCCTCAAATTCAGTTTTTACTTGATCATATATTGAATCAAGAACTAAAACAGATTGTTCTGAGGCACAGATAACTCCATTGTCAAAAGATTTAGATAAAAGAATTGAACTAACTGCCATTTTTATATGAGCACTATCATCTATGATTGCAGGGGTATTACCAGCTCCAACACCAATAGCAGGTTTTCCAGAAGAATAAGCTGCCTTTACCATAGCAGGACCACCAGTAGCTAATATCATATCTGCTTCTCTCATTATTGTTTGAGAAAGTTCAATGCTAGGCTCGTCAATCCAACCGATTATACCTTCTGGAGCACCAGCTTTAACAGCTGCATCTAAAACAATTCGTGCAGCTTCAATAGTGGCATTTTTTGCTCTAGGATGTGGGGAGAATATTATTCCATTTCTAGTTTTTAAAGCTATTAAAGCTTTAAAAATTGCAGTAGAAGTAGGGTTTGTAGTTGGAATAACAGCAGCTATTACTCCGATTGGTGCAGCAATTCTCTTAAAACCAGCAGCTTCATCGTACTCAATAACTCCACAAGTTTTTTCATCCTTGTATTTGTTGTAAATATATTCAGCGGCGAAATGATTTTTCATCACTTTATCTTCAAGGACTCCCATTCCGCTTTCATTAACAGCCATTTTAGCTAATTTAATTCTTGCATTGTTTGCAGCGATAGCCGCATTTCTAAATATCTCGTCTACTTTTTCTTGGGAGTAAGTGGCAAATAATTTTTGTGCTTTTTTTACCTCGTCGAGTTTTTTTAATAGATCTTCATTGTTTACAACCTTCATTATAGATCCCCTCTTTCAAAAAAAGTTTGTTAAAAATTTAATTATCATGTTAATAATATAACAAAGTTTTTTATAAGGCAAGTAAAATTTTTAGAAAATTCAAGAAAAATATTTTATTAATACCAAAGTATTTAGTTGTAATAACCAAAAATGCTTAGAAAAAACAGAATAATAGACAAATGAAATACTGAAAATATACAAAAAAGGTTCACATTAAATCAATGTAATTGTCAAATAATTAACTATATCTTGGCTTATAATGTATTGGCACAATTATTGCTTAAATTATAATATGGCATAAATTGTTTTATTACATAATTAGTTTCTTATTATTACAAATTTACCAAACCAAGATTGAACAAAAATCATAACTAAACATGCCAGTTTACTGATAAAATAATAATACATATGTTTAAAGTAAAATTAGAGATGAGGTGTAATAAGGTCTATCATTTTTAGTAGAGAAATGTATTGGAGGAGTAATTTATGGATAAATTGATTGAGATTATTAAAACTGAGGATAAAAAGAATCCATATACTGATCAAGAACTTAGTGAAATGCTATCTATGCCAAGAGCAAAAATTATTGCTGAAAGAAATAAACTAAATATTCCAGATTCAAGGGATAGAAGGAAAGATATTTTATTGAAGGATTTAAAAGAAGTTTTAAAAATCAATCCTAATGTATCTGAGAGAAAGCTAACAGAATTAATGATTGAAAGAGGATACGAAATTTCTAGAAACATAATATCTAGAGTGATGAAAGATCATGCTGAAGAATTGGCACAAAATGAAAAAGAGATAATAAATGCTGGAGAATTTATTGAAAAACAAACTGATAGAAGAGACACTTGCTTTAATAAATTAATAGGAGTTAGTGGAAGCCTTAAAAACAAGATTGACTTAGCTAAGGCTGCAATATTATACCCTCCTCACGGACTTCATACACTTATTTATGGTGGTACGGGGGTTGGAAAAAGTGAACTCGCTGAATGTATGTATGAGTTTGCTATTCATAGTAAGGTCAAGCCTAAGGATGCTCCTTTAGTTATATTTAACTGTGCAGATTATGCTGAGAATGCAAATTTATTGATATCTCAATTATTTGGAGTGGTAAAAGGAGCATATACTGGAGCTAACGTAGATAGAGAAGGGTTAGTTGATAAAGCTGATGGTGGAATACTGTTTCTAGATGAAATACACAGACTCCCGCCTGAAGGGCAAGAGATACTATTTTATCTTATAGATAAAGGTAAATATAGAAGGCTTGGAGAAACAAACACTGAAAGAAACGTAAACGTTTTAATTTTGGCAGCTACTACAGAAAACCCAGAGTCTAATCTATTATTAACCTTCAGAAGAAGAATTCCTATGCTTATTGAGCTTCCTAAGTTAAATGATAGACCGTTATCGGAGCGATTAGAAATAATAATTATGTTTCTAATAAGAGAAGCTAATAGAATAAATAAAAACCTTTTGGTTTCTAAAGATGTATTAATGAGTCTAATGTTATACAACTGTCAAGGAAATATTGGACAATTAAAAAGTGATATTCAAGTAATATGTGCAAAGAGTTACGTTAAATATATGTCACAAAATACTGATGAAGTACTAATAGAAATGGAGGATTTAAATAATTTTATTAAAAGTCCATTTTTAAAAGGCGGAGCAATTAATAAGACATTAATGAACTTAGTTACTGATGATTTATATATAGATATAAAAAATATGGAGAGTTCTAAGAGCCAGATAAACGAATATGTCAATGAAAATGAGATTTATCAGTACATTGAAAATGAATTCCAATTACTTGAAAAGCAAGGCTTAAAGGTTGAAGAGATAGATGAAATTCTTCATGAAAAAGTAGAAGACAAGCTTGGTAAGATAATGAGTAATAAGAATATAGCTAAGTTACTTAATATTAATGAACTTAAAACTATTGTTATGCCAGAAGTGATTGATATTACAGAAGGTATACTTGAGCTTGTTAGAGGAAAGTACAAGGTTATCAATAAGAGCTTCTTTATAGCATTAGCAATACACATTAATTTTACAATAGAGAGAATTTTGACTGGGAAAAAAATTATAAAATCAAATATTAATAGAAATAAGAACAAATTAACTCAGGAGTTTGAAATTGCAGAAAAAATCAGAAAGATGATTGAAAAAGCTACAAAACTAAAAATACCAGAGGATGAATCAGGATATATAGCTTTATATATTAATAAGTTTTGCTCTGATGAACTCATTCTAGAACCAAAGGTAAGAGTTATAATAATTACCCATGGTCATGTAGCAGAAGGTATGGCCGAGGTTGCCAATCAGCTTCTTGGAGTAGATGATGCTGTAGGTATTGAAATAGAGCTAGATGAATCTCCTGAAGATGCATTGGAAAGAACTATTAGGGTTGTAAAACAGGTTGATGAAGGTAGAGGTTGTTTATTATTAGTTGATATGGGATCGTTAGGTGGATTTGCTTCAGCAGTAGAAAAAGTAACTGGAATTCCAACAAAGACAATTGGAAGAGTAGATACGCTTATAGCTTTGGAAGCAGTAAGAAAGGCATCAATAGAAGGTGCAAATTTAGAAAATATTGTTGAAGAGTTAAACCAATCCAAAATGTACAAAGGAACCTTTAAAGATGAGGTGTCAAACGCTAATTATTTGAAGAGCAGAAAAAAGGCATTAGTAACAGTTTGCTTGACTGGACATGGTAATGCCTTAAGTATAAAAAAATTCCTACAAAATCATTTAAAGAGGATGAATTCTGGGATAGAGATATTTCCAATAGGGTTTATAGACAAGCATGATGTAGAAGATGAAGTAAACAAAATTTCCATGGAATATGAGATTTTAGCAGTTTGCGGAACTATTAATCCAAAATTAAAGAGAGTACCTTTTATTTCATATGAAAGTCTTTTAAGTGGGCAAGGTATTTCAAGATTAGAAAAATTAATGGATATATATAGTGAAGTTGAAAAAGAAGAAGAAGTCAAAGAAGGAACACTGGAATCTTTAATACAGGAAAATTTAATATATTTAGATCTAGATGCATTATCTAAAGAAGATGTTCTTGATAAGATGACTCAAGAACTTGAAAGTAATGGATATGTAAATAATAAATTTGCTCTAAGTGTATATAAAAGAGAAGGAATGGGTAGTGGCATATTTAATAATAAAGTTGCAATACCTCATGGACTTCCTGAAAATGTTATAAAACCAGTAATTTCTATAGCCAAACTAAAAAATCCAGTTCAATGGGATGGAGATGTAATGGTAGATTTAGTTTTTATGTTGGCACTAAAAGAAAATAATAGAGAAGAAATTAAAAAATTATTTAATATGATAAGAGATGAAAACCTTTTAAATCAGCTATCTGCAAAGATTTCAAATATAGAAGTGAAGAAAATGTTTTCATAAAATCAAAAGATGCCAAAATCTTGGCACGGAGATTGCTAAGTAATATAGTGACTGGAGTAGGAAAGGAGAATTGAAATGGAGATAAGCAGTTATATTAAGAAAGAATTAATAAAACTAAATTTACCATGTAAAAGTAGAAATGAATTGTTTCAACTGATGCACCAAGAAGCTTATAAGTATGGATATGTTAAAGAAGATTTTTTGCAAGGATTGATGTCTAGAGAAGAAGTTTTCCCAACAGGAATAAAATTATCTAATTATAGTGTAGCCATTCCTCATACTGAAGCAGAGTATGTTAATAATCAGTTTATATCAGTAGTGGTACCAGAAAGACCAATCTGTTTTAAGCAAATGGATGATGAAACTATAGAAACTGAAGTAAGTCTAATTTTCATGTTGGGGTTAAATAAGCCACATAGTCAATTAGAAGCTCTAAAAGAATTAATGAATTTGATTCAACAAGAGGAGGTGATTAATAAAATTATATCAGCTAAGAATGAAGAAGAAGTAATTAAGTTGTTAGATACAATGAATTAAGTAAACGTATAAATAAAATTTTAGGAGGAATTTAATATGAAAAAACGTATATTAGTGGCTTGTGGAGCAGGTATTGCAACTTCAACGGTGGTTTGTGACAGAGTTGAGAATTTAGTTAAAGAACATGGTATAGATGCAGAAATAAGACAATGTAAGATAGCTGAAGTAGTATCATTACAAGATCAGGCAGATTTAATAGTTTCAACTACAATTTTACCAACAACTTATAGTATACCAGCTATTAAAGCAACAGCATATATAACTGGAATTGGTACAGAAAAGTTAGATCAGCAAATACTAGATCAACTAAAGTAAAAAAGCTTTAAATCTGTCTTTTTATATAAAAAGTAAAAAGACAGTTTAAATAAAAATAAAATCTAATTTATGGGGGTATGTATAATGGATAAACTTATGGGAATTGTTCAGTACATCTTAGGAATTGGGCCAACGGCAATATTGCCAATCGCAATCTTAGTAATCGGATTAATATTTGGAACAGGTTTCAAAAAAGCTTTTAAATCAGGAATAATAATTGGTATTGGTTTCGTAGGTATAAATCTAGTAGCTGGACTTTTAACAGGAACATTAGGACCTGTAGCACAAGATATGGTTTCAAGATTTGGTTTGAATCTAACAGTAATAGACGCTGGATGGCCAGCAGCAGCAGCAGCAGCTTGGGCTTCACCAGTTGCAGCAATATTAATACCAATATGCTTAGCTGTTAACCTAATAATGATTTTCTTTAAATTAACAAACACACTTGATATTGATATCTGGAACTACTGGCACTTTGTTGCAGCAGGAGCAACTGGATATATAGTAACTGGTAGTTGGTGGTTTGCAATAGTTTGTGCAGTACTATATGAAATTATTGTTTTAATTGTAGCAGATAAAACTGCTCCTATGGTTAAAAACTTCTATGACCTAGATGGTATATCACTTCCAACTGGATCAACTGCAGCTTTTGCACCTTTAGGATATTTAATAGGAAATGTAGTAGAAAAAATACCTGGAATAAGTAAATTACATGCAGATCCTGAATCAATTCAAAAAAGATTTGGTATCTTCGGAGAACCTATGATGATGGGTTTAATACTTGGATGTGTACTTGGAGCACTAGCTGGACAAGATCCAGGAGCTATATTTAAAACAGGTATATCAATGGCCGGTGTAATGCTTTTAATGCCAAGAATGGTAAAAATATTAATGGAAGGTTTAATTCCTATATCAGATGCAGTTAAAAAAATGCTTCAAAAGAAATATGCTGGAAGAGAATTATACATCGGTATAGATGCGGCTGTATCAGTTGGACATCCATCAGTTATGGCTACAGCATTAATCCTAGTTCCAATTACATTATTCTTAGCTGTAATACTACCAGGAAATAAAGTATTACCTTTCGGAGATTTAGCAACTATACCTTTCTACATGGCTTTTATAGTTGGATTTAGAAAAGGAAATATCGTTCACTCAGTAATCACTGGAACTATATTAATAGCTATATCATTATTCATGGCTACAAACTTTGCAGATGTTCATACATCAATGATGGCAAATGCAAACTTCCATATGCCAAACGGTGCAACTCAAATATCAAGTTTAGATATGGGTGGTAACTTATTTAACTGGTTAATATTAAAATTTGCTGAATTAGCTAAAGCGATATTCTAAAAATTTAAATATATAAAATAATAAAAATAATAAAAGTAGGAGGAGGAAATTATGAAGGCAGCAGTATTGCACTCAGTAGGAGATATAAGGTATGAAAATATCGAGATAAAGCCTTATGGAGATGATGAAGTTAAGATAAAGGTTAAGGCAGCAGGGATATGTGGGTCAGATCCTCCAAGAGCACTAAAGAAATGGAAATATCCTGTACCAGCTATATTAGGACATGAATTTTCAGGATATATAGCTGAAGTAGGTAAGAATGTTAAAGGTTTTGAGGTTGGAGATAGAGTTGTTGCAGTTCCATTAGAACCATGTCATCAATGTGAGTATTGTAAAAAAGGACAATTTTCACTTTGTGAGAGTTACGATATGTTAGGTGCTACTTCTTTTGGAGGATTTGCAGAATATGTAAATGTAAAAGCATCTAATGTGTTAAAGATAGATGATATTGATTATGAAGAAGCTGCTATGATTGAACCTTTGGCAGTAGCACTTCATGGGGTATTAAATATAAATCCTCAGCTTGGGGATACGGTAGCTGTTCTTGGAGCAGGAACTATCGGACAACTTACAATTCAATGGCTTAAAGTTTCTGGTGTTGAAAGAATCATTGCAGTAGATATATCAGATAAGAAAATATCTGAAGCTATGAGTTTAGGTGCAGATATTGGAATAAACGCTTTAAAAGAAAATCCAGTAGAAAAGATAATGGAATTAACTAATGGATTTGGAGTAGATATCTGTATAGAGTGTGCTGGATCAAAGATAACTCAAGAACAGTGCTTACTTGTTACTAAGAAAAAAGGGAAAATTGGTTATCAAGGTATAGGACATGCAGGAATTGAGCTATCAGAAGCAGCATTTGAAGGTATTTTTAGAAGAGAATTGACTATCCAAGGTTTCTGGAATTCATATTCTGCACCATTCCCAGGACAAGAATGGTTTAAAAGTATCGAGTATGTAAAACAAAAGAAGATTAAATTAAAACAACTTATATCACATAGATTTTCTCTAGAAGATACAGCTAAAGCTTTTGAAATGATAGGAGCTAGAAAAGAAGAATATAACAAAATAATGATAGTACAAGACTAGAGGGGTGATTTATAAGTGAAAGCATTAACAAAAACTAAGCCAGGCTATGACAATATGGAGTTATTAGACATGGCTGAACCAACAGCTGAAAAGGACTTGGTAAAAATAAAGGTTGAGTTTAGCGGAATATGTGGTTCAGATCTTCATTCCTTTAAAGGAGAGTATGCTAATATAAAAACTCCAGTAGTTTTAGGTCATGAGTTTTCTGGTGTGGTTGTAGAAGTAGGTTCTGAAGTAAAAAAAGTTAAGGTTGGAGATAGAGTTACAAGTGAAACGACTTTTGAAACTTGTGGAGAATGTGATTTCTGCAAGAGCAAAGACTACAACTTGTGTCCATCAAGAAAAGGAATAGGTACTCAGGTAAATGGTAGTTTTGCTGAATACGTAATATCTAGAGAAGAAAGTGTTCACGTATTACCAGAGGAAGTATCATCACTTTCTGCATCTTTAACAGAACCGCTTGCTTGCTGTGTACATGCTGCCTTGGAAAAGACAACAGTAGTAAAAGATGATGTAGTTCTAGTTTTTGGTCCAGGACCTATAGGATTACTAGTAAGCCAAGTGGCAAAATCTCAAGGAGCTTATGTAATTCTTGCAGGTGTAACAAAGGATAAAGAAAGAATGAATTTGGCTACTGAACTTGGAATCGACAGAGTAGTGGATATACTACAAGAAGATTTAGAAAAAGTAGTTATGGAAAAAACAAATAATTATGGAGTTAATAAGGCATTTGACTGTTCCGGTGTAATCCATGCGGTTAATCAAGGATTGAAGCTTGTAAAGAAAAAAGGTGACTTTGTTCAAGTTGGTATATTTGCTAAAAGCATGAATGAAATGAATCAAGAAGTCATAGTTCAAAGAGAAATAAACTATATAGGCTGTAGATCACAAAAACCAAGTTCATGGGTAACTTCATTAGAATTATTAAAAAATAAAAAAGTTGATACAGAAAAGCTTGTAACTAAGATAGTTCCACTTGATGACTGGAGAGATGGAATCGATGCAGCAATGCAAGGAACTGAAATAAAAGTAGTTATTAGATCTTAATTTGTAGAAGGAAGTGTTGTTATGAATGCAGATTTATTGAAGGTACATTCAGAAAAAATAAGAGAAAAAATATTAGTGATGATAACAGAAGCTCAGTCAGGACATCCAGGTGGATCATTATCAATAGCTGACATACTTACAGTTTTGTATTTTGAGCAAATGAATATAAACCTTAATGATTTAAAAGATCCAAATAGAGACAGATTTGTTTTAGCAAAAGGTCATGCAGCACCTGCACTATATGCAACTTTGATGGAAAAAGGTATAGTGTCAGAAGAATGGCTTGGTAAGTTAAGACAAATACATTCAATACTACAAGGTCATCCAGATATGAAGGCAGTTCCAGGAATAGATATGTCAACAGGATCACTAGGTCAAGGATTATCAGCAGCAAATGGAATGGCTTTAGCTGGAAGAGTTAAGAATAAAGATTACAGAGTTTACACAATTTTAGGTGATGGTGAGTGCCAAGAAGGTCAGGTTTGGGAAGCAGCAATGGCAGCAGCTCATTATAAATTAGACAATTTAACTGCTTTTCTTGATTTCAATGGTCTACAAATCGATGGTAAAAACTCAGAAGTTATGAATATCAATCCAATAGATGAAAAGTTCAAAGCTTTCGGTTGGAATGTAATATGTATTGATGGACATGATTTTGAACAAATAAATAATGCCATTGAAGAAGCTAAAACTGTAAAAGGAAAACCAACAATGATTATCGCAAAAACTCATAAAGGAAAAGGCGTATCATTTATGGAAGACAATGCAGGATGGCATGGAGTAGCACCAAGTAAAGAAGAACTAAATGCAGCATTGAAGGAAATCAAGGGAGGTAATTAATATGAAGATGGCTACTAGAGAAGCATACGGTCAAGCTATATCAGAATTAGGAAAAGTTAATGAAAATATAGTAGTACTAGATGCTGACTTATCTAAATCAACTAAAAGTGCAGATTTTAAAAAGGTTGCACCAGAAAGATTTTTTAACATGGGGATAGCAGAAGCAAATATGGTAGGAACAGCAGCAGGACTTTCTACTTGTGGACTTATACCATTTGCATCAACTTTTGCAATGTTTGCAGCTGGAAGAGCTTTTGAACAAATCAGAAATTCAGTTGCTTATCCTAAGTTAAATGTAAAGATAGTTGCTAGTCATGCTGGTATAACTGTTGGAGAAGATGGAGCGTCTCACCAAGCTATAGAAGATTTATCTTTAATGAGAAGTATACCTGGTATGGTAGTAATTAACCCAAGTGATGGAGAAGAAACTAAGCAAGCTATAAAGGCAGCTGCTGAATACTATGGACCTGTATATATAAGAGTAGGAAGAATGGCTGTAGAAGATATACATCCAAATGGTTGTGACTTTAAGATCGGTAAGGGAGAGTTACTTAGATCAGGAAGCAAAGCAACTATAATTGCTACAGGAATAACTGTTGAAATGGCTTTGGAAGTAAGCAAAGAATTAGCTGTAGATGGTATAGATGTTTCAGTTATTAATATGGCAACATTAAAGCCAATTGATAATGAACTAATCATATCTGAAGCTAAAAAGACAGGAAAAATAATAACAATAGAAGAACATAGCATAATAGGTGGACTTGGTTCAGCTGTATGTGAAGTTGTTAGTGAAAAAAATCTTGCTTCTGTTAAAAGATTAGGAATGAAAGATACTTTTGGACAGTCAGGAAAACCAAAGGATTTAATGGAATTCTATGGACTTACAAAAGAACACTTAAAAGAAGAAGTTATAGCAACAATCTTAGGTTAATAAAAATACGAGATATATAAAATTAAAAAGTGGGGGAGTAAGTTATGGAAACAATAATTTCACCATCATTGTTGTCAGCCAATGCATGTAATTACGGAGAAGATTTTAAGGTTTTTAATAATAAAGATATCAAATCAATACACATAGACATTATGGATGGTCATTATGTTCCGAATCTATCCTTTGGAATAGACCAAGTAGCAGCACTGAGAAAATTAACAGATATTGAATTTGATGTTCACTTGATGGTAACAGAACCAGATAAGTTTGTAGAAGCACTAGTGGAAGCTGGAGCAAACAGCATTACAATACATGCTGAAGCAGCACTACATCTGTATAAGAGCATACATTACCTAAAAAGTTTTGGCATTAAAGCAGGGGTAGCGATTAATCCGGCAACACCAATAGGTTGCTTAGAGCATATTTATCCAATAGCAAATAGAATATTGATAATGTCAGTAGAGCCAGGTTTTGGAGGGCAATCATTTATACCATTTACCTTGGATAAGATAAAAGCGCTTAATGAAATCAAGAAGAGAAATAATTATGACTTTACGATTCAGGTAGATGGGGGCGTTACACTTGGCAATATTAAAGATGTTATTGATTGTGGAGCTAGAGACATTGTCATAGGATCATCACTATTTAAACAAGATTTAGCTGAAAACATAGACTTGTTTAACAAAGTAATTAATGAAATTAAAAACATCCCATAGCCCCCACAGTTTTAATAAAAAAGGTAGGAGAATATTGCGAGTATTCTCCTATTCTTTTATAGATTATACTACGTCATTAATAGATTTACAACAATTATGAATTTAGTAAATATTGAAAGGTTGATATAGATATGAAAATTGCAATAGGTTGTGATCACGGAGGAATAAATCTCAAAAATAAAATAAGACAACATTTATTGTCTAAGAATATTGAAGTTCAAGATTGTGGAACTTTCAATGATGCAAGCGTAGACTACCCTGAATACTGTATTAAAGTGTCAAAAGCAGTAGTATCAAAAGAATGTGAACTTGGAATATTATGCTGTGGAACCGGAATAGGTATGTCTATAGCAGCAAATAAATTTAAAGGGGTAAGAGCAGCGGTAGTAGGAGATACTTTCTCAGCAAAAGCTACTAGAGAGCATAATAATACAAATATATTATGCTTAGGTGAGAGAGTTATTGGAGAAGGTTTAGCCCTTGATATAGTTGATGCTTGGATTAATGCTGAGTTCTTAGGTGGAAGACACAGCAATAGATTGGCTATGATTGACAATATTGAGCGCGGTGAAGTTTAACTATTTATATTAGAAAAAGTAAGTGGTATTATTGAAAATTTGTATGTTTTCAATAAGTAATATGATGTATTAAGAACAGTTTTTAAAACATAATATATTATCTAAGTTTGAAATTAAACGTCAATATATTTAAGTAGCTAGGGGGAATTTTTATGATCGAAAAATTAAAGAAGCTTCAAAACGGCACAGATATAAGAGGAATAGCTATTGAAAATTTAGAGCATAGCGTAAATTTTACACCTATAGTTGCAAGATTTATAGGACATGGATTCTTTAATTGGTTAAAAAATAAAAATGCTGATAATAAGAAAATTAATATAGCTGTAGGGATAGATTCTAGACTATCAGGTCCTTCCATTAAGGAAGAGGTAATAGATTTGCTAATCAATGTTGGGTGCAATGTTTACGATTGTGGGATGTGTACCACTCCTGCTATGTTTATGACTACAATACATGAAAGCTATAAATGTGATGGAGCAATAATGATTACCGCAAGTCATCTGCCTTACTATTATAATGGACTTAAGTTTTTTACTCCTCAGGGTGGCTGTGAAAAAGAAGATGTAAGCGAAATCTTGAATATTGCTTGTGAAGCAGAGCTTATCTATACTACAAAAGGTAGTTTGAATAAAATAGATTTTATAGAAGAATACTCAAATATTCTAGTGAATAAGATAAGGAATGAAGTTAATTCACAAACAAATTATAATAATCCGTTACAAGGACTAAAGATAATTGTGGATGCAGGAAATGGGGCAGGTGGCTTTTTTGCAAATAAGGTGCTTAGAAGATTAGGAGCGGATATTGAAGGAAGTCAATTTTTAAATCCTGATGGAATGTTTCCAAACCATATTCCAAATCCAGAAAATAAGGATGCGATGAAATCAATAAGAGATGCAGTGATAAAATCAAGAGCAGATTTAGGAATAATATTTGATACGGATGTGGACAGGGCTGCAATAGTTAGTGGAGATGGAACTGAAATAAACAGAAACTCATTGATAGCACTGATTTCAGCTATAGTTTTAGAAGAACATCCGAGTTCCATAATAGTTACAGATTCAGTAACTTCAAATGGCCTTAGGGACTTTATTACAGAACTTGGTGGAAGTCATCATAGATTTAAAAGAGGATATAGAAATGTTATAAATGAATCTAAAAGAATGAATGAAGAAGGTTTAGACAGTCAACTTGCTATTGAGACTTCAGGACATGCTGCTTTAAAGGAGAACTACTTTTTAGATGATGGGGCTTATCTTATAGCTAAGATATTGATTAAGATGGCAAAGCTAAAGGAACAGGGAAAGAAGATAGAAAGTTTAATAAACAATCTAAAAAAACCTTTAGAAAGTACGGAAGTTAGAGTTAAAATAAAAGCTGAGGAGTTTAGCAGCTATGGAAGTCAAGTTATAAGTGGGCTAAGAAATTATGTGCCTAATATTCCAGGATGGAGTATTGAGGCTAAAAACTATGAAGGAATAAAAATCAATTGTGACAAAGATAACGGTGATGGATGGTTGTTATTAAGAATGTCACTACATGAACCAGTGGTACCTATAAATATTGAGTCAGATTGTAAAGGCGGTACTAGTATTATACTAAATGCTTTAACATCATTTCTAAAGAATTATGAACAGTTGGATTTGTCAGAAGTAAGTAGTATGAATAAAAAAGATAAGAATCTTATTTTATCTTAGAATTATATACTTCCTGAGAGTTCTTTAAGTTATCAAGTTTCCCTACATGATAACATTCTGTTGTAAATTATGGAGGTGCAAATAGATGAAACTAGCAGCGTCAATAATGTGTGGAAATCAATTAAATTTAGATAGAGAATTAAAAAAGCTTGAAGAAGCAAAGATAGACTTACTACACTGCGATGTAATGGATGGAGTTTTTGTTAATAATTTAGCCATGGGGCCATATGTTTTGGAGGCTATTAAAAATTCTACCAATATTTCCTTGGACATACATTTAGCAACAATGAATCCTGAAAAATATATCAAGATGTATTCATATTTAAAACCAGAATTCATGTCCTTTCATATTGAGGCAAGCAGTAATTTAGAAAGAGATATTTACTTGCTGAATGAAAAAAATATTAAACCTGTACTGGCAATAAGTCCAGATACTCCTGTGGAGATTATAAAACCATATATATTTGAGGTAGTAGATATGATTTTGGTCATGACAGTGAATCCAGGCTTTGCTGGTCAAAAGTTCAGGTATGAAGTAATAGAGAAGATAGGAAAGCTAAATAAACGATTTGAAGATATTGATAAAAGACCAATGATAGAAGTAGATGGATGTATAAATAAAACTACGATGGAGGCTCTAAGAAAACAAAATGTAGATGTATTTGTTTTAGGGACTTCAGCTTTGTTTAAAAACGATGGAGAAACATATAAGAAAAAGATAGAAGACATAAGAGAACTATATAGTAATTACTGTGAAGTTAATCAGAAATGTTAATTGTTAAATCGTAAATTTTATCATAAAGTTAGTTTACCTACAATAGACTAAATTTTATCTTAAATATATATTTTATTATATATAATAAAAATCCTTTGTAATTCATTAAATATATGAATTACAAAGGATTTTTTGGTTCTTTACAGTATTTAGTAATGGGGATGTATAAAACAACAAATAGAATTTTTAAATTTATAATAATTCACAAAACTTTAGTGTTCAAAGGGTAATTATTAATTTATACATGCCTAAAATTTATACATCAACGATTTTCGAACCTGAATATCGTAAGTTTTCTTGATGCACCTTTTAACAATAAGTAATAGAAATAAAAAAATGTATTTTAATTTTAGGAAAATGTATATACGAAAACGTAAGTAGTTTTTTGAAAATGTATACATGATGGTTTTGTTGGCGCTATAAGCTATGTGGAAGGAGTTGTTAAGATTTGAAATATGGTTGGCACGACAATTGCTAAATATAATAAGCGTAGGGGGACTTGATATGAGTTTGAAGGAAAAGTTTTTAAATCTAATAAAAAATGAAAATAAGAAAGATCCTTATACCGATGTTAAGCTTGCTAAACTCTTAGCCACTTCAAGAGAGAACATTACTGCCTTGAGGAAAGAACTTAATATTGGAAATTCAAGAGAAAGAAGAAAGCCATATCTAGAGGACACTATAGATGAAATATTAAAGAAGGATCCAAAAGTAAATATAAGTAAGATAACCAGGTTACTATTGCAAGAAGGCTTTGATATTTCAAGGCATGTTGTAGAAGAAATCTTGGAGGAAAGCGGTAAAAATATAGAAGTTGTAAGTGATGTAGAAGAAAACTTAGATCCTTTTGAAAGTTTAACAGGATATAATGGCAGTCTTAAGAGAGCAATTGCACAGGCAAAGTCAGCCATTCTTTACCCTCCATTTGGACTACCAACCTTGATAACTGGAGAAAGTGGAGTTGGAAAAACTCAATTTGCAGAATGTATGTATAATTTTGCTAAGGTCTATAGAAATGAAACAAATGATATGCCGCTTGTTATATTCAACTGTGCTGATTATGGCGATAACCCTCAGCTTATACTATCTTTACTTTATGGTTATAAAAAAGGTGCTTTTACTGGAGCGGATTCTGATAGTGAAGGTCTTGTAGAGCAAGCTAACAATGGGATACTTTTCTTAGATGAAATTCATAGATTGCCGCCTAAAGGACAGGAAATTCTATTCTCTATTTTGGATAGGGGAACTTTTAGGAGACTAGGTGAAACTAAGAATGAAAGAAAAGTAAATATTATGTTCATAGGAGCTACTACAGAAAATATTGAATCAGAACTTTTGCTAACCTTTAGAAGAAGAATTCCTATGGTTATAGCAATACCTTCATTAAAAGACAGATTTTTCGTTGAAAAAATTGATCTGATAAAACAGTTTTTCCAGCAAGAGTGTGACAGGATAAATTATAAAATCTATGTTGAAGGAAGAGTAATTGAGATTCTATCTTTAAAAAGATTTGGTGGTAATATAGGTCAGTTAAAAAGTCTTGTAAAGGTGATTTGTGCTAGAGCCTTTATGAAACACATTAATAGAGAAGAAGACATAATCAATATAGGGTATGACGAAGTTCTTGAATCTAATATTGTAGATAATGGCTTGATGCTTGAAGACATAAATATTGTTGAAGTCAGAAAGTATATTAAAGACATAATATTTATACCACATTCAGGAAGTAAACTTGAAGTGATTAACAAAGAGGTAAAACACAAAGATGTAGAGCTTGAAGATTTCTATTCTCAAATAGAAAAGAAATATAACGAACTTTTAAAGTTGGAGATGGCGTCAAACCAGTGTGAAGAAATCTTATGGGCATTTATAATGAACAAATTTAAAGATTTAGGCTTCAAGAATGAAAAAAATCACTTAGTAACCCTAAATGAATTAGTTAATTTTGTAGATGCTGAATTAATTGAGCTAATTAAAGAGCTTAAGCTTAATATTATAAATGCAAATGTAGACTATAGCTCAAATGAAAACGTATTTATATATTTAGCTATTCACCTGGAAGAGGCTATAAAAAGAATTAGACTAAAACAGCAAATTATAAATATAAATCTTACAAAAATCAAAAAGGAATTGAAAAATGAGTATGAGATAGCACTTAATTTTTCAGAAAAGCTTGAAGAGAAAAAGAACATAAAAGTACCTGAAGATGAAATCGGATTTATTGCTATGTATATAAATGCTGTTACAGAGAAAAAGCCTAATCAAAGTAAGGTTGGAGTAATTGTTCTGTCTCACGGGCAAATCGCAACCGAAATAATTAAAGTGACAAAACAATTGTTAAATGTAGATTTTCCTATAGCCATAGATATGCCACTGAGTGAAAGTCCATCCATAATCTATGAAAAGGCATTAGTACTTTCAAAAATTGTTGATGAAGGAAAGGGAATAATATTCCTAGTTGACATGGGATCTTTAGTTAAAGTTGGTGAACTAGTAACAGAAAAGCTAGGAATAAAAACTCGAACAATAGATAGGGTGGATTTGCTTAGTGTAATTGAGGCAGTTAGAAAAGCATCTCTCAAGGATTGTGATCTTGATGAAATTTATTTTAGCCTAGTTAGGTCAAGGACAAACTATACAAATTTAATTGTGGAAGAAACTTCAAAACCAAAAGCCATAGTTACGCTATGTTTGACAGGTGATGGTACTGCTTTATTTATAAAAGAATCTTATGAAAAAAAATATCCGAATTTAAAAATCTTCCAGCTTGGAATGATGGATGAGAAACTGAAAGATAAAATCAAGGAAATACAGTGTAATTATAAAATCATCGCAATCGTAGGAACTATAAATCCAGAGATTGAAGGCATTAACTTTATCCCCTACGATCCGTTTTATATGAATCATGGTTCTAGAGAATTAGAGTTTGTATTGAACCATAGTAAATCTAATATAGGCTCAATTTTTGATGATGATCTAATACTTTTTGAGCCAGACATTAAAAACTCTAAGGAGCTTATTGAAATAATGTGTTCACTCCTAATTAATAAAGGCTATGTAAACAAAGAATTTATGAAGTCTGTTTTTAAAAGAGAAGAGGTTGTACCAACATTTTTTAAAGGCGGAGTAGCAATGCCACATGGAGATAATTCAGAGGTTAAAAAATCATCTATAGTCTTTGTAAAGCTGAAAAGGCCAATAAATTGGGGATTTGGTAATGTGCAGATAGTGTGCTTGCCGACGCTTATGATCAATGACAAGAAGATTGTAAAGAGTATGCTTAAACCATTTTTAAATCAAGGGTTTATAGATGAACTTAAGGCAACAGAAAGCTTAGAAAAATTTAAAGAAAAAATATATTACACATTAAATTAACTTAAGGAGTGAATAAGAGATGTTGGATTTAGATTTAATCGAACTAAAATTAAAAGCAAGTTCATGGAGAGAGGTTATAGAAAAATTAGGTTTCAATATGAAATCTAAGGGATATGTTTTAGAAAGTTATGTTGATGCAGTAATAAGTAGAGAAGAAAAACTTCCTACAGGATTGCCAATCGATGATTTTAGTGTTGCTATTCCACACACTGACCCTGGACATGTAAACGAGTCTGCAATTGCAATAGCAACTTTAGAGCGACCAGTAGAGTTCAATATGATGATTGATCCTGAGCAAAAGACTAAGGTTAAACTAGTATTTTTACTAGCGGTGAAAAATCCTAATGCCCAAGTCACACTTCTAAAAACCTTAATGTCAGTATTTCAAAACAAAGAATTATTAATTCGTATCCAAAATGCAGAATCAAAGCAAGAAATAAGAAATTTATTAGACTGTCTATCAGTTTAAATATAAAAAAGAGGAGATAAAATTATGAAAACTTTTAGAGTATTATCAGTATGTGGTTCAGGTACAGTTACTTCTTCAATGATAGCGGAAAAGCTTAAAGACGAATTAGAAGAAAGAGGAATAAGAATTACAGCAACAGAGGCTAAACCAACAGAGGCTTTAAACCTTGCTCAAGGAGGTGGATTTGATTTCATAACACATACTAGTCCATTGCCTAAGGCAGACTATGGCATACCTACAATAAATGCTGTTGGATTCTTGACTGGTTTTGGGGAAGAAGAATTTTTAGATGAAGTTATGAAAGTTATTAAAGAGTTATCAAAAAAGTAAAATAGAGGAGGTATTAATATGTTCTTTCAAATTTTAAAACAAGTATTTGACACCTTTGGAGCGCCTGTATTTGTACCTATAATGATCTTTATTATTGCTAAAATATTAAAGGTAAAAACAAAAAAGGCTTTCTTCTCAGCACTTTATGCAGGGGTAGGACTTGAAGGATTTACGCTATTATTAAATTCATTTACACCTATAATATCACCAGTAGTTCAGAAGATGGTTAATAATACAGGTATTCACCTACCAGTATTTGATGTAGGCTGGCAGGCAACTGCGTTGGTTGCATTCTCAACTGAACCTGGTATGATCTTTCTAGCTGTTGGTTTGATTGTTCAGACAGGATTATTCTTATTAAAATGGACAGATGTATTCCAACCTTCAGATTTATGGAACAACTACTCATATATAGTTTGGGGCTCAATGGTGTTTGTAGTAAGCCACAATATGTTATTAGCATTAGGTTGTATGATATTACTTAATATGTATAGCTTATTGGTAGCAGAATTAATGGCGAAAAGATGGTCAACATATTATGGATACCCTAACTGTACTATTATTGCAATGCATAATATTGAAGCAGCAATCTTTACTGCTGCAATAGATCCTTTACTAAATTTAATAGGTTTCAATAAGATAAAGTTAAATCCACAGACTTTGCAGAAAAAATTAGGTTTCTTTGGTGAACCAATCTCTTTAGGTTTATTATTAGGTATTTTTATAGGAATATTAGGTAACTTTACAAGTTTAGGTACATTAAGTGCATGGGGAGAAATAGCCAAGATGGGTATTGCAACAAGCTGTATCATGGCTATATTCCCAAGAATAGCTGGACTTTTTGCACAGGCGTTCCTTCCAATTACAGAAGCTGCAAGAAAATCACTTAAAAAGGATACAAATGTAAATCGTACTTGGTTCTTGGGCGTAAATGATGCTACTGGTTATGGAGAACCAGCAACACTAATAAGTGGAGTTGTTTTAATACCAATAATGGTAATAGTAGCAATGGTATTACCAGGAAATAAGGTTCTTCCAGTAGTTGACTTATTAGCCTTACCATTCATGGTACAAGGAATAATTGCATTAACAAATGGTAATATAGCAAAGACAGTAGTTAACGGCATAATATGGTTTGGATTAGGTTTATATATGTGTACTTATACAGCACCACTATTTACTCAAATAGCAGTTGGTGTAGGAGTATCTTTACCAGTAGGAGCTTTAATGATAACTAGCTTTAACATCCTAGGAAAGCCTCTAATGGGACTAGTATTCTTAGCATTCTTAAGTCAAAATCCTATCTTTATAGCATTGGCTGTTGCTGTATATGCAGTACTACTAATTTTATTTAGAAAGAATAAAAATGTGGTATATGATTATTTAGAAAAACAAGCAGGAAAAAATGTTCAAGAAGAAATAAAAGAAGCTGTATAGTAAGATAAATTAAAAATGAGCTGTATGAAGGTTTTTAAGTAAATCCTTTGTACAGCTTTTATTTTTTGCTCTGGATTTGTTAAAGTAACTGTCAAATTAAATGGTTATACATCCGATGCTTTAATTCTAATAGCTCGCTCATATAACATCTCCTGTATAACAACTTAATTTCAAGAATATCCGCAAACGTAGCCATTAGAAAAATACATACAAAAGTGTTAAACATTTTATGAAATATATATGATTTTAGGAAAATGTAAGAAAAAAGTTATTATTACTTGAAAGTAGGTACATTGATTGGCTTTAGAATTTATAGATTATGGTTGGCACAGAGTTTGCTTATATATTAACGAAAGAAAAACTTTAAAAAAAGGATCTTAGGAAAGGAGAAATGACTGTGATGAATGGAAAGATGAAGGCGTCGGTTATACATGGGATAGGTGATATAAGATTTGAGATGATAGACATTCCTAAAATAGGGGAAGATGATGTGCTTGTAAAGGTAAAATACGCAGGTATCTGTGGATCTGATTTACCTAGAGCAATGATCAGTGGTGCAAGAAAATATCCATTGGTTTTAGGTCATGAATTTTGTGGAGAGATAGCTGAAAAGGGAGAAGCAGTTAATGATTTTAATATAGGAGATAGAGTGGTGGTAGCACCATTAATTCCATGTGGCAAATGCGAGTACTGTAAAGAGGGCAATTATGGATTATGTGAGCACTATAACATAATAGGAACAGGAAGTGATGGTGCCTTTGCCGAGTATACAAAAGTTCCAAAGGAACACATATTAAAAATACCTGAGGGATTAGATTTTGAAACAGCTGCAGGAGTAGAACCAGCAACTATAGGATATCATGGTCTTGAAAAAGCAGAAATTAAGCCTGGTGATACTGTAGTTGTTATGGGATGTGGGCCTATAGGTCAGTTCACTATTCAATGGGCAAAGATTTTTGGAGCTTCAAAAATTATAGCAGTAGATATTTTCAGTGAAAAGCTTGAACTTTCTAAGCAGTTAGGTGCTGACATAGCTGTTAACTCAAAGGAATGTGATGCAGTAAAGACAATCCTTGAAATAACAAAAGGTGGTGCAGATGTAGTGGCAGAGACTGCTGGAAGTAAGTTTACACAGGAACAGGCAATTCTAGTAGCAAAAAAGAAAGGGAGAATAGTCTTCCTAGGAATCTCACATTCTGATCTACCATTGAAGGAAAATGGAATAGAAAAAGTATTACGTGGAGAAATAAAGATTCAAGGCTCATGGAATTCATATACATCTCCATACCCAGGTAAAGCGTGGCATGCGACTCTTGATTTTATGGCAAAAGGGCAAATAAAGTTTAAACCAATGATATCACATAAAATTGGAGTTGAAGAGGTTGGTCAGTATCTATCAGACATGGCAAATAGAAAAATTTACTTTAATAAAGTGTTAGTACAATTTTAGTTAGAAAGGTGATTAAAATGAACTCATTGATTCTTAGAAATATTGCGAAAAACATACGTATTAATATTGTAGATATGATAGGAGAAGCAAAATCTGGACATCCAGGTGGATCTTTATCCATAGTTGAGATGCTTACAGTACTATATTTTAATGAAATGGATATAAATCCAGACAACCCCAAATGGGCAGAAAGAGACAGATTTGTTTTATCAAAAGGACATTCAGCTCCTGCCTTATATGCCACTTTAGCTGAGAGAGGATATTTTTCTAAGGAAGAATTAAAAGGCTTAAGAAAATTTGGATCTATGTTACAAGGACATCCTGATATGAAGAAAACTCCAGGAGTTGATATGTCAACTGGTTCCTTAGGACAAGGATTATCTGCAGCAAATGGAATGGCTTTAGCAGCAAAGTTGGATAAAAGTGATTACAGAATATATACGATCATAGGTGATGGAGAATTGCAGGAAGGACAAATTTGGGAAGCTGCAATGAGTTCTGCTCACTATAAATTAGATAATTTATTAGCCTTTATAGACCTAAATGGATTACAGATAGATGGATCAAATGAAGAAGTGATGAATGTAAATCCAGTAGATAAAAAGTTTAAAGCCTTTGGGTGGAATGTAGAAGTTATAGATGGACATGACATAGAGCAGATAAAAAATGCTTTGGAAAATGCGAAAAAGGCTAAAAATGTGCCTACAGCAGTAATATGTAAAACAATTAAGGGTAAAGGTGTTTCATTTATGGAGAATCAGGCTTCTTGGCATGGAACTGCTCCAAATGAAGAACAGAAAGATCAAGCAATAAAAGAACTTAAAGGAGGAGAATAACGATGAATATAGCTACTAGAGAAGCTTATGGAGAAGCTTTAAAAGAGTTAAGTAAAAATGAAAAGATAGTAGTTCTTGATGCTGATTTAGCTAAGGCTACTAAAAGCATTGAATTTAAAAAGTTTGCTCCTGAGAGATTTTTTGATATGGGTATCTCAGAAGGAGATATGATAGGAACTGCTGCGGGACTCGCTGCTTGTGGTAAGATTCCCTTTGCTAGTACCTTTGCAATGTTTGCTGCAGGGAGAGCCTTTGAGCAGATAAGAAACTCAGTAGCTTATCCAAATTTGAATGTTAAAATTGCAGCAACTCATGCAGGAGTAACTGTAGGTGAAGATGGAGGAAGTCATCAGGCAATTGAGGATATTTCACTTATGAGAAGCATTCCAAATATGGTTGTCATTAGTCCTTCTGATGCAGTAGAGGCAAAAAAAGCAATACTCGCAGCAGCAGAATATTATGGACCAGTCTATATAAGATTAGGAAGAGCGGCAACTCCTGTAATGCATGAAGATGACTATAACTTTAGAATAGGAAAAGGTGAAATACTTAGACATGGAGAACATGTAGTTATAATAGCAACTGGCATAATGGTTGCAAAAGCTCTAGAGGCAGCAGAGGTTCTAAAAAGCGATGGAATCAATGCAACAGTTGTAAATATTCACTCTATAAAACCTTTAGATAGTGAACTTATAGTTAATTTGGCTAGAAAGATAGGAAGGGTTGTAACTGTAGAAGAGCATAGTGTTGTAGGGGGATTAGGTTCAGCAGTAGCAGAGGTATTATCAGAACAATGCCCAACAACCATGAGAAGAATTGGGTTACAGGATGTTTTTGGTCAGTCTGGAACTCCTGAGGCAATATTAAAACATTATAAGCTAACTGTTGAAAATATAGTAACTACAGTTAAAGAACTTTAAGTAAAGGAGAGCAGAGATGGATATAAAGATATCACCTTCAATACTAGGCGCTAACTTTTGTAATTTAGAAAAAGATATAAAGACCCTTGAAGAAGGTGGAATAAAAGCTATTCACATAGATGTTATGGATGGTAATTTTGTTCCCAATATAGCCTTTGGACCAGATCAAATAAAAATGTTAAGAAAGATAAGCAATACTCTAGAATTTGATGTTCATTTAATGGTTGCAAATCCAGAGATATTTATTGATTCATTAGTTGAAGCAGGTGCCGACACAATAACAGTACATGTAGAAACTTGTACTCATTTATATAAAACCATACACACAATTAAGAGCTTTGGTATTAAAGCTGGTATTGCATTAAATCCTGCTACGCCAATAGAAACTGTAAAACATGTGAGAGAAATGGTTAACAAGGTTCTTGTAATGACTGTAGAGCCAGGATTTGGAGGGCAAGCTTTTATTCCTGGGATGAAGGAAAAGATAAGAGAATTAAATGAACTTAAATTAAGCAATGGTTTAGATCTTGAAATCCAAGTTGATGGAGGAATAAATCTAGAAAATATAAGTAATGTTATTGAACTTGGGTGTACGGATATAGTAGTAGGGTCTGCGATGTTTGAAAACGGCGATGTCTGCGAAACTCTAAGGCAATTTAACAGTAAAATTAGTTAAAGTATCTAAGTATTTTTCATAAAAGGCGCTGTTAAAGCACTATGTTGAAATTAATTAGTTAATCATCCGACGCTTTAATGAGCTTACGCAAAGAATTAATACGATTTTCTCATATTCCATGGCTAAAACTGTAAACTCACTACGTTCGAACAGTACAGTTTATTAACGCCATTCCATCTGAAAAAATCATTTAATTCTATTAGCTCGCTCATATAGAGTCTCCTGTATAACTGATTAATTTCGACAATATTCTTAAACATAGCCTAATAAAAAGAAGGTATTTGTTATGATAGAAGAACTAAAAAAACTTCAAAGTGGCACTGATATCAGAGGTGTAGCTATTGAATATGACAATCTTAGGTGTAACCTTACAATTGAGAAAGTAAGAGCTATCGGATATGGTTTTGCGGCATGGATAAAAAGTAATAGATCAAATAAGGAAGATAAAGTAAAGATAAAAGTAAAGATATCAGTAGGTATGGATTCCAGGTTGTCAGGACCAAGTTTAAAAACTACATTAATAGAAGTATTGAAGCAGTCTGGGTGTGAAGTCTATGATTGCGGTATGTGTACAACTCCAGCTATGTTTATGACAACTATTGTGGAGTCTTATAAGTGTGATGGAGCAATTATGATAACTGCCAGTCATCTTCCTTATTATTATAATGGACTTAAATTTTTTACAGTGAATGGTGGCTGTGAAAAAGAGGACATAACCAATATATTAAAACTCGCAGCAAACTTCAAAAGTACTGTTTCAAATATTGGAGAAGTAAAGTCAATAAACTTTATTGACCAGTATGCAGAGATCTTAGTTAATAAAATAAGAGAGGAAGTAGCTTTTAATACTGAAATTAAAGTGGAAAAACCTTTAGCAGGAAGCAAGATTATTGTGGATGCAGGAAACGGAGCTGGGGGGTTTTTTGTAAGTAAGGTTTTAGAAAGCTTAGGTGCAGATACAGAAGGAAGTCAATTTATTGATCCAGATGGAAGGTTTCCCAATCATATACCTAACCCAGAGGATAAGGCAGCTATGGAAGCTTTGAGTAAAGCTGTTTTAAAGCATAAAGCGGATCTAGGAATAATATTTGACGCTGACGTTGATAGAGCAGCAATAGTGAGTAAAACTGGCAAAGAAGTAAACAAGAATGCATTGATAGCTCTTATCTCGTCCATTGTGCTTGAAGAACATCCAAAATCCTATATAGTCACTGATTCAGTTACCTCCACAGGCTTAAGTGAATTTATAGCTGACCTAGGAGGGGTTCATCATAGATTTAAACGAGGCTACAAAAATGTTATAAATGAAGCTAAACATTTAAATAATGAAGGTAAGGAATGTCATTTGGCAATCGAAACCTCAGGACATGCAGCCTTAAAGGAAAATTACTTTTTAGATGATGGAGCTTACTTGATTGCTAAGATATTAATAAAAGTGGCCAAGTTAAAGGAAGAAGGAAAGGATATCTCTTATCTTATAAATGACTTAAAGGAGCCTAAGGAGAGTTCGGATATTCGATTGAAAATAAAGACAGAAGATTTTAGGGCTTATGGTGAAAAAATAATATCCGAACTTAGAGCATGTATAAAGGACTTACCTGGATGGAGCATAGATACAGTAAATTACGAAGGGATAAGAGTAAACTGTGATAAAGCTAATGGTGATGGATGGTTCTTACTAAGGCTTTCCTTACATGAACCAGTATTGCCTTTAAATATAGAGTCCGATTATGAGGGAGGAATTAATATCATACTAGATAGGCTTAAAAGTTTTTTAGAAGAATATATACATTTAGATTGTACAGATATGAAAGTCAAGGAGATGATTTAATGATTGCGTTAGGTTGTGATCATGGCGGTTATAGGCTTAAAGAAATAATAAAAAATTATCTGGATAAAAACAAGATTCAGTATAAGGATTTTGGATCCTTCTCAGAAGAAAGTGTTGATTATCCTGAAATTGCAATAAATGTTAGCGAAGAAGTTGCTAAAGGAAATTATGACAAAGGAATTCTTTGCTGTGGTACAGGCGTTGGAGTATCAATAGCTTCTAATAAGGTGAAAGGAATACGTGCCGCTTTAGTTGGAGATTGTTTTACAGCGAAAGCGACAAGAGAACATAATGACTCAAATGTACTGTGCTTAGGTGGGAGAGTAATTGGAGAAGAATTGGCTCTTATGATTGTGGATACCTGGCTTCGTACGGAGTTCATAGGTAAACACCACACTAAGAGATTAGAACAGATTGCAAAATATGAAAAATAAATGATTAAAGAATCATTTAATTCTAGTAGCTCGCTCATAGAGCATCTCCTGTATAAACGCTTAATTTAAAGGATAGTATTAACCACAACTAAATATAAAAATATAAAAATTTATGGATATAAAATTATATCAATATATGATTATATAAATATAAAATTATATAAATATATAGTGATACCAACAGTTTGAGGGATAATGGAGGTATATTATAATGTTAGAAGAATTAAAGAAAAAGGTATTAAAAGCAAATTTGGATTTACCTAGGTATGGGTTGATTAAGTTTACTTGGGGAAATGTTAGTGCTATAGATAGGGAAAGTGGATTAGTTGTAATTAAGCCAAGTGGAGTTGAGTATGATGATATGACTGAAGAGGATTTGGTTGTAGTAGATTTAGAAGGAAATGTAGTTGAAGGAAGTTTAAGACCATCTTCAGATACACCTACACATTTAGTTCTATACAAAAGTTTTAAAGACATCGGAGGAATAGTCCATACTCATTCACAATGGGCTACTACTTGGGCTCAAGCTACAAAAAGTGTTCCGGCTCTTGGTACAACTCATGCAGACCATTTTTACGGAACAGTACCTTGTACTAGAGAGCTAAATGAAGTTGAGATAAAGGGACAATATGAAGAAGAGACTGGTAATGTTATAGTTGAAACTTTTAAGGATATAGATCCAAATCAAATGCCTGGAGTATTGGTTTATAGTCATGGACCATTCACTTGGGGAAAAAATGCCGATGACGCAGTTCATAATGCAGTTATATTAGAAGAAGTTTGTAAGATGGCTTATGACACTTTGAATTTAAATTCAGATATAGGTTCAATAGATAACAATTTATTAGACAAGCATTTCTTAAGAAAACATGGTGCTAATTCATATTATGGACAATCAAATAGAGGGTAGATAAAGCTTTATATAATTAGTAGCATGATAATATAAAAATAAATCGTGCTACTAATTTTTTTTAAATTAGTAAAGTAAGAATATAAAAACATTGTTTATGAGAGGGAGAGAAGATGTTAGAAAAGTTAAAAGAAGATTTGTTAAAGGTGGCACAAGAAGCAGATAGACTTATGCTCTGTAAGCACAAGTCTGGAAACTTCAGTATTTTCGATGTAGAAACAGGATTTGTTGTAGTGACACCAGCAGGAAAAGATCGTAATAAATTAAGTTACGATGAAATTTGTGTAGTAGATTTAGAGGCAAATGTTATTGAAAGTAAGGCTAACCTAAGACCAACTAGTGAATTACTTATGCATTTGCAGATATATAAAACTAGAAATGACGTAAAGGCAGTAGTTCACACCCATTCGAAGTTTGCCACAGCTTTTGCTGTATTAAATAAAGAAATCTCTGCTATTGTATATGAGTGCTCTGTACTAGGTTTAAAAAAAGGAATTATACCAGTGGCGCCATATGCAACACCTGGAACAAAAGCTCTCGCCCATAGTGTAATAGATCCAATTCAGATATCCGATGCAATTCTCTTAGAAAGTCATGGAGTTGTTACTTGTGATGAGAATATAGAAGAGGCACTTTTAAAAGCCAGTTATGTTGAGGAATTAGCAGAAATATATTATAGAGCTCTTATACTAAATTTGGGAAAAGAACCAGATAGGGTAAGTTTAGAAGAAATAAACAAATGGAAATATCCTTCTGAAATTATTTTCTAAAAATGAATCTTGAAATTAAGTGGTTATTCATCCAATGCTTTAATGAGCCTTCGCAAAGAATTAATATGATTTTATCATATTCCATGGCTAAAACTGTAAACTCACTACGTTCGAACAGTACAGTTTTACTTTTTAAAAATCCACGCATTCTATAAAGATTTTATATCTTAAATTTAATAAAATAAAAATACTATCTGATTAAAAAGTAAAAAGTAAAAATATATCGCCTGCCAGAATTTCTTCACATACGTTCAGAAAAGGCAGATGCGTAAAAAAATCACTAATAAAGAACAATTAGCGATTTTTAGAGCCATTCCATCTGAAAAAATCATTTAATTCTAATAGCTCGCTCATATAGCATCTCCTGCATAACCGCTTAATTTCAACAATATTATTAAACATCCCCTAATTTTAAAACTATAATTAACTTTCAGTAACACATTATCCTTATATTAATATAATGATTAAGTAAATAAATTACTTAGGGAAATAGGTAAAAGTCTTTGGTAAAATCCTACTTGAATTTATTGATATTTTTAAGAGTATTGTTGAAATTGAGTGGGTGGTTTTTTACTTAAATCATTAATTTATAAGGAGACTCTACATGAAAAATTTAAAAAGGATTAGTATTCTATTTTTGACCATCATGCTTTCAGCTGCAGCTTTAATATCTTGCGGTGGACCAAAAACAACTCCAGAAGAGAGTGCGAAAATAATTTTGGATGTAGTGATAAAAGATGATAAGAGTAGTATAGATAAGGTAGGTATATCTGAAAAAGAATATACTGGTATAAGAGATGCTTTTGAAAATGGATTGATGAAGGGGATCTCATCTGCAGGGGTGGATGAAAACATATTAACTAACGAAGTAAAAGATAAGTTTAAAAGCGATATACTTACAGGGTTAAAAAAAGTAAAATATGAGGTAAAGAAAATATCTGAAGATAAAGATACTGCAAAGGTAGAAGTGAAATTAAATGGATTCGATATGGAGAAGATAGCAAAAACAGCTGAAGATGAGCTTAAGAAAAAGTATGTAGCTAATCCATCTATGACTGAGAAAGATATATACCAAGAATCCTTTAAAATTGTTGGTGGAAAAATTGCTGATGGTGTTCTTGTTGAAAATCCTAAGACTATGACTTTGACCTTTACTAAAGAAAACAATATATGGATGCCAAAGGAAAGCGAATTAGTTGACTTGATGTCGTCAATAGTAAATTAACTATAAATTTATACGATAAGTTGACAACGCATATAATAAAATATTAAATAGATGAAAAATTTTAAGTCCTCTATATTCATAAAATTTATGAATATAGAGGACTTTTTGTATAGGAGCCAGTATTAAGGCAAAACATTCACAATATAGAGTGAAAAGCTTATCTTTTCGTAGAAAAGTATAGTGCTTTTAAATTGGATTATGTATGGAGTTTCTAACTTAACTAGCATATTATTATTTAATGGTGATATTTGTCAGAAACAAACGAACGGTATTTCTTGAATCGTGCAAACGTATGCGCAATAATAGTAGGTGCATCATCAGCAAAGTAATTTTAAGTAAATTGGAGAAATATTATGTTAAGAAATACACGAAGAAGTTGGAAACGGAGACCAATACAATTTGTGATAATTGTAATTGGATATGTAATATCTATACTTGTTGTATCGGTATTAATAAGCGGTATTCAGAAGAAGGCTTTCGAATACAATCAAAGCAATTTTGGTAAATTAGAGAATAGGACGGCCATATATATACATAACGAAGATGATGGGGTGTATAAAACCAATACTATTAATCTATTAAAAGAATTAGGGAAAACTTCAGAGATTGATGTTTTGAAGTTGGATATTGAAGAGTTTGTGAAAGATAAAAAAGTTAGTCAAGGACAGGTGGTTCCTTTTTATTATGAGAAAAAAACAGATTGGCAGCCGGCTTTATATTCTGGAAGATTTATTACTCCAGAGGAATGCAAAGATAACTCAAAAAGAGTAGTATTAGGCCGTGCAATTGCAGAGGAACTTAAAGTTAAAATAGGAGATTCAATTGATTTTTACAATAATAAATATATAGTTACAGGTATAATAGGGAAAAAATATATGGATACCAATTTCGATAGGGTAACATATATTCCTATCGGTTCGCTGCCGAAAGAGTATATCAGTAAATTTAATGAAAAGACAATAGCTAGAAACGGTGATAAAAGTCAGCTTAGTATAAATGTTTTATTCAGAGTAAATGAAAGTCGTATAAAAGACGTATTAAGTGATTTGAGTTGGAAATTTAACAATAATTTCAGATATGATGTGCAGAACGATATTAATTTGACGGTACCCTTTAGTCAAGTATTTATGGATGTGGTAGTAATAAGCTTGCCATTACTTATTGTAGCATTAATTAATATTATTAATATATCTATATTTTGGATAGACGGAAGGAAGAAGGAAATATCCATAAAGAAGGTATTGGGAGCTAATGATGCTTATATAAAAAGGAGTGTAGAGAAAGATATGCTTTTAGTTGCTGTAATATCTTCGATGCTAGCACTCTTAGTACAAATTCTATTATTAAATTTTGCTGAACCAGTGGTTAATAAATATGAATTTACATTTAATCTATCCTGGATAAATTTTACCGTTAGCTTAGGGTTGGCTTTGTTCATAGGGTACTTTGCATCACTAATACCTGTAGAAAAAACCTTGGATATGAATCCGGCAGATGCTATAAAAGCTATTTAATTAAGGAGGGTTTATAATTGGAGATTTTGCAAATGACTTGGAGATCATTCCTCAAACAAAAAAAGAGAAATATATTATTGATAATTGAACTGTTTTTATGCTTTTTTATTATGCTATTAATTTTAGGCAGGCTTGAATATAGTTTTTCATATGTAGATGAAGCTTTAAAGGTAATTGCCCCAGAGATTTTCAGAGTAAATGAAGATGCGATGGAATTTGTTAATGAGGATAATTTAACAAAAAACAGTTTTATTGGACAAGATAAAGGGAGTAGGATGCCTACTTTAGAACTGAGTAAATTACTCGAGAAAGATAATAGAGTAGATAAGATAGGAAAAACTTATGTTGATGTTATAAGGCCTAATGCTAATAATCCAGGAGAACTTAAAGCAAGCGTTTTAAATCTCTTAACTATTTTTGATGATAGGAATGCAGTTGATTTTTATGATTATAAAGTTACAAAAGGAGAGAGTTTAAAGAGTTATTATAAAAACAATGAAAATAAAGATGAATTAGTACCACTTTTGATAGGACCACCTTTAGAAAAGAAAAATCCAATTGGTTCTATTGTTGAGCTACCTGGTGCGATGGATTATAAAACTCATAAACCTATAAAGTATAAAATAGTAGGAGTATTAGACCCAACTAAGCCTACAGAACAGGATGGGGTTATTGAATTGGGATTACAAAACAATGGATATGTAGTTATTTCCTCAAAATTACCTGCATATGCCGATGGAACTAGAGAGGCTTTTCAGACATTGCTATTAAAGCTGAAAAATAATGCTGATGTAGAGACGATGCAAAAAGAATATACTGAAAAGATAAAGACTCATAATATTACAATGATAAATGTGGGAGATAGATATGCGAAATTAGAGCAGTATGCTAAAAAAGATTATACTGGAATTTTTTATGTAATAATAATGCTTTTACTATCATCCTTTGGGATCTTAAGTGTTTCTTTTTCAACCTTAATAAAACGACAAAAAGAAATTGGTGTAAGATTTGCTTTAGGAGCTAGAAAAAGTAATTTATCCATTATGTTTGGATTAGAACTGGTATTATTGTACATCATATCTGGAGTAGCTGCTTACTTATGCGCTTTTGGTGTTGAGCATTTTGTGCCTCAAATATTAATAGATTTAAAAGTTGTAGGTATAGCATATTTTGTTGCAGGAGTTTTTATGCTTATTTCTGTAATTCCATTAGTTATTAAAACCTTTAAACTAGAACCGATAGAGTTAATTAGAGAAGCTTAAAATGTAATTAAATGGAGGGAAGTGAGTTAAATGAGTCAAATAAAGATCAGAGATGTAGTGAAAAAATACATTACTTATGGAACTGTGACTATGGCTTTGGAGAATGTATCTTTAAACATAGAACAAGGAGAAATGGTTGCTATTATGGGACCTTCTGGGTCAGGCAAAACCACAATGTTAAATATCTTAGGCTGTTTGGATAAACCATCTTCTGGAGAATATTATATTGATAAAAGACAAGTTGAAAGCTTAAGTTCCTTAGAGATGGCGCATACTAGAAATAATAGTATAGGATTTATCTTTCAGCAATTTGCATTAATTGATGATTATACTGTTCAAGAAAATATAGAGCTTCCATTAATATATAAAAATTTATATTCTGAGAGAAAAGATAAGCTTTCAAGGAAGGAAATCAATTCAAGAGTTTTAAACATGCTAGAATCTCTAGGGATAAAGGAACATAGATTTAAGTATCCATACCAGTTGTCTGGTGGGCAGCAGCAAAGAGTTGCCATAGCAAGAGCTTTGGTGACAGAACCAGAGATAGTAATTGCTGATGAACCTACTGGAGCCTTGGATCAAAAGAACGGCAGAGAAGTGATGAGTCTGTTAGTAGACATAAATAAGAGAGGTAAGACTGTCATAATAGTGACTCATGATGAGAATATATCAGCCTATTGCAACAGAAGGATTGATATACTTGATGGACAAGTTGTGAAGGATAGTATTAAAGTATAATTCAGAAATTTTCAAATAAAAGAGTAAGGAAAGAAAAAAATTTAACTGTTTAAAAAGTAAGAAATTTGCCATGTTATATATGGAAAAAGTTAAAAATAAAAAAATATAACTATTTAAAAAGTTACTCATAGAATGCGGGTTGTAGTGCTTTGAGGTAAGCGAAAATACCCCCTAAATAAAAGTTGACAGTATAGGCAATAAGTGATATCCTATGTGTAACAATTAACCTTTAACTTGATCCAGAGAGATCAATAAGGAAGTTATATTAATGCTAAAATTAGGATAAACCAAGCAAAATTATAAGTAGTTAAGTACCTTATGTAACATAGGTGATTTGGGGTTTATCTGTTTACTACCGTAGCGATATTATGCCTTCCTTTTTAGGAAGGCTTTTTTATTCTTTAGGAAATTATAATTCGATGAGATCTGTGGGAAATTATGCTAACAGACTTAAAACATAATATAAGTTAAAGAATAAAAAATAAGAATATGTCGCCTGCCATAATTTCTACACTATACTTTTAAAAGGCAGATGGGCAAAATAATATTAGCATTCTATATAGTTTTCCTTCTTTAAATTAACACCGAGATGTTAAAAAGGAGAGATGAATATGTTAAAAGGCAGAAGTCTAATAGATCCTATGGATTTATCTAAAGAAGAATTAGAAGAAATATTCAAATTAGCAAGTGACATAATGTCATGTCCAGAAGAATTTTCTAAAGTCTGCGATGGCAAACTACTAGCAACTCTTTTCTACGAACCAAGTACTAGGACAAGATTCAGTTTCGAAGCTGCTATGATGAGACTCGGCGGTAAAGTAATTGGATTTTCAGAACCTAATTCAAGTTCTGTTTCTAAAGGTGAATGTCTTGCAGACACAATAAGAACTGTGGGCTGCTATTCAGATATAATTGCAATCAGACATCCAAAGGAAGGCTCAGCAAAGGTAGCGTCTATATACTCCGAAGTTCCAGTTATCAACGCTGGAGATGGAGGTCATCAACACCCTACACAAACATTAACTGATTTACTGACTATCAAAGAGCTTAAAGGTACCTTTAATAATATGACTATAGGTATATGCGGGGATTTAAAGTTTGGTAGAACAGTACATTCCTTACTAAAAGCCATGTCAAGATATGACAATAATAGATATATCTTAATTTCTCCAAGTGAATTAAAGATTCCTGATTATATAAGAGAAGAAGTTTTAAAAAAGAATAATATTGAGTTTATAGAAGTGGAAACTTTAGAGAACTCAATGGAACAGCTTGATATACTTTACATGACTAGGGTACAAAAAGAAAGATTCTTTAACGAAGCAGAATATCTAAGACTTAGAGATAGCTATATTTTAGATAAAGAAAAATTAAAGAAGGCTAAAAAGGATCTTATGATAATGCATCCACTACCTAGAGTAAATGAGATTGACTATTCTATAGATGAAGATGAAAGAGCATGTTATTTTAAACAAGCTAAATTCGGAATGTATGCAAGAATGGCACTTATTGCAAAGCTTTTGGGGGTGAGATAATGCTTCAAGTTACTAGTATAAAAAAAGGTATTGTTATAGATCACATCACAGCTGGAATGGGAAACAGCATATATAAATATCTAAACTTAGACAGTGCAGATTACTCTGTAGCACTTATAAAAAACGTGGAGAGTAAAAAATTGGGTAAAAAAGATATTATAAAGATTGATAATGTAATAGATATCGACTATGAGATATTAGGACTTATATCACCTTCAATTTCAATAAATATTGTTGAAGGTGAAAGTATAGTAAAAAAACTTAAACCCAAACTTCCAAGTGTAGTTGAAAATTTAATAAAGTGTAAAAATCCAAGATGTATTACTACTGTAGAGGATTATATCCCTCAAAAATTTGTACTGACTAACAGAGATAAGGGTACGTATAGATGTAGTTATTGTGATGAGGAACATAAACTTACGATGAGACTGGAGGAATAGATTATGGATTTGCTGATAAAGAACGCCAACATTATAGATGCTAGTCATAGTTTTTATGGTGATATATATATAAGGAACGGAAAGATTGAAGAAATATCTAGTAATATAAGCGATAAAAAATGTGAGATTGTAGATGCTGAAGGACTAACTGTTATGCCTGCATTTGTTGATATGCATGCACATTTTAGGGAACCAGGCTTTATTTATAAAGAAGATTTATACACTGGATCGAGAACAGCTGCCAAAGGCGGATATACCACAGTTAATTTGATGGCGAACACAAACCCTATTTGCAGCTCAAAGGAAGTTCTAGATTATGTTTATAAGAAAAATGAAGAAGCTAATCTAATAGATGTTCATCAATGTGTGTCTATAACAAAGAATTTTGATGGACAAACAATAACACATTTAGAAGAATTCTCTGATGAAGTGAAGGCCATATCCGATGATGGTAAGGGAGTTTCAGATTCTAGAATTATGATGGAAGCTATGAAGAAAGCTAAGGAAATGGATTGGCTTGTAATATCTCATGCTGAAAGTCATGAATTTTCTGATATAGATATGAGACTTGCAGAAAATATGATGACTTGGAGAGATGTTAGTCTTGCAAAGTATACTGGAGCTAAGCTTCATATGGCTCATGTAAGTACAAAAGAGGCTATGAAATATGTAATAGATGCAAAGTGTGATGGAACAAAGGTTACATGCGAAGTAACTCCTCATCATATAGCATTAAGTGATGATGTTTCAAATTACAGAGTTAATCCTCCAATAAGGCCTATGGAAGACGTGAATTTCTTGGTTAAGGCTATCGAACATGGAGATGTAGATGTAATTGGTACTGATCATGCACCTCATTCATATGAGGATAAAGAAAAAGGTGCACCTGGACTTATTGGACTTGAGACAGCTTTTCCTATATGTTACACCAAGCTTGTAAAGGAAAAATATATAAATTTAAATAAGCTTAGTGAGATGATGAGCTCAAAGCCAGCTGAACTTTTGAAGTTAAATAAAGGTAAGATTTGTCCTGGGTATGAAGGGGATGTAGTAATACTTGATCTAGAGAAGAAGTTCAAAGTTAAAGAAGAGGATATACTCTCAAAAAGTAAGAACACTCCATTTCTAGGATGGGAGTTTTATGGAGTAATCGAAAAGACAATAAAAGCTGGAAAGATAATTTTTGATAGGCAGGAGGAAGCTAAAAATGAGTAATCAAATAGTTGATAAATTATATGAAAAGGTAGAAAAAAATGGGGTAGTTTGTGTTGGTTTAGACACAGATATAAGCTACATCCCACAGCAACTACTAAGCAAGTTTGTAAATATTGAGGATGCTATCTTTGAATATAATAGGAGAATAATTGATGCAACCTCTGATGTAGCAGCGTGTTTTAAGCTGCAAATTGCCTATTATGAGGCGTTGGGGATGAGCGGACTTAGAGCGTACAGTAAAACCTTAAGATATCTTAGAGGTAGAGATTTGATTACAATTGCAGATATAAAAAGAGGGGATATAGCTGCAACTGCAAAAATGTATGCAAAAGCACATTTTACAGGAGAATTTGAAAGTGATTTCATAACCTTAAATCCATATATGGGGATGGATAGTATAGAACCGTACTTACCATATCTAGAGAAGCATAATAAGGGGATTTTTGCACTAGTTAAAACTTCAAACAGTGGCTCCGGTGATATACAAGACTGCATCATAGAAGGTAAGGATGAAGTTTACGAACATGTAGGTAGTATGATAGAAACCTTAGGTAAAGATTATATAGGGGATAGTGGTTACAGTTCTCTTGGAGTTGTAGTTGGATGTACTCATAGAGAACAAGCAAGAAAGCTTAGAAAAAGCCTTGCATCCTCATACTTCCTAATACCTGGATATGGTGCTCAAGGTGGAAAGGCAGAAGATGTTGCTCTTTCACTGAAAAATGGCAATGGTGGTGTGGTAAATTCCTCAAGAAAGATACTACTTGCATATAAAGAAGAAGAAAATTTCACCAACTTTGAGGATAGCGCAAGGAAAGAAACTATAAGAATGAGAGATGATATAAAGACAGCAGTGCTTGGATTGGAGGCTAAAAATGAAGGCTAACTATAAAAAAGTTAAGATAATAGATAATGTAAACTTAGTAAGTAACATTTATAAGATTTCCTTAGCTTGTGATGATGATATAGTTTCGGGCCAATTTTATATGTTAAAACCTAAAAAAGCCCTTCTTGGAAGGCCTATATCAATCTGTGAAAAAAGAGATGGTGTTATATCATTCTTATATGCTGTAGTAGGAAAAGGTACTGAAGAGTTTAAAGAGCTAAAAAGAGATGAATTTATAGAGGTAATTGGTCCTTTAGGGAACGGATTCGATGAAAATAAGCAGTATGGTAAGGTTGCATTAGTTGCTGGAGGAATAGGAATAGCTCCAATGCTTCAGTTGTCTAAGATTATAAAGAATAAAGGGATTTCAGAAATTATAGATTTATATGCAGGCTTTAGAGATGACATTTACTTAATTGAAGAATTAAATGATTTTGTAGATGAAGTATTCTTAGCTACGGATAAAGGAACCTATGGACACAAAGGCTTTGTAACAGAAATTATAGATTACTCAAAGTACGATACAGTATTATGCTGTGGACCAGAGGTAATGATGAAAAAGGTAATTGATGGAGCAAAAGCAAATAATGTAGATATATATGCATCTATGGAAAAACATATGGCTTGTGGTGTGGGAGCGTGTCTTGTATGTACCTGCAAAACAAAAGAAGGTAACAAAAGAACTTGCAAAGATGGCCCTGTGTTTAATGGTCATGATCTAGAACTTTAGGAGGATGAAGCTATGCTACAAGTGAATATAAATGGGATAGATTTTAAAAATCCAATTATTGCTGCTTCAGGCACATATGGTTTTGGAGAAGAATATGGAGATTTTTATGACGTAGGAATTTTAGGAGGCATAAGTTCTAAAGGTCTAACATTAAATAGCAGACAAGGTAATGATGGAATAAGAGTGTTTGAAACGGAAGCTGGTATGATGAATAGTGTTGGTTTGCAAAACCCAGGGGTAGATTCATTTATAACTGAAGTTTTACCTAAGATGAGACTTTTGAATACCAATATAATAGCTAATTTAGGTGGAAGTACTGTTGAAGATTATGAAAAAGGTGCTGAGAAACTAGATAAAACTGATATAGATATGATTGAGCTAAATATATCATGTCCAAATGTTAAATCTGGAGGTATGGCTTTTGGTATTAAAGCAGAGGTGGCATATGATGTTGTATCTAAAGTAAGAAAGGTTACGAAGAAGCCCTTAATGGTGAAACTGTCACCAAATGCTGAAGATATTGTTGAAATGGCCTTAAGCTGTGCAAAAGCTGGAGCTGATTCACTATCATTAATAAATACTGTAAAAGGCATGGCAATAGACATAAATAAAAGAAAACCAGTTTTTAATAATACTTTTGCAGGACTTTCAGGCCCAGCAATAAAACCTATTGCACTTAGAATGGTGTATGAAGTTTCTAAAGCAGTGGATATACCTGTAGTTGGATTAGGAGGAATCATGAATGCCAACGATGCTATAGAATTCTTAATGGCAGGAGCTAAGGCGGTTCAAATAGGAACCGTAAACTTCGTAAATCCAACAGCAGCGCCAGAAATAATTGAAGAAATAGAGAAATTCCTAAAAGCTCAGGGAATTAAAAATATCAATGAGATAATAGGAATCATCTAAAGGGTATGGTACTTGAAATTAAGTGGTTATACATCCGATGCTTTAATGAGCTTACGCAAAGAATTAATATGATGATAAAATTTTTAAATTATAAATAAATTAAGTTAAATATTTTTTAGTTACAATTTTTAATTAAAAGGAGATAAGAAATTATGGTTTTAGAAATATTAAAAGAAGTTGAAGCACTACTAGAAGGACATTTTTTACTTTCATCGGGTAAGCATTCTAATAGATATTGTCAGTGTGCAAAGTTACTACAACATCCTGATAAAGCAGAAAAAGTATTAAGTGTTGTTGCGAATCAGCTTTCAAATATTGAGTTCGACTTAGTTGTAGGACCTGCTATGGGAGGGGTTATAGTAGCCTATGAATTAGGAAGACAAATGAAGAAACCAGCAATTTTCACAGAAAGAGAAAATGGGGAAATGACACTAAGAAGAGGCTTTTCTATAAAGCCTGGACAAAAAGTGGTTATAACAGAAGATGTAGTTACAACAGGCAAATCCTTCAAGGAAGCTGCAAAGGTTGTAGAAAGTTTTGGCGGTGAAGTAGTAGCGGTGGTATGTATAGTTGATAGAACTACATCAAAAGTAACTGATTATCCTATGTATAGTGCGATAAAATTAGAGATTGAGTCTTACGAGAAAGATGAATGCCCATTATGTAAGGAAGGCATACCATATATAAAGCCTGGAAGTAGAAATATAAAATAATCATGAAAGTAGTTCCAATTGAGGATGCGATTTTTAAAAGAAAATGTATCCTCTTTCTCTTGCAATATTTGATTTAATAATTTATTATTAAAGTGTAAATACGAACTTTATTATTAAATTAGCAAAAAATGTTTGTGTTAAAATAATAACTATTACAACAATTTGAAGTTGTTATAAAATATATCGTTAAAAAATAAACAAAGTATTAAGCGATATATGATCTGTTTAATATAAAATATGAGATATTTTTTTAAAATTATCATGTATATAACTTAAAATTAAATAAAATAATAAAAAAGGTAAATGAAAATACATATCAAGTGAAATAATCTCTTAACAAATGTATACTAATATGGTATAATATTTTTACAAGATCAAATACATATTTTATGATATAAATAGAACTTTTAATGTAGCAATAAAGCTACAGCAAGGAGGATTTTCATGTATAAACAATGGGATGATTTTAAAGCAGGTACATGGCAAGAAAAGATTGACGTAAGAAACTTTATTCAAAAGAACTATACATTATTTGAAGGAGATAAAAGCTTTTTAGCTGCTCCAACAGATAAAACAAAAAAGGTTTGGGAAATCTCAAGTAATCTTATAGTTGAAGAAATTAAAAAAGGTATTATAGATGTAGCTACTGATAGAGTTTCAGGCATAGATAACTATGAACCAGGATATATAGATAAAGATAACGAAGTAATCGTTGGATTACAAACAGATGCACCACTTAAGAGAATAGTAAATCCATTTGGTGGATTTAGAATGGTAGAACAATCTTTAGAGGCGTATGGTTATGAGTTAGATAAAGATATAACTGAAAATTTCCCTAAGTATAGAAAGACTCACAATCAAGGTGTTTTTGATGCATATAGTGATGAAACAAGAGCTGCTAGATCAGCAGGACTTTTAACTGGACTTCCTGATGCTTACGGAAGAGGTAGAATAATTGGTGACTATAGAAGAGTTGCACTTTATGGTATTGATTATTTAATAGAAGAAAAGAAGAAGGATCTAAAAGAGTTAAAAGGTGACTTCTTAGATGAGTTAATAAGAAAAAGAGAAGAAGTTTCAGAACAAATAAGAGCACTTAAGGATATTAAGTCAATGGCAGCTAGATATGGCGTTGATTTATCAGTACCTTCAGCAAATGCAAAAGAAGCAGTTCAAGCAGTTTATTTAGCTTACTTAGCAGCAATTAAAGAAAACAACGGGGCTGCAATGTCACTAGGAAGAACTAGTACTTTCTTAGATATCTATATAGAAAGAGATTTAAGAAACGGCATAATAACTGAAGAAGAAGCTCAAGAAATTATAGATCAATTTATAATCAAATTAAGACTTGTAAGACACTTAAGAACTCCAGAATATAACGAATTATTTGCAGGAGATCCAACTTGGGTTACTGAATCAATAGGTGGTGTTGGGATTAATGGTAAGCCATTAGTTACAAAGAACTCCTTTAGATATCTTCATACACTAATCAATCTTGGAACTTCTCCAGAACCAAACTTAACAATACTTTGGTCAGAAAAGCTTCCTGAAAACTTTAAAAAGTATTGCGCTGAAATGTCAATCCTTACAGATTCAATTCAATATGAAAATGATGATGTAATGAGACCTATATACGGAGATGACTACGCAATAGCTTGCTGTGTTTCTGCAATGAAGGTTGGAAAGCAAATGCAATTCTTTGGAGCTAGATGTAATTTAGCTAAAGCACTATTATATGCTATAAACGGCGGTGTAGATGAAAAGAAAGGAACTGTAGTAATTAAAGGACTTGAGCCAATTACAGATGCAGTACTTGATTTTGAAAAGGTAAAAGAAAACTATAATAAGGTTTTAGAATATGTAGCTAAGCTTTATGTTGATACTATGAATGTAATTCACTACATGCATGATAAATACGCTTATGAAGCAGGTCAAATGGCTTTACATGATACAGAAGTAGGAAGATTAATGGCCTTTGGTATAGCTGGTCTATCAGTTGCAGTAGACTCATTAAGTGCTATAAAATATGCTAAGGTTAAACCAATAAGAGAGAATGGTATTGCAGTTGATTTTGAAATCGAAGGTGATTTCCCTAAATACGGAAATGATGATGATAAGGTAGATGATTTAGCTGTTCAATTAGTTGAAAAATTCTCAACTGAGCTTAAGAGACACCCATTATACAGAGATGCTAAGCATACTTTATCAGTACTTACTATAACTTCAAACGTGGTTTATGGTAAGAAGACAGGAGCTACACCTGATGGAAGAAAAGCAGGAGAAGCTTTTGCACCAGGAGCAAATCCAATGCATGGTAGAGATGCAAATGGAGCGTTAGCATCATTGAACTCAGTAGCTAAGATTCCATATACTCCATATTGTGAAGATGGTGTATCAAATACATTCTCAATAGTACCAGATGCATTAGGTAAAGAAGCTGATTTAAGAGTAGAAAATCTTGTATCAGTTATGGATGGATATTTCTCACAAGGAGCACACCACTTAAATGTTAATGTGTTTAATAGAGAAACTCTAGTAGACGCTATGGATCATCCAGAAAAATACCCAACATTAACAATTAGAGTATCTGGATATGCTGTTAACTTTAATAGATTAACAAGAAACCAACAATTAGAAGTTATAAGCAGAACATTCCACGAAAGTTTATAGTATAATTTAAGGAAGCTCGGTAGAGCTTCCTTTATTAAAAAGAATTGATAGTTTTTTGACAAGTCATTTCATGTATGGGGTTAAATTTGAATTAGTTTCACATAAATACCCAATGGTATCATGAAAGAGAGGAGAATGAGTATGATAAAAGGAACAATTCATTCAATAGAATCGATGGGGCTTGTAGATGGACCTGGAATAAGAGTAGTAGTCTTTTTTCAGGGGTGTAAACTAAGATGTGCTTATTGTCATAATCCAGACACATGGGCTGAAAAAGGCAGTGGAACTGAAATAAGTGCTGAAGAACTGATTAAAAAAATATTGAGATTTAAACCGTATTTTTCAAAATCAGGAGGCGGAGTGACGTTCTCAGGTGGTGAGCCGCTATTACAGCCAGAATTTTTAATAGAGTGCTTAAGGCTATGTAAGGAAAACGGAATACACACAGCATTAGATACAGCAGGATATGGACTAGGAAATTATGAAGAAATATTAAACTATGTTGATTTAATATTATTTGATGTAAAGCATATTAAAAAAGAAAAATATAAGGAATTAACATTATCTAACATTGATGAATCCTTAAAGTTTTTGGAAGTAGCACAAAGATTAGAAAAGAAAATGTGGATAAGGCATGTTGTGGTGCCAGGTATGACTGATAGTGAAGAACATCTGGAAGAACTTTCTAAATATATAATGAATATTCGTAACGTAGAAAAGGTAGAATTACTTCCTTACCATGTATTGGGTGTAAACAAATACGAAATAATGAATATCAATTATAGGCTTAAGGATGTAAAGCCTATGAACAAAGAATATACAAAACAATGGCAAGACAAAATAAATGAAAGTCTAAAAAAACGTCAAGGAATATAAACCTTGGCGTTTTTAGTTTAGTTAAATTTGTTCATACCGTTGAAATTTAATGGAAAAAGAAAAAAGCCCTATTTTAGATAGAGCTTTTTTTCCTTAGTGATTATTATTCAACTACTGAAAATTGATCTTTACCAACTCCGCATAGTGGACATAACCAATCTTCTGGAATATCTTCAAAAGAAGTTCCAGGAGCTACTCCGTTGTCTTCATCACCTATAGCTGGATCATAAACATAACCACATACATCACAAACAAAACTTTTCATCTTAAATTACCTCCTAAATTTATATAAAGTGTTATTAACAAATAATAATTATTAATTAATTCAATATTATTATATCATATGAAAACAATAAATCAAGTATATTTTTTCATAATTAGCAGATTTTATACTATAATAATAGTAATGGAGGGAGGCTTAGTAATGAAAAAATTTTTACTCAATACTATTATAATATGCATTTTTATGTTTTTTATAACGTGCATTTTAACTTTTGCTACAGAATTAAGTGTGAAACCACAACTTAAGGCTAGTAATAAGGTGGAGTATAAGGTATCTGATAACAAAGTACAGGTTCCTAACTCCTCAGAAAGAGCAATAGCAAATTACCAATTCTCAAAAGTCTTTTTAGTTATAAGACTGATTACAACATTCTTAATACCAGCCTTGTTTATATACTTGGGTGCGATGAAGCTGGCAAATTCGTTTAAAGGAAATGAATTTCTTAGACTTATTAAATTAACTTCACTTTATTTATTTTTTGATTTATTTTTATCTATTCCGTTATCATTCTTCAGTTCTTTTTATAGATTGAAGCTTATAGGTATATCTAACTCAACATTTTCTTTATGGAGTGAAAACTATGTTAAAAGCTTTGCTTTAAATTTTGTTATAACAATAGTCTTTGTAATAATTCCTTATATTATATTTATAAAGTTTAAACGCTGGTATATAGTCTTAGGGCTTCTTACAGTGCCCGTAGGCTTTGTAGGTAGTATATTAGCACCTGTGTTTATAGACCCCTTATTTAACGATTTTAAGCCTATACAGAACGTCCAGATAAAACAGGAGATATTAAACTTAGCTAAAAAGGCCAATATTGGTGATGTTACTATATTGGAAGTAGATAAGAGTAAAGAAACTAAAGCATTAAATGCATATATGTCTGGCATATTCAATACTAAGAGAATAGTTATATGGGATAATACATTGAATCAATTAAGTTCAGAAGAAATTCAATCTGTAGTTGCACATGAAATAGGCCATTATAAGCTTAATCATATTCCTAAATCAATAGCACTGTCAGGAATACTTTCAATAATATTGTTGGGGCTTACAGATTTGATTTCGAAAAGTATAGTGATGAAGGTAGGATTTTTCAAAAATAACATAGGAAATTATAAATCTTTAGCTACAGTACCTATACTAATACTTATTTTCACAATATTATCCACAGTGTCTGACCCGCTCACAAATTGGTATTCTAGAAAAATTGAAATGGATGCAGATAAGTTTGCAATAGAACTAACACATGATAATCTAACTAACGCAAAGCTAGAAGCTAGATTTATGGAAACAAATTTATCTATGAATGATGTGAATCCAATTTATAAATTTTGGGTTTATGATCATCCTACGCCTAAGGAACGAATTGATATGAGCAATGATTATAAGCCTTGGGAGACGGGAGATTATAAATTCGATAAAATAATAAATGAAAAATAAAGGTGCTGTTAAACAATACTCTTAAAAATAGCCCAAATAAAAACTGGTTGTCTAAAATAACTCTTTTATGAAGAATTTATTTTAAGACAACCATTTCTTATTTATTAATCATTTTACTAAAGTAACCAGCTGGAATATGTTTTTGCTTTATACCTTCAATAACAGCAAGGTAAGTGGCTGCAGTATCAAAACGTGCATCATGATAATTGCCGCTACCTTCAAAAAGATTATCTGCAGTTTGCGCAATCTTTTCTTTAGTAATATTAAGAAACTTTATTAGTTCTTCTAATTTAGGGTTCTTGTACTCACCGTTAGGTCTTAATAATTTGCATACATTCTTATAGTAATTCATTGTACAAAAGGTATTTTGAGGTTCCCAGTCTTCACCCATTCCGAACAATTCATGCTTTAAAAACTTGATATCAAAAGACACATTATGTCCTATAACAAAATCCGCTGTTATAAAGTCTTCATAGAATTCTTCAACTAAATCTTCAAAATACAACCCATTACTTAAATCATATAATTTTTCCATAGAAAAGCCATGAACCTCTTCTGCAGCTGGATCCATTTGATCTACTGTAAAGAAAAAATTCTTGCCTATGGTTGTTTGTGGTTTCACAGAAGAATCAACCACTATGTAACTTAATTGGCATATACTACCTGGTCTTATACTTGTTGTTTCAGTATCAAAAAATAAGAGTTTCATTTATTTCCTCCTAATAGCATCCCATGAAAATTCAATGAATATTTAAATTCACACGTTAATAATTATGGAAAATAGCTAGTGACTATTTTTTTGAAAAATTATTTGATAGTTTTTCAATTATAAATCATATAATAACATAATATAATAAAAAGTTTAATCAGTAAATTAGTAAAAATGAGAATGAAAAAATCTCGGATATGAATCCGAGATTAGAGATTTTCAGCTATAACTTGAAGCATCTTAAGGCAATTTTTTAGTGTTGTATCCTCAATATCTAGTTTAGGATTAAACTCTACAAAATCCATCGAACGAACCTTTTTAGTTAATAGCACTGATTCTGTAATTGAAGTAACTTCATCTAACGATAATCCTTCGCTTACAGGAGTACCAGTACCAGGAACTAAAGCTGAGTCTAAACAATCTATATCAAAGCTTAAATGAAAATTATTTACTTTAGAAGAGTCTAAAGCATCATAAAATTCTCTTATAACCTTATCTGTTCCTTTATCTTTTATAGCTTTAGTAGTCCATACATTTAGTCCAAGTTCCTCAATAAGGTCTAATTCGCCCTTATCTAAGTCTCTTGCTCCAAGTATGAATATATTTGATGGCTTAACTTTTCTTCCTTCAAAATATATATCTACAAGATCTTTATAACCTAGTCCCATTGAAGCAGCTAATGGCATACCATGTACATTTCCGCTTGGTGAAGTTGTGTCAGTGTTTATATCACCATGAGCATCTATCCATATTACGCCGAAATCATCTCCAAAGTATCTTGCTGATCCAGCAACTGAACCAAGACCTAGGGAGTGATCACCACCTACTGTAAAAGGAAAACAATCAGATGTTAATGAATTATATACTACGTGAGCCAAATTAGTATTCACTTCTGTTATTGGAGATAAATACTTCATTACGCTATGGTTAGTATATTTATCTTTTTCATCAACGGTCTCGACATATAGATTTCCTAAATCATAAATTTTGTGTTTACCATCTACACTAAGGACTGTTTTTAATTCGTTATCTCTTAAGGCATTTGGTCCAAATTCTACGCCTGGTCTATCACATCCATAGAAAAGAGGAACACCTATCAAATTAATGTTCATATGAAGCACCTCCAATAATCTTTTGTTAGCCAAAAAAGATTATATATTATATTCTTGCAAAATATAAGTATTTTTGAAAAAAAAATAAAAAAAATGCTATTTTAAATTTTTTATAAAAATATATGTTAAAAAATTATCATTACATCTTGATAATAATTGTCAAATGATATAAAATATTAATATACAATAGTATATTAAATACAACAAAAAAAGATACTAATTAATATATAGTTTTGAGTATAAAAAGTATTTTATACCAGTAAGAAAAACCATAAACAGTTTATATTTCTATCATAGTCATAATATAGTCATAATAAAGAAATTAGGTCAAAAAGGAGGAAGAGGTAAATGTTAAAAGATAAAGCAAGTAAAATATCAATTATAGGAGCAGGCTTTGTTGGTTCTACTACAGCATATGCATTAATGCTAGAAGGGTTAGCTTCAGAAATTGTTATAGTGGATATAAATAAAGATAAAGCAGAAGCAGAGGCTATGGATTTAGCACATGGAGCAGCTTTTGTGAAGGCTGTAAATGTGATGGCGGGAGAGTATTCAGATACAGAAAATTCAGATATAGTTATAATAACTGCAGGAATAGGACAGAAGCCTGGAGAAACTAGATTAGATATTATAAATAAGAACTTGGCGGTGTTTAAACAAATAGTTCCTGAAATTGTAAAGTATAGTCCTAATGCAATCTTATTAGTTGTATCAAATCCAGTGGATATATTAACTTATATAACATATAAGTTATCAGGGCTACCAGAGAATAGAGTAATTGGATCTGGAACAGTATTAGATACATCTAGATTTAAATCAATGCTTAGTGATCATTTCGAAATTGATGCAAGAAACATTCACACATATATTATAGGTGAGCATGGGGATTCAGAAATTGCAGCTTGGAGCCTAACTAATATAGCTGGAATGAGTGCAGAAGATTATTGCCAGAAAACTTGTGAGAAATGTGATGGAAACTTTAAATTCACTATACCAGAAAAAGTTAAAAATGCTGCATACGATATAATCAATAAAAAAGGATATACAAATTATGCTGTAGCTCTAGCAATAAGAAGAATAGTAGAAGCTATTCTTAGAGATGAGAATTCAATCCTCACAGTGTCATCTTTATTTAGAGGCCAGTATGATTTAGAAGATGTCTATTTAGCTATACCAACTATAGTAAATAGAGATGGTGCTAAGAAGATATTAGAAGTACCATTATCTGAAGAAGAGAAAAATAAATTAACTGAATCAGCAGAAATATTAAAATCCCACTTAAAAGATGCTAAATTGCAGTAATTTTAAATATAATTTATATTTAAATTGCCACTTTATCTAAATTCAACTTCTTAGATTGTTCAAATAAAGTTTGTTAAAAAATCTAAGAATAGTGAACTAGGTATAAGTGGTGATTTTTTTATTTTTCCAAAGCTTATAATTGGAATAATCTTATGCTTAAAATTATTTCTTAATTATTTTAAATGAGAATAAATTAAAGAAATAGTTTAAATTTATGAAAATTTTAATGAAAGTGATAAGCAAGTAGCATCTAGTTTACATATAAATATATAAATTAACCTAAAACTTATTCGCCTGTAAGTTTCCATATATAAATTCAGAAAGGAAGATGCGCAAAAAAATCATTGAAGAAGGTCACTGCAACGATTTTTTTAAAAAATTTTGGATATACTAATTTGGAATCCTTTATGAAAAATAAGATATATTAACAAATTTATACTTTAAAACAGTAGGCAGTAATAAATCTAGGAATGATTTTTTAAACAACTTTATCCAAAATGTGAAAATAAAATAAGCTTAGGGTGATGGTGATGCAAAAAAGAGCAAAAAGTTTATTAAAGTTTGTTGCAATAATAATGTTATTATTTATTATATTTTGTTCTTTGGGATATTGGTACCTAAGAAATACTATATATTCTAATGATGAGATTAAGTTTACAGAGGAACAGATTGAGGAAAAAGTTAAAGTAAGTCAGTATTTTAATCAAGCATTTCAAGGAATTAATCCTATAACAGGGAGTATTCCGAGTAGTGAAGTAAAAGAGAATGCAAACACTGAAACATATAAAGAACAAGAAGGGGTAACCAATATACTCTTGCTAGGAACTGATGGGAGAACCTTAAATGAAAATTCAAGGTCAGACTCTATAATAATCGCTACCTTGGATAACAATCACAAGAAGATAAAATACACATCCATAATGAGAGATACTTATGTACAAATAAAAGGGCATGGAGAAGATAAGATAAACAGCGCTTTTGCATATGGAGGTGTCAAATTATTGACTGATACTATTTATAGAAATTTTAATATTAAAATAGATAAATATATAATCGTAAATTTTTGGGGATTTGAAGATATAGTAAATGAATTAGGTGGTATAGATATTAATATTAAAGAGTATGAAATTAAAGAGATAAATAAATATATAGGTGAGGTAGATGAGGTCAAGTCACCTGCAATTGCCCATGCAGGAATGCAGCATCTGGATGGACAACAAGCACTAGCTTATTCCAGAATACGAAAAGTAGGAAATGGAAGTTATGAAAGAACTCAAAGACAAAGGACAGTAATGACTGAAGTTGGTAAAAAGATAATGAATATTAATCCAATACAATATCCTAATATGTTAAAAGCAGTACTTCCATATATAAAAACCAACGTAGAACCAATACAACTTATGAATTACGCTTATACTGCATATTCAATGGGGAATGTAGAATTTGAAGGGTTGCAGCTTCCTGCAAATGAACTATGCGAAGGTAAGATCTATAGAGGGGCATGGGTACTATTGATAGATAAAGAACAAAATGCTAAGATGCTAAACGACTTTATTTTTAAAGATAAAAAATACGATCCTAAAAATTTCGACAGAAAACAAGTTCAATATATAATGAATGAATACTCAAACAGGGAGTAAAAAAATAAGATATAGGAAGAATCCTATATCGAAATATAAAGTAAAAATAAAGTTAAGAGGGCAAATTAAATTCCGTTCAAGTAATTATATTCTACATATTATTAAAAATTCCTCCTTTTGTATGATAAAACATATAGCAAAATTAAATAAAATCAAATAAACTAATAATTCTTATATCTATATATTGATAAATAATAATTAATAATTATATTAAATTTGCTAAACTAAGTTGCAATTATTGAACATATACATTTATAAAGGTACATTTAAAAGTTTAAGCAGAATATTATTAATATAAACGCTTCAAGCACAAATGGATTACAGTTTAATTTTAGCATAGTGACTTATCTAAAATACTTTTATGAAGCGAATCTATATAAGGGGGTTGTTAGTTTGAAAAAAACTTATGTACTTGATACCAACGTTTTATTGTACTCACCAGGGGCTGTGTTAACCTTCGAGGATAATGATGTAGTCATTCCAGAAGTTGTATTAGAAGAGCTGGATAATTTGAAGAAGACAAATAATGATTTGGGATTAAATGCTAGGCATGCTGCAAGGCTATTGGATAAATTGAGGAAAGAAGGTAATTTAAGTGAAGGCATTCAATTGCCTGGTGGGGGCAGTTTAAGAGTTGAATCAAATCACTATGGAACTAAAATGCCTCCAAGCTGGGATATTTTGAAAGCTGATAATAGAATAATACAAGTGTGTATTGCACTTAAAGAAAGTGGAGAGGACGTTCATTTAATAACAAAAGACATATTTGAGAGAATTAAGGCAGATACAGTAGGAATTGAAGTGGATGATTTTCATGAAGAAGTAGTGCCAGAACAAGATAACCAATATACTGGTAGAATTGAAGTTTATGCAACACAAGAAGTAATAGAGAAGTTCTATAAAGAAAAGCAATTAAAGCCAAGTGAGTTATCTGTATATGATAAAAGTAACCAGACATATGTAGAACCAAAATTAGAAATAAATCAATTTTTGATTTTGCATTGTGCAGACAATAACAAGCAAACTGCATTAGGTAGATTTGATGGACAAATGATAGTTCCTTTAATCTATAAAGATAGTAAATCATTTGGACTCTCAGCTAGAAATGTTGGACAAAAGTTCATGATGGAGTGCTTATGGGCAGATGCATCCAAAGCACCATTGGCAATAATTAAAGGACCTGCTGGAACAGCTAAAACTCTATTTTCTTTAGCAACAGGACTTCAAAAAATATTAGAAGAGCAAAATAGCCAGTTTAGAAGAATATTGGTATGTAGACCTAATGTTACAATGGATGAAGAAATAGGGTATTTACCAGGCTCTGAGCAAGAAAAAATTGCTCCTTTTATGAGGCCAATTTTTGATAACTTGGAGATTTTAATAGATTCAGATGAAAATGAAAGATATAGAAATGAAAAAGAATTAAATGACAAAATAATGGAATTGTTTGATAGAAAAATTATAACTACTGAAGCAGTTGCTTATCTAAGAGGAAGATCAATAGTTAAAAACTGGGTTATAATTGATGAAGCACAAAACCTTACACCAAAACAAGTAAAGGCAATTATAACTAGAGTGGGGGAAGGAACAAAGTTAATATTAATAGGCGATCCAGATCAAATAGATCAACCATTCTTAGATTCTAGATCAAATGGATTATGTTATGCATCTGAGAAGATGAAGGGAAGTAAACTTTGTTACCAAGTAACTTTGAAATATGATGAATGTGAAAGAAGCGCTATTGCATTTGAGGGAGCAAAAAGATTGTAAAAAAACTATAAACTCAATTGAATTATAATTTCATTACAGATATAATAAAGCAGGTGGACGATATTGTTTACCTGCTTTATTATATTAATTTTAATTGTGTTTAGTCTATTAAATGTATAACCAGAATTATAAAAATTATTTTTATAAATCTGATTGATGCAAGATTGCGTGTTAAAAAATAAGTTCAGGTTATATGTTATACAGTTATATAATATATAACCATTAAAGAACTAATGACTATGAAATATATTTTTGCTAAAATCAAATTAAACCGTAGATAAAATTAAGAGGTGTATGGTCGAATGAATAAAAATAACACTACAAAGATAAAAACATCTATTATAAAAAAAATAATTTTTTTATATACATTTATTTTTACCATGTCTGTAGTATTGTCAGCATCTATAATTTCAATTAATAAGTCCCAAAAGAATACTCAAGTAATGACTAACAAAGAAAACATATCTAGCCAGAATAGTACGAATAACATTTCTATAAACAATGGAAGTGATACAAGCGTAATTAAACAAAACGGAGATTCTAATGATGATGGAAAGGTTCAACTTACAAGTGAATTAGTGAATAAAATATCATCAGAAGATTACAGACTTCTTTTAGTAAATAAAGATTATCCTTTAGATGATACATATAAACCAGATAACCTGGTAGTTCCTAAGGTGAAAATGCTAGGCTCAGTTGCAAATGAAAATAGAAAGCTTAAAAAAGAAGCTGCGGAAGCTTTAGCAAATTTGTTTAGTGATGCAAAGAAAGAAAAAATTAATTTAATATTTGTATCAGGTTATAGAAGCTTTGAGAGCCAAGCAGATGTTTATGAAAGAAAAGTGAAAAGTGACGGTGCTACAGAAGCTAGTAAGTACGTTGCAAGACAAGGTTCAAGTGAACATCAGACGGGGCTTGCAGTAGATATAAATTCTTCACCTTACTATGATTTAGCTGAAGATTTTGAAAAAACTAAAGAAGGAAAATGGGTAGCAGAAAATGCTTTTAAATATGGATTTGTCATTAGATACTTAAAAGGTAAGAGTGACATAACTGGATATAATTATGAACCATGGCATTTGAGATATGTAGGACAAGAGAATGCTAAATATATGTATGAAAATAATTTGTGCCTTGAAGAATATATAGACAAACTTGCGGCAGATAAAAGAAATTAAGTTATACGGCTGGAGGAATAAACAATGAAAGAAAATAAAGAAAAGAAGAGAAATCTTTTCAATAAAATAAGTTTAAATTTATTTAATTTTATTTTTGCAAACATCATTATTGGATTGATCATTGCTATACCAATGGTCTTTTATGGACCATTTAAAAACATAAAGGAGTTAGTGGTAACCTCTGCAATGACTACGCTTAATCATCAATATTTAGCCACATTATTCCTAAATGAAACAGAGATAAAGAGTATTATGGTAAGCAATAAAATTGATGATAGTAAGAATTCAAATTTGGATGAGATTAGCATTAATAATTCAGTAACTGCTGATAATCAAGGTGATAAAGGAATAGAAGTGAAAGAGATACAAGGTAATTCATTTAGTGGGCATTTGCTGATAGTAAATGATGCGAAGAGAATTCAGCTTGGACTTACTGACAATCTTGGACGTTTTGGTATGAAGCTTGATGACATAGTAAAAAAAGAGAATGCAGTAGCTGGAATAAATGCAGGTGGATTTCAAGATGAAAATGGACAAGGTAATGGTGGAGTTCCAACTGGGATAGTGGTGAAGGATGGAAAGATTGTTTTTGACGATAAATTAGAGGAGAAAGTATCCCTTATTGGATTCAATAAGGATGGTATTATGGTTATTGGAAAGTATAGTAGAAGTGATATAACAAGACTAAATATTAAAGATGCAGTTTCATTTAGTCCGTTTTTGGTGATTAATGGAGAAGGTGTTATTAAAAGTGGAAATGGTGGTTGGGGAATTGCTCCAAGAACAGCCATTGGTCAAAGGAAAGATGGTACTGTACTTATGCTAGTTATAGATGGTAGGCAAATTGGAAGTTTAGGGGCAACTCTGAAGGATGTACAAAACATAATGCTTGAAAATGGTGCCTATAATGCTGCAAACTTAGATGGAGGTTCTTCCACAACCATGGTGGTTGATGGTAAGATAATTAATAATCCTTCTAGTAAAGATGGGGTTAGATTTATTCCAACTTCATTCATTATCAAATAGGGGAGATTTTTATGGCTAAATATATAAAAAATTTAGGACTATATTTTATAATAGCAGTTATTCTTCAAGTTGGAGTTTTGTATTACATTAATAATTTTTACTTAAGTGGTTTTAGTAGCAATAGTGAAGATAAATCAACTGTAGCGGTAAACAGTACTAATACAACAAGTGCAAAATCTAATGATAAAAATGAAGTTGATAATACTATTAAATTTGCAGTTCCAGAAGATTCTACTGAAGTAGAGCTTTCTAAGGAAAATGACAAGATTGCATATATTAAAGATTCTGCTCTTCAAATAGTAGGTAAAACGGAAAATAATACCGTGGATCTCCAAGATCTTAAACTACTGAAATATCAGTGGTTAGATGAAGGTAATTTAGTTATTGCAGCTTCAAAAGAAAATAGTACTAAGATATCTTTTTATAAATATAATATATCCACTAAGGAAAAAGAACTTTTGGCTTCGATTCAACTTAAAGACAAAAAGTCTTCAATTGATAGTATAATAAGCTCTCCACTTAAAGATTTGATATTTGTTAAGGTGGCTTTAAGTAATGGTAGTAGTGAATTGTATAAATTGAATGTAAGAAATGAATTTGAAAAAATAGCTTTAAGAGAAAGTAAAATTCAAGATATTTATTTAATTCCCCATGAAGACAAATTAATATATAATTCAGCTTTAAATAGTAATGTATATGTTACATATTTGGAACAAAAGCTATCTTTAGCGCAAAAGGGCCTTACTAAAATACTTGGAGTGGATAAATCAGAGAACGTATATATAGGATTAGTGAATGGTGGTAATATAAGCAAAATATATTATGGTTCAATAAGTGAAAAAACTTCTTCCTGGAAACAAATATCTTTAAATAATATTGAAAAACCAGAAGATTTAATAGTTGTAGAAAATTCTATATATAAACTTAACAGTACGGAAAATAAATTAGAAAATCTAAATGGGACAACTAGTATTAGCTTTAAGGGGAAGTTCTTAAAGATCTGTAATGGAAAAGTTTTAAGTATAGAAAATGGAAATGTATATATAAATTAATGGATTTTTCTAAAACGCACTACTTGATATAAAGCTAGCAAGTGGTGTGTTTTAGTTTATTTTGAGACTAGGTTTGTAATCATTTATCTAGAGATGTTTAAACATTGAAGTAACATATGTATATGTGTTATAATTTTGAACTAGGTCATTTGTTGAGTTTATAGTATTAGGAGACATTAAAGCTTAATTTTTTGATTAACTGTGTTAATTTGATAAATTAAGATAATTGGGTACCTGAAATATACAATGGAATTTTATTTGTTTTAATATTATGAAGTGTAGCAAAGAAAATTTTGAAAAAGCAACAGATATTATAGAAATTTTAAGAATGGGAGATAAAATAAAGTATGAGAGAAAAATTATTAGAATTAATTTTGATTATTCCAGCAATACTTATTGGATTTACTTTTCATGAATATGCTCATGCAAAAGTTGCAGACATGCTTGGCGATAAGACACCAAGATTCCAGGGGAGACTTACCCTTAATCCTTTAGCACACATAGATCCAATAGGACTAATCATGATATTAATAATGAAGTTTGGATGGGCGAAGCCTGTACAAATAAATAGAAGAGCTTTTAAAAATGGCTACAAAGATGATTTAAAGGTGACAATAGCTGGACCTTTGGCAAATTTATTAGTAGCAATCATTTTCTCAGTTATATTTGGATTAGTCTTTAAATTTTATTTCATGTACAATTATAATGAATATACTGATATCTTAGTTAAAATATTTAATTTAATAATCGTTATAAATGTAAATTTATTTGTATTTAACTTATTACCTTTACCTGGACTTGATGGTTTTGGAATCCTTGAGGATTTATTCCCATCAACTTTTGGTAGAATAGCAGATTCTTTATATAGATACCAAATTGTAATATTTGCTTTAATAGCTTTTGGTGGAGCAAGGTTCTTAAATAAACCAACTGGAATTATATTAGAACTTTGCTCGAAAATAGTTAATGGTATTATTTCATAATCAATTAGGAGGAAAATATGAGACTTAGGAAAAAATGGTGGGCAAGACCAGAATTAGAAGAGGCAAAAAATGTTGTTACGAACCAATCCGAATTTAAAGGAAGATGGAATGAAGCATTTGGTGATAATAATCCAGTGCATTTGGAATTAGGATGTGGTAGAGGTAAGTTTATAAGTGAAAAAGCTGCTGCAAATCCTGATATAAATCATGTTGCTATAGATTTAAAGGATGAAGTGTTAATATATGCCCTTAGAAAGGTAAATGAAGCTGAGGTTCCTAATGTAAGGCTTATACCTATGAATATATCTTTTATTGGTGATGTATTTGATAAAGATGAAATAAGCAAGATTTATATAAACTTTTGTAATCCATGGCCTAAAGAAAGGCATAAGAAGAGAAGGTTAACACATTCAAGCTTTTTAAAGATATATAAATCTTTTCTTAAGCCAAATAGTGAGATTTGGTTTAAAACAGATGATAGAGGGCTTTTTGAAGAATCGCAAGAATACTTTAAAGAGAGTGGATTTACACTAGAATACTTAACCTATGATTTACATAATGATGAGTTCAAAGAAAATATAATGACTGAATACGAAGCAAAGTTTACTTCTTTAGGGATGAAAACAATGTTTTTAATTGCAAGACTTAATTCTTAAGATATTAGAGACTATTATATATAAAATATATGATAGTCTCTATTTTTATCACATAAGGAAAGTCTAAAAATTTTATGCTGGCAAACTTAGAAGTTTAAATTTACTCATAAGCCAAGTTTTTTTATATACATTTGAGTTATTAGTAATTTTTTATACGTGATACATAAAAAGTGTAAGAAAAATTAATAATATAATAAAATAAGTAAATGTATTATATAAATATCAATAAGCAGTTTTCAGTTTATATATTTTATATAAAGGAGTGATAGATATGAGTGAAAATTCAACAAGAACCATAGTAGGAGTTATAAAAGACAGTAATGATGAGATAGAAGCGTATAAGCTTGATAGTGGAGAAATAGTGCAGAAAGAAGAAGCAATCAGTTTAGCTAAAGAAGGAAGAATAAGTGGAGTGCAGGTGTCAACTTCTCGTAAAGGAGAAAAATACCTTAGAAGTAATCCTGATGGCACAAAAAATAATAACTTAGATAATTTACCTGAAATAGAATAATTAAGCTTTAGAATGCCCTCAAAGTTTATAAATAATAAAACTTTGGGGGCATCTATATAGATATCACTGCAATCTGAAAAGTATTTTTAAATATAATAAACTTAAACAATTACTTATTTTGTTTTGATACAAGCAATTTTCTGTTATATATTTCGTGGAATTTATTTCTAGCTCTTAGTGCTTGACCAATTTCTAAAATAAGTTCAGATTCTGATTTCAAAATTAGGTTGATAGTCTCATCGCTAATTGATACATCAAAATCAATTACGGCGCCTTCTAAGCTTCTATCAAGACCTTCAGCAATTCTTAGTAGTATTCCAATACTTTCTACAGCTTCAATATCCAATCTATTAATGATACTTGTAAATTTTATAAAAGGAAGCTGATAATTATTATTTCTATGCATAGAGGCAACTAATGCACTCATTAAAAGCTCTCTATGAGAAAGACCGCTTATTCCTGAATTAAGTATAATATAAAACGAATGTATATGATGGTCGTAATACCTTATACTGATTCCACAATCGTGAAGTAGGGAAGCTGTTTTAATTATATTGTTATATTCATCACCAAGTTTGTGGATTGGTTTTAACTCTTCAAAAAGCTTTTTTGTAATGCTGTAGACTTTTTCAGCATGTTTTTTATTTATATTAAGAGTCTCAATTATCCCTTCAATGCTATAGTCCAGAATGTCATTCCAGGCAGTCGTATAATTATTATTAAGATATTCTTGAACTATACCCTCTCTAAGACCTCTCCCGCAAATTTTGATGTTTTTTATTGAAAGAAGTTCTACCAATTTATTTAAAAGAATTAGTCCGCCGAATATCACATCAGCTCTGTCAATGGATAAACCTTCTACCTTACTTCGTCCTTTTAGGTTTTTACATTTTAATAGATTATATATCTGACAGAGATCATAATCATCAAATGAATAATTATGTAAGGTTCCTATTGGATATCTTTTTGTATGCTTTTGTATTTTTGCAATATTTCTTATAGTTCCTCCAATTCCTATTATACTTTCAAATTCTGTTTCAAAAAGCCAAGGTATATTTTTTATAGTATCTTGGACAAATTTAGTTGCAGCTAAGGAATTGGCATAAGTAATAACATCAGTAAATTCATAGTCATTTGAAAGATTTATACAACCTAAAGGTATAGTTATCTTTTTTATAATCTCATTATTTCTTATCCAAGCTAAATGCGTATGATTGCCACTTATATCCACCATAAGAGAATTATTATAGTAAAGGCTATTTTTTATACTTAGGTGATTATAATATATTTCTTCATCAAAGTTTAAAATCCTTATATCTAACGCTAAATCCCTTTTTATTTTATCTCTAAGGATTTTTTTGTTAGTAGCACATCTTAGTGCTTCTGTTGCAACTAAGATAATCTCAGATGCTCCAGACTCGATGCATAGGGATTTAAAAGCTTTTAATGTTGCTAAAGTCTTTTCAATTTTTTCTACTGAAATAGATGAGGTCTTAGAAATATCTTCTCCAAGTCGTATAGTTTCTTTTATTTCATCAATTATCTTAAAGTATCCTGTATCTTCAACTTGTGCAAGCATTACTCGTACTGAATTAGAGCCAAGGTCAATTACCCCAAATCTTTTCATAGACAAATCTCCTTAATGTAACATATAATAAGATAGTATATAAAAAGTTAAAAGTTTTCAACTGCTTTTGAATTATTATTTTAAAACTATTTTCAAAACTCAAAGAGTTTTAAGCTGTGATTTTGGAAATAAGAAATCTATATTGACAAGAAAATTTTTTTTTGGATATAATATAAATAATTAAATAATTAAAATCTAAGAAAAGAAGAGTACTTTATTCGAGTTTTAAAGCGAACAGGAGATGGTGTAAGCCCTGTAAGATAAGATTAAAGGAAGAGAGCCTTGGAGATGCTGCTTGAAATTAAAAGTAGGGCATGCCGCAATATGCGTTAAATATATGAGTGGGTTTTTTAAACCAATAGAAGTGGTACCGCGGATATAAGTTCGTCTCTAAAAAAGAGATGGGCTTTTTTTACTGCATAGAAGACATAATTCAATGAGATCAGTAGATAAATAGACGAGCAAATTGTGGTAGTTTAATACGAAATAAAATCAACGGCTATTGGCCTTAGGATTTTTATATAAGATATACAGGAGGAGATATTATGGATTACAAAAAACTTACAGCTGAAAGATTAAAAGAGCATTTAGAAATAGATGTAAATACATTAGAAGGATTAATTGAAGTTCCACCAAGACCGGAGATGGGGGATTTTGCATTTCCATGTTTTCAGTTAGCAAAGACTTTAAAGAAAGCACCAAATATAATTGCAGCAGAACTAAAAGATAAGATAAATGTAGAAGGATATGAGAAGGTAGAGAACTTAGGACCATATGTAAACTTCTTTGTAGACAAAGGAACTTTTTCAAAAAATACTGTAAGTAAGATATTAGAAGAAAAAGAGTGCTACGGTTCATCAACAATGGGTGATGGTCAAAATATAATAGTTGAATATTCATCTCCAAACATTGCAAAACCATTCCATGTTGGACATCTTTCTACTACAGTAATAGGTAATTCTTTATACAAAATGTTTTCTTTCGAAGGGTATGATGTTGAAAGAATAAACCATTTGGGGGATTGGGGAACACAATTCGGAAAGCTTATATCTGCTTATAAGAAATGGGTTGATGAAGAAGCTTTAGAGAAGCATCCAATCGCAGAATTATTAAGAATATATGTAAAGTTCCACGATGAAGCGGAAAAGGATCCTTCTTTAGAAGATGAAGGAAGAATGTACTTTAAGAAGCTTGAAGATGGAGATAGTGAAGCTGTTGCGCTTTGGGAAAGATTCAGAAACTTATCATTGAAAGAGTTTAACAAAATATATGAAATCCTGAATGTAGATTTTGATTCTTGGGCTGGAGAAAGTTTCTACAACGATAAAATGGATAGTATAGTAAAAGAACTTGCAGAAAAGGGTCTATTAGTTGAAAGTAATGGAGCTAAGGTTGTTATGTTAGATGAGTACAACATGCCTCCATGCATTGTGTTAAAGTCAGATGGAGCGTCTATATATGCAACTAGAGATCTTGCAGCTGCAATGTATAGAAAGAAAACTTATGATTTTTCAAAGGCTATATATGTAGTAGGAAAGGATCAATCACTACATTTCAATCAAGTATTTAAGGTATTAGAACTAGCAGGTCACGATTGGGCTAAAAACTGTGTACACGTACCATTTGGTATAGTAAGATTTGCAGAGAAAAAGTTATCTACTAGAAAAGGGGATGTAATACTTCTAGATGAATTATTGTCAGAAGCTGTTTCGAAGACTTTGGAAGTAATAAACGAAAAAAACCCAACACTAGAGGATAAAGAAGTAGTAGCTAAAAAAGTAGGAATAGGTGCAGTTGTATTTACTTATTTAAAAAATAGTAGAGAAAGAGATATAGTCTTTGACTGGAAAGAAATCCTTAACTTTGAAGGTGAAACAGGTCCATATGTTCAATATACTTATGCAAGAGCTAAGAGTATATTAAGAAAAGTAGGAGAGGTAACTGAAGAAAGTGACTTTGCAAAACTACAGTCTAAGGAAGAATTTGAACTTGTAAAAACTTTAGATGGATTCCAAAGTAGTATATTATATGCGATTGAAAAACTTGAGCCATCAGTTGTGACTAGGTATGTAATTGATGTAGCAAAAGCTTTCAATAAGTTCTATAATGCACATTCTGTTGCAAATGTTGATGATATGAAATTAAAGAGTGCAAGAATAAAGCTAGTAGAAGCTACTTGCCAGGTAATTAAAAATGGCCTTGGATTGATAGGCGTAGAAACTGTTGAGAAGATGTAAAGATGGAGTTCGTAACAACTCAAAATGTATTGGAACTTGATAGGGCTTTGTATAATAAATATGATTTCAATAATATAGCGTTTATTGATATTGAGGCTACTGGCTTTGATAAAATAAACAATAAGGTTTTCGCTGTTTCAGTAGGTAAGTTTAAAGGTGGCATATTTATAAATGAAATTATATTTTGTGAACACAATGAAGAGAAACAGTTGTTAGAAAAGTTTTTGAAATTAATCAAGGGAAAGAAGATATGGTGCACATTTAATGGATTAGCATTTGATGAACCTTTTATGTTCCAAAGACTTTCGATTAATGGGTTCAAAACTCCAATTATAGATAAGCACATAGATTTCTATAGGGAAATATCTCCCTATAGAAATTCATTGGATTTAGAGGGATATTCTTTAAAAGATATGGAGAAATATCTAGGGATTCAAAGGCAAGATAGCTTCAATGGAAAGGAATGTAGAGATGCATATTTCGAATATTTAAGTACTGGAGATGAAGCTATAAAGAACAAGATAATTCTTCATAATCAAGAAGATGTATCAAATTTACCTCTTTTGTTTCTAATCCTGCAGGATATAGAAGATAGAGGTTTAAAAAGAGATGATATGCTTTCGAAGAACCAAAAGCAATATATAAAATACTTGGTTAGAAAAAAGGGAATAACTTTTGACAAGTCTGTATTGATTAATATGCCTAAGAAAGTAGCCTCAAGAATTATTTATGAGCTAATACAAAATAAAGTAAATATAAATAAGATAGAAGAGATTTTAGAAAATAAAAAAAGTGAGCATCTATGATGCTCACTTTTTTATTGAAATGGTATCAGTTTTTGAATCGTATTTTGGACAATGTGTAGCTGAGCAGCTACTATTGCTGCTGCAATTACATTCTCCTTTAGCTGAACTTTTTACATTTTTAAATAATATAAAACCTGCTACTGCTACAATTATAAGAGTTATTAGTATTTCCATATAAACACCTTCTTTAAAATATTAAATTACCTATAGTAAATACTACAAAGGCTCCTAACCAGGCAAGTACAAATTGATAACCTGCTGAGAAAACTGCCATTTTTGTGCCATACTCTTTTTTCATAGTTCCTAAAGCTGTAACACATGAAGTGTAAAGTAATACAAATACCATAAATCCTAATGCACTTACTGTAGTGAAAGTTGCACCTATAGCTGCATCTAAGTTACCGCCGTATATAACTGTCATAGTAGAAACCACAGTTTCTTTTGCTAAAATACCAGTCAATAATGAAACTGAAGCTTGCCAGTTTCCAAAGCCTAAAGGTGCGAAAATTGGAGCTAAGAAATTACCTATATTAAATAAGAAACTTTGATTTATATCATCAACTTTACCTGAGAAGTTAAAGCTTTGTAAAAGCCATATTAAAACTGTCATTGCAAATATTATTGTTCCAGCTTTTTGTAAGAAGCCCTTACCTTTATCCCAAGTGTTTTTCATAACTGTTCTAAATTCAGGGATTTTATATTCTGGCAATTCAATTATAAATGGTTCTTCATCTTTTTTGAATAAAGTATTCTTAAACAGCATACCAACTAGGAAGGCTACCACGATACCCAAGAAATATAGAGCTCCTACAACTAGTCCTGCTTTTGATCCAAAGAAAAGTGGAGCAAATACTGCATATATTGGTAGTCTTGCATTACAGCTCATAAGTGGTATAAGTAAAGCTGTAAGTTTTCTGTCTTTTTCGCTTTCAAGTGTTCTTGCTGACATTATTGCTGGAACGTTACATCCAAAGCCCATAAGCATTGGAATAAAAGCTTTTCCTGAAAGTCCAGCTTTTCTCATAAGGCTATCCATTATGAATGCTGATCTTGCCATATATCCACTGTCTTCTAATGCAGAAACACATAAGAATAATGCCATAATTATAGGTAAGAATGTCATTATTCCACCAACACCAGCAACTATTCCATCAACAATTAATGATTGGAACCAAGGTGCTGTTCCCGATAAAAGATTAGATAAGAATGGAATTATATTATCATTTAAAAGTCCATCTAATAAATCTGCGAGAGGTTGGCCTACCCAAGCAAAGGTAAATTGAAACATAAAAATCATGATTGCGATAAAAATTGGATATGCTAAAAATGGATTAAGCACTATTTTATCTATTTTATCTGTAAAAGAAAGGTTTCCTTTTCCATTCTTCATTCTTGAAGCATCTATAATTCCATCTATAAAAGTATAAGCATCTTTTTCAGAATCGAAATAATAGTCATTATCATCTATGGTTAGAGGTAATTCATTGTTGACTAACATATTTTTTACATGATCAATACCTTTTTTCTTAGAAGCCACCATAGGAATAACTTTAACCTTAAGTTTTTCTTCTAAGGCTTTATAGTCTATTTTAAAACCTTTCTTTTCAGCGACATCAACCATATTTAGCAAGACAACTATAGGCTTTTTAAATTGTTTAAGTTGAAGAGTAAGATATAGATTTCTATCTAAGTTTGAAGCATCAACTATATTGACTATTAAATCTACATTTTCATTTTCTAAAAAAGATTTTGATACCTTCTCTTCATTTGAAAATGTATCCATGGCGTAAATTCCAGGTAAATCTACAATTTTTATATTATTAAGCTTACCTTCTTTTTTTTCTACTGTTACACCAGGCCAGTTTCCTACATATTGATTCGAGCCAGTCAGTGCATTGAAAAGAGTAGTTTTACCCACATTTGGGTTTCCTAATAGTGCTACTGTAGTCATCAAAAATCCTCCTTTTTGAACATTAATTACTTCTTTAATAGTATATTTTTTGCATCGTTTTTTCTTATTGCTATATTGAAACCTCTTAAATTTATTATTAGTGGATCCCCTAAAGGAGCTACTCTCTTAAGAGTTACTTCGGTTCCTTCGATACAACCTAGTGCTAGTAATCTTTTAACTAATTTATCATCACCAGAAATCTTGTCCACAACACCAACTTGACCTGGTCTTAAATCGTAAACGCACATTCTTTCCACCTCACATTGAAAATCATTCTCAAGAAAATAATACCACCCTGTTAATAAAAAGTCAAGGTAATACACAAAATAATAATATTTTTAAAATAAAGAATATTAAGAAAATAGTTCAGTATCACAATTAAATTGCCGAATAAGATAATAATATATGTAGTAGAAATAGAAGGATTAAAATAATAATTATTCGTAAATAAACATTATTAATAATAAATGATTGTTAAAATATAAACATAACTTTACTTTGCAATAAGTTTCAATATATAATAGAATGCAAAATTATACAAAATACTAATAATTGAACTATAATTTATAGGAGGGGTAATATGAAGAAGATAGCAGCGTTTTTTGATATTGATGGAACATTATATAGAGAAGGCTTAATAACAGAAATGTTCAAGAAAATGATAAAATATGAAATAATAGAGTCAGAAAAATGGTATAATGAAGTTAGGCCTGAATTTTTGAAGTGGGATAAAAGACAGGGAGACTATGATGGATATTTACTAAAGATGATTGATATATATCTTGAAGCTATAAAAGGTCTTTACAAACATCAAATAGAATTTATTGCAAAAAAGGTAATTGAACAAAAAGGTGAAAGGCTATATACATTTTCAAGAGATAGAATTAAGTGGCACAAAGAACAAGGTCATATGCTTATAACTATTTCAGGTAGTCCAGAAGAATTAGTTAAAGAAATGTCCTTAAAACATGGATTCGATGATTATGAAGGGGCAAAATATTTATTGGATAGTAAAGGAAGATACACTGGAGATGTGATGCCAATGTGGGATCATAAAAGTAAAATGGATGCTATAAATTGTTTTGTAAATAAATATGATATAGACTTAAATAATAGTTTTGCCTATGGAGACACTGCAGGAGATTTTACAATGATGAGTCTTGTAAAAAATCCATACTGCATAAATCCTACAAGAGAATTGCTAAACAAAATACAAAATGATAAGGAGGTTAAAGAGAAGATAAATATAATAGTTGAAAGAAAAGATCTTATTTATAGTTTAAAACCTGACAGATTTGAAATTCTATAAGGAAAGAGTGATAAAGTGATAATAAAGGAGCGAGATGTACCCGTAGGGGAAACTGATGATAGTTCCATCATCAAAGTCAATGATGAAGAGTTTGAATGCTCTAAATCAATATTCTTTGATTTAGAGCATTATGTTTATAAGAAACCTAAATGTGTTGGTGTTTTTGGAGCTTGTATATTTGATAAGGAAAAATCAGAGTTATTAGTTACTCAATATATGATTGAGAATAAGTACGAAATTAGAGATATACTTATTTTAGCACAAAAATATTTTATAAAAGCTTACGAAGATGGGAAGAGATACATAGTTACTTTTTCTGGAAACAATGATTTTACTGTCATTAATTATCTATTTAATCAATATGGTGTTGAGTTTAAGTTTGATGATTATTTTGTTTCGGTAGATCTTCAAAAAGAATATGAAAAGCTCATAAAAATGGGAATAGGGCTTAAGGCCTTAGAGAAAAAGTTTGATATAGTTAGGGAAGGCGAATTAATGAGTGGTTCAAACCTAGCTAAAACATTCCATAAGGTTATAAAGGACAAAGATTATATACTGAGAATGCCAAAGGAAAAGGTTGATAAAATATTACAATATAATGAGCAAGACGTGGTCAATCTCTTTCATATATGTATGAATTGGAACAAATACATAAAAGTAGATGAGGGAGATAATAACAGCACCTGTATTAATGAATAATACAGGTGCTGTTATTTTATATTATGTTTTAACAAGTTAATGAAATTAAAATGCGTTTGAATATTATAGGTCTTATTTTACTGTAATGTTATTTCCATCTGATGTAATTACTATTGTACCTGATAGATCAGTTCTATATACTTTTACATTTGCATCTGCAAGAGTTTTTAGAGTTTCTTTATGAGGATGACCGTAATCATTTCCTTTTCCACATGATATGATAGCTATTGAAGGAGAAACCTTAGAAAGAAAGTCTTTTCCAGTAGAACTACTGCTGCCATGATGACCTACCTTTAGAACATCTGCCTTAATATCATATTTTTTTTGAAGCACTTCATTTTCTTCTAATTTTTCAGCATCTCCAGTGAAAAGAAAAGAGTTCTTTCCATAAGTAACTTTGATAATTGGCGAATAGTTATTAAGATCATCGTACTTTGAGCTGTTAGGAGAGAAAACTTCTACCTTAGTATTTTCGCCTAAATCTATATCGCCACCCATCCCAGGTTTTACAACATTAATATTCATGTTTTTGTCCTTTAACGCAAGTAACATATTCTGAAAGGTTTTAGTAGTATTTGTTACTTTAGGAGCATAAAACTTGCCAATATCATACGTTTTTATTATATTAGTCATACCACCAATATGGTCTTCATGTGGATGAGTAGCTACAACATAATCTAATCTTTTGATATTTAGTTTCTTTAAGTATGACAGTAACTTATCTTCATTTTCTTTAGGACCAGCATCTATAAGAAAATTCTTCTCCTTAGTTTGGATCAAAATTGAATCACCTTGCCCTACATCTATATAATGAACTACAAGTTTTCCTGAAATTGAAGTATTCGAAGCATTTGAAGTACTATTTTCTATTTTTGAATTAGAACATCCAGCTATAAATAGAGATAGTAATAAAATTAGTATAATAGGTAATTTAAATATTTTTTTCATGATAATCCTTTCGACTAGTAAGTTAATATAGTGTGTTAAGTATAAATATATATTATAATAAAAGTGGCCTTAACAAAAATAGTGTATTATCAAGTTAAGTAAATGTAAAGGTAAATTACTGAAATCTTGCTTTAAATAAGTCATCCAAGTATAATAATATATGCAAGATATAAGAAAAAGTTTGAGGTGTAATATAGTGAAAATTTATTTTTTGATGATTTGGTATGGTTTATACATGATTTTAGAGTTCTTTAGAGGTGGAATTATATTTGTTCTTAAAAAATTTGGAGGCGAAAAAGCCGCAGATAAATATGTAAGAGATAAGTATGTAGCATGGGCGAAATTTAGTATCAATATTTTAAATCATAAAGTTGATTCAGTGGGAGTGGAAAATATCCCTGAAGGACCATGTGTATTTGTAATGAACCATCAAAGTTTATTTGATATTCCAGCTTTGGTATTAAATGCAGATAGACTAATAGGATTTATTGCTAAGAAGGAATTACTGAAGGTTCCTATATTAGGACAATGGCTCAAGGCTGTACATAGCGTGCCTATTGATAGAGAGAATATAAGAGAAGCTATAAATGTTATTAATAAAGGTGTTGAAAACCTTCAAAATGGGTATTCGATGGCTATCTTCCCGGAAGGAACAAGAGCAAAGGATGGTAAGCTTAAGGAATTTAAAAAAGGAAGCTTGAAGCTTGCTACAAAAGCTAATGTTCCAATTGTACCTGTAACAATAGATGGGTCATATAAAGGATTTGAGGAAAATAATAAATTTAAGAGTACTAATATCAAAATAATATTTGATCAACCAATATATCCGGATAAACTTACTAAGGATGAGCAAAGAGAATTGGCAACAATTGTACATGATAAAATAGAAGCGAATTTGAAAAGAATAAGGTTAGAGTCATAAAATAGGAGCACTGAATAGATTGATGGGTTTTATTAACAATCTATTCGGTGTTTTTTTATTATTATAAAAGCAAATAGTATAACAGTAGGATTTTATTTGAAAATTGATAGTATTTTTAATAAAAAGCTATTTGTATTTGATAAAATTTCAAAAATCAATTTAAGAACAGGTTAAAATACTATTAAATGATAGCATATTAGGTGATAAATGAATATGCTAATATGAAAGAAAATGAAAAAAATGTATTGGTTAAATTGCATAAGTTGTGATATAATCGAGATAAGGTTTATGTATTTATTATGAATATGCAATTTATAAAAAAAAATCATGCATGAGGGGGCCGAAAATGCGTAAAGAATTTTCAATGAGCAATGATAAGGTAACAATTAATTTTACAGAGAAATATTGCAGTAATTATGAAAGTTTATTGCAAAGCTATGGATTTAAGAGAGTGTTAGATACATTTTTAAAGAGAGCTCAGGTGAGAAACTCCCATAGTTATAAATTACTTGCACAAAAGTTGGGGACTAAAGATACAAGAGAAATCAGAAAAGCACTGGTAAGAACCTTTCAATTATTAACTATAATGAGCGCAGACGAAATAATCTCTTACAATGAGGATGTTGAAAAGATAATTGAAGATAGAGAAGGCTTTTTTGCTATAATTGAAGACATTTATTCTTTCTGGAGAAGATTAGAGAGATATACAATTATTCATAATAATAGAATTAGAGATGGAATTGCATCAGTTAGCTTTTTAGATGCTAATTCTCAATTTTCAATGCTTATATTGAATTTTTATAGAACCATAGAAAAAAATGTAATCGGAACTATGCCAAATATATTTAGACAACTACCTGCAGGTGGAAACGCATGTATTCTTATAAATAACCCTATATGGACAGTGCCAGAGGAATATAAGGTTTTAGAAGAGGTTCCTTTTATTGAAACAATAGCGTTAGAAACTCCGTTTATAACATATCCTAAGAAAAATACAAGAGATGGTATGTTTACTGAAGTTTATGAGAATCCTCTAGTTAATGGAAAGATAGATAAAGATAATTGGTTCTGTTATCCAGCAAAGATTGGAGAACTTTTAGCTTTTGTTTATTTCCATAGAGATTTTATGGAACATGGTATTACTTTAAGTAACTTATTTGAGCTTGCAAGAGAAGATGAATATAAAGGCAGAAAGCCTGATATTGTATACACTTTTGGTGTGGAAGAAGATACAGAAGAGCTTAGAACAGTTTTCTACGAAGATAAAAAGAATGATATAATGTATGGTTATGTTAACCATAATGAAAATATAGATTACTTTGGATATATGAAAAAGATGTGTTTAACTTTACACAATCTAATAATGATAAAAAGAGGATATTTGCCTATACATGGTGCAATGGTAAATATAGTTCTTAAGAATGGCAAGAACGCTAATGTAGTAATTATAGGAGATAGTGGAGCAGGTAAGTCAGAAAGCTTAGAAGCATTCAGAGCCTTAAGTGAAGATCACGTAAGTGAAATGACTGTAGTTTTTGATGATATGGGATCATTTAAGCTTAAAAATGAAGGTATTTATGGATATGGAACTGAAGTAGGTGCTTTTGTTAGACTTGACGATTTAGATCAAGGATATGCATTTAAAGAGATTGATAGAAGTATATTTATGAATCCTGATAAGATAAATGCAAGACTTGTAATGCCGGTTTCAACTTATAAGGAAATTATAAAAGGCTACAAAGTAGATATTTTACTTTATGCTAACAATTATGACAGAATTGAGCAAGGTGGAAATGCCATCGAATTATTTGAATCTCCTGCTAAAGCTATTGATGTATTTAAGGCTGGAGCAAGAATGGCTAAAGGTACAACTACTGAAACAGGATTGGTTACATCATATTTCGCAAATCCATTTGGACCAGCACAAAAACAGGCAGAAACTGATATATTAATTGATCAATACTTCAATAGAAGTTTTGAAGATGGTATAAAGGTTGGTCAAATAAAGACTTGTTTAGCAGTTTCAGGGCTTGAAAAAAATGGACCTAAGACTGCAGCACTTGAATTGTTTGAGCTTATAAAATCACTTTAATTTTAAATTACAGGAATAAAGGTATACCAGTATTAATACTGATATACCTTTATTTTATTAAATCTTTTAATGATGAAATTTTTTCTTTTAATTCTGTTATTATAGAATCAAAATAAGTTGATTTCATATTAGGAAAAGCTTTTATAAGACGTTTATGGTTAAAATTAATTTTTGACAGATTTTTATTGTAGCTATCAATTAAATCTCTAAATCCATCTTCCATATCTTGAGCAGTTCCAATAGCTTTTTCTTTAGTTACAGATATTATATATGAATATCTTCTTTTTAATTCTCCACTTATAAATGTTAATTTAGATAGAATTATATTAAGTTGGATTAATGAACTAATTGTTAATATTAAATCTATCATAAAGTAGCTAATAAGAACATAAAAAATATAAATACCTATATTTAAAGGTAAGATATTTACAAAGATAAAGAAAATAGGATGAATTATTTTTATAATTGCAACTGCAGCTACTCCCCAAGCTAGTGAAAAATGAAGACATATTCTGCCGTGAAGATTGAATGGGTCTTCGGTGTAGTCCCACCATTTGGATTTAAATATCTTTTCTAATAGGTAGCCTGTAACATACTCTATTACTGATGTTAATAATGTAGATAATATATATAATGCAATCAAGTTATCTTTATAATGGTCAAGAAAAACAATAATTGATACAAATCCAAGTCCATATATTGGGCAGAAAGGACCATATAAAAAACCTCTGTTTACAAAGTAGCCTCTATTTGTATAAGCATAAGCAACTTCAATGCACCACCCTAAAAAAGAGTAAATAGCAAAGAAAAAAACTATTTCATATAATGAAAATCCATTTAGTACTTGTATAAGCATAATTCACCTCCCTTTGAAAATTCTAGACATTTACTATTTATTATATACTAAAATTATCAATATTGATTTAATAAAATGTAAATAATATATAATATATAAGAAAATAGGGATAATATCATAAGAATTGTGCGATATTGGAAGTATTGGAATATTGTTCAAATGAGTTGCTTTGTTATAGAATTGTTTGTGCTAAGGATAGATATGGTTCATTGGGCTAATGGAGAAATTGTTCTATTTTTTTAAATTACAATAATTATTTTATTAATTGTCATGTTAAAGCTGATAGCCACTTTAGATGCTACTTGCAGTTGAGATATTGTAGTATTTATCTATACGTAATAAATCCCCTTATAAATAAGGGGATTTATTATTAATTAGTCAATGTTATTGTTATTTGTGTTAGTGTATCTATCTTTAGCAAAAAATGAAATAGCATAAAGTCCAGCAATACCAACAAGTGCATAAACCACTCTGCTTATAGCTGTCATATTGCCAAATAGAGCAGCTACTAAATCAAATTGGAAGAAGCCAATTAGCCCCCAGTTAATTGCACCAATTATAACTAATACTAGCGCTATTATATCTAGAGTTTTCATTTAAATCACTCCTTTACTTACTTTTCTCTTATATTTTTTCCGAAAATAAATAAATTATGTAGTGATAAAAAAGAAGTTTAATGGAAAATAAAAAATCGCAAAAACAATAAAAAAAAGAGCTAAGTAGCTCTTTAAAGTTGTATGTTACGATCTATAGGTTGAGATAATGATATGAATGTGTCTGTTCTTTCAATTCCTGTAACTGTATTTATTTTATTCATTAATATATCCTGAAGGTCAGAAATACTCTTACAAATTACTTTGGCAAAAACAGAATAGTTTCCTGTAATAAGGTGAAGCTCAACCACTTCTTTAATTTTAGATAATTCATCAAATACTGAAGAAAAAGATGATGTCTTATCTACATAAATACCTACATAGCAGCAAACGTCATAACCTAGTTTTGGAAGATTTAAAAGAATCCTTGTCCCAGTTATTATTCCTAAGTCTTCCATCTTCTTCATTCTAACGTGAATAGTTCCACCACTAACATGACACATTCTTGCTATTTCTAAATAAGGAGTTCTACAATCTTTAATTAAAATATCTAATATTTGTAAATCTAATTCATCCAAATTAACATTTTGCATAAGCAAAAATTCACCTCTTCTATGTTTTATATCCTATTATTGTAAGTATCTATATACTCAATTTATATTTTATCAAAAAAAGTATTTTAATTCTACTAAAAAGTTAAAATAATGATGCACTATTTTTTATAATCATCATTTTCTTCATAATTATTGTAAAGTAATTGCATAATCTTGATTATAGTAGAAATTGATGTAAGTATTTGTTTTACATCTAAGTTTTTTATAAAGTAAATTTAAATACATAGATTATATGAAACGTGTACAAGTTAAATTTATTCTATTGAAAATGTTTAGATTTTCGTCTAATATAGATTATAGGATGTTAATTTTGCTAGATTAGAGGAGTGGTAGAATGGAAGTTGCTAGAAGTATTGGTTTTCTTTTATTATTTGCAGTAGTTGTTTTAGCTATATTTAATCTTTTGAAGATATTTGTTTTGGGTAAGGTAAAAATCAATAAGTGGATAGTTTTAGGTATTGCAATTGTAGTATTTCTTTTACCGATTGTATTAAGATTGCAAAGTACTATAGCAAGCACAGTGTCTTCAGGTTTATTTGTAATATTAATATTATGGTTTATGGAGATACATCAAGGGACTGCTAAGAAAAAGCAAGAAAACAAAGTTACTATAAGACCTAAGGCTAAACCTAATAGGGTTAAGAATATGAATAAAGATAAAAAATAAAAAACTCCATCAGGAGTTTTTTATTTTTATAAATATAGGAGAACTCATAGCTTCTCTATTACTTTTTTGGATTAGTCTAATTACGTACCATCTCTCTTTTTCAGAAGCAGGAAATGAAATTGAGTATTTTAAATTATGAAGAGAAATTTCTTTGAGAACCTTAAGTATCTTTCCTCCCGAGGTGATTATTTGAACTTCTTCGATAATGTTAACTCTATCTTCAGCATGGATATAGAAGTTTAATTTGTTATTTTTTTCAATAATAAGTTCCTCTCCCATAAAGGAACTATTGATGGTAAAATAAAATTTTAATGTTCTAGATTCACTTGAAAAACATCTCCTATTTCTAAGGGAGCTTATTATAGAAGTTTTATCTAATTTGTTCACTAAAACTCCTGTAAGATTTTCAGTATCACCAAAGTTCAATTGGTGATTGTCTTGAGCATTTACTGCTCCCAGCATCCACCCTTTATCAAGCATTGAAAAATATCTTTTTGAATATCTACGATACTTATTTGGATAAGAGCCATTACCTACTTCTATTGTATTAATAAATTTATTTAAAAAAGGACTAAAAGGGATCTGTTCTACGATACTTCCAGGATGATTAATTGATATATAACAATTCCCGTTTGCAATCATCCAAAGCATTAGGTTGTTAAAGTTTCTAATAACACTTGAAAAGCATGATGAAGGATTAACTATATTTAGGTGGCCCCAAGGGTTAGAGCTTGCCTCAAAACCAACTATTCCTACAAAGTCTTCATTTTTTTTATTAAATCTATCCAATGATTTCTTTAACTCATCCCATTTGGTATTATGCTCTTTATGTGAGTTACTTGAGAAATAGCGATTATGATCAGTTATTATTAAAAAGTCTAGCCTGTTTCTTTTTGCATATTCTAAGGCTTCTACAGCTGAACATTTTCCGGTTGATATATTGGTGTGGCAGTGAGGTATTCCATATAAAATTTTAATATTCTTTGGATCAAAACTTTGTAAATCATCTGATCTATGTTTCCTATGTTTGCTCAAATTATGACTCCTATAAATTGCTTTATTATATAATATTATTATTTCTTATTTTTATTAACCTCCAATTACATATAAATAATAAATTTTATTAGGAACAACAAATACATTTTTATTAAAAATAATTTTAAATAAAATTTAGTTTTATAAAATATGGCTATAAAACCTTTACTATGGTAAAATAATAGTCATGCATAGGAGGCGATATAAAATGGAATATTCATTTGATAAAGTTTATCCAAAGGTACACAATGAAGCTTATATTGCAGATACTGTAGATATAATAGGTAAAGTAGATATCCAGAAGGATGTAAGCGTTTGGTTTGGCACAGTCATACGAGGCGATATTAATAGTATAAGTATAGATGAGGGATCAAATATTCAAGATAACAGTACTGTGCATGTAGATACTAATAATCCAGTAATAATTGGAAAGAATGTTACTATAGGGCATAATTCAATTATTCATGGGTGCACTATAGGAAATAATGTTTTGATTGGAATGGGATCAATAATACTAAATGGAGCAACTATTGGAGAAAATACAATAATAGGGGCAGGCAGCATAGTAACAGAAAATAAAAATATACCTTCAGGTGTCTTATGTTTTGGTTCTCCTGCGAAGGTTATAAGAGAGCTTTCAGAAGAGGAAATTAAGAACGTAGGTGCGTCTGCAGAGAGATATATAAAACTTTCAAAAAAATATAAGTAAAGTACGGAGGATGTATGATTAAATTAGGTGATTTTAACAATCTAGAGGTTGTAAGAGAAAGTTCAGTTGGATATTATCTAAGTGGAACTGATGATGGTATATTGTTACCATACGGAAATACTCTAGATAGAAAACTTGCAGTAGGTGAAGAGGTTCATGCTTTTATATACAGAGATTCTAGAGATAGGCTGATTGCCACTCTTAAGACACCTCTTGCAACTATTCATACAGTAGCTTATCTAGAAGTTAAATCTATAACTGAATTAGGTGCGTTTATTGATTTTGGTCTTGAGAGAGACATATTTGTACCTATAAGAGAACAGAAATATAAACTAGAAATAGGAAAGAAATATTTGTTCTACATATATGAAGATAAAACAAAGAGATTAGCTGCAACAACTGATATTGATAGAGCACTTGATATATGGGAAGATGTTACTTTAGGTGAAGAAACAACTGGTATTGTATATGGATATCAAACAAATGGCTCTCTTATGGTAGCAGTAAATGGTCTATGTAGAGGAGTGATTCTTAATAATGAATATTTCTCTGATGTAAGGCCTGGTGATGAAATAAAGGCAAGGGTAAAGAAGCTATATGAAGATGGCAAAGTTGGGCTAACACCTAGAAAACAAAAGCTTGAAGAGAGAAGTGTGCTTCAAGATAAGATATTACAATATCTTAAAGATAACGGTGGTGTCATGAAGTATAACGATAAGTCTTCTCCAGATGTTATAAAAGAAGTTTTTAACTCAAGTAAAAATTACTTTAAGATAGCATTAGGAGGACTTATGAGAGAAGGAATTATAAGTCAAGATGAAAATGGAACGAAATTAATAGAGAAATAGATAGCTTAGCTATCTATTTTTTTGTTGTTATATTAAAAGCACGTTTATTAGTATATGTACAAATGAGGCTTATTATAAGTTGTTAGCATAGTATATGAAAATATAAATTAATTGATAAACTTGTGTATCTATAGAAGTTATATGAACCATACTAGTAGCAAAGGAAAAAAAGGAGGTTCATACATATGAGAAAATTTAGCAAGAGAATAATCGCAATTATGATTTTATTTCTATTTACTACAAGTTTCAAGGTATTTGGAATAGAGAATCTTTCAAATGTCACAAGAGTTCAGGTATTAAATACTGGGCAAAGTGATGCTATATTGATACTTAGTAAAGACTTTAATATTCTTATTGATACTGGTGTTGAAGATTATAGTTCCAAGCTTATAGCACATTTAAAAAGTGAATCAATTGATAAGTTAGATTATGTAATACTTACGCATTATCACAATGATCATTTTGGAGGACTAGAAGCTGTTTTAAAATCTGTGAAGGTATCACATTTGATGCTTCCAGAATTTTGCGTAAATAAAGTTGAAAAAGAGAAAGTTATGAAAGTTGTAGAAGCCTCCAATGTAAAATATGAATATGTAAAGGCTGGATGGTATCTAGAACACAATGATATACATCTTAAAGCACTTACTCCAACAAAACCAAGTAAGGTTCTAGAAAACAATAATTCAATGGTGCTTTTAGGAGAAATAGCTGATTTAAGATATTTATTTATGGCAGATGCTGAAAGAGATTTAGAAAAAGAGATTATGAAAAACAAAGAAATTAAGGATATAGATGTTTTAAAAGTTGCTCATCATGGTATTGGCAGTGGAACATATAAAGATTTTGTAAGAAAGGTTAAGCCAAGCGTAGCAATAATAACTTCTAATGGTGATGAAAGTCCTAATAGTGTAGTTGTGAAAAATCTTACAGATATTAAATGCAATGTTTTTAGAACTGACCAGTACGGAGACATAATGGTTTTAAGCGAAAAAGATGATGCTGGAGTTGTTCACTTAGAAGTTTATTCGAGAAAAAATTAGTGTGTAGATTAAGATGTTTATAGATTATTAGCTGAAAACTAAGCTTGTTTATATATTGAATATTTTGTTATATTGTAAATTAATAAAAAATAAAAACCACTGTAGATGATTTTATTTGGAAAATTCTACAGTGGTTTTTATTATATTTCTTTGTTTCTTAAAATTATCTTGAATAATTCATTAATTACCAATGGTACTAGAGATAATAATATTACAAATCCCCAATCTTTAAAGGTAAGTGAATATACTTTAAATAAGTCTGCTATAGGTGTAATTGTAATTACAGAAGCTTGAAGGATAATTCCTATTATTATAGCTATAATCAAGAATCTGTTAGAAAATAAACCGATTTGGAAGATAGATTTTCTATCGTTTCTGATTGAAAGTGCATAAAATAATTGTGAAACACTAAGTACTACAAAAGCCATGGTTCTAGCATGTGGAACTGAATTTGGATATAGATATTCACCAACTCTAAATGCCACTAATGTTAATGCTCCTATTAGTATTCCGTTAAGTGGCAGCATTAACTTTGTGCTTCCGCCAAAAATGCTCTCCTTTGGATTTCTTGGAGGAAGATCCATAACTCCTTTGTCACCAGGATCAACACCTAACGCTAAGGCAGGTAAACTATCGGTTATTAGATTTACCCAAAGTAAATGTATTGGAAGTAGTGGTGAATCCCAGTTTAATAGTATAGCTACAAATAAAGTTATAATTTCACCAAGATTACAAGAAAGCAAAAAAACTATGGACTTCTTTATATTACTGAAAATGTTTCTTCCTTCTTCTACGGCAGAGACTATGGTTGTAAAGTTATCATCTGTTAACACCATGTCAGCAGCACCTTTTGCAACGTCAGTTCCTGTTATACCCATAGCTACACCAATATCAGCAGCTTTTAACGATGGAGCATCATTTACTCCATCACCAGTCATTGAAACAATGTTGCCGTGTGATTTAAAAGCTTTGACTATCTTTACTTTATGCTCGGGAGATACTCTTGCGAATACCCTTAGGTCTCTTACTTTATTACTGAAATCTTCGTCATTTAATTTATCTATATCTTCACCAGAAATTGATTGATTCAAACTATCTGCAATTCCAAGCTCTTTAGCAATGGCAAAGGCCGTATTTTTATAATCACCAGTAATCATAACCGGTGTAATTCCAGCCTTTTTGCATAATGCAATAGAGTCTTTAACTTCTAATCTTGGAGGATCAATCATTCCAACCATTCCTATAAAGGTTAGATCTTTTTCTATTTCATCTAATCCAATGTGTGGTGGAGCGTCAATATCTTTATATGCTCCAGCAAGAACTCTAAGTGCATCGTCAGACATTAAATCTACAGCTTTTAAAATATCTTTTTTCATATTTTCTGTTAAATCAAGGATTTGACCATTAAGCATAAGCTTAGTGGAAATTTTTAGAATGCTATCAATAGCGCCTTTAGTAAAGACCTTATATTTTTCTCCAAATGAATTAACAGTTGACATAAGCTTCCTGTCTGAGTCGAAAGGGACTTCGTCAATTCTTTTATGTTGAGCATTTATAATATCTTTAGTAATATCATATCTAAATCCAGCTTCTAATAAAGCAATTTCTGTTGGATCACCTGTTTTTGAACTTTCTGAATATGTAGCATCATTGCAGAGCATCATACATTCAATTAATAGCTTATTAGTTTCAAGGTTGAAATCTAAATCTTCTATATGAAGCAACTTATCATTTGCATAAAATTTAGTTACAGTCATTTTGTTTTGGGTGAGCGTGCCTGTTTTATCCGAACATATTATATTAACTGAACCAAGAGTTTCAACTGCAGGAAGTTTTCTTATAATAGCGTTCTCTTTAATCATTCTTTGGACACCCATAGCCAAAACAATTGCCACTATTGCAGGAAGTCCTTCTGGTATAGCTGCAACAGCTAAGCTTATTGCGGTAAGTAACATTTCAAAAACATCTCTTTTTTGAAACATTGATACTATAAAAATGATAAGGCATATTCCGATAGAACCTATACCTAGATATTTGCCTAACTGTTCAAGCTTTTTTTGAAGTGGAGTAGAATCTTCAACTTCTTCATCAAGCATTTTTGCTATTTTTCCTATTTCAGTATCCATTCCCGTACCGACAACAACACCTATCCCTCTTCCGTAAGTAGCTAGAGTAGACATAAATACCATGTTGTGTTGGTCTCCAACACCTACTTTTCCATCGATTATTGCATTTGCATCTTTATCTGCTGGTACTGATTCTCCTGTAAAAGCAGACTCTTCCATTTTTAAATTTGCGCTTTCAATTAATCTTAAGTCTGCAGGTATATACCTGCCAGCATCTATTACAACAATATCCCCTGGAACTACTTCTTCAGATGGAATCTCTGTTAGCTCTCCATTTCTTTTAACAACAGCCTTTGGAGTTGAAAGTTCCTTCAGAGCTTCTAAAGCTTTTTCGGCTTTAGATTCCTGAACAACTCCAACTACTGCATTTACAAAGATTACAATGATGATTATTATAGCATCGCTGATTTCACCCATTATTCCCGATATAAAAGCAGCAGCTAAAAGTATATAAATCATAAAATCAGCTAATTGTGCGACGAATAGCTGAAATATGCTTTTTTTCTTTTTACTGGCTAATTTATTCTCACCATACTTTTCGATTCTCTTTTTAGCTTCTTCAGTAGATAAACCTATAGATTCATCTACGTTCAAATCTTTCAATACCTCGGCAGTATTTTTTGTGTACCACATAGAATATATCACCTCATTATATAGTATAAAATAACCTTAATTAGGACATCTAATATAAGTATATCACATATTGAATATTATGAAATAATTGCTATGAAAAAACAATTCGACATAATATACCATAAACTTAGTTGTTACTTTAATTATATTTTGATATAATAATACACATTAATATTAGTAATTAATAAAATAAATATGCAAGTAGTATATAAATTCTAAAACTTTCCTTGCTTGACAGTAAAACGATTAAAATAAATTAGGTTGAGAAAGATGCTCAAAAAATCATTGAAGAAAGTCACTTCAGCGATTTTTAAATAGTACTTAAAGATATAAAAATTGATAAGTAGGTGGGATTTTATGGAGATATCAAGAGTAGGTAGAAAAACTGCTGTCCAGAGTGAAGAGAGAAAGAAAATCGATAGCAAAAAGGATTTTTCACAGAGTTTTAATAAAGAAAGACAAAAAAAATCTGAAGAGCAGTTGAAAGATTTGATGGATGATATAAAGAAAAAGGGTAATAGACTTGTAATTACTAAAAGTTATGCTGACGTTAGAGCATATAAAAATCAAATAAAAGAGTACTTAAAGTCAGTACTAGAATATATGTATAATGTAAAAAAAGATATAAGTTTCTGGCAGACTCAGTATTTCATAACAGTTGATACAATCGATGAAAAACTTCAAGAAATTACTGATGCTCTTTTATCTGAAGAAAAAGATAATATTTCTATTGCATCTACTGTGGATGAAATTCAAGGACTTATGGTGGATATTTACAAGTAATACTTGTTATTCAAAGTTTTAAGAAAAGTTATCCATAAATATAAAACAAGAATACCTGCGATATATCGCAGGTATTCTTGTTTTTTTACTGTAAATCTAGAGGTCTCAATGCTTTTAGAAGCTTTTTATACTATACAATTTTAATATTTTAGCCAACTGCTAACAGAAGCATCTGATGGCATTCTCCAGTCGCCTCTTGGAGAAAGGCTAATTGTACCAACCTTTGGACCATCAGGTAAAGCAGATCTCTTAAATTGTTGAGAAAAGAATCTATTCAAGAATTTATCTAGCCATTTTCTAATGGTGGTTTCATCATATAGATCTTTAAAAGCAGTTTTTGCAAGGAACATTATTCTTTCAGGTGAAGAACCATGTCTTATAAAATGATATAAGAAGAAATCGTGAAGTTCATAAGGTCCAACAATATCTTCAGTTTTTTGTGCTATATCACCATTCTCATCTTTTGGTAACAGTTCAGGACTTACTGGTGTATCTAGTATATCGTACAAAGTATCAGAAGCATTTTTACTTACTTCGTATTTAGCAACGTAATCAACTAAGTATCTAACTAAAGTTTTAGGTATAGAGCAGTTTACAGAATACATTGACATATGATCTCCGTTATATGTGCACCAGCCAAGTGCAAGTTCTGAAAGATCACCTGTTCCTACAAGTATACCACCTTCTTTATTTGCTAAATCCATAAGGATTTGAGTTCTTTCTCTTGCTTGAACATTTTCATATGTAATATCATGAATATTTTTATCATGACCTATATCTTCAAAATGTTGAAGAGCAGCATTTACTATATTTATTTCTCTAAGATCGCAGCCGAGTTCAGTACAAAGAGTAAGCGCATTGTTGTAAGTTCTGTCAGTAGTACCGAAGCCAGGCATTGTTATTGTTATGATATTTTTTCTTGGTAAGTTTAACATATCAAAGGTTTTAACTGCCACTAAAAGTGCAAGTGTAGAGTCAAGTCCACCTGAAATACCTATCACAACTTTATTTAAAGTAGTATGTTCTAATCTCTTTGCTAAAGCTGATGCTTGAATGTTAAATATCTCTTTGCATCTGTCTTTTCTTTGTGCTTCAGAAGAAGGAACAAAAGGATGTTTATCAATAAATCTATTGAAATCAGTAATGTTGACATTATCAAAAGCAAACTCAATATTTCTAAATTCAAAGGTAGTAAGTCTTGCAGTATCTCTGAAGCTTACGTTTTTCAATCTTTCTGAATTTAATTTATATAAGTCTATTATTGACGAAATAACTTCATTATCTCTTTGAAAACGATCATTTTCATTTAATTTAGAGCCGTTTTCAGTGATAAGCATGTGTCCGCTGAAAAGTAAATCGGTAGTGGATTCATGTACCCCAGCAGAACTATAAATGTAAGAACTCATGCATCTAGCGCTTTGATCTGAGACTAAAGATTTTCTATAGTCACTTTTAGATACAAGTTCATTTGATGCTGAAAGATTGCCAATTATATTTGCACCAGCTATAGCTAAATATGAGCTTGGAGGCACTACAGTCCACAAATCCTCACAAACTTCGAATCCAAAACGTGCATCTTCGTAACTAAAAATAAGATCTGTACCAAAAGGAACAGCTTTTTGGAAAGGTAGATCAATATTTTTACCTTTGAGTCCAATTCCTTCAGTAAACCATCTTTTTTCATAGAACTCTGTATAATTAGGTATATAACTTTTTGGTACTATACCAAGAACTTTGCCTTCAAATATAATAAAAGCGCAGTTATAGAGACAATTATTATATATAATTGGATTACCTATAGCTATGAGCATATCTTTTCCCATAGTATATTCGCATATAGCTTCTACACCTTTTATTGACTCGCTTATTAATCTAGACTGGGAAAATAAATCGCCACAGGTATAAGCTGTCACAGCAAGTTCAGGAAAAACTAAAGCCTTAACTTCTTGTTTTAAGCCTTCATCAATGCACTTTTTTATATTTTCAACATTATATTTTATATCTGCTACTTTTATTTTAGGGCAGGCAGCCCCAACTTTTATAAACTCCATATAATCAACTCCATCCTATTAAACAATCTGAAAGTTTATATATTAATGTTAATTGTAAATACAAATAAAAGCAATATTTGTGAAAATAAATTACAATATAAAGAGGTATGTTTCATCTATAAATGGATATTTTCAAACTGAAATATATTGACATAAAATTCAAAAAGTGATATATAAAAAATAGGGGTTAGCACTCACTAAGTATGAGTGCTAATAATATGTTTCTTATTGTGTTAGTATAAACAAATAAGAAACTGTTTATTAGGTATGTTGCTTTTTAAAAATTAAAGAAGTTAAGTAAACAAGTTTTTAGAGGGCAGGTACCTTGTACATTTAAATAAAGCTAGGCTCACATATATAAATGCCTAGTCTCAATTGCGGAAGGAGAGGTTTTACAATGGAAACAAAACAATTTAAAGCAGAATCCAAGAGACTTTTGGATCTTATGATTAACTCAATCTATACTCACAGGGAGATATTTTTAAGAGAGCTTATATCAAACGCTAGTGATGCTATTGATAAGATTTACTACAAAGCATTAACTGACGAATCTATATCTTTCGAAAAAGATGATTACTTTATTAAGGTTAGCGTTGATAAAGAAAGTAGAACTATAAAACTATCTGACACAGGTATAGGAATGACTAAGGAAGACCTTGATGATAACCTAGGGGTTATTGCAAAAAGTGGTTCTTTGAAGTTTAAAAAAGAAAATGAAATAAAAGATGGATATGATATAATTGGTCAGTTTGGTGTTGGATTTTATTCTGCATTTTTAGTAGCAGATACTGTTACTGTTATTAGTAAAGCTTTTGGTAGTACAGAAGCAAATAAATGGGAATCCAAAGGAGTAGAAGGTTACACAATTGAACCTTGCGAAAAGGACACAGTTGGTACAGATATAATCCTTAAAATAAAGGATAATACAGAAGATGAGAGCTTTGATGAATACTTAGAAGAATATAGACTAAAGTCCATAATCAAGAAGTACTCTGATTTTATTAGATATCCAATTAAGATGGATGTTACTGAAAGCAAGCTTAAAGAAGGCAGTGAAAGTGAGTATGAAAACTATACTGAAGAAAAAACTTTAAACAGTATGGTTCCAATATGGAGAAAAAATAAGTCAGAGCTTAAGGATGAAGATTATAACAATTTCTATTCAGAAAAACATTTTGGCTTTGATAAGCCGCTAAAGCATGTTCATATAAGTGTTGATGGTGCTATTAGTTACAATGCAATACTATTTATACCGGAAAAAACTCCATATGATTTGTATACTAAGGAATATGAAAAAGGTTTAGAATTATATTCAAGTGGTGTTATGATAATGGAGAAGTGTGGGGAATTACTTCCAGACTACTTTGGTTTTGTAAAAGGAATAGTTGATTCAGAAGATTTGTCCTTAAATATTTCAAGAGAAATATTACAGCATGACAGACAACTAAAGCTTATTGCAAAGAACATAAAGAATAAGATTAAGAGCGAACTTGAAACCATGCTTAAAAATGATAGAGAGAAGTATGAAAAGTTCTATGAAGCTTTTGGAAGACAATTAAAGTACGGTCTATATAGTGAATATGGCAGCAATAAAGATGTTCTTCAAGACTTGATAATGTTCTATTCTTCAAAGGAAAAGAAGATGGTTACTCTTGCTGAGTATGTAAGTAGAATGGCAGAAAGTCAAAAGTATATTTACTATGCTTCAGGCGAATCCAATGAGAGAATAGAAAAGCTTCCTCAAACTGAGCTTTTACTTGATAAAGGATATGAAATATTATACTTTACTGATGAAGTAGATGAATTTGCTATAAAGATGCTAATGGCATACAAAGAAAAAGAATTCAGATCAGTATCAAGCAATGATCTTGGAATCGAAGAAGATGACAACAAAGAAACTTCTCAAGAAGAAGAAAAAGAAAACAAAGATATTTTTGAAGGAATGAAATCTATATTAACTGGAAAAGTTAAAGAGGTTAGAGCTTCAAAAAGATTAAAGAACCATCCAGTATGCCTTGCAAATGATGGCGAGCTTTCAATTGAGATGGAAAAGATACTAAATTCAATGCCAAACAATCAAGGGGTTAAGGCTGATAAGGTATTAGAGATAAATGTAAATCATGATGTCTTCAAGTCACTAAAAGCTGCTCATGAAGCGGATAAAGATAAGTTCAATTTATATACAGATATACTATATAATCAAGCATTACTTATAGAGGGACTATCAATTGGAGACCCTGTAGAATTCACAAATAATATTTGTAAGATAATGAAATAATAATAAGGCCATCCTCACTATAACTTGATAGAGGATGGCTCTATTAATTTCAACTATATTCTTACACATAGACTAAATATATTAAAAGGAGTACAAGATGAGAGGTAATATAGATTTGTTTACTTGTGATGGTTATAATTGCAGTATATATGTTCCAGAGCAATATATTGAAGGAGAAGCAAGGTTTCCAGTTGTATATGTAAATGGAGCAAATGATATAAGAGATATAGCTTACGCTATTGAGCCATATTTTTATAAAGACTGTCCTCCTTTTATTCTAGTAAATATTAAACCTAAAAGTTGGAATGATGATTACACTCCTTGGTCTGCAAAAGGCATAGCTAGGGATGGGGAAGACTTTGGGGGTAAAGCTGATAATTATATTGAGACTCTTTTATATAAAATAAAACCATATATTGATACTAACTACAGAACTAAGTCTGATTATAAAAATAATGTACTGCTTGGATATTCTCTTGGAGGGCTTTTAGCTTTATATGCACTTTATAGATGTGAAGGTTTTGGTAAAGTAGGAAGTCTTTCAGGCTCCTTATGGTATGACAAATGGACAGAATATATGAGTTTAAATAATCCATATAATAAAGACGCTAAAGTTTATTTGTCACTTGGAATAAAAGAAAGTAAAAGCAGAAACCTACGTATGGCTAATGTAGGAGTGTGTACGGAAAAAGCATTCGAAATACTACAAGAGCAACTTAGCAGTGAAGAGAATGTTAAATTAGAGTGGAATAATGGAGGACATTTTACAGAAATAACTGAAAGATTTATAAAGGCAATTTTATGGCTTGTGAAAGATATAAAATAGATATAATTTTATGAATACATAGTTAAAATTTTACGAAAACGCAGAGGATTAATCTGGTATCTATAAAATGAATACAAAAAAGGATTATTATGGTATAATAATTTTGAGGATAACTGACTTATGAACATTAAAACTATAGAGTTCAAGAAACTAAGCAAGTAATAATGAATCATATGCTAGTTACTAAATTTAATTATGGATGGGTGTTATGAAAAGAAGAGGTATTATAGTTATATTAATCGCCATTATATTAATATTAACAATTCTACTGGGGATAAAACTTTTTAAAGGCAATCCAGTTGTTATCTATAAAACCGATGTAATAGCTGATGACTTAAGAATTAATAATTTAACGCTGGTATCATTTGATGATAAGTTGTATGTTCAAGAAGGGTATATAGTTAAACTTACCAGAGAAGAAAATAAAGTAGACTCAATGTATATTGATATCCAAGTAGCTGGAAAAAAAGTTGTTAATTTTGGGAGTAGAGATGATTTTAAGAAATCAGATCAGATGGTTATAGATACTTTTAATCTTACTGATGATGTTAAAATATCTAAAGACTCTAAAATGATGGTCATGATAAGGTATACAATAGATGGAAAAGAAAAAGAATACAAAGATGCAATTAAGATGAGTTCAATCATTAAGTTTGATGAGAAGAATCCAAATGCTGTTAGAAGGTAATAAAATCACTATCCTTAGCTGGATAGTGATTTTATACATTGTAGTGTTTCTAATTTGAAGTAGTGGTAAATTGAAAACTTTGGCAAAGTTAATTATCAAACCATGCTTCTTTTAACGCTTTTATTCCATTAATGATTTGCTCCTCAGTCATTGCGCCGAAGCCAAGTAAAACCATGTTGTTTGAATATTTTTCTGAGTTGATCCAGAACATAGATACAGGATAAACAACTGCACCAAATTCAGCTGCTTTTTCTATTAGTTCAAGTTCGTTAAGGCCATTGTTAACCTCGACTAAAACATGGAGACCAGCATTTCTTCCGTGAATTATAACTTTATTTCCAAAGGTTTTGTGGATTTCACTGATTAATAAATCATGTTTTCGTTTATTTGCTAGAGCTATTTTTCTAAGATGACTTTCATAGTGCCCTAAGTGCATAAATTGATAAAGCACTCTCTGTTGTATTATTGGAACATAAGATTGATAAATCCTAAATAGCTTATCATATCTGTCTAAATATGCTTCTGGTAGTACCATATAATTTACTCGTAAGCTAGGTGATAGTGACTTTGAAAAAGTACCTATGTATATAACTTTTTCTTTATGTCCGATGTTTTGTATTGAGGGGATAGGTCTTGAGCTATATCTTAATTCGCTATCATAATCATCTTCGATAATTATTCCATCATTTTTAATGGCCCAATCTAAAAGTTTTAATCTCTTATGGACAGGCATTACTGATCCAGTAGGGAATTGATGTGAAGGCGTAACATATACTATCCTCGCTGCTGATTTTTCTAGTTCAGTAATATTTATCCCATCTTTATCTAGAGATATAGGAGATACTTTATAACCATTATTAGCAAATATGTCTCTAGTGCCGAAGTAACCAGGGTCTTCAATTGCAATCTCATCAAAATCCTGTCTAAATAGTTGGCAAATTAGACTTAGACAATATGCAAATCCTGTACATATAATAATCTGATCTGTATTGCAAGATACACCTCTTGATTTATTTAGATATTTCATGATTTCGATTCTGAAATTAAGTTCTCCTTTACTTTCGCTATATGAAGTCATATCTTCAGCAGTTAACGTTGCTAATGCTTTATTTGATATTTTACGCCAAGTCTTTAAAGGGAAATCAGAACTGCTGAGCTTCCCATATTCGAAATTATAACTAGAGTTGGTAGTGTTAATTTCCTTAATTGAATTATCCTCGGTACTTTTAAAATTATTGAGAGCAAGGTTGGATTTATTATCAATTGGTAATAGTTCAGGGAGTACTTCTAAGACAATGTAACCACTACCAGGCTTACTTTCAATATAACCTTCAGAACATAGTTGAAGATAAGCATTTTCTACAGTATTTCTACTAACATCTAATATTGTAGAAAGAGAGCGAGTTGAGGTGATTTTAGCCCCAGCTGAAAGCTCTCCGGATATTATTTGTTTCTTTAGTTGCTCATATATTTGTTGATATAAAGGTTTATCTGAATCACTATTTAAAATAATCATAATTATTTATACTCCTTTAACTGTATCCAAAAAAATAAATGAAATTGGCGCTTTTGATAATGCCAGTTTGATTGTATAATTGTCTCATAAGAAAGTCAATTACTAAATTAATAAGAGCTTTTGTATAAGGAGGAATTTTTATGTTTAATGAAAAATTAATTGAAGTTATTTCCCATGAAGGGGTAGTTGCTATTGTAACATGTGCAAATAATGAAGCTCACGTAGCTAATACCTGGAACTCATATCTTAATGCTACAGAAGATGGAAGATTACTTATACCTGCGGCAGGAATGAGAAGAACTCAAAAAAATATAGAACTAAATAATAATGTTAAGCTTACTTTTGGTAGCAAAGAAGTAATGGGGCATCAATATATAGGCGCTGGATTTTTAATTGAAGGTACTGCAAAGTTCCTAGAATCAGGTTCAGATTACGATATGATGAAAGAAAAGTTCCCATTTTTAAGTAGAGTATTAGAAATAACAGTAGTATCCGCAAAACAAACTATTTAAAAGACTACATATAAAACAAGCCCGTTTCTATTCAATGTGAGTAGAAAAGGTGCTTGTTTTTTTATGATAAGTTTAAATAAAATCATAAAACTGTAACTTAAGTCACAGAAAACAATTTTTATAAATGGTACTATGGGCATAATGAAATTATTATATGAAGATATATGTTTATGAAAGGATGGTACATTATGAGTTACGATATAAAAGAATTTGATATTAATGAGCAAACATTAATAGGAGATATTGCTAAAAAATATCCGTCTATAAGAGAATTTTTAATTGAACTATCACCTAAATTTGAAAAGTTAAAAAATCCAATTTTATTTAAAGCTATGTCATCAAAGGCAACAATAGCACTTGTTAGCGAAAAAAGTGGTTTTGAAGTTAAGGATTTAATTGATATGATAACTAACCATATTAAAGAAAAAAGTATATAGTCGGATTACATATGCCTTTAAAGCATCTGTTCATAATCTAGAGGACTGCAAAAATGGCTTTAGGCTTAAAGCTGTCAATCATTAGGTGAAGAGAGTTAAATAAGTAAAAGAACACCCTGTAGAATAGCTATTCTACAGGGTGTTTCATCATTACCTCATTAAAAATCTACATATACAGAATTTTTCAATCTTTTTATATCGCTTATAGGTGGTAAGCCAAACATTCTTGCGTATTCACGACTAAATTGAGAAGGGCTTTCATAACCTACTTGAAACGCTGCATCTGCAGCTTCTAAGGTTTCTGAAAGCAATAATCTTCGTGCTTCTTGCAGTCGCACTTGCTTTTGATATTGAAGAGGACTCATTGCAGTAACTTTTTTAAAATGATGATGCAATGAGGAGGCACTCATATTTATCGTTTTTGCCAGCTCATCAATGCTCAAGGGCTTTGAAAAATCTTTGTTAATTAAGTTAATAGCACTTGAGATTGCTTGTGCATGGCTTCCAATCATAGCAAATTGCTTTACCACATACCCCTGATTATCTTGTAAAATTCTATAAAGAATCTCTCTAATAAATAAAGGTGCAAGAACTGGAATATCCGTTGGTGTATCTAGCAGACTTACAAGTCTTAAAAGAGCATCTAGTAAGGATAGATTAGTCTCATTTACAATCAGTCCACGAGGGGGATTCTGCTTTTCTTTTGCTATTTGCTTAGTTTCTTTTATTATATCGAGAATTTGATCACTGCTAAAACCAAGTCTTAAGCTTAAATATGGAGCAGCAGGTGAAGCTTCAATGATCTGACCAGTAATAGGCAAGTGTACAGAAGCAACTAAATAGGAGTTTTTATCATATCTATAACTTTCAGTACCCAGTATAACCATCTTTGCCCCTTGAACTATTACACATAAGGATGGTGTGTAAATAGAATGTAAAAGCTCTGATTTTTCAGAGGAACGGATAAAGTCTAGTGATGGTATTGAGGAGGCTTGAAGTCCTTCTCTATCAGTAAAACGTTCTATGAGATTAGCTAATTGTTTTAGTTTATCTTCAATCAACACACTTTGCTTATCTAATTTTTCATTTTCCATAGTGAACTCTCCTTTAGATTATGTAAAGATTATAGTTCTTTTTGGAGAATTAGGCAATGATTAAACAAGAATAGGCTACCTATTAAAGCTCATTATCTCTTACAATTAAATTAATCCAATAACTGTGTTGAAGCTGAGGAATATTTATATCTGATAATTAGAGTAACTAGTTCAAGAATTAACACGATTTTGGGAATAATAAGTTAATGCATGAAAGGATGGATATATAATGAAAGAATTAAATGGGAAAGTGGCAATTATAACAGGAGCATCAAGAGGTATAGGTAGTTCTATTGCAAAACAATTAGCTGAAGCTGGTGCTAAAGTAGTAGTTAATTATTCTAGTAGCCCTGATAAAGCAGCTGAGGTAGTAAATGAAATTAGAAATAATGGTGGAGAAGCTGTTGCAATACAAGCTGATGTTAGTAAAGTAAGTGATGTGGAAAAGTTGTTTTCAGAGACCATTGAAGCCTTTGGAAAGATAGATATATTAATCAATAATGCAGGTGTAATACTATATAAACTACTTACTGATGTTACAGAAGCGGACTTTGATAGACTTTTTGATATAAATGTAAAAGGAACTTATTTTGCGTGTCAGCAGGCTATGAAGTTAATGGAGAATAACGGTAGGATAGTTAATTTCTCAACATCTGTAGTAGGAAGTATGCTTCCAACATATAGTGTATATGCAGCTACTAAAGGTGCGGTTGAGCAGATAAGTCGTCAATTGGCAAAGGAATTTGGGACTAAGGGAATAACAATAAATACTGTTGCACCTGGACCTGTTAACACAGAACTATTTACTGTAGGGAAAACAGAACAGCAAATAGATGCTGCTAGAAAGGCTAATGCTTTCGGGAGACTGGGTGAAGTTGATGATATAGCAAATGTTATTGAATTTTTAGTAAGCGATAAAGCACAATGGGTTACAGGGCAAACTCTTAGAGTTAATGGTGGAGTTGTATAATATTGATTTTGGAATAGTGTAGGGTTAATGGTAAAAGTTCTGAACTTACAGGATTTATTACAAAACTTTAATAAAATGTGTATATAATTGTGCTGAATATCAAAAATTGTTAATTAATAATGAACAAATCTATATTGACATATAGAATGTCCTGTTGTACACTGTTTATATAATTTAATAAGGCCTCACTTTAACTTAGTGAGGTAGAGGCGCGGTGTTTAATAGTTCTTAGAGGAGTTTGAGAGTACTATGATTTTAAGAAGAAGGAAATGTCGCCGAAGTTAATAATATTTCTCGGTATTATTTGCTGGGTCTGCAGTTAAGAACTGCAGGACTGTCTCAATAAACATCCCGGTTTATTGAGTTGTGCTATCTCATTTGGGAAAAAGAAGGGGTATTAGGCTGTTTTTGTGTATTAGGACCTGAGCTCATCTCAGGTCTTTTTTTATTACAATGAAATTTGCAGAAATTATAATATACGGATAAATTTACATATTATTAAGCTTAATAACTTTATAAAATTTAAAACGAAGTAAGTAATGAGAACTTATTAATGAAGTAAATAATGTCTTAAGTTAGGACAAGTAACATATTACAAATTTAAATTTAATAAAAAGGGGATATTTAAACATGAAAAAGAAATTAGCGTTATTAATAGCAATTACAATATCAGCTACAGTGCTTTTAGCAGGTTGTGGAACAAAGGCAAATGCTGACAAGAGCTCAGCTTCTAACGGAACTTTTAAGATAGGTCTTGAAGCTGGATATGCACCTTTTAACTGGACTCAAAAAGATGATTCAAATGGAGCAGTAAAAATAGATGGAAACGCAGAGTATGCAGGTGGATACGATATAGAAATAGCTAAAAAGATAGCTAAGGATTTAGGTAAGGACTTAGTTGTAGTAAAAACAGAATGGGATGGTCTTGTACCAGCATTAACTTCAGGTAAAATTGATGCGATTATAGCAGGTATGTCACCTACTGCAGAACGTAAAAAGACTATAGATTTTTCTGACAACTACTACAAATCAAATTTAGTTATGGTAGTTAAAAATGGTGGTAAGTATGAAAATGCTACATCAATCCAAGAGTTCAAAGGAGCAAAAATAACTGCTCAATTAAATACATTCCACTATTCAGTTATAGATCAAATACAAGGTGTTCAAAAACAACCAGCTATGGATAACTTCCCAGCAATGAGAGTTGCACTTGAATCAGGTATAATTGATGGTTATGTTTCAGAACGTCCAGAAGGTGTAAGTGCTGAAACTGCAAATTCAAAGTACAAAATGGTAGAATTCAAAACTGGATTTAATACATCTGATGATGATACAGCTATAGCTGTAGGTGTTGCAAAGGGTAGTGATTTAACTTCAAAGATTAATAAAACATTAGCAGGTATCTCAGAAGAACAAAGAAAGACAATAATGGATACAGCTATAAAGAATCAACCAGCAGCAAAATAGTAATGTTACAGACATACTAGATTTTCCAAAGATAAGATTTGGAAGGTAGCTTTGATAAAATCACTAATGAAAGTTATAAAAACAGTTTTTTATTAGGAACCGAATGTATTTAAGGGTGTGCCGCTTCTTTTTAAACTTTTTAGAATATTCCTAAGTTATGAGGAAAAGATTTGAAAAGTGTTATGTAATTATGAAGCAGTATATCTCTGTACCACATTCGGTTTCATTATTGAAGGAGGAAAAATATGAGTTTTGATTGGGTTGTAAAAATTGTTTCAGAAAACTGGCAGATGTTCCTTAGAGGAGCTGGAACTACACTGTTAGTTGCACTGACTGGTACTATAATAGGATTTGTAATAGGTTTATTAATAGGAGTTATAAGAACTGTGCCAATGCCTGAAAAGGGTGTTAAAAGATATTTTTTAAAGTTAGTAAATGCACTTTTATTTATTTATATTGAAATATTCCGTGGAACTCCTATGATTGTACAGGCTATGGTAATATACTATGGTACAGCTATGGCATTTAATTTAAATATGGATAGACTTTTTGCTGCTATACTTATAGTATCAATAAACACTGGTGCTTATATGTCAGAAATTATTCGTGGTGGTATTGTTTCTATAGATAAAGGACAATTTGAAGCAGCAGATGCAATAGGTATGAAGCATTTTCAAGTTATGACTAATGTTATATTACCACAAGCTATACGTAATATATTACCTGCAACTGGTAATGAGTTCGTGATCAACATAAAGGATACTTCAGTGCTTAACGTAATTTCAGTAACAGAATTATATTTCCAAACAAAATCTGTTGCAGGAAATAACTATAGATATTTTGAATCATTCTTTGTTGCGTGTATACTTTATTTCATAATGACTTTTACAGTAACAAGAATATTGAGATTAATTGAAAGAAAATTAGATGGACCAGATAACTACATTATGTATGCAAATCAAATGCAGGTAGAAACACCTGAAGATGCAGCTAGAAAAAATAAAGAAGTTAATATGTATTAAACGAAGGAGGGAATAGTATGGAAAATGTAATTGATATTAAACATTTAAGTAAATTTTTTGGAACTCATGAAGTACTTAAGGACATAGACTTTTCAGTGAAAAAGGGAGAAGTTGTATGTATAATAGGATCATCAGGATCAGGAAAGTCCACCCTTCTACGTTGTGTTAATTTACTTGAAAAACCAACTGGCGGGGAGATTATATATAAAGGTGAAAACATCCTGGATGATAAACACGATATTTATGCGTACCGTACAAAATTAGGTATGGTATTCCAATCCTTTAATCTGTTTAATAATCATAATGTTTTAAGTAATTGTGTTGTTGGACAGGTAAAAGTGCTAAAACGTTCAAAGGCAGAAGCAGAAGAAGTTGCAAGAAAGTATTTGAAGGTTGTAGGTATGGAGCAATATATAAATGCGAAGCCAAAGCAATTATCTGGGGGACAAAGACAGCGTGTAGCCATAGCTAGAGCACTTTCTATGGAACCAGATGTAATGCTATTCGATGAACCAACTTCAGCACTTGATCCAGAAATGGTAGGAGAAGTTCTTAAGGTTATGAAGGAGCTTGCTGAAAGTGGACTAACAATGCTTATAGTAACTCATGAAATGGGCTTTGCAGAAGAAGTATCTGATCGTGTAGTGTTTATGGATAAAGGAGTTATAGCAGAAGAAGGAACTCCAGAGCAAATATTTAAGAACCCAACTCAAGAACGTACTAGAGAGTTCTTAAAGCGTACATTAAAATAATAAGATTCAAGCTTTTTTAAGTAGCGGTAAATTAAAAAAATTTACTGCTCTTTTATTTATAGAGATTTTAAAGCGTCGTAATATAAATAAATATAGATTTATTTATACAATTGAAAATATGTATATAAAAATATTTGTTGGAATTTTTTTGCGTAATATTGAAGTGTATACTTAACAATGTAATTTATATATTTAAGCAAATATGGTACTATGAATTTATAATAGGATTATCTAGATGAATCACTTCATAATTAAACTTATATTTTCAAATTCTCCTCTCAGAATACAGAGGGGTTTTGAAAATAAATTTGAGATTGAAGTGTTTCATCTTTACATAGGAGAGAATGTTATGGAAAGTACAGTATATAAAAAAATGAGATTGAAGGAAGGCACAACGGGAATTTATCTTTACGCACCTGAGGAATATATAACAATGGCAATTAGTCAAGAAGTAGTTGATTTCTCAAAAAAAGATAAATATGGATTTGTACATCTTTTTGTGAATTCAAAGCGAGATTATTACGATAGAATTGAAGAAGCTATAGGAAACCTATCAGAAGTCGGAGTTCTATGGATTTCGTATCCAAAGTCTGATAGAAAGAACAAATATGATATAAACAGGGATATTCTTTTTGCTACTACTCCTGAGCATGGTTTTATAGCTTGCAGTAGTGTGGCATTAAATGAAACCTGGGCTGCAATGAGGTTTAAAAGAATATAGAATTCAAAATTATATAGAGTTCCTAACTCAACTATATAATTTATATATGCCCGAAAGTCCATAGAAGCCGGGATTTTCGTACAAGTATAAATTAAGTTTCGATATAGGAACTCTTTAAATCCACCGCTAAGTTTTATACATAGTGGTGGATTTTATTATGAGACAAGGATAAATAAAATTATTAGATAATTGGTATGACTGGTTTTAAAAGTATTATAATTATTATATTAGAATTTATAAACCAAATTTTGAAAGGAAGTACCATATGAAAGAAGTAACAGCAGCTATTATCATAAAGGACGATTTGATATTGATAGCCCAAAGAGGAAAAGATGAAAAAGAAGAAGGAATGTGGGAATTCCCTGGAGGCAAGATAGAAATAGGTGAGACAGATGAGCAGTGCCTAAAACGAGAAATAAAAGAGGAACTTGATATAGATATTGAAGTGGGTGATTTCTTTGGTGAAAGTATATATGATTACTCATATGGTGAGATAAAACTTCTTGCATATTTTGCACAATTTATAAGTGGTGAGATTAAACTCTCAGTCCATAGTTCAATAAGATGGGTTACTATTAAAGAGATAGATAAATTCAATTTTGCACCTGCAGATGTACCTTTAGTTAAGAAACTTAAAAATCTAGGTGCTATTTAAACAATATTCTTAAACATAGCCAAAATCTAAAATTATTGAAATTTATATATTTAACGTCCATAAAAATTTTAGGTCCTTTACAATAAAAAAGCTTTCACATATTTTATGAAAGCTTTAAAGATAATTTAAGAACTTATATTGTGTTAGATTTATTTTTGATTTGGAGCATCCATAACTCCCATGAATAGTGGAAGATTAGTAGCATTATCTATAATAAGATATACAAAAGGATGATTGAAGTTTATTATTTTGGCTGTAGAAATACCTTTGGAGATCGCTTCACTTTTGGTTGCAGAAGCTGCTTCAGTTCCTTTTTCACCTACGTTTATGTAGGTCTTTTGAGCTATATCTTTTACAAAAATGTTGCCTTTTGTTGAGCCCATTTTTAAAAGGTTAGCTTTTTCCTCATCAAATATAGTATTTATTCCAAGTGAAGATAAATCTTTATTTAGTGATTTTTTGTATTCAACTTGGAATTTCGGAAGTATAACATGTGTATCACTTACTTGTAAAGAATTAATTTTAGTAGCTAGTGTATCCTTATCAAGCTTTGCGATATAATCTCGGATGTTAATATTATCATTAGGCATCATTGCTATAAAGGATAGATTTCCTTCTTTGTATGGAAGTGATATAATTTGTTCGGTTTCAGTTGAAATGTTTTTTATATTCATTTCATTAGTCATGAAATCTGCATTAATAGTTTTATTATCACTTGTTGTAAAATTTGATTTATGGGTGGGTTCAGTAAAAGGAAACTTCCAGGTATCATTAAAATAAAGAGTAGAAAATATGAGCATAACTGCATTTTTATCTATAGTATCTACCATTGTATCTATTTTCTTGTTTGTAACTTTATTAATCCATGCATTAATGGAATTTGGAGCGTTATCTGATTGAAGGTCAAGTTTGTAAGCACTAGTTTCGTAATAAGTCTTATTTAGCTCAAGAAAATCTTTATTTATATTAAGCTCATTATCATACCATATAGAATTTGATATATTTAATATTGGATTTTTGCTGTTTTTCATTAATCTTGAAGTTAAAGTTTTATAGTAGATATTTAAATCCGCCTCGCTTACGCCATACTTAGATAATGTTCTTAAAATCTCATCCTTTGAGGTGCCATCAGAACCATTGAGTATAGTACCTAAGGAAAGACATAATGATAAAGGTGAATAAACAGCATTTTTTTCTTTTGAAAGTTCTTTAAACATTGATATGGAAAATTCTGAAGTTGAATCTAAAAACTCTTTAGAAAGGTTTTCTTTTAAGGTTATATTTTCAGAACTAATGCCTTGCATTAAATCTTTTGCTTTTACTGAATTATTAAAAGGTCCCTTAATAACAGTTATGCCTATAATAAGTAGCACTAGTATAAAAGAAGTAAAAGCAAAAATAAAAGATTTTTTGGGGGAGAATATATTTCTTGAAGTTTGCTCTTTAGCTAATGTCTGTTTTATCATATCCATTGTTTTATTCTTTAAATCATCATTTAGTTGTATATTGTTTAAATCTTTTTTAAATTTGTCACTCATAAAACTCATCCCTTTCTAATTTGTTTTTAAGCTTTTCACGAGCTCTCTTTAGGCGAGTACGAATTGTAGCTTCATTAACTTTTAATATATTAGATATTTCTGAGGTAGAATAGCCCTCATAATAATACATATAAATTACAATCTTATATTTAGGTTCTAAACTAAATACAGCCTCAAATACTTCGCTAAGCTCAATATCCTCTGTAACATAATCAAGGTCATTAATAGAAACAGTATTTTTGTTCCAAAAACTTTTTAAAAAATCTTTGCATGTATTTGCAGTGACTTTAATAAACCAAGCATGTTCATGTTCTTGGTTTTTAAAGTAGGGTTTCTTTTCAATAAGTTTTAAAAATACTTTTTGAAATACATCTTCAATATCTGCATTTTCCCTCAAATATAATCTACATATTTTATAAACTGTATTTCCATGGGTTTCTATTTTTTCGTAAAAGTAATCACTATCATATTGGGATATAGTATACATACCTTAACCCCCCTCCAATATATAAACGATTGGCAACTTCAAAATGTTTCAGTTAATGTAATAAATTTGTATATAAGGATGAAACACTTCAATCCGTAATCTATTTTCAAAACTCTTCTGGGTTCAGAGAGAAGAATTTGAAAATATAAATTTAAGTAGGAAGTGGTTCATCTATATTAAGGTTAATTGATTTTTCATAATAGTCAATATGTGGAAATGGATCAGGTTGAAAAAGCACTGTAATTTTATATAAATTTATAAAAATAATTCATCATATCTCATTGTATACGTTTTAATTGCGGTTTGGTAAAATATATTACATAAAATTAAGATAAACAGAGTATTGATGAATCATATATTTTTAAGTTTTTTATAAAAGGATGGATGGATTATGGGCATTGCATATAATGAAGATAATAAAGTTTTTCACTTACAAGCAGGAGATACAAGTTATATCATGCAAATTGTAAAAGAGGGATATCTTGCTCATCTATACTGGGGTAAAAAAATCAGAAATGTAAATGCAAAAGAGATGTTGGTTTATAGGGGAAGAACTTCTTTTTCTGCAAACCCAGATGTTAAAGACAAGATATTCTCGCTAGATACACTTCCACAGGAGTACCCAGCTTACGGAAATACTGATTTTCGTACTCCTGCTTATCAACTTCAGCTTGAAAATGGTTCAACTATAACTGATTTAAGATATGAATCATATACGATTTTTAAAGGTAAACCAAAACTTAATGGTTTACCGGCCACTTATGTTGAAGATGAAGCTGAAGCAGAAACTTTGGAGATAGTGTTGATTGATAGCTTGATTGGTTTAAGAGTACATCTATTATATACTGTGTTTGAAAAATATAATGTTATCACAAGAAGTGCGCGATTTGTTAATGAAGGAAATAGTAATTTAAAACTCCTACGCGGATTAAGTATGAGTGTAGATTTTATAAGAGACGATTTTGATTTCTTACATCTTAATGGGTCTTGGGCTAGAGAGAGGCATATCATCAGAGAGAAGCTGACTCCAGGTATGCACACAATTGAAAGTAGAAGAGGATCAAGTAGTCATGAACATAATCCATTTATTGCAATAATAAGCCAAGATTGTACAGAAGAAAAAGGTGAAGCTTATGGGTTAAGTTTGGTGTATAGTGGCAATTTCTTGGCTCAAGCTGAAATAAATATGTATAAATCTACAAGAGTTTCACTAGGTATAAATCCATTTGATTTCTCATGGTTATTAGAACCAGACCAAGATTTTCAAACACCTGAGGTAGTAATGGTATATTCATCTGATGGGCTTGGTGCAATGTCTAGAACTTATCATAAGCTATATAGGACAAGACTATGCAGAGGTAGATATAGGGATAAGACAAGACCAATATTAATAAATAATTGGGAAGCTACCTATTTTGATTTTGATGGAGAAAAGCTCACAGATATAGCAAAAGAGGGAAAGAAGCTTGGTATTGAACTTTTTGTACTGGATGATGGCTGGTTTGGAAAAAGAAATAGTGACGATTGCTCGTTAGGGGATTGGATAGTAGATAAGAATAAATTACCTGATGGGCTAAAAAATTTAGGTGATAGAATAAATGATTTAAATATGAAATTTGGACTATGGTTTGAACCAGAGATGGTCTCACCTGACAGCGATTTATATAGAGCTCATCCGGATTGGTGTTTACATGTGCCTGAAAGGACTCGTTCTACTGCAAGAACTCAATTGATATTAGATTTATCAAGGGAAGATGTTTGTGACTATATAATAAAAGTTCTTTCGCAGGTGTTAAGCAGTGCACCTATAAGTTATGTAAAGTGGGATATGAACAGAAACATGACAGAAGTAGGATCAAAACTTCTTTCAGCAGATAGACAAAGAGAAACTGCGCATCGATATATTTTGGGCTTATATAAGATTATGGATAAGCTAACTAATGAGTTTACAGATATTCTTTTTGAGGGTTGTTCAGGTGGTGGTGGTCGTTTTGATCCAGGAATACTTTATTATATGCCTCAAATTTGGACTAGTGATGATTCAGATGCAGTAGAGAGATTGAAAATTCAATATGGAACTAGTATTTTATATCCTGCTAGTACTATGGGTGCTCATGTTTCAGCTATTCCGAACCATCAAGTTGGAAGAAATACACCTCTCAAGATGAGAGGTGATGTAGCTATGTCAGGTAATTTTGGATATGAGTTAGATCTTACTAAGTTCACAGAGAATGAAAAGGAAGAAGTTAAAGAACAAATAACGCAGTATAAAGAATTAAGAGCTTTGATTCAATTTGGTGATATGTTCAGATTGATAAGTCCATTTGAAGGTAAGGGAAATGAAACTGCTTGGATGTATGTATCAGAGGATAAGAGTGAAGCAGTGGTGGCTTATTTTAGAATCCTTGCTGAGGCTGATGCACCTGTAAGGAAACTCAAACTTATAGGATTAGATTCTGATAAAGAATATGTTGTAAGTGAATGTGAAGGGGTTTTTTGCGGAGATCAATTAATGTATTCAGGTATTACAATACCATTTTTATTTGGAGATTATCAAAGTGTTGTTTGGAAGCTTAAATCAAAATAATAACAATACTCAAAACTTTGTGGATTATGTTTATTTGTAACATGTATAGTATATATAGCTCTGTTATAAATATCTAAAAGTTACAGATTTTTTGAAAATGTATCAGAAAAAACTTGAAAAATAATTAAATAATGCGATAATTAAGTGCAAACAACTTGAATTTTTAAGATGTTTGCACTTAATTATTATAAAGAACTTAGTTTTAATTTCGATAATAAGAGTACTATAAATAGGGTCCATACTTGAAGAAATATAGATTTAATCACCAAAATCTAATTTATTGATTGACTTAAATACTTATTTCTTTAAAAGTTTAAACATCATTGCTAAAGTGTACAACTTATATTATAGATTTATTGGAAAAGCTGTTACAATTTCAAGTAGATGATTTTGAGAATGTAAAGTATTATAATGATTGGAAGTGATTTTGATATATGGATAATGATATAACCATAGATTTTATTGAAAATAATTTAAATATATTTCACAAACTATATGATGTTATAAGGGTAGTAGATCCAATTACAAAGAGAGTGCTTTTGTATAATGGAAATACTCTGGTTGAGAAAGCTAGTTCATGTTTTAATGAAATTGGTAAAGAATCCATCTGTGATAACTGTATATCTATTAGAGCTTTAAAGGATAAAAAAACTTATATGAAAATAGAAAGTTTAGATAATAAATCTTATCTGATTACAGTATTACCAATTGAAGTTAACAACAAGACATTAATAGTAGAACTTATTAAAGAAACTACAGATAGTCTTTTTTATGGTCATAGTTTAGATGGTAAAGGCTGTAAGGTTAATAATATAATAAATGATTTGAAACTTATGACTATAAGGGATTCGTTAACAGACATAGGTAATAGAAGATTTATTGATGAAACACTACCAATAGACATGAAGGTATGTTTTAAGAAAGACGAACCTATTTCAATAATAATGGTTGATGTAGATTACTTTAAGAGAGTTAATGATAGATTTGGGCATACCACAGGGGATTTTGTCTTAAAGGAATTAGCTGGATGCCTAAAGCAATGTATAAGAAATAAGAAAGATTGGATCGGAAGATACGGAGGAGAAGAATTTTTAGTATGTATACCAGGGGCTGATGAAAAAGCTGCATTGGTAATAGCTGAAAGAATGCATGAGCGAATAGCGGAAAAGAAGTTTATTCATAATAATGAAGATATAAAAATAACTGCTTCCTTTGGAATATGCTCAACCTCAAATAAGGATATAACAGTGGAAGAATTTTTGAATCTTGCTGATAAAAAATTATATGAAGCTAAAAATTCTGGAAGAAATAAAATTGTATTTTAGTATGATAGGAGAAAAATCTTTATTTAATGATTTCTCTCCTATTTTTCTTTTTTAAAATTTAAACAATGGATACAGCATATTTAGCAAACATAATAGCGTATATTTAAACAAAATAGAAATATTTATAGCAAAGTACACGCTGTTGTAAATGGAGGTTAATATGTACACATTTTCTGAACTTATTTCAAAGGGAATTGAAATCTTTTTTATCAATTTAGTTCTTTCTGGTGATAATGTGGGAGTAATAGCATTGGCAATAAAAGATTTACCACCAAAGAAGGCCAAGCTTGCTAATATTATGGGAGTATGGGTAGCACTTCTTCTTAGAATATTTTTTGTTGGTATTATTGGCTTTTTATACACTTTAGAGTGGCTCCATATTAATATAATAGGAGCAATATTGCTTATATATATTACTTTTAATATGATTCAAGATCAAAATAAAAGTGTTTACGGAAAAAAAGGACAAACAGGGGGCTTTTTTAAGGCGCTTATATCTATAACAGTGGCAGATATAAGTATGAGCTTGGATAATGTATTAGCAATAGTTTCTATTGCAATGACAGATACTGAGAAGATAACAGGTCAGCAGATGGGTCTGGTAATCTTCGGATTAATGATATGCATGCCTATTATATTTTGGGGAAGTGAATTTATTGCTGAGATGATGATAAGATTCCCTATAATTATATACATGTGTGCTGCTTTACTAGTTTATACAGCAGTGAAAATGATTTTTGACGATAAATTAGTGTCAGCTGTGATAAATAATATAAATCCAGCACTTGGTTTGATTTTTTCAATTCTATGCGCATTAGCAGTGTTGGTTTATGGTATTGAAAATCTCTAAGAAATAGTATAATAAAAATTACATAAATGAAAGATAGGATGGATGAATGTGGGAGAACTAAAGAGCATATTGGAACTTATAAATTTTTCGGAAAAACTAAAGTATGAATTGAGGCATAGCTATTTATCTAACGGAAGGCAGGAAAATGTTGATATTGAGTCCTTAAAAACTTCGTAAAGTTTTCTTCACATAAACAAAACATATTTAATCCATAAGTATAATACAATTCAAGGCTATTATATAAACATAATAAGTTTTAATTTTTACCCCCCTAAAAATTAAATTTTAAAAATGTATATAATATGGAAAAGTGTATATAATACTAATGACCGATTTGGTCATTACGTAGGATCTTGCTGCCAAATGGCAGCTTTTTTTTATGTTTATTTACATATAAAAGCTAACTAAAATAAATTTTGTTGCGCAGTGATACAAGCTTAATTTGTGTAAAAATTAATTTTAAATTGTATTTCTATGGTATATAATATTGAATTAAGATGTATTGCGTCGACTGTAATTAAAAAAATAAATTTGAATGCGAAGTGTGCATCTATTTATAATTAGAAGGTGATATATATGGATACCGCAACAATTGTAAAAGCAGTGATAATAATACTTTTAGGCAGTGCCTATATATGGACAAATTCAAAAAGGTACAAGGATTAGAGATAGAAAGGGAACATCATATGAAGAATTTTTGGTGCGATGTGTACTTAGATAAGATAAAGAAGAATGTAGATAGAATAAAAGAATTGACTAATGACAAGAAGATAATAGCAGTTGTTAAAGGAAATGCTTATGGATTAGGAATTGAAGGAGTGACTGAATATTTAGATCAATTTGTAGATTTCTTCGCAGTTGGAGATTTAGAAGAGGCTAAGAGAGTTAGGAGTCAAAAAGAAATTCTACTGTTATCACCACTGGTAACGTTCACTGATTTTAATACAGATATGGATAATGTAATTTTTACAATAGATAACGAAGCTATGTTGGATAAACTTTCACCTGAAGCAAACATAAAAATTCATTTATATATTGATAGTGGAATGAATAGAATGGGAATAAGTCCAGATAGAATTGATAGTGTAATTGAGAGAATAAAAAACGAATTTGAAAATATAAGTATAGATGGAATATATACTCACTTGCATTATGGAGGTAACGTAAAGTATACCAAAAATCAAATTAACATATTCAGGGCAGCTGTTGAAAAATATATAGGTGTGATACCTCATATACACTGCTTAAATTCTACCTGCACACTAAACAGTGAATATAGACAGCTAGCTGAGTTTACCAATACAGTTAGAACGGGAAATATTTTGTATGGATATGATGGGTTAAATCAAGGATTCAAAAAGGCTTATGGATTTTATGCAAAACCAGTTAATACTCACTTTGTAAAAAAGGGAGGGGATGTTGGTTATGGCTGTAAATATAAAGCTAAAAAAGATATGCATGTTGGTGTTTTAGGTTTTGGCAACATAGAACATTTTGGCTTTAATAAGGCAGTAAAGCATAATGTGTTTTATGATCTTTTAAAGGTTATTTATAATCATGTTAAGTTTAGACCAGTTATCTTTTCAGGAAATATTGGGGTAAGAGTTCTTGGTACAGCTAACATGAATACTACATTAATATCTATGGATGACATAAATATAGAAAGTATACTTAGAGTTGATATATCGCCTATACTTGCAGATTCATCAGTGGAGAAAAATTACATAACGAATCAACTGTCTTGATAAATAAGTTATTGTTCGTTATATAACGAATGATAACTTATTTTTTTTGTTTTATCATTGACAAAGTATGGAGCAAGTGTTATTTTATTTTTATAAAAGCGAATAATTTTATAACTTTTTGAAATATAATTCGTAATCAAGGGCGATTACTTTCCTAAGTGTGCCCTTAGGATTTTTTTATTCTTTAGGAAATTATAATTCAATTAAGTCTGTGAATAAGTTAAAGAATAAAATCTGAATATTTGTGTTTTGGGAGGAAATCATGATTAGAACTTTGTATGTAGAAAAAAGACAGGGCTTTGACATTGAAGCAAAAGCACTACTAGAGGACTTCAAAACAAATTTAGGAATAAACACTATTAAAGAGGTACGTTTAATAAACAAATATTCTTTCAATGAAGTTGAAAGTGAAGTTTATGAAAAAGCAAAGGCTATAATCTTTTCTGAACCTATGGTAGATAAAGTTTATGAAGACCAATTTCCTATTTCAGAAGGAGAAGCTGTTTTTGCAGTAGAATACCTTCCAGGCCAATATGATCAAAGAGCAGACTCAGCTGAGCAATGCTTTCAAATTCTAACAGCAGGAGATAAGCTTGAAATAAAGTCATCAAAGGTTGTATGCATTAGCGGCAATATAAGTAAAGATGAACTAGCAAAGATAAAGCAATATTACATAAATCCTGTTGATTCAAGAGAGGTTGATCCTCTATCTAAAGAGTTATTCTCATCCTATGAAATTCCAAGTGAAGTTGAAAATATAGATGGTTTTATAAATATGAATGAAGAACAGTTAAGCTCCCTTCATCAAGAATTAGGCTTAGCTATGACAATAGAAGATTTAACATTGATAAAAAAATATTTCTCAGAAGAAAAAAGAGATCCAAGTATTACTGAGATAAAGGTTATAGATACTTATTGGTCAGATCATTGCAGACACACAACTTTCTTGACTTCAATAGAAAGTGTTGAAATAGAAGAAAGTATCTATTCAAGTCCGATCATTAAAAGTTTTAACAGATATAAAGAAGCAAGAGAGCTTTTATATAAGAATAAAAATAAAGATATGACTTTAATGGATATAGCTGTAATAGCAATGAAAGAACTTAGAAGTAAAGGAATGCTTGAAGATCTAGATATTTCAGATGAAATAAATGCATGTTCCATAAAAGTAAAAGTTGAAACAGAAAAAGGAAATGAAGATTATCTAGTAATGTTCAAGAATGAAACCCACAATCATCCTACTGAAATAGAACCCTTTGGTGGGGCAGCTACATGTCTTGGTGGGGCGATTAGAGACCCGCTATCAGGCAGAACTTATGTATATCAAGCTATGAGAGTTACTGGAAGCGGAGATCCTACAGTTTCTATAGAAAATACCCTAAAAGGTAAATTGCCTCAAAGAAAGATAACTTTAGGGGCAGCACATGGATACAGTTCCTATGGAAATCAAATAGGTCTTGCCACTGGACAGGTTAGTGAAATATACGATGCTGGTTATGTTGCTAAGAGAATGGAAATTGGTGCAGTAATAGCTGCAGCACCACTTAAGAATGTAAGAAGAGAAGAACCTGTAAAGGGGGATATGATAATTCTTCTTGGTGGAAGAACGGGAAGAGATGGTTGTGGTGGAGCAACTGGATCATCTAAGGAACATACAGTTGAATCAATAGAACAATGCGGAGCAGAAGTGCAGAAGGGAAATGCACCAACTGAAAGAAAGTTACAAAGACTTTTTAGAAATCCTAAGGTTTCTACTATGATAAAAAGATGTAATGACTTTGGCGCTGGTGGAGTTTCTGTAGCAATTGGAGAACTTTGTAGAGGTCTTGATATCAACTTAGACCTAGTACCTAAGAAGTATGAAGGTCTTGATGGAACAGAGCTAGCTATATCAGAATCTCAGGAAAGAATGGCGGTTGTTGTTTCAAAAGAAGATGGGCAAAAGTTTGTTGAGCTAGCTCTTGAAGAAAATTTAGAAGCAAGTATTGTTGCCGAAGTCACTGATCTTGAAAGAATGAGAATGTTTTGGAATGGTAAAAAGATTGTAGATTTATCCAGAGCTTTCTTGGATACAAACGGAGCAAAGCAAAGAACAGATGCGATATTAAAGGCACCTAGATTTGAAGAGAATGTGTTTAATGAAGCTAATGATACAAGCTTAAATGAACAATGGAGAAAAACTCTAGAGAGTTTAAATGTTGCATCACAAAAAGGCTTAGTTGAAAGATTTGACTCAACAATAGGAGCAGGAACTGTGCTAATGCCTTTTGGAGGAAAGTATCAGTTAACTCCTGCAGAAGGAATGGCAGCAAAGATACCTGTAGTTAATGGAGAGGCTGAAGAAGCAACTATAATGGCCTTTGGATTTAACCCTAAGATTGCAAAATGGAGTCCATACCATAGTGCTTATAACGCAGTGATAGAATCTGTAGCAAAGATAGTTGCGTGTGGGGGGAAAAGCAAAAAGGTTTGGTTAACCTTCCAAGAGTATTTTGAAAAGCTTGGAAAGAATCCAGAAAGATGGGGAAAGCCACTTGCAGCATTACTTGGAGCATATCAAGCTCAAATAGATTTAGGGATAGCGGCCATAGGTGGAAAAGACAGTATGTCAGGAAGTTTTGGAGAAATGGATGTACCACCTACTTTAGTATCCTTTGCAGTAGCAGTTGAGAAAGCTAGAAATATAATTTCGCCTGAGTTTAAGAAAGTAAATTCTCAAGTTGTTTACGTAAGTGTAAGTAGAGATGAAAGTGAACTTATTAATATAGAAGAATTTAAGAAAAATGTAGAAGTAATTGAAAGATTAATCGAAGAGAAAAAAGTTATATCAGCATATTCCTTGAAAAATGGGGGCATTTGTGAAGGAATATCTAAAATGTGTTTCGGAAACAAAATTGGGGTTAGGCTTTCAGCAATAAGCAAAGAAGAACTTTTCAATATTAACTATGGAACTTTTATACTTGAAGTTCCAAGTGGAGTAGATATTGTAAGTGAATTTAAAGGGGCTAGTTACAAGATTATTGGTGAAACAATAGAAGAAGCAGCAATTAAAGTTTTAGATGAGAGCTTTGATATTGATGAACTTATATTACAGTGGGAAAGAAAATTAAGCAAAGTGTTTAAGATTAAGACTAAAGAAGAAAGTGAAAAGATAACTTCTATTTTATATGAAAGTAACTATAGAAAGTTACCTGCAATTAAGATTGCAAAACCAAGAGTATTAATTCCTGTATTCCCAGGTACAAACTGTGAATATGATTGTGCAAGAGCTTTTGAAAAAGAAGGTGCTGAAGTAAAACAATTAGTACTAAAGAACCTTACGAAAGAAAGTCTTCTTGATTCTTTAGTACAGATGGAGAAAGAGATAAAAAATAGTCAGATTATAATGCTTCCAGGAGGCTTTAGTGCTGGAGATGAACCTGACGGATCAGCAAAATTCATTGCTACAGTGTTTAGAAATGAAAGAATTAGTAATGCTGTGATGGAGCTTATAAAAAATAGAGACGGGCTTATGTTAGGGATTTGTAATGGCTTCCAAGCACTTGTGAAGCTAGGTCTACTTCCATACGGAGAAATAGTTGATATGGAAGAGGATATGGCTACCTTAACCTTTAACACCATGGGAAGACATATGAGTTCCATAGTAAATACTAAGGTAGTTTCAAAGCTATCACCATGGTTTAATGAAGTAGATCTAGGAGATATCCATGCAGTTCCTATATCACATGGTGAAGGAAGATTTGTTGCACCAGAGGAACTTTTAACAGTTCTTCAATCAAAGGGTCAAATAGCAACTCAATATGTGGATATGAATGGAGAGGCTACACTGAATATGCCACACAATCCAAATGGGTCAATGCTTGCTATAGAAGGTATAACAAGTCCTGATGGAAGAATACTTGGCAAGATGGGGCATTCAGAAAGAATAGGTGCCAACATGTATAAGAACATTATCGGAGAGTTTGACCAAAAACTCTTCAAGTCTGGTGTGAATTACTTTAAATAGTGTTGAAATTAATAATAAAAATAATCTTAATTAATTCGGAGGTATAAGATGAAAGTAGCAATTTTCTTTGGTTCAAAATCAGATACTGATGTAATGAAGGGAGCGGCTAATGCTCTTAAGGAATTTGGAGTAGAATATAAGGCTTTTGTATTATCTGCTCATAGAGTTCCTGAAAAGCTTATGGAAACTCTACATGAAATAGATGAACAAGGTTTTGAAGTAATCATTGCTGGTGCTGGACTTGCAGCACATCTACCAGGAGTTATAGCATCACACACAACAATGCCTGTAATAGGAGTACCTGTAAACGCAGCAATAAATGGGTTAGATGCTCTATATTCAATAGTTCAAATGCCTAAATCAATACCAGTAGCAACAGTTGGAATAAATAACAGTTATAATGCTGGTATGCTTGCAGTACAGATGCTTTCATTAAAATATCCAGAGCTTAAGGAAAAACTAGTAAATTTCCGTAAAGATATGAAAGAAAAATTCATAAAAGAAAATGGAGAAGGAGTGGAACTATAATGGAAAAAAGAGAAATGATGTATGAAGGAAAAGCTAAGAAGATATATGCAACTGATAAGGCAGATGAGGTAGTAGTTTATTATAAGGATGATGCAACAGCATTTAACGGAGAAAAGAAAGGTCAAATAGAAGACAAGGGTGTTTTAAATAACGCAATTACTTCAGTACTTTTTGAGCTTCTTGAGAAAGAAGGAGTTAAAACTCACTTTATAGAAAAATTAAGCGAAAGAGAACAGCTTTGCAGAAAGGTTGAAATAGTACCGCTTGAAGTTATAGTTAGAAACGTAGCAGCTGGAAGTATGGCTAAGAGATTAGGCCTTGAAGAAGGTTTCCCACTTAAGACTACAGTTTTTGAAATTTGCTTAAAGGATGATTCATTAGGAGATCCACTAATAAATGATTTCCATGCGGTAGGAATCGGAGCAGCTACCTTTGAAGAATTAAAAGCAATGTATGAAATAACTGAAAAGGTTAATGAAGTACTAAAGGCATTCTTCTTAAAGCAGAACATAAAGCTAATAGATTTCAAAATAGAGTTTGGAAGATTTAACGGAGAAATAATACTAGCTGATGAGATATCACCAGACACTTGCAGATTCTGGGATGCAACTACTAATGAAAAATTAGATAAAGACAGATTTAGAAGAGATCTTGGAAATGTCAAAGATGCATATGTAGAAATACTTAATAGAATTAACCAGTAATTATTAGTGAAAGGAATCTGATTATGAGAATAGAGCCAATTGAAGACAAGTTTAAAGAAGAATGTGGAGTATTTGGAGTATTTTCCAAGAACAACTTAGATGTAGCAAGAATCACATACTATGGACTTTATGCACTACAACACAGAGGACAAGAAAGTGCGGGTATTGCAGTTTCTGATGGTGATAACATAAAGCTTCATAAGGACTTAGGTCTTATAACTGAAGCTTTTAAAGAAAGGCACCTAGAGGAATTAAAAGGACATGTAGCAATTGGACACGTTAGATATTCAACAACAGGATCCACTAATGTGGAAAATGCACAACCACTTTTAAGCTCATATAAGCTTGGCTCTATTGCCATAGCACATAACGGAAATTTAGTTAATGCAGATGTGCTTAGAGAACTTCTAGAAGATTCTGGACACGTATTTCATACCTCAATAGACTCAGAAGTAATTATAAGCTTAATAGCTAGAGGAGCAAAAAGAGGAATAGAAAGAGCTATAGCAGATGCAGTTCAAACCATAAAAGGTTCCTTTGCTTTAGTTATGATGACTAAAGATAAACTTATAGGTGTTAGGGATTCTAATGGAATAAGACCTTTGTGTATAGGAAAAATCGATGACAGCTATATTTTAGCTTCTGAAAGCTGTGCTTTAGATACAGTTGGTGCTGATTTTGTAAGAGACGTAAAACCAGGTGAAATTGTAATAATAGATGAACACGGTATTGAAAGTGTAAGATATTCAGAACAAACTCAGTGCGAAACTTGTGTATTTGAGTATATCTATTTTGCAAGACCAGATAGCACAATAGACGGTATAAATGTTCATCAATCAAGAATTAAAGTAGGAGAGATGCTATTCAAAGAATCTCAAGTTGATGCTGATATTGTAATAGGTGTACCTGATTCTGGAATCTCTGCTGCTATTGGATATTCAAGGGCCTCTGGCATTCCTTATGAGACAGGTTTTGTGAAGAATAAGTATGTTGGAAGAACCTTTATAACACCAAATCAAGAAATGAGAGAAAGAGCAGTATCAGTAAAGCTTAATCCATTAAAAGTAAATGTAGAAGGTAAAAGAGTAATTCTTATTGATGATTCGATAGTTAGAGGAACAACTTCAAGACATCTTGTTGAAGCTCTTAGAAAAGCAGGGGCTACAGAAGTTCACTTTAGAGTTGCATCACCAGTAGTAAAATTTCCGTGTTATTTTGGAATAGATATATCTTATAGAAAAGAATTAATTGGTTCAGATAGAACAGTCGAAGAAATAAATGAGGTAATTGGTGCGGATTCCCTTGCTTATATCTCTTTAGAAGGTTTATTAAGGTGTTTTGGAGAAAAGAAAGGTTACTGTTTAGGCTGCTTTAATGGAGTTTATCCGGTCTCAACCCCAATAGAAACAGCAAAAGATCATCTTGAAAGGTAGTGAAGAAATGTTAACATACAAACAAGCAGGAGTAGATATTGAAGAAGGATATAAATCAGTTAAACTCATAAAAGAATATGCAAGCAGAACTTTATCAAAATATGTTTTAAATGGACTTGGAAGCTTTGCTGGAATGGTAGAACTTCCTGAAGGCTATAAAAAACCAGTATTAGTTTCAGGAACAGATGGAGTTGGTACAAAGCTTGATATAGCTTTTAAGACAAAAAAATATGATACTGTAGGAATAGACTGCGTTGCAATGTGTGTAAATGATATATTATGTCATGGAGCAAAACCACTATTTTTTCTAGATTATATAGCTTGCGGTAAGCTTGAAGCAGAAGTAGCTTCAGATTTAGTGAAAGGTGTATCAGAAGGTTGCCTTCAAGGAGATTGTTCTTTAGTTGGTGGTGAAACAGCAGAAATGCCTGGCTTCTATAAAGAAGGAGAATACGATGTAGCAGGATTTGCAGTAGGAATTGTAGATAAAGATAAGATAATCAACGGAAGCACTATAGAAGAAGGAAATGTTCTAATAGGATTAGCTTCTTCAGGAATACATTCTAATGGATTCTCTTTGGTAAGAAAGATATTTACTGATTTAAATGAAGATTTTGATGGAAAGCCAGTATGGGAAACTTTGATCGAGCCTACCAAGATATATGTAAAACCAGTGATGAAGGTTCTAGAAAGTTATGATATAAAGGGAATGGCACATATAACTGGCGGAGGTTTTATTGAAAATGTTCCAAGAATGTTTGGAGAGAGAGAACTTACTGCGGTTATTAACAAGAATAGTTATCCTCTTCCGAACATTTTCCAGGAAATAATAAATAGAGGCGTTGAAAAGGATCATATGTACAACACCTTCAATATGGGAATAGGTTTCATATTAGCAGTAGATAAAAAAGATAAAGATGCTGTACTTGAGCTATTGATATCTCAAGGTGAAAGAGCTTATGAGATTGGATATGTTAAGAACGGAGGTACAGGGATTTGTTTAGAATAGCAGTGTTAGTTTCAGGTGGAGGAAGTAACCTTGGCTCCATAATAGACAGCATTGAAAAAGGATACTTAAACTGCTCCATCGAGGCTGTTATTTCTGATAAAAAAGATGCTTTTGCATTAACAAGAGCGAAAGAAAAAAATATCCCAGCGTATGTAGTGGATAAGAAGGAATTTGGCTCTGAATCTTCAAATAAGATATTAGAACTTTTAAGAGATAAGGTTGATTTAGTTGTACTTGCAGGATACTTATCTATTCTAAACGGAGATTTACTAAGATATTTCAAGAACAGGATAATAAATATCCATCCTTCTCTTATTCCAGCATTTTCAGGAGCTGGAATGTATGGAATAAAAGTTCATCAGGCTGCTATTAAAAAAGGAGTTAGATTTTCAGGCTGCACAGTGCATTTTGTAAATGAAGAGGTTGACGGGGGAGAGATACTTCTTCAAGAGGTAGTTAAGGTTCATGAAGAGGATGAACCAAAAACACTTCAAGAGAGAATTCTTGTAAAAGAGCATGAGATTTTACCTAAAGCTATAAAACTTATAAGTGAAGGAAAAGTTATAATAAAAGAAGGAAAAACTTTTATTACTGAGTAGTTCCAATCCTAAGGAGGTTTTTTAATGATAAAAAGAGCTTTGTTAAGCGTATATGATAAAAATGGCATACTTGATTTTGCTAAGTTTCTTGTTAGTAAGGATGTAGAGTTAATATCCTCTGGCGGTACTTACAAATATCTTCTAGAAAATGGTGTAGCAGTTAAGGAAATAGCTGAAATTACAAAAGCACCTGAGATGCTTGATGGAAGAGTTAAGACCCTTCATCCAGTGATTCATGGAGGAATTTTAGCTATAAGAGACAACGAAGAACATATGAACACTATAAAAGAAAGAGGAATAGATACTATAGATTTAGTAGTTGTTAACTTATATCCTTTCTTTGAAAAGGTAAAAGAAGATTTTAGCTTTGAAGAAAAGGTTGAATTTATAGATATAGGTGGTCCTACAATGCTTAGAGCAGCAGCTAAAAACTTTAAAGATGTTGTAGTTATAAGCAATATAGAGGATTATAGCAAGGTTAAAGAAGAAATTGAGCAAAGTGAAGAGGTAAGTCTAAGAACAAGAAAAGTGCTAGCAGGTAAAGTGTTCAATCTTATGAGTGCTTATGATGGAGCTATAAGTAACTTTTTACTTGAAGGAGAAGAAGAGTATCCAGAATACCTTTCAATTTCCTACAAGAAGAAACAAGAATTAAGATATGGTGAAAATCCTCATCAAAGTGCTGCTTACTACTCAAATAATGAAGTAGATGGTGCAATGAATACCTTTGAAGTACTTAATGGAAAAGAGCTTTCTTATAACAACTTAAAGGATCTTGATATAGCGTGGAAGGTTGTTAATGAATTTGAAGAAATAGTTACATGTGGATTAAAGCATAATACTCCTTGTGGAGTAGCTATAGGAGAAACTGTATATGATAGCTATGTAAAAGCTTACGAATGTGATCCTACTTCAATCTTTGGCGGAATAGTAGCTGTAAACAGAAAGCTAGACAAAGCTACAGCAGAAGAGATGAGCAAGATATTCTTAGAAGTAGTGGCAGCACCAGAATTTGATGAAGAGGCTTTAGAAGTTTTAAGAAAAAAGAAAAACCTAAGAGTGATTAAGGTAAATTCTGCACCGAAGGCTAAAAATTACATGGTTACTGTGGATGGCGGAATATTAGTACAAGAAGAAGATAAGAAGCTTATAGAAGAATTAAAGGTAGTAACAGAAAAAACTCCTTCACAAACAGAAATGAAAGATATGATTTTCGGTATGAAGGTGGTAAAATATGTTAAATCAAATGCAATTGTTGTAATAAATGATGGAAAAGCAGTGGGAATCGGTGGAGGTCAGGTTAACAGAATATGGCCTACAATAGATGCCTTAAAAAGAGGAACAGGAGCTACAGTTCTTGCTTCAGATGCATTCTTCCCATTTGGAGATGTTGTAGAAGAAGCTTCTAAATATGATATAAAAGCAATTATTCAACCAGGTGGATCTGTTAGGGATCAAGAATCCGTAGATCAGTGCAACAAACATGGTATAAGCATGGTGTTCACTGGTATAAGACATTTCAAACACTAATATAGATGGAGTGATTATTGATGAAGCTTTTACTAATTGGAGGCGGTGGAAGAGAACATGCAATAGCATGGAAACTTGCAAAAAGCCCAAAGGTTGAAAAGATATATGTAGCACCTGGTAATGGTGGAACAGCACTAGAGGATAAATGTGAGAATATAGGGTTAGAAACTTACGAAGAAATGGCTAAGTTTGCAAAAGAAAATAACATCGATTTGACTGTGGTAGGACCAGAAGAACCATTAACAAAGGGTATAGTGGATTTATTCAAGAAGGAAAACTTAAAGATATTTGGACCTGAGCAAAAAGCTGCAATGCTTGAAGGCAGCAAAAGCTTTTCCAAGGATTTTATGAGAAAATATAATATAAAAACTGCTGCTTATGAAGTTTTTTATGATAGTGAGAATGCTGTAGAGTACTTAAAAAGTGCTGACTATCCTATAGTAATAAAAGCAGATGGATTAGCTGCCGGAAAAGGTGTAAGTATCTGTGAAGACTTTAAACAAGCAGAAGATACTATAAAAGACTTTATGGTACAAGATAAGTTTAAAGGTGCAGGAAAAAAGATAGTTATTGAAGAGTTTTTACAAGGTGTTGAAGCTTCAATATTATCAATAACTGATGGCAAGACTATAATTCCTTTTATATCAGCAAAAGATCACAAACAGATTTTTGATGGAGGAGTAGGTCCTAATACTGGTGGTATGGGAGTAATAGCGCCTAATCCTTATGTTACTGATTCAGTTTTTGAAGACTTTGAGAAAAATATAATGGAGACAACTCTTGTAGGAATAAGAGAAGAAGGTTTTGATTATAAGGGAATAATATTTTTTGGAGTAATGATTACTGAAAAAGGCTGTTATCTGCTTGAATATAATGTAAGAATGGGAGATCCTGAAACTCAATCAGTACTTTCTTTAATGGATAGTGATCTTTTAGAACTTATAGAATTTTCACTTGAAGAAAAGTTAAGTGCTGCAGAGGTTAAGTGGAAAAAAGGAGCTTGCTGTAATGTAGTTTTGGCATCAAAAGGATACCCAGAAGCTTTTGAAAAAGGCTTTAAGATAGACATAGATCCTTCTGTAAAAGAGAATGTGTTCATTGCTGGGGGAGTTATTAAAGATGAGGTTTTAGTAACTTCAGGTGGAAGAGTACTTTCAGTAGTTGGAGTAGGTGATACTATAGAAGCCGCTAGAGAGAAAGCATATTCCAATATAGATTCAGTAATTTTTGAAGGAAGATATTTTAGAAAAGATATAGGATTAATATCTGAGTAAAAGTTAAGTGTGTTAAAGCACCGTGTTGAAATTAAACATAACCTAAATTTTATCACGAAGTGATACAGCTATATATAAAGGACTGTCAAAATGAAAGTTTATTCTTTGGCAGTCTTTTTTACATAATTAAAAATATTTTAGTTATATATTTAATGAATAATAAATTAGATACTCCAATATATTTGTAAAGATGAGCAATATTGAACAGGAGAATTTAATTTATTGGAGGATATATAACAGTGGAAGATTTAAAACAAGATATTATAGCTAGTGGAAACAAAGAAAAGTATTTTAACAATACTCAAAAGTTAATAATTTTGATATTATCAGTTATATCTCTAGTGTCATTAGGAATAATTTTTAAATACATAATCACAAACAACTCCCTTCTTGGGAAAAGCACATTTACAATCTTTATTATTATAATAGCAATTGATATTTTTGTTTTATATAAATGTATTCATAATAAACTACAACAAGTTAATATGAAACTAGCTAAACTTGAAGAAGAAAATATTAAACTAAAAGAAGAAGTTTTGGTGGACAAACTTACTGGCGCTTTTAATAGGAGAAAACTTCAGGATATAATTGAAGTTGAGCTTGAAAGATGCAGGAGATATAATATCCCATTATCAATGATAATATTTGATATTGATGACTTTAAGAAAATTAACGATAAATATGGACATAGTAGAGGAGATGTAATTTTAAAGAATATAACAAAAGTTATAACTTCTAAATTGAGAAAAACAGATTTTTTTATTCGTTGGGGAGGAGAAGAGTTCGTTATACTTGCTCCAGAAACCAATATTAAAGGTGCTTTGATATTAGGTGAAAAGGTAAGAAAATTAGTTTCAGAAAATATATATGTTGAACTAGAGCGAGTAACTGTAAGTGTTGGAGTGTCAGAATATAAAAAGGAGCTAATATATAAAGAATTTTTTGACAAGGCAGACAAAGCTCTCTATATAGCAAAGAATAGCGGAAAGAACAATGTTAAATTTGTTGATTAAAATATATTTTTAGACTAAGGTAATATAAGAGGATTTTTATTTATTTTGTAGAAATATTAATTTATGAAAAGTATCATTATTTAGTTGTACAATGAAATTTGGATAGGTTAAAGTATTTATCCATTCAGTTGAGACCGTAATGAGCTTTGCAAAGATTTTATATGATTTTCGTTAAGTCATAGTTTCAAGGAGAGGTATATAATGAGGAGGAATTTTGAACAAAAACTGGATTATAGTCAAATAAAAGATGTGGACTTTAGAGTTTCTTTTATAAATACAGAAGAATTTAATGGTTACGTTCACTTAGCATCAATTCACAAGGTGAGTGAAGCCATTTTTAGAAGTGTAGATGACAAAAAAATAAAAATAATGGATAATGAATATAAATGGCTTCAGATTACTCCATTAAATGCAAATTATAATCTCATAACTATACTTGACGATAAAGATGAAATACTTCAGTGGGAATTTCACATAATAGATAATAATGAAGTTGATGGTAAAATAAGTTTGATGTTTGAAGACCTTATATTAAGTTTACTTGTTCTTCCTGATGGGCTTAAAAAAGTGCTGGGTGAGGAAGAAATTAAGAAAGCTTTATATGATAATGAGATTAATCTGTGCCAGTATGATAAGGCTTATAGGGAGATAAAAATATTAGAACAAATTGTATCTATAGACAAATTAATAACTTTAAGTAGAGGTATGCTAAAAAGGATTTTAGGAGATTGTAACTCTAAAAAGCAGCTTAGCTGTGAAGCCTAAAATAAACATATAATATCTTGGAGGTGTCCATGTTTAATAATTCGTTTTTCAAAGATACTAATGGAAAAGACAATTATAGAGATGAGAATAATTACACCTATATAAAGAAAGCAACTTTTAAAATACTAAAGGTGAATTCTATATATGATAGTGAAGAAGACCAATATATGACTTTGGCAACCTGTATGAATGAAAAATATGAAATTGAGACAGTTAATATAGAAGGCTTTACTATAGAGTATACTGTTTCAGCACTTGAAGGGGCTTATATTGAAATTGATATATTTGAAGATGATAATGAAGAGTATTATAAAGGAAGAATCTACAATCAATAACGTAGCAATAAACGAAATTTTGGGGACTAGGGGGTAAACATTATGAAATTATTCTTAATGGGAAAACAAAGCACTGATAAAGAGAACCCTCTAAACAAGGCTCTTATCAGTGAGATAAAAAAAGGAAAAGGTAGAATTGCATACATACCATCTTCCTCTGAAAAAAGTATTGTATACTATAAGGAGCTTTCTGAGTTTTATAACGAACTTGGTTATGGTGACATACTGTATTTTGATCTTGCAGCGCAGTACAATCCTGCGCTAATAACAAAGCTTCTAAATTCAGATGTTATATATCTATCAGGGGAAAATACGTATAAATTCTTGTTACTTTTAAGAAAAAGAAAGCTTACAGAAGCTCTAAAGGAGTTTGCAAAGAGAAATGGAATAATTGTTGGAGTAGGCGGGGGCAGCATACTTTTAACACAAGATATTTCTTTATCATCACTTATTTATGAAAATTCTTATGAGGCTCTTCAAACAAGAGGCTTTTCATTAACTAAGTTTGAAGTTTTACCTCATTGGCAGGAAAATAAAGTGTTATTGCCTAAACTTATAGATTATACAATAAACACAGATAAAAACATCTTTGCGTTTAATGATGGCTATGGAGTATCTTTATTAGGGGATAAAGTTGAATTTTATGGAGATATAATAAATATAAAGAATGGATCTGTTTCAGTATATAAAGGTAACTACAAAGTATTCTAAGAACATAAGAGGAGGACAAAAAATGTCAGTTGATTTTATAACAAACCTTGAAAAAGGAATGGAAAAATTACATAAAAGAGGAGCTTTTCTTACTGTAAAATCAGGAGAAAAGGTTAATACAATGACTATAAGCTGGGGAAGCATAGGTTTTATATGGGGAAAACCAAGTTTAACAGCCTTAGTTAGAAAATCAAGATTTACTCACGAATTAATAGAAAAAGCAGATAGTTTTACAATAAGCATACCTTACGGAGAGGAAATGAAAGCTGTACTTGGGATATGCGGAACTAAATCAGGAAGAGATATAGACAAAGTAGCTGAAGCAGGAATTAAGTTTGTACCTTCAAATGAGGTTGAAAGTCCTGTGGTTGATGGCTGCAATATGTATTATGAATGTAAGATAGTTTACAAGCAGGATATGGATGAAAGTTTTGTTAGCCCAGAAGTTAAAGAAAGATCATACGCAAAAGGCGACTATCACACCATGTATTATGGAGAAATAGTTTCTTGCTACGAAAAATAGAATTAGAATAATGTATAGATGACTTATCACATTGGTGTTGTGGTAAGTTATTTTGTCTTTATAAGGATTTTTGCTTAGTTAAAATTTAGTACGAAGTAATTTAGACAACATGTATACTATAGAAATATTAAAGAAGCTCTGCGCACTTTAGTAAATTAGTAATTGAAATTACCAGTGAAAAAGTCCTATAATTGAAGGGCAAGTATTTCAATACGATTGGATAGTAATGTTGTGGAGCATTGTTTTAATATGAAATAATATCTTTATAGCAACACCTCTATTAAAAAATTGAAATTGTTCTTGTTTGGAAAAGTTATAAACTTTATAAAAATATAAAAATTTAAAAAGGTAAAATCATAAAAATATAAAAAGTTATAAATTTACAGGAAAAATGCGGGTTTGCAGGAAGTTGGAGTTATTTATTCAATTTTTATAGGATATGTTTAAGATTACTGTTGAAATTAAATTCTTTGCGAAGGCTCATTAAAGCATCGGATGAATAACAATTTAATTTCAAAACCGTGCTTTAACAGCCCATTTTTATAAACAAATGTAAGTAGGATGTGAGTATTGTGTATAGACCATTGGCAGATAGAATAAGACCAGCGACTTTAGAAGAGGTAGTTGGGCAACAACATATTTTAGGAAAAGGTAAGATACTAAATAGAATAGTAGAAGGTGGAACCATATCAAATATGATTTTTTACGGGCCACCAGGGGTAGGTAAGACTACTGTTGCAAATATAATTGCTGCAAAAGCAAAGAAGAAATTTTATAAATTAAATGCAACAAATGCTTCCATAAAGGATATACAACAAATAATAGAAGGGCTTGATAGTTTCGATGGGCTCAATGGGGTAGTTCTGTATTTAGACGAGATTCAAAACTTCAACAAGAAGCAGCAGCAATCTTTACTTGAATTTATAGAAGACGGTAGAATAACTCTTATTTCTAGTACTACAGAGAATCCATATCACTATATATTTAAAGCGATAATAAGTAGATCTACTGTATTTGAGTTTAAAACAATGCAAGATAGCGATGTTATAAAAGCATTAGTAAGAGCTGTAGATATATTAAAGGAAGATCATAAGAGTACTACCATAGAAGTTGATGATAAAGCATTAAATTACTTTGCAGCATCTTCAAATGGAGATGTAAGAAAGGCTATAAATGGCTTAGAGGTAGCTATAAATTCAACCAATCCGAGTAGTGAAGGTGTTATATTAATAGATGAAGAAGTTGCTAGAGATTGTACTCAAAGCAAGGTGTTTAATTACGATATGTCAGGTGATAGTCACTATGATATCTTAAGTGCCTTCCAAAAATCCATTAGAGGTAGCGATGCAGATGCTGCAGTTCACTATTTAGCAAGGCTCGTTAAAGCTGGAGATATTCAATCAATCTGTAGAAGACTCATGGTAATTGCATCTGAAGATATCGGTCTCGCATATCCAAATGCAGCGATGATAGTTAAAGCTTGTGTCGATTCAGCTAATATGCTAGGCTTTCCAGAAGCACGGATTCCACTAGCGCAAGCGACCTTAGTTTTAGCAACAGCACCAAAGTCTAACTCTGTTGTATGTGCTATTGATGCTGCACTTCAAGATATAGAACAGGTGAACATTGGGGATATACCAGTCCATCTAAAGGATGCTCATTATAGTGGAGCAAAGGCTTTAGGAAGAGGAATAGAATACAAGTATCCTCATAACTATGAAAATAATTATATTAAGCAGCAATACCTTCCAGATAACTTAAAAAGCAGAAATTATTATGTACCAGGAAAGAATAAGAATGAGAAGGTTATATTTGATTATTGGAAGAAGGTAAAGGAATAGTGTTTTGTTTAAAATAGTCTCAACTAAATTAAAGTTGAGGCTATTTTTTATGTGTAAAATTAAAGGGCAAAACCACAAAATATATATTTAAATTATCATAATTTGGGTCAAATAACTGATGAAATTCTACAATTTATAACATTAAAACTATAGATATTTACTAGACGAAATCAAGCTAAATTAAATTGTAAATTTAAAATGTAAAAAATATAAATAATTACAATAATATTACATAAAAACTATTTACATGGAAAATAATAGGAAGATATAATGTGTTGTGTAACGTCATTGACTTATTAAAGTAATAATTTGATATTGTTAAAATATCTAATTATTATAATAAGAATTTTTGAAGTTACAAATAAAAGGGTAAATATTCTCAATGATGATATTTTATGATTTAAGATGTATCAATATGTTTAAAATGTATTTTAAGTGCTTCAACATACTTTGTGGAGATACTGTGAAAAGATAATTTTAATGCTTAAGCGGTACATCTAATGATAATTTCTTTTAGATTAAAAATCTGCAAGTGAATTATTTAGGTAATGGCTCTTATGAAATCAAAAATATTAGATTAAAGAGAAGGATTTATCATTATAAGGAGGAATAATTTTGGTAAGAAAAAGAGAGGGAAGATTTACATTATCAATCTTCACAGCTCTTGTCATGTTCTTATCTATTTGTCAGCCAGCTTTGGTTCGAGCAGAAGTGATAAAAGCTTCACCACCATTAAATTTCAAGGCAGAAGCTTCCATCACTGCAATTGAGCTCAGTTGGCAGTTGACAGATAGGATAGATGGATGTGATCTCGAAGTAGACGGTAGGATTATTCCTATGGGTACTAAGACTTCTTATAGACAGGATAATCTTATTCCTGGTTCGAGCCATGTCTATAGGATAAGAGCAAAAAACAAAAATGGAACGGGTGAATGGAGTTCTGAACTAAGTGTTAAGGCTCAAATTATGGAACCATATGCACCTAAGGATTTTAAGATTATTAATGTAACCAACTCTACTGTCGCAATGTCTTGGAGCGAAGAACTAGGTGCTAAGTCATATGAAGTTGAAGTAGATGGAAAAGTTATAGAATCTAAATCCAATACAAGTTTTGTAAGGGGAGGATTTGATCCAGAATCAAAGCATACGTTTAGGGTTAGGGCTAAAAATGAGCTTGGAGAAAGTGATTGGAGTAGTGGATATGAAGTTACCACTTTTCCAAATTCACCTGATACTCCAAAGAATCTGAAGCTCAAGAGCATTAATAATAACAGCATTACAATAGTTTGGGATAAATCAGATAAGGCAGAGGGATATGAAGTTGTCGCTGATAACAAACTTATTGATAATGGAACCAGTAACGAGTTTACTCATAAAGGAATATCAGTAAACGATGAACACACCTATTTTGTAAGAGCCAAAAATTCAGGTGGAGTTAGTGAATGGAGTTCTGGTATAAAAATAAAGATTCCAACACAGCCAGAAGTAAAATTAACAAATGATGCAAGTAAGGAGATAAGTTTACCTACAGTACCTTCTAATATCACGTTGAAATCAGCTGAAAATAGCATAACAGTAAACTGGGATACTTCAAAGAATGCAGAATTATATGATATTGAGGTCGATGGTAATATTATAAGTAATTTAAAAGAAAATACCTATACTCAAACTGATCTTCTTCAGGGGACAAGCCATACCTATAGAGTTAGAGGTAAAACAAAGTACATTATAGGGGCGTGGAGTTCGCTTATTACTGGATTTACTAAGTTAAAGGCACCAAATATACCTAAAAACTTAAATGCTAATGCAGTATCATCAGACTGTATAGTTGCAGCTTGGGATATGGTTACGGGTGCTACAGGCTATGATCTTGAGGTAGATGGAAAGGTTATAGATGTAGGTATAAATATAAAATATGTAAATACTCAGCTTAAAGAAGCTTCTACACACTATTATAGAGTTAGAGCTAAGAATTCAGGCGGAAATAGTGAATGGAGTGAAAAGATAAGCACTCAAACGCTTTCAAAAAATAAAAGCATTGAACAAAGTAATACTGGAAATCAGGTTAGTCAGGTTAGTGTTCCTAGATACCAAGTAGCTGAAAACACAGCAGAAGTTATTCATGTAGATATGAACTTAGCATCAGATACTCAGGTTCAAAATGCTGTGGTACAAGCCGCAGCAGACACAACTGCACCAACAGCTCCTGGCAGTTTAGCATTAGTATCTAAAACCTATAATTCAGTAAATCTAAAATGGAATGCATCTACGGATAATGTAAAGGTTACATCTTATGATATATATAATGGAAGCACAAAGGTTGGTTCTACTACAACAGGAACAACTTATACTGTTACAGGACTTTTACCTAATACTAGCTATAGTTTTACAGTAAAAGCTAGAGATGCAGCAGGAAACACTTCAGCTGCCAGTAATACACTGACAGTTACGACATCATCAGATACAACTGCACCATCAGCCCCTACAAATTTAACGACAAGTACTAAATCTTGTACTTCAGTAGGTTTGTCATGGGCAGCAGCAACAGATAATGTAAGTGTTACAGGCTATGATGTGTATAATGGAAGTACGAAGGTAGGATCAACTACCACTGCAACAACTTATACAGTAACTGGACTTTTACCAAACACTAGCTATACTTTTACCATAAAAGCTAGGGATGCAGCAGGAAATACATCAGCTTCAAGTAACTCATTAGCAGTTACAACTTTAGCAGATACCACAGCTCCAAATGCACCTACAAATCTAGTAGCTAGTAATAATTCATATACTTCTGTGAGTTTATCATGGACGGCATCAACTGATAATATTGCTGTGACAGGTTATGATGTTTATGATGGAACATCAAAAATTGGTTCCACCACTAATACTACTACTTATACTGTAAGTGGATTAACCCCAAATACAAGTCATCAATTTACTGTAAAAGCAAGGGATGCAGCAGGAAATACATCAGCTTCAAGTAACTCATTAACAGTTACGACTTTAGCAGACACAACTGCACCTTCAGCTCCTACCTCGTTAAATGTAGTAAGTAAGACATGTATATCAGTTAATTTATCATGGGCAGCTGCAACTGATAATATTGCTGTAAGTGGATATGAGATATATAAAGGTTCAACAAAAGTTGGAGAAACTAATGGACTAACCTATACGGTAAGTGGACTAACACCTAATACAGCATATAGTTTTACTGTAAAAGCTAAGGATGCTGCAGGGAACTTATCACAGGCTAGTACTAGTTTATCGGTGACAACTACAGCTGATACAACAGCTCCAACAGCTCCAATTAATTTGACGGTTGTATCAAAGGACTACGCGTCAATAAGTTTATCATGGACAGCTTCTACAGATAATGTTGGAGTAGTTGCTTATGATATATATAAAGGAACTACAAAAGTTGGACAAACTAACGGAGAAACAACCTATACTGTTAATGGATTAAGCCCAGATACAAGTTACAGTTTAACTGTAAAAGCCAGAGATTTAGCTAATAATACATCTTCAGCTAGCGCAGCATTAGTAGTAAAAACAAATGCTGAAACTCAACCTCCAACTGTACCGAGTAATTTGGTTGTGACAAGCCATTCTATTTCAGAAGTGGCTATATCATGGAATCAATCAACTGATAATATTGCAGTGGTTGGATATGACATTTTTAGAGATGGCATACAAATTGCATCTGTGGGTTCGGATGTTACTAGCTATACAGATTCAGGTCTAAATCCTAATACGCAGTATAAATATACTATAAAGGCCAAGGATCAGGCAGGAAATATATCAAATGCAAGCAGTGAACTCAGTGTTACAACTGATGCGGATACTGTACCTCCAACTAATCCAAGTAATCTTATAATAAGTTCAGTTGGTGGTTGGTATATAAATTTATCATGGAGTTTATCTACAGATAACGGTGCAATAGCTGGCTATGATATATATTGCAATGGAAGTAAAGTTGGAAGTTCCACCACAACTAGTTACACTGCCACAGGGCTTCAGCTTACTACCCAATATTCGTTTGTAGTAAAAGCTAGGGACATTGGAGGAAATGAATCTGGAGAAAGTAATAGTGTAACTGCTACTACATATTCAGATGATTTTGGAGATAGTACTAGCACTGCTACTTCAATAGATTTGGGTAAGACAAAATCGGCAACTATAAACTATGTAGGGGATTATGATTATTTTACTTTTATAGCACCAATAAGTTCTTCGTATACAATAACCACCATATCTAATATGGATACTTACGGATATATTTACGATGAAAATGGTAATCTTATAACTTATGATGACGATAATGGTGCTGATTATAATTTTCAGATAACTGCCGATTTAATCTCTGGACACAGATACTACATTGCGACAAGACACTTTAGTAGTGGAACTGGAGATTACAAGGTTTTGATAACAGTTCTAGATACAGTAAATCCAACTAAACCATCAAGTGTAAGTGTGCTTAGCAAATCTGCAGGAACAGTTACTATCTCATGGACAGCAGCAACAGACAATATAGCTATATTGGGATATGAGATATACAGAGATGGATTAAAAGTAGCAACAGTAGAAGATAATATAACAAGTTATACTGATACAGGACTTCTGCCTGCAACACAGTATAAATATACGGTTAAAGCAAAAGATCAAGCAGGTAATCTGTCAGGTGTAAGCAATGAGATAAGTGTCACAACTGATTCTGATATTGTGCCACCAACTGCCCCAACTAATGTTGCAGTTAGTTCTAAAACCGGATGGGCTATAAGCTTATCATGGAGTCCATCAACAGATGACGGAACAGTTGCCGGATATGATATATATTGTAATGGAACTAAGGTTGGAAGTTCTACAACTACAAGTTATACCTGTACTGGACTTCAACCAAACTCGGAATATGTATTTACAATAAAAGCATATGATCTTGGAGGTAATAGATCAGACAATAGCAGTAGTTTATCTTCCACTACTTATAATGACGATCATGGAGATAGTATTAGTACAGCTACAGCTATACAAATAGCAAGTTTCTATGATGGGCAACAAGACTATGATAACGATAAGGATTATTTCAAATTCACAACTACAGACGCTGGAAAATATAATGCAATACTAAATATTATTTCAGGATCTTGTAGTTATAGCATGGGCATATATGATGAAAATGGTAATTATGTACCTAGTAATTATGTAGGTAGTGGAGGTTACTATATTCTATCTATAGATGCTACTGCAAATAAAACTTACTATATATTGCCAGGTATATATTCGATTGGAGGAATAGTTAGGTATTCAATTAAGGTTGCCGAAACTCAGCCACCAACAGTACCAAGCAATGTACAAGTAACAAGCTCAACCTTGACATCAGTATCTTTATCCTGGAATGCGGCTACAGATAACTATGGTATATCAGGGTACGAAATCTATAGAAATGGTGTTAAAGTAGGAACAACAAGTGAATTATTTTATACTGACACCGGTCTATCATCAAGCACTACCTATACTTATACTGTTAAGGCAGTAGATACTTCTAGCAACTTATCAGATGCAAGTTTAGGTGTAGATGCAACAACATCAATCGATACTGTTCCACCAACTGCACCTTCAGGTTTGGTTGTTACAAGTACAAAAGGATGGTCAATAACATTATCTTGGAATGCGTCTACTGATAATGGAACCCTTGCAGGATATGATATATATTGCAATGGAAATAAGATTGGAAGTTCTACATCAACAAGCTATATTTGCGAAGGACTTCAGATAAATACTGAATATGTATTTAAAGTAAAAGCAAGAGATTCTGGTGGTAATATATCTGAAGAAAGTAATAGTGTAACTGGTAAAACTTTAAATGATGACTATGGTGACAGTTTTGATACTGCAACAAATATAGATACAGGTAAAGTTAAGTCAGCTACTGCAAACTATTATTATGATGATGATTATTTCAGTTTTATAGCGCCAAGAGATGGACAATATATAATAAAAATAACCAACGGAATAGGGGAATATCTTTATCTATACAATAAAGATAGAAACTATATAGCTGGAAATTATAATTCAACGAATCCTGTAGCGCTATTAAGTGGAGAGAGATACTACGTAAGAATTTATGGATATAATACTGGAAATTACAACTTTTTAGTGGTGGTTCCAGATACAGAAAAGCCAACAACACCAACTAATGTAAGTTTAGTTAGTAAGAACATTGGAACAATTTCCATATCATGGACAGCATCAACAGACAATATAGCTGTATTAGGATATGAGATATATAGAGATGGTGTAAAGATAGCAACAGTAGCAGATAATGTTACAAGCTATACGGATACAGGACTTGCACCAAATACAGAATACAAATACACGGTAAAAGCAAAAGACCAAGCAGATAATTTATCTGATGTAAGTAGTGAACTAAGTGTTACTACAGATGGAGACAACATTCCACCAACGAGTCCAACTAACCTTACATGGACATCAAAAACTGGATGGACAATTGGATTATCGTGGGGAGCATCAACAGATAATGGAGTCCTTGCTGCATATGATATATATTGTAATGGGAGTAAAATTGGAAGTTCTACTACAACTAGTTATACTTGTGCGGGACTTAATTTAAATACCCAATATACCTATATAGTAAAAGCAAGAGACTTAGGAGGTAATATATCAGGTGATAGTAATAGCTTAATAGTTTCAACTTATAGTGATGATTATGGTGACAGTTTTGATACTGCTACAAATATAGATCCAGGTAAAATTAAGTCAGCTATGGCAAACTACTATTATGATGACGATTATTTCAGTTTTATAGCGCCAAGAGATGGACAATATATAATAAAAATAGCCAACGGAATAGGGGAATATATTTATCTATACGATAAAAATAGAAACTATGTAGCTGGAAATTATAATTCAACGAATCTTGTATCGCTAGTAAGTGGACAGAAGTACTACGTAAGAATCTATGGATATAACACCGGAAATTACAACTTTTTAGTGGTGGTTCCAGATACAGAAAAGCCAACCGCACCAACGAACGTAAGCTTAGTAAGCAAGTCAATAGGTTCAATATCAATATCTTGGACAGCATCAACAGATAATATAGCTGTAGCAGGATATGAGATATACAGAGATGGTGTGAAAATAGCAACAGTAGCAGATAATGTTACAAGCTATACGGATACAGGGCTTATCCCAAATACTGAGTATAAGTACACAATAAAAGCAAAAGACCAAGCAGACAATCTATCTGATGTAAGTAGTGAATTAAGTGTTACTACGGACGTGGATAGTATTCCTCCGACAAATCCGACTAACCTTGCAGCACCATCAAAAACAGGATGGACAGTAAACTTATCTTGGGGAGCATCCACAGATAACGGCACTGTTACTGGATACGATATATATTGTAATGGAAGTAAGATTGGAAGTTCTACAACAACAAGTTATACTTGTACAGGACTTACTCCAAATACTCAATATATATTTACAGTAAAAGCAAGAGATTTAGGTGGAAACTCATCAGGTGATAGTAATTCTGTAACGGTTTCAACCTATAGTGATGATTATGGAGATAGTTTTGATACTGCTACAAACGTAGAACCTGGTAAGATAAAGTCAGCAAATATAAACTATTCAGGTGATGTTGACTACTTCACATTTATAGCACCACTAGATGGAACTTATGTTATAAAGCTGACAAGTGGAGTTAGTGAAAATTTATATTTATATGATAAGAATAGAAATAGCTTGACCTCAGGTTACAATATTTTAACAGCATCAGCATTAAAAGCTGGAGACAGATATTACTTGAAAGTACCTTATTACAACACAGGAGTTTACAACTTCATTATAGTAGTACAAGAAACAGAAAAACCAACCTCACCAACTAACGTAAGTTTAGTAAGTAAGTCAATAGGCTCAATCTCAATATCATGGACAGCGTCAACAGATAATATAGCTGTATCAGGATATGAGATATACAGAGATGGTGTGAAGATAGCAGCAGTAGCAGATAATGTTACAAGTTATACAGATAGTGGTCTTATCCCAAATACTGAGTACAAATACACAATAAAGGCAAAAGACCAAGCGGACAATCTATCTGATGTAAGTAGTGAGTTAAGTGTTACTACAGATGTGGACAGTATTCTGCCGACAAATCCGACTAACCTTGCAGCACCATCAAAAACAGGCTGGACAGTAAACTTATCTTGGGGAGCATCCACAGATAACGGTACTGTTACTGGATACGATATATATTGTAATGGAAGTAAAATTGGAAGTTCTACTACAACTAGTTATACTTGCACAGGGCTTAATATAAATACTCAATATATATTTACAGTAAAAGCAAGAGATTTAGGTGGAAATATGTCAGGTGACAGCAATAGTGTAACTGTTTTAACCTATAGTGATGATTATGGAGATAGTTTTGGTACTGCTACAAATGTAGATATAGGTAAATCAAAATCAGGAACAATAAATTATTCAGGAGATTACGATTACTTTACCTTTATAGCACCAATGGATTCTTCCTATAGGATAATTTCTATTTCATCAATGGATACCTATGGATATATTTATGATGAAAATAAAAATCTTATAAAAAGTGACGATGATAATGGCGAAGGAGCTAATTTCCAAATTGATACTACATTGACTTCTGGTCATAGATATTATATTGCGGTAAGACATTATAGTAGTACTGGTACTGGTGAGTATAAGTTAATGATTACAGTTGCAGAAACAGAAAAGCCAACCTCACCAACTAACGTAAGTTTAGTAAGTAAGTCAATAGGCTCAATCTCAATATCTTGGACAGTAGCAACAGATAATATAGCTGTATCAGGATATGAGATATATAGAGATGGATTAAAGATAGGAGCAGTAGCAGATAATGTTACAAGCTATACAGATACAGGGCTTATCCCAAATACTGAGTACAAATACACAATAAAAGCAAAAGACCAAGCAGATAATCTATCTGATGCAAGTAGTGAACTAAGTGTTACTACAGATGTGGATAGTATTCCTCCGACAAATCCGACTAACCTAGTAGCACCGTCAAAGACAGGTTGGACAGTAAGCTTATCTTGGGGACCATCAACAGATAACGGAACTGTTGCTGGATACGATATATATTGTAATGGAAGTAAGATTGGAAGTTCTACTACAACGTCATATACTTGTACTGGACTTACTCCAAATACTCAATATATATTTACAGTAAAGGCAAGAGATTTAGGTGGCAATATATCAGGTGATAGTAATAGCGTAACGGTTTCAACCTATAGTGATGACTATGGTGATAGTTTTGATACTGCTACAAATGTAGATCCTGGTAAGATAAAGTCAGCCAATATAAACTATTCAGGCGATGTAGACTATTTTACTTTTATAGCACCACTAGATGGAACTTATGTCATAAAAATGACAAGTGGAGCGAGTGAATATCTATATCTATATGATAAGAATAGAAATAGCTTGACTTCAGGTTACAACACACTAACAGCAACAGCATTAAAAGCTGGAGACAGATATTATTTAAAAATACCTTATTACAACACAGGAGTTTATAACTTTATAATAATAGTACCAGAAACAGAAAAACCCACTTCACCAACTAACGTAAGTTTAGTAAGTAAGTCAATAGGTTCAATCTCAATATCTTGGACAGCATCAACAGATAATATAGCAGTATCAGGATATGAGGTATATAGAGATGGAGTGAAGGTAGCAGCAGTAGCGGATAATGTTACAAGTTATACAGATACCGGACTTGCACCAAATACAGCATACAAATACACAGTAAAAGCAAAAGATCAAGCAGATAATCTATCCGATGAAAGTAGTGAATTAAGTGTTACCACAGACATAGATAACACTCCACCAACCAATCCTACTAACCTTACAGCACCAACAAAGACAGGTTGGACAATAAATTTAACTTGGGGAGTATCAACGGATGATGGAACACTTGCAGGCTATGATATATACTGCAATGGCATTAAGGTTGGAAGCTCTACTACAACAAGTTATACTTGCACTGGCCTTAATCCAAATACTGAATATATATTTACAGTGAAAGCAAGAGATTTAGGAGGTAATCTGTCAGCATACAGTAATAGTGTAATAATATCAACTTATGCTGATGATTGTGGAGATAGCTTTGATACTGCAGTTAGTATAGATGCAGGAAAAACTAAATCTGCAAGCATTGAAACATCTTATGATGCAGATTACTTTACATTTGTAGCACCTGTGGATGGACAATATATCATAAAGCTAACAAGTGGATCTAGTGAATATTTATATCTATATGATAAAAATAGAACCAGCGTGACTTCTGGTTATAACACGCTAACAGCTTCAGCTTTAAAAGCTGGAGATAGATATTACTTGAAAGTACCTTATTACAATACAGGAGCTTACAACTTCTTAATAGTAGTACCAGATACAGAGAAGCCGACAGCACCATCAAATTTAAGCATTGTAGATAAATCATTAGGTTCTATTACAATTTCATGGTCAGCTTCAACAGATAATTACTCTGTAGCTGGATATGAAGTTTATAGAGATGGTGTAAAAATAACAACAGTTGTAAGCAATATTCTTAGCTATACTGATACAGGACTATCAGCAAATACACAATATAAATATACAATTAAAGCTAAGGATCAAGCAGATAATTTATCAGATTTAAGTAGTGAATTAGCTGTTTCTACAGATAAGAGTGATGTATCAATAACAAATCTATCAAATACTTCAAGAACAGGTTGGACTATAGGTCTTTCATGGAGTGTTACAACAGGTACTAGTGTTGTAGATAGGTATGAGATATATGGAAATGGTATTAATCTTGGAAGCACAAAAACCACAAGTTTTATATGTACAGCCCTTAGACCAAACACTGTCTATAAGTTAATAGTTAAAGCAATTGGTACTGACAACGGTGTTTTGGGAAATAGTAGTAGTATTACTGTTACCACTTATGATGATGATTATGGAGATACCTTTGATACTGCAACTAGTTTAGAACTAGGAAAGATTAAATCAGGAAGCATTAATTACTCTAGTGATTACGATTATCTGACTTTTAATGCACTAAGCAGTGGAACGTCTAATATTAAAGTAATTAATGGAGCAAATGTAAACCTATATCTGTATGATAAAAATAAAAATGTCATGACATCTGGTAGTGGGACTATAAGTTCTGCAACACTAGTTAGCGGAGAAACGTATTACTTAAGAATTTCTTATAGCGGTACTGGAAGTTATAGCCTATTAATTACTGTACCAGAAACAGAAAAGCCAACAGTACCAACTGGCTTAAACATAACTAATAAAACTGTTGATTCAATCACTATCTCTTGGCAACCAGCTACAGATAATTATTCTGTAATAGCATATGAAATATATAGAGATGGAGTCAAAGTTGGAACGGTAGTAGGAGATATAACTAGCTATAAAGATTCAGGGCTACTACCTAATACAACTTATAGTTATACAATAAAAGCAAAAGATCAAGCTGATAATTTATCAGAGTTAAGTGATTCAATAAGTGCAATCACTAATGCAGATGATATACCACCAACTAATCCAAGTGGTCTTTCATATAGTTCTAAAACTGGAAGAAGTGTAATTATAACATGGAGTGCATCAAGAGATAACGGAACTGTTGCATCATATGATATATATTGCAATGGAACTAAAGTTGGAAATTCAACATCAACTAGTTATACCTGCATAGGGCTTCAACCAAATACACTGTATACCTTCACTGTGAGAGCAAAAGATTTAGGCGGTAATACATCTGGTGATAGCAATGGCATTTCTGTTACTACCTATGATGATGATTATGGAGATGATTTTGATACTGCAACAAGTATTGATCCAGGTAAAGTTAAGTCAGCAAATATGAATTATTCAAATGACAATGACTATTTCATCTTTATAGCACCTAATGATGGGCAATATACGGTTAAGATAACTAGTGCGTATAGTGAGTATTTGTATATATATGATAAGAATAGAACGTTATTAACATCAGGTAATAGTTCTACTAGTGCAGTAACTTTAAAGGCAGGAGAAAGATATTATCTAAAAGTTTCATATTACAATTCAGGAAACTATAGCTTCTTAATAGTGGTTCCAGAGACAGAAAAACCAACTGCACCAGCTAGTTTGAATGTAACTAGTAAATCCGAAGGTTCAATTACAATTTCTTGGGCTACATCTACGGATAATTTTTCTGTACTGGGATACCAAATATTCAGAAATGGAACAAAGATTGCCGATGTTGCAAGTAATGTTCTAACTTTTACAGATAGTGGACTTTCACCAAGCACTGAATATAAATATACAGTTAGAGCAAAAGATCAAGCCAACAATTTATCAGATGCTAGTAGTGAATTAAGTGTAATAACAGCTGGCGATAATGTGCCACCAAGTAATCCAACTAATCTTCAGTATACAGCAAGGACAGGAAATAGTATTACTTTATCATGGTCTGCTTCAACAGATAATGGTACCTTGGCTGGTTATGACATATACTGCAATGGAAGTAAAGTTGGAAGTTCTACAACAACTAGCTATACATGTACTGGGTTACAAGCAAATACTCAATATTTATTTACTGTAAGAGCTAGAGATTTAGGTGGAAATGTATCAAGTGACAGTAATGTATTAACTGTTTCTACTTGCTTAGTATTAAGCTTAGGACAAGATACTGTAATCAATGGAGATTTCACAATGCATGACGGTGACAGCTTAAACTTAAATGGTCACAGATTTGAGGTACATGGTAATTTTGATCAGCTAGGAGGAACTGTCACTATTAATAAGGGGTTATTAATAATAACAGGTAACTATAAAGTTTCTAATGGGACAAATTCAAATGGATTATTATATATGACCGACTCGGCAGATTATGTACAAGTACAGGGTAATTTTATAATGGAATCTAGGACAAATCATTTAGGTATGCTTACAGCTGGAATTTTAGAAGTAAAGGGTAATTTTACTCAAATACAAATTTCAGCTCCATGTAATTTTTGGACAACGGATAATCATATAGTTCTTCTAAGTGGTTCATCAGTACAATATATTTCTTTTGCAACAGCGCCTACATCTATTTTTAATATATTGATTACTACGAAACCATTGGCTACAGGTTATGTCTTTAATACAATACCTTCATGGAGGTACCTGATAGAGAATTATAAGATAGATACAAACTTCGGTTTAATGACTGGAGATGGAGCATATGGACCAACAGGTAATTTCGCTAAGAGCTTCACAGATTTAAAGACAGGAAATGATGGTTCAGATGCAGAATTTATAAGAACCTATAACTCTAAAGATATAAGAGAGACTACTGGATTTGGTAAGGGCTGGAGCTTTAGCTATGAGTGTTCTATTACTGACTTTAGTGGAAACATCAGTACAAAAGTAGTAAGACTTCCAGACGGTAGTGCTCAAACCTTTAAGATAAACGCTGACGGTACTTTTACTGCAATGGATTCTAGAAACACCTTAACTAAGCAAGGAGATGGAAGTTATATCCTTGCAACAAAGGACCAGCATAGTTATGGTTTCAACAGTAATGGATACCTAATATGGGTTAAAGATAAAAATAGTAACACAACGGCTATCAATGTTGACAGCAATGGAAAAGTGACTAGCTTAACTGATGAAGTAGGAAGAAGCTACACTATTTCCTATAACGATTCAGGTTTAATAAGCACCATAACAGATTGTTTAGGAAGAGTAGTAAAATACGAATATGACAACAAAAAACTTGTTAAAGTAACTGATCCTATGAATCATTTTACCACTTACGCTTATGATTCTTATGGATTCTTAACTGAAATAAGAGCATATGACAACAGCTTAATAGAATCAATAACTTATAACCACAATCCAGGTCAAAACCAAGACAAGGTTGATCATACAATAGATCAATACGGAAATGTGTTAACTTACAGTTATGATACTATTCACTTAAAGACCACAATAACAGATTCTAATGGAAGACAGACTATTCAAACCTTTGACAGTTCCTTCAATATTATAAGTAGTACAGATGCTGAAGGCAAAGTGACTACTTATGAATATAATAAGGATTCTTCAGGGGTGAATAACTTCAATGAACAAAAAACTCTAACTGATCGTAATGGTGGGGTAACTAGATATGAAAGAGATTCAGTTGGAAATATAACAAAGGTTACAAACCCAGATGGAAGCTACAAAGAGTATGGTTATGACAGCAAAAACAATGTAATTAGAGAAAAAGATGAAAGCGGAAATCTTACTTTCTATATTTACGACAGCAATGGTATAAATATGGTTAAGCAAGCAAGACCTTTAAATGGTACAGACATTTATAGTGACTCAGCAGATCAAACTAAGTTTGCTATAACTCAGTATAGTTACTACTCTGATAGTGAAGCTCAAAGTCTTGGTTATAGAGCTAAAGGTCTTTTGAAACAAGCAATTGATCCAATGGGAGGCAGAACAACCTATACCTATGACTCCTATGGAAATGTCTTTACAGTAACAGATGGAGAAAATAACACTACAACTTACGAATACAATTCAATCGGTTGGAAGACAAAGGCTACTTCTCCACAAGGATATTTAACTGAATATTTCTATGATAATAATGGAAATGTAGAAAAGACAATTTTAAATCATTCTTCAGTTACAAGAACCGTATATGATTCCTTAGGAAGAGTGATAAAGGTTATTTCAGCTAATGTATATGATTCAAGCAAGGATGATTTAAGTAATCATGATTATTCAGCTGATGCTGGTATAAGATACACTTACTATTCAAATGGAAAAGTGAAAGCAGCAACAGATGCTGAAAACAATACAACAACTTATACCTATGATGTATATGGCAATAAGCTTACTGAAACTAAGGCAAATGGAGCTGTATACAGATATGTATATGATGTTATGAACAGAGTTTCAAAGATTTATTTTAAAGCAGATACAGCAAGTTCAGAGCAGCTTCTTTTAGAATATGCTTATGGAATCCTTACAAATGGAGGCACTACAAAGACTGAAACAAAGTATATTAATGCAACTACTTCCGTAAAGACCATAACAACCTTTGATTATGTAGGAAGAGTTACAAGTATACAAAATCCAGATAACACAACATCAACTAAGGTTTATAATTCAAATGGAACTTTAAGTTCTTCAAAAGATGCTAATGGCAATGTAACCTATTATAAATATGATGGTTTAAATAGATTAATTGCTATATGGACACCTTTTGAAAATGTAAATGGTACTGTTTATTACAGCTACACTGCAGTAGAATACGATAAAGCTGGTAGAAAGACAAAAGAAAGCTTTGGTAAAACTACAGTAGTTAAGGATGGAATTCCACAAACCTTCATCACCACAGCTTATGAATACTATAATAATGGTAATCTTAAGGCTCAAAGTGATAGTGCAGGTAGAAGACTGGAATACACCTATGATAAGGATGGAAACATCTCATCAAAAGTTGTTAAAGTAGATGATAATACAAATAGGGTTACAGAATATACTAACAATGAATTTGGTAAGCCTACTACAATGAAGGTTCATGTTTATGCAGGTGATATTTACACTAATGCATATACTAACAACTCAGATTTAATACTAACAACTACTTATACTTTTGATAAGGAAGGTAATGTTTTAACAGAAACTTACCCTGATAATTCAGTAGTTAGCTACACTTATGATAAACTAGGAAGAATTTTAAGTACTTCACAGCAAGGAAAAGATGAAAATGGTCACGACGTAACTATAACAACTTCTCAAACTTATAACTGGGAAGGAAAAGTTCTTACGAAGACCGATGGAAATGGTAATACTACAACTTATGTTTATGATGCAAGAGGCTTCCTTGTAAAGATGGTGGATGCTAAGGGTAATACCACTGCATACTACTATGACTTAGCAGGAAGAAAAATAGCAGAAGTATCACCAAACAATTATGATTCAAGTAAAACTTTACAAAACTTAAGTAGAACAGAGTACAACTATGATCTTATGGATAGAGTAAAAACAAAGGTTTCAGTTTACTTTGATAAAGTAAGTAATAGCTTTGTAACCATAACTTCAGCAGCTTTCAAATACGATAACAACGGAAACGTGGTTAAAGAATTAGATGCAGCTGGCTATGAAGCAGGTGCAGGAAGTGCAATTGATGATAAGATAAATTCTGGTTATGGAAAGATTTATTCTTATAATCTAGCAAACAAGCTATTAACAGTATTAGATGCAGACTCACAAGATAGGTTACTTCCTTATACTAAGAAATATACTTACGATGGAACAGGAAGAAAGATAACTGAAACTGATGGAAAAGGTAAGGTTACAACCTGGTACTATGATGACGCAAACAATATTACAAGAACAACCATAAAGAGACTTGCTTCAGAAGCAGAGGTCACTGTAAGTTCAGCCACCTACAATAATACTGGAGATGTGGTTACTGCAACTGATGGTAATGGAAATATAACAACTTACGAGTATACAGGTTTTGGTAAGATAAAGAAGGTAACTTATCCAGGTGACAGCACTATAGCAGCCTATTATGTTATCTACCAATACGATACTGTTGGAAGAGTAATTAGAAAGCAGGATTCTCTAGGGGGAGCCAATATTTACACCTACGACAGTGCAGGAAGAGAACTCACCTCCACAGAAGAAAAGGTAGATGGAACTGAAGCTATAGAGGTTGCAACAACCTATGATAAGAATGGCAACAAGAGATTCCTAACTGACGCCAATGGCACAGTTACTGAAAATACCTATGATGAACTAAACAGATTAGTAACTAGTACAATCTATGTTACCGACGGTAGTGGAAATAAAGTTAAGCATACAACCAGCTATATCTACGATAAGAATAGCAATCTATTAAAAGAGATTGATTGGCTGGGCAATGAGAAAACTTATGTTTATGATGCTTTAGATAGAGTTGTTGAAAAATACGACCAAGATAATAAGCTAGTACAGAAGTTAGAATACTACCACAATGGAACACAAGCAAAATCTTATGATGCCCTTCAAAATGTTACTTTGTACTATTATGACAAAAATAATAGACTCATAAAAACTGTAGATCCAGAAGGTCACATTACACTTCAACATTACGATGAAGTAGGAAATATTGACCAGAAGACAGATGGTGATAGCAATACAACTTACTACAGTTATGATCAGTACAATAGATTGGTATCAGTAAAGAATGCTAAAGGTGAAATAACAAACTATACCTATGATCTAAATGGCAACATGCTTACTCAGGTAGATGCACAAGGCAATACAACAACCTTTGAGTACAATGTGGCAAACAAGCTAATAAGAAAGATTTTCCACGGAGGAAGAACAGGAAGTAGCGGAAGCTACACTTACGATTCTTCAAAGACAGAAAGCTACACTTATTATGCAAGTGGTGATTTAAGAACAAAGGTTGATAGAAACGGAGTAACTTCAACTTACACTTATGATATCCATGGAAGAAAAACTTCAGAAACTATAGGAAGCATAACTAATTCCTTTAGCTATGATGATAATGGAAATCAAATTAGTATTACAGATGCAACAGGTACTACTACAAGAACCTATGATGAACTTAATAGAGTTACTTCAAAGTCAGTACCAACTGTTGGAACAATTGTTTATAAATATGATATATTCTCAGGTATAAATGGGTTAGACACAGGAAACTTTGGAGAGTCAGAAACAGATCCAAAGGGTAATATAACATTAAAGATATATGACAAAGCTGGAAGAATCAAAAAGGTAATAGCAGGCACTGACACAACTACCTACAACTATTACGATAATGGAAGCTTATACAGCGTAGTATATCCAAATGGTTATAGTGAAGAATACACTTACTACAAGGATAACCTATTAAGAACTCTTGCAAATAAAGCAGCAAATGGAACAGTGATTGAAAGCTACGGCTATACTTATGACAATGCTCATAATATGCTTTCAAAGACTGATATCAAGGGAACTACAAGATATACCTATGACGAGTTAAACAGATTAAAGACAGTAACAGAACCAAGTGGTAAGGTTACAACTTATACCTATACTTCAGCTGGAAACAGAAATACTGAAACAGTTGTAGAAGGTTCAAATACTACAGTTAAGACTTATACTTATGATTCTTTAAATAGACTTTTAAGTATAATCGTTAGTTTAAATACAGTTACTGTTGAAAACACTTCGTACACCTATGACAACAATGGAAATCAGTTGACTTCAAAAGTAGATGATTATCTAAATGGTATATTACAGTCATCTATGTTAACTACCAATGTATATGACAGCTTAAATCAATTAATACAAACAACTACTCCAGATAACACAACTATTAAGAATATCTATAATGGAGAAGGTCTAAGAGTAGAAAAGCAAGTAGGAAATTCTTCTACAAAATATCTTTATTCTTCAGATAAAGTGGTGTTAGAATTAGATGGAAATGGTAATTTAATTGCCAGAAACATCTACGGAATAAACCTGCTTGAAAGAATAACAGATAGTAATAAAGCTTACTATCTCTATAATGGACATGCAGATACTACAAAGCTTATAGCGCAAGATGGAACAGTGCTAAATAGCTACTACTATGACGCTTTTGGTAATATCACAGAGTCTAACGAAAATATGGACAACCCATATAGATATGCAGGCTATCAATATGATAAAGAAACAAAAACTTATTATGTTATAGCAAGAATGTACGATCCAAGTACAGGAAGATTCCTTCAAGAAGATAGTTATTCAGGAGATATAAATGATCCACTTAGCTTAAATCTTTACACTTACTGTGAAAACGAGCCAATAAAGCATGATGATCCTACAGGTCATTTCCTTCATATAGCTATAGGAGCTTTAGTTGGTGGAATAATAGGAGCAGGAGCAAATCTTGTTTCTGATTTTATGGATGACGGTAAGATAAATAGTGGCTGGAAGAGCTATGCAGGTGCTTTTGTTGAAGGTGCCGTAGTTGGAGGAGCTGCTGCAGCAACTGGAGGTTTATCTCTATTAGCGTCAGCAGGAGCTGTTGGAGCAGCATCATTTGTAGGAAATGTAGCTAATCAATATATATCAAAATCTAAAGTTGATTGGAAAGAAGCGGCAGTATCTGGTGTACTAGGTGTAGCTACCGAAGTTGGAGGAAAACTTGTAGGTAAGTTGTTCGCTAATACAAAGGCAGGAAAAGCAATCCTAGGAAAAGTAGATGATGCTGTAGGTTCACTTAAGAACAAACTTTCAGCAGTAAAAGAGAAAGTAGCACAAACAGCAGAAAAATCTCTAAATAGCATAAAGAATAAGTTTGATTCAATTAAGCTTAACTTAAGTGAAAATAACTTGTTCAGTCCTCAACTTGCAGTAGAAGGAATGGGAAAACTTCCATCTAAAGCATTGAACCAGGCTTCAGAGTATATGAATGTTGAAAAGAATGATATTCAGAAGAACTTCTTGAAGGTTATGCAGGAGAGAGATGAGAGCTTAGCTAGTTCTAGTGTGTCAAAAAAGGCAATTACTGAAGATGAGGAAGTTAAAAGAATTGCAGTTGGTGAATCTGGTCATCATGTTCCAGCAGTTAGAAAATCAAGAGGAAGAATATTTGAGGTTGGTAGAGATGATAAAACAAGACCAACATTATTCTCACGAGGAGCCGATCCTGGGCATGATCATTGGAGACTTCACAATGCTGAAAGGGAATTTGTTGGACCTAGGCAAGGAGATTTTCAAGGTACTGACACAGAATTATTCGATGCATATAGAAATGCATATAAGGATCTTGGTGATATAAAAGTAGATGTTCGTTCGCCTAATAACACCCATACGTTAGGCGAGAACGTAACTCCATATGATGCAGTTGATCTTATGCAAAATTGGCTTCAGGAGAATGGATTATGGGAGAAACAAATTAAAAAATAGTTATTTATATAAAGGGGATTTTACTATGGATAAGTTACAACAATTAAAGCGATTATTATTGACTGGTGTTTTACTTTCAGAGGATAGTTTTACAAATAATGATGCAGATTTCATACTTGATGGTAGAGAAATGGATGTTTTTGATAGTGAGTGGATAAGAAACTATAATAAAATAAGGAAAAATGAAAACTTGAAAACTCCAGAAGTAAAAGAATTAGTGGACTCTATTCGTGAAATATCGTATAAATCAACATATAAAGCTACTCAATCTTCTGATCTTGCTGGCTATATATCAGATGATTTTGGACTTATAGCAGAAGCTTTATTGATAGATTATAATGATAACTGGGTAAATGCACTTGCTTATCATTATGTAGAAGGAAAAATACCACACAGTGTATTGGAACCTTTAAAAGGACAGTTATATGAGATTGTATTAAAATAGTAAGGTTTTCTACAGATTTTAAATAATTTAGTTTTAAAATTTGAATATAAATCTATTCAGTACTATATCAATGTTAAATATGGTAGTAATGGCTAAAGCCATTACTACCATTTAACTTTGAAACTATTATGTCGCTTGTTTTTGGATAATAGATTTTTTCAATACAAGGAGGACTAAAAAATGGAGAACTATCAAAATATTATTGATAAATTTAAAGATACTTTTCTTAAAAGTGGGTTAATAAAAGAGGATATTAATATATTATTTGGCAGAGCTGAAGATAATGAACTAGAGTACTTAATTGATTTATATAAGACATTAAGTACTAATTCTCAATTTTATAATGAAGATGATTTAGAAGATTTAAAATCAATAGTGATACCAAAAAGTATTAAAACTTTTTACAGAGAAAATGAACCTAAAAATGTTCCGATGTTAAAAAGCGGAGTGCGATTATTAAGTTTAAGAGGAATTAAAGAGGAAAATTCTAGTGGAGAGCCAAGTCTATATCTTACAAAGTATGGAGTTATAGCTATAGCTACAACAATAGGAGGAAATATAATATGTTTAGATTTTAATGATATAAGTAATGATGAACCTTCAGTATTAATAGCATCAAATAATTTTTGTGCTTATAATGATGAATTGGAATGCATTGAAATAGTTGATGCTCCTGAAGATATAATAGATGAATATGAAGATGATGAGCCAATTGAATTAACATATAATAACCTAAAGAGATGTCTTCCACAAATAGCTAAGACATTCAGTGAATTTATGTGTAAGTTAGCATATGATGAATATGGAAATATCGAGAAAGAGTATCTGTAAGTAACGTCAAATTTATACTAAGTTTGTGTTAAATAATAATTATATTAATGTTTTAATGAAATTGTTGTAAAAAGTATTTATACTGAACGTTCATAAAGATTATATATTGATCTATTGCATAATTGTAATAATGAAGTAAAAGAAGTACTAAATAAACTAGCTGAAAAATAAGTAAGCTAGTTCTTTTTTATGTAAGCGATTATTACAAAAATATCAATCTATTTTATACAAATAATTTTCAACACAAAAAGCTTTACACATAAGATGAGATTCAAAATTTCAATAAGAAGCAGCAGCAATCTTTACTTGAATTTATAGAAGATGGTAGGATAACTCTAATTTCAAGTACTACAGAGAATCCATATCACTATATATTCAAAGCGATAATAAGTAGATCTACTGTATTTGAGTTTAAAACAATGCAGGATAGCGATGTTATAAAAGCATTAGTTAGAGCTGTAGATATATTAAAGGAAGATCATAAGAATACTACCATAGAAGTTGATGAGAAAGCATTGAATTACTTTGCAGCGTCTTCAAATGGAGATGTAAGAAAAGCTATAAATGGCTTAGAGGTGGCTATAAATTCAACCAATCCTAATAGTGAAGGTGTTATATTAATAGATGAAGAAGTTGCTAGAGATTGTACTCAAAGCAAGGTGTTTAATTACGATATGTCAGGTGATAGTCACTATGATATCTTAAGTGCCTTCCAAAAATCCATTAGAGGTAGCGACGCAGATGCTGCAGTTCATTATTTAGCAAGGCTCGTTAAAGCTGGAGATATTCAATCAATCTGTAGAAGACTTATGGTGATTGCATCTGAAGATATTGGTCTAGCATATCCAAATGCAGCTATGATAGTTAAGTCATGTGTTGATTCAGCTAATATGCTAGGTTTTCCAGAAGCACGGATTCCACTAGCACAAGCAACCTTAGTTCTAGCTACAGCACCAAAATCAAACTCAGTAGTATGTGCTATAGACGCTGCACTTCAAGATATAGAACAGGTGAATATTGGTGATATACCAGTTCATCTAAAGGATGCCCATTATAGTGTTGCAAAGGCTTTAGGTAGAGGAATAGAATACAAGTATCCTCATAATTATGAAAATAATTATATTAAGCAGCAGTATCTTCCAGATAACTTAAAAAGCAGAAATTATTATGTACCAGGAAAGAATAAGAATGAGAAGGTTATTTTTGATTATTGGAAGAAGGTAGAGGAATAGCTTGGTAAAGTTATTATGAAAAAATAAAACATGTATCTGTATATATAAAAACATATAAACTTATAATAAAAGAGTTGTTATATAAGAAAGAAAAATTAATGAATTAATAATATTTTAAGGAAGGATTGATAAAATTATCAATCCTTTTTAAAATTGCAGCAAAAATGTTAAAAAAGTATACTTAGTATTGATTAGTAAGTGGTTATTGCTAAAATCAAAGGAAAATTGTTCTTTTTTAATTGTTGACAGTTTAAGTCGGATTTGCTATTATATGAAATGGAAAGTTTAGTGTTTTACTCAACATTAAGGGGTGATAGTATGAAGTTGTCAACCAAAGGACGTTATGGAGTAAAGGCTATGGTTGACTTAGCCATTAATTATGGCGAAGCACCCGTATCCATTAAGACCATTTCCGAAAGACAAAGCATTTCAGAATATTATTTAGAACAGCTTTTTAGTCCTTTGCGAAAGGCGAAGCTTATCAAGAGTATTAGAGGAGCTCAAGGTGGCTACGTTTTAAACAAAGAACCTAAAGATATAACTGTTGCAAATATAATGGATGTATTGGAAGGACCTATAGAAATCGCGGAATGCGTAGATGGAACAGCTTGTGACAATGTTGATTGTTGTGCTACAACGCTGTTATGGAAAAAAATAAAAAATAGTATTGATGACGTAATGGAATCAGTGACTTTACAGGATATAGTTAATGATTACAATGGTATAAAAGCCAGACAAAACAGCATCAAAATAGCTGAAAAATAGCTGATAGGAGTGAAGGTTAATGAATAAAGTTGTGTATATGGACTATGCAGCTACTACTTATGTTAAACCAGAAGTTTTAGAAGAGATGTTGCCTTATTTTACTGAAAAGTTTGGTAATCCTTCATCATTCTATAGTATATCAAGAGATACTAAGATGGCTATAGATTTAGGTAGAGATAGAGTAGCTAAAGCCCTAGGTTGTGAATCAAGTGAAGTTTACTTTACTGGTGGTGGCTCAGAAGCAGATAACTGGGCACTAAAAGGTATCGCTTTTGCCCATAAGAAAAAAGGAAACCACATAATAACTACAAAGATAGAACATCATGCAGTACTTCATGCGTGTGAATATCTTGAAAAACATGGTTTTGAAGTTACATATCTAGATGTAGATAGTGAAGGTTTCATAAACTTAGAAGATTTAAAGAATGCAATAACTGATAAAACTATATTAGTTTCTATCATGTTTGCAAACAATGAGATAGGTACAATTCAACCAATAAAAGAGATTGGACAGATTTGTAAGGAAAGAAAAGTATTATTCCATACTGATGCTGTTCAGGCTGTTGGTAATGTTCATATAAATGTTAAAGAATTAAATATAGATTTATTATCCCTAGCTGGTCATAAGATATATGGTCCTAAGGGAATAGGTGCTCTTTATATAAGAAAAGGTGTTAGAATAGATAATCTTGTTCACGGTGGTGGTCAAGAAAGAGCAAGAAGAGCGGGAACAGAAAATGTACCTGCAATAGTTGGTCTTGGAAAAGCAATTGAGCTTGCAACTTCAAGTATTGATGAACATGCTGAAAGACTTGAAAAGTTAAGAGATAAGTTAATAGACGGCCTATTGAAGGTTCCATATTCAAGACTTAACGGACCAAGAGGAAAGAACAGATTAGCTGGTAATTCTAATATTATATTTGAATTCATAGAAGGTGAATCAATACTGTTAATGTTAGATTTTGAAGGCGTTTGTGCATCTTCAGGAAGTGCTTGTACTTCAGGATCACTTGATCCTTCACATGTACTTTTAGCTATAGGATGTAAGCATGAAATTGCTCATGGTTCTCTAAGATTGACATTAGGGGACGGAACTACTGAAGAAGATGTAGATTATGTAATAAATGCAGTACCACCAATAATACAAAGATTAAGAGATATGTCACCATTGTGGGAAGACCATCTAAAGAAGGGAGCAAAATAATTATGATGTACAGTGAAAAGGTAATGGATCATTTTAGAAATCCAAGAAATGTAGGAGAAATAGTTGATGCAAATGGCGTAGGAGAAGTTGGAAACGCTAAGTGCGGAGACATAATGAAGATATATTTAAAGGTAGAAGATAATGTAATAAACGATGTTAAGTTCAAAACTTATGGATGTGGTTCTGCTATAGCATCATCAAGTATGGCTACAGAATTAATCATGGGAAAAACTCTTGAAGAAGCTTGGACGTTAACAAATAAAGCAGTTGCAGAAGCTCTTGATGGACTTCCACCAGTAAAGATGCACTGTTCAGTATTAGCTGAAGAAGCTATACATAAGGCAATTAATGACTACAGAATAAGTCAAGGATTAGAAGCATGGGATTATGAAGAACATGATGACATCCACGACCAAGTTCATGGAGAATAATTAATATATGAAGAAAAAAGTAGTAGTAGGTATGAGTGGCGGAGTTGATAGCTCCGTTGCTGCTTATCTTTTAAAAGAACAAGGCTATGATGTTATAGGTGTAACTATGCAGATATGGCAAGAGGATAAGGAGTTTGAAGAAAGAGAAGGCGGATGCTGTTCCCTTTCTGCTGTTGATGATGCTAGAAGAGTAGCAGACAGAATAGGAATACCTTTTTATGTGTTGAATTTCAGAGATTCTTTCAAAGAAAAGGTAATTGATTATTTTGTAGATGAATACATAGAAGGAAAAACTCCTAACCCTTGTATAGCTTGCAACAAGTACCTAAAGTTTGATGAACTTCTAATGAAAGCTAGAGCTATAGGCGCAGAATATGTTGCTACTGGCCATTATGCAACTGTAACAAATGAAAATGGAAGATATGTGCTAAGAAGATCGGAAGATGATAGAAAAGATCAGACTTATGCATTGTATAACCTAACTCAAGAACAGCTTTCTCATACTTTGATGCCTTGCGGTGAATACACTAAGGATAGAATAAGAGAAATAGCTAAGGAAATAGGTCTTGCTGTTCATAATAAGAAAGACAGTGAAGAAATATGTTTTATACCTGATAATGACCATGGAAGCTACATAAAACTTGCGAAGCCAGGACAGGTTAAGCAAGGAAACTTCGTAGACAAAAATGGTAATATATTAGGTAAACATAAAGGTATTGTATACTACACTATTGGTCAAAGAAAAGGCTTAGGTTTAGCCCTTGGAAGACCAGTATTTGTTACTGATATAAATCCTTTAAGAAATGAAGTTGTAATAGGACCAGAAGAAGATATCTTCAAAACTGATCTTATAGCAAAAGACTTAAACTTTATAACTCTTGACAAGCTTGATAAAGAGATAAAGGTAAAAGCAAAGATAAGATATTCTGCAAAAGCTTCAGATGCAACTATTAGACCACTAGAAGATGGTAGAGTTGTTGTATCCTTCAAAGAAAAGCAAAGAGCAATAACTAAAGGGCAGTCAGTAGTTTTCTATGACGAAGACTTAGTTGTTGGCGGCGGAATAATAGAGAAGATAATTTAAAGCTACTTTTATGGGGTTTCGATTATGAAACCCTGTAAGTAGCTTTTTTCTTATAACTAGCTAAGATCTGCTTGTTGATAAATCTAGGATTCATTTAAACACTGTGTTGAAATTAGATTCAAAATTCTTACAAAATATTAAATGACTACATGCAAATACAGTATTGCTGTATGTTTATTATATGAATATCTTTTTATATAAATAAGAAAGTTAACATTAAATATATAAAAACAAGAAACTATTTAATAGAAGGAGATAGAATTATGAATGAAGTTATAAATTTATTAAAATCTCATAAATCTGTGAGAAAGTATAAGGAAAAGGATATAGAGCAAGAGAAAATAGTAAGTATAATCCAGGCTGCTCAAAGTGCGTCTACTTCAAGTTTCATTCAAGCCTATACCATTATTAGTGTAGAAGATAAAGAGAAAAGAGTGAAGATTGCAAAGCTTGCTGGAGATCAAACGTATATCGAGGAGTGTCCGTTGTTTCTTGTTTTTTGTGCAGACTTAAATCGTCACAAAATTGCTTGTGAAATGAATGGAGCTGAAATAAAAGAAGGATATACTGAAAGCTTTATAATAGCTACCGTTGACACTGCATTAGCAGCGCAAAATGCCATGGTTGCTGCTGAATCCCTTGAACTCGGTGGTGTATATATAGGGGGGATAAGAAATAACCCAGATGAAATATCAGAGCTATTAAACATACCTACAAATGTTTATCCACTCTTTGGAATGTGTCTTGGATATCCAGATGAAGACAATGATATAAAAGAAAGACTTCCTATGGAAATTGTGTTTAAGAAGGATAGCTACACAACTGAAGAAGATATAGAAAAACTAAAAGAATATGATGAGAGAATAAAGAATTATTATCTAGATAGAACCAAAGGGATTAGAGCTGATACCTGGACTGGTATGATGGCAAGAATGATGAGCCACATTCCAAGACCTCATATGAAAGCTTTTTTAGAGAAGCATGGATTTTTTATGAAATAATATTATAGAATTTATTATAAACATATAACTAATTCAAATTTAGTTGCAATAGAAAACCTTAATATTAAAGTTAGAAATAAGTACCAGTATAATTTGAAAAGATTTATAAAATAAAATCATATAAACATAAAAAAGGAAGCAAGGTATTTTGATGTATTGCTTCCTTTTTTATATTAAGCTAGTTTATTCGCCTTGATAATAATCTACTTCATCTATCTTATTAAAAAACGAATTTGTTTCTCCGGCAAGCACTATGCCCACCTTATTCGAATGAGGATAATATGCGATATCAGGATAATTTACAGTATCACAATCAAGGTATACAAGTTTTTCAATTTCTGAAGAATTAATTATTTTATGCGCACCTTTTTCTGATGGAGGGCAAACTATAACATCACCTGCTGATACTGTTTTATTTCCATCAGGAGTTTCCAAGATTCCACTTCCGCTAATTATATAAAAAATTTCTTCATTTTTCAGATGATAGTGGTATGGGTATCCTGCTTTCTGAGGAGGAATTTCATAAATAGATACAGAGCATTGACTATGTTTAGTTGGTTTTACTATCTCATATTTATAGTATTCATAGGATTTGTGATTAGATTTATGTCTGGGTTCCACTTGTTTTTTATTGGTTATTAATATCTCTCTATTAGTCATTTTGTAATCTCCTTTCTTATATCGAATAAGCAATTGGATTTAGCATGTTCTGGGTATTTAAGGGAATTATAACATAGGGATATAAATAATATATAGTCATAATAGGATTATAATTATGAGCCACTTGTATAATAACTTTTTAGGATACAAAAAGTTACTATATAATAAGGAAGTAAGATGATATCTATGGTATTTTGTGAGTGAAAACATAAATATATTGCTTTAAGGGTTATAATAATGAATTATAGAAATATTACTTAAAAGAACATTGTTAAAAAATAATTTTTACCTATCACATAAAGTTCACATAATTTATCTAAAATGTTTTTAATGTTGTATGATAAAATAAGTACATAAGATAACTAAACAAGGAAAGATAAATAATTTGAGGTGAGATTAATGGATAAGACATTGTATCTTGTAGAGGATGAAAAAAGTTTAAATCTTTTACTGGAAAAATATTTAAAAAGAGAAGGATATACAGTTACTACCTTTTCGGATGGATTATCTGCTATGGATAGAATAAAAGATAAACCAGATGTATGGATACTAGACATAATGCTTCCAGATATTGATGGTTATGAGTTGATAAAATCTATAAAAGCTAATGATAAGACTACTCCAGTTATATTTATGTCAGCTAGAAATGAAGAACTTGATAGAGTTGTTGGGCTTGAAATGGGAAGTGATGATTACCTCTCAAAACCTTTCCTGCCAAGGGAGTTGGTAATAAGAACTAACAGATTAATTGAAAGAGTGTACGGAAAAGAAAGTACTGATGTACAAGATGTATTTTTAAAGATAGGTGAATATAAAATAAGCAAAAGACAAAGGACTGTATTCTTAGAGGATGAGGAAATTCAGCTTACTAACAAAGAATTTGAATTATTAGTGTATTTAGTTGAAAACAAAAATGCTCTTTTATCAAGAGATCAAATTCTTGACCATGTATGGGGAGACGACTATTTTGGATCAGATAGAGTTGTTGATGATACTATCAGAAGACTAAGAAGAAAGGTTTTAAGCTTAAGCATAGAAACCATATATGGCTGTGGTTATAAATTGGTATATAAATCATGAAAAATTTCAAATTAAGATTAATTAACAGGTTCAAGTTTAAATCCTTAACCATGAGAATATGGACCACATTTACAGCATTCATTTTAATAATAATCTTTAGTATCTCTCTCGTATATATTTTTGCTTATAGAAGGACTAGAGAAAATGCAGTAATTGCAGACTTAAAAATTGCTCATGATATGGTATTAAAAAAAAGTATACCAGAAGGGTTAGGGCGTTTCGGAAACTTAAAAGGAAGTAAGCATTTTTTAGTTACCGCAGATGATAATTGGAAGATTGTTCTTGATTCAGATGGATATCCGAAAATAACATCTCCTAACAACAATAACAATAACAATAAGAACGACACTCTAGATCCGTCTTTAATGCCAATGATGCCAAGTCAGAGTGAAATACCTCCAATTTATAAGAATGATAAAGATGTTATACATGAAATAGTTAATTTTATAACCGGTGATAATGGATTTGGGAAAGATTACAATGATCAAGACGTTAAAAAATGGATGACTAATTTTATATCAGGTAATAAGATTTCTGAAAAAGTATTTAAGGAATATTATAAGGGCAGAAAATATTTTATAATAGTAAGTTCTAAGGAAAGTACAAGTGGGGAAAAACAATATTTAGTTTCTTATACTCCAAGTATGGAAGATAATTCTTTACTATATACTGTAGTGTCTATAGGCCTTGCATTTATAATAATAGGATTTTTTACAGCAAAACTTATAGCTAACTATTTGGCTAAACCACTTAAACAGCTTGAGGAATATACAAAGAGGATATCCCATAAGGATTGGATGGATCCAATTGAAGTTAAAACGGAAGATGAAATAGGTAGATTAGTAACTTCTATGAATACAATGCAGACTGAACTTCAAAAGATTGATAGAGAAGAAAAGCTTTTCCTTCAAAGTATTTCTCATGATTTAAAAACACCTGTTATGGTTATTATGAGTCATGCTGACGCTATAATTGATGGAGTTTACATAGACTCTGTTGAGAAGACTGCTGAAATAATAAGAGATGAAGCTATAAGTCTTGAGAAGAAGATTAAGCAGATGCTTTATTTGAACACCTTGGATTATGTGATGAATAACACAAATGAAGAAACTGAAATAAATCTTCAAAGAATGATGCTTCACATAATAAATAGATTTGAAGTAATAAAGAGTGAAATTGATTGGAATTTAAATTTAAACGAGCTTAACATACATGGAAACGTAGAGAAAATACAGGTTGCAATTGAAAATATTTTAGATAATGGACTAAGATATGCTAAGGAGCAAATTAAAGTTAGTTTAAAGAGAGAAGGAAACTTTGCTGTTCTAGATATATATAATGATGGTCCAAATATTGATAAAATCCACATGGATCGTATTTTTGACAATTTATATAAGGATAAGACAGGTAACTTTGGTCTTGGATTAGCTATTTGTAAGAAGATAATTAATTTTTATCATGGAGAAATATCAGCTGTAAATAGGACTGAAGGAGTAAGCTTCATTATTAAATTACCGTTGGCAAATGAAGATTCTGTGTAGAAGATATATTACAGCATTGAGAAATTATGTGAAATTTATTTGTCAAATTTTTATATTGTAGTATATATAATTGTTGATGCTGCTTTTATGAAATAAGAAGTGAAGTTAGACAACATAAGCTTTAGCGGTACTTATACATTGATGTTAAGTATATTTAACAATAAATATTAAAGATAGCCTATATCAGTATTTGCAAGTACATATAGGCTACTTTTTTTGTTATCACATAATTTTCACACAATTCCTTGATAATACTTCGGCAATTTACATCTATAATTCATATATAAAGAGTTTAAGCACTAATAATTTAATGTGGAATTAAGGGATTGAAATTGTTAATCATATTTATAGGAGGATTAAGATGAAAAGTAAAGTAATCAAAGGAATAGTTGCAGGAATAATTGTTATAGCTGTAGGGGTAGGTGGATATTTCGCATATAATACCTTCTTTGCTAAGAAAACTGTAGCTTCAGCCGTGCAATATTATACTGTTTCTGCTAGAAAAATGAATCTTAATGTTACAGTTCAAGGTACGGGTACTGCATATGCTGCAGTAACAAAACAAGTAACTGCAAATAATACTGGAACTATAAAAGATTTAAATGTAAAAGTAGGAGACACTGTGACTGCAGGACAAAAGTTATTTATGTCAGATAGTGATACATTAAGAAAGGCAGTAACTACTGCGCAAAATAACTTAGCAAAGCAAAATCTTACTTTATCAAGTGATCAAGGTGCTGCGAAAGTTGATGATAACAAAGTTGCAATGGATAAATTAAATGTTTCAGATGCTCAAAGTCAACTAAACGATGCATATACAAACCTAAATAATATGACTGTAAAAGCTCCTATCGGAGGGGTAGTTACAGCAGTTAATGCCTCAAATGGTGATAGCAGTCAATCATCTGGTTCAGGTTCAAATTCGGGATCCGGTTCAAGCTCTAGTTCAAGTTCATCTAGTTCATCAGGTGGTATATTAACAATAGTTGATATGACTTCAATTAAGATTAAGTTGTCAGTAGATGAGCTTGATATTGAGAAGGTAAAAGCTGGACAAACAGCTACGGTAAAGTTCGATGCAATAAAGGACAAGACTTTTGATGGAACTGTTGAAACAGTTGCAGCAGTTGGAACAACTTCTAATAACGTTACTAGTTATGATGTCGTGGTTGGAATAAAAGATCCAACTGGAATTAAGCTTGGAATGAATGGAAATGTAACTATATCGGTTGAAAGTAAACAAGATGCATTAGTAATACCTGCAGAAGCATTGGTTGATAATAATGGTCAAAAGTTTGTTAGAGTTGAAAGTACTAGCACTGCAGCTAGTGGACAAAGTAGCAGCAATAATAGTACAAGCGATTCAAACCAACAATCCCAAGGAAATAACACTCAAAATACTAATAGCAATAAAACTTCTAATAACGGAAAAAATTCAAATGGCGGATATGGTCAAAGAAATTCGCAAGGATACGGTAATGGAGCAAGAGGTATGGCAACTACTGCAAGCAGTGGAAGATTAATAGCAGTTAAAACAGGAATGGAAACAGAAAACTATGTTGAAGTTACTGAAGGAGTTACTGAAGGAGAAAAGGTTCTAGTTCAATTACCACAAACAACAACTACAACAACAAATAACAGAAGTGGCCAAAACTCAGCCTTTGGAGGTAACATGGGTGGCTTCGGCGGAGGTATGCAAGGTGGCTTCGGAGGAGGTCAAGGCGGTCAAAGAAGTAATAGTGGCAGCACTGGTGGTAAAAACTAGTATAAATAAGTGAGGTATTCAGTTTATGGAAGAGAATTTAAATAAAGAGATAATAAAAATGACCGGGATAGAAAAAATATATAAAATGGGCAGCAATACCTTCAAAGCTCTAAGTAATGTAAATTTGACTATTTCACAGGGAGAATACGTAGCTATAGTAGGGCCATCTGGTGCTGGAAAGTCTACTCTTATGAACTTAATAGGATGCTTAGATCAACCTACCTCAGGAGAATATATTTTAGATGGGTTAGATACCAAATGTAATGATAATAAGCTGGCAGAAATAAGAAACAAGAAAATAGGCTTTATTTTTCAAAATTACAATCTTCTTCCTAAGTTAAATATATATGAAAATGTTGAATTGCCACTATTATATCTAGGATATCCTAACGGAAAAACTAAAGAAAAAGTAAGAGAAGCCATTGAGAAGGTTGGTCTTACAAGTCATTTGAAGCATAAGCCATCTGAGCTTTCTGGAGGACAAATGCAAAGAGTTGCAATTGCTAGAGCACTGGTTACAGAACCACAAATGATTCTTGCAGATGAACCAACTGGAGCTCTTGATAGTAAGACTGGAAAAGAAGTGCTTAAGATGTTAACTGACCTAAATAATGAAGGTAATACAATTGTAATGATCACTCATGACATGGATATTGCAGCACATGCCAAGAGAATTATAACTGTTAGGGATGGAATGATAACCTCTGACACGCTCAATGATAGTGAGGTGAGAGCATGAAACTAACAAAGCTTATAAAAATTGCGTTAACTTCAGTTTGGCAAAATAAGATTAGATCCTTCCTTACAATGCTTGGGATAATAATAGGTATCTCTTCAGTTATTATACTGGTTGGAATGGGACAAGGAACTCAAAAGCAAGTAAGTGATCAAATAGAAAAGCTAGGAACTAACCTTATAACTATAAGTATAACAGGTAATAGAACACCTACAATAACCACAGAGGAGTTAGCTGAACTCAAAACGAAGCCTGGAATTAAGGAAATTGCACCTCAAATAACAAGTAGTGTTAATGTAAAAAATGGAGATGTTTCAAGTACAACCACTTTAGAAGGATCAACTCCAAATTATACAGAGATAAGAAAACTTTCAGTAAGTGCAGGTAGATTTATAGAACAAAGGGATATTGATAATAGATATAATGTTCTTGTAATAGGAAGTGAAACTGCTCAGACTCTATTTAGTACCACAAATGTAGTTGGTAAGACTATGTATGTAAATGGTATTGAATTTACAATAGTAGGACTTCTTCAATCTGAAGGAACTTCAGCAACTGGTTCTAGTGATGATAGAATAATAGTTCCATTGACAACTGGTGAAAGACTATTAAAGAGTGCAAACCCAAAGACTTTCTATATAGAAGCAGAAAGTAAGGAAAAAGTTGACACAGCTATGGCATATTTGCAATTGTTCTTAAACAAAAAATATAAGTTAAATAGCTCAACAAGCAATAGTAATACAACAAGAAATTACTACAGAATTATGAACCAAACAAGTATATTAGATACTGCAAACTCAACAAATAAGAGTTTAACTACAATGCTTGCTGGTATAGCAGCAATATCTCTTGTAGTTGGTGGTATTGGTATCATGAACATAATGCTTGTATCAGTAATTGAAAGAACTAGAGAAATTGGTACTAGAAAAGCTATTGGAGCAAAAAGAAGGACAATACTTCTACAATTCCTTATCGAAGCTGCAAGTGTAAGTGGATTTGGTGGAATACTGGGGGTACTTGTAGGATATTTAGGTGGTTATGTTGCACAAAAATTCTTCTCAACTACAGTGTTGATTTCTAATAATATTGTAATAGCTGCATTTGTATTTTCATTAGCAGTAGGTATAATATTCGGAATTTACCCAGCAAGTAAAGCATCTAAGTTAAATCCAATAGAAGCTTTAAGATTTGAATAATAATATGAAGGGCAGTTGCAAGATGTATAAAAGCTCTTTATAAAAATAAAAGCCGTGCAAGATAGGGAAAACAAAACTCCTTATATGCATGGCTTTTATTCATAAAAATCTATAAATGTCTATTTTGTAACAGATTCTTTTTATCTTTAAAATAGAAGAGACTTATGTTACTATTATATAGTAAGTAAAAATAATATATTTAATAATAGGATTATTTTAAATTTGTATTTGAAGAAAGAAGGCAAGCACAATGATAAAAGTTGTAGCAAAACACTACGTATTTTCAGACAAGATTGAAGAAGTAATAGAGCTATCTAAAGAATTAGTAGCAGCAACAGTAAAAGAAGAGGGCTGCATAAGTTATGGTATGTACCAAGATGTAAAGGATAGTACAATACTTACAATGCTTGAAGAATGGGAAAGCGTAGAGGCTTTGAAGAAACATAGTGAATCAGAACATTTCAAAACTTTAGTACCTAAAATGGCTAAGTTTATGGAAAAGCCAACGGAGATGAATGTTTATAATAAGGTAATTTAATAGAAATGAATCCTATATAAGAGGAAAACAACCTAAAGTTATGCTTTATAATTTTAGGTTGTTTTAATATACTTTGATAAAATCTCTGCTAAATTTTTATTGCGTATAGAAAACATACTCCCATTATAACTTAGCTGAAAGATGTCACCTCCACAATATTCAAAATATCGTTTGGAGCTATTGTTGTACGTTGTTTCTATAGAGATACCATCATCAAGCATCCCTCGCCAATTGCTTTTATAAAAAGTAGAGTTAGATAAAGTCAGTATAAAATTATCTTTATCTTTCCCAATAAATTCAATTTCTTTTCCGTTAACTCCTCCTGTATAAAAGCTGATCTTTGAAATTTCATCGCTTTTAAACTCTTTCTTTTTTTGAGTCCATTGAATTCTAGCCACAGTATTATGGGCTAAATCTGTATTCCATATTATACATTCAAAAATAAAAAAGAAAAATACTAATATAATAAATTTAGCTGTAAACTTATTTGGTTTCATAAAAATCCTCCGTTATTACGTACAAAATGGCAATACTAAGAGACTTAAAATAGAATCCAAAATATAGGAGCTGCATCTTTATATACGATAAATAAATAAAAATTACTCATGTAAATAAATAATTTTATCCTATAATTAGGATGTGGATACTAATTTATACAAATAAAGGTATTATGATAGTATAATTATTATAATATGATAGCTTTGAGATTTATATAAAATTAATTGATTATATGATTTATGTGAGGTAGAGAATGTATAAGATAATGCTAGTAGAAGATGATATTATGCTCTGTTCAATGATAAAAGAGCATTTAGAGAAGTACGGATATACTATTTATGTTGTGAAGAACTTTAATATTGTAGAAAATGAGATTTATGAGGCTAAACCAGATCTTTTAATATTAGATATAAACTTACCTTATTATGATGGTTTTTATATTTGCAAAGCTGTAAGAAAAAATTCAAGTATTCCTATAATAATAACTTCAGCTAGAAGTGAAACTATGGATCAGGTTCTAGCAATTGAACTAGGTGCGGATGATTATGTAACTAAACCTATAAATTTGGATATATTCATGGTAAAGGTGAAGTCTGTATTAAGAAGAACTTACGGAGAGTATGCTTCAGCAAATAGTAACAACTCCATTGGATATTTGAACTTGGATGAAGGTAATTTTCAGTTAAGTTATAAAGAGAAAGTAGTGGTCCTTAGCAAAAATGAATATAAATTGATTAAGCTACTTATGGAGAATAAAGATAGGATAATAACAAGAGAAGAAATTTTCGACACTTTGTGGGATTCTGAAAGTTTCGTTGATGAAAATACTCTTACAGTAAATATAACTAGGCTAAGAAACAAATTTTCTGAGATTGGAATAGAGAATATAATAAAAACTAAGAGGGGTATTGGTTATATTTTTGATTATTCAGTAACTAAGGGTGAAAAAAATGAATAAAGGATTAGTGAAAAAATTTATAGAGGATAAGTTTTGTATATTAACTATGTACTTTTTAAATGTTATTTGCCTTATTACCTTTTTCAATATAAATGGTCTGAAAAATATAGAGATACTATATCCAACAGCTATTAGTTTGTTCTTGTTAATATTAGTGATGTCTATAGAGTTTTTTAAGTATTATGCTTTTAATTTAAGCTTGCAAGAAATTTATAGAGATCATCAGTGTAAAATTAATACTTTTACAAATGAACAAAAATTAGTTGAAGCTACAATAAGATATATTGAAAAAGAGTATAGAGACGAGTTAATTAAACAAAAAAATGATTTTGAAAAAAGATCTCAATTTTTATCACAATGGATACATAAACTGAAGGTGCCGATCTCTGTAATCGATCTAATTATTCAGAAGTACTCAAAAGAGACAGGCTGTGACAAAAAGTTATTAAATGATATAAGAACGGAGAATGAAAGTCTTTTTAACTGCGTAGAACAGTTACTCACTTTGTTACGGTTAGATAAGTTTGAAAGTGACTATGAAGTTAAAGGAATAAACATAATAGGAGCTTTAAAAAGATCAATAAATGATAAGAAAAATCAATTTATTTATAATAGAGTGTTTCCAGTAATCAATTTTAGTAAGGAAGTTGAGTATGTATTAACGGACTATAAATGGAATGAGGTTATGATATCTCAAATAATATCTAATGCTATTAAGTATTCTGCAGATAAGTCTAGGAGTAAAAATGTTTATTTTTCAATTATGAGTATGGGGAAATATACCGTATTAACTATAAAGGATGAAGGAGTAGGTATAGAATCTCATGATTTGAAGAGAATTTTTAAACCGTTTTTTACTGGAGATAATGGTAGAAGTTATAGAAACTCAAGTGGCATAGGTTTATATATATGCAAGTCAATAGCAGAAAAACTTGGACATGATATTAAGCTTGAATCAAAGCCAGGAGAGGGAACGGAAGTAAGAATCTCTTACCTTTCAAAAATGTAAGGTTATTTTAAGTTTTATCAATAGGTTTAAAGTCTTTAATAACTTATTATTTTGTTAAGGAAGGAGTGATTTTTTTGTATATATTAGAATCAAAGGATATATGTAAGATATATGGAGGAGAAAAAGGATACAGTTCTACTGAAGCTTTAAGTAATGTGAATATACAAATATGTGATGGTGAATTTGTTGGTATTATGGGGCCTTCTGGTAGTGGGAAAACAACTTTACTGAATATTTTAAGTGGTGTAGATAAAGCTAACAGCGGATATGTAAAAATAAGCGATAAAAAAATAAGTGACATGAAGAGAGATGAGTTAGCTGTTTTCAGAAGGAGGAAACTAGGTTTTATTTTTCAAAATTTTAATCTTTTAGATAGTTTAACAGTAAAAGAAAATATAATTCTTCCGATGATTATAGATAAATGTATAGGAGATAATGTGGAGCAAAAGGCTGAAGAGATTATGAAATTACTTAATGTTGATAGTCTAGCAAATAAATATCCGTATAATATTTCGGGCGGTCAGCAACAAAGAGTTGCAATAGCAAGAGCTATAATTAATTCACCAACAATGATATTTGGAGACGAGCCCACAGGTAACCTAGACTCAAAATCTTCTAAGATTATAATGGAATGTTTTCAAAAGATGAACAAAGAACTTAAAAATACCATTCTACTTGTTACTCATGATGTATATGCTGCTAGCTATTGTGATAGGATTATATTTTTAAAGGATGGAAAGGTAATCTATGAAGCAATAAAAAAGGGTAGTAGAAGAGAGTTTTTTAATGAAATTATGAATTATGTTGCTGTTTTGGGAGGTGACAGCAATGACTTTTAAAGATATAGTTATAAAAAATTTTAAAGGAAGCATAAAAGGTTACTTGTCTTTTTTTCTGTGCAATGCTTTTTCTATAGTATTAATGTTTATGTATTCAACTGTAGTATTTAATGAAGATATAAGTACCTCTACTAAACTAATAGACGGAATATCAAAAATCATGATTATTCCAAGTGTGGTTTTAATAATATTTTCAGTAGTATTTATAAATTATTCTTATTTAATATTTATAAAAGGTCGGAAAAGAGAATTTGGTTTATTTATGAATTTAGGTATGGATGTCAAAGATATAAGAAAGTTGATATTACTAGAAAATGGTGTTATTGCAGCCGGATCGGTGATAGCGGGGGTAATATCGGGAACATTATTTTCTAGATTATTTTTTATGATAATTAGTGAAATTCTTGGGGTAAAAGATTTGCATTTTCATATTCACGTAATATCTTATATTTTCATCGTAGGAATATTTTTATTGATATACTCCTTATCAGTTATCGTAACCATTATATCAACGGCTAGGCTTAATATAATAAATTTATTAAAAACTCCACAGATTGGTGATGAAAATCTAATAAACAGTCCTTATATAGGAATGATAGGTCTTATAATAATTATGGTATCACTTACTACTCTTTTAATCAAGTTCGATGGTAGAGGAGATGTTTTACTTGCATGTACAATATCACTTATTGTAGGAGTATATATTTTTATATATCAATTTGGTAACTTTATTTCCTATATATTAAGTAGGAGGAGAGCTAACTATCATAAAAATATTTTGCTTATAAGCAATCTAAGATACAAATATGGACAAACTAAAAAAATAATATTCATAATAACTCTAATAGTAATAGTTATTATATTTATTAATGGGTTCTATTTAAATCTTATACTGACAGCAGATAAATCTGCAAAGGAAAATAATCCTTTTCATATAGCATTTATAAGAGAAAACGGAAAAAATAGCATATCGGAAAAGGAAATAGAAACACTGATTAGAGATACTAACAACGTTGTAACTGAGCACAAAGAATTAGAATTCATAGAAACTAAAGACGATAAAGCAATAATTATAGCTGATGAAGAATTGAAAAAAATTTTAGATAGTAAGTTTACGGTAGATGAAGGGAAATATTTAAGGCTTTTTCAAATAAATAACCTGAGTGAAAAAGAAAAGAGCGAGAGGATTAATGATGAACATAAAATAAATCATGATAGAGTAATTAGAGATTTTGATAAAAGTTTTAAAATTCAAGACGTTATATTTAAAACATATTTTAATGCACCAGGATATATATTAAGCAGTTGCATTATATTAAATAATAACGACTACTTAAGGTTAAAAAGTTCTATAGATGTAAATATTGGTGTGGTAGAACTTTATAACTTTAAAGATTGGAAAAATACTCAACCACTTGTTAATACTCTACAAGAGAAATTTAAAGAAAAGAATAACAACTTTGAACTTAAGTATGAAGATAAATACTATCTACAAGTTGCCTCAAGAGTAAGCAGCTATAATGAAAATAATCAAGGTGCAAAGACACTCTTCTGTCTATTAAGTTTTTTAGGAATATTCTTTCTTATAAGCATTTGTGTGATACTATCATTAAAGCTTTTTTCTGATTTTGATAGTGATAAAGAACAATATAGAAAGCTATATAGGATAGGAATGATGGAAAATGAATTTGTTAAACTAAAATGTGGTGAATTAAAGGTTATATTCGCTACAGCTCCAACCATAGCTATTCCTGTAGCTATAACCTATTCACTTGCTTTTGAGGGTGCAAATTATTTGAGCAATCTTCAGATTATTGGATGTGATATAGTAATAAGTTTTTCCTTCATATTACTAGAAGTGATATATTACAACCTTTGCAAGAGAAATTATATAAGAAAGATATCTACATGGATTTAATCATTTTATGCAAATTGATTAGAAAATGAGACGGAATTAAGATATAAGAATGTTCTTTGGAAAATGAATATTGAGGTGAAAAAGTTATTTTAAGACACCCTTCGGCTAAGTTTTTATCAAATAAGTTGGATTTATATGGTATAATTGGTCATAATAGAGATGGATTTTTAAGGTATGACGAACAAAAATAATATATACTTACAATATAATTAGAAAGATTATCAATGTAAGTAATATAATGAGAGGAAGTCGATGATTTTATGAAGCCATACATTTCTCAACCCAAAGGTAGTATGTGTTGCGGTGCATATTCAATTGCTTACTATTTATGGGAAACCAACAAAGCTCAACATATAAATGATAGAACTTTTGTTGATAATATTTATAAGGAAATACAAGTAGGTTCCAATAATATGGGAATTCATGAAGCTTGTTCAGATCCAGAAAAGATGTCCAAGCAATTAAGGGATATATGGTATACAGATTCTTATCTATGTGTATTACCTAATAGTCCGTTTATACAACTTGCAAATGACTTTAACATATCTGTTGAAAATATAAATGTTATTGATAAAGTTAAATCAGGTGCTAATAAATATGCAATTATTATGTGCGGTTCGGAAAAGTCTGCTAGAGCATTACATTATATACTTATCAAATATGAAGATAATACATTGAAAATGTTAAATTCATCAGCTTACTATGGTAATGGTACTGATAATGTTACTTGGGAGAACTTTATTATCGAATTTAATGGTAAGCTTACCTTAGAGAGGGATACTCCATACCTGTATACAGGAGCAGGAATTCTTATAAAATAATCTTATGAAAAATTATTGGAGGTAAGTTACATGAAATTTAAAGTATTAGGTTCTGGAGGATGTATGTCAATACCTAGAGCAACATGTAGTTGTAGAGTATGTAAGGAAGCTAGGGAGAAGGGAACCCCATATTCCCGTTTTGGATGTTCATTATTTATAGAGGATATAAATTTGTTGATTGATACTCCGGAGGATATTTTGATACTTGGGATTAATTTGTGAAATATTAGCCCACCTGAGAAATCTAATGCATCTCAGTAATATATTGTGTAACTAATGAATAACCAAAGAATATATTATGTAGTATCAAACGGAGGTATCAATAATGGAAATAGTTATCTTCTTTATACGAATTAAAAATTGATTATACTTTTTATGAGAGGAGATACAGCATATGTTGCAATTTTTTTTATTTGATATAGTTATTATTTTGATTGTGATAATTTCATATTATTATTTATTTCCACAAGAAGATTTAATTGATATAAGTAAGATTCCAAAATCGTTTTTTATTGAATCATTAAACAGGATATGTATTCAAAATAATAATGAATGTGCAGCATTTTCTAGTGCATTTGTTTTAAGACATTTTGGAATAGAAGCAGATGGAAATGAACTTTATAAAAATTATCCTAAAAAATTAGTTGATGGGACTATAAGCCCTAAAGGAATAATTAAATATTTTAAAAGAAATAACTATAATGCGTCATTTTTCAAAGGAAATATAAATACATTGAAAAAACAAATAAGTAATGGGACACCAATAATTACTCTTGTAAAGGTGTTTCCGGATAAAAGGTATTTACATTACGTTCCTGTTGTAGGCTATGATGAAGAATATATATATTTAGCAGATTCTTTGAAGTTCACAATTAATTGTAACGAAAGAAACTATAACCGCAAAATATCAATAAATGATTTTGAAACGATTTGGAGAACATGGGTTCCATTTTATAAAAACACATATATAGTGGTAGATAAGTGCGAGAAAAATAAGTAAAAAACAAAGGTCGATATTGCTTAATTAGTACACAATATTATTATTTAACGTCACATAAATAAAAACGAATAATTAATTAAAACACTGCACCATTCTAGTTAGGATTTTGCAGTGTTTTTACGTCTTGCTATGGAAAAAAGACGACGTAACTTGTGAAATTTACGATACGAACAATGCTCTTTGAAAATTGAATAATGCAGTGAAAAAATATTTTAAAACCCCCTTCGGTCTACGGTTTTCATAGAGCTAATTGGTATCATATGGTACAATTAATGGTGATTAATACAGAATGGTAGAATATTGTGTCTCAAAAGAATAAAAAATTAAAATTCTTTTAGTTTGTGTATTGACTCTATGGTTACCCATTACTTTATAATCAAGATAGACGACAGGGGTGCACACCTGTAAGCCTTAAGATGGAGGTTGCTATATGTTTAAGATAGGTGAATTTTCGAATCTAAGTGGATTATCTATCAATACTCTACATCATTATAATGAAATAGGAATTCTAAAACCTGAACAAGTTGACAAATTTACAGGCTACCGATATTATAGTGCTCTTCAACTTGTTACCGTAAATAAAATTATGGCTTTGAAAGATGCTGGATTTTCACTTGGTGAAATAGCTCGAATTTTACATAGTCTTCCTTCAGTTGATTCGATAATTTTAATGCTTGAAGGTAAAGCAGAATTACTTGAAGAAGCACTGAAAAATGAATCTGAAAGGCTCAACCGTCTTAGAACCAATATTTTTCTAATTAAAAACGGAGGTGTGCCGATTATGAATGATATAACAATAAAAAGAGTTGAACCTATACTAGTTGCCTCAATGAGAAAGAAGATTAATAAAGGTGACTTCGAGGAAGCCGGAAAGATGTGGTCAGCGGTTAATAGCTTTATAGCCAGGTCAGAAATTAAGCGTACCATTCCCTGCATGATATTGTACTATAATTCAACCTGGAATTGGGACATGACAGAAACTTGGGAGATAGAAGTTGTTGAACCTGTTACAAAATTCGCTGCCGAAAGTGACTTTGTCAAAGTTTATGAATTGCCTGCAGTAGATAAAATGGCTTGCGTTGTTCACCATGGTTCATTTAATACAATAGGTGAAACTTACAAAGCTATAAACCAATGGATTGAGGAAAATAATTATAAGATAAGCGGACCAGTTCGTGAAATATACCATAAGGGTGAGTGGGCAACAAGTAATCCAGATGAGTATATAACTGAACTTCAATTTCCCTTAATCTAATACGCATTTTTTATTTAACGTCACATAAATAAAAAACGAATACTTAATAAAAAAACACTGCATTATTCACAATTGAGTTTTGCAGTGTTTTTACGTCGTAATTCAAGAAAAATGCGACATAACTGAGGAAACTAAAAATACGAATGATATTCTTTGGCAACTGAATAATGAAGTGGAAAAATTATTTTGAAACAGCCTTCGGTAAACGGTATTCCTAGAAGCAATTGGTATTATATGGTATGATTATTGTAATTGACACAGAATGGTATTTGATTGCGAATAAAAGACTATTTATTATGGAGGTGGAATTATGTCAATAATCAAAGGATTGGAATGGACGTTTAACACAGAAGCCGAAAAGTATGAAAAAATGAGACCAGGATATGTTTCAGAGCTGTACGAAGATATTTTTAAGTATATCCCAATTAATGAATCCAGTAATGTTATCGAAATTGGTATTGGTGGAGGACAGGCAACACTACCAATTTTAAAAACTGGGTGTAAATTAACTGCTGTAGAATATGGTGAAAATTTGGCTGAATTATGTCGTCAAAAATTCAAGGAGTTTCCTGAATTCTCAGCTGTAACAGGAAAATTTGAAGATTTCGTGTGTGACAATAATTTATATGATCTAATTTATTCTGCATCTGCGTTTCACTGGATACCAGAAGAAATCGGATACAAAAAGGTTTATGAAATACTAAAAAGTGGCGGAGTCTTTGCTCGTTTCGCTAACCATCCATATAAGGATAAAGGCAGAGAAGAAATTCATGAGGCATTACAAAAAATATATTCTGTATATATGCCTGGTTCGCTTGGTCCTAATGAGTACAGTGAGGATGATGCAAAAAAACGTGCAGATATAGCACAGAAATATGGATTTGTTGATATAAGCTACAAATTATATCATAGAACAAGGTCTTTTAGTGCAAAAGAATACATATCACTTCTCGGTACTTATTCCGACCATATTGCGATTGAACAAAATACTAGAAAAAGATTCTTTTCAGAAATTGAAGAAGCTATTGATAATCTAGGGGATCAAATCACAATATATGATACCATTGATTTACAGCTTGCGAGAAAACCATAATTAAAGATGAGCCACTTCAATCCGGAATCTATTTTTAAAACTCCTCTGATTGGATTTATACAGATAAATGATAATATATCAAATGTTAATATTGTAGAAGTTCATATTATTCATGAATATCAAGGTAACGGTATTGGATTTGATATAATAAGCAATATTATTGAACAGGCAATTAAAGAAAGTAAAAGCTTTACTATTGGATGTTTTATTGATAATATTCGTGCAAGGCAACTTTATGAAAGAATTGGATTTAAAGTTGAATCAATAACAGATACTCATTATGAAATGAAGTATTTTAGTAGTGGAAAATAAGCAGTTAGAAAGATTGAGAACATATAGAAAAAGCTTATGCTTGATTAAAAGAATTATTGGAGGTAAGTTAAATGAAATTTAAAGTATTAGGTTCTGGAGGATGTACGTCAATACCTAGAGCAACATGTAGCTGTAGAGTATGTAAGGAAGCTAGGGAGAAGGGAACGCCATATTCTCGTTTTGGATGTTCGTTATTTATAGAGGATATAAATTTGTTGATTGATACTCCGGAAGATATCAATAGTTCACTAAATAAATTTGATATAAAGAGTATTGATAATGTGCTTTATAGCCATTGGCATCCAGACCATACTCTAGGGATGAGAGTTTTTGAACAGATAAAAGGAAATTGGTGTGAATTATCAGTTGGAATTAAAAATAAAAAAACTATAAATGTGTTTGGCTTAGATTATGTAATTGAAGATATAAGATCAATAAAAAATAAATTCGGGCCCTATGTTGAGAATTACGAAAAAAAATATAATTTAATAAAAATAAATGTTGTTGATAGAGAACTAATTATAAATGATATAAAAATTACAATCATACCAGTTAGTAATAAGATTAGCTCAGTATTTGTATTTGAGCAGAAGGATAAAAAGGTTATTTATGCACCATGTAATGTAAAACCTTTTCCAGATGAAGATTTATTTAATAATGCTGATTTGCTGATAATTGGAGATACAATAACTTCAGATGTAGCAAAAAATAATTTTATTATTGATAGCAATAATGAAATGAGAAAATATATGTTTGTTATGGATGAAATTGTTGAACTAAAAAAACAGTATAACGCTAATAAGGTTATTATGACTCATTTAGAGGAGGACTGGGGATTGTCATATGATGATTATTTGGAAAAAGCAAAGAATTATGACAATATAGAATTTGCATATGATGGATTGAATATAGAAATATGATAAGGTAAAAATGAAACGCTTATAAAGACCTCAATTTGAGGAATCTTTGATACTAGATATTAATTTGCTGAATTGTAGCTAACCTCAGAAATTTAATGTATTTCAGTAGAAAACTGCGAATTAGTGGTTATCATAAAATTTTTCTGATAAATAGAAATTTGAGTTGTATATTATTTATATTAACGGAGGTAAATGAATGGATATTGAGATACGTAAGTTGATACCAGAGCTTGCAGAAGATTACATACGTTTTTTTGACACTACGCCACACGATGACAATGTAGATGAGAATAAATGCTATTGTGTGTGTTGGTGTAATGATGATTATGATGGCAAAGATTTTTCAACAGCAGAGAAAAGAAGAAAATGTGCCTTACAATATGTTAAAGAGAATAATATTCAAGGTTATCTTGCTTATAGTTGTGATAAGGTCGTTGGATGGTGCAACGCCAATACGAAATCAGATTGTTTGAAATGTGCTAGTTGGCGAAGATTTATGGATTATGTACCTTTGGAGGAATCTAACACAGGCATCAAGGTGAAATCCATATTTTGTTTCGTTATTGCACCGGAGATGAAAAGAAAAGGCATTGCCACGCTGCTTTTGGAGCGTGTGTGTAAGGATGCGGTTCAGGATGATTTTGACTTTGTGGAGGCATACCCATACAAAGAATCTACTTATCAATCATCAGATTTTGGCGGTCATTTTGATATGTATAAAAAAAATGAATTTCATTTGTTTTTTGAGACTGAACAAGGTCTTGTCATGAGGAAGCAGTTAAAGTAGCACTGTTAAAAATATGCAGTATGCAAAGTGAACAGTTCCAATTTATAGGATGCTTTCTGGAGTCAGCCTAAATTGTCTCGCAATTTTCAAATATGACGAATTATCAACAAAGTTATAAACTTGTTGTACAAGCGGGTACACGAGATATCGAAAGGGATATCAAAGGATATTTCTCTTAATATGATAAAGAACAGGTTGTAAATCTATATAAAGAAATGATGATGAATGGATTTTCATTCAGTACATCGCTAAGTGTTATGTTGTATGTTCAAATAAGTTTATTTATATAAATGCAATTACTGAGAAACTAAAAGAATATGAAAATAACAGAGAAAAATACCCTACTTTTGATGATTTTCACCCAAAACTAATAGAACTTTTCAAAGAGTTATCAGAGAAACAAAAAGGTTAGTGTTAGAGTGTAAGATTGACAACACAGGTCAAGTAAGAGGGACTTATTCCATGATATCCTTATTTTAGGAGGTGAGAGCATGGAGAATTTGGAGAAGAAAAGTGCTGTTGCTCGTATGGTAAATTATATTGAAGACCATATTAACGAACCAATTACATTAAATATGTTGGCAAAAGAAGCTCAATATTCAGTTTGGTATGCTGCTCGAATATTTAAAGAAATCACTGGTAAGACACCTTTTGATTATATCAGAGTTGCTAGATTGTCAAAGGCTGCATTAATGTTAAGAAACAAAGAAAATAAAATTACTGATGTAGCATTTGATTTTGTATTTGATTCTCATGAAGGTTTTACAAGAGCCTTTTCAAAACAGTTTGGAATTACTCCAAGCAATTACTGTAATAAGCAACCGCTAATTAAGTTCTTTATACCAGAAAATATCCGTGGGAATTACCTTACATTTGAAAGAGGAGTGAATATTATGGCTGAAAATCAAAGCTCAAATACTGTTTTTGTTCAAGTAGTTGACCGTCCAGAGAGAAAGGTAATACTAAAGAGAGGTATCAAAGCTACTCACTATTTTGAGTATTGTGAAGAAGTAGGTTGTGAAGTGTGGGATGTACTTTGTGGAATAAAAGAAGCTTTGTATGAGCCTATTGGGATGTGGCTACCTATGGGGTTACGTAAGGCTGGTACTTCAGAATATTGCCAAGGAGTTGAGGTGCCAGTTACGTACTCTGGTGAAATACCAGAAGGATTCGATTTGATAGAACTACCACCATGTAAAATGATGGTTTTTCAAGGAACTCCTTATGATGATGAAAACTTTGGTGAGGAAATAGGTAAGCTATGGGATACAATGAAAAAATATGATCCTAAGGTTTATGGCTTTCAATGGGCTGACGAAGAAGCACCAAGATTTCAGCTTGCACCAATGGGCTATAGAGGTTATATAGAAGCGCGGCCAGTTAGACAATTAAATCTATAATAATAAGTTTGAAGCTCTATATTTCGTGAATATAGGGCTTTTTGTCTTAGTAAGATTAATAAATATAAAATTGATATAAAAAGCAATTTAATCTTAAGCTTGAATTACATAAAAATCTGTATAATCATGATATAATTACGATAAAACGATAAGTAGTTAATTTAAATAAAATGGAGGTTATGTATGAAAGAAACAACTTTAGTATTGCCTAGCAAGGATTATGAAAAGAGCTTTCAAGAGTATGCGTTTTCTTATAAAAATACAGAGGATAATTACTACTTTGAAAAATATAAGAAAGCAATAGAAAATTTTGATGAGTACTTGGAAGAATTATATAAGCTTTCTGAGGGTATTGATGTACCTGAGGATTCAGTAAGAACCACAAATTATTGGCTACTAGATAATAATAATGTTGTTGGAGTAGTTAGGGTGAGGCATGAGGAAATAAAGGGAGCTGGGCATATAGGATATGATATATCACCTAGCTTTAGAAATAAAGGGTATGGTTCAGAAATATTAAGACAAGCCATTGAAAAGGCAAGAGAAATTGGAATAGAAGAGCCAGTAGTCACTTGTAATACAAACAATTTAGGATCGAAAAAGATTATAGAGAAGAATAATGGATTATTACTTGGGATTGTTATTGATGAAGAAGAAAATGAAGAGCTATATGAATATAAAATTTTATCAAATAATTAATAGCAAGGCTTAGCCCACCTGTTTAGCAAGTTGTGTTAAAGAAGCAAACTAGATAATAAGTTTTTAGAAGTAAAAAAATATATAAAGTGTAATGTTTAGAATATTTCAACGCCGTATTATTCTTATAAGAGTAATACGGTGTATTTTTGTTTTTTAGAAAAATATAATTCAATGAAAGCTGTGAATAATTATGCGTAAACTCATTAAAGCGTCGGATGACTAATAGCTTAATTTCAACACATTGCTTTAATGGCTACTAAATAAAAATCTAGCCTGTCCTATAAAATAAAATAATGTTATAATTTTTTTGCCATTAACTGCTAACATTTTAGACTATTGAGCGTTATTTATATGTAGACTCAAAAAACTAATATGCATGCAGTTTAGTGTGAAGTATTTTCAAATTTAGCTAGGAGAAAGTGATGTACAATGAAGAACTTAACAAAGTCTTAAAAGAAAAATTTCTTATAGTATATAAATATTTAATTAAGAATGGATGCAATCATCATGATGCTGAAGATATTGTTCAAAATTGCTTTATAAAGCTAATAAATAATTTAGCTGGGATTGACATTAAAAAAGTTGATGCTTGGTTATTTAGAGTGGCACTAAATGAATTTTATGATTTGTGTAGGAAAGGTGCAAGATATCCTTCTGCAAATGTGGATGATGGTACTTTTCTTAACAATTTAGCTAGTGAAGAGGATTGCGAAGCTATAATTATTAATAGTTTGATTAGCGGACAAATCTCAGTTGTAATGGATAACTTAAAACCTGTGTTCAAAAATTTACTTTTGCTTAAATATGATATGGATTTAAGTTATAAGGAAATCGGGGCTCTGCTAGATATAAATGAGAATCTTGTGAAAAATTATTTGTTTAGAGCCCGTAAGCAATTTATAAAAGTTTGGGAGGAATTGAATTATGAAAGATGATTTTGAAAACAAAATTGATGATTTGTTTGATGTTAAAAATAAGAACACTAGAAAGGTTATATTGAAGGCAAAACTAAAATCAATAGGAATCTTTGCTATTATCATTGCAATTATTTCATCTATATTGTATATGGTAGCAACTAAAGTAGTAATAAAAAATATAGATGCAAAAGTTCAGACCACAATCAATGGAATTGATTTGAAGCTATTAGACAAAAAGAGTAGTGTAGCAGAGGATATAGAAAAAGAATACGAAATAATGCATCCTAATAGATATTTAGGTCAGTTAGCTTATAACAAAGGATTTCTTTCTGCAAATCTAAAATATGACACCTATAAAGTTATAGGGCAAAATGTAGTTGCAACTGAGCCTATTGAAAGAGAATTCAACTTAAAAGAAAATCTTATAACAGAGAGAGAACAAGAAGCGCATGTTAATATTTTAGGAAAAGGAGTAAGTACAATAACCCCAGAAAGTCTTCATGATCAGCTTAAGGAGGTAGATTTTTTTAACTCTCTTGGTCAAAGAAAGATGATGTTTTTCTATCCTTTTAGTGATTACAAGGATTTGTATAGAAATGATCTGCAAAAGTTAGACGAAGTAGATAATAAAAAAATAGCTGAGGTAGCTTTATCTTTTGATAAGTACTATTCAATAGAAGAAGTAAATGGGATGATTCCAAAAGGCGTAGATATAACCTGGTATTGGGTGGATACTCTTTCTGATGAGCAGAAGAAAAATATAGTGAAAAGTGATGAAAGTGATACAAAAAATATAAGAGAAGGTTATAATGGTACGAGAAAAGATGGATTGTTTAGACGTGTGGTTTCTGAAGATAGTGCTATTGGGATAAAAGCTATAGATCTAAATGGGTATAAGCTTGATAAGCCTGTAGATAAATTTGTAGAAAGTTTATACAGAAATAATTATAGTAAGAATGAATTAAATGCTATTAAGAGTGATGAAGTGAACTATTTAAAAAAAGAACTAAATATAGTGCAGGAAAATGATTCAAATAGTGCTCTAAAGTATGATTCAAAGGTCATAAAAACTGGAGGAATAGTGGTTACTGGGTCAGTGGACCAACTTAAAGTATTGAAAAATAATCCACATATAAAAGCAAGTATCTTTGGTGTAATTGCAGATAAATACTAATTCCATAAATCTAAAAAATATCTCCTTTTAATGGTCATGAAGGTGGAAGAGAATTTCATAACGAAATAAAGCTGCGATTTTTAAGCGATAATTTATAGAATTATATAAAAAAGCTGTAACCCATAGGTTACAGCTTTTATTTATAATTTTTTATGAATATAGACTTCTCTTAACGTAATACTTAGTACTACAATTAATCCACCGATTAGTGAATTGAATCCAGGAGCTTCTTTAGTAAAAATAAATACCCAAATTGGATTTAATAGAGGCTCAAGTACTGGAATTAGTATAGCTTCTATAGGGGATACATATTTAACTGCATTTGTGTAAAGTATATAGGAAATACCTACCTGAAATATTCCAAGTACTAATAAAGCTAGAACATTTTGTAGGGTTGGTAGAAAAGGAAGAAAAAATGGTATAGCTATTAAAAAGGTTATTATATTTCCTAACAGTGCCATTTCTGTAGGGGAGCCTTCTTTTTGGAGTTTTAAGAAAATAACAACTCCAGACATAGCGACACCGCTTAAAATTGCTAAAAGGTTTCCGAGCATATTTCCAGTGTTAAGATTGCCTAAAAAGAAAAGAATCATTCCTATAAAGACAAAAAAGATTGTTAACAAATCATAATTTTTTATGCTTTCCTTTAAAAATTTTTTTGAAAATAGAACAACCCATATTGGTGCTGTGAATTGCAGTAATATAGCATTAGCTGAAGTAGTCAATTTGTTGGCAGTAACAAATAAAATAAATAAACATGAATAATTTAATGCTCCGAATAATTTGGTTTTATCTTTTATATTTATAGGTTTTCTTAAATAAAGCAGCATTACTAACGACGCAATTCCACTTCGGGCACCAGCAATGGCGATTGGGTTCCAGTGTATCAATTTTATAAAAAGTCCACCAATACTCCATAGTATTGATGCTAGAATAAGATATAATAAGGCTTTTTTCTTAATATTCATGCGAACTCCTTTATATAAAAACTTCATTTGCTGAAATTATAATATTAAATAATAAGCGGTACAATTATATAAAAGATGCTTTTGTACTGGTACAAAGATATATTTTATATTAAGATTTAAGTAACAAGGAGTGCGGTTTATGGAAAAAAAGTATGAAGCTATTAAATTGTACATAAAAGATTTGATAAAAGAAAAGAAGCTAAAGCAAGGACAAAGATTGCCTGCTATAAGAGTTCTAGCAAAAGAGCATAATTGCAACAAATCAACTATAATAAAGGCCTATTCCGAATTAGAGGCTGAGCATATGATATACTCAATTCCTAAAAGTGGATATTATTTAGTGGAGCAATTAGAACATGAGAGTATAGAAGGTGAAAAGATTGATTTTACAAAGGTATTTCCACACAATAAGCTTCTTCCATATAAAGAATTTAATCACTGCATAAACAAGGCAGTGGAAAATTATAAACAAAGTTTGTTTTCTTATGGTGAAGCTCAGGGATTAAAATCTTTAAGAATTAATCTTTGTGAATATCTAGAAAAGGAACAGATATTTTCATCTTATGAAAATATAGTTATTACTACTGGAGCTCAACAGGCCTTAAGTATACTATGCAAAATGAATTTTTCTAATAATAAAAAAGTTATTTTAGTAGAGCAACCAACTTATGGGGTTATACAAAAACTTATTGAGCTTGAAGGGGTGGATTTAATAGGAATAGAAAGAGATAAAAATGGAATAGATTTATTGAAATTAGAGAAAATCTTTAAGAATGAAAATGTTAAGTTTTTTTATACTATACCTAGATTTCATAATCCATTAGGAACCAGTTATTCGGAAAAAGAAAAAAGAAAAATAGTTGATTTAGCTGAAAAGTATAATGTTTATATAATAGAAGATGATTACTTGGCAGATATAAATGTGAATAATAAAAATTTATCAATGTACTATTATGATGTATACGAAAGAGTCATTTATGTGAGAAGTTTTTCTAAAACCTTCATGCCTGGAATAAGAATAGGGGCAGCTATACTTCCTAAATACTTGACTAAAGAATTTCTTAAATACAAAACATGCTATGATTTAAATACTTCTGTGCTTTCTCAGGGAGCTTTAGAGATTTTTATTAAAAGTGGAATGCTTAGTAATCATGTAAGAAAAGTTAAGTTAGGATACTTGAAAAAGATGGAATTCGTAAAAAAGTGCATTACTTCCTTAAATTTAGAGCAAGTTATTCAAAGTGAAATATTTATACCTAAAACCGGATTTTTTATTTGGATTAAAATACCTGATGGCATAAATATGAAGATATTAATTGAGTGCTTAAATAAGAATAATGTTTATGTAGATGAAGGTGTTACGTTTTTTATCAAAGAAGAGAATAACGCAAAACATATAAGGCTATGTATAGCAAATCTTGAAGAATATGAAATAAAGCTTGGACTAAAGATAATTGGACAAGTAATTCAGAGATTACTATAAAAATATAGACTGTTAGTAGAAGCATGTTGGTTAGTGATAATCAACATGTTTTTTGCTTATTATATAATCATTACGGTTTGATAATCAACAAATTTAAACATAAATATAATTTTACGTAGTTTTACAAACTACGTATTGACTATTTTAGATTACATGATACAATATTTATATAAAATAAAATTTGTTCAATAGAGGAGAAACTTTATGATAAATATAGATATTCTTCAAGATTTATATAAAAAAAATAAAAAGTGTGGGCTTGGAACTGGAATTCAAATAGTTACGGCTGAAGATGGAAATTGGAATGTATTTATAGATTTGTTTAATACAGAATATGAAGGTAAAATCTTTGATCCAGTAGATATACATAAAAGCTCAAATAACTGGGTACGATGTTTTAAAGAAAACCAAATATTTAAAGGTTTTGGTGGAGCTGAGAACTTAGAGGAGATCTTAGAAATATTTAATAGATGGCTTAGTAATAGAGAAACTCAAATATCAAAACTTGCAGAACAGTATTAAAGATGTACCACTTCAAACTGAAAACTATTTTCAAAACTATCCTGATTTTTGATAAGAGAGTTTGAAAATATAAGTTTATTATAAGTTGGATATCTAAAGGATAATTATAATTTTAAGAGGTGAATTGTATGGAATATAAAGAGAACTATAGTGTGGTTGTATATGGAGATTCTATAACTAGAGGAGTAGTATACGATTGTGACAAGTCAAGATATACAAATATAAAAGACTGTTTTGTAAACTTAGTAAGCAGTAGTATAAATGGAACTGTATATAATGCTGGAAAGTTCGGAAATACAATAAAAAGAGGAATAAGTAAGATCTATAGTGATGTGATAAAAAAATCACCAGATATAGTTCTTATAGAATTTGGTGGAAATGATTGTGACTTTAATTGGAAGGATGTAGCCGAAAATCCTAATGTAGAACATGAGCCTAATACAGATATACCAACCTTTAAGAATATATTACTTAATATGATTGAAACAGTAAAGAATTCAGGGGCAACTCCAATATTAATGACTTTACCACCGCTAGATTCTGAGAAATATTTTAAATGGATTACAAGAGAAGATAAAAATTTTGAAGGTAACATATTAAAGTGGCTTGGAAATGAAGATAGAATCTATAAATGGCATAATCTTTATAATGATACCATAAAAGAAGTGGCAGAAAAGACAATGACTACTATAATTGATGTAAGATCTGAATTTCTTAAATATATAGATTATAGCAGATTTTTATGTATTGACGGAATACACCCAAATGAAGAAGGTCATAGTATAATAGCTCAAACTATTCTAAAATTTGTAAGAGAAAAGTATGGTTACATACTTCAAGGTAATTAAATTGAATAGATTTGTTAAAGTACAAAAACAGCTTAGATTACTTAAGGGAAATTTAAGCTGTTTTTTCCATAAAGGAAAATATAAAAATTTATGGTATCTAAAGCGAAAACTTGGAATATATTGACTTTTTAATTTTACATGACTTTTGATAATATTACATATGTTGGTTTTATAGAAAAAATAAGCCAACACTGTTGATGGACTACTGTCCCTGTAGTACAAATAAATATTTATACCTGAGGGGGAGAGTAATGAAAGTTATTGTATGTGAGGTTAATAAAGAGCCATATATTTATGAAATGGAGCAAATAGAGATACTGAATACCTTAATGGATGGGTACATGAAAATGTTTTTCAATGAAGATTCTTTTGCTGCTATATGTAAAAGAGAGAGTATTTCTAATTTGGAACCTAATAATAGACTCAATATAAATAATGATTTTATTTTGGTTGGTCTTCAATACGGTAAAATAGTATCCTTGTATGATGAACAAATTGATTATATCATCAATACATTTTTAAAAGATACGATTTAATGAGATCGATTTACTAGCATGAGGTTTTACAGTGAATTAAAATAAATGAGTTAATATGAAGAGACTATAGGGAGAAAGTATTAGTATAAGAATAATATTTTCAAAATTCAAAAAACTAATATTGGTAGTCCATTAACTTTTAATTCATGAAATAATTTGTTGATTTAGTACCTAGGTACTGATAAGAGTATGTTCCGTAGATTTTTATAGAAAAAGAATTTAAGACTAATCTATTAAAAATAAAAAATTTTAGAATGAAAGTAATAGTTTCATAAATTAACAAATATGATAAAATATAATAGTTAGATATCTAATTATTAGATGTCTAACTATTATATTTTTGTTTGGAGGGCTATAGATGAATAGTTTGGAAAGAGACTTAGAGGCTGTGAAATTACATAAATTGATTATAAAATTATCTAAGCTTCACCGAAGAAAAGCTCACGAGGCTTTTCAAAGTATTGGATTGACTGAAGGACAACCAAAGATATTAGATTATCTTTACCTCAATGATGGTTGCATTCAAAGAGAGATTGCAAGTAGCTGTAATATAGAGCCTGCAACAGTAACTAGTCTTTTAACTAATATGGAGAAGGCTGGGCTTATTCATAGGACGCAAAATGCTAATGATAAAAGAATATTAAATGTTTTTTTAACTGAGGAAGGTAAGGTGAAGCAAAAGGAAGTAAGAAATGTGTTTGAAAGTCTAGATAAAATATGCGTTTCAGGTTTTTCAACACAAGATATATTAGATGCGGAGAGGATACTAATTCAATTACATGAAAATTTGCTAAAAGGAGATAAGAAGTGATGAGAAAGCTTTTAAAATTTTTAGAAGGCAAAGCGATTTTATGGGCAGTGATAGCACCAATTGCAATGCTTTTAGAAGTAACAATGGATCTTACACAACCTAAACTAATGGCAGACATTATAGACATTGGAGTTGCTAACGGGAATCTTTCTTATGTTTTTAATGTTGGAGCAAAGATGTTATTAGTAGCTCTAATTGGGCTAATTGGTGGAAGTGCTTGTTCGATTTTTGCATCAATGGCAGCTATGAGCATGGGGGAGAAGGTTAGACAGGGGCTTTTTGACAGAATACAAACCTTATCTTTTTTAGAAATCGATAAGTTTAAGACTTCTTCTCTAATTACAAGGTTAACTAATGATGTTACTCAGATTCAAAATATGATGCTAATGGCCTTAAGAATGATGGTTCGTGCCCCTCTTATGTGTATTGGCGGTATCGTGATGTCAGTAGCTCTTAGCATAAAGTTATCATTTATATTTTTAGGGGCTGTGCCAGTTTTGTTGGTCTCAGTTATGGTTATTGTGAAGAAGTCTTTTCCGTTGTTTTTAGCTGTTCAACAAAGGATTGATAAGATAAATGTAGTAATGCGTGAAAATATACTAGGAGTTCGTGTAATTAAAGCCTTTAATATGGAGGAAAAACAATGCCAAAGATTTGATGAGGTTAATGATGATTTAATGGACAAGAGTGTCAAAGCTCAGAATATGAATATTATATTATGGCCTATAGTAACCTTTGTAATGAATGTAAGTATAATTTGCATTTTATGGTTTGGCGGAAATATGGTTTTTAAAAGATCAATTGAGATAGGAAAAATAATGGCTTTTATAAATTACCTTATTCAAATTATGAACTCTCTCATGATGGTAATAATGGGAGTTCTAAGCTTTTCGAGAGCTACGGCATCTGCGGAAAGAATAAATGAAGTATTAGAAACTAAATCTTCTATAAAAGAGAAAAACAATTCTAAGAAAATAAAAAACTTCGATATAGAATTTAAAAATGTATCGTTTAAATACAATGATAATAGTGAGCATGTTCTTAGAAACATAAGTTTTAAAGTTTTAGAAGGAGAAAAGATAGGTATAATAGGAGCCACAGGTGCAGGTAAAAGCTCACTTGTAAGCCTTATACCAAGATTATATGACGCTACTTCTGGTGAGGTTTTAATTGGTGGTGTAAATGTACGGGAATTAAAAATGAAGGATTTAAGAGAAAAGATTGGAGTTGTGCTTCAAGAAAGCATACTTTTCTCAGGAACTATTGAAGATAATTTAAAGTTTGGTGCTGCAGAGTGTGATTTTAATATGATGGAGAGTGCTTCTAAGGATGCACAAGCAAATGAGTTTATTACGGCTAAAGAGACCGGATATAAAAGTGTGGTAGAGCAAAGAGGTAAAAATTTATCTGGTGGACAGAAACAAAGACTTTCTATAGCAAGAACGTTGATAAAAAATCCTAATATATTAATAATGGATGATTCATCTAGTGCCTTAGACATGGCAACTGAAGCAAAGCTACAAAAAGCATTAAATGTAAGAATGGAAAAAAGTACTGTGCTAATCATAGCACAAAGAATTTCGGCAGTAATGGATTCAGATAAGATTCTTGTTCTTGATAATGGGGAAATATCATCAATGGGTACTCATAAAGAACTTCTAAATATCAGTGAGATATATCGAAGTATTGCTATCTCACAGCTTGGAGAGGAGGTTGTATTAAATGCCTAGTCATAAAGAATTATCAGTAGTTAGACCAGGGGGACCAGGTCACATGAACTGGTTTAACAAAAAGTCTGAAAAACTTAGAGATCCACTCGGGGCTGTAAAAAGAATTTTATCATATCTAATGGATAAGAAAAAAATTATGGTGGTTGTTTTTATACTTTGTATTATAACTACTTTAATAACTATCACTGGTACAAGGCTTAATGGATACACGGTAGATAATTTTATAGAAAAAGGTGATATGCAAGGACTTTTAAAGATTTGTATAATTCTAGGCTACATCTATATCGTTGGTATAGCTTCAACGTATATTCAAAATAAAATAATGGTAAACATAGCTCAAAAGACTTCCGCTGATATACGAAAAGATTTATTTAAAACCATGCAGAACTTACCTTTAAAGTATTTTGATTCTCATTCTAGTGGAGATTTGATGAGTAGACTTACTAACGACGTGGACAACATAAATACTACTCTTTCTCAAAATATAACTCAGCTATTTTCTGGTGTGATTAATATATTAGGGATGCTAATAGCTATGCTAATTTTAAGTCCAATACTGACCTTGGTAGGACTTTTAACAACCCCTATAATGTTTGTCATGACAAAACTAGTAGTAAGTAAAACTCAGCCCTTTTTTATAACTCAACAGAAGGAATTAGGTAATTTAAATGGATATATTGAAGAAATGGTTTCTGGTCAGAAAGCAATTTTACTTTTTTCTAAAGAAGAACATGTAAAAGAGGAATTTTCTAAAATAAATAAAAGACTTACTAAAAGTGCTATATTCGCTCAGGGGTTATCTGGAATTATGGGGCCGGTAAATAATTTTGTAAATAACTTAACGTATTTAGTTGTGGCAGTAAGTGGTGGATACCTTATGCTTCATGGAGCGCATATTACTGTAGGTATTGTGCTTACGTTTATCCTGTATATGAGGAATTTTACAAGGCCTATCAATGAGATTTTAAACATATTCAATAGTATCCAATCTGCGCTAGCAGGAGCTGAGAGAATATTTGAAGTATTAGATGAAAAGCCAGAACAAGACTTAAAGGATGCTAAGATAATAGAGAGTATTGATGGTGAAGTAGATTTAAAAGATGTTCATTTCTCATATAATAAAGAAAAAGCTATACTAAAAGGTATTAATATTAAAGCTAAAAAAGGAGAGACAATAGCTATTGTAGGACCTACTGGTTCAGGTAAAACAACTATTATAAATTTATTAAATAAATTTTATGATATAGACAGTGGTGAGATAGCCATAGATAAAATGAATATTGAAGGTATAAGAAGAAAAAGTCTTAGGAAAACAATATCAATAGTACTTCAGGATACTTTTCTTTTCTCAGATACAGTAAGAGAAAACATACGATATGGTAGAATAACTGCAACTGATAGTGAAGTTGAAAATGCTGCAAAGCTTGCAAATGCGGATTTGTTCATAAAACAACTACCTGAAGGTTATGATACAGTGTTATCTGATAATGGAAGTAATTTATCTCAGGGACAAAGACAGCTGCTTGCCATTGCAAGAGCAGTACTTGCTAAATCATCTATTCTTATTTTAGATGAAGCAACTTCATCCATTGACACACGTACTGAAGTTCATATTCAGGAGGCAATGCTAAAGCTTATGGAGGGAAAGACAACTTTTGTAATCGCTCATAGATTAAGTACAATTAGAAATGCTGATAAAATAGTTGTTGTAAAAGATGGAGAAATTATTGAAAATGGACATCATGATGAGTTAATAGATAATAAAGGTTTTTATTATAATCTTTACAACAGTCAGTTTAATACGGGGATGAGCATATAGAATTCTTTGTAGAATCTATTTTGTTTAGAAATATAAATAAGAATTATTTAAAGTTGTTAGAAAAATGCTCGAAATCTATACAGAATTATAGATGAGGTTGAGCTTGTTTTGCTCACATTATACAATTTAACTAAGATGCTTAGAAAGTATTATAAATAATATGTTTTTATTTATAATACTTTTTTCTTTACAAGAAAGTATAAAAAAATAGGTTAATATGACTTACATCTGTATAAATTTAGTGAAAATAAAATTTACTTACATGGAAGACTACACTTAGAGTATTTAGGAAAGAAATTTGTACAAAAGATAACAAGTAGATTACTTGATTCAATAAGTTAGATAAAAGTTTTATAAATGGATAGGGAGATGGAATATGATTAAAAAGAGTATTAATGTTAAAGAATTATTGGAACTTAGTGGAGAAAAGGTGTTTCTAAAAAAGCTAGGAAAAGAATATGAAGATGAATATTGTAGGACATTTAATGAAGGAGATATAGAAACAACAATTTTTACTGGAACACAACAGGTGTTTAGTAAAACAGATGTAGAAAGCTATCTGCAAAATATATCTTTAGATAGTAGCAGAGTAGATTTTATTATATTTTCAAAAATAACAAAGAAGATAGTAGGCGAAGTTGTTATAAACGATATTTATAGAAATAATAGAAGTAGCGGTCTCAGGATTTGTATGTTTAAGAAGGAGGATTTTAGCAAAGGATATGGAACTGAAGCGTTATTTCTAGCATTGCATTATGGGTTCGGTATGCTTAATCTCCATAGAATTGAACTTGAAGCTTTGATTTTTAATGAAAGGGCAATACAATTATATGAAAAAGTAGGTTTTAAAAAAGAAGGAATAAAGAGAGATGGCTGGTATTTCAATCATAGATATTATGATTTAGTAACTATGAGCATTTTAGAAGATGAATTTAGACAAAAGTATATTGATAATCAATTTAATCTTAAAGACTTTTTATAAATTATAAAAACAGGCTACTTCACTTAAAAATTACTAAGAAAGTTTTCATGATTTCAAATAAGAAATTTTTAATGATGATTGGTAAGTATATAGTAATTTCATAATTATGGTATTATTTTAATTGTTTTGGTGAATACTACTCTTAAATATTTAAGGGTGATGAAGATGCAAAGAATTAAAGACTTTGAATATGTGAATGCATATAATATACAAGGTAGAAAGCTAGGTTCCATAAAAGAAATATATATTGATTTTTTCAATGGAAAACTTAAAGGCTTTGAAGTAAATAGAAGAGGGTTAAAAAAAGAAAACTTTATAAATATACAAGATATAATAACGCTAAATAAAAGTTTGATATTTGATAAATTCAGTAAGGTGCAAGGTCTTCCTTTTTGTAAGATTAAAAGTATGGATGTAGTAGACAAATGTGGTGAGATAGTAGGGGTAGTTGAGGATATAGTTATTGATCCATCGGATTATACCATTAAGGGACTAATAATATCTTCTGGTTTTATAAACAAGTTGATAAAAGGAAAGAATATAGTGTTGCTAAATCAAATCATACTAGGGGAAAAGTTTATTTTGTATTATGGAAGCTATAATGTGATATTAAAGTCAATACCACATAACTTTACAAAAGGAGATTGCTATGAAGAAACCTAGTAAAAAAGTTATAATCAATTTGATATTAGCGGCAATAATCCTAATAGTTGTGGTTCTATATATTAAATTAAGGATTATAAGAGAAGTTATCTTTATTATCATTTTTTCCTTTATTGTTTCATATACATTAAAACCACTTTTAATGTACAGCATGGAAAAGACCAAGATAAATAAGAAGCTTGGAGCAGCTTTAATTATTTTAGCTTTATTTAGCTTTGTGATGATTATAGTAGTAGGAGTAATTCCTTCACTTTTTAAAGAAGGTGCAAATATAGAAACTATAATGAACTCTGTAGAGAGGTTAGTAAACTGGGTTAATTCGAAAGTGCATATGAGTCAATATGGAATTTTTGATACTCTAAGTGTGCAAATTAACGAAAGGTTAAATGTAGCGTTAAGCAATTTTTCTGAGAAGGCTTTTGATAGCTTAGTAGATTTTAGTGAAAATTTGCTTTCTCTTGCAGTTGTTCCAGTTGTAAGTTACTATTTTTTGGCTGAAGGCAATATCATAGAAAATAAGCTTCTACTATTAGTTCCAATAAAAAAAAGATCTATTATTAAAAGAATAATAAGTGATATTGATAAGGCTTTAGGTAGATATATATTTAGTCAGTTTGTATTATGCATAATAATTGGAATACTTACTTTCTTTGTGCTCGTATGCTTGAAAATACAGTTTCCTATTTTGTTATCAATTTTTAATGCAGTGGTAAACATAATACCTTATTTTGGCCCACTGATCGGTGCAATACCTGCAATTTTAGTAGCTTTAATTCAGTCACCAACCAAAGCTATATACGCTACTATATTGCTTTTTATAATACAGCAGGTTGAAGGAAACTTGATTTCCCCTCAAATAACAGCTTCAAGTATAAAAATGCATCCGCTGTTAATAATAATACTCTTACTAATAGGTGAAAAAATTGGTGGCTTTTTTGGAATGATTCTCGCAATACCTATAGGAGTAATAATCAAAGTTATTTATGAAGATATTGATTATCATATGTACTAGATATAATAAATAGACATTGACAAAGAAATATCTACTCCCGAATAATCAACATTATTACAATATAAACCATAAATTGAGCATATTTTTAAGTAAATATTGACAGAGATAAAACATTATCATATAATTTGCCTATAAAGTTAATAACGGTGTGATGACAAGAATAAGTAGATAAATTATGGCTACAAAGAGAAGAAGTGGTTGGTGAAAACTTCTTAGCATAATTATTGAAAGCTATCTTAGAGCACTTTTCTTAAGAGATGTATTTATTTAAGTACATAATTAGGGTGGTACCGCGGAAGTATAGCTTTCGTCCCTTGCTGGGATGAGGGCTTTTTTTATTTGCATATATAAGAATGGAGGAAATAATATGAAATACATGGGAGCAAACGAATTAAGAGATGCATATCTAAAGTTTTTTGAAAGTAAAGATCATTTAGTAATGCCATCATTCTCATTAGTACCAAAGAATGATAAGAGCTTACTTTTAATAAATGCTGGTATGGCACCTTTAAAACCATATTTTACGGGAGTTGAAGAACCACCAAGAAAGAGAGTGGCTACTTGTCAAAAGTGTATAAGAACTGGTGATATAGAAAATGTAGGAAAGACTTCAAGACATGGTACTTTCTTTGAAATGCTCGGAAACTTTTCATTTGGAGATTATTTTAAGAACGAAATAATTCCATGGGCATGGGAATTTATAACTGAAACTCTTTCTATACCTAAAGATAAATTATATGTGACTATATACTTAGAAGATGATGAAGCTTTCGATATATGGACTTCTAAAACAGATGTAGATCCAAGTAGAATATTTAGACTAGGTAAAGACGATAACTTCTGGGAAATAGGAGTTGGACCATGTGGACCATGTACAGAAATACACTTTGACAGAGGTGATGGGAAGATTACTTCTGTAGAAGAGTTTGTAAAGGCAGCAGATGAAGATAGAGTAGTAGAATTCTGGAATCTAGTTTTCACTCAATTTGATAAAGACGAAGATGGAAATTACAACAGATTAGCTAAGCCTAATATTGATACAGGTATGGGACTTGAAAGAATTACTACTATTATGCAAGGTGTAGATAATATTTTTGAGATTGACACCGTTAAAAATATATTAGGAACTGTAAGTAAAATAGCAAATGTAGAATATAAATCAGATGACAATAAAGATATTTCTTTAAGAATAATAACTGATCACGTAAAAGGTGTAACTATGCTAATATGTGATGGAGTTCAACCTTCAAATGAAGGAAGGGGTTATGTTTTAAGAAGACTTCTTAGAAGAGCTGCTAGACATGGAAGATTACTAGGAATTAAAGATTTATTCTTAACTAAAATAGTTGATTCAGTTGTTGAAAATTATTCAAGTGGTTATCCTGAACTTTTAGAAAAGGCACATTATATAAAGAAAGTAGTCTTATTAGAAGAAGAAAGATTTAATGAAACTATAGACAGCGGAATGGATATACTTAAAGGCTATATAGGAGAACTTGAAGCTGCTAAAGGAGAAGTTCTTTCAGGAGAAAAAGTATTCAAACTATATGATACTTATGGATTTCCATTAGAGTTAACTGAAGAAATACTTGAAGAAAAAGGCATGAAGGTAGATCTTGAAGGCTTTAATAAAGAAATGAAGGAACAAAGAGAGAGAGCAAGAGCTGCAAGAGGAACTACAAGCTACATGGGTAGTGATGAGATTCCTGTAAATAAAATAGAATCAACTATAAGCACAAACTTCGATGGTTATGGAACAATAAAACATCAAGGAATAGTACTTTTACTTTCAGATACTACAGAATTCAAAGAAGAGTTATCAGAAGGTGAAGAAGGTTTCTTAGTTGTTGATAAAACACCATTCTATGCTGAAATGGGTGGTCAAGTAGGAGATACTGGAGTAATAACTGGAGAAGGATTTAGAGCGGAAGTTTTAGATTGTAAGAAGAATCCTGGTGGAAAGATTTATCATGTTATAAAGGTTACTTATGGTACTGTTAAAGTTAATGATACTGTAAGTCTTGAAGTTGATAATATAAGAAGAAACAGTATATGCAAGAATCATACAGCTACTCATATGCTTCATGAAGCATTAAGAGAAGTGCTTGGTGAGCATGTAAATCAATCTGGATCATATGTAGATAGTGAAAGACTAAGATTTGACTTTACTCATTTCTCAGCATTATCAGCTGAAGAGTTAGATAAAGTTGAAACTATGGTAAATGAAAAAATAATGGAAGCATACTCTGTTTGCACAGATGTAATGACTATAGATCAAGCAAAGAACAGTGGAGCTATGGCTTTATTTGATGATAAATACAGTGATGAAGTTAGAGTTGTATCCATAGGTGATTTCTCAAAAGAACTTTGTGGAGGTACTCATGTAAGCAATTCAGGACAAATTGGATTATTTAAAGTAGTCTCTGAAACTGGTGTTGCAGCAGGAATAAGAAGAATAGAAGCGTTAACTGGCTTTAATGCAATAAAACATTTTGAAAGCAAAAGTGAAATCATAAGAGAAGTTACTTCAACACTTAAATGTAATGAAAAAGATATTTTAAGAAAGTTACATTCACAAACTGTTGATTTAAAAGAAAAAGAAAAAGAAATACAAGAGCTTAAGCTTAAGATGGTTCAAGGTTCTGAAAATGATATTATAGATAGTGCTAAAGAAATTAAAGGTGTAAAAGTTGTAGCTTCAACTGTTGAAGGCCTTGATGGAAATGCGCTTAGAGATTTAGCTGATAAGATAAGAAACAAAGTTGGTAATGGAGTAGTTGTTCTAGGAAGTGCATCTGACGGAAAAGTTAACCTTGTAGCTATGGCAACTAGAGATGCTATAGAAAAAGGAATACATTGTGGTAAGATAATAAAAGAAGTAGCAACAATCGCTGGCGGTGGCGGTGGCGGAAGACCAGATATGGCTCAAGCTGGAGGTAAGAACCCAGAAAAGCTAAACGAGGCGTTAGCGAAAGTAAATGAGTTAGTAGAATTATTGGTAAAATAGTGTACATTTCCATAAATATCATTTATAATTATATTAAACATAAAACAGAATAAACAATTGTTAGTAGGTTAATACTAATTTATATGATATTTAAATAATTTTTTCATGTGAACCAGTAAGGGGGTGAAGCTGCAACTTTAAGCAGCGAACTTATGGCAAATAATTTAGATCATACAATGCAATTTGACTTTACAAAGAATAAAAAAGACTTGACGAAGGCTATCTTGAATGAGGTTTATAATTCTTTAAAAGAAAAAGGTTACAACCCTGTAAATCAACTTGTAGGTTATTTAATTTCAGGAGACCCTACTTACATCACAAATTACAATGGTGCAAGGGCTTTGGTAAGAAAACTTGAAAGAGATGAAATTCTTGAAGAGGTAATAAAATCTTATCTAGAGATAAAATAGAGGGTGCCCATTTGGGTACCCTTTAATGTTATAAAATATAATAAAATTTATTTTTAAGTTTTTACTTTGGGTATAATTGAATTTTTTTTCATTAAGAAGGTTATTATTTAACTTATAGGGGAAATTAATATTTAATTAAGAATCTTTTTTAAAATTATATTAAGATACCTGTAACTTATAAAACTATATAATAATCAATCTAACCTCTTAAATAAAATAAATTTTATTTACACAATATATATATGGATATTAATTTAATTCATATATTTAAGTAAACCTTATAAATAAGTATTGTTAATAGTCCCTATAGGAGAAGACGATGCGTATAATAGGATTAGATTTTGGACAAAAAACTATTGGGGTGGCAGTATCAGATCCTTTAGGATTTACTGCTCAAGGAATCACAACGATTAGAAGAAAAAACTTCAGATATGATCTCGAAGAAGTGAAGAAAATCTTTGATGAGTACAATGCAGAGCTCATTGTTATAGGACTTCCTAAAAACATGAATGGAACAATTGGTCCTTCAGGCGAAATGGCTCAAGATTTTGGAAAACGACTTGTTGAATTATTCAACCCTAAAATTGAATTTTGGGATGAGAGACTTACTACTGTTGCGGCTCATCGTGCAATGCTAGAAGCGGATTTATCAAGAAATAAAAGAAAAAAGATAGTTGATAAGATTGCAGCTACATTTATCCTTCAAGGTTATCTTGATAGATTGGCAAAGCAATAATTGACTTTCATTCAATAAAATTAAAATACAATATAAAAGGAGTGTTTTTTAATGGAAAATAATATTGATACAATAGTATTGCTAGATGAAGATGGAATTGAAACTGAATTTGAGGTTATTACAAAACTTGATATTGAAGAAAATGAATACGTAATCGTAGTTCCAGTAGATGGATCAGAAGATGACGCAATCGCTTTAAAAATCGTTGCAGATGAAGAGGGAAATGATGCTTTGATAACAGTGGAAGATGAGGAAGAATTTGCAATGGTTGCAGAAGCGTATGAAACTCTTTTTGCAGATGACTTAAATTAATAAAGAGAGGTTTTAGCATGTCACAGGTATCATCAAAAGACTATAATCAATTAAAAGAAGATTTGAAAAAGAAAGGCTACAAATTGACTCCGCAAAGAAGAGCAATTGTAGATACGATTCTATTAAATAAAGGCAAGCATCTTACAGCTGAAGAAATTTATGATGAAGTTAAAGTAGGTTGTCCTGAGATAGGATTAGCTACTGTATATAGAACTATCCTACTTCTAGAAGAGATGGGGATAATATATAGACTTGATTTAAATGATGGAAGTGCAAGATATGAAATGGCTCATGATGATGAGCATCATAGACACCATCATTTAGTTTGCAATAACTGTGGTAAGGTAATTGAAGTTGAAGCGGATTTACTTGATGATTTAGAAGAACTAATTGAAAAAAAATGCGACTTCAAAATAATGGATCACAGCGTGAAATTTTATGGCTTATGCAGCGAATGTGTTGATAAAGACATATAAAGCTTTATAATAAAAAATTAAATAAATCTAAAGGAGGGGACATATGAAGCGTGAAAAACTAAAGGCGAAAATCATTCCTTTAGGTGGCACAAATGAAATTGGAAAAAACATGACTGCCATTGAGTTTAAAGATGATATAATCGTCATAGACAGCGGATTAAAATTTCCAGAAGAAGATATGTTCGGAATAGATATCGTAATTCCAGACATAACGTATTTACTAAAGAATAAAGACAAAGTTAAAGGTATATTCCTAACACATGGACATGAAGATCACATCGGTGCATTGCCTTATGTGCTTAAGCAACTTAACATACCTATATACGGAACAAAGTTAACATTAGGTATAGTTGAAAGCAAATTAAAGGAACACGGTCTTCTAAGTACTACAGAACGTATAGTAGTAAAGCCAAAGGATGTTATCAAACTTGATTCGGTTTCGGTTGAATTTATAAAGACAAATCACAGTATAGCTGATTCGGTAGCTATAGCAATTCATACCCCAATGGGAGTTATATTGCATACTGGTGATTTTAAAATCGATTATACTCCAATTGATGGAGAAGTAATTGATTTGGCTAGATTTGCAGAACTTGGGAAAAAAGGTGTACTTGCGCTGATGGCTGATAGTACAAATGTTGAAAAGCCGGGATATACTATGTCTGAGAGCATTGTAGGTGACAATTTTTTAAAAATGTTCGCAAAGGCTAAGGGAAGAATATTAGTTGCAACTTTTGCTTCTAATATCCATAGAATTCAACAAATAATAACTGCGGCTCAAGCAAATGAGAGAAAAGTAGCGGTTTCAGGAAGAAGCATGGAAAATATTGTTCAAGTTGCTATTGAGCTTGGATATTTGCAAATTGATAAAGAGGTTTTAATAACTCTAGATAATATTAATAAGTATCCAAATGATAAGCTTGTAATAATAACTACTGGAAGTCAAGGTGAACCAATGTCAGCTTTAGCGAGAATGGCTTCATCTGAGCATAAAAAGATAAATATAGTAGAAGGAGATTTGGTTGTAATATCAGCTACTCCTATACCTGGTAATGAAAAATTTGTATCAAGAATAGTAAATCAATTATTCAAAAAAGGTGCAGAGGTAATATATGAATCTATTGCAGGTGTTCATGTTTCTGGGCATGCATGTCAAGAAGAACTAAAACTTATGCATACATTAACAAAACCTAGGTACTTTATACCTGTTCACGGAGAGTATAGACATCTAAAGCAGCACGGTGAACTTGCTGTAAAGCTAGGATTGCCGCCTAAGAATTTCTTAATTCCTGAAAATGGAGATGTTATTGAAATTACAAGAGATAATCTAAGAAAGAATGGAACTGTAATTTCAGGAAACGTTTTTGTTGATGGATTGGGTGTTGGAGATGTAGGTAATATAGTTCTTAGAGATAGAAAACACTTATCACAAGATGGCATACTTACAGTAGTTGTTACTATCGAAAGAGAAAGTGGCAATGTAATTGCAGGACCAGATATAATATCAAGAGGTTTTGTTTACGTAAGAGAGTCAGAAGATTTAATGGATCAGGCTAAGGAGATTGTAAAAACAGTACTTAGACAATGTGAAGAAAATAAAGTTTCTGACTGGGCTACTATGAAGTCTAACATGAAAAATGAATTAAGAGTTTTCTTGTATGAGAAAACTAAGAGAAAACCTATGATATTACCAATAATAATGGAAATATAATACTGGGGGAAGTAATATGACAAATATATATGATAAAGCTCATGATTTTGCAAATGTACTTAAGGATTTGCCTGAGGTAGTTGCATATAGAGAAGCTTCAAAAAAGATATCTGAAAGTCCAGAGCTAAAGAAAATAGTAGAGGATTTTAGAAGAATTCAAATAGAGGCTTATAATGAGCAATTTCAAACTGGAACTGTAAGCGATGCAACAAAAGAAAAAATGCAGAAAGTTGGAAGCGTTGCAATGATTAATCCAGCTGTAGCTGCGTATCTTCAAAGTGAAGCTCAATTTGCAGTTATATGGGAAGATTTGTTAAAAATATTTAACGATGCAATCGGTGTGGATATAATTACACCAAATTCCTAGTATTTTAGTTGACTTTTGTAGAAAGTAATATTAGAATTAAAATGTTGAAATTGGATACAACGGTATCCAATTTTATTTTGTGGTTAACCATAATGGAGGATGAATATGGAATTAATAACAAGAAATGATATAAGAAACATAGCAATAATTGCGCACGTTGACCATGGTAAGACAACTTTAGTTGATGCATTACTTAAACAAAGTAATGTATTTAGAGTTAACGAAAAAGTAGAAGAGAGAGTAATGGATTCTAATGACCTAGAAAAGGAAAGAGGAATAACTATACTTTCAAAAAATACTGCTGTAACATATAAAGATATTAAAATTAACATAATTGATACGCCAGGACATGCTGATTTCGGTGGAGAAGTTGAAAGAGTTCTAAAGATGGTTGATAGCGTTCTTCTAGTTGTAGACTCTTATGAAGGACCTATGCCACAGACTAAATTCGTTTTAAAGAAGGCTTTAGAGCTTGGACTTGATCCTATAGTTGTAATCAACAAAATAGACAGACAAGATGCTAGACCTACTGATGTTATTGATGAAGTTTTTGAATTGTTCCTAGAACTTGGAGCAACTGATAAGCAATTAGACTTCCCAATAGTTTATGCTTCAGCTAGAGAAGGTTTTGCAAAGTTGGAAATGGAAGATGAAAGTACAAACATGGAACCTTTATTCAACACTATAATAGATCATGTTGAACCACCAAAAGGATACATGGATGCTCCACTTCAAATGCTTGTTACTACAATTGACTCAAGTGAATATGTTGGTAAAATAGTAATCGGTAAAGTTGTTCGTGGTAGAGTATCAAAGAATCAAAATATTGCAGTTGTAAGAAAAGATGGATCAACATCAAATTACAAGGTATCAAGTCTTTATACATATAATGGACTAAAGAGAGAAGAAGCAAATGAAGCTGCACTTGGAGATATAATAGCAATAAGTGGTATAGTTGATGTAAATATTGGAGAAACTATAGCAGACGCTCAAAATCCAGAAGCATTACCATTTGTGGACATAGACGAGCCTACATTAAACATGAACTTCATGGTAAATGACTCACCATTTGCAGGACGTGAAGGTGATTTCGTTACTTCAAGACATTTAAGAGATAGACTTATGAAGGAACTTGAGACAAATGTAAGTTTAAGAGTAAATGAACTTTCTCCAGACCGTTTTGAAGTTAGTGGAAGAGGAGAACTACATCTTTCAATACTTATAGAAACAATGAGAAGAGAAGGATATGAATTCCAAGTTTCAAAGCCAAATGTTATATTTAAAGAAGAGCATGGAAAGAAAGTAGAACCTATTGAGTACTTAACTATAGATGTTCCAGAAGAGTTCATGGGACCTGTTATGGAAAAACTAGGACCTAGAAAAGCTGAGATGGTTAATATGACTTCAGCTGTAAATGGATATACTAGATTAGAATTCTTAATACCAGCTAGAGGTCTTATAGGATTCAGAAGTGAATTCATGACAGATACTAAGGGTAATGGTATCATGAACCATGTATTTGAAGGATATGATAAATACAGAGGTGATATTCCTGGAAGAAGCAGAGGATCATTAGTTGCTTTTGAAGCTGGTGATGCAATAGCTTATGGATTATTCAATGCTCAAGAAAGAGGTACTTTATTCATACAACCTGGTACTGAAGTTTATTCAGGAATGGTATGTGGTGAGTGTTCTAGAGCAGAAGATATAGAAGTTAATGTATGTAAGAGAAAGCATCAATCTAATACAAGAGCTTCTGGTTCCGATGATTCATTAAGATTAACTCCAGCAAAGAACCTTTCGCTTGAAGAATGTCTAGAATTTATAAATTCTGACGAACTTGTAGAAGTTACCCCTAAGAACATTAGAATGAGAAAGAGATTATTAGATTCTAATGAAAGAAAGAGAGCTGCAAGAAAGTAATTTGCTTGCTGGCATAAAAATAGTATAATTAAGTAAATAGCCTAATAGGCTATTTACTTTTGTATATAAAGGGTTTTAATTATCCTATATGGATATATAATTATTGTACATATTAATTTTTAGTATAGCCTTTGTAATAGGTTATACGGTTTAAAAGTAGGGGGATATTATGAGAAACTTTAAAAAGCCTTTAATTTTTATTTCTTCCTTTATATTAATAGTTCTTATAGCTATAACATTTTTCTACATAAAATATTTAAGAGCTATAAATGACCCTCTCCAAGGAAAGGGAAGTACAGTAAATGTAGTTGTAAAAGAAGGGGAAAGTCTATACGACGTCCTTGAACATTTAAATAGTGATAAATCACTAAAAAGTTTATATGCAGCAAAGTACTATATAAAGAAAAACAACTTAGGTGGAGAGATTCAACCAGGTACATATGATATTTTAATAGGAACTTCTCTTGACAAAATTATTAGTTTGCTAAAAGAAGGTGGACACAACATTAAAATAACAATTCCTGAAGGGTTGAATGTAGAGGAAATTGCAGCAAAGGTTGAAAAGAGTGGCCTTGTTACTAAAGATGAATTTTTAGCTGCAGTAAAAAAATATCCATTGCCTAAGTATGTAAAACAAAATAAAGATAAAAGATACGAGCTTGAAGGATATTTATTTCCGGATACATATTTTTTCAAGAAGAGTGATAAATCTGATGACATAATATTAGCGATGATTGCTAGATTTCAACAAGTAATGAGTGAAGTTCAAAAGGAAACTAATAAACCAATATCGGATTCCGATTATGAGGATATAATAAACAAGGCATCAATGATTGAAAAAGAAGCTAGAGTGGATTCTGATAGACCTTTAATTTCTTCAGTTATTGATAATAGATTAAAAAAGAATATGCCACTTCAATTAGATGCAACAATATTATATGCCATTGGACAACATAAAGAGGTAGTGACACTGAAAGATTTAGAAGTTAAATCTCCTTATAATACATATAAAAGTAAAGGATTACCAGTAGGGCCTATCTGTAATCCAGGAAAAATGTCAATAATAGCTGCAGTTAAACCTGAAGAGACTAACTTCTTATATTATATACTTAAGAAAAATAATGAACACTATTTTACTGCTGATTATAATGACTTTTTAAAGATGAAAAAAGAATTAGGATATTAATTATAACCAAATTTGTTGGAGGAAATTATGAGTGGAATTACACATGACTATATGGAGGAATATCTTAGAGGTCTAATTGGAGACAGCGAAGATGAACTATATGAGTTAGAAAAGTATGCAGAAGAAAATTCAGTTCCCATAGTACAAAAAGAAGCAGGTAAGTTTTTAGAATTTATGGTTTCTATGAAAAAACCTAAAAAAATATTAGAACTCGGAACTGCTATTGGGTACTCTGCCATCCTTATGAGTAAAGCTGCTAATGGAAATGCAAGTATAACATCAATAGAACGTGATGAAAATATGGTAACTATTGCAGAGAGTAATATTTCAAAGTATAATTTTAGTGATAAAATTAAAGTTGTTAAAGGTGATTGTCTAGAAATATTAGAAGGCTTAGATGATAAGTTTGATTTGATTTTTATGGATGCTGGTAAAGGGCACTATAATCACTTTTTACCTCATTGTCTAAGACTGTTAACAGAAGATGGAATTATAATATCAGATAATGTTCTTTTTAGAGGAATGGTTGCTTCTAATGACTTAGTTATAAGAAGAAAAATAACGATAGTTAAGAGAATGAGAAAGTATCTTGAAGAGATATCCAAAGATAAGAATTTAATCACAACTATCATTCCTATGGGAGATGGAATAGCTGTGACAAAGAGGAGGTAAAAAATAATGAGAAAACCAGAAATACTAGCTCCAGCAGGGAGTCTTGAAAAGTTAATAACTGCTATTGATTTTGGGGCAGATGCTGTATATATAGGTGGAAGTAAGCTGAATCTAAGAGCTTTTGCTGATAATTTTACGAATGAACAAATAAGTGAAGGTGTAAAATATGCACATGAAAGAGGGAAGAAGGTTTATGTAACAATGAATGTCTTCCCTCATAATGGTGATTTAGTAGGATTAGAAGAATATTTAAGAAATCTAAGAGACTTAGAAATTGATGCTATAATCGTTGCTGACCTTGCAATCTTTGCTACAGCAAGGGAAGTAGTTCCTGATATGGAAATTCATATAAGTACCCAAGCTAACAATGTAAACTGGAGATCAGCAAAGTTCTGGTACGATCAAGGAGCAAAAAGGGTAGTTCTTGCAAGAGAGCTTTCGATGAAGGAAATAGAAGACATAACTTCTAAGATACCAGAAGACTGTGATATAGAGGCTTTTGTTCATGGATCTATGTGTATGTCTTATTCAGGAAGATGCTTAATTTCAAATTATATGACTGGAAGAGATTCTAATAGAGGTGCTTGTGCTCAACCATGTAGATATAAATATTATCTAGTTGAAGAAAAAAGACCGGGAGAATATTTTCCTGTATTTGAGGATGAAAAAGGTACATATATCTTAAATTCTAAGGATTTATGCATGATTGAACATATACCTGAGCTTGTGAAGAGTGGGATTTACTCCTTTAAAATAGAAGGAAGAATGAAGAGTTCATATTATGTTGCAGCAGTAGTTAAAGCTTATAGGCAAGCTCTTGATGCATATTGGGCGGATCCAGAAAATTATGAATTTAAAAAAGAATGGCTTGATACTGTTGTTAAGGTTAGTCATAGAAGTTACCACACAGGATTCTATTTTGGTGAGAAGAACAAACAAGTATACGAAACTTCTTCGTATGTAAGAGATTATGATATTGTTGGTGTGGTTAAGAGTTACGATAAAGAAACTAAGATTGCAACTATAGAACAAAAAAATAGAGTTTTTGAAAATGATGTAGTTGAAGTTTTAAGACCTGTAGGAGATGCGTTCGAAGTAAGTTTAACAGATATGAAGGATCATTTAGGAAATAAGATTGAGGTTGCTCCAAGGGCACAAATGATATTTACTATAAGTTCAGAAACAGAGCTTAGAGAAAATGATATGCTTATAAAGAGTAAGGGGGACAACTAATGTCAAAACCAATTTTGATAGGAATTACCGGAGGAACCGGTTCGGGAAAAAGCACTATTGCTAAAGAGATATATAACAAGTTTGATCAAACTTGTATTGCAATGATAGAACAAGACTCATATTATAAAGATCAAAGTTATCTATCAATGGAAGATAGACAGAAAACTAACTATGATCATCCTGATGCTTTTGATAATGCTTTATTAGTTGAACATTTAAAAGCTTTAGTAGAAGGAAAGAGTATAGAGAAACCTAAATATGATTTCTCAATTCACAATAGAGTAACTGAAACTGTAAGCGTGGATTCAAAGGATATAATAATTGTCGAAGGAATATTAGTTTTAGAAGATAGCAGAATAAGAGATCTTTTAGACATTAAAATATATGTAGATACCGATTCAGATGTAAGAATAATACGTAGATTGCAAAGGGATATAACTGAAAGAAAGAGAACAGTGGAATCCGTTATAAACCAATATCTAAGTGTTGTAAGACCTATGCATTTGCAATTTACTGAACCTACTAAAAGATATGCTGACCTGATAATTCCAGAAGGTGGACATAATAAAGTAGCAATAGATATATTAGTAGCAAAAATTAAACAAATTCTACTTAAATAGAACTTTAAAATAACAATTTGAATAAAACACTCCTCTAAAGGCTAGAATTCAGCAAGAGGGGTGTTTTTATGTTAACTAAAAAAAGATTTATTATAATAGCAGATTTTGTAATAGCTTCATTTATTGTATTGATATTTAGATTGTTCTATGTAGGGAATGAATATAATCCTAGTGCTATAGAAATTGAATATAGTCATAATGTACAAGTGGATACTACAGCCGATAACAAATATGCATTGATTGACGATAACAATAAAGACTTGCTTTCATATAACAAAAAGTATGTTATTGTTATAGATGCTATGGTTTTTAAATTGAATAGTACTGAAAATAATCTTAGAAATCTATTGGCATTAAGTTATATTATGAAAAATGAAGTGAAAGATTTCTCGTATAAAGAAATTCTAAAGACTACTGGAAAGATATACTACACTGTGAGTGAAGATAGTTACAACAAGATAAAAGAGCTTAAAACAATGAAGGGTCTTTATTGTTATACATCATCTAATGTGAATAAAACTGAAGCTTGGAAGATTGAGAATATACTTTCAGACGTAAACAAAACTGATGGCAAAGAATTAAAAGATGATGGTACTTTAGAACATTTAATATATGACTATACAAAAAATAACAAAGTTGCATCTGTATATAATCAATTGAATAGTAATGGAATTTATACTTTAAAGAATTATACTACACCTGCATCCAATGTAAATGTGAAGCTTACATTAGATAAAAATTGGCAAGACAGTATAAGAACTGTTTTGAATAGCGATAAGTACAAGGATGTACCTAATATTGGTATTGCCCTTATAGAGGCTAAAACTGGTAAGGTGAAGGCTTTAGCTCAGAAGGATGAGTCTCAACCAAATATAACTATTGGAATACAGAATCAAAGTTTTGAACCAGGATCAACCTTTAAAATCATAACAGAAGAGGCGGCTTATAATTACGGAGATTTAAGCAAAGATAGTACTTTTCTATGCGATGGAAGGTATTGTTTTAAGGATGGTAAGAGTTATGCGCATGGAACACTTTCTGCTCATGATGCTTTTCTAGAATCATGCAATACTGTTTTCAGAAAAATTGGTTTTAAAGTAGGTTTTATACCTCTAGTAGATATGGCAAAAAAGCAAGGATTATTTTCCAAGGTACTCAATCTTCAATATGAAGGAAAAGGTGTTGAGCCAAAAGAAGAAAATGGTATAGGTAATGTTTCAATGGGCCAAACTTTGAACGTAACTCCGCTTCAAATGGCTGCTGTTGTTGCAACTGCAGCAAATAATGGAACTTACAACAAACCATATATCATAGATGAATTTGTTCAAAATGATGGAACAGTTGTTAAAAAATTTACACCAGATGCTCAACAAGTAATTAAACCTGAGATAGCAAAAACTGTTTTAGATGACATGAGAGGTGTAGTAACTGAAACCAAAGGTACTGGATATAATGCAAGAATAGAGGGTATTGAAACTGGTGGTAAAACTGGTACTGCTGAAGGTGAAAACTCTAAAAACCACGGATGGTTTGCAGGTTATTTTAAACTAAACGGAGACTACTATTCGTTAGTGGTTATGGTTCCGTATATTAATCAAAATAGTAGTATAGGTAAAAATGGTAATGCATCTGCAGCTCCAGTGTTCAAAGACATAGTTTTAAGCCTAGCTCAGAAAGACAAACAGAAGAGTAATTAATTTTATTGGAAAAGTACAAAAACACTAAGTAAGTCACTTAGTGTTTTTACAATTTTATACATTGATGAATGTGGTGCTTACGGTGTAAAATTTAATGGAAGGAATTTTTATTAATAACTGTTATATACATAAAACAAAGGATAACTTTTTTAGGGAATTTTTAAGGAGTAGATTTTTATGAGAAAAGAGTATATTGATTTCTCTACAGGAATACCGGTTAGTGTAGATTTTGTAACTGTAGAAGAATATCCGCTTCATTGGCATAATTATATTGAAATACTATATGTAGTTAAGGGAAGCGTATTTGTAAACATAAATGCAGGAACATATGAACTAATAGAAAATGAGATAGAGATAATTAATGTGGATGAAGCACATCGTATTTTTTCAAAGGATAAAGATAATAAAGTACTTATATTTCATATAGATCCTTACTTTTTTGAAAAATATTATAATGATATAAAAAACATGTTTTTCTATACAAATTCTAGTGAAGAGGGCGCACAGGAAAATGAAGATTATGATGAACTTAGGACCTTTTTAAGTATAGTTCTTTGTGAGTTAGTTCAAAAAAGTGATAACTATGACGAAGAAATAGAAAATACTTTAGTAGAACTTTTATATCATCTTATAAATAATTTTCATTATCTTATGCATGAACAGGAAGAGCTTAGAGAAAATGATGAGCAGTTAGATAGATATCATAGAATATCTAAATATATCTACAACAATTATAATAACAATATAACCTTACAGGATATTGCTGACAAAGAGTTTTTGAGTACTCACTATCTGTCTCATGAGATAAAGTATTCAACAGGATATAGCTTTACTGAACTTATTAATCTAACGAGAGTAGAGGAATCTGTTAAGCTTTTGCTAGATACTGACAAGCCTATCTCTGAGATATCTGAAGAAGTTGGATTTTCACACACGAGATATTATAACAAGAACTTTAAGTTCTATTATAAGACCACACCTTTAAATTATAGAAAAAAATATAAGGTGGACGAGGAAACCTTAGAAAAAAGTAAAAACATAAAATATTATGATTTAAGAGAAGCTATAGACTTCGTTATGTATTATCTTGAAGATTATGATAGATTTAATTTTGAGGACAAGATAAACAAGGTTAATATAGATGTTAGTGAGGAATTAGGTCCTTTTGAAAAAAGTTTTAAAGATATAATCAATGTAGGAAATGCCTTTGAGTTACTGCTAGAAGATAATAAAGATATTTTGGAGGAAATTCAATATGAAATCGGATTTGAATATGCAAGGCTTCTAAATGTATTTTCTTCAGATATGGGAATATTTCCAAAGGTTAAGTTTTATAATTGGAGCAGAACAGAAACAGTACTAGAATATCTAGATACAATAGGTGTTAAACCTTTAATAGTACTAGATGATAAAGAGGTAACTCAGGAAGAGTTCATGGATGTATTAAAATCGTTTTTTGATTTCTTCTCTAAGCTTGAGGGCTTGAATATTAATGATTTTATCTTCCAATTTACCCAAAACACTTTGGGTGATAATATTAAGAAAGCTAGGATAATCATAGAAGAAGAATTTGAACTTCAAATAATTGAAGATAGATTTAACGATGAATTAATTGTAGACCCGATATATGATACTTCATATATGCTGCCTTTTATAATCCAAAATCAATTAAATAAGGACAGCAAACAAAATGCTCTTAGAGCTTTCGATGTTTTAGACAACCAACCTTATTTGACTAATGAAGTTTTCTTTGGTTATCCAGGTATGGTAAATGATAAAGGTATAAGAAAAGCCTCTTTTTACTCATATTATCTTTTGAATAAGCTAGGTGATACTATAGTGGCGAAAGATAATGGGTATATAGTCACTAAAAAAGAAGGAGAATACCAAATACTGCTATATAGCTATAATGAAGAAATAATTAATCTTATTCAATTGAAGAAATATTCAAAGCTTAGAGGTTTAAAGAATTCTACTGAAAAGAAATTTTCATTAAATATTGTAAAGATACCAACTTCAGCTAGAGTTACATCTTATCTTATAGATGAAGAAGTAGGATCTTCATATAATTATTGGCTTGATATGGGAAAACCTGTACGATTAAATAAAGAAGAAAAAGAAATACTTTTAAAGGCATCTTTTCCGAAGGTAGAGTTTAAGTTTGCTAAAAAAAGTGCTGTTTTGAACTTGCAAGCTAAGTTAGAAGGCTATGGCGCAGTGTTAATTATAATAAAAGAAGTACAAAAACACCTTAAGTAAGGTGTTTTTCTGCTTTTTATTGAAATATATGATTTTTTTATAAAACCATAAAAGTACCTTTTAGTAAGCAGTTAAGTGAGTTAAAGATTTTCTTTAATTAGATTATAATTCTAATATAGAGAAAAAGAGGTGAATCCATTGGGATAAATGATAAAATCTATAATGATGGGAAAGTAAGCAAGGTACTTTTAAAATTTGCAATACCAGCAATTATATCGCTTTTAGTATTAGAATTATATAATATGGTTGATACTGTCTTCGTAGGTAGATATGTAGGAGCTGACGCAATAGGAGGTCTTACAATAGCTTTTCCAATACAAAGACTTATGATAGCTATTGGTATGTTAATATCTATTGGTGCTTCAACTTCTGTGTCAAGATATCTTGGTGAAAAAAACATAGAGCATTTAAAGAAAACTATTATCAATGCTATTATGCTAACAATTGTATCGCTTACAGTAGTGGTTCTCATAATATGTTTGTTTAAGAAGAGTATAATAACAGCACTAGGAGCTAGTGTAAATACCTTTAACTTTGCAGAACAGTATATAACTATAATATTAATTGGTGGAATTTTTCAATGTCTTTCAACTGTAATTTGCTATATGATGAATGCTCTTGGAAATACAAGAGTAACTTTATACTCCAATATTATAGGATCTATTTTTAATATTGCAATAAACTATATTTTAGTGGTATTAATGAATTATGGAGTAAGAGGTGCAGCAATAGCAACAGTTGTCTCGCAAATACTTGCTTTTATCTTTGCTATAAGTAGATTTAGAATAATAAAAAAGAATTTTAATATAAGTTTTTCGTTTAAATATATTAGAACTGTGATAGAAAAAGAATTTGTATTTAATATAATTACAATAGGATTTTCTACTTTTATAATTGAGATATCTGATGCGGTTGTTTCAGTCATTCTTAACAATGTCCTAGTATCTCATGGAGGGGACAGTGCAATTATAATAGTTGGAGTTATAACTAAGGTTTCAATGTTTATGTTCATTACTATAATAGGAATAAGTTCTTCAATGCAGCCAATAGTAGCTTATAACTATGGTCGTGGAAATTATACAAAAATGAAAGAGGCTTTAAAGACAGCTATAATAGCGGTGTCAGTAGCTTCAATGACGTTTTGGATTATATTAATGATTTTCTCCAACTCAATTATTGGTTTCTTTTTAAAAGATGTAGAAATATTAAAGAATGCAGTGCTAGCTTTTAGAATATGTATATCAATAATACCGGTAATAGGAATTTACTATATATGTATATATTATTATCAAGCGATAGATGAAGCAAAAACATCATTCTTACTTTCAATATATAGACAACTAGTTATTTTTATACCTATATCAATACTATTTGTTCAATTGTTTGGAATAGTAGGAGCATGGATAGCTTATCCTATATCAGATATTATTTCTGCTATTACATCTATACACTTTATTAAGCAAGTAACAGTAGAAAGTGATAAGCATGTATTTGCAACTAATAATGTTGTAATAAATTTAAAGAAGTAGTATTAAGAATTATATAGATAACTTTAAAGAAACAAGTTGATTATTTTAGCTTGTTTCTTTTTTATTCCTTAGGAAATTATACTTAAGATATATATGTAGCATTTTGTATTAAAATTTATATTTTTAAGTTTTCTCACCAGAAGCGTAAAAAATCACTGAAGAAAGTCGCTTCAGTAATTTTTTATTTAGAACTAATTCGTTAATTATTCATAAAACAAAATATTATATCTAATAGGAAACAAGTACATACTTCCCTCATACTATATTAATAAGCACTAATAGGAGGAGCATCTGTGTTTATTTTTAGTTATTTCATTGATGTGATTGGCAACATAGTTCTATTGTCTGGTTATATTACCGGTAATAGTACATTTCCACAACCACTAGATGAAAAAGATGAGGAAATGTATATCGCTAAGCTAAAGAGTGGAGATTCTAATGCAAAAAACATATTAGTTGAAAGAAATTTAAGGCTTGTTGCACACATTGTAAAAAAATATTCTTTTCAAAATAAAGATTTAGATGATCTAATTTCTATTGGAACAGTAGGACTCATAAAAGCAATTGATTCTTACGATTCTTCTAAGGGAACTAGACTTGCTACCTATGCAGCGAGATGTATCGAAAATGAAATCTTAATGCTTTTTAGGAATAACAAAAAAGTAAAAGGAGAAGTATTTCTACAAGATCCAATTGGAGTAGACAAAGAAGGTAATGAGATATGCCTAATAGATGTCTTAAGTAGTGAAAATGATTCAGTTTTAGAAACTGTAGAGAGCAATTTGCAAATTAGATCACTTTATAATAAGATGAATTCTATTCTCTCAATAAGAGAGAAGGAAATAATTGAGATGAGGTATGGTCTCATTGATGGACACTCAAAAACACAAAGAGAAATTGCAGCATTGTTAGGAATATCGAGGTCTTATGTTTCAAGAATTGAAAAGAAAGCTCTTAAAAAACTATTTAAAGAACTTAATAGTAAAAGGTAAACATTTGGCTAAATTCTTCCTGAGAGTAGAGGAGTTTAGCCAATTTTATCGAATAAATATATAAATAAAAAAATTTTAATGTTTTTTTATTTATATATTTTGCTTTATTTTAATTAAATTTGTATAATTGTAGATAGATATACTTTGAAATGACATGAGGAGGATAACCAGTGATAACATTAAAGGAATTACTTTCAAGAACAATCGAGGAAGGCGCCTCTGATCTTCATCTTACAGTAGGGATTCCACCAACTATAAGAGTTAATGGTAATTTAGTAAAGATAGGACAAAATAAACTAATGCCATCGGATACAGAAGCTTTTGCAAAAGAAATATTAGAAGATAACTTTGGAAAATATGATGAAGCAGGAGAGTTTGATACTTCATATTCTATTGCAGGACTTGGTCGTTTTAGAGTAAATGTATTTAAGCAAAGAAATAGTCATGCTCTTGCGATAAGAGTAATAGCATTAAAGATACCAACTTTGAATGAATTGGGTCATCCAGCTATACTTAAAGAACTATGTCAAAGAAAAAGAGGCTTAGTTTTAGTTACAGGACCAACTGGTAGTGGTAAAAGTACAACACTAGCAGCTATGATAAATGAGATAAATCAAACTAGAGAAGCACATGTAATAACTTTGGAAGATCCAATTGAGTTCTTACATAAACATAATAAATGTATAATAAATCAAAGAGAAATAGGTAAAGATAGTAAATCATATGACAATGCATTAAGAGCAATACTTAGAGAAGATCCAGATGTTATATTAGTAGGCGAAATGAGAGATCTTGAAACAATAGCTATTGCCATTACTGCGGCTGAAACAGGTCATCTAGTTCTTTCAACTTTACATACTATTGGGGCTGCTAAAACCATCGATAGAATAGTAGATGTTTTTCCTCCTCATCAACAGCAACAAATAAGAATACAGCTGTCTGCTGTACTTCAGGGAATTGTTTCTCAACAGCTTGTTCCTACTAATCAAGGTGGAAGAACTTCAGCTTTAGAGACAATGGTTACTACTCCTGCAATACAAAACCTTATAAGAGAAGGAAAAACTCATCAAATTGAGTCTTCTGTGCAAACTGGTGGCAAGTATGGAATGAAAACAATGGATATGAATCTTGCCGAATTGTATAGGAAAGGCGTTATCAGTGAAGAGACAGCATTAAGTTTTTCTGTTGATAGAGAAATGGTAAGCAGATTAATGATGATGTAATAAAGGCAACTCCTTGGAGTTGCCTTAAATTTTTATTCTTTCAGAAATTCATGATTTAATTAGAACTGTGGATAAGTATGCGTAACGGACTTAAAGGATGATATAAGTTAAAGCGTAAAATAAGAAAAAAGTATCGACTGTAAGTTTTCTTATATGCATTCTGAAACGCAGCTGCACAAAAAAATCACTGAAGAAAGTCGCTTCAGCGATTTTTTCATTAAATTACCTAAATATTAAATTAAAAGGAAATAAAAAAAAGCTTTTCGGAAATGATAAATTTAGGGTCTTATATATGTTGATGATTAGTAAGACATATAGTCAAGAAATTTTATGCAATAATTATCCGTGTTTGTTGCATAATTATACGATATTGATTTTATAAGTTTAATAATTAGATCTCTTTTCATGATAAATCCTCCTTTAAGATTGTATTAATATTTTAACTAATACAACTTAGCCAAAGGATTCATCATATCTGTGAAATAGAGAGTTTTTAAATCCCTTTTCACAAGCTCATAACATATTAAAACCTCCTTGCCGAATTTTCTAATAATATTATATCATAAAAATGTATAAATATAAAGTGTTGTAAGCACTGATAAAGTAGCTATATAAGCAATTAATCCCAATATATAGTAAATAACGTATAATTTCGTAGGTTAATATTCAATATAATGATAGTTGCTTCATTGTTCTTAATATTTATGAGGTTTATTTATAATGTTGGGAAATTATTAAAATAAAGGTTTTCAAAAAATTTACAAATAGCAAAGAAATATATTTATAGATTAAATAAATTCATAAATAAATATATAAGTGGCTTGTTATAAGCAGTAAGTGACAAAGTAGATGATTTGTGAGGTTAGCTAAAAAATATAGCAAAGCTTATGTTAATCTTAAAAAGAAATAAATTTGAAAAGTACATATAGTATTTAAAGTTATTTTATGCTAAAATAACTATGAACTAGGGGGGAATATTAATGAATGTAATAAAAAGTTCGTTTGAGGTATTTTTAGGCATTTTTTCAAATGTAGTATTTATATTAACAATGTATTATATGGTGCTCTCATTATTTGGTATAATAAGATTAAAAAAGAAAGATAATATAAAACCCCAAAAAACTTTTGCATTAATTGTTGCAGCACATAACGAAGAAACTGTAATCGAAGATATAATACAAAGTCTTAATGGAATTAATTATCCTAGGGAAATGTATGATGTTTTTGTAATAGCGGATAACTGTACTGATAAAACTGCTGAAAAAGCAAAGAAACTTGGGGCAAAGGTCTACGAAAGATTTGATAAAGAAAAAAGAGGTAAAGGGTACGCACTTGAATGGATGTTTGATCATATATTCAAAATGAATAAAAGATATGATGCAGTGGCAGTATTTGATGCGGATAACCTAATATCTAAAAATTTCTTAACTGAGATGAATAAGATGTTATTAAAGGGATTTAAAGTTGTTCAAGGTTTTTTAGATAGTAAAAATCCTAAAGACACCTGGATAACAGGATGTTATTCTATATCCTTTTGGACTTCAAATAGAATGTTTCAGCTTTCAAGAAGCAACTTAGGTCTTTCTAATCAATTGGGTGGAACTGGTTTTTGTATAGAAACAGACACTTTAAAAACTCTAGGTTGGGGAGCAACTTGTTTAACTGAAGATTTAGAATTTACTTGTAAGCTTGTTTTAAATGGACATAAAGTTGGTTGGGCACATGAAGCTGTAGTTTACGATGAGAAACCTTTAACTTTAGCTCAATCATGGGCACAAAGAAAGAGATGGATGCAGGGGTTTGCAGATGTTTCTTCTAGATACTTTTGGAAATTAATGAAAAGAGCTATAAGAGAACGTAGTTTTGTAGCATTTGATTGCGCATTATATAGCATACAGCCAATTGTAATTATATTATTAGCAGTTGCAACAATAGTAAATATAGTGCCAAATGTATTAGGTTTTTCTGATAGTGCTGTGAAATTATTTTATGCTTTTAATTCAGTGAATGCAAGTTTGCTATCTATTTTAACAGCAGTAGGAGCATTACTAATTATATTAATTCAGTTTATATATACACCATTTTTATTAATACTTGATGGAAAGCTTTCTCCAAAGATATTTTTATACTATTTCATTTATCCTATATTTAGCATAACTTGGCTTCCTATATGCATCCAAGGAATATTAAATAAAAATAACAAAGAATGGTCACATACAGTTCATACAAGAAGTATAAATATAAGTGATTTAGAAAAAGCTAATTAAACTCTGCGGAAGCAGAGTTTTTCTGTTTATAAAACATAAAATTTTTATGCCAGTTAAAACTAGATATTTAAATATTTGTGCAAAAAATTAGAATTGTGTGATTATGGTATAAATTACTATTATTTTTTTTGTGAGATAAAAAGGAAAATATATATTTGTGTTGAATAAATAAATATAACCTATACTAAGGAGGGAAGACGGTAGATAAATGCAAAGGACAATCGTAGGTATTGATATTGGTAATGATAATATAAGCGCAAGTGTCGCTAAAGTAAGTGAAAATGATTTTGAAGTTATATGTAGTGTTTATACTCCATCAAAAGGATTATCAAAAGGCAAAATTACAAATCTAAATGATTTAACCGTAAGTCTTAAACAATGTGTTGATGAAATAAAGAAGCAATCAAATATTAATTTTACTTCAGCATTTATAGGCATAAGCTCCTCCGATACTAGGCTTGTAAAAAGTAAAGGGATAGCTTTAAGCAATAAGTTGAATCTGATTACACCTTCAGAGCTTAAGGAGGCAATTTCAGATGCTGAAAAGATAGAAATTGCATCTGATGAAGTAATAATTGATGCGTTTACAGAATCCTTTTGTATAGACGACAGTACTATGGTAGAAGATCCTTTGGCTATGAAAGCCTCGAAGCTTCAAGCAAACTGTTCAGTTATAGTTGGGAAGCGAGATCTAATAAATAGTTATAGAAATGCCTTTAGACTATCAGGTATAAACATTGAAGGTATATATATTAATAACTTAGAATTAAGAAAAATAATTTTAAATGAAAAAACAATTAAAGAGAACGTCCTCATAGTAGATGCTGGTGCAGAGATAATAGAAATTGCATTATATAAAAATAATGAATTAGAATATCTATCTAGCTTACCAGTTGGTGGACAAAATGTGACAAAAGACATTTCTATCTGCTTAGAAATACCTGAAGAGCAGGCTGAACAAGTAAAACAAAATTACAGTGAAAATTATAAAACTTTATATAGAGAACATAGCATTGGTACATTAAAAGCTGAGTCCTTAGATATTGATATAAAGTTATTTAAAGATGTTGTTGAATCTAGAATTGAGGAAATTGTTACATTAATTCAAAAAGATATAAAGGAATCAGGGTATTTGAACGAAATTAGTAATATATACATTTTTGGAAATGGCCTAGCTATGTTTCAAGATGTAAAATACTTTTTTGAAGATAAAATGCGAAAAAAGACGATTATTGTGACAAAAAATCAACTTGAATTACAAAATTCTTGTATAATTAATTCAATTGGTATTGTTAAAGATGCCTATGATAGGTTAAAATTAATCTATGAAGATTCTTATGACAATGGAAGCAATATAAACCATGATAATGAAATTAATAACAAAAAAAAGAAAAGTGGACTTATTCGTAATTTTAAAAGATTAATCGACGATTTTTTCTAAAGGAGGAATTATTTTGTTAGACTTTGATGTTGATATGCAGGAATTTGCAAATATAAAGGTAGTTGGCTGTGGCGGTGGCGGAAGCAACGCTGTTAATAGAATGATTGTTGAAGGTTTGAAGAATGTTGAGTTTATAACAATAAATACTGATAAACAAGCACTTATGTTATCTCATGCTAATCAAAAGATACAAATTGGTGAAAAGTTAACTAAGGGATTAGGTGCAGGTGCTAATCCTGATATAGGGAAAAAAGCTGCTGAAGAAAGCAAAGACGAAATATCAGAAGCTATAAAAGGAGCAGACATGGTTTTCATCACTGCAGGTATGGGTGGTGGAACTGGTACAGGAGCTGCACCAGTAGTAGCTGAAATTGCCAAATCAATGGGGATACTTACAGTTGGTGTAGTAACAAAGCCATTTCCTTTTGAAGGAAGAAGAAGAATGAAGCACGCTGAAATGGGGATTGAAAACCTTAAGCAAAGAGTTGATACTCTTGTTACAATTCCTAATGAAAGATTGCTTACGATGGTAGATAAGAAAACTACATTACTAGATTCTTTTAAGTTAGCTGACGATGTTTTAAGACAAGGTGTACAAGGTATATCTGACTTAATTACAATTCCAGGTCTAGTTAATCTTGACTTTGCGGACGTTAGAGCTGTAATGGTGGACAAAGGTCTTGCACATATGGGTGTTGGTAATGGAAGTGGAGATAATAGAGCTCAAGAAGCTGCTAAGCAAGCTATATCATCACCATTATTAGAGACTTCAATTGTAGGAGCAACAGGTGTATTATTGAATGTAACAGGTGGAGCAGATTTAGGTCTTTTAGAAATAAATGAAGCTGCTGAGATTGTTCAAGAAGCTGCAGATCCAGATGCAAACATCATCTTTGGTGCTGTAATCGATGAGAATTTAAAAGATGAAATAAGAATTACTGTTATAGCAACAGGATTTGAAAAAATAGCTAGAGATGTAGAACCTCCTAAGGAAGAAGTTGCGGCAGAACCAACAGCGGCTAAAGAAGAAGCTGCAGCTACTACTGCAAGTACTCAAAGTTTTGGAGATGAACTAGACATACCAGCTTTTTTGAGAAGAACAAAAAGATAATAATATAAGTATTTAAATTATATGTAAATGATTAATGTAGATATTTAAAATAAGACATGCGAAAGCATGTCTTATTTTTTTGTTCAGAAGAATGATCCCTCAGTTCTACTCTACAAAATTTAGTTGATGATTCCATTAACGCTTAATGGAAACCAAAGTACTTAGTTAGGTCTTATTTAGAACTAGGCTATCTATATATTCTAAAATTCTATCTAGAAGCATATCAATATTTAGAAGAATTTATGACAATTGGTAGAAGTTAAAGGAATTATGGTAATAAATGTAAAATATGACCGTATAAAAAAGTTTGATAGTCATTACATTATGACAAAATTTTAGACTACTTAGTTTTATAATGTTTTTGAGGAGTGAGTTTATGAAGGTATATGTAGATGTAATTCTTTTAGAAAATTTTGTGATTAATCTCTTTCTAATAACAATAACATTACAAACTGTACGGATAAAGTTTTCATTTGTTAGAGCTTCCTTAGGAAGTATCTTAGGCGCCTTCTACACACTATTATATTTTTTCCCAAGTCTAAGTGTGGCAGTCTCTCTTCCGGTTAAGCTACTTATTCCTTTAATCATGATTTTTATAACTTTAGGAAGGCTTAATTTTTTAGTTTTAATTAAAAGCACAGGAATCTTTTTGTTATGGTCCATCTTGCTTTGTGGTTTTATTTTTGCATTTTCATTGATGAACAATCCATATGATTTGTTTTCGGCGTTTACTCTTAAAAATATCTATTTAAAGTATATGCTGTTAGCATTAATGATTATTTATGTTTTTGCTTATAGAACCATAATTTTTATAAGAGATAGAAAATCTTTAACAGATTTCTTTTATGAAATTGAATTCTCAGATAATTCTAAGAACTTCAGGGTTAAAGCATTTTTAGATTCAGGAAATGAGTTAACTGAACCAGCTACAACTTTGCCAGTTATACTAATAAATAAAAATTATTTGGAAGGATTTAGTGGGGAAGGTAAAGGAGCTTTAATCGTACCGTACAAAGTAATAAATGGTGGAAAAGGTAGTTTGGAAGGATTTAGAATGAATCAAATAAAGTTATATAAAGATGATAAATTGATATCCACTAAAGATGCAGTCATATGTTTATGCAAGGATCAGTTCAGCCCATATGATGATTATGGTGCACTATTATCTAGAGGAGTATTATAGAGGGGTGTTATTTACATGATAAGTATTAGCGTTTTAATCAACAGAATATTAACAAAAATGAAGTTGTTTGCAAAAAATATATATTACGTTGGAGGTAATGACGCACTTCCGCCACCTTTAACAAAAGAAGAAGAAGAGAACCTAGTCCTTAAACTTATTGGTGGTGACGATACAATAAGGAGTATACTAATTGAGAGAAATCTTAGATTGGTAGTATATATAGCAAGGAAGTTTGAGAATACTGGAGTAGGTGTAGAAGACTTGATTTCTGTGGGGACAATAGGCTTAATTAAGGCTGTTAATACCTTTAATCCGGAAAAAAAGATAAAGCTAGCTACATATGCATCTAGATGCATTGAAAATGAAATACTTATGTATTTGAGACGAAACAGTAAAGTAAAGGCAGAAATATCCTTCTATGAACCATTAAATATAGATTGGGACGGAAATGAACTATTGTTGTCAGATATTTTAGGAACTGATAACGACATAGTTTATAATTTAATTGAAGATGAGGTAGATAAGCAACTATTGTTCATGGCCATGAAGAATTTAAGTGAGAGAGAGAAGGAAATAGTGAAATTAAGATTTGGTTTGTATGGTGCAAGAGAAAAAACTCAAAAAGAGGTAGCTGATATGCTTGGAATATCACAGTCATACATTTCAAGGTTGGAAAAGAAAATAATTAAAAGACTAAAAAAAGAAATTAATAGAATGGTTTAAATATAAAAATCAAATTGTCAAGTACTTTATAAATAATTATAAATTTTTAAAATCGTATAAAAATGGCTCCCATAGGAAATAATTTTTAATGCAGTAGTATCTATTACTTATAAGGGGTTGATTACACATGATAATCAATAAAGTAGAAATATGCGGAGTCAATACCTCTAAACTTCCTGTTTTGAGGGAAAAAGAAATGAAGGCATTACTTCATCAAATGAAGGATGGAAAACAGGGAGCTAGAGAGATATTTATTAATGGTAATTTACGATTAGTGTTAAGTGTTATTCAAAGATTTAATAATAGAGGCGAAAATGTAGATGATCTATTTCAAGTAGGTTGTATTGGTTTAATGAAAGCTATAGATAACTTTGATTTATCTCAGAATGTTAAATTTTCTACTTATGCAGTTCCAATGATAATAGGAGAAATAAGACGTTATCTAAGAGATAACAATGCCATAAGAGTAAGCAGATCATTAAGAGATATTGCATATAGAGCTTTACTTGTTCGAGATAAATTGGTAAATGATAATAATAAAGAACCTACTATTTCACAAATAGCTAAAGAATTAAAAATACCTAGAGAAGAAGTTGTGTTTGCATTAGATGCTATACAAGATCCAGTATCGTTATTTGAACCTATCTATCATGATGGAGGAGATGCAATCTATGTGATGGATCAAATATCAGATAGTAAAAATCAGGATGATAATTGGCTCGAAAATATTTCTATAAAAGAAGCTATGAAAAAACTAAATGATAGAGAAAAACTTATACTTACCCTTAGATTCTTTAATGGCAGAACCCAGATGGAGGTAGCTGACGAAATTGGTATATCACAAGCTCAGGTATCAAGGCTGGAGAAGACTGCATTAAAGCACATGAGAAAGTATGTTTAGAGCTCGTTTGAGCTCTATTTTTTACTGTAAATTAGGGTATAAAACTTTATAAAAGTGTGACTTTGATATTTAATTATTTTTATAAGAAAGATCATATCATTTTATAACATTATCTATCATATATTTTTATATGGAGGGATGTTAGATGGAATTGAATATGCATTCATTAAATAATCTAAGGGTCATGGAGGTAGTTGATATAAATCTAGGAGCAAAACTTGGCTATATTAGAGATTTAAAGATTGATTGTGATGAAAGTAAAATAGTATCGATATTGATACCTGTCCAGAAAAATAACTGGTTTGGAAAAATGGACATGCTTGAAATACCTTGGGAAGATGTAGTAAAAATTGGTGTAGATGTCATATTGGTTAATAGTAAGGAAAAAACTGTATCAGATATGTAGCAAAAATAGTAATAAGTGTGTATAATAAATATATTATAGATAATCACTTATATGCAAATGAAGGATTTTGGAGTTAGCTTTAGGTTAGCTTATTTAATAAAATTAAGTCAAGGAAGTTGCATTAATGAAAGGGCGTGAATAGCTTGAGATGTCCATACTGCTCATACGAAGAAAGTAAGGTTGTTGATTCTAGATCAACTGAGGATTACACAGCCATAAGACGAAGAAGAGAGTGCTTAAAATGTGGTAAGAGATATACTACTTATGAGAAGGTTGAAGACATACCAACTTTGGTTATAAAGAAAGATTCTACTAGAGAGAATTTTAATAAAGAAAAATTAATCAATGGATTAATAAAAGCATGTCAAAAGAGACCAGTATCTAGAAGGCAAATAGAGGATATTACTGATGATATTGAGAAGACTATAAGTAATAAGATGCTTACAGAGGTTAGCACTGATTACATAGGTGAAATGGTAATGGATAGATTGAAGAATATTGATGAAGTATCTTATGTAAGATTTGCATCAGTATATAGACAATTTAAAGACATAAATACTTTTATGGAAGAAATAAAAAATTTGATGGGATTATCAGAAGAACTACATAAAAAGTAGTTCTTTTATTTCTGTATATGAATATATAATATTTTTTATTCTGGAAAATCTATATATTTTAATGGCTTTGGAAGTTTTTTATGGATATACAGAAATAAATAAAATTTATTCGCCTGCCAGAATTTCTTCACTACGTTCAGAAAAGGCAGATGCGCAAAAAAAGCTCACTGAAAAAAATCGTTTCAGCGACTTTTTTATAGGTATATTAAAGCAATGTATTGAAATCAAATGGTTATTCATCCGATGCTTTAATGAGCTTACGCAAAGAATTAATATGATTTTGTCATATTCCATGGCTAAAACTGTAAACTCACTACGTTCGAACAGTACAGTTTTTTAACGCCATTCCATCTGAAAAAATCATTTAATTCTAATAGCTCGCTCATAGAGCATCTCTTGTATAACCATTTGATTTCAGTAATAGTCTTAAATATAGTATTACTTTAATATATAACATTACCTAGGAAATAAGATTACTTGTTAAATGTTAGTTAAAGTTAGTTAAAATAAATTCGCTTTTGTTTGCTTTATGTAATGATAATGTTAAAATTATAAGTGTAAAGAGCGAAAAAGTTTATTAATTTACCTAAAATGTAAAGGAAGTTAATTTATGAAAGAGAAAATGTTAAATGATTTTCAGATTTTGACCTATGAAGATCCAATAGTAGAATTGGGAGTCACAACGGCTTTTAACAATGCAAACTTTAAGTTTGATACTGAAGAAGGTAGAAATAATTTATTAAAACTTAAAAATGATTTGCAAGTTAAGAAAATTTGTTATTTAAAGCAAATCCACAGTGATAAGATCATTATAGTTAATGATGATGGTATGTTAAACGGTCAAGTTGAAGGGGATTCACTTATTACTTCTAGTGTAGATACTATGATTGGTGTATTTACTGCAGATTGTGTTCCAGTTTTAATATGGGACAGTAATAAAAAAGTAATTGCAGCAGTTCACAGTGGGTGGAAAGGTACTTTTGATAGCATTGTAAAAAAAACAATAGAAGTCATGATTAAAGATTTTAATTGTGAAAGCAGTTCTATTAAAGTTTTTATAGGTCCACATATAAGACAATGTTGTTATGAAGTAAGTGAAGAACTTATAGATAAGTTTAATAAAAACGACCTATATTCAGGAATGGATATCAATGATGGACGATTTTTAAGTCTTGAAAAATGTATTGAGGTTCAGCTAAAATATTTAGGTATAAATAAAGATAATGTAATTAAGAGCGATTTTTGTACTTTATGTGAAAAAAATAAAAAACTACATTCTTATAGAAAAGATGGGGAGCGTTCAGGAAGAATGTTTACCTATATCTATTTTAAATAACGGAGGAACATTATGGCTGATGAAAAAATTCTTATAGTGGATGATGAAGAACATATAGTTGAACTTATGAAATTTAATTTAGAAAATGCAGGATTCAAAATAATAACAGCTTACAATGGAATTGATGCTATAAAGCTTACTAAATCAGAGCATCCTCGTTTAGTATTGTTAGACCTTATGTTACCAGGACTAGATGGATTTGATGTTTGCAAAGAAATAAGAAAAGATTCAATGACTGCTAATATTCCAATTATCATGACTACTGCAAAAGGCGAAGAGCTTGATAAGATATTGGGACTTGAGTTAGGAGCAGATGATTATATAACAAAACCTTTCTCAATAAGAGAACTTGTGGCAAGAGTAAAGGCTGTACTTAGAAGAACTGTAAGTACTCCATCCTTCGAAAAATCCTTGAATATTGGGAATCTTACAATTGATTTCTTAAAGCATGATGTGCTTAGAAATGGCGAAAAAGTAGAGTTAACCTTAAAGGAATTTGAACTTTTAGAAACTTTGGTTCAAAATAGAGGGAAGGTTCTGACAAGAGATATGCTTTTAGACAAGATTTGGGGTTACGAGTATATTGGAGAAACAAGAACAGTAGATGTTCATATAAGACATTTAAGAAAAAAAATTGAGGATGATGATAAAAATCCTAGATTTATAGAAACAATAAGAGGAATTGGATATAGATTTTCAAGCGGAGAATAGTTTATGAAGAAAAAAATAATGTTTTCGGTAATTATTACAATAATATTTTCTTTAGTTGTAGTAACATCTTCTTTTATAGCAATATCTAATTATCAGTATCTAGAGAACTCAAAGGCGAATTTGAAGCATTATAATGATTTGCTTGCAACTTTAATACTTGCAAATGAGCCTGATAAGATAGCTAAACTAAATCAAGTAAAAACTCTTGACAGAGAGATAAGATTTACGTATATAAGCAAAACAGGAGTTGTAGAATTTGATACCGATAAGCGTCTTGAGGATCTTGATAATCATCTTACAAGGGTTGAAATAGCACAGGCTATAAAAAGTGGTGAAGGCTCAAGCGTGCGATTTAGCAAAAGCTTAAATAAAAATCTAGTCTACTATGCAACTAAACTCCAGGATGGCAGTATTGTTAGAACTTCAATACCATTAGATAATGTAAAGATATTTCAAGACACTAACATTAAATACTATCTAATAACTTTGGTATTTGTATTAGTTTTATCAGTAGTTCTTTCTCTAAAATTAACTAGATTTATAGTTGATCCTGTGAAAGAATTGGAGATTATTACAGCAAGAATCGCAAGAGGAGAATTAGATGGTAGAGTTAGAGTGAGTTCTGTTGATGAACTTGGAAGTCTTGGGATGACCTTTAACGAAATGGCGGATAAGCTTGAAGTTACTATGGATGAATTAATAGATAAACAAAATAGACTTGAAGCTATCTTAAAAAGTATGGATAGTGGAGTTATTGCAGTTGATAGAAGTCATAAAGTAATAATGATAAACCCTTATGCTGAAAAAATATTTGGAATAGACAAAGATATAATCGGAGAAACTCTTATGGATCATATAAGAGATTTTGAATTAGACAATGTTTTTGAGACTTCTGATGCATATAAAGAGATTAAAATAATCTGGCCAGAAGAAAGAGAATTAAGGGTAAGAACTGCAGAAATTATCAATGATGGAGATCATATTGGTACTGTTGCAGTTGTTCAAGATATAACTGATATAAAGAAACTTGAAAATATGAGATCGCAATTTGTTGCTAATGTATCTCATGAGCTTAAAACTCCGCTTACATCTATAAAAGGATTCGCTGAAACCTTAAAATATGTAGAGGATGAAGAAAATAGACAAAAGTTTTTAAACATTATAAATGAAGAAGCAGAGAGATTAACAAGACTTATAAATGACATATTATCCTTATCAAACATAGAACAAAATATAGAATGCGCAAAAATAAACTTTAGTGGAGATAGAATAATAGAAGATGTTTATACATTAATGAAAATCGAAGCTGAAAAGAAGAAGATAAAGCTGTCTGCGGATTTAAATAATACTCTATCATTAGTAGGAGATCCGGATAAGTTTAAACAGATGATGATAAACCTTATTGATAATGCTGTGAAGTATTCTGAAGAAGGCGATTCGGTTTTAATAACTTCAAGTAATAAAAACGGTATTATAACTTATACTGTAGAAGATACAGGAATTGGAATACCTAAGAAGGATGTAGCTAGAGTATTTGAAAGATTCTATAGAGTTGATAAAGCTAGATCAAGGGCTAAAGGTGGAACGGGCTTAGGACTCGCTATCGTTAAGCATATAGTTAAGACCTTTAATGGTAATATTGATGTTGAAAGTCAACTTGGAGTAGGGACTAAATTTATCATAAAGATCAAGGGTGCAAAAAAATAAAAAAATGATAAAGACTAAAGGATTTTGAGATAATCATAATTCTTTAGTCTTTTTTTATTCTATAGGAATTTTGTTTTTAATAATTCATTTAATTATGTTTAATAAAGTGTTAATAAAACATAGAAATTTACCTATAGTTAACAATGGTTCACTCAGGCTTAATATTGGTTAATCTTTGCTTAACAGTTTTTATGTAAAATATACATTAGAAACAGATTTTGAACAATAAGAGAAAATAAGCATTATAAAAATGCCTGAAGGGGAGTTATTTGAATGAAAAAAAGGAAGATATCAATAAAAATTGTAACTACAATTAGTCTTTTCCTTATAGTGTTCACGGTTATTACAAATTATTCTATTTATGCTGTTGCAAATAATAAGATAATGAACTCAAACTATAACAACATGAATATTATAACCAGTGAAATAGGGAACAGTTTTAAATCCTCGATAGCATATCAAATAGAAAATTTGAAAAGTATAGGTAAGGAGAATGTTTTAACAGAATACTATGGAAGTAACTTAAGCGAAGAAAAACAAAAGAATTTAAACGAGAGACTAAAGAAGATTTCTACAAGCTATGATGAAGCGATTTTCGTTACTGATAAAAAAGGTGTAATTAAAGCAAGTTCAAATGATCAATATATGAGTTTAGATATCTCAACAAAAGAATACTTTAAAGCTACACAAGAAGGAAAAGAAGCAGTTGGATCTGTGGAGAGTTCAATTATAACTGGAAAGTTTATAGTATACTTCTTAGTTCCAGTAGAAGATCAGTATGGAACAATTGTTGGAGCAGTAGGAAAAGTTCTTGATAGCAGTTATTTCTCGGAAAGATTTAATTCTTTTAAATTCCTTAATACTGGATTTGTTTTTATGGTGGATAGTTCAAATAAAATTGTATATCACCCAGATATGCACAAAATTAATAAACCTATATCTATAAAAGAGATTGCTAGCTTAATCAAAAATCCTCAATATCTAACTAAGGCTAATAGCAATATAGAATTATATAAAGAAAATGGAAAATCAATGGTGGCTGAAACACTTACTATACCAGAACTTAAAATGATGGTTGTACTTGCTGCAAATAAGGCTGAGATTCTTGAAGCTTCTACATATATAGGAAGAGTATTGATTATATTTGGAATTATAGAACAGATAATATTAATTCCTTTAATAATTATTATGATAAATTCAGTACTTAAACCTCTTAAAAATCTGACAAATAGTACAAGAAAAATATCTGAGGGGGATCTTACGGTTTTAAGCAGTGTTAAGAGTAAAGATGAATTAGGGGATTTATCAAATAACTTTGATCAGATGATCGGAAACATAAGAGTTCTAATAAATGAAATAAAAGGTTCAGCAAATGATTTACTTAATATAAATGAATGTTTTTCAGCAGTGCAACAGGATAATCATGAAGGTATGACTTTTATAAAGGAGTCATCCAAGGTGATGGTTGAGGAAACTAGAAATATTGATGAAGCAATAAAATGGTGTATCGAAGGCTTTGAGAGATATGAAGAAAAGTTAAACGAAATTAATGTGAAATCAGAAAAAATGTACAAGCATGCAAGTTCTATTAGAACAGTGAATAGCGAAGGAATGAATTCTATATATGAATTAAGAGATATAGGAAACAATGCAGGTATAAACTTTAATGCCATAAATCAAAGTATAAAAAAACTTATAACAAACTTGAATAGTATAAATACTATAGCTCAAGGAGTAACAAATATATCAACACAGACAAATATATTATCGCTTAATGCTTCAATAGAAGCTGCAAGAGCAGGTGAGTTTGGAAAGAGTTTTTCTGTTGTAGCCGAAGAAATTGGAAAACTCTCAAAGTCTATTGAAGGAGAAATGAAGTCAATTAATAGTTTAATTAAGGTAATAAACAGCAATATAAGTGAGACTTCAGAAAGTATGGATGAGCTTAATAATTTCTTTAATATGCAGGTAGATGTATTAAATATAAGTGTAGATAAGTTTAACACTATCATAAAGAGCACTGACAAGATTATTGGCTATATACAAGATGTTAATTCTAATATAACTGGTATAAATAGTGAGAAAAATGAAATGAATAAAAGATTATCAGATGTTAACACTACATTTGAGGAATTTAACAAAAGTATTGAAGAGGTTTCTGTATCTGTTAACAAACAGTGGGAAGATTCAGCTATGCTGGATGAGGTTAAAAACTCCATGAACCAAACTGTTTACAAGCTTCAGAGCTCTATTTCAAGCTTTAAAGTGGAGTAAAGCTTATTCATAAATTCTACATACTTTGTTAAATAAAATTTACATGGTTGTAAGATTACTTAACAAACAGCTAATACTCACTTAACTTAAGGATAATATAATTTATTATGTAAGGTAAATAAATAATAAATTAGTAAATAAAATTTGGAGGTTATCAAATATGAATAAAAGAAGCTTAAAATTTGGTGTAATTGCATTAGCATTAACTATGGCAACTGGGATTTTCGCAGGCTGTGCGTCAAAGACTGAAGATAAGCCAGCTGCAGATTCAACTAAGCAAGAAAGCGTTGCAGGATCAATAACAATATCAGGTTCAACTGCTTTAAAGCCATTAATCGATAAAGCAGCAGAGAATTTCCAAGCTAAGAATAAAGATGCACAAATAAATTCACAAGGTGGCGGAAGTGGAACAGGGCTTACACAAGTTTTACAAGGCGCAGTTGAAATTGGAGACTCAGATGTTCCAGCTGCTGATAAGTTAAAACCAGAAGAAGCATCACAATTAGTAGATCATCAAGTTGTTGCATTAGGATTTGCAGTAACAGTAAGTAAGGATGTTCCAGTAACTAATTTAACTAAAGCACAAATAGCTGATATATTCTCAGGAAAAGTTACAAACTGGAAAGCTATAGATGGAAAAACTGATTTAGCTATAACTGTTGTTCATAGACCAGCTTCTTCAGGAACAAGAGCAACTTTCATGAAAACTGTTTTAGATGGTAAGAAAGATGTTGAAAATGATAAGATCGGTGTAGTTCAAGATGCTAATGGTTCTGTTAAGACTGCATTAGAAAGCACAAAAGGTTCAATAAGCTATGTAGCTCTTTCATATTTATTAGATGATGAAGCTAAGAAGTCATTAGTACCAGTTTCAATAGAAGGCGTACAACCAACAAAAGATAATATAACTACTGGTAAATATATATTCTGGTCATGGGAACATATGTATACAAAGGGTGAAGCTAAAGATCTTGCAAAAGCATTTATAGAATATATAACAAGTGCTGACAACAAGAAGACTGTTGAAAATTTAGGATTCATCTCAGTTGGAGATATGAAGGTTAAATAGTTAAACATAATTAGCTTTTAAGGCTGGCTTGCGCCAGTCTTAAGGTGTTTCAAGATGTATTAAAAGTGTTAAAACTCTTATGAAATAATGAAATAAGAGTAGGAAATTAGTAGATAAAAATCGTTCTAATAGGCGTAATACTATATTTAAAATTGTTAATAAATAGAAAGCACTTCAATCCGAAAATACAAATTCAATTACGAAGTGGTTAATCTATAAATATTAGATGATGATACTCAACAATAAATATTATGAGGGAAGAGTTATGAAAAAAAGAAGTTTTTGGCAAAAATTAAAATCTGAATATATTGGCAAAGGTTTTGCAGTGTTTTGTGGGCTTTTAATAGTGGTATTGACTCTATCCATTATATTTTTTATAGCGTCAAAAGGCTTAAGTTTGTTCACAAAAGATAGATATTCTATATTTAAATTCTTATTTAGCACAGAGTGGACACCAAATGCAGATTCACCTCAATTTGGTGCTTTGACATTGATTTTAGGATCAACAGCAGTTGCGATAGGATCAGTAATAGTGAGTACACCAATTGCTATATCTCTTGCAATTTTTATGAATATGATATCTACAAAATATGGTAAAAAGATTCTCCAACCAGCTTTAGAACTTTTTGTAGGGATACCTTCTGTTGTATATGGCTGGATTGGCTTAAGTGTACTTGTACCTATAATACGTAATAATTTTCATGGTGATGGGTCAAGTCTTTTAGCAGGTATTTTGGTGCTAAGTGTAATGATTCTTCCAACTATCGCATCATTATCTTCTGATGCAATAAGGACTATACCTAACGACTACATTGAAGCAGCTTATGGCTTGGGGTCAACTAGATGGCAAACTATATATAAAGTAGTTGTTCCAGCTGCAAAGAGTGGAGTTCTTACTGCGGTAGTACTTGGTCTTGCTAGAGCTTTTGGTGAAGCTCTTGCAGTTCAAATGGTTATTGGAAATACATTAAAGCTTCCAACAAATCTTCTTCAATCAACAACTACACTTACAAGCGTACTTACAATGGATATGGCAAATACTGCTTTTGGATCTGAGTGGAACAATGCTTTATGGTCATTAGCGTTAATGCTTTTAATAATATCCTTTATATTTATAGTTATAGTTAGAAAAATAGGAAGAAGAGGTGAAGCATAATGAAGGCAAAAACCGCAGATAAAATAGCTACTTCAATACTTTATATAATCTCTGTATCAATTGTTTTGCTTTTAATATCCTTCTTAGGTTATATTATATACAAGGGCGCTGGGATGATTAGTTTTAATTTTTTATTCGGCCAGCCTAAAAACGGAGCAGCAGGCGGTGGTATTGGCCCACAGCTATTTAACTCCTTTTACATGTTAATAGTATCTCTTATAATTACCGTTCCTATTGGACTAGGTGCTGGTATTTATCTTTCAGAATATGCAGGACAAGGAAGATTCGTTAATTTCTTAAGACTATGTATAGAAACTATGTCTTCACTTCCTTCGATCGTTGTTGGGCTTTTTGGCCTTTTAGTATTTGTTACTCTTGCGGGATGGAAGTATTCTGTTTTAGCGGGTGCTTTATCAGTTAGTATATTAAACCTTCCGTCTATGACAAGAGTAAGTGAAAATGCTATAAGAGAAGCTTCAAAAAAAGTAAAAGAGGCAAGTGTTGGTCTTGGTGCAACAAGATTTCAAACTATAAGAAAGATAACTCTTCCTTATGCTATGCCGCAAATATTAACAGGAATTATTCTAGCTGCAGGAAGAATTTTTGGTGAAGCAGCAGCTTTCTTATATACAGCAGGTATGAGTGCACCTTTATTTAGATTTGGTAGATTTTCGCTTTTTGGTATGAGTGCTGCTGATAAGATGTCTGCATATGATGTATTCAGGCCTGCAGAAACTTTAGCGGTTCATATATGGAAACTTAAATCAGAAGGTTCAGTACCAGATGCTACTCAAATTGCGAATGGTGCTTCAGCAGTTTTAATAATAATGGTGCTTTTATTTAATATAATTTCAAGATTAGTAGGTAATGCACTGTATAAGTCTTATAGTGGTAAGTAGGAGGATATAACATGTCAATAATTTCAACGAATAATTTAAATTTATATTATGGAAATAATCATGCACTTAAGGGGATAAGCCTTGATATAGAACCTAATACAGTAACTGCACTTATCGGACCTTCTGGTTGTGGTAAGTCAACTTTCTTAAGAACTTTGAATAGAATGAATGATCTTATAGATTCCGTTAGAATAGAAGGAGATGTATTCTTCGAAGGCAGAAATATTTACAATGATTTTGATGAAATTGAACTTAGAAAGAGGGTAGGAATGGTTTTCCAAAGACCAAATCCATTCCCTATGTCTATCTATGATAATATAGCTTATGGACCAAGAATTCATGGAATAAAGAATAAAGCTAAGTTAGATGAAATAATCGAAAAAAGTCTTAGAGGAGCAGCTCTATGGGATGAGGTTAAGGATAGATTAAAGAAAAGCGCTTTAGGTCTTTCCGGTGGTCAACAGCAAAGACTTTGTATAGCAAGAACTCTTGCAGTAGAACCAGAAGTTCTTTTAATGGATGAACCAACTTCTGCACTTGATCCTATCTCAACGAATAAAATAGAAGAACTAATGGATACACTAAAAAAGACATATACTGTTATAATTGTAACTCACAATATGCAGCAAGCAGGAAGAATTGCGGATAATACAGCCTTTTTCCTTACAGGAGAAGTAGTAGAATACGGAAAAACAGATGATATATTCTATAAGCCAAGAGATAAGAGAACAGAAGATTATATAACAGGTAGATTCGGTTAAAATTACTTTATGAGGTGATATAAATGACAAGAACATCTTTCGATTATGGTTTACAGCTTTTACATGATGATCTAGTTAAAATGGGAAGCATTGTAGAAAAACAAATACACGGTTCAGTTGAATCCTTAGTTAATCAGGATCTGGAATTAGCTGAAAGAATAATAAAAGGCGACGATTTAGTTGATGATCTTCAAAGAGAAATTGAAGATAAGTGTATAAAGTTAATTGGTAGGGAGCAGCCTTTAGCAAAAGATTTGAGAAATATATTTACAACTACAAAGATAGTTACAGATCTTGAAAGAATGGCTGACCATGCAGTTGATATAGCAAAGATAACAAGAAGACTTAAAGATGAAAAGTATATTAAAAAGTTAATAGATATACCAAAAATAGCGACAGTTGTACAAGAAATGATTAAGCTTTCTATAGATGCTTATATAGAAGGGGATTCAGATAAAGCATATGAGATTTGTAAGATGGATGATGAAGTAGATGCCGTATATAAAAAGGTATTTACTGAACTTTTAGCATATATGAATTCTCATCACGAAACAGTGACTCAAGCAAGTCAATTATTATTTGTATGCAAATACTTAGAAAGAATAGCTGATCATGTTACTAATATATGTGAATGGACTATCTATCTTGTAACTGGTAACTTTGTTGATCTTAATGAATAATGATTGAACAAAATTTAGAATTTATTAATAAAACATTGAGATAGTATGTAAATTTTTTTCGTATATAAATTAAGAGTCTAATTTATATGCGTAACAATTCAACTAGGGTATTTAATAGATATATGTTTATTAAATATAAAAATAGCTTGAAATCCTTAAGGATATTCGAGCTATTTTTTACTGTACTGGAAAATAAAAAAATCTTATGCAGATTAAACCTAGATACTTCAATGCTTTCAGAAGCTTTTTATGGCTATACAGTAAAAAAATAAAATTTATTCGTCTGCCAAATTTTCCTCATATTCATTCGGAAAGGCAGATGCGCAAAAAAGCTCTCTGAAGAAGGTCGCTTCATCGACTTTTTTACTGTATTGGAAAGTATATAATTATATATGAGTATGCATTTAAAATTAAATGATTTTTAATAATAATTGTTAAGATAATATATAACTTGTTATGAAAATGGATAAAATTTATAATGAATTGGTTTTTTATACTATAAGTATTGGAAATTTAGAGCTGTATTAGAATGTGTATGAAGCGTTAATTGTTGACTACTAAGGGCTAATAGGGTATATTACATATTGAAGTATTTTTCAGGAGTGAAAAAAATGAAAAACAAAATTGCGAAGATTCTTCCTGGTGGAATAGCAGAAGAATTAGGAATTGAAGTTGGAGATTATTTAATTTCAATAAATGAAACAGAAGTAAATGATGTTATAGACTATAAGTTTTTAATGGCAGAGGAATACTTGGATGTAGAAGTAGAAAAACCAGACGGTGAAGTTTGGGTTTATGAAATAGAAAAAGAATATGATGAAGACTTAGGTGTGGAATTTGAGGCTTCAATAATGGATAAGGCAAAAAGCTGTTCTAATAAATGCATATTCTGTTTTATAGATCAATTACCTACGGGTATGAGAGATACTTTATATTTTAAAGACGATGACTCAAGACTTTCATTTCTTCAAGGTAACTTTGTAACCTTAACAAATATGAAGGACTGTGACATAGATAGAATAATAAGATACAGAATAAGTCCGATTAATGTATCAGTACATACAACCAATCCAGAGCTTAGAGTTAAGATGTTAAACAACAGATTTGCTGGTAATGTTTATGACAGGCTTAAGAGACTAGCAGAGGCTGGTATTGAGATGAATGCTCAAATAGTAGTTGTACCAGGTGTTAATAATGGTGAAGAGCTTCAAAGGACAGTTTTAGATTTATATAAGCTATATCCTTCTATTCAAAATATAGCTGCAGTTCCAATCGGTATAACCAAGCATAGAGAAGGACTTGCAAAGTTAGATATTTTTGAGGGTGACAGTGCGAGAAAAGAAATTGAGCTGGTAGAGAAACTACAAGAGAAGTTCATAAAAGAAATAGGTTCACCTTTTGTGAGATTATCTGACGAGTTTTATGTTTTAAGTAATTATGACATACCAAATGAAGATTTCTACGATGGATATCATCAGATAGAAGATGGCGTAGGTGTTATAAGAATGCTTAGAAATACCATCGATAGAGATATATCAGAACTAAAAGACAATATAAATGGCCATTTCGCTATTGCTACAGGTGTTTCTGCCTATGATGAAGTAAAAAAAGTAGCAGATAGCATTATGAATAAAAACAATAATATAAAAATTGATGTTTATAAAGTTATAAATCATTTCTTTGGAGAAACTATTACAGTAAATGGACTTTTAACTGGTAAAGATATTATAAATCAGCTAAAAGAAAGCCTTGAAGCACCATACCTTATAATGGCAGATAATATGTTCAGAAAAGGTTATGAATTAGGCGATTCTCAGGATAAGATAATGCTTGATGATCTAAAGATAAAAGATGTTGAAGAGCAGCTAGATGTGAAAGTCATTGTATGTGATTACACTGGAGAAGACTTGATACAAATTATAAACACATATTGTGAGGAGGAATAAACATGGGAAAACCAATAGTTGCTATAGTTGGACGTCCAAATGTAGGGAAATCTACATTGTTTAATAAATTAGCAGGAAAAAGAATATCTATAGTTCAGGATACACCTGGAGTTACTAGAGATAGAGTTTATGCAGAGGCTGAGTGGTTAACTTACAAGTTTACTATGATAGATACAGGTGGTATTGAACCTGAAAGTGAAGATATAATAGTAAAACAAATGAGAAGACAGGCACAAATAGCTATTGAAACTGCAGATGTTATAGTGTTTATAGTTGACGGTAAGGAAGGACTTACTGCAGCAGATAAAGAAGTTTCTCAAATGCTTAGAAAGAGTAAAAAACCTGTTGTACTTGTTGTAAACAAGATCGATAATTTAAAAGATGAAGCTAATGCTTATGAGTTCTATAATTTAGGTATAGGTGATCCTATAACAATATCAGCAACTCAAGGTCTTGCACTTGGAGATATGCTTGACAGAGTGGTAGAACACTTTAAAGAGCTTGGAACAGATGATGAAGAAGATGAATTTGTAAGAATAGCTATGGTTGGTAAACCAAACGTAGGTAAGTCATCACTTATAAATAAACTTCTAGGAGAAGATAGAGTTATTGTTAGTGATGTTCCTGGAACTACTAGAGACTCTATAGATAGCTATCTTGAAACAGATGAAGGTAAGTTTATACTTATTGATACTGCTGGTCTTAGAAGAAAAAGCAAGGTTAAGGAAGAAATTGAAAAGTACAGTGTAATAAGAACTTACGCTTCAATTGAAAGAGCAGATGTTGTTATACTTATGCTTGATGCTCAAGAAGGTGTTACTGATCAAGATGAAAAAATTATAGGTTTTGCTCATGAAATGAATAAAGCTATAATGGTTATAGTAAATAAGTGGGATTTGATTGAAAAAGATGATAAGACAATGAATACTTATCTAAAAGATCTTCAATCAAACTTAAAATTCTTATCCTACTCACCTTTCTTATTTATATCAGCATTAACTGGTCAAAGGGTGCATAAGGTACTAGAGATGGCTAAGGGCTGTTATGATAACTACTCAAAGAGAATATCAACAGGTATACTTAATGAGGTTATAAATAGAGCTGTACTTATGAAAGAACCACCAGTAGTTGGACTTAAAAGACTTAAGATATACTATGCAACTCAAGTTGCAAACAAACCACCTAAATTTATATTCTTTGTAAATGACAGCAATGCTTTACATTTTTCTTACGGAAGATATCTTGAAAATCAGCTAAGAGAAAGCTTTGATTTTAAGGGAACAGGATTAGAAATAGAGTATAGAGAAAGGAAGGAATAAAAGTATGAATAAGGTGACTTTTTTAGGAGGAGGAAGCTTTGGCACAGCTTTATCAATATTATTAGCCAAAAAGGGTGTAACGGTGTCTATCTGGGACAGAGATAAAGAGGTTGTTGATGAGATAAACAACAAAAGAACAAATGATAGATACATCAAGGAGTTACACATTCCTGAAAATGTCACTGCCTATTACGATTTAGAAGAGGCGCTTAAGGATACAGAATGCTTAGTGCTAGCAGTACCTTCCCATGTTATAAGAAATGCTTGTAAATCACTAAAAGGAAGGCTTCCAGAAGATATAGTGGTTGTAAGTATAGCTAAAGGAATTGAAGAAGGTTCTGATTTAAGATTATCAGAAGTAATAGAGCAGGAGCTTAATAATCCAATAGTAGTTTTATCTGGACCTTCTCACGCAGAAGAAGTTGCCTTAGAATACCCAACTACTTTAGTTGCAAGTTCTAAAGATATGTCATCTGCTGAAAAAGTGCAGGACTTATTTATGGCTCCACATCTTAGAATATATACTAATGATGATTTAGTTGGTGTAGAAATAGGTGGAGCAGTAAAAAATATCATAGCTTTAGCTGCTGGAGTTTGTGATGGCATAGGTTACGGAGATAATGCTAAAGCGGCGCTTATGACTAGGGGTATGATGGAGATAAGTAAAATAGGATTTAAACTTGGTGGAAAGATGGAAACTTTCTTTGGACTGACAGGTATGGGGGATCTTATAGTAACTTGTACAAGTATGCACTCTAGAAATAGAAGAGCTGGAATATTAATTGGTCAAGGTAAGAGCCTTGCTGAAGCAGAAAAAGAAGTAGGAATGGTTGTTGAAGGGGTTAAAGCCTGCAGAGCTTTCTACGAATTAAAAGAAAAATTAGATGTTGATATGCCAATTACTGATATTCTTCATAGGATACTTTTTGACGGATTGAGCCCAAATGAAGCAGTTAGTGGACTTATGGAAAGAGATAAGAAATCAGAAAAATATCAATAATTAATATCGATGATTAAAGACTTGCTTTTAACCCAACCTACAGATAGGTACATCTGTAGGGATGATATGGAGATGGAGGCAAGTCTTTTTATTTTTTTGAAAGTATTAATTTATAAATTCAATTATCCCTAGTACTATAAGTAATATACCAGATACAAGTGGAGCGTACTTTCCAAAAAGTTTTCCTATTATATTGCTACCTAATGCTTGACCCAATATTATAGTAGCAATACTTAGTATAAATGTTAAGACCGTTGTTAAAGGTACACTTATACCTGTTATACTAGCTGCTATGCCTGTACCTAAATTATTAAAGGTTAATCCAAGAGCAACAAAAATAGATTCTCTGGTACCTATATCACCAGATTTATCAGTATCGGATTTTTCTGCATATTCTACCATAGCTTTAATATCTTTTAAAGCTAAATCTTTTGAAGTAACATTACTTGAAAATTTTCTTATACTTTGAATAACGAAGTACACGCCTAAAATTATTATTATTATAGCTCCCAATTTATTTGCTATGGAGTTAGATAGAAATTTTGAAATGAATAACCCCAAGAACATGGATAAAAAAGTTCCAGTAGCAGTAATACCAGCTATTAAAAGATTATTTAAAAAATATATCTTGATTTTTTTTATGCCATAAGCCATCCCAATAACTAGGTTATCCAGATTTGAAGATAGGCTAAAAAGTAAGGCAGATAGAAAAAATATCATGGATTCTCTCCTTTTTAACTATGAGTAAATTAAGGTTTAAAATAATGTTTTGTTAATTGTCTTACACCTTAATATATGGGATACAAATACATATTGTGAATATATATTCTAGGTCGACTAAATTGAGGATTGAAGTAGCTTGAACTATATGGTAATTAATTATATAATCAAGTAAATGAATACTTTGTAATAAATTGCTAGAAAGGAATAGGCGAATGGAATTTTTTTATGATTTTTTATATTGTGTTATTGCAATGATAATATCACAAGTTGTATTTTGTGTAATATTTGGTGCGTTAGATCAAAGTATATTGCAGGTGTTTAAACCAATTAAAAAAATAGTAAATAAGTTGAGAAGAAAAGCATTAATAAGAAATATTAGTTTTTTAATAATAATAGTCTTATCTGTTTTATTAAAAGATTTCTTTAAATTAGGTGATATAGGACTTGGAATTATAATAGGTTTTTTTATTAGTTTGACTGATGTTATTTTTGAGACTGGAATGGCTGCACCTAGAAAGAATAAATAGGTTAAGACATAAATGAATTTTATATAAGAACACTATAATAAAACAAAGCCAGAGGGCATAAACTTTTAGAAAGATATATTAGTTTTTATAAAGTAAAGACCATGCATAAATTATGGACGAGACTCCTTTACATGCATGGTCTTTTCTTAAGTTGTTTTTTAGGATATTTACTTATTTCTCAGTATCATCAAAGGGTACAGTAGTTTTGAAGACCAGTTTTTATCTTTGTGAAACTCTGGTATTAATGAATCGCTTCCATCACCTTCAATGTCTGAAGATTCAACAGTTAAGTTCGAAGAGGTTGATAAGCCAAAAGAACCAGATGTTGATGATGAAGTAAGTATTTTATCATGTTCACTTGATTTTTTTCTTTTCATAAAAACACCTCCAAGCTTAGTATGTTCATTTGGTATTTTATTATTAAAGATGTACTAACTCAATCTGAAATGACTATATTCCATTTTATATAATATTTTGAGATTGATTGTATTATATTTTGCGAGGCTATCACTAATACAGTTCCATATAAATAAATGAACATATAAATATATAGAAAAATTAGCTATATCATAAAACTAAATAATGATAAAAATGCTTATAAATAATTAAGCTTATGATGTATTATGTATATAAGAGAGTTTTTGTTTTTTATGAGTTTATTTAAATTATTAATTTTGGGGTGAAAACATGGAAATAAGCTTAATGACTATTGAGGATTATGATAAAGTATATAAACTATGGACCAACACTTCAGGTATGGGGATGAGAAGTGTAGATGATTCCTTGCAAGGAATTAATAAGTTTATTAAGAGAAATCCTACAACTAATTTTATTGTAAAGGTAGAAGATGAAGTTGTAGGAGTAATATTATGTGGTCATGATGGAAGAAGAGGATATATCTATCATACCGCAGTAAGTAGTGAATATCGAGGTAAGGGAGTTGGAAGAGCTTTAGTTCAAGCTGTGCTTGAAGCCCTAAGAAAAGAAGAAATAAATAAAGTTGCACTTGTTGCTTTTGCTTCAAATGACTTGGGAAATAAGTTTTGGCATTCAATTGGTTTCGAAAAAAGAGATGATTTAGTTTATAGAAACTTAAGCATTAACCACAACAATAATTAAGATCAGCAGATTTATATAGAGGACAACAAATTTTGTTTGAAGGATAGTAGGAACAGAAAAATTTTAACTATCTATATACTGATTAATTAAATATATTATGAAGTTGAAGAATCTTTTAAGATATGATAACATTTATCTGTATATTAAAATGAAGAAATGTATAAATAGTAGTTTAGTTTTCTAGGGTTCCGCAGTATTTTTCTGGCAGGTCCAAGAGAAAACGCACAGATATTGTGTACACGGAAGGATAAAAGCCTGGGAGATATTTTTTATAATATTTCCATAGGCTTTTTTATTTTAGACTCTATTTAGATAATGTATTAAACATAGGAGGCTTTTAAGAAAGGGTGCAAAGAAGATGGTAGAAAAAATATTGACCATGAGATTATTAAAGGATAAGTATGGAGTTTGTAGACTAGATAAAAATGAGCTTATACCTGCTTGGGCACAAAAGGGGGAATTCTTTTCTATCACACATACAAAAGATGAACTTTCTATTGTGTGTTATGAAGACAATATTCCTGAAAGTATAAAGTGTGAAAAGGATTGGAATGTTTTGAAGATTGAAGGACCTTTAGACTTTTCTCTGATAGGTATACTCTCATCGATCAGTTTAATATTAGCAAACAAAGGGATTAGTATTTTTGCTGTTTCCACCTACGATACAGATTATATATTAATTAAGAATAAGGATATAGATAAAGCAGTGAATTCATTAATCGAAGAAAGATACGAAATCATAAAATAGAATTCTTTAACTTGTTTAACTAACAAGAATTAAAATCCATATAGAGCTTAGTATGGATTTTCTTTTTTGTGTTAAAAAATGTATAATGAGTTTAATATAATTAATGAGATTCCAAATTAAGGAGCGATAAATATGAAGCTGATAGAAATTTGTACTATTTCCAAGGATGTTGAGGCATTGGCTAATTTTTATTGTAAGATAGTAGACGTAGAGTGTAAAGGTGATTCTAGCTTCATGCAATTAAATTTTGAAAATATTAAATTCACTATATTCTCAAATGCAGGTATGGAAAATATGGTACCTAATTCTATGAAGAATGCAGGTAGTGGAAATTTTATAATAAGTATTGAGGTAAATGATGTAGATTTTGAATATGAGCGTTTAAAAGCAATGGATATTGAATTTATAAAACTTCCTACAACTCATCCATGGGGTGCAAGATCAATGTGGTTTAGAGACCCTGATGGAAATATTGTTAATTTTGTTACAGTATTAAATGATAATCAATGAATATTATATTAAAAAGCACAGGGAGGAAAGACAATGATTTATATAGTTGATGTACTATTATTTGATGATTTTGAAACACTGGATGTATTTGGACCTGTTGAGATACTTGGGAAATTGCCTGATACTTTTAAGCTGAATTTCATATCAACAGATGGAGGTTTAGTTGAAAGCTCTCAAAAAGTAAGAGTTGAAACTAATTTATATAAAGAAGAAAAAGACGTAGAAAGAATTTTAATTGTACCAGGTGGTAATGGAACAAGAGAAAATGTTGATGATGAAAGTTTTATTAGTTTTATTAAAGAGTTACATACCCGTGCTAAATATACGCTTAGCGTTTGTACTGGTTCAGCTTTACTTTCAAAAGCAGGAATACTAGACAACAAGAGAGCCACTACAAATAAAAAAGCATATAGTTGGGTAATTGAACAAGGAGAACAAGTACAGTGGATAAAAGAAGCAAGATGGGTGAAGGACGAAAATATATATACTTCTTCTGGAGTTTCTGCTGGTATGGATATGACCTTAGGATTTATAGAAAATCTTTTAGGAAAAGAAAAGGCTTTGGAAACTAGTCAAAGAATAGAGTATATTTGGAACGAAGACAGCACCTATGATCCATTCTCTAAGTTATATGAGTAATTGGAATAGGTTATATTATGAATTTAGAGTATAAGTATTATCTGATGATTTATAGATAAAAAGAAGAGGAATCTAATTATGAGAAATATTCAAATAAGAGAAATAAAACAAATGTCGGAGTATGATTTGTCAAAACTTGCGTTGCTTTTAATGGATGTGGTTGAAGATGGTGCATCAGTAGGATTTCTATCTCCAATATCATTAAAGGTGGCGAAAGAATATTGGATAAGTGTTTTGTCAAAAGGAGTTATGATTTGGATAGCAGAAATAGAAGGAGCTATAGTTGGAACAATTCAGTTACATCTATGTCAGAAGCAAAATGGAAGACATCGTGGAGAGATAGCTAAATTAATGGTGCATTCATCAGTAAGGAGATGTGGAGTAGGAAAAAAACTGATGGAGATTTCAGAAAAAAGAGCTATAGCTGAAGGGATAAGTCTTATAACATTGGATACAAGAAGTGGAGATGCCTCAAATCTATTATACAAATCATTTGAATATATAGAAGTTGGAAAAATCCCTAACTATGCAGAGTCTACAAATGGACAGTTGCATGAAACTACTTTTTATTATAAGAAATTATAAAAAGTTAAAATTATTGATTAATATATCACGTAAATATTAAAAAAGGTACTAGGAGAAGTTTATGAAAGAAGTGAGATTTGCAGTCTTTACTGATTTGCATTATGATCATATTCACGATGGACAAAGAAGATTGAAGACTTTTGTTGATGATATACAAGAAAAAGATATAGATTTTATCATCAATCTAGGAGATTTTTGTAGAGTAACAAAAGAAAATCATAAATTGCTAGACATACTTAATAGTACTGGAAAGCCTTATTATAATCTAATAGGAAATCATGATTCGGATTCGTGTACTAGAGAAGAAGTGCTTAGATTTTTGGGGATGAAAGATAGTTATTATTCTTTTAAATATAGTGATGTGAAATTTATTGCTTTAGATACTTGCTTTATGCAGTATGGCAAAGAGTATGTACCATATAGTAAAAAGAATTATGATTCTGCCACTGGAGTTTATCCTGTATTACCTAAAAAAGAGTTCGATTGGCTTAAGAAAGAACTTGAAGAAGAATGCACTTACTTTGTTATACTTTCTCATCATAGTTTTGAAAATGAATTCATGAAAAGGGGAGTGCATAATCGTAAGGAAGTGCAACAGTTAATTAATGATGTAAATAAAACTGGAAAAAAGGTATTAATGTGTTTAAATGGGCATGACCATGCAGACTCAATAAGAAAGATTGGGGATACATATTATTTTGGAGTAAACGCAATGTCTTATATTTGGTTTGGACCACAATATGAGCATTTTTCTTATGCAGAGAGTATACACCAAAAGTATCCTTTTCTTAAAGATTTAGTGCTTTATAAAGAAGGTCTATATACTATTGTAACTCTTTCACCAGATGGACATATTAAAATAGACGGTATGGAAGGACATTATCAGACAGTGTCACCAAAAGAGCTTGGAGTTGAAGGCTATTGGAATGGACGGGCTATTGTAGCTAAGATATCTTCGTTGAATATATAGTTGTATGGAAATATAAATTCCACCTTTCATATATTATAATAAGAGAATGAACAAAATATTATTATAATATAATCTGTTTGACATCATTTAACAAGTAATTACACTATAATTATAGGATATAAATGGATTAGTTTCAAATAAAATCATAGATTCAAAAGGAGAGATACTATGAAAATATCGTTGTTACAGCCTAAGATTGAGAGAGGTAACATTAGAAATAATATTGCACATATACAAGAGTTAATTGATAAAAGTAAAGGAGAGTTATTGATTTTACCAGAGTATGTTTTTACAGGTTCATTGGTTTTGGAAAATAATGTGGATATAGATAAGTGGGTAATAGAAGGGGATGTAGCAAAGAAAAACTTGAAAATACCTGAAGGAAAGATTTTGTTAACTAATTCTTTAGTAAGAATAAATGAAGAAGTTTATAACTGTTGTGAGTTTTTACCTGAAGATAAAAAACAAATTAAGGTTTTTCCAGATTCAACAGAAGAAATGCAAGGTATAAAAGCTGGAAAAGAGCATGAAACTTTTCAAATGTTTAATAAGAGATTTAAGGTTTTTATTTGTAAGGATTTTAACCATTGGAGATCTATAGAAACAAGCGATTTAGATTTTGTATTATTTATTTATCATTTCACTAACGAGAACTATGAAAAAAGAATCATAGAGCTAAAGGAATTTGTAAGTGAGAGAAAAATTCCAGTGTTAGCTAGCAGTTTAGTGTCAGATAAAAATAACGGTTTTAGTACTTATATAAATGAAGGCACAGTTGTATCTATTTCTGAATTAGAAGGAATATTAGAACTTGAGCTATAGAATCTATGAAAAGTGAGATTAAGCTATGAAAGTAATTGATTTAACACATACAATTTCAGAAAAAATGCCAGTGTATCCGGGCACAGAAGAACCTAAGTTAGAAATGGTAAATACATATGATAAAAATGGGTTTAAAGAAACCTTATTAACTATGTTCTCCCATACAGGAACTCACATGGATGCACCAGCACATATATTTGATAAAAAGACTACTTTAGATTCATTTCCTGTTGAACAATTTGTAGGGAAAGCATTAGTTATAGATTGCAGTGATTTAAAGACAGGTGAAAAAATCACTATAAAATATATCGAAGGTGTAAAAGAAAAGGCTGATGAAGCTGAGTTTATCTTGTTTAGAACAGGTTGGGAGGAACTCTGGGATACAGATGCTTATTTTGGAGAGTACCCTTATATCACAGAAGAGGTTGCAGACTATTTGATACAAAGTAAAAAGAAAGGTGTGGGCTTAGATGTAATAGGTATAGATCCTATTGCAGATGAAAACTTAACCTTGCACAAAAAGCTCTTTGCTGAAACTGAAATAGTTGTTATTGAGAACTTGAATAATTTAAAGAAAGTTGGCAATGACTTGTTTACTCTATGTGCACTTCCTCTAAAGTATGAAAATGCAGATGGAGCACCAATTAGGGCAATTGCGATTTTAGAAAATAAGTAAGATAAGTAAGATATAAAGGTGGAAAATTTCAAACCTTAGACTCAAAATTAATATTTCGATGATCTCATGAATCTTTAATTTTATAGATTTAAATATGAAGTTTTTTATCCGTATTTATAATTTGCGAGATATGATAAAGGGAGGCCTGAAAATGGCTTCCCTTTAATATTATAAAAGCAAAATATTTAACATTAATTGGTAAAATCATTGTTAGTATATTTTTAAAGCATGGAAATAGAATATCAATAAAAAGTATTAATAATTGTTAACATACCACATTATTGGAAATAATATATATATTGGGTATAATAAAAGAATTGATAGATGTAAAAAGGTGTAAGCATTCAATGTGAACAAGTAAAGTGAAGTTTAACAGTGTAATAGAAGAAGTTATGGAAATTAAGAAGAACTATTATAAGCATAATAAACTCGAGATAGAATGTTAAGGAGAACATTGTATGAAAATAAAGTTTGAAAAAGCTAATATTGAAGATGCCGAAGAATTGATTGAAGTTAGAAATCTAAGTTTCTATTCAGACTATAGAAAATATGGTGAATGCCCAGGATACAATATATCAAAAGAAAGAATGACTGATACTCTACTAAATACAAAAATAAAAATATACAAAATCTTTTGTGACGATAAAGTCGTAGGTAATATAAGCGTACGGCACATTAATGATAATACTTGTTATATTGGTTGTCTTTGTGTAATACCTAGTTATGAAAACAAAGGAATAGGACAAGAAGCTATACGGTTTGTTGAAAAGGAATTTTCTAATGCAACTGTATGGACATTAGAAACGCCAGCAGATAAAGTGAAAAATCATTATTTCTATAAAAAGCTTGGATATAGCATTGTTGATGAATATATGAGTGGATTAGTTAAGATAGTGTTGTTTGAAAAGAAGCTACTCTGTAAATAAAGTAATATGACTAACTATTTGTTTTAAAGTTCTTAATTGCTGTTTAAATACTTGTAGTAAACTATTTTAAAGAAGAAAAGGAGATACATGTGTGAAGCTTATAAAGAAAAATAAGTTAGCCTTTTTAATTATAATTGTGGTAGTTTTTGCATCTTCTTTCACTGGATGCTATTATAAAGAAAAAGTTACTGTAAAAGCAATTTATCTAGCACCGAAAGAAGAGGGACAGCTTACCCAAAAAGATCTTGATAATTATCCTGAGGTGCTTCGTGTAACGAGTCAAACGGAACTGAAAACATTAGTTACTAAAACTACAGCAATTTGGATTGATAAAGATTCAGTATATTTAGTTGACTCAGATTGGCTTAGTGAAAAAGCTCAAAGTAAGCTTCCTATTGTACTTGTTGGATATAACGATCCTATATACTCTTTTAGAGATAAATTATCATGTTTTAATATTAAAGGTCCTTATATTGACTGGAGTAAACAAAAATTAGAGCCTGGATTTAGTGTCGGAATGCTAAAAGAACGAACAGCTGAAGAAAGTTCTGTTTTTTTAAAGAAGTATGACATAACTCCAGACACAAAACAAATTCTATCAATAACAAATATGCTGCTTGATGGCAAGTTCCCACAATAGTATTTAGAGTTATGCTCTTAAATACTTTATGAACTTTTTAGATGAAAATATTATATTCAGTACAACATGTAACAAGTTAAAATAAACTTAATAGTTTTATGAAACATCGTACTAGGAATGGTTACTGTGTTTTATTTATAATCAGAAATTATAGGTGCAAAAAAATTATTTAATAAATAATGTTTTTCAGAAATTGAAAAGAGCATACAAGTTTTGAAACGGTAATTGATTAATATAAAGCGGTATGCTAATCTTGTTACATAAACTTTTAAAAGTTTGCGTAATAAGTTGGAGAGTGGGGAAAACCGATGAAAAATCGTTTCAGTTTAAGTTTTAAGGCATTCTATTTTATATATTTAGGAGCTGTTGGAACCTTCATGCCCTATGTAAATGTATATTTAGAGAAAAGTGTGGGATTAAATGGCTCTCAAATTGGTTTAATTGCAGCATTGAGTTCAATAGTTGGATTTACTGTCATTCCTATTTGGGGTGTAGTAGGTGATAAAACTAAAAAATATAATGCTTTATTAAGGGTATCACTTGCAGGGGCTTTAGTGATGGTGGCTTTATATCATAAAGCAGCAACATATCCAATGATAGTACTCTGCGCAATTGGTTTAGAAACAATGCGATTAGGGACTATACCTATGACAGATACTGTAACTACTAAGTATTGTCATGAAAGCGGTGGCAATTATGGAGCTATTAGGGCTATGGGGTCATTAGGATATATGTTAGCTAGTATGGTAGTTGGTTTCTTAGCAGATAAATTTGGATTAGATGGACCTATTTTTGCTAGCTATGCTTTTTTATTAGCTATAGCTATTCCAATTAGTTTTACTTTTCCAAAAAACAAGAGTCAAAAAGAAATAGAAGAAGATAAATTACAAAAGAGCAGCTTTAAAGAATTACTGACTAATAAGAATTACATATTTATTTTGTGCATTGCTATTCTTACAACAGTAGTTGTAGACTCTGCAATGAGTTACGCAGGAAATCATCTTGTATCTACTTTACATGGTACAAAATCATTAATTAGCTGGATGACATTTATAACAGTGCTGCCAGAAGTTTTATTTTTAATGGTTGCTATTAGGGTTATTAATAAGATAGGTTTTAAAAAGTATTACATATTGGTTGTTATATCAATGATAGTAAGATTTGGAGTTTATTCGTTTTCTAATAATCAATATGCATTCTTGGCAGTAAGCGTTGTTCACTGTTTAGGCGTGGCCATGGTTACAGTCGGAAACTTGACTTATATTAGAAATTCAGTTAATTCAGCAGTTATAGGTACTGCAATTACTTTGTTCAATGCTGCAATGTCCATTGGAAGAGCTATATTTGGATATGCATTTGGAATAGTATATCAATATGGTAACAGTTATATGATTTATATGCTTGGAACTTTAGCTTTTGTAGCTGCTTTAATTATGTTAATTAGGACAAACCATTTTGATAAAATGGATGTTAAAAAAGGAAATGTATTTTAAAGTTATTAGTTTTTAATATTTAGGAGAAGAAAATGAGTGAACTTTCTGGGAGACCTAATGTTTTAAAGAGATTAAATAGTGACATAATCAAAAATGCTTTGAAAAACTTAGAATCTGCAACTAAAGCAGAATTAGTACAAGAAACCGGAATAAGTCTTACTACTGTTGGAGTTATACTAAGTAAGCTTGTAGAAGATGGTGAAGTTAAAAATCAAGGTTATGATGAGTCAAGCGGAGGTAGAAGAGCGGAGAGATATACCCTTAATCTTAATTATTCTCTTGCAGCTGCTTTATGTGTGGATAACAAAAACATAGATTATGCAGTAGGTAATTCAGCTGGAGAAATATTAGGAGAAGGACGAGTTGAGATCAATCAGACTAAACAAATTAATTCAGTAGAAGAGGTTTTGAATTTCTTAATAGATAAGTATGATTCAATAAAATGCATTGGTATTGGAGTACCTGCTGCAGTGGCTAATGGACGACTTTATACAGGGACAAAATTAGAAGAATGGCATAACTTTAATGTTCAGGATTATCTTGAAAAAAAATATAATCTTTCTGTAATTATGGAAAATGATCTTAATGCAATTGCTGTTGGTTTTGCAAATAATCATATTAAATCAGATAAACTTTCTTCAGCTGATTTTTTGAATATGATTTATATTAGTTTTACGAACAATGGAATTGGATCAGGTATTATAGCAAATGGTATGCTCATTAGAGGTTTTTCAAATTATGCTGGAGAAATATCTTTTCTTCAACTTGGCAATGGAGATACTTTTGCAGCTACAGTTACGAAAGAACACACAAGAGATGAGTATGCAAATGCAATAGCAATAGCAATAGGAAATTTAAGCTTTATAGTGAATCCAGAGTATGTTGTAATAGGTGGAGATGCATTTGAAGCACGCAATCTAGATTTAATAAATGAATATTGTTCTAAGTATATTCCCGAGAATGTTAGACCTAAAATCATACATGCGGAAGACTATAGAGAGGATTATATTTCTGGAATATTGCATCTTACCGTTGAAGAAATGAATTCAGGAATTAGGCTAGTAAAAACAAAAAGATTATAATTTCCTTTCAATGTATTTGTGGGGTTAATAGTTGTTTTTTTAATATAACAAAGTAAGTAATATATAGGAGATATAGAATGATTGAATTTAATTATGAAAATGATGAAGAAAATTATGAGGATGATGACAAAGATCATGAAAAAAATCTAATTATTCTTCAATTATTGCAGGATACTCAGTTTATATTAGAAATGCTAATAAAAAAGATTTCTATAGTTGAAGCTAAGCTTGAAGTTAAGCAAAGCTATAGTGATGATGAGGTACTAAGGTCATTAATGATACTATATAATAAAAGAAAGAGTAAATTTACTGAATTAATAAATAATGAAAAATAGATACGAAAAAGCATTAAGAATTGAATCTAAACAAGTAAGTGCTATATGTAGGAAGTATAATTACATGATATATAATCTGAAATCTCTTTGATATTAGGTGAGATTTTTATATGGAGGAAAAAATGAGCGATAAGAAAATAGGAAATATTACTATATATCTAATGAGACATGGACAAACTATTTTAAACAAAGCCGAGAGAGTACAAGGTTGGTGTGATGGTGTTCTTACAAAGGAAGGAATTGAAGTTGCTGTAAATGTTGGATTAGGGATAAGTGATATTAAGTTTAAGGCTGTTTATAGCAGCGATTTAGGTAGGGCTGCAAAGACTGCAAAGATTGTAATCAAGGAAAATAGAGCCAGTGACACTCTAGAATTAAGAGAGGTAGAAGGGTTAAGAGAAGTATATTTTGGAAAGTTTGAAGGAGAACTTGAACGTGTTAAGTTCAAGGCTATACTTAACTATCTTAATGTAAGTTCTTTTGAAGAAGCAGTAGAAAAATATGATTTCCAAAAGGAATATGTAAATTCCGTTGCTGCTTTGGACGAAACAAAGGAAGCAGAAGATCATGACGAAGCCTTAAAAAGAATTATGGAGGCTCTAAGAGAGATCTGTCTACAAAATTCTAGTGATAGCGATGAAAATGTACTTGTAGTATCTCATGGAGGGATAATTAGATTAGTTATAAACTATTTGGACAAAAGCTTTGATCTAAGGTATATGGAGAATTCAAGTATATCAAAAATAGTATATAAAGATGGGAACTTTACTGTTGAATCTGTAAATGATACTAGCTATTGTGAAAAAGGTAAAGCTATGAAAGGTATGATTAGCTAATCACAAATATATTATAAGCATTCTTTTATATTGAAAGATATAAAAAGAATGCTTTATTTGTACTAATAATGCAAATTATTATGATACAATAACTTGGCTCTTACTAAGGAAATAATAAGAACTTAAGCTAAAGAATACATAAAGAAATTACTAAAGTGGTTGATAATAACTTATAAGGTGGTATAATTTATACATAACTTATTAACGAGGTAACTTTATGAGAGCGGAATTACTGAACAGTATACAAGTATTCCTTATTCTAATATTCTTTATAGGTTTTATTGCTTATACTATTAGAGAAGCAAGAAATTGCATTAAAAGATTTAAATATAATTACATAAAGAGGACATATTCAAAATCTCTAGATTTTTCTAGATTTATGATAAAAGAAAACTATTTTTCCTATGAAAAATATGATATTTGGCGATTTTGTGAGCTTTTTTAGATGAAGTGATGTATCTTAATATACTTTAATAATTAGGAGGAAAATTATGAACATCATTTCAAATTTATTAAATTCAATACTTGGATATTTTTTTAATATAACAGGGGATTTTGGTATAGCTATAATTCTTCTTACTTTAGCGGTAAGAGTGGTGTTAATGCCATTATCATTCAAACAAAAGATTAGCATGCAGGAACAGCAAAAACTTTCAAAAGGAATAGAGGAATTAAAAGAAAAGTATAAAAATAATAAAGTGAAATTAGAAAGTGAAACTCAAAAATATTACAAGGAAAATTCTAAAAGTATGCTTGGATGTCTTACAAGCTTTCTTCAACTCCCTATATTTTTTTCGTTGTATAATGTTATATTAAAAATGCCAATGAGTACAGCGACAATGCTTGTGCCTTGGGTAGCAAGTTTAAAGATGGCAGATAATTTTTTTATTATACCTACTGCCTATGTAATATCAGTGTTAATTCCAAACTTACTACCATATGTACCGTTTTTAAGAATAACTACTCAGGCTAGAATTAGTAAAACTAATGTATTACTTTCAAGTGTGATCAGTGCAATAATAACTTTTAAAGCACCTATAGCTCTTGGATTATATCTAATAACTACAAGTTTATTTTCTGCTATAGAAGAAATAATCTTCAGAATATATGTAAGAAGAAGAGAGCTTGTTGCTTAAAAAATTTGATTATTAATATAAGATATTTAACATCGTACTATTCAAACTGAGCAGTACGATGTTTTTGGTTACTTTAAAAAATATTAGTGTTCGTTTTGCCATTAGAGATAGGTTCATTATTTTGTAAAATGTTTAACAGAAAAACATATCTTGTATGATATAATGTTAAGGATATATTTAATAATATTGTTGAAATTAAGTGGTTATGCAGGAGATGCTATATGAACGAGCTATTAGAATTAAATGATTTTTTCAGATGGAATGGCGTTAAGAAAATGTACTGTTCGAACATAGTGAGTTTACATTTTTAGCCATGGAATATGATAAAATCATATTAATTCTTTGCGAAGGCTCATTAAAGCATCGGATGACTAACCGCTTAATTTCAACACAGTGCTTTAAAAGTGCTAATATTAAAGTAAAAAAATAGATTACACTTTTATGATATGAGGTAAATTAATATGTTATATATAGATCAAAATAAATTTAATAAGGAGCTGAAAGCTGACTGTAAGAATTGTTTCGGCTTATGCTGTATAGCTTTGTATTTTTCAGCTTCAGATGGTTTTCCCACCAACAAAGACGCAGGTAAGCCTTGCATAAATTTAAAAGAGGATTTTACCTGTTCTGTCCATACTAAACTTAGAGATAGAGGACTTAAAGGTTGTACTGCATATGAATGTTTTGGTGCCGGTCAAAAGATAGCTCAAGTAACATATGAGGGAAAAGACTGGCGGCAAGTGCCCAAAGATTCTAAACAAATGTTTGAAGTTTTTCTAATAATGAGACAGCTTCATGAAATGCTGTGGTATCTTACTGAAGCTTTTAATATTCATAATGAAAGCCAAGCAAAACAAGAAATAGGATTATTGATTAATAAAACAGAGGAGATTACTCTTTTAGATGGTGACGCGCTTCTAAAATTAGATGTAGAAGCTCATAGAAATAAGGTTAATATGCTTCTTAGAAATACCAGTGAGATGGTGCGTAATAATGCTAAAAATAAAGGGCATTTCGGCAATAAAAAGAAAAGAGCAAGTGCTAGAAGATATGATTATTTCGGTGCGGATATGAGAAATTTGGAGCTTGTAGGAGCAGATTTAAGAGGAGCATGTATGATTGCCGCAAATCTAAAAGGCACTGACTTAAGTGGTGCAGATTTAATAGGAGCAGATCTAAGAGATGCTGATTTTTGTGGTTCTAATCTTGAAGGTACAATATTTCTAAACCAAGCGCAGATAAATGCAGCAAAGGGAGATGCCAATACAAGACTTCCAATTAGGCTGGTACGTCCTAGTCATTGGACTAAATAATTAAAGTAAAGATTAACAATGAACTTTTTATCTAGGAATACATTGTTTTTATAATTTTAAGGTAGCTTAAAACATCGTAAAATTCAAAAAGTAGGATTTTACGATGTTTTTATTTTAGTAATATATTATATTAACTTTATTCTGTAGTGTCAGTTTGCTTGCAGTCTCCATCTAAATGAGGATAATATTTAACAGACCAAGCCTCTATCTCTTTAATAATTTTAGTTAAATCCTTTCCTTTGTCAGTAAGGAAATACTCAACCTTTGGAGGAATTTCTGCATAAACCTTCTTATCAACTAAATCTTCAACTTCCAATTCCTTTAGTTTCTCGTTCAACACCTTCTGACTTATTCCTTTTGTCATACGTTGTAGCTCTAAAAATCTTTTAGGCTCATTGTATAAATGACAAAGCAAAACAGCTTTCCATTTACCTCTAATAAAATCCATAGCAAAATCTAATAAGCAAACATATTTTTTGCCATTATAACTAATCATTCAATTACCTACTTTCAACCTTTTAATTCAATTTATTGATAAATGCAATTCTTTAAAAATATATTAATTTTAGGTGCTGTTAAAGCACCATGTTGAAATTAATTGGTTAATCATCCGACGCTTTAATGAGCTTACGCAAAGAATTAATATAATTTTGTCATATTCCATGGCTAAAACTGTAAACTCACTACGTTCGAACAGTACAGTTTCTTAACGCCATTCCATCTGAAAAAATCATTTAATTCTATTAGCTCGCTCATATAGCGTCTCCTGTATAACCAATTAATTTCAACAATATTCTTAAACATAGCCTAATTTCAATAATACTAAATAGAATCTAATCGGATTTAATACTAATTAGAATTACAGTATATATCAAGTAAACTAATAATAGCAAATCTAACGATGAAAATAAATGGAGCCTGATAAGAATATAAATTTTATTTCTCCTTAGAAGGCTGTGATTATGATAAATCTTACTAAAAAGTAAGTCATCTAACTAAAAAGTGCGTACTTGTAGCTTAATTTGTTGAATCATATAATAAGCACATGGTTTTAAAGTAAAGTGTGTGGAGGTATTAAATATGAAAGTTGTAGCTTTTAATGGAAGCCCAAAAAAGAATGGAAATACTTATGAGGCAATAAAGGCAGTGGCTGCAGAATTAGAGAAAGAAAATATAGAGGTAGAAATCATTCATGTTGGTAACAAAACAATTCGTGGATGTATGGATTGTGGTGGATGTAGCAGAAATATGAATGAAAGATGTGTAATGCAAAATGATGAAGTTAATGATTGGATTCAAAAAATGAAGGAAGCAGATGGAATTATTTTAGGATCACCAGTCCATTATGCTGCTATACCAGGTACTATGAAGTCATTTTTAGATAGAGCCTTCTATGTTACATCTATAAATAAAGGAATGCTTAGACATAAGGTTGGAGCAAGTGTGGTGGCTGTAAGAAGAGCTGGAGGGGTTCCAGTATTCAATCAGCTAAATAACTATTTAAATTACTCTGAAATGTTAATGCCTACATCTAATTATTGGAATGTAGCAAATGGCACAGCACCAGGAGAAGTATTACAAGATGAAGAGGGAATGCAAATCATGAGAGTATTAGGTAAAAATATGTCATGGTTATTAAAGCTTGTTAAGGCTGGAGAAGGTAACGTTCAAGAAAGTAAGAGAGAAGATAAAATATATACTAACTTTATAAGATAAGCTGGAAGATACGGATTTTTGAAATAATAATTGCTATAAAGGCTAAATTTTTGGCTGATAGTTTATGTTGCTAAATTCTATAGTAGAGATAAGAATTCTCATATAAATGGGGGTTCTTATTTTTTTACTGTAAAAAAAGTTGCTAAAGATGAAACACTTCAATCCGAAATCTATTTTTAAAGCTCTCACGGCTTCTGGTGAGAGAATTTAAAAATAATAAATTTTATTACTAAGTGGTACATCCATATATATAGATATAAAAAGGCACATCAGCAATTTTTTCATAAGATAATGAGATTTATAGGTTGTTACAAAAAGCAGTTACATATATTGACAACTAAATAAAAGCAAACTACAATGAAAAGTGGTAATAGAGTAGCACGGGATAGATTATATTTTTATATCAATTCATGCAATCGGTTGCATCGAGTTACTGTAAATTATAGATGCAATTGTTCATGAGGTAGCTATGGCAAACTAAGAAAGTTTTTAAAATAGTATTAATTAATAAAAATATAAGCCTTAAATATAATTTGTTAAAGAAAATTAAGGCTAGCAGAATTACCATTGTATATTGGGGCTAGGAGGGAAATACGTGATTGTATTAGAGAATGTTTGTAAAGAATTTAAAACAGTAAAGAAACAAGAGGGGCTTAAGGGAGCCTTTAAAGGGCTATTTTCAAGAGATTATACTTTGAAAAAGGCAGTTGACAACATGACCTTTACAATAAATAAAGGTGAGATAGTAGGTTATATAGGGGCTAACGGTGCAGGAAAGTCTACAACAATAAAGATGATGACTGGAATACTGACGCCGACTAGTGGAAAAGTTACTGTAGATGGTATAGTACCATATGAAAACAGAACGGAAAATGCAAAAAAGATAGGGGTAGTTTTTGGACAAAGAACTCAACTTTGGTGGGACTTAGCATTAAGAGAAACCTTCACTGTATTGAAAGAAATATATGAAGTCTCAAATGAGGATTTTCAGTATAGGATGAAGTTTTTAGACGACGTATTAGGACTTGGTGAATTCATGGCAACCCCTGTAAGAAGCCTTTCCTTAGGGCAAAGAATGAGAGCTGATCTTGCAGCATCACTTCTTCATAATCCTCAAATATTATATCTAGATGAACCAACTATTGGACTTGATGTTATGGTTAAGGAAAAAGTAAGAAAAGCTATTAAGGAAATAAATAAAGAATTTGGTACGACAGTTATATTAACTACTCATGATTTAAATGATATTGAAGAACTTTGCAACAGGATAATTATTATAGATAACGGTAAGAAAATTTATGATGGTAGCATCGAGGCAATAAAAAATACCTTTGGATACATGAGTCAAGTAGAGATAAAAGTAAAAAGTACTGAAGTTCTTGAAAGATTTGATATTAATAAGTCATTAAATTTCTCAAAAGATGATTTGTTAATAGAAGAGGGAATTGGGTCAGTAATAGTCACATTTAATAAGAATAAAATTCCTGTGTCAGATATAATCTATGTGATTATGAAAGAGTGTCCGGTATTAGATGTATCAATAAAAGAAACAAGCATAGAGGAAATAGTTAAGAAGATATATAGAAATGAGGTGAATGTTTAATGAAAAGGCTAGCAAAAGTTTATATGCCTTTCTTAAAATGTTCCATTCAGAGATTTGTAGCCTACAAAGCAAATGTATATATGTTCATACTAGGAAATATAATCGCCACTTTTGTAGTATATTATCTTTGGAAAGCTATTTTTGCTAATTCCCCTCAAGGAGTTATGTATGGTTTTACGGCTGCTGAGATGGCCTTATATGTATTTATGAGTAGGATAACAGCTGGAATACTGGATAATAATGCGACTTATTTTGTAGGAGGGGAAGTTAGGGATGGTTCTATAGCTATGTCCCTTATAAAACCAATAAATTTCAAGGGAAGGGTGCTTTTTCAATGCTTTGGAGGAACAGCAGCATTTCTAATATTTGCAGCCGTGCCTTTATGGATAATATTGTTGATTGTAAGATATGTGACTATTGGAGAGCTTCCTCCAGATATAATGACTTTAGCATTATATTTAATTAGCTGCATATTAGCATATTTCGTTCTTTTCTTTTTTAACTATTGTGTTGGGCTACTGGCATTTTCGTTTACGAATCTTTGGGGAATTTCACAAATTCAAGGAGCTGTTATTGAATTTTGCTCAGGCTCACTGATACCTTTAGTATTTTTTCCACACTGGTTTCAGAATGTACTAAAATTTGTACCTTTTTCATCGATGAATTATACACCAATAATGATATATCTGGGAAAAATAAAAGGTTATGAAATCCTAAATAGTTTATTAGTTCAAGTGGTGTGGATAGTGCTGCTTGCTTTATTAAGTACTTTCATGTGGAATAGATCGATGAAGAAACTAACCATACTTGGAGGTTAATATTATGAGATATGTTAAGCTTTATAAAAAGTTTTTTATTCAATATTTGAAAAGCCTAATGGAATATAAAGCGGATTTTTTATTAGGGTTATTTGGATTTTTTCTAATCCAAGCCTCTGGGATAGCTTTCATTAACCTAGTATTTAATAATATACCAACCCTAAATGGATGGAGTTATTATGATATGCTATTCATCTACGGATTTGCACAGTTACCAAGAGGTATTGATCATTTAATTATGGATAACATTTGGATTTTTGCAAGAGATATGGTAATACAAGGTACTTTTGATAGATATTTAGTAAGACCGATAAATCCATTTTTTCAAATGATATCTGAGAGGTTTCAACCTGATGCATTCGGAGAAATTATTGTAGGAATAGTGATTTTGGCTATTTCAGTGCCTAAGATAAGTATTTCTATATCTATATTCAATATTCTAATTTTCATAATACTTGTCTTTGCTGGAGCGGTAATCTATACTTCAATAAAGTTATTTTTTGCATCCTTTGCATTTTGGATTAAAAATTCTATAAATCTTATTTTTATGGTTTATAATATCAGTACTTTTGCAAAATATCCAATGAGTATTTATCCAAAAGCAATAAGTGTTATTGTTCAGTTCATTATCCCGTTTGCGTTTACTGCCTTCATTCCTGCGGAATATATCTTAGGAAAGGTTAGTTTTGTTTATGGGGTAGGAGGTACTATACTTTGTGCAGCTGTGGCTTGGATATTAGCATATGGACTTTGGACTAGAGGAATTAAGAGTTACGAAAGCTCAGGAAGCTAGGTCTCCTATATCGGAGCAAAGTAAAAATAATAAATATAAAGATGCACCACTTCATTTTAAAATAGTTTTTAGATTGAAGTGGTGCATCTTTATAAAGAACCATGAATTTAGAAGGTATACATCCTCCTTATCATGGTTCTTTTGCCTTTATAAAGTTATAGCTTATAATCCATAAACGTCAGAAAATTCAACATCCAATCTATCGATTAAGCTATTGGAATAGTTATCATAATTATATGAATAGATATTTTGATCTTGTATCTCAGAGTTATTTATAGATAGATTAACAGGTAGTTTAATGGTGAATCTAGTGGATTTTCCTACGTGGCTTTCTACTGAAATCTCACCTTGGTGCAACTCTACTAGTAATTTAACAATGGTTAAACCAATGCCACTTCCTTCGCTATTCCTGCTAAAGGATTTATCTACCTGTCTAAAGCGTTCAAAGATCATCTCTTGTTTATTTTTTGGTATACCAATTCCGGTATCTTCCACTTCAATAATTATACTATCTTCTCTATCGTAGATATTTACAGTGATTTTATCGCCTTCATCAGTAAACTTAACAGCATTAGAAAGTAGGTTTAATATTATCCTTTCAATACTAAATGGATCACAAATTATTACCTTATTCTTTATATCTGAATTAAATTCTAATATGCGGTTTTTGTTTTCTACATAATCTGAAACGGAGTAAGTTATAATACGTATAATATCAACAATATTATACTTCTGTAAATTTAAATCAAAGGAATTTGAAGTTATTCTAGTTATATCAACTATATTGTTTACCAATTTCAAAAGTCTATAATTATTTTGCTTGATGATATTAGCATATTTATCTAGTTTTTCATTGATCACAAAGCTTACATTATTGTTTCTATATAGATTTAACATTTGCAGCGCACAAAAAGAAAGATTAAGTGGAGTTTTCAATTCATGAGATAAGTTAGCAAAAAGCTCTAACTTTAGTTGATTATATTCAAATTGTTCCCTGAGCATTGTATATTCGGTAACATCTACTACGCAGCTCAAGGTTCCTTCAATGATGCCGTTTTCATCTCTTAAAAGTGCATTACGGCTATAAGCTATTCTTTCCTCTCCAGAGTTAGTTAATATAACTCCGCTTGAATATTCAACTAGTTCCCCGTTTATAGTCTTTTCAAAATCAGTTTTTATTTTCTCTCTATCTTTTTCATGAATGAAGGTTTCATGCCATATCTTTCCGATTATTTCTTCTTCACTGCAGCCTAGGATCTCACAACCTTTTCGATTAATTAATACTATTCGACCATTTTTATCTAGAACGAAGAATAAAACTTCAGCAATATCAAGGTATTTTTTTAAGTTGTCTCGCTCTTTTTTTAGCTGAGATGTTCTTTCTTTAACTTTATTATCTAATATCTCATTGGAATACTCTAAATCATTATATAATCTCGCATTTTCTAATGAGATTATTATTTGAGAGGAGAGTAGTTCTAGCGCTTTTAATCTTTTGCTAGTGAAAGCACCAGTTATCAGGTTATTTTCAAGATAAATTAGTCCCTTTAAGTCCTTCTGATTTATTAAAGGAAAACATAAGATTGATTTAGGCTTTTGTTCTATGATGTATTTATCTATGCTGAAACTTGTAGATGTAATAGAATTTTCTAAAATAATACTTTCACTTGTTCTGCTAACATAATTAATGATGCTTAATGGAAGGCTTTCGTATTCTGAAAGTTTCATATCTTGAAAAATAGTTATTTTTTCTTCATAACTTTCCTTGATACCTTTAATTATAAAATCATTAGATTTTTTCATGATAAATACAGCTTTTTCTGCACCTATATTTTCCACTATGCTTTTGATTAATTTTTTTATAAGTTCATCTAAGACAATTTCTTGAGAAATAGCTTGACTAGCTTTCATAATTGTATTGAAATCAATAAGTTCAGACATGGTAACCGTTGAATTATCATCATATTTTTCTTGTTCAAAATCATCATTAAAAATTCTAGGGTATTTAGCATTTAGATTTTTAATCTTAGCTACTGCCCCCCAGCGTTTATAACATGAGTATGATTCTTTCAGATGTAGTCTTGCATAGTTATGATTATCTTTAATGAGCCAAAACTGACCAGCTAGTTCATTTGCCAAAGCCTCATCATTCAGATATTCATATTCCTTTGCCATTGAAATAGCCTTATGATAATGTTCAATAGCTTCATATGGTCTATCTTTAACTCTTAAGAGCTCTGCTTCAACTAAATGGAATTTATGCGAAAAATTCATTGGAGCATATTTAGACCAATGTCTAAGGCTTTCTTGATTTTGTTCTACTTTAGTTAAAAATTCTATTTTATCATCAGCTGAAGCGGAAGAATATAAAGCAAGCCTTGATAGTGAATCAAAATAATATAAAACGGCAATATCGAACATTCCAGCCACACCAGATAAGTTTTCCTCAGCTTTTTTGGCATACTTCAGTGCTAGAGAATATTCTCCAAAAAAATAACATAGTATGGTTTTATTTAGAAAAATAAAAAATAGTGCAACCATATCTCGAGTATTATTTACAAGAGAAAGCATTTCATTTTCGTTACACAATTTTCCTGATAAAAGAATAGAATCTTTTGATTTTCCCTGAAGGTTCAAAACAATTTGTCCGAAAATTTTTTCGTAATTTAGCGAAGAACATATCTTTATTTTTTCTATTACTCTGATGTTACTGCAGATTTCTTTTTCAAGAATATCAAGTGGTCGTCCTAGATAAAAGGAATTTTTGGCATGTCCTGCTAAACAACAAGCAGCATTTTCAAAATTACCATTTTCAACTCCCACATTAAAACCTTCAATAAACTGATTAAGTGTCAATCTAAGATGATCCTTCCAATGTTTAATGCTGTAGCTATTCATATCTAACACTATTGCTTTATATTGATTGAGATTTGATCTACCTACTAATTCAATGCTTACATTACCAATTCTACAGCCTAATTCAATATCATTATGTTTTGTACAAAGCGATAATCCATAAAAAGTATAGGCCCCTGGGGAGAGCGGAGAATTACCGTATTTTAGTGAAAGTTCTACCATCTTGCAGCTTAAGATAGGGGTCAGCATGGGGGCAGTCTTGTAAGTTGCAGGAGTTGTATTTAACATAATCTCCATTGCTGAAAGTTTTATCGGATCGCTCATAGTCGGCAAATTAAGTAGATCTTCTGGCTCTATTCCTGACATAAGATTCTTTATGGTGCTAAAAGCTTTTTCTACGTCAATCTGGTCAGGCCTCGTAGGTATTTCTATACCAATTAATTTAAGAACGAATAGGCCGGTTTCTAATGCCTCTTGATATTTAAGTTGAGCTTGATAAGCTTGTATTTTTATATTATAAATTCTCACTTTATCTGAAAGTAGCTTTGAGTTATTCAAAACAATTTCTGCGTACTTTTCCAGCTCAATATAATTACTATTTAGATAGCACATTTCAGTGATTTCTACATGAAGCTGCAGAGTAAGTTCATAGTTTTCTTCCCAGGAGTTACTACATAGCATTTCAATACCAGTTTTAAAATGGACAAATGCCGCAGTATATGCAGAGGCCTCTTTTGCAATCATACCTGCCTCAAAATTTAGACTTATGAGGTTTAAATATTCTTGAAGATCATCTATAATATGTTTTCCTACATTAAGATGCCTTAATGGCTCAAATATATAGTCACTTTCCAAATCATTAGAGTATTTCTCAAGCAATAGCTGGCCGATATGTAAATGAATTTTATGCTTGATTTTATCATTCAATAAACAATAAATATCTTGCTGAATACGCTCATGTAGAAATTCAAATCTAGGATTATCCTCTGAAGGATCAGAATTTGTATCTTTTATGTTAGTTATTAATCCTTCTTCAATAGCAAACTGTAAATCATATAAAGCTGAGTCCAAGGTTCTATTAGTAACTAAAGAGAGCGTTTGCAGATCAAATTGATTACCTATGCAAGCAGCATTAATTAATAAATCTTTAGTTGAAGCTGATAAGGTTTCAAACTTTAATAACAGCATTTCTATTATATTTTCTGTGATATCTAATCTTTTGATTTTTGCAAGGTCAAAACACCACTGCATTAAATCATAATTAAACCAAATATAACCTTTTTGATATAAAACCTGTAAAAACTGATTTATTAAAAAGGGATTTCCTTGAGCTTTTGAATAGGCCAAATTTGAAAGTTCTTTAATTTTAGACAGATCTTCTGTTGTATCTAAGGTATCCTTAACTAGTAACTCAACTTCATCATTTTTCAAAGGTTTCAATTCTATAGTATTAACCAGTGAATTATCTATTACTAGTTCATCACTCATTAACTTAATTGGTTTAAGCAATTTATCGTCATCATCACCAATACATGCTATTATTAGTAAATACTTAATAGAAGTACTGGTCATTAGCATTTCTATAAAACCTAAACTAGCAGGGTCAATCCATTGTAAATCATCAATAAGTATTACTAGAGGATGTTCTTTTTGTGCAATTGCCATCATGAAGTTTAGAAAAGCAAGTCTAAATCTATTTTGAGCTTCCGTCGCTCCTAGCTTAGGAACATCTGGTTGCTGTCCGATTATTAACTTTAAAGAAGGTAGAATACTAGTAAGTATTTGGCCATTGTTACCAACGGCATTTAGTATTCTTTCACGCCATAATGCCAGTTCTGAGGAAGATTTCATGAGAAGCTGACTTATAAAATCTTCAAAGGCATGAATTAAAGCGAGATAAGGCAGTTCTCTTTGAGCTTGTTCAAACTTGCCAGTTACAAAACTATAAGAGTTTTTTATGCCTGTATTATAAAGCTGGTTAATAAATGTGGATTTACCTACTCCTGAACTTCCTTTAATAAATAATAACTCCTTAGAGCCGTCTTTTACTTTCTCCAGTGAGTTAAATAGCTGTTTAAGCTCTTTATCCTTACCATATAATTTAGAGGAGACTAGAAAGCGATTACAAAAATCTTTACTGCCTATTTTAAAATATTCTATTTGCCCTTTTGCTTTATAGCTTTCTTCACATCTTTTTAAATCCCACTCTAGACCTATCAAACTTTGATATCTGTCATCAGGCATTTTTGACATGAGCTTCATAACTATATCTGATAGAACTTGAGGAATGCTACTATTAATTTTAATTGGAGGTATAGCTTCTTTTGCCATATGTGAATAAATGAGTTCAAATTTGTCTGGATTATCAAATGGCAAAATGCCTGTTAACATCTCATAAAAAATAATTCCTAGTGAATAAAAATTTGCTCTATAATCAACTGCTTTATCTAATCTTTCTGTATTTTCTGGAGCCATATATTCTAAATAGTATGGTAAGTGTTCAATATTTTTTTGATTTTGGTTCTTAGATTTTTTATATATTGAATTATTAGATTCAACAATATCTATATTTTCATAATCGTCTATTAAAATATTATAAGGCGTAATATTTCGATGAAACACTTTATTTCTATGAATTTCATCTAGAGAATTAATCAGTAGGGCAGCAATATGAAAAAAATCTTCTAACTTGATTACTTTATTTTTGATCAGATTTTTAAGTGAGGTATCTTTTAAATTTCCATCAATTTCGTATCCCTTAATCTTTATCACAAGTTATCTCTCCCTGCTATTTTATGTATTATTGTTAAAGCTGAATTATTTCAGTCAGAAAACTATTTTAAAGTTCTCACGGCTTCTTATTTGAAAATTTGAAAATACAAGTTTAAATCATACATAATTCATATTTGTATGATGGTTTGGATTTTAAATATCTAAATGAGTAACAGTAAAATAATCTATATATTTACATATATATACAATATATTAACATTAATGACCATATACTTCAATGGTTTCCATAATTAGTGAAAAAATATAAAATCCTTAAAATATGAAGTGGTACATCTATATCTGAACGTAATTAATTAAATTGTCTAAGGACCAGTGAAAAAAGAATTAGCTATTGTAATAGTTGTGCAATAATGGATTTATATGTTAAAATGTTTTTATTACATTTAAGAAAGGAAGTGTCTTTATGTTTAGTAAAAAGAGCAGTGTATTAAGGGTGGTTTTTGAATAACACGCCTGAGATACTTTTAAATATTATCGCCTTGCGTGTTATTCTTTTATCACCTTTATTTGTTAGAGGATTATAAGAATAACATATCAAAGGAGAGTATTAATAAATGAGAAATTTTGAAAAAACTGAAAGCTATTATAAAAATTATGGGAAGTTTTTTGAAGAAAACAAAATGCTTGGACCAAATGCAATGTGGTTAATAGAGATTCTTTGTGAAAAGATGGATTTAAAACCTGGTATGCGTGTATTAGATATGGGCTGTGGAATGGGATTAACTTCAATATATCTTGCTAAAGAGTTCGGGGTAACAGTATTTGCAAATGATTTATGGATAAACCCAACGGATAATTATCATCGCTTTGTGGAAATGAAAGTAGAAGATAAAGTATTTCCAATTCGTGCAGAGGCTCATTCCTTACCTTATGCAGAAGGGTATTTCGATGCTGCTATTAGTATTGATGCATACCACTATTTTGGAACTGATGAAATTTATCTTCCTAACTATTATTCAAAACTAGTAAAGAAAGGTGGTCAATTTGGAATTGTGAGTCCTGGACTTACAAGAGAATTCACAAATGGTCTGCCTGAGAAAATGAAAGATTTTTGGGAACCAGATATGTATTGTTTCCATAGTGCTAGCTGGTGGAAGGAATTGTGGAGTAAGACTGGCATAGTTGATGTTACTTATGCAGACACTATAGAAGATGGAAAAGAGCTATGGAGGACCACTGCTGATTTTGATCTTCATGATGCTGATATAGAAAATTACCTAACGCTCATAGCAATGACTGCAATTAAAAAATAGAGTATTAGGAGCTGGTGCACTTAGAGTTAATAATTCATTGTGTGCTAGCTTTTTTTAATTAATAAAAAGTTAAGTAATTATTTGACAATAGTTTGATATCAAACTATAATAAAAATATGAATTCAAAAGATATAATATCATTAATTTCAAAAATAAGAGAAAGTGCAAATGGATTTATTATTAAAGAGATGGAGAAGTATGGAGTCATAGGACTTGGAACGTCTCACGGAGACATAATTTTTGCACTGTTAAAAAATGAAAAACTAACGATGAAGGAGTTAGCAGAAAAAATAGATAAGGATAAATCAACTGTAACTGCGCTTGTAGATAAATTAATAAAGCAGGGATATGTTGAGAAAACAAGAGACACTGAAGATAATCGGGTTGTGTTTGTATCTTTAACTAGCGTGGGGAGAGAGCTAAAACCTATGTTTGACTTAATATCAAAGGACTTAATGACAGTAGTGTATAAAAATATATCAAAAGATGAAGAGGAGGATTTATTTAAAATTTTAAAGAAAATAAAAAATAATTTTTAATTTTTTTATGCATATAGTTTGATATAAAACTACTTGTGTAAAATTTAATTTTTATGACGCTTTAGATTATAAACATTAATAATTTTCAATAAATTAAATGAATTTAGGAGGGAATAATAAATATGGGAAATGTAAAAATCTTCAGAAGTGTTGCTAAGCTTAAAAATGTTGAAATGTTCTATCTAGACACAAGAATAGAGGCTCAAGTTATTGTTTGTCTTCACGGGAAATATGGAAGAGCAGAGACTTGGCATGATTTTATAAGAGAATATGGCGATAAATATAGGATTATAGCACCAGATCAAAGAGGACATGGACTAAGCAGTAAACCTTTAGCTGAATACACCTATGAAGAAATGGCCGAAGATATTATAGAGCTATTAAATTTTCTGGAGATTGATTCTGTAATTATAGTAGGTCATTCTATGGGGGGAGCAGTTGCAGGAAACTTAGCTGCGTTATATCCAAAGCATGTAAGTGCAGCTGCAATTATGGATATGTCTGCAGCTGGATCAAAAACTTCTAACAAAGTTATAACTGAAGGGGAGGAGCTTGTTGATTTTTTTACAAAAGACTGGCCATTGCCATTTGCTACTTTGAATGAAGCAATGAACTTTATTAAAAAAGCTACTGGATCAGATTTTGAATATCAGTATTTTATGAATAGCTTGATAGAAACCGTAGACGGATATGGAATGCTGTTTAGCCGTAAAGCGATGGCTCTTATTGGTAAAAATAAAAAGGAGTGGTTTAATCTTTTGTCAAGTATAAAGTGCCCAACGATCTTGATTAGATCAAGTAGTCATGAAGCTGTTCCTGATGAGGAATTTATAAAGATGCAAAACTTAATACCTAATTGTATTTCTTATGAAGTGTCACATCCAGATCATAATGTACATTTAGCTAATAAAGAAGAATTTTATAGATGTTTTGATAAATTTCTAGAAGGACTTAAAATTTTTTAGTTCTTTAGATTTATTATATGGAGCCATTTCGGAACATAAGTAACTTAAGTTTTGAAATGGCTATTTTTTATTGTAAAACCATATCATAACATTTATGCAATATGGTAACATAAGATTATTATGATTATTTTATTTATCCCATTAGAAATCTTTTGTAATTGCTTAAGTAAGTGAAAGCTGCGGGAATTTAATTAAGATATATTTTAGAAAGGTATTTTATTCAATTATTTTATGTGAATATAATCAAAGGGTGGTAATATAAATGCTAAAAAAAACTATTATGAATAGCTACAAAAATATAGTAGAAGAGATTAAAAAAGTTGATTTGAGATCTTTCAGTGATGAAGAGATATTAACTAAGTCAAATAGATTAAAGGAACTAGCATCTGAGGGAGGGTTAGCAAGTGAACTTCTTATAGATGGCTTTGCGTTAGTGAAAGAGGCTGTAAAAAGAACTTTAGGCTTTGATGTTTATGATGTACAGTTATTAGCTGCAGTAGCACTTAGTGAAAGAAAGTTAATTGAAATGCAGACTGGTGAAGGAAAAACCCTTACAGCTGTATTTCCAGCGTACCTCCAGAGTGTTTTCAAAAAAGGTGTACATATACTTACCTTTAATGATTATTTAGCAAAGAGAGATGCTCTTTGGATGAAACCAATATATGAAGCTTTAGGAGTAACTGTTGGATTTATTCAAGAAAATATGGGTGTTAATGAAAAGAAGCAAGCCTATGCTTGTGATATAACTTATGTTACTGCAAAGGAAGCTGGGTTTGATTATCTTAGGGATTCCATTTGTTACAGTAAAAAAGATTTAATACATAGACCTTTTTACTTTGCAATTATAGATGAAGCTGATTCTATATTAATAGATGAAGCAAGAGTGCCTCTTGTAATAGCTTCTAGCTCAGATGAAAAAGAGCTAAATCTAAGAAAAGTTAGAGAAACTGTAGCAACACTAAATTCATCGTATGATTACACCACTGACGAATATTCAATAAATGTATATTTAACAGATAGCGGTATAGATCATATTGAGGAGACACTTGGCTGTGGAAACCTATATGCTGAAGAAAACTTTGATTTATTAAGAAAAGTAAATAGTGCGCTTTATGCTGATGTGCTTTTAGAGAAAGATATAGATTACATTGTAAGAGACAGCAAGATTGAAATGGTAGATGAATTTACAGGCCGTGTAGCAAAGAATAGACATTGGCCGGATGGACTTCAAGGAGCATTAGAAACTAAAGAAAACCTAGATGTGCAGTCAAGGGGAAGAATTATAACGCAAATAACCCTTCAACATTTTATTGAATTATATGAGGGTGTAGCTGGCATGACAGGAACTGCTGTTGATGCAGAATATGAGCTGTATGATGTTTATGGCATGGAGATTGCAGTAATACCACCTAATCGTAAATCCTTCAGAAAAGATATGCCAAACTACGTGTTTACTCATAAGGATGCAAAACATAAGGCTTTGGTTAAGGAAATAGAAAAAGTACATTCTACAGGTCAGCCTATCCTTATAGGAACTAGCAGTGTTAAAGAATCTTCGGAATTAGCAGCTCAATTGTTGAGTAGTGGAGTTAACTGCCAAGTACTAAATGCTAAAAATGATGAGTTAGAGGCGAAAATCATTGAAAGAGCAGGGGTTTTGGGAGCTGTGACTGTTTCTACAAATATGGCTGGCCGTGGAATTGATATATTGCTTGGTGGCCCTGAAGGGGAAGAAAGAGATAAAATAAAAGAGTTAGGTGGGCTATACGTTATTGGAACCAATCTTCACGAGAGTCTACGCATTGATAAACAGTTAAAAGGAAGATCAGGGAGACAAGGTGATCCAGGGATAACAAGGTTCTTTGTGAGTTTAGAGGATGATCTTATTGTAAAGTATGGAATACAAAATATTATCCCTGAAAGAAGAATGCCAAAACAAATGAATGAATCACTATCAAATCCTATATTCAACTATAAAATAAATCAAGTACAGAGAATTGTTCAGGGAAAAAATTCAGATTTAAGACGAGAACTATATAAGTTCTCCTTTATATTAAATGATCAAAGACAATGTATGTACAATAATCGTATAGAAATAATTAATGGTGAATTTGATGATGAAATTTTGCATAAAGAATTTTCAAGTTTACAGGATAAGCTAAAACTAAAATATACTGATGCTGAGATCGAACAATTTAAAAGGAATCTGAGATTATTTAATATTGATAAAGGCTGGGCAGAATATCTTGATAAAATCGCTAACATTAAAGAAGGAATTCATCTTAACATTTTAGGTGGAAAGAATCCACTAACAGTATTTAATTTAACTTTAGTGGAAGAGTTTGAAGTTCGTCAGCAGGAAATAGAAGAGGCAATAAAAGCTGATTATATAAAACTTCAAAATTCAGAAATTACCTTTGAAGAAATTAATGAGAGGAATAAACCACCGCTTTCCACCTGGACATATTTTGTAAATGATAACTCACTTGATGGTATTCTGGGTATAGGAATGTTAGCAATTGTTGCAGTGGTGGAAGCAGGAAAACTATTAGGTAACAAAAGTTTAAAGAAGCATTTTTCTGCACTGATGTTTGACATAGAATCGGTTTATTATAAGTTTTTAAGTAAAGATATATAAATAGAAGAGCTCAATTTTCACATATTGAATCACTTATTGCCAGAAAAGAGCCTATGAGAAAACTCCAATAGTTTTAATGTGTAGAATTAAAATTATTGGAGTTTTAATATTTAAGCTATATATTATACCATTATACTCTTCTATGATATAATTACCATTAATTGAATCATAATACAATTTATGTGAAAGTAAAATTGAGGAGTAGATTAAAGTGGATGTGGATGATAAAAATAAGATTATAAAAGACGAGGAAGAGTATTTTAATTTAAACAGATTTTTAAAGAAAAAAGAAAATCAATACATACTTAAAGTTTTTGGAGTATCCTTGGTTCTATATATACTAGCAGGAAATTTTGTTACAACTGAAGGAGGCAGTACTTCATATTTTTTAGCTTTAATAGCTTCAGTATTAGTTGTTAATGGATATGAAAAAACAAAAGAAAATAGTATTGAAAAATAGTTGTATCAGTCCGTACCAAAATCTATTTTTAAAACTCTCACAGCTTCTGGTGAGAGAATGTAAAAATATAAATTTTAATACTAAGTGGTACATCCGTATGATTAAAATTAATAAAATGAAATTATAATTAAAGAAGTTAGTAATTTTATGATTTGGAGGCTTAAAGTGGAGCTTAAAAAAATAATTGGCGTAGGAAACACTGCTATCGTATATGAGTGGGAAGATGATAGGGTACTTAAACTTTTTCATAAAGGATATTCTAAAGAGGCTATAAAAAGGGAGTTTTATAATGCAAAGGCTATAGAAGACATGGATTTTGAAAAACCAAAGGCTTATGAAATCATAGATTTTGAAGATCAGTGTGGCATTGTATATGATAAAGCAGAGGGAGAATCACTTCTACATTGGGTTTTAAAGACAGGAGATGTGAGGCAGTGTGCAATAATTATGGCAAGGTTGCATAAGAAAATGGGACAGAATAATATTAGCCATGTACCTAATTACAAAGATTTCTTAAGAGAAAATATATTAAATATATCTTCATCAAAAACAATAGAGCAGCAAAAAGCTTTGAGAATATTAGACATGCTTCCGGAAGGAAATAAATTCTGCCATGGAGACTTCCATCCAGATAATATTTTAATATCAGGTGACCGCGCTATCGTTATAGACTTTATGAATGTTTGTCAGGGCGATTTTCTATATGATATAGCAAGAACAGTGTTTTTAGTGGAGTATACACCTGTTCCAACTGATACTGAGAATAGAGAACAGCTTTTAGAATTCAAAAAAGCTTTAGCAGATTTATATTTAAGTGAAATGGAAGTTGCAAGAGAAACGATTAAGGATTATTTATCAGTGATTATTGAAGCAAGAAAAGGAGAATGTCCAAATGAATGAAAATTTCATTATAGGAGGCACTAAATATGAAGACAGACGAGTAGCTTTATATAATATTTTTAATAATAAACGGACTTATGGCTATAGTTAAAGGAAATTACTTTGGGAAAAATGCTACTTATAATGTAGTAAAACATATTATGGTATAGATTTTTAGGCATCTATTAGAAATTGATATAAAAATTATTGCTGCTAAAATTAAAGGTATATGATTTTTGGTTGATTTTGGGTATAATAAAATTATATGGTTCTAAGGAGGAGTTTCAAGATGAATTGTTGTTGCTGTTTACTAACTAACTTTATATTGGTAAAAAACAAAGCAACTAGTCTGTGATTTCTTGAGATATCCTTGAATATAAACTTTAGGATTATCAACTGCAGGTTTCTTGCCTGCAGTTTTTTGTTTTTAAAGGTATTTTAAAGTATTATTGCTTTCTAGAGAGCTACTTCTGTGGTAATAGAGTATATTTAGTAAATACTTGAACAGTGTATATTTAGTTAGGCGTTATTTGATTAATTTGCAAGATTCTATAATTAACGTAGCTTTTTAATATATAACCTTATTTTTAAAAATTAGGAGGAAAAACATATGAATATAAAGATTTATAATAGTTTCAGCAGAAAAAAAGAAGAGGTAATTCCAATAGAAGAAGGTAAGATAAAACTTTATACTTGCGGTCCAACAGTATACAATTTTGCTCATATAGGAAACTTAAGAACTTATATATTTGAGGATGTTTTAAAAAAGTCTATGGAGTATATAGGATTGAAGGTTAAGCATGTAATGAATATTACTGATGTAGGTCATTTAGAGTCAGATTCTGATACTGGAGAAGATAAAATGGCTTTAGGTGCCAGCAGAGAAAAGAAGACAGTGTGGGAAATAGCCAGGTTTTATGAAGATGAATTTTTGAAAGACTGCCAGTTGTTAAACATTACGAAACCTACAGTTATTTGCAGAGCCACTGAGCATATTGGTGATATGATTAATTTTATCAAAAAGCTTGAAGAAAGAGGATTTACTTATATAGCTAATGGGAATGTTTATTTTTCGATAGAAAAGTATCCTGAATATTCTAAACTTGCAAACCTTAGTATGGAAGAACTTGAGGCTGGAGGTAGAGTAGAAGTAGATCCGTTTAAAAAGAATCCTCTTGATTTCGTATTGTGGTTTACAAATTCGAAATTTTCTAATCAAATAATGCAATGGGAATCACCATGGGGAACTGGATTTCCGGGCTGGCATATTGAGTGCTCGGCTATGTCAATGAAGTACCTAGGTGAGAGGATTGATATACATTGCGGTGGGATAGATCATATTCCAGTACATCATACAAACGAGATAGCTCAATCAGAATGTGCAACAGGTCATAAATGGGTAAACTACTGGATGCACGGAGAGTTTTTGGTTATGGATAACGGAAAAATGTCAAAATCTTCTGGGGATTTTTTGACTATTTCGAAACTTATAGAAAAAGGTTATGATCCATTAGATTATAGGTTTTTTAATTTGCAGTCAAGATATAGGAAACAGCTAGTTTTTAGTTTTGAGAGTCTAATAGACTCTCAAAAATCGCTTAAAAAACTTAAGAGTAAGATTAAAAATATTATTAAAAATAAAAAGATCGAGGAGACTATAGGAGAGAGAAAAATAGAAAAGTATCAGACAAGTTTTGCGGCTCACATAAGCGATGATTTAAATACAGCTAATGCTCTCACAGTTTTATCAGAGGTTATTAAAAGTGATGAGTTAAATAATGCAGAGAAAATGTATTTGATAGAAGATTTTGATAAAGTATTATCATTAAATCTTACAACAATAGAAGAAGTAGATAGTAATGTTGATATGGATGAAGAATATATTGAATTACTTATCCTTGAAAGAAATAGAGCGAGAATGGAAAAAAATTGGGCTAGAGCAGATGAAATAAGAAAGATACTTTTAGAAAGAAATGTAGAACTCTTTGATTCAAAAGAAGGGACTACATGGAAACCAAAGTTGTAAGTAATTAGTACTTTTATGTGTAAATTACAAGAAAAATGCTACAAGATTATTTATCAGAGATTATTGAAGCAAGAAAGGGTGAAAATCCAAACTAATGAAAATTTCATTGGAAGAGGAACTAATATATGAAGACAGACGAGAAGCTATTTATTATATTTTTAATCATAAACGGAATTATGGCTATCATTAAGGGAAAATACTTAGGAAAAAATGGTACCTATAATGTAGTAAAGTATAAGTATCCTGAAGGGACAGAAAGACAATGGGCTATATTTGATGGCGGTTTATGGATAATTGCTGGTGTGTTATTTTACTATATAGGATTCTTTGCGCTTCTAGTTCTAATTATTTTGTACTATGCTGGAAAGAACATTTTTTCAAAACATGTATTTGTTAATAAAAATTAGATGATTTACAAAAACAAAAACAAAAAGAAGTTAAGAAGGGTTATGAGTATACTTTCTTAGCTTCTTTTTTATAGAATTTAATTATTTGATTGAAGAAAAGGGAGAACTCTATGAAATTATAAAAGTAGGCTAAAGCTTGTCAGATAATCTGGAACCATTTAGAAAGAACTCTTTGCTTTTTAAAACCTCTCTTAATATACATATTGTAAGCTAAAGTATTTTTAGTTATAACGATAAGCCCTATTTCTTCAACCTGCTTCTTATCTAAAAAATCTATAGCTGTTTCAAGAAGCATCTTTCCATAGCCTTTTCCTCTAAAAGCTTTCCTTAATCCAAGATCAAAAAGAGCCTTTCCATCCTTAATTTCAAATAGCAAAAAGCCTATTTCATGTCCATTTTGTTTTACGATAAAGTAGCAATTGTTATCATCAGCTTTTTTTATATATTCATCTACTTCATTTGCATATAAAGTGGATCCATTTGGTGCTTCGCTAAAGGCGTCGTTATTTATATCAAGATATTGTTTCTTATTTTCTTCAGACAATGGAATTAAAGCTAAGGTTGGAATTGTTATTTCCCTAGAATCTAAAGTCATCTTAAGCGCAGAGTATTGTTCGAAATAATTTAAAGTATTGAGTGAATTAATTAATTTATCATCAAGGGTGGCTAGATAAAACTCCTTAGCATTATGTTTTAATACTAATTTTTTTGAAGCTTCAATAAGTTCTTTTAGTATAATATTTGTAGTTTTAGAGCAAGTTGGTGAAATGGATAGATATATTGCGTAAGTTATAGCTTTAATTGGACATTCCTTTAGAATTATTTTAATTGCTCCTGTTATATTGCAATCTTCCACGCAAAATAATACTCCTTCACCAAATCCAAATAAATCAGATTTTAAATCTTTGTCCATATATGCTAAATTAGTATAAATTGATTTATCATTAGTTAAGAATTTATATGCTTCTTTTTGATCTTCTTCAGATAATTGTAAATAGTTCTTAATCATAATATGCCCCCTTAAATTTGATAAGTTACGATTTTAAAACAGTTAGGTCTGAAATAAATGTTTTATAGAACAATATGAGAATATTTTGGTTATATATAATATTATATAAACAAAAAGCAAAAATGACTATAAAATTGTAAATGTTATTTAAAAATGTTTATAAAAATTCTATGGATATACTGAAGGTTCTATAAAGCTATAGAGTTTTAGTTTAGAAGAAGACCGAAAAGTGTTTTAAACTATAATATGGATATTATGGGTTGTATTCGAAATGGAAAGCGTAAATGTGTATACTTTTAGATGTAGTATTTTTTACGCATCTGACTCTTCTGAACGTATGTGAAGAAATTCTGGAAGGCGATATAATTTTTACTCTTTGAGTTAAACTATTTTCAAAACTCTACTGGGTTCTAAGCAGATAATTTGAAAATATAAAATCTATTATGAAGCGATGCATTGGTGGAATATTACAGGATCATATTAATTCTTTGCGTAAGCTCATTAAAGCATTGAATGATTAATCATTTAATTTCAACATGGAGTTTTAACAGCACCTAAATTAAAGGAGATGAAAGTTTTTATGAGTAGCTATGATATTTTAGGAAAAATGGTTACAGTTACAGTTGATAGACCACTAGGCACATATCATCCAAGACATAAAACGATTTTTTATAATGTAAACTATGGGTATGTAGAAGGAATCATTGCTGGCGATGGAGCAGAACAGGATGCTTATATCTTAGGAATTGATATTCCAGTAAAAAGTTTTACTGGAAAGGTAATAGCTGTAGTACATAGGTTAGATGATGTGGAGGATAAGTGGATTGTAGTTCCTGAGAATATTATTTTGAAAGAAGAAGATATAAAGAAAGCGGTGAATTTCCAAGAACAATTTTTCACTTCAGAGTATTATTGTTTGTACAAGTAGGAGAAGTGTAAATCTTAAATCCATTTAAAGTAATTTTTTCTCAAAACAAATTGCTTTAGAATTATCTTTATATTTACCATAGTTTGGAATTTGAATATAACCGTTCTTTTTGTAGAAAGCTACTGCAGCTCTGTTTATTACTCTAGTCTCAAGCCATAGGGTTGAATAACCTAACTCTAATGCTTCCGATTCTAAATGTAGAAGAATCTTTGTTCCAATACCTTTGGTTTTAGCTTTAGCAAACATTCTTTTGACTTCAGCTATATTATCATCAATAGGGCGTATAGCACCGCAGCCTAATGGTTCTTCGCCTTCGCCATATGCAATTACAAACAAGGAACGTGGGACACAGACATCTCTTGGATCAAAAGAATTTTTTCCACTGTTACCTGTTATTGATTCTAAAGTTTTTGATAACTCATCCATTAAGATAATAGCGTCGTGGTCTGTAGGGTTCTTCTTGATAATCTTCATTTTCTATCCCTCAATTCATAAAAGAAATAATTAACTTAATATATTATAAGTGAATTCATTATTAATATCAGTATTTATTATGATCTCTATAAATTATAACATAGTTGAATTACATGGATCTAACTTCGTTTATTAGTTTATTAATACTAAAAGGTATGAGCGAAAGACTTTTAAATAGTTGTAAATTAAATGCTCCAAAAATATTTTTAATTATTTAATTATAAAAAGATGTATTTATATACTCCTGTGAATATATTTGAAATATGAGATGTGTGTGGTTTTCTCACTCTCAAAAATACTAATATATATTCTAAAATCAGAAAAAATCATGTATATTTTCCGAATTATTTTAATATATATGTAGTGTTAATAATATATATAGGAGGGTATATCTTGGACAGCTTTAATATATATAAGGATATAGCTGAAAGAACCCAAGGTGACATTTACGTTGGTGTTGTTGGGCCTGTAAGAACTGGTAAGTCTACATTTATTAAAAGATTCATGGATCTTATGGTAATACCAAAGATAGAAAATTCATATAAAAAAGAAAGGGCTAAGGATGAGCTGCCACAATCAGGATCAGGCAAAAGTATTCATACTACTGAACCTAAATTCATACCTAATGAAGCTATAGAAATCTCTTTAGATGAAGGCTTGAAATTCAAGGTAAGAATGGTTGATTGTGTTGGTTATATTGTAAAAGGAGCCTTAGGCTATATGGAGGGTGAGCAAGCAAAGATGGTTACCACTCCATGGTTTGATTATGAAATTCCTTTTGAAGATGCTGCTGAAATCGGTACAAGAAAGGTAATAACAGATCATTCAACTATCGGCTTAGTTATAACAACAGATGGCAGTATAACAGGAATAGCTAGAGAAGATTATGTTGATGCTGAGGAAAGAGTAATTCAAGAATTAAAAACAATAGATAAGCCTTTCATAATTGTACTTAATACAACTAAAGTAAATGCACCTGAAACAAAGGAACTTAAACTTCAACTTGAAGCAAAGTACAGTGTTCCAGTGCAGGTTATGGATGTATTATCCATGAAGGAAGAAGACATAACCCATTTATTCAAAAAAGTACTTAAGGAATTCCCAGTGAAGGAAGTAAACATAGATATGCCAGAATGGATAGAAAAATTGGATCCATCTCACTGGTTAAAAGAGAATTTCTTAAACATAGTTAAGGATATGTGTAAAAACATATTTAAAGTTAGAGATATAAAGACTTGCTTGGATGGATATAGAGATGAAGATTTCATGGGACTTACTGATATTGATGAGATGAACCTAGGCGATGGTACAGCAAGAATAAAGCTAAATCCAAAGCATGGCATTTTCTATAAAATACTTAGTGAATTGTGTGGCAACGATATATCATCAGAAAGTGAACTTATGACTTTAATGAAAGACCTTAATGAAGCAAAGGTTGAGTATGATAAGGTTTCAGATGCTTTGAAGGAAGTTAAAGAAACAGGTTATGGACTTGTAGCCCCTCAGCTAACAGAAATGAAATTTGAAGATCCAGAGTTCGTAAAGCAAGGTGGAAAGTATGTGGTTAAGCTAAAAGCTAGCGCTCCAAGCTTGCATTTTATAAAGGCTGATATCGAAACAGAGATATCACCAATAATGGGTACTGAAAAAGAAACAGAAGAGTTATTTAAGTCTCTTCTAGAACAGTTCGAAAGTGATCCAACAAAACTATGGCAGAGTAATATGTTCGGTAAATCCCTTGAAGTTCTTGTAAAAGAAGGACTACAGAACAAGCTCTACAAGATGCCAGAGGACGTACAAGTTAAGATCCAAAAGACCCTTCAAAAGATAATAAATGAAGGTAATGGTGGACTTATCTGCATAATTTTATAGTAAATTAATTAAACGATATAACCAATTACATTATTTGTTAGTGTAATTGGTTATTTTATTTGTAGCTTCAGGTAAATATACTTTGGTTTCATAATCTTTGCATGTAAGAGTTGAAAATATATTGAGAGATAGTATAATACTTAAAAGAGTATATTTATAAGAAGGGAACATATATTTAGTGGCTCAAAAAAATGCAGCACACTCTTTATACTAGGAATAATATATGAAAATAATAGAAGTAAAAGGAGATACTTTTTGTATTGATACTGGAAGAACGTATCTGCCTTTTTATAAAATAAATAGCAATGAAATAATTATGCTAGATTCAGGTTTAGAAAAAGGAGAAAGACAAGGAATTGAAAAACTTCTTGAAGAAAATAATCTGAAAATACGTGCTATAATATGTACTCATGCCCATGTAGACCATATAGGAAATAATACATATTTTAAGAATAAATATAGCTGTATTATTGCAATGCCAACTTATGAAGCTATGCTTTGTAGCTCTATTGTGAATTTAAAAGGATATTATAGTATGCTATCCTTAACTGAGATTAGAGAGCAGTTTGGGCATATGGTTTGTGAAACTGATGTTATGATTTCTCATAGTCAAAGTTTTGTCGAAGTCTGTGGAATTAAGTTTGATATTTTTCATACTCCAGGACATAGTGCTGCTCATATATGCATTACAACTCCAGATGAGGTTTGTTATTTAGGCGATGCTTTAGTAAGTTATGAAACTATGAGTGGAGCAAAACTGCCTTATGCTTATATAGTCAGTGAAGATTTAAAAAGCAAGCACAAGCTTTATGATTTAAAATGTAGCAAATACATTGTGGCTCATAAAGGTATCTACCACGATATTACAGAACTTATAGGAGCTAATATAGAATTCTACAAAGCTATAGCCTTAAAGGTATATGAAGTGATAGAAGATGGTATGACCATGGATCATATTAGATCAGCTGTTACTAAAAACTTCAATTTAAGAATAAATACTATGGCTAGATATGGATTAATTGAAAGACTTTTAAGGCCCTATGTTGAATATTTAAGCGAAATTGGAAGTATAAGTTTGCAAATAGAGGATGGAGTAATCAAATACTCAAAATATTAACAAATTTATCATAGTTAGCCTAAATTTGATAAAATATTTAATGTAAGTGTGCTTTTTGTTACAGCAATTTTCAGCTGGAAGTGTTATACTAATTAGTAATAATAATTATTAAAAGAGGAGCGTATATAATGTTTAATTGGAAACCTGAATTTGAACTTGGTATGGAAAAAATAGACAATGAGCACAAGAAGTTATTTGAAATAGCTAATAAAGGCTATGAGCTTTTAAAGAATGATTTTTATGTGGACAAGTACGATAGAATAATGGAGATAATAGTAGAGTTGAAAGACTATGCTCAGTTTCACTTTTCTGCTGAAGAAGAATATCTTGCAAGCATAGGCTACAAGAAATTATTTACTCATAAGATTGAACATGATTCCTTTATTCAAAAGGTAAGCAATGTTAACCTAAATGATGTTGATTCAAATCAAGATAAATATGTTCAAGATTTATTAGATTTTATAGTTATATGGATTAAAGAGCACATAATGGAAAAAGACAGAGAATACGTAAACGCAAAATAGTACATATGTAAAGATGTACCACTTCAATCCAAAAAGTATTTTCAAAACTCCTCTAGGTTCTGAGAGGAGAATTTGAAAATATAAATTTTATTATGAAGCGGTACATCCATAACTATTCTAGTTAAAATAAATAACCAATTACCTGATAATAAGATATGGTAATTGGTTATTCTTATTTTATTTGAAATTTAGTTAAATAAAAATTCGTAGATTCATAGAAATTTTAGTTTAGAATCTAAGGATTAAAGAGAAACATCTTTACTAAAAAAAGAAGTTATAAAAGAGTGAAAGGATTTGTTGAAATGAAAGTACAAAAAGTGCTTTATAAATGGAGTGAGCTAGATTGAATAAATTCAATCTAGCTCGGTTTTGTGAAAAAATTTTTAAAACACTATTATTATACAATTAATGTCATGGAAAATCAAGGTGATAATTTTAAAGTAGCGTGATGAAATTAAGTGATTATCAATCTCCTTCTACATATCTTAAGCTATTCCAATAATTGGTAGAATCATATAATAGTTTAGTTATGCTTATCATATTTAATCGGCGTCCTCTCTTAACGTTTATGGTGAAATCTCAACAAGGTGCTTTAACATTACGTAAATTTTTATTGCAGGAATATAGTGCCATAGACTTTTGTTTTATTATGCATAAGGTTTATTGATTTTATACTTGGAAGGTTTGAAAGTTATTCTACATATTCCGTAACTTTTTTAAACTGCTATCGTATGAGGTTATATAGGATAAATTGAATGCATAACTTTATTATTGTACATTTGCATTAAAAGAGGAGTTGAATGATTATGGTAACTAATAAGAAAATAAAATTGGTAGGATTACTGTTTATAGTTTTAAATCTACTGATAACATATTTCTGGGTTTTTAACTGGAAAATCTTAGATAATACATTAGGTTACATTTTGTGGGTAGGAGATATTATAATTTCTATAATATTGTCTATTGTTTTGAAAAGAAGTGAGATTAAAGTATTGTATATATTATTGCTTATTACAACAATTATTGTAGTACTATTACTTCTAGCAGCGGGATTTATAATATTTACTGTTAGTAGTATGGGATAGAGTAGGTTTCATATTATAAAGGTTAAAATAGGCATGTTTATCGGAGTGATAAGTATTGGGGTATTATTTGTGATTACTTATATGATACGTTAAAACATTTAAGATATATTTTACAATAAATATTGCTTAGGATAATTATAAAAAGTGAGCAGAATTAGAAGTTCCACTCACCATACATAGATCAAACCTTTTTATATCTTACATGATCTACATCTTCATTTATAACAACAATGTTTCTATAGACTCCTTCTTCGACTTCTCTATTAAAAATAGCTCCATCTTGTGCATGTTCATTTTTCGGTAAGGTGGCAGAGACAACATTCCTGAATTCAAAATGCTCACCTTCAGCTATTCTATTAAGTTTTTCCATGTCTATATGACTTTTTTTCATTATGATAACCTCCAGAATAATTCTAACTACTTCTTTTTATGTTTTCCTTCTTTAATTTATATATGTATTAAGTAAGATTAACTCTGGAGTGATAGTATACAAAAATTGAATTGCTAGTTTATGGTATAATAAGTTGTGTTAAAAGCTTAAGTTAATATTAAAATATTTGGCTAAAAGGGTGGGAGAAAATAATGAAATTTGATGTTAAAGAATTATTTTGGATAAGAGAATTAGAAGAAAAATCAGTGGAGCAAGACAAAATAGTTATGATCACTGAACCAGGTACAGATTTATGGCAGAGGACTTACTATGGTTTTAGAAATGACAATGCACCTGTTTTAGTTATGGAAACCAATGAGAAATTTTTCTCTTTTAGTGTTAAGACAGAATTTGAAAGTAAGCACCGATTTGATCAGTGTGGAATAGTGCTTTATCAAGATAGTGACAACTGGTTAAAGGCGTCTATAGAATATGAAAATGATCATTATCAAAGACTTGGCAGTGTAGTAACTAACCATGGTTATTCAGATTGGGCTACTACTGACATTGCAGCAGATATAAAATCTATGTACTACAGATTAAGCCGTCGTGAAAGTGATTTTTGTATCGAATGTTCCAATGATGGGATAAATTATAAACAAATGAGAATATGTCACCTTTTTGAAGGTTCAGAGAATATTAGGTTTGGGATATATGCTTGCAGTCCAGAGAAGTCTTCTTTTAAAGCTACCTTTACTGAAATGGAGATTACCGAATGTAAGTGGGGAGAGCATAAGTAATAGCAGAAAATTATACTCCTGAAAGTTTTTAAATCGCAAAAAAAGTTGTTTGAAATGTCAATGTATAGGAATATTAATAAAGTAAACACTATAGAGGAAAAAATCTTATATAAAAACTTAAGTATATTAGTTTAGTTATATGTACTTGTTCTTTTATAGGTGTAAATGAAAAGTTAAAAAATTTTCTATATATTGAGGAGGTGTTGTAGATGAAAGTTGCTATTATGGGAGCTGGAATGGCAGGACTTTCTTGTGCTATAACCTTAGAAAAACATGGAATTACACCAATGATTTTTGAAAGTCGCAGTAGGGTAGGAGATAGATTCATAAATTCTGAGGCTATGTTTAATATTTTAAATAGACCTGTTAAAGATACAATTGAACATATTTCGGAAAATTACCATATCAATATGGATCCTATAGACCGCGTTAAAAAACTGACTATTCATTCTAAAAATGAAATAGGGAACATTGAAGGAAAGATTGGATATACGAATATAAGAGGACGACATAATGATTCATATGAGAGTCAATTAGCTAGACAAGTAAAATCTAAGATTAATTTTAATTCCACATATGATTATCCATATTTATGTAAGCATTTTGATAATGTGGTATTGGCAACAGGTGATGGGCAATATGCAGCAGGTATAGGAAATTATAAGTGTGATTTAACAGTAACCATAAAAGGTGCTACAGTTGAAGGAAACTTTGTGACCAGTAATCCACACGTATGGTTTAACTATGACGTAATACCTAAAGGATATATTTGGGTTATCCCATTCTCTGAAAAAGAAGGAAATATAGTTATTGCTTATCCAGATTATCCAGATAACATAAAATTAGATATAGAAGTAATGTGGGAAAAAGCTTATAACTTAGTAAGTAAGGATCTAAAGCAAAATTTTAAAATTACAGATAAATTTGAAATTACTAGATACATGATGGGGATATGTAATAAAGCCAAGCTAGACAATACATATTTTGTTGGGAATTGTTTTGGTACCATATCACCTGGACTTGGGTTTGGACAATTTGTGGCTGTTTTAACTGGTGTATATGCAGCCTACGATATTTGTAATATAGGAGTTTATGAAGAATTAACTAAACCATTGTTCGAAAATTACAATCACTCCCTGACTCTGAGAAGATTTTTGGAGAGTCAAACTAATGAGCAAATGGATGCAAATATTAAAAATTTAGATAATAGAATTCTCGATTCTATAATTGATAAAATATGCGACAATGAAAATGGTATTGATTTAATGAAGCTATCAACACCTGTTATACGATTATGGAACAATTACAAAGAATATAGTAATAACAGATAAATGTTCCATGAATGACGTCAATAAATTTAAAAATATGAATAGTATTTATTCCTAGAATAAAGCCAATAGCTAATTATTTTTTTCAATTTAGCCAATGGCCTTATTTTTTTTGCTACAAATTTGAGAAAGTATATAATTTTTATGCTAATAAAAGTTAGTAAAGTTAATAAACTTGAATAGGCTTTAGGTCATAGAATAAAAAATGGCTGTCTGTTGGATTTTCATTAGGCACATTCTAAAAAGATAAATGTATAAAAATTTTAAATAGGATAGCCCTGCAGGAAAAGGTATATAATATAAATATTAAATAGTCAATAATGTATCAGCTTTAGCAAGTATTATGATTAATAATAAAATAATTAATATACTAGATGGACAATCTGTCTACAAATGCATAGATAAGATTTAGTGTTACAAAAATTATAACTAGTACTTAGAATGAATTTATAAAAGTTAAATCATGGAGGAATGAGAAATGCAGTATATAACTGGACTACTTGATCATTATGGATATATAGTTTTGTTAGTTGCATTAGTGTTAGAATTAATTGCGTTTCCACTACCTGGTGAACTTCTTATGACATATTGCGGATTTCTTGTAAATCAGCAAAAATTAAATTGGTTCTTTAGTATTACAATTGCATCAATTGGAGCAATTATTGGGGTAACAATTTCGTATTTTATCGGAAATAGATTAGGTGTTCGTTTCTTTAAACGATATGGTCATTTTATACATCTTGGACCGAGGGGATTGGAAAAAACTTCAGTATGGTTTAATAAGTATGGAAATAGATTGTTAATCATATCATATTTCATACCAGGTGTTAGACATATTACAGGATATTTTTCAGGTATAACGGAAATTTCATATAAGAAGTTTGCTTTGAATTCTTACATAGGAGCTATATTATGGTCTACGACATTTATTTCATTAGGTAAACTTTTAGGGACAAAGTGGGAAAGGTATCATAGACTAATTACTCAATATCTAATCATAGGTGGGTTGATTATATCTATAGTTATAGTAATTATTTATTTGTATAAGAGTCATAAGCAACAGATTATCGAAGCTACTGTGAGAATACTTAGAAAGGCTATGAAGACATTCAATTCCTTTGGCAAGATCAAAGCTGCAATGTTAGGTGTTGCTGTTGTCTTCATTGCTTTTTTTGCTCTTCTAATAGGTGTCATTGAAGATTTTTTATCTAATGAATTCAATCAATTTGATACAATTGCAAGCTATCTTATGAAAATAATCTTTACTGAAAATTGGCGATTCTTGATGAGCGTGTTTTATTATCTAACTTCTTTAATTGCATTAATATTAGTTATTGTTTGTACTATTGTATTTATCATGATAAAAGGTATAGATAAGTTTCTTGAAATTAGGTTTGCATTTTTCACTATTTTAGGTGGAGAGGCTTTGCAAACTTTATTAAGACTTGCTTTTAAACGTATGGGACCATTTGGGGTATCATTCACAGAAAATATTAAATATACTTTCCCTAGTGAGCAATCTTTGATGGCTATAGTTGCATATGGATTTGTATGTTTCCTTATATTACGCCATACGAAGATTAATTGGCTTAGGATATCAGCTGTAGTTATAACTATAGTAATTTGTCTCTTTAGTGGAATAAGTGTTCTATTTTATCAAGTCCAATATCCCAGTGATATTTATGCTGGGTATGTTTTTGGCGTACTATGGCTTACCTTGAATATTATATTATTAGAATGCTATCGTATATTGCCTAAAATTTAATAAAGAAAAACATCCTTATATGAAATATCAGAGGTAACAGTATAAAAGTACTATGAATATTACGTTCATAGTGCTTTATAGTTTGTTTAGTAACAATATTTAGGCGAAAACACTTCCAAGTGTATCAATTAGTGAAATATTTAGGAATATGGAGATATATTAAAAAAATGTATAAGTAAATTGCTCTCAGGACATATTACATATTATTGAGCATCAATTGATGTGATATCATAGTCTATGTCGCTGTAACACAATTCGACAAAATAACACAAAGTTTTAAAACGAAATTTAAATTGAATTTAAAAAAGTTTTAAAAATGTGTTGACAAAGAAATCTTACGATGGTAAGATATAAAAGCTGTCAGAAAAACAGCGAAACAAACTTGGTCTTTGAAAATTAAACAGAGAAGATAAACAAAGTCTAAAACTAGACTTAAACTAAACCAGCAATTCTTTTGAAAAAAAGACTTACTAAGTAAGTAAGCTATGATTAAACTTTAAATTGAGAGTTTGATCCTGGCTCAGGACGAACGCTGGCGGCGTGCCTAACACATGCAAGTCGAGCGGAGAAAGTTCTTCGGAACTTTCTCAGCGGCGGACGGGTGAGTAACACGTGGGTAACCTGCCTTATAGAGGGGGATAGCCTTCCGAAAGGAAGATTAATACCGCATAATATTTTCGTTTCGCATGAAATGAAAATCAAAGGAGCAATCCGCTATAAGATGGACCCGCGGCGCATTAGCTAGTTGGTGAGGTAATGGCTCACCAAGGCGA
>NZ_BMBA01000001.1:1906657-2051541 GCF_017312485.1 Clostridium zeae | reverse complement strand
GTTGTTCCGCCAGGAGCATAGCTGGGTAGCTACGTCGGGAAGGGATAAACGCTGAAAGCATCTAAGCGTGAAGCCCACCTCAAGATTAGATTTCCCATAGCGTAAGCTAGTAAGACCCCTCGAAGAACACGAGGTTGATAGGTCGGAGGTGTAAGCATGGTAACATGTTCAGCTGACCGATACTAATAGGTCGAGGGCTTGACCAATACAAATTATTACAAAGTTAACTTAATGCAATTTTGAAAGAACAATCTTTCTAATTAAATAATGTTCCGCGATAGCTCAATGGTGGAGCACTCGGCTGTTAACCGATAGGTTGGAGGTTCGAGCCCTCTTCGCGGAGCCATTTGAAATTGATACATCAGTTATAATTAGCTGGTGTTTTTTGTTATATAAAAAAATATGCAAATTCCATAAATTGTGATGTTAAAAAAGTTTTATGATGTTCTTTTATTAACAAAATTATTGTATAATTAATTTATGTAAACCATAATAATGTAAAACTATTATATAAAATGGAGGAATATGGTTAAAAAATTATAGAAATGTGTTAAAACCATAGTTGTTTTGTTATATAAAGACAACATGTTACAGGATTGTAATTTATTTTTATAAAAATGTAATTTATCATTCTATAATATAGTTTATTATTTATGTATGGAAAAGAATATTTATTGTTATTTTAAATCCATTATATTTATGTAATATAATTATAGGAGATGGTAGTCTTGTTTGAAGGCAGTGATCTAAGGATGAAAAGAAAGAGGAAGAAACGAATGAAAATAAGGAAACGAATTAATGGAATTATATTATTTGCAGGGACAATAGTTGTTTCCTCAATATTCATTACTGCTTATTATAGACATAATATAGTGAAGAAAGAAATTGTACAAGCAGCTGTAGTTGAGGGAAATATAAAACAAGAAGCTATAGATAATTCAGCACAGTCTAATGTATCTCTTACTGAGTCTATAAATGAAGAATTGAAATTAGATAAAAATGCATATGATGCAGGGCCAATACAAGATTTCATATCAAAAAACATAAAAATAAATGATGGTAAAAAAATTGTTTTCTTAACTTTTGATGATGGCCCTTCAACAACAGTGACTCCTAAAGTTTTAGAAGTGTTGAAAAAAAATGATATAAAAGCTACATTTTTTATAGTAGGGAAAGAACTAGAAAAAGATCCTAGAGCAAAACAAATTCTTTTAGATACATATAAACAGGGAAATTCTATCGGTAATCATACATATACACATATTTATAATAATTTATATCCTGGAGGCAAAGTTGATGCAGATAAATTTATGGCTGAATTAGATAAAAATAATGATGCTATAAGAGAAGTACTAGGACAAGATTTTAGAAGTAGAATAGTAAGGTTTCCAGGAGGACATATGTCATGGAAAGGTGTTGATGAAACTGATAAGCGTTTTTATGACAGAGGATATAAATACATAGATTGGAATGGGCTCGTAGGAGATGCTGAAGGAAAGCCGAAATCTAAGGAACAACTTCTTGAGAGATATAGGCAAACATTTAAGAATCAGCAGAAGCTAGTGCTACTAATGCACGATACATATGGAAAAGAAAATACAGCCGAAGTTCTCCCTGAAATAATAGCAGATTTAAAAAATAAAGGATATGAGTTTAAAACATTAAAATAATGTACAAGCTATAAGTAGGGAGCACAGTATTGTGTATCTCTACTTTTCTAGTTTTATGTAAAGATGTACCACTTTCAACCGAAACTTATTTTTAAAGCTCTTACTGATTTTTATATGAGAATTTAAAAATATAAATTCTAGTACGAAGTGGATATCGATATGTTATAATCACACTAGCATATATTATATTTAGCTTAGATTTAAATTCAATTTCATATATCTTTATTTATAGTTACATATTATTTAGATAGGATGGTGCAAGTATGTCAAAAATATTATTAGTTGAAGATGAAGATAGCATAAGAGGTTTTCTTAAGATAAATTTTGAAAGAAATGATTATAAAGTAATAGAAGCTAATAACGGAGAAGAAGGAATACGACTGGCTCTTTTAGAGAAGCCTGATGTAGCCATATTAGATGTTATGCTTCCAGGAATTGATGGGTTTAAAGTATGTGAGCGACTTAGAAAAGAATACCCAAACATGGGGATAATTATGCTTACAGCAAAAGGGCAAGACATGGATAGAATTATGGGATTAGAATTTGGAGCTGATGATTATGTAGTTAAGCCATTCAATCCAATAGAAGTAACTTTAAGAGTTAAAGCCTTATTGAGAAGAATGGATGAAAAAGTGGATAAGAGTGATGGAGATAAATTGATATTAGAACCTTTTGAAATGAATCTATACTCGCAAAAACTTTTTAAACAACAGGTAGAAATTGATGTCACTCCTAAAGAGTTTTTACTTATGAAGATATTTCTTGAAAATCCTGGTAAGGCATTTAGTAGAGATGAACTTTTAAATTTAGTATGGGGTGTAAATTTTTTTGGGGATCCTAAAATAGTTGATGTAAATATAAGGAGACTTAGATCAAAGATAGAGGATTCAGCTTCTACCCCAAGATATATAGAAACAGTATGGGGAACTGGCTATAGGTGGAAGAAATAGGAGATGAAATATGACTAGTATCAAAACTAAAATTACTATAAATTTTCTTGTAGCAGTTTTTGTTACAGTAACTCTTTTGGAAGTACTATTCATATTCTTTTTAAGAAAATATTACTATGATAATACTGAAGCTTTATTATCAACCCAAGTAAAGACTTCTGCTGATTTTTATAACAAATATTTTTCTTCTTCATCATTAGTTGAAAACATTTATGATAATGTAGATGTTTTTTGGAAACAAACTAATGCTCAGGTTCAAATACTTGATGATAAAGGGAAACTATTAATGGATTCCTTAGGAGTTAAAGAGGGAGATGTAATTGATACTACAGATGTAAGAAAGGCTATAAAGGGAGGTCAACAAGGAAGATGGATAGGAAAGGTCTATTATGATACAAATGAGGTAATGGCAGTTTCGTATCCTTTGACTTCTGGAGAAAAAATAGTCGGAGTACTGCGATTCGTAACTTCTCTTAAAGAAGTGAATAAATCTATAAGGGGTATTTCAATCATTTTTATATCTATTGGGGTGATGGTATTTCTAGTAGGTGTGTTCGTAAGTTATATGTTGGCAAATAGTATAGTCAATCCAATAAAGAAAGTTACCAAGGTTGCAGAAAAAATGGCTATTGGTGATTTAATGGTTAGAAGTAATAGCAAAAGATTAGATGAAATAGGTAGTTTAGCTAATACCTTAGACTATATGGCTGAAGAATTGAAGAAAAGAGATGAATTGAAGAATGATTTTATATCTTCTGTATCGCATGAGCTTAGAACACCTTTGACAGCTATTAAAGGATGGGCAATAGTATTGAACAATGAAAAAACAGACAGAACCATGCTTGATACTGGATTTAAGATAATTGAAAAGGAATCAGATAGATTGTCAGCTATGGTAGAAGAACTTCTAGATTTTTCTAGATTTGTCTCCGGAAAAGTAAAACTAAATATAGAAAGTATTAATATAAGCCAATTAGTTGATTATGTGAATGTATACCTAAGACCAAGAGCAGAGAGAGAAAGTATAGATTTTATAGTTGAATGTGAACAAGACTTACCTACAATAGATGCTGATTCAGGTAGGCTAAAGCAAGTACTTATTAATTTATTAGACAATGCTTTTAAGTTTACAGCTGCTCATGGTCAAGTATTGTTAAAAGTATATAGAGAAGATAATTTACTTAAGTTTTTAGTTAAAGATAATGGTTGCGGGATAAGTAAAGAAGAGCTTCCTAGGGTTAAAGAAAAGTTTTTTAAGGGTAAAAATTCTAAATCTCAAAATGGTATAGGATTGTCTATTTGCGACGAAATAATAAGTATGCATTCGGGAACTTTTCAAATAAAAAGTGAAGAAAATAAAGGAACAGAGGTAATGGTTACCATTCCTTTTGAGACTTAATGGTGTGTATATGAGAAGTAAAATTAAAATTTTAACTATTTTATTATTAACATTATGCTTGATAGGTTGTTCAAGTCCATCAAAAACAAAGGAGCAAGGTGAAATAATAGTGGCTCCTACAGTTATTAGCTTGGATATAAATGGGAGTTGGAAAGCGACTAAGTATGTGATTATGGATGGTGGCGATAAAAATGAAGCAGAAGATTTACTAACTAAACGTATATCTTTTAATTCAGGATTAGCAGCAATAGGACATAATTATCTTGGGAATCCTAGATATAAATTAAAAGTAGTGAATCGAAGGGATTTTTTAGCTAACGAATACAAGTGGACGGAAAATATATTTTCAGATAATAAGGATGTAGAAATTACCTCAGTTTCAGATGATAATAATGTCTTCTGTGATTTTATAAAACTGGATAACAATAGTGGATTACTAATATATAAGAACGTTTTATATAACTTAACAAAAACAGATGATAGTACTTTAGGTCAATGGGATGTAGGTGTTAATGTAAAATCTGAGGACTCTATTGCAAATTTGAACAAGAATTATAATGATCCTATAGGGGTTCTTATAGGATTAAAATCTTCACGAGAAAAACTAAGCACAGGACAGTACGGTCCAGCAGAATACAGAACCCTATGGGTGTCTTTTAAGGATGATAAGCTAAGTGAACCTAAAGAGATAAAAGACTTGTTAGTGCCTCGTATGAACGGGTTCTGGACGATAAAAGTCAACTATACAGAGAATAAAGGGTATTTAGATGAAGAATTTGAGGTAACTCAAGTTAATGAAAAAGAACAGGTAAGTAAAGTTAGAGCCATGTCTTTAGGATATGATTTATATAGGGATATATCTTTTGTAGGAAATGATTATATTGCGACACAGTATTACAAGGGAAATAATTTTAAAAATAATTATTTTGCTGATCAAATATTACCCGTTGATAATACCAAAACCTTAAAAGGGGTTGATATAAATACTTTATTAGGAGAAGAAGCACAAAAATCCTTTTATAAGGCATGGAATAATCAAGTTGGAAACTTATCAAATGAGGCAAAAGAAAAATTAAATGTAGGAACCCCTAATTTTGAAAATTATACAATGATAAGAAAAAACGGCCATTGGGTAATTCAAGGTAAAATTAGTGCAATTGATCAAGATAATTTTAATGGTGCTTCTTTTAACATAAATTATCCACCTACTAAAAAGCTCGTAAATCATGATAAGCTTTTTGTTTCGTGGAATTCTATAAAGGTAGTAGTGCCAGCAGCAGTAGACGCTTATACCGCTTATAATGGAAGACTAGTATTTATTGTAACAAAGGATAAGATAGATATATATCAAATTAGAAATGGAAGTATAGTTACTAATAGTATAGGAACTATTAATCTTAAGGATAATGAAAGCGTAGTTATGTGCGAGTGGGTTGTAACTGGGCAAAGTGTTGATAAGTGGGATAAAGAAGTAAATTTAATAAAAGAAAATGAGAAAAAACCATAATGCATAGCATTATGGTTTTTTGTATTATTTGTTTTTAAAGTAATTACTCTTTATCATTTTATCTGAAATCTCTAAAGCTTTTGTAGCCTGTTCTTTGTCTTTGTCAGTAGCATTGCCTGTGCTCTTAAAAGTTTTATTAGTAAGTATTGCAAAACTCTTATCTGTGTTCAGTAAGTTTCTGCCTAAAGCTGAATTTATATATTTTTTCTCATCTATACCTAATACATATGCTAGAGTAGGCATTATATCTATTTGACCTCCATAAGTATCAAGTTTTACAGGTTCTTTAAAGTTTTTCTGATATATGATGAATGGAACAGTATGATTACCATTATCCAAATACCAAGGTTCAGGATTCTTTAAGGTATTAACCTTATCATCATAATATTTATGAACTCCAGTATGGTCTCCTACAACAACAACAACTGTGTTATCAAGTAAGCCTTCCTTATCTAAATTGTCTAGGAAGATTCCTATTTGTTTATCTGTATAATGAACGCTTTGGAAGTAACTACCCATAATGTTATCTTTTAGTTCACCTTTGATATTAAGCTCCTTATATTTTTCAGGAAGATCAAAAGGTCCATGACTTGTCAAAGTTACAACAAATGAGTAAAAAGGTTGTTTTAAACTTTTTATTTTAGGAACAACTTGTCTTAAATATGTTCCATCACTTAATCCTAGACCTATCTGTTCATCATCTTCATATGAATAGTAGTCAAAGAATTTCTTGAAACCTATTCCCTTAAGACCGGCTGCATAATTCCAAAACGAACCTTTATCAGCATGAATTGCAGCTGTATCATATCCCATCTCTTCAAGTAGTTTAGGCAGTGAATAATAAGTAGTATTAGGATATTTAAAAAACGTACTTCCACTTCTTAATGGTAACATAGATGTATTTACCATTAAGTCTGAATCTGAGCTTGTCCCTTCGTTAACTTGCTCAAAGGTATTAGGAAAATATATTGAATTATTAATAAGTTTATTTAAGCTAGGGGTAATCTCCTGACCATCAATCTTCTGATTAATAACAAAGTTTTCTAAGGACTCAACTTGAATTACTAAAAGATTCTTGTTTGCAAACATGTTTTTATATTTATTATCAGGAAGATTTTCCTTTTTATTATTAAAATAATCGTCTATTTGTTTATTTTCTGATGCAGTTAGAGTATATGGTTTTGAATCTTTATATACATTATAAATATCTAAAACATGATATCCAACAGGTGAAAAATATCTAGCTGAGTCCATTGGGTCATATCCACTAAATATGTAACTGCCACTTACTTCTCTATGAAGTACATATAGATTAAAAGGAATATATCCTATATAAATAACTGATAAAACAAAAACTATTGCAAAAGATTTTACACTTCTTTTTATCTTTTTAAAATATTTCGATGCAAAAAATAGATATACAGCTAATATAATAAAGTCAATTAAAAACACTACATCATATCTACTTACTAATGAGAAGATTGTTCCAGACATGTTATCTAAGTTAGCAGTCTGAGTGGTGACTAATATAGATGGAACTGTCAAAAAACCTCTAAAGTAAAATAAGTCTACAATCATAAGTAAGGTTAAAAATATGTTTATAACGAGCATGTACACGTATTTTCCTACACCTTTGAATAAAAATCCAAAGCTAAGAAATGCAGCTGTAAAAGTTAAGTAATAATTGAAAAATGGATGTGCTTTGTTATAACCTGTTAAAAAGTTGAAGGAGTAAGGGTCTTTATTTTCAGCAAAACCTAGGAAAAATGCTCCCTTAATAGATATAGAATAAAGTATTAGTATATAAAAAATTACCCTAATTATTTTGTCTTTGGTTAATCCATTAAATAATTTCTTTATGGATGAAATATTTAATTTATTTATATTCATTAAAACACCTCATTAAAATAGTATTCTTAACTCAAAAATTATATTATAAGTGAATGGATAAATCAATCGCTTTAGATAATTTGTTCGTTTATTTATACATATTTAAAATGGAAAGGTATATAAATAATTACAAAAAACAAATTAAATTCAAGTAGATACATAAATTTGTTGAAGATATTCCTTATTAATTATATTATATTACTTAGATAATAGCCTATATAATAATGTAATTTAAAGTTAATCAATTAAATTCGTAAAGAATAATATAGATAATCTGCTTTTATAAAGCAATGTAAAATATTACTTAGGAATTTCTTATTCACTTTTAAACTTTATTATATTAATGAAATAACATAATTGTACGATAATATAAGTAGCTTAATAGTATTAATAATCATTATACTAATTGTACTTTCAAGTATTTAATTAATTATAAAGATAGAGAGGTACTAGACTGACATGCTTACTGCTGGAAAGATAGTTAGGTTTATAGGAGAAGTAGGTGGACTTTCTACAGAAAAGATTTTAAAGAACGTAGGGAAATACGCATATAAACTAGGACGTAAAATCGAAAATGAGGAAATTGAAAGCTTAGGATCAAAAAGTCTTCGCCTGGGGGAACTTGCTAGTGATAAAATATGTAAAGCTTCCAAGAATGGCGAAAGGAGTATTGATGAGCTGATAAAATGTTCTTCAATCTTAGTGAAGGATTTAAAGCAGAGTGCTTTTAATAAAAAGGTAAATATCTACGGAGAAGCTAAAGAAATCTACGGAACAGAAAATTTTGTTGAGGGACATTATGAAGAAGAAGACTAGAAGAAACGTTACAATAGACTGTAGTGTGTATTTAAAAAAAATATTTGAAGCTTTTTTGATATTAGCTAATTTGTTTTGTTTATATATGGCTATAACTTATAGAATTACATGGATGTTAGCTGTTATAATTTTAAATATGTTATACTACTTAAATAACTTAAAAACTACTAGAGATCAAAATGAAAATTATAAAATAAAAGTTTTAGAGCAAAAACTTTTAGAGGAAGAATCACATACTGTATTTAATACACTAAATATCATTTCTTATTTTTCACGAAATGATGATAGCTTAGCAAGAAAATTAATTGTGGAGCTAAGCACTTATCTAAGAGATGTATTAAAAAATGATAAAGAGATTGTAAAAATTGGCGAAGAGATAAAAACATTAAATTCTTATATATACATTCAAAAGATAAGATTTGAGCAAGACTTGGACTTGGCAACTAACATCAATGATGTGGAATGTGTGCCTAAGTTGCTTTTGCTTAGATTGATAAAATTGTCTTGTAAGATTAATATAATTAATCAAAAAGGGGCGACTTCAAGCTTAAATATTTATTCAACTAATAATACTTATAATTATGTTGTAAGCTGTAAGAACTTTAAAGAGGAAGATATAAATTATGAAAACTTTAATGATGAATTTGTTAGACTTTTTAAAGAAGAATTGATGATTAAATATAATGGAGATTTGGCAATAGATATAAACTCAGAAGAAGCTAAAATAAGTATTTATATAAACAAATACAATTTGGGAGAAACAGATGTTTAAAATATTAGTGGTTGATGATGAAAGGTATAGCAGAAAATTACTCATAGAAATAATAGAAGAATTTATAGATGATGTTCTTGTATTTGAGGCTTATGATGTAAAAGAAGCAATTGAGTTAATGGAAAATAATACTCTTGATTTATTAATCACTGACTATAAGTTAAGTGGATCTAATGGTATAGATATATGTAAAAAGGTAAAAACAGATACAAATTACGAACATATAAAAACTATATTGTTGACTGGAATTATGTATGAGGATATTAAAGCTGATACATGGTGCTTAGATTCATATATAGCTAAACCGTATGATGAAGATAATTTAATAAACGTGATAAATAGATTAAGGGATGTAAGGGGATAGAAAAATGCTTAAAATATTAATAATAGACGATGAAAAGATCGCTATTGAAGAACTGGCATTTGTATTGTCTAAGGATGAAGATGTTGAGATAGTAGGTAAGTATACTGATGTAAAGCAAGGAATTGAGAGCATAAGTGCTTTGAAACCGGATGCAGTGTTTTTAGATATATCAATGCCTGGCATAAATGGGTTCATAGCTGCAGAGGAGTTCAAGAAAATTGTAGATGATATACAGGTTGTTTTTGTAACAGCTCATGATAAATATGCTATTAAGGCTTTTGAGTTAGATGCATCAGATTATATACTTAAACCTTTTTCTGAGGATCGAATACTCCTAGCTATAAATAGATTAAAAGGACGAAAAGAAATTGAGAAAGATCATACTCATAAGACATTAAAAAAGCTTCCTGTATGGAAGAAAGATTCACTTATACTTATAAATATAGAAGAAATACTTTTTTGCTATATAAAAGAAGGTAACGTATATATAGTCACAGAAAATCAAATATACACTAGTGAAGAGACTCTGTCGCAGGTTGAAACTAGATTAAAACAATTTAATTTTATAAAGTGCCATAGAAATTATATAGTAAATCTAGAATCTATAACAAATATAGTTCCATGGATAAATGGGACCTTTATATTAAAACTTAATGGAACAGAAGAAGAGATTCCTGTAAGCAGAAATTATAATAAAGCAATTAGAGGCGTATTTAACATATAGTGTTAAAATTAATACATTACATATAAAGAGGGTACATACCCTCTTTAATTTTATCTAAATTTTGAAGTCTTTAGGGTCATACTCTTTAGCTTTTGGTTCGCCAAATACTGCTTTGGCGCTTTCCTCTCTAGGATTGTGGCCTACATGTATTTTCTTATGCTTTGTCTCATCTTTTTGATGTTGCTTAGATGCTTTAGTCATAAATACTCACTTCTCCTCTCAAATTTTAATAGCTACTAAATAGTAGTGTACTCATTTTTCTATTTAGTATGTGTAGCATATTTATCTATACATGAACCATTTCATACTTAAATTCTTATAAGAAACTGTGAGGAAATAATTGATTTATCTTATAATTAAGATATCTATAAATAAAAAAAGAATTATGATAAAATTAATATGTTTAAATGGATTATTGCGCTCAGAAGAGGTGAATATATATGTATCAATATGATTTAGTTGTAGTTGGTGGTGGTACAGCAGGTATAGCTGCTGCAATTTCGGCTAGTGAAAAAGGTGTAAAGAATATACTGATTTTAGAAAGAGAATCAACACTTGGTGGTACTTTAAATATCTGTATACATAATGGTTTTGGGAAAAAGGTATTAAGTAAAGAAGTTACTGGACCAGAGTATGCTCAATTTTTAAAGGATAAAGTTCATGAATTGAAAATTGAATATAAGCTTGATACTCTAGTGATTGATCTAAACAGGGATAAAGTACTTAGCTATGTTAATCCTGAGGAAGGTGTAGTTGACATTAAAGCTAAAAGCGTAATTTTAGCTACTGGAAGTAGAGAAAAGTTTACTGGCAATATTAATATACCTACTCATAAATTTGCAGGTATATATACAGTTGGTGCAGCTCAAAGATTCGTAAATATCAATGGATTCTTACCAGGTAAAGAGATAGTAATTGTAGGATCTTCAGATATCACTTTAGTAATTGCAAGAAGACTTCTATTGGAAGGTGCTAAGATTAAAGCTTTAGTTGAAAAAAAATCAGATGTCATTGCTAAAAGAGATAATATAAGGCAAATAGTAGATGAATTTGATATTCCGTTATTAATATCTAGAGCAGTGCTTGATGTTGATGGTCGTGATAGGATTGAATCTGTAACTATAGCTAAAGTCGATAAAAGAGGCAATATAATGTATGACGAGAAAGAAAAAATTGAATGTGATTGCTTGCTTTTATCTGTAGGATGGATGCCTGAAAGTGAACTAGCAGAAAAAGCTATGATCAATATTGAGTCAAAAGCAAAATATCCAGTTATAAATGAAAAATTTGAAACCTCTATAGGTGGAATATTTGCCTGTGGGAATCTAATTCATTCCTATGGCTATGCAGATAATACAACTATTGAAGGTTATGAAGTTGGACGACAAGTAGTAGAGTATTTAAATACATATTATAAGAATATATTTTAGCTAAAGCAGCTCATGATTTTGGATGTAAATATGATGTGTTTTACGAAGGTGGCTTTAGTGACTCTTTTTAAGGGAAGGTTAAACTGACTTGCAGTTTTATTAAACACTAATGTACTTGTTTAACCTTATACTGCACAGCAATTAAACTTCCCTTAATTATTTTACTGCATTACTAAAGCTGATCCATTTGTCTGTTAAACTCAGATAATAGTTTATTAAAGATAAGCTCGTTTCCAAGAGGTGAAAGGTGAATTCCATCAATATAGTATTCTTCAAGCATAGGAATTAGTTTATTAAAGTTAACAAGCAGTATATCTCTAAGGTTATTTTCAAATAAGCCCTCCATGCTATTTATCATGTTATTTACATAATTATAATCAATGGAAGAATACCAGCTCATTTCTGCTAGCTTCGGTAGTGTAAGGGGAGGGATTAGTATCACTGGCTTAACATTATTATTTAAGCATTCTTTAACCATATAAATAATATTATCTACAATATTATCTATACTTCTTCCGGTTAATAGGTCATTAGTTCCAGCCATAATTACAGCAATATTTGGATTTAAGTCTATACAATCTCTAGAAAACCGACTTAGTATACCAACGGTGGTATCTCCATTAACACCTTTATTAATGATATCATACTTTGTGGAAGCTCTTAAAAGATTGACCCAACCCTTAGAAGGCGCTACGCCATAACCATAGGTTAAACTGTCTCCAATACATACTATCTTCATTTTAGAATCCTCTCCCTAAACAAGCCTTGCATATTATAGATGTTCCTTTATTGGCAGTTATGTAGTCATTACCTTTTATCTTTTTTCCACATATGGAGCATGAGTTTACTGAGGCCTCAGTTTCTTTTTTTGATGAACTATTGATTGAAACTCTTGCTTTGTTAGATGGAGGAGAGTAAATTACTTTTTCTTCAGGTACTTTTCTTTTCTTAATTTTATATTCCATTTCAAACTCACTTTCACCAAAAAGTTCAAGTTCAAAGCGAGGAGTATTTTTATCATAAAATTCTTCAATTATTATACGTCTTATCTGAGCATCATTTATTATCAATCCGCTTTTTTCAATTCCATCAAATATACTCTTGGTTATATTGTTGGTATCAGGATGACGCTTAGAACTTTTATAATATACTTTTAATACAGCTATCACACCTTCTTCGATAACAACATTAGGATTTTGAGATCTGGCTTGATAAGCTATCTCTTCCTCATACAATGCATATCTATCATGATAATGTCCACTATTATAAGGCAATATTGCTCTACCATTGGCGTTAAAAAGTTTAAAGTTTGATTTTGATATAGGTGAACCTAGTACCATAACTTTTGCGTATGAACTATTCATTAAATTAAATCTCCTTTTTGCGTCACTTGCATATAATATATTTTAAGCTATAAAGTAACTTATTACAAATTAAAAAAGAACATTAGTTTGCTATTTTTAATATATTAATTAAGAATTTCTGAACAAATTCTTAATTAATTGTTTTCCAGCACTAATTCGTTGATAATCATTTGTCAATCAAGTATAATACTTAATGAATTTATTAATAAAAGAGGTAGTAAACATGAGCAGAACGTTAATTTTAGCAATAGAAAGCAGTTGTGATGAAACTTCAGCAGCAGTAGTTGCAGATGGAAGAGAAGTCCTTTCTAATATAATTTCATCACAAATTGATATACATACAAAGTTTGGCGGAGTAGTGCCAGAGGTTGCATCAAGAAAACACATTGAGGTTATAAATTCAGTTGTAGAAGAAGCTTTGGAGGTTGCAAAGGTTACCCTGGATGATATAGACGCAATAGGAGTTACCTATGGACCGGGGCTAGTAGGGGCTTTATTAGTAGGTGTGCAATATGCAAAAGGCTTGGCATATTCGTTAAATAAGCCACTAATAGGGGTAAACCATATAGAAGGACATATATGCGCTAATTTTATAGAGCATAAGGATTTAAAGCCACCTTTTGTCTGCTTGGTTGTATCAGGAGGACATACTTTTATTGTTCATGTTCAGGATTTTGGTAAGTTTGAAGTTATAGGACAAACAAGAGATGATGCTGCTGGAGAAGCTTATGATAAGGTAGCAAGAGCGATTGGACTTGGATATCCAGGGGGGCCTAAAATCGACAAACTAGCCAAAGAAGGAAATCCGAGGGCTATAAGCTTTCCAAGAGCAAATTTTCACGACAATAGCTTAGATTTTTCCTTCAGTGGAGTAAAATCTGCAGTACTTAATTATCTAAATAAGATGGATATGACAGGGCAAGAAGTAAATAAAGCTGATGTAGCAGCTTCCTTCCAACAAGCTGTAATAGATGTTTTAACTGAAAACGTAATAGAAACTTGTAAAAGAAAAGATGTTGATAAGATAGCAATTGCTGGTGGTGTTGCATCTAACAGCGCCTTGAGAAGAGAACTCACAGAGAATGCTGGCAAAAAAGGAATTAAAGTTTTATTTCCAGCACCAGTTTTATGTACTGATAATGCTGCAATGATTGGGAGTGCAGCCTATTTCGAGTATATCAAAGGACATATTTCAGCAATGGATTTAAATGCAAAACCAAACCTTAAACTTGGCGAAAGGTAATCAGGTGGCCTTACATGAGTTTTATTCCGTACTCAAACAGTTTTCATAAGATAAATTTAAAGAATCCTATAAAACCATTTAAAATATTTAAGATATTTGTTTATTTGCTTTTGGCTGTATTGCTTTTTGGATTCATATATAAAACAATCGATACAAAGATAATGGATTCTAAAATAAAGCCTAAAGGAAAGTATGTAAGAATAGACGGTGAAAAGTTTAGTTACGATGTTTATGGCAGCGGAGATTATACTGTTATTTTAGATGGAGATGCAGGACTTGGCATGTCACAGTGGAGAAATGTAATTAGTGGATTGAACGATGGATTTGATGGAAGTATATTTATGTATGATAGAGAAGGTTATGGATTTAATGATTCAAGTTCTAAAAAAACCGTGGAAGATCAAGCAAGGGATCTTAAATTGGTTTTAAAAAAGGCAGGGGTAAGTGGCCCTTACATATTAGTGGGAGAAGGATACGGAAGTCTTGTTATGACTAATTTTGCAAAGATTTTTCCACAAAATATAGCTGGAATGGTATTAATAGATCCAATTAATGAAAAGACCCTCTCAGATGAAAAAAATATTAAAAAATATAGTAGTCTTCTTACAAAAGAAAAGATTTTACATGTTGGTTCATATATAGGACTAACTGATCTTTTAGAAAAATTTAATTTATTAAAAGATAATAAGGCTTTTTTGGACGAGCTAAGTGGTTATGATAAAGACGAATTTGCATATCATAGGTTGGGACGTAATTATAATGGTGCCTACGAAAATGAACTTAATAATCTTGTGAACGGGAAAAGTAATTCCCAAGATCAGGGGCTTATACAAGATAAGCCGCTTTCGTTGATAATCAATGAAAATAATGATGTAAATATGCAAAAAGATTTGTCAAAGTTATCAAAGCTTGATTTGATTGATCTAAAGACGGTGAATAATAAAGATAAGGTAACTTCCCAAACTTCAAGTGAAATAATAATAAATCAGATAAAGGCTGTAGCAAAAAAATATAAGCAGATAAAGAAGCTTCAAGATCAAAATAGTAAAAAATAAAAATATTGTAGTTGTCATTAAATTGTCACAGAAAGGCCTTATTATAAAAACATAGAGATGAGATAAGTTCACATCAGGAGGGATAATAGATGGATAACTTTAATGATGATTTTAATAATGAAAACAAAAACAAGTTTACGGATGACTTAAATAATACTAGCAGTTATAATAACTTTGACAATAATTTAGAGGGCAACTCAAATAGCACATATGATAACAATTATAATAATACAAATGACCAAAGTTTTGTATTTGTAAATAATGATGAACAAAAACAAATCAATAAGCCTGTTACAAATTGGCAGACGGTAGAATATACTCAACCAATCAATGACAATGTACCAAAGAAGAGAAAAGGAAGAGGAAAAGTAGCTGCTTTGATTGCAGGAGCATTGGTTTGTGCAGTAATAGGTGGTGGGGTAGGTGCAGGAACTCTGTATTACTTACAAAAAGGAAATGGTGGTTTAGCTACTTCAGCTAATGGAGGTACTACTATAAAAAATGTAACATATGATCCACCTAAGTTTCCAACTTCAACTACAGCAATGAGTGTAACAGATGTAGTAAAGAAGGTATCACCTGCAGTTGTAACAGTATCTACTAAGAGTGTAGTAAGTTCTCAAAACTTCTTTGGGCAGCAACAACAGCAACAACAAGAGGGTGTTGGAACTGGCTTTATAATCAATGAGCAAGGTTATATATTAACGAACTATCATGTTGTATCTGGGGCTACACAGGTTAAAGTAACACTTAGTGATGGGAAAGAGCTAAATGCGAAAGTGTTAAATTATGATGCAAATCAAGATTTAGCAGTAGTTAAAGTTACAGATAGCTTTAAGGTACCTGCAGTTGCTGAACTTGGAGACTCAGATGCTATTCAATCTGGTGAAGAAGTTATAGCTATAGGAAACCCATTAGGAAAAGAATTTGTAGGAACAGTTACAAAGGGAATTGTAAGCTCTACAGCAAGAACTATTGATATAAGTGGAACTAAAGCAACTTACATTCAAACAGATGCTGCAATAAACCCAGGTAACAGTGGAGGTCCATTAATTAACTCTAAGGGACAGGTAATAGGAATAAATACAGCTAAGACATCAGAAACAGGTGTAGAAGGTATAGGGTTTGCAATTCCTATAAATCATGCTAAAGATAGCTTAGACTCTCTTTCTAAACCAAAGATAGTTATAGGAATAGGAGTTAAAAATGTAACTGATGAAGATTCAAAGGCTTATAATCTTCCAGTAGGTGTATATGTTACTAGTATATCTGATTTCTCTTCGGCAGAAAAAGCAGGAATACAAACTGGCGATGTTATAACAAAGTTTGAAGGAAAACAAGTTAAAACAATTGATGAACTTAACAAGTTAAGAGATGCTCATAAAGCTGGAGATAAGGTTAGTATTACTGTAGTTAGAGACGGAAAAGAAGTAAATCTACAGTTAACATTGCAAACTCAATAATTATTTGAAGTTGAAGACCTTATAAAGCAATCTGAGGTAATAAAAGCAAAGAATTAGATTTATGACAATAGGCTAAGTTTTATACATTTAAATAGAAGCACTGATACTATTAAATTCCCCCCTTTTTAATAGTATCGGTGCTTTATTTTCTAAATAAGAAAATAATTCATGTTAACAATTACATATAAAGTATTGCTAAAGTTATTTTAGAAATATATCATATAAGTAAGAGAAGTTTTCTACAATAGTTTTTGATCTTATCTGGTACATACATCTATACAGGTGTTTATAATAGAGAAAGTTTATTTTACTTAAGGGGGAATGAGTTTATGAAGTATGTTATTGGGGTTGATGGAGGAGGCACTAAAACAGAAGCTGTTGCTTTCGATATGCAAGGAAATATAATAAAGTCGTCAATTAAGGGTTTCGGTAATCTTTTAAATGATAAGGAACAAGCTTTAAACAACATAGAGGCTTCAATTAAAGATATAACTGATGCCTTTGGTACAGAAGACTTAGCGTATATATATTTGGGACTAGCAGGTTCTGAGTTTGGCAATAATGCGAAACTTGTAGAGGAAGTCCTAGAAATTAGCTTCAAGGTTCCATGTGAGGTTATGAATGATGGCGAGTTAGCCTTAAAAGCACTATTAAAAGGTGAAGATGGGATTCTAACTATAGCAGGTACTGGCTCCATATGCTTTGGAATAAACAATAAAATAAGCGAAAGAGCTGGAGGCTGGGGAAATCTATTAGGTGATGAAGGAAGTGCTTATAAAATTGCTATTGAAGCTCTTAAGCTTATAATTATTGAAAGAGATTATAAATTGCCATTCAGTGATTTAAGTTTAAGTATCCTAAATTATTTAAATATAAATGAAGCAGAACAAATAGTAGAATTTGTTTACTCTAAAACCAAGGATGAAATCGCATCGCTTGCAGCTGTGGTTTCAGAAGAGGCTGAAAAAGGAAATGAAGCTGCTAGAAATATATTAATAACTGAAGGGATAAGCCTTGCAAAGACTACAGAATGTGTATACAAAAAACTTAACTTTGATAGTTGCAGTATTGGGCTTGTAGGTGGAGCTATAAGAAAATCAAAAATACTAAGAAATTCCTTTGAAGAATATTTAAAACAAAGATTAAACCTTATAAGCTTTATTGATGAGGATATGTCACCTGCAAAAGGTGCTTATTATATATATAGAAAATCATTTGAATAAAGGAGAAAAATAAAATGAAAAGATTAGGCATATCAGTTTATCCAGGTCATCAAAGTACTGAAGAAATAATAGAATATATAAATTTAGCTGGTAAATACGGTTATAAAAGAATTTTTACATGTCTTATCTCAACAGATAAAGATATAGATGAGACAGTAAGTGAATTTAAGCAAGTGGTATCAGCTGCTAAAAATAATGATATGGAAGTAATTGCAGATTTAGATCCAACTGTATTTAAAAGACTAAACGCTACAATACATGACTTAGGAATATTTAAAGAAATGGGACTTGACGGTATAAGATTAGACATGGGCTTTAGCGGTATGGAAGAAACTTTAATGACCTACAATAAATACGGTCTTAAAATAGAACTAAATATGAGTAGTGGTACTAAATATGTTGATAATATAATGTCTTATAAACCTAATTTAGAAAACTTATATGGATGTCATAATTTCTATCCACATGTTTATACTGGCTTATCCTATGAACATTTCTTAAAATGTTCTATACAATTTAGAGAATTTGGGCTTAAAACAGCAGCTTTTGTGAATTCTGAAACTGCAAATCATGGTCCATGGCCGGTATCAGAAGGACTTTGCACACTAGAAGAACATAGAACTCTCCCAATAGCAGTTCAAGCAAAGCACTTATTTGCTACTGGACTTATAGATGATGTTATAATAGCAAATGCATTTGCTTCAGAGGAAGAATTAAAAGCTTTAAGTGAAGTTAATAAAGAAATGCTAGAATTTGATGTTGAGCTTGAAGAAAATATATCTGACATCGAAAAGAAAATAGTTTTGGAAGAATATCACTTCAATCGTGGAGATGTATCAGAATATATGGTGAGAAGTACTCAAAGTAGAGTAAAGTATAAAGGACACGGCTTCCCTCCATACAACACTCCAGATATGGAAAGAGGAGATATATTAATCGACTCAGATCTTTATACAAGATATGCTGGTGAACTTCAAGTTGCCTTAAAGCCTATGAAGAATTATGGCAAAACTAATGTAGTGGGGCATATTGTAGAAGAGGAGTTATTCTTACTTGACTACCTAGAGCCATGGAGAACCTTTGGATTTAGATTAAAGAAATAATAGACCTTTAATTTCAATAATAATCCTAGACATAGTTTTATTATAAAATCAATTAGGATAAAAATTAGTTAATATTAAAGAACTACTTTACTAAAGTAGTTCTTTTGTTCTAAAAGTAAAGAATGGTGCATACATATAAAAAAAGGGCTTAATGGAGGTAATTATGCCTTTAGTTGCACGTTTTAAACTAAATAATGTGGAGAATGTATTTAACGATTTTATAGAGCTGGAAACAGAAGATTATAAGTTAAGAAAGCTTAGTAAAATGGATGCTAGAGATATAATAGATATATACGAAAATAAAGATATAATGACATACGATAGAGCTCTATTCATAAAAAATGAGAGTAGTGCAAAAAAATTTATTGAACAGCTAAATGATATGTATGAGGAAAGAGAAAGAATAGACTGGGCTATAGAAGATAAAAAGTTAGGCAAAGTAATAGGCCTTATTGCACTTTTTAATATAAGTGTGTTGGATTCTAGAGCCGAAGTAGGATACGTACTTAATAAAGATTATACAAACAAAGGAATAATGCAGTATATTCTAAAATGGATGGTAGATTTTTCTTTTAATTTTCTTGGTATACACAAGTTAGAAGCTAACATCAATGCACAAAATACATCATCTATAAAGCTGTGTGAGAAGGTAGGTTTTGAAAGAGAGGGACATAGAAAAAAGCAGGACTTTGACAGAAGGACTGGTGAATATAATGATAATTATACTTACGGACTCATTAATGATAATTGGGAGATCATTTTAGAAAAAATATAATAAAAAGAAAATTTTATATAAAATTTAAATAATATAGTTGCAAAAATGAGAAAAAGTGGTACAATATTATTTGTACCTGGCCCGTTGGTCAAGTGGCTAAGACGCCACCCTCTCACGGTGGAATCAGGGGTTCGATCCCCCTACGGGCTACCATAATAACTCTTAAAGCTTATAGATAAAGGCTTTGAGAGTTTTTTATTTGAGTGAAAAAAGGTGGCGAGTATTGAATGGAAAGTTTAGAAAGAGTGGTAAAATCAAAGTGGTTTTCAGTTATATATTTAATTGGGGCTATAGGTTTAATTTTATATTTTGAGGATGATATTTCTAAAGTCGTCTTTTACTATGTATCATTTTTTTTAGCAATCAGATTATTAGCCAATAAAAAATGGATTCAGTTAACGATATTGATATTTTTGATTATAGCTGTTACAGTTTGGCTCTCGTATTTAAAGTTAAAAAAATGATTTTTATGAAGTGAAGCGTAAGATTAGTATTATTGATTAAATATCGATGTAAGTGTAAAGCCTAATTATAAAAAGAATATAACGGAAAAGGAATGTAAATACTAAATCTAGATAAAATAAATGACAAATATATTATTTAAAACACAACTTAGATTGCTGAGTTCATATAAAGTTTTATTATGTTTAACAATATTGTTGGAATTAATTCTTTCACTAAGCTCATTAAGGTATCTGATTGTAAACCAATTAATTTCAACTTAGTACTTTAAGGAGATATTATGATAATAGGAACTGCTGAAGTAACAATAAGAATACCATGGGCTAAATCTTTAAAAGAAAAAAGGATGGTAGCTAAGAGCTTAATTCAAAGGGTAAAAAATAAGTTTAATGTTTCTATAAGTGAAGTAGAGCATCAGGACAATCATAAGCTTTTAGTTTTAGGAATAGCAACGGTAAGTAATAGCTCTAGTCATGCAAACAATTCTCTAAATGAGGTTGTAGACTTTATATATGACAATACTGAAGCTGAGGTGGAAGATATAAATATTGAGATACTTTAATAGATAACATATTTGAACTATGCTTATAGCATAGTATAGTTTGAAAATCTTTATAATCAGTGGATGATATTAATGTGCTAAGGTATTGCAACAAATTGGATTAAATCTATTAGGATGGATAATATTTATAAATGTATGAGAATTAGAATAAATAAGAGAGTAAGGTGATTTCAGTAACTCAAAATCAACATACTCTCTTATATTTTATTCACACAAATATAAAACTTAACCTTAGATGCAAAGTATTCGATGAATAAAGTTATTAACATTATAGTCTTTATTTAAGATAATTAAATGTAAAAAATTTATAGTGAATACATGCTTAATAATTGTTCATCACTAGAAGATAAAGGGTTACTGAATTTAGCTACTATCTGATTTTTATAAGAGGAGTTGTCATTCATACCTTGTATAAAATCAGCGATAGCAATTATTTCATCGTAGCCCGCATAAACAACGCACTTATTAAGAACCTTTAAGTTAACTGGGGTCTTATTACATATAACAACCGCTTTACAGTTACAAGCTTCAACAATTGAAAGTGGATAGCTGTTATAATTAGAAAAATCAATTACACATAAAGCACCGCTGTAGAATATTGGTAGGTGAGTGTATTTAACAAGTCCTAAGAAAATAACATTATCATCTAAACCGTATTTATTTATCAGTTTTTTTAATCTGTTTAAATATACAGATCTCTTGCCAGAACCATCACCAGCGATTACAAGCTTTATATTATTTTCTTTTGTTTTAACTTGCTTCAAGATTTCTATTATAAGTTCTAAATTCTTTCTTTCTGTTATGCTTCCAACAAAGAGCATATAAGGATAATCAATCTTATAATTTCTCTTTAGAAAGTTTTTGCATAGAACTTTCTCCATTGGTTTAAATATTTCGCTGCACTTAGGGTATACAACCTTAATCTTCTCTTTATCTACCTCAAAATAATTAATTAATTCATCTTTAGTAAAATCAGAGTTAACTACTATTGAGTCGCTTATAGATAAAGCTGATGGAACCATCTTAATAAACTTATTTAAATATTTTTCATCTATGTTCTTCTTGTCTGCCATTGGATAAAGTGTGTGTATAGTTGTTATATATTTGCAAACCTTTTTTTCAGGCATGCTAAACCCATTATTAGGTGAATGATATATACTTATATCATTTTCGGTAAGAAAATCTACTAGTTTAGAATAATCATTTTTGGTTCTATCTATGGTTAGAGGAACAAAGTCTATATTTTTAAGCCTTTCCCAATAAAAGCTTAAGGGAAAGCTATCCCAAATTGCATGCATTTCACCAAAGGTAGTTGAAGAGTTAAGCAGACTTATAATCTCTCTAGAATAAGAAAACATATCTGTTCCTTGCATCTTAGATGCAGCTAATCCATCAATACAATAATTCATAGTGTACCTCCTATATAAATTCTTCGTCTATATCAAATTTACTGCTATCGATAACTATATTTTCTTCTGGGATACTTATTTTACTTGCTATATTATCTGGTGAAGGAACTTCTACATTTTCTTCAAATGATTGTTTTTCCTGAACTTTACTACTTGTAGAATTTACAGGATTATTATTAACAATAATTGGAGGAACTTCAGATATTCCATCCCCATCAAAAGCTAATAAGTAGGATGTTTGTGCTAATACCACCTCTTGATTCAGCATTTGAAGAGTAGCATCTATGATGTATAAGCTAATATTTTTATATGTTGAGTTAGCAGACTGTAAAAGTATGGTTTTAGTAAAAGGTAGGTTTCTTGTTATAACTGTTCGTCTTTTTCTATCATCTCTGTATTCTAGAGTAAATTGTTTTATTCCTTGGAGAAGTAATAGGGATTTGTTTTTTAATTCTAGTTTTTCATTGTTAGATACGTCTACTGCTAAATTAGTTGATATTAGTTGATTTAAAGGATGCTTTCGCCTATTTATATATATATAATCACAGTGAGAAAAGGTTATTATATGTTCACAAGCAATTCTGCTAAGTTGCTCAGCATCACATATGCCAGTTATATTAACTCCATTTTTTATCATATTCTTCCTCAAAAAAATTACTTCATAAGATTATATGCTAAGGATATTAAATTCTTGATATTAATTATTTATATATTTTTATCTATAGGTGTACCAATTCTTAATAAAACTTATACTTTTAGTTATTTTCAACACAGAGCTTGAACAAAACCATAAGTAGAACATAATGGAAATAATGGTTTTAGTTCCGAAATTGTAATTGTATATGATATAATGTATTAGAATCAAATATTAGAAAAAAGTTTTAACATTTCCTTAACTAGCATTTAGCACATAAAGCTTATTAAAACTTTATGTAGAGGAAATGTTGTGGATAGTTTATTTGAGGTGAAATTATGCGAAGATACATTGCAATACTAATGATTGTTTTATATACAAGTTTTTTATTGTCCGGATGTAAGCAAGATTCGAAAGTAAAAGATGTTAGTGAAGCTAGTTATGAATACAATATTTGGAGTTATGCTCCTTATAGTGATTACTTAAAGAGTCAAGTAATAGAATTTAATAAAAAATATCCTAAAGTAAAGATTAATGTAAATGATATAAAACAAGATTCTTATATGAAAAGTGTTAATAATAATATAGAAACTGTGGATAAAAGGCCAGATTTGGTACTTTTAACTGGTCAAGAATTGAACGATATGTTGATTTCTAATAAGAATGTGGTTACCGCAATTACAAGTGATGTAAGCTCTAGAGTAAAGAGTTATTCTCAAGGAAGAATAGATGAAATAACTGTAAATAACCAGATATATGGATTTCCATGGGATACAAAACCAATAGTGATGTTTTGTAATAAGGAGCTGCTACATAAACTTAATGTGAATTTAGATGCTGTGAATACTTGGAGTATGCTAATAGATGCAGGGAAAAAGTATTATGAAGCCAGTGGGAAAAAAGAAAATATTATGGTAATGAGTGAAGAGGATGAGAAGTCGTTAGTTAAAATGTTATTATATCAACTTGGAGTACCTTCAGAGAATTTAGACATGACCTCAGGGAATAAAAGTCTAACTAAGGTAATTGACTTAATATCGGAGTTAAAGAAAAATAATGTACTTAGGATAGATAATAATTTTGATAGCTTTAAATCCCCCATATTATTTGGCTCCAGTAATACTTATATGAATTTAGAAAAAGTATATAAAGAAGGAAATTTATTTGTTAAGGATTTGCCAGCTTTTGAACCAGGCGGAAATACTTCTGTAATTATGGAAGGGGTTAATGCTGTATTTTTAAATAATAAGAAAGATATAGAACTGCTAAAACAATTTATAGCTGGTGCTCTCACAGATAAACAAAACCTTATAAAGTATATGTCAACTGATGGAGTCTTTCCAAGTTATATAGACAGTTATGCTAATTCAGAGATCGATAAGAAGATAGAGTTTTTAGATTACGATAGATTATGGGCTAGGATGTCCATTATTGAAACAAATTCTAAGCGAAAAAAATATTACTATGATATGAGTAAGATGATAGATTCTTACATAGAGCAAAGTAATAAGATTGATGTACAAGTAAATGGAAGTGTAATGAACTAAAGATATGATGCGTTTAAACCCTAAAATTGAGTTGCTCTACATCCGATACTTGATGAGCTTCGCAAAGAATTAATATGATTTTCTACGATTCCATAGCTAAAACTGTAAACTCACTACGTTCAAACAGTACAGTTTATTAACGCTACTACATCTTCGAAAATCATTTAATTCTAATTGCTTGCTCATATAGTATCTCCTGTAGAACAACTCAATTTTAGTTAATAGTAAAGATATAATATATATATAAGTTTTATTCATAAGAATATTTAAGAAATGCTACTTTAGATGATTAATTGATGAATGAAGTTAAATGGAACTTATACACAATAAAAATGAACCATCACATTTGTAATTTTAAATGTGATGGTTTTGTTTGATTAGCTCTGTAATAAAATTTTATTATAAGCCTCTAGAGTATTTTCAGAGGTCTTTTTCCAGTTAAATAATTTACTTCTTTCATATCCTTTTAAGGCTAATTCATCTCTAAGTTGTTTTGAAGATATAAGTTTTGACATTGCGTTGTAAAGTTCCTCAGAACTTAATGGATCGATAAGTAGTGCGGTATCTGAAACCACTTCAGGAATGGAAGTAACATTTGAGGTTATGACAGGTGTGTTGCAGCTCATTGCCTCTAATGGAGGAAGTCCAAAACCTTCATATAATGAAGGATATACAAAAAATTCACAACCGTTATAAAGTATTGGCAGAAATTCATCTTCTACAAAGTTAGTGAAGACTACTCGTTTATCTAAATTAAGCTCTTTGCATATATCCATTAGTTTTATACCTTCGTCTTTTAAAGAGCCTACAATTACTAAACTAAGATCAGTATCTAGTTTCATTTTATTAAATGCCTGTATGATACCTAAAACATTTTTCCTAGAACTAAAGCCACCTATATATAATATAAAATTCTTGGTGAAATTGAATCTTTTATTAACAATAGCTGTACATTCTTCTTTATCTAAAGGCTTGAAGGAAGTATCTGCAGCTAAAGGAGTAACAAAAATTTTAGCTTCATCTATAATAGGAAAGAATTTTAAAATATCTTTTTTTGAATACTCAGAAACAGTGAGTATTCCATCACAATTATCAATTATTTTTGGCATATCATTTAAAAATCTTTTCAAGTATCCTTTACCTACTGTCTCAGGCATAATATATGGAATTAAATCATGTATAGTAACTACTTTCTTGCAGTTTATCTGGTCATTTAGACCCATCCCGTTTTGTGGGATATGATATAAATCCACTTTTTTGTCATACAAATAGTTTGGAAAATATATATTTTCAAAAAATCGCTGATGTCTTCTAGAGGCCATGATAACTTCAGTTTTATCATCAGTGAATTCTTTAGAAATAGGGCCAGACCAAAAGATGCTGTACTTATCTTCTAAATCTATATTCAGTAAGTTTTTTAAGACATTATAGGTGTAAGTACCAATCCCAGTTCCTTTATACCAATTGATACCTCTGGCATCAACAGCAATCCTCATATAAATCTCTCCTAAAATTCCTATAATATATAGATATTCTGTAAAAGTATTTTGGTGCATTGTTATATCCATATATTGGAACAACGTCTAAGCATAGTACATATAATAATATGAAATATTTGCTGGAGGTTTCATTGTGGATATAGATGAAATAAAAGCTAGTATAAAAGAGCAATACGGAATAGATGTAACAGAATGCATTAAGATTAAAAATATATACAAATTAAAATCAAACCATGGGGAGTATTGTTTGAAATTAATTAAATATCAATATCCTCATTTTTATTTTATCTTGTCAGCTATATTACATCTTCAAAAGCAAGGCTTTAATAAGGTGCCTGAGATAATAGATACAGTTAAAGGTGAAAAATTTATAAAGCTAGATGATTTACATGCATACCTTACACCTTGGCTTATCTCTAGAGAAAGCAATTATGATAATCCAATAGATCTTATGAGAGCTGCAGAGAAGTTGTCCGAATTGCATGTATGTAGCGAAGGCTTTACATTAACAAATGAAATGAAGCCAAGAATAGGATGGTTTACTTGGACAAATGTATTTAGCACAAGAATTGATGAAATAATGGATTTTAAAAAGAGGATTGGCCAAAAGGCAGTAAAATCTGGGTTTGATAAGTTATATACTTCATTAATAGAAGAAGAGGTAAGAAGAGCTGTAGCTTCTATTGAAAATCTTAAGGAAAGTAGCTATGTTGAAATAATGGAGAAAGAGGTTTTAAAAAGAGGTTTCTGCCATCATGATTATGCTCATCATAATGTATTAGTTGAAGCTAACAATGATATATCAATAATAGATTTTGATTATTGCATATTAGATACTCATTTGCATGACTTAAGCTCTCTTATGATTAGAGCTATGAAGGACGGAAAATGGGATTTAGAAAAGGCAGATTTCATAATAAAATCCTATGAGGCTAATAAAAAAGTGTTACCAGAAGAAATAGCTATTATGGCTGCTTTTATTGAATTTCCGCAGCAATTTTGGCAAATAGGGCTTCAATACTATTGGGAACAACAGCCTTGGGGAGAAGAGTTTTTCATTAAAAAGTTAGCTAAGTATAGTGAAGATAGAAGAGAAAGACAAGAGTTTGTTGATGATTTGAGAACGTACCTATAGAAAAGCACACATCACTTGTTTTAGGAGGAAAGAACATGGATTCCTTAAAAGATTATCTGGAGAAAAGAAATATAAATATTTCTCCTAATCAAACGGAAAGAATTCTACAAACAAATTATAATGAATACAATATTTTAGAACAGATAGATTTAATATGTGATTTTCATAATAGAGTTAAAGATGGAGAGGGAATATATTTATTGAGACTCCAAAGTAATATCGGTAAAGAAATGGAAGAATGTAAAATTAATATAAAAAGGCTAAAGAAGATGCTCTTAGACATAGAAAAACAAGGCATCAAAGACGCTTTCGAAAATGAATTATTAAGTAGTGGACATCAAATACTTCTTAAAGCAGAAGCTTGTGTCAAATATATAGGAGAAACTGAATATATAGAACTTATAAAAAGAAGTATGAGAAGTAATGAGCTAAGTATTGTAAGTTGTGAAAAAACAAACCTATGGAGATGTGAAAATTATATTTGTATTGCTGATACATCAAAGCTTTGCTTTAACATGGTCGAATGGGATTGCATAACATACCTAAGTAAAATCAAAAGAAGAGGGATACACATAGATTACGAAAAAGTTATTGAAAGCTTTGCTTTAAAATCAGGTCTTGATGAAATGAGTGAAACTTATATAAAAGCTATGGTTTCTTATCCTTATGAGTATATGAAGGTATGTGCAAGAAAAAGGGAAGGTAAGAAAAAATGGAGCGCAGAAGAATATGGAGAAAAATTATCTGCTGCAAAATTCAAGGATGGAGATTGTTTAGTATAACATCTATATAACTATCAATTTATACATTGCGGAAAAATTTCTATAGATATACCACTTCAATCTGAAAACTATTTTCAAAACTCCTCTGGTTTTTGAGAGGATAATTTGAAAATATAAATTTTATTATGAAGTGGTACATTCGTACCTACAGAGTTTTTAAGCATATATAGATTAAGTTTTAGTAAAGTAATTTATAAAGGGTGAAAAGGATGTTAAAGTTAAAGTATGGAGATAAAAAATATCTTTGCGAATATGATCTTAACATTGAACTTTTTAATAAGTTTTCTATTGAGGTAGCGGATTTGGTTCCTGTAAGAAGTGTATTTGTACTGGAAACTTCTAAGGGTAAAAAGATATTAAAGAAAATTGATTACTCAATTGATAGACTAAATTTTATTTCACAAAGCTTAGAGTTTATAAAGAACACATTCAATAGAGCGCTTACTATTGACATAGCTGCAGATGGTAATAGGTATGTTCTATGGGATGGGGGAGTATATACCTTACTAGACCTTATTGAAGGTAGAGAGTGTGCATTCTCAAATATAGTAGATTTATCTATTTCGGCAAGGGATTTGGCGGTGATGCACAAAAGTTCAATAGGTATAATTAAGAACATTAATGGAAAAGTTAATACTAGCTATTCTTTAGATCAAAAAGATATTACTCTAGGTAATCTGGAAGGGTATTTTAAGTATTCTCTTTCAGATATTAAAAAACTTAAAGAGCAAGTTATAAGTTATAGGCATAAGAATGAATTCGATAAACTGTTTTTAAATGAAGTTGATTATTATATAGATGAGGTAAAAGAGTGTGTAGAGCTGTTAAAAGATTCGAAATACAATGATCTCTGTAAAGAAGAAGATAAGATAGTAGTATGTCATGGGGATTTAGCACATCATAATATTTTGATTAAAGATGAAGAGGCGTATTTTATAGATTTTGATTATTGTAGTATAGACTTAAGGGTTAAGGATATAGCTCAACTAGTAACAAAGGCTATAAAAAATTTTGCTTATGACATGGATAAATTTAATACTATAATTGATGCTTATACAAGTGTTCTTAATTTAAGTAAAGAGGAATATAAGCTGTTATATATTCTATTAAAATTCCCTTCTGATTTCTATACTGCTGTATCAGACTACTATTATAAAAATAAAGATTGGGATGAAGATGTATTTCTTGCGAGATTTACAAATAAACTGGAGTTTAGAGAAGACAGAGAAGAATTCTTAAAAGAGTTTAATAATGAAAAGCTATAAAGTGGCAACTTTATAATAAAAGGACACTAATATTCAATAAATATTAGTGTCCTTTTTGTGATCTCTTAAACATAGGCTTATCTTACAAAGCTCTATATGCATCCAACGTATCATAGGCAGTCTTCTTCCAATTGAAGCTAGCAGAGTGAACAAGTCCTTTTGTTATTAAAGTCTTGAGCAGAACATTATCATCTAGAATTGAAAGTATTTTTAGACAAATATCTTCAGTACTTGAAGGATTACTTAATAATGCTGAGTCACCACAAATTTCAGGTATGGAAGTTTCAGTTGAAGCTACCACAGGAGTTCCGCAAGCCATAGCTTCTAGTGGAGGTAGCCCAAAGCCTTCATAATAAGAAGGATAAACAAAAACCTTCGCACCGTTATAAAATATAGGCATATCTTCTAATGGAATAAAGTCTGTAAATAAAACCTTTGAGCTTATTCCAAGTTTTTCAGCCTTATCCCTATAAAGGTCATAAGATATACCTTTCTTTCCTGTTATGACTAAAGACAAATCTTTGTTATATTTATGAAGCAAAAGTTCATAAGCTTCCATAAGTCCTATTATATTCTTTCTAGGGCTAAAACCACCTACGTATAGAAGAAAATCACCTTCAATTCCATACTTTTTACTTAAGTAAGATTTGCATTCCTTTTTGTTTAAAGGTTTGTAAATGTCTTCTGCAGCAAGATGGGTTACAAAAATCTTCTCTTTTGGAAAATTAAATTCTTTATATATATCCTCTTTAGAAAAGTTAGAGACTGTAATTATACCATCACATTTTTCGATTATCCCTGGCATATCTTCGTTAAATATCTTAAGATACCTTTCACTACAGGTTTCAGGCATTCTTAAAGGGATGATATCATGCAAGGTTATTACTTTTTTACAATTTATATTACTGGAGAGACCAACGCCATTTTGGGGGATATGATATAAATCTATATCATTTTCACTTAATACATTTGGAACTCTAATTTCCTCCCAAAAATTAAATGATTCATTTTGTTTAGCTACGCCAGTTTTAAAGTTGCTTCTGAATTCTTTTTCAAAATGAAATTCTTCAGGTAAGAAGATTAAATAATTATTTAAAAAATCTATTTGATTTAAATTATTTATAAGTTGATAGGTATAAGTGCCAATACCAGTTCCTCTATACCAATTAGCTGCTCTTCCGTCTATAGCTATCTTCATATATAAGTCCTTTCACATTTCTATATTTTATTATATTAAGCAATTATAAAAAGTGTTAATAAAAGGATACGCCTGTACATATAAATATATAGGAGGTGAGCACTATGATGAGGGAATTTGAAATTGAAAGACAGTTTGATATAAAAATTGAGACACTAAGGCCGAATAAAGGGATATACTATTTAAAATCTAATAAAGGAGACAAATGCTTAAAAAGGATAAACTATGGTGCACAAAAGCTATTGTTTGTATATGGTGCCAAGGAACACCTTATAAAAAATGGCTTTGACAAGGTTGATAGGTATGAGATTAATATCGATGGAGAACCTTTTGCCTTAGTAAATGAAGACTTATACACTCTCTCACAGTGGATACCAGGAAGAGAGTGCGACTTCCACAATTTAGACGAAGTTAAGATAGCGGCAAAGACCCTTGCATTACTCCATGAAGCTACAAAAGGATACGATCCTCCAGAAAACTCTAAACTGAAAAGTGATCTAGGAAGATGGCCACATCTAATGGAAAAACGAATGAAATCTCTAGATAAAATGAGAGATATGACTAGAAAGAAATCTCAGAAAAGTGACTTCGACTTAAATTATATTAAATCAATGGAGTTCTATAAGGAACTATCTAAGAGAGCGCATAATGTGATGCAAACCTCCTCTTACCTTGATTTATGTGAGATTGCAGAGAATGATAAATCTTTTTGTCATCATGATTTTACCTACCATAATATAATATTAGGTGATGATAATGAAGTTTATGTAATAGACTTTGATTACTGCAAACGAGAGATTAGGGCATACGACATAGCTAATTTTATGATTAAAGTGCTGAAAAGAGTAGATTGGAACATAGAATATGCTAAAGCTATATTAGAATCATATAGCGCAGTTGGAAATCTCAAGGATGAAGAATATAGAGTTATATTTGGATTTTTGCTATTTCCTCAAAGATACTGGAGACTTGCTAACAGATACTATTATAACGAAGTCAACTGGGGACAGAACACCTTTAACAATAAGCTTGAGGGAATCATCAATGAAAAAGAGATATATCTAAAATTCATTGATGAGTTTAAGGAAATGTATGACCAAAAAGAATAGGAAGAAAAAATTTAAGCTACCAATAATGGTGGCTTATTTTTGTTTTAGTTATAACTATTTAAAATTGAAATGATCACACTTCCGATGATTTAATGAGCTTCATAAAGAATTAATATGATTTATTCCGATGAGATAACTAAAACTGTATAACTCACTACGTTCGGACAATACAGTTTCTTAACGTCATCTCATCTCCATAAATCATTTAATTCTAATTACTTGCTCATATAGCATCTCCTGTGTAAGCATTTTAATTTTAAAGATGAGTATAAACTTAATATGTAAGAACAGCTTGTTGAAATTAAGGAGGTGCTACTTTATATGTTTTAATGAGCTTGCGCAAAGAATTAATATGATCTTTTTATATTTCGTGGCTAAAACTGCAAACTCACTTCGTTCGAACAGTACAGTTTTTTTACGCCACTCCATCTGAAAAAATCATTTAATTCTAATAGCTCGCTCATATAGCATCTGCCGTAGCTCCTCCTTAATTTCAATAGTATTAACAAGCATAACCTAGTTGCTAATAATTGAAATGCAGATATATCAGATACGTTAATAAGCTTCGCAGAGAATTAATATGATTTGTTCCAATGAGATAACTAAAACTGTATAACTCACTGCGGTTGGATAATACAGTTTTTACACTAGTACATCTTCGAAAGTCATTTAGTTCTAATTGCTTGCTTATATAGTATCTCCTGTGTAAGCATTTCGATTTTAAAGATGTGTATAGACTTAATATGGTAGAACACTGTGTTGAAGTTAAGTGGTTAATAATCTTATATTTTGATGAGCTTTTAAATAGGAAAAGCTTGAAGAAAAATTTAATCCAGACTATAACAAAAGAAGCTTTGTTACATAGTATATAATGTGAAATCATAGCTGCGAGGAGAAGTGTATGAAAGTCGGTGACTTAGTTGTAAGAAAGTCATATAGTAAGGATATAACCTTTAAGATTATAGATATAAGAGAAGATGATGATGCAGTTTATTATGTTTTAAAAGGTATTAATATAAGAATAATAGCAGATGCAAAGATAGAGGACCTAGAAGAGGTTGATGAGCAATTTATAGCGGAGAAGGATAAAATCTTTAATGCTAGGGTAAATGAGACTATTAAAAGAGTAATGGTATCAAGGGAGGTGGTTGGACATAAAAATATAACGAGAGTAACCAAGTCTCCCAAAATCATACCGGAAAAAGAGTTAACCTTTGGACGTCCTGGGAGAATACTTCATGTTGATGGAGACCCTCAATACTTAGATGCTTGCATGAAGGTTTATAAGCAACTTAATCTCAATGCTACAGGAAAAGCTATAGTAGAAAAGGACCAGCCTTTGCAGATTGTTGATTTAGTGAAGGAAATAAAACCAGACATAGTAGTACTTACTGGACACGATGGATTAATTAAGAATGCAACAAATTACCTAGACCTGAATAATTATAGAAACTCAAAGTATTTTATTCAATCAGTTCAGAACCTAAGAAATTATAATTCCAGTTACGATGAATTAGTGATATTTGCGGGAGCATGCCAGTCTTGTTATGAGGATATATTGGATGCTGGTGCAAACTTCGCCTCAAGCCCAAATCGAGTGCTAATACATTGTCTAGATCCTGTATTTGTCTGTGAAAAAGTAGCTTATACAAGAATCGATCAGGTGGTTTCTATAACTGAGGTCATTGAGAATACCATAACAGGCATAAAGGGCATTGGAGGACTTCAGACTAGAGGAAAGTATAGAGAGGGATATCCTAAGTCGCCTTATGTGCAATAGAAGATAAAAAAGATGATATAAATTATATGTAAAAAGAAGGAGTTAAATTAGCTCCTTCTTTTCTATTACTAGTTTTTCAAAAAATGGGTAATTAGAAGAATTCTAAAATTGCAGTAAAATATTATCTTCATTACAGTAGATTTTGAAGTTACGTTAGATGAAGATGAAACTAAAATACTTAATTATATAATGAGTCATGGATTTATTACAAATTCATTTTTTAGGACAGAATTTGTAGTTAAGAGTTACTAAGCATTTACTACTTTTGATGCTTCATTTAAGTAGTAATCTAAAATTATATAAAAAATTAACTTCTATATTTTACGTGAATAGTTAATAAATACAAATCTATACAATTATATTCCTTAATTGGAAGTAGTAATGTATAATACAATTAAGTTTAAAAATATACATAATGTTACATAAAATAAAATATTTTTAACCTTATCAAGGGGGGGACAACATGCCAAAACCAATTTTAGCTAATAACATAAATCGCCAAGAAAAATTAGATTTAAGCATTAAAGCAACAAGCAGTGCAAGAATGGCAATGGATTTGTTAACTTTAGAAAAAAGATTGAGAGTTAAAAGGTCAAATGAGTACATGGATGCAATTGAGAAGTTAGATATAGGCGGGTGTGAACAGTGTAAAAAGCAATTTGATGATTGTGTAGCCGTAATAAAAGATGAGTTTAAGGATATACCAGAAGAACATCATTTAGTTGGACTTTTAGCAAAGTGTTATCTAGGAGATAGGTACGATGTTCATACAGTAGATTATATGGGAAATATAGTAACTCATTATTTAATAAATGAAAGCCTTCCAGAATTAATGGAAAAAGCTAGAGGTTTAGCTTTACATGGGGGGTATAAATTTATTGAAGTTTATACAGATATTTTATGTGCAGTAAAGTCCGATGGAACTGTAAATATAGTTAAGTAAGGGGAAATGTGAAGATGGCGGATCAATCAATAAGTAGAGCAAATCTAAATTATATTGAGAATAATTTAAGTAAGCTAGCTAATAATTTAGCAGTGGTAGCTGAGAATATTGAAGTAGTTTCGAGTCAAGTTGGCAATGTAGATAATAGAGTTAATTCTGTTGCAACAGAATTAACTAATTTAACAGCTGAGTTTAGAAATTTTGTTAATGAATCAAAAAGAGTTGCAAATCTAGCTGATGCAAAACAAACTGTTGTTTTACTAGAACAAGAACTAAGAAAAAACTTTGGAAATTATGAAACCATAAGAAATCATACAGTTGGTATTTTGCAAGCTTCAGACCTTAGTATAGTAAAGAAAGAAACTATAGAAAATGCTACTGAAGAGATGATGATTTCTACTCCAAGGTATTGGTTAGCACCTGCTTTAATCGCATTGTCTGCATGGCTTAGTGATAATAAAGAACTTGCAGATAAGGCTTTAAAAGAAGCTATGCGAAGAGATGATGAAAAAACATCACTACTTTTCTGCTTAATTAGTAGAAGAGCAGGAAAGCTGGATGGATCTTTAGTTTGGCTAGAAAGATATTTTGCGATGCAGGATCCAAAGAAGATGGAAAGAAGAATAATTGTAGTTTTAGATGCATTTGCTGGAGGACTTTTTGGTGGCGATATAAATGGAATATGTATAAATAAGATAAAAGACTGGTTAAATGAACTATCCTCAAGTGCTGGATTTGTTGAGAAGCAAAGAGAGCAATGGCAAAGTGCTATTTTAGCGAGAAAAGCTACTATAGATGAAAATAGTTTTCCAGTTTTAAGTAAATATAGTCCTACATGGGTAAAGCTGAAGGAAGTATTGGAGTTTGCTGAAATTCATGAGGATATTTATGAATACTTCAGCAATATATTTAACACTAAAGTTAATAATGCACCATCACTATCTGCAAAAATAGATGAAATACTAGATAACTTAGTTAAAAATTATGATAATGACGAATTACCATTAAGAACAAAACTAAGAAAAAATCAATTAACAATTGAAGAAAATGGAGATATTCAAAGGGCTACGCAAAGGTTTGCTGAAGAAGTTAAAGCATATTCAGAATATGAGGACTTTTCACAGCATCTAACCAGTATTGCATTAACACCAGAATCCTCAGGAGCTTTAATCACTACACAGAAATTAGCGATTACACTTTCAAAAGAGTGGATTGTGGATGCTTATGAAGATCTAACTGCTAAAAATAGAGCAAGTGTTCCATTAGAGGTTGAATTAGAAATTTCAGATTGGAAAAATAAATCTAGAGATGGATCAAATGAAGCAGAGTTAAAGACTTCATTAAACGATTATATGGATAATATAAAAGCTGAGCAGCTGAGTAAACTAAAATTTCCTAATAAAAAAGTTATAACAGCAGGAATTATAGGAGCAATTTTGTTCGTTTTAAGTATTGTTACTATAATTGGACCTATAATAGTTGCTGCTATCACAGGAATTTATATCTTTATGCAGAAGAAAGCTATAGATAAGGGCAGAAATTCAGTAATTGAACAGATTGAGAATGAAAGAGCTAACTATCTACAAATTTTAAATGGGTTTTTAGCTGAAGTAGTTGATTTTAGAAGACTATACTCAGAAAAAGATAGAAATAGTCAAAAAGTTATAGACTTACTTAATGAATTAACACCAGAACAATATATAACTGTTCAAAATTCTAATAAAGTAAGACAAGTATTATAGGAAGGTGTATGAGAGTAATGAGTGAAAAGAATTTACTTATAAATAGAAATTTAGCAAAAGAACAATCTGTAAATGATACTAAAACAAATGTAAATAAAACGGAATCAGTTGATGAGTTTGCAGCTTCATTTCCAGAGTGGAATCTATTACCACCTGCAATAGTAGTTAAAAGAGTAAGGAGAAATATATGAAAAGTCCAAGCACATATTTAGAGTGGGTTCATTGCTTTGATTTAGCTAAAGAAGGTACTCATGATGAAGAAGTACTAAGTAGCATAAAGAATGGCTCAATTGATTTAACTGGTGGTGTTGGTGGTAGGATTGCAAGTCAATTAAACGATGTTATTCAAGTTAGATTAAAAAGAGCATCAGATAAATTTAATAGATCGCTTAGTTTTAGTGGCGGAGATATGAATCTGCTTACTAACTCACTAATTTTGTTTAGAAAAGAATTTAAATTCTTAATTGGTCTTGTACAAATTCCTGGAATGCCAGAAAGTGATGTTAACATGTTTATAGATGTAATCAAAAAGCAAGCTGATTTAATGCAGCAATCTTTAGAAACTACAAGTAAAAGTGATAGAACAGGAATGCTTTCAAGTATCATAAAAAGAAATAGAATAAACAATCTAGGAGAGATATAGAATGTATTTCAATGAATGTATCGGTAAGATAAAACAATATTCACTTGCTAGAATTCCATTTATATCATTTAATACTGTTGAGAAAGGTAGAGCGTTAGAAGTTTGTAAGCAAGTATCAAGTGACTTAGCTTTACCATTTTTTGTTCATACACTTTCAAAGGGTATGTATGACATTTCAAGTGGTAGATCGGTAAATGAAGATAAATCTATAGTTGGTGCCTTAGATTTCATTGCTGATCAAATGAAGGTTAAGCAAAATTTAACCTTTGTACTTACAGAAGTAGCAGAAATAGATAATGACACAATGACTGCAAGATATTTGCAAGATATCGTATCCTTGGCTGAAGAAAACGGAGGAGTAATTATCGCATTAACAACTACTCCGGTTTGGGCACAACTACAACGATTAGGGATGGCGTTATCCTTGGACTTACCAAGTGAAGAAGAAATGTTGAAAATCATATATGAAAATGTTGAACCATATAAAAGAGATATTTTAATCGAGTGGGATAATAATGATTTTAGGGAAGCTGCAACTATTTTAACTGGGGTAACGCAAGTTGAAGCGCAAAATGTTATTGTATCTTTAGTTGCAAACAGAGCAATAAAAAAAAGCGACTTAGTTGAATTAAATTTTGCTAAGAATAAATTATTCTCCAATATAGAAGGGCTTGAGAAAATAGATGTTTCACAAAGTATCTTAGATGTAGGAGGATTAGGTGGGCTTAAAGACTGGCTTAACAGTAAGAAAAAGCTTCAAACTCCAGAGAAAAGAGATGAACTAAGAAGACGTGGACTTCAACCACCTAGAGGAGTTCTTTTAGTAGGAGTACCTGGATGTGGTAAATCACTTTCAGCAAAGGCTATCGCAGCTTTTTGGAATTTACCACTATATAGACTTGACTTTGCAACGGTACAAGGACAATATGTTGGACAGAGTGAACAGCAGCTTAAAGAAGCATTCCAAACAGCTGAACACCTTTCTCCTTGTGTATTATGGATAGATGAAATTGAAAAAGGTCTTGGTGGATCAGGAAACGATTCATCTGGAGTTACTACAAGAATGGTAGGACAATTTTTGTTTTGGATGCAAGAGTGCAAAAAGTTAGTTTTCGTAGTAGCAACTGCAAATGATGTCTCAAAACTACCTTCTGAACTATTAAGACGTGGACGTTTTGATGAATTATTTTTTGTAGATTTACCAACCCAAGCTGAGAGGGATGAAATAATTAGATTATATGTTAAGAAGTATCTTCAAATGGATTTAAATGAGAGTACTATTAAGCAGCTTGTTGATTTAACAGATGGATTTACTGGTGCAGATCTTGAATCTTCTTTAAGGGATGTTGCATATAGATTAATTGCTGATGATGAACTTAAGTATTCAGAAGAGTTAATAATAAATTCACTAAGTAATGTTGTTCCACTTTCTAAAACAAGTCCTGAAAAGATAGAAGCAATCAGAGATTGGGGAAGAGAGAGGGCAGTACCAGCATCTGGTCAGCCTATAGGCGGTAAAGAATCGAACAATAAGGTTATTAGAAGAGTTTTAGTTTAATTTTAAGTTGAAAGGTGACTTCGGTTTTATTACGAGGTCACCTTTTATGTTATTTCTTACAATTGTTCCTGAGCACTTTCTATGCTTACAGAAAGACTGATTTTTTGTATAAGCGAATGAAGCTCAGTCAATGGCTTTTTTCGTCCATCTAAAATCCATTTTCTCCAAAGTGCATAAACTCCAGCTGACATAAAGGTGGAAATATACTCGTCATTGCTAGCAGAGAAATATTTTTCTATTTCGGCAGTGAAAATTCCCTGAATAATAAATTCGAACCCGCGATTAGACGATAAAATTAAATCCGGTCCGAATTCGTCAAAAAATACAACCTGTTGATCAAATTTGATAGCTGGATTGGTTTCTGTGCTAATAGTAGTGAAGATGGCAGAAATTTTCGGTTGATAGTATTGGTATAATATTTGTTCTAGTCCATCAAAATTACGATAAAAAGCCATTCGGCTGACACCAGCCCGTTGACATACTTTTGAAACGGTAAGTTTAGGTAAACTTTCTTTTGCTAAAAGCTGTAAAAGTGCTGTGGTGAGACATTCTTTAGTATCTGCTTTTATGAGCTGTGCTAGATCTGTTGCTGCCATTACAAAACCTCCTTGACTGTCACAACAGCCGCTTTTTGACTTGATAATCCTTTTTATATATTATAAAATAATTTCACTGACGTTACAAGTGTAAAGGGGGAAGGATTAAAATGAAAACAGAAACAAAAAAACTAGTGTTAGTTACAGGCGGTAGTGGATATATTGCTGTGAACATTATTTTGAAGTTGCTGAAACAAGGATATGGTGTGCGTACAACTCTTAGAACAATGTCGCGACAAGATGAAGTGAAATCAATGCTTTCAGCAGGTGGAATTGTAAATTTTGACGATTTAGAATTTATTAAGGCTGATCTCACCAGTGATGATAATTGGCATGAAGCTGCAATGGGGGCAACTTATGTGATTCATGTAGCTTCCCCCACTCCAGCAACTCGACCAGATGATGGCGATGAAATGGTGAAAATGGCTGTGGATGGTACACTTCGTGTGATGAAAGCAGCAAAAGAAGCAAAGGTGAAACGTGTTGTGATGACTTCAGCTTCTGGTGCAGTTCTTGCAGGACACAAGCATCATACAAATATTTTTACAGAAGATGATTGGACAAATTTGGACGAAGAAATCGATCCTTATCAACGTTCAAAAACAATGGCGGAACAAGCTGCATGGAAGTTTGCAAAGGAAAATCAGATGGAATTAAGTACTATCCTTCCAGTAGCTGTGATGGGACCAATTCTTGGCAAAGACTTCTCACATTCCAACCAAATAATCCGTACAATGCTTATGGGAAAAATGCCGTTTTTGATGAAAATGGGCTTTGATTCTGTGGATGTACGTGATGTGGCTGATTTACATTTGCTTGCGATGACGAAACAAGAAGCAGTAGGTGAGAGGTTCCTCGCAACAACGGGAGAACATATAACTTATAAACAAGAAGCAGAGCTTCTACGTCAAAACCTTGGAGATAAAGCAAACAAGGTCTCCACACGTGAGATGCCTGATTTCCTTGTGAAATTCCTTGCTGTATTTATCAAAGATTTGAGGATGCCAGCCACTTTCCTCGGACAAAATACAGCTTGTAGTAATTCTAAAGCAAAGAATCTACTGGGGTGGCAGCCGCGACCAGCTCGCGAAGGAATTCTTGCCACTGCTAGAAGTATGGTTGAACTTAATTTGATTTAGAAATTATTTTCAAACACCGTCAATATAAAAATATATCAAGAAGTAAAGATAGGTAACAAAGCACTCTACAGGTTAGGGTGCTTTTTCTTTAAGTATCAATAGAACTACTGAAAATTCAGATCAACAGATAGCAATTTAGCTGAATACAATATGGACACGTAAAATCAACGCATATATAATTATGATTAAGTATTTAATGAATACGAAAAGGTTCATCTATATATAAAATTACATAGCAATGGGAGAATAAAAAATGAGAAAAGTTATAATTGGGGTATTATCTATAATACTTATGTTTTCATTGGTTAGTTGTGAAAATAAAGCTAAAAAAGAAATTGTAAAAAAAGATATAGCATCTGAAAAGGTGGAAAATAAAACTGAGGATAAGTTATCAGTGGATAATAACACAAAAAATAATGAAGATGTAAGCCTGGATAAGAAAGAAGAGACTAAGACCCAAGAAGTACCAACTAAAAAAGAAGAAACTAAGATACATGAAACACCAGTTAAAAAGAAAATAATAGTTTTAGACCCTGGACATTCTGTAAAAGGAAATAGCGGTCAAGAGAAGCTTTCTCCTGATTCCAATACTATGAAGATAAAAGATCCAGGTGGTGCTCAAGGCATAGTAACTAAAACACCTGAATACGTAGTGGCTATGAAAGTTGCAGTTAAACTGAAAAGTTTACTTGAACAAAACGGATTTACGGTAGTAATGACAAAGACTCAAGATAGTGAAAACCCAGGAAATATAGATAGGGCAGAAGTTGGAAATAAAAATAATGCTGATTTAGTTGTGAGAATTCATTGTGATTCTTCAACTAGCCAAAGTGTAAAGGGTGCTTCAATGCTATTTCCAGCTCCTGTAGGTTATGCAAAGGCTATAAATGACATAAGTAAAAAATATGGTCAAACCATATTAGCTGATTTAATAGCTACAGCAGGTATGAACAATAAGGGATTAGTAGAAAGAAATGATTTAACAGGCTTCAATTGGTCTAAAGTTCCAACAGTTCTAGTAGAAATGGGATTTATGTCTAATCCAGAGGAGGATAAACTTTTAAATCAAGAGGAGTATCAAAACAAATTAGCTAGTGGGCTATGTAAGGGAGTAATGGATTCTTTAAAATAAAATATCTAAAATAAAAAGCCTAAAGTAGAATATATGTTGAAAAATTCTACTTTAGGCCTTTTTTATACTTCCACTTCTTCAGCTTCTTTTTTCTTATTCATATAAATAGAGAATAATACGCTAATAGCAAGTATTCCTATAATGATTAATATTGATGCGAGTATTGGTATATGTAGCTTGAAAGAAAGAGCAAGTTTCAAACCAGTAAATAATAATACAAATCCTACACCGTACTTGACATATTCAAAGGTACTTTGAAGTCTTTCAAGTAGGAAGTAAAGGTTTCTAAGTCCTAATATAGCTAATATGTTTGAGGTGTAAATTATAAATGGATCTGTAGTTATTGAGAAAACTGCTGGTATTGAATCAATAGCAAATAATATATCTGAACCTTCAATTAAAAATAATATTGCAAATAGTGGTGTTGCATGAAGTACTTTATCTATTCTTACAAAGAACTTTTCTTCGTGAAGTTCTTTAGTAACAGGGATAAATTTCTTTAAAAGCTTAAGCATTTTACTATCTTCATATGAAACATCATCATCTTCTTTATTTGCTAGAATTTTATAACCACTAGCGATTAGGATGATACCAAATATATATAAAATCCATTGGAATCTGCTTACTACAGCAACTCCTAATAATATAAATATCAGACGTAAAACTATTGCTCCAAAAATTCCGTATTTAAGTACTCTCTCTTGATATTTTGCTTTAATTCCAAAACTAGAGAATACTAAAAGGAATAGAAACAGGTTGTCCACACTAAGACTAAGTTCAATTACATATCCACCAAGAAATTCAAGAGATTTTGTTGACCCCTTATCGAACCATAGAAATACAAAGAATAGCAGAGCAATACAAGTAATAAGTAAAAAGTTTTTTAGTGCTTTTTTCGTTGACATTGTGATCCTCCTAAAAATAAAATTTGTCCTAAGTAGCGTTGTAGAGATTGTTTTTCTTTTATTGAAATAACTAAGTTTACTTAAGTGGAAAATTCTATAATTTCCTGCGAAATAGACAAGCTCTTTTTCATTATACTTTATGTTTTTTACTTCATGGCAGTTCCAATAAAGTAAAAAAAAGATACCCTGAAACAATGTACATATAAAAAAGCTAAATGTACATTGTTTCAGAGTATCGCAATTCAAACGCAAAACCGGGATTATATCCGTGCTGACGATTTTTGCCACTGTATTTCAGCTTGCTACTACCTCTGAACTATATAATATAGTATTTTACACTATGTTAATGCTCATTGCAAGAAAAGATTTACTAAGCTGTAAGCTGTATACGTTTTTAACGCTTAAGCATCTTCTTTTAAGCTCGAGTGAACTACAAATTGTCTAGTTCTTCCCATATTATAGGCTAGTTTTATTATTGCTTTTTCTTCAGCTGACATTTCTCTATCATACATCTTTTCAAATTGCTTTATTAAAGAGACAGTATCAACTTTTTCTTTAGGAGTGGTAGCTTTTCTATAAGGAGTAGGAGAGTAAATACTTGGCTTAACAGTGTCATCATAGATGGTTTTAAAAATTTCAGAAGTATAGTATGCATCATTAAAAGCATCGTGAAATTCATTGTCAGTATTTAAATTTAAAAGTTCTATGGCTGTTTTTAATCCAACCTTTGAGTTATTTGGAGATTTTAGATATAACGAGGCGTTTCTTTGAACGTCTATATAATACTTAGAAATTGAAGAAGTTGTTAAGCTATAGAATTCTATATTTCTAAGAAGTTCTTTAATATCTACTGTACCCCAAACACATAAAACTACAGGATCATCACCTATGAAGTTTAAAAAATCATCATAAACAGATATGAAGTCTTTACTAGAACTTACAATTTCATCATTTATCTTAGTCAGTTTTTCTACATAAGGGTGAATATTTGGATACACCTTAGGTTTAACTAGAGCATTAAAGCTAGAGAGCGTTTCAAAGCTTTCATTAAGTTTTAATGCTCCAATTTGAATAATTTCAAAGGGCAAGCGAGAAGTATTATTTGAATCATCTTCTGGAAAACCAATATACTTTTGATTAAATTCTAAATCATATATTATATAATTCATATTTCACCTTCTTTCTATATGTACACTGTAATTGTATCTTATATCAAAGAAAAAGCTTGATCATATCATTTTTTTGGTAATGTGACAAAGGCTTTCATTTCCTCAAGGGTCATAGGTCCAATCTTTTTTGAAACCAAATTACCATCGGCATCAATAAAAATTGATGTTGGGATAGAAACTATATTATATTTTATGGCTACATCTTGATTTAAATCTAGAGCAACATTAAAGTTATATTTGTTTTTATCCATGAAAGATTTTACGGTCTGGTTATCTTCACCTAGGTTAATAGTTAAAATAATCAAATCAGAATCCTTAGATTCTTCATAGAGTTTCTCTAGTTCGGGCATTTCTTGTCTGCAAGGAGGACACCATGTGGCCCAAAAGTTTAGAAAAACTTTTTTGCCTTTAAAATCACTCAAAGAAACTTCTTTACCTGCTAAAGTTTTTAATTTGAAATCAATTGCTTTGCTATCTGATGTGTTTTTAAATATTTCATTTTTAGAAATAGTTGAATTTGCAGCTGTTGATGGATTAAGCTGATTTGTAGTTTTTGTACTGTTAGCGTCAGCAGATGCATTGGCATTAATGGACTTATTCTTGTTGTATCTCATTACTGTATAAAAACTTAAGCTAAATAGCACTAATACTGCTAATATAAAAAATACTCTTTTCATTGTTAAATCTCCTTTTATGTTTTTTATAGATAACATTTATTAGAAGTTAATGAAGTTTACATATCTGCTTAGGGTATTTAAGTTATTTGTAAATACTAAAATTCCCATTACTATAAGTAGTAATCCGCTTATAATCGATATGAACTTAGAAAATTTTAAAACATTATTTTTGAATTTCAGGAAGCTATCAATTGCCATAGCTGTTAATATAAATGGTATTGATAAACCTAGAGAATAAACACTTAATAAAAATATGCCTTGATATACTGTAGTAAGGTTACTTGAATAAATTAATATGGATGACAATATAGGTCCCACGCAAGGAGTCCATCCAGCTGCAAAAGCCATTCCTATCAATATAGGACTAAAGCTTTTACTAAAGTTTATAGCAGATAAAAGCCTCTTTTCATAATAGAACATTTTTATTTTAATTATTCCCATAGTATGTAATCCAAAAACTATCATCAAAGAGCCACCAATTCTTCTGAATAAAACTTGATTTTTGATTATTAACTTTCCTAGTGTTGTAGCTGAAGCCCCCATTATAATAAATATTATTGAAAATCCTAATACAAACCCAAGTACTTTATGTAAATTTGATATTTTATATCTGTGAATTTTTTTATTGTTTATGGAAGAACCAGTGATATAACCTACGTATGCTGGTACTAATGGCAGAACGCAGGGAGATAAAAATGATAGTAAACCTGCAGAAAATGCCAAGAAAAATGGTACTCTATCCAAGCACGTCAACTCCTTTTATATTTATAGACGAATAACTCTATAGGTAAACCAATATATCTAAAAATTTTAATTTTAAGCAAGCAAAATTTTTAAATGTAGTTTTGTATTTATAGTTATCCATTTTTAGTAATGGTAATATATTATAGCAAAGTTCTATGAAGATTATGTAAAGAACTGTTATAGAGTATATAATAAATTTTTTTCATAAATATTACCTGTAATTATAGTATAGTCATTATTAAATGATAATTATACTTTATATTAAGTGGAAGTTTATAAATTTTAAATTAAAAATGAGCCCGTTAAGGACTCATAAGCTTTATAGTATATTGAATTTTTAGGCTTTGTTTAATAAAATTGTTGAAATTAATTGGTTATACAGGAGACGCTATATGAGCGAGCTATTAGAATTAAATGATGTTTTCAGATGGAATGGCTCTAAAAAATCGCTAATCGTTCTTTATTAGTGATTTTTTTACGCATCTGCCTTTTCTGAACGTATGTGAAGAAATTCTGGCAGGCGATATATTTTACTTTTTACTTTTTGATCATATAGCATTTTTATTTTCTTAAATTTAATATATGAAATATTTATAAAAACTATAGATTATTAAAAAGTAAAACTGTACTGTTCGAACGTAGTGAGTTTACAGTTTTAGCCACGGAATATGAGAAAATCATATTAATTCTTTGCGTGAGCTCATTAAGGATGAACAACTCTAAACCTAAAAGTATAAGTTTAATTATAGAGTTGTTCATTTAAAGAGCGTCGGATGATTAACCAATTAATTTCAACACGGTGCTTTAATAGTGATAATTCTTAAAATAAAGTTATTTATTAATAAATTTCACCAGTTCTTTATTAAATCTTTCACGTTCATCATAAAAAGTAGCATGACCACTATCTTCAAAAGGAATAAATTTTGCTTTCTTTATGGTTTTACTTTGTATTTTTCCTAAAGAAAAAGGTACAACCTTATCATGAATACCATGAATAATCAGAGTAGGAACTTGGATAGCCTCTAGATCAGAAAATAGTACTTCGTCTAACCAAGTTTTTGATATAGCTGCAGTAGCCCAACCTGCTGCTTGCAGTCCAAGCTGTAAAAACCAGTTTGCAAATTCTTCTGTTATGTGTTTGTGGAAAAATATATCTCCAAAGCCTTGAAGCATTTTAGGACGATCAGTATATGTTCCTTCAATGAGCTGTAAAACAGTTTCTTTATCAAGACCGTAAGGGAAATTAGGACGCTTTATAAGACTAGGTGCAGCGGCAGCAAAAAGAGCTAGTTTTGAAACACCATATCCTTTATGGCGCCCCATATATCTAACTGCTATAGCACCCCCCGTGGAATGACCAGCTAAAGTGATATTCTCTAATTTAAGTGTTTCGATAACTGCCTTTACATCATCAGCTAATGTATTATAGTCGTAGCCATCCCAAGGCTTATCTGAATTTCCGAAGCCTCTAGTATCTATACCTATACACCTATAACCAAGTTCAGGCAATTTATCAAATTGATATTCAAACAATCTATTACTTCCAGGCCAACCATGAAGAAATAATATTGTCTTTTCCCCGCAAGGGTTAAGATCTTCTACATAAATTTTTACATTAGGTTCTACTTTAATATAGTACCCCATTTATAGCCTCCGCTAGAAATACTCTTATTGATAGGGTATTCAGAGTGTGATAGATTTGTGAATTAATATTTGTCCGGATTTGATTTTAAAATTCAAGCTTAATTTCTGGTTCATCCTTAACCTGTAAATACCATATTTTATAGTTATTCTCTTCATATTCATTTGGATTGTCTGTAGGATCTTTGGTTTGTACAGAATGAGGACATTCAAAAACATAAGTGGTTTTCTTTAAATTAAAGGTTAGGCAAATATTATTTTGCTCCATAGATTGGTCATTAAGTAGATTTTTCATGCCATTTGTATTTGTTATAAAATCTTTTGTTTCTTTTGCTACATCCTTGCATTGGTCTAGAGTCATGTCAGAGGGTACCTTGAAATCAAATCGTACTCTGCCTTGCCTTTCGTAAATGGTTATGTCTTTAATCACAGGAAATTTAGAGTTTATACAAGTCTTATATTGATTAACCCAAGGTAATTTTATAGAGTGGGCACTACTAGCTGAAATCATTCCTATAGCGAACCAGATGTAAAAAAACGCGATTGTAAATGGTATAAGAAGGATTATAGCTATAAAAGAAATAATTAAGGGTTTCTTCATTTTATTATCCTACCTTTATAAGTGTAGTTAAGTAATATAAACATGAATTTATTATACAATAAATTTACAAATTATGGTGTGTTTATAAAGCAATGTATGATTATTTTTATCTATGGAAAAAATCCATTTAAGAATATATTGGTAGCAGTGGCAGTAACAAAGGGTTTTAATTTGTCCACTATTATATTAAGATATGGTTGAGCGTAAGACAGATACATTCCCCCTAGTAATATATAATTTAAATATTTGTAATCGATAGCATGTGAAAAGTTATTTATTTGCTAGGAAGTAATTATTTTATTCTTTAGGAAATTATATCTCAACTATATCTGTGGATAATTATGCGAACAGACTTAAGACATAGTATAAGTTAAAGAATAAAAAAATAAGAATATGTCGCCTGTAAGATTCTTCACATACGCTTAAGAAAAGGCAGATGCGCAAAAAAACACTGAAGAAAGTCGCTTCAGCTATTTTTTTATAGAAAAGGAGTAGATATGATGGAATTACGTAAAAAACTGATTACATCCTTGTTTGCCTTTAGTGTAGTCTGTTATATAAGTAGTGTAAGCAATATGAAAACTGCCTTTGCAATAACGCTTCCTGAAAAAGCATTGATAGTAAATGAAAGAACAGGACTTCAGCTACATATGGATGCTAACAATGGGATAGGGGCATGGAATGATCCAAAGAATACATCAAATCAATGGGTGTTAAGACCTTTAGGAGAGTATTATAATATAGTAAATGTTAGAACAAATCTTCAATTACATATGGATGCTAATAATAAGTTAGTAGCTTATAATGATGGTGAAAATAAGTCAAATATGTGGAGTATAACTGACGCTGGTAATGGCTATTATGTTATAACAAATGTTAGGACAGGCGGTCAGCTTCATCTAAGTAGTGATAATAAGGTAGTCACTTGGAACGATCCACAAAACCAATCTAATCATTGGAGATTAGAAGAGGATTTTAATAAAACTATTGAAATTAAGAATGTTGAGCTTCCACTTGTTGTAGATAATACGAGCAAGGGTGATAAAGTTGTAGCATATGCTAAAAACTTTATGGGAACACCGTATGTTTGGGGAGGAACAACTCCAAAAGGATTTGACTGTTCTGGATTTACTCAATATGTTTATAATAATTTTGGGACAAGCATTGGGAGGACAACCCATAATCAAATAAATTCAGGAATAGCAGTTTCTAGAGATAATCTTAAAGTTGGGGATTTAGTTTTTACTGGCCCAGGACATGTAGGAATATATGTTGGAGATAATCAAATGATACATGCACCATACACTGGAGCGAATATAAGAGTAGAAGGTATTTGGAGCTTTTATGCAGGACGAAGAATAATGAATTAAATTCTAATAGCTAGCTCATATAGCATCTCCTTTATAACCACTTAATTTTAACAATACTCTTAAATATAGTATTTGTAATATCTTTAAAGCACAACTAAGTGGTTAAAACCATTTAGTTGTGCTTTTTTATAAAAGTAGGAGGATATAATAATTTTTAATAGTATCTTAGTTTAGATATATAAAGAATGTTTTTTAAGAGCTGATGTAGTTTCCACCATTTACATGAAGTATCTCGCCAGTAACAAAAGTAGAGTCATCTGAAGCAAGGTAAACATAAGTGGGTGCTAGTTCTACTGGTTGACCAGCTCTTTTCATTTCTGTATCTAAGCCAAGAGATGTCATATATTCTGCAGGGTAGCTTGCCGGTTGAAGGGGAGTCCAAACTGGACCAGGAGCAACTGCATTTACACGAATACATTTTTCGGCAAGCGAAAGCGATAAAGAACGAGTAAAGCTCACAATAGCTCCTTTTGTACTTGAGTAATCTATAAGTAGTTTTGATCCTTTATAAGCAACTGCTGAAGTAGTGTTTATGATTGAGCTTCCACTGCTTAGATAAGGAAGAGCAGCTTTTGTTAAATAAAACATAGGATAAATATTTGTACGAAAAGTATCATCAAGTTGTTTTGCACTTATGTCTTCAATGCTATTTTGAGGAAATTGTACTCCAGCATTATTGACTAATATATCTATTTTACCTAACTTACTAATAGTAATATCTACAATTTTTTTAGAAAAGTCTTCATCTCTTAAATCACCAGCAATTAAAATACACTTGCTTCCTTTTGATTCAATAAGTGTTTTTGTTTCGTTAGCATCTGTATGTTCATTTAAGTATACAATAACTATATCTGCTCCCTCTTTTGCAAAGGCTAAGGATACAGCTCTTCCTATACCGCTATCTCCACCTGTAATAATAGCTACTTTGTTTTTTAGCTTTCCACTTCCTTCGTAATCTGGATTATCAAATATTGGCCTAGGATACATGAGATATTCAAGTCCAGGTTGTACAGCTTGATGTTGAGCTGGAAAGGTTATTGGAACTCTTTTGCATTGGATTTTATGTCCCATATATGGGTAGTAAAGAATCAAATTTTTACCTCCCAAAAAAATTACTCAATTCAATATATGTAAAAAGTTTAAAAGTGCAAAAGAAATTTTAAACATTATATAATATTTAACAATAGAAAAGGTAATATATGAGTTTATAATTAAATGTATATATTGATTCATTACTTAAAAAAGTCGCGTTTATAACATAAACGCGACTGATTAAATATTATTTACTAAGTCACATAAAACTACTTATAAAGAAAAGTAACAATATAAGCCTATTAAAATGTTCTTATATGACTACTATCAGGACTATAATCATATTCAGTTCTTGATCCAGTATATGGACTAGATGAACTTAAGTTAGATCCAACATTTGAACTTCCTTGTGAACTTTGGCTAACATACTGATTGTTTTGACTAGCACTTGAACTTTGACTTCCCATCTGGCTATTTTGCTGTGTACCAGAGCTTTGACTCATTTGATTTAATTGTTGCTGAGTTTGCTCTATAAGTTGACTCATTTGTGCAAGAGTTTGATTTGATTGAAGGAACTGACTAGCCTTACTTAAATCATTCATAGCATTTGTTATTGATGATTGTAGCTGTTGTTGAGTTTGCTGTTGTTGTTGTTGAGTTTGTTGTTTAAAATTTGTAATTTGTTGTTGTAAATCTGTCATAACTCTATTTCCCTGAACACCTTGAGCTTGTGAACCTTGTGAACTTAAGGAAGTGCTCATTGAACTTTGCTTTAGTTGGTTTAATGTACCTTCCATAGCACTTAATTGATCTCTTAAACCAGTGATTTCAGCACCAATTTCAGCATCATTTTTCTTAGAATCTATAAATTTTTCTACTACTTTTTTGCTTTTCTCATCCATCACAAATCACTCCTCTTAATTTTTTTTGCTACGAAAGTATCTTATCCAGTCTAAAATTCGAATATACTGGTATTATTTTTACTAAATCATTTATAATGCTACCAAAGCTGAGAAAATATTAATTAAATTATGAGAATTCCAGCGGTTTTATGAGGATTGAAATAGAATATATTTACTAATGTCAAACAGAGGTTTTTTGACAAAGTAAAAAGGATACCACAGAAGTGGAATCCTTTTGCATTTTAAATTAAATTTCACATTTACCATCAGAACAAGTATTAGATTCAGTATCATCTTTATCTAATTTGTTTGTAAGAAATTCAATAACTGGAGATGAAAGCTCTTCATTTCTCACCTTATTTAATACATCTAAGAATAAGTCTGGTGACTGAGCTCCAGATACAGCATATTTATTATTAAAAACAAAGAATGGAACGCCACTTATTCTTAAAGCTGAAGCTCTTTCTTCATCTTTTCTAACCTCTAAGGCATATTGATCAGTAGATAATATCTCTAAGGCTTTTTTGCTATCTAGACCAACTTCACCTGCTAGTTTAGATAATACTGTGTGATCAGATAAATCCAAAGAATCTGTAAAGTATGCTTTAAGGATTCTCTCAGATAATTCATTCATTTTACCTTCAGCTTTACCATAATGAGATAATCTATGTGCATCAAAAGTATTTGTTGGAATTAATGTATCGAAGTTATATTCTAGACCAAGAGTCTTAGCTTGTTCTACTAATTGATCATTAGAAGCTTTTGCTTGTGCAACAGGTATTCCATATTTTTTTGCGATAAGTTCATGAATATTAGAATCATATTTTTTTTCTGCAGAAGGATCTAGCTCAAAGCTTCTAAAAGCAATTTCTACTTCATCTTTATATTCAAATTTATCCAATGCCATTTCTAGTCTTCTTTTTCCGATATAGCAAAAAGGACATACAAAATCGGACCATATTTCTATTTTCATACAATTTTCCTCCTAAAACCCTTTAATACTAATTTTTTAAAGTTATGATTATGGCTGCATTAAGTGTTTGAAGTATAATAATTTTTAAAGATATATGCAACTATAACTTATATTTAAGAATTAGTAAGGGTTAATAATAATTTAATGTTATTATAGTCAATAAAAATGCAATATTCAATGGTATAAAAAGGAACCCCTAGAGGGTATATTTATAATATGCTGAAAAACAATAATTGTATTCTTAAAATATAAAAATAATTATATTTTAACAATAAAAAAATAGTGGTTTAAATGTAGGTCTTAAACACAAAGAGTGTAATATTAAATAATAGAATGAACAGTCATCTATGGTATACTTTAAATATATTTTAAAGATACTCTAGATAAATCTGTGAAAAATTATATTTTATTATAGAAAGGATAATTTAATATATGGGGCAAAATGGAATTAGGATTGTTAATACTGTGTGTTCAAAAAATTGCTTTGCTACCTGCCCATTAAAGGTTTATGTTAAGGATGATAAGGTAATAAAGGTAGAAGGAAATGATAACAACCCCATAACAAGAGGAAAAATATGTGCGAAGGGGAGAGTTTATCCTGAAATTGTAAATAGTGAAGAGAGACTATTGTACCCTTTAAAAAGAACTGGTGTTAGAGGTGAAGGGATATATGAAAAGATATCTTGGGATGAAGCCTTAGATTTGATATATATAAATTTAGATAAAATCAGAAGAGAAGACGGTCCAGAAGCTGTACTTTATTATCAAGGTAGTGGTAATTTTGGTGTTATGAGAAAATATGCCTATAGCTTTTGGCATCAGTTCGGAGGATATACAGGAACCATAGGAGATTTATGTGACCCAGCTGCTGAAGAGGGAATGAAATATACTTATGGATGGAGAATACAGAATTCCCTGCAAGATCTTTTAAACAGTAAGCTTATAATTGTATGGGGAGGTAATCCAGCTCATACTAATATACATGCGATGAGTTTTATCAACGAAGCAGTGAGAAATGGATCAAAGCTTGTTACCATTGATCCAAGGAAAAATGAATCTAGTAGTAAAAGTACTCTTCATATATATCCAAGAGGTGGCACCGATGGATTATTAGCAATTGGCATAGCAAAGCTTCTTGTGGAAAATAACATAACAGATAATAATTTTATAGAACAATATACCTTAGGTTTTGAAAAGTATAAAGCGCTTTTAAAAGAATATACCATAGAAGAGGTATGTAGGTTAACAGAGGTTCCTTTAGAACATTTAAATAAATTGGTAGAACTTATAAAAGAAAATCCTAAGTATGCAATGATTTTAGGTTATGGATTTCAAAGATATACTAATGGTGGACAAACTATAAGAGCTGTTTCACTTTTACCTGCTATAACTGGAAGCATTGGAGAAAAAGGCTGTGGAATATATGCTGGGGAAAGTCAAGGAGGCATGCTTAAGTGGCCATACCTTCCTGAGGAACCAACAAGAGTAAGGCTGAGAATACCAAAAGGAAGGTTAGCTAGTGAAATAGAAAAAATAGATGCTCCTAAAATTAAAGCCATGTGGGTGGAAAAAGCAAATCCACTTAATAGTAATCCAAATGTAGGAAAGCTAAAGGCTACTTTAGATAAATTAGATTTTATTGTAGTTACTGATAGTTTTTTAACTGATACTTCTAAGTATGCAGATTTAGTGCTTCCAGCTGCTTCGTTTTTGGAAGAAGATGATTTAGTAGCGGCATACGGTCATCCTTATATTCAACTAAAGCAGAAAACTGTAAGTTCTCCAGGTCAGTGTAAAAAAGATCGAGAAATATACAGGCTACTTGGTGAAAAATTTAAACTTGATATGAAGTACTTTCCAAAAGATGATGTGGAGATATTAAGTAATGTTATAAAGTATAGCAGACTAAATGTTACCGTTGAGGAAATGAAAAATAAGCCATATATTGCTGAAGACTATGATGAAATTGCCTTTAGAAATAAGGATTTTAAAACAGCAAGTGGGAAGATTGAGTTTTATTCAGAGGATATCTTTAAAGATTGGGGCGTAAATCAGCTTCCAGTATATGAAGAGCCATTTGAAAGTAAGTATTCTTCTAAAGAAAATTATTTGAAATATCCACTTCAATTAATAACTGCACATGCTTTAGAAAGGATAAATTCTCAATTTACTGAAAGCAAAAGACTTAACGATATATTTACTCCAGTTATTCACATAAATTCAGAAGATGCTAAGGTAAGAAATATAGATAGCGGAGATATGGTAAAGGTATATAACCACAGGGGAGAGGTATTTGTAAAAGCTAAAATCATTGAAGGTATAAAACCAGGAGCTGTAAATATTTTTGAAGGTTTATCAGAAAAAACAAAGGTATCTGTTAACCACTTAATTGAAGATATGAATACTGATATGGGATTTGGTGCTTCGTATCACACCTGTCTTGTAGAAGTTCAAAAACTTAATAAATAAAGTATAGTATAATTTACTGTTAAAAAGTTTAGGTTATAACAAAAGGAGAAAGTCTTTAAAGGCTTTCTTTTTTTATGATTACTTTTAATAGACATTAAGGTGATTTTAATTATTAAAATGATACTACATAAACTATTGGAATTATATGACGAATATAATAAAATATAGATAAATATAATAAGGATAAATTTACCAGTAGGTATTTAACTCTGTAATGAAAGTATAAAACTTTGAGTAATATCAATAAATTAATTGAGGTAGGTTATATGGTTAATATAGGAATTGATTTAGGTACAACAAATAGTTTAGTGTCTTATTGGACCGAGAAAGGTCCTGTAATTATTCCTAATTCTTTTGGAGAAAGCCTAACTCCATCAGTTGTAAGCGTGGATGATAATGGAGAAATTCTAATAGGCAAGATTGCTAAGGAAAGGCAGCTAGCTCATCCAGAGGCTAGTGCGTCTATATTTAAGAGAAATATGGGGAGTAAAAAAATTTATAGGCTATCTGATAAGGAATTTCTGCCAGAAGAATTATCTGCTTTAATATTAAAAGCTTTGAAAGAGGATGCTGAAAGATTTCTTGGGGTAACAGTGTCTGAAGCTGTAGTAAGTGTTCCAGCATATTTTAGTGATAGTCAAAGAAAGGCTACTCAAAGAGCTGGAGAGCTAGCGGGACTTAGAGTAGAAAGACTTGTAACGGAACCAACTGCAGCAGCCCTAGCTTATGGTCTTCATCATGCTAAATCTGATACTAAGTTTTTGGTATTTGATCTAGGGGGAGGAACTTTTGATGTGTCTATATTAGAGTTGTTTGATAATATAATGGAAGTTAGAGCAGTTGCTGGAGATAATTATCTAGGTGGAGAAGATTTTACAGAAGTGTTGGCTGCTATGTTCTTAAGGCACAATAATAAGAAAAGAGATGAAATAAGTGAAAAAGATTACTCATTTTTAAAGAAAGAAGCTGAGGTGGGTAAAAGAGCTTTTGGTGAAAGCAGAGTTATAAATTTAGAATCTAAGATTGATGATGAGTTATTATCTTGCAATATATCTTTAGATGATTATGAAAAGAATGTGAAGAATCTTTTAAATAGATTAAGAGCTCCTGTTGAAAGAGCACTTAGTGACGCATACCTCAAAGTAAGCGATATTGATTCAATACTGTTGGTAGGAGGAGCTACAAAGCTTCCTACCATACGAACCTTTGTTAGTAAGTTATTTGGTAAGTTAGCTTATGTAAATATAAATCCTGATGAGGTAGTAGCTTTAGGTGCTGGAGTACAAGCTGCGTTGAAGGGGAAAGATGCTGCATTTAAGGAAATTATACTTACAGATGTTTGTCCTTATACCTTAGGAACTACGGTGTCAGTGAGAAAATCTCATGGACAATATGAAAGTGGACATTTTTTACCAATAATAGAGAGAAATACAACAATACCTGCAAGCAAAGTTGAAAGATTATATACAGTTTATGATAATCAAAAGCTTATAAATGTAGAGATACTACAGGGAGAATCTCGTCTTTCAAAAGATAATATATATCTTGGAGAACTTAATGTGGTGGTACCAGCAGCAGTAGGTGGAGAGGAAGCTGTTGATGTACGATATACTTACGATATCAATGGAATATTAGAAGTTGAGATAACTGTAGTATCTACTGGAGTGAAAAAAACAGTAGTAATTGAAAAAAATCCTGGATATATGACTAAACAAGAAGTGACCAGTAGAATGGAGAGCTTAGCTAGCTTAAAGATACACCCACGTGAAAATCATGAAAATAAACTAATAATAACTAGAGGAGAAAGACTTTTTGAAGAAAATCTCGGTTCAGTAAGACAAGAAATCGGAAGGCTTATAAGTGAATTTGAGGAAGTTCTTGAAAAGCAAAATCTAGGAGAAATAAACGATGCTAGAAACAAAATAAAAGAGATATTTGATAGTATAGATATTAAGGGGGATTTTTAGATGGGTTGTTTTGAGGTACTAGGTATTTCTAAAACTGAGGATTTAAATGACATAAGGAAGGCTTATTCAAAGCTCTTAACAATACACTCACCAGAGCAAGATCCAGAAGGTTTCAAAAAGTTAAGAGTTGCTTATGAAGAAGCCTGCAGAATAGCTAAAGAGAAAGACTCGGTAGTTAAAGAAGAATTATCTCCTGTAGATGATTTTATGGAACAATTTAAAGCTTGCTATGAAAACTTTGAACGAAGGCTTAGCATTGAAGAATGGACTAGACTCCTAGAGAAAGATGTATGTTATAACATAGATACGGCATCAGAGATAAGTGAAAAAATCTTAGTTTTTATAATGGATAATTTTAATTTTCCAAATGATATTTGGAGATTATTTGATAGTTATTTTTCATGGAGTGCTAAAAAAGATAATCTATATAAGAACTTTCCTAAAAACTTCATTGACTTTGTTATATATAAGATTGATAAAGGAAGTACATTCCGCTATGGAGAATTAAAAAATTGTGCGTTAGGAAAAGAAGATGAATTTATATCAGCCTATAATAAAATATCTAATGCTTTAGATGACTATGATTTATACACAGCTTCTAAACATATAGATTTAGCTAAGGAAATCTGTGAGATTCATCCTGATTTACTTATATTAGAAGCAAGGTATCTGATTTGCAAAGGGAAGCTTGATGAAGCAAAAACAATACTTACAGATGTAATAGTTAAAAATACTGAGGATATTGATGCGTATTTTTACAGAGGTGATTTGTATTCAAGAATTGGGGATCTTGAGAACGCCTATAATGATTATAACAAAGTTTTGGATATAAAGTTTGATGATGGTGGAGCTTTGCTTGCACAAGGGAAATGCTGCATCGGTTTAGCAAGGTATGAACAAGCAATAAAGCATCTAGAAATATTAAATGACATGTACCACTATAGGAATGATTTCAATATAATATTGACTTCAGCTTATAATTTCTATATTGATGATATATTATGTGGGTTAAATAAGAACTGTACTGATAATAACTTGAAGTATAAACTTGCTGAAGCTTACTTCAAAACTTCAAAACCAGAAGAAAGCTATAATATATTAAAAGAGCTTAGAGAAGAAGCAGAGTTTACAGAAAATATGTATTGTCTTCTTTGCCATGTATTGCTTAAATTGAAAAATGATAATTTAGCATATAAAACAGTTTGTGAAGCTTTAGAAGTATATGAAAACAATTATGAATTAAACTTTTTTAAAGCAGATATGTTGGATAGGTTAGGTAGATATGACGAGGCAATAGAGCAGTATGATAGAGTAATAAACATAAATGATAAGAGTTCTTCAGCTCATAACAACAAGGCATATATTTTTAATATAATGAAAAAATACAATGAGGCACTTGTATATGCTGATAAGGCAATTGAATTAGACTCTAGTATGGCTCACGCTTATAAGAATAAAGCTGAAGCATTTTTAGGCTTAGAACTTTATGAAGATTGTTTAGAAGCCTGTAATATTGCCCTTAATAAATATCAGTATTTATTTGATGCTTATATAATAAAGATCAAGGCTCTTACTGCTGTAAGTCTTTATGACGAAGCACTTGATATTTATAATAAGACTATGGATTTAGGATATAAGGATAGTAAGTTATATTATTGCAAGGCAAGAATATTAATGAAACTTCGTAGATATGAGGAAGCTATTGAATATTGTGATTATGCATTAGAATTAGATGAAAATAATGATGAATATTATTATTTAAAGGGATTATGTTACTATTATGTTGAAAAATATGAGGAAGCTGTGGATTGTTTTGATGCTGCAATTAAAGTAAATACAAATAGTGGAGGGGCATACTATTATAAGGTTCAATCTCTTATGAATATGTCTAGAGAAGATGATGCTTTAAAATTATTAGATGATGTTATTGACTTAGAAGAAATTCAATACAAGGATAGTTTCTATGATTTAAAAGGGACTATTATGGAACGAAAAAATAATTTTGAAGAAGCTCTTTCCTTATACAAGCAAGCAATAGATTGTGATTCTAATTATGCACCGTATTATTATTCAGCAGGGCATATATTTAATGAATTGGAAAAGTATGAAGAGGCACTTAAATACTTTTTTAAATCTATAGAATTAGATTCTAAACAAAGAAATTGCTATGTAAACATAAGTTATTCCTTATACTGTCTTGAAAGATATGAAGAATGTATAAAGTATTGCGATAAAGCTATAGAACTTGATCCAAAGTATATAGTAGCTCATCAAAATAAAGGTTGGTCCTTCTATCAATTAGAAAAAATTCCTGAGGCAGAAAAAGAATGTAATATAGCATTGAAGATTGATGGAAACAATCTAGATGTATTACTCTTAAAGCTTAGGCTACTACATTATAAGGGATTATACCAAGAAGCTTTGATTGTTTGTGATAGGATGCTAGAAATAGACTTTAACAACAACACTGCAAATGAGATGAAAGCTAAACTAATAGAAAAGCTTAATAGTCCAAAAAACGAAAAAAAAGGATTGTTCAAATCTTTGTTTAAGTAGTGATAAATTTTAATATATTTTTTAAATTAAGGTGTCACTCTTCCGATACTTTAATGAGTTTCGCAAAGAATTAATATTATTTTCTACAATGGAATAGCTAAAACTGCATAACTCACTACGTTCGGACAATACAGTTTATTAACGCTATCCCATTTCCGAAAATCATTTAATTCTAATAGCTCACTCATATAGTATCTCCACAGTAACACCTTAATTTTAAGCTAATAATATTAGTTAAGTTTATGAATGCTTATATAAAAATCTTGTGATTATATTGAAAAATAAGCTTTCGTAGTAATAATGTAATGGCTATCTGAATCAGGTAGCCATATTTTTATATGGAAATAAATAATACAATCACTGTAAGTGTGAAAAATTACTGAAGTTATATAAAACAATTCATAGTATGTAGATGCAAAGGAAAAAAATTCAAAAAACTACTTTACAATATAAAGTAGTTCGCATTATAATAAATATGTACTTTATAATATGAAGTACTTTAATATATGTATATGTTAGAAGATAGGAGGAGAATTGTGGATTTTGATAAGGAGATATTAAAAGGGTATATTGACATGATGATATTATCCGTGCTGAAAGAAAAAGATATGTACGGATATGAGATAGCAAAAACAATAAAAGAAAGATCAAGTATAGACTATGAAATAAAAGAGGCTACTTTATATGTATCTTTGAAAAGACTTGAGAAGAAGAACTGTCTAGAAGGATATTGGAATGATAGTGAAGGTACTGGAGGGGGCAGAAGAAGGTATTATAGAATTACAGAAGAAGGAAAAATCTTTTTTAAAGACAGGGTAAATGAATGGGGAATACTTAAGAAATTGGTTGATAACTTTATAAGGGAGGATTAAAACTTTGAATATAGAGAGCTATGTAGAAAAAGTATATAAAAACTTTGATAGGAACAATGAAGAGGTGCAGGTCTTAAAAGAAGAGATGAAGGCACATCTTTATGATAGTGTAAGAGATCTTATGTCGGAGGGACATAGTGAAAAAGAAAGTATTAAAATTGCTATAAAGAATTTTGGGGATGAAGAAGTATTTACAAGTGAGCTAGAAGAGATTGTAAGCAGGCAAAAAAAGTATACAAATGTACTTTTAAAGATTGCTATAGTTGTATTCATTATTGGAGTGATTGTAAGAATAAGTGGGATTTTTACTGAGGAGATATATAGGGCTGATTGGGAGAAGAACAGACCTATGACTAGTTCTGATTTGTACAATAAAATTGAAGAGATAGGTGGAGAAAAGGAAGCTTTAACTTCAGAAGATAAGAGTAAAATAGATGAACTTCTTAACAAATATAATGATACCTACGATAATGGTGTATATTATATAAGAGTTATAAAGGATGGAAAAGTTAATTATGAATATGAGAGAAAAGTGGATGAGAAACTAATCACCAATCAAGGACAAGGAGAAGCATCCAATATAAACGGTTGGAAAGTTGAGCATCGTGAAACTGATTTAGATTCTTACAGGTGTTCTCAAATTTATAATGAAGCATTTAATATTCAAAATCAGACGAATGAATTATTTTATATCTTGAAGAATATTGGATTTTTATTTATAGCCCTCTCATGGATGATTGCATGTATTTCATATACTCAAAGCTTTATATTAAAAGGAAAAGAAATAAAAAGACTCGCTTTTCTACTATCATTAGAGACTATAGTAATATTTGCATCAATTTTATCTGAGAAAGAAATTATAATAGTAGTACCATTAATGTTCATGGCACTAAATAAAATTCTGTTTAGAGTATTAGAGAATAAAGAAAATAAATTACCTTTACCTCAAAAAGCTAATTAAAAAACATTGTATCAGCACCTTCATAAAAGAAGGTGCTTTTCTTTTTGGCGCTGTTAAAGCACCGTGTTGAAATTAATTGGTTAATCATCCGACGCTTTAATGAGCTTACGCAAAGAATTAATCCATGGCTAAAACTGTAAACTCTACGTTCGAACAGTACAGTTTATTAACGCCATTCCATCTGATAAAATCATTTAATTCTAATAGCTCGCTCATATAGCGTCTCCTGTATAACCAATTAATTTCAACAATTTTCTTAAATATAGCCTTCTTTTTATAAAAGTATTAAAAGATGATTTGCTGGAGTTTATGGTTATGAGTAGGAGGATACATACCTAAAGTTTCAAAACTGTAACGTTAGTGTAACTAAGATAAGTATAAGAAAATTTTATATCCATTTAGAATGTTAAATATAAGCTTAGAGAAATGATTACAAATTAAATCATACTAGGAGTGGAAAAATGAAAAAAGCAATCAATTTTGTATTAAAAAATGGATTCGTAATTTTTTTAGTCATTGTGATGTTAATAGGTGGAGGCATATATTCAGCTCAAAGTATTAAGATGGAAGCAATGCCTAATATTAATATTCCAGTGGTTACTGCAGTTACAGTATATCCTGGAGCATCACCAGAGGATATATCAGAAAAGATAACAAGTCCTATGCAAAAAGCCATATCTGGCTTACAGGGAATATCCGATGTAAAAACCATAAATAATGAAAATGTAGGAATTATTGTAGCACAATTCAGTTATAGCAAAGATATGGACAAGGCTGAAAAGGAAGTAAATGATGCAGTAAATAAGGTGAATTTACCTGATAACGCACAAAAAACAGCAGTTTCTAGGATAGGTTTTGGAAGTATGCCAATCATGACTTATACTGTTGAGGGAGAAAAGGATAAGCAAAAGCTTACAGAATATCTAAATGATAAGGTTAATCCTAAGCTAAGCGGAATTAATGGAGTTTCAAGCATATCTGCTCAAGGAACTACTAGTAATAATCTCTATATTAAGGTTAATAAGGACAAACTTAAGGACAAGGGAGTAAGCATTGATGATGTAAAAAATGCACTAACAGGAAACAATATATCCTTTCCAGTTGGAGAAGCTGATATTAATGGTTTAACTATGCCAATAAGATCAGAGGCAAAGATAAATACAATAGATGAGTTAAAAGCTATTCCGATAGTAGTACCTGTAAATGCAAATGCAGTTATGGCGGATACAATGGGCTCTGCTCTAGGTCAAGTAAGTGAAGGTATGGAACAAATGGCTCAAGGCTTTACTCAAGGGATGGCCCAATTAGGTCAAGGAATTGGGCAAATGGGAACTCTTGTAGGAGGAAATACTCAAGCCATAGCTATGCTAAATGGAATTCAAAAAATTCAAATTGGAATATTAGCTCAACAAGGTATTCTTCAAAATCCTCAAGCAACTCAAGCTGAAAGGGCTCAAGCTCAAGTGGTACTTGGAAGTCTTCAAACTTCACTTAAGCAAACTCAAGATGCTTTAGATAAATCAATTAATGACACCATAGACAAATCAAAAACTATGGCTTCAAGCTCAGCTCAAAGTCAAAATAGCAATAAGAGTAGTTCTAATAAAAACACAAAGACAGCTACTACAACACCTGAAATTAATGTTAAGGTTGTATTTTTAAGTGATGTGGCTGAGATAACAAATACCTCATCAGAAAATCAGATGAGAACTCGTTCTAATCAAAAGGATGCCATAATATTAAACATCTATAAAAATGATGATGCTAATACTGTTCAAGTTGCTAATGATATTAAGGCTTCAATAAAAGCTTTAGAAAGTCAGAATTCAGGAGTTAAATTCAATTTAATTAGTGATAGTTCTACAAGTATAAAGGACTCAGTAAATGGAATGGTAAGAGAAGGATTACTAGGTGCATTATTTGCAATTATAGTTATTGCCTTTTTCTTAAGGGATTTAAGAGCCACAATTATAGCAGTAGTATCAATACCACTTTCAATATTAATCGCATTAATATTGCTACCAAGATTGGGAATAAGCTTAAATATAATGTCGCTTGGTGGAATGGCTGTAGCAGTTGGACGTATAGTAGATGATTCCATTGTTGTAATAGAGAATATCTATAGAAGGTTCTCAATGCAAGAGGAAAGAGATTCAAACCTCATAAAAGATGCTGTTGCTGAAGTAGCTTCTGCTATAACCTCTTCAACAATCACAACAATAGCGGTATTTTTACCATTATCCTTCATATCAGGTATGGTAGGTAAAATATTCTTCCCATTTGCTATAACTGTTGTAATATGTATTTTGGCATCACTTTTAGTCTCAATAACTGTTGTTCCAGTACTGACTAAAGTTATGCTGCTTAATAAGAAGATAAAGCATGTGGAGCATGAAGGAAGGATAACTTTATTCTATAAAAATATATTATCCCTAGCACTTAGTCATAGGGTAGTCACCCTTATAATTTCTTTAGTATTTTTAGTTGGAACCTTGAGTCTTGCTTCGAAGCTTCCTGTACAGTTTTTACCATCTGAAAGTACAAATATTGTTAATGGAACTTTGACAATGAAGCCTGGAACTTCAGTTGAAAAAACTGATGAAGTTGCTATGAAGTTTGAAAAATATCTATCTGAAAGAAAAGATATAGAAACCTTTGAAAGCTCTGTTGGAGATAGTAGTTCTTCAGGTAATGCAATGTCAATGCAAGGAAGCAATACTGGTAAGTTTACAATTGTTATTAAAGATGGAGAGAATTTTGAAAAAGTTACAAGCGAGATACAGGAAGAAGCTAAGAAGTTATCTAACGAAGATGGAAAACTTGTAGTAAATTCTCAGTCTTTAGCAGGACAATCAGATACTGCAGAGGTTTTGGTATATAGCGATAAGGTTGAAGATTTAGAAAAAGCATCAAAGCTTATAACTGCTAAACTAAAAGAATTTAAGGACCTTGGTAACGTAACAAGTTCCATAGAAGAAAAGAAGCCTGAAATCAATGTGAAGGTTGATGAAAAGAAAGCTGCTGATAATGGATTAAGTTCAATTATGGTTGCTGGAACGGTTAGAAATAGTTTAAGCTCAAACAAAGTTACAACCATCAAAAATAACGGAACTAGCACTGATGTTTATTTAGGGTATGAAGAGGTTAAACTTGATAACGTAGATAAAGTTAAAAATATGGACATAACTGGCATGAAGGGGAGCATAAAACTTTCTGATGTTGCAGAAGTAACACAAAGTTATGGACCATCTAGTATAGCTACTCTTGATGGAAAACAATATATTTCAATAACCGGAGATATAAAAACCAAAGATACAAGTAAGGTATCAAAGGAAGTAATGGCTGCTGTTGATAGTATAAAAGGGCAGTTACCAGAAGGTGTAACTTATAATAATGGTGGAAGCAGTAAACAAATAAATGAAAGCTTTGGTCAAATGGGAATGGCAATGCTTATAGCTATAGGGTTAGTATACCTTGTTATGGTTCTTGCCTTCGGAGAAGGAAAAACTCCATTTGCAATCTTATTTTCATTGCCATTTGCAGCTGTGGGGGCACTACTTGGACTTTTAATTACTGGCCAATCCTTATCAGTATCAGGACTTATAGGAATGCTGATGCTTATAGGTATAGTGGTTACGAATGCTATTGTGCTTTTAGATAGAGTAAAACATAATAGGGAAAATGGAATGAACGTGAAAGAAGCATTAATGGAAGCCGGTTCTATTAGACTTAGACCTATTTTTATGACTGCAATTGCAACCATAATGGCACTTATTCCTTTAGCCTTAGGTTTTTCAGAAGGTGCGCTTATATCTCAAGGCTTAGGGATAGTTGTTATAAGCGGGCTCTTAGTCTCAACATTGCTTACTTTAATTGTTGTTCCAGTAATGTATAGCATACTTCAAAGAGAAAAGTTATAATATAATTTAGTTGAAACCGTAGGTTAAATCCTACGGTTTTAAAGATTAAACACTTTAATCCAAAATCTATTTTCAAAATTCCTCTGGATTTTCAGAGGAGAATTTGAAGATATAAATTTATATATAGCCACATAAATCTTAAATTAAGATATTGGAGCAAGCAATATGAAAAAGATATTAATTATTGAAGACGATGTAACACTTAATAATCTCATAAAAACTTTTATAGAAAAGTATGGTTATGAGTGCATTACAATAAAAGACTATGAAAATATAGAAAACGAATTTCATGAAGTAAAACCAGATCTAGTACTTCTTGATATTAATCTACCTTATTCAGATGGGTTTCAGCTTTGCAGAAGCTTTAGAAGAGAGTCAAACATACCTATAATTTTTATCTCGGCTAGAAGTAGTGAATTGGAGCAGATTAGAGGTATAGAAATGGGAGCTGATGACTACATAGTGAAGCCCTTCAGTTTTGAATTATTATTGGTTAAAATTCAAGCTTCCTTTAGAAGAATGATGGATTATTCTCAGGATAAAAGAGTTCTAATAGCTTCAAATGGATTGGTACTTAATAAAAATAACTTTGAGATAAGCTTTGAAGATAAAACAACAGAATTATCAAAAAAGGAATTTCAGCTTCTTAGTAAGCTTATAGAAAAAGAAAATTCAGTAGTATCTAGAGAAGAACTTTTAGAAGAGCTTTGGGATGAAACCTTCTTTGTAGATGATCATACATTGACGGTGAATGTTACTAGGGTAAAAAATAAATTGGCATACCTTGGGATAAGTGATGTGATTAAAACTAAAAGAGGCTTTGGCTATATATATAGTGGTAACGTAAAAGATGAAAAAGAAATTAATAATTGATTTTTTAAAAGATAATTTAGGTTATATAGTAGCTTTCTATGCAAGTATAGGTTTAGTTTTACTATATTATTTTATAATAGAAGATATAACAGATATCGCTTATCCCATTTTAATAGCTTCTATTATTTTTATAATATTTTTATCAATACAGTTTGTTAAATTTTATAGTTTTCATATAAATATTAAAGAATCAATTAACTCAGAAAAAAATAAAATCTTTGAAGGAACTAATGAGCAAAAATATTTTTTAAATATATTAAAAGATCTGCAGGAAGAGTATTTAAAAGAGATTAGTAGAATGAGCTCTGACAGTAGCACGTATAAATATTTTATTTCCCAATGGATTCATAACATGAAAACTCCTGTATCAATTATAAGTCTTGTACTTCAAAAAGTAAGATACGAGAGAGAGGGCGGCGAAGAAGAGTCAAATGATATTGATAAAGCCCTTGAAGAAATTGGTGAAGAGAATTCAAAGCTTCAAAATGGGTTAGAGCAATTATTAAACCTTCTTAGAATGGAACAATTTGTGAGAGATTATGAGCCTGAGGAGGTTAATCTTTTAAACTCAATAAAAGAACTTATTAATTCAAAAAAATCCTTATTTATTTATAATAATGTATTTCCTCAAATTGAGTGTGAGGATGCTGCCATTAGAGTACTTACTGATGAAAAGTGGAATAAGTTTTTAATTGAACAAATAATAAGCAATGCAGTTAAATACTCGAAGGAAGAAGGAAAAAAGAAATTTATTAAATTTGAAATTAATAAATTCGATAATATGGTAAAACTTGATGTAATCGATCAGGGAATAGGAATCTCCAAAACAGATCTAAATAGAGTTTTTGAACCCTTTTTTACAGGTGAAAATGGAAGAAAGTTTAAGGGAGCAACAGGAATAGGTCTTTATATCTGCGAGCAGCTTTCAAAAAATCTAAACCATAAATTGACCATAGAATCTCAAAAAAGTAAGGGGACAAAAGTATCTATAACCTATTATTTAAATACCACAGGAGGAGTTATAGATGGAGGTACTAAAAGCTAATAATATAGTTAAAAATTATAGTGGTTTATTTAATTATGATTCTCAAAATATTATTAATGGCTTGAATATTAACATTAATGAAGGTGAATTTACTGCTATCATGGGTTCTTCTGGGAGTGGTAAGACTACACTTTTAAATATGTTCAGTGGGGTGGATAAACCAACAATAGGTGATATTGAAATAATGGGCTTAAATATTTCAAAGCTTAATGATAATGAAAGAGCAATTTTTAGAAGAGAGAATCTTGGGATGATTTTTCAAAACTTTAATCTTCTTGATGATTTAACATTAGAGGAAAATGCAGCATTGCCTTTAGTTATTCAAGGAAGGAAAAGAGAATTTATAGAGGAAAAGGTTGGTGAATTATTTAAGCTTTTAAATATATATGATGTAAAAGATAAATACCCAACTAGTGTGTCAAAAGGACAGGGACAAAGAGCAGCATGCTGTCGAGCCTTGATAACAAATCCCAAAATTATATTTGCAGATGAACCTACTGGTAACCTTGATTCTAAAGCAGCAAAAAAATTTATGAGTTATATGAAGCGTATAAATGAAGAAAAAAAGATAACTATAATTCTTGCAACTCATGATTCTATAGCAGCAAGCTATTCCTCAAGGGTTATTTTTATAAAGGATGGTAACTTATTTGCTGAAATTTATAATAAAGAGGATGACAAAAAGTTTCATAATAAAATTCTAGATTGCCTTGCAATAATGGGTGGTGAAGGCTAGTGGATTACCTCGGTATTGCAATAAAAAACTTAAGTAAGAATATAGGCAAATATACTACTTTTTTTATAGCGTGTATTTCTTCACTAGCTTTGAACTTTATCCACTCAACATTGGTTTATAATGATATAACTTTGATTTCTAAAAATAATTTATTGATAATAATTTTAAAATTATCTATGGTAATTATAATTGGTATGCTCTGCTACTTTTTAATATATGCGTACATTAGTTATATGAAGCTAAGAGAAAAAGAGTTTAAACTCCTAATGCTTATTGGAATGACTCAAAAAGAGCTTTTTGGAGTGCTTTTAGTTGAAAATACAATTTTACTTTCAATTTGCTTGATTTTTGGAATATTGCTCGGAGCAGTATTTTCAAAAATATTTTTTATGAGTCTTCTAAAGTATCTTGGACTTAACAGTATTAATTTAAGATTGATAAAAATTAATTATATTTCAATAATATCCTTTGGGATAGTTCTTTACGTAATTCTTGGTCGAATGGCCAAAAAAGTATTAATTGATATTACGACTTTAGAAAAATATCAAGGGGAAAGGTTTATACTTAAAGTTAAAAGGGGTGCAAAGGTATTAGCGCTTATTGCATTGATTATTCTTAATGTTTGGTTATGGATTCATAGTGCTAGTAATAAAAACTATGTACCTACTAGTAAGTGGGTAAATTGTGTAACGTTTCTATATTTGCTTATTTTTTATGTGAGCAAGCTTATCCTAAGTTTTTTCAATAAAAAGAAGTATTTTTATAATGGAAAGTTTTTGTCCTTTCAAGCTACTATAAAAAATCTTTATAAGGGAGATACTTTTTTATTTAGGATAACTTTTTTTAGTTTTCTTTTTATAACTTATAATAGTATCTATAAAATTTATATCCACGATACAGCTAGGATAACTGTAAATGAAATAAAAATTCTAAATTTAATAGATTCTTTTACTAATATAACTTTCTTTTTTATATTAGCAAGTATATTATATTTTAAATCCCAAATTGAATTAGAGTATATGAAGGATTACTTCTCAAGACTATATTTAGTTGGACTGACTAAGAATGAGTTAAGGGCTACTGCTAAAAGACTGCTTACAAGCATATTTTTTACTAGCTGTACTCTAAATTGCTTTATGACAGTTTTTTATTTATTATGGGTCAAAATAGATTTTGGATATTTTAAATCAAATCTAATACTTCTTTTATTAGCATATATATTTAATTTTATAGCATATTCAAAAGCTAGAGACAAATACAATTTAATAATTGACCTTTTGTAGAGAATTAACTAATTATTAGCAAAAATGAAATAATATGTTCATACTTAGGGCTTATAATAAAGCTTGTAATAGTATAATATTACAGATCCCTAACTTCTATCAGTTGAATTAAAGAATTCAGCTGATTTTTTTTGTCTTTTTATTATGGCGATGCTAAAGCATCGTGTTGAAATTAAGTGGTTATCCATCCGATGCTTTATAACCACTTAATTTCAACAATACTCCTAAACATAGCCTTTATTATTAATATTTCACTAAAATATTATATTTTGTGTGAGTTCACTATTGATGATAGATATTATTTGTTATAAAATTACAATATTGCTTTAAAATACATTCCTTTTTGCAGTTCATAAAATACAAATATAGATGTACCACTTCAATCCTAAAACTATTTTCAAAACTCCTCTGGGTTCTGAGAGGAGAATTTGAAAATATAGATTTTATTATGAAGTGGTACATCAATAAGAATGGAGGGATAGAAGTTTGATAGAATTAAAAAATATCTCTAAATCTTTCAAGGTCTTTAGACGTAATCCTGGTTTTAGTAAAGCTTTAAAATCTCTTTTTAGAAGAGAGTACGATTTAGTTAATGCACTTGAAGATATATCTTTCAATATATCTGAAGGTGAGATGGTTGCTTATATAGGCCCTAATGGTGCCGGTAAGAGTACTACAATTAAAATAATGAGTGGTATCTTAAATCCAGACAGTGGAAGCTGTGTTATAAATGGAAAGGTTCCTTGGAAAAATAGAATTGAGTATGTGAAAGACATAGGTGTGGTTTTCGGGCAGAGATCGCAGTTATGGTGGGATGTGCCTGTAGTAGATTCTTTTGAACTATTAAAGGATATATATAAAATTCCATATGGTGAGTATAAAAGCAATAAAGATATGCTTACAGAGCTTTTAGATCTTGAAGATATAATCAAAACTCCAACCAGGCAATTAAGCCTAGGCCAAAGAATGCGCTGTGAAATAGCCGCATCACTTCTTCATAGCCCCAAGATATTATTTCTAGATGAGCCAACCATAGGTTTGGACGCAGTTTCAAAAATCGCAGTAAGAGATTTCATAAAAGAAATAAATAAAGAAAAGAAGACTACAGTTATACTTACCACTCATGATACTCAAGATATTGAAGCTTTAACCAAAAGGATGATACTTATAGGAAAAGGGAGAGTACTCTTAGACGGAAAACTTCAGGATTTAAAAGACAGGTTTAATAATGACGGAGAACTGAATATAGATGAAGTTGTAGTAAGAATGTACAAGGAGTACAACATATGAGAGGGTATATATCTTTCTTTAGGATAAGGTTTATAAATGGATTGCAGTATAGATCTGCAGCTTATGCAGGAATTGTAACTCAGTTTGCTTGGGGATTTATGTATATAATGTTATATGAGGCCTTTTACAGAAGTGGCGCTAAAAACTTACCTATGAATTTTACTCAGCTTTCTAGTTATATTTGGCTACAACAAGCCTTTCTAGCACTATTCATGACTTGGTTTCTTGAAAATGATATATTTGATCTAATAACTAATGGAAACGTTGCCTATGAATTAGTTAGACCACTAGATTTATATAATCTCTGGTTTAGTAGAAGCTGTGCTAATAGACTATCAAAGGCTATACTCAGATGTTTTCCAATCCTTTTTGTTGCAATGATTTTACCAGAACCATATAGATTTCATTTACCAGTTTCAATTATTTCAGCACTACTATTTATTATATCTATGATAGTTGCCTTTTTATTAGTGGTAGCATATTGCATGCTTATATATATTTTTACCATGTATACTGTATCTCCTATGGGAGTTAGGATGGTTTTAGTAATGCTGGCTGATTTTCTTTCAGGTGGTTTAGTTCCGTTGCCGCTTCTTCCAGATTGGTTTACAAAGTATATAAATTTTTTACCCTTTGCATCTATGCAGAATACGCCTTTTAGAATATACAGTGGTAGTGTTTCATCAATGGATGCAGTATATAAACTGATGCTTCAGCTTATTTGGCTAGTGATACTTGTGGGATTAGGAAAAATAATAATTAAAAAAGCATTAAAAAATGTAGTAGTTCAGGGGGGGTAAAGAAATGAGATTATATTATAAGTATTTTCTGATGCATTTAAAATCCGTAACCCAGTATAAAACTTCTTTCCTCTTAACAACTATAGGGCAAGGGATGACTACTTTTTTTTCGTTTTTAAGTATGTATTTTCTTTTTGATAGGTTTGGAAATATTGAGGGATATACTTTTAAAGAAGTGCTTTTATGCTTTAGTACTATATTTATGTCTTATTCTTTAGCAGAGTGCTTTGCAAGAGGCTTTGACTCTTTTTCTTCAATAATTTCTAATGGTGAATTCGATAGAATAATGGTTAGACCAAGAAATGAAATCCTGCAGGTGTTGGGTTCAAGAATTGAGTTTACAAGAGTAGGAAGACTTATACAAGCAATTATAGTATTTTCTTATGCGATAATAAGTGGTGGAGTTCATTGGGACGCACTTAAGATAATTACAATAACTTTTATGATTTTAGGGGGAGTGTGTATCTTCTCAGGTCTTTTTATGATATATGCAGCTATATGTTTCTTTACTTTAGAAGGACTTGAGATTATGAATATACTCACTGATGGCGGAAGAGAATTAGCACAGTATCCACTTAATATTTATAATAAGTGGGTGATTAAATTCTTTACTTTTATAGTTCCGTTAGCATTCATCAATTACTATCCTTTTTTGTTTATCATAGGAAAATCACAAGGGCACGAACTTATATATATGATTTCTCCTTTAGCCGCTGTTTTATTTTGGATTCCAAGCAATATGCTATGGAAGTTCGGAATTAAACACTATAAATCCACTGGATCATAAAGTATATTTGCAGTGAATATCAATTATAGTTAGCATCTTATAAATAATGGTTCATAGTAATATCTTTATACAATTGAATGTAATTAAGTATAACAAATAAAGCCTATATAGATCAGGTATTTATAAATTTTTAATAATTAAAAGTCCGTGCATAGATAAGGAAATTAAGTTCCTAATATGCATGGCTTTTATTTTTACATAGAGTCCTTATTAATATTGTGATAATTACTTTGGTCATCCTTTTTCTATACTTTTGGCAATAAGTTTACTTTGACTTTATGTGCAATAATTTACCATAAATATTTATTTATACTAAGGACAAAATAGAAATATTATTTAGTCGGAAGAATAGGAGGCGATATGATGAACCTTCAAAATACAATTAGAGAATTGCAAGAAAAGCTTGGCTTTCCTGCTGAGTTTGTTTCAAAAAAGCTTTTATTAGGAAAACAAAATCTTGTTGAAGCATATTTGATGTACCTTACTGGAACAATTGATAAAAACATTATAGATAGAGATATATTAAATCCATTACTGCTTCATATAAATGAAGATTTATCTAGTAATAACAATGTAGAAGACTATATAACAAGTCGGTATATTGCAGTAAGCAGTACCACTATAGAAACTGATATAAACAATGTAGTATTTGAAATTAAAAGAGGAAAATCAATTTTAATACTAGGTAATTCGGATAAATTTATTATGATTGATACTGCTACTGAGAAATATAGAGCTATAGAAGAGCCACCAAATGAGACCTCCTTAAATGGGCCAAGAGATGGATTCATAGAAAATGTTAAATCAAATGTAGCCTGCTTGAAGAAAAGGATTAAGGATAAAAATCTGAAAACTGAAATTTTTATGTTAGGAACTAGAAGTCAGACTGACTTGGTGCTTATGTATATTGATGACATAGTGGATAAAGAATATCTAGATAAGCTTAGGAAAAGAATACAAGAGATAGATGTAGATTCAATCGCTGCTAATGGAATTATAGAGCAGTTTATAGAAGATCGTCCTTACAGTATTTTTCCATTAACCTTCGGTTCTGAAAGACCGGATGTAGTGCAAGCGCACATAATGGAAGGAAGAATAGCTTTTTTATTAGATCAAACGCCCTATGTGACTACGTATCCTTCAACCTTTATAGAATTTTTTCAAACTCAGGAAGATTATTATGGGCGAACACTGATATCTAGTTTCGTAAGAATATTAAGGTTACTTGCAGCTTTTGTAGTTATTACATTTCCTGCTATATATATAACTTTAATAAAATTTAATGCTGAAATGATTCCTTTAAAGTTTATTAAAACTCTTGTTGAATCAAGAAGAGATTTAGCGCTTACTCCATTTATGTCTCTAGTGGCTATGCAAGTAACTATTGAGCTATTAAGAGAAGGAGGTCTTAGGCTGCCAACAAAGATAGGGCAAACCTTAAGTGTGGTTGGTGGAATAATTATAGGTGATGCAGCACTTAAAGCTAAGTTTGTAAGTTCGACAACTCTTCTTGTGGCTGGAACTACAACTATTGCCTCTTTTGCTATATCTAATTATAAGATGACGCTTGCGATAAGACTTATATCTTACCCCATGTCAATCTTAGCAAACTGGTTAGGTGTGATGGGAATAGCAGTAGGTTGGTTTTGTCTGCTTGCTTACTTATGTTCCCTGGAAAATCTGGGGGTTCCGTATTTTACTTTTCATAAAAGAGATCTTAAGGATACTATAATTAGGGCTCCTCATACTAAGCTTAATACAAGACCAGAGGCTATACCTAACAATAATCCAAGAAGACAGGGTAACGTAGGAAGTGGTGACAATGGGCAATAAAAAAATAACCTTAACTCCAACTGAGTTTATATTAACTTTGGTAACAGGTATGGTGGGAGTTGGGATACTCTACATCCCAAATGGACTTATAAAATATGCCAATCAAGATGCATGGGTTGCCTGCATATTTGGTGCTGCATACCCATTTTACATAGTATTTATAGCAAAATATCTGAGTAGTAAGGCTCCTAATGATAATATATTAGTTTTGAGTAAAAAGTTGTTCGGTAGGTTTTTTGGAAACATATTAAACATTATATTTGTATCATTTTTTCTATTCATATTATCCTCTGAGGTAGCTGGATTTAGTAATGCCTTTAAAACCTACGTTACGAGTTTTTTGAAGGATTATCAAATAATAGTTGTATCTTGTTTAGCAGCGGCTTATGCAGTGGCAAACGGCATAAAACCACTAGCAAGACTTAATGTGGTTGTGTTTTTTATAACTGCAGAATTGATGTTTCTTCCTTCAGGGGCTCTAATCAATGGAAGTATCCTGAATATAATGCCGGTATTTAGATCAGGAATAGTTAGAATACTGCAAGCTTCAAGAGAAACTACTTTTTTTTATACAGGGATAGAAACTATATTGCTTATATATCCACTATTGAATAAAAAAGATAAGATATTTAAATATGGAACAATAGGTGTTTCTTTTGTAATGGTTCTCTATGTATGGACAGTATTTCTTACAATATATTATTTGGGAATAGATATATCACCTAAGTATTTGTGGCCAATTTTAGCTTTGACTGATGCCATAAATATACCGATTATAAACAGTTTTAGATATATATTTTTATCCCTATGGGCGTTGATAATAATTAAATGCATAGCAATGTTTTATTATTCAACTGTATATGGAATCACTCAAGTTGTAACTAAATTCCAAATAAAACCAGTAACAATTTTTTTATATCCTATAATTGTGTATTTATCTTTATCCTTTGGAAATGCATTAGAGAGGAGTGAAATATCAGGAAAAATAACACCAATTTATGTGGTTTATATTCTAATTTATGTAACTGTAATAGCTCTAGTCTTAAAGTTGAAAAGAGGGGATGTGAATGAGGAAAAGTAGTATAGTTTTATTTTTAATAAGTGTATTGATAATAATCATATGCTTCATAGGAGCAAAAGGTGAGTTAGTAGAAAATTTAGAGCTGCCAGTTGGGCTCGGAGCAGATTTAGATAGAAGTGCTGGTCAGATTCGATACAGTGTACAATTGCTAACTTATTCAATCGGAGGAACTGAGCAGCTAGCAAAAAAGATATTAGAAGGTAAGGCTACTACTCTTGGTGAGACAAGACAAGTAAGGCAGCTACAATCAGATAAAAAACTTACACTGGGAGCTACGAGAGTATACGTCTTCAGCGAAGATGTAGCAAGGTATGGACTCAGACCTTGGATAGATATAAATCTTAATAATGCATTTATGAACGATAGAGCAATGTGTGTTGTTTGTAAAGGTACGGCTCGGGAAATGTTTGATTTTGATATATCAGGCTATGCTAGTTCAGTAGAATATATTGAGGGAATGGTGAAAAATTCTGAGGAATACAATTTTTTTAAAATGCAGTATTCTCTTAATGATATTATAGTTAGAATTGATTCAGAGGGAAGGAATGTGCTCTTACCTTATGTTGAAATTGACGGCGATAAGTTAAAATTCACAGGACTTGCAGTGTTTAATAAGGATAAGATGATTGACAAAGCAGACATGAGAGAAACCAGGGTAATAAATATGCTCAAGGAAAATCGTGTTAAGGGTATTTTTACCATAGAAAATAATCCTAAAGAGTACATAAACTTGGAAGCATCTTCAAAAAGAAAAGTAAAGTGCGTTAAAGTGGATGGAAAGTATAAGTTTACAATAAACTTAGATATAAATGGAGAAGTAGTATCTAATGAATTATATGAGAATATATATAGAAAAAATAAAGATATTAAGAAGTTTGAAAAAGATATGGAGAATAACATAGAAAAACAGTGTAATGATTTAATTAATGAGATAAAAGGAAAGTATCAAACAGATGTCTTAGATTTAGGAAGAGTGGCTGTAGCTAAATACGGAAGAAAGACCGGAGCCGATTGGGATAAGATTGTAAGTCAATCAGAGATAGAAGTAAAAGTGAAAGTGAAAGTAAGGTCATTAGGTAGAGGAAGTTATTAAAACAAAAGAAGGAAATAAAAATATGACTAAACTAAGTAATCATCAGTTATTTACACTTATGTTTATATTTGAAATAGGAAGCACTACAATTTTTGCATTAGGAATTGGAGCGAAGCAGGATGCATGGATTGTTATACTGATAGCACTTGCAGTAGGTTTAGTTTATATGTGGATTTATACAGAAATACAGAATAAGTTTCCAGGCAAGAATTATGTGGAAATAATCAAATTGATATTCGGAAATAAGCTGGGGTTAATAGTGTCAATAATGTATATTTCCCCATTCTTCAGGCATGCATCTCGTAATGCAAGGGAATTTGGAGAGTTAATCATTATAACATTACTTCCGGAAGCGCCTTTGATAATAATAGTTTTCTTATTTATAGCTACTAGCATATATATAATTCTTAAAGGTGTAGACACAATGGCTAGATTAGCTGAAATATTTTTCTATATAATTATTTTCTTTATGTTATTTATATATATCTTTACATATATTTCTGGAAATGTTGAGTTTAAAGAATTGCTACCAGTTCTAGGAGAAGGCGTTAAACCAGTGTTAAAGGAATTGCCTCCAGTTATTATGTTTCCTTTTGGAGAAACATACATTTTTCTAATGTATTGGAATCAGGCTATAGAAAAGAATAAGGTAAGAAAAACAGGAATGAAAGTCATATTTTTTTCAGGGCTGTTATTATGTGTTTCTGTTATTATGGATATTTGTGTACTAGGTGCTGAGTATACATCCATAGCCACTGTACCTTATATAGAAGCTATTAAGCTTATAAATATTGAAGGAGTTATAAGTAATATAGACGCTATAGGTGTAACGCTTATATTTATAGGTGGTTTTTTTAAAATGACAGTATATCTAAATGGTATAAACAATATATTGTGTACAGTTTTAAAAATTAAAAACCGAAATATTAGCTTATTGCTCTTAGGCTGCTTTCAATTGTGGTTCGTAATGACCTTTGAGCCTAACTATGCTTATCACAAGTGGCTCACAAATTTTGAAACAACATATTTTATGTTAATATATTCCAATATAATTCCACTCTTTATACTATTGGTGTACTGGATGAAAAGAAAGAGAATTGAATTTTAAGCTTAAGATTTAAGTTGCTGAGAGGATTGAATTAATTTAAAGTTTTGAAATATATATTTTAACAAATGAGGTGACAACCTAATAATTAGAGGATTAAGTTGTTAGGTTTCTGTGAAATATAAGGGGATTTTACTGGTATGAGGGTAATTATGAACATCATAGATATTCTAAAAAAATTCTTTGAAGGTAGAGATTGGTATATAACTTTTTTTACAATAATGACGTGGATACTGTTATTAGTAATTATTATTTACACAGTTATACAGTTTACTCTTTTTATATTAAAGGTTAAATATAAGAATGAACAATTTATAAATGAAGTAAATAATGTTAAAAAAGAGAAAATCAATAAATGAATATAAATGGAGGAAGGTGAATTACAATAATATAATAATTAAAAAAATAGGAGTAGAAAATGTTTAAATACATAGGTAGAAAAGTGAAAAGTTTGTTAATGGATCAGGGAAATTTGAATTCTGAAGATTCTGGGAAAATAACTAACAAAACAGAAAATGATAACCAAAATAAAGAGAAAATATCAGATAAATTGGAAGTAAATATAAATAATTTTGAAAAAATTTTTGGAGAAAGTTTAGATATTATCTATAGGAGATTTTCTTTCGGTGACAATGGAGAGTTCAGTGCAGGACTTATATATGTTGAGGGGTTAAATGAAAATTTTATTATAAATGAAAGTATAATGAAAGCATTTATGTATGATAGCAGGATTGCAAATATTAAAAATATGAAAGCAAATATAGATTTTATAGAAAAAAATATGTTGTCAGTAGCTCATTCAAAAAGAACGAGTTTCCAGCAGGAAATAATTGATGCCTGCTTATCAGGCGAAACCATATTTATGATAGATGGTTCAGAGGAGGCTCTTATAATCCATTCCGAAGGATGGGAAAACCGTGGTGTGGAGGAAGCTAAGACGGAAGCGGTTGTAAGAGGTCCAAGAGAAGGATTTTCAGAAAATATAGCTACTAATATGGCATTAATAAGACGTAGGATAAAAAGTCCTAATTTAGTTTTTGAATCAATCAGAATAGGAAAACAGACAAGAACCAGTGTATGTATAGCATATTTGAAAGATATAGTCGATCCTCAGTTAATACAGGAAATAAAAGATAGACTTAAAAAAATCAAGATAGATGCAATCTTAGAGTCTGGATATATTGAACAATTAATAGAAGATAACCCTAAGTCAATATTTCCTACCATAGGAAACTCAGAAAAACCTGATGCTGCTTCAGCAAAAATATTAGAAGGAAGAGCTTGTATTTTAGTAGATGGGACGCCTTTTGTACTAACCATGCCCATGCTATTTGTAGAAGGATTCCAAAGTGCAGAAGATTATTATTCTAGGCCATATTTTGCCAGTATGATAAGAATATTAAGGTACTTGTGTTTTTTTATAAGTATCTTTGCTCCAGTAACTTATGTAGTACTGTCGACCTTTCATCAGGAACTTATACCTACCACGCTTCTGTTTACTATGGCAGCTGGAAGAGAAGGAGTACCTTTCCCTGCAGTTGTGGAAGCAGGGCTCATGATAGTTACATTAGAAATTTTAAGAGAAGCGGGAGTTAGATTACCGAGACCAGTAGGTCAGGCGGTAAGTATAGTTGGGGCGTTGGTAATAGGTGAAGCAGCTGTGTCTGCTGGACTTGTAGGTGGATTACTAGTAATAGTTATAGCACTTACTGCTGTGTCAAGCTTCGTGGTTCCAGTATATACAGATGTTATATCTATATTAAGGATAGCATTTTTAATATTAGGAGGGGCCCTTGGAATCTTCGGCTTAGGAATTGGTATACTTATAGTATTTGCACATGCTGTATCTTTAAAGTCTTTTGGAGTACCGTATTTTTCTCCACTAGCTCCACTAGTTAAGGATGATATAAAAGATACACTAATAAGGGCTCCTTTATGGAAAATGAACAAAAGACCTGTAGCAATTGCATCGAAAAATATTTTTAGGCAAGACGAAAATATGAAGCCGAACTTTAATGATAAAGAAGAAAATTAAGTACTTAGTTAAGACATTCTTTTAGCGAAATTTAATCTATATAAATTGTAGGATCCAGTCTCAGTGGATTTTGTAACATACAAAATCATAGTTGAGTCTAGAACTCTATAGTTGATATAGAGGTGAGGTAAGCTTATGAAAAATATAAAAAATACAATTAGGGTAGCCATTTGTATCATACTATCGTTAAGTCTGACTTCCTGTTGGAGCTCAGTGGAGTTAAATAAATTAGGTATAGTAATTGGAGTTGCAATTGATAAATCAAGCAAGGAAGAAGATTTAAATATTACAGCTCAAGTAGGAGTGCCTAAACTTGAAAAGTCTAACTCAGGAGTTGGAGGTAAAGAGCAGTTTACAAATATTAAGGAAAAGGGAAAAAATGTTTCAGATGCTCTTAAAAATATTAGCAGGGAATACAATAGAGTACTTTTCTTTGCACATAATCAAGTAGTTATATTCAACAAAGATTTAGCGCAGCAAGGATTAAGTGAACAATTGGACTTCTTTTTAAGACAAAGAGAGATGAGGCCTTTAACGTGGATGTTGGTAAGTGATGGGGAAGCTGCAAGTATTCTTGAAGCTCATACTAACACACAGGATGACCCAGGAATAAATATAGGCAAATTAATTAAAAATGAAAAAAATGTATCTCAGCTTCCAAGCATAAATTTTAAAGAATTTACGTCACGATTGATGAGCAAAACTACTTCGCCAGTGATACCAATAATAGAAATGAAAACAGTTGATGAGAAAACAAAGGTGCCTTATATAGCAAGTACAGCTGTTTTTAAAAAAGACAAAATGATAGGTGAACTTAATGAAAGTGAATCCATGGGGCTATTATGGGGGATAAACAAGGTAAAGTATGGAACAATATTAGTAAATTCTCCAAATGGAAATGATAAAGTAGCTATAAGGATAATAAGATCAAAGACCCGCATAAAACCTAAGGTAGAAGGCGAGCATATTTATATGAATATATACATTGACGCAGAAGGAGATATATTAGAACAAACATCTTCAGAAGATTTGTCAATTCCTAAAATCATCAAAATTGTTGAGGAAAATGAAAATTTTTATATTGAAAATCAAGTTTTGACTACATGGAATAAAGCTAAAGAAATGAATGCAGATGTATTTGGATTTGGAGATCTGATATATAAATATAAACCTAAGAAGTGGAAGGCAATTGAGAGTAAGTGGGAGGATGAGTTTCAGAAAATAACTGTTAAGGTGGAGGTAGATGCAAAAATAAGAAGAATGGGTAAAATAACGAAACCATCTACTTATCAAGGAAAATAGAAGGACTTTTTATGAGGTGAAGATATGCTTTTTGTAATAATATCTTTCGTAATTATAATATTTATGGAACTTCCAGAATTAATGAAAAAGAGGCAATTTAGAGAGTTGCTAGCTTTTGCGACATTTACTTTGATTGCATTGATTCTAAGTATATTTTATGTTTTAAGAATTCCTATCTTCAATCCAGTAGAGGTTTTTCAATATATAATAAAGGATTTACTTCATTTAAATTATGGATAAATAGAGTTTGGATATAAATATGGTTTAGACTATAATGGGAGAAGTGCTGAGTATGAAGATAGAAAAGGGCATGATATCAAGTTCAGAGTTAATGTTTCTGATAATAGCCTTACTTCAAGGATCTACGCTAACTGCAAGTTTTATAATTGGAGTCACTAAACAAGATACTTGGGTTGTAGTTGTGGTAAGCTTTTTTATACTAGGCTTTTTACTGCAAGTTTATTTTAAGTTAGCTCAGCGTTTTCCAGAAAAAAATATAATAGAGATAAATGATATTACATATGGAACATATCTTGGGAAACTTATATCACTTATTTACATATATCATTTTTGGTTCATAGTAGCCGCAAACTTAAGATTCATTGCTGATTTTTTTTCCACTTTTCTTATGCAGGAAACTGATATTATTGTGTTTATATTGTCCATAGGTATAACTTGTATATATGTAATTAGAAAAGGATTAGAGGTTCTGGCAAGAATGACTCCTTTTTTCACTACTATTACAATAGTAATAGCTATTATGCTAATAATTATGCTTTTTAATCAATATGATATTAAAAATATGTTGCCAATGTTTCAATTTAATTTTATTCAGTTTTTACAAGGGGTAAATGTAATAACTGCAATACCATTTGGAGAGCTTTTGATTTTTCTCATGATATTTCCAAGTGTGAGAGATAAAGAAAATATAAAGAAATATTCTTTTAAAGGGATGTTAATAGGTGGAGCATTTTTCTTAATGGTTATTGTTAGAAATACACTAGCTTTAGGGGTAATAAGTGAATTGGAGCTTCAGTCTTCATTTCAAGTTGCAAAGTTAATAGATATTGCCGATATTATCAGTAGGCTAGAATCTTTAATAGCAGTTGTATTATTATTTAATGTATTTATGAAAATTGCTATATTTTGCTATGGAACTGTATTAAGCTTAGCTCAAATTCTTAAACTTAAAACCTACAAGCATATAGTTTCACCTATAGTTATTATTAGTATAATATTTTCAATTACCATGTATGAATCACCAGTAAATCAAGCTTATACAGCTGCAAATATATATCCAGTTTACGGTTGGATTCCGGAAATATTATTTCCTATGGTATCTCTTATAATAGCTAAAGTTAGAAATTTAAAGGAATAAAAGTAAATCTTTAGTTTACAAATAAAGCAATGAGAGATATAATCATCTTGTAAAACTAATAAAAATTAAATATACCAGATATTTGCTGGGGGTGCCGCAAGGCTGAGAGGGATAATTTATCCTAACTCCATGAACCTGATATGGTTAGGACCATCGTAGGGAAGCAAGGGCTTTATTCGTATATAAGCTTGCTTTTTGCAAGTTTTTTTATTTGGATAAATATGCTGTTAAGCAGTCTTTTGTATTTCTTACAATTGACTGCTTTTTTGTTTTCTTTATCAATTTGTACCAGTTTTAATTAAGATATTTTGCCATAAAAGGTCCTAAAAGTATAGTTGCAACAGATTATTAAATAACTTAAACAAATTATATTTAAGGAGAGATCATTATATGAATTACACAACACAAATGGATGCTGCTAAGAAAGGAATTATAACTAAGGAAATGGGATTAGTTGCAGAGAAGGAAAAACTAGATGTAGAAGTCCTAAGAGGACTTATTGCTGAAGGAAAAGTGGTTATTCCTGCAAACAAGAATCATAAATCTTTAAGTGCGGAAGGAGTGGGACAAGGGCTTCGTACAAAAATAAATGTAAACTTAGGTATATCAAAGGATTGTTGCAATCTCGATGTTGAATTGGAAAAAGTAAGGACTGCAATAAATATGAAAGCGGAAGCAATTATGGATTTATCTAACTATGGAAAAACTGAACACTTAAGAAAAAATATTGTGGATATGTCCACTGCAATGCTTGGAACAGTTCCTATGTATGATGCTATAGGTTTCTATGATAAAGATCTTAAGGATATAACTGTGGATGAATTTTTTAATGTAGTGGAAAAGCATGGAGAAGATGGAGTGGATTTTGTCACAATTCATGCAGGGCTAAACAAAGAAACTGCTAAGATAGTAAAAAATAATCCTAGACTTACAAACATAGTTTCAAGAGGAGGTTCATTGCTTTTTGCATGGATGGAACTTAACAAAGCTGAGAATCCATTTTATGAGTACTATGATAGGCTTTTAGATATTTGTGAAAAATATGATATTACAATATCTTTAGGGGATGCTTGTAGACCAGGATCTATAAAGGATGCTACTGATCCAGCACAAATAAAGGAACTGATTACTTTAGGGGAACTTACAAAGAGAGCTTGGGAAAGAAATGTACAAGTTATGATTGAAGGACCTGGACATATGCCGCTAAATGAAATACAAGCTAATATGCTTTTGGAAAAAAAATTATGCCATGGAGCACCTTTCTATGTACTTGGTCCTTTAGTAACTGATGTAGCACCAGGTTATGATCATATAACTTCAGCTATAGGTGGTGCAATTGCAGCTTCTAGTGGTGCAGATTTTTTATGCTATGTTACACCTGCGGAACATTTAAGACTGCCTACATTAGAAGATATGAAAGAAGGAATAATAGCAGCAAAGATAGCAGCTCATGCTGGAGATATCGCAAAAGGAGTGAAAGGGGCGATGGATTGGGACAATGCAATGAGTAAGGCAAGAGCTGATCTAGACTGGGAAAGAATGTTTGAGCTATCCATAGATGAGGAAAAAGCAAGAAGATACAGAAAAGAATCTTCACCTGAAAACCCTGATAGCTGCACAATGTGTGGAAAGATGTGTTCTATGAGAACAATGAAGAAGATATTAAACAATGAAGATTTAAATATTTAATTAAAGCTATGCAACATGAGATTTACGAAATTTTTAAAATAAAGAATTTAATATTTGGAGGTGTGATAAATGCTATTAAATGGAGAAAAGAAAGAGTTTAGAGCAAGCATAACAGTGGCAGAGCTTTTAGATGAACTTAAGATAAATTCAGATAAAGTTGTTGTAGAAGTAGATAGAGTAATTCTTGATAAGAATGAATACGCAGTTAAAAACTTAAGTTCTGAATCTGAGGTAGAATTAATAAGGTTTGTGGGAGGCGGCTAAAATGAAGATATATGTAAATGAGGTACTTAGAGAAGTTGCAGAGGATAGTACAGCTTACACTATAAGAGAAACCTTTAAGACAGATGCAGATATCTTGATATATAACTCCTTTCCATTGAAACAAGACATAAAAGTCAAGGAATTTGATAAGATTGTTTTAATAAAAAGAGGAGAGATACCTTCAAAAGAAGAACTAGAAGCTCTAATGGCAGCAAGACATACTCCTTTCGTTCATGAAAAGCTTAAGAAAGCTAAGGTTGGTATTGCTGGACTTGGAGGTCTTGGGTCCAATGCAGCAGTAGCCTTAGCAAGGATGGGTATAGGAAAGCTTTTACTTATTGATTTTGACATAGTTGAGCCAAGCAATCTAAATAGACAATATTATTTTGTAAGACATATTGGTATGAAGAAAACAGAAGCTATGAAAGACATAATAAATGATTGTAATCCTTTCGTAGATGTTGAAATTAAAGATATTAAGCTTAATGAAAATAATATTGAAGATATTTTTCAAAATGTGGATATAATAATCGAGGCTTTTGATGACCCTTCAGCAAAAGCAACTTTGGTAAGAACAGTTTTAAGTAGTATGAAAGATAAGAAAATCATAGCGGCTTCTGGTGTTTCAGGCTTTTACAGTAGTAATTCTATTATAACTAGAAAACTAAAGGACAACTTTTATATGGTTGGGGATATGGAAACAGAAGCGGCAATAGGCTGTGGGCTTATGGCTTCAAGAGTTGCAGTGGCAGCTAATCATGAAGCCAATGCAGCTGTAAGAATTATCTTAGGGGAGGAAATATAATGGAAGATTTATTAAATATAGGTGGAGTAGAACTTAAAAGCAGACTTTTTGTTGGGACTGGGAAGTACGGTTCAAATAAAATAATACCGGATATAATAAAAGCTAGCGGAACTCAAGTTGTTACTGCAGCTTTACGAAGAGTTAATTTTAGTGATGAAGAAGAAAATATACTAAGTTATATAAAAGACTGCGTCATAATGCCTAACACTTCAGGGGCAAGAAATGCTGAAGAAGCAATAAGGCTTGCAAGAATAGCAAAAGCTGCAGGTTGTGGCAACTGGGTAAAGATAGAGATAATGTCAGATAATAAATATTTGCTCCCAGATAATTATGAAACAATAAAGGCTACAGAAGTTCTAGCTAAAGAAGGTTTTATAGTGCTTCCATATATGAATCCAGATATCATGGATGCTAGAAGAATGGTAAATGCAGGAGCAGCTGCCGTAATGCCTCTTGGAGCTCCTATAGGAAGTAATAGAGGAATCAGAACAAAGGAAATGATACAAATACTTATTGATGAAATAAAAGTTCCAATAGTAGTGGATGCAGGAATCGGTAAGCCATCTGATGCTGCAGAAGCTATGGAAATGGGAGCAGAGGCTGTACTTATAAATACTGCACTTGCTACAGCAGGAGATCCAGTTCTTATGGCTGAAGCTTTTAAACTTGCAGTTGAAGGTGGAAGAAAAGGTTATTTAGCTAAGTTAGGTGCTGAGAGATCTAAGGCTGAAGCATCATCACCATTGACTGGTTTTTTAAGATAGGAAGTGAAATAAATGAGTTTTTATGATATAGCTAAGGAAGTACAAGATTTTAATTTTGATAGCTTTCTTAACGACGTAACAGAGGAGAAAATACAACATATACTTAAAAAAGATAGGATAAGTAAAGAAGATTTTCTATGCTTGCTATCACCAGTAGCTGAAAAATTCTTAGAGCCTATGGCGCAAAAAGCACATAACTTAACTATGAGTAATTTTGGAAAATCGGTAGTTCTGTATACTCCACTATATATTTCGAACTACTGTGTTAATAGATGTGCTTACTGCAGCTATAACTTAGATAACGATATAAATAGGCAAAAGCTTACTATTGATGAGATAGAGAAAGAGTGCAAAATAATATATGAAAGTGGACTTAGACATGTTATCCTTCTTACTGGCGAGTCTAGGTTTCATAGTCCAGTATCATATATAAAAGATGCTGTTAAGATAATGAAAAAGTATTTTAACTCAATAGCAATAGAAATATATCCATTAGAGGAAGATGAATATAGAGAACTTGTAGAAGCTGGAGTAGATGCACTTACCATATATCAAGAAACTTATAACATGGAGGTTTATGACAAGATACATCTTGGAGGGCCTAAAAAAGATTATAAGTTCAGACTTGAAACACCAGAGAGGGCTTGCAAAGCAGGAATAAGGGGCATTGGTGTTGGTGCATTGTATGGACTTACTGATTGGAGAAAGGAAGCTTATCTTTCAGGGTTACATGCAAAATATATTGAAGATAATTTTCCTCATATGGAGATGAATATCTCTATTCCAAGAATAAGACCTCATGCAGGAAGCTTCACTGACTTATATGAGATTAGTGATAGAAATCTAGTTCAGATAATGCTTGCTTCTAAGCTATTCCTTCCTAGAGCGGGTATAAATATGACGACTAGAGAAAGCGCAGAGTTTAGAGATAACCTTATCCCCCTAGGCGTAACAAAGATGTCTGCTGGAGTGTCCACTGAAATAGGAGGACATACAAAGGAGAAGGAAAACAAAGGTGATGGTCAGTTTGAAATCTCTGACACAAGAACAGTAGAAGAGATAAAGAGCATGCTTTTATCAAAAGGGTATTGTGCAGTCTTGAAGGATTGGGAATAAATTTATGAATAAAGCTATAGAGCACTATGAAGATAAAGATGTAAGAATAATTAAAAATAAACACTCAAGTGTGTCTGTTAAAACAGGAATGAATAAAGGAATTTATATTATTACTAATAGAAAGCTAATTGAAGAAAGAACTCTTACAGAAGTTATTGAAAGCAGTGTAAAAGGTGGGGCTGTAGCGGTAATATTACGCGAAAAAGACCTAGATGCAGATAGTCTTATGGAACTTGCAATTAAATTAAAAGAAAAAGTAAGTAGAAGCACATCATTATTTATAATTAATGGAAGTTATGAAGTAGCAAAGACTGTTGGTGCTGATGGACTACATTTAAGCTTTAATAATTTTATGAGTTTTCAGGAAGAGTTTAATGGATTTTTAGGTGTCTCTGTACATTCTCTTGAAGAGGCTATATTAGCTGAGCAAAAGGGTGCCAGTTATTTAATAGCTGGACATATATTTGAAACCTCTTGTAAGGAAGGTATGAAAGGAAGGGGCTTAGATTTTTTAAGCAAGATTTGTGAAAGTGTAACAATACCTGTGATAGCGATAGGTGGAATAAGCGAACATAACATAAGTAATATAATGAAATGTGGTGCTTATGGTGCTGCTGTAATGTCATCTGTAATGCAAAGTGAAGATCCAGAAAGCTATATATGTAAATTAAGATATAAGTCAAATTTATAGATAGTAGAAATACCTTCAAAACTGTTTTTATATAACAGATTTGAAGGTGTTTTTATACTACATCATCTCTTTGGACAACTTCAGGAAAGCTTTTAAAGCAGGGGAGAGCCACTTATCTTTATGATAAAGTACCTGAGATACTATACCAAAATCAGGACCTGCCCAATTTAAAGGAACTAATCTTCCTTGATTTAATTCGTCCTCTACAGCCACCTTTGGTAAAAGTGTTATTCCGAGTCCGCTCATAGTAAACTGTTTTATAGCTTGAACACTTCCAGTTTCTAAAACTACATTTGCTTTTAGATTATAGCTGTTTAGAATGTTTTCAAACACAGCTCTATAACTGCAGCCCAGTTCAGTTAATATAAGAGATTCTTTTGCAATGTCTTCTGGCAAGATTTCATTTTTTTCTAATAGAGGATGACCTGGTGCTGTTAAAAGAAGCATTGGCTCATCGAAGGATATTTCAGTTATAAAATCACTAGCTTCTATCCTGGTTCCTAAAGAAAATGCAACATCAATAAAGTTGTCACGAAGAAAATGTCTAAAGTCCGTGCAGTTGCCAAACTTCATAGATACTTCCACATTAGGATAAAGTTTTCGATATTCCTTTAATATTTCTGGAAGTCTGAGTACGCATAGAGACTCCGCAGCACCTATAGTAAGTACTCCGCTTGGAACATCTTCACTGGTTAAAACATTTTTTATCTCTGAAGAAAGCTTAAGCATCTGTTTGGCATAAGGCAGTAGTTTTTTTCCTTGATGTGTTAAGGTTATATTTTTACCTATTCTTTCGAAAAGTTTTACACCGAGTTCACTTTCTAAAAGTTTAATTTGGGTTGTTATAGTGGATTGGGCATAGCCTAAGGAATCAGCAGCTTGAGTAAAGCTTTGTAATTTGCATATAGTAATAAAGGAATTGAGCTGTTTTAAGTCCATAATATCATCTCCATCCAAATTTATAATGTTAACCATTTAATTTCAACAGTAATCTTAAACATAGCCCCAAATATAGATTTAATTATAGAAATTTTCATCTATACAATGAGCATAAGATAATAATGAGTTATAAAATATAATATGGTATTATCAAAAAAATTGAACATATCAATCAAAACTTTCAATTTTACTAATGTATATGGCCATGATACCATATATTTAGATAAAACTATATGGGGAAATATAAATAAAATAAGATAATTAAAATTAGGAGTGAATGATATGAGTGATAAGTTAAGAGTAGGGCTTATAGGTGGAACTGGAATGGTAGGGCAAAGATTAACTTTACTATTGGATAAGCATCCATGGTTTGAAGTTAAAGTTATAGCTGCTAGTGGAAGATCCGCTGGATTGACTTATGAAGAGGCAGTTAAGAATAGATGGAAGATGGCAAAACCTATTCCTGAAATTTTAAAAAATATAGTGGTAAAAGATGGAGTAGCTGTAGAAGAAATATCTAAAGAAGTTGATTTTGTTTTCTGTGCTGTATCTCTTAATAAAGATAAAACAAAGAAACTTGAAGAATTATATGCAAAACATGAGATTCCAGTAGTTTCATGTAATTCAGCCAACAGAATGGTAGAAGATGTTCCTATGGTTATCCCTGAAATAAACGGAGAGCATATAGAAATAATTAATAGCCAAAGAAAAAGACTTGGAACTAACAAAGGATTTATAGCAGTAAAGCCTAACTGCTCAATTCAAAGTTATGTACCAGCAATAAGTGCCTTAGCTGAATTCAAACCTAAAAGCATATTAGCGTGTACCTACCAAGCGATTTCAGGAGCAGGAAAGAATTTTGAAGATTGGCCAGAAATGTTAGACAATGTTATCCCATATATAGGGGGAGAAGAGGAAAAGAGTGAGACTGAACCATTAAAAATATGGGGGAAAGTTAAAGACAATAAGATAGAGCACGTTAAAGAACCAATAATAACAACTCAATGTATTAGAGTGCCGGTTACAGATGGTCATTTAGCAGCTGTTTTTGTAAGCTTTGAAAGTAAACCATCAAAAGAAGAAATAATAAAACTGTGGGAAACCTTTAATATACCAGAATCAGTGAAAAACCTTCCAAGTGCTCCTAAGAGGTTTCTTAAATATTTTGAGGAAACTGATAGACCGCAAACAAAGCTTGATAGAAACTTTGAGAATGGAATGGGAATAACCATGGGAAGACTTAGAGAAGATAAAGTGTACGATTATAAGTTTGTTTGTATTTCTCATAATACCTTGAGAGGTGCAGCTGGTGGAGCAGTATTAATCGCAGAACTTCTAAAAGCTCAAGGATATTTATACTAAAAAGTCAAGATAGATATTTAGCCTAGGATGTGGTTCTCCTAGGCTAAATTTATTAGTTGCAAGAAACCTGTTTTAGTTTTTTCATCTTAAAGTGTGCAAATAGTAACGTAATGACAGGTATTATAACTTGAAAAGGAAAAGCATAGTATTTGTAAACATGTACTGCCCAATATTGCATTTCCATAGTACTGTCATAAATATTATAGGCTAAGTAACTCATCAATAATCCGGTTTGAATTATTAAGGATTTATAATCTTTAAGTCCAAAAAGTTTACTAATTCCATTGCTTGTAGCTATTAGACAAAAGCTAACCTTTATGAATATTGCACTTACAAAAACTATTGCTACTGAAACCTCCACACGTTGGATGAAGTCTCCTAAATGTATCCTGCTTATAGCAACATAAGAAGGAAAATATAGGAGGCCTAATGTACTTGGACCTAATATCATTATATTCCGCATTGATATATATATAATGTAAATTGAAGCAATGATGACTCCTTTAATAAGCACTTTATAAGAAGAATTTTTTTTCTCTAAGCAAGAAAAAACCCCTGTCAAAACAATTACTTCAGCAAAGGGGAATGAAAAAGCTGAGAAGGTACCATTTAAGAAAGCACTAATTTCTACACCCAAAAAAGGTTTTAAATAATGAAATCTCATTTGGGATATTGATAAGCTTGCAATTATAAATACAAAAATTATGCAAATTATTAAGAGGATTCTTGAAGTCCTGGCCATAACTTCTACTCCATGAGTTGAGCTCCATATACATAATAAGGATATACCCATTATGGGTAGTAGTATTGGTGTTTCTGGTAAAGCTAGAGTATTCATGAATTCTGCGAAGTTACGAATAACCAATGCTCCCAAGTGGAAAAAATACCATATATATAATATGCAAATAAATTTACCTACATACTTTCCATACAGCAATAGAAATATATCAAATATATCTTTTTTGGGAAATAGGGATAAAAGTCTACAATATACTAACAGCAGAGGTATTACTAAGATAGTTGCAGCTATAATAGCAAGCCAGCTGCTATTTTTTGCTTCTCCTGCAGCACCAAGTATCATGGTACTGCCAAATACAAATAACATAACTGTATTAAGAGCAAGTTTATCACTAATAACTTCATTTTCCATAAATGACCACCTGTATAATTATTTTTGTAACATAAATTTTAAAAAATTTTCTATTGGCTTGGAAGGGCTAAAAATATCTATTTTAAGAGCTAATGACACAGCTATAATAAAGGATAAAATACACATTAAGCTGCTTATATAAAAATCTTTCTTAAGCCCCTGCTTAAATAGATTGACCTGATCTACTAAAATAATTACTATGTAAAACAAAATAACTACTATCAACATATTAATCACCTATTTCTATCGGTTTAGAGGTAGTAGCACTGTTCTTTATCTTAATTTTAGAAGTAACGGATACTGGTATATCTTTGAAATTATCGCTCCAGGATGTGGATAGTTTTTTCCAAGCCTTTGGCATATCTTCCCGTACTTTTGTTCCAAAACCCAATATATCACTACCGTATTCTTCTTGAACTTTCCTTATAGAACTATATATAGAGTTTTCAAGAGCTAAAGAAGCATTTCTTTCTATTTGTTTTCTCTGTTCCTCTTTATAAAATTCAATTAAAGGTTGATCTTCAGCGAGAGCTACTACAGTTTCTGTCATAATATTAATATTAAGAGAATCACCTTTTAAAACAGGCTTTATTTTAGTTTTACTATGGAAGATTTCTAATGTAAGTGGTTTTTGATTTTCGGTATATACTAGCAAAAGACCACCTTTGATTTGATTAGTGGCGAAGAGTAAATACTTAGTTTCAGTTCCTTCAATTATTCCAATTAAAGCATCTTTTTTGAATACAGCGATTCCATCTATACTTGGAGTTGGGGAGCCAGATTGCCTGTTTAGTAAGACTCTTGGAACAGTAGCACTTCTCCCTTGCTGTATTAAGCTATCAGCAAAGTCCCAAAGATCAAGTATAGGGGCTCTAGAGGCAAGTTTTTGATTTTTTAATTGATTAGCGAGTTCTAATGACATAATCTTACCAGAGGTTGGTGAAGCAGTAATTATTTCCTTAGCGGTTTTTTCACTGGAAACTAATAGATACATATCTGATCTAGTTTCTGCATCTCTAATAAACCAGTCAACAATGTCTCCAAGGCCCTCTCTTGCTAGAGAAGTGCTTACTATTATGCACTTAGCATGGCTCCAGTAAAGCTTTCTATCAGAAATGGTAATCATGTTTCTAGCTATATCAAAAATAGAATCACCAGTGAGAGTAATATATCTTGGAACTGATTTTGAATCTTTACCACTTTCAATATCGATAATTTCAGCTGTCATTTCATATTGTTTGCTAGTTTGACTTCTATCAATAGCTACTCCAGCAACTATAGCCATACTTTCTATCTCTCTATAGTTCCAACAGCCTGTCAAATTAAAAGTAGTAATTAGTATTAGTAAGATTGAAATAGCTTTTGAGATTTTCATTATATCACCTATTTTTTCCTTTAATACGACCTTTTACAGAAATCTTGTAATTGTGTAAGCTTAGATACCACCAAGGAGCTCTTATAGTTGAATCGGATATAGATTTAGAATCAAAAGATCCTACTGTATTCATATAGTGAACTCCAAAAGAACGCAAATTCATGAGATAGACAATAAATCCTATTACACCAAAGAGGTAACCATAAATGCCTAAAAAAGCTGATAAAAAAAGAAAGATAAATCTTAGAAATATGGTAGCACCAACTATCTTTATATTTAGTAGTCCTACTATTCCTGTTATGGCTACAATTATAACCATAGGTGCACTTACAAGCCTAGCATCTACTGCTGCTTGACCTAATACTAGCGCGCCAACTATACTTATAGCTTCTCCTAAATCAGAGGGTAACCTTGTTCCAGCTTCTCTTAAAACCTCGAAACTAAAAATCATTAATATAGCCTCAACAATTGTTGGTAGAGGCACATTTTCTCTAGCTGCATAAATACTGAGTAATAAGTTGGTAGGGATCATTTCTTGGTTGTAGGTCACTATGGATATATATAGTGCTGGAACACTTACTGTAAATATGAAACCAATTATTCTTATAATACGATTGAAAGACATAAAAAAGTAATTGTTATAATAATCCTCACCAGTTTGAAAATACTCGATGAATAAAAAAGGAACAGTTAATGCAAAAGGAGTTCCATCCACTAATATAGCAACACGGCCTTCAAGAATTTTTCCAACTACAACATCTGGTCTTTCTGTGCTTCCAACAGTCTCAAAAAGAGATAATGGGGCATCCTGTATCATTTCTTGGATATATTCAGAATCAAGTAAACTGTCAATATTGATTTGATCTAATCTAGTAATCAATTCATTTAATATCTTGTCTTGAACCTTACCTTCTATATAACATAAGCATATAGTTGTATTGGTTTCTGCACCTAGTTGTCTAAATTGGAATTTCAAATTAGTACTTTTAGCTCTTCGTCTTATTAATGATAAGTTAATGATTAGACTTTCAGTAAATCCTTCCTTTGATCCTCTCAGAGCCTTTTCAGAGGTAGGTTCAGTTATTGCTCTAACCTTAAAATCTTTTGAAGCAATTATAAGGGCGGATGAGGAGTGGTCTACTAGAAGTATAGTATCACCACCTATAATACAATTTACGATTTCATATATATCTGTAGATTCTTTTACATCGCTAGAAGGTATAATCTGATTCATTAGTTTATGAAAGATATTATCTGTATTATCTCTAGAAAGATCAGCATTCAAAATAGGTTTTATAATATTTTCACTTATATAATCATCGTTTATCATTCCATCAATAAAGATAGTAGAACATCTTATACTGCTTTGGTATTGATTTTGAATATTTCGTATCCTAAAGGTATCATCCTTTTTAAATATTTCTTTAAATAATTCAATATTTGAATCAATTGAATTTGAAAGCTTTTTGTTATATTCAGCTTTTGATGGATTTTGTTTTTTTGGACTATCATTTATATTCAATAATGTGACACTTCCTTCTAAGGTTCACTCTATGTAATTCCAAGAACCTTCTGTAAATATGGTAAATACAGAAAATCAACGGACATTGATGAAAAAATATATAACTATTGTTTCTATATAAGTTTTTATTTATTCATATTAAAATCAGTATGTAATGAGTTCAATATAGTTAATTTAAGGATTAGATAATACAAAAACTTTTGTCTTACAGTTTTGTAAGACAGAGAACTATTTTGTAAGCGTACTGATATAGAGCAGAAAACTAATAATGGATATAATTAGAACATGATAAGAGATATTGATTTATAAAAAGTTAAGGGAGAGATTTTTAAATGGAAATATTGAAGGTTGAAAGTTTAAATAAAACCTATGGAAAAGGGGATAACAGGGTAGATGCTTTAAAGAATGTAAGTTTATCTATTAATAAAGGTGAGTTTGTAGCAATAGTAGGGGCTTCAGGCTCAGGAAAGAGTACATTGTTACATCTTCTAGGCGGTTTAGATATACCAACTAGTGGAAGAGTAGTGATTGATGGAGAAAGTATATATGACTATAAAGAAGAAAAGCTAGCTATATTTAGGAGGAGAAAGATAGGATTTATATTTCAGTTCTTCAACTTAATACCTGTGCTTGATGTAGAAGAAAATATTTCCCTGCCAGCACTTTTAGATAATGAAAAGGTTGATAAGAATTATTTAGCTGAAATTGTTGAGATTTTGGGACTAACAGATAGAAGAGGGCACTTGCCTTCAGAGCTTTCTGGAGGTCAGCAGCAAAGAGTGTCTATTGGAAGAGCTCTTTTAAATAAACCTTCAATAATACTAGCAGATGAACCTACAGGAAATCTTGATAGTAGAAATTCTAAAGAGGTTATAGAACTTTTAAGATTCACTGCGAGAAAATATAACCAGACTTTGATACTTATAACTCATGATGTAAATATAGCAACTATGGCTGATAGAGTTATTACTATTGAAGATGGAATGATAGTTTCAGATAAAACTTTGAAAAGCAAATAATAGTAGAAGAAAGGGGGGAAAGTCATGATAAGTAGCTATAAAGAAATAACTAACCGATACCTAAAAGCTAATAAAAAGAGAGCTTTACTGACCATAATAGGGATAGTTTTGTCGGTGGCATTAATCTCAACAATTGGGTTGTTTTTTAAAGGAATGCAACAGGTTGAACTAGACAATGCGAGAGATAACTATGGGTCTTTCCATGTCATGTATAAAGATGTAACAGACAAGGTTTTTGAACAGGTTGTGAACAATCCTAAGGTGGGCAAGTATGGATATTATAAAGTAGATGAAGAGATAAAATTAAATGACAATATAATTGCAAATAAATTAGTAACTACAAATAAGGCATTAGATTTACTTCCGTTTAAAGTTAAGGAAGGAAGAATGCCTAAAAACGAGCAAGAAGTTGTTGTTGAGAGATGGGCTATTAGCTATATATCAAAGTCGATAAAAGTTGGCGACAAAGTAAATCTTGGCGATAAAGAGTATACGCTTGTAGGAATACTTGAAGATAGCGCTTCTACTCAAGACGGAAATAAAGCAAGAATAATTACAAAGAATGATAATTTATCTAAAGAAGATTCAATACTTTTAGTGCAAGTTAAATCAGGTACAAATCTTAGAAAAGCAGTAAATGAGTTAACAAAGATAGGAGACGAGAAAAAGGTTTCAGAAAATGGACCAGTCTTGAGACTTGAAGGTGCTGGTACAAAAAATGATGGTATGGGAGGATTATTGTCAGCTATAGTCATAATAGTTTCTATTGTAGTAGTTTGTACGGTAGCAGTTATATATAACTCTTTTCAAATTAGTGTTGTTGAAAGAATGAAGGAATTTGGTCTTTTAAGAGCCGTTGGAACTACCCCTAAGCAGATAAGATTTATAGTGCTTAAGGAAGCCACTATACTTGCTTTCATAGCGGTACCGATTGGGTTGATATTTGGACTGATAGCTATAACTATACTATCTTTTGTATTCAAAATGATAGGTAGTGACTCTGTAGTAGCTACGAAGCTAGTAATAAGCCCAATTATTCTAATAGTTAGTTTCATAGTTGGTATTGTATCTGTTTATCTATCCGCGTTATTGCCGGCTATATTTGCGGGAAGAATATCTCCACTTTTAGCTATAAGCAGTAGAAATTCAATAACAAAAGCAAAGATAAAGAAGAGTGAAAATAGAATAATTAAAAAACTTTTTGGTTTTGAAGGAGCTATGGCTGCAAAGAATATAAAGAGAAATAGAAAAAGATATAGAATAACAGTATTTTCTATAGTTATAAGTATAGTGCTTTTTATAACCTTTAGTTCCTTTATGGATATGACGCTTACTGTAACCAATGAGCCTAATGAATCAAGAGATATGCATTTCACAATCTATAATAATGATTACGATGAAAATAAAACTAATATTAGTCTAAGTTCTATGACTGAAGAGGTAAAGAAACTAAACTCTGTAAAGGACGTTTATAAAAATTATAGATATTATTATTTTAAAGCAGCAATCGATAGCAGCAAGGAATTAAAGGAAGTAAAGAATATTGATAATGTATATAAAAGCCTAAGTTATAATGGTAAGGAACAAACCCTAGTAACTTCCTCAGTTCAGCCGTTTGATGATAAATCTTTAGAAGCATCTAAAAAGTACTTAGTTGAAGGAAGTATTGATAAAGATAAATTAGAGAAGGAAAATGGAGTAATCCTAATAAAGAAAGATAAAATATATAATGAAGCAACTAAGAAAAAATATCTAGGACCTATAGCAAATATAAAAGTTGGAGATAAGATTTCAATACAGTATGATGAAATAGCTAATGTTCCAAACCAATCTGAGGCAGAGGTAAAACCAAAGGAATTTGGAGAAGGAAAAGTAGTAACTGTTAAGGTTATGGGAATAGTATCAACTGATCCTTTTGATAATAGTGGTACAGCTAATGGATTAAAGTTTATTACAACAGAAGCGCTTACTAAAAAATTTATAGAGAAGGATAAGATTGAACCAACCTCTCTATTAATAAAAATTAAAGATATAAAGGCAGATAAAACTGCAGAGGAACAAATAGAGAATCTTGCTAAATCTAATAATTCGCTTTACGTATACAATCAAATAAATGGCAACAAAAGAGAGAAAGCAAGTACTCTAATGGTACAAATATTGATATATGGATTCATTACTGTAATTTCTCTTATAAGTTCAGTAAATATAATAAATACCATAACTACAAATATAATTCTAAGAAAGAGAGAATTTGCAGCACTTAAATCTATAGGACTTACTCAAAAAGGACTTAAAAAGATGATTGTGCTGGAAGGTATTTTGTATGCTGTAGCTGGAACAATATATGGCTCCATAATAGGCTGTGGATTGTCATACTTGTTGTATAAGGCTATTGCAGATGTGAGAGAGTTTGCATGGAAGATACCTATTGGTGCTATGATTATATCATTTATTGCAGCATTAATAATTGGGTACTTATCTGTACTTTCTCCACTTTCAAGAATTAAGAAAACTAATTTAATAGAAGCTATAAGAGAGGAATAGAAATACAAATAGGAGGATCTATGAATAAGAAAAATAAAATTTTAATAGGTATGGTTGTAGTTCTGGTCCTAGTAGCTATTGACATTATGAAATTTAGTAGTAGGTATAAAATAGATATTAATAATAAATCAGATAAAACTGTAAATAACTTAGAATTGAGATATAAAGTTAATGGTACAATACAAAGTATTTCACAGTTAGAGCCTAAAAAGTTTTGGGAATATAAGGTGGACACTAGTGAGCTTAAGAGTGAAGATCAAATATTGTTGACATATAAAGATAGTAAAGGCAATTACTATGAGCATTATCTAGTTGGGTATTTAGAAAAAGGTTATAGAGGAAAAGTGAATGTAGTTATAAATAAAATTGATGATGATGGTAAGTTAGATGTGAAGGTAGAATAAGCAAAAGAGTTTGTATTAGTAGGTGCTTATAATATATAGTAAGTTATAAATAAAGGTAGTGGGAGTTTGTCTTACAGATCTGTAAGACAAGCTCCTTTTCTGTAAGTTCCCATTTATAGAGTAAAGTATAGGATAACTATATAATTAAAACATAGATAAAGAGAGTAATTAAAAATAATAAAAGCACATAACAAAGGAGAAATTACTATGAATAAGTTTATGGAAATAATTAAGGTTGTATATCTATGTATAGGATTAATGTTTTTTGCAAAAGAAGTAGTTAACAGTAATTTTAAAGATAATAGTGAAGATTTGCAGAATTATGGTGTTTCTATATAATTGTATATAAAGAATATTATTTAATGAGGTGCATATAATGGCAAGTACACTTCTGTTAGTAGAAGATGATCAGTCGCTGGCTCTTGGTATAGAATTTACACTTAAAGACGAAGGCTATGAAGTATTTAGAGCTTCAACCTTACAAGAAGGTAGAAAACTTTTTAATGATGAAAATGTAGATTTAATAATACTTGATGTGAATTTACCTGATGGAAGCGGATATGAGCTCTGTAAGGAATTAAGAGAAAAAAGTGATATTCCAATCATGTTTTTAACTGCGTTAGATGAAGAAGTAAATGTGGTTTTAGGACTAGAAATTGGCGGGGATGATTATATAACGAAACCTTTTAGAGTGAGAGAGCTTTTATCAAGAGTTAAGGTTCTTCTTAGAAGGTCAAATAAAAATCAGTCATTTGGAAATAAAGTTAGAAGTGGGAATATAGTAATAGATACATCCAGTGCAACAGTTGTGAAGAATGATAAAGATATAGTACTTACGGCTCAGGAATATAAGTTATTATTAATATTTATAAATAATCCAGGAAACTTAATGAAGAGAGATAAAATTTTAGAAGAACTTATAGAAGGGTCAGAAGCTTTTTTTGATGAAAATACTTTAGCTGTATATATTAAAAGGATAAGAGAGAAGATTGAGGATAATCCAAAGGAACCAGAATATATAGTTACCCAGAGAGGCCTTGGCTATAAGTGGAACAAGGAAGTTACTAGTTTAGGGTAGGGAGAATTTAATATGAAGAAGTATTTTTCTAATCCTGAGCTTAAATTAAGCTCAGTTATTATTTTTTTATTAACTATCATATTTTTATTTATAACTTTATTTTTTATAAAGATATATAACAAAAATCTAAAAGATGATTACATAGAGAGTGTGGGGAGCATAGCAGCTAGAGTTATAGATAAGGAGCCTTCATTAGAAAAGGAAATTATTCCTCTTATAACAAAAGAAACTAGTAATGAGGAACGGGAAAAGGGGAAGATGCTTTTAAATAAATACGGGCTTACTGAAAGTTTAGACAATGAGCTATTTCCTTACTTGAATAATGTCACTAAAAAGAATGATTATTCTATGATATTGGTGTTTTTATTGATATCTATTGTATTCTTTGCTCTCAACTATATACAATATACCTTTTTTTATAATAGGATAAGAGGATTAACTCTAGGCGCTAAGAAGGTTATTGAAGGAGAGTATGATATAAGCATTAATGAAAACAAAGAAGGAGATTTTTCTAAACTTGCAGTTTCCTTTAATTCAATGAAGGATATTATAAGAAATAATATAAATGAACTTGAAAAAGAAAAACAGTTCTTGGTTGATTTACTTTCAGATATATCACATCAATTGAAAACCCCACTTTCATCAATGATGGTATATAACGATATACTTTTAAATAAAGATCTGTCTAAAGATCAGAGGCAAAATTTTCTAATAAATAATGAAAATCAGCTAGATAGAATGAATTGGCTTATTCAAAGCATGCTAAAGCTCGCAAAACTAGATGCTAAAGCCATAGAATTTGATAAAGAAAGTCAAAGTCTTAATGAGACCATAAGTGAAGCAATAAATGCCCTTGATACTAAGGCTGATAAAGCTGAAGTGATGATAAATTTTAAAGAGGATAGAGATATATTGTTCTATCATGATAGATTATGGTTAGAAGAAGCTATAATTAATATAGTCAAGAATGGCATAGAGCATGCTCCTAAAGGAGGAACAATTAATATAAGCTTAGAAGAGAATCCAGTGTATAGAAGAATCACAATTGATGATAATGGTGAAGGGATAAGTGAAGAAGATTTACCCAATATCTTTAAAAGATTTTATAAAGCAAAAAACTCCAAAAACAGTGATTCAGTAGGTATTGGATTAGCCTTATCTAAGTCAATAATAGAATCACATAATGGTATTATAGAGGCGAAAAGTAAATTAGGAGTTGGAACAAGATTCATATTAACTTTTCATAGTTATAATTTATAAAGGTCAGCATATCCATGTATTACGACAAGTTTTTATAGAGCTTTTGAACAATGGTTTTAGTAATTTTTATATTAAAAATATGGTTTGTAGTTATGTACAAAAACCTTGTATTTTTTATGGAAATTATATTAAAAAGTTAATAATAATTAACACATTATTATCACAAAAGATATAATTTATTAATAATTATTGTTTATAATAATATCATAGGATTTAGAAATGAATAAGTTAGCAAAATGCCATTAACAAAAGAGCGTTTAATGTTATTGATCCCCTAATAAATAGCAGCTAGATTACCCCGATCTAGTTGCTTTTTAAAATGTTACAGATGCAAAAAGTTTCATTCGAAAATATCTACGAAATAACTCACCTTCAATAAAACACACTTATATTTAACAGGTCAATTAGGAAATTATCTTTAAAGTGCTTATAAAGTTTATGAGAGAATTTATAAAAGTTAATAAAATTGTATATTACTTAATTAATAAAAATGGAGAGGGAATATGAGGAAGCCATCTAAAGGTATTTCTGTTATCTTATTTATTATGGTAGCTTTTTTTTCATTTCAAATTATTAATGTATACCAATACTTTTCTAGCGTAAGATCTACTCTAAAGAATAACTTCAGCATAGATGTGCCGAAACCAAAGCATGAAATCAAAATTATGTCTGATATACAGAGGATGCCAGCAGAAGGAAGAGCGTACTCAGTTTTAGAATATGATGAAAATAACGCTAAAAAACTAAAGGATTTTAGTAAGTGGAAGTTAGTTGATAAAGAAAGTAAAGATGAAGTAAATGAGTTTGTAGATAAGTTTAAAGATTGTCTATCAGTTAATAATAATGAGAAAGTTGAGTTTAATAAATATATTCCGCAAGTACGGGAGAAGACTTTATACTATTTTAAGCCAAATAAAAATGATTACGCAATTTTGCTATTCAATGAAGATGAAAAGAGAATATATGTGTTAGAATATATTGATAGGTTTGAGAAATATAGTATGAGTTTTAAAAATTAGACTATAGGAGTTGTTATAAATGAAGGCTTTAGTAGTTTTTTATTCGCTAGAAGGTGACACTAAGTTTATTGCAGAAACTATTAGCGAAGAGTTAGACGGAGATATAGTTGAAATAAAACCGGTTAAACAAATACCTACAGGTGGATTTAGAAAATATTTATGGGGTGGAAAGCAGGTTATGTTTAAGGATAAACCGGATATTGAACCAATAAATGTAGATTTATATAAATATGAGCTTATCGTTCTAGGAACTCCAGTATGGGCAAGTAGATTTGCACCTGTGTTCAATACATTTCTAGAAAAGTATCAAATTGAAAATAAAAAAATCGCTTTGTTTTGCTGTCATGGTGGAGGAAAAGAAGGAAAGACTTTTGTGGATTTTAAAGAAAAATTAAAAGCAAATGACTTTGTAGGAGAGATCGCCTTCGAAGATCCTTTAAAGAAAGATAAAGAAGATTGTTTATTAAAAGCAAAACAATGGATAAGAGCTATAAAAAAACATTTATAAAAAAAGAATCCCCAATATTACTTTAAATATAAGGTATGTTGGGGATTTTGTATTATTGTAGCATTGATGCCATTTAGCACTTGTTCATATTTATTATTTATTTTGTATGAGTTGTAGATATAGGATAATATTTACAAATAATCCATAATAATTATTGATAATAAAAAAGTATTTTGATAAAATATATACGAACATATGTGCGTGGTGGTGAGATTTTGAAGATTGTTGCTAAAAGTATTGAAATGGTAGCTTGGTTTGATATAAATGGTAAACCTCATCCTGTAAGATTTAAGGTTAATGAAGAGAAAGATTATGTAATTAAAATTGATAGGATAATTAAATCGTATAAGGAACGAATAGCAGGAAATGATATGCTTATTTTCATTTGTCAAAGCTCAATTGCAGGCGATGAAAGATTATATGAGATTAAGTACGAAATGTGCACTTGTAAATGGATGTTGTTTAAGTTTTGATTTTGAAATTTATTGGAATATAAAGGGTCTAGGGAAAACCCCTAGACCTATTGAAAATATAAATTGTTTATTCTGAAAAACTGCTCTTTGTGATTAAAGCATCAAGATAGCCTTTAAGATCGTCATCTTCCAAGTTTCCTTTTGAGAAACGTAAAAATACTAAAGCTAATACTGCTATTGCATAATTATCTACTTTAACTGTTACTTTATTTCTATTGTTACCTATATCACCGAAAGTAACGCTATCAGTTTCATAGTCAGATTGGCCTTGAAGTTGTTTTTGGTCTTGATCCTGAAGTTGTCTTTGATCTTGATCTTGAAGTTGTTTTTGAAGTTGTTTTTGATCTTGAAGTTGTTTCTGTAATTGAGCTTGTTCCTGAAGTTGTTTCTGCAATTGAGCTTCGAATTGTTCTTGTTTTTGTATTAGTATTTGAAGTAATTCATATACATCTGAAGGGGTCTTTTGTTTATCATTATTACTATATGCCATTATTTACACCTCATAATTTTATCATATTGTTTGAAGTTTATTAGTTGTAATAGTTGTAATAGTAGTATAGTTGTCCATTATAGCAGCGTATAAATGAAAGTTATTTACACGGCACTAATAAACTTGCTTAAAAGCCTCATATAAATAAGCCTTATAGTATAATATATGTTTGAATTTATAATATGTTCTTAGAAATTTAAACATATAGATTAATTAAAGTTTTATGAAAAATTTTTAAGAGATAAAAATATTAGATATATTTAAGAAAAGATTTTTATACATTTTTTAGAAAGGTTGATTTGTTTTTTTATAAACATTGGCTAAATTTAAATTAACTATAAGACTTAGATGGAAGATAAAGATGTTATTTGTAATAATGGATAAAGATAAATTAGTTTCCAATAGATATATATAATAAGAATCCTTATTCTGAGCAATATATTAGTGTAATAAAAATTAATTATGTTAAGGAGGAAATTATCATGGCAAGCAGAGGAAATAGAATTTTAGTTCCAGAAGCAAAAGATAAATTAAGTCAATTTAAGTTTGAGACAGCAAGAGAACTAGGTGTTAACTTAACTGAAGGCTACAATGGTAACTTGACTTCAAGAGAAAATGGTTCAGTAGGCGGATACATGGTTAAGAAAATTATAGAAAGCTATGAAAATGGTCTTAAATAGTAATTCTTTATAAGCTTTGCTATATAAAGAATTAGAATAAGAATGTATTTACATATCTTGGTGATATATAGTTACAAGCTAAAAAGTAAAGCAGTTCCTAGTTGGAGCTGCTTTATTGCTGTATAGGAAAGTATAAAGTTTTCATCACTGCTAATACGAAATATTTTAATGTTCTTTGAAATTTTTAAATAAAAAGATCTTTTGTAAAATATTGGAAGGAATTTTACAATGTGTATAGAAATAATTATATAAATATATATGTTTTTAAGGAGTGGGTGAAGTGATAATAATAGCTTTAATATCAATAGGGGCTTTGATAAAGAGTATATCAATGTATCTAAATTCTTCTGAGGTTAAAAATATGAATGCAAATAACTTGAATATTAGAGTAAATAAACTATACTGTATTTATGGAATTGTTCTTATTTCATTTTCTACTTTAATATCCCTTTTAGGTAGCTATATAAATGTTGCAAAGGAAAATATTTTTATTACATTGTTGTCTACAATACTTCTTTGTGTAGGATCGTATATGGTGTTGTATTGGAAAAATGTTGATATAAATATAACTGATAAAGAAATACAATATATAAATATATTTAAAACAACAGAAGTTATAAAATGGGATGAAGTAACTGATATTAGATTTAGTTATAGAACAAGAGAATTAATTATGGAGGTATACGACATAAAGATAAAGATAGATATTTCAAATTCATCAATAGAGGCCTTCTTAGATATTATGAAGCAAAATCTAAGTCAATACTTTTATAATGATGCTCTAGAAAAAGTTCTAAAACATAAAAAGGTTATGCAGCTTAATTAAAATATATTTTAGTAAATGACAGTCTTAATAAAATATTAGCAATACTTTGTTAAAAAGAAAGTGTCTATAATAAAAAGGCACTTTTTATTTTTTGCTGCAATTGATAGCCGAACTATTAAGCTTTTACGTGAATTAAATCAATAAATAAAGTTGGTTTACATAAAAATACAACAGTTTATAAAGAAAAATATAGATAGAAAGAATAAAATTCACTTTTATGAAGAAACTATAGAAAGATGTGAAAAATTCATAAAATATTAATAGAAATTTTACATTGACAAAACAAAACAAATAGTGATAAAATATTTGGTTAATTTGACAGTTAGGTTATTTAGAGGTATAATATAATAGGAAAGAGGGTGTTCATATGGAAAAGAGTAAGACATTATCTTCCATAAGGAAAGACATAGAAGGTCATATTGGTGAAAAAGTTATACTTAGAGCTAATGGAGGACGAAGAAAGGTTCTAGTTAATAATGGTGTACTTGAGAGTGTGTACCCAAGTATTTTTGTTATTAGATTAGAAACTGACACCCAAAGGACTGTGACATATAGTTATTCAGATGTATTGACAAAGACTGTACAGCTTGTATTTAAAGGATAATTAAAAACCCCGTTTTGTGGATTTGAAGTTATACATGTATGAATATGTTGCAATTATATAACTAATTTATTTTGTGATATATGATTCATAACTATAAACTTTAAATCCCGACGGGGTTTTTAGTTTTTTTTGTATTATATAAGATAAATATTAAATTAAGATTTTATTTTTAAATTATAATTAAATTAAACGTTTACAAATAAAACAAAAAAAGAAAGATGGTGGGTTTCCATCTTTCAACTATGGTATAAAAGGGTATTGAGAATTTATGAGAGGTTATATGGTCAATAACCTCTTTTATAATACGACATATTTTTTAACTTGTCAACCTAAAATGTAAAAAAAACTCGTTTAATTTCGACAAAATTTGCAGAAATAATTAAGCAAATTTATATAAATATTTAATCATAATTTTGAATCCTCCAGTGTATATATTATAGTAGGTATATTATGGGAGGGATGAATTTGGCAGGATTAGATGTGATAAAAGAAAATATCGAATATGAAAGACTTTTCAGTATAAGCTCATCTGATGCAGTATTGAAAGGTGAATACTTAATTCCGGATACCCATCCGGATGTGGTGAGAATACTTACTGTAGAGGCTAAACCTGTTATTACTAATAAGGAAGTAGTACAAGAAAGGGTTTATGTTGAAGGTCAAGTGGAGTACAATGTAATCTATTTAGCTAAAGAAGATGAAGGATTAGGAGTCCATACAATTACTTATAGCGATAAGTTTGCAAACTATATTGATGTTGCTGGCGCTGAACATAGAATGGTATGCGATGCAGAAAGTGAAGTTGAACATATTAATTCAAACATAATAAATGAAAGAAAAGTTAGCTTAGAATGTATTTTTTCAACAAAATGCACTGTGTACAAGAAAGATAACTTTGAATTTGTAAAAGATATTGAAGGTTCTGGCGATATTGAAGTTAAAAAGAAAGTTGAAGCATTTGATAAGCTTGTTTATGAAAAAGGTTTTGATTTATCAACTAAAGCAAGCTTACAAATTGGAATGGATAAACCACAGATAGGAAAGATCATCAAAATAAATGTGCAGCTCCATAAAAAAGAAATAAGGGCTTTAGATGGTAGAGTTCAAATATCTTGTTACTGTAAGTTAGATTTATTATATAAAGCTACAGATTCGAGAGAATTAGTTCCTATAGAGGATGACTTGTTTTTAACAAAGGAAGAAGATGCTGAGAGTGTTTCTTCAACTATGCTTACTGATGGTGAATTCAGAGTTGCAGGAACTGAATACAGTATTAGTCAAGATGACTTAGGTGAAGCTAGAACTCTTGATATTGAAGTGCTACTAGGTGGACAATTAAAAGTATATAGCAAAGATGATTTAGAAATAATTGAAGATGCATATTCTCCAGTTAGAAATATGGAACTAAAAAAAGATAATGTAGAGATGACTGTGTTACATGGTCAAGGAAGTAATGAGACTATTATAAAGGACAATTTAGAGCCGGAAGAAAATTCTAATGAGCCATTACAAATATTAAGTACCACAGGAGAAGTAGTTTCATTAGAAAACAAAATTGTTGATAATAAGGTTGTTATCGATGGTATTGTAAATATTAATGTAATATACAAGACTGCTGACGCAGAAAATAATGTTGCAAATATGAAGTCTGAAATTCCGTTCACTACAAATGTAGATATACAAGATATAAAGGATGATATGAAATCTATAGTGAAAGCATGGATAGAAAGTATTCAGGCATCTATAGAAGCACATACAATTGCTATAAAGGCAGTTATAAATGCAAGCGCTAAAGTGTACCTTTTGAGCAAAAAACAATATATTTCAGAGGTAGAGGAAAAAGAAGGCGAAGTTGCAGGAAAGAAAGCATCTGTAACAATATACTCTGTACAGAAGCATGATACTCTTTGGAGTTTGGCTAAGAAGTTTAATACTACAATGGCTGAATTGTTAAAGATAAATAATTTAGAAGGACCAGACTCGATTTGTGTAAATCAAAAGCTTATAATTCCTGGAAGGGCTGTAATATAGTTTTTGTAGATTATTAATATTTATTTATAAATGAACTTTTAAGTGAAAGTATGCTTAAAAGTTCATTTTTTTACTGCGAAAATTTTTGATTGAGTACTAATTGATAAATAAATCAGGTGTTAAAAATTGAAAGTATTTTTTGTATAGTGGTAGGTAAAAATATAATTACTGTTGCCTTATAAAATAATAATTTATATATATAAGTTATAACGATGAAAATAAAAAGATAGTTAATATGTCTATTGTGGAAGCAACTGGGCAAATGAATAAATCTAAACAACATGGTTAAAATAAAAAAATGAATGATTAGAGGTGATTTTTTTGTGAATATAAAATCTGAAGGAAATTTAATCATTATAGGAGGAGCAGAAGATAAAGAGGGAAATAAAGAGATATTGAAATATGTATGTTCTAAAATAAATAAAGAAAATGATGTGTTGGCTGTGGCTACTATTGCTACAGAAAACCCCGAAGAGGCAAAAGATAAATATAAAAAAGTTTTTACGGAATTAGGTGTTAAAAAAATAGAGATATTGGATGTGAAACATAGAGATGATTGTTCTCTTCAAAAAAATATAAATATAGTAAGAGAAGCTTCTATCATATTTTTTACTGGAGGAGATCAGTTAAGAATAACAAGTATAATTGGAGGAACGCCAATATATCAGGAGATAATTAGTGCTTCTGAAAGAGGTTGCTATATGGTTGGGACTTCAGCAGGAGCATCTGTTATGAGTGACACCATGATTGTGACTGGTGATGACGAAGAATCTCCTAGAAAATGTACGTTAAAAATGTCTCCAGGTCTTGGACTTGTGAAAAATATAATAGTAGATCAGCATTTTTCTCAGCGAGGAAGAATAGGGAGACTTTTAGCTGGAGTAGCGCAAAATCCTCAAGCTTTAGGAATAGGTATTGATGAGGATACAGCTATAGTTATACGTAGGGATGATCACCTTAAAGTTATAGGTTCAGGTGCTGTGTATATTTTGGATGGAAGCGAAATAACATATACAAATGTTTCTGAGCAGCATCAAGATGATTTGCTTAGTATTTTTAATGTAAAAATGCATGTTCTTGCTAAAGGACATAGATTTGATCTAGTTAGTAAGGCACCTTTTGAGGAGGAAAGTAATTAAAATGAAGCTTATTAAAGAAATAGTTTATGATGGGAAAAACATATATTCCCATAAAAAATGCATAAGAGCAGATGTTGATTTGGAAGGTTATTGTGAGATTCCAAGTAAAGATATTCCTAATTTTAATGATACTCTTGTAAAGATGTTACCAGAATTAAATAAGCATAGATGTGGAATTGATGAGGATAATGGTTTTGTAACAAGATTAAAAGAAGGTACATATCTTGCTCATATATGCGAACATATTACTATTGCTATTCAAAATATATTAGGTATAGATGTAGCTTATGGGAAAGCCCGAGAGATAAAAGATGACCTATATTATATGATAATCCAATATGAATATAAAAATACGGCATTAGGAGCTATATATCTTGCCATAGATTTAATAAATTCTTTGATAGAGCAAAAACCAATTAACTTAGAAGAAAGATTAGAATACTTAAAGCAAACAATGTCACAAGAGATGATGGGACCAAGTACTAAAGCTATTTGTGATGCAGCTCAAAAAAGAAAACTTCCAGTTATTAAGCTTGGAGATGGCGGAATGTATCAAATAGGATACGGGAAGCAAGGGAGGGTTATAGCTGCAGCCTTAGGGGATTCTACTAGATGCATAGGAGCTGATATAGCTTGTGATAAGATGCTTACGAAGCAACTTTTAAAAGCACAATTTATTCCTGTCGCTATAGGTGAAAAAGTGTTTAATACTATAGATTTATTGCAGAAAGCTGATGATATAGGATATCCGGTAGTGTTAAAACCCCAATTTGGAAACAAAGGCAAAGGGGTTATACTTAATATAACTGATCAAAAGTCATTGCTCAAAGCTTATAAAGTTATAAATGATGATTATAAAGATATACTTATCGAAAAGTATGTAAAAGGAGAAGACTATAGAGTCTGTGTTGTAAACAATAAAGTCATAGCTGCTGCAAAAAGGTTACCTCCTTTTGTAATAGGAGATGGAAGTGCTAACATTAAAGATTTAATAAGAAATTTAAATAGCGATCCTAGAAGAGGAGAAAAGCATGAAAAACCATTAACAAAAGTGAAGATGGATGAATGTTTAATTAGCTGTATAAAAAAGCAAGGTTTTAATATTTCATCTATACCAGTGAAAGGTGAAAGAGTGTTTTTGAGAGAAAATGCTAATTTATCTACAGGAGGTATATCCATAGATTGTACTGATGAGATATGTGAAGAAAATATAAAGCTGTGTATTAGAGTGGCAAAAACCATAGGGTTAGATATTTGTGGAATAGATATATGTACAGAAAATATATCAGAACCAATTTCAGGTAGGGGAATCATAGTTGAGGTAAATGCAGCTCCTGGAATTAGAATGCATCATTATCCAACCTTCGGCAAAGAAAGAGATGTAGCTGGAGCGATTGTAGATATGATGTATGAAGGAAATTTAAAAAATATACCAGTTATTTCTGTAACTGGTACTAATGGCAAGACTACTACAACTAGATTAATAGCTCATGTAATAAGTCTTGTGGGATATAGTGTTGGAATGACAACTACTTCAGGAGTAGTTATAAACGGAGAATATATTGATACTGGTGATGATACTGGTCCTAAAAGCGCAAAATCGGTATTGTTAAATAAAGATGTAGATGTAGCGGTGCTTGAAACTGCTAGGGGTGGAATTGTTAGAAATGGATTAGCTTATGATGCTGCAGATGTAGGTATTATAACAAATATCACTGAAGACCATCTTGGTATAGATAACATAGATACAATGGAACAACTAGCTTTTGCAAAGGCTTTAGTTGCTGAAGCTGTTAAAGAAGAAGGGTATTCTGTTATAAATGTAGATGATGCATGGAGTATTAAGGTGTTAGATAGAATAAAAGATAAAAAGAAGATATTATTCTCTATGAATAGAAATAACCCATATATTAAAGGAAATATCATGCAAGGTAATCCTGTTGTTTATGCCTCCGATGGGGCTATATATGTTGAAAATAATAATAAAAGATATAGTATATGTATGATAAAAGATATTCCTATAACTAAGAACGGAAATTTAAAGTATAATATATATAATTGTTTAGCAGCATGTAGCGCATTAGTGGGTATAAATTTGGATTATGCTATAATTGCTAAAGGGTTAACAACCTTCTTCGGTGATGAAAACTCCAATCCAGGAAGGTTCAATGAGTATGATATTAATGGAACTAAGGTGATTTTAGATTATGGGCATAATATAGATGGATGTACCTGTGTTTTAGATGCGTTAAAAAGTATGCCTCATAATAGATTAATAGGAGTGATTGGTGTTCCAGGTGATAGGAGCGATGATAGCATACAAAGATTAGGTGCCATATCAGCTCAGTTTCTAGATAAGATATATATAAAAGAAGATCTTGATAAAAGAGGACGGAGGCAAGGAGAAGTTGCTGATATACTCTTAAAAGGAGCATTGGAATATAAGTTAGAAAAAGATATACATGTAATACTTGATGAAGTAGTAGCATTAGATAATGCCTTAAATGATTCAATTCCTGGTGATGTAATAGTTGTGTTTTTTGAAGGATTTGAAAGATTGGTTAATTATATCAAAGGTAAGTCTGATGAAGTTGTTGAAGTTGTTGATTTAATTGAATTAGAAAATGTAGTTCATATATAAAAATATATCATCTATAATAAAATCATCAAAGAGACTTATTATAAAAACAACAGTGTGATAGCTTAATTTTAGCTATAACTGTTGTTTTTTATATTATTTTAAACCCAATTTAAACCTATTTTATTAATTATATAAGATAAAATCCCATCAAACTATATATTGCATTTATTGCGATAAAATATATAATTATTATAGAACAAGGGGAAGGGTTGAAAATAAATGATACTAAAAGCTTATGCTAAAATAAATATAGCCTTAGATGTTGTTGGTAAAAGAGAGGATGGTTATCATTTATTAAGGATGATAATGCAAACAATTGATTTATATGATGTTATTCATATTAATAAAGAATTGAGCTGTGATGATATAATTATAACTTGTGATAACCCATTTATACCAACTGACAGTAGGAACCTTTGCTATAAAGCCGCTAAACTATTTAAAGAAAAGTATAATATTTCAAACGGAGTTAAAATTGATATAATAAAAAAAATACCTATGTCTGCAGGTATGGCTGGTGGAAGTACAGATGCTGCTGCTGTAATTAAAGGTATGAATGATATATTTGAAATCAATGCAACTGAAGAAGAACTCTTAGCTTTAGGGCTCCAAATAGGTGCTGATGTACCTTACTGCATGAAAGGTGGAACAGCACTTTGTGAAGGGATAGGAGAACAAATCAAGCCTCTTAAGCCTTTTAAAAATTATATATTAGTTGTTGTTAAACCGCCATTTGGTGTTTCTACTAAAGAAGTATATGGATTACTAGATATAAAACGTATATATAAGCATCCTAGAGTAAATAATTTAATCCATGAAATGAACTGCGGTAATATAAAATTTGTAGCTGAGAATATGAAGAATGTACTAGAAAATGTAACTATCAGAAAGCACCCGTTAATAAAAGGAATAAAAGATAGTATGATTAACTTGGGTTGTTTAGGAACATTGATGAGTGGTAGTGGTCCTACAGTTTTTGCTTTCTTTGAAGATATGGTAAAAGCTCAAAATTGCTATGAGAAGATGAAAGAAAGATATAGAGATGTATATATAACTAGAACAATTTAAAATAAAAATGTATAAATGGAAAACCCTTTGGCAATAATTACAAGTGTCAGGGGGTTGATTTTTTATGAAAAAAATATTATTTATTGTGACTATTATATTTTCATTAACTATAGGAATATTTTCCTATAATACTTTAAACAAGATAACTGTATATGGTCAGGAAGACGGAAGTTCTGTAAGTGAGGAAATAAAAGATAAATTGATAAGGTTCCATGTAATAGCAAATAGTGATGATAAAAAGGATCAAGAGCTAAAACTTAAGGTAAGAGATGAAATATTAAAATATATAACTCCAAAGTTAAAAGATTCAAAATCCATAGATGAATCAAGGAAGATATTAAAGGAAAACGATGAACAAATAAAGAAGATAGCAAGTAAAGTGATAAAGGATAACGGCTATACCTATGAGGTAAATAGCACATTAGATCATGAAAACTTTCCAGTGAAAACTTATGGTAATATAACATTGCCACAAGGTAATTATGAGGCTTACAGAGTTATCATTGGATCAGGAAAAGGACAAAATTGGTGGTGTGTTATGTTTCCTCCTTTATGCTTTATTGATATAACAAAGGGACAAGTTTCCTATGATGAAACAGAAAAGCAAATGAAAAGAGTTTTAACAGACAAAGAGTATGACGAAGTTGATAACCAAGGTAAATTAGGTAAAGACAGCTCTAGCGATAAGGTTGTATTCAAGTTTAAAATAAAAGAAATATTCGATGATATTATAAAAAAAATATAGCAATACAAGGTTCTGTTTCCAACTATTAATTTGTTTTGGAATAGGACCTTATATTTTTATTCTCTAGGAAATTATATCTCAATTATATCTGTGGATAATTATGCGAACAGACTTAAGACATAGTATAAGTTAAAGAATAAAAAAATAAGAATATGTAGCCTGCCAGATTTTCCTCATATACATTCGGAAAGGCAGATGCGTTAAAAAAGCTCACTGAAGAAGTTCGCTTCAGCGACTTTTTTATAAATAAATATTTCATATAACACTTGAATAAAGGACTTAAAATTATTAAACTATTATATAGTTGTAAATTAATATGCTTACGATGCAAAAAAAGCGTATGTAAGCTAGGAGGAAAAAATGAAGAAGAAGGCAATAATTTCAATAGCAAGTAATCAAGTGCCAGCTGATAAAGAAGATCTAATTGAAGTAGTAACTCCAGGGGAGTTTTTAATTAAAGAAGATGGATACGAAGCAACGTATGATGAAACAGAAATATCAGGCATGGAAGGAACAAAAACTAAAATATCTATAACTTCTAATGAGTTGATTCTTGAAAGAGAAGGCACTACTGCCACTAAGATGAATTTTCAAAAAGATAATAGCTCAGTAAGTCTTTATAATACCCCTTATGGGATGTTAGAGCTTAAAATAGATACTAAAGAGTTGAAGATAGATATAGATGAGCATGGTGGAGATGTGTTTATTGATTACAATTTAAGTGTAAGTGGCCAAGAAAGTAATAATACTCAACTGAAAATAAATATAAAGACAAAAAACTAACCTATAACAAGGTTTTTAAGCATGCTGATTTAGGGAACAAGGCGCTGTTAAAGCACTGTGTTGAAATTAATTGGTTAATCATCCGACGCTTTAATAAGCTTACGCAAAGAATCAATATGATTTTTTCATATTACATGGCTAAAACTGTAAACTCACTACGTTCGAACAGTACAGTTTTACTTTTTAATAATTAATACTTTTTATAAATCTCTCATATCTTAAATTTAAGAAAATAAAAAAGATGTCTGAATTAAAAAGTAAAAAATAAAATTATATCGCCTGCCAGAATTTCTTCACATACGTTCAGAAAAGGCAGATGCGTAAAAAAATCACTAATGAAGAACGATTAGCGATTTTTTAGAGCCATTCCATCTGAAAAAATCATTTAATTCTAATAGCTCGCTCATATAGCGTCTCCTGTATAACCAATTAATTTCAACAATATTCTTAAACATAGACATAAACAATATAGAAAAGTTTTGTGTTTAGTATATGTTTTAAAAGATAAATAAGTATAACATATCAAAATTATGAAGAGATTTAGGATTTTTTACTAGATGATTCTTATTGCAGGAATTATCTACAATTAATTCTAAATCTTTTTTGCATATAGACAACTATAAGGTTTTTATGCAGAGTAAATCTAGAATTTTAAAGGTTTTACAAGTCTTTATTGATATACAGTAAAAAAACAAAATCTATTTTGATACTAAATTTTCATCATAATATAAAAATATAAATTTAGGTAAAAGAAGTTTAACTAGCAAGTTAAATGGCAATAATTACAATAAAAGTAGAGGTGAGGAAATTGTATGAGAGATACTATAAGATAATTGAGTTGTTATGCCAATATCATGGAATTAACATAAATGAGCATAAAGATTTTTTGAAAAGCAGAGAAAATAAATATATGCTTTTGTTATTGATGAAAAAGTATGACTGTATAAAAAAAGAAGAATTGTTAAACATATTGAGAGCTAAGTCTTCTAGAAGTATTAATTATAATGTAAAAAAGGCCGAAGAAAAGTTTTTAATAAATAAGGAATTCAGAGATAAATATCTATATGTTGAAGAAGAAATAGAAAAAATGCTATAAAAACATAAAAAAAAGACTAGAATAAGAATCTGATATGTGATAAAATACTATCATTGTGTTTAAGACAACAATTATCCATCTTAAATGGTGGGTAATAACTATTATAATAAATAATTATTACAGTGTCAATAGTTTTTTTAAATAGATTCTTAGGAGGAAAAAGTATGAGCAAGAGAACCACAAAGTATGTATTTGTCACAGGGGGAGTAGTTTCATCATTAGGTAAAGGAATCACTGCTGCGTCTTTAGGAAGATTGCTTAAGAATAGAGGGTTAAAAGTCTCAATACAAAAGTTTGATCCGTATCTAAATGTGGATCCAGGTACTATGAGCCCATATCAACATGGAGAAGTGTTCGTAACAGATGATGGAGCTGAAACAGATCTTGACTTAGGTCATTACGAAAGATTTATCGATGAAAATTTGACTAAGAACTCAAATGTAACTACAGGAAAAGTATATTGGTCTGTTATTTCTAAGGAAAGAAAAGGCGAATACTTAGGTGGAACAGTTCAAGTAATTCCTCATATAACTAACGAATTAAAGAACCGTGTTTATAGAGTAGCTAAAGAAAAGGATGTAGATGTAGTAATAACTGAAATTGGCGGAACTGTTGGGGATATTGAATCACTTCCATTTTTAGAAGCTATAAGACAAATTAAGTATGAAGTAGGTAGAGAAAATGCATGCTTTATACATGTTACACTAGTGCCATACCTAGGAAAAGCAGGAGAGTTAAAGACTAAACCTACTCAGCACTCAGTTAAAGAATTGACAGGAATTGGTATACAACCAGATATTATCGTTTGTAGAGCAGAGAAGCCTTTATCAGATGATATTAAGAATAAGATAGGTTTATTCTGTAATATAGATGGAAGATCAGTAATACAAAATCTTGATGCAGAAGATTTATATGAAGTACCGCTTATGTTACATAATGAAGGTTTAGATAAGTTGGTAGTTGAAAAGTTAAATTTAGGATGCTGTGACATTGATAATTCACAATGGTCTCAAATGGTAGATAGAATAAAAAATCTTTCCAAAGTAACTAAGATAGCTTTAGTTGGTAAGTATGTAGAGCTTCATGATGCATATATTTCTGTAGTTGAAGCTTTAAATCACGGTGGATTACATAATGATTCTAAGGTTGAAATAGAATGGATAAATGCAGTTGATGTTACTGCAGATAACGTAAATACCTTACTTTCAGGTGTTGATGGGGTTTTAGTACCAGGAGGTTTTGGAGATAGAGGTATAGAAGGTAAGATAGAAGCTATAAGATGGGCTAGAGAAAACAAAAAGCCATTCCTTGGTATATGTTTAGGTATGCAATGCGCTGTTATTGAGTTCGCTAGAAATGTTCTTGGATATACTGGAGCTAATTCATCAGAAATTAATCCAGAAACTAATTATCCAGTGATTGATTTAATGCCAGAGCAAAAAGATGTAGAAGATCTTGGTGGAACTATGAGACTTGGGTTATATCCATGTAAATTAGAAGAAGATTCTTTCTCAAAGTTAGCTTACTCAGATAGCTTAATATATGAGAGACACAGACATAGATATGAATTCAACAATGAGTTCAGAAGTTCGATAGCAGATGCAGGAATGAGAATAGCTGGAACATCTCCAGATGGAAGATTAGTAGAAGTGGTAGAAATAGCAGACCATCCTTGGTTTGTAGCTGTTCAATATCATCCAGAATTAAAATCAAGACCTAATAGACCGCACCCACTATTTAAAGACTTTATAGGTGCAGCTATAGATAATAAATAATATACATGTAAATTTATAGGTTTAACAAGAAATGTTCTTGTTAAACCTTTTTCTTAGTTATCTTAAAATAGAACTTAAGAAGTTACGTGTATCAATAAAAAGTAACGGACTATTTTATTTGAAAAACTATATACTTTGTATATAAATAGTGAATAAAATTATCATTATTACTCAATAATTATATATATGAAAAAAAATACTTGAAAATATGTTTCTAATAAAGCATAATATAAATGCTAATTGTATTATAAATGTTACTGAAGCTAAATTATGTTTAGTACAGAATAAATGCTCAAAAGACCAAAGTCTTTCTTGTTAGTCATTTCTAAATATTTTCAGTACTAATAAATCAAAACAAAGAAGATTTTATGATAGTGGATCAATAAAATGGGGTTTATGAATTGCTAATATTCCTCTTAATGTTATTGTGTTTATTTATTTTAATTGCACGCCGATATTTGGTATATTGCAAAAAATTCAAATATGTAACAACTCAAGATTTGTAAATTAATAAGTTTATAAGACTCATATATTTTAGATTTAGATATAATTAACCTTATACTTTCATTTCTATTGTTTCCTTTGTTGATTCCATTAAAAAAATATGGAGGTGTCATTTTGACAGCAGAATTTTACGAAAAGAAAACCTTAACTGAGCTAAAAGAATTAGCTAAAGATTTAGGGATAAAGAATATTTCAAAAAAGAAAAAAAATGAACTTATTGAAGAAATAGTTAAAAGTTCTCCTAATGTTATAAAAAAAGATGGGGTTGAACTAAGAGAAAAAATTGCTCCTAAGTCAACCGATGTAGAAAAAGAAACAAAAACAGTTGATAAACCTGCAGAAAGAATAGAAGAAATAAAAGCTGTTACTGAAAAGGTTGAAGAGCATCAAGAAAATGCAAGTGAAGAAAAGGTTGGAGAAAAGAAAGAACGACTAAAGGAAATGATCAATACCTCTAATTCCGCTAGAGGAATATTAGAAATAATGGAGACAAATAATTTTGGATTCTTAAGATGCAGAAATTATTTGACTTCAGATCAAGATATATATGTATCGCCATCTCAGATAAGAAGATTTAACTTGAGAACTGGGGATGAAATTGAAGGTAAAGTAAGAGAAGCAAAAGAAGGCGAGAAGTTTAAAGCTTTATTGTATGTAGAAAGAGTTAATGGAGAGAGACCAGAGACTGCTATTGGGAGAAAGTACTTTGAAAACCTAACTCCTATTTATCCAAATGAGAGATTAAGACTAGAGACTAATGATGAAAAGGATTTATCATCAAGACTTATGGATCTTGTATCTCCTATAGGTAAAGGACAAAGAGGGATAATAGTTGCTCCACCAAAGGCTGGTAAAACAACTTTACTTAAAAAGATAGCTCAGAACATATCAACAAATTATCCAAATGTTACATTGATGGTATTATTAATAGATGAACGTCCAGAAGAAGTTACGGATATGCAAAGAAGTATACATGGTGAAGTAATATACTCAACATTTGATGAAGAACCAATAAATCATACTAGAGTGGCACAATTGGTTTTAGATAGAGCTAAGAGAATGGTTGAACACGGTAAAGATGTAGTTATTTTGCTAGATAGCTTAACTAGACTATCTAGAGCTTATAACTTAACAATAACGCCAACAGGAAGAACTCTTTCAGGCGGATTAGATCCAGGAGCTCTTATAATGCCTAAGAAATTCTTCGGTGCAGCGAGAAAGATAGAAGAAGGCGGAAGTCTTACAATACTTGCAACTGCTCTTGTTGATACAGGAAGCAGAATGGATGATATGATTTTTGAAGAATTTAAGGGAACTGGAAATATGGAAGTTCACTTAGATAGAAAACTTCAAGAAAGAAGAATATTCCCAGCTATCGATATCTACAAGTCTGGAACAAGAAAAGAAGATCTACTTCTTAACGATGATGAAAAAGAAGCAGCATATGCTATAAGAAAAGTAATGTATAGAGAAGGTAATGTTGAAAGTATAACTGAAAAATTGATTGCATTACTTTCGAAAACTAAAAATAATAAAGAATTCTTAAATATGTTTGATAAAAGTATTTTAGATAACAATTCAAGATAAAAATAAAACAGGCTGTAAGTAAGGATACTTGCAGTCTGTTTATTTTTTTAGTATATCATCAGCTAATGAAACTATAGCTTCTAATGAAAATTCTGAGGAAAGTCTGTAAAGGTTTTTCTTTAAAGCCTGTAACGATTGGGGATCTTCTATTAAATTATCTAAGGATGAATTTAAGTCTTTGAGGTTATTTACATAAATCGCACAGCCTTCACTGGTTAGAAAATCAGTGTTTTCTGTTTCTTGACCAGGTATAGCGAATGGAATCACAAGTGGTAAGTTTTTGACTATTGATTCTGTAACTGTGAGTCCGCCTGGTTTTGAGATAACAATATCGCTGTAATCCATTATTGCAGATATATCGTTGGTATAACCAAGGATATGAATCTTTTTGCCTTCAATAGGAGCAGAATATGAACTTAGAAGCTTATTTTTTAAGTTGGTATTTTTTCCGCAAACAACCGTTATCCTAAGTTTATGTTTGTTGTTAACTAGCTCCTTAAGTACATAATATATATTTGTAAGTCCCATACTACCGCTCATAAGAAGTATATTGAAATAATCGGAATCTTTTACTTCTTCGTATTCACGATTTTTAACGTAAAACTCTCTTCTTATTGGAATTCCGTAAGGAAAAATCAAATTAGAATCTATACCACGAGAAACTAAGTCGTTTTTTGTATACTCACTTCCGGTTACATACGCATCTACGTACTTAGATACATAAGTGTAATGAGCTTTGAAATCAGTGACTATAGAAATAAAAGGCAGCTTTGTAAGATGGTTTTTTTTAAGCATTGATACTACATTTATTGTAAAAGGGTGAGTGCCTATTATTAAATCAGGTTTGTTTTCCTCTATAAATCTTAATAACTTTCTTGATGTATTCCAAAAGGAGACTTTTATTATGTTATTCATAGATTTTATATTTGTAGCTTTGTAAAATGTACCGTAAAGGTTTGGGGCTTTTGTAGCGAATAGTTCATAACCTACAACGATAACATTATTAAGTAACTTACTATTGTTATATAAAAAATCGTATTTAATAACTTCATATCCAAACTGGGAAAAGGTTTCAACTAAGGAGTCCGCTGCTTGATTATGACCTTGTCCTGTAGATGCTGTTAAAATAAGAAGTTTCTTCATGTTTCTCACTCTCTTTGCCGATAAAATAATATAGAAAAATGTTTTTTAGAATATAATTTTCATTTAATTTATATTTTAACATTTATTTCATAATAAAGATATATAATTCATTAACAGTTGTTTGAGAAAAAATCAGTTGATTATGTTAATGTTAACAACTATATAAGGCATCCTCAAAATAGCTAATTAGGTACAAGCTATTATTGAAGATGCCTAAATTTCAAACAAAAATGGGAAAGAGTTTATCTTTCCCACGATTGCTACTTTTCAAGACCAAATCTCTTCTTGAATTTATCAACTCTACCGCCAACATCAATGATTTTTTGTTTACCAGTGAAGAATGGGTGGCATTTAGAGCATATTTCTACCTTAAGTTCTGATTTAACTGAACCAGTTGTAAATGTGTTTCCACATGCGCACTTAACCACAGCGTCGTTGTGGTATTCTGGATGTATGCCTTCTCTCATCTTGTTCACCTCTTTCGAAATAAATACTGTCGCTTTTGCAACTACTAAAGTATAGCATGACATAATACGGGAGTCAATAAGGAGGTAATAATAAATATGTCTATTAAACTACAGTTATGACATTTCATGATTGATGATGAAGATTTTACTAATTGACCAAGTAATTATAAACAAAATAGAATAATATTATGTACATTATAGATAATAAATAAGGTTTAATAATTGATAAAATGATTCTATATTAGTTATGGTTTTAATAGTTTGGGTTATTAGTTGATTTGCTTTGCGGCTTAAAGCTTCCTTATAATATAGTATATTTTTAGGAAAATTTGAAAATATAAATTTAAATTATGAAGTGGTTCATCTATACATATAATGATATAATCATATCAAACACGTTTGAGGATGAAAAAAGGAGATTATTTTATGAGTAAATTATATTTTAGATACGGTGCTATGAATTCAGGAAAGTCAACTCATCTTATGCAGGTAGCACATAATTATGAAGAAAGAGGAATGAATATTTTAATTATAAAATCATCTACTGATAAAAAAGGTGGAGACAAGCTAGTGTCTAGGTTAGGTGTAGAAAGAACTGTAGATTTACTTGCTAAAAAAGATGATAATATTTTTGAAAAAGTATCTCAGTGGGTAGAACTAAATGGTAAAATACATTGTATTTTAGTGGATGAAGTTCAGTTTCTTAAAAGTTATCAAATTGATCAGTTGCTTGAAATTGCTGTAGTTAACGATATACCTGTAATATGTTATGGATTAAGAACTGATTTTCAAATGAACGGCTTTGAAGGAAGTGAAAGATTACTACTGATTGCTCATAGTATCGAAGAGATGAAGACTATATGTAAGTGTGGAAATAAAGCTATATTAAATGGAAGAAAAATAAATGGTCATTTTGTTTTTGAAGGTGAGCAAATAGCTATAGATAATGTTGATGATGTAGAATACGAGTCTTTATGTGGGGACTGTTATTTTAAATATAAAAAATCAAGAAACGAATAAAATGGATAACAATAAAAATATTCAGTATAAAAAGGAGGGTATATATGAGGAAAACTAAGGTTGGAGGCCAGGCAGTACTTGAAGGAGTTATGATGCGAGGGGTTAGTGGTTTAGCAACTGCTATAAGAACTCCCGATGGAAATATAGAAGTTGATTTTAAGAACACTGTACCAGTATCTAAAAGATATAAAATACTTGGCGTGCCTGTAATAAGAGGGTTTATATCCCTTGTTGATTCTATGGTTGAGGGCATCAAATGTATTAACTACTCTGCATCATTTTTTGAGGAAGAAGAAGAGCCTTCAAAGTTTGACAAATGGATAAATGATAAATTTGGTGAAAAAAGCAATGATATAATAATGGGATTTACATTGTTGATATCTTTGATATTTTCAGTTGGGCTATTCGTAGCTATACCTACTGCAATTACTTCGCTGTTTAAACATTTAGGTATAGGTGTAGTAGGACTGAATATGATAGAAGGTGTAATAAGAGTAATAATACTCTTAGGGTATATGTATATAATAGGAAGACTTGACGACATAAATAGGTTGTATCAGTACCATGGAGCTGAACATAAGACTATATTTTGTTATGAGAATGAGATTGAACTTACTGTGGAAAATGTAAAGAAGTTTGAAAGATTTCATCCAAGGTGTGGTACTAATTTTATGCTTCTAGTAATGCTAGTAAGTATATTTGCTTTTTCTTTTACTGGTTGGACTTCGCTTCCAGAGAGAATACTATCTAGAGTTATTTTGCTACCTTTAGTTTCTGGGGTGACTTTTGAACTTATAAGATGGATTGGAAAAAGCGAAAGCTTCTTATCTCATTTAATTGCAGCACCAGGATTAAAACTTCAAAATCTAACTACCAGAGAACCAGAAGATGACCAAATTGAAGTTGCTATAAGAGCGCTTAAGGCAGCTGAAGGAATAAAGGATGATGAAACTATAGGTAAGTTGCTTAGTAAGGGTAATGAAAAACTTAAAGCAGCAGGAATAGATAGTTATGTTTTGGATTGTCAACTTATTTTAGGAAAAGTAACAGACAAAGATAAACTTTATCTGATTACTCATAGAGAAGAATTGGTTGAAGAAGAAAAATGCAAGGAATTCTATGCTCTCATTGAGAAAAGAGAAAATAAAATGCCTATAAAGTATATTCTTGAGCAAGCGGAGTTTTACGGAATAGAATTGCATGTTGAGAAAGGTGTTTTAATTCCTAGATCAGATACTGAGGTTTTAGTGGATGAAGTTTTGGGTATAATTAAGGATGAGGAAGCAATTGATTTATGTGACTTATGCTGCGGTAGTGGTGCTATAGGTATTGCAATAGCAAAAAATCAAAAGAATGTTAAGGTGGATTTTATTGATATTGAAAATACACCAGAGTTAGTTACGAAAAGAAATATCAGTGATTTAAACTTAGAGGAAAGATGCAGATTTATAAAAAGTAATCTATTAGAAGAGGTTATAAAAGAAAATAAAATTTACGATATAATTGTTTCTAACCCACCATATATTAAGGAAGATGTTATTCCTACATTAATGGAAGATGTTAAGGATTATGAGCCTATGGTAGCACTTAGTGGAGGGGAAGATGGACTTGATTTTTACAGAAGAATAATTCATGACAGTGTAAAAGTTCTAAAGGAAGGTGGAACAATAGCTTTTGAGATAGGATATGATCAAGGTGAAGCTGTAAAAGAATTACTGCTTGAAAAAGGATATAAAAATGTTAAAATAGTTAAGGACCTAGCATCGCTTGATAGAGTTGTAACTGGAGTTAGATGATGAATATCTAATGTTTTTAAAGGTGAATAACTCTAAGAATGAAACTATTTCTATAATTTTGAAGGTTTCTCACAAAGAGCTTTTAAATTATAAATTTAAGTATAAAGTGGTGCATATATATTTCCTATTGATATGATAGGAATATATATGATATAATAAAAAAATATGAAATTTATTATTACGGAGTGATAGGATGATATTAGATAGATTAAACTTTATAGAAAATAAGTATGATGAACTTTCGGTAAAAATATCAGACCCATCTATCATGGCTAATCAAAACGAGTGGAGAAAACTTTGTAAAGAACATGCGGAACTAGAAATAGTTGTGAATAAGTATACACAATATAAAGATGTTTTAGATGAGATAGAAACCAATAAAGAAATGTTAGCTGAAGAAAATGATAGAGAAATGAGAGAAATGGTTCAAGAAGAGATAAAAGATCTTTCTGAACAAAAAAATACATTAGAAAATGATTTGCAAGTTTTATTGCTTCCAAAAGACCCTAATGATGATAAGAACGTATTTATAGAAATCAGAGCAGGTGCCGGTGGAGAAGAAGCAGCTTTGTTTGCTGCAAATCTTTTTAGAATGTATACAAGATATGCTGAAACCCATAGATGGAAAGTGGAACTTATGAGTACAAATGAAACTGATATTGGTGGTTTTAAAGAAGTTGTATTCATGCTAAGAGGTGACAGTGCATATTCAAGACTTAAGTTTGAGTCAGGTGTCCATAGAGTTCAAAGAGTTCCTGATACAGAATCAAGTGGTAGAATTCATACATCAACTGCTACAGTGGCTGTATTACCTGAAGTTGATGATGTAGAATTAGATATCAGTGAAAAAGACATTAGAATCGATGTATTTAGAGCATCTGGTCACGGTGGACAGTGTGTAAATACAACAGATTCAGCTGTAAGAATAACGCATCTTCCAACAGGACTTGTTGTATCCTGCCAAGATGAAAAATCACAGCTTAAGAATAAAGAAAAGGCTATGAAAGTTTTGAGATCAAGACTTTTTGAAAGAGCTGAGGCTGAAAGAGCAGCTGGTATAGCTGAAGATAGAAAGAGCCAAGTTGGAACAGGGGATAGAAGTGAAAGAATAAGAACATACAATTATCCTCAAGGAAGAGTGTCAGATCATAGAATTGGATTAACACTTTATAAATTAGATTCATTCTTAAATGGAGATATGGAAGAAATGATCCAAGGTCTTATAACTGCAGACCAAGCTGAAAAGATGAAAGCTATGGGAAATACTGAGTTTTAATTAGTTTGATTTTTAAGCCTTACATGAAAATGTAGGGCTTAAATAATACGATTAATAAAGGAGAGTAGCTACTATGCATATCTCAAAGGCGGTAAAGAAGCAAAAAAAGTCGTATAGATTATTTTTGTTAAGTATGTTATTTCTCTTTTTGGCTCTACCTATAATAGTATTTCTTCTAGGAAAAACTACAATATTCTATACTAGTTATTTAGCTTTTTTAGAGGTCTTCATATTGATTTCTATTATAGCTGTAACAAACAGTATAGCGATTGATTTTCAGTGTTCAAATAATAAACTAAGGATAAGAACAGGAATTTTAAAAAGTGAAAATGTTATATTGTGTGATAAAGTTGTTTTAGTACATACTGAAGGAAAAGATGAAAATATGGAAATGATAATTGTCACTACAGTGAAGCTTAGAAATAAATTTATGAAGCCAATAACAAAAAGCTTTTTTAAAAAATATCCCTATGTTGCTAATGAATATAGAAAGATAAAAATACTTAAGCCTGAAGAACTGTATTATTTTACTATTATAAAGCATGGAGGACTCTTAAAATATCAGTTGTTAGATTTAGTATATAGGAATTGTGTTAAAGCCGTATATACGGATTTAAGTATAGAAAATGTGAAGATTGCAAGAGGCCAACTTGAGATTTAAGATCTAGAGGAAGTGAATTGTTTTGAAAACCGAAGTAAAAATAATTAATAATGTTGAAGAAGATGTAAATTATATTAAAAGAGCGGCAGAATGCATAAAAAATGGTGGAACTGTAGTTTTTCCAACTGAAACTGTCTATGGGCTTGGAGCGGATGCTTTAAACGAGAATGCAGTAAAAAAAATATTTATTGCTAAGGGAAGACCTCAAGATAATCCGCTTATCATTCATGTTGCAAGTAAAGATGTAGAAAAGTATGTTCAAGATATTCCAGAAGTGGCAGAAAAACTAATGAATAAGTTTTGGCCAGGACCACTTACTATTTTGTTCAATAAGAAGTCGATTGTACCAGATATTACTTCAGCTGCACTTAGCACCATTGGAATAAGGATGCCAGAGGATAAATTAGCACTTAAGCTTATAGAATTTTCTGAAACAGCTATTGCTGCTCCATCTGCTAATATATCTGGTAGACCTAGCCCTACTGATATATATAGATGCATTGAAGATTTAAATGAGAAGGTTGATTTTATAATTGGAGGCAATGAAAGTAATGTAGGCTTAGAATCAACTATAATTGATTGTACAGTGACTCCACCTTGCGTACTAAGACCAGGAGGTATAACTTTAGAAATGCTTAAAGAAGTAGATCCTGAGGTATATATTGATGCTGCGATTATGAAGAAACCATCAGAAGATATTAAGCCTAAGGCTCCAGGTATGAAGTATAGACACTATGCACCTAAGGCTAAGGTTTCAATTGTTGAAGGTTCTTTAGAAAAAAGTGTTGAAAAAATAAATGAAATAGTGCAAAATTATATAGAAAAAGGGTTTCAAGTTGGAATTATGGCTACAGAAGAAACTAAGGACCTTTATAAAGACGGAAATATTATTTCTCTTGGCAGTAGAAATGATATTGAGGAAATAGCCAAAAATCTTTTTGAAACATTAAGGAAGTTTGATGATTCAGCAGTAGATTATATTATTAGTGAAGCATTTACTGAAGAGGGTATGGGGCTAGCTATAATGAATAGATTAAGAAAAGCTGCTGGGTTTGATATAATAAAAGCTTAAATTGGAGGGAAGTATGAATATTCTTTTTGTGTGTACAGGTAACACGTGTAGAAGTTGTATGGCTGAAGCTATATTTAATAGCATCTGTGATATCGATGGTGTAAGTGCCTATTCAGCGGGGATTTCCATTGTTCCTGGTAGTAAGACTTCCAAACACTCGGCTAGTTTGGTTATGAATAATCTATCACATGATATTAGCAAAAGATCAGCAGTGCAACTAACTTCTGATATGATAAATAATGCTGATTTAATATTGACTATGACTAGCTATATGAGAGATTTAATAGCTTCAAATTCTCCTAAAAAATCTAATGATGTATTTTCATTATGTGAATATGCTGGCGTAAAGGGTGAAATTTCAGATCCATACGGTGGTTCTATTGACGTCTATTCAAAAACATACGATCAATTAAAAAATATAATAGGTAAAGTATTGATAAAAATAAAGGAAGATAAAGGCATTTTTTAATGCTTTAGTCTTCTTTTTTTATAAATTTTGGAGGTGCAATTATGAGGATAGCAATTGGAAGTGATCATGGTGGATTCAGACTTAAAGGTGAAGTCATAGAACACTTAAAATTAAAAGGGATAGAGATAAAGGATTTTGGTACATTAACTGAAAGTTCTTGTGATTATGCAGATTATGCCATTCAAGTTGCAGAAGCAGTAGTGACAAAACAGTTTGATTTTGGTATATTAATTTGTGGCACTGGTATTGGAATTTCTATAGCTGCAAATAAAGTTCCAGGGATAAGAGCAGCAGTTTGTGCTGATACTTTTAGTGCGCATGCTACAAGACAACATAATGATGCTAATATTTTAGCTATGGGTGAAAGAGTAGTAGGTACTGGGTTAGCTTTAGATATTGTTGATACATTCCTTTCTGCTGAATTTGAAGGTGGAAGACATGCAACAAGAATAAATAAAATAGCTGATATAGAAAAAAAATATAACAAATAATATTGGAGGAATTTTTTTATGAGTAAAGTTACACAGATTGGACATCCATTAATATTACACAAGTTGGCATTTATAAGAGATAAACATACTGGATCAAAGGACTTCAGAGAATTAGTTTCAGAAGTTTCTATGTTAATGGCATATGAAGTTACAAGAGATTTCCAAATGGAAGAGGTAGAAATAGAAACACCTATCTGTAAAACAAAATGTAATATGTTAGCAGGTAAAAAGGTTGCAATAGTTCCAATTCTTAGAGCAGGTCTAGGGATGGTTGATGGTATGCTTAAACTTATACCGGCTGCAAAAGTAGGACATATAGGTTTATATAGAGATGAAGAGACTTTACAACCAGTTGAATACTTCTGTAAGTTACCTCAAGATATAGCAGAAAGAGATATAATAGTTGTTGACCCTATGCTTGCAACTGGTGGTTCAGCTGCTGATGCAATAACTCTTTTAAAGAATAAAGGTGGTAAGAATATCAGACTTATGTGTTTAATATCATCACCAGAGGGGATAAAACATGTAACAAGTGTTCATCCTGATGTAGATGTTTATGTTGCAGCTATAGATGAGAAGTTAAATGAGCATGGATATATAGTTCCAGGACTCGGGGATGCTGGCGATAGATTATTTGGTACTAAGTAAGAGGGCGATTATGCCCTTTTTACTCTATAAAAGATTATAAATGTTGGATGGATTCGTATTAGCGAAAATTCTACTTTATAGAAAAATACATAAATTTCATAATAACTCACTGAAGAAGGTAACTTCAGCTACTTTTTTATTAATTTGGGGTGGAGTATAATGGATAGAAGAGATAAACACAATTATTATTTGGATATTGCAGAAACTGTTCTGGAAAGAGGAACTTGTTTAAGAAGAAATTATGGATCTATAATAGTAAAGAATGATGAAATAATTTCTACTGGATATACTGGAGCACCAAGAGGAAGAACTAATTGCATTGATTTGAAAAAGTGCAGAAGAGAAGAGCTTAATGTACCGAGAGGTACTCATTATGAACTTTGCAGAAGTGTTCATAGTGAAGCTAATGCAATAATAAGTGCTTCGAGAAAAGATATGATTGGTGCTACATTATATTTAGTAGGTAAGGATGCAAATACAGGTGAATTTGTAAAAGATGCTAATTCCTGTGCGATGTGTAAAAGGCTTATAATAAATGCAGGGATTGATATGGTTGTTATAAGAGATACCAAAAACGAATTCAGGATTGTTTATGTTGATGAATGGATAATAAATGATGATTCTCTTAGTGCGCAAACCGGTTATTAAACTTTTTACTATTAATACACAACGAATTGAAAATTATATAATTATAATATAGAAGTATATTGAATTTAAATTTGCATAAGTTAGTTTTAGGTAATTATAGAGTTCCTAACTCAGCTATTAATTTATACATGTTCAAAAATCCCCAGTAGCCATGATTTTTGAACAAGTATAAATTAAGTTTCGATATAGGAACTCTTTAAAACAATAACAACTTCAGTGTTGTAAAAAAATGTTCAAATTTTCAGTGTTTTGATTTTAGGAGGAATAAATTTGAATACTATAAAGATTATGACTATATTTGGAACAAGACCTGAGGCAATTAAAATGGCTCCATTAGTTAAAGAGTTGGAAAGGAATAGCAATATTATTTCTAAGGTGTGTGTAACGGCTCAACATAGAGAAATGCTTGATCAAGTACTTGAACTTTTTGACATAGTACCTGATTATGATTTGAATATAATGAAGACTAAGCAGACTTTAACAGGTATAACTAATAGAGTATTAGAGGGTCTTGAAGAGGTGTTTGAGGCTGAAAAACCAGACATGATACTAGTACATGGAGATACAACAACAACCTTTGCTGGTGGGCTTGCTGCATTTTATAAGCAAATTAAAGTTGGTCATGTTGAGGCAGGACTTAGGACTTTTGATAAGTATTTTCCATTTCCTGAAGAGATGAATAGAAAGCTTACGGGTGCAATAGCAGATTTACATTTTGCTCCTACTAAGGGCTCAAAAAATAATCTTCTTAGAGAAGGAATAAATGAAGCAGATATATTTATAACAGGTAATACTGTAATTGATGCAATGAAACATACAGTTGAAGGTAATTATGTTTTTGAACATGAAGAACTTAACTATATAGATTTTGAAAATAAAAAGGTAATAATGATTACTGCGCATAGAAGAGAAAACTGGGGCGAAGGAATAGAAAATATTTGTGATGCATTAAATCAGATAGTTGCAGAAAATAAAGATGTAGAACTTGTATATTTAGTTCATTTGAATCCAGTTGTAAAGGATGTAGTTTTCAGTAAGCTTGAGGGAAAGGAAAGGATTCACCTTCTTCCTCCTCTAGATACAAAGCAAACTCACAACTTAATTAATAAGAGTTTTATGGTAATGACAGATTCAGGAGGACTTCAAGAAGAAGCCCCTCATCTAGGAAAGCCAGTGCTAGTTCTTAGAGATGTAACTGAAAGACCAGAAGCAGTTGAAGCTGGTACAGTGAAGCTTGTTGGTACTGATGTAGATGTAATAGTAAGAGAAGCCAGTGCATTGATAAATGATGACGAAGCATATAATGAGATGAGCAAGTCAATAAACCCATACGGTGATGGAAAAGCATCTCAAAGGATAGTTAAAGCAATATTAAAGTATTTTAATATAACTTCAGAAGAAGTAGAAGAATTCTAAACTTGTTATTTTTTTAACTGGAAGTAGTAATTTTACTACTTCCTTTTTTATTTTACCTTTAGTATATTCAAAGGTACTATTCTTGCCACATAATTATAAATAAATGTGTAAAGAAATATATGAAAATTTATATAAACATATTTAATGTGAAAAAGAGATGGTAAAAATTCTAATATTGTTATTCCGTATTAATTGTAACAAGAGATATATTACCGTGCAGTCTCTGAATATGTAAGTAAATGAAAAAGGTTATTTTGTTTTAGTTTGCCAATGAAGATAATAATTAGTGAAAATAACAGCTGTATTCTTAGATTGTGTTTTTTTTAACAATAACTATTGATAAATATATGAAAAATAGTTATAATAAATAAAGAAGTTAAATATTGATAAAAATTGTCTAATAATAAATAAACCTAGGAGGTAATTTTCATGAGAGAAGTTGTTATTGCAAGTGCAGTTAGAACTGCAGTTGGTTCATTTGGTGGAGCACTAAAGGACGTTCCAGCTGTAGACTTAGGAGCAACAGTTATAAAAGAAGCATTAAATAGAGCTGGAGTAGATGGAGCTTTAGTTGATGAAGTTATAATGGGTAATGTTATTCAAGCTGGACTTGGTCAAAACGTTGCAAGACAAGCGGTTATAAAGGCAGGTCTTCCGGTAGAAGTTTCAGCTATGACAATAAATAAGGTATGTGGATCAGGTTTAAGAGCAGTTAGTTTAGCAGCTCAAATGATTAAAGCTGGAGATGCTGATGTAATAATCGCAGGTGGTATGGAGAGCATGTCTCAAGCTCCATATTTACTTAAGACTGCAAGATTTGGTCAAAGAATGGGCGACGGTAAAATGATCGACTCTATGATAAATGATGCATTAACTGATGCTTTCAACAACTATCACATGGGTATTACTGCTGAAAATATAGCAGAACAATGGAATCTTACTAGAGAAGAACAAGATGCTTTTGCTGCTGCATCACAACAAAAAGCTGAAAAGGCTGTAAAAGAAGGAAGATTTAAGGACGAAATAGTTCCAGTTGTAATTCCTCAAAGAAAAGGAGAGCCAAAAGTATTCGATACTGATGAGTTCCCAAGATTCGGAACAACTGCTGAGTCACTAGGTAAACTTAAGCCTGCATTTAAGAAAGACGGAACAGTAACTGCAGGTAATGCTTCAGGTATAAATGATGGAGCTGCAGCATTTGTTGTAATGAGTGCAGAAAAAGCTGCAGAATTAGGAATAAAACCATTAGCTAAGATAGTTTCTTACGGATCAAAAGGTCTTGATCCAACAATAATGGGATACGGTCCATTCCATGCTACTAAGAAAGCTTTAGAAATTGCTAACTTAACAGTAGAAGATTTAGATTTAATAGAAGCTAATGAAGCTTTTGCTTCACAAAGTTTAGCTGTTGCTAAAGACTTAAACTTTGATATGAGCAAAGTTAATGTAAATGGTGGAGCTATTGCATTAGGACACCCAGTTGGGGCTTCAGGTGCAAGAATACTTGTTTCATTACTTCACGAAATGGAAAAAAGAGAAGCTAAAAAAGGTTTAGCTACTCTATGCATCGGTGGAGGCTTAGGAACAGCTTTAATAGTAGAAAGAGTATAGTAAAAACAGCCCTTTAAAGGGCTGTTTTTTTCTTTATAGGAAAAGTATAAAATTTTAATACTAACTAAAACTAGTAATTGCAAGCAGTTAAAATAATTTTTTAATGAATACAGCAAATGAATCTTGTTTACCTGTTATAATTTTCTTATATACATTCAGAAAGTTTGACTAAAATAAGTTTTTTATATTATGAATAAATAGAATAAAAATATATAGAATAATTATGAGTTGAAATATATCTCGGACATCATTCACATATTTTTAAACTAAGCTTTGTTTGAAATTAAGTTGTTATACATCCGATGCTTTAATGAGCCTTCGCAAAGAATTAATATGATTTTGTCATATTACATGGCTAAAACTGTAAACTCACTACGTTCGAACAGTACAGTTTCTTAACGCCATTCCATCTGAAAAAATCATTTAATTCTAATAGCTCACTCATATAGCATCTCCTTTATAACAACTTAATTTCAACAATACTCTTAAACTAAAATCTTTTTTTTTATATAAAAATAAATATCGAAGAAAGGATTAAGGACAAAGGTATAAATACATTAGCTGAAACTCTTAAATTAATGTAAGGAATTTATATTAAAATAGTAATAACTAAATATGCAAGAAAAACTGTAGAAAGATTCAATCAATTTTTTAATTTTTACTAGGTGGGATTGTGAGGAATTCAGTAAATAAAGCATGTTTAAAGAAACCTTAGTACTGAGTGATCTAAAAATACAAAAAAAAATTTGAATAATTATAATAACGTTTATTCAATTGTGTTAAAAGATTTTAATATTAATATGTGAAAAAGTTTAATACGATTCAATATAACACTATAAAATAATGAGTTGCAAAAAACTTTATGTAATAAAATGTATTAAATATGGTTTTGAAAATGTTATCATACACTATGTTGTAGAAAAAAGTATATTTTTAAATATTCGGAAAAATGATTGAATGAATGATATAAATTGCGCGAAAAAAGAAAAATGAAATTTCCAAGAGATATATGACGTATTAATGAATTACCAAGAGATAATTTCACTTATTTAGCTTAAATAAGCTATTTAAGAACGAAATCAAAACTTTAAAGTAAGGACATACAGTAATATAATAATTTCGTGCTTGAGATTATAGGAGAATAATATGAATCAATCATTAACCAAATTTATTTTCGGAGTTTTTAAATTTAATTTGCTTGTAGGGTTAAGTGTCTCACTTATTCTTACGAAAGTATATAATGAGAATTTAGCATTTGCATTTCTTACAGGTATTATGATTTCGTCAATAACTTTTGTTATTAAAGGTTATACTATACATACTTTGTTGAATTTTTCAAAAGCTAAAAGAGTGGTAGCAGCGTATATAGGATATATATTTCAATTTATAATCATTATCGCACTAGCTTTTTTATTTATTGATGATTATACTCGTTTACTAACCTATATACTGGGTACATTTACTCAGTTCATAGGTATTATTTTATATTGGTTTATAAATAAGAAAGGAAGTGATTAGGTTGGAAGGATTAGATCCTATTGTAATTTACAAGTTGCCAATAGGGGGACTTACATTCAATATAACTTTAGATTTAGTTATTGAATGGATTGTTATAGTTATTCTTGCTGCAATATGTATAATAGCTACAAGAAATCTTAAAAAAGTTCCAGACAAGAAGCAAACTGTAGCTGAAATGCTTTATGAGTTTGCAACTAGTACTGTAGTAGACAATATGGGTGAGAACTTTAAAAGTTTTGTACCATATATAGGAACTTTAGCAATTTATCTTTTAACGTTAAATTTAGTAGGACTATTGGGTCTACAGCCACCAACAGTAAATTTTAGTACAGTTGTTTCATTTTCACTTATGACTTTTATTTTAATTCATGTAACTGGAATTAAGAGATTAGGACTAGGTCACTATATAGGTGGATATGCTAAGCCATTTTGGCCGATGGTACCTCTAAATATATTAGAAAGAGCTATTTTACCAGTTTCATTAAGTCTGAGACTTTTTGGTAATATTTTAGCTGCAACTGTTCTAGTTGACTTAATTTATCAAGCACTGCACAACTTTGGTTGGCTTGCGCAAATAGGTATTCCTGTGATTTTCCACGGATACTTTGACTTATTCGATGGGTTTATACAAATGGTCATCTTTGTAATGCTGACCATGATAAACATAAAAATGGTTGTTGAACATTAAAAACATACTAAAGGAGGATTTTTTAAATGGAGTATATTAAGTATTTAGGAGCAGGTATTGCTGCATTAGCAGGTATTGGAGCAGGAGTTGGTATTGGTATAGCGACAGGTAAGGCGGTAGAAGGTATATCAAGACAACCTGAATTAAGCGGTAAAATAACAACTACATTATTAATAGGTGCTGCATTCGCAGAAACTACAGCTATTTATGGACTATTAGTATCTATATTATTAATATTTGTTGCAAAATAATTTTTTAAATTTGTATTAAGGCAAACAATTATTATTTGAATTCTTAATATAATTATAATTAGTTTTGCTCCGAAGGGAGGCTAAGATGTAGATGTTGGAGATAGACTGGTTACATGTCTTAGCGGCGTTAATTAATCTTTTGATTTTGTATGGTTTTATGAGATACTTTTTCTTTGGAAAGATTGGAAAGGTAATAGAAGACAGACAAAACGATATACAATCAAAACTTGATAGCGCTGATGAAGACACAGAAAAAGCTAGAACTTTATTATTAGAAAATGAAAGAATCTTAAGATCTGCTAAGGATGAAGCAAAGAAACTTACTGAATCCCAAAAACACAAAGCAGATAAAGTATATGAAGAGATTGTGGATCAAGCAAAAACTGAAGCTCAAACTATATTAGATAGAGCTACTGTAGAAATAAAAAGAGAAAAAGAGAAAGCAGAGCAAGAAATCAGAGATCAAGTTGTTGATCTAGCAGTACTTATTTCAACTAAGGCTCTAGAAGAAAGTATTGATGAAGATAAACACAGAAAGCTTATAAATGACTTTATTGCTAAGGTAGGTATCTAATTATGTATGAATATTTAGATAGGAGATACGCACTTGCTCTTTATAAAGTAGCAGAAGAAAAAGGAAAAGTTGAAGAATATCTTCAAGATCTTAGGGAAATATGTGATTTAGTTTACAATAATCCTGACTTTTTTGAAGTTATTAAGCATCCACAAATAAGCACTGGAAAAAAGAAAACAACTTTCATTAATATATTTAAAGGAAAAATTGATGATGAATTACTTTCTTTTCTATTAATATTGATAGAAAAGGATAGAATACTTTATCTAAGACAGAAACTAGATCAGATGGAAAAAATCTATCTAGAAAGAAATAATACACTTATCGCTAACGTGAAAAGTGTAATTCCTTTAGAGGATGAACAGTTAAGAAGTTTAAAAGAAAAGCTTGAAAGAAAATATGATAAAAGTATTATATTCGAGCAAGAGATCGATAAGAGCATAATAGGTGGACTTTACGTTAGGGTTGGAAATGACGTTATTGACGGAACAATAAAGTTAAAGCTTGATGAAATGAAAGCCCTAATGCTTAAGAGAGAATAGAGGTGAATCCATGAATATTAAACCGGAAGAGATAACATCTATAATTAAAAGAGAAATAGAAAAATACGAAAAGCAAATCGAAACTGTAGATTCAGGTACAATTATTCAAATCGGTGATGGTATTGCTAGAGTTTACGGTTTGGATCATTGCATGGCAGGTGAACTTCTTGAATTCCCTAACAATGTCTATGGAATGGCTCAAAACTTGGAACAAGATAACGTAGGATGCGTTCTTCTAGGTTCTGAAGAAGGAATCAAAGAAGGGGATATTGTTAAGAGAACTGGAAAGATAGTTGAAGTTCCAGTAGGAGATGCCTTAATTGGAAGAGTTGTAAATTCATTAGGTATACCAATAGATGCTAAAGGACCGATAAAGAATGATGGTTACAGACCAATAGAAAGTCCAGCGCCAACAATAATTGATAGAAGTTCAGTTAATGAACCTCTTCAAACTGGTATAAAAGCTATTGACTCAATGATTCCGATCGGAAGAGGTCAAAGAGAGCTTATAATAGGAGATAGACAGATTGGTAAGACTGCTATAGCTATAGATACAATTCTGAACCAAAAAGGTAAAGATGTTATATGTATATATGTTGCTATAGGTCAAAAACAATCTACAGTTGCTCATATAGTTAACACTTTTACTGAAATGGGAGCAATGGATTATACAATAGTAGTTGCATCAACTGCAGCTGATTCAGCACCACTTCAATATCTAGCTCCATATGCTGGATGTTCAATGGGTGAATATTTTATGAATCAAGGAAAACATGTATTAGTTGTATATGATGATTTAACTAAGCATGCAGTAGCATACAGAACAATGTCATTATTACTTAAGAGACCACCAGGAAGAGAAGCTTATCCAGGAGATGTTTTCTACATTCACTCAAGATTACTTGAAAGAGCAGCAAAGTTGTCTGCTAAGAATGGTGGAGGTTCATTAACTGCGCTTCCTATAATAGAAACACTAGCTGGTGATATCACTGCTTACATCCCAACAAATGTTATATCTATAACAGATGGTCAGATATTCCTTGAGTCAGAACTATTTAATGCAGGTCAAAGACCAGCGGTTAACTCAGGTATGTCAGTTTCCAGAGTTGGTGGTAACGCACAAATAAAGGCTATGAAACAAGTTTCAGGTACATTAAGACTAGAACTTGCTCAGTATAGGGAACTTGCAGCTTTTGCTCAATTCGGTTCTGACCTTGATAAAGATACTCAAAGAAGACTTGAAAAAGGTAAGAGACTAATAGAAGTATTAAAGCAAGATCAATATTCAGGTATGGATGTTGATAAGCAAATAATAATCCTTTATACTGCTGTAAATGACTTCTTATCTGATATAAAAGTATCTGATGTAAAGGCGTTTGAAAAAGACTTCTTAGAATATATTGATACACATCATAGAGATATTCCAAAGTCAATTGCTGAAGGTAAAGTTTTAACTGATGAAATTAAATCAAACCTTGAGCAAGCAATAGCAGAATTTAAGAAGATATTTTTAGCATAGCTTTTTTAAGCTATGCAATCTTTTAGGAGGTGGAATGGATGGCAGGAGCTGGACTTTTAGATATAAAAAGAAGAATTAAGTCAGTAACCAACACCAAAAAGATAACTAAAGCCATGGGACTTGTTGCCACTTCTAAACTAAGAAAAGCTAGAATGGAATTGGAAACCAATAATAGATATTTTAATTCTATCCAGAAAGTTGCAGACGAGTTGATAAAGTCTATAGATGATGATAATAACAGTATTTACATAAAGGGAAATAAATCGGCTAAAAAACTTTATATTGTGCTAACTTCAGATTCAGGTCTCTGTGGAGGCTTTAATCATGGTGTGGCTTCTCAATTAAATGAAGTAGCTGGTTTTGATACTTTAAATAATGTTGTTATGGTCGTTGGTCAAAAAGGCATATCGTATGTAAAAAAATATGGCTTTGAGACAATAGCTGAATATGTTCAAATTTCAGATATACCTACTGTTAAAGAGGCTAAGACTGTAGTTGAGCATGCTTTAAGGTTATATAAAGATAGTGAAGTTGGCGAAGTTAATGTAGTATATACTCATTTTTATTCACCAGTTAGACAATTAGTAACTGTTGATAAACTTTTACCAATAGATAGAAATGAAGATAAAAATGCAAAAAGAAATGATTTCTTAATAGAACCTAATAGTTCTTCAATTGTTGAAAATACATTTGATATATATTTTAGGGGTAAACTTCTTAATTCATTACTTCATTCTAAGGCAAGTGAACAAAATTCAAGAATGCAAGCGATGGACGGAGCTACTAAGAATGCCAATGATCTTTTGGATGCATATAATATTAAATATAATAGAATAAGACAAGGCGCTATTACTCAAGAAATTAGTGAAATAGTAAGTGGAGCAAATGCGCAAAAATAGTGAGGAGGTATACTAATGCCTGGCAGTATAGGAAAAGTAGTTCAGGTTATAGGACCTGTTATTGATATCAAATTTGATACAGATGCACTTCCTAATATATACAATGCTATTGAAATTGATATGGGAGACCGTACAGTTATAGCAGAAGTTGAACAACATATGGGTGACGATATAGTTAGAACAATAGCTATGGAAGCTACAGAAGGACTTAGAAGAGGTATGGATGCTGTTGATAGCGGAAAACCAATTACAGTTCCAGTTGGTCAAAATGTTTTAGGAAGACTATTTAATGTTTTAGGAAAAACTATGGATCAAGAAGGGGATGTTACAAGTGAATTTAACTACCCAATCCATAGAGCAGCTCCAACTTTTGCGGAACAATCTGTTGAACCTGAAATGTTTGAAACAGGAATAAAGGTAATAGATTTATTAGCTCCGTACCAAAGAGGAGGAAAAATAGGTCTATTCGGTGGTGCCGGTGTTGGTAAAACAGTTCTTATCCAAGAACTTATAAATAACATAGCAAAGCAACACGGTGGATTATCAGTATTTACAGGTGTTGGTGAAAGATCAAGAGAAGGTAACGACCTTTTATCTGAAATGAAGGAATCAGGAGTTATCAAAAAGACTGCACTAGTATTTGGTCAAATGAATGAACCACCTGGAGCAAGAATGAGAGTTGCTCTTACAGGACTTACAATGGCTGAGTATTTCAGAGATCAAGGCCAAGACGTACTTTTATTTATAGATAATATATTTAGATTTACTCAAGCTGGATCAGAAGTTTCAGCGCTTCTTGGAAGAATGCCTTCTGCCGTTGGATATCAACCAACTCTTGCTACTGAAATGGGTGCTTTACAAGAACGAATTACATCAACAAAGCATGGATCAATTACATCAGTTCAAGCGGTTTATGTACCTGCCGATGACTTAACTGACCCAGCTCCAGCAACAACATTTACACATCTTGATGCAACAACAGTTTTATCAAGAAGTATATCAGAACTTGGTATCTATCCTGCAGTTGATCCACTAGATTCAACTTCAAGAATACTTGATCCAAGAGTTGTTGGTAAGGAACATTACGATGTTGCTTCAAAAGTTAAACATATACTTGAAAGATATAAAGAATTACAAGATATCATAGCGATACTTGGTGTTGATGAACTTTCTGAAGAAGATAAATTAATAGTTGGAAGAGCTAGAAAGGTTCAAAGATTCCTTTCGCAACCATTTACAGTTGCAGAGCAATTTACAGGAATGCAAGGAAAATATGTTCCAATTGCTGAGACTATAAGAGGTTTTAAAGAAATACTTGAAGGAAAACATGATAATCTTCCTGAGTCAGCTTTCTTATTCGTAGGATCAATTGACGAAGCTATAGAAGCTGCAAAGAAGATGTCCTAATTAGGACACATAGAGGAGATTAATTATGAATACATTTAATTTACATTTAATTACTCCTAATAGAGAGATGTTCTCTGGAGATGTTATTAAAATTCTTTCAAAAAATAGTGATGGTGAATTTGAAGTTTATGCAAATCACATTGCTTATATAACCAATACAATACCTACAGTAACTAAGTTTGTCGATGCAAATAATAAGGAATATACTGTGGTAACTTCCACTGGAATAGTTCAGTTTAAGGATAATGAGCTGATTTTTGCTTGTGATTCTGCTGAATGGCCTGAAGAAATAGATGCTGCTAGAGCTGAGAAAGCTAAAGAAAGAGCAGAAAACAGACTAGAAGGTTCTGTAGATATAGATGTTTATAGAGCTAAAGTAGCCCTAGCAAGAGCTATGGCTAGATTACAGATAAAGAAATAAACTCTTACAAAAAGCAAGTCAATTAGTGACTTGCTTTTTTGTTTTCTAAAATTAAATAAATATTATTTTACCTTATATAATTTATGATTAATTAACAAAAACTAAATACACAAAGAAATAGAAATTAATATAAATGACATTTAATGTAATATTCACATTTTTTACCAAAATAGATATATTAATAATATATCTATTAATATTCAAGCGGATTTAAGCTTGCAAGATATTTTCATGCTACATTTACTAAAGTTAAGATGTAGTTGTTTGTACAAAGGAAAAAATGGAATTATATTGAATAAAAGCATTGAACTTGGACAATAATCGAATAGAAAGGGCGGGATGTTATGAAAATAAAGTATTCTTTATTATCAGCTATTCTATTGATGTTTTCAATTGGTTTATTGTGCCAGAGCGTAAATGTTGACTATGATTCAATATCTAATAATATACTCAAAGAAAATTCAGCAAAAGTTATCGAGTGTGGCGTAAAGATACAGTATAAGTCAAAGAAAAATTTGAACGAGATTTACCAAAATATTTTTACAAATGCAAGTAGCTCATACGTTATAGTATCTAAAGAGATGGAACCAAGCTACTTTGATATAACCTTCAAAAAAGATAATATAGCTTATGAAATATTTGCGAGTGTTGAAAACAATATTACTATGGTTTCAGCAACATCTATATCCATAGATAATAAAAATGCTACAGATGATCTAAAGAAACAATTAGAAAAAGTACTATACGATGCTTCAATGGATGTACAATATTTTAGCTATGTTAAGGGCAAGATAATTACAGATAGCATTAAAAATAACATAGAATTAACAGAAAGAGCCCTTGTTAAGTATGGTGGAGCTGCAGATGTGAATACTATTAAGCTAAATTCAGGTTTTACTGGTGTAGCAAGATTAAAAGACAATACAGCCGTAAACTATGCTATTAGTGAAAATGATAAAGGAACATACTTAATTATTGGTACACCAATAATTTTTATAACATACTAACAAGGTTAATGGAGGATAATATGGATAAAATCAGAGTTAAGGGTGGGAATGAACTATCAGGTGAAATTAAAGTAAGCGCAGCAAAAAATTCTGTTCTTCCGATAATTGCAGCAAGTATATTAGGAAATGATAAAGTTAAAATAAATAATGCACCTATGCTTGAAGATGTTTATGTAATATGTAATGTGTTGCAGGAACTTGGGTGCAATATATCTTTAGATAAAGTAAACCAATCTATAACTGTTGATTCATGTAATATAAAGCCTATAAATGCGAATAATGATTTAGTTAAAAAGATGAGAGCTTCTTTTCTTATTATGGGACCAATGCTATCTAGATTAGGATATTGTAAACTTTCATTACCTGGAGGATGTAATATAGGAAGTAGACCTATAGATTTACATCTTAAAGGCTTTAAAGCTCTTGGTGCAGATATAGAAATTGGCCATGGATATGTAGAAGCTAAGGCAAAAAGGCTTATAGGAAATAGGATATATCTAGATTTTCCATCAGTTGGTGCTACAGAAAACATAATTATGGCATCAGTTTTTGCAAAAGGAACTACAATAATAGAAAATGCGGCTGAAGAACCTGAAATTAAAGATTTAGCTGATTTCTTGAATTCAATGGGTGCTATGATTGATGGTGCTGGAAGAGGAAAAATTATAATTGAGGGTGTCGATAATCTTAAAGGAACTGAGCACACCCCAATATATGATCGTATTGAAGCAGGAACTTACATGATTGCAGGTGCTATAACACATAGTAAAATTAAAGTAATAGGCACAAATGAAGAACATTTAAGACCAGTGATAGAAAAGCTTAAAGAAAGTGGAGTAAAGATTGAAATTTCAGAAGAAGAACAGAGTATAGTGGTTGATGGAAGAAATATAATAAAATCTGTAGATATCAAAACTATGCCATATCCAGGATTTCCTACTGATATGCAAGCTCAAATGATGAGTCTATTAGCTCTAGCTAATGGAGTAAGTGTTATAACTGAAACTGTATTTGAAAACAGATTTATGCACGTTTCTGAATTATCTAGAATGGGGGCAAATGTCAAAATTGATGGAAGAACTGCTCTCATAGAAGGTGTTCCTAAGATTACAGGTTGTGAGGTTAAGGCAACAGATTTACGTGCTGGTGCAGCATTAATAATAGCTGGATTAGCTGCGGAAGGCGAAACAGATATAACTGATATATATCACATCGACAGAGGTTATGTTGAAATAGAAAAGAAATTAAGATCAATAGGAGCAGCAATAGAAAGATATTCCGCAGATTAATATATTTTAGTTTTATTTAATGAATTTAAATTGAATAATTAATCTATCAATTCAATAAAACTCAGATTACGCTTAAAGTAATCTGAGTTTTATTTTTGCTTTATACAAAAATATTAAAGGTAATAATATGTTCTTCAAAGCATATAAATTTAGTATAAGAAAAAATAAATATATACAAAGGGCAAGAAAATAGGAGGCTGCGGTTTGACGTTAACATGAATTTTAGGAGGAGCTTATGAGAGTTGGTAACGGAATGAATAAAAGATATATCTGGGGCTTTGGCATAGTATTTTTTGTTTGCTTTCTTATACCTATTTTGATTTCCTTGATACAAGGGAGTAGTAGTAATTTTAATAAAAATATATCAAATATTAAGAACTTTATTTATGATAAAAATCAGGTTACAGATGGGAAGGGTATAAGTGTCAATAAAATAAGGGTATATAGAACTGAAACTAAGAAGATTGAAGAGATGGACCTAGAACAATATTTATATGGTGTAGTTGCAGCTGAAATGCCCGCTAATTTCAATTTAGAAGCATTAAAGGCTCAAGCAGTGGCTGCAAGAACTTTTGCTATAACAAGAGTGATAAATAAGTGCTCTCAGGCAAATGGCGGGGATATATGTGATTCAACACATTGCCAAGTATATCTAGATAAGGATAGTAAGTTGAATCAATGGGACAAAGATAACGCAGATGTATATTGGAGTAAAATTGTACAAGCAGTTGATAGTACTAAAGGACAAGTTCTTTCTTATGATGGCTACTTAGTAATGAATCCACAATATTTTGCTGTTAGTTCTGGCAAAACTGAAAGCTCAAAAGCGGTGTTCGGTAATGATATACCTTATTTAGTTTCGGTTGATAGCCCAGGAGAAGATAAGGCTACAAAATATAAGAGTACGATTTCTTTAACTTATGATAAATTTATTAGCTTGATCAATGGCAATTATAAAGATGCTGGACTTAAAAAGGCTTCATTGAAATCTCAAGTAAAGATTCTTTCTAGAACAGATGGAGGAGGCGTAAATGAGATTTCATTAGGAAAAGCTACTGTTAAAGGCACGGAATTTAGAAAGTTGCTTTCATTAAATTCAACTAATTTCTCTATATCTTATTCTAATGGAAAGATAGTATTTAATTGTATTGGATATGGACATGGAGTTGGACTTAGCCAATGGGGGGCAAACGCCATGGCTGGATCGGGAGATGATTACAAGAAGATATTAAAACACTATTATACTGGGGTTGATATACGCGGTATAGGAGAAGTTAAATCAAAGTAGAGAAACTCTTAAATGAAGATTTACTCATCTGAGAATATATAAACTACTCCAATATTTACCTCTAAATAAAGATTTTGATGAATCGACGAATCTTTATTTGAATAGATTTTTATATGAATAAGCTTATCTCTATATATAATCACTATTTCTCATAGCGTTATAAAAAAAGAATTGGGCAATACTAGAAATATATGTATTGCTCAATTCTTTTTTTATTGTCGAGGAAAGTATAAATAAAAATACGTTAATGCTATTTATTAATATTTTGTAGAATTTTGTTGGAATTTATATGAAAAAAATATAGAAAAAAATGTATTTTTTAGTAATGGAAGGACAGACTAGTTAATGGAGGTGTTCATATGGACAAAAAAAATAACAAATTTTTAAGCTTTTTTAAGAAGGAGGGTTTTTACGTAATTCTATTCGTGTGCTTATGTGTAGTAGCCACTTTTGCAGCAATAACTGCAAGAAATAACTCTAAAAAAACAGCAACAGAAACAAACAAGAGTGGTGTTGCTATGAACATAAATGAGTCTGATAAGTCTACTACTCAAATGCCAGATGCAGAACAAGTAAAAAAACCTGCAACTTCAAGTAATGCAACTGGAGTGACTGTTCCAAATACTAAGACTGTTACAAATACATCAAAAGTAACTTTTAGTAATCCTATTTCTGATGGAGCAGTATCTAGAGTATTTTCAGATGGATCAAAACCAATTGAGGTTAAAGGCTTTAATGTTTGGACCACAGTTGTAAAAGGCGTAGGTATTAATGCTAAGAAAGGCACTACAGTTACAGCTGCAGCAGATGGAAAAGTTACTGAGGTAGCAAATGGAGATGAATTTGTAGGAACTTATGTTGTTATTTCACATTCAAATGGAATGAAAACAGTGTATACAAATTTAGATCCTCAAGTTTCTGTTAAGAAAGATGAAGTAGTTAAGGCTAAACAAACAATTGGTAAAGTTGGTGACACAGCAAGAATGCTTAAGTTTGAATCATATGCTGAACACTTAGGATTTCAGATTATTGACTCAAAAGATCAACAAGTTGATCCAAGTAAGTATATAAAATTTAATACAGCAGCAAAATAATAATTTTTTATTCAGTCATTTTCTAAATAGAAGATGACTGAATACTTAGAAAAAGTAATTTAGTTAAAGGGTAGTGCATATTTATTAATATAGCTAATTAAGGAGGTAGCATTTTGAAAGACTACATTGAGGAAAGAGTCTTAGAAGTTGCACAGTATATTATCGATTCAAAAGCTACAATTAGGAAAACAGCAAAAGTATTCGGAGTGAGCAAAAGCACGATACACAAGGATATGACAGAGAGATTACCAAAGATTAATCCAGTAATTGCTCAAAAAGCAAAAATTATATTGGATTTGAACAAAGCTGAAAGGCACATAAGAGGAGGAAAGGCTACAAAATTAAAGTATAAAGCTATTGAAGGTTAATCACATTCCATGTATAATTTATATGATAAATTATGTAAAAAATACTCAAATTATGTTTATATAAATAGAATTTTAGGAGTGAATTGGAATGTGGTTTTTGGGAATGGGAACAGATATAGGAATTGATTTAGGTACGGCGACTGTGCTTGTTTATATAAAAGATAAAGGCGTCGTTTTAAAAGAACCATCTGTAGTTGCTATAGACAAAAACAGTAATAAAATATTAGCTGTTGGAGAAGAGGCAAGGCAGATGATTGGAAGAACACCAGGAAATATTGTTGCTGTACGTCCACTTAGAGACGGTGTAATTTCAGATTATGATATGACTGAAAAAATGCTAACATATTTTATAAGAAAAGGGTGTGGAAAGAAAAGAGTATCGGCGCCTAAAGTCATGGTATGTGTTCCTTCTCAAGCTACTGAAGTAGAAAAAAGAGCTATAATTGATGCTTCGAAAAATTCAGGTGCTAGAACAGTCTATTTGATAGAAGAACCTCTGGCAGCTGCAGTAGGTGCTGGAATCGATATAAACAAGCCAAGTGGTAATATGGTTGTTGATATTGGTGGTGGTACAACTGATATAGCCGTAATTTCTTTAGGAGGCATTGTAGTAAGATCTTCTATAAAAATTGCTGGTGACAAATTTGATGAAGTAATCATTAAATATATAAGAAATAAATATAAACTTATGATTGGTGAAAGAACTGCAGAAGATTTGAAGATTAATGTTGGATCTGTATTTAAGGATTTGAGAAATCTTACTATGCCTGTAAAAGGAAGAAACCTAATAACTGGGCTTCCAGATGTTGTAGATATAACTACAGAGGAAATAAGGATAGCTTTAAAAGAAACTGTAAGGATGATTTTAGAAGCAGTTCATTCTGTATTAGAGAGAACACCACCTGAACTAGCAGCTGATATTATAGAACATGGAATAATAATGACCGGAGGCGGTGCATTATTACATGGGCTTGATAAATACTTAGAGTCAGAGATAGGTGTTTCGGTAAGAGTAGCAGATGATGCAATTTCCTGTGTTGCAATGGGGACAGGCATTGCTTTAAAGAACTTTGAAAAATTAGAACTTAATAAGGACATGGAAGTTGAACTTGTTGAGTAATAAAAGGGACAGAATATAATTCTGTCCCTTTTACATTTAACAAATTATAATATTTTAAATTGTTGTGACTTAGATATTTCAATAGGTTTATTAAATTTTCATAATTACAGTAAAAAATAAAACTTATTCACCTGCAGCAATTTTTTTACCATGATTAAGAAAAGGCATATGATAAAAAAGCTCACTAAAGCAAGGTTGCTTCAGTAACTTTTTTATCTTATTTCTGAAAATTGCTTAAATAGTATGAATGTACTATTGAATTAACAATAACATGTGCCATTTCCATTATTAAATTTAATCTAATAGATCTACTGGTGAATATTTCAGAATTTTCACTAGAGTCAACGATACCAATTATTGAGGCGTCACCGACATCTGGAAGAGTCTTACCTACTCCTTTACCAGGATGAATAGGGTAATCTCTTGTATGAATTTCACCGATTGAGTTTGAATCTCCTAGGCATGCATCTATCCCAATTATACAAGCTTTAGGATGGCTTGAGTAAATTTCAGTTAGTTTTCTATCAAGATTTAATGCATGTATTGGCGACGCTATTGTGCCGTATATAGGAAGTGGAAAAAATTTGTCTTTCAGCATTGTACCAACTAATGGGCCAAGGCAATCTCCTATGCATTTGTCTGTACCTATACAGACTATAACGGTGTTATCTTTAATGTAGTTCTTTAAAAAGTAAGCTATCTCGTAGTAAGCAAGTGATGACTTATAATTAACTTTTATCTTATTCACTATCCCACCTCCCTCATAATAAATTTATATGAGGCAAATATATGAAATATTAAAAAAGAATAAAATATTGATATCCTGTCAATAGTTTTAATATTAGGAGGTGCTTAGATATGTATAAGAAACAAAAAAAGTATAGTTGTATAATTATTTTTATTACGTTCATTTCAGTTGGAGTAATGGTTGTAAACAATAAGTATGATAATGAAAAACTACAAGTAAGTCTCAAACAAGATTTGACTAAAAAGCAGAGCAATATTAGCAAAGAAAAACAATTAACACAAAATAATCAGAATAATAAGCAATCATCAGATAAATTAAATTCTCAGAATGAGAGTGCAATAAATACTAACATAGATAATTCAGCAAAAAGTAATGAGGACTCAAACAAACAAAATATAAGTTCAAATGATTCGGAATTAGAAAATAATTATGATGCTTATGTTAACCAAGGTGATAATTATAACAGTAGTATATTTGATGAAGAATCTATTCCTACAGTATCAATTTTTAAGATAGATAAGAATACAATATTAAATAAAATAAGCATTGCGGATAAAGCAAAATTAATATATTTATCACGAAAATTATCTCTTTCGGATTATGATTATATAAAAGATGATATGAAAAGTAGTAATGAAATAGAGGCGTCAAAAGATATATTTACTATATTAAAGAAAAAATTATCATATAGTGATTATGAAAAGGTGAAAAATATACTAAGTCCATATATAGATGTAGATTATATTGAGAAGAATATAGGAAATTAATTAAGTGGGGACAAAAAATATCGGTATAAAGTAAATTATTTGAGTTATTAATGATATATAAAATAGTATAGTATTTAGTATTAATATGAAGAAAAATGAAGGTAGAAGAAGTAGAAATATAAAAAACGGCTCAATATAGCTGTAAATTGGGGTTGAAAATAATAAGATAACATTATATACTAATCCTTGTCGATTGGCACCGACAAAACAAAACAGCAAGGATTGAACTTATCAAAAGTTTAGTTAAAGCTTATATGGAGGAGTTCCCGAGTGGCCAAAGGGGGCAGACTGTAAATCTGTTGCAAGTTGCTTCAGTGGTTCGAATCCACTCTCCTCCACCAATTTAAATTAATAAATTAAGGGCGCATAGCTCAGCTGGGAGAGCATCTGCCTTACAAGCAGAGGGTCACAGGTTCGATCCCTGTTGTGCCC
>NZ_BMBA01000001.1:0-1906368 GCF_017312485.1 Clostridium zeae | reverse complement strand
ATCAAGAGAGGTGGAGGGAAAAGGGCCCTATGAAACCCGGCAACCAGTGATATACACAATGGTGCCAATTCCTGCAGGTGAGCTGCGAGATAAGAGAGATGAAATCATAAATCTCTTCTTTGAAGGGATTTTTTTTACTCTTGTAGCAAAATATAAGAAGCTTTTATATTATATAAGAATAATTGCGAAAAAACAAATATTCTTGACTAAGAGTAAAAAGCTATACGCCACACAAACTTTTAATTCCATTAAAGAAGGCGATGCATAAAAAAATCAATGACGGTAGAGATAATGATTTTTCTATAATAAAAAAATATGAAGGGAGGAATTAACTGTTTTATTTTAGAGGACAGTTAAGTTTTGAATGAAAAGATTATTTACATCAGAATCAGTTACAGAAGGACATCCAGATAAAATCTGTGACCAAGTTTCAGACGGAATATTAGATGCTATATTAGAAAAAGATCCAAATGCTAGAGTTGCATGCGAGACAGCAGTAACTACAGGTATGGTTGTAGTTATGGGGGAAATATCTACTAATTGCTATGTAGATATACCTAAAATCGTAAGACAGACAGTAAGAGAAATTGGCTATGACAGAGCTAAATATGGATTTGACTGCGATACATGTGCAGTACTAACTTCAATAGATGAACAATCAGCTGATATTGCTATGGGAGTTGATGAAGCGTTAGAATCCAAAAAGGGTGAAATGGACAAGATTGAAGCAGTTGGTGCTGGAGATCAAGGTATGATGTTTGGATTTGCTACAAACGAAACAGATGAATATATGCCTATGCCAATAGCTTCAGCTCACAGATTATCAAGAAGATTAAGTGAAGTTAGAAAAAATGGTACTTTAGACTATCTAAGACCAGACGGAAAGACTCAAGTTACAGTTGAATATGAAGACAACAAACCAGTTAGAATAGATGCAATTGTTGTTTCTACACAACATGGTCCAGAAGTATCTCAAGAGCAAATAGAAAGAGATATAAAAGAACATGTTATAAATGCTGTAATACCAGCAAACCTATTAGATGAAAATACAAAGTACTATATAAATCCTACTGGTAGATTTGTAATAGGTGGACCACAAGGAGATAGTGGTTTAACTGGAAGAAAGATAATAGTTGATACTTATGGTGGATATGGAAGACACGGTGGTGGTGCTTTCTCAGGAAAGGATCCAACTAAAGTAGATAGATCTGCAGCTTATGCAGCAAGATGGGTTGCTAAAAACCTTGTTGCAGCGGGTGTTGCTGATAAGCTAGAAATAGAGTTAGCTTATGCAATAGGAGTTGCTAAACCAGTTTCTATAGAAGTAGATACTTTTGGAACTGGAAAAATTGGAGATGACAAAATTGTTGAAATAGTTGGTAAAGTATTTGACTTAAGACCAGGTGCTATAATAAGAGATCTTGATCTTAGAAGACCTATATTTAAGCAAACTGCAGCTTATGGACATTTTGGAAGAACTGATGTTGAGTTACCTTGGGAACAATTAAACAAAGTTGAAGAAATAAAGAAATATATATAGAAAAAATGCTGCTTTTAAGCAGCATTTTTTTACTGTATATGAAGTTATAAAATTTCCAAGGGAGCTAAAACGAGATATTTCAATGGTTTTGGAAGCTTTTTATATCAATACAGTAAAAACAGAACTGCGCCTGCCAAATTTTCCTCATATGCATTCGGAAAGGTAGATGCGCAAAAAAAACTCGCTGAAGCGAGTTTTTTTATTCTTCTAATTTACACATTGAAATATTATATAAAATCAACAGGTATAGAGGTATAGATATGTTGATTTGCAAACGATGTTAAGGTCTTATATGTTTTTATTAAATACAACTTTACCTTTTACAATAACAGACTTTATATTGATTTCCTCATCAAATAATAATAAATCAGCATCATATCCTTCTTGAATTAATCCTTTCGTGTCTTCAACCTTGCAATGTTTTGCAGCGTTATATGAAGCCATTCTTATTATTTCATATAATGGATAAGAAGTATTATTTTTAACGTTTTTTACTGCCTTATCTAATGTTAAGATAGAACCAGCCAAAGCACCATTTCTTAATCTAGCAGCACCGTTCTTAACTATTACCTCTTGACCGCCTAAAGAATAATCTCCATCAGGCATGCAGCATGCCATCATTGCATCTGATACTAATAAGACTTTATTAATGCCTTTAATTTTATATGCGGATCTAAGAGAAGGATAAGCAATGTGGATACCGTCTGATATAGTTTCAGTGGTAATATCTGTATCAAAAATTGAACCAACCACACCAGGCTCTCTATGGTGAAAAGGAGTCATGGCGTTAAAAAGGTGAGTTGAATGAGATACTCCAGCTTTAATTCCTTCAATTGCCTCAGAATAATTTGCATTTGTGTGTCCCATTGATACAGCAATATCATTTTCCTTAAGGAAACTAATTAGTTCTTTAGCTCCATCTACTTCTGGAGCGATGGTTATAGCAGTTACAGTATCTATATTCTCACCAACTATTTTCTTAAAGTTATTTATTGTTGGTTCTAAAATAAAATTAGGGTTTTGTGCTCCGATCATCTTTGAACTAATAAATGGTCCCTCTAAATGTACACCTATTACATTCGCGCCATCAGTTCCATTATTTTTTGCATAGGTTATAGCTTCGATTGATTTACTGATGTCATCTGTAGATACAGTCATGGTAGTTGGCAAGAAGGATGTTGTTCCATGCTGTACAATTGTTTTTGATATTTCATTGATAGCATCATAAGTTCCATCCATAGTATCGTGACCACCAGCTCCATGTATGTGAACATCTATAAAACCAGGGGATAAGTATAGACCCATTGCATCAACTGTCTCACAATCAATATTATTTTCAGGATTTATGGCTTTAATCTTACCATTTTCAATAAGTATAGAGCCTTCTTCAATCTTATCGAAGAAAATTATTTTACAGTTTTTTATTAATAACATTAAATCACCTCATATTTATAATAATACTAAATTTAATTTATAGAAACACTATTTAAAATGGAAATACTTATTTTTTTTACTATATAGGAAACTTTAAAGTTTTACAGCTAAATAATTCTATTAATTTTAATTAGTTTGAATAATATTTTCAATAATCTAGCAAAAAAATAAATTTTGTTTTATATTGAATAATATTTTAAATAAAGTTGTAGAATTATGTAATAAAAATGGAACTTAAACATATTTTTTATATTAGTCAAAAATCATTAACCTTTAATGCCTTGAAAGCATACATTTAGAAAGGCAACAATATTTACAAGTGAAATTATTCTGTAAATATTTAAATATTGTATGTTGTGATATAATCTATAATAGAATATTGTGAAATAAAACTAGGAGAGATAAAATGGAAGTTATAAGAGGTATTGTTGATACAATAGTTTATAAAAATGATGAGAATGGATATGTTGTAGCTAAAATAAAAACAGATAAGACCATTATAACTATTGTAGGAGTAATCCCTTATATTGGAGAAGGCCAAAATCTAGAAATGAAAGGTAATTGGGTTTTACATCAACAATTCGGAAGACAGTTTAAGGTTGAGGAATGTGATGAAATAATACCTAACACTGTAGAAGCAATAGAAAAGTATTTGGCATCAGGCTTAATTTACGGAATAGGTCCAATTACTGCTAAGAAAATTGTCGGCAGGTTCGGTGAAAAAACTTTGGAAATAATGGATAGTGATATTGAACGTCTTGGAGAGATAGAAGGAATAGGATCAAAAAAATTAGAGCTTATAATTGAATCTTATGTATCTCAAAGGGAACTTAAGAATATAATGATTTTCTTTCAAGCACATGGGGTTACAACGAATCAATGTATAAAGATTTATAAGAGATTTGGAGGGAGCTCAATAAATATTGTTAAGGAAAATCCTTATGTTTTATGTGAAGAGATAACTGGAATAGGCTTTAAAACATCCGACAAGATTGCAAGATCCTTAGGTGTTGAAGTTGACTCACCATTTAGGATACAGAGCGGTCTTAAATATGTTATTAATGATTTTTGTGCTAATGGTAATACATTTATGCCTAAAGAGTTGTTAATTAAAGAATCCTCTGAAGTACTTACAGTAGATAAAAGTGTAATAGAAAAAAATATATATGACAGCTCACTGGATGGTAAGATAAAAATAGATAGAATAAATGATATAGAAGCTGTATTTAACTTATATTATTATTATTGTGAATTAGGTATAACAAATAGGATACTAACGCTGGCAATAAGTAATTTCCAAAATATTAATCTAGATTTAGGATTTGAGATTGATACTTTTGAAAGCAAAAATGATATAAGCTTTGCTAAATCTCAAAAAGATGCAATAGTTGGTGCTTTCACTAATGGGATTGAAATTATCACAGGTGGTCCAGGAACTGGTAAAACAACAATAATAAAATGTATAATAGAAATGTATGAAAAAGCTGGAATGAGGGTAATGCTCGGAGCTCCAACAGGAAGAGCTGCTAAGAGAATGACTGAATCTACTGGCAGAGAAGCTAAAACAATACACAGATTATTAGAGATGGGAGTAAGTGATGATGAGGATGTTTCTATGTTCTCAAAAGATGAAGGCTCTCCTCTTGAGGCAGATGTTGTTATAGTAGATGAAGCCTCTATGATTGATATAGTTCTCATGAATAACCTTTTAAAAGCTATAAAGGTTGGAACAAGAGTTATTATAGTTGGAGATATTGACCAGCTTCCTTCAGTTGGTCCAGGGAATGTTCTTGCGGATCTTATAGAAAGCGAATTTACTAAGGTTGTGAGATTGAAGGAAATATTTAGGCAGGGTAGGGAAAGCTTGATTGTTACTAATGCTCATAGAATAAATGAGGGTGAAATGCCATTATTAAATGAAAAGGATAAAGATTTTTTCTTTATAAAAGAATCAGAAATAGATTCGATACTTATGACTGTTATTGATTTAATAAATACAAGACTACCTAAGTTTAATAAAAAGTGGGATAAGTTAAAGCAAATTCAAATTTTGTCTCCAATGAAGAAAGGGGTACTCGGTATAACGAACTTAAATAATAAGCTTCAGGAAATCCTGAATCCAAAGAGTAAGGATAAGAAAGAAAAACAAATGAAAGATATTATTTTTAGAGTTGGAGATAAAGTAATGCAAACTAAAAATAATTATTCATTGAAATGGACTAGAATAAGCGGATTTGGAGAGAATGAAGGTGTAGGCGTTTTTAACGGCGATATGGGGTTTATTGACTCCATTGATGAAGAAAATAGATCCTTAAGTGTCATATTTGAAGATGAAAGAAAAATTATTTATGATTACATATTTCTTGACGAGTTAGATTTAGCATATGCAATAACTATACATAAAAGTCAAGGAAGTGAATTTCCAGTTGTTATAATACCTTCCTATATGGGGTCACCGCTACTTATGAACAGAAACTTACTTTATACTGGTATAACAAGAGCAAAAGAGCTAGTGGTTGTTGTTGGCGGGATAAAGGCACTTAAATATATGGTTGACAATACTAGAAGTAATGAAAGATATTCTTCATTAAAGTGGAGAATTAAAGATATTATATCTAATGATGCATTTATGTCTGAATAAGTGAGGAGTTAATATGGTTAATATTGAAATGGATAAAAGATATATTGAATTAAATCATTCAGTTAATAAAATAAACGATTGGTATGAGAAAGATGAATGTAGACTGTTAAATATAATCACTGTACCTTATAATACTTCGAGAATATTTAGAGAGCTTGTAAAAAATATCTTATCTAATAATAAAAAAATACTTTATGTAACTCAAGATGGTGATGTAAATGAAGATATAGTAAAATACCTCAAGTTGTCCTTTGGATTTAAAAGCTATTCTATTATAAGAAATGGAAGTTATCATAGCAATACCTATCTTCATTTTATAAGCTATGAAAACATTAGATTTATAGAAGAAGATTACGAATTAATTATTTACGATGATATAACTAGTTTCTCTAGACAAGGAAAATTAGAGATACAAAATTCGGTTGATTTTTTATATAAAAGATCAAATAAAGTTATTGTATATAGCACAGAAGCTGTTTTTATTAATTGTCCTTATATACAGCTTGGAAATTGCTTTAGAATGACCCCTTTTGTTGAACCTAGAATTATAACCACAAGGATTGATTTAAACAAGGATATCCCTTATCTTTTATATGATTATTTAAAGTGGTTTAAAGACAATAATAGGAAGGTACTAATTCATACACCTTCAAAAGAGAAAACAGAAATAGTATATAATTATTACAATAATATACTAAAAGTTTCTTCAAGAATGAAATTGGTTAAAGTAACAGATAGTAGTGAAATAAAAACTATAGAGAAATTACATGAAGTAAAAGACAAACCTGTTATGGTTATAACTAATCTAATAGTACAGCAATTTGAGGAATTAGATAATATTGATGTAATAATTTATTTTGCTGATGATAAATTTTTCGATTATAAAAAAATAGTATACCTTTGTGGTAAAGTAGGTAAAGTAAGAGGTGCTCAAGGAGAGGTTATACTTCTAGCAAATGAAGTTTCTGCTCAAATGGAGTATGCAAAAGATTTGGCAAGGGAGTTTAATAAAGCTGCGTGGGAAAAGGGATTACTAAAATAATTAAATATATATTAGATTGTGTGCTAGAAGTGATTTATCCTCATTCTAATAAGTGTTTGTGTTGTGAATTAGATACTGATACTGAATCTATTTGTGATAGATGTTTAAATAATGTAGCTTATATATGTGGAGAATATTATTTAGACAAAGAAAATAAAGTTAAGTGTCGTAGTGCTGCTTATTATTCCGGCAGCATTAAAGAACTCATAATTAATTTAAAATACTCAGCTGATTTTGAAAGTGCAGAATTTTTAGCTCAAATTCTTCATAAAAAAATGAAAGAAGAGCATATAAGTGGAGATTTAATTACCTATGTTCCAATATCTAAAGCTTCATCAAAAAAGAGAGGATTTAACCAATGCAGAGCTATAGGAAAAGAATTATCAAATCTTAGTGGAATTAGATTGGTTAATACTTTAAAAAGATCAAAAGAGGTAAAGGAACAAAAAAGATTATCTATTGAGGAAAGAATTGAAAATATGATCGGAGTATTTGAAACTAAAACACCTAAAGATATAGAAAATAAAACTATTATATTAATAGATGATGTGATTACAACGGGTTCAACACTTATGAGTTGTAGAGATACGCTTATAAAGGCTGGAGCTGGAGATGTAATACTCTTGACTGTTGCAAAAAGTAATATATAATAGATAACAGGGGCTAGGTTTGTGGTTGAAAGTCGATGCCAGTCGCAGGCGAAACGATCCACGTAAGTTGAACAAAAGGTTTAATGAGCATGGTGCGGCTTAGAGGTAAGTCCTGCCAGTAAAACTGAGAGAATGAGTAGTGAGAGGTTGAGTCCGGGTAGCAAAAGTTCCAGCAGGCGAGTGTGGGGTCAAAGACCAGGTCAACTAGCGTTCTAAATGCACCAACGGTGCGCATTAGCAGTCTTTTAAAGGCTGCTTTTTATTTTGCATCTCAATGCGATTAGCCACCAATTAACCACCTAGATAATATAATACTATAAGAAACTATAACAATCTAAGTGGTAGGTACGTTAATTCTGTAGTTTTCTAAAACCTTTTTAGTATTTTCCTTATTAACATGAGTATAAATCTTATGTGTGACTTCAGAACCTTTCTTATGCCCTACTATTGTTTGCGTAATAGCTTCTGGAACGCCATCAAGTGCCATTTGAGTTATAAATGTATGTCTAGTAACATGGAAAGGTCTATAGGGCAATTTGAGCGCTTTTAGAGCGTCTGTCCAATGTCTTAATACATATCTCTTTCCTAATGGGCCTCCAAGGGCTGCAGTAAAGATTAAGTCATGTTCATTATTATAACTATCCCCTGATTTAATCATGTTCTGAACTGCTCCCTGTCAAGTAGACAGTGAAAATATTAAAATTTTGGACGTGGTACAATAAAGTAGACACAAAGTTAAGAAAAAATAGTGAAAGGTGGCTGCTTTATGAGACGTTCATATGATAAACAATTTAAGATTGCAGCGGTAAAATTAGTTTTGGATGATGACATGTCTGTCGCTGAAGCTGCAGAAGCTTTAAACATCCACTACAATTCCCTGTACCGTTGGATCAGTGAATACGAAGAATATGGAGAGAGTGCATTCCCAGGTCACGGGACTGCACTCTATTCTTATCAGTATGAGATAAAAAAGCTTAGACAAGAGAATGAAGGACTTAAAAATGAATTAGATATGCTAAAAAAATACCAGGCCTTCTTGAAGCGAAAGAACAAATAAGATTTCAATACATAAAAGACAATGAACATCACATAAACATCAAGAAGGCCTGCAAAGCATTGGGAGTTTCAAGATCAGGCTACTATAAATATCTAGATCACAAACCTTCCAAGCGTGATCTTGAGAATTCAGCTTTGAAGGAAATTATTAAAGAAATATTCGATGAGCATAAAGGACGTTACGGTTCTATACGCATTAGAAAAGTTCTTAATGAGCGCGGAATTTATGCTAATAGGAAGCGGATATCCAGGCTAATGCGTGAAATGAATTTATGCCCGAAAGGTACCAGGTATAACTACAAAAAATATAATCTCAGAAATAGAGGCGAAGAAAGACCTAACTTGTTAAATCAGATGTTCTTAACAGATGCCAAAAACAAGATCTGGGTTGGTGACATTACATATATTCCTACTAAGAAAGGTACTCTATATCTTTCTGTATTTGTAGACCTCTTCTCTAGAAAAGTTGTTGGGTGGTCAATGGGTAACAGAATGAAAGATAATTTAGTAATTGAGGCATTTTTACAAGCTTATGGAAAGGAGCGCCCCGAGACTGGGCTGATTGTCCATACCGATCAAGGTTCTCAGTATACTGGCGGCAATTTTAGAGCTATTCTCTCAAAGCATGGAGCTAAACACAGTAATAGTCGAAAAGGAAATCCTTATGATAATGCAGTAATGGAGTCTTTTTACAGAACAATAAAAAGAGAGCTCATTCAAGGAGCACACTATGCGACACCTGAACAAGCTCAAAAAGAAATCTTTAAATACATTGAATTGTATTACAACACAAAAAGAATGCATTCTTCATTGGGATATCTCTCTCCATCCCAATTTGAGAAACAAAATTCATAAATTCCTCTTAACTTTATGTCTACAAAACCTTGACAAGTCCAATATATGTATGGAATACCATCGTGGTCAGTGGATGGAGTAGTCTTCCCTAGTACAAGTGTATTTATGGCTTCTACTACAAATTTTACTTCAATTGCAGCTGGTTATATAAACGGTTCAACGCTTGCCTACGAACCCGTTATAGTTCCCTACTTAGCTGGTAATCCAAGAAAAATAAGATTCTTTAATAGAAGTACTGGAACAATGGTAACAACACCTGATACAAGTATGAATTTTATGCTTACTATTTCGACACTAAGATAAAATACAATAACTATTTCTATTAAATGGATATATTTTACTTTTGTTTATGATATAATTTATAAAAAAGCATTTAGGGGTTATTGAGATTATGGTTGAACTTTTAAAATCGGACTATTCAGCATGTCTACGCAGAAAAATACCCTTCTTTCTATTATTAATATATAGAATTGGAAATAGTGTGGTATATAGCAAGATTCCCAAGCCTATAAAAAAGTTGGTAATTTTAATATTAAAAGTCATACAGAAGATATTTTCGGACATATTATTTCACACTGAGTTGCCTTTTGGAGCCAAGATAGGTAAGGGGCTGAGAATTAACCATCCGTATGGAATAATATTGAGTGAGTTTGCTAAAATAGGGGATAACTGTACAATCTTTCATCAAGTAACGATAGGTATGAATGAGGGAAATAGAAAAATAAACGATGGTGTTCCGCAGATTGGTAATAATGTTTACATAGGATGCGGTGCAAAGATAATAGGTGGAATAACTATAGGAGATAATGTAAAAATAGGTGCCAATGCAGTGGTTACTAAAAACATACCAAGTAATTGCACAGTTGTAGGAAACCCTGCGATTATTATTGACAAGTGTAAAGAAAATAGTGTAAGTGAATTAAAAGTCTATTCTATATAACATTAAAAAATAAATAATGCGACTCAAAAGGAGCTTAGAGAAAATTCCCTAAGTTCTTTTATTTTACCTAAAAGAAGGTGATAATTTGATAACTGTACATGATAGATTAATAACAGATTTTGATAATAACGGGCTTGCTATTTTAACGAACGTTATGAAAGCAGAAGTTGAAGAAATAATAAATAGTGACTATAAACTTACTTTAGTATATCCTTTAGCAGATAAAAAGGCTCAATATTTGGTCAAAGATAACATTATTAAAGTGCCTACACCGCTTGGAACTGATTTGTTTAGAATATACAAGACTAGAAAATCACTTCAAGACAGTAATAACATTGAGTGCTTATGTAGGCATATAAGTTACGATTTAGAAAGAAATTTCATGGAAGACGTACGACCTACCAATTTAAATGGGTATAATGCGTTAAACTGGTTAAAAAACAATACTGCTTTTCCTTGTAATTTCTCATTTTCTAGTGATATTCAGACTTTAAACACTGCCTATTATGTTAGAAAGAACCTATTAGAAGCTATAATGAGCACTGATGATAATTCATTTCTTAGTGTTTGGGGCGGAGAGTTAGAAAGAAGAAATTTCAACTTTAATGTACTAACTCAATTAGGCTCTGATAGAGGATTTAAGATAAGCCAAGGTAAAAACATGACAGGCATTGAAGAAAGTATAGAAGGTACAGAAGTCACAAGAGTAATGACGACAGGGCGTGACGATAACGACCAACCTTTATTGATTCCTGAAAAGTATGTTGATTCTCCATTAATCAATAATTATATAAGTCCTAGCATTAAAACTGTTGATTTTCCTAATATAAAGGTATCTAGAGAAGATGCACAAACAGACTATCCTAACAATGAAGCTGTTTATGAAGAGCTTAGGAGACAGGTTAATCTTATGTATTCAGAGCAGCATATAGACAGGCCAAGCGTAAACTATACAGTAGATTTTGCAGATTTAAGCAGAACAGACTTATATAAGGATTTAAGTATACTTCAACAACTTTATATTGGGGATATATGTTCAATTTATAGCAACAAATTAAAGCTTGATTTAAAAGCTAGATTAAGATCATACGCTTATGATTGTATTCTTAAGAAATACACTAAATTAGAACTAGGTGACTACACTAAAAGGGATTATGCTGTATCTAATATCCTAAACAATAAAATAATAACTGTAGCTACTGATAATTATGTAATAGGAAATAAGCTCAAACAAGCTTTAGGAGGTCATGTAATTAAACGTGAGGGCGAAATTCTTATATGTGATACTGATAATATAGCTACAGCTGCAAAGGTATGGAGATGGAACTTGAACGGACTAGGATACAGTTCTACTGGCTATAATGGGGATTTTCCTGTGGCTATTACAATGGATGGTGAAATAGTCGCTAATTTTATTAAAACGGGTGAATTAGATGCATCTTTAATAAAGGTTGGAGTGCTAAAGTCAGAAAACGAAATTACATGGATAAATATGAATGATGGAACATTTAATTTTGCAAATAAATTTAAGTTTGATGGATCCCAGTTTTTCTTTGATGGTGATTTAATAACCGACTTAGATGGTTCTGTAATTACTGGAAGGATTAAGAGTGTTGATGGAACAGTAGATATAGATTTATCCAATGGTGGGTTTAGAATAGGTGGCAGGTCAGGAGATACAGCAATTCACACAAATTCATATTCTAGATGGAGTCATTCAAATGGAACTTACTCTCAATCTGATGCAGAAGGATTCTTTAATATACAAGGAAATCAAAAACGAGGATATCATTTCTTAAGTTTAGCAGCACCAGGAGCAGGAACGCAAAGTACAGGAGCAAGGGTTCAACTACCAGATCAGTTTAAAGGCAAGGATTTTGATATTGCTATTTCACTAAGTAAGATAATGGCTCCTGGTAGTGTATTCCCTAACACTATCGATTTGTTTACAGATACAAAATTTGGAGTTGCTTATTGCTATATAATAAATAAGAACATTCAAGATGGTTGGTTTGAATATGCATCTTGGGGATTTTGGGATTACATTCAAGATAACGTTTTACATACAGCATTTGTTCCACTGGAATGCTCATATGTAGTAACAGCCTAGAGGAGGGGTTAAAATGACACTTGATGAATTTAATAAAAAAATGACATTATATTATTCTAAAGAAACAGGCGAAATTAAATCTTACTGTTTAGGGCCACAAACAATGGATTATTTCAATGTAAATAAAGAAGAGTTTTCAAAGATTTGGGATTACAAGGTATTTGACAGAGACGATTATGTTATTAATAATAAAGAAAAATTTGTTGTAGATTTAGAAACAAACCAATTAAAAATTAAACAGGATGCACTACCAAAGTATCCAGTTGCATAGGAAGGAGATATATATGGAAAATGTTTTCGATCAAGAACTTTGGGAAGAAAAACACAAAAATTTGAGTGAAAAGGTTGAATCCCATGGAGATGCTTTAAAGGAACATGAACACAAAATTAATAAACTTGTAGCTGAGAGTGTAGAGTTAAAGACAGATTTAAAAAATTTATGTAAACAACTAGAAGGGTTAACCACAACAATGAAGTGGTTTATAGGACTAATGGTAGGAAGCTTTGTAGCTTTCTTTTTTTATGCGGTTCAACACAATATATTTAAATAATGGAGGGATTTTTTATGAGTAATGCAAAAGTAGCAGGGGATTTTCTTTACACAAGAGATGTTAACGGAAACGTGGAGCAAGGCCATCATGTAGATGAAGGAGACAGGATAACCGTAACAGATATCAGCTATTTGAAGCAGTTAGTGAGATGTACTTATCCAACACCTTCAGGAGATCGAGAAGCTTTTGTAAAGAATGCTTGTATAGTCTATGATAATGACCATAAGTTAAAGGTTCCTTACAGAGTTGTATTTGATATAAATTCAGGTGCAGCGATAGGAAGTGTTCAAGATGAATACGTCACTATACTTCAGGATTTAGGCAGTAAGTACAATGTTGCATATGATACAGATAAAGGACCTAACACTAAGTCAGGTGTTATATGGAAGTGGGACTTACCAAAACCTCAAGAAACAACACAAGTTAATCCTAATCTAGTATCTGATGCGTTAGTTAATTTTGTTAAGAGCTATGAGGGATTCGTGGATCATAACTACGATGATGGAACTGGTGTCCAAACTATAGGATATGGAACCACTGATGATGATAAAGTAGCACTAGGACGTTGCACTGAAGAACAAGCTACTGAATGGCTTAAACAAGAAATAAATAATAAGGCAAGCAGAATAAAAGCAGATCTTGATAGTAAAGGCGTACAGCTCAAGCAAAATGAGTTCGATGCATTATCTAGCTTTTCATATAATTGTGGAGTTAAAGCCCTTTTAGAGGACTCAAATCTTTATAAGAGGATTTGCTCAGGTGTAAGAGATGAAAGCCTTAGAGAAAACTTTACTGCTTGGTGCAATGCTAATGGAAAGAAGTTACAGGGCTTACTGAATAGAAGAAACGAAGAATGTGATATGTTTCTAAATGCTGATTATATAAGAAATCTATAAGATTAGAGTACCTTAATAGGTACTCTTTTTAATTACTAAAAAATAATAAAATATATGGAGGGATTTTATAATGGAATATATAATAAATTTATTATGGCAGTGGAGATTTGTAATAGTTTTAATCATAGCAATAGGAGTTTATGCAACGTTTGAGTGGAGTAACTTTAAATCTATATGTTATGGTTTAATGCTACAAGCTAAGAGATACGCTAAAGATGAGGTCTTAAAGTCAGGTGATGAGCAAGTTGAATGGATAGTAAATAAGGCTTATCAATTCCTACCTATTCGGTTAACTATATTTATTTCTAAGGATTTAATGAGAAAAATTGTGCAGTATCTATATTCAAAATTGAAAGACTATCTAGATGATGGACAAGTTTAAAACAGTATAAAATAGCTATAAACCTAGAGAAAAATAGAAATTTCTCTAGGTTTTTTTATTTTTATAGAAAAATTGACAAAATTTTAACGATAAAACGGTTCTGTGAGTCTAATAATTAAAGGTATGACATACTACTAATCTCACTTTTTCGTACGATATAATAAAGATTAAAATAATTAGTTTCAGCGTAGTGATATATAAGGTAAATAACAGAATTTTAGATAAAAGTATACAAAGTATTAAAAAGGATTTTATTGTGTAAAATGAATCTAAAAAAATGTTTCGTGGTAACATTATAATAATTTAAATGATAAAAAAACACTATTTTTAATATATTTTCTATAAATTTACAAGGGTTAAATTTGATATATTGACATAAAAAAGCAAATAAGTTATTATTTACACATAAAGGGGGTGAAAGTTATGTCAAAGAGAACTATAAAAATACTTGAATCAGCATCATTTGCAAAGGGTGATGGATGGATTATGAATCCATAGTACTAAAAATAAAGGATCGAATTATCGATCCTTTTTATTTAATTAATAGAATAATTTAATAGAGGTGTAATTATGCATGCTTTAAAAGAAAATATATTATTGAGATTAGAGTACTTTGGTGGAATATTAATAAATAAAGATAATTTTAGTAGATATCAATTAAATAGCTCTGAAGCAATATTCTTAAGGGCTTTGGAGAAAGTAGGAGATATAGAGAAGGCTGCAGTAATTCATGATGATATAATTAATAATAAAGATTATGATATTGATAAATTTTTAAAAATGGGAGTTATAGAAGAAGAAAAATCTATTAAGGACAAATTTGATATTAATATCCAGAAGGTAATAGAAACTATAAAACAAGATTACAGCGAGATAAGAAAACATAAATTTTTATCGGCACCATTAGAATTAACTATTTATCCTACATTAAAATGTAATCTTAACTGTAAATTTTGTTTTTTACAAAATAAAATTTCAAATGAAATCACTTGTGAAAAATGGATTGAAACAATTTCACAAGCAAAAGAAATGGGTGTGCTAAGTATTTCAATACTTGGTGGAGAACCAGCGCTTTATAAGAATATAGATGAATTACTCAATGCCATTGAATCAATAGGTATAAAAACAACAATAACAACTAATGGGTCAAAACTTAAAGATAGTACAAAAGAGATATTATTAAAGTCTAAATTCATCACGCCTGTAATATCACTTCAATGTTTAAGTGAAAAGAATAAATATTTAATGGGTCTAGAATATACTGATTCATTAGAAACAATTGAATTCTTTCTTAGAAATAATAAGCCAGTTAGGATAAATAGTGTTTATTCTATTCAGACCATCGAAGAATTTTATGAGATGATAGACTATGTTGCCGTAAAAAATATAGATAGGTATTCTATTGCTACATACGTAAAGAGTAATGAAAACAATGATATAAAAGTAAATCGAACATTATTAGATTCTAGGGTTCTTAGTGAGAAATTAGAACAATACATTGAAGATAAATATGGAGATAAAAAAATTAATTTCCTTGTGGAAGGTTGTTTAATATATTCCGCTTACCCTGAAATAATAGATGAAATCTCTGGATTATCAGAATTTGATAAATTGTATTATGGCTGTAGGGCTAGCAAATCTAAACTTGAAATATATTCAAATGGAGACATATATCCATGTATATGTTTTGAAAATTTAATGAAACCAACTAGTAATATATTGGAGAAAAGTTTAAGTTATATATGGAGAAATGATTCGAATTTTAATATAATGAGGAATGATAATACGTCAGCACCAACTTGCATAAAGTGCGGATTTAATATATTTTGCAATGGAGGATGTCCAGCTACTAAGCAGAAATTATATGGCAAGAAATACAATGAATTTAAGGATCCTAATTGTTGTATTCCAAGTATATAATGAAGTATATGGATTTAAATAAATGATGGACAATGAGTTGAGAAAAAACAAGTTTTTTTATAAGTCGTATATTATTTCAAAACAATCTCTTTTTATATGGACGGTATTTTTAATTTACTTAAAGCAAAAAGGGTTAAGTTATACTGAGATTATGATGCTAAATTCTATTAGTGCTGTTATTACTTTTATTTTAGAAATTCCATCAGGAATATTAGCTGATAGATTTAGTAGAAGAAAACTTTTGTTATATGGAGAAATTTTTAAAGTATTGAGTTTAATAATAGTTTTATGCACAAACAATTTTTTTGTTTTAATATTTAATGCTATTTTCTCTGGTGTTGGTGATGCCGTAATTTCAGGAAGTGATGAAGCATTAATATATGATTCGTTTTTAAAAGATGGAAAAGAAGAATTTTATAAAGAATATATTTCTGTTGTTCAAATGTGGGCATTTAGGTTTTCAGCTTTAGCAACACTTGTGGCAGGCTTTTTATATGGAATTAATTATAATTTACCAATTATATTATCCATAATATTGCAGCTAATAGCGATAATATTTGTATTTCAATTAAAGGATACTAATAATATCATTAGATCAAATAATGATATTAAAGATGAATTAAATATTCAGTTGAAAAATATAAAATTTTTGATAAACAATAAATCTATAATAAAATTATTTTTTGTATATATAATAATGATGATTATAATATCAAATATAAATTATACTTCACAGACATTTTTACCAAGCATTGGATTGAATTATAGTTATATCGGGATAATTTTCTTTTTCTTTAATATAATAGCTTCGTTTGGTGCAAAATATGCGGCTAAAGTTAATTTGAAAAGTAATTATATTATACTTGGGTATTGTATAATCCTAATTGGTTTATGTTTTTCAAACTTATATTTAGCCTTAGTATTGTTATCTATTTCTAGGTTCATAAATGGAATGGTTTGGCCAATTCTGAATTCAGATATAAATAAAAGGTTAGATACGGAAAATAGAGCAACGATGCTATCTTATAAAAGTTTGTTAATACAACTCTCTTTTATTATATTCGATCCTTTAGTAGGAATTGCATTGGATTTAATTGGGATGAGATACACGTACGCTCTGATGGGGATATTAGCATTTATTGTTTTATTAGTTGTAATAGTGTTTAGGAAGTATTTATATAATAAAAATAAAACTATAATTAGTTAAAAAGTAAATATATGTATTTTAAGCTTAGAGAGGTCAATCTTCCTTCTAGGCTTTTGATTTTACACTAAACTTTTTAAGAGTATCCCCTATCAATTAAATATACGTAAGTAGACTAACGTTACACAGTATTATAACTTCAAGTATGTGAGAGGCTAAGATTAATATAATTTATGATAATATTAAAGAATGTGAGGATATAAGTTTATAGTTGATAAATTAAGAGGGGGTATTCTATTGCCTAGTTACTATAAGAAAATTGACGTAGAGGAACAAATGTTGTTTGATAGTGAGATAGCTAGAGATATAAAAAGTAAGAATGAAACAAAAGAAAACACAAATGTTAATAATAAAAACTTAATTTCTAAAGGACCAGATCCTGAGCCTTGGGGTTAAAAATTTTAAAAAACAGCAAGTTAGAAGCATATATCTACTCCTAACTTGCTGTTTTTATAACGTAATTCGTTATTTTATATCAAAATACGCTTTAAAATCTCGAAAAGCGTTACAATATCACTAATATCGATATAGAGTATAGAGGTGGTATTAAAATGGTGAAAATACATCTTTCAAAGCTTTTAGGTGAAAGAAAGTGGTCACAGGCAGATTTGGTTAGAATGACAGGTATAAGACCTAACACCATAAGTGAAATATATAACGAATTAGTAGATAGAATAAATTTAGAACGTATGGATTTATTTTGTGAAGCATTAGAGTGCGACATAGATGATTTACTAGAGTATGTGCCTAATAGAAGAAGAAGAGTAAAGCCACTAGATTAATTAAAAATGATGTATCTTAAACTAAAGATAAGGTGAGAAATTAATAGGTGGTTAATTATCCACCTATTAACCACCTAGTAAAAATATAAGTAAATTTGCTAGGACAAGCTATAAGCAAAAAGCTTAAGAAATAAGCCATGTACAGGACTCTAGAGTATTCTACTAATAGTATCGCTACAAAAGGCGAGTGTGGGGTCAAAGACCAGGTCAACTAGCTTTAAAGTAGGTATTAGCATTTATATGTTGATGCCTACTTTTATTTTTGTTTTAATTTTGGTGTTAAGTTATTGGATTCCTAGCTCAACTACTAATTTATTCATCCTAAAAGTTATAGATGCGTGATTTTCGGATAAATATAAATTAAGCTTTACCACAGGTATCCTATAGTATGGAGATATATTGAGATATAACTTATACATAAACTAATTCATATTTAGAAAGTTGCACTAAAATTCATATTTTTCTCAAAAATTTAATATATGAACATCATTAAAAAGGTGAATAAAATATAACTAGATATAATATAAATCAATAATCACATATATAACAATAGAAATGAATAAAATCGAAATAATGTACAAGCATGCGATAATTGGAGAATAACAAAGGAATATACGATTAAATTGATTAAATTTTCTGTAAATTCAAATAATTATACTTGTTATTATTTGAGTAACTGTGTAAAATTAAATTAACAAATACAACATTAACAAAGGTTAAGGAAATTTAAATTTGTATATAAGTATCTATAATCATAAATATAATCTTATATATAAGTAAATACTTTAAAAAGTAATAAAAAAACATAACCTTTTAATTAGGAGAGGGGCTGACCATATGAAAGTTACAGTATTAGCAAAAAACATAGTATTAACAGATCCTTTAAAGGAAGCGGTTGAGAGGAAAATTTCAAAACTTGAGAAATATTTTACTCCGAATGTGGAAGCCAAAGCGACATTAAGTGTACAAAAAAATAGACAAATTATAGAGGTTACAATTCCTTTTAATGGTGCTATATTAAGAGGAGAAGAAGCCACAGATGACATGTATAAATCAATTGATTTAGTACAAGAAAAAATTGAAAGACAAATAAGAAAGCAAAAAACAAAGCTTTCTAGAAGATATAATAATGCAGAATCAGTAAGATATATTAACTTTGATAATGTGCCTAATGTTGATTCTGAAGATGATGAAGCACAAATAGTTAAGACAAAGAAATTTGGTATTAAACCAATGGGAGCTGAAGAGGCGGTTTTGCAAATGGAACTTATAGGACATAATTTCTTCGTTTTCCAAGATGCAGACACTAACCAAGTAAATGTAGTCTATAAGAGAAAAGATGGAAATTATGGATTAATAGAACCCGAGTATGAATACTAAAATTAACAATAACATGGGCTGACTGTAATAGTCAGCCCATTAAATATTTGACTACAATATCAGTTATAGTATAAAATGTAGAAAAACTTCCACTATAATAGTGATTTAAATAAGAGTTATTATAAAAAATAACTAAATGTTTTTAAAATGTTTACAATATTAGCTAGAATATGGTTTAATTTTACTATAAATACCCGTATCAATTATTGAAAAGGTATGTAAATAAGTGATATAATTTAAAGAGTTATGAAAATATACAGAAGTGTGAGGAAAAGAACATGGGGATACTTACTAAGGTTTTTGGGTCTTATAGCGAAAGGGAAGTAAAAAGAATTATTCCTATCGTTGATAAAATAGAAACTTTTGATAATGCAATGCAAGCATTAACAGATGAACAGCTAAGAGGAAAAACAGAAGAATTTAAAAATAGATATAAAAACGGAGAAGGTTTAGATAGTCTACTACCAGAAGCTTTCGCTGTAGTTAGAGAAGCATCTTTTAGACTACATTCAGAGAAGCATTATAGAGAACAGCTTATAGGGGGGATAGTTCTTCATCAAGGAAGAATTTCAGAAATGAAAACTGGTGAAGGTAAAACTTTATGTGCTACTTTACCTGCGTACTTGAATGCTATCTCAGGAAAAGGTGTTCACATAGTTACTGTCAATGATTATCTTGCAAGAAGAGATATGGAGTGGATGGGAGAAATATATCAATTCTTGGGTCTTACTACAGGAGTAATACTACACGATCTTGACAATGATCAAAGAAGAGCAGCTTATAATGCTGACATAACATATGGAACTAATAATGAGTTTGGATTTGATTATCTAAGAGATAATATGGTTATATACAAAGAGGAGAAGGTTCAGAGAGAATTAAGTTTCGCTATAGTTGATGAAGTTGACTCCATACTTATAGATGAGGCTAGAACTCCACTTATTATATCTGGAGCTGGTGAAAAATCAACTGATTTCTATAAGATCGCTGATTTCTTTGTAAAAAGACTATTTAAGGAAAAGCATTTTACTGTAGATGAAAAAGCTCATTCAGTAATGCTTACAGAAGAGGGAATAAAAGAAGCAGAACTTGCTTTTGGTGTTGAAAACTATGCCGATGCTGAAAACATGGAACTACAACATCATATTACTCAAGCTTTAAAAGGAAATTACTTAATGAGATTAGATAAAGATTACATGGTTAAAGATGGAGAAGTAATCATAGTTGATGAATTCACTGGAAGACTTATGGAAGGTAGAAGATACTCTGATGGTCTACACCAAGCTATAGAAGCTAAAGAAGGTGTTAAAGTAGAAAGAGAATCTAAAACTTTGGCAACTATTACATTCCAAAATTACTTCAGAATGTATAAAAAACTTTCAGGTATGACTGGTACTGCATTAACTGAAGAAAATGAATTTAGAGAAATTTATGGATTAGATGTTATTGTAATTCCTACACATAGACCTATAAAGAGATCGGATAATCCAGATGTAGTTTATAAGACAGTAGCTGGAAAGTTTAATGCTATTGCCGAGGAAATACAAGAAACAAATAAGACTGGTCAACCGATGCTAGTTGGTACTACAAGCATTGAAAAATCAGAAGCACTTTCTGCTCTTCTTAAGAGAAAAGGTGTAAAACATCAGGTGCTTAATGCAAAGTACCATGAGCAAGAAGCAGAAATAGTTACTCATGCTGGTGAAAAGGGAATGGTAACTATAGCTACTAATATGGCTGGTAGAGGTACAGATATAAAGCTTGGAGAAGGTGTAGTTGAGCTTGGCGGTCTTAAGATTATTGGTACAGAAAGACATGAATCTAGAAGAATAGATAACCAGCTTAGAGGACGTTCAGGTCGTCAAGGAGACCCAGGATCGTCAAGATTCTACATATCATTAGAAGATGACCTTATGAGAATATTTGGTTCAGATAGATTACAAGGTGTAGTAGAAAAACTTGGCTTATCAGATGAGGATGCCATTGAAAGTAAGATGGTCTCAAAATCTATAGAAAACGCTCAAAAGAAAGTTGAAGGTAACAACTTTGATGTAAGAAAGACTTTGCTTGGTTATGATGATGTTATGAATAAGCAAAGAGAAGTAATATATAAGCAAAGAGCTCAAGTTCTTGAGGGAGAAACTCTAAGACAACAAGTTCAAGATATGATAAGAGAAGTTGTATATGCATCAGTTGATTCCCATATATCTGGTGAAGAAGAAACTTTTGATGATGAAGTAAAACAATTAATAAGCTACATGGAAGATTTATATATACCACAAGGAATGTTTGAACCTAAAGATTTAGAGGTTTTATCAAATGATGAAATGAAAGAAAAACTTCTAAACTTAGCAAATGACATATATAGAGAAAAAGAACAACACTTTGGTGAAGAGCAGATGAGAGAAGTTGAAAGAGTTATACTTCTTAGAGTTGTTGATACAAAGTGGATGGATCATATTGATAATATGGATCATTTAAAACAAGGTATAGGACTAAGAGCATATAAGCAACAAGACCCAGTTCAGGCTTATCAATTTGAAGGAAGCAATATGTTCGATGAAATGATCGAAAACATAAAAGTTGATACAGTAAAGCTTCTATTCCATGTTCAAATGGAACATACACCTGAAAGAGAAAGAGTAGTTGAAGAAACAACAACAAATCTTGTTGATGACTCAATAAAGAAACAACCAACAAAAAAAGAAGCTAAGGTTGGAAGAAATGATCTATGTCCTTGCGGAAGTGGTAAGAAATACAAAAACTGCTGCGGAAGAGAAGTAGTTTAATATTATAAAAATCTAATATTAGCCAAAGCAGCCGATATCTATCGGCTGTTTTTCCTTTTTCCTCTCAATAAATAGACTTAATGCGGTAGTGACTAAATTTAAATGTTCCTACAGGAGATGCTATATTAATTCTTTACGAAACTCATTGAAGCATCGGATGTAGGAATATTTAAAGTTTAAAAAGCATTAAATGTTTTTATCCACTTGTTAGTTGTTTGATGTTGTAAAATTATTATATAATGATATACTATAACTTAGTTTAATAAAGTAGGGGTGATTTGTATATGATGCTTGAATTAGAAAATCAACTTTTAAAGTTGAATGAGTTTAAAAATATACTTAAGGAAATGGGGGCTTCACTTTGACATCCCAGAATTAATGAAGAAGTCAAGTGAGCTTGAATTTACAATGCAAGAAAAGGATTTTTGGGAAGATGTTAATAAAGCACAAAAGATAACTCAGGAATCTAAAACTTTAAAAGATAAAATCAGTAGATACAACTCCTTATGTGAAAGAGTGGATGATATAGAAGTTCTTGCTGAATTAATTGACGAGGATGATCATAGTACTGCAGATGAGATCATAAGTGAAATAAAGAAGTTAGATGATGATATAGATATATTTAGAATAGAAATTATGCTTTCAGGAGAATACGACAGGAATGATGCTTTATTGACTTTACATACTGGTGTAGGAGGTACCGATGCCAATGATTGGACTGAGATGCTTCTAAGAATGTATACCAGATGGTGTGAAAAGAAGGGATATAAGCTAGATACCTTAGATTATTTGGCTGGAGATGAAGCTGGCGTAAAGAGTGTTACGTTAAGAGTGAAAGGTGAATTTGCTTATGGATATTTGAAAACTGAAAAAGGTATACATAGGCTTGTTAGAATATCTCCTTTCAATGCTAATGGAAAAAGACAAACTTCTTTTGCTTCTGTAGAAGTAATTCCAGAACTTACAAAAGATCAGGATATAGACATAAATCCAGTTGATTTAAGAGTAGACACTTATAGAGCAAGTGGAGCTGGTGGACAGCATGTTAATAAAACTGAATCTGCTGTAAGAATAACTCACATACCTACCGGTATAGTAGTTCAATGCCAAAATGAAAGAAGTCAGCATTCAAATAGAGAAGCTGCTATGAATATGCTTAAATCTAAGCTTATTGAACTTAAGGAAAGAGCTCATAAAGAAAAAATAGAAGATTTAACTGGTGAATTAAAAGACATGGGATGGGGAAGCCAGATAAGAAGCTACGTTTTTCATCCGTACTCAATGGTAAAGGACCATAGAACTGGTACAGAGACTTCAAATGTAAATGGTGTTATGGATGGCGATATAGATATGTTTATAACTTCTGTATTAAGGGGAGAAAGCAAGAACACAAACTAAAGCAGTGAGGAAAGTTATTTTCTTATTAATTTTTTTAAAGGCAAGTAGTCATTAATGATTACTTGCCTTTAATCTATTCAACTTTAATTCTATTTTTCTTAGGTATTAGTAATGATAGAAATAGTGCCAAAGAAACACAATAACCCACTATATAAAAGTTTTTATTATAAATTTTTAAAATGTATTGATTACTATAGCAATATTTTATGATTTGATTCCAAGAAGCTTTGTAGTCCCTTTCAATCGATGTCTTATCTATAAAATCGGAGGTATCATTAGGAGTATGAATTTTTGATAAATCAGAATCACATATTGTAATGCTATCAATTCCAGCACTGTTGAAGCTTGCATGATCAGAGGCATTTTTAGCCTCAGTATTAAAATCAATCTTATTAGATTTACAGTAATCTTGTAAACTGCTAGATGTAATACTCCTATTAGAATTTTCGCCAGTCATTATAGTCATAGGAATGTTTTTTGATCCACCAATCATATCGAAGTTTATAGAATTACCATTCTTAAGGAGAATGTAATTTTTATCAACGAATGATTTTGAACCCAATAAGCCCAATTCTTCTGCATTGAAAGAAACAAAGATGATATCTCTTTCAGGCGGAAACATAGATGATAGAACACGAGCTAATTCTAACATAAATGATGTTCCGGAAGCATTGTCCAAAGCTCCTCTATAGATATTTCCAGATAGATCTTCGCCTAAATGATCATAATGTGAGGATAGTATAAGTGGTGGTAATTTTGAATTAGTACCTCTAATTACACCTGCAACATTATAAAGAGTTGTGTCTTCAACTTTATAAGGAATGGAACAATCTATTGTGTAGCCTTTTTTATTATAGGTTAGTAGATCATCATATACTTTTGAACTAATATAAATATACATTTCTGATGATGACTTCGAGATAAATGAACTTCTAAAGCTGAAATTATCTGTGGAGACTATAAAAATAAAACTTTTATTAGCTTGGACGATTTCTATGGCTGAAGGATATATTCTAAAATCGTCATTTGGATTTACTGTTACATGGTTTGTCCTATAATTTAGAAAACTATCTTTAAAGTCAATTCCGTATTCGTAATTCTTTATTAGAGATTTTTCTTTGTTATAAACTCTAAGGAAAGGGACACCATCAACTTTTATTGGTGTATTAGCATTAAAAGCCTCATAATAATCTTTAGTTAGAGGAGAAAGCTTGTACTTTATAAAAGAATTCTTTATGTATTCTCCTGCCAGTTTATTACCTAAAGTTCCGGAAAGTCTTCCTTTCATTGTGTCTGAGGACAAATAATTTATACTTTCTATAACTTTATTTGAATCAAAGAATTTCAATTTATTAGAATACATAAATGAAATGTTGGAAAGTAGGATACATATGGTTAATAATAGTGATATTAAGTTTCTTGTCATATCAAGCTCCTTAAAATTAGTATCAGTTAATTCTATGAGAATAAAAAGAAGGATATTCAATTTAAATATTGAAATAATATAGAAAGACATTAAAAATTAACCATACATCTTTTTAATAGTAAAGAGAATGGTAAAATAAGATCACATACTAGGGGAGGTAAATATGAACAACATTAATGTAACTTTAGCTAAAGAGCTTAATATAAGCATAGAACAAGTAGAGAATGTAATAAAACTGCTTGATGAAGGAAACACTGTGCCTTTTATATCAAGATATAGAAAAGAAATAACAGGTGGATTATCTGATGATATATTAAGAAAGTTTTTTGAAAGACTCAACTATTTAAGAAATTTACTTGATAAAAAAAATGATGTAATTAGATTGATTGAGGAGCAAGGAAAGCTAACTGAAGAACTTAGAAATCAAATAATGAATTCAAATACCTTAACTGAGGTTGAAGATATCTATAGACCTTATAAACCTAAAAAGAGAACAAGAGCTACTATAGCTGTTGAAAAAGGATTGAAACCACTTGCAGAGAGCATATTAGAAGGTAATTTTACAGGTAATATATTAGAGGAAGCTGGAAAGTATGTTAGTGAAGATAAAGGGGTTGCATCTACTGATGAAGCTCTTCAAGGTGCGATGGATGTAATTAGTGAAATAATATCTGATGATGCTGATTATAGAAAGTGGATAAGAGATATAGTAAAGAATGAAGGTATAATTGAAACTAAAGGAAATACATCAGAATCATCTCCATATGAGATGTATTATGAATACAAAGAAGCTGTAAAGACTATTCCGTCACATAGAATATTAGCTATAAATAGAGGTGAAAAGGAAAAGTTCTTAGCAGTTAAGATTTTAGTAAATGAAGATAAAATATTGAATTATTTGATGAGAAGAACTTTAAAGAATAATTCTATTACAGATAGGTATATTGAACTTTCAGCGAAAGATAGTTTTAAAAGGTTAATATTTCCGTCAATAGAAAGAGAAATAAGAAGTGAACTTACAGATATAGGTGAGCAAGGTGCTATAGATATATTCAAAGCTAATTTAAAAGCTCTGCTTATGCAAGCGCCGATAAAGAATAAGATTATTATGGGATATGACCCTGGCTTTAGAACTGGTTGTAAAATTGCTATTCTTGATGATACGGGAAAGTTCCTAGATAAAGCTACAGTTTTTCCAACAGTACCTAGAAATGATGTAGATGGAACAATAAGAGTTTTGAAAGAGCTTATATATAAATATAACGTAGAGGTAATATCTTTAGGAAATGGTACTGCATCTAGAGAATCAGAAGAAGTAATAGCAAAACTTATAGCTGAAGTTAAGAAAGAAACAGGAAAAGAACTATTTTATGTTATAGTTTCTGAAGCTGGTGCATCAGTATACTCTGCGTCTGAACTTGCTACTAAAGAGTATCCTGACTTAGACGTTACAGTTAGAGGTGCTATATCTATAGGTAGAAGGTTGCAAGATCCACTAGCAGAGCTTGTAAAAATTGATCCTAAAGCTATAGGGGTAGGTCAGTATCAGCATGATGTTACTCAAAAGAAATTAGATGAATCTCTTACTGGAATTGTTGAAGACTGTGTTAATAATGTAGGCGTAGATTTGAATATAGCAACTCCATCATTATTGAGTTATATATCGGGAATAAATCCATCTATAGCAAATAATATTGTAGCTTTTAGAGAAGAAAATGGAAGATTCACAAGTAGAAAACAGCTTTTAAAAGTTAAAAGATTGGGGCAAAAAGCCTATGAGCAATGTGCTGGTTTCTTAAGAGTTATGGAAAGTAAAGAACCATTAGATAACACTTCGGTACATCCTGAATCGTATGAAGTGGCAAGGAAGCTTATTGAAAGACTTGGTTATAATAATGATGATTTAAGAAATGGTAATCTAAGAGACATAGATGAAAAACTTAAAGAATTCAACTTAGTAGAACTAGCAAAAGAATTGTCAGTAGGCTTACCTACCCTTAAGGATATAACAAAAGAGATAAAGAAACCAGGTAGAGATCCTAGAGAGGAATTACCTAAGCCAATATTTAAGTCTGGAGTAATAGATATAAAAGATTTAAAGCCAGGAATGATGCTTATGGGAACAGTTAGAAATGTATCAGACTTTGGTGCGTTTGTAGATATAGGTGTGCATCAAGATGGATTAGTGCATAAAAGTCAAATGGCAGATAGATTTGTAAAACACCCATTAGACGTTGTTAAGGTAGGAGATGTAGTAGAAGTAAGGATATTAGAAGTTGATGAGAAGAGAAAGAGGATTTCATTATCAATGAAGAAAGAGTAATTTAAAAATTTTTATAAAACCACATTTATTTAGTAATGAGCATAAATATTTTTATGACAAAGCGCTATATTTTTTTGAAGTATAGCGCTTTAATTATAAAAGCAAGACAAATATAATATTATGAAATTGTATACAAAAATTTTCTTATTTTTTTTTCTATAATACATATTGTCAAAATAAAAACAAAGTTATATAATGAGTACATAAAAATTAATATTATCTTCAGGGCGGGGCGTGATTCCCCACCGGCGGTAAAGCCCGCGAGCCGAGAGGCATGATTCGGTTAAATTCCGAAGCCGACAGTAAAGTCTGGATGAAAGAAGGTAAAAGAGTAAAGTTAGTCTATTCAGCCCTGGTGACTTTTATTTCATCAGGGTTTTTTATGTTTATTTAGATTAATTTTAGTCTTGAGCCCCAGAGGATATAACTTTTGGGAGGGTTTACGATGAAACAAACAAATCAAACAACATCAAAATTAAATGTGCAAATTAAGATTGCACTACTAGGAACTATTTCGTTTTTATTAATGTTTTTAGAATTTCCGATATTACCAGCTGCACCATTTCTAAAAATAGATTTTAGTGATCTGCCAGCATTATTAGGAACATTTGCTTTAGGACCAGTAGCAGGAATTGCTATTGAACTTATTAAAAATATTCTTGTTGTATTGATAAAAGGTACTAGTACTGCAGGGATAGGTGAGTTTGCTAATTTTGTAATAGGAGTAGTATGGGTAATTGTTGCTGGGGTAATATACAAAAGGATGAGAACAATAAAAGGTGCTATACTTGGATTATCTTTGGGAACTATTGCATTAACTATAGCTGGACTTTTGGGTAACTATTATGTATTCTTACCATTGTACAATAAAATTGTACCTGTATTAAGTCCTGAAATTATAAATTACCTTGTTACTATAATTCTTCCTTTTAATCTAATAAAGGGAGTAGGCGTATCTGTAGTTACTTTAGCATTATATAAGAAAGTATCACCGATTTTATATAATGAAACAGCTTTAAATGCTAAGAAGATAACTAATTAATAAAATAATGCTTTAAATATAATAAAACAGAATGATATATATCATTCTGTTTTACTTTTCACTGATTTAATATTAATCTATTTTATAGGCAGTTTTACTTCAAATATAGTCTTTTCGTCATTGCTATAAGCTGAGATACTACCTTGATGAAGTTCTATGATGCTTTTGGTTATTGCTAGTCCAAGCCCAGAACCAGCTATTTTGCTATTTCGTGATTTTTCTACTCTATAAAATCTGTCAAATATATATGGTAAATCAATTGTTGATATTGATTGGCCATAATTTATTATTTGGACTATTGCCATATCTTTTTCAACTTTTGTTGTTATATCGACATAATGGCCATCTTGCCCGTACTTAATGGCGTTAGATAATAAATTTTCAAAGGCTCTAACCAATTTTCCTGCATCAGCATTTACAGTGAGTTTATCTTCTGAAAAAGTAACTCTAGACTTCATATTTGCATTCTTAAATTGGTATTCAAAGTAGGCAACTACTTGGCCTAAGAGATCAACTAAATTAATATCAGATTTATCTAGGTTGATAGTATTATTCTGCATTTTAGTAAGCTCAAACAAATCATTAATAAGTATATTTAAATCTTTTGCCTTTTCATAGGCTATGTTAGTGTAATATCTAAGTTCTACTTCATCTTTGTAATTATCTCTATCAATTATCTCTAAATAACCTATTATTGAAGTTAAAGGCGTTCTTAAATCATGAGAAACATTAGTTATTAAATCAGTTTTTGTTTGCTGAGCTCTTCTTTCTTCCACGGTTATATTTTTTAGTTGTCTGGAAATATTATTTATATTATCTACTAAGCTTTTTATATCACCATTTGATTTAACCTCTATTGATCTATCTAAATCGCCATTTGCCATTGTTTCAGTTTCATTAATGATAGCAACTAAGCTTTTAGTTTTTCTAAATGTTATAAGTAAATATATGAGTATAAAAACAAGTGAACCAAAAATCATGGCTGTATTATTTCCAAAAGCTCTATATCTAATAAAAACCCATATATTCCAAAGGTATCCGGAATTATTATTATAATAGATGTTTTCGTATGAATACATTACTATTTTCCTGATTATAAGATAAATAATATATGTAAGTAGTATAGAAATGAATATATCAACTAAGGGAAATAACCAATGTTTATAGAATCTTCTATTTTTCAATTTTATAACCAACTCCCCATACAGTATGAATTATTTTATTACCTTCCATATGTTGCTCCAGTTTATCTCTAATTCTGCTCATATGTACCATTACGGTATTATTAGACTGATAATATGTTTCCTTCCATACTCTTTGAAAAATATCTTCAGCACTAAAAACTCTACCTCTATTTGTAGCTAATAAATAGAGAATTTCAAACTCTCTTGCTGTAAGATCTATGTCTTTATCATCTACAGTAACCTTATGCTTATTTTTATTTATTATCATTGACTCTATCCTTATAATCTCATCTGAAGCCTGAATTCTAGTATTTAAAAAATATGCTCTTCTAAATAATGCTCTTATTCTAACTGTAAGTTCTAAATGATTAAACGGCTTACACACATAATCATCTGCACCAGTCATAATTCCTTGTATTTTATCCATATCTTCTGCTTTTGCGCTTAGCATAAGAATTGGAATATTATACTTTTCCCTTGTTCTTCTACAAACTTCTAAGCCATCCATCTTTGGCATCATTATATCTAAAACCATTAGGTGGATATCTTCCTTATCCAATATTTCTAATGCTTCTTCTCCACAACTTGCTTTAAATACATTATAGCCTTCATTCAAAAGGTTTATTTCTAATAAATCTCTTATTTCTTTTTCATCATCAACTACAAGAATATTATTATTCATTTTCTTCTCCAACTTTATAATTATTTTGCTAAATATTCTTCTAACGTAATCTTATTATCATAGATATATTTAGCAGCATTTTTTCCAACATATCTAATATGCCAAGGTTCATATTCTATACCAGTTATATTTTTCTTACCATATGGATATCTTATAATAAAACCAAATCTATAGCAATTCTTTGCAAGCCAATCTGCCTCTTTCGTTCCTTTTACAAAATACTTTCCCTGATTTGTTATATCAATGCATAGTCCTGTCTGATGTTCACTATACCCTGGTTTAGCTACGTATGCATCTGCAAGTTTTTCTCCTTCTGATAATACTCGATTGTTGTAAGTATTCTCTTGTGTTTTATATGATCTATATCCTGAGTTTCCTAGTAATATTATTCCGTCTTTTTTAGCTTCGGATACTAACTGCTCTAGTGGTTTCGCCACAATTCCTGCTACATGATTTTCTTCATTGCTTACACCAGAGGTAAATTTTATGTTTGGTATAATTAAATCCTTTGGTATATAAGATTGTTCGAGACCATGTTCTTCATTTACTAATAATAGTTGAGATTTAATATCTGTATCATTTTGATCGTCTTTATAGGTATTATTACCACTAACTGATTGAGTCTTTTCATTTGAATCAGAAATAATTCCTTTAAAGTCTGGTATGTACTTTATTAAATATAAAAATCCGCAAATTATAATGATAAATGTTAAAACACTTTTTAATCCATTTTTCATATTGGCAACACTCCTTTATGAATGTACCACTTCGTAATAAAACTTATTATTTTTAAATTCTCTCACCAGAAGCCATGAGAGTTTAAAAATAGATTTCGAGTTGAAGTGGTACATCTTTATCATAAGTGCATTGTATAAGATAGACTTTACAACAATTATAAAAATTTCTTAAGAAATCTTAAGTTTTGGACATATTCCACCTTTAATAGGAAACCTATTTTCAAAACTTCTCTAGGTTCTAAGAGGAGAAGTTGAAAATAAAATTTAATTAAGAAGTGGTTCGTTTATATTTACTTTTTTGTTAAAAAAGAAAATATAAATACTGACATAATAGCTACGTGAACCAGAATAGATTTTAAAGTGTGCTATAAATATGGAGGAGTGTATTAGTTAGTATAGTAGATGGATAAATAGTTAAATAAACATTAATAAGTAATAATTTAATAACGTAAGAAAATTAAAGAATAGTGAAAGTATTTTCTTTTAAGAGGACTTGATAATTAATTTTAATTGATAATGATTATTTACAAATAATTTGATTAGGACTATTATTAAATCAGACAGAAACAATCGGAATTTAAAGATTGTTTTATAAGAGAGGTGTTTTAATTGAAGCTTAATATACTAATAGGAGGAAGCGCTGGACAAGGAATGGATACAGTTAGCGTGTTCCTTGAAAAAGCTCTGAAAAAAGGTGGATTTTATGTTTTCTCAAATAAAGACTATATGTCTAGAGTAAGAGGTGGACATAACTTCACACAAATAAGATTCGGAGATGAACCAATATATTCTCATGATGCAAAATTAGACTTGATACTTGCATTAGATAGAGATACAGTAGAAATTCATAAGGATAAATTAAATAAAGATGGAATAATAATAGCGGATGAAGCTATACAGTATGATGATAAAAGATTAATCAGACTTCCGTTACTAAAGACTGCTAAAGATGTAGGACTGTCAAAGGCTTTTACTTTTGTTGCGGCAGGAGCAATCTTAAAGCATTTTGGAGTAAAAGGAGATTTTGAAGAATTTATAGCTAAGAAACTTGCTGAACCTATAAGGAATAAAAATATAGAAGCCTTCAAAAAAGGTGGAGCTTTAGTTGATGAGAGATTTGATATCGTAGGTAAAGACTTATCTAATCATCTTATCATAAACGGAAATGATGCAATTGGGTTAGGTGCGTTAATTGGTGGTTTATCTTTCTATTCAGCATATCCTATGACTCCAGCTACAAGTGTAATGACATATCTTTCGAAAAAATCATTGCAGGCTGGTATAGTAGTTGAACAAGCTGAAGATGAAATAAGTGCAATAAATATGGCTATTGGAGCATCATATGCAGGGGCTAGAGCTATGACTGGTTCCTCTGGTGGTGGAGTAGCACTAATGGTTGAGGCGTTTGGATTAGCAGGAATAACTGAAACTCCATTAGTAGTAATTGACTCACAAAGACCAGGGCCAGCAACAGGACTACCAACAAGGACAGAACAAAGTGATTTAAGTTTTCTACTAACTGCATCACAAGGAGAATTTCCGAGAGTGGTTCTAAGTGTAAGAAATGCTGAAGATGCATTCTATCAAACTTTTAGAGCACTTAATATAGCAGATAAGTACCAAACTTTAGTAATACTATTAACAGATCAATATCTTGCAGATTCTAATGTGACAATACCTAGATTTGCTCTTGAAGATTTAAAAATTGAAAGACATATTTGGGATGGTGCTGGCTTAGATGAAGAATATAAGAGGTACAAAGTAACTGAATCAGGAATTTCACCAAGGCTAATACCTGGTAAAGTTAAAGGTCAAGTGGTTCTAGTGGACAGTGATGAACATACTGAGTACTCACATATAACAGAAGAGGCCGAAGTAAGAAATGCTCAGATGGAAAAGAGAATGAGGAAACTTGACTTGCTAATAAAAGAAGATTTACAAGAGCCGGATTATTTTGGTGGAGAAGATATAGATGTGCTCTTAGTAGGTTGGGGATCAACTTATGGAGCAATTAAAGAGGCAACTGAATTACTAAACAATTCTGGAGTTAAGGTTGGGACACTTTCATTTGGCGATATATATCCTTTACCAGAAAAACTTTTAAGAAAATATAGTGATAAAGCTAAAAAGATAATAAATGTAGAGCAAAACTTTACGGGTCAATTAGGTAAACTTATAACACAAGAAACTGGTATTTTAATGGATGATAGTATTTTGAAATATGATGGACGTCAGATAACTTCAGATGAAATAGTTTCAAGACTATCTGGGGAGGTTTAGGATATGTTAGAATTAAAATTATATCAAAGTAATGATGAAAATACATGGTGCCCAGGTTGTGGTAATTTTTCTATACTTGATGGTATAAAAGAAGCGGTGGCTGAACTTAATATAGCTCCAGAAAAACTAATGATGGTTTCTGGTATTGGTCAAGCTGCGAAAACACCACATTATATAAGGGCAAATGGCTTTAATGGGCTTCATGGTAGAGCACTTCCTCCAGCACAAGCTATAAAAATGGTTAATCCAGAGTTAAAAGTTATAGTTACTTCTGGTGATGGAGATGCCTATGGAGAAGGTGGAAATCACTTTGTTCATAATATAAGAAGAAACCTAGATTTTGTTCAGTTGGTTCATGATAATCAGATATATGGTCTTACAAAGGGGCAAGGATCTCCAACAACTGCAAGAGGGCAAAAAACTTCTATGCAGTTTGAAGGAGTGATATCTGAACCGTTAAATCCTCTAGCTTTGGCAATTTCAGCTGGTGCTACTTTTGTTGCAAGAAGTTTTTCAGGAGATAAGGAACACTTAAAGAGTATGATTAAGGCAGCTGTAAATCACAAGGGATATGCACTAATTGATATAATGCAGCCTTGTGTAAGCTTTAATAAAATAAATACTTTTAAGTGGTATAAGGATAGGGTTTATTATTTGGATGAAAACTATGATTCAAGTGATAAAGGTGCAGCAATAATTAAAGCTATGGAGTTTGGAGATGGAGGGATACCTTTAGGAATACTTTATAAGGAAGAAGGTAAACCTACATTTCATGATCTACACCCAGTACTAAGTGCAGGGAAGGTAATGGTTGATAGAAAATGGACTCCTTTAGATGGGGAAAAGTTTGTAGAAGAATTTATGTAATATAAGATATAAAAAATAGGACCTATAATTAATATTTTTCATTAATTATAGGTCTTTCATTATTGTAGAAAAAAGTCAGCTTAGCGATTTTTTTATTACCATCTTTTCCACATAAGAAGAGCATCTTCGCCATTATCTTCATAGTATTTCTTTCTTATACCTTCTTCGACAAAACCATATTTTGAATAAAGTTTTTGAGCGGCTATGTTGGATACTCTTACCTCTAAAGTCATAGCTATTACTTTTTTTTCATTGCATGTAGTTATCATCTTATGTAATATCTCATCTCCAACACCTTGATTTCTATAATCAGGGTGAACTGCTATATTAGTTATGTGGCCTTCATCGATTATTATCCACATTCCACCATAACCAATTACTTGGTCATCAAGTTTCGCAACAAGATATGTTGCAAAGCTATTTTCTAATTCCTGCTCAAAGGACCTGCGACTCCAAGGATGTGGAAAAGAAAGTTTGCTAATTTCCAAAACAGAATCAATATCGTCTATATTCATAGATTCTATATTTGTATCCATTAATCTAACCCCATTTTTTTATCATATTCTCTTTCGGCTTGTGATTTTCTAAGATAAAAAGGAGCGGTGTCTTTTTCATCACAAATACCTTGCTCTAGTAAATTTATTCCTAATAATCCTAAAGTAGAAGCCCTAGCATAATTAAGATGATGAGGTGAAAATACAGCATTGGTAAGAGCTGATTTTAAAGTTTCAAGATGCTTCTCAGTTCCGTCTCCTACAAAGAGTACAGAATCAGATTCTTCTTTAAATCTATTTATAAGCTCATCAATGGAAAGAATCATGTAATCAGTCAATCTTTCTAACTTTCCTGAAACATTTTTATATAAAGCAGTATATACGTTTCCTCTTAAAGCATCCATAATCGGGCATATTATTCCATTATGAGTAATTACATTATATGCAAGTCCATCTAGATTAGAAATAGATATTGTAGGTTTTTTACTTCCTAAACTCAGCCCTTTAATGGTTGCCATACCTATTCTAAGTCCAGTAAAAGAACCAGGTCCTTTAGAAACTACATATCCATCAATATCATTGATGCTTAAGTTACTAAGCTTTAGTATTGAATCAATCATAGTCATAAGTATTTCAGAATGCTGTTTTTTATCCGTGATATTTATTTCACTCACTACTGAACTACTTGAAACCAGAGCTACAGTAGCACTGCTTGAAGATGAATCTACTGAAAGAACTATCATATACTTAACTCCTTAAGATAATCATATCTATTTCCAAAATATTTTATTGTTACTTTTCTTAAATTCTCTTCCTTTTCAGGAAGTTTAGAGAGCTTTATATGAACAAATTGATCAGGTATAAGCTCTTCTATGTAATTAGCCCATTCTATAACACTTACTCCATTTCCAAATATATATTCATCAAAGCCTATTTCATATATTTCATCAGGATCAGATACTCTATATACATCAAAATGGAATAAAGATAATCTACCGCTATGATATTCATTAACGATATTAAAAGTAGGACTAGTTATGTGTTCTTGAACATTAAGACCTTCAGCGATACCTTTAGTTATATGAGTCTTACCTGTACCTAAATCGCCTGTAAGACAAAAAATATCACCAGGATTACACATAGAACCTATTTTTCTCCCTAGCTCAATAGTATTATCAACAGAATTAATTATAAATTCCATAATAATCTCCTTTCGAGAATAAAACCTTTTACTTTTATTATTCTAACCAATAATTTATAAAAAGAAAAGGTAATCTAACGATTACCCAAGAGCATTTTTTAAATTTTCTACTGCAATCTTGCAAATTGAGCCATCTTCAACCATGGTATCAAGGATGCAAAATGCCATATCGTTATTCATTCCTTTACGGTAAGGCCTGTCTTCAGTAAGAGCTTGATATATATCGCAAACTGCCATGACCCTACATTCTTCAGATAGTAAATCTCCACTTATCCCTCTAGGATATCCATTTCCGTTTAGTTTTTCGTGGTGATTAGAAGCCCAATTACTTATTTCCTCTATACCATCCATTGAATCTAATATTAATCTAGTAAAATAAGCATGAGATTTTATTCTTGAAAATTCATCCCCATCTAATGGGCCATTTTTGTCTAAAATTTTTGATGGTATAGCAAGCTTCCCAATATCGTGAAAAAGCCCAGCAAGCTTCATTTTTAAGCATTTTTCATCATCATAACCAATATGCTTAGAAACCATATATGCGAGTTCAGCAATACCACGTGAATGCCTAGCAGTAAATTCACTTTTAGCATCTATCATATCAGCAAATATTTCACCTATGTTTATCAATTCTTGCATGTTTAGTTTTATATCTATAGGTGGAATAAGGTGATGTAAGACCAAATCTAGATATCTATTGTTTTCAAGGTTTAACCAAAATTCATCAGCAGAACTAATTTTAAGAAAGGCTCCATAGATATCCTGTGAAAAAATCCTGTTAACATTATCTAAAATTAAGCCTTTAATTTTGTCTTTTTGTTCAAAATATGGAGCGTGGGTATTGTACTCTGAGTCTATTATATCACTCATTCTAAGTATCTGACTAATTATAGGTATCTCATTTTCTTTTTTTTGAAACACTCCATTTCCGTCCCAGTGCTCGTGATGATAAAGTATTGCGTCTGAAAGGTAACATATCTTTGGGATATGTTTTACGATATTTGAACCTTCTAGACAATGAATACTAATTATTTCGTCAACTGAATAATTTTTATATAATACATTTCCATAGCCTATGTCATGTAACAATGAACACATATATAGATCTTTATAAGTATCTTCATCTAGCTGCAAGGCATTTCCAAGTTCTAAAGCTATATATGCAGCTCGTTTTGAATGATATGTATAATCATCAAATACGATGTCTTGGATTGTTACCCCATTTAAATTTTCTCTAACAACCTTTTCAACGGACTTCTCCGCTAGAGATACTGTTATTGATAAAGCAGGTATTATAGTATCGATTGAAACTTGCATAATGCTTACCTCGTTAAGAAAAATGTCGAATATTATTTTATCATAATTTGACAATAATGTCATTAAGAAAGTAACATTAATATTTGAATTTATATTAAATTAGATATAAAATAAAGAATAGATAAAAGCGAGGTGGCGTAATGAAAAGATTTGATATGAAAAAGTTCACTTTTGTATTGATAGGTATCAATATAATTTTTTTCATATTTATAAGTACGTATTATAGGCCAAAGGTAGTTAATACAATAAATGATGATGTAGAACAAAGAGATACATATTTAAATATAATAACTACAAATAAATTTATTTATTCTGCAACTAAACAACTTGTAAAAGATAAACATAATGTAACATATATGTTTAACAATAATTTTGATAGTATGAACTTTAAGTTTACAAATGATTCTTTGGATAATGTTTCAAAATATGATCTACTTTTATATATGGGATCTAGTTCTGAGCCTTGGATAAATGATTTTATAAATGGGCTAAAAAAAGGAAAAGTAGGTATAGTTAATCTTTCTAGAGGAACTAAGACGTTGAATTATATAAAGTCTCAAACCATAGCTGGGTACGATATAAAAATAAATCCTTATTATTGGTTAAGTCCTGACGAATATAAAATTATGCTTTATAACATAAAAAGTTCAATTCAAGATAAAGACCCGAAAAACAGGGATTTTTATGAAGATAATTATGATGAGATGATATCAGAACTAGATAAAGAGAGTAAAGATGTTAAGGATACCGTAAATGTTCTAAGTGGATATACTATATATACAACAGATGAAGACTTAGATTATCTTACAAAGTATTTAGGTATCGATGTTATAAAACTCACTGATTTAACTAAAATTGAGGATTATAAAAAGATGCTTGGTGAATCAGCAAGTAAAACTTTAATATTATATAGCGATCAAGCAAAATTTAATGAGTTTAGTAGTAAGATAAACGGAACCTCCTATTATCAAATGCAGATTAAAATACCTGAATATGATGATCAATATAGATATTATTTAGAAAATATAAGTTTGAAATTTAAGGGATTAAATAAAAAGTTATAAGTATTTTTATATACTTATAGCTTTTTTTATTGGCTGTTATTGAACAAGTATTATTTATATGACAGTTATGAATTTTTTATAATTTGAGAAGAATAATAGTAAAGCATATAAAGTTATTAGTGAATTTGACTAGTGCTTTTTCAATAAATAATGCTAAATTTTACGTATTATATATAAAACATGGCATTATATAATAAAATGAAAGAATTTTTTTAATTATTGGATAATTTTAAAAAATAATATATAATTACCATAATAAATGGCTTATAATATATATATAAGGAAATCGAGGGGGAGAGACTATGCTAGTAAAAACTATAATATTGCCAAAAAAAGATTTAATAACAGTCACATCTGATACAACAATAGGAAGAGCCTTAGAGATAATGGACCAAAACAAGTTTTTATCAATTCCTGTTGTTGATGGAGAATACTTTAAGGGTTCAATAGCACAAGATATTATTTATAAGTTTTATTTTGAGAAAGGTGCTGATAAGAAGAGTTTATTGGAGGATTTTTCAGTATCTCACCTATTAAGAAAAAGCATACCTAAGATAAATCTTTATGAAGAAGTTGAAAAAGCAGTAGGCTTACTAGAAGAAACTCATGTTTCCTTTGTTGCAGTAGTTGATGAGTTTGATAAATTTGTAGGGATTTTAACTCATCATGCGGTGTTTGAACAATATACTAACGTATTTGGACTTAACAAAGGTGAGAGAATGGCAGTAACTGCTTATGACGTACCAGGACAAATATCAAGGTTATCAAAGATACTTACAGAAAATCAAGCTGATATAGTCAGTTTTGTTGTAATAGATCCAAAAAGTGTTACAGATGTAAGAGAGATAGTTGTAAGAATGAAGACTAAGAATTTAGATATAATTAAAGATAAAGTTAAGGCTGCTGGGTTTAAAGTAGTTTAGTAAATGATTTACTTCTTCTGATATTAAATCTAAATTTACGGCTCTTGAGAGTACAGTATAGAATCTTAAATAAATTAATAGTATAAATCAAAAAATTAAAGATAACTGATTCTTAAAAGGTATCGTATAATATAAATGAATTATTATAAGATACCTTTTAAATATTTATGAATATTATTAAAAATATATTTATTGTAATAATATTACTTAATATAAATATGGTGTTTTAACATCACCAAATATAAATTTAATAATAAAGTAGTTAATCTATAAAAATAAGTACAAAAAAATGTTGCGTTATCTTAAAGAATGTTATATAATCATATTTGTTCGAAGGGGTATAGCTCAACTGGTAGAGTGGCGGTCTCCAAAACCGTAGGTTATGGGTTCGATCCCTATTGCCCCTGCCAAAAGACTAGTAGAATTAGTTTTCTACTAGTCTTTTTATGTATTTATAAAAGATTTTAATTATTTAAGATATAATTTAACTCAAAAGATAGCTGTTATTTAAATAGAAAATTATGTGGATAAGTGTGAATACACCCTAATATACAGATGAATTACCAGATTGAAGTTGCTTTTATCAATTTGGCAATTTATCTTTTTTTTGTTTTGAGTAAAGATAAATTATGAAAAACTTATAAATTACAAATAAATAAAGTGAAAAAGATAAATACATATAATTGAAATGTTTAAGCAATTATTTTAATTTAAATAAATTTATGTTATAAATTTTTTAGCGATAAACAAATTCTTTGATGTTTGTACTAATTTTAATCCATTATATGGATAAAGTTCTCGCGATGGAATTAATAAATATATCATAAAAATAAAAATTGTTAATTTTAAATTTATATACTAATTAATTATCAGTTTAATAAATTTGGTGTAAATCTAGCAAATTTAATTACTTGGTAGCTGATATAAATTATAAAATTGGAAAAAAATTGCCTTTGAAAATGTTTACTTACTGTAAAATTAGATAGCTTATAGTAAAAGAATAAAAAAATACATGCCAAAATTAACATTTAATAATAAATTCAAAAAACTATTTACAAAATGATAATTTGTAACTATAATTTTTTATATAAACTTAAGAAAAATAACAAGGAACGAGGAGATGTTAGTCGGGGGGACAAGTGATACAAAATAATAGTTAATTATTTGTATTGAAAGAGTAGAATTTTAGCACATAATAGAGATTTAGTTAGAAATTAGCATTTGTAAACATATTTAAAGGGGGACTTAAAAAATGTTTAAATACACATTAAAGAGAATTGTGATAAGTTTACTTACTATATTTATAGTAATAACAGCAACTTTCTTTTTAATCAGAGCAATACCAGGGGGACCATTTACTGGAGAAAAAAAATTACCACCATCTATACTTGAGAACTTAAATAAGAAGTTTGGGTTAGATAAACCTATGTCTCAACAATACACTACATATGTTAGTAGTATTGTAACAAAAGGTGATTTAGGACCTTCCATGATGTATGAAGGAACAACTGTTAATGATATCATCAAGAAGTTTTTCCCGGTTTCAGCAAGATTAGGATTAGCCTCAGTTATATTTTCATTAATATTCGGAGTACTACTAGGTATACTTTCAGCATTAAAGGAAAACAAGTGGCAGGATAGAGCTGCAATGGTTGTATCAACTATAGGTGTAACAGTGCCAAGCTTTGTAATGGCTACTTTGTTAACTTATGTTTTTGCAATACAATTAAAATTATTTCCAGCAATAGGCTTGAAGACAGCGTCTTCATATGTTTTACCTACTATAGCATTAGGTGGTTACTCAATGGCTTTCGTATCTAGATTATCAAGATCAAGCTTAGTTGAAGTTCTAAGACAAGATTTTATAAGAGTTGCAAAAGCAAAGGGATTACCACAAAGAGTTGTAATAGTTAAACATGCGCTTAGAAATTCGCTTATTCCAATAATTACTTATGTAGGACCACTTTTAGCGTCAGTACTTACAGGAAGCTTTGTAGTTGAATCTATTTTCGGTATTCCTGGACTAGGAAGAGAATTTGTTACAAGTATTAGTAATAGAGATTACACTGAAATAATGGGATTAACAATTTTCTATTGTGCATTCCTAGTAGTATGTAATTTAGTTGTTGATATTTTATATGGATTTGTAGATCCTAGAATTAAAATACAAGATTAGTGGAGGCGTGGAATAATGGAATTTACAAAGGATCTATTTGAATTAGTTCCAGATAATGAGAAAGATAAAGAAGGTGTCGCAAGACCTTCTATGACATATTTGCAAGATGCTTGGAGAAGACTTAAGCAAAATAAGTTAGCCTTATTAGGACTAGGTGTTATTATACTTATGACTTTGGCAGCTATTTTTATTCCGATGTTTTCACACTATGATTATTCTACACAGGATTTTAGCATAGCTAATAAAGGACCAAGTGCAGCTCACATTTTCGGAACTGATAAGTTCGGAAGAGATATTTTCACTAGAGTAGCATATGGAGCTAGAATTTCTCTTACAGTTGCTTTTGTAGCAAGTGCTCTAAACGTGTTAATAGGAATAATATACGGTGGTGTATCAGGATACTTTGGTGGCTGGGTAGATATGATAATGATGAGAATAGTAGACATACTAAACTCAATACCTATGCTTATATATGTAATACTTATAAGTGTTGCTTTAGGTTCAAGAGATATAAAGGGTATAATTATTGCCATGACTATCTCAATGTGGACAACAATGGCAAGAATAGTTAGAGGACAAATCTTAACTTTAAAAGAACAAGAATTTGTACTTGCAGCTAAAACACTTGGAGTTAAGCCGTTTGCAATAATATTTAGACATCTTATACCAAATAGTATGGGTTCGATAATAGTAACATTGACTTTAGCAATTCCAGAAGCTATTTTTACTGAATCATTCCTTAGCTTTGTAGGGGTAGGTATATCTGCACCTAAAGCATCATGGGGTACTCTAGCTTCAGAGGCAGTTGAAATGATGAGAACTCATCCATCACAATTATTAATTCCTTCTTTAGCAATTTGTATAACAGTTTTTGCGTTTAATATGCTTGGCGATGGTTTAAGAGATGCCTTAGACCCTAAGATGAGAAAGTAGGAGGAAAACATAAATGCATGAAAGAATACTTGAAATAGATAATTTACAGACTTCTTTCTACACACATGTCGGAGAAGTTAAGGCGGTTAGAGGGGTATCTTTTCATTTAAACAAAGGAGAAGTACTTGGAATCGTTGGTGAATCTGGTAGTGGTAAAAGTATCACTATGATGAGCATTATGAGACTACTTGCCGAAAGCGGAAAAGTAAAAGGTGGAAAAGTAGTTTTTAATGGAGAAGAAATAAGTAACTTTACAGATAAACAAATGGAAAAAATCAGAGGAAATGAAATGAGTATGATCTTCCAAGATCCTATGACTTCATTAAACCCAGTATTAACTGTAGGCGATCAGCTTATGGAACCATTGAAGAAACATTTAAAGATTACTGGTGAAGAAGCTAGAAAAAAAGCAGTTGAAATGTTAAGTTTAGTAGGTATTCCAAGTCCAGAGAAAAGACTTAAGCAATACCCACATGAATTTTCAGGTGGTATGAGACAAAGAGTTATGATAGCTATGTCTCTTATATGTAATCCTAAACTTATAATAGCTGACGAACCAACTACAGCTTTAGATGTTACAATTCAAGCTCAAATACTTGAATTACTTAAAGAATTAAAGGATAAGCTAAATACATCAATTATAATAATAACTCACGATTTGGGAGTTGTTGCTGATATTTGTAACAGAATAAATGTAATGTATGGTGGAGTAGTAGTAGAAAGCGGAACTACACATGACATTTTCTACAAATCAAGACATCCATATACATGGGGCCTTTTAAATAGCGTTCCTAATCCAAAGTTAAATACTAAAGAAAGATTAAAACCTATAGAAGGTACACCACCAGATTTACTAAATCCTCCTAAGGGTTGTCCTTTTGCTCCAAGATGTGAGCATGCAATGAAAGTTTGTATGGAAGCTATGCCTGAGAAATTTAATATATCAGAGAATCATTATTCAGCTTGTTGGTTAAACCATCCGATGGCACCAAAGGTTGAAAGAAGGTTACCTGATGAAGCAGTAGAAGAGTCTCCAAAAGGCACAGGGAGGTAATTAGACAAAATGGAAGATAAAATTTTATTAGAAGTTAAGAATTTAAAGAAATATTTCCCGATAAAAAAGGGCATACTAGGTACACAAGTGTCTAATGTTAAAGCAGTAGATGATGTATCTTTTAGCATAAAAAAAGGTGAAACACTAGGATTTGTAGGAGAATCTGGTTGTGGTAAGACTACAACTGGTAGAACAATCATAAAACTATATGAACCAACTGAAGGTCAAATAATTTATGATGGTAAGGACATAGCTAAGCTAAGTCCAGGTCAAATGCGTCCTCTAAGAAAGAAGATGCAGATGATATTCCAAGATCCATATGCATCACTTGATCCAAGAATGACTGTAGGAGATATAATAGGTGAAGCTATTGATGCTCAAAGATTACTTGGCAAAGGTGAAAAAAATGATAAGATAACTTATCTTTTAAAGAAAGTTGGCCTTAATGGGGATCATGGATCAAGATATCCACATGAATTCTCAGGTGGACAAAGACAAAGAATTGGTATAGCTAGAGCTTTAGCAGTTGACCCAGAGTTCATAGTTTGTGATGAACCTATATCAGCTCTAGACGTTTCAATACAGGCACAGGTTGTAAATATGCTTGAAGATCTACAGCATGATTTAGGATTAACATATTTATTTATTGCTCATGATTTATCTATGGTTAAGCATATTTCTAACAGAATTGGGGTAATGTATTTAGGTCATCTAGTTGAAATTGGAGAGAGTAATGAGTTGTATAGCAAGCCATTACATCCATATACTCAAGCTTTATTATCAGCGATACCTATACCAGATCCAGATATGGCAAGCAAAAATAGAAGAATCGTATTGCAAGGAGAAACTCCTTCACCAATAGATCCACCAGTTGGATGTAGATTCAAAGATAGATGTAAATATGCTAAGCCTATTTGTTCACAGGTGACACCTTTATTAAAAGAAGTAGGTAAAGACCATTCAGTTGCCTGTCATTTATATTAATTTTATTTTAGGTATAAATTTGTTTAAATAAATTATACAATTTTCCATTATAAGGGGGTACAATAATGTTAAAAAGAAACAAAATGAAAGTTCTTTCATTAATTCTTGCTACTTTAGTAGTAGGAACAACTTTTGTAGGCTGTGGCAAAAAAGATGATGCATCTTCTACAGCAAAGGTTGATCAGGTTGTAAAGTATAACCTTGGGGCTCAACCAAAAACAATAGATCCAGGTCTAAACAACTCTGTTGAAGGCGGTATTGTTGATGTTAATGCGTTTGAAGGTTTAGAAAACGTTGATGCTAACAATAAAGTTAATCCAGGAGTTGCTGAAAAATATGATGTTTCAAGCGACGGAACTAAGTATACTTTCCATTTAAGAAAAGATGCAAAATGGTCAGATGGAAAAGGTGTTACTGCTAATGATTTCTATTATGCTTGGACTAGAGCTTTAGCTCCAGAAACTGCATCAGATTATGCTTACCAATTATATTACATCAAAAATGGTGAAGCATATAATGGTGGAAAAGCTAAAGTTACAGATGTAGGAATAAAAGTAGTTGACGATTATACACTAGAAGTTACACTTGAAGCTCCAACAGCTTACTTCTTAGCTTTAACAGCATTCCCAACTTACTTCCCAGTAAGAAAAGATATCGTTGAAGCTAATAAAGAAGGATGGGCTACTGATGCAAAGACATTTGTATCTAACGGACCATACAAAATGTCTGAATATGCTCAAAAAGATCATATGACATTCGTTAAGAACGATAACTATTGGGATAAATCAAACGTTAAGCTTGATAAAATCCAATACACATTATTAGATAATGAAACATCTGCATTAAATGCTTTCGAATCTGGTGAAATAGATGCTACAGATTTATTACCAGCAGAACAAAAGCAAAGCTTAATCAAAGATGGTAAAGCTAAAGTTTATCCATACCTTGGAACATACTACTATGCAATAAATGTTTCAAGCAAGAACGTTTCTGCTGATGTTGCTAAAGCTTTAAACAATGTTAGTGTAAGAAAAGCACTTAGCTTGGCAATTGATAGAACTGCAATAGTTGAAAATGTTACAAAGGGTGGAGAACAACCTGCTACATCATATGTTCCAAAGGGAATAGTTGATAGTTCTGGTAAGGAATTTAAGAACAAGGATTACCTAAAGACTACTGCTGATGTTGAAGGTGCTAAGAAGTTACTTGCTGATGCTGGATACCCAGATGGAAAGAACTTCCCTAAACTTGAAATTAAGTACAACACAGGACAAGGACATCAAAACATCGCTCAAGCTATACAAGAAATGTGGAAGAAGAACTTAGGAATCGACGTTACACTAGTTAACGAAGAAAGAAAAGTTCAATTAGATGACTTAACAAAGCATAACTTCATGGTATGTAGAACATCATGGATTGCTGACTACAATGATCCAATGACATTCTTAGATATGTTCTATACTAACGGTGGAAATAATAACCCTGGTTACACTAATGCAGAATATGACAAGTTAGTTGATTCTGCTAAGAAGGGTACTGATGCTGCAAAGAGAACAGATGACCTTCATAAAGTAGAAGATATATTAATGAATGATATGCCAATAATACCAATATACTACTACACTAACGTTCTTGCACTTAAGAGCAATATAACTGATTTACAAAAATCTCCATTAGGATTTGTGTACTTCAGAAACACTGTAGTAGAAGCTGCTTCTAAATAAGATTATTATCACTTGCTTATAGTATGAGATAATATATAAAGTGGTAGCATCTTTAGCTGTTAATTTAGCCAAAGATGCTACCTTTTAATATGAAGCTACTTAAATATTCGTAATTTATGAAAATTCACAGCAAAGTATTGCGAATGTCTCCTGAATATGATATTATATCTTTTGTAAGTGTTATTATAGGGGTATAGCTCAACTGGTAGAGTGGCGGTCTCCAAAACCGTAGGTTGTGGGTTCGATCCCTACTGCCCCTGCCAATATGATAAACGAAGCTTGCAAAGATAATCCGCGAATATTCTTTTGGATATTCGTGGATTTTTCTTGTATTTAGTTAATAACTTTCAAAAATATTATTACATTAGTTATGATGTATTGATGTATCACTTCATAATAAAATTTATATTTTCAAATTCTCCTCTCAGAACCTAAAGAGTTTAGAAAATAGATTTAAGATTGAAGTAGTACATCTATATTGAAGAAATTATTATATTTCTGCATCAAAACGTATGACTATAATCTTAAATTGTTTTATTAGATTTTATAATTTATACTTCAGTAAAATTTTATTACGACGATAATATAGTTAATAATAAAATTTACAACATATAGAAAATATAGTATAATTATGTTTGCTGTGAAAATTTGTAATTGGTATTATTTAATATATTATTACAGTAAATCTAAATAAGAAAATAATAGATCAATGAATTTTATAATCTTATAAATTTGTATTAAGTATAAATAAAATTTAAAAAGGCTCTTAAGTATTAAATTTGGGGTGGGAAAATGTACTATTATTTTAAGTATTATAAGAAAAAAGGGATTATAAGGAATATCATTAAAGGCTATATAGGAAATGAAGAATTAACATATATGATAAAAGAGTACATAGATGTTATACAAACAATGAATACTCATAATAAGATATTAGTAATGGATGTTTCTGATTTAGAACTTGTAAAATCAGAAGTGAGTGATACATATTGTGAATTTTTAAGAAATACATCTAAAGAAGAATGGACAATTAATATAATAATAATGCCTAAATCTATAATAGGAAGCTACCAGATAAAGAAGTTTATTAAGAACTCAGGCATAAATCCAATTTTAGTTAATAATAGCAGAGAAGCTATAAATGTAATAAAGAACTATAAAGGTAGCACATACCAAAATTGCATTTAATTCAATAGTCTATTAATACTGTTTATGGTTAACATAATAGTGTAAGCCAAAAAGGTTTACTGCTAATGTATCGTTTAAGCTGAAGCAAATTTTAAGTATATTGCTGTAAGCAAAAGATTTGAAGTTTAATTTAGCATATTTCGGTACAGAAGAAACCATATCAAAACCAAAGGAGGAATGTTATATGTCAAGATCAAGAACGTTAGTTCCAGAAGCGAAACAAGGATTATCTAAGTTTAAATTTGAAGTAGCAAGAGAACTAGGAGTTCCATTAGGTGATTATAATGGAGATCTAACATCAAAACAATGTGGTTCCGTAGGTGGAGAAATGGTAAAAAGAATGGTAGAGGAATTCGAAGGACACATGACAACTAATCACTAGTCATAGTGTGATGCATTTGGTAGGTTAAATCTTAGTTATGTAATCTGACCATTAAGGGAGGAGTTACTATGAGTAATGATGTACCACCAGATAGTAGATTCTAATACCTGGGCACAAGAAATTGTGCCCTTTTATTCTTTAGAAAATTAGCAGATTTTTTATTAGTTCTTCTTAAATTAAATAACAATATGCTACTCTTAATTTTGCATGTTTTTCAATAGAGATTTGATAATAGAATTTCTTTGCGATGAAGAGAAGCTTTACAAGGAGGAATAACTGATGGATTGGAAAAAAGGTATAGTTACTTTTGATGATGGTTCAAGTTATGATGGAGAATTTTTAATAAACGAAGAAGGACAGATTTACAACATAAAAGTATTTAAGGATGGCAAAGCAATAAAAGAAGTTAATGCAGAGGAATTTGCTACTAGTTTAGGTAAAAGTGTAGAGGATGTTTACCCATATAAAGCGACTTTTGGGCAAAATATTTATAAATAGCAAAGTTATAAGTAAAAAGAGGCTTAGCCTCTTTTTTTTGATTTATTTTTATGCTAAAATGAGAACAAAAGTTCGTTTTGAAAATTATAAATGGAGGATACTATGGATAAGGTAAAAATATTGCACTGTAGCGACTTGCATTTTGATACTCCCTTTACAGACTTATCTAGTGATATAGCAGAGCAAAGAAAGGAAGAGCTTCAGGATACATTTAGTTCCATAATTGAATTAGCAAGTAATGAGAATGTAGATGCGATTTTATTAGCAGGTGATATTTTTGATAATTTACGTGTGAGAAAGAGCACCTTGGATTTATTGAGAAAAAAGCTTGAAGGTATTCCCAAGATAGAAGTGTTTATAGCACCTGGAAATCATGATCCTAATAATGATAGATCTTTTTATAGCATGATAAACTGGCCTAATAATGTTCATATATTTGGCGCTGGTTTTACAAGGCATAAGCTAGAAGGAAAAAATGTTGTTGTGTACGGAGCTGGTTTTACAGGTAATTATGTGAAAAGGTCTATGCTGAGAGAGTTTAAAGTTAATAACGAGGATGACGGCTTAATAAAGTTAATGGTGCTTCACGGAGAAGTGGAGAACGGAAATAATTTAAATGAATATAATCCAATAACTAGTGAAGATATAGAGAACTCATCTATGAGCTATATAGCTTTAGGTCATAGACACCAATTTTCTCAAATTAAAAGAGCAGGTAATACCTTATATGCTTATTGTGGCTGCCCAGAAGGAAGAGGTTTTGATGAGTTAGGTGAAAAAGGAATTATATTAGGGGAAGTTGGACAGAATTTCAATAGTCTTAAGTTTATTCCGATGAATAAAAGAACATATTTGGTGGTGCATGTTAATATAAATGATGCAATGAATTATGAGGATATTAAAGAAAAGATATTAGAGGTAGTGAATGAAGAAAGTAGAGCTAAGGATTTATATAAAATCATACTAACAGGAGAAATTCATGAAGATTTTAATATAGATTTAGAAGTATTGCTCAACAAGATAGGAGAACATTTCTATTTTATTAAGTTGGAAGATTCAACAAAAATAAAAATAGATATATCGGAGGTTATTGAAGAGCACTCTGTAAAAGGTATATTTGCAAAGAAGATAATGGAAAAGATAGATGAATGTACTGAGGATGAGAAATCTATATATGAATTAGCATTAAAGATTGGTATACAAAGTCTTTCTGAAGGAGAGATTAGACTAAATGATAATTAAGAAGATAGATATTAAGAATTTTGGTAAAGTAAGAAATAAGGAGATTAACTTTACCGAGGGCTTTAACATAGTGTATGGACATAACGAGTCAGGGAAAAGTACTATCCAAACCTTCATAAAAGCATGCTTTTACGGAATGAATAGTAAGAGAGTAAAAGATGTTAGAGAAAATGAAAGACTTAGATACCTTAATTTAAATGATAATAAAGCAGAAGGTGAAATTTATTTTGAATATAATTCTGATAATTATATAATAAGCAGAACTTTTGGAAGTACAAAAAAAGAAGATACAATACAAACTATTGATTGTATAACTGGTGAGGAAATTCCGTACCTTAACATAGATAATGTGGGGAAAAATATATTTGATGTCAATTCTGCAGCATTCGAGAATACTCTTTTTATTAAACAACTAAGTGGTGAAGTGAAAAATTCAAAAGAAGATGATATTTTACATAAAATATCTAATTCATTTCAAACAGGAAACGAAAATATATCTTATCAAAAAGCTAAAGATACACTAGAACAGTATAAAAAGTCCCTGGTAACCCAAAGAAAAGGTGGGAAGCTTGATTTGCTTAAAGTAAGGTTAGATAGCTTATTGGATGAGAGAAATAATGCTATAAGATTAGCTGAAGCAAACTTGAACAATGAAAAAAACTATTTAGAAGTTAAAGCCAAGAGAGATGAGCTTGAAATCACTATTAAAAAGCTTGAAATTTATAAAAAACATTTAAAAAGGTTAAAACTAAAAGAAGAGTATGGTGAAATAACGGATTATCTAAGGAAAAGTCAAGAATTAAAAAAGAGAAAAGAAGAATATGAATACAATTTGAGTTCTAGCAATGGTGTAATTGATTATTATTTTTTAGATGGTCTACAAGAAGACGTAACAGGAGTATTTAATCTTCTAGACATAAATAATCAAAGGCAAGAAGAAGAAAAACAGTTTCTTGAAGAACTTGAAGAAAAGAATAACTACTTAAGCGTATATGAGAACTTTGGAGAATTTGATTTAAATATTGATGAAAAGCTTATTAAAGTTTCAATAGAACAGAAGCTTATTGAAGAGAAGATATCTATGATATTGGATACAAATGAAGAGATAGCTAAAATAGAGAATGAAATAGAAGAAAAGATAAATAATCTAAGAGCTTATAAAACTATAAGCGAGCACAGAGAAGAAGTAGATAGGCTACTGTTAAATTATGAAGAAGATTTGAAGAAAATTAAGTTTTTAATTGATAGAAAATCAAAAATGAAAGTGGAAGAAAGCCAAATTGAAAGGTTAAGAGTTAAAAATAAAACCATGAACACTGTTTCATTAGTGTTGAGCATATGTGCTGTATTTTCAGTTTTGGCTGCGGTAATAAGTTTTTTACCCATAAACCTTGGTTTGATAATAGCCTTTATATTATTCATAATTAGTGGAATGATGTTTATTTCATCTAGCAAAAATAAATATTATATTAAGCAAGGCTTAATTAATTTAGAAGAACAAAATGTCATAAGTACTTTAACAGAATCGCTTAAACAATATGAGGAGCAATTAAACAGATATTTTGATGTTACAGGAAGCACTGATCATATAAGCTTTAAAAAATATTTGAATACCTTTGATATTTTTAATAATCAAATAGAAATTCTTAATGCAAGGATTAGCGAAAAGCAAAATAGCATTAAAAATATGAATCTCTATGAATTAGAAGATAGTGCAATAAAAAATGAGAAGGTTATTAATTCTGTTCTATCAATTACAAAGAGTAGAGATATTGAAGAGTTTGTGAAGAATATAAAGCAATATAGGATTATTACTCAGGAAAAGGAAGAAATAGATAATAGGATATTATCAATAAGGAAAAACCTTGATTATCTTCAAAACGATATAAAGATAAAGAAGGATACCATTTATAGTAGATTAAAAACACTTGGATTAGAACATTTAGAGCTTGAAGATATTCCTGAAGAAATAAAGAATATGAGATATAAGCTTCAGCAGCGTGAAGAGATTATGGTAAGGCTGAATTCAATTGAGGAAACCTATAAGCTACTTTTAAAAGATAGAGATATACAAGCTATAGAAGATGAAGTGAAACAAATAATTAATGAGACTAATGAATTTTCATATGAAAATGAGGATGAGATAGAAAATGATATTCGCTCAAAGCAACAAGAACTTCTCAATATAGAAAAAGAGATGAAAGACATAGAATATAGCATAAAAAACATATTTTTGACAACGAGAAGACTTGATATAATTGAAGAAGACATAGAATCAATTAAAGAACAGATAAAAGACGGTGAGAAGACTGTAAGAGCAATTGAGGTCGCTCAAGCTATCATGGATGAATCTTTCAAGGAGATACAAAAAAGCTTTGGACCAGTGTTAAATGAGAAAGTTACGGCTATTTTAAGTAAAATCACTAAGGGAAAGTATTCAGATGTGAAAATAAATGAAACTTTTGAGATCACCGTAAAACAAAGTAACGATGGAAGATATTTAAAGGCTGAATATTTAAGTAATGGCGCTTGGGACCAAGCTTATATTTCTTTGAGACTTGCTTTAATTGATATGATATTTGAAGATAAAAATGTACCTATAATCTTAGATGATGCATTTGTACAATATGATGATGAAAGACTTGAAAATATACTTAATTATTTATATGAAATATCAGATGTGAGACAAATAATATTATTTACTTGTCAGAAAAGAGAATTAGATATAGCTGACACAAAGGATGGAATAAATATAATTAGTCTTTAGTTTAAAAAAGTTTTTTTATTGTAAAAGAAAATATAAAATTTTTATGGCCTTTAAACCTATATATTTTAACTGCTTTAGAAGTTTTTTAGTCTATACAATAAAAAACAAGAATTATTCGCCTGCCAGATTTTCCTCATTTATATTCGGAAAGGCAGATGCGCAAAAAAACTCATTGAAGAAAAGCGCTTCAGTGAGTTTTTTGATGTATTTTACAACCTAATATTGACAATACTTTTTATAGATTGTATACTTTTAAAGGTAATGCAAATCATTTGCAAAAAGGAGTGTCAATATGAATATTAGAAGGTTGGGTTTAAAGATAGCAACTATACTTTCATCTCTATTACTGGTTACTAGTTTTGTAGGATGCACTAAAAGCACAGGAAAAACCGATAGTGATAAACTAAAAGTTACCGTTTCAATAAATCCTTTAAAAGAATTTGCAGAGGCAATAGGTAAAGACAAGATAGATGTAAATGTAATGGTTCCAGAAGGGATGGAGCCCCATGATTTTGAACCTAAGAGTAAAGATCTTGTAGAGCTAAACAAATCAAGTGTATTTGTATATAATGGCTTTGGCATGGAAGAATGGTTAGATAAGGTTGAAGAGACCATAGAGGATAAAAATAAAATTCAGCTAATTGATAGTTCAAAGGGTATAGAACAAATAAAAACTGATGGAAAAGTTGATCCCCATATATGGCTAAGTTTGAAAAACGCTGAAACTCAGTCTTATAACATAAAAGAAGCTTTAGTTAAGGCTGATGGTAAGAATAAAGATTTTTATGAAAAGAACTACAAGGAATTCACTGATAAACTTGAAAAACTTTATCAGGAGAATAAAACAAAATTCAGTGAGTTGAAGACAAAAGATTTTGTTACTGGTCACGAGGCATTTGGATATTTATGCAGAGATTTTGGCCTTACACAAATGAGTGTAGAAGATGTATTTGCGGAAGGAGAAATAACTCCACAAAAACTAAAGGAGCTTGTAGAGTTCTGTAGATCTAATAGCATAAAGACCGTCTTTTCAGAGCAGCTAGCAAGTCCTAAGGTGTCACAGACATTGGCAAATGAGGTAGGAGCTAAAATTCAAACAATCTACACTATAGAAAGCAAAGAAGACAATAAAGATTACTATGAAAGTATGAAAGATAACTTAGATAAGATATACAATAGCTTAAAATAATAAGATACAGTTAAAGCACGATATTGAAATTAATTGGTTATTCATCCGATGCTTTAATGAGCTTACGCAAAGAATTAATATGATTTTGTCATATTCCATGGCTAAAACTGTAAACTCACTACGTTCGAACAGTACAGTTTTACTTTTTAATAATCAATACTTTTTATAAATCTTTCATATCTTAAATTTAAGAAAATAAAAAGGCTATCTGATTAAAAAGTAAAAAGTAAAAATATATCGCCTGCCAGAATTTCTTCACATACGTTCAGAAAAGGCAGATGCGTGAAAAAATCGCTAATAAAGAACGATTAGCGATTTTTTAGAGCCATTTCATCTGAAAAAATCATTTAATTCTAATTGCTCGCTCATATAACATCTACTGCATAATCACTTAATTTCAATATTATTCTTAAAAATAAATAATAATATAACATAGATGTATTATTTTAATAATTAAATTTGTAATTTGCCGTATCTATTAAAAAATAGTTAGTAGGTGAAAGTAGTTTAATTATGAAATGATACATCTTTATATTTTTATTGTAAAAGAGGATATAAAATCTTTATGGTCGGTAAATATAGATTGTTAACTTATAATCTTAAAGATTGTTTTTATTACAAAATATGTTAAAATCATATATAGTGCAAACATAACTTAGGAGGTGCTGGATGGATAAGAGTTTTTATGAAAATAGAAAAAGTGAAGGTGAAAAAATATATAAAGAGATTGCTAATAAATGCAATGTGGTAAGCTTTTTGAGGCTTGTTACTTTTATGATTTTTATAGCTGCATGTTTTTTTATATATTATACCGGAAAAAGCTATTTAACATATGGTATGTTGATTATATCAATAGGTCTTTTTATATACTTTGTATATTTGCATTCAAAGAAATTAGAGGAAAAGGTTAGAAGAGAAAAGTATATTGAGATAAATGAAGAAGCTATACAAAGAATAGATGGAGGATGGAAGAGTTTTCAGGATACTGGATCGGAATTTATGAATATAAAACATCCTTTTGTAAATGATTTAGATATATTTGGTGATCATTCGTTATTTCAATGGATAAACACAACAAAAACTTCTTATGGAAGAAAGAAACTGGCTTCATTATTATCATTAAATGAACTTCCGAATAGAGAAGAGATTTATGAGAGACAGCAAGCAGTTAAGGAACTAGGACGAAATATAGATTTTAGACAAAAGCTTCTGATTGAAGGTAGTCTTAAAGATTCAGCATTAGGAGATACTGAAAATTTTATACAATGGTGTAAAGGAAAAAATGACAACATTTTAGGCAGTTTTATGAAGATTGCAATGATATTACTTCCAGTAGTTTTTTTATCAGTAACATTTTTGTACTTCTTCACAGACTATATAATATCAATATTTCCTGTATCTATAGGTATACTTAACTTTTTAGTGTTAAAGCTTGGCACAAAAGAAAGAAATGAAGCTTTAGATATAGTTTATGAGCTCAAGAGCAGTATATATACTTATTTTAATATGATTAAGATAGTGGAGGATGAAAGCTTTGATTCAAATAAGCTAATAAAAATAAAATCAATGCTTATTAATGATAAGTTTAACTTTACTGAGGAAATGAAAGAATTAAATTCTATTGCCAACAAGATTGCAGACAGAAAAAACATGATATATATAATAATAAATGTGGCCTTACTTTGGGATTATCATTTGCTAACAAGGCTAGAATATTGGAGAAGAAAAAATAGTGAGAGATTAGAGCAGTGGCTTGAAGCATTAGGAGAAATTGAAGCTCTATGCTCTATAGCAAATATAAGCGGAGATAACCCGAATTGGACTTATGGAGAGATAACAGAGGATTTATCACTGGAAGGAGAAAATATCAGTCATCCATTATTAGGAGAAAGAGCTGTAGCTAACAGTTTTTCCCTTAATAATAACAATAGAATTATGCTTGTTACTGGATCAAATATGTCTGGAAAGAGTACTTTTCTCAGAACAATAGGTATTAATACTATTTTTACATATGTAGGAGCTCCAGTTAATGGAACTGCATATAAGTGTCCAATACTTAATATATATACCTGCATGAGAATAGGAGATAATCTTGAAGAGAATATATCTTCATTTTATGCAGAAATACTGAGAATAAAAACTCTAATAAATGCTACTGATAATGGCGAAAGAGTATTGTTTATGTTAGATGAAATTTTTAGAGGAACAAACTCAAAGGATAGACATACAGGGGCTGAAATTTTAATTAATCAGCTTAGTGAAAAAACTGCTATAGGACTTGTATCTACACATGATTTAGAGTTATGTGATCTTGAAGAAAACAATAAGAAAGTTATAAATTATAATTTTAGAGAACACTATGAAAATAATGAAATTAAGTTTGATTATAAGTTAAGAAAAGGGAAGTCTACTACAAGAAATGCTATTTATCTTATGAAGATGGCTGGAATCAATATCTAGATGTTGACAGTAGCATTAGGGTAGAGTAAAATTATACCGATAAAACTCCAAAATGTTATATTTATTTCCTTTGAATAAAACATACACTTTGGAGTTTTATTATTTAGATAGAATACTTTATACTTAATTTACTTTTTGAACTAGTGATGGTTCTAGAGAGAGTTTGAAAATATAAATTTGAATATGAAGTGGTATATCAATAAAATAGTGAGTATGGTGGAGTATGAAGAGAAAAGTAAATTGGGTAGTTATTTTAGTCTTATTATTATTTGCGTTGGCCTCCACAACTTATGGGTGGAAAAGCTCGCCGAAGGTTACTGTTAATGGAGATGAAAGTGTGGCTAAGACCCTGAAGGATAATGTAAATGTATTCTGTAAAGATATTGGTCCAAGAGATTATAATAATTATGATAATCTAGAAAAGAGTAAGCAGTACATAATAAGTAAATTTAAATCAATGGGATACAATATAGGGATACAAGATTATCAAATAGGGGACAAAACATTTTCTAATATTGTTGCTACAAAAGATTGTTTAAATAAGAATAAGAATAGTAAAACAGTTATAATAGGTGCTCACTATGATTCAACCTTGGGTTCCGCAGATGGTGGAGCATCAGGAATATCAGCTCTGATTACATTAGCTGATTTATATAAGAATACTAATGCATATCACAATGTAAGATTTGTAGCTTTTGTAAATGGAGAAAAAGTATTTGCAAAGACTGATCAAATGGGTAGTAAGATATATGCTGACTATATAAAACAACAAAATGAAAATATTGAAGGTGTAATAGTCCTAGATTCAATAGGTTATTACTCAGATAAACCTTTATCACAAAGATATCCTTTTATGGGCCCTTCAATGCCTAATAAGGCTAATTTCTTAGCAATAGTAGGCAACTCTGATTCAAAAGCTTTAGCTGACAATGTTACTAGTTATTTTAATGACAGTTCATGGCTTCCGGTTAAAAATATAAACAAGGATTTTTTAATTGGTTATGGAGTAAAAGATAGTTACTCATTTTCAAAGAACGGATTTAAAACAATTCTTTTGACAGATACTTCAATATATAGATTTGAAGACATAAATAGAGCAGATGATAAAGTGGAAGATATAGATTTTAGCTATATGAGTGAGATAGTAAAAAATCTAAAGGAGTATTTAATAAGTTACTAAAATAGTATATAATTATTATATTACATTAAATTATATTGAATAAAATTTTGAGTTCAATATAATTTTTTTCTTTTATATGTACGGAGGTAAACAAATGAATTTTGAGGGAAATCAGAATAGATACATAAATTCTAAGCATCTCGGTGTACAAGTAGTAAAAGGTTATTTACATACAGGAAAAACTTCAGCAGCATTGCATAGGACTGTAAATCTGAAAAACAATTATTGTTTATATAGAAGTGATAAAATCGCCTTTATTACAACCAATAATAACAATAAAATGCTTGTTCAGTCTTTTTACGAAGCAACAGTGAAAAAGAATAAACCTAGCAGTATTACCTTATTTTCACTTATAGAAAAAGAGGTTGAGTTTTTTTCTTTAGATGAATTAATTGATCTGTACTTTGAATTATATATTGAAAGTAGTGGAACTAGTTTCAAAGATATAACAGAATCAGATAAGCTTTTAATATTAAGAGAGGTTTTAGAAGTTAACGAAAATAGTATAAATAAAATTAGAACAATAAAAAACAGTTCTATATATTTTATACTTGATGAAATACAATGGATAAAGGCAAGTATGCTATCAAAGGACGAGTATGCTGAGGTTAACAGAAAGGGCAGAGTGAAAGCTGTAAGAAAAAATTCTTCAGCAAGAGAATTGCTTTATAGTTTGAATCTACAGTATCAAAGTAGAATGAAAGAGCTATATTTTATTGATAAATATGATAAAGCTAAGTATGCAAAGCTAATGGTTGAAAAAGATAATGATAAATACATACATATACTTCTAGATAATTGTGAGAACTTAACTAGAGGAGAGCTTAATTTTATTAAAGCGCTATATGATAAAAAAGATTATTCTTCTTTTACATATCTTATAAATACAATTGAAAGTTCAGAAAGATATGCATGGCTTAAAAATGGAATAAAGTTAAACTACATGAATGACTTTGATGCATTTAAAAATTATAGATTTGCTAGCAGCTCAGTGAAAAAGTTAGATAATTATGCATTAGAAAGATTTACGTATGTTAACCTTAAACATAAGAGTGAACATACATTTATGATAGACGGAGCATCTACTAGTAATGAAATAATAATTGATTATAATGATAAGCAAGAAGTTATTAAGGAAGATGATCTTGTTGAAGTACCTATGTATAGTGACATTGCTGCCGGTGAACCTATACCGATGAATGGTGAACAGGAAAGCAACTTTTATATTCCATACAATTGGATTAGAGGAAAGAAAGATAACTTCATACTTCATGTAAAAGGTGATAGTATGAAGAATGCTAATATTAATGATGGGGATTTTGTTGTTATTAGAAGACAACAATCTGCAAATCATAATGATATAGTAGCTGCAGAGATAGAGGGTAGTGCTACACTAAAGAGGCTAAATTTGAAAAATGAAATTCCATACCTTATGCCTGAAAATCCAAAATACCAGCCGATTTCTCTTGAAAATAAAGATGCATCTATTTTAGGCATTGCAATCGGAGTAATAAAGCAAGCATAAATCAGACCTATGGTCTGATTTTTTCTTTTACTTGTATTTGTGGATATGAATAATCAAGGTGTATATTTTTTTTATCAAAGAAATAAATAAAAGTGAAATAAATAACTATTTATGGCATAATTATAATAAGAGATATGATGAGGGGATGAGGCAATGGGGTATGTTATACTAGATTTGGAATTTAATAATCTAAAAAATATAACTAAATATTATCCTAATTTTTATAGTCTTTATGAAGAATTTAAGGAGCCTAAGTTAGAAAATGAGATAATTGAGGTTGGAGCAGTAAAGCTTGATAAAATGATGAATTGTGTAAGTCAATTTAAAACATACGTAAAGCCTAGTGCTTTAAAGGTACTAAACCCTAAGATCACTGAAATTACAGGAATAACTAATGATAATTTAAGTTTGGGAATAACTTTTAGTGAGGCTATGGACAAACTTAAGGAATTCGTAGAGGATGATTCTATAATATGTTCTTGGGCTAAGGATGATATAGCTGAAATATTTAGAAATGCATTTTACTACAATTATAATGATGTAAGTTGGTTAAAAGAATACCTAGATATACAAGAGTATGTAACTAAAATTCTTGGACATAAAAAAGCATTAAGTTTAAAGAACGCTTTAGAGGAATTAAAAATAAAAGTGGATGAAAGTAAACTACATGATGCATTAAATGATGCGGTGTATACATCTGAAGTATTTAAAAGACTTTTTAATAATAGGATAGTAAAAGGTTATATAGTAAAAGATGTTTATAACATGCCTGCAATCATGATAAAGGATCTTCAAAACTATAAAATAGATATTTCTAAATTAGATTATAAATGTCCAAAGTGTAAAACTAATATAAATGTGGAAAAACCTTTGAAACTTTTTAATTGGAGATTTATGGGGATTGGTAAATGCCCAAAATGTAATACAAAAGTTTTGCAAGAGGTTATTGTTAAAAAGACTATAAGTGGGGATGAAATTTATAATAATGTGAACAGTGTATTGAATGATATTGAGTATACTGATTATTATTATAAATTTGATAAGGCAAACTAAATTTTAGGTTTGCCTTTTTTATTGTTTAGGAAATTATAATTCAATGAGATCTGTGAATAATTATTCGTAACAGACTTAAAACATGATATAAATTAAAGCTTTTATTAATGCCATTAGTTATATTTAAATGCAAAACTACATGTTATAGTTTGATTATCAGCTATCACATAAAAACCTATTTTACTTATATTAGGGTTTAATAGGTATCCTTTATAATCCTCAATTAATGCTTGAGTTAGCATAGTACTATTAATAGAATATTGATTAGTTAATCTTTGCTTGTAAATGCAATAATTTATATCAGGGTTAGAGTGAGATTGATATAAATCATTTTCATAAGGTTTGAAGTTATTAAGGTAAACTTGAGCTGAATTACTGAGCTCGCTATCTATAGAAAACTTTGGTAAGGAATAAGATGATCTAATGGTATTTATATTATCTAAACATTTAGTTTTGTAAAGTTCTATGTAGTTACTTTCAGTAGAATAATATGGTTTTGTATCAGCCATACAAGAATGAGAAAATATATTTAAAGATATAATAAGTGAAAAATAGAAACATAAAAATTTTTTCATAAAACCACTCCCATACTTATTGTTCCATTTAAGGAATAAAATATACTGAGGTTAGTTTTATTAATATATATTGCTTTGACAAGACTTAGTTTGACACCAAATTGATATAAATTAGTAGTAATATTTATGTTGTTGATAAAGTTTAAATTAATATAAATGTAATAACATTTGCACAATAGATATGTTAAAATGATTAAGAGAGATTAATAAAAATTTTGTTTGGGAAGGGTAACATATGAATATTGCATTTTTTCTAACACCTAAAAATGAAGTTATTTACGAGAACACCGATGCAACCATGAGACAGGTAATGGAAAGAATGGAGCATCATGGATATACAGCGATTCCTCTTATTGATAGAAATGGAAAGTATGTTGGAACGCTGACAGAAGGGGATCTTCTGTGGAAACTAAAGAATACTCCAGATTTAAATTTTAAAAATACTAATGGAGTGAAAGTTAAGGAAATATATAGAAGAGTTAATCATAAGAGTGTATCAATAAATTCAGATATAGAAAGTATAATTTCCTTATCTATCTCACAAAACTTTGTTCCTGTGGTAGATGACAATGGTACTTTTATAGGAATAATAAAAAGAAGTGACATAATAAACTATTGTTATAATACATTAAAAAGCACAATTGCGTAAAAAAGTTTAATTTTATAATAAGTTTAAAAGCTATCGGCAAAGATAGCTTTTTTTATTTTAGCCTTTATTTTTTATGAATCTATAATTCACTTAGATCTTTAGATAATTAAAATGTATAACCATTTTTGCTAATTTGTGATAATTATTATCATTTAACGTAATTTATGTTATAATTATAAAAATAATAAATTATTAGGTACTTATAAAGATATTAATTATTTTAAAGATATAAAAAATATGAAGAAAACTAATTAAGATGTACATGAGGTGAAGAGATGCTGATGATAATATCTCCAGCGAAAACACTGGATTTTAGTAATAAAAATCAAGAATTAGGATTAAATAGACCAAGGTTTTTAAAATATGCAAAAATTCTAATAGAAGAGTTAAAAAAGAATTCTCCAGATGATATTAGCAGGTTGATGAAAATTAATTTATCACTGGCAGAAATAAATCATACTAGATATCTGCAATGGACGAAAGAAATAAGTGATATAGACAAACATGCAGTTCTAGCTTTTAAAGGAGAGGTATATAGGGGATTGAGTGCAGGAGATATGTCATTGGATCAACTAGAATTTGCTGATAAGCACTTAAGGATACTATCAGGGTTATATGGAATCCTTAAGCCTTTGGATGGAATAAAACCTTACAGACTAGAAATGGGCATAAAGTTAAAACATGATGATCATAAAAATCTTTATAGCTTTTGGGGAGATAAAATAGCAGAGGATATTAATGGCGAACTAGATAAGCATGGTGAAAGGTTTTTGATAAACTTAGCCTCAGAAGAGTACTATAAAGCAGTTAAAGAATACATTAAGCATCCCGTAATTAATATAACATTTAAAGATCGAAAAAGGGGTGTGTATAAGATAATACCTATATATGCTAAGAGGGCAAGAGGGCTTATGGCTAGATATGTGATAGAAAATAAAATTGATACTGTGGATGAGTTAAAAGAGTTTGAGATGGAGGACTACATATACTCAGAATACATGTCCTCAGAAAAAAACTTGGTATTTTTAAGGGGATAGTGTATATAAGAGATACAAGCAATTAGAACTAATTATAATATACTCTAAATAAAGGGTTTTTAGGAGCATGAAAATAGATTTTTGAGTTGAAGGGTTTCAGCTATAAAGAGTTTCTGTATAGAAACTCTTTATAAGTTTTATAATAAATTGATACATTTATTTATCCATAAGCTTATTTATAGCTACTGTTAGAGCTGTAATATAATAATAAATTTTTAATACAAGTTTTTAATTAATAAAAAATATTAACAGTGTATTGACAAAAGCAAAATGAAGGAATATTATATAATCAAGACACCCCCCATAGGGGGTGGGTGGAGGTGCGATATGAATGAGGAAAAGAAAAAAGCTCTTCAAGCTTTAAAAACCTGCAAAGGACAAATTGAAGGTATTATAAAAATGATTGAAGAAGACAGATATTGTATAGATATATCTAACCAAATGATAGCAGCTCAAGGGCTTCTTAAAAGAGCTAATAAGTTAGTTTTAAAGCAACACATGACGCTCTGTGTTAAAGCTGCAATAAAAAGAGAATACGATGCAGAAGAAAAAATAGATGAGGTATTGGGTATCTTAGATAAATTAATGGATAAATAAGGAGGCAATAATGATAAGTAAAACTTTAAAAATAGAAGGTATGACCTGTGCAGCTTGCGTTAGAAGAGTTGAGAAAGCAATAACAAAGCTAGAAGGCGTTAATGAAGCTGCAGTTAATTTGGCTACAGAAACTCTTAGGGTATCTTTTGAAGAAGATAAATTATCTCTAAATGATGTTGAAGCAGCTGTTGATAAAGCAGGGTATAAAGCTATTTCTACAGTGAAGTCTGCTAAGGTTAAAGTTGAAGGAATGACTTGTGCTGCATGTGTTAGCAGAGTGGAGAGATTTGTAAAAAAGGTTTCTGGCGTAGAAAAAGCAGAGGTTAACTTGGCAACAGAAACTTTGACGGTAGCTTTTGACTCAGATGTTATAAGGCTTTCTGATATAAAAAAGGCAGTTGAAAAAGCCGGATATAAAGCTGTGGAAGATGACAAAGAAGATGAGCATAGAGATAGGAAGCTACAAGAGATTCAATCTATGAAAAGAAGACTCATAATATCAGCAGTCTTTACAGTGCCGTTGCTTTTGATAGCCATGGGACATATGCTTGGAATGCCACTGCCTGTATTCATAGATCCGCATCATCATCCACTTAGCTTCGGTATAGTTCAGTTAATACTTGCCACAATAGTTATTGTAACAGGAATAAAGTTCTTTAAAGTCGGATTTAAAAATCTTATACAGCTTAGTCCAAATATGGATACGCTTATAGCTGTTGGAACTTCTGCAGCATACATTTATGGACTGTTTGCAATATATAAGATAAGCCAAGGATATATGGAATATACTATGGATTTATATTTTGAATCTGCGGGTACGATCTTGACTTTAATAACATTAGGTAAATACTTAGAGGCAATAACTAAAGGAAAAACTTCAGAGGCAATAAAAAAACTAATGGGATTAACCCCTAAGACAGCTACTATTCTTAAAGATGGAGTTGAAAAAGTCATATCTATAGATGAAGTAGAGGTTGGGGACATAATTATAGTTAAGCCAGGAGAAAAACTTCCTGTGGATGGAAGCATAGTAGAAGGGCTTACTTCTATAGATGAATCAATGCTTACTGGAGAAAGTATTCCTGTTGAGAAGACAATAGGGGACAGCGTATATGGTGCAAGTATTAATAAAAACGGAATGATAAAATACAAGGCTACAAAAGTCGGTAAAGATACAGCCCTAGCTCAAATTATAAAACTTGTTGAAGATGCTCAAGGGTCTAAAGCACCAATAGCTAAAATGGCTGATATAATATCGGGATATTTTGTTCCAGTAGTTATAGGTTTAGCGCTGATTTCAAGTATTACATGGGCGCTTCTTGGTCAAGGAACAATATTCTCACTTACTATATTTATCTCGGTTTTAGTCATTGCTTGCCCTTGTGCATTAGGACTTGCTACTCCTACAGCTATAATGGTTGGAACAGGTAAGGGTGCAGAATATGGTGTGCTTATAAAAAGTGGAGAGGCTTTAGAAACAAGTTATAAGATAAATACTGTTGTATTTGATAAAACAGGAACGATAACAGAAGGAAAGCCGAAGGTTACTGATATAGTAACAGTTAATATAGAAGAAGATCAGCTATTAACCTATGCTGCTTCAGCAGAAAAAGGTTCAGAACATCCTTTAGGTGAGGCAATAGTAACAGAGGCTGAAGATAGAGGTCTTGAATTCAAGGCAATTGAAAGCTTTAAAGCTATACCAGGAAAAGGTATAAGAGTAACCATTGATGGAAGATCAATACTACTTGGAAATAAGAAGCTATTTAATGATGAAAATATTGATATTGATGTATTAGAAGATAATGCAAATGTACTTTCTGAACAAGGAAAAACACCTATGTTTTTATCAATAGACGGGCAAATATCTGGTATTGTTGCTGTAGCTGATACGGTTAAATCAAATAGTAAAGATGCTGTAAAGGCATTGCATAAGATGGGAATTGAAGTAGTAATGCTAACTGGGGATAATAAAAATACCGCTGAGGCTATTGCTAAGGAAGTTGGAATAGATAGGGTTGTAGCAGAAGTAATGCCTGAAGATAAATCAAATAAGATAAAAGAAATTCAAGGTGAGGGCAAAAAGGTTGCAATGGTTGGTGATGGAATAAATGATGCTCCTGCACTAGCTGCTGCAGATGTTGGTATTGCAATTGGTTCTGGTACAGATGTAGCTATAGAATCTGCTGATGTAGTCTTAATGAGAAGTGATATTTTAGATGTTATAACAGCAATAGATTTAAGTAAGAAGACTATAAGAAATATAAAACAAAATCTTTTTTGGGCTTTTGGGTACAATACATTAGGCATACCAGTAGCGATGGGGATTTTATATGCCTTTGGTGGACCACTTCTAAACCCTATGTTAGCAGCATTTGCAATGAGTTTTAGTTCGGTTTCAGTACTTCTAAATGCACTAAGACTTAAGAGCTTTAAGCCAATAGTTTAGTAAATTAATTTGCTAGAGAGAAGCTGCGGTGAATACTTTTCTCTAGCAAGATTTAAAAAATAATATATTTATATAAAAGGAGAGATGTACCATGAGTAAAAACGTAAAAATAGAAGGAATGTCATGCATGCATTGTGTAAAGCATGTTGAAAATGCTTTATCTGCATTAGAAGGGGTAGAAAGCTTCAAGGTTGAAGTTGGATCAGCTGTAGTTGAAGGAAATGTATCTGATGAGGCATTAAAGAATGCTATCGAAGAAGAAGGATACGATGTTGTATCAATAGCATAATAAAAATAAGTCTATAAAATATATATTTTTACTTTTTATTTTATAGATCTTTTTATTAAGCGGATAATTATAAGTAAGATTATTATTGCAAATAATATCTTGAATACGCTGCTTACTACGCTAGATGGTGAACTATACCCTAAGAAAGGTCTGCTGTAACCAGAATAACTGCTTCGTCCAAACAATGGCACGGATACAGAGGAGTTTTTTGATCCATTGTTATATTGGGACTCAGGAGAGTTTGAGCTGCTTGAAGTACTATTTGATGAATTTGAAGTACTGCTTGAACCAGGATTTGCGTTTGAAAAAGTTCCTGATTTGTAATTACTAGTTGACGATTTAGATTCATCGTTTGTTTTTGAAGACGATGAGTCTGAATTGTTGGTTGAGTCAGGTTTTGTACTTGAAAAGGATCCCGATTTGTAATCGCTAGTTGACGATTTAGATCCGTTGTTTGTTTTTGAAGATGATGAGTTTGAACTGCTGTTTGAATCAGGTTTTGTGTTTGAAAGAGATCCTGATTTGTAATCACTAGTTGATGATTTGGATCCGTTGTTTGTTTTCGAAGATGATGAATTCGAACTGCTATTTGAGTCGGTCTCTGTACTTGAAGGAGATCCGGGTTTGTAATCACTAGCTGATGACTTTGATTCACTGTTTGTCTTTGAAGAAGATGAGTCTGAACTATTTTTTGAATCAGGTTTTGTGTTTGAAAATGATCCGGATTTGTAATCACTAGCTGATGATTTTGATCCACTGGTTATTTTCGAAGGTGATGAGCTTGAACTACTACTTGAACTTGACTTGCTTCCACTTGAAAAGGAACCAGATTTAAATCCACTGGTTGATGATTTAGATGAACTAGAGGATGCAGAAGACTTTCCGCCATTTGAGGCAGCATAAACTGTTTTATTATTACTGAATCCACCAAAGGTATTAATACCGTCAATAGTATAGCTAGAAAGAATAAATATAAGTGTGAGGATTAATCCAAATAAAAAGCGCTTTTTATTTTGAGTTATGATAAACACCTCCAATTTTTAGCCATAGTTTAACCACCTTTCTCTGTATATTTTAGATTTTGAGAGAAAGGTGGCTATTTAAAATTCATAACTCTGTTTATAGATTTCATTTTTAAAATTTATATTTTCAAAATCTCTCTCAGGATCTATCAGAATCCATAAAAAAGTTTTAAATCTAAGGATCTAGTATTAGAAACTATCTTAAAGGTCAGCACCTTCGAAAGTTTCAACTATGAAATCAAATTCAGCAGGATCTGATATTTCACCATAATTATCTTCTGATATTCCAGGATAGTAATATAGTATAAACTTGTCGTCTTTATCAAAGATATTTTGTATTATAATATATTGTCTATCTAATTCACAATCTTGAAGGGTTGCTAATACGTTGTATTTTGTACTTCTACCAGTATTATTGTTAGTAAGATCTAATGTAAAGTTCTTATGGTAGGTAACATTTATCTTTTCATGATCACAGCTCTTTATGAAAGAATTATGCCTACAGCCGCTACAGCTGTTAAAGCTACATTCTTTTACACAGTTTAGACAAGCACAATTAGAACAATTTTTAAGTTGTACAAAATCTTCAAGATGATCATTTTTAAAAGAGGTAAGCAAGCCTTCATATTTATTTCCCTTGAAAAGTCCACCTACAAAAGAAGTAGTTTTATTTTCATTTTCAGCTGCATTTAAGAGTTCTATATATTTTTTTAATACATCTCTTTTAACATTATATTTTCTTATTTTTAAGGTTTTTTCTGAAAGGAATGGAGCAACATTGTCAAGCCCGTAGCTTATATCAACATATACCTTACCCCATACCTCTTTTTCTGATTTTACAAATTCTAAGTCCTTGCTCATCTCATTCACCTTTATAATTTAATATTAAGAATTTTTATATTTTGCAAGTTCTGCATCTAAATCTGTGGTGCCTAAAGCTTCAAATTCATTTTCTAAAGAATCTACTTGTCTCAAATCACCAAGACCTTCAGCAAGAGATTCTTTTCTTTGAATCTTTCTTTCAATATCATCAACAGATATTGTATTTGTCTTAGTTTGAACATTTGCAAGTATCTCATTTACTTGCTTTGAAGCTTCAGCATTACTATATCTAGCAGCTGCTTCATCTCTGTAACTTCTAGTTTTTTGTATTTCATCTTCAAGAGCTCTAAGATTTTTCTTGATTAATTCAGCTTTTGCTGAAGCATCTGTATAGCTTGTTTTTAATGATTCATATTTTTTATCAGCATCAAGTTTTCTTTGAAGAGCTCTCTTAGCTAAATCTTCATTACCTTTGGCAAGAGCTAATTTAACTTTTTCATCATATTCTTCAGATTCTTTTTTAGCTATTACCATTTTCTTTTCTATTTCATGAACATTACCTAATATTTGAGCAGATGAAAGCTTTGCTTTATTTAAGTTTTCTTCCATGTCTCTTACCTTCTGATCTAAAAGTAGTATTGGATCCTCCATATTATCTAATGTGTCATTTACCTTTGCTTTAAACATATTTGATATTCTTGAAAAAACTCCCATGATTTTTCCTCCTATTATCTTCTTCTCATATATTTTTTTATTAAATGGATAATTATAAGTAGTATTATTATTGTAAATAATATCTTGAATACGCTGCCTACCACACTAAATGGTGAACTATATCCAAAGAATGGGCTGCTATAGCCAGAGTAACTGCTTCTTCCAAAGAAAGGTATCGGTATTGGTATATAGGATTTTTTAGATCCGCTATTATACTGAGACCCAGAGGAGGTTGAACTACCTGGACTACTGCTTGATGAACCTGAACTGCTGCTTGAGTCTGGCTTTGAGTTTGAAAAGGATCCTGATTTGTAACCGCTAGTTGATGATTTTGATCCACTGCTTGTGCTCGAAGGCGATGAACTCGAACTACTGCTTGAACTAGAGCTGCTACTTGAACTTGATTTACTTCCGCTTGAAAAGGATCCTGATTTATAACTGCTAGAAGATTTAGATGAACTAAAAGAACTAGAAGATTTAAAGCTCGAAGATTTTCCACCTTTTGAAGCTGCATAAACAGTCTTATTATTGCTAAATCCACCAAAAGCATTTATACCATCTATGGTATAGCTTGAAAAAATAAATACAAATGTGAGGATCAACCCAAACAAAAAGCGCTTTTTATTTTGGTTTATGATAAACACCTCCAACATATCGCCCTGCGATGTTTTTATTATATGGTATTATAAACTATATTTCAACATATAAAATAACTCATATTATATTGTGGAATACCATTTATGTTTTCTTATCCAGTTGTTTCTCGGTATTTCTCAATATATCTCTCATTTACTTCTTGTATCATTGATTGCAAGAGTTAATTTATAACTCTTTATGTGTTTTTGTAAAAAATCAAAATAAGTAATCATAATTCATTGCATGCATTAGAAAATTTTTATTGTTTGTAGAAAATAAGCCTGTACTAATATATAATATTTCTTAATAGTCCAAGGATTGTAATTGGAATTTAAGAATATATATGCGTATAAAGGGCATTGCTAAAGTTTTGAAGACAAATAAATTAGTCTTATTGTGAAAACATTTATAGTCCTAGCTAATAAGATTAATATTTAATTAATTTAGATATATAATATTGTGTAATAAGATTATACCATAGAGAACTATAATAATTATAAAATATTTGAAGTTTTTGGCAAAGTAAATTTTGGTCTAGTTTACATCTTGTTTAAAAAGTTTTACTTATGTAAAATTATAGATAGGGAGCTGTAATATAGTAATTAATTATTTAAAATATAATCGTCTACATTTTCTTTTATGTAATTTGAAAATAATAATTGTAGTCTGATTGTATTTTTAGTAGTTAAGCTGCAATATGTAAATCTCATAATAAATTAATGAACTAATATCATTAATACTAAGGAGTGTGTATTATGGAAAAAGATTTAACGCAAGAAATGTCAATGGGAGCAATGATGGATAATTATGATTTTAAAAGAATCCATTCTGGAGACATTATAAAGGGTAAGATTATAAATGTTACTAAGGATGAGGTTTTTGTAAATATTAACTATTTTGCTGATGGAATAATTTCCCGTAATGAAGTTACTGAGGAAGCTGATGTTGATCTATCTGAATTGTTAAAGGTAGATGATGAAATAGATGTAATGATACTAAGTGCTGATGATGGAGAAGGTAATGTAGTATTATCAAAGAAGAGAGCAGATGAGATTAAGGTTTGGGATGACATAAAAGAAGCCTTTGAAAGTAAGAAAGTTATAGAGGTTAAGGTAAAAGAACAAGTTAAAGGTGGATTTATAGCATCATATAAAGGAATAAGAGTTTTTATTCCAGGTTCTCAAGGAGCTTTTGAATGGAGGGATAGCTTTAATCAATTTGCTAATAGTGTAGTAGAAGTTGCTATTATTGAGTTTGATGAAGATAAAAAGAAAGTTGTTGCGTCAAGAAGAGTAATTGAGACAGACGAAAGAGAAAAGAAGAAAGAAAAGATATGGAAGTCTCTAAGTGTAGGTCAAAAAATAACTGGTAAAGTTGTTAGACTTGCAAAGTTTGGCGCTTTCGTAGATTTAGGTGGTATAGAAGGACTTATACACGTATCTGATCTTTCATGGAAGAGAATAAATGATCCATCTGAAGTAGTTTCACTAGGAGATGAAGTAGAAGTATTTATTCAAGAAGTAGATCAAAAGAAGAACAGAGTATCTCTTGCGCTTAAAGATGTATCTACTAACCCTTGGGCAAACATAAAAGCAAGATATAAAACTAATGATGTTGTACAAGGAAAAGTTGTGAAATTTATGAACTTCGGTGCTTTTGTAGAATTAGAACCAGGTGTAGAAGGACTTGTTCATATTGCGGAGATATCAGAAGAAAATATAGCAAAACCTTCAGATGCATTAAATCTTAATGATATGATAAAAGTAAAAATATTAGATATAGATGAAAATAATCACAGAATAAGCCTCAGCGTGAAAGAAGCCTCAGAGAAATCAAAAGAATACTTACAATACAATGATAGTGCAGAAGGTGCTAGTTTAGGAGAACTTTTTGGAGACTTATTTAAGAATCTTTAAAATTAGTTCGGAGGAATAATGGAAAATAAAAGCTCAAAGCCATTTTATCTTCAGTCTGAAAAAAATAATTTAAAAGTTAAAATTACAATAGGGTTAATACTTTTGGTATTAGCTCTAATTACCCCACCTTTATTTTTAATTGTTATTATTTATATGGTATATATAGCTTTTCAAATAAAGAAAAATAAAAGTGAAGAAGTAATGAAGTTTGAAGAGATACTTAAATTGTATTCTATTGAAAGCTATAATCAGTGCATTATTGAATGTAATGATTATAATTACAAAGATAATTTAAAAGTACATATAATAAAAGCGCTATGTTTATATGAAAATAAAAATTATCAAGAATTTATCAATATAATAAAGCAGATAAATGGAAATAAGCTTAATGATGATATAGATATACTTTTGAAACTTGCTCAAAGCTATGAATATACTGGGCAGACAGCTGAAGCTAAAATGACATATAAAAAACTGCTTAAATATCAACCTAACAGTCAGTTTCTTAAAGATAAAATTGAGTAAAAATAAGACAGTGGAAATCCACTGTCTTTTTTCAATTCATAGAAAATCATAATTTTTCTATCTTAAGCATATTTGTACCACCAGTGTGAGCTGTAGGCATTCCAGCAGCTACTATTATGTTTTCACCTGTTGTAGCGATACCAACCTCAATAGCAGCGTTTTTAGCTTCATTTATTATTTCATCTGTAGTACTAAATTCTCTACAAATTTTAGGGATAACACCAAAATTTAAAGATAGATGTCTTCTTACACTATCATTAGGGGTTATAGCAACTATTGGACAGCTTGGTCTGTATTTAGATAATAATCTTGCAGTAGCTCCACTTTGAGTAGCTGCAACAATAGCCTTAGTAGGGAATTTAAGAGCCGTTTTAGCTGCAGAGTAGCTTATTGCGTCACCAAAAGCAGAAAGACTTGGTTCTTTAAGTCTTCTCATAAGATGGCCATAATCTAAGTTTGCTTCAGTTTCTTTGGCTATTCTAGACATAGTGCTAGCAGCTTCAATTGGGTAATTACCAGAGGCACTTTCTCCACTAAGCATTATTGCATCTGTACCATCAAATATTGCATTACAGATATCGCATGCTTCAGCTCTTGTAGGTCTAGAATTTCTTATCATTGAATCAAGCATTTGTGTAGCAGTAATAACTATCTTTCCAGCTTCGTTACATTTTCTGATAATAGATTTTTGTATTATAGGCACTTTTTCTATAGGAATTTCTACTCCCATATCACCTCTAGCTACCATAATTCCATCGGAAACTTCAATTATAGAATCTATGTTATCAACACCTTCTTGACTTTCAATTTTAGATATTATCCTAATGTCTGCACCACCATGATCATCAAGAAGAGAACGTATTTCTGCTACATCTGAAGCTTTTCTTACAAATGAAGCAGCAACAAAATCAACACCCATTTCACAACCGAATTTTAAATCTTCTTTGTCTTTGTCAGTTATTCCAGGGAGTTTTATGTTTACATTAGGTACATTAACACCTTTATGGTTTTTCATAGTTCCACCAACTACTACTGTACAGATAATATCTTTTCCTTCTACTTTATCTACTCTGAATTCTAATAATCCATCATCTACGAGAATAGTTCCACCTGGTTTTATATCTTCATATAGAACATCATAGGAAATAGAACATTTTGTTTCATCTCCAAGAATTTCACCACCACAACTAAATATGAAATTATTACCTTCTTTAAGGGTAGCCTCATTATTAGCAAAGTTATGAGTTCTTATCTTTGGACCTTTTATATCCATTAGGATAGCAGTAGAGGAATTAAGTTCATTTCTTAATTTTTTAATTAGATCTATTTTAATTTTATGATCTTCATGGGTTCCGTGAGAAAAGTTTAATCTTGCCGCACTCATCCCGATTTCAATAAATTTTTTTAATATTTCTTCGTTATCACTTGCAGGTCCAATTGTAAAAATCATTTTTGTTTTTTGCATATAAACACCTCACAAATTTATTTTATATAAAGATGTACTTGTTTAATTACAATACTGAGTTCATGACTCTTCTGACTTACGAGAAGAGATTTTGAAAATGTAAGTTTAATTATAACGGAGTACATCTATAATATTCCCAGTATGAACAATTTAAATTAGGTCATTTTTCAATAACTTATTGAAATTAATATGTATATCTAGTGTATGTTTTAGTGACATTAATAAAGTAAGTACATAATTTAATAAAATACTTTAATTTCAACTGTAATTTTAAAGATGTATTAGCATTGAGAGCATTATTAATAAAAAATGATAATTATAAAATGAGAAAATTCTAAAAGTTAAAATTGCTTAGGGGTTAAAGAATATGTATTTACAGGATTAATATGCTATATTATAAATATAGATAAAACACTTTTAAAGTGATTATAGTATTATTTTACCATACAATTTAAATATTGAAAGGAAGATGTAATAAATATGGGAGTTTTATCACACTTAGAGCCAAAAGATGTATTTTGTTATTTTGAGGAAATTTCTCAGATTCCTAGGGGATCAGGAAATGAAAAAGAGATAAGTGATTACTTAGTTAACTTTGCTAAGAGTCATGGATTAGATGTTGTCCAAGATTCTAGCTTGAATGTAATAATAAAGAAGCCGGGGACAAAAGGCTATGAAAATGCTCCAACTGTTATAATTCAAGGCCATATGGATATGGTTTGTGAAAAAAATAAAGGAACTGAGCACGATTTTGAAAAAGATCCTCTTAAGCTAAGAATAGATGGAGATAATGTATTTGCAACAGGTACAACTCTAGGAGCAGATAATGGAATAGCTGTAGCGTATGCTTTAGCAATATTGAGCTCAAAAGACATAGTTCATCCACCACTTGAAGTTCTTGTAACTTCAGATGAAGAAGCTGGAATGGGAGGAGCTATGAATTTGAGCCCTGAACATATAAGCGGTAAGATACTTTTAAACTTAGATTCTGAAGAAGAAGGCTTCTTACTTGTAAGCTGTGCTGGTGGAATAAGAAACAAGGCAGTTTTGAACATAGAATGGGAAGCTGTACAGAATGGCGTTTCAAAGGCTGAAGTAAGAGTAAGAGGTCTTAAGGGCGGACATTCAGGAATGGAAATAAACAAGGAAAGAGGAAATTCCAATAAGATAATGGGAAGAGTACTTAAGAGCATCCTTGAAGAAGTTGATTTTAACTTGGTATCAACTAACGGTGGTTCAAAAAATAATGCAATACCTAGAGAGCATGATTCTTTAATTGTATTCCCAAGCGATAAATTGGAAGTTATTAAAGAAAAGATAAACACTTGGAATCAAATATTAAGCAATGAATTTAAGGCAGCAGATCAAGATGTTAATATAGAATTTGAATTGGTTGATGTAGCTGTAGAAAAGGTGTTTTCTAAGCATACTACAAGGAAAGCTGTGGAATTATTATACCTTTTACCAAACGGCATAGATACTATGAGTATGGATATTCCAGGCCTTGTTCAAAGCTCTACAAATTTAGGGGTTGTTACTACTTCTGATATATCGGTAGAGTATGATAGTGCTACAAGAAGTTCTGTTGGATCGTTAAAAGATGAAGTGATAGCAAGAACTAAAACTATTGCAGAACTTATAGGAGCAGAATTCGTGACATCAGCTGATTATCCAGAATGGCAGTACAATCCAGAATCTAAAATAAGAACAATATGTCAAGAAGTATATAAGACAATGACAGGAAAAGAGCCAGAAATACTAGCAATTCATGCTGGATTAGAATGTGGTTTGTTTACTGAAAGACTAGGAGCAGATATAGATATGATATCTTTTGGTCCTAACCTATATGATGTTCATACTCCAAACGAGCATATGAGTATAACTTCTGTAAAAAATATATGGGATTATTTACTGAATGTATTAAAAGAAATAAAGTAAAAATACTATAAAATTTAATATGAGAAAAATAAGTGGCCATGAAAGAAAATAAAACTTCTTAATGGCCATTTATTTTTTTGATTATATAAATTTGGCGCTTATTGCTAAATTAATAAAAATATTAGTGGAAAGTTATAAATAAGCTGGTAAAGTGAAGTTTTATTAGTAAAAATAAAAATGTTTATGAATATTTCATAAATATTTTATTAAATTCCTTGACCTACCATACAAAAGTTTACTATAATGTAAAGGTAGTTACAAAGTGGTGACAAACAAATTTGTATATATGAATGAAAAGGTTAACATTAGAAAAAAGAGACTTAGGGGATAATTAAGTATGAGAGGGGAGAACATAATGAGGAAAGGACTTAAGATTATAGCAGCAGGCTTTATTTGCTCAACTTTAGCGTTTGGACTAGCCTCATCTAGGGAAGCGAAAGCAGACACAACGGCTAAGAGTGAACAAGGGATTGTTTTAAAGACAGCTGAACTAAAGAGCAACAATAAAACAATTATAGCACCGAAGAGCGAAGACAGTAGTGATTCAAAATCTAAAAGCAAGTCATCTGGAAGTAGCAAATCAAGTGGAAATACAAATGCTTCAAGAGGAGGCACTTCAACCGCAGGTGGCGGTGCAGTTTCAATTGCATACCAATACTTAGGTAGACCTTATGTATTTGGTGCAGCTGGGCCAAGAGCTTTTGATTGTTCTGGTCTTACACAATATGTTTATGCTAAGCTTGGTGTAAGCTTGCCACATTATACTGGTGCTCAGTATGCTATGGGTACTTCAGTATCTAAAGGAAATCTTAGTCCAGGAGACCTAGTGTTCTTCAATACTTATGGTCCAATAAGCCATGTTGGAATATATATAGGCGGTGGAGATTTTATACATGCTCCATCATCAGGAAAAAATGTAACTGTAAGTTCTTTAAGTGAATCTTATTATTCTAGCAGGTATGCTGGAGCAAGAAGAATAAAGAATTAGAATTATTAGGAATAAGTAAATCCTGTGCTTAAAAGCACAGGATTTTTTACTTTATAGAAAAGTATAAAATTACAATGAATTCCAAGTAATTTCAACTAACGCTAGATTAAAGACCATGCATGATTGAAGTATTAAATTCAATTATATGCATGGTCTTATAATATTAACTAACTTTTGAAGGCGAAACGCCATAGTACTTCTTAAATAATTTGCTAAAGTAATATGCATCCTCATAACCAACGCTTTTAGCCGCTAGTTTTACTGGTAACCTTTCCATCTCTAACAGTGCTTTAGCTTTTTCCAATCTTATTTTTATCAAGTAATTTATAGGAGAATCACCGGTTTCTTCTTTAAAGATCTTAGAGATATATACCGGACTTAAGTACATGTTTTTAGCTATTTTATCTAAAGATATCTCATTCATGTAGTTTTCGTTCATAAAATCTATTATTGACTTTACTAAGTTTTGCTTATCAGTTGATTCGAAAGAATATTTCACTGTATTTTTTACGCTTTCCTTAAAATGAGTTTCCCTAAGAAGTATAACTAAAAGTTTCATAACTAGAGCCTTTAGCACTAAATCGTATCCAAGTGCATTATTTTTCTGTTCTTCGATTATATCAGTACAACAATTAAAAAATTCTTCTGCGTGCTTCTTTAACCTTATTACAGGAGAATTGTCTTTGGTTAAGATAAAGTTTTTCTTAAAACCTTCCAATCGGAAGTTAGTTATGCCAATATGAAGTTCATGTAGATCTGATTCATCAGTTATAAATTCTTTATGATACACACCTGGGTTAAAAAGAAGTATGTCACCTTTATTTATCAGCATACTTTCTTTTTCTATATTATATTCAACAAATCCATCGATAATAATGCTTAGCTCAATAAAGTCATGACTATGATATTGAGTCTCCATGGCCCCTCTATTCACAGCATTAAAAACATATAAGATTTGAGGATTGAAGGACTGAGCACTTATACCTGTGTAACACATTTTATCACCCCTAACAATAGTACATTATAAATATACATCAGTATAAGAATATACATCAATAGTTTAAGAAATTACATTTATATTTTTTAATATTTAAGCAATAATTTATCTGTAATAAAAGTAAGGGTGTACTAGTTTAATTTATTTTATTTTCAAAGCATAAATAAAATCTTTTAGAACGAAATAGGCATATTGAGTCTAATATAAATAGTACATCAATTAAGGAAGGGGAGAAAAAATGGGTAGTCTAAAATGGATATGGGGTTATATGAAAAGGTACAAGTTGAAGTATTTTATCGCACTATTTATGGTCTTAATTGCATCAGCACTTAACATGATAAATCCATTTCTTTCAGGTAAGATTGTAGATCAAGTAATTGGTGGTGGTGACAAAAAGATTCTTATATCAATACTGTTAATGATGATTGGAGTTTCTATAATAAAGGCAATTGACAGATATATTTTTCAGATGATTTTCGAGCTTGTTTCTCAAGACGTGATATTTAAGATACGAGAAGATTTATACAAAAAACTCTTAAAGATGGATTTTGAGTACTACAACAATACTCGAACTGGTGATTTAATGGCACGTATGACTGGTGATACAGATGCTATAAGACATTTTGTAGCTTGGGTTGTATACAACGTATTTGAAAACCTGACTTTATTTATTTTTGCTGTGATTATGATGTTTACTGTAAATGTAAGACTAACAATAGCACTAATACTTATAACTCCTATTATAGGATTTTTAGCAACAAGGATGACAAAAGAAGTTGGCCCTACCTTCTATGCCATAAGAGAAAGTTTTTCAAAGCTTAATTCGGTAGTTCAAGAAAATATAAGTGGAAACAGAGTGGTAAAGGCTTTTGCTAAAGAGCGATATGAGATTGAAAAGTTTGATAAAGCTAATGTTGATTATAAAGTTAAAAATTTGAAATCCGCTAAGATTTGGGAGAAGTATCTTCCAGTTTTGGATTCACTTGCTGGTGTATTATCTGTGATAATGATGTTAGTAGGTGGGATTATGGTTGCACATGGCACTATGACCATGGGGGATTTAGTTGTGTTTAATGGGTTTATATGGGCACTGAACAACCCTATGCGTATGGCTGGATGGCTTATAAATGATTTTGAAAGATACGTAGCATCAACCTATAAGATAAGGGATTTATTAAATGCAGAGGTAAAAATCAAAAGTCAAAAGGAGAAACAAATTGTTAATGGGATAAGAGGAGATATAAAGTTTGAAAATGTAAGCTTCAGTTATGAAAATGAAGAGATACTTAATGATATATCCTTTGAGATAAAGTCAGGACAAACAATTGGTATACTTGGACCTACAGGAGCTGGTAAATCAACTCTAGTTAATTTAATCTGCAGATTCTATGATGTTACGAAAGGAAAAATAGAAATTGACGGAGTAGATATTAGAAAACTTGATATTATTAAGCTTCGAGATAGGATAGCAGTTGCAATGCAAGATATATTCCTTTTTTCTGACACTATAGAGGGAAATATAGCTTATGGAAGACCTGAAGCTACTTTTGAGCAGGTTCAAAGAGTTGCAAATGTAGCTGGTGCCCATGAGTTTATAGTGAACATGCCAGAAGGCTACGACACAATAATTGGTGAGAGAGGAGTTGGACTTTCTGGAGGTCAAAAGCAGAGAATAGCTTTGGCAAGAGCATTACTGAAAAATCCTTCAATATTGATATTAGATGATACTACTTCAAGTGTAGACATGGAGACAGAATTAAAGATACACAAGGAACTGAGATCAATTTATGAGAATAGAACTAATTTTATTATAGCTCATAGAATTTCCTCTGTAAAAAATGCAGACCTTATTTTGGTTCTAGATGATGGTAAGGTAATAGAAAGAGGAACTCATGAGGAATTGCTAAAGAAGAGAGGCTACTATTATAGTGTTTATGCAAACCAGTTCGGAGATTTTGATGTAGTAAGGGGGGCTGTGTAATGGCTAGAAATAAATTTGATGTTGATGAAGAGCTTGAGAGCAGTTTTAGTTTAGAACATCTAAAAAGGCTTTTAACATATATAAAACCTTATAAAAAAGACATAACTATAACTGTTTCACTTATGTTCTTAGCAAATATGGCAAGTTTACTAGGTCCATATTTAATTAAGGTAGCAATGGATGATAAGATACCTAATAAAGATATAAGAGGACTTGCAATATTAGCGATTATATTTCTTTTAACCTTGATGATAACTGGTGTATGCATGAAGTATAGAATAAGATCAATGTCTATGATTGGCCAAAATGTACTTAGAAAAATGAGATTAGATTTATTCTCCAATCTTCAAAGACTTCCTTTTAGTTACTATGACAATAGGCCACATGGAAAGATCTTAGTAAGAGTGGTTAATTATATTAATTCCTTAAGTGACTTACTATCAAACGGATTAATAAATCTTATTACAGATACACTTAGTTTATTTATGGCAATTGGTTTTATGCTTGCCATAGATGTAAAGCTTACTTTAATTAGTATAGTAGGAATACCAGTGCTTTTACTTGTAGTTATGGTTCTTAAAAAGGCTCAAAGAAAAGCCTATCAGATTTTAAGCAGTAAGCAATCAAATATGAATGCATATATACATGAAAGTATAAATGGTATAAAGGTTACGCAGTCTTTTGCTAGAGAAGAAGAGAATTTAAGAATATTTAGAGAAGTATGTGATAATTATAGAACTTCGTGGTTGAAAGCTGTAAGTATACAATTCCTGCTTTGGCCATCAGTAGAAATAATTTCTACACTAACTGTATCATTAATATATATAGCAGGTATATATTACTTGTCAGCAGAGGTGTCAGTAGGTGTATTAGTTGCCTTCGTTGGGTATGTGTGGAGATTTTGGAATCCAATTTTAAACATAGGTAATTTTTATAATTCTATAATAACAGCAATGGCATATCTTGAAAGAATATTTGAGGCTATGGATGAAAAACCTGTAGTTACTGATTTAGCAGGTGCTAGGGAGATGAAAACAATAAAAGGTGATGTAGAGTTTAGAAATATAACCTTTGAATATGAAGATAACAAGCCTATACTAAAAGACATAAACTTCAATGTGAAAGCAGGGGAGACTGTTGCACTAGTTGGACCTACAGGAGCTGGGAAGACCACAATAGTTAATTTATTAAGTAGATTTTATAATATAGAAAATGGAACAGTACTAATAGATGAAACAGATATAAGCACTGTAACTCTAAACTCTTTAAGAAAGCAAATGGGAGTCATGCTTCAAGATTCTTTTATATTTTCTGGAACAATAATGGATAACATAAGATATGGTAAGCTTGATGCAACAGATGAAGAGGTTATAGAAGCCGCTAAAATTGTGAGGGCCCATGATTTTATATGTCAGCTTAAGGATGGATATGAAACAGAAGTTAATGAAAGAGGTACACGACTATCTGTTGGACAAAGACAACTTATTTCCTTTGCAAGAGCTCTTCTTGCAGATCCAAAGGTATTAATACTAGACGAAGCAACCTCGAGTATAGATACTAAAACAGAAATCTTGCTTCAAGAAGGATTAGACAATTTACTAAAAGGTAGAACATCTTTTATCATTGCTCATAGATTATCTACTATAAAAAATTCATCTCAGATAATGTATATAGATAAAGGTGTAATATTGGAACAAGGCACTCATAATGAGTTAATTAACTGTAAAGGAGCTTACTTTAAGTTATATAATTCTCAATTTGATATATTAAATGCTGTGTAATAGTGAGTTATGGTTTTGGTGAAATAACATTTAATATATATAATTATCAAAACATTTATATAGGGTTTCTATGTCGAAACTTAATTTATACTTGTTCGAAAATCATAGTTTGTTAGGGTTTTCTGGTGTGTATAAATTAATGGTTGACATAGGAACCCTATAAGTATAGTAAAAATAAACAATTAATTAATAAATGCATCTCTGTGATAAAGTTGATCAAAATAAAATAAATCTTCGAACTTTTTATCTAAAGCTATACATAAAACAAGAGCAAGTTTACTTGGCAAAATTACAATAATACTTGTCGTTTAAAAGTTACACTCTGCACGTACCACTAACCTTTAGAACATTAGATCGAAAATACAAGTAATTAATTTCGCTATATACAAATACTAAAAAATAAAAAACATAGTCATAACTTGAGACATTTATAAATACAAATATTTATAAGTACAATTATTCTTAGGAATAAAAAATAGCGAGGTGAAGGAAATGAAATACACAAGATACGATCTAAATAAGAGACAGACGAATGGTGGAAAAGTGATGGTTTTTTTAGTAATAGTGGTAGTTGTAGCATTAACCTTAGGAACTGCACTGGCGAAAATAATATTTAATAAAACCCCTGATGCTGCGAATAGCCCTAAGACTAACACCACTGAACAGGTGGGAAATACAAACAAAGAAGATACTACAGTTTTTTCATTAGTTCAATGTGGATATTATTCGAAAAAAGAAAATGCAGATGACAATAAGAATAAACTAAAAGATAAGTATAATTCTTTTACTTTAAAAGATAATGATAGATTTAGAGTAGGAGTTTTGATTGGTAAGACTGATGAAGCTGATAAGCTTTCAAAGGACCTTACAGCAGCTGGTGTAACTAACCTAAAAGTGAATTTTGAAATAAGTAATAAGGAGCTGTGCTCAAAAGAATTAGCAGAAATGGTAAGTGGATATCTTCAAGTAATCCATACCCTAGAAGGTAAAGATACTAAGAGTGTTAAGACTGATGAATTTAAAAAATGGACAAACAGTCTTCAAGAAGATAGTAAGAGTGAGTATTTTAGCATATTTCAAACTTTGAAAAAAAGTATAAACGATTTGCCAGCTGAAATGAGTAAAGATAATATTGAAAGTTCATATGGAACAATATTTACAGCACTTAGTAACTTTAAAGTGAAATAGAAAAAATTATTATATGTATATGCCACTTCATTATGAAATACGCATTTAAAAAGAGTTCGTAAGATATTATGAATTTTTAGATGTGCTTTCTTAATGGAGTGGTATATTTTTGTTTTTTGTTTAACGAATAAATAGAGTTAAAATTCGGTTTAATCAAATATTTAGTACAAACTTTTTCATTTAAGAAAAGCTGTTAATAGAATGTTTAAAATAATAGTGAAAAGAAGTCGATTACATACAAGAATTTTAATATTTTCTTAACCATATTTAAGACAAAATATAAGATAATAAACCATGAGCGGAGGGCTTTTTCACTTAATTTACCAATATTATAAAAAAACTTTAAAAAAAAACAAATACCCTTGTTATAACATTTATTAAATGATAAACTATAAAAGATGTAAAAATAAGGTGGGGGTAGCAATGAAGGCAGGTTCTAAAAACGTTGGTATACTTATATTTTTTATCTTTTTAGGCTTATTGTTAGGAAGTCTAGCTGGAGAAATTTTAGGTGATAAATTTAGTTCGGTAAAGTTTTTAAAGACTTCATATTCTATTGGTACGCCTACGCCAGTTGCACTAGATTTGAAAGTATTTCTTTTAACAATCGGTATGAGTATAAAAATAAATATTCTATCAATTATTGGAGTTATATTGGCAATAATACTATATAAAAGGTATTAGGATGTGATAATTTGAATTTTATATTAGCTTCGGCTTCTGATAGGAGAAAAGAACTTCTCAGTAGATTGGTTAAAGAGTACGAGGTTATACCATCTTCTTTTGATGAAGATTCCATCGCATTTACAGGGGATGTAGGTAAATATGTTAAAGAATTATCTCTTGGTAAAGCAGAATATATAAGAAACGACATAAAAAAACCTAGTATAATAATTGCTGCTGATACAGTTGTAAGTTTAGAAGACAAGGTTTTGGGGAAACCTAAAGATAAGGGAGATGCCTTTAAGATGTTAAAATCTTTAAGTGGCAAAACTCATCAGGTATATTCTGGAATCACAGTGATCAATACTGAAAATAATAAGTTAATATCAGATTACGTATGTACTGATGTTACATTTTCTGTATTATCAAAAGAAGAAATAGATGAGTACATAAATACCGATGAACCTATGGATAAAGCAGGTTCTTACGGAATCCAAGGCTTTGGAGGTGTTTTCGTAGAGAAAATAAACGGCTGCTATTATAGTGTAGTTGGGTTACCTCTAAACAAGTTAAAAAACATTTTGAGAGATATTGTTAAATAAATTGGGCATGGGGAAGGATATTAAGATAAAGCTTATCGATTATAAAACTATTTTTAATTCTTCTATAACATTTAGAAAATTCGAAGATATGTTTTAATATTCAGTTGATGTAGCGATAAAGGAGTTTATTATATGAACGTAAATCTTAAAATATCAGATATCCCTAAAAATGAAAGACCTCAGGAAAAGCTAATAAGACAAGGATCGAGCGCATTATCAAATCATGAGTTACTTGCATTAATACTTAGAACTGGTACTTCTAATGAAAATGTACTGGGACTTAGTATGAGAATTCTTCAAGAACTAGATGGAATTAATGGGCTTCTAAATACGTCTCCAGAAGAACTTATGAAAATCAAAGGGATAAAAGAGGTTAAAGCGACGCAGATAATGGCGTTATGCGAACTTTTTAAGAGGTTTAGAAGTTTTAAAGCTGGTGAAGAAATTCGAATAAGTGACCCTAAAAGTGCAGCTATGATTGTTATGAATGAAATAGCTCATTTAAAACAAGAGGTGCTCATGCTTATGATGCTCAATACTAAAAATGCCATTATTTCTATAAAAGAAGTGTTTAAAGGCAGTTTAAATTCATCAATAGTACATCCGAGAGAAATCTTTCTAGAAGCTATAAAGAAAAGTGCAGCTTCAATAATAATGTGTCATAATCATCCTTCAGGAGATCCTACTCCAAGTAAAGAGGATGTTAATATAACCTTGCGCATAAAAGAATGTGGCAAGATTGTAGGAATAGACTTATTAGATCATATAATTATAGGTGGTCAAAAGTTTATAAGTTTAAAAGAACAAGGAATAATCTAAAACTGAAAGGGGAATAAACATGGGATTGTTTGGAATGAATAAAGATATGGGGATAGATTTAGGTACTGCGAATACCTTAGTATACGTTAAAGGAAAAGGCATAGTTTTAAGAGAACCTTCAGTTGTAGCAATTAACAATATGACTAAGAAGCCATTAGCTGTTGGATCAGAAGCTAAACAAATGATAGGTAGAACTCCAGGAAACATAGTTGCTATTAGACCTTTAAAGGATGGGGTTATAGCAGATTTTGATATAACACAAACGATGCTTAAAAAGTTTATTGACATGATAACAAATAAAAGCGCTTTCGCAAGTCCAAGAATAATAGTATGCTTTCCTTCAGGAGTTACAGAAGTTGAAAGAAGAGCTATAGAGGAATCAACTAAACAAGCTGGAGCAAGAGAAGTTGTTCTTATGGAAGAACCAATGGCAGCAGCTATAGGAGCAGGTCTTCCAGTTGATGAACCAACAGGAAGCATGATAGTTGATATAGGTGGAGGTACAACTGAAGTTGCAGTAGTTTCACTTGGAGGTATAGTAACTTCTAAATCTTTAAGAGTTGCTGGAGATGAGTTAGATCAAGCTATAATAAGCTATATAAAGAGAGAATATAACTTAATGATAGGTGAAAGAACTGCTGAAAATATAAAGATGGAAATAGGTTCAGCATTTAGAAATGATGATGAAGAAGAAAAGACAATGCCAATCAAAGGAAGAGATTTGATTACAGGTCTTCCAAAGACTATTGATGTAACTGAAACACAAATAAGAGAGGCTTTAAAAGAACCAGTTTCTGCAATTATAGAAGCGATTAAAACTACTCTTGAAAAGACACCACCTGAACTTGCAGCAGATATAATGGATAAAGGTATAATGCTTGCTGGTGGAGGAGCTCTACTTCAAGGATTAGATGCTTTAATAAATCATGAAACTCATATGCCTGTACATATAGCTGAATCTCCACTTGACTGTGTTGCTTTAGGAGCAGGTAAAGCTCTAGATAAATTTGATATAATCGCAAAGCAACAAAGAGGATAAAATGAGACTTCTTAGAAATAAACTGGCAGTAACTATTATAGTGCTGTCAGTTAGCTTTTTAGCTATAATTATTTACAGTGTTAAAAGAGATTCGAGCAATCCTATTGTAAGTGGAGCAGGCACTGCACTTAATCCTATACAAAAAGCAGCTTATACCTTAGCAGATAAGGCTAAAGGTGGACTAGATTTCTTTGTTAACTTCTCTGCAGTTAAAAAGGAAAATGAAGAGCTTAAGCAAAAAAATATAGAACTTGAAAATGAATTGATAGAATACGGAAAATTAAAAGGCGAAAATGATAGCTTAAGAAAAGCACTTGGTTTTAAGGATCAAAAATCTAGTTACACATATGTTGGTGTATATATAGTGGCAAAACCAGATTTTGGCACTCTTAATGGGTATATAATAAGTAAGGGAACTAATGCTGGAATTGCGAAAGATATGATTGTTATTGCACCAGAAGGGTTAGTTGGAAAAGTAGTAGAAGCTAATTCGACTTGGTCAAAGGTACAGACTCTTACTAATTTAAACTTTGCAGCTCATGCAAAAGTAGATAAATCTGATATTTCAGGAATAGTTAGAGGATACAAAAACAGTGATAACGAACCGTTAGCAGTTTTAGACTTACTTCCAATAAATTCTCAGATAAATAAAGGAGATATAATAACAACTACGGGGCTTGGTGGCATGTATCCAAAGGATCTAAAAATAGGAACAGTGGTCTCTGTAGAAGAAGATAAAGTTAAAGTGAATAAAAGTGCTATAATAAAACCTTTTGTGGACTTTAATAAGCTAGAAGAATTGTACGTAGTAATACCACCAGATGGAAATAAAGAAGAGATAAAATATAAGGACTAAGGGGGACGAATAGGTGAAAAGAGTTGTGCTGGCAATTATATGCCTGATTTTATTAATTCTTGATAACAGTATTGTCCCTTTCTTTTCAATATTTAATGGAGCTCCAAGTCTATTATTATGCTTTGTAATTTGCTTTTCCATAATAAACGGAAGATGGGAAGCAACTATAATTGGAGCTTTTAGTGGACTGTTACAGGATATTTTTTTCTATAAGTATTATGGAATTAATGCTTTAGCTAATCTATTATTGTGCATTTTAGCAGCTGTTATCGGTGAAAATATATTTAAAAACAGGAAGTTCATTCCTGTTTTGTCAACATTTTGTCTATCGATAATCAAGTTATTATTTGTTATGATTGTATTGTATTTAGCTAAGGTTAAAATGTCTTTGGGATATTCTATGCTTATTTCAGCAGTGTACAATATGGTTATAGTTTTTTTAATATATAACAGAGTATATAGATTTTCAAATAAGAAGTATATGAAGGTTCAGTGGAAGTTCAATAAAGATTAATAGGTGATAATAATGAATAACGTTAAGAAGAAAAAGAAGACAGTGAATCGATATACAGTAGTAATAGTAATAATGTTTATTATATTTTCAGCTATAGTTGGAAGGCTGATATATTTACAAATTTTTAAGTATGATGATTATACGGACCGAGCAAATACTAGTTCAAGAAGATTAGTTACAGAAAAAGCTCCTAGAGGAAAGATATATGATTCTCAAGGTAATCTGTTAGCTACCAATAAACAGGTGTATACTTTAACATTTACTCAAACTGATGACTCATCTAAAAGTTTTTATACAACTATGAAGCAAGTATTTAAACTTTTAGATGAGAATAAAGATTCTCAGCAAGATACATTAAATCTTAAAATTAATGATAAAGGCGAACCTTATTTCGATTTTAATGTTTCGTCTGATGATAGTAAAAGAGCTTTAGAGATCAGATTCAAAAGAGATAGAGGTATGAATGATGATATAAAGAACAAACTGTTTAAGGGTAAGCAGGAGCTTACTGATGATGATGAAAGTAAAATAGATGAAGAGCTTGTAAAGATAAGCGCAAAAGATACCTTTTATTATATGGTTAAGTTTTATCAAATGTATGATATGCTGAATCCTACAGCTGATGAAAGAAAGACTTATAAAGGTTTAAGTGGACAAGAAATAACAGAAATGCTTTTAAAGAAATTTTCTATGAATGATATTAGAAGATATATGTTGGTTAAAGATGCTATAAAGATGCAGAGTTTTTCAGGCTTTAAGCCTGTTACTATAGCTGCAAACATAAAAAAAGATACAGCATCAATATTTTATCAAAAGTTAACTAGTCTTCCAGGAGTAGATGTGGCTCTAGAACCTATGAGGTACTATCCTTATGGGCAATATAATTTAGCTTCTAGCGTAATTGGCTACGTTGCATCAATAGATAGCAGTAAAAAAGACAGATACGAAGAAAGAGGCTATGACGTATCTACAGATGTCATAGGAAAATCAGGAATAGAATCTGCTTTTGAATCAGTGCTGAAAGGAAATACTGGAGGGACTACAATTAAGGTCGATTCCCAAGGTAGAAAAACAGAAGAGTTATTTGATCTTGAGCCAAGCCCTGGTGAGAATGTTCATTTAAGTATAGATAAGAACATTCAGTATTCTGCAGAAAAGGCACTTCAAGAAAGAATGGACTATGTTAAAACTCAGGTAAATGACCCTCAGTATAAGATATCAAAAAACTTTAATACTACAAGAGGTGCAGCTGTTGCTATAGAAGCAAAAACAGGAAGAGTTTTAGCAATGGTTAGTAATCCAGGATTTGATGCTAATATATTCTCAGAACCAGGAAAACTTACTCCGGAATTATCGAAGCAATTTTTCGCTCCTGATTATGAAGCATATGGAAAGATGATTGTATCGAAATACAACCTAAGCAAAAGTGTAGATGAGTTATTTCCAAAGGATGCCAATGGGAATAGGCAAGACAAATATGATTTATATCCTAAACCGTTTTATAACTATGCAACTATGGGATTAATACCTCCTGGATCAACTTTTAAGCCTTTAACATCACTTGCTGCTTTAGAAGAGGGTGTTGTTACCCCTAGTGAAACTTTATATGGTAAGAAATATTTTGATATACATCCAGATGTTTTTGGATCTTGGGCACCTGCTGATGAACATGAATATGGAATAGTTGATTTAAAGAGAGCTCTAGCTGTATCATGTAACTTCTACTATTATGAAATGGGATATAGAATGTATGTTAAAAATGGTTCAGATACTAAAGCTCTAGATAGTTTAGCAAAATACGCATGGCAGCTTGGTATGGGAACAGATCCTAAGAGCAATCAAAAAGGAAGCACTGGTATTGAAATAGGAGAAAACTTCGGACAAACATATAACTACGAATATTTCAAAAGCCAAACTTTATATTACTCAAGATTTGAATTAGTTGATGCTCTATCAAAAGGAGCTTATGGATCATATAGTTTTGTTCCTTTGGATATCCAAGCAAAAGATGATGACGATGATAAATTAAAAGAAACTAAACAACAGATAAAAGATTTAGTTATAAACTTTATTAAAGATAGTAGTGGTGGTAAATTAAGTTTTAATGATTTTAATACTAAATTGAAAAATTTATTGAACGATTTACAGAGTAATTCAAAAATATTTGATGATAGAATAAAGGCTTATAATGCTACAGGTAGAAAATATTCTCATGGAGCGGTTATAGATGCCATTGATCAATTCATATATGACAAGAATGGTGCTGTAAATACACCGGCAGAGCTTGTAAATGCATCGATAGGACAAGGTATAAACAACTTTAGCTTGGTTCAACTTGCTAGCTATATTTCTACAATTGCAAATGGAGGAACAAGATATAAGGTTCATCTTGTTGATCAGATAACTGATAATAGCGGGAAGGTAGTAAAAGAGTATAAGCCAGAAATTTTAGGTAAAATGAATATTAAGCCAGAAACTCTAAATGCTATAAAGCAAGGAATGTATATTGTTAACAATGGTACTGATGAAGGTACTGCCAGAGCTCACTTTGTAGGCTTCCCAATCCAGACTGCTGGTAAGACTGGAACTGCTACATACAATGCTAATGAGGAAGATTACGGAAGAAGTGACTACTCTGTGTATGTATCTTTTGCACCAGTAGATGATCCACAAATAGTGGTTGCTGTAGTTATGTATGATGGATATCAAGGTAATATGGGAGCACCAGTTGCAAGAGCTATATATGAAACTTATTTCAGAGATCAAATAAAGCAGCAGTACCCAAATTATCAGCCTATGTTCGACTATACTTTAAATCCTCCTTTGGAAGATTTTAAGGATGATAATGTAAAGTAAATAATAAAATAACAATAATATATCGCCTGCCAAATTTTCCTCATATGCATTCGGAAAGGCAGACGCGTTAAAAAAGCTCGCTGAAGAAGGTCGCTTCAGCGACTTTTTTTTACAAAAAAATATCTATTATATTAATATGTATTAAAATTTGTATTTAAATTGTAGAAAAAACTTTATATATCTTATGTAGATGATATAATTATTTTATAGATTTAAAAAGGGTTTTTATCAGTTGTTGTTGAATTAGAACATAAGAAGGGTAAGCTTTGGAGGTTTTTATGTTAGACGAGGGTATTTTTATAAAAGGAAACAGAGAAGGAATTATAGCCCTAATAAATATGGATAAGTTTAAAGATTTTGACGAAATGCTCGAAAGATTATTAGAGAGGCTAAATTCTGGTAAACAGTTTTATGTGGGAGCCACTCTGACTTTTATTGCCGATTTGAAACATATAAATGATAAGCAAATGAGAAGGTTAAAGGATGTTCTCTTTGATGAAATCATGATTAAGGATTGTATATTCCAAGAGAAGGAAGAAAAAGAAAGTAAGTCTTTTACTGGAGTATATGAAGGAAGAACTAAATTTATAAGGAAAACAGTAAGAGGTGGTCAAAGTATCAATTACCCGGGAAATATAGTTATTATAGGTGATATAAACAATGGTGCTGAAGTATCAGCAGCTGGAAATATAATAGTTTTGGGGAGTATAAAAGGTCAAGTGCATGCTGGAATCAATGGGAATAAAAAGTCAATTATTGCAGCGTTTATGCTTCAACCTGAAATTTTAAGCATAAGTAATTTGATTACAATATCTCCAGAAGGGGAGAAGCCTACATATCCAGAAGTAGCAAAGATTAAGGATGGGGAAATAGTTGTTGAGCCATACTTACCTAATAAATACATAAGTGCATGGAGGGATTAAGTAAATGGGAGTTTCAATAGTAATAACGTCAGGCAAAGGCGGAGTTGGAAAAACTACAACCACTGCCAATATAGGGACAGCTTTAGCAGCTTTAGGTAAAAGGGTAGTAGTGGTAGATGGGGATACAGGTCTTAGAAACTTAGATGTTCTTTTGGGATTAGAAAATAGAATAGTTTATACTATCATTGATGTAATAGAAAATAGATGTAGAACAAAGCAAGCATTAATAAAGGATAAGAGATTTTCAAATTTATTTTTGCTACCAACAGCTCAAACTAAAGATAAAAATGACATTAGCACACAGCAGATGTTAAAGCTTGTAAATGAGCTTAAAGAAGAATTTGATTATGTATTAATAGATTGTCCTGCTGGTATAGAACAAGGTTTTGAAAATGCAATAGTAGGAGCAGATAGAGCGGTTGTTGTTGTAAACCCTGAAATTACCTCTGTTAGAGATGCTGATAGAGTTATAGGTAAACTTGATGCTAAAGGTTTAGAAGATCATCAAGTGATAGTAAATAGATTAAATTATGAAATGACTCAAAGAGGAGATATGCTGGATGTACCAGATATAATTGAAACATTATCAGTAAAGCTTCTTGGGATTGTGCCTGATGATAAGACTATTACAGTTTCTACAAATAAGGGAGAACCAATAGTATTAGATGATAAAGCTTTTGCTGGACAAGCGTTTAGAAATATAGCAAGAAGAATAACTGGTGAAGAAGTACCACTTTTAGACTTGAGTAACGAGGTGGGCGGTTTCTTTAATTCTTTAAAAAGATTATTCAAAAAGAAATAGGAGGTGTTGTAAATGGATTTATTTAAAATGTTTTCTAATAAACCAACACCTAAGGACGTAGCAAAAGATAGATTGAAACTAATACTAATACATGATAGAGGAGACTTAGCACCTGAAGTCTTAGAAAATATAAAACAAGAAATTCTTGAAGTTATCTCAAAATACGTAGAAATCGATAGTGATGATATTGATATTACAATAACCAAAACTGGTGAAATGGATGGGGATTCTCCTGCCTTAGTAGCGAATATCCCTATAAAGAATGTAAGAGGAAGATAAATAAAGCAATAGAAGTTTAATATAATCCACATACTGTACAAATTATGACAGCTATGTGGATTGAATTTTGTAGTTTTTTTAACTATTTTGTAGTTTAGATTTTTAAATTTTTAAGATATAATATGTATATGCGCTTAGAACTTTTTTAACTAAAGATGTTTATTAAAAACTAAAGTTGTGGAGGTAGTACCATGCTTAAAAGGTTAAAGCTAGATACTAAACTTCTCAGAGAAATGGATTTTAGTATCCTTATTGCAACAATTTTAATAGTGTTATTTGGAATAGTTAATATCTATGCAGCTATGAAACCTGATGCTACTGATGCAAAGAAACAGCTTCTGTGGTTCGGAGTATCGCTGGTGGTTCTCTATTTTATATTACTTGTAGATTACAACATTCTTAGAGGATTTGCACCTATATTATATTGGGGATCAATAATTTTATTGATTTACACTAGGTTTATGGGGGCTACTATAAATGGCGCTAGAGGTTGGATAAAAGTTGGATCGCTATTTTCTATCCAAGCCTCAGAGTTAGCGAAGGTAGCTATTATATTTATGTTAGCTAAAAAGTTAGATGAGATGGAATTAAAGGTAAATAATCTGAAAAACTTTATGATTTTAGCAGCATATACATTAGTCCCTGTTGCCCTTATAGTAATTCAGCCTGATATGGGAATGACTATGGTTTGTTTCTTTATTGTACTCGGAATATTCTTCTGTGCGGGGCTAGATATGAAGATTATCTTAGGTGGATTAACTTCATTAGTTTTTGGAATTATTCTGTTGTGGAATTCTGGGCTTATTGAGCCTTATCAGAAAAGAAGGCTTATATCATTCTTAAATCCAGAAGCGGACGAGCTTGGATCCGGACTTCAATTAATGCAGTCAATGACAGGTATAGGATCAGGTGGATTTTTTGGCACTGGATTTAAGTTGTCTCAAGATTCAGCTACTAGTTATGTAGGTCAATTTGTTCCGGAAAAGCAAACAGATTTTATTTTTGCAGTAATTGGGGAACATTGGGGTACCATTGGTGGTATAATTCTACTTATACTTTATGGAGTTATAGTATATAGAACAATAAGAACAGCAAAGGTTTCTAAAGATGTTTTTGGGTCAATGATTTGTGTTGGTATGGCATCGTATTTTCTATTTGCAATATTACAAAATATTGGGATGACTATTGGGATCATGCCTATCACGGGAATAACTTTGCCGCTGGTTAGTTATGGTGGTAGTTCACTTTTGACAACTGTAATGTCTATAGCCTTAATTATAAATATTGGTATGAGAAAGAAAAAGATTAATTTTTAGGGGGAAAAGGGTATTATGAATATTTCGCTAATAGCACACGATGAGAAGAAAGATGATATGCTGGAATTTGTAAACAGGTACAAGCATATTTTTGAAAAGCATACTTTATATGCAACAGGAACTACAGGAAAGAGAATAACTGAAGAAACTGGACTTCCAGTACATAGATTTTTATCAGGACCTCTTGGTGGAGATCAACAAATAGGAAGTAAAATTGCTGAAGGGAATATGGATTTAGTTATATTTTTAAGAGATCCTTTGACTGCTCAGCCACATGAACCAGACGTTACGGCATTGATAAGATTATGTGATGTTCATCATATACCAGTTGCGACTAACGTAGGAAGTGCAGAAGTTTTTATGAAATCACTAAAATAAATAGATTTTTATAGAAGATAGAACACTACTTAGATTATAGGAGATAACTATGATTTAAGTAGTGTTTTGTTTTATTAGTACAGCAACTTTCTTATATACTTTTATCATATAATTCACCTATCGCAAATATATATAATATGAACTTGATATAAATTGAAGCAGTAGTATTTCTTGAATTAAAGATGTACTGCTTTAACTTGAAAATATAAAATTTATTAAGTGATTCAGCTATATATAAATATTTGTGAACGTGGGAGGAAAAGGATGGGAAAGTATAATAATGAATATGAGAGCTACTACGCAAAAATATTGCAAAGACAAAGGACGCAGAATCCATACGCTGCATATGGAGTGCAAGAAACTCATACTAACAAAAGAGAATACAGTGCGGGAGTAAACAATTTTAATGGAATTAATAAAAATATGGTTATAAACAGGATAACACAAGAGCTTATAGGGGTTTTGTGCTTAAGTGTTTTTGTTATTGTATGTAAAACTATGGTTACGCCTCAAACAACAGTGGCGTACAAGTATGCAAAAGATGTAATCAACAATAACCTTGATTATAATAAGTATTTAGATCCTAAAATAGTTTCATACATAAGCAATGTGAATTTTAAAGATACTACAAGCCTCAGGGATAACTTAGAAAATTATATCGAGACCTTTAAGTCCAATGTAACTGGAGAAAAAACACTGAAAGAAAAATCGAAAGAGAGTTTTGTAACACCTGTTAAAGGGAAAATAGATAGTGAACTCAGTGCAAAGCAAGCAGATAAATCAATAGTGATAGATATAAACGAGAATACAGAGGTAATAGCACCTAATGAAGGCACAGTAAAGAAGGTGGCTGATGAGAAAGATATTGGCAGCTACGTAATTATAGATCATGGAAATGGAATTGAGACAAAATGCTCTGGATTAAAAGAGATAGGTGTAAAAGAAGGCGAGAAGGTAGATAAAGGCCAATTTCTAGGCAAAAGCCAGAGTGTAAAAAATTTGAGTAAGGCATGTATTATATTTTCTTTGAGCTATATGGGAGAAAATAAAGACCCAAAGGAATATATGATATTTTAGTAGCAATTCTTTAGGAGAATTTAATGGTAAAAATAAGCAAGTGGCTAATTCCGCAAATACTTATATTTTTTATTTTAGGATTTAGATCTATGATATTTTTAGGTTTTTTATGGATAATATTCCATGAGATGACCCATTATATTGTAGCAAAGTGGATGAACCTAAGTATAGATAACTTTAAGATTCATCCCTTTGGAACCGCTTTAGAACTAAGTGATTTCGATGGATTAACTCATAAAGAAGAAATACTTCTTTCAATTTCGGGACCGGCTTTTAATTTTATTATGTTTGGTATATTATACATGGCCTACAAAGTAGTTCCTGCAGAGTTTATTAATAATTCCATGGAGATAAACTTAGTTTTGGGAATGTTCAATCTGCTTCCTGCATATCCGTTAGACGGATCAAAGGTTTTAAGAACGCTTTTGAGTTCTAGAATGTTCTATAAAAAAGCTCATATTATAACTTCATATATAAGCTATGGGGTAGGGATAATAGGGATTGGCATATTTATTTATTTATCTACAATACATATATTTAATCTTAGCGTATTACTTACATCATGCTTTATACTGTTTATAACATATAATGAAAAAAGAAAGGTAATGTATATCATTATGGGAGATATAATAAAGAAGAGAACGAGACTTGGGAAAAAGAAATATATAGATAATAAAACCATATCTGTTCACTTTAAATTAGGATTGATTAATGTATTAGGATTGGTAGATAAAAATAAGTTCAACACCTTTTATATACTAGATGATGAGCTAAGATTAAGAGATGTAATTCATGAAGATGAGCTTATTGAAGCACTTAAGACCCATGGTAATATAACATTAGAAGAGTACATAAATTATAAAAACAGTTGGATGAAAAAATAGTATTGGTTAATTAGTAATGGTATGATAAAATAATATGATGTAATTCTAAGAAGTATTTAATTATACTTCTTTTTTACTGTAAAGGAAGGTGTATAATTTTTATGCTAACCAAGCCTAGTAATTTCAATTTATTTGAATAGATTTTTTAGGTCATACAGTAAAAAAGAAAACTTATTCGCCTGCCAGAATTTCTTCACTACGTTTAGAAAAGGCAGATGCGCAAAAAAATCACTGAAGAAAATCGCTTCAGCGATTTTTTAATAGTTTAAGGTAATAGTTATTAAGTAATAAAGCTAAAATTATTATACAGTGAAAAATCTAGGAGGAAAAGTAATGGTTAGAATCACAGATGATATTTTATATAAAGTTGAGAAACCTGCTAGGTATGTTGGGGGAGAACTAAATCAGGTTGTAAAAGACCCTAAAGAAGTAGACATTAGATTTGCTTTTTGTTTCCCTGATGTATACGAAGTTGGTATGTCACATTTAGGTTCAAGAATACTATATCATACACTAAATGAGAGAAATGATACATATTGCGAAAGAGCTTACGCGCCTTGGCCAGATATGGAAAAAGAGCTTAGAAAAAATAATATTCCACTGTTTGCGCTTGAAACAAAAGATTCATTAAATGAGTTTGATATCCTTGGATTTACTCTTCAATATGAGATGAGTTATACAAATATACTAAACATGTTAAATCTATCTGGAATAACAATTAGAGCATCTGAAAGAAGAGAAGAGGAACCTATAATTATGGCAGGGGGACCTTGTGCTTATAACCCAGAATCTTTATATGATATTGTTGACTTCTTCGAAATAGGAGAAGGCGAGGACATGATGAATGATGTTCTTGATGTATATAAAAAATACAAGGGTAAAGGTAAGAAAAAAGAATTCCTTAGAGAGATATCTAAGATAAGAGGAATTTATGTTCCTTCTCTTTATGATGTTGAATATAACGAAGATAATACAATTAAATCCTTTAAACCTAAATATGAGGATGTGCCTGCTAAAGTTCAAAAGAGGGTTATAAATGATTTTGATAAGGTATCTTTTCCAGATAAGTTTATAGTACCTTATACTGAAATAGTGCATGATAGAGTTGTGCTTGAAGTATTTAGAGGGTGTACAAATGGTTGTAGGTTCTGTCAAGCTGGAATGATATATAGGCCAGTAAGAGAAAAATCAAGACAGACCCTATTAGAAAATGCAAGAAAGTTAGTTCAAGGTACTGGATATGACGAAATATCACTATCTTCATTAAGCACCTGCGACTATTCAGATATACAGGGATTGGTTACTGATTTAATAAATGAACATAGCGAAAAAAATGTTGGTGTTGCACTTCCTTCAATAAGAGTAGATGCATTTTCAGTTGATCTTATCAAGGAAATACAAAAAGTAAGGAAAAGTGGACTTACATTTGCTCCTGAAGCAGGATCACAAAGAATGAGAGATGTTATAAATAAAGGACTTACAGAAGAAAGAATACTTGAAGCTGCTAGAAGTGCCTTCGAATCAGGCTGGAGTACTTTAAAGTTATACTTCATGATAGGTCTTCCTTATGAAACTTTAGAGGATGTAAGAGAGATAGGAAGTCTTGCAGAAAAAATTACTGCAGAATATTTTAAGGTTCCTAAAAATGTTAGAAATAAAGGGCTTAGAGTAACAGTAAGTACTTCAATACTTGTTCCTAAACCATTTACACCATTCCAATGGGCTCCTATGGAGAAAATTGATTTAGTCTCAGAGAAGATATCGGCAGTTAGGGACTCTATAAAATCTAAAGCTATAATATATAACTATCATGCACAAAAAACTTCGTATATGGAAGCTCTATTTGCAAGAGGTGACAGAAAGCTTTGTGACGTGCTTGTAAAGGCATATGAAAAAGGTGCAAAGTTTGATGGATGGTCTGAGTACTTCAACTTCGAACTTTGGAAAGAAGCTTTAGAAGAATGCGGTATTGATGGAGATTTTTATTGTTATAGAGAAAGATCTTATGATGAAGTTTTACCTTGGGATTTCATTGATATTGGAATTAATAGGAAGTATTTGGAGATTGAAAATGACAAAGCTAAGAAAGCAGTAGTTACTCAAAATTGTAGAGTTGGATGTACAGGCTGCGGAATCGATGTGAACTTTAAAGAAGGGAAGTGTTTTGCTGGTGCGATATCTAATTAAATTTACTAAAGAGAGCGATATTAAATTTATTTCTCATCTTGATTTAATGAGAACTATACAAAGAGTAATAAGAAGAGCAGATCTTCCAATTGAATATTCAAAGGGATTTAACCCACATATGAATCTATCAATAGCTAATCCTTTGTCAGTAGGATTTTACTCTGAGGGAGATTATTTAGATATTGGACTTGTAGAAGACTTAACTATAGAGGAAGTAAAAGAAAGATTAAATGCAAATTCTGCAAAGGGAATAAGATTTTTAGAGGCTGTTAAGGTTATAAATAAAGAAAATGAGAAAAAAGTGCCACAAGCAATGGCTCTTATTGATGCAGCAAGATATATTGTTAAAATTAAATATAATGCTACAGAAAGCTCTATATTAGAAGTCGAAAAACTTATGGAACAGAATGAATGGGTTACACTTAAGAAAAGTAAAAACGGGGAAAAGATGGTTGACATAAAACCTATGGTAAAAGAAATTAAGTACTGGGTTAATGAAGATAAGCTTATACTTAATGCCTTAATTAGCTGTGGAAGCAGAGAACATCTTTCTCCAGAATTATTAGCAACCTACATAAGAAGCAATACTTCAAATTTTGAAGAAGAAGCCTTTATTGATATAAAAAGAGAGGAACTATATGCTCTTAAAGGTGAAAATTTAGTTCCACTCTATAAATGTATATAATATAAGGTAAAGTATTATGAGAGAACTTTTTATAGAAAGAAGAGAAAAGATTTTTAGGATTGCAATAAAGGAAAAAGGTAGCTTAACAGAATGCTTTGTAGAAGAAGAAAATAATGAGCCGCTTCCAGGAGAGGTGTATAAGGGAAATGTAAAAAATATAGTACCTGCTATCGGTAGTGCCTTTATAGATATTGGTCACGAAAAGAATGGATATTTACACTTTGATATGAGAAAAAATCCTTTGAAAAAAGGGCAAGATATAATTGTTGAAATCTTAAGTGAGAGTTTTGGCAGTAAAGGACCTAAAGTTGCAAGTCCTATAAGTCTACCTGGAAGATTTGTAGTAATAACTAGGGGAGATAAAGAGCTTCTTATATCTAAAAGAATAGAGGATCAGGATATTAGAGAAAGTCTAAAAAATACAATAGAAACAATTGAAGGCTTCTCTATAACCATAAGAACTAATGCTAAAGATGTATCATCTGATATCATAAAACAGGAAATATATAAACTTAAAGATACATATGAAGCTATCGAGAGAGAAGCTTTATATAGCTTGAAAAACAAAAAGCTTTATGGAGAAAACGCACTTCTCCACAAGGTTTTAAGAGATAATATAAATGGTGATACGTCAAAGATTATTGTAGATTCTATGGAAGATTATTTTGCGGTAAAAGACTATATAGCTGATGAAAAAAACATTCAATTAGTAATGCATAAAGAGATAAGAAGTTTATTTGACTATTACGGAATAGAAAAAGAAATACTTAATTTAAGAAACTCTAGAGTTAACTTAAAATGTGGTGGAAATATAGTTATTGATAAAACTGAAGCAATGTATGTAATTGATGTGAACTCAGCTAAAAATGTCAGTGGAAGAAATTTTTCTAAAACAGCTGAAGAGACAAATATTGAGGCTGCAAAGGAGATAGGAAGGCAGATTAGACTTAGAAATCTTAGCGGTATAATAGTAGTAGATTTTATTGATATGGATAATGCTCAAGCTAAGAATAAGGTATATGCTGCCATTAAGGAAAGTCTTGAGGGTGATAGTAGTAGAGCTAGAGTATATCAATTTACTGAGCTTAATCTTCTACAGATATCAAGAAGTAGAAGAGGGAAAAGTATTTACGATTATATAGAAGAGAACTGTGATATCTGTAATGGACATGGAAAAAGGCTGAAAGGTTCTTATATAAAGCATCTAATTAAAAATGATATTATAAGAGCTGAAGGTGAAGGTAGTATTAAAGACTTCTATATAGAGTTAAAAGATGTATATGAAGACTATGTCATAGGCGATAAAGTACAATTCCTGAAGGATATAGGAGCTCTAGATAAAAATATTTATGTTAAATTTATAGATTCAATAGATTACTACAAACTAGAACCTTTGCTATTCAAAAATCAAATTGATGCTGTAAGTAATTACAAACTTCAAATAGAGTAGATTAAAATTATTGAGTTGAAATTAAGTGGTTAGGCATCCAATGCTTTAATGAGCTTACGCAAAGAATTAATATGATTTTGTCATATTCCATGGCTAAAACTGTAAACTCACTACGTTCGAACAGTACAGTTTTTACTCTTTATTAATCACGCTTTCTTGTAAAACTTTCATATATAAAATTTAAGAAAGCAAAAAGGATATATATAGAGTAAAAAAGTGAGAATTTGTCGCCTGCCACAATTTCCTCACATACGTTCAGAAAAGGTAGATGCGCAAAAAAATCACTAATGAAGAGCAATTAGCGATTTTTTATGGACATTCCATCTGAAAAAATCATTTAATTCTAATAGCTCGCTCATATAGCATCTCCTGCATAACCACTTAATTTCAGTAATCTTTTTTTAATAAACAAATAACAATATTGAGATAAAAAAAGATACTAAACATTATATGTTTAGATAAAAATAACTTTACAAAATATGTCCGATATGGTAGAATGGCATTTGTGAACCGCACACATAAGGTTCCATAAACGATTGTACAATCGTACCTGAAGTGGCGAGACCGTAATGAGGAGGTGTTTTTATGTACGCAGTAGTTAAGACAGGTGGAAAACAATTCAGAGTTCAAGAAGGCGATGTTATATTCGTTGAAAAATTAGAAGCTGAAGTTGAAGCAACAGTTGAGTTAACAGAAGTTCTAGCAGTAGCTAAGGATGGTGAACTTAAGGTTGGTACACCAGTAGTAGAAGGTGCTAAAGTAGTAGCTAAGGTAGTTGCTCAAGGCAAGGCTAAGAAGATTATAGTTTTCAAGTACAAGAGAAAGAAAGACTATAGAAGAAAGAACGGCCACAGACAACCTTACACTAAGCTAGTTATCGAAAAAATAGAAGCTTAATATGATTAAGTTAGATATTTATACGACTAAGGACATAATAATTGGATTTAGGATACAAAATCATGCTCTTAGAGAAAGAGAAATGATTTTAGTTGGAGAAGCATATGACATGATATGTAATTCAGTATCTGTATTATCTCAAGGTGTACTTATAGGCTTGGACGAAGTACTTAAGCTTAATGTACCATACGAAATGGCGGATGGATATATTAAGTTAGATCTTAAAGAGCTTGATGAAGAAGAACTTCAAAAAGCACAGGTCTTATTAAAAACTTTTGAACTTAGCATAGACAGTATTTTATTATCCTTAGAGCAAAGTTTTGGAAAAAATAAAGCAGACCAATATATATATGTAAAAAAAGAGGAGGTGTAGTACTATGCTAATCATGAACCTTCAATTGTTCGCTCATAAAAAAGGAGTAGGTAGCTCCAAGAACGGTAGAGATTCTGAGTCAAAGAGACTTGGTGTTAAGTCAGCTGATGGACAATTTGTTCTTGCTGGAAACATACTTGTTAGACAAAGAGGAACAAAGATACATCCAGGTGCTAATGTAGGTAAAGGAAGCGATGATACTTTATTTGCAAAGATCGATGGAGTTGTTAAATTTGAAAGACTTGGAAGAGACAAGAAGAAAGCTTCTGTTTATCCAGTAGACATTCAAGAAATAGCTGAATAATCCTAGTTATAAAAGCACCCTTTTGTAAAAAGGGTGCTTTTCAAGTATTATGGATATGTATATTATTTGCATATAGAGGCTATCAATAATATATAAAGAGTACTTAAAATATAAATCAAATTTAGTTTGTACTTGTTTTAAAATACCTAATAATTGGGCATTTTAAAACAAGTACAAACAAAAGTATAAGGTAAGGTGATGAACTTATGTTTATAGATACGGCCAAAGTTTATGTAAAAAGCGGAGATGGTGGTAATGGATCTGTATCTTTTAGAAGAGAAAAATACATACCTCTTGGAGGCCCAGATGGTGGAGATGGCGGAAGAGGCGGAGATGTTATAATTGAAGTAGATACAGGTATAACAACACTTTTAGATTTTAAATATACGAGAAAGTTTATAGCAGAAAGAGGCGTGAATGGATCAGGCTCAAAATGCTATGGAAAAGATGGTGAAGATCTTATAATTAAGGTTCCTATGGGTACTTTAATTAGAGATGTTGAAACTCAAAAGATAATGGCAGACCTTTCTCACCCAGAGGATAAATATGTTATCGGCAGAGGTGGAAAAGGCGGTAAGGGAAATGCTAAATTTGCAACTCCTACGAGACAGGCGCCAAACTTTGCAGAACCTGGAATGCCAGGAGAAGAAAGATGGATAGAACTAGAATTAAAACTTTTAGCAGATGTAGGTTTACTTGGATTTCCTAATGTAGGAAAGTCAACTTTCTTATCAGTAGTAACTAAGGCTAAGCCAAAGATTGCTAACTATCATTTTACAACTTTAAAACCAAACCTAGGTGTTGTAAGTGTTCCTGGAATCGATGGTTTTGTAATGGCCGATATACCAGGTATAATCGAAGGAGCAGCTGAAGGTGTAGGTTTAGGTCTTGACTTCCTTAGACATATAGAAAGAACAAGACTTTTAGTTCACGTAGTAGATATCTCTGGAGTTGAAGGAAGAGATGCTATTGAAGATTTCATAAAGATAAATGAAGAACTTAAGAAATATAGTGTTAAGCTTTGGGATAGACCTCAAATAGTTGTTGCTAACAAAGCTGATATGTTATATGATGAAGAAGTTTTTGAAGATTTCAAGAAAAAGCTTAACGAAATGGGTTATGATAAAGTATTTAAGATGAGTGGTGCTACATATGAAGGTGTAGAAGCTGTAGTAAAAGAAGCTGCTAGAATGCTTAAGGAAATACCTATAACTGAATTAGAAATTAAAGAAGAAGATAAATTCATACCAGAAGAAAAGAGATTTACTTATGATATAAGAGTTGAAGAAGAAGATGGTATTAAAGTTTATATTGTAGAAGGAACTTTCGTAGAAAGACTTCTAAATTCTGTAAATGTTAATGAACCAGATTCTTTAAAATATTTCCATAAGGTTCTTAGAAATAAGGGCGTACTTGATGAATTAAGAACAATGGGAATAGAAGATGGTGATGTAGTAAGACTTAGAGATTTTGAATTCGAATACTTACTATAATTAAAAATACTTATCTTAAATATTGAATTAACTTTGATTCATATATTATAGAACAATTTGAGAAATGTTTATGATTTAAGGAGATATTGATAATATAAAAAATATCTCCTTTCAAAACATTTTTATTATTTAATATATATACTTAAACAAGGGAGGAAAATAAATTGATTACAACAAAACAGAGAGCATATCTTAGATCGCTAGCAAACGGTATAAGCCCTATATTTCAACTAGGCAAGAATGGTATTGAAGAACCATTTTTAAAGCAAATACGAGATGCGCTTGAAGCTAGAGAACTAATTAAAATAACTGTGTTAGAGAACAGTGGATACGGAACTAGAGAAGCTTCAGATGTTATATGTGAAGAAATAAGATGTGAAGGGATTCAAGCTATCGGAAATAAAATAGTTCTATTTAAACAATCACAAAAAAAGCCTAAAATAGAATTACCAAAAGGTGATAAATAGCATATTATGTCAAAGAAGATAGGAATACTCGGGGGAACCTTTGATCCTATTCATAATGGACATATATATATAGCTTATGAGGCTAAGCGTTTGTTAGATTTAGATGAAATTATTTTTGTGCCGAGCGGAAATCCACCACATAAAGATGAGAAGAATATAACGGATAGTCATTTAAGATACAAAATGGTTGATCTAGCTATAAGATGTTATGATGGTTTTGTGACAAGTGACTACGAAGTAAACAAGCAAGGTTTAAGCTATACATATGAGACATTGATGTATTTAAAAGATACTCTTAAAGAGGCAGAACTATATTTTATAACTGGTGCTGACTGCTTAATAGATCTTGAAAAATGGAAAAATGTTAATCTTATAATGGATAACTGTAATTTTGTAGTGTTTAATAGACCTGGATATACTAAGGAAGAACTCTATGATGAAAAAAGATTGGTAGAGAAAAAATATAATAAAGAAATTATATTTTTAGATCTTTTGCAACTAGATATTTCGTCTACTTGGATCAGGCAGAGAATCAGAGAAGGTTATAGGGTTGATTTTTTTGTACCTGATGAAGTTAGTAAAATCATTAGAGATAATAGGCTATATTTATAGATATAATATTTTATCCTAAATTTTTAACTGAAAAGTTGTATATTTAGGATTATTTTTTTCTCATAAAACATAGAAAGTAAAAGTGTACTATTTTTGAGCATATATAAATTAATAAAGATGTACCACTTCGAACCGAAATCTATTTTCAAAACTCCTCTGGGGTCTGAGAGGAGAATTTGAAAATATAACTTTTATTACGAAGTGATACATCCATAGTGGAGCTAGGAACGGTAGAAATTATAACTGGGGGGATTATTATGTGGTCATGTGAAGAAATTGATGAATATCTAAAACAAAACCTTACAGAAAGCAGATATAAACACACAATGGGCGTTGTATATACTGCTGAATTGTTAGCAGAAAAAAACGGTGAATCTAAAATAAGAGCAAAAATTGCTGCTTTAGTTCATGATTGTGCTAAGAATATGAAAATAGATGAACAATTTGAATTTTTAAAATCTAGAAATGTAGAATTAGATGAGATTACAATTAATTCACCTCAGATACTTCACGGAATTGTTGGTTCAATTGTGGCAAAAGAAGTTATGGGAATTAAAGATGAAGAAATATTAAGTGCAGTAAAACATCATACAACAGGAAAGAAAGCTATGACTTTATTAGAAAAGATAATATATATTGCTGATTATATTGAGCCTAATAGGAATTATAATGGTGTAGAAGAATTAAGACAGTTAACTTTTGACAACCTTGATCAAGGTGCTTTAAAAGGCTTTGATAACACTATAACTTATGTAATAAAGCTTGGGCAGATTGTGCATCCTTTAAGTATTGATGCGCGTAATGATTTGCTAATAAGAATAAAAAATCAAAAGCATAGATTAGTATAATAACTAATCTATGCTTTTGATTTTTTGAAGATTATTGGCATTTATAGATGAAATTTAAGGTTGCAAATACTTTGTAATTAATTTACAATGGAAAAAGATGTAAAATAATTAGCTTTATAAAAATCAATTTATTGAGATATAGGTCAAGCAGTTTTGGCAACAATTAAATATATGTGAATAAGTGGGTTTATAAAATATACTGTCAGCTTAGAGGGTGAGAAGATGAAATCAGAAAAATTAATCAATAATAAATTTAAAGCGAGTCTTTTGGGACTTTTAATATTATTAGTAATTATTTCATTGGGAACAGGAGCTTTTTTTTATAAGTACTTAGGGAAATTCAACAAAAATTATGATGGCAAAGCAGTTGAAAAAGATGTCTCTTTACCTACAAATATTTTGTTTCTTGGTATGGATATTGGAGATCCTAAGCAAAAGGATAATGATAGTATAAAAAGAACTGATACAATAATGTTAGTTCACTTAGTTCCAAAAGAGAAAAAAGCATATATAGTGTCAATTCCAAGGGATATGATGATAAAGATAAAGAATTCTAGTCAAAAGATAAATGCTGCCTTCTCTATAGGAGGGGACAGCGCTATAAAACAGGCAGTAGAAGACATTATGGATGTTCCGGTAGATTATCTTGTGAAGCTGAATTATGAGGGCTTTAGAAGCTTTGTAGATGCCATTGGTGGAGTAGAGATGACTATAGATAGGAATATGTACTATGATGATGCAGCTCAAAATCTCCACATAAATTTTAAAAAAGGAGAAACAGTACTTCTAAATGGCAAGAAAGCAGAAGAGTTTTTCAGATGGAGAAAAAATAATGATGGAACTGGATTAGTAAACGGAGATTTAGATAGAATAGATAACCAACATAAATTTATTGAAAAAGTAGTTGAGAAATGTACTTCAGTTGCTATAATACCAAAGTTAGGTAAGATACTAGATGTACTGCCACAGTATATAGAAACTGATATACCTCCAAAAACTTTGCTAGCCTTAGGAAAAGAAGGAATGAGCCTCAATAAAGAAAATGTAAAAATGTATACTTTAAAAGGAGTTCCAAGAACAATAGATAACATATCCTATCTTATTTATGATAAGGAAGCCAATAGTGATATAATTTCCTTGATATCAGGTCAAAAGGTTGCTGAGTCTAATGGTGGAGTTACTAAATCTTCTTTGAAGATAAAGATACTGAATGCAACAAAGGTTCAAGGACTTGCGTCGAAATGCATGAAGGACTTAGAAGCGAAAGGTTATAAAGGTATAGAGATAGGTAATACAAAAGAGGCAAATAAAAGTGAAGTTCAATTAAGTAATCAAAGCTTAAAAAATATAATTTCTAGTGATATAAATATAAACAAATTTTCAACTTTAGGAAAAAATGATGAAAATTTTGATATAATCATTATATTAGGTAAAGATTATAAAAATTAGAGGAGGATCAGAAATGAAAAATATAATTTCTACAGAAAATGCACCAAAAGCAATAGGACCATATAGTCAAGGAATAAGTATAGAAAATCTTGTTTTTACATCAGGACAAATACCACTTGATCCAGCTACTGGGGAACTTATTATTGAAATTAAAGCAGCTACTAAAAGATCGATGCTTAATGTCAAAGCAATACTAGAGCAAGCAGGAAGTTCTCTAGATAATATAATAAAAGCAACAATTTTCTTGAAGAATATTGATGACTTTAATTCAGTTAATGAAGTTTACGGAGAATTTTTTAAAGAAAATCCTCCAGCAAGAAGCTGTGTGGAAATTAGCAGATTACCTAAAGATGCCGTTATAGAGATAGAGGTTATAGCTTTTAAAAATAGATAGGAGAACTATATGAGCTACATAAGAGAAGTAGTTCCCAAAGAATATGAGGGAAGAAAAATAAGAGATTTTCTTAAAGAAAAGTTAGGATTATCTACTAGACTCGTAAGAGGAGCAGCTATTGACGGAAGAATTAAAGCAAATAATATAGTTGTCAGAATGAACTACGTATTAAAATTTAACGATAACATAGAAGTTAATGTTTCGAAAAATGAAAGCCAGAATATTGAACCAGAAAAAATGGATTTAAAGATAGTTTATGAGGACGAAGACATTATAGTAATAAATAAGGATCCATTTATGGTAGTTCATCCGACAAAAAGCCATCAGTCTGGTACTCTGGCAAATGGTGTAATATATTATTTTAATGAAACTCACCAAAACTGTATAGTTAGGTTAGTAAGCAGATTAGATATGAATACTTCGGGACTTATAATAATAGCAAAAAATCAATATGCTCATATGGCTTTATCAAAACAAAATGCAATGGATAAGGACAAAGAAGGAAATATAAAAGAGCATAGCAGGGATAATATAGAAATTGAAAAGAGATATATTGCTATAGTACATGGAAATCTAGAAGCTATAGAAGGAACTCTAGATCTTCCGATACATAGACCAGGACCAGAGTCTATAAAAAGAATTGTTGATGAGCAAGGTCAAAGAAGCATAACTCATTATAAGGTAATAGAAAGACTAAATGGAGCAGATGTTGTAGAGTGTAGCCTTGAGACCGGTAGAACTCATCAAATAAGAGTTCATTTAAGTCATATTGGACATCCGATTTTCGGTGATACTTTATACGGTAGTGAAGATGATGAGGAGTATATAAAAAGGCAAGCGTTACATGCATACAGATTAGATTTTCAAAGTCCTAGAAGTAAAAAGACTTTATCCCTTAGAGCTGATCTACCAGAAGATATGAAGGAACTTATTGATAGCATAAGCATTAAACATAATGATAAATAGAAATACCACCTTGTGTTTTTACAAGGTGGTATTTCTATTTATAATGTATATTTTTATTATTGAACTATATTGTTATATTTCTGTTTTATTATGGATTGTTTTTTCTTAAAATTTATGTATTTTCTTAAAGTTACCAAAAATATAGAGACAACAGCTATGGAAAGTGCTAATACAAAAGGCTTTATATTTTTATAAGCAGCAGATGATGGTAAAAGGCCTTTATATTCTCTATCTATGTTTGAAGCTAATTTTAAACCACATAGATCTTTTCCTTTTACAGTAATAGTGGAATCTAAAATCTCATCGCCTTGCTTAAAAGAAGCTTTTTCTAAATTAGCATCTTTTATTTGTATCTTAGGAGCTAAATAGCTTTTTATATCTGTTTCTGAAACATTTGGTTTATAATCATTTTTGTTTATCAAATAATACACGTCTTTTGTTGCTACAAGAGGGATATTAAGAGATTTAGTTACATTATAGTTTGCAACTTCATCACCCTTACTATAAAGCTTTATAGATTCATAATTATTGAAACCATAATCAAATAGCTTTATTGCATCTGGAAAATAGTTTTGCTTACTTTGAGAGTATAGCATTGACACGATTAATACGTGTCCATCTTTTTCAGCAGCACCTGTAAATGTATGCTTTGATAAAGTAGTGTACCCAGTTTTTCCAGCTAAAGCATACTTATATTCAAAATGAGAATTTTTTCTAATAAGTTCATCCTTTGTAGATACCCACTTTTCATTTCCATCTATATTGCTTGGTGGAAATTTATAAACTTGAGTTCTGCATATCTTGACGAAAGTAGGATTTTTTATAGCTTCTTTAAGCATTAAGGATAAATCGTGAGCAGTAGTTAAGTGTCCAGGTTCATATAAGCCACTAGGATTAACAAAGTTTGTATTAGTTGCACCTAATGCTTTTGCTCTTTCGTTCATCATCTTAACGAAGTTATCCATTGATCCGCCAACATGTTCTGCTAGAGCTTCTGCACAATCATTTGCAGATTCAAGTAATAATCCATGTAAAAGGTCATTAACTGTATATATTTCGCCTTCTTTTAATCCTATGGAAGTTCCTTCAGCTGTAGGCGGTACTTTACTTATGGTAACCTTATCATCTAGTTTCGCGTTTTCTAATGTAAGAAGTGCCGTCATTACCTTTGTAGTAGAAGCTGGTGCCATAGGCTTATTTTCATTTTTTCCATATATAATCTCACCAGTATTTACATCCATCAATACTGCAGCTTCAGATTCTACATCTGGTGGTGCGGTAGCTGCCTTAGCATTTATGTTTCCTGACATGAGCAGGCATAACGAAAATATAGTAAAAAAACTAAATATCTTTTTCATATGTGTCCCCCATATATGTATTTAACAAACATTAGTATATCAAATATATACAAATTCTGCTATATATTTTTGATTATATGTCAATAATTATAAAAGTATTGTGCATAAAAATATGTTTTTACAATTTTTGAATAGAGGTGATAATTCAATGAAGAAAAAGGAAAAAATTATTGGATCATTGATCATATTTGTGGTCTTAATTATATTTTTAGCTATAGGATATTTTAACACAACCAAAAAGAATTTAACACAGAAAGATATGGAAGCTATGTTTGTCGAAGTTAATAAGAGTGATACCAAACAAACTAGTGAGGATAAATCTGATAAAAAAGAAATAAACAGCACAAATAATACAAATAATAAAAAAGTTATAGTAGAAATAAAAGGTGAAGTAAAGAAACCAGATGTATATTATCTAGATGAAGGAAGTATAGTTAAAGATCTTATTCAGCAGGCTGGAGGATTAACTGAGAAGGGTGATATAACCGCAATAAACCAAGCAAAAAAACTCGTTAATAATGAATGTATTATTATAAACAATAAGGAGCAAATAAGTGCTAATGTAGTAAGTAAAGACATAAATAAAGAGGCTAGTGTTTCAGCTGTGGCAGGTGAGTCTGACAGTGTAATTAATATTAATACTGCTTCAAAGGATGAATTGGATAAGATTCCAGGAATAGGTGCTGTTACTGCTGAGAAAATTATAGAATATAGAGAAAAGAATAATGGATTTAAGAATATAGAGGATATAAAGAAAGTAGATAGGATAGGAGACAAGATGTTTGAAAAGATAAAAGATAAGATATCAGTTAACTAGATTAAAGTAATAAAGTTTATTGATTATTGTTTTGTAATTATAGATGAAGATATTCTTACTAGAATTTATAAAAGGCGATATTATAAAAAATCTTTACTATAGCATCCTATTATATGGTAAAATATTAGTAGTATATATAAAGGAGGGGTTATTGTGGAGGTTTTGGCCAATCTTGGATTAAGTTTATTATTTGGACTATTAGGAATAGTTATTATGGGAATTGGTTATTTAGTATTTGATAAATTAATTCCTGCGGATTTTAACAAGGAATTAGAAAATAAAAATACTGCAGTGGCTATAGTTATTGCTGGGATGTTAATAGGTGTAGCAATAATAGTATCGAAGGTAATAGCATAAAAATAGAGGAAACATTTAATCTTTAATACTTAAACATTCGTGGTTTATAACGAATGCCAATATAAGTACTAATAGAGTTTATATGTTTCCTCTTTAATTTGTATTCTTTAGAAATTTATAACTCAATTATATCTGTAGATAAATAAGAGTAAGAACTTAAAATTCCAATATAGTTAAATCAGCATCTTTGAGATTAGGAACAACCTTTGTAGCTTTTCCTAAGGTTTCCACAGAACCAATGCCTATAGATCTCATACCTGCTCTTATAGCAGCTTCTATTCCTGCTTCAGCATCTTCGAAAACAACACAAACTTTAGGGTCTAAATCCAATTCCTTTGCAGCTAATAAGAATACTTCAGGGTCAGGTTTAGCTTCAGAAACCTTATTTCCATCGATTATTGCATCAAAGTATTTTGTTAATTCTAGGTTGTCCAATATCATCATAGAATTCTTTGAAGCTGATCCTAGAGAAACCTTTATACCTTCAGATCTTATTGCTTGTAGGAAGTTTTCAACTCCAGGCAAAATTTCATCTTTATTCATTCTAGATATGTATTCTACATACCATTCATTCTTTTTTGCAGCCAAAGCTAGTTTTTCATCTTCACTTAAGGTAATCTTGCCTATAGAAAGAAGGATTTCTAAGGAAGCCATTCTGCTAACACCCTTTAATCTTTCGTTATCTTTTTCAGTGAAGTCAAATCCTAATTCATTAGCAAGTCTTTTCCAAGCTAAATAGTGATATTTAGCAGTGTCAACTATTACTCCATCTAAATCAAAAATACAACCTTTTACGTACATAAACTATTACCCCCATAATATTTAAACGTTTAACCCAATTATAAAATATCACAATATATTTTTCTATCATTATTGATGCATTGGTAGAAAGATTAGAAAAACATATAAAAAACTTAATAAAACTTTGTATTTAATATAGAGAAAAAATATAGTCTTAGGTTTTATTTATGAAATCTATTGAAATGAAAAATAATACTTAAAATTGTAAGTCTAAAATTGTAATTTAACGTGAACAATTCTCGCTTTTTATCATTATTGGTAGTATAATTGATAGTATGATCTTATATTTCATCATAAATTGATGTGAAATATAAGATTATTACTTTGAATTAAAGTTTTAACATACTGATAGTGTATATTTAATCGATTACTTAACAAATAAATATAATAATGAGATTGTCGGTTTTTATAAGATAAATAGGTATAAAAGTGGAATTTTTATTAGGGGGTATATTATAGTGAATGTAACAATAAAGGATGTAGCAAGAGAGGCAAACGTTTCACCATCAACTGTATCAAGAGTTTTAGCTGGAAATCCTAGAATAAGTGATGAAACTAAAGAGAAGGTAATGGAAACAGTAAAGAGGCTTAATTATCATCCTAATGTGATAGCAAGAAGCTTAGCAAACAACGTTACCAAAATTTTAGGACTTATATTACCAAGTGGAGAAGAAGATTTGTTTAGAAATCCTTTCTTCATTCAAGTTATGACAGGTATAAGTATATATGCTCAAAAGATGGGGTATTCAATAGTTTATACATTTAGCAAAAATGAAGAAGAAGAGATAGCTTTTTTAGCTAATTATATAAATAGTAAAATGGTAGATGGTATGCTATTACTTACTACAAGATCTGAAGATAAATGTGTAGAATATTTAAATGAAAGACAGTTCCCTTTTGTAATAGTAGGTAGACCAGAAACTTCATCAGATATATTATGGGTAGATAATGATAATAGAAGAGCCATGTATGATGTTACTAAAAGTCTTATAGATAAAGGTCACGATGATATAGCCTTTATTGGAGGACCTTCTGAGAGGACCATGTCTAAGGATAGACTTAGTGGTTATAAAGATGCTTTAATAGAGGCTAATATTAGCATTGATGAAAAATTAATCCTCCAGATGGATGACTTTACTGAAACTTATGGATATGAGGCTAGTTCTTCTATACTTCAGTATAGAAAACCTAGTGCAATAGTGACTACTGATGATTTGTTAGCCTTCGGGGTTTCAAAAAAACTTAAAGAAGAAAAAATAAAGGATGTATGGCTTGTAGGGTTCAATAATATACCTTTATCAGAATATCAAAATCCGCCACTGTCAACAGTAGATATCAATGCTAAGAAGTTAGGGTATTATGCTACAAAGTTATTGATTGATAGACTACAGCAAAAAGAGCAGGAATTAGATCATTATATTATAGAAACTAAGTTTATCGAAAGAGAATCAACTAATATAGGTTAATAGAAAATCGCTGAAGGAATACGCTTCAGCGATTTTTTGTGCATCTGCCTTTCCCAATGAATATGAGGAAAGTTACAGGCGAATAAATTATGTTTTTTCTATATGATATAAAGGACAATTCAAGTCAGTTGAAATTACTAGAGCTGACTGTTATAAGAGTTTTACATTTTTGTATACAAAAACAAAGGAAGTGCTAAAGAGCACTCCCTAATATTTTGTTAATGATATAATTAACTTTAAGTAAGATTATATAATGGATTTTAAGACTTTACAACGTGAATAATTTTCAATTGACTGAAATTATTCACGTTGTAGGGTTGCAAGTCTTTACATTATTTCTTTATATACATAAGATTGTAGTATTCATCAAGCATTCTCTTAACTGCAAATTGTTCTCTGCAGCTTACGATAGAAGCCTTCATCATTTGAAGCCATTTTTCTCTGTTTCCATAGTAAGTAGGGATGACTTCGTTTAGAAGAACATCGTATAATGCTTTTAAATCATGGTTATCAAGCTCTTCAAGTGTAGCAAAGTCACTAACTCCCTTACCATCACCAAACTGCCAGCCATTTACCCCGTGATCACAAGCTTCTGGCCACCAACCATCAAGGATAGAGAAATTAAGAACACCATTCATAGCGGCTTTCATGCCTGAAGTTCCTGAAGCTTCTAGAGGTCTTCTTGGGTTGTTAAGCCATACATCAGAACCTCTTGTAAGAGCTTTTCCAATAGTCATATCATAATTTTCTAAGAATACAACTGAATTTGGATACTTCTTAGTCATTTCAACTATAGTAGCAACTATTTTCTTTCCGTTATCATCTAAAGGATGAGCTTTTCCAGAGAATACTATTTGAAGTTTACCTTCTTTTAGTAATGGCTCTATAACTTCAGGATCAGTAAATATTAGATTACTTCTCTTATATGGAGCTGCTCTTCTTGAGAAACCTACAAGTAGTTTGTCAGCATCTAAGGTAACACCAGTTCTATCATTTACAAACTTTATAAGATCTCTCTTATTTTTCATATGAGTTTCCCATAAGTCGCCTTCGCCATTAGCAGCAGCAAGCATAGCTGAATCTACCCAAGTTGGAGTGTGAATAGCATTTGTTATTCCTATGATTTCAGGTCTTTCGCTTACACCTTCCCACATTTTGTTTGCAGTTTCCATGTGAAGTTGTGCTACACCATTAGCTATTCTTGACATTTTTAGAGCGCCTACAGTCATGTTGAATGGAGCTCCACCAAGACTTACAAGTTGTTCTACAGTTAATCCATTGTTAGCACCCATATACATTAATATATCAAGTGTATGAGATTCATTACCTTCAACTATTGGAGTGTGAGTTGTAAATACAACTTCTTCTCTTGTTACTTTTAAAGCTTCGTTGAAAGTAAGACCAGTTTCCATTTTTTCTCTTAGAAGTTCAAATCCTGCAAATAGAGCATGACCTTCATTGAAATGATAAACTTCAGCTTCATAACCTAAAGCTCTAAGAACTCTAACGCCACCTATACCAAGTACCATTTCTTGAGCTATTCTTTCTTCACCAAACCAGCCATAAAGCTGACCTGTTATCCATGTATCTGCATTTTCAGGTATATCAGTATCTAGAAGGTAAAGCGGGCATACACCAAATTCAACAACCTTCCATACTTTTATAGTAACATCTCTTTGTCTTATCTTTACCTTAACTTTTATACCTGTATCTTCAAGGCAATTATATTCTTGATTTGTGTAGCTATCATATGGCTGACCCTCTTCATTTATTCTTTGGTCAGTATAACCTTGCTTCCACTTTATACCTAGACCAACCATAGGGAAGTCATGATCCTTAACACCTTTCATGTAATCACCAGCTAGGATACCAAGACCTCCAGCATAAGTTTTAATTGATGCATCAAGACCATATTCCATACAAAAATATGCTACATTAGGTAATTTACTCATAAATAATCCTCCCATCTATACTTTAAACAGTTACTGTTGAACCATTTAATTCATATTCTTTATCAAAAACTTTTATAGTTACATTTGAGCCCTTTTCGTGATTGATGATAACATTATCTTTATTTACAGTAATGTTTAATAGGTTACCCCTAAACATTATTTTAAATGAGTATTCATTCCAAACTTCAGGAATAAATGGTGAGAAGTGAAGCATGTCATCTTTAACCTTCATTCCACCGAAACCATATATTATGGACATCCAAGTGCCTGCCATACTAGTTATATGAAGTCCATCATCAGTGTCATTGTTGTAGTTATCTAAATCAAGTCTAGAAGTTCTTAAATACATCTCATAAGTTTTATCGTAATCTCCTATTTCAGCAGCTATAATTGAGTGAACACATGGAGATAAAGATGATTCATGTACAGTTCTTGGTTCATAGAAAGCAAAGTTCTTTTTCTTTGTTTCTAAGTCATATCTATCATTTAAGAAGAATATGCCTTGAAGTACGTCAGCTTGTTTAATAAAGCAACTTCTAAGAATTCTATCCCATGACCACTTTTGGTTTAGTGGAAGATTTGATGGATCTAAATCTTTTACTAGGATTTGTTCCTTATCCATGTAGTTATCTTGTTGTGCAAAAACACCTAGTTCTTCAATCATTGGATAGTACATCTTTTCAGCTACTTCTTTCATTTTTGAAAGCTCAGCGTCAGTTATTCCTAATTTTTCAACAAGTGCTTTATGCTCTGCTGGGTACTGTTCTTTTAGGAAGTCATAAGTTTCTAATGCATAACCTATGTTCCAAGCTGCCATAGTATTTGTGTACCAGTTGTTATTTACATTATTTTCATATTCATTTGGACCAGTAACTCCAAGAATCATATACTTGTCCTTTTGAGGTACATAATTAGATCTTGAAACCCAGAATCTAGCTGTTTCAACTATTACGTCAAAACCATATTCAGCAAGGTATTTTTTATCACCAGTATATCTTACATAGTTGAAGATTCCGTAAGTGATAGCAGCATTTCTATGAATTTCTTCGAAGGTTATCTCCCATTCATTATGACATTCTTCACCTGTCATAGTTACCATTGGGTAAAGTGCTCCTTTAAGTCCAAGTTTAGCGGCATTTTCTTTAGCTTTATCTAGTTGATTGTATCTATATATAAGCAGTTGTCTTGCAATTTTTTCATCAGCAGTACTTAGGTAGAATGGTATGCAGTAAGCTTCAGTATCCCAGTAAGTACTTCCACCATATTTTTCACCAGTAAAGCCTTTTGGACCTATATTTAATCTTGAATCTTCACCAGTATAAGTTGCAGTCATGTGGAAGATATTAAATCTAATACCTTGTTGAGCTGCTACATCACCCTTTATAACTATATCGCTTTCATTCCAGTGATTATGCCATTTTTCACTGTGCTCAGCTAAAAGTTTTTCAAAACCAGCTGTTTTAGCTCTTTCAACAGCATCATAAGCCTTAGCTATAACAATTTCTTCTTCGTAGTATCTGTTGCTTGTAACACCTATATATTTGTATAATGTTGCAGTGCTATTTTTATTAACGTTCACAGAAATAGTATTTTCAACATATTTACTTTTTTCAGAAACTTCTGGACTTACGGTAACTTTACTATTATCTACGAAAATTTCATAAGACATTGCAGCAGTTACATAATAGTTTGTTTTCTTAGTCTGCATTGTAACGTCTCCATAGAATGCATCTGATTTTTGTGATATTTCATTCCAAAATACTTCATCATAGTTTGAATCTTCATTTACTATATTTCCATCAAGAAATGGAGTGAATTCTATATTACCTTCGTAATTTAAAGGAGTAACAGAGTAGGATATTGCTGCAACCTCTTTATCATTTAAACTTATGAATCTTTTAACTTCAATCTTAGTTTCTTTGCCATCATTAGAAACAGCAACAAAACTTCTTTCAAGAACACCATCTCTCATGTTAAGAGTTCTGTAAAAGTCTTTTACATCTTTTAATTTACCAATATCTAATGTTTCACCGTTTAACTTTACTCTTATGCCTATATAATTCACTGAGTTTAAAACCTTTGCAAAGTATTCAGGATATCCATTTTTCCACCAGCCAACTCTAGTTTTATCTGGATAATATACACCTGCAATATAGCTACCTTGAAGAGAATCACCTGTGAAATCTTCTTCGAAGTTTCCCCTCATACCCATGTAGCCGTTGCCTAAACTCATAAAACTCTCGTAGATTCTATTTTCTTCTGGATGAAATCCTTGTTCGATTATTTTCCACTGATCATGCAAAATATAATTTCTCATATTAATCCCCCATCTAAAATTTATTGAAGATATATCATTCCAATCTGGCAAATATCTTTAAATAACTCGTTATTAATGCTGAAAAAACTTAAAGATATATATTTTCGTGAAGTGATACATTTAAAAACTACATGCAAGCGATTGCACAAAATATTAAAAAAATATAAACCATGAATATGTTTACAATTATAATATATCATTTTATATTTACATAATCAATACATGAATTATAAAATATTTTCTATTGTAATAATTTCTAAATAGAACACAAAAATTATGTGATTTTTATTAAAGATAATATCGGATTATAAACATAATGTAGAGGAGTTTATTATTGATATTTAATTATTTTTACCCTCTGATACTTTTATAGTATTATTTCGTATATTATTATAGTTGAGTTTACGAAAGATGTTGATTGAGGAGGAGAATATTTGAATAAGAAAAACGTAGCTTTCATTATTATTATGTTTTTAATTATAGGATTTGTTTTTCATAACAATACCAGCGAGGTTTATAAGATAAATAAGGATAAAATAAGTGATATTAGATATATTTATGAAATAGATAAGAATAAAATGGCTGAATTTAATGTGACTAGCAGCATTAATAAAGATGATATAAATGATATCGTTGATTCTTTAAATAAAGGAGTACTAAAGCCTGATAGAGAGAATGTTGGAAAATATACTAAAGAGCATATAGAACTATTTATTTTAGGAGATAGACATCTCGGAGTGTACAAACAGAAGGATGGTAGATTTACGGTTATGTACTCTGCAAATCCTGGTTCAAACGATGAAAGAGACGAAAAGCAGATGACTATAGAGTCAGATGTTTTGAAAAGATATTTTATCAAATTTAAAGAAGTGTCTAAGAACTTGAAATCTGAGACTTGGGATATAAATGGGGATGTTTTAGATTAATAGTTTAACGGATATTTAAAGCCTCTCATTTTTTAGGTGAGAGGCTTTCTGTTTAACTAAAAATATAGAGGCTGTGTAACTAATAAATTCCTATTATAGGGACTTGTTATTATGAATATAAATTATAGTGAAAACAGCATCTTTACTGAAACTGCTAGTGACATTGTGACAAATATAGGCTTAATAAGCTTGGCGCCTTTTTTTAGAGCTAGCTTTGAACCTATAAGTGCACCTAATATCATAAAGAATGCAACTAAAATACCGTAAGTATAATTAATTTTTCCTTCAATAGCAAAAGTTATAAGAGATGCTATATTTGAAGTGAAATTTAAAATCTTGGAGTTACCGTTAGCTTCAACAAAATCAAGCTTAAATATTTTTATGAAACCGAAAATCAAAAATGAACCAGTTCCAGGACCAAAGAAGCCATCATAAAAACCTAAAGAAAATCCAAAGATAGTTCCAATTAAAATAAGATTTCTGGTCTTTCCTTTATAGTGACTTTCAAGCCCTAAGTTTTTAGAAAATAATGAATACACCCCAACCATTAATATGAGTATCATCACTAATGGAGTAAGAAAACTTTGATTGATTATTAGTACTGACTTAACTCCTAAAACTGCCCCGATGAAGGTAAAAGGTATTATGTACTTTAGCAAGGATAAATCTGCTTTTCCTTCTTTTATAAATCTAATAGAAGAAGTAAAGGATGCAGTAGTAGAAGAAAACTTATTAGTGCCAAGTGCTATATGCGGTGATAATCCGAAAATCATGTAAGCTGGCAGGCTGATAAGTCCTCCCCCTCCTGCAATGGAATCAACAAATGCTGCGATAAAACCTGAAATACAGAGTAAGATTAAATTAATCAATATAAATATCCCCCTTATGAACTATCCTTCAATTGAAAATACTATCATAATTTGCAATAATTTTAAATATGACGTTAAAATTATTTTATCGTAGGAATAGAAAGAAGGGATAGGCAATGAATAAGAGGGGGAGGTTAACTCTTGGGGCGTTAAAACATAGAGATTTCAGATTGTTTTTTATGGGATTCATAGTTTCACTTATAGGAACATGGATGCAAAATGCAGGACAGTCTTGGCTTGTAGTAACTTTAACTGATTCTGCTCTTAAACTAAGCTTTGTAAGTGCACTGCAATTTACTCCGGTTTTATTATTTTCACTATTTGCAGGTGCCTTGATAGATAATTATCCAAAAAAGAAAATATTACTTATCACTCAGTCAATAATGGGAGTACTAGCTTTTATATTAACCTTTTTAGTGTTTACTCATCAGATTCAATATTGGCATATTCTCGTTTTAGCTACTATTCTAGGGTGTTGTAATGCTGTAGACATGCCAGCGAGACAGTCTTTTATGATAGAACTTGTAGGAAAAGAAGATTTGATGAATGCAATTGCATTAAACTCTACTGTGTTTAATGCAGCAAGGATGGTTGGACCAGCAGTGGCAGGAATAATGATCAAATTCTTTGGATTTTTCATTTGCTTCCTATTAAATGCGCTTAGTTTTATACCTTTAGTGTATGGCATTTATATGATCTCTGCTAGTGGCGCACCAAAGCAAAATTCTGAGAAGAAAAATATAATGTCAGATATAAAGGAAGGACTGAAATATGTCTTCAATTCTAAAGAAATACTTTTTACAATATTGTTAGTGTTTTTTGTATCTACCTTTGCTATGAATTATAGCGTTCTAATACCACTACTCGCAAAACAAGTTCTGAATATGGACTCTGATGGATATGGATATCTTATGTCTGCAATGGGACTTGGATCAATGATCTCTGCTTTTACTGTTGCAACTAGAAGCAGAGGACCTAAAAGAAGGCTTATGTTTTTGGCAGGTGCTGTAATATCTATAATGTTAGTGTTTATAGGAGTATTTAAAGATTATGGAATATCTATAGTAACATTGTTTATTGCAGGGGTATTTAATGTATTATTTTCAACAACTGCCAACTCTACAATTCAATTAAAGTCGAAAAATGAATTTAGAGGAAGAGTAATGAGTGTTTATGCAATGGTGTTTGCAGGTGCAACGCCGCTAGGAAGCTTGTTTGAAGGCGCAATATCCAAATGGTTAAGCATAACTGATGCTTTTATAATATCTGGAGTAGCTACTCTAATTATAGGATTTATTATATATACCTTAGTTATGAAACAAGAAAAATCAAACAAAAGTCTAATTAGTTAATATCCCAAGTCTTCTAATAGGAATACTAGTAAATAAATAATAAATAACTACTTAATGTAAAAGGTTTCTTTGATAGATTGTTAATAATGTTCATAAATTAATAATATATTCTTAATAATTTAAAAAACTATTGCTTTAATTCAGAAAAGATATTATAGTTGTATCAATGGAAAACAAATTAAATATTATCGTTCTTATCTAGAGAGGTGGAGGGACTGGCCCGATGAAGCCCGGCAACCCGTATATGTTCATTTACATATACAATGGTGCCAATTCCTGCGACGCATTTTGCGTTGAGAGATGAGAGTAAATTCAGGGTCTATATCGCCGGAGTTTATTCTCGGGCGTTTTTTGTTCTATTTATATGATAATAATTATTGTTTAATACTCAATTTAGGGGGATTTGTATGATAAAAATTGAAGGTGTAAATAAGAGTTTCAATGATATACAAGTTCTTAAAGACATTAATCTAGATATCAAAGAGGGCGAAATATTTGGATTGGTTGGCCATAGTGGGGCAGGAAAGTCAACCTTGCTTAGATGTCTGAATGGACTTGAGTCCTATAATGCAGGAAGTGTTACTGTTGGTGGACAAGAGGTAAAAGACCTTAAAGGTAAGGAAATGAGAAGTTTCAGAAAAGATCTAGGAATGATATTCCAACACTTTTCTCTTCTAGAAAGAAAAAATGTGTATGCTAATATAGCTTTACCGATGGAATGTTGGGGCATACCAAAGGATAAAGTAAAAGCTAGAGTAGACGAACTTCTAAAGATTGTAGGATTGGAAGACAAAGCAAAAAGTAAGCCAAGACAACTAAGTGGTGGACAAAAGCAGAGAGTAGCAATTGCAAGAGCTTTAGCACTTGAACCAAAGATTCTTCTTTGTGATGAGGCTACTTCAGCACTTGATCCTAAAACAACTAAATCAATATTATCACTTTTAAGAGAGATAAATGAAAAGCTTGGGATAACTATAGTTGTAGTTACTCATCAGATGGAAGTAGTTAAAGAAGTGTGCCAAAGAGTAGCAATACTTGAAGGTGGAGAAGTTCTGGAAGTTGGAAATGTTGAAGAGCTTTTCTTAAGACATACTAAAGCTTTAAAAAATCTTCTTGGGGAAGAAGAAATACTACCAACTGAAGGGGTAAACATAAAGATATTATTCCCTAAGGATAATTCCCATCAAAGTATAATAACCTCAATGGCAAGAGAGCTTGACATCGATTTTTCAATAGTTTGGGGTAAACTTGAAAAATTTAGAGATGATGTACTTGGATCATTAGTTATTAATGTAAGTAAAGATAAAGAACAAGACATTATAAACTATTTAGATTCTAAGCATGTTGGATGGGAGGTTACTATAAATGAGTGATAATTTTAGTCAGTTTTTTAATCTAGTTTTGGTACCGGCTTTAGGAAAGACACTATATATGGTGATAATATCAACTATTATTGCAAGTATATTAGGTTTTATACTAGCTATTGTACTTATAGTAACTGATAAGAATGGGTTAAAGCCAAATAAGGTAATATACAGTATATTAGATTTTATAATCAATATATTTAGAAGCTTTCCATTCATCATATTAATAGTTGCCATAATACCTCTTACGAGATTTATAGTAGGTAAGAGTATAGGTGAAACAGCAGCTCTAGTTCCTTTAACAATAGGGGCAGCGCCATTTATAGCAAGAGTTATAGAAGGTGCTTTAAAGGAAGTAGACAAGGGATTAATTGAAGCAGCTAAGTCTTTCGGAGCTTCAAATATGCAGATAATATTTAAGGTTATGGTTAAAGAAGCGTTACCTTCCATAATATCAGGTATAACACTTTCAATAATCTCAATACTTGGATACTCTGCTATGGCAGGAGCAGTTGGGGCCGGCGGACTTGGTGCAGTAGCATTAACTTATGGATATCAAAGATTTGATAATCAAGTAATGTTTTACACTGTATTTACCTTAATAGTACTGGTTCAAATACTTCAGTCTATAGGTAATCTTGCTTATAAGAAATTAAGATAAGCAGAAAAAAGGGGGCATAATATATGAAAAAAATATTAACACTAGTATTAACAGCGACACTGGCTCTTACTTTAGCTGGATGTGGAAAAAAAGAAGAAACAGCTAAAAAAGAAGAAAATAAAACAAATATTGTAGTTGGGGCTACACTTAAGCCAGCAGGTGAGATACTAAATTATCTAAAGAGTGATTTTGAAGCAAAAGGCTATAAGCTTGAAGTAAAGATATTCGATGACTATGTAGCACCAAACACTGCTTTAGAAGAAGGTTCAATAGATGCAAATCTATTTCAACATGAACCGTATTTGTTAAAGTTTAATGAAGATCATAAAACAAATTTAGTGACAGTAAAGAAGATTTATCTTCCACCGCTTGGGGCATATTCAAAGAAGGTAAAAGATATAAAAGAATTAAAGGATAAAGCTGTAATAGCTGTTCCTGCAGATGCTACAAATGAATCAAGAGCATTAAAGCTTTTAGAAGCACAAGGATTATTTAAGCTTAACAAAAAAGATCTTGTTACAAAAGTTGATATAGCTGAAAATCCAAAAAATATAGAAATTCAAGAAGTAGATGCAGCTCAGCTTCCAAGAGTACTTCAAGATGTTGATGTTGCTATAATAAATGCAAGTTATGCATTACCAGCAGGTTTAGATCCTAAGAAAGATACGTTGTTCTCAGAACCAAAGGATTCACCTTATGCTAACATACTTGCAACTAAAAAGGGTAATGAAAATGCAAAATGGATTAAGGATTTAACAGATGTTCTTACTTCAGATAAAGCAAAAAAATATATAGAAGAACAATACAAAGGAAGTATAATTCCAGTATTCTAACTCAACGCTATATTATATTGAAATTTAATTTATGGAGGGAAAATATTATGAAATTTAAGAAGTTTTTATCATTAGGTTTAGCATTAGCACTAGCAGGTTCATTAGCAGCTTGTGCAACTAAGAAGGATTCAGGAACAACAGGTTCTACAGATACAAAGAAAGAAGATAAGGTTATAACAGTAGGAGCTTCACCTTCTCCACATGCAGAAATACTTGAAAAAGTAGTAAAGCCATTACTTCAAAAAGAAGGCTATACTTTAAATATTAAAGTATTTGATGACTATGTATTACCAAACACTGCATTAGATGAAGGATCAATCGATGCAAACTACTTCCAACACGTTCCTTATTTAAATGAAACAATAAAAGAAAAAGGATACAATCTTACTTACACAGTTAAAGTTCATATAGAACCAATTAGAGCTTACTCAGATAAGTTAACTAAATTAGCTGATATAAAAGACGGAGCTCAAGTAGCAGTACCAAATGATGCTACAAATGAAGCAAGAGCTTTAAAATTACTTGAAAAGAACGGTCTTATAAAGTTAAAAGAAGGCGATTTAGTAACAGTTAAGGATATTACTGAAAATACAAAGAAACTTAAGTTTACTGAAGTTGAAGCAGCTCAATTACCAACAGTATTAAAGGATGTTGACGTTGCTGTAATAAACACTAACGTTGCATTAGCTGCAAAGCTTGATGTTAACAAGGCTCTAGCTGTAGAAGATAAGGATTCACCATATGCAAACATTCTAGCTGTTAAAAAAGGTAACGAAAACAGTGATAAGATAAAAGCATTAGGTAAGGCTTTAAACTCTCCAGAAGTTAAGAAGTATATCGAAGACACATATAAAGGAAGCATAGTTGCAGCTTTCTAATAGCTAATAATATAATGTAAGATTTAATTTGAGCCTCTGCTTTGTCAGAGGCTTTTTACTGTAAAAGGGCGTTTCGACTATCTTTTTACTGTATACAATCTGCAAATTTTTAATTTACAGATTTACCTTAATGTAGTATATTAAAAGAATGGTAAAAAGGAGTCAACTATGAAAATACACATAAATTATTGGAGGTATGATCATGCTAGATAAAGAAAACATTAATGAGAATGAACAAAAAGAAGAGGTAAATGAGGTGCGTGAGGATAACAATACAGCACAAGATGAAGCTGTTATTGAACAGTCTACAGAGGATATAGTAGTTAGAGAAGAAAAAGCTGACGAAAAACCACAAAAAGCTGATAAGGCAAATTTCTTTGTAAGACTAATTGGAAATTTAATGGATCAAACTATTGTTTTAGCCGTAGCAGTAGTATTATATTTTATTTTTAGTAAGGGCTTACCATTAGCAGGATATATGATAATAGAAGACACAGCGAGTAAGCTAGGAATATTCTTTATCATGTACGTAATATCAAATGTATTATTAACATCAATTATTGAAAGTACAAAGCTTGGAACAACATTCGGAAAGAAGCTTTTAAGAATAAAGTAGACAGGAGTAACATATGAAAAAAGGCAATGAAATAGAGTTACTGATAGAAGATATGGAATTTCCTTCCCAAGGAATAGGTTACAGAGACGATTTAAAGATATATGTTAAAAATGCTTTTCCAGGACAAAAAATCAGAGGAAAGGTAACTAAAAAGAAAACTGATTATGCTGAACTTAAATTATTAAAGGTTGTGGAAGGTGCTGATTATGAATTAGAACAAAAATGTCCACACTATGCTTTTTGTGGTGGATGTTCTTCCCAAAACATACCATATGAGAAGCAGCTTGAATTTAAGAAGAACCAAGTGTTGAACCTTTTCAAAGGAAATAGTGTAGATACAGGTGAATTCTTAGGCATAGAAAACAGCCCTATTCAGTGGGAATATAGAAACAAAATGGAGTTCACCTTTGGAGATATGGAAAAGGGTGGAGACCTAACTCTTGGAATGCACATGAAAGGGAGATCTTTTGGGATTGTAACTGTTGATCAGTGCCACCTTGTGGATGAAGATTATAGAAAAATTCTAAATACTACAGTTGAATTTTTTAAGAAGGATAAGCTTCCGCATTATAAGATAATGGCGAGAGAAGGTTTCTTAAGAAACTTAATAGTGAGAAAGACAAAGCATAACGATGAGATATTAATAAATATAGTTACTACCACTCAAATAAACTATGATTTCAAGCCTTGGGTGGAAGTTATTTTGAGTTCAGGTATTGAAGGGAATATAAAAGGTATAATACATACAGAAAATGATTCCTTCTCTGATGCTGTTATAGCTGATAAGGTAAATATATTATATGGAGTTGATTTTATAACAGAAGAGCTATTAGGGCTTAAGTTTAAGATATCTCCATTCTCATTCTTTCAAACAAACTCACTAGGTGCAGAAAAGCTTTATAGCATAGTACGTGACTTTATGGGTGATACTGCTGATAACAAGGTTGTCTTTGACTTGTACTGTGGTACAGGAACAATAGGTCAGATAGCGGCTGGAAAAGCCAAGAAGGTTATTGGAGTAGAGCTTATAGAAGAAGCAGTAGTAGCTGCTAACGAAAATGCGAAGCTTAATGGACTTGATAACTGCACATTTATAGCTGGAGATGTAGCAAAGGTTATAAACACAATTCAGGATAAACCAGACATAATAATATTAGATCCACCAAGAAGTGGAGTACACCCTGTAGCTATGAACTATGTAATTAAGTTTGATGCTAAGGATATTATATATGTAAGCTGTAATCCAAAGACTTTAGTTACAGATTTAAAAGTATTAGAAGAGGCAGGATATAAGACAGAGAAGACTTTGCTTATGGATATGTTCCCTAATACACCACACGTGGAGACGGTTGTGAAGCTGAAAAGGAAATTGTAATAATTAAATAAAGTCTTTCAATTTTGAAAAAAGATTTGCTTTTATAAAAAAAGCTTTGCAAAGAATTATAGAAAGCAAAATCTGAGAAAGATTTAGGAGCTCCGTCAGGAGCTCCTTATTTAATTAAGAAACGAAAAAAGAAAGAAGAAAATAAAAAGAAAATTAGTAATAGCAGCATTTATTATAGTATAATGTGATTTTCTGCAAGACTATTTTTAAAATGCTACGGTGGAATGCGGGTTTTAGGGTGTTAAAATTGCAAGACTTTTTTAGAAGTATACAATAGGCTGATATCAAAGGTGTTAGAGGATTTTAAGAATTTAATATAGTGTGTTTTATGTTTCCTCAGACTTAGGTTTGAGGGAGTTTTTTTACTAGGAGAAAGATTTATGAATAACATTAAGCTTTTTCAAGTATTTTAAAAAGGACTAATAATCTAATTAAATCCGAAGAGTATAAAGAATCATATAGAATAGGTAACTCATTTTCACGTAAAAGAAAATTATCTTTTTCTAACACTGTTTATTTTATATGCTCTGCACTAAGAAAATCAATTTCTTCTGAAATTAACAGTTTTATTGAGGAACATTCTTATTAAGTTATACTAGACCAACTTATGTGTTAGCTAAAGCTGATAAAGATAAGCAAGAAGCTTTTAAAAAAGATTTTGAAAATCTAAAAAACACCTTAATGGTGAAGTAGATCATATATTATTTGAAGACGAATCTATGATTAGAGACTATCAAGCTATTCAAAAGACATGGTTTTTAAAGGGTCATCAGCGAAAAAATACTGCCAACAAACAAAATATTAAATTGATAATAAGAGTTTACTCGCTTAATATAAACTTTTCAATAACGTGAGCAACTCCATCCTCTTCATTACTTTTCGTAACAAAGCCCCCAATTTCTTTAATATTTTCTTGAGCATTTCCAATTGTTACTCCTAAACCAGCATACCCTATCATCCCTATATCATTAACAGCATCACCAATTTCAATTATCTCTTCTTTAGTGATTCCTAAAATCTGAGCTAGTTTACCTACACCAGTTGATTTATCACAGCCTTTTTTCATAAATTAGAACATAAAATCAAGGCTTTGGTGAGTTGCGTACTTATTTAATAATTCAGTTGGAGTTTTAGGAACTGCCCCATCGAAATGTTTTAGGTCTTTGCCATTAATGGTACCAAGACTGCTAACAACTGAATAATCACTAGTTTTGCAGGTTAGAACTCCATTTAGTGCAATAATATAATTACAAGTAATTTCCTTATTTTTGAAGTGCAAGATATCACCTATCTGACTGAGGTATACTCAACCCGTCCAACAGCCTATTTTAACTGATAATATCAGTAACTTTTTACTATCTTATCGTAACTTTATACTATTCCTATAAAAAGGTAGTTAATTTAATATAATTATATATTAATTGTCTGAAAAGTACTTGTTTAATAATTACATTAGAAATTAAAGGAGGTAAGTAAATGGAACAAGATATATGAAAAATATTATATAAAAAGTCAAGAAAAGTTCAAAAATCAAGAATAATTTCACCTTTCATTGAGGTGGGTAGTGTAGCAAGTGCGATTCTAACGAGAAATGGAAATATTAATAGATTATAAGACTATGAAAACTGTAAGATTAAAAGATTTAATTCGAGATTGGTGGGGAGCTTATCGCTTTAATAACTAAGAATCAGGAGATATATTTAGGGAGTTTACACACGAAAAAATTGAAGTTAATGACGGGATTACAGTAAAGTTACACAACTATAAATATACAAAAACACCTGTAGAAGTAATACCAAAGCATTGGCATAGCACGGTGGAAATATTGTATGTAGTAGCAGGTAGATTAGATGTATTTATTAATTCTGTAAAATATGAATTAACCAAGGATGATTTAATGGTAATAAATTTAAATGAGGTGCATTCCACTCAAAATTTATCAATGAATAATGTTATATTGGTTCAAATTCCGTATGAGCTTTTAAAAGAATACTATGAGGAAATAGACAATTTATCATTTAATTGTAATTCGACTTTAGTAAATGTTGATGAGGCTGTTTTTGCTAAGATTAAATACATGCTGAGAAGTATGGATGATGTATATAATAAACAAGAACTTGGATATAAGTTTAAATTCGATCTAACTTCTCAATATTTATCTAGATACTTATAAAATATATGGGAATCCCATTTGTAAAATATTTAAATAGTCTAATGTTAGAAAGTGCATATAAAGATTTGATTTATACAGATTATTCTATAACTTATATAGAAATTAATAATGGGTTTCCTGATAATAAAGCTTTTACTAAGACTTATATATATATAAGGTTAATCCTAGGGAATACAGTAAAGGTTTTAGTAATCAGTGTAAAAATAAATTAATAGTTTGAGAAAAGTATTTAGAAGCTAAAAATTAACCTTTTTTAGATTAAAAAAGACAACGAATTCTTAATTTTATGAGGCTTTAATTAAGATGAAATTACTTAAATTACAGAAGTTAAATTTAATAGTAGGAGGAAATAGGATGAATGATGAGTTAATTGTAAAGGATATCATTATTAGTGTTGGTGAAGCTAAAGGATATACATACGAAGCACTGGGAAAAGCACATGATATATATAAAAGAAAAACTTAGTATAAAAAAATTAAAACAAATCAATGGTCTGATGAAAATTCATATTTTTATGGATATGATTGGATTGATGCTTTTTGCCATGATGTAGAAGAACATTTGCCAGATAATTGGCATGAAGAAGGATTTAGTATAGTACAAGCAATTCAAGATGTAGCATTATTATTTCTAAGAGGACAAGAAATTACTTGGCATCATGCAATGAAGAAATTAGTTCCAAGGGTGTGTTCTCATATAGTTTTCTTGATGCATTAACTATTAATAGTAAAAGAATTCTCTAGTGCTTCATTCTGATAACGGAGCTCCAATGAAGTCTTATACATTAAAGGCTAAACTAGAGGTTCTTGGCGTTTTATCATCATATTCTAGACCTAGAGTAAGCAATGGTAACTCATTTTCAGAAGCTCAATTTAGAACTCTAAAATATAGATCTAATATAATGGCGTATAGTAAAAAAGCATAGTTTGATGAGAAGGGGGAGTAGATGTGTCAAAAATAAGTAAAATAGTAGCGGTTGTATTTTTATTTATGGCAACAATGATGATGAATGTATTTGCTGCTGAAGATACAAACAGACAGCCGGAATTGTCGGTGCAAACGGACAAATCTGAATATTCAGACAGTGATAATATCACTGAAATTGTCAAGGTGAATAATCTTAGTACAAATCCATTGACAAATATTGAAATCAAAGTACAGATGCCGGAAGGGTATGTAACAGAGGATGGGAAAGGTTCTTCGGGAGAGCGGATCTATACCATCGCACAGATTGCTGGAGGACATACATCAGAAACAAGCGTTGTATTAACACCGAAAAAGGCAGAAACAAGTGTTGTATTACCAACGGGAAATGCAGAAACAAGCGTTGTATCACCAACGAAAAATGCAGAAACAAGCATTGTATCAACACCGAAAAAGGCAGAAACAAGTGTTGTATTACCAACGAAAAATGCAGAAACAAGTGTTGTATTACCAACGAAAAATGCAGAAACAAGCGTTGTATCAACACCGGAAAATGGAGAAACAAGCGTTGTATCACCAACGGAAAAGTCAGACCAAGTGAAAGGACTGAACGCAAATAATACAAAGACTGGTATCTTTAGTCATAAAGAATTGTGGGTATGCATTGTACTCATAAGTGCAGGCTTAATTGTTTTTGCTGTAAAGAAGAAAAAGGGTAAAAAATTATTTACATTTCTTTTAGTAATCACAATGATTGGTGCAGTGGTTCAAGATATTTGCATGAGCAGAGCCTATGCAGCAGAAACAGGCACAGCAACCAAGACAATAACAGCAACCAAAGATATTACAGTTGCTGGAAAGAATGTAACTCTGTTAGTAACGATGACATTTGAGAATCAGGGAGAGGTTGCACAAAAATTGTCTTATGAAGGTTATAAATTAAAGTGGCAGGATGATTTTAATGAGACAACACTAAACAGAGATGACTGGAACGTAGAAACACATGATGCCGGATGGGTAAATGCAGAAAAACAGAAATATGTTGATTCTGATAAAAATATCTATTTGGAAGACGGCAAATTAGTAATAAAACCAATCAAAACTGTTGATGAGAATGGAGTGACATCCTACACATCAGGTCGTATTAATACACAGAATAAAAAAGACTTTAAGTATGGTATTTTTGAGGCGAGACTCAAGGTACCTAAAGGACAAGGATATCTGCCAGCATTCTGGTTAATGCCTACAGATGAGAATAAATATGGTCAATGGCCAAGATGTGGCGAAATTGATGCGGCGGAAGTAATGGGACAAGATACATCGAAAGTATATGGAACCATTCATTATGGTAATCCTCATAATCAATCTCAGGGAACCACTAAATTAAGTAATTATACATTTTCTGATACGTATCATGACTTTGCTGTAGAATGGCTTCCAGGTAAGATCAACTGGTATATGGATGGAGTTATGTACCATAGTGAAGATAACTGGTATTCCAGAACAGAAGGTCAGGGAGAGATTACTTACCCGGCTCCATTTGATCAGCAATTCTATATGATCTTAAATCTTGCAGTTGGTGGAAGCTGGGTTGGAAATCCAGATGAAACTACAGATTTTGAGAATCAGGCTTATAGTATTGATTATGTAAAAGTATATCAGAAGGATAGTTATGATGAAAATGTAACGAAACCTGAAATCAGTGTCACTTTTAGAGACCCGGCTGAAGATGGAAACTATATTATCAATGGTAATTTTGCAACTCAAGAAAATCTGACAGATGATAAAAATTGGAAGTTCATTACAGCTGTAGGAGGAAATGCAAAGGCGGAAATAAATAATAAAAAGATTGATATTAATACCACCAATGGTGGAACTGCAGATTACAGTGTACAGCTGGTACAGCCTAATATTCCATTGAAAAAGGGTGGAACTTATCAGGTTACGTTTGATGCATGGGCAGATGATGCCAGAGCAATGAAGGTAGCCGTGACAGGACCCAATAATGGTTATGTGCGTTATATGGCTGATACAGGACTTAACTTAACAACAGAAAAGAGTCCATATACTTTTAATTTTTCCATGAAACAGGATGATGATGCAAACGGGCGTATGGAATTTAATATGGGTAATGCAGCTTCCACCGCGAGTATCCATATCACCAATGTAACGCTGAAGAAGATTTCACAGTCTGATGGCTCTAATGAAGCGAAAACAGTACTTGCAGATGGTAACTACGTTTACAATGCTAATTTCCAGGAAGGAACCAATCATCTGGGCTTCTGGAATATCAAGGCAGCAAATGGTAAGGCTTCTGTCACACCATTAGAGGATGGAAGAAGATTAAAGATTGAGGCTCCAGAAGGAACAACAGATGCGAATCCGGTTGTGATTTCACAGAACGGACTTGCATTAACAGCAGGTACGAATTATGCATTAAGTTTCAAAGCTGAGGGAGAATCTGGTAAGGACATTAAGGCAGCAGTCGCAGGTAAGACTTTTGATGCTGCACTTGATGGAAAAAATAATCTCTATAATTATAATTTCAAAATGCCAGCTACAAGCGGGGGAAATGATATTGCATTTACAATCAACGAACCGGGAGTTTATTATTTAGATGAGATTCGTATTGTTGAGGATACACTGATTAAGAACGGAAGCTTTAATGCAGGATTGGCAGGATATGATCCATATGTTGATGGGAGTGCAGACGCAACTTATGTAGCAGACAGCCTAACAGAGAAAAATGCAGCAGCTTTTACCATTAAAAATACAGGTGATCAGGGTTGGAAGATTCAGTTAAAGCAGAATAATGTGGAACTGGATAAAGACCAGTGGTACAGACTTACTCTGGAAGCAAAATCAAGTTTGAACAGAAAGCTGATGTTTGCAATTCAGAGAGATGGCAGTGCTGATAATAACTGGGACCCATATTCCGGAGAGAAAATTGTAAACCTGACAAATGATTATCAGACATTTACAATTGATTTCCAGATGCAGAAACCAACAGATCTTAAGTCTATATTAAGTATCTCTATGGGTGCTGTAGGTGGAACTCAGATTACAACGCAGCATCAGATCTGTATTGATAATATTAACCTGGAAAAGATTGATGCACCAGTGGTACAGGTGACACCTGTTGAAGAAAATTTGTTGAAGAATTCTAATTTTGCAACTGGCAGCGATGGCTGGGAAAGTGCAATTACTGCACCAGGACAGGGAACATCAGCATTTACAGATAACAAGGCAACTTACTGTATAACCAATGTAGGATCAGCTGACTGGAATGTTCAGCTCAAGCAGAGTGGGATTACGCTGGAAAAGGGAGGAAAATATAAAGTAACCTTTAAGGCTAATTCTACAGAAGCAAGAACAATTAAACTGGCTATGCTTACAGCAACATATGGCTGGTATGGTGGAGCAGATATTGCTTTAACAAAAGATGTGACGAAAGATGTAGTAGCTGAGTTTACAGTGAATGATCCTACTGATACGAATATAACAATGGTAGTATCTATGGGTCTGATTGATGGGGCGACTACTCCTACATCAACCATAACTTTATCAGATTTTTCATTGGTGAAGGTACAGTAGTTTATTCATAAGGTAAGAATGGCATGTGGCAGCCTGGCCACATGTCATTTTTGCATTATTGGGATTTAGTCTGCTGAGCACATTTATACGAGTTTCTCAACAGAGAAACGAAGTATGTGCGAAGTCAAACTCCACCTGCTATGAGGGTGGAGTTAATTTGAAGATATAGTGTATGTTTAGAAAGAATTATCAATATAAATTAAGTGAAGTGAGCACTTAATTTTGGAAGTCAGTAAAAATCTTAACATCGATTTAAATCATGTTAAAAATATATAAAGTACACAAAAAATAAGATCTAGCTCTTGCTTATACTATAAATCTTATACCTGTTATGAAAACTGTTTTGGAAGATTTTATCATTTAAATATTAGAAAAAGGCTAAGATTTTAATTTAAAATCCTAGCCTTTTTTGATACTCTTATTTAGTTTTAATTGAAAATACCTTTGTTATACTTCCTATATAGTTTCCTTTTCCGGTAATAGTTACTTTTGTGGTTCTTGCTTTTGAATTATAAGAATAGCTTGTTGTATAATCTTTTCCTTCTATCAAAGTGATGTCTCCATCCTTTACAATAACCTTTCCGTCATAGATGTTAGTAGAAGTTCCTAAGCTTACTGATAATTTGCAGACTTTCTTAGGTTTAATGATAAAGCTTTTGGTTATTACTTCTGTATAACCTCCTTTTCCTGTAACTATTATTTTTGCAATTCCTGCACTTATATTATCAATATAAGTAACTGTATAATCTGTGCCTTCTACAAGAGTTTTATTTTTGTCTTTTACACTAACCCTTGTAGTTTTAGCTGTACCATCATATATATAGCACGAGTTTTCAGATTTTACTTTTAATTTACTGCTGTCTTTAGGGTTAATTAAAAAGTTTTCTGTTAAAGTTCCTGAGTAGATTCCTATTCCTGTAATAGTTACAGTGGCTGTTCCTGGATTTATATTATCAGTGTAGGCAACTGTATAATCCGTTCCTGCTACAAGAGTTTTGGTTTCGTCTTTTACTGTAACCACTGAAATCTTTGCTGTTCCATCATAATCGTAAGAATAACTATCTAAGGTTACTTCCGATGAGGTGATATCTTTTGAAGTAATAGCAAAGGTTTTTGTTATTGTTCCTGTATAATTGCCTTTTCCTGCGATTGTTGCTGTGGCTGTTCCTATATTTGTATTATCAATATAAGTAACTGTATAATCTGTTCCTTTTATAAGAACCTTAGAACCATCTGTTACTGTAACTGTTGGAGTCTTTGCTGTTCCGTCATAGGTATAAGTTGCATTACTTAATATTGCTGTAGGTGAAGAGTCATCAGCTATATAACCATAGAAGTATACATTGCTTATAGAGCAGTTTGCCTGGTCTGTCCACCATGAACCTTTACCAAAATATATATCATTAGCTGAAGAAGTAAGCCAAGTTAATACCTTACTGTAATCTGTTAGTGTACCTGCTCCCTTTGTGGAATCGCTTAATATGGATTGGTCATATGCTTTTACACCATTTACAGCTACTTCAAAGCCTGTTGCAGTGATAGATATTTCTACAGTTGCTTTTGAATCTCCGATATAATCTGTTACCATTTTATAGTTAGAAACATTTGCATCATACCAGCCGCCTAATGCGTTATATCCTAAATAAGAACCTGGTGTGAAATATAATCTCCCGTTTGTTCCGCCATTGCCCAAGAAAGAAATAATAGTTCCAAGTGCATTTTTTACTCCGGTAGATTGTACATCAAACTTAATCTTTATACCCTTAGAGGCATCAATATTAGAAATCATTTTATAAGGGTTTTTCATAGACAAAGTACCGTCTGCCCTTGTTGTTAAATCTTGAGGTTGATTTATAAAAGCTGAACTTACAACCTGCGTACCGTTAGCATCAGTCATCATTTTAGTTGTTTGTAAAAGATAACCATAGAAATATACATTGCTTATAGTGCAGTTAGCTGCTTGATCTGTCCACCATGAACCCTTACCAAAGTACACCTTATTAGAAGTTGTAGAAATCCAAGTTAATACATTATAGTAATCTGATAATGTTCCAGCGCCTTTGGTTGAATCACCTATTATTGATTGGTCATAGGCTTTAACTCCATTAACATCCACTTCAAAACCTTTTGTAGTAAGTGAAATTTCTACAGTATCTTTTGAATCTCCAAGAAAATCAGTAGCCATTCCATAGTTGTGAAGATTTGCATCATAAAATCCGCCTAAAGCGTTATATCCTAAATAAGAGCCTGGCGTGAAATAAAGTTTTCCATTTCCACCATCCATAAAGGAAATAATAGTTCCAAGTACATTTTTTGTTCCAGTAGACTGAACATCGAATTTAATCTTTATGCCTTTTGATACATCAAGATTAGGAACTGAGCTATAAGGATTCGCAATAGACAAGCTACCGTCTAATTTTGTTGTCAAATCCTGAGGATCGTTTACAAAAGCAGAGCCAAGCACTTGCATTGTGCTATCATTTTTAATAGCCTTATGAACTAATACATTAAAGCCCTTAGTATATACCTTATTATTTTTTGATATTGTTGCAGTCATAGTAACATTAGTATCTTCTGCTGGAGTAGTTACTTTTCCGTCATTTCCAATAACAGTTGTATTTGATGAGGACCAGCTCACTGTTGCACCAAACACACTTGCTGTAGGAAGCGTTATATCTGAATAAGTTTCAGAAGTAACTGAAAGGTTATCCTTTGCCATTGCAATTGAAGCTTCATCAGATGGATATTTGGCTCCCCATATGCATACATCATTTGTTCCAACTACAGTAAATGCCATTGTATTTACATTGGTTCCCTCAATTGTTTGTTCAACAAAAAGACCTTCATAAGTAGTTCCACCAACATTTAATGTAACATAAGGTGAATTGGCATCCATTGTCCATGTTCCTGTGTAATCACCTGAAATAGTACCATCTGAATTTAAAGTCATATTTTGACCACTGCAATATTCAAGGTTTGAATAATTAATATTCTGTTTCTGTAAAATAACTTCATAAGAACCAGTAACACTAGAAGCTACATAGCCTGTTTTTGAAACAGTTTCTCCGTTGTATTCAAATGGAGCTTCTACTAGGAAATGATTTTTTGTTGTAAATAATTGATGTACTCTGTCAGTAAATCCTTCTGAACCATCATTTGTTCTTGTATGGTAAACAATATATGACTTTCCATCAGAATCAACAAAAGCTGAGTTATGTCCTTGAGCTACTTGAGCATATTTTTGATAATTCCATTTATAATAAGACATTAGCCTTGTACCAACATCATTATTGGTATTTACAGTATAAGTAGAGTATTTTGGTGATTGACCAGATACATCTGTATATGGACCTTCTGGATTAGAAGCTTTGTAGGCTCTAACATTGTAACCGCCTTTTGCTACAAGTCCACCATCTGATATAAACAAATAATAATATCCATCAATATATTGAACATAGGAAGCTTCCCCGGAAGTACCACTTCCACCTGCAAGTTTGATTCCCATGTATGGATCAGAGTTACCTGCAGAATAGCTATAGGTAGCAGCGGTATCTCTTAAACCTGATGCTGAATCAAGCTGAATAATATATATACCGCCTGACCAAGAACCATAGGTCATGTAAAGCTTTCTATCTTGGCCGTAAAAAGCAGTAGGGTCAATAGCATGTGCGCCATAACTATTATTCCATGTGGTTGTTTCAGTAGTTGTTGAATTATCTGAACAGGTATATTTATTTGAAATATATCTGCTTGGAAGTGTAGTAAGTCCTGTCACTGTTGTAAAATCAGTGTTTGCAAAATCATGATTATTATTTGCATCAGTAAAGCCTGAATAAATAACAGTTCCTACATAAGTCCAATCTCCATCTAAGCTATCTGCTGTAAGCAGTGCAATAGATGAATTCCATGAACAACCGTTGATACTCATATACATACACCATTTGTTTAAAGTAGGGTTATAAATAACATCAGGAGCCCACATATTTCCGGATGGATCATATACACTGTCACCCATTTTAGCCCAATTAAATTCTTTAGCAAATAAAGTTTTATAATTTGAAGTAATGTTGTTTGTAAATGGTGTCCAGTTTTTTAAGTCCGTTGATTTAGCAAAAGCTAAATGTGATCCAAAAATATAGTAGGTTCCTTTTCCGTCTGAAATAATTGAAGGGTCATGCACAGATACACGATCTACAGATATTTTTGAATATGCTGATGCTAGATCCGCATCAGTTAAGGTTGTAGTTTGATCTGTTGTAGACGCCATAACATTAAATCCTTGAATCGGAGTTAATATCATCGTAGCCGTTAACCATACGGCTATTCCTTTTTTCACGCTTCTACCAAACCATTTTGAAAACGATTTAGTTTTTGTTAAACTTAAAGCTAGCTTTGATGTCAATCTCGTCAAAGTTTTTGTTAACAAATAAATCCCCCCTGTATATTTTGATTTTTACCAGATTGAATATCAAAAACAATTAATGTTATATATTTTTATAAAGTGTTTTAAATATTACGTATATTATAGAATTTATTAAAATGTTTTAGATATTACTATATAATTATATTATTTATTTTGCATGAAAACAACTAAATTAGAATTTTATACAGATAAAAGTGTGAATATATTTTATACTAATCTAAAGTAAATAATGGTCTTATGTCAATATTTTGGACACATCCTTTCTTAACTAAATAACATTTTACTTAGTTCGACTTATTTAATGATATTGGATAGTTTCTAATATCTATCAAAGAATTTTTTAATGAAATTTTAATAGGATTTTAATGAGCAGAGTTTATAGTAGAAAAAGCAACAGCAAAGCTTTAAATATAGGTACTCCAATAATATGATACATGTGTAATTTGTTTTTCTGATTGACAAGTACGGATTAGTAATAGGAGAGAAGCACAATAAATAGGATAAAAACAAACAGAAAAGCCATACTTTAAATGAATTATAGTGATGGATATGGAACAACAATAGGAAAGGTAGGATCATTTGAAATGGATCTAACAAACAAAAATAAAACGAAGATTTTACTTAGCAAGGTACCTGAAGTTACAATTTTCTTCTGGATAATCAAGATTTTGTGTACAACAGTTGGCGAAACCTTTGCTGACTTCTTGAACATCAATCTTGGCTTGGGATTAACATTAACATCAGTTATTATGGGGGTAGCTTTTGCCATTGTCTTGTTTATTCAATTTAGAACAAAGAAATATATTCCCGTCATTTATTGGCTTACTGTGGTTCTGATTAGTGTTTTCGGAACATTAATAACCGATAATATGGTTGAAAATATGAATGTTAAGCTTACAACAAGTGTAATTATGTTCACAATTCTTTTAGCCGCAACATTTGTACTGTGGTTTATGAGTGAAAAAACACTTTCAATCCACTCTATTTATACGTCAAAGAGAGAAGCTTTTTACTGGCTTGCAATACTCTTTACATTTGCACTTGGTACTGCAGTCGGGGATTATGTAGCTGAAGAATTAGCGCTTGGGTACACTCTTACTGGGCTTATTGTAGTTACAATCATTGCTTGCGTTTTTATAGCTGCAAAATATTTCAAGTTTGATTCTATATTAACCTTTTGGATTGCTTATGTTTTAACACGTCCGCTGGGTGCGTCGCTAGGTGACTTTATGTCTCAACCCAAAAGCTTAGGTGGTCTTGGTCTTGGGGCAACTGTAACAAGCATCATTTTCCTTACTGCAATTTTAGCCGTAGTGCTGTTTTTGTCATTTACCAAAAGAGATAAGGTTGAAAACGAGAAAACACAGGTAAATGAAAATCGTGCAACATCAAAGAGGTTAGCTGTTCAAGTTTGTGTAATGGCTTTAGTATTTGTTTTTGCAGGAATTTTTATAGGCACATATGCAAGCAAGCATAACAAATACGTTGGAGATAAAAAAGATTTATCGGGCGAACTTGCAGGATTTATCAGCACAGAAAATGATATGAGAGGTTATGTCGCAGCAAACGACTTTAAAGATGCTAGAGCAAAGGCAGATACTCTTGAACATGATTGGGATTCTCAGGAAGGCACACTTCGCCCGCAAAACCAAAGCCAGTGGACAGAAATTGATACGACATTTGATCAAGTATTAACGGCTGTACGAACAACCACCGATATCGAAAAATGTAAGTCGGTGATTGACAATTCGCTTGCAGTGCTTACAAAAATAAATAGCACATCGCCGGCTAAAACACAGACTTCACAGGAGGAAGTACAAATTCCACCAGCTAAGACACAGACTCCGGAGTCAACATCAACACAGCAACCGACTCAAAGTTCAACTTCTAACACACCCAAAACATCGCCACTTGGTGATTTATCAAGTTTTATAAAGATTGAAAAGGACGCCTTGGCTCTTGTCAATAACGGTGATTTAGCTGGAGCAAAAACACGGGTAAAGGATTTGGAAACTGCATGGGACAATGCGCAAGCGAATATTCAGACTAAGAATCCTGAAAAGTGGACTCAGATTGATGGTACAATTGATAAAGTATTGTCACAGCTGAGATCAAGTAATCCAAAACAAGCCGCCTGTAAATCTGCTTTGGAAGCTTCAATTTCCGCTATGCAATCATAAAAAAATTAGGAATAAGGAAAAAATATAAGCTCTTTTCCAGATTTGCTTGTAACAATACTTTCAACTATAATCTAATTCCTATTTTACGACATGTAATCTTATATATAAATTACTGTAGAATTCTAAGAATAGCTTGGCTACCAGAATTAATTTTTAAACACACCGAAAATAAAATTCATATTGAAGAATCGTATAAAAAGAATCAAGAATTAGAAGAACGAAATATGGAACTTAATTGAAAGGAAAATTTAGCATATGAGTAAAAATTTTTCACATACTATAAATAATGTAAAGCCTATACTTAACAAGGTTCCGGAAATTACAATTTTTTTCTGGATTATTAAGGTACTAACCACTGGAATGGGCGAGGTAGCATCGGACTACTTTGTAAATCATATAGATCCTGTAATAGCGGTTAGTATTGCGGGGGGGTGTCTTGCAGTTTCATTAGTTCTGCAGTTCTCAGTACGTCGATATGTACCATGGATATACTGGTTAAATGTAGTTATGGTAAGCATTTTTGGTACTATGGCCGCGGATGTTGTACATGTTGGATTTGGAATTCCGTATGTTATTTCAACAATGTTCTTTATAGTTACATTGGGAATTATCTTTGGAATTTGGTATTTCAGTGAAAAGACTTTATCAATACATAGTATATATACTCGTAAAAGAGAGTTTTTTTATTGGGCTGTTATACTGACTACATTTGCACTTGGTACTGCCGCTGGAGATATGACTGCCTCAACAATGAACTTAGGCTACTTCTTTTCAGGTATATTGTTTGCTATAATAATTGCTATTCCAGCTATAGCCTATTGGGTGTTTAGAATTAATGAAGTTTTCACTTTCTGGTTTGCCTATATAGTTACAAGACCATTAGGCGCTTCGTTTGCAGACTGGATGGGAGTGTCTCATGAGCGAGGAGGTCTTGGATTAGGAACCGGGTCGGTTAGTTTAGTTTTAACAATCATAATTCTTGCTCTTGTGGGTTACATGGCAATTACAAATAAAGATGCTAAATGCTAAACATATAATAAACAGTAATCTATTTATAATTAATAAAAAGGAAAACCTTAATACTATCTATATCATCTTTCTATCACAATTCATATGGAAACTATGATAAAACTAAGTAGGTAAGTATTAGGGAAGGGCTAGGATTTTGATTTGAAATCCTAGCCTTTTCTCACATTAAAATATTATGTAGAGATCCTAAGATTCAAGTGTTTTTTAATAATATTTTTTGCATCCTCAACGATATCATAAATAATTGAAAGTCTTTCAGTAAAAATTTGTGTTTTTAAATTGTGTAGGATATACTATTTCTATATTTTGTATATAGCCAATATTATAAGCCACAGTGAAAAACTAAGTTTTGCTACTATAATTTGTGCACGGTGAAAATTCAGAATCATTATTTATTATATTTTTTTGAAACTATTTTAAAGCATAAAAATTAAAAGAAAGAAGGTACTAGTATATGATGAAGCGATCGTTATCTTTGAGTAATTTTAATGAATTGAAAATAATATTAGACAACATCTTTAATGAAATAATTATAGTTGATACCAATAATAAGATATTCTTTATCAATGAAGCAGCTAGTATTCTCTTTGACTTAGATTGCAAAAGTAGTTTGGGGAAAAATATTAATAAATTGATACCTGATCCAGAACTTCCTTATCTCTTATCAACTAAAAAAGAAGAAACTAAAAAGCCTATAGTTATAAATGAATTAAGTTTAATATTAAATGTCATACCTATATGTAATGGAGAAAATTTAGAGGGATCAATACTGATTTTCAATAATATAACAAATTATAAGGAGCTGCTTCATAAACTTGATGAAGAGAAAAACAGCAGCGAAATATTAAATACTGTAATTGAGACAGCTTACGATGGTATGGTGATTATAGATAAGAATGGAATAATCACTATGATGAGTAAGGCATATAAAGATTTTCTAGGAATAAAAAGTGAAGATGTAATAGGCAGACATGTAACTGAGGTTATAGAGAATACAAGAATGCCAATAGTACTTGAAACCGGTAAAGAAGAAGTAGCACAGCTTCATAGGATTAAAGGAAATTATATGATAGCTTCAAGAATACCTATAATAAAAAATGGAGAAGTTATTGGGGTTGTAGGGAAGGTATTATTTAGAAATGTAAAAGAACTTAATAGTCTTTACAAGAAGATAAGTGCTATAGAAAAAGAATTGGCCAATTATAAATCAAGGTTTAAGGAATTTAATACAGCTAGCTACTCCCTTGAAAATATTATAGGGGAAAGTGAGGCTATTCAGTCAGCTAAGGCCATAGTGAAAAAAGCTGCTCATACTAGTTCAAATGTACTTATCTTAGGGGAAAGCGGAACTGGTAAGGAAATATTTGCACATGCTATACATTCAGAGAGTAATCGTTATGAGGGGCCATTTGTTAAGGTCAACTGTGCAGCAATTCCAAGCGATTTGCTTGAGTCTGAACTATTTGGCTATGAAGCAGGAGCTTTTACAGGTGCAAGAAAAGAAGGGAAAATCGGAAAGTTTGAAATCGCAAATGAAGGTACAATATTCTTGGATGAAATAGGAGATATGCCTCTACATATGCAGGTAAAACTTTTAAGAGTGATTCAAGAAAGAGAAGTTGAAAAGATTGGTGGAGTTGCAACCAGGAAGATTAACATAAGGATAATTGCAGCTACAAACAGGAATCTTGAAAGATTAGTTTCAGAGGGCAAGTTTCGTGAAGATCTGTATTATAGGCTTAATGTTGTAACAATTGAAATTCCTCCTTTAAGAGAGAGAGGCAATGATATTATACTTATTTCTAACCATCTAATTAAAAAGCTTTCAGTGAGTTTAGATAAGAAAGTTAATGGAATGTCAAAAGAGGCTGAAGAATATCTTAAAACCTATGAATGGAAAGGTAATGTTAGAGAATTAGAAAATATTTTAGAGAGAGCAATTAACATTATGGGAGATAGTAACGTAATTGACGTAGATGATTTACCGAAAGAAATTACAGGTAAAAAGGTTTCAATAACTCCTAAAAGGCTTCAGGACATCTTAGAAGAAAGTGAAAAAAATGCTATTATTCTCGCTCTTAGAGCAGCAGATGGAAATAAAACGAAAGCAGCAAAAATTTTGGATATAGGTCGTACTAGTTTATATGAAAAGATAGAAAAATATAAAATACAGAAGTAGTTGTGCGGAAGTTCGTACAACTACTTTTTTTACATATCATAAGTGTACGGAACTACGTACTGTATGTAAATGTTTACGTTAAATTATGTACGGAAGTGTGAACATTATTTTTGAGCTTTATAAGATTTGGATACCTTTAAAGCAGGTGAACTCCTTTATTTACGTTTCTTTTATCACTAAAGTCTTGGCATGAATCTTGCTAATATAAATAAGTGAAAGCGAACTTATTAATAAATATTACACTTTTACTTTATGGAGTATATGAAAAGGAGGAGAAAATATGAGCAAGGTAATGTTGGCGGAACAAGCAATCTCCTTAATAAAAAATGGAGACACAGTGGCAGTAGGCGGCTTCATAGGTATTGGACATCCAGAGGGAGTTACAAAGAAGCTTAAAGAAATTTACCTAGAGAAAGGTGCTCCGAGTAGCTTAACTCTTGTTTATGCAGCAGGTCAAGGAGATGGTAAAGAAAAAGGCTTAAATCATTTAGGTCAAGAAGGTCTTCTTTCTAAAGTGATAGGAGGACATTGGGGACTCGCTCCTAAGGTTCAGGAACTAGCAATTAAGAATAAGATAAAAGCTTATAATCTTCCTCAAGGAGTAATATCAAGTCTTTACAGAGATATTGCAGCAGGAAAGCCAGGAACAATTACTCATGTTGGTTTGAAAACTTTTGTAGATCCAAGGGTTGAAGGCGGAAAATTAAATGACTATACTACTGAAGACATTGTAAAGGTTATCAATATTGACGATAAAGAGTATCTTTACTATAAAGCTTTTCCTATAAATGTAGCAATAATTAGGGCTACTTATGCAGATGAAGAAGGAAATGCAAGTCTTCAAAAGGAAGCTGCAACTCTTGATGGTCTTTCAATGGCTCAGGCAGCAAAGAATTCAGGTGGAAAAGTTATTCTTCAGGTTGAAAAAATAGTATCAAAAGGAAATTTAGATCCAAGACTTGTAAAAATTCCAGGAATACTTGTAGATGCCGTAGTTGTAGCTAGTGCAGAAGATCACATGCAGACCTTTGCAGAAGCATTTAATCCTGCTTTCTGTGGAGAAATAAAAATGCCAGCTAGTTCTATTAAATGCCTTCCTATGGACGAAAGAAAAATAATAGCCAGACGTTGTGCTATGGAACTTGTTCCAAATGCAATCGCAAATTTAGGAATTGGAATGCCAGAGGGTATTTCTATGGTGGCAAATGAAGAAAATATAGGTAATACCTTGAGACTTACAATTGAGTCTGGTCCAATTGGAGGAATACCTGCTGGTGGTCTGAGCTTTGGAGCAGCAATTAATCCAGATAGTATAATAGATCAATCATCGCAGTTTGATTTTTATGATGGTGGAGGTTTAGATGTAGCGTTTTTAGGGCTTGCGCAATGTGATGAAAAAGGAAACATCAATGTAAGCAAATTCGGTCCTAAGATAGCTGGATGTGGTGGCTTTATAAATATAACTCAAAATGCAAAAAAGGTTGTTTTCTGTGGAACCTTTACTGCAGGAGGACTTAAGATTAATATTTCTGATGGCAAGCTAATCATTGATAATGAAGGTAAATCAAAGAAATTTATCAAGGATGTTGAGCAAATCACTTTTAGTGGAGATTATGCAAGAGAAGTAAACCAATCAGTTCTTTATATAACTGAAAGAGCAGTCTTTAGATTGACCAGTGATGGAGTGGAACTAGAAGAAATAGCTCCGGGAGTAAATTTAGAAAAAGATATTCTGGATCAAATGGATTTTAGACCAATAATATCACAGAATTTAAAGCTCATGGATGTAAGAATCTTTAAGGATGAACTTATGAATCTCAAGTAACTTCTAAATGTGAAAAATAACTATGGTTAGAAAAAGTGGTTATTAAATAAAAAATAATAAATAAATGGAGGTTTTTTATATGGCGGTTATAGGTATTATATTAAGCTTAGTATTATTAATGATTATGGCTTATAGAGGATTCTCAGTTATTGTTTTTGCACCTATATTTGCAATTGCAGCAGCTATATTTTCTGGAATGGCAATAATGCCAACCTATACGGAAATATTCTTACCTAACTTAGGCAATTACGTAAAGGTTTACTTTCCGTTCTTCTTATTAGGTGCTGTATTTGGAAAAGTTATGGAGCAATCTGGTGCAGCAAAATCTATTGCTAAATTTATAGTTGAAAAATTGGGTAAAAAGCGTGCTATGTTATCTGTAATTTTATCAGCAGCCATTTTAACTTATGGTGGTGTAAGCCTTTTCGTTGTTGCATTTGCAGTATATCCATTTGCAGCATCAATATTTAAAGAAGCAGATATTCCAAAGAGACTGGTTCCTGCGACTATCGCAGTTGGTGCCTTCACATTTACAATGGATGCACTTCCAGGAACCCCTCAAATTCAAAACTCTATACCAATGAAGTTTTTTAACACAGATCTTTATGCAGCTCCTATATTTGGAACCTTAGGTGCGATTATAGTTTTAGTTTGCGGAGTATCTTATCTTGAGTGGCGTAAACGTATAGCTCAAGCAAATGGAGAAGGCTATGGAGATAACCATAAAAATGAGCCAATACTTGTTGAAGATGGAAGTTTACCAAATCCATTAATAGCAGCATTACCATTAATATCTGTACTTGGAGTGACTTTGGCCTTGCAAAAATTAGTATTTCCTAAATGGGATATAGTTTCTTGGGTTACTAAAGCTCCTTATAATATCCCACAGGCTAGTGTTGTAGGTTCAATGAATAACTGGGCTTTAATGATTGCACTTGTTTTTGGTATTCTACTTGCAGTTTGTATTAATCCAAAGCGTATGAAAGGTAATTTAGCTTCAGCAATTAATGCTGGTGCAGTTGGATCGCTACTAGCTGTTATGAATACAGCGTCAGAAGTAGGCTTTGGTAATGTTATTAAAACTTTACCAGGATTTCAATCCATAGCTCATGCTTTAACTAACATTAATCCAAATGGTAGTCCATTACTTTCAGAAGCAGTAACAGTAAACGTACTTTCAGGAGTTACAGGCTCTGCGTCTGGTGGAATGAGTATAGCACTTGATACTTTTGGTAAGCAATATTTAACTTGGGCAAATAGCTCTGGGATAAATCCACAATTACTTCATCGTGTTGCTGCAATGGCATCAGGTGGAATGGATACCTTACCTCACAATGGTGCTGTTATAACTCTACTTGGAATTGCAGGCTTAACTCACAAACAATCATATAAAGATATTTTCATGATCACTTGTATTAAGACAGGAACTGTATTTGTATTAATAGCTTTACAAAGCATATTACATTTTGTTTAATTAAGTACTTTGTGTATTAGTTGATAAATGGGAAAAGTCTTATAAAAGGAGGAATTGAAAGTGAAGGGTTTAACTATAAAAGAAATAAATATTGGTGATAAAGCGTCTTTTCAAAAGACAATTACAGAAACAGATGTATACTTGTATGCTGGTATAACAGGAGACTTAAATCCAGCTCATATAAATCAAGTTGAGGCAGAAAAAACAATGTTTCAAGGTAGAATTGCTCATGGCATGTTAACGGCCGGTTTAGTATCAGCAGTACTTGGTATGCAATTGCCAGGACCAGGTTCAATATATCTTGGACAAGAACTTAAATTTGTTGCTCCAGTGAAGATAGGAGATACAATTAAAGCTGAAGTTGAGGTTATAGAGAAGCTTGAAGATAAGAATAGAATAAAATTAAGTACTATATGTACAAATCAAAATGGTGTTGAAGTACTGATAGGTGTTGCAACTATAATGCCTCCAAAATAAAGACAAGTTATCTAAAAGCAGTGTGAGTCTTAAATAAATAAGATTCACACTGCTTTTTTGTATAGGTAATTATTTGAATACTTAGTTCAAATTAATGTGTCCACTGCTTTATACTAACACCACTACGTTACTATGAAAGAATAGGTCTTATTCTACCAGTTTGCAGGACAGAGTCTGGTATCCGAAAGTGTGATGAAATGTCATTCTGTGTTTTATATCAAGAGGATGTAAAGATATGAGACACAAATGTTATATTAGATTGCTGATGTATTCTGTTTTTCCACTAAGTACATCCTTGTAAAAGCCTTGTTTCCATTCAATATAATTAATAGAAGCGGTTATCTCTTCAATTTGGGAGAGTAAGGCTTCTTTTTTTATTTTCAACATTACCTGACGAGATGGAATGGATGATTTCCCTTCAAGACAAAGTGCAAGATATTCCTTCATATCTGCAATACTCATAGAACATTTCTTTAAACAGCTCAGGTCTTTTATCCATGCTAAATCTCTGTCATCAAAAATTCGACGCTTATTCCTATCACGTTTTACGTTAGGTACGAGACCTTCATTACAATAGAATTTTAATGTCTCATAGGTCAATCCGGTAGCTTCGCAAACTTTTTTCATCGTATACATATTTCATTCTCCTCTTCGCTTAGAAATTTAGATTTAAAAATTTTTCAAAAACACTTGACCGGTTGTTACAACCGATTGATACAATCGGATTATAACAAGAAGAAAAAGATTATTCAAGGAGGTTTCAGATGTTATTTTATTTTACAGGTACAGGTAATAGCCTTTATGTAGCAAAACATATCGATGACGAACTAGTTAGCATTCCACAGATTATAAATAAGGAGAAATTAAGCTTTAGAGATGAGAGCATTGGTATTGTATCTCCTGTCTATGGGCATGAGGTTCCACCTATGGTAAAGGAATTTTTGAAAAAAAGCACCTTTAACACAGAATATTTCTATATGATTCTAACCTATGGAAATCGTCATGGCGGTGCAGCAGAACTGGCTGATAAGCTTTGTAAAGAATGTGGGATAACAGCAAGCTATATCAATATCATTGTTGTGGTAGATAACTGGCTTCCAAGTTTTGATATGAATGAGCAGATTTTGCTTGATAAGAAGGTGGGTGAACATATTGCTGAAATCGTGGAAGATATTAAAAACAAAAAGAATATGATTTCTGAAGTAACAGATACTGATAGAGAAGCACATAAGCAATTTCTTGGAAATATGAGCAAAATGCCATCGGATGCATGGCAGCATCTTTTAAAAGTAGGAGAAAAATGTGTAGGATGCGGCATCTGTGAGAAGGTTTGTCCATCCAGCTCAATCAAAATAGAAAATGGAAAAGCCGTTCATATACCAGGAAACTGTCAGACATGTCTGGCTTGTGCACATGCCTGTCCGCAGAAAGCAATCGGACTTACCATACCAGAAAAAAATCCTGATGCAAGATACCGAAACGAGCATATAAAGCTGAAGGAAATTATAGAAGCTAATAACCAGAATAAGTAAAAAGTGGAGGTTTTAATATGAATGAAGTAGCAAAGAAAAGAATGAACGAACTTTTTAAAGGAGTAGAATGCACTTTGGCAGTAAGTGATCCGGAATGGGTAGAAATTACTGCAAACTTTTCTCAGAATGAAGTAGTTAATGCTGGAAGTCTAACAGAAAAAGAGCGAATGCTATGTATCCTTTCTGTATTGCTCGGATGTCAGGGCATGGGAGAATATCGAAATATGCTGCATGCTGCATTAAATGCAGGTATTGACCCGGTAGCTATCCGTGAGGTTGTTTATCAGGCAACGGCTTATTTGGGAATTGGCCGTATCTATGATTATGTGGTTGTTACAAGTGAAATCATGCAGCAGCACGGTATCAAACTTCCACTTGAAAAACAAACTACCACAAATGCAGAAAGTCGCTTTGATGAAGGATTAGCTAAGCAGGTAGAGTTGTTTGGTGCAGGAATGGCTTACAGACAGACCAACGGTCCGGTTTTAAGAAAAAATGTAAATCACTGGCTGGCGGATAACTGTTTTGGAGATTATTACACCCGAACCGGACTTGATAATCAGGAGAGGGAGATGATTACCTTCTGCTATATTCTTGCACAGGGCGGTTGTGAGAATCAGCTACGTGGTCATGCAATGGGAAACTTTGGTATTGGTAATGGTAAGGAAAAGATGTATCAGGTTGTAGAACAATGTTTGCCATACATCGGCTATCCACGTACGTTGAATGCGATGAATATTATTGATGAAGTTGCTGCAAAGGCACAATAGGAGGAATTAATAATGAATACAAATAATAATCCAAGTGCTTTTCCTATGGGACAGGAATTGCCGAAAGGTTCTTCAACTGAATGGCTGGAGCCAGTTACTGACGACGAGTATGAGAATCTTTAAAGTATAAATTTTTGATTAAAAGGAGATAGAAGTTATGGCATTTATGACTTATTTACCAACATTGACACTCTTTGGGGTAGGTTCTTTAAATAATCTGCATACACAACGTATCCCGGGAAAGAAGGCATTAGTAGTAATATCAAATGGAAAGTCAACAAAAACAAATGGTTCTTTGGATAAAACGTTGGAAGAACTTAAAACGGCTGAAGTAGAAAGCGTTGTTTTTGACAAAGTACAGGCGAACCCAACGAAAGTTATCGTTGAAGAAGGCGCACAGATAGCAAGGGAAAATGGATGTGACTTCATTGTTGCACTTGGCGGAGGAAGCTGCATTGATGCTTCAAAAGCTATTGCACTTTTGACATCAAATGAAGGCGATCTCTGGGATTATGTAGCAACAGGCTCTGGTGGTAAAAAACAAGCACCCAATAATCCACTTCCAATTATAGCTATTCCTACCACAGCAGGTACTGGTTCAGAGGCAGATCCTGCAGGTGTTATAACAAATGAAAAGAATGAAAAGCTTGGTGTGGGAGATTTGAGATTATTTCCAGCTATTGCAATTATTGATCCGGAACTTATGAAGAGCGTGCCACCCAAGTTTACAGCTTATCAAGGCTTTGATGCATTCTTCCATAGTGCTGAAGGATACATCGGAAAGAGAGCTAACCTTATGAGTGATATGGTAGGAGAAACTGCAATGAAAAATGTAGGAAAATACCTAGAGAGAGCTGTAAAGGATGGAAGCGATATGGAAGCAAGAGAACATATGGCATTTGCAAGCTATCTATCTGGCATTGAGATGGTTGTAGGATCTACTTCAAGCCAGCATTCACTAGAACATGCATTAAGTGCTTATCATCAGGATATTCCTCACGGTGCAGGATTAATTATGCTCAGTAAGGCATATTTCACTTATTGGATTAACAAGCACGTATGTGATGAGAGATTTGTCAAAATGGCTCAGCTTATTGGTATGGAAAATGCATCGAAAGCAGAAGACTTTATTGTTGCGTTAGACAAATTAATGAAAGCCTGTGGTGTGTCAGATTTAAAAATGTCCGATTATGGAGTTGTACCAGATGAATTTGAAAAAATGGCTGAAAATGCTATCTACACAATGCCGGGACAGTTTGCAGTTGGATATACAGAAATGACTAAAGATGATTGTGTTGCCATTTATAAACAAGCGTATGTATAAAAGAATTTTGGCAATGCTAAGCAATTATAATTTCAAATAAAAAACTGCTTTGAAGAAGCTTATTAGACAAAGATTAACTAATGTCTAATAAGCTTTTAGTATAAGTCATAAAAACGACCTTTAAACATAGTTTTTAAAATAATTAAAAATATTGACTTGGATTTAACTCTAGTAGGTATAGCACTAAATGAGGATCAGCTTGAAGAAATAGACAAGTTGCAAGGATTTGGTTAAGAATGAACTGGTCTAAAAATACTTATTTTTATAAGATAATAGTTTAACTTCTTAAGAACAGATTAATTTGGCATATAGCGCATATAGTGTCAGTGTGACGTTATATCGTTTCTCTCATTATAAATTGTTTTATCTTTTCTTTTGTATCTGTCTCAGCCATAGGGGTAAATACAGTCATTCTTAAGCTGGTATTATCGGCAAGCAATAAACTTGTTTCCTCAAAATCCAGTTTGCCTAAAACTGGGTGAATAATTGTCTTAAATCTAGTATCCTCTGTTTTAACATTATGCATTGACCACCACAAGTCAAATTCTTTGCTTTCTCTTTTAAGTTCATTTACCAATTCTTCGATCCAAGGATCGTCTATAAATTTACTGTAGACAGTACGGAATCTTGCAATCATCCCTTGTGCAGCAGAACTCCAATCAGTAAATGTCTCTTTAAATTCTTCGTTTGTAAACATAATTCTGAGCACATTGCGCTTATAAAGACTGATTTTACTGTAATCCAAGGAGAGTTTTGAAGCTGCATCATTCCACGCAATCACATTTAAGCGGGCGTCCATAATTAATGCAGGAGAAAATTCTAAGCTGTCCAGTACATGTTGAAGCATCGGGTCAACAGATTCATCGTAATTTGGAAAGCTTGTTGGTGGTGCTTGCCCAGCAAGAGTGTAGAGATGTATGGTCTCCTGATTATCAAGCATTAAGGTTCTTGCTAAACTTTCAAGTAATTGCGTAGAAACCTGTATAGGGCGGCCCTGCTCAATCCAGGTATACCATGTTAAACCGATTCCTGAAAGAGAAGCAACTTCTTCACGTCTAAGGCCAGGGGTTCGGCGACGTGTGCCTTCAGGTAAACCAACTTGTGAGGGTAATATCTTTGCTCTACGAGTTTTTAAAAAATCTCCGAATTCTTTATATCTTTGATTTGAATTATCCATAGTAATTAGCGCCTTTCTTTATGGTAGTAGTAATAATACTAGTATAATTACACTCCTATTACTAGTATAAATCAAATGATAAGATAAATACAAACTTAGGTTTACAGCTTATAGATAGGATAAAAGAGTTCTAAATTGTCAAACTACCATAACTTACTAAATAGCATGGTTTGGGTTAACTGGTACCTAAAATCAAAAAGAATAACAATCTTAATCAAATCACAACTATTAATAAATTGAAAGGGGTAAAAAAATGGAAAAAGAAAAAACTGTACTTGTTACTGGAGGATCAGGTTATATTGCAACATATATTATAGCTGAATTACTAAAGCAGGGGTATTCCGTTCACACCACAGTTCGTTCGCTTAAACGAGAAGCGGAAGTTCGAACAGCATTAGCAGAGCTTGGACAAACTACTAACCAAAGATTACAATTTTTTGAAGCAGATTTAACAAAAGATACTGGGTGGGAAGCTGCTGTAGCAAATGTTACTTATGTACTACATGTAGCATCTCCTCTTCCATCAGTTATGCCAAAAGATGAAAATGAACTGATTATACCAGCTAAGGAAGGAACATTGCGGGTTTTACGAGCAGCTAAAGATGCCGGTGTCAAAAGAGTAGTGATGACTTCCGCTTTTGGTGCTGCGGGCATGGGGTACACAGCAGCAAGAAATGATTATATATTTACTGAAAAAGATTGGAGTAATCTTGAGCATGACACAAAACTTAATGCTTACTATAAAAGCAAAACTCTTGCTGAAAAAAGCGCTTGGGAATTTATTAAGGGAGCGGGCGGAAATTTGGAATTTACAACTATTTTGCCAGTAGCAGTTATGGGACCTGTTCTTGGTAAGAAGGCCACTGGTTCTAATCAATTAATAGCTATGATGTTATCAGGTCACTTACCAGGATTTTTTGATTTGTATTTTCCGATAGTTGATGTACGTGATTTAGCTAAAGCTCATATATTAGCATTAGAAACACCTAATGCTGCTGGAGAACGTTTCATTATTTCTAACAATAACGCCATATCCATGAAACAGTTAGGTATGATTTTAAAGAATCATCTTGGTGAAGCAGCTAAGAAAATACCAAATAGAACAATTCCTAGTTTTATATTGAAATTTGCAGCCTTATTTAGCTCAATGGCTCGGTATACTAGTTCAGATTTAGGGATTAATTATAAAATGAGTAGTGATAATGCTCGTAAAATATTGCACTGGAAACCAAATTACAGCGTTGAACAAACAATTATTACAACAGGAAGATCAATAATTGAAAAAAGTATAATCTAAGAAAAGATCAATCATACATATTAATATAAAAAACATGTATTGAAAAAGTAAGGTTGGAAATATACGGTATTATCCAACCTTAATATAGATGAACCACTTCGATTTAAGAATATAAATTTTATTACGAAGTGGTTCATCTATATAAAACAAAATCTATTTAAAATTTATTTTAAGATGTCAGCAACAATTTGCTCTGCAGTTAAGTGATATCTCTTATATAGCTCATTCATAGGCACACCATCTGTAAATTCTTTATGAGCACCGTAACTGAAAACTCTCATCTTTGTAGGACCAAAGAATCTAGATATCTTTTCCCCAAAACCTCCATTTAAGAGACCATCTTCAAGAGTAATTACAGTATCATGGTTCTTAAGTAATAAGGTAAGCATATCTTCATCAACTCCAGTAATAAATCTTGGGTTAATCAAAGTTGGAGTTATTCCTTGCTTTTGCAATTCTTCAGAAACTTCTTCGCCTAGGCTTAAGAAATTTCCAAGACCTATGATTGCAACCTTTTCTCCTTCTGTAACTTTCTCAAATTTATTTAATTCATATTTTAGAGAAAGTTTGTTTTTTAGTTCCTTAATTGGAGAAGAGGATATTCTTATAGCAACAGGAAAATCTTTTTGTTCCATTGCCCAGTCTATCATTGCTGTTACTTCTTCTTTATTAGCAGGTGCTAGATATACTAAGTTAGGAATATTACTCATCATTGGTATATCAAATATTCCAAGGTGAGTTGCATCGCTACCAGAGATTCCTGCATTTTCAACCATGATTATAGCAGGATTGTTATTTATACATAAGTCCTGTGATATTTGGTCATAGGTTCTTTGTATGAAAGTACTTGGGAAGAAAGCAAAAGGCTTCATTCCTTGAGAAGCTAAACCTGAAGCAAAGGCAATAGCATGTTCTTCTGCAATTCCTACGTCAAAGTATCTGTCAGGATGATTTTCTCTAAATTCTACTAGATCAAGTGCACCAGGAACAGCTGCGTTTATTACAACAATTCTATCATCCTTTTGAAGTTTTTCAGTAATATGATTTATAGTAACTCTTTTATAGTTTTCACAAGTATTTTGAGCAAAAGTCTTTCCAGTCTCAATATCAAACGGCATTGACCAATGGAATCTTTCTTTATTAGTTTCTGCATGTGAATATCCGTTACCTTTAACTGTGTGGATATGTACAACTATAGGTTCATTTATATCCTTAATCTTTTGCAGTTCTTCTATTAAAACATTAACATTATTTCCTTCTTCAATATAAACATACTTAAATCCTAAAGCCTTGAATATGTTAAGTTCAGCGTCTCCCTTTGTCTTTCTAAGTAGGGCAAGGTTGCCGTAGATTCCACCATGATTTTCAGCTATAGACATTTCATTGTCATTAATGATTGTAATAAAGTTTGATTTAAATTCAGCTACATTGTCTAAACCTTCGAAAGCTTCACCACCGCTTAGAGAGCCATCACCAATTATTGCAACAATGTTTTCCTTTGTTCCTTTAAAGTCTCTAGCTTTTGCAAGACCTGAAGCTAAACTTATAGAAGTTGAAGTATGACCTATAGTGAAGAAGTCATGTTCACTTTCCTTAGGAGAAGTAAAGCCAGTTACAGTTTTATATATATCTTCAAATAGAAATGCATCTTTTCTTCCAGTTAAAATTTTATGAGCATAAGACTGATGACTTACATCCCATACAAATTTATCTGTAGGGGAGTTAAATACATAATGTAAGGCTACTGTTAGCTCAACAACTCCTAGATTTGGACCAAGATGTCCACCTACCTTACTAACTTTAGTTAATATAGCATTTCTCACTTCAGAGCATAAAATATTAAGTTCCTCAGTTGTTAGTTTTTTTATATCAGAAACATTTGATATTTTATCTAATATATTTGCCATGTTTTTACCCTCTTTCGTATGAACTAAATTTATTATTTCTTTGTGTAAGCGCATTAAAGCATCGGATGGATAAACACTTAATTTCATCCGGTGCTTTAACAGCATCATTATTTTATTCAAGAAGATATGAATAAATATCATACTTATACTAGCACTTAGAGTTAACTATAAGTCAAGAATTTTTTTGCTCAACCATTTTTTGGAAAATAAAAAAGTGCTTGACCTAAAGTAAGGTTTAGGTATTAGGATAAAAGCATAGCATTTTTGTTGAGTATTTGAATATGTGTAGAAATGCAACTTAAATGCAGGAAACAGTGTACATTTTGGAGGGGATATTAATGAAAAATTTAGAAGAATTAAAAGCAGCTACTGTATTTCCTATGGGAGATGAAAATAAAATGTTTGAAAAGTACTTTATAGGAAAGAGCTATTTAAACATGCTGACTATGGAAAGAATCGGAATCGGAAATGTAACCTTTGAACCAGGATGTAGAAATAACTGGCATATTCACCATAAGGGGGGACAGGTGCTTTTATGCACGGCAGGTAGAGGTTATTATCAGGAATGGGGAAAAGAACCTCAAGAATTACATGCAGGAGATGTGGTTAATATTCCGCCAGAAGTAAAACATTGGCATGGAGCTGCTCCAGACAGCTGGTTTGCACATCTGGCAATAGAAGTTCCATCAGAAGGTTCATCTAATGAGTGGTTAGAGCATGTATCTGATGAAGAATACGGTAACCTAAAATAGTAGGAGTAAAGATTTAGATAGAATATATTAGTTAATTTGAAGTCTCAAATATCATTAACTATATTGATGAAATTGTAAAAAATAAAAATTTAATTTATGCATCAAAGAGGTGCAGGAATGGAGAAAAGAATGAATTTAGATTTTACTTATCAGAACCCAACAACAATATATTTTGGGAAACATGCTTTAGATAACTTAAGCAGTGAGCTTGCAAGCTATGGTGAGAACATTATGCTTGCTTATGGAAAAGGTGCCATTAAGAAGAATGGGCTTTATGATCAAGTTGTAGCTATCTTGAAAAAAAGTGGTAAGAACATAGTGGAATTACCTGAAATTATGGCAAACCCAACTTATGAAAAGGTGATGGAAGGTGCTACTCTTGTACGTGAGAACAGTGTAGATTTGATTTTAGCAGTTGGTGGAGGTTCAGTAATTGATTGTGCAAAGGCAATTTCTGTATCTGCATATTGTGAAGGTGATGCATGGACACGTTACTGGTTAAAGTTTGAACCTGTAGATAATAAAATAGTACCAGTTGCATCTATTCTAACACTAGCAGGAACAGGATCAGAAATGAATGGGGGATCAGTAATTACTAACGATGATATGAGGCTTAAGATGGGTCGTGTTTTTCCATCAGAGATGAATCCTAAATTTTCAATATTGAATCCTGAATATACACTTACATTACCAGAATATCAGATGGTAAGTGGAATTTTTGATATGATGTCACACTTAATGGAAGCTTATTTCTCAGGTGAAGATGATGTAACTTCAGATTATTTGATTGAAGGACTTCTTTGTTCTATCATCAATAGTTCAAAAATCGCAGTGAAAGACCCTAATAACTATGAAGCAAGAAGTAATTTAATGTGGAGTTCTACACTTGCAATGAACCCAATTATGGGATTAAGCAAAGCTCAAGACTGGGAAGTTCATATGATTGAACATCAGCTTGGTGCTTACACAGACTGTGCACATGGTATGGGACTTGCAGCAGTATCACTTCCATATTACAGATATATATATAAGTTTGGCTTAGATAAATTTGTTCGTTTTGCTAAGCAAGTATGGGGTGTAGATGAAGCAGGCAAGACAAAGGAACAAGTTGCTTTAGAAGGTATTGATGAAATGGAAAAGTTCATAAAAGAATGTGGTATAGTAACTAGCCTTAAGGAACTTGGTGCAACAGAAGAAATGCTTCCACTAATTGCAAATTCAACTGTGCTTTTAGGAGGATATAAAGTGTTAACAGCAGAGGAAGTTTTAGAAATTTTAAAAGCTGCGTATGTTGCTGAATAAACGGAACATTGTATTCTAATTAGCGATTCTGATCACTGATGTGTGGTGAAGGATTACTATTGAAAATATAGGTAAATACTTTGACGCAGTTTTAAAATATGATGCGTTTCAGATATATTGATCAAAACTTATATGACAGGAAAAGAAATATATATAGAAAGGAATAAAGTTATGAAAAAACAAACAGCAGGTAGGGATGCTCTTGGATCATTTGCACCGAAATTTGCTGAATTAAACGACGATGTTCTTTTTGGAGAAGTTTGGGCAAGGGAAGATAAATTATCATTAAGAGATCGTAGTATCATTACTGTAACTGCATTGATGTCGAAAGGGATACTGGATAGCTCTCTAAAATATCATATTCTTAATGCAAAGAATAATGGTGTCAGTGCTGAGGAGATGTCAGAAATCATCACTCATTTAGCGTTTTATGCAGGATGGCCTAATGCGTGGGCAGTATTTAGATTAGCAAAAGAAGTATACACAGAATAGTAAACTATATTTTACATTCCCTCAGACTGATAGTTTGGGAGAATTACTTGCCAGTTATGGTTTTAATTCCATAGCTGGCATATATTATTTATATTGCATATTTTTAATATCAGTTATTATATCCATAATGTCCGTATCAAAACATAAACTTTTGTGTATAATTTGTTTATCAACTTCTGGATAGTCCATGTTCAATCTAATAAGAACAGCATCAGGATGCTTCATTGTAATTCTTTCAAAGGGCCATCGAATAATACCAGGAGTATTAAACCCAACCCCTAACTCTATTAGCACTAGTTTCCCATCCATTGAATTATTAACAAAATCCGTATAATCTTTTTGTTTTATCATGTGTGGAGCTTCTACAAAGGTATCATCTACACGAAGGTTTTTAGACATATATGAGCCACACTTAGGACAGTAGGGTATATCTTGTTCTAAAACTTCAAATTTATCAGTATCCATATTAACAATCATTTTATCAACGAATACTTTATTATCATAAAGTTCGTCACTGCAAGGCTTGTCACATTGAAAAAGACCGTAATCTCCTTGCGGAGCAAATATATTTTCTTTATTAAAGCCTGCTTTAATAAATTGCCCGTCTACATTTGTTGTTATAATAAAATGATTTTTGTTTTTTAATACTTCAAATAATTCTAGATATGGCTTTAATGCTGGTGACTCATAACGTATTTTATTAATGTGATTTGCCCAGTATGCCCAGAAACTTCTTCTGTGTGAATCATCTACATTCCAGTAAAAGGAGATTGCCTCACCGATAGTATCAATATCAAACTCTGAAAGCTTTGGGAACCATTTCTTAAATAGCTGACTATCACCATAATTTAATCCTCCAGTTGCTGAAAGACCAGCCCCAGCACCTACGAGGATATAATCAGCTTCTTGAATAAGTTTGGCTGCTTTATTTATATTATCTAAGTAGATTTGCGTATTCATTATAATCCTCCCTTGTAAATACATTGAAAATAATTCTATGGAACCTGTCTGGGTTTGTTTTAAGCCAGTTACAGATTGTATTGAGTGCTATTTGTGAAGCAATATTCTTTGGAAACCTGAATTCTCCTGTAGAAATACAGCAAAAGGCAATTGTTTTAATATCTTCATACTCACTAGCCTTATTTAGGCAGGAGGTATAGCAGGATGCAAGAAGTCTACGGTCGTCCTCGGATAATTTATCATATATTATAGGACCAACGGTATGAAGCACATATTTACTTGGAAGGTTATAGGCATTTGTGATTTTAGCATCACCAGTAGGTTCATCAAATCCTTGTTTCTGCATAATTTCATTACACTCAAGCCTTAATTCTATGCCAGCAGCTGAATGTATAGCATTGTCTATACATCTATGCATAGGCACAAAACATCCTAGAAGCTTTGAATTAGCAGCATTAACTATAACATCTGCAGCTATAGAAGTAATATCTCCCTGCCAAAGTACTAATTTTTCAGGAAAAGATATTTTTGTTCCTTTAAAAACCTCATATGCAGTAGGTAGCTTGTATGGATCAACTGGATTTTTCTCCTTAGTTTCCTCCGATAATAATTCATCATGTAATTCAAGGATATCTGAATCTATTGGCTCAGCATCTCTTATATTCATTAAAGCTCTGAGAAGCTTTCTTTTTTTCATATAATCAGAGGGAATATCTTTAACTTCTATTTCTCTATTTTCAGCTACGAGATATTTTACTAATTTATTTAAAACTTGTTCTTTTTTCATGGTAATCTCCTTAATGATAGCAAAAGTATAGGCTTTCATAGAAAGAACTATTATTTTATTTTTCATTATAGCTTTTATTACTATTTTTAATCTTTCAGATTTTCTATAATTAAATGGTTAGTAACTTAATACCGTTAGAAGGACAAGTTTAAAGACATAATCCACAATGCAGGCAGTTTTCCTGTCAAATAAAATATGGTGATAGTTTATCACTTATCTTTAAATTAAACACTCCTGTATGATAAATCATAACCAGGGCACTTCATTATATTTTAGCAAAGGTACGCATCCTATTAAACTAAAGAGAATATTCTGCAGGGAGATTACCTGAGAAGTCAGCTATAACAGCCTTTGCATTATCAAGGTAAAACACTTCAAATATTGGATTATTTGCAGTTTGATACTGGCCTTTTACAATAGGGTTGTTCATGCATGCTTCTTTTACATCTATGTTGTTTTCAATTACAACCTTGCCATTCAAGCGAATCCATGCATATGCATGACTGGAAACAGAAACTTCAACATATGGGTTTTCTTTAATATCCTTATAAACCTCTTTAGTATTATTAGTGCAGAACCATAGCTTGCCCTCTTGTTCAAAACAGAACATGAAAGGTCGGCACTTTGCCTTTCCATCGCGCCCAACTGTAGCGAGATACTGCACAGGATTTTCTTGTAAAAACTTTACTACTTCATTCATCTTTAACATCTCTCCTAAATTAAATTGATTTTTGACGGCTACAATCATATAATAAATGCTATAGTATTTGTTCGCAAGTAAGCACCTTAAAGTGCTATAGGTACCTAAAAGTAACTAATGGATGCTTTTGTAATTAAAAGAAAGAGGGGATAATTCATGAAGAAGGAATTACCTGCCTGTCCTGTTGAAACAACTCTTTTACTCATAGGAGACAAGTGGAAGGTATTAATATTAAGAGACTTAATTGGAGGAACCAAGAGGTTTGGAGAGTTAAAAAAATCTATTGGTTCTATAAGCCAAAAGATGCTGACACAGCAATTAAGAGAGATGGAAGAGGACGGTCTTGTAGATAGAAAGGTTTATGCAGAAGTTCCACCAAGAGTTGAATATTCTCTTACTGAGGACGGTTTTAGTCTGAAACCTATCTTGGATTCATTGTGGGCTTGGGGGGAACAGTATAAGTGTAAGATTAACCAAGGATAATAAATAAGTTGTTTTCCATTGTATAATATAGCAAAGTTTAAGACAGGAGATGAGTTTGTAGTGAATTTTGAAGAGATATCTTTAAAGAACTTTGATTTTAATCCATTTACTAAAGTTGAGGATTGGGCGCTTCTAACCGCTGGAACTAAAGACAAATTCAACATGATGACTATTACTGGTGTGATGTGTGGAAAGTTTTTTCTTAAACCAATGATGCAGGTATATGTTCACCCAGACAGGTACTCTTATAAGTTTGTAGAGGATAACGATTATTTTACCGTATCTTTCTTTGACGTTCCTCGCCATCCTGCTTTACAAATCTGTGGAAGACTGCATGGCAATGAATGTGATAAAGTAGCTGAGTCAGAACTACATCCTATTTCATTTGAAAATACTATTATTTTTGAAGAGGCAAAAACAATTTTTGTTTGCAAAAAAGTTTATCATACAGATGTAAAAAAAGAAAATTTTGATTCACAGCAGTTGTTTAAAGAATATTATAAAGAAACATCAACATATCATAGAATTTATTTAGGACAGATTGAAAAAGTATTGCAACGCAAATAACTGAACATGAAAGAAATTAAAATAAATATTGAACGGTGTTTTCCCTCAGACAGATAGTTTGGGGGAATTTTTGTGCACGTTTATACAGAAATATGGACAGTTTGGTTCTATACATTTGTTTAAAGTAAAAAAGTGAAAATTTATCTTCTGATTATTGTATAAATATACTTTGGGAAACACATTTTAAGATGAGTCAATAAGTATCAGTTAAAACTCTACTTGGAGCATTAGAAAAGTATTTAGATAGGGAAAGATTGTAGTTAATCATAAAAAAATTAAGATATGATAAGGATGAGAATAGCATTATGTTATCATTTTTGAGGTTTACTTTATTGAAAATAAAACTACCCCCACTTTAATTATAACATAAATAGAATTCTATTTAAAGACTGTTTGTTCTCAGGTGCTAGTGCTATAATTCAATAACAACAAATGAGATTTACTATTTTATAATTCAAGGAATTTGAAGAATTGTGGGTTTAAATAAGGAGGTAAAAACATGAGTTCATATGTGCTTGGTTTTCAGGAAGTTGATAAAACAAAAATCATGTTTGTTGGTGGGAAAGGCGCGAACCTAGGAGAACTTTCTAGAGTTGAAGAGATACGCGTACCAGATGGCTTTTGTATTTCTACCGAAGCCTTTAAAAGAGTTATTGGGGAAAAGTCGTCGATTAATGAATTACTTGATCAGTTATCACTTTTAAAGGTGGAAGACCGGGATGAAATAGTTGAGCTTAGTGGTGAGATTCGCAAGGTCATAGAAGGTATAGCCATCACTGAAGATATTAGTGAAGAGATCACCCACCTTCTTTCAAGGCTAGGAGAAAGGGAGGCTTATGCAGTGCGATCCAGTGCCACTGCAGAGGATTTACCAACAGCTTCCTTTGCTGGGCAGCAGGATACGTATTTAAACATTATTGGAAAAGAGGCAATCCTAAAGCATATCAGTAAGTGCTGGGCATCTTTATTTACAGAAAGAGCAATAATTTACCGCCTTCAAAATGGCTTCGATCACCGTAAAGTCCATCTGTCTGTGGTGGTTCAGAAGATGGTCTTTTCACAGGCTGCAGGAATTTTGTTTACTGCCGATCCAATTACTTCAAATAGGAAGGTGTTATCCATTGATGCCAGTTTTGGACTTGGAGAGGCCATGGTTTCTGGCTTGGTGAATTCTGATGTCTATAAAGTGTGCAAGGGTAAAGTTACAGATAAAAAGATATCTACCAAGAAGCTAGCTATCTATGCGTTAAAAGATGGAGGTACGAAAGAACAAAAGATTGATTCTGAGTTGCAGGATAGCCAGGTATTAACTGATAAGCAGATTTTGCAACTTGAGTATATTGGAAGAAAGATTGAAGCACATTTCGGTCATCCACAGGATATCGAATGGTGTTTGGTTGATGATACATTTTATATAGTGCAGAGTCGTCCAATCACTACTTTATACCCGATCCCTGAAGTAAATGATGGTGAAAATCACGTTTACTTATCTGTGGGGCATCAACAAATGATGACTGATCCATTAAAACCATTGGGTATGTCTTTAATGGAGTTAATATCTTTTGGACATAGGTTTAAAGCTGGTGGAAGGTTGTTTGTTGATGTGGCACAAATGTTGGCTTCACCAGACAGTAGAAAAATGTTATTAAATAATATGGGACAACACGATCCACTGACAAAAGACGCAATTATGACCATTATAGAGCGAGGAGATTTTATAAAATCTTTACCAGAAGATAAAGAGAATAAAAGTTCAGGCAAAAGCAATAAAGGTATGGCTTCTGCGGGGACAGAGTCAAAAGTAGAAAATGGACCTACAATAGTATCTGATTTAATTAATAAAAGTCAAACATCCATAGAAGAGTTAAAGCAAAATATTCAAAGAAAATCAGGAACAGATTTATTTGATTTTATCTTTGAAGATATTAAGGAGTTAAAGAAGATTTTATTTGACCCACAAAGTTCTGCTGTATTTATGGCTGCTATAAATGCTTCAGTATGGGTAAATGAAAAAATGAATGAATGGTTAGGTGAAAAAAACGTAGCAGACACACTTTCTCAGTCTGTACCAAACAATATTACTTCGGAAATGGGTCTAGAATTAATGGATGTGGCAGATGTGATTCGTCCCTATCCAGAACTAATTGATTATTTAGAACATGTAAAAGATGATAACTTTTTGGAGAAAATAGTTAAGTTTGATGGGGGACAGAAAACCCAAAATGCTATCTATAATTATCTTAAAAAATACGGGATGCGCTGTGGCGGAGAAATCGACATTACTAAAACTCGCTGGAGTGAAAAACCAACTACACTTATCCCCATGATTTTAAGTAACATCAAAAACTTTGAGCCTAATGCTGGCAATAGGAAATTTGAGCAGGGGCGACAGGAAGCTTTGAGAAAAGAGCAAGAGTTATTAGATAGATTGAAGGAGTTACCGGATGGTGAACAAAAAGCCAAAGAGACAAAGCGAATGATTGACCTAATTCGAAATTTCATTGGCTACCGTGAGTATCCAAAGTATGGAATGGTTAGTCGCTACTTTGTTTATAAGCAGTCCTTACTTAAAGAAGCTGAACAACTGGTGAAAGCAAACATTATTCATGATAAAGAAGATATATACTATCTTACTCTTGAAGAACTTAGCGATGCGGTAAGCACACATAAACTTGATTACAAGATCATAAGAGAACGAAAAGACCAGTATAAACTATATGAAAAGCTAACTCCACCACGTGTTATGACATCTGATGGTGAAATCATTGCAGGTGAGTACAAACGAGAAGATATCCCAAAGGGAGCTATTGTAGGTCTACCTGTTTCTTCAGGAGTTATAGAGGGGCGAGCACGTGTCATATTAAAACTAGAAGATGCTAATCTAGAAGCTGGAGATATATTAGTTACTTCTTTTACGGACCCTAGCTGGACACCATTATTTGTATCCATAAAAGGTCTAGTCACCGAAGTTGGTGGACTGATGACCCATGGAGCAGTTATCGCACGTGAATATGGCTTGCCAGCAGTTGTAAGTGTAGAAAATGCTACTAAACTAATAAAAGATGGACAGCGAATTCGTGTACATGGGACAGAAGGGTATGTAGAAATCTTATAATAAGGAAGGGCATATCTTTCTTATACAGTACGCATAGAAAAAACAAGAAAGCACATTGATAATCTTATCAGTGTGCTTTTCATTATACAGAAAAAAATTATGAAGCTTCGTGATCAATGGAATCTGGGGATATGGATTCTTCCTCTTTTGATTCTGAACTAGAAGTACTCCATTCTCCAGGGTTACTATTGTCTGGTATACGGTGGTTCATTATGTCTAGATACCAGGTTACTTTATTCTCAATATATTTATATCGTTCATTCATTTCCTTTAATTGTTCTTCTATTTTCTTCTTTTGCTCTAAAATAATTTCATATCTTATTTCTATGGTGGATTCACCCTTGAGACATAAATCTACATAGTCCTTAACTGCTTGTATGGACATACCTGATCCTCTAAGATTCTTTATACCTATAAGCCAATTCTTAGATTGTTCGTCAAAAAGTCTGTTTCCGTTTTTATCACGTTTTAAGGTAGGAACTAGTCCCATATCTGTGTAATATCTTACTGTATGTTCCGTCATATCAAGAAGCTTTGATATCTCTTTTACTGTATACATAGTTACCTCATTTCCATAGTCAAAAACGAAATATAGTTTTTCATTTCTGATATATTTTTTCATTAAATTCTTGACTTCGAGTTACACGAATGGTATACACTAACTTTAACACAGCTATCTAAATTGTGTAAAGATAGTTCTGCTTAATCAAATACAAAGAGTAGAATGAAATTAGAGTAAAGGAGAATTAATATGGAATTTGTAGAATTAAACAATGGTGTCAAGATGCCAATCTTAGGGTATGGAGTATTTCAAATTGCGGATCAAGAAGAATGTGAAAGATGTGTACTTGATGCGATAGAGGCAGGTTATCGCTTAATCGATACTGCTCAAGCTTATGGTAATGAAGAAGCAGTAGGAAAAGCTATTAAAAAATGTGGTATTCCAAGAGAAGAATTATTCATCACTACAAAGGTATGGATTTCTAATGCCGGATATGAAAAGGCAAGGAAGTCTATTGAAGAATCCTTAGAGAAACTTCAACTAGATTATTTAGATCTACTATTAATCCATCAACCATTTGGTGATTATTATGGAACTTATCGTGCAATGGAAGAACTATATAAAGAAGGAAAACTTAAAGCAATAGGTGTAAGTAACTTCTATCCAGACAGATTAATTGACCTAATCAAGTTTAATGAAGTTGTTCCAGCAGTTAATCAAGTTGAAACACATGTGTTCAATCAACAAGCAAACTCACATGAAATAATGAAGAAGTATGGAGTACAAATTGAGTCCTGGGGACCTTTTGCTGAAGGAAAAAACAATCTATTTACTGATGAAACATTGAAGGCAGTTGGAGATAAATATAATAAATCAAATGCTCAAGTTGCTTTAAGATATCTTATTCAAAGAGGTGTAGTTGTAATTCCTAAATCAGTTCATAAGGAAAGAATGATTCAGAATATTGACGTATTTGATTTTGAACTAACAAAAGAAGATATGGATTTGATTGCTACTTTAGATAAAGAAGAAAGTTTATTCTTCTCACATTATGATCCGCAAACAGTTGAATATTTAACAAGTTTAGTAAGATAAAATTTAATTTAGGACTTTTTTCAGCTAAGTGAGTATTTATAAGCTGCATTAAGAAAAGTGAGGAACCTCCTTGTTTGGAGGCTCCTTTTAATATACTTGAAGTTATTTTATTTTTGAGTACGATATTTTATACGGCTTATATTTTTTAGTAGAATTTAAATGCAATACCCCAATTTTTAATTTTAACTCATTGACAGATGAATTTTAATAATGATAGTATATGTATATGCATATAAGGTGATGAGAAAAATAAAACAAAAAATTTTTTAACATTTACGTGTATGTACACGAAAAATAAAAAATTGCCTATTTATAAAATTGGTATGGATTAAACGCAATTATTGTTTCTTAAAATAAAAAATAACGTGTTATAGCAATGTAAGAAATCTATATATTATTGAAAGGAATGTTGGAAATGGATTCTTTAGCATTACAAATAAAAAATGCAGCATTAGATATGGGATATGAAAAGTGTGGAATTATTAAAGTATCTGATATGTATAGTTATGAAGAAAAACTTGATGAAAGAATAGAAAGACTTCCGCACACTAAGCCTTTTTATGATCGTTATTACAAATTTGCACGTATACAAGAATCACATCCTTGGGCAAAATCTGTTGTAGTATGCGTAAGGAGATACGGAAAGTATAAGATTCCAGAACATTTAAAAGGTATGGTAGCTAAATATTACTTAGTTGATAGTAGGACAGATGAAAATTCTAAAGACTTTCAAGATAGTTTAAGCTTTGAAAAGGCTCTTCAAGATATGGGGCTTAGGGCAGAAACTGAGAGGAAATATGGCTTTACTGCATTACGCTGGGCAGCAATTAAAGCTGGACTTGGAATAGTTCGTAGGAACAATTTCTTTTACACTGAAAATGGATCGTGGGTATATTTAGAAGCATGGCTTATCGATAAGGAACTTGAAGCAATTGAAACACCAAACCTAAGACCATGTTCTGATAAGTGTAATTTATGTATAAAAGCTTGCCCATCAGCTTCTTTATCTCAGCCATATACTATGAATCCAATGGCCTGCGTTTCGTGTATAACTACATTTATGGGGAGAGATATGCCCAATGAAAGATATAAAGAAGAAATCGGAGATTGGGTCTATGGCTGCGATGCTTGTCAAGATGTATGTCCTATGAATATAAATCGTTGGAAAGAAGCAGAGGATTTTCCTTACTTAGAAGAATTGAGTAAAGAAATATCCCTAAAAAAAATCATTAAAATGGACTATGACTTTTTGGAAAATGTAATGCAGCCAAAGTTTTGGTATATTCCAAAACAAGATGTTTGGAAGTGGAAAGCTAATGCTATAAATGCGATGGTAAATAATTATAAAGAACAATATAAAGAATCTATTTATGAAGCTTGTAAAGATAGTCATGAAAAGGTAAGAGAAATGGCAGAATGGGCAATCCATAAATTGAATATATAGAGTTGGATTTATAAATGTAACGTGTCTGTGATAGGTAAATCTTTAAATATGGGGGTATCCTAATGAAAGAGGTTATAAAAAACAAAATTACTAATTATATTTTAAGCAGTGAAGACAATTGGAATATTGAAACTGATGACAGAATTTTTGATGAACCTATAATTAAATTTGCATCAGCAGATGATCCATTGTTTGAACAGTATAAAACAATAATTGGTGAAGAGCATTTTACGCCTAGGGAGATATATGAGAAAGCTTTTGGCGAGGATAGCTATCATGGTGGAACTGTAATTGGCATTGTTTTGCCTATAAATGAAAAAATTAGAATGGCAAATAGAAAAGAGAAACAGTGGGCGTCAAAAGAATGGAGTCATATTCCAGATTTTGATATGAAAGAATTATATAAATATATTATTAGCATGTTATCAGAGATGGGATATAAAACTATAGTTCCAGAAGATTCTGAGTGGTTTAAAAAATTAATTTCTGATAAAGTAGGACCATCTTCAAATTGGTCAGTACGCCATGCTGCATATGCAGCAGGACTTGGAACTTTTAGTTTAAATGATGGTTTTATTTCTGAAAAAGGTACTGCAATAAGGCTATTATCTGTTTTGACAGAGCTTAAGTTAGAGCCGGATGTAAGAGAAGCTACTAATCATCTTGAAAATTGTGTGTATTTTAATAAAGGAATTTGTGGTGCCTGTATAAAAAGATGCCCTGCAAATGCTCTTTCTAAGAATGGACATGATAAAATCAAATGTTATCAGCGTGCCTATGTAGAAGCTCCAAATAAAATTGGTGTTTCGCAGTGTAGTTTGTGTCAGACCAATGTTCCGTGTGAGTATAAAAATCCAATTAGATAAGTTTTTGAATGTTTTAGTTATCCTTCAAATTTTATGAAAGCCACCATTTGGTGGCTTATTTGCTTGCAAAAATTAACAATTAAATGAAAAAAATTAAAATAATTTTCCAATTCCATATATTAATTAAGGATAAATTAATAGAATGCAGCTTTAAATCTATGGAAAATAGAAAGAGGGCAAAGGTGAGAAAAAAGAAGCTGATTATGCAATGTACAGGCAAAAAATATAAAAAAGTAATTAGAAAAGATTATATATCAACCAGTTGACATATATGTTTCGCAGTCATATACTGTAAATATAATATTTTATTAATATACGCTATAACCATATAATTATTACTTTATATGGTTATTATTATACGCATTATGTCAATCGGTTGACATATAATAAGGGGGAAAGCAAAATGTTTGAGTTTGAGAATAAAATAAATTTTCTTAATAAGAAGAATGACATTTTAACTGTAGGAGAACTGCTTATAGACATGATCTCAGCAGATTATGGTGATGACTTTGAATGTAATAGTTATAATAAGTTTTTTGGGGGCTCACCAGCTAATATTGCTATGAATACAAAGATGTTAGGAATTAATTCGTTAGTTGCCTCTGCGGTTGGAAATGATGGCCTGGGTAAATTCTTAATAAATCATATTAAAAATGCTGGGATTAATACAAGTTATATAGATATTGTTGAATATTCAACAAGCATGGTTTTAGTTACAAAAAGCAAAAGTAGCCCTATACCAATTTTTTATAGAGCTGCGGATTATAATTTAGCTTATACTGATAGCTTGCAAGAGGCATTGAAAAATTCTAAAATCTTTCATTTTTCATGCTGGCCTATATCAAAGGAACCATCTAGGAGTACTATCGAAAAGTGCATAGAGGAAGCAAGAAAGAATGGTGTACTTGTTTCCTTTGACCCAAATTATCATCCTATGATATGGGAAAAAGGTGAAGATGGACCAGAGTATATTAAGTCAATTCTAGATAAGGTTGATATAGTGAAACCTTCAGAAGACGATGCTGAAAGATTGTTTGGAAGGGATACCCGTAAAAATCAAATAGATAAATTTTTAAGGCTTGGAGCAAAACTTGTTGTTATGACCTTAGGTAAAGATGGTGCTATAGCTTCAAATGGATCACAGACTATAACTTTCACAACACTAGCCACTAATGTTGTTGATACTACAGGAGCAGGAGATGCTTTTTGGTCAGGTTTTTATACTTCACTTATTAAGGGACATACCATAAAGGAAGCTTTAAATTTAGGTTTTGCAGTTAGTGCTTATAAGCTTAAATATACAGGCTCAGTGGTAGAACTACCAAAGCTTGAAGAAATAAAAGAAATGTACAAGTTATAGAAAGTAAATCTAAATAATATAAAGGAGAGATAAATATGGCAGTAAAGAATAAGGTACAACTTATAACCTATCCAGATTCACTAGGTGGAGATTTAGAAGCATTGAATGATATACTTTTAAAATATTTTTCAGATATTTTTAAGGGGGGAGTTCATATCCTACCTCCATTTCCATCATCAGGAGACAGAGGATTTGCACCGCTTACTTATTTAGAAATAGAACCAAGATTTGGTGACTGGAAAGACATAAAAGCTATAGGTGAAAACTTTGATGTATTGGTGGATTTAATGGTTAATCATATATCAAGGCAATCAGGGTATTTTCAAGACTTTCTTAAAAAGGGAGGAAAATCAGAGTATGCTGATTTTTTTATAACTCTTAATAAACTTTGGGAAAATGGAAGGCCTGTACAAGAGGATATAGATAAAATGTTTCTTAGAAGGCCATTGCCATATTCAACATTTACAATAAAAGAAACAGGTAAGGAAGAAAAGATCTGGACTACCTTTGGAAAAACTGATCCATCAGAACAAATTGATTTAGATATAAAATCAGAGAGAGTTAAGGAGCTTTTTACTGCTTTTTTTGAGAATTTTAGTAGAAATAATGTTAAGATAGTGAGATTAGATGCTGTTGGATACGTTATTAAAAAACTTGGAACTAGCTGTTTCTTTGTGGAACCTGAAATTTATGAGTTTCTAGAGTGGATAAAGAAATTGGCTGATTCCTTTGATATTGAGTTATTACCAGAGGTGCATGCACACTATTCAATTCAATATAAGTTAGCTGAAAGAGGATATTGGATATATGATTTTATATTACCTTATAGAATATTAGATACTTTGATAAATAGGTCAAGTGAGGATTTATGTGAGTATCTTAGGACTAGACCTAGTAATCAATTTACTATGCTAGATTGCCATGATGGAGTTCCGGTTAAGCCAGATTTGGATGAGCTTATAGACACTAAGGAAGCTAGAAAACTAATAAATCTATGCCTGGAAAGAGGATCAAACCTAAGTCTTATCTTATCAGATGAGCATAAATCAAAGGATGGATTTGATGTTCATCAGATAAGGTGTTCCTACTATTCTGTATTAAATTGTGATGATGACGCTTATATAGCAGCAAGAGCAATACAGTTCTTTACTCCAGGTATTCCTCAGGTGTACTATGTAGGACTTTTGGCTGGAAAAAATGATCTGGAAGCTGTAAGAAAAACTGGTGAAGGACGTGAGATTAATCGTCATAATTTCAGTCTTGAAGAAATCGAAGAAGCATATACAAAAGACGTTGTTCAGAGACTTTTAAAACTTATAAGATTCCGAAATGAATATGATGCTTTTGATGGAGAGTTTAAGATATTAGACTCTGGTAAGAATCAAGTTTGGTTATCATGGAAAAAGGAAGATAAATATTGCACATTGAATATAGATTTGAATACATATAAAGCCATAATTAATTTTGTTAATGATGACAGAAAGGAAGTTCAATATTTAGTATAAATATCGACAACATTGGTTAACTTTTAATTTGAAATTAATGGTTAACCATTTTGTTTACAATTGTTTAAAGTGTTTGTCAAACATAAAATATATTACTAGAACATTAATGATAAAATTTATTTATAATAACTATTTAACGTAGAAGGTTACTTAGTATAAACATAATATAAGTTCTTGATGCAGGTACAATAATAATATATAATGTTGTGAAAATAATAGAAGCGAAGTACAAACTGTACTAATGCTTAACAGTAGGTGCAATACAATGATTGATAAAAGAAAATATAAAAATTCTTTAGTATTTAGGATTACTGGAGGAACAGTGACTGTAATTATATTGCTTTTATTGGTGTTAGTTACTAGTAACTTTTATTCTTTATATGTTGTTAAGAATAATACTATAAACTCTGCCATGAATGAAATGAGAATTCATATTAACAATATGAATAATTGTTTCGATAATGCAATAAATGATTTAAATGAAATAGTTTTAGGAATAAATAATCAAGTTGATTTAAAAAATGGTGATGAAAGTACCAGATATTTTGAAACTAAAAGATTACAGGATATTTTAATAGAAAGAATGAATATAAGCAAAACTACTGATGTTTATTCTATATATAACTCATCAGCGGATTTACTTTTGATGAGTGTAAGCAGTAGGGTTACATCGAAGGAAAAAATTGAGCTAGACAATATTATTAGGAAAGATTTGTTGAATAGAAGATATTCTGTAAAAGATTTATGGTCTCCAATTAAGCTCGATAATAAATGGTTCTTCTTTAAAATGTACCGATTTTCGGATAACATTATTGTTGGATTTATTAAAGCCGATACATTAATGGCTCTTGTGGACTTAAAGGGTGGGAATATAGACGAGCAAATAGTTTTAACTGATAGCTTAGGTAATTCTTTATCTAAAGCAGGGAATATAAACTTTACAGATATACCATCTAAATTGGCAAATGAAAGCGAAGTAGTAAATAACTTTGATAATAAATATATTATGGTTTCAACTAGAGTAGATTCAAGTAAAGCAAGGCTTTCTACATTAATTGAAGAAAAAGGAGTGCTTTTAGGACTTGGATATATTCAATGGTTCATAGCAATCTTAGGAATTGTTTCTTTGATTTTGATGCCTTATATAATTTACTATTTGAATAGGGAAATTTTAAGGCCTGTGAAGGGATTAGTATTAGGAACGCGACAGGTTGAACAAGGTAATTTCGAATATCGTGTTAATGAGGAGGTAGATTCGCTTGAATTTAATACCTTAATTCATTCATTCAATTCTATGATAAAAGAGATTAAGACTTTAAAAATTAGTGCCTATGAAGAAAAATTGGAACTTAATAAAGCAGAATTAAGATATCTACAAACGCAGATTAGACCTCATTTTTTTCTTAATGCACTTACTACTATACATAGTTTAGCCTATAAGGACAAAAATGAGGAAATTAGAGAATTTATAGATGCTCTATCCAATCATTTAAGATATATGTTCAGAGGTGGATTGAATAAAGTATCGATAAAAGAAGAAATTGAACGTATAAAAGATTATTTCTATATGCAGGAAATAAAGTTTCCTAATAGCGTGTTCTATATTATTGATATAGAAGAATCTACTGAGCAGGAACATATACCACAACTTCTTATTCTTACCTTTGTAGAAAATGCATTTAAGCATTCAATGACACTGGAAGATATGCTTTCAATTTTTATTAAAACAGAGCGGTGTATTTTTGATGGAAAGGATTCTGTAAGAATAATAATCGAAGATAATGGCGAGGGGTTTCCGGAAGATATTATAAAAAAAGTAAATGATGATAGCAGTGCTTATATCTCTGATGGATATAGAATTGGGATTATAAATATTAAAAGGACATTAGAATTATTATATGGAAAAGATAATCTTCTAAAGATTTCTAATGAAGAGCCCATGGGAGGAAAAGTTGAAATAGTAATTCCTTTAGAGAAAGGTGATGAAATTGAGATTAATAATAGTAGAGGATGATTTGCTTACAGCAGAAGTAATACGGGATTCTATAAATTGGTCTATGTTTGGAATCCATGAAGTCAGTATGGCACATAATGTTATCGGAGCTCAAAAACTTTTTGAAGAAAAGGTTCCTGATATTGTTATATGTGATATTGAAATGCCAAAAGGTACTGGAATTGATCTTATAAAATGGGCACGTTCCAATAATTATAAAAGCGAATTCATTTTTCTAACTTGTCATGAAAGCTTTGAATTTGCATCTACTGCCTTAGAGTACAATGCAATAAGCTATATAACGAAACCTTTTAATATAGATAAGACTGAAATGGCGATTTTAAAAGCTGTTGAAAAAATTAAAAAAGAAAGTTATCTTCATAGATATAGTGAATACGGACAGTATTGGTTAGATAACAAAAGATTAATGATTGAAAATTTTTGTAGAGAGCTTTTATTCTTCAGCATACCTGCAGAAGAGGAGATAGTTTTAGAGGAAATATCAAGGAGAAAAATTCCACTAAGTATTGATGCTTCGTACTATTTGGTATTAATTAGTGTAGTAAAATCAGAAAATCAAACTATAGTTCTTGATGATAAAACTTTTGAGTATTCCCTTAAAAAAATACTATCTGAAGTTTTGATAGATGAATTTGATTTGGGTTATACTGTTCATTATGTTACTGAAAGGAATCATAACGTTGCTATAGTAATACAAGACAAATATTCCGTTGAAGAAATAAAAGAGCAATGTATAAGTTTAATTGAAAAGTATGAGAAATATCTAAAGTGCAGCGCTACATGCTATATCGGTAGTAAATCACCAATAACTTCGCTTGGGAAAAATCGAGTGGAGCTAGAAGAAATGGATCAAAACAACATCATTTTTAGAAGTAAGGTATTCTTTCAAGGTGAAAAAAATTCTTTAACTTTAAATGCTCAATATAGTATTGATACAGTCTTACTTAATAGTATGTTGGAAAAAAGAGATAAACTAAATATAGTTAATTATATTAAGAAAGAATTGGAGTTACTAGTAGCTAAGAATAATCTTGATGTTTCCGTTATGCGTTCCATTCATCAGGACTTTATGCAGATTATATATGCTTTTTTGTATAAAAGAGAGATACAGGCTCATAAATTATTTTCAGATAAAATATCACAAAAACTAAATTTTTCTGCAGATAATTCAATCTTTGATATGATGAAATGGGTACACTTTATAGTAACAAAAACTATTGATTATGCAGAAGAAGCAGAAAAGTCTCAAAGTATAATAGAAAAATCAAAGAAATATATTCATGATAATTTTAATGAAAACATTACTAAAAATGATGTAGCTGCAAAAGTCTTTCTAACACCAGATTATGTGGCTAAGTTGTTTAAAGCTGAAGTAGGTATTGCTATTAAGGAATATATTAACCAGTGTAGGATTGAAAGAGCTAAAGAATTACTTATAAGCAGCAATACTAGTATAAGTATTATTGCTTCAGAGGTAGGATTCGATAACTTTTCATATTTCTCAACAATATTTAAAAAGCTCACTGGAGTGAGTCCATATTCATATAGAAAGAAGGATGAAAAGTAATTTTCATCCTAAAATTATTGCTATTTAGAAAAAACACTTAAAATTGAAAAACTATTGCTTGTTTTTGAAAGCGTTTACTAATGATGAAAATTATAATATAAGTATGATGAAAAAACAAATAAAAGGCTAACACTAAATAGTGTAAGGGGGATTCATATGAAAAGATCAAAAAAAATCTTAAGTCTATTGATGGCTGTTGCTCTTGGTACTACAGCGTTAACTGCTTGTGGCAACAGTGAATCAAAAGAATCAGCTAATTCATCAGGGAAAAATGGAAGCCCAGATGAAATTGTTTATGCATTTACAACCTTTAATAAAATCTCAGAAGACTTAGGAAGTGTAGAAAAAGCTATAAATGACATTACTATTCCCAAAATAAATGTCAAAGTAAAATTAAAGCCGCTCAGTGTATCAAATTACTCACAACAAGTAAATTTAGCTATACAAAGCGGAGAGCAGCTGGATGTATTTCATACCCTAGGGGATTTAAATCAATATATTTCTAAGAATGAATTAATGCCACTGGATGATTTGCTTGACAAGTATGGTAAAGAAACAAAGCAGATTGTAGGTAATGATTTCTTAGAAACTACTAAGTCTAATGGTAAAACTTATGCAGTTCCATCTAATAAAGGTGCCGCTATTGCTCCTAATTTAGTGTATAGGGTGGATATAATGAACGAATTAGGAATATCACCAGATAGTATTAAAACTGTAAATGACTTAGATGCACTTTATGAAAAAGTAAAAGCGAAATATCCCAATATGATTCCTGTTGCACCTACAAATCAAGGAATTTCAGGTGTTTTGCACACAATCGATAATGTAGACTACCTTACTGATGATTTATTTAAACCAACAGCAGTTTTAATTGGAGATAGCACTAAAGTTTTGGATTTTTATGAAACTGATGCCTTTAAGGAAAAGGTAAAGATAGCTAGAGAGTGGTACAATAAGGGATACCTTTCTAAAGATGCAGCTACTACAAATACTTTAGCTAGTGAGCTTATTTCATCGGATCGCTGTTTCTCGTACGTGGCAAGCTATGCAGGAAAAGAGTCAGCTGCTCAAATTTCAGCAGTGACAGGAAAGAATATGGGAATGATAAGATTATCGCAGCCATACTTGTCAACTACAAATGTAAATGCTGTTAGCTGGGGCATAGCTTCATCTAGCCAAAAACCAGAAGCAGCAATGAAGTTCTTAAATTTAACTTATTCTGATAAAGCTGTAGTAAACCTACTTATTTATGGTATTGAAGGTACAGATTATGTTAAGGTTGATGCTGATCATGTAAAATATCCAGATGGAAAAGATGCAAATTCAGTACCATATACTGCTCAACTTAGTTGTGGAATAATAGGAAATCAATTTATTCAATATTCAATGGCTGGTCAAAGTACAGATGACTTGAAGCTTATGGAAAGTGAAAATAAAAACTCAGCAAGATCTAAAGCCTTCGGATTTACTTTTGATAGTACAAATGTTAAAACTGAATACTCTTCAGTTATGAATGTAATTAATCAGTACTTACCTGGACTAAATTGTGGAGCACTAGATCCTGATAAAGAAATTCCAAACTTTATCAAAAAACTTAAGGATGCAGGCATGGATAAAATTGTTGCAGAAAAACAAAAACAACTTGATGCTTGGCTAGCAACAAAAAAATAGAACATTTATTTTGATGAAGTGAAGAGTTGCAGAAAACCTTCACTTCATTTATCAAATAAGGAGGATAAGTTGATGAGAAGAAATTCAAAATGGAAGAGTTCAAAAAATTCATTACCATTATTGATGCTGACGATTCCGGGTTTACTTTACCTTTTAATAAATAATTACATACCTATGGCGGGAGCAATTATCGCATTTAAAAGTCAAAACTTTCAAAAGGGTATTTTTGGAGGAAGATGGGTTGGATTTGATAATTTTGCCTTTTTATTTAAGACCAAGGATGCCTGGATAATGACAAGAAATACGATATTATATAACCTAGGTTTTATAATTTTAGGTACTATTGGTGCTGTATTTGTTGCCATACTTATGACAGAATTAACTAAAAAGGCTATGTCAAAGTTTTATCAGAATGCACTAATATTGCCAAGTGTAATTTCTATGGTAATCGTATCTTATATTGCTTTTTCATTTTTAAATTCAGATTCAGGACTAATAAATAAGTCAATTTTAAAGGTATTTGGGTTACCAGAGGTTTCGTGGTATTCAGAACCAAAATACTGGCCATTCATTCTGATATTTGTTTTTCTTTGGAAAACTACAGGATACTCATCTTTAGTCTATATAGCTAGTATTGCTGGAATAGATAAAAGTATTTATGAAGCAGCTCAAATAGATGGGGCCGGAAAGTTAAGACAGATAAAGGATATTACACTGCCTTTATTAAAGCCTACAATAATTATAATGACCTTAATGGCTGTAGGAAGAATTATGAATTCAGATTTTGGATTATTTTATCAAGTACCGATGAATTCTGGTGCATTATATGATACCACACAAACAATAGATACCTTTGTTTATCGTGCAATGATGCAGCTAAATGATACAGGAATGGCGGCTGCTTCAGGTTTATATCAATCTTTAGTAGGATTTATTTTAGTAATAGCTGCAAATGGAATCATAAGAAAAATAGAGCCGGAAAATTCACTATTTTAGGGGGAAAGCAAATGAATAAGTTAAAAACTCGGAGTGAGAAAGCATTCATTATTTTTGCTGAAATATTAGTTATTCTTTTAGTAATAGTCAGCTTAGCACCTTTACTATTAATTTTTATTGCATCTTTTACAAAAGAAACAACATTAGTAGCCAATGGTTATAGTTTTTTCCCTAAAGCCTTAAGTCTAGATGCATATTACTACATGATTTCTCAATCTACAATGATTCTAAGAGCATATGGTGTCTCGTTGCTTGTTACAGGAGTAGGAACATTCCTAAGTATTATTATAACCTCTATGCTAGCATATCCACTTTCAAGAAAGGATTTTAAGTATGGAAAATTAATTTCCTTTCTAGTTTTATTCACTATGCTATTTAGTGGAGGGGTGGCTCCTGCATATATTATGTGGACAAGAATTTTTCATATTAAAAACACTATATTTGCATTGATTATACCTAATTATTTGATGAATGCCTTCAATGTATTTTTAGTTACAAATTATTATAGAAATAGTATTCCAGATGCGCTTGTTGAGGCAGCTAGAATTGATGGAGCAGGAGAATTAAAGATATTTTTCCGTATAATATTGCCATTATCTATACCAGCTGTAGCGACTATAGGAATATTTACTGGACTTGCATACTGGAATGATTGGATTAACGGTATATATTATATTACAAATCCAAAGCTTTATGGAATACAAAATCTTTTGGTAAGAATAATGGATAATATTCAGTTCTTAAAATCGGGAGCAGCAGGGTCCACTATAGGGACGGTAGCAACCCAATTGCCAAGTACATCTGTACGTATGGCGTTAGCTGTAATAGGTATATTACCAATTATTATACTATTTCCATTTGTTCAAAAATATCTTATTAAGGGTGTTGTTGTAGGAGCAGTAAAAGAATAAAGTTGTAGGCTTCAAAGGTAACAATAATTATGGAGGTTATATATATGAAGGTAAAAGAGATTATTGATGAAATCATAAATAAATTTGGCGGGGTTAAATTTGAAGAAACCTGCGATCAGCTAATAAGCGGAAGTTATGATTTAGAGGTTTCAGGCGTTGTAACAACATTTATGGCAACTGTAGATGTAATCAAGCAAGCAATAGATTGTAGGGCCAACTTTATTATTACTCATGAGCCAACCTATTATACTGGAACAGACAAATTAGATTGGTTAAAAGATGATCCAATATATATGGAAAAGAAAAAGATGTTGGATGATCATGGCATTGCTATATGGCGTTTTCATGATCATATGCACGCTGCACCGACTGATTTAATATACGACGGCTTGTTAAAAGAAATAGGTTGGGAAGAGTACTTAATTAAAGACCTTAAGTTTCCACATTGCTATGAAATACCGGAAATGTCTTTAAACAAACTAGCAGAATTTTTTAAGATTAAATTGGAAATGGATGTGATTCAAATTGTTGGATCACCTGAAACAAGATGTAAAAGAGTTGGCATTTTAGTTGGGGGTGGAAGTCTCGGACTTGGAGTAGAAGAAATGCCGATGGTTTTAATGAAAGAACAAAACCTGGATGTTGTTGTATGTGGTGATATCACAGAGTGGACTTTATGCCCTTATATACGTGATGCTGCTGCGTTAAATATGAATAAAGCTATGCTTGTGTTAGGGCATGAACGTAGTGAAGAAGCTGGCATGAAATATATGTCACAATGGCTTGCTCCAATGATAAAAGAAATACCTGTATATTTTATAGATACAAAGGAACCCTTTATATACTTGTAAACTCAATAAGAAAAAAATTTATTACTGACTAAATGGGGGCATATTTATGGCATACGAAGAAAGAGTTTTACCAGAATTATTGCCAATCTTACAAAGTGCTGTAAGGTTTGATTTAAATAAGGACTTGGATATGATGAGAAACCTTAGATTACCTTATATAGAAAAGTCTACAAATGTATCAACTACTACCCTTATGATCAATGGACCAGAGTCAGAACTGTTGGTAAAAATTTATGAACCTAAGAATAGAAAAAATGTGAATTTGCCTGCAGTGTTTTGGACTCATGGTGGTGGATATGTACTTGGACACCCTGATGGTGATGATGGTATATGTGGATATTTTGTTAATGAAGTAAGCTGTGTTGTGGTTTCAATAGATTATAGGTTGGCGCCAGAAAATCCGTATCCAGCGGCATTAGAGGATTGTTATGCTGGACTTAAATGGACAGTGGATAATGCAGAAAGATTAAAAATAGATACTTCAAGGATTGCTATTGCTGGAGCTAGTGCCGGAGGTGGGTTAACAGCTGCACTTGCGTTGATGGTTCGAGATCGAGGTGAAATAAAAGTTGCATTTCAGATGCCTTTATATCCAATGCTAGATGATCGGAATATAACGCCTTCCAGTTATGAAGTCAATGAAGGAAACCTACCTACAGCATGGAATAGGGAGGCAAACGAGATTGCATGGAAAATGTATTTAGGAAATATCAATTCAGATCAAGTACCTTACTATGCTGCTCCTGCTAGAGCTAAAGATTTGACTGGGCTTCCTCCTGCATATACATTTGTAGGCCAGCTTGATCCTTTTAGGGATGAGACAATAGATTATGTTGCTCGATTGGCGCAGGCAGGTGTTGATGTGGAATTTCATTTATATCCAGGATGTTTTCATGGCTTTGATTCGATTTTTAACAATACTAATATTAGTAAACTAGCTAGGAATGGCTGCATAGGTGCATTATTAAAGGGATTAAATATAGGCAAATAAAGAGGAGGAGAAAAAATGGCGTTTTCACAGGTGAATTTTTATTCAAAAGCATTAAGGAAAATTGTCACTTTTAATGCAATTGTTCCAATAGATATAATTGAGATACCAGGAATGAAAGAAGTTGAGAAGGGGCCTATGAAGTCTCTTTATATTTTAAGTGGGTACTCAGGGAACTATACTGATTGGATTTGCGGAAGTAGAATTCAAGAATTAGCTCTAAAACACAATATTGCAGTATTTATGCCTTCAGGCGAGAATAGTTTTTATCTAGATGATACTGACAAAGGAGAGCTATATGGAGAATTTGTTGGAAACGAGTTAGTTGAGTTTACACGAAAGTTATTTCAGTTATCAAACAAAAGAGAAGATACCTTTATTGGTGGACTTTCCATGGGAGGGTACGGTGCAATAAGAAATGGCTTAAAATATTGTGATAATTTCAGCCGCATAATTGCATTATCTTCTGCCCTTATAATTCATAATGTTGCAGGAATTCCGGAGGATTTTAAAGATCCAATTGCTGACTATAAATATTACGCAAGAGTTTTTGGAGATTTGAATAAATTATTAGGAAGTGACAAAGACCCTGAGGCACTTATAAGCAAACTAAAGCAGGAAAATAAAACTATTCCTAATATATATATGGCTTGTGGAACAGAAGATTTTCTCATAAATGAAAACAGAAGTTATCATAAATTTTTAGCTTCAGAGGAAGTGAAACATACCTATGTGGAAGGACAAGGCATTCATGATTGGAACTTCTGGAATGAATATATAGAGAAAGCCATACTTTGGGCGCTCGAATAAAATACGGAGGCATAGATATGGAAATAATAAAACAACTTTTTCCGGGAGGAGTTAAGAAGGCATTTACCTTAAGTTATGATGATGGCATTACTCAGGATAAAAGACTAGTTAGTATATTTAATCGGTATAACTTGAAAGCTACATTTAACTTGAATTCTGGACTGCAAAACGAAGATGGGTCTTTTGTAATAAACGATTTTCTAATAAAAAGAATAAATGAAAATGAGATAGTTGATGTATATAGAGAACATGAAATTGCAATTCATGGATTAACTCATCTTTCACTAACTGATATAACTAAAGAACTTATGATTAAAGAAATCCTTGAGGATAAGAAAAATCATGAAAAGACTTTTGGATATCCTGTAAGAGGGATGGCATATCCTTATGGAACTTATAATAAAACAGTTTTTGAGGTATTAGAAACTCTTGGAGTGGCTTATTCGAGAACTGTAAACAGTCACGGCAAATTTGATTTGCCTTCAAACTATTTAGAATGGAATCCTACAGCTCATCATAATACACCAAACTTGATGGGGATAGCTGAAAAATTTATTGAAGAAGAATTTAATTCGTTAGGTATTTTTTATTTATGGGGACATAGTTATGAATTTGATTTGGATAATAATTGGAAAGTAATAGAGGAACTTTGTCAATATGTAAGCAATAAGGAAGATGTTTGGTATGCAACAAATATACAGATAATAGACTATCTTAATGCGTTAGATAAATTGAAGTTTTCTAAAGATTTTACCTTTGTCCATAATCCGGCTGCACTTTCAACTTGGATAGAATTTAATGAAACATCCATAGAGATAAAAGCAGGTGAGACAAAAATATTAAGTTAACAATTAACAAATTGTCTAAATATATAATAAGTTATACATCTATATTAATGAAGGAAGTGTAATAGAGTGTTATTAGATGCGGAGTTAGTGTTAGCATAAAAGTTTATGAAATGAAATAAATTACTCCAATAGATTTATAGTGTTTATACCATAGACAACAATAGAGGGGTATAATATAATTTAACTAAATTAGGATCGGATTAAGAAAAGGATGATTTTTGGTATGGCAACTATAAAGGATGTGGCTGAAATAGCTGGAGTGACAGTTACAACAGTTTCAAGAGTTTTAAATGACAGAGGATATATTAGTGAGACTACAAGAAAAAAGGTCTATGATGCTATGAAGGAGCTGAGCTATCAACCAAATGAGCTAGCTCGATCTTTGTTTAGAAAAAAATCTAATATTATAGGTCTGATTGTCCCGGATGTATCACATCCGTTTTTTGCAAAATTAACAAGTTATATTGAAGCATATGCTTATGCTGCTGGATATAAGATATTGCTATGTAATTCATATCAAGATAGCGTAAAGGAAAAAGATTATGTTGAGATGCTTAAAAGGAATCAAGTTGATGGTATAATAATGGGAAGTCATACCTTAGAAACTTCAGATTATTTGACTCCAACTCTTCCTATTGTTGCAATAGATAGGGATTTTTCGAATAATATACCTTTTATAACCTCCGATAACTATGCCGGAGGATTACTTGCTACTAATTTATTACTAGACAAAGGGTGTAAAAAACTTGCTCACATAAGTGGCCCTTTGGAGCTTAACACTCCGGCAAACAAGCGCTATGAAGCTTTTATGAATGCTGTGCTTGAAAGAAAGGTTCAGCATGTTGTAGAGCAGACTAAGCTAGATGTATATGAAAGTTATAAGAAGTTAGCCTACAAGATTTTTAAGGAACACCCTGATATTGATGGTATATTCGCTAGCAGTGATATGATAGCTGCTGCAATGATGCAGGTTTCACAGGAGCTTGGTAAAGAAGTGCCTAGAGATATAAGAATTATTGGATATGATGATGTTGAAGTTGCTTCATTAATGACAATTCCATTAACTACAATAAAGCAGCCAATCGACGAAATGGCTCAGTTAGCAATTGAAATTCTATTAAATCAAATGGAAAATAAGAAAGTTGAAATTGAAAATATTCTACCTGTAAAATTAATTGAAAGAAAGAGCTCTTAATTATCTGATTTTTTATAATGCATTGTTATAAAATGAAGTTAGAAACTGTTCTAAAGATTCCTATTTTAATAGAGGAAAATACCCATAGTTAGCCACATTAGTAATTGTGGGACTAAAAGGGTATAGAAGAAAGCTAAGATCTATAATAAAAAGAGAGTGTAAAATAAGTCTGTGTAAACTTCAGAAGCTGATATAATAAAATATCATGATGAAGAGAGCACAGACTATGTCTTTTTCTAAAGATGAATTATGTAAATATTTGATTAGCTTCAACCTAATTATTAACAAATATATTGAATTATTGTAAGGATAATAATATAATATTTGTATATAAACATGATTGATGGGTTATATATAAATTATATATGCCAAATACAAAGAAGCATCACATTGAAATCTTCATTTCTAAAAGCTTAGATACAGTAGTTTTAATGTCTATCTGTCTCAATAAATCAAAATACTTTTACTAATATAAAATTTTCTATAATCATAATCACAATAATTATGATTATTTACAATAATATAAGATATTTTAACATGATTAAAAACAAATCTACAAATTTCTTTTGATACTTTAATCCTAAAAAATTTTCATTCAATATATTACGTTGCATTAGGTAAATTTTATTAATCTCAGTTATCTTAAATTAAAATCTCTAAATTATAAATAGGATGTATGCTTGGATATTACAGAAAGTTGAAAAAATAATAATTAAACAAGGGAGGGATGAGAGAAAAACAACATTACCTAATATATCAAATTCAAATTTGGAGAGGTGTATATTAAATGTTTAAAAAGTTTTTTCTATGTTTAGTCATGATTTTTCTAATTTGTTTACCAGATCTAGGTGTTAAAGCATCTGCTGCCACTTTTACTAATCCGCTAGGAGGTGGGGCGGATCCTTGGGTTATTTCAGCTGGTGGATCTTACTATTATGTTCAGTCAAATGGTGTTAATACTATAACTATTAGAAAATCCTCAACTCTTGAAGGCATAACTAGTGGAACAGCAACAACAGTATGGACAGCCCCTTCAGGAACCCCATATTCAAGTGAAACCTGGGCACCAGAATTGCACTATGTAAGAGGCAGATGGTATATTTATTTTGCTGCTGATAACGGCGCAAATGAAAATCATAGAATGTATTGCTTAGAAGGTGGTACAGATGCAAATAATCCACTAAATGGAGCTTTCAACTTTAAAGGAAAGGTTGCAGCTGCTACAGATAGATGGGCTATAGATGGGACAGTTTTAGATTACAATAATCAACTATACTTTATATGGTCTGGTTGGGAAGGTACTACTAATGTGGCACAAAACTTATATATAGCTAAGATGAGTAATCCATATACTATATCAGGCGATAGAGTACTAATATCTACACCTGATCAAAGCTGGGAGAGGAATGGAACACCATATATAAATGAAGGTCCAGAAGTAATTGTAAGCGGATCAACAGTAAATATAATCTATTCTGCAAGTGGAAGTTGGACAGATGATTATTGTTTAGGAAGGCTTACTTGTACAAATGGAGATTTAATGAACAGAGCTGCTTATACAAAGGTTGGTCCTGTATTTTCTAAGTTTGGAGATGTATATGGCCCAGGACATGCTAGTTTTGTAAAATCACCAGATGGAGTGCAAAACTGGATTGTATATCATGCTGCAGTATCACAGGGATCAGGATGGACAAGAAATATAAGAATGCAGCAATTTACAATGCTAAGTAATGGCACTCCAATGTTTGGTGTGCCAGTACAGCCAAATGTTCCACTTCAAGTACCATCCACTGGAAACAGCATGCCACTTGTAAATAACGGTATATATACCCTTACAGCACTATGCAGTAATCTTAACTTAGATGTATCTGGTGGCAAAAATGCTGATGGCACTAAGCTTCAGCAATATCAAAGTAATGGAACAGCAGCACAACAATTCAAATTTGTAGATTGTGGTGGTGGATACTACAAGATAGTTCCAATGTGTGCTCCTAATATGTGTGTTGACAATCCTTATGGATCAACAGCTCTTGGTGGTGCCGTTGCATATCAGATATGTACTGATAATGGCCAAGATGCACAAAGATTTAGAATTGAAGACATGGGCAATGGAGTATATAAGATAGTGAATAAAGCTAGTAATCTTCCTCTAGATGTTGCAGGAGCATCAACACAAAGTGGTGCGCAGATAGATCAGTGGCAGGATAACGGAAATAATGCACAAATATGGAAATTAACTAAAGTAGGTTAGGACTTATAATATTACAAATCAATATTATAATATTAAGGGCGTTATATTGGTGATAAAAAATCGTTGATATAACGCCTATTTATTTTTAGTAAAACTATACTTCAATCTAGTAGTTGCAACTACATAACCTTATAGAATTTAAGTAAAACATTTTCAGGTAATCTAGTAGCATATTTTATGGACATAATTACATTGAGGGGTAGAAGAGGAAAAACTGATTTTATGTAAATTATATGGTAAAATGAAAATGGTATGAGGCTATAGATAGCTTGAGCTATATTTATATGATATAGGAAGTTCAGGAGGTACTAAATGTACAGTATAATGATAATCGAGGATGATAAGAAATTAAGTGAATTAATAAAAAATCATCTAGAGAGATATGGGTATAAAACTTATCTTGTAGAGGATTTTTCTAAGATAAAAACAGAATTTGTAACTAACAATCCTAATCTTGTTCTTATGGATATAAATCTACCACTGTTTGATGGTTTTTACTGGTGTAGAGATATAAGAACGGTGTCAAATGTTCCTATTATATTTATATCAGCAAGAGATTCAGATATGGATCAGGTTATGGCTATTGAAAATGGTGGGGATGACTATATAACTAAGCCCTTTTCCTATGATGTGCTGTTAGCAAAAATAAAGGGAGTTATAAGAAGAGTTTATGGAAGTTATGCTGAAAGTACCAGTAGTGATGTGTTTGAAGTAAATGGTTTGTTTTTATATATCGATCAAAATATAGTAGAGTATAAGGAAAAGAAAGTTGAACTAAGTAAGAAGGAGTTTCAACTATTATATTCTTTAGTGAAGAACAGTAATAAGATTGTTTCAAGGGAGACCTTACTAGAAGTTTTATGGAATGATATAGATTTTGTTGATGATAACACGCTATCAGTAAATATGACAAGGGTAAGAAAAAGACTAGAAGAACTCGGTATTAAAGATGTAATAGAGACAAAGAGAGGACAGGGCTACAGAATAATAGCAAACTGGTAATACCCAGAGAATAAGATTATATAATTTAGAAATATAGTTTTTTACTAAATGAGGCATTATCATGTAAGGCAGGTGATATAAATGAAGTTTAGAAGTTTTCTTAAGGATAGAATTACCTATACTGCGGTATATATTATTAGCACTTGTGTAGTTATTCTTATAATGTATTTAACCTTAATAATAAATAGATTGGAAATTCCGATTAGCAATATATTTTATGCTTTCTTAGTTTCTATAGCTTTTTATATGATTTTTTTATTATATGATTATTGTAGAAATAAGAATTTTTATAATCAGCTGAATTCAATACTTAATGCTGAAGAGGATTTGGATTATATACTTAATATAGGTAGTTCTAATAACTCTGAGCAAGAGATTTTTAAAAAGATTTTGTTGAAACTTTATAAGCTTTCAGGGAATAGAACAATAAAGTATGAGGAAGCACATAAACAGTATATCTATTTTGTAAATCAGTGGGTTCATCAGATGAAGACACCAGTATCGGTTATTAATCTTTTACTTCAAGAGCAAGTAAATGAAGAGTCAAGAGAGGTGTTTCAAAGTATATCGGAAGAAAATGAAAAACTAGCTCATGGTCTTGACATGATGCTTTATAATGCTAGGCTTAATGAATTTAATCTTGATTTTAATGTGGAAAGTTTGGATATAATATCTATTGCTAGAAAAGTTATTAATGATAATAAAAAGTCTATGATAAGACATCATATATTTCCTAAGATAAACATTAATAAAGAAGTATCGGTGGAATCAGACAGAAAGTGGATTTACTTTGTGATAAACCAAATAGTTATAAATGCAATAAAATATTCTAAATCTGACTCAGAAGAAAGTAAGTTTATTACCTTCGATGTTATTGAAGAAACTTCAAAGATCACATTATCTATAAGTGATCAAGGGATAGGTATACCTAAAGAAGACTTAAGCAGAGTTTTCAATGCCTTCTTTACAGGAAAAAATGGACGAAAAACCTCTGAATCCACAGGTATGGGGATGCATCTATCAAAGAAAGTTTGCGACAACTTAGGACACGGACTACTTGTAAACTCACAAGAAGGTTTCGGAACTACTTTCTCTATTATATTCTACAAGGGTAAGAACATATTTAACCTTTAATAGTTATATAGTTTTAGCTATCTCATTGTAGAAAATCATATTAATTCTTTGTGAAGCTCATTAAAGTCTCGGAGGAGTGATAGATAAATTTTAACATTAGAAACCTTTCAATATTGTAAGCTTAAAATTATATTTGAAAGAGAAATCGATACCTTGATTTCTCTATTTTTTTTATAATAAGTACATAGGATTAAGGTTAGATCCTAGATAATGTTTAAGAATACTGTTTAAATTAAATCTTTGCAAAGTACATTAAAGCATCGAATGAATAAAAAATTAATTTGAACAGAGTGCTGAAAACTAAAATAGCAACTGAAAGGAAGGATACAATGTCTATATTAAAGGCTGAAAATATAACAAAGATATATGGTGATAAAAGAGGAGGCTTAAAGGTAAAAGCATTAGATATGTTTAACATAAATATTCAAGAAGGAGAATTTGTTGGGGTTATGGGACCTTCAGGAAGTGGAAAGAGTACCCTTTTAAATATCCTTGCCACAATTGATATTCCGTCTTCAGGAGAACTTCTTATAAATGGAGTGAATCCTAGCAAGCTTGATGAGAAAAAATCTGCTTTATTTAGAAGAAAGGAGCTAGGATTTATATTTCAAGATTTTAACCTACTGGATTCCTTATCTATAAAGGAGAATATAATACTTCCGCTTGTACTTGATAAACTTAAGGTTTCAGAAATTGAAAAAAAGGTAGAGGATATTGCTGATCTTTTAAATATAAAGGACATCTTAAATAAAAGACCTTATGAGACTTCTGGTGGTCAGCAGCAAAGAGCAGCTTGTGCAAGAGCGTTAATACATGATCCATCTATAATTCTTGCAGATGAACCAACAGGTAATCTTGATTCAAAGGCCTCTCAGGATGTGATGGAGTCTCTAACTAATTTAAATAAAGAAAAGAAAGCAACTATTATGATGGTAACTCACGATCCTTTTGCTGCTAGTTTCTGTGAGAGAATAATAATGATAAAGGATGGCAAGAATTTTTTAGAAATTGTAAAAGGAGGCAACAGACAGGCTTTCTTTAAGGAAATTATGGACTCACTTACTTTAATAGGAGGACGATACAATGACCTTGCGTAGTATAGCCTTTAAAAATATAAAAGGAAATTTGAATAAATTTGTAATGTATTATTTAAGTAATGCCTTAGTGGTTATGGTGTTCTTTATATTCGCTAATTTTATGCTAAACCCTAAAGTGGGCAAAATTGGTATAATGGGGCAAATGGGTGCAGGAACGCTACGAGCGATGTATCTTTGTGAGATTGTAATACTTGTATTCACAGTAGTATTTACAAACTACTCTATCTCAAGTTTTTTGAAGTCTAGAGAAAAGGAGTTTGGTCTTTTATCGTTATTTGGGCTTACTAAAGGCCAGATAAGAAGTTATGTCATGTTTGAAAATCTTATTGTTTCCGTCTTTTCTATAGCAACAGGACTTCTTTTAGGAGTATTGTTTTCGAAGCTATTTTTTATGGCAGTTTCAGCAATTTTGATATTGGATGCTGAACTTCCGTTAGTTATATCACTTAAAGCTTTGATATTGACAATACTGTGTTTCTTAGTATTGTTTCAAGGAATAGGTTTTATATCAAGCTATAGAATAAAGAATAACAATATAATAGAGTTGCTTAGAGGCGCTAGAGTTGCAAAGCCAGTGCCTAAATTTTCAAGAATAAAAGCAGTTTTATCTATAGTTCTTATTGCAATTGGATATATCTTGGCTCTGTTCTCAAACCAAGCGATAATATTTACTATGTTTCCTATCTTGATAGTTACTGTTGCGGGAACCTTTATGCTGTACTCACAATTCAGCGTGTATTTTACCAATAAACTTCAAAAGAATAAGGAAGTTTTTTATAAGGGCATCAACATGATAACACTATCTCAAATAGTATATAAACTTAAAGATAATTCAAGAATATTATTTACTGTTTCAATACTTTCAGCAGTGACTTTGACTGCTTCTGCATCAGTATACTCTTTTCAAAAGGTAATACAAAAAAATATTACAACCAATTTTCCACAGGACTTAAGCTTTTATGAAGAGGGGGTAAATTCACATCAGGTAATTGCGCCTGAAAGAGTAGAAAAAATTCTTAAAGATGGTGGAGAAGAAATAACATATAAAAATAAAGTTATTCTTATAAATGCTGTTAATGAAGGTTTGTCAGCAGAAGAAACAGCAAAACATAGTACTTTTCCTAATAAAATGAATTTTAATATTATGTCTAATACAGATTATAATGCTCTAGCAAAGGTGCAAAAAACATCGTCTATTAATCTTAAAGCTGGAGAAATATTTATAGATTCCTATAACTTTAACGGTGGTGAGTCAAAAAAACTGTTTGCTGATAAAAGTGAGTTAAAGTTAAATGTAGAGGGAAAATCTACTACTTGGAAGATAAAACAAGAAATTAGTGGGAGCGTAATTAATACTGATGAAAGAAATGCTAGTACAGCTGTAGTAAGTGATGAAGAGTTTAATAAGCTTAAAACTAATATAAAGGATGAAAACCTAAAGGTTTACTATGGATATAGCTTAAAAAATTGGATGAAATCGGCAGATTCAGTATCGAAAATTAAGGGTGAAGTTCCAAAGGAAATGCTTAAAAAGTTCGATGAAAGAGTAACGGATGTGGTAGAGATTATGAAAGGAATGACCTTAACCTTCTTTATAGGGACCTTTATATCAATATTATTTTTTGTAGCAACAGGAAGTATATTGTATTTCAAGCTGTTCAATGAAGTTCAAAAAGATAAACAAGAATTTATAGCGCTTAAAAAGATGGGGTTATCAATAAGTGAAGTAAAGAGAATAGTAAGTACCCAATGTGCGGTGATGTTTTTTCTACCTTTTATAGTTGCCTTTATCCATACTTGTTTTGCTATAAAAGCCCTAAGCAATTTGTTAAAAGCAAATCTAAGTGTATACTTAATGGTTATAGTTGGGGTATATCTATTACTTCAAACAATTTACTATGTATTTGCAAAATCAATGTATGTAAGACAGATTAATAGTTGGGAATAAAACTATAGGGAGAAATCGTCATTATAAAAATATAAAGTTTAAGACCATGGATATAAAGAAGAATATCTTCTTTATATCCATGGTTTTTATTATTTACTGTATAGGAGAGTATATAAATTTTATGATAGCTTTTCAAGTGATCAGGGTAAATCTTTAGGAAATATAGTGAAAAATAAACTTGTGCGCCTGCCTGATTTTAACAATTGTAAAAGGAAAGATAATTTATTTAAATATATTTTGGCTAAAAATATGAGTATTTTCCATCTATTCCGCAAACTATATTATTATAATTCTATTGATAGAGTGGTGATTGTAGTGGCAAAAAAAGCAGGATTTTTAATTAAAATACTATCTTATATTTCATATAAAGATAAAAAACAAGTTAAGGAATTCTACATACCTACTGTTGATGAGCTAAAAGAAGAGAAGGTTAATAATACAGATACTACTTATAATGGAAAAAACAATGACCAGAATAAAAAATCCACTAGTACATTTTCAGGAGTAAATAATAATGATAAAAGACAAAATGATAAAAATGAGACAATAACAACGTCAATTGAAGATAACATTAAATTTATTAATTCAAAATTTAATGCTCCAGTAAATAAAGATATTATTATTCGAAGATTTCTAATAGCAGATAAATATATGGCGTTTATTGCTTATCTTGATGGGGTAGTAGATAAGCAGCTAGTTAATGATTTTATATTAAGGCCATTATTAAATGTTAATGAATTTAAGCAAAAAGAGCAACAATGTCAATTAGAGTACATCCTTGAAAGTATACTTGAAACAAATAAAGCTCAAAAGTTAAATAAACCTAAGGAGGTAATTAATGAGATACTTTTAGGAAACACGGTGCTTTATATTAATGAATGCAATTTCTATGTGACTAATGAAACAAAGGGGTTTCCAGCTAGAGGGGTTGAGAAGCCAGCTATTGAAGGAACTGTAACAGGTGCGCAAGAAGCTTTTAATGAAAGTTTAAGGGTTAATATATCTTTAATAAGAAAAATTATTAAGAATGAGAATTTAACCACAGAATTCTTAAGTATGGGAGAAAGAAATAAAAATCAATGTGCCATTATGTATCTGAATGGGCTTGCAAATCCAGCAATTGTTGATGAGGTGAAAAGGAGAATAGCCAGTATTGAGACTGATTATAATGCAGGGGATGGCATGTTAGAACAATTTATTGAAGATAGTCCTTTTTCTATTGTTCCAACCATATTAACAACTGAACGACCAGACAGAGCTGCATCACACATAGTGGAAGGACGAATTGCTATTATTTGTGAGGATACTCCTTTTGCTAAGATTGTACCAATAAATATTATGTCATTGATTCATAGTCCAGAGGATGCATTTATGAGGTTTCCTTATGGGACGCTTTTAAGATTTGTAAGATTGATTGGTATATTTATTGCGACGCTATTACCAAGTCTATATGTTGCTATGACAAATTTTCATCAGGAGATGATACCAACTGATTTGCTTATTGCAATTGTCAAAGCGAAGGAAAATGTACCGTTTCCTACAATAGTTGAAGTGATTTTAATGGAATTTTCGTTTGAACTTATTAGAGAAGCGGGTATCAGAATACCTGGAATAATTGGTAATACACTGGGGATAATTGGAGCTTTAATCTTAGGGCAAGCAGCTGTTCAGGCTAATATAGTTAGCCCAGTGCTTATTATAATCGTTGCTATCACAGGTCTTGGCAACTTTGCTATACCAAGTTTTAGTTTAGGATTATCAATAAGAGTAGTAAGATTTGGTTTTGTTGTTTTTGGCGCCTTGCTTGGGTTTTATGGAATAACTTGCTTTTTAATGCTAGTGGGTATTCATTTAGTCAGTATTAAATCTTTTGGTGTGCCGCTGTCAGTGCCTGTTTCTCCAAAAGTCTCAAAAAGTAAAGATTATGTTATAAGGTATCCGATATGGCAACAAGAAGAGAGGCCAGATGCCATTAATCCATTGGATAGCAAAAGACAACCGAAGGTTTCTAGAAAGTGGACCTTGGAAGATCCTAACTATAATTACGATAGGGGGGAAGGTGATGATTAAGGAAGGTAAATTTGGAACAAGAGAAGCTGTGAGTCTTACTACCTTGGTATTAATTTCTAAACTTTTTTATACTAGTATAAGTGTGTTGATTAAAACTACAAGCACTTCTGCTTGGTACACCACTTTAATTTCATGCATAACTAGTATAATCTTATTCCTTTGTGTTTCTCAATTAATAAGAAGATATCCAAATAAAAATCTTGTTCAAATATTTGATTTAGTGGTAGGCAGATTTATTGGGAAAACTTTATCACTTATTTTTATTGCTTATTTTATCTTTTATTCAGGTGCAACTATAAGAGAGTTTGTCGAAATGTTAATAGCATATATCTTGCCATATACTCAGCCAAGCATTATTTTAGTTGTATTTTTAGGTGTTGTTATTGCTTATTCATATGTGGGTATAGAAGGAATTGCAAGAATGGCATATATAGGCTTTTTTTGTGTAGTGGTAGGTTTAATCACAATACTTGTATTGCCTTATAAACTTTATGATGTAAGTAACCTGACACCTATAGGTGGATATGGTATAAAAGTGGCATTTACTATGGGACTTTGGAGAACATCAGCCTATAGTGAGGTAATTATTCTTGCATTTATAATTAATTGTCTTCATGGATATGAACAATTCAAGAAAGTAGGATTAATAAGCTTAATTCTGTCTGGAATTGTTATAAGCATCGGTACTGCATGTTCCTTAATGGCTTTTGAATATACACAAGGAAGTGAAAATCTTTCATCACTTTTTCAGCTTTCAAGAGTAATTTATTTAAGCAGATTTCTTCAAAGAATTGAAAGTATATTTATATTTATTTGGGTTATTGCTTCCATAATTAATGTTTCAGTGACCTTTTATTTAGCTATAAGTATATTTTGTAAGGCATTCAATATTCCTAGACATAGGCCTTGTTTACTACCTTTTGCTTACTTAACCTTTATGGTTACACTTATGCCGAAGAATATAAGTGAAGCCACTGAGATTTATATTACACTTATTAGGCAATATAGCATGATAATTACTTACTTTATACCAATATTAGTACTATTAATTGCCATAGTTCGTGGTGAAAAAGGAGGTAAGGTTACTAGTGAAAAGAGTTAGTGTAATGGTAATGATAATTTTCTCAACTTGTTTTCTTTTCCTAGGGTGTACTAAGGATAGTAAGGAAATTGATGATCAGGTATATTCACTTGTTATTGGCTGTGATAAAGGAATTCACAATAAAATTAGGCTTACTATTCAGTTCCCAGTTTATAAAGCAAGTGGAGGAGGTGGTTCTCAAAGTAATAGAAGTACTTCCTCTAATGCAGAAACAAACAATGGTAATACATTATTTGAAACCGTTGAAGCACCTTCTATTTTAGAAGGAATTAATCTCTTAAACGGTGCAACAACTAGAAGGATCTCACTTGTACATACAAAGTCTATAATTATTTCTGAGGCGGTGTCAAGAGAAGGCGTTCAAGACTTCTTAGAACCTATTGCGAGGTTCAGAGAAACAAGAAGAATAATGCAAGTTATTATATGTAGAGGAAGTGCTGAGGAGTTTATTAAAAACAACAATACTTTAATAGGAGAAAGTACAGCAAAAGCTATGGAACTTGCATCTACTCAAGCAAACTATTCAGGATTCTTTCCAGAACAATCTTTTCAAGAATTTTACTCAGGTATGATTTCTCCATATAAGCAACCCTATGCTGTTTATGCTGGCTTAAATGAATTTAAAAGGTTAGAACCATTAGATAAGAAGGGAGCATTACCTATAGGTTCAGATGAATTTTATCCATCTATGCTGAAAACTGAATATAATATGCTACCAGGAGAAATGCCAAGAAATGGAAATAGGAAACTAGAATTTATGGGAACGGCAATTTTTAATGGAAATAAGATGGTAGGCTATTTGAATCCATATGAAACTAGGTATTTACTTATGGTAACAGGTAAATTCCAAAGAGGTTTCTTCACAATAGAGGATGAGAAAAGTAAAAAACATGCTATAGTGTTTGATTTTCGATTAGGAAGAAGACCTAAGATAACTGCATATTTTAAAGATAACATACCTATTATTAATGTTAAATTGAATATTGAAGCAGATGTTGGAGCTATTCAAAGCAGAATTCCTTATGAAAGATTGGATAAAATTGAAGAGTTAAATATGTCAATAGAGCATCTTGTGCAAAAAGGAGTCTCTGATGTTATAAGGAAAACTCAGGAAGAATACAATACCGATATTTTTGGATTTGGAAAAAAGGTGGCTAGAAATTTTTATACTGTCACAGAATTTGAGGAGTATAACTGGTTAAAACATTACAAAGATGCAAAAATAAATGTTGAAGTTGATGCCAATGTAAGAAGGACAGGAATTATGTCCAAATCTTCGCAAATTAGAAATAATGAGAACACGATAATAAGTGGAGGAAATTAATATGAAGGTTTTACTGCTGCTATTTATGTTAGCAAGTTGTTTTTATACATGTACTTATGGGATGAACTTGTTGAAGAAGTATAATAATAAGCTTGGTGGAATTGCTGTTATAGCTCTTGCTATATTGGGAACTTGTATTCCTGCATTTGTGTTGTTTAGTAGATAAAAAATCAAGTGAATAAAATACACCGATACTATAATTAATATCGGTGTATTTTATTATATAGATATACCAATTTCAAATAAAGTCTATTTATTAAGCCTTATTTTGATAGATTTCGAATTGAAATGATACATCTTTAATAGAACAATATTTAATAAATATATAAAAAAAGAAGTGCATATCTAAAAAAAGAGGTGTTGTGAAATATTACAGTAGTATCTATAATGTATCGTAAATGTAGTGAATTGTGACATGTAATGGAAAATAAATCACATTAATAATCGAATTTAAGTTGCTTTAACTGTAGGTGAAAGTTTAATAATCACTTTAATTGTTACTACGGATTCATAAGTTTATAGTTTAATATTTAGACAATAACAAGATATATTACAAAAAGAAGCACAAAAGTTATAATTATGGAATAAGCAAAATTAGAAACTTATAATACAGCAATCTTAAGATAATTAAAGTCATGTCATGAGAAGGAAAAGAAAGAATGGAGGGATTTATGTAATCGTTATAATTGGATTAAGTCATAATATATTCCTAAATATAGAGGAGAGAATCTATGAGTAAATTTATGAGTTCTAAAGGTAAAAAGTCAAGAAATAGGGTCAAACGTGGAGTAGGCATATTTATGGCAGGACTATTTGTACTTGGAGAGGTTGGACTAAGTCCTGCATTAGTAGCACTTGCGAACACCACTTCAACTACTACTAATGCTATAACTAGTAAAGTGACTGCTGCCTTAGCTGCTGCTGTTGGTAGCGAACTCGCATTGAATGATCAATTTGCATTAAAAAATGGAGATTTTTCAAATGGAATGACAAAATGGTCAGATTTCGTACAAGGCAGATATGATGGTTGGGATAAGGTTACAGGAGCAAGTGTACAAAATGGAGAACTTAAGTATACAGTTTCAAGTATTGGTAACAACCCTTGGGATGTTATGTTGATGCAAAATGATTTTAAGATGTACGCTGGACAAACTTATGTTGTATCTTTAGACATAAGGTCAACTGCTGCTAGAAACGTTGAAATTGTAGTTGACGATGCTAATGGAACAAGATATATTTCTAAAAATGAAGCTATTACAGCAACCAAAAAAACTTTAAGCTATGAGTTGCCAGTTACTGCAGATATTACTACTTCCTTTAAGGTGCTTTTAGGTAAGGTTGATGGAAATGGAACCTTAGCAGCCCATGATGTATATGTGGATAATGTAAGAGTAGAGGTAAAGGGAGCAAGAGATAAGGCCTTTTTACTTAAAAATGGATATTTTACAGATGGAACAAACAATTGGACTGAATTTGTACAGGGAAGAAGTACTGGAGCTGATACTGAAACAAAGTATGTAGTAGAAAATGGAGGTATGAAATTCCATGTAGCTAATGTGGGTAGTGTTGCAGGAGATGTAAGCCTTTCTCAAGGAAATCTTTCTTTAGTGAATGGTAAGACTTACACTGTATACTTTAATGGAAGATCTACTATTCCAAGAAATATACAAGTAGTTGCAGCAAATTCAACAAATACTCGTTACTTGGACAAGACACTTAAGTTAGACAGTTATGTTCAGACTTATAGTTTTGATTTTACAATGGGCAAAGATGATGTAGCAGCTTTAAAATTCTTGCTTGGAAAGGTAGATGCTACAGCAATTGGTGTTCATGATGTATTTATAGATAATGTTAGATTTGAATTAAAAGGAGCAAAGGATGCAGCTGGAGAAGCAGCTGATGCTACAGATAATATACATCTTCCATCAGGCCCAGTGTTGTCGCCTGATGCAGATAAAAATGAATTAGGTCAAGATATAAAGATAACCTTTGCTGATAATCTAGCATGGAGAAACGCTATAACTGAACTTACTATTGATGGAAATACAATAGCTAGTAGTAACTATACAAAAGGTGTAGGATATATACTCATAAAGGCAAGCCAATTCACTCAGTTAAAGGATTATGCTATAGCTGTAAGAGCTAATGGCTATGAAAAAACAGATGTTGCACAGTCTATACAAGCGAAGAGCGATTGGTCTTTAGTATGGGATGATGAATTTGATGGTTCTGGTACTAATGTTGATACCAATGGTGTTAACTTAGATAAATGGGCATATCAAAACGGAACAGGTGCAGAATTCGGTTTAGATGGATGGGGAAATAACGAAAAGCAATATTACCAAAAGGAAAATATAAAAGAGCAAAATGGTAGCTTAGTAATTGAAGCAAAACCAGAAGCTAAAAATGGAAAAACTTATACCTCAGGAAGATTATGGACTAGTCCTACCTTTAATCAGAGATATGGAAAGTTTGAAGCTAGAATGAAGCTTCCAAAGGGACAAGGCTTCTGGCCAGCTTTCTGGATGATGCCAAAGGATAATGAATACGGAACTTGGGCATCCTCAGGTGAGATTGATATTATGGAAGCAAGAGGCCGTGAACTAAATAAGGTAGATGGTACAATCCATTATGGAAAGCCATTCCCAAATGACAAGGCAACTGGAGCTTCTTACAACTTCCCAACAGGCCAAGATATAACTGGTTTTCACACTTATTCAGTAGAATGGGAACCAGGAGAAATCAGATGGTATGTGGATGGAATTTTATATCAAACTACAGATAATTGGTTTAGCCAAAGTGAAGGACAACCAGATAAAAATTCTTACCCAGCACCTTTTGATAAACCATTCTATATAATCTTAAACTTAGCAGTTGGCGGTAACTATGATGGTGGTAAAGAGCCAGCTTCAAGTGATTTTCCTGCAAAGATGGAAGTTGATTATGTACGTGCTTACAATTTAACTGGAAGAGGATATAAGCAGCCAGTAGAGCCAGTGCTTGCAAAGGATACCCTTCCAAGTAATGCTAAACAGCCTATAGATGGAAACTATGTACATGATATTAACTTTAATCAACCAATTACAGAAGTTACAACAGGAAGCTTAAATACTGAAAATTGGAACTTTGTTCATGTACCAGATGCAGGAGGAGCAGGTAGTGTAGCTATAGACACAATTAATAATACAAGATTTGCAAAGGTTAATATTGCAAATGCAGGCACTCAAAACTATGCACTTCAGCTCATACAAAACATCTCTTTAGCAAAAGGCAGATATTATAAATTGACCTTTGATGCAAAGGCAGCAGCCAGCAGAAATATGAGTATCAAATTTGGTGGTGGTGCTGATAAAGGTTGGGGCGTATATTCAGATAATTTTGATGTTCCACTAAAAACTTCATTACAAAGCTATGAATATAGATTCCAAATGCAGTCTGCAACAGATATAGCTGCTAGAATGGAATTTAATATGGGAACTAATAACAGCGCAGTATGGATAGGTAATGTTAAGGTTCAAGAAGTAGATGCTTTATACGATTCAAATGCAGCTAAAACTCCTTTAGATGATGGAAATCATGTTTATAATGGAAGCTTTAAGCTAGGAACAATGCAGCGTATGGCCTTCTGGAACTTCAATACAGCTTCAGCTACTGCAACAGCTTCTGTAAATCCAGATACTACAGAACTAGGAGTAGTAATTTCTAATGGTGGTACTACTAGAGAAGCTGTACAGTTAGTTCAAAAGGGAATAAATCTTCTTCAAAACGACACATATCAATTGACCTTTGATGCTAGAGCTGCTGCAGCTAGAGACATGGAAGTTAAATTCCTAAGTAAAAATGGAGCAACAGTATATACTGCTAATACTTTGAATTTGACAACTACAAATGCAAAGCAAACTATTACCTTCACAATGCCAGCAGGGGTAACTGATACTGAAGGACAACTTGTATTTAACCTAGGGGGAAAGAATATAAATGTTTACTTAGATAATATTAGTTTAATACGTACAACAAACAATAATGTTGATTACTCAGTAATAGATTTATTCCCACTTAAAAATGGTGATTTTTCACTTGGATTAAATAAATGGGAACAATTCCTTCAAGGTGGAGCAGCTACCTATGATGGATCAAATGGAGAGGCGAAGATAAGTGTTTCAAATCTTGGTGGTGAAGCTTGGAATGTAATGTTAAACCAATCCAATCTAAAACTATTTAAGGGATATGACTATATTCTATCTTTTGATGCTAGATCTTCAGTAAATCGTGATATACAGGCTACTTTAGAAAATGCTTCTTATACAAGAAGGCTTGATACAGGAGCAATAGCAGTAACTCCAACTAGTAAGCATTTTGAATACAACTTTAGAGTATCAGCTGATGATACAGTTGCACTTAAATTCTTACTTGGAAAAACTCCTCAAGGAGCAGTTGGAGATGTATTTATAGATAACGTAGTTTTACAAATAAAAAATCCTCCAGTGAAAAAACCTCCAATGCTTGTAGCAGATTCTACTACTAATAATGTAGGTCAACCAATCGATATAGCAATTGGACAAGATTCTAGCTGGGGAAGTGCTGTTACAGCTGTTAAGGTTAACGGTACTACTTTAGCAAAGAGTTCATATACACTTACTGCTGGAAAGCTTTCGATAGTACCAGGAGTATTTACTACTGAAGGCAGCTATACTGTTACAGTGGAAGCTACTGGATATGACAAAACAACAGTTACTCAAACAGTTTATTCGGCTGATGGCAACATGGTGTTGAATGGTAACATGGCATTAGGCAATACTAATTGGGAGTTCTGGAACAATGCACCTGACTGGTCAAGCTATTCTATTGCAAATGGAGTGGCTAATATAAAGATTAATTATCACGGTGCAAAAGATAATGAGTGGAAAGTACCATTTAGCTGGTCTACTCAATTTTCTCAAAAGAATATACAGCTATCAGCAAATAAGACTTATGAATTAAGCTTTAAGGCATGGTCTACAGTTAACCGTCCAATAATAGTTGAATTGACTAATTATCAAGGGAGTCCAAAATTAAACTTTAATATTACTTCAGATCAAAATGCAGTTTATAAATACACTATTAAACCAACTCAAGATACAACTATGAATTTAACTTATCTGCTTGGTTATATTGAAGACGGAACAAATGTTACACCTACTGGAGAGCACAATATATACATTGATGATGTAAGTATAAAGGATGTAAATAGTACTCAAAATCCAGCACCTACAACTAATTTAGCATTAAATAAAAAAGGCAATGCCTCAACAAATGTTCAACCTGTTCAAAACGCTTTTGATGGTAACGCAGGTACAAGATGGGAGTCAGAATCTTCAAATACACAATGGATTTCAGTAGACTTGGGTGGATTATATAAGCTTGATAGAGTAGACCTAAACTGGGAAGGTGCTTATGGTAAAACTTATAAAATTCAAGGTTCTACTGTAGCAAACCCAACAACAGACAGTGATTGGACTGACCTTTATACAGAAGTAAATGGAAAGGCTGGAGTAGTCTCAAGTAAACTTTCAGGACAACAAGTAAGACATGTAAGAATATATGGCTTAGAAAGAGGAACTATATGGGGATACTCATTATGGGAATTTGAAGTATACGGAACAGCGGTATCATCAACTTCTGCAGATAAGACTGCTTTAAACTCTAAGATTACAGAAGCTCAAGGAAAGGTTCAAGCAGATTACACAGCAGCTTCTTGGTCAACTCTTCAAAATGCACTAACAAATGCAATTACAATAAAAAATAAAGTTGATGCTACACAAGCTGAGGTTGATAATGCAGTTACTACTTTAACAGCAGCAATAAATGGTTTGATTAAGGCAACAGTAGCAACTGAAAATATTGCTTTAAACAAAACAGCAACTGCATCTTCAGGAACTACATCTTTTGCTTTCGATGGTGATAAAGGTACAAGATGGGAATCGGCTTTCAATGATACTCAATGGATAGAAGTAAATCTAGGAGATCTTTGCACTTTAGATAAGGTTGTGCTAAACTGGGAAGCAGCTTATGGTAAGCAATATAAGATACAAGTTGCAACAGTAGCAAATCCTACTGAAGCTGATTGGAAGGATGCATATACAGAAAACAATAGTGATGGTAATATAGATGAAATCCAAATGAATAAGGTTCAAGCAAGACATGTAAGAATGTATGGAACTTTAAGAGGCTTGCCTCCATATGGCTTCTCTTTATGGGAGTTTGAGGTATATGGAACTAAGTAATAAAAAATAACCTAAGAGAAAAGAGATTGTAAGCTGAGAATATCAGAGTACAATCTCTTTTTCTTTTGAAGAGGTTAAAGCACCTGAGGTATGAAGAAGATATAAAAAAAGCACTGCATATCCAAAAAAAGTGACGTTGTAAATGTTTTAACAGGTACCTATAATTTATATGGATAATAGAACATTATGACATATCTGTAGTATCCTTTACAATTATAAACTCAAATCTAATCTTTATCATAATATTTAGCATCACTTATATTTAACTTTATCGGTATCTTTAGATGTACCACTTCAATCTGAAAACTATTTTCAAAACTCATCTGGGTTTTGAGAGGAGAATTGGAAAATATAAATTTTATTATGAAGTGGTACATCCATATTTCACATAAAAGTATATTGAAAAATTTCAAGGGCTATCTTTAGTAAAGATAGATTATAAAGATTGATACCGATAAAGTCATGTCATAAATATTGAGCCAAGGAGGGATAAGTTCAATAAAAGAAATATTTTCAAAAGTGTAATCGTTTATAGTCCTAAGTTTAGAGTTGTTCAAAATCTTACTTTAGGGGGGAAAGTATGGCGGAATTATCAAAAATTAATAAGAAAAAATCATCTAGAAATAAATTTAAGCGCTTTATTTCAATGTTTATAGCTATACTGTTTATATTAGGAGATATGGGAGTTAATCCTGCATTAGTTACAACTGTAAAGGCGTGCACTGATGATTCTAATAGTACTACAGTAAAAAGCGTGGTTAAGCCTGAGGATTTTTATGTTCAAAAAGGAACTAAGCTTAATGAAATAATAGAGCTTCTTCCGACAAAATTAAATGTGGTTATGGCAAATTATACAAAAGGTACAGCGGAGGTTATTTGGGATACAGTTCATTATGTATCTGCTGCAAAACCAAGTGAAAGCTATACCTTTAGTGGAACAATAAAAGAAACAAAATTAACTACAAAAATAACTGTGTATGTAGCTAATTCATATATAAAATCTATAAAAGAATTATCACAAATAGAAGTTGACAATGGCACAAAGTTAGAAGGAGTCGGTTTGCCTCAATACGTTAGTGCTATAACAAGTGATAAAACTAATGTTAATGCTAAAGTAAGTTGGGATGCTTCAACTTACAACGGAAATGTGGATAAGGAAACAACCTTTGAGCTTAAAGGTACTGTTAGCGGATATGATAAACCTATATCAATAAAAGTAAAGGTTGGAAATCCATTTATAGTATTTGCTATAGATCCATCCGCAGTAACTGTGAAGAATGGAACTTCTTTAAGTGATTTAAATACCACTTTACCTAAAACTGTACAAGTTAAACTTTCAAATGGTACAAACAGTTCTGTAAAGGTTTCTTGGAATACTTGTGGATATAACGGAAATGTATCGAAAGAAACTGTGTATACTTTCAAAGGAGATTTAGAAGGGCAATCAAAAATTGCTACAAATATAACTGTCAAGGTAGGAAGTCCATTTGTAACTTCAATAACTGAAGCTAAGATGATTACCGTTGACAATGGTACTACACTAGAGGTAGTTAAAAGACAACTTCCTAAAACAGTGGAAGTAAAATGGTCAAATGGATATAGGAAGGATACTAAGGTTTCTTGGGATACTTCTAGTTATGACGGAAATACAGCTGCAGAAAAGATATTTACTTTTACAGGTTCAGTAGAAGGAATAACTCAAACCACAGCTATAAGTGTTAAAGTAGGAAATCCAATAGTAGTGTCTGTTAAAAATCCTTCTTCAATAACAGTAGGAAATGGAGTTTCAGATGAGGATTTATTATCTTTACTACCTAAGACAGTAGAGGTAAAAATGTCAAATGGCACAGTTGGAACTGCTAAGGTTACTTGGAATATAGAAAAATATAATCCTAAAAAGACTAAAGCAGAAACTTATGTTTTTAAAGGAAAGCTAGAACAGTGCAAAGAAACAGCTGAAATAACTGTATATGTGAGATCAAAAAATGAAGCTCCAACAGTAGTATCAGTTATTAATCCAGCTTCAATTAATGTAGCAAATGGAACATCAGCATCGGATTTACCACTGCCAAAAACAGTTAGTGTAAATCTATCCAATAGAACTGTAGGAACAGCAAATGTAACTTGGGACACTACAAGCTATAATGGTAATGTTTCAGGGATACAATCTTTTACCATTCAAGGGACAGTTGAAGGAACTACAACAAAAGCAAGTATAACTGTGAATATTGGTGCACCTTATGTGATTTCAGTAGCTGCTCCAGCAGCAATATATGTTGATAATGGAACTGCACTTCAAAATTTACCTTTACCTGAAACTGTTGAAATAACTTTATCAAATGGGATAAAGACAAGTGCTAAAGTTACTTGGAACAGTTCAAGTTATGATGGAAATGTTACAAAAGCAACGCAATATGTATTTAATGGAACAATAGAAGGAACTGATAAGACAACTTCTATAGAAGTAAATGTAGCAGCTCCAAAGGCTCCACAAGATCCATGGTCGCTTGTATGGTCAGATGAATTTGATGGTACAGGCAATAACCTTGATACAAATGGAGTAGATCTAAGTAAATGGGCATATCAAAATGGAACTGGTGCTGAATATGGCTTAGATGGATGGGGAAATAACGAGCAAGAATATTACACAAAGGACAATATAAAAGTACAAGATGGCAATTTAGTTATACAAGCAAAGAATGATGGTAAAAATGGAAAACCATATACATCAGGTAGACTTTGGACAAATCCAACTTTCAATAAGACTTACGGAAAGTTTGAGGCAAGAATAAAGATGCCAAAAGGAGAGGGGTTATGGCCAGCCTTCTGGATGATGCCAAAGGATCAGATGTATGGAACCTGGGCAGCTTCTGGAGAAATAGATATAATGGAAGCTAGAGGGCGTCTTTTAGATCAAGTGGAAGGAACCCTACATTATGGAAAGACATGGCCTAATAATAAGTCTACAGGAGATCATTACACTTTCTCAAGTGGACAGGATATAACTGGATATCACACTTACTCAGTAGAATGGGAACCAGGTGAGATGAGATGGTATGTAGATGGTAATTTATATCAGACTACTAGTAACTGGTTTAGTCAAGGAGAAAATCAACCAGATAAATATGCATATCCAGCACCATTCGATAAGAATTTTTATATGATATTAAACCTTGCAGTAGGTGGGAATTTTGATGGTGGAAGAACACCTTCAGCATTAGATGTACCTGCTACAATGTCAGTTGACTATGTAAGAGTGTATGATTTAACTGGAAGACCATATAAAGCTCCAGTGGAGCCAGTTATGGAAAAAGACAATCTTCCAGATGGTTCTAAGACAGCAGTAGCTGGAAATTATGTTTACGATACAAATTACGAAAAAGGTTTTACGGATATAACCTCAGATACTCAAAGTTTAGATAACACTTATTGGAACTTTGTACATCAAAGTCAATTTGCTGGAGCTGGCTCTGTATCTGTAGATACTATAAATAGCGATAAGTATGCAAAAGTGGATATAACAAATGCTGGTTCAGAAACACACTCAATTCAAATGATACAAAAGGTAGCTTTAGCAAAAGGAAGATATTATAAATTAAGTTTTGATGCAAAAGCATCAGCTGCTAGAACTATGGCTGTAAAATTTGGAGGAGATGCAAGCCGAGGCTGGCAGGTTTACTCTGATAATTTCAATGTAAATCTAAAAAATGAAATGCAGAGTTATGCGTTCACCTTCCAGATGCAAGCGAACACTGATCCACTAGCAAGATTAGAGTTCAACATGGGACTTAACACAAACTCTGTATGGGTAGGGAATGTCAAGCTTGAAGAAATTGATTCCTTAACTGATCAAGATGCTCCTAAGGAACCTCTAAAAGATGGAAATCATGTTTATAATGGTTCCTTTGATCTTGGTACAATAGACAGAATGGAGTACTGGAATCTTCAAAACTTAGGAAGTTCTGCAGCAGTGGCATCTGTTGATCCAAATACAAGAGAACTTCAGGTAGCTATATCAAATGGAGGCTATATTGCAGATTCTATAAATCTTCTTCAAAAGGGAATGAATTTACTTCCTACTGATAAGTATAAGGTTACCTTTGATGGTAGAGCAGCAGCTGCTAGACAAATTAAGGTAGCACTTATAAGTAAGGATGGAAGAACAAATTACTCTGGTGATCAAACCATAGACTTAACTAATACTATGGGAGAAAAATCCTTTGAATTTACTATGCCAAATGTTACTGATACAGAAGGGCAGTTAGTATTTAAATTAGGATTAGGTTCTGAAACTGTATATCTTGATAATGTAAAGATGGTTCGCTTAACTAATAATAATATAGGAGAGCTTCCATTAAATGATCAGTTCCCACTTAAGAATGGTGATTTCTCAAATGGTATAACAAAATGGACTGATTTTGTGCAAGGTAGATATGATGGATGGGATAAGGTTACATCAGCTAAAGTGGAAAATGGTCAGTTAAAATATTTAGTTTCAAGCATAGGCAACAATCCATGGGATGTAATGCTAATGCAAAACGACTTCCAGTTATATAAAGGTAAAACTTATGTTGTATCTTTAGATATTAGATCAACTGTGCCAAGAACTGTTGAAGTTGTAGTTGATGCTAATGGAAATAGATATCTATCTAAAAATGAAAGTATATCAACTACTACAAAGACTTTAACTTATGAATTGCCGGTGGATTCAGATCTTTTAGCTTCCTTTAAGCTATTATTAGGTAAAGTTGATGGTACAGTAAATAATGTTTCACATGAGGTTTATGTAGATAATGTTAGAATAGAAGAAAAGGGAGCAAGAGCAAAGGCATTCCCACTTAAGAATGGCTACTTTACAGATGGAACAGCTAACTGGAATGAATTTGTACAAGGCAGATATGATCAATGGGATAACGAATCTAAATATTCTGTTGAAAATGGCGGTATGAAGTTCCATGTTTATAGTGCTGCTAACAATCCATGGGATGTTATGCTTTATCAAGAAGGATTAGCTTTATCAAAAGGAAAGACTTATAAAGTTTCCTTCAATGCTAGAGCTACTACTCCAAGATTAATAGAACTTACTACTGAAAATTCTAGTTATACTCGTTATTTAGACAAGATGGTTAAGTTAGAAGACTATGTTCAGACTTATAGCTATGAATTTACTATAGATAAAGATGATGTAGCAGGATTAAAGTTCCTATTAGGAAAGGTAGAAGGTCTTGGACAAATAGGTATTCATGATGTTTACATTGACAATGTAAGATTTGAAGTAAAAGGCGCCAAGGATGCAACAGGAGAATTAGCAGAAACAGCTGATAATATTCATCTTCCAGCTGCACCAGCTTTATCACCAGATGCTGATAGAAATGAACTTGGTCAAGATATAAAACTAACATTTGGTGACAACTCAGCATGGAGAACTGCTATAACAGCTTTAACTATTGATGGAAAGACTATAGATAGCACTAAGTACACAGTAGATGCTGGAGCTATAACTATAAAAGCAGACCAGTTTGCAGCAGAAAAAGATTATGTTATTGCTGTGAAAGCAACTGGGTATGAAAGGACAGAAGTTACTCAAAGTATTCAAGCTAAGAGTGATTGGACCTTATCCTGGGATGATGAATTTGATGGTTCAGGTACTAATGTTGATACAAATGGTGTCAATTTAGACAAATGGGCATATCAAAATGGAACTGGAGCTGAATATGGAATAGACGGCTGGGGAAATAACGAAAAAGAATATTATCAAAAAGAAAATATAAAAGTTGAGAATGGTAACTTAGTAATAGAAGCTAAGCCAGAAGCTGAAAATGGTAAGACATATACTTCTGGAAGACTATGGACTAGTCCAACCTTTACTCAGCAATATGGAAAGTTTGAAGCTAGGATGAAGCTTCCTAAAGGTCAAGGCTTATGGCCAGCCTTCTGGATGATGCCAAAGGATTCTGCTTACGGAACTTGGGCTTCTTCTGGAGAAATAGACATTATGGAAGCAAGAGGTCGTTTGACTAATAAGATAGACGGTACACTCCACTATGGAAAGCCATGGCCAAACAATAAATCTACAGGAGCGACTTACAACTTCCCTACAGGCCAAGATATAACAGGTTTCCACACTTATTCAGTAGAATGGGAACCAGGTGAAATAAGATGGTATGTAGATGGAAATCTATATCAAACTACTAATAATTGGTTTAGCCAAAGCGCAGGACAGCCAGATAAAAATGCTTATCCAGCACCATTTAATAAGCCTTTTTATATAATCTTAAATCTAGCAGTGGGAGGAAACTTTGATGGAGGAGTTGAACCTTCAGCAAGTGATTTCCCAGCAAAGATGGAAGTAGATTATGTACGTGCTTATGACTTAACTGGAAGACAATATAAACAACCAGTAGAACCAATACTAGACAAGGATACTTTGCCAGCAGATGCAAAGCAGCCGATAGATGGTAACTATGTTCACGATGTTAACTTCAATCAGCCAATTACAGAAGTTACTACAGGAAGCTTAAATCCTGAAAACTGGAACTTTGTACACGTGCCAGATGCTGGTGGAGCAGGTTCTGTATCTATAGATACAATTAATAATGAAAGATTTGCTAAGGTTAGTATAACGAATGTAGGTACACAAAACTATGCGTTACAGCTTATTCAAAATGTTTCCTTGGCTAAGGGAAGATACTATAAGTTAACCTTTGACGCCAAAGCTGCTGCTAATAGAAATATAAGCGTAAAATTTGGCGGTGGAGCAGATAGAGGCTGGAGTGCATATTCAGATAACTTTGATGTTGCACTTAAGGATTCTGTTCAAAGCTATGAATATAGGTTCCAGATGCAAGCTGATACAGATAAGCTAGCAAGAATGGAATTTAACATGGGAACAAACAACAGTGCTGTATGGATAGGAAATGTAAAGGTTGAAGAAGTTGATGGTCTTTACGATCAAAACGCAGCAAAAACTCCATTAGATGATGGAAACCATGTATATAACGGAAGTTTTGAACTAGGTACAATGGAGCGTATGGCTTTCTGGAACTTTAATACTTCTGGTGCTACAGCACAGGCTTCAGTAAATCCAGATACTACAGAGCTTAAAGTAGGTATTACTAATGGAGGTGCTTCTAGAGATTCAGTTAACCTAGTTCAAAAGGGAATGAATTTACTTCAAAGTGATTCCTATGAACTAACCTTTGATGGAAGAGCTGCTGCAGCTAGAGATATAGAGGTTAAACTGTTAAGCAAAGATGGAAGCACAGTTTATAAAGCACAAATAGTAAACTTAGGTACTTCTTCCTCAAAACAAACTATTGATTTTACAATGCCTCAAGGGGTAACTGATACTGAAGGTCAGCTGGCATTTAATCTAGGTGGCACAAATGTTGATGTTTATCTAGATAATATAAAACTGATCAGAACAACTAATAACAATGTTGACTACACAGGTGTAGACCTATTCCCACTTAAGAATGGTGATTTTTCACTCGGATTGAATACATGGGAACCATTTACTCAAGGGGGTAATGCAAGCTTTGATGTGTTAAATGGAGAGGCAAAAGTAGGTGTTCAAAGTTTAGGAACTGAAGCATGGAATGTTATGCTAAATCAATCAAATATGAAGTTAAGTAAAGGCTTTGAATATGTATTATCCTTTGATGCTCGAGCTTCTGTAAATCGTGATATTGAAGCTACTCTTGAAAATAGTTCCTATACCAGAAGATTTGACTCTGGCTTTATAGCTCTTACACCACAAACCAAGCATTTTGAATATAATTTCAAGATGACAGTTGATGATGTATTAGCACTTAAATTTATCCTTGGAAAAACACCACAAGGTGCTGTTGGGGATATATTTATAGATAATGTTGTATTGCAAGTTAAAAATGCACCGGTAAAAATGCCACCTATGTTAGGTGCAGATTCAACTAATAATAATGCAGGACAGCCAATTGATTTAATATTTGGTCAAGATGATGCTTGGCTTAATGCAGTAACCGCAGTTAAGATAAATGATAAGGTTACTGAAAAGAGTAAGTATACTTTATCCTCAGGAAAGCTTATTTTAGCACCAGAATTATTCACTTCAGAGGGAAGCTACAATATTTCAGTGGAAGCTAGTGGATATGCAAATACCACAGTAACTCAAAAGATATTCCCAAGTAGCGGAAATCTAGTATTGAATGGAGATATGTCTCTTGGAGATAAAAACTGGAGCTTCTGGAACAATGCTCCTGATTGGTCAGGTTACACCATAGCAGATGGAGTAGCTGATATAAAGATTAATTATCATGGAGCTAAGGATGATGAATGGAAGGTTCCATTTAGCTGGTCAACTCAATTTGCACAAAAGGGAATACAACTTTCTGCAAACAAGACCTATGAATTAAGCTTTAAGGCATGGTCCACAGTTAATCGTCCAATTATTGCAGAAATGACAAACTATAATGGAAGTCCTAAGGTTAATTTTAATATTACTTCAGATAAAGATGCAGTTTATAAATATACATTAAAGCCAACTCAAGATTCAAACATGAATTTAACTTATCTTTTAGGATATATTGAGGATGGAACTAATGTTACGCCTGATGGAGAACATCATGTATATATTGATGATGTTTCTATAAAGGAAGTAAAGGTATCAGTAGATAAATCAGCATTAGGTTCAAAAATAACTGAAGCACAAAGCAAGGTTCAGGCAGATTATACCCAGGAGTCTTGGCAAGCACTACAAAATGCTTTATCAAACGCAGTTGCAGTAAATGCTAAGGGTGATGCAGCTCAAGCTGAGGTAGACGGTGCTGTAGCAAGCTTAACAACAGCTATAAATGGGTTAGTGAAAAATTCAACGGTGCCACCAGTTGCAGGTACAAACATTGCATTAAATAAGACTGGAAAAGCATCATCTGGAAATACTGTTTTTGCTTTTGATGGAAATAAGGGCACAAGATGGGAGTCTGAGTTTAATGACAACCAATGGATATCAGTATATTTAGGTGGAGTATATAGTTTAGACAAGGTTTTGCTAAACTGGGAAGCTGCCTATGGTAAAGAGTATAAGATACAAGTCTCTTCAGTTATGAATCCAACAGAAGCTGATTGGAAAGACGTCTATACTGAAAGTAACAGTGATGGTAATATTGATGAAATTCCTATGAATAAGGTTGAGGCAAGATATGTGAGAATGCTTGGTGTAAAGAGAGCATTACCTTATGGATATTCATTATGGGAGTTTGAAGTATATGGTAATCAAATAGGGGATTTAGATCCAGTGCTTGCTACTAAAACTATATATTTGAACACTGGAGGAAAATTATCATTAAATACAGGTACAAGTGAAGCTAAAGATATACTGCCACAAAATCAAACTCATGTAGAATATACTATAGATAATTTAAACGGAAGCTACAATAAAAGTGGAAATACTTCTACAGAACTATATCTTAATGGTTTAGCAATAGGAGAAGGCATTAAAGGAGATATATCCTATGATTTTGATGGTGACGGAACTATTGATAGAATTGAAAGTATAGATATGATGCCAACTGATGGAGCAATAAGCAGTGGTAGCTATGAGAACTTTAAAAGAGCTTCCTCCTTTGTTTCTGGATCAGAGTACAAAGACTTTACCAATGGAAGGGTTAAAGTGAGTCTTTATGTTTTATTTGGCACAGGTAACGGAGAAGTGAAGGTTAATGCTCCAGAAGGTTCATCTAATATTGTGCTACCATATGATATAAAGTAAGTATCATTTAAGTAAGTTAAATTAATTAAGAGGTTGCATGAAGATAAAGGTTTTGCATGCAATCTCTTTTTCACTTGTTCATCCTTTATGAGCTTATGCAAAGCAAAGACTGTAAAATATTTTTATATAAATATAAAATGAAACTTTTAAAATAAAGTGTTAGGTATTAAAATGAGCTATATACACTAAAATGAAATATTTCCATAAAGTTTATAGAATGTTTATTAAAAAGTACCCTCATAAATAGAAAAATCACATAAGGACTAGATACATATGAACGATAATATAACTAGGGATAAATCTAAAATAGTGGATAATAAAATTTAGGGGAATTACTGGAGGTTTTTTTAATGATTAAGAGATTAAATAATGGGGAATTAGATCTTGAAGCTTTAGAGATAAAAGATGTAATAGATCTTAAACTATTGCAAACTTTCCAAGATAATTTTGCAGTGGGTATGAACATAGCAAGTGTAACCGTAGACAGGAATGGAACACCAGTTACAAAGCCAAGCTCTTATACAAACTTCTGCATAAATTTGACTCAATCAACTAGTGCAGGTGAAAGTAGATGTGCGAAGTCTCATAAAAAAGGTGGGGAAGAGGCTGCAAGAACTGGAAAACCTTATATTTATAAATGTCATGCTGGATTAATAGATTTTGCTGCTCCGATAATTATAAACGGACATTTGATTGGAACTATATTAGGTGGACAGATTTTAACTTCTAGTCCAGATGAAAAGAGTTTTAGAGAAACTGCATTAGAAATAGGAGTTAATCAAGATAAATATGCAGATGCGGCTAGAAATGTATATATGACTAAGGAAGACAATGTAAAAGCTGCTGCAGAAGTTCTATTTATTGTAGCTAACTCATTATCAAGGGCTGGATACGAGCAGCTTGTACTAAGCAATATGTCACAAGTGCTTTCAGAGAACTTTAGTCAAATATCAGCTACTATGGAAGAACTTAATGCTACCTCAGCAAACGTAGCCAACAATCAGCATAACTTAAATGATGAAATATCAAATGTTAAAAATATTTCTATAGAGATTAACACAATTCTGGATTCTATAAAGAGTATTGCAGATCAAACAAGAATGCTTGGATTGAACGCTGCCATTGAAGCTGCAAGAGCAGGGGAAGCAGGTAGAGGATTTGGTGTTGTTGCAACAGAAATAAGAAAGCTTTCTCAAAGTTCAAAGGAGACAGCATTTAAGATTATGGATCTTACAGGTAAGATTCAGGAGTCCGTAGATAAAACAATGGAAACTTCAAATGCCACTCTTGAAAACGCAGAGCAACAGTCAGCAGCTATGCAAGAAGTTACTGCTAGTCTAACTGAAATTGCTACCTTAGCAGAAGATTTAAATATAATGACTAAGGAAAAATAAATACTTGTAGATACATATTAAAATTGTTTACTGAATATTGCCAGAGTCCGAAAGGATTCTGGCAATATTTTTGCTATTTATGAAGATTATGGTATAAATATGCGTTGTAAAAGAAAGTGATGTTTCAAATTTTGAAAAAATATTGTTTATTAGATCAAAAGAGATTATTGTTTTAGTTATGAATCTTTTCGTGAAATGGGGGCTTAATTGTTATGGATTTAGTTTTGATAAAAGCTGCTGGATATGTGTGCATAATAATAATTGGATATTTGCTGAAAAAGATAGGTTTATTTGATTCTAGAGATCAAACTACTGTGATGAAGATTATAATGAATATAACTCTTCCAGCTGCAGTTGTATCTGCATTTTCAAACTTTCAGAAAGATGTAAGCCTAATCTCTATAACTTTTATTGGGTTATTAATGAATCTAATAATGAGTGGAATAGGTTATCTAATAGCATTAAAAAGAGATAATAATAACAAAGCTTTCAATATAATAAATTATTCAGGCTACAATATAGGTACTTTTGCAATGCCATATTTACAAAGTTTTTTAGGAAGTATGGGAGTGATTGTAGCATGTCTTTTTGATGCTGGAAATGCGATTATGTGCACAGGAGTTACTTATGCTATAGCATCACAGGTAACTAAAAAGGAGAAGAATTCTGTGAAAGACTTTTTACTTAAAGTATTTTCTTCAGTACCTTTTGATGTATATTTAGTTATGCTTTTTTGCTATTTTGCTAATATTAAGTTTCCCAAGGCTGTATACAGTATAGCTAGCTTGGTTGGTAATGCTAACGCATTTTTGGCTATGTTTATGATAGGATTATCTTTTGAGTTAGTATTTGAAAAAAGCGTTTTAAAACAAGTATGGACAGCCCTAATAATCCGTTATTCCTTAAATGCAGTTTTTGCGTACATAGTTTATAACTTTATGCCTTTTGGTAAGGAAGTTAAAATAATAGTAGTACTTATAATGTTTGCACCTATGTCAGCACTAAATGTAATAAACACAATAAAGTGTGGAGGGAGTAAGGAAAAATCAGGACTTGTTAATTCATTATCTATATTGATAAGTTTAGTTATTATAACTTTATTAGTTGTAGTATTGAAATTAGGATAGAACTGAGCTTACTGGTGATCTAAAAACTTTAGTAGGAAATTTTAAGATATAATAGAATACATAAATTTTGAATGAGAAACCATTAATAAACCAATTATAGTTTGATTTACTTGTGATAAGTCTCTATAAAATACACAAGATATAATTGGTAAGTTAAATAAAGAAGTGATTTTGAACTTAAATAAAGTTTAGCTGTGTATTTAATTACAAGTGGAAAAGGAGAATAAAATCATGATTGTTAATAAGAATGGGGTACAAGAAACTAAAAAAGCAAATCAACAATCAAAGCAAGGACAAAATGGTCTCACTAATTCTGCTTACAGTACGAACACTAATAGTCCGGGGAGTCAAGCAGGAAAACAATTAACAGCGCCTCAATCTATACCGGGAAACGTGGTAAGTTTAGATAGCAAAACTCCATCATTTAATCAGGAGTTTTAGAAGGAATTAACAGTGGCGTAGAGGAAGAAAAGCATCTACACAAAACAAAAGTAAGTATTATATTTATGCTGGTAGGTATGCATTGCATGCCTACTTTTTTAATATATAAGAAAGTATAAAGTGTTATTGAATATTTTTACATAGATGTATAAATGAGAATCGTTAAAAAGTACCGTAAACCATACAAACTAATACTAATAAATGCATTGATAAAAAATAGTGAATAATTTCACAAAAACTTTGTTCACGTGAACATTTTTCTATTGTATTCTTTTAAGAAAACGATTATAATAACATTGTAAGTGATTGTTCACGTGAACAATTTATAAAAGTTAAATGAAAAGTAAGGTGATTATTATGAAAAAATTTATGGATGAAAATTTTCTATTATCAAATGAAACAGCAGTAAAATTATTCCATGATTATTCAAAAAGTATGCCAATCATTGACTATCACTGCCATTTAAATCCTAAAGAAATTTATGAGAATAAAAGATTTAAAAATATAACTGAAGTTTGGTTATATGGGGATCACTATAAGTGGAGAGCAATGAGAAGTAATGGAGTAGATGAAAACACTATAACTGGAGATGCAAGTGACTATGATAAATTTTTAGCATGGGCAAAGACATTGCAAGTTGCTATAGGAAATCCACTTTATCATTGGACTCACTTAGAGCTTCAAAGATTTTTTGGAATCTATGAGCCTTTAACTGAAAAAACTGCTCCTCAGATATGGGACAAGTCTAATGAGATACTAAACGCAGGTGATTTTGCAGCAAGAGATTTGATTAAAAAATCTAATGTAGAAGCAATATGTACAACTGATGATCCAGTTGATTCACTTGAGTATCATATAAAACTTAAAGAAATAGAAGACTTTAATGTAAAAGTTTTACCAACTTTTAGACCAGATAAAGGAATCGAAATAAATAGAGCTACATTCTTACCATGGGTTAAAAAACTAGAAGAAGTATCAGGCAAAGAAATAACTGATTATGAAGCATTCTTACAAGCTTTTGAATCAAGAGTTGAATTCTTCCACTCTGTTGGATGTCGAGTATCAGATCATGCTTTAGATACAGTAGTATATGCAGATTCAACTAAAGAAGAAGCTGCAGAAATATTTGCAAAAGCATTAAAAGGTGAAGCTGTTAGTTTTGAAGAAGAAAAGAAGTATAAAACATTCACTTTAGGCTTTGTAGCTAAGATTTATCATAAATTAGGATGGGCAATGCAACTTCATATAGGAGCTCTTAGAAATAATAACACAAAAATGTTTAATAAATTAGGAGCAGATACTGGATTTGACTCAATTAATGATGGACAAGTAGCAGAGGCACTTTCTAGATTCTTAGATTCATTAAATAGAGAAGATTTACTTCCAAAGACTATATTATATACATTGAATCCAAAAGATAACTATGTTCTTGGAACAATGCTTGGAAACTTCCAAGGAGATGGAATACCAGGAAAGATACAGTTTGGTTCAGGCTGGTGGTTTAATGATAGTATAGATGGAATGACTCAACAAATGAAAGCATTAGCTAACTTGGGACTTTTAAGCAGATTTGTTGGAATGCTTACAGATTCAAGAAGCTTCTTATCATACCCAAGACATGAGTATTTCAGAAGAATAGTATGTAATCTTATTGGTGAATGGGTTGAAAATGGAGAAGTTCCAGATAATATAGAACTTTTAGGAAGCATAGTTCAAGATATATCATATAGAAATGCTAAAGAGTACTTTAACTTATAGAAATAAAGCAGTAAAATTGTTAACGTGTGCAAAGGGCGATAATATTATTGCATGCGTTAACCCAAATATATAAACTATATATACACTTATGAAAATCAATAATTTAAAGTTTTACAGCAAAGATATAAAAAAAGTTTTTGTGTAAACGTTATTGAAAAACAATATAAACTAAATATAAATTAAACCAATAAACCATCAAATAATATCAGGTTAGTAAAGCATTTTATAAAAAAATTCCATAATAGGACTTAAGCAATTAAAGGAAAAAGGTATTTATAAAATTTATTTAAATAATAATATTAAGAAAGAGGTAACTAGTATGAGTAAATTAACGTTGAAAGAAAAGATTTCATACGGTCTAGGTGATTTTGGTAATGGCTTCATGTTCGACTTAGGGCAAGCGTACTTGCTAAAGTTTTACACAGACGTTTGTGGGATAGCATCAGCTGCAGCAGGAGGAATATTCTTATTCACAAAGGTATTTGATGCATTCATGGATCCAATAGCAGGTATAGCAATTGATTCAAGAAAGAATATAGGTAAAAATGGAAGATTTAAGCCAGTAATGTTCTTCTCAAGTATACTACTTGCAATACTTACTGTAATAACATTTACAACACCAATGGGTGCAACAGCTCATCAAAAATTAATATATGGATACGCTACATACATGATATGGGGACTTCTATATTCATTTACTAACGTTCCTTACGGTTCATTAGCTTCAGTTATGACTCAAGATGTTCAAGATAGAGCTAATCTAGCTTCCTTTAGACAAGCGGGTTCAGTTTCAGCGCTATTAATTACTAGTGTAGTATTTATGCCAATAGTAACATCTTTTTCTAACACAAAAATAGGTTTCCCAATAGCTGCAGGAATAATGTCTTTAGTAGGTGTAATATCTTTCTTCGTAACTTTCAAAAACACGAAAGAAGTCGTAGAAGTTAAGAGAAGTGCTGAAAAGATAAGACCAAAAGATTTTGCAACAGCTGTATTTACAAACAAACCATTACTTACTTTAATACTTATGACTGTATTCTCAATATCAGCTTATAATATTAAAACTTCAATGATGATATATTTCTGTCAATATTATCTTGGAAATCAAGCCCTTTTAGCTAGAACAAACTTCTTTACAATAGGTAGTTCGGTAATTGCAATACTTTTCATACCTACATTAGTAAAGAAATTAGGAAAGAAGAGAACAGCAATATTAGGATTTTCAATGGCTTTCATAGCTGACGGACTAAACTTTATACTACCAGTTCATATAGTTCCATTTACAATACTATTAGCTATATCATATATCGGAATAGCACTACCAAACGGTGTTACATGGGCATTTGTTTCAGACGTTATAGATTACGGTGAATGGCATACAGGTGAAAGAAGAGAAGGTATAACTTACTCAGCATTTAACTTCTCAAGAAAGATAGCTCAAGCAATAGCAGGATCTCTTTCAGGTTTTGGTTTAGCATTAATAGGATATGTTCCAAACGTAAAACAATCAGCTCAAACATTATTAGGAATGAAGGGATTATTAATGTTATATCCTTGTATAGCCTTAATAATAGCTGCAATAGTACTTGGAGTATTGTACGGATTATCAGATAAGAAGTACAAAGAAATCGTTACTGATCTTCAAGCTGGAAAGTATGAATCAAGCAGAGCATAATAATTTAATTAATATAATGTATATAATTTAATCAATTATTGTTTAAGACTACAATTTCATAGATAAGCTCAATATATAATACTTAAATTTAGTAAAAATCCACCTACTTCTATAGTACTATAGAGCTTATCTCTGAACTTCTTCCTTATTACCCACAAGGACCATTAACTTAGTTTTGATAATAAGTGATTTAATTTATATAAAGTATACGGTTCATTTGAGACTAAACATATTTTTCCGCTACTAACCCTAAGTATAATGAACTGTATGCCTAAATAAATGTTATAGATTTAAATTCTATAAAAATCATGTGGAAAGCAAGTACTTATAATAAATAGGTACTTGTTTTTTATTTATATATATAAGGTCTAATAAGTTTTATTCATAAAAATATCGTAGTAAATATACTTTAAGCTATTAATTGATTAATCAAATTAAATAGAACTTAGACATCAAAGATAGTTATAATAGTGTATTTTTGCAATAAACACACTATTATTTATCGCAAGCTATATACTTATAGTATATTTTTTCATTATACAGTTATATATTAATTAAATGTTGTTAAATATTTATGCGAAGGCGGACAACCATGTTGTTAACTTTATGTTTTTAAAGCTTCTTCTCTGAACCTAGTACAGTATTAAAACAGTTTTCTAATAAGCTACATCTCTTTACAATTTCTTCAGAGTAAATTAGCTGTTTTACTATCTTATTAATTTTAATTAATATCAAGAAAATATTTTCAACTATATTAAATTTTAATCAGACAAAAAGCTGAATTTTCAATATACTTCCCAAGGATTATTCAGAGTTATATTTAATTATAATTTCTTTGAAAAAGTGAACTTCTAATTCTTATATCATCAGTTTTTATGAATCTATTTCCTTTAAACAACCTATCATATATCAAGTCCATGTAATCGACCACCTTATCCAAGTTCATGATTATAAAAAAACTGAGATATCTTTGGAGATACTTTGAGGCCACCCCATGGAAGAGTGATAGCCATTTTTTTAAATTTGGCCAAAGATATTTTATCCTATACTCAACCTCTACCTTAATCGAGTTTTTTCTATTATGTCTCTTCGCTACTGAATTTATATATCTGTCTCCGTATGGAGCAATGTATGATTTTTCTTCTATTTTAGAATAGACTTTTTCACTGAAAGCTCTTCGATTCCAGCAATGCTTAAATATTGGTTTTATAAACATAGAGTCTTCTTGTCCTTTTGCACCAATAATCCAAATTTTTTCTCTTGGTGTTGCTGAGGCTAGTATTTCTGCATCTCTACACCCTTTAAAGTTTTCTTTTATAATAACTTTTCCTATATGTACAACTCCTGATAAACTATCTGGAGTTGAGTCTATACTTAATGCTTGAAGTATTTTATGTCTCCAATAAAAAGCTGTACCAATACTTATATTTAGCTTCTCCGCGCAGAATTTTAAAGTTCTATTTTCAGTCATTAATTCAGTAAATTCCATCCAAATTCTAGTATTCTTTTTTGAATAACTCCACAATGAATTAGTAGATCGTGAAAAAGTTTTTTGGCACACTTTACATTTATATCTTTGAATTCCATTATAAAATCCATATTTAATATACCAATTTGATTCACAAATTGGACAAACATCTACAACTCTGTCTTTATAAAAATCTCTTTTTAGAACATCATTAATATGAAGATCAAATTTTTTTAATTCAACATCATGCTGTAGCAAATGGAACACCTCTCTAAGAAAATTTAATAATTAAGCTATAAGCTGTCCTATCCTCTTAATGCTTGCCATATATTGATTTTTCTAATCATCACCAACATTTATTTAATAAATAGTTGTATACTATAAAAATTCATTGAAGCGACCTTCTTCAGTGAGTTTTTTGCTCATCTATATTGAAATTCATATTTTTACATTACATAATTATAATGGGTAAGAGGTTTAAAAATAGATTTTTATATTTCATATATTGACATAGCTTTATAATGTTGTTAACCTAAAGTTTGATATGGTTCTACAAAATCATATTAGAACAAATTGGTTAGATTATAGAAAAATTAAAAATAAGTGTTATTTAAAAAGTATTTTAGTGTATATATTCATAAGAGCAGTAGCTCAAATGAAAGGTGTACAACTTTAATTTAGATGTAATATTAATAGTTTTTAAGGATTTTGATTAAAAATAAGAAGGGTGAAAGCATGAGCATAACTATAAAAGATATAGCAAAATTGGCGAATGTATCGCATACCACTGTATCGAGAGCGCTAAATGATAGTCCTCTAATTAATGAAGAAACTAAAGCTAAGATCAAGGCTATAGCTGAAGAACTTAATTATGTTCCTAACTATAGTGCAAAAAGTCTAGTTTTGGATAAGTCCTATACTATTGGATTATTCTTCTCTAGTATAAGCAGAGGAACGTCTCCAAGTTTTTTCTATGAAATAGTAAGAGGAGTAAATAGTGTAATAAAAGAAAACTATAATTTAGTAGTAAGAGGTATAGATGACTACAAGGATTTTTCAGGAATTAATAATAAAAGATTCGATGGAATTGTGCTTATGAGTCAAAGTGATAAGGATAATGAATTCATATATCATGTATGGCAAAGACAGATACCACTTATTGTTTTAAATAGAGAAATCGAGGGTAATTCATTAATAAATATATTATCAGATGATGAAGAAGGAGCTTTTAAAGCAGCCAGTTATTTGATAGAAAACAACCATAAAGATATAGCTATTATAGAGGGAAAAGAAGAATTTAAATCATCTAAAAAGAGAAAAGATGGATTTTTAAAAGCTTTGCTAAATAACAATATTCCAGTAAGAGGCGAATATTTGGTTAGAGGAAACTACGATATAAAGAGTGGTTATGAAGCTATGAAAAAATTACTTGATCTTCCTAACAAGCCAACAGCAGTATTTTGTTCAAACGATGATATGGCTATCGGAGCTATAAAGGCTGTTTTTGAAAAAGGGCTTTCAGTACCTAAGGATATATCAATAGTAGGTTTTGATAACATAGGTTTTGCAGAGTACGCTACCCCTGCATTAACTACAGTAAAGAGACCTATGGAAGAAATAAGTATAATAGGTGGAAGAACGATTATAGATTTAATTGACAAAAAAGACTATAAAGGTGAGAAAGTATATATAAAAACTGAACTTATGATTAGGGAATCTGCATCTAAGTTAGAGAAATATTAAGATGTAGAATTTTAAAAGTGAAAAAGATGTGCCAATTATAGGAGCTAAAATTCATTAAATATACCTAAGAAGCAGGTAGATCTAATTGATTTTTAGTAGTATAAGGCATGTCTTTTTTTATTTTGTTAAAAACACTACAAGCCAATAAAAAATTTAAATAGACAATACTATATTTTCCATAAAGTAATGAGAGAAATATTTAAAAAAACTTATTGTTAACGTGTGCATTAAATGATATAATATATTTGAAAAAAGAAATATTAATATCGGATTGTTAATAAAAAAATTTAAACTAATTTGCACACGTGAACAAAATGTGTATGGAGGAGTCGGAAATGAAATTAAATAAGGAAACTTTTAAAGAGTACAAACAATATCCAGAAAAAGTTTTACAATTCGGAGAAGGTAACTTCTTAAGAGCATTTGTAGATTGGCAAATAGATAAAATGAATAAAGAAGCAGATTTTAACGGTAGTGTAGTTGTAGTGCAACCTATAGAATTTGGTTTAGTTGATAAATTAAATGAACAAGATGGATTATACACACTTTATTTACAAGGAATAAAGGATGGAAAGGCTGTTAAAGAACATGAAGTTATAAACAGCATCAGTAGAGGAATAAATCCATATACTCAATATGATGAATACTTAAGAATTGCAGAAAACCCAGAATTAAGATTTATAATATCAAATACAACTGAAGCTGGAATAGCTTTTGATGAAAATGATAAATTAGAAGACAGACCGCAAAAAAGCTTCCCAGGTAAGTTAACAGCTTTACTATATAACAGATTTAAAGCTTTCGCAGGAGCTAAAGAAAAAGGTCTTATAATAATACCATGTGAACTTATAGATAAAAATGGTGAAAAGCTGAAGGCTATAATTCTTAAGTATGCAGAACTTTGGAACTTAGGTGAAGAATTCGTAGCTTGGATAAATGAAGCTAATACTTTCTGTGGAAGTTTAGTTGATAGAATTGTACCTGGGTACCCAAGAGATACAATAAAGGAAATAACAGAAGAATTAGGATATGAAGATAACCTAGTAAATGTTGGAGAACAATTCCACCTATGGGTAATTGAAGGACCAGCATGGATAGGAAATGAATTCCCAGTTGCAAAAGCAGGTCTTAACACTATTTTTGTTGAAGATATGACTCCATATAGAACAAGAAAGGTTAGAATCCTTAATGGTGCACATACATCATTAGTTCCAGTATCATATCTTTATGGACTAGAAACAGTAGGTGAATCAGTTGATCATGAAGTTATTGGTCAGTTTATAAAGGGAGTTGTTTATGACGAAATAATCCCTACATTAGACCTTCCACAAGAAGAGTTAGAATACTTTGCAGGTGCAGTACTTGAAAGATTCCAAAACCCATTTGTAAATCACTACTTAATGAGCATAGCATTAAACTCAATGTCTAAGTTTGAAACTAGAGATTTACCTTCATTACTAGAATACATAAACAGAAAAGGAGAACTTCCTAAGAAATTAGTATTCTCACTTGCTGCTTTAATAGAGTTCTACAAAGGTAAGAGAGGCGAAGAAACTATAGCTTTAGCGGATGATGCAGATATATTAGATTTATACAAAACTGCATGGGGAAGCTGTGATGGTAGTGAGGTTGGATTAAGAAGTGTTGTTACTACAGTTCTTGGATATGAAAAGAATTGGAAGATGAACTTAAATGAAGTTAAAGGATTAACTGATGCTGTTACTTATTACCTTACTAAAATAGAAACACTAGGAATTAGGGAAGCACTTAAAGAAGTTATGTAATTAAGAAGAAAAGAGGTAATTTCATGAAGAGTGTTCTTAAAATAAATGAAAATGATAATGTAGTTGTAGCATTAATGGACTTAGATAAAGATAAAAATATAGAAGTAGACGGAACAGTTATTACTCTAAAAGAAGAGGTAAAAAGAGGACATAAAATTGCTATAAAAGAAATAGGCGTTAATGAAGACGTAGTAAAGTATGGATTTCCAATAGGTCATGCTATTACTCCTGTATTAGAAGGACAATGGATTCATACACACAACACTAAGACTAATCTTGATGGTATAAAAGATTATAGCTTCAATCAGAAATTATTGGATAACATTTATAAGGATCAAGCTTTAACATTTAAAGGCTATAAGAGAGCAAACGGCAGTGTAGGAATAAGAAATGAACTTTGGATTGTTCCGACTGTTGGATGTGTAAATGGAATGGCTGACAGAATGTTAGATAGGCTTAAGAGGGAACTTGGAGAATTAGAAATAGATAATACTCTAGTGCTTAAGCATAATTATGGATGCTCACAACTTGGTGATGACCATGTTACTACAAGAACTATACTCAGTGATGCTGTAAAGCATCCAAATGCTGGTGGAGTTTTAGTTCTAGGTCTTGGCTGTGAAAACAATAATATGGCTGATTTCAAAAAGTCTCTAGGAGAATATGATGAAAGCAGAGTTAAATTTCTAGTTTCTCAAGAAGTTTCTGATGAACTAGAAGAAGGTGTGAAGCTATTAAAAGAACTATATGAAAACATGAAAAATGATGTGAGAGAAGAAGTTCCTCTTTCAGAACTAAAAGTAGGTCTTAAGTGCGGAGGATCTGATGGATTTTCAGGAATTACTGCAAATCCTCTAGTAGGAAGATTTTCAGATTTCCTAGTAGCACAAGGCGGAACTACTATCCTAACAGAAGTTCCTGAAATGTTTGGAGCAGAAACACTGCTTATGGATAGAGCTTTAGATGAAGAAGTGTTTGATAAAGTAGTGCACTTAATAAATGACTTTAAAGAATATTTTATAAAATATGATCAACCAGTATATGAAAATCCTTCACCAGGAAACAAGGCTGGCGGTATTACAACTCTTGAAGATAAATCTTTAGGGTGTACACAAAAAGCTGGTACAGCTACAGTAGTTGACGTACTTAAATATGGTGAAGCACTTAAGGAAAAAGGATTAAACTTGTTAAGTGCACCTGGGAATGACTTAGTTGCTGCTTCTGCTTTAGCATCTGCAGGTTGTCAAATGGTACTATTCACAACTGGAAGAGGAACTCCATTTGGATCTTATGTTCCTACATTAAAGATATCAACAAATACACAATTATTTGAACTTAAACCTCATTGGATTGATTTTAATGCAGGAAGCCTTCTTGAAGATAAAAATTCAGAAGAAGTGCTTAAGGAATTCATTGACTACATAATAAGTGTAGCTAGTGGAGAACTTGCAAATAATGAAAAGAATGATTTTAGAGAATTAGCTATATTCAAAACTGGTGTAACTCTTTAATTATAAGATAAATTAAGATTACTGAGTTTCATAAAATTCAAACTTAAAGTAAGTAATTTCTTGAATTTTCATAAGTCCTGATGAGGATTGAAGGAATATGTATTATAAACATTAGTATATTTAAAATATATTAAGTACAAAGACTATAATATAAAAAAATGAGATACACTACTCCATATTATAATTGATTACTTTTGATTCATCTGCCCTTTGTTTTTGAAAGTTACCAATAAAACTATGGAGTAGTTCATCATTTTGAAGTGGTTCATTTATATAATCAAAATTTTTAATGTGCAAAATTAAAAAAATGTATAAATTGAGCTGTGAAGAAAGAACTAAAGATGTACCACTTCGATCTGAAATCTATTTTTAAAACTCTTACGGGTTCTGATGAGAGAATCTAAAAATAATAAGTTTTAATGCGAAGTGGTTTATCTTTATAGATAATAGGAGGACTAAATGAAAAGAATACAAGTAGTACAAAAAATAACTGAATGTGGTGTTGTAGCTGTTATAAGAGCTGAATCAAAAGATCAAGCAATCAAAATTATAGATGCAGTTAAAAAAGGCGGAATAAAAGCTTTAGAAATAACTATGACAGTACCAGGTGCTGTTGAGATAATAAAAGAAATATCAGAAATCTACAAGAATGAAGATTTAATAATAGGAGCAGGAACAGTTCTTGATCCAGAAACTGCTAGAGCATGCATACTTGCAGGAGCAGAATTTATAGTAAGCCCTTATTTCGATGCAGAAACTGTTAAACTATGTAATAGATATAGAATAGCAGTAATGCCAGGAATAATGACAGTTAAAGAAGCTGTTGAAGCTCTTGAATACGGTGTTGAAGTATTAAAGGTATTTCCAGGAAATGCTTATGGCCCTTCAATAATAAGTTCATTTAAGGGTCCTTTACCACAAGCTAACTTTATGCCAACAGGTGGAGTAAACTTAGATAACATAAAAGATTGGGTAAATGCAGGAGCTGTAGCGGTTGGAACAGGCTCTGACTTAACTAAGGGTGCTAAAACTGGTGATTATGAACTAGTTACAGAAACAGCTGCAAAGTTTGTTGAAGCATTAAGAAAAGCAAGAGAAGCTTAATACAAATTAAAATGAAAATTGAGAGCAGGTGTAAGCATAGATGGAAGTATTAACTTTTGGTGAAACTATGGTGCTTTTCAATCCAGAATCTAATGGACCGTTAAGATATGTTAATAGTTTTGGCAAGTCTGTAGGTGGAGCAGATTCTAACGTGGCTGCAGCACTTTCAAGACTTGGACACGATGTAGCATGGTTTTCAAAATTAGGAAAAGATGAATTTGGAAGACAAATTTTAAATGTAGTAAGAGGAGAAGGTGTTGATACCTCTAGAGTTAAATTTGATGCTGAGGCAAGTACAGGTATCATGTTTAAAGAAAGAATCGGGGGAGACAATCCTAGCGTTTATTATTACAGAAAAGGTTCTGCAGCAAGCAGGCTTTCTGTAGAAGATATAGACGCAGAATATATAAAGCAAGCTAAGATAATTCATATAACTGGTATAACACCAGCATTATCTGAAAGTGCAAGAGCAATGGTTTTTGAGGTTTTAAAAATAGCAAAAGAAAATGGTATAACAGTTTCTTTTGATCCTAATATAAGACTCAAATTATGGACTATTGAAGAAGCAAAGCCAGTGCTTTTAGAAATAGCTAAGATGTCAGATATAATCTTCCCTGGTGCTGATGAAGGTGGACTTCTTCTAGGGACCACTGATGAAAAAGAAATAGCTGAGACTTTTATAGCTTTGGGAGCTAAAATTGTAGCTGTAAAGCTTGGTGCTGATGGTTGTTATGTTGCTGATAAAGATGGAGGAGTATATGTTTCTGGTTTTAAGATAGAAAAGCTAGTTGATACTGCTGGAGCAGGAGACGGATTTGCTGCAGGATTTTTATCAGGAGTACTTAAGGGGCTAAGCTTAAGTGAATGTGGAACTCAAGGTAACGCAGTAGGAGCAATGGCAACTCTTGTTCAAGGTGATATGGAGGCATATCCATATGAAGAGCAACTTATGACTTTTATGGGTAAGAAAAAAGTAGTAGATAGATAAGAAGACAGATAATCCCTGAGAGGATTACGATTCTTGAGGATAAATAGTATATTATAAGAAAATGTTTTGGACGAACATGGTAAAAAAGCTTGAAGTTTTTCAAGCTTTTTTATTTTTTTATAAAAATATTTTAAATTTCTATTGACCTTTACGCTACGTATAAGTTTATAGTATAGATATCAGGAGGTGGTACACATGGAGTACACAGTTCAAAAATTAGCTCATTTAGCAGGTGTTAGTGCACGAACACTTAGATATTATGATGAGATAGGTATTCTTAAGCCGGCAAGAATCAATTCATCTGGATATCGGATATATGGTCAAGAAGAGGTAAATAGATTGCAGCAAATACTTTTTTATAGGGAACTTGGAGTAGAGCTAGACAATATTAAAGATATAATAACAGAACCTTCTTTTGACAGAGCTGAAGCGCTAAAGGAACACCGTGTAAAACTTCTTGAGAGAAAAATGCAGTTAGATCTTTTAATTGCAAATGTTGATAAGACCATTGAGTCTATGGAGGGGAGAATTACTATGAGTAATAAAGAAAAATTTGAAGGCTTTAAACAAAAGCTAGTTGACGATAATGAGAAGAAATACGGCAGGGAAATTCGTGAAAAATATGGAGATGAAGCTGTTAATAAATCTAATAATAAAATTAAAAATATGACAGAAGAAGAACATGAGAAGATTACTAGACTTACAAATGAGGTTACTGAAACATTAGCGGAAGCGTTTAAGACAGGAGACCCAGCAGGAGAATTAGCACAGAAAGCAGCTGATTTACACAAGCAGTGGTTATGTTTTTACTGGGATCAATATAGTAAAGAGGCTCACGCAGGACTTGCTCAGATGTATGTGGATGATGAGAGATTTACTCAGTATTATGACAAGGAGCAGCCAGGTACTGCAGAGTTCTTAAGAGATGCTATCCTTATATATACAGGAATAAAAAAGTAGCACAGAAAATAAGAGTTATAGGAGCAATTTCCTATAACTCTTTAAAGTTTTAGTATGATTAATAGTAATATTACGTATAATTACTTTTTCGTACCTTCAATTTTTTGTTCAGTTGTTGATTTTTTTTGAGCGAACTCTAAATTATCGAAGGCAGTTGCATTTATAATACTATTATCTGAATCGATATATTCAAGCTCTATCTTATCACCAGGCTGAGTTAGTGCTAGTTCACTAGACGCATCCGAACTTACGACAAAGACAACATCAGATTTTTCTTTAACTATTATATGGTAGTAGGTTGTTTTATCTATACTTTCTTGACCAATTCTTAAAACAGTACCTTGTTCATGATTAACTTTTCCGGAAGAATTTAATGATGAAGAACTACCTTTTCCTGTAAGTGCCTTTGTATAATCTGATAATGCTTGTTTAGTTGTTTCACCAACTCCAACAATGTTATAGTCTTGTACACTAATCATCCCATACATTCTAACTATACCATCTTTATCCTTAAGAGTAGTAAAATAAGTAGGCATATTTTCTATATTTATTAATATTGGAGAAGTTGCAGTATAGCCCATGTTTTGAACTTTTCCTTCTGCTGATTTTATACTTGCAGATTCAGTTGCTCCTGAGGTTTTATACAAAGTTGTTTCGTGGGTTTTCATATTTGTCAAAGTGAATCCTATAGTTGCGCTATCCTTTCCTACAGAAGTAAGGCCAGTGTAAAAATAGCAATTACCTTTATCGTATATTATTTCTCCATCATCAGTGGTTTTTAGCTTGTCGTTCTTAGTAAACCATTGATAGCCTTTTATATATTCTCCGTATAAATTCAATTGATCCTTAATGATTTCTTCAGGTTGTATTCTATCTACCCACTTTGGAGTATTATCGATATCGTAGTTATCAACTTGTCCAGTTTGAGCATTTACGATACAAGTACCGATAACATTTTCTCCAGAAAAACCAATGGTATTTTTATATCTAGTAATGACCCAATATGGAGTTCCGTTGTCATCTATTTCAAAAGAATAGTCTGTTAGTCCAGTGAATTCATTACCTTTATAGTAAGCATGCCTCTGAAGATCATCACCTAAATATGCGTTTGGTTGATATTTTAAAAAAATAGGTTTATTGTTTAATTCCTTTACGAAAGTAATATCATCAGCATTTGTAGCACTTACAACTATATAACCTGGAGTTCCTTCACGATTGCTTGCCCAGCTGAAAAAACCAGAATGAAGTAAAGGTACAACCCAACAAAGTTTATCTTTGACTATTTGTTTTACTGGCTCACCGGTTACAACTTGGCTACCTATTGCGCCAGCTTCTCCTAGTTTCTTTTCCGCTAATTTCTCTGCATAAGCTTTATCTACAACAGGTAATTGTGTTATATCAATTGGAGATATGTCTTTTGAAAACTCCTGCTCTTTTATAGTTCCAATTAAGCTTTTATAAGACTTAGATCTAAACATACCGCTTGTGGATACACAATAACCGATAAACAGTATTATTGTAAGTGGTATTAGTAAAAGTACTAGCTTCTTCTCAGAAAATCCCGAAAATAGTATCGAAAAAATTATGATTGCTATGGATATAAATAATGTAGAGGAAAAAAAGTTAAGAGATAGTGGCATCAAAAATATAAAATGAAAACATAACGCAACTATAGCGAAGAAAATTATTGCGGTCACACGTAGCTTAGAATTAAATTCTTTTTTCATAGTAAGTCTCCTTTTTGTATGTTTAAAGTTGATACTTATAAGCTTAATATATTACTTAAAGTACAAATAGAGTCAAGTATGTTCAATTTTAACATAATTTGTAGAAAAATTAAATAATGTGTGATAGTTATAAATACACATAGGAGTTTTGTTGGATACACCTCCCGATATAGAATATAATTGTAGCTTGAATTGTTTAAAATAACAAATATATAGTTATCATATACAATTTTCTTCAGTCCAGTTTAAAATCTTTGAAAATATCTTATTTCTATCAATTTCATTTGTTAGTTCATGTCTTTTACCGGGATATAATTCCATAGTAACAGTTTCTAGTGGCATGTTTTTATATAGATTATATAGTTTTCTTACCCATTTTCCATAGTTTCCTACTGGGTCGTCATCTCCGGATATAATTAATATAGGAAGATCTTTTGGTATTTGTTTTAATCTATTATTTTTATATAGATCTTTCAGACCTTTCAGAAAATAATAATAAAAATTACAGGTTGATATATTTCCACATAGAGGATCATTTTCATAGTTTTTTATTTCTATTTCATCTGTGGTAAGCCATGAAAACTTTGAAGCTGAGTTTTTAATTTTTTTATTGTAATTGTAAAAGCTTAAAAAATCTAATAGTGTGCTTTTTTTATTTTCACCAAAGATACTTTTTTGAATGTAGGATATAATAATTCCAGCATTAACATCTAACCCCTTTCTCATAGCTGAACCAGAAAGTATTATACCTGAAAGCTCATTTCCATGTCGTATAATATATTCCTGTCCTATAAAAGAACCAAAACTATGAGCAAAAAAGATTATTGGGAGATTGCTATGATTATTTTTGATAAAGTTTACTATAGCATGTTGATCCTCTACGATTTTGTTAAAACCATCTTCACCGATGTATCCAAGACTTGATTCATCAGTTTTACCATGACCTCTATGATCGCCGGCATAGACAATAAAACCATGAGAATTAAGGTAGTTTGCAAATTCTTCATATCTACCAGCATGCTCTGCCATACCATGAACGATTTGGATAACACCTTTTGGATAAATAACATTATCCCAACAATATACAAATATTTTTTTATTATCTTCTGTATTAATAAAAAAGCTGCCGTTGGTGTTTTTATTTGTCATTTAAATCAATCCTTTCTAGGATACAGAATACAATCAATTTTAATAGATTTAGTGGTTAAGTCAAATAGCGTAAGCTTAATAAAAATGGAGATTTTATGTTATAAGCTAGCAAATATGGCTTTAGGCAGTCTAAACTCTATATATTCATATAAATATTTAAATTAGGTGCTGCTAAAGTTACTAGTTTTAGCCATTCTATGTTTTAAAGAGTCTTCATAAAGAATTAATATGAAACATCTATATTATTGATGTTTCAATATTTTTATAAATAAACTTTTTAGAACTTATATAGTATTGTAAAAGATAAAGTTATAACTTGATAATAAAAAATATGTAATGTTATGTAATTAATAAATAAAATAAGTAACTAAAATATTTAAAATAGTGTTTACAAATGGAGATTATGATTATATAATAAGGATATAAAAATTAGTAATTATTTCTAAGAAGTATAAATACTAAACTCAATAAATGAATATTTTACTAACTGTTATCTACAGTCGCTAATATAATACATTTCTATAATTTAATTCTAAATAACTTATTTTCTACTTTTAGATCTACTAAATCACAATAATATAACAATAAAATCAATATTTATCTATAGGTTAAGCAAAAGAAAATGAAGCATTTTAACAAAACAGAACTGGTATATACGTCTATATATATAAACCTCTTGAAGAGCAATTGTCTTATTTAGCTATAACTAAAGATGTACTAATTCGAACCGAAATCTATTTTTAAAACTCTCACGGCTTCTGGTGAGAGAATTTTAAAATATAAATTTTATTACGAAGTGGTACATCCATATAAAGATGAAATACTTCAATCTGAAATCTATTTTTAAAACTCCTCTGGTTTCTGAGAGGAGAATTTGAAAATATAAGTTTAATTATGAAGTGGTTCATCTATATCTAAAAATGCTAATACAAGTAAAACAATACTATATCAAATCTTATAGAGATACTAATAAAAAAGCTCGACCTCAATAAGGACATTATCAAAAAGCAATCTTTAAAATCATATAAAAAATTAAATATTGAAAGGAGTTTTTTATGAAAAGAAAGCTTAAACTAATTTCCTCACTTCTTGTGGCAATGGTATTTACTTTCTTAGTATTACCATCCTTTAGCGCCCTTGCCGCACCAGCCCTTAACAGCCGACTTCTTGTAGGATACTGGCATAATTTTGACAATGGGACAGGCATAATAAGACTTAAAAATGTGTCGACAAAATGGGATGTTGTAAATGTTGCTTTTGCAGATTCAGGTAGCGACAGAAGTACAATGCAATTTACACCAGTTACAGGAACAGACGCAGATTTCAAATCAGATGTAGCATATCTAAACAGTATAGGAAAGAAAGTAGTAATATCAATTGGCGGACAAAATGGAGTAGTGCTTTTACCAGATGCCGCTGCAAAGACTAGATTCGTTAATTCAATGATATCTATAATTGATAAGTATGGTTTCAATGGTATAGATATAGACCTTGAAACAGGTATGTCTTTAAATGGTGGAGATAGTGACTTGAAAAATCCTACAACACCACAGATAGTAAATTTAATTGCAGCAATAAAAGAAATATATAACCATTATGGTTCAAGTTTTATTGTTAGTATGGCGCCTGAAACTGCATATGTTCAGGGTGGCTTTGGCACTTATGGCGGTATATGGGGAGCATATCTACCTCTTATATATGGAGTAAAAGATATCTTAACTTATATCCATGTACAACATTATAATTCAGGTTCATGCTATGGACTAGATGGAAAAGTATACACTCAAGGAACTGCTGATTTTGAAGTAGCTTTAGCAGAAATGTTATTAAAAGGCTTCCCAGCTGGAGGCAATGCAAACAATGTATTTCCTGCATTAAGACAGGACCAAGTTATGATTGGCTTACCTTCAAATCAAGCTGCAGCACCAAGTGGTGGATATATAAGTCCTACAGAAATGATAAAAGCATTGAATTATTTAATTAAAGGACAATCTTATGGTGGAACTTATAAGCTTGTAAACACTCAGGGGTATGCTAACTTCAGAGGATTAATGGCATGGTCTATTAACTGGGATGCATATACCGGAAATGAATTCACAAACAATTATCGCCCTTACCTTGATGGTTTAGGAAACAATCAAACAGCACCTGCAGTACCTACTGGACTCGCAGCATCAGCTGCAAGCACATCTCAAATAAACGTATCTTGGAGTGCTGTATCAAATGCCACAAGTTATGATCTTGAAGTAGATGGAACTGTAGTAACTAATGTTACAAGTCCATATGCACACAAAAACTTAGCGGCAGGTTCTACTCATACTTATAGAGTAAGAGCTGTAAATTCAGTTGGTACAAGTGCATGGAGTTCATCTGTATCAGCTAAAACATCTACTACAGTTACTGTACCAGCAGTACCAACTGGTTTAACAGCAGTTGCTGCAAGCACATCACAAATAAATATATCTTGGAGTGCAGTATCAGATGCTACAAGCTATGATATTGAAGTAGATGGGACTGTAGTTACAAATGTTACAAGCCCATATGCACACAAGAACTTAGCAGCTGGCTCTACACATTCTTATAGAGTAAGAGCTGTAAATTCAGCTGGAGCAAGTGCATGGAGCACATCTGTATCAGCTAAAACTCAAACTTCTACAGGAATATCTGCATGGGCACCTAATACTGCATATGCCGTAGGAGCTTTAGTAACCTACAATAGTGTTACTTATAAGTGTATACAAGCTCATACCTCATTAGTAGGTTGGGAACCACCAAATGTGCCTGCACTTTGGCAAGCACAATAAAAAGGATAAATGAAAGGGGTTAAAAAATGAAAAAATTATCTCTAAAAAAGATACTTTCTATTGCTGTTTCTTTATCTGTTTTATCTTTAGCTGCTCCTACTTTTGCTGGTGCTAAAGCTTCAGCAAGTACTAACAGCACCTTGGCTACACAAGCAGCAACCGCAAAAAGATTTGTTGTATATTTTCCAAATTGGGGAATGTATAATGCAGCTCATAATAGTATGTCTGTTGATAATATTCCTTGGGATAAGGTTACGGTTGTAAATCATGCCTTTTTCACAGTGGATTCAACTTATAAGCTAGCAAGTACTGATGAATATGCCGATTATCAAGCTACATTCCCTCATTCAGGTGGATGGAATCCTGGTGATCTAAGAGGACATTTTGGAGAGTATAAATACTACAAATCACTTTATCCAAATGTAAAAATACTTGTTTCAATTGGTGGATGGACAAGAGGAGAGAACTTCCATGCTATGGCAAGTTCCGCAGCTAATAGAGCTACCTTTATAAACAGTGTAGTTTCTTTCTTAAAGCAATACCCTTTTATCGATGGTATTGATATTGACTGGGAGTATCCAGGTGTTAACAGAACTGCTGCTCCAGGGGATCAATATGATAGAGGATGTCCAGGTGGACCAGAGGATAAACAAAATTATACTTCTTTGATGCAAGAAATAAAACAGGCTTACAATAGTAATGGGTTATCAGGTAAATTGCTAACTATTGCTGCCCCAGGAGGATATGACAAGGTAGATCTAACTCAACCAGATTTATATAGTCAATATCTAGATTGGATAAATGTCATGACTTATGACATCCATGGTGCTTTTGAAAATACCACAAATCATCAATCAGCTATATATGCAAATCCAAATGATCCATCACCTACATCTCCGGTGGATATAAAAAATAAATATAATACAGACTATATAATGAAGTATTTTGTAAGTAAATATCACGTTCCAGCTGACAAGCTTAATGTAGGCTCACCTTTCTATTCAAGAGGATGGAAAAATGTTGATAAGACTACTGGAACTAATGGACTATTTGCAAAGGCAAGTGGAGCACCTGTAGGAAATCTTGATGATCCAAACAATCCAGGTGGACAAAACTCTTATAGCCAAATGTTACAATTAGAAAAGACATCAGGCTATGTAAAATATAGAGATAGTTATTCTCAAGTTCCATGGTTATATAATTCTTCATTAGGTATAACCTATACTTACGAAGATACTACCTCAGCTGCAGCAAGATGTGATTATGTTATAAATAATGGCTTTGGTGGAGTCATCGCTTGGGATATATCAAATGATGATCCTGCTACTGGAATGCCACTTACTAGTACTATTTCCTCAAAGCTTGGAATTGGTGGAACAGTAACTCCAACTGCACCATCAGTACCAACTGGCTTAGCAGCAACAGCTGCAAGTACTTCACAGATAAATGTAACTTGGGGTTCAGTATCAAATGCTACAAGCTATGATCTTGAAGTAGACGGTACAGTAATTACTAATGTAACTAATCCTTATGCACACAATAATCTAGCTACAGGTTCAACTCACTCCTATAGAGTAAGAGCAGTAAATTCAGTAGGGGCAAGTGCTTGGAGCACAGCGGTATCAGCTAAAACTGCTACTTCAGTCACAGTACCATCAGTGCCAACTGGCTTAGCAGCAACAGCTGCAAGTACTTCACAGATAAATGTGACTTGGAGTACAGTATCAAATGCAACAAGTTATGATATTGAGGTTGATGGAGCTGTAGTAACTAATGTGACAAGTCCTTATGCCCATAAAAATTTAGCTGCAAGCTCAACTCATACTTATAGAGTAAGAGCAGTAAATTCAGCTGGAGCAAGTGCATGGAGCAGTTCTGTATCAGCAAAGACTCAAGCTTCAACAGGAGTTTCTGCATGGGCACCTAATACTGCATATGCGGTAGGCGCTTTAGTTACCTATAATGGAGTTACGTATAAGTGCTTGCAAGCACATACCTCATTAGTAGGTTGGGAACCACCAAATGTACCAGCACTTTGGCAGGCACAATAAAAAGGAAACAATAATAAAAATCTCTGTAGAGCTAGATGATAGCTTTACAGAGATTTTTCTATATGTCATTTATGTAATTTGGTAATAATATTGTTGAAATTAAGTGGTTATAAAGCATCGGATGTATAACCACTTAATTTCAATGGTACTTTACAACTACAATTTAAATTTAGAGATCATTGAAACTAGACTATCTACCGTTTCTTTTGATTTATTAGATTGAGTTATCACTTCATTTGCCATTTCAACAATAGTAGTGGTTTTTTCCGCAATGCTTGTCATTCCCATGGCACCTTCGTTAGTTGCACTACTAACTTCAGTGATTGATCTAGTAACATCTTGAATAGATGCAAGTAGTTCCTCAGTTGTAGAACTTAGATCCGTAACTAGATCATTAAATGTTAAGGAATCTGCGTTGTACTGATCTCCGGTATTAACAAGTTTCTCGTAGTCAGGAATTACTTGTTTCTCCATATAATCTAACACATCCACAGAACTTTCTCTTAATTTATTAACAGCAGTTATAACAGCAGCTGTAACGTTTTGAATTTCCATTGCACTTTGTTTTGAAACTTCTGCGAGCTTTCTTATTTCATCAGCTACAACTGCAAAACCTTTTCCTGATTCTCCAGCTCTTGCAGCTTCAATAGCTGCATTCAAAGCAAGTAGGTTGGTTTGTGATGATATCTCTAATATACTTGAAGTTAATGAATTAATTTGCTCAACAGCCTTTACTTCATTAAGTGATGCTTTTAGATTACTATCAAGAGACACTAATATTTGTTGTGATTTTTTCTGAGATTCAACAGCCTCAGATTTTAATGTAGTAGCACGACCACTAATTTCTCTTGAAGAAGTAACGCCATCTTCTGATTTGCTTGCAATATTTTCAACAGCTTTTTCAATTTCTAAGGTAGATGCATTCATTTCTTCCGTAGCCGCTGATGTCTCCTCCATACCAGCAGATAATTGCTCAACTGTCTTGGATATATCCTCTAGTTCTAGTCCTAAGCTTGACATGTTAGAATTAGACTTATCCACCATTATATTTACAGATTTAGTTGAGGAAATAACATCCGTTAAAGTTTGTCTAAATTCTTTTCGTGAAGTTCCTTCTGCTTTAATTATTTGACCAAACTCATCTTTATCTTCTAAATATTTTGCATAACTATCATCATATTTGAGATCAAAATCAGCAGTTTTATTAATTAAAGAAATAGCAGTTTTCGCTCTTCTATTAATGTTAACTATTAAAGCTATGCCTAAAAGTAAAGAAATTATTAAGGTAGATATAGAAACAGTCATAATTATATTTTTTACACTCTGTACAGAATTTGCACTATTAAAAATAACCTGTTTACCATAATCATCTAGGATTTCTTCCATCTGATTTATATTATTTCTTGCTGAATTAAAAGCATCTAAATACTGCTTCTTATCCTTTAAAGTATTAGTTTCAGGGTCGTAGAGACTTGTCCATAAACTAAGATCTTTATTAAAGTTATCATAAAGCTGAAAAACATTTAATTTTGAATCTTTATGAGTTAGTTTACTTAAAGTATCTTTATCTTTATTTAGTATATCAATTGCTAACTTAACTCTATCTTGAGTCTGCTTTACGTTTTCAGTGTAATCATTTTTCAAACTTTTAAGATCAGAGTCTTTATCCGGACTTTCTAATTCTGTTTCAGCATCCAAGGCCTGATAAAAATCTCTATCTGCATTTAGAAGCCAATATTCACTTTGATGGACTTTATCATACAAATCTGATACTAATTTTTTATTTATTGAATCAATATCAATTAATGCAAGAGCTGAAACAAAAAATAAAGATATTACAGGAATAAGCAAAATTAAGCTCATCTTGCCACCTAGTTTTATGTTGTTAATTTTGAAAAATTTAGACATACAATCCCACCCCGAATTTTAAATTTAGAAGTAATAAAAAGAACTTAATAAAATTTTGGAAATATCAATGAAATTTAGTTACTTATATGACATTTTTCGTAGAATTTCTACAAAACTTTATATTTTCATGTTAATATAAACGAGTGGGAAAAATGTTGGCTTATAAGGTCATGAAATAAAAAAATATGGCGATAAAATAAATAAACAAGTATAATTGTAATTGGTAAAATTTGCAGCAATTGTAGAAAGAGGGGAAAAAGAATGAGATTAAAATGGAGAGTTACTTTAATTATATCGTTAACACTTCTTATATTTTCTTCACTACTTGGAGGTATTATTTACTATAAAGTTACCAAAGTAATTGAAATGAAGATATCAAATGAACTGGATACTAATTCAAATATGGGATTACTTATCTTAGATAAGAAGTATCAAGGAAGTTGGAAGATACAAGATGGAAAACTATATAAAGGAGATAATCTTATTAACGAAGATTATTCTGTTATAGACGAAATTAAAGAAAAAACAGGTATGTATGTTACTATCTTTATGGGTGATACTAGAGTGGCTACCAATGTTAAAGATAAAGATGGTAAAAGAAGTATAGGGACAAAAGCAAGTGAAGTGGTTGTAGACAAAGTTATTAAAGGCGGAAATTCTTATGTAGGTAAAGTAAATATACAAGGAATTGATGTACAAGCTAACTATGTACCTTTAAAAGATAAAGATGGTACTGTGGTAGGTATGTGGTTTGTTGGTATAGCGCAAGAAGATGTTCAAAAGGAATTGACATCTATGGCAATATACATCGGTGGATTTAGTATTGCTGTAATAGTTATAGGTGCTTTCATCGCATTTGGTATAGCTAAGTATATAACTAAAGATTTAGAAATATTGGAAAACAAAATTGAAGTATTTTCATCTGGTGATTTTAGTAGTGACATTGATAAAAGAGTACTAGGAAGAAAAGATGAAATAGGTAATATAAGTAAAGCAGTAGCAGGAATGCAGGATGGTATTAGATCTATAGTGAAAAAGGTTATGGAAGAGACTAAAACTATAGAAGATAATATTGAAACTATTAATTCAAGGCTTGACAATCTACAGGTTGATATAGAAAGTATTTCTTCAACAACTCAAGAATTATCTGCAGGATTGGAAGAAACCTCTGCTTCAGCACAAGAGATGAATGAGACCTCCGAGATGATTGAAACATCAATAGAAGAGACTTCGGAAAAAGCTAAGAGTGGTAAAGATGCATCTGAGCAAATAAATAAAAGAGCAGACGAATTGAAGAAAAAAGCTGTGAATTCCCAAAGAATAGCGAAGGATATATATGATAAGACTCAAAAAAATATGATTGTCTCTATAGAAAAAGCAAGATCAATTGAAAAGATAAAATTGTTATCTGAAACTATTCTTACAATAGCTTCACAAACAAATTTACTGGCTTTAAATGCAGCGATTGAGGCAGCAAGTGCAGGTGATGCAGGAAGAGGTTTTTCTGTAGTAGCTGAGGAAGTAAGAAAGCTTGCTGAAAATTCACAAAAGGCAGCTACAGAAATTCAAAATGTTACAAAGTTAGTTATTGATTCCGTAGATAATTTAACTGAAGACTCTCAAAATATGCTTAAATTTATGGATACCACTGTTTTTAATGACTATAATGTATTTGTTCAAACAGGAGAACAGTATAGAGAAGATGCAGTTTTCGTAGAAAGACTAGTATCAGACTTCTCATTAACCTCAGATGAATTGGCGAAGTCAATAAGTAATATGGTAACAACAATTAATGAGATAACTAGTGCTGCTAATGATGGAGCAATGGGGTCAACTAATATAGCTGAAAAGACAATGACTATGGTGGAAAATGTAAACAAGTTAGTTGAAGAAGCAAGATGTACCAAGAATAGTTCAGAGAATCTAGAAAAAAGTATAAGTAAATTTAAAATTTAGGTGTTATTAAAGCACTGTGTTGAAATTAAGAGGTTATACATCCGATGCTTTAATGAGCTTACGCAAAGAATTAATATGATTTTGTCATATTCCATGGCTAAAACTGTAAACTCACTACGTTCGAACAGTACAGTTTTTACGCCATTCCATCTGAAAAAATCATTTAATTCTAATAGCTCGCTCATATAGCATCTCCTTTATAACCACTTAATTTCAAAAATACTCTTAAACATAGTCAAAATTTAATAAATATGAATTATATACCACTTCAATGTAAAAACATATGAAGTGGTATATTTATATTACTGTAAAGTTTTTATAGTAATATATTGAGAAATTGATTATTATGAAAATATGTTAAATAAAAGTAACTTGTAATAATCAACGAGATTTTTAGTAGAGTATATTACCAGGTTAGTTTTGTTGTAAATAGTTATAGGAAAGACTAATTAACATGTGGAGAGTTGAATAATGAAGAAGGATTTTTTATTTGAAGAAGAATTGTATAAACCTGTTAGAGAATATTTATTAAGCATTGGGTATGATGTCAAAGCTGAAGTGGGTAATTGCGATGTTTTTGCTATGAAGGATGAGAAAATAGCTGTAGTAGAGCTCAAAAAAGGCTTAACCATAGAGTTATTAGTACAAGCTACAAATAGGCAAAAATTTGCCGACTTAGTATATGTAGCTATTCCTAAGCCTAAAATTAATTTTTTCAGTAAGAAGTGGAAAGATATCTGTAATTTAATAAGAAGACTACAACTAGGACTTATATTAGTTTCTAAAAAAGATAATGAGTATGCGGTAAAGATTGCTATAGAACCTGCTCCTTTTGATATAAAGAAAAGCATAAACTCAGGAAAGAAAAAAAGAAATAGTTTAGTGAAAGAATTTAAAGGACGAAGCCTTGAAGATAATGTCGGAGGTAGCAAAGGTAAAAAGTTAATGACAGCTTACAGAGAGCAGTCTATAAAGATAGCAGAGTATATGATGGAAAATGGTCCTACTTCTGCTGCAAAGCTTTCAAAAGTCGGGTTCGAACATAAGAAAACTTATTCTATTCTTTATAAGAATTATTATGGATGGTTTAAGAAACTGGATAAGGGGATGTATGAATTAAGTGAAGTAGGAGTAGAAGAGATTAAAAATAGATTATTGTTAATAGGTTAATTTAAAATAGAAAAGCAAACCTAGAAGGATTGGAAAATGAATAATATATCCACAAATGTGATGAAGCTTGTAGGAAGTTATTCAATAGATAAACAATTAAAAAAATTGGAACATTTACTTTAAAGTTGGATTTATGTGTTATAATTTCTACGGCTTAACAATGTACATCTAAAGAAGTGCTACTTCAATCAAAAAGTCATTTTAAGAATTATTGCGTGTGGTGAGTTCTTATATGACGTTGAAAAGACAGAAGATATAAAGTAGTAAATCTGTAGATGTATGTAATTAATTAAAATATCGGGGGGATAAAAATGTTATTAGTTCCGAAGTCTGTAACCTGCATGAAAGGATATACAAAGGAACAATTTACAAAAGATTTTATTTCAGGAATTATAGTTGCTATCATTGCACTACCTCTATCTATAGCGTTAGCTATTGCCTCAGGAGTATCACCTGAAAAGGGGCTGTATACAGCGATAATTGGAGGGTTTATTGTATCTATGCTTGGGGGAAGTAGGGTACAAATAGGTGGACCCACAGGTGCATTTGTAGTTATAGTTTATGGAATAATACAAAAATATGGATTAGATGGTCTTATAGTTTCTACTATAATGGCGGGGATTTTCTTAATAATAATCGGCGCATTAAAACTGGGTAGTTTTATTAAGTTTATACCATCTTCAATTACAACTGGATTTACAAGTGGAATAGCCATAACAATTTTTTCAACTCAGATTAAGGATTTGCTTGGACTCAAAATACAGTCCGTACCTTCAGAGTTTATAGGCAAATGGGAAGCTTACATTAGAAATATAGGAACTATCAATTTATCAAGTGCGCTTATAGCATTGCTTACACTTGCTATTATAATTACCTGGCCTAAAATAAATAAAAAAATACCAGGAACTTTTGTTGCCATAATAATAGTAACTATAATTACTGTTGTATTTAATCTGCCAATTAATACTATAGGAAAACAGTTTGGACATATATCCTCGTCTCTACCAAGTTTTTCAATGCCAAGAATAAATATGAAGATGATAAATGAACTTTTAATGCCATCATTGACAATAGCTATTCTTGGAGGTGTTGAATCATTACTTTCTGCTGTAGTAGCAGATGGAATGATTGGAGGAAAGCATCGTTCAAATATGGAATTGATTGCTCAGGGAACTGCTAATATATTTTCTGCAGCCTTTGGTGGTATTCCTGTCACTGGAGCAATAGCAAGAACTGCCGCTAATGTTAAAAATGGTGGAAGAACTCCTGTTGCAGGAATGGTTCATTCACTTGGATTACTTGTTATACTATTAGTCTGCATGCCATATGTAAAGTTAGTTCCGATGTCAGCTTTAGCCGCAGTTTTAGTAATGGTTTCTTACAATATGGGAGAGTGGTCTGCTTTTAAAGATATATTTAAAGCACCAAAAAGTGATTATTTGGTTTTCATTGTTACTTTTATCTTAACAATTGTACTAGATTTAGTTGTAGCAATTGGTGTAGGTGTGGTTCTTGCTTCATTATTATTTATGAAAAAGATGGCTGAAGTAACAGAAGTTAAATACATATTAGATGATGATATAAGCGAAGATGAAGAAAGCTCTATGAATGAGCAAGAAAGTTTGGAAGAGGGAGTTGCTGTGTTTGAAATTACAGGTCCATTTTTCTTTGGAGCTGCTAACAAATTCGTTAGCGCTATAACTGAGATGGGGGCTCCGCCTAAAACCTTAATAATAAAAATGAGCAAAGTACCTTATATGGATTCTACTGCATACCATTCTTTCGAAATGTTGATTGATATATGCAAAAGAAATAACACAACACTTAAGCTCATGAATATTCAAGAACAACCAATGAAGATGCTTAGGAAATATGGCTTTATTGAGATGCTTGGAGAAGAAAATATCATTGACAATATTGAAGGTAATATTGTAAATAAAGATATGAAAGTTAGTTAGTTAAATGTCAAATGTAAAACACATAACAATAATAACATATATTGACATAAAAGCTTTTGCGCAATATAATTAAGTACATAGTAAAACATGTGTATATAAAATATTTAAAAATTAATAATGTTCACTTATCAAGAGTGGTGGAGGGACTGGCCCTGTGAAACCCAACAACCGGCATTTTAATTGTATCGGTGTTAAATCCTGCAGATAGTTATATATAACTTCTGGAAGATAAGATAGATAGAAATTGTTTATTTTAAGCTATTCTTCTTATTTTTAGGAAGAATAGCTTTTTAATTTAAAAAAATTTAAGGGGGCTTTTTTATGGAAGGAATCAAAAACTTTTTTACATCAGTAGCAACATCTCAAGGTATTATTTCTTTTATACTTGTAGCAGTGCTAATCATAGCAGTAGTATATTTTGCAAAAGCAAAAGGTTCTAAGATCTCGCTTTCAACTAGGGATGTTGTAGCTATAGGTATTGGGGCTGCTTTGTATACCGCTTTATCCTTTATATCTATTCCTATAGGTCCAAATACATCCTTTAGAGTTGCAGTGGCTTTACTAGCAATTTTTGGAGCAATCTTCGGTCCAATAGTAGGTTTTTTAGTGGGATTTATAGGGCATGCGCTAAATGATGCTCTAGCTTATGGCTCAGTTTGGTGGAGCTGGGTATTCATGTCGGCATCTATTGGATTACTTGCAGGCTTTATTAGATTTGATAAGAAGTTTAATCCATTGATAGGAGCTATTTCAAAGAAGAATTATATACAACTATATATTTATTCTTTAGCGGGTATAGTAGTAGGAAGTATTATTTCATACTTTGGAGATGTCTTTTTATATGGGGAGCCAGCAGATAAGGTATGGCTTCAGATTATATTAGCAGGTGCTACTAATTTGGTAATTCTTGCAGTGATAGCTAATCCAGTAATTATAGCCATAGCAAGATTAAGAAAGAGTAATAGCAATCTTGAGGTAAGTGAGTAAGGAGGAAGTTTAATTTGGAGGCTATAGAGTTTCAAGAATTTAGTTTTAGGTATAACAACTTAAAGGAGTATACCTTAAAGAATATAAATCTAAAACTTAATATAGGAGAAAAAATTCTAATAGCTGGTCCAAGTGGTAGTGGAAAATCAACTTTAGCCCATTGTATAAATGGGCTAATTCCTTTTATGTATGAAGGTGAGATAAAAGGAAAGATAATGGTTGATGGAATAGAACCACATAGGAGCAGCTTGCATGATGTAAGTAGATATGTAGGGACAATACTTCAGGATCAAGATGGACAGTTTGTTGGAATAAGTGTTGGAGAAGACGTAGCGTTTTTTTATGAAAACCATAATATACCAAAGGAAGAGATGGTAGAAGGTGTTAGAAAAGTATTAACTGAGGTAGGTATGCTTGACTATATTAATGAGACTCCTCAAAATCTCAGTGGAGGACAAAAGCAAAAGATTTCTATGGCGGGGATACTAACTTCGGACTGTGAGATACTTTTATTTGATGAGCCTTTAGCAAATTTGGACCCTGCAAGTAGCAAAAAGGCAATGAAGAAAATAGCGGATATAAATAATAGAACTAAAAAAACAGTTATAGTTATCGAGCATAGAATAGAAGACGTACTTGAGCAAAACTTTGATAGAGTAATATTGATTGATAATGGAGAAATAAGATATGATGGTACACCGGATGAATTATTAGCACTTGACTTATTGAAAAAGTACGGAATTAGAGAGCCTCTTTATATTGAAGCGATTAAGAAATGCGATGTGAATATCACTGTAGAAGATAAAATTTCATACATAGCCAATACAATTAAATTCAAAGAGGCATTAATAAGGAATTTTGAAGAATATAATATGCAGCAGGAACAAAGACAAAATCGTGAGCTACTAACTATTGAAAATATAAATTTTAAGTATTTTAAGGAGCAACACAATATATTAGAGAATGTTAGTTTTTCAATTAATAAAGGAGAGCTAGTTGCTATATTAGGAAATAATGGGGCAGGAAAATCTACGCTTATGAAGATACTTACTGGGATTGAAAATCAGAAAAAAGGTTCCGTTAAATATCTTGGAAAACCCATAGATAAATGGTCTATTAAGAAAAGAGCTGACATAATAGGCTATGTAATGCAGAATCCCAATCATATGATAACCCAAAATATGATTTTTGATGAAGTAGCTTTCGCACTTAGAAATAGAAAATATGATGAAAAGTCTGTGGAGGAAAAGGTTTTAAAGGTGTTAAAGCTTTGTGGGTTATATAAATACAGAAATTGGCCAGTAGCATCTCTTAGCTATGGGCAGAAAAAAAGAGTAACAATAGCATCAATATTAGCGGTAGAACCTGAAATTATAATTCTTGATGAGCCTACTGCAGGACAAGATTATAGAACTTACAAAGAATTCATGGGATTCATAGAAGAGGTAAAGAGTGCTGGAGTTACAATAATTATGATAACTCATGATATGAATTTATCCTTAGAATATTCTGATAGAGCTATTGTGTTATCTGAGGGAAAGGTTATCGGAGATGGTTCATTATTTTCATTAATTTCAGATGAAGTTTTAGTAAATAAAGCTGATTTGCAACAACCGTCATTATATAAAATGGCAGAAATATTTGATATAAAAGAAAAAGGGGCATTTGTTGCACATTTTATAAAAAAGATGAGGGAGGGCTTTGTTTATGAATAGAAGCGGATCACTTTATATAGAAAAAGAGTCTTTATTTCATAAGCTTGATGGAAGTGTAAAACTGTTAATGTTAATTTTATGGACAATATTCATATTTATGTTTATGGATATTAGGATATTTATTTTAATGTCCTTAATAGGCTTTGCTTTTATAAGTATAGCTAAATTACCGTTAAAAAATATAGCTCCACTTTTAGTATTCATAATAATATTTACTTTCATGAACTCTCTGTTACTCTTTATCATAACTCCGCAATATGGATCAAGCCTAACAGGCAGATATACAGTATTATTAAATTTATTTGGCTATAAATTAACCTATGAAACTTTATTCTACGCTATAACTTTATCTGTGAAATATTTATCTATACTACCTATTACAATAATATTCATATTTACCACTCATCCAAGTAAGTTTGCTAGTAGTCTTAATAGAATAGGAGTATCCTATAAGGTTGCTTATGCTGTTAATATAGCTCTTAGATATATTCCAGATGTAAAGGACGAGGTTAGAAATATAGTCAATGCACAGCAAGCTAGAGGAGTAGCCTTTAAAAGAGGAGATGCCTCAGTTTACAGGATATTAAAAAATTATATAGTAATTTTGATACCATTAATTATATCTTCTTTAAATAGGGTTGAGGTTATATCTAATGCTATGGAGCTTAGAGGCTTTGGCATAAGTAAAAAAAGAACCTGGTATAATAGAGAGCCATTGCACAAGAACGATTTGATTTTTATAGTTTTATCTATTGTACTTGTTATACTTGGTATATTTTTAAAACAAAACTTTTCTATAGGGTTTTGGTACCCGTAGTAGATTGGATTAGAAGTATATAAGTTTAATTAAGGAGAAGATGAAGTTAGATTACTAGCTATTTATTGGCAGCGTGATAGACTGTGTAAGTAAAATAAAAAGGTGATTCAAAATAGTAAGTTAATATTTTGAATCACCTTTTTATTTTTGCATATATTTAGAGAAGTTATTTAAACTTATTTGTTCCCCAAACCCCAGTAAGTATCAAAGCAGAACCTATAAAATGATATATATGAAAGCTTTCTTTTAGTATTAGAACGCCAGCAACTATTGATACAATGGTTGATACATTAGAGAACACTGACATTTTGGAAGCTTGAATCTTTGAAAGGGTAAAGTTAGTTAGGAAGTATGCGATTATAGATGATACTATTCCTAAATATAGTATGGAGATTATAAAAGTAAGACTTTTTAATGGTTCAAAGTATTTATGAATATCCCCGTTTATATATACATCAATTAAGTTCATCACGGTAAAGCAAAGTGCTGCAAAAAACATCATAAAGTAGGTGATTTCAATTGGTGTATAATGCTTGGATACTTTTCTTGATATTATAGTATAAAAACCAGCTGAAGTTACTGCTCCAAGTAATAAAAATATTCCTAAGGGAGAAGTTTCTTGTCCACTAGTACTGCTCATTATGCCAATAAGTGCAACTCCTAGAACTGAAATTATTATAAAAACAACTCTGGTTATAGAAGGAATTTCGTTTAAGATGTAGATTCCCAGCAGGGTAACAGCAATAGGAATTAATGAAAGCATTAACCCTGAAACAGAGGAAGAAGCATTCTTTACTCCATAGGTCTCAAAGATAAAATATACTACTGGTTCAGCTAAACCTAAAACAAGTAATCCTCCAAGTGGTTTATTTCTGTAATCAACTTTTATCACCCTAAATATAATAAACACAGTCATAACTAAAAAGGCTAGTAAAAAACGAAAGGATACAAGCATAAAAGGACTTGCAACCGTAAGTGCCTGTTTTGAAAATAAAAAACTAAGACCAAAAATTATTGAACTTATAGATACTGCAACATAAGGCAGTAGATTATTTTTCTTATCCATTAAATATAATCTCCTTAAATTTTAAATATACATATAAATATATTCACATATATTTGTAAATTATATAAAGGTACACTAGGTGAAAAGTTTGTCTATCTTTAATCCAAGAAGTTATTATATTTTAATAAGTTAGTTATGTCAAACATTGATGCTAATCTCTAAACAATTATTTAGTTTTGGTTGTAAATTGTCTTATTGTAAAAATTACTATATAATACTTAAGTTGAGAGAGGACAACTATTAGATATATGAAAAGATAATATATCTGTAAGGGGGATACAATGAAGAATATTTTAAAAGTTTTTAAGAGAGATATGAAAAGCATAGCCAAAAATCCTATTGCGTTATTAATTGTTGGTGGACTATGTATAATTCCTTCATTATATGCTTGGGTCAACATAAAAGCTTGTTGGGATCCATATGAAAATACAAGCACTATACCAGTAGCAGTAGTAAATAATGATAAGAAGGTAACCTTTAGAGGGAAAGACATCAATATTGGGGATGAGGTTGTTAAGAAACTAAAAGAAAATAAAAAAATAGGGTGGACCTTTGTTAATTCTAAATCTGCAAGTTTAGGGGTGGTTGATGGAACTTATTATGCAGTTATTGAGATTCCAGAAGATTTTTCTTCAAGCTTTCTAAGTGTATTATCAGGTAATCCTAAAAAACCTCAAATTAACTATAAGGTAGATACAAAAGCAAACCCTGTGGCAACTAAGATTACTGGAGTTGCAAAAAATACATTAACTGAAGAAGTGACTTCAAATTTTGTTGAGACAGTAAATGAGACTATCTTTTCATCCCTAAATGATGTAGGTCAAAATGCTGAAAAAAATAAACAAGATATAATAAAATTAAAAGACAATATAATAAATATGAACAAAAATATGGATTTTATCTTAAGTACCCTTCAAAATATTAATACTAGATCTGGAGATCTAAGCAAGTTTATGACAGAGATAAAATCCACACTGCCTTCTATAAGCAGTGGTCTTGATGCTGCAGTACAAAGTAATGAGAATAATAAAAACTTGATAAAGTCTACTCAAAATTCAATGAATAGTTCCTTTGATAATATTAATACTACATTAAATGAATCACAGGCTTCATCGTATAGAATTCAAGCCTCCATAAAAGAATTGAATGCGTCTACTTCTAGTGCTGCAGAGACTCAGACTAATACAATTATTGGGCAAATCACTATGGAGATAAGCAATATAAACAATGGGATTAATTCTGCAATAGATTTCCTTCAAAAAGTGAATGAGGCAAGTCCTAATAGTGAAGTTACTAAAATGATAACATCACTAAAGAATATTCAATCAGCTTTAAATGATGAAAGAGGCAGGCTCGATACAGCAAGAACTCAGTTAAATGAGGCAAATAAGATAAATAAAGATATGGTTGATTCTATAAACAATGGAGCAACTAATATGAATACTCAAATAATAAATGCAACTAAACAATATAACACTAGCACGAGGGCTTCATTAAACAGCATAGCTAATAATCTTATTACTGCTACAAGCGATGCTAATGATTTGTTAAAGTCAGCAAAGGAACTTAACAATCAAATAGATAAGCTTATGAATACTGCAATAGATGGTAGCAATTTAGCAAATAAGGTATCTGGAGATATGAATTACAGGTTGCTTGAGTTTAAAGATACTATAAGAAAGTTAAGTGAGAAGCTTGAGCTAGTAAATAATAATGATTTAGTTCAGATAATAAGTATCCTGCAAAGTAATCCTAAGTTTATGGGAGATTTTGTAGCAGATCCTATAAACTTAAAGGAAGAGGCTATAAATGCAATTCCAAACTATGGTTCTGCAATGGCACCAATATATACAGTATTAGCCCTTTGGGTTGGCTGTTTACTGCTTACGTCCTTATTAAAAACTTCTTCAGCACCTTTTGAAGGAAGTGATGCCATATCCTTGAGAGAAAAACATTTTGGCAAGATGCTGACCTTTGTGACCTTAGCTTCTATTCAGGCCTTTATTGTTTCAGTAGGTAATAAGGTGTTATTAGATGTTTATACAGTAAATACAGCATTGATGATAATCTTTGCTATCGTATCCTCAATAACCTTTGCAATAATAACCTTTACCTTAGTTTCAATACTCGGAAATATAGGTAAGGCAATAGCAATAATATTTATGATAATACAGTTAGCAGGTAGTGGTGGAACATATCCAATTCAAGTGGATCCTATGATTTTTAGAATACTTCAGCCATTATTTCCATTTACCTATAGCGTAGGAGGCTTTAGAGAGGCAATAGCTGGTCCGCTTATAAGCAGTGTAGTGCTTGATTTTACTGTATTAATTATAATTGCAGCAGTATTTATTTTGATAGGTTTCTTTCTTAAAGAACCTTTACATGATAAGATTCACAAATTTGAAACTAGATTTGAGGAATCTGGTATTGGAGAATAAGAGTAGAAGGAGCGAGTTATGGGAAAAGTTTTTAAAGTATTTAAAAGAGATCTAAGAACTATAGTCAAAAATCCTGCAGCTTTAGCTATAGTAATTGGGCTATGTGTATTACCATCTCTTTATGCATGGATAAATATAAAGGCCTGCTGGGATCCGTATGCTAATACAGGGAATCTACCAGTAGCTATAGTAAATAATGATGAAGGTACAACTTTTAATGGTAAAAATATAAATGCAGGAGAGCAGATAGTTACAGAATTAAAGAAAAACAAATCAATTGGTTGGGTCTTTGTAGATCAGTGGCAAGGAAATTATGGGCTTAATGAAGGAAAATATTATGCTCTTATAGAGATACCTTCTGATTTTTCAAAAGGACTTGTAAGCCTTACCACAGTGACACCAAAGAAACCTGATATAGTGTATAGAGTAAACCAGAAGCTAAATGCTATAGCTGCTAAGATTACTAATGCAGCAAAAGATCAAGTAGCAAAAAGTATCAAAAGTAACTTTGTTGATACTGTAAACAAAGAGGCTTTAAAGACTATAAATTCAGTTGGAGAAGAATTTAATGTAAATAAAGCTCAGATAATTCAATTAAAAGACACAGTTTCACAAGCTAGTAGCGATGTAGAAGGGATAAAAAAGTACATAACAGAGGCAAATTCTAATTCAGAGGCGCTTCAGAAGTATTTAGGCGATGTAAAAACTAAATTACCTAAAATAACAGAGCAGATAAATAGTTTGCAAAAGGCTACTGAGGCAAGTAAGGAACTAACAATATCAACTAAACAAAGTATAAATTCACTAGCCTCAACCTTAAACAGCGACATAGGAAGAATTGAAAATATAAATAGCCAAAATCAAGCTCTTTTACAAAAATTGAGGGATATTAATAACGGAACAAGTACAGATAATTTCACCACAATCCTAGGTGAAATGTCCAATATAATGGATTCCTTAGATAAATTGGTAGATGCAGATATTAAAAGTTTAGAGGCATTAAATGAAAGTCATCCTAATAGCCAGATTACTTCACTTATAAACTCATTAAAAACTCTTAAGATTATAATTGGAACAGAAAAAACAAATCTTAATAATTTGAAGTCTTCTATAAATAATGGAGCAACAAAAGATAGCATTAATACATCATTAGATCAGATATCTAAGGTAAGTAATGAATTAACAAATCAGGTTGTTAGTATCTCAAACAGTTTTTATTCCAGTGCAATTGGAGTTATGAATGCTATTGCTGATGGGATGACAGCAAATCTAGATAATATAAATTCAGTCTTAGAATCTACAAAGGTTATAGTACCTCAATTAGATGCTTTAGCCAATTTTGGCATAGCTAGCAGCAAAGCGACGGTTGATCAAGCAAATGATCTTAATAGCAAACTTTCATCGCTTCAGATAGAATTGAATAAATTAAGTGATAAAATGAAGGATCTAAATAATGATAATATTGATCAAATAATTAAACTAATGAAGATGAATCCAGATGAGATAGCTGGTTTTATATCGTCTCCAATAGATGTAAAAGAAATAGAGGTATACGATGCTGGAATTTTTGGAATAGGGCTTACTCCATTTTATACAGTACTTGCAATATGGGTTGGAGCTTTGCTATTATCATCATTACTAACTGTAGAAGCAAAAGATTTTGAAGCTGAAGAAAAGATGAATCTGGTGCAGAAACATTTTGGGAAGATGCTACTTTTTCTTATGATTTCTATGATTCAAGCAGTAATAGTAACTTTGGGAGATAAATATATATTAGGTGTTAATGCAGTAGACATGAGATTAATGATTATATTTGCACTACTTTCTGCAGTAACCTTTACTATAATAATTTTTACTTTAGTCTCTATCTTTGGAAATGTAGGTAAAGCTGTAGCAGTAGTAATAATGGTATTTCAAATTGCTGGTGCTGGAGGTATATATCCTATACAAACTAATCCGAAAATATTTGGCGTATTGCAGCCTTTATGGCCTTTTACCTATGCAATAAATGGATTTAGAGAAGCCATAGCAGGCCCAGTTTGGGATGCAGTTTATAAAAATTTCAGTGCATTAGCTATGTTTGCTCTAATTTTTCTAATGCTTGTGATACTTAAAAAGCCATTTCATAAACTAACTGAATTTATGGAGCACAAATTTAAAGAAGCAGGTATTTAAAAAAAGCCATTATCATGTTCTTGTAAAGCTTTATGCAATTATATGAACTGATAGTGGTTTTTTGTGTTATTATAATTTATAGTGAAGTATAAGGAAAATTAATACTAGATTTGTTAGATTTAACTACTAATTTTATTTAGGTAACCAGTTGGATATTAATAGAGCTATTATTAAATTTGAGGATAGTGGGATATAATTTTTAAATATATAAAATTATATTAAAATACAATCGATAATATAAAAAAGACTATGGAGGGGAAATAGTTGCATTTACTAAAACCATCGATTAGATTAATGGGAAACCTAACTTATATAAAAAAATTTGCCTTAATATTTGCAATAATTCTTTTGCCCATGTCTATAATGATGGGAATGTTTATACTGCAAATAAGTAAGCAGCTGGATTATGCAAAAAAACAAAAAATAGGCTTAGAGTACAATATAGCTTTAAACAACCTCACTACGGATATCCAAAAACATAGAGGGTTAGTTACGGTTTTTCTAAGCGGAGATGCAGATTTTCAGAGATTCATAGAAAAAAATGAAGATAATATAAATCTTGATATAGAAAAGATATTAGAACTAAACAAACGGTATGACCCACAGCTAAAGGTTCAGGATAAATGGAACTTGTTGGATAAGGAATGGATTGAGGTAAAGAATAACTTAAATTTTTCACCGTTAGAAAAATCCTTTGAAGAGCATACAAAATTAATTGGAGACATAAATGATTTAGTTCAGTATGTTGCAGATATTTCAGAGTTAAGGATACAAAGTAAGATAGAGAACTATTATTTAGCTGATAACTTAATAAATGTACTCCCTCAGATAACAGAACAAATGGGAGAGGTAAGAGCAATTGGGACTAGATCTGTAGCAAAGAAAAGTTTAACGGCGTATGATAGAGAGTCACTAGAATTTATAACTAAGCTTATAAAGCAGGAACTAAAAGATACTGAAAAAAGCATGCAGATAATATCAAATCACACATCAAATAAGGAATTTGTAGAACAATATTATAAAGAAGCTGTAGAGGGTGCTGAAGAGTTTATTTATAGTCTAAATAATAATCTGCTTTCTACAAAGAATATAACAATTGACGCTGAAAGTTATTTTAGTTATGCAACAGATATGCTTGGAAGGATTGATAAATTATCATTAACTGAGGCTAGTATGCTTCAAATTGACTATAACGAACAAATAAAACAATTAGAATTAAGTAGAAATATAATAACACTCATAATTTTTACTATTTTGTTTTTCATAATTTATCTTTTTGTAGGTTTCTATAAGTCTATCTTAGGAAGTATTTTATCTATAAAATCAGCTGCGGGAAGAATAGCAAAGGGGGATTTATCTGGTAGAATACAACTAGAATGCAAGGATGAAGTAAAGGAGATAGGGGATTCTGTAAATAAGATGCTGGATAAACTCATTGACAATTATTACGAAGTTGAAAAGGCAAGAGCTTTATCGGAAAAGGTAGCTAATCATGATTGGCTAACTGGGGTACCAAATAGGGCTTTTTTTATGAAAAAACTGCAAGAGACCATAGAAGAATGCAGAGAGGTAGATGGCAAGTTCACTCTTTTATTTTTAGATTTGGATAGATTTAAATGGATTAATGACAATTTAGGTCATCAAATAGGAGATATAGTTCTAAAAGAAATTGCTAAGAGATTGGTGGAAACAGTAAACAAGAAAGGAATTGTGTGTAGATTAGGCGGAGATGAGTTTACAATAATTCTAAAAGGCATTTTTCAAATAGAAGATGTTAAGGAATATATTAATATGATAGAGGAATCCATTGAACAACCTTTAAGCTTAAGTGATGATAGATGCAGTGTAGGAGCAAGTATAGGGTATGTAACATATCCTAATGAAGGAAAGGAACTTGATGAGCTTATAAGTAAGGCAGATACAGCAATGTATTTAGTGAAAAAAGAAAAGAAAGTTAGAGCTAGAGATTAATAACAGGTAAGGTGATATAATGGATTACAATCTAATGTTAGATCAACTACTTAAGCTTCTTTTAGCTTCTTTTTGTGGCATACTCGTGGGTTGGGAAAGAAAAAGTAGAATGAAGGAAGCGGGAATAAGAACTCATTTCATTGTTGCCCTTGGGGCTGCATTGATGATGATAATTTCAAAATATGGCTTTCAAGATCAGGCTGAGCTTTTAAAAGTACCAATTGATCCAACCAGAATAGCTGCACAGATTGTCAGTGGAGTTGGTTTCTTAGGTGCTGGAGCAATATTTATGCAAAAAAATACTATTAGGGGGCTTACCACTGCTGCAGGTATATGGGTAACAGCAGGTATCGGAATGGCTGTTGGTGCTGGAATATATTCCGTTGGATTTGCTGCTACAATTATAATTATAATAGGTCAGACAGTTCTTCATAGAGACTATAAATGGTTGTCATCTCCCAAAGTAGCACAGATTAATATAACAGCTGTAAATCATGAAAAAGTGGTAAAAGATATAAATGAAAGATTGAAGAATAACGGAATTAATATCTTAAAGATTAAGATATTAAAAAGACATGAAGATGAATTGATAGATTTAAAAATAGTAGTTAAAATTAATGCATCTGTTACTCCTATTGATATAGTTGATATTATAGAAAGTGATAAAAATGTAAGATCGGTAGAAGTATAAAACAGTAAGAAAAATTACCTATATTTAAGAATTTTATCTTTTTCTTAAAAATATAGGTGTTTGCTATAGAAATAAATTTATTTTTTAAGTAATATTAAAGAGGCAGAGCTTTTAATACGTAAAATTAGTGTTTATCTTTATTGAAAAGACTAATTTGTGGGAGGAGACAAGTAATGAATTATTTTGAAGAAAGCCTAAAGGTACACGAAGAGAATAGGGGAAAGATAGAAGTTATATCCAAACTAAAGGTTGAAACAAGAGACGAACTAAGTATTGCTTATACTCCAGGAGTAGCTGAGCCTTGTAAAAAAATTCATGAAAATAAAGATGATGTATACAAATATACTGCGAAAGGAAACCTAGTTGCAGTTGTAACTGATGGAACGGCTGTGTTAGGACTTGGAGATATAGGACCAGAAGCGGGACTTCCAGTTATGGAAGGGAAAGCTATTCTTTTTAAAGAATTTGCAGGAGTTGATGCATTTCCTATAGCACTAGATTCTAAAGATCCTGATGATATTGTTAAGACGGTGAAGCTTATTGCTCCAGGTTTTGGTGGAATTAATCTGGAAGATATATCTGCTCCAAGATGTTTTGAGATAGAGGAAAGATTGAAAAAGGAATTGGATATTCCAGTTTTTCATGATGACCAGCATGGAACAGCTGTAGTTGTTTTATCTGGAGTAATAAATGCGTTGAAAATAGTGAAAAAAAATATAGAGGATATAAAGGTAGTAGTAAATGGGGCTGGTGCTGCTGGAACAGCAATAGCTAAATTATTATTGTCACTTGGTGTTAAAAACCTTATAGCTTGTGATAAAGTTGGTATTTTATATGACGGAATAGAAAACGTAGATGATGCTAAAAAAGCTTTAGCAAAGATATCTAATCCTGATAAAATACAAGGAAGTTTATCTGATGCATTAGTAGCTGCAGATGTATTTATAGGGGTATCTGCTCCAGGCATATTAAAGCCAGAAATGATAAAACGTATGAATAAGGATGCCATAGTTTTTGCAATGGCAAATCCTATACCTGAGATTATGCCAGATGAAGCTAGGGAAGCTGGAATAAAGGTTATAGGAACTGGAAGATCAGACTTTCCAAATCAAATCAATAATGTTTTAGCTTTTCCAGGTATTTTTAGAGGGGCTCTAGATGTGAGAGCGAAAGAGATAAATGAAGAAATGAAGATTGCAGCTGCTTATGCTATTGCAAACTTTGTTAAGGAAGAGGATTTATCTCCAGATAATGTAATTCCAAGTGCTTTGGATAAGGGAATAGCAAAAGTAGTTGCAGAAGCTGTTGCTAAGGCAGCAAGGGAAACTGGAGTTGCTAGAATTTAGAAAACAATATTGAATAAGATAAACTGTAGAAAAATAAAAGAATTAAAAGATATGTCTGATCAATTTGGGCATATTTTTTTATTATAGTAAGTTGGGGGTTAGATATATGACAAAGAAAATTTTGGTACTAGATACTACCTTGAGAGATGGTGAACAAGTTCAAGGTGTGAAGCTTAATCTGTATGAAAAATTAAAAATAGCTGATCAGCTAAAGAATTTAAATGTAGATATAATAGATGCAGGTTTTCCGGCAAGTTCTACTCAAGAATTTAAGACAGTAGAGACCATTTCAAAGAAACTTGGTAGCCACACATCAATATCTGCAATAGCAAGAGCTGTAAGAGAAGATATAGATCTGGCGTATAAATGCTTAAAGTACGCAGAAAATCCTTTGATTCATATATCTTTAGGAGTTTCAGATATACACATTAATAAGAAGCTTAGAAAAACTAGAGAGCAGATATTGCTACAAAGTGAAGAGGCTATAAAGTATGCAAAGAAATTTTGTGATGACGTACAATTTTCTTTTGAAGACTCAATAAGAGCAGATTTTGATTATCTATGGAACAGTATAGAAAATGCAGTAAAAGCAGGTGCTACAGTAATCAATATAGCAGATACAGTTGGTTATGGAGTTCCAGAGGAATTCGGTCAGTTGATAAATAAAATAAATTACCGATTAAAAAATCTAAATGATAGCATTATCTTGAGCGTACACTGCCATAATGATATGGGGCTGGCCACTGCAAACACTTTAGCGGCTATAAAAAATGGTGCGGACAAGATAGAGGGAACTATAAATGGTGTAGGAGAAAGAGCTGGTAATGCTGCCATAGAAGAAATAGCTATGTCACTAAAGGTACGTGAAGATTATTATAAAGCTCATACTAACCTAATAACTACAGAAATTAAGAAAACTTCTAGTCTTGTAAGTTATATTATGGGATTAGATGTTTCAGCAAATAAGCCTATTGTGGGAGCAAATTCCTTTAAACACTCTTCCGGTATACATAAGGCAGGTGCGATAAAGAGTAGAGATGTGTATGAAATCATTCATCCAGAAGACATAGGAAGAGAAGACTCAGATATAATCTTGACCATGCATTCTGGAAAAAGTGAACTTAGAGATGCGCTCATAAAGATGGGATTTGAAAAGTTTACTGATGAAGAATTTAATCATATATTTGATAAGTTCCAAGAAATAGTAGAATTAAAGAAAGAAGTATACGACTATGATATTTACTTTCTTATAGAAGACATTGTTGATTTAAATACTGATTTAGGCGATGAAATAATTGAGAAGCGTAAAAATCTTTATGAGCTTGTAGATCTTCAGGTAATAAGTAATAGTATTTTTCCCTCCGCCAGTGTTAAGCTTAAGAGAGGAGACAAGATTTACAAAAAGAGTAGTATAGGTAACGGTGCAGTAGATGCTTTATATACAGCTATAAAAGAAGTTGCTGAGCTTGATGTAGATTTAAAAGAGTATAAAATAAGCAGTATTTCAAGAGGTAAAGAAGCACTTGGAAAGGTGACGATTAACCTAAGTCATAATAAGAAAAATTATATTTCTAGAGCTATAGATACAGATATAATAAAAGCTAGTGCAATGGCTTTTATTAATGCACTAAATAATATTCTAATGGACAAAATAAAATATAATTAGAGTGTATGGAAAGTTTTAAAAAATAGTGTATAATTTATTAGGGAACAAATGTTTTTGGAGATGTTATGAAATGTATACTATTATTGATTTATTGGAAAAGTTAATTGTTATAGAAAAAAATTCGGAAGAAGGATATCTAATACTAGCTAGTAATGAGGACATTAACGAAAGAGTAAGGATATTAGCAAGAGTTTTCGCTAAAAAGCATGGAAGACATTCTGAAAGATACAAAGAGATGAAGAGTAAAATTAATGGGAACAAGGAAATAGAGATAGATTTCTTCACCTATGATAAAGCTGCTAAGCTTATTTATGAATTTATAAGCTTAAAAAAGAGTAATCTGCATTGTACTAGGACTAAAGATGTTTTAGATATCGCATTGAAATTTCAAAAGGAACAATTATCTCTAGTTTTAAGCATAAGAGGTCTCTTAGTAAAATCACAAGCTGATATAGGGACTGAGAACTATAAGATACTTACTAGTATAATAGAAGAAGAAAAACAACATATAAAAGATTTAGAAAACCTTCGAAATAAAGCGATTGAAAAATAAGTAGAAGCATCGATTCATTTAATATTGTGGATGATGCTTCTACTTATTTTTTTGAGCTGATAAAGCACCGTATTGAAATTATGGGATTAAATATATTTAAATTTAAAATCCTAAAAAGTAAATAATTTAATGTATGAATTTAGCGCTACTTCTGAAGTTGTGGATAAGGTTAAGGTAATAGAGGATAGTATTTTAAAAAGTAGAGAAAGCGCAGAAGGTCTTAGAGATATAGTATCAAGATTTAGATTATAATATAGCTTAAGTTTAAGTAAATCTTGAGCTAAGGCAGAATTATGAAAAGTTATTTTTTAAAATAATAAAAAACTGACATATTAAATAATAATGTACTTGTTTTAAATTATATATTTTTAAGATGTAGCAATTATTTCTTTAAATTTGTATAAATATTACAAAAGTGTGAACTAGATGTGAATTGGCGTTTACAACTGCTTACAAATAATGTATAATAACTTTAATATGAGAGTGTATCTAGGGTTCCGGTGTAACTACGTCTGGTCCGAGCGATACAGGATTTTTTCTACACTTTTAGGATAAAAGCCTAAAGGACGAGTCTCAAGATGAGATTTGTCTTTTGGGCTTTTTTTTGTTTTTTAAACATCAATATAAGGAGATGGTATATGTGGAAATAATTACAGTAAGGAACTTGTACAAAAAGTTCAAGGTGAAAACTAAGGCACCAGGATTAAGAGGAAGTTTAAATTCTATTATTTCACCAAAATACAGAGAGGTTGAAGCGGTAAGAGATGTATCTTTTACTGTGGAAAAGGGTGAAATACTAGCCTTTATTGGGCCAAACGGAGCAGGAAAATCCACTACTATAAAAATGATGACAGGAATACTTCATCCAACTGATGGGCATATAGAGGTTGCAGGTATGAATCCTGCAAAAGAGCGAAAGCGGTTAAGCTATCAGATAGGAACTGTATTCGGACAAAAGTCGCAATTGTGGTTTCATTTACCTCCAATAGATAGCTTTAATTTACTGGGAAATATTTATGATATGGATAAAAATAAATTGAAAAAAAGAATAAATTTTCTTAAAGAGATCTTTGAGATAGAGGAGCTTATGGATATTCCAGTTAGAAAGCTTTCCTTAGGTCAGAGGATAAGGTGTGAGATTGCTGCTTCCATACTACATGAGCCAGATATAATATTTTTGGATGAGCCAACAATAGGATTAGATGTAGTAGTAAAGCAAAATATAAGGGATCTAATTCTTAGATTAAATAGTGAAGAAAAGACAACCATATTTTTGACTTCCCATGATTCAGGTGATATAGAGCAGTTATGCAAAAGAGCAATAATAATAAATCATGGAGAGATAGTTTTAAATGAAAGTATAAAAGATCTTAAACATAACTATCTAAACAAGAAAGTTATAGATATAAAATACGATTGCCATATTGATTTGCTTCAGGAGGAATTTAATGTAATTAAGAAAAAGGATAGTGCTTTAAAGGTAGAGGTGGACACTTCAAACCAAGATATTGAGGCTGTTTTAAATTGTTTAATCAATAAAGGTAAGGTAAAGGATATAACCATATCAGACCCTCCATTAGAAGACATAATATCACATATATATAAAGCTAATAGGAAGGGGGATGGGTATGCGGTTAATTCGTAAATATCTTCAGATTTCAAAGATAAATATGTCTAATAATCTGGTTTATTTTTGGAACTTTATAAGTAAAAATTTATTTTTTGTATTTATAATGTTTATATATTTGATGCTTTGGAAGAATATTTATGGCAGCAAAGGCAATTTAATAGCAGGCTTTAGTTTAAATCAAATGATATGGTACTTGATATTTACAGAACTTGTAACCTTATCACGAACGGATATTCATCTACAAGTAAATGATGATGTAAAGACCGGTAATATAGCCTATCTTTTAAATAAGCCTTATAATTACATTGCATATTGTTTTTCATATTTTGTGGGGGAATTAGGAATTAAACTATTAACAAATGCTATTATAGGAGTAATAATAGGAGTAATATATGTAGGTCCACTTAATAGTTTTAACTTAATTACTTTACCTTTTATATTCATATCATTGGTAGTGGGATGTATAATAAACTTTTTTATTTATATAACTATTGCGCTAACCTCATTTTGGTTTGAAGATAATAATGCTTTCTTTTGGATTTATTCAAAACTTATCTTTACATTAGGGGGAATGCTTATGCCTATAGAACTTTTCCCTAAATGGCTAAAGAATATCTCTAATTTTCTTCCTTTTTCCTACGTAACTTATGTACCTGCAAAATTAGCAGTTAATTTTTCTTTTTATGATTTTTCAAGGCAGTTTATGATTCAACTTCTATACCTTTGTATATTTATTTTGCTGTCAGCGACAATGTATAGAAAGGGGGCAAGGAATTTAAATGTTAATGGAGGTTAGAAAATCAATAAAATTAATATTATATTACTTTAAATTCAACTTATCTGCTGTTATGGAGTATAGAGTAAGTTTTCTAGTACAAGTATTTGGAATGATACTAAATAATTCTGCGTTTATATTTTTCTGGTGGGTATTGTTTAAAAATGTAAATTCTATAGGAGGCTACGGATTTAAGGATGTTATGATGCTTTGGTCTATAATGTCCACTAGTTTTGGTGTAAGTTTTTTAGTTTTTGGTAATGTAGGAAATATAACAAAAATGATACTAAATGGAGAATTAGATACTTATCTTCTTCAACCTAAGGATGCTCTAATAAATATACTTTGTTCTAAAACAATAGTTTCAGCATGGGGAGATACTCTTTATGGAGTAATATTATTTATTATCATGAATGGGTTTCATATTAAAAGTTTTATGTTGTTTATACTATTTTGCATTACAGGAGCACTTATATTTGCATCAGTACTTATAACCTGTCATAGTTTTAGTTTCTATGCGGGAAATTTAGAAAGTTTAGCTCAGCTTGTGACTGAATTTATGATTAGTTTTGCAATATATCCAGAAGGAATATTTAAAGGTGCGGTAAAGTATGTACTTTATACAGCTATACCAACGGTATTTATGGTTTATATTCCGGCAGAGATTGTAATAAATTTTTCATTAATAAAAGCATTAGAAGTTTTAGCAGTTACTGTAGTGTGGATAATTATTGCCTACGCAGCGTTCTATAAAGGACTGAAAAAGTATGAATCTGGTAACTTGATAATAAATAAGCTATAAAAAGTGTAAGCTTTCACAAAGAAACATAGAACTTGGAGATGTTAAAGAACCAGGGTGAAATTGAATGGTTATACATCCGATGCTTTAATGAGGCTTCGCAAAGAAATAATATAATTTTGTCATATTACATGGCGTATGGGTGGTATTTGTATTTAAAAGACTGACTTTACAAATTATGAAGAGTCAGTCTTCTTTATTTGTTTAATGGTTGTTTATAATGTTGAATGATATTCTTTAACATAAAAAATTAAATTAATGAAGTTGTGATATAATTAAAAACATAATGATATAAGGGCGTTGTACAGTGAAAAAATTGGATATAATCTTTAATATGATACGAGTAGGTTTCTTATAGAAGGAGTAACATTAATAATGAATTTAGATTTTAATAAGGATATTACAGATTTAAATGATAAAGCTTTAGAGATATTAAATAAATATTATGGATATAGTTCTTTTAGAGCTGGACAAAAACAAATAATAGAAGAGATCCTAAAAGGTAATGATGCCGTAGCCATAATGCCAACAGGTGGAGGAAAATCTATATGTTATCAAGTACCTGCAATGATTGTAGAAGGCCTTACAATTGTTGTTTCTCCTTTGATATCGCTCATGAAGGATCAGGTAGATGCAATTAGAGATATAGGAATTGAGTCAGCATATATAAATAGTACCTTATCAAGTAGAGAAATAGATGAAATTTTTCAATTAGCATTATCAGGGAATTTGAAAATACTATATGTAGCCCCAGAAAGACTGGAAACTTCACAGTTTTTGGACTTAGTCTCAAAAGTGCATGTTGGTTTTGTTGCTATAGATGAAGCCCACTGTGTATCACAATGGGGACATGATTTTAGAACCAGTTATAGATTTATTAAAAGTTTTATAGGTATATTAAAAACAAGACCTATAGTAGCGGCATTTACTGCAACAGCTACAAATGAAGTAAGAGAAGATATAATAAAGCTTTTAGGATTAAGGGAACCTAAAGTTTTTATATCTGGTTTTGATAGAGAAAATATAAAGATAAATGTTGTTAAAGGAATTAATAAAAAGAAATATATAGTTGATTTTATAAAGAAAAATATAGATTCGGCCGGAATTATCTATGCCGCTACAAGAAAAGAAGTCGATTCTCTTTATGATCAATTCAATGATAAAGACATAAGTTGTACTAGATATCATGCTGGACTAAGTGATGATGAAAGAAGTAAGAACCAAGAAGATTTTGTTTATGATAGATATAATGTAATGATTGCTACAAATGCTTTTGGTATGGGAATTGATAAACCCAATATTCGATATGTTATTCATTATAATATGCCTAAAAATATAGAAGGATATTATCAAGAGATTGGTAGAGCGGGAAGAGACGGAGAAGAGAGTGAGGCTATACTTTTATTTTCTCCAGGGGACATACATACACAAAAATATATTATTGATATCGGAACTAGTAATGAGGCTAGAAAAGCTAACGAATATAAGAAGCTTCAAAATATGACTGATTTGGTTTATAGTAATGACTGCTACAGAAAATATATATTAAATTATTTTGGAGAACAGTATGATACACACTGCAATAACTGCAGTAATTGTGAAGTAGAAGGTGAGCTTACAAATAAAACCTTAGATGCCCAAAAAGTTCTATCCTGTGTGTACAGGATGAAAAGATCATATGGAGCAACGGTATTGATAGATACCTTAAGAGGCTCAGAAAATAAAAAGATAAAAGATCTAGGTTTTCATAGACTTACAACATATGGAATAATGAGAGATTACTCAAAGGATGATCTTAAAAACTTCATAAACACTTTAGTTTCACATAGGATATTGAGCTATGATGAAGGAGAGTATCCAGTAGTAAGGCTTAATGAAAAGTCAATGGCAGTGCTTAGAGGAGAAGAAGAGGTTTGGTTTAAAGAAATTCAAAAGACCAGCAAGATTGTTGAAGATAATGCATTGTTTGATATATTAAGAAATCTTAGAAGAGAGATTGCTTTAGAAGAAAAGGTTCCACCATATATAGTTTTTGGTGATGCAACTCTAAAAGAAATTAGTGGAAGATTCCCTGAAACTATGGAACAGCTTAGTGATATATCCGGTGTAGGAGAGTTAAAGTTAAATAAGTATGGAGAAAGATTTCTTGATGTAGTTTTAGAATATGTGGAAAGCAATAAAATTGAAGTTCAATTTGAATACAAAAAGAAAGAAAAGAGTATAAAGAGTAATGATGAACCAACGGATTTAGATGAAGAGACTTCTAAAAAGGGAAAAACAGCAAAAGAACAAAAAGAAGGAAAGAAAAAATCATATATGTTAACAATTGAAATGCTAAGAGAAAATCTTAGTTTGTTAAATATAGCAAAAGAGCGTGAAATAACTATTTCTACAGTATGCAGCCATTTAGAGCAGTATGCTTTAGAAGGAAATCAAATAGATTTTTCAGTAGATTTTAGTGATATACTTAGTAAAGAGCAAGAAATAGTTATACTAGAAGTTGTCAAAGAAGTTGGGGCTGATAAACTTAAACCAATAAAAGAAAAAGTTGATGACACCATAACTTATGATCACATAAAGGTGGCATTGTTAAAGAAGAGACTAGCAATATAATTTTTATGGGGTGATGGAATGATATTTTACTTTTCAGGTACAGGTAATTCACTATATGTGGCTAAGACTATAGCTAAAAATATAGGCGATGATTATACGTCAATAGCATCAATAATAAATGCTTCTAGTGAAGAATATGTTTATTGCTTAAAAGAAAATGAAGCAATAGGCTTTGTTTTTCCAACTTATGCTTGGGCAACACCTAAGGTTGTAGAAGCTTTTATAGATAAATTAATATTAAAAAATTATAAAGATAATTTCATCTATTCTATAGCAACTTGTGGAGGAAATAGTGGAAATTTATTAAAAGCCTTTGGAAAATTAATAAAGGAAAAAAATATGAACTTAAATAGTGGATTTGTGGTTCGCATGCCAAATAACTATATTATATCTTCAGATATTGATAATGAGAAGATTACTGAAGAGAAGCTTAGCAAAGCAAAAGAGTATATAGAATATATAAGTGAAAACATAAAAAGTCGAAGGGCAAACGTATTTGAAAGTGTAAATGCTTTTTACGATAAGCCTTTAACAAAGCTAGTTAGCCCTCTTTTTAACAAGTTTGCACTAAATAATACAAAAAAGTTTTATGTAAACAGTAACTGTACTTCTTGTGGATTATGCGAGAAGATTTGTGTTTCAAATACTATAAAAGTTAGTGTAAAACCTGTATGGGGAGACAAGTGTACACAATGTTTAGCATGCATAAATTGGTGTCCTGTTAAAGCGATACAATACGGAAAAGGAACAGAGAAAAGGAAAAGATATAATAATAAAAATATAAGCGCAAATGAATTAGTAATTAGATAATCATAATTATTTATGAAGTTTGAAATCTAACTACAAGTAAAAATAAAATTAATTTAAAGGACGGAATTTCCTTATTTTTATTTGGATATACACACTTGTAAAAGGATCACTAATGAAAAATGTATTAGTGATTTTTTTATTTACTCTTTATGAAACTATAATATTAATAATTACAGTTTGTATTTAATAAAGATAAATATTATATCAAGTTTATTCTTAAAATACAATGATTATAGTCATAAAATATGAAATAATATTAATTTAATCAATACATACTAATGAAAACGTTAGTAAAATCTTATTTTCATAAAAAAGTGCTGTTTTTTGTTGAAAAATTAGCATTTTGTTGATACCCCCCTTTAAGATTTATAAAATAAGAACATGAAATAATTTAAATTTTAAATTTGTAGTTTAATAATTTTAACTACTGAAAAATAATATTAAAAAGGGGGAAATTTTTATGAACGGGGTAAACGGAGCAGATACGACCTTTGTAATCTTTGCAACAGCATTAGTTATGCTGATGACTCCAGGACTTGCATTATTCTATGGAGGAATGGTAAGAAGAAAAAATGTACTAAGTACTACAATGCATAGTTATGCAGCAGTAGCAATAGTATCAATTCAATGGATTCTGATTGGATATTCATTATGCTTTGGAACAGATATTGGGGGAATTCTAGGAGGATTCAATTTCTTAGGATTAAATGGTGTAACATTTGCACCAAATGCTGATTATGCAGCTACAATACCTCATCAAGCGTTTATGTTATTCCAACTTATGTTTGCAATAATAACTCCAGCATTAATATCTGGAGCAGTAGCTGAAAGAGTTAAATTTTTATCTTTTGCAGTATTCATACTACTTTGGAGTACTTTTGTGTATGATCCTGTTGCACATTGGGTATGGGGTGTAGGTGGTTGGATTAGAAATCTTGGTGCATTAGACTTTGCAGGAGGTAATGTTGTTCATATAAGTTCTGGTGTTTCGGCATTAGTTTTCGCAATAGTACTAGGTAAGAGAAAGAGATTAGAAACAATAACTCCACACAATATACCAATGACAGTTCTTGGGGCAGGAGTGTTATGGTTTGGTTGGTTCGGATTTAATGCAGGAAGTGCTTTAGCTATAAATGATGTTGCACTTAATGCATTTATAACAACAAATACATCAGCTGCTATGTCAGCAATCAGCTGGGGATTATGTGAGTATTTACACAGAAAGAAGGTTACTTCATTAGGAATAGCTAGTGGAGCTGTAGCAGGACTAGTAGCAATAACTCCAGGTGCTGGTTTTGTAACACCTTTCTCAGCTTTAGCAATTGGTCTTATAGGTGGAGCTGTATGCTTCTATGCTGTAACTGTTCTTAAGAAAAAATTCGGATATGATGATGCTTTAGATGCATTTGGATGTCATGGAATAGGCGGTATCTGGGGTGGTATAGCAACTGGTATATTCGCTTCAAAAGCAGTAAATTCAGCAGGAGCAGATGGATTAATATACGGAAATCTACATCTTTTAGGTGCTCAATTAGTTGCTATACTGGCAACAGTTGCATATTCTGCTATAATTACATTTATAATATTAAAAGTAATGAATGCAGTATCAGCTTTAAGAGTAAAAGATGAAGATGAACAAGCAGGATTAGATGTATCACAACATGGTGAAGATGCTTACGGTGGAATTATCTAATTAGCAATATGAATGAAAAGGAGGCTATATAAATGGGAGAAAAACTTAGCAAAATTGACATAATAATATCACCTGCTAGATTTGATGAATTAAAAGATGCATTGTGTGCTATTGGCATAACAGGGATGACAGTATCTAATGTATTAGGCTGCGGCATGCAAAAAGGTCATAAGGAATATTATAGAGGCTTAGCAGTAGAAATGAATTTACTTCCTAAAATAAAACTAGAAATCGTTGTTTGTGATGTTCCAGTTGATTTAGTAGTGGAAACAGCTAAGAAGATACTTCATACAGGAAAAATTGGGGATGGAAAGATTTTTGTCTATGATGTGGAAAATGTTATAAGAATAAGCACTGGACAAGAAGGAAGAGATGCGCTTCAGTATTCAAAAGAATAAATTTTATTTACTCAACAAAAAAGATCGAACGGGATTAATTCCTGTTCGATTTTTTTACTGTAAAAGAAATTATAAAATTTTAATTTTAGTTAAAATTAGATATTTCAATATTTTCAGAAGTTTATTATAGCTATACAGTAAAAAATAGAACTTATTCGCCTGCCAGAATTTCCTCACATACGTTCAGAAAAGGCAGATGCGCAAAAAAAGCTCGCTGAAGAAGGACGCTTCAGCGACTTTTTTATTCTAGTCTCTGTAAATCACCGTGTTGAATATAGCCATTAAAAAAACAAATTACTCTAATGTCTTAAATTCGTAGCCTTGAGTGCTTAGATATTCAATTATGCTAGGCAAGGCTTTTGCTGTTTCTTCTTTGCCATAGGTATCGTGCATAAGTATGATTACTTTATTCTTATTTGACACTGATTCCTTTACCATTTGAAGTAATTCTTGTGAATTCTTTTTCTTTCCTTCTGCATCTGAGTCAGAGGCATTCCAATCTACAGAGAGATATTTTTCTTGTTTTAATCGTTGATCAAAGTGTGGAAGATTGGGATCATGATAATAGGATCTACTCATGTATCCACCAGGTAGTCTTATAAGCCTTGTATTGAATTTATTTCCTAGGATGTCCTTTAAAATAGTATTAGTTCGATATACTTCTGACATAAAGTAGTCTGTATCTATCTTGTTATTAGGATATAACTTGTTTAAATCATGCGAATAGGTGTGATTTCCGATAGAGTTACCATCAGAATATATCTTGCTTACTAGGTTTCTACTTTGATCATTTTTTTGTATATTGTTGCCCAATAGAAAAAATGTTGCATTTATCTTATATTTTTTCAATGTGTCTAACACTTTTGGAGTAATAGTAGTTGAGGGACCATCATCAAAGGTTAAATAGGCAGTTTTCTTACCATCCTCTAAGAGAGCATCTTCAAACCTAGTTGAAGCTTTAGTTGGATTTATAGGACTTATATCATTAACAGGAGGATTAGTATAAGTGGAGTCGGAAATATTTTTAGAAGATAGTATAGAGTTTAGCTCAAGATACTTGAAGTTAAAAGTAGTATTTGTACTTTCGGAGCTAGTTATAACATTCTTTTCGTTATAGAGATACGAAGAATCACCCTGTGTGACAGTGAGACTATAATTATTGCTAATGAGATACCTATCGACTAGGATTATAGTGGAAAGTATTAGAGCTAGAGTAATAAAAATAATTGAAAATACTACGAACCTAAACATCTTCATAAGTTTTGTAAAAGTCTTATTTACAAACTTAAAAATCTTTAACATAATTAAACTTATTACCTCCCCAAATGAAAAGTAATTGTCTGATTGCTAGCCTGTTAATTTCAATATGGTGCTTTAATATTGATAATTTATAATATGCTTAAGAAATTGAAAAGGGAATAGAGATATTATTACAATGTTGTTACTTATTTCATATGGCTTCATGGTAGAATTTTAGAAAGATGATGTACAAAGAGTTAAGATTAGGTTTAACCATGTTCATTAGGATAGTGTAAAGTTTTTAACTTGAAAATAACATCTTCAATAAATAGTTTTAAGTTTAAAGTTGTCCATCTTTATTGATAACTGCATAGTTAATAAGGTATAATTTTAAAATATAGATGTCTAGATTTGATACAGTTACCAAAACTAGGAGGATTAAAAATGAATTTTATGTATAGATTAAGGATGAGATCAAAACTCATAATAGCATTTACGGTAATTTCACTTTTCAGTGGAGTAATAGGAGTGGTTGCATTAAAAAATATTAAAGATCTCAATAATAATAGTTCGATTATGCACGAAAGAAATTCAAGAGTAATAAAAGACATTACATTATTTAAATCTAATTTGGTCCAAATTAATCTTGATATTTATATGATAATAGATAAGAAAAATTCAGATAAAGTAAAAACTTTAGTAGACGAAATAAATAGCTTGAAATACCAGGATGATGAATTACTAGCTGATTATGAGAAACATATAGTAGACACTGATGATAGGAAATTATTTGGTGAATTAAAAAATATATTGAGCGTATATAGGGAATATAGAGAAAGATTATTAGCATACATAGATGAAGAAAACTATGATAAAGCGTGGACCATATATAATGATTTAGAAATAATAAGTGATAATATAGTAAAAAATACTGAAAATTATATTGAATTTAACTCAAGAGTTGCTGAGAAGTATGACAATTATAATAAGCAGTTATATCATGATACTATTATATCAACAATTACTATAGGGGTATTAGGATTTATAATTTCAATACTTTTAGGTTATTTTATAGCCTATAGAATTTCTGGTAAAATAAAGATCATATTAGATTTTGCAAAATCTTTAACTGAAGGTAATCTGGAACACAAAATAACTATGAAATCTAGAGATGAGATTGGTCAGTTAGCAATCGCATTAAACAAAGCTGCGGATAAAAGAAAAGAGTACGAAGAAAACTTAATGAGTAGTTATGAGGAACTTGAAGCATCCTATGAAGAAGTGAGAGCTTTAGAGCAGGAGTTAAGAGAAAAATATAATGATCTAGAAGCTTCATTCGAGGAAATAACAGCTCTAGAACAAGAGTTAAGAGAAAAGTATACAGAAATATCAATCAATGAAGAATTACTAAGAAATAATGAAGAGTGGTACAAGCTTATAACAGAAGCATCTTATGATGCACTATGGGATTGGAGTATAAAAGAAGGAAAAATGTTTTTTTCAGATCAATGGTACAAGATATTAGGCTATGATAAGGAAAAGACAAAAAATATAGATTGGACTACGTTAGTTAATGAAGAAGACCTAGAAAGGCTTCAAAATGTTATTAAAGAGAATTGGGAAAATAAAAGTTCAGTCTTTACAATAGAGTATAGAATTAAAGATGTCAATGGAATATACACATGGATGCAAACTATAGGGAAAACATTATTTAATTCAGAAGGAAAGCCATATAGGTTAGCAGGATCACATAAAAATATAACAGATATAAAGGAATATCAACATCGTTTAGAATACATAGCATACCATGATTATTTAACGGATTTGCCTAATAGGCAGTATATGCATAAAGTAGCAGAGAAGTATTTTGGTAAGAAAGATGGGTGTGAACGTAGTAAAAGTGCATTAATATTTGTAGATATTGATAATTTTAAATACATAAATGATACTTTAGGTCATAACTTTGGCGATTTTTTAATTTGCGCTATTGCTGATAGACTTGATAGAATCAAGGGATCAGAGGATTTATTGATTAGATTAGGTGGAGATGAGTTTGTAATAATATTAAATTCAATTGAAGATATAGAGCAAGTAGAGGATTTCTGCAATGCTATGTTAGCGTGTTTTGAATCATCATTTAATGTAGATAACAATTACTTACAGGTCACATCCAGTATTGGAATAGCAATTTACCCAGAAGACGGTAAAGGAATAGATGATCTTTTGACTAAAGCAGATATAGCAATGTATAAATCGAAAAGTTTAGGTAAAAACAACTATACATTCTTCCATTCAGGAATGAATGACAAAGTGATTGAAAGAATGGAAATAGAAAGATACTTAAGAAATGCATTAGATAAAAATGAATTTGTCCTTTATTATCAACCTCAAGTTGATGCTAATACTGGTATGATATGTAGCTTTGAAGCTCTAATTAGATGGAATAGTCCAGAATTAGGCTTTGTACCTCCAGATAGATTTATTACGTTAGCAGAAGAAAATCATAAGATAATAGATATTGGAAACTGGGTACTTAGAAGTGCATGTGAGTTTATAAAAGAAGTACATACAAATGGTCATGATAAATGTTATATATCAATAAATGTATCAGTAATCCAATTAATGCAAAGTGATTTTGTAGATAATGTTTTAAAGATTATAAATGATATTACAATAGATCCAAATTGTATCGAACTAGAGATTACAGAATCTATATTTATTGAAACTTATGACAGCATAAGTGACAAGTTGAATAGATTGAGAGAGATAGGAATTAAAATAGCTCTTGATGACTTTGGTAAGGGATACTCCTCGTTAAGTTATCTGAAACAGCTACCTATTAGTACTTTAAAAATTGATAAGACATTCATAGATGATGTTGCGGAAGAACACAAGGTATCTTTAGTTGAGAATATAATAGATATAGGACATAAAATGAATCTAAAAGTTGTTGCAGAAGGTGTAGAAACTGAGGAACAATTAGATTACCTAAATAAATATAGTTGTGATAGGATACAAGGATATTACTTTAGTAGACCAGTTCCTCAAAGGGAAGCCATCAGTTTGCTTAATAGGTAAGAAAAAAGCTTAGCAGTGAATAATATTTCAATGCTAGGCTTTTTTACTGTTAAGGAATGATGTGTCTTCTGCCATAATAGATTTCGAATAAAATAATCCATATAAGCTAAGTCTATATACGAGAGACGAAAGGGGTGTTTCTATGTTTGGAAAATATGTAGAAATAATTTTTACAGCCATATCTGTTCTTATTGTTGTATGGACTGTTTTAGTACTTGTTGTTGATAGGGAAAAGGCATAAATAGTTGATTAGTTTTTATATAAATTATGTGTTAAATTTGTGTAATAATTATTTAAATGCACACAATTTCACACACTCATCTCACAGTTATTATAAAAATACCTTCTATAATAAATTAAGAAGGTATTTTTATATGAGAGGTTGATAGGTGTGAAAAAGAAATACGTGTATGCCTGTATGGTTGCAGTTATTGTCATAATAGTTTTTATAGGCTATAAAAATAATGGACAGGCTGAGGTTTTGGCTAATCAAAATGCAGTTGCTACAAATTCTAATACAAATACTATAGAAGATACAGATACGTTAATAGCTGAGCATAAAGAGATAGACGATGAAAAGCTTGCAGAGTTAAAAGAGGCTGAGGAAATAAAAGTAAACAAACAAAAAAAACTAGATGAACTTAAAGCAAAGGTTGAAGAATTTATAAAAGATAATAAGGACAATGTTGGAATAGCTTATTATGATTTAAATTCATCTTTAGGCTTTAGTATAAATGGGGACAAGACGTTTAAAGCTGCTAGTACTGTAAAGGTTCCTATTAGTATGGCTACTGTTGACCTTATAAAAGAAAATAAATTGACTATGGATCAAGGTGTTATTTACTCATCTCAGGATTATGAGGATGGAGCTGGTATATTGCAGGGTACCAGTAGACTAAGGAAACCCATAGATATAAATACATTAATTGACTACTCGATAAAGTATTCCGACAATATAGCAGTAAATATGCTTTTAAGGACTATTACACCAGAGTATAAATACTCATACATTGAGAATATAGTAAAGCATACAGTAAACAGAGCTGAAAATGAATCATCAGCTTTAGATTCTTTAGAAATATTAAAAAAGTTATATTTTAATAATGACAATAATGCTTATTACAAGAGAATTATAGACGACATGAAAGATACAATCTATCATGATAGAATTGATAAGTACATACCACAAGAAATCGTTGCACATAAGATTGGAGATTATGAAGATTACGTAAATGACATAGGAATAATATATGCAGATGAACCTTATATATTAACAGTGTTCACAAAAAACACCAATGGAAATCCTAATGAACTTATAGCTAAGCTTTCGAAGTATATATATGAAAATAGATAAAGTTGAAATCTTGTACTATTAATATTACAATTGTTTTAATATACAATTATATGCTTAGATTATAATAATGTTGGGTTATATAAATTATTTATAAACTTAAGTATATAATATTATTCTTACATTAGGAGGAAGGTATGATTAGATTTGGTGTTATAGGTACAAGTTGGATAACGCACGCATTTATTAAAGGTGCTAGTAATGTACAGGATTTTAAGCTGTCAGCTATTTATTCTCGTGATTTAGAGAAAGCAAAGGAATTTGGTAAGGCGTATGAGGAAATAACTTATTTCACGTCACTAGAAGAAATGGCTCAAAGTGATATTATAGATGCAGTATATATAGCGAGCCCTAATTCACTACACTGCCAACAGTCAATATTATTTCTTAAGAATAAAAAACATGTAATATGTGAAAAGGCCTTTGCTTCTAACTCAATGGAAGTGGAAGCTATGATAAATGAGGCAAAAAAGAACAAGGTTGTATTGATGGAAGCTTTGAAATCGCATTTCTTTCCTAATTTTAAAGTTATAGAAGAAAATATCTATAAGTTAGGCAAAATAAGAAGATACATAGGCAACTATTGTCAGTATTCATCAAGATATGATACTTACAAATCTGGAATAAGAGTTAATACTTTTGATGCAAGTTTCTCAAATGGATCAATAATGGATATAGGAATATACTGTATTCATCCAATGGTGAAGCTTTTTGGACTTCCAAAACAAATAACTGCATCTGCGTATCTTCTAAAGTCTGGAGTAGATGGAGAAGGTTCGGTGCTAGCAAAATATGAGGATATGGATGCTGTTATAATGCACTCAAAGATAGCCTATTCTTATTCACCAAGTGAGATACAAGGTGAGAACGGAACAATGATTATAGACAAAATAGGATCTCCAGAAAATATTGAAATAATTTATAGGAATGGAGAAAGAGAAGTTTTGACTGTGCCTCAGATAGAAGATAATATGTTTTATGAGGCAGAGGAATTTATTAACCTCATAAATGAAGGAAAAATTGAATCAAAGGTTAATTCACACGAACATTCTCTAAATGTGATGAAGTTAGTGGACGAGATAAGAAGCCAAACAGGTGTCAAATTTCCTGCTGATAGTGAATAAAGATGAAACATTTCAATCCGAAATCAATTTCTAAAACTCCTCTGGGTTCTGAGAGGAAAATTTGGAAATATAAATTAAATTATGAAGTGGTTCATCTATATAGGATTCCTAACTCAACTATTAATTTATACGTGCCCAATAATCACTAGAAGTCGGGAGTATCGAACAAGTATAACTTAAGTTTCGATATAGGAATCCTTTAGTTTGATTATATATAAAACACCAATTTAAATCTTTAAATTGGTGTTTTACTATTTTGAAAGTATATTATTAGATATTAAAAACTTGTAGCTTTTATATTTTTAATTTAGGGCAAGTTCAAATAAGCCTAATGATATTAATATTAATGCTGAAATTAATGGAGCTGCACTACCTAATTTTTTTGCTAGGAACTTATTACCTAAGAACATACCAATTGGAATAACAATTATACTAAAGATAAAGGTGAATAAGGTGGTTCTAATAATATCTAAGCCAGCTATACTTCCACCGATACCTAGTCCTACATTGTTAATTGCTAATGCTACAGATAGTGAAAACGATTCTTTTAAATCTATTGTACCAGAATGATCAAAATCAGCTACTTCAGGATTATCCAGTAGATTCATACAACTTCTGTTATTACTAGAATCTGATTGGTTGATTGATTGTATGTTTTTAATGGACCTATAATAATCATATAAAAACCATAATCCAATTAGCAATAAAATAGTACTACCGATAATGTTGGCTGTTTGGGGAGCAAGTAAATTTGCAAGAGCCAAACCTAGAGACATTGATATAAATGTACCTAAAGAAGAAACTATGCTTATGACTAAATTACTAAAAAAGCTTATTTTTATATTCTTTACTCCATAGGCTAGAGCCACAGTAAAGTTATCTATACTACTTGTAAAAACAAATAGTATTATTGCAAGTAAATTCATGTTATCCCTCCTTTGTGACTTAATTTTAATATATTGGAAAGAAGGGATATGTGTTACAGGTATTCATGCTTGTAAATTAAAATAAACATATAGATATGTTGAAAATTTTTATTAAAAATTTATCACTTAAAACAATATAACAACTCATATTTTGAAACTGGGATTTTATAAATGTTCGAAAATCACTAAGTGACATGATTTTCGAACAAGTATAAATCTAGTATTTAGTCAATAAGCATAAATTGCTATTTTAACAAGGAATAAGTTGAGTTAAAAAGACCAATCCTTGTTTAGAACATACCAAAAATCATTTGCAAGTCCTTTTAAGATATATTCGTAAGGAAGATAACCATAACCATCTTCACCCCAGTTTTCTCCCCAGGAATTTCTTATTATTAAGGCTCCATAGCTAGAATTTCCTGTTAACTTATTAATTGACAAGTATTTATCATCATAACCTACAGCCATAACTGAATGTCCACCAACTAGCTTGTTATGGATAGTTGGAAATAATATCTCCCCTGATTTTTCTGCGTAGTCAATGCAGTCGTATACGGAAAAACCAAAAATACATGGAAGCTGTAAACATAATAGTTCTTTAATTTTTTGAAGAAGATTCTCTGAATCTTTGTTTGTATCTAGTTTGAAAAAAATCAAATCCTTATAGTTATCTCTAAAACCATAACAAAAGGCCTTTGGTTCTTCATCAATTTGAACAGAGTTTTTTGAATAATATCTTTCAGGAGGCATACCAAATTGAATTAAGGAGTTTAGCGCAGATCGAAATGATACACCAGTATCTCCGATGTTGCCCAAAAGGGACCTGGAATTTTTATAAACAAAAAGAGATGAACCTTCGGTGTTTTTTCCGAACACCCTATTTTCAAAGTATTCAATTAAACTTACCAACGCTTCAGTTGTAGAAGAGTTGAGTAGTTCTTGATTTTTTATTGGTGAACACCATTTTCTGAGATCTATAAAGCTTGGGTGATTGTCTTCAGTTTTTTTATTTGATGCGCAAAGGTTGTTTATAATAGCTTTGACTTCAGGGGTATCCTCTGTATAATCATTTATGTCGTTGTAGTCAGGAATCCAGCCTAATCTATGATGTAGCATAAAAAAAACCTCCTTAGTAAAGAAATAGTTTGTAAATAATTATTTCTCTCATATACATATATGCAAGAAAAGTGTAATTTGAAATAGAAAAAAGTCAAAAAAACACAAATAAAGGTGAAGATATTGTATTATAGTTATATTTTGATAAAATATAATTACAATTAATTAATATTTACTACAAGTTGGTTTGCGGAATTTAGTGAGTTAGGTATAAATTAGTATTGTGCAGAAAATCCTATATAAAATATAGGAATAAGGAGGGGATATATATGAAAGAAATAGTATTTGCAGGTGGTTGTTTTTGGGGAGTAGAAGAGTTTATGTCTAGAAAAAATGGTGTAAAAGAAACTAAAGTTGGATACGCAAATGGAGAAAAAAGTGATCCTACTTATGAAGAAGTATGTACAGGAACTACTGGCCATGCAGAAGCTTGTTATGTAAAGTACGATGAAGAAAACTTATCTTTAAATGAGCTACTAGATGAATATTGGAGCATAGTAGAACCAACAGTAATTAACAGGCAAGGAAATGATATAGGACATCAATATAGAACTGGAATTTACTATATTGATAAGGATGATTTGAAAGTTATTGAACAAAGTAAGGAAGAACAACAAAAAAATTATAATAAACCTATTGTGACTGAGATAATACCATTAAAATGTTTTTATAATGCAGAAGAATATCATCAAAAATATTTAAAGAAAAACCCAGGCGGTTATTGCCACATAAAATTAGATTAGTAAGCTAATTTATTTAAAGTTCACTATGGATTCTAGAAAATAGAATTAGTAGTGAACTTTATTTTTTAAAAAATAATTTATAAAAAATTTCAAATTTTTATAAATTATAGATAACAAATAGAGAAGCTTTTGAATATTATATACCGAACGACTTAGTAATTATGTGTAAGGATTAATTCAGTAGGAATTTACTGTATAAAAAGGTCTTAAATGATGGCAGATTTATTTACAATATTTAATAAGTTGCAAAGATTTTTTTATAATTGATTGCCTATTTATTCAAATTAAAGCAATATATAAAAAAATTAGCAAAATGATTCTATATCACAAGGTAATAAGAACACTTTTATATTAGCAACATAATATATTATTGAAGTGTCTAACGTAAAATGGAATAGGAGGATATATTATGCAAGAAAATTTTGAGGTAAAAGGAATGGCTCCATGCCCTTCACCAATCAGCGATGAATGTATAATAGCCCACAGAGTATATGGGAAATGCAGACAACAAGATTGCTTGAGACCATTTGATAGCACAGTTTTAACACCACCTCCAGGAGCAATAGAAATAAGTTCATCTAGATTAGGAGAGGTTGGCACTATTAGTGGTAGTGTAATAGTTGGCGGACCTATCGCTCCAGGTGAAATAATTGCTTTTAATAGCTCAGTAGCTGCAGTAAGGATTGTGCCAGGATCATTTAGAGTATCTGACATAAGAGTTACAATTAATCCAAGCGCATTTGGACAAGATGGATTTTATGACGTAACAATAGTATATACTTTTACGTATTTAATCAATTTGCTTGATGCGACTGGAACTCCAATACCAGTAACTCTTACTGTAACTGGAGAAACACCAACTTCAATTACTAACATTTGTGCTTTCACAACTTACACAAAAACTCTATGTCTATTCGGTGGAGAAGCTAGTGAACAAACAATTACTACAGCTAATACTTTATATAGTCCACAAACATCAAGTGTAAATTTTGGAAATTTACCATACGCACTTGTTCAAGCAATTGCTAATCCATTACAACAACCTATAATTGGAGTATATGAAAATGGTTCAGGAACAATTGAATATCATGCTGATGTTGTTATAGGATTATTTACAATTATCAAACTTTACAGAATAGTCAACATGACAGTTAGCTCAAGTGGAGATTGTGATATACCTGAATGTGAACCTATCACAGGAGATCCATGTGAATTCTTTAATAGCTTGCCATTCCCATTCGAAGACTTTGACCCACCAACAACTTTATAGGAATATGAGTGCCAACATACTTAGATATGTTGGCACTTTTTTTCATTATAGGAAAATATAAAATTTTAATACTAGCTAAACCTAGAAGTTTCAACAGCTTTGATAGCTCTTTTAGCATATAGTAAAAAAATAAAACTTGTTCTCCTGTAAGTTTCTACATGTATATTTGGAAAGGCAGATGCACAAAAAAATCATTGAAGAAGGACGTTTTAGCTATTTTTTAATAAAGTATATTTTTAAAAACAAAAAGGGCTGCCAGAAGGCAGTCCCTCATAATTATCCTATTATAGGTGGTATTACAGGTGGTATTAGAGATGCTGTAGTTGTTGTAGGTGTAACACAAACACAGTTTACTTGAGTAAGTGGAATGCCTGGTTTTTCTTCAGCGATAATATTATAGAATAAACCTTGAGCAACACTATTAACAGTTAAAGTAGCTAAAGCAACTGTAATTCCAGAAGTAATTACATAAACTCTAAAGAAATAGCTAGCACTACCCGCACATTGTGAAACAGTTGGATCATCTACAAACTGGAATGGTAGAACATCATAAATTGTTGCACCGGCTAAAAGAGCTAATCCGCTAACAATAGTTTGTCTTGATCTAAATATTGGAGTAGTAGATGTATTACTTCTAAAAACTTCTAAAACTACATCAAGTGATCCAGTTGCAGCTATGGTTGCGAGTGTAGTAAATACTAGAGGAATTGTACCTTCAATAAAAACTCTATTACCTCTTGTAGATAAAGGTAATGTTAAACTTCCTATAGTTACTGGAGTACCAATACCAGCTACAGCAGGAACTGGAATAGGAATAGTAGTTGTACCTGTTATTGAAACGAAATTAGTTGGGGTCTCAATTAAAAAAGGTGTAGCCATGAATTAAAAACCTCCCTTTCATGTAAATCTATTATATATTATGATATTTGTCGTATTTCGGTTACTAATGGAATAACAAGAAAAAATCTATTATGCACTTTATTTTTGGATATCAGTGTAGTTTTTATCTATTATTGAATATATTATATTAAATTGTTTTATAGCAGGTGATTTAAATGAGAGACTTAAATGTATGTATAATAGCTTTTTCTTCTACTAGTCAGAGTGTAAATCTTTATAAGATATTAAAAAACAAAAAATACAATGTGGTTATGATACAAACTCCTTGTACTATATCAGCAGGCTGTGCCAGGTCAATAGAACTTAAAGAAAAGGATTTAGATGCAGTAGTAAACGAGATAAAACAAAATAACCTTGAGATTAAAGGCATATACAGAAGGGTTCTAAATGATAGTACAAGGCGTTATTATTACTCAGAAATTGATATTTAAAAATTATTTAGGGAGGTTAATATGGTTTATATAGATAATGCCGCTACATCTTTCCCAAAGCCAGAATTCGTTTATGATTCGGTTTTAGATTGCATGAAAAGATATTGTGCAAACCCTGGAAGAGGGTCACATAAATTATCACTGGAATGTGAGCTGAAGATAATTGATACAAGACAAAGGATAAGTGAGTTATTCAATATAGATGATATTATGAATATTATTTTCACTAGCAATACTACTGAAGGCCTGAACATAGCAATTAAAGGGGGATTAGAGAGTGGAGATCATGTAATAACTACTTCTATTGAGCATAACTCTGTATATAGGCCTTTAAGAAAGCTGAAGGATATAGGAGTTGAAGTCTCAATTATTTCTGTTGATAAAAAGGGATATGTAAATTTAGAGGAACTACAAAAAAGTATAAAAGTAAACACTAAGGCATTGATAATAAATCATGGATCAAATGTATTAGGGACTGTTCAAAATATTGAGGAGATAGGAAAAATAGCAAAAGAAAACAATCTTATATTCATTGTAGATGCAGCCCAAACAGCTGGAATTTTTAATATAGATGTAAAGAAAATGAATATTGATATTATGGCTTTTCCGGGACATAAATGTTTATATGGGCCACAAGGAATTGGAGGTCTTTATATAGGTGATTCAGTTAAGATTGATACTTTTAAGGAAGGCGGAACTGGCAGTAATTCAAATATAATGGAACAGCCAAGTTTTATGCCCGATAAATTTGAGAGTGGTACATTAAATACTCCTGGAATTGTTGGACTCGGTGCTGGAATAGATTTTATTTCAAATATAGGTGTTAATAAAATACGAAAGCATGATCAAGAAATGTCTTTGTACCTAACATCAGAACTACAAAAGCTACCATATGTTTTTATGTATGGAGAAGATGATTGTGAAAAGAAGTGCCCCGTAGTCTCTTTCAATGTAGATGGTTATGATAGCTCGGAAGTAGGTGAGTTTTTAAATAGTAAAGAGATATACTTGCGTACAGGATATCATTGTGCTCCTATTATACATAATATAATAGGAACTAAGAATCTGGGCACAGTTAGAGCAAGTTTTGGATATTTTAATACAACTGAAGATGTAGAAAAGTTAATATCTGCAGTGAAAGAATTGTATGGCTTAAAGAGGATATAACATATAAAAATTGGAGGAGTAGCAAAGATCGTAATCTTAAATGCTACTCCTATTAATTATTGGCTGAAGATGTAATTGTATGCTTAAAATAAAAACCAAATTTACAATTGAAGAAATTTATTTCCTATAAAATTACTCTTCATCGTTAAATATACGTTTTATAAATGAAGATTTCTTTTGCTTAGCACTAAGCTCTTCTATTGAGCTATTTAAATTATTTACCTGACTTAGAAGTTCTGAGTTCTTTTGTGTAAGTGATGATAAAGTTTTCTCTTTACTTGTTAACTGTTCTTTTAAGGTTTCGATTGTTTTGGTTAGAGTATCTATTTGATTAGTTTCGGAGGATTTTAAAGATTGTGCTTGAATCAAATTAGAAGCATTTTTGTAGGTATTTACTTGACTATCTAAATTAGATATTACCTTATTTAGCTCTTCTATTTTATTCTTATATGTTGAGACGGAACTATGCTTATCTGCTAGTCTTTTTTCAAGATCAGTTATTTTATTTTCTTTATTAAGTAAGTTTTGATATAAAGATGAAATATTTGCCTTTAGTTTTAGATTTTCTTCATCGTTTATATTAGTGGTTTTTGATAAATTCTTTATTTTATCTTCGTTGAGTGCTGTTTTATATTTCAGATCTTTAAGTGTATTTTCAAGTGTAGTTATATGTTGTTGTTTTTCAAAGAGTTGTTTTTCGTATTCGATCAACTTTAATGCATTTATTTTTAGTGAGTTGTAGCTATTGGCATCTTTTGTATCATCAGATCTTTCTTTATTTGATAGTGAAAGATCTATATAGTAAGAACTTCCAATAATCATGTTACTGTTGTTGTTTTTTGAAAAGAATATATTATTTACTACTATCGGATTATTGGTTTGGTAGTTTACTTTGAATATTAGATTCTTTGGTTCAAGTTGTATATCATTAGAAGAAGAGTCTCCTTTTAAAAAGTCTATAATCTTGGTTGAAATCGCTTGATCAGTCACTGATGTAAAAAAGAATTTGCCGTGAAAAAAAGCTGTTGAGCAGGCTAATAATCTAGAATTACTAATTATATCGCTTTTAACCATATTAGAAGGAATTCCATATCCATATTTAAGTTGGCCTCTTTTTTGGCTATTAACCTTATAGCAATATGATAATACTTCACCTTCAGCTACAATAAAAGAGTAGTCTTCAATCGGAAGGTAAGAGGTATCTAAGATGTTAAAACCTTCCCAGTTATTTTTAACAGCGTCATATTTTTTAAAGCCTAGGCAGCTGTTTTTCATTTTTTTGTTATAGCATAAGTATATATTATTGCCTACAGTACACGATATAAACGAATAAGGAATGGAACTATCAATTAGGTCCAACATAAGTGGAGAAGTAAGTTTTAAATCTGGTGTAATAAGTCTATGATATAAAAAGGTTGTGCTATCTGTTGTTTTTGAATAAATAATATTTAAATGATTATTAAGTGAAATTATCTCTATGTAATCGCTGGCTAAATGATTATTTGTGATTATTGAACTTGTCAAGGTTTCGTCAACCATGCAATGCATGATTATGCTATTATTTGAACTCTGAGTAAATATATATATGGTATCATTTTTTGTTAAGATAACACTAAGTAATGCTTTGCAACTGTCAATAATAACTCTTTCATTACCAAAGCCATTATTATCAAAAATTCTAAGGCAAATTTGAGATTCATTCTGATAGATATACCAGATAGAATCTCCTATTTCTAAGGTGTATTCGTTATATTTATTAGCTAACATAATATAATTACATCCTCCATTCTTATATATTAATAATGATTAAATTACTCTAACAGATATCATTCTAAATGATTTGCATTTCAAAATGATAAATCTATTAATATAGAATATGCAGTGACAACGTAGAGATAGTACTTGTTTTACTTATTATTCTTATTGTTGAGTCTTAACAATTCGTCTATAATTTTACTCTTATCATCTATCACATTTAATAAGTTTGATATCAAGTCTTCATAGTATTTTTTAGTTTTTATATTAAAACTCATAAATCTAGATAATTTTTTCTCATATTGCTTATTTGTTGAATCAAGAGAGGTTTTTAAAATATCAATTTCCTTATTTTTTTGTTGAAGTAATTTTATATAATTTGAAGTAAGAGAATTCATAGTGGATAACAAGTGATTAATAAATTTATCATTACTTTTGGTTAATATATTTTCGGTACTATCAGTATTTGTAGTTGATGTAGGTAAAGTTAGTGCAGTTTGGGCACTAAGAATTTTATTGTTTTTTAAGAGTTCATTATCAAATAGTGATTTAGCAAAAACTTTTTCTGATATAAAGCCGCTGTATTCAGAAAATGTAGAAGAAATCTTAAATATTGTTGCTGCAATGTTGTTGTTATTGTTTTCAATATTAACGACACTTGTCCAATTTTTAAGGTCATAGGAAGTTGTCATATATAAATTAAGTCCAGTAGACCAATTTATATAAAATTTGTTGTTATAAAAAGATAGCATTGGTTTTGTTATAGGTGCATTGACATTAATCTGATTTTCTTCGGAAAAAAGAAATTTGTCTTTGAAGAAAGTAATAGATCTTTGAAAAAGAAAAATATCTTTATTAATTGTTTTATTATAAAAAATAACAATCTCATTTTCAGCTGACAAAACATTTATAGCGAAAGCATTAGGAATATCAAAAGATCGTATTTTAGTTAAATCAGTATCGTTTATAAGGCTTAGAGAATAAATATTTTTGGTATAGTCTTCACATATTAATAAAATTAATTTATCATCTAAAAAACCGGTATATAAAGGATAGGAATATCTTAAACAATTAATTTTACATAATTCGTATGATTGACAACTATTTGACACAATTCCGTGGTAAATATATGATATAGTATTCTTTAAATTAGATAATCTATAGAAATAATGGATGGATGTTTTAGTAACTTCTAGTGATATGAAGTCCATTTTTCTGTATGGATAGTTTGAGGTTTTAAGCCATTGAGTTTCTATTTCATCTAATTGCGAAATATTGAGTTTCAGTAGCCCTAGCTTAGAATCAAAGGTTAGGAATAGTATAAAAATAAAATTTGAATTATATTTTACATCAAACATCTCTACATTTTGTTGAAGTATCCAATGAAATGTAGAATTATAAAATTCTATTGATGCATTTTTAAGTTTTATGTAAAAAATATTATTGTTAAAATTAATAACTAAAAACTTATTATTCATAAAATCACCACAATCTATTATTTTGGATATATAATCTGAAAACATACAAACTTGTACTTAATATAAAATTATGATATAGATGCAGTATTTAGCACATAAGTAGAATAAATAATGTTTTGGATGTACAACTTCTTAATAAAATTTATATTTTCAAATTCTCCTCTCAGAACCCAGAGGAGTTTCGAAAATAGTTTTCAGATTGGAGTGGCACATCTTTAGAGGAGTAAAGATGATAATATATTATTTTTTATTTATAAACCTTATAGGTTTTTTAATTATGTATATAGACAAGAGAAGAGCCATAAAAGGTAAGTGGAGAATTTCAGAAAAGAGCTTATTCTTGGTTGCCATAATTGGAGGAAGCTTAGGTGCAATTATCTCAATGAATTTATTTAGGCATAAAACCAAGCATTGGTATTTTAAATATGGACTACCATTTTTATTTTGTGTACAAATAATATTAATAATTATTGGGAAAAATATTTTTGGGAAATAAGAATTTTATATTTAAAAGTCAAAAAAAGATGAAAATATCAATAAACAAACGATTACATTTTTTATATGCAAATACAGCACCGCTTTAAAATGAAAAAGTATAAATATTAATATGTAGATGGACTTGATTTTTTCTTGTGATTGAAATATAGTATATAAGGATTTTGAACTGTATTTATAATCGAGATTTTTAATGGTTATTGTTATAAAATAGAAATTTCAGTATATGGTACTAATAAAAAATGGGAGTGAATTACATGGGGAATTTTGTGTATTATATAACCGCTGCAACCAAGGTATTCCAAATTGTAGTCTACACACTAACTTTGTATTATTTAATGTTAAGCTTGTTTGGGCTATACAGACGAAAAGAGAAGAAGAACTATACTCCAAATAAAAAATTTGCTATGATAGTTGCTGCTCATAACGAAGAAGTGGTTATTGCAAACCTTATTGAAAGTTTAAAACATCAAGACTATCCAAAAGAGCTATATGATATTTTTGTGATTGCAGATAATTGTACTGATTCAACTGCAGATATATCAAGAAAACATGGCGCTAAGGTCTTTGAAAGAATGAATAAGGAAAAAAGAGGTAAAGGTTATGCACTTGAATGGATGTTCGATAAGATATTCAAGATGGACAAGAAGTATGATGCTATAGCAATATTTGATGCTGATAATTTAGTTTCACCTAATTTTATCAAAGAAATGAATTCAAAGATGTGTGAAGGATACAAGGTTGTACAAGGATATTTAGATAGTAAGAACCCAGAAGATTCATGGATTACTCAAAGTTACTCTATATCCTTCTGGTCTTCAAATAGAGCCTTTCAGTTAGCTAGAGCTAATCTGGGTCTATCTAATCAGATAGGCGGCACAGGATTCGCGGTTGATGTAGAAATACTCAAAAAATTAGGATGGGGCGCTACATGCCTTACTGAAGATTTAGAGTTCACTTGCAAACTAGTGCTAAATGGAGAAAAAGTAGGATGGGCTCATGATGCCATAGTATTTGATGAAAAGCCTCTTACTTTAAAAGACTCTTGGAATCAGAGAAAAAGATGGATGCAAGGTTTCTCAGATGTAGCTTCCAGATTTTTTGTTAGACTTATAAAAAAGGCAGTTAAAGATAGAGACTATGTAGCTTTTGACTGCGCGCTTTATGTGGCTCAGCCTTTTATGACTTTGATGGTAGCATTATCACTTTGTCTTACTGTTATCCAAAGTAATTTTGGTATTGGATTATTTACTATTGATCAAATGTTCTCTAAAGATAGTATATGGATATGGAGAAGCTTTAGTATGTTCCAATTTCTACTAACTCCTTTTATATTAATAGTGGATAAAAAGCTTACAAAGAAATTCTTTGCTGTTCTCCTATTATATTCAACAAATGTTTTAGTTCTACCATGGTTTATAGAAGCTATGGAGAAGACTAAGGATTTTACTTTTATAGCATCAGTGAACATAGTATTTACACTTGGATTCATAGCCGTAATTATGGTTATTATGGGTAAGAAAGCTACTTTGTTATTCTTTAGATATCTTTTATATGGAATATATACTTTAACTTGGGTACCAATAACAATACAAGGTATAATGAATAAAAATAACAAAGAATGGTCACACACTAAACATGTAAGACAAATTGGAATATATGATGTATAAATTGATACCCAATGCTTAAGCATTGGGTATTTTGTTTTACTAATGTGTTTAAATAAAGTCTTATTTTATTGATGGGTTGAATTAAGTGTGGTCTTATATGTAAGATAACTCTGATATTTATTGGAATTATATTTTCGAAGTAGCTCATTATTAAGGAAGCTTTTAAAATATAGATATAAACGGAAGTAATATATATAAAAAAATTGATAATATATAGAAATTTAAGGTGGATTGAGGTTTAAAAATATATAAAATTTCAATATTATTACAATTATCTTGATAATAGTTGAAATATTAATTACAATTACATGATGTAGTATATCTATAATAATAATATGGAATAGATATATGCGAACAAATGTTTGACATAATTTATTAAAGTATTTATACTTTGATAATGAGGAATTGAAATCTTTGTGTAGACATGATTGAATCTCGAAAATGAAGTCGCTAGTCTACTATTATTAGATTATAGTTAGGGAATTCATAAATTCTGTACTTATAATTCAAGAATTGAAATACAGGATACGAAAGAATAATATAAAGTGTGTTATATAGGTATTAATTACTTTGGAGGAGAATGATGGAAAAGGAAATTTTAAATAGCAGTTATGATGTTACAGATCTTACGTCACTTGAAAAACTTGAACCGGTAAGGATAAGACCTGGAATGTATATAGGTTCTACTGGGAGTAAAGGACTGCATCATTGTGTATGGGAAGTTCTTGATAATGCTATTGATGAAATAACAAATGGGTTTGGAGATACAGCAATTGTATTATTAAATAAAGATAAAAGTGTAACTGTTCTTGATAATGGAAGAGGTGTTCCAACAGGGATACATCCTATTAAGAAAAAATCTGGTGTAGAGATGGTATATACTGAGCTTCATACAGGTGGTAAGTTCAATAATAAAAACTATAAGACTTCTGGAGGTCTACATGGAGTTGGAGCTGCTGTAGTAAACGCATTGTCAAAATGGCTAGAAGTAGAAGTGTATCAGAATGGTAAGATATACAGACAAAGATTTGAGTATGCAATGGATAAGCAATTAAAAAAGCTTATGCCGGGTACACCTGTAACTAAGTTAGAGATTATAGGTGAGACTGATAAGACTGGTACTAAAGTAACCTTTATGCCTGATGATGAAATTTTTTCCAGTACAGATTTTAAATTCGATGTAATAGATGAAAGATTAAAAGAGTTAGCTTTCCAGAATAAAGGAATAAAGCTTAAATTTATTGATGATAGAAAAGAAGAAAGTGTAATAAAAGAGTACTATTCAGAAAGAGGTCTATTAGATTTTATAGAATATCTTAATGAAAGTAAAACACCTATCCATCAAGAACCGATCTTGTTTTCAGGTGAAAAAGAGATAGATGGGATAAATATGTATGGGGAAGCATGCATACAGTTTACTGATTCGTCCACTGAGTATATAGCCAGCTATGTAAATAATATACCTACAACTGAAGCTGGAACTCATGAAACTGGATTTAAGACAGGAATGACAAGGGCCTACAAAGAATGGGCTAAAAAGCTTGGCTTAATTAAAGAGAAAGATAAAGAATTCGAAGGTGATGACTTAAGAGAGGGCATGACCGCAATTGTAAGAATAAAGATATCTAATCCTATGTTTGAAGGACAAACTAAAACTAAGCTTGGTAATAATGAAGCTTATACTATGATGAATGAACTTGCATATATAAGATTTTCTGAATGGATTGAAGATAACAAGGAAACAGCTACAGCTGTAATTAATAATGCACTTGATGCTGCTGCAAGAAGAGAGAAAATAAGAAAAATAAATGAAGCAGAAAAGAAAAAAATAGGAAAAGGTGCTGCGCCTCTAGCTGGAAAAATAGCAGTTTGTACTTTGAAGGACAATACTCAAACTGAGTTTATAGTAGTGGAAGGGGATTCTGCTGGTGGTTCTGCTAAACAGGCTAGAGACAGAAGATTTCAGACTATAATGCCTTCAAAGGGAAAGATAATGAACACCGAGAAGCAAAAACTAGAAAATGTACTTGCTAGTGAAGAATTAAAAATATTTAATGCAGCAGTAGGTACTGGAACTTTAGATAACTATAAAGAAAAAGATTTAAGATATGATAAGATTATAATAATGAGTGATGCTGATGTTGATGGATATCATATTAGAACCTTGTGGATGACATACATATACAGGTATATGAGACCGTTAATAGCCAATGGACATCTATATCTTGCACAACCTCCACTTTACAAGGTATATAAGAATACTAAGAATGGCGAGGTTTCTGAGTATGCTTATAGTGATGAAGAATTAGAGCAAGCAAAGAAAACCATTGGAAAAGGTGCTTTGATACAAAGATATAAGGGACTTGGAGAGATGAATCCAGAACAGTTGTGGGACACTACACTTAATCCGGAGACAAGAACCCTTTATCAGGTTAATATAGATGATGCTGCTAAGGCTGAAAAAATGGTCTCTTTACTTATGGGGGATGTTGTTGAGCCACGTAAAAAATATCTTTATAAATATGCTGAGTTTTAGATAGGAGGAGTATTTAAATGGCGAAAAAGAATGAAGCGATTCCTAAGGATAATAATATAATTCCTATAGCTATAGAAGAGGCAATGCCTGATAACTACCTGCCTTATGCAGTTGAGGTAGCTAAGGATAGAGCATTACCGGACGTAAGAGATGGATTAAAACCAGTTCATAGAAGAATTCTTTACGGAGCGTACCTTCTAAGAGCTTTCCCTGATAAGCCATACTATAAATCTGCAAGAATAGTTGGAGATATTTTAGGTAAATTTCACCCACACGGTGATTCTTCTGTTTATGAATCAATGGTAATTTTGGCTCAAAACTTTACTACTAGAGAACCATTGATAGATGGACATGGAAACTGGGGATCAATTGATGGTGATAGTGCAGCTGCTATGAGATATACAGAAGCGAGACTTGCACCTATTGCTATGGAAATGATTAGAGATATAGATAAGGGAATAGTTGAGATGGTTCCTAACTATTCTGACACTGAATTGGAGCCTAAGGTTTTACCTAGTAGATACCCAAATCTTTTAGTGAACGGAGCTTTCGGGATAGCTGTTGGTCTTGCTACAAATATACCACCTCATAATCTAAAAGAGGTTTCAGATGGAGTTTTGGCTTATATAGAAAATCCAGAAATAACAACAAAAGAATTAATGAACTTTATAAAAGGACCTGACCTTCCAACTGGTGGCATATTAATAGGCAAAAATTCTATGCTTTCTGCTTATGAAACTGGTGAAGGAAAAGTTACATTAAGAGCTAAGACAAGTATCGAGAAGCTAGAAAATGGGAGATTAGGCATTGTTATAACTGAGTTTCCATATAGAAGAAATAAGGCTAAGCTTCTTCAGCTTATTTCTGAGATGACAGGAGATAAGAGGCATGCTAAAGCTTTAGAAGCTATAACAGATATAAGGGATGAATCTGATAGAACAGGTATCAGGGCTGTAATTGAACTAAGGAAAAATGCTGATGAAAATATTGCTGATAAAGTATTAAAATATTTATTTAAAAAGACAGACCTTCAGTGCAATATAAGCTTTAATATGGTTGCTCTTGCAGACGGTAAACCTGAAACAATGGGACTAAAGACTATAATAGGGCATTATGTTAACCATCAAAAGGATATTGTTACAAAACGAACTATAAGAGAATTAGAAGTAGCAGAAAAGAGATTTCATATCGTAGAAGGCTTTATAAAGGCTATCGATATAATGGATCAAATAATCGAAACAATTAGAGCTTCTAAATCTAAAAAAGATGCATCTATAAATCTAATAGACAGATTTGGATTTAGCGAGATTCAAGCTGAAGCTATATTGGAATTAATGCTTTATAGATTGACGGGCCTTGAAATAAAAGAGTTCCAAAAGGAACATAAGGAACTAGATAGGATTATAAAGAGATTAAGAAAAATATTAAGTGACGAAAAAGAACTTTTAAAGGTAGTAAAAGAAGAATTAAAAGAAGTTACGGATAAATTTGCTAGTGCTAGAAGAACTGCAGTGATAGAAGATGATAGTGAAGCTAAAATAGATATAGAGGAACTTATAATAGCTGAAGATGTTATGCTAACCCTATCAAATGATGGATTTATAAAGAGAGTGCCTTTAAAATCTTACAATAGATCAAATTCAAATCCAGAAGATATTGAATATAGAGAAGGAGATTACCTTAAGTATTGTTTCAGTTCTAACACGAAGGATAATATATTATTTTTCACTGATAAGGGTAATATGTATCAAGCTAAGTGTAACCTTATACCAGAGTACAAGTGGAAGGATAAGGGAGAAAGAATTGATGAAATTATAAAGGTATTATCTATAGATGAAGAAAAGATAATAATGGCTTTATCAGTAGACAACTTTATGCCAAATAAATGTTTTGAATTTATAACTTCGAAAGCAGTTATAAAGAAGACTGCTATGGACAAATTTGTAACTGCATACTCTAAACTTTTGGCTATTAGATTAAAGGAAAATGAAAAGCTAGTAGATGTAAGATTAATAGATTTTGAAAAAGAAGCTAAGTTTATACATTTGAAAACAAAGTTAGGTTTGGACTTTCAAGTTGAAGAACCTGAATTGGAGCTTGTTGATAGAAATATAATAGGAATTCCTTTGAGTCCTATAAGTCAAGAAGACGAAGTTGTAAGAATAGAGTACATAGATGAATATAATTTTGCTGATTTTATAGTTGGTGTAAATAAAAAAGGAAATATGAAAATATATAAGAAGGCATTAAAAGACGTCTTTATGAAGACTGCTACACTTTCAAATGAGCAAATTTTGATATTTACATCAAAAGGTAATATGTACAAAATTCCAAGCTATTTAATACAAACCATTTCAGATGAGATAAATATAAGAATGTTAGTAGATGGATTTAGTGATGATGAAGTGGTATTAAGTTTGAGCTCTGAAAAAGATTTTAATGAAGAAAAGTCTGTAATGTTCTTTACAAAGAATGGACTAGTAAAGAAAACGATAATGAAAGAGTTTGAAGGAAATAGCAGTAGCCAAGTAGCATACAAGTTGAAAAATAATGATGATGAAGTAGTTGCAGTTAAGGTGTATAAAAACATAGGTAATGCAGACATTCTAATGGCAACTAAGAAGGGTATGGTTATAAAGTTCTCTGAAGAAAATGTTTCACCTATGGGAAGAGTTGCTTCTGGAGTAACAGGGATAAGTTTGAAGGAAGATGACTCAGTTGTTTTTGGATCAGTGTTAAAGTCGGTTATTGAAAGTAAAAATAACAAGAGTTATAATGAAATTGCAGCAGAAATGGTAGCAGCAGAGAAAGTTATTTTAGTTTCAAATAATGGTGACAAAAAGGAAATTATGTTAGAGGAAATCAAGACACAAAATAGAGCTGGTAGAGGGAATTGTCTAATTGTTGTACTGCAAAATGATTATATAAAAGAAGTGCAACTTAAATAGGAGGTTAGAGGTTATATGAAAAAGGTATTGGTATTACTAGCGGAAGGCTTTGAAGAAATTGAAGCGCTTACTGTAGTTGACGTGCTTAGAAGAGCAAATGTAGAGTGTCAAACATGCAGCATTAAAGATAAAGAGGTATCTGGATCTCATGATATATTAGTATTGGCAGATATAACTTTAGAAAGTGAAGAATTAAATAGCTATGATGCTATAGTTTTGCCAGGAGGTATGCCGGGAGCTTCTAATCTTAAAGAAAACTTAAGAGTTATTGAGCTTGTTAAGGATTATTATGCTTCGGGAAAAATCGTTGCAGCAATTTGTGCAGCACCAATAGTCTTAGCTAAAGCAGGAATAATTGACGGTAAGTTATTAACTTCATATCCGTCTTTTGATAAGCAATTAGAGCACTGTATTTATAAAGATGAGCTAGTTGTGGTAGATGGAAATATAATAACAAGTAGAGGTCCAGCTACAACATTACCTTTTGCATTTAAACTACTAGAGAAACTAGGGTATGAACAAGAAGCTAATGATTTAAAAGAAGGTATGATGTTCAATTTTTTACTTAACAAATAGTATTTGTTCCTAGAGGGGATCCTCTAGGAACTTTTAAATTTTCTTTTGGAGGTTTTTATGGAAAAGCTTGTTTTAAATAATGGAGTTAGACTCTTATATGAACATAGAGAGTCGTACGTAACCTCATTTTGTATCGGGTTTGAAGCTGGTGCTAATGCAGAAGTGAATTTCAAGCTTGGAACTGCACATGCGCTTGAACATATGCTGTTTAAAGGAACGACTACGCTAGATGAAGATGAAATTAATTTAAAGTGTGATAGACTTTTTGGATTTAATAATGCTATGACAAATTTCCCCTATTGTATTTATTACGGAACTTCCTCTAATGAAGATTTTGTTGAAGCTTTCTCTTTATATTCGGATATAATACTAAATCCTACTTTAAGTGAGGTTGGATTTAAAGAAGAGATGGATGTAATATTACAAGAATTTAATGAATGGAAGGAAGATTTTAGCCAGTTTTGTGAAGATGAATTGTTTTATAATTCATATGAAGGAAAAAGGTTAAAAGATATTATCATTGGCACTGAAGACTCAATAAAAGAAATTAATATAGATGATTTAAAGAACTTCTACAAAAAATATTATGTACCGGAAAATTGTGTGATTTCAGTGGTTACAAGTATTTCTTTTGATAACGTAAAATCGGTAGTTAATAGCTTGTTCTCAAGTTTTGAAGGAAGATATAGTAAACAAATAGCTAGTGATGAGTCTATAAAATCAGGGATTCACTACAAGGAGGTCAGTGGTTTTGATGGGGCAAAAATACAGTATATATATGATATAAGCATGTTAGATACAAAAGAAGTAGAAGCTCTTAGAATATTTAATATGTGGTTTGGTGAAGGCGTAAGTTCTAGATTGTTTGATAAGGTTAGAACAAAAAGCGGATTAGCCTATGAGATATTCAGCACTGTGAAAAATGAATTAAATATAAAGTTGATTTCTATTAATTGCAGTACATCTAAAAATAGTGTTGATAAATGTCTTAATATTATAGATTTACTTGTTGATAATGCGATTAACGATTTTCAGATGCTAACGCAAGAAGATATTAATTATTTAATAAAGAGATTGAAACTTAAACGTGCACTAGACTTAGAAAAGAGTATTGTATTAGCAAATAGACTTACAATCTACGAGCTTATGTACAAAAAAGGTAAAATGGTTTTTGATGAATTGGAATTTGAATACGAGATTAATAAGAAAGATATAATTAGCGTGATGAAAAAAGTATTTGTAAACCCTTCAAAACAAGTACTTTGGTGATGGAGATATATATATGAGTGAAAATTGGCTTTTGATAAACAAAGGAGTTGCAGATGCAAATAAGCTTATAAAGGAATTAAATATAAGCCAATTCACTGCAAGATTGTTGGTAAATAGAGATCTAACTAATGTAAAGCTAGCTGAGAAATTTCTATATGGCGAGATAAATGAATTGTATGATGCGCACCTTATGAAAGATATGGATAAGGCAGTAGCTATGATAAAGCATGCTATTGAGAATAATAGAAAAATTATAATATATGGAGATTATGATTGTGATGGAGTTAACAGTACTGTAATTCTAAATAATGCTTTAAAGAATTGCAATGCAAACTACAGTTATTATATTCCTAATCGAGAAGACGAAGGTTATGGAATGAATAGCAATAGAATAAAAAAGTTAAAGGAAGAAGGATACGAGTTAATATTGACCTGTGATAATGGAATTGCTGCTTTTGAGCAGGTTGATTTAGCTAAAGCTTTAGGTATGGATGTAATAATAACTGATCACCATGATATTCCTATTTTTAAGGAGGAAGATGGGAGTATTATTGAGAAGTTCCCTAATGCAGATGCAGTCGTAAATCCTAAAAGAAGTGATTGTCAGTATCCCTTTAAGAAGTTATGTGGTGCAGGGGTAGCTTTTAAATTAGTTCAGTGTTTGTATGAAGCTTTAGGGATTTCAAAGGATAAGGTTTATGATTTACTTGAATTTGCGGCTATAGCTACTGTATGCGATGTAGTGGATTTAGTAGATGAAAATAGAATACTAGTAAAAGAAGGTTTAAAAAGGATTAATAATACTAAAAATATAGGCTTAAAAGCATTGATGAAGCAAACTAATCTAGAGGGTAAAGTAGTAGGTGCATATCATCTTGGATTTGTAATTGGACCTTGCGTAAATGCTACTGGTAGATTAGAAACCGCAGATTTATCCGTTGAACTGCTTATTACAAATGAGAATGATAGAGCATCTGAACTTGCAAAAGAACTACATGAATTAAATCAAAGAAGACAAGAAATGACTACTGAGAGTGTCGAACTAATTGAAGAGCAAATTGTAAGAAATCATATGGAAAAAGATAAGGTGTTAGTAGTTTATAATAATACAATTCATGAAAGTATTGCGGGGATTGTAGCTGGTAGAATTAGAGAAAAATATAATGTTCCAGCTTTGATTTTGACACAAGGAAAAGAAATGGCTAAAGGTTCAGCACGGTCTATAGAAGAATATAATATGTTTGAGGAATTATCTAATTGTAAGGAATTATTAGATAAGTTTGGCGGCCATCCAATGGCGGCAGGATTGTCTGTTAAAGAAGAAAATATACCTAAACTTAGAGAAAAGTTGCTAGAAGGCTGTAATCTAAAGGATGAAGATATAGTTCCAAAGGTTAGAATAGACTTACGACTTCCTTTAGCATATGTAAATGAACAGGTTGTAGATGAATTAGAGAAGCTTGAGCCATTTGGAAAAGGAAATAATACTCCTTTGTTTGGAGAAAAGTCTGTGGAAACTATTAGAATATGGGCTATAGGGAAAGAAAAAAATATATTAAAGTTTAGATTTAAGATGCTAGGTAGCAATTATAGTATGGACGGAATTTGCTTCAATAAATATGAAGAATTTAAAGAACAATTCATAGATAAATATGGAGAAAATGAATTTCTTAACGTTTTAGATACTTCATTTTGTAACTTTAAAATGGATTTTCTTTTTTATCCGTCTATAAATGAGTATAACGGTAATAGAAGTATTCAAGCCATAATTAAAAGTATTAGACTATGCTAAAAAGGGGTACGAAATATCGTATCCCTTTTTTTGTGTGGAAAAACTATAAACTCTTCTCATACTGTTCAATCATTCTTTTTACCATTTCTCCACCAACTTTACCACATTGGTTAGCAGAAACGGTTCCATTATAGTCTGAAAATTGAACCCCTAATTCATTAGCTACTTCATATTTGAATTTAGATAAGCCGTTTTTAGATTCTGGTATTAATACTTTTTGAGCCATATAATATACCTCCTATCTAATTAATTTATTAATCATACGATAATATTTTGTCCTTAAAGCAATAAATTGATAATATAGGATTGATGGAATAATAGTCATTAAATTTATATTAAAAAATCTAGTTCATCTTTTTAGTTGATTTTAATATAATATAGATGGCTATAATTCAATTAGGGAAAAATTTAAGGGGATGATTTTTTTGAAAAAATATAAAATAATTATGACTGGTGGAGGAACTGCAGGACATGTAACTCCTAACCTTGCGCTAGTACCTGAGCTGATGAAAGAAAACTTTGATATAAAATACATAGGAAGTAAAGATGGCATAGAGAAAGATATAATAAAAAATTCCTCTAATATGGAGTACTTTGGTATATCTAGTGGTAAGCTTAGGAGATATTTTGATGTGAAAAATTTCTCGGATCCGTTTAAGGTCGTAAAAGGAATGGTAGAGGCTTATAAAATAATAACAAAAGAAAAGCCGGATATAGTATTCTCCAAGGGAGGATTTGTTACTGTTCCTGTTGTTATAGCAGCATCAATTAAAAAAGTACCAGTGGTGACTCATGAATCAGATATAACTCCTGGGCTTGCTAATAAGCTTGCAGCACCATTTTGTAATAAGCTCTGTGTAACTTTTTCAGAAAGTTTAAAATATATAAAAGATGACAAAGGTGTTTATACAGGCACGCCTATAAGAAAAGAATTATTTGAAGGCAGTGCTATTAAAGGGAAAAAATTATGCGGATTTAATGATAATAAACCAGTACTATTTGTTATAGGTGGAAGTCTTGGATCAAAAGTAATAAATGAAACTGTAAGAAGCTCATTAAATGATTTGGTAGGAAAATATAATATAATTCATATATGCGGAAAAGGAAATTCTGATTCATCTTGCAAGGATATAAAAGGGTATGTTCAATTTGAGTATGTGTCAGAAGAATTGCCAGATTTAATGAATGCTGCAGATTATATTATTTCAAGAGCAGGGGCAAATGTAATATTTGAAATACTAGCTTTAAAGAAACCTAATATTCTCATTCCATTATCAGCAAAGGTTAGCAGAGGGGATCAGGTTTTAAATGCGAAGTCATTTAAAAATAGCGGATTTAGTCTTGTTATAGAGGATGAAGAGCTAACAAAAGAAAGACTTTTAGAGCAACTGGAGATATTAAAAAGTGACAGAAATAAATATATAACCAATATGCGTGAGAGCAAAGGTAAGGATGGAGTAGCTAATATAGTTGAGGTAATAATGAATTGCGTTAGAGAGAAAAAATAATTTCTCCAAAAATGCGGAATTGAGAGAAAATTTAAAAAATAGTCCGATAAAATAGAATAATTAGCAATAACAAGGAAATAAGGGGTTTTGTAATGAAAATAGGCGGTATTATACCGGTTTGTGCTCTGCAAGAATAAATTTACGGAATATATTAAAATATGAAACTTGAAAAATAATTTCCATACTGTATAATATTTATGTGGACAAAGGGCAGAATTTGTAGCCACAACAAGTTGTTAAGAATTTAACAAGCGAATGAGGTGCTGTTACGATGAAGAAAGTATCAATAATTTACTGGAGCAACGGGGGAAACGTTGAAGTTTTAGCAGATGCAATAGCAGCAAGTGCCAAAGAAAATGGCGCAGAGGTTATGATTAAACATGTAACTGATGCTACTGTTGATGATGTTATGAATGCCGATTCAGTTGCTTTTGGAAGTCCATCAATGGACAATAATAGAATAGAACAACAAGAGATGGAACCTTACATAAACCAATTTAAGTTACTGCCTAACAATGGCAAAAAACTAATTCTTTTTGGATCATACGGCTGGGATGAAGGACAATTCATAATCGATTGGTCTGATAGAATGAAGGATTATGGTTTTAATGTAGTTGATATTCTTGCAGTTAAAGAATCACCTAGTGAAGAACAACTTAGAAAAGCTAGAGAACTAGGAAAAGAACTTGCGAGATAGAACTCTCAGTAAATAATCAAAAATAACAGTCAATCTTATTTTTCTAAAATATTTATTATTTTAGAATAACTCATCATACAAAACAATTATCAAAACAATATAAGAAAGAGGGGTCAACTCGATGGCAATTAGAAAAATGAAAACTATGGATGGTAATACTGCTGCTGCACATATCGCATACGCATTTACAGACGTAGCAGCTATATACCCAATAACACCATCATCACCAATGGCTGAACATGTTGATGAATGGGTTGCTCAAGGAAGAAAGAACATATTTGGACAAAAGGTAAAGGTAATGGAAATGCAATCAGAAGCTGGTGCAGCTGGTGCAGTTCACGGTTCATTACAAGCAGGAGCTTTAACTACAACTTTTACAGCTTCTCAAGGTTTACTATTAATGATCCCAAATATGTACAAAATTGCTGGTGAATTACTACCAGGAGTATTCCATGTTTCAGCTAGAGCATTAGCTGCAAATTCATTAAATATATTCGGTGACCATCAAGATGTTATGGCTGCAAGACAAACTGGTTTTGCAATGTTAGCTGAAGGTTCTGTACAAGAAGTTATGGATTTATCAGCAGTTGCTCACCTTACAGCTATAAAATCAAGAATACCATTTGTTAATTTCTTCGATGGATTCAGAACATCACATGAAATACAAAAGATAGAAGTTTTAGAGTATGATGAATTAGCTAAACTTCTTGATACTGATGCAGTAGAAGCGTTCAGAAGAAGAGCTTTAAATCCTGATCATCCAGTTACAAGAGGTACAGCTCAAAACCCTGATGTATACTTCCAAGAAAGAGAAGTTGTTAATAAATATTATGATGTTATACCAGAAATAGTTGAAGGCTATATGGCTGAAATAACTAAATTAACTGGTAGAGAATATCACACATTTGACTACTATGGAGCTCCAGATGCTGATAGAGTTATAGTTGCTATGGGTTCAGTTACTGACCTTATAGAAGAAACTATAGATTACTTAAATGCAAATGGAAACAAAGTTGGTCTTGTAAAGGTAAGATTATTCAGACCATTCTCAGTTGAAAGAATGTTAAAGGTTATACCTGCAACTGTTAAGAGAATAGCTGTTTTAGACAGAACTAAAGAACCAGGATCAGCTGCTGAACCATTATTCTTAGAAGTTAAGAATGCTTTCTACGGAAAAGAAAATGCTCCAGTTGTAGTTGGTGGAAGATATGGTTTAGGTTCAAAGGATACAGTTCCAGCTCACATAGTTTCAGTTTATGAAAACTTACTTAAGGATGAGCCTAAAGATGGATTCACAGTTGCTATAGTTGATGATGTTACTAATACATCATTAGATGCTATAACTGCTGATATAGATACAACTCCAGAAGGAACTAAAGCATGTAAGTTCTGGGGACTTGGATCAGACGGTACTGTTGGTGCTAACAAGAGTGCTATAAAGATAATCGGAGACCATACTGATATGTATGCTCAAGGTTACTTTGCATATGATTCAAAGAAATCTGGTGGTATAACTGTATCTCATTTAAGATTTGGTAAGAAAGCTATAAAATCACCTTACTTAATAAATAAAGCTGATTTCGTTGCTTGTCATAACCAATCATATGTATACAAATACAACGTATTAGATGGATTAAAGAAGAATGGATCATTCTTACTTAACTCTATCTGGACACCAGAAGAAGTAGAAGCAAATTTACCAGCAAGCTATAAGAGATATATCGCTAAAAACAACATTAAGTTCTACACTTTAAATGCTGTTAAGATAGCTCAAGAAATTGGTCTTGGTGGAAGAATAAACATGATAATGCAATCTGCATTCTTCAAGTTAGCTGACATAATTCCAGTAGAAGATGCTATTAAATACTTAAAGGACGCTGTTGTTTCTTCATATGGTAAGAAGGGACAAAACGTTGTTGATATGAACAATGCTGCTATAGATAAGGGTGTTGATTCAGTTGTTGCTATAGAAGTACCTGCAAGCTGGGCTGATGCAGTTGATGCAGAAGTTGTTGATGCTAAGGTTAAACCAGAATTCGTAACTAAGATAGTTGAACCAATGAACAGACAAGAAGGAGATTCACTTCCAGTATCAGCATTCTTAGGTGGAATGGAAGACGGAACTTTCGAAAATGGTACAGCTGCTTACGAAAAGAGAGGTATTGCTATAAACGTACCAGAATGGCAAGCAGATAAGTGTATACAATGTAACCAATGTTCATATGTATGTCCACATGCTGTAATCAGACCATTCTTATTAAGCGAAACAGAAAAGAACAATGCTCCAGAAGGAATGAAGATAGTAGCAGCTAAAGCATTAAAGACTGCTGAACCTATGTCATTCACAATGGCAATAAGCCCACTTGACTGTTCAGGATGCGGAAACTGTGCTCAAGTTTGTCCAGCTCCAGAAAAAGCTTTAATAATGAAGCCACAAGCTTCACAACATGTTGAAATTCCAGCTTGGGAATATGCTACTGAAGCTGTTGCTCCAAAAGCTAACCCTATGAGCAAGACAACATTAAAAGGAAGCCAATTTGAACAACCATTACTTGAGTTCTCAGGTGCTTGTGCTGGTTGTGGAGAAACTCCATACGCTAAGCTTGTAACTCAATTATACGGTGATAGAATGATGGTAGCTAATGCTACTGGATGTTCATCAATTTGGGGAGGATCTGCTCCTTCAACACCATACACTAAGAACCATCTAGGACATGGTCCAGCATGGGCAAACTCATTATTTGAAGATAATGCTGAGTTTGGAATGGGTATGTACCTTGGAGTTGCTGCTATAAGAGAAAGATTAGCTGTAACAGTTAAATCTGCTTTAGAAGCTGATTTAAGCGAAACAACTAAGGCTGTTTTAGGTGATTGGTTAGAAAATATAAACAACGGTGAAGGTACTAGAGATAGAGCTGACAGAGTTATAGCTGCTTTAGAAACTGAAACTGCTGAAATAGCAAAAGAAATATTAAACGAAAAAGATTTCTTAGTTAAGAGATCACAATGGATCTTCGGTGGAGACGGTTGGGCTTACGACATCGGTTTCGGTGGATTAGATCACGTTCTTGCATCAGGAGAAGATATAAATGTTCTTGTATTTGATACAGAAGTTTACTCAAATACAGGTGGTCAATCATCTAAGTCAACTCCAACTGCTGCTATAGCTAAGTTTGCTGCTAGCGGTAAGAGAACTAAGAAGAAAGATCTTGGAATGATGGCTATGAGCTATGGTTATGTATATGTTGCTCAGATTTCAATGGGTGCAGATAAGAACCAAACTCTTAAAGCTATAGCTGAAGCTGAAGCTTATCCAGGTCCATCATTAATAATAGCTTATGCTCCATGTATAAACCATGGATTAAAAGCTGGTATGGGTAACAGCCAATTAGAAGCTAAGAAAGCTGTTGAGTCAGGATACTGGGCTATGTACAGATACAACCCAACTCTTAAGGAACAAGGTAAGAAGTCATTCTCACTTGATTCTAAAGAACCAACTGCTGACTTCAAGGCATTTTTAATGGGCGAAGTAAGATATGCTTCACTTGCTAAGGCATTCCCAGAAGCTGCAGATGCTTTATTTGAAAAGACTTATGAAGATGCTATGGAAAGATTAGAAAACTATAAGAGACTTGCTACTCAAGAATAGTTGAATGATGATAAGGGAACTAGCTCTGCTAGTTCCCTTGTTTTTTGAAAAGTATGATGCATAGAACTTTTGTAAAAAAATTATGAAATTATGCATTATAAGGATAAAAATTTATCATAATATGAAGGTTGGAAGTTAGATAATATAAAAGTATTTTCTATAGTAGAAGTTGTTATAAAAAATAATAGATATATACACTAATTTTCTATGTCTAAAGTCTTATTAAAAGTAATAATATTTATTAAAGAATAAAAAAAGCTTTTATTAATCCTAATATTAGGGTAAAATTAAAACATACTATTTTATTAAAGGAGGTGAATTTCACACATCATTTAGATTGTGTGAATCACATATGTCAGATAAAGAAAAAGATACTTGCGGATGTGGCTGTGGCTGCGAAGATAATGGTTTAGAATTAAAAGAAGAAAATACATGTGGCTGTGGCGACGAAGGTTGTGGAGATGACGATTGCGGATGTGGCCATGACCATGATCATGATCATGAAAGTTTCGTTGTAGATTTAGAAGATGAAAACGGCAATGTAGTAAGTTGTGAAGTTATAGATGCTTTTGAATATAAAGAAAAAGAATATGTTTTAGTTCAAAACCCTAATGATGGATCAGTATACTTATTTAAATCAGAGGGTGAAGAAGGAGAACTTTCAATACCTGATGATGAAGAATTTGAAGAAGTTACAAAGTACTATGAGTCTGAATTAGCTCAATAGTTGAAGAAGGCGGTTTATACCGCCTTTTTTTTATTCTTTAATAAATTAAACTTCATTTTAAATTTAATTGATGATTTTAAAATTGTATACAATTATTTAATCACATAATTGTATGGTATTTATTAATTAATATATAATATAAAGTAGATAAAGATATATCACTTCAATATGAAAATATAAATTTAATTGTGAAGTGATACATCAATGCAAATTAATAAAATTGTGAATTGAGGGGATAAAAATGAGTGAATGTTATTCAAATAAATTTATTTTAAATGGTACATCTAGAGTTAAAGAAAAATTTGACGATAATATACTAAGAAGAAAAGGAATAGTGTATGAAGTTATAAGAGTAATAGATGGAGTACCTCTTTTTTTAGAAAAGCATCTAGAAAGGATGAATAATTCATTCTCTTTAATAAATAAAGAGATCAAGTATGATAAGGAGGAAATAAAGGAACAAATTGAAACTCTAATAAAAGAAGTTAATGTATTTGAAGGAAATATAAAATTATTAATGGATTCAGAAAGCGATGATAGAAATCTTTTAGTATACTTTGTTAAACATTCATATCCTACAAATGACCAATACGAAAATGGTGTAAATACTACACTGTTCTTTGGTGAAAGAGAAAATCCTAATGCAAAAATAGTGAATACAGATTTCAGAACATTAGTAAATGAGCAAATAAAAGAAAAAAATTGCTACGAAGCTATTTTAGTAGATAGAAATGGTTTTATAACAGAAGGTAGTAAATCTAATATATTTATGGTAAGAGAAGATGAGATATTAACATCGCCATTGGAAGATGTTCTTCCGGGGGTTACAAGAGGTTCTATCATAGATATATGTAAAGATAATAATATATCAATAAAGAAAGAAAAGATATCTTACAAAGATATTGGAACCTTAGATGGTATGTTTATAACAGGTACATCTCCTAAGATTCTTCCTATTGCGAATGTTGATAAAATAACTTTAAATTCGCCAAAGAACACAGTGATTTTAGAACTAATAAGATTATATAATAAAAAAATTGATGAATATATTAAATCTGCTAAATAATATTTGAATGAAATTATAATTCACATTAAAATTTAAATTACAATTAAACCTTAATATGGTATACTAAAAGCAGTAAATGACTCTTGGGGGGTGTGAGTAATTATGGAATATGTATATGAAGCATTAACTATTGAAGAATGTATCAAATTAGCAGAAGCGGAACTTAATATATCTGCAGAAGATTTTGATTATGAAGTGATTGAGAAAAAGGGTATGCTTAGAAGAAAATACAAAATTAGAGTTTCACCCAAGAATAATACCCCAAACCATGATGGAAAGGTAGCTGTGAAAAACGGAAGTTTTATAGTTACTAATCCTTTAGAACAGGGATCACCTGCAAAAGTATTCACAAGTGACAATGTCATTCTATATATAGATAATAAAAAAGTTGAAGATTTTTGTAGTATAACCGAAAATAATTCTATAAGGTATGATATTATAAATCAAGAAGCAAAAAGAGAAATGAATATAGTTACTTCGGATGACGAAATGACTGCAATGGCTTCGGTTAAATATATTCCTAAAAGAGTATATAAATTATGTGATTCAGAAAGCGTGAGTGTATTAAATTTAAAGACAGAACTTGACTACGAAGAATATCCTCCAAAGTTTAATGAGCTTGAAATTAAAAAGGTTTTATCTGAAAGAGGGATTGTAAGTGGTATAATTTTAGAGAACTTAAAATCTTTGTGCACCGGAGATGAACAAGGTGAAATCTTAGTTGCAGAAGGTAAAAAAGTGAAAGATACAGTACACGACCAATTGACTATACTTTTCAGAGATAAACAAAAAAGAATAGTGTCTGAAGATGAGACAATTGACTTTAGAAATATGAATCAGATAGTTACTGTTCAATCAGGAGAACTAATAGCTACATTAGTAAAAGGTTCAGAGGGAAAGCCAGGAATAAATATAAGTGGTAAGGTTGTAAAGCCTGAAAAGTATAAAGAATTACAATTGAATGCAGGCGAAGGATGTAAAATTGATGGTAGTAATATAATCGCCACAGCTGATGGAAGACCGGACTTTAAAAATAATACTATTTCAGTGAATAAGATATACGAAGCAACATCTGATGTGAATCTAGCTTCAGGAAATCTTAATTTCACTGGTGATATACATATAGGAGCAAATGTTAGTCAAGGAATGACTATAAAAGCTGGAAAATCTATAACGATTGATGGTTCTGTAGAGGGTTCTCATATTATTTCAAACGATCAAACTTTAATAAAAGGTAGTATTATTGGATCAACCATTGAAGCTGGTGGTAAAGACTTCTTAATACAACAACAATTAGATGAATTACAAAACTTAAAAAATTCAATGTTACAGCTGACTAGTACAATACTAGAGATTAAAGAACATAATTTATTGGGTGTTGATAGAAGCGATGGTGAAATAATTAAGGTTCTAATTGAAAACAAATTTAAGAGTATAACAACTAATTCGTTAAACATAATCAGATTATTCTCTAAATCTGATGAAGAAGGTAAAAATATAAGCAGGTTAGTAAAGCAAATGCTTATAGGTCTTGGACCAACCACAATTAAGCATTTTAGCGAGTTGGACAAGTTAGTGGTATTAGCAGATGAGTATATTAAAGATATTCAAGGGAAAGTTAATATCCCTGCTGACATTAGTATAAATTATTGTCAAGATTCTACAATAAGTTCGTCAGGAAGTATATACTTAAATGGTAAAGGACAATATATATCTCATTTAACATGCAGTGGAAGTATAATTTTTACTCAAAGCGGCAGCGTGTCTAGAGGGGGATATTTGAAAGCTGAAAATGAAATAAGATGTAAGACTATTGGTAGTACTGGCGGAGTTAAGACAAAAGCTTCTGTTTCGAAAATCGGGCACATATATGCTGATATTGCATATCACAATACTATTTTTGCGATTGGAGAAAGAGAAATAGTCCTAGAAGAGCCTTCAAGGGATGTTCATGTATACATGGATGAACTTGGAGATATAATAATAGATAAGTTTCGCTTATAAGGGGGATTAAAATGGCTAACAAGGAAATAAAGTTACTGATTTTTAGTTTAAATGGAGAACATTACGCTACTGATATAATGGAAGTAGAAAGAATATTAGGTTATGAAACACCAACGGTGTTACCTGATGTACCAAGTTTCGTTGACGGAGTTATTAATTATGAAGAAAGCATTTTACCTGTAGTTAATTTGTCTAAAAAGTTTGGGTTTAATACTAAAGTAAATTTAGCTGAAACAAAGATTATTGTAGTTAAAGAAAGTGAATCTAAGATGGGCATTATCGTAGATAATGTTTATGAAGTCAAAGATGTGGAAGTTAATTTAATAGAAAACCCTCCAGCAATTGCTGCAAGTATTTCAAGAAGATACATAAAAGGACTAATAAGATTAAAGGAAAATATAGTAATCCTCTTAGATTTATCTAAAATTTTAACAGAGGAAGAAAAAACTAAGTTGCTATAAGGTGGTTCTATGATAGATGCAGAAGTTAAAGTAGGTATTGCTGATTTAAATACTGTAAGTAATCCAGATAAAATAATGACCATAGGACTAGGTTCTTGCGTTGGAATAGCAGTATTTGATAAAGTTAAATTGATTGGTGGTTTGTCACATATAATGTTACCTGATTCAACTCAGTTTAAAGAAGTGAAAAATCCATATAAATTTGCTGATTTAGCTATTCCGATTCTAATTGAAAAGATGGAAAAGTTAGGGTGCCAAAAAAGAAATTTGGTTGTAAAAATAGCTGGAGGAGCATCCATGTTTAATTTTTCTGATAAGAGCATGATAAGTGATATTGGAAAAAGAAATGGTGAAGCTGTAGCGAAGACTTTAAAAGAATTACAACTTCAAGTTCTTGCTTCTCACCTAGGTGGAAACAAAGGTAGAACAATGGTTTTAGATTCAAAAACTGGCAAGGTAATAATAAAGATTGTAGGACAAGGTATTATAGAACTTTAATGGAGTGATAATCTTGAATAAAATAAGAGTTATGGTAGTAGACGATTCTGCACTTATGAGAAAAATAATTTCTGACATGATAAATGAAGAGACAGATATGGAAGTTATAGCTACTGCAAGAAATGGTGAGGAGTTCGTTGACAAGGTTGGAGGTTATAATCCAGATGTAATTACCTTAGACGTAGAAATGCCGAAAATGGATGGTATTACTGCGCTGAAAAAATTGAAACTCACAAATAGAAATGCTAAAGTTATAATGTTAAGTAGCTTAACCACAAGCTCTTCTAGAACAACATTGGATTGTTTAGATGCTGGTGCTGCCGATTTCGTGTCAAAGCCATCAGGATCGATTTCGCTTGATATTAATAAGGTTAAGCTTGAGTTAGTACATAAAATAAGAGCAGTAGCATCCATAAAAAGATCATTGTTTGATTTTAAAGTTGAGGCAAAGGAGCCTGCAAAATTTATTACTACTAAGAAAGCTTCTAATAAAATAGAGGCAGTGGTAATTGGTGCATCTACAGGTGGCCCTAGAGCACTTCAAACTGTATTGACAGAACTTCCTAAAGATTTAGAGGTTCCTGTGTTAGTGGTTCAGCATATGCCAGCAGGATTTACAAAGACCTTCTCAGAAAGATTAAATAATCTTTGTAACCTTAAGGTTGTAGAAGCAGAAAACGATATGAGAATTGAAAAAAATGTTATATATATTGCTCCAGGTGGTTATCACATGGAAGTATCTAAGGATAAAAGAATTTCGTTAAATCAAGAACCAAGTATATGGGGAGTAAGACCAGCAGTAGATAAACTATTTAATAGCTCAGCTGCTGTCTATGGTAAGAACTTATTATCTGTGGTACTCACTGGAATGGGAAAAGATGGTGCACAAGGTACAGTATCTATAAAAAATGCTGGAGGACATACTATTTCAGAGGATGAGTCTACATGTACTATTTATGGAATGCCTAAAGCCACTTTTGAAACAGGGAAAGTTGATGAAGTATTACCATTAGGATATATAGCAAAAAAAATCGTTACATTAATGAAAGGATAGTAGATAAACTATGGATTTTAGCCAGTTTCATCAATGGGTACATAAAGAACTAGGTATTAATCTATCTGCGTATAAACCAACCCAGCTTAATAGAAGAATAGAAAGTTTAATGACAAGATTGGGCGTAAAATCATTAGAAGAATATACGAAGTTGATTAAAACGGACAGAGAGCATAGACAAAGATTCTTGGACTTTATAACTATAAATGTTACAGAATTTTTTAGAAATCCAGAATTATTTGAAGAGTTAGAGGCTATCTTGAAAAAAGAGTCTGCAGCTAATAATAGTCTTAAGATCTGGAGTGCAGCTTGTTCTATTGGTTGTGAGCCGTATTCGATCTCTATGATTTTGAATAATGTAAGTCCCAATGGCAGACACAAGATATTAGCTACTGATATCGATAATACAATTCTTCAGAAAGCTAAGCTTGGAGAATATACTGATAACGAAATGAAAAATGTAAAACCTAGAGAAATGGAAAAGTACTTTAAGAAAGTTAAAGATAAGTATTATATCGAACAAAGTGTGAAAAACATGGTTACTTTCAAAAAGCATGACCTTATATTAGATAGTTATGAGAGTAACTTTGACTTAATCGTATGTAGAAATGTAGTTATTTATTTTAATGTAGATGTTAAAAATGATATATACAAGAGATTTGCAGCATCCCTTAAAAAAGGTGGTTTATTATTTGTAGGTGCTACTGAAAGTATATATAATTATAAAGATTTTGGTTTTGAAAAGGCTTCTACTTTTATTTATAGAAAATTATAAAAGTTAATAATTGCTATAAAGAAATTAACTACTTCATACGAATAATAAGTGTTGAATAACTGAAAAGGTTAGGCAATTTTCACATATTTTAAATAAATATATGATATATAATTGCTGTATATTACAAAAAAATGACTATTCTAATTTATTATTTAGCTATAATTGATATTTACTGATTAGTTAATTTTGCTAATAATAACTGTTAAGTGCTAAAAAGGAATACAGGAGGCATGACAATTAATAATTGTCATGTGCTACGGAGAATAACAGGAGGCGTAACAATTGATAATTGTTACGTGCTTCGAAGAATAACAGGAGGGATAACAATGGACACATCTCAATATCTTTCAATGTTCTTAGAAGAGTCCATGGACAATTTGCAGACTCTAAATGAATCTTTACTTGACTTAGAACAAAAACCAGATGATATTGACAAGTTAAATGAAATATTTAGAGTAGCTCATACTATAAAAGGTATGGCAGCAACAATGGGATTTAGTGATATAGCAGAACTAACTCATAAAATGGAGGATGTTCTTTCTAAATTTAGAGAAGGTGAACTGAAAGTTACTCAAAATGTAGTTACAGTTCTTTTTGATTGCTTAGATACTCTTGAAAGAATGGTAAATAACATATCAGAAGGTATAGAAGAAAAAGTTGAAATAGAAAATATAATGAAAGCTTTACATGATATAAGTACTAATGAACAGCAAGACAGTGTTGCTGTGGATATAGTAGAAGAAATATCAGAAAATAAGAGTTCATCAGATTATGTAATAGACATAAATGAATATGACATGAATGTAATTAAGCAAGCTCATGAAAAGGGCTATAAGGCTATAAGAGTTTTCATAAGTCTTAATGAGAATACTTTATTAAAGTCTGCTAGAGCTTTTTTAATATTTAAAGAGTTAGAAGAGCATGGAGAAGTTATAAAATCATATCCTTCTACAGAAGATATAGAAAACGAAAACTTTGATTTTAGCATTGAACTTATTGTAATTACTACACTAAATGCTGAAGAAATTGAAAAACTTGTTAAAAATATTTCAGAAGTGGATAAAGTTTCTACAGAAGAAGTCGAATTAAGAATAGAAAAAGTAAATGAAATTGCAACCACTAAAGATGAATCAGTAGCTAAGGCTGAAGTAAATGAAACGTCAAAAACGGTAGCGCCTAAATCTATAGTTACGAATAAAGAAAAAGTTGAAGAAAAAAAGAGCAATAGTCCATCTGGTCAAACCAAAAAGGTTCATCAATCAGTAAGAGTTGATTTGGAACGTCTAGATAAGCTAATGAACATGGTTTCTGAGTTAGTTATACATAGAACTAGATTAGAACAAATAAGCACAAGTTATAGAGCTCAAGAGCTAAATGAAACTCTTGAACAAGTTGCTAGAACAACCTCTGACTTGCAAGATCTTGTTATGAAGATAAGAATGCTTCCTCTAGAAGTTGTATTTAATAGATTCCCTAGAATGATTAGAGATCTTTCTGTAGAATTGAATAAGGAAATTAACTTCATTGTTGAAGGTCAAGATACAGAATTAGATAGAACTGTAATAGATGAAATTGGGGAACCATTAATCCACTTATTAAGAAATGCTGCTGATCATGGAGTAGAAAGCAAAGAAGATAGAGCTAAGTCAGGTAAAGATCCTGTAGGTACAATAAGATTGTCCGCTTATCAAGAAGGTACAAAAGCTGTAATAAGAGTAGAAGATGATGGTAATGGTATTGATGTTGAAAAGGTTAGACGTAAAGCTGAAAGAGTAGGCATAAACACTGAAGGAATGACTGAAAATGATATAAAGAATTTAATTTTCTCTCAAGGCTTTAGCACTAACGAAGTAGTAACAGATATATCAGGTAGAGGCGTAGGTATGGATGTTGTAAAAACAAAAATATCTGCACTTGGAGGAACTGTTGATGTAGTAAGTGAAATAGGAAAAGGTTCAAGTTTTATAATAAGACTTCCTCTTACTCTTCAAATAATTCAAGCGTTGCTTGTTAAGGTTGGAGAAGAGACACTTGCAATTTCTTTAGGGTTTATCGACAGAGTTATAGATTATAAAGAAGATAGAATAAAGAAGACTAATGGAAGAGAAGTTATAGTATATAGAGAAAATGTTATACCTCTAATTAGGCTTAATGAAACTTTACAAATTGATACTAGCAAAAAGGATAAGAATTTTATTATAATAGTTAAGGTTGGAGATAAAGTTGTTGGTCTTTTAGTTGATTCTTTATTAGGACAGCAAGAAATAGTAATAAAACCTTTAGGAAAAACTCTTGAAGGATTAAATGAGTATATTGGAGCGACAATACTTGGTAATGGTCTTGTTACACTTATACTTGATGTAGGTGCTTTAATCTAGGAACTAGAAGGAGGATTGTGATGGATTATACTCAATTAAGTGCACTTCAACTAGATGCTCTTAAAGAAGTAAGTAATATTGGTGCAGGAAATGCAGCAACGGCTCTTTCTCAATTGCTAAATAGAAAAATTGATATGACAGTTCCAAATGTTAAGGTAATAGATTTTATGGATATTTATAATTTTGTTTCTGAGGAAGAATTGGTGGCAGCGGTACTAGTAAAAGTACTTGGTGATGCACCAGGAAATATATTATTTGTATTTGAAAAATCTATAGCTTCTAATATAATAGAAGTACTGACTGGAATGAAGGAAGATGAGTTTAGTGAGATGGGAAATTCAGTGCTATGTGAAATAGGTAATATTATTTCAGCAGCATATATGAATGCAATAGCAAGACTTACAAACTTGAGCATTATGCCATCAGTTCCAGCTGTGGCGTTTGATATGCTAAGTGCGATATTAAGCTCTACCTTTGTAGAGTCAGCACAGTATTCAGATAATGTATTGGAAATAGAAACAATGCTATTAGGCGAAGATTCAGAAAACATTGGTGGACATTTTTACTTTGTTCCTAATCCTGGATCTTTAGAAAAAATATTAAATTCAATAGGCGTAATATAGATAGGGGGATTCTAAATGGCTAGAGTATTAATTGTTGATGACGCGGCATTTATGAGAATGATGATAAAGGATATTCTTGAAAAAAATGGATTTGAAGTTGTAGGTGAAGCAAGTAATGGAATTAAGGCTGTAGAGCTTTATAAGAAGGAAAGACCAGATGTAGTAACTATGGATATAACAATGCCAGACATGGATGGGATTGAAGCAGTTAAAAACATCAAAGCATTTGATCCAGCAGCTAAGGTAATAATGTGCAGTGCCATGGGCCAACAAGGTATGGTTATGGATGCAATAAGAGCAGGTGCAAAAGATTTTATAGTAAAACCATTCCAAGCAGATAGAGTGTTAGAAGCAATCAAAAAGGCAATTGGTTAATAAGGGGGCATGAAAATGCAAGTTGTTGTTTTTAAGATAAGTGATGAACTTTTTGCTGTAGAGACATCTAAAGTTCAGAGCATTACTGATATGACAGAAGTGACCAAAGTACCAAAAGCCCCAGAGCACATTAGAGGACTTATAAACCTTAGAGGTAGCATAATACCTCTACTGGATATAAATCTACTACTTAATATACCAAAGTCGTCAAAAGTTCAAAGTAACATAATAATATTGAATGTTGATGATGAGCAAGTAGGTATATCTGTTGATGAGGTTGAAGAGGTTTTAGAAATTGATGAAAAACTTATTCAAAGACTTGAGAATGAAAAGTATCAAAGCTATGTAAAAGGTATAGTGAATTTTGATGATAAACTAGTTACATTAGTAGATATAAGTAAAATACTAAAAATTTAATTAGTGAAGTGAGGTAAGCGTATGGCAGATGTATTATCACAAAGTGAAATAGACGCCCTATTGTCTGCCTTGTCTGCTGGAGAGCTTGAGCCAGAGGAATTGCAAAAAGATGAAGAAAAGCAAAAAGTGAAAGTTTATGACTTTAGGAGTCCTCAAAAGTTTTCTAAAGAGCATATAAGGGCACTTGAACTTATACATGATAATTTTGCAAGAATAATATCTAATTTTCTTACTGCTCAGGTGAGAAAAAATACAAAGGTTAAAATAGAAAACATAGAGCAGGTAACCTATGAGGAGTTTATACATAGTGTATCTAATCCAACTACACTGCTTTTGTTTAAAATGCCACCTTTAAATGGTTCAATTCTTTTTGAGATGAATCCTAGTTTCTCCTTTCAAGTTATTGATATACTGTTAGGAGGAACAGGAGAGCGAAGACATGTAAGTAAAGAATTTACAGATATAGACAAAAATATAATCACTCAAGTAGGAACAGGAGTATTATCAAATCTAAAGCTTGCTTGGGAAGATGTGATGGATATTGATATAGAAGTAGAGAGTTTAGAAACTAATCCTGCTTTAAACCAGACATTAGCTCCAAATGAGCCAGTAGCATTAATAACTTTTTCAGTAGAAATGGGTAAGAGTAATACTTTTATAAATCTTTGTATACCTTACTTAAGTATAGAAAAGATTCTTGATAAACTAGTAATGAGAAACTGGTTCCAAGCAGGTGCTGAGGAAGATCTTGAACATACAAGACATGATTTAGAAAAGAGATTGGATGTCGTAGATGTAAATGTTAAGGTAGAGCTTGGTAGTACAGAAATTAGTATAGATGATTTCTTAAGATTGGTGACTGGTGATGTGATTAAACTTGATAACAAGTATAATAGTCCTGTAACAGTAGTAGTTGAAGAAGAAAAATGTTACCTGGCCAAACCAGGTATAGTTGGTAAAAATATGGGAGTAGCCATACTTGACATTATAGGTAAGGATGTGGAAGATTATGAGTAATGGATTTCTTACACAAGAAGAGATAGATTCTTTGTTAAATGGTCCATCAACACCAGCCGAATCCACAACAGGTAACACTGAAGAAAGTATTTCAGATATAGATAAAGATCTGTTAGGTGAGATAGGAAATATCTCAATGGGTTCAGCTTCAACAGCTCTTTCCCAGATAATTAATCAGTCGGTTAATATTACTACTCCAGTAGTAAGCACAACAACTTTGGGAGAGCTAAAAGAGCAATTTCATATTCCTAATATAGTACTTGAAGTAGAATATACTTCGGGAATATTAGGTAAGAATATATTAATAATGCAAATCAATGATGCTGCAGTAATAGCTAACCTTATGATGGGTGGAGATGGTACTGTAAATACTACAGAATTATCAGAAATAGAACTAAGTGCAGTTCAGGAAGCAATGAACCAGATGATTGGTTCTGCAGCAACCTCTATGGCTACTATGTTTGCAAGAGAAGTAAATATATCACCGCCTATTTCAAAGACTTGGGATGAAGCAAATGAGCCAATTTCAGAAGGTATTACTGATGACGATATTTTAGTTAAAGTATCCTTCAAACTAACAATTGGTGATTTGGTAGATAGTAACATAATGCAGTTATTACCACTAAAAACTGCTAAAAAGATTGTTTCAATAATGATGGGGGAAGAGCAGCAAAGTGAACCGGCTATTGAGCAACCTAGAGTGGAAGAAAGAGCACCACAACAGGAAGTAAGAGCGGCTAGTAATCACGAACCATCTAATACATATCATGCCCAAGAAAGTCGAAATGACTATAATAACTTTGTACAAGAAAAACCTATATATCAAGAGCAAAGAACTCCTGTGGAAGTTCATCAAGCATCTTTTGATAATTTAGCTTCAAGTCCTTCTGGGCCAGCACATAAAAATATAGATTTAATATTAGATGTTCCATTAGAAATATCTGTGGTTCTTGGTAGAACTAAGAAAAGTATTAAAGATATTTTATCTCTAAGTAATGGATCGTTAATTGAACTAGATAAAGTTGCTGATGAACCTGTAGAGATTTTAGTTAATGGCAAAAGAGTAGCTTTTGGTGAAGTTGTGGTAGTTGATGAAAACTTTGGAGTAAGAATCACAAGTATCGTAAGCAACGCAGAGAGAATAAAGTCTTTGAAATGATAAAAAGCACTGTTCCTGAATCAAGCAGGAAAGTGCTTTTTATTATTTCAAAATTATTTCAATATTAAGCGTTGTTTGAAATTAAATGGTTAAACATATTTTAATATTAATGTATATTATGTGTTTTAACTGTATAGATAACTTGAATTAAATAAGTAAACTTATATTTTAAAGCTATAATATATAAGTTTGAGTAAAAAATAAAATAAACTTTAGTAGTTTTGGAAACAATATAAATGTTAAAATTTTGTTAATAAATTGTGACTTTTTCTAACAGGTTCATAATAAGGTATAGGATGTCAAAAATGGCACTTAAAATGAGTTTTAATAATTAGGAAATTTTTACAAATATAAAAACTAAGTATAAACTAATTTATTCAATGCACGATAATATAAGTAGTGAATACAGTACAGTGGAGGTAAGTTATGAATATCAAAGGAGTAGGACCAACTAGAAATGTAATTGATATATATAATGTTAACAAAGTAAAAGCAACTCAAAAAGCTGAAAGCGTGAAAAAGGATAGTTTAGAAATATCAGGAGCAGCTAGAGCTTTAAGTAACTTTTCTTTAGGAGATGATGTAATGCCTAGAAGTGAAAAGGTTGAAGCATTAAGAATGCAAGTTGCAAATGGAACATATAAACCAAACAATGAAAAAATAGCACAGTCAATGATTAATTCTATAAGTGAAGGAAGGGTTTAATATGTACGAAGAGCTTATTAATGTAATACTTAGTGAAAAAGAAGCACTTAATAAGCTTCTTTCGTTACTAGACAATCAATATTTATTTATAATTAAAAAAGATGTATTTGGATTAGATGATGTTGCAAACAAAATACAGGCTTGCAATAAAGAAATTGCTGAAGAAGAAGTGAAAAGAAGAAAGCTTGTTAAAAGCAATTCTATGAAAGAAGTTGTATTTTCTTCAGGGAACGAAAGACTTGAAGAAAGTTATAGAGATATTTTGAAACTTTTAGAAGCAGTGAGACTTCAAAAGGATACAAATGATTTACTCTTAAAGCAGCAACTTTCATATACTAATCAAATGTTAAGTTATATAAATCCAAACAGAGAAATGAAAACTTATAACTCATACGGAAAAATGTCAAGGTAGTAGGGGGAGGAAATATGTCAGGTTTATTTTCTACATTTAATATAGCAAAAAGCGGTATGGCAGTTCAGCAAAAATCAATTGATGTAACTTCGCATAATATAGCAAATGCGAATACAGCTGGATACTCTAGACAAAGAGCAAACATAGAAACCACAAGACCACAATCTTTAGGTGGTATGGAAGCAGGACAACTAGGAACAGGAGCTCAGGTTTCAACAGTTGAGAGAATAAGAGATACTTTTTTAGATTATCAAGTAAGAAATGAGACTAGTATATCTGGTCAATATAGTACTAGAGATAATTTTTTAAGCCAGATTGAAGATGTTTTTACAGAACCATCTGATACTGGTATATCATCATTGATGGGAAAATTCTTCGATTCATGGCAACAATTGTCCAAGCAACCACAGAGTTCAAATGCAAGAACTGTAGTTGTTCAGCAAACTTTAGCTCTTACTGATTCATTAAATCATACATATACACAACTTAGAGATTTAAAAAATAATGCACAAAGTCTTATAAAGAATACTGTAACTGATATGAACAGTACTTTAAATCAAATTGGTGAACTAAATAAAGAAATAATAAGTGTTAAAAATGCTGGAGATACGCCTAATGATTTAATGGATAAAAGAGATCTGTTAATAGACCAGTTATCTAGCAAATTTAACCTAACTATAGATAAGAAAGCTTTTGAAGGAATTAATTTAAAGCCTGCAGATGTAAATGGTATGAAGGCTCCAGAACTAGTTAAAGCTGATGGAGATACCCAAGTTGCTAGATTTTCATATATAAGCAGTATGGAAAAAGATCCAAGTGATGATTCTGGTACTACTTATAAGATAACCTATTATAAGCTTGGAAATATGGACAATGAAAATAATAAACAAACAATAACTTTAACTAATGTTAGTCCTGATCAAGCTAAAGAAATTGAAGAGACAAGAGTTATTTGGGGAAATAGTGATGGAGTTGCAACTAAAGCAGATGGATATCCATTAAAAGATGGATCAACTGTAGATGTACAAGAACTTAAATTGTTTTCACCTGCATCTGGAGAAGTAAAAGGAAATATAACAATACAAAAAGATATTGATAATTATATAGATCAAGTAAACAAGTTAGCTAAATCTATAGCATTTACAGTTAATGCTATACATAGTGGTATGTCAAGTACAACTAGTAATGGATTTCCAGATAAAGATTATATGCCTTTATTCGTAAATAAATCAGTAGCTAGATATAGTGTTAATGGTCAGATGATAAATCTTGATGATACTTTAAGTAATGAATCAGAAATAACAGCAGAAAATATAACGGTAAATAAAGAAATTCTTAGTGATGTTATGAAATTAAAGACAAAAACAAGAGATTCTGATTTTGCGTATGCTTCACAAAATACTGTAGATGGTGAAGGTGATGGAGCTAGAGCCTTGGCCATTGCTCAGCTTAAGAATAATTTAATTGATATTCAGGATGTTGGGACTACAGTGAAATCTAGAGCAGACCTTTTCAATATGTCAAAAGGAAAAGCAGTGCTAAAGGATAACGGCATGACAATCGAAAATAATAATAATGGAACTACTTTAGAAGCGTACTTTAAAGATTCTATAGATAAATTAGGGGTACAAGCTCAAGAAGCAACCAGAATGGTAAGTAACCAGCAACAACTTTTAGATTCGCTAAATCAAACTAAAGATAGTGTGTCTGGAGTTTCACTTGATGAAGAGATGGCTAACTTAGTGCAATTTCAACATGCATATAGTGCAAATGCAAAGGTTATAGCTACAGTAGACGAGCTTCTTGATGTAGTAGTAAATGGATTAAAGAAATAGTAAAGGAGTATTTAAATGAGAGTTACTAATAGAATGTTATCAAATAACTTCCTAAGTGATATGAGAACAAATCTTAATAATATGAAAACTCTTCAATCTCAGTTATCATCAGGAAAAGAGATAAGAAGACCATCAGATGATCCTTTTAAAGTTGCAAGAGCGATGCAGCTTAATACAGATATATCTGCCAATAAGCAGTACAATGAAAATATAAGTGATACTATAAACTGGCTAGATGCTACAGATACATCTTTAGATCAAATCACTCAATCTGTTCAAAGAATAAGAGAACTTGTAGTATCATCTGGAAATGCAGCTTATGGTTCAGATGAAAGAAGAGCTATAAAGGATGAGCTTAATCAGAAGGTTTCAGAAGTATCTCAAATATTAAATTCAAATTTCGATGGTAAGTATATCTTCGGTGGTAGTAAGGTAACATCAAAACCAATGGGAGTAAAGGATTTTGATGCAAATGGAAATAAAGGATTATTCTTTGCAGGAAAAGATGGTGAAGAGCTTTCGGTAAACTCCACAGATATTACTATGTCAAGTCAGATGGATATGATAAAAGCAAAGCTACCTGTGGAAGTATCACAAGGTGTAACTATGGATTACAATGTAAGTGCATATGATGTGTTAAATTTCACAAGTGAAAAAGGAAAGCAAATAAATGTTAGCAATTTGTTGAATAATATAATTACTAACTTAGATTCATCTTCTCCTGATGCACAAAGCAAACTTACAGGAGAAAACCTAGATGACTTAACTGCTGCAGCTAGTAATATACTGAAAATCAGATCAGAAGTTGGAGCAAAAGAAAATAGAATGGATTCTGCAAAAGATAAAAATGATCAAGAAAATTACAATTTAACTGAAGTATTATCAAATACTGAAGATATAGATATAACTCAAAAAACAATGGAATACAGCACAATGCAGACTGTGTATATGGCATCACTGCAAACAAGCGCAAAAATAATTCAGCCATCTCTAATGGATTACTTGAGATAGCAGTATTGGAGGGGATTTTATGAAACTAGAGACTAAATACCATGGTATATTAAATTATGAAGAAGAGGATATAATAACTTTTGCTAAAGGATTACCAGGCCTTCAAGATTTGAAAAAGTTTATACTTGTTGATTTTGAAGAGAATCCGATTTTTAAGATACTACACTCAGTTGAAGATGAGGAGGTTGGGTTAGTCACAGTTTCCCCTTTCGATTTTATAAATGAATACGAATTTGAACTTAAGGATTCTATAGTAGAAAGACTTGCAATAAAGGATTCTAATGAAATCCTAGTATTAAATACAGTGACCCTAAGTTCTAAAGTTGAAAATATTACTACTAACTTAAAAGCACCTATAATAATAAATACAAAAGCAAAGCTTGGGGAACAAATAATCATAGACAATGAAAAGTATATGATAAAACATCCTCTACTAAGGAGTGAGTAATATGTTAGTACTAACTAGAAAGAAAGGTCAATCATTACTGATTGGTGATGATATAGAAATTTCAGTTATAAAGCTTGATGACGGAAGTGTAAAACTCGCAATAAGAGCACCGAAAGAACTAAGTATTCTTAGGAAAGAACTTGTTAAAGAAATTGAAGATGAAAATAAAAATGCTACTATAATAGATTTAAGTATTCTTAAAAATCTCAATAAATAGAGGTGTACGTATGGAGATAAGAGTTAATCAAGGAACTGGAATGCAGACAAATGTAGATGCAACTACCCAACCAAAACCAATAACAACTGATATATCTGTACAAGACGATAAAAATTCCATAGATACTAAAGATAAAAGTGATGAACGTGAGATAAAAAAAGCTGTAGATAAACTTAATAAGTTCCTTGAAGGGGATAATGCTCATGCAGTATATGAAATGCATGATAAATTTAAAAATGATTTAATGATTAAAATAGTTGATGATAAAACAAAAGAGGTGCTTATGGAAGTGCCTCCTAAAAAGATTTTGGACATGGTTGCCAAGTTATGCGAATTAGTAGGAGTAGTTTTCGATAAAAAGGCATAGATATAATTAAATATTTGGGAGGAATCTATATGGATTTTAAGTTGAATAAGATAGATACCGACCTAAGAGAAAAGCTCAAAGAACAAACTAGGGATGGTAAGGTTCATTCTAAGGATGGAATAAAGATTGAAACACAAGTTGATAGCTATAAATATAGAGAACCGAATAAACAAAAAAAGAAAGACAAGCATAAAGAGTCTTTTAAAGAGATAATAAAAGAACAGAAGACAGTAACTGTAGACGGATATAAGCCTGATACTGTTGAAGTTCAAGTAGTGAAAGAAAAAGACTCGAAAGAAAACTATAGAGGTGTATTTATAGATGTTAAAAAATAGGAGGATATTATGTACGCAAATAATGGATATAATGTATATAAAAACAACAGTGTAAATTATGCATCCAAGGAACAACTATTACTTATGCTGCTTGATGGAGCGGTAAAATACTCTAAGATAGGTAGACAAGCAATTGAAGATAAGGATATAAAAAAGGCTAATGAGAATATAAAAAGAACTGAAGATATATTTACAGAACTTATGGTAAGTCTAGATACAAATGCTGGTGAGTGGGCAAAATCACTATTTGCAGTATATGAATTTATAAATTATCAACTTATGCAAGCTAATATAAAGAAAGATACTTCAATAATGGATACAGTAATTCCGATGATAGAAGATATAAGAAATACTTGGCAGGAAGCAGAAAAACTTTCAAAGGCAGCAGTAAGATAATATGAGTTCCTTGAGAGAAATACTATCAGATTATAGGGAACTAACTGATAAGTTGATTTTATCTATAGAAGAAGAATCGGAAGAAAACTTTCTTAGACTATTAGAAGCTAAACAAGATTTAATTGATTCAATTAATGAAATTGGGTATGATTCAAAAATGTTTAGTGAAATTTCTAAAGAACTAGGATTGCTAGAGCAAGATAAAAAGCTACATCAGATTATTGAAGAGAAAAAGCTTTCTATTAAGGAAGAGATAAAGAAAATTAATGATAAAAAGAATGCGACTAATGCATATAATAATACTTATAAAGGTTTTAACCTAATAAACAAAAAGATTTAGAATGGAGGGATTTTCTTGAATATATCAGGAGCGTCTGGTAGTAGCAGCAGTACTACCGATTACACCAGAATAACAGGACTTGCCAGTGGATTGGATGTTGATGGGCTAGTAAAACAAGCTTTAAGTGCCGATCAAACAAAAATAGATAAGGTGAAGCAGGATTCTCAATATGTTCAGTGGCAACAAGAGGCTTATGTAGGATATATAAAAGACCTTAAGGATTTTGCGAGCTCTTTTGACATACTACAAACAGATAACATGATGACTTCATCAACCTATACCGGAACTTCAGTTTCCAGCGTTATGGCATCTACAGGTGTAGCTGGAGATAATTACTTAACGGCATCTACATATCCAGGAGCAGTAAAGGGAAACTATCAAGTTAAGATAAATAGTTTGGCTCAAACTGCAAAAAGTCAAAGTTATTTTAATACTTTAAATTCAACTTCTTCTAATCCAACAGATTGGAGTGGACAGCAATTATCTTTTACAGTAGGGGCTGATCCTACAGTTAGGACTATTACATTAGGTAATTTTACTGGTGCAAATGTAATGGATGATGTAATCGCTGACTTAAACAATAAGATTAGTGCTAATCCAAGTTTAGCTGGGCAGATAAGTGCTGGTAAGGATTCAACAGGAAAGTTGAATATATCATCAACCTCTAATAGTGATATAACATATGTAGGTAATGCAGGTGGAGATTTAATTTCCACAAGTAATAAAACGCTTAAGACCTATACAGGTGATACAAAGCTATCGGATTTAGGTATAAATTCAGGTTCTTTTACTATTTCTATCAGTGGGCAAGACTTTAATGTAACAGTTGATAGTACGAAGACAATAAGTCAATTTGAAAGTGATATGCAAAATATTAAGTCGGGAAATACACCGATAACTCAATATTTTAACATTAACTTTAGTGATTTGACTAAGAAACTAACTATAGAGACTAAAAACACAGGTTCAACAAATAATTTTACTATAAAAGCTGATACTACTGGAAATGCTACAGCTATATTAGGGATAAATGGATCCTATACTGGACAAGATGCTAGTGTGTCAATTAAAGCTCCTGGAGAAGCAAACTTTACTCAAGTGACTAAGGGATCAAATAGCTTTACTTTGGATAATGTTACTTACAATTTGCAAAATGCTACAGCAGGAGATACTGTTAATTTAAATGTAAAAGCTGATGCTTCTTCTGCAGTTGATAAATTTAAAAAGTTTATAGATAAGTATAATGCTTTAATAGATAAAATAAATACAAGCATAACTCAAAAGAAAAACTATGATTATAAACCTTTAACAGACGCTCAAAAGTCTTCAATGACAGCAGATCAAATAACTGCTTGGGAGACTAAGGCTAAGGAAGGTATATTAAGAAGAGATGATACTTTAAGTAATTTGGTTTCAAGTATGAGACAAGCAGTTTATGATGCAGTTAGCGGTGCAGGAATAAGTATAACTGATATTGGTATAACAACTACTTCTAACTACATGGATGGTGGTAAATTAAAAATAGATGAAACTAAGTTAAAGGCTGCAATTGAGCAAAAAGGCGATTTGGTTAAAAACTTGTTTACTAAATCTGGTACTACTAATAGTGATAAGGGAATATTCCAAAGATTTAAGGATGTTTTAAACAATGTGGCAGGAACTGACGGTACTTTAATTAAAAAAGCTGGTTATATAAATACTAGATGGGTAAGTCAAAATGATTTATCTAAGAGTATAGCTCAAAAAACTCAAAAGATAAAAGATATGCAGGAAACTATGAAAGCAAAACAGCAACATCTTTATAATATGTATTCTACTCTTGAGAGTAATTTAAATAAATTAAATTCTCAAAGTAGTTGGCTTACATCGCAAATGAGCGGTTAAAGGTTAGAAGATACTAATAGTATCTTCTTTTTTATTTTGACACTGCTAAAGTACTATGCTGAAATTAAATATAACCTTTATATTAAAGATTATCATTAAATAAGTTTTTATAAAAAAACTATAAAGTGTTGTTTGAAGTTAACGATTAATATAGTATAAAGATAAAAAATATTAATAAACAGAAGTTGTTAATTAATGTAATTATCTGAAAATTTATAAGAAGAGCAAAATCTTATAAAAGAGTTTAAAGAAGTAGTAAAGTATCACAGAAATGCAACGATAATAAAATACAAAGATAAAAAATATTAATAAACAAAGATTGTTAATTGATATAATTATCTGAAACTTTATAAGAAGAACAAAATCTTATAAAAAAAGTTTAAAGAAGTTGTAAAGTATCACAGAAATGCAACGATAATAAAGTATAAAGATAAAAAATATTAATAAACAAGGATTGTTAATTAATATAATTATCTGAAACTTTATAAGAAGTAACAAAATCTTATAAAAATATTTTAAAAAAGTAGTAAAGTATCACAAAAACCTAACGATAATAAAGCATAAGGGTGATAAACACTACTTAAAAGATCTTAATATGTTAGTAAGTTCAAAGAACTTAACTATAAATAAAAATTGGACATGGATGTCCGTTAAAAATCAGGGAGGGTTTTATAATGATAATCAATCACAATTTAGCAGGTAACAATGCAATTAGACAAATGAATACTAACTCAACAAATGCTAGTAAGTCTATGCAAAAGCTTTCTTCAGGTCTTAGAATAAATGGAGCTTCAGATGATGCAGCAGGATTAGCAATATCAGAAAAAATGAGAGGCCAAATAAGAGGTCTTGATCAAGCATCAAGCAATGCTCAAGATGGTATCTCTATGGTACAAACAGCTGAAGGTGCATTAAATGAAACAACATCAATTCTTCAAAGAATGAGAGAACTTTCAGTTCAATCAGCTAATGATACATCTACTAACGATGATAGAACTGCTATCCAATCAGAAATGGGACAATTAGAAAATGAAATTGATAGAATAGGTAACACAACTCAATTCAACACTAAGAACCTTTTAGATGGATCAATGGGTAAGGCTGTAAACACAGCAGTAGCTAACATAAACACAAGTGATGTATTAAAGACTGGTGGTGCAGCAGCAGCAGCAGCTGATACTTTAGTAGGATTACAAGATAAGAATGGTAACAGCTTAGGAATCACTGCAACTGATACAGTTACAATATCATATGTTAAGGGCGGAACTACAGTTTCAAATACTTTTACAGCAGCAGCACTTACTGTAGCAGCTCTTGGAACTACTGATGGAACAACAGCAAATACTGACTATGCAGTAGCTGCTAATGCAAATGGATCAATGAGTGTTACAGCTGCAACAGCTGGTATATCAAACGCTGTTGAAGGATTTACTGTATCAGTAAAAGATTCAGCAGGAAATACAAAAACTGCAGCAACAAATGCATTATCTTCATTCGCTGAAACAACTTCAGCTGCAGATGTAAGAACAGATGGAAGTGCAACACTTCAAATAGGTGCAAACACTAACCAAAGCTTAAGTATTGATATCAACGATATGAGATCATCAGCTCTAGGAGTATCAGGACTTCAAGTTACTACTCAAAACCAAGCTAACGTAGCTATCAAAGTTATAGATAACGCTACACAAAAGGTATCAGCAGAAAGAGCTAAATTAGGTGCTTACCAAAACAGATTAGAGCACACAATCAATAACTTAGGAACTTCAAGTGAAAACTTAACATCAGCTGAATCAAGAATAAGAGACGTTGATATGGCTAAAGAAATGTCTACATTCTCTAAGAACAACATTCTTAGCCAGGCTGCTCAAGCTATGCTTGCACAAGCTAACCAACAACCACAACAAGTTCTTCAATTATTAAGATAATAGAGTAAAGTATTTAGTAAGTTTTATATTTAAGAGTCAGAGATTTAGGTCTCTGACTCTATATTAAAAAAATATAAAAAAACTTAAAAAAATTTCAAAAAAAGTATAAAGTTTATCTTTAGATATACGAATTAATAAATATAAAGTGAAAATTACATAAATACAATTAATAATCATGGATGATTAATAGACTTATCTCATTTTGCAGGAGGCAAAGGGTAGATAAGTATATTAATCATCCGTTTTTTGCGATTTCAAGGAGGAAGAGTATGTTAGTATTAGGCAGGAAGCCAGGGGAATATGTAGTGATAGGTGATAATATCACTGTAAAGGTAGTGAAAAGCGAAAACGGAGATTTAAGACTTGCAATTGACGCTCCTAGAGATATAAAAATCACAAGAGGTGAAGTTTGGGAGCAAGAACATAAAAATGGACAAGCAATATAAAAATAAATAATGTAAACTCATTAGGTAGTAATGCCATCAAGGCTTTAACTATAAATAAATACAGTGGAAAAGGATGTCCACTTTAAAATCAGGGAGGGAATTTACTATGATAATTAATCACAACTTAGCAGGTAATAATGCTATAAGACAAATGAACACAAACTCAACTAATGCTAGCAAGTCTATGCAAAAGCTTTCTTCAGGTCTTAGAATCAATGGAGCTTCAGATGATGCAGCAGGATTAGCAATATCAGAAAAAATGAGAGGCCAAATAAGAGGTCTTGATCAAGCATCAAGCAATGCTCAAGATGGTATCTCAATGGTACAAACAGCTGAAGGTGCATTAAATGAAACAACTTCAATTCTTCAAAGAATGAGAGAACTTTCAGTTCAATCATCTAATGATACTTCAACTAACGATGATAGAACAGCTATCCAATCAGAAATGGGTCAATTAGAAAATGAAATTGATAGAATAGGTAACACAACTCAATTCAACACTAAGAACCTTTTAGATGGATCAATGGGTAAGGCTGTAAATGCATCAGTTGCAAACGTAAATACTAGTGCAGTATTAAAGACAGGTGCTGCAGTTCCAATAGCTGCTATGACTGTAACTCTAGGTACATTAGAAGATTCTAATGGAAATAACTTAGGTATTCAAGCAGGAGATTCATTAACATTATCTTATGTTAAGAATGGTACTACAGTAACAACATCATTAGCAGGAAATGTTGCTGCAACAACAGCTCTTTCAGATGTAAGTTCATTACTAGGAGCAGATGGAGCATTAACTATAAGTGGTGGTGCTTTAGTTGCAACAGCAGCTACTGCAGGTGTTGCAGGTGCTATAGAAGGTCTTACTATAACAGTTAAGGATGCTTCAGGAAACACAAGAACAGCAGCTACAAATGGTTTATCTTCATTTAAAGAAACTACTTCAGCTGCAGATGTAAGAGCTGATGGAAGTGCTACACTACAAATAGGTGCTAACACTAACCAAAACTTAACAATAGACATAAATGATATGAGATCAGCTGCTTTAGGAGTTGCAGGTTTACAAGTTAATACTCAAACTCAAGCAAACGTTGCTATAAAAGTTATAGACAATGCTACTCAAAAGGTTTCTGCTGAAAGAGCTAAACTTGGTGCTTACCAAAACAGATTAGAACACACTATCAACAACTTAGGAACTTCATCTGAAAACTTAACTTCAGCTGAATCAAGAATAAGAGACGTTGATATGGCTAAAGAAATGTCTAACTTCTCTAAGAACAACATTCTTAGCCAGGCTGCTCAAGCTATGCTTGCTCAAGCTAACCAACAACCACAACAAGTTCTTCAATTATTAAGATAATTAATATAAAGTAAGAACGAGAGAGTCAGAGAATATCTTTTCTCTGGCTCTTTTATTAAATTAATGATATATTTTCATAAGTATGTATTATTAATTTAATAAACTATGTGGGGGTGCAATGGTGAGTATAAAGGTAAGTGTATGTATAATGATTAAAAATGAAGAAAAGAATTTATATAGATGCCTAAAAAGTATACAACCAATTCTAGATGCTGGGATTGGTGAATTGATAATAGTTGATACTGGATCAGAAGATTCATCTATTGATATAGCTAAGCAGTATACGGATAGGATATATGAGCACAAATGGACAAATGATTTTGCGGAAATGAGAAATATAACTATTTCATATGCTGTTGGAGAATGGGTTTTTATAATCGATGCAGACGAAGAAATAGAGAACCCAGATGATTTAGTAAAGCTTTTGACTCAGGATTTAGCTGGGTATAATACAATAAGAATTAATCTTAAGAATTATCTTACTACGAACAATAAGGAAAGTGAAAACTCTTATAATGTTTGTGCTCTAGATAGATTGTTTAGAAAAACTAATGACTTCAAATTTGTAGGGAAAATTCATGAGCAGCCAAAATCTAAACCTATGGTACTATTTAGTGATGTTTTTGTGGGACATTATGGATATATATGGGAAGATGAGGAGTTTACTAGATATAAATGTGAGAGAAACTGTACCTTGCTTATAAGTGAAATTGAGAAAGACCCTGATAATGTGTATCTAAATTTTCAACTAGCGGCTTCATATTCAACGGTTGATATTGAAAAAAGTCTATACCAAATAAGGAAGACATATGGATTGGTGAAAAAAGTCTCTTTGGTGGAAAAGCAAAGGTATCTGTATATATATAATTTATATGGGAGAATAGCTGTTGGATTAAGAAAATACAGTGAGGCTATTGAAATATGTTCTGAAGGCTTAAGTGTTAATAGTGATTATATAGATTTGTATTTTATTATTGGAATCTGCTATAAAAATTTGAGTGCATTTGATAATGCGCTAATTTATTTAAATAAATTTTTAGAATGTAAAAACAACTTCGGTAAAACTCAATTATCTAAGAATTCTACAGTTGCGATTTACTATAATAATGAAGGATCTGGCCAATTGGCTTTATATAATATCTGTCTTATATATTTAGAGTTGAAGGAATTCGATGAATTAGTTAAATATATTGAAAAAATGAAAACAGGAGATCTTAAGGCTTCAATAATAGTGGAATTGTTTGAATATGAAGAATATGAAAAAATATTTTTTAATTATTTTTATGAAATATTCAATGATTTAGATATGAGAAAAGCTTTTGTAGGATCACTAGAAGTGAAGAGGACAAAAGAAGATGTGAAATCTTTGTTTTCAAAAAAGATAATTAAATTTTATAATAACTTTGGTTTAGAGTATGATGAATATTATCTGTTAAATTTGACTAGAAATAGCATTGAAGAGAGCGTGTTTTTACCACAGGAAAGTTTTTATGCTATAAAGAAGCTCGATTATGATATGTTGCCTGATTATTATGGAGATATATTATTGTACATTATAGAGTTTGATTTGAACTTAAGCAGCATTAAAAATTATCTTAGTATAATTGATTTAATAAGATTTATGAGTTATATACTTGAAAACTACAAGTCTAAAAAGGTATATAATTCGATAGTTAATTATCTATATAAGTATAATGATGAAGGATATTTAGGATATTGGATTGCAATTGCTAGTAATTTGCTACTTAGTGATAAGTTAGAAGATAAAGATTATATAACATTATTTGATATGTATATGCCTAAAGGAATAAGCTATATACATAAATTATACAATCCCATTATCTTCAATGAGGATTTACAGGATAATATAACAAACCTTGAGCATAGGTTTTTTATGTATTTAGAAAAGGCTGAAAATAATAAACAAGATACTGCTAAATATATACTATACTTAAGGAAAGCATTGAAAGTATTCCCTATGAAAAAGGCTATAGAAAATAAACTTAAAGATATAAAGGAAAAACAGAATCAGGAAAATATGAGCTTTGAGCATAAAGATGAATTAATTGAGTACAAAAAAATATTTAAGAGAAATATTAAAGTTTTAATAGAAGCTCAAAAGTTGGATGAAGCGAAGAGTTTTATTGAAGAATTCTTGAAATTATTTCCAGACGATTCGGAAATTATGGCGCTTGAGTATAACTTATAAAATTATATTATTATTGAGTAGGGGTTATAATTATTACATTAAGCTAATAGGTGAACTTATAGTGTACTTTGAGGAGTATATTATGCTTAAAAAAGATATTAAAAATAAGAACTAAGCGTAATATTATAAAATCGTTAGCAGATATTCCTTTTAAATAATAAAACGTAAAGCTCGAAGTTATCGTAGAAAGGAAAAAAGATTGGTTAATTTTATAGAGATTGAAATGATAGCTAAGAATATTAATATTATTATTAATATGACAAGTGAAAAAATAGATGATGATCCATATTCTAAAGAGGTTATTGATACAATAAATTCTTTAATTAGTGCTTTTGTTCATTTAAATAATGAAATGAACCTTGTTTTTTTACAATATCCCAAAAGTAATTTAAATGAAGACATGAATGAAATAGCTAATAATTTTGAAGAATTGATTAAGTGTTATGAATCAAGAGAGAGTATTTTAATTAAAGATATATTCATGAATAAATTAGTATTGAAATTTAATGTATTATATAAAAATTTAAGTGAATTTTTTTCTAATATCACTGGAGTAAAAAAAATAATAGTTATTGGAGTAAATAAATTATCTAATAAAATAGGGAGTTTAATAGACAAGGGAAAATATGAAATAATTGCGTTTATTAGTGATGATGTTGAATTAAGAGGAAAATGGTTAAATGGCATTCCTATCCATGGAAGTGAAGAATCTAAATGGATTAAATATGATTATGTAATAAGCGCAAGTAACTCCAATTGGCATTTACAAGAAAATAATTCTATTAATATCTATGATTATATAAAAAGATATTATGACTATGAAATTTATAGAGCTTATGATTATTACGTTAAATGTAAAGGGTCACTTGATTCATTTGTAACAGGAATATCCTATGCAGAGGTTGCAATAAATACGCAACAGTTACCATACAACATAATAAATCTAGCAGTTTCTAGCCAAGATTTATTTTATGATTATGAATGGGCGAAAATGGTGTTAAATAATAACGAAATAGCGAAAAACATAAAGTTTGCAATTATAGGACTGAGTTATTATAGCTTTGAATACGACCTTTCTAAGAGCAACTTTAAGGATCGGGTATATATGTATTATTCAATATTTAAAACTTGTCATAGTCATCCTTATTATGATGAGATAATTAAAAGTTATAATAAATTTCACAAGGTTGCATCAAAGATATTCAAAAGGGATTACATGGATTCAATTTATAGTCTATTGAAAGAAAATAGCGATTCTTTATGGGAAAGTTTGGTTAGCGGAGTTATGGATGAAGAAGTAATTGAAAGGGATAAATGGATGGTTGAAAAAGATTGTGATAAAAATTATCCATTAACAGTTGAAGAAAATACTATGATTCTTAAAAAGTATTTATCATTACTTAAATCAAAAGAAATTAAACCTATTGTAGTTATATGCCCAGTAAGTAAGCATTATTATTCAAAGTTTTCGCCTAGAATAAAGGCTGAGTTTATTGACATTATGAATAAAATTAAAAACGAATTTGATATAGAAGTACTTGATTATTTTGAATCTAAAGAATTCACAGATCAAGATTTCTATAATGTATCTCACTTGAATAAAGATGGTGCTAAAAAATTTACAAAACTATTGAATGATAGTATAAAAATTTGAAGTTATAAAATATACATTAACTTGGCGACTGAGTTTTTTGACTTTTTATTAGATTAATGTAGGGGAACGCCAATGAATATTTTGTGTGTCATAACAGCAATTTCGGTGTAGCTTAAGTTATCTTTGTATTCAAAAAAATTATTAAAGAAATTGTGGAATAATAGTGGAAGGGATAGTGATGAAGCTATTCCTTTTTTTATGTTGTAGAATCTTTATTAACATTCTTAATACTGAAAACCAATTATTGGGAAAGTTTTTATCTATATGCGAACTATATAGCAATTAATTCTAAAGTAATCAGAAAAAAGCACGATAAAATACCATAGAATGATTATATAGTAATAAAATGGATTGTAGGATGTTTACTACTTTAGTGTAGACATTTGATATATTATATAATTCAAACGGAATAGAGGTGAGTCCCATGTATTTTGATGAATATATTGTTTTAAGAAAAGATGATGTTGAAAAAATAAAAAATAAACTCAATATATTAAAGCTTCTGGTAGAAGATCCTTATGCAAAAGAAAAGGTAGAAGAGGTTCTTGGTATTGTAAATACGGATCAGTCAAAGAGTGAAAGTAAATCAATAGATGAAGTTATTTATAATAAAATGAAAGAAACCAAAAGCACTAATCCAGAATTAAGTGCTGACTTATATGTGATATATAGAAAGCTTCAAGAAAAGAAGATAAATCCAGCAGAAGCTATACGATTATATAAAATCTACATAAGTGATTAGAGGGGTTATAGAAGTTTGAACAAATATAGAGCAATATTAAATTTAAGCTAAAGTAATCTAATAACTTAGACGATATAAATATATATAAGTTTTGATAAAATTATATTTAGTGGAAGTTTGAAAATTAATTTTAAGTATATGTTGACAGCTTTGTTATAATGAGGCATATTTTGAATAATTATAAAAAATAAGTACGGAGTGATGAAGATGAGATTATATCATAATTTGGCGTCTTTAGATTTATACAGGAATTATAAGAAAGGTTTAGTGGACCAAAATGCTGCTATGGGAAAAATATCTTCTGGTTCAAAACTAAATTCTTCTAAAGAAAATCCTAACGCTATCGGTAGAAGTGAGCTTATTAGAATGCAGATAAGAGGCACTGATGCAGCTAGCAAGAACGTACAGGACGGGGTGTCCATAATGCAGACGGTTGATGGCGCATTGAGTTCAGTTAGTGATTCTCTTGTTAGAATGAAAGAACTAACAGTGCAAGGTAGCAGTGGCACTTTGAGTAACGATGACAGGCAGTCAATACAAAAAGAGATAGATCAGCTTAAACAGCATATAAATGAAGTAGGTACTAACACTGAATTTAATGGATTGAAGTTATTGAGCAGTGACTTAGTAACTGACAATAGTAAGCCTTATATGCAAACAATGATGTCTGGTGCCAATGTAGGAGATAATATTGATATTCCAATGTACAATATAAGAGTTGATCTGATTAAAAGCAGTAATGGAAGCGACATAAGTCAATTAGATGTTACTGATCCTAGTAAAAGCAATACCAATCTACAAACAGTAGATGATGCTATTAATCAAATTAATGGGATGAGAAGTAAATATGGAGCACTACAAAACAGATTTGAAACAGCAGCAGATAATTTAAGCAGTAGTAATGAGGTTTTGCAAAGAGCAGATAGTCAACTTAGAGATGCAGATATAGCTCAAGAGATGATGGAATTTTCGAAAAGCGGTATTTTAGTACAATCAGCTACAGCGCTTATGGCTCAGTCAAATAAGTTCCCACAAGATGTTTTAAATGTATTAAGTAGAGTAAAGTAGATACTACAAATTATGTAGTATCTACTTTTTCTTTAATTTAATTTAAGTATGGTAAGAAAATCTAAATTACTCAATAAAATTATAAATTATTTCTGATGACAAAATTCGATATTTTATATATAATCAATTCATGATGACGAACAATTCAAATCAGTTTGAATATTCTGAAAATTATCGCTAAGGTGTATCTTGTAAAAATTTAAATGCACAAATTTAATTATTTTTTACATTTAGTTAAAATTTAATCTAGAAAAATATGAGAAATTGAGATATAATTTTTAACATAAGTAGTTTTATTACAAAAAAGCTTAGTTTATTACAAAAAAGTATATAAAAATTACTTTATTTTTAAAACGTTAATAGTAAAATATAAATAAATAGAAAATATTTTTAAGATTACAGTAAAAAACATTCGAATGGTGGTGGAATTTAATGACGATTAATAGAGTGGATTCAGATAATTATACTTATAATCTTATTAAGAGAGGATTAGACGTTTCTTCATTAAGATCTAAGGTAATCGCTAATAACATGGCAAATATAAATACAGCTGGTTATAAGAGAAGTACAGTTTCTTTTGAAGATACACTTAAAGATGCATCAAGTGATATAGAGAATACAGGATACACTAATGTTGATGAAAATAGCTATGGACAAGTTAAATTGGACAAAGATACATCTTCAAGTATGAGAACAGATGGAAATAATGTAGATTTAGACTCAGAAAAAGTAAATCAAGCGGCTAATACACTGCTTTACAATGCTTTGATAACTCAAGCTAATAATAAGCTTAGTATGACTAGATATGTTATTACTGGTGGTGGGAGGTAATAGATAATGGGAAGTTTGTTCAGTGCTCTAAGAATAAGTGCAAGTGGTTTATCTGCAGAAAGATTAAGATTAGATACGATATCTTCTAATATAGCTAATGCAAATACTACAAGAGGTGAAAATGGTAAGCCTTATGTTAGAAAAGTAGCTGTATTCCAGGAAAACTTAGACGGTGCATTAGGTATGAACGGGGTAAAGGCTGTTGGTATAGAAGAGGACAAGTCACCTCTAAAGAAAGAGTATGATCCTACAAATCCTGAAGCAGATAAAGATGGATATGTAACTATGCCAAACGTAAATATATTAAATGAAATGGCCGATATGATCGCAGCATCAAGATCATATGAAGCTAACGTTGATACTTTAAACGCAGGAAAAAGTATGTTTATGAAAGCTTTAGAAATAGGTAAATAAGGAGAATAAAATATGAGAATAAATAGTTTTGTACCAGATACAAAGGTCTTTGAAAAAGATATAACACAAAATACTCAAGATAATGCTGGAAATGGTGGAGTAAGTTTTCTGGATACATTAAAAGAGAAGTTAAATGAGGTTAATGATCAACAAATACAAGCAAATGATTTAACTGATAAATTAGTAAAAGGCGATAATGTAGATGTACATCAAGTAATGTTATCTACTGAAGAAGCTAAAATGAGTTTAGAATTAGCCGTACAAGTTAGAAATAAGTTATTAGATGCTTATCAAGAAATAAATAGAATGCAGTTGTAATAGATAGGAGTGCTACTAATGAATAAGCTATTAGAGAGCCTTAAAGGTTTTATGGAAAAAATTAAAGCTATGAGTAAAGGTAAAAAGATAGCTTTAGGCATCTCCATTTTAGCTGTGGTGATCGCAATCATAACTTATACTATTATATCCGGTAATAATAAGTACGGAATACTATTTTCTAATTTGGCTGCAGATGATGCTCAAGTTGTTACAACAAAGCTAAAGGCAGACAAAGTTGATATGAAGATATCAGGTAGTAGTATTCTTGTGCCTAAAACTCAAATCGATGAGTTGAGACTGGAACTTGCGCCACAGCTAACAGATGGGAGTAAAGGATACGAACTAATGGATAGTGGTAGCTCCTTCGGTATGACTGATGAGGAGTTCAAATTAAAGAAGTTAAGAATGCAGCAAGGAGAGCTTGAAAAGACAATCAAGAGCTTTAGTGAAATTGAAAGCGCAAGAGTACATATAACCCCTGCTGAAGATTCTGTTTTTGTAAAAGATAAAACACCTGGTAAAGCGTCTGTATATTTGAAACTTAAAACTGGAGCTAAAATATCAAATGACCAAGTTAAAGCTATGGTTTCTTTAGTGTCAGGAGCTACTGAAAATATACCTAAGGAAAACATAGAAGTAGTAGATGATAAAATGAATCTTTTATCAAAGGGTTTATACGACGAAAATGGTCAAGAAGCAGCATCTTCAAGCATTGAAAAGAGACAAGGGGCACAAGCAGATTACGAAAAGAATTTAGAAAAGAACATAGTAGAGCTTTTAGAACCTGTAATAGGTAAGGATAAGGTTAAAGCTAAAGTAAGTGCTACGCTTGATTTAGATTCTAAACAAAAAACTGTAGTAACATATGATCCTAATAAGGTTGTAAATAAACAACAAACAACTAAGCAAACTGGAACTGATAGTAATGGAACTACTTCTCAAAGCCCAGTTGATAACAATTCTTCTAATACAATCGCTGCAACTACTGGGGGACAAAATGTTAGTTCAAATGAATCTCAGAATGTTGAATATTCAGTTGGAAGCACTGAAGAAAAGACCATAAGTGCTCCAGGAGAAGTAAAGAGAGTAACAGCTTCAGTAATAGTTGATGGAAAAATGGACTCTGCAACACAAGATGCTATAAAGAACATAGTTTCAAGCGCAATTGGATTTAAGCAAGATAGAGGAGATGAAATAAATGTCCTTGGAATGAGCTTTGATCCAACAGAAAAAGCAGCAATTCAAAAACAGATAGATCAAATGAATGCTGATGCAGCTAATGAAAAGAAGATGGCTCTTTATAAGACTCTAGGGGTTGCTGGAGCAGCAGCTTTAGTCTTGATAATAGGGATAATATTAGTAATTAGAAGGTTTAGAAAACCAGCTGAGGAAGAAAGACAACATATACTAGATGTAGTTGTGAATGATAGAATAGATCCAAAGGATATAGAGAGATTTGAACCAATTAACTTTGATGTCAATAATGAAAAGACTCATATGGAAAACGAAATTAAAAAATATGCTACTGATAAACCAGAACAAGTAGCTGAGATAATTAAGTCGTGGTTAGCAGAGAATGAGAGGGGATAGGTAATGCCAAGAGAAGGTACTAAATTAACTGGAATGCAAAAAGCAGCTATACTTTTTATCACTCTTGGTCCTGAAGCTTCTGCAGGAATAATTAAGAAGTTACCAGAGAGTGAGATACAAAAGATTACGTATGAGATAGCTAATATCACTTCAGTTAGTGCAGAACAAAGAGAAGAAATATTAAATGAATTTCTTGAAATGAATAAAGCAAGAGATTATATAGTTGAGGGTGGAATGGATTATGCAAGAGTCTTGTTATCAAAGGCTCTTGGACAGCAAAGAGCATCAGAAATTCTGGAGAAAGTAACAGAAGTAACTCAGCAGTATAGACCGTTTTCTATTGCTAGAAAAGCTGATGCACACCAATTACTTAATGTTATTTCAAATGAACACCCTCAAACTATTGCCTTGATTTTATGCTATCTTCAAGCAGAAAAAGCAGCGCAAGTTATAGCGGAATTACCTGAGGAACTACAAAGTGATGTTGCATTTAGAATTGCAAGCATGAACAATACCTCACCTATGGTAATAAAAGAAATTGAGAAGGTTTTAGAAAGTAAATTATCATCTATAGTTAGAACAGAAGTAACTAGCTTAGGTGGAGTTGATACTTTAGTTGATATATTAAATCAGGTTGACAGAACAACTGAAAAGAATATAACTGAAAGCTTAGAAAGAGAAGATGCAGATCTTGCTGAAAAGATTAAGAGCAGCATGTTTGTATTTGAAGATATCATCACTCTTGATGATGTATCAATTCAAAGAATACTTAGAGAAACAGATGCTAAAGAGTTGGCACTGGCGCTTAAGGGTTGTTCAGAAGAAGTGGCAAATGCTATATTTAAAAATCAATCTAAGAGAGCCGCTGCTTCATTAAAAGAAGATATGGAATTCTTAGGACCAGTAAGACTTATGGATGTTGAAAAAGCACAACAAAAGATTGTTTCTATAATTAGAAGATTAGATGAAGCTGGAGAAATAATTCTAGCAAGAGGTGGAGAAGATGCAATCATCCTTTAGTGTTATTAAAAGCAATATTGTAACTTCAGGAAATAGTAGAAAAATAAATACAGATTATGAGCAAAAGAGCCTTATGGAAGAGATGTTTTTGAACGATCCTGAAGAAGCTGCAAGAATGGTTGAAAGTTACAAGAATATTAGTGAAAATATAATAAAAAATGCTCAAATACAAAAAGATGCAATACTAGAAGCCGCATATGTACAAGCTCAAGAATTAGAACGAGAAGCCTATGAAAAAGGTTATAGGCAAGGTACTGAAAATGGCTATGAAGATGGATATAAAGAAGCTTATGAAAAAAACATAGAATTAGCTAAAAATGAAGCTAATTCTATCATAAGCAATGCTAACAATATGCTGTTTTCTGCAAAACAACAATATGAAGCATATCTAGAAGAAAAAAAGGAACAGATCATAAGACTATCAGTGGAAATGACTGAGAAGATATTAAAAGAAAAATTGGGAACGGAGCATGGGCTGGACTCTATAGTTGAGGATGTTATAGCTGAATCTAAGGGAACAAAAACTTTTGTTATTAAATGCAATTCTATACATATCGAATCTGTTAAGGCACAACTTGAACTATGGAAGAGTAGATTTGTTATACAGGGGGAGATTTTTGTTATAGAAGATTCTTCACTTAATCCAGGTAATGCAGTGGTAGAAAAGGAAAACGGAACTGTAAAAGTAGGTATTGATATATCAATGGAAAAGTTAAGAGAGGCACTTCTATAGCAGGAGGTATATGATGATCTCGATTGATTTTGAAGCAATAATCAATAATTTAGATGAAATAAACTTCAATCATTATGAAGGTAGAGTCAAGAAGGTAATAGGTCTTACTATTGAAGTAGAGGGAATTAGGGCTTTTGTAGGAGAACTTTGTACCATATATAATGAAAGAAATAAACCAATAAAATGTGAAGTTGTAGGTTTTAGAGATGATTCCGTTATATTAATGCCCTTAGGTGAGTTAATTGGCATTTCACCAGGATGCAAGGTAGTACCTGAAGGAAGACCCTTAAGTGTTAGATGTAGTGACGAGCTTCTTGGTAAAATGTTAGATGGCTTAGGAATACCTTTTGATGGCAAAGAAATAAATAGTGGAGAATACTATCAGCTTGATAATTCACCTCCTGATCCTATGAGAAGAAGAAGAATTAAGGATGTACTCCCAACTGGAGTAAGAGCAATTGATGGATTTCTAACTTGCGGTGATGGACAAAGAATTGGAATATTTGCAGGTAGTGGAGTTGGTAAAAGTACAACTTTAGGAATGATTGCTAGAGAAGCTGAAGCAGATGTAAATGTAATTGCATTGATAGGGGAAAGAGGAAGAGAAGTTCTTGACTTTATTGAAAAAGATCTTGGCCCTGAAGGTATGAAAAGGTCAGTAGTTATATGTGCTACATCAGATCAGCCAGCGCTTGTAAGATTAAAAGGAGCCTTAACAGCAACTGCAATAGCTGAATATTTTAGAGATAAAGGAAAAAAAGTTATTCTAATGATGGACTCGGTAACTAGATTTGCAATGGCACAAAGAGAAGTTGGTCTAGCGATTGGAGAGCCGCCAGCTACTAAAGGATATACACCATCTGTTTTCGCAATGCTACCTAAACTCATGGAACGTGCAGGTACCTCAGATAAAGGTTCGATAACAGCTTTCTATACTGTACTTGTTGATGGTGATGACTTTAATGAACCAATTGCTGATGCTGTAAGAGGTATACTTGATGGACATATAGTGCTTTCCAGAGCATTAGCTCATAAAAATCACTATCCTGCTATAGACGTACTAAATTCTGTATCAAGACTTATGCCTACTATAGCAGAAGAGGTTCACAAGGAAGTAAGTTCTTTTGCCAGAGATCTTTTAGCTACATATAAAGAATCAGAGGATTTGATAAATATAGGAGCTTACGTAAGAGGCAGTAACAGAAAAGTGGATATGGCAATTGATTATCATGACTTCATAATAAACTTTTTAAAACAAGGAATAGATGAAAAATCTACATACGAAGAAAGTAAAAATAGACTTATTTCAATGTTTAAAGGATAGGATATCATGGCAAATGGATTTAAGTTTAGTCTTCAAAAAGTTCTAGATATTAGAGTAGAAAAGGAAGAGGAAAGCAAAAGACTTTTTCAAAATACTCAAAGAGAAAAGATAATAATTGAACAAAACATTAAAGAGATGAACGAAAGTTTTGAACAATACAAAAGCATAAAAAGTGGTGAATCAGCAGCTTATCAGAAGATTAAGAGAAATTATTTAAATGCTTTAAGTGTAGGAATACAAAATAAAGAAAAAGAACTTGAGAATAAAGACAAAGAGTTGAACTACAGAAGAGAAGATCTCAAGAAAAAACAGATAGATAAAAAGACTGTTGAAATACTTAAGGAGAAAAGATATGGAGCTTTCATCAAAGAGCTTGATAGACAAGAGCAGATTACAAATGATGAATTTGCTTTATACGCTCACCTTAGGAACATTGAAAGGAGGTGAATAAAGTGAATATAAGTGGAGTTAATAATGTACTTGATTTAATGCAGGTGAATACAAGTAGTCAAAGTAACCAAGCTGTAAACAGTAAAAATGAAAGTAATCAAAGCGATTCCAAGTTTTCATCAATTTTGTCTAAAACAGCAGCAAATAAGAATGATATAAAAAACAACGATGTAGTTGATAAATCAGATGATAACAAATTAGACAATACTTTATCGGAGCTTAAGCAAATTAAAGAACAGTTGGATAACAAGGGTGATAGCTTACAAAAACAAGTATCTGAGATTTTTCCAAAGGAAAAAACTGAAGTTATAGATTCAATCGTTGATTCTATAAAGCAAATTATTAAAGAAGTCTCTGAAGGAGACAAAGATATTAATAATTTACTAGGGGCACCTACTAATAATACACAAGATAAAACTGATGTAGATAATAGTAATTTCCAAGGAAATAATCAGACTGATAAAGATAATGTAGAAAATGATATAGATAAACTTGTTGCAATTTTGACTATGTTCTTGATGGGCAATAATACTCAGGTAAATAATGAAACTACAGCAGATGCTACTACTAGTAATAATGCTAAAGGTTCTGATTCTGAAGGTGTGTTATCAATAAAAGAAGCATTAAGCAATGTAAAACTTATGGATTTAGCTGTTAAGGATTTTGCTAATAAGGGTCAGAACATTGATTCTGAAGCAAGTGTACAGGCAAAATCATCAAGTATAGTTACAGAAATAATGAGTCTATTGGAAAAGGTTGATGATTCACAAACTCAAGGAGCCATACAATTAGATAGCAAAACAAAGGAAAATCTACAAAATTTAATTGAAACTGTTGTAAATGACAAACCACAAGAGGAGAAGTCATTAAAAACAAATGCAGATACAAAAGATGTTAAACAAGTTATTCTTGACTTAATTAATATAAAAAATAATGTTAAGGAAAGTGATTTACAAAAGGATGGTACTAATAAAGACAAAGTATCAGCAAATGTAAATAACTTGTATGTAGCTGCTAATAGATTCAGAACAAATGAAAGTAATGTAACTGTTGATAATTCAACAAAGAAGCTAACTTCTGATTCTAATGATGGTGATAAATTACTAAAATCTATCATTGGTGATAAGGATAACAATGTTCAGAGTAAGTTTTCAATGATGGTTGATCAGATAAAAAATAATACTCAAGCTGTTGCTACCCCAAATGAACAACCTGTTATTAATAAAAACACAATGATAAATGATATAGTTAAATCAATAAAGTACATGGAAAAATTAGATGTTAAAGAATTAACTTTAAAGACTAATCCAGGAAACTTAGGGGAAATAACTATAAAATTAACTTTAGATACAAATACAATGAAAGCCACATTAACAGCTAACACAAAAGAAGCTTATGGCCTTTTGAATGATAATCTAAAGGAACTACAAAAGAGTTTAAGCTCTAATGGGATTAAGATACCAGAAGTTGCTATAGAGCTTAGAAATGACAATTACAATAATCCAAACAGAGATCCAAACTCTCAAGCAGCGAACTTTGGATTTGGAAGTGAACAAAAAGAAAATAGAAATCAAGGAAATAGTAGTAGAGGTGGTAGCAATTCATCAGATGATGAGATAAGTATTGAGGATAATACTAGGCAGGCTACCATAAATAATAATCTTAATTATTTAGTATAGGAGGTGTTATAATGGCTACAGATATAAATTCAACTAGCTATGTACAAAATTATGATGGGTCAAGAGCTACTTCAAGAGGTACAACAATAATACAACCTGGTAAGGATATGGACAAGAATTCATTTTTGAAAATTTTATCTGCAGAGTTATCAAACCAAGATCCAGATAACGCAAAGGATAGTACACAGTACATATCACAGATGGCACAGTTCACTTCAATGGAACAAATGGCAAACTTAAATACTACAATGAGTTCATTCGCATCTAACTCACTTGTAGGCAAAGGTGTTACTATGAAAGACCTTGACGAAACAGGAACTCCGTATACAGGAGTAGTTAAGGCTGTATCTACTAAAAATGGTGAAACTACAATCAGCGTTGCTGTAAGTGTCAATGGACAAAATCAGTATAAAGATTTTTCAATGAGCAATATTGATACTGTCTTAGATGTACCAGATAGCACAATTGGACCTATATCAAATATCAATGGAAATATGTCTTTCTTATCAGCAGCATCACTAATTGGTAAGCAAGCAGAGTTCTCAGATAAAGATAGTGCAGGTAATGCTTATAAAGGAATAGTAAAAGGAGTATCAAAGGAAAATGGAGTTATAAACTTATCAGTTAAGGTTGATGGATCAGATACGCTTAAGACCTTCACTTATGATAAGTTAACAAAAGTAAATTCTGTAGAATAGGGTGATAGGTGTGAGTTATAGAATAGTAAATGGTAAGCCGTATTTAGTTGGTAACCTTGCTGCACCTTCACAAACATCAAAAAGTACAACTGATGTAAGTAAAAAGAGTTTTAAAGACATACTTAATGAAAAAGTAAATTCAAAAAATTATGGGTATAAGATATCTAACCATGCATCAGAAAGACTGAAAGATATAAATTTCTCAAATGCAGATTACATGGAAATTCAAAGAGGATTTGATTTAGCCAAGGAGAAGGGTGCAAAGAATACGGTCATGGTATACAAGGATGTGGCTTTGATTGCCAGTGTAGAGAATAATACAATAATAACTGCGGTAGAGAAGAACAGAGCTCAAGAAAATGTATTCACTAATGTAGATAGCGTAGTAATTTTATAAACAAGAGGCTGGACCTAAGATAGGGGGCCTCACCTTGTGGAAGGATAGAAGCAAGGTATTTTAAATTAAAATTTTGGGAGGTCAATATATATGTTAAGATCAATGTATTCAGGAATTAGTGGAATGAAAGCAAACCAAACTAAGCTAGATGTTATAGGTAATAATATAGCCAACGTTGGAACTACAGGATTTAAATCTTCAACTGCAAGATTTCAAGATATGCTTAGCCAAAGTGTTAAGGATTCTATGGCGCCAAATGCAAACCAAGGTGGTGTAAACTCAGCGCAAGTTGGTCTTGGAGTTAAACTTGCGAGTATAGATTCAGTAATGAAGCAAGGTAACTTACAACCTACAGGAAGAGCTTTAGATATGGCTATCGATGGAGATGGATTCTTCATGGTTAGTAAAGGTTCAGCAGTATTTGGGGACAATCAGTTAGAAGTAAACCAGAGATCTGGAGCACATAATATAACTGCTCAATCAATGACAAATTCAGGTGCTCAGCTTATGTACACTAGAGATGGAGCTTTTAGCTTGGATGAACAAGGAAACTTAATAACTGCAGATGGATACAGAGTTATGGGATATGCATTAAGCAATGATGATACATCAGTTGCTCCAAGTGGTCAAACACCAAACAAAGTTAATTTAGATGGTTTAGATATTAAGTTTGGTCCTGGAGCTGCTTTAAATGGCTATAAGGTTGTTGCTGGTCAAATAGGACCACAGACAGTTACTTCTGCGGTAGTAGATAAAGCAAATAAGCAAATTGTAGTTAATGGAGATTTTGCAACTACTGGAGCTCTAACAGCAGCACAGGTAGAATCAGCTGTTAACAAGGCTCTTGACTCAGCTGGAATAGCTCAGAGCGTAACAGTTGCAGGTAAACCAGATCCAATAGCTAAGTTAGCATCTGATAAAACTTTAGGAGGTTTAGACGATGCAGCACCAGGTAATGTAACTGCTGGAGGCTTAACTTTCCAATTTGGTAATGGAAGCCAATTGGAAGGATATACCATAGAGCTTGGTAAAATAGGAGCTAATACAACAACTGATGCCCACGTTCAAACTACAGCTCCAAAGAAAATTATAGTAGATGTAGATATGGTAAATGGAAATGTAAGTAATGATGATATAAAGAATATTATAAATCAAAGATTAGGCGAGCAAAAGATTACTCAAACTGTGGACAAGGTAACAGGATCACTTGCAAGCTTATCACAATCAAATGTAGCTACTGATAAACTTGGTTCTTATAAGGCGCAACCAGGAACTGTAGATACAACAACTGGAGCTGCAAAAGCTAATATCGGCGGATTGGCATTTGATTTCACTAACGGTGGAAAATTAAATGGTTATACAATAAAGTATGGTGATACTACTCCTACGTCAGCTGTTGGTGTAACTGTAGATAAATCAAACATGGTTATAACAATCACAGGAGATTATACTACAGCAGGAACTTTAGGTGCAAATCTTACTGCTTTAAAAACTTCATTTAATAATGAATTAAGTAAGAATGGCATAAGTGCTCCACAATTAAACAATGTAACAGGAAGTGTAACAACTTCTCCAGTTACAGACTTAGGAAAGATAGATAATGGTAGTGATGACAGCAAGCCATCAGATATTACAGTTGCAAACTTAAAGTTATCTTTCCCTGTTGGATCAACTTACAACGGATATAGATTCCAAATAGCTGACGTAGCACCAGCTACTCCAGGAGTAACTGCACAATGTGATGCTACAAATAAGGTTATAACAATTTCAGGAGATTTCTTGAATCCAAATGGAGTGAGTTCAACACAATTACAGAATGCAATAAAATCTGCAATATTAAGTGCTTCTCCAGCAGTACAAACAAATGTTGCAGCTGATCCAGTGGTTAATGCTGCAAACTATGATACTAATTATGCTATTACAGTAGGAAGCGGTACTGGAAAGACATACACAAGCCTTGTATCAGATAATATTTCTGGAGGTTCAGATAAGCAAGCTCCTCAAATAAAGGGTGAAGTTTTAGGGTTAACTTTTGCTGCAGGTCCAGGAGCAGCTTTAAATGGATATACAGTACAAATTGGTAAGGTTACACAAGGAACTGATACTTCAGTAGATGTTGACACTGTTAATAAAAAGATAATAATAAATGGTGATTTTGTAACTCCAGGTATTGCTATAGACAGATTAAATAGAAAGATAAATGATGCTTTAAGTAGTGCTCAAATAAATCAGACTCTTTCAGTACCAACTACTTCAAGTGTAAGGAAATTAAGTGATTCACAAGCCTTTTCTGATATTTCAGATGGAGGTACTCCAGTTGAAAGTTTAGATAGCAATGGAGACGTTACTTTTGTTGATGGAACTAAGGCTGTAAAAGCATACGATGGAGCATTAAAAACTTTAAGAATCCCAGAAAAGGTTAAAATACCTGGAACAGATACAGAACTTAGAATAAAAAGCTACACAATAGATAAAAATGGTATAATAAACGGAGTTCTTGAAGATGGAAAGGTTGCAGCATTAGGACAGGTAGCAATGGCTGGATTTAAGAATTCATCAGGACTTACTAAACTTGGTGGTAACCTTTATGCTCAATCAGTAAACTCTGGAGAAGCTACTATAAAGAGTGGATCAAACACTAGAGATGATGATAACAGTAAGGGATTTGGAGATGCACTTCAAGGTATGCTTGAAATGTCAAACGTTGACCTTGCAGAACAATTTACTGATATGATAACTGCTACAAGAGCTTTCCAAGCAAGTAGTAAGATGATCAATACTGGTGATGAAATACTTCAAGATATAATCAACTTAAAGAGATAATAAAAAATATATGGGACATCTAAATGATGTCCCATACAACTAATAGGAGGCTTTTATGATTAATGTTACTGGTATGAATAATCAGGAATTTGTTTTAAATGCTGAACATATAGAGAAAATTGAAGAAGTTCCAGAAACTATAATTACTCTTACTAATGGAAAGAAATATATTGTACTTGAAACTGTAGAAGAAGTAGTAGATAAAGTTGTAAGGTACAAGAATAAAATATTTACTCTAAAGTAATGGGAGGTAAGCTATGAAGAAGTTTGATTCGCTTACTGTAATAGGGCTAGTAGCTGGAGTAATTATGTTGATTTTTGGAATGCACAATAGTGCGGGGTTCAAAATATTTTTTGATTTTCCGTCTGTGTTAATAGCAGTAGGGGGATCATTTTGTGCACTAATAGTAAATTATTCTTTAGATGAAATTAAGAATATTATTAAAATATTCATTTCAGCAACAAAGGATACTGAGATTTCAGGAAGTGAAATTGTAACTAAGTTTACCGATATATCAAAAAAAGCAAGAAGAGATGGACTACTGTCTTTAGATGATTATATAAATACCCTGGAAGATGAATTTCTCAAAAATGGTTTAAGAATGGTTATTGATGGAACAGAGCCAGAAATGATTAAGGAAATAATGGAACTAGAAATTGATGAGATGATAAATAGACATACTAAAGGAGCAAACATCTTTAAGTCTTGGGGCAACTATGCACCAGCCTTTGGGATGATAGGTACTTTAATTGGACTTATACAAATGCTTAATAACTTGAATGATTCAGGTTCTTTAGCTTCAGGTATGGCTATGGCTCTTGTACCAACTCTTTATGGAGTTATTTTAGCTAATGTAATACTTAATCCTATTTCAGCTAACTTAGTTGTTAAAAGCGAAAAAGAAGTTGCAACGAGAGAGATGATAGTGCAAGGGGTTATTTCAATACAAGCAGGAGTAAATCCTAGAATGATGGAACAAAAGCTTGTTAAGTATCTTTCACCTAAGGAAAGATTGGAATATCTAAAAAATACAAGCAGTCTAAAAGGGGCTGTATCTAATGGCTAGGAGAAGAGTACAGAAGGAACAAGTTAAAAATGACCAATGGCTAATCCCATTTTCAAGTACTACATTAGTTCTTTTGATACTTTTTATATTATTATATTCCTTTTCAACTATGGATGAGAAAAGTTTGTCTTCAATACCGGCTTCACTACAAGGTCTATTAGCGGGACAAGGTGCAAAGGGTAAAGCACAGAGTACGGTTACTGTAGAGAATACTGTAAGTGACTTGGAAAAGAAGGCAAATATCGATGAAATATATACAAAGTTTAAAAAAGTTATAGAAGATAATAAGCTTGGAGCATCAGTTGAAGTAAAACAAGATGATAGAGGGGTTATACTGCAACTTAAAGATAGTATGTTATTTGAATCAGGTAAAGCTGATTTGATTCCAGATAGTAAAAATTTGCTTGATAAACTTGGAAATCTAATTAAAACTGTTCCAAATAATATAATTGTTGAAGGGCATACTGATAATGTGCCTATAAACACATATAAATTTCAGAGCAATTGGGATCTTTCTGCTTCGAGAGCAGTTAATGTTGTTAAATTTTTTATTGATCAAGAAAATGTGAATGCTGCTAGATTTACAGCTGCAGGGTTTGGAGAATATAAACCTATTGTTGATAATTCCACAGCTGAAAATAGAGCTAAAAATAGAAGAATAAATATCTTGATAGTTGCAATAGAAAGGGAGAAGAAGTAATGGCTGAGAAGAAAGAAAAAAAAGAAAAAAAAGAAAAGGCAGAAAAAACCGGGGGGGGGAAGAGTAATATTATCATAATAGTTTTACTTGTCCTAATCCTAGCTGGTATGGGCTTTTTTGGAGGATACTACGTTCTTTACGTAAAGGGAAAAGACAGTTCAAGTACCTCTAGTTCAAAGGTAGTTGCTAAAGTTTCAGAAGCTTATTTGGAACTTGGAGAATACACAGTAAATCTAAATGATGACAAAGAAAAGCATTATCTTAAAACAAAGGTATCAATTGGTTATGATAAAACTAATAAAAAGCTTACAACAGAAGCAACTGATGATCTAATTGCACTACAATCAACAGCGCTTGAATACCTACAATCAAAAAAGGCTGAGGATTTTAAATCTGCAAACTTAGAACAAGTAAAGAAAGAACTTATTGATAATCTAAATAAAAGAGTAACAAAAGGGCAATTTACTGAGGCATACTTTCAAGAACTTATAGTACAGTAAGGGATGATTAAATTATGGATTTATTTTTTCTAATTATAAAATTAGTGTTTAGTTTTCTACTTATATTATGTTTGGCACTAATTTCGCTAAAACTTACTGGAAACAAGTATAATAGTCTTCAAAAAGGTAGATATATAAAGGTAATAGAGAAGATTCAGTTATCTAAAGAAATATCCATAGTGCTTCTTCAGATTGGTAGCAGAGGTATTGTAATGAGTTGCTCTCAAAACAGTACAGAAAAACTAGAGGAAATTGATGAAGAGACTTTGAAAAATATATTGGAAAGCAAGGATCAGTTTCAACAGGATATGATGAAGAAGTACTCGGATATTATCGGAAATATTAAGGTAAAAGGATTTAAAGGAAAACAAGATGAAATTTAAAAAGAAATACATATTTATTTTAATACTAGCTTTTGTCTTAATAGGACTTACTACATATAAAGCACAAGCGGCGCCACAGGATACCCCTGTACCTAATGTTAATATTACTGTGGGAAATACAACTAATCCTAAGGATTATGTGTCAAATATAAAACTTTTGGTAATGTTAACATTAATTTCAGTACTACCATCCTTTCTAATCATGATGACCAGTTTTACTAGGATTGTAGTAGTTTTCTCTTTCCTTAAAAATGCAATAGGAGCACAACAGTCTATACCTAACCAAGTTTTGATTGGGTTGGCATTATTTTTAACTATATTTATTATGCAACCAGTGTATAATGATATTAACACCAATGCATTGCAGCCTTATATGGACAATAAAATAACTCAGCAGCAAGCTATAGATGTTGGTTCAAAACCATTAAGGCAATTCATGTTGAAACAGACAAGACAGAAAGACTTAAAGCTTTTCATTGAAGCTGCAAAATTGGATGCGACTAAAATAGATGAAACTACAGTTCCTCTATATGTTGTAATTCCGGCTTTTGCTATTAGTGAGTTAAAAACAGCTTTTCAAATTGGCTTTTTGATTTTTTTGCCTTTTTTAATAATAGATATGGTAGTTTCCAGTGTTCTAATGTCTATGGGTATGTTTATGTTACCGCCAGCTATGATCTCTCTACCATTTAAGCTTCTTTTGTTTGTTTTGGTAGATGGATGGTACTTACTAGTGAAATCGTTAATTATGAGTTTTTCTTGAGGTGAGCTAATATGAGTGAACAATTAGTTATAGGAATAATAAAGGATGCATTAACAACCGCATTATATCTTTCAGCACCTTTTTTGGTGATTTCACTAGTACTTGGTTTATTAATAAGTATTTTTCAAGCGTCTACTCAGATACAAGAGCAGACACTTACTTTTGTCCCAAAACTCGTAGCAGTTGCAGCTGTTGGATTACTATTAGGTAGTTGGATGTTGACACAACTAATGTCTTTCACTGAGCGAATATTTCAAATGATCTCAAATATAGTACATTAAAGGTGATAGACTTGATAGATACAGCGTACTTTTTAGCGATATTTTTTATCTTTTTAAGACTCTTAACATTCTTTACAATAATACCTAATTTTTTTCCTTCAGGAACACCTGCAACCTTTAAAATATCTTTAAATCTTATATTATCAATGATACTAGTAGGAACAATAGACATAAGTGCGATTCAAAATATCCAAAGCAATTATACAATAATAATTTATGCGTTAAATGAAGTTATGACAGGAATAACCTTGGGCTTTGTAACGTCTATTATATTCTATGTTGTAGAAATGGCGGGAAGCCTTATGGATCAGCAGATAGGTCTTAGTATGATATCTATGTTTGATCCAAACACAAAGTCTAACTCAAGTTTATTATCTAGAGTTTTATATTGGGTAGCTATATTGATTTTTTTCATAGTAGATGGGCATCACATGCTTATCAAAGAACTTTCTAGCAGTTATAAGATTGTAGGTATAGGTAAAAGTATTATATTTCAAAACAGCATTATGAGCATACTTAATTCTTTTACTCAGTATTTTATAATAGGTTTGAAAATTGCAATACCAATAGTATTGATAATAATAATAACTGATTTAACTATGGGACTTATATCAAGAACAGTGCCACAGCTAAATATAATGATACTTGGAATGCCTATCAAGATGTTAGTTGGAATAGCTTCATTTATGATAGCACTTCCTATGATAATAAAAGCAATTGTAGCAGCTTTCAGTTATCTACCAGATGTATACCAAAATATATATAAGGCGTTGCCCCTAGTATTCATATTCGCTGCAGAAGATAAGACTGAAGAGGCAACTCCTAAGAAGAAATCTGAAGCGAGAAAGAAAGGTCAAATACCTCGTAGTAAGGATGTAAACCTTGCATTGACTTTAGTGGCGTGCACACTTGTAATAGCTGCACTTGGTGGATATATAGGAAATGATCTAAAATATAATCTTATATATTTTTTATCAAATAACTTTCACCAAGAAATTAATTTAAGATATCTAAGTGGTTTATCCTTAATGGTGACTTATAGGATAATGAAGGATTTAATACCTATAGTGGTACCTATAATGGTTATTGGTATTGTAGCTTCAGTTGCACAAAGTGGTTTCTTGTTTACAAGTGAACCGCTTAAACCATCCTTAGGAAAACTTAATCCACTAAAAGGAATAAAAAATATGTTCTCTAAGAAAAATTTCGTCGACTTAGGGAAAAACTTTATAGTAGTTTGCATATTGTCATATATTGGCTATGACTTTGTAAAATCAAACTATTCAGAGATTATAAACATTGGAAACTTCTATTTACCATCCTTAGGGGGAGAGTTCAAAAGATTATTACTTAACATCTTTATGAAAATTACTTTAGTTTTGGTGGTAATAGCAGCAGCAGATTATTTTATGCAGAGAAGAATGTATAATAAAGAAATGAGGATGTCCAAACAAGAAGTAAAAGAAGAGTTTAAGCAAATGGAAGGGGACCCTCAGATTAAAAATAGAATAAAACAAAGACAAAGAGAAATGGCGACTAAAAGAATGATGCAAGCTGTTCCAGATGCAACTGTAGTAATAACAAATCCTACTCATCTGGCCATAGCAATAAAATACCAAGAAGGAAATATGGAAGCGCCAAAGGTAATAGCAAAAGGTGCTGATAATATAGCTCTTAGAATAAAAGAAATAGCTAAGGAAAATGATATTCCTATATTAGAAAACAAGCCTTTAGCAAGACTTATATATGAGCAGGTAGATGTAGATAGAGAGATACCTGCAGATATGTATCAAGCGGTAGCTGAGATACTAGCAATAGTTTTTAAGATGAAGAAAAAGTAGGAAAGGGATGAGATTAATTTATGGAAGGTAGCAGAAAGATAAGCTTGAAAAAGAATCTAGACGTAGTTGTTGCGTTAGGTGTAATAGGCATAATATTAATGATAATAATACCTTTCCCGGCAGCTATGCTAGATATACTAATAGCACTGAACATAACCTTATCAGTGGTTATAGCTCTTATAACTATGTTTACAACAAATGTATTGCAGTTATCCGTTTTTCCAACCTTATTGTTGGTTACAACACTATTTAGACTTGGACTTAACATATCTTCCACAAGACTTGTATTAACTGGTGGATATGCTGGGCAAGTAATAGATGCCTTTGGTGAATTTGTTATCAGGGGTAACTATGTGGTAGGTATTATAATATTTCTAATCATAATGGTTGTTCAGTTCGTTGTAATAACTAACGGTTCTGGAAGAGTATCAGAAGTAGCAGCTAGATTTACACTGGATGCATTGCCAGGTAAACAAATGAGTATTGATGCTGATTTGAATGCAGGGCTTATAGATGAAATGGGTGCTAAGAAAAGAAGATCAGACCTTCAGTCTGAAGTTGATTTCTATGGAGCCATGGATGGTGCTTCTAAGTTCGTTAAAGGAGATGCCATTGCAGCTATCATTATAACCTTAATAAATGCACTTGGAGGTATAATAATTGGTAGTGTTATGATGGGACTTCCTATAGCGGAAGCCGCGCAAAAGTTTGTAAGACTTTCTATAGGTGATGGTTTAGTGAGTCAGGTTCCAGCCCTATTAATATCTACAGCTTCAGGTATACTAGTAACTAGATCTGGTAATGCAGAGAACTTTGGATCAGTTGTTTCAAAGCAGCTTACAGGCTTCCCAATAGTTTTAGGACTTGCGTCAGTATTAATGTTATTCTTAGCATTAATACCTGCAATGCCAAAACCGCCGTTTTTAATAATGGCTGTTGGTTTTGGAGCAGGAGCTTATGCATTATATAAAGATGAACAAGAAAAGATTGTACGAGAGATTGTCCAAGAAGAAGAAGCTATTGCTGAAGTAGAAAGAAAAGAGCCTGAAAATGTAATGACTCTTATACAAGTTGAGCCTATGGAAGTAGAGATTGGATACGGTCTTATTCCATTGGCGGATGAAAGCAACGGTGGAGACTTATTACAAAGAATCGCTTCAGTAAGAAGACAATGTGCTATAGAAATGGGAATAGTGGTTCAACCTATAAGAATTAGGGACAACCTTCAACTTAAAACAAATGAATATGTTATAAAGATTAGAGGAACAGTAGTAACAAGTTCAGAAATGATGCCAAACATGCTTTTATGTATGGATCCATCTGGTGAAAATGCAGATATACCAGGTATTAGAACAATTGAGCCTACCTTTGGACTTCCAGCTATGTGGATAAACAAGGATCAAAGGGAGGAAGCTGAAATTAAGGGGTTAACAGTTGTAGATCCAACTACTGTAATGGTTACTCATTTAACTGAAACGATAAAAGCACATTCTTATGAATTATTAGGAAGACAAGAAGTTAAACTAATAGTGGATAATACTAAAGAAAAGTATAGTGCCGTTGTAGATGAACTTATACCTGACTTAATGACAATAGGAGAATTACAAAAAGTATTACAAAGCTTATTAAGGGAGAAGGTTCCAATAAAAGATATGGTAACTATTATGGAATCTTTAGCAGATAACTCAAGAAATACGAAAGATATTGAGCTTCTCACTGAGTATGTTAGATTTGCATTATCAAGAACTATATGTAATCAGATAATTGATGAAAATAGAAGAGTATCTGTTGTAACATTGGATCCACAGATTGAAGAAGTGATAGTAAGCAACATTCAAAAGTCTATCAATGGATCTTTCCCAGCAGTTGATCCAGATACTACTACAATAATATTTAATTCAATAAAAAACACTTTAGATTCTGTTTACTTTTTCAATAATCAAGCAGTTATTTTAGTATCACCAAATGTGAGAGCTCCTTTCAGAAAGCTAATAGAGATGGTATTTCCTCATGTTATGGTAATATCTCTAAATGAGATTCCTAATGATGTAGAGATTAGAACTGAAGGAGTAGTGACGTTTTAATGATTATTAAAAGATACATGGTTAAAAACATGAATGAGGCGATGACAAGAATCAGATATGAGCTTGGAAAAGATGCCGTTATAATAAGTCAGAGAAAAGTAAAAAAACCTGGATTCATTGGCATCTTTTCACCAAAAATGATAGAGGTAACAGCTGCAGTAGAAAATGCATCAAAAAAAGACGGAGCTGATAATAGAAAAAAAGAAGATACTTTGGAAGACTCCATAGAGAGTATAAAAAAGTTAATGAATGATCAGATTTCTAGTACCAAAAATGGTGCAAATTATAAAACAGATAGAGAAGATGATGGGAATTTTACAAGCAGTGCAAGCTCTAAAAGGTTGATAAATGAGACATTAAAGGATTCGTATTCTCCAAATAATACTCAAGACTATATAGTAAAAGAAATGAGAGAAATGAAAAGTTTAATTTCTAAGGTGATATCTGGTGAAGATGCTAAAGAAAAACCCTATGAAAATATCCGAAAAAGCCTTATAAATAATGATATAGAAGAAAATTTAGCGGAAACTTTAATTAAAGATATACCTTTATCTGCAGAGCATGATGAGCAAGCTTTAGAAAATGTTATAGAAAAAAGAATTAAAGTCGAGAACGTGGATTTAAATGGACCGGTAGTATTAGTAGGGCCCACCGGTGTCGGTAAAACTACTACTATAGCAAAGCTTGCAGGTAGAATGGCATTAATCGAAAAGAAAAAAGTAGGACTTATAACAGTAGATACATATAGGATTGGTGCTGTAGATCAATTAAAGACTTATGCAGAAATCATGAATTTAGAGTTTAAAGTAGTTATAACAATCAAAGAGATGGAAGAGGCGGTAAACTCCATGAAAGATTGTGATGTAATACTTATAGATACTACAGGAAGAAGCAGTAAGAACTCAATGCAAATATCTGAACTAAGAGCCTTTGTACAAAAAGTCAATTCAGATAACATACATTTAGTTATAAGTGCTACTACCAAAAATCGTGATATAAAGTCAATCGTTGAAGGTTTTAAGATATTAAATTACAATCACGTGATAATAACTAAACTAGATGAGACTTCCGTATATGGATCCATTTTAAATATATTGCAATTGGCAGATAAACCAATAAGCTTTATGACTACAGGCCAAACAGTTCCAGATGACATAACTATTTTTACAAAAGAACAGATAGCTAAGCTCATTATGGGGGAGGATAATATATGTTAGATCAAGCTGAGAGCCTTAGAAAGCTTGCGCAGAGTAGCAATCCTTCTTTTACAAAAAAAGGAAAAATAATAACTATAACCTCAGGAAAAGGTGGAGTTGGGAAAAGCAACTTTGTAGTAAATCTAGGGATTCATTTGCAAAAGATGGGTAAAAAAGTATTAATCTTCGATGCTGACATAGGAATGGCAAATGATGATGTTTTAATGGGAATCTCTTCGAGGTATAATATATTTGATGTTATAAATAATAATAAAAACTTAAATGATGTTTTAGCAACAGGACCATTCGGTATAAAACTATTACCAGGAGGCTCAGGGCTTAACAAGGTAGAAGATTTATCAGATGAAGAGAGAGAAGTGTTCTTAAGTAAAATTTCTGAGATAGAAGATTTTGATTATATATTTATGGATACTGGAGCAGGTATTAATAGAACTGTATTGGCATTTATATCTTGTTGTGATGAGCTTATCGTTATAACTACACCAGAACCTACTTCTTTGACAGATGCTTATAGTCTTTTGAAAGCTACAAGTCATTTTAAGATAAAAGATAGGGCAAATGTAGTAGTAAATAAAGCTCTTTCATATAAAGAAGGAGAAGAAACGTTTTCTAAGTTTGAAAACGTAGTAAATAAGTTTCTAGGCATGAACTTAAAATACTATGGATGTGTGCTAGATGATAAGAAATTAGTTCAAGCTGTTAGAGAACAGATGCCTTTTATAGTAAGATATCCAGGCTCAGATGCTGCAGAATGTATTCAAAATATAGGAAATCATTTACTCGGATCTGCTGAAAAAGAAAATGGAACTGGAGTTCAGGGATTGTTCAAAAAGATATTTAAGATATTTTCGTAGGAGTGAATTAGATGGGCAATTTAACTTTATTAGTAAACAACAGACTAGATGTATTGTTTGAAGAAAAAATATACCGATGTCAGATTCAAGACATAGGGGAAAATTTCTTTAACATAAATTTACCTGCAAGCGAGGGTCAATACCTAACTGTTCCAAGGGGATTAGATTTAGAATTTATGAGCTTTTGTGATGATGGAGATGTTTTCAAGTTTAAATCTACAATAATTTCTAGGTCACAAGAGAATAATATACCTATGTATGTTATGACTAATCCATATGACATACTAAAAATACAAAGAAGAGATTATGTAAGAGTTAAAGTTGCTCAAATAATAAGTTATATTACTGGGGATTATAAAGTAGAGGATGTAGAACAGCTTAAACTAAATACTGCAATATTATTAGACTTAAGTGGCGGAGGAATGAGAGTAAAGCTTAAGGAAAAGCTATCAAAGGGTGATAGTATTATCTCTGAACTTAAATATGGTAATCAACAAGTATTAATAAAGGGAACTATCGTAAGGGTAGAAACCACTGAAGATAAACAATGGATTTATGGTGTGATTTTTGATAACATAGATGAAAGAACTAGAGATAAGATCATAAGAATGGTGTTTGATATAATGAGAAAACAAAGAGAATTACTCTAAGGGAGGAATTTATATGGCAGTACAAGGTGCTTTAGCGTATAGAGACAAAATAGTAGAAAAATACATACCATTAGTTAAGTATATAGCATCTAGAGTTATTCTTGGCAAAAGCAAATATGTTGAGTATGATGATCTAGTTGGTTATGGTATGGTTGGTCTCATGGACGCAATGAACAAGTTTGACGAGAGTAAAGGAATGAAGTTTTCGACCTATGCTTCTATAAGAATAAAAGGTGCAATGATTGATGAAATAAGAAGAAATAGCCCTATATCAAAGGGTGCTATGGATAAACTTAATAGATACAATGAAGTAATAGACTCTCTTCAAAAAAGCTTAGGTAGAGAACCAAGCAATGAGGAAATAGCTAAAGCACTTAATATGTCATTAGAGAGTGTAGGGGAAATTGAAAACTACATAAACTACATATCCATAGTGTCATTGGAAAATATTATATTTTCAGATGATGATGATATTTCAATCATGGGCATAATAGAAGATAAAAACAGTCCTAGTCCTGAAAAAACCTTGGAAGAAAAAGAAGAGGTTGAGATGTTAAGTAAGGCTTTAGGCTTATTAAATGAAAAAGATGGAATTGTATTAAGCTTATATTACTATGAAGGTCTTACACTTAAAGAAATAGGTAAGGTATTAGAAGTATCAGAGTCAAGAGTATGTCAATTACATAGTAGAGCAATAAGAAATCTAAGAGCAGCTATGAAGAAGCTTCATTACATATAAAGAGGTAATTAAAATGCCATTTGTACTTATTATTATTGGAGTATTGCTTATTATAATAAATTATAGAGCTTTAAAAAAAGAAGACGGTTCCTTTGAGAAAATCCTTGAGCAAAGAGGAGAAAGAGTAGAAGAGCATGATATAGAAATTGGTAATCTAAGAAGAGAGTTTAGCGAAACTATATTAGAGCTCCAGTTGGAAATAGAAAGATTAAAAGCTATTAAGAATAGTGAAGAATCTGTCGATAATAAAAGTGGTGCTATCGATTATCGTATAGATGACGAAGCATCATACCAAGAATCTGTTTCTATGACTAAAAACTCAAATAAAAATATGATTTCTGATAAAGCAAGGTCAGTGAAGGAACTTTTAGATAAGGGCTTCACTGATGACCAGATTTGCGAAGAACTTGCTATTGGAAAGGGGGAAGTACTATTAATAAAAGGATTATACAAAAAGTAAGAGAAATATTTCTATTTCTAGCTGATAAAAAAATATTACTTGGAATTGGTATAGGAATTTTAATAGGTACTTTCTGCATGTTTGGTTATCAATACAATGTAAGTATGTCAAAAGAAAGAATTGAAGAAAAAGCTAGAGGCTATGGAATGATATACCAGGATGAGAGCAAAGTAATATTTGATAAGGATGTGAAAAAGTGATTAGAGGGTTATATACAGCTGTAAATGCTATGGTGACTTTAGAAGCAAAGCAAGATGTTATTACAAACAATATGGCGAACGCCAATACAAATGGATACAAGGCTGAAGATTTGAAGGTAAAAAAATTTCAAGATGTGTTAATACAAAATAAAGATAAAGTTGTTGGCGGTCAAAACGTAAAAAATACAATAGGAAGTTTGAGTCTTGGAGCGAGTATTGATGGAACAGATGTAGAATTTACTCAAGGTACTCTTTCAAGTACTGATAATGATACAGATATGGCTATCGATGGAAGAGGTTTCTTTTCTGTAAAGAGAGGAGATAAAACATATTTCACAAGGGATGGTCAGTTTAGGATTAATACAGCTGGATATTTAGTAACTAGCGAAGGTGATAGCGTTATGGGACAAAATATAAAAACTGGTGCCTCTGAGCCTATTTATGTTGGAAATGGTAAACTTACTGTTGATAACAATAATAATGTTATTGTCAATGGTGTGCCTCAATATAAAATGCAGGTTGCTGATTTTAATGATTACAAAAATCTTAAAAAACTTGGAGATAATTTGTATGAATCAAGTGAAACTCCTAATTACAACGGACAAGTTTATGTAAAACAAAAGACACTTGAAAAATCAAATGTTAATATAGTAAATGAAATGGTAAATATGATGACTGTCATGAGAAGCTTTGAAACAACTCAAAAAGTAGTACAAACTATGGATGAGACTTTATCAAAAGCAGCTAATGAAGTTGGATCAGTTAGATAATAGGAGGTAAGCATGTTTAGAGTTTTATGGAATGGAAAAAGCGCAATGCTTGCAAACCAAGAAAAGTTAGATTCAATATCTAATAACTTAGCAAATGTCGGCACTACAGGATATAAAAGAGTAGATGTATCCTTTAAAGATTTAATGCAGGAAAGTTTAGATAAGCAAGGTTATCCTGTTAATGATAAAACAGCTTATACCGGTACAGGTGTAAGAGCATCCTCGTGGGTTAGAGATGACTCTCAGGGACAGTTGCAGGAAACAAAAAAGTCTTCTGATTTAGCTTTAGACGGTGAAGGATATTTTAGAGTTAAACAGGCAGATGGGTCTGTGGCTTATAGTAGAGATGGATCCTTTAAGGTTGACACCAATGGGAATTTAGTTGACGCTAAAGGTAATTTTTTAGATGTTGAATATGCCGCTGGGTATAATAAAGATAATGTAGCGTTACAGGATAAACTAAGTAGTGACAACTTCACAATAGATAAACAAGGAACTATAACTTTAAAAGATAGTAATAAAGTTGTAGGACAAGTTCCTATATATACTGCAGTAGGAAACGACGCATTTACATCTGTAGGTGAGAGCTTGTATGTTCCAAAAGCTGGTGCTCAAGTTGTAAAGAGCACTAATGTTGATGTACTTCAAGGCTATGTAGAAAATGCAAATGTTGACATGGGTAAAGAGTTTGCAGATATGATAGTAACGCAAAGAGCATTCCAATTAGGCTCAAAAGCAATAACTACTGCTGATGAGATGTGGGGAATGATAAATAACTTAAAATCAAGGTAAAGATACTTCTTTACCTTGATTTTTTATGTTATAGTTACTTGATATTTTAATACTATAGCAAAAAAAATCAGCTAGAAATTCTAGCTGATTTTTTGTTATAGATTTGCTATTGCATTAGTTATAGGTGGAATAACTTGTTTCTTTCTTGAAAGAACGCCAGGAAGATAAGCAGTACTTTCACTTAAAGTTACTTTAAATGCTCTTTCAGCAATTTCAGGAAGTTTTCCTGCAACTAAAAGTTGAGAACCTTCATTTATAATGTCTGTTAGAAGAAGCATTACTACCTTTAAACCTGATTCCTCAGCTTTTCTTTCCATGTATGCAAGCATTTCATCCTTTAATGGCATAAAGCCTTCTATGTCCATTGTATTTACTTGAGCCACACCAACTTTAATTCCTTCTATTGTAAAAGGTTTAAAGTCTTGGTTGAATATTTGTTCAACAGTTTTTCCTTTTAATGATGTACCTGCTTTAAACATCTCTTGTGCATAAGCTTCTGCATCTATACCAGCTATTCCAGCAAGCTTTAAGCAGATTTCTTTATCTACTGGAGTACAAGTAGGAGATCTGAATAGTAATGTATCTGAAATTATAGCACTAGCAAGTAATCCAGCAGCTTCTTTAGATGGAGTAAGTCCGTTCTCGAAGAATCTCTTTGCTACTATAGTAGAGGTACTTCCAAGAGGCTCGTTTCTAAAGTAAATCGGATTTCCAGTTTGGATGTCTGCAACTCTATGATGATCTATTATTTCTAATATTTCTGCATCTTCAAGACCATTTACTGATTGACCTCTTTCATTATGATCTACTTGAATTACCTTTTTCTTGTGGTTAGAAATCAAGTGGTATCTTGATATACTACCTACAACTTTATTTTCTGCATCTACTACTGGATAACTTCTGTATCTAGTTTCCGCCATAACATGCTTTATATCATCAGCTAATTCATCAGTTGAAAATGAAACTAAGTTATCTGTAGCCATAACATATTCAACAGGAATTGATTGAACTATAAATCTTGAAGCGGTAAATGAATCATAAGGAGTAGAGATTATTGTAACTCCATTAGATTTTGCCTTTTCAAGAATGTCAGCATTCATTTTATGAGAACCTGTGATTATTATTAATGAAGCTTTTATATCAATAAGAGCTTCTTGGGTTTCAGCTCTATCACCAACGATTGCTATATCTCCAGCTGCAACCACTTGTTTCATTGTATCTGGTTGCATAGCTGCTACAACAATTTTACCAGGATAAGTGGTATTATCAGGATTTATGTATAGTGCTTCACCAGAAAGTGCATCTAATATATTTTCTATAGGAGTATTGCTTTTTCCTAATATGCAATTATCCCATATATCCATATAGCTTGAAGTTAAGTTTGCTGTTGAAAGAATTCCTATTAAGTGCTTGTGGGAATCTACTACAGGTATAGACTTAACATTGTTATCCTTCATAACATGCCAAGCTTGCTTTAATGAAATCTCAGGTGTAACTGACTCGATTCTATCAAATTCTAAATCCTCTACCTTTAATTTAACTGTTTCTAGGAATTTAGGCTTTTCTACTCCAAAATAGTTTAGTACAAATTGAGTTTCTTGGTTAGGTTCACCAAGTCTAACAGGTATAGCAGGAATGTCTCCGCTTTTGTTTTTAAATTCTGCGTATCCTATTGCAGCACATATTGAGTCTGAATCAGGATTTTTGTGACCAGTAACATATATAATGTCTTTCACTGAACGAATCCTCCTTTGTGATAATTTATTATACTAATATATTCTAATAGTTAGTATGTAAATTGTAAAGATTGTTACTGTAAACTTATATATAAACTACTTCATATTTGGAGTTTAAGGATCGAAGTAGTTTATCTATATAAACACTATTACAATGTTCTAACTAATAGCCTGTCTACATATATTATTATAGATGTTACAGAGAAAAGGGGGAACTAGAGTGATACAGGAAAAGGAACTTATAAGAGGGCTTTCTTCTTCGGAAGCGGAAAGAAGAATCAAAAATTTTGGCTTAAATGAGTTAAGTCATAAAAAAAGCGTCTCTCCTGTGATATTATTCCTATCCCAGTTCAATGATTTTATGGTTTGGGTTCTTATGGGGGCAACCATTGTATCAGGACTAATGGGAGAAAAGGCAGATGCAATCACTATATTAATAATTGTGATAATCAATGCTATACTGGGATTTATTCAGGAGTTTAGAACAGAAAAATCTTTAGAAGCGCTTAAATCTTTAGCTGCACCTACGTGTAAGGCGTATAGAGATGGAAATATAAAAGTTATTAATGCTAAATATCTTACCCTTGGAGATATCGTAGTATTGGAATCAGGTGATAGGATTCCTGCTGATGGTGAAGTTATAGAAAGTACAGCTTTGATGGTGGACGAGTCTCTCCTTACTGGAGAATCAGTAGGCGTAAACAAAAGTGTAAATAAAAAAGATTGTAATGTTTATATGGGTACAAACGTATTAAAAGGAAAAGCTTTTATTAAGGTTACTCAAATTGGTATGAATACTGAGATGGGTAAGATAGCTAATCTTCTTCAAAACATTGAAGAAGAAAAATCACCGTTAAAAGAACGATTAGAATCACTAGGAAGAGTATTAGTTATTTTATGTTTAGTAATATGCGCAGTAGTTACTGTGATGGGAATAATAAGAGGAAATGACTTAACTGAAATGTTCTTACTAGGAATAAGCTTAGCAGTAGCAGCTATACCTGAAGGTTTACCAGCTATTGTAACAGTTGCTCTTGCTTTAGGCGTATCTAGAATGCTAAAGAGAAATGCCTTAGTTAGAAAACTGCCAGCAGTGGAAACTTTGGGTTGTACGTCTATAATATGTAGTGATAAAACAGGTACCTTGACTCAAAATAACATGACTGTAAAAGAAGTATATATGAATGGGAAAATATTTAATTTAAATGAAGAGAAACTTCCTCCAAATCCAATGCTCACTAGATCATTTGTATTCTGTAATGACTGCAATTATAATTTTAGTGAGAAATATGTGGACAAGGCTCTTCATGGAGATCCAACAGAAACCGCACTTATAAAGCTTTATTTTAAAGAGGTTGGAACTTTAAAAGGATTTTTAGCAAGTGGACATAGAGTATTTGATATTCCATTTGATTCTACAAGAAAAATGATGAGTGTAATAATGAAGGAAAATGGAAAAGAAATATGTTACGTAAAGGGAGCTCCTGAAAGATTATTAGAAAAGTGTAATTATATATATGAAGACGGTAAAGTAAAACCACTGACATATCAAAGGAAAAGGCAGATTGGAACTTTTGTTGACTCCATGTCAAATAGAGCCTTAAGATGTATTGGAGCTGCTTACAAAGATACTAATATTCAAAGAGATGACTCACTTGAGAGTAATTTAATATTCTTAGGAATTGCAGGAATAATAGATCCTCCAAGATTAGAAGTAAAAGATGCTGTATTAAGATGTAGATTAGCTGGTATAAAGCCTGTAATGATAACTGGTGACCACCAGAATACAGCCTTTGCTATAGCAAAGGATCTTAATATATGTTCAACTCCAGATCAAGTAATTACTGGAGAAGATATTGAAAAAATGAGTGATAAAGAACTATATGAAAAGGTCCAAAAGATAAGAGTTTTTGCTAGAGTAAGTCCAAATCATAAATTAAGAATAGTAAAAGCATTCAAAAAGAATGGTAATATAGTAGCAATGACTGGAGATGGAGTAAATGATGCTCCTGCTATAAAGGAAGCAGATATAGGTATATCTATGGGGATATCAGGAACTGATGTTACAAAAGAAGCATCTTCTATGATATTAATGGATGATAATTTTGCCACTATCGTAGCAGCTGTAGAAGAGGGAAGAGTTATATACTCAAATATTAGAAAATTTATAAGATATCTATTGTCTTGTAATATAGGTGAAGTATTAACTATGCTCCTAGCATCAATTTTTTATCTTCCAACCCCATTAGCACCAATTCAGATATTGTTTGTAAACTTGGCTACAGATGGGCTTCCAGCCATAGCCTTAGGAGTTGATCCAGCAGATCAAGATATAATGAAGCAAAGACCTAGAGAAAAAAATGAAAGTGTATTTTCAAGAGGCCTTACTGAAAAGATAGTTGTTAGAGGGACACTTATTGGTATATGTACACTGTTCTCATTTATGGTAGGCATATATTACGGATGGGATCTTAATACAAGCAGAACGCTAGCATTATGTACTTTAGTAATGTCTCAGTTAATTCACGTTTTCGAGTGTAGATCAGAAAGACATTCTATATTTGAAATAAAGTTTTTGACAAATCCATATTTGGTTGGAGCGGTAAGTATTTCGGTAACAATGCTACTAGCCATACTTTATATACCTTTCTTCCAGGGGATATTCCATACTACACCACTGATGATAGGACAATGGCTTATAGTACTGTTCTTCTCAGGAGTAATAGCCTTTATAAATAGTGTTTATCTATATATAAAAGTCAAAAAATAGGTTTTGGCTAGATAGAAAAATAAAAATTAGGTGCATCTCCAGTAAATACTATATGAACAAGCAGTTAGAATTAAATGATTTATGGACATGTGCCTAATTTTTAAAGTAATATTAGCCAAAATGAAAAAGAATTGCGAAGGTTCGCAATTCTTTTATTTTGTTCTAGTAACTTGCTGTTGTTTAGCTTTCTTTATTTGTGAATGATCTACTGGGAATAAATCCTTCTTAGTAGTGAAGTTTATAACGTTCATTATCTGAATTACATCACCGGATGATTTTGATTTTTTATCACTCTTTAAACCTTGGATCATAACATTATGACCTTGATTAATTGCTATAAATTCTGGCTTTTTAAACCATCTATTCTTTTTGTAAGAACATTTAATAACTGCCTTACTTCTCTCTGGTCTTATTATTAGGGTAGCTGCTATTGTATGAAATATCCAAAGAATAGTTTTTTCTTCAACCTTAGCTGATATAACTGTTCCTTGAAATTGAGCCATTCTATCACCATACTTTTTTATGTATGAGTCAGTATAATATTTCGATAGTTTTTCCTTAAAACCCATAGTTAAAACTCCTTTTCATATTCAAATATTATAAGTCCATTTTAGTAGTTTAACTTAAACAATTAACTAAGGCCAGAAAATCTTTTATTCTAAATCTAATTCATTTTTAAATTATCATATATCAAGAATTGTGGTTAATATATAGATAAAAAACAGTATTCACACACTAATCTTGATAAGTAGGACCTATATAAAAAGCATATGTACGTTTCAATTAATATTTATAATTTAGCTAGTTTACAAAAAAATAATTAATTTCACATAATGCCAATTATATTTTTCAATAAAATAATTATAAGAATTAGAAATTTATTAAATAAAGAGCACATATGTCTACAGTTAAGTTTAAGCGTTAAAACCTATAAAACATAATAAACAACTAGTATTATAGCATACAATTGATGTTAATAAAATAGCAAAGTAGAAAATCAACCTTATACTTTATTATAAGCAAAAACTTAACTAATAATCATAAATATAATTAACAACATTGTTACAATTTATTAATTGATATTATGGAGAATAAATAATACAATTAGTATATGATATTTAATAACCTTTAAAAGGATAAGCAGGACTTAGAAAGAGGTAAAGCTATGGATAGTATACTTAAAAAGAATGTGGATTTAATGATAAATAATTATATAAAAAGTAAAAATAAATTGAGGTATGATGGAGATTTGTTAAATCATTTTGCAGCACTGATACTTACGAGCTCAGCTAAAGAGTTAAATTATGAGAAAATTAGAGCTATAAGAAAATTTATAAAAGATAGTACAAGCTGGTTTTCTACTTTTAGGGGAAATAATTTATATGTCATTTCAATATTGTTATCACTTGAAGAAGAGTGGCAGCAAAGATTTATAAGAATACAAAAGTGGGAAGAACATTTAAAAGATAATGGTTTTGTTGAAAGCCCATATTTATCCATAGGTATATGGATTTTGACGGAAAATTTTAAGGATGAAGAGATGTATACGGTATCAGAAAGAATGAGAGAAATCTTTTTATTGATGAAAGAAGAATATCACAATGTAACTTCTTCAGATGACTATATTATATGTGCGATTTTGGTGACTCAAGGGTTGAGTAGTCGTACATATATGGACATAACTAACAAAGCCTATGATAAGATAACTGATTATGATTTTACTACTAATAATGGTTCTCAAACTTTAGCAACAATATTATGTACAAATCCAGATCAATGGAATAATAATTTAGAAAAGACTATTGATATATGTAAACTAGTAAAGAATAATGTTGGAAGTATACAGCCTCAATATGTAGGGGTTATTGGTGTTGCATCTACGGTTATAAACGATGCTGATGGTTTCATGAGAGAAGTTTATAGTGTGGAAAAATACTTGAATGGACTTCCTGATTATCAATTTTTTATGGATAGAGGCTTTAGATTGATGATTTCTATGTTTATGGTTATACTTAGTAAGAAGCAGCTTAAAACTAATTATTTAAATTCAATAATGGCTCTTATAATAAATTACAGTTTAGTGAGTCAGCAGCAGGCTATAATATCTAGAGCAAACTAAGAGATGGATTATCTCTCTATATAACTTAGAAAGTATAAATTAATTAAGAAGTGGTATACATAAGGTGTACCACTTTAACAGGGAGTAATGATGAAAAATAGCTTAAAGAATTATAGAGTAGTTTTCTTAACTATTCTCTTTTTAGAATGTTTTTTTATGAGTGGGGTTTACTTCTATAAACAGCTGAGTGTGCCAGTTTTGGCAGGAATGATACCAACTGAAAGTCAAACTATAGTGTTAAGTACACTGTATATTCTAAAACTCATTCTGCTTATCTTCGTAATATTTAAGATGAGAAGTACATATAAAATCTTTATAATAATAAGTATGATAATAGGTATTTCTACTATATTATATGAGAAAATGAATTTGATCTTCATTTTAGCTGAAGGAGTACTTTGCATAGTAAGTATATTAACTATAATCTGCTCATCTGAAAGAATTAAAGTTCGTAAGTAAATAGATTAACATTTAAATTTTAGGCTATGTTTAAGCATATTGTTGAAATTAATTCTTTTCGTAAGTCCATTAAAGCATCGAATTGATAAACACTTAATTTCAACACGGTGCTTCAACATCGCCAAATTTTATTACAAAGTGATACATCTATAAAGATGTAGACTAAAAATATATATAAGATTATAATGAATATGTGTTTCGATACTTACTTCAATATTATATATTTAAGAAGAAATAAAATAATTGTTGAAGCTGAAACTATATAAAAACTATGAAATATAAAAATTTATTAAAACTTTTAATAAATAGGAGGAAGAAATGAATAAAGAACAATTAGCTAGAATGATCGATCATACTTTACTTAAACCAGAGGCTACAAAAGCTGGTGTAGAAAAACTTTGTAAGGAAGCACTTGAATATAACTTTGCATCAGTATGTGTAAACCCTTCCAATGTAGAATTGGCAGCAAAGTTATTAAACGGAAGTGAAGTAAAGGTTTGTACTGTAATCGGATTCCCTTTGGGAGCCAATACTAAAGAGGTTAAAGCCTTTGAAACAAGTGATGCAATACTTAAAGGTGCAAACGAAGTAGATATGGTTATAAATATAGGAAAATTAAAAGATAAAGATTATGAGTATGTAAAAGAAGATATAAAAGCAGTTGTAGATGCTGCTAGAGGGAAAGCGCTTACAAAAGTTATAATAGAATCTTGTTTATTGACTGATGATGAGAAAGTAATTGCTTGCAAACTTTCTAAGGAAGCAGGAGCAGATTTTGTTAAAACTTCAACAGGTTTCTCAACTGGTGGAGCAACCGAAGCTGATATTAAGTTAATGAGAGAAACTGTTGGTCCAGACTTAGGCGTTAAAGCTTCTGGTGGAGTTAGAAGTCAAGAAGGTGCTTTAAAAATGATTGAAAATGGTGCTACAAGAATTGGTGCATCAGCTTCTATAGAAATATGTGAAGGCAAGAAATCTGACTCTACTTATTAAGATATACACATATATATGGATAACTTTAAAACTAAAGCTAGTTTTAAAATTCTGATTAATTGTAATCAGAGGATTAAAAGGATTTTATCTACTGTGTAGAATATAAATGAATTCTATAATTAAATATAAAATTGATTAAAAGGTATAGATTATGTGTAATGGTCTATACCTTTTTCGTATTTTGATGAAACTTGATGAAATATATTGAAAAATTTTATACCTAAAATTAAAAAAATAGAATATTAATATAGTAAATTACTTTATAGAGGAGGGAACTGCTCTAATAAATTGGGGAAAGATTAACTTTTGCAATTTTTGAGTGGGACGTTATGAAGAGAGAGTTAACTCCACAAGAGGTCGTTTATAATGTAGATTTTAATCGATTATCTAGAACAGAGGATAAAAAGTTTATACCAGAATATACTGAGGTCTATAAGAATATTGAAACTGCTTTACACATAGAGAAAGAGGGATTTAACGTTTATCTTATAGACTTATTTTCTAAAGAAAAACTTGAAAATATAATTAGTTTTATTGAAGATAGTCTTAGTAGTAGGTCATGTCCAAAGGATATTTGTTATGTAACACTAGAGGATCCTAGATATCCTACTCCATTGTTTATTGCTAATGGTAAGGGAAAGAAATTCAAAGACAGATTAGAAGCAATCAAAAGCTTTTATCTGGAGAAAATATTTAATTTTTATAACTCATCATCAAATAAAGAAAAAGAAACAATAATAGAGGAAATACAGAGAAAGAGAACTGATTATATTGAAGATCTTGTTCAAATGGCTAAGAATGAAGGGTTTGATGTAAAAGCCACTACCAATGGATTTGCATTTATACCTCTAAAAGAGGGTGAAGCCATGACTGAAAAAGAGTATGATGGGTTAGAACAAAATTCAAAAGAACAGATTGTAACAAAGGCAAGTAAACTTAAAACTGGAGCAGAAGATGTCTTGGAGCAGTTAAAGGATATTGAATTAAACTCAATAGATAAAATAAAGAGAATATTTAAAAGTTATTTGGATGAAGAATCAAAAGATATTAAGGAAGATATATTTAAAGAGTTTATAGAAGAAAAGGAAGCTTTAGAATATTTAAATAATGTCTGCAGTTTAATAGAAGAAGAAACTATTGAAAATTATTCTATGAACTATGAAGATGATATGGAAAAGATAGATGAAATAGTAAATAGAAATAATATCAATCTTCTAGTTGATAATAAGGATGTAAAATATCCTAAAGTTATATTTGAAGAGGATCCAAGTGTAAACAACTTGATCGGAAGCATTGATTATGAAAATCATAATGGAGTATATTCAACAGATGTATCACTTATCACAGCAGGTTCATTATTAAATGCTAATGAAGGGTGTTTGATAATTAGAGCAAGTTCGCTTCTAAATAACGCCGGAAGCTATTATTATTTGAGAAAAACTCTTATGAGTAATAAAGTAAGCTATGATTATAATAGAGGTTATTTGGAGTTCTTAGCTCTAAATGGTATGAAGCCAATACCAATTGATATAAATTTGAAGATTATAATAATAGGGGATAGTGAGACATATGATACTTTATACACTTATGATGAAGATTTTAAGAACCTTTTCAAAATAAAAGCAGAGTATAATCCTTATGTGCTCATAAATGAAGAAGTGAAAAATTCATTGGCCACTATGATAGATGAAATTAAAACGAAAAACAATTTGTTAAGTATAAGTAGCGAAGCAATTAATGAAATAGGAAAATTTCTATCAAGAAAAGCTCAAGATAAGCACAAGATATTTATCGATGATGAAGAGATAGGAAGAATACTTATACTAGCAAATAACGTGGCAAAGAAAATTGATAAAAGATTAATAGGACGTAAAGAAATAATTGCAGTAGCTTATAATGAACAGTTGATAGAAAAAGATATAATTGAAATGTTTAAAGAAAGAAAGATGTTAATTGATGTAAAGTCAAAGGTAGTTGGAAGTATAAATGGTTTATCGGTTTTAGATACAGGCTATTATAGTTTTGGTAAGCCTACTAGAATAACCTGTATATGTTATAAAGGTGTAGGAAGAATCGTAGATGTGCATAGGGAAAGCAATTTAAGTGGTAATATACATGCAAAATCTATCGATATCTTAAAAGGTCTATTAAATACTCTTATAGATCCTTATTCTAGAATTCCTGTTGATTTTCATGTGAGCTTTGAACAGACTTATGGCATGCTTGAAGGCGACAGTGCATCTATTGCTGAGCTGGTCTGCATGATTTCCGCTATAAGTAAAATCCCTATAAAGCAAAATATAGCTGTCACAGGCTCCTTAAACCAATTTGGAGAAGTACAGCCTATAGGTGGAGTTAATGAGAAGATAGAAGGATTTTATAAGGTATGTAAAAGTATTGATACAGTTTTTGGTAAAGGAGTAATTATTCCATCATCTAACGTAAATGATATTATACTGAATAATGAAGTAGAAAGATCTATAGAAAATGGGGAATTCCACCTTTATGCCATCAACGATATAAATGATGCAATTCAAATTCTTATGGCTGATGAGACATGTACTTTAGAAGATATTTTGAGTTCAATAAAAAGTGAAATAGCCTTGTATAATAAAATTAAATAAGAACTTGTAATTAAGTGAAAAGAGAGGTGAATTGCCTCTCTTTTTACTTTAACACAGATATGAAAACTATGTATTACTTAATTTTTTATGATCGTTACTGGTAGTATCTATAATTACATTTATACTAAAAAATACCATAAAATAGAAATATATGATAAATATGTTTGACTTAGTACAAATTTTTATGATAGAATTATGGAAAAAGAAGGAAACTAAATTGGCAAAATAGCTAAGGAGGTGAATTACTCTATTTTAGAGTAATATTTATGGATTTAAATTTTAAAAAAGTTGAAGATAATTTGATTGTGGCACTGACAGGTGAATTAGACCACCATAGTGCAGAGGAAATAAGAGTGAAAGTTGATGATAGAATTGATAGGGATGGAGTGAAAAGTCTTGTCTTTGATTTTTCAAGAGTAACTTTTATGGATAGTTCAGGAATAGGAATGGTTATAGGAAGATATAAGAGACTTTCAATGAGAAATGGTAAAGTAAGTGTAGTGGCAGCAAATAAAAATGTAAAGAGAGTATTTGAATTATCGGGTATGTTCAAAATTATTAATTCTTACGAAAGCATAAACGATGCTATTAAATGCATTTAACAAGGGGGAATTAGCGTGGAAGGAAATAAAATGAAGATAGAATTTTTAAGTAAATCTCAAAATGAGGGTTTTGCAAGAGTTGCTGTAGCTGCTTTTATATCTCAACTTGACCCAACAATAGAAGAATTAAGTGATGTCAAAACTGCTGTATCAGAAGCTGTAACCAATTCAATAATTCATGGCTATGAAGAGAAAGAAGATGGGATAGTTAGTATAGAAACCATATTGGAGGGTAGTGAAGCTACTATTATAATTGAAGATGCTGGAACTGGAATTAAAGACTTAAATGTAGCAATGCAACCACTGTATACTTCTAGACCTGACTTAGAAAGATCTGGTATGGGATTTACTGTTATGGAGACTTTCATGGACTCTTTAGAGGTGTTTAGTAATGGAGTAAAGGGAACTAAGATAGTAATGAAAAAGAAATTCAATTCTGTAGGTTAGGTGATAATCTATGGAGTATAATAATTTTAAAAGAGAAGAGTTCAATTATAATGACAATACAGAACTTATAAGGCAGGCAAAAAAGGGCAGTACAGAAGCAATGAATAGACTTATTGAGATTAATATGCCTTTAGTTTCATCTATTAGCAGAAAATTTCTTAATAGGGGCTATGATTATGAAGACATATTTCAGATAGGATCTATAGGGCTTGTAAAGGCTATCAATAATTTTGATGATTCCTTCAATGTAAAATTCTCAACATATGCTGTACCGATGATTATGGGAGAAATAAAAAGATTTTTAAGAGATGATGGTTTTATAAAAGTATCTAGAAATACAAAAACCTTAGCAAGAAAACTTCACTTCAGTAGAGAAGAGCTTTCAAAAAAGTTGGACAGAGAGCCTACTATTGAAGAGTTAGCAGAGTATTCAGGGATAGACAAGGAAGAAATTGTGTTTGCTTTAGAATCCGCTAATAGTATGCAATACCTGTATGATACAATACACCAAGATGATGGTTCACCAGTGCTATTAATCGATAAGATAGCTGAAAATGGTGAAGAAGATGCAGAAATGGTAGACAGGTTAGCTTTAAAGGAAGCATTAAAAAGTTTAGAGCCAAAATCAAGACAGATAATACTTCTTAGATATTTTAAAGATAAAACCCAGATACAGGTAGCAAAGATGCTTGGGATTAGCCAAGTACAAGTTTCTAGGATAGAAAAGAAAGTACTTCAGCAAATGCGGAAAAAATTATCTGAATTTTAAAAAACGGATGGATAACCACCGTTTTTTTTGTTTAAAAGCTTTCAAAGTACTGTAATGAAATTAAATGATTAATCATCCGATGTTTTAATAAGCTTGCTTAACCATTTAATTTAAATAATAACTTTGATACTTTATTAATGATAAGAAAACTTAATACGTATAACTAATTATAATAGTAAAGATCGATAATGAAAATTAGCGGTCTTTATTTTGCATTTTTTAGAAACTAAATTTTGGTGCTTATAAATATTCTATAATTCCACAAAATATAACCATAATAATTGAAATTTGGTTTTTAAGTTGGCATAACAATAATTAAATCATACAAGGTTCTAGTTGATATAAATATGTATCCAAAGTTAAAAAAGTTTAAAAAGGAAGAAGGGAGCATATGGAAGCAAAAGAAGAGAAAATAAAGAAAAGGTTTGATCAGCTGTCAAAGGAATCTGAGCCTAAGCCTAAACTACTTAGGAATTGTATCAATGCTTTTATAGTCGGCGGTATTATTTGCGATATTGGTGAATTTTTTTCTAACACTCTTACATCCTGGGGTGTGGCAAAAGACGATACGGCTACATGGGTTGCTATAATAATGGTGTTTATAGGAGCATTGTTAACTGGTGTAGGGATATATGACAAGATAGCAGCATTTGCAGGAGCAGGTACTGTAGTTCCTATAACAGGATTTGCAAATTCTATAGTATCTCCAGCTATTGAATTTAAAAAGGAAGGTTTTATTTTTGGGCTTGCAGCAAAAATGTTTACTATAGCTGGTCCAGTATTGGTGTATGGCATTGGGACCTCTGTAATAGTAGGAATAGTCTATTATATAATTGATTTGTTTTATTAAAAATAAAATCTGTATAATCTAATGATTTAAGCCATAAAAAGTGAGGGATAGTTATGAAAAATGCACATAAGAAGGTAGGAAAGCAGACAGTAAAACTGGATAATCCACCTAAGATAATTTGTACTACAAGCATTGTTGGACCTAAAGAAGGAGATGGACCATTAAAAGATTATTTTGACATAATACTTAGTGATGATACCAATGGTAAGGAAACTTTTGAAAAAGCTGAGACATCGATGATGTACACTGCTATAAAAGAAACTATAGAAAAAGCAGGATTAAATGAAGAAGACATTGACTATTTATTTGCAGGAGATTTACTTAATCAATTAGCTTCATCAAGTTTTGCAGCAAGAGACATAAATATCCCTTTTGTAGGGTTGTACGGAGCTTGCTCAACAATGGCTGAATCTATTGGACTTGCATCACTAATTATGGATGGTGGATATGCAGAAAATGTAATTGCAGCTACCTCTTCACATTTTAGTGCGGCAGAACGACAATTTAGGTTTCCGCTTGAATATGGTTCGCAGAGATCAGAGGTAGCACAATGGACTGTAACAGGTGCTGGTGCTATGTTATTATCCCACAGCGGCAACAAACCAGCAGTGACATACGTGACTACTGGATTAGTTAAGGATTACGGAATAAGAGATGCTTCAAATATGGGAGCAGCTATGGCACCAGCAGCAGTTGATACAATTTATAGACATTTCCAAGATACTGGTCGAACTCCAGAAGACTATGACATAATTGCTACTGGTGATTTAGGTCTTGTTGGTAAAGAAATAACAAGCAAGTTGCTATTAGAATATGGTTATGATATAAGAGATGTTTATGTGGATTGTGGATCTGTTATATATGATAATGAGAGACAAAAAACTAACTCAGGAGCTAGTGGATGTGGGTGTTCTGCAGTAGTGACCTGTGGATACTTTTATAAAAAGATGCTAAAAGGGGAAATAAAGAGATTGTTATTGGTTTCAACTGGTGCTCTTATGAGTACTACAACCTCTCTTCAGGGAGAGTCAATTCCAGGAATAGCTCATGCAGTAGCTATTGAGTATGACGATAAGCTATCTTGTGACAGTGATTAGGAGGATATATACCAATGAGTGAATATGTATATGCATTTGTAATTGGAGGAGCTATGTGTGTAATAGCTCAGATATTAATGGATAAGACAAAACTTACGCCAGCAAGAATATTGGTTGCATTTGTTACTATTGGAGCTATACTTGGAGCATTTAATATATATGATAAACTTATAGACATAGGAGGAGCAGGTGCTACTGTACCTTTACCAGGCTTTGGAAACTCACTATCCAAAGCTGCAATTAAAGAAGTAAAAGAAAAAGGAATAATAGGTGCTTTTACTGGAGGAATAAAAGGAACAGCTGGCGGAATAACTGCTGCAATCTTCTTTGGTTATATAATGGGACTAATATTTAATCCTAAAACGAAGTCTTAGTGATGAATTTAAGAAAAAATAAGTTTGTTCACTAGAAATACTATCTCTGTTATAATGCTTATATAAAATGATTTTTTGATAGTTTATTTACTATTATTACATATATGTAATAAAGTGTTACAGTCTATTAAACGAAAATTAACTAGCAAATAAATGTGACAGGAGCAAAAATTGTGGAGAGATGGTATAACATTCCTTGGAGTAAGGTGATTGATAAATTAGAAAGTGATTTAAATAAAGGATTAAGTAGTGATGAGGTAAATAAGAGAAGAGAATTAAATGGAACGAACATAATGCCTATATCAGTAGAGCAAACTTCAAGAACTATACTTCTAAAGTTGCTGCTTAAACCATGGTTTTTTATAATGCTGGCTACAACAGCAATTTTTATCTTTTTTCATTTCTTTCTACAAGCAGGTGTGATAATTTTATTAGCCTTAGCAACAATGGCAATAAGATATTATGAAGTTTTAAAAAGCAGGAAAGAACTAAATGTATTAAATGGATTAGATTATACATCTACTCGTGTTTTAAGAAATGGCGTAAGAGGAGATATAAAATCTGAAGAATTAGTGGTTGGGGATATTGTAGTTCTTAAAAAGAATCAATTAGTACCAGCAGATATAAGAGTAATAGAAAGTGAAGAATTAAAAGTTAATGAGAAAAATATCACTGGAGAAGATTTTATAAGTGAAAAGTATGAAACTATGATAGAGGGTGCGGTTAACTCTTTATCTGAGATGAAAAATATAGTATTTAAAGGAAGTACAGTTGTTCATGGCGATGGATTAGGTATAGTGGTAGCTACAGGAGCCACTTCTCAACTAGGGAAAAATATGGCCTTACTAAACAGCTCTGGAATAAGAAAAAATACCTTAGGCATAGAATTGGAACAAAAGCTTAACTCAATTACAATTTATTCAACATTAATTGCTGGAGCTATTGCTTTGCTTATTAATGCAGTTTCTGGAAAGAGTGCAGATGTAAACTTAGTAGTTTCCGAAGTATATTCTGTTCAAACCTTAGGATATGTAGTTATAGTAATACTTTTCATATATTTATATAAAAAATATCTAAAACAAGATGGAATTGAAGTGATAAACCTCTCAGTTTTAAGTGATCAAAAGAAAATAGATATAATTTTTCTAGAAAAAATAGGAGCGATATCTATTAATAAGATGATCGTAAAGAAAATGTATACAGATGAAAAAGTTTATAACGAAGATGAAGGTGATAACAATGATATAAACCTTCAAAGAATGATAAATATAGGCTTGCTGACAAACAATGCTATATATAACGTTAACGATGATACTGGAAAAGGTGATATAACAGAGATTGCCCTTCTTAGAATTGGAGCTAATAGAGGTATTTATAAGGGAATGCTTATGACTAAGCAAAGAAGGATTTTTGAGATTCCATTTGATTTAGAAAGAAGAATGGTAACAACTTTAAATAAAGTAGAAAGAAATTATAGAGCTAATTTAAGAGGCGCCTTAGATGAAGTTTTAAGCAGATGTACTCATATCATGAAAGAAGGCGTAGAAAAGGAAATAACGGAAGAAGATATAGAAAATATAAAGAACTGTGATTATAACTTTTCTAATGATGGTCTTATAACAATGGGATTTGCCTATCGAAGCTTTGGATATCAGCCGACACCAGACGAAAATATTGAAAGTAATTTAGTTTTTGTAGGAATAATGGCATTTCTTAATCCAGTGGTTGATGAAAGTGATGATATAATAAATACTTTAAAGAGGAACAATATTGCTCCCATGCTTATAACAGAAGATAATAAAATAGCTGCGGCAAAGACTGCAAGTGATATATCTTTAATTAATAGTATGGATGAAGTGATATCAGGAGTTGAGTTAGATTCTATTAGCGATGATGAGATGATAAGTTTACTTTCTAAAGTAAAAGTATTTTCAAGAATCTCCTATGAAATGAAAAATAGGATAATAAATATGTTTATAAATGATGGATATAACGTGGCGGTAGTTGGAGATAATTTAACAGACCTTCCATCATTAAGTGCAGCTCAACTAGGAATATCTTATGGCGATAAGTGCTCTAGTTTAGTGAAGAAATTATCAGACGTGTATATAAAAGAAGACTGTTTACATAAATTTTTAGAACTAAAAATGAAGCTTACTATATTAAGAAGAAATATATATATTGGTAGTAGCTTACTAAAATATTTATTAGCATTACAAATTTCATCAATAATAATCCCTGAAATATTAAATCTCAGCTTCACTAAGGATATTTATTTGATAGCTGCAGAGAATATAATAACAATTCCACTTTTAGCTGTTGGTCTTTTATTTAGTGATAAGTATATAAAAAGAGAACCTAGTTCAATTTATTTAGTTGCTACAGCTTTAAGTCAAACATTCTTAATAGGAGTGATATGTAAGCTGGTAGCTGGTATGAACTATGGAATTATGATAACAAGCTGTTTCTATCTGCTTCTATTAATAAAAGCAGTGGTTATTTTTGATATAAAGCTAAATGCAACTGAAATAGTAAAAAGGTTGTTGATTTCGAGTATTAGCGTTTATGTGGGAATAACTACAGCAGCATTATTAATAGCATATAAAGCAGATGTAAAAGGTATAGTAGTTTCAATAATATTTATAGCTTTATGTGGTATTGCTGAAATTTTATCGAATAAGTGGAAAGAATATATGATATAGCACTTATTTGAAAGGAACAAGTATTATATATAGTTTAAGTTATTGAATGATTCTTAAGTGAAGATACTTAAAATAGAATTTTAATAATTAAACTATTATATAAAATACTTTTATTTAAAATGATAACTAAATTTATAAACAACGAAGAGATAAGTAGACCGGCAGTTAGTATATTAATTTCTTGTATAACGGGTATTATAACTTTCAATTTTATTCAAAAAAATATCTATGGTGCAGTGTTAGTTGCTGCATCATTTTTTTTATTACATTTTATTATATATGGGAAAAAGTTCATGGTGGTTATTTGTATATTTTTTATAGCTTCATATATAAATTGCTTAATATACTATTCCTTAGATTCTGAATATAAAACTGTATTTAAAGTAATTGCTGTTAATCCTAAAAATAAAATTGTAGAGATAGGCAGGCAAAGTTTTAAAATTGAAGGAATGAACACAGACCTTAAAGATGGAAGTAAGTATTTGATATATGGAAGTTATAGGCATGAACCAGATATTGAAAAAGGTATAGTTGGAAATATTAAGGTTGAAAAATATAATTTTTTAGAATATGGATTTAGTGGAAGCGTTAATTCTAAACAAGACGATTTTTATAATATATTGAAAAACTATATAGGGGAGGAAGGCTCGGCATTAGTATGTTCTGCTGCCTTTGGATACACAAAATACATTAAAAATGAGCAAAATGTGCTTATGAGTAAATATGGAATAATCCATGTAGTATCAGTTTCAGGCTTTCATATCGCAGTGATATATTCTATTATAGAAAAACTACTTGGTTTCAAATTTGCTTTAGTGTTAAGCTTTATATATACATTATTTAGTGGTGGAAAGTCTTCAACTTGGAGAGCTTTTTTAATGATATTTATTCTTAAACTTTCCAAAAAGGTATATAGAAAGTATGATTCCATATCTGCATTAAGCTTCTCGGCTATACTATTGTTGGTTTATAAACCATACTTCATATATGATATAGGTTTTAATTTATCGTACTTGTCTACCTTAGGTATATTACTGTTTTATAATAAGTTGAAAATAAAACTCTATAAATTACCACAAATACTAAGTGATACTTTCTGTATTTCAATAGCAGCACAAGTTTTTTCCTTTCCAGTAGCTACTTTAGCCTTAAATAACTTTTCTCCAAATTTCATGTGGGGAAATCTTTTTCTATTACCGTTATTTACGCCTATAGTAATCTTGGGAAATATAGCTTTTATGCTAATGTGGAACGGAACGCTTCTTAAGGTTACAGCTTATATAATAAAAGTATTTATAATAGCTTTACAGGGAGGTATATCAGTTATTGATAAATTTTCTTTGAATATTACAACAATAAATCCTAGTATTGTATATGGATATGTATTGTTGCTTATATGCTTTTACATGTACAAAAACGGTTGTAAAAAAGCTAAGCATGTTCTGTGGATGGTGGCTTTTGTTGTTATTTTATCAATGTACAAATTTGAAACTAAGGTAACTATTATAACTGATGGCAAAACAAAAGCAGTATTGCTGGAACAAGGTTTTCGTAGGGCCTTAATCACTAAGACCTTATCAGGGTACAATTATAATATCTTGAATAAAAATTACTATCCTACTGAAAGTATAGAATGGAAGAGTAAAAAATTGTATTCATACAATGGTATAACAATAATTCCTAAAGATGAAGAAAAGGAAATAGCAATATTAAGCAACAAAAATAGTTATATTCTAACTATTAATAATCAACCTTATGTTTGTAATCAATCCTATGATATAATAAAAATTGATGAAAATAAAAGCTTTATATTAGATCAAAATGATGCTAGAGCTTTAAATGATAATATATTAGACTCTGAAGGTGATAACAGTGATTGATTTAGATGGATTAGATAACTCTATAAAAAAAGGAAAATTAGAAGGCTGTTATGTTTTTGTTGGATTAGACGAAATGATAATAAATGAAAACATAGATAAAATAATTGATAAAACTGTGGATGGTCAATTCAAAGACTTAAATTACGTGAAATTAGATGGTATGAAAACAACTTTTGATGAAATGATGAATGCCTGTGAGACTATGCCTTTCTTTAGTGATAAAAAGGTAGTTGTAGTATATAGAGCAAATTTTTTAAGAGATAAAGCTGATGCTGCAGGAACTAAAGTTTACAATCAGTTGGTGGAATATTTGAAAAATCCACCTCCTCACTGTATATTAGTTCTTTACTATCTGCAAAACGATAAAAGAGAAAATCCTAATAGGAATAAGAAACTAACTACCATGGAGAAGAGTGCTACTGTTGTTAAAGTAGATAAATTAAAAGGCGATAAGTTATATAAAAAGGTCAACTCGATCTTTGAGGAAAAAGGGAAAACAATTGGTAAAATAGAATTAAGATATTTTTGCGATGCAGTTGAAAATAACTTTAATATAATTGAGAGAGAAATTGATAAACTAATAAGCTATACGGAAGGAAGAGACATTACTCGAGAAGATATAATAAAGATGCTTCCGCACAAAAGTGAAGATGATGTTTTTGATTTAGTTGATTTTATAAGCCAAAAGAAGTCGGAAAAATCTATAGATATAATGAATGAGCTTATAAATAAAGGTGAAAATTTAATGTTGATATTATCTCTTATACAAACTCAATTCACTATGCTATATAAAATAAAGCTCGGAATAGATAAAGGTAAAAATAAAGATGATCTAGCAAAAGAAATAAGAAGACCAGCTTTTATTTGTGAAAAGCTTATGGCGCAGAGTAGAAAGTTTTCATATAAGCAGCTTTATAATTGTATGAAGTTGTGCATAGATACAGAAAAGAAATTGAAAAGCACTGGGTTTGACAAAAAGACAGAGATGGAAATTATGATAATGAGTACCTTGATGGTTTAATAAAAAGGCACTATTAAAGTACCTGAAATTAAGTGGTTATCCATCCAATGCTTTAATGAGCTTACGCAAAAAATCATTTAATTCTAATAGCTAGCTCATATAGCATCTCCTGTATAACTGCTTAATTTGAAAAATTGTATTAGTATTTTAAAACAAAAAAGAAGTTAGTATAATACTAACTTCTTTTTTCGTTGAGAACCAGCTTCTAACTATTAATTTATGGATGCTCGAAAATAATAACATTGTTATTTTTGAACATGCATAAATTAAGTTTTTATTCTGGAGCTCAAAAATAGATATTGAGAGAAATAAATAACCGGTCTTTAGACCGGTTTACAAGCTTATTATGCTATAGTGTTTAACTTAGCAGCTAATCTTGATTTCTTTCTAGCAGCCATATTCTTATGGATTACTCCTTTAGCAGCAGCCATATCTAAAGCTCTTGCAGCGTCCTTATAAGTAACCTTAGCTTCTTCAACATTGTTAGCGCCAGCAGCTACTTCAAACTTCTTTATAGCTGTTTTAAGAGCAGATTTTATAATCTTATTTCTTAAAGTTTTAGTTTCAATAACTTTAATTCTCTTTTTAGCTGATTTAATATTTGCCATTCATGTTCACCCCCTTCAATTTTATAGGGTCTCTGCAGCTTTGGGGAAATCTGCGTACGAGTTCATATTCAACAAGTGATATTATAGCATTGATAAATGGCTAATTCAAGTACTATTTTATTTTTTTAAGCCAACCAATCTAGTTTATTCCAGTTAATATTATACAAAAACTAACATCACGTAAGTTATTTATTACATATTATTTGTTGTCAAAAAACATTAAATTTATACAAAAATTTTAAAATCAATTTACTAAATATAACTATATACTATTCTTAATGCCATAGAATCCTTAAGTTAACTATTAATTTATTGTGCCTAATAATCAGCAAAAGCCTTGATTATACAACAAGTATAGATTAAATTTTAGTATGTAAATTTTATAAAATACTTTAATTCTAGTAGAAATTCATTTGTACATATATAAAATATTTGCAAGATTTGATTAAAGATAAAAATCTCCATGGCTCAAATATGGTGATTTTTATGTGAAGTAATACAGCATCAGCTTTGAAATATATATAATTAATAATTATCACTTTTATGGGATAAAATATGTATAAAATATTTTGTATAGAGGTGACTATATGATAAACGTAAGAACTGATTTAGCTGTAGAGGCACGAGAGTTATATAAGCAAATAAATAAGAGAGAAGCTGATGGGATTATTTCTGAAGAAGAAGAGATAGATAATATAAAAATAACTACTGTTAAGATAATGAATGAAGATGGTGCGGCTAAGATTGGAAAACCGATAGGTACATATATTACTATAGATATACCAGAATTTACCCATTATGATGGAGAAATAATGGATGATGTATCTGAAGTGTTAAATAATAGTATGCAAAAATTGATTGGTTCAAATACTTCTAAGACTGCGCTAGTAGTTGGACTTGGAAATTGGAAGGTAACTCCCGATGCTCTAGGCCCAAAGGTTGTAGAAAAACTAATGATTACAAGACACTTAAAAGCTGTAATGCCAGATTCTATTGACGAATCAGTAAGACCTGTATGTGCTCTAGCTCCAGGAGTTCTAGGCATTACTGGTATAGAAACTGGGGAAATAATTAAAGCAGTAGCAGATAAAATAAAACCTGATATGGTTATATGTATAGATGCATTAGCTTCAAGAAGTATAAGAAGAGTTAACAGAACTATACAAATTGCTAATACTGGAATTTCTCCAGGCGCTGGGATTGGCAACAAGAGAATGGAGATTAATGAAGAAAACTTAGGCATTCCGGTCATAGCAATAGGAGTTCCTACTGTAGTTGATGCCGCTACAATAGTAAATGATGCTATGGATTTAGTTTTAGATGAAATGGTGAGTCAATCTACTGAAGGTGGAGAGTTTTATAACATGCTTAGAAGTATTGATAAAAATGAAAAAAGTCATTTAATTAAGTCTTTATTAAATCCGCATGTTGGAGATTTAATGGTTACTCCGAAGGAAGTGGATGTAGTTATAGATTCAGTTTCGAAAATAATATCTAACGGATTGAACATGGCATTACAATCTAATTTAGATATGGATGATATAAATAAATTCATGAGTTAATAACTAGGAGCTGTTAAAGCAGTTAGTTGAAATTAAATGGTTAAGCATCTCCTGCATAACCATTTAATTTCAATAATAGTTTTAAACGTAGCCTAAAATTAAGTGATACACCTATAACTAAAATCATATTTAAATTGTAATTTAGGTTAACATAATCTATAGACTTGTCTCATATAAATATTTAATATGAGGAGGGGATATAGTGTATTATAATAGAAGGAGAGTAAAAGAGCATAATTCATTAAAAACTATGTTGCTTATGGGTATCTGCTTAGTAATTGCTGTTACTATGTTATTTACTAATGTAAGAACATCATTACTAAAGAATTCATTTCTATATATCAAGGCTATTGAAACATCTATACCGTATTTTGGCGTAAGTGTACAAGCTGATAATAGTAGTTTTAAGAACATATCTTTGAGAGATAGTATTTATGACAAGATTAGCTCTGATATAGTAAGTCCGTCTAAATTATTATCTGCTGAAATACCATTCTTAAACATTGGCAGTGATGAAAAAGAATATGAGGAAAATTTCGCTACAATAAATCCTTTTAATCTTTCAGATGCAGCTGTTGCTAAAATTAATCCAGAAGAGCTTCAGCAGCAGCAAGGGCAACAACCGAATAGTCAAACTCCAGTAAAGGTATCGGCAGCATTTAACCCAAATTTGAAAAAACAATTAAATGAATCTAAGCCAGAAATCTTAATATATCATACTCATACAACTGAGGCATATAAGCCTGCTGGTGCTGATTCCACTGAGGAACAGTATAGTGTTGTAGGTGTTGGAACTCAATTAGAAAAAGAACTTGAAAATTATGGGATATCAGTTATCCATGATAAGACAATGCATAGCATGGTGTATAATGATAGTTATTTAAGATCCGCTGAAACTGTAAAGAAATATCTAAATAAATATGGTAATAATTTTAAATTGATTATAGATCTCCATAGAGATTCTGCAGAAAGTAAGAGTTCTAGTACCACAAACTTAAATGGTGAAAATGTATCAAAGATGATGTTTGTAACAGCACAAAATACACCTTATTATCAGCAGAATAATGCAATAACAGAGAGTTTGAATGAAACAGCTAGAAAGCTTTTTCCTGGATTTTCGAAAGGTATACTATCATATAAGAGAGGTATGAATTCCTTTAACCAAAATCTTAGCAATCATTCAATCTTAATAGAAATTGGTTCAGATATAAATACTAGTCAAGAGTCTCAAGGTTCAGCAAAGTATGTTGCTAGAATTATTGCAGAATATTTAAATGGTAAAAAATAAGATGAATTGGCATAAGTGAATAAATTTTCCAAAAATTGAACATCCTTATAGATATAAATCATATCTTGGGGGTGTTTTTTTGAGAAAGATAGCAAATATTATTATAGTAATGATGGTTATCTCCTTCATGCTGTGGGGAATTATAAATATAAATATTATAAATACAGCTTCTCTGAGCAAAGGTACAGACGGTGTAAGTTCCATATCACAGGCTGATTACAAAGAATTAAAAGATGAATTTGGACAGGATTTCTTAGGTCTTTTAGAGGATGACTGTGAGGTTAAGATTCATGATGAAGATGGAAGTTACAAGTTAGAGTTCAATGGTAAGTACTACAATATAGACGCCATAGGATCAAAACTGAAGTCACTTGGCATAATAAAAGAAAAAGGCTATTGGGTTTTTAATAAAATTAGCGATGGTGTAGAGTACTTTTATGAAAAAGTTAGTAATAAGATTAGTGGTTAAATAACATAATTTTATAGTTATTGACAATCAAGCTGGATACTATGATATAATTTAACAAGATTTAATCTACATGGGGGTGAAAACTGTTCCAAGGATATTCCTTGAGGATGGGTTTATGAATATGCAAAGTAATAGACAGAAACACATAAGAAACTTTTCAATAGTTGCACATATCGATCATGGTAAGTCTACTTTAGCAGATAGACTTCTTGAAACAACAGGAACTTTAACACAAAGAGAAATGGAAGAACAAGTTTTAGATAATATGGAGCTTGAAAGAGAAAGAGGCATTACAATAAAATCGCAGGCTGCAAGACTTGTTTATAGAAGAGAAGATGGAGAAGAGTTTATATTAAACTTGATAGATACTCCTGGACACGTAGATTTTAATTATGAAGTATCTAGAAGCTTGGCTGCTTGTGAGGGTGCTGTTCTAGTAGTTGATGCGACACAAGGAATACAAGCACAGACACTAGCAAACTGTTATTTGGCTTTAGATAATAATCTAGAGATTGTTCCAGTAATAAATAAAATTGATCTTCCTAGTGCGAGACCGGAAGAAATAAAGCAAGAGATAGAAGACGTTATAGGAATTGAATCTCATGATGCACCTCTTATATCGGCAAAGACTGGACTTAATATAATTGATGTATTGAATTCAGTAATTGAAAAAGTTCCAGCACCAAGTGGAGATGAAGAGGCACCATTGCAAGCACTTATATTTGACTCGTTTTATGATAGTTATAAGGGCGTAGTTTCTTATGTAAGAGTTAAAGAAGGAACCGTTAAGGTTGGAACTAAAATAAAACTAATGGCTACAAACAAAGTTTATGAAGTTACAGAGGTAGGTGTATTTACTCCAGGATTTATGCCTATTTCAGAACTTAGAGCTGGTGATGTTGGATATGTTACCGGTTCAATAAAAAATGTTAGAGATGCTAGAGTAGGTGATACTATAACTGAAGCTGATCGACCTACTAGTATTGCACTTCCAGGATACAAACCTGCAGTTCCTATGGTTTTCTCAGGTATATATCCTGTAGACGGAGCTAAGTATGAAGAGCTTAAGGAAGCTTTAGAAAAGCTTCAAATAAATGATGCAGCACTTTCTTTTGAACCAGAAACTTCAGTTGCTTTAGGTTTTGGATTTAGATGTGGATTCTTAGGATTACTACATATGGAAATAATACAGGAAAGAATTGAAAGAGAATTTAATCTAGATATTATTACTACAGCACCGTCCGTTATATACAAGGTTATAAAGACAGATGGTGAATTAATAGAACTTACAAATCCAACAAATCTTCCTGAGCCAACTGAAATTGACTATATGGAGGAGCCTATAGTTAAGGCTTCTATAATAAGCCCAACAGAATACGTTGGACCGATAATGGACCTTTGCCAAGAGAGAAGAGGAAAATATATTGATATGGAATATATTGAGACAACAAGAGTTGTTATCAATTATGAGATTCCTCTAAATGAAATAGTTTATGATTTCTTTGATGCGCTAAAGTCAAGAACTAAAGGTTATGCATCTCTTGATTATGAGCTAAAAGGTTATGAAACTTCAGAGCTTGTTAAGTTAGATATTCTTCTAAACGGAGATACTGTTGACGCATTGTCAATGATAGTTCCAAAAGAAAGAGCATATCATAAGGGTAGAGGAATAGCTGAAAAGCTAAAGGAAATAATTCCAAGACAGCTATTTGAAATTCCAATACAAGCTGCAGTAGGATCTAAAATTATTGCAAGAGAAACAGTAAAAGCAATGAGAAAAGACGTACTTGCAAAATGTTATGGTGGAGATATATCCAGAAAGAAGAAACTTTTAGAAAAGCAAAAAGAAGGAAAGAAGAGAATGAGACAGGTTGGTTCTGTTGAAGTTCCACAAGAAGCATTTATGTCTGTTTTAAAAGTTGATTAGAAAGTTCCTATATCAAAACTATAGGTTTTATTATGAAGTCGTGCATCTAAAGATGATTTGATTGGAGGTAACAGTATGGAAAAAATAGCGCTTTATGTACATATACCATTCTGTAAACAAAAGTGTTTTTACTGTGATTTTCATTCATTTCAAGGTATGGAAGAAGCTATGGAGAGATATACTAAAGCTCTTATAGAAGAAATAAATAGAAAAGCTCAAAAATATGAAATTACAAGTGTTTTTATAGGTGGGGGAACTCCCACCTATTTATATTTACCTCTATTTGAAGAACTTTTAAAGTGTATAGGAAGCTTAAATCTTTCAAAAGACATTGAATACACTGTTGAGTGCAATCCAGGAACCTTGAATGATGAAATTTTAGAAGTTATGAAGAAAAATAAAGTTAATAGGCTTTCACTTGGGTTACAGGCATGTCAAGATAATCTATTAACTGTCATAGGTCGAATACACAACTATAAGGAATTTGAAGAAAACTATCATCTAGCTAGAAGCAAAGGGTTTGATAATATAAATGTGGATCTTATGTACGGGCTTCCTGGTCAAAAGGTTGACCAATGGAAGGAAAGCCTAAGTAAGATAATAAAATTAAATCCAGAGCACATATCAGCTTATAGCCTCATAGTAGAGGAAGATACGGTTTTTTATAGATGGTACGAGCAAAATAAACTAAATCTTCCAACAGAAGATCAAGAACGAGAGATGAATGATTTGACACATTCGTTATTAAAAGATAGTGGGTACGATAGGTATGAGATTTCTAATTATGCTAAGGAAGGAAAAGAATGCAAACATAACTTAGTATATTGGAATTTAGAAGATTATATAGCCTGCGGTACAGGGGCGTCCTCATATATAAGTGGAATAAGATATAAAAATTTATCCAATATGAACAAATATATGGAAGCAATTGAAAAGAATTTAGAAGAATATGAAGAAGTAATAAAAAATTCATCAGAAGATAATATTGAAGAATTTATGTTTATGGGACTAAGGAAATTAGAAGGAATATCAGAGGATAAGTTTAAGAAAAGATTTAAGATTTCTATAGATGATGTTTTTAAAGATGTTATAGATAAACATGTAAAAGAAGGGCTTTTAATAAGAGAAAGTGGTATGATTTTCTTAAGTGAAAAAGGAATAGAACTATCAAATTATGTTATGAGTGATTTTATGTTAAATTAAATAAAAAATATAGGTGCTGTTAAAATATAAAAGAATGTATGAATTCATATGCTATATAAATTCATACATTCTTTTGAATTTTGTGGAGAGAAAATGGGGATATTAAGTTGATTATGAGCAGATAAGTGCTTGTAGATAAGAAATATAGTTATAAGTATATATAAAAAATATAGATTAGAAAGTGAGGATAGGTAATAAAAAAATATCATTGATTTTTACAAAATAAGCATTTAGGAGAAATCAAGAGGAATTGTGAGAATATAAGAGTAAATCTGTAAATAATAGCTCAAATTAATTTAATCTATAGATTTATTAACTTAATTCAAATTGACAAAAAATTATATAAATAATATATTTAAATCGTAGTCATTAGCACTCGACTTAAGTGAGTGCTAACAAAAGAGGTGATATTAGTGATAGATGAAAGAAAAATTAAAATTCTTGAGGCAATAATAAATGACTATATAATGACTGGAGAACCAGTAGGATCAAGAACTATCGCTAAAAAATATGATTTAGGAATAAGTTCAGCTACAATCAGAAATGAAATGTCTGACTTAGAAGAGTTAGGATATCTTGAGCAACCTCATGCATCTGCTGGTAGAATTCCATCAAGTAAAGGATATAGATTATATGTTGATAAATTAATGGAATTTCAGGGTGTTAGTTTAGAAGAAGAACTTCTAATTAAGAAATATCTTATAGATTCTGCTCTTTTTGAAGTGGATAGAATGATAAAGCAAGCAAGTACACTTTTATCACAATTAACAAAGCTTACTTGCGTTGTAAATGCACCTTCTGTTAAGAAAAGTGTTATAAAGTCTATACAACTTATGATTGTAGATCAATTTAACCTTCTTTGTGTTATTGTTACTGATAGCGGAGCTATAAAAAATAGTCTTATTAAGGTAACTAATATACCTACATTAGAAACATTATCAAAGATAAACGATATATTGAATATAAGACTTAAAGATCTAACTATAGAACAAATAAACTTAGTTACTATTAACAAGCTAAAAAAAGATTTGTTAGGTTTTGATGAAATATTTAATGCATTGATACCAGCATTGTATGAAACCTTAAATACATCTGAAGGTGAAGTATTTATGGAAGGTACAACTAACATATTTAACTATCCTGAGTACAATGATATAGAAAAAGCTAAGGAGATATTATCTCTTCTTTATGATAAGGACAATGTTTCTAAATTGATAGTAAGTGATGATAATATTTCTATAAGAATAGGTGACGAAAATTATCTTCCTGAGGCAAAAGATTGCAGCGTAATTTCTGCTGTATACACCTTAGGTGGTAAAAATACTGGGACCATTGCTTTAATTGGACCTACAAGAATCAACTATCCTAAGGTATTATCCATTATGGCTGAAGTTATGAAAGAACTTAATGAGTCGCTTAAGAATCAACGCTTGAAATAAATATAAATAATTATATTTTTATAGTATAAAGTAAAGAATAGCAATGGGTTTGATATATTAAGAAAAACCTATTTCATAAAAAAGAGATGAGGTGTAGTAACAAGATATGAAAGAAGTGAATAACGAAAATATCAATGAACAAGAAGATGTAAATACTTCAGAAGTTGAAAATGAAAATTTAGAAGAAAAAGATACTCTAGAAGAAGTTCTAGAAGGTGAGATTTTAGAAGATATTGAATTTGAAAGTAGTAACGACAATGTTACATCTTTTAAAGATGAAATAACAAAACTTAAGAATGAAAACTCGAAATTAAACAATGAATTAGATGCATTAAAAGAAAGACTTTTAAGATTAAATGCAGAGTATGAAAACTTTAGAAAGAGAACTTCTAAAGAAAAAGAAGGTATTTATACTGATGCTTGTGAGGACGTACTTAAAGAAATGTTCCCAGTATTAGATAATCTTGAAAGAGCTGTAACTGTTGATGGAAGTGTTGATGACCTTAAAAAGGGTGTAGACATGACTGTAAGGCAGTTCAAAAATGCCTTTGAAAAACTAGGAGTAGAGGAAATAGAAGCTAACGGTGAATTTGACCCGAATTTACATCAAGCAGTAATGCATATAGAAGATGGAAATTTAGGTGCCAACACCATAGCAGATGTCTTTCAAAAAGGCTATAAAAAAGGTAGCAAGGTTCTTAGGTTCACTATGGTTAAAGTAGCAAACTAGTAAACATACTTTTATTTGAATAAATTAATTAAATTCGTGATTAATGAGGAGGAAATAGCAAATGTCAAAGGTTATAGGTATCGATTTAGGAACAACTAATTCTTGTGTAGCTGTTATGGAAGGAGGAGAACCTGTAGTTATAGCAAACTCAGAAGGTGCAAGAACAACTCCTTCAGTAGTATCTTTCCAAGCTAACGGAGAAAGATTAGTTGGTCAAGTAGCTAAAAGACAAGCGATTACAAATCCAGATAAAACAATAATATCAATAAAGAGACATATGGGAACTAACCATAAGACTACTATTGATGGTAAGGACTATACTCCACAAGAAATATCAGCTATGGTTCTTCAAAAGATAAAGGCTGATGCTGAAGCATACTTGGGAGAAACTGTAACTCAAGCAGTTATAACGGTTCCAGCATATTTCAATGACTCACAAAGACAAGCGACTAAAGATGCAGGTAAGATAGCTGGTCTTGAAGTTTTAAGAATAATAAACGAACCAACTGCAGCATCATTAGCTTACGGTCTTGATAAGACAGACCATAGTCATAAAATATTTGTTTATGACTTAGGTGGTGGTACTTTCGACGTATCAATACTTGAACTTGGTGATGGAGTATTTGAAGTTAAAGCGACAAACGGAGATACTCGCCTTGGTGGAGATGACTTTGATCAAAAGATTATAGATTATATAGCAGCTGATTTTAAATCACAACATGGAATTGATTTAAGAAATGATAAGATGGCTTTACAAAGACTTAAAGAAGCAGCTGAAAAAGCTAAGATAGAGCTTTCGTCTTCAACTCAAACTATAATAAATCTTCCATTTATAACAGCTGATGCTACAGGTCCAAAACATATTGAATTAACTCTTACAAGAGCTAAATTCAATGAAATAACTGGCGACTTAGTTGAAAGAACAATAGAGCCAATGAGAAAAGCACTAGCTGACTCAGGATTAAGCTTAAATGATATAGATAAGATAGTATTAGTTGGTGGTTCTACAAGAATACCAGCAGTTCAAGAAGCTGTTAAGAAGTTTACAGGAAAAGAACCTTCAAAGGGAGTTAACCCAGATGAATGTGTTGCAGTAGGTGCTGCTATACAAGCTGGTGTATTAACTGGAGATGTTAAGGATGTATTACTTCTAGATGTAACTCCATTAAGCCTTGGTATAGAAACATTAGGAGGAGTAGCAACTCCATTAATAGAAAGAAATACAACTATACCTACAAGAAAGAGTCAAGTATTCTCAACTGCAGCAGATAACCAAACATCAGTTGAAATACATGTTGTTCAAGGTGAAAGACAAATGGCAGCTGACAACAAGACTCTTGGTAGATTTACGCTATCAGGAATACTTCCAGCTAGAAGAGGAGTTCCTCAAATAGAAGTTACTTTTGATATAGATGCTAATGGTATCGTAAAGGTATCTGCAGTTGATAAAGGAACTGGAAAAGAAGCTAATATAACTATAACTGCTTCAACTAACCTAAGTGATGATGAAATTGATAAGGCAGTTAAGGAAGCTGAAAGATTTGCAGAAGAAGATAAAAAGAGAAAAGAATCAATAGAAGTTAAGAACAATGCAGATCAAGTTGTATATCAAACAGAACAAACTTTAACTGAATTAGGTGATAAGGTTTCTGCTGAAGATAAGGCTAAGATACAAGCTAAACTTGAAGATGTTAAGAAGGTTAAAGATGGAGAAGATATAGAAGCTATAAAGAAAGCTACAGAAGATTTAACTCAAGAATTCTATGCTATTTCATCTAAGATATATGGTGATGCAAATGCACAAGGTGGTGCTGGATTTGATCCGAATGCTGCTAATGCAGGCGGAGCAAACACAGGAGCTGCTCATGATGACAATGTAGTAGATGCTGACTTCAAGGTTGATGAAGATAAATAGTTGTAACAAAGCGAGTATTTAATATATAATATGACAGGGAAGGCAACTCGTCTTCCCTTTAATATTATAACTTAGGTGGTGGAGATAATTGGCAGGCAAAGACTTTTACAGTGTACTTGGGCTTGAAAAAGGTGCAAGTGATGATGAAATAAAAAAAGCATTTAGAAAGCAAGCTCTAAAATATCATCCAGATAGAAACCCTGGTGATCATGAGGCTGAAGAAAAATTTAAAGAATTAAATGAAGCTTACCAAGTTTTAAGTGATCCTCAGAAGAAAGCTCAATATGACCAATTTGGAACAACAGACTTTAATGCAGGTGGTGGTGCATCAGGTTTTGATGGATTCGATTTTGGTGGTGGATTTGGTGATATATTTGAAAGTATCTTTGGTGGAGGTTTTGGCGGCGGTGGAGCTAGAAGAAACGGTCCACAAAGAGGTAATGATATAGAATATACTCTTAATCTTTCTTTTGAAGAAGCTGTTTTTGGTATGGAAAAAGAGATATCTATAACTAGAAGTGAAAATTGTGAAACTTGTAGAGGTTCAGGAGCAAAACCAGGAACATCACCAAAGACATGTTCTAAATGTGGTGGTACTGGACAAATAAGAGCACAAAGACAAACTCCTTTTGGTAACTTTGTTTCTCAATCCGCTTGTGACAAGTGTGGAGGAAAAGGTCATGTGATTGAAGATCCATGTCCAGACTGTAGAGGAAAAGGTAAAGTTAGAAAAACAAGAAAGATAAAAGTTAATGTTCCAGCAGGGGTTGATACTGGCAATGTAATGCCGCTAAGAGGACAAGGAGAACATGGTGATAACAATGGTGCTCCAGGAGATTTGTATCTAAGAATCAACGTAGCTCCTTCTAAGGTGTTTAAAAGACAAGGTTTTGATATTTACTTAGATTATCACTTAGATATGATAAGAGCGACGATGGGAACAGAAATAAAGGTTCCTACTGTTGACGGAGATGTTAAGTACACAGTACCAGCTGGTACACAACCTGGAACTTTGTTTAGACTTAAAGCTAAAGGTGTTCCTAGAGTTAATTCATCAGGAAGAGGAGATCAATATGTTAATGTAATAGTTGATATTCCTAAGAGCCTTAATGAAAAACAAAAAGAAGCTCTAAATATGTTCTTAGAAGCATCAGGAGAAAAGATTCAGCATGATTCCAATGAGAACAAAGATCACAAAGACAAAGATAAAAAAGGTTTTATGGGAAAAATATTCGGATAGAAAGCCTTTTTAAAAAGCCAAGAATACAATTTAGTATTCTTGGCTTTTAGATTTTTGCTCTGTTAAAAGGCTGTACTAAAATTAAGTGGTTAGTTATCCGATGATTTAATGAGCTCACGCATATAGAGTCTACAACCTAACCACTTAATTTTAACAATATCTTTAAACATAGCATAATTTTTTATAATTATTTGAATAAAAGATCATTTGAAAAATTAGTTTTAGGGAGGTATTGGGGAGTTGTATAAATTTATAGAAGAATATTAGTATTTAATTCAGTGACTTCTAATTGATGCTTTAGTTTTAGAAATTCCATTTCTAAAACATCGATACTTTTTTCATATCTATCCTTATCAGCAGGATTTTTAGCACTAGCTAATAATTTTCCTAAATCGAACATCTTAGAATCAATTTCAATTATTCTTTTCATTGCTTCATAACAATTCATGTTATCTACCACCTATTACGAAATATTTACTTGTTATGATATGCAAATAGTTATATAAAGGTGAGTTGTTTTTTGGTAAGGGTAAGTTACGAAAAGGTTTAAATAGGTGCTATTTCGTAACTAAATATATTTTGAACCTCAAATGAACTATAAATTTAAGATGAAGTGGTTCATCTAAAGATGAATTACTTCAATCAGAAAACTATTTTTAAAACTCTCACGGTTTCTGGTGAGAAAATTTAAAAATATAAACTTAAGAAGAGGTGGTTAATCTATATATATTTACAGAAGGTATGGTAAAGTGTAAAATATATTAGTTGTGATAAGCTAATATTTTGTATTAAAATATTACATATGTTTTAAGTGGACAGTATATGTTCAAGATTGTAGTATGAGTATTTATTTAAGTAATACTTGTTAAATATTCTATATTTAAGTACATTGTGTGTATTTTTTGGATAGAAAATATATTAACCAAAGCAAGAAAGGATTGATTTATATGAACGGAACATGGATAGAAATAAAGGTAATAAGTAAAAGTGAGGCTTTAGAACCAGTTTCAGGTATATTCTATGGATTAGACTGCAAAGGGGTTGCTATAGAAGATCCAAATGACATATTAACAAGAGAGCAAGGGCCTCTTACTTGGGATTTTGCAGATATAAATATATTAGAACATAAGGGGAAAGCTGCGGTTGTTAAGGGGTATTTCTCTGATGAAGATAATATAGCAGAAGTGGTTACATATATTAAAGAAAAACTTGTAGAACTTAAAGAGTCTGGAATAGATATAGGTGAAGGTGAAGTTATAGCAACTGAAATGAAGGAAGAAGATTGGGCTAATAACTGGAAGCAATATTATAAGCCTACTAAAATAGGTGATAGAATAGTGATAAAACCTATATGGGAACAGTATGAAAATGCTGGAGATGATCTCGTAGTTGAAATAGATCCAGGAATGGCTTTTGGTACAGGAACACATGAAACTACAAGAATGTGTGTTGAGTCACTTGAAAAAAATGTGAAAGAAAATTCGGTGGTTTTTGATATAGGTACAGGATCAGGAATACTTGCAATAGTTGCATCTATGCTTGGTGCAAAACATGTTGTAGGTGTAGATCTAGACCCAGTAGCAGTAGACTCTGCGAAAGAAAATATAGGTTTCAATAATTTAAATAATATTGAAATATTAGAAGGAAATCTTTTAGATGTAGTAAATGGGAAAGCTGATATAGTTGTAGCAAACATAATAGCAGAGATAATATGCATACTTGTTGATGATGTTAAGCAAGCAATGAACCAAGGTGGATTATTTATAACTTCAGGAATAATCCATGATAGAAGACAAATGGTTATAGATAAATTAGAAGCTTCAGGCTTTGAAGTTGTTGAAGTGAACAAAGATGGAGAATGGAACTGTATTGTAGCAAGAGTAAAATAGACTTTTAAGGAGAATGTGGAATGCATAAATTTTTCACACCAAAGGAGACCTTTACTGATACACATGCTATTATTTCTGGAGATGACGTAAAGCATATTTATAGAGTTCTAAGATTAGAAGCCGGAGAAAAGATAGCTATAAACAATTTAGAAGGTAAAGAATACCTTGGAGAAATTGAAGAGATTACAAAACAATACGTTAAGGTTAAAATCGTTGAAGAATTAGGTTGTAATAATGAAAGTAATATAAATATCACGTTGTTTCAAGGTTTACCTAAATCAACAAAGATGGATTTGATAGTACAGAAGTGCACTGAATTAGGCATAAGGAAAATTACTCCTTTAATTACTAGTAGAGTGGATGTAAAGTTAAAGGGTGAATTTAAAAAGATTGATAGACTGCATAGAATAGCATTAGAGGCGTCTAAGCAGTCTAAGAGAACAATTATACCTGATATAGATGAGCCTGTTGAATTTGGTTCTATGATTGATATGTTAGGTAATATGGATATGATAGTAGTACCGTATGAGAATGCTACGGGTTATGGAATAAGAAATGCTATAAGTGAAATAGGTGATAAGACAATTAAAAATATAGCTATTGTTATAGGACCTGAAGGCGGATTTGAAGAATATGAAATAGATAATCTTAAGAAAAGTGGAGCTCATATTGTAACTTTAGGACCAAGAATCTTAAGAACAGAGACTGCTGGATTTACAGCAGTATCTCTATTGCAATATGAACTTGGAGATATAGGAGGAAATGATCAATGAAAGTAGCTTTTTCTACATTAGGTTGTAGAGTAAATCAATATGAATCAGAAGCTATGGCAGAAAAGTTTATAAGGGAAGGGTATGAAGTTGTTGATTTCGATACTTTTGCTGACGTATATGTGATAAATACATGTACTGTTACTAATATGGGTGATAAAAAGTCAAGACAGATAATTGGTAGAGCTAGACGTGAAAATGAAGCTGCTACAATTGCAGTTGTTGGCTGTTACTCTCAAATCGCCCCTAATGAGGTTGGAAATATAGAAGGGGTAGATGTTGTACTTGGCACAAGAAACAAAGGAGAGATAGTTTATTGGGTAAATAAAGCTATCGATGAAGGTAAACAACAAGTCCAAGTTTCACCTGTGCTTAAAAACAATGTGTTTGAAGATTTAAATATAGAAGAATATCAAGATAAAACTAGAGCTTTTTTAAAGATACAAGATGGCTGCAATAGATTTTGCTCTTACTGTTTAATTCCATATGCTAGAGGGGCTGTTTGTTCTAAGGATCCTGAAAAAATAAAGGAAGAAGTACAAAAGCTTTCAGAGCATGGTTTTAAGGAAATAATACTATCAGGTATACATACTGCTTCTTACGGAGTTGACTTAGAAGAAAAGATTACTTTAGTGGATATATTAGAAGTTATTGAAGCAATAGACGGTATTGAAAGAGTAAGAATAGGTTCAATTGATCCTACATTCTTTACTGAAGAAGTAGTGGCTCGTATATCAAAGCTAAAAAAATTATGCCATCATTTCCATCTTTCCTTACAAAGTGGTTCAGATGAAACTTTAAGAAGAATGAATAGAAAATATACAGCTAAAGATTATAAAGATATAGTTAACATATTAAGAAACTCTTTTGCGGATGTATCCATAACTACTGATGTAATTGTTGGTTTCCCAGGTGAATCTGAGGTAGAATTTAAAGAAACTTATGAATTCTTAAAAGATATTAAACTAACGAAAACTCATGTGTTTAAATACAGTCCAAGAAAAGGTACAAGGGCTGCAACAATGGAAAAACAAGTTGACGGAAATATCAAAGAAGAAAGAAGTAAACTTTTAATTGAATTAAATGAATATAATGAAGGTAAGTTCACCGAAGGTTTAATAGAAACAGAGCAAAAGGTATTATTTGAGCAAGCAGTTCAATCAATGGAAGGTTATTACGAAGGATATACTGAAAATTATGTAAAAGTAGTTGCAAAATTTGATTGTGATTCTGTGATAGGTAAGATAATGCCAACAAAGCTTTTAGAAAATAAAAATGATTATGCTATTGGAGAAATAATATAGTTTTTGTTTAGAATATTATGGTTAAATTACTGTTTTTAGTGGTAAGATATATTTAGAAAGATATTTTTGCTATCAACTGGTAAGAGTTTTGTAGTTTTTAAAAGGAGGTGAACTATTATGGAAAATTGTATCTTTTGTAAAATAGCAAAAGGTGAGATACCTTCAAAAAAAATATATGAAGATGAAGATGTGATAGCTTTCAATGACATTAGTCCTGAGGCTCCAACACACTTTCTAGTGATTCCTAAAAAACATATAGAAAGTGTTAATCATATTGATGATGAAACCAATAAAGTGATTGCACATATATTCAGTGTTATTAATAAACTAGTAAGAGAGCTTAACATAGCAGATTCTGGATATAGAGTTGTTAATAACTGTGGTAAGGATGGAGGACAAACAGTTAATCACATGCATTTTCATGTGTTAGGTGGAAGAGAATTAAAATGGCCTCCAGGTTAAAAACTACGTAAAATTAGCGATGAAATTCTTGACAGTATTGAAAGCTCTATTGTATAATATAGCGTGTGTTGTTAAGCCCACAGCTGTGATATATTAGAACAGTATATAGCTAGCGGAGGGAGGGAAAAAAGGAATGTCAGAAATTAGAGTTAGAGAAAACGAATCATTAGATCAAGCACTTAGAAGATTTAAAAGACAATGTGCTAGAGCGGGTGTTCTTTCTGAAGTTAGAAAAAGAGAACACTATGAAAAGCCAAGCGTAAAGAGAAAGAAAAAGTCAGAAGCTGCTAGAAAAAGAAAGTTTAAGTAAGAATTTCTTTGGAAGAAGGTAGAATGATGCCAACAATAAAAGAAAGACTTCAAGAAGACTGGAAGCAAGCCTTAAAGGCGAGAGATAAATTTAAAGCTGAAACATTAAGCACTGCTAGGTCTGCAGTACTTTTAGTTGAAAAAACTGAAGTAGTACAGCTTGAGGACGAACGAGTTATAGAAATTCTATCTAGAGAAGTCAAGCAAAGAAGAGAGTCTATGCTTGAATTCGAAAAGGGAAATAGACAAGATCTTGTAGACAAAGTAAATGCTGAAATCCAGATTTTGTTAAATTACCTTCCTCAGCAGTTAAGTGAAGACGAAATTTTAGAAATCATCAGAGAAGCAGCTATCGAAGTGGGCGCGAATAACATGAAAGACATGGGTAAGGTTATGTCAGCGGTAAGACCTAAAATAGTAGGTAGAGCTGATGGTAAACTTGTTAGTCAAATGGTAAAAGATTATTTAAATAAATAAAAAAGAACTCAATTTGAGTTCTTTTTTGTTTTTTAGCCTTAAACTTTAGATAGTAATAAATTAAATTTAATAATAATTAAAAAAAATAAGTAGCCCTTAAAAAAACTCTATACCTTTTGATTATATTATCATAATTAAAAGGTATAGAGTTTTTTTATTATAGATGAACCATTTCATAATTAAACTTATATTTTCAAATTATCCTCTCAGAAACCTGCGGAGTTTTGAAAATAGATTTCAGATTGAAGTGTTTTATCTTTAATATACATTTTCAAAATGCAATGTATAAAATTAGCATTTATAAAGCGTTCGACTCATAAACTAATATGAAAGTACTTATCGGGAGTTTTATGAATGGAGCGTAAAATAGATAAAGTTAAAGAGGGACTGGCAGAAAAACTAGATTTGCCACGTGATATCGTGCTTAATATTCCTAAAATAGTTATAACTGGTGATAATGAGATTATTATTGAAAATCACAAAGGGATAATATCCTTTGATAGTAGTGAAATAAAAATAAATTCCAAAGTAGGAACAATCACATTAGATGGAGTTAATCTGGAAATTTTATTTATAGGAGGTAATACAATAACTATAAGTGGTAAATTTAAATCTTTAATATATGAGGGGTTATGATGATATGGATTTTAAAAAGTACAGTAAAGGTATAGTGAAGCTTGAGGTTAAGGTTTTATATCCTGAAAAGTTTATAAATCTTCTATGGAAAAATGGTATACTTGCTAAAAATATTCAAAAGATAGATATTTCAACTATAACTATTGAGGTGGAATTAAATGATTATAATGCAGTTATAGAATGTGCCAAAAAAGTAAAGGCGCGTGTTAAAGTAATAGGTAGAAAAGGAATTACATTTTTACTTTTAAGGATGAAAAAAAGAAGCACATTGATGGCGGGGGCAGTTCTATTTTTAGCAATATTGTTTTATCTCTCAACATACATATGGAGTGTTCAAGTTGATACTGGTAAGTATTTATCGCCTTATGAAATAAGACAACAGTTGGCAAGGCTTGGTATTAAACCAGGGGTAAGGAAGTCTCTAGTTGATTTTAGAGATTTGGAAAAGAAACTAGAAGATGGAAATGGAGAGATAATGTGGGTGAGAGCCAGAATAGAAGGATCAACTTTGAAGATTAAAGTTGAAGAAAAAATAAATCCTCCAGAGATAGTAAAAAACGTTAATGAAAATGATGTTGTAGCGAAAATGGATGGAGAAGTGGTTAGGGTTTATACGACCTCTGGTACTGCAGCGGTTAATCAAGGAGAATTGGTAAAAAAGGGACAAGTTCTTATAAGGGGGATACAAGGAAAAGAAGGCGCCGAATATAAGGTGAATGCTGATGGTAAGGTTCTTGCAAATACTTTTTACGAGAAAATAATTGAGTTGCAGGTAAGTGGAAATGTAGAAGAAAGGACCGGTAATAAACAGGAAGCTTTATACATTGAATTATTCGGTAAGAAAATTTATCTAAAAAAACCTACAAAAGAATTTAGTGACTATGATAAAATAGAAAATAAGGGTAAAATATTAAATAAAGTAGTATATTATGAGAAAAGTTCTAAACCTATAAGTGAAGACAAGGAGAGTATGATAGAAAAAGCCTCAGATACTTTATATGATTCTATAATGAAGGATATTGATAAACAAGGTAAGTTTGTAAAAAAACTAGTAAACACAGAGGATATTGGAGAGGGAAAAATTAGACTTAAAGTAGCTGTAGTCATAGAACAGAATATAGCGATGAAACCATAAACTAAAAGAGGATGTAAAGTGGTTAACTGAAAATAAGCCTAATAAGAAGGTGTGATTTTGAGTAGAGAAAGAAAATTTATTATTAAATTTATAAAAAACCCTAAAAGAATAATTATGTTTACATTAACCTTTATAATAGTATATCTATGTACTATATCTTCTCTTGTAACCAAAAAATATGATTTAAGAGAGGGAGATATTTCAAAAGTAGATATAAAAGCTCCGAGGGAGATAGTTGATCAAGATGCAACTACAAAGAGACAGCAAGCAGAGGCTGACAAGTATGGACAACAGTATACCTTAAAAACGGATATACAGAAGGATGCTGAGGATAATGTAAGAACTTTTTTTAATAAAATAAGCACGTTAAAGGATTCAACTATACCCGATGCAGAAAAGATAAATCAAGTCAGTAAATTAACCGCTGTTAAGCTGGACAGTGATGAAATAGGAAGCTTAATAGCTTTGCCAAAAGAAAATATTAAGTCAATATCTGATTTGGTAATATCGGGTTTGGAGAAGGCTTATGAGAAGAATATACAAGAAGATCAACCTTCAGACTTACAGAATGCAAAGAGTATATTTGACAATGAAATATCAAATTCTAATTACAATAGAAATATAAAGGATATTTTAAAGAATATAGGTTATTATCAAATCAAAGCAAATCTGTTTTTTGATAAGGATAAGACTGAAGAAAAGAAGAAGGAAGCAATTAAAGAAGTTGCGCCTATTGTTATAAAAAAGAATCAAACTATCATAAAAGAAGGAGAGCCTGCAACAGAAGATCAGATAAAGATCTTAGACTCTCTTGGTTTACTTAATAACTCAGGTATAAATATAATTATATATCTTTCTACAGCAGTATTTGTTGCTGCTATACTATCTCTACAATATAGATATTTAAACAAATACTACAAAAATATCTATGAGGATAATAGTAAGTTGTTGCTTATTAATATAGTTAATATAACTTCATTGATATTAGCTAGGACTTTAGCTATAATATCACCATTTTTGATACCGTTAGCTTGTGCTCCAATACTGCTAACTTTACTTATAAACTATAAAGTATCCTTAGTTTTAAGTTTGTTCAATTGCATACTTATAGCTGGAGCTGTGAACTTTAATCCAGAAGTTATAGTGTTAGCAGCTTTAAATTCAATTATCGGAGCTACATCATTAAGAAAAATAGAACAAAGAAATGATATATTATATTCAACACTATTCTTGTCGATTATTGTTGCTATAGTATGCTTTACTCAAGGGATGATACTTTCAAATAATATTTTAGATGTGTTATTAAAATCAGGTTTTGTCATAATAGGATGTTTATTTTCTGGAGTTATGGCAGTGGGATTGTTGCCTTTCTTTGAAAGTACTTTTGATGTAGTAACTACAGTTAAGCTTTTAGAACTTTCAAATCCCAATAATCCTCTCTTAAAGAAGCTACTTATGGAGGCTCCTGGAACTTATCATCATAGCATGATGGTTGCAAACCTATCTGAAGTAGCAGCAGAAGAGGTTGGGGGAAATCCTGTGTTAGCTAGGATTGGATCTTACTATCATGATGTGGGAAAAACAAGAAGACCATACTTTTTTAAAGAAAATCAAATTGGCAAGGAAAATCCTCATGATAAAATAACTCCAAATTTGAGTACACTTATAATAATTTCACATGTAAAAGATGGATTAGAGCTTGCACGAGAATATAACCTTCCACAGGTGATAAGAGATATAATTGAACAACACCATGGAACAACTTTAGTTAAATATTTTTATGTAACTATGAAAAATAATGCTGAAAATCCTGGTGAAATAAAAGAAGAAGACTTTAGGTATCCAGGACCAAAACCAGAGAGCAAGGAAGCTGCAATAATAATGCTTGCTGATAGTGTTGAAGCTGCAGTTAGGTCGATAAGTGATCCTACTAAGGGCAAGATAGAAGAAATGGTAAATAAGATAGTAAAAGATAAACTATATACTGGTGAACTAGATAACTGTGATCTTACCCTTAAAGATATTAATAAAATTTCTAAGTGCTTTTTAAAAGTACTAAATGGAATATATCATCAGAGAATAGAATATCCAACAGAGAAAGATAAGCTTTAAGATACTATTAACTACGGTATTGAAATTGAGGTGTCACTCCTCCGATACTTAGATGAGCTTCGCAAAGAATTAATATGATTTTGGTAGGATTACATAGCTAAAACTGCATAGCTCACTACGTTCGGACAATGCAGTTTTACTCTTTATTAATCAAGCTTTCATATAAGTTTTTTATATATAAAACTTTAAGAAATTAAAAAAGTATATATAAAGAGTAAAAAGTGAGAATATGTCGCCTGACAGAATTTCTTCACATACGTTCAGAAAAGGCAGATGCGCAAAAAAATCACTAATGAAGGACAATTAGCGATTTTTTGAAGCTATTCCACCTACCAAAATTATTTAATTCTAATAGCTTGCTCATATAGTATCTTCCGTAGTAACACCTCAATTTCAATAGAAGCTTTAACTTAATATATTTAATATATGAAAAAGAATAAATAACTAGATCTAATATAAAGTGATTTACGGAGTGATAATATGATTTTTATAGACAATAGACAGGATAAGATGTCAGTAGACAGTGAGTTTGAAAAAATAATTGAGGAAGTAATACTAGCAGCTCTTAAAGAGGAATTGGTTGATAAAGCTTGTGAGATAAGTGTGATTTTTGTAGATAATGATTCTATTAAAGAAATAAACAAGGAAACTAGAGATATAGATAGAGAAACAGATGTACTTTCTTTTCCGATGTTAGATTATCCTAAGGGGAAAGTATACAAGGATGCTTACTTGAATTATAACTTTGATGCATCTTTCTTTAATGAAGGAGACTTAGTTTTAGGCGATGTGGTACTGTCTTTGGAGAAGGCAAAGGAACAAAGTGAAGATTTTAATCACTCTTTTACAAGAGAATGTTGCTATTTAGTGGTTCATTCTATTTTGCACCTTTTAGGATATGATCATATGGAAGAAGATGAAAAAAAGATTATGAGAGAAAGAGAAGAAAGTATACTTGGAAAACTAAATATAACTAGAGAGGTTTAATAGGGGGAAATATGAAAGTAAGAAAATTGGTTGATAGCTTCAATTATGCAATTAACGGTATTATACATTCAGTAAGAACCCAACGGAATATGAGGATTCATATAGCAGTAGCCCTTGTGGTTCTTACTGCTTGTTTTATATATGATATTAAGAAGTTTGAGTTCCTTATTTTAGCAGTAACAATAACAATGGTTATTGCGGCAGAACTTATGAATACTGCTATAGAGCATGTTGTTGATATGACTACAAATTATTATCATCCGTTAGCAAAGCTTGCAAAAAATGCAGCAGCAGGTGGGGTATTGGTTACAGCAATAAATGCTATTTTGGTTGGTTATGTGATATTTTGGGATAAACTTACCAATGTGACATATCATACAATCGGAATGATAAGGCAGTCAGAACCATATACTATTTTTATCGTTTTAGTAATTGTATGCTTAATGACAATAGCTGCTAAAGCTTTTTTCGGAGAAGGAACTCCTCTTAAGGGTGGAATGCCTAGTGGGCATAGTGCGCTGGCATTTTCTTTGGCTACTGCTATAGCCTTAATAACTGAGGAACCTTTATGCATTATGCTTAGCTACTTAATGGCTTTTATAACTGCTCAAAGCAGGGTGGATTCAGAAGTTCATAGTATATGGGAAGTTATTGTAGGAGCGATATTTGGTACTTTTCTAACTTTAATTGTATTTAAACTATTTAATTAAATTCCTGTAAGGAAATCCTCTAGCTTGTAAATAATATTAATAGTGCTATAATTTATTTTGCACCAAAAAACAATTGGGGGTAATAAAAAATGTATGAAGAGCTTATAAAAGCAGCTATAAATGCGAGAAGTAAGGCTTATGCACCTTATTCGAACTTCCCTGTGGGAGCCGCTATAATGAGTGATGGAAAAATCTTTGAAGGATGCAATATTGAGAATGCTTCTTTTGGAGCTACTAACTGTGCTGAAAGAACTGCTATATTTAAGGCTGTTTCTGAAGGACATCAAACAATAGAAGCTGTGGCTGTTATTGGAGATGTAAATGCTTTTACATATCCTTGTGGAATATGCAGACAGGTTATTGCTGAATTTGCAAAAGATAAAAAGATCCCTATTATAATAATCAAAAATGAGAAAGAATATATAGTGAAGACTTTAGAGGACATACTACCAGGTATATTTTCAAAAGAAGACTTAAATAAATAACTAGGAGGACAAATGTTTAAATCAGGATATATAACTATTGTAGGTAGACCAAATGTGGGGAAATCTACGCTTTTAAATCACCTAATGGGAGAAAAATTATCAATAGTCTCCAACAAACCGCAAACAACTAGAAACAACATTAAGACTATATTAACGGCAGAGGATTATCAGATGATATTCGTTGATACTCCTGGAATGCATAAACCTAAACATAAATTAGGTGAATATATGATGACTTCAGCTAAAGAATCTTTAAATGAAGTTGATTTAGTTTTATTTTTAATCACTCCAGATGTAGAAATTGGCAGAGGTGATTCATATATTATTGAAGGTCTTAAGGATATAAAAGCGCCAGTTATTCTAGTTGTAAATAAGGTGGATGAAAATACTAAAGAGAGAGTTGCAGAGACTCTAAAGAACTATTCAGAGACAATGAGCTTTGCGGAAATAATACCAATATCAGCTCTTAAAGGAAAAAATACAACTACTCTTTTAGATTTAATTGTAAAATATCTTCCTGAAGGACCAAAATTTTATCCGGAAGATATGATTACTGATGTTCAGGAAAGGTTTGTAATTTCTGAAATAGTTAGAGAAAAGGCACTTAGAACTTTAAATGAGGAAGTTCCTCATGGAATAGCTGTTGATATAATTCAAATGAAACAAAATGAAAGAGGCTTGTATAATATTGAGGTTGACTTAATCTGTGAAAAAGATTCACATAAGGGAATAATCATAGGTAAGAATGGTCAAACACTAAAACGTATAGGTGAAAGTGCTAGATACGAAATTGAGAAATTTTTAAGAGAAAGAGTAAACTTAAAGATCTGGGTTAAGGTAAGAAAAGAATGGAGAGATAATCCTTTATTTTTAAGAGAACTTGGATATAAGAAAAAATAAGTAGGAGATGAGGATTTCTGTCTATTTTTGAAACGAATGGTGTAGTAATTAAGGCTCAAGATTTTAAAGAAAATGATAAATTAATATGGTTATATACAGAAAAGTTAGGTAAGATAGCGGTTATTGCTAAGGGTGCCAAAAAAAGTAAAAGTAGACATTTATCTCTTACTCTCCCATTATGCTACGGTGAATTCGTAGTTTTTAAAGGGAAAAATCTGTACACTCTCTCAGAAGGGAGAATAACCAGCTCTTTTCAAGGATTACTAAATAATTTAGAAAAACTTACATATTCAACATACATTTGTGAACTAATAGATATATGCGTAACAGATGAAGAGGATAACGGGAAGTTATTTAAAGATTTTGTTACCTGTCTATATTTATTAAATACGGATGCTCTTGACTATGAGCTTTTAATTAGGAGTTTTGAACTTAAAATATTAAAGGCTACAGGATATGGATTAAATCTAGATAATTGTGCATACTGTAAAAAAAGTATAAATTCTGCCGCATACATAAACATGTCTTTTTATGGGGGTGTGTGCGAAGAATGTCCGAAAGAACATGGCATATCTTTGTCTAAAGGTGCATACAGTGCATTAAAGTATTTAAATACCGCACCAATGGATAAAATATATAGACTTAATATTAATAAGACAGTAAAAGATGAAATTGCAAAAATTACAGCATACATTATTAATTCTAATTATTCTAAAAAACCAAAAAGTTTAGAAATGCTAAATTATATTAAGGAGTGATAAAAATGAGTGAAGTTACTTTAGAAAAAGTTGACCAAGTAAGACAAAGAACAGGTGTTAGTTATGCTGAAGCAAAAAATGCTTTAGAAGTAAATAATGGAGAAGTTCTTGATGCTTTGATTTATATTGAAGAAGTAAAGAGTCATGATAAAAATTATGAAAGTGAGTGGAAATCCGAAAAAGAAGAAGGCTCACAAAAATACGAAACAATAGAAGAATTTAAAGCTTGGTTATCTGAATTAATTAAAAAGGGAAATGTATCTAGAATTAAAATAAGAAAAGATGAGAAAGTATTAATCGATGTACCGGTTAATGCTGGAATTGCTGCGGGAGTTATTGCTTTAGTTTTACCTCAATTATTAGCTATAGGTATAATTACAGCTATTGCTACTAAGATCACAATAGAAATAACTAAAGAAGATGGGTCTGTTGAAGTTGTAAATAAGGTGGTAAAAGAGACTGTTTCTGATGTAAAAGATATGGCTAATGATCTAAAGGATAAAGCAACAGATTTGGCTGAAAACTTAAAAGATAAGTTCAATTCAGTGAAAAATGAGAAATCTGCTGGCAAAAATGTTCATGTAGATAATGATTCACCAGTTTATACCTATACAGTTAAATTTGATGAAGTGGATAAAGAATAAGGAATTTAAAGAAAAATAAGAAAATTCAGATGAAATAAGAGGGAAATGAGGAATATTCAAAGAATTTGAAAGATTATTCAGAAAATTTGGCATAGTCAAACTTTGATATAGTGATATAATAAGTTATGTAAAACGTATACGGTTCTGAATAATCAGAATATTCCTCTATTAAAACGAAAGAGGGGAAGGACATTGAAGTTATCACCGCGTCAGGAAGAGATAATAAAGCTTGTAAAAGAGGGACAGCCTATTACCTCAGAAGCGCTAGCTTCAAAGCTTGGGGTTACTAGAGCAGCATTAAGGCCAGATTTAGCAGTACTTACTATGATTGGTGCCTTAGATGCAAGACCTAAGGTAGGTTATGTTTATACTGAGAAGCCAATGAATAACCTCTTGTATGAGCACATCGCCAATATAAAGGTTAAAGACATAATGTCTAAGCCTGCATTTGTAAACGAAGAAACTATGGTATATGACGCGATAGTTAATCTTTTTTTAACGGATGTAGGAACACTATTTGTTGAGAGTGATGGCTTTTTAATAGGTGCAGTTTCAAGAAAAGATTTCTTGAAGATAGCTATAGGTGGAACAGATATACATAAAGTTCCTGTAGGAGTCATAATGACTAGAATGCCTAATATAATATTTGTAAGCAAAGAAGAAAGCGCATATAATGCAGCAAAAAAGATAATAGAGCATGAAATAGATTCTATTCCGGTGGTTGAAAAAGTTCTTGATGAGGAACAAAAGGATCAATATAAGATAATTGGAAAGATATCTAAAACAAATATAACAAAATTGTTTGTAAAAATGGGAAATGGTCAATAATTAAGGGTAAGTAATACAATCTATGGTTCACAGTTCAATTCGTCAGCTTTCGGAGCATTAGCTCTGTTAAGTATATATATATAAACATATTAATATAAATAGTATTGAACGGAGGAGTATTGAGATGGAGATCAAAAAATATGTTTACCTCTTCAAAGAAGGTAAGGCATCAATGAAAAATTTACTGGGAGGTAAAGGTGCTAATTTAGCTGAGATGACAACTTTGGGTATACCTGTTCCACAAGGATTTATAGTAACTACAGAAGCTTGTAATAAATACTATGAAGATGGAAGAAAGATTTCACCAGAAATAATAAATCAAATTCATGAAAAACTAGCTCAGTTAGAAGAAATATCAGGTAAAAAATTCGGTGATTTAAGTAAACCTCTTTTAGTTTCTGTAAGATCTGGAGCAAGAGTATCAATGCCAGGTATGATGGATACAATATTAAACCTTGGTTTAAATGATGATGCTGTTGAAGCTATGGCAAGTCTTACAAACAATCCAAGATTTGCATATGATTCATATAGAAGATTTATTCAAATGTTCTCAGACGTTGTTATGGGGATAGAAAAGAGATTATTTGAAGCTAAAATCGATGAGATGAAAGAAGAAAAGGGTGTACATTTCGATACAGATTTAACTGCTGATGATCTTAAAGAATTAGTTGTAAGATTTAAGGCACTTTATAAGAAAGAAAAAGGTGAGGACTTCCCACAAGATCCTAAAGATCAGCTTATAGAATCAATCACTGCTGTATTTAGATCATGGGATAACCCAAGAGCTATAGTATATAGAAGACTTAATGATATACCTGGGGATTGGGGAACTGCTGTAAACGTTCAAGAGATGGTTTTCGGTAATAAAGGAGAAACATCAGGTACAGGAGTTGCGTTCTCAAGAGACCCTTCTACAGGAGAAAATGCAATATATGGTGAGTACTTAATGAATGCTCAAGGTGAGGACGTTGTTGCTGGTATAAGAACTCCTCAACCAATTGCTAAATTACAGGAACAAAATCCTGAAATTTATAAGCAATTCGAAGACATAGTTAATACTTTAGAAAAACATTATAGAGATATGCAAGATATGGAGTTCACAATAGAAGAAGGAACTTTATATTTCTTACAAACTAGAAATGGTAAGAGAACTGCTCAATCAGCATTAAAGATTGCTGTAGATCTAGTTGAAGAAGGAATGCTTACAAAGGAAGAAGCACTTCTAAAAGTTGATCCAAAGCAATTAGACTCATTACTTCATCCAACTTTTGACCCTGCTGAAATGAAAAAGGTTGAAGTTGTAGCTAAGGGGTTACCAGCTTCACCAGGTGCTGCATGTGGAAAAATAGCATTCTCAGCTGAAGAAGCTAAAGAAAGAGCAGCAAATGGAGAAACTGTAGTTTTAGTAAGACTTGAAACATCTCCAGAAGATATAGAAGGTATGATAGCTGCAAGAGGTATCTTAACTGTAAGAGGTGGTATGACATCACATGCTGCAGTTGTTGCTAGAGGTATGGGAACTTGTTGCGTTGCTGGTTGTGGAGAATTAAAGATTAGCGAAGCTAATAGAACATTAGAAGTTGCAGGTAAGACTTTAACTGCTAATGATTGGATATCAATAGATGGTTCAACAGGTAATATATATGCTCAAGCTATAAAGACAGTTTCACCTGAAATAAGCGGGTATTTCGCAACATTTATGGGATGGGCTGATGAAACAAGAAAGTTAAAAGTTAGAACAAACGCTGATACACCAAGAGATACAGTTCAAGCAGTAGAATTTGGTGCAGAAGGTATTGGACTATGCAGAACAGAGCACATGTTCTTCGCTGAAGATAGAATTGCTGCTGTTAGAGAAATGATAGTTGCTAAGACTGTAGAGCAAAGAAGAAAAGCTTTAGATAAGCTTCTTCCAATGCAAAGAGGCGATTTCGCATCTATGTACGAGGCTCTAGAAGGAAGACCAGCTACTATAAGATTCTTAGATCCACCACTACATGAATTCTTACCTCAAGCTGAAGAAGATATCATAGCTTTAGCTAAGGAAATGGATATAACTTATGAGGAGCTTAAAGCAACTTGTGAGGAGTTACATGAATTCAACCCAATGATGGGTCATAGAGGATGCCGTTTGGCTGTTTCATACCCAGAAATAGCTGAAATGCAAACAAGAGCTGTTATCGAAGCTGCTATTGAAGTTAGAAACAATAAAGGCTATGATGTAGTTCCTGAAATAATGATTCCATTAGTTGGCGAAATAAAAGAATTAAAATATGTTAAAGATATAGTAGTAGAAACTGCTAAGACAGTTATGAGTGAAAAAGGTGTAGAAATACCTTTCAAAGTGGGTACAATGATAGAAATTCCTAGAGCTGCTTTAACAGCAGATATTATAGCTAAAGAAGCTGAATTCTTCTCATTTGGTACTAATGACTTAACTCAAATGACTTTTGGTTTCTCAAGAGATGATGCTGCTAAGTTCTTAAAAGACTACTATGAAAAGAAGATCTATGAACAAGATCCATTTGCTAAGATTGACCAAACAGGTGTTGGTCAATTGATGAAGATAGCAGTTGAAAAAGGTAGATCTGAAAGAGCTGATATCAAGCTTGGTATCTGTGGAGAACACGGTGGAGATCCTTCTTCAGTAGAATTCTGCCATGCATTAGGTTTAGATTATGTATCATGTTCACCATTTAGAGTTCCAATAGCTAGATTAGCTGCTGCTCAAGCTCAAATTAAAAATCCAAGATAGTATTTAAATAAAAAGAAACCTAATTTCAATTAGGTTTCTTTTTTAATGTATAGGAAACTACAAAATTAAACCCCATGAATAGATAGAAATATAGATTTCCATGTATTCATGGGGTTTAAAGTTCCTAACTCAACTATTAATTTATACATACCCGAAAATTCCCATTAGCCAGGATTTTCGAACAAGTATAAATTAAATTTCGATTAATGGACTCTTTAGTTCACTAATATTTTGAATATAACTTCTAATTATATATCTAATGCATAATGATTTCTTAAATGATCGGTTAATTCAGAGATAAAGTTAAGTTGGTAATCAGTTTTGTTAACTGTTTTTTCTAATAAGTTGCAGAAAGAATTCTTATTACATTTCTTTATGTTGTTATAATAGTCTTTAGAGATTCTCCAATATTTTTGAGGGAAGGATAAGTATACTAAAATATACTTAATATCATCAATAGTCAGTTTGTTTATCTCGTTATAATTTTTTATACAATTGATAGCTATTTCTACATCCCACTTGGTATTGTCTCTTTTTAGAAGTCGTCTTAGATAATAAGAAATATCATGTGCAATGTAGTCGTATGAGCACTTATCAAAGTCAATAATCCAAATGCCTTTTGACTTATCAAAGATAATATTCTTATTTACATAATCACCGTGACATAGGGAGGATGTAAGATTATCTCTATTAATGGTAGAAGCAGTTTCTAACGCTAACTTTGCTAAATCTATGTTTTTATCAAAGCTATCCAAGAACATTTTAGAAAACTTATCTTTATACAAGTATGCAGAGTTTGAACATATTAAAAGTTTTTGAAAATGTTTATTGATGGATATGTATAAGTCATCATATCCTTTCTTTATTTTACTACCTGGTATTGGGAAAAAATCTTTTGACGAATAATGCATTTTTGCTAAGTATTTTGAAGTTTCAACTATGTTGTCTATGTCGTCATAATTACATTTTTCTCCATCTACCCATGGAGTAAGTACGAAAAGCATATCATTATAATTTACAAATCTACTTTTATTTACTGTTGGCAAAAATCTTGGGACATTAATACCATTCCTATAAAGCCATTCCATAGCAGAATAGACAAAGAGTAACTCTGGTTCTGTATAATAAACTTTTTTTAAACAATAAGTTTTGTTGTTGTAATCAATTTTATAAACGGCTCTCTGCTTGTCTGTATTCTTCAACTTTATTTGCTCTATGGAGGCTTCTTTCAAATTGTAGTAAGGTAAGACGTGCTTTCCTACATTTGATTCAGATAATAAGCTGGCAGCAGCTGCATGCAATTCCTTTGGCATAAATACCTCCTTCACATAAAAATTCATATTATATTAATATTATGAAAATTATTACATTATACGTATGTTTTATAATTTTATTTTTACTATGTTTAATTATCATGATGAATTTAAAAAGGATCTCTCTGAAAGTTTGATTTTTAATGATTGGTTATAGGATATTTTGATATGAATATCTGAGTTTCAAAAAGTTATTAAAAAGAGGAAGCTTTATATAACAAGAATAAACTGAAGTGTAAGAGGGGGTTTTGTGTAAGGGAATAAAATTTTAGAAAAAAATTTTCTTGATTTGAATAATAATTTTATATTAATAATTATAAAATTGTAATAGTTTGAAAAAAATTGCAAATGATAAATAGTAGCATAATTTTGAAGGATTTTAAGAAAATATATAGAATATCTATAAAAGGAGGTGATTATATGACTATAAGGGAAAAAATTGAAGGTTTTGAAAGTTTGACACTGATTAAAGAGGCTTCTTTTTCTAACAAAACAAAGGGAAGGGAAAAAAGTGAAGAACAAGATCATATAAGAACCTGTTATATGGTTGATAGAGACAGAATACTTCATTGTAAATCTTTTAGGAGGCTTAAACATAAAACACAGGTTTTTATAAAGACGTCTTCAGATCATTATAGAACTAGACTTACACATACCTTAGAAGTTTCTCAAATAGCTAGGACAATTGCTGTTGGCATAGGATTAAATGAATATCTAGTTGAAGCTATAACACTTGGTCATGATTTAGGTCATGTAGCCTTTGCACATATGGGTGAAGAAGTATTAAATGAATTCTTAAAAGATGGTTTTAGACATAACGAACAAAGCGTTAGAGTAGTAAAACGACTTGAAAAAGAAGGAAGAGGGTTAAATTTATGCTTTGAGGTTATAGATGGTATAGAACATCATAGCGGCTTTACGAATGGTATTGCTAAGGCAGCAACCTTAGAAGGTCAAGTGGTGAGATATAGTGATAAGATGGCATATGTGAACCATGATATAGATGATTCTATAAGAGCAGGACTTCTTAGGGAGGATGAAATCCCTAAAGATATAATTAATATATTAGGTAAAACTAATTCTGAAAGAATAAATATTTTGGTAACGGATTGTATTGAAAATACACTGAACAACATAAAAAAAGGTGATATAAAGGTTTCTTTAAGTGACGAGGTTGGAGATGCAATGACTAAATTAAGAAGCTTTATGTTTAAAAAAGTGTATCTTGGGGATATATTAAAGATTGAAAGAGATAAAGCTAAATTTGTATTAAGACATGTGATTGAATATTTTATGAAACACCCTGAAGAGATGCCTAACATATATCAACAAATTTCGGAGCAAGAAGGTTTAGAAAGAGCTGTTGCTGATTATGCGGCTGGTATGAGTGATGATTATTGTCTTAATATGTTTAATAAAATATATGTACCTAAATTTGTGATTTATTAATAAATTTAGGACTAAAAGTTATATAATCATAAAAAAATATTAGTTATTTATATATAAGAAGGAAAATTAAAGGAAATAACGAATAATAAACATTACTTGAAGTTATAAAGTTTAATAATAAATTTGAAAAAATGTAGAACATAAAGAAGGATTTTATCAACTTATGTCGAATATTATAAAACTTGCAAAGAAATAAATTTATTTTAAGGTGGTTATGCTCCTTGAAAATATCAGAAGAACTTTTAGAAAAGATAAAAGAACAAAATGATATTGTGGATGTAATCTCAGAAACAGTTAGACTTAAAAGAGCTGGAAGAAACTATTCAGGACTATGTCCTTTTCATAGTGAAAAAACTCCATCTTTTTCAGTTACACAAGAAAAACAGATATATAAATGTTTTGGTTGTGGTGAAGCTGGTAATGTTATTACTTTCATAATGAAAACTAGAAATTTATCTTACTTTGATGCGGCTAGATTTTTAGCAGAAAGAGCCAATATACCGCTAGAAAGTGAGAGCCCAGGTAAGAGTAAGATAAATTGGAAGAAAGATTTACTTCATAAAATTAATACCGAAGCTGCAAGATATTTCTTTTCTAATCTTCAAAACGTCAAAATGCCAAAAGAGTATTTCCTACGAAGAGGTATTACTGAAAATACAATAAAAAAATTTGGATTAGGATACTCGGCGGATAGTTGGAATTCTTTGCTTAACTTCCTAAAAAGGAAGGGATATAAAGAAGAGGTAATAATTGAATCTGGGCTAGCTGTAAAAAGTGAAAAAGGAAGAGTCTACGATAGATTTAGAAATAGAGTAATGTTCCCAGTGTTCGATTATAAAGGAAAAGTTATAGGGTTTGGTGGAAGAGTGCTTGATGATTCTAAGCCTAAGTATTTAAACTCTCCAGAAACCTTAGTATTTCAAAAGGGTACTAATTTATATGGTCTAAACTTTGCTATAAAACAGGGAATACCAGAAAGATATTTTATTATGGTAGAGGGATATATGGACTGTATTTCACTTCATCAGTATGGAATAACAAATGTAGTGGCATCGTTAGGGACTGCATTAACTACAGGTCAGGCAAGACTTTTGAAAAGATATGCTGATAGAGTAATAATATCTTATGATGCAGATATAGCAGGTCAAAATGCTACTATAAGAGGATTGGAAATACTGAGAAGTGCTGGGTTTGATGTTAGAGTTCTGACAGTTCCTCAAGGAAAAGATCCAGATGAATACATAAGAAGCAATGGAAGAGAGGCATTTTTAAGGTTAATTGATTCAGCACAGCCTCTAATAGAATATAGATTGTTTAGAGCAAGAGAAGGAATAAACTTTAATGATAATGAAGAAATTATTAAATATGGAGAAAGAGTTACAGAGATAATAGCTGACTTGAATCCTGTGGAAAAAGATGTGTATGTAAAAAAAATCGCTGAAGATACAGGACTCCGTGAACAGTCATTGTACGACTTATTATCAAAAAAAATGACAAAAAACAATGAATCTTCTCTTAACATGAATAATAAGGAAGAATTTGGAACAAAATTATATGTAGAGCCAGCTTATATTAAGTCTGAAAGAAGTTTGCTTAAAATTATGTCAAATAAAGAATTCTATCAATATATAATTGGGCATATATCTAGAGAGGACTTAATTTTAGATTCTCATAAAAAAATATTTTCAATAATAACATCTTTATTTGAAGAAGGGAAAGAAGATATACATTCCCTAATAGAATTTAGATGTGATGATGGTGAAAGTTTAAAAGAATGGATACTTATAAGAGAAATTGAGACGATGATTTCAGAAAGTAATATGGAGAAAATCATCAATGATTATATAAAAGAAATTAAAAAGCAAAGTTTAGAAAATCACAAAAAAGAAATCTTACATAAGCTGAAACAATATGAAGACAAAGGATTGTTTCGAGAATCAATTGAGCTAGTAAGAGAAGCTAAAGAAGTAGACGAGAAACTTAAAAGATTAGAAAGGGGTTAAGTACGGATATGGCGGAAGGAGGTATTAACATGGAAACTATTGAAAAGGCAAATAAAGCTAAACCAACAAAGGATAAAGCAGTAGCCGCTAAAGTTGACGCTAAAGACAAAAATGCTAAGATGGGGATTGTTAAGAAACTCATAGAAAAAGGTAAGAAGAGTGGTACTTTAACATATAAAGAAATTATGGATGAATTAGATGAAATAGATCTAAGTCCAGACCAAATCGAAAAAATCTATGAAGTTTTAGAATCTATGGGAATAGAAGTAATAGGTGATATTGCTGAATCAGAGAATATCGAAGAAGAATTAGATCTTTCTATACCAGAAGGGATAGCAATAGATGACCCTGTTAGGATGTATCTTAAAGAGATAGGTAAAGTTCCTTTGTTATCATCCGATGAAGAAATCAGACTTGCTGAAAGAATCGAAGAGGGAGATCAGTATGCAAAGAAAAAGCTTGCTGAGGCTAACTTAAGATTGGTTGTAAGTATAGCAAAAAGATATGTTGGAAGAGGAATGCTTTTCCTAGATCTTATCCAAGAAGGAAATTTGGGATTAATAAAGGCTGTTGAAAAGTTTGATTATAGAAAAGGCTTTAAGTTCTCAACTTATGCTACTTGGTGGATAAGACAGGCGATTACTAGAGCAATAGCAGATCAGGCTAGAACTATAAGAATACCAGTTCATATGGTGGAAACTATAAATAAATTGATAAGAGTACAAAGACAATTACTTCAAGAGCTTGGAAGAGATCCATTGCCAGAAGAGTTATCAAAACATATGGATATGCCTGTTGATAAGGTAAGAGAAATATTAAAGATTGCTCAAGAGCCAGTTTCATTAGAAACACCTATAGGTGAAGAAGAAGATAGCCATTTAGGTGATTTTATACCTGATGATGAAGCTCCAGCACCAGCAGAAGCAGCAGCATTTACTATGTTAAAAGAACAACTTATCAATGTACTTGATACATTAACTCCTAGAGAAGAAAAAGTATTAAGACTTAGATTTGGTTTAGATGACGGAAGAGCAAGAACTCTTGAAGAAGTAGGAAAAGAGTTTAACGTAACTAGAGAAAGAATAAGACAAATAGAAGCTAAGGCATTAAGAAAGCTAAGACATCCAAGCAGAAGCAAAAAGCTAAAGGATTATCTAGACTAAAAGCACCTACACATGGTGCTTTTAATCTTAGGTAGGGCGAATTCTTTAACAATTTATAAACAATACCAAAAATTGGTGGTAACATTGTTAGGAAGGCCATAGATTTATGATATAATGACTTTGAGGTGGTAGGTTTGGAAATTTATAAACCCCGTAGAGGGATTGCCATTTATGAGCTGTTGTTTTTTATAATAGCTGTAAATATAATAATATATTTTGGAGTACAATATTTTAATACATATACAGAGATAAGTCTTGTTAAGATTTTTTCTGTTGCTTTCTCTATATATTGCTTATTTTATGTACTACAGACAGTTACTCTAAGATACAAAATACACTCAAATGGTGTTGAGATAAATGCTCTTTGGGGGATAAAGAAAATTTTTATACCATATGAAAAAATAGATGGATATAATGTTCAAACAGGAGCTATAAAGGGAATGAATCTTTCTGGGGTTGGTAGGACTATGTACAACTACGGAAGATCAGTGATAGAGGATGTTGGAACAAGCCATATGTTTGTTACTTCTAGCAAACAGGTATTATATATTCATACTGATGAGATAAGTTACGGTATTTCACCAAATGATATAGATTCATTTTTAACTAAGTTCAAGGAAAAAGATATCGAGCAAAAAAACTTTGATATTAAATACAATAAAAACAGGGATTTGTTCAAAGAAAAAAGCTTTCTTTTCCCATTTATGCTTGTGGCACTTATAATCGTATATATGACACTTAACCCTTTTGTTCTTTATTTGATGAATAAGCTTCCGGATAGTATGCCTCTATTTTTTGATGCAACATTTAGACCGGTAGTAGAGGGAACAGGAAAACAGTTTGCTTTTAGACAAATGACTTATGGAGCACTAAATATGATAATACTATTTTGTATGCATTATGCAGCATATTTTTGTGCTAAGTATGACAAGAGATCTGCTTATAAATATATCTATATAGCTTTACTTATTTCTTCAGTATTTTTAGCTATACAAATTAGAATACTACACTTATATCTATAATAAAAAACTTGAAGTAGGTAAGTTTTTAGAAGCAAAGATATGATTCTTAACTTTTTAAAAAATTTACCTAAGAAGGTTTATATCAATAATAGATAGGATAGTGTTATGTTTAATATAGTAGAATTTTTTATAAGCAAATGATGGATTTATAGAAAGGTGAACTTGATGGAACTTAGTAAAAGGTTACAAACCATAGTTAATAATATTGATAAATGTGACAGCATAGCTGATATTGGTACAGATCATGGATATGTACCAATTTATTGCGTAAAAAATGAAATTTGCAGTAAAGCTATAGCATCTGATATAAATAAAGGTCCTATTGAAAAAGCAAAATTCAATGTGTCAATGGATGGACTTGAGAAGAGTATAGATTGTAGACTTGGACCTGGACTTTCTACTTTAAAAGAAAATGAAGTAGAAGCGGTAGTTATAGCAGGGATGGGTGGTAATTTAACTAGAGATATATTACTAGAAGATATAGATAAGATTAAGAAATGCTCATTCATTATACTTCAGCCTGCTCAAAACCCTGAAGTGTTAAGAGAGTTTTTATATAGTAGCAAATTTGAAGTGCTTGATGAAGATATTTGCTTTGATGAAGGAAAATACTATGAATTGTTTAAAGTTAGGTTTAATAAAAGTAATAGACCTTTAGAGTTTGATGATTCTATCTACTTTGAGATAAGCCCTGTAATTTTGAAAAAGAAAAGTGAAACCTTCATAAGTTTTATAGAGTCAAAGATATCAAAATATGAAAGCATATTGAGTTTTATAAAAGAAGATACTATTCATGCAAAACAAAAGAGAGCTGAGCTAGAAGTTAAAATTTCTAAACTTAAGGAGATATTGTAGTATGAAGGTATTTGAGATATCAAAAATAGTAGAAGAACTTGCACCTAAAGCTTTAAAAGAAGATTTTGATAATGTTGGGCTTATGGTTGGAGATAGTGATGCAGAAGTATCTACTATATTAGTTGCTTTAGATTGTACCCTGAGTGTAATTGAAGAGGCAAAGGAAATTGGTGCACAGATGATACTAACCCATCATCCAATACTTTTCCTAAAGCCTAAGACAATTACTAAGGATACCTTATTAGGCAAAAAACTTATAGAACTTATAAAAAATGATATAAATGTATACAGTGCTCATACTAATTTAGACTCCACTAAAGATGGTATGAATGATACTATAGTTAAAATGTTAGGGTTTAAGATTGATAAAATCCTTGAAGTTTCTAATAGCTCAAAGAATGGAGATGCTGGTATAGGCAGATTAGTTTCTTTAGATACTCCTATGGAATTATCAGAGTTAGTGAATATAATAAAGAAAAAACTATCAATTCAAAACCTAAGATTTAGTGGAGACTTAAATAAGAAGATAAAGAAAATCGCTATAATAAATGGTAGCGGACAAGATTTTTTTGCAATTTCTAAAAGATATGGTGCAGATTGTATCATAACTGGAGACACTACTTATCATTATGTAAGTGATTATACAGAAGAAGGAATTTCAATTTTAGATATAGGACATTTTGGTTCGGAATGGCCATTGTTTATAGATATATGTGATAGGTTAACAGAAAAGATCCTTTCGGTTGATAAGAATGTAAGAGTTGTGGTTTCAAAAACCAATAGAGATCCATATAATTTTATATAGTAATATTTAGAACAGCTTAATAGAAATTAGGCTGTTTTTTTATTTTTTAGTAAATTGTGATTCATTTAAATCTATGGATAAGTATGCGTAATAGAGTTAAAACACAATATAAGTTAAAGAATAAAAAAAGAAGAATATGTCCTCATAATAAATAAATCGTCATATGGAACAATAAATATGTATAAGATGTTATTATATTTTAACATTAACTTATAGATAACTTAAAATTTTCTTAAGTTACTAAAAATATATTTTATTTGCACAAATTTTCAAATAGAATATTATTATAAACATATAAGGAGTGATTTTATTGTATTCACATGAAATAGACTACAAAATCTATGGAGATGATATGCAGTTCGTAGAAATAGAGTTAGATCCAAATGAAACTGTATTTGCAGAAGCAGGTGCGATGATGATGATGGATCAAACCATGAAGATGGAAACAATCTTTGGTGATGGAACAAATGCTAACAGTGGATTTATGGGCAAGTTGTTTTCAGCAGGAAAAAGAGTTATAACTGGTGAAAGTTTATTTATGACTGCATTCACTAACACAGGTTATGGAAAGGCACAAGTTTCTTTTGCAGCTCCTTATCCTGGTAAGATAATACCTATGGACTTATCAAAACTAGGTGGAAAGCTTATATGTCAAAAAGATGCTTTTTTATGTGCAGCTAAAGGTGTATCTGTAGGAATTGACTTTAGACGAAAATTAAGCGTAGGATTCTTTGGTGGAGAAGGATTTATACTTGAAAAGCTTGAAGGAGATGGATTAGCTTTCGTTCATGCTGGTGGAACGATAACAAGGAAAGATCTTATGCCAGGGCAAACTTTAAAGATAGATACTGGATGTCTTGTAGCAATGACAAGAGATGTTCACTATGATATCGAATTTGTAGGTGGAATAAAGAACACTTTATTTGGTGGAGAAGGATTGTTCCTAGCTACCTTAACAGGACCAGGATCTGTATGGGTTCAAAGCTTACCATTCTCAAGATTAGCTTCTAGAGTATTTGCAGCTTCAGGTATGCGTGGCGGCGGAAGAAAAGATGAAGGAAGCATATTAGGTTCATTAGGTAATTTTTTAGATGGTGATGGTTTCTAACAATTTTTGGGGTTGAGAGGTGTGTCAAAAAAGAAGAGTTACAAGAACTATGACTTTAATAACACTGGCAAAAGTTATGATGATCTAGGTGAAGATTTTAAAAAGTTAGGTACTGATATTAAGAACATATATAAAAAGGTTGATTACAAAGTACCTATGAAGTTCAAAAAAAGTACAAATTTATTAAAGTATCTAATAATATCAGCTATAATTGTATTGCTTGTGTTTACAAGAATAGGTATACCAATAGCCATACTAATGCTTATAGCTGCTTTGTATATGAGTAATAAGCATTAGAAATTAAGAGTAAGTACTAAAAATATATAATCTTATAATAAAGCTTTAAAGAATTAAAGTTGATATGAAATCTAAAAAGATGACTCTTGCATTAAGCGGAGTCATCTTTCATTTTAAACATAATATTTATTTAGGTTATTTTAAAATAAGGCGATGTGAAATTAAGTGGTTATACATCCGATGCTTTAATGAGCTTACGCAAAGAATTAATATGATCTTATCATATTCCATAGCTAAAATAATTATTTATATTCTATATAACCTCTCTTTTTGCTTTGTAATAACAATAAAAAATTTATAGTATAAAATCCAGCAAGTCCTAATATAACAAATATACTATCAAGATTAAAAACAATTATTAAAAATCCATAGGCAATAAGATATATAGTATTTATAATAGCAAAGTTAAATTGTAAAGCCAAAAATTCATATGATTTTACAACTTTGATTTTTGATCTTCTACTATAATAATTAAGCTTGTTTTTACATAAAACAGAATATATTAAGTAGATTACTCCAATAAATACAGGTATTAAACCAATAAAATTCATTTCAATCCTTCCTTTCATACTTAGAATAGAATTAAGTTATTATATGTTTAATTATAACATGTATTACATTATTTGAGATTAGGGCGCTTTAAATTTTTGAGGGTTTTAAAGCACCAAGCTGAAATTAATTGATTAGTAATTCAACTCTATATGAAGATTTGCATTAAAAGATTATTTGATTTTTCACAAGATGTTTATTATGCTTAAATAGTTACACATTACAAAGGTATTTAAGTATTATAATACTAATAAGTTATTTAGTATGGCTTATTTTGAGTATTTTGACTTTATTTAGTTATGCCATAGATGAAGAGCAGCAATTTAATATATTTTAAAGAATGATTAAAGATGCACCAGTTCAATGAAAAATCTATTTTTAATACTCTCACTTATTCTGGTGATAGAATTTAAAAAGAAATTTTGTTACGAAGAGGTACATTTATAGTAGGAGTAGCTATGGAAATCCGTCAATTGAAGTTTTTTATAAAAGTAGCAGAGTATAAAAATTTTACTTTAGCAGCAGAAGAAATTTGTATATCTCAATCCTCCTTATCAAAACACATTAAGACTTTGGAAAATGAATTAGGAGTAAAGCTTTTTGATAGGAGCAAGAGAAGCGTAAAGCTTACTGAAGCTGGTATAGAACTTTTAAATTATGCTAATGTAATGATTAATACATATAATGAGATGCATATAGCAATGAATGAATATAAGGAAAGTAATAGAAAAACTTTAACAATAGGTACGATTCCAGTTATGACTCAATATGGAATCCCATCACTAATTGCAAGCTTTGCTAAGAAAAATATTGATATTGATATCAACATTACTGAGGGCACTGGTCCTGAGATCTTATCATTTCTTGATAATGCGAAAATTGATTTGGCATTAATTCGTACAGTTTCATTATCAGGAGATAGTTATAAAATAAACCCACTGATAGATGATGATTTAGTAATGATTGTTTCAAAGAATCATCAGTTCGCAAAAAAAACTTCTGTTGATTTAGCTAAGGCATCTAAAGAAAATTTTATATTTTTAGATTCTGGTGCAGGAATATATGATATTAGCTTAAAAGCCTGCAGAGAGTCAGGATTTGAACCTAAAATTATATATAACTATAGCAGAATAGAAACTATCATTGGAATTGTAGCTGAGGGGATAGGAATATCCTTATTAATGAGAAAAGTAGTAGAGTTTTTCAATAATAAGGATGTAGTAATGGTAGACTTAGAACAAAGAGTTACTACTAATTTAGCTTTAGTTGCGCAAGCTCAAAAAAAGTCAACTGAAGCTATGAGAAAGTTCTATTCCTATACAGATGAATGGCTTAAAGCAAACAAAGCGTAGTGGATAAATAAATAATAAAACTTAAATAATTAATAATCACAGTAGAATCATATTTATAAGAATATGATATCAGTTGTTTAAGGCATATTAAGAAAAGATATATTCCAAAATGGAATATATCTTTTCTAATTCTGAATTGCTTCATAGTAATGGTCTAAATTATAATAAAATGAGGTTTAGACTAGAAGGTGTTTTGAATCCTTTTTAGTTATAAATTATATGAGTTAGTTAATGGAGGATAATTAAAATGCCAATTGGAGTAATAGTTAATGCATGTACAGTACTTTTTGGAGGAATAATAGGAGCAATTTTAGGTGATAAAATACCAGTGAGATTAAGAAAAGCTTTGCCATTAACTTTTGGAGTAGCATCAATGGGAATGGGCGTGAATTATATAGTAAGAGTACACACTCTTCCTGCCGTAATCCTAGCCTTAATACTTGGAAGCGCTATTGGTGAATTGATTAAGTTAGAAGAGATAATAGGTAAGTGGGCTAAAAAAGCTAAAGAACCTATTGAAGGATTATTTTCTAGTAATAAAAACGATGTTTATGATGAAGTTGCAGTTACCTTAGAAAATCAAGATGCTTTTATGGAGAAGTTTGTTGGAATATTGATTTTATTTTGTGCCAGTGGAACTGGTATATTTGGTGCATTAAATGAAGGTATGACAGGAGATCACTCAATATTAATTACAAAGTCAATTCTAGACCTTTTTACAGCAGGAATATTTGCAGCTAGTCTTGGAATATTAGTAGGATTCATTTGTATTCCCCAAATAGTTATATTACTTACTTTGTTTTTTGGAGCGACCTTTATATTACCAATGACTACACCAAATATGATTGCTGATTTTACTGCATGTGGTGGAATAATAATGTTAGCAACAGGTTTTCGCATAAGTGAGATTAAGAACTTTCCAGTAGCCAATATGATACCAGCACTTATCTTGGTGATGCCTATATCACATTTATGGGCTGTATTTATTCATTAATTTGTGATTATTTACTAGGGATTGATAACTCTAAACTTAGGACTATCTTTTTGAGATTTTTTAAGTTTTGAAAAGAGTTTTTTAAATATAGGCTTAATTATAGGGTTGTCCATATAAAATTATAAACTGATAGTAGAAAAATTTAGTCATATTATATTAAATATACTAAGAAAAATTATTTGCTTTATGTCGATTATTATGATAAGATAAATCTTGCGAGTAAGCCAGACAATCGCTGCTGACGACAGTCAGGAGAGGAAAGTCCGAGCTCCGCAGGGCAGGGTGCTGGATAACGTCCAGTCGAGGCGACTCGAAGGAAAGTGCAACAGAGATATACCGCCAGAATTCTTTTTAAGAATGAGTATGATATTTATATCATCTGGTAAGGGTGGAAAGGCGAGGTAAGAGCTCACCAGCGTGATGGCGACTTCACGGCTCTGTAAACCCCACCTGGAGCAAGATCGAATAGAGAGGCATTATGGGATTGCCCGTCCCGCCTCTGGGTGTATCGCTGGAGCCCCTCGGCAACGTTGGGCCTAGATAGATGATTGTCAAATACAGAACTCGGCTTACAGACTTATCTCGCATATATGAAAACCACCACGTTAAAGCGTGGTGGTTTTCTTTTTCTTATTTTAACAATATTTTAAGTTATTTAAAAGCTTTCTTTAAAAAACTGAGTATATGGCTTGTCTTCGTTTAACTTAATTGTCTTCGATGATTCCTTTTATAAATCTAACTATTACTAATAAGTATGGGGATAAAGAGATTGAAAAATTATAGATGAAAAAAATTCAACTATTATATTGAATATTATTAGCCGGTATTAATAAATAGCGATGTTACAAATTTAGTTATATTTTGAATCTTTATAACACTATGAGACATAAAAAAAGCTATAAAGTAACGAATTTACATAGATGTAACAAAGAAAATGTAAATATATATATAATTTACAATAAATGCTTGTTTTTTATAGAATAATGTAGTAATGTAAGTGATATAAAAGTATTTGTCGTTAAGTGGAAAAATGAAATATAAATGGAAAAAATAATACACAATTCTATGGAACAATTAAAAACATATAGATAAAATCTAAAATAATTAACCTGAGAGAAGATTTGAAACATATCTTAACAAAAACATTCCAAAAATAAAAATAATTTCAAAAGTAAATTAACCTAAATTAATAAAGGTGCGTTGCAATATTGTTATGTATCTTGTAAGAAGAATAATGCTTCAATATCCCAAAACTATTATAAAAGATATTTATATTAAGAAAGAAAATTGATTGCTTTAATGGAGAGGGTGTGTAGTAAAAAATATAATTATGTTCAAAGAAGTAAATGAAAAATTGAATACTTGTATTGCAATATGTTCACAATTTGTAGATGCGCGAAGTATGAAAGAAAGTTTATCTGAGAAGGAAAATATTCATTTTTTAAATTTACATGGAAAGATTAAAAAAAAAGAATTTTTAATTGGTAGATATTCAGCTAAATGTGCCGTGAGTGGATTGGCAGATAATTTGTCAATGAATGAAATAACTGTGAGAAATGGTTTTTCTGGCGAACCTCTGATAGACACGAATGGCGAACAACAATATTATATATCTATCTCTCATAAAGGTAATGTAAGTGTTTCAATTGCCTCTAATTTAACAGAGTTTTTAGGCATTGACTTAGAGTATGATGATAAGAATCGTTTTGAAGCAATAGAGCTTATATGTTCAGAGAAAGAAAAAATAAAATTTCTTCCATATGGATTACATATAATTTTGTGGACTGCAAAGGAAGCTTTATCGAAGGCACTTAAGACCGGATTAATAGAAGGTTTAAGGAAATATGAGATAGAGAGTATAAGATTAGAAAATGATGTTTGGTATGGTACATATTCTTATTTTAAACAGTTTAAATTTCAAACTATTGTTTTATATGGATATGTAGTAACAATAGTGTTACCTACGTTTATTGATATAAATATTGATACGAAGAGTATCAAACAATTTTTTGAGTCCTTGGAAGATATAGAAAACTAAAATGTATGAATTTGATTTTGAGAGGTTATTGTAAATGATTGAGAAATATAAAGATATTCATAGGATAGGTATGCATTGCGAGACTGTGGCAGTGCGTGACATTATACATTACTATGGCACTGATTTAACTTTTCATGATTTACTTGGACTAGCAGGTACACTTGCTACATTTTGTTGTAAGCCGCATTCTTATAATGCTGATGTACCATATTTAAGCTTAAGTGGTTATACATCCAATATTACAATTGATGCGGCAAATACGCTAGGGTTAGATGTAATAACTTACAATTATGATACATTTGAAAATTCTTTTAAGCTGATTTGTGAGTATGTTGGCAATAAAATACCAGTAATTGTACGTTTATCTTATAATGAGTATGCACCTAAAATATATGAACAGAGGCCATTTTCTAGTGAAATAGAAGAGTGTGTTGATATTAATTTTGGGGTTCATTATATACAAATACTTGCTTTTAATGAAGCGGAGCAGTGTGTATATTTTGCAGAGAGTGATAGGCCAGATATACAGTCAATGCCAGTACAATTGTTGAAAAATGCAATGAATGCAAAAGCCAAGGAGATGCCAGTTGAAAATGAGTTTATGGTCATAATGCCACCAACTAAGCCAATTACTTTAGGAAAAAATCAGATCCTTTCATCATTTCAAAAAATGTACCTAAAGACATGTAATAATTTTAATTTCGGAGATCAAGCATTTGTTGGAGTAGGAGGGGTTGAAAAGTTTAGGAAGGAATTTCTTGAAATATTAAATACCTGTGACGAAGCATATATACGTGCCAATGTGGCGTGGTTACTAATATCAACAGGAGCAGTCTTCAAAAGTAATATTTTATATAAGAGCTCATTAAAACGCTATTGTGATACTGCTCAAAAGATAACTAATAATATTAGATTTGTGAATCTTAGTAAAATAGCTGGAAAGCTAGAGAGAAGCTGGAGAGCATTCAATAATGATTTGTATAATTATATCTATGACAAAGAAATCGATAAACTTAAGTATAGGATAGAGAATATGGATGATCTTATGTCCTTGGAAAATGAGTACTCAGATGAACTCAGAAATACTATGCACACTATTTTTGAGGATGCAAATATTGTATGATTCAATAAGATTTGAGGTGAAATATAAGAGTGAGATTCTATTCAGATGAGATAATCCTAAGTAAATATATGCAAAATTATGACAAGGAAAAATTTACAGAGACAGTTTGTTTTGGTTTAGGGTGTGGTTTGCAATTTGATTATGATTCAATGACAGGTGTTATTTCACCACTTCGCAGAAATGTTATAGAACGTTTTTTTCAAAGGATGGCCTATCCAGTTAAAGTAATATGTATCAAGGAAAGTTATTCATATCCAATTAAACAGATACGAGAATATATAAACAATGGATGCATACCAATAATACAATTTAAGGAACAGTATGGATTAATAAATGACATAGATTCTAAAAATAATTTTTTTATACAAGATTATGAAGGAAAACAAGAAAAACTTCTAATCAGTGAAGTGTTACAAGCTAGTAGCGTATGCAGAGTGTTTCTTATTGATAACTGCTTTAATGAGCATTTTCCATCAAATTATGATTTAAAGATTATATATCGTAGTGCAATTTGGATAGATGCTTCAGAATGCCTTCGTTCAACTTCTTATTTAATGGGATTAAGAGAATATGATGATTATAGTGATGATATGAAATACAGTTTGACTTCTTTATTCCAAATGACACGGAGTAAATACGCAGATTGGTTAGATAAAGTATCTGATGAATTGGAGGATAATTCTTTTTCAATTGCTTCGGAGAAATGCCGTTTGATAGCAGAGTTGTGGAGTAAATATCAAGAATCTATTAGCCAAAGCAAAAATGGAAAGTTATTGCTGAAGGATATTTATGCTCATGAAAACGAGCTGTGTAAAGATTTATGTAATATAGTTCAAGTAAAAATATAAGTGGCAGGGTGTGAGAATTTGAGTGAAGAGTATGAAAACAAAGATCATATAAAGAAGACCATTATAGTTACTGGTGGGAGTAGAGGAATTGGAAAAAGCATTGCAAAAGAATTGGCGGAACTTGGTTTTAATATAGCAATATTATATGAAAAAGATAGTAAAGCAGCTGAAGAAACTGCTTTTGAGATTGAGAAAGATAGTGGTATAGAATGTTTAACATATCAGGCATCTGTTGCAGATGTCACAGCTATCAATCAATGTGTTAACGACATTGAATGTAAAGGCGGCAAAATATATGGTTTGATTAATAATGCAGGAATTATTAGAGATGGATTTCTTATGACTATGCCTGAAAATGATTGGTTGAGTGTTATAAATACAAATTTGTTTGGTACGTTTAACTGCTCAAAGGCAGTACTTCCTTTAATGAAAAAGAATGGTGGCGGGATCATTGTAAATATTGCATCTATAAGTGGAATAAAAGGTGAAGCAGCACAGGTTAATTATTCGGCAACGAAGTCTGCAATAGTTGGATTCACACGTTCTCTGGCAGTTGAACTTATCGAACATTCAATAAGTGTTTATGCAATCGCGCCTGGTTTTATTGAAACCGAAATGGTAAAAGTATTATCGCCTAAGATTGTAGAGAACAATATAAAAAATATTCCTATGCACAGATTTGGAAAAACAGATGATATTGCAAATATAATAAGGTTTATTTTTAAAGAAAATCCAAGTTATATGCAAGGACATGTTTTTATACCGGACGGAGGCTTGAATTGCATTTAAGCTTTGCAGAATTGAAAAATAGTGTAATGGAAAAGAGGGAGAACTAGTGAACTTTTTGATTATATGCAAATTGAATGAATTGGACTACATGATATGCAAATCAATGGCTAAGAATGGGTACAATGTTTATTTTAGTTATGCTGCTGAAAATAGCGGCTATGCGGAAAAATTAATTTCTGACTCTACAGTGGAAGGGAATTTTCACGGCAAGCTTATCGACGTAAGTAGAAAGGAATCTATAATTGCGATGTTAGAGGAGTTTTCAACATTAAAAGTTTCGTTGGATTGTTTTGTGACATCAATAAATTTATGTTTTTCAAAGTCATTTGAAGAAATTAGCATCGAAGAGATGCAGCTAATGATTAATGAAAATATTAACAGCATGTTTTATGCTTCAAAGCATGCTTTACCTATGTTGATGGAGAGCAAAGCTTTATATTGTAATATCATAGATTCATGTGCATACAACTCCGTAAAAGGTTTGACAGCATATTCAATGACACAGGCTGCAAGTATAGGTTTTATGAAATCTTTTTCTAAAGAGTATGCAAGGTATGGTGTACGAATGATTAATATAGTAACTGATATCATAAGTAACAATCAGCTATCAAGCTACTTAAGCAATGTAGAGATGAAATCATTAAAAAAGAGAAAATTGTCTATGAAACTAAGTGAAATTAGCGAAATATGTGAAGAGATTACTAATATATTGTGTACTTCGAAACATATCACAGGTCACAGTATATTTGTAGATAATTTAGCTACTGACTACATATTTTGTTGATTTTACTGTATATCTAAAAATGATAAAAATCAAACAATACAAAGAAAATTATTTTTGTAAAGTGTTTACTAAGTAAGCGGAACAAAAGGGGGGGATTTAATGAAGGTATTGCTAATAATGCCAACTGTTCATAAAGAAGGTATTGAACGTGTAAAACCATTTTGGCTACCACCACTAGGACTTGCAACAATTGCATCATATATACCAAATGATGTTGATGTTGAAATTATTGATGAGAATATAAAGGATATCGATTTTAATATTAATGTGGATTTAGTTGGAATATCATGTATGACAAGTCAAGCAAATCGCGCTTATGATATTGCAAGAGAATTTAGAAAACGAAATGTAACAGTGGTCATAGGAGGGTATCATCCAAGTTCATTACCTGAAGAAGCAGCAAAGCATGTTGATGCTGTAATGGTTGGTGAGGGAGAAGGAATATGGGAACGTTTAATTAATGATTTTAAAAATAACGATGTGAAAAAATATTATAGACATGAAGATGGCTTCCCAGTATTATGTGAACTACCAAGACCAAGACGAGATCTTTTGGCTGATGGATATCAGATGATTAACACAATTCAAACAGCTCGAGGATGTCCATATGCTTGCGAATTTTGTAATGTTTCTACCTTTTTTGGAAGACAGTATAGAGTGAAACCTATTGATGAAATTGTTGCTGAAGTTAAAGAAATGAAAGAAAAGTATGGCGATATGTTTTTCTTTGTGGATGATGAAATTACAGCAAATCCTAAACGTAGCATAGAATTGTTCAAAGCACTTACCCCATTAAAAATTCATTGGTGGAGTCAAGCAACATTGCGAAATATGACAAGTAACCCTGATGTTATTAAATATGCTAAAGATAGTGGCTGTTTTATTATGGTTGTTGGGTTAGAGACTATTAATGAAAAAAATATGGAAAAAATGAATAAAGCACATAATTCTATTGCTAGTTATGAAGAGCAAATTGCAATGATTCAAGAGAATGGTATATACCTGAACCCCAGTTTTACATTTGGACATGATAATGATACTGCTGAAACTTTTGAGAATGTGCATAAATTTATAAATAGAAATAATATTGCAATGGCTACCTTTAACATTTTAACTCCATTACCAAATACTAAGTTTTATAATCGCCTAATGGAGGAAAATAGAATTTTTGAACATGATTGGAGTAAATATAACATGGGGAATTGTGTGTTTAATCCAAAAAGTATGTCAGCACAGGAGCTTGACAGATGCTTTCAAGAATTTTGCAGAAAGTTCTATTCAATTCATGAGATAGGTATTAGGGTTAGTAAGGTAAGAAAAGAAGACAGGGGACTTTTGTATGGATTTAACCTTGGATATAAAAAGATGCTTGATAAATTTGGAGTGATAATGTAATGATACAAATTCTAAATAAAATCTTAAGTAGAACTACAAAAGTTATTCCAATTCCAAAGTATTGCTTGCCAAGTATCTCTAAAGCACTTATAGTAGCACCGCATATGGATGATGATATCGTAGGGTGTGGTGGAACAATACATAGGATAGGACAAGCTGGCGCTGAAGTTAGTGTTTTATATCTTACTAATGGATGCCGTGGAAACTCAAATATGCAATATGATGAACAGCTTGGGAATGTAAGAAGATTAGAAGCAGAAAAAGCTTTTCACTACATCACTGGAGAAAGGTTCAAGAACTTATTTTATATGGATATTTGTGATGAGTGTGTATCAAAACATCTTGAGGAAACGGATGACTTGAAAAAAATTCTTATGAAGGATGAATATGATGCGATTTTTGTTCCATATGTTCTTGATATTCACCCAGATCATCGTGCAGCAAATTATCTGTTGACCAATGTGTTGGAGAAAATTGATAAAAAAATAACGATATATTTCTACGAAGTATGGGTCCCTCTTATACCAAATTTGATAGTAGATATAACTGCAAGTTTTTCAGAAAAGTGCAATGCGATGAAAATGCATGAATCTCAAATGGCAACAAAAAATTATATTAAGATGATTAGTTGTTTAAACGGATATCGTGCAAATTTTGCAGATAGAGATGAAATGTTATATGCAGAGGCATTTTATAAATGCTCAATTGATGAATACATTCAGATAATTAGCGAAGTGCGACAGGGTTTGGTTTACTAACAGGGAATTTAATATAATTAAGTTTTGGAAGGAAGGCCTGATATGAAAATAGTTGTAACAGGACTTGGAGTCCTAAATTGTATAGGTAAAAATAAGGATGATTTTTGGAAAAATCTTTGTAATGGTGAAAGTGGTTTAGCTACAGTTTTTCCTAATGCGATAGATGAGAGTAACATCATGAAGATTGGTGGATTCATACATGATGAAGACAGCAGGTTGATAGACCCTGGATGCAATCGGACAACAGCATTAGCAATGGTAGCATTTGATGAAGCAATCAAGGACGCTGGAATTGTTATTGATGAAAGTAACAAGGAACGTGTAGGTATATCTGTAGGAACGTCGATTGGTGGGTATCAAGAAGTCGAAAAATATCAAAGAAGTGTGAAAAATGAGTTTGAGTATGATACTAAAAATAGCGTTCAAATATATCCTGCTTACACAGCACACAAAATTGCTGATAAATATGGTATTGAAGGTCCATTAGTAACAAATGGAGCAGCTTGCGCAGCTAGTTCAAATTCCTTTGGAAGTGCACTTGCACTTATGAAAAGTGGAGAATGTGATGTTATTATTACAGGTGGCTGTGACCCAGCTTCTTATATGTCACAATATGGTTTTTTTGCACTAAAAGCACTGGCTAAAGAATTATGTAGACCGTTTAACAAGGACCGAAAGGGAGTACTTATTGGTGAGGCAGCAGCTTTTCTTGTTTTAGAAACATATGAACATGCTAAGGCGCGTAACGCAAAAATATACTGTGAAGTTGCTGGTTATGGTTGTAGCAATGATTCATATCATGCAACGGCTCCTGATCCTAAGGCTGGTGGGGCTATAAGAAGTATAGAACGCGCCCTAGATTATGCAGGGATTAAGGCCTGTGATATTGAGTATATCAATATGCATGGAACAGGAACTAAGCTTAACGATGTTATGGAACTTCTTGCATTAGATATGGTATGGGGTGAACATGCAAAAAGTGTTTACTTTTCATCTATAAAGGGATCAGTTGGTCACACCCTTGGATGTGCAGGAGCATTGGAGGCATTAGCAAGTGTATTATCGTTGTATAACGGTGTAATCCCTCCAACAGCATTGCTTGAAGAGCAGATTGCAGAGGGATACTCAGTGGTTAAAGATAAAATGATTCATAAAAAAATGAATTTTGTTATGTCAAATTCATTTGCGTTTGGTGGAAATTCTTCTTGTGTAATTTTTAAAGCAGTTAAAAAATAGAAAGGGGCGAAAGTTTAATTGAAAGATATTGTTATTACGTCGATAGGAACTGTCTCATCACTTGGTATCGGTTTTGATGATTATACACGAAGGTATAAGAATAAAGAGCTAATAAAGTTTGAAAATATTGATATTGATATGTACTGCGGAGATATGGCAATTAGACGCAATGATCGATTTACTAAATTTGCTCTTGCTGCATTTAGAGATATGATGAATAACTCAAGTTATCTTGATATTGATCCTGATGAACGTGGGATTATTGAAAATACAATTTTTGGACCCTTAAATACAGTAAATGATTTTATGCATACAGCAATGGATGGCGGGTTGAGTGAAACAAGCCCAATGCTATTTTCAAATACAGTAATTAATGCAGGGCTTGGAAAGATTTCTATTGAGTACAAGCTTAAGGGCGTTAGTTATATGCTATGTGGAACAAATCCGTTGTTTTACGCTATAAGTGATTTAGAATCTATGCATTCAAAAGTTTTGTTCGCTGGTGGTGTAGATGATGCAAAAAGTAAATTAGTATTTGTAGATGATGAAGAACGAGTTTTTCATGAAAGTGCTGCTTTTATAGGCCTTGAAAGAAGAGTTGATGCAGTGGCACGAGGTGCATCAATTATAGCACATATAAATGGTATTGGGACTACAAACTTTATTAATTATTTTGATGATAGAAATATCTCGCAGAAAAAGATATATGATTCAATGAAAAAAGCAATTGATGATGCAGACATAAAAACTGAAGAGATAGGAAGGATATATTTATTCTCAGTAGAGGAAAGTACAGAAACAGAGGCAGTCAGAGCTTTATTTAATGGATGTAGTAATAATATGATATTTAGTCGCAATAATTATGATGCATTTTTGAGTGCCGGAGAATTTTTTACATTGTTTGATGCAATCATTGATATGGATTCAGATGAACATACAGCTCCTGCATTGGTAAATATTAAGGCATTCAATTGTATCATTAGTTTGGTTATTAATTTGTAATGTATTGAAATTTTAAAAGCTGAAAAGATGGCTTTTATGCTGATGAGGTTCAAGATGAGCATATTGTTACAAAAATTTCCTATGATTTATGTTGATAGATTCAAGAAAAATAATGGAGAAGATTATTTTGTTGGAATTGCGAATTTTACTATAGATGAGACTGAAGGAGATTTTATGCCAATACTTTTAATAGAAGGTATGGGGCAAACCGTTGAGTATAACCTTCGTTCAAAGTTGGACTTAAACGGAAAAAAATTGATATTAGCTGCAGTGAAAAGTTTTGAAATACTTTTGTTGAATTTTAAAAATGAAAATCTTGAATATCATGTAATTGATATTAAAAGCCAGTTTGGATTCTTTACTTCAAATGTTGTAGTATGGGATACTACTGCAGAAAATGCGGTTGTAATGTCGGCAGAAGTTGTACATAAACTTGAGAAGTGATTTCATTAAATATAACGAAAAAGGATGTTGTATATGGTTTTAGAAATTAAGGATATTATGAAGGCTCTTCCTCACCGGTACCCGTTTCTATTATGCGACAGAATACTTGAGGTTGAGTATGGTAAGGCGGTAAAAGGAATAAAAAATGTTACAATAAATGAACCTTTTTTTCAAGGACATTTTCCTGATGAACCAATAATGCCAGGAGTGCTTATACTTGAGTCAATGGCACAGGTTGGGGGGTTCATTTTTTACAAATCAGATGAAATTGAAAAATCGTTAAAAGGTAAGATTGTGAAAATAAATGAAGCTAAATTTCTTAGAACAGTTTTGCCAGGGGATGTTCTTGAAGTGACAGGCAAATTGGTTGAACGTAGTGGTAATTACTCACAAGTAGATTTGTTTGCGAAAGTAGGCGGTAGAGTTGTTGCGAAAGCAATGATTACATATGCTTTTAACATATAGAGATAGTTTCTAATTATAATGTATGACAATTTGAGTGGGTATTCTTAAAACTCATAATCTATATTCATTGAGAGGAGAAGTAGTATGAAGCTAAGTGTTATTATACCGACATATAATAATTTGCAAAGACTTAAGATTTCACTATCATATCTTGAGCAGCAAGATATGGATAAGAGTGAATATGACATTATATTGGTTGATGATGGATCAAATGATGGTACATCAGAGTACCTGGGCTCATTAGAAACTGAAATGAATTTATTAGTGGTTAGACAAGAAAATATGGGACAAGCTAAAGCACGAAATGTCGCGCTTTCATTAGCTGAAGGTGAGTATGTACTTTTTATCGATGATGATGTTATAGCTGACAGGGATTTTCTCACAAAACACTATGAAAGTCATATGAATTATAACGATCCAAACCTTGTTGTGGTAGGTCAGATAAAAAATATCCCATTTGCCAATTATGAAGCTGCTATAGAGTTGATTAATAGTAAGGATTATTTAAAATGCAATGAGTTGGATACATTTGTAAAGCAAGACCCTTACCTAAATATTAGAAACTGGGTTTGGGATTATAGCTTGGAATATGTATCATGGCTTGCATTTACAACAGCAAATGCATCCATGAGTAGAGATCTTGTTAGGAATGTTGGTGGTTTTGATGAGGGATTTGTTGGATGGGGCCCAGAAGATGTTGAGATGGGATATCGTTTGAAAGATGCTGGTGCCGTATTTGAGTTCAAAGAGAATATAAAAAACTATCATCTAGATAAAGCTAAATCGCAGGATACATTTTATTCTGGCTTGAAAAGAAACCTTAGATATTTGACAGAAACTAAATATCCAGGAAATGAAGAGATAGGTAAGTATATTCTGTTTATTGGAGGTCAAATAAGTATCGAGGAATTTAATGCTTTTTGTTCAAAAGGAGCATTAATTTATAATCAAAATGGAAGCGAGCATCATTTCGAATTTATTAATTACTTTTTAAATAAAGTTAAAGAGAGAGAACTGGTAGCTATTTAAAAGAAGGGATGTAAAGCTATATGTGCAAAAAGAGTGAAATATATATAACTGGCATTGATATCGGCATAAAAGAATATGGGGACAGCTTTTTAAATCTTACTGAAGATATTCCATATTTAATTGCACGGCGTATGGATGATTTTTCACTTATGCTTGTGCAAGCAGCAAAAAATGCTATTAAAGATTCTGGGCTTGATAATATGGAAAAGCAAAATTGTGGTGCTGTTTTTAGCACATATTGGGGACCACTTAAATCTACAGAGAAGTTTTTTCTTTCGCTGATAAACGAAGGTGCAGAAAATGTTCCGCCTTCATTATTTCCTAATTTAGTTACAAATGCTGCTCTAGGCCAAGTATGTAAGATATATAAAATATTTAATTGCACTTCCTTTTTGATTGCAACGGCTCCAGTTGAATATGCAATGGAATTAATGAAGGAAAAAGGGAATCGATATATGCTGATAGCAGAATGCGATGAATTATTTGAAAGTAATATTGCAGCATGTGTTTCAGCAGGGATACTTGATCAAGATGATTTTACATTTAAAGACACTGACGTAAAATGTGCTGGCGGCTATTCAGCATTTGTTTTACAAAAACTAGACGATTTGAAGGAGTATAGTGGGAAAATATACGCGAAGATTTTGGCATCATCAAGTATATATGCTCCTATGATTATAAATCAGCTTGATGTTGATACTGTTGCGGAAAGATTTGAAATTGCAGCAAGAAGTGCGTTGAAAGAAGCTGAAATTTCTATAGATGAAATCGGTAGTATTGTATCTTTTTCAAATGGCAGTGAGTATACAGAAGAAATTGAAAACAAAGCAATGAGTAAATTGTTTGGTGAAAGATTTTTAGATATTAAAACTGTAAAACCAAAGAAGAAAATAGGTGAAGTTTTTGGAGAGGGTTCCTCAATTGCGATGAAAACTGGTATAGATTTGATTAGTGCAGTTAATTATGATGGCAGGGGAATTATGTGTTGTTCGTATACACCTGGTAATAACATAAATGTAACTATCCTATGTAAGTAAATTTATAAATATAATGAATTTCTAGGGTTTTTGAAAGGAATGATTGTATGGAAAGGCGAAGAATTGTTGTTACTGGAATAGGAATTGAAACATCTATCGGGGCAAATATTAAAGAATTTACTAGTTCGCTAATGCAAGGAATATCTGGAGTTGACAAAATAAATATATTTGATGCACAGAGTTATAGGACTAATAAAGCAGCATATATAAAAAAAGTTACATGTAAAGACAACACTCGCGGGAGGATATTTGCAATACTAGACAATATTTGTGATCAGGCTGTACGCGATAGTGCATTAAGTGTTAGCGGTGCTGATATAGGAGTCTCAATTGGAAGTTGTCTAGGTAACGTTGATTGTCTTGATAAATATTATGATGAGCTTGTACATGAAAATGATATATCGCCTCTGACAATTATGGACCAGCCTCATATACATGCAGCTTCGTATATAGCGCAAAAATATAATTTCTATAATATTGCATCAGTATCAGATACTGCGTGTTCATCAGCAGCTAATGCTATTGGATTTGCAATTGAGCGAATTAGGAGTGGAAAAGCAGAAGTGATGTTGACTGGTGGAGTTGATCCATTCAGCCGTTTATCACAGGGAGGATTTGGAGCACTTAAGAATTTAACAACTTCTACAAATCGTCCACTTTCAGATGATTGTGATGGAATAGTTCTCGGAGAAGGTGGAGGAGTTATGATATTTGAGGAACTTCAGCATGCACTGAGACGAAACGCGAAGATATATTGTGAGATTGGAGGATATGGGATTGGAAATGATGCATATCACGAAACGAAGCCAGATCCAAAGTCTGGAGGAGCAATACGTGCTTTAACAGATTGTCTACAAGACAGCAGTATAGACATATGTGATGTAGATTACATCAATGCTCATGGAACTGGAACAAGACTTAATGATTCAATGGAATTAAATGCTATTTCTAAAGTATTCGGTAAGTATGCGAAGCAAATACCTGTTAGCACAATCAAACCAATGGTTGGACATACACTTGGAGCATCAGGTGCAATTGAACTAATAGCATGTATAATAAGTATTCAAAATAAGTTCATACCACCAACCATAAATCATCTGAAAAGTATGAAGGCTTTTGAGGACATAGATGTTATTCCAAATAAAGCACGAATAGTTAAAAAGTTAAATGTTGCACTAAGCAGTTCATTTGCGTTTGGTGGTAATATGGCAGTAATTTCATGCAAAAAATATAACTCGTAATGAGGGGTTAAATTATGAAAAGGTATAATACAGTTATTGTAGGAAATAGCATAACAAATTTGATATGTAGCGCACTACTAGCTAATTCAGGACAAAAAATAATGTACATACGGATAAAGAATAAAGATAGAGGTGTTGGATATTTTCCTGAACGCAATGGTGAATTCCCTATTTGTGAATATTCTTTTGACTGCGAGTCAGGTATATTCCATGAATTACTACAAGAGCTTAAACTTGGAGAAAAAATTCATTGTGAAAAGGAACTTCCTTATTTAGGTTATATTTTAAACGATGAAAAATTAAGTTGCGAATATAGCTGGGATGGATTTAAGCAGCTTATAATAGCGAGATTTAGGGAAGAACAAGAAGCTATTAGAAATTTCTTCTCACTTATAGAAAAGCTTAGTGATGAGTGGATATACATGGTGAATTCTAGCGAATTTCCGAAGTTGGAAAAAATAATGAATATGGCAAAGTATTCGCATGTAAAGTATGTAGATCATATTCATAAAACTTTTAATGATATAAGCCTAATAAAAATATTAGAACAGGAAGTTGTATCCAAAGATGTATCTTTGCCTGTAATGGCTGGATATATAATGCAGTTATTTAATGGCAAAAGAATTGAAGGTGGGTATAAGGAGCTTGAAAATCATTTGTATTCAATTGTATATAAATCATCCTATGTAATAGAAGCTGAAGAAGCTGATGTTAAATATGAATATTATTCAGAAGAGAAATGTTTTAATGTGAGTATAGATGAAAATAATTATTTAAGCGATACATTGGTTTTGAATACCGATTTTCTAGGGATGTTTGTACCCAAAAAAGAGGACGTATCTAAACACCATATATTTTATATAAATTGTTTAATAGATAAAAAAAGTAGTCCAAATGGAAATATATATAAATATTGTGGAGGTTTAATTGGAGGTGACAATGATAAGTCAGATTATTATTGTGTGATTTCTGAAAGTGAGGATAAAGTTCAGGCTCGTGTATTCATTTCTGATGCAAAAAATATTGATGTAGATTTGGTGGTAGAGGATGTCATAATGCAGGTTACTAATTTATGTGGAGTAGTAATTTCGTATGATATAGTTGACGAGTCAGAAATCAACCAATATTTCCAGTGGCATAATGGGCAGATAAATGAATGGAGTTTTTCGCCTACCGATTTTAAGGAGAATCCACTTACAAAAAAATATAGTCCTTCTGGATTATATTTAACTAATACTTGGGGGCGCGCGTTTATAACCTCTGCTAAAATAACTGCTAAAAATATAATAATGAGTAGTAAGGAGTTTAACTGAAAAGAGGGGAAAATTCTTGAAAGAGGATGAAAAAAAAATATATCTGGTAACAGGTGGCTCTCGCGGTATAGGAAAAGCCATATGTGAAAAACTGGCTGGTGAAGAATCAATTGTAATTATAAATTATCGAGATAATGATGAAATGGCAGCAGATACATTAAAACGAGTTGAGAATCATGGTGGACATGGAGAATTATTTAAATGTGATGTTTCTGATTATTATGCTGTAAAAAATATGATTAATGAAATTATTAAAAAATATAAAAAAATAGACGGTCTTGTGAATAATGCAGGTATTTTACTTATGAGATATTTTATGTTTACATCAAAGGAAGATTGGAATAATGTTATGAATACTAATCTTAACGGCGTGTTTAACTGTGTGAAGTGTGTACTACCCGAAATGATACGACGTGAAAAAGGGAGAATTATAAATATTTCATCTGTTGCAACACGTAAAGTAATAGAAGGAAGCGTTGCATATACTGTATCTAAATATGCTATAAATGGATTTACGAAATCTCTTGCAAAAGAAGTAATGAAATATAATATTACAATTAACGGTATTAGCAGTGGGTTTATTGATACTGATATGATAAAAGGTTGTGAGGGGTATGGTATTAATACTGAAAAAAAGGGAAAGGCAGAAGACATAGCGGAATGGGTAAAGTTTCTTTTGAGTGATAATTGTAGATTTATTTCAGGAGACATTATATCAGTAGATGGTGGCAGTTCACTCTAAGGATTTTATATATTCGAAAGGAATAGAGATGATGGATAAATCAATTAGAATGGTTTGTGTTAAGTTAACCTATAAGTGTAATTTAAATTGTTTTATGTGTGGACAGAGGAAAATGCAATATGAAAAAAGGTGTCAGGAAATTGATTTAGAAAACATAAAAAAAGTAATAGAAGAATGTGGGGACTTAAGATATGGAGTGTACCTATGGGGCGGAGAGCCGCTTGTATACTCACAATTTGGTGAATTACTGAGTTATTTATATGATAACAGAATTTTTACTACAATTAATACAAATGGCGTTAATTTAAACAAGTTTACTGAATTGATGGCAAGTTATGAAGGTTTTTCAAAAATCATAGTTTCGATAGATGGAATTGGAGAAACTCATGATAGAATACGTGGAATTAGCGGGACATTTAATCGTATCAGTAACAATCTTGCAAAATTAAACAGCATGAGAAAAAAGAATCTTATGATAGCATCTAATACAGTAGTAACATCAGAGAACTACGGAAGCCTATTTGAAATTATTAATGGAATTTCTGAATTAGGTGTTGATACGATGGAATGTCAGTTACCAATGTTCTTTAGTGATTTATGTGGAGCTAATTATGAAAATGTACTTATGTCTGAATTTGGTATGCAAGCAGATACATGGAGTGGATTTAGAGGTGACTATAGTAATATTGAGATTCCAATACTATTATCGGAACTTAAAAAGATACAGCAGAAATTTGGAAGACGGTTTAGACTTGTACCAAATCTCTCTGAAACCGACTTACAATCATATTTTACCACTCCAGATGATAATTTAAAAACGCATAAATGTTCTTTGCCATTCAGCCAAGTTAGTATTGAGCCTAATGGAGATGTCGTAATATGTCCAGACTTTCCTGATTATATTGTGGGAAATATTTACGACGAAAGTATTAATTCAATTTGGCAGAATGAGCGGATAAATCAGTTTCGCAAATATATTATGAAAAATAATCTTTCATTATGTAGCAGATGCTGTAATTTCTATCAATTTTAATTTTACATTAAAAATATAAAAATAGGAGAAAATTTACATGGAAAAAAAGAGTCCTTTGTTGGCAGAAAGAATACATTATCGCTCGGTGGCCACAAATATGACATTCTCTGCTGAATTGTTAGGGAAATATAATCATACAGCAATGTTATCAGCTGTCAAGCGCCTTCCTCAAATTCATCCTATATTAAATATAAATGTAGTTCAAGAAGATGATGGAAATATTTATTATACGTATGGTAAACATTATCCCACATTAAGATTATACTCAGAAGACACTAGGGTATTGATTAAAGTAGAGAGTAAGCGTAGTTTTTCATTAAAAAATGAGTGTTTATTGAGAATTTTTGTGCAGTATTATGAGGATTACTTTTCAGTTGTTATGGTTGCCCATCATATTATGGGTGATGCAAGGTCCATAATGATTTTGTTAAATGATCTACTGGAACTTTATGGAGGAAAATCAGTTGAAGCAATAGATGAGCCGGTTTTACTGCCTTTATCTGATCAGTTTCCTGAAGAGGCAAAATTATCAACGAGACAACAGTTTTATGTTGATTATTTAAATACAAAATGGAAAAAAGAAAAACGTTTATTTAGTGATAAAGAATTTGATAAAGTATATTCTAAATTTTATGAATCTCATGATATCTGTTTTGAAAGCTTATGTTTAAAAAAAGATGAAACAAATGTGTTACATTCAAAATGCAAGGAACATAAGGTTACTATAACATCAGCATTAGCTATTTGGGTTTTAAGATCTATATATGAAACATTGTCTGACTTTTTTTCTAAAGATATGCAGGTTAATATCCCAGTAAGTGTTAAGAAAGAATTTAATTTTATACCTCAACGATGCGTAGGAAATTATTGCTCTAATATTAGTTTGAAATATACTTATAAAGAAATGCTGGATTTTTGGGAAGAAATAGAATGGTTTCATGAAAAAATGACACAAAAACTCAATGATAATAAAGAAAAATATATGTCTCTTAATATGATGATGGCAATAGATGGAAGTCTTCAGGATGCAATATCTTTTTCAACATTTGGAGATTTCGACAGTCTTATAGCTAAGCAAATGGCTGAGTTATTTAATGTATCGCACAGTTCTTCAAATATTGAAATATCTAATGTAGGACAAACTTCTATCAATAAATTAATAGGAAAGAATGAACTAAGAGATATATTGTATATACCGCCTCGAGATTTATCTAATATATTAACACTTGGAGTTATAGGATTCCATGACAGGATTAATTTATGTGTGGTTTATGATGCTGCTGTTATACCAAAATCAAAAATTACAGATTTAGTAAATAGTATTATGAAAATATGTAATTAGAATTTATAAGGATCCTACATTCAGAATATATATTAATGCAATGATTTCTGGATGTTTGAAATACAATTAAATAAAAGGGAGGAGTATAAAATGAGTGAAATGATTAGTTACAGAGTAAAGAAATGTATTATTGAAAGGCTTAATCTTAGAATTGAGCCTGAAAATGTTGATGATGAAGCTGCAATTTTTGCTTCAGATGACATGGAAGAACAGGAGGACGGTGGAATTATTAAAAATCTTGGTCTTGATTCCATTGATGCGCTTGAAATTATTGTTGCCGTAGGTAAAGAATTTGATATAAAAATTGATGATGAAGATATGCATGTTCTTCAAAATCTAAAAACACTTACTGATTATGTAACAGGTAAGTTAGAACAATAATTTTATTTTTATCAATAAGTAGGTGAAGTAATAGCTTTAAATTATTATATATGTATTCAAAAACATACATATAATTAAATAATTATTAGATTTCTAAAATAAATTTATATAAAAGTGGAGGAATAAAAGATGAATGAAACAATTAGTTACAGAGTAAAGAAGAGTATAATTGAAAGGCTTAATCTTAGGATTGAACCTGAAAATGTTGATGATGAAGCTGCAATTTTTGCTTCAGATGATATGGAAGAACAGGAAGATGGTGTAATTATTAAAAATCTTGGGCTTGATTCCATCGATGCACTGGAAATTATTGTTGCTGTAGGCAAAGAATTTGATATAAAGATTGATGATGAAGATATGCATGTTCTTCAAAATCTAAAAACACTTACCGATTATATAACAAGTAAAATAGAGCAATAGTTTTGCTTTTATATTAAAAATATTAAATTTAATATATTTGATTAGCATTATTCTATATTAAATCATTAATTTATGAAATGTATAAAATTCTCTTCTGGTAAAATCCAGAGGAGAATGCTTTATACATAAGATTAAAATTAGTTTTTCAATGAAAGAAATTCGCAGGAGTATTAAAAGATATAGGCCTGCTAGCGGAGGAAATATGCAACTTGTTATTAATAATCTTTCAAAAAGCTATGGAACTAAAGAATCTAATAATAAGGTGTTAGATAATATTAGTTTTGAAATTGAAAAGGGACAGATTTGTACGATTATAGGACCATCAGGTTCAGGAAAGTCAACTTTACTCAATATTATTGGCGGTTTGGATTACGCAGATTCAGGTAGAATTGTTTTTGATGATGAAGAACTTACTGCAATGAATAAAACACAGCTTGGACTATACAGAAGAAATAATTTAGGTTTCATTTTTCAATTCTATAATCTTATACCCAATCTCACTGCTAAAGAAAATATTGAAGTTTGTCAGTATCTATCCAAAGATGCAATTGAAATAGATGAATTATTAGAAACACTTGAATTGAGCAATCATGCATCAAAATTTCCAAATGAGATGTCAGGAGGACAACAACAACGTGTGGCTATTGCACGTGCATTAGTAAAAAATCCTAAGCTTTTGCTATGTGATGAACCAACTGGTGCACTTGATTACAAAAACTCAAAAGAAGTTCTACGTTTAATTGAGAGATTAAATAAGAAATACGGTACTACTATCGTAATAGTAACGCATAATACTGCAATAAGTCATATGTCAAATGTGGTCTTGAAACTTAAAGATGGAAAGATAGATCAGTTAATCTATAATACAAGTGTTGAAAGTGCTGATAATATCGATTGGTAAGTGGAAGGATAAAGAGATGTTAATTAATAAAAGAAATATTCGTGATTTGCGGAAAAACTTTATACGCCATTTTGGAATTTTCATTTTCATATTGATTAGTAGTATGGTGATGGTGGGAATATCAAGTTCAATAGACTCAGTAATATCCACTGTTTCTAACTTATTTGTGCAAAGTAATGTTGAGGATGGTTATTTTGAATCCACTAAGCCATTATCAAATAAAACGTTAGATGAAATTTCTGTAAGTGGTATAAATATTGAGGATGAGTCATATCAAGATGAAAAAAATGATAATGGAAAAGTACTAAGAATTTTTAGAAATAGGAGTGAAATTAATTTACTAAAATTAATTCAAGGAAGAGATGCCTTAAAAAGTGGTGAAATTGTTCTTAGTAGAGGTTTTGCAGAAAATAATAATTATAATATTGGAGAAAAGATAAAAGTAAAAGATAAAGACTATTTGATAGTAGGATATGCTACTACCCCGGATTATGTAAATGCAATAAGGGAGCCGTCGGATGTTATAGCGGATTATAGTACATTTGGGCTTGGTTATATGTATATATCTGATGCAAATGATTATTTTGATTCGGCAAAAGTTAAATACCATTATTCTTATCGTCTAAACGGTCATAATAAGGACTCCTTGAGTAACATTATTAAGAAAGATTATAATATTATTTCTATGGTAGATAAGTTAGATAACGTCAGAATTACTGGTTACGAGTCTGATATAAAAATGATAAAAAATGTATCTATTATCATGGCTGCAGTTTTAGTGATATTAGTTGCTTTTTTAATATGTAACTATATCGCATCAGTAATTGAGTCTGAATGTGTTGTAATTGGTACCCTCTTTTCTTTAGGGTATTCCCGCAGAGAGTTATGCAGACATTATATCTCCCTTCCAGCAATAATAGTTACATTTGGTAGCATTGTTGGAACTTTGTGTGGATTCTTATTTGGTGATGTATTCGTAAAATCAGCAATACAATCGTATAATTTTCCTGTTATTAGAAGAGTGCTTCAACCTTATCAACTGATGCTTGGTATTGTATTTCCGATAGTATTTGTATTGATAATTAATATTAGATTATTGCTAAGTAAATTGTCAATTGAGCCGCTAAAACTTTTGCGTAAAGACATAAAGAAAAAATCACACCTTTCTTATATTAGAATCAAGAGATTTAATTTTTTAAAGCGTTTTAAAATAAAAGAAATGCTTAACAATATAAATAATTTCTTTGTGTTAACCTTAGGTGTTATACTGACAGTTTTTCTTATGATGTTTAGTTTAGGTATATGGAGCTCTATGAAAAACTATACGAACGATATTGGTAGTGAAATAAAGTACAATTATAGTTATTATCTTAATTTCACAGATGGTCTTCGAAGCTTTGAGGATGCTGAAAAAATAAATAATACTGAGATGACACTTGTTTTAAAAGATGATAATTCCGATAAAATAATTTTATCTGGTATAGATTCTGATTGTAAGTTTTATAATTTCTCAATAGCTGATAATGAAACTGGTGTATATGTCTCTACGAACGTTAGTCAAAAATTTGGCATTAACGTAGGAGATGATATTACGCTTATGGATTCTAATAGCAAAAAAAATTATAGTACTAAAGTTAAAGCGGTTGTAGAAAGCAAAAATGGGCTTTATTTATTCATGAATCGTGAAAAAATGAACGAATTACTTGGAAAGAGCTCAGATTACTATAATATGATTTTAAGTAAAGACAAATTGGATATTGGGAAAAATTATATTTATAAGGAAGTAACAAAGGATAGCTTGATTTCAGATGTTGAGAGTGTTATGAATAGGCTGATTCCATTGTGTATATTGATCATGGCTATTTCAGTTTGTATTTGCATAGTACTCATTCTAATACTTATAAAAATACAGTTTGATCAGAGTTCATTTTCGGTATCACTTGTTGGATGTGTTGGTTATAATCCAAGTGAAATATCCTCTGTATATACATTTACAATAAAAGCAGCGCTTGCTACAGGGGTGTTTATTGGTATTCCATTATCATATTTTATTTTCAGAGCATTATGGCCTAAGCTCATCATGTCGATGAGCACTTATATCAATGTCCGTTATAATTGGTATTGTTACTTGTTGATATGCGGGATGTATATAGTCTGCTATTTTATTAGTTTACTAAGGTTTAGAAAAAAAGTGAAAACAATCGACTATGTTACAGTTATGAAAGCAAGAGAATAATTATTAACTGATAGGAAAAGAAATGTAATTGAAAATTATAACATGTGGCATTTTAGCATGTTATAGTTTTCTATCAAAAAATTTTTAAATAAATAAAGAGAAAATGCGAGGGATAAATATGTATAAAAAAAGCTATGATTGCGTTATAGTCGGTTCTGGTCTTGGAGGATTGTCTGCGGCAGCATATCTTGCAACACATGGAAAATCTGTTTGTGTTTTGGAACAGGCAAAGAATTTTGGTGGTTACGGTCAGACTTTTGTGAAGGATGGGTTTGCATTTGACTGCGCAATACATTCTGTATTTAGTTGGAAATTCGTTCGTTCTTGTCTTAAAGAATTAGGTGGCAATACTAGTTTAGGTGTTGTTCCTGCAAGACGTGGAGATCATATTATCTTTGAAGATGGTGATTATTGGGCAACTACATTTCCTTACATGACAAAAACTCTACAGGAGAAGTTTCCAGAGGAGAAAGAGGCAATTGAAAAATATTTTGGAGACCTTGTAAAAAGTATGACAGCTTTGCTAGAAATAAGTTCTAAAACAGACGCAAGTAAAGAAGAAATTCTAAATGCAGTCAGAAAGTATCCATATCTTTGGCTTAATTCGCTTGAAGATGTAATGGATCACTATTTTACTTCTTCTGACGTGAAGGCATATATTTTAGGAACACATGACGCATATCTCTATGACTATGCGTGGAATTACTCAGCTTATCATCTGTTTCATATAAAGCAAATTAATCAAGGACATGCAATAAAAGGTGGAAGCCGTAATTTAGTTGATGAGTTTGTTCGTATAATTAAGATAAATGGTGGAGAACTATATAATTCTTCACTGGTTACAAAAATTGGAGTTGAGAATAATAAAGCCACTGGAGTTGTTCTTGATGATGGAACCGAAATAAAAGCAAATACTGCAGTCATTTCCAACGCTGATGCTAAATTGACAATAGAAAAAATGATTGGGATAGAGAACGTACCTAAAACAATGCTTGATGAGTTTAAATTATGGGACAAGAGTGGATATTCTCTCTCTTATTACATAGTTAATCTTGGTCTTGATATTGATTTACATGAGAAATATGGCATGGAGCATGATCTTACAATATACTTCCCTTCAAAAGATATTCCACGTGTGCATAAGGATATTAATAATAATATTTTACCAGAGGATTTTTGGCTATGGATGGTATTTCCATCAGTTAACGATCCGACTGTTGCGCCTCCAGGGTGTTCAACAGCTATTATTTCCATGCTTGTTCCTTATACGATGCTTAATGAGACAGAGTGCGAAAAGGATTATTTCGATGGATTCCGTCAAGTAAAAGATAAAGGTGAAAAATATTATGCTAAAAAAGAGGAAGTTGCTAATGAGATGATTGCCATGGCAGAACGTGTATTACCTGAATTATCTGAACATATTGTAGTTAAAGAAGTATGGACGCCTCAGAGTTTTCAGGATGCTACACTCAACCATCATGGAGCTACAATTGGATTTATAAAGTTACCTCCTACATCAGAAACTAAGCATCAGATGGACAAGCTAGGAATGCCAGCATGTACTGATATTGATTCTTTATATATGGTTGGTCATTGGACTGAATTTGGTCTATCAGCAGGCTCAGTTATAAACTCAGGTAGAAGTGTTGCTTATAAAATTCTTGGCATTCCTCTACCACCTAAATGTACTTCAGATAAGAATGATAGAGTAAAGAACTTTAGTAAGGAAATTTTGGTGTAATCGCAATGTTGTTAAAAAAAATTATAAGAAATCATGAACCAACATCGTTTGATGTTCCGCATATAGCACGGCTATATGCGGAAATATGTAATTATTATGGTTATAACATATCTCCACACATGGCTTTCGGGATAGGTATGGGAATGTCATTTGAGTATATGAGAGGTGAAAAGTATCAACTTTCACCGGATTTTATAGTCGAAGGAACATATTTCGCTGGCAGTTTCTCAAAGGATAGACGGCGCCTTGCAAAACATTTACGCGTATGGCTTGATGTTTATAGAGGTAATTCTGATAAAAAGGCGTATGAAAGTTATGTTGGTATGCTATCGCAAGGTATTCCAATTATTGCTGAGGTAAATTTAACGTTGTATCACGGTTTCCTTAGGCAGAGTTATCAAACAACTATTGAAGATTGCAAATATGCTGAACGTATATTTAATATTCATCACGGTTACTATTTAAATGGGTATTCCATAATTATTGCAGGAATTGACGAAGAAACTCGCGATATCATTTGTCTTGATGTAAATCTTAATGGAACAATAATAATTCCTTACAATGAATTTATGAAAATGCATTCTCATAGAGAGGCGTATATAAATGCTGAGTATGAATGGATAGATATATTGATTCCTAAGCATAAACAACTTAACCCACCTAAATTTGCTTTACTTGAATCAATAAAAGATGATATTAGCAATCTAGAGTCGCCTGTTATTTTTAATGATGATTATATTATTGGGATAGATGGAATGAAGCAACTTTATTTAGATATAAAAGAATGTATGTGTCAGCATATAGATAAAAAACTAAAGGATGCCATTGAAAAGATCTATTATACTAGTGAAATACAATATGGAAGAACAGGACTATATAGAAAGACGTATGCTCAATTTCTTTATGAAGCTAGCGAGTATTATCCAGTACTTTTAGAGCCGGCACGTCTTTATGAAAAACTTGCTGAAGAGTGGAGTGAAGTACTTAACTTGATAAGAAATAGTACTTTAGTAAAAGATGAAGTAAATGATATTGTACAGGCTTTGGAACGGATAGTTAAGCTAGAAGTGGAGGCATGCACACTATTAAAATGTACTACTGATGAGGTATATGAAAAGCTTAGCAAAAGCAAATTGACAGTTAGTTAATGTGAAGAGTATTTACTAATACTGGTTTCATGGAAATAAGGAAGGGTGATTTTAATGATGAAATATGTCTCCAATATAGATCATTATATTGGTTCGCATTGCAGCTCCACTTTGATGAGCGATGTACTAAGGAAATATAATATTAATCTAAGTGAAGAAATGTGTTTTGGAATCGGTTCAGGACTTGGTTTTTTATATAGAAAATGCTGGTCACCATCCTACTATATGATACTTGGGAGAGGGCATGATATTGAGGAAAAAATAGGCCAGCACCTAGGCTTTTTTACTGACATCAATATATCATACGATAATGATGTGGCGTGGAACGAGGTGAAAAAATTAATTGATTCGGACCGACCTGTAATCTTAGATGTTGATGCAGCACTTCTTCCTTATATGAAATCACGTTTTTCTCTTTTTGATTATGTACGTTATGGTGGTCACAAGGCATGCCTCGTAGGTTATGATGATGATGCTCATAAAGTTGCTCTCGTTGATTATGCTTGGCAAAATATACAGATTGTAAGTTATGAGGAGCTTGCTAAGGCACGTAATTCTGATATCGGTGAATTTCCATCAGCAAATATGTGGATAAGTTTTTATTTCCCACAAAAGAAATTAGAAGTAGAGGATGCTATTTTTCGTGGAATTGGATACAACATACATACAATGAAGCATCCAGTAACTACTCAGACAGGGCTCAGTGGAATGGAAAAATTCTTGCGTCAGGTAACATATTGGCCTATTGAGAAAAATGAAGAGCAAGTAAGAAAAAATGCATATATAGCATATATGATGTTAGAAACTGTTGGAACAGGCGGAGGAAATTTTAGAAAGATATATGCAAGATTTCTTAAAGAAGCTGGTAATCTACTTGGTATAAATGACTTAACTCATATGAGTGATATATATTTCAATTTAGCTAGTAATTGGTCAGAAATAGCAAAGCTTCTTAAAAAAAGTAGTGATGATATAAAAACAGGTATTTTTAAAGAAGACAATTATGGGCAGAGGCTTTTGGAGGAAACTAGTATAACTGAAAAATTGGCAATTGATGAACTTGAACGTATCGTAATTAAAAACTTTGCAAGTGGTTACTTGTTTATTAGTTAAGGAATAGATAGGAGAAATAAATGGACAAGATAAGGATTTTAATGATTAATGGTACACAAGCATCTAAAGAAAAAATAGGCTTTAAGAGAGGTAAGAGCAATACGGGTTTCGTATTTAACCACATAGAGAACCGGCTTAGAGGGGTTTTTCCTAATTGTGATATCGAAACTTTATTATTGAATGATTATAATATAGTGCCTTGTAATAGCTGCGCAATATGTTGCGTTCCAGGAGGGAAATGTCCATTGCAGGATATGCCTGATGATAGTGTAGAGTTTATAGTAAATAAGATGCTTGATGCAGATGTGATAGTATTTGGAGTACCAGTCTATTGCATGGGAATTCCAGGTAAGACGAAAAGTTTTTTTGATAGATTGGCAGAATATTTTCATATTCCTAAATTCATTGCAAAACCATGCATTTCTGTAACAACCTATAACCTATCTGATGAACTTGCAAAACTGTTCATGTCTAAAGCATTTAAAATGTTAGGGTCACAGTATATTGGGAATCTGAGTGCTAGCGTACTAGGAGATGCTTTCGGTAATTTATTAATTGATAATATGGATGATTTTGAAGTCGATCTAAGTACAATTCTTTCCACATTAAAGAAGGTAGTTGATAAAGAAATAACTATAGAACCTTCGGAGAGTGATAAGGCTATGTTTGAGAAGGTAAAACAGCGCTGGATTAATAATAAAAGATATACAAAAGTCATCTACAAATATTGGAAGGAACGTGGTTTATTGGATGCTGAATACTATTACTAATGTGAAAATAATCCTAAAGGGAGTGGGGTTTCCTGAATTTTCTGGTACATGTACTTATATTAAGACTTTGAATCATAACATTCTTGTGGACACTGGTTCATTTGAACATAGGGGACAACTTTTGGAGAATTTAAATAAGTTAGATCTAAATCCATGTGACATTGATGCTGTTATATTGACACATATGCATATAGATCATTTTTCAAATTTGAGCATGTTTGAGAATGCTAAGATTTATACAACAAAAGCTGAGCTTAAAGCATATGAAAATGTTGTTTTGATGAAGAAAAAATATACAGAAACTGATGCAATGGATGAAGTATTTAATGATTCTAATTGGAAAAAATTTTATAACAGCGGATTTATGGATAGCCAGAAAAAGAAAATATATCAAAGCATAGCCCCATTATCTCAAAAGCAGTATGATAATATAGTTTTCATTGATGATGTTGAAAAATTATTTGATACATTGGAGTTTATCCAGTTCTATGGACATTCTGATGATCCGAGAGGTGTCAGAATAAATTATGGATGTAGATCAATTGTTATATGCGGAGATGCTGTTACAAACAAGCGATGGTTTGATCGCGTTATTGGTCAAGGTGATTTACCTAAAGGTGATTATAAAGATATTGTTCGCAATATCACTATAGCTTCAGAGAAGACAAATGTTATAATACCAGGCCATGGACTTCCGTTTGATTTGAAAACGAATGAATACGATAAAAGCTTTTTATTATAAACGTTGCGTAAAATTAAATATATAAAGGATAAGCGATTTATTAGTAAAGGGGTGAACTAATGAAGTTGTTATTAGTAAATAGTATAGTTAAGAAGGATTATTGTGAGCCTGTTGGAATATTGTTCTTGGCAGCTTATTTGAGAGACAGAGGTTTTAATGTTAGGGTGTACGATCCTCAAATATATGGAGACGAAGACTATAAGGGGTTAGCAAAAGAATGTAGTGAAGAAGAATATGAATTTGTGGGGATATCAGTTTTGTCATCAACTGATATATCGCTTAAATTGATAAAAGAAATGAGTGATGTAATCCGAAAGCAATTGCCTAATACAATAATTGGCTGTGGCGGTGGAGGGGCATCATTAAGATATAATGATCTTTTGGACTTGGATAATATAGACTTAGTAATGGTAGGTGAAGGGGAACTAACAATTGTAGATGTGGCATATGCAATAAATAGGGGATATAAATTTGAAGCTATACCTGGAGTTGTCACTAAAAGTTGTAGAACATATAAGAAGCGGGAACTAATCCAAAATTTAGATGCCATCCCATTCATGGCAAGAGACACGTTGGAAGAGAGAATAAAAGAATTAAACAGTGATAAAGTAAGACATTTTGAAGTAAGTATAGTTTGTGGAAGAGGTTGTTTGGGAGGATGTACTTTTTGTACTAATATAAGTGTTGCAAAATTGTGTAAGGGAGATAGATATAGAAAAAGAAGCATTGAAAGTCTAGCAAAAGAAATGGAGATGTTAAATAGTAAGTATGGTGTAACACGTTTCAGTTTTTGGGATGATAGTTTCATCCCAAAAGGAGAAGAAGGATACGAAAAAGCTGATAACATCTTAAGGGTTTTTAATAAATTAAGTTTTAAACCAGCATTTGGAATACAGATGAGAATTGATGCAATTGATGAACAAACAATTGATAAATTGCAAAAAGCAGGAATGCAAAATATATACATTGGTGTGGAAAATATCAATGAAGAGGAATTGAGAGTATTAGGAAAGAATGTTTCAAGCGAAGAAATAAAAAATGCATTAGATATTTTGTATAAATATGGTTATTCTTATAATAGTGAAGATCCATATCATATTAGAATTGGGTATATTGCTTTTACACCATTTACAAGTGTAAAAAAAATATGCCAAAATATTGAATTTGTTAATGAATACAAAATTCCAGTGGATGTATTAAATAGAAAGCTTATGGCTTTATACGATACGCCAGTTAGAAAGTACTTAGATAGCAAGGGGTTGCTAGTAGGGGATTTTGAATGGAAATTTATTGATGCAGATGTGGAAGTACTTTATAAGATTGTTGATAAAATAACGAAGTCGTATTCATTTTGGTATGATTCTGTAAGATATATAAGCAAAATAGCTAAGCACAATGGAATAGAACTAAAATGGAATGAGATTAATAAAATAGAAGAAGAATTAACGACAATAACAAGAAATGAATTGAATATATTATCAAGCAAATTATTATGTGATAAACGAGTATTTAATATGCTTGATGACATAATAAATGATGCAATACGTAAGATTGAACAGGTTTCTATAAAGTACAGCGTCAAGCAAATGTATGATTCATTTATTGAGAACTATGAAAAAGAAGTAAATGAATATGAAAAGATACATATGTATTTTTGAATTTAAAATTTTCTTATAGATTTTTTATAAGCTTTTAAAAGAAATAATTATCATTGTTAGATAATTTAGATACAAATCATCTTGTTTTAGTAAGAATACATTTACTGAAAGCCTTTCTTTTTTACCAAAATACTAAAGTCTTACTAATAATATATTAAATTAGTCACATTCGTAGTTTTAAGTATTAGTGCTATAGTATTGTCATAATATTAAGGAGTTGTCCATATTACGTTAATATTATTCATACAGAATATGTTAATAATGTATAGTTCTTATATAGACTCAATCCATAATATTATAAGGTTAATAATTTTAAATAAATGTTTTTATCGATATTGGTACAATTTTGTATATTTTAGGGAGAATAAAAATGGATATTGGAGATATTAAGGAATTATTAAATTTTATAGAAAAATCTAGTTTTTCTAAAGTTGAGCTTAATATAAAAGGCGATTCTATTAAGCTGGAGAAGATAGACAATCAGGAGATAAGTGTAGATAGCATTTCCTCTTTTAGAGATGGTGAATACAAAGGCTGTAAAGAATCATATTGTATTAATGAAAACTCAAAGATAGAAGAAATTAAGGCTCCTATGGTTGGAGTGTTTCATAACTCGGTAAATCCTGAAGAAGAGCCTTTTCTTAGTGTAGGTGCAAAAATAAAAAAAGGTGATGTAATAGGAATAATAGAAGCTATGAAGCTTATGAATGAAATAGAAAGTCAGTATGAAGGAGAAGTATTTGAAATCTGCAAAAAAGAAAATGAAGTTGTAGGATATGGTGATGTACTTGTAAAGATTAAGATCAGTTAGGTGGTGATGGGGGAATTATGGAGGGAAATGGTATAAAAAAGGTATTAATAGCTAATAGAGGCGAAATTGCAGTAAGGATCATAAGGGCCTGCAAGGAATTAGGTATAAAAACTGTTGCAGCATATTCTGAAGAAGATAAAGATGCACTTAGTACTACTCTCGCAGATGAATCAATTTGTATAGGTGGGGCTCCAGCTAAAGATAGTTATTTGAATATTCCAAATATAATAAGTGCATGTGATGTAACTGGAGCAGATAGCATACATCCAGGGGTAGGTTTCTTATCAGAAGATCCTAAGTTTGCGAGGATATGTAAAGAATGCGGGATAAACTTTATTGGTCCTAATAGTGAAACTATATCAATGATGGGAGATAAAGCTAGAGCAAAAAAAATAATGAAAAGCTTAAATGTTCCTATAATACCAGGTTCTGATGGAGAGATAGACTCTTTAGAAGATGCAATAAAAATAGCGAATAATATAGGTTATCCTGTAATGTTAAAAGCATCCTTTGGCGGTGGTGGGAAAGGTATAAGAGTAGTTAATAATGATGATGAGCTTAAGAAGGAGTACTACGTTTCAAAGTTAGAGTCTAAGGCATGCTTTGAAAGTGAAAAAATATACATTGAAAAAATTATAAAAGCTCCAAAACATATCGAATTTCAGATAATGGCGGATCAATACGGAAATGTAGTACATCTAGGAGAAAGAGATTGTTCGATGCAGAGGAATAATCAAAAGGTTATTGAAGAATCTCCTTGTAATTATATATCAGATGAACTGAGAAAAGAGATTGGAGAAGTTGCCATTAAAGTTGCAAAAGAAGTTGGTTATGTTAATGCAGGTACTGTTGAATTTTTGCTTGATAATAAGAATAATTACTATTTTATGGAGATGAATACAAGAATTCAAGTAGAGCATCCAATTACAGAATCAATTACTAGCATTGACCTAGTTAAGGAACAAATAATGGTAGCAGGTGGTAGAAAGCTCTCTTTTACCCAGGATGATATTAATTTAAGAGGACATGCAATTGAATGTAGAATAAATGCAGAAAATCCTAGCAATGGCTTTAAGCCTTGTTCTGGAAAAATATATACACTTATATTTCCAGGAGGCGCAGGGATTAGAATTGATAGTAGTGCATATAGTAACTGTACTATATCTCCATATTATGATTCTATGATTGCAAAAATAATTGCTTATGGTAGGGACAGAAATGAATCCATTCAGAGGATGAGGAGAGCACTTGGTGAACTTAAACTTGAAGGAATTATTACAAATATAGAATTTCAAACTTGGTTGTTGGAACAAAAAGAATTTTTAAACGGAAGTTATAATACAGAATTTTTATCGAATAAGTTGGTGGGAATGAATGGATTCGTTAAGTAGAGTTATGATTAAAAAAGGAATGTGGACAAAATGTAAGAAGTGTTCAAATATTATATATACAAAGGAATTGAAAGAAAATCAAAGTGTTTGTCCTAAATGTAGTAATCATCTAAGATTGAGTGCTAAAGATAGAATTGATCAGATTATAGATGATGGTACTTTTGAGGAGATGCATGCTGAGATTGAAACTAAGAATATTTTTAAATTTGAGGGTTATGATGAAAAGTTAAAAGAGAACAAAGAAAAAAATTCAATAAATGAGGCTGTAATTATAGGTTGTGGCAATATACATGGAATAAAGGTAGCTATTGGAGTAATGGATAGTAATTTTATGATGGGTAGTATGGGAACTGTAGTAGGAGAAAAAATTGCGAGATTAGTGGAGTTTTCTAGTAAAGAAAAATTGCCTATGGTATTGTTTTGTACTTCTGGAGGTGCAAGAATGCAAGAGGGAATCTTATCACTAATGCAAATGGCAAAGATATCATTTACGTTAGCAAGATTTAAGGAACAAGGTGGATTATATATATCAGTACTAACAGATCCAACAACAGGGGGAGTTAGTGCAAGTTTTGCAATGCAAGGAGATATAATAATTAGTGAACCAAATGCGTTGATAGGTTTTGCAGGTAAAAAAGTAATACAGAATACTATAAAAGAAGAGCTACCAAATGATTTACAAAGAGCCGAGTTTTTATTTAAAAAAGGATTAATAGACAAAATAGTTAATAGGAAAGAAATGAAAAAGTTTTTGTTTGATATACTTGATATAAACAAGGGGATATACTATGAACCAAGAAAATAATGTAATAAATAATGCATGGGAGAAAGTTAAACTTTCTCGTAATATAAACAGACCTAGTTCAGAGTATTATATAAATAATATTAGTGATAAGTTTGTTGAATTACATGGAGATAGATGTTATGGTGATGATAGCGCTGTTATTGCTGGTATTTGTAAAATAGATGGCATATCTGCAACAATTATAGGTATAACGAAAGGAAATAATACTAAAGAAAATATAAAAAGAAACTTTGGCATGCCGAAACCAGAAGGTTATAAAAAGTCTTATAGACTAATGAAGTATGCGGAAAATCATAATATGCCAATCTTATGTTTCGTAGATACTCCTGGTGCATATTGTGGTGTTGAAGCGGAAGAAAATGGACAAGGTATGGCTATTGCAAATAATTTGTTAGAAATGAGTAGATTAAAGGTTCCCATAATATCCATCTTTATAGGAGAAGGTGGTAGTGGAGGGGCATTAGCCTTAGGGATTGCAGATAAAGTATTAATGTTAGAAAATGCAATATACTCAATTTTATCTCCAGAAGGTTTTTCTAGTATATTATGGAAGGATGCAAGTAGAACTGCCGAAGCAGCTAGTGTTATGAAGTTGACAGCAAATGATTTGAAAGAAATAGGCATTATTGACCGAATAATTGAAGAACCAGATGGCGGTGCGCATAATAATAGACAGCAGATGACAAGTACATTAAAGTTGATTATTGTTGAAGAATTAAAAAAGTTAATGGAGTGTAATATAGACATCATTTTAGAAAGAAGATATGATAAATTTAGAAAAGTAGGAAATACATTTGACTAAGCAATTAAATAACTCCACTTACAAACTTATTGCTTATCTATATTAAAACCGTCATGGTAATTCATGATGGTTTTTTGCTCATACTAGCACCTTTAGTTATCAATCTCCGAATTTCTATCAGTCGTGTGGATATGAAGTTTTTGCAGAGTTAGATAACTATCCTGATAACATAACACAGTACTTTCTGAAAAAAACTTTTAGTAGTAAAAAATAAGATACTCAAACTGAGCATCTTATTTTAATTGCATTAACTCGCATATATGGTATTCATAATTTCAACAATAATTCTACCTAGTTAAAATAGAGTTTGTACTAAAAACATATAGATTGCCGTTCCTCTTACCTAATAAAAATATACCAATATTTAAGTGAAAACTTTGTTTCAAAGTCTACAGGTGCCTATTACAAATACTTGTTTACTTGATGATATAATCAATTGGTATTAAAATAAAGGAATAACTTAAAAAATATAAATAGGATGAGGTAAAAAATGAAGATTCGAGTACCAGATTATTTAAAAAAATTCAAATGTATAGCCTCAGAATGTGAAGATACATGCTGTGCTGGGTGGGAAATTGTAATTGATGATGAAACATATAGTAAATATAAAAGGGTAGATGGAGAGTTTGGAAAAAGACTACGAAATAAGATAGTGAACCGTGATGGAGAAAATATATTTGTATTAAAAGGCAATGACTGTGCATTTCTAAATGAAAACAAAATGTGTGATATATATACTGAGCTTGGAGCTGATAGTCTATGCTATACTTGCAGACAGTTTCCAAGATACACTGAAGAGTTTGGAGGATTACGTGAGATAGGGATATCACTGTCCTGCCCGGAAGCAGCAAGAATAATATTAAGAGATAATAAAAAGGTAAAGTTTGAAGTAAGTGAAATTCAAGAAGAAATAACTTCATATAATGATATTAACGCTATGCTTTTTATAAATCTTTTGCAAAGTAGAAAAATCGTTTTGGATATGCTTCAAAATCGTGATATTGTTCTAGAGGATAGAGTTTCTCTAATTCTGAAATTTACTAGTGAAATTCAGTCAGTAATAGATGAAAATAATATACTGGGAATAAAGAATGTAAATGAAAAATACTTAAACAATGACATTAAAAATGAATTTATTAATAGTTTAGATAAGTATAAAAATAAGGGGACTATCAAATATAATAACATCTATGAATTTTTTAAAGTCTTCAAAGAATTAAAACATATAAACCCTAATGATCCATTAGGATTACATAAGGTATTAAGTTATTTTTGGCAGTGCAATAGTGATGCAGAGCTCTATTTAGATAAACATAAACAATTTAATAAGTATTATAAAGATAAATTATACAAGTTTGAAAATCTGTTAGTTTACTTTGTATTTAGATATTTTATGAAGGCAGTTTTTGATTATGATGTATCTGCAAAAGTGAAAACAGCGGTGGTTAGTTATATAATGATTAAGGAATTATTTTTGTTTAGGTGGATAGAAAGTGGAAAGCTTACTGATGAAGATGCAGTAGACATAATGCACATGTATTCTAAAGACGTTGAACATTTGGAGGAAAATATAGAAAAGCTAGCAGAGATATTTGAAACTAACAATGTGTTTAACTTAGATGGATTTTTAAGCGTATTGATGAACTAATAGCTTTGGAGGCAGGTTTTAATGGAATAAGTTATTTTGGAAAAGTATTTAAAAAATATATGAATTGTACTCCTTCTGAATATAGAAATAAATATGGTGTAAAAAAAGCACAAAAAACCGTACTGATTTTTTTCAGTACGGTTTTACTATTTTTTATATCAGAGTTAACACCTTTTATTCTTAGGGGTACCTTTTCTCCAGCAATATTAAAGAAGGTTAAGGATAGTGTATGTTTAATAATTATTCCCAAGTTTTATAAACACCTGCAACTTCTCTTATCCCTTGTTCAAATCCAGCCTTTGCAGAGGAAGCAGCATGAGTTGGAGCATAAGGATTTTTGCCAATTGCTAAAATACTATCGTTGTCAGGAATTATAAGAGATACAGCAGCTCTTTTTCGCATCTCTTCAACATCTTCTTTAACGCTCGGAACTAAGCCATACTTTTGTGGCATAGGGGATAAAATCACCACTTTGTCATAAGAACCAGATAAAAATGCATTTGTACTTGAAACCATACCTCCATCAATCCAATCCCTATCATTAAAAGCTACAAAAGGCCAAAGGCCTGGCACAGCACCACTTGCATTCACTGCATCTATGAGTGAAGTATCTGAATCTTTATCAAATACATGTAGATCTCCTGTTTCTGCATCTACTGCAGTGACTTTTAATTTTGATGGCCAGATAGTTGTAGTAAGTCTTGATTCTACAACTGCCTGACGCTCTTCTTTTGAGATTTTGGAAGGATATTTTTTAGCTATGTCCCCAAACAGCTTCCCAATCTTCTTTTTATCATCTTTTCCGTATATAAAGGCTGCAGTCCATAATTTCATAATTTCTGAGCCAACTGATACATTAACTTCTGATTTATTTGGGATGAATTGAGAATCATAAAGCTTTCTCATATCATAACCACTTGCCAATGCAGTTCCAACAAATGAACCTGCAGAGGTGCCAATAATTACATCTGCCTCTGATAAATCAATACCTTCCTGTAACAAGGCCGTAATTATTCCAATCTCCCAAGCTATGCCGGTTACACCTCCACCGCCTAATACAACTGCTCGTGTTTTTTTATTAGTATTTTGCATTATAATCCTCTCCATTTCTTTTAGAATAGATAAAATACTTCAGTCATTGGACTCAAAATAAAGATTTCGATGATTCTACGAATCTTTATTTTGATCAATTCTAATAGGAAGTAGTTTATCTATATGTTGACTAATTAATTGATCAAAATGTATTATAAACTATGAAGTAAGGTTTAGAGTCAAGGGAATTCAGCGAGGTTTTTTATGAAAATAAATGAAGTATCAAAAAGAACAGGATTATCTATCTCTACTATTAGATTTTACGAAAAACAAGATTTGATCCCTGAAAAGTATTTTAGTAGAGACTCAAATAACTATCGTAATTATTCTGAAGATATAATAGACTACCTCATAATGATAAAGACAGTTCATTTAGTAGGTTTCTCCCTAGGAGAGATTAGAGAGATTCAAAAAAGTAATTCGAATTTGATTTCTATTGATACAAAGATTGAACTTTTACAAAAAAAGATAGAAGAAGTGCAAATCCAAAAAGAAAATCTAGATAAAACTGAGGCAATATTGAAGAAAATGCTTAAAAATAAATTGAATCTTTTGTAATACAGTGGTTCAATGTACATCGCACACAAAAAAACCACTATAAAAATATAGTGGTTTTTTATGTTTAAATTTAGAATATTAATTTGAACTAATATAAATTTTTATTTTACAAATTCAATGTTTCCTTATATTGATTACATTGCCACTAACTAAATTTAGAGTAACTTAATTAGCTCTTCTAACTCTTCTGACAAAGTTTTTGCAAGCGTAAAATCAGTAGCTTTTAAAGCTAATTCTATTTTTGTTTCAAGTGATTTTTTATTTTGTTCAATTTCCAAATAGTCTTTGCCGAAATGATTAGCATAAATCATTTTTTTAAATTTGCGCATATTCATTTTCCTAATAGTCTTATCTTCAATGATTAAAAGAGAATCCATACAGTTTACTATAGTATAGAAATCATGAGAAATCATTAAAATCGAACCATTATAGTTTTTTATGGCTTTTTCTAAGGCTATTTGTGAATAGGTGTCTAAATGACTTGTTGGTTCATCAAGAAGCAACAGATTTGCGTCACTAGCAGAAAGTTTAGCCAATTGAAGCATATTTTTTTCGCCACCAGATAAAGTTCCTATCTTTCTATTAATCATTTCTTCTTCAAAACCATAGTCTAAAATATGTGATTTAATATCTTCATAAGTTTTAAAACCAGCATCAAAGAACTCTTGAAGGATGGTATTAGAATCATTTAGCGTCTTATTTTGGATCTGAGATAAATAAGCTACTTTAGCCTTTTCATTTAGCTCAATAGAATCATGATTATTTTCAAAGATTTCTTGAAGTAAAGTGGTTTTTCCTGTACCATTTGAACCGATAATTGCTACCTTTTCAGTAGCTTTAACCTCAAAGTTAACATTTTCTAGAAGTACATCATCAAAGGAAACACTATAATTATTAACTTTTAAAGCAATGTCTTCTTTGATTTTATTACCTGTAACTAAACCGATATCCACTTCCTTAATATCTACAAAAGGTGCTTTAATTCTGCGTTTTTCTAATCTTTCTTGAATTTTAACTCTAGCATTTAGAGTTCTACCTCTAAAAGCTTCAGCGTTCTCAGTAGCAATAATTCTTAGTTTATTTATTAATATCTCGTTTCTCTCAATTTCTTCAGTATCAGCAGCAGCTAGTTCTTGTAATTCAATTTTAGTTTGAAGTAATGTGAAGTTATAATCAATATAGCTTCCATCAAACTCTTGTAACTCCATGTTTTCAAGGTGAATAATTTTGTTGAAACAATGATTCAATAGATATCTATTGTGTGTAATAACTAACATTGTTCCCTTGTGTGAATTAATTAGATTTTTAAGAGAATTAAGGTTTCCGAAGTCTAAAAACACATCTGGTTCATCCATAATAATTAAGTCTGGACTATTTAGCATTGCCTTTATTACTTGGATAAGCTTGAATTCCCCGCCACTAAGTTCAGATATCATTAAATCTTTATAATTGATTAAATTTGCAAGATTTAAATTTTTATTAATAATATCTTCGAAATTATCCCCATTAATTGCAGTAAATGCGTCTAAAGCTTGTTGATACTTTTCTAGTAGAGTATCAATATCCGAAGATGTTTCCATTTCAGTGCAAATAGATGTTATTTCATTTTGTAGTTTAATAAACTCTTCTCCTACATATTCAAAAACTGTAGTGTCTTTTATCTTGTCCAGTTGAGAGAATTGGCTTACATACCCAATTCTAGAATTTGGATACATATCTAACGTACCATCGAACATATATTTTTCTGGATCCATAATTATATCTATTAGCGTACTTTTTCCACTGCCATTTGTTCCTATAAAAGCACAATGTTGACCATATTCTAATGTAAATGAAATATTTTTATATAGATCCTTCTCTGGAAATGAGTAGGACAAATTATCGATTTTTAGCATAGTATACCTCGCTTTATAATTAAAAAAGAGCCTATAAAAATAGGCGCTTTAATATAATATTTTAGTAATTGAAATTTTACATTTGATTTTTATGTAATAAATACATTTTACTAAGTTTAATATTGACAGCATAACACCTTTTTAAACTAAGTTCAATCATTTCTAGGGTTCCAATTTCAATTGTTAATATATACATGTACAAAAATATTAAGATGTCAGGATTTTTGAGCAAGTATGGATTAAATTTCCTTAGAGGAACCCTATAATATAAGCAACAACAAATTGGAGAAGCACTTTTAACTTCAAATACAGCCTTAGCAATTATGGTATCCATAAGACTGGTTACTTCATCTTTTGTTACAAGATATTTTTTATAAAGAGAGTAAACCTCATAAAGAATTTCTAAAAACAAAGTTTACATATATAAACTTATCTTGGTATATGATAAAATGTATTGATTGGTATTTAGTAAAAAGGAGGATTCAAATGCAAAATTATAAGATGATGATAGCCTATGACGGTAGAAAATATACAGGGTATAATAAATCCAAAGATAACGCGGAAAAGAGTATTGAAGGTAAGTTAGAATTGATATTATCAAAACTCTATGAAAAGGAGATAGAGGTTATTGGTGCGGTTAATACTGATGCTGGGGTACACGCTAAAGGGCAAATTGTTAATTTTATAGCACCAGATAGTAGGTTAAGCGAAAAAGAAATTTTTGAGTATTTCGAAAAATATTTAACTGATGATATTATTATATTATCAGTAGAAACTGTTGATGAAAGATTTCATAGTAGATATTTAATGAAAAGTGCAACTTACGAATATCGATTATGGAAGAAAGATGCTCCTAATCGTCCTTTGTTTGAAAGACAATATGTTAACTTAATGAATCAAACAATAAATGTAGCTAAAAGTAAAGAAGCTGCAAAGCACCTTGTAGGTGAGCATGATTTCTTAGCTTTTACTACTAATAAGAAAACAAAGAAATCAATTAAAAAAATACTTTCTCTTGATGTAAGGGAAACTACAAATGAAATTATTATTACTATGACAGCAAATGGATTTTTATTAAATATGGAAAGAGTAATAGTAGGTACAATAATTCAAGTGGGACTTGGTCAATTACCTATGAATACAATTGAGAAAGCTTTTGAGTCTAAGGATTTGAAGGATGTAGGTCATAAAGCAAGTGCAGACGCGCTTTGTTTATTAAGTATTCAATATTAGTACATATATTTTTTAAAAGTTTATGTTATGGATGTACCACTTCATTGTAAAATTTATATTTTCAGATTGAAGTGGTACATCTTTTTTATATAGACTATAGTTATATAAGTGTTGATATGACTAAGATTTTTCATTGGACTCACGTTAAAATTATATATTAAATAGTTGTACTAGCTATGTTGTTTTGTCATTTATGATATGAAAGAAAAAGATTAGCGAAGGATGTGGAAAAATGAGTAATAGATCGATTCTACTTAAAAATCTTATAGTTAAAGGATTTACTTTTGAAAACAGATATGCTTGTGCCCCTTTTGACATAGCAACGGCAACAGAGGATGGATTGATTACAGAGGAATTATTATCAATCTACAAACAACGCACGGGTCCATCTCTTATAGTTGTTGAACAGGCAGCTGTAGCACGTGCCGGCCAATATAGAGAGAAGCTTATATATGTTGATAGAGATGAATGTATAGAAGGATTAGCAAAGCTTGCAGATATTATACATAAGAATAACCAAGTTGGAATTGTTCAGATAAATCATGCGGGAAGTGCTGCTAACGTTGAACTGACAGGAATGGAAGCTGTCGCTCCATCTGCTGTAATAAACCCTGCCTTCAAACGTACATTACCAAAGGCTTTGAATATTGAGGAAATTCAAAAAATAAAAGAGGATTTTGTGAAGGCTGCGCTGAGAGTTAAAAAGGCAGGGTTTGATGGTGTAGAAATACACAATTGCCATGGATTCCTATTGACTCAATTTTTGTCTCCAATAACTAATTTAAGAACTGATGAATATGGTGGAAGCCTGGAAAATAGAAGTCGTCTTCTTTTAGAGATAACAACAGAGGTGAGAAAGGCTATAGGCGAGGACTCCCTATTACTAGTTCGTCTTGGATTGGATGATCTGCTTCCAGGAGGGCTAACTCTTGAAGAAGGATGTCAGGTGGCAGAAAAACTTGTTGAAGCGGGAATAGATATTCTTGATACCTCATCAGGTATGCTTCCGCCACTTGTATTAAAAGGCCCAGCGATGCTAAGAGATATGATTAAAACTGTAAAGTCAAGAGTAACAGTTCCGGTTATTGGTGCTGGTGATTTGGAAGATGTTGAAATATCAGCGGATATGATTGAAAAGGGTGAGGTTGATTTTATAGCGCTTGGAAGACCTATATTAAAACAGCCAAACTTTGTGGAAGGCTTATTAGAAAAAATAAAGAATGAAGCCTAATTGACTTAGATGAGTATTTTTCTTAGCATTAATAAGAAAAATACTTAATTTCAATGTAGACGATTCAGAATCAATTTCATCAGGATTAAGTTCTTCAAAAGAATATATTCCTACATTGCAATAATCACTCATTCAATTAGGTCGCATTTATTCTTTTCTTACTAAAATACTCCTTTAGTTTTTGTGCGTATTCTATTCGCTCTTCTGATTTAGAATTTACTCTATCTGTTTTATAAAAATTATCATCTTTGTATCTCGGAAACACATGTAAATGATAATGCCATACATCTTGACCTCCACAAGGTTCATTGTGCTGTCTTGAAGATACACCGTCACATCTATATGTTTCCTTTAATGCAAGTGCAACTTCCTTCTCCATATCATGTATTCTATGAGATAATTCTGATGGTAAATCATAAATATTTTCTATATGTTTATTAGGAATTATTATTATATGACCTTTATTATTCTCCCACCAACCAGATGCAATGAAAACAGTAATATAATCATCTCTAAACACTATATCATCTTGTTTAGTATTTAGATGTTCATTTTCAACCCCTTCGACTATTAAGCAGAAAGGACAAGTGTAGCCTATTGGTTCATGATTGTACATAGATTTCCTCCTAAATGATTAATTCGCTATAATTTACTCATACGACACAGCATAAGATGATGATTTATTCCTCTATGAAAGAAGTTATAAAACCCAACCAATGCTAGTAATTTTATCTTATAACTTTGGAAGAATATAACTCCACATTGCACGCAGGATATCCTTATGGTTGATTTCATTATGGGATGTAACAGTAATAACAGCGTTATAATCAGTTAAAACCACACACAATTGACCATACATGCCGTCTGCTCGATAAGTGTTGGGGGGAGTACACTTCCAAACCTGATATCCATAGCCACCTCTTGTTTCAGCATCATTTTTGGAGGTGGTATCTACCCAATCAGAATGCATTAGGTTTACATAATCAACAGGAACGATTTGTTTATCCTTATATACGCCATTTTGTAGTAAGGTTATCCCAATGCGAGAAAACTCTTCAGTTGTTAGATACAAACCGCCTGAGCAGGATGTATGTCCATGTTGGCAGGTGTTCCATTGAGGATTTACAATTTCCAACATATCAAAAATGCGAGGTTTTAAATATTCCAGCATTATTTTACCGCTCACTTTTTCTACAAGCCGACCAAGCATGTAACTACATAAATCCTCATAATAGAAATTAGAACCAGCTTCTTTTTTCATCTCGGAGATAAAGAAAAGCTCTGCTCTGTCTTTAGAATTATATTGACTAAAATCCTCAAACATGTGTCCAGAGCTCATCCGTAACAAATGTCGGATAGTTATTTTTTCTGAACCTGAATAGGCGATATCCTTGTATTCTGGAAAAAAATCTAGGACATAATCGGACAATCGTAAACGACCTTCGTTTTCAGCTATGCCAATTCCCACAGATGCAAAGGTTTTTGATGCAGAGTAGAGATTTTCTCTATCATTACTTCGGAATCGATGTTCATCCAGCATTTTTCCGTTTTGATAAACATGAATGCCGTATACCCATAGATTTTTTTCAATTACAGAAAGTTGGAAATCCGATAACAATCCCATTTGAATCCCTCCATATTGTTTATTGTATTAATTTTATTCACTTGAACCTTGATGCATAAGCTATTATTATAGATAATTTCTATTCATTAATTTTCACGACTTTATTTTTGACTAGTAAAATTACTGTATCTATTACATCTAGAACAAAACATAGTTGTAGTATTATGTGTAGTATCAGTTTTCCTGTCTTAACCCTTTTTTCTTTATATAAAATTAATGAAAAACCTATTCCATAACTTGATGTAAATATCACTGTAAGGTATGCAAAAAAAACAGGAATTAAAAATAATAATGGTATAGGTGTGAACAAAATAAATCCTCTAGATGCAGCAAAAAATAGTAAAAACAATAAAACATATATAATAAAATTAATAACAAAGTAAGGAATTACTCCAAATTTAAGTGCTTTCATATTCTTTCTCATGGAGTCATAGTCACTGTTTTTTAAAAGAATAAAAGAGTTTACAGTGTTTATTCCTGCAAAAATTATGTTGAAAATTTCTGAAACAATAAGTGCAACTACTAATAGCCACTTTACTGTATTACCATGTATTAATCCTCTCACCAGAAAAAATAATGATAAGATTACTATAGAAAGGTTAAAGTATAGCCCTATCAGTGTGTTTCTAGTATTTTTCATAGATCTCCTCCCGCTTAAAGTTCACTGTATATTACAATATGCAGTAAACTTAGTCATATTAGTAATTGTTACTTTACCGCTTTGATTAACGAAGCACTAGTCCATCTTTTCTCCACTGAAATATTACTAAAGCCAACATCAGAAAGGAGAGTGAGCTCAGTATCTAAGGCAAGAGGAACATCAATATGAATAGTTCCAAAAGGAGCTTGTTGCTTCCTATATAACTCTTCTGCATTTTTAAGTAAGTTAATTTCAGTGTCTTTGTCTTTGCAAACAGTATCACCATTTATGAAATATGCACCTATTTTCAAACAAGCATATATTTTTTTATAGAGTTTAGTTTTTTGCTCTATATTAAAATGATGAAGGGAATAAGTTGAAAGCACAAGGTCAAAGCTGTTTTCTGTGAATGGAACATCAAAATATGAACCACAAATTGTATTTAAGATCATCCTTTGATGTAAGTCTTTTTTTTGTAGCTGTTCTAGCATGCCTTGAGAAATATCGATGGCAGTAACTGTTGAAGAATGTTTAATTCTTTCTATTTCTAACCCTGTACCACAGCCAAGAACTAAAATATTCTTAGGTTCTCCGCAGATATTGAACTGTTTCTCGATTTCATCATAGAATTCACTCATACCAAGATCTTGATAAAAGTTTCTATCATAATCTGAAGCACATTTATTAAAATGTACATCCATATTTTCCACTTTAAGCACTATTAGTTACCCCCTTCTTATTTAGAATTTTTTAATGGAATAGTTTTCTATTTATCTAATTATATATTAGATAATTGAATATATACAAATATTTTACAAAAAACAATAGATAAATTTATTTATAAACCTATTTAATGTATTTAAAGATTTGGTTTCAAAAGACAGGTGTAAATAGGTGCAACCTATAAATTAATTTTTTTGTGATTATATAACATAGGCCGCTTTATATGGGGAAGGTTTAGAATTTTCTGTATTATAAGTATTTATTATTATGTTTTTCCTACGATAATTATAATAGAAACATTCAATTGAATATCCAAGGAAGGAGTTTTATGTATGGCTGATGAAAAGAAAGTAGAACGCATTATTTCAGTATCTAAAGTCCGTGTCATACAGAAAGAGTATAAGTTTAGGAATATTCTCCTTAAAAAGAAGAAACAGTGGCGTAACAAGGATGGTAAAGCTGCTGAAGATAAAAATGAAGAGGACTATATGGCTCATAAGAGTTATGTAGAGGAAGTAAAGACAGCCTTAATGTATGGAGATGTTGGGCACGGTGTGATATTAGATAAAAAAGTCTAGTAGCAAAAGTGTAGCTATTTTAGTTTAGTTATGATGTAATTTTCATAAAATATGAAACCCACCACGGTAAAACGTGGTGAGTCTCTGTTTCAAAAGATATATGATAAAAAGTGCTACATAGTAGCAATAAATTTTGTTTGATAGAAAAATTTTAATATAAATGATAATATACTAGCTTACTACAAATTGGACTGTAATTGGAGTGCCAGCATCTAATGCATCTCCTCCAGGAATAGTTATCGCTGTGGTAGTTACAGAAGAAGTATCAGCTGTTTGAAGTATTCCATTAATGAACAGATTGTAGTAGCTGAATGTGCTTGGAAATGCTGTAGCTGCAGTACCAGCATCATTTGTAAAAGCTGTGGCAGCAATTGCAAAGGTCGCTCCTGTTCCTGTACCAGCTCCAATTGTAGAAGCGAATCTTCTGCTGTTTTGATATGGTGTTGTTATTGGCATTTTTTCGCCCCCTTTCTTTATCAGTATATTCATGAGTCACTAATTAGTTACTAATTAGTGACTTATAAAAGAAAATATATACACTACTAATTAAGAAACTAAAGAAGAAAATTGAATGATCTCTACAATTATTGGGGTGCCTTCGTAAATTGTGGTGCCTTCTGTATTTAAAGTCAATGCATTTGAAGTTATACTGTATATTTGTCCTATTTGTAATATTCCGTTTATGAATAGGTTAGTATAGCTATTAGGACCAAGCCCTGAAAAAGATGAAATAGGATTTCCAGAATCATCTTTGAAGGAGTTAGCCGGAATGATTATTGGATCTGGTGAAGACAAATCTGATTCCGCAATATAATAATATCTATTGGCTGAAGGGATAATGGTTATTTGTGGGAGTGGTCCGGTAGGACCAGTGACTCCGGTCGCGCCAGTAGTTCCAGTAGGACCGGTAACTCCAGTCACACCAGTAAAACCAGTAGCTCCAGTAGGGCCAGTGACTCCAGTCGCACCAGTAGCTCCAGTTGCGCCAGTAATTCCTCCAGCACTTGATGATATATAGTTAACAATTAACTTTGGTGCTAAGGTACTAATAGAAAACTCATTGCTATAAAAACCTAATAATCCACTGAAAATATCTTCACTAATTAATTCAAGTCCATAATTTATGAAATTACCATTTATCCATCCTATAACTAATTCTGTAACATCAATATCAATATAATTATTTAATGAATCATTTGAGACATAATAACTGATGGATGTTTTAGAAATTCTTGGTTGGGTATCGTAGGTAACTGTATCGGCACTAAAACTATCAGTAACTCGATAGATATTAACCTTTTGAATTCTAAGTCCATCTTTTCTGTAGACGTAGAGTCGAAGATATGCATTTGTTAATATATCTCCAACTGTTATCTGTGGAGTATTAAAGATTAGTAAACTTCTATAGATATGCTTGGTATAGATAGATTTCCCAACCAATAAAGCACCAATGTTTCCAAAGTTAGTATCAGGATGTGAATTAGTAATAAAAGTATCCCCGGTTGGTATTTGTTCGATCACCGGCATTTTAAATCATCCTCTCAAAAGATTAATATATATTAAATTTTATATTATACAATCAAATAATTATAAAATTTCTCTATTGTATGATATGTGGAACTTGCTAGTTTTGTTCAAATTTCTAAATGATTTTAGATACAGATATGCGAATAAGTGGATGTGGTAAATCAACAAATTCTTTTGAATTCATAAAAAGAAACACTGACATGAAATATATGATTTTAGTTCCTATAAAGTTTACTGAGGTATGAAGAGAGTGTATATTTATTATTTCTGAGTTCACTCATAAAATAAACCTTTTAAATGTTCTTTGATTATTAAAGGCTATCTTGATACTTAACCTACATTATGATAATTTATTAAAGGCGGCATAACTCAATTTTTAATTTAGATTATGTTTACGAGTATTGTTGAAATTAATTCTTTGCGTAAGCTCATTAAAGCGTTGGATGATTAACCAATTAATTTCAACACGGTTCTTTAACTGAGTCAAAAGCAATGTGAAATTATCTTATAGAAAGTAGGTTTATACTTATGAAACTTGGCTACATTACTTCTATACTTTCAGCCATTTTATTCGGACTTGCAGGGGTTCTTATTAAGCTTATATTCTCTTTTAATATAGACTCTATTGATCTTATAATATTACAATATACATTTGTTGTGATTTTACTGTTTATCCCGTTATCAATATTTAATATTAAAATATTAAAAGTAGGGAAGACAGATTTTTTAAGGCTTATGGTACTTGGTGTATTGGGGGACTGCTTTATGACAGTGTTTTATTATAAGTCCTTTTACTATCTTCCAGTAGGGATAGCTACAGTACTCTTATATACATCACCGATTTTTATTTATTTATATTCGGTATTTTTTGAAAAGAATAAGTTTACTATTAAGAGCTTTATTTTACTTATTGCAATATTTATTGGTTGTTCAATGGTTATTGGAATTTTACCTTTTTCATATTCAACTACAGGCATAATTTACGGCGTTTTAGCAGCTGCATGTTTTGGTTTTATGAATGTATATTCCTCTAAAAAGCTTAAGGATATTAATTCAATAAGTCTAACCTTTTATTCTATGCTATTCTCTTTGATTTTTCTTTGTATATATAGATTGCCTACTAAGGGCTTAGAATTAAATCTGCCGATAAAGGTTTATATTTATATAATGATATTGTCTTTGTTATGTGCTTTTTTACCACTGATGTTATTTTATTATTCTATAAAACGTATTGGATCTTTTAATACTTCTGTCATTGGTAACTTAGAGGTACCTACAGCTATCCTATCTGGGTTTCTTATATTTAATGAGGAAATAGGAGTGATTCAATTAATAGGTACTATGATAATATTACTGGGTGTGTACAATATAGAAAAACACAGTGCCATTGAATAGATATATATCATATCCTTATATTAAGGTCTATTGTTGAAACGGAGCTTAAATATAATAAGAGTTTAATAAAGATAATATATAAGAGGAACTGTTTCCTTTATTAATTTAGGCTTATATGTTGACATTAGTTTCCTGTTGTGGTAACTTTAATACAACTTAAAATTCAAAGGCTATGATGAGAAGTAGTAAATATAAGCTGAAGTTACAGAGAGAAGAGGTTGGTGGAAGTCTTCACGAAAGCTATATTGAAGCAGTCTCTGAGCTATGGACCGAAAAGAGAGATCTTAGTAGGCTTCTTCGGATTTTCTACCGTTAAAAAGAAACTTGTATCAGGTGACATTTTGAGCACCTCGTACTTGCAGAGTGCAGAGTTAATCTCTGAATTTAGGTGGTAACACGGATTGTATAGTTCGCCCTAAGCTGAAAGTTTATTCAGCTTAGGGCTTTTTTACTTTATAAGAAATTATAAAACATTCAAGTTAGCTAAAGCCAGATGTTTCAATGGCCTTAGAAGTTTTATATGGCTATATTTTTCATTTTTAGTGTAAAGGAGAATTAAAATGAAGGCAAATGAATTAAGAAAGATGTATGTAGAGTTTTTTGAAAAGAGAGGGCATAAAGAAATAAATTCAGCATCTTTGCTTCCTGACAATGATCCAAGTGTACTTTTTACTACAGCAGGAATGCATCCCCTTGTTCCGTACTTGTTAGGAGAAAAACACCCACAAGGAAAGCGGCTAGTAGACATTCAAAAATGTGTTCGAACCTGTGACATAGATGAGGTAGGAGATGATACCCATTTAACCTTTTTTGAGATGCTTGGCAACTGGTCTCTAGGAGATTATTTTAAGGAAGAGTCTATTACAATGAGCTATTTATTTCTTACAGAGTATTTAAATATACCTGTAGAAAGACTTGCAGTCACTGTATTTGAAGGTAATTCTCTAGTGCCGAGAGATACAGAATCAGCAGAGATATGGATTAGAAATGGACTTAAGAAAGAACAGATTTATTTTTATGGTAGAGATGAGAATTGGTGGGGGCCAGCTGGAAAAACTGGGCCATGTGGTCCTGATACAGAAATCTTCTATGATATGGGCAAAGAAAAATGTGGAGAAAATTGTGGACCTGCATGTAGTTGTGGAAAGTATGTGGAGATATGGAATAATGTTTTCATGGAATACAATAAAAATGAAGACGGAACTTATTCTGAGCTTCTACAGAAGAATGTAGATACTGGAATGGGATTAGAGCGTGTACTAACGATTTTTAACGGTTATAAGAATGTATATGAAACCGAATTATTTCAACCTATTATAGAAAAGATAGAAAGTCTTACAGGTGTAAATTATACAGAAGAAAATAAGAATACCTTTCGTATAATCAGTGATCATATGAGAGCATCAACTTTTATCTTAGGAGATCCAAAGGGAGTAACACCATCAAATTCTGAACAAGGATATATACTAAGAAGACTTATAAGGCGTACCATCAGGTTAGTAAAAAAACTTGGAGTAAATAGCAATATTATTTGCAGTATTGCTGAAGTAATTATTGAAAATTATGGGGAGATATATTCTGAATTAGTCAAAAACAAAAGTTTTGTTTTAGAGCAACTTGAAAAGGAATATCTATTATTCTCAAAAACTCTAGATAGCGGTTTGAAGATGGCTGAGAGATATTTTTCTAAATTAGAAGAGGGCAATAGCTTAAGTGGAGATTTAGCTTTTAAATTATATGATACCTTTGGATTTCCAATTGAATTTACTGTTGAACTTGCCTCAGAACGAAAGATAAATGTAGATATACCTGTTTTTGAAGAAAAATTTAGAGAACATCAAGAAAAGTCTAGAAAAGGTGCAGCTGAGAAGTTTAAAGGAGGGCTTGCAGACAACAGCGAGAGGACGACTAAGCTTCATACAGCTACTCATTTATTAAATGCTGCTCTTCGAAAGGTGCTAGGAAACACTGTATACCAAAGGGGAAGCAATATTAACTCAGAAAGACTGAGATTTGATTTTTCCTTTGACAGAAAGCTCACTAAGGACGAGTTAGAACAGGTAGAAAAAATAGTAAATGAAGCTATAGAAAAAGGAATAGATGTTATGTGTACCGAAGAAACCTTAGAAGAAGCAAAGGCAGAAGAAGCAATTGGAGTTTTTGAGAGTAAGTATGGTGAGATTGTAAAAGTATATGCTATTCCTGGATACTCCAAAGAGATATGCGGAGGACCACATGCTTCAAATACAGAAGAGCTAAAGAGTTTCAAAATATTGAAGGAAGAAAGTTCATCTTCTGGGGTAAGAAGAATTAAGGCTACTATAGGATAATGAAATCCAGATTAGCATGTATATATACTTTTTATAATAACGGGTATGGATATTAAAACGACACATGTAATCCCTTTGTACCGTAATCAGATTTACGTGCAAGGCACTACATGTGTCGTTTATTTGAATTAATTATTTACTATTTAATTTTTAGATTAGCAGGTAATATATTATATTTTCGAAAAAATCAAGCTAATCAGTAGATAAGAGTTTTGAAAATATTGTAGGATTAAAAGTGTATCTTAAAAAATTATAAGTTTGTAAATAAATATATGCAACTAATTTTATGGTAGGTTTGTCTAATATATGTATGGAAAATTCAGTATGCGCATATTGATATATATCTTCATGGGAGGAATTTATGGAGAAATTGATATTAAAAGCACAAAAGGGTGATAGTGAAGCCTTTATTGAAGCTATTAATTATATCTTGCCTCAGCTTTATAAAATAGCTAAAACTAGATTAAATTCTGAGGAAGATATAGGTGATGCTATTCAAGATACAATTATCAGTGCTTTTGAGAATATAAGCACTTTAAAGAATCTAGAGTTTTTTAAAACTTGGGTAGTTAGAATATTGATAAATAAATGTAATGATATTTATAAGAAGAATAACAAGGTAGTTTATCTGGAAACGCTAGATAATTGTTCTGAAATTCACTGCTCAAGCAATGATGCGGCTATAGATAAGATAGATATTCAAGATGCAATTAAGCATTTGTCCAAAGATTATCAAAATACAATTAACTTATATTATGGCAGTGGTTTTACTACTAAAGAGATTGGACAAATCCTCAATGAAAGTGAAGGCACTATTAAATCAAGACTTTCAAGAGCTAGAAATATTCTTAAAAATTATTTGTTGAATTATAGGGAGGTAAGATAAAATGGATGACTTCTTAGATAATCAGATAAAGATATTATTAAATGAAGATGAAGGTATTCCAGAAGGAGTAATGAATAAAATTAATACTTCCTTTGAAATCATAAGAGAAAAAGAAAGGTCGGCTAAAGCAAAGAAAAATAGAGTAAGGAGAAGATTTTCAGCAGTTGCTGCAGTTCTTTTGCTTATTGTAGGAATATCTTCATATAAGCCAGTTTTTGCTGCAGTTAAGGGATTTTTATTCGGAGCTGGTGACAGAGGATTACAAAGAGCTGTTGACAATAACTACATGCAAAAGCTTTCAAACATATATACTGAAGCTGATTCCATACGGATTGAAGCTACAGATATAGTTGTGGACTCAAGTAAACTTGCTATTAATATAAAGTTAAACTTTAAAGATGCTAGTATTATAAAAGACAAGGATAATATAATGTTTGCCTTTAATTTAAAAGATGAAAAGGGAAATATAATAATAGATGATGGAGGTGGTATAGTAAAAGGCTGGATGCAAATGCCAGATTTAAGCAGAAAAGAATTTGGAGAAGCTGTAGTTTCTATAGTAATGGATTCGTCAGAAGCAAAGATTCCTAAGAGCAAGAATTTATTGTTAGAAGTTCGTAGAATCTATTTAGAGAAGAACAATGAATTGGAGAAGAGGATTAATGGAAGTTGGCAATTAAATATACCTTTGGAAGCAACCTTTGTGAATAGTAAAACTATTAAATATGAACCTTTAGATAATAACAGTAGATTAGAGGTAATAAGCGCTGAAGCTTTTCCTACAGGAATGGTAGTTAAATTCAGAGCTAAAAATAATGGACAGGAACAGTTAGTAAATAAGGCGAAACTAATTGGAAGTAATGATAAAAAATATACAATAGCTGGTTCGGCTTCAATGGAGGATCTACCAGAAAGCAAGGCTCTTGTAATTATGAACTTTGATGCAACTTCTTTTGATGATTTAGATGAGCTAAAACTTAAGGTAGAAAACTTGGATGGCAAGGATGAAGTTGTTACTTTAAGAAAGGTGAAATAAGCTTGTTATTATACAGGAATTGGTAGTTATAATTAAAATATAACATTAGTGAAAAAGACTGCAAAAATAATAAAAATCATGTAAGGTTATTACCAAGATTACAGAAGAAAATTGTAACTATCATTATAAAAGTCATGAGTTTGATGTTGATGATTATAACGAGTAATTTCATCTAGTATAAAAGATTTAAGAGCTGATGATTTTCTGAAAAATAAGATGTTCATATTGGACATCTTATTTTTAGTGAGTATCTTCGTTTGCCCATGTTACCTCTTGAAAATCTTTAAGGAAACGAATAAGAAACTGTAACTCAGTATGATCGTATTTTTTCAAGAAACTGTTGATTCCTGAGTCAATTTGTTTATGCAAAGCTTCATGTAGTTCAAAAAGTTCTTTACCTAGAGGAGTTATATAAAAATTGCTCTCTTTTTTATTATTAGGCAATGGCGTCTTGATAATAAGCTTTTTTGAAATAAGTTTTTTTATGATTTTAGACACAGTGCCTTTAGGAATGGCAGTTTCTTTAGAAATAGTTATGCTGTTTACTGGTTCAAATCGACCGATTGCATCTAATACATGCAGTCCTATACCTGAAATTTCTTGAAGAATTTCGGCATTTACTGTACTGTTGCAATTTTCTAACAACCACTTTTTCTCATCATCTTCTTCTGAAGCATGTCGTGCTACTGTATTTGAAAACTGCATTCTTATCTCTTTTATAAGCTTTTCTTTATTTTCATTGCTATTTAAATCTTTATAATTATCAGATAAGTTACTCATGTTAAATCTCCTTGGTAGTTGGATTTATGGAAAGAAAAATATTTAGAGTTCTTATATTTATTTGTAAGTTCATATTTTTCAATATGAATTTTTTGATTAAACAATACAATTATATATTATAACATAAAAATGTCATTAGTTTCGTGGAAACTATATTGACAAAATTAAGGTGAATCGCTATTATTGTTTCTAGGAAACTATTTTTAAAATTGACTACGATTAATGAAAGGAATAATTTTTATGAATACAATAATATACTACTTTACTGGTACAGGCAACAGTTTGAAGGTCTCAAAAGATTTATCTCAATACCTTGATAATTCAGAATTGATACAAATCAGACAAGAAGGTTTATCACATCAGTTATTTGCTGATGCAGATACTATTGGTTTTGTAGTACCAACAATTTTTAGTGGAATACCTAAGCTAGTAGATCAATTTATAAAACAGTTAGAGTTTAGAAAAAAATCACCATATATATTTGTTATTTCTACCCATGGAGATCCTAACGGTATTGGGATTGTATTTGAACAAATCGAGAAACTATTAGCAGAAAAAGGGCTTTGTTTAGCTTCATGTTTTGATATAAGAATGCCTCATAACGTGCCAGAAAAAGACCATTTAACAACTAATGAGGAGAAAAAGCGACTTTTTCAAGAAGAAACTACTAAAATTCCTATTATTGCAGAGAGTATTAAAAGAGGTGAATTGATTCAACATAAACATAAAAAAATTAAAAGTATTTTTGAACGTATGATTTATAATACTACATATAAATCTACCATTAGCAATTCTTTTGATAAAGGCTTTTATGCTGATGAAAAATGTATAAACTGTACAACTTGTAATAAGATTTGCCCAGCTCAAAATATTGAAATGAGAGATGGAAAGCCAATGTGGAAACAACATAATTGTCAATTGTGTTTTGGGTGTTTACAATGGTGTCCTAAAGAAGCTATTCAGTACAAGAAAAGAACAGTGGGAATAGAGCGTTATCATCATCCGGAAATAAAAGCAAAGGAATTATTCTATGATCCCATGTTCTTCTAAAAAAACAGCAATACCATCGTTGTCATTATCAGCAGTAACAAAATCGGCAACGGATTTAGATTTTTCGCTTCCATTGGCCATAACTACACCAATACCTGCATTTTCTATCATATCGGCATCATTATCTGCATCTCCGAAAACAAGGAGATCGCCCAAGGTAAGTCCGTGCAAATTCATGACTTCTTTAAGACCATTTGTTTTGGTTACTCTTGGGTCCATATATTCATAGAGAATGCTTGCAGTTTTTAGGCTTGCACATTTATAATTTGGATTACTAAAAGTCTTGCTGCGTTCTATTACCTTGTCCATATATTCTGGATTACAAATGATCATAATTTTGCCCTGTGGAGTCTTTAGAAGCTCATGGAAATCTACAATTTCATAAGGCAGTTTATCTAGCTTTGATAGTAATTTTATATATTCATCATCTTTGTAGCCAATCAAAATTCCATCCTTAGGTATACAGAAGTTTAAATCCATATGTTCATAATGCTTAATGATTTCCCAAATCAATTCTCCATCAAGCGGAAAACTGGACTTTTGTATCCCAAGAGACATATCATCAATTTCACTACCACCCATTCCTACAATGCAGTCTACAAGGCCTTCGATATTCCATTCTTTCAATAAGTTTTGGCAAGATACCGCATCTCTGCCTGTTGAAAGACCAAAAAGAATTCCTTTTTCTCTAACTTTTTTAATTGCGGTTACTGTCTTTTCTGTTACATAACCTTCGTTGCATAGAAGTGTTCCATCTACATCAACCATAATTGCTTTAAATTGATCTATCACCATATTATTACCCCCATTTCAAATTATTTAATTTGTTTCTTAATATATATGATAATTAAGCTTTTACTATTTATAAATTTTTGTTTGTACTAATAATGCTGTAATTATAGTCTGAAAAAAATGTTTAAGCTATAAGATTGTTCTATAAAAATATAACAATAGTATTTTTATAAATTAAATTCAAATAAGCTTCTTTTTTCTATATTGCATTGGTGTAAAACCAAAATTTTTATGGAATATTTCAGTAAAATAGCTGGAACCGTTAAAGCCGCACTGAAGAGCTACTTCAGTAACTGAAAGTGAAGGGATATATAAAAGTTCGATACTTTTTTCTAATCGATATTCTGTCAGATAAGAAATTGGGGTCTTATGTAAAATTAATTGAAAAATGTCACAACAACTACTACGGCATACATTTCCAGCGGCAGAGATCTCCTTTAGAGATATTTTTCTCTGATAATTCTTCTGTATAAAACCTATCATGTTATGCATAGCTTCTAATTTTTTATTATCAGTGTTTTCATTAGTTGAGATATTGTTTTTCATATCTTGGTGAAGCCTATAACATAAGGAATGAAGGAGGCTCATAAGCTGTAGCTCAAAACCATCTTGTTCGTCTTCACATAATTTATATATTTGTTCTAGAATGTCCATTAAATTTCTTTGCCAAGATATTTCTTGAGTCAATATAAAAAAAGGATGTGAAGTATCTGAACATATTGGAAGTACATAAGCATCTCTAATTCTTTCAATTGTAGAAATAAGATAAGGGTGTATCAGTATGCAGATAAAATTACAGTCAGAACCATCTGCAGAAAAACCGTAATGCATCTGTTCGGAATTTACAAAAATACACTGACCCTCTTGTATTTCATATACTTTTCCGTTTACGCAATAAGACATTTTTCCTTTTAAAACTAGTGTGAATTCCCAATCCTTATGCCAATGATTTGCAGCAGCCATATTTGGATAGTCTGAAAGTAAGGCTTGCTTTGCACGAATAGGAAAGTCAGTGAAATTATATGAAACAATTTCTGAATTATCACTTAATAATTGTATTTCTAACATAGATTTTCCTCCAAACGTTATAAGTTCTTAGGACGTGTTTGAAAATATGGACTGTTCATTTAAACCTAATTAGTATATCTTTAAAAGTTATATATCAATTTTAACTCATTACCTTAATATAAATCTATATACGATTGTTATAAAAATTAAAACTATTTTTATATAATTATCATAAATTACAGAATATTATTATATTGTAAGTTAAATATGAAAAGAAATGAAAGAGTTTTGCTTGGGAGGTAGATTATTATTAAAAATAATAATATAAATATAAGAAAATATCGACATGATGATAAACCATATCTAAGGAGTATATGTAAGGAAACTGCATGGGATGAATATAAGATAAATGATAATAAACTTGAGGGTGTATGTGTTATGTTTAATGATTATTTCACAGAACAGGAGCCTGAACATATATGGGTGGCAGTTGATAAAGATGATAAACCTATAGGATATGTAATCTGCAATACGGATTATATTAGGTATAAACAATTGATGTATCAAATATATTACCCAAGACTTAAGGAGTTATCACCAGAAGATATTGAGTTTTTTGAAAGCTTCTTATTTGATTTAGATAAAGTTGCATATAATCATCCAGCACACTTTCATATTGATATACTACCTGGACATCAGAGGGAGGGGATTGGTCACAAGCTATTAGACGCATTAGGAAAACAACTTATAAGTGAAGAGTTTGAAACCATGATGCTATACGCAAGTTCTAGAAATTCTGTGGGATACTATTTTTATTTAAAATATGGATTTAAAGAAATTTATAATTATAAAAAAGATGCAGTAGCGTTGGCGTATTATTTATAAAATAAACTTATGAAAAAGGAGATAGAGAAGATGAGTTATATAGATTTGCATATGCATTCTTGTTATAGCGATGATGGAGAGTTTAAGCCTCAGAGACTAGTGGATTTTTGCTTAGATAAAAACATAAGATATTTTTCAATTGCAGACCATAACTCTGTAAGAGCGATAAAAGAAGCAAAAGAGTATTGCATTGGTAAAGCTATTGAAATTATTCCTGCCATAGAACTGGATTGTACTATTGATAAGGTCAATTTACATGTTTTAGGGTATGGGATAGATTATAGTAAAAAAGTATTTAATGAAATTGAAGAGAACATTATTAACCAAGAGCAAATTGCTTCAAAAGAGCGCATGAGGTTAGTTAGAGCGCTAGGCATAGACTTTTCAGATGAAATTATTAGTTCTTTATCAAGGAATGGAGTAGTTAATGGTGAGATGATTGCTGAAGCTGCTATGATATTTGATAAGGACCATGAAAATCAGTTACTTATGCCTTATTATGAAAATGGATCTAGGAGTGATAATCCATATGTGAATTTTTATTGGGATTATTGTGCACAAGGTAAGCCTGCTTATGTTGAAGTAAAGTTCATAAGCTTGAAAGAAGCAGTTAAGATCATTAAGGAAAGTGGAGGAATACCAGTTTTAGCTCACCCTGGAAATAATGTTAAGGAAAACGCAAAGCTATTAGAAGACATAATTGGATGTGGAATTAAGGGTATAGAAGTTTATAGCAGCTATCATAATAAAGAACAAGTAGCTTTTTATAAAGAATTTGCAATAAAACATAAATTGCTTTTAACTTGTGGAAGTGATTTTCACGGAAAAACTAAACCTAGTATATCTTTAGGTGGAACGGAATGTAATCACAATGAAGATAGGATAATATCAGAATTAAAGGCTAGTATAAATTTGTAAATAGATACAAAAGGAAATTGCATAATAACAGTAGAATAATGGATAAAGAGCTGTGTGAATGCGAAGTAGAGCTCATTGTTAAATTACATGTTACTAAAAATAATAGTTTACTTATAGAAAAGGAGAATTGAGAAATGAATCAAAAGGAAAGAATGTTAGCAGGGTTGCCATATAAAGCTTGGTTAGATGGACTTTCAGAAGAAAGAATGGAAAATAAACTAAAAATACATGAGTACAATTTATTAAGTCCAGATAAGAAAGATAAAATAGAGGAATTAATTAAAGATATATTGGGAAAAACCGGTGATAACATTGTTGTAGAGCAACCGTTCCACTGCGATTATGGTAAAAATATTGAAGTTGGCAATAATTTTTTTGCTAATTATAATTTAACAATATTGGACGTTGGTAAGGTGATAATCGGTAAAAATGCACAGTTTGCACCCAATGTTTCTCTGTATACAGCAGGGCATCCAATACATCCTGATTCACGAAATTCTGGATATGAATATGGGGTTGGTATAACAATCGGAGATAATGTTTGGCTTGGTGGAAGTGTTGTTGTGAACCCTGGAGTTCATATCGGCAATAATGTTGTTATTGGTTCTGGGAGTGTGGTAACAAAGGATATACCTGATAATGTTATCGCTGTAGGAAATCCATGTAAGGTTATTCGTGAGATTACAGAAGAAGATCGTAAGTATTATTATAAAAACTATGAGTTTGATGTTGAGGATTATAACGAGTAAGTTCAACTAATATAAAAAAATTAATAATTGAGAGTTAAAAAATAAGATGTTCATAATGAGCGTCTTATTTTTATCTAGATAAAGCTTATAAAGAAGTTCATATAAAAATGAATGATTGTAAAGTTGACATAATAGTAAAATATTGTTATTGTAGTTAAAGAGAAATATTTTGTAAAATTTTAACAGAAATCATTTCGATATGGGAAATTTATTTTCTGTATTATTTGAGTATATAAAGTGAGGAGAAAAATAAAATGAATAAAAATATTATAAAAACAAGAGCGATTATTTCTATTCTGATTTGCATGATGACTTTTACTGTTTATGGATGTAGTGCAAAAACTTCAAAAAATAGCACTTCTTCTAATAGTGGTACAAGCCAAGATAATAAGGCTGCAGAAACGAAAGTAGATAATACAACAGATACTAAAGCTGATAATACAACTGACTCTAAAGCAAATACTACAGCAGACACTAAAGTAAATGCACCAACAACACCTAAAGTAAATACCACCACAGGAACTAGTGATGCAGAAGATTTAATTAAAGTTCCTGATAAGATAGTGTATTATAATAAAGGAAAACAAACAGTTATAGATAAAAAGAACAAGAAGTTTGATAAGATAGTAAAGCTAGTAAAAGCAAGAGTTACCAGTGCAAATGATATTTATAAAACTTCTATAAGCAGTAAAGATATAGAAAAACAGGAAAAAAGCAATAATGTTGTAGAATTTATATATACCAGTAAGATAACTATGAACTGGAAGTATGGGAAAGACAATAAGTCTGATTGTAAATTAGTATACAACTCTATAGTATTTCCGTTAGATGGTCAAAATAGCAAGATGGCTATTTTCACTCCTACTTCAGCTGGCCCAATAGGACCATTGAAGGATGCAAAAGAATTATTAAATTATATTAAAAGTTAGAAGATTCCTTTAAAAGGGTAAATTTGAATATATTATCCTAATATGCATCCGTGAAGACAGATAAGCAAAAAGCCGCTAAAGAATGTCACTTTAGTGGCTTTTGCACTGTAATTTATATTTTTTCATCTTATATTCCTTTTCTCCAGGATCATTGCCCACATCTATTTAGAATAAGATTTAAATAATCCATTTTATCCATGGCGGAATTATTAAGCTGGAGTTTTTTGGATTGCAATTTCTTTCCTGTGTTATTAGAATAAGACTTAACAGTTACTTTCGTTGAGTATGCATTATTAGAATGTAGAACAAATTAGTTTAAGAAGAGGTGTTAGAAATGTTAAAAGACAAAATAGTTTTTATAAGTGGCGCTAGTAGCGGTATAGGTGAGGCTGCGGCAATAAGATTTGCAAAAGAAGGAGCGATTCTTGTTCTTTGTGCAAGAGATCTAGAGAAGCTTGATAATTTAAAAAATCAATTAGTGAAAGAGTATAAAGCTGAGGTTCACACATATAAGCTAGATGTTCGCGATAAAAAGGCTATTGATAGTGTTTTTGAAAGTATGCCTGAAAACTTAAGAAATATAGATATATTGGTTAATAACGCAGGTCTTGCTCAAGGTCTTGAAAAGGTTCATGAAGAAAGCGTTGATGATTTTGATGTTATGATAGACACTAATATCAAAGGTCTTCTGTATCTTACAAGAAAAGTAGTTCCGATAATGATTGAAAATGGAAGAGGCCATGTAATTAATATCGGATCTACAGCTGGAATAGTTGCATATCCAGGAGGAACTGTTTACTGTGCTACAAAGGCTGCAGTAAAGTTTATCAGTGACGGTTTGAGAATGGATGTGGTTGACACACCTATAAAAGTAACAAATATACAACCTGGTATGGTAGAGACAAACTTTAGTGTTATAAGATTCCATGGAGATCAGGAAAAAGCAGATGCTGTTTATCAAGGAATTGAACCATTAACAGCAGAAGATATAGCAGACGTAATACTATATACTGCCTCTGTGCCTGCACATGTGCAAATATGTGAAGTGACGGTAACGCCAACTCATCAAGCTACAGCTGGCGTGGTTCACAAAGAGAAAGTATCAAAATAGTTTAGTGATTTATTATACGATTAAAATGTAAGAGCTACTTAATTAGTAATAAAGTAATTGCTAATTAAGTAGCTCTTTAATCAAGTTTCGATAATTTAAATTTGAATAGTAAGTGATAAATCCATGTTTCAATTTATATTGTAATAATACGGGAAGTGCCTATGACTTGCCCACAAGCGTTTAAGGCATTTACCTGTATATATTTAGATGGAGTATCAACTTTAATTGCTGTTTCAAATCCAGTGCTAGGAGTACTATTATTTACTACTAATAAGCAATTAGGTGATGGACCAGTTAATACCTGCCAAGCAGTAGTTTCTGTAGAGCCGTTCCATGAAGCAAAAACTATTACAGAGTTAGAATCCTCTTTTGCTACAACTGTAGGGGGATAAAGGGGCAAGCCTATCCATTCATTTTTAAAAGCGCGATAAGAAATATTTTCATTAGGAAACTGCATATCATATAAAAAATTTAATGAAGGATCGTCCACAGTATTTCCTTTGTATGAGGATTCAGATAAATAAGGTTGCTGTCCCCATCCTATAAACTGATTTCCATTTGTTAGTTTTTGCATGTTTCCTTGACTTGGAACATATAGTAGCTTGTCATTATAGTAAGTGTTAGTTGCATGAGCTATCATGTTTTTGAAATCAAGCTTATGAAATTAATTTATGTTTTGACATCTTTCGGAGAGCTTAAGGGGAATTAAATGAATATCTAAAAAATGGAATATTTGCACAAAGCATAGTATTTTGAGGATTTTAAATTACATAGCAAAAGCACCACAAAATCGAGTTTTGTGATGCCTTTAGTTAATGATTAAAATATACCATTGATTTTAAAGTGAATTACACATTTATTCGGAAGTAAAGCAAGCTTAACTTGCTAAATAGATCAATAAGCTATTTAAGGTTATCAACAGCAGCTCTTTCGATAGTAAGTCCATTGGTGTAACGCTTCATGAACTCATCAAAGCCTTTTACATCCTTCGCATCTGGATACATCTTTGTAACCACTTCTCCTGCAAATACTTTCTGTGATAAATAATCATCTAGGGTCTCATTTTCAGTCTTGTTAAGCATATAGGCAGCAAGTACCGCAATTCCCCATGCTCCACCTTCTCCAGCGGTTTCCATTACAGATACAGGAGCATTAATAGCAGCAGCCATAATCTTTTGTCCAACTCCCTTAGTCTTAAACAATCCACCGTGACCAAGCATCTCCTCAACCTTAACACCTTCTTCTTTAAGAAGAATATCTAGGCCAGTCTTTAGTGCACCTAAAGAAGTAAATAGATGTACACGCATGAAGTTGGATAAATTAAATTTACTTTCTGGAGTACGTACAAATAATGGACGGCCTTCTTCAAAATTAGTTATATGTTCACCTGAGAAATAGTTATAAGCAAGCAAACCGCCACAATCTGCATCACCTTCAAGAGCTTTGTTATATAAGGTTGCAAATAGCTTATCCATGTTAACTTCCATACCCATTGCCTCAGAATACTCTTTAAATAATCCAACCCAGGCATTAAGATCAGAGGTGCAGTTGTTACAGTGAACCATAGCTACTAGGTTACCTGTAGGAGTTGTAACTAAATCTATCTCCTCATATGCCTTTGTTAAATCTTTCTCCAGTACAATCATTGCAAAGACAGAAGTTCCTGCTGAGACATTACCAGTACGTTGTGCGATGCTGTTAGTGGCAACCATACCTGTTCCAGCGTCACCTTCTGGAGGACAAAGTGGAATGCCTGGTTTTAAGTTTCCAGTAACATCTAGAAGCCTTGCGCCTTCTTCAGTAAGAACACCAGCATTTTCACCAGCTAATAAAACTTTTGGGAAGATATCTGTAAATTTCCATGAGAATTTTTTATGAGCAATTAATTCATCGAACTGTTCAACCATTTTTCCATTGTAGTTTTTAGTTTCTATATCAATAGGGAACATTCCAGAAGCTTCTCCGATACCTATAACCTTTTCACCTGTCAGCTTCCAATGTACATATCCTTCTAAGGTTGTTTGGAAATCTATATCAGACACATGTTCTTCGCCATTTAATATGGCTTGATAAAGATGAGCGATACTCCATCTTTGAGGAATATGGTAGTTGAAAACTTTAGTCAATTCTTCTGAAGCTTTTTCAGTAATAGTGTTACGCCATGTACGGAAAGGTACTAAAAGTTCTCCTTCTTTGTTGAAAACCATGTAACCATGCATCATAGCACTAAAACCTATTGCACCAATAGTTTGAAGAGGCACACCGTATTTTTCTTTTACGTTGTTAGCCATGTTTTGATAACTTTCCTGTATGCCTGTCCAAACTTCGTCTAGGCTGTATGTCCATATATTGTTTATATAGCTGTTTTCCCAGTCATGACTACCAGAAGCTATAGGTGTATTATTTTCACCAAGTAGAACTGCTTTAATTCTAGTAGAACCAAGTTCAATGCCAAGTACTGTTTTTCCGTTGATAATGGAATTTTTAATATCATTTTTTGTAATACTCAATTTTTATTCCTCCATTAAAATATTGTAATAATAATATTTAAATAATCATTATTGAAAACTTATTGATGGTTACATTTATTAAATAAATGTTTAAATCGTATACATAATGTACGTACAATTACAATCGAAATCTTAAAATTAAGTAGCTATTCATACAATGTTTTAATGAACTTACGCAAACAATTAATATGACAAAATCATATTCCACCGATGCACCACTTCATAATAGATTTTATATTTTCAAATCCTCTGCTCAGAACCCAGCAGAGTTTTGAAAATAGTTTAATGATTGAAGTGTTGCATCTTTGGCTAAAACTGTAAACTCACTACGTTCTAACAGTATAGTTTTTACTCTTTATTAAGCATTCTTTTTTGTAGATATCTCATAATCTAGTAATCTAATAGTTACTTATAGTAGGAAACGCTGATTTGTATTGTTGTAATAAAATAACATTCATACAAAACAAGTTTTTTGTACGTACAATTTATAGTGTTATTGTACTATTAAAAAAACATTTAATCAATATGATTTTAGGAAGAATTAAAATTTTTAATTTGTTAAGAGCATTGTCCAATGATGATGAGTGTGAGTAACTTTTACTATTTATACAATGCTGCCATAGGTCAGCAGTTAAATATAAATGGTCCAAGCTTTCTTTATTTTTGTAATTAGAGAGCGGAGTTACCTAGGTGCAACAGAAAGTGGATGAACTAAGATCAATCCAATAATCCACTCCCTAAATTTATTGGATTATCAAGACCAGATAAAAATCTAGTTGATAGGTTGGCTAGTTTTTCTGAAGAATCTTCAAAGTCAATCTTTACCCATAAAGAAAGAAGTGAGCAAATAGTGGAAGCAATAAATCCTAATACATACACTTCTAGCTTAAGCAACTTTTTTATTTGCTTTTAGAAACCTTATTATGAAGTTTAATGTATAAATTATTATCATCAGTATCTTTATCACTTGATATGCTTTGAACATAATTCTTAAAGAAACCTTCTGCTGAATTAGTCAAAAGTTTAAATCCTTCGGAGTTTATGACATCCTTAGAATTCAAATTTTCAGTTCCTGCAAAATATCTTAGATTTAAGGTTTTCATCGTTGCAGACATTAATCTTATCTCATCATCCGAGTAGTTATCTGTTACAGTAAAGTGTTTAGAAATCATATTATAAGCAAAATTACCAAAATAGTCTTCTGAATACTTGGTAAAATTATTAAGTTTTTCATCTACTATCCCGTTGCTTTTTGCCCAATCTTCTACATCTACTTTAGTAGTATTATAAGTATAACTGTCATCTTGAGCAGAATACTTAAGTATTCCGTATTGATGAGGATATGTGGCCAATGAATTTGTGGCGATATCGTACAGTTCAGGTTTGTCCTTATTATCAGAAGCGATGTCCTGAATGTGGATATGCCCGCTTAGAACTAGATTCAAATTATCCTCTTTAAAGTTTTTAAGAACTACCTCGTTGTTATCTATGGTAAACCCTTTACGTACAATCTCACTGTGATCCAGGATATTGTGGTGCATTACAGTTATTATATTTGCTCCTTTTTCTTTAGCTAAGTCACTACATTTCTTTATCCAGGTTAAGGTTTTGGAAGATAGTTCACCACCTAACTGAGGAGCTCCTGAACCTATATTGCTCTTATATTTATTAGTATCAAGCATGAGAAGCCAGACGTCTTTGCTTGGAGTAGCAAGATAACTTAGGGAGTCATCATCCTTTGAAATTGCTTCATCATAACCGAAATCAGAATATATTTCACTGAAATCTTTAGCAGTTATATAGTCTGTAACATACTGATTATCTCCTTTGAAGCCTCGAGCATAAGGATTTAAGATGTCATGATTTCCAGGAATAACATATACTGAAGTGCCGCTTTCCTCGATAGCTTTGAGTTTTTTTGCTAAATCTAGATGGCTTTGCTTTTCTCCGTTGGAGGTAAGATCGCCGCTAATTATAAGTATATCTGGTTTTTTATCTTTAATATTTGAAACAAATGCCTCAGTTATTGGCTCTATTTCTTCAAGCTCTTTACCATCTCCTGAAGCAACAAATTTTTGAAAGGCTACTCCATTGTCTGTAAGGCTCTTGGATAAGTAATGCAAATCCGTAGTTATATAGAAATTTATATCCTTGCCAGGTTTTATCCTATAATCTTTTTTTAGGTTTATAGATGAACTACTGCAGCCAGCTAAAATGAAAATACCAGCGGTTAAAATTATTAATTTACATACTTTTGAGATATTCATATACTCGCCATCCTTGATTAAGATATTTTTATATTGTTTTTTACACTGATCTATTCACTTTAAGAGCATCAAATATAGTGCTTGAAGATGCTTGTCTATCAAGATACCGTGGATTCATTATATAGTCGCAGAAAGGAAAAATCAAATGAAATTTAATTACATTTAAGTTTCATTTAAGCTTTAAAATATATTATTTATACATGATAGTAATTGTGCTTTGAAACGCAGTAAGGTGAATAACTTATTAGATAATAATGAGTTTAAAAGAAACAAGGCAATTATAATTTACAAGGTAATATAAGAAGTTGTATTTTATGCGAAGTTATGAAGAGTAAAATTATTACTTATTACATCAAGAAAGGATGAATTGAAAAATGAAAAAAATTTTATCAAAACCTTATAGATGGGCTGGTATTTTTTCTGTTTTATTTACAGCCGCAGTTACGTTTACTTTGATGGAGACTTTTGTGTTGACTAAATCTATGGCAAAAGTTACAACAACATCATCTGTTGTAAGTCAAAGCACAACATCTAAATCAGCACAAGCAGCTACCCAATCAAATTCGACCGTTACTGATAATTCATATCAAGATGAAAATATTAAAATTACAATTGATACAGTTCGCAAAGATAACACAACTATGTATGTGGCAGATATTCAGGTATCAGATGTTTCGTACTTAAAAACAGCACTAGCTAATGATACTTATGGGAGAAATATTAAGGCTACAACTTCAGAAATGGCAGCAGGAAAGAACGCTATCTTCGCAATAAATGGAGATTATTATGGTTTCAGAGATACTGGCTACGTATTGCGAAATGGTACTGCATATAGAACTACAGCTGGTGAAAATGAAGGGCTCGTTATAGATAAGGAAGGAAATTTATCAGTGGTTTCAGAAGATACTGTAAGTTTACAGTCTTTAAGTGATAAAGGAGCATGACAGGTATTGTCCTTTGGACCTGGCCTTGTAGAAAATGGTCAAATTACTGTGGATAGTTCAAGTGAAGTGGGCCAATCTATGAGTAGCAACCCAAGAACTGCCATTGGGCAGATTTCAAAGCTGCATTATATTGTAATAGTATCTGATGGACGTACAAGCGAGAGTGCTGGACTTTCCCTTCTTCAACTTGCTGAAGAGTTTAAGGAAAGAGGATGCACTACAGCTTATAACCTGGATGGAGGTGGATCATCTACAATGTATTTTAACGGTAGCAATGACTTGGATGTTTTTATACCCACTGATTGGAGGAACTTTATTCTATTTCGCAATTAATGGATTTGCAAACAAGATTAGTAGATTTAGTGGTTATAGATTAACTTGTAATTTATACAATTCTGGTATAGCAACCTTGACCTTTGGCAGTTTTTTAAAGGGAGTTATTCAGATAGCAGGGGCAAGCTCGCCATACATAGTGTTTTATTATGTAGTGGGAAGTCTGTTCGTTGCAGCAGGTTTGATTTTGATGCTAGTGATGGTTGCAAATCAGAAGAGAGTTAATATATAAAAAGTAATACTAAAACTTTTATTGATCAGGTGCATTTAAGCCGTCTACGCATATTTATCTACGGCTTTATCTTTAATATAAATTCCTATAGAATAAAAAAATCATAGTTATAAATGATGAAGATTTATTTGATTAACGGACAAGATCCCGCGGCAGAAATGTCGTGGAATTTTGTAAGATAAAATGTTAGGATCATTGCCATTAAAAAAAGTAGTAAACTAATTAATATTCCAACCGCAGACGACTTTTTTTGATTTTCTGAATTAATGTTATTATTTAGATTTGTAATTTATGCAACTCCTTCTTAGTATTTAGGTGTAGTTAAAGCACTGTGTTGAAATTAATTGGTTAATCGTCTTTAATACGCCTGCGCAATAAATTTATAATGCTTTAATGGTAATTGAGGATCTATACAGAATATGTTAATGAACTGAGATGTAATTATGCACGCTTTGGGCTATAATTAATATGAATAACTTCGATATGAAGAAACTTGCAATTTATAGAGTTCCTAGCTCAACTATTAATTTATACATGTCCGAAAATCCCCAGAAGCCGGGATTTTCGAACAAATATAAATTAAGTTTCGACATAGGAACTCTTTAGTAGAACAGGAGCAACTTTAATGAAGATAGATGATTTAATCATATACAATAAGACAATGCCAAAAAGAGATGCAAAGTATGAGGACTTTCCAAGTAATTTATCACAGGAACTCTGTGGGTATCTTTCTGAAAAAGGAATTGATAAATTATATTGTCATCAAGCAGAGATGTTTGAAAAAGCAATGGATAGAAATAATGTTGTAATAACCACATCTACTGCTAGTGGAAAGACTCTTAGTTTTTTACTTCCGGTTATTCAGGAAATTCTAGCTAACCCACTTGCAAGAGCAATTTTTATATATCCTACAAAAGCATTGGCAAGTGATCAATATCGTGCCATTTTACCTTACTTAGAATATTTCGGAGAAAATAGGATTTCAGCAGGTGTTTATGATGGAGATACAACTGTAAATGAAAGAAGCAGAATCAGAAAAAATGCCAACATTATCTTAACAAACCCGGAGATGATAAATGCCGCATTTTTACCGAATCACAGTAAGTTTGGATTCGATTTTATATTTTCTAATCTTAAGTATGTGGTAATTGATGAACTACATACCTATAGAGGTGCTTTTGGTTCGCACCTAGGAAATGTTTTTAGAAGACTAGGAAGAGTATGCAGATATTATAATTCATCACCGCAATATCTATGTAGTTCGGCAACCATAGCTAATCCTGTTGAACTGGCAGAAGAAATCTGCGGACAAAAATTTATTAGAGTAGACAAGGATGGTTCGCCAGCTGCAAAAAGGAGGTTCATGCTTGTACAACCTCCTAAGATTATGGGTAAGGATAAAAAATATTATGGGCAGGTTCAAACAACAACAGTTGCTGCTGATTTAATACCTGATTTAGTAGAAGCTGATAACAGTTTTATTGCTTTTGCAAAGTCAAGAAGAAACGTGGAAGTCGTATTAAAGGAATCAAGAGATAAATTAGAAGTGGAGAACTTTTTTGGAGCATCCTTAGCAGATAAGATATCAGGATATAGGGGTGGTTATACCCCATTAGAGCGTAAAGAAATTGAAAACAAAATGATCACTGGAGTTTTACGAGGATTAATCTCTACCAACGCCTTAGAATTAGGTATAGATATTGGTAAGATTGATACCACAGTGCTTGTTGGATATCCAGGAACAAGAGCATCTTTTTGGCAGCAGACAGGAAGAGCAGGTAGAAGTGGAAAAGAAAGCTCCAATTATTTAATTCTTGATAGTCTGCCTTTTGATCAGTATATAGCAATTAATCCAGATTGGCTTTTTGAAAGTGGAAGTGAAAATGCAGTAATTGATAAAAATAATCTTCTGATTGAATTAGCACACATACGTGCTGCAGCAGCTGAAATACCATTAACTTTGGATGATATCTCGATTTTCCCTGATCTTGGAGAAACAATTCCTGTTTTAATAAGAGCAAAGGAGTTGACAAATCAGAGTGGAAAGTTTGCATGGAACGGTAATTCCTTTCCAGCAGGAGATTTTAGTTTAAGAAACATTGATAAGTTTCGATACAAACTCATTAATAAAGAGAATAATAAAGAAATTACTGAAATGGATGAAATGCAGGCCTTCCGTGAGATTCATAATGGGGCGATTTACATGCATGATGGAATTCAGTATCAGGTTATCAAGCTTGATTTGGAAAGTAAAACTGCATTCTGCATACCTTTTAACGGAAACTATTATACAATGCCAGGAGCTAATACAGATATCAGGATTATTCAAGGCAGTAAAGATACAGATTATAACCGTGTTAAGATTACTTTTGGTGATGTAAATGTTAATGAAGTTGTGTATATGTATAAAAAATTGCAGTTCCACAATCATCAAAATTTAGGTTTTGAGCATTTAGAAAAACCATTATCTAAAGATTTTGATACTGAAAGTACTTGGATAAGGATTCCGGACAATGTGGTTACGGTATATAGAAGATTGCTTCAGGAGAGTCAAAATGGCATGATCATAAGAAACAATCATTTTGAAGGTTTGTGCTACGCTATTAAAAATGCAGCAATGATGTCTACTATGACAGAACAGGAAGACATGGGAGTTGTAATGTCAAATAACGCAACAGAAATAAGTGGAAATTTTAATGAAGAAGTATATATGTTTGTTTATGATAAATATATAGGGGGCCTCGGGTATGCGGAAAAAGTATTTGATTTAACTACACAGATTATAGAAGCTGCAATTAAACTGGTAGGTGGATGTGTCTGTGAAGGTGGTTGTGCTGCATGCATAGGTGATTATAAATTGGATAAAGCCATGGTTCTATGGGGGTTAAAGAATTTATTAGAGGAAATTGAAGCTCCAAAGGGCACTAAGCTTATTGAATACGCTCCATCAACATTTATTAATAAACAATTTAGATTTAATGAGCTTGGAGAAAAATGGCAAGAATTCTGTGAATATATGCAGGGAAATGGAGATTCATTTGCAAAGTTTTTAAGTACAATTACTGAGGTAGAGATAGATAATCGCACTTTAACTTTAGTTTTGCAGAATGCTTTTTATAAAGAATGGGCAATGGAAGAAACTAATAGGAAAAGTATAATAAATATTATATCTTTTCACACAGATGCTCCGTCAGGACTCCAATTAAAAGTAAGACTTGAAGACACCGCTGATGATAGAAGCAATATAAAAAATAAATTACAAAGAAGATATGAAGATCTTGTGGAATAGGAGGACTACATGCATTACCAAAAAGAAATTGAGAGATTAAATGAATATCAAAAAGAAGCGGTTTTAGATGAAAGTGATGCATGTGTTGTAAATGCAAACGTAGGTAGTGGTAAAACAACAGTGCTAATTTCAAAGATTGTATATCTTCACTATGCCAAAAACATCAGTTATAAAGATATGATTGTATTGACCTTTACTAATAAAGCGGCTAATGAAATCAAAGAAAGATTACTTGCTTTAGATCGCAGTATACAATTAGAAGAATTAAAGGGGTTTGGAACTTTTCATAGTGTTGCACTTCATTTGCTTAAAGATAGATTATCTGTGGAGAAAAAAGGATATACAAAGGATTTTTTAGTAATAGAGCCTGAAGAAGAGTTAGATATTGCCATGGAAATCATACATGAAGAAAAACTGACAATTAAGTATAAAAATAGGCTGAAAAAACGACTGGAACAGGCAAGTGCTGTAGAGAGAGAAGAGGAAAAGGTTTCTAAGTATAATGATGATATATTTAAGTTAGTTCAGCTGCTAAGAGAAGGGAAAATAAAACAAAATAAAATGTCCTTTTCAGATATATTGGAAAATGTAAATCTTTTATTGGAGGATAACATAGTATCTCCAAAGTGGATTATTATTGATGAGGTTCAAGACAGTGACAAACAGCAGCTTGAGTTTATTGATAGATTAAAAAGTTCGGATGCTAAATTATTTGCAGTTGGTGACCCTAATCAGGTTATTTATAGCTGGCGAGGAAGTACATTAAATGTATTTTATACATTAAAACATAAATATAAAGCTAAGGAACTGTCTCTTCCAATTAATTACCGCTCCAGTAGTTCTATTTTAGAAGCAGCTAGGTGTTTTTTACTAGACGGAAGTGAATTAAAAGGAATGCGTGAACCTGGAAGTAAGATTATAGTGAAAAAGCAGTATAATCCATTTAATGAAGCTTGTTATCTTGTTGATAAAATTAAGGAAATACATAAATCAGGTGTAAGGTATAGTGATATTGCGATTTTTTATCGGTTGCAGAATCAATCTCAGGTTTTTGAAGATGTGTTTTTGAAAAATGAAATTCCTTATGAAGTATCTATGAAGAAAAATATACGTGATATTCCTGTGCTTAATTGGATGATTAAACTCTTACGGTTTTCTATGAATCCAAATGATTTTTCATCTGTAGTGCATGTTCTTAGTAATAAAGATTATGGTGAACGAATAAAGGAAGCTGTTGCGAGAAAGATAGTGAGAGAGCAAAACATAGAAAAATCAGAGCTATATATGAAAATGTATCAGTTTCTTAAGGAATGTTCTGAAATAACCAAAGCTAAAGAAATATATGACTATTTTGAATTAGATAAATATATAAGACCAACTTCCGCTACTTACAAAGAGGATAAAGAATCTATTTGTACTTTGCTTGATATTATTATGGAATACGTGAAAGAAAAGCAAATGAAATTTCTTGATGGGCTTAGGGATTTTGTAAACTCTTCTGCCTTATATGGTGTTAATATACTGAAGAAGGATATAAGTAGTGATACAGATTCAATTAAGCTTATGACCTTACATGCTTCTAAGGGGTTAGAGTTTTCGCATGTATTTATTACAGGTGTAAATTACGGATTGATTCCATTGAATACAAGAGATATGGAAGAAGAAGAGGAGATGAGGCTATTTTTTGTTGGTATGACGAGAGCAAAGGATTATCTAGAGCTTTCCTATTATACAAATCCTGATTATCAAAGGGTAGCCTCGGGGGAAAGTAGATATATTCACATGATACCAACCAAGCTCATAGAGAGTGATGAGGTTAAAAGCTCTAATGTTAATTTACAAGAGCTAAAAAAGCAGATTCAAGAAGCAAGAAATGAATACAAGGAAGAAACAGTAACAACAAAAGTAGTGGTTGGAGAAGTAAATATCGCAACTGAACCAGAAATTGAGGTGGCAGTTGAAATAGATAATGAAATAGTAGCGGAAGTATCCATAAAACTGGTTCGTCATAAAAAATATGGAACAGGAAAAGTTCTTAAAGAAGATGATATGATGATTGAAGTGGATTTTGAGAATTACGGAATAAAAGAATTTATAAAAGCTTTTAGTGAACTTGAATTTTTATAAATATGTTTAGCGATGTTAAAGCACCGTGTTGAAATAAAGTGGTTATACATCCGATGCTCTTTAGATGAACAACTCTACAATTAAACTTATATTTTTAGGATTAGAGTTGTTCATCATGATTATCTTAGTTAAGGCTGCTTTGGAAAAATACTGAATATAATGGAGCTTATTCAGATTTACTGAATATTTTTAATAGACGTAGATAATGATTTGCTTCACGCAATGTATGATCTGCTAAAAGTGGTATTATAATAGATTTGATCTTGCATTCTAATAAGCCTTGAGTTCCTTGTGCTTTAAACTTACTAATTTCTATAGTTGCATTAAGACTGTCTTCTGTAACTTGGGAGCTTGGTATTGTTTGTTGCATAGCTTCTTTTGCTTCTTTTGTCAATTGATCAAATTCATTTCCAAAGTTATCAGCTGTCTTAATAAGTTCATTTTCTGTTGGATCAAGAAGTCCACGAATAAATTTGGAATGTTCTGCCATAATTCGGTTCCAAAAGATTTCTTGAGTATAAGTTTCTTTTTGTAAGTCAACTTCTTCTCTATTCTGTAAGCTCAGAATAATATTAGAATAAAATTTAGCTTCTCTTAAAATATGATCTATAAGTAAAGGATAATTAACTGTGAACATTTTGCAAGATAAAACATTTGATAGTAGCAGGGTTTTAAATTTTATTAGGGAATTTACCAAGGACATAATTCTGTGATTAAGGGAAAATACTCTTTGCTCAAGAACAGCACTATCAATTTTGAAAGTACCTCCAACTAAATTGCCTTCTGCTTCAGTTAAGTTAACAGGGATATTTACTCCAGTGAAATATGCTGAAGCTGCTTCAGCCTTCGATGTGAAAGGCGTTATTACTTCTCCAGAACATAATACCTCAGAGCTAACAATACCGTTAGACAATGAAATGGCTTCTGCTAAAAGTCTGTCAAATTCCATACGAAAGTTATCTGCATGTGTCATATAATCTGAATCTTTTGGAGTGAAGCCTATTTGTAAAAAGAATGAATGCTCTTTCATGATACGTGCGAAAAAGAGATGTAATTCTAGTGATTGTCTTATAAAATCACCTCTAGAAAGCATATTAAGATCTCCTCTAATAATTTGATTCAATATTATTTTATTAAAGAATTAAGAATATGATACTACTAAATAAAAAACCGCACACTTTTATAATTTTAGTGTGCGGTTAAAATACTATGTTTTCAGATATAGGGTTCCAACTTCAACTATTAAGTTATGCATGCCTGATAATTCCCAGAAGCCGCGATTATCAAACATGTATAACTTAAGTTTTCGTAATGGAACCCTTTGGTATTATTGTTATAAAGTATATTTTTTGCTATCATTGCTTTCAAAGGATTTTACAAGACCATAGATTAAATTATCTTGTTCAATTCCTTCAAGATGCAATACATCCAGAACTTCTACAAGCATACAATTGGTTGCGTCATCAATTAATATGGCAGAATCATTAACTGTATATTTGATATCTGTAAATTTATCTGTATCATCTGAATGGCTGTTGCCGAGTGCATCAACTACATCCTGTTGATTTTCATTCAATGCACTAACTCCTATGATATCGCCTTTACTAATATTCTTTCCGGTTACACTTTGAGTACCTAGTAGCATTAGAACTTTATCGTAATCAGCCTGCATTGACCACGCGCATATCATACCATATTTCTTTTCGTTTTTTATAAAGCTAATAGCATTAGCTCCGTAATTAAAAGCACTAAGATTCATTTTTTAGCTCCTTAAAATTTTTTGTTTAGCATGTAATTACTTTAATTATATCAATTTATATGGAAAAATAAACATTAAGGTTTATTTTTACCATTAAAGGTTGATTTTGCTTTAACATGTTTTGAATCAAATACTTAGTTATAAATTAAACGGCCATTTCTTGATCCAAATTATTATTATTTATAAGTGCTTTATTTTTCTTCTTATCATTTAAAAAGAAAGATAAGACTAAAGAAATTACAGTTAAAGCTATAACGAACAAAAAAGTAGTATTGATGCCTTTAATTGTGGCGTTCAAGATTTCTGATTTATAAAGTAATGCATTTGTCTTCATAAGTGCTTTGTCAGGGGCATTGGATTTAGCCACATTAGACATTACAGTTATCAAAATTGCAGATCCAATTGAACCTGCCACTTGTTTAGACATATTAACAACTGCAGTGGCATGTGGAAGTAGTTTGTTAGACAAATCATTCATTCCTGCAGTCTGCATTGGCATTATAACAAGTGCGATTCCAACATATCTAATTGAGTATAATACAGTAATATAAGTAGTAGATACATCTTGATGCAAATTTGCAAAAGGTATAGAGGCAATAATCAAAAGTATAATACCTGGTATGGCTAATTTTTTTGCACCAATCTTATCAAATAGACGTCCGGATACTAGCATCATTACTGCCATTAATAATGCACCTGGCAAAAGTACTAATCCGCTTGTAAAAGCTGATTTACCTAGTATAGTTTGAAGGAAAATTGGTAATATAATGCTTGATCCAACAGATGCTATATTTAAAATACTTCCTATTATAGTAGTTAGGGTAAATATCTTAGATTTGAATACGCGCATTTCAAGCATTGGGTTCTTCATTGCAAGTTGTCTCCATATAAATAAAGCACTAATAATTGCACCAGAAATTATGCTAACAATAACAGTAGCATCAGTCCAACCGTTGTTTCCAGCATTACTAAAACCATATAACATTGCTCCGAAACCTAGGGTGGATAGAGAAATGGATAAAAAATCTATCTTAGGACTTTTAAGTGGTATAACATCTTTCATGAAGAAAGTTAGGAAAATCATATCTAAAATTATTATTGGAATTAGCATGTAGAATAAATAATGCCAGCTTAATCTGTCGATAATAATTCCTGCTAAGGTAGGTCCTATTGCGGGGGCAAAGCACACAACCAAGCCATATAAGCCCATTGCAGAACCTCTTTTTTCAGGAGAAAAAATAAGAAGAAGCACAGTGTTAATTAGTGGTGCCATTATTCCGGCCCCTATAGCTTGAACGACTCTTCCGATTAAAAGAACTTCAAAGCTTGGAGAGAAAGCGCATATTATTGTTCCGACTCCAAAGATTAACATTGAAAATATGAATAGTTTTTTTGTTGAAATCTTTTCAAGTAGTAATGCTGTTAAAGGAATCATTATAGCATTAACAAGCATAAATGCTGTTGTAAGCCACTGTACTGTACTTGCTGTTATTTTGAAGTATCCCATTATTTGAGGTAATGCAGTAGATAGTATTGATTGATTCAAAATTGAAACAAAGGATCCAACCATAATTGCAATAATGAGTAGTGTTTTGTTGTACTCTTTTCCATGAATATCTCTATTAAAGGATTGTTTTTCTAAAACTCTTGCTTCCATTAATTTGTCTTCCCTTCTTAATTAAAATCTTCATCTAAAAAACTGAAGTCTTCCAGTTTGTATACTTTTTTCACCCAATGGCACCACTTTAAACCCAGTATAGCGTCATTTAAAGCTCTTTGAGTTAATATATAACCACCAAATAATGATGAAGAGGTGTTCTTTAAAGTGTCACTTGACATAAGTTTAAGTTTCTCTATTGAACCTTTATAATGATCAATTTTTTTCTTGTATTTTATTTCAAGTTCATCAAGAAGCTTTTCTCCTGCATCAGTATCCATACATTTAATGCAATATAATTTTAAAGTCATCTCATCTCTAACAACTGCTTCATCTGTATCGGATAGGAACCAATCCTGCAAAACTGATTTCCCTTGCGTTGTTAAGTTGTATATCTTTTTATCAGGCTTTCCGTTTTGATTTACTAAAGTTAAAGCTATTAGTTCTTTTTCTTCTAGTTCAGAAAGTAAAGGATATATGGCACTGTGAGTAGAGCGCCAAAATCTATTTATTTTTGTGGTCAAATCATAACCTGTCATTGGTTCTGTAGATAATAGGCTGAGAAGCCCATAAGACAATTTATTCATAAACTTAGTCTCCTTAGTATAGTAGCACTTCATATGTGCATTAATTTATTTAAAACTAATTTCTATATGTCAAAAATGACATATGTTAATCAATAATTTATATAGTATATTAATATTAACTATATGTCAATAATGACATATAGCATTACGAATTTTCTTCTGTTTTTTACTAATCTAAATTAAGATTTAATTCGTTATAATAGGAAATAATAAAATGAACCAAATAATTTGGTAATTAGTATTTGAAAATACTGTGAGGATAAATTAAATGGATGAATTATTATTTGGAATTTCAGGGTTACCAATTTGGAGTGGAATAAAAAATATTAACTATGCTTCGGGAATAAAGTATATAAAGTCCATAGGGTTAGATGCAATGGAGCTTCTTTTTGTGAGAAACGTTAATGTAACAGACAAAAATAAGGAGGCGATCTTGAAAGCTAAGATGGATAACAATATTTATCTATCAGCTCATGGATCGCATTATATCAATCTAAATGCGTATGAAACTGAAAAACAAGATCAGTCGATAGAAAGAATTATAAAAGCTGCTGAAGGATTGGCAAAGGTTAAGGGGAGAAGCCTAGTATTTCATCCAGGATTTTATTTGAAAGATTCAAAAGAGGAAGCATACAAAATGATAAAAGAAAATTTGCAAAGGCTTAATGAAAATGGAGTAGATTATAGACTTGAGACAACAGGGAAAGGAACTCAGTTTGGTACACTTGAGGAATTAGTTTCTATTTGCAAGGAAGTTAACACATGTAAACTATGTATAGATTTTTCTCATATTCATGCAAGAGGAAATGGGTGTTTAAAAGGTTATAATGATTTTGCAAAAATACTTCAATATATTGGTGAGCAGCTTGGTCGTCCTGCTTTAGATGATATGCATATTCACATGGGAGGAATAAATTATAATGAAAAAGGTGAGAAGCATCATCTTCCTTTATTAGAAAGCGATTTTAATTATCTAGAATGCCTAAAAGCTTTAAAAGATTTTAAGATTAAGGGCTGTGTTATTTTAGAAGGACCAATGGTTGAAAAAGATGCGTTATTATTGAAGGATACTTACAAAAAAATATAAACTGAAGAACTCTCTAATTAGTTGTAAAAAGTTCTTGGATTATATTTATTGATTCTTGTACTTAAATGTGTTAAATTCAAATTGGAAAAATTGTGAAATAATATAAAATATTGAAATTAGTATTCTGATTTTTAATACAATTCAGCTAAAAGCTTGAGTTAGAAAGTTGATAGTATATATAAACGTTTTTAATTTAATTTGTATATGGAATTATTGTAATAGAGAGGAGAGAAATTATGGGGAGACTAAATTTAGATCGACCATTAGCAATAACTATGTGGGATTTTTCATGGCTTGAAAGACGATGGCCTGGTGCGGGATACGAGGATTGGGACAAGATTCTTGAAGAATTAAAAGAGAGAGGATATGATGTGGTGAGAATTGATGCATATCCGCATCTCCTAGCTACTGATGCATTTAAAGAGTGGACTTTGATACCGTTTTGGAATTTGCAGACCTGGGGGAGTCAATCTGTAAATAAGGTAACAGTGTATAATAATCTCAAGGAATTTCTAGAAAAATGTAAGAAATATGAGATAAAAGTAGCCTTATCTACCTGGTTTAGAGAAGATGAATGTAAAACAGCTATGAACATAAGAACTCCAGAAGATCATGGACAAGTGTGGAAGATTACTTTAGATTATATAAAAGAATGGGGGCTTATAGATAATATATTATATGTAGATTTATGCAATGAATTTCCACTAACTTGCTGGGCGCCATTTTTAGAAGGTGTATATGGAAAAGATCAATTTGTTAGAGATTCCGAGGAAATTAGTAATTGGATGAAGGAATCTATAAAATATTTAAGGCAATACTATACTGATATTCCTTTATGTTATTCGTTTGTAATACCATATACCAACAGCGAAGAAGATGTATCTTATATGGATTTAATAGAACCGCACATTTGGATGGCTCAATCAAGTGATTTTTATGAAGTTGTAGGTTATAACTATGAAAGATTTGATTCTATTGGATATGATAACCTTGCGAAGTATGGTGAGAAGACGTATAGAGAAAATCCATCCTATTGGAAGAACTGTTTGGCAAAGAACATAGAGAATGTGGCACAATGGTCTATAAAGACAGGAGAACCAATTATAACTACTGAATGCTGGGGAGTGGTAGATTATAAGGATTGGCCTCTTCTTAATTGGGATTGGGTGAAAGAGCTCTGTGAATTTGGAGTTAAAGAGGCAATAAGTACTGGAAGATGGATTGCAATTGCTACTAGTAACTTCTGCGGACCGCAATTTAAAGGAATGTGGAGAGATATTCAGTGGCATAAAAAACTCACGGATCTGATACATGAAAGTAGATTAACCTTAGATTTTGTGGAGTCGGAATAAAATTCCATTGACTTGGAGTTAACTCCAAACCTTATAATGTTAAATACTAGGAGGTGAAATGATATGACGATTGCAGAAGTAAGTGAAAAATTTGATTTATCACAGGATACACTCCGCTATTATGAACGTATCGGATTGATTCCTCCTGTGAACCGTAGTAAAAGTAAAATAAGAGATTATACAGAAGAAGACTGTAAATGGGTTGAATTCATAAGATGTATGAGAAGTGCTGGTCTTCCTATTGAAGTGTTAATTGAGTATGTTACCCTATTCCAAGAAGGTGATGGCACTGTTGAAGCAAGAAAAGAACTCCTAATGGAGCAGCGTGATCAGCTTGTATTAAAGATGGAAGAACTGAAAAGTACTATAGAACGTTTAAACGGTAAAATTGCAAGATATGAAGATACAATAGGAAAAAAGGAAAAGGGATTAAAAAGATCCCAAGATTAAGTTTCTTATGATAAGAGTGATGATGGCATTAAACGCTACTTATCACTCTTTTAATTCGTCAAAAATTTAAATTTTCTATTAACTGGTAGAAGTCTTAAACTAGACTTGTTATACTTATATTTAAACATACCAAAAAGTATGGAATAAAGTTAAAAATGTGAAATAAATACCTTGATTTTCCAAAAAAATAATTATATAATAAAGGTGTAATAAAACATAAATATTGTAATAAATATTTTGTTTGATGTTACCTACACAGAAGGGAAGATAAATCAATGAGTAAGATTGTAGATTTGGATTTAGAAAGAAGCGATGAATTGTACAACATAGCTAAAGCCTTAGCTTCTGAAGTTAGATTAGAAATAATAAAACTTTTGAATTATAACAGTCATAATGTAAACGAAATCGCGGAAAAACTTAATATACCTACTTCAACTGCTGCGCTTAATGTAAAAATTCTTGAGGATGCTGGTATTATCAATACAGAACTTCAACCTGGTGTGAGAGGATCCATGAAAGTATGTAGTAGGAAGATGGATAAAATCAATATACAACTTGATACGGTGAATCTGCATTCGCAAGATAATTCTTTCTATATTAATATGCCACTTGGAAATTTCGTTGATTGTGAAGTTCATCCTACATGTGGTATGGTAAACGAAAATGGGTTTATAGATTCGGAAGATGATCCTAGAAGATTCTATAATCCGATGAGAACAACAGCTCAACTTATTTGGTTTCACAAAGGCTATATAGAATACCGTTTTCCGAATAATGTTCTCCAGATAGGAAAAGAAAAATTATTTGAAGTGTCTATGGAATTATGTTCTGAAGCACCAAATTATAGAAACAATTGGCCTTCGGATATAACGATGTGGGTAAATGGGATAGAAGTTGGAACTTGGACTAGTCCTGGAGATTTTGGTGGTAGAAGAGGAAGGTTGAACCCTATATGGTGGTCTGATGGTTGTACGCAATATGGACTGTTGAAAACCTGGAGAGTAAACAAGGAAGGGTCTTTTATAGATGAGACTAGAATGTCAAGTGTCAAAATCGAGGATTTAAAGCTTAAAGAGGACAAATTTATAACTGTTCGAATTGGAGTAAAAGAAGATGCTAAACATGTAGGTGGAGTGAATATCTTTGGTGAAAAGTTTGGTGATTACGAACAGAATATAGTTATGAGAATAGATTATAGTATGTAAGATATATGTGATTTTTGGAATGAATTTTTAAAACTCTCACCAGTTTTGGTGAGAGTGGTAGAAAAAGTGCATTTAATTCAGAGTGGTACATGCATAGTGAGGTTAGTATAAATGAATGTAGTATTTTTTTACTTAATCCTACATAAAAATTATTATATTACAATAAATGTGTTTTATATTGCTTTTTTTATGAAAAGTATTTATTCTGCAGGCTTACAAAATAAATTTTGATGAAAACGATGTCAAATACTGATGGAGATAAAGTTGATTGTATTAAATTTACCAAATTACAAAACAAGAGGTGAACGATGGGAAGAAATTTTTCAATAGATATATTTAAAGGGCTTCTGGTTATTGGGATGGTATTGGTGCATATTATGCAGTTCTTTTCAGATCCAGCTATATCACCCTCGGTACAATATGTAATTAATATAGGAAATGTAATCACTTTTTCTGGATTTGTATTTTGTTTTGGTTATGTTGCCGAAATTTCATATCTTGAAAAAGATTTGAAGTGTGTATACAAAAAAATAATAAAAAACAGTATAAAAACATTAATAGCTTTTTATGTCTCTGGCAGTGCATTTCAGCTATTTGTAGCAGGCCGTCCAATTGAATGGAACACTTTTAAGGAGATAATTCTATTAAATACTATGCCAGGATGGTCAGAATTTTTAGCCTCTTTTGCTTATTTTAGTCTTGTAACCTTAATACTTTTTAGACCTTTTAAGAAAGTTCTAAGTATTAAAATTTTATTTTGGATAATTTTCTTTAGCTTATTTTTAACCTGTTTTATACCATACGAAAAGATAACAATTAATCAATTAGGTGTACTTATAGGAACTAATAAATTTGCAGCTTTCCCAGTGCTGCAGTATATGCCTTTTTATATGCTAGGAATGTACTTTAAAAAGTATGACATAAAGTTCAATTTAGCCTTTGCAGGAGGTGCGCTATTATTAAGTGTGTACCCTATATACGAGATAATTGTTTTAAAAGCACCTCCTTGCAGATTCCCCCCTTCATTGTCGTGGATAGTTGCGCCAATGTTTATATTATATTTGTACTATTTGGCAGCAATAATGCTTGAAAGATTCATTTTATATTTAAAGCCTATTATAGCTTTTGGACAAAATGTACTTTTTTGTTTAGTAGTAAGCAATATATTCATTTTCTCTCTAGATTCAAAATTCAACAAATTAATACTAAAGCCTTTAGAGTGCATATATATGGAAGTAATTTTTTTAGCTATAGTATATTACTTTGTATCAATAGTATCAAAGGTAAAGAAATCATCTGATAATATTGTTAAAACTTCTTAGTGGACAAATATGTTATTAATCAGTAAGTGTAAATTTTTTTGCTTGTATACGTAAACCTTATCATAGATTTACGTTTAAATATACAATACATTATTTTTGGAGGAGATATTATGAATCGTAAAATTAAAACAATACTTAGCGTTGTCCTTTCGACCTTAACTATTACCTCACTATTTGCTGGATGCGGTAAAGGGGGCAGTTCTGCCACTTCAGCATCTACATCCAAGAATGAAATCGTACTTTGGACGCCACTTACTGGCCCAGATGGTGACACAATGACTTCGATAATAGCTGAATATAATAAGACAAATCCAAAATATAAAGTTAAACACGTACCTATAGAAGCAAATGATATGTATACGAAGATACCTAGTGTTGTAAGCTCAGGTAAAAATGTTCCTGATTTAACAATTGTACATGCTGAAAGAATTCCTTTATTCGTAAAAAATGATATGCTAGTTTCTTATGATGATGCTATATCAAAGGATGGAAATAATATTAAGGAAGAGAATTATTTAAAAGAAGGTTGGAGAGTTGGAGCTGTAGACAACAAGAGATATGGTATTCCACTTGATGTTCACTCATATATTACTTACTACAATCCAGACCTACTAGCTAAGTATGGTCCTCACGTACTTGATGATGGAGTTATAACAATGGATGAAGTTAAAGAAGTAGGTGAAGCAGCTAAAAAAGATAAAATTGCAGCAATTGGTGTTGACTGGATGAGAGTTATGACATTAGCTTGGATAAAGCAATTAGGAGGAGATATAACTTCTGATGGAACAAAACCAACTGTTAACACTCCTGAAGCTGAAAAGGCTTTAACAACAATGAAGAGTTTTGTTACAGACAAAATTGCAACACAAGATGGTGATGATCCACAACAATTATTTATGAATGGAAAATTAATCTTCTGGCCAGAAGGAATTTGGATGCGTAATGGCTTAAAAGATGCAAAAGCACCTTGGAAAATGACTAACTTTATAACTTTTGATAAGAATAAACTAGTTAACTGGTCATCTTCTCACAACTTTGTAATGTTTAAAAACCCTGCAAGAGATGAAGCTAAAACACAGGGTGTTATAGATTTCTTAAAATGGATGCAAGCTAACTCATTAAAATGGGCTACAGATGCAGGACAAAACCCAGCGTCAATGGCAGTTCAAACAAGTGCTGAATTTGCAAAGGAACCACAAGCTTTCCTAGCTAAAGAACCAGAGGCTCTTCATGTATTCAATTATCAATACTATGGATATGTAGCTGAGTCCCTAGATAAGATTGTATTAGATACAGTTTTCGGTAAGATGGATATTAAAAAAGGACTAGAACAAGCACAAAAGGAAACAGAAGATAGAATAGCTAGCGGTAAGTAGTTATATATTAGGGATTGTGTTGAAGTTAAGGTGTCATCTCTTGTAGAAATATCTTAATTTCAACAATAATATCAAATATGAACACCTAAACTCGAAATATATTTTTAAAACTTCGCTAGATTCTCGTAGGAGAATTTAAAAATATAAATTACTTAAAAAAGTGAGTTATCTATAAATACAACTCTATAATAGGTGAGGTGAAACAATGTAATGGAGAAAAGAAAGTACACACCATATGTGTTTATAGCACCGCATTTGATTCTATTTATAGTTTTTTTCGGTATTCCAGCTATATTCGGAATAATAATTTCTTTTACTCAATGGAATCTTATGGGTACTCCTCAGTGGGTAGGACTTAAAAATTACGCTGAAATATTAGCTAATTCTAAGTCAACCTTTTATACCCAGTTTCATAATGGATTAAAGAACACTCTTACTTTTACCTTGTTCAGTGTACCTTTTTGTGTAATAGTTCCGTTATTGTTGGCTGCAGCTCTTAATGCGAAACCTAAGGGACACAAGATATTTCAATCTATATTTTACCTTCCAACCCTTTTTTCAATTTCATCAGTTATATTGGCTTGGGGATTTTTGTTTAATAAGAATTTTGGACCAATAAACAAGATTTTAGGTCAATCTATCAATTGGGGTGGCATTCAACCATATGTATGGATTGCTATTATAACTATCACTGTTTGGTGGTATATAGGAGGAAATATGGTTATATATCAAGCAGCCATAGCGGGCGTGCCTGCGGATTTATATGAAGCTGCATCGCTTGATGGAGCTGGAGCTGTGATGAAGTTCCTAAAAATCACGCTACCTTCAATCAAAAATCAACTTGCTTATACCCTTGTTATGACAACCATTGCTCAACTTAATATATATGGACAGCCTCTAATGTTTAGTAAAGGGGGACCAGCAGGGTCAACCACTGTACTTTTGATGTATATAAGACAAACAGCATTTGGTACTGGTGAATCAATCGCTGGTATAGCATCTGCCATGGCAGTTATGCTTGGATTGTGTATAGTTTTTGTCGCATCACTGCAATTCTATTTTCTTAGAGATAAAGATTAATTAAAGAGGTGATGAAGAATGGTATGGATTAAAAAGAAGGGCCCAAAAGTTGCCGCGTTTATATTTCTTTTTGCAATGGCGCTTATTTGGATACTTCCAGTCTTATATGCAGTATTATCTTCGTTTAAATCAAACGTTGAGATCAATTCAATGGGCTACAAATTATTACCACAGCAGTGGATAGTGGAAAACTATGTAAAAGTATTAACTAACTTTGACAGTGCACCTATAGTTAGATGGTTTCTAAATTCTTTACTTATAGCAGTATCTCAAACTGTCTTAGTGCTAATAATAGCTTCTTCTGCAGCTTACGCATACTCAAGACTTAAGTTCAAAGGAAGAGATTTTATATTCTGGATTCTTTTAAGCACTATGATGTTTCCAAGTATAGTTAATCTTATTCCACTATATAAAATAGTAAGTATGTTTAACTGGATAGACACGCCTCTTGCTATTATAGTTCCAGGTGTCTCAGGTGTATTTAACATATTTTTAATAAAACAGTTCATGGTAAGCATACCTAAAGAATACGATGAATCAGCAAGAATAGATGGTGCTAGCGATTTTCAGATATATACTAAAGTAATTTTACCACTTATAAGACCTGTATTAACAGTGGTAGCATTATTTACTTTCACTGGGGCTTGGAATGACTTTTTATGGCCATCAATTGTATACAACAATATTGAGAACTTACCATTAACCCCTGCTTTACAACTTTTCCAGGGTATGTACACAACAGATTATGGTCGTTTAACTACTTCGGCAGTTATAGCCATAATACCAACATTTATATTATATTTATTTACTCAAAAGTATTTCTTAGAAGGACTTAATTTATCATCTGGTATTAAGGGATAGAATAAAAACAAAACAACAGTAGGAGGAACTGATATGGCAATAAATATTGTTAGAAATGAACATCCACGTCCAAATTTTGAAAGAGAAACGTGGTTAAATTTAAATGGAGATTGGGATTTTGAATATGATGATAATGATTTAGGCTTAAAAAGCAAATGGTACCAAAACAATTCCTTTAGTAAAAAGATAGTGGTACCTTATGTATTTCAAAGTGAGCTTTCTGGTATAAATGAACAAGAGGTTCATGATATTGTATGGTATTCAAGAGAGCTTAATATTCCAGAAAAGCTAAAAAATAAGAGAATAAATCTTCATTTCGGCGCTGTTGATTATAAAGCGGATGTATGGGTAAATGGAAATCATGTTATAACTCATGAAGGAGGACATGTTCCTTTTTCAGTAGAAATTACTGATGTACTTAAAGATAGTGGAAATAAATTAGTGATTAGGGTAGAGGATTATACGTATGATTTAGAACTTCCTAGAGGTAAGCAGTACTGGAGGGAAAAATCAGAAGGAATATTTTATACTAGAACAACAGGAATATGGCAAACTGTATGGCTTGAGGCTGTTTCTGATAATTACTTACAAAACACATGGATTACTCCAGACCTTGATAATAAAAAAGTGCATGTGGAGTATGAGTTAGATAAGGCTTCAAGTAACACATATTTAGAAGTTACAATATCATTAAGAGACAAAGTGATTGTTCAAGATAAAATAGGTATAATAAATGGAAGAGGAAAAAGAGATTTCTGGTTAGATCAGAATATTACTATAGATTGGAATCATCAAGAATCCTGGGCTTGGACACCTGAAAATCCAGTACTTTTTGATATAAATTTTAAGGTTATAGTTGATGATGAGTGCATTGATGAGGTTAATTCATACTTTGGACTCCGAAAAGTTTCAATAGTTTCAGGAAAGTTCATGTTGAACAATAGACCTTATTTCCAAAAATTATTATTAGATCAAGGCTATTGGGAGAAATCACTATTAACCGCTCCAAGTGATGAGGATTTTGTAAAGGATATAAAATTAAGCAAGTCCATGGGATTTAACGGTGTTAGAAAACATCAAAAAATAGAAGATCCTAGATATCTTTATTGGGCAGATAAACTTGGCTTCCTTGTTTGGGGTGAAATTGCCAGTGCATATAATTATTCAAGAACTTATGTTGATCGTATCACTAAAGAATGGATGGATATGATAAAGCGTGATTACAATCATCCTTGTATAGTGGCGTGGACTCCTTTAAATGAATCTTGGGGAGTTGAAGGTATAATGAATAATAAGAATGAACAGGCTCATTCAGCATCCATGTACTGGTTAACTAAATCTTTGGATCAAACAAGGCCTGTGATATCTAATGATGGATGGGATCATACTAAAACAGATCTTCTTACAATCCATGACTATGAATGGAAAAATGAAGTTTTGAAAAGTAGATATGCATCTTTAGACAACATACTTAATTCTACACCAGCAGGAAGAACCATAGTTGCTCAAGGGTGGGAATATGAAGGACAGCCAATTATCGTATCTGAAATGGGTGGAATATCCTATCAAAAAAGTGATTGGAAGGGATGGGGCTACTCTTCAGCATCCTCAGATGAAGACTTTATTAAGAGATATTACGATGTAATTTCTCCATTACTTGAATCACCTTTGGTACAAGGTTTTGTATATACCCAAATAACTGATGTTGAACAAGAAATAAATGGATTACTTACTTATAAAAGAGAACCCAAGGTGGATGTGGATATAATAAAATCAATAAACGATGGAAAATGGAAACCTAATTAATATTCCTTTTAAGCAGTAATCTATGTTGATATATGTAGATTACTGCTTGTGTACATATTGAAAATGGAAGGAGCATATCTATGGATAGAAAATTTGAAAAGATACTAGCTTATATAGGAGGTTCATGGCAGATAATATCAGGATTAATCACTATAATTCCATATTCAACTATGATAAAAAGGCAAGGGTTTAACGTAACAGGTAGTTCGCAATTATCAATAAGTGCAACACAATCTGTTATTGATAGCATATATTCCTTTAGTACAACCATAGGAATATTATTTGTTGGAATAGGCCTACTTAATTTATATCTATCTAAAAGATTAAGAAGTGGAGAAGTGGAAAAGAAGATTCCTACTTGGTTTATATGTTGTGGAATAATATCTTTATTTGTGATGGATTTCATAAGCTGTGTAGTTTTTGTTGCATCAGGTTTAGTTGCTATGGCTAGGAATAAGTCAATAATTGCTATTAATAATTAGCTAAAATATGAAAAGAGGCTGATGTAATTGTTTTGATTGCATCAGCCTTCTTGTAAAATATCTTTATTATTGTTTTAATGTTTTAAAAGAAAGTTAGATGACTATATCAACACCTAATGGCAATCAATCATCTTGTCTATAAGCGGTAAAATCAGCTCGCAAGCCAGTATTATCTGGAGAGCTAGACATGAATACATCAATTATCTTTGAAGGATCCACACCTTTAAACTCATAAATTTTATTGATTCCAAATGTTCCTATTTGTTCCCCTTTTACATGATTTGGATCTCCACCTCCGATTATATAATCGTGACCATCGAACTTAATTATATCTGCAAACATGAAATTATATCTTAAATAAACCTTGTTATTTTTTACTATAATTGATTTGGTGGTGTCTTCACCTTTCATTTCATATAATTCGTAAGAGTAATTATCGACTTTTATAGTATCTAATTTATTTCCAATCTGTTCTTTTGAAGGGCTGTGATTAGTTTCACCATCAAAAGAATAAATTCCATGTTTTCTCCATTGTATTGAAGCGAATATTGGAAACATAGACTCTTCATCGCTTCCATATTTTGAAACGGGTAAAGGTTCTTTGTCTGTAAGGGTAGTGGTGTCTGCTATAACCTCTTCAGAATCATTTATATGGACAACTATGGATTTAGTAATATCATTCTTACTATATCTATAAGCTTTATAAGGACCGGCCATGCCTATATATTCTTCAACAGAATCTTTACTAATTGGATTTTTTTCAGTTTTAAGTTCATAGTTTATGCCATTCAGTTCTACATAGGAGAGATATTGATATGCTTTGAAGTAGTCATTCCCTATTTTTACGAAAACTTCACTAGAGGTATCATGATCTGAAACTTCATAAATGCTATAGTCATCAACTTTTCCTAAATATTTTCCGGGAGTTACATCGTTTATTGGATTATTTTGTATATACTGACTTTGAGTTATAAGGTAGGATTTATTATTAAATAAGATTGTATCTTTATGAGTATAATCTAAGCGGTAGTAATAGCCATTTGCAAACAATGCAATGCTCTTTGAAGATGGCATGTTTTTAATTTCATAAAAACCATCATATAAATGTTTAGAAATATTTTTTTGTATATCAGGATAGGCATCTTTTAATTTGTAGTAACTACCATTGTACCTATAATACTTACTCATTGAGACTCCATTTTGAATATTTTGTTGAGGTATAGGAACGCTTTCATTTTTAATTATATCTGAATTGGTGAAGGTGTAAGTTTTGGTTATTATGATACATAAAATGATGATTAAGAATGTTGCTAAACTGTACTTAGGTAAGATGATATGTTTTGTGGATGGAATATTACCTTTATGACTTATTTTGCTTTGAATATCGTCTATAAGTTCTAGTTTGATAGGTATCTTATTATTAGCGCTTTTATATACATCTTTAAACATCTCCATACTCTCCTTTCAATTTTATTTTTAAAAGAGCTTTTGCTCTATGCAATTGCGACTTAATGGTAGATTCTTTTATTTTTAATATTTTGCTCATATCAGAAATAGACATGTCTTCGTAATAATGTAAATGAATAACTGTTCGATATTTTAACGGCAGTTCTAATACACTTATATAAACTTCATTTTCTTCCTCAGTAAATTCAATATCATCAACAAGAGGAACTGTTCTTCTAAACCAAGCAGTAGTAAAAAGTTTATTGCTACAATTTATTGTAACTCTAAGTAACCAAGCTTTTATATGGTCTTCACTTTGAAATTTTATTTTTGAACTGAAATATCTGTAAAACACTTCTTGGAATATATCCTCTGAATCCGCTGTACTTTTTGTTCGTGATAATGCTAATTTATATACCATATCAGCATGCTTTTGTATTATTCCATTATCTATTTGTTTAGTTATATTCGTCAATGTCTATGCCTCCTTTCATTAATAATACGCCATAACTATATGAAAAGGTTGCATAGATGAAAAAAATAATTGAAGTATTTTACATATTGATATTTTATCTAAAATAAAAAAGTTGATGAAACTAAAAATTATCTTCGACTATAATTCAAGCATAAATTAATTTTGAAACAAACTATATGAGCCTACCCCCTAAAAGGGAGAAATGTTTTCGTATATATTAGCAAAAGAGTTTGGGAGAGGGTTATATGAAAGGGAAAGTTGTAGCATTATTATTAAGTACTGCATTCTTATTAGTTGGATGTGGGAGTCAAGAAAATTTAAATAAAGTTGAGCAGGGAAACAAGGCTAGCAGCGCACAATCGAGCACTGCAGAAACTAGTAAAACCCAGGCAAGTTCAACACAATCGGGTTCTACGACACAGTCAGGTGATACAGCACAAAATGGTACAAATGGACAAACTGGATCAAGTGTTACCACAGATTCTAACTCTGCTAAGACTAAAAATGTAAAAGCATTAACACAAGATCAAAAATCAGAGGTAAAGCAAAAAGTTGGAACAGCGATAAACAATGTAAATAATGCCTTACAATCAACACAAAATGTACCTGATGTAGATATAAGTGAAGCAAATAAATAGAAAAACAATAATAGGGGGATTAAATTTATGAAAACAAACAAGGTAGTATCTTTAATTATTGCAGGATTAATGCTTATGCCAAGTACAATGGTGTATGCAAAAGGTAATGATCAAGCCCATGGGAAAAGTACCCAAGCGAAACAACAAGTTACTCAAGTACAAACTACACAAAGTAATTCAACTGCAGTATTACATGGAAAAGGCAATTCTCAAACACAAGGTTCAAGCGCAAATAGCGTAGGAGCTAGCAAAAAAGAAGAAGCACAAGCTAAAAGAGATAGCAAACAACAGGAAATATCGGTTTTTAAATCGCAAATAAAATCATTACATACACAGATGACAACTTTAAGACAGCAAATAATTCCTTTACAAAAGGAAGTAGGTCAAAAGAAAGAGCAACTACAAACCATATTGCAACAATTGGAGTCTGGAGAAAAAACTTTGCCTGCTGATATGTTGAATTCTTTAATAACTCAGTCTCAAAAGCTTCTTGTGGATGGAACAAATTTAAAGGCTACTTCTGGAGTAACAAGTGATGCTACTGAGTCAGAAAGTAACTTAAAAAGTGGTAAGTTTAGTAATGCTATAAATTCATTAAATAATGTAATTGCAAAGTTTCAGGCAAGGCTTACTGCACTTAAGCAACTTAACACAGACCTTGATGCAATGCTTGCAATAGCTAATCAAGCTACAGTTCCAGTACCTGAAACAGGCACAACTACTCCAGCTCCAACAGAACCAGCTACATCAAATGGAGATACTTCAAATACAACCACTACACAACCTGTAGATAGCACAACTACAACTAATCAGTAATATAATCTGATGAAAATTAATGAAGAATTTTAGTGTACTATTAAAATATTATAATTAGAAAAATAATGGGCTGTTGAAAATGAACTAAATTAGTTCATTTTCAGCAGCCCATTAATTATATATGTTTAGGATGGCCTTACTTTGTTATATAGAAAAGGTACAGAAAGTTTACCATCCAATAAACGTAAATATATTTGAGAAAGTACTTTTAATATAAATCTTTAAGCTTTCTAAATTATAGTAACATGTTTCTTTTGATAGTCACTGAAGGTTACAGTAACTTTGGAATCATGTTTTATAACCTTACCAATATTCACAAACATCATATAACCGTTTCTGCCCCTACGGCCTTTTTGAGTAATCATTTTGCCGAATTTTGGTAGACTCAGAATCGGAAACTTTATTCCAGTAGCTTCATCTGTAATATAAATCTCACGGGGATCTTTAGCGATATAACCTGTTCTGTTAATTTTAAAACTAATACTTATAATATTATCATCGGCAGTTAAAATGCAACCGGTTATTTCAAAGGGACGATTCTTGGGTATCCAATTATAGTAATAGTATATGGAAAGAAGTGTTCCTGCGATGGCGGTTAAAACAATGATGGTAATTAATACCGTAATCATACATACCTCCCTTGGAATATTAGGAGTGCCTTAAGAAGGCACCCCTTAAATAATCTTTAGATATTAAAAATGCAAAGCTAGAACGATCGGTTTACTTGCATTTTGGACTAGGTTCTGGATCACAAGGATGATGAGGCCTTTCGTTTGGTAAATCGGTTTGAATAAATATCAATTGACCTCCTGGATATACACCATTATTTGTAACTTTATAATCATCGTGGTTATGGGCAATATAGAATTGAGGGAAGAAGAAATTATCTGATTCACCATAGTTGTGAAGTTCAAAGTTTCCTGGGAATGGACACAATGTGGTGCCTCCTTCCTCTGGAGTGTTAGCCCATAAGGTATTTGAACCTCCAAAGCCAGGCATAAAAGTACCTGCTGCTTTTGATTCAGTAGTGGCGTTATCAACCTGAGTCATTAAAGAAGGAAAACCTCCTTTACCGCAGAAAATATAATCAGCATAAAGTGGTCGTTTATCGTCTGCAATAAATAGAATGTCGTAGCTTTCTCCAGAACCAACTAATTGGGTGAAAACTTGTTCCCAGTGTGGTTGAGGATGTGCATCTTTATTTACTATTCTTCCATGCCAACCGTGTGTATGCCATGGAACTGGTTGATAACCCATGTTGATGAGACGAAGTAGAAATCTTTGTCCATTTTTAACATGAACATATGAGTCATATCCTGCTGGTATTTTATAAGCACCACCGCCTACTGAAACACCAGATGGTAAGAGTGTATCTGGAAAGGCACGTCCATTTACCAACCACCAATCAGGTTTAAAATCCACCGGATTAAAATCAGTTTGGTTCTGAACAGCGTCGTGCCATGTGGAATCTATATCAGATAAAAGTATTATATATTCTTTATCAAAAAAGCTTGTAAGCTCTGAGTTTGCAAAATTCCTATTAGTTATTCCTTTTGAGTTGGTAAATTTGGAGAGTTCTTCAGCTGAAGGATATACTATTAGCGCTCCATACATACCCATTTGTACATGTTCAGCAGCTTCCTGATGACAGTGGTAGAAATAACTTCCAGGGGATTCGGGTTTAAAGTAATAGGTTACACTTATCGAAGGTGTACCTATAGGAGTTACTGGTACTCCAAAGGAAGTTTCAGGTACTCCGTCAAGTTGTGTTGCTACGTGACCTCCATGGATATGAATGGTATGAACATCTAAAATCGGTTCTGCAGCTCTTAGTAAACCAAGGTTAGTTAGTGTTATAAATAGTTCATCATCCATGTCCATTTTTATTAGAGGAGAAGGAATTACAGCTGTTCCTCTTAGAGCATCTCGTGCTGTTATATTTGATGGATCGAGGCTTGGTTCAACAATTGTACATTTTCCTGAACATTTATCTTGAAACTTCCATAATCCTCCTACAAAGCCAAAAACATAGATGCTTCTACGTGGTAAACATCCTGTCGGATCAGTTGGAAGATCAATAAAACCATCAGTCGCATATAAGCTATAAAAAAGTTTTCTTCCCATGTTGCTTTTCCCCTTAATTATTTTATTTATAAATTTGTTGCTAATATAATATATGTACTCTTAAGATAAAAAGCTACATGACTTTTCTTTATAGAACATTTTTTTATAAAATAAAACAGCCTCTGATATACTGAAAACTGACTATTATAACATTTTTTGGAGCTGTAATATATTGTGGATAATTAAAATGTAAAAAGGGTGAAGATAATTAGTTTTTTTGTAACTATCTTTACCCTTTTCTTACTAAATATTAATCCTGCTTAGGTGTACCTGAAGGAACCTCAATAGTTTTTTGAAGATTAATAGGTTCACCAAATTTAGGATAATCATTTTCCCAGGTGAATTTTTGAGCTCTTATGCTTCTTCCATCCCATCCACCGTTAGCTGCTTCGCAAGCATGATATACAATCCAATCCTCATTACCATCTGTTGATTTTACAAAGGATGCATGGCCTGGACCGTATGCGGTTTCAGCTTTAGAGAAAACAGGTCCTGATTTTTTCCAGGAAGAAGGATTAAGTAGATCACCATCTGTATTTGTTAAAAGACCTAGACAATAATCTTCAGTCCAACTTCCGCTGGCAGAGTAAACTATATGGATGTTATTACCTTTTCTTAATATCTCTGGACCTTCATTGACATAAGGTTGTCCGATTGTCTCCCAAGTTTTTTCTGGCTTAGATATAAGTATTCTCTTACCGGATATTGTATATGGATTGCTCATTTCTGCAATATATAAATTTTGACTTACATTTGTATCGCTGTCCCATCCAGACCAAATAAAGTACAATTTGCCTTTGTTCTCTAGCACAGTTCCATCAATAGCCCATTTGTTTGTATCATCGCTTACTTTACCTTTAAAAGTGTATTCGCCTTGTGGATCTTCGGTTTTACATTCCAATACATACATTCTATGAGTTTCATTTTTTCCATCATCTGCAGCAAAATAGATATACCATTTATTATCTATGAAATGTAATTCAGGTGCCCAGGTTCCTTTGGAATAGTCTTTACCCAAAGGTGAGGTCCAAACGTTTACAGGTATGTCAACATCAATATCTTGAAGTCTTTTAGTTTTAGTTATGAAAATTTTATTATTTCCATTTGAATAGCAATAATAGTAATATCCGTCTTTTTGAATAACCCAAGGGTCAGCGCTTGGTGCAGATCTTATTGGATTTATAAAGGTTTCTTTCATCTCTTTTTTACCTCCTGCAAAATGATAGATTAATGTAATTGCTGCGATTAGTAATAAACTCAAAATTAATATAAATGTAAGCATTCTAGATTTTTTCATAAAACACCTCCTTATAATGAACAAGTCTTTCTGACTTTAGGGGCTGTTAAAGCACCGTGTTGAAATTAAGAAATAAAACCTATTCAGATATAGCGTTCATAATATGATGTGGATACAGTTATATTATAATATATTTTGTGGTAAAATATAACAAAAATATTATATTAAAACCATAATTTTGGATATATTTATATTGCTGAATTATGAAAAGCTTTCAATTAATATTGTTATAAAAAATATATGTAAAATGGCTTAATAGTTCGATTTAGATGCTAAATTATATTGTTCTTTTGTCCACTACTTAAGCATAGAATTGTAGTAGCGTATAAGATTGACAACTTAGTTTAATGTCTATTTTGAACAATAAATATGTAAATAAACATTTTTTATTCTAGCTAAATATTTATATAGCATCTAATAAAGAAAGGAAGAGAGTTATGTATTTTGCTATGGAAAGAATAAAGAGAATTTTATCAGAACTTAAGGATTATATCTGCATTAATAGATTAGACATTGATAACTACAAAATGAAAGCCTGTGGATATAATGAGTTTCTACTTCTAAATGAAGATACAGATCAATGGGAAGACTTTGAAAAAGGACAACTATGGGGAGGCAGAGATAAACACTTTTGGTTTAGAAAAACGGTTATTATACCTAAAGAATATGAGGGAAAAGCAGTTGTTTACGAAGTAACAACAGGTAAAGAGGGGCAGTGGGATGCTACAAATCCTCAATTTTTAGCATATGTAAATGGAAGTTTGATTCAAGGCTTGGATGTTAATCACAGGCAGATTTTATTGACTGAAAATGCAAAGGCAGATGAAAGCTACGAAATTTCATTATATGCTTATTCAGGAATGCTAGAAGGTTTAGTAGAGTTAAATACGTTTATTGCCATTCTAGAGACTGAAACTGAGAAATTATATTACAACATAAAAGTACCAATAGAAGTAGCAGAACTGTTAGATGAGGATGATAAAAGAAGAATCAATATATTGAGCTTTATGACAGAGGCCGTAAATATGTTGGATCTCAGATTAGCATTAAATGAAAGTTATTATAAATCTATAACAGAAGCTAATAAATATTTGGAGGAAGAATTCTATAGCAAATATTGTGGAGCTGACGAGGTTATTGAAGTATGCGTTGGACACACTCATATTGATGTAGCTTGGTTGTGGACTTTAGCTCAAACGAGAGAAAAGGTAGCGAGAAGTTTTTCTACAGTTTTAAGTTTAATGGAAAAATACCCAGAATATATTTTTATGTCTAGCCAACCCCAGCTATATAAATTTATTAAAGAAGATCACCCTGAGATATATGCACATATAAAAGAAAAGGTAAAGGAAGGCCGTTGGGAAGTTGAAGGAGCTATGTGGCTAGAGGCAGATTGTAACTTAACCTCTGGAGAATCTTTGGTTAGACAGATAATACATGGTAAGAACTTTTTTAAAGATGAGTTTGGAGTAGACAGTAAGCTTTTATGGTTACCGGATGTTTTCGGATATAGTGCAGCTCTTCCTCAAATTCTCCAAAAAAGTGGAGTAAATTACTTTATGACAACAAAGATAAGCTGGAATGAATACAATAAGATGCCTTATGATACTTTTACCTGGAGAGGAATAGATGGTTCTGAGGTTTTAACTCATTTTGTATCTACAACAGATTATAAAAAGGATGGAATTCCTGGGACAGGCACTACCTACAATGGTAATACTAATGCTTCTCAGATTATGGGTTGCTATCAGAGATATCAGCAGAAGGAGATAAATAGTGAGGTTTTAAATTGCTTTGGATATGGCGATGGTGGTGGTGGTGCCACAAAGGAAATGCTAGAAATGGCAAAACGTTTTGAAAAAGGGATACCTGGTGCCCCTAAGGTAAAGATGGGAAAAGCTTTAGATTTTTTCAATAACTTAAATGAAAATGTAAAAGGAAATAATAAACTTCCTAAATGGGTAGGAGAGCTTTATCTTGAATATCATAGAGGTACTTATACTTCTATGGCAAGAAATAAGAGATACAACAGAAACTCAGAATTTTTAAATTTGGAAGCTGAAATGCTCTCAGTATTAAATAGTGTTGTTACAGGAACAAGATATCCTAATGAGGAGTTGAAGGAATGCTGGGAAACTACACTTTTAAATCAATTCCATGACATAATTCCTGGTTCATCAATTAAGGAAGTGTATGAGGATTCTAAAACACAGTATGAAAAAATTAATGAAATCGCAAAGAAAGTTATAAGTACAGCAGTAGAAAATATTGCTTCAAAGCTGGAACTAGCACAAACCTCTGTAGTGGTATTTAACCATTTAGGATTTTTAAGAAATGATATAGCTGAGTTTGAACTTCCTTGTGGATGGGATGATGCTGAAATCTCTGATGGCGAAAGACCTATTGAGTCTCAGAGAATAAATGGTAATAAGATTGTGTTTTATGCAGAAGATATACCAGCAAAAGGCTATAAAACATTTAGTATCAGGAAAACACAGGAAGTAAAACCTGATGCAATTGATATTAAAATAGGAACTAAAAACATAGAAACAGAGTTTTTTAAAATACAATTAGATGAGAAGGCTCATTTTATTTCAATATATGACAAATTAAATGAGAGAGAAGTATTACAAGAAGGACAAAGAGGAAATGTTATACAGGCTTTTGAAGATAAACCACATAACTGGGACGCTTGGGATATTAATATCTACTATCAAGAGAAGATGTGGGAGATAGATGATGTTTCAAGTATTAAGATTATAGAAAAAGGAAATGTGAGGTCTTGTTTAGAAATTACTAGAAAGTTTTTAAATTCCACCTTAATTCAAAGGATTTATATATATAAGAATATTCCAAGGATTGACTTTGAAAATACAATAGATTGGAAGGAAAACCACATTCTTTTGAAGGTAGCTTTTCCTGTAGATGTTCATGCAGATAAGGCGACCTATGAGATACAATATGGAAATGTAGAGAGACCTACTCATTGGAATACTAGCTGGGACTATGCTCGTTTCGAGGTTTGTGCGCACAAATGGGCAGATTTATCTGAGGGAGGATACGGCGTTAGTATTCTGAATGACTGCAAGTATGGACATGATATAAAAGATTCTGTGATGAGATTATCCCTTTTAAAATCTCCTTCATACCCTAATGTTGACGCTGATAGAGAAATACACAAGTTTACCTACTCTCTTTATCCACACAGTGGAGATTTTAAGGAAGGTGGCACAGTAAAAATGGCATATAATCTTAATAGTCCACTTACTTCAAAAGTGGAAGAAGCACATATTGGAAACCTGCCACAGCATATGTCACTATTCAGTGTAGATAAAGAAAATGTAATGATAGAAGTTATAAAACAAGCTGAAGCAAGTGAAGACATTATTGTTAGAGTTTATGAATATCACAATAAAAGAACAAAAGTAAAGTGTAGCACTTCAAGTAACTTTGAAAGCTTATTTGAATGTGATCTGCTTGAAAATAATCTTAAAGAGCTGTTGCTGAATAATGGAGAATTTAGTTTTGAAATAAAACCTTATGAGATAAAGACCTTCAAGCTTAAGTGTAAAATAGAAATTTAGTTTATTTTATAGTAAATATTTGTTTTTGGAAATTTTTTTGAAGGTATAGTTATGCCAGCATCGATTAACTTTGATGCTGGTATGTTTTTTTACGAAAGGTTATTAAGTGCTTTTTAATTTTTTGCGTAAACTCATTAAAGCATGGGATGTATAACCAATTAATTTCAAAACGGTGCTTTAACAGCTCAAAAAATTAAAAATCTGCAAAAAATGATTGACGATATTACTAATTAGTAATATAATTCATAACATGGATAAAAAGAAGATATCATATGGTAAACTCAATGACTTAAATTTAAAGGTTGTAATCGCGCTAAACAGAGGAACTCAACATGTACATAAAAAAGAACTAAAAATAATCAAAGAGGGAGGACTAACATTTTCTCAATTTGGTGTTCTTGAGCTCTTGTATCATAAAGGTGATTTAAGAATCTCTGAAATTCTTGAAAAAATTCTAGCTACTGGAGGTAATATGACTGTTGTCATAGATAATCTAGCTAAGGATGGACTTGTTACGAGATGTAGTGACCCAAATGACAGACGAGTTAATTTGATTAGTATTACAGAAAAAGGAAAGAAGCTTATGAGCGATCTTTTTCCTAAACATGTAGAAAATATAAATGAGATATTAAGTGAATTATCTCAAAGTGAAAAAGAAACCTTAATTAGTATATTAAAGAAATTGCAAGGTGTATAACAAGATACACCTTTTACTTTGAAGATATATTACTAATTAGTAATATACTATTTAGTAATACTAAAAGATTAATATATACATAAGCAAAATCATTTTTATAACAAACTGGAATTATAAAAATTATATAGAAGTTTAAAAAGCAACATTAACATAAGATATAAATTTAAATTTATATATAGATAAATAGTACATTAAATTATTTTAAATAGGGGAGATAAAGCAATGCTAAAATCATTAATTTCAAAATTTTTTAAATCTAAAGGGGAAGATAAAATGGAAAACAAAGTAGTGTGTGGATGTTATAAAGTTACTGTACAAGATTTGAATAATGCAATTAAAAATGGAGCTAAATCCTTTGAAGAAGTACAAGACATTACAAAGGTAGGTACTGGTTGTGGTAAGTGTATTAACGGCAATAAAGAATTGGTAAATGAATTAATAATTAAAAAGAGAATAGATGAGAACCAAATTGTATGCGGATGCTTTAAGGTTACTGCACAAGATATAGTTGCGGCTGTAAAGAATGGTGCAAAATCTTTTGAAGAAGTACAAGCTGTTACTAAGATAGGTACTGGCTGTGGAGGATGTATTGAAGGTAATAAAGCATTAGTAAGCTACTTACTAAAAAAGTAATATTTTTAATTTATATAATATTAGAGACTATGATTGCGTCTAGCGGTTATAGTCTCTAATAAATTGTGAAGTTTAAGCAAATATTGGTAGAAGATTTTTATGTAAATAAGGTAACGCAAAGAAGGGGAGTATAATATGGATTATTTAAATAACATTGAAAGAAGTGTTAAAGAAATATGTAATGATGTATTTAGCTGGAGTATCAAAGCAAAAGCCAGAGTTTGCTGAATTAATAAAAGAAGAATATATGAAAATCGGGTAATTTTAATGAAAAATTTTGAGCAAATATGCAAGGATAGAAGTTCAATTAGAAAATTTATTGACAAAGAGATAGAAAAAGAAAAACTTTATCAAGTATTAAATATCATTAAAACTGCACCTTCAGCTGGAAATTTGCAGGCTTATGAGGTTATAGTAATGAAATCTAGTGATTTAAAAGAAAAGCTGTCTGAAGCAGCCCTTAATCAAGATTTTATAACCAAGGCTCCAATAGTACTTGTATTTGTTGCAAAGACAGCTGAATCTTTTATAAGATATGGGGAAAGAGGAAAAGTGCTTTATAGTATTCAAGATGCTACCATAGCGTGTACTTATGCAATGTTAGCTTGCGAAGCTTTAGGAATATCTTCAACTTGGGTCGGTGCATTCGATGAAGAGAAAGTAATAAAACTTCTTCATTGTAAAGAGGAAGAGACGCCGATTGCACTGCTACCTATAGGATATACATTAGCTCCAAAGATTTCTCTTACGAGAAGAAAAGAGAGTAATGAACTATTTAGAGAGATATAATTTCTAAGAGGGGAAGACAATGGATAAAGAAATGAAGGACAAATTTAATAAACTTATCAAAATGGTTCCATACTTTGATGATGAATATTGGACCTACTTTGGACATGGGGAGAGTTGGGGGAACAAGTGCTCTAGATGTTATATTAAAACAAAATCATATAATTCTCCTAATATTGAATGTATAAACTGTTGGAAGTTTGAGATATGGGAAGATAACCTGACTAGTTTAGATGATGCTATATTATTTCTTCTGGAAGAAGCAGAGAAGGATCATAATCTTAGTGGAAAGGTGATGAAAAATAAAGCTTTAGCTTATGAAGAAAAGGGAAAAAGATTAGGATCTGGAATTAGTCATTCGATACCAGAGAGTGCTAAACCTGATCGTTATTTAAGTGGTGAAATAACTAGTGACAGAGTAATATTGATATATAACCAGTCCATTGAAGAGAGAGAGATGAGAATGGATAGAATACTATTAGGGCTAAAAGAGAGAGGAATCTATAAAAAGGATAGTTTTCCTTATAGGAGAGGATGTATAGAGCCTCACGAAAAACTTTTTGGCCCTTGGGAGAATTGGTTTGAAATGAATAAAGACTACAAATAATATGTAAAAAATAAGATTATGTCGCCTGCCAGATTTTCCTCATATGCATTCGGAAAGGCAGATGCGTGAAAAAAGCTCGCTGAAGAAGGTCACTTCAGCGACTTTTTTATTGTATAGAAAATTATATAACAATGACTAGGGGATGGGGCACAGAAGTATGAAGGTTATTTTTTTTAGATGGAAAAGTGTATAAAGAATTTTGAATAGTAAATAATAAAGTGGTGAAATATAGGAGAAAACATTAAAGAACGGCTTATTACTTCGGAAATTAAAAATGTTAAAAAGGAGCTATAAATATGGAGAATTCAATGTTTTGTTATCAATGTGAGCAAACCTTTGGCGGTAAGGGATGCACTAAAAGTGGAGTTTGCGGGAAAACACCAGAAATAGCTAATCTGCAGGATTTGCTTGTATATCAATTAAAAGGAATATCTTGCTATGCAAAGCCATTGATTGAACAAGGGAAAATTATTGATAAGGAAATAGTTAAATTTGTAGAAAATGGACTTTTTACAACGCTAACAAATGTAAATTTTGATGCTGCTGTACATGTTAGATTATTGAAGGAGTCACAAAAGATAAAAGAAGCTTTAAGGGATGAGGCACCAGAAGGAAAATATCCTGATCAAGCTACATATAACCTTAGTGACACAAAAGAAGAAATGTTAAGAGATTCGGTGAAAGCAGGAATAATGTACGACGAAGATCTTAATGAAGATGTACGATCTTTAAGATCAACAATTTTATATGGCTTAAAAGGTGTAAGTGCATATGGACATCAAGCTAGGTTTCTTGGATACACTAGTCAACAAGTGGATAATATCTATTTTTTAGGTCTAGAAGCCACTACAAATGATGATTTGACTGTTGAAGAGCTTATTCGTATGACCATGAGGGTAGGGGATATGAGTGTAGAGGTAATGAAAACTCTAGATGATGCCAATACTACTACATACAGTAACCCATCACCTCATAAAGTAAATGTTAATATTGTAAAAGGACCATTTATTATAGTTTCTGGCCATGATTTGAGAGACTTAGAGATGCTTTTAGAGCAAACTGAAGGCAAGGGAATTAATATATATACTCATGGAGAAATGTTACCTTCACATGGATATAAAGAATTAAAGAAATACAAACATTTAGTTGGAAATTATGGTTCTGCATGGCAGAATCAGCAGAAAGAGTTTGACGGAATTCCGGGATGTATTCTAATGACTACTAATTGCTTGATGAGACCAAGAGAGACCTACGAAGATAGGATATTTAGCACAAGTGTTGTAGGTTGGGATGGAATAAAGCATATAGATATGAAAGAAGATGGAACTAAGGATTTTAGTGAAATAATAAATAAAGCATTGGAGCTTGGCGGTTTTGAAGAAAGTGAGGAAGAGAAAGAAATACTTGTAGGTTTTGGACATCATGCAACTTTATCACATGCTGAAACTATTGTTAATGCAGTTAAAGAAGGAAAGATAAGACACTTCTTCTTAATAGGTGGATGTGATGGAGCAAGACCAGGAAGAAATTATTATACTGAATTTGCAAAAATGGTTCCAGAAGATTGTGTGATACTTACATTAGCTTGTGGTAAATATAGATTCAATAAATTAGACTTTGGAACTGTAGCAGGATTGCCTAGGTTATTAGATGTAGGTCAATGTAATGATGCATATTCAGCAGTTAGGATTGCTACAGCTTTAGCAGATGCATTCGAGACAAGTGTAAATTCACTACCTTTAACAATTGTGCTTTCGTGGTATGAGCAAAAAGCAGTTGCTGATTTGTTAGCTTTATTATCACTTGGAATTAAAGGAATGTACTTAGGACCTAGTTTACCTGCATTTATATCTCCAAATGTATTGCAGTATTTAGTAGATACCTTTAACATAAAACCTATAAGTACTCCACAAGATGACTTACATTCTTCATTAAAGCAGGCTATGTGTTAGAAATATCCATATAACAACATGAATTATATCAAATAATTCTATTAACCCATATAAGTGCATTTAATTTATTTGCTTAGCTAGATAATCTAGCTAAGTTTTTTTTGTTTTCCAAGGATTTGAAATTGTATTTGTTTTTCCCTACATATATAAGTATGGTAATCAATTTTTGCAGACACAGTAAAAAATTATTTGGCTATAAGATTATAAATATATTTTCGAAGAGTGATATGTGTGAAAAATATGAAATAAATAAATATTTTCTGTAATCGTATTCCTGGTAAAAGCATATCTTGACTATATTAATTACGGTGATATAATTATTTCGTGTACGAATTAATTGGTTCCGAACAATTGCTATACGAATTAATTCGTTTGAAAAATAGGAGGAGGTAAAATGGATAAAAGCGATATCAATAGAGATATAACAAGGCTTTTCTTTGAAGTAAGTAAGACTATTCAACAAACCATGCGTAAAAACTTTGAAAAAAGTGAAGTAACTATGCCTCAAGGGATGGTACTACATATGCTAAGTGAGCATGGGGAAATGAAGATTAGTGATTTGAGCGATAAAGTTCATCTATCAAAGAGTACAGTTTCAGGTATAGTTGATAGATTAGAAAATCATGGATTAGTTGAAAGAACAAGAAATTCTGAAGATAGAAGAACTGTTTACGTAAAAGTGACTAAAAAGTTTGAAGAACAGCATAAGGGAATACATAGAAAAGCAGAAGAAAGCTTTGAAGATTTACTTAGCTCTGCAACTCCTGATGATAAGGAGAAAATAGTTCAAGGACTCAATACTTTGAAGAGAGTATTAATTGATAGAAAGGAGAGGTAGCTTTATGTTAAGACTTTATAAATTCTTAAAGCCATATACTGCTATGGTAATAGGAGTAGTGATTTTAGTAGCTTGTCAAGCTATCGGTGATCTTTACCTTCCTACTTTAATGTCAGATATAATAAATGATGGCGTTATGCAGGGAGATACAAGCAAGATTTTCCATATTGGAGGAGTGATGCTTCTAGTTGCTTTAGGAGGGGTTATATGCTCAGTTATAGCAAGTATGTTGTCATCTATATCTGCCTCAGGTCTTGGCGAAATAATTAGAAGCAAGGTATTTAGAAAAGTTGAGAGCTTTTCATTACATGAATTTGATAAGTTAGGTACAGCTACGCTTATCACTAGAACAACAAATGATATAACTCAAATTCAAACAGTTACAGTTATGATAATGCGTATGATGATAAATGCACCGATTATGTGTGTTGGTGGTATCATAATGGCTTATAGAAAAGATGGTTCTCTTACATGGGTATTAGGCGTTTCTATACCAGTTCTTATACTTGTTATAGCAATACTAGCATTAAAAATGATGCCACTTTTCAAAATGGTACAAGTAAAAATTGATAGAATTAACCTTGTATTGCGTGAAAAACTTACAGGAATAAGGGTTATACGTGCCTTTAATACTGTAGATAGAGAAACAAAGAGATTTAATGAAGCAAATAATGATCTAACAAATAATTATATCAAAGTTAATAGAATTATGGCCTTTATGATGCCTTCTATTATGCTTATAATGAACTTTACTTCTTTATCAATCCTTTGGTTTGGTGGATTACGTATAAGCGAAGGAAGCATGGATTTAGGAGCACTTTCTGCTTTTACTCAATACGCTATGCAAATCATGTTCTCAATGATCATGCTTGCAATGATGTTTATCATGGTTCCACGTGCTCAAGCAGCTGCAGTTAGAATAAATGAAGTGCTTGATACTGTACCTGAGATAACAGATGCAGAAAAGGTAAGAGAAGACTTTGAAGGTAGAGGATATGTTGAATTTAAGGATGTAAGCTTTAGCTATCACGGAGCTGAAGAAGCAGCACTTAGAAATATTTCCTTTGCAGCAAAACCAGGAGAAATTACTGCTATTATAGGAAGTACGGGTTCAGGTAAGTCTACATTAATAAACTTAATAACTAGATTCTACGATGTAAAAAGTGGAAGTGTATTAGTTGATGGAGTGGATGTTAGAGAGATTACTCAAGAATCACTAAGAAGCAAGATAGGTTTTGTTCCTCAAAAGGCAGTTTTATTCTCAGGAACAATAGCTGAAAATATAAAGTTTGGAAGTGACAATGCTACTGATGAAGAAATTAGGTATGCGGCTGAAGTAGCACAGGCTGCAGATTTTATAGCAACTATGGATGGAGGCTATGATCACGAAATAGCTCAAGGTGGTACAAACGTATCTGGTGGTCAAAAGCAGAGACTTTCTATAGCTAGAGCCTTAGTAAGAAAACCTGAGATTTACATTTTTGATGACAGCTTCTCAGCTCTTGACTTTAAGACAGATGCAAAACTTAGAGCTGCTCTTAAGAAAGAAACACAGGAATCAACCGTAATTATAGTTGCACAAAGAGTTGGTACAGTTATGGATGCAGATAGAATAATAGTTTTAGATGAAGGTTCTGTTGTAGGAATGGGAAATCATAAAGAATTATTACAAACCTGTGATGTTTATCGTGAAATTGTATCCTCACAACTTTCAGAGGAGGAGATAGCATGAGTGAAAACAGAGGAAATAGACCTGCTGGAGGAAGAAGAGGCGGAGGTCCAATGGGACCGATGGGAAGACCAGTAGAAAAAGCTAAGGACTTTAAAGGCTCTTTTAAAAGACTTTTAAGATATTTAAAGCCTCATAGAACAAATTTAATTGTTGTTCTTATATTTGCAATTTTAAGTACAACTTTTACGATAGCAGCACCAAAGATAACAAGTAAAGCAATGAATAAGCTTCAGAATGCTTATATGGCTCGTAAGATGCTTTCTGAGATGTCAAAGGGCCAAAATGAAGCTATGGACCAAATGAACAGCAAAATGGGTGATGTTCAAAAGGAAGTTTCTGATAAAATCGTTGATAAGATGGCTGATGGTCAAAAAACTGCTGTAGATAAAATAACTACAAGCATGGGTGATGGTCAAGCCAAAGCAGTTGATGAAATCTACAATAATGTAGCTATACAAATGTATCAAGGAGTAGTTACAGGACAAAAGACTGCTGTAGATAAAATCACTGCTCAAATGGCTACAGCTCAAAAGACAATGGTAGCTCAAGTTCAAAAGCAAATGCAACAAGCACAGCAAGCACAACAAGCTGCTCAACAGGCAGCACAAAGTGGAACAAGTGCTCAAGGTGCAGCTCAAGCTTCACAACCAGATGCACAAACTTTGGCAGCAATTCAAAGCTTAATGAAGCTTCCTATGATTGATGCTACAAATGATAGAGCAACAAGAGTTAAAACTACTCTTGATTTTATCAATCTACTTAAGGCTATGCCAGCTAATGGACAAATAGATAAGAATTCTTTAACTACATTAGAAGAATTATTAAATATTCCAATGCTAGATAAAGCTAAAGTTGGAAATGATAAAGTTAATGTAATTAAAAAATTCATGAGTACAGCTAAGAAATTACCAGGAGGCAGTTCTTCATCTAGCTCTATGAGTCTGGATACTGCTCAAATGAATGAAGTATATAACAGAATAGCAAAGATGACAGATTTTACTGCTAAAACATCAAGTTCAAGCACTAAAATGGATCAAAAGGCAACTGATGCCGTTCAAAAATTGCTAAAACTTCCTTTAATAAATGATATTAAAGATGCTACTGAAAAGAAGAATACACTAAATCAACTTATAGATATATTCAAGGATATGCCTGATATGTCAAGTGACAGTAGTTCTTCTGGTACTCAAATAAATAAAGCGGATTTAGATACTATTAAGGATTTATTAGCAGTGCAACAAATAAGCACAATCACTGACTCAAAAGAAAAGACAGCTGCGGTAATTAAACTAGTTGATATATTTGGCAAGATGCCTAAAAATGATACTACTTCAACTACAGATACAATGAATCCAGATCAGCTAAACAGTGTAAAACAGTTATTAGCTTTACCATCGTTAAATGCAATAACTGATGCAAGTGAAAAAGCTAAGGTTACAAGCCAGATGCTTGATATCTTCAGCAGTATGCCAGATATGGGTACTACAACTGATACAGATTCAAAGAATAAGATAGATACTAAGAGCATAAAGTCAATTCAGAAGTTTATAGCACTTCCTAAACTAGATACCTTGACAGATGCAAATCAAAGAGCAGAAGTATCTAGACAAATTATTGATTTAGGTAGTGAGTTATCTAAGACAATGGACAACGCTCCTACAAGTCCTAAAGATAATGTAAAGTTTACTGATGATCAAATTGACTCAGTAATTAAGGCTATAAAGGAAACAAACGGAGAGTATGACTTTAAATACATCGGAAACATAGCTATAGTTCTTATAGGAATGTATATAATTAGTGCAATTTTCAGCTTAATAATGGGTCTTGTAATGTCAGGGGTTGCTCAGAAGACAGTTAGAGACTTAAGAATGGAAGTTGATGAGAAGCTTTCAAGATTGCCACTTAAGTATTTTGATTTGCATGCTCACGGAGATATATTAAGTCGTGTTACAAATGACGTTGATACTATCGCAACTACCTTACAGCAAAGTTTAACACAAATAATTACATCTGTTATTACTATAATTGGTTATATCATAATGATGCTTACAATTAGTCCTATTTTAACACTTATTGTTATAGCAACATTACCACTATATGTTATAGCTACTGCTACAATTGCAAAGAAATCACAAAAGTACTTTGCAGCTCAACAAAAAGAAATTGGATTACTTAGTGGACATGTTGAAGAAATGTACACTGGACATAAGATAGTTAAAGCCTTTGGACATGAAAAAGATTCTATAGAAGAATTTGAAGCAATAAATAAGAGACTTAAGAATTCAGGTTGGAAAGCTCAATTTGTTTCAGGTATAATGTTCCCACTTATGAACTTTATAAGTAACTTAGGTTATGTTGGAATAAGTATGGTTGGTGGTATTTGGATAACAAAGAGTTTACTTGGTTTAGGTGATATACTTGCCTTCATACAATACTCAAGATCCTTTACTATGCCAATCGTTCAAACAGCAAATATAGCGAATGTAATTCAATCGACTATAGCTTGTGCTGAACGTGTCTTCCAAGTGCTTGATGAAGAAGAAGAAATTCCAGACAGCGCTGATGCAGTAGTAATAGAAAATCCTAAAGGTGAAGTTACATTCGAACATGTTGACTTTAGATATGTAGAAGATGTACCACTAATAGAAGATATGAACCTTGATGTTAAGCAAGGACATACAGTTGCTATTGTTGGACCTACTGGTGCTGGTAAGACCACACTTGTTAATCTTTTAATGCGTTTCTATGAGATAAATGCAGGTAAGATAAAAGTTGACGGTGTTGATATTAATGAAATTAAACGTAGTGAATTACGTAAGATGTTTGGTATGGTTCTTCAAGATACATGGCTATATAATGGATCTATTAAAGATAATATAGCATATGGAAAAGAAGGCGCTACAATGGAAGAGATTGTTCGTGCAGCAAAAGCAGCGCATGCTGACCACTTTATTAGAACACTGCCAGAAGGTTATGATACAGTTCTTAATGAAGAAGGAACAAATATTTCACAAGGTCAAAAGCAGCTTTTAACAATTGCCCGTGCAATACTTGCAGATCCTACAATCTTGATTCTTGATGAAGCAACAAGTAGTGTTGATACAAGAACAGAAGTGTTAATACAAAAGGCTATGAACAACTTAATGCAAAATAGAACAAGCTTCGTTATTGCTCATAGACTTTCAACTATTCGTGATGCAGAGCTTATCTTAGTTATGAATAAAGGAACAATAATAGAAATGGGTAACCATAACGAATTATTGAATAAAGGCGGCTTCTATGCTGATCTTTACAACAGTCAATTCTCAGGTGCAGACTTGGAAGTAGAGACTGTATAGTATAATATCAATTTTATAAAAATTAAAGTGGCTCATATGTGGGTAAAAATACTTACTCACATATGGCCACTTTTTTACTGTATATGAAAGTATAAAATTTTTAAGTTAGCTAAACCTATATATATCAATAGGTTTAGAAGTTTTTTATTTCTATAAGTATTTTATACATTACTCAAAGGATTTGGTGTCTTTGAAGGTCTCTTTTGCCCATTGCTCAATCATTTTTAAACTAGGAAGAATTTGTTTACCTCTTTCAGTTAAAAAATATTCTACACGTGGAGGAAGTTCAGCAAAAACTTTTTTTTCAATAAGACCATCTAGTTCAAGCTCATTAAGTTTTTCAGTCAATACCTTGTGACTAATATTGCCTGTAAATCTTTGTAGTTCTAAAAATCTTTTAGAGCCTTCATTTAAATTACATAGAATAACTGCTTTCCACTTTCCCCTTATTATTTCAAATGCTAAATCTAAATAACATACAAATTCTTTACCATTATAGCTGACCATGGTTTCTCCTTTCTAGATATATAGCTTCGTAATAAAACTTACCGTTTTCAATTCTCCCACCCAAAATCGTGATTATCTTACAAGTATAAATTAAGTTTCAGTATAGGAGCACTATATTAATATATCAAAGTTATAGATAAAATCAAATTAGATCTATAAAATAATTTGAATCTAGTAATTATCTAGTATTCAAAGGCTAATTACTTACTTTTAGGTAACCTCACTTACCTAAAAGTGCATACTTGTTTGTTTTATATTTATAAATTAAACTAGTTTCATTAAGATTTAAATACTTAGATTTCATAAATATTTTAGCGCACAAATATAGATATATAAGTGTTTCTATAATTAATGAAAATATCTTAATAGTAAAATATTTTAGGAGGAACAAGGAATGATTAAAGTTTGCCCAAATTGTTCAGGCGTTGATGTTGAAGAATTAAAGAAGAGTGTAGGAGAAGAAAATTTATATTTAGGCTGCATAGGATTGTGTGGACAAAATACAGGAAAAAGCTTTGGATATATAAATGATCAACTTGTTATTAAGGATTCAAGTGAAGAATTTATTGAAGCTGTAAAGATTGCAAATTAAATTTGTTAAAATAACTAAAATTATATAAAGATTAAAAGTGGCTAGGTCATTATTGGACTAGCCTTTTTTGTGTTTATGAATTATTAAGCATACAGAGTAAGAGTGAATTCAGTAGTGATTCAGTGATTTTTTCATTTTGCAACATTATTAAACATTAATTGAAGATGATTCAACATATACTGTATTAAATGAAAAAATTTAAGAAACACAATCACTACAGCAATATTATTTATTGATTGAAAAATAATTAGACAGATATCAAGAATACAAATATAAGGGGTGAAACCTATGTCAAAGACAGAGAATATACTTATAGCTTACTTTTCATATTCAGGAAATAGCAGAAGAGTTGCTGAATTAATTCAAGAAAAGACAGGGGGAGATATTTTTAGGATTGAGACAGTAAATCCGTACCCAACTGATTATAATGAAGTTGTTGATCTGGCTAAAAAGGAGCAGGAATATAACTATAGACCTAAACTTGCAACACAGGTTAATGACATGGGGGCATATGATGTAGTTTTTATTGGTTATCCTAACTGGTGGATAACAATGCCTATGGCTGTATTTACATTTTTGGAGGAATACGATCTTTCTGGGAAGATGGTGATACCTTTTTGTACACATAGGGGGAGTGGATTTGGTGGAAGTGTAGACGATATAGTGGAGCTTTGCCCAAATTCAACGATTATAGAGGGACTAGAAATCATGGATGACGAAAACATTGATCAACAAATTGATAGTTGGCTAGATAGAATACCTATTTCAAGTAGATTAAGCGTAAATAATTAGAATTAATTTTAACTACAATCTGATTGTAGGATACGTTAATTAGAATATGTATTTATTTAGCCGTAGAAGGAATGGTATAGCTAAAATATAGATAAACCATTAAAAAATAATAAAAGTATAAATGATATTTTAAATTTTAATGCTAATTTATGTAAACGGTTGGATATTGTATTTGCTAGTAAAATAAGACCTGAATTGTCATTACTAAGTATTTCATGATTTTTGGATATTTAGTCTGCAATTTTGGTCTTTTTTACTATCTAGAAAATTAAAAATACTTACATCAATAAAAAAGTATTTTGAATTTCATTTAAGGTACATCTTGTGCAAAGATAAACTCTAGTTTTTGTGCAAAACTAAATTCTAGAGTTATGTAAGATTAAATTCTACTTACATTAATAAAGAGTATTTTGAGTTTCATTTAAGGTTTATTTAAGGCCACAATTTGTGCAAGACTAAAATCGCTTAACACGAATTTAACCTTGCATTCACGAATTTACCTTTTCATTTTACAGAGCTACTACAAATTGTTGTTGACTTGGAGCTAACTCCAAGGAGTAAAGTTATTTTAGAAGAGGATGAAAGTGAGGAATAAAATAATGGATAGAAAATCTCTAATTGCTTATTTTTCAAGAGAAGGAAATAACTATGTGAGTGGTAATATTATAAATTTACCAGTGGGTAATACGGAAGTAGCAGCAACAATAATTCAGAAAATAACAGAAAGTGATATTTTTCGTATTGAGTCAATAAGCACTTATCCAAAGGATTACCATGAGACTACAGATGTGGCGAAGAAAGAACTTCGAGAAAGTGCTAGACCTGAGTTAACTAGTGAGGTTTCTAATATGGATTCATACGATGTGATATTTTTAGGATATCCGAATTGGTGGGGAACTATGCCAATGGCAGTTTTTACTTTTTTAGAATCATATGACTTTTCAAGAAAGACAATAGTTCCATTTTGTACTCATGAAGGAAGTGGGATGGGGCATAGTGAAAGCGATATAAAAAAACTTTGCCAAGGTGCTACAGTGGAAAGAGGTCTTCCGATTAAAGGCTGCAATGTTAAGGGAGCAGAAAAAGAGATTTCGAAGTGGGTTGAACGTATGGTTTAAGCTCTATAAGCCTGATTGTTACTATATATTTATATAAATATTTAATTATATGAATATATAATTTTATGATTATATAATGAAATGATTTTGATAGATATGGAGGATTAAGTATGAGTTTTAATATGTATATACCAACAAGAACTTTGTTTGGAGCAGGCTTAATCATACTAAGTAAAGCGTATTTCACTCATTTCATAAGCAAACATGTCTGTGATGATCGTTTTATACGTATGGCTAAAGCAATGGGTGGATTATTCTTAGTAGATAGATGTGAACTTAGTATAGAAGATTGTATAGATATCTATGAAGTTTATTCATAGATAAAAGTAATAGAAAAAAGGGTTAAATTTAAAGATAAATTAGAAGGAGAGGGTCAATAAAATGGAATACGTAAAACTAGGAAATACAGGTTTAGATGTATCAAGATTATGTCTTGGTTGTATGAGCTTTGGGGTGCCAGAAAGAGGAATAGCACCATGGTCACTTAATGAAGAAAATAGTAGACCTATAATTAAAAGAGCTATTGATTTAGGTATCAATTTTTTTGATACAGCTAATGTATATTCTGATGGAACCAGTGAAGAAATTGTAGGAAGAGCTTTAAAGGATTATGCTAAAAGAGATGAAATTGTCTTGGCGACTAAGGTTTATTTCCGTATGCATGAAGGTCCAAACGGAGCAGGACTTTCTAGAAAAGCTATTATGAACGAAATTGATAATAGTCTTAGTAGACTTGGAACTGATTATGTAGATTTATATCAGATTCACAGATGGGATTATAATACTCCAATTGAAGAAACTATGGAAGCCTTAAATGATGTTGTAAAGGCTGGGAAGGCAAGATATATCGGAGCTTCCTCAATGCATGCATGGCAATTTCAAAAAGCATTGCATATAGCAGATAAAAATGGCTGGACTAGATTTGTAACTATGCAAAATCTTTTAAATCTTTTATATCGTGAAGAAGAAAGAGAAATGCTGCCACTATGTAAAGAAGAAAAAATCGGTTTGATTCCTTGGAGTCCCCTTGCAAAAGGAAGATTAACTCGTGACTGGAATGAAAAAACTGAACGTTCATCCAACGATGAAGTTGGAGAAAAGTTTTTTCCTACATCAAATGAAGCTGATAGAAAAGTGGTTGAAAGAGTAGCACAATTGGCACAAAAGAGGGGTGTATCAAGAGCTCAAATAGCACTTGCATGGGTACTCCAAAAGGAACCAGTTACTTCTCCTATAATTGGATCTACTAAAGTATCTCACCTTGAAGATGCAGTAGCAGCACTTTCAGTAAAGTTAACAGCTGAAGAGATTGCGTTTCTAGAAGAGCCATATGTTCCTCACCAAGTCATAGGCTTTCAATAATAGTAGAAACATAATTATAAATTAAAGGTTTTAAAGGAGAATTAGATATGGATAAATTAAATGATTTAAGTGAAAGTATAATATTCTCGAAGGGTCAAAAGATTACCAATAATTATTTTATAGGAGATACATGGCTTGAAATGCTAGTAGGGAACGACAGTACTTTCAATTGCCCTATAGGAAATGTAACTTTTTCCCCAGGTGCAAGAAATAATTGGCATAAGCATCCAGGTGGACAGATTCTATTAGTTACTAGTGGCAAAGGATATTATCAAGAAGAAGGTAAGGAAGCTCAATTGCTTCAGGCTGGAGACGTGGTAAAAATATCTCCTAATGTGAAGCATTGGCATGGTGCTACAGCAGATAGCTGGTTTGCACACATAGCAATAAGTACTAATGTAAAAGAGGGAAATGCAGAATGGCTTGAACCAGTAACTGATGATGAATATAGTAGGTTAAAATGATAGTTTGATATACTTTTGGTTATTAATAATTGTGTATAAACCTTGATATAATTTGTGTGGTGGAGTTTCGCCTCCACCATGAAAGCCACAGTAGAAATGCTGTGGCTTTTTCAATTTATTGGTTTAGAATTATTTATGGTGAACCGTATCATAAATGACGTAGACTTTTTTGAAATAATTGAATTTGTAAATATATATTATAATATTGAAAACTCTTACCTTAGTGAAATGGGTAAGAGTATTTTTATTTTTTAAGGAGGTAGTAATGATGATAGAAGTAAGCTATTTAAGAGAGTATGGAAAGGTAAAGTCCTTACCAATGGAGGTGCAAGAAACTATTCAAGGTATATTGCAGATACTAGATACCGAATATGGAGCAGACAGAAATAAATATGAAGATGATGGAGGGTATGTGCTAGTTTAGAGTAAGAGAAAGACTTTTAAGAAATAAAGAACAAGACATATATTGATTGTACTGATGTTATTACTGAATATGTTGATAAAATAGTATGTAGTAACAGTGAAATTTACACAAATTCATTGATAATCTGTAATAATGATTATTCTATATTGCTAATAATTCCAATAGAACTAACATCACGAAATTTAAAAGATGATATAATAAACTAACAAGCCTTAATTGCCAATAGAACGGTGATTAAGGTTGTTATTATTGTAAAACTATAGGTGGTTGCCATGCTGAGGTAAGTAATTAACGACTCTAAAATATCGGAACTATGATGGTATTTACAGTGCTGATAGTGCTGATATCAAAGGTAATAGGAGTAAGACTACTCCATAGTTGACTATTAAAGGAGGAAGCTGTAATGGATAAGGAAAATGTAAGTTATGAAATATTTATAGATGTAATCGCAAAGATGGTTAAAAGGTATATAGATAATATACAAGCAACTAAGGAGGATGATGATAAATGCTTAAACGTAGGATAGCTGCTTACCTAAGAGTATCTACTGCTGAACAAGCTGAGGAAGGATATAGCATTGATGCACAGGAAAATGTAATAGCACAAAGATGTGAACAAGAAGAGGGTAATTAGTTGCTGTATATGCTGATAAAGGTATTAGCGGTAAGTCAATGACCAATAGACTTCAACTACAGCAAATGCTTAAAGATGCTAAGGAAGGCAAATTTGATGAAGTATGGGTATGGAAAACTAATCGTTTGGCACGTAACCAGTATGACTTACTAACAGTAGTTAGGGAACTTGAAAGATATAATGTAGCTTTTAAAAGCTGTTCAGAAGCATTTGAGACAACAACATCAGCAGGAAGACTTATGATGAATCTATTAGCTTCAATAGAAGAATTTGAAAGGGAAACAATAGTAGATAATGTAAAAATGGGAATGAAACAGAGAGCTAGAACTGGAAAGTGGAATGGTGGTATTGTTTTGGGTTATAAGTCGGTAATAGTAAATGAAAATAATACAAGATTAGAGATAGTTTCAGAAGAAGCTTCTACAGTAAGAAAGATATTTGAACTATATGCTTCTGGTAAGGGGTTAAAGGCTAGTACTAATCAGTTAAATCATGAAGGATATAAAACTAAAAAGGGGAATATGTTTGGAACTGGTGGTGTTAAAGATATTCTAATGAAGCCTGTATACATTGGTAAAATACGTTATAATGTAAGGGAGAATTGGAGTGAAAAGCGAAGAAAAGGATACAATAAAAACCCAATAATTGTTGATGGAGAGCATGAAGCTATAGTTCCTATAGAACTTTGGGACAAGGTTCAAGAAATGTATAAGTTCAAATGTGGCAAACCAAAGAAAGCTTTTGAAAGTAATTACATTCTAACTGGACTAATGAAATGCCCTGTTTGTGGTGCTTCAATGGTGGCAGGAAGGACTAAGAAGAAGCGAAAGGATGAAAAGGTACAGAAATATTTCATAAATAATAAGGAAGGAGAATCCTCTGATGACGGGGCTTCTTCTTCTTTTATTTTATTTACAATTAGAATATAATTAAGCATTGCAAATATAATATTTAGATATTGTTTGGTGGAGTTGAGTAATGCTAGCGAAGAAAAGAGGATGGTTTAAACTCATTCAACCATCGACTTACTGCTACCGAATTATTTCGCTGCTTGTTTAGTAATATGTAGCTTTCCATTCTTGGCGGCTTGCTTTCGAGAAGCTTTACTTCTACTAGTGAACCTTCTTCCAGAGATTTTCTAGCGGCGGACTCCATCATGAAGCTAAAGCCAATCCCTTCCTTTAAGAATGTAATGATGTTACTACTAATATTGATATCCAGTGGATATACGTAGTTTTTCGGAAAAACTGAATAGAACCATTCTTGAAATGATTCAGTCAGAATTGCAGAGGATAATAAAGGAAGATTTCTAAGCTCATCGTCTGTGATACCGCATGCAGCATAACTATTCTGTGCCCCAGTAACCAATATGATTTTGTCACTATAGAAGGGTTCACATAAAAATTGGGAAGATTTAATGTCCAAATATGTAAATGCAATATCTAATTGATTCTCATGAAGCATTTGTATCAGTTCTTCACTATGTTCAATAGTAACTTTTATTGCAATTCTTTTATTTTGCTGCATATATTTAAGAATCATGCCTTGAACATGACAATCGTAAATAGAGTGAACAGCACCTATATTAAGTGTATCTTTGAATAATTCCAGAGCTTTAAGCCGAGAAATAGCAGACTCATGTATGCTTAACAATTGTTTAGCATAGGGAAGAAAAACTTCTCCTGCATTTGTCAGTATTACATTTTTATTTGTACGTATAAATAAGGTTTCGCCAATATTATGTTCCAGATGTTTTATCCTGCTGGTGATGGTAGATTGAACCACATGTAGTTGTTCCGCTGTTTTAGTAAAGTTTTTCAGCTTAGCTAAGCAAATGAAGGTTTTTAAAAGCTCATAGTCCATGCTGCAAATCACTCCTCTCTATAATTAATATTTTCGATAGATGCAATTAAATATATTCGTTATACAAATAGAAAAACCTCTTTTATAATAAAATTTGTAAATAACAGATGCAATTATTCTATAAGGAAGTGAGAATATCATGTATATAATGAATTCAGAAATTTTAGTCAATATTATCTTGTGGTAATCAATTAAGACAAGCAATATAATGTTTGCTAATTTGAAATAATTAAGAAAAGATTATTTAAGAGCGAAAGGAAGAAAGTATATGAATAATATTGTTTTGTTGGTTGTAGATGTGCAAAATGCATTGATTAAGAAACATCCTTATAATGAAAAGAAAGTAATTGAAAATATTAAGAAACTTATTTTAACTGCAAGAAGTATTAATAAGGAAGTTATATATGTACGTCATGATGATGGAAAGGGTACCGAATTTGAGAAAGGTACAGATGGTTGGCAGATTTATTATGACGTAGCACCTAATAATAATGAGTATATCGTTGAAAAGGAGTATAATAGTGCTTTCCATAAAACTGGATTGAGAGAGTATTTAGAAAGTAAAAAGATAGATACTATTATACTTGTAGGACTTCAAGCAGAATATTGTATGGATGCTACTTTAAAAAGTGCATTTGATTATGAATATAAAATAATTATTCCAGAAGAAACAAATACAACTTTCGATAACGAGTTTCTATCTGGTGAGAAACTTTATGAATTTTACAATTATAAGATTTGGAATAAACGTTTTGCTAATGTTCTTTCAATGGACGATGTAATAAAAATTTTACTAGGTAATTAATGAATATAAGATGGCTTATCTTAAAGAGGATAAGCCTTTATTTGTTTAAGTTTTGGAAAAAGTCTACGTTAGAACTGATACGGTGAACCGTACCACAAGTAACGCAGACTTTTGCTTAAAGCCCTGGTATGACCAGCATAAAGAGGATTTATTTTAAATAAAACTGTAATAATATATGCTTATTTCAAAAATAGTAGATAACTAATTATGTAGTGCTACTATTTTTGATTTGTGTTGTACACAACACTATTGATATTCATTAGGTGGACATATTAATAACTTCTTGTTTGCTAACATAGCTTAGCAAAATAGCTTCAATAATAGCTCCAACTAGTACCATTAATAGGGGATAAAATATTTCAACTTTTCCATATAGTAATCCAAAGAAATTTATTCCTAGTAATTCTGCAACAGAATAAAACATAAATCGAACGCTGGCAAAACGGCCTAAATATTCATTTGGAACTCTTCTTTGAAAATATGAATTTAAAAATACAAAGCCGCTTGAATTAAACATTGTTGCTAGAAAACATATAACAGAAAAGTATATAACTAAAAGTATAATATGTATATTTAGATATTTTGAAAAATCATTGAATCCAGCAGCTAGTAAAATAGTAAATGGAATAATTTTACCCATTCGACTAACTTTAAGTGAAATAGCATCTGTGAACCTCCTTGTTAGTAAGATAACAATTACAGGTGATACTAAAGTTCCTACAATAATAAATGACTGAGTAATGCTCAGGGCATATACTGGAGCTTTAAATAAGTTGATGATAATAAGAGGTAAACCAATAGTATAAATTGGATTAATAAAAAATCTTGAAGAGCAAATGCCAAGTGTAGCAAATAATAAGTCTTTATTTTTAAATACTAAGTTTACACCTTGTTTAAAGTCCTGCAATAGATATATGCTTTTTTTGATATGATTACTTATCTTGTTAAACCTTAGGAAAATTGTAAATGTCATAACAAGAAGAAATGAAATTGCATCACAGATTAGTACAAATAAAATTCCTGAATTTGAATAAATTGCTGTGCCAAGTATAGGACCAACAAGCAAAGATAAATTTTGAACCCATGAAGTAAAAGAATTTGTTGCAATATAGTCTTTTTCATCAAATAGAAATGGTATTATTGAATTAGTAGCTGGATTATAAAAAGTATCTGCAATAGCATATGTAAACACAATAGAATATATCATTAATAAACTAATTTCTCCATTTACATAAATCATAAACAGCAATAATAATAAAAATAAACCTCTGAATCCGTCAAAAAATATCAGTAATTTTTTACGTTCTATCTTATCAACAATAACACCTGAAAAAGGATACAAGAAAATTTGAGGAATATATTTGGCGGATAAAATGAAAGCAAACATGCTTGATGATTTTGTATGCTCTAATACATAAAGTGATAATGCATAGAAGGTCATAGTACTTCCTAAATTAGAAATTCCTTGACCCAATGAATAGAGTAGAAAATTGCGATTTTTAAATAAATTAAAATTCATTATTATCTCTCCTTTTTAATAATGTATAAGCTTATGTTTTATAAGTCTTTAATATCAATGTGACTTTTAAAGTTTAACGTAGATTGACATCAAAGAAAATGTTTGATAATGCACATTTATTGCCTTCTATTGCTTATAAGATATTTGTTCTCAATCAAAGAGAGATTTCCATAGATTGCCTAGATATTACTTGACAATATTGTATTTTTACAATAAGATATGATTATTATATTAAATGAAAATATGGTATTTTGAGGTTTTTCTACTAATCCATATGTAAAAAAATACCAATTTAATGGTTTTATCGTAAATAGAACCCTTTGGAGTAATTCCAAGGGTTTTTGTTTTAACTTAAATAGTGGATAGAATTATCAATTATTATAATTAAGGTGACAGTCTCATGAGTTATTCTATAGCTTATAATTTAATTATGCATCCTTTTAGAGATTTATCTCTAAAAGGATGTTTTTATTCGTTAGTATCAATTTAATTTCTGTTAAATGAATTTTATGAAATAAGAGCTTTTCTATATCAATAAAGAATAAAAAATACTCATCTTTTTAGTTTATTCTTTGTGCTTTAACAATATATTGATATGCATCTAATTGCCATTTTAAGCTATCATCGATTAATTCTGATATTTTATTGATAAATTCATCATCTTGAGGTCCTCTTCCTATAAATACCTTTAGACAATATCTATCAATATATCCAGTACTAATAAACATTCTTCTGATTTCATTATAAGTAAAGAATTTTAAATGTGTTCTATCTAGTATTCCAGCATCTTCGTAAGTCCAGTTTCCATTTAAAAGCCCTCTTATAACACTATAATGCATAACATTCGGTATGCTAGCTAATATAAAGCCATCTTTTTTTAGAAACCTCTTTAAATCTAATAATACCTTAGAAGAATCATGCAGGTGCTCTAGTACATCTCCAAATATAATATAGTCAAAAAATTCTTCTTCACATTCTATTTTATCGGTTTCTATATTGTACCCTAGTATTTTGGCATTTTTTTGGGCTATTTTTGCAGCATTTAAGTTATACTCGACACCATATATATTAGCATTTTTATAAATATCTTTTATTCTCATTAATGTAGCTCCACAAGCACAACCAACCTCTAATACATTTATCGCCTTATCCTTTGGTGAATCCATTAAGCTTATAATGTTATGATTAACTCCACAGGAATATCCTATATCAAAGCCCCATTTATCTTTAAATTTAATGCTATTAGTAACCATTAAATTATTAAAAGCAAGTGAGTCTGCACCGAAGCTTACACTTCCATAGTGATGAATAAAGGTATCTTTACATAAAATTAGTTTGTATCCTGCATCAGTAATTCTAAAGCAATAGTCATCATCTTCATAATTTCCAGGTGAAAACCTTTCATCTAGGAGACCTATCTTAGCAACAACTTCTTTTTTTACAAGTAAACAAAATCCTATTAAAATAAGTCTATGCTCCCAATTTTCACTATTTGATTTATTATATTCTTCCGCAAATGCTTTCATTTCTTCTAAGTTATTGTAAGTTACAGCTATATTTTGAAAGTTAGAACAGTTGTTAGTAACAGGACCAACTGCCCCTACACTTTCATCACTATATAAAGCAGTAATTAAATTATCAAGCCAATTTTTTGTCACTACAGTATCATTATTAAGAAGTAAGATATTATCTCCTATTGCTATCTCTATTCCTTGATTACACCCTTTGGGAAATCCCTTATTATCTTCATTAAATATTGTTCTTATGTCCTTTTGCTCTTCTAACCACTTAGATGTTTCGTCAGTTGAATTATTGTCTACAACTATCAATTCATATGAATCTTTCTCTGTAAATTCTCTAATACTTTCTATACATTGTTTTGTATGTTCAAATTTATTATAAGTTAGTATGATTATACTAGTTTTCATCTATTTCTCCTAAATTTTCATTTACTATATAAATTATTATTAAACCTCTTTACCTGTTCATGAAATTTATAATTTATATATATAAACTATATGTTTTTACTTCTTAAAAGTCATAAAAACGTGAAGGATTCTCTATCAAAAGGCATTCAAGTTGTGACATAGTCAATCCATGCTGAAGACAATGTGGAACAAAGTCCTTAATCAAGGCACAATAGCGTTGAGTTCCATTTTCTTTATCACTTTCTTCATACATATCGTAGTCCTGTGATAATAATACCTGATGATTATAGCCGTGTGCAAAGGCATGCTTAAGCAAGTTTAATCGATCTGCATAGGTACCTTCTTGAATGATATCGAAGCCAACCCAATAGCCACTTTGAGCTACAGCTAAAATAGTTTTGAGATTGCTCTCTTTGTCTGCATGAGCCCAAACAAATTTGTGAGGAGGAACCTTCATTTCGTATAGAATGGACATAACCTGCTTCATTTGTTCAGCTTCCAGTACATGACAATGAATTGGAAGTCCAGTTGCTTTAGATGCTAGTGCAGCCGCTCTTAGCATAGCTTCATCCACTTCACTAATCTTCCCTCGATCAAAAAGTAGTTTGATATAGCCTGGCTTGATTTTTACACCTTCGATGGTATCTATACCTTCTTTAAAGTCCTCAATCCACCTTTTGGCTAAGCATTTCTCGAATTCTTCCTTGAAGATCAGATAAGTGTATTTCGGAATATTTGTGCCTGTGCAAGGAATAATCTTGACTTTAGAGGCTTTTGAAAGTTCATAAAGCAGTTTCAGGTTTTGTCCGCCTATAGGCGGAGAAGCTTCAACAACAGCATCACAGCCAGATGCTTTTAATGCTTTTAATATAGGTAGCACCTTCTCGGCAATTTTTTGGTTATACAGTTCATCATATTGTTTATTAAAATACATATTGCTGGCAAAGTTCTCATCAGATTCCCATTTAAAGTGCTCATGCGCCATCATCATACCCATACTAGTCCTATCTACTGGGCCGGTTACTGTATAAATCATAATGACCTCCTATTAATACTTTACTTTTAATTATATTATAGTGCTTAATAGCTGACAGCAGCATGTCAGTGAATGTAATTTAGTTTATGGCGAACTAATAAAAGACATAAATAACGGTACTTGCTGATGATATGTCTGATAATGTAGTATTATATTAAGGAAATTGAATCTTTATTTCGGATATGTTATTTGAGTATTAGGTAAATAAAATGCACAACAGGATTAATGCTAGATTTAGTTGATATAAAAATTCACTAAACTTATTTAAAGGAGATTTATTTTATGAAACAAGGAAGGCTATTATCGATTTTAATAATAATATCTCAAAAGGGTTTAGTAACAGGAAGAGAACTTGCTGAGCATTTTGAAGTATCATTAAGAACGATATATCGCGATATAGAAGAAATAAGTGAAACAGGGGTTCCTATAGCCGCTATTGGCGGAAAAGGTGGCGGATATTATATTATGGAAGATTATAATATAAATAATATCTTCATAAATAAGAAGGAAGTCGAACCCATAATTGCTGTAATGGATAATTTAAATTCTTTATTTGGAAAGAACCCTAAATTCAATGATATGGTTCTTAAGATTGAAACCTTACGTAATAAAGAAGAACACAGATATAGCAATCTTAATATAAATATGTCTCATTTTGCTATGGAGCAGGAACTTAGAGAATATTTATATTTGATTAATAAAGCCATTGAAGAAAGCAGAGTATTAGAATTTCAATATATAAACAGAAGAATGGAATATTCAAAAAGAATAGTGGAGCCTATTCAGATAGAGTTTAGTGTTGGACAATGGTTTATTATTGCCTTTTGCAGAGAAAGAAAAGACTATCGAAAGTTTAAGCTTATTAGAATAAGAAATATGAAATTAGGAGGCGACTTTATTAAAAGGCAAATTTCGCAACAGGAAATTAAAAAAATATTTGAGTATAGTTATGAAAAAAATAGTATTTTAGTAAAAATGAAGTTTTCTAGCAAAATTGGAGAACAATTAACTGAATATTTTCCAAAGGATAAAATTATACTTTTGGAGGATGGAGGGTATATTGTTGAGAACTTCTTTCCTAATGATGAAGGGTTGAAAAAGTTTATTTTAAACTTTGGAAAGGAATGTGAAGTTATAACTCCACTGAAACTAAGAAAAGAAATATTGGAATACATAGAAAGTATACGTATAAAATACAATGACTAAAGACTGACATGTTGCTATTAGTCATTAACATCTTGGTCACAAGTGGAAAGTTCTTATTTTAAGAAATTTACATGATGATGGGACACAAAGATTTAACCAACTGGAGAATGGAATTAATGGAATAAGTCAAAAAATGTTAACTCAGCAGCTTCGGCAAATGGAATCTGATGGATTAATTATTAGAAAGGTATACCCTGAAGTACCACCTAGAGTTGAATACTCACTTTCAGAATTAGTGAAGAGCTTAAAGCCAGTTTTAGATTCTATGAATATTTGGGGTGGAAATTATATTAAAGCTAATAGACACCTTTATAAAGATTAAAATGCTGATATAACTAGCTTTAATGAAACTGAAGTTACAGTAAGCTATGGTAATATGGCAAAGGTAACGTTATAATACTATTAAATCTCGTTATAATCTAATAAAGTGATTAAAATGTGGATTATAAGACATAATTAAGGATGTACCATTTCGTAATAAAATCAAATTTTTTAAATTCTCTCACCAAAATTCATGAAAGTTTTAAAGATAGGTTTCTGATCGAAGTGGTACATCTTTAATACAAAAGTTAAAAGCATGTGAAGGGGATGATGAAATGAATCCGATAATTGAAGTTAAAAATTTCACCAAAGAATATGGTGATTTTACAGCTGTAAATGATATTTCTTTTACAGTGGAGGAGGGGAGTATTTTTGCTTTTTTAGGGCCAAATGGAGCTGGAAAGAGCACTACGATAAATACTCTATGTACAATATTTGATAAGACATCAGGTACACTTATAATAGATGGAAAAGATGTTACTACACAAAAAAGTCAAGTTAGATCAACAATTGGAGTGGTATTTCAGGATTCAACGCTAGATTCAAAAATGACAATCGATGAAAATCTTAAAATGCATTGTGTCTTTTATAATGTTCCTAAAAAAGAAGTTGAAGAACGTATCCAGTTTGTTTTAAATTTAGTTGATTTATTGGGTGAAAGAAAGAAATTAGTTGGTGCTTTGTCAGGGGGAATGAAACGTAGAGTAGAAATTGCTCGTGGGTTAATTCACTATCCAAAAGTTTTATTTCTTGATGAGCCTACAACAGGGCTTGATCCACAAACACGAGCTCATATTTGGGAGTATATTTTGAAGCTTCAAAAAGAGAGAAATATAACTATTTTTCTTACGACCCATTATATGGAAGAGGCGGAAATATGCGATAAGATTGCAATTATGGATGGTGGAAGGATAGTAGCTCATGATACGCCATATGCTTTGAAAAAAATGTACACTAAAGATAAGGCTTATATCACTACAAAAAATGAAACTGAACTTGAAAAGTTGCTCACAGAATTTGAAATGAGTTATGTAAAAAAAGATACATACTATAAGGTTGACGCTGAAAACATAAATAGTTTATTGAAGGTTTTAAGTATGCAAAAAGATGTAATTACTGATATTGAAATAAAAAAAGGTACCTTTAATGACGTTTTCTTAGAAATAACCGGAAGAAAAATTAGGGAGGAGGCATAATATGAATACTGTATTTGCATTGTGGAAAAGAGGATTGAAAGCTTTTATAAGAAATAAAACAGGTTTGATTTTTTCACTTGTGTTCCCTTTTTTCTTTGTTTATGTATTTGGTGCTATTTTTAAAATTAACTCAATAGAAAACCCTATTGCATATATGCTCTCAGGAGTTATTATAACAACAGTGTTTGAAGGTTCACTTAATCTAGCCTCATCCACCGTTGATGATATGGTAAGCGGCTTTATGAAAGAAGTTTTAGTTTCTCCAGCTAAAAGAATAACTGTTGCTATGGGGCAATTATTATCGGCAGCAACCGTATCTACTATACAAGGAATTATGATATTAATTCTTGGATTATTTATAGGAATTAAATTTACCTCATGGGTAACACCGCTTTGGGTGCTTTTAGCTATGATAAGTGTTGGACTTGTTTTTTCAGGTGTTGGATTATATTTAGCTACCATTGTGCGTAATGGTCAAACGTTTCAAATAGTTAAAACTGCTGTAACTATGCCTTTAACCTTTATATCAGGAGCATATATTCCGTTATCTATGCTGCCTGATACTCTTAGATATGTTGCTTATATCAATCCAATGACCTATGCAACTGCTTTTTTCCGTATGGTTGTTTTGGAAAAAACAAATTTATCCTCTGCAGAACTTGTGAAACAGGGATTAGCTATTGAAATTCACGGATTTGTTGTTACTCCTATTATATCTTTTACTATCATCATGGTTATAGGGGTCATATTTTTGATATTATCAACTTATTCATTTGTGAAAACAGATTTTTCCCGTCTTAATAGAAGTTCAAGTGATGCCAGTGCATTATGGGGGTAATAAAAATCAGTTGATGCCCACAATATTTGTAATTCCTAAGTAGTAAGATCAAACCAACATATCATTAGAAAGATAATTAATGAGGTCTTCTAACTGTTTGTTAATTGAAAAAGAATATGGTATTATGTAATTTCGTAAAGTACTTATTATATATTTTAGATTTATAATTGCTATTTTTACGGATTTATAAAAATCAAAAATAATTCATTGATATAGAGAACAACTTTAAATTTAAAGCTTTTTAAAAACTCTAACGTATTGTGATCAGAGGCTTTACAAATATTGATTGAATATAAAGTGATTCATCTATCTTAGAATTAATAATAACAAACGGAGGAATTGAATTAATGAATAATTTGCCGAACTGTCCAAAATGTAATTCAGAATACACTTATGAAGATGGAGAGGTCCTAATTTGTCCAGAATGTTCTCATGAATGGACTGTAGGATCAGAAACTGAAAATAATGAAAATGTTAAAGTTGTTAAAGACTCCAATGGAAATATTTTAAGTGATGGTGATTCTGTAACAATAATTAAAGATCTTAAAGTGAAAGGTGCTTCATCAGCTTTAAAGAAGGGAACAAAAGTAAAAAATATACGCTTAGTTGATGGAGATCACAATATTGATTGTAAAATTGATGGATTTGGAGCAATGAGTTTAAAGTCTGAATTCGTTAAAAAGATATAAATATGCACCACTTCAATTTTGAAATATAAATTCTAAAATGAAGTGGTGCATTTTTGTATATTAAATATAAATACAGTTCTGATTCGCTAAAATTATTTTATACTTTAATTTTAGATTTCAAAAGTTTACATAATTTAGAGAAACTAAAGAAAGATTTAATAGATGTATTTTTCTCATTATTTATGCTTAAGTTTGTGATTTTTGAAAAGCTATACTTTTTATCGTATAAGGCTTTTACAATTTGGTGAAGCGGAGAATTCTCTGAATACTGGCTCAAGGGGTAGCCGTTAGTACCTTTTTTAAGAGTTATGTATTCAAAATCCTTATATGGGTGATAAAATAAACTAGCTAAGGTTTCCTCATCTAAATTATTTATTCTTTCAAGCATTTTCTCCGTACCGTCTTTTCCTTCTACGTAGCTTAAAGGTGTAGGGATATATAAAGTTCTGTGATTTCTTGGACTTTTAACAATTTCATCGCCCCAAATTCCTACACAGCCTTCATAAATTATGTCAAAATATTGTTCAAATATACTTTGCTGAAACTCAGTGGATGCATAATGAGGACTCTCAAAAAACTTAAATGGAAGTTCCAATGTCTTTGCGGTATTAATAGAGACTTCAACTCTTTTTCTTATACTTTTCTCATCATTATTACGTTCTTCATTAAATTCAGTACCTTCTGCACTTACTTCATAACCATACTGATGAGTATAGCCGTGTAAACCAATTTGGCCACCTTTATTTAGTAAATACTCAATTGTGAAAAGAAAGTTGGCGTTTGGCATGCTATAATGCTTAGATATATCATTGTCAATGCTATTTGGAGGATCAACAAATCGCGGTATCCATGCTATATGAAAGGGCACACCGGCTAAAAACATAAAATCTGCAACTACTCTGAATTTCTCCAAATTGTCAGAATTCAAATACTCATCACCTGCAGTTATGTCTTCAAATCTTATTAAAGCAACTTTTCCAGTAGGTCTTGTATCGAGCTCACTTTTATCTTTATTCCAATAAAGTGAAATAGATCTGCTATTATAATCCCATCTAGATTTAGCATTTAATATTCTGCATATATCAAATAGCGATAAATACAATACATCATCAACTATTGTAAATTTATAATCATCAGTCTTATAATTTATACATATTGAAGATTTCTGTTTAAATTGTATATTTATTTTACCTCTCGTTATATTAGACTCGCCTCCTAGTTGGGTAATAAACTCCAATAGGGGAAGAAAATAACGATTGATATCTCGGTATATAGGACTTTTAAACTTTAATGATTTTCTTTCAAAACTTATTTTTAAATTGGTTTCTATTAAAGATAATTGTTTATCATAAACCATTGCATCACTTCAACTCACTAAAGATTACTATGTACTACTAAAGTATGTTCATAGGTTTATAATTGCTATAAGATTAATAGCTTTTTAGCATTAAATTTAAGTGTGAAGTAGTTCATCTATATAGTTAGCAGTTCAAAATTTGCAATATTTTTTAAATAATATAACAAGAAATAGTTTAAATTTAAATGTATAATTAGTATATCAAAGGAAAAGATAATGAATTTTAGGAGGAATAGAGTAATGAGTATATTAAAAAGTTTTTCACTAGAAGGTAAAATTGCATTTGTTACAGGTGCATCATATGGTATAGGATTCGGTATTGCAAAGGCTTATGCAGAAGCTGGTGCAACTATAGTATTTAATGATATTAATCAAGAATTAGTTGATAAAGGAATAAAGGCTTATGAAGCAGAAGGCATAAAAGCTTTTGGTTATGTATGTGATGTTACAGATGAGCAAAAGGTAAATGAGACTGTTGAAAAGATAGAAAAAGAAGTTGGAGTTATTGATATTCTTGTAAATAACGCTGGAATAATTAAGAGAATTCCTATGATTGAAATGAAAGCTGAAGATTTTAGAAAAGTTATAGATGTTGACTTAAATGCACCATTTATCGTTTCTAAAGCTGTAATTCCTGGAATGATTAAAAAGGGACATGGAAAGATAATAAACATATGTTCAATGATGAGTGAATTAGGAAGAGAAACAGTTTCAGCATATGCAGCTGCAAAAGGTGGACTTAAGATGTTAACAAAGAATATTGCTTCTGAATATGGAGAATACAATATTCAATGTAATGGACTTGGACCAGGATATATAGCAACACCTCAAACGGCACCACTTAGAACAGAAGGACATCCTTTTAATAGCTTCATAATATCAAAGACTCCAGCAGCACGTTGGGGAGAAGCAGAAGATTTAACTGGACCAGCTATATTCCTAGCATCTGATGCCTCAGACTTCGTAAATGGTCATGTTTTATATGTAGACGGAGGGATCTTAGCTTACATCGGAAAACAACCAGAATAAAATAAAAACATATGAAATAACCCACAAAAATCTAAAAATTTTTGTGGGTTATTTTAATGGTAGAGATTTTTAGTAAATGTTTAGTATAATAGATAATTGGGGTGATATTTTTGAAGGTTAATATTTTGTTTAGTTTAGTGTTAATAGTATCAGCAATTGCACTTCTTTATATAGGATATTTTTCATGGAGGAGAGACAAAATATATGTTTCTATAGCTTTGCTTCCAGTATCAATTTATTCATTTGGATATGCTTTTGAGATATTATGTACAAGCATTGAAAACGTAAAGTTTTGGATTAAGGTGGAATATTTAGGGATATCATTTCTACCTGTAGTATGGTTATTATTTGCGCTTAAATTTAATGGGCATAGAGAAAAAATAAAAAAAAGCACAGTAGTACTATTATTTACTATCCCTGTTATAACATTAGTACTTAATTATACAAATGATTTTCATCACCTTTTTTATAAAGATATATACATGAATAATAGTGGTATATTTCCGATTGCAAATATAATAAGAGGGCCATGGTATTGGGTTAATATTATTTATACATATATATTGATGATTATAGGTCTAATAATTTTTATATTTGCTTATTTTAAAGCAGTGTCGATTATAAGAAAGCAAGTTTTATTTTTAATAATAGCCTGGATAATTCCATGGATTTTAGATATTATTTACATGCTACGAGTGTTTCGTTTTGAATTGGATTTATGTCCACTTGCCTTTTCTATTTCAGGAATAATTTCTTCTTATGCTATATTTAAATTTAAATTATTAAAAATTACCCCAATAGCGCTAGAGAAAGTTTTTTCAAATATGTTAGATGGAGTTATAATATTAGATTCTGAAAACAACATAGTTAATTTTAATAATGCATCAAAAAATATTATTTCTGAATTGAAGCACACAGAGGCAGGAGATAAAAAGATTGATGAGGTATTGAAAGCACATAAGGCATTATTAAAAGCTATAAGCAGTGATTCGTATACTGAAAATTTAATCAGTATAAAGGATAAAGGGCAATTAAGATATTACAAGTTAAATATTAATAATATATATGAAGGCTCTGGTGAAAGTATTGGAAAAATACTGATTTTAAACGATGTTACTGAATTTGAGTTACAGCGAGAAAAGTTATATAACAATCTTAAATTTATTGAAACTGTTATGGATGCTATCCCTAATCCTATATATTCTAAGGATGAGTACGGCATATATAATCATTGTAATAATGCATTTACAGAATATCTAGGGATTACTAAGGAAGACCTTATTGGAAATACTGCATATGCAGTATTTGAAGAGAAATTAGCAGAAGTATATGACAAAGCTGATATGGGTTTAATGAAAGAAGAAGGAACTCAAATTTATGAATCAAAGTTAATGCATAGGGACGGCACACAGCATGATGTGATGTTAAGCAAATCAGTTATTATAAATGAACAAGGTAGTGATAAAGGATTAGTTGGTGTTATATTAGATATTACAGAACAAAAAAAGAATAGGGAAAGAATAAATAAATTATCAACACTAAAGGAAGCAATGATAGACATTGGATATTGCATTAATGAAATATCAGATATCAATGATTTACTACAATTAATATTAGATAAGGTTATTAATTGTATTGATCCAACTAACTGTGGTTCTATATTGCTTTTAGACGAATGTGAAAGCTTAAAAATAGTTGCAGCTAAAGGGTATAATTCAGAACAAATCAAGGCATTCAAAATTTACTTGAAAGATGCATGGTTTAAAGATGGGGAAATTATTGATAGAACTGTTATTTTTAATGATATTGATAAAATGGAAATTGTAAGTATGTTAGATACAGCAGAAGGAAAGAAAATAAAATCTTTTATTAGTTCACCAATTTTTATTGATGGTAAGTGCTATGGATTTTTAAACATTGATAGTATATTTAATAATATTTTTGGCGAAGTGGATATAGAATTGATGGAATATATGACAAACCAAACATCTATTGCTATTACTAAGCATAAGCTTTACGAGGAAACTATATATTTATCTCGATACGATAAATTAAGTAATGTATACAATAGAAGCTATTTTGAACAATTACTTCACAACAATATTTATAATGAAAATGCAGACAAAAAAGAGTTTTTTGCAGCTATTTTTGATTTAAATGAACTTAAGTTTGTTAATGATAATTATGGACATTTAGCTGGAGATGAGTTAATAAAAACATTTGCAAAGGGGCTAATCAGTTTAGTCGGAGGTTCTGATATTATAGGAAGATTTGGAGGAGACGAATTTGTTGGAGTTTTCTTTAATGTGGATACCAAGAGTTTAATTGATAGATTTGAGAAATTGAGTGAACATTTTAAAAACAACCCAATAATCTTTGGGGAAAACAAAATAATTTGTAGCTATAGTTATGGTATTGCTAACTTCCCCAAAGATGGAGTTGAGTTTGATCAAATAATAAAAATTGCCGATAAACGTATGTATGAGTATAAGAGTAAAGTAAAAAATAAAGTGAATAAATAACTAGATTGTATATTAATATTGATTTTTAAGTTTGAGAGAAAATGTTTCCATGAATAAGAGGGTAATAAAATGGATTATATGTATTTACACTATTTTACGAAAGATACTAACTTTCCTTTCTTTATACAAACTGGTGAGCATGATATGGGGATGCCTATACATTTTCATTCGGATTTTTCTGAGCTAGTGATTGTATTAAACGGTACAGCTACTCATATTGTAAACTCAGAAAAGTATTTTATAAAAAAAGGAGATGTATTCGTGATAAATGAAAATACTTCTCATGGATACGAAGAAACTTGCGACTTTAAAATTTGCAACATTATGTATAAGCCAGAACATTTACACCAGGTTGGTAATGATCTAAAAAAATCTTCAGGATATGAGGCTCTTTTTGTTATTGAACCATTTTTAGCAAAAGAATATAGTTTTAAGAGTAAACTTAAACTAACTCTTTCTGATTACGAAAAAGTAAGAGAAATTATTTTTGATATGCTTAATGAATATCAAAATAAATATCAAGGATATCAGACAATGATATATTCTCACTTTATGGAGCTGGTAGTGTTTTTGTCCAGGCAGTATGATATTATCAGTTCAGAATTTAAAGATAATGTGATAAATATAGCGAAAGCGGTAGCCTATATGGAAAATCATTTTCGAGAACATATTAATTTAAAGGAGTTAGCTGATAAAGCAGAGCTTTCAGTTAGGCATTTCAATAGAATTTTTAAAGAAAATTATAAAACAACTCCTATGAATTATGTTATTAGACTACGTATTCAGTATGCAGGTTTATTATTAAGAAAAAGCAAGCTTTCAATATCTGATATAGCATATGAAAGTGGCTTTGATGATAGTAATTATTTTACAAGACAATTCAAGAAGGTTGAGGGAGCGTCACCAAAAGAATATCGTTTAAGCAGTGAGAAATTATAGTGTTATATTGAAATGCAACAAAACCACCATGCTTGAAGTATGGTGGTTTTTGTTAGAATTTAATTTATTAGTTATTATAGTGAAAAAGTTTCAGGTTCGCCAGTAAAGGAATAAATAGTAGCAGTTCCTTTAGTAAAATATAATACTGCAAAAATTCCGTCTTCAATGTTGTACATTGATTTTAAGGATGGAATAGTTTCAAGTGCAAGTTCTTTTACTTCACGTCTATCGTCATGGGCAACTTCTCCAGCTAAACGAATCCATTTTCCTTTATTCATAGCAGATATTTCAACCTTAGGGTTTTCTAACATTTGCTTAAAACATTCTTTTTTATTATTTGTAACAATGTATAGCTTTCCTTCATATTCAAAAACAGCACCAAAAGGTCTAACCCTTGGTTGATCTCCCTCTGTAGTTGCTAAATAAAAAGTACGGCTTTCTTGTAAGAATTCTAATGCTTTTTTCATAATTATTGCTCCTCTCCATTACTCATGCAAAATTCACGACATAGTAATAATAACATGTACAACTAAAAAAACAAGTACTATTTTTATGTATTGCTAGGATAAAAAATATACCGTAAAAGAAGCTATTATGGAGAATATCACACAAGCAACATTAACAAAACAACTGTGAATGTTGAAAGATTTTGGGTTTAATAGTGAGAACATTACACAAAAGTGTAGTGTTTTTTTGTTTTTACAATAAATAATGCTAAAAAATTTTTACACAATAAGTTTATATATATAGCTTAAAAATTAGAGAAAACGTTGCAAACACAACAATAACAAGAATAATTTCAAATAACAATGATTAGTTAACACAAAAAAAACTTACATCAGTTTTTATTAACTTTAAAAATTAAACTTTTATGGATAGCAACGCTAGATTGAAAATCAGAAAAGTAAAGAGAGCTAGAAGGTACTAGTTTCTTATAATTAACTCTAACAATGCCAAGAAAAATTATACATCGCTTTTTGGCGATTTTTGTTTTTTATAAGAAGGGTACTATAATGAACCTACAAAGAACAGATAAGGATTTTAGGGGGAACTACAAATGGGAAAAGATATTATTTTTATTGTTTTAATGATGGGGTTGTATTGTTCATTTAACTTACTAGTAAGATTTTGTGATAATGCAATTACTTCAAATCAAATTGATGAATAACTAGTAACAAAAAACGAAAATATAAGCTTATGCAATATGTCAATGCAATTAGGAGGTTAAGGTATGATCTTTTTAGGAATTTTAGTGGTAGCACTGTTTATTTATCTTGGGTATGCACTTCTTAATCCTGAGAAATTTTAAAAATGAAAGATTAAAAGTAATTTTGGAGGTTTATCATGGACATTTTACAAATAGTAATAACTTTAGTTTTATTTATACTATTAATTTTGCCAATGAGCAGATATTTATATAAGGTAGCAACTGGTGAAAAATCTTTTGTTGATCCTGTTTTGGACAAAGTAGATAATTTCATTTTCAAAATAACTGGCGTAAATAAAGAGGAGATGAATTGGAAAAAGTATGCTGCTACATTATTAATAAGTAATGTAATAATGGTAGTTATAGGATATGTAATTTTAAGAGTGCAGGGAATTGGACTTTTGAATCCTAATAAAATAGGAGGAATGGAACAAAGTCTCAGTTTCAATACTGCAATAAGTTTTATAACAAATACAAATCTTCAGGACTATAGTGGAGAGTCTGGACTTTCGTATCTTAGTCAAATGATTGTAATAATATTTTTGATGTTTACTTCTGCTGCTACAGGGTTTGCAGCTGCCTTAGCTTTTATAAGAGGACTTACAGGTAGAACAAAAACTGTTGGTAATTTCTTTGTGGATATTGTAAGAATAATAACAAGAGTCTTTATTCCACTTTCAATAGTAGTTTCAATTATTTTAATGTGGCAGGGGGTTCCTCAAACCTTATCACCTAACATTACAGTGAACACTATTGAAGGCAAATTACAGGATATTGCTGTTGGTCCGGTTGCGGCGTTAGAGGCAATAAAACATATTGGGACAAACGGAGGAGGTTTTTTTGGAGCAAATTCAGCTCATCCTTTTGAGAATCCAACTCCAATAACAAATTTGATCGAAATTCTTTCAATGATGCTTTTACCTGGTTCTTTAGTATTGACCTTTGGACTAATGCTTAAGAATAAAAAACAGGGATGGACAATATTTGCTGCAATGGCATTATTATTTATTATTGTACTTCCAGTAGCTTATTTTGCTGAAAAAGCAGGGAATCCTGTACTTGCACATATTGGTTTATCACAAGCGTTAGGAAATATGGAAGGCAAAGAAGTTAGATTTGGAATAGCTCAATCCTCATTATTCACTACGGTAACTACTGCTTTCACCACAGGAACAGTAAATAATATGCATGATTCACTTACTCCGCTCGGAGGTATGGTAGCACTTTGGAATATGATGATTAATGTAGTCTTTGGCGGTAAGGGTGTTGGCCTTATGGGGATGATAATGTATGCTATTTTGTCAGTATTCTTGTGTGGACTTATGATCGGAAGAACACCTGAATTTCTTAGAAAAAAAATTGAAGGAAAAGAAATGAAGCTAATCGCATTAGCAATAATAGTTCATCCTTTAATAATATTAATACCAACTGGATTAGCACTTGTAACTAAAAGTGGGCTTGCTGGCATCACCAATCCTGGGTATCATGGATTATCGCAAGTACTTTATCAATTTACATCTTCAGCAGCTAATAATGGTTCTGGATTTGAAGGCTTAGCGGATAATACAGTATTTTGGAATTCTATAACCGGATTTGTTATGCTTTTCGGAAGATATGTTTCAATGATACTACTATTAGCAGTTGCGGGTTCACTAGCACAAAAGCAACTCTTGCCAGAAAACGAAGCTTCTTTTAAGACAGATAATAAGATGTTCGTGTTTATATTAGTAGCGATAGTAATTATAATAGGTGCTTTAACATTCCTTCCAGCACTTGCTCTAGGACCTGTATCAGAGCATTTAACTCTAGGAAGGTAGGAATATCCTACTTAAGGTTACTTCATATATAGAATAAAGGAGTTAATTAAAATGAGTAAGAATGAAGGTAAAAAATTTATAAGTAAAGAAATAGCATTAAATGCTTTTAAAGATTCCTTTAAAAAATTAAATCCTAAGAGCATGGCAAAAAATCCAGTAATGTTTATTGTAGAGATAGGATTTATAATTTCTTTAATACTCACTGTATTTCCAGATGCCTTTGGAAAAAGTGGTGGAAACTTAAGGATTTACAACGGTATTGTTTGTTTTGTACTATTTATCACTGTGTTATTTGCTAATTTTGCTGAAGCTGTAGCAGAGGGAAGAGGAAAAGCACAAGCAGAAACCTTAAAAAAGACTAGAAAAGATACAAAAGCAAAACTTTTGAGTAAAAATGGAGAAATAACTGAAATTAGTGCAAGTGATTTAAAAAAGGGAGACATCGTGCTAGTTGAAACTGGTGACCTAATTCCAAATGACGGTGTTGTAATTGAAGGTCTTGCATCAGTAGATGAATCTGCAATTACTGGTGAATCTGCTCCAGTGTTAAAGGAAGCTGGTGGTGATTTTAGTTCAGTAACAGGAGGCACTAAAGTTCAGAGTGACTGGCTTAAAGTTGAAATATCAGCATCTCCAGGCGAATCCTTTTTAGATAAGATGATAAGTTTGGTTGAGGGCGCATCAAGGCAAAAGAGTCCAAATGAAATTGCATTAAGTACAGTTCTTGTTAGTTTAACAATAATATTTTTAATTGTTATTGTTTCACTTTTACCTATGGCTAAATATTCGAAAGTTGATATTCCTGTGTCTACACTTATAGCACTTTTGGTTTGTTTAATACCTACTACAATAGGGGGACTTTTATCTGCAATAGGAATTGCTGGAATGGATAGAGTTACAAGGTTTAATGTTATTGCAATGTCAGGTAAAGCAGTAGAAGCTTGTGGTGATGTAGATACAATGATCTTAGATAAGACAGGAACCATAACCTTTGGAAACAGAATGGCGGCTGAGTTTGTAGCTGTTGGTAAGCATACAGTAGAAGAAGTTACAAGATTTGCAGCACTTTCCTCAGTGAAGGATGGAACTCCTGAAGGAAGATCAATAGTAGAACTAGCAAAAAAGAATAATGTAATAATTGAGGAAAAAGAGTATAAAGATAGCGAGTTTATTGAGTTTACTGCTCAAACAAGAATGAGTGGAATGGATATAAGCGGAGGTGTGAAAATTAGAAAAGGAGCTACTGATGCAATTAAAGGTTTTGTTAAAGAATATGGTGGAGAAATTCCTGAAGAATTAGATAGTATAACAGAAAGAATTTCAAAGCTTGGAGGTACACCTTTAGTAGTTGCAGTTGATAAGCATATAGTTGGTGTTATATATCTAAAAGATACGGTAAAACCAGGTTTAGTTGAAAGATTTGCAAGGCTTAGAGAAATGGGAATAAAGACAGTAATGTGTACTGGAGATAACCCACTTACTGCTGCTACTATAGCAAAAGAAGCTGGAGTAGATGACTTTATAGCAGAATGTAAACCAGAAGATAAGATTTTTGTGATAAAGAAAGAACAATCACAAGGTAAAATTGTAGCAATGACTGGTGATGGTACAAATGATGCTCCTGCTTTAGCTCAAGCTGATGTTGGGCTAGCCATGAATAGTGGAACTCAATCAGCAAAAGAAGCTGCAAATATGGTTGATTTAGATTCAGATCCTACGAAAATTTTAGAAGTTGTAGAAATAGGAAAGCAGCTGCTTATAACAAGAGGTGCATTAACCACATTCAGTATAGCAAATGATATAGCTAAATATTTCGCAATAATCCCTGCTATATTTGCAGTTGCTATACCTGAAATGAATAAAATAAATATAATGGGACTTGCGACACCAACTAGTGCAGTTCTGGCAGCATTGATATTTAATGCAATTATAATACCGCTGCTAATACCTATAGCAATGAAAGGCGTAAAGTATAAGCCTATGAAAACTGAAAGAATGTTACTTAAAAATATAATGATTTATGGAGTAGGTGGAGTGATTGTACCCTTTGTAGGAATCAAATTAATTGATATATTAGTTTCACCACTTCTTAGAACACTAGGTATATAGCTATTGGAGGATATAAAATATGAAAAGTATAATAAAAAGTTCTTTATTGATGACTTTAGTGTTAATTGTGATATGTGGAGTTGCATATCCACTTCTTGTAACAGGTATAGGGCAAGTAGCCTTTAAAGATAAAGCTAATGGAAGTATAATTGAGTTTAATGGAAAGGCAACTGGTTCAAAGCTAATTGGTCAAAGCTTTACAGATCCAAGATTTTTTCAAGGAAGAGTATCAGCAGTTAACTATAATACCTATACTGAAGATGATAAAAAATTAGATAATAGCGGAAAAGCAGCTTATACTGGAGTAGCATCAGGTTCAGCGAATTTAGCACCTTCAAATCCAGCATTGACTGAAAGAGTAAAGAAAGATCTGGAAGCTTTCTTAAAAAGTCATCCAACTATTAAGCAAGAGGATATACCAGCGGATTTACTTACTAGCTCAGGTTCAGGTCTAGATCCAGAGATAAGCCCTCAAGCTGCAAGAATACAAATTGATGCGGTTTCAAAAGCTTCAGGCATTGATAAGAAGACATTAGAAGATATAGTGGTAAAGCATACAGAAGGAAGAAGTCTAGGAGTATTTGGAGATGAAAGAGTTAACGTATTGCTTGTTAATCTTGATATTGCAGATATTTTAAAAGGTGAAGGAAAGCTGTAGGTTAAAATAGTAGAGGATTTAAAAATATAAATTTTATTACGAAATGGTACATCAATAAATACACCACTTCAGAGCTAAATATTCTTTAGGAGAGGAATATTTGGAAAGAGGTGGTGTGTCTATATGTATTTATATCAAATTAAGGAATAAATTGGGTATTGATAAGCGTTGAGAGGTGATTAGATGCTTTCAGAAGATTATTCAAAAGTAATTGGATTAAGTGAGTTTAAAGCAGAACCATTGATGATTTTAGATAATGGATATAAAGTAAAGTATATAAATGATTCTTTCAAACAATATTTCAAGGTTGATGAGGGAAAGGCAATAGGTGAACATTTATTTAATATAATAAAAAATGTAGATTTCTTTAATTTTATTTTTGATTCAGTAAAATATAATTTGGACAGAATTTATCAAATAAGTGTTATATTTAATAAAAGACTATATTACTTTAACGTATCAGTAAAATCAATAGTGGATGATAAATCCTTTATAATGGTGTTGTTTACTAGGTTAAGTGAAACTGAGATAATTAGTATTATAAATAAAGAAACGGTTAAATGTATTTATGAAGATTTAATTGAGCCAGTAGCATCTCTAACATTAGCAGCGGATATGCTTAATAATATGTTAGAAGGATTAACGGATAAACAAATTCAAGCAATTAATGTAATATGGGAAGAAGTAGAGAAGATAAGTTGTATCATTAAAGGTTACGTTTGATTTTAATTGAGGTGAAGGATTTGAAAACTATTAAAGGTAAATTGACGGTAGTGTATATTGCTTTAATATTGATTATATTAGTTGTCGGAGCGGTTTCAGTTTTTAATGTATATACTCTTGGTAAATCAATAGATGGATTGATTACAGATAATTATAAAAGTATAGATGCAGTAGATAAGATGAGAAGAGCTATAGATGCACAAGATAGAGGAATACTAAAATATCTTCAGGGTGAAAAAGAAGATGCAGTAGAACTATTTTATGAAAACAATGATCAGTTTAATAAGTGGTATTATTTTGAGGAATATAACATTACTGAAAATGGTGAAGAAGATGCCGTTAAAAAAGTGAATACAAAATATGTTCAATTTAATAAAATGTTGTCTGAGCTTCAGGAAAAAGATAATGTGGCAGCTAACGATTTTTATAAAAAAGATATAACTCCTACACTTAATGAATTAAAAACAGATTTAGATGCATTGTCGGAATTAAATGAAAAAGCTATGTTTGATAAAAAACAACTTACAAGTAGCAGCGCTGAACATTCTATTTATATAATTTTTATAGTTTCTATAACTGCAGCGGCAGTTGGACTTTTCTTATCTGTAATCTTTACTAATAAATTTATTAGACCTATATATCTTCTAATAAATGCAGTTAAGTCGGTTAAAGAAGGAGAAGTAAATAAGCAGGCGGCTATTGTGTATGATGATGAGATTGGTCTTTTAGCCAGAGAATTTAATAATATGACCTATCGATTGTATGAATTTGAAAAAAGCACTAAAGGAACACTTTTAGCAGAAAAAAATAGATCTACAAGCATCATAAAAAGTATATCTGACCCATTGATGGTTCTTGATGCTAGCTTTAAGATTAAATTCGTGAATGATGCATGTGAAAGCTTTTTTGGTATTGACGAAGAAAACATCTTTAATAAACACTTTCTTCAAGTTGTTAAAAGAGTAGATTTATATGATTATGTATTTAAGATAGTTAGTGAAGGCAGTGAAGATGAGGGCGAAATAATTGATATAAAAAGAAATAATAAAACCTACTTTTTTAATGTTACTACTAGACCGATTAAAGATAAGGACTTGAAAATTGATGGCGTAATAGTATTGTTTAAAAATGTAACCGAATTAAAGCAACTAGAGATGTTAAAAACAGATTTTATTGGTACTGTTTCTCATGAATTAAAAACTCCACTTACATCTATAATGATGGGGGTAGGACTGTTAAAAAACAATAAAGTAGGAAGTTTAAACGAAAAGCAATTAAGAATAATCGAGACCTTTCAGGAAGATGTAGAAAAACTTAATGAATTAGTTTCGAATCTATTAAAGATATCTAAATTAGAAACTGATAGGGCGGTTTTTGATATAGAACCATGTAATATATTAGATGTAATCAATAAATCAATAGATGGATATACAGAGCTACTACAAGAAAAACGATTATCTGTTTATTATGAGTTATCAGAAAACCTTCCGAACGTAATGGCTGATCAGGAGAAGGTAACTTGGGTTTTAAATAATATAATTTCAAATGCTATAAGATATACGGAAAAAGGTTATATAACCATAGGAGCTTATAGTGATGAAAGTAAAATATATATTTACGTTAAAGACACAGGAAGAGGAATACCATTTGAGTATCTAGAAAAAATATTTGAAAAATTTGTGAGAGTTGAAGGCGTTCAGATAATGCCTGAAAGTACTGGACTTGGTCTCTCTATCGCAAAAGAAATAGTCGAAGCTCATGGAGGAGAAATATGGTGTGAAAGTAACGTTAATGAAGGTAGCAAATTTATTTTTACTTTGCCAATAGAGAGTAGAGAAAATGAATAGAAGTTGTACCAAGTGGTTACTTATGGAGTAATTATCTGGACATCATAAGCTAATTAATAATTCTATAAATATGCCAAGTTAAAAATGCTATTATTAGACATATGAAAGGAGTTTGTATGAAAAAGGTATTAATTATAGACGACACCAAGAATATTAGATCAATGCTAACAACTTGTCTTGAGATACGAGATTATGAGGTTATGGCAGCAGAAAATGGTATTGTAGCTCTAGAGATTCTAGAGAAGGCTGGAAAAGAAATAGACTTGATCTTTTTAGATATTAGAATGCCTGGACTCAGTGGTACAGAAGTATTGAAGGTATTGAGAGAAAAAAATATAAATAGTGCAGTTATCATAATGACAGCTTATGCAACAGTAAAAAATGCCATAGATTGTACAAAGCTTGGAGCTTTTGCGTATCTTCAAAAACCTTTCTCGCCAGATAGAGTTAATGCAATTATAGATGAAGTTGAAAATACGTATACTCCTAGTGAAGGAGAAGAGGGAAATTATAAAGAAAAGACTTGGAATGATGAAGCATATATAATTGAAGCAAAGGAAAATATTGAATTAAACAAATACAAGGAAGCTTTTGAAGTGTTGAAAAAAGCTTTAGCTAGTAATCCTTATAATAAAGAAGTTTACAAGCTAATTGGGAAGATAAACGAATTAGAAGGAAGCGAAGAAGAAGCAAACAGATTTTATGCAATTTCTGAATTGTTTTCGTGAGCATGAATTTGTTCATCTATAAAAATTAGACGCTGTTAACTTCAATAATACTTTTAAACATATCTAAAAATTAAATTTTATATGAGGTAAATATGAGTAATGAAACTGAAAGGGGAAAGCTTAAGATATTTTTAGGCTATGCACCTGGAGTTGGTAAAACTTATACAATGCTTAGAGAAGCAAATGAGATGCATGAAAATGGTGAGGATATTGTTATCGGCTATCTAGAGACTCATGGAAGAGCTGAAACGGAACAGCAAATAGGCAATTTATTTATTGTTCCTAGAAAAGAAATAGAGTATAAAGGGAGAAGTCTTGAAGAACTTGATAAAGAAGCAGTATTAAAACTCCATCCTAAATTTGTTCTTATCGATGAATTGGCGCACACTAATATACCTGAATGTAAAAATACAAAAAGATACGAGGATGTAGTAGAAATATTAGATGCTGGAATAAATGTAATATCTACATTAAACATTCAACATTTAGAGAGCATAAATGATGTTGTAGAGCGAATAACAGAAGTAAAAATTAGAGAAACAATTCCGGATAGTGTGTTAAGCTTAGCTGATGAGATAGTATTGGTTGACTTAACACCAGATGCGTTAATAAATAGGCTTTCAAGGGGCAAGATATATAAAAAAGATGTAATCACCAATGCATTAGGAAATTTTTTTAGAAAAGGAAATTTAACGGCTCTAAGAGAGATTGCTTTAATGGAAATGTCACTAGGAGCAAGCAAATTAGTACAAAATGTGGATGATGATTTTAATGTTACTCAATTTAGAGAAAATGAGTTCATTGTAGTTTGCGTTAGTTCAAATCCACTTGGGATAAATTTAATCAGAAGAGGATCAAGAATAGCTAAAACATATAAATGTAATTGGGTAGTAGTGGCTGTAGATTGTACTCATAGATTTGCTCCAACACCTTCAGAAAATGATAATAAGATTTTAGAAGGACATAAAAAATTGGCATTATCTCTTGGGGGAGAATTTACAATGCTTAAAGGTAAAAGTATCTCTGGAGAACTTAGTAAATTCATAAAAACAAGTAATGCTACTCAGGTGATAATTGGAAAAAGCAGACGGACTAAATTACAAACTTTAGTAAGAGGATCAACTATATCCAAACTTTTAAAATTTACTAGAAATGTAGAGTATCACATAATTCCTTATTAAAGATGTATCATTCTTATGTGAGATTAACAAATTAAACACATTTTATTTTAATGAGGTAGTATAATGTCAAATAAATTCACAAGAACAAGTCCAGAGATGGCATTAAGAATAGCTTCTAAAGAAAAAAGAGGTAAGTTGAAGATTTTCCTAGGTTATGCACCTGGGGTTGGAAAAACTTATTCTATGCTCAATGAAGCTAAAAGGAGAATCAAATATGGGCAAAACGTGGTGATTGGTTATATAGAACCTCACTATAGAAAAGATACTGAAAGAAATAAGCAAGGTATAAAGGAAATCCCTTTAAAAGAAATATCTTATAAAGGAAAGATATTCTATGAACCAGATATCGAAAAAATAATAGAATATATGCCGGAAACAGTTCTCATAGATGAATTAGCACATTCTAATGCTCCAACTAGTAAAAATTCTAAAAGATATGAAGATGTGTTAGAAATATTATCAAAAGGTATTAACGTATTAACTACCCTAAATATTCAGCATATAGAGACCTTAAATTTCCTAGCTTATAACATAACTAGAGTTGATGTTTCTGAAATAGTACCCTACGAAGTAGTAGATAATGCTGATGAAGTAATAGTAGTTGATGTTTCTCCAGAAGAGCTAATAAAGAGATTACAGGAGGGTAAGATTTTTAACAATAATTATAAAAATGCAACGGAAAATTATTTTCAAAAAAATACTTTAAGTGCCTTAAGATCTATTTGTTTAAAAGCTACAGCTGATGAAGTTGAAGATGACCTTTTTTCTTACATGCAACAAAAAAACATAACCTTAAACTGGCATGTAGCTGAAAGAATAATGGTATTTGTAGATTCAGAAGTTTCTTCCCAAAAATTAATAATAAGAGGAGAAAGGATGGCAAAGAAGTTTAATTCTGATCTTTTTGTTGTTTACTTAAAAAGAGAGAGCTTTTTTGATTTTACAAATAGCAAAAATACATCAATCGAAGAACGGTTAAAAGAAGTTTCTGAGAGTCTTGGAGCTAAATATTTCGTTATTCAAGAAAAAGAATATATAAAAACCTTATACAATTTTATTAAGGCGAATTATATCACATTTGTCCTTATAGGAAACAGCGAATCTATAAAGGGGAAATTTAAAAATTTCATTAAAATGTCTATGATTACAAAGTTGATTAAAAAGACAGATGGAGTAGAGTTTCATATTGTTCCTATTTAAAACGATTATGAAAATATATTATGGTGTGGTATTTGTTTTGACTTATAAAAATTGTAGAGCTAAATAGAAAGTAATAATCTACAGTGAATGAATTAAAAGGCGAGTATGTATAAATAATAATTAATATACATACTCGCCTTTTGTTATGCATATTAATTATTTAATGAAAATAAGTATTATTTGACAATTAAATTCTAATCGATTATTATTATCAATAGATATTTAATTGCGATTAGATGAAGTGAAAAGAGAAAGGCTATTTAATATTTATTATTTGATAAAGGAAGGTTTTATATGCGTACAGTTTCTACTAAGTCAGCCATCTGCGAGGCTCATAGTAAGTTGATTTTAGTTGGTGAACATGCAGTTGTTTACGGCAAGCCTGCTATAGCTATTCCATTTCCATTAAAGGTAAGAGTAATAATTCAAAAAGCGGTTGGGCCAATTATGTTTGAATCTTCTATTTATACTGGTCCTATTGACAAAATACCAGCGAAAATGGAAGGAATAAAAGCTTGTATAGAGGAAACACTGAGATATGCAAATCAACCTTTTGAAAATTTACGAATTAGAATTGATTCAGATATACCATTAGGTCGTGGACTGGGGTCTAGTGCAGCAATTGCAATTGCTATAGTTAGAAGTTTATTTTCTTTATTTGAACAAAAGCTTTCAAAGGAGCATTTATTTTCTCTTGTCCAAATTGCTGAAACTTATGCACATGGAAAACCAAGTGGAATTGATACGGTTGCAGAAATAAGCGAACATCCAATATGGTTTCAGAAGGAAAAAGAGATAGTTCCTTTGACTATAGGAAGGCCTTTATATATAGTTGTTGCTGATACTGGTAGAAATGGGGATACACATACCGCTGTTGATAATGTTAGAAAAAGATATGCTTCTGAAACTGCAAAAGTTCAAAATTCATTAGATGAAATAGCGAGAATTGTAGAGTTAGCAAGGGAAGCTATTCTTAATGGCGATATATATTTACTTGGGGATTTGCTTTATCGTAATCAAGAAGAACTTAAGATTCTTGGTGTCAGTGATGATGAATTAAATCACTTAATAGATATAGCTAGGAATGAGGGGGCTCTAGGTGCAAAGCTTACAGGAGGAGGTTTAGGTGGATGCATGCTAGCTCTTGGGAAAAGTTTAGAACATGCTGAAGTGATAGCAAAACGGTTGATGGATTCAGGAGCTTCTAATGTATGGTATTTTTCAACTGAAGAAAATATCTTGTATAGTCCAAAGTAGTAAAAGAGGTGATTTTGATGAAGGCTACGGCTATAGCCAATACTAATATTGCACTAATTAAATACTGGGGAAAACGGGATGAAACACTTTTTTTACCTATGAACAGTAGTTTATCTATAACCTTAGATAGTTTTTTTACTGTAACAACTGTTGAGTTTTGCAAAAATTTTGATAAGGATGTATTCTTTCTTAATGAACTACAGGCAACCGATAAAGAATCAAATAAAGTTTTTATCTTCCTCAATAAAGTAAGGGATCTTGCAGGGACTAACTTACATGCTAGGATATGTTCTGAAAATAGGGTTCCAACAGCAGCTGGTTTCGCTTCCTCTGCATCAGGCTTCGCAGCATTAGCTGCAGCAGCAACAAGAGCCCTTGAATTACAATTAAGTGAAAAGGAGTTATCAATGCTTGCTCGTCAGGGGTCAGGTTCTGCTTGCAGATCAGTTTATGGAGGATTTGTTGAATGGCAAAAAGGTATACAAATTGATGGAAAGGATTCTTTTGCAAAACAGATTTTAAGTGAAAAATCTTGGGATATTAGTATTCTTTCAGTGTTATTAGTTGCGGAGCCAAAAAAGGTGTCTAGTACAGAAGGGATGAAAAGAACCGTTAAAACTTCGCCTTTTTATTCAGGTTGGCTTAGTACTGTTGAAAAAGATCTTGAGGAAGCAAAAGAGGCAATAAGTTCTAGAGATTTTGAAAAGTTAGGAATTATAGTTGAAGCAAATGCAATGAAGATGCATGCAACAATGCTTGGAGCAAATCCACCAATTTTATATTGGCAAAAAGGAAGTATTGATGTAATTCACCATATTCATAAACTAAGATCAGAAGGAATTTATGCTTACTTTACAATTGATGCTGGACCAAATGTTAAAGTTCTATGCTTACCTAAAGATGAAAAGATAGTATATGAATCACTGTTAAGCTTGACTGATGTACAAGAGGTTATTATATGTCATCCAGGATCTGGAATTAAGTATTTGGAATAGGTAGGAGTTGAGTATGATGGAAAATTTAAATAATAGAATAAAGAAATCATCTACTAGTGATGATTTAAGAACTAATATTGAAGTGTGGGAAGACCTTGTTTCTATAAAAGAGCTTATTCTATCTCTCGTAATTTGCAGTGTTACTGCATTTGGTGGATATTTTCTTGCTCCTAAAGAACGCCCTAAACAACTATTTTTAGGCTTACTGGGAGCAATAATTGGATTTGTGATTTGCAGTATTATAATAAAGCCGAAAAGAGCATTTATAGAAATATCACAGGAGGATTAGTATGACTACTACTTTAATTTTACAAATGATTTTAGCAGCTGTTATTGCTGCAATTATATACACTATTATTGGTGTAGCACCAGGTACAGATGAAACTGCAACTATTGCTCCAGTAACACTGGTGTTGGTTTTATCAGGACTACAGCCAGCTGTAATATTATCTTTCTTTATCTCAGCAATAGTAGCAAGCAAATTGACTGATGCAATTCCAGTTTCTATAGCGGGAATCCCAGCAGGAGTTATGTCAACCCCAATGATAGAACATGCTATGGTGCTCAAGAGGTTTGGATTAACTGATACAAGTATTAGAAAGATGGCTTCAGGTTCTATTATTGGGACAATCGTTTCAGTACCAGTTAGTTTGTTACTAGCTCATGCATTAATTCCATTTGCTACAGTAATAAAGCAATATGGAGATCCAGTATTTTTTGTTGGAGCAATATTTTTAGCGTTGATGAGCAAAAATAAATGGGGAGCGCTTGTAGCTATAGTACCATTTGCTTTGTTAATCCAAGGACTTCGTCATCTTTATTGGGGGATGGGGGTAGTTCCTAAAGGCACTAATGTATCTATTTCTTTCTTCTTAGGAATAACAATAGGACCTGTTATTTTAACTCTATTTGAACTTTTAAATAAAGGAAAAAGAGATAACCTTGAAAGATTTGATAAAAAGAAAATTTATTTCAAAAAGGCTGAAAAAATTAAAACGGTTCCTAACCCATTTAAGATCCTAACAAAAAAAGAGACTATTTATAGTGCTATAACCTCCTTAATTGGTTCAGTGACCTTTATATTAAGTCCTGTTGGACTAACAACTTTCTTAGGAGAGCTGTTTTCTAGTCGAACTAAGGATCCAGTTGCTAAAGCTTCTCTTGCCATTTCCTGTATGGAAGCTTTAGCACATGCAACATATATTTCTGGAACATTGATACCACTTATTGCGCTGGGTATACCTCTATCACCAATGGCACTTGGACCAGCAAATCCACTTTTTAATGCTCCACCAGTTTATACATTAAAGAATAATATGCATCACCTATTATCTAATTCAGACTATATATGGGCAACTCTTATCGGTGCTATAGTAGCATTAGCGATCACATATTATATTACTGTAAAATATTCTGAGCAGATTTGCAGATTTGTATTTACCAAAATACCACATGAGGCAATGTTAGGTCTATTCTTTAGTTTAGTATTATTACTGGCTTATATGGATGCAGGGTTTATAAATGTTGCAGGAGTTTTATTAATAGGGATAGTAGGGGGAATTCTATATAGACTAGGAATCAATTATGGGGTTCAATTCATGGTACTGTACTCAGCACCATGGATTATAACAAAATTAGTAGGTATTTAAGCGGAATAGATCTCCCAGTTCTAGTCTACAAAATTTAGTTGCTGATTATATTAACTATTAATTGAAACTAAATTACTTAGTTAGATATTATTTGTAACTGGTGTATCTAATATCTTAATGGAGGAATTAAAATGTCTTATCTAAATTATAAAGTAAGAGTCCCGGGTAAGCTTATGGTTGCAGGTGAATATGCTGTTTTGGAACCAAATCAGAAATCTGTGGTAATTGCAGTTGATCGGTATGTAACAGCGAATATTCAACCATCCAAGGAAAATAAAATCTCTATTCCAAAGCTAGGGGTAGAAGATATTGCTTGGGAAATAAATGAAGAAAAGGTTCAATTTAATATTGAAGATTCGAGGCTAAACTTTATCGAAAACTCAATCTCGGTGGTGAATAGATTTTTACAGGAAAAATCTATTGATGTCATTCCATTTGAATTGCAGATTAAAAGTGGACTTGATGATCCTTCAACAGGTGAAAAGTATGGACTAGGTTCAAGTGCAGCAGTTGTAGTTGCTGTAATTTCAGCTATGTTAGCACTATATAGTGATGGAAAAGAGCAGCCTTCGCTTGATCAAATCTTTAAACTTTCAGCAATAGCTCATCTAAAATCACAAAAAAGTGGTTCAGGAGCCGATATTGCTGCTGCAGTTTATGGAGGTTGGCTTGAATATTCAGCATTTATGGGGAAATGGGTATTAAGTCAATTAGATCAAGGAACAAAACTAACGGAAATGATACAAAGTGACTGGCCAAACTTATCTATTAGAAAAATAACTCCTCCAACTTTACTTAAGTTAGCTGTTGGGTGGACAAAATCATCAGTAGCTACTGGGCCTATGATTAGGAAGATAGAAAATTTTCGTGAGCATAATTTAGAAGCTTATACCCAGTTTCTAATAGAAAGCTCTATTGCAGTGGAAAGACTGATAAAAGGCTTTGAGGTGGATGATTGCATAGAAGCGATTAATGCACTTAAACAAAATCGTAAAGCGCTTCAGAAGTTAGGTGATAATGCTAGAATTGATATTGAAACAGAAAAGCTGAAAGTCTTGTGTATAATTGCAGAAGAGTTTGGAAGTGGTAAATCGTCAGGTGCAGGAGGAGGAGACTGCGGAATTGCTTTTCTAAAAGATACCATCTATATGAAGGCTATGTATGAACAATGGAAAAATGCTGATATTAGTCCTTTAGACTTAAAGGTGTCTGAACTGGGATTATTTGTAGATGATATGATTGAGAAGGATTTTTAAGATAAAGAGAAATTCAAAAGGCCAATTAATGGCTTGATAGTTTCTCTACAATGATAAAACCATATCTTATAAGTTTATTGAAAAAGATTATATACTAAAAAAATAGCAGAAAAGATCTATAGTATAGATTGTAGATCATTTTCTGCTATTTTAATTAGGAACTAAATACGAACAAAGAAATACTTTTGTGAACATATGTTCGCTTGAAGTTTATAAATTAACCAGTTGCTTTAAAGGCTCATAGGGAATCTCTAAACAACTGGCGATTTGTTCTAGGGTCATCTCTCTTAATTCAACTTTGTCAAAAGAGATATCGCTTAGTTTAAATGCAAAATAGTTTGCTTGTTTTTCTAGTTTGTGTATATTAGAATATAGAAAACCTGCTGATAAAATACCAGTGTGGCATAATGCGTGACCTAGTTCATGCTTTAATACAAATTCCTTTAATGGATTTTCAAGTTTATTACTTATAAAAATTATTTCTGCACCGTTAAAGTGTCTGTAATAAAAAGCTTCATGACCATTAAGTATGATACTAGATGGATCCAGTCCTCTAATCTCTATTTCTAGACAGTCACATAGTTCGTAAACATCTCTCGTACCATACTCATCGACTAACCCTAATACAATGTTATCTATCCATTGCATCCTCATCACCTCTTTATCCAATGTTACTTTTTATATTTATGACTAATTAGCTCAAATTGATGTAACAACTCGTTAGCAAATTCTATAATCTCTTCATCTGACATCTTATTTATATCATAACCTCCAAAGGCAGCCATAGAAGGGAGTTTTAGAAGATACTCAGTGGCTTCCTTGGCAGTAGTGAATTCTTTATTTTCTTTTTCGGTTTCTTCATTCCAACCCATTAAATATGAAGGTGTAGTTTTTAAAGCTTTGGAAACTAAATCTAATTTATCTATAGCTAAATTCTTAATAAAACCTGTTTCGTATCTTTGCCAAGTTGACTTACTTATTCCAGTTAAATCTTGCATATCCTGATAGGATAATCCCAATGCTAATCGTCTGTTTTTGATTCTATCTATAACGTTACTAAGATCTTTATCATTCATTTTTTTACTCCTCTTTAAGCCTATGTGGATTTACCACTTTGTTTATATCTCCAAGTTCTGATTTCAAAAATTATATGAGCTTCGAAGATAATTTTTAGCTTGAGCTAATATATCCTCATATATATATTATAAAGTGTTTTTTCATATATGCAACGATATTTTTATAAAAAATAAAAAAATGTTGCATATATGACTTGATTTTGAAAAACAAACCATTTATAATAAAATCATCCCAAAAATGCAACGAAAGGAGAAATTATAATGCAAATCAACAAATTAAAAGCACGAATGATTGAGCAAGGATATACACAAAGAAGACTAGCAGATAGCATGGGAATAACAGTACAAACGCTAAATTCCAAAATTAATGGAAGGTCAGTATTTTCATTGAATGAGGCAATATCCATAAGTAAAATCTTAGATATTAAAAATCCAGAGGAAATTTTTTTTACAAGTACATCTCAAAAATGCAACGATATGAGTTAAGTAAACTTGAATTAAAGTTCATAGCTGTAAAAATAAGGGGGGGAAGTAAAGCACTTTATTAAAAAATTATAAAACATAAAAATATAGGATTAAATTTTTAAATAGTATGAGAAAGGATATTTAAGCATGGGAAAAATGATGTTGTTTTACCTAGAAGTAGGTAGAGAAGTTGAGAGGCTAACGGCTAAAGGATTAGAGTTTAATGCAGCATTAAGAGAAGCAAAAGAAACCTACAAAATAAAAAAAGAGTTGCCTAAGCAACTAAAAAAATAAAATTAAAAACCAAATTTATTATATTTCAAAAAATAAATATTTACAAGGCATAATTGTACAGTCTTTTTATAAATAGAGAAAAGAAAGATATTATATATAGAAAAATGGAAGGCAGGAATAATATGCTGAAACTAGAAAAGAATTTTAAAAATGACCCTGAGGTACCTCATGAGTTAGATATTGATGTGGATATGGTATCAATAGCTTTTGAAGTTCCTTATGAATTTGATATAAAACTTTTATTACATGACAAAACGTGGACAAGCCTAGAAGATGAATACCATAGACTTCGAGGTGAAGCTACCTATGAAGAAGTTGAGGACAAACTTCTTAGCTTTGAGGTTAGAATTGAAGAGTTAGAAGAGAAACTACAACAGCTCAATAATTACTTTAGTTAGGAGATAAACAGGGCAAGACCGCAAAAATTATAATAATAATGAAGTTAATACTAACATTAATATCCAAAGTAAATAAAAGGAATGTAAATTAGATAAAAGTAAAAAAGATAATAGGTAGTCTCAAGAAGTTAAGACTGTAATTTATAAGAAACAAAAATACTTTATGGATTATAAGCAAAGAGATTATTACTATGATCAGTTAGAAAGAAGATTATTAGGATGGGACAAATAATTAAGGAGTTGATATTTAATGAAGAATGAAGAGTTATTTAAGAAGCTTGAAGGAACTTTATATAATTATGAAAATATGGAAAAGGAAATTGAAAACCTGCAGCTAGAAATAGAAAGCATTAAAAATGAATATACTGGGTGCGGAGCTATAACCTATGAGGAAAGAACTGGACCAACCAATAAATTCAATTCAAGTGTGGAAAATGAAATCATATATAAAGAAAAGATGATAAATAATCTAAACAAAATGATTGAAGGTCGGAAGATTACTTTAAAGAAAATCGATAATGCTATCAATAGCAATGTACTCACCGATGTGGAGAAGGATTTGATTTATAAAAGGTATATAAAAGGACATGGAAGAGATTCCTGGTGGAAAATAGCTGTCGAATTAAATCTTACAGAAGCCAGAATATATCAATTAAGAGATAGTTCAATAAATAAGCTTGTTCCCATAGTGTACGTAGGACTTGTAGGGTAAAAACTATAGTAAGTATAGAGTATTAGCTATATTTTATAGGTGAAAATATGTGTTAAACTATTATTGTGGAATAAGGCAGGAACAAAGAATAAATAAAAAAATTATATGCTTTATTTTAAAAGCACTCATTTAATTGGGTGCTTTTATTCTACTAAAAAGGAGGTGGCATTAATGGCCAAATTAACAGCCAAACAGAAAGCATTTTGTGACGAATATTTAATCGACCTTAATGCTACTCAGGCGGCAATTAGAGCAGGATATAGTCCTCACTCAGCATCAGATATAGGATGTGAAAACCTTAAGAAGCCTTATATAAAAGAGTATATAGACAAAGCTATGGCAGAAAGATCTAAAAGAACTGGAATAAATCAAGACAGAGTTTTGAGGGAGCTTGCAAGACTAGGTTTTGTTAATGCCAGTGATTTAATTGATGTAGATACAGCTGAAGTAAAAAATAATATCAGCAGGGATGATGCAGCAGCTATAGCTTCTATCAAGGTTAAGATAACACCTACAGAAGATGGAGAAGAGATAATTGAAAGGGAAGTAAAACTCTATAACAAAACAAAGAGTTTAGAACTTCTAGGTAAACACTTAGGCTTATTTACTGAAAAGATAAAAATTGAAGGAACAGTACCTGTTAAAATAGTGGATGATATAGATGAAGGCTATTAACTTAAGATCTATAATAGCACCTAGTTTTTACGAGGCTCACAAACACATAAAGAGAAGGCTTCATACTCATTACTGGTTTAAAGGCGGTAGAGGTAGTGCGAAGTCCTCTTTTATCTCTATAGAAATAATCCTTAACCTGATGAAGGATTCTCTTAAGGGGGAGATTACCAATGGAGTAGTGTTTAGAAGGGTTAAGGATGTACTTAGAGGTTCTGTTTTTGAACAGATGCTATGGGCCATAGAAAAACTAGGCGTTAATAATGAATGGGAAGTAAATTATTCTCCTCTAAAATTAACTTATAAGCCAACAGGTCAAGTGATTCTTTTTAAAGGTGCAGATAATCCTAAGAAGCTTAAGTCCATTAAAGTATCTAAAGGCTACCTAAAATATATATGGTATGAAGAAGTAGATGAGTTTGAGGACTACGATAAAATAAGGAACATCAATCAGTCATTAATGAGAGGTGGTCCTTATTTTTTTGTATTCTATTCCTTTAACCCGCCAGAAAGTCAGAAAAATTGGACCAATATAGAAGTGCTTGAAGAGAGAAAAGATAAATTTGTTCATCATAGTACTTACTTAATGGTTGAAAAAGAATGGTTAGGAGAGCAGTTCATAATTGAAGCTGAGCATATGAAAAAGGTTAATCTAAATAAATATGAGCACGATTACCTAGGCCGCGTTACAGGTAATGGAGGAGAAGTATTTAGAAACCTAACTATAAGAGAAATAACGAAGGAAGAAATAGAAGTATTTGATAGGCTGAAGAATGGTTTGGATTTTGGTTATGCTGCAGATCCTTTGGCGTACTTACTTATGAACTATGATAAAACCAGAAAAAGACTATACATCTTCGGTGAAATTTATAAGGTTCAGTTAAGCAACAGTAAAGCAGTAGAGGAAATAAAAAAATTGAATCCTTCTAATAAGAGAATAACAGCAGATAGTGCAGAACCAAGAACTATAAATGAATTTAAAAAGTTAGGGCTAAATATAGCTGGCGCTAAAAAGGGTCCTGATAGCGTAGAGCATGGTTTAAAGTTCTTAAGCGAAGAGCTAGAAGAAATAATAATTGATCCAGTTAGATGCCCAAATGCTAAAAGAGAATTTCTTGGATACGAGCTTGAAAAAGATAAGGTGGGTAACTTTAAAGGGGAGTATCCTGATAAAAACAATCATACTATAGATGCTGCTAGATACGGTATGGAAGATGAAATTAATAATAAGAAGTGGTTAATTTAGGAGGTGAAGGAAGTTGTTATTAGATGTACTTTCAGAAAATAGCAGCTTAGCTGCTAGGGCCTTAGATAAGGCTATATTACAAGATAGAAGTTCAGAGTTTAAAAGAAAAGCCAGTTTAGGATTGAGTTACTATAAAGGTGAACATGAAATCCTAAATTATAGGCTTTTTTATTTTGATGCAAATGGTGTACTTAAGGAAGATAAGTATAAATCAAATGTAAAGATTCAGCATCAATTTCACACAGAGCTTGTAGATCAAAAGGTTCAGTATCTATTATCTAATCCAATAGAGGTTATAGCAGAAGAGGAAGAATTTCAAGAAAAACTTAAGGAGTATATTAATGAAGAATTCCATGAGCTGCTTCAAAATGCTCTAGAGGGTGCAAGTAATAAAGGTTTTGAGTATGTATATGCATACAAAGATGAAAATAATAAAATATCCTTTCAAATAGCAGATAGTTTAGGGGTTATCCCTGTTTATGATGAAGTTTATAACAGCAGACTAAAAGCTATAATCAGATACTATGATGCTGTAGCTTATGACAATGACAATGAAGTTATTATAACTAAAGCAGAGGTATGGACAGATAGTGAGGTCACTTACTATAGTCAGGATAAAAATAGACAAGGTTTTAAGATGGATATGGATATAAAGCCAAATCCTAAGCCTCATATAATATTAGAAGATGATAAAGCTATTTATGATGGCGGAGGCCTTGGATATATACCGTTTTTCAAACTTGAAAATAACAAATATCAAAAAACAGATTTAGATCCAATCAAATCACTTATAGATGATTATGACTTAATGGCCTGCAGTCTTTCAAACAATCTACAAGATTTCCAAGAAGCTATATATGTAGTTAAAGGATATTCTGGTGATAGTTTAGAGGAGCTTACAACTAATCTAAAGACTAAAAAGACTATTGGAACCGATGCAGAAGGTGGACTAGAGGTAAAAACCATAGATATACCAACAGAAGCTAGAAAAACTAAAATAGAACTGGATAAAGAAGCTATCTATAAATTTGGTATGGGTTTTGACAGTAGTCAGTTAGGTGATGGAAACATAACCAACATAGTAATAAAGTCTAGATATGCATTACTAGATTTAAAGTGCAATAAGGCAGAAACAAGACTAAGAAGGTTAATTAGAAATTTATTAAAGGTAGTAGTGGATGATATTAATTCTAGGTATAACACAAGCTATGATTGTAATTCTATTGAGATAAATCTAGTAAGAGAAACCATGGTAAACGAAGACTCAGTAGTTGTCAATGAAAAGACTAAAGCAGATACTAAAGGGGTGCTTATAAACAATGTACTTCTCGCAGGGAATACTATAAGTAGTGATACTAAGCTGAGACTTTTATGCGAGATCCTAGATCTTGATTATGAAGAAGAGAAGAAAACTTTAGAAACCCAAGAACCTTATGTAGATATGAATGCTCTAAGCGACCAGTTAATCAGCAAAGCTAATTCTGGTGGTGATGTAGTTGAGTAAATATCACGAAGAGCTTTTGAAATTAGCAGAAAAGGATGAAGATAGCACTAAAGCTTTACTTATGAAAGCTCATGTTTCAGCCATAGCTGATATGAAAAGCTCAATTGGAGATTACCTTCAAACAAATGAAAATATCCCTTTTGCAAAGCAGCTGGAGCTGAAAAAGATAGACAAGCTTTTAGATCAAATGAATGATATCTTAGGAAAGCTTTATGATAAAAACTATAACTCTATAGCTACTTATGGTAAAAGTACTCTTAACCGTGAATACTTTGGAGTTTTCTATGAAGTTGAAGGGGTATTAAATAGTGAACTTAATTTTGGTGGGCTAAAGGAAGATGAGATTAAAGAAGTCCTAGAAGCACCAGTAGCAGGTCTAAAACTCTCAGAAAGGCTTTATGATAAGCATCTAAATGAAATAAAACTAAAGGTAAAAGGTGCTGTAACAGAAGGGTTAATCAATAATAAAGGCTATGGAGAATTAGCTAAAAATCTAAGTGATATAGGAAATTCTAATTACAATAACACTGTAAAAATAGCTGTAACTGAGGCAGGAAGGATAAAATCCTTAGCAAAACAAAAAGGCTTAGAAGAAGCAGTAAAAAGTGGAGTTAGTTTAAAGAAAAAATGGATTGCAGTTTCAGATAAGAAAACAAGAGTAGATCACCAACAATTAAATGGACAAGTAGTTGATATAGATGAAAAGTTTCACTTACATGGCTATTCAACCTCTCAGCCTAGATTATTTGGAGTGGCTAAGGAGGATATAGGTTGCAGATGCGACTGTGAGACAGTGGTGGAAGAAGATTCTGTTATAGCTGAAAATAATAAGGTCTCAGAAGTTAAGAAGTATGATAATTTTGAACAGTGGTATAAGGATAGAGTAAATAATAATGAAAGATTAGATGATGGCAAATCTAGTAGTACTTCAATTAAAGATAAAACTGCTTCTGCAAATAAACAAGATAATGAAGGGCTTTTAGAGAAAGATGGAATTAGGTATAATGATATTGGAAATGTAGCCAGTGTTTTTGAACATAAGTATGGTAAGCTTATACAAGTTGAAAGGTTAAAATATTACGAAAAATTGAAAGAAGGCGTAATCGATGATACTGCATGGAGCAAATTAAGTAAATATGCTGATGAAAATGATGTTAACTTAAATAGTATTTCGTGGGATGAAAAAATGTCGATGATAGAGAAATTTAAATCTGAGATAATTGCGGATTTGAACTCTATGCGATATGTTAAAGATAATTCTAATGAATTATTAAAATTATCTGATGTTAGGCTGGATGATTGCATAAATAATGGATATAATCCTGAAGATTATTATAGAATACTAAATGAAGATAAAAATAATAGAACCCCAGATGATTACTTAACATCGTTAAAAAATACGAAATTGACCGAAAATTGGAGAGAGGCATTTTATGGTAATGGCAGTAGTGTTGTAATTAGTTATATGCCTAAAGATGCTTATAATAATTTTGTTTTAGGATATGGAACAATTGGTAGACCAGGTGAAAAAGGTGGACAGTTCGTACTTCCACAAAAAATTGGTGATTCAATTGAAAGTAAGTTAGCTAATCTAGGGTCTATTTCAAATTCTAATGAAGAATTTAAAGTGCAACTCGCAAAAGAATTAGGCTTGCCTGAAGATGTATTTGCTAATGGTGTAGTAAGAGTGGAAATTCCATTAGATGGGGATATTAATTTACACATTGTAACTGGAGTTGAGGATGGTTGTAATTATCAATGGATTCCAGGTGGAAAGACATTAGGAGGAACTACTGAAGGTATAATTAGGCAGATTACTAGGGATAAAGATATGGAGCTGTTTAGAAAAATCACAGATAATGTAAAAAAATGATTTTTAAAATAAGGAGAGATATTAATATATGAATGAAAAATTAAACAGACAGGGGCTAGTTCTTGCAATTGATAGGAATGAATTAGATGAATTTTTAAGTGGAAGTGGAATGTATAGACTTGGCTATAATTCATATGCTCCTGGTAGCACAATGCTAAATTTATCTCCTGCAATGAAATCTATTTATGATTATTATATTGATGAACCAGAAAAAAGGGTAGATTTAGAGTTAGAAAAAACATTATTAAATTGGTTAACTTGGAAATCAGGAGTTGGAGTATTTGCTGTATTTTCTGTTTTAAGTTATCAATTAAAAATGGAACAAAGTGATAAATCACCATTTAATATAAATAAAGATAAAATTATTATAGCATTAAAAGAGGCGATTAATATATATAGTGATAAACTGAAAAATATTAAGAGATATGAAGGCGTGTCGTTAAACGAGGGGCTATGGGAAGCTATGCAAATTGAAGATAAAATGAATATTGATAATTATGGAATAAAGATATTATAAGGTATTAAATTCATGGAATGATACATTACATTTCAAATGATATAATTATGAAAATAAATATTTTTACAATAAAATGAGTTAATTCATAACAAGTATTCTATATAATGTCATACAACACAAAAAGATTAATTAACCTAAAATAGAAAAACTAGAAAAGAAAGCACAAAGTAAAAACTATAGTAAGTATAGAGTATCCACTATATTTCACAGCCCAAAATCTGTGTTAAACTATTATTGTGGAATAAGGCAGAAATGAACAAGTAATAAAAATTTAATAGTTATATTATTTTCTATGTAAGCACTCATAAGTTTGAGTGCTTTTATTATACCCCAAATTAAATATATGTAAAGAATAAGGCTTTAACTTAATTAAATAAAGTCTGGTTCTTATAATATTCCACCACATCTTTTTATAACTATTGCAGATGTAAAAGAACAAAGGTTGAAACCTAACTTGGACACATACCAAGTAAAAAAGTGTATTAGGAGGGAAAGTAGATGGACTTAAAGGAATTGTTAAAAGCTCAAGGGTTAAATGAAGAAATTGTAAATAAGATAACTTCAGCAATGAAGGAAAATAAGGTTTACGCAACTTCAGAAGAAAATGCTGATATAAGGATTTTGAAGCTTAAGGAAGAAAGAGATCAAGCTCAGAATGACCTAAAAGAAGCAAATAAAACCTTAAAAGAGCTTAAGAAAAGTAATGCTGATATCGAGAGTCTTCAAAGCACCATATCAAAATATGAGGGAGAGATGAAGGATCTTGAAAAAGCAAGAACTAAAGATAAGAAGGAATTTGACGTAAAAAGTAAGCTTAAGGATGCTGGCTGTAAGGATATAGATTATATACTCTACAAACTAGGTGATATTGAAAATCTGGATGTAGAGAAGGAACTTGATGTTAAGATAAAAAAGCTTAGAGAAAGTCATATAGATTTCTTTAATAATCAACAAGATTTAGTAAAACAACAACAAAGACAAGATCCTAAGGTTATTGTAAACAAGCTTCCAGGATTGGAAGGTCAGGTAAAGACCTTTAGCAAGGAAAATGTTTCAAGAATGTCTCCAAAGGAGATTAACGCTAATTGGGATCTAATAAAAGATTTAGATTTAAGTAAATAAGAGAGGATGATGTTAAATGGCAGTATCAAATTTTATACCAACAATATGGGAGGCTAGATTAATAGCAAATTATCACAAGGCATCTGTTGCTGATGTGGTTACAACTCCACCAACTGAAATAAAAGGAAACAAAGTTATATTTAATAATGTAGGCTCAGTGGCAATAAAGGATTATATAGGAGAAGTTCAATGGGATGACTTAGAGACTCCTACTGTTGAGATTGACATGGATCAAAAAAAATATTGGGCTATAAAGCTTGATGATGTAGATAAGATTCAAGCAGCAGGAGAGTTAATTGATGCCCATACAGCTGAAGCTGCTGCAACTCTAAACGAACTTATAGATACTCATGTTCTTTCAAAGGTAGCATTAGGTGCAGGAAAGAAACTAGGTGCTAAGACTGTAAATGGAAGCAATGCTTATGACTTGCTTGTAGATATGGGAACTGAGCTGAATAAGAGGAAGGTGCCAAAGGTTAATAGATATGCAGTTATTAACTCTGACTTCTTAGGCTTACTATCAAAGGATGATAGATTTGCTAAGCAGCCAGTAACTTTAGAAAATGGAGTGGTTGAAGGTCAGATTATAAATGGCTTCCAGCTTATAGTATCTGAAGAACTACCTGTTAACGCAGGAGCAGTTACAGTTATAGGGCTTTATAAAGGTGCAACAGGTCATGGAAAGCAGCTTGAAGAAACAGAAGCAATGAGACTTCAAGGAGCTTTTGCAGATGGTATGAGAGGTCTTTGTGTACATGGCACAGGAGTTATTAAAAAAGAAGGCATAGTAACTGCAGAAGTGACTATACAAAATGCAGCTGCTGGAGCTTAATATGTAATTTATTTGCCCTTCAGCTTTAGCACATGTAGTTGGAAAGAAATATGGGCAAAAAAATTAGTAAGAAGCTTCACACTAGCATTTGCATAAGGTGGTGATTAGTTGATAATTACTTTAGATAAAGCAAAGAAATTAATACCTGTAGATGATACATCAAAAGATTTTGAGCTAGAAGAAAAACTTAAAGCTCTAGAGATAATGGTAAGAAACCTAACGAACAATAAATTTCTAGATAATAAGATAAGAAGTTATAAAAAACTTAATTTTCAAGTTGAAGGCAATGTTATCTCAGGAAATAATTTTTTGAAATTAGGCTTTAGACAAGGCGATTCAATAGATATAGATGAATGTTTATTAAATAAAGGCATCTTCACTATATCAGAAGTAACAGATACTTATATAAAGGTAGATGAAGCTATACTGGAGGAGCAAGGTTCTGCACTTGTAACTAAGATAGCTTATCCTTATGACTTAGTACAAGGGGTAATAAAGTTAATACAGTATGATCTTAAAATGGCTGACAAGTTAGGGATTAAACAGGAAAGCATATCAAGATATTCAGTGACTTATTACGATGTGAATTCTACTGAAAGCATAGAGGGATATCCAGCAGTTTTAATGAAATTTTTAAACAAGTATAAAAAGCTGAGGTGGGCTTAATGAATTTTGATGATTGTGATCAATACTCAGTTTGCGTTATAAATAAGCTTGAAAATGGAATTGGGGGATTTATAGAGGTTCCGACAGAGTTGTTTAAAGTTAAAGGATTTTTAGATCTTCTAAGTGGAGAAGAAAAAACAACTAATAATTCTTTTATGGAAGAATCTACTCATATCTTCTTAACTGAGTATATAGAAGGTATAAAAAGAAAAGTACATTATATCAAGGATGAGCAGGGCAACAGATATGATATCACTTTGGTAGATGATCCAATGAAGTTTCATAGGCATCTAGAAATATACTTAAAGTTCATTGGTGACAAGTAATGTTTCAAGATAACTCTGATGCATGTAAAGAAGCTATAAGGCAGGTACAAGTAAAGTGGCTTAAGGAAGTTGGAGAATTATTAGTGAGCGCCATAAAACCACTGGTTCCAGTTGATACCTCAAAACTTAAAAATTCAATTTCATACAAGGTTAATGAAGGTGATATGTCTGTAATAATAGGTACTGGGGAAGATTATGCTATATATGTTGAGTTCGGAACTGGTGAATTTGCAGAAAATGGGCAAGGGAGAAGAGGCGGATGGGTATACAATGATCCCATAACAGGAGAGAAAATATTTACCTATGGCGAACATCCTAAACCTTATATGAGGCCAGGATACAGAGGTCAGAAGAAAAATATACAAGCTTTACTAGAAAAGTGCCTAAAAGATATTGGGGCTAATGCTAGTATAGGCTTTAAGAAGGTGAAATGATGATACCTTTTTTGGAAGAATTAAATAAAGAATTTAAAAATTTATGCTCTGAAAGTTATTTAGAATATAATACCTCGGAAAGTGTCAAATATCCATATTTGACCTATTCACTTTCCAGTGAAAATTTAGAAGATCAAGAAGGCTTTTATATTGATGTAGATATATTTGATGATTGTGGAGCAAACACAATTGAATTAGAAAATTTAATGCATGATATAAAGCAGCACTTTAAAAGTAACTATATACTTACTGATAAAGTGCTGCTTCAGTTTAAGTATAATACTACAAGAAATATTCCAACTGGTTCAGAAATGATTAAAAGAAGGAATATTCAATTATATTGTAAAGTTGATTGGAGGAAATAATAAATGGCAACAACAGATTTAAAAACTACAGGATATAGCTCAGACACAGCAAAGCATTACTTACTTGATGCAGGGGCTATTTTTAAGAATGTAAAGTATGATAGCACATCAAAAAAATATACAGGTGATCCATTAGGGGCTACTGTAGGTGGAAGTAAACTTAATATTGCAATTGGTTTAAGACAACCAGAAGTTGATGGTTTATTAACTGAGGTAAAAGGCAATGATGTAATCGAAAGTGTGAAGGCTACTTTAGAAGGGACTTTAAAGGAATGGAAGAAGGAAAATATAGCTAGTGCCTTATTTGCTGATATTAAAGATGCTGATGGAACAACAGCTCCAACTGGTTATAAGATAATTACAGGAAGAAATAAGGTTTTAGATAGTGATTATATATCCAATATAGCTTATGTAGGGAAAATAGCTGGAGAAACTAACCCAGTTATAATAATTCTTAAAAATGCTTTAAATACTGCTGGGCTTTCAGTAGAAACTAAGGATAAAACAGAAGCTGGAATACCAATAAAGTTTGAGGCTAGAGCTGATGCGGACAAACCTGAAGACTACAATGGTATATGGCAGATCATATATCCAGAAACAATAACAACTTAGACTAGGAATTAATTCCTAGTCTTTTAATTTAGGAGGAACCATGGAAAATATTAAATTAGAGATGAGAAAGTTAAGTGGTCAAGATTTATTTCCTATGATGAAGATTTTAGCAAAGGTTAAAGTCAAGGATATGATTCTTGATTTCATAAAGAAAAGAGCTGAAGTAGCTAAGAAAAGCCAAGAAGCCTTAAGTGTAGAAGATAGTGAAGGAACTAAAGAGTACACAGAAGAAGAAAAGATGGAGATAGGTATGGAGCTGTTTGCAGATATACTAAATACAACTATGTGTAACTTAGACTTAGCAAAAGAAGATATAAATCTATTATTATCTTCAGTATGTACTGTAGATGTAAAAGATATTAGAGAGCTTGGAATGCTTGAGTACACAAATCTAGTTATGGAGTTCTTTTCTAAGGAGGAACTTGTTGATTTTTTCAAATGTATTGCTTCATCCAACGTGTTTCAGAGTTTAAGATAAAGGATTTATTGTTTAAAAGATATGCAAATGTAAATGAGCTTTTAGAGACCTTTAATGATTTTGGAGACCTAAGAGATTATTTGCTTTCATTATTAGATAAATCCATGGATGAAGAGATGTACGAATATTATATTCATAAATCAATTTTGTCTGATATAACTTATCAAGACTTTAAGGACAAGATAATAAATCAGATAAATGCATCACAACTGACAGCTAAGGATGTAGACGAAATTATGGAAGATGCCTTTAAATATATAGAGCCAAGGAGGTGATATTATGGGAATGATGGAGCTATTCACCATGGGAGGCAGAATAGTAACCAATGCTGATGAGGCACATGAAGGTTTAGATAAGGTTACTAATAAAGCTAAAGAAAGCGAAGGTAAAATGGGCAGTGCCTTTAAACGAATAGGAAATGCTATTGTTGAAGCCTTTGATGTAGATAAGGTAATAGATTTTGGTAAGAAGATGGTTGAAACAACTGCTAATATCCAAGCTTTAGATTCACAGTTCACTCAAACCTTTAAAGGTGATCAAGCTAAAGCTATGGAGCTTATCACAAAACAAGCTAAGGATCAAAATATATTTGTTGATAGACTTAAAGGAACATGGTCAAGCTTTTATGGAACCTTTAGAGGAAATGGGGCTAATGCTAATGAATCATTGGATTTGACAAAAAGGTATATGAAGTCAGCGGCAGATGCAGCAGCATATTATGATACCTCTCTTGAGGATGTAGTTGGAAGCCTAAAATCAATTACTATGGGAAATTTTGAAGCAGGAGATGCTATTGGAGTCAATATCAATGCAACAAAAATGGATACTATTGCAAAAGAAAAGTATAAAAAATCCTGGGAAGATCTAAATGATACTCAAAAGGAGTTTTTGCTAATAGACACAGTGGAGGGAATCTATAAAAATTCAGGGGCAATGGGGCAGGCTTCTCGTGAAGCTAGTAACTATTCAAATGTGGTTGAGAATCTGAAAGCTACTTGGGAGAGATTCATATCAGTATTTGGAGCTCCTGTACTTGATGTGGTAGTTGGAGTGTTAAAAAATATAACTGATACAATTCAGCAACTTACAGCTAAAGCTCAGAGCTTTAACCTAGGTACCTTTATGTCACAATTGTCAGATGCAGGAGGAATAGCTGGAAATTTAGGAAATACTATAAATAGCTTAAAGAATATTTTCTTTACATTAAGGGATGGGTTTATAGAAATAGTCTCAGATATTACGAAAACAGCTCAAGATTGGTATAACAAGAATCAAAATACCATTAATAAAATTATTCAAACCTTTAACGATTGTTTAAATGTAGTGAAAGGGATAATACAGGATAGTATAAAATTAATAATGAATATATGGGATGCTTTTGGAGCCCATATATTAGATGGAACAGCAAGTTCTTTACAGACTTCTTTAGAATGGATACTAAATATTCTTACAATTCTTAGAGAAGGCTTTTTTCAGTTAGTTTCAGCCATAATTAAGACCGCTGAGGATTGGTTCAACAATAACCAAGATACTGTTAATAGGATTATTCAAATATTTAATAATTGTCTTACTATGGTTAAAAGTATTATACAAGATGGAACAACTATAATAATGGCAATATGGAATACTTTCGGTAAATACATTTTTGATATTGCAGTAGCCTATTTAGGGTGGATACTTGAAAAAGTTCAAGCTGTACTTCTAATTATAAGTGGAGTATTTCATGTTGTTGCATCATTAATAAAAGGCGATTGGCAAGGAGTATGGGATGGCATTAAGGCAATCTTGTTTGGTGCATTAGAATATTTATATATGCTAATAATTGAGAAACTAATTGGAGCAATAGTAAATCAAATAAAAGGCTTTGGTAGCAAAGTTTCAGAAGTTTTCAGCAGCATAAAAAATTATATTGCAGAAATTTGGACTAGCATATCTAGTTCTGTCTCTGGTGCGGTAGAAAGAATTGCAGCTAAACTTGAAGGAACCTTCGGGGGACTAAAAGGTACTGTATCAAAAATATGGAGTGGAATAAAGGATGCAATATGGTCACCAATATCTGAAGCAGAGCAATTGTTACAAAAGTTTGTTGGTAAGGTAAAAAGTTGGTTTACAGATTTATTTCCTAAGATTAAGCTGCCACATTTTACTTTAAGCGGAAGTATAGATCCACTAAAGTGGTTTACTCAAGGAGTTCCAAAGTTAGGTGTTGAATGGTACGCTGAAGGAGGAATAATGACTAAGCCAATGGCTTTTGGTATTAATCCAACTACTGGCAATGTGATGGCTGGAGGCGAGCCGAGTACAGGAGGAGAAGCAATAATGCCTCTAAATAAGCTTCCAGAATTAATGGCAGAAGCAATAAGAAAAGTAGGTTTTGGAAATAATATTGTTCAAGTCATGCTTCCTGATGGCAGAATTTTAGCCGAGCTAGTAGCGGAAAATCAAGATGTAATTGATAGATATAATAGCAGAGAATTAGGAGGGAGCTTTAAGTGATAACAAGCCTTATATTTAATAAATGTGATAGTGTTAAGGACTTTGGATTATATCTAACTGAACGACCTTCTATACCATTAACCCTTGAAGATAGTGAGAGTATTACTATAGATGGGCGAAGTGGTACATTAACAAGGAGTTTAGGAACATATAAGGATAAAACAATACCTTGTAAGTTTCGAGTGATTTCAAAAGAAAATTTTTATAGAAACCTAGACAGAATAATAGAATGGTTTAACTATATAGAAGATAATAATCTGATTTTTAGCTTTGATGAAGAAAGAATATACAAAGTTAAAAAAGTAAATTGTAGTGATAATATAACGCAGCAATTAGATTTATATGGGGATTTTGAGGCTAAATTTATATGTGAGCCTTTCAAGTATCAAGTGAATGAAGATTTTATTACGCTAACAAACAATAGCACTATATATAATGTAGGAAACGTATATAGTGAGCCTTATTATAAGGTGTATGGTACTGGAAATCTTACTTTAACCATAAATGATAATACTATATTTTTGAATAATATTAATGGATATATAGAATTAGATGTTTTAAAGGGATTAGCTTATAAAGATATTTATAACTATAACTATATGGATAGTACTAACGGAGAATTTAAGGATCTACAATTACAAAGAGGTAAGAATACTATTAATTTAAGTAGTAATGTGACAAAGATAGAAGTAAAACCAAGATGGAGATTTTTATAATAGAGAGGAGATATTAAATTATGAGTATGAGCAATTATTTAGAGGATAAATTACTAAATTTAGTGTTAAGAAACACAGCTTACACACAACCTACGACAGTTTATTTAGCGTTATACACAAGTGATCCAGGAGAGGCAGATTCAGGAACTGAGGTAAGCGGTGGAGCTTATGTAAGACAAGCTATAACTTTTGGAGTACCTTCTTCAAACACTGTAAGTAATACAAATACAATAACTTTCCCAGTAGCAACAGCTTCTTGGGGCACAGTAACTCATGTAGGAATAAGGGATGCTGTATCAGCAGGCAATTTGCTATTTAGTGCAGCTCTAGGAACTAGCCAAGCGGTTGGAGTTAATAATCAGATGATATTTAACGCAGGGCAAGTAACGGTTAATTTAGATTAAGGGGTGATGCTTCATGGCAGACCTCATTTATAATTCGGTTTCTATAAAAGTTATTGGAAGCTTACAAGGTAATAGTAGCTATGCTAATTTAGTTAATTTTACTTTTGGTCAATTAAATAATTATCGATATGATTCGCTAACCTTTGAAGTTCTTAAAATGATGTTTGTAAATGCAGTAAGTATAAATAGTGTTACTTCAATAACAGCTAATGCTATAAATGCTACCGTAAAATACAATAATACAAGCATTACTGGAAAATCAACAATTACAGCGAATTGTATAGTGAAAAAATATGTATATTCAGATATATTGGGAGTTTCCAATACTTTAGTAAATGCGCTTAATAAATTTTATGTTGATGTAGATATGACGGGGACTTCTAGCATTTTAACTAATGCAATAACAATGCGATATAGTTCTGCAAATGTCATAAGTAATACAATAATAATAGCTAATGCAACTTTAAGGCTAATTAGATATTCTACAGCAGCGATAACAGCAAAAACAGCAATTGGGTTTATTGGATGGAAAAAGACCTTAATATACAGAAATGCAAGTTTTGTTGGAAGATATTCTATTGTAGCAGGTAGCCAAAATATTAAACCTAGTAAGCAGACCTTATTATTTAATTTACCACTTAAGAAAATAATGGAAAATATTATCAATTTTAATAAATTCACTAATTTGAATACAAGTTTTGGATTTGATGCGAATTTAGACTGGGATAACTATTCAACGCTAAACGGTATGAATTTTGGACAACTAAATGCAAAGAAATATATAGATTTAGCTACTATTGATATAACGTTAGAGAGAGGAGTGATTGTTTAATGCTTAAAGTAGCAAAAGGAGATAAAGGAATAAATTTTAAACTTACTTTTTATGATAGTTCTGGTGCAAATATTTCTTTAACTGGTGTTACCATTAGAGTTAAATTGTTTAAAGATGGAGCTCTATTAAAGAATATAACTAGCGTGGATAATAATAGCCACGTTATTATTTTGGATCAAATTAATGGCATATGCCAGTATACTTTGCAAGGAGAGGATACCGCAGCAGCAGGTATTTATACTCTATATATTAGTATAGAAACTATAGATTTTATAATAACTGGTGAGCAAACAATACAATATCAGGTTTACGAGGAAGGAGTGGTATAATGCCTTTAATAATACCAAGTAAAACAATAAATGATAGTTTTAATTTATCAGATTTTCAAAATGATTTTAACTATTTAAACAACAATAAATCCAACAATGATGGAAGCAGTATTTATTATTTAGCCGGTGCAGGATCTACTGGAAACAATTATTGGGCGAAAGTATGTAGTGTTACATTAACTTATCAGTACGCGAATTCAGAAGTAAGATTTGAACTGTTTGGAGGAGCTAGTGGAAGCGGTGGCATATTTCCTAGGGCTACTGTGGAATGCAGAGTAAAACAACAAAATCCTCTAGGTCAAAATCCAAGCGTGGACTTAAATATCAGTAATGCCACTATAATTGGTAATGCCAACGTAAAAGCTGTCACTACTGTTAGTGCTACAAATTGCATTACAGATATATATGTGCAATATACAAATTATTATGAAAACTATTGTATATGTCCTATTTTTAATGCAGGTGGATTTATCTTTTATAACAATTTATCGATAATCAGTGTACTGCCAACTGGAACATTTCAAACAGTATCTAGTCTCAAATATGCAACTAACTTCAATGGTAATGGATATAAAGTATTAGATAGTGGAATAATCCTTCAATGGGGGGGATTAAGTGTAAGTACTGGTATAACGGTAACATTCCCTATAGCATTTCCTAATATATGCCTAAAAGTGTATTCACAGGTTGCATCAACAGATGGAAGATATGGTTGTGTAGCTCCAGGCACAGTTACAAGTTCTGGATTTACTGCTTATGTAAATGGTGTAACCAGCGGTGATTTTAGGTGGTATGATTACTGGGCTATAGGATATTAGGAGGTTTAATATGCAATATTTATTTATGCAAAATGGGAAAATTGGGTTTAAAGATAGTTTAGTTCATGAAATATTAGAGACTGATATACCAATAAGTGGTGAAATTTATAAACAATTTTTTGATGAATTAGGCAAAGGAAAAGAATATGGAATCAATGATGTAAATGGACAAACTTTTGAAGAAATATTTAAAGAAGTTGAGATAACTCATATAGAAATACCAAAAAGCGAATTTGAATTAAGAATCGAAGCTTTAGAAAATTTACAGTTGACACAGGGGGGCTTGATATAATGGTTAATCAAATATATGTAGATATGTTAGTAAGAAAAATTAAAAATGGTGAAATAAATCCCACTACAAATGAATTTTTTAAGATTGAAGATATTAAGATTAAAGAATATCAGGATGCAGTACAGGCTAAACTTGAATCACAGTAGAATTTTACCTAAAAGAGGGTGATATAGTGATAACTATTTATAATATGCTTAGTTCTAGGGATGAAATCTTAAATACTAATGGACTGGCAATACTAGATGATATCTGCATAAGTGGAAAAATAACAGAGAAATTAAATGGTGAATATGGGTTACAAGCAACTTTTTTAATGGATAAGGAATTTAATAGACACAATTACATTGAACAAGAAGCTATTATAAGATGTAATGATATATATGGATATGAGATATTTAGAATAGCTAAATTGACTAAAACTTTGAATGGTAGAATAGAAGTTTATGCTAGACACATAACATATGATACTACTAATATGTGGCTTGAAGATGTAAGACCAACTGAGCTTAATGGATATGAATTTTTAAACTGGATTTTCACACATACTACAACGCCAAATTTAGGATTTACTTATTCCAGTGATATAGCAGAGCAAGGAACAAGTTATTTTTTAAATAAAAGCGTATATGAAGCTATATTCAGTGCTGATAACAGTTTTCTTAACAGACTAGGTGGAGAAGTATCGAGAAGACAATATAATATTGCAATTAATAATTCGATAGGTTCAGATAATAATGTGATTATCAAGAGTAGAAAAAATTTGACAGGATTTGAGGCATATACAGATATAGACACAGTTATAACAAGAATTTATCCAAAGGGGAATAATGGATTAAATATAGCGGGCAAGTATATAGATTCTCCTTATTTAGGGAATTATGCTACTGTTAAGAGTGCTGAAATACAGTTTAATATCGGTATAGATGATAAAAATGGTATAACTGAAACTATGGCTAAACAGCAATTACTTGAAGCAGCACAAAAGAAATTTAGTGCAGATAAGATTGATATTCTTAAAGCCCAATATAAAATAAATTTTGTAGATATTTCAAAAACAGAGGAATATAAAGACTTTGCAATATTAGAGGAAATTAGGCTAGGTGATATAATCACAGTATATGAAGATAATTTCAAAATGAATGTTAAGGTTAAAGTCATAGAACGGTACTGGGACATTAAAAGGCAAGAGCACACAAGCATTACTTTAAGTAATTATGCTATTCAAAGCAATGTAACTACAATAAATAAAATAATAAATACTTTAAATCAGTTTAAGGATCCTCAAAGTGGATTTATAAATCAAGCTAAAGAGCAAATGAAAATGGGATTAGATAATAGTCATGTAATAGTAAAGCTAAATGAAATCTTAGCTATGGATACTACAGATAAAGCTACTGCAAAGGAAGGGTTACAACTTTGTAAAGATGGTTTGTTAGCATATAATAACGGATTTGATTCTGATCCTGTAGTGGCAATTATGATAGACGGTACAATAAATGGGAGTTTAGTTCGTACTGGCGTAATTCAATCTCTTGATGGAACTTTTAAGCTTGATTTAGGTGGTGGAAAGCTTAAAACCTATGATTCTAGTGGCCTAAAAGCTATAGAAATGGTTAATCAAGACATAAAATTCTACGATTTTCAAAGTGGTTCAAATGCACAAACTGGTGCAATAATGTCTACCTATAGTGGTAATGATACCAGTAAAAATGGATTGACTATAGGAGCAGAGAATAACAAATATATAGCTATTGGAAAACATACGAGTCCAACTAATACAGAAAGTTTTATTGATTTTGATATGGGAGCTTTAGGAAATCCGTACCCTATAACGTTCTATAAAGACGTATATGCTTATGGAGATTTTAAACAGAAACTAAATAATAACTATTATTATCCTATTACTATTGTTCAGAGTGGTAATGTATGGATAACAACAAACCAAGAAGTTAGAATAAACTTAGATGATTCTTTTAATTATTGTAGTTTTAAAAGTGTTAATGTCTCAATAATTGTAACATATAGAAATACCTATAGTTCACTTGGAGAATTTTATTTAAATAGCTATTATATAGAAAATAATCAACTTATATTAAAAGGTGGAGTAACTCACTTATTAATAAACAATGGAACAAATACTTGGGTTACTGATGGTAAAATGAATGTTCAGTATCAGGTAATAGGTTCAAAATAGGAGGAAGTAAAATGATATTTATAACATATTATAAAAGAGATGGAGAAATAACTTCACCTTGCATAGTAGATGAAAATGAACAGACTCTTGAAAGCCTTTTCGGCGATAGAGCAGGAGATATAAAACAAATTTGTGATTCTATATCATTTAGTTTAGAGGATGGAAGTAAAGAGAGTGGTTTCCTAAATGAAATAATAAGAGGAAATTATAAAGTAAATCTTGAAACTAAGCAGTTAGAGAAAAAGAGTTCAGAAGAATTTAATATTAAGTATATGTAAGCAGTTAGGTTAGCTAATTGCTTTTTTATTTTATTAAATAGTATGAAGGAAGGGGTAAAAGTGGACAAAGAAAATATTTTAAAAACAAGCATCGCAGCAATAGGCACAGGAGTGACTTGGGCCTTTGGAGCTTGGGATACTGCACTTATGGTATTAATAGCATTTATGGCATTAGATTATTCAACAGGACTTTTGAAGGCTTATATTAATAAAGTAATATCAAGTGATGTTGGATTAAGAGGTATAGCTAGAAAAGCAGTTATATTTATAGTACTTATAGTTGCAGTACTTTTAGATAGGCTGCTAAATACAGGGACATGGGTATTTAGAACCTTGGTTTGCTATTTTTATATAGCAAATGAAGGAATAAGTTTATTAGAAAACTGTACAGGTCTTGGGTTACCAATACCTGTACAGTTGAAAGATGCCTTAGTTCAACTAAAAGAAGGAAATAAGAAAGAAATAATAACTGATAAAAAAGAGGCTCAATAGAGCTTCTTTTTTATTGTATATGATATGAGGAGAATAGCAATGAATATAATAGAAACTCAATTAAATTGGAATGGGAACTTCCTAGAAGGAGAAAACAAACCTTCAAGAATAGTATTGCATCATGCTGAGGCTTCAAAATGTACCGTATATGATATACACAGCTGGCATTTAGCTAGAGGATGGGCAGGCATAGGATATCATTACTTAGTCAGAAAAGATGGTACAATCTACAGAGGCAGAAAAGAAAGTTGGAGAGGTTCGCACTGCCCATCAGCTAATTTTAATAGCATAGGGATTTGCTTTGAAGGTTCTTACATGCTTGAAGAAATGCCTCAAGCTCAATTAAATTCAGGATTAGAGCTTATTAACGATATAAAGAGGAGATATGGAAATTTGAATGTATATGGTCATAGAGAACTATATCAAACATCTTGCCCAGGAGATAAATTTCCATTAGAAGCAATGAAAAATCAAATCATAAGCTCTCAGGTTATAACCTCGGCTTCATCAGAACAGTCTACTATTGAACAAGCTAAATTTACTTATCCTAATAATGCGAAAATACAAGGAGATTGGTTTTACGTTAGAGATAAAGATGGTACAGTAGTTCCAGCAAGAAGAGTTGATGACGGTGATCATATAACTGTATTGAATGTATTTTTCTCTAAGCAGTTAGTAGAGATTGAATATCCAACTGCTTCTGGAGTTAGAAAAGGATATATAACTAACAGTAGACTAATAAACTATTATAATCCTTATAATTGGATAAATGAGGATTTATCAAAGGAAACATATGAATCACCTAATGGTATATGTATAGGTTCATTAAATCCAAATGAAAGAGCTACTATACTTTATAAAGTTGGTGAGTGGATTCATGTAGTTTATACAACTGCAAAAGGGGAATTCACTAAAAGTGGTTATATAAGAGTTTAAAAAATAATTTTCAGATTGAAGAATGTATTTCTATATCTTTAGATATGAAGGTTTATATCGAAGCGATCTATCAATGTAGAAAATATTGTTCTTTGTACTTGGAATAGTAAAATAAGTTCACTATATGTTATAAAGTGGTAACAATATTGTTGATTTGTTAGAAATATAATAAAAAATAAAAGAAAAATTACTGGAGCACATTGAGGAAAATAAAAAATATGTCGAAAAATATCAAAAAATGTGCAACACCCTCTAAATTATTCATAAATGTTACGATAATTAGATTGGGGAAAAGGATGAATAAACGATTTTTTATTGAAGGGAGATTCTTATGAATACAAAACAAAAGAAAAGCAAGAGTTCTATCAAGATAAAGCTGCTTGCAATTATTATTCCACTTATGGCTATAGCTGTTTCCTTGCTCATTGTCATATCCTATACAAAATCCAAAAACATTATTACAAATTCAGCAAATGATCTTTTGGAGACATCTAGCAAGAAGCAAGTTAATCAAATTGAGTCTTGGCTAAATGAGAATTTAGCATCATTTAGTTCCATTAAAGCTTCAATTGAGAGCACACAACTAAATGACAGCCAGGTGCAAGGTTTACTAAATAAGTCCTATGGATATAACAGCAATTATCCAGAAGGATTTTACATTGCTGATGAAAAGGGAAATTTATTTAAAGCAGAAAAATCTAATAAATCTGATAAAGATGTTTTAGGTTCAACTTGGTATAAACAGGGAATTACACGAATTAACATGGGGTTTGGTACTCCTTATAAGAATTCAGAAGGCAAAAATATTATTAGTGCATCAGGTATATTGAATGATAAATCAGGTAAGATAAAGGTTCTTTCAGTAGATCTTTCTTTGGACAAAATATCAATAATAGTAAATTCAATGACTGATATGAAAGATTCAGAATCATTGCTAGTAGATAAAAACGATAAAACAATATTAGCATACGGTGATAATGCACTTATCTCCACTAAACTTGATTCAAATAATGATAATAAGTTTTTAAAGGAAGTAGCAGAAAAGTTAGATAAGAGAGAGTACAATTCAGAAGAATTAGACAATAATATGGTTGCGTTTAAGCAAGTGGAAGGAACTAACTGGGTACTTGTATCATATGTTCCAACAAAATCTATTTTAGCAGAGCTCTTAAAACTTCGTACTTTTATGATAATAATCGCTATTATATCAATTATAATTTTGGCAGTTCTAGTAGAAAGAGTAGTACAAATTGTAATAAAGCCAATTAAGAAGCTTACAGATACTATTGTTGCAATGACTCATGGTGATTTTACAGTAGATGTAGAGTTAAAAGGTAACGATGAAATTTCTGTTATGTTAGAAAGTGTAAAGGAATTTATAACAGTTATGAGGAGTATGATAAATAATATTGGTATTATGTCGGCTAATTTAAATGTACAAGCTGAGGGAAGTAATGCAATTTCTAAAGAGTTATATGATTCATCAAAGATTCAATCGCAGTCTATGGAGAGCTTAAATCTTACTGTAGAACAGTTAGCAAGCTCAGTGAGTGAAGTAGCACAAAATACAACTACATTAGCAAACGTGGTATCTACAACAAGAGATGACAGCATTAATGTAGATGAAAAGATGAAGGAAACAATTAGTGTTTCAGAAAAAGGACGACAAGATATGGAGAAGGTAAATGCAGCAATGGCAAACATAAGAGATTCCATAAGATCTCTTGAAGGTGCTATAGGGAATGTAGGGAAATCTTCTACTGAAATAACTAATATTATTAATGTCATCGGAAGCATTGCAGAACAGACAAATCTCTTATCATTAAATGCATCCATCGAGGCTGCGAGAGCAGGAGAAGCAGGAAAAGGTTTTGCAGTTGTTGCTATGGAAATTGGAAAATTAGCAAAAACAAGCTCAGATTCAGTTAAAGATATATCAGAGCTTGTAAATGGAATAAATAGACTTGTTTCAGATACTGTAAGCCAAGCACGTGAGAGTGCAGAGCATATAGCTGATAGTAGTTACTTAATAAGTGGTACTGCAGATACCTTTGATAGTATTTTTGATATGATCAATGAAACAAACAAGTTAATACAAGGTATGATTGATAAAATAGGAAATTTAGATGAAGTTGCAGCATCAGTAGCAGCTATAGCTGAACAACAAGCAGCAAGTTCGGAAGAAATTCTAGCTACTTCAGAAGTGATGGTTATTCAGGCAAATAGTACCACTCAAAATAGTGAAAAGGTAGCAGTTGATGCCGAAACGTTATCGGCTACAGCTGATGAGCTTGGTAAGCAAGTTAAGATATTTAAGTTGTAAGAGGCAAAGATTGATTGGAAAAGCCTGCATAATAAAATCAGGGGGAAAACATATGAGGAAAAAGATATCATTAATGTTAATTATAATTATTAGTTTAGTTATATTTTCAGGTTGTAGCACAAAGAATAATACAGTTTCGAATAAGAAAGTTAAGATTTTATTCGCTGTTTCAAACGCTTCTGATTCATATCGTAAACTGCTAGCAGATAGTGCTAAGAGTTATGCTGAAAGTAAAGGGATTGAGTTAGATGTCAAGGATGCAGCTGGAGTAATAGAAACTCAAGTTTCTCAAATAAAAGAGGCTGTTTCTAGTGGTTATAATGTAATTGTATGTGCACCAGTAGACCCAACTACAGCACTAGAGCTTGAAAAAGTTGCAAAAGGAGTACCTATAGTTTTTATGAATAGTGAACCAGATGGGAAGCTGTTAGAGAAGAATAAGTATATTTATGTTTCTTCAAATGAAGAGGTTGCTGGGCAGTATGAAGCTGAGTATATCCTAAATTACTTGAAAAATAAGAGTGATATTAAAGTTGTCTTATTGAAAGGAGAGAAGGGACATAGAGCTACAAAAGGACGTACAGAGGCAGTTAAGCAAACTTTTGCTGATAAAGGTATAAATGCTGAGTATGTATTTGAAGATAATGCGGATTGGAGCAGAGAAAAGGCTAAAGAGATGCTTAAAATATTTTTAACTACAGGAAAGAAATTTGATTGCATAATTGCCAATAATGATAATATGGCACTGGGAGCTATGGATGCTTTAAGAGAGAGTAATATTGATCCTTCGACAGTTCCTATTTTAGGTGTAGATGCCACGAGTGATGCATGTAAAGCTATAAAAGATGGAAGTATTCAGCTTTCGGTATATCAATCTGCAAAAGGACAAAGCATAAGTGCGGTGGAAGCTGCAATTAGACTAGGATCAGGAAATAATCTCTCTGGGATAGAAAACTTAACTAGTGATGGTAAATATATATGGATACCATTTGAGAAAGTAGATAAAACTAATGTTGATAAATATATGAATTAAAACAATAAAATACATTTTTTATATGAATTTTATGAGGCTTCACTATTTACTAGTGAGCCTTTTTTACTATTTAAATTTTTTATTAGGGCTCCTAAAATTACTAGTTAGTTAAACTATACTCAGCATTATAAAAATTACTATGAATATTACCTTTTCAAAAGGAAAAGCTAACTTCTGAAAGGAGTGAGTATTTATGGTTAAGTCTAAAAACAATTTAAAAGAACAGAACAAACAAAACACTAATGTAGGAACTAAAAGAACTGAAAGTGGTGAAGGACAACAAAAGAAAAACAAGCCAAAGTAATAACTAATTAATATATAATTTGATGATATAGCTTTATAGTAGCACTAATTATATAATTTATTTTTAAAAGAAGCTATTGCAAAATGCATAAAGTACTTAGAAAAAGGCCGTGCATAAAAAGGAAAACAAACCTCCTTATATGCAGGGCTAATTTTATATGAGAATTTAAATATATTCTATTGTTTTTGATGTAATAGTTTTTTTGTAGGTCATGAAGTTTTATAGATTTGCTTTTATTGCATCAATTATCTCTGCATATTCTTTATCACTAAGCTTAAGATTGTTTGTAGGATTCATTTCGAAAGTTCCACCCCAGCTATAGCCGTCTTTATATTTTGGTACAACGTGGAAGTGAAGATGTGGAAGCTTGTCTGAATAAGCACCAAGGTTCATTTTATCAGCACCAAATGCTGTCTTAATAGCTTTTGCAGCTGTCGCTACATCTTTCATAAATAAAGCAAGTTCACTTTCACTTATTTCAAATAATTCATTTACATGATTATCATAAGCAACAACACATCTGCCTTTATAGGTTTGCTCTTTGAATAAATATAGAGTTGAAACATTAAGTTTGGTTACCTTTAACATCAGGATATCTAATCTTTCATCTTTTTCACAATAAAAACAAGTATCTTTTTCCATCAATAACACCTCATTAAGTTAATTTGCACACGTGTGCAATTATATATATTGTAACTCTTTTTATATACGTTTACAACATGCTAATATAAAGATAATAATTGAATTTATATTTTTTTCTTCTATTGAAATCTAGTTACGTACATTAACTATGACAAATATTATGATTCTAAAGGTGGTTAAAAGTTTATAAATGTGTAAGCAAAAGAAAAGCCTATACAGGCTTTTTCAACAAAATATCCCTATTAACAGGCTACCATTAATAAGTTATATTTATTTAAATATCTATTTTGCTGATATAGAGTGATTAATATCTTGTATACAGAGAAGCGTTATGGCTAAGTAAAGTAATTACTAGTTAAATTAGTATTTTTTTTGTTACTAATACGTAGTATTTATAACAAAATAAAAGTGGAAAAGAATATGATAGAAAAGAAAAAAATATGTTCCAATTATTAAAGTAAATGACTCTTCCCATTAATACACCGCAACCTTCAGCTGCAGTTATTAAAAATGCACCTACTATCATGGTTACATAGGGATTAAAATTATACTTTTTACATATGTATATACAAGTACAAGGAAAAGTACAAAACAAACCTAAATTAAATGGTGTTCCAGCAAGGTCGGATAGTTCAAATGGGTAAAGGTTCCAGAAAAAATAAAAACCAAAATCGTTACTAAGAAAAGCTAACGTGCTAGCTAAAGGAGCAACAATATAAATGATTTTTCGATCTTTAACAATAATCAATGTTACTATCCATGGTATGATAAACCCTAAAAAAATATTTATAAGAATAAAAATCACCTCTCAAATTAACTTTGAATAAGTTAACATTTATTATTAAGCGATGTATTTTAATTGATATATCTTTCTACAGTGTATTCAATTTAGGAAGTCAGGAATTGTTAAACAAATGAATTAAATTGTAATGCATGTTTTGATGTGTATTTAGTAAAAATAAGTAAAGTGTAAAAATAGATTGAAATTTGAATTATGCTAAGGTATAAAAAATCTCATGTTACTATTTTATCTACAAAAAAAGATATTATTCATTACTCTAATATTTGTAAAAAATCATTAAAATAAGTTGAAGAAATTATTATATTGGCACTTCAATATTTTTATGAAAAAACTTTTTAGAACTTATATATTATTTTACTTATGATAAATAAAAAGGAGAGGTCACCCTCTCCAAAAAATATTAAGTCAATGGACTTTCAATTAGTGTTGCAAATATAAATTTGTGACGATGACCATCATTCATTGTTGTGATGCCAGTAACTAAATGAACGTGCTTACCATTTCCAACATCGATTGCTGGTCCAGTAGTCATGCTGATCACATGGAAATGATCGAAAAAGTCAGTGTTTACATACAATCTATGAACATGTGATCTTCCACATGGTATGGCTTGTCCTGTAACTCCTGCGAAACGATGATTGTGTCTTTCGTCATTTTCTTCAGCAAGTTTTGTACTTCCTAAGAATTCATGAACATGTCTTTGTTTGGTAGATGGATCAACATATCTCTCATTATAGTCATCAAGGTCATTATAGTCATCATAAGGTCCTTTTGAGTGTTCATATGCCATATGAATCTCTCCTTTATCTTTAGTATCACTACATTATATGCAACAGATATTAAAGTGTTCATTAAAATTAATTGAATTTGCTAGTAATCTAAAAATTGGAAGGAATTATTACTGTAATAATCATCAATACTAATAAAGTAATGATTTGTCTAAATATATAAATATCAAAGATTTTTAAATTTTTTTAATAGTATGCAGGATTCATAGTATAGAGTCTAAAGATATAAATTCAATTAATATAGCTTAAGAGTGAAGCGACTGAAATTAGTTCAATTATTATAGCTATATTTTGATTATTATGGAGGATAACAATGGCAGAATTAGAAGATTTATTAAAGGATATTGACAAATTAAGAGAAAGGCTACAGTTTTTAATTGAAAAAAAACAGTGGAATTTAGTTGATGATGAAGTTGTTACTGCAAGCAAAGCTTTAAATTTTGCTTTAAATCAGTACAATAAATTTTTAAAAGAAAAGATTGGTGAATAGTAGTATCAAACATAAACGAATAAAATATAATATAGTATAACAAAGAAATTATATACTAATATAAATTAATGTCATAGAATACAATGGTGTTGCAGATAATTTGAACTTCTGTGCACTTTTTTTTTGAATATATAGGAGGGGTACTATGATTATCGGGCTTGTTAAAGAGATAAAAAATAATGAGAATAGAGTAGGACTTACACCTAGTGGAGTTTCCGTATTAGTAAAACGAGGGCATAAGGTTTTAGTAGAAAAATCAGCAGGAATAGGCAGTGGTTTTGAAGATGAGCAGTATTCAAAGGCTGGCGCAGAGTTAATTAATGAAAAGGCTTCTGTATTTAATAATTCTGATATAATTGTAAAAGTTAAGGAGCCACTAGAAGAGGAATATGATCTATTCAAAGAAGGGCAAACGTTATATACCTACTTACATCTTGCACCAAATCTAAAGCTTACTAAAGCCTTACTAAAGAAAAAAGTGATAGGAATTGCATATGAAACTGTACAGTTGAAGAATGGAAGACTTCCATTACTTGTACCAATGAGTGAAATAGCAGGAAGAATGTCAGTTCAAATTGGAGCAAACTTACTTCAAAAGTATAACGGAGGCTCAGGTATATTGCTAGGAGGGGTTCCTGGTGTAATTCCAGGTGAAGTAGTTATAATTGGGGGAGGTATAGTTGGAACAAATGCAGCAAAGATAGCTTGTGGATTAGGCGCAAAAGTAACAATAGTTGATATAAATAATGAAAGATTAGCTTATCTTGATGATATATTTTTTGGAAGAGTTACTACTCTAACCTGTAACGAATATAATGTAGCTAAAGCTGTTGAGAAAGCAGATTTATTAATAGGAGCTGTTTTGGTTGCTGGAGCAAGTGCACCTAAAATTGTTACGAGCGAAATGGTTAAATCAATGAAAAAAGGTTCAGTTATTGTAGATGTAGCCATAGACCAAGGTGGATCTATTGAAACTATTGATAGAGTTACCACACATGATAATCCATGTTATGAGAAATATGGAATCGTTCATTATTCGGTAGCAAATATGCCGGGTGCAGTTCCAAGAACTTCGACTTTGGCATTAGAATCAGCTACTCTACCTTATTTAATAGAGTTAGTGGATAATGGTGTAAGAGAGGCTATGATAAAGGATGAAGCGCTTTTGTTAGGACTTAATACGTATCTTGGTTCAGTAACTTGTGAAGCAGTTGCAGAAAGTTTAAAGCTTCCATATACAAATCCAGAAACCTTATTAAAATAAAGTCAGAAAAAGATCATAATAAGTGAAAATAGGAGTGATAATTGAATTTGGAATTATCACTCCTATTTTGATTTTGTATTAAATGTTTCAGCTTTAAAAAGAGGTATTACCACTCATTAGGATAAGCTACTATATGAACAGTAATGCTTCTTCTTCCCCAAGAAGTGCATTCAGTTTCAGAATTAAAGTATAAATCTACTATATTTCCTCGGATGGCCCCTCCAGTATCAGCGGCAATAGCAGTACCATATCCTGGAATAAATAGTTTTGAACCAAGTGGTATAACGGAAGGATCAACGGCTACTGTACTAATGCCATCAGGTGAACGCAGCGGCTTTAATCCTATGGCAGTAACATAACCACCAGTATATGCAGTGGAACTCATACTAAGTGTAGCTTTATATTGATCATTTGAGCCTCTTGATATAACAGTATCAGAAGTAGATTTACTGGCTATAATTGCTGATAACTTATTTTTGGCAACACCTAAGTATTTTTGTGCCTTAGATTTAACAGAAGAAGTGCTTATTTGAGGTATCAATCCACTTAATGTGCTGATAGCATTCCTTACATCTGTTTCTGACGAACTGTCAGAGTCTATTATAGCTATGGAATGAGATATTAATTTTGTCTCATTTGCTTCAATTACTGCAGCTAAAGCCTCTTTTTGCAATGAAAATTGTTTTGCTAGCTGTTGTTGTTGTTGTTTTTTATCATTTAATGTTTTCAAACTTGCTTCAGTGTCTTTTTTTAATTCTTTAAGTTGCTGATTTTTCTTATTCAAATCTTCCATTGATTGATTTACAGTTTCTTTCTCAGAATTAAGCTGATTTATTAGTTGCTTATCCAAAGAAATGATTTTTCCTACTGCAGATAATTTGGAAAAGAAATCACCTAAGTCGGTAGAACTTAAAAGGATTGAAAGATAGTTGTTATCTAAGCCACTCTTATACATACCTCTAAGCCTATTCCCTAAAATGTTTTTATTTGCCTCGATTTCTTTTTTATATTGATCTAATTTACTTTCAGTTAATTTTATTTCTTTTTCTGTCTGGGCTATATTTTGGTTATCATCATTGAGTTTATTATTAAGCTTGTCCATTTCTGAGTTAATGCCTGCCATTTCAGCATTAAGTTCTTTAATCTTATCATCCAATTGCTGAAAACTTTTTTTGCTCTCTGCTATGGTTTGCTCTGTATTATCTGAAGCTAGTACGTTAATACCACAACTTAATGTAATAACAAATGCTAAAACCATATAAAAAATCTTTTTACACATAGCAAAATTCTCCTTTTATACTTACAGTGGCTTATTGATATTATAACATAGTTTTTGAATATTCCAAATTTGTGTAATACAAACTTTGTGTATCATACTATAAACTACATTTATAAGTTTATGCATTCAATATACATAAACATTCAAGTTTTTTTCTAAAATTTTTATTAAATATAATCTTAATAGATTTTGTGAATATGGTGATACATTATTATATACGTATGTAGCTAGGTAAATTGAGTGGTAACTAGTTGTATTATTTTATAGATACTAATGTATATAAGTACTGAAGTTTAAATCAAACATAAATTAATTTAAGACAACTCAAGCTAATGGGTTGTCTTAAACTAATTGTTTTATATTCTTTTAAAGTATTGAGCCTAGTAAAAACCAAGGTAATGGATTGAAACCAGGATTATAATAGTATGGATAATGGTATGGATATTTGTATCCGTAATTATATCCGTAATATGGATAATGATGACCATGACCATGGCCGTACATATTATATGGTCTAGCAATTACTTGTTGAGAAGCATCTGATGTATCAGTCATGTCATCAGGGGAAGTGCTTTGATTAGTTTGAGCTCCTATATTAGTTTGCCCCATAGAAGGCATAGGAGACATAGAGCTAGGATTCATTTGTCCCATAGGGGTCATAGGAGACATAGAACCAGGCATCATCTGACCCATAGGAGTCATAGGAGACATAGAACCAGGCATCATCTGACCCATAGGAGTCATAGGAGACATAGAACCAGGCATCATTTGTCCCATAGGAGTCATAGAAGACATAGAACCAGGCATCATCTGACCCATAGAAGTCATAGAAGACCCCATCATTCCAGTTAGATGAGCACTTCCTTGGTAGTATGGATTAGGTAAAAATGGTAAGTTACATAGATTATTGCTCCAATTAGTATAATCAGTTCCAGGCACTGAACCTTGCATAGTACCTTGCATAGTACCTTGGTTGGTATAATTTGGTGTAGTTCCTTGAACATTGGGATTCATTTGATATTCATCATTTCTTAACTCTTCATTTATTTCATATTGCTCGGTGTACATTGTTTCCTCCAAAAGAATATATCTTACACTTAATGTTATATGAAATACAATTCATTTTGTTCTTGTTAATAATAAAAATTACCATAAATATATGTGAAATAGATAGTGTTTTGATAAAAATAATAAAGATGTACCGCTTTAACATGAAAACTATTTATAAAATTGCGATAGATTTTGAGAGGAGAATTTAGAAATAGCAATTTTTTTGTGAGGAGATACATCTCTATAGGATTTAGGATAATTAAATCGAAATAATAATTAACGAAAATATAGATTCAAAACAAAATCACTAATTAGTAAGACTACTAGACCTATAATAATTGTTATCGTTACTTCTGGTGGTATAAAGCTTCTTATCTTCATATTGTTCACCTCTTCAATTTAATTAGCACTTCCAAATAAACAGGCCTCATAAAAACAAAATTCTGGAAAATCAGTGTAGAAATAAAAAAAGTGAATAGGAAGTGGTTACTATTAGTATTGTCACTCTATAACTAATTAATCTATTTAATATTATTTTGAAAACAAATATTTATTTTAGGCTATGTTAAAGCACCGTGTTGAAATTAAGTGGTTATCCATCTGGAAAAATCATTTAATTCTAATAGCTCGCTCATATAGCATCTCCTTCATAACCACTTAATTTCAACAATACTCTTAAACATAGCCAAATTTTAAAATAATAAAATTGCATAAAAATTTTGTAACTAAGTTTTATAAATCAATTGAACTAATAACTACCTTTAAGTAACATTTGATTTTTCTACATTAAATTCAACTATTTTTAGAGAGTGAAAAAATGATCTAAAGTAGGCTTATATGACGAATGATGTCGTAAAAAATATGTAACAAATTGGTAAGTAAAATAAAGGGAAATCATACCGATTATAGAATAATATAATTAATAATTTAGTTGCTTATAGAGGAGATGATTAAGATATGGTAAGGAACAACCAGCAGTTGTTAAGCACCTACAATAGTAAGAATAATTCAGAAATGCTCCACGATTCGTTAAGCTATTTTATGAGAAATAATAAGTTCTATGTTGATTTACTAGATGGGTTATTAGAAGCAGTTATAATCCACAGGAATAATAAGATTGTCTTTGCCAACAGATTTGCATTAAAGATGTTTTCTATAAGCTCTTTTGATAAAATCATAGGTAAAAACTTTACAAAATTTGTAGACAATTACTTTGTTTCGAATAGTAATTCAAGTGAGGAGAATCAAGAGAGTAGTAATTATAACGCTAAATTAATTGATGATGATTGCGAACAAGATGTAAAGATAAAAAATTCTAGTATTACATTTGATTATGAGGAATACAATATTACATATATTCAACCTAGTATTAATGTGAAAAAAAATAATTCTAATAAAGAGATAGTTCATAAAGAGATTGTTGAAAAGAACAATTATGTTGAAAATAATATAAAGGAAGCAATTGACGATGAAGCAAGTAATTGGGAGATAATTAATAACTTAAAAAAGGGGATCGCTGTCTATAGAAGTTATAATAAAGGTAAAGATTTTTCAATAGTATTTATGAATGTAGTAGCGGAGGAATTGATAGATATTAAATATTCTGACTACCTCAATAAAAATATAATTGAAGTATTTCCAAACTTGGTTAATAGTAGGTTCTTAAGAGTAATTAAGCGGGTATATACTACTGGTAATAATGAGAATGCATCATTTAAATTATACAAAGATAATAAGTATAAACTTTTTAATGGTAACTATTTCTTTAAGTTAAAAAATGGAGATGTTGTTTCTGTTTTTGAAAACATTCAGGAAGATATATTTTACGATTCAAAATATAGAATGCTTTCTATGTTGTTTGATAAATCAAAAGATATGATATTATTTATTGGCAACGATGGAGAAATCTTAGACGCCAATAAAGCTGCATTAAAACTTTATGGGTATACAAAAAGGGAAATTATTAATAAAACTATATTTGACCTATCTGCTTCAAAAGCAAAAGGAATAATAAATAAACAAATACAGTTAGCTTCTATAGGTGGGACTTTATATAATACAGTCCATAAGGATAAAGATGGTAGAGACTTTATTGTTGAAGTAAGTTCAGTAGGGATTATGATTAATGAGAAGAAAGTGGTTTGTAGTATAATTAGAAATATTTCTAGTAGAAATGCATCCTATATAGATATGGATGTGATACGACAAAATGAAATAAATCAAAATAGATATGAGGATTATATATCCAAGCTTATACCAATTCTAGCTCATGAACTTAGGACTCCACTTAATGTTTTGATGTGTTCCCTGCAAGTTTTAAATCTTTATATGAAGGATTCAAATACCATAGAAAATAATTTATCAAAAATAAATTACAATTCCTCAGTAATGCAGCAAAGTAGTTATAGATTATTAAAATTGATTAATAATATAATCGATTCAACTATAATCGATTCAAATGGCTTAAGGCTTAATTATAGATTATATGATGTTGTGGAAATTATTGAGGATACAGTTTTTATTGTAAGTAATTATGTAAATGAAAATGTTAAGAGTAAGAATATTGAGATTAATTTTTTTACTAGCTTAAGTTCTAAATTTGTATATCTAGATTTAGAAAGGCTTCAAAATATACTATTAAAAATACTATCAAATTCAGTTAAATTTTCAGAAGATAGAAATAAAATATACATTTCTATTGGTGAAGATATGTCTGAGAACTTAGAAATAGTGATTTATAATATGGGAGCAACAATGGATGGTGGAGATATCCAACATATATTTGATAAGTTCTCCTTCAATAAAAATAAATTGGCAAAGAGTCATGAAGGCATTGGACTCGGATTATTCATAGTAAGAAATATAGTAGAACTACATGGATGGAGTATTGAGGCTCGTAATTGTGTAGATATGTCTGGTAGTAAATTTGTATTAAAAATACCATACAATAAACATCTGAAAGCAGATGAGTTAGATAGAAAGACACAATATGATATTTTAGAAGAAGAATTAATTCAAAAAATAAAAATCGAATTTTCAGATATATAGCTTCATTTTTAACAATTTGATCATATACTAGGTGTATGATTGAATTGTTTTTTTATTTATTAACATATTATTAATATTTTTATCATTTTAAAATTGAAGTATATAAAAAAACGTTTACTGGAAAGGGTTATTTATTAAAATGTTAAAAACATGGCTATTTATGTGTGTAATATCTAAAATATGAACGCTAATTATGAATAATTATTAAAAAAATATGAAAAATCTTATTGATTTTTCATTAATTAATTGTTAATATTAATAAAAAGACATGTATAAAAAAGCAATATATAAAAAGGGGGACTCAATTATGAAAAAGAAGATACTTGTAGCTACATTAGCGGTAGCAATGGTTGCTAGCTTATTTGTAGGTTGTAGCAGCAAAAAGGATGGAGAAGCAGGAACAAGTGGAGATGTTATTAAAATTGGTTCTATAGCGCCACTTACAGGTAAAGTTGCAACTTATGGACAATCAGTTAAGGAAGGGGTTCAATTAGCTGAGAAGGAAATTAACGATAAGGGCGGTATTAACGGAAAGAAGGTTCAAGTAGTTTTTGAAGATGACCAAGCTGACCAAAATGCAGCTATTAATGCTTTTAATAAATTAGTTGATGATGAAAAAGTTTCAGCAGTAATTGGGGCGGTTACATCTGGAGCTACTCTAGCAGTTGCACCAAATGCAACTCAAGCTAAGATTCCTCTAATAACACCAACTGCAACTGAACCAACGATCACAAAGGTTGGCGGTGAATATGTATTTAGAGGTTGTTATGTAGATTCATATCAAGGTCAAGTTATGGCTAACTATGCAGCAACTGATCTTGGAAAGAAAACGGCAGCAGTTCTTTACAATGTTGGATCTGATTACTCAAAAGGTATAGCTGAAGCTTTCAAAAAGCAATTTGAGGCAAAAGGCGGAAAAGTTGTAGAGTTTTCAACATACAACAATGACGATAAAGATTTCAATGCTCAATTAACTAAAATAAAGGGTTCAAATCCAGATGTATTACTTTTACCAGATTACTACAACGTAGTTGGTCTTATAGCTAAACAAGCTAAGGCTGTAGGAATAAATTCTCAATTACTAGGTGTAGATGGATGGGATTCATCAGATCTATACAAAATCGGCGGAGATGCAGTTAAGGGTGCTTTATTTATAAATCACTACTTCCCTGGAGATACAGCTAAAGAAGTGCAAGATTATGTTGCAGCATATAAGAAAGAATATAACAAAGAACCAGATGCTCTTGCTGCTTTAGGGTATGACTCAGCAAAGATACTATTTAAAGCTATAGAAAATGCTAAGAGTACTGATGGAGATAAAATAAAAGATGCTCTTGCTAAGGTTGAATACACAGGAGTTACAGGTAAATTACAATTTAACTCAGAAAGAACAGCTGTAAAAGGCGCTGCTATATTAAAGGTTGAGGGAGATAAGAATTCACTTGTAACAAAAGTTGATCCTGTTAAGTAAAGATAATTAAGGATTAAGATATATAGGGGGACTACTATGGAGTTACTACAGCAATTGATTAATGGACTATCACTTGGAAGCATATATGCTCTTCTAGCGTTAGGATATACTATGGTATATGGTATAATCCAGCTTATAAACTTCGCACACGGAGACATATATATGATTGGTGCCTTTGCAGGCTTCTTCGTGGCTACAAAGCTTAACCTATCATTCCTACCTACTTTGATAATAGCAATGATCGTATCAGCAGTTTTAGGAATAGTTATAGAAAAGGTAGCGTATAAACCACTTAGAAAATCACCTAGAATTACGCTTCTAATCACAGCTATAGGTGTATCGTTATTACTGGAAAATGGAATGAGATTTATAGTGGGACCTGCTCCTAAGAGTTTCCCAAGTCTCATCGAATCTGCAAAAATAAATATAGGTTCACTTCAAGTAACCAACATACAACTTATAACTTTGGGTGTTTCATTGCTCTTAGTTGTATTGCTCCAGTTTATAGTTTATAGAACCAAAGTTGGTAAGGCTATGAGAGCAGCTTCTTTTGACATTGAAGCTGCATCCCTAATGGGGATTAACGTAAATAATACAATATCATTTACCTTTGCTTTAGGATCTGCACTTGCAGGTGCAGCTGGTGTTTTAGTAGCACTTGCTTGGACAACAATAGATCCTTACATGGGAATGATGCCTGGAATTAAGGCCTTTGTGGCAGCTGTACTTGGCGGAATAGGGGTTATTCCAGGAGCACTTATTGGTGGGTTATTTATGGGAGTAGCTGAAACTTTGACTAAAGCATATATATCCACAAGACTTTCAGATGCAATAGCATTTTCAATATTAATTATAGTTCTACTTATCAAGCCTTCAGGTCTTTTAGGTAAGATAACTAGAGAGAAAGTGTAGGTGACAGCATGAAGAAGATAGTGAATTACTTAATATACGCAGTTCTAATAGTAGGCATTTTCTTTTTGCTTAATTATTTATTGCAAGAAAGAATTATAAACAGATTTTATGGTGGACTTATTACCTTAGTATGTATAAATATAATATTAGCAGTTTCCTTAAATCTTATAACTGGTTTTACAGGACAATTATGTTTAGGACATGCGGGATTTATGTCAATAGGTGCATACACCGCAGCTATCCTTACATCTAAGCTTCAGTATAACTTTCCAATTGCATTAATTGCAGGTGGAGTGCTTGCAGCAGTTGTAGCTTTAATAGTAGGATTGCCTACTCTTAAACTAAAAGGTGATTATTTTGCAATAACTACTTTAGGTGTAGGTGAAATCATAAGAGTTATTCTTACTAACATTGATTACACTGGAGGGCCAAGAGGGTTTACAGGTATACCTCCAAAAACAACTTTTACTTGGGCATATTTTGTAATGGTTGCGGTTGTTATAATAGTTTTTAATATAATACACTCAGCTCAAGGAAGAAGTATGATAGCAGTAAGAGAAAATGAAATTGCAGCAGAAGCAATGGGGGTTAATACAGCAAGATATAAAGTAACTGCATTTATAATAGCAGCATTTTTAGCTGGTGTTGGTGGCGGCCTTTATGCCCATTACTCTAAGTTTTTAATACCAAGTTACTTTGATTTTATGAAATCCATAGAAGTTTTAACTTTTGTAGTTTTTGGTGGTATGGGTTCTTTATCAGGATCAATAATAGCAAGTGGTATATTAACTTTTTTACCAGAACTACTAAGACCTATAAAGGATTTCAGAATGATTATATACTCAATTGCATTAATAGTTCTTATGATATTTAGACCACAAGGATTACTTGGAACTAAAGAAGTAAGCTTAAGTGTATTTAATAAGTTTTTAAAAAAGGAAAGTAAGGAAGGAGGGGTAGTGTAATGTTAAAAGTTGAAAACTTAACTATTCAATTTGGTGGACTTAAAGCAGTATCTGAGTTCGCACTAGAGATAAATGAAAAAGAAGTTGTTGGTCTTATAGGACCGAATGGGGCTGGAAAGACTACGGTATTTAATATGCTTACAGGGGTTTACTCTCCAACTGAAGGGTCAATATCTTATAAAGGTGAAAAGATACATGGGTTAAAGCCATATTGCATTACTCAAAAGAAGATAGCAAGAACCTTCCAGAATATAAGACTTTTTAAAAGCCTTACTGTACTAGATAATGTGAAAATATCTTTTGGCTATAGTGTTAAATATAATTTATTTCATGCAATTTTTAGAACTCCTAAGTTTTTTAAGATTGAAAAAGAAATTGAAGAAAAATGTCTTGAGCTTTTAGAGGCTTTTGGATTAAGAGAGAAAGCTTATGATTTAGCTAGCAACCTTTCCTATGGAGAGCAAAGAAGACTGGAGATAGCTAGAGCTTTAGCTGCTGGCCCAGAACTACTTCTGTTAGATGAACCTGCAGCTGGAATGAATCCACAAGAAACACAAGATTTAATGAGAATGATAAATTGGATTAAAGATAAATTCGGTGTATCAGTACTTCTAATTGAACATGATATGAAATTAGTTATGGGTATTTGTGAAAAGATTGCGGTATTAGATTACGGTAAGAAGATTGCTGAAGGAACACCAGAACAAATTAAAAATAATCCAAGAGTTATAGAAGCTTACTTAGGTGAAGCTTATACAAGTGAGGAGGCTATTTAGAATGCTTAAGGTTAACAACTTGAATGTTTACTACGATGGAATACACGCCCTTAAGGATATAAATATAGAAGTTAATGAAGGGGAAATAGTTACGCTAATTGGAGCTAATGGAGCAGGAAAGACATCTACGCTTAGAGCTATTTCTGGACTTACTCCTTACAAAACTGGTGATATTCAGTTCAATAATAAGACTATAAAGAGTGTTCAACCTCACAAATTAGTGGGTTATGGAATAGGTCATGTACCAGAGGGCAGAAAGATTTTTGCTAATCTTTCAGTTAAGGAAAATCTTGAACTTGGTGCTTATCTTCGTAATGACAAAGATGGAATTAAAAAAGATTATGAAATGATATATGACAAATTCCCTAGACTAAAAGAAAGAATTAACCAACTAGCTGGTACTCTTTCAGGTGGTGAGCAACAAATGCTTGCTATTGGTAGAGCTCTTATGAATAGGCCAAAACTATTACTTTTAGATGAGCCATCAATGGGACTTGCACCTATAGTAGTAAAGAACATTTTTGATACAATACAGGAAATAAACAAAGGTGGAACTACCATATTATTAGTTGAGCAAAATGCTCATATGGCTTTATCCATTGCAAATAGAGCATATGTTTTAGAAACAGGAAATGTAGTTCTAAGTGGAAATGCTGATGCAGTGCTTAAAGATGAAAAAGTAAGAAGTGCATATCTAGGCGAATAGAAAGCTTAAGAATATCTCAATACTTTAAAACATGGTTTAGATTAATAATAAAATAGAGAAATATTAAAAAGTATTTTAATTATATGATTAAGATACTTTTTTTATTGTATTACAATATTTTATTATTTGTTTTTTCGTAGTGGTAGCATATAAAAATAATAATTTTAGAGAAACATAATTACAAATATTAAGGGAGATGATAAAGTGATTTTAAGATTAGGCTATGTGGCTATTGCTTTAAAGTTACCTAAAACAACCTCATCAAGTACAGTTACTTATGCAACCTATAGTAAACTTACTAATGAAGAGAGTAAGCTGAATAAGCTAAAAGCAACCACGCTTTCAAATTTAGATAATCTATATAAAATACTGCAATATAATGTTGAAAACCAGTTGCATTTTTATAGAATAACTTCTGCTTTAATACCACTTGCTACTCATCCTGAGGTTATGTGGAAATATAGAGAGCTGTTTTCTAAAGATTTTAAAAGAATAGGAGATTTAGTTAGAAAAAATCAAATGAGAGTAGATACACATCCAGATGAATTTAATGTTATTAATTCTCTTAGAGAAGATGTAGTTGTTGCAACAGAGAGAAACTTGTGGCCGCATGTACATCTGTTTCAAGATATGAACTACCAAGAAGGAAAGATGGTTCTTCATGTTGGAAGTAGTGCAGGTGGAAAAGAAGAGGCGTTAGAGCGGTTTAAAGTTAATTTTAGAAAGTTTCCTAAGGAAATAACTTCAAGGCTTATGATAGAAAATGATGATAAAACCTTTAATGTAAGAGAAGTGCTTTCGCTATGCAGAGATATAAATGCACCAATGGTATTAGATGCTCATCACCACCTGTGTAATAATGATGGGGAAGAGCTTAAGGATTACATAAGCCATATTTTTGATACTTGGAAAGACCAGAGTCTTCCAGCAAAGTTTCATTTTTCTTCTCCAAAGGAAGGTGAGATGGATAGAAAACATGCAGATTTTATTGACCCTGAAGCTTTTGTAAGATTTATAGAATTATGCAGAAACGTAAATAAGGATATGGATGTTATGCTTGAGGCAAAACAAAAAGATCTTGCAGTATATCAGCTAGCTGATGATATAGAAAAAATAAAACCAGAATGGAAAAGAATTGATGTTAGTACCTTTGAAATAAAATAATGGTTCTGTTTATAACAGTTGTTAAATTAATTTGTTAGTCATCCGATGCTTTAATGAGCTACGCAAAGAATTAATATGATTTTGTCATATTCCATGGCTAAAACTGTAAACTCACTACGTTCGAACAGTACAGTTTATTAACGCCATTCCATCTGAAAAAATCATTTAATTCTAATAGCTTGCTCATATAGCATCTCCTGAATAACAAATTAATTTCAACGATACTCTTAAACATAAGCATAATAATATAAAATAAATATATTGTTATTTGCCACTGTGGATTTTATAATATAAATAAAGTATATGGAAAAAGGTGATGTTATGGCTAGTAACTATATTAAGTTTTATACCTTTTTTGACATTTTAAGTAAACACAGTGATGATAAGAACATGCTATCTATGAAAAAAATATTACTGATGATGGAAGAACGAACCGGAGATAAGATTGACAGAAGGACTATATATGAGTACATAAAAAATTTAAAAGAACTAGGTTATGACATAAGTGACTATTCAGAAAACAAGAGAGGGTATTTTTTGAAGCAGGCGGTGTTTAGTTCGAACGATACTGCTAAGAAATTTACTGATTATAGAAAACAAATTAAAACTGATATCACAATTGAATTTCATAATGACCTGAAGCCTGAACTTATAAGTGAGTTTAAAGAAAATATTGATTTAATTAGAGAAGCAGATACAACATTTTTAGCTGTAGTTCATATGGTATATGATGAATCTGCTATTGGATGGATATTAAGCTTTGGTAGCAAAGCAAAAGTTGTGGAACCACCTGAATTAAAATATGCAATCAAAGAAGAGATTAATAAGTTAAATGACATATATTCCTAAGAAAATATAAAGCACCATCAGAGATTAAGGTTTAATTGCTCTGATAGTGCTTTTATTGTTTCGTGTTAAAGTAACATGTTGAAATTAAGTGGTTATCAAGCCTATGCTTTAATGAGCCTACGCAAAGAATTAATATGATTTTGTCATATCTATAAAAATAAAATACCTACACCAACTATTGTAATTAAAGCACCTATTACTTCTTTTACAGTAGTTTTTTCTTTAAAAATTACAATTGAAGCAGGTATAATCAATATCCTTGAAATGGATGTTATGGTTGAAGAAATCCCCGTTGTAGTATATTGTACTGATAAAAGGGATAGTGAAACTCCTAAAAATGGGCCAAATAATGAACCTATTGTTATGTTTCTCATAGCAGTGGTATCCTTACAGGCTTTAAAAAGGTTCTTCCATCCTTTTGCAAAAGTTATAACTATGCCGAAACCTATTATAGCAGCAATTATACGTATTTGAGTGGCAGCAAAAGGATCGTAGTTTCCCATTCCGAATTTGCTAAAAATCAAACCAAATGCTTGTCCGAAAGCTCCTATAAGTGCGTATATTAATCCTTTTATAGGATGAGAAAGCTTGATTTTTTTCTCGCCTGAATCTTTAACTAAAATAACTAAAGCGATACCGCCTAAAGTTATGAACATACCAAGTAAATCCTTTAAAGACAAGGTTTCACCTAAAATTAGAAAACCTGCTAAAGCTGATATTGGTGGAACTGTGGCCATAATTAAAGTTGATAATCTAGAACCTATTTCTACATACGCTTGAAATAAAAAGAGATCACCAATAACAAATCCTATAAGTCCAGAAACAAAAAGCCATGTCCAATTCTGTAAAGAAGCATCGAAAGGTAGAAACATACCTCTAGTAACTAAAGTATAGATACCAATAAAAATGAACGCCAATATTAATCTTATGTAATTTACAGATAGAGATCCTACCTTCTTGCCAGCTGTTTCAAAAGCTATTGGTGAAACAGTCCAACATACAGCTGTGGCTAAAGCTGCTATTTCTCCTATGTTTGAATGAAACAAATTGCCCACCTCCGAAGTTGATAAAAAATTTTTCACGTACAACCTATATTAACACAGTATCACGGTAAATTGCTATATCAATTTATAAATTTGTGTCACTAAGAGTTAGAAAACATAAGCTAATATAGAGAAATATTAAGGAGAACAAAATGAATAAATTTCAAAGAGCTTTTAATCGTTTATTCAATAGACAAATTCAACCAAAGATAGTTGAGGTGAACTACAAATGGGCAACTCCATTACAATTTACAATGAAGCCTCAGATGTTGGTGTATCATCATACTGTAGAGCTTGGTAAAACACCTCAGGAAATACATCAATTACATGTAAATAGAGGGTGGGCTGGAATAGGCTATCACTTCTATATAAGAAAAGATGGGACAATTTATAGAGGAAGACCTGAAAATGCAGTTGGATCTCATGCACCGGGATTTAATAATATAGCGTTAGGAATAGCTTTTGAAGGAAATTTTATGGTAGAAAAACCAACACAGCAACAAATAGATTCTGCTATAATATTATCTAAATACTTAGTGAAGAAGTACGGAATTAAGGATCTTAGAAGGCATAAAGATGTGAAACCAACCACTGAGTGCCCAGGAGTTAACTTCCCATTTGATTATATTAAATCACAGGTTTTAGGGGGAGGCAGCAGAGCCTTATAGATATATGTAGATTTGTGAGAAGTACACAAATTTAATAAACTATATCATTGAAACAATGTTCAGTGATATAGTTTTATTTTTTATTCTTATGTCAAAAAGTAGCTTTAGCAATTTTTTTGACATAAGAGCAATAAATTACTTTTTCTTATGGACTACATTCTTAGTTGTAGATTTTTTCTTTTTATTAGGATTAGATTGATAATTATCATGCTTAAGCTCTTTTGCTTCATCTAACTCTAATATTTCTCCTTTATAGATGGCCTTTTGTGACATCTTGATATTGAAGGTGCTTTCAAATTTATGTATTGTTGGTAGTTCTCTATCGGTAACTATTGAAAGAGCAGTTCCGCTTTGACCAGCTCTACCAGTTCTACCTACTCTATGTAAGTACTCTTTAGGATCCTCTGGGAGGTCTAAATTAAAGATATGAGTAACACCCTTTACATCAAGTCCTCTGGCAGCGATATCTGAAGCTACTAATACTTGATATTTACCACTTCTAAAGCCTTCTAAAGCCTTTTTTCTTTCTTCCTTAGTGCTAGTTCCATATATTCCATAAGCTTTTACTTTGTGAAACTGAAGCTTTAGTGTAGTGTCTTCTGTTTCTTCACTTTTGTTTATAAAGACAATTGCTTTTTTCGTACCGGAAGCATGGATTAATTTTCTAAGCACTTCCATCTTATCTCTACGCTCGGTTACTACAAATAGGTGATCTATAGTGGAACTTACGCTATTATCCTCATCTAACTTAATTAGTACAGGGTCCTTCATTATTTCCTTTGCTACCTTTTCACTTTCTGGAGTTATGGTAGCTGAGAAGATCATTATTTGTCTATCTCTAAGTGTAGACTTAATTATATCTTTTACTGGAGCGATATTATTATCATTTAATAATCTGTCTCCCTCGTCTATAACTATGGTTTTAACTGTATGGGCACTTATTTTTTTTAGCTTAATTAGCTCCAATACTCTACCAGGAGTACCTACAATTATATGTGGTTTAACTTTTAAGTTTTCTATCTGTCTTTTTATATTAACTTCACCAATTATAGAAGTTGAGCTTACTGGTAAAGTGGAATTTGTAGCTAGAAGTTTTATCTCTCTATCTATCTGCATTACTAGTTCATGAGTAGGGGCCAATATAACTGCCTGCATTTCTCTTTTTGAAGAATCTATTTTGTTAAATATAGGTAGTAAATAGGCTAAGGTTTTTCCACTTCCAGTTTGTGATTTACCTATAATATCCTTGTTTTCTAAAGCAATAGGAATAACCTTTTCTTGAATTTCAGTAGGGGTTGATATTTGTGACTTCGCTAATCCCTCAATAAGAGTTACAGGAAGTAATAGTTTTTCGAATGAGCTCACAATAATAATCTCCTTTATTATACGATTTAAATATGAAGTGGTACATCCATATTTAATTATTAATCATAGATATACAGTTAATAAGTATAGTAAAAAAACTTGCATAAGTCTATACATAGTATAGTAATTTGTCAAATATAAGTTTTTTTATTCTTTTAAAATTTATAATTTACTTAAATATGTACATAAGTATGCGTAATAGTCTTAAAACATAGAAGCTGTTAAACAATCGTCTAGAAATTAAGTGGTCATTTATCCGATGCCTTAATGAGCTTATGCAAAGAATAAAAAAACCACTGGTAATATTAAAATATCAGTCCAGTGGTTAATACTCTAAATTATTATTTTAGTTCTTGAAGCTATGGATTGGTGCAGGTATTCTACCGCCTCTTTTTATAAAATCTTCAGAAGAATATTTGCTTACAGCCATTATTGGAGCAGTTCCTAGAAGTCCTCCAAATTCAACTTCATCACCTAAAGTTTTTCCGTATACAGGGATGATTCTTACCCCAGTAGTCTTGTTGTTTATAACTCCTATAGCAGCTTCATCAGCTATTATACCTGAAATTGTAGAAGCAGGAGTATCTCCTGGTATAGCAACCATGTCAAGTCCAACAGAACATACACAAGTCATTGCTTCTAATTTTTCTAAGCTTAAAGAACCGTTCTTTACTGCTGCTATCATACCTTCATCTTCGCTTATAGGAATGAAAGCACCACTTAATCCACCTACATGGTAAGAAGCCATTACGCCTCCTTTTTTAACTGCATCGTTTAGCATAGCTAGTGCAGCAGTTGTTCCGTGGCAACCACAGCTCTCTAATCCCATTTCTTCTAATATTCTTGCAACTGAATCACCAACAGCTGGAGTAGGCGCTAATGATAAATCGATGATACCAAAAGGAGTATCTAATCTTCTTGAAGCTTCATGTGCGATAAGCTGACCAGCTCTTGTTATCTTGAAAGCAGTTTTCTTAATTGTTTCTGCCAAAACATCGAAGGATTCACCTCTAACTGACTCTAAAGCTGCCTTAACAACTCCTGGACCACTGATACCTAAATTTATTATTGCTTCTGCTTCTCCTACACCGTGATATGCTCCTGCCATAAATGGATTGTCATCAACTGCATTTGCAAATACAACTAGTTTAGCGCATCCGATAGAATCTCTATCTCTTGTTAAATATGCAGCTTGCTTTATTATTTCTCCCATATGTGCAACTGCATCCATATTTATTCCAGATTTAGTACAGCCAACATTTATAGAAGCACACACTTTGTCAGTAACTGCTAGAGCTTCTGGGATAGAATCAATCAGTATTCTATCACCTTTAGAATAACCTTTCTGAACTAGAGCAGAAAAACCACCGATAAAGTTTACTCCAACTTCTTTTGCAGCTTTATCAAGAATTTTAGCATATTCTACATAGTTAGTATCACTAGAACTTTGGGCTACCAATGATATGGGTGTAACTGCTATTCTCTTATTTATAATAGGAATACCGAATTCAGCCTCAAGCTGATTTCCTACTTTAACAAGATTTTCAGCTCTCTTAGTGATTTTATCATATATAAGTTGTCTTGATATCTTTCCATCGCTATGACAACAATCTAAAAGAGAAATTCCCATAGTTATAGTTCTAATATCAAGTTTTTCTTTTTCAATCATGTTTATGGTTTCAAGTATGTTTTGAGTATTTATCAAAATTAATTCCTCCAGTACGATGATATTTAGTTTTTTAGATAGTATGCATTGAGTTGAAAAGAGCTTCTTGTTGAATTCTTATTGATACATCTAAGTTAGTTCCTAAAGTATCTAAAGCGATTTTTAGCTCTGCGAAATCTATAGTTGCTTTTGAAAGATCAGCAAGCATTATCATTGTGAAGAAGCCGTCGAGTAAAGTTTGAGTTATATCTAAAACATTTACGTTACTTTCTTTTAATACAGAAGTAACCTCATATATTATTCCTACTTTATCCTTTCCTATAACAGTTATTAGTGATCTCATAGAATCATCTCTCCTTAATAATTTTATTTTGTAATAATTACATGTTTTATGTATTGGAAATAAAAGAGTCGCTGAATCTAGAAAAGTAACTAAAATTGGTATGTATCTAGATCCTATATAGTAAAAAAGAGCCTAATAATAGTATTAGCCTCTGAAGATCGAATATTAAAAAGGATTATACATGAAAAAATGCATAAACTTTTTTAATGCTCTGTCCTTTTACCTGAGAGTTTCGCCATGAAAATGGTTTTCCCCTTCGGTGCTCAAAAAAGAGTCTCTCCAGAGTTCCGTCCAATAGCGGTTTAAAATATATCCCGCCACCTTCAACCGGAATTATTAAATTAATAAAATTATATCATAAATATTTATATTTTCAATAAGTAAAACTAATTTATATTAATTATTGACTAAATACTACCTAAAGTGCTACGATTTATGTGATTTTATGCTTTATATTATAGATAGTCGATTATAAAGATGAAACCCTTCAATCCTTGAACTCAAAATACAGATTTAGATGAAACTACAAATCTTTATTTTGATAGATTTAAATATGAAGTAGTGTATCTATAGTTGAATAATTATAAAATGGACTATCAATATAAGATGAGGAATTTATTAAATAAGCTTAATAAGAATAAGGAAGTATGGTTTATGATAAGTATATGTATAGCATTAATAGTTGATTTTATTTTAGGAGATCCATATTGGTTTCCTCATCCGGTAAGATTTATAGGTAAATACATAAGCATGTTTCAAAATTTAATAAAGAAGATGAACCTAAAAGATATGGCTTTAAAGGTTGCAGGAATTGTTTTAACTTTAACAACAGTATGTTTATGTTTTGGAGTGACCTATTTTGTACTTAAGATAAGCAAGAGTATTTCAATTTATTTATATATAGTATTCAATATATTTATAATGTGGACAACTATCGCAGCAAAGTGTTTAGCAAGTGAAGGACTTAAAATATACAAGATACTAAAGCAAGGAAACATAGTTGAAGCAAGAAAGCAACTTTCTTATATAGTTGGAAGAGATACGGAAAATCTAAATGAGCAACAGATTGCAAAAGCAGTGATAGAGACAATCTCAGAAAATTGTTCTGATGGCATAATAGCTCCTTTATTTTATATGTTTATAGGGGGAGCACCTTTGGCCATGGCCTATAAAGCTGTAAATACTTTGGATTCAATGGTTGGATATAAAGAAGGAATGTTTTTAAACTTTGGATGGGCGTCTGCTAAATTTGATGATATTGTGAATTTTATACCAGCTAGAATAACAGGAATAATGATGGTGATTGCTGCATTTATATTATCATATGATTATAAAAATAGTGCGAAAGTATTTATGAAAGATAGAAAAAAGCACTCAAGTCCTAACTCCGCTCATCCAGAAGCTGCTGTAGCTGGAGCATTAGGAATTGAACTAGGTGGAACCAACTATTATTTTGGTAAACCGGTGAAAAAACCTACTATTGGAGTCAATAAAAAAGACTTACAAGTTGATTATATAAAAGATTCGATTAAACTAATGTATGGCTCTTATATATTATCAACTGCAGCATTTTTTATAATAAAAGGAGTGATTTTAGGTGGAATATCATGGTGGTAATATATATGAACATAATAAAACTATAATTGATTTTAGCAGCAATATAAATCCATTAGGTGTGCCTCAGTGCTTTAAACATGCATTGCTTGAAGGGATTGCAGACTTCACAGTTTATCCAGATAGAGAGTATAAAAAGTTAAGACAAAATATTGCAAGATATATTGGAAATGTATCTATTGAAGATATAATACCTGGTAATGGTGCTGTAGACATAATATATAGGGCTTTGGAAGCAATTGAATACAAGAATCTATATATATCAAGACCAACCTTCTCTGAATATAAGAGGGCAGGGGAAAAGGCAAAAATGGTGGTAAAAGAAATTAATATATATGAGCAAGAGTATGAAGGGTTAAGCTTAGAATGCTTAATCGAAAATATTGAGGAACAATCTGTTGTTCTATTATGCAACCCTAATAACCCAACTGGTACTTTAATAGAGAAAACAGAGTTTTTAGAACTACTGAAAAGTCTTCAAAAAACTAAGTCGTTTCTTATAATAGATGAGGCTTTTATTGAGTTTGCACCAAAGTTTAAAGATGCATCTATGGTTGAATATATAAGCCAATATGATAATCTGCTTATAATAAGAGCTGCTACAAAGTTTTTTGGACTTCCAGGTATTAGACTTGGATACGGAGTCACTAGAAATATTGACCTCATAAAGAGTATTGAAAGAAATATGGAACCGTGGAGTGTAAATACAGCTGCAGAAATAGCTGCTAGTTGCATTTTCGATGATCAGGAGTATATAAATGCCACTTTGGATTGGATTGGCTCAGAAAGACGGTATTTATATGAAAAGCTTAGTAAACTTAATGGACTAAAGGTTTATACTTCAAGTTCAAATTTTCTATTTTTAGAGCTTTTAGATGAAAAGATGGATGCTTATGAGTTACAGAAAAAGCTTCTTGAATACAATATTTTGATAAGACTCCCGAAAGGTTTCAATGGAGTTAGTAGATATAACTTTAGAATTGCTATAAAAGATAGGATAAATAATGACATTTTAATTAATTCATTAAAAGAAATAATATAGGGCGCCTGAATCGAAACTTAATGTATACTTGTTCGAAAATTACGTGCATATGACTTTTAGCATATATAAATTAAAAGTTGAACTAAGAACTCTATAGAAGCAAATATTATATTGGTTACTTTATTATAGTAAATTATATAAAAATATTTGCTTTACTTTTGTGAGAAAAGAGATATAATGGATTATATGAATAAGTTGCTACTATGTACCAAACAATAGTTGTTATACATTTTAAAGTATTTATAAAACTATAGTTACAAGTTAAGGAGCAATTTTTATGAAATTATATAGTATTTAGGAGGCAAATAGAATGAGTGAGGCAATAAAAGTTTTATTAAACAGAAGAAGTACAAGAGTTTTTAAAGATGAACAAATCAAAGATGAAGAATTAGAGACAATATTAGAAGCAGGAAAATTCGCGCCAAGTGCTATAAATCAACAATCATGGCATTTTACTGTAATTCAAAATAAGGAAGTAATAGATTTACTTGCTGAAACATTTAAGGAAGTACTTTTAAACTCAGATCAAGAAGCAATGGTTAAGAGAGCTCAAAGTGCAAACTTTAAGCCATACTATAATGCACCAACACTTATAATAGTTTCAGGAGATAAGAATTCTGTAGCTCCAAAGGCTGATTGCGGTGCTGCAACTGAAAACTTATTGATTGCAGCAGAGGCAATAGGAATAGGGTCTTGCTGGCTTGGAAGCTCAGACTACATATTCAATTCACCTAAAGCAGCTGAGCTTAAAGAAAAATTAGGGATACCTGAAACACATGAACCATTATATTCAGCTATTTTTGGATATAAGGCTAATGACAACGCAAAAGCAGCTCCAAGAAAAGAAAATACAGTTAATTATATAAGATAAATAACAACATGCTGTTATTTTAGGAATTCGTAAAAAGACATATAAAACCATTTTTAAATGGGCTTATATGTCTTTTGTTTTTTATTTGAATTTTCCTTATTTTGATATAGTTACTTAAGGATAGTCTAAGTAAAAAGCATTACTAAATTCAGAGACTTTTTTATTAGTATAATACATCATTTGAAGTGGATTGCACTTAGGCATCGTAAACAGGTATAATCTAAGATATATATTTTTATTTGACTGAGGGTGATGAAGTGAATAAGACAATTGGACTACTGGCTCATGTTGATGCTGGAAAAACAACTTTTGCAGAGCAAGTATTATTCTCTACCAAAAGCATAAAAAATAGAGGAAGAGTGGATTATAAGAATTCCTTTTTAGACAATCATAGCATAGAAAAGGAAAGAGGCATAACCATATTCTCTGAACAAGCTAATTTTGAATATAATGGATCAAAGTATTATTTGTTAGATACTCCAGGACATATAGATTTTTCTCCTGAGATGGAAAGAGCTTTAAAAATCATGGATTATGCTATACTTATAATCAGTGCTGTGGAAGGTATCCAAGCCTATACGGAGACTTTATGGCATTTACTAAGAATGCATAAAATACCAACGTTTATCTTTATTAATAAAATAGATAGAGTTGGTTCTGATTTGGAAAAATTGATGTTTGAAATTAGAAAACAGTTTACAGTTGACATAATTTATTTTGATGAGTCACTTAGAACCGAAGGTTTAAAAGAGCAACAGATAGAATTTATTGCTGAGAGAGATGAGCGTCTACTGGAAGATTACCTTAATGATACATACACAGATGAAAGATGTGTTGATTCATTAAGGGGATTGATAAAGCAAAACAAGCTGTTTCCGGCGTTTAGTGGATCTGCCCTGCAAGATATTGGAGTTAAGGAGTTTTTAGATAACTTAGACTATTTAACTTATACTGATTATTCTGAGATAAATGAGTTTAGTGGTAGAGTGTATAAGGTTAAATATGATGAAAGAGGTAATCGAATAAGTTATATTAAAGCTACAGCTGGTGTTTTAAACGTAAAAGATCAAATTAAAGTCTCAGAGGAAGATATAGTTGAAAAGATAAATCAAATAAGAATTTATAATGGAAATAAATTTATAACAACTGATAAAGCTGTTGCTGGTGAAATAGTTGGAGTCACTGGACTAACAAGATTTAATGCCGGTGATGTAATAGGAGAAGTTGGTGAAAAATCCACTTATGATATGGTACCTACGCTTAAATCAAAGGTGATTTTTGATAAGACTCTAAATGAAAAGGAAGTATTGAGTTACTTTAGAATACTTGAAGATGAAGATCCTTCCTTGAACATAGTATGGGACGAAAGTTTAAAAGAGATACAAATACATGTTATGGGGACTATTCAGCTAGAAGTATTGAAAAAAGTAGTAGAAGAGAGATTTAAAATAGCTATAGAGTTTGGCCCTTGTGAAATTTTATATAAAGAAACTATCCAAGAAATAACTGTTGGATATGGACATTTTGAACCATTAAAGCATTATGCGGAAGTGCACATAAAATTAGAGCCGGGAGATAGAAACCAAGGAATAAAGTTTGAAAACTTATGTCATGCAGATGATTTGACAGTAGGACATCAAAATTTAATAAAAACTCATGTGTTTGAAAAAGATCATAAGGGGATACTTGTTGGGGCTCCCATTACTGACATAAAAATTTCGTTGCTTACTGGACGTGCTCATAACAAGCATACTAGTGGAGGAGATTTTAGAGAAGCTACACTAAGAGCATTAAGACAAGGTCTTGAAAAGGCAAATAGTAGAATACTTGAGCCTTATTATAGATTTAGAATTGAAGTTCAACTTGAACAATTGGGAAGAGTAATTTCTGATATGGAAAAGCTAAGTTCACAATGTGAACCCCCTGTAATTGAGGGGGATAAAGTAATTATATTTGGTAGAGGTCCTGTCTCTAAACTTATGAACTATGGAATGGAATTTATCAATATAAGTAGTGGAAGAGGTCGAATTAATTTTATTTTTGACGGGTATGATCTCTGTCATAACGAAGAAGAAGTAATAGCTAAAATTAAATATGATAAAAAAGCTGATATTGAGTATACTTCTTCATCGGTATTTTGCTCCAAGGGACAGAGTTTCATAGTTGATGGAAGTAAAGCAGAGAGTTATATGCACTGCTTACACTAATAAATTAAAAATTGAGAAACTAAAATCGTAAAGCTTAGTTTAGCGTGTAGTCACTCTATAAAAATATATAGAAAGGCTATGTAATGTAAATGAGATTATAAATATGATACGAATATGTAAGTGCACAATAGGCTGCTGACGTTATGTCAGTAGCTTTTTGTAATAAATATAACTTATGATATAACTGAATTAATTAAGCTAGATGCCTCTGCTTCAGATATATTTTTGATTAAAGATATTTCTCCAACTAATAGCTTTTTTGCAGTGTTTAACATTTGTTTTTCACTAGAATTAAGTGGCTTCTTGCTATTTAGTAGTAGTAAATCACGAACTACCTCTGAACCTTCTTTCAAATCACCACTTTTAACTTTTCTTAAGTTTGTTTGATATCTCTCTTTATAGTTAAGAGCATCATCTAATTGTGCATCATTAGTAGTAAAGCTTTGTAATACTAGTTCAAGTGTTTCCTCATCTGATATAGGTCTTATACCAGAAGTTGATATTTTATCTTTAGGAATCATAACCTGCATACTATTATTTACCATGTTTATTATAAAATAATTACACTTGACTTGAGAAATTTCTTTTTCCTCAACTCTGTCTATTATACCGGCACCTTGCATAGGATAAATAATTTTATCACCAATTTTAAACAACAGAACACCTCCATGTGAATAGTCTACTTAATTCATTATAATATATTAATGAAAAAATAGCAAATTTTAATGATATCACAAGATATGTGTATATGTCAATAATTTCCCTTAGGAAATTTTTAAAAAGAAAATTAATTATAAATTTATAGAAGAAGCCTATAAGCATGGGAGCTTATAGGCTTCTTCTATAAATTCAATTAATGAATAATCAGTTTATTTACTAATTTTTGGCGCGATAATTATGAACATATTTCTTCCTTCAAACTGAGCGGATTTTTCTACTACACCTAAATCCCCAATCTTGTTAATGAAGATTTCAAGAATCTTAGAGCCAGTGCCAGCAGTGTTATTTTGTCTTCCTCTAAATCTAACTGATACTTTTACTTTATTCCCACTAGATAAAAACTTTTTAGCATTATTACATTTTATATCTATGTCATGCTCTTCGATAGTAGGGCTTAATCTTACTTCTTTAAGTTCTACTATTTTCTGATTCTTTTTAGCTTCTTTTTGTTTCTTTGATTGCTCATATAAATGCTTGCTGTAATCCATTATTCTGCATACAGGTGGAACAGCAGTGGGAGAAATCATAACCAAATCAAGATTTTGTTCTCTTGCTAATCTTAAAGCGTCTTCGGTTTTCATAATCTGACTATTCTCACCAGACAATCTTATTTCCTTACTTCTTATATTTTCATTTAAATCTAAATTTTTATTAATATACAACACCTCCAAAATAATAAGCATTTAGCTCATTATTTAATAGTATAACTTTAATCCATTTTATGCAAGAATTAAATTGATTTCTTACATTATTTTTTCATTTATTTCTATTAATATTCAGTTTATATGAGCATAAAAAGATATTTATATCATTAAAGAACTTATATTGTCTGAAAATAAAATCATTTTTTAAATTAAATTCAGTAAAGAATTATAGTAAAGTGCTCGATATTTACAATATGTTATTTAGATAGGGAGTGTTTATTTTTGGCGAAAACAAAAATTGTTATAGTTGACGATTCACCATTTTCTCTAGCTATTATTAGAGAAATTATTGAGCAAATATCCAAAGGTATTTCAGTTGCAATAGGAATAATAGGTAAATACTCTGGAAGAATAATATTTGATATATCTTATGAGACCTCAGAAAATATTGCGAAAAAAGTATTAAAAAGAAAAGCTAAAATGAATGTTGGTTTTAAAAAGGAGGATGGAGAATGGATGTCAAATATATAAATCCTTTTCTTGATGCATTTTCTAATGTATTTCCTCAATTAGGCATTAATGAAATAAGGAAAGGCTCTGTGAGGGTAAAAGAAGCTTCAGTAGAAAGTCCTGGAGTAATAATTATTTTAGGAATAGTAGGCGATGTTAAAGGTAACGTCATATATACTACAACAATAGATGCAGCAAAAAGTATTGCTCAGATTATGATGATGGGAATGCCTGTGCCAGAATTAAACGAAATGGCACAAAGCGCTATTTCTGAGCTCACTAATATGCTTACAGCTAATGCATGTATTAGCTTTGAACGAGAAGGCATTCATATCGATATATCAACTCCTACACTAATGTATGGACAGTTCACAGCTAAAGCAAGTTCTAATAAAGTATTATGTATTGAAATGTTTGTTAATAATATGCCTTTTGAAGTAAATATATCTCTAGATAAAATATTGTAAAAGAAAAATAAAGTATTATATATAATTGCAATTAAAAAATAAAACTTATTCATCTGCCAGGTTTTCTTCATATACATTAAATCAGGCAGATGCACAAAAAAAGTCGTTAAACAAGATCGCTTTAACGATTTTTTTGTTCTTTAAGGAATTATAATAAAACTAAATTCTAGAATATACGAAGGGGATAATTGTAAATCTAAAGAAAAAAGAAGATTATATAAGCTCCCTGAATTATCTTACATGTATCAAGAAAAGGCAGATAAGTAAAAAAATAAAATTTAAATAGTTGACAAATGTTTTGACAGTATTACATATTTTTATACTAATTATTTATATATTGTTTATCTATAAAATTAATTTGATATGTAAATAATAAAAATGCTATAATTTATTCAATAACCTATAACATAAGAGATTGGAGTGCTTAAGATGAAAGTAGAATATATTAATCCTATCGTAGAAGCAAGTAAAAATGTTATAAATCAAATTACAGGGTTTAATCCTAGTTTAGGTAAAATCTATAAAAAAACAATTCCATATTCAGTTGATGCTGTTGTGGTACTTATAGGACTAACTGGACAGATACAAGGAAGTGTTAACATTTCTCTAAATAGAAATTTAGCGTTGAAGATTGTATCTGCTATGATGGGTGGTATGGAAGTAAAAGAATTAGATGAGATAGCCAAAAGTGCTATATCTGAGTTGTGCAATATGATTCTAGGTAATGCAGCGACAATATTCTACTCAAACAATATAAGCATTGATATAACTCCTCCTATCATAATGACAGGTACAAATATAGAAATTAGTCAGGCGAATTCAGTTGTAATAAGTATTCCATTAAACTTTGATAATGGAGATAAGTTAGAACTAGATATTTCTTATAAAGAAAAGTAATCTTACTATTTAACAATTAGGAGTAAAATAATGACAAAAGATATGAAGGCAGATCTATATCTTATAACGGTTACGGCTTTTTGGGGGCTAAGTTTTCCAATAATGAGCGTAGCTCTTAAAACAATTCCTCCGTATAGTTATATTGCAATAAGATATACTTTAGGAGCAATAATTTTAACGGCTTTTTTTCATAAAAAATTTAAAACTATAAAACCTAGAGATTTAAAAATAGCAGCTTTAATAGGAGTAGCACTACTAATAGGTATTATATTTCAAGTAGTTGGGCTTACATATACAACTTCAAGCAAATCTGCTTTTATTACAGGATTAAATGTAGTCTTTGTGCCAGTTATGTTGGCAGTCATTTATAAGAAGATTCCAGATATAAAGACAATTATAGGTATTTTACTATCCTTAGTGGGTCTTTACATTTTATCTGCAAAAGGAGCCTCAGGAATTAATTTTGGAGACTTTTTGACCCTTTTAGGGTCAATTGCTTTTGCTGCTCAGATAATACTTGTAGACAAGTATGCAAAAGAAGTAGATTCTGGGCTTTTAACATCTTTAGAACTATTTATAGTTGGGATATTTAGTTTTATACCAGCTATTGGAATTGAAAAGCTACATTTTGAATTCACTAAAACTGTGGTTATAGCACTTTTAGTAACAACAATACTTTGTACTGTTATAGCGATGTGGGTCCAAAATGAAATGCAGCCATATACTAATCCAACTCATGCAGCTATAATTTATTTGGGAGAGCCTGTTTTTGGGGCAATATTTTCTATATTTATTGGGGACAAACTTACTGGTAATAGTCTTATTGGGTCGCTTTTAATTTTAATTGGGATGATTGCAATAAATTTAAAGATAGGAACTTCACAACAGAGCAGTGAGGAGTTCTGATGTACCTGTTAGAAATGGGAAAAATCAATATATTAGTAAGGCATCAGTGAATATTCGCTGATGCCTTGATTTTTAGTTTACTTCTGATTTTATAGCTGAATCTAAGTAATTCCACAACACATAAATTAAAAATATTTCTATGGGAATCATTATTAGTGTTTTGGTTAGCCTAGGAATTAAAAGTATAGCTACAGCTTTACCTGTAATAATAGATAGCCAAAAGGTATTCAATCCAATATCTACAATCAATTTAACAAAAATTGAAGAAATGGATATTCTTAAAATTGATATATTCTTCTTGTGAAGAATAATTCCATAGATAAGTCCAGATAAAAAAGCACTTAAGGTAAATCCGGGGAAATAAGTTCCTTGCGGAAAAATAAGCATCCCTAATATATCTGAAGTAGCTGCGCATATTGCACCTAGTACTGGGCCAAATAATATGCTTGAAAATATCAATGGAATAAATCCGAAGCCAATACGTAATATTGGAGTTTGAATTGATAGAAATCTTGTAAGTATTATTTGTAAAGTAATGAAAAGTGATAACAAGACAAGGGTTTTTGTATTTTTCAAGTAAGAGCACCTCCTCTCTTTAATTATGGCAAATAAACCACATTAAGAGATAAATGCTCTTTTATGTGGCAGCGGAATGCAACTATAGTACCGCAAATCCTTAAGATTTTTCGTCCAGTGGCAAACTTCCCGTCCAACTGGCACTTAACGCACTATAATCTACTCTGCCTTATATGCTGTTAAAGATGGATAACTTTTAATCTAAAATTACTTTGAAGCTCTGCCAGATTTTGATCAGAGCTTAAAAATATAAATTGAATTAGGAAGGAATCCTTCTATATTAAAATTTTAAAACAATAAGTGTTGAAATTCAACTACCTATGTACTAGTTATATGCTTTTTATATATAAATACAAGGAGAATGGTATATTATATAATTAATCATAAATGTTTATAAATTGTAATTTAAGATAAGAGAAATAAAAGGTGGATGAAAGGAAGAGTTAAAGATGATTAAAGATAATGATGTTCTAAATAAGGAAATCATAAATGATATAAATATGATAGGAATGTTTTTAGCCAAAAGAGATATAAATCAGTTGAGTTGTGATGAATTACATAACAGGTACGGAATTAAGAAAGCTGATATAATTCTTCTTCTCGGGAATAGTATAACTAATACTATTGAAGTAACTCAAAAAATTTTTAAGGATGGAATAGCTGATAAAATTATGGTAGTAGGGGGAATAGGTCATTCTACTTCTTACTTAATAAACAATGTAAAAAATAATAATAAATATCAAGCTATAGAGACTAAAGACAAAGCAGAAGCAGAGATTATATGTGAAATTCTTATTAATGTATATGGGATAAGTGAAAATGATATAATTATAGAAAATCAATCAACTAACTGTGGAGATAATGCATATAAGGCCTTTGATATGTTAAGAGAGTTGAATATAGAAGCTGGATCGATTATATTGCTTCAAGATCCTACAATGCAGCTTAGAAGTGATGCGTCTTTTAGAAAAGCATGGCGTGATGAGGATAAAGTGAAATTTATAAACTATGCTCCATTCTTGCCTAAAGTGAAACTTTTTAATAATAAAATTATATTTGAAAATACAAATATAGACGGAATATGGGAGGTGGATAGATACTTATCACTAATAATGGGGGAAATACCGAGATTAAAAGATGACGAATATGGTTATGGACCAAAAGGAAAGTACTTTATAGAACATGTTGATATCCCAGAAGAGATAATTGAAGCATATTTAAGAATTGAACCAATACTTAAGAAATATCTAGATATGAGAAAAATAGTGTAATACAGAAAATTAAATAACATATTTAGATTAGCAAACCATTTTATTGAAACATTAATGTTAAGATAATAAGCCAATAAAGTGGTTTTAATTTAATCTATATGGTTGACTAGTCAACTATATGGTGATAGTATAATATTTGGTAACGCATCTATACACAAATTATTTTATAATAAGGCAGATATTTTAAGTTTAGTATATTTAGAAATAAGGAGAGTTTTGAAAAGAATATTGAAGAGTATAATAGTACATATTTATATATGTAGTTTACTAATATAATGCGCATTTGCAGATTCAAATACAAGAAAATATGAAATGTTTTTAGAAGAAGGTGAAGCATATGGATGATAGCAGAACTAGTCTAATTAAGCTTGTAAATAAGTTATACAGATCTACCCAAGCTCAGTTAGATGTTTCATTAGAAAAGTTTAATCTTACTAGCGGAATGTATTCGTATATTTTGATTCTTGAGAATCATGAAGGTATAAGTCAAAATTGTATAAGTAAAAAACTCAATGTTGATAAGGCGATGTCTGCTAGAACTATAAAGAAGCTTATAGAACTTGATTACATAAGGAAAGAAGTTGATGAAGAAGATTCAAGAGCTTATAGGCTGTTTTTGAGTGATAAGGCAAGGAAGATCATACCTGAAATAAAAAAAGAAATCAGAGACTGGATTGATATAATTTCCTTAGGATCGCATGAGGAAGATGTTGATAAAGTGATTGCTTTCTTGAATAATGCATTAAAGAATGCAAAAAACTATAAGATGAGTAAAGAAGAGGGGGACAAAAATAATGGAGAATGTAAATGATAGGATCTATAAAAATAGATGGCTTATATTATTTAATGTTGTACTTATGACTTTTATGTCATGCTTAGATAGTAGCATAGTAAATGTAGCACTGCCTGTAATGTCAAAAAAGCTTAATGTTAATATGGCTTCAATTGAGTGGGTAGTAACAAGCTATTTGATAACTATTTCATCTATAATTCTTATATTTGGAAGATTGGGTGACATAAAAGGTAAAACTAAGGTATTTAGTTTTGGAATAATTATGTTTACCTTAGGATCGTTAATGTGTGGGTTATCTAATTCATTATGGCTTTTAGTAGCGGCTAGAATTATACAAGCAATTGGTGCTTCAGCGACAATGTCAACAAGTCAAGGAATAATAACAAGTGTTTTTCCGCCGCATGAAAGAGGAAAAGCTTTGGGGATGTCAGGTACAGCAGTGGCTTTAGGTACTATGGTTGGACCTCCATTAGGTGGCTTCATAGTTTATTTAGTAAGTTGGAAATATATATTCTTAATAAATGTCCCTATTGGATTAATAACCTTTGTAATGTCATACAAGATTCTTCCTAAGTCTAAGGGGAATATATCAAATGAAAGACTTGATCTAAAAGGAGCTGCATTATTTACAATAGCTATTGTTATGATGTTTGTAGCCATTATAAAAGGACAACAATTGGGATATGGCAATCCTATTATTTTAGGTAGCTTGCTGATAGCTATGATATCATTCACAGCTTTCATCTATGTTGAAAAAAGAGTTAAAGAGCCTATGTTAGAACTTTCAATATTTAAGAATAAGCTATTTTCTCTCAGTGTTTTTTGTGGGTTTATATCTTTTGTTGCCATCAGTTGTTCTAATATAATTCAGCCTTTTTATCTACAGGATGTTATGAAGCTATCATCTTCAGTTACAGGACTATTTATGATGGTTTCACCTTTGATATTAGCGTTCATAGCTCCAATAAGCGGTCATATGTCAGATAAGATTGGATCAGAGGTATTAACTTTTATAGGCCTTATAGCTTCAAGCTTTGGATTAATGTTAATGTCAACTTTGAATCAAAATTCTTCAATGATAATCTTAATTATATTTATGGCAATACTATCAATGGGAAATGGAATGTTTCAATCGCCTAATAATTCTCTAATAATGTCAACTGTTCCTAAGAGTAAATTAGGTATAGCAGGAAGTGTTAATGCATTAGTTAGAAATCTAGGTATGAACTTTGGAATTTCTTTATCAACTGCCCTATTATACAATAGAATGAGTTATAAGATTGGATATCAAGTTGCTAACTTTGTTCCAGGTAGAGAGGATGTATTTGTATACGGAATGAGATACTCATACTTAGCAGCTAGCCTTATATGTGCAATAGGTGCAATATTAACAGCTATGAGATTGTATAGTAGAAAGAAATCGCAAAAAAGAGTTGAAGATATAATTGAAAAAATAAGTTAGAAACATGAAGCTGTACCTATTAGGTGCAGTTTTTTTATCAGAAAATGTAAAACTTTTAAGTTAAATAAACTTAGATATTTCAATTTTTTAAGATATTTTTGGATTTGGCAGTTAAGCCGGATATAGTGAGTATGCATAATTGTTTTATAAATATATTATCGAAAGTTGACTAAGAGTGCTTTTGTCTATAGAATTATATAATGTAAAAGTGAAAATATAAATAAATAGCATTACTTTAGTAAATCTAATAAAGTAAAAATAATAACGCATATTAAGAGTATAAAGGTTTACAAAACTGAATATACCTATGTATCTTTAAAGTTTAAAGAACCAATTAATTTCAACAATATTCTTAAACATAGCCTAAAGAAAAAATGTACAGAAAGGATGAAGCTTATGAAGAATTCAAAAGATAATAGCAAAAAGATGGATTTAGACGAAAGTAGTTTGAAAAAAGAAATAGGGTTACCTGAAGCTATAACAATGGTTATAGGAATAGTTATAGGCTCAGGGATTTTCTTTAAAGCAACAACAGTTTTTGGTAATGCAGGAAGTTCATTGTTAGGTATATGTGCATGGATAGCTGGTGGTATCATAACAATGGCATCTGCTTTAACTGTAGCAGAAATAGCGGCAGCAATCCCTAAAACTGGAGGAGTGTTTGCTTATTTGAAAGAGCTATATGGGGAACAGTGGGCTTTTTTATTTGGATGGGTTCAAACTGTTATATACGTACCAGGAGTAGTAGCTGCCTTATCTATCGTTTTTGCAACACAAGCTACATATTTTATAGACTTATCTAAAACAGGGCAAAAGATACTTGGAATCTTTATTATATTATTTATTATGACTATTAATGTACTATCTACAAAACTAGGTAGTAAGGTTCAATTTATTGCTACACTTGCTAAACTTATTCCTATTGTAGTAATAATAGCATTTGGTCTGATAAATGGTGGAGAGCATAATTTTATAAATTTAAATGTAGTAAAAGGTGGAAGCTCAGGGTTAGCTGGCTTTGGTGCAGCTATCTTAGGGACTTTATGGGCATATGACGGATGGATAAGTGTTGGTAATATGGCTGGTGAACTAAAGAAACCTAAACGAGACCTGCCTAGATCAATAATTATAGGCCTTACTATAATTATTGCTGTATATATTTTAGTGAATATAGCGTTGTTAAAAATTATGCCGTTAGGGGATATAATTGCATCTAACAAGCCAGCATCTGATGCATCAGTAATACTGTTTGGAAGTAATGGAGCTGCTTTAATTGCAGGTGGTATAATGATATCTATTTTTGGAGCTCTTAATGGTTATTTGATGACTGGAGTTAGAATTCCATATGCTATGGCTCAGGAAAAATTAATGCCTTTTTCAAAATTCTTCGGTAAAGTTGATGAGAGATTTAGTACACCAATGAATGCATTTATATTTGAAGTATTTTTGGCTATATTATATGTAATTTCAGGATCTTTCGATACGCTTACAAACTTAGCTGTTTTCGTAATGTGGATATTCTTTGTAATGACAGTAGCAGGTATATTTATATTAAGAACAAGGTATAAAGACATGAAAAGAGAATATTCAGTTCCATTGTATCCAATTATTCCTCTAATAGGAATAGTTGGGGGAGTATATATTATAATAAGTACAATGATAACTGATAAATATAATGCTCTATATGGGGTTTGTATAACTCTCATAGGAATTCCGGTATATCTGTATATTAAAAGAAAAAAAGTAAATTCAATAGACTAATAAAAAATAAAAGCTATACTTAAATTGTGATTTAAGTATAGCTTAATTTATTCATTAATCTAAATTTATAAAAGTCTGATTTTATAAAAAATCAGAATAATTAACACACATAATTAGTTCTTTGAGTAAAATTCTATTATCTTTGGGAATTTTACGTCTACAGGGATGTCTTCTATGTTTGGCATGTTTTTTATAGTACCACTTAAGGATTCAATATCCTTTTCTATATAATTTACAGTAGGTAATATAGAATTAAAGTTTTCAACAAACATTTCAGTCTTCTTTGAAGCTTCTTTAAGTGAAATTACGTCACCTACTTTTAGCTTATAAGAAGGGATGTCTACTTTTTGACCGTTGACCCTTATGTGTCCATGAGTTACCATTTGTCTTGATTGTCTTAAGGTTGAACCGAAGCCCATTCTATAGACTATATTATCTAATCTCAGTTCTAATCTTTGAATTAGAACTACTTCAGATTTTTCTTTTGAACTCATTGCTTCAAAAACATATCTTCTAAACTGTTTTTCTAGGACACCATAATATGCCTTTAGTTTTTGCTTTTCTAAAAGTTGTTCTCCGTATTCGGATAACTTTTGTTTCTTAATCCCTCTATTTAATGCTTTAGGGTGATTAAATACATTTACACCAAGTCGTCTTGCAACTTTAAATCTTGGTCCCATTGATCTTGCCATTTGAATCCTCCAATAAAATATATTTTCGCGGTTTCAAACTTTATACCAGACAGCCAAGAAAAATTATATCATAGTTAAAAAGAAATGTAAATGAGATTCATTATCTTTTGTATTCCTTTTATGGAATTTTTTATTCTTTATGTATTTTAAATTTAATAATTTCTGTAGTTATGAATGCGTAACGGGTTTAAAATGAAATATAAGGTAAAAGAATAAAAAAATAAAACTTATTCGCCTGTAAGTTTCCTCATATACATTCTGAAAGGCAGATGCGCAAAAAAATTCACTGAAGAAAATCGCTTCAGTGAATTTTTTATTAAACTAATAGTTCTGATATTCTAACCTTTAACTCAGAAATTTTGCTTTCATAATCAATAACAGTTATTTCATATAAATCTTTTATATCCTTAAAAAAGTTAAGGAAAGAAGTTTGTTTAGCTTCATTAACATTAAAAGCATCAGCTACCTTAGATAAAAAAGCAGTTTCTTCTGCTGAATACAAGCCATCTACTAGGGCAAGTCCAACTAATTCAAAATATATTATATTTTGAATTCTTGAAGTAGAAGAAGTTAAAGCTTTTATGGTTTCATCAAAGGATAATGAGTCCACCTCTGAGCTATTTAAAGAAAGCTCTTCTAAATATTCTAATATTAGCTGTTCTTCTTTTTCTGAAAATACTTTGTCTACATTTGCTAGATTCTTAACTAGGTTAATAAATAGTATTGATTCTTTTTTGGATAATTCGTTTAAAAACATTATAGTACCTCCCAAATTAAATGATTTATATATTTATTAAAAACTTAATAGCAATTATATTGTTTTACGTGAATATATAAAAATAATTGTATAATTATAATTATATGCTTATATTTAATATTGTTATTATATAATTCTTAAAATTCTTACTTTAATAGTACAACTTAACACAATACTTGTAAATATATGCCTGGAATTAAACGAGCGTATTTTAGAGATTATAAATGAAAAATCTGGTATATACGACTCAATTGAAGTGTTTCACCTTTATCAGTAAAGATAAAGAATAAAATATGTGAGGTGATTAAAATGTTAGATTTAGCATTTTTAGGATGTGGTGGAACTATGCCTATGCCTGAACGTTTTCTAGCTTCAATGTTGCTAAAATATAATGGCAGAAAGATACTTATTGATTGTGGTGAAGGAACTCAGGTATCGATGAGAAAGTTGGGATGGGGATTTAAATCAATAGATATAATTTGTATAACTCATTTTCATGGAGACCATATACTTGGATTGCCAGGACTTTTAGCAACAATAAGTAATAGTGGTAGAGAAGAACCTATATATATAATAGGACCTATAGGTCTATACGAGGTTATGGATGGATTAAAAGTAGTTATACCTTATTTAGCTTTTGAAGTTTTTATAATTGAGAACCCTAAAGACTCTATACTAGTAGATTTTGAAAAGGATAAAGCAGTTCTGTTTCAAAATGATAAAAATACATCAGCAAAAGAAGAACAACAGCTTAAAGCGCAACTAGAAATAAGCACATCAGAACTGGATCATTCCAGTCCGTGTATTGGCTATAGTTTTTGTATTAAAAGATCTCCTAAGTTTGATGTAGAGAAAGCAATTGAAAATCAAGTCCCTAAAGTATTATGGAGTAAATTACAAAAAAATGAGCTTCAAGATTTTGAAGGAAAGACATACACACCATCTATGGTTTTAGCAGAAGAGAGGAAAGGGATGAAGATAAGCTATATAACAGATACAAGACCAATAGAAAGTATAAGAGGATTTGTTGAAGGTAGTGATTTATTCGTATGTGAAGGTACTTATGGAGCTGATGAGGACATAGAAAAAGCTATGAAAAATAAACATATGACCTTTAGAGAAAGTGCAACTATTGCCAAAGAAGCTAATGTTGATGAACTTATTATAACTCATTATAGCCCTGCTATGATGAATCCAGGAGAATATATTGAGAATGCTGCAAATATTTTTAAAAATTCATCATTGGCTTATGATGGAGCAGTAAAAACAATAAACTTTAAAGGAAATTGAAGCTATAAGCTATTTATGAGGAGAATCCGCCAAATTATATTTGTTAAAATAGCGAACTAGGTTGTATAATTATAGTAGATTATAATTAGTAATTGTTTAGGCGGTGTATTTATGAAGAGTTTAAAATGGGCTATATTAGGACCAGGGCTTATTGCAAAGGATTTTGCTGCAGCAATAAAGGAAGTTAATGGAGAAGTATATGCAGTAGGTTCTCGTTCCTATGATAGAGCCGAAGCCTTTGCTAATCAATATGGAATAAGCAAGGCATATGGAAATTATGAAGAGATGTTAAAGGATGAAGCTATAGATGTAGTTTATATATCTACTCCACATAGCAATCATTATGAATATATCATGATGGCTTTACAATATAATAAACATGTACTTTGTGAGAAGGCAATAGTACTTAATGGAAATCAGTTGGACAACATTATTTCTTTGGCAAAGGAGAAAAATCTAGTTGTAGCAGAAGCTATGACCATATATCATATGCCATTATTTAAAAAATTAAAAGGCTTAATAAACGAAGGCACAATTGGTCAATTAAAGATGATTAATGTTTCATTTGGAAGCTGTAAGGAATATGATATTACAAATAGATTTTTTAATAAGGAATTGGCTGGAGGGGCCTTGTTTGATATTGGAAGTTATGCGTTATCTCTTACAAGATTGTTCCTGTCAGCACAGCCTGATGAGATTATGACAACCGTTAAGAAATTTGAGACTGGTGTAGATGAACAATCAGGGATAATTTTAAAAAATTCGAAGGATGAGATGGCTGTAGTTACGTTGACCATGAGAGCTAAGTTACCTAAGAGAGCAGTTATAGCAGGTGACCTAGCATATATAACAGTCGAGGATTATCCAAGAGCTGATGAAGCTATCATAACATATCTAAATGGAACTGTAGAGAAGATAAGTTGCGGTGATAAGAATAAAGCACTATTATATGAAGTAGAAGATATGAATGATAGTATTTTAAGTTTGAATAAGGCTGATGATTTAAATAGCTTAGAGCTTTCTAAGGATGTTATGAGTATAATGGATGAAACTAGGAGACAATGGGGTATATCCTATGGTAAATCAGACGAAATTTAAGATATAGTATAGAATAATTAGTATTTTTAAGACAATCATGGTGTTATGTAGACATCAGAGGAGGATACCAATGATACAGTTCAAAACATTAGAGCTTAGTGATAAGGATATATTTCAAAAATATTTAAAGAATTATAAGTTTTCAACTTATGAATATTCATATTTGACTTTATATTTGTGGAAAAATTTGTTTAAGGTTGAATTTGGATTTTTCGATGGAGCTTTAATCATAAAAAAGACTGAAAACCATACAGGCACATATTTTATGGAGCCAATTGGTTATACAAATGACAATCTGAGGTCTATAATAAATGAATTAATAAATATAAAGAAAGAAGATTCTAATATTAAGACTCTTTTTAGAGATATTGAGGAGAACTTTCTAATTAAGTTAAAAGAATTATATGGTGAAGAGCTCATTATAGAAGAAGATGAGGATAATTTTGATTATATATATGAAACTGAAAAGCTAGCTACCTTATCAGGAAAAAAGCTTCATAGCAAAAAAAACAAATATAATCAATTTGTAAAAAGTTATAGATATGAGATAAGAGATATAAGGGAAGAGAAGGTATTAGAAGATTGCATAGCCTTTGAAACAAAGTGGAATATAGAAAAAGATCAATTAGATGAGCAGTTAGTGATAGAAGAACAAGGAGTTAAAGAGGTACTAGAAAATCTTGAATCCTTAAATGCTATAGGTATAGCTGTATATGTTGATGATGATATTGCTGGATTTACTATTGGTGAGATAGTAAATGATGATATGGCAATAATACACATCGAAAAAGGGAATATAGATTATCAAGGAATATATGCTTTTATAAATAGATCTTTTGTAAATGAATATTTATGTAATATAAAATATATAAATAGAGAAGAAGATAGAGGTATTGCAGGACTTAGGAAAGCAAAGCTAGCTTATCAACCAATAAGACTTGAAAGGAAATATATAGTTAATATATAAAGGTGCTATCTTATGAAAGTGCTACTTAAAGGGGAAAATGTAAAGCTCGATTCGATTAAAGATGAAGATTTTACTTACATTAATTCATGGTATGATGATTCGGATTTTTTGAGATATTATGATATGATTCCTTCTATCCCAATGGGAGAAAAAGAGGTTCGTGAAGTATTTGAAGAATTTAAAGGAACACAGGAGCGAATGATATTTGCTGTGAGGGATGTTTCTTCTAATGAGATAATTGGTGTGATAGGTTTTGATGATATAATATGGAGTAATAGAGTAGCAACACTGTTTATAGGTATAGGAAATACAAAATATAGGAATAAAGGTCTTGGAAAAGAATCTATAAGGCTTTTAATAGAGTTTGGATTTGCAGAACTTAATTTTCATAGAATACAACTAAATGTGTTGGCTTACAATACTAGTGCTATAAAATTGTATGAATCTGTTGGGTTTAAGAGAGAGGGAGAATATAGAGAGTTTATACTAAGAGATTACAAAAGATATTCTATGTATCTATACGGTTTATTAAAAGATGAGTGGATAGAGATAAATAAAATTTAATATAAGAAATAGGCACTGAATTTGTTAATATACTGTTGATAAATTCAGTGTTTTTTTCATATATCTTTTAGTCATGATGTTATTAGATGGAATAAAAGAGCTAATGGGTGTATATAGATAGAGTACAGAAAAAACTAAAAATATTTATTAATTCTGATAGCTCGCTCATATAGCATCTCCTTTATAACCATTTAATTTCAACAATACTCTTAAATATAGCCATTAATTAAACCTTCTATGGGTACTGATTAGTTATTATCAATGTTAACAAAAATATATGAAATCTTAACAAAAAGATTATTTACATATAGGATAATATGTATTACTATATTATATAAAGAGTTATTAATTACTGTTTAATATGGAGGGCGTTATGAATTCGTTAATTGCAGATAGAACTAACTTAATGATCGATAATTTTCATAAATTAAAACATGGATTTAGATGGGAAGCTAACTTAGTTAAGCACTTCATAGCAATGTCACAAGCTATAGATAATAGAAAGTCTGAGATGGAAACTTTATTAAGGATAAGAGATTATATAAAGACACATACTAGCTGGGTATCATATTTTAGAGGTACAAATGAATTGATTTTTGTGAACTTATTATCGGGTGAGGAAAATTATGCTGATTCGTTCAGTAATGTTCAAGATGTATATGAACATATGAAACGTAGTGGTTTTAGAAGTAGTCCATATCTACCTATGGCAGCTTATGCAATAGCCTCTAGTTCTGAGAAAACTCAGTGGAACAAAAGCATTGAAAGAATGGCGAGATTTTACGATGGAATGAAGAAAAATCACTTTTGGATAACATCGTCTGATGACTATGTTTACGCTGCAATATTAGCAACAACAGATTTTAATATTGAAGAGACTTTAAATAAAGTAGAAAATTATTATGATGTATTGAGTAAAGATGGATTTTATAAAGGGAATTCGTTACAGACATTATCTCATATACTAGCCTTAAGTGAAGGTGACGTAGAAGAGAATTGCAGGAGAACTGTAGCTTTATATAAAAAACTAAAAGGTGAAAAATGTAAGCTTAGGTATGACGCGTTAGCAACCTTAGGGCTCCTTGCATTATTGTCTATTGATGTTGATACATTAGTTTCTGAAATAAAAGAGGTTTATGATTATATACATTCTGTAGACGGATATGGATTTTGGAGTTTAGATACATCAAATAGAACTATGATTGCAGCAAGTATAGTAGCTAGCCACTATATAGATAATATAAAGAATGGTGTTTTACAATTATCAGTAGGAAATAGTATACATGCTATATTGATAGCTCAACAGCAAGCAGCAACTGCTGCAGCTTGCGCAGCCGTAGCCAGTGCATCAGCAGCATCTAGCTAAATATAACACTATATTTAAAGAATATTTTGAAGGAGCGTAGATTAAATAAACTAGGCTCCTTTTACTGTAAATGAAAAATTATAAAAAATTCTACTTAATAAGAATCTATTTAAGTGATTTTGTCTAAACTATTATTTTAAGAATATTAAAAAAACTCTTTACAATTATGAAGATTAGAAATAAAATTTAAAAAAGACTAGAAAAATATGGTGAGCAAAATAAAGATAACTTTTAAGTTATGATTAATCACCGTAATGGAGTTAAATGTAGATTAGTTATTAATGTAAGCAAATATAACTATCATAAAGATAGAGAATATAGAAGGATGTAGGAGGCAACGAGATGATGAGCTTAAGTGATGTAACAGTAGAAAGATTGAGTATTAATGGTCATATATGCGGTGAATTTGTAGAGTTCACATTATCTCAATCATTTAAAAATAATACTGGAAAAACAATAGATGGAGAATACGCTTTTCCAATGACAGAAACCGGTGTGTTAACTGGATTAGAAGTTAGAATAGGAGATAGGATTTTAGAGTCTGTGGTTGAAGGAAAAGCTGATGTAGAGAAGATTTATAGTGATGTACTTCAGGATGGGATTAACCCACTCAAATTAGAGAGTTATGAGAATAATTTATATAAACTAACCATAAAAGATATATTACCTAGCGAGCTAGTAAAAATAAAGGTATCTTATATGGATCATATGCCATATGAGGATGATGGATATAGCTTAGTGCTTCCTAAAATAATAACCAATGGATTAATACCTAATAAGTTTTATTTCAGTATCATAGTTAAGTCCATGGGGGAGATGCTTATAGAATCGTCTTCACATAAAATAAATATAGAGAGAGAAGATGAGACTTTATGCAAGATAACTCTTGAGGATGGAGAGTTATTAGATAGAGATTTTATACTTGATCTAACAGAAAAATGTCCTATAGAAGCAAGTGGCATGTATTATACCGTTGATGAAGAGAAAGAAGAATCAATACTTTACTTAAATATTTTCCCAAAACTTGATGAAGAGCTAAATGATAGTGGAAATAATTATATGTTCATTTTAGATAAATCAAACTCTATGATGGGAGAAAAGCTAGAACAAGGAAAGAATGCTCTTCAGCTTTGTTTAAGAAATCTAGATGACAATGATACCTTTAACATTATAGCTTTTGATGAGGAAATTTTAATTTTTTCAGAGCAAGGGAAGGTGCTATATACTCAAGAAAACTTAAGAAAAGCTAGTGAATTTATTAATTCGCTTTCACCAAGCAGCGAGGAAGAAAACCTGATCGAAGCTTTAAAGATAGCTTTAAATGAGAAAAATAAGCAAGGTGATTCTACGATTTTGTTATTTACAGATGATAATGTGGAGGATGAAGAAGAAGATATAATCTTAAATTATGTAAAAGAAAACATTGGTGATAACAGAATATTCCCATTTGGTATGGACACATCCGTAAATAGTTATTTTATAAACAAAATTGCTGAGATAGGTTATGGAAAGCCAGAATTCATTTATTATGATGAAAAAATTGAAGATTTGGTAGTAAGACAATTTAGCAGAATAAATAGTCCTCAGATAGATGTGTTAAAAATTGACTGGGGAAATTTAGAGGTTTTAAGAACTTATCCAAGAAGTATTGAGTATCTTTACGATAGAGAACAGTTCTCCATATTCGCACTGGTTAAGGGAGCTATTGAAGGTGATATAAGCATAATAGGAAAGGTTGGAGAAGAGGATTATAGTGTTACTATAAATATGGATTCTTTTGACTTAGAAGAAAACGTAGATCTTATAAGAAAAGCTTGGAGTAGAATGCGTATAGAATCTATAAGTGAGAGAATGAGAGGCGAGCGTGGAGAAATTGCTGAGTCAATGAGGAACAAGATAATAGAAATATCTAAAGAGAGCGGAATATTAAGTGAAGAAACAGAACTTCTTATGGTGGAAAGTTTCCAAGAACCAGTTTTGGGAGCAATAATTAGAAAGACAGTTCCGCTTATAGTTTCTGAGGAAGCTTTGAAAGATTTTGCAAGTGGATATTTCATAGATTCGCCGCGTTTCCTTTATAATACCTCTGAAAAGTTGAATAAAAGTAGACCTAAAGTTGAAGCAAAGAAAGAAGTTTCCAGAGATCAATTATTAAAACTTATTGCTAGGAATCAATTTGCAGAAGGGTCATTTGATAATTCAGAGGAAAGTACTTTATATGACAGGATAGAAAATACATGTTTATCATTGATTGCTTTTGGGCTAGGTAAGGAAGATTTAAATCTTTATAACAAGCAGATAGATAAAGGCATAAAGTATGTAGCTAGAACCTTAACTGATGTTGAAGAGTTATTGGATGAGAATCTTTGTATGCTAACATTAAGTACATTCAAGGCTGTTGAGAAAAAAGGATTACTTAGATCAAAGACAGAACAAGATATAGTTGAAGCTGTGAATGTAATCAAAGAAGTAATTAAATATAACGAATATGCTGCATTAGAGGGACTAATGAAACTTAATAGATTTGATATAATTACTGAAATTGCAATAAGCTTTATAACCTCAGAAGCTATTGATAGTGAGCAGTTGTTTGAAAATATACAATACAATTTAAAAGAAGATATAAGAGATGTGGCCAAATATGCTATATTAAAGTTGATATAAGATTCTATAAATGCTTGTAAAAGTTATCTTTTACAAGCATTTATAAATTATATAGTAGTAGGAATTATTTGTATTAATTTATATAAAAGAGTATAATTTTAGACAAAGAATCTTACTGGAGGTAATAATCTTGAGTATAAAAATAATAACAGACAGTACCTCATATATACCGGAGGACTTGATTAAAAAATATGATATTTCTGTATGTCCATTAAATGTAATATTTCAAGGTCAAAGTTATAATGAAACTACTATGGATAGGGCCGCTTTTTATGAAGAAATATTAATATCTAATGAAATACCAACATCTTCTCAACCTGGCTTGGAAGATCTTTATAAAATATTTGAAAAAGAAATTTTGAAGAAAAACTCAATAGTTGGGATATTTTTGTCATCTGAAATGAGTGGTACATATTCAAGTGCAAATCTTGTGAAAGAAATGATATTGGACAAATATCCTGATGGTAAAATAGAGATCCTTGATTCAGAGTCAAATTGCATGCAGATGGGATATGCTGTACTTGCAGCTGCAAAAGCTTCTCATGAAGGAAAATCAATTGAGGATATTGTAGACGAAGTGGAAAAAATGAAACAAAGAAGTAGATTTTTATTTGTTCCTAATACGTTAGATTATCTAAAAAAAGGTGGAAGAATAGGTGGAGCATCTGCACTAATAGGAGCTTTCCTTAAGATACGTCCTATACTTACTGTTGAGAATGGAAAAACTTCAATATTCGCGAAAGTAAGGACAAAGAAGAGAGCTATAGACACAATTGTTGAAGCTTTTAGGAAAGATATAGATAAAAATAATTTAGGTGAAGTAGTTGTGCATCATATAAATTCAGAGATAGAAGGAAAAGAACTAGCAAAAACCATAGAGGAAATAGTAAAAACAAAAGTACAATTATGTGATATAGGGCCAGTTATAGGATTACATGTAGGCCCAGCAACTGTAGGTTTAGCTTATTACACAAAGAATCCTCTTAGATAAATTAATTTAAATAAAAACAATATATATGTACCATTTTGTAATAAACTTCTATTTTAAATTATTTCAACTGAAGACGTGAAATAATTTAAAATAGAGTTCGGAGCGAAATGGTACATTTTTATATAAAGATGAAGCACTTCATTCCAAAAACTATTTTCAAAGCCTCTCTAGGTTCTGAGAGGAGAATTTGAAAATAAAAATTTACTTATGAAGTGGTTGATCTATACTATAGAAACTTAATTTATGAAAATTTTCTAAAAAGGATTAAAATTTGACGGAAAGTAGGTTAAAAAAATAACAAAGTTTTGTATTGACAATTCCGACAAAATTGCTAAACTTTAACTGAGTGAAGTTATTAGGCTAATTTTCCAATTTTCAGACTAATTAAATTATCAAAAAAACATAGGTTTTTTTGATAAAAACAAAAATTTTTCATAACACCATCGTTGTAAACGTTTTTATGAGAAAAAAATAAATTTAATTTAAAATATTACATAGGATTTTCTTTAACAATCTGCTAAAATATAAATGCACATTATGATTTTGATTATAAGAAGTACAAGATGTAAGGCAAAGCCTTACTAAAAGTCGCATTTATTCAAATGATATTTTAATCAGAGGTGAAAGAATGAAAAATATAATATTAAACGGTAATGCTGTACAAGTAAATGAAGATATGACAATCCTAAAACTTGCTAGAGATAACGGAATAGATATATCAACACTTTGCTTTTTAAAAGATTGTAACGATGTTGGTAACTGTGGAGTGTGTGTAGTTGAAATCGAAGGAAGAGATGAACTAGCAACTTCTTGCAATACATATGTAGAAGACGGAATGGTTATAACAACTAATTCTGAAAGAGTACAAAACCACGTAAAAGAAAGAGTGTCAACTATGCTTGATAGACATGAATTCAAGTGTGGACCTTGTAAGAGAAGAGAAAACTGTGAATTCTTAAAGTTAGTAATTAAAACTAAAGCGAAAGCGTCTAAACCATTCGTAGTGGCTGATAAGTCAGAATACGTTGATGATAGAAGTGCTTCACTTGTAATTGACAGAACTAAATGTGTACTTTGCGGTAGATGTGTTGCTAAGTGTGAGAAGAAGACTGGAACAAGCTCAATAAAGTTTGTTGAAAAAGATGGACAAAAGGTTATAGGAAATGAAAGCGGTAAGTGCTTTGATGATACTAATTGCTTATTATGTGGACAATGTATTATAGCTTGCCCAGTAGATGCATTGTCAGAAAAACTTCATATTGATAGAGTTAAAGAAGCTTTAGCTGATCCAGAAAAGCACGTAATAGTTGCTATGGCTCCATCTGTAAGAACTTCTTTAGGTGAATTATTCAATATGGGATTTGGAGTAGATGTAACAGGAAAAGCTTATACGGCTTTAAGAAATTTAGGTTTTGATAAAATTTTTGATATAAACTTTGGAGCTGACATGACTATCATGGAAGAAGCTACAGAATTAATTCAAAGAATAGAAGCAAATGGACCATTCCCAATGTTTACTTCTTGCTGCCCAGGTTGGGTTAGACAAGTTGAGAACTATTTCCCAGAAATGCTTGGAAATCTTTCATCAGCTAAGTCACCACAACAAATATTTGGTACAGCAACTAAAACATACTATCCAGAAATAGCAGGATTAGATCCTAAGAATGTATTTACTGTAACAGTTATGCCATGTACTTCAAAGAAGGCTGAAGCTGATAGACCAGAAATGGAAATCAACGGACTTAGACAGATTGATGCAGTTTTAACTGTAAGAGAAATTGCTAAGATGATCAAAGAAGTTAAAATGAATTTTGCAGCTCTAGAAGATGGTATAGCTGATCCAGCTATGGGTGAATACACTGGTGCTGGTACTATATTCGGAGCAACAGGCGGAGTTATGGAAGCAGCATTAAGAACTGCTAAAGACTTTGTTGAAAAGAAAGATCTTGAAAATGTTGATTACGAAATAGTAAGAGGCTTAAATGGAATAAAGGAAGCTACAGTTGAAATAGGTGGAAACAACTATAACATTGCTGTTGTAAATGGATCTGCTAATTTATTCGAATTTATGAACTCTAACAGAATGAAAGAAAAGGAATACCACTTTATCGAAGTTATGGCCTGTGAAGGTGGTTGTGTAAATGGTGGTGGACAACCTCATGTTAACTCAGCTACATTAGAAACAGTAGATATAAAGACAGTAAGAGCATCTGTACTTTACAATCAAGATAAGGGTATGGCAAAGAGAAAGTCTCATGAAAATGCTGCATTATTAAAGATGTATGAAACTTATATGGGAACTCCAGGTGAAGGTAGAGCACATCATTTACTACACCACAAATATACACCTAAAACAAAGTAAGATGATTGATAAAAGAGTTTGAGATTTCTCAAACTCTTTTTTTAATGTATAAGTAAATTGAAAATTTAAATATCATAGCTCTTTATCTAGTACATCTTGTGGTAAAGAAGCTAAAGCATCACTTAATAGACTACTTTTAGTTCCATTTGAAGGTGTTGAAATCAATCTCTTCCACATAGTACTACCGGATTGATTTTGGAATAAACCTAGTATGTGTGATAAAGCTAAGTGAGTATTTTCCCCTTTGATTTCTAAGTCCTTGATGTATGGTATGAAACCTTCGATAATAGCTCTTCTTGTCAATTGTCCTGTAGGTTTAGAATCGTAGAAAGAGTCAAATCTAGCTATAAAAGCAGGGTTTGAATATGCTTCTCTTCCAATCATAACACTATCTACATGTGTTAAATGGTGGTGTATGTCATCCAAGGTTTTGATTCCTCCATTTATCTCAATAATAGAATTTGGAAACTCTTTTTTTATAGTATATACCATGGCGTAGTCCAGAGGGGGAATCTCTCTATTTTCCTTAGGACTTAAGCCTTCTAAAATAGCTATTCTAGCATGTAGTATATTTCTATCTGGAGCTGCCTTATTTATTATGCTCATGAAGTCTGAAAGATGGTTGAAATCATTAAAGGATCCATAAGGCATAAAGGAAGAAATAACTTTAGAACTACTAATTCCTATTCTATGTTTTACTGTAACAGGCTTTTTAGTTGCACTCTTCATTGAAGAAATCATTTCAGCTATTAACTCGGGATAAGCCATAAGTGATGCACCCATCATATTTCCTGAAACTTTATCTGAAGGGCAGCCTGCGTTTAAGTTTATCTCATCGTAATTCCATTCTTCTGCTATTTTCACTGCCTTATATAACTCTTCAGGATTAGATCCTGCGATTTGTAGAGCTATTGGGTTTTCAAAAGGATTAAAATCTAAGAGCTTTTTTTTATCTCCATTTATTATTGCTTGAGCTGTAATCATTTCAGTATATAGTAAAGTCTTTTTAGTTAATAGTCTAGCAAAGTATCTGAAATGCCTATCTGTCTTATCGACCATTGGTGCAATGCTTATTAAGTGGTTAAAAGTATTGTTCATATATATTCTCCTAAGTAATATATCTAAATGTTTAATGCTGCTAAGCGCCGCGGTGAAATTAAGTGGCACATCTATAGTAATCATCATCAATTAATAATTATTATAAATAAGAGTTAGCCAAAAATGCAATCTAATTATTTTATAAATTTAAAATCAATTGGCGGTGTATGAATATATTATAAGACTTAACAGATTATGTTACGATTAATATACAATTAATGAATAAATATTCCTTATGTATACAAAGCCTAGAAATATCTTTAATGAGAAAAATATTTTAATATGTTTAATTTAGGTATTGAAAAGTTTTTGATAATATGTTAGCATAAAGTGAACTTAATATTATCTAAAGAAACCTAGGGTAGAGGTGCTGGATGTTAAAAGTACTCATGAGTAGCTGGTAGGCGATGATTCATGAAGAAAGGAGCAACAGCCGAAGAGAGTGTACAGCAAATATATTCTCTGGCTATGCGTATAAGATATGTATAGTTGTCACTTAAATTTATAAGTGGAGAGCTACAAGGTGACACGAGATGCGTATTTAATATTTTTGTGTTTTTATGCAGCTAAGGTGTACCTTGGCTGCATTTATTTTATTGAAGCCAAATATGAGATTCTTTTTAAAAAATGATTTATAATACATTTCATATAATAAATATTGATTGTTTCTAATGATGTGTAAAGAATACTTGTAGAAAATAATAATTTAAGCAGCAACAGCCTTGGGGAAATTTTATAAAAAGGGGGCTTCTAGTTGAAGACAATAGTACAGAAATATGGTGGAAGTTCAGTGGCTACTGCTGAAAAAATTCAAAAAGTAGCAGATAAACTTATCAAAAAGAAAAATGCAGGGAATAACGTAGTTGCAGTAGTTTCAGCTATGGGGGATACTACTGATGATTTAATTAATCTTGCAATGTCAGTTAGCGACAATCCTGACAAAAGAGAGATGGATGCGTTAATTTCAACAGGTGAAATTATTTCCGCTTCACTTTTAGCTATGGCGTTAAAGAGTAAAGGATATGATGCTATAAGCTATACAGCATATCAAATCGGAATAAAGACTTCAGGTATTTATGGAAAGTCTCTAATTGATGATATTGATGTAAAGAAGATAGAAAGTAGTCTTAACGAAGGAAAGATTGTTATTGTTGCAGGCTTTCAAGGAGTAAATGAAATTGGGGACATTACAACCCTTGGAAGAGGTGGTTCTGATACTTCAGCAGTGGCACTGGCTGTAAAGCTTAAAGGAGACTGTGAAATATATACTGATGTAGATGGTATATATAGCTGCGATCCAAGAAAGTTTAAGGAAGCAAAGAAACTTGATTTTATAGATTATGAAGAGATGCTTGAGCTTGCTAGTCTTGGTGCTCAAGTAATGCATTCTAGAAGTGTTGAACTCGCACAAAAGTATGACATTCCTATATATGTAGGACTCAGTTGTAGTGATATTAAAGGAACAGTAATTAAGGGGGTAAAGGATATGAATTTAGAGAGTAAACCAGTAACAGGTCTTGCAACTAGCGATGAGGATGTATCGGTAACGGTACAAAACTTATCTTCTAATATAAATATTTTATCAGATTTATTTGAAGCTATTGCAAATAGAAAAATTAATATAGATATGATATCTCAAACAGCTCCGATGGATAATTTAGTAAATGTATCATTCACAATACCTAAGAATGAAATAAAGGAGTGCATGGAAATACTGACTGATTTTTCAAGCAAAGACAATATACTAATTGATGAAGATATAACAAAGTTTTCACTAGTAGGGTTAGGTATGAAAAATACTACTGGGGTTGCGGCAAGACTATTCAAGGTGTTTTCTGAAGCTAATATAGAAGTTAAGATGATAACAACCTCTGAAATCAGAATTACCTGTGCGATAAAGCAAGAGTACAAGCTTAAAGCTATTGAAACAGCAGCTAAGCATTTTAATTTATAATATAAAGTCAGCTTACAAGTATTATGTAAGCTGATTTTTTTACAGTAAAGGTAGATGCACAAAAAAATCACTGAAGAAAGCTACTTCAGCGATTTTTTTCACAGATTTATATTTAGCGGTATAACTTTATAGATGAATAGAAAGTTATACTGCTTGTTTTCTAAATTAGATACTAATAGAAGTCTTTAACTATGCAAAAAAAGAATATATCATAGGTATTATTATAGCAGGAAGTAGGTTCGCTACCTTAATTTTAGTAATACCTAGCATATTAAAGCTTAAACCAATAATAAGCAAACTTCCTACTGCCGTCATGCTGTTTATCACTGTAGTTGTTAAGATTCCTTGAATAAGTGTAGCAAGTAGTGTTATTGCTCCTTGATATATTAATACTGCAAAGGCAGAAAATATAACACCAATACCAAGTGTTGAAGCAAAAACTATTGATGAAATACCATCTAGAATGGACTTATTAAACAATACGGTATGATTGCCCTCAAGACCACTTTGTAGGGAACCAACTATTGCCATAGCTCCAACACAAAATAATAAGGATGAAGTGACAAAACCTTCAGCAATAGGGGAATTTTTAGTCATTTTATTAAACTTTTCCTCAATGAATACCCCGAATTTACTTAGTAAGTTATCTATATCAATAAGCTCACCAATTAAAGCTCCCACTGCAATTGATATAATTATTAATAGTGGATTATCTCCTTTTAAGGTACCAGAAATACCTATATACAAAACACACAAAGCAAGACCATTCATAATAGTTTTGCTTAATTTTTCTGGAATTCCTCCTTTTAAGAGTAATCCCAATATGCCTCCAATGACTATAGCCCCAAAGTTTACTAAAGTACCTAACAAAACTTTTCCCCCCAATAAAATTAAAATTTGATTACGCGTTTAAAACATAGTTTACAAGAGTATATATACCATAATACAATGCCTCAAATGATCCGTTAAAATTAGGTGAATGTAGTGGTGCTTCGCCTTTAGTACCATCTGAGATTCCAAGTCTAAAATGTACTGATGGAACTTTCTCGCAATAGAAAGAAAAATCCTCTGCTGTAAAAGTTTTTTCTAATGGCATAACATTATTTTCACCTAGGGCTTTTTTACTAATCTTAGTAAATTTCTCTGTTAAAGTCTTATCACTTATAACTGGTGGATAATATACATTGTAATGGGATGATACTGAACAACTATATTTTTTTCCTATTTCTTCAGCTTCAGCTAAAATTTGATTTTGAAGTTTCTTTTTAAAATCCATATCAAAGGTTCTTACCGTTCCTTTAACCACTGCTTCCTCGGCTATAACATTTCCTACTGTACCGCATTGCAAAGTAGTGAATGTAAGAATGTGAGGATTTAATGGATTGTTTTCTATTTTTGTTTTTATAGTCATGGTATTTATAAAATCCATTGCTGGGTATAATGGATTTATACAAATATAAGGCATTGCTGCATGACCACCTTTTCCTTTAAATGTAATGATAAAATCATCAACTGAAGCCATAGATGGGCCAGGTGAAACTTCAATTGTTCCCACAGGAACCTTTGGCCATACATGAAAGCCAATCATTTCAGTTACTTCAGGATTCTTTAGAACACCTTCCTCAATCATAACCTTTGCACCGCCAATTGCTTCTTCTGCAGGCTGAAATAAGAATTTCACTGTTTTTTTTACACCTAATTTCTTTAAGACTAGGGCAGTACCTAATACTGTTGACATATGAAAATCGTGTCCGCAGGAGTGACGAGGACCAGCAACGTTTATAGCATCTATGTCTGTCCTTATGCCAATTGCCTTGGAGTCATCTCCTAGTATCGCAACTAATCCTGTTTTAGCAATCTTCTTACTCTCATAACCCATAGAGTTTAAAAATTCAAGAAGTAGCTCTTGTGTTTTATATTCCTCAAATGAAAGCTCAGGAGTAGCATGAAGTTTATGCCACATACTAATTACTTCTTCTAAGTTTTCTTCTATTACTTTTTTAATAATATCCATATAATCAACCCTCTTTTCTAAAATAAAATTAGTATTTATTATAAGGATATGAAAATAAGAGACTTATGTCAATTAAATATAAAAAAGTGTCCAAATTGAGCAAAAATGAATTTTTACAGTGATGTAAGGAAATGTTTCAGTGTGCTATAATTTTATAGTTGAAAATGTAAGAATATTATTAAGCGAACTCATACTTATATTTATTGGAAAATCCTAGTATTATAGGATTTTTCTACTTTAATAAATTAATAATTGGAGTTATAACAACATAATAAAACGGAGGAATAGCATGACTAAGAAATTAATTTTAACATTAACTTTATTTCTAATTATTAGTTTATCATTATTCGGATGCACTAAGAGTAATGATAATAATAAAACTAATAAAGAGGATATATTAAATCAATTAAATAAGGTTTATTCTGAAAAGAAATATCCAGAATCAGTATCAAAATATGCTGAGTTTATAGCTGCTGGAGGGGAAGCTAAAGAGTTTGGTAAATTAGATGAACTTATGCTGAATTTTATAAAAGAAAAGTTTGCTAAAGATAAATCGTGGACAACCGTTGTGGATATGAATAAAGATGGATATGCTTTTGGGGATTTAGATAATGACAAGATTCCTGAAATATATATTATTCCTTATAATAGTAAGGGAGAAAAAAAATCTTCTTTGAAGGTTTATCAATATAAGAAAGACAAATATCAGGATTTAAGTGATAGTGTAGCTCCGTCTAACCCTGCATTTCCAGGTGAACTGGTAGTAGGAAAAATAAATGATGAGACTTACGGACTAATAGACAACTCGGCTGTATCTAAAGATTCAAATATCGATGTTTATATAATGAATAAAGGAAAGCTTGAAAGACTTATAAATAGTACTGTAAGTGGATTAAAAAAATATGCTCAAGATGTTAATGAAGATGGCGTATTAGAAATACCTCAGGTAAATGATGACAAAAAACTCACTTGGTATAAATTTGATAAGAATCTAAAGCCAATAGCTGTTAAAGAAGAGAAAATAGATACAAATGACAATTCACAAGTTGCAATAAAGGAAAATAAGGATACAGGAAATAATATTGCGGCAAAGGATACAAAAAAATCAGTTGATACTACTGCAATTGTAAAATCGTTAAAAGACGAGGAAATCTTAAGTAAATTAATAGTAGGAAGAAACTTTGAGATTAGCAAACTGATGGGAATAGGAGATAGTAGCCAAACTATTACTATAGATAGTTTAAGTTATGCGGTTATCAAAGATCAGAATATAAATGTAGAGAATGAAATTAAGTCATTTAATCAATACTTTTCGAAGGCTTTTGTTAATAATCATGTTAGAAGTTTTTTTAAAGAAAGTGATGGAAAGAAGTATGTTCTTTTTGGTCAAGGACTAAGTAATGGGGAAACTTTTACAAAGGTGCTAAGCAGTGATCAAGGGTCAAATAAGATTAATGCCAGAGTGGAATATGTAGATGGAGATGTTTCAGATGTTTGTAATGTAGAGCTAGTATATGAAGATAATGCTTGGAAGATTAACGACGGAACATTATTGATAAAATAAGCACTGTAAATTAATATGATTTTGTTATAGTTGTATCACTTTAAGCTAAACATATATGCATTAGAAAAGGCTTATACGTAAAGAACTCACTGAAGAAAATCTCTTCAGTGAGTTCTTTACGTATAAGATAACTAAAAGTATATGTGAAACTTTTTTTAAGTATGAGATTACTAAAAAATAATCGAAGGAAAGTGTAAAATTAACAAAATAATTTTTAGAAAAATACCTTCAAATTATAAAATAAAAGCATAAATTAGATAAAAATGACTTAAACTTCCTAATAAAACGAATATATGAAATAATTCATGAAATCCAAATTTTGAAGATATATTTGGAGATTTTAACGCGTAAATTACTCCTCCAACGGTATATAATACTCCGCCAATTATGAGCCAAATGAAACCAGGCATTAATAGTGTTCTATATAAAGGTGCACTGAAGGTTAAAGCCAGCCAACCCATTATTATGTAAAATGCTGTATATAGCCATCTTGGGCAGTCGAACCAAAATATCTTTAGAAAGATTCCTGCGATTGCTAAAGTCCATACAGTGGATAGAACAAATACTTTTAAAAATCCGTCTAGAACTCCTAAACATATAGGTGTATAAGTACCTGCAATGAGTACAAAAATCATTGCGTGATCAAATTTTCTTAGAATAAGCAGTCTATTTGAAGAAGATTTTGACCAGTGATATATGGAACTTGCACTATATAAAAAAATTAAAGATAGTCCAAAAATAATGGCTCCTGTTAGTCTTGAAGGTAAAGAGTCATTTGCATCAATTACTTTCAAAATCATAAAAACTAGTCCGACTAAAGATGCTATAGCACCAAAAAAATGAGTTAAACTATTAACTGGCTCTCTTATATATTTTATCATAATATCAACTCCTATAAATATTCTATGAAGTGGTTTGTATAACTACTTGTTATCTTTATTACAGTATACGACATAGTGGGTTGTTTGTGCAATATTTATTATAAATGAAATTACAATATTTATTCATCATAACTATAAAATTCTTGTATTATCTAGTATTTTCTATTAATATTAAAATAAGTGGTTTTGAAAACTACTTATTGCATTTGAAAACTAGGGAGGAAAATATGAATAACGTAGATTTGGAATTAGATTCAAATATCCTGAAAATGATCTTTGAGGATTTACATTTTAATAATGAAATACAACCTGAGCAAATACCTAATTTGGATTTATATATGGACCAAGTAATAACACTATTTGAAAGCAATCTATTTGAAACCAAAAGAAGTGTGGAAGATAAATTACTTACTAAAACAATGATAAATAATTATACTAAAGATAAGTTACTTATGGCAGCAAAGAAAAAAAAATATACTAGAGATCATGTAATTCTTATGATTATTATTTATAATTTAAAGCAAAGCTTAGCTATTAATGATATTAAGAATATACTAAAACCTATAGTTGATAAGATAGAAAATAATGAACTAGTTGATTTAGATTCATTATATAATAAGTACTTGTTAATAAAAAATAATAATTCTGAAGAAATAAAAGCTTCAGCAGAGCAAAAGTTAAAAGAAGTTAAGGATGAAGATGGGGATGTCCTGTTATATATTCTTTCCATAATTGATATGGCAAATGGTTATAGAAAAATTGCAGAAAAGTTAATTGATAAGTTTTTTTTGGATACGAAAGAAAAATAAATAATACAATCATGCTTATGGAGGGATTCCATGAAAAGTTACTTGGGTGATGATTTTTCAGATATAAACTTTAATATGGTAAAAAGAGAGTTTTATTTTGTTGCAGATCAAATGAGTAGAATTATATATATAGAAGATGGAATTGAGGCCTTATTAGAACAAAAAGCTGAAGAATTGATTGGAAAAAATCTCTCTGATATTATAGGAGAACAAAAGGTACTAATACAATTTAAAGAAGTGGCGGGTAAAGAAAACACCATATCTATGCCAGTTTTAACGAAAAATAAAGTCATTACACATATAAATATATTATATAGATCTCATTATATTGAGGAAATACATAAAGGATATTATGGTTCGATTATAAATGTGACAAAAGAAAAAGACTTAGAACATAGACATCAGTTATTAACAAAAATATTAGATAATTCAAAGGATATAATATATTATTTTAGAGTACAACCTAAAGGATTTGAATACATAAGTAAATCTATTGAGAAGGTGCTTGGATATACTCCAGAAGATTATTATAATGATCCGGAATTGGTTTTTAGTACCGCCCATCCAGATTATATTAAAGAGTTGAATGATAAAGCGGAAGGAAATGCTGATTATTCGAAACCCATTATAACAAGGTGGAGAGATAAGAATGGGGTATTTCATTATATTGAAGATTATTCAATACCCGAATATAATATGTTCGGAGAGTTAATTGGAGTTTTTGGAGTATGTAGGGATGTAACGGGAAAGCATAAGTAATGATTTTTAGAATGCCTTGGTAAGATTAAGCATACATTTACAGTAAAGCGATAAAAGAGGGTTAGTATGGAGGATATAAAAACACAATCATTTTATCAACATATGAGTTTTACTGGCAGAAAAAATGCAGAAGATTTAATAAAATCACTTAAATTATCAAATGATATGAGAAGAATTAGAGTAGTCATGTACTCAACTATAGTATTTGTAGGGACGGTAGGGTTGTACTTAAATTTTAAAGAATCAATAAATATGGTGTTTATACCGTTGGCTACTTTATTAGGCATTGAAGTGGTAGAAAAGCTTACAGCTTCACAAATAAAAAAACCTGAAGATATTAGAAAGTCTATTATGACTAGTTTAAAAAATCATTGTTTTTCTTGTGATGGTAAGTGTGATTGCGATGAGGAATTTAAAGAATATATGCTCCGCAAACATAATATTAGGTTATTCTAGAAAATAAAAAGGTAGGAATTCAAAATAAAATGGATTCCTACCTTTTGGTTTTCTAGACTTACATATAAATAGATTCAAGAAGCTCCTTACCGGAAGAGGTTCTGAAGATCTTTTCTTCTATTACAGCAATATTGTCTTTTGGTATTTCATCTTCATATATGTTAACTAAAAAATCAGCTTCCACTAAAATTTGAAAGTCTACAGAATCTATTTTATCATAACTATGATGATTACCTATAAGGTAGCAAACTCTATCAACTATAGATGAATTTAGATGTAAATTGCCTAATAGTTCTTTTGCTACAGGGGGGCCCTCTATTTCTTGATACTTACCATTTGATGAATTGTATTTTTGTTCACTTACCTTAATGCCTATATCATGCAGAATTGCAGAAATTTCTAAAATAAAAAGGTCATCTTTAGATACTTGTTCTAGCTCTCCAATAATTTTAGCGAAGGAATGTACTTTTAATGCGTGATTTATTCTTTTGATATCGCCTTCAAAGTATTTGATCATTATATTAGCAATATTAGAAATTATCATATATATGCCTCCTATTTTTAACATTAATATACTTGTATAGATGAAACACTTTAATCTGAAAACTTGAAATAAATTTATATTGATTAAGTCAGTACCGTAAGTTTTATTTTAGGAATTTGATACTGCTTCAAAAAAACACTTACTTATAAATAGTATAACTAAGTATTAAGGGTTTTTCTATATTAACAAACATTAAAGTTTAACTATACGTTGCAGTTTTGAAAGTCTATTGCATATTTTTTTAACCTAGAATATTCCTGCATACATATTGAGAATAATAAGAACAAAATCACGTCGATATGATGATAAAAAGGCGGATGAGGCTTAGTATTGCGTAAATAAAAGGAGGAATTTAAATGAAAGTAACCAATTCTGAAGAATTGAGCAAGAGAATATCAAAAGTAAGGGAAGCACAAAGGATTTACTCAGCATATACCCAAGAACAGGTTGATGAAATATTTAGGCAGGCAGCAATGGCCGCAAACAATGCTAGAATAGTTCTTGCAAAATTAGCTGCTGAAGAAACTGGTATGGGAGTAGTAGAAGATAAAGTTATAAAAAATCATTTTGCATCTGAATACATATATAATAAATATAAGAATGATAGAACCTGTGGATTATTAGATTATGATGAATCATTTGGAATAGCAAGAGTGGCAGAGCCAATTGGAGTAGTAGCGGCTATAATTCCAACAACTAATCCAACTTCGACGGCTATCTTTAAAGCACTGATCTCACTGAAAACAAGAAATGGAATAATATTTTCACCTCATCCTAGAGCAAAGGCTTCAACTATAGCAGCTGCAAAGATAGTGTTAGATGCGGCGGTTAAAGCAGGAGCACCAGAAGATATAATAGGATGGATTGATGAGCCTTCAGTTGAACTATCACAGATGGTCATGAGAGAGGCAGACATAATACTTGCAACTGGAGGACCGGCTATGGTAAAAGCTGCTTATTCGTCAGGAAAGCCAGCTTTAGGAGTTGGTTCAGGTAATACTCCTGTAATTATTGATGAAAGTGCTCATATAAAGACCGCAGTAAGCTCAATACTTTTATCAAAGACTTTTGATAATGGAATGATCTGTGCATCAGAGCAAGCTTTAGTTGTTCTAGAAAAAGTATATGATGAAGTTAGAAAAGAGCTTCATGACAGAGGAGCTTATATATTAGATGAAGAAGAAAGAGAAAAAGTAGGAAAAGTTATACTAAATGAAAAAGGAGGACTTAACTCTGACATAGTAGGACAGTCAGCATATAAGATTGCAGAATTGGCAGGTATTGAAGTGCCAAGATATTCAAAGGTATTAGTTGGAGAGGTAGAATCAGTTGAACTAGAAGAACCGTTCTCTCATGAAAAACTTTCACCGGTATTAGCGATGTATTGTGTTAAAAGCTTTGATGAAGCTTTGGTCAAAGCTTCAAGATTAGTTGAACTAGGGGGATTTGGGCATACGTCGGTATTATACACAGATCAGTCAAGAAATGCAGAAAGAATAGGAAAGTTTGGTGCAGCTATGAAGACCGCTAGGACAATAGTAAATATGCCTGCATCACAAGGAGCAATTGGAGATATCTACAATTTTAAACTTGCGCCATCTTTAACTTTAGGTTGCGGATCTTGGGGAGGAAACTCTGTATCTGAAAATGTTGGACCAAAGCATTTGTTGAATATAAAGAATGTTGCAGAGAGGAGAGAAAATATGCTTTGGTTCAGAGTTCCAGAGAAAATATACTTTAAGTATGGATCTCTTGCTGTAGCATTAAGAGAATTAGTAGACATAGGCAAAAAGAGGGCGTTTATTGTAACTGATAAGGTTTTATATGATTTAGGATATGCCGATATGGCTATAAAAGTCTTGGAAGAAGGGCATGTTGACTTTAAAGTGTTTTATGATGTAGAACCAGATCCAACTTTAGCTACTGCTAAAAATGGAGCAGATCAAATGGATAAGTTTAAGCCAGATGTAATAATAGCGTTAGGTGGTGGATCACCTATGGACTGCGCTAAGATAATGTGGGTTATGTATGAACATCCAGAGGTAAGATTTGAGGATTTAGCAATGAGATTTATGGATATAAGAAAGAGAGTATATACATTCCCAGAGCTCGGACAAAAAGCTATGATGGTATCTATCCCAACATCAGCAGGAACTGGTTCTGAAGTAACTCCATTTGCTGTAATTACAGACGAAAAGACAGGAATAAAATATCCTTTAGCAGATTATGAACTTACTCCAGATATGGCAATAATCGATGCTGAACTTATGATGAATATGCCAAAAAGTTTAACAGCTGCATCTGGAATAGATGCCTTAACTCATGCGATTGAAGCTTATGTGTCAGTGTTAGCGTCAGAATATACAAACGGCTTAGCATTAGAAGCAATAAGACTTATATTTAAGTATCTACCACAGGCTTATAATGAAGGTACAACTAATATAAAAGCAAGAGAAAAAATGGCACATGCAGCTACAATAGCAGGAATGTCCTTTGCCAATGCATTTTTAGGAGTATGCCACTCAATGGCACATAAGCTAGGATCAATGCATCATGTACCTCATGGGGTAGCAAATGCATTGCTTATAGATGAAGTTATAAGATTCAATGCAGTAGATGATCCAAGAAAACAAACAGCATTTCCTCAATATAGGTATCCAAATGCAAAATGGAGATATACAGTTATTGCTGACTATTTAAAGCTTGGAGGGATCAATGAAGAAGAAAAAATTGAAAATCTTATAAGAGCTATAGATGATTTGAAGGCTAGAGTTGGAATGCCAATAACTATAGAAGAATGGGGTGTTTCTAAAGAAAAGTTCTACTCTTCATTAGATGAAATGGTAGAGCAAGCTTTTGATGATCAATGTACTGGAGCAAATCCAAGATATCCACTTATGGGAGAGCTTAGACAGATGTATATAAATGCTTTTGAGGGGTACAATATAGGAGTTTGAATTTAGTAAGTAACATGTTGAAATTAAGTGGTTATCCATCCAGCATCTCCTGCATAACCACTTAATTTCAAATTACTGTAACTTAGATATCTTCCTAAATAACTCTATAGTTTATGCTATAACATTTTTAGTGTAATTGAGAAATTGATCATAGCTAGCAACTTCTTCTTCAAAATCTTTAATATTTGAAAGTGAAGTTAACTTTAAGGAATCATCCAAGTTTGCTGAAGAAGAATATACATAGGAACCATTTCCTATGAATCTAATCTTGTAATTGTTTTTATCATCTTTATTAACATATATCTTTATCATACCACCATCATTATATATGTTAAGTTCTGTGCCATATAAATTAGGATTATTTAAGCAATAAGCAGCACTAGAAGCTGTCATACCTGTACCGCAGGATTTTGTTATACCTACACCACGCTCATAAGTAGTGACATATATGCTGTTCTCCTCAAGAACTCTTACGAAATTAACATTTACACCTTGTGGAAAAACAGATTTATTTGTATTACCTTCTTTACCTATTCTAACTATTTCATCTCTGCTTAACTGATTAATAAATGTAACTACATGTGGGTTTGTTATACTTACTGCAGTGAAAAGTAAGTGGTCAGATAAAGCAGGAATGCTATCGTTTATTAAGGTATCTTTTGAATGGTTAAAAGGAAGAGAGTTCACATTAAAATTAACTGTATCTATCTCTATTTCAACGGTTCTAACTCCGTCAAAGATTTCTGGAACAGCCTTTACATCATATTTAGCTTTCATTGTTTCAACAGTAATAAACTCTTTTGCTAGAACATCAATTAAATATCTTCCTACACATCTTAAACCATTTCCACACATCTCAGGTTCTGTTCCATCAGCATTAAATATTCTCATTTTCCCATCACAGAAAGAACTGTTTTGAACAAATAATATTCCATCAGCCCCTATTTTTCCAGTTCTATCACATAGTTCAATAGCTAAGCTTCTTCTATTTTCTTCTGTCAAATTAAGAGATTCATTTAATTCATCTATTAATATGAAGTCATTTCCTGAACCATGGCATTTTATAAAGTCTATTTTCATTTATATTCCCCCAATGCAATATATAGATATCCATAACTTCACTAAAAAATACTGTATTTAAAGTTTCAATGAAAGAGCTCATTAAAACTTAAAAAACACATCTTAGATTGAAGTAATTCATCTTTTTTAATTACTTTATTATAGCAAAGTGATTATATTGTAGCAACCATATCTTATTTACTAAATATTATTAGCAGATGCACAGTTTGTTTGGATTTCATAAGAGGCATTAAAAAAGGAAGATAACCACTATTTGTTGAAAATAAATGGTAAATTACTATTGTATAACTATTTTATTTTATCGTATAATACTATAGATAAATTGCATCATAAATGAAGTTTTTAAAAACTAATTAGATTAAAGAAGTTTTTAATTTTGCGATCGCTGTAAGTTATTTTATGCTCTTTTAGGTAAAATATCTCATATTATTAGTAAAATTGGTATAATATACTTACAACAAATATTTATATTTGATATTTGAGTGAATTTTACTTTTTAGTAAAGTATTATAAAGAAGGAAGTGTACTTATGGGTGACTTAACAGTAAATGATATAATAGCAGATAGACCTTGTGGCAGCATTACTCCATTAGTAGTTGGACTTGAAGATAAGTTATATCCAATTATTATAATAAAGGAGATGAAAGAGGATCTATTGAGTATTTGCGTAGATACACCCATGGGAGTAAAGAGTACATCTATTGGTGATAAAAAAGCGAATGTATATGCCATAATATTAAAATTTGGTGAAGATTTTGAGAATATATATGATATATGGTTCAATTATGGAGATGAAAATCATCAGGATTTCCTAAAGCTTTTGAGAGAGCAGCATAGAATTGTGATAGATTTTAGAGATGAAAATAACGAAAGATATTTAACATTAGAATTTGAAAATACCGTAAGAGAACATATAGATGATTATATTGAAAAATGTTCTGAAAAGATGCTTGTTAGAAGTAAAAAAAATGATAACGTAATTAAATTAGATTCATTAGAAAAGTATAATGTATGGAATGATGATGATATTGATAATTTGATGGATAATATATTTACTGACTATCCATCAATACAGGAATTATGGGAAGATTTATAAAAGGGCAGAAGTTCTTTCTTTGTTAATATGTTGCAGGTATAGGCTACAAAAAAATACTAATACTAGTATCATGTAGATTAGTATTACTAAAGTAGCTTTTAAGGAGTGATATACTTATGTCTCATAAAAATAATAAGAACAGCAAAGATAATAAAAAATCAAATCCTAAAACAAAGAAAGAATTAGAGCATATGAAGATGGAAACTGCAAATGAGATTGGATACTCAAAGGAATCAAAAAAGTTAGGAAAAAATAAGCATAGGTCAGTGCAGACTGATACTAATGAATAGACTGTTTTAACAGTCTATTTTTTTCATTTAATTCTAACAGCTATATTAGAGCATTTTGTCAGTAATTCCTTAATTTTAAAAACAATTTTGAAAATATCTCAAAAGTAAGTTTAAAGATATTGATTTAAGTTAATAAAAGATATGGCTAGAATATGTGTTAATCATAAAATCTATTGACAAATTTTTAAAATATGATATATTTTATTTGTACTTAATATTAATAAACTCTTGGTTTAGTAAAAGTAAACTTTATTAAACCAAGAGTTTAGTTGAGGTTAGAGGATAAATAGGTAAATATTTATATTAAATTTTAATATTTCAATATCAGTTTTTTTAATATTAGGAGGGGTTATAATGAAAATTGAGCAACTTGGAAGACATATATTGGTAGAGTATTACAATTGTGACAAGGATATAATAAGTAATCATAGCTTAATTGAAGAGTATATGAATGAAGCGGCAAGAAGATCAGGTGCAACTATAGTTACAAGTTGTTTTCATACCTTTAATCCATGGGGAGTTAGTGGAGCTGTAATTATACAAGAGTCACATTTAACAATCCACACATGGCCTGAATATGGGTATGCTTCTGTTGACTTATATACTTGTGGGGATAGTGTTAATCCTTGGAAAGCATTTAATTATTTAGAGGATATGCTTAAGGCTGAAAGAAGTGAATCAACTGAGGTATCAAGAGGAATAATTGAAAAGATAAAGAACTATTCTGATGGTCAATATGACAATTTAGATGTTACACATAAACCAATGAATGAATAGTGTTTGGAGGAATAAAAATGGAATTGTGGTATACAGAAAATCAGACACCTAACGTAAAGTTTTCAATGAAGGTAAAGAGTCATCTCTATGCAGAGAAGAGCCCTTTCCAAGAGATAGAAGTAATTGATACTTATGAATTTGGAAGAGTTTTGGTAATAGATGGTTGGACTATGGTTACTGAAAAAGATGAGTTCATTTATCATGAAATGATTACTCACGTGGCACTTTCTACAAACCCTGATATAAAAAGAGTTTTAGTAATAGGTGCTGGTGATGGTGGAACTGTAAGAGAATTAACTAGATATGAAACTATAGAAAAGATAGATATGGTAGAAATAGATGAAGTAGTGGTTAAAGCTTCTAAAGAATTCTTACCTTTCACTGCATGTAAACTTGATGATCCAAGGGTTAATCTGTACTTCGAAGATGGTATAAAGTTTGTTGAAGGAAAGATAGCTGAGTATGATCTTATAATAGTTGATTCTACTGATCCTATTGGACCAGGAGAAGGATTATTTACGGTAGATTTCTATAACAACTGCTTTAAGGCTCTTACTGAGAAAGGAATATTGGTTAATCAAGGGGAGAGTCCTTATTATCCTAATAATTCAAGAGAAATGAAAAGAGCACACTCAAAACTTAAGAAGATATTCCCAATATGTGAGGCGTATCAATACCATATGCCGACATATGCATCTGGACATTGGTTATTTGGCTTTGCATCAAAGGCTCTTCACCCTATAAAAGATTTCAAAGAAGGAAATCTTGAGAAACTTGGGTTAAAAACTAAGTACTATAATAAGAATATACATGTGGGTGCTTTTGCGCTTCCAAACTATGTTATAGAACAGCTTAATTCTGAAGAATAGTTTGAGTTAATAAAGTATAATAGTACTTTATATGTTAACATATGGAGTAATAAAGCCTGTAAAGAAACAGTAATTTTATATAGTAAAAAAAGCAGAGTCTTTGTTCTACTAAAGGTAGGCAAAGACTCTAAATTTTGTAATCTAAACAATCCTGAAAGATTTTTCTTTTTCAAGTGAAGGAATTTCTTCTACCTTACATTCAATAACTCTTGAAAATCCATTTCCCCTCTTAACCCTGGCTAAAAAAGCATCTACGTGTTCGTTATCACCTTGAGCAAAAATCTCTACATCGCCATTGCTAAGATTTGTGGCAGTACCAGTTATGCTAAGTAAAGAGGCTGTATATTGAACGAAGTATCTAAACCCTACTCCTTGAACCCTTCCTTGGACAATGATATGATATCTTATCATACTCATTCCTCCTCAAGACTTATTTAATAGAATTATAACAGATTTTTATGAACCTTAACAATTGTAAATATAATCTAAAGCTTTATATGAGATAATGTTATTTATATTATCGTAAAAATTATAATTATATTTATGTTTATTTTTCATGAAAATGAGCAAAAATTACAATGGTGGAGTAATTTTAAAAATATTTACAATATGATCTTTGATAAGTATAATAAAATTAGAAAACATTTACAGGAGGTGAAGGTGATGGATATAGAAAAAAGTTTGGTTCTTATAAAACCTGATGCAGTGGAAAGACATGTAACAGGGAAAATAATTGATCTATACGAGAGTAATGGGCTAAGGGTAATTGGACTTAAAATGGTTAGAGTCAGTGAAGAATTGGCTAGAGTACATTATGCAGAGCACGATGGTAAAGTATTTTTTGATGAATTATTGAAATATATTACAAGAAGCCCAGTAGTTGCTATGGTACTGGAAGGACAAGGGGCTATAGATAAAGTAAGAAAGATAAACGGTAACACAAATCCTGAAATGGCTGAGTATGGAACTATAAGAAAAAAGTTTGGTGTAAACAAAACTGAAAACTCAGTGCATGCCTCTGACTGTAGAGAAAGTGCTCAAAAAGAAATCAAGTTATGGTTTCCTGAATTTGAACAATAAAAAAAGCCTATAAAGGCTTTTTTTAGTTTGATTTAACTTGTAACCAAGCATCATCATATTTTTTTAGATTTTCTCCAAGGTCAACAAAAACTTCACACTTCTTTAGCACGTCGTCAGAAGGATAAGCGGTAGGATCATTCTTTATTTTATCATCCAACAATTCCAAGGCTGCTTTATTTGGAGTAGAGTAACCAATGTACTCTGTATTTTGTTTAGATACTTCAGGATCTAGTAGGAAATTTATAAATTGTTCTGCTTCAGTTTTATGTTTAGCATTCTTTGGTATGCATAAAGTATCAAACCATTTATTACTTCCTTCCTTTGGGACAACATATTCAAGGTTTGCGTTTTTTTGTTTCATTGTCACAGCATCACCTGAATAAACAACTGCAAGCGCAGCCTCTTCAGCAACCATTCTATCCTTTACTTCATCATTTACATATGCAAGAACTAATGGCTTTTGCTTTATTAATTCCTCTTTAGCTTTTGTTATTTCATCATCTTTAGTTGTGTTAAGTGAATAACCTAATCTTCTAAGGGACACTCCTATAGAATCTCTTATAGATTCAATCATGAAAATTTGTCCTTTATACTTTGTATTCCAAAGTATATTCCAGCTATCTACTGGATCTTTAACTAATTTTTTATTGTATATAATGCCATAAGTTCCCCACATATAAGGAACAGAGTATTCATTTTTTGGATCATATGAAAGATTTTTAAATTTTTCATCTATATTCTTGTAATTTTCAACTTTACTAAAGTCTATTTTCTCTAGCATATCTTCCTTAATCATTTTTTCTACCATATAATCAGAAGGCACAACTATATCATAACTAGAATTTCCACCTTTCAACTTCTGGTACATAATTTCGTTTGTATCATAGGTTTCATAATTAACTTTAATTCCGGTTTTATCTTCAAATTGCTTTAATAAATCCTCATCTATGTAGTCACCAACATTATATACATTCAATACCTTTTTGCCTGACTCAGTAGATTTACTGTTACAGCCAGCGAATAATGAAGTGCAAATTATAATTGTAGCAATCAGTGGAATTATTTTTTTCATTTTAATCAATTTATTCACCTCTTATTAAAGATTCTTTATTATTAACTATTAATAATAAAGTTAAAACTACAATGAACATCAATGTAGACAAAGCATTTATTTCAGGCTTTATTCCTCTCTTGGCCATAGAGTATACCTCTATAGAAAGATTAGTAACACCTGAGCCGGTAGTGAAGAAACTTATTACAAAATCATCTATTGACATTGTAAATGCTATCAAAAAGCCAGATATTATTCCAGGTTTAATTTGTGGTAATATAACCTTTCTAAGTGTGTAGCTTGGAGTAGCTCCAAGATCCATAGCTGCTTCTTCAATGTTATTTGGTAACTGCTTAAGCTTAGGTAGCACTGATAGTATTACATATGGTAAATTAAAGGTTATATGGGCTAGAAGCATAGTAGTAAACCCAAAATTAAAACTAAAGAAAGCAAATAGACTCATTAAAGCAATTCCTGTAACTATATCTGGATTTAAAACTGGAAGATAGTTTATATTAAGAATTATTTTTTTTCTTAATCCTCTCATCTTAAATATACCAATAGAACTTAGAGTTCCCACAACAGTTGATACAGTCGCAGATATAATCGCTACACTTAAAGTATAGTAAAGAGCTGTTAAAATTCTATCATCACTTATAAGCTCTTTATACCATTTAAAAGTGAAACCTTCCCATACGGCCATTGATTTTGAATTGTTGAATGAAAATATAATCAATACAATTATTGGAGCGTATAAGAATAAAAAAACTAAGGATAAATAAAATTTAGATCCTAATTTTTTTACCATACTTGTCCACCACCTTCTTTATTTTCATTTCCGTCAAATTTAGTCATAATGGCCATTGATAGTAATATTATAAGCATCATAAATATAGAGATAGAAGAACCAAAATTCCAATCGCCTATATTAGTAAATTGCTGCTCTATAAGATTTCCTAGAAGCATATATTGACCTCCACCTAGAAGTCTTGAAATCACAAAGGTTGTTACAGCAGGCATAAATACCATAGATATTCCTGAGATAACCCCTGGTAAAGTAAGTGGAAATATTACTTTGCCAAAAACTTGAGCTTTATTTGCGCCTAAATCATGTGCGGCGTTTATAAGGCTTTCGTCTATTTTTATGATTACAGTATATATTGGAAGCACCATATAAGGAAGAAAATTATATACCATGCCTAAAAGTACAGCTGAGTCAGTGTATAATAAAGTTATAGATGGAAGACCTAGCTTAATTAATAGGGTGTTTATAAAACCGGTTTTTCCCAGTATGGACATCCATGCATATGTTCTTAAAAGAAAATTCATCCACATTGGCAAAATAAATAATAATATGAATAAATTTCTTCTTTTTAAGTTTATTTTTGAAATAAAGTATGCAGCAGGATATCCTATTATAAGACATAATATAGTAGAAATTAATGCAAGATAAATTGATCTCCAAAAAACTTTTAAATATATTGGGCTAATAAGTTTGTGATAGTTGTCCATTGAAAATATAAAGGAACCGTTAACTTTTTTTGTGAAACTAAAGAATAAGACCATAAAAAGGGGGATTACAATAAAAAGTACACTCCAAATAAAATATGGGTAAGCTGCATAGGAACGCTTTTTCACTATGTAGTTATCCTTTTTCTCATTATATGTATATCTTCAGGATAAATATTTAAACCTATCATTGAGCCAATTGGAGCACTTTTTGTATTGTGTATCAGCCATTTTCTATCATGTTCTAGAACTTCCAGTTCGTAATGAACTCCTTTAAAAATAACTGAAGTGATTTTTCCCTTAAGCATTCCTTTTTCAGGATCAACTATCTTTATATCTTCTGGTCTTATAACAACATCTACATTCTCATTATTCGAAAAACCTTTGTCAACGCATTCAAATTCAATATCACAAAACATAACTCTATAATCTTTTAACATAACTCCATCAATTATATTGCTCTCTCCAATAAACTTAGCCACAAATGAATTTATTGGTTCGTTATATATATCTTCAGGTGTCCCCATTTGTTGTACTATTCCCTTATCCATGACAACAATAGTATCAGACATAGTAAGTGCCTCTTCTTGGTCATGGGTTACAAAAACAAAGGTGATACCTAGCTTTTGTTGTATATTTTTTAATTCCAACTGCATTTCTTTTCTCAGTTTAAGATCTAGAGCTCCAAGTGGTTCGTCTAGCAGTAGCACCTTAGGTTCATTTACTAAAGCTCTAGCAATTGCTACTCTCTGTTGCTGGCCACCACTGAGAGAATCTATATCTCTTTTTTCGAAGCCTTCCAAAGCAACTAATTTTAAAATTGATGTAACCTTTTCTTTAATAGTAGGTTTAGAGAGCTTTTTTATCTTAAGGCCAAAAGCAATATTGTCATAAACATTTAGATGAGGGAAAAGAGCGTAATTTTGAAAGACAGTATTAATTTGTCTATTATAAGGTGCAATATTGTTAATATTATTTCCTTCAAAAGATATTGTTCCAATATCAACGTTTTCGAAGCCAGCTAACATTTTCAAAGTAGTGGTCTTGCCACAACCGCTTGGTCCAAGAAGAGTTAAAAATTCATTTTTTTTAATACATAGATTTAAATCATCAATTATCTTTATATTATTGAAGCTTTTTGATACATTTTTAATTTCAATAATGTTATCATTCAAAATAAACACCTCTCTTATATTAGAATGAAGGAGGAGTACTTACCCAAATAACCTTAGCTTCTGTTTTACCACAATTTGAGATGAAATGATTAGCCTTAGGTTTGAAGTAAAAACTCTCACCTTTTTTTAATCTTACTTTTCTGTCACCTAAGTGAAGATTAATAATTCCACATAAAACGAAGCCAAATTCTTCTCCTTCATGTGGTTCTTCTTCTACATATCTTCCACCAGGGTCGAGAGTAATCATTATTGGTTCCATTGCATTTTTCTGTGCATTTGGAACTAGCCACATAAGCTTATATTTTAGTTCTTCGCTTTCAGTTTCAAACATGTCATCATATGTGAAAGTGATTTTTTCGTTTGAATCATCACTGAAAAATTCAGTTAGATTCGTTCCGAGAATATCTAGAATATCCATTAGCGTCGCAATTGAAGGGGATGTTAGGTCGTTTTCCAACTGAGATATAAAACCTTTTGAAAGCTCACATCTATTTGCAAGTTCTTCTTGTGTAAGTTGTTTTTCAATTCTTAATCTTCGAATCTTTTCTCCAATTTGCATGCTGCATATCCTCCATTTTTATAATAGGTAAAAAATTACACATACGTATTACTAAACAAATTGTTTATAATTACTAAACAAACAAGGTTATTATATTAATTTTTACTAACTAAATCAATACTTTTAAGAAAAAAAGTAAAATTTGTTTATTTTTTAGAATGAAGGTAAAAACTTTGAACTCGGTATTTTTTTGAGTAGGTCTAAATAATGTGTTATATAAGAATTTTTTAGTCAAAATAATGATGGCTATGTAAAGATTCTTATATAAAAAGTAGTGCTATTGAGATATAATTAATTTATGAAAATATTAGAAGTATAAGTTTTAAATATGGAAATTGGGTGATTTTTTATGAAGATTAGTGATTTATATAGAAGAGATGGAAAATTAGTTTATATAAAACAACCAAGGTTTGAAGAATTAAATTATGTAAAAAAGTTATGGTGTGATTATGAAACCATGAAGGATGTAGGTGGCGTGTTTACATTCCAAGAAGATAAATGGGGAAATTTCTATAAAAAAATGGTCATGCCTACAGATGGAAAAAACTTTTATTGTTTGATTTTTAATAAGGAAGATACACCTGTGGGTGAGGTAAGCTTTCATGGTTATGATTCAGCAACAAAAATTGCTAGATTTAATTTAAAGGTAGAGTCTAGTCATAGGGGGCAAGGATATGGAGCCGAGGCTACAAAACTTATTTTAGAATACTTTTTCTATGAGTTTGGTGGACTTGTTATTATGGATTCGGTTTCAAACAAGAAGTCTCAGGAATCCTTTTTAAAGTTGGGCTTTGAAGCAGTTGCAAGGCACGGAAATGATATAACTTTTAAATTGACAAAAGAAAAATTTCTTGTAGAAGAGAGCTGTGAAAATAAAAATGTATCAATCATAGTTTTGGAAGGTGCAGATTTATTAAGTATAAGTGGGCCGATTGAGATATTTTCTTTAGCTAATAAAATTCATGACAAAAATATATTTGATGTTAATACAATTGGCATTGAAGATGGAATGGTAGAAACTTCTAGCGGGTTTAAGCTTTCTGCAAACTCAGCTTTTTCTCAAAGTGACTGCCCAAACATACTTATTATACCAAGTGGAAAATATACCGAAGATATTTTGAATAATCAAAAACTAAGTGATTTTTTAAAGAGATGTTATTATGAATGTGAGATGGTTTTAGTAATAGATTCTGGTATAATGTTACTTGCAAAGTCGAATTTGATAAAAGACATGCCTATAGCTGTGCACTCTAAGTTAAGAAATAAAATTCAAGAGATCTGTCCGAAGGTTAAGATTGTTAACAAATCAATGGTTGATAACGGAAGAGTAATGATAGGTTCAAGTATAATGAGTAGTTTAGATATTTGCATCAATGCAATAAAAAAGCTGTTAGGTGAAGAAAAAGTAGTAGAGATAATAAATCATATGGAAAATAAATAGAAGGTATTAGAGAAACACTTAAAGGTATATTTTATGACTATAGTATGTTAGTAATCTTAAATAATAGATTTAACATTCTGTAGCCAATTTGTTTTTAGGAGGGATATTTTGAAGCTTGAACTTACAACACCTGCATTACTTTTTACAGCGATTTCTCTTCTTATATCTGCATATACTAGCAGGTTTGCTACATTAGCTCAACTGCTTAGACAATTAGACCTACAGTATAGAAAGATGCCAGAAAAGCGAGTTTTGGCGCAAATAAAGAATTTAAATAAAAGAGTGAGACTTATTAAATACATGCAAACTATGGGAGTATTTAGTTTCTTTTTATGTGTTTTATCGATGTTAGCATTATTTTTAAATAAACAAGTTATAGGACAGATAACTTTTGGCATAAGCTTGGTAGCGCTTCTAATATCCTTATTACTTTCATTGTTAGAACTACAAATATCAGTAAATGCTATAGTATATCAATTAGAAGATTTGACTGAAATCAGTAATAAACTAAATGAGAAAAATAAAACTGAATAAAGCTTGAATGAAATGTCACTTTTACAAATGAGAAGGATGAATATAATGATTGGAATTAAAATTGAAAAAAATAGGACTAGAAACTTAATTCTGAGAGCACATATAAAAGATGAATTTAAAGAAAATTCCATAGTGAGAAGGTGTTTATTGGATAGCAAGAAGCTAAAGGGGAAGAGTATGTACCCTTATGTTATTCCTTTGAAATACCTTGCCATAATAGTAAATAATTTAGATAAGAGTTTATTAAAAATACATAAGAATAGCATAAATAGTTTTTTAGAATTTTCTGATGAATATGATGAATTCTATTATTATGAAGTGGAAGCTAATGCGAAATATATGAAAAAGTGGAGAGAAGTAGGATGTCCTAAAATATATAGGATAAATATTGATATAGATAACAAATGCTTAGATAAGGAAATTGCTTTTCAAAGAATGATGTAAAAAAGGTAGCTCGTATGAGCTACCTTTTTCTAGTGATTTGAACTTCCATTAGTGTTATTAGTGTTGCCCACTAGCTGGAGTCCAAAGATTATTATTCGGATTATTGGTAGTGGAATTATTATTAGTAGGATTATTATTAGGATTTGCGTTTGTATTGTTGGATCCATTATTTCCAGTGTTTCCGTTATTTGCTCCGTTATTGTTATTAGCGCTGTTATCTGTAGGTGGAGGAGTAGGTTTTGTATCATCCTGCTCCGTTGGTAATCCTATTCCTGCTTGAGTTGAATTTTTGACAAATACTCTTTCCTCGATCAAGTTAGCAGGTGTATTATCTGTGGCAAGTTTACCGTTAGCTTTATTTATCTTAGCTGTTACGTGAACATCACATAGTGCTGTAGGTTGAGTTCCATCTATGAATATATCCTGCACAACTCTGTTACCTCTAGAATCTTTGCTGCATAAATCAGTAGGGGATTTTCCAGAGTCAATACATACTGAAGCTTTTACTATTCCAGAAGGCATTTCGATTTCTTTATATTGTAATCCATTATGAGCTACAGCCATGATTTTACCCCAAATTGGCGAAACTGCAGAACCACTAAAGCCTTTAAGTGTAGTTGGTTGGTCATAACCTACCCACACAGCTCCAGATAAGTAAGGTGTTAACCCAGAGAACCATAAATCTTTATTATCAGTAGTAGTACCTGTTTTACCAGCGACTGGTATATCTCCAAACTTTGCTGGAGCAGAAGACCAGCTAACAGGACCTTTTAACAAATCATACATTACATATGCAGATTGAGGTGACAATATTTTTTTTGTTTCAGGCGTCTTATCAAGTATTACCTTACCTGTAGCATCTTTAACTGTAGTATATAAAATAGGTTCAGTGTATACACCTGAATTACCGAAGGTTCCGTAGGCTGCAGCCATTATATAGCTGTTTCCACCGTCTCTATCCTTTGGATCATTGTTAAACTGACCTAGAGCTAGAGTTGCTATACTTGATTTTGATGCTTTGTTGTATTTAAGACCAAACTTTTCACCATAAGAAAGACCAACATTAGTTCCTATAGCATCTTCTATTTTTACTGCTACAGGGTTTCTTGAATATTTAAGTGCATCTCTTAAAGATATAGTTCCTTTATAAGTACCATCTTCATTCTTAGGATTCCAAAGCTGACCCTTGTCGTCTTTAGGATATTTTTTGCTTATTTCTTCAGGCAAAGGAGTATCTTCCTCTGGACTTGCAGGTGTCATTAATTTCATGTCTATTGCAGGTCCGTATACAGTAAGTGGTTTAGTTGCAGAACCTACTGAACGAAGTCCAGAAGTACTATAGGCTCTGTTTATGCTCATAGGAGGTTGATTACCTCTACCGCCTACCATAGCTTTGACTTGACCTGTTTTGTAATCCATTATAGTAGCAGAAGCTTGAAGTTTAGGCCATTTGTAACTTCCAGATTCATAATATTCATTTTTATTGTTTGATAAATTAAAGTTATTGCTGTCATCAAGTATTTGCTGAGTAGCTTGTTGAAGATCTCGGTCCATTGTAGTATATATTTTTAAACCACCGTTTGTAAGCATCTTTGAAGCTTCAGCCTCAGAATATTTATATTTTTGCATCAAATCATTCTTTACTTGTTGTATAACAGGTCTTGAAAACCATTCAAAATTCATTTTCTCAGTAACGCTTGTTTTTTGCTGGAATCCAAAGTTTCCTGCGTCAACATCTTTAATTGCCTGATCGTACTGAGCTTGGGTTATTGTTTGTCTCTCTAACATCTTAGATAGAACAGTCTTTGTTCTATTACGATAAGATGTAGGACTCTTTTGGTTTTGTGGTGAAAAGGCATCATAGTATGAAGGTGCCTGATTCATACCTGCAAGGTATGCACACTGTACCAAAGTTAATTTTTTGTCTTTTACACTTTGACCAAAATATTTAAGTGAAGCAGCTTCAACTCCATATACCTGTCCACCTAAGGGGATTGTGTTTAGATAGGCTTCTAATATTTGTGGTTTAGTTAAAAGTCCCTCTAATTTTAATGCTAAATACATTTCAGTTATTTTTCTTTGAGGTGTAACATCATTAGTTAAAATAGTGTTTTTAAGTAATTGTTGCGTTAAAGTGGATGCACCATGAACTCCTCTTTTTCCTGTAATTATATTCTTTACATCAATATAAATAGCTCCAAGTATTCTTTGGGGATCAATTCCTTTGTGTTCATAAAATCTTTCATCTTCAATGGAGACAAAAGCATCCTTAAGTGATTGAGGAATATCATCGGAAGATACGACTATACGTTGAACATCAGTTTGAACATTATCCATTAACTGTTCTTTATTATCATATATACGGGATTGTTGACTAAGTGAAAGAACGTTATTTACGTTTAATTCAGGTGCGTTTTTTACGATTGCATAAACGTACCCACCACCAACTACAAATGCCGATAATATTAAAAATAAAAATGAAAATAGAAATATTCTAAGTACTTTCCTAGACTTCTTCTTCTTTTTACGTTTGTTATTTATATTCTTTTTCTTCTTCTCTGCCATCTCATCCTCCTAAAATTTAATTTCAAGCAGGAAATAAAAATATTCTACAACATTATAGCATATTAATAAGATGAATACACTATGATAAGTAGGTGAAAAAAATTAGGACAAGCAAATATAAAAAATTAAAATTAATAATTATTTCATGTTCATTTGTAATCATATCCACTTTTTCCTGTTTTATATACTATTTTGATAAAATTATTACTCCAACAGTTATGGTAGTGGCAAATGCTGAGATGAGATCTAAGGCAACAGAAATAATAAACCAAAATATATTAGAGGTCTATTCACAAAAATTTAATTATGATGACATAATAAGAGTTGACAAGGATAACGAAGGTAATATAGTAATGCTAAAGGCTGATACTGTAAAGATGAGTGCCATTGCGGCAGAGGTTGCTTTAAAGTCTCAAAAAGAACTTAATTCCATAGGATCAGTTGGCATAAAACTACCGCTGGGATATATAACTAAGAGTAACATAATGTCTTATTGGGGACCAAAAATCACGGTAAAAATGGAACCTTTGGGAAGGATAGAAACAAAATACTCTTCGGATTTTGAAACTGCGGGAATAAATCAAACTAGACACAAAATTTATATTGAAGTTTATACTAAGATGAAAGTAATAATTCCATTAGAACATGATGAAGTAGAAGTGAAAAATCAGATACCTATAGCTGAAACAGTAATAGTAGGAAAAATTCCAAGAACATCTATAGATTTAAATATGGATGGAATAAAAAAATAAAACACACAAAGTGTGTTTTATTTTTCTTCCCAGTTAAATACATAAGGAACATTTCTATAGTAATCTCCATAGTTAAGTCCATAACCAACTACAAAAACATCTTCAATTTGGAAACAGCAGTAATTAGGTTCTATTGATACCTTTCTTCTTGAAGGCTTATCTAATAATACACAAGTCTTTACAGATAAAGCACCAAATTTTTTAACATGATTTACAACGAAATCCATTGTTATGCCTGAATCAACGATATCATCGACTATTAATACATCATAGCCTTCTATATTATCAGGAATATCATTAACCACTTTTACTACACCAGTAGTTTCTTCTGAATGTCCATAGCTTGAAGTAGTCATAAAACCTATTTTTGCATTTGTATCTATATTTCTAACTAAATCAGCAGCAAATATAAAGCTACCTCTTAATAAAGATAAAACATATAGGTTCTTACCTTTATAATCTTCTGTTATAACTTTACCTATTTCCTTTATTCTAGCTGAAATTTGTTCTTCACTAAAAAGTATATTACGGTTTTTATCCTCCATGATGATCCTCCATCAAAATTAAATTATATAATTATATTTTTCTTTATTGTTGTATTTTAGATGTTTTTAAAATATAAATACATCTTTAGTTCCATCCACAATAAAAAAATATATTTTATTCGTATTGCACTAGTTAAGGAAAGACTTAACTACTTAAATATTAACAAAAATTAATTTTAAGATAAATTAATTTTTATTTGTAAATAGAATCTTTATAAAACGCTCAAAATAATATAGCAACATTTACAAAGTTGTTTTTATAATATAAAATAATATGAAAGTTGTCAAGTAAGGATATACCTTAAAGGAGGTGCTTATATTATGATATATGGAAACGTTGAAGGCGTAAAAAATAGTATATTAAATGAACTAGAGAGTATTTATGACTATAAGGTACCAAAGTACTCTGTTTGCATAGAAGAAATAGTAAATAAAATAGCAGAAATTACTACTACATTAGAGAGAGAAGTAAGTATAGCAATTGATAGAAAAGGCTCAATTGTAAGTGTGGCTATTGGAGATAGTACATCTGTTGAAATGCCGTTAATTGATATAAGTGAAAAAAAGTTATCCGGTGTAAGAATAATACATACGCATCCAAATGGTGTTTCAAATCTATCGGCGTTAGATTTGTCTGCTTTGCTTAAGCTAAAGCTTGATTGTATAGTAGCAGTAGGAGTATCTGAAGGAACAGTTACTGATCTATCCTTGGGTTTTTGTTTTGTTGAAAACGACAAGCTCATAACTGAAGAAGAAACAAACCTATCAGTGGAAACTGTTTTAAACATTAATATATTAGATAGAATTAATCACATAGAAAATATTATTAAGTCTAATAATGTTATTGAAGATTATTCAGAAAAAGCTATTATTGTTGGGTGTGATAGTGAGGATAGTTTAGATGAGCTTGAAGAATTAACTAAGGCATGTGACATTCCTGTTATAACTAGGGTTTTTCAAAATAGAAACAAAATAGACGCTGCGTTTTTTATAGGTAGTGGAAAAGTGGCAGAAATCGCTATGTTAAGACAGACTTATAGAGCAAATTTAATAATATTTGATGATGAACTGTCTGGATCACAAGTTAGAAATCTTGAAGAAGCCATAGGAACTAAGGTAATAGATAGAACGACTCTTATATTAGAGATATTTGCTAGAAGAGCTAAAACAAGGGAAGCAAAGATTCAAGTAGAATTAGCTCAACTTAAATATAGACTTACAAGGCTTGGAGGCTTAGGTACTATTTTATCTAGAACTGGTGGAGGTATTGGTACTAGAGGTCCTGGAGAAAAGAAGTTGGAGACTGATAGAAGACATATAAGGGAAGAAATTTATGATCTATCAAGTGAACTTAAAAAGATAAAGAAAAATAGAGAAACTCAAAGAGAGAAGAGGAACAAGCAAAATATACCTCAAATTTCCTTAGTAGGATACACTAATGCTGGAAAATCAACACTTAGAAACTCTCTTTGCGATCTAGCGTCTTCTAGGGACACAGTGAATAAAGAAAAAGTATTTGAAGCTGATATGCTTTTCGCAACCTTGGATACCACTACAAGAGCTATTACACTTTTAGACAATAGAGTAGCAACCCTTACTGATACAGTAGGATTTGTAAGAAAGCTGCCTCATGATTTGGTAGAAGCCTTCAAATCTACTTTGGAAGAAGTTATATTCTCAGATATATTGTGCCATGTAGTTGATGCATCATCTTCCTATGCACAGGAACAAATTTATGCAGTTGAAGAGGTGCTTGCAGAACTAGGTGTGAGGGAAAAACCAATAATATTAGTATTGAACAAAATTGATAAAACAACCAATGATGTAGTAGAAGAATTACGAAAAGATAACTCTCAATATGAAATAATAGAAATATCAGCTAAAAATAAGATTAATTTAGATAGTCTTTTAAGAGAAGTCGCTAAACAGTTACCAAGTAAAATGAGAGATATAGAAGTTCTGGTTCCTTACTCTGACCAGCATATGGTAGCTTTTCTTCATAGAAACGGTAAGGTTCTTGAAGAGGAATATAAAGAAGATGGTACATATATAAAAGCTACTGTGGATGAAGAGATTTATAATAAAAGTAAGAGTTACGAACTGCAACATTAACTTTTTTCGCGATTGAATAAAATAACTCTTTTTCTAATATAAATATATATGACTAATATCGAGAGTTGAATATCAATATGGATGAAAAGGGTAAAGAAAAGGGTAAAGAAAAGGATAAAGAGTTTCAAGAAAATAATAGTTCTGATGACGAGGAAACAGAAGAAATTGATGAGTCGAAGGATACTGGTGATAGATTTATCAATCAAGGAGTGGGAACATACCCAGCTACTGGTCAGGGACCAAATCCAAGCAGTGCCCTATATCAATTACAAACTGCTGCTGACAAACAAAAAAGCTCATCAGGAAATGGTTCAGATACTATCCCTAAAACTGCTAGTAACTATTTGCTGGCTGGAGATGTAATTGCTAAAACTGATGAGCTAAAAACAGCCACACAATCACTTCAGGTTAATGAACTGGAAAAGATATACTTTGATAGAAAACTCAAACCTCTGGTCGATTTAATTTGGGAGCTTAGTACTACAGCCCAAAACTTTGCTGGTATGTCTAACCTTATTCAAGCTAATAATTATGGTAAAAAAAGAGATGTTAAAAAAGCTCTAGATTTATCAGTGGATATACTAGATGAAGCCGATGAACTATGGGGTTTAGTAAAAACAAGAGTAAGATTTTTTGCGAAAAATATAGATCCGTATGAATAACCCTCCAAAATTAAGGTTTATATTATAATATAAACTTTTGGAGGGATTTATTATGGAAAGAATTTGTCCTTTATGTAACAGTTTGTCAGATATAAAAATCACATGTTCAGTATGTGGAGGTGAGATGGAAGACAAAGGAAGAGTACAGGAATTTAGAGACTCTTACGCACCTGAAGATGAGGTAGAATATGAAAATGGAGATTGCCGACATGTGTTTCAATGTGATAAATGCAAGAAATTAAAAAATGTTGGAATAAAAAGCTTATACATATAACAATTTGCAGTGTTACTTTATTATGGTGAAGTTTTATGTTTCATAGTATAATAAGTACTGAAATAATTTATAGAAGATATATTCAAAAATTATATATTGGGGGCTAATATATATGACAAATGAAATTTTGAGATACCAGAAGGTTTTTAACTCTGTTATTGATAGATTAAGAAAAAATGAAGATATTCTAGCTGTTATGGCTTTTGGAAGCATGGTCACCGGTGACCTTTGGGAAGGGTCAGATATTGATATCTTCGTGATAGTGAAGGAACAGCAAGAGAGTATAAGAAATATTTATACTGAAGAAAATGGTATTTCAGTACATATGAAACTATTAAATAAGGAAAATTTTTTGAATTTTTATGAAAATAATGTTATTGGAGGATATATGCATAGAATACTAATATCCTCTAAATTAATATTCTCGAAGAATGAGTACATAACAAATGTTTTTAATAGCTTTAGATATATAAACGATAGTGAAAGAGAAAAATGGAATTTAGTTTATCTAGGAGATATACTAAAAGATATAAGTCACTGTAAGAAATTAATTGCTAATAACAATATAAAATCAGCTTATTTAGCCTGCATGAGAACTGTTGAAAATTTTGCAAGCTTATTTCTAAACTTTAATGGTTACTTAGTAAGCAAAGATGTTGTAAGCGTTGCTATAAATTTAGATGATAACTTTCACTTTATTTTAGACAAACTTGTTAATGAATCTGATGACTTGGAAGAGGCTATACATGGCGCTTTAAAATTTGTTGAAGATTTTTTAGAAAAAAATATTAGAAGCTGCTGCAGTGCTTTAATAAAATACTTTAGAGAACATAAAGACTTTATGAGTGCTGAAGAGATAAAATTAGATGTGTTTTTTAAAGGATTTAATATACATATGGAAGATATCTTAAAAGAATTATCATCTAGGAAAATAATAAGAAAAGATTTTAGAAGTATAAAAAGTCTTTCTGGAAACTTAATAGGTGAGGAAAATGTATATTGCTAAAGGTATTCATATATAGGGATGCCTATTAGTTTAGGGGAATATTATGGATAAATATAGATTGAAATTTAATGATGAACTTAATAAATATATTCAATTATATGCACATATAAAAAGTTTAATTGATAAAAATCAAATTGAAGATGGTGAAAAGCTTCCATCAATAAGAGAATTAGCAGATTTTTTAAAATTAAATAAAGTTACTATAATTAATGCTTATAAAAAACTACAAGCAGAAGGTTATGCTAATCAAAAAATTGGTAGTGGGACTTATGCTAAGAGAAGAGATAGCATAAAAGGATTTAAGAAGAGTTACTCTATTACCTTTAAAAAGCTTAGTAGTGGGAGACTTAGTGATGTTATAGATTTTACAGGAGAGACAACCTCTGCAGATTTTTTTCCTGTGGCTGATTTGAAAGCGGTTTTAAATGATGTTCTTGATAGAGATGGTGCAGAAGCTTTAATATATCAAGATGTTTTAGGTTATGAAAAGTTAAGAGAGAGAATAAATGAAAAGTTTTGGGATAATAAATTAGATTTTGATGATATACTTATAGTTTCTGGAGCACAGCAAGGAATAGATATAGTTTCAAAAGCACTTATCAATGTAAATGATAATATCATTGTTGAAAAGCCTACTTATAGTGGAGCACTTTCTGTATTCAAGTCAAGAAAAGCAAATATATTTGAAGTGCCAATAGAGAAAGATGGTGTGGACTTAGAGGCACTGAAAAAAATACTAAAAAAGAATAAGATCAAATGCTTTTATTTTATGAGTTATTTTCAAAACCCTTCTACTGTAAGCTATTCGGATTATAAAAAAGAAGAACTCCTAAAACTAGCAGAAGAACATGATTTTTATATTATTGAAGACGATTATTTATCTGAGCTTATATATGATGAAAGCACTAAGTATTCTTCTATGAAATCTTATGATAAAAATGATCGTGTAATATATATAAAGAGCTTTTCTAAGATATTTTTACCAGGAATAAGGATTGGCTATTTAGTATGTCCTAGGATATTTAAGGATTCTGTACAGAACTCAAAGGTCAATACGGATATATCCACGTCTTCCCTTATGCAAAGGGCTCTTGAAATGTATATGGAAAGAGAGTATTGGGTTGAACATATTAAACTTTTGAATGTGCAATATAAAGAAAGATATGACTTTATGAAAACAGAGATTCAAAATAAATTAAATGAAAGAGTAGAATTTGATCCTCCAGGTGGAGGTTTACATTTTTATCTTAAACTTAGTGAGAGCATACAAATAAATTCTATAGAATTGTTTTATAAACTGAGAGAAAAAGGCATACTGATAACCCCTGGTGTTATGTTTTATAAACATTCAAAAGAAGGAGAAAGATATTTTAAAATAGGTTTTTCTCAAACTGACTGTGATAAGATAAAAAAAGGTATAGATATAATTTCTAGTGCACTATCAGAGGAGGCTAAAGTTTATGGCGTACCTAACGATTAAAGGTTACGGAGAAGATAGCTTTGATGAAAAAAAATCAGAGTTTATTGGATACATTAAAAGAACAGAATCAGAAGGAGAAGCAAAGGCCTTTGTTGCTGAGATAAAGAATAAACATAAGGATGCTACTCATAATTGTTATGCTTATATAGTTGGACAAAATATGAATATACAAAGATATAGTGATGATGGAGAACCTCAAGGAACAGCAGGAATCCCTATTCTTGAAGTTATAAAGAAAAATGAAATTACAGATTGTACTGTAGTAGTAACTCGATATTTCGGAGGAATTCTTTTAGGCGCAGGAGGACTCACAAGAGCATATACAAAAGGTGCGGCTGTGGCTATAAAAGCTGCTGGAATAGTGGATAAGGTAATAGGCGTAAGAATCAATATCACATTAGAATACGATTTGTTAGGGAAGGTCCAGTATATATGCGGCCAAAACCAATGGCATATCGAAAATATAGATTATACAGATGTAGTAGATCTATATATTTTGGCTGAGAAGCAAGAAAGTGAAATAATTAAACAAAGTATGACGGAACAAACTAACGGAAAAGTAATCATTTTTGAGGATGAAGAAGGATTATATTTTAGGCAAGATAATAGACTTTTTAAAGAAATATAAGTTTATAAGTAATTGCATTGAATATTAATAACTTAATGTAGCTCAAAATGTTTAGATTGGCTTAAATGGGTATATTTAGCGCTAGTCGAGAGTTTGATAAGTTGAATATGAAAAATGGCTATGATATAATATTTAGGAATTTATTGTATTCATATGATGGTTAGGAGGAACAATAATGTCAGGACATTCAAAATGGCATAATATACAAGCAAAAAAAGGTAAAGTTGATTCTAGAAGAGGTAAGGTTTTTACAAAGATAGGTAAAGAACTTGCAATGGCAATAAAAAATGGTGGAGCAAATCTTGATACAAATTCAAAGCTTAGAGATGTTGTAGCTAAAGCAAAAGCTGCAAACATGCCTAATGATAATATACAAAGAGCAATAAAGAAAGCTGCTGGTGAAGCTGATACAGTTACATATGAAGAAATCGTTTATGAAGGATATGGTCCATCAGGAGTAGCAGTTATAGTAGAAACGTTAACTGACAACAAAAACAGAACTGCTGGTAATGTAAGACACGCTTTCACAAAACAAGGTGGAAATATGGGTGCATTAGGATGCGTAAGCTTTATGTTCCAAAAGAAAGGTGAAATCGTAATAGAAAAATCAGATTCAGTGGATGAAGACGAATTAATGATGATGGCTTTAGATGCAGGTGCTGAGGATTTTTCAGCTGAAGATGAGGTGTTTGTTATAACCACTTCACCTGAAGAGTTTGGTTCAGTAAGAGAAACTTTAGAATCAAACGGGTTAGAATTCTTAGAAGCTGATATTAAAGCAGTTGCAGATACATACACAGCAATAGACCAAGAAACGTCAGTTAAGTTCCAAAAGATGCTTGACCAATTAGAAGATGACGATGACGTTCAGAACGTTTATCACAATGCTGAGTTCCCTGAAGGATGGGAAGGATAGTAGGCTGTTGATTTAGTATTTTCAATGGTTTAGAGGATTCTTTTATTAATTGAAAGGTGATTTTTGGCTGCTATATAGGTCAAAATAATCACATAGTTTAAAGGATCTGCTTCATGAGGATATAATAAAAACACTCTTAAAGGTTGTATGAAAACAACTGAAGGAGTGTTTTTTATTATGTATTTTAATTTAATGGGAAAGAGTAGGATTTTTATTCAGTAGTGTAATTTATAAAATTATATGACTTAGATAGAGAGGCTATATAAAAAAGTAAGGGGGGACACTGCGTGTAGCGGTGTCCAGATAAGGTTAGGGAAAAGAACACAACAATATAAGTGTTCCTGTGTATAATTATAAACCAAGGTAACAGTAATATCAAGCCTTTTGTAACAAAAATAATTAATTAATGTAAAAATGATAGGGAATTTGATTTTAGCACAACGATTAAGTGTTGATTTATAATTGGATTTAATGTTAAGAATAACATAAGATGCAATGATAAAGACACTAACCAAGTTTAATTTTACTTGATTAGTGTCTTTAAATATAATGCAAGCTACTAAGTTATCCTTATAGTATTATTTTAATTTATAAAACTAGCTATCTGATTTTTTCCTCTTTTTTTAGCAAGGTATAGAGCATCATCGGCTTTGTTCATAAATTCATTGATAGTTAGGTCAGCGCTTGGAATTAATGAAGTTATTCCGATTGATAATGTGACTTTATCCGATACTGTTGAAAATTTATGTGGTATATTTGCTATAGCTACTTTTTGCTTTAAGCTTTCGCCAAAGTCTAAAGCTCTTTCTAGTTTATATTCAGGTAATACAACTACAAATTCATCTCCACCATATCTTGCAGGAAAATAATTTTCATCTTTAACACTGGAAAGAATATTAGCTATGGTAACAATACATTTATCGCCGGCAATATGACCATAGTTGTCGTTATACTCTTTAAAGTTATCTATGTCAAAAATTATTAGAGATAAAACTTTTTTCTCTTGTACATGCTTTTCCCATAGTTCATATAAATATTTATCAAGCTTTCTTCTATTAGGAATTTTAGTCATACTATCATTTTCAGAAAGAAATAATAATTTTTCGTTTAATTTTTTTAGTTCAAATTGAACGGCATGTGTTTTCTCTATTTCCATCTCTAATTGTTTTGATTTTATAGCGTTGTTTATAGCGATTGCAGCATATGAAGACAGTGATTTAACCATTTCTACATGATAAGGTGTAAAAGAGTTTTTTTCTTCACTTTGTATAGACATAACACCAATTATCTTAGAATTCACCTTAAGGGGGCAGAAAATTAAAGACTGTAATTCGTACTGATCTTTATCCATAACGGCTTTATAGGTTTCACTATTCATGTATTTTGAAAATTCTTTGTTCATATCATTTATGATTACAAAGTCCTCTGTTTCAATACATATGCTTGTAAAGTTTGAATGATTTTCAACATTAGTGCTTTTCTTTTTTTTCTTTTTACCGTGCTCAATTACATCTAAGTAGTTAACTACGGAGTTTTCTTCGTCGTATAGGCCTATGCTCAAATATGTTAAGTCCATAAAGTTTTTTATACTCGAATAAAGAATATCGATAATAGAATCTAAATCTAAGTTTGAAGTGATTTTTTGGCCTAATTCACTTATTATAGATAATTTCTCTACAACCGTTTGGAGAGATTCTGATTTTCTTTGAAGATTTTCATTATTATCTATTATTTCTTTCTTTTCTATCTCAATTTTTTTGATTTTTTTACTTATATTCAAATTGTTTATTCTATGTTTATTTAAATATGCCGCATTGATTCTTTCGTTCTCTAGATGCATATTAAAATAATTAAAAGCAGTCTGAAAATCTTTAAGTTCAGCATAAAAAATTGATAGAATAGAAGCTGTCTCTGATATCTTTTCTATAAAATTATTTTTTATAGATAGATCGTAAGCCTTGTGAAGAATAGTTAATGATTTTTTTAAATCATTTCTATCCTTAAGATATTGATAATAATTTATATAAACATCTATTTCATTATAAGGTGAACATTGAGCTTCAATTCTATCTATTGTGATATTAAAATACTCATCTGCCTTTTCAAAATCATTCTTCTTCCAATAGGTTAGGGCAGCAAGTTTATAACATTCTGGTTGACCTAATGTATAATTATATTTTTTAAAATATTCTAGTGCTCTAAAGGATAGGGCGTTTGCTTTATCATACTCTTGAAGTAGATAATATAATTCTCCCAAGCTGAGAATTGTAACACCTCTAGAAAATTGAAAATCATAATTTTTATCGATATCATAAGCTCTATTACAGTATTCTAAGGACTCATCATAGGCTTTGAGAAGCTTATAGTTTTCAGCAATATTGTTTAATGTACGAACCATTGCTTTCTCTTTTGATGAATTAATGTCAAACTTCTTTCCCTCATCCACTAAATAGGCTACTTCTTCAGCATTATTATAGAAGTCCATACCTCTTTCATAATCACCGAGCTCACTAAAGGTGTTGCCTAATAAATTGTAAGAACTCCATTGGAGATCATATATATTTTCTTTAATAAAAAAATCTAGAGAGTCAAAGGTCAAACTTATAGCTTCTTCATAATTTCCTATAGTATAGTAACAGCTAGAAATCATATGCTTTGATGCTGCTGTACCTAAATCGTAGTTTATACTTTCTGATAGTGATAGGGCTTCTAATGAAAGCTTTATGGCTTTTTCAGGATTATTATATCTAACTTCATTTATTTTTAAGAGAAGCATGTCTATTTCATTTATATTAGTTTCTGTATTCATAAGAACTCCCCATTTATTTATAAAACTTTTAATTTTATTTATAAATATACCATAAACCTACATTGAATCCAACAAAATTATAATAATATGTTAAATTTTAATTAAATAATAATAATAAAGGTAAAAAATAGGGCGATAAATTTTTAATATTAATAGTTTAACCAATTATTAATATTTAATGATAATAAAAATGGAAAATATATTATAACAATTTTAAATAAAAGGTATTGTTAAAGAACAGTGTTGAAATTGACTGTGAGTATTTTAAACTGCAAATAGAAAAATTCTTATAAGATAGCAGATGATAGAGTTATGGATTAAGGGTGTTTAAATATGAATCTACATTCTCTTCTGTTATGACAGTTACACCAGTATCAACAAAATCAGGAATTGTAGAAACTTGTTCTTTAGAGTTGAAAAATTTAGGATCGCTAAGTTTATATAGAAAATCCATAGCTGAGTAACCCATCTTATAAGTATTTTGAGCTATAGTAGCGTTTATAACACCATTCTTTATAGCGCCTAATGTTCCTTGATCGGTATCAAAGCCAATTATTTTAACTTTTCCTTCTAAATTGGCCTCTTTAACAGCTGTAGCAGCACCGACACCACTATTAGCGTCAGTGCAAAAAATGCCTTTTATATTAGGGTGTATTTGAAGATAGCTTGATATTATTTTAGCTGATTCTATTGTGTCTCCGTTACAATTCCCTATTTGAACTATTTTCATATTTTTATAGTTTCGAGTAATCTTATTTATAAAGCCTTGAACTCTCTGTTCATGATTTTCTTGAGCTGGAATAGTCATTACTGCAATTTCTCCACCAGATGGTCCAAGTAAATTTGCTAAAGTTTCAGCTGCTATAGAGCCAGCCTTCTCGTTACTAGTGGATAGATAGGAAAATCTATTGCTAGATGGAGAGTCGGCATCAAAAGTTACTACAGGAATTCCCATAGCAATTGCTTTGTTAATTGAATTTGTAAAAGCATTTGGATTTGCACAAGAAATAGCAATTCCAGCAGGTTTTTTTGATATTATTTGTTCTAATATAGTAACTTCTTGATTGATATCATATTGTGTGCTACCAGTAAAAAAAGTGTTAACTCCTAGCTCTTTACCTTTTTCAGAAAATCCGTTATAGCTACCTTTCCAATATTCTATACCAGAAAGAAACGTAACCATATAATAGTCCTTGTTAATTTTTAATTGACTGGAAGGACTATTATCTTTATATATATGAATGATAAATGAGAGAACAATAATGAATACCGTGGAAATAGATAAAACTAGTGTTTTCTTTTTCATATATTACCAAATCCTTTTATTTATTTAATTTTCTTTTATGAGAGAAAAAATCGAAAGTAATAGCAGTTAGTAATATTATACCGTTTATAAAATCTTGCCAATATACAGGAACATTTAACAATATGAGTCCGTTATTTATAATATTGAGTAGTACTACACCAAGGATACCACCAAGTATGGTGCCTTCACCACCGCTTAGACTGGCTCCGCCAATAACGGCAGCTGAGATTCCTCGCATGCTGACATCTGCACCCAATCCAATTGAGGGTGTTGCTACAGAAAATCTAGACATATTTATTATTCCAGCAAAACTTGCTAAGAATGCAGCTAATAAATAGACGCATATTTTTACTTTGGTTGTATTTATACCAGTAAGTATAGCTGCATTTTCATTACTTCCTGTATAAAACACTTGTCTTAGAAGATCTGATTTTCTTGCAATAAAATCGAAAATTAAGCTTAATAAAATAAATAATAATACAACGATTGGTACTCCAAGAAAGGATCCTTGGCCAAGTTTGAAAAATGATTCTGGGGCATTAAATAATGATATTGGGGAACCTTCGGTTATTACATACGATAGACCACGTACTATTCCCATCACAGCAATTGTGGTTATAAAAGGGTTTAATCCTATTTTTCCAATGAAAAAACCATTTATTAGTCCGCAAATTAATCCTACTGAGAGGCCAATAATGCATGCCAACCAAATATTAGCACCAGCCCTAAAGAGTACTGCAGCAGTAATGGAAGAGAGTGACATCACAGAACCTAATGAAAAATCTATTCCACCACATATAAGTACGAGAGTTATACCTATAGTCAATATTCCATCAGAAGAAAGTCCGATTGCAGTGGAAAAAATATTTTTTTCTGTTAAAAAATGTGGAGATACAATAGCTAAAAAAGTGCAGCTTAGAATAATAGAGATCATAACAGTACCTTCTCGAGCGTTTCTTATCTTATAAATGGCACTGTATAAAAGTTTTTCAAAGTGTTTTAAGTTAGATTTAGATGATCTTTGAGAATTCATTGTTTACTCCTCTCATACATTTGATTAGTTAACTTAGTTTAGTTCAAAACTACCGGTACAATAGAACATTATTTTTTCAGGAGTAGCCGCATTTTTTTCTAAGTTAGCAACTAGTTTGCCTTCGTAGATAACTAAAATTCTATCGCACATTCCTATTAATTCATTAATATCAGACGAAATCAGTATTATAGAAACATTTTTTGATACTAGTTCATTCATAATGTTATAGATATCTACCTTAGATGGGATATCTACACTTCTAGTAGGTTCATCCATTATCAAAACTTTAGATTTGCACATGATCCACTTTGAGAATAAGGTTTTTTGTTGATTTCCGCCACTTAAAAAATTTACCTTATCGCTGATTGAAGAAGATTTAATGTTTACTCTTTTTGAATAGCTACTTGTCAATTCTTTTTCAATTTTTGAATCAATAAGGTGTCTGTGAGTAACTTTGTTTAGACTTGCTGAGGATATATTATTACAAATTGATATATTATGAAAAAGCCCTTCGTTGATCCTGTCTTGTGGTATATATCCAATACCAGCCTTTACGGCATCGAATGTAGAATTTAACGTTAAAGGCTTATTGTTTATATAAATATTTCCTGAATCCATTCTGTTAGCACCAAAGAGACACTTGATCATATTGCTTTTTCCAGAACCGGCTAAACCAACGATACCTAGAATTTCTCTTTCTCTCAAAGAAAAAGAGATGTTTTTTGCATAATTTTTATAATTAAGACTTTCTGCTCTAAAGATTTCTTTACCTAATTTCATTTCTAGCTTAGGATAACGTTTTCTTAATTCCAAGCCAGACATCATATGGAGAAGCTCATCTATATCATAGTTATCAATAGTTTGGTTTCCTACTATTTCCCCATCTCTAATAACTATAATTTTATCTCCGATTTTTTTTATTTTTTCTATATTGTGAGTTATATATATAATTGATGTTCCGTTCCTTTTTAATTCATTTATCATGTCAAAAAGAAATTTACACTCCATATCTGTTAAAGAGGAGGTTGGCTCGTCCATTATTATAAGTTTGGCTTTTGATATATATGCTTTGCAAATAGCTACGATTTGCTTTTCGGCTAAATCTAATTCAGATACATTCTTTTTATAATCTAGGGGTATGTTGAATTTCTTGAACAAATCTTTACAGTTCTTATTTAGTAAATGTCTATCAACTAATTTAAGTCCACGATATTTATAGGGTAGATTGCCTATAAATATATTTTCTGCTACAGAAAAATGGTCAAAAAGGGAGGTGTCTTGATGAATCATCTCAATTCCGTGATTTTTTGCGTCTCTTGGATTTGAAATATGCACCTCTTTGTCATCTATAAGGATTTTTCCACTATCTATCGGACTTATGCCCATTATAGTATTCATTAATGAAGATTTGCCTGAGCCATTCTGGCCTAACAATATTAGTACTTCACCAAAATTTAGTTCTAAAGAAATATCCTTAAGTGAGAAGTATTCTGAAAACCTTTTTGAAACTTTGGATAACTTCAATACTAATTGATTCATTTATATTCCACCTTCATAAGAATTAAATGCTGTATATAGCTTTATATTATTATCAAAAAAGTAGTTCTTGTAATTATCAGGAATATTTGGATTAGTAATTATTTTGTTTGCTATGTCTAAAGATGAGCCAATTTGATAAAAAGCTATATTATCAAAGCAATTATATGTACAAACCATAATTATCTCTTTAGTTATTTGCAACATCTCTTTAATAACAGAAGCTTTATCCATTCCTTGAATGGTGTAACCCCTGTTAGTAGATATTCCATCAACTTCGATAAAGGTTTTAGAAACATAAAATCTTTTTAAGTTTTCTTCAGTAAGCTTTCCGTTTAAAGTCATTGATGATGGATCTAAATCCCCGCCGGGTATTATCACTTTTATGGAGGGATTAGAATTTAATTCGTACGCAATGTTAAGATCATTTGTAAGAACTGTTATATTCTTTTTCGAAAGTAGTTTTTTTGCAATATGTAGATTTGTAAGTCCAGGGCTTAGAAGTATCACATCATTATCATCAATCATGTGCGAAGCTATATTGCTTATCTCTTCTCTTTCGTTCATCAAGGGATCATAACTAGATAGCGGAATATCAATATTTTCTTCAGAGGCAGTTTCATTTAGTATTGCACCACCATGAGTTCTTGATAAAAAACCCTCCGATTCCAATTTTTCTAGATCACGTCTTATAGTAACTTCTGTCACGTTTAGCATACTACTAAGACTTGTTACGTTTATATGTTTTTTATCTAATAAGATACTTTTTATTATTCTTAGTCTTTCTGCTGCGAACATATTATCCTCCAAGTTTCGAGTAAGTATATAAAAATTATATATTATAGTTTAATTATGCACAATAAAGAAAGTAAAAAAACAAAAATGAAATTACATATTAAAACTTAAACGATAAAAATTTATGACTAATATAAAGGCTTATTAGCTTTAAATCTAGACAAATTGTGGATATTTGCATAAATCAAAAGATAATACAAAATAAAACGAACAAAAACGAAAATAAAAATAAAAAAATGTATTGCAAAACGAAAAATATGGTGATAATATAAAGTTGTAAGTTACGGTAAACGTAAACATTCATATTTATATCAAATACTTCAGAGTTATTTTATTGTTTTGGATGTTCGTTTGCTTTCGAATTCGATTATTTAAAGTTTGATGATTATATTTTTATATAATTAAAATTTAAAACATTAAATGGGTGAAAGGGGTAGTTTTATGAAAAAGTTATTAGTGGGATTACTAACAGTTGCCATGGCATTTACTTTAACTGCATGTGGAACTAAAAAAGAAGATGCAACATCTTCAACAAAGAAAAAGATAGGTATTGCTATGCCTACGAAATCTTCACAAAGATGGATTGATGACGGGAATAATATGGTATCAGAGTTGAAAAAGTTAGGATATGATACAGACCTTCAATATGCTGAAGATGTTGTTGAAAATCAGGTGTCACAAATTGAAAATATGATTACTAAAGGTGCAAATCTTTTAGTTGTAGCATCTATAGATGGTGAAGCTTTATCTGATGTATTGCAAAAAGCTAAAGATGCTAATATACCTGTAATATCTTATGACAGATTGATAAAGAAAACTTCTAATGTTGACTACTATGTAAGTTTTGATAATTTCAAGGTTGGTGTTCTTCAAGGACAATATATAGAAGAAAAGTTAGGATTAAAGGATGGTAAAGGGCCTTTTAACATAGAGTTGTTTGCTGGTTCGCCTGATGATAACAATGCTTATTACTTCTTTGATGGTGCTATGTCGGTGTTGAAGCCATATATAGACAAAGGTAAATTAGTAGTAAAAAGTGGACAAACAAAATTTGATCAAATTGCTATTTTAAGATGGGATGGAGCAACTGCTCAAGCAAGAATGGATAATCTTCTAAGTAAATATTATGCTACAGATAAAGTTGACATTGTATTATCTCCATTTGATGGAATTTCTATGGGTATAATTTCATCACTTAAAGGTGTTGGATATGGAAAGTCAGACAAGAAAATGCCTATAGTTACAGGGCAAGATGCTGAATTAGCTTCAGTAAAATCAATAATTGCTGGCGAACAAACAGAAACAATCTTCAAAGATACAAGAGTTTTGGCAAAACAAGCTGCTAAGATGGCAGACCAAATGATTAAGGGGGATAAAGTAGAAGTTAATGATGAAAAGACTTATAACAATGGAAATAAGGTAGTGCCTTCCTTCCTTTGTGTACCTGAAAACGTAGATAAAGATAACTATAAGAAAGAACTTATAGATAGTGGTTATTACAGTGAAGATAAACTTAAGTAGTGATAAAGTTCGTTAATTAAAATGTCATTAAATATTAAATGCTCCAAGAAATTAAGCTATTGAGACAGTGTGTGAAGCACATATAAAGATAAATAAGTTTAGTGATTGCCGGAAAAGGCATCACTAAATTTATTTAAGCAAGGAGATGAATAAATATGTCAGAAATTCTTTTAGAGATGAAAAATATTACAAAGACTTTTCCAGGTGTTAAAGCTTTAAATAATGTAAATTTGAAGGTTAAAAAAGGAGAAATTCATGCTCTTGTTGGAGAAAATGGAGCAGGTAAATCAACTTTAATGAAAGTTTTAAGTGGAGTATACCCTCACGGAACATATGAGGGAGATATTCTTTTTGAAGGTAAGGTGTGTGAGTTTGGGAACATAAAAGAAAGTGAAAATTTAGGTATTGTAATAATACATCAAGAATTAGCTTTGATTCCTTATTTATCAATAGCTGAAAACATATACTTAGGAAATGAATTAACCAAAAGAGGAAAGTTGAGTGGAGGGGTAGTGGATTGGACTCAGACACGATTGTCTACTTCAGTACTTTTGAAAACAGTTGGACTTGATGAGAGTTCTGAAACTCCTATCATTAATCTTGGTGTAGGAAAGCAGCAGCTTGTGGAGATTGCTAAGGCATTATCTAAGAATGTTAGACTTCTAATTTTAGATGAACCAACAGCAGCTTTAAATGAAGATGACAGTGAAAACTTATTGAACTTAATGTTAGATTTAAAAAACAAAGGTATATCATGTATATTGATATCACATAAACTCAATGAAGTTTCTAAAGTTGCAGATTCTATAACTATAATTAGAGATGGTGCCACTATTGAGACGATAGACGTAGGAGAAGGAAAGATAAGCGAAGATAGAATAATAAAAGGAATGGTAGGTAGAGATCTTACTGATCGTTTCCCAAAAAGAGAAAACGTACAAGTAGGCGAAGTATTCTTTGAAGTAAAGGATTGGGAGGTGTATCACCCTCTTCAAGAAGATAGAAAAGTTATTGATAATGTAAGTATAAGCATTAAAAAAGGTGAAGTAGTTGGTATAGCAGGACTTATGGGTTCAGGAAGAACTGAATTTGCTATGAGTTTATTCGGTAGAGCTTATGGTAAAAAAATAAGTGGTAAGGTTTTAAAAAATGGCAAAGAGATACATCTTACTAATGTAAGCAAGGCAATAGAAGAAGGTATTGCCTATGTAACTGAAGATAGAAAGACCTGCGGTCTTATATTAACGGATGACATAAAGAAAAATATCTCTATGGCTAATTTAAATAAGTTATCAAAAAATCTAGTAATTAATGAAAATGAAGAAATTCTTGTTGCGGAAGAATTCCGTAAAAAGATGAATATAAAGTCTCCAAATATATTTCAAGCAACAGGCAATCTAAGTGGAGGTAACCAGCAAAAAGTCGTTCTTAGTAAATGGATATTCACTGATCCTGATTTGCTAATATTGGATGAACCTACAAGAGGAATAGATGTAGGGGCAAAGTATGAAATTTATACTATAATTAATAAACTTGTAGAAGATGGAAAAGGCGTACTTCTTATTTCTTCTGAATTACCTGAAGTATTAGGCATGTGCGATAGGATATATGTAATGAATGAAGGTAGAGTAGTGGGGGAATTAGATGGTAAAGAGGCTACACAAGAAAAGATAATGAAATATATAGTAAATGGTCATAGGGGGAAGGAAAATGGATAGTTTAAAAAAGGTATTTAAAAATAATATAAGACAATATGGGATGATAATTGCATTAATATCTATAGTAATACTTTTTCAAATATTAACAGGAGGTTCTTTACTGAAGCCGCTAAACGTAACTAATCTTATACTTCAAAATAGTTATATATTAGTTTTGGCAATTGGTATGTTGTTGGTTATAGTGGACTTTAATGTTGATCTTTCTGTTGGTTCTGTAGCTGCATTTATTGGTGCACTTTCTGCAATTTTTATGGTTAGCAATAAGATGAATTTTTTGCTGGCTATAGTAATATCTTTAGTTATCGGTGGTCTGATAGGTGCGTTTCAAGGATTTTGGGTTTCTTACGTAAAAATACCATCCTTTATAGTAACTCTTGCAAGTATGCTTATATTTAGAGGGTTAACTATGGTAGCATTAAAAGGTCAATCTATAGGTCCTTTCCCAACAAGTTTTCAAAAGATTGCTTCTGGATTTATACCAGACTTTTTCAATGGGAGAGGAATTCATATAACTACAGTTCTAATAGGTATAATTGGGTCGGTATTATATATATTTAGTCAAGTCAAGAAGAAAAAGACTCAAGAAAAATATGGGTTTGAACAGGAAGCTACAGGTATATTTGTTGGTAAAATAGTGGTAGTAGTAGCTGCAGTAAATGCTTTTACCTTGGTATTAGCTGAATATAGAGGTCTTCCAAATGTTTTAGTTCTACTTTTTGTATTGATAGCTGCTTATACATTTATAACAAGTAAAACTATAATAGGAAGAAGAATTTATGCAGTTGGAGGCAATGAAAAAGCAGCGGCGTTATCAGGTATTAAAACAAAGAAGTTAACTTTTTGGGTATTCATAAACATGGGAGTGTTGGCAGCTCTATCGGGATTAGTATTCGCTGCAAGACTTAATGCTGGAACTCCTAAAGCAGGAAATGGCTTTGAACTTGATGCCATTGCAGCTTGTTATATAGGTGGAGCATCCGCTAGCGGTGGAGTTGGTACGATAATTGGAGCTATAATTGGTGGACTAGTTATGGGCGTAATGAACAACGGTATGTCTTTAGTGGGTCTAGGAATAGATTGGCAACAGGCCATAAAAGGTCTTGTACTATTGCTTGCAGTAGCTTTTGATATATATACAAAATCAAAAAGTGCAAAATAGTATTTATACTATAAGTTTCAAAGATGTTATTAAACATAGAATATAGTGGCAATGATTATTTGATTTATAAAGTTGTATTTTTCAAATGCTAAATATTAAGAAAGATCCCCTTGATTTTATATATAGTTTTAGTATAGGATAATACAACATTATTAAAGATGTATTGATTAGAATTGTATTTTGTTTTTTAAAATCCCATTAATCTAGTCAGTGAGTATTAAAAGAGAAGTTCAATAATAATTTATGCATCAATATTAAGAAGGGATTCTCTAAAAATTTAGGAATCCCTTCTTATATTGATATCAAGATATATTAAAGTTATTCGGTTTTAATAGCTTCATTTAAGGTATGCCATGCCAGTACAGCACATTTTACTCTTGCAGGCATATTAGATATATTTTTGAATATGAGAGCATCTTCGAGCTTTTCTAATTCTTCGTCATCAGTTATATCTTTTTTAATCATTGAAATAAAAGTATTTACAAGTTCTAAGGCTTCGTTTTTTCTTTTCCCTTTAATAAGGTCTATCATTATAGAAGTAGAGGCTTGAGAAATAGCACAACCTGTACCCGTGAAAGCGGCATCTTTTATATAATCACCATCAAATTTTATTTCTAATTGTATTTCATCACCGCAGCTTGGATTGTGACCTTTTTCTACTCTATCCAATTCTTCTAAGTGACGTTTATTTCTAGTTGAGTTGTTATGCTCCATTATTAGTTGAGTGTATATATTACTGAGATCCATAACCAAATAACCTCCTAGCGTACTCAAGTGCAGTTACTAGAGCATCTATATCTTCTTTATTATTGTAGATTGAAACACTTAGTCTACAGGTAGAATTTATATTTAGATATCTCATAAGTGGTTGAGCACAGTGATTACCAGCTCTTACACATACTCCTTTTGAATCAAGAATTGTAGCTAAGTCATGAGGATGTATACCATCAATGGTAAATGATATAACCGAGCCAAGCAAATCTTTGTTGGTTGTAGTATAAATCTTTACAAAGCCAAGTTCGTTTAATTTATCGTAGGCGTATGAAATAATCTCATGCTCGTGTCTAATTATATTGTCTATACCTATTAAATTTATGAAATCAATAGCTTCTGATAGACCGATAACGCCTTCGACGTTTTGAGTACCACCTTCGAATTTGTGAGGTAGCTCTGCGAAGGTAGTTTCTTGTTCATAAACATATTCTACCATGTCACCACCATATAAGAATGGAGGCATTTCTTCTAATAATTCTTGCTTACCATAAAGCACGCCTATGCCCATAGGTGCAAACATTTTATGACCAGAGAATACTAAGAAATCAGCATCTAATTTTTGTACATCTACTTTTCTGTGGGCTATGCTCTGAGCAGCATCAATAACAACCTTAGCTCCAACTTCATGAGCTTTATGAATTATATATTCTACTGGATTTAAGGTTCCAAGTACATTAGAAGCGTGACCTATAGCTACTAATTTGGTCTTGTCTGTTATCTTTTTATCTATTTCATCCATTGTATATTCATAGTTAGAGTCAATATATAAATAATTTAGTTTGCAGCCTTTTGCAAGAGCTATTTGCTGCCAAGGAATAAGATTTGAGTGATGCTCTGTAATCCCTATGACTATTTCATCATCTTTATTTAATTTTAAGTTCCCGTAAGAATATGCAATTAAATTTAGCGCTTCAGTAGTTCCCTTAGTAAAGATTATTTCTTTTGATGATTTTGCATTTATAAAATCTTTTACCTTTTCTCTACCTTGCTCAAAACTATCAGTTGCTTTGACACTTAAAGTATAAGCCCCTCTATGAGGATTTGCGTTTATTTCCTTATAATATTTATTCAAAGCTTCTATAACAGATAATGGCTTTTGAGTGGTGGCAGCACTATCAAGATATACCACTGGAAAGTCATTAAAACTTTGATCTAAAATAGGGAAGAGTTGTTTTAAGTTATTCATTTTTCAGTCTATCCTTAACTGAATTCATTAATTGCTGCCTTAAATTATCTACTGGTATTTTATCTATTATTGGTGTTAGATATCCCTCTATCATAAGCTTTTTAGCATTAAGTTCACTTATGCCTCTGCTCATAAGATAGAATAATGAGTCTTCATCGATTTTTCCTGCTGAAGCAGCATGTTGACCTTCAATATCATGTTCGCTGCATAAGAGTAGGGGGATCGAGTTATTTCTTGCGTTTTTGGATAGAAGCATAACATATTCTTCCTCAGAACCTTTTGACTTAGAAGAACCTGTTTTGAAATCTAATGTTCCTCTAAATGTTTTTTTAGCCTTATCAGCTAAAACACCTTTTACATCTATAGTACTAGAGGTTTTCTTTCCAATATGAGTCATTTTAAAGTTTATATCTATCAATCTATCTGCATCTCCATAGTAAACGGAACTAATAGTACTTTCACAGTTATCACCTACAAGATCAGATGAATAGTTTGTTATAGCTTTCTTAGCACCTAATTCTATAGGAATAAGATTAACTTTTGCTCCTTCTTCTACTTTTGAAAAAAGAGAATTAAAATGATTAGTATTGTAGTTTAGATTTTGAACTATAAAAATATTTATAGTAGAATCTTTTTTTGCATGTATTTTAGTAAAACCATTGTGATAGTAAATGCTTTCACCAGCAGATGTATAGTTGATTAAAACATCAATTGTACTTTTTTCTCCTAAAACAATTAGATTTTTATCTACAACCTTAGGATTTTCAGAATTTAATTCATAATCAATATAAATTAAGTCTTCAATGGTTCTGTGATCTTTTACTTCCAGTGAAAAGCCACAATTATTTGAATCAATGACTTCGTCTAACTGTATTCTCGAAACACCTTCAAAATTACCTGTATTAAACACATCAACTAAAGTATTAGATTTTTCTATTGGATGAAGAGAGTAGTCTGAAGTTTCTTTGAACTTGCAGTATTCTCTTTCGTAATTAACGCTTGGAATATCTATCTCTTCATTTAAAGATACATTGTTTACTTTAAGCCATCTAAATGTGCTTACTGGTATTGTGTTTAGGTCTTTTAATATTTTGTTTTCCAATCTTCATCCCTCCTTATCCAATAGTACCTTCAAGTTCTATGTTTATTAAGTTATTCATTTCTACAGCATATTCAAGAGGTAGTTCCTTTGTGATAGGATCAACAAAGCCTCTTACTATCATAGCTTTGGCTTCTTCTTCATCAATACCTCTGCTCATTAAATAGAAAATTGCATCATCGCTGATTCTTCCTATTTTAGCTTCGTGTCCGATATCTACTTCGTCATTTTCAATCTGAATTACTGGTATAGTATCTGATTTTGATTTACTATCTAACATCAAGGATTCACAAGATACATAAGATTTAGAGTTTACTGCATTGCTGTTAATCTTTACTACACCTCTATAGATAGCAGTACCACCATCTTTAGATATTGATTTTGAATGTATAGTAGAAGAAGTGTTTGGAGCTGCATGAACTACCTTTGTACCTGTATCTAGGGTTTGGCCGCTTGATGCAAAAGTTATTCCTGTAAATTCTGATTTTGCTCCTTCGCCTTTTAGTATGCTCATCGGATAAAGCATAGAAACTTTGGAACCAAAAGATCCTGATACCCATTCGATTGAACCATTTTTTTCTACAACACATCTTTTGGTGTTTAAGTTAAGCATGTTTCTTGACCAGTTCTCTATAGTTGAATATCTAAGTTTTGCATCCTCTCTTACAAATAGTTCTACGCATCCAGCATGTAAATTTGTTACGCTATATTTAGGTGCAGAACAACCTTCTATAAAATGAAGCTTTGCTCCTTTTTCTACAATTATTAGTGTGTGTTCAAATTGACCTGATCCAGGCGAGTTTAGTCTGAAGTAACTTTGCAGTGGAATGTCTACTTGAACTCCTTCTGGCACATATACAAAAGAGCCACCTGACCACACAGCGCCATGAAGTGCAGCAAACTTATGATCACTTGGAGGAACTAGCTTCATAAAATGTTCTCTTACTATATCCTCATATTCTCTTACAGCTGTCTCCATATCAGTATACACAACACCTTGTTTAACTAATTCTTCCTTAACATTGTGATAAACTACTTCAGAGTCATATTGAGCTCCAACTCCTGCAAGGGATTCTCTTTCAGCTTGAGGGATACCAAGTCTTTCGAAGGTGCTCTTTATATCTTCAGGAACCTTATCCCAAGATCCTGTCATTGGAGTATCTGGCTTAACATAAGTTACTATGTTGTCCATATCAAGTTCACTTATATCTGGACCCCAGGTAGGTACGGATATAGAATTATATATTTTTAATGATTTAAGTCTAAAGTTTAACATCCATTCTGGCTCATTTTTTTCTTTAGATATGTTAATTATTATGTCTTCTGTTAATCCTTTTTCAGACTTATAGCTAAAGTTATCTTCATTATAGATATCGTAAATTCCTCTATCTATGTCATCAACATATGTTTTACTCATGTTATCACCTACTTATTTATTTCGCTTAGAAATTTTTCGAAACCATTACTATTTATTTCTTCTACTAAAGATGCACCACCTGTATGAATTATCTTACCATCAACCAAAACGTGGACGAAATCTGGACTGATATGCTCCAGTATTTTTGTATTATGAGTTATTATTAGCATTGAGTTCTCATCGTTCTTATACATGCTAACACCTTGGGATACAAGTTTAACTGCATCTACATCTAAACCTGAATCAGTTTCATCAAGAATAGCGAGCTTAGGCTCTAGAAGTATCATTTGAAGAATTTCATTTTTCTTCTTTTCTCCACCAGAGAAACCTACATTTAAATATCTTTCTGCATATTCTTTATTTATTTTTAATAAATCCATTTTCTTTTGAAGTTTCATGTTAAAGCTTAAATAACTTATCTGTTTATCTTCAATGTTAGATTTTGCTGTTCTTATAAAGTTTTCAACTGTTATTCCAGGTACTTCCTCAGGGGCTTGAAAGGATAGGAATATTCCTTTTTTAGCTCTTACATCTGGTTTAAAATCATTTATATTTTCACCTTCGAACAAAATATCTCCATTCACAACGGTGTATTTTGGATGCCCCATTATTGTATTGGCAAGAGTAGACTTTCCGGCACCGTTTGGCCCCATAACAACATGGACTTCACCTTTATTTATTTTAAGGTTTAAACCTTTTAAAATTTCCTTATCATCAACCTTGGTTTTAAGGTTATTAATTTCCAAAAGTAATTCTTTCATTATTATTGCACCTCAATTTCTTAATGTAGAGTGTTTTACTCTGAATTATATTTAAATCATAGCACTATGTGATAATTAAGTCAATATTGGATGAATCTATATAATTCTTTTGTATTGTTTGCAGAACTTTAAGTTTAAATACCATTGATTGCAAAAATATGTATATTATTTTTGTTAATAGTCAAAAATATCCAATAGAGGTGATTATATGAAGAAAAATTTGTTAAAAATATCAATTCTTATATTAATTTCTTCCATGGTATTTTTACTAAGCTATTATATTACTAAATCATACTTAGCAGATAAAAAAACAAGTGGAAGCAATGTTGTATATAATTCAGAAAACGGTTATTTAAAAGACAGTTTGAAGTTGATACTTAAAACGAAAAGCCAAGGATCAAGCGAGTTTGTTATCGATGGAGAGTATACTGTAAAGGAACTAAAAAAAGACTTAGGATTAGAGCAGGGGTTAAATAAGGAACAGTTAGAAAAACATTTTAACACTCTAAATTATAGTATTGAGAGCATGGATGATTCTCAAATAGTTCTTAGCAGATCGTTTATAAGCAAGCTTCAGCCTAAAAAGTATTATTTAGGAGAAAAAAATGATTTCTTTGCTATATACAAAACAGATGATAAAGGGGTGCCTTATATAGAAAATCCTGCTTCGGATATCTATACAGATAAAAAGAAAGTAAGCACATTACCAGAACAAGATAAAAAAGATATAGTGAATTTTAAAAAGCAGTTTAATACAAGAGATGATGCAGAAGAAGCAGCCAGTGGATACTTTTAATAATGGCGATGTTAAAGCACTGTGTTGAAATTAAGTGTTTATCCATCCGATGCTTTAATGAGCTTACGCAAAGAATTAATATGATTTTGTCATATTCCATGGCTAAAACTGTAAACTCACTACGTTCGAACAGTACAGTTTATTAACGCCATTCCATCTGAAAAAATCATTTAATTCTAGTAGCTCGCTCATATAGCATCTCCTTTATAACCACTTAATTTCAACAATACTCTTAAACATAGCCTTAATAATTGATTTAAAGTATAACAAAATATTTGTATTTTTATGATAATAAAAAAATAAATTATGGGTTTAGTAGGTGCAGATTTTTAATGTGAATTTCTACTAAGCCTTTTATTTTTGTATTGTATAAAGAAGTATCAGTTCGAACCGAAATCTATTTTTAAAACTCTAACGGCTTTTTGTGAGAGAATTTAAAAAAATAAACTTTATTACGAAGTGGTACATCAATAGTGAAATATGTTTTTTTGTGAACCTTGAAAGTAGTCTGTCATAAAATTCAATATTAATAAATAGATTTCCTCTGTTGATAAAAATAAGGTAAAATGTTAAAGTATTATGTAGGTTTAAAACTGTTTGATAGGCATTTGGAGGTATTTTAATGTACGAATATATAATAGGTAAGTATAAGGGCATAAATAAAGACTATGCTATTTTAGAAAATAACGGAATTGGATATAAAGTTTTTACATCAGGAAGTACCCTTGCAAAAATGCCTAAGGTTGATGAAGAAGTAAAGTTGTTTTTAGAGCAGATAGTTAGGGAAGATTTTATAGGTCTATACGGTTTTTTAACAAAGGAAGAATTAGACTTGTTTAAATTATTATTAACTATAAACGGTGTGGGAGCAAAAGCTGCATTGTCATTATTGTCAATAAGCTCACCTTTAAATTTAAAGTACGCTATAATGACTGGTGATGAAAAACATATTACAAGAGCGCCTGGAGTAGGTAAGAAGACTGCGCAAAGAATAATACTTGAACTTAGAGATAAACTTAAGCCTAATGAAGATTTAATGCCAAGTGATTTTGTGAAAAATCTTTCTGAAGATGACGATAGTTATGCTTCAAATATATCAGAAGCATTAGCTGCTTTATTAGCATTAGGATATACTGAGAAGGAAGCTCAGAGAGCTCTTGGTAGTGTTAAACAAAATGATAGTATCGAGAATATAGTTAAAAACTGTTTAAAAGTACTTATGAATTAAGAGGTGAACATATTTGGAAGATAGAATAACATCATCTAATAAGAATGAAGAAGAATTAAATTCTGAATATAGCTTAAGACCTCAGAAATTGAGTGAATACATAGGGCAGGATAAGGTGAAAGAAAGACTGAGTATTTTCATACAAGCTGCCAAGAATAGAGGAGAAGCACTTGATCATGCGTTGTTATATGGTCCGCCAGGACTGGGGAAAACAACTTTAGCGAACATTATAGCAAAAGAGATGAGTGGTAATTTGAAAGTTACTTCTGGTCCTGCAATTGAAAGGGCTGGGGATCTTGCGGCTATACTTACAACTCTAAATGATAATGATGTGCTTTTTATCGATGAAATTCATAGACTTAACAGAAGTGTTGAAGAGATACTTTATCCTGCTATGGAAGATTATGCTTTGGATATAGTGATAGGAAAAGGGGCATCAGCTAAATCTATTAGGATAGATTTACCTAAATTCACATTGATAGGTGCTACTACTAGAATTGGAATGTTAACTGCACCTCTTCGCGACAGATTTGGAGTGCTGTGCTCCATGGAGTACTATACGGACATACAATTAAAGGAGATTATAGTGAGGTCGGCTAGTATACTTGATTGCGAAATGACTGAAGAAGGCGCTTTCGAGATAGCAAGAAGATCTAGAGGTACCCCAAGAATCGCTAACAGACTTCTAAAAAGAGTTAGAGATTATTCTGAAGTTAAGGGTAATAATATTGTAGATATAGATGCTGCAAGAGCTGCTCTAGAGCTGTTGGAAGTTGATAGTCAAGGCTTTGATAGAATTGATAATGGTATATTAGAAGCTATTATAGATAATTTTAACGGAGGTCCAGTTGGAATTGAAACCTTAGCTTATTTTATAGGCGAAGAATTTGATACTATTGAAGATGTATATGAACCATATCTCCTTCAAAGGGGATTTATAGTTAGAACACCAAGGGGAAGAGTTGCTACAGATAAGGCATACAAGCACTTGGGTAGAAGTAAGACAAAGAATAATGGAGATGTTAGACAATCTAGCTTATTTGACAAATAGGAGAGGATAGAATGAAAGCAAGTGATTTTTATTTTGATTTACCAGAAGAACTTATAGCACAGGTTCCTTTAGAAGAAAGAGATTCTTCAAGGCTTATGGTTCTTGATAAGAATAGTGGGGAAATACAGCATAAGATATTTCATGATGTTTTAGATTACTTTAATGAAGGTGATACTTTAGTACTTAATAATACTAGAGTGCTACCTGCAAGGCTTATAGGTGAAAAAGAAGACTCTAAAGGTAAGATTGAGTTTTTACTTCTTAAAAGAGTAGATAATGACAGATGGGAATGTCTTGCGAAGCCTGGAAAAAGAGCTAAGGTGGGCACAAGATTTACATTTGGAGATGGTAAGCTAACAGCTGTGGTTAAAGATATAGCTGAAGAAGGAAATAGAATTATTGAGTTTAGCTATGAAGGTATATTTGAACAAGTTTTGGATGAATTAGGTCAAATGCCTCTTCCGCCATATATACATGAAAAGTTAGAAGATAAAGAAAGATATCAAACAGTATATTCTAAAGAAAAGGGATCTGCGGCTGCACCTACAGCAGGGCTACACTTTACAAAGGAATTACTTGAAGTGATAAAACAAAGAGGCGTGAATGTAGTGTATCTTACTCTTCATGTTGGTCTTGGAACATTCAGACCGGTTAAGGTTGAAGATGTAGAAAATCATAATATGCATTCAGAGTTTTATCAGCTTTCTAAGGAAGCAGCTGAAATTATAAATAATACAAAAAAAGCAGGGAAAAGAGTAATAGCGGTTGGAACTACTTCTACTAGAACTTTGGAAACAATAGCTGATAGCGAAGGGCTATTAAAAGAATCTAGTGGATGGACTGATATATTTATATATCCTGGATATAAATATAAGGTTGTAGATGCTTTGATAACTAATTTTCATCTACCAGAATCAACCCTTATAATGCTAGTAAGTGCATTGGCAGGTAAAGAAAATATACTAAATGCTTATAATATAGCTGTTAAAGAAGGCTATAGATTTTTCTCCTTTGGAGATGCTATGTTTATACATTAAAAGTTGGATAAGGAAGTGGAACTTTGACTAAAAGATATACTTTACTAAAAAAAGATGGAAAAGCAAGAAGAGGGCAATTTGTTACTCCTCATGGAACTATACAGACGCCTGTATTTATGAATGTTGGGACTTTGGCAGCTATTAAAGGTGCTGTATCTTCAATGGACTTGAAAGAAATAAATTGTCAAGTGGAACTTTCAAATACATACCACTTACATTTAAGACCTAGTGATAAGGTTGTTAAAAAGATGGGTGGACTACATAAGTTTATGAATTGGGATAGACCAATTCTTACTGATTCAGGTGGATTCCAAGTTTTCTCTTTATCAAGCATGAGAAAGATTAAGGAAGAAGGAGTTTATTTTAACTCACACTTAGATGGTAAGAAAATTTTTATGGGACCAGAAGAAAGTATGCAGATTCAGAGCAATCTTGCATCAACTATTGCTATGGCTTTCGATGAATGTGTTTCTAACCCTTCACCTAGAGAATACGTGGAAGCATCTGTAGAACGAACTACAAGATGGCTTGAAAGATGCGTAAAAGAAATGAAAAGACTTAATTCTTTAGAGGATACAATAAATAAAGAGCAACTTTTATTTGGGATAAATCAAGGTGGAGTTTATGATGATATAAGAGTTGAGCATGCAAAAATAATAGCTAAGATGGATTTGGATGGCTATGCTATTGGAGGTCTTGCTGTTGGGGAAACTCATGAGGAAATGTATAGGATCATTGATGCTGTAGTTCCTCATCTACCAGAAGATAAGCCTATATATCTTATGGGGGTTGGCCTGCCAAGTAATATACTTGAAGCAGTTGAAAGAGGCGTGGACTTTTTCGATTGTGTACTTCCAGCTAGAAATGGAAGGCATGGACATGTGTTTACTAAAAATGGTAAGATAAATATAATGAATGCTCAATTTGAGACAGATTCAAGACCTATAGATGAGGGATGCCAATGTCCAACTTGTAAGAACTATACTAGGGCATACATAAGACACTTATTTAAGGCTAAAGAGATGCTTGCTATGAGATTATGTGTACTACATAATTTATATTTCTATAATACTCTAATGCAAGATATAAGAGATGCTATTGATGGCGGATATTTCGCAGACTTCAAGAAACAAAAGCTTGAAGAATGGGGAGGAAGAGCCTAATATAATTTATTTATAAGGAGGATTTATATGCAATACATTATTCAACTTTTACCGTTAATAGTAGTATTCGTGATTTTTTATGCTTTACTAATAATACCGGAAAGAAAAAGAAAAAAACAATATCAAGCAATGCTAAATGATTTGAAAGTTAATGATGAGATCATGAGTAAAGGTGGTATCATCGGTAAAGTGGTAAATCTTCAAGATGATTATGTAATATTAGAGAGTGGTCCTGATAGAGCTAGAATAAAGCTTTCAAGACAAGGAATAGCTAATGTTATAAATACAAAAGAAGATAATAAATAGGTTATATTACACCCCTTGTCCACATAGAATTTAGTGGATAGGGGGTGTTTATTTTGGAGTGGAGCAGGTATTTTGCAAATGTTGCAAAAGGAGTTTTGAGAGCTCTTATTGCTACTATGATTTTTGTTGTAATAATCAGTATAGTAATGAGCTTTAGTTTACTAAGTCTTAAGGCCTTAAGCGTAATCTGGGTAGTTATCACTTGCTTAAGTATTTTACTAGGTGCTATATACTCTTCCCGTAAAAACGGTGAGAAGGGTTGGCTCGTAGGATTTGGTGTTGGTCTTTGTTACTTTATAATTGTTTTGATTATCTCTGCTGTGTTTAAAGGTAATATTTCTTTGTCATTAAATGACCTTTGGAGAGCTCTACTTGCTTTGGCAGTAGGAGCATTATCTGGAATGTTAGGAATAAATCTATAAAAAGTCTTTATTATACCTATTTTATGTGATATAATAACGTGGTAATCGAATAGAATGGAGGAGTATGAAATGAAGCATATTAAAACAATAAACAGATCAAGCCTTAAGAACAGTCTTTGTAAGCCAGGATGTAAGGAATGTGCTAATTCATGCCAATCAGCTTGTAAGACTTCATGTACAGTAGCGAACTTAGCGTGTGAAAATTAATTATAAAATAATGAAGTAGTGGCAGTAACTTTTAAGTTACTGCCATAAATCTAGTTAGGAGGAATTTAAATTGGCATTAATCCACAAATTTACTAAAGGTAATGAATATTATGTGATTGATGTAAATTCTGGTAGCGTTCATATAGTTGACAAGCTTATTTATGATCTTATAGATGATGAGAAGTTAAGAGATAGAGAACAATTAATAAATGATTTTTCAGGAATTTACACAAAAGAAGAAATAGAAGAAGCTTTTTATGATATAAATGAATTAATTGAGGAAGGTATGTTATATTCGAAGGATTTATATGAGGATATAGCAATGAGTGATAGAGATGATAGCTACATAAAGGCCCTTTGCTTAAATGTAGTGCATGATTGTAACCTTAGATGCAAATACTGCTTTGCAGATGAAGGTGAGTATAAAGGTTGCAGAAAACCAATGAGTGCTGAAACAGGTAAAAAGGCAATAGATTGGGTCATAAAGAAGTCAGGCCCAAGAAAAAATATAGAAGTTGACCTTTTTGGTGGTGAACCACTAATGGTATTCGACACTATTAAGGAAATAGTTGATTACGCTAGAGTACAGGAGAAGATACACAAAAAGAATATTAGATTTACAATGACAACAAATGCAACATTATTAAATGATGAAATAATGGAATATATTGATAAAAACATGGGGAATATAATACTGTCTATAGATGGTAGAAAAAATATCAATGATGCAGTAAGAGTAAGAGTAGATGGAAGTGGTAGTTACGATAGAATATTACCAAAAATAAAGCAAATGGTGGATAAGAGAGATAAATCTAAGCAATATTATGCTAGAGGTACTTTCACAAGAAATAATACCGATTTCTTTGAAGACGTAATGGCTTTAGCTAATGAAGGTTTTAAAGAAATATCCATAGAGCCAGTTGTTCTTCCAGATGAACATGAGCTTTCATTGAGAAGAGAAGATTTACCGGTTATATTTGATCAATATGATAAACTTTATGATGAAATGGTTAAGAGATATAAAGAGGGAAAAGACCAATTTACATTCTATCATTTTAATATTGATTTAAATGGTGGTCCATGTGTATATAAGAGGATATCTGGATGTGGTGCAGGACATGAATATGTTGCTATAACACCTGATGGAGAAATATACCCATGTCATCAATTTGTAGGAAATAAGGATTTCCTTATTGGTAACTTAGATACTTTAGAAATAGATAGTGATTTAGAACAAGAATTTAAAACTGCACATATTTATAATAAACCAAAATGCAAAGAATGTTGGGCAAGATTTTATTGCAGCGGGGGCTGTCAAGCAAACAACTTTAACTTTAATGGCGACATACATGTACCATATGAGATAGGTTGTGAGATGCAAAAAAAGAGAATTGAGTGTGCGATTGCTCTAAAAGCTGTTACAATGGAATAGAAACCTCCCATTTATTGACATAATGTGGGGCAGGTATTATAATTTACTGTATGAGAATTAACAGAGGGGGATAAAAATGAAAACAAAAGGCAAAGGCAAAAGTATTATACTTTTTACTCTCTGCGTTGTAGGAATATTTTTTCTAGCATTCGCAGGATTTCATGGTCTTGTTGTCGGTTCTGGATCAAACCAGTGGGAATTCAAATCATTTGAAAAGTCAATTACAAAAGGGTTGGATTTACAAGGTGGAGTATCTGTAATTATGGAAATTCAATCAGACAAAGCTGTCAAGAAGGAAGATCTAGATAAAACTAAAGCAATGCTTTCACTTAGAGTTAATAAAGCTGGAGTTGCTGAAACAGTTGTTACAACAGAAGGTAACAAAAGAATCAGAGTTGATATTCCGGGACAATATGATTCTAAGAGTATTGTAGACAGCTTAAGTAAAACTGGGGAGTTAAGCTTTAAAGATCCTGATGGAAATGTGCTATTAACTGGTAAGGATGTTTCTAAAGCTACTTCAGGTACAGATCAACAAACAGGACAGATAATTGTATCATTAGAATTTAATGATGCAGGAAAGAAAAAGTTTGCAGATGCAACTACAAAGCTTATTGGAAAGCAAATCTCAATATCTATGGATGAAGATGTACTTACAAGTCCAGTAGTTCAAAATGCAATTATAGATGGAAAAGCTCAAATTACAGGAAATAAAACAGCTGAAGAAGCTAATAAAATAGCTGCTATAATAAATGCAGGTGCACTTCCTATGCCTGTAAAAGCAGTATCTACTCAAACTGTAGGTGCTCAGCTTGGTGCAAATGCGCTACCTAATGCATTAAAAGCAGGAGCTGTTGGTATAGCTATTATTTTCGTATTTATGTTGCTTTATTATAGAGGCCCTGGATTGATTGCATGTTTAGGTCTAACATTATTTATTTCATTGGTTTTATTTACCTTTATAGCAGTAGGTGTTACTTTAACGTTACCTGGTATAGCTGCACTTCTACTTACAATAGGTATGGCGGTAGACGCAAATGTACTTATGTTTGAAAGAATAAGGGAAGAAATAAGAACAGGTAAGTCAGTAAAAACATCAGTTAAAGCTGGTTTCCATAATGCGATGTCATCAATAGTTGACTCGAATTTAACTACTATAATTTCATCCTTAGTATTATATTTCTTTGGGTCAGGTCCTGTAAAAGGATTTGCACTTACACTACTAATTGGTGTTGTTTTGAGTATGTTTACAGCTATAATAATAGTTAGACTATTAATGAATTTGGCTGTTAATGCTGGATTTTTAAGCAAACCATCGTTATTTAGGGTTAAAAGGGGGTAAAACAGATGTTTAAGATTATTGAAAAAACAAAAATATGGTTTATTTCCTCTTTGTTAATAATAGCGATTGGTGTTGGCTTTATGATATATAGAGGCGGACTAAACTTTGGAATAGACTTTAGAGGTGGTACGCAAATAACTATAGATTTCAAAAAAGATTTTAATAAAGCTGAAGCTGATGCGATAATAAAGAAATATTTGGATGATGCTGTAACAAATACTGTTAATAATACTCAGCTTGAGATTAAGACAAAATACATGGATACTACGAAAGTTGGTAACCTAACAAAGGATATCAAGGACAAATATAAAATAGAAGATAAAGATTTCACTAAGCAGGAGATAGGTCAATCTATAGGTAGTGAACTTACTAAAAATTCTTTTATTGCATTAGGTATATCTCTAGCAGTAATTCTATTATATATTGCAGTAAGATTTGAATTTAATTTTGGTATTGCAGCCATTGCGGCATTAGTTCATGACGTGCTAATAACTTTAACAGTATATTCAGTATTTAATATACCTGTTAACACTCCATTTATAGCAGCAGTTCTTACTATAATAGGTTATTCAATGAGTGATACAATAGTAATTTTTGATAGAATAAGAGAAAATACTAAGAAATATAGAAAAATGCATTATGTTGAACTTGCAAATAGAAGTATAACACAAACTTTTGCAAGATCAATTAATACTGCTTTGACAACCTTGATAACAACAAGTGCAGTTTATTTCTTTGTACCTTCAGTAAGAGATTTTGCGTTCCCTCTTATAATAGGAATAGTTTCAGGTGCTTATTCATCAATCTTTATAGCAAGCCCAATTTGGGTTATGCTTAAAAATAGAAAAGAAAAAGCTAAAGTAAAGACAGCTTAGAATTGATTTTTAGCAGATAATTTGACAAAAAGTTACAGGCCTTCACGTAAATTGTGGAGGTCTGTCATATTTTCTCCAAAAGTGTTTGTCAAAACTACAATTTTAAATTATAATATAGTTGTTTTCTATTTTTGGAGGAGTTAGTCATGGAAAAATTTTGGGAGAGCATTTATCGCCCTAGCTATATAACTGGATACAATCCATTTATAATAAAAAATATGAATAAGGCCATAGAAAGATTGGTTAAAGCAATAAACCTAAGAGAAAAAATCGTTATATACTCAGGTTGCGATGTTGATGGTTTGTGCGGCTTAGCCTCCCTTTTGCTTGTTTTAAAATACTTAAATGCAGATGTTGAGTATTATGTAAGTGATGAAAAAAACAATTCGCACAATTTAGAGACTGAAACTCTAAAAAATCACATACACTTTTTAGGAGCAGAGCTTCTTATAACTGTAGGTTGTGGGATAGAATCGAAAGATCAAGAAATTCTCTGTAACAAGTTAGGTATAGATTTGATTGTTACAGAAAATAGAAAGCTAAAACCTGATTTTAGAGCAATTTATATAAATCCGAGCCAAGACGGCTGTTCATATAGATATAAAAGTTTATCTGCTTCTGGAGTAACTTTTAAGTTGATGCAAGCAATTGCAATATATTATAATATGAAGAGTATAAACAGATATTTGGATTTGATTTTAATTGGGACGATTTCGTCTGAAGCAGAGGACAAAGGAGAAAATTCTGTTTTTATTAAGGAAGGAGCTAACTTTCTTAATAACACCAATAATTATGGATTAAGGGCAATAATGGAATTCTATAATATTGTTGAATTTAATTATGATAGCATAAGAAAAATAATAGATGTAATAACTCCTGCAATTGGGGCTGTGGACAAGAAGGATAATGCTAGAATTGTTGTAGAGCTTTTAACGACTAATGATATATCAAGGGCAAGACAAATAACAAAATACTTATATAATGAAAAGATTAGATAAGGTTACATAATCAATTAATAATTATTGGAGGAATAAAAATGGATATTAAAAGTAAAATTAGAATAATTGATAACTTTCCTAAGGAAGGAATAAGCTTTAAGGATATTACTACTTTGATAGGTGATGGAGAAGGATTAAGAGCTTCAATAGATGAAATAGCTAACTATCTAAAAGAAAAACAAATTGATGTAGTAGTAGGACCAGAAGCGAGAGGGTTTATTTTTGGAGTTCCAGTTGCATATGCATTAGGAGTTGGTTTTGTTCCAGTTAGAAAAAAGGGAAAACTTCCTTTTGATACAGTAGCAGTAGAATATGAACTAGAGTACGGTAAGGATTGCTTAGAGATTCATAAGGATTCTATAAAGCCAGGTGCAAGAGTTGCTATTGTAGACGATTTATTGGCTACAGGTGGTACCATTGGTGCTGTTGCAAAGCTTATAGAACAAGTTGGTGGTGAAGTGGTATCCCTTGCTTTTGCTATAGAACTTACTGAACTTAATGGAAGAGATAAACTTAAGAATTATGATATAACATCATTAGTTCAATATGATTTATAAAAAAAATCACTAAACTCATAATACTAAGAAAAATATATGTAATAAAAAAACATACATATATATATCCATTGAAAAATCGATATATATATAATATAATAGTAGATATATTTGGCTGGTTAATAAACCAGCCTTTGACTTTAGATACGGAATTTAACAATTATGAACGAGGAGTGTAATTCGTATGCTTGATATTTTAATTGAAAAAGTTAAACATAACTGTAATAACGTAGATCTAGCACTTATAGAAAAAGCATATAATTTGGCTGCAGATGCGCACAAATCCCAAAAAAGAGAATCTGGTGAACCGTACATAATTCATCCTGAGAGTGTAGCCTCAATACTAGCAGAGTTAGGTATGGATACAAATACTATAGCTGCAGGACTTTTGCATGATGTAATAGAAGATACGAATTATACTTATAATGATATAAAAAACATGTTCAATGAGGAAGTTGCTAATCTTGTTGAGGGCGTAACTAAGCTTGATATGATTAGGTATAAGACAAAAGAAGAACAACAGGCTGATAATGTAAGAAAGATGCTTCTTGCAATGGCAAAAGACATAAGAGTGATTATCATAAAGCTTGCTGATAGACTTCACAATATGAGAACTTTAAAGTTTATGCCTGAAGAAAAACAAAAGGAAAAAGCTAAGGAAACCTTAGATATTTTCGCACCTCTTGCACATAGACTAGGTATGTCTAAAATAAAATGGGAACTTGAGGATTTAGCGTTTAGGTATCTACATTCAGAAGAATATTATGATTTAGTAAAACAAATCGCTGAAAAAAGAGCTGAAAGAGAAAATTATATAGAAAGCATAATAAATGAACTTACCGAAAATCTAGAAAATGCAGGTATAGACTCAGATATTGATGGAAGACCAAAGCATTTTTATAGTATATATAGAAAGATGGTAAATAAGAACAAGAATATAGAGCAAATCTTTGATCTTACTGCTATAAGAATATTAGTGAATTCCGTTAAAGATTGTTATGCAGCTTTAGGTATAGTTCATACAATCTATAAGCCATTGCCAGGCAGATTTAAAGATTATATAGCTATGCCTAAACCTAACATGTATCAATCACTACATACTACCGTAATAGGTCATCAGGGAAAGACATTTGAAATCCAAATTAGGACCTTTGAAATGCATAAAACTGCTGAATATGGTATAGCTGCGCATTGGAAATATAAAGAAGGCGCAGCAGAAAATAGAGAAGATTCTTTTGAAACTAAGCTATCTTGGCTTAGGGATATGCTTGAATGGCAGAAGGACACTGCAGACGCAGAAGAATTCATGGAAGGCTTTAAACTGGACTTATTTTCAGATGAAATATTTGTCTTTACCCCAAAAGGAATTGTTATAAGTTTACCAAATGATGCAACTCCAATTGATTTTGCATACAAGATTCATACTGACGTAGGAAATAAGTGTGTAGGATCAAAAGTAAACGGTAAAATGGTTCCATTGGATTATAGATTGAAAACTGGTGAAATAGTTGAGATACTTACGTCATCAGTTGCTAAAGGACCTAATATTGACTGGCTTAATATTGCTACAAGTAATCAAGCTAAAAGTAAGATAAAACAGTGGTTTAAGAGAGCAAAGAGAGAAGAAAATATTGATAAAGGTAAAGATGTTATAGAACGTGAAGCAAAAAAGCAACTTGTAAACTTTATGGATCTTATTAAAGGAGAAGGTTACGAGAAGCTTTTAAAGAAATATAACAACTTGAGAAATGTAGATGATATATACGCTGCTGTTGGTATTGGGATGGTATCTGCATCTACAATAATATCTAGGTTAAAGGAATATAGTGTTAATGAGAAAGCAGTACAATCTACTGAACAAATAACAAAGAACATAGAAGAACATATTTCAAAAGGTGAAAGAGTACATAAAAAAGATATTAATTACGGAATAACTGTAAAAGGTGAAAGTAACTTAATGGTTCGTTTTGCTAAGTGTTGTAATCCAGTGCCAGGTGATGAAGTAGTTGGATTTATCACAAGAGGTAGAGGGATTTCAGTACATAGAAAAGATTGCAGCAACTTTAAAACCATAATGAATGAAGAACCAGAAAAGATAGTTGAAGTAAATTGGGGTGGAGCGAAAGGTGCTTATACTGCTGAAATTCAAGTTAGGTCAGAAGATAGAGATGGACTCCTTGCTGATATTATGACTGTGATTACAGAATCAAAGCTTCCTTTAAATGGTCTCAATGCAAATTCTACTAAGACAAATACTGCTTTAATAAATATTAAAGTAAAGATAGATAATGTAGATCAACTTAAAGAATTAATGAGAAAGATAAAAAAACTTAAAGGCGTTCTTGATGTATATAGAATGAATAGCTAAATAGGATGTGATGGAATGAGAGCAGTTGTTCAAAGAGTAAAGAGCTCTTCTGTTACTGTTGATAACAATATCGTAGGTGAAATAGCTACTGGTTTTAATGTGCTTTTAGGTATAAGTAAAGACGATAGTGTTGATGACTTAAAGTACATAAAGGACAAAATCATAAATCTTAGAGTATTTGAAGATGAAAATGGAAAGATGAATAAATCTCTTCAAGATGTAAATGGTGAACTTCTTTTAATATCTCAGTTTACTTTGTATGGCGATTGTAGAAAAGGAAGAAGACCTAATTTCATGGAAGCACTTGGCGGAGAAGAAGCAAAAAAACTTTATGATATGTTTGTTGATATGTGCAAAAGTGAGGACCTAAAAGTAGAAACAGGAATGTTTGGAGCGGATATGAAGGTTCAGATATTAAATGATGGGCCAGTAACTTTAATACTTGATAGTAAAAAGAATTTTTAAGGAGGACTTAATATGAATATAGCTAGAATTCCAGTTGGTTCAAATCTTGAAAATTGTTATATTGTTGTAAATGACGAGTCTAATGAAGGAATTATTATAGATCCAGGTGCAGATAGTGAAAAGATAATAGATTTTATAGATTCTAAAAATATAAAGCCAGTAGTAATTCTAATAACCCATGGGCATTTTGACCATGTTGGTGCAGTGGTAGATATTATGGATAAGTATGGAGTGGAATTTTATATAAATGAAATTGAAGAAGAACTCATACTTAAAAATACTTATGTTTTTGGCAACTTGCCAAAGGCTAATCACTATCTTGCAGATGAACAAGAGTTAGAGTTTGCAGGCATTAAGATTAAATGCATACACACACCGGGGCATACACCTGGTGGAATAAGCTTCTTAATAGGTGATATACTTATATCTGGTGATACTTTATTCCAACAGTCGATAGGAAGAACTGACTTTACAGGTGGAGATTTCGCCACTTTGATAAATAGTATCACAGAAAAGCTAATGGTTTTAGATGATTCTGTAAGAGTATTGCCTGGTCATGGGGATACTACAACTATCGGATTCGAAAGAAGTAATAATCCATTTTTAGAATAGTTTATACCTTTATGTAAGGAGCGTATATGGAAATTAAGATAAAACTAAATGATGAAAAGTATAGGTATGATGTATATCAAATGTTTAATATTTTCTTCACCTTTCAAGACATTTCTTTTGTTAAGGAAGGTGAAGATTTCTGCGTGTCTATAAATGGTGATTATATGGAATTGCTTAAAGACCAAGAAATTCTTTTTGAAGGAAATATAAAAGACGGTAAAAAAGAAGAGATAAAAAAGAGTATTTTTACTGCTTTATCAAGTCTTACTGGCGAAAAATATCCATGGGGAACAATGATTGGAATAAGGCCTAGTAAGAGAGCATTGAAGCTTATAAACGAAGGTGTTTCAGAAGAGGAAATAGTTAAGCATTATTCTGATGAGTTTTTGGTGGAAAAAGAGAAGGCTGAACTATGTATTGAAGTGGCTAAATATGAAGAGAAGTTTATAAATAAAGATTCAAAAATCATTAGCATATATGTTGGAATGCCATTTTGTCCAACAAGGTGTTTGTATTGTTCTTTCGCATCTAATCCAATCGGTGGATGTAAGAAACAAGTTGATCCTTATTTAGAAGCTCTTTCGAAAGAAATTGGTTCTATTAAAGATTATGTAGAAAGCAAAGATTTGATTATTGAAACTGTCTATTTTGGTGGTGGTACACCTACTGCAGTAGATGATGAACAATTTGAAGATATAATGAAAAAGGTATATGAAAGCTTTGTTTTAGATAAGAATATTAAAGAGTTTACAGTGGAGTGTGGAAGACCTGATAGTATAACTTCAAAAAAGCTCGAAACAATGAGAAGGTATTCAGTAGATAGAATAAGTATAAATCCTCAAACTATGAATGATATTACTTTAAAAGAAATAGGTAGAAATCATTCTGTAGAAGATGTAATAGACAAATTCAATCTTGCCAGAAGTTTAGGCTTTGATAATATAAATATGGATATTATTGTTGGTTTACCAAATGAAGGTTTGAAAGAAGTAGAAAATACCTATAGAAGAATACTTGAGCTAAAACCAGAGAGCTTAACTGTACATGGAATGTCTATAAAGAGAAGTTCTAGATTGCATGAGAACCTAGTTTTAAAACAGACTATTCATATTCCGAAGCAGGAAGAACTTAATAAAATGTACAAAGAGACTAAAAAGCTGGCTGAAGATTTAGATATGCACCCATACTATATGTATAGGCAAAAAAATATGGTTGGAAACATGGAGAATGTGGGCTATTCAAAGGTTGATAAAGAATGTATATATAATATTCAAATGATTGAAGATAGCCAAACCATAATAGCTTTAGGGGCAGATGCTGTGTCAAAAGTGGTGTTTTTGGATGAAAATAGAATAGAGCGCTTTGGAAATGTTAAGGATGTTAAAGAATATATAAATAGAATTGACGAAATGATAGAAGGTAAAATAACCTTATTTAACACATTATATTAGTTTTGGAGGTAGTAACATGTCATCAATACAGGCACCTAAAGGAACCAAGGATATGCTGCCAAGTGACGCATATAAATGGCATTATGTAGAAGAGAAGTTTAGAAAATTATCAAGAGAATATGGTATAAGAGAAATAAGAACTCCTATGTTTGAACATACAGAATTATTCTTAAGAGGAGTTGGAGAGACCACTGATATCGTTCAAAAGGAAATGTACACTTTTGAAGATAAAGGTGGAAGAAGTGTAACTTTAAAGCCAGAAGGAACTGCGCCAGCAGTTAGAGCTTTTATTGAAAGCAGCCTGTATGCAGATGCACAGCCTACAAAGCTTTATTATTTTACGCCTGCATTTAGATATGAAAATGTTCAAAAGGGTAGATTAAGACAGTTTCATCAATATGGTATAGAGGTATTTGGATCTAAAGAAGCATCTATAGATGCTGAAATTATATCACTTGCAATGAGAGCTTTAGGAGAGTTTGGACTGAATGATCTTAGTTTAAATATAAACAGTTTGGGATGTCCTCATTGTAGAGAAAAGTTTAACAATGCGCTTAAAGAGTATCTTAAGGAAAATTACGATAATCTTTGTGCAACCTGTAAAACTAGATTTGAAAGAAATCCTATGAGAATACTTGACTGTAAAGAACACAAGTGTAAGGGAATCACTGAAAAGGCTCCGGTTATACTAGACTTCATTTGTGAAGAGTGCAGTATTCATTTTGATAACTTGAAAGGGTACTTAGATGCATTAGGGATAAAATATAATGTTGATTCTAAAATAGTAAGAGGCTTAGATTATTATACAAAAACAGTTTTTGAGATAATCCATGATGGATTAACAGTTTGTGGTGGAGGAAGATATGATAAGCTTATTGAAGAAATTGGCGGTCCTTCAATGCCAGCTTTTGGATTTGGATTAGGACTTGAAAGACTTCTTATGATAATAGAAAATCAAGGAGTGGAGATTCCAAAACCAAATTATATTGACTTATTTGTTGGATCTATTGGGGAAAAATCTAATTTTGAAGCATTAAAATTGATTTGCGATTTAAGAAAAAATGGAATATACTGTGAATGTGATCATATGAAGAAGAGTGTTAAAGCTCAAATGAAATATGCTAATAAAATAGGAGCAAGATTCACTTTAATATTAGGTGAAGATGAAATTGCAAATAAATCTGCAAAACTTAAAAATATGAGTAATGGCGAAGAAAGCATAGTAAATCTTACTGATTTAGATTTCTTAGCTAAATTAATAAAAGAGCAATAGGAGGATACACCATGGGTGAAGCATTACAAGGATTAAAGAGAACCATAATGTGTGGTGAAGTAAGAGAAAGTAATATAGGCGAAAACATAACAGTAATGGGATGGGTTCAAAGAAGAAGAAATTTAGGCGGATTAGAATTCGTAGATTTAAGAGATAGAACAGGAATACTTCAAGTTGTTTTTGGAGATGAGATAAACAGTGAAGCATTTAACAAAGCTGGCAGTATAAGATCAGAATACTGTATTGCTGTTACTGGTGAAGTAGTAAAAAGAGAAGCTCCGAACAACAATATTCTAACTGGTATGGTAGAACTAAAGGCTGAGTACATAAAAATATTATCTGAATCTGAAACTCCACCTATATATATAAAAGAAAATTTAGATGCAGCTGAAAATATAAGATTAAAATATAGATATCTTGATCTAAGAAGACCGGATATGCAAAATATATTCATGATAAGACACAGAGCTACTAAAGCTATAAGAGATTATCTAGATAATAATGGCTTCTTAGAAGTTGAAACTCCAATACTAACAAAGTCAACTCCTGAAGGAGCTAGAGACTATCTAGTGCCTTCAAGAAATTATCCGGGAATGTTTTATGCATTACCTCAATCACCACAGTTATTTAAACAACTTTTAATGGTTTCAGGTTTTGATAAATACTTCCAAATAGCTAAATGCTTTAGAGATGAAGATTTAAGAGCTAACAGACAGCCTGAATTTACTCAAGTTGACCTTGAAATGAGCTTTGTTGAAGCTGATGATGTAATTGCATTAAATGAAGGATTAATAGCTCATGTATTTAAAGAAGTTTTAGGTGTGGAAGTTAAACTTCCAATAAAGAGAATGACTTTTAAAGAAGGTATGGAAAAATACGGTTCAGATAAACCAGATTTAAGATTTGGTATGGAAATTACTGATCTTACTGAAGCTGTTAAATTTGCAGAATTTAAAGTGTTTGCTGATGCAATAGCAAATAACGGATCTGTTAGAGCTCTTAACTTAAAAGGTGGAGCTTCTATGGGAAGAAAAGATATAGATAGATTAGGTGAATTCGTTAAGACATTCAAAGCTAAAGGATTAGCTTGGATCCAACTTAAAGATGGAGAAGTTAAATCTCCAATAGCTAAGTTCTTAAAGGAAGATGAACTTAAAAATATTATAAATACAATGAATGCAGAAGACGGAGATTTAATTTTAATCGTTGCAGATAAAAACTCTGTAGTTTTCCAAAGCTTAGGACAACTAAGATTAGAATTGGCTAAGAAGTTTGATTTAATAAAGGATAAGAATGAATTTAACTTCACATGGATTACTGAGTTCCCACTTTTCGAATATGATGAAGAAGAAGGAAGATATTTTGCAGCACATCATCCATTCACAATGCCAATGGATGAAGATATTGAATTCTTAACATCTGAACCTGGAAAGGTTAGAGCTAAGGCTTATGACTTAGTTCTTAATGGAGAAGAACTTGGTGGAGGATCTATAAGAATCCACGATACTAAACTTCAAGAAAAGATGTTTGAAGCTCTAGGCTTTACAACTGAATCAGCTTGGGAAAAGTTTGGATTCTTACTTGAAGCCTTTAAATTCGGACCACCACCTCACGGAGGATTAGCATTTGGTCTTGATAGAATGATAATGTTCTTAGCTGGTACTGATAACATTAAAGATGTTATAACATTCCCTAAGAATCAAAATGCATTCTGTTATTTAACTGAAGCTCCAAATGTTGTGGATGAAAAACAATTAACAGAGCTTGGAATTGCAACTGTAAAAAGTGAAAAATAAACTGCTGTAAATTAAAGCAGTTGATGATATGGAAAATAACTTCAATATTTATTATTGGGGTTATTTTTTTATATAAAAAATAAAATTTTTATGATAACTCAATTTAGAAATTTCAAATGTAATTCTTTGTATTAAAGAAGTTATTTATTGTATAAAAGAGCCTCAGATGATACAATATATACCGTATACTGGTATACTAACAGGAGTGATATATTATGGATGAAATAATTGATGATATGGTAGATGAAAAAAGTGAAAAGCTTAAGAAGGATATATTAGTAAGGCTAAGAAGAATAGAAGGTCAAGTTAAAGGCATTCATGGAATGATAGATAAAAATGTATGCTGTCCAGATGTTCTTGTTCAAATAGCAGCTATTAGAGCGGCTATAAATAAGGTTGGAGCATTGATTATAGAAGATTATGCGAGAAATTGTATGGGCATTCCTAATGATTCAGACGCAGAAGAAGGTTTACAACAGCTGATTAAAACAATAAATACCTTTATGAAGTAATTTGATTAAAAAAAATAGGCATTCCTAATGGGATGCCTATTTTTGATGATTAGAATCAATATGGTCGTCTATTCTTATCTATTAACTCTATATAATGATGCCTAGCAGAACTAATCAATCTCGTGATTGTTGAAACAAATATTACTCCCAGTGCCAATGTTCCAGCACTTGCTAAAGTTGTAGCTAAAGTTTGAAAAGATTTATTCATATCTCCTCTAATAGCTTCGTACATTGTATAATACATTCCTCCACCTGGCACAAGAGGTATAAGGGCACAAATAACTATTGTAGTAACTGGAGTTTTAAGTATTCTAGCACATGCTTCAGAATACGCACTGAATACAATTGATGAAATAAATAGACCAGCTATATCTGAACCTGTTTTCTGCAGAGCAAGTTTATAAATTATCCAGCTTATCATACCACCGATAGAAGAAAAAATTAAGTTTTTTCCTTTTATATTAAAGATTATACCAAATCCGAAGGTAGCAATAAAAGCAGCTATAGTTTCTTTAAACAACATATTATATACCCCCAAACTTATTAAACCAAAGAATTAGCACAACACCGGTCCCAACAGCAATAGAGATAGCTATTAAGAATGCTTCAGCAGCTCTTGTAAGTCCAGAAACTAAATCGCCGGCAATAGTATCTCGTATAGCATTTGTTATTGCTAGACCTGGAACTAGGAGCATTACTGAACCTATTATAACTTTATCTACATTAGAACCTATACCTTCACTAACTAAAATTAGAGCCATACCTGCAACTATAGAGCCGCTTATACTATTTATGAAGAAGTCATTTATGCTAAACTCACTGCAGAGATTCGAAAATAACTTTATAACAACTCCAATGATAAAGGCAGAAAGAAAATCCTTAATATTGCCGCCAAACAATATGGAAAATGCAGCAGCACCTAAGGCAGAGAAAAATACTGTTACAGGAGCACTATATCTTTTTCCGTTTTCAATATTGATAAGCTCGTTATAAAATTGATCAACTGTAAGATTTAAAGTTTTTATATTTCGTGACAAATCATTAACTTTAGAGATTTTTTCTAGGTTAACAGTTCTTCTATGTATCCTCTTTATAAGAGAGGTAGTTTTATGATTTTCATCTGAAACAGAAGACATTATACCTGTAGGTGTAACAAAACTTTCAGCATATTCTACTCCGAAAGCTTTACATATTCTCCAAATGGTTTCTTCAACCCTGTAAGTTTCTCCACCGCTCTCTAGTATAATTTGGCCAGCGAAGGTGGCAACATGTAAAATTCTATTTATGTCCATAATAACCTCATCGAAATTTAATAATTGATTATTAGTAGTGTTTTAATATTAACGGTGCTACAGGAATTTATACCAGGTACATTTATAAGCTTAATATTCGTTTGATCTTATAACCTTAACTATCAGCAGTTTCCGACCCGTATAATTGAAGTTTACTCCATAAAATCACTATGTTAAAATCGCACCAGTTGTATTATAACATATATATTGTGGTAACTTAATTATTTAGCTAAGATTTTAATAATAATTAACCGTGGATTAATTTAATTATAAACTCTTTAATATTTATTCTGGCTTTAGTAGGAAAAATTGAAATACCTAAAATAGCATTAATGAGATATTTTAACAATACATATAGGTGAAAATGTTTTCATTACAATTTTTATTAACTAGTTATATTGATTAAATTCTTATTAAAACATATAATCAATATAAACGAAAGAAATTGGGGTGATTGAATGGATTTTAATAATTTAAAAAACAATGACAAAGATATATATGATCTTGTAGAAAAAGAACTACATAGACAACAAAATGGAATTGAACTTATAGCTTCTGAAAACTTTACTAGCGAAGCAGTTATGGAAGCCATGGGATCATATTTAACTAACAAATACGCTGAAGGATATCCAAGCAAAAGATACTATGGCGGATGTCACGTAGTAGATGAAGTAGAAGAGATAGCAAGAGAAAGAGCGAAAAAACTTTTTGGAGCTGAACATGCTAATGTACAGCCACATTCAGGTTCTCAGGCAAACATGGCAGTATATTTTTCTGTATTAAATCATGGAGATACAGTTTTAGGGATGGATCTTAGCAATGGAGGACATCTAACTCACGGATCACCAGTGAATTTTTCAGGAAAGTTATTTAAATTTGTCTCTTATAAAGTAGATAAAACTACTGAAACAATAGATTACGAAGATGTTAGAAAGCTTGCTTTAGACTGCAAGCCAAAAATGATAGTTGCTGGAGCAAGCGCATATTCAAGAACTCTTGATTTTGAAAAATTCAGAGCTATTGCTGATGAAGTTGGAGCATACTTAATGGTGGATATGGCTCATATTGCTGGACTTGTGGCTACAGGAGATCATCCATCACCAGTTCCTTATGCTGATTTTGTTACTTCAACAACTCATAAGACTCTAAGAGGTCCAAGAGGTGGACTAATTCTTTGTAAGGAAAAGTATGCAAAGGATATTGATAAAACTATCTTCCCTGGAATGCAAGGTGGACCACTTATGCATATAATTGCTGGGAAAGCTGTTTGTTTCAAGGAAGCATTAGAGCCTTCATTTAAGGAATATACAACTCAAGTTATAAAAAATGCTAAGGTTCTTGGTGAAGAGTTAATAGCTAGAGGATTTAAATTGGTATCTAACGGTACTGATAATCATTTGTTACTTGTAGATTTAAGCAACAAAGACATAACTGGTAAAGAAGCAGAAATACTTCTTGATACTATAGGTATAACAGTAAATAAGAATACAGTGCCAAATGAAACTAGAAGCCCATTTGTAACAAGCGGAGTAAGAATAGGAACTCCTGCAGTTACAACAAGAGGTTTTGTTGAAGCTGATATGAAAGAAATTGCTGAAATAATTGACTATGTAATAACTAATAAGGATGGAGATCTTTCTTTTGCAAAGGAAAAAGTGAAAGTACTTTGTAATAAATATCCATTGTATAAGTAATTTTTATTAAGCATATGATTGAACCATTGTAGCTGAATACTCATATATCCTCCTAAAGTTGTAGGAAGACTCATGTGATTAATTGAAGCTGCAGTGGTTCATATTTATTTATAATTAGTATGATAGGATATGTTTAAGAGTATTGTTGAAATTAAGTGGTTATAAAGCATCTGATGTATAATCACTTAATTTCAACACGGTGCTTTAACAACCACTTAAGACAAAGGTGATGAAAGTTTTTATTTTAATTGATCATACTTTGAAGAGGTACATCTTTAGCGTAAAAGTGATAAAATAGTATAAAAGGGAGTGATTGTATGAATTTTATTGATTTACATTGTGATACGGCATTGAAGCTATTTAGTGATAAAGAGGCTAAGTTAAAAGAAAATCAGTTTTCAGTTGATATAATGAAATTAAAGTCTGGCAATGCTAAAGCTCAATTTTTTGCATTATTCTTAGAAAAAGATCAATGTGGCGATTTAAAAAATGATTGCATTGATATGTATAAAAGATTGGTTAGTGAATTAGATGAAAATAAATCTGATATAGCTTTAGTAAGAAATTATGACCAGTACTTAAAATGTCAAAATGAAAATAAACTAGGAGCTTTTATAACTATAGAAGAAGGCGGAGCAATAGCTGGTGATATAAATAATCTGCAAGAATTCTATGATATGGGGATTAGATTAATAACCTTGACTTGGAATTTTGAGAATGAAATTGGATATCCACATTGCAAAAAAGAATATGCAGATAAGGGATTGAAACCCTTTGGTATAGAAGTGGTTAAAAAAATGAATGATCTTGGGATGATTATAGATGTTTCACATTTATCTGATGGTGGATTTTTTGATGTAGCTAAATATTCAACAAAACCTTTTGTTGCATCTCATTCAAATTCTAGAGCAATAAGAAACCATACTAGAAATTTAACAGATGATATGATAAAGATACTAAGCACTGCAGGCGGAGTGATGGGAATAAACTTCTGCAGCGGTTTTGTAGGTAAGAGTAAGACTACAAAAATAGATGATATGGTAGAGCATATTAAGAACATAAGAAAAATTGGTGGAATAGATTGTATAGCTTTAGGTAGTGACTTTGATGGAATAGAAAACGAAGTTGAAATAAAAGATGCAAGTGAAATGGGAAAATTAGCAGATGCTCTTCTAAAAAATAATTTCTCTTATGATGACGTTGAAAAGATATTTTATAAAAATGCGGAAAGAATTATAAGAGAAGTATTATAGTAAAAGATAAGCAGCTTTGGCTAATTTAAAGCTAGATATAGATTTCGTAGGTGGATATTTTATGAATGATTTAAATGGAAAAGTAGTAATAGTAACTGGCGCTTCAAAAGGTATCGGAAAAGACATATCAATAAATTTAGCATCTAAAGGAGCGTTAATTGTGGTCAACTATAATATGGACCATGAAGGAGCAGAAGAAGTTGTCAGTTATATTAAAGAAAATGGTGGTTATGCAGTAGCATTTCAAAGCAATGTAGGAATATACTCAGAAGCTCAAAGACTGATAGAATTTACATCTCAAACCTTTGGCAAAATTGATATTCTCATAAATAATGCAGGTGTTTCATATATTGGACTATTGATGGATATGAATGAAAATGAGATAGATAAACTGATAGATACTAACATCAAAGGTGTAATGTATACATCAAAATTTACAATTCCATATTTCTTAAATAGAGGAAAAGGTATAATTATAAATATATCTTCAATATGGGGTCAGTCAGGTGCGGCTTGTGAGGCTATTTATAGTGCTACTAAGGGAGCAGTAAACAGTTTTACTAAAGCCTTAGCAAAAGAGCTTGCGCCATCTAAGATAAGAGTCAATGGGATAGCACCTGGAGTTATAAATACATCTATGAATAAGTGGCTTTCAGAAGAAGAAAAGAACATGCTAATAGATGAGATACCAATGTGTAGATTTGGTGAAGGTAATGAGGTTGCTGAAGTTGTAAGCTTTTTATGCTCAGACCAATCATCTTATCTGACAGGTCAAATACTCACAGTGGATGGTGGAATGATTTAATATAATTATTTATAAATATAGATTTACTAATTTAAAGTAAGATATAACTAAATAATTTAGCGATAAAAGCCATACATAAATGAGAAAAAATATCTCATAATATGTATGGCTTTATACCTATAAATGATCAATATTTTATTCAACTTCAGTTGTGTTAATATTATCTAAATTCAAGTCAAAGAAAAATTCAACCCCATTTACGGTGTTTCTTACTCCGAAGGTACTATTATGTTGTGTAAGCATTTGCTTAACAATGGCAAGGCCAAGGCCACTACTTCCTTCAGAACGGCTTCTCGCCTTATCAACTCTGTAAAATTGAACCCAAACTTTTTCTAAATCATCCTTTTGCAAGAAAGCACCTGTGTTTTCGATGGAGAATAAAGCTTTGGTGCTATCAACACCTATAAATATATTTATATTTTCATTTTCGTTAGTATACTTTATAGCATTAGTTATGAAGTTTGTTATAACACTTTCTATCTTAAATTCATCACCAATTACCATGATAATATTTTCATCAGAATAAGATTTGTTTATTTTTAAATTTTTTTCTGCAAAAGTGTTTGAGTATTTAAATAGTATTTCGTTAGTAAGAGATATTATATCAAAGGTATCTATTTGAAGTTTGTTGCTATCTGATTCAAGTCTTGAGAGTTCAAGCATATCCATAACCAACTTATTCATTTTATTAGATTCATCAATTATTATATCTAGGTATATATCCTTAGCCTCTCCATCAACAATATTATCCTTTAATCCTTCTGCGTATCCTTCGATAATTCCTATTGGAGTCTTTAGTTCATGTGAAACTCCCGCAATAAAATCTTTACGAATTTTTTCCAGTTTACGTTCTTTCTCAATATCAGCCTGTAATTTTTGGTTTTTTGTTCTCAAGTCAGTTAAAGCATTAGATAAGTTTTCTGATAGAAAGTTAAGCGTTTTAGCAAGATCGCCTATCTCATCTTCTCTATCGGATATACATTTTTCAGTGAAGTCCATGGAAGACATCTTACGAGCAACCTTATTAAGCCTCTTAAGTGGTTTTGATATTAAATCTGAGTATATAAAGGATAGTATAAGACCTATAAAAATCAAGGCAACAAAAATGTATTTATAAAACTGTCCTATTATTGAAGAGGCTTCTTTAATGCTCTGGAAAGAATAAACCGTTATTAATATTGAGTCGTTTTTCGTGTTAATAGACATAGGTGTTATTACTACTATATGTTTTATATTGTGCTCTTTATTGTCATAAACTTGGCTTAAAGTTTTTCCTGAACTAAAGATATCAGAAATATTGTCTGGGCTAATAAGCGAATTAAAAATGCTACTTGTTACATCTAAACTTTGATCTGAACCATACATAGGGAGCCCATTTGACGAATAAATACCTGCCTGAGCACTGGTACTGTACTGTAAATTGTTTAATCCACTGATTATCGCGTTTCTGTTTGTGGTACCTGAGTATGAAGTTTTAAAGTTTTCCACACTAGCTACCAGTAGTTTCATTTTTTTATCAGTATAAAAGCGCTCAAAGAAAAACATCTGAAATAAAGCAGCTGCAACCATTAAAGCTATTATTAGCCCAAAGGTGATTACGAAAATTCTCTTTGATATACTTTGCTTCATTCTTTCACCTCAAACTTATATCCACTTCCTCTAACAGTAGTTATGAACTCAGATTTATCCAAAAGTTTTTCTCTTAATCTTTTAATATTTGTATCTACAGTTCTTAAATCTCCATAGTAATCAATCCCCCATACACTATCTAAGATCTGATCTCTTGTAAGAGCAATACCTTCATTGGAAACTAAGTAAATCAATAGATCAAATTCTTTTGGTGATAGGTTTATAGTTTTATCGTAAACCATAACCTCATGTGAAATCTTATTTATCTTTAGACCATCATAGTCCATTATATTTGTATCAGTTTTATTACTAGTTCTTTTTAAAAGAGCTTTTACTTTAGCTACTAAAACCTTTGGGCTAAAAGGTTTTGTTACGTAATCATCTGCCCCAAGCTCATAGCCTAATAATTTATCATCTTCCTCACTACGAGCAGTAAGCATTATTATAGGAGTTGTAGAAACCTCACGTATTTTTTTACATACCTCGAACCCATTAAGCTCTGGCATCATTATATCTAGAATCACTAGGTCAATTTTTTCTTCAGAATATATGTTCAATGCTTCTTTACCGTTCTTTGCTTCAAATATTTTAAAGTTCTCTTTTAAAAAATAATCCCTTAAAAGAAATCGAATTCTTATTTCATCTTCGACAATAAGTAATGTTAAACCCATAATTAAACCTCCTTGAAACTATTACAATTTCATTATACCTAAGAAATGTGTCAATATATAGACAATGAATCTATTTATTCAAATTAATATTATAATTGAGTTTATATTGATATTATTATAAAATGTATAGATAAAGATGTACCAATTCAACTGGGAACAACTTTCAAAGCTCTTCTGAAATCAGAGAAGAAAGGTTGAGGACATAAATTTAATATGAAGTGGTGCATTTAAAAATGTATCAAGAAGGTTCGATTTAGAATTGCTAATATTACTTAAATATAAAATTGAGCGTTAATGAGAAATGGAGATTTTTAATGTATAAATTGAATTTAGACAGTAAGGCTACGAAGCTTAACAATGGGCTTAATGTAATAACCATAAAGAAAGATACACAACTTGCTTCTATAAATGTAGGGGTGAAGGTTGGTTCATTAAATGAGGGAGTAAATGAAAAAGGTGTGGCTCATTTCATTGAACATATGTTATTTAAAGGAACTAAGACAAGAGATAATAAAACATTGAATGACCAGTTGGAGTTCTTAGGTGGGGAGTATAATGCATATACTGATTTTTGTTCTACCGTGTATAGTGTGACTTGTCTTCAAGAGGAGATTGAGAAAGCAATAGAACTCCTTGGAGATATGGTTATAGAATCAACCTTTGACAAAGATGAACTGGAGAAGGAAAGAGGGGTCATCCTAGCTGAAATAAAAACCAGTAAAGATGATATAGAAGATTTGAGTTTCAAGAGAATTAATGAAATTGCTTTTGAGTATAGCCCTTTAAGATATGAGATAAGTGGAGACGAAGAAAGTGTAAGTAGGTTTACTAAAGGAGATTTACTGAGTTTTTATAGGAAATTTTATACTCCAGATAATACTACAATAACAATTGTTTCATCTTATGATCATGAAGAAGCTATATCAATTATTTCTAAATTCTTTGGTGCGTGGAATGGCACATTAAATCATATAGATGAGATAGAATTTGAAAAAAATAAGGAAGTTACTGTAACTACGTATAAAAGGGATATAGAGTTAAGTACTATAACATATTTATATACTTTAGATAATATAGATAAGGATGAAGAATTAGCTCTAAAGATTCTTAATCACAAATTTGGTGAAAGTGCTAATTCTATACTTTTTAGAGAGCTTAGAGAGGAAAGAGGACTTGCGTACGATATATATACTAATTTAGATTTAGGTAATGATATTAGAACTTTATATATATTTACTTCAGTTGAAGATGAGAATATCGAAGAAGCTCTTAATGCAATAAATGACTGTATAGACAAGATAAAAACAGAGGAGATTCCTTTTCCTAAGAGTACCATAGAACTAATGAAAAAGGTTCATAAAACTGCAGTGGTATCTACTCTAGATGATAGTTCTGAGCTCTCAAATTATGTACTTAATCAAATTCTTGAAGAAGAACCAATAGATGAATTTATACATGATATGGAAAGACTTAATCATATCGAAAATATAGATTTATATGATATTGCAAGAAAGGTTTTTAATAACCCTACAATTCATATTTTAAGATCAGATGCAGATAAGGAAGCAGAGGATATAGATGAGTAAAATCACTGGTATAGAGGTACAAAAAAAGAATCCTAAAAGAGTAAATATATTTATCGACGAAGAATTTTCTTTTGGATGTGATGCAGAGTTAATTTATAGATATGGACTTAGAAAAGATGAAAAAGTTGATGTAGAGAAAATCAAAACAATAATCGAAGAAGAAGATTTTATTAAATGCAAGAATGCTGCATTAAAGACCATTGAAAGAGCTTATAAGACTGAGAAAGAAATAAGGGATAAATTAATATCGAAAGCTTTTCCAGAAAATTTGATAAAGAGAACATTAGAATTTTTAAAAGAATATAATTTCTTAGATGATAAATTATATACTGAAATGTACTTAAAAGATAAGATTGGAAATCAGGGTAAAAATAAAATTTATTATAGTTTATTAAGAAAAGGTGTTTCAGAGGAACTATTAAAGGATAAAATAAATAATGTAGATACAGAAAGAGAAGAAGAAGGTGCCTATATATTATGTAAGAAAAAGTACGATTCGTTAATAAAGAGAGAATCGGACACATTAAAAATATCACAAAAACTATTTAGGTTTATGGCATCTAAGGGATATGAATTTGAAATGATTAATAGATTGATAAAGAAGGTAATGAAAACTGATCAATTTATGGAGTAGATGATTATGAATTTTAATACTACAAATCTTATACTAATAGCTGTGTTTGTGATACCTGTAATTGCAGGTTTTATAAACAAATTTAGTTCAGAAGATGCTATGGAAGAGATCCTTGATATAGAAAAAAGTATTGCTTTATTTTTATCAATAGTTCTTGCTGTAATCTATTGTTCTAAACAAGAATTATTACCTAAAATAGTAGATTATTTAAGTAGCTTATCAGATTACTTAGATACTATCTTAAACGGATATAGGCAGATAAGCTATTATGCTGTGTTTTTGATTATAATTTATTTGGTATATAATATAATATTTATTTTAATAAGAATATTCAATAGGTTCACGGTACAACCATTCATAAATACCTTAAGTAGGTATTCTCAAAGCAAGGGAAATGTGTTTAGAGGATTCGTTGGAGCCATATTTGCATTGCCGAGAGCTATTATATTTTTAATAATTATCTGTATATCTTTGAACTTTATAAACTACCTTAATTTTCCTAGTGAAGTAAAAAAATCAATCAACGGAAGTGCTATATATAAAACTATAAGCAAAAATGTAATAAACCCGATTACAACTTCTCCTATAGTGAAAGAGATACCAAGAGTCTTAAATGACTCACTTAAAATAAAGGTAGTAAAAGTTGATGAAAATCAAAATAATAAAAATAGTAGTAAGAGCACAAATGCAAGAGAAGTAATTTATTATAATGGGGTAACATTAGATCAGGGGATTAAATCAAATGAAACAATAAATCAGGAGGCTTTAAAACTTACTAGATTTAAAAGCAGTGACAAAGAGAAAGCTAAGTCGTTATATTCCTGGATTGGTACAAACATAGAGTATGATGATAATAAAGCTAATGAAATACTAAGCAATAACTTTAGAGTACAGTCTGGAGCTATACCTACTTATGAAACAAGGACTGGAATTTGCTTTGATTACTCATGTCTTTATGTTGCAATGGCAAGAGCTGCTAACCTTAAGGTTAGATTAGTTATTGGGCAAGGATACAACGGGGAACAATGGGTGAATCATGCATGGAATGAAGTTTATATAAGAGAAGAAAATCGTTGGATAACAGTAGATACTACTTTTTATAAAGCTGGAAATTATTTTGATTCTAAAAGATTTTATAACGATCATAAAATAGAAAAAGTTGCAGGAGAATGGTAAAAAGCACCTAACTTTAAGGTGCTTTTTTGTATTTATTAACAATTAAATTAATTGCTTTTTCACAATCCTTATCGCTGTTATCTAATGCCCATGCCATATTGAAATAGCGTAGTGCTTTTTGAGGACTATTAATCATAGAATAACAATAAGCTAAGTTAAAGAAATATTTAGCATCTAAATTTAAGTCAATGGCTTTAGAAAGCATATCAATTGCCCTTGAGAAATCCTTGAGCTTTATATAACAAACACTTGCATTGTAGTAGGAATAAGGCTCGTTATCTTTTTCTTCTATAGCTTTGATATAATAGGAGAGGGCTTCCCCATAATTTTTATTGTTATAAAGTTCATTACCTTTAACAAAACTACTCATAAAAATCCTCCAATACTTTTACAACAAATGTAATTAATCTCTTTAATAATTATTGACATAGGCTATAAGAATATTCATGTAAAAAAATATTACTTACATAATTAACAAAAATATTTTATAATATAATAATGATATTATTTATATTACTTATTATTATTAGTTTGGAGATGAGAATATGACAAAGTTTCATATGGGACTTGATGTTGGTTCTACAACTGTTAAGATGGTGTTGCTAGATAACAGAGACAACATAGTCTATAGCAAGTATAAGAGGCATTTTTCAGATATAAGAAGTACTATAATAGCACTTATAAGAGATGGCTATAAGCATGTAAAAGACGTCGATGTTACTGTAAATGTAACCGGTTCTGGTGGACTTTCAGTTTCCAAATGGCTTGATATAACTTTTATACAAGAAGTAATTGCATGTACTAAAACCGTAGAAAGCTATATTCCTGAGACAGATGTTGTAATTGAGCTTGGTGGAGAAGACGCTAAGATAACATATTTTGATGGTAATTTGGAACAAAGAATGAATGGAAGCTGTGCAGGTGGAACTGGTGCGTTTATAGATCAGATGGCATCACTTCTTAAAACCGATGCAAGCGGTTTAAATGATATGGCTAAACAGCACTCTGTTATATACCCTATAGCAGCAAGATGTGGGGTTTTTGCAAAAACAGATGTACAACCATTATTGAATGAAGGTGCTAGAAAAGAAGATATAGCAGCTTCGATTTTCCAGGCAGTAGTTACTCAAACTATTAGTGGACTTGCTTGTGGAAAACCAATAAGAGGAAGGGTAGCCTTCTTAGGAGGACCGCTGTACTTTTTATCAGAGCTTAGACAAAGATTTATAGAAACTTTAAATTTAACTGAAGAACAGGTAATATTCCCTGAAAATTCGCAGCTATTCGTCGCGATGGGAGCAGCTTTATCATCTAAGGAAGATAAACTAATATCTTATAAAAAGTTATTAGAAAAAGTTAGTGAGATAAAGACTATGCAAACCACTGAGATAGAAAGATTAGCACCGCTTTTTGCAGATCAGAAAGATTATGATGATTTTAAAGCAAGACATGATAAGGCTACAGCAAAGAAAAGAGATTTGGATAGTTACTCTGGTAAGGCTTATCTAGGAATTGATGCGGGATCAACAACTACTAAAGTGGTATTGATTAGTGATAATAATGAGATACTTTACTCCTATTACGGAAGTAATCAAGGTAGTCCTTTAAATAGAGTTATAGGTATATTAAATGACTTGTATTCAAAGCTTCCGGCAGATGTTGAGATTGCGAATTCTACTGTTACTGGTTATGGAGAAAGCTTAATTAAGGCAGCTCTTCATATCGATATAGGTGAAATAGAAACAATAGCTCATTATAAGGCTGCGGAGCATTTCTTACCAGGTGTTGATTTTATATTAGACATCGGTGGACAGGATATGAAATGTTTTAAGATTAAGAATGGCGTAATAGATAGTATCCTACTTAATGAAGCTTGTTCATCAGGTTGTGGATCTTTTATAGAAACCTTCGCTAACTCTTTAAATATGGAAATAGCTGATTTTGCTAAGGAAGCTGTTTTATCTGAACAGCCTGTTGACCTTGGTTCAAGATGTACAGTATTTATGAACTCAAGAGTTAAACAAGCACAAAAAGAAGGGGCTTTAGTTGGAGATATATCTGCTGGACTTTCTTATTCAGTAATAAAAAATGCAGTTTTCAAAGTTATAAAGATAAGAGATCCTAAAGAATTAGGCAAGAAGATAATCGTTCAAGGTGGTACTTTCTATAATGATGCAGTGCTTAGAGGTTTTGAGCTTCTTTCAGAAAGAGAAGCTGTTAGACCTGATATAGCAGGTCTTATGGGAGCTTTTGGAGCTGCTATAATAGCTAAGGAAAGATTAGAAGAAGGAAGAAAAACAACACTTCTTGAAAAAGAACAATTAGAAAGTTTTACTATAGATACTGATTTGAGAAGATGTGGACTTTGTGGAAATAACTGTCTTTTAACTATTAACAAATTCTCTACAGATGAAGAGTACATATCGGGTAATAGATGTGAAAGACCATTAGGTAAAGATAAAAAGAAGAATGATATACCAAATTTATATGATTATAAGCTTAAAAGAACTTTTAGTTATAGACCACTTAAAAAGGATGAAGCAAAGAGAGGTACTATAGGAATTCCTAGGGTACTAAATTTCTACGAAAATTATCCGTTTTGGTTCACAATGTTGACAAAGCTTGGTTTTAGAGTTGAATTATCACCAATTTCATCAAAGAAAATTTATGAAATGGGTATAGAATCAATACCTTCAGAATCAGCTTGTTATCCTGCTAAAATAGTTCATGGGCATATAGAGGCATTAATAGAAAGAGGAATAAAGAATATATTCTATCCAAGTGTTGCCTTTGAACAAAAAGAGTTTAAAGAAGCTAACAACAATTATAATTGTCCTATAGTTACTTCATATCCAGAAGTAATAAAAAATAATATGGACGTTATTAAGGAAAAAGATATAAACTTTATGAATCCTTTCTTCTCACTGAACAATAAAGAAAGACTTTATAAGAGAATTGAGGACGAGTTTAAGAGCTTTGGAGTAACAGCTAATGAAGCAAAGGAAGCTATCGATGCTGCTTGGGAAGAAAGAGAGCAGTATAAGAGAGATATTCAAGCAAAGGGTGAAGAAGTACTGGAATACTTACAGAAGACTGGTAAGAAAGGAATAGTACTTGCTGGTAGACCATACCATATAGATCCTGAAATAAATCACGGTATACCAGATGTTATTACAAGCTTTGGAATGGCTGTTCTTACTGAAGATAGTGTAAGTCATCTAGGAAAAGTCCAAAGACCACTTAGAGTTGTAGACCAATGGGTTTATCATTCAAGATTATATTCAGCTGCAAGCTTTGTAGCTACTCAAGAAAATCTTGAATTAATCCAGCTTAATTCTTTTGGATGTGGGCTAGATGCAGTAACAACTGACCAAGTGCAAGAGATTTTAGCAAGTGATGGTAAGATATATACAGTATTAAAGATAGATGAAGGAAATAATTTAGGAGCTATTAAGATAAGAATAAGATCATTAAAAGCAGCTTTAGAGGAAAGAGAAAGAAATGGGTATGTTCCACACAAAGAAGATACAAGCTATCATACAGTTCCTTTCACTAAGGAAATGAGAAAGACTCATACAATTTTAGCTCCACAAATGTCACCAATACATTTTGAGTTAGTGCAAGAAGCTTTTAATGCAAGTGGATACAATATGGAGGTTTTACCTTCCACAGATAAACAAGCTGTTGAAGAAGGATTAAAATTTGTAAATAATGATGCTTGTTATCCATCAATAATAGTTGTAGGCCAAATGATACATGCCCTTAAATCAGGTAAATATGATCCAAATAACACTTCAGTTATAATAACTCAAACTGGTGGTGGATGTAGAGCAACTAACTATGTTGGTTTCTTAAAGAAAGCATTAAGAGAAGCAGGATATCAAGGGATTCCTATAATTTCTTTAAATGCAGTAGGATTAGAACCACAACCTGGATTTAAGATAACTCCAAAACTTTTAGACAAAGCACTTATGGCGTTAGTATATGGAGATCTTTTAATGAGGGTTCTGTATAGAGTGAGACCTTATGAAAAAGTTAAGGGGTCGGCTAATGCGCTATATGAAAAGTGGAATAAGCTAGCTAAAGAAAATGTTATAAAAGGTGGACATAGATTATTTAAGAATAATGTCAAGAATATAATAAGAGAATTTGATGATTTTGATATAACTGATGAAGTAAAGCCAAAGGTTGGAGTTGTAGGAGAAATACTTGTTAAATTCCACCCAACGGCTAACAATGATGTGGTAAATCTTCTTGAAGCTGAAGGTGCTGAAGCTGTTGTACCAGATTTGCTTGATTTCTTCTTCTACTCAGCTTATGACCAAGACTTTAAGTCTAAGTACTTATCATTTGGTAAGATGGGAAGAGAAATATCTAATGCAGCTATATGGTTTATGGAGAGATACAGAAACACAATGAAGGAAGAACTTGCTAGAAGTAATAGATTCTATCCTCCAAAGCATATTAAAGAATTAGGAGAACTTGCATCAACAATATTATCTCTTGGACATCAAACAGGAGAAGGTTGGTTCCTAACAGCTGAAATGCTTGAACTCATAGAAAGTGGAGTTAATAATGTAATCTGTATGCAGCCATTTGCGTGCCTGCCAAACCACGTTACAGGTAAAGGTATGATAAAGGCTATAAGGCATAAATACCCTATGTCAAATATAACTGCAATAGATTATGATCCAGGTGCTTCAGAAGTTAATCAGTTAAACAGAATTAAATTAATGCTTTCTGTAGCCTTCAAAAATCTTAAAGAAAATGAAGAAATAAAGAAAGAAGTATTTGAAGAAGTAGCAACAAGTAAAAAATAATATCTCAATAGTTGACAAAATATGATGTTGTAATATAATATTACTATAATTTATATGTAAAAGCTTTGAAAAAGAGGAGTAAAGGCATAGAACATAATAAGAGAGAAAAATCCGTAGGCTGTAAGGTTTTTCGTATGGTGTGCTTTGAAGGTAGCTTTTGAGCTTCTCTGCTGAATAAAGGAAATTAAATAAATGCTAAGTTATAGTTTTATATTTACTGTAGTAGATATAAAAACTTGGTAGCTTGAATATAATTCCTTAAGTAGGTAGAGACGGTAGCGATATCGTTAAAGGTTAAAGAGCTCTTAACTTAGGTTGAGAGAAAAAAGGTGGTACCGCGAGTCTTCGTCCTTTTATGGATGAAGGCTCTTTTTTTATTTCTATTTAAAAGACTTATCACCATTAGTTCGCTGCTAAAAATTTGTAGATAATATGGAATTTTGAAATCAGAAGCTAAGATATGTGGTAAAGCTTTATACAATAACATTTAGAAAAATTATTTACCGGGAAATTAAGGAGGAACTTAGATGCTAGAAGAAAAGAATATTGCAACTACCTATAATCCAAAAGAATTTGAAGAAAGACTTTATAATACTTGGGAGGAAAAGAAATACTTTACTCCAGAAGTTGATGAAAATAAAAAGCCATATACAATAATAATGCCGCCACCAAATATAACTGGTAAGCTTCACTTAGGTCATGCACTTGATAATACTCTTCAAGATATGCTTATAAGATTTAAGAGAATGCAAGGTTTTAGTACTTTATGGCTTCCAGGAGAAGACCATGCGAGTATAGCTACTGAAGTTAAAGTAGAGAATGAATTATTAAAGCAAGGCCTTAAGAAAAAGGAAATGGGAAGAGAAGCTTTCCTTGAAAAAGTTTGGGAATGGACTGATGAATACAGAGAAAGAATAAGAACTCAGCTTAAGAAGATGGGATGTTCTGCTGATTTTACAAGAGAAGCATTCACAATGGATGAAAATCTAAATAAAGCTGTAAAGCATGTATTCGTAAAATTGTATAATGAAGGTCTTATATACCAAGGAAATAGAATAACTAACTGGTGTCCAAAATGTCAGACTGCATTATCTGACGCAGAAATAGAATATGAAGAGCACGAAGGAAACTTCTGGCACATTAAATACCCAGTTAAAGATTCAGGTGAATTCTTAGAAATTGCTACAACAAGACCAGAAACTCTACTGGGAGATACAGCAGTTGCAGTAAATCCTAGTGATGAGAGATTTAAACACTTAATAGGAAAAACTTTAATACTTCCATTAGTAGGTAGAGAAATACCAGTAGTAGCAGATGACTATGTTGATATAGAGTTTGGAACTGGAGCAGTTAAGATAACTCCAGCCCATGATCCTAACGACTATGAAGTTGGAAAGAGACACAATCTTCCACAAATTAGAGTTATGGATGATAAAGGTACTATAAATGAATTAGGTGGCAAATACCAAGGTTTAGATAGATATGATGCTAGAAAGCAAATGGTTAAGGACTTAGACGAGCAAGGTCTTTTAGTAAAGATTAAGCCTCATACTCACAATGTAGGAACTCATGATAGATGTAGCACAGTTATAGAACCAATAATATCAAAACAATGGTATGTTAAGATGGAATCTTTAGCAAAGCCAGCAGTAGATGCTGTAAAAGAAAAGAAGACAAAGTTCATACCTGAAAGATTTGAAAAGACATACTTTAACTGGATGGAAAACATTCAAGATTGGTGTATATCAAGACAATTATGGTGGGGACATAGAATTCCAGTTTGGTATTGTAAGGATTGTGGAGAGCTAATAGTTTCAGAAGGAACTCCAACAACATGTTCAAAATGTAATTCAGAAAGCCTTTACCAAGAAACAGATGTGCTTGATACTTGGTTTTCATCAGCACTATGGCCTTTCTCAACACTTGGATGGCCAGATAAAACTGATGATTTAAAATATTTCTATCCAACAAGTACTTTAGTTACAGGTTACGATATTATCTTCTTCTGGGTAGCAAGAATGATTTTCTCAGGTATTCATAACATGGGAGAAGTTCCATTTGAAAATGTATTAATCCACGGAATCATAAGAGATTCTGAAGGTAAGAAGATGAGTAAATCTCTTGGAAATGGTGTAGATCCATTAGATGTAATCGAAACTTACGGTGCAGATGCTTTAAGATTTATGCTTGTAAATGGTAATGCACCAGGAAATGATATAAGATTCTTCCCAGAAAAAGTTGAATCTGCAAGAAACTTTGCGAATAAGATCTGGAATGCTTCAAGATTTGTTATGATGAATCTTGATAGAGAGCTTATGGATAAGTATAAAGATTGTACTGAATACAGCTTAGCAGATAAATATATTCTTTCAAAGCTTAATACCATAGTAAAAGAAGTAACTGATAACATCGAAAACTTTGAACTTGGTATTGCACTTCAAAAGATATATGACTTTATGTGGACTGAACTTTGTGATTGGTATATAGAGCTTGCAAAACCAGTTTTATATGGTAATGATGAAAAGTCAAAGGGAGTTGTATACAATGTATTATTTAAGGTGCTTACAACAGGATTACAACTTCTACACCCAGTAATGCCTTTTATAACTGAAGAAATATACACTCACTTAGATGCAGAATATGAATCAATAACAATATCAAAGTGGCCAGTATATGAAGAAAATCTTCATGATGATATAGCAGAAAAAGACATGACTTTAATAATTGAGACTATAAAGGCTCTAAGAAATGTAAGAGCGGAAATGAATGTACCACCATCTAGAAAAGCTAAGGTTATCGCTTATATTGGGGATGAAAGTAAAAGAGCTTTCGAAAATGGAAGCTCATATATAGAAAAGTTAGCTTCTGCTTCAGAAGTAGCATTTATTGCAGATAAGAAAGAAGTTCCTGAAAATGCTGTATCAGTTGTAGTTCAAGCTGGAGAGTTATTTATGCCTCTACTTGACTTAGTTGATAGAGAAAAAGAATTAGAAAGATTAAATAAAGAAAAGACTAAGCTTGAAGGCGAAATAACAAGAGTTGAAAAAAAGGTAAACAATCCAGGCTTTGTTAATAAGGCACCTAAGGAAGTTGTTGATGCTGAAAGAGCTAAGGGAGAGAAATATAAAGAAATGCTAGAAGCAGTACTTGCAAGAATTAGTTCATTATAATAGGTGGCGTTCTTATGAATTATGATGAAGCTATAAAATATATAACTGAAACTGCAAAGTTTGGAAGTAATTATGGCTTAGAGAGGACTGAGAAGCTTTTAGAGCTTCTTGGCTCTCCTCATAAAAAGCTGAAAGCAATCCATATAGCAGGTACAAACGGAAAAGGGTCAACTACATCAATGATAACTTCAATTCTTATGGAGGCTGGGTATAAGGTAGGAATGTACACTTCTCCGTATATCGAGGAGTTTGAAGAGAGAATCCAGATTAATAAAAATAATATACCTAAAGCTGATTTAGCAAAAGTAGTTACTGATGTTAAAATTGCTGTAGATGAAGTGATTAGACTTGGATATGATAGTCCTACGGAATTTGAAATAATAACGGCAGCTATGTTTAAATATTTTTATGATGAAAATGTAGATTATGCTGTAGTAGAGGTTGGTCTTGGTGGAAGGTTAGATTCTACCAATGTTGTAACTCCAATGCTTTCTGTAATAACTTCAATAAGTTTTGATCATATGAATATTCTAGGAGATACCTTAGAAAAAATAGCATATGAAAAGGCTGGCATAATTAAAGAAAATGTTCCATTAGTTGTTTATCCATTAGTGGATGATGCGATGAAAGTTATTGAAAAAATAGCTAGTGAAAGAAATGCTAAGATATATAAGGTAAATAATCAATGGGCAGAGCTTATAGAACCAAAAGAAGAAAATAATTTCCAAAGTGTTTTAATTACAACCGATAGTGAATCCTATAATATTAAATTGTCTCTACTTGGTAAACACCAATTATTAAATTGTACAGTTGCTATAAAGGCTATTGAAATACTTAAAGAAATTGGTGTTTCTATAGAGAATCAACATGTATTAAATGCATTAGCTAAGGTAACCTGGAGTGGAAGAATGGAAGTTATGAACTCTTCACCTTTAGTTGTTATTGACGGAGCACATAACATAGATGGGATCACCAAACTGGTTGACAGTATAAACACATATTTTAAGTATAATAAACTCAAAGTTATAGTTGGGATACTAGCGGATAAACAAGTAGAAGCTATGATAGATAAGATAAGCACTATAGCTGACTCTGCAATAGTAACTACCCCTCATAATGATAGAGCTGAAGCGTCTACTGTTATCAAAGAATTACTTGATAAAAAAGGTATACAGTCAGAGATAGTTGAAGATTATAGAGCTTCTTTTGTCAAAGCTTTTACTTCTTCACAAAAAGATGACTTAATACTTGTGTGTGGCTCGCTATATATGATAGGTGATATGAGAAAAACCATAAGATCTGTTTTAAAGGAAGTACTCTAAGAGGAGCACTTCTTTTTTCTTCATAACCATTTAATTTTAACACATGCTTTAATAAAAGTTTTTTTAAATTTAAATTTAAGAATTGGTTAAGATTTTGTTAAAATTTTGTTCATAGACAAAATTTTTAACCATGTTATAATTAAAGGGTTCCAGAATCAAAACTTTGGTTGTGATTGCCCGATGAGCAATGGTTTGGGTGATAATATGGGATATAAAAATTAATACTTGAGCTAGGAACTCCATATATGCTCTTTTATTATTAAAATTAAATATTAACTCTTGATTCAATCCTAATTTGGAGGTTACTATATGTTAAATTACGAAAGACCTATTAAAAGAAGAACGCCAGGAGAAATAATAAAAAAAGCTGCTTTAATTATAAAGGAAAGCTATTTTTTTTGGTATTGTTTTGCAGCTATATTAGTAAAGTCATTGTTGTTTATAGCTTTAATATCAGATGATAAAGCTAATGGAATCGTTCCAATGAGAGTTTTTTATTCAATGCCTCCTTTCCTTGTTTATTTTAGTTTTATTTGTTTAGTTCTATCCTTTGGATTTTTGTTTAGAAACAAAGGACAAACTATTGCTTTCTTAATAATAAATACAATAATAAGTATTCTGTATATTGGGGACTTATGGTATTTTAGAAGTAACAGCTCATTTTTAAGTTTACATATGTTCAGTATGACTTCAAACTTAGATAATTTGAGTAGCAGTGTTATTTCAATGATAAGAATAGTAGATATCATATTTGTTTTAGATTTAATAATACAAATAGCACTTATGATTAAAAGGCGTTCAAAGGCAAAGTATCATAAAAGAAGTGTTATTGCATTTTTGATGTTATTAATTGTTCCAACTTTATATCTAACGTACGCTCATTATAAGATAGATGATCTTAATAAAGGGTTCACAAATCAGATGATTTTTAGGAAAAGTTGGTCGCCAAATCAAACTATGTCTAACCTTACACCAATAGGGTACCATATATTCGACTCCTACAATTTTTATGTAGAGAGTAAACCTTATGTTATCTCTAACTCAGAACAAAAAAACGTACAAAAATGGTTTGATGATAAAAAAGAAAATCTTCCTGATAATGAATATAAGGGAATGTTTAAAGGAAAGAATTTATTAGTAATACAATGGGAATCTTTAGAGAACTTTGTTATAAACCAAAAGGTAGATAATCAAGAGATTACACCAACTTTAAATAGAATTTTATCAAATAGTATATACTTCAATAATTTCTATGAGCAGACTTATAATGGTACAAGCTCTGATGGTGAGCTTATAACACAGACTTCAGTATTTCCTGTTAGAGAAGGAGCAACTTTCTTTAGATATCCAACTAATACATATGAATATTCATTACCTAATGTAATGAAGAGTTTAGGATATACTACGTTAGCGTCACATCCTGATAAAGGATCTTACTGGAATTGGATGCCTGCACTTAAGTCTATAGGATTTGAGAAGGCCATTGATTCTACAAATTATAATATTGAAGAAGTTATAAACTTAGGTATAAGTGATAAGAGTTATTTGAAGCAGTTGCCAGAAAAGATAAAAGCTCTTAAATCTCCATTTTATGCTTATACAGTTACTTTAACTAGTCATGCTCCATTTGATATACCAGAAAAATATAGAGAAATTAAACTACCGAAAGCGCTGGAAGGCACAAAGCTTGGAGGCTACTTCCAAAGTATCCAGTATACAGATAAATATATAGGACAAATGCTTGAGGAGTTAGATAAATCTGGAGTATTAGATAATACTGTAGTGGTTTTTTATGGAGATCATGAAGGTGTTCACAAGTTCTATGATGATGAACTTAAGAACATTTCATATGAGGGTGATTGGTGGAAAGAAAATAATAGGAGAGTTCCTCTTATTATATATTCAAAAGGATATAATGGAAAAACTATATCAACCTATGGTGGTCAATGTGACACACTACCTACTTTAGCTTATCTTTTCGGTGCCGATGTTAATGCAATGGAAGATAAGATATTTGGAAGAAATCTTTTGAATACGAAAAAGAATTATACTGTTTTATCGACTAGACAGTTTTTAGGTACTGAAAGCTACGCAGGCGAAAAAGACAAAATGCTTGAAAGTATTGACTTAGGTGACAAGCTTATCAGAGCAGATTATTTTAAGAAATAGGAGAAGATTACTATGGAAAATAATATTTTAGAAAAAGAAGTTGTAAATGAGACAGAAATAAAGCTAGCTAAAAGAAGTGAATTTCTATATATTATACCATTATTGAGTCTAATTTTCCCTATAGTCTCTATTGAGGGGTTAGTACCTTGGGCTGTAGCTATATACTTTTGTTATAAAGGAGTTAGCTCTATAAATAAATACGAAAAACCTCTTAAAAGATGCATAAGCTATTTGGTTGTTAGTGGTGTTATAATAGCAGCATATAATGTACTAGTTTACCTTGTAAGTAATTACCTTGTTAAATTGTTAATGTAATAATATAAAGACATGCTAGTTTAATTGAGCGAAGATTTGATCATGGAGTGAAACTATATAAAAATAGTAATGAAGAAAAACAGCTTTATAGAAATCCTAAAGGATAGTCTTAAAGCTGTTTTTTCGTTTTTAGTAGTTTAAGTTTGAATATCAGTTAATGTTTAAGAATATTGTTGAAATTAAGTGGTTATGCAGGAGATGCTATATGAGCGAGCAATTAGAACTAAATGATTTTGTCAGATGGAATGGCTCTAAAAAATCGCTAATTGTTCTTTATTAGTGATTTTTTTACGCATCTGCCTTTTTTGAACGTATGTGAAGAAATTCTGGCAGGCGATATATTTTTACTTTTTACTTTTTAAGCCTATAGCGTTTTTATTTTATTAAATTTAAGATATAAAATATTTATAGAATGCGTGGATTTTTAAAAAGTAAAACTGTACTGTTCGAACGAAGTGAGTTTACAGTTTTAGCCATGGAATATGAAAAAATCATATTAATTCTCTGCGTAAGCTCATTAAAGCATTGGATGAATAACCACTTAATTTCAACATGGTACTTTAATAGCATCCAATAGCACATTTTATTTAACTTCAGTGAGATGAGTCCAATATCTTTTAGGCATATGTTGTCTTCTTAGTTTTTCATTTTTTCTTTCTTCTATATTAACTGAGTTATAAAAGGTTTTCCAAAGTTTTTCAAAGTCTGAATCAACTTTAAGATTTTCTAATTTAAGTCCATCTTCTTTAAAAAAATCTATTATGGTTGCATCTTTTCTGTCGTAAAAGATTGCTATTTCACGTTTTATATCGTGGATTATAAAATTTTGATCAGAGAATCTAGTACTAAAATGATTTATCAAAAGTGGCAGTATGTTATGGTCTGGCTCAATAGATGCGTAATAAGTTAAAGTACCTATCTCTTTAAATCTAACAAAACCTTTAAATCTATGAGCCTCATAGGATACTCTTTGATTGTATTTGTCTACCTTCATGATAATATCGTTATTTTTTGCTAGATTTGCTTTTATTCCATATGTAAAACATAATTTTAAGTACTCTAAAATCAAGGCTTCACTATCAGGATATTCACTAAGATATACATTATATAAGTTTTCTAGGGTACTCGAGTTAAGTTTACGATCTATTGAAGTATATACTCTGTCATATTTATCTTCCTCGGTAGCAATGTCTACATGTTCAGCAAGAAGACTGGGAGTGTAGTTAATGTTTCTTTTTATTGTGCATTGTTGCTTACAAGAAAACGCATAAAATATTGCGGTAAGTAAACCTTCAAAGGTGCCATCGTAGGTAAATTCCTTCATGAAACAGCCCTCCTAAATTTCGCCAGTTAACGAAGTAGATTTATCGCTAAGTAATAAAAGTTTTCTATTAGAATCAATTGTGTTAAAATCCTTTGGAAGTAAGAACTTTTTATCAATATGATCAAATAAATTCAATTGTTCACCTTCTTGCTCTATAATATTCAAATCAAATTTAGGTGTAAGTACATTCTTTATCCTTTCTTCATCGAGAGGAACGGAACCAAAATATTTCCCTTTACAAGTTATAAAATATTGTGCTCTTTTTAATACAACTCCAAGTTTCTTTAAATCGTAAAAATCAAGAGAATTTATTTTTCTAGCACTGATTATTTTCTGAGCACCTCTTATTCCGATTCCAGGAATTCTGATAAGCATTTCATATGGAGCTCTGTTAATTTCGATTGGGAATAAGTGTATGTTATTTAAAGCCCAAAAGGTTTTGGGATCAAAGTTTATATCAAAGTTAGGATTTCTATCAGATAATAGCTCGTCAGCTTTGAAGCCATAAAGTCTTAGAAGCCAATCACCTTGATAAAGTCTATGTTCTCTCAAAGTAGGTGGGTTTCTTAATTCAGGGAGATTATTTCCTGTATTTACTGGAACATAGGCAGAGTAATAAACTCTTTTTAAAGAATATTTATTATAAAGTCCTTCAGAAAGATTAAGTATATTTAAATCACTTTCTTTAGTAGCGCCTACTATTAGCTGTGTACTTTGTCCACCAGGAACAAACAATGGAGCCTTCTTAAAAAATCTATTTTCAGTTTTACTTATTTGGATGTTATTTCTAATCAATTTCATTGGTTGAAGAATAGTTTCTTTTGTTTTTTCTGGAGCTAAGAGCTTTAAGGATTGTGAAGATGGAAGCTCTAGATTTACGCTCATTCTGTCAGCAAAAGAACCAGCTCTTTTTATAAGGTCCTCATCTGCTCCAGGAATAGCCTTTAGGTGAATATACCCTTTAAAGCCATGCACAACTCTAAGTTTCTCCACTACTCTTGTTAAAGTCTCCATAGTAAAATTAGCATTCTTAAAAACTGCAGAGCTTAAAAATAATCCTTCTATATAATTTCTTCTATAAAAATTCATAGTAAGTTCTACGACTTCATCTGCAGTAAACGCAGCTCTTTCAACATCGTTGCTTCTACGATTTATGCAGTAAGCACAATCATAGATGCAGTAGTTTGTTAAGAGTATCTTAAGCAAAGAAATACATCTTCCATCAGGAGTAAAACTATGACATATTCCGCAGCTAGCTACAGAGCCTAAGTCGCCTTTTTTGGAAGATCTATTTGAACCTGAAGATGAGCAAGAAACATCATATCTGGCAGCACCACTTAGGATTCTTAATTTTTCATTTATATCCATTTAATCACCATCTTTATGTTAATAAATATATTATAACCAAATAGGTTAAATAGAACAAGTGTTCTTAATATGTTTTGCTGAAAAATAAATTTATATACAAAATGATTTTGAATTTCTCCTGCCAAATTTTCTTCATATGCATTCGGAAAGGCAGATGCGCAAAAAAAAATCGCCGAAGAAAGTCGCTTCAGCGATTTTTTATTTAATTAATGGAAACACTAGTTAATGTTTAGAGGAAATTTGTAGTTTAGATAAAAAATGTTCTTAAATAGCAGTAACAGGAGGCAAAGCTAATGAAGATTGTGATAACAACAGATACGTATTTCCCCATGGTAAATGGTGTAATCACCTCGGTGAACAATTTATATAATGAATTAAAAAGAATGGGACATAAGGTTAAGATTCTAACTTTATCTCATAGCAGCCATGAAGAAATACATGGGGATGTATACTATTTGAAATCTTTTGGAATAGGGGTTTACCCTGATGCTAGAATTAAATTCCCTTTACATAACAAATTAGTAAATGAAATTATAAGATGGAATCCAGATATTATCCATTCTCAAACAGAGTTTTCTATGATGATGGTATCAAAATATATTTCAAATAAGTTAGATATTCCGCATATACATACTTATCATACGATGTATGAAGATTATCTATGTTATTTATTAGGCGGAAAAATAATAAATAAAAATACTTCAGCTAAAATGATAAAGATGTTGTTAAATAGTTTAGATAGTATTATAGCACCGACAGAAAAAGCTAAAAGTTCACTAGTAGGTTATGGAATTAATAAACCGATTTACGTTATTCCAACTGGAATAGACTTGAGCATATTTAAACAACAAGTTTCTCCAGAAGAAAAACAGGAAATTATGAATATGCTTAAGATTAAAAGGGAAGATAGAATTGTAGCATATATAGGTAGAATTGGACAGGAAAAAAATATAAGTGAAATAATTTCATTTATGCCTAAGTTAATGAAGAAAAATAGAAACATAAAGCTCTTAATTGTAGGTGGGGGACCATACTTAGATAACTTGAAAAATCAAGTGATTAGTGAAAATATAGAGGAGAAAGTTATATTTACTGGAATGGTAAATTCAAATGAGGTATATAAATACTATAAAATTGCTGAAATATTTGTTACAGCATCAACTAGCGAAACTCAAGGATTAACTTATCTTGAATCATTAAGTAGTGGATGTCCAGTAGTATGCAAGTACGATCCATGTATTGAAGGAGTGATTGATCAAGGAAAGAATGGTTATACATATAAGAAAGAATCAGAATTTGAAGAACACATTGATAGAATTTTAAAGGATGATTTATTAAGAAATGATATGAAAAAATATGCTGAAATAAAAGCTAATGAATATTCAAGTAGAATTTTTGCAAATAAAGTTTTAGAAAAGTATATTAGAGCAATAAATAGAAGTGAGGAAATAGGGTTAGATTTAGGTACTTTGATAAACCACAAAACTTAATATAATAAAATCTTTAAGTTATAATAAGATTCTGAAAACAAATAAAAGAGTTTATGGAGTGGACCACTTTATAGATGATGATGCATAAAGTGGAATTCTATAAATAAAAACTAGTATAATACAACTATTATACTAGTTTTTATTTAACTTATTATTGGGTAGTAATAAAGTAAATATACTGCCAATTGCGATTGAAGAGTAGTACGTGATTAATCTCCATAAGAAAATTGCTGTTATAATGGTCCCTGATTTAAAAAATAAACCATACATAAGGTAAAAGCCACCTTCAGCACCACCTTCAGCTCCTGGAAGGGGGATTATTGCCATAAAGTTTATTAAGAAAATTTGAGCTGCTATCATTGTAAAGAGATCAACATAATTAAATCCAAAGCTTCTATAAATACAATAAGGTATAGTAAAGTATGCCAGCCACTGCAAAAATGTAAAAATAGATGCATAGATACATAATTTTTTATATTTAATAATCGTAGTGGCAGTTTTATGAAATGTTTCTAATTCAGCTTCAACATGTCTATAAGTTTCTTCAGGATTCTTCATTAACTTTATTTTTTTTAGTACATTTAAGCAAAAATTTAATATGTTTCGGGTTAACTTTTTACTTATTAAAAACAATGTTGCAATTATCATAATTATTACATGTACCACAAGGCCAGATATACAAAAATATAAAAAATAGGGTACTTTTGAATAAAAATATTTAAACTTAAATAATATTGCTAAGATTAAAATAATAATGTTTATAACTTGATGTAGCATGAACTTAATCATCAATATAGAAACGCCAGTACCAGCAGGAATTCCGCTTTCATTCATTTCATATAATTGGGCAGGATGGCTAGCAGCAGCAAAAGGAGTGATAGCTCCAAAAAATTGACCAATCACTTCAAATCTTAAGCATTTAGTGAACAAGTTATCAATTTTATAAAATTGTTTAATTATAACATATAACACCAACATTTCGAAAAACAAAAACATAATCATCATTAGCACTGATAATATAATCCAGCCTGCGCTTAAATTTCTTATTTCACGTATTAATGTATTAAGACCTTTAGTAAAAAGGAAAAATGATAGGAAAATACAAGCAGAAACTACCACAATGATTATGTTTAATATCTTATTCTTCATTTACTTTCTCCCGAGTTTCTTATTATAGATTTCATCATAAAACTGTCTCCACATTTGTAATACATAATCTTTAGAATAAAAATCATGGCATTTGGCTGAATTATCACACCAAAGTTTATAGTTTACACCTTTATCCTCAATAGATTTTATTAAGTTAGTGAATTCTACATTATTGTTTCCTTTTAAATAACTATCAAACAGAATATTTTTATATATATCCAAATCTCGTAGAAGTATAGGTGTTTTTAATGCCATAGCCTCTAGAATTGACATAGGAAAAAGTTCATTAAATGATGGCAAAAACATTAAATCACAAATATTATAAATATCATTCATGTTGCTTCTTTCAACTATGCCTAAAAACTTAACATTAGATGGTGGATTTTCAATGATTTTTTTTAATTCTTTATAACCATCAGTTATTGAACCGAAGGAAAAACCACCAGCCCAGATAAACTGTATGTCAGGAAGTGTTTTTGCAACTTCAATAAAATCCGTTACACCTTTTCTAGTCTGAACTTGACCAACTCCTAAGACAATGAATTTGTCTAAAGGAATTTTGTATTCATTCTTTATAGCATTGATTTTAGAAATATCATATCTATAAAAATTATCTTCTGATACGAAGTTTGGAATATAGGTTACCTTATGTTCATCAATTTTATAACTTTTCAGAACATCTATAAAATAAGGATTAACTACCACCAAATGGTCAACACTTTTGTAAAACCAAATCATATATTTATAAAATATCTTTTTTATAAATGATGGTAGTTTTAGGCTTTCTTCAATAGTTTCTGGCACAAAATGCACATATGCCACACTTGTTCCGAGAAGTTTTGCCAGTGGAATGCTTAAGAAAAATTTGAAATCAATTGTATGATAGTGCATTATATCACAAAAGAATATGTTGTTTACCTTTACCTTATAGTTTTCTGTAAGGCCATGTGTTACTAAATTCACTTGCTCGATATAGGCAGACATAACTCCTTGGCCTTTTATTTTTTCAGCAGAGGAGAGCATATTAATAGTAGGCATGAAAGTTCCTCCTTTAAAAGTTATTAAATTACTTTCATGCTTAGTTTTTGTATATTTTAATTACATATTCTTAATTGCAACATTTAATGTAAAAAAATATATAGATATAAAGGTAGGTTTATATTATAGATAGTAAATTTAAATATATGAAACAACAAATACATGAAAAAAACCGCCCATGATATATCGAAGTATCATGAGCAGTTTTATAGAGAATGTTTGTATGTTTTTCATAGTATGGATTTCTAATCAATTAATTTTATATTAATTTAGGATGCATATTAATTCTCTGAGAACATAATTGAAGCATCATATGTAGGTGAAATTCAGTTTAATTGAAGTTTCAAAAAAACAATTTATTTAAGCAAAATACGCCAACCTTATTATGTCTTTAGGTCTCCTGTTATTCCAAAGCAAATCTAAATCAATTTCATGAAATTCTCCATAAGTTGAAACTGAAATATAATACTTATTATTTTTTTGTTCAAAGCGTAGATTTGTTATTGTCATCCAATGCCAAGTGTATTCTTCTAGTTCTTTTACTGGATGTTTAAGTACTAAAATAGCAACTGGCAATTTCAGATGAAGTGCTTCAGAGATAAAGTCCATAGCTTCTTGCATATTTGCTTGTTCATCTAATATATGGGGAACCAATGATACGCCTCTGCTTTCGCAAAAAGCTAAAATATTATCGCTAAATTGAGTCACAGAAGTAAGTCCAAACATACCTGGAACTACAAACTTTCGAACTTCTATCATATGTTCTATAAAATCTTGTTTATTTATAATATCCTTGTAAGGATAAAGTTTACTAAACTTATCTGGAACTAACTTGGATAAGTAAGCAGTTATATTAGCTGCAGCAACAGGACCACAACCGCTTAATTGGTGCGTCTTTTTGGGAAACCAATACTGACTTCCACCATAATGTATGTTGTCAGAGTCGTAAATTGAGAGTTTGATTTCTAAAAGTTTAGAATGATTTTGTGTATTAAAGTCTTCCATTGCTACCACCTTTCTGCATAATCTTCCTTATTTTTTAAAGCTATATAAGAATCTAAATATCATGTGAAGCTAAAGTACAGCTATCAAGTATTCATAGATGCTCATATTGAGTTTAAAATATAAATTAGCTAGTATTACTACTATACTATATTTTTATCCCATAGGAAAGTGTAAAATCTTCAAGCAACTGTGACTCAGAGAGTTCATTATCTTAATCTATAACTTTATATTAAGTGAAAAATAAAATTTATCAGTTTGTAAGATTTCTCATATACACTAAGAAAGGCTTATATACAAAGAAGACGTTATAGAGATTTTTTATTACTGAGTAATTTATATAGATATTATGAGAGTTTAGAATGTGAAAAAAGCATGAAGGATATAAATATCTTTTCATGCTTTTTGCTACAAGGGTATATAATTATATAGTTTTGCTTAAATATTCTTCTAAAGCTTTTGATAATTGATCTGGACATGAAGTGCCCTTAGTTCCGCAAGTGATACCTCTTAATCTGTTCATAGCATCATTAACTTCCATACCTTCGATAAGTGAAGATATTCCTTTTAGGTTACCATTACAGCCTCCTAAAAAGTTTACGCTAGATATCTTGTTGTCAACTATTTCAAAACTTACTTCCTTTGCACACACGTTAGATGTTTTGTATGAGTTCATTTAAGTCTTCCCCCTCTTAAATTTGATTTTATATTGAACATAATCTGTAGAGATTATATCCAAGTTTGTTTTTAAAGTAATTATACTACATTACTAGGTTTTATTAAAGTGGCATTAATGATAAGCTTAATATCTTACATATGAGCATCTGCCTTTCTGAATATATATTAGGAAAATTTGGCAGTCAAATACGTTTTGTTTTTTTACTGTATAGACATGAAAAAACTCTAAGCCATTGAAATATCTAGGTTTAGTTAGTTTTAAATTTTAGAGGTTTCTTTACAGTAAAAAAATATACATGCGTAAGAACAATCTTTATTAAGAGAGTTTTTAGCATGCATTTTACATGTATCAAATTTCCTACTTATCTTCTATGAGTACGTTGATTATATTATTGTAGATTATGGAAGGATTTTCTTTCCACTTGCTACATAATGCAACGGCTTGTTTTTTTGAAGCTACACTTACTTTTAAATCCATCAATAAACTATCATCTTCCACTGCTTTTAAATTAACTACAAAAGTATTGTTTTGGTCTGGTGTATAATCTGCAGATATAGTAAGTTCTCTTTTAATTTTTTCTATACTTGATTTTAGATAATCATCTATTACATTTAATCGCTGAGGAGAAATTCTATCCTTGAATAAAGTTAAAACTTTATTTCCTACATCCGTAATATATAACAGTTTCTTTTCATTCGTATCTTCATATTTAATAAAACCTGAAGAGATAAGCTCTGTAATATACTGTTGAAGGAAAAAGTAATTAATGAAACTATTTTCTAAAACAATTTCAGTTAATTGGGCATTAGATATTGGATACTTAATAGATTTAATTATATATAAAAGCAGAAGCTTGTTTTCCGCTAGTTCTAATGTGTTATCATTCATACGTTTATCCTCCCACTCACCAGTATAGCTTTATTATAGCATAAAACTTAACTATTTCTATATGAAAATTTTTATTGTCATTATTTAGTAGCTTGCTGAATATTATTTTAAAGAGACTTCATTGTGGAGGAATTCATTTGAAGAAAAACAAAATAATTATATTTTTGATTGTAGTACTAATATTTGTCACAACAGCTATTGCCTCAACAGTAGTGAATGCTTGGATGGTAAAAAAGTCCTTACCTATATATTCTGTTGATACTAAGGATAAGAAAATTTCTATAACCTTTGATATCAATTGGACAGATGAGGACAACCTTGGAAGTATATTAGACATTATGAAGGAATATAATGTAAAAGGTACATTTTTTATCATGGGAGGCTGGGTAAATTCAAATGAAGAAAATGTAGAGAAACTAAAAAAAATAAAGGAAGGAGGGAATGAAATAGCCAATCATAGCTATATACATCCAGATTTTACTAAAATATCAACTGATAGGATGGTTTCTGAAATAAAGAAGACTGAAGATATTATATATAATAATACCGGATATAAGACCAAGCTTTTTAGGTGTCCAAGCGGTTCTTATAATGATACCGTGGTAAATGCAGTTAAAAAGATGGGGTATTACTGTATACAGTGGGATGTTGATAGTGTTGATTGGAAGAACAAAGGAGCAGATGAAGAATATGAAAGAGTAATTAAAAATGTAAAGCCAGGCTCAATATTGCTTTTCCATAATAATGGAAAGTATACTCCTGAAAATCTAAAAAAAATCTTTCAGAAGCTGAAGAGTGAAGGTTATGAATTTGTACCTGTAGGTGACCTTATTTATAAGGATAATTTTGATTTGGACAACGATGGTAAACAACATAAAGTTAACCAATAAAAAAACATATTGTAAAAAAGGCATTAAATGTATTATAATGGAAATAAGTTGTTTTCTAATTTATACTTTATAACAAAAAATAAAAATTTTAAAAAACGAGGGAGAGAGGGGTTTAAATGGATAATTTAATGTTAAATAATAAAATTTACCTTGAGGGAACTGTTGCTTCAGGATTGGATTTTAGCCACGAGATGTATGGGGAGAAGTTCCTTACTTTTTCTTTAGAGGTAATGAGATTAAGTGATTCAAAGGATATGTTAAACATTACAATATCTGAAAGATTACTTACTAGTTTTGATTTAAGCATAGGGACTGATATAATTGTTGAAGGACAATTGAGGTCTTATAATAAATTTGTAGATGGAGCTAACAAGCTTATATTAACAGTTTTTGCTCGTGACATTAGACCATGTGATGAAAGAAGCAAAAACCCAAATGAAATTTTTTTAGACGGGTATATATGTAAGGAACCAGTATATAGGACAACTCCTTTTGGCAGAGAGATTGCTGATGTACTGCTTGCTGTAAATAGAGCTTACAACAAATCCGACTATATACCTACAATAGCATGGGGAAGAAACTCAAGATTCTGCCAGACTTTAAGCGTTGGAGATAATATTAGAATATGGGGAAGACTTCAAAGCAGAGAGTATCAAAAAAAGGTTTCTGATGAAGAAGTTATTAGAAAAGTAGCTTACGAAGTTTCAATTTCAAAGATGGAAAGAGTAAATGGGGAAAATGAATTAGTAGATGATGATCAAATAGGTGCAGTTTAAAAGCTAGTTTGAACATATTAAAAGGGCGAGTATTCGCCCTTATTTTTTTGTTAAAAAAGAATCACTAATATATTTTCATTAGTGATTCTTTATCGTTACTTTCTTAAATCATCAAGTATTTGAGTTTTGTCTTTTGTCTTATCATCAACTTTTTTAATTATCTTTGCAGGAGTTCCAGCAACAACAACTCCTGCTGGTACGTCGTCTACGACAACTGATCCAGCTGCAACCACTGATCCAGCTCCAACCTTTACTCCTTCAAGAATAACTGAGTTTGCACCTATAAGAACATCATCTTCGATTATACATGGTGTTTTGCTAGGTGGTTCTAGAACACCAGCTACAACAGCGCCAGCACCAAGATGTACTCTCTTTCCAAGCTTTCCTCTAGCACCAACTACAGCGTTCATATCAACCATAGTTGCTTCGCCTATTTCAGCGCCTATATTTATTACGGCACCCATCATTATAACAGCATTCTTTTCTATTGTAACCTTATCTCTTATAATAGCACCTGGTTCAATTCTAGCATCTATATCAAGTAAGTTTAGCATAGGGATTGCTGAGTTTCTTCTATCATTTTCAACTCTAAAATGTTTTACTTTATGTTTATTATCAAGAATTACTCTTGTAATGTCATCGCTTTCGCCGAAAAGTACGTAAAAATTGTCAGAGCCATACCATTCGATATTTGTCATGTCGCTATCTTTTAAATCTCCATTAACGTAAACTTTTACTGGAGTTGATTTCTTTGATTCTTTTATAAATCTAGCTATTTCATATGGATCAGTAAAATTATAACTCATTATATCATCCTTTCCTCTATTGCGTAGTTATGTAATATGCAATAAGATAATTATAATAAAACTTAACTGATTATGAAAGGGGTAAGGAGAAAAAATTCATTTTTTATAAAATATTATGGCGAAATTGCCTCAGCTTATGTAAAATATATTTTATAATATTTTAAATTATAAATACATTTTTTGCCAATTAGTCAATGTATTATGATTTTATTTAAGATTCTAAAAACAGAGAGACCCTTGTATAATTGCTGATTGCAATGGTGTATTGAAAGTTTTTTTTATAAATAACATATAAATAAATATTGTACCAGGGCTTATTAGATAAATTAGTATGGTTTTAATTGAAAATTTTTAAAGTATATAATTTAATGAATTTTTATGCAGTTTAATAGAATAAATATGTAAAAATAAAAGGGCAAGCGAAACTCATAGATGATGTTATTTCCCTTGATATAAATGCGAAAGAGGAGTGATAATTGATGGCGAAGTTAGAAAAAGGGTATGTTCAGATATATACAGGAAATGGTAAAGGAAAGACTACTGCTGCATTAGGATTAGCTTTCAGGGCTGTGGGAGATGGAATGAGAGTAATTATGGTCCAGTTTTTAAAGAGTAATAAAACTGGTGAACTTAATTCTTCAGAATTACATTCACCTAATTTTAAGATATATAGATTTGAAAAAAGAAGGGGCTTTGTTTGGACATTAAATGATCAAGAGAAGCTTGAGCTGAAGAGTGAAATAATGGAGGCATACAATTTTGTTAAAGAGGTAATAAAAGAAAGAAAATGTGATATATTGATACTAGACGAGGTAATGGCTGCTATTTACAATAACTTTCTAGAAGTTTCAATGATTACAGACCTTATAGACAGCAAACCTGAAGATATGGAATTGATTTTGACGGGTAGAAATGCTCCAAAAGAATTAATTGAAAGAGCAGATTTAGTAACAGAAATGAAGGATATTAAGCATTATTATGAAAAAGGCGTAGTAGCAAGAGAGGGGATAGAATATTAATATGAATAGTAATGTAAATAAAATAGAACTTTCAGGTATAAGAAAATTTTCTAATAAGGTTGCAAAAATACAAGGTGCTATATCACTTACCCTTGGCCAGCCTGACTTTCCAGTGCCTAAGAAGATCAAAGAAGCGATGATAGAGGCTTTAGAGCAAGGAAAAACCACATATACATCAAATGCAGGATTAGAGCAATTAAGAGATGAGATAAGCAGATATTTAGATAGCTTTGGAATCGAATATGACAAAGACGAAATTTGTATAACAGCAGGAGGTAGTGAAGCTCTTTTTACAGTGTTTACGACCTTGATAGATAAAGGAGAAAAGGTACTGATTCCAACTCCTGCATATCCGGCGTATGAAAGCTGTGTTAAGCTTGTAGGCGGAGAAGTGGTTAACTATAAGTTGAATAATGATTTTTCTCTAAATATAGATTTTTTAGAGGAAGCTGTACAGGATAGTGGTTCAAGATATCTTTTGTTATCTTTTCCTACAAATCCTACAGGTGCAATACTTGAAGAGAAGCAGCTAAGTGAGCTTAAAGAGCTTATATTAAAATATGATCTAACTGTGATAACAGATGAAATGTACAGTGCACTTTGTTATGATGAATATCATTCCATAGGTCAAGTTAAGGAGATTAAAGATAAGGTTATATTCATTGGTGGATTTTCTAAAATATTTTCAATGACAGGATTAAGATTAGGCTACTTCTGCTTAAATAAGGACTTAATGGATGACTTTATGAAGGTGCATCAATATAATGTATCATGTGCTACTTCAATATCTCAATATGGTGCATATGTTGGACTTAGAGAATGTCTTAACGATGTTGAATATATGAAAGCCCAATTTATAAAGAGAAGAGACTATGTATATAATAGGCTTAAGGATATGGGTTTTGAAGTGGAATTACCTAAGGGAGCATTCTATATATTCCCGTCGATAAAAAAATTCAATATGAGTTCAGAGGAATTTTGTGAATTATTATTAGAGAAAAAGAAAGTAGCTTGTGTTCCAGGAAGTGCTTTTGGCCAAGGTGGAGAGGGCTTTATGAGAATTTCATATTGTTATAGTACTGAAGAATTAGAAAAAGCTTTAGATTTGATCGAAGAGTTTATAAAAGAACTTGAGAAATAAAGATAGTTTGTGTTTGGGAAATATTAAAAGGCTGCAGTAGATTGTTCGTCTACTGCAGCCTTTTTGTATTTTAGAATGATAGATTCAATACATCTTCCATATCGTAATGGCCTGGTTTTGAGACTTTACCCATGTAAGCACTTGCTTTTAAAGCACCTACAGCGAAAACTTCTCTTGAAATAGCTTTATGTGTTATTTCAATAACTTCACCATCTCCGGCAAAAATAACGTCGTGATCTCCAACTATACTTCCACCACGTATTGCATGAATACCGATTTCCTTATGGTCTCTCTTTGCGATTCCTTCTCTTCCATATACGAAGTGTGTATCTTCTTCAATAGAGTTCTTTATAGTTTCAGCAAGCATAACTGCTGTACCAGAAGGAGCATCCACTTTTTGATTATGATGCTTTTCTATAACTTCAATATCGAAGTTTTCATATAGAACAGGTGATATTTTTCTAAGAAGCATGTTTACAAGATTTACTCCAACACTCATGTTAGCAGATCTAAATACAGGAAGTACCTTTGATTTTTCTTCAATTAAAGCCAAATCTTCAGTAGCATATCCAGTAGAACAAAGAACCACTGGTTTGCTATTTTTCTCTGAAAAAGCTAGTATTGGTCTTAGTGAATCTGGTCTCGAAAAATCAAGTAATACATCGTATTCTAAGGTGCATTCATTTAAATCACTAAAAATAGGATAACTTCTTTCACCTTTTGGAAATTTATCTATTCCAGCTACTATTAGAAGATTTTCATCTTTTTCTACAAGATTTGAAATAACTGTTCCCATCTTTCCACAGCAACCGTTCAATATTATTTTTGTCATAGTTTTACCCCCATTACTTTACAAGATTATGCTTTCTTAAAACATTGTTTAATTTTTCAAGATTTTCGCCTTCCATTTTATAAAGAGGTAATCTTAAAGGTCCAACATTGTAATTCATTAGATTTAAAGCTGTCTTTACTGGAATTGGATTAGGTTCTATAAATAAAGTGTTTGCGAGTTCTAAAGTACCTATTTGAATATCTAAAGCTTCCTTTGTCTTTCCTGTTAAGAAAAGTTCGCACATATCATGAACTTCTCTAGGAATAACATTTGCAAGCACTGATATTACACCTATTCCTCCTAAAGATAGTATAGGAATTATCTGGTCATCATTTCCGGAGTATATATCTATTTTATCACCACAAAGAGCCTTTGTTTTTGCTATTTGGCTTAAATCTCCGCTTGCTTCTTTAACTGCTACTATATTTTTTAGTTCAGTAAGCTTCAAAAGAACATTCGGGCTTATATTTACATTTGTTCTAGCTGGTACATTATAAAGTATAATTGGTGTATTTACAGCATTATCTATAGCTTTAAAATGTTCTATTAATCCTCTTTCAGATGTCTTATTATAGTAAGGCGTTATTATTAAAAGTCCATCAACGCCTATACTTTCAGCCCATTTGCTCATCTCGATAGAGTAAGCAGTATTATTAGTTCCTGTACCTGCAATTACTGGTACTCTCTTTTTAACCACATCTACAGTAAACTTTATAGTTTCCTTCTTTTCGCTTTCAGTCATGGTTGAAGCTTCACCTGTAGTGCCGCATACAACTATAGCATCAGTTTTATTTGATATATGCCATTCAAGAAGTTCTTCTAACTTTTTAAAATCAACTCCATTTTCCGTAAAAGGAGTAACTATAGCAACACCAGATCCTTTAAACAAAGACATAATTATACCTCCATGCCTAATAAATTTGAAAATATTTTATAATTATTTGTCCTTAATCATTATCTCAGCAATTTGTACTGCATTTAAAGCAGCGCCTTTTCTTATGTTGTCAGCAACAACCCAAAGGTTTAAACCATTAGCTAAACTAAAATCTCTTCTGATTCTACCCACATAAACATCATCCTTACCATCTACGTATAATGGTGTCGGATACTTTATGCTCTTAATATCATCATATACAACTACACCTTGAGAGTTTCCAAGTAAAGTAAGAACATCTTCGAGATTAAACTCTTTTAAAAGTTCAACATTAATACTTTCACTATGGCTGTTTAATACCGGAACCCTTGCTGTTGTAGCTGTGATTTTTAAATCATCATTATGGAGAATTTTTCTGGTTTCAAGTATCATTTTTATTTCTTCTTTAGTGTATCCATCTTCAGTGAATACATCGATATGAGGAAGAATGTTTCCTGCTATAGGATAAGGAAATTTCTTTGGTGCTTCTCCTTTAACTCCATCTTGAAGGTCTAATATTCCTTGAAGGCCAGCACCAGATACAGCTTGATAAGTAGAATATACGATTCTCTTTATTCCATACGTATCATAAAGTGGCTTTAAAGCAACCACTGCCTGAATGGTAGAGCAGTTAGGATTTGCAATTATTCCATTATGCCAAGAGATATCTTCTGGATTAACTTCTGGAACTACAAGAGGGACCTTAGGATCCATTCTCCAAGCACTACTATTATCTATAACAACTGCACCTATTTCTGCGAATTTAGGAGCAAACTGAAGACTTGCGTCTCCACCAGCAGAAAATAATGCAAAATCAATTTTCTTCGATTTAATATTCTCATCACATAATTCTTCAACAACATAATCAATATCTTTAAATTTCATAGTCTTGCCTGCAGATCTCTTTGATGCAAACAAGTACAGGTTTTTAATTGGAAAATCCCTTTCTGCAAGTATTTCAATGAACTTTCTTCCAACATTACCTGTTGCCCCAACAATTGCTACATTAAACAAAACAATCCCTCCTAAGTTTTTTTAAATTTATGCATAAATATAAATCAAATCTATTATATCACAATCCTAATGTTACATTAAATTAATTATACACTATAATTTATGCTACAGATGAAATTTTTTGAATTTTAAATTTTAATTTTCGCATAATATATGTATGTAGCATCATAATAAAGAGTATATTTTTAAATCATATCAAGGTGTTATCTTTTATCTTTAATATTTTCCACAACAGATGATAGCTTGTAATGGTAGCATTAAAAACTGTATATTTAATAGAATTTTTATGAAAGTTTAGTTAAGTATAAAAAAATTGAAGAACTGTAGAGTCTTGAAAAATATATATGTAATAGGGCCATTTAAAATATTGAGGTAGACATGAATAAAAAGTAGTATTGAAAGCCTACATGTAACTTTTCTTTATGTATTAATAATTAACATAATAAATTTGGTTATTGTATTCAGCTAAATAGTAGTAGGGGTATAACTGTAAATTGATATGGCAATAATAGAAAAAAATAAGAAAAAGGAGACTTTCTTATGAGTAAAACACCATTAAAAAAAGTCATAAAATCTAAAATCAAATCAAATAGAGAGCTGTCTGATGCTGAAAAGCTTAGAGAGTCTATGAAATATGAAATTGCAGAAGAATTGGGACTTAAAGATAAAGTTGATTCAGAAGGTTGGGGTGGGCTAACTGCAGAAGAAACTGGAAGAATAGGCGGTATAATGACTAAAAGAAAAAAGAATCTTAAAATACCGAGCAATGATGAAATTTTAGGAAGAAAGTAAGAAGACGATGTACCATTTCGTAGTAAAACGTATATTTTTGGAATCTTTAACTACAAGAATTGAGAGGTTTGAAAATATAAAGGGATCGAATTGGTACATCTTTATTTGGATAGATTTAAACATGAAGTAGTTTATCTAAAGGGTTCCATTGTGAAAACTTAAGTTATACATGTTCGAAAATAGTGGTTTCTGAGGATTTTCGGGCATGCATAACTTAATGGTTGAAGTTGGAACATTATATATACTAACAAACTAGGAATGATGCTTTTAACTAGTGAAAATGTATCATTTTAGCGAATAAAAAGGGAAAGATAAACATATATCATTGACTTAGCAGAAAATTAATAATATATTATTTAGTAGATTTAGTGTGGGGGATTATTATTAAATGGACAGCTATAATAAATTTGCAAATCTTTATGATCAATTGATATATGAAGATATTAACTATAACAGTATAAGCGACTTCATTTTGGATTTATGTAAAAATAACAACATAAATTATGAGTATTACTTAGACTTAGCTTGTGGAACAGGAAATGTAGCAGCAATCTTAGGGAAGAACTTTAAAAACATATTTTTAGTTGATTCATCAGATAGTATGCTTATAAATGCAGACAAAAAATTTAGGGAAGAAAGAATGAAATGTAAGATAGTATGTCAGGATATGAGTGAACTATCTCTTAATAGAAAGTTTGATTTAGTTACTTGCGTTTTGGATTCAACTAATTACATATTAGATATTGAAGATTTAAGAAACTATTTTCTTTCTGTAAAAAGACATATGAGTGAAAATGGAATCTTTGTTTTTGATATAAATTCCTATTATAAATTAAGTGATATTCTCGGTAACAATATTTTTACATATAATTCTGAAGAGATTTTTTACACTTGGGAGAATATATTTGAAGATGAAATAGTGGAGATGAATCTAACCTTTTTCGTTAAAAATGGAGAGCTATATGAAAGGTTTGAAGAAATTCATGAAGAAAGAGCTTACAAAGAAGATTTTATAGAGTCAATGGTGAAGGACGCAGGGTTCGAAATAATTGGAAAGTACGATGGATATAAGAATAGCTGTATAGAACGAGATAGTGAAAGAATAGTATATGTTCTTAAGAATTTGGAGGTAAATTAATTATGAATGATAAGATTATAAGAGCTACGGCTAAAAATGGAATGGTTAGAATTATAGCTGGAATAACTACTAATTTAGTTGACGAAGGAACAAAAATACATGAATGCAGCACTACAGCAGCTGCGGCTTTTGGAAGAATGCTTACAGCAGGAACTCTAATGGGAGCAATGCTAAAATCTGAAAAGGAAATTTTAACGCTTCAAATCAATGGTGGAGGAGATGCAAAAGGTATTACCGTAACTGCATATCCAGATTGTACAGTTAAGGGATATATAGGAAACCCAGCAGTTGAACCTCCTTTAAATATTAAAGGAAAACTTGATGTAGGTGGAGCTATAGGAAAGAATGGTAACTTAACTGTAATAAGAGATTTAGGTCTAAAAGATCCTTACGTAGGACAAGTGCCAATTTATACTGGAGAGGTAGCAGAAGATCTTGCGTATTACTTTACAACATCTGAGCAAACACCATCTGCTGTGGCGCTTGGAGTTTTAGTTAATAATGATTTATCAATTAAAGCTGCTGGTGGATTTATAATTCAAATGATGCCTGGGGCTGACGAACTATTAGCTGATCTTCTATCTTATAGAATGGAAGAAATACCACCTGTGACTACTATGATAACTGAAGGAAAAACTATTGAAGAAATAGTTGAATATATATTCGATGGAATGGATTTAAAGATCAATGATAGCATTGAACCACTATATAAATGTGATTGCTCAAGAGAAAAAGTTGAAAGAGCTTTTATAAGTATTGGTCTAAAAGATCTTACTGAAATATATGAAGAAGGAAAAGAAGAAGAATTAAAATGCCATTTTTGCAACAAGGCTTATAAATTCACTAATGAACAAGTTGGAGAATTAATAAATACTTTGACGAAATAATTTATTGACAAAGTCTTCTAAAGTTCATATAATATAATACGTGGACGATAGAAGCATATGGCTCAGTAGCTCAGTTGGTTAGAGTGCCGGCCTGTCACGCCGGAGGTCGAGGGTTCGAGCCCCTTCTGAGTCGCCACGTGGCTAGATAGCTCAGTCGGTAGAGCAGAGGACTGAAAATCCTCGTGTCCCTGGTTCGATTCCTGGTCTGGCCACCATTTATTTTAATTTAATTTGGCGCTATAGCCAAGCGGTAAGGTCAAGGTCTGCAAAACCTTTATGCCCCGGTTCAAATCCGGGTGGCGCCTCCAAATTAATATCGAAAGAAAGTGACCTGTATTATAACTTGAAAGAAGTTATAATACAGGTCACTTTTTACTATTTAAAAAGTTATATAGTTAAATAGACAAAAATTTAAAAAGTTTTATAGATTGAATTTTTAAATTTTATTAAATTTAGGATGAGATAATTATTAGGAAGCTGAAGAGTAATTCAAGCATTAAAACAACTAAAAATACAAATTTTACGGCATATTGTGCTATAATAACTATAAATTGTAAATTTTAAAGGGGAGATTTTAATGTGGAGAGATTTAAATTATGCTTGGCAGGAAGCGTTTTCTTTAGCTTGGGAATCTTTTAAGAAAAATACTATTCCAATTGGTGCTGTTATAGTTGATGAGAACGGAAAGATAATATCAAGAGGTAGAAATAGAATCTTTGATACTTTAAGTAATAATCCATTGGCTGGTACTGGAATGGCACATGCGGAAACTACTGCTATGCTAGCTTTGAAACGAGAAGAACATCTAAATATAAAAAAATATACATTGTATACAACAATGGAGCCATGTCCAATGTGTTTTGGAGCTATGCTTATGGTGGGAATAAGAAATATAAAATATGCAGCAAGAGATGGCTATGCTGGGGCTACAGAACTAAATGATAAAATGAGTTATATAAAGAGTAAAAATATGAATTTTAGTAGAGAAAATGAGGAGTTGGAGGCATTTCAGATTTGCCTTCAAGCAGCGTACGAATATAAAACACAACATATCCTACAGCAAGCCGTGCTAGATTCTTGGAGTGAATATTGCAGTAATGGAGTTTTGTTAGCAAAGGAATTGTATGAAGAAGGATATTTTCAAAATGCTTTAAGTATGAGCAAACCAATTGAGAAAATATACGATGAAATAACTGACAGATTATATAAGGGAGAAAGTTTTGAAAAAATTATCTAAAGTGCAGAAAATAATACTTTGCTATTTAGGATTAGCAATATTGTTTGTGTTGCAAGGAAATAGCAATAATACAAAAGATATATTTGTAGAAAGAATATTTAAACCTCTTAAAGGTAATAATTGGACATTTCACTATGCTGGATTAATAGTTATAGTAGGAATATATTGTTGTTTACAACAACTTAATGAAATAAGAGAAAAAGCTATAATTAAGACAGCTTTAAGAAGAGTGATGATAACAGTAGTATTGATAAGTGTTTTTCCTGAAATGTGGAATCAGTGTATTCAAATCTATAAAGGATCCTTTATAGATTTAAAATCTATATATCTAGATAGAGATAAAACTTCAGTGAACTTTAACGGAAATAATGACGAACTAAATGTAAATGGAAGTATAGAAATAATAAATTGCAGTAATTATACACAAAAATTTTACATAAAAATTAAGTCACCATCTTTCGTAAAAGAAGATATAAAGCAAGAATATATTACTTTAAAAAATGAATTTATAGTACATCCAAAAGAACAGAAAAAGCTATCTGTCAGTGAAAATCTGAGGTTTGATAAGGAAGCCAAATATTCAGGATATAGCTCAAAAGTCTTTGAATATATATTGTTTAATGATAAAGATGAAGTTGCTTTCGAAGGAATGTCAAATGAAAATTAAATAGAGTATTATTATATATAAAAAATATATATTATCCATATAGATTTTCCTGTAAATTGATTGGGTCATTATTTCATGTATTGACTTAAGCAAAAGAATGAAATATCATATAAGTAAATAAGTAAGTTCTAATATTCTTATATTATTAAGTTGTATTTTTGGTAATTAAGGGAATAATATAAAATATATTTTTATGATATCAATGGAGGAATTATATGTTTTCATTCATTAAAAGAGGAAATTTTAGAGCAATAAGTGTTCATGATGTTGATGATGTTATAAATAAGATAAATTTAATAGATATAAGAGAGCCGTATGAGTACGAAGATGGGCATATTCCGAAAGCAATGAATATACCTATGGGAGCAATACTTAGAGATCCAGAAAAATATTTAGATAAAGAAAAAGAATATCATATAATATGTCAATCTGGAGGTAGAAGTGCAAAGACTTGTAGCGAGCTTAGTACAAGGGGATACAAGGTAGTAAATGTATCTGGCGGAACTGGATCATATTTAAGATCGCTTGAGAGGTAGAACATAAATCTACAAAAATGTTTGAGTATAAAGTCAAATAGAATGTTAAAGTGTATTATATAAGTATGATGAAAATAAAAACAAACACCTATTTAGTAAATTGAATTCACCTATATAAGTTGAAAGATAGGAGAGGCAGGGATATAATGCTAGACAAAGCTAAAGAAGTTTCAGAAGTTTTAAAGGTACTTGCAAATGAAAATAGACTACTGATAGTGTGCCATTTACTGGAAAGACCTATGACAGTAAGTGAACTGAATGAGAGTTTGAGTAATTTGACTCAATCTGCTATTTCTCAGCATTTAGCTATGCTAAAAGCACACAAGATAGTTGATTATAACAAAAAAGGATTAACTAGTACTTACTTTATTTTAGATCTAAGAGTAAGTAAACTAGTAGAAGTACTAAGAGATAATTATTGTAAATAATTTCGTTTGAAGTCCTATCAAGACTTAAGGTTTTGATAGGATTTTTCCATAGTAAAGGGGGATAGGAATAATGTCAAAAGTAGAATTGACCAATATGTGCATGATTTATGATAAATTAAATAACAAGGTTTTAGTTCAAAATAGGATTAAATCATGGAAAGGAATATCATTTCCGGGAGGTCATATAGAAGATGGAGAAAGCATAGTAGAATCAACTATCAGAGAGATAAGAGAAGAAACAGGTCTTACTGTATATAATTTAGAAGCTTGTGGAGTTATATATTGGTACAATGATGAAACAAAAGAAAAATATTTTGTGTTCAATTTTAGAACTGAGAACTTTAGTGGAGACCTCATAGAAAATACAATTGAAGGTAATGTATTTTGGGTAGATAAAGATAATTTACAAGAGCTTGCGCTTGCTGATGGCTTCAAAGAGCGATTACCAATGTTTTTCGAAAATAAGTACTCGGAGGGCTTTGGTGTATGGAACGAACATACTTTAAGTAAATTAAGATTGCTATAGAGTTTAGCTAGTACAAGCTATTTTTGAGTAGTATAATTTAACTTTAAGTGTTTTCTATATTAATTTGAAAGTGAGGATTTTGTAATGGCTAAAGAAACAGCACTGTTAATTGTAGATGTACAAGTTGCTATGTATTCCTATGAGAATCAATCCTTATATAATGGTGAGAAGGTTCTAGATAATATTTATCTTTTACTTCAAAAGGCTAGAAATACAGGTACTCCAGTAATCTACATTCAACATACTAGTAAAGATGAAGATGAGTATAATAGAACAAAACCAACATGGCATATTCATCCCAAAATAACACCATTGGACAATGAAACTGTAATAGAGAAGACAACTTGGGATTCATTTTATAAAACAGGTTTAGATGATACCCTAAAAGAAAAAGGAATTAAAAAACTAATTATAGTAGGAATGCAGACAGAATTCTGCTTGGATACTACTTGTAGATGTGCTTATAGTTTAGGATATCATGATAATGTATTAGTTAGAGATGCAAATAGTACTTTTGATGGACCTGTACTAACTTCAAAGCAAATAGTTGAGCATCATAACACTCTTTTGGGTGGAAGATTTGTTAAGTCTATGTATACAGATGAAATTGAGTTTAACTAAAAATATAATATATATCTATAATTGAAAAATTTAGATAAGAGAATAATATATACTTGCTGAACATTAATAGCAATATAATAATTTAATATATTTATTAACATTAACACGCTATGTAGCTTAGGTTGGAGCTCTTAGCGTGTTTAATTTATATGTTAATACTTAAGTCTTTTAATGTACTCTTAAGAAACATTGCAAGGTTTTTGTCTGTAAGTTTTATCCTTAAGTTTATATAATATACATTGTAAGGAAGATACTTACAGATGGAGCAGTGCATATTCGAGATACTTCGATTAGAGTTGTAGGTGTCGCTGGTTCGATTCCAGCTTCATTTGTCTTAGGCAGATGAATAGCTCAGTTGGTAGAGCACTAAGGATGTATCACTTTGATCTGAAAATTATTTTTTAAATATAAATATGATTATTAAGTGTTACATCAGTTACTCGGATAGTTTTTCTCTCTGTCATATTAAAACGTTAATTAAATTTCTATTTACTAAATAAAAGCTTTATAAATTATAAAAAGAATGGAGGTTACAAAATGAGCAAATTTAATAGAATAAACGGGTATTCTAGGAATAAATCAGGTCATATTGCATATGAAATGCCTTTAAAAGATAGATTAGTATCTGGAGTCCTAACAAGCTTATTTGGTGAGGCTAAGTTTTATGGAGATAACTCTAATGATTTATTGAAAGACATTAGGAAAGCTATTAAAGAAGACCCCAGTTTTGTAGCTAATCTTTCTTTATATTCTAGAAGAGAATTTCACTTAAGAAGTATATCTCATGTATTAACTGGAGAGCTTGCATATTCAAAAGAAGGAAAGCCCTATGTAAGAGAATTACTAAACCAAGTAGTAGAGAGAGTAGATGATATGACTGAAATTCTTTCATATTATATCAATACCTACGGAAAACCACTGCCAAATTCTTTAAAAAAGGGGATAGCTGATAAGTTTTTAACCTTTGATGAATATTCTTTAGGAAAGTATAATAGAAAAAAAGCTATTATGTTAAAGGATATATTATGTCTTACTCATCCAAAACCTAAGAATAAAGAACAGGAAACATTGTTTAAGGCTGTATTAGAGGATACAATAAAAACTCCTGAAACTTGGGAAAGTACTTTATCAAAGAGAGGTAATACTAAGGAAGCTTGGGAAGCACTTATAGAAAGCAATAAGCTTGGATATATGACTATGCTTCGTAATTTAAGAAATATAATAAATGCAAGACCAGATAATATTGAAAAGGTATATACAGCATTAAGTGATGAAAATAGAGTTTTAAAAAGTAAGCAGCTACCTTTCAGATATTATACTGCCTATAAGAATTTAAAAAATCAGAGAAATATAACTTCAAAGGCTTATAGTGCTTTAGAAAAAGCTATGAAAATATCAACTAAAAATATAGAGGAATTAAAAGGTTTAACACTTATTGCAGCAGATGTTTCGGGTTCAATGAATTCTAATTTAAGCGATAAGGGTGATACAACCTGTGCAGAAATTGCAGTGTTATTTATGGCCATGGCAAACCACATATGTGAAGAGGCAATAACAGTTTCCTTTGATTATACTCTTCATCATAATCCAATGTCTAACGAAGGCGGCATTATTGCTAATGCTGAATCTGTGAATGTTACAGGTGGAGGCACAGATATTGCACTACCAATAAAATATTTAATAGAAAATAATATATATATTGATAGAATAATAATAATTTCAGATAATGAGATAAATTGTGGTTATGAAAATACTTGTCAAAGATTAGTGGAGGAATATAGGAGTAAAATTAACCCTAATGTTTGGGTTCATGCTATTGATTTATTAGGTTATGGAACTCAGCAATTTAAGGGAAACAGGGTAAATATAATTGCTGGATGGAATGAAAAAGTTCTGGAGTTTATTAATAAAGCAGAGTTGGGAGTCAGTACAATAACTAAGGAAATAGAAGAATATTATTTTAAAGGGGAGAATAACTATGATAGAAGTACAGGGTAAATATAGCGGGGCTAAGATTTTTACAGACAATATTGAGGAAGAGGCGCTAAATCAGATATATAATTTATGTAATCAAAGTTTTACTGAAGGATGTAAGGTTAGAATAATGCCAGATACACATGCAGGCGCAGGATGTGTTATAGGTTTTACAGCTGACTTAGGGGATAAGGTTATACCTAATATTGTAGGTGTAGATATAGGATGTGGAATGCTTACTGTGGAGCTCGGCAAAGATGAAATAGATTTAGAGCTACTAGATGAAGTAATAAATAAATATGTTCCATCAGGAATGTCAACACATGAAGGTAGAATAGTGAGATTTAAAAGGCTTGCGGAATTAGAGTGTAACAGAGCACTTAATAATAGTAAAAGAATTGAAAGAAGTATAGGAACCTTAGGTGGTGGAAATCACTTTATAGAAGTTGACAAAGACGAAGATGGGAATCATTATTTAGTTATTCATTCAGGAAGCAGAAACTTAGGAAAGCAAGTTGCTGAATATTATCAGAGCTTAGCAATAGATATTTGCAGCGGAAAAGAGAGCTTCTTTGAAGAAAAAGAAGCATTGATTAAGGAATATAAGTCTCAAGGAAAAAGAAAAGAAATTGAAAAAGAACTTAAAAAGTTGAAGGAAAAATATGATGAACTTCAGCCTAAATATCCAAGACAACTTTGTTTTTTATCAGGAAAATATAGAGAGTTTTACCTAAAGGATATGGAAATATGTCAAGAATATGCAGTGCTTAATAGAGAGACTATGGCTTCTATAATACTTAATAGGATGTTTGGTAGGGATCTAAATAGTTATAACTTCTTTCACACAACTCATAACTATATAAATTTTAAGGACAATATCATAAGAAAAGGCAGCATAGCAGCATACAAAGGTGAACAGCTATTGATTCCTATAAATATGAGAGATGGAAGCATACTTTGCAGGGGAAAAGGTAACGAAGACTGGAACTATTCTGCACCACATGGAGCTGGTAGGCTTATGAGCAGAACTAAGGCAAAAGAAACTGTATCCTTAGAGGAGTATAAAGCTTCTATGTCAGGAATATTTACAACTTCAGTAAATGAAGCTACCATTGATGAGGCACCTATGGTTTATAAACCAATAGAAGAAATTCTAGCTAACATTAATGAAACTGCAGAAGATATTAAAATAATTAAACCAATTTATAATTTTAAGGCAAATTAAATGAATTTACTTTTTTTAATCCTCTGACTGCTTTTTTATAAGTAGTCAGTTTTTTGTGGAATGACAGGTGCTATGATAATATAAGTTATATAGGGGGTGTTAAAATGTTTAGTGACTTTATTAAGCACTATAATAATATTAGATGGATATTAAGAGATGTTTTTTTATACGGATGTTTTTCAAGAGAAGCCTTAGAGGATAAAACTTCTTTGAGTTCTAGAAAGATAAGCTACGAGATGAGAAGGATACAGCAGTATCTTGAAAAAGATTTAATAAAGGTAGATAAGGATGGCAGGAATAAGCTATTAAATCTAAGTTACGATTCTCTTTCTAATCCAAGTAATTTTTTAGTTAACACCTACTATAATAAGAGCTTTACAAAGATTGATTTAGTATTGTACTTTTATATATTGTTAATTCTTAATTCAAAGAAAAAAGCCTTATCACTTTCAAAAATTGAAGACGTTTTAGTTAAGGAAACAAGCTTTAACCCAGATAGCATTTCTAGCAAAACCATAGAAAGAAAACTTAAAGAGATGGAAAGTGAACTTGGATTACTTAAGATGAGTAAAACTGGGAGAGTAAAGAACTATGAAGTTTCTGACGACATACTAAATACTTTATCAAATCAGGAGTTGGAGCACCTCTTATATATTGTAAATCTTTATAAAAATATTGCTTTCCCAATGGTAGCAGGACATTATTTTGAAGAAACTCTTAAGAACTATATGAAATTTGAAAGAGACATAAAAATAGATTTTAAAGAAGCTTTTCAGTATAAAAATCTTCATTTTCATCCTGTAGTTGAAGAGGAGATATTATGGGAGATAGTTACAGCTATTAATGAAAAAAAGAGTATAAACTATGACTCTATTTCTAGGAGGCGCAATACACAAAAACTGGGAAATCTTACTCCGTATAAGATTAGGTATGATGTGAAGTATGGAAGATTTTATATAGTGGCTTTTACAAAAGGTAAAAAATGCGTAAATGCAAGACTGGATAGAGTTTATAATCTTAAGGCTGTAAAAGAAGAACTTGAAGATATTAACTTAGATGTGTTGTACCATAAGTCAATGGGTAATAGCTGGTCAGCAGTACATTTGAATGGAGATTCTCCTTGTGAGAAGGTTGAGTTTTCAGTGGTTATAGGTAAGAAAGAAGATGTCTATATAGTTGAAAAGATAAAAAATGAACTTAAAAATTACACTATGGATATTCATGGAGGAGTATATGAATTTACAACTTTAGTTAATGATGCATATGAGATGTGTCCATGGATTAGAGAATATTCATCATATATAATAATTAAATCCCCAATACAGCTTAGGAGAAAGATTAAAAAAGACTGGAAGGAGATGCTAAAGCTTTATGGAGTTATTTCATGAAAGTAAAAATAGATATTTCTCATTAGTATTAAAAATATTGAATTTATGCAATGACGGTTTATGTGAAGAAGACATAAAGATTATAATAGATGAAGGTGAATATGAGGAAAAGGTTATTGGTAAAGATTTTAAAACTTTTCAGGGCCTCATGTTGAATAAATATGATGAAGAAGATAACCTAAATCTAATTAGGAATGAAGAAGGAAAGTTTTATCCATTACTTTCTGTAGATACGAAAGCACCTGTTCCAATAAGATTTACTACTGTAGAGAAGCAGTGGATTAAGGAGCTATTAAAGGACTCAATATTAAAGAGGCTTATAGGTGAGGATATAGTATTAAAGTTAGAGCAGGCACTAAAAGACGTAAAGGGAAATAATATAAGTAGCATTATAGAAAAGACAAATACAGTAAGTAATTTAAAGGTAGTTCAAGAGGATGCTTACTATAAAAATTTCTATAAGATACTTCAAGCTATAAAAGAAGAGAGAGAAATAATTTATGATAATGTAGACAAATTTTCAAGACAATATAAGGCTGTAAGAGGCTTGCCTCTAAAAATAGAGTACTCAACAAAAGATGAAGTTTTAAGAGTTTCTATGTATTATATTGAAGAAAATAGATCTATTATGGTAAATCTTCATACCATGTTCAATATAGAGCTAAAAGAGGATACCTTGTGTAAGCTTTCTAAGAAGGAAATTTATGCAGTTATAAAAGATACAAAATATTGTAAAGAGCCCATTGTACTAGAGTTGATAGATGAAAAGTTTGCAATGGAGAGATGTTTTATGAGCTTCTCTTCTTACGAAAGATATACAAGGATAATTGGAGAAGGAAAGTATGAAGTAAAACTGTATTATTACACCTTTGAAGAAACTGAAGTTATAAGAAGAATATTAAGTCTTGGACCTCATGTAAAGGTGGTTGAACCTATTAGAATAAGAGAAAAGATTATAGATTTAGTAAAAAGGGCTTTAGAAATAGATTAGGAGGATATGGTTGCTAAAATAGACCATATCCTCCTAATTCTTATCTTGATTTTATAGGAATATAAATTTTTAGCTATATACTAATACTTGGAATTTTACCGTATTAAAATTCATTGTAAAAAACAGTCTCAGAAATATCTTTTCTTTTTTCATGATTAGGATTTGGTTTTGAATCCTTACTTGGATATCCTAATGGGAAGATGCACACAGGAACAAGATTTTCTGGGATATTGAAGGCTTTTACAACAGCCTCGGGATCAAAGTGACCAACCCATGTTGTACCTAACCCAAGTTCAGCAGCTTGAAGCATCATATGAGTTGCAACAATACTACCATCTATGTCAGTATGAATTTTTTCATCATATTTACGCTTCCAAGCCTCGTTTTTATCAGCGCATACTATTAGTGCCATAGGAGCATTGAAAGAATAGATAGTACAATCTTTTAACTTAGCAACAGCTTCATCACTTTCAACCACCAAAATTCTTTGAGGTTGAAGGTTAGCTGCAGTAGGGGCTATTCTACCTGCTTCTAATATCAAATCTAATTTAGCCTTTTCTATTTTTCTAGAATCAAAATTTCTTACTGAATATCTTTCTTTAGCAAGTTCAATAAAACTCATAAAAGTACCTCCTCATAATATAAAGTATCTATTTAAAAATTATATATGATGATATTGGAAAAAGTAAGTATGCACATATTTGTTATTTACTAACTTTACAGTAAGTATGGTTGGTATTATATTTTTTGTTTGACATAGCATATTATCTACTATTTTAGATAGCTAATTGGTAGTAATTTAATGATTTTGGAAGAATTAAAATTTCAGTTGACTCAATTTATTAATTTATAGAATACAGTCTTAAAATATTATAATTTAACTAAGGACTTGTTATAAAAATAACAGTAAACTAACAGCCATTACAGCCATTCCTGAGATAAGGCCGTATATGTAGAGATTTTGATCGCCGTAGTCCCTTGCTGCTGGAATTAATTCATTCAAAGATATAAATACCATAATTCCAGCTACTGCTGCAAATATGATACCAAAGGTAAGATTATTTATAAAAGGCATAAGTATTAGATATCCAATTATTGCACCTAAAGGTTCGGAAAGGCCTGAAAAGAAAGAGTAAAGAAAGGCTTTTTTTCTGTCGCCGGTTGCATAATAGATTGGAACTGATACTGAAATACCTTCAGGTATATTGTGAATGGCAATAGCAATAGCAATTGGAACTGCTATAGATGGACTGTGTATTGCAGAAATAAATGTTGCAATTCCCTCTGGAAAGTTATGAATCGCAATAGCAAGTGCAGTTAATACTCCTATTCTAAGTAATTTTACATCAGAATAGCCATTGCTAAACTTAAGGCTGTATGTAGCGGTAGAACTTTCTTCACTTGGAATAAAAGTGTCAATTAGGTATATGAGAAGAATACCACAGAAGAAAGAGATCACTGTAAGCCAAGAGCCATTTCTTACTCCAAGTTCAGCTGTTAAAGAATCTTTTGCATTTACAAAAATCTCAACAAGGGAAACGTAAATCATAACCCCTGCTGAGAAGCCAAGACTTAATGAAAGAAATTTAGTGTTTGTCTTTTTTGTGAAAAAAGCCAAAGTGCTTCCTATGCCTGTTGATAAACCTGCCAAAAGACTTAATCCAAAGGCAAATAGTACGTTATTCATCTAACATCCTCCTTTAAAAACGTAAAGCTCCAATAAGTAATCACCTAAAAATAGGATAGGTTTAATGCTTGTCCGATAATTTATGAGATAATTAAAAGGTAAAGCGCGTTATATACTATATATAATATGCATATTGAAGCTGTAAATTTGCTATACCTTGATAAATATGATTTTCATTTATAGATTATGCTTAATATCCTACTTGAACTAAGTGGAATTGTTTGGTAGATATATAAATTAATAAATGAAATAACTAATATATAGATATTAGGCCGTGGTTTTGATATATAATAGGACTATATTAATTTAGATAAGTATGGGAATTCTTTGATGCGGTGATTTTTCAATAAGTATAGATTTAAGTATATAAAGATGAAATACTTTAATCTGAGGCTTATTTTTAAAACTACTCTGGGTTATGAGAGGAAAATTTGAAAATATAAATTTTATTATGAAGTGTTACATCCATGTACATATAAGAAAATTAAATAAAATAGGGGAGAAAAGATGAGATGAATGAAGTTTTAGAACAAATAAAAACAAGAAAATCAATGAGGGTATTTGAAGACAGAAAAATTGAAGATGATATTAAGAAGGAAATATTGCAGGCCGCTTTTGAAGCTCCGACTGCAGGGGCAATGATGCTTTATAGCATAATAGATATAACTGATAAAACACTAAAAGAAAGACTGTCAGTACTTTGTGACAACCAACCTTTTATTGCTAATGCTCCAATGGTAGTGATATTTCTTGCTGATTATCAAAGATGGTATGATTCATTTGTTTATACAGATTGCAAACCTAGAAAACCGGGAGAAGGAGATATTCTACTAGCCATGGCAGATGCAATGATAGCAGCGCAAAATACAGTGATTGCAGCCCAGTCAGTAGGAGTAGGGTCTTGCTATATTGGTGATATAATTGAAAACTGTGAGCAGATTACAGAAATATTAGAATTACCTGATTTTGTTATACCAGCTTGCATGTTAGTTTACGGCTATCCTGTTGATGCTCAAAAAAATAGAAAGAAACCAGTGAGGTTTGAGAAGCAATATATAGTTTCTGAGAATAAATATCATAGACTTTCTGAGGAAGAACATATGGAAATGCATAAAGCAAAGAATGAGGATTCTGGAATAAAGGCTAAGAATATAATAGAGCAAGTTCAAGCTTTCTGCAAAAGAAAGTATATGTCTGAATTTGCTAATGAGATGAATAGATCTGCATCAAGTTACCTTGAAAAGTTTAGAAATAAGTAAAGTTAACCTTTATAAGTTTTATAAAAATATTTTATAGCTATCAAAATTTTAAGTTGATAGCTATTTTTTTATTTAAATATATCTTGAACAGTTTCAATTTAAATAGATTGTAAAAATAGCTCGTTCATATAGTGTCTCCTGCATGACTACTTAGTTTCAACAATATTATTAAACATAGACTAATAGTAAAAGAAGCGTAAGTGCTTCTTTTATTTTTATATAGGAAAATATAAAGTTCTCAAACTATAAAAATTTAGGAATTTTAATAGATTTACAGTTTTTTTAAGTTATAAAGTAAAAAATGAAACTCACTTAACTGCCAAATTTTTATTTCTAGTACCGCATAATATCAAATTATGTGATCTGAATAAAAAAAATAGCTATAATATTTCGGAAATTGAATTAAAAGTGAAAAAAATAGAAGAAAATAATTACCAAAATATGGTTGTAAACGTATTTAAAACATGCTATATTTAATTTGTAATAATTGGAAACGGTACCGACAACGATACCAATGGTTAATTATTTATTCATCAATAGATATTGATGATGACTTTACAAATAATTATAGGGGAGAGGAAATTATTATGAAAAAGAAGTTACTAGGTCTTGTAATGTGTGTGGCTATGGGGTCTACTTTATTCGCAGGGTGTGGAAACAGTGGTAAAACATCAACATCAGCAACAAAAGAAATTTATTTCTTAAATTTCAAACCTGAAATTGCTCAAGTATATGACAATATAGCAAAGGATTATGAAAAAGAAAAAGGTGTTAAGGTTAAAGTTGTTACAGCAGCAAGTGGTACTTATGAAACAACTTTGAAATCAGAGATAGCAAAATCCGATGCACCAACAATATTCCAGATAAATGGTCCTGTAGGATATCAAAGCTGGAAGGATTATACTTTAGATTTAAAGGATACAAAACTTTATAGTTATTTAACAGATAAATCTTTAGCAGTAAAGAGTGGTGACGGAGTTTATGGTATTCCATATGCAATAGAAGGTTATGGCATAATTTATAACGAAGCGATTATGAAAAAATATTTTGCACTTACTGATAAAGCTGTATCAATAAATTCTACAACTGAAATAACTAATTATGATACTTTGAAGAAAGTTGTTGAAGATATGACTAAGCATAAAGATCAACTTGGTATAAAAGGTGTGTTTGCATCAACTTCATTAAAATCAGGAGAACAATGGAGATGGCAGACTCATTTAGCAAATCTACCTTTCTATTATGAATTTAAAGAAAATACTAAATATGACAATACGATTTTAGCAGGTCTTGCAGCAGATAAAATTGACTTCAAATATGCAAATAATTATAAAAATATCTTTGACCTATATATTAATAACTCATGCACAGATAAAAAATTATTAGGAAGTAAGTCTGTGGATGATTCAATGGCTGATTTTGCCCTTGGTAATGCAGCGATGGTTCAAAATGGTAACTGGGCTTGGAATCAAATAAAGGGTGTTAGCGGAAATAAGGTACAAGAATCTGATATCAAATTCATGCCAATATATACAGGTGTAGCTGGCGAAGAAAAGCAAGGCTTATGCATAGGTACCGAAAACTTCTTTGCAATTAACAGTAAGGTTTCAAAAGAAAAACAAAATGAATCAATTGCATTCCTTGAATGGCTATTCTCAAGTGACACAGGTAAAAAGTATGTAACAAAGGATTTAGGATTTATAGCTCCATTTAATACCTTCAGTGATAGTGAAAAACCATCAGATCCATTAGCGAAGGAAGTTTTAAGCTGGAACAGCAAAGGTGGAAACAACGTAGCTTGGACATTTGCGGCCTTCCCAAGTGAAAATTTTAAGAATGCTTTTGGTGATGCATTGTTAGAATATAGCCAAGGTAATAGATCTTGGGATGACGTAGTAAAGACAGTAAAGGAATCATGGCAAACAGAAAAAGCTAATAAGAAATAATGAAATTATAATTAAACTATGTGAAATTAATTGGTTACCCATCCGACGCTTTAATGAGCTTACGCAAAGAATTAATATGATTTTGTCATATTCCATGGCTAAAACTGTAAACTCACTGCGTTCGAACAGTACAGCTTTACTTTTTAAAAACCCATGCATTCTATAAAATTTTATATCTTAAATTTAATAAAATAAAAATGCTATATGATTAAAAAGTAAAAATGTATTGCCTGCCAGAATTTCTTCACGTACGTTCAGAAAAGGCAGATGCGTAAAAAAATCACTAATAAAGAACGATTAGCGATTTTTTAGAGCCATTCCATCTGAAAAAATCATTTAATTCTAATAGCTCGCTCATATAGCATCTACTGAATAACCAATTAATTTCAATAAATATTATTAAACATAACTATAACTTAAAATAAATAACTAATGGTGAGCTTAGAGGGAAAATTCTAACTCACCATTTTAAAATTAATAGTAGGAGAAGATAACGTGGAGAAGATATTAAAAAAATATTTTCATATTTTTGTACTTCCAACCTTGGTAGCCTTTTTAATAGCTTTTTTAGTTCCGTTTATATTAGGGATGTATTTATCTTTCACAGAGTTTACAACAGTAACTAATTCTAAGTTTATAGGATTAAGTAATTACGTAAAGGCAATTCATAATAAAGATTTTATGAATGCATTGATTTTTACTGCTAAGTTTACTGTGATATCAGTGATAACAATAAATATATTTGCTTTTATATTAGCACTGCTGCTAACTAGAGGAAAAAAGGGTTCTAATATCTTTAGATCTGCCTTTTTTATGCCTAATTTAATAGGGGGGATTGTTCTCGGATATATATGGCAACTTATTATTAATGGCGTTTTGTATAAATTTGGTGTTACTATGACTTATGATCCTAAGTTTGGCTTCTATGGTCTTGTAGTTTTAATGAATTGGCAACTTATAGGCTATATGATGATTATATATATTGCTGGAATTCAAAATGTTCCTGAGGATCTTGTAGAAGCAGCAAAGATAGATGGGGCAAGCTCCTTTAGAATACTTAGAAATATAAAGATACCTATGATTATGCCTTCTATAACAATATGTTTATTCCTAACTATATCAAACTCTTTTAAGCTATTTGACCAGAACTTAGCATTGACTGCAGGAGCACCTGCAAAAAAAACAGCTATGCTAGCATTAGATATATACAATACTTTCTATGGCTCTGTTGGCTGGGAAGGTGTAGGCCAAGCAAAAGCAGTTCTGTTCTTTTTACTAGTTGGAGTATTTGCATTTGCGCAGCTTATATTTACAAGAAGTAGGGAGGTAGAAAGTTAATGAAGGACTCAAAGGTAAAAGATAGTGTAATATTTGTTATATTGATTGTACTTGCTATAGCATTTGTAGTTCCTATTCTAATAGTGTTAATGAACTCTTTTAAAGGTAAATTCTTTATTAGCGATACTCCTTTTGCTTTTCCAACAAAACAAACCTTTACTGGGTTAGAAAACTATACTAATGGTTTGATAAAGACGGGATTTTTAAAAGCTTTTGGATACTCGTTTTTTATTACTGTATCTTCGGTGTTTGTTATAGTGTTATTCACATCAATGACAGGGTGGTATATAACTAGAGTTAAAACAAAAATAACTAAGTCTATGTATTATTTATTTGTATTTTCAATGATTGTACCATTTCAGATGGTAATGTTTACTACAACTAAGGTTGCTAATATGCTTCATTTAGATAACCCTATTGGGATTATTGTCGTATATCTTGGATTTGCTTCAGGCTTATCTGTGTTTATGTTTTCTGGTTTTGTAAAGTCTATACCTCTAGAGATTGAAGAAGCGGCTCTTATTGATGGATGCAATCCTATTCAGACCTTTTTTAAGATTGTATTTCCAATCCTAAAACCTATATCTATAACTGTTTCAATACTCAATGCAATGTGGATATGGAATGATTATTTGCTTCCTTACTTACTTATAGGTAGTGAATATAAGACTATACCAATAGCGATTCAATATTTAAAAGGTGGATATGGTTCTATAGATATGGGAGCAATGATGGCAATGCTAGTATTGGCTATAGTACCAATTGTTATATTCTACTTCACTTGTCAAAAACACATTATTAAAGGAATAGCAGCAGGAGCTGTTAAAGGGTAAGGTGAATATAATATAAAATATACTATAAAGGAGGAGAACTATGAGAGCCAGTGGTGTATTATTGCCTATATCAAGTTTACCAGGAAAATATGGCATAGGGACTTTTTCAAAAGATGCATATGAGCTTATAGATAAGCTGAAAGCATCAGGACAAAAATTTTGGCAGATACTGCCTCTAGGGCCAACTGGGTATGGTGATTCACCTTACCAATCATTTTCTACTTTTGCTGGAAATTCGTATTTTATTGATTTAGAAGCTTTGATTTATGAGGGATATTTAACAAAGGAAGAATGTGAAAGCTATGATTTTGGAAACAGTGATAGATACACTGATTATGAGAAAATATACCTATCTAGATTCAAGATATTAAGAATTGCATATGAGAGAAGTAATATTACTAATAATAGTGAATTTAATGAATTTGTAAAAGAAAATTCTTATTGGTTAGAAGATTATTCTCTTTATATGGCTATTAAAAATGCTTATGGTGGTGTGAGCTGGAGTGAATGGGATGCGGATATAAAACTTAGAGGACCGTCTTCCATGGAACAATACAAAAATAAATATGCAGATGAAATATTGTTTTATAAATTTCAACAGTTTATGTTTATAAGGCAGTGGCTAAAGCTAAAAGCTTATGCAAATCAGGAGGGTATAAAGATAATAGGTGATATTCCAATATATGTAGCTTTTGATAGTGCAGATGCTTGGGCTAATCCGCAGTTGTTTCAATTTGATTCAAACAGGTGTCCGATTTCTGTAGCAGGATGTCCACCTGATGCTTTTTCTGCAACTGGTCAGCTATGGGGAAACCCGTTATATGATTGGGAGTATCACAAGAGAACTTCATATGCTTGGTGGATACAGAGAATTGCTTATTCTTTTAAACTATATGATGTTGTTAGGGTGGATCATTTTAGAGGGTTTGATGAATATTATTCAATTCCTTTTGGTGCTATTACTGCACAAACAGGACAATGGAGGAAAGGGCCAGGTTATGATATTTTTAATGCTGTAAAAAATGCTCTTGGAGATTTAGATATAATTGCTGAAGATTTAGGGTTCCTTACCGAAAGTGTGCTGGAACTTGTTAGAAGAACTGGCTACCCAGGAATGAAGGTACTAGAGTTTGCTTTTGATTCAAGAGAAGCAGGAGACTATATGCCTCATAATTATAATAGAAATTCGATTGTATATACAGGAACTCACGATAATGAGACTATTTCAGAATGGTACCATAAACTTAATTCTGAAGATAAAAAATTAGCAAATGATTATTTAGATATTGATGAAAATAATATAGAGGATATCCATTGGAAGTTTATAAGATTAGCCTTTTCAACGGTATCAGACCTCGCTATTATTCCAATGCAGGATTATTTAGGTCTTGGAAGTGAAGGTAGGATAAACATACCTTCTACCTTGGGAAATAATTGGAAGTGGAGACTTTTAGACAATGAGTTTACAACAGAACTAGTAGAGAAAATAAGAAAAGTCACCAAGTTATACGGAAGGTAAGCAATGAAATCCCCATCTATTTTTTGGGGATTTCAAAATTCGTTAAGAAACCAATTATATTTACAAATTTTTAATATTATAATAATATTATACATAAAATGATGAGTTTTAACAAAATTATTAGGCTTGAGGAATGAGAAGGATGGGTAATATGGAGATAATTACAATAAAAGATATTGCAAAATTATGTGGAGTAGGGGTAAGCACTGTTTCTAGAGCTATAAATAATCACCCTGATATTAATGAGGAAACTAAGGCCATGATTATGCAAGTTATTAAAGAAAATAACTATGTGCCTAATAATAGTGCGCGTAATCTTAAAAGAACTGACTCTAAAGCCATTGCAGTTCTTATAAAAGGTATTACTAATCCTTTCTTCAGTAATATGATTAAAATATTCGAAAAAAAGATAAAAGAAAAGAAGTATTCCTTCATTCTTCAGCACGTTGATAATAAAGAAAATGAAGTAGATATAGCTATTGAACTTATAAAAGAAAAAAAGCTTAAAGGCATTGTGTTCTTAGGAGGTCACTTTTCTCATCCAGACGAAAAACTAAGAATGTTAAATGTGCCCTTTGTTTTAAGCACTATTGCAACTATGGAAAGTTTAGATAAATCCATCTGTTCTTCGGTATCCGTTGACGATTTTAAGGAAAGTTATAAAGTTGTAGATTATTTATGCAAACAAGGTCATCAAAAAATAGCAATAATAACTGCTGCCACTGATGATGAAAGTATTGGTATGCTTAGATTCAATGGATATACCAGTGCCTTAAAAGATAATGGAATTGAAATAAATGAAAATTTAATTGGCATAATGAAAGATGAACTTGAAAGTTATTCTATGGAAAATGGTTATGCTGTTGCTACAGAACTTTTACATAAGAGTGAGGAGTTTACTGCAATCTATGCTATTTGTGATAGCATGGCTATAGGCGCATGTAAGGCTATTTTTGATATGGGTAAAACCGTTCCGGAAGATTATTCAGTTGCAGGATTTGACGGACTTGATATCGCTAGTTATTACAATCCTTCTATAACAACTATTAGACAACCAGTTGAAGAAATAGCTGAAGAAACTATAAAGATTTTGTTCGATGTTATTGGTAAGAAAACCTTAGCTGAGCATAAAACTTTTCAAGGGGAACTTGTTGTAGGACAATCTACTAAGAACATATAAAAATAATGAATTCTAAGAATTAAATAAAATTTAGGTACACTAAAGGAGATAGGATTGCCATAAACTTTGCAAACCTATCTTTTGCTATATAGGAAATGTATAAAAAACAAAATTTCTTGTGAAGTATTACACTTTAACATCGTATTAACTAATGAGAAAAGAAAAAGAGGTGAAAAAATGGACATTAATGAAGAAAATATTCTAGAGCAATTGAAAAATAAGAACCACAAAGCTTTAGAATATATAATCTATACTTACTCTAATTTAATTTTCAGGGTAGTGATAAATGTACTGGGGGAGAGTAATAGAGAGGCAGCTAGTGAATGTATTAATGATATTTTGCTTATTGTTTGGAATAAACACCATTTAAATGTAAAATTAAATACAAATGATAAAAATTAGTTGACAAAAAATAGAATAAAGCATATTATAAATACATAATATCGATTTGATATTATCTAAAAGATAATAAGTTGGAGAGTGTAAAACTTGGATAAACATTTTATAGATAACGAAGCAGAATTTCTTAAAAACTATGATGTAAATCAATATGAAAGACCTAGTGTAACAAATGATGTAATAATATTTACCACAGATGATATAAAAGAAGATAATCAAAGAAAGGTTCCTAAAAAGGGCATGCAGGTTCTTTTGGTTAAAAGAGATGAGTACCCTGAAAAGGGTAAGTGGTCCATTCCAGGTGGTTTTATTGATATAAATGAAGGACTGGAAGAGGGCGCGAAAAGAAAATTAAGAGAAAAAACAGGGGTAGAGGATGTTTATATTGAGCAGCTTTACACCTTTGGAGATATAAATAGAGATAAGAGAACTAGGGTTATTAGCATAGGAAACATGGCCTTAATTGAAAAAGAAATTATAAAGTTTGAGCAAACAAATGAATTGAAAGAAAGTAAGTGGTTTTGGATAGATAAAGTTCTTGTTGAAACTAAAAAAAATCATAGTTATATAGAAAATAATCACATACTCACTCTAAAATCTGAAGATAATGAGGTTGAAGTAAAATACCAAGTAATTGAGAAGATTGATAGAAATATATATAGAAGAAAAGAAATGAACTATATTCTGTTAGATGGATCAGCAGAAAATCTAGCTTTTGATCATTATAAGATTTTGGATTATGCAATTGATAGATTAAGAAATAAAGTAGAATATACGCCAATTGCCTTTAATCTACTTCCAAGATTATTTACAGTAAAAGAATTACAAAATGTATATGAAGCCATAATGGGAAGAGAAATACTGAATTTTAGACGAAAAATGGAAGATATGATCATCGAAACTGATGAAAAAATAGAAGGAAAGCCTTTTAGACCTGCAAAAGTATTCAAATTCAACGAAAACTGGGAACATAATTTTTAAAATATGGAGGGAAGTTTTTATGATATATCTAAATAATAAAAAAGTACAAATTAAGAAGTTTCCTAACGGAGAAGCTTTAATTAACAATGAGAGTTTAGCTATTAATAGTTATGATAATGAAATAAAGATAAAATTTGAAAGCGATGAAGATATAACTCATTTGATATTTTTAAAAGGACATTTAGATGAACTAAATAAAAAATGCAGTCTTATAGTTCCATATATGCCTTATTCAAGAATGGATAGAACTGAGGGGATGACGGTTTTTACGTTGAAACATCTTTGTAGATTGATAAATAGCTTAAATTTTGAAAGAGTTACTGTATATGAGCCTCATTCAGAGGTGTCTGTTGCATTGTTAGATAGAGTTAAGGTTGTCAATATGTCTCAAGCTTTGACAAAAGAACTTTTGAAGGGTTTTAATGATGATGAAATATATTTAGTTTATCCAGATGCAGGGGCTGCAAAAAGATATGAAAAGCAGCTAGAGCATGGAAAGGTACTTACAGCAAATAAAGAAAGAGATTTTAAAACAGGGCGTATCAATAGTCTTAAAATAAATGGAGAGGTTTCCGCTAAAGCTTTTAAAGCAGTAATTGTTGATGATTTATGCTCGAAAGGTGGAACCTTTATATTAACTGCAGAAGAGCTTAAAAAGCTTGGGGCTGAGGAAATATATCTAGTTGTAACTCACTGTGAAGATACCATTTTTGAAGGCGATATATTGAAGACTGATTTGATTAAAGAAGTATTTACAACTAATAGCATATTAAGCAAAGCTCACGAAAAAATTAAAGTACATGAAATATAGGAGGGGATATTTATGAGAAAGTTGTTAGTAGTGGTTGATTATCAAAAGGATTTTGTAGATGGAGCACTAGGATTTGATAAGGCTGTAGAGCTTGAAAAACCTATATATGATAAAGTTAAGAAATATCTACATGAAGGTGAAAAAGTTCTATTTACCTATGACACTCATCATGAAAATTACCTAGAAACAAGAGAAGGAAAGAACTTACCTGTGATTCACTGTATCGAGAGTACAGAAGGCCATGACCTTTATGGAAGTCTTAAGGAATTTAAGAAGGTGAAAAATACCTATCATTATAATAAAGGAAGTTTTGGAATAAGCCCTGCAGATATGATTAAGATATCAGAAGAACTAGGTGAGGATATAGAGTCAATTGAGGTTGTAGGAGTAGTTACAAATATGTGTGTTGTAAGTAATGTAGTAACCTTTCAGTCACAGTATACAAATGCTGATATAAGTGTAGATGGTGCATTATGTGCAAGCTTCGATGAAGCTCTTCATGATAAAGCATTACATGTAATTGAAAGCTTACAAGTTAAGGTTGTTAGATAAAAAAGTATTATTATATAAATATTAATCCGAAGAAATATATTTATAGAGAATAAAAGGGGAATAATTATGAATCCATTACTTCTTACAGATTTTTATAAAACTATTCATCATATATGCTATGCAGAAGGTATGACTAAGCTTGTTAGTTATTGGACTCCAAGAATGTCTAGAAAAGAAAAGATGAATAAGGTGGTTATGTTTGGACTTCAATCCTTTTTAAAAAAGTATTTGATTGAGTATTTTAATGAGAACTTTTTTAATGCTTCAAAAGAAGAAATAATATCGGAATACAAAAGAATTATATCTAGAACAATGGGAGAGATAGCTGCAGATACAAAGCATATCGAAGCACTCCATGATCTAGGATATCTACCAATACAGATTAAGGCTATAGAAGAGGGAGAGAGAGTAAATATAAAAACTCCTATGATCGAAATAACTAATACTCATGAGGACTTTGCTTGGCTTGTTAACTATTTAGAAACCTTCATGAGCTGCAATATATGGCAGCCTATGACTAGTGCGACTATAGCTTATAGATATAGAGAGATAGTAGAAGGTTATTATAATAAAACCGTAGACAATGGAGAGGTTAGAAGAGCTTGTGGTGATTTCAGTATGAGAGGTTTCAGCTCGATAGAGAGTGCGCAATCTAGCAGTTCAGGGCATTTGCTTTCTTTTATAGGCACTGCTACGATACCAGCAATTGATTATTTAGAAAAGTATTATAATTGTAATATTGATGAAGAAGTAGTTGCTGTTGGAACGCCATCAACGGAGCATAGTGTTATGTGTAGTTATGGAGAAGATGAAATCGGTGCATATAAAACTCTTATAAAGGATAAGTTCCCTAAGGGAAATCTAAGTATAGTATCAGACACCTATGATTACTGGAAGGTTATAACCTCCATACTACCAAAACTAAAAGAGGATATCCTAAAAAGAGATGGTAAAATAATAATAAGAGGGGATAGTGGAGATCCTGTTAAGATAATCTGCGGAGATAAGGATGCTTTAAAGGACAGTCCAGAATATAAAGGAACTGTAGAACTTCTATACGAAATCTTCGGAGGTCATATAAATACTAAAGGTTACAAGGTGTTGAATGAAAAAATAGGAACTATTTATGGTGATAGCATTACAGTTGAAAGATGTGAAGAGATATGTAAGGGTCTTGAGAAGAAAGGTTTTGCAGTAAGCAACTGTACTCTAGGCATAGGTTCTTATACTTATCAGTATAACACTAGAGATACCTTTGGATTTGCATTAAAAGCTACTCATGCAATAATAAATGGAAAAGAGAAATTTATATTTAAGGATCCAAAAACAGATACAGACAACTTTAAAAAATCTCAAAAAGGTATGTGTTATGTTTATAGAGATGGACAAGATATTCTGTATAAGGACGAATTAACTTTAAGTGAACAAGAAACACTAAGTGATAATCTTTTAAAGACTGTATTTAAAGATGGGAAGCTTGTTAAAGACTTTTCACTAAAAGAAATAAGAGATAGATTACATTCAAGATTTTAAAATATGAACATTAAACTAAAAACTAGATGTATTTAAAAAAGATATTAAAAGTTCAGCATTAATTTATTTAATGTTGGGCTTTTTCTTTATTGTAAAGTAAAATGTAGAATTTTCAGCTTAACTGAACCTAAATAATTAAATGGGTTTAGAAGTTTTTACTTATCAAATTTAAATACAAATGCATATTAATAATTATAAGACTAAAATTTAATATTTATTGCTAAAGATGAAACACTTCGGTCAAAAGGATATTTTTAAAACTCTCACGGGTTCTGGTGAGAGAATTTAGAAATATAAATTTTATTACGAAGTGGTTCATCTATAAATTTAGGAAGGGGGGAGAATAATATATTTTTTATAATATGTGAAACTTGGTATTAGTTAGTATTTATCTTAAATATAAATAAATATAATGGGAAATTCACGAAGTTGATCAATAAGTAGTTTATTTTGATTCTTGAATTTCAAATCTGATAAATATGTTTTTAGATATACGAATTTATGATATATGGAAAGCAATTTTAAAGTATGAGAAAAAAAGCTTAAGATGACAAAAAAATGATGAAGGAGATATTAATATGTTATTTTCAAAAGATCCACTTAAAGAGAAAAATAAAACTTTTGCAGAAGGGCTTAATTTTTATAAGCTAGTGTGGATTTTCTTTATTGGCAGCATATTAGGAGTTTTGGTGGAAACTTTATGGTGTTTCTTAACTCTACATAGAATAGAAAGCAGAAGTGGATTAATTTATGGTCCATTTAATTTGGTTTATGGTTTTGGGTCAATTTTGATAACCCTAAGTTTATACTGGGTTCGTAAAAAAGACAGCATATATGTTTTTATAGGTGGATTTTTAGTTGGAGGAGTCTTTGAATATATTTGTAGTTGGACACAAGAAGTGATATTTGGCACAGTGTCGTGGGAGTACAGTGGAATTATACTTAATATTCAAGGAAGAACTAATTTGTTTTATTGTATATTTTGGGGGATTTTATCTGTCATCTGGATTAAAGTAATTTACCCAGGTATGTCTACAATTATTGAAAAAATGCCATATAAAAAAGGAATAATCATAACCTGGGTTATCATAGGATTTATGGTCTTTAACACTAGTATTTCAGCTATGGCAGTATTTAGAGGAACTGAGAGACACAGTGGAGTACCTGCTTCTAATTCTATTGAAAGATTTTTAGACAAACACTATCCTGATGCAAAACTGAAAAAGGTTTATCCTAATATGATGTATGTTCAGAACAAAGCAAAATGATTTTTTGTTAGTCCGAAAATAACTCTATCTTCGAATAAAGCAGTTTTGAAATTAAAAGAAATACCTTTTATCAAAAGTTCTTCCTTAAAGCCAAGCTTAACAACTAGATGTATGGAGCGTTCGTTGTCAGGATGAATTGATGCTTCTACTTTTGTTAAATTTATTATATTAAAGGAAAAGTTTAATACTTTTATTACGCACTCAGTCATTATATTTTGATTTAGATATTTGCTGTTTAGCATATAACCTATTTCTGCTTTGAAATTAAAAATGTCAAAGCTATGCAAGGATATTAACCCAACCACTTTGTCAGTTAATTTATCTGCAATGCACCAACGGATAAATTTTTTATTTAAATACCCTTTAAGAAAAGCTATAACTGTTTTCTTTGACTGCTCCATATCGCTCATAGCTTCAGTTTGTTGATATTTTACGGCAAGTGGGTCAGAGTACAATTCATATAAATCTTTATAATCTTTAGCTTTAACCTGTCTTAATATAAATCTCTCTGTTTCTAGTTCAGGAAAATTTATAAAAATGGAATCTATTGAATTCATTTATGCTCCTTTATTAAAGATATCCTATTTTTTTGAGTGGATACAAAGATATTTTATCATAAATTACAAATTTTGTGTGAAGGGCTACAGAAACTTAAATCCGTTTAATGAATTTCCTTGTTTTATTATTTAACTTATATTATGTTTTTAGTCTTTTGCACATAATTAGCCAAATTACTTGCCAAAGCTAATTTTTAAAGGATAATAAAAAGCTTAGCTGATCTTACACAGCTAAGCTTTAAATATGTAGCAATAAAAAATGAAGGAAATGAATTGCTTTAATACTATTTGGACATTCCCATAAACATGCCTATAAAATATGGAATCAACCAAACTAGCCATACAAAAATACTAAACTTATGAAAAATTTTTTTCTTTTTAACATCATTAGAGTATATAACATAGGTAGCCCAAAGTGCATGGAACGCCATAAGTAATATTGCTAAAGCTCCAGTTATACCATGTATATTTTGAGCTAGACTTGATTTTACAGAATTACCTTCCTTCGCAATCATAGTCATTAAACTAGTACCCACTGTATCAAATAAAAAACCAGTCCAAAAAACACATACCTGATACTTTGTTAAAATCTTTGTCTTTCTTTCCCAAAAAACACCTATAGTATAAAATACTAATGCTAAAGTGATCGATATTATAGCAATTATTAATTTAAAATCCATTGTAGTACCTCCTCTGTTCTAATCATTAATATTATATAACTGATTTGTGGTCTAAACATGACCAAATTTCACTAAAACAACATGTCTGACTTTTAAATTTATATTTTAAAATTCTCCTCTCAGAACCCAGAAGAATTTAGAAAATAGATTTTGGGTTGAAGTGTTTCGCATCTAAGCAATAACTTGATTTTGATATGTTATTTAAAACATAACAGCATAATACTACTTTATACAACTACTTGTTGTTTTTTGTTTGGAGAATTATAAATTTTTTTGACATAAATAGAAAGTAATTATTATATGCATATCTATCAACATTTATTCATTGTAAGCGTAAAATATATGGATTAGGCAGAGAAAAACATTAAACTTCCTCTATCAACCAATGGAGTATCACTAAGAAAAATAGGTTTAATTTGATGCTTATTTAAAAAACTTAGTACTAGTTCACCATATTTATAATTTTTTAAATTGCCATAAAAGACAAGTTCTCTTTCGGAAAGTAAACCACAGGTTCCACCTATAAAACCATAATTTAGCCCAGGTAAATCAATATCACCAGGAGGAAGAAGCAAAACATCAAAATCTTTTGAAATTAGTTCCTTATATATTTTTATATCAGAAGTTATTATAGCTCTTTCGCTTATAACTGCACAGGAACATTTAGTGTATCCTTGAGTTACATTGATAAGTGTTTTATGTTCAATATATTTTAGTAGCATTTTATCTGTAAACTTTATATTGTGTATAAAAGTGTTTTTTAAATTAACAGCGTTTAATATTATATCTTCAGGGTACTTTGAAGATAAGCTTTTATCTGAAAAGACCTGATTTAATCCTGTTTTTTTAAATTCCACTATAAAATCTTCAGACATATCTTTGTGAACTAAAACGGTGTTATTATCCAATATGTTAAGCTGTATATCTGGATGACCATCGATAGCAGGATATAAGTTTTTGCATCTAGGTACTTTAATCATAACAACATTTAAAGATCTTAAGTTTTTTTCTTCTTCTGGTAAAATTCTGTAATCAACAAAACAATAATTCAATATATCACTCCTTAAATTTTAATTGTGGCAATGTACATAATATATTTTAAAGATTAGTATAAAAAATTCATTTTGTCCTATAAGTGAAAGTTCATTAAAAAATAAATTTTTTTAATTAAAATATAGCTAGATTAAAGTGTGTTAACCCCAGTAAAGTAAGTGTAATAGATAAATTAGAATCATGCAATGTCGATTTGTGAATGTTTAATTTCTGTATATAGGAGAAATTTTAATACATACTATATTTAAGAAAGGAGTGAGCGGAATGTTATTGCTGAAGCTTGCTTACGAAGGAGAACAGTACTTCATAGAAGATATACAGAATATAAGAACTATGCTAAAAGAAAAAAATATAACAATTGGTATTTCTGAAAGTTTAGAGAATAATACCCACTTCGTAAAGATATTTTGTGATGATGATGACTATAATGATAGATTAAAATCAATAATATATCTCTATATAAGCAACATACTATATAGAGTTGTGATAGATGTATTTAAGAAAAGAGAAATGTTTGAATATCTTACAGACACATATTTTTTCTTAAAGCATGATGAACTTCTAGAAGTTGAAGAAGATATAATGAGTGTATTAAATATGCAAGAAGCCATTTCTGATGAAACAAGTGTTTACTGTATGAATAGAATTAATTCTATAATTGAAGTAATAAGAGCTTGCATAGAGGAAAATGATGAAATTAATATAAACGGTTTTATTACGTTTAGAATGAAGGAACTGATAGGGGAAATAGAGAGGATAATTGATAAAGTAGTAGAAAAATATATGGTTGAGAAAGAATACAAAGAATTCATAAAACTTCTTAAATACTTTGTTGATATACAGGAAAGCAGAATAGAAGAAGTAAATATAATTGTAAAAGATGATGGTGGATATAAGATAACTAATAGTGATGGAAAAGATATATTTCAAGATTTTATAAGCGACTTAAGTGAATGTAAGCTTGGTGCTGGAGTTAATGTAGAAGATGTTATAATAAGTGGTCTTATAACTAATTGTCCTGAAAAGATAATTATTCACAATAGGGAGTTATGCGTAAATAGAGAGTTTTTAGATACCATAACAAATGTGTTCGAGGAAAGAGTAGAATTTTGCGATGATTGCAAAATTTGTGAGAAAAATAAAATAAAAATTTAATATAGTATTGACAGTAATTACTGCAAATGATATATTATTTATTGTGTCAAGAAGAAACAGCCGTTTCTCACCTTACAGCAAAGCTAGTAAGGTTATGAATTACTTACGTTTTTTTTCGGTGAATGTGGTAATTGAGGGCGGCTTTATGCCGCCCTTTTATTATTTATATAAAGGTGTTCTTATCTACCGGAGGTGAAAAAATATTAATAAAGATTTTGCAATCAATGAAGAAATTAGACAAAAAGAATTGAGAATTCTTTCTGATGATGGTAGCCAGTTAGGTATAATGCCTACAAGAGAAGCTTTAAAGCTAGCTGAAGAAAAGGAACTTGATTTGGTTTTGATTTCCCCAACTGCCAATCCACCTGTAGGTAGGATTATGGATTTTGGGAAATTCATATACGAACAGTCTAAAAAAGAAAAGGAAGCCAAGAAAAAGCAAAAAGTTATTAGTGTTAAAGAAATCAGATTTAGCCCTAACATTGAAGAACACGATGTTGAAATCAAAGCAAATAATGCCAAGAAATTTCTTGAAGATGGAGACAAGGTAAAGATAACTGTAAGGTTTAGAGGTAGAGAGGCTGATTATGCACATGTAGGATATAAGATACTTGAAGACTTTTTATCTAGAGTATCAGAATTATGTGTGGTTGAAAAGCCTGCTAAACTAGAGGGCAGAAATATGATTATGATTTTGGCTCCTAAAAAAGCATAACTTGAGAGGAGGAAACTATAATGCCAAAAATGAAAACTCATAGAGGTGCAGCAAAGAGATTTAAAAAGACAGGATCAGGTAAGTTGAAGAGAGCTAAAGCTTTCAAGAGCCATATATTAACTAAGAAGAGTTCTAAGAGAAAGAGAAATCTTAGAAAAACTGCTTACGTTTCAACTGCACAAGAAAAAGCAATGAAGAAGTTATTACCATATCTATAAGAATACGGAGTAGGAGGTTTGTAATATGGCAAGAGTTAAAAGAGCAGTAAACGCTCGTAAAAATCATAAAAAGGTATTGAAGCTTGCAAAAGGTTACTACGGTGGAAAGAGCAAGTTATTCAAAACAGCAAACGAATCAGTAGTAAGAGCATTAAGAAATGCTTATGTTGGTAGAAGATTAAAGAAGAGAGATTACAGAAAACTTTGGATAGCAAGAATAAATGCTGCTACAAGAGTTAATGGTCTTTCATATTCAAGATTCATGAATGGAATCAAATTAGCTGGTGTTGATATAAACAGAAAGATGCTTTCAGAAATCGCTATAAACGATGCAAAGGCATTTACTGATTTAGTTGAATTAGCAAAAAAGCACTTAAACGCTTAATATAGAAATGCGACTTTATGTCGCATTTTTTTTGCTTTATAGGAAAATAAAAAAATTAGCTTACTTGAACCTAGATATTTCAATGATAACAGAAAGTCACTTCAGCGATTTTTTTATTCTTTAGAAAATTATAATTCAATGAGATTTGTGTACAAGAATGTGTAACAGACTTAAAATGTAATATAAGTTAAAGAATAAAAAAGAAGAATATGTCGCCTGCCAAATTTTCCTCATATACATTCGGAAAGGCAGATGCGCAAAAAAATCACTGAAGAAAAGTCACTTCAGCGATTTTTTTATTCCCTTTTTTTACAATGCAAATTATTGTATAATGAATATAAATATTTGTTTGAGTTGTTAATAAAGGCATAAGACTTTAGTGATTAGATAAAATAGTAATTGCAAAGTATTATGCAGAATTTAATTTTAAGGTTAAAAAAATGTTAGTTCAATTGGGAAACTATTTTTTTAACCTTCTATGGATTCTAAGAGAAAAGTTGGAGACATGAAATTTATCATATACTATGTAAAAGAATGTATGAAGTAGAGGTGAAATTGATGAACATAACTTTAAGACGTAAATTTAAGTTTAATGCTGTTCAGACTCTTTCTTTGGGATTTGCAATTGTAATTCTCATAGGGGGAGTTCTGTTGAGTTTGCCTATATCTTCGCAAGATGGCTCAGCTACAGATTTTATAGATAGCCTGTTTACTTCTACTACAGCGGTTTGTGTTACAGGACTGGTAACCTTAGATACTGGTACTCATTGGAATTATTTTGGCAAGACTGTTATAATGATATTGATACAAGTTGGTGGGCTAGGGTTTATGTCCTTTGCCACTTTAATAGCGATTCTTATAGGCAAAAAGATAACTCTTAAAGAAAGATTAGTAATGCAAGAAGCTATGAATACCTTTGGTATTCAAGGGTTAGTTAAAATGGTTAGATATATATTGATTTTTACATTTTCAGTAGAAGGTCTTGGTGCACTTTTATATTCTACACAGTTTATTCCGGAATTTGGATGGTTGAAAGGTATATATTATAGTATTTTTCATTCGGTTTCCGCTTTTTGCAATGCAGGAGTAGATTTGTTGGGGGACTTTAGAAGTTTAACTATATATTATAATAATTCAGTAATCATTCTAACAACAGCAGCATTAATAATAATTGGTGGTCTCGGGTTTACAGTTTGGATGGAGATATATAACTTTAAAGGCATTAAGAAGTTATCTTTTCATTCAAAAATGGTAATTCTAATTACAACAGTATTAGTATTTGGCGGAGCGCTTTTAATGTTTCTATTTGAATTTAATAACCCTGGAACTATGAGAAGTATGAATTTAAAAGATAAACTTGTAAATTCATTTTTTGCATCAGTAACACCTAGAACTGCAGGGTTTAAATCTATATATACTGCAAATATGACTCCAGCAGGTAAATTGCTTACTATAATCTTAATGTTTATAGGAGGATCTTCAGGTTCTACTGCCGGAGGAATAAAAACAACTACCTTCGGTATATTAATTTTTACATTAATATCAACCATAAAAGGTAGAGAAGATACAGAAGTGTTTAAGAAGAGAGTATCAAAAGAGACTGTATATAAATCCTTTGCTATATTTAGTATTGCATTAGCTTTAGTTTTGTCAGTAACTATGGTGCTATCAATTACTGAAGTATCAGCGCCTTTTGAATCCTTATTATATGAAGCAACTTCTGCTTTTGGAACAGTTGGGTTAACTCTAGGCTTAACGCCTAAATTAAGCTTGATTGGAAAGATGCTTATAATATTAACTATGTATCTAGGAAGAGTTGGTCCTCTTACTGTGGCAGTTGCTATAACAAAAGTAAAGAAAAAGCAAAATTATAAATATCCAGAGGACAAGATATTGGTAGGGTAGGAGGAATTTATATGAGTAATAAACAATTTGTTGTTATTGGACTTGGAAGATTTGGTACTTCTGTTGCAAAAACTCTTTATGATTTAGGAAATGATGTTTTGGCAATTGATGTAGATGAAGATCTTGTTCAAGAAATCTCTGATAGTGTGACTCATGCAGTTCAAATGGATGCTACAGATGAAAGTGCTTTAAAGACCCTAGGAATTAGAAACTTTGATGTAGCTGTAATAACCATAGGGGAGAATATTCAAGCAAGTGTCATGGTTACACTTTTGGTAAAGGAATTAGGCGTAAAATATATTGTAGCTAAAGGTCATAGCGATCTTCATGCTAAGGTTTTATATAAAATAGGTGCTGATAGAGTAATACTTCCTGAGAAAGATATGGGAGTTAGGGTAGCACATAATTTAGTATCTTCAACTATATTAGATTATATAGACCTTTCACCTGATTATAGTATAATAGAAATAGAAAGTCCGAAAGAGTGGCATAATAATACTATAAGAGATTTAAGTCTTAGAACAAGATTTGGAATAAACGTAATGGCTATAAAGAAGGAAAATGATATAAATATAACTCCAAACGCTGAAGAAGTAATTGAACCTGGTGATATATTAGTTGCTATTGGTTCAACAGAAGATTTAGGTAAGTTGGAATCATTTATATCAAGAAAATAATTCAGAGGTGTAAGTAGTGCATTTAATTGAAAGTAACGATAACAAACATTTTAAAGAACTAAAGAAGTTAAAAGAAAAAAAGTATAGAAAACAGCTTGGTTTATATATAATTGAAGGATTAAGATTTGTTGAAGAGGCAGTAAAAGCTAATGCTGTTATAGACGAGATTATTATTGATGAAGCAAAGCAAGAAAAATTTGAAGATATATATTTAAAAGTTAGTGATGATAAAATTACACTTTTAAAATCATCATTATTTAATCAATTATCGAGTACAGAAAACCCTCAGGGTATTATTGCTGTTATAAAAACCGGCTCCAGTGAGAATAATTATAAGGGGAGTTTTTATGTACTTTTAGATAAACTACAAGATCCAGGAAATGTTGGTGCTATAATAAGGACTGCTCATGCAGCAGCAGTTGATGGAATAATAGTTCGAGATGGTACAGTTGATATATACAATGATAAAACACTTAGGAGTACAATGGGATCTATATTCCACACTAACATAATAGAAGATAAAAACCTTGAAGTGGTACAAAAGTTTAAGGAAGATGGTTTTAAGCTATTGGCAAGTTCTTTAGATACTGATTTTAACTATTATGAAGTAGATTTAAGTGATAAGATTATTTTAGTTGTAGGTAACGAAGGAAATGGAGTATCTGATGAGATTTATCAGCTTTGTGACCTGAAAGCTAAGATACCTATGCCAGGAAATGCAGAATCTTTGAACGCTTCAGTAGCTGCTTCTATAATGATTTATGAAAAAGTTAGGCAAAACTTAATCAAATAGTATTGAACTAACATGGATTAATATGTATAATAGGCTATAGAATTGAATATGAAAAAACTGTGAATGAGAGAGTAAGAATATTTTAGCTTTACAGGGAGAAGAGATCAAAGACTGGAAGTCTCTTTATTGATATATATTCTGAAGTTCACTCAGGAGTTCTAACTGTGAAATAAAGTAGTAGTTAGCGGGGAACCGTTATATATATAAGAGAGTATTAAGCTAATTAGGGTGGTACCGCGGAACCTCCGTCCCTTTATAGGGGCGGTTTTTATTTTGCAAAAAAATGCAGTTTTACTTTTTGAAAGGAGAAAACAATATGAAAGAAAAACTTTTAGAAATCAAGGATAGTGCATTAAAAGTTCTTGAAGATGTAAAAAACAGTAGTGAGATTGAGAATATTAGAGTTAAATATTTAGGTAAAAAAGGTGAATTAACTACAATATTAAGAGGTATGGGAGGTCTTACAAATGAAGAAAGACCAATCATAGGTAAGCTTGCAAATGAAGTGAGAGCAGAAATTGAAAGTAGACTAGAAGAGATTTCCTCGGAAATAAAGAATATTGAAAAGAAAAAGAAACTTGAAGGTGAAGTTATAGATATAACTATGCCTGGTAGAAAAAATTTAGTAGGTAAGAGGCATCCACTAGATTTAACATTAGAGCATATGAAGGAAATATTCATATCAATGGGCTTTACTATAGAGGAAGGTCCTGAAATAGAAAAAGATTATTACAACTTCGAAGCTCTTAATATACCAAAGAACCATCCGGCAAGAAGTGAACAAGATACATTCTATATAAATGATAACGTGGTTTTAAGAACTCAAACTTCGCCTGTGCAAATAAGAGTTATGGAAAAACAAAAACCGCCTATAAAAATGATATCGCCAGGTAAAGTATTTAGATCAGATGCGGCTGATGCTACACATTCACCAATATTTTATCAAATGGAAGGTTTAGTAATTGATAAGGGGATAACTTTTGCTGATTTAAAGGGAACTCTAGAATTATTCGCTAAAAAGATGTTTGGAGAAAATGTTCAAACTAAATTTAGACCACATCACTTCCCGTTCACTGAACCATCTGCAGAAATGGATGCAACTTGCTTCGTTTGCGGAGGAGAAGGCTGTAGAGTATGTAAAGGCAGTGGTTGGATTGAACTTTATGGATGCGGTATGGTGCACCCACAAGTTCTGAGAAACTGTGGTATAGATCCAGAAGAGTATAGCGGATTTGCTTTCGGAATGGGTGTAGACAGAATGGTAATGCTTAAATACGGCATTGATGATATAAGACAACTATACGAAAGTGATATGAGATTTTTAAATCAGTTTTAGGAGGAATTTAATATGAAAGTACCATATTTATGGCTAAAAGACTATGTAAATATAGATATAGATGCAAAAGAACTAGCTGATAGACTTACTCTATCAGGATCAAAGGTTGAGGAAGTAATAACCTCAGGAGAAGATATAACAAATGTTGTAACTGGTAAGCTTCTTAAGATAGAGCCACATCCAGATGCAGAAAAACTTGTTATATGTCAAGTTGAAGTAGGGCAAGAAGAACCTGTTCAAATAGTTACAGGAGCTAAGAACATGAAGGAAAATGACATAGTTCCAGTTGCTCTTCATGGTTCAAATTTACCAAATGGATTAAAGATAAAGAAGGGTAAGCTTAGAGGCGTTGTTTCAAATGGAATGATGTGTTCTGAAGAAGAACTGGGAATAGCTGGAGACGAACCAGTTCATGGACTTATGATATTACCTGAAAATACACCACTTGGTAAGGATATAAAAGATGTATTAGGACTAAATAAGGCTGTAATAGATTTTGAAATAACATCAAACAGACCAGATTGCTTAAGTGTACTAGGAATAGCTAGAGAAACAGCTGCTACTTTAGGGATAGAGTACAAAAATCCTTCAGTAGAATATAAGACTAGTGGAACAGGCAATATAGAAGACATCGTTAAGGTAGAAGTAAAAGATGCTTTATGCAGAAGATATATGGCTAGAGCTGTAAAAGATATAAAGATAGAACCATCACCAACATGGATGCAAGAAAGACTTCTGGAAGCTGGAGTTAGACCAATAAACAATGTTGTAGATATAACTAACTTTGTTATGTTAGAGCTTGGTCAACCAATGCATGCATTCGATAAAAGAGAAATTAAATCAAACAAGATTGTTGTTGAGAGAGCAAAGGAAAATGAAAAGTTTGTGACTCTTGATGAGATAGAGAGAAATCTAGATACAGATGTTCTTTGTATAAAAGATGGTGAAGAAACTATAGGCCTTGCTGGAATAATGGGCGGACTTCAATCAGGAATAAAAGATGATACAACTGAAGTAATCTTTGAAGGTGCTAGTTTTGATGGAACTAACATTCGTGTAAATTCTAAAAAACTTAACCTTAGAACAGAAGCATCTTCAAGATTCGAAAAAGATATAGATCCTAATTTAGCTGAACTTGCTTTGAACAGAGCTTGTGCACTTATAGAAGAACTTAAAGTAGGTACTATAGTAGAGGGAACTATAGATATATATAATGAAAGAAAAGAACCTCATACTATGACAGTAGATTCTAGCTGGGTGAATAGATTCTTAGGAACAACTCTTTCAAAGGAACAAATGAAAGAATACCTAGATAGATTAGAGCTTAAAACAACTATTGAAAATGATAATTTGATCATAGCTGTACCAACTTTCAGAATCGACATAGCAATAAAAGAAGATATAGCAGAAGAAATTGCAAGAATATACGGTTATAACAACGTACCTATGACAGTAATTGGTGCTAACTCTCCTAAGGATGCTAAAAATAAGAAGTTAAAGTTAGATGATTTAGTTATAAATACTATGATTTCAAGTGGATTAAACCAATCTATTTCTTACTCTTTTGTAAGTCCTAAGGTATTTGATATGATAAATTTACCTTCAGATAGTGAACTTAGAAATGTAGTTAAGATTAAAAATCCATTAGGTGAAGATTATAGTATAATGAGAACATCTACACTTCCTTCAATGTTAGAATGTCTTGGAAGAAACTATTCAAGAAGCAATGAATTTGCAAGGTTATTTGAACTTGGTAAGGTTTATCTACCAAAGGCTGATGAAAATCAATTACCTAACGAAAAAAATATACTTACAATAGGTCTATATGGAGCTGTTGATTATTTAGATCTTAAGGGCGTAGTAGAAAATCTTATAGACGCAATGGGAATAAAGAATACATCATATAAGAGACAAAGTGAAAATGTAAGTTATCACCCAGGAAAAACTGCTGAATTATTTATAGGAAAAGAAAAAGTAGGAGTACTTGGTGAAATACATCCTGATGTAGCTGATAATTATGGAATAGATACAAATGCTTATGTGGCAGAGCTTGATTTAGATATACTTTATGCAAATTCTAAAACAGAGAAAAAGTATAAACCATTACCAAAGTATCCTGCGGTAACAAGAGATATAGCTTTGTTAGTTGAAGATGCAATATTAGTTCAAGAAATTGAAGAAACTATAAGAAAAGCTGGTGGAAATTTAGTAGAAACTGTGAAGTTATTTGACGTATATAAAGGAAAGCAAATACCAGAGGGTAAAAAGAGCATAGCTTATGCTATTTCTTATAGAGATGAGAATAAGACTTTAACTGATAATGAAGTAAATAAGGTGCATGATAAGATATTACGTTCATTAGAATATAAGCTAGGAGCGCAATTAAGATAAAATAATCAATAATTAAATTATTGATAGAATATGAATCAATCCCTCTGAATTAACATGTTTTTGTGTATCAAGGGATTGGTTCTTTTTTTTACTGTACAGGAAAGTATATAATTGTATGCTAGCTAAATCGAAGGATTTTAATTGCATTGCTAGATTTTTAAAGGTAAAAATATGCAATTAAAACGATGGATAATTAAGTAAAATTAAAGTTGTATAAATAAACTTTGAAATTATATATATTTATATGATAACATTAAAGAAAGATATTGATTATTAAGAGGTGTTGTTATGGGCTCCGTAACTGTAAGAATAAATGGAATTGATTATAATCTAAAGGGAAAAGATGATGAAGAATACTTAAATTATATAGCTAAATATGTTGATGAAAAGGTTAAAGAAATACTAAGTAAGAATAATAAACTTAGTTCTGTTGCGGCTACTGCTCTTGCAGCTATAAATATATCAGATGAACTTTTTAAAGTTAATAATGATTATAATGATCTTTTGGGAAATTTTGAAGATCTTCAAAAAGAAAATGATGAGCTTAAGCAACGCATAGAGGATGTAGAACTAAAAGAACAAGAAGAAAAACAAGAGTATTTATCTATGATGCAAGCTATAGAAGATTTAAGGCTAGAAAAACTTTCTTTAGAAGAAAAAAATTCATCCTTATTAGAAGCTTTAAATTCTAAAAATAATGAATTAGAAGAATTAAAGAGTGTAGAATTAAATGAAGAGCATGAAGATTTAAGTGAGCAAATAACTGAGCTTGAAGCAGCTGCGAAGAAGCTTTTAGAAGAAAATAACTCATTGAAATTAGTAAATAGAGAAATAAAATTTGAGCTTCAAAGTTCTAAATATAAAGTTATGGACTTGGAGAAGAAGTATTTGGATAGTCAAATTAATTTAGCAACTGAGATAAAGAAAAGAGAGCCTTATTTAAAGGTAAAGGATAATAAATAGAATTATATACTCGAAAGCTTACTTGCATGACAAGTAAGCTTTTCTTCTGATATAATAGGGGAGTACGATTTTTTATAAAAGACTATATAGCCATAGTTTTGGATTATACAATATTAGAAGGATAGCAGTTTATACTGCATTATCATAGGAGAGATGAACTGATGAATAAAATTGAGCTTTTGGCACCAGCAGGAAGCAAAGAAAGTTTATATGCAGCAATAAATAAGGGTGCAGATGCTGTTTATCTAGGTGGAAGTAAATTTTCTGCAAGAGCATATGCTTCAAATTTTAATGATGAACAATTGGAAGAAGTTCTGGATTATGCACATATGTATGGTGTCAAAGTATATATAACTATAAATACATTGATAAAAGAAAATGAATTTGATGAAGCTTTAAATTATATAGATTTTTTGAATAGAATTGGTGTAGATGGCCTGATAATACAAGATTTAGGCTTATTTAATGAAACTAAGAAAAGATATACACAAATAGAACTTCACGGATCCACACAAATGACTGTGCATAATGGTGATGGGGCTTTATTCTTTAAAGAGAGTGGCTTCAAGAGAATAGTGCTTTCAAGAGAATTGTCATTAAAAGAAATTGAATATATATCCAAAGAACTTAATATAGAAACTGAGATATTTGTTCACGGTGCTCTATGTGTATGCTATTCAGGACAATGTCTTATGAGCAGCATGATAGGTGGAAGAAGTGGAAACAGAGGTAGATGTGCTCAATCTTGCAGACTTCCTTATAATATTATAAGGATAGGAGATAAGGCAAAGAAAGAGGGGTATTTGCTAAGTCCAAAAGATATGTGTACAATAGAGGATGTGGAACAAATTGTAAACACAGGAACGGCATCTCTAAAAATTGAAGGAAGAATGAAAAGACCTGAATATGTGGCTGGAGTAGTGGAAGCTTATAGAGATGCAGTAGATAGTGTAATAGATAAAAATAAAGATTTTAATGTAAATACTTCAAAAGATACACTTATGCAATTGTTTAATAGAGAGGGATTCTCTAAAGCATATCTATATAAAAATGAAGGAAAAGATATGATGGCATTTAAAAATCCTAAAAATACTGGTGTATATATAGGATTTGTAAACAGTAAAGGTGAAGTGGTTCTAGAAAAAAGTGTTTCAGTAGGAGATGGAATAAGCTGTGGTAAAGACGGATTTACCATAAGTAAGATACTTGCAGGAAAGAATAGCTTAGAAAATGCGGATAAAGGTATGAGTGTGAAGCTATTACCTGCAAGATATAAGAACAACGATAAGCTTTATAAAACTTTAGATGTAGAACTAATGGAAAAGTATAAACCGTCTTACTTAAATCCTTTTGAAAATAAAATTGAAATGAAGGCTTCTATGATTTTTAAAGTTGGCGAGCCTATGAATATTACTTTAACTTATAATGATAAAGACTATGAGGTAAAGGGTGAAGTAGTTCAAGCGGCTCTTAAAAAACCTCTATCTAGAGATAAGGTTGAAGAAAATATAATGAAATCTGGGGAAACGCCTTATAAGATAAATTCTATAGAGTTTTTAAGTTTTGAAGAAGGGTTTGTACCGGTATCGTCGATAAATGCTTTAAGAAGAGAGTTAATTGAAGCTATTGAAGCAAGTGAAATAAAGAAATATAAAAGAGAAGTAAGTGAAGTAGAATATGACAAGTCAGACGACAAGGAGAGAAATGCTGAAGAATTTAAGGGTATTTTATATACTGTAAGAACTAAACAACAGTTAAAAGCAGTTGTTGAAAACAATTGTGAGAACTATGCAGTAGATGTTTTCGGAAAAAGCTTAGGTTCTTTGTTAGAAGAAGATATAAAAAATATAGATTTATCGAAAGTATACTTAAAAGTGCCTAATATAATAAAAAATGAGTATCAATATGTTTGCTCAATTATTGATAAATATATTGATAATATTAAAGGAATTGTAACTGCTAATGCAGGAATTATATATAGATATAATAGTAAAACTAGTATAATTGGTGATTATAAGCTTAATATATTTAACAGTAAAGCTGCAGAGTTTTATGAAAAGTCTATTGATGTGCTGCCTATAAGTGTTGAGCTTAATAGGAGTGAAATGATTTCCATAACTAAAGGAAGAAAAGCTTCATATCAAGCTTTAATTTACGGAAGAGTTGAAATGATGGTTAGTGAGTATTGCCCGATAGGAAGTACTTTTGGACAGAAAAGCTCTAATAATAATTGTAATCAAAGTTGCATAAAAGACGATTTTATCTTAGAAGATAGAATGAAGGAAAAGTTTGTGATGACTACTGATAGGTTCTGTAGATCACATATATATAATAGCGTTCCTTTAAACCTTATAGATGAGATTGAAAGAATGGAGCAGATTGGAATAAACAGCTTTAGAGTGGATTTTATTGATGAGGATTATAATGAAGCTAGCCGTATTATAAGGGTGATTAAAAAAGAAGAAGATAACAAAAATATCAATTATACAAAGGGTCATTATAAAAGAGGAGTAGAATAAAGGAGAAATCTTATGAATGAGAAGGCATTAAGAATTCTAGAATTTAATAAAGTAAAAGAAGAGATAAAAAAATATGCACTTACAGGTGCTTCAAAGGATACTATAGATGAGCTTACTCCATATGAAAATATACATGAAGTGAAGGAACATCTTCAAGAAACCAAAGAAGCTTTAACCTTGCTTCAAAAGAAGGGAGCACCACCTTTTGAAGGATTATACGATGTAAGAGAAGCTGTCACAAGAGCTGGAAAAGGTGGTACATTGAATCCAGGGCAGCTACTCAGAATAGGTAACATGGTGAGATGTGCTAGAAGATTTATAGATTTCATAAAAAGAAAAGATGAAGAGGAATCTTATAATATATTAGAAGATATATGTGCAGGCTTGACACCTATAAGAAAGTTAGAGGATACTATCTTCACTGCAATAATAGGTGAAGAAGAAATATCTGATAAAGCTAGTCAAACTCTTAATAATATAAGAAGATCGCTTAAAGAAAAAAATTCTTCGGTTAGGGATAAAGTTAACTCTATCTTAAGAGAAAACTCAAAGTTTTTACAGGATAACCTTTATACCATGAGAGGTGATAGATATGTTATCCCTGTAAAAGCAGAGCATAAAGGTTCAGTACCAGGGCTTATTCATGATCAAAGTTCAACAGGAGCAACGCTTTTTATAGAACCTATGAGCTTGGTTAAGATAAACAATGAAATCAAAGAGCTTATGTTAAAAGAAAAAGCTGAAATTGAAAGAATACTTCAAGAGTTGTCAGGTTTTGTTTATGATGAAATTATAGCTGTTAGAAATAATGCTAATATTTTAAATGAATTAGATTTTATATTTGCAAAGGCTAAATATGCAAGTAATATTGATGGAATATGTCCTGCAGTTAATGGAAATGGAATAGTGGATTTAGTTCAAGCTAAACATCCGCTTATAGATCCTAAAAGGGTTGTTTCTTCAGACATATATTTAGGAAGAGAGTTTACAAGTCTTGTGGTAACAGGTCCAAACACTGGTGGTAAGACTGTGACTTTAAAGACTGTTGGGTTACTTCATATAATGGCTATGAGTGGGGTTTTGATACCTGCTAGAGAAAATTCTACAGTAAGTTTCTTTAGAGAAATATATGCTGATATAGGAGATGAACAAAGTATTGAACAAAGTTTATCTACTTTTTCCTCTCATATGACTAATATAGTATCAATAATGGAAGAGGCAGATAATGAATCCCTTATTTTATTTGATGAATTGGGTGCAGGTACAGATCCTACTGAAGGTGCAGCGCTTGCTGTAGCTATACTTGAAACATTAAGGCATAGAAACTGTAAGATAGTTGCTACAACACATTATAGTGAGCTAAAAGGATATGCATTAAGAACTATTGGTGTTGAAAATGCATCGGTAGAATTTGATGTGGAAACTTTAAGACCAACTTATAAGCTTTTGATAGGTATACCAGGTAAATCAAATGCCTTTGAAATATCAAGAAGATTAGGCTTAAGTAATGATGTAATAGAGAAATCAAAAGAATTAATCTCAAGTGAGTCGCTTCAATTTGAGGATTTAATACAGAGTCTTCAAGAAAAGAGTATGAAAGCAGAGAGAGATGCAAGAGAAGCTGAAATCTTAAAGCTTGATGCTAGAAAGCTTAGAGAAAAATATGAAGTAAAGTTAGAAAACTTAGAGAAGACTAGGGAAAATGCTTTTGGAGAGGCAAGAAGAGAAGCTAAACAAATCCTTAGAGAAGCCAAAGAAGAAGCAGATCAAATTCTTAAGAATATGAGGGAACTTGAGAGATTAGGATATGACTCTGATGCAAGAAGAAAATTAGAAGAGCAGAGAAGTAAGTTAAGAAATAAGCTCGATAAAACAGAAGCTGTAATAAATAAGGCTGAAAAGGATAATGGCGAAACAATTGAAGTTGTTAAACCAGGAATGGAAGCGTTCTTGCCTTCTTTAAATCAGAAAGTAATTATATTAACTATGCCTGATTCAAAAGGCGATGTTCAAGTTGAAGCTGGTATAATGAAGGTAAATGTTAAGTTAAAGGACCTAAGAAAGTCTAAAGAGACTAAAGAAGTTAAGAAAAAGGTAAGACGTGAGGCAAATCTTAATACTAAGTCAGTAGCTAGTTCTGTGGATTTAAGAGGTCTTGATGCTGAGGAAGCTTGTTATAACGCTGATAAATACTTGGATGAAGCATATATGGGTGGTCTTGGAGAAGTGTCTTTGATCCACGGAAAAGGAACAGGAATTCTGAGAAAAAGCATAAATGATATGCTAAAGAGTCATCCGCATGTTAAGTCTTATAGACTAGGCGAATATGGCGAAGGTGGAACCGGAGTTACTGTAGTTCAATTAAAGTAAAAACGGAGTATTTGTATATGATTATAATAAGTGCATGTTTATGTGGCTGCAATTGTAAGTATAATGGTGGGAACAACTATAATGAAAAGATAAAGAAAATTTATGATGAGGGTGAAGCTATACTTGTTTGCCCTGAAGAGATGGCTGGTCTTAGCACACCTAGAGAACCTGTAGAAATACAAGGTGGAAGCGGAGTGGATGTTTTAGAAGGCAGAGCTAAAGTGTTATCAGCTAATGGAACAGATGTTACTGAGGAGTTTATTAAAGGTGCTAATAAAGTGCTGGATATAGCTGTTAAAAACAATGTTAAGAAAGCAATTTTAAAAGCTAAAAGTCCTTCCTGTGGAGCTGGAAAGATATATGATGGTACATTTTCTGGTAAGATTGTTGAAGGAAATGGTGTCACAGCAGAACTTTTAAAGTTAAACGGGATAGAAGTATTTAGTGAAGCGGATTAAAAAGAATAAAAAAAGAAAAATGTGTCGCCTGTAAGTTTCCTCATATGCATTCGGAAAGGCAGATGCGCAAAAAAATCACTGAAGAAAATCGCTTCAGTGATTTTTTATATAAAGTTTATTTTGAAACAACTTTAATATATTCAACTTTTGAGTCTTCAGTACCTTGTACGTAAAGACCAACCTCTTTTAGTTCTTCAACGTATTTTATAATTTCTTCTGTTATTATCTCACCAGGGCAAAGAAGTGGAATACCAGGTGGATATGCAAGTAAGAATTCACCACTTACTTTTCCAATGCTATCTCTAAGAAGTATTGATTCTTTCCTGCTATTAAAGGCATCTCTAGGAATAAGAACACTCTCAGGAATAGATGGTATATCTAAAAAGTCAGGTCTTACCTTTCCTTTAGAAGAATATTCATCAGATATCTCTCTAAGTGCGTGTAATAACTTATCTATACTTTGCTTTGTATCTCCAAAAGAACCTACAGCAAGCACGCTATATAAATCAGAAAGTTCCATTTGTATATGATATTTGTTTGATAATATCATATCTAATTCATATCCCGTAATTCCTAAGTCTCTACAAGTTATAGTAATCTTAGTTGGATCTAAAGCTACAACTCCAGGTCTTCCTAGTATTTCTTCTCCAAAACAGTAGAAACCATTAATTTTATTTATTTCAGTTCGAGCATAATTAGCTAAATCTATAGTTTTATCTAAAAGTTCTTCTCCATTTAAAGCAATTTGTCTTCTAGCACAATCTAAACTTGCCATCAAAATATAAGATGGTGAAGTTGTTTGAAGTAAGTTCAGAACTTGCTGAACTCTAGCTGGATCAATATAATTGCTTTTAACCTGAAGTAAAGAACACTGAGTCAATGCTCCAATTATTTTATGAGTGCTTTGTGCACAGATATCAGCACCTGCTTCCATTGCAGACATAGGGAGTTTTTCATTAAACTTTAGATGAGGACCATGAGCTTCATCTACTATTAAAGGAATATCATAACTGTGAACAATATCAGCAATTTCCTTGATTGCGGTTGCAACACCATAGTACGTAGGGTTTATTATTAATACAGCCTTAGCATCTTTATTTTCTTCTAAAACTCTTTTTACTGTTTCAGGGGTAACACCGTGAGCTATACCTAACTTTTTATCAAGCTCTGGCTGCATAAATACAGGAACTGCTCCACTAAGTATTATTCCAGCTGTAATTGATTTATGGACATTTCTAGGGACAATTATCTTATCACCTTGACTTACCACAGACATAATCATGGCTTGAATTGCACCTGATGTTCCATGGATTGAGAAAAACGAAGCATCTGAACCATATGCATCAGCAGCAAGCTCTTGTGCTTTTTTTATTGGTCCTGTTGGATGATGTAGGCTATCAACTAATTTAAACACCGTTACGTCTATCTTAAATGGGTTTTCACCTATAAAGTTTTTGAATTCCTCATCTATTCCTACGCCTTTCTTATGACCAGGAACGTGAAATGGAATTGTATCTCTATCTACATATTCCATTAGGGCATCAAACAAAGGAGTTTCATTTTGGTCAAATCTGTACACTTTGATACCGCACCTTCTTTCAACAAATAAATATCTTTTATGAAAAACAATATAATTATATGTTATGAGTAACTGTAATGCAATAAAAAAATTGATATGAATAATATTTATTTCTTCTGACAATACTATAAGGCAGGAGGGATTAAAGTGGAAAATATTAAATTGAACAGTAGAAGTAACAAAATAGGTAAAACAGCTAATAAGACAAGAAGAGCGGGAAAGGTTCCAGGCATTGTATATGGAAAAGGAATGCACAACTTTATGTTCGAAATAGGTGAGTTAGAATTGAATCAAATTATCACTGAACATGGAGAGCATGGTGTAATAGATATTGACTTAGAAGAACAAAATAAGAAAGTACTAATTAAAGAGCTTCAAAGAGATCCTGTTACACATAAGATAATTCACTTAGATTTGGAAACCATAGATAAAGACCAAAAGATTATTACAACTGTACCAGTTCACTTTAAAGGAGAGGGCGTAATAAATTCCTACGGAGCTATAATTCAAAAAGAAAAATCAGCAGTAAAGGTAAGCTGTACTCCTGATAAGTTGCCTAAATTTTTAGAGCTAGATGTTTCTCAATCTACTATAGGAAGCACTTATAAAATATGTGATTTGGAAGTAGGCGCAGAAATATCAATAGTTGATGACTTAAATACTGTCCTTGGTTCTGTAAGCTATGAGCAAAAGATAGTAGAGGCTGTGGAGCCAGAAGAGAAAAAAGGATAACTAAGCCCTATGACTACATAGGGTTTATTTGTACTCTTTGGAAAAATATAATATACATAAATTAAGTGATAGTGCTATTATATAACGATTTTTAAAATTGATTAACCTATAGTATGAAAAAAGTAGAATAGAGCTACTGTGAGAATTTCATAATATTTATTATAAAAATAAGATGCGTAAAAAATTGCAAAATAAAGGCCCATTAATATATATATAATTCATATAATTTCATAAATTTGTATATAAAAGTTTTAATTGTCCATTTTTTAGTGTATAATATTTTATGTTAAATTATAAGGAGGGATAATAATGACATACAGAGAAAAATACGAACAATGGATACAATCACCTACTATTAATGAAGATATAAAGAATGAATTAAGAAGTATAACTGATGAGAAGGAAATTGAAGATAGATTTTATAAAGAATTAGATTTTGGTACAGGTGGGCTAAGAGGCGTTATTGGAGCAGGAACTAACAGGATGAACATATATACTGTAGGAAAGGCAACTCAAGGGCTTGCTGATTATATAAATGAAGCGTATACAGAAGGTAAGTCAGCTGCTATTGCATATGACTCAAGAAATATGTCAAGAGAATTTGCTAAAGCTGCGGCTTTAACTTTGTGTGCAAATGGTATAAAAGTATATCTATTTGAAGATTTAAGACCAACGCCAATGTTGTCATATACGGTTAGAAAGTTAAACTGTAAATCAGGTATAGTAATAACAGCATCTCATAATCCTAAGCAATATAATGGATATAAGGTATATGGTGATGATGGTGGACAAGTTACAGATGAACCAGCAAAGAAGATAATAGGATATGTAAATGCAATATCTGATTATGCTGATATTAAATCATTAAGTGAAGAAGAAGCATTAGAAAAAGGACTGCTTCAATATATAGGTGAAGATGTAGATAAGACTTATATAGATGCAGTTAAAGGGTTAACAATAAGAAAAGAGTTAGTTGCTTTAAATGCTAAAGATTTAAAGGTTATTTATACTCCGATTCATGGGTCAGGTAATATTCCTGTGAGAAGAGTTTTAAATGAGTTAGGTTATGAAAACCTACATTTAGTAAAAGAACAAGAACAGCCAGATGGAAACTTTCCGACAGCATCATATCCTAATCCGGAAGAACCAGCTGTATTTAAGTTGGCTTTAGAACTTGCAAAAGAAGTTCAACCAGATATAATCTTTGGAACGGATCCAGATTGTGATAGAATTGGGGTTGTTGTTAAGGATAATGAAGGTGAATATAGAGTTTTAACAGGAAATCAAACAGGAATGCTTTTAACGCATTATGTTTTAGATGCGCTTAAAGACACAAATAGTTTACCAAGCAATGGTACAGTAATTAAGACCATTGTAACAACTGAAGCGGTAAGAAAGATGGCTGCTCACTATAATGTTACGTTAATAGATGTATTAACAGGATTCAAATATATTGGAGAAAAGATTAGAGAGTTTGAAGAAACAGGAAGCCACAAATATCTTTTTGGTTTTGAAGAAAGCTATGGATACCTAGCAGGAGAGTTTGTAAGAGATAAAGATGCTGTAATTGCATCTATGTTAATTGCAGAAATGACACTTTATTATAAATCAAAAGGTAAGACATTATATGATGGCTTAATCGATATTTATAATGAGTATGGATTCTATAAAGAAAATCTAGTTTCTCTTGAGTTAAAAGGAAAAGAAGGTCAAGAAAAGATAGCAAGTTGCATAGATAATATGAGAAACAACCCAGTATCTGATGTAAATGGAGTTAAGATAATTAAGAGATTTGACTATAAGAAGAGTGAAGAAATAGATGTTATGGGTAATTCTGTAAATTCAATAGATTTGCCAAAGTCTAATGTTCTTAAATATATTTTAGAAGATGATTCTTGGTTTGTAGTTAGACCTTCTGGTACTGAACCAAAGATGAAGGTATACTTATCCATTGTTGGCAGTAGCTTAGTAGATGCAGAAAACAAGATAAAGAAGTATACTGAAGAAGTGATGAAAATTATAAACGAAAAGTTAAGTTAAATTTGAAAATATAATTAAAGATAAACAAGTCAGTTAATAATGATATATTTTCAATTTCTATCTGAAGAATTTGCTGATAAAACTAAAAAGATAGAATCTTATTAAAAACAAGTTTATCTAAAAAATACCACTTCAAGTTGCAAACTATTTTCAAAACTCCTCTGGTTTATGAGAGGAGTTTTGAAAATATAGATTCTAAAATGAAGTGGTATAGCTATATATAATATATTTTGTTACGTTATAGACACATTAAGAATATAATTAATTATTTTACAATATTATAGAAAGAATTGAACAATGGGGTGAATGTATTGGACTATAATTCACTTTTTAAGGATAAGCTATCTAAACTATTATTTTTAGAAATAAAAAATGTTGAGGCTTTTTTAAAAAAGATAAGTGATAAAGAAATAAAGTTAAAAAATAATGAGTTATTTATTCCAGTAAGTATGGAATTTTTAGCGGAAAAAGTAAAACAAAATCAAGAACTTAAGGATATACCATTATATGAATTTATTGAAGGTATGTTTTATGCAATAGGTGCAGATGAGAAATTTTCTTATAATGAAGATTATAAGAATATCTTGGACTCAATAAGCAACTCAAAAGAAGCTATTAAAGGAATAGTTGCTTCAAAAGTTAAACAAGGAAATTATAATGATAGTTATGTGCTTTTAAGAGGACTATGTAGGTCATACGGGGAAGAGGAAATCTTTGAAAAGTTATTAGTAGTAGGAAGTACCATAAGAGAAAATAATAGAGATTTTAAAAATTTACATCTCGAAGATATAGAAAATTACAAAAAAGCTTATCCTAAGAGTGCTTTACCTTATATGTATGAGGCGTTGACTTTAAAAGATGAGGGAGAGTATTCAAAGGTCTTAATGTCACTTAACGAATACATAAGGCTTGGTGGAGAAAAAACAGCTGAGATTGAACAACTTTTCTTAGAAGTTTCTGATATTGTTGCATATGAGAAAGGAAAAGAAGAAATTGATGTTAATCCTTTAGAAGCTATAAAAAAACTTCTGCCTTTATTAGACAAATTTGAAGATAATCCACTTATATATTATTATATTGGTTTATCATATAGAAAGCTTGATAATTACGAAAAAGCAATATATTATTTAAATGAGAGTTTAGAAATAGACAGTTCTATTGTAGAGACCGTAAATGAATTGGGAATAAATTATGCTGCTATGGGAGATTTTGAAAATGCAATAATGTATTTTAGAAAAGCTTTTGAAGCAACTAAAGATGTTGAGATATGTACCAATCTAGTAATGTGCTATTACAATATCGGAAAAATGGATGATGCAAAGATCCACTTAGATATAGCTAACAAACTTGAGCCAAATGACGAAATTGTTAAACAGCTAAATAAAATAATAGGGGGATAATTAATGGAATTAAAAGAATACTTTAACATTGTAAGAAAAAGATTATTATTAGTTATTTTAATAACTTTAAGTTGTACTTTGATAAGTGCAGTAGTGAGCTACTTTGTGATAAAACCAGTTTATAAAGCTGATATATCTGTACTGATTGGACAAAATCAAAAGAGTGACTCTGCTACAAAGGAAAACTATAACGATGTGATGATGTATCAAAAGATGGTTAAGACATATAGTATCTTTGTTCAGACTAAAACAGTTGCTAATGATGTAATAAATGAATTGAATTTAGATATGAATGCAGACCAGTTAATTAAGATGATTTCTGTTGCACCTAAAGGTGATACTGAATTTTTAACTATTACAGTAAAATCAAAGGATAAGGGGCAAGTTGCAAAGATTGCAAATCAGATTGCTAAATCCTTAAAAAAGGAATCTATTGAAATTTACAATCAAGACAATATTAAGTTAGTTGATGATGCGGTAGAACCAACAAGTCCAGACAGTCCAAGACCACTTTTAAATATTGCAGTAGCATTGTTTGTTGGTCTTATGTTGTCAATAGGTATTGTTTTCCTAATCGAATATCTTGACAATACAGTTAAGGATGAAGAAGAATTGACAAGATTACTTGGGGTTCCTGTAATAGGTGTAATTCCTACAATTGAAGAATAAAGGAGGAAGCCAATGGATAAGAATTTAATTTCTTTAGTTAATAATAAATCTAGAGGGGCTGAGGCCTTTAGAACTCTAAGAACAAATATACAATACTCTTCGCTTGACGAAGAAATGCGTGTAATTGTAGTAACTTCATCAAGCCCTTCAGAAGGTAAGAGTACTGTTATATCAAATTTAGCTACTTCAATGGCTCAAGCAGGTAAAAAGGTATTACTTATAGACTGCGATTTTAGAAGACCTACTATTCATAAGAAATTTGGTATTCCAAATTCAAAGGGATTAGCAAATATAATAATAGGTGAAAACAAAATTGAAGAATGTTTAAAAGCAACAGAGATAAAGAATCTTTATATACTAACATGTGGTACTTTGCCACCTAACCCATCGGAACTTTTAGGTAGCAAATCAATGACTAAATATCTTAATGAATTTAAGGAAATATTTGATATAGTTCTAATAGATGCACCTCCAGTTTTAGCAGTTACTGATGCTCAGATACTTTCTGTTAATGCTGACGGAACATTACTTGTAGCTTCTTATGGAAAGACGGAAAAGAAAGCAATTGCAAAATCTAAAGAAATGTTGGACAAGGTAGGCGGGAAGCTGGTTGGTGTAGTATTAAACATGGTTCCAACTAAAGCAAACGAGTACTACTATAGTAAGTATTATGGTTATTATGAAAAAGAGTAGGTGATATGATGATTGATTTTCATAGCCATATAATACCTAATGTAGATGATGGATCACAGTCTTTTGATATAACAAAAGATATGCTTAAGAATTCTGCCCTGGAGGGCGCAACACATATTTGCGCCACTTCACACTATATACCTGGTGAATTCGAGCAACAAAAAGATATTTATGATAGTACCTTTTTAAAGGTTAAGGAAATAGGTCAAGATATGGGGATTAATGTTATTAAAGGGTTAGAGGTTTATATAACTCCTAATCTTTTGGAACTTTATAACAATGGTTTGATCTGGTGTCTCAATGATAGAAAATATATGCTTATAGAGCTTCCTATGAGAGAATTTCCGCTATATACTGAAGATGTATTTTATGAGCTGAGGCTAAAAGGTGTTACTCCTATATTAGCTCACCCAGAACGAAATTTTAAAATTTCAAATAATCCAGAAATATTAAAAAATCTTGTTGAGCAAGGAAATCTTGCACAGATTAATGCTGGAAGCTTAACTGGTGCTTATGGAAATACAATAAAGGAAGCTGCGGAACAACTAGTTAAGAGAAATTTAGTGCATATGGTTGGAAGCGATGGACATAACAATGAGAGAAGAAACACTTTTATTAAAAAAGCCTTTTCTAATATAAAAGAACTTAACCCTGAATTACATAAGTGGATTAAAGAAAATGAAATTAATATATTGAACGGGGAAGATGTTTCTCCGTTGTCGGTAAGAGAATTAAAGAAAGCAAGTTTATTTTCTAGGTTATTTAGTAAGAAGTGATTAGTATATCTAATTGCTTCTTTTTTTGCTGTAAAGAAAAGTATAAGAATTTTATGACATCTAAACCTAGAGGTTTTAAGTGTTTAGCATAGCTTTTTAGGAAGTACAGAAAAAATTAAACTCGTTTGCCTGCTAAATGTTCCTCATATGCATTCGGAAAGGCAGATGCGCAAATAAATTATTTAAGAAAGTCGTTTCATTGATTCTTTTATTAATATATATATAATTTGACTTTAAAATATATTGAGTGTAAAATTATTAAGAGTTTAAAAGTTTTAGAGGTGACTTATGAAGAGGAACAATATAGTTACAGAGTTTTTTAAATTTGGTACTTATTTTATAGATGCAGTTTTAGTTGTTTTTTCGGTGTATCTGTCTTTTTTAATACAGTTTAAGTCAACCCCACCAGATTACAACTTTAATCCATTTATTAACATAATACCTTTTATAGTTATAGCTTATTTAATATATATGTATGTGTTTGGGCTTGGTGATTTACTTAAGAAGAGTGTTACAGAAACTATATATTCAATAGGTTTAACAGTTGCCGCGTTATTTATAACAACAGCAGGAATAACCTTTTTTGCACGTGGTTTTGCGTATCCAAGAATGGTTCTTGTTATAAGCACTATTGTACAATTTGTGATTTTATCTATTTGGAGAACTGTTGTGTGGAAGATAAACAGATCTTTTCATGGTGTAAAAGAGTGTTTAGTTATAGGAGAAAGTTCGCTGGAATATTTAACTAAGAAGATATTATTAAAGCAAAGAGATTTATATAAAATAAAGTATATATGTGGTAGTAAAAGTAAAAATATTGACAACTATCTAGATAATGTAGATGTAGTTTTTATATGTAATGATGTAGAACTAAATGTTAAAAAGAAAATAGTAGACAGTTGTCTTGCAAGTAGAAAAAGTATATATATAATTCCTGATATATACGAGATTGCAATACTTAATTCAAAGTTAAACAGAGCTGATGATATCCCGATGTTTAAAGTTCAAAAATTAGGATTAACCTTAGAGGCAAGATTCTTTAAGCGCTTACTGGATATAATTGTATCTTTAGTGGGAATAATACTTTCTAGCCCTATTATGCTTATTGTAATAGCAGCAATAAAGTTATCTGATGGAGGAACAATATTCTACAAGCAAGAAAGAGTTACTATAGATGAAAAAAGTTTTTTTGTGCTAAAGTTTAGGACTATGGTAATGAATGCTGAGAAACTTACTGGACCAGTGCTTGCTGGAGAGTCCGATCCTAGAATAACTAAGCTTGGAAGAATTTTAAGAGCTACAAGGCTTGATGAGCTGCCACAATTCTTTAATATACTTTTAGGAGATATGAGTGTAGTTGGGCCTAGACCAGAAAGACCATTTTTCGTAGAACAGTTTAAAGATGAAATACCAGATTATAAATATAGAACCATTGTGAAAGCAGGGCTTACAGGACTTGCTCAAGTGCTAGGTAAGTATTCAACTACTCCAGAAGATAAGGCAAGATATGATATATTATATATCAAGAATTACTCTATACTTCTTGATTTAAAACTAATCTTACAGACTATAAAAATAATGTTTATGAAAGAAAGTTCAGAAGGCTTAAAGGATGATCTGCCTTTGACAAAGCTGATAAAGACTACTAATGCTGAAATAACTATAGATAAAATCGAAGACTAATTACCAAATAGGAGGCTCTTTAGTCTCCTATTATTATAGGGGGAAATACTACAATGAAAGACTTTGCAAATATTTTGTTCTGTATTTATATATTTTTAATTCCATTGATTCCTTCAGAAATAAACGGGAAGAATTATAGTAATCTATCACAAATAGTATTGTTTTTAGCAGTTGTTTTATACGTATTTCAAATAATAAAAACAAAAAAGGTATATAAAATAAAGCAGAATATTATGGAGTTCATAACAAACAAAATTTATATAGCATTAATAATATTCCTAGGAATAATGGTTTTATCTGCACTTTATGCTACTGACAAATCTCTTGCAATAAAGGAGAGTATTAGATTCTTTACTTATATTGTAACAATGTATTTGGTGAGCCAGTGTTTTGATGAAAGAGAAAAAGAAAGAGTTATCTTTACACTTATCTTTACTACTTTTATTGTTTCGATTTTAGGAATAATACAATACTTTACTGGAATTGGAGCAGAAATGCATATATATTCATCTGCAAGACCAAGAATACAGGCAACTTTAGATAATCCAAATACCTTAGGAGCCTTTCAGGTGCTTATGTTGTTTCCTTTAGTATCTTTGATGAGAGTAAAACAAAAAAACATTACATTAAAAATATCTATAATAATTACAACTGTTTTATGTTTTTCTAATATAGTTATGTCGATGTCAAGGAGTGCATTGATAGGTCTTGGTGTAGGAATAATATTATTAATATTTATTTTTGGAAAAAGAATATTGATATTAATAGTACCTATTGGTGCAGTTTTATTTACTATGCCGAGTGCTCTAAGTAGAATAAAACAAATTACTGACAAAACACAAAACGATTCAAGAATAAAGATATGGAATGTAGCCGCTAAAATGATAAAAGATCATCCTATAGGTGGAGTAGGTAATGGTAACTTTATAACTAATTATCCTAAGTATGTAAAAATGTACCCTCAGTTTAAAGAAGAAGGTGTAGATGTTTTTCCAAGTCATAATTCATATTTAAAGGTTGGAAGTGAACTTGGAGTTATTGGAGAGTTAAGCTTTATTGTAATTCTTCTATTAATTTTAAGAGAAGCCTTTTATTTTATAAAAAACAAAGGTGAATCACTAAACTCATTCTTTATAGAAGGTTTTGTTGTTGGGCTGATACCTTTTCTAGTTATGAATTGCTTTGATAACATTCTATTTGTACCAAAGGTAGCAACATATTTTTGGATAATTGTCGCAATACTTTTTTCCTATAGGAAGAAAAAAAGTACTTTTTAGGAGCGTGAGAAAATGTCATATAAAGTAGCTCAAATAATCACTCAGGCAGAAATGGGCGGAGCTCAAAAACATCTTTTGATCTTAAGTGAGGAATTAAAGAAGTTGGGCAATGAGGTTAAGGTATATGCAGGGCAAGGATCAGGTCTAGAACTGCAACTACAGAAACTAAATATAGATTTTAAGAGAGTAGCAAATTTGAAAAGAGAAATATCTTTAGTTTACGATTTAAAAGCAATAATAAGCTTTATAAAGATGTTTAGAAAAGAAAAGTTTGATATCGTACATTGTCATAGTTCAAAAGCTGGTTTGGTTGGTAGGATTGCTGCAAGACTTGCAGGAGTAAAAATTGTAACTTATACTGCTCATGGTTTTGTATTTAATGAACCTATGAGTAGCTCAAAAAGAAAAATATATATAGCTATTGAAAAGATAGGTGCATTATTTGGAAATAGATTGATAGCAGTTTCGAAGAAGGACTATCAGTGTGCAATTGATTATAAATTGGGACGTAAGAAAAATATTTATTATATACCTAATGCAGTAAATGAAGTTGATAGAAAATCTCTTAAAAGCTGTGATGTTTTGAAACAACAGCTTCAAGTAGAAAATGATTTTGTATTAGGAGTTGCTGCTAATTTTTATGAAACTAAAGGGCATCGATATTTTATAGATGCTTTGATTAAGTTAACAAATGAAGGGTATAAATTTTCTTGTCTTCTAATTGGAGATGGAAAGACTAAAGAAGAAATGATGAAAAAGGCAGAAGGGTATAACAACATAAAGTTTTTAGGTTTTAGAAAAGATAACTATGATTTAATAAACTGCATGGATTTGTTTGTACTTCCTTCAGTAAAAGAAGGTATGCCTTATGCAGTATTAGAAGCAATGACTTTAGCTAAACCCATACTATGTACAAGAGTTGGTGCACTTACTGATATGATAGAGGATGGAAACAATGGTTTTATAGTAGATCCTGAAAGTGTAGAGCAGCTATATGAAAAGCTTAAATATATATTAGATAATAAAGATGTACTTATTAATGTTGGGAAAAGTGGCTATAATTATTATAAGAAGAACTTTACAGTAGATTTATTTGTTAAAGATGTACTTAAAGTCTATGATAAAACAATGGAGAGTAGATAAAGTGTTCAGTAATATACTTGGCTATAAGATTTTTAATCAAAGTAAGAGTAAATTAATAGAATTGGTTTTTACTAAGAAAAAGATATGCATAATATCAGGTAATCCAGAAGTTTTGCTTAACGGTATGAATAATAAAAATCTTTTTGATAGATTTAACAGTGATGATTTTATAATAATTCCTGATGGTGTTGGAACGGTTGTTTCAGCTAAAATTGCTGGACAACCAGTTCGAGAAAAGATTGCAGGGATTGAGGTAATGGATGAACTTTTAAGGTTGTCAAATGAAAAAGGATATAAGGTTTACCTATTAGGAGCTTCAGAGGATGTAATTCAGAGATGTAAAAGCAATATCATTAGCAAATATAAAAATATTGATATATGTGGATGTAGGAATGGATATTTTAAAGATGATGAAATGAATGAAATTGTTGAAGATATAAAAGTTTCTAAAGCTGACATGTTATTTGTGGCACTGGGATCACCAAAACAAGAAAACTTTATTATTGAAAATATGGAACAATTACCGTGCAGCATATATATGCCAGTTGGAGGAAGCTTTGATATTTTTGCTGGAAAATTAAATAGAGCTCCGAAAATAATGCTAAAATTAGGGCTTGAATGGCTATATAGAGTTTGGAAGGAGCCTTTTAGAATAAAAAGATTGGGGAAAATCCCTAAATTTATATTTATTGTTTTCCTAAATAGGATAGGTCTATTTAAAAAGGCTGAAAGCAAGTAATTATGAGAGGTGTTAAAGCACCATGTTGAAATTAAAGATAATCTTAATTTAATACGAATAAAGCCATGCATAATAGAGAAATTAGCTCTCCATTTATACATGGCTTTCGTAATATTTAGGGCTTTAATACACTATACAACAGCATATTTTTACATTAATATATTAAATTTTATCATAAACTAAAGTCATTATTACTTTTTTTAGTTCTTCAGCTTTCTTCAATAGATTATTGCAATCTTCTTTTATTTGAATATTAGAATCACTTTGTATAAACTTTAAATTTACCATTACATTTAAAATTGAACTTTCTATTGATGCATAAGCTAGTATAGCAGAAACACCAGCATCTGAAATTACATTTGTGTTTCCATACATAGCAGCAGTTTTAATATGTTCCATCACATCAACTAATTCTTTTGCAAGGTTTAATGGAACTAACATCGCATTCTGAAGACCAGCTTGAATTTGTCCTTCTCTTACTTCAAGGTTTTCTTCTGTATCTTTTGGTAATTTATAAGCCGACATTAAACTTGAAAAAGCTTCTCCATCCTTATCTATAAAACTTAGAAAATCCTCTGTCTTTTTCCTGCAGCTATCCATTGCGGCAAATACTATATCCTTTTCATTTTCGCTAATACTAGCAAAGGCCTTTTTATTTACCGTAAGATTAAATACCATACTGCTTAAAGCTGTTGATAGGGAAGCTGATACTGCAGCTGCACCACCACCACCTGGTACAGGACTACTTGAACTCAACTCATCTATAAAATCATTAATGCTCTTATCTTTAAAATACATATAAAAAACCTCCTAAACTTTTGTACATCTCTAATTTAATTTCAGTATTTCAATATAATTATCCCAAAAATTGATTAACCTCTTTCATATCTATCTTATTAGTATCAGCTTTTAAGCCTGATAAATAAGTTTTAAAAATAGATATAGGTTCCTTTTTGATAAGCATTCTTCCTACGGTTTCTATAAGAATATAAAAAGAAAAAAGTATCTTATGATAAAATTTTGCGTTTCTTCTCATAAATACAATTCTGTTTCTATTCAAAAAGAAATAACTTAATCCTTTGTACTTAGAAATTGTAGCCGATTGTTTATGATAAATTTTGCTGTCTGTAATGCAAGTAAGATCAAAACCAGCTCTTTTAGCTTTTAAGCAAAATTCAGTTTCTTCAAAAAACAGAAAATACATTTCAGGGATTAATCCTATTTTTTTTAAGACCTCAGTTCTTGCAACGAAGCATGCACCACCAAGATAATCAACAGATAAAGTTTTATCTGTTAAGGAACTGTATGGAGCATTCTTACCTTTTGCTTGTGCGAGACCAGTGAATAAATTAATGTTTGCTCCCATAGATTGTATTTTATCTCTTTCCTCAAAATCACAGATACATGGCCCGGCTATTCCAGCACCTTTGTTTATCTCCAAGTATGAGATTATTTTTGATAAAAAATCATTTTCAACTTCTACATCATTATTTAAAATACATACGTAATCAGGATTGTGTTTTAGTGCATATTCTATTCCTATATTGTTGCCATGGGCGTATCCTAAATTTGTATTATTAGTTATGAGTGTGAATTTGTCAGCACTTTGACGTAATACTTCAACTGAGTTGTCATTGGAATTGTTGTCTACAACAATAACTTTATAATTATCATAATCTATGTTTAGAACGCTATCTAAACATCTAAGAGTTTCTTTATAAGAATTAAAATTTAATATTACTATAAATACTAAAGGTTTCTTGTTCATAAAATCTCCTTGCTATCTGGTAATTTCGCTATATAGGTTCATTACTATTTTATCCCAATCATAGTTTTCTTGTATAAGATTTACATTGTTTGTTGAAAGCCTTTCAATATCTTCATTTGAAATGTAGTGAGATAATGTATTTGCTAAATCTTCAGTGTTTGAATCCTCAATTAGACTTCCACCATTATCCGCCACTAGTTCATTTGCAATTCCAACATTGGTAGAGATGATTATATTGCCAAGAGCAGCTGCTTCTATAAGAACAATTCCAAAACTTTCAAAGTGAGAGGTTAAACAGAAAATTTTTGATTTTCCGTAAATATCCATAAGGCCTTTTCTATCAGATATTGCACCAGTAAGTTTAATTTTATTTATCAAACTTGGATGTTTTTGAACACAAGTTTCTACATAATCAGTGAACGCTTCAGTATTTTCGCCTACAAGTATTAAATTCCAAGGTAAATCATTATTACTTTCATTTAGTTTGACGAACGCCTCAACTAACATTTCTGAGTTTTTTTCCTCTGCTCCCAGTCTTCCAACATGCAGAATGTTATTTTCTTTATTCTCAAATTTAATATTTTTTGATTTAAACAAATCATAATCTATACCATTTGGTATGTACTTAAATTTCTCTTTAAAATTCGGCAATAATAGTTGTATTTCATTGAAAAGCTTCTTTTGCTCTACTCCGATTATATCAACTTTCTTAAAAAAGTAATTGAAAAACTTACGTCCTGCTGTGCTTAGAGACTTTATTTTGCTTATTAAATTTTCAGTACAGTCTAATTTAAGAAATATTTTTCCGTTTTTATTATAATGCTTATATACTATTGCATATACCACAGATCTCATAGTTACATGAAATAATTGTAGAACATCTATGGTTTTAGCATTTTTTCTTAAATATAAAGAGCCATCGATAATATCATTATTATGTTTATTACTCATAAAATCTAGTTTTAGACCTTTTAGGTCACCATCTATGTAATCATATCTATCATTATTGTAGCAGGCTACATAACTTTCAACAGAATATAATTTATGAAGTTTGTAGGCAATCATTCCTACATCCTTGATTAAATGCACATTTTTTGCTTGGGGAAATAAAACACAATATTTCAAATTTTTCACCTTCTTGTACACAAAATAATTGAGTTATTTACAATTATAATATATATATCACATAATTAAAACCATATTTGGAATGAGAAAAGTTTAAGTTGAAAGTTATAAATAAATAAACTACTTCTCAATCAGCTTTTTTCGTAAAAGCAAATATATTGAAGTAGTTTATCTAATGCAAACTTTATTTTAAATCATCCAAAGATTTAAACTCGTATCCTTGGGACTTCCATTCTTTTAATAACTCATCTAGGATTTTTGTATTAGTGTTTGAAACAGCATGTAAAAGTACTATACATCCATCACTTGTTCGTTCTAAGATTCTTTTTTTAGCAGCTACAGGGTCTGGCTGTTGATCAACTAACCAATCTTTATAAGCAAAACTCCAAAATATTGTTTTATAACCTAAATCCTTAGTCTTAGCTAAAGAAGCTTCACTATATCTCCCCATTGGTGGTCTAAAGTAAGGTGGCATTTTTTTACCTGTGAGTTTTGTGTATTCCTCTTCAACTTCAGTAAATTCCTTTTTGAATTTTTCAGGATCAGTTACTGAAGCCATAGAAGGATGATGAGAAGAATGATTGCAAACAAGGTGTCCTTCTGAATCCATACGTTTTATTAAATCTGGGTTTTGAAGGATATAAGGTTTTACCACAAAAAAGGCCGCAGGAACCTTGTTTTCTTTTAGTACATCTAGTATTTTGCCTGTATTTCCATTTTCATAACCCTCATCAAAAGTTATATACAGTACTTTCTTAGAAGTATCACCAATATAATAACTATCATAATTAAATACGAAGTTTTTAGTTTCTTTCGGAGCATCAGGTGTAGAATTTTTATTCCACATATAATACCAACTGTATTCCTTGTTGCTTAAAGAATGTTCTGTATGTGTATTAAATTTAAAAAAATCAAATTTACTAAGGTCGAAGCTAACATTTGTAGTAGCTATGGACGTAATAAGTGAAATATTTATTAAAGTGTTTTTTAAAAAAGAAAAATTCATTTAAATCACCTCGATTATATTGTTTTCATAAAATCTATTAGGATACTGGTGTTATATAGCCATTAATTCCACATAATATAACTTGTTGAAATGTTGTCTTTACTAAGGTATAATCTTATAAGTGTTATTTATTAGTTTAAAGTTACCACTTTATTTCGATTTTGAATTTAATGCCTTATTATTTATGAAACAAAAAATTAAATATTTTTAATTAAGGCTTTTCAATATTTAAAACTATTACGTGGTATTAAAGTTAGAAAGGATGTACATAAATGAAATTAGGTATTGTTGGATTACCAAATGTAGGGAAAAGTACTTTATTTAATGCTATTACTAAAGCAGGCGCTGAATCAGCAAATTATCCATTTTGTACTATAGAACCTAATGTAGGTGTTGTTAGTGTTCCGGATAAAAGATTAGATGTACTACAAGAAATGTATAATTCTAAAAAGAAAGTTTTTACTTCAGTGGAGTTTTATGATATTGCAGGATTAGTAAGAGGAGCAAGCAAGGGCGAAGGACTTGGAAATAAGTTTTTATCCCATATAAGAGAAGTTGAAGCGATTTGTCATGTGGTTAGATGCTTTAATGATGAAAATGTTGTTCACGTTGAAGGTTCAGTAGATCCTATAAGAGATATAGAAACAATAAACTTAGAACTTATATTTTCTGATCTAGAAATTCTTGAAAGAAGAATGGAAAAGGCAATGAAGCTTGTAAGATCAGGTGATAAAAAGGCAAAAGAAGAGTATGCTTTAATGGAAAGAATGAAGGCTCATTTAGAATCAAATAAGCCGGTTAGAACATTAGAAGTTACTGAAGAGGAAAATGAATTTGTTCAATCATTGTTCCTAATCAGCTCAAAATCTGTTCTATATGTTTGCAATATATCAGAAGATGATATGATGGAAGGCAATCTTGACAATGAGTATGTAAAGATTGTTAAAGGGCATGCTGCTGGAGAAAATGCAGAAGTAGTTGTAATATGTGCAAAATTAGAAGAAGAACTTTCTTCATTAGAAGATGATGAAAAGGCAGAATTACTAGAAGAATATGGTTTAGATCAAGCAGGTTTAGATAAGCTAATAAACGTAAGCTATAGACTACTTGGACTTGTTAGTTACTTGACAGCTGGACCACAAGAAATAAGAGCTTGGACTATTACCACAGGAATGAAGGCACCACAAGCAGCTGGTAAGATACACTCAGATATAGAAAGAGGATTTATCAGAGCTGAAGTTATAGCATTCAATGATTTGGTAAACTGTGGATCAGAAGCAGCGGCTAAAGAAAAAGGGTTATACAGATTAGAAGGTAAAGAATATATAGTAAAAGACGGAGACGTTATATTATTTAGATTTAATGTATAGTTTTATTTAAATTATTAGCCTTTTATATCTATATGGAAAAAATAAAATTTATTTGTCTGTCGTTTTTATTCATATAAGTCTAGAAAGGCAGATGTGCAAAAAAATCGCTAAGTGAAGAACACTTTGGCGATTTTTTTTTTGTTCCTATTTATGGTAATAAAGTGATATTTAATGCGGTAATTATTATGTTTTTGTAAGTTGTATGAATAATAACCAAAATAAGGATTATATCTATGGCTAAATATTAATTTTATTTTGAAAAAAATTAAAAAATCTATAAAAAAGGAGGGATTTTAAATTTTTTATAGAATAATAAAGTTAAAGTGGTGAAAAGTGGTGTAAAGTGGTGACGCTTTCCACATTTATACCTAGTTTGAGGTGTGAGATGTTTATAGGGGAATACCAACATGGGTTGGACAATAAAAACAGAATAATCATGCCTTCTAAATTTAGAGAAGAACTAGGCAATAAATTCATCATGACTAAAGGATTAGATGGATGCTTATACGTTTATCCATTAACAGAGTGGAAGGTGTTAGAAGAAAAACTTAAAAGTCTTCCTCTAACTAATAAAGACGCTAGAGCCTTTGTGCGTTTCTTTTTCTCAGGGGCAACTGAGATAGAAACTGATAAACAGGGAAGAGGTGTCATTCCTCAAAATCTTATTGAATACGCAGCAATAAATAAGGAAATAGTAAGTATTGGAGTTTTAACTAGAATTGAAATATGGGGCAAGGAAAAGTGGGTAAACTACAATAATTCTGATATAGATTTTGATGCTATAGCAGAAAAGATGAGTGACTTAGGAATATAAGGAGAAACGATATGGAATTTAAGCATGTGTCAGTGTTGTTAAATGAATGTATAGAAGCTTTAAATATAAAGGAAGATGGAATTTATGTAGATTGTACCTTAGGTGGTGCTGGACATTCTTCAGAGATAGTAAAAAGACTTTCTGACAAAGGAAGACTTATAGGAATTGATCAAGATAAAGATGCTTTAAGCGCGGCAGGTAAGAGACTTGAAGAATATGGGGCTAGAGTTACACTAGTTCATGATAACTTCTATAACATAGATTCTATTTTAACTACTTTAAATATAGAAAAAGTTGATGGAATACTTATGGATTTAGGGGTTTCATCATATCAGCTAGACGCTGGTGAGAGAGGTTTTAGTTATATGCAAGATGCTCCTCTTGATATGAGGATGAATAGGGAAAATAAATTTTCAGCTTATGAAGTAATAAATGGGTATAGCAGCGAGGAATTATTTAAAGTAATAAAAAGATACGGAGAAGAAAACTTTGCTAGTAGAATTGCTAACTTTATTGTAAGAGAGAGAGAGAAGGGTCCGATAGAGACGACCTTTCAGCTAGTTGACATAATAAAAGCAGCAATACCTGCTAAGGCTAGAAGAGAAGGGCCTCATCCAGCAAAGAGAACTTTTCAGGCTATAAGAATCGAGGTAAATAAAGAGCTATTTATTCTTGATAAGGCAATTACAGATGGTGTAAGAAGATTAAATGATGATGGCAGAATGGCTATAATAACTTTCCATTCTCTTGAAGATAGAATAGTAAAAACTGTTTTTAAGGAACTTGAAAATCCATGCACATGTCCTAAGGAATTTCCTGTTTGTGTGTGTGGAAAGGTTTCGGAAGTGAAAGTATTAACTAGAAAACCTATAGAACCATCAGATATTGAAGTTGAGGAAAATCCAAGAAGTAGAAGCGCTAAGTTAAGGGTTGTACAAAAAAATAAATAAAGTAGTTATATTATGGTAGGGATGTGAATAAGTTGGTAGTGAAGGAATTCGATTATGTTAACGGTAATACAGCGTTAAATCCGAAAAGAAAGGTCAATGACCCACAAAGAGATAAACAATATGAGGATCTTAAAAAGTCTAAAATCGATAGAGATAGGAGACTGAAGGAAAGACAAAAAAGAAATAGAAGAGCTGCCACTCAGGTTATTGTAATGCTTTTTGTTTTAGGGATTGCAACAATTTGGAGAGATGTAAAGGTCTATACTGTTCAAGCTCAGCTAACTCAAATAAACGCAGATATAAAGGAGACTAGTGCTGAAAATGAATCGTTAAAGGCTGAAATACTTAAATCTTCTTCGTTAGATACAATTAAAACGACAGCTGAAAGTAAATTAGGAATGATTATCCCAGGGGATGGGGACGTCTTAAGAACAAATTCTAACGAAAATTATTTTGCTGCAAACGTAAAGGACAAGCATGCTACTAATAATAGTTGGAGTCTTTTAGCTAAGATTAAAGAATTTTTATTCTAGTAGGATATATTTATCTAAGCTGTGTTAAGATGTTTAATTTGTTCTTTGAATTTTAAAAATCCATGATGAATATTTTTGTATAAAATGAGGGCTAATTTATCATCTAAATTTGTCTTGGTATATTTATGTATTTTGTTAAACTACTTCAAGTGTTAATTGAGTAAGAAAGAAATTTTTATAAGGGTTTCTATCTTACTCTAATGATTGAAGTAGTTTATGTTCAAAATAAAAGATTGCTTAATACAGAGAATATTTGAAAGCATAGTTTATTTGTAAGGGGATATATTTATCGATAAATAATGCATCTGGAAAAATAAAGTTCAGTAGAATAGTTAAATATTAAATAAGTTAATATTAAAGAATAACTTTATTTCTGAATGATCGAGCAATGTTTTTGGAGGTATAGTTATTGATTGAGCATAATTACAGGGATAAAGCTACCACTAAGAAGAGAATGTGGATAACAGTAGTTTTTTTAACTATTTTATTCTTTGGATTAACTTTAAGATTAGCGTATGTAATGATAGTTAAGAGCAACGAATATTCAACTAAGGCTGTTGAACAATGGACAAGTAAAGTGCAAATAGATGCTGTAAGGGGAAAGATTTTAGATCGCAATGGCTCAGAATTAGCTGTTAGTGGTAACGTCTATAGAGTAGATTTTGACTTAAACGCTATTAGAGAGTACTTAAGGAAACATAAACTTACAAGCCAGGATATTGCTCCTAAAATAGCAACTGCATTAGGCCTTACTGAAAAAGAAATATTGGATAAACTTAATACTAAGCTGCCTAGCGGAGCGGATGCTGGAGCGGCGCATGTGGTTAGAAGAATAGAAAAAGATATTGCTGATAAAGTTAAAGCACTACAAATAAATGGAGTAATGGTATCTCCTGATACGAAGAGATATTATCCTAACAATAATTTATTATCTCATGTTCTAGGAAATACAAATTCTGATGGTAAAGGGCTTAATGGAGTAGAACTTCAATATGACAAAGAACTTTCAGGAATGCCAGGAGTGAGAATAGCTGAAATTAACAGAAAAAGTGAAGACTTGCCATATACTATTTCAAGTTTCACGGCTCCAATTCCAGGTAAAGATGTAGAGTTAACTATTGATAGACAAATACAAATGTTTGCAGATAAAGCTGCAGCGCAAGCTTTAAGCGACAATAAAGCAAAAGCAGTAAGTGTTATAGTTATGGATCCTAAAACTGGAGAAGTATTAGCTATGGCAAACAAGCCAGATTTCAATCCAAATACTCCTTATGAGGGAGCTGAAAACTTCGATGGAGCAACAGCTACAGACAAGCTTCAGAAAATGTGGAGAAATAGAGCTGTAAGTGATTCTTTTGAACCGGGATCTATATTTAAGGTTTTTACAGCAATAGCTGCTATGGAAGAAGGGGTCGCTGATAAAGGCGAGACATATTCTTGTTCAGGTAGTGTTAGAGTATTAAACAGAATTATAAAGTGTTGGAAAAGAAGTGGACATGGAACAGAGACCTTTGGAGAGATAATAAAAAATTCATGTAACATGGGATTTATAGAAGTAGGTAAGAAGTTAGGTAAGGAAAAATTAGCTGAATATATAAAGAAGTTTGGGTTTGGTGCAAAATCAGGAGTAGATCTTCCTGGTGAAGCTAAGGGGATAACTAAATCAGCTGCAACAATAACTGATATTGACCTTGCAACTATTTCCTTTGGACAAACTAACACAGTAAATCCTATCCAATTCATGGCTGCATTTAATACAATTGCTAACAATGGTACATGGATTCAACCTCATGTAATGAAAGAAGTAAGTCATGTAGATGATCAAGGAAAGCGAGTAGTTGATAGAAAGTTTGATCCTAAGACACAACAAGTAGTAAGTGCAGAAAAGACAACAAAACTAAGAGATTATCTTGAAAAAGTTGTTTCTGAAGGGTCTGGAAAGAGGACATATATTGAAGGGTATCATATTGCGGGTAAAACAGGAACAGCTCAGAAAGTAAATCCAACTAATGGAACCTATGAAAGTGGAAAATATATTTCGTCCTTTGTAGGAATGGCCCCTGCGAGTGATCCAAAGCTTACTGTTATGGTTTCAATTGATGAAGCAAGTGCAGGAGAGTATTATGGTGGTGTTATTGCTGTGCCAGTAGCAAAAACAGTATTTAACGATATATTCAATTATTTAGATCCTTCTGCTATATCAAAGGATACAAGTAGCATTGTAAGCGCTCCTGACGTAATTGTTCCTGAAGTTAGAGGGATGAAAATAGATGAAGCTAAGAAAAAACTTAAGGAATTTAAGCTAGATTTTGATATAGAGGGACAGGGAGAGTATGTGACAGATATCAAGCCTACACCTGGTTATACAGTAAAGGAAGGCAGTAAGGTCAATCTTTACAGTGGAAGTTCAGGAAATTATAATAAAGATGTTATTGTTCCTGACATAAAGGGCTATACTAAAGAGGGAGCTACTAAAATTCTTGAAAAAGTGGGTCTTAAAGGTGATTTCTCTGGAGAAGGTCTTATGGTTGATGAACAAAGTATTAAACCAGGAGAAGTTGTGAAAAAAGGAGATTCTATCAGACTTACCTTAAGTGATGATGTAGATGATTAATTAGCATGTGGCTTCTAGCCACATGCTAGTATTTTGTTATATTGCCGCAATATTTATAAAAGCAGCATTTAATGAATATTAATTAATATTTGGTACTTAGTTATCAGAATGTATATCTATATATCATTTAGGAGGATTTAATAGCATATTATTTAAGGAGATGAGTGGACAATGCTTCTAAGAAACTTATTAAATGAAATAGAATTTGAACTTATAAAAGGAAGTTTGGATCAAAATGTAAATAAGATTACCTATGATAATAGGAAAACTGAAGATGGAGATATTTTCTTCTGCATTAAAGGTTTTGCAAGTGATGGTCATAAGTTTGCAAATAGTGCTGTAAAAAATGGAGCTAAGGTAGTATTTTGTATGGATGATCTAAGTATTAGTGAAGACATTACTGTACTTAAGGTAAAAGATACAAGAAAGACGATGGCATTGATAGCTTCAAATTATTATGAAAGACCTACAGAAAAGCTGAAAGTGATAGGCATAACTGGAACAAATGGTAAGACAACCTCTGCTTTTATGACAAAAAAGATTCTTGAGGATAGTGGTTATAAAGTTGGATTAATAGGAACTATAGCGAACTACATCGGAGATAGAGTTATTAAGACAGAAAGAACTACTCCTGAATCTTTAGAACTTCAAGAACTTTTTAATGAAATGGTTCAAGAGAAGGTTGAGTATTGTGTTATGGAGGTTTCTTCACATGCGTTAGAACTTGATAGAGTATACGGAATAAGGTTTGTAGGCGCAATATTTTCAAATTTAACAAGAGATCATCTGGATTTTCATAAGACATTTGAAAATTATTATAATGCTAAATTTAAACTGTTTGAGAGGACAGATAAGGCTGTAATAAATTTAGATGACGATTATGGGAAAAATATAATTGCAGATTTGAAAAGTAAAAATATAAAAACAGATGTATTTACTTACGGTATTAATGAAAATACTGATATAAAAGCTAGGGATATTGTTAACTCATCAAAAGGTGTCAAGTTCAATGTAACTTTAGATAACAAAGAATATGAATTTAATCTTCAGATGCCTGGTTTATATAATGTTTATAATGCACTTTCAGTAATAACTTTAGCTATGCACTTAGGTATCGAAATGAAATCAATAGTTAAAGGCCTAAATAAGGCGGTTGTTCCAGGAAGATGTGAGAGAACAGCTATTGAATACGATATTCCATATGAAGTAATAATTGATTACGCTCATACTCCAGATGGGTTAGAGAATATACTTAAAACCGCTAGAGAGTTTACTACTAATAGACTAATATCTGTATTTGGATGTGGTGGAGATAGAGATAAAGTTAAAAGACCTATGATGGGAAAGCTTGGCACAGAGCTAAGCGATATAGCTATTGTTACTTCTGATAATCCTAGAAGTGAGGAACCTATGTCAATAATAAATGACATTATAGAAGGTTTGAATACCAATAGTTATAAAATTGTTGAAAATAGGAGAGAAGCTATTAAAACTGCGCTTGAGATTGGTAAGTCAGGAGATGTAATAGTAATTGCAGGAAAAGGACACGAAAATTATCAAATTTTAAAAGATAAAACCATTCATTTTGATGAAAGGGAAGTAGTGGTAGAAATATTAGAGCAATTAGGAGTGAAAAAATGTTAGACTTAACCTTAGATGAGATCGTAAAAGCTGTAGATGGTAATTTTATCACAACAAATAAAAATGAACATTTTGAAAAAGTTAGTACAGATACAAGAAAAATTGAAAAAGATAGTATATTCTTTGCACTTAGAGGCGAGAATTTTAATGGTAATAATTATATAAAAGAAGCAATTGATAAAGGCGCAAGTATTTGTATAGTAGATGAAAATAAAGAAGAATTTTTAGGCTACGAAGCGAATGTTATAAAAGTAGAAGATTCGAAAAAGGCTCTTCAAAAACTTGCTAAGTACTATAGAGAAAAATTAGGGTTAAAGGTTATAGGCATTACAGGCTCAAATGGTAAGACATCAAGTAAAGATATCTTAGCAGCCATATTAGGAGAAAAGTACACTGTATTTAAGACTAAAGGCAATTTTAACAATGATATAGGCTTGCCACTTATGATACTTGAACTTGATAGAACTTTTGATATTGCAGTGTTAGAGATGGGAATGAGTAATTTAAATGAAATTCACCTTCTTGCTGATATAGCGAGACCAGACATTGCAATAATAACTAATATAGGATTATCACATATAGAAAACCTCAAGACTAGAGAAAATATTTTAAAAGCAAAGATGGAAATAGTTGATTATTTCAATGAAGGAAATACTTTAATTATTAATGGAGATGATGATCTTCTAGATGGTGTTGCTAGTAATTACTACAAAATTATTAAAACAGGTCTAGATGATTCGAATAACATCACTGCTGAAAATGTAGTATTATTAAAAGATCATAGTGAATTCGAAGTAAACCTTCAAGGACAAAAAGGTTCTTTTGAGTTACCGATGCTTGGAAAACACAGCGTGCAAAATTGCCTGCTTTGTATTGCAGCAGGAAACTTGATTGGCTTATCATTGGATGAAATGAATAATGGATTAAGAAATATACAATCAACTTCCATGAGGTTGGAGATAATTGAAACCAATAAAATTACAATTGTTAATGATTGCTATAATGCAAGTCCGTCATCCATGAAAGCTGCAATAGAAGTTATGAAAAACATAGATGGATGTAGGAAAGTTGCTATACTTGGAACCATGAGAGAACTTGGTGATGAATCACTAAATGCGCATATCGATACTGGAGTTTATGCAAAGAATAATGGTATAGATTTATTATTATGTTGCGGTGATTACTCAGAAGGTTTTAAAACTGGCTTTTCAGATGAAGGGTGTATTGTTTTTCAATCAAAAGAACAGTTAATTAAAACGTTGGGAGAACTAATAAAAGAAAGAGATGTTGTTCTTGTTAAAGCATCAAGAAGTATGAAGTTTGAAGAAATAGTCAACGAGCTTAAAAAAATGAATCTATAACCAAGGAGGTGAGCTGTCTAGTATAGACGGCAATATATGGGGAATTTAGCTAATACAGCGTTAATAATATCAATTTTAATAAGTTTTATTGTGGCATCAATAATTGGTCCAGTTATAATACCTCTTTTACATAGGCTTAAATTTGGACAAAACATAAGAGAAGATGGTCCAAGAAGTCATTTGAAAAAGGCAGGAACACCAACAATTGGAGGAATAATATTTATATTAGCCACATTAATTACCATGCTTGTCATGATTCCTAGTTTCACTGATGAGTCTATGGTAGTGTTATATGCATTTATAGCCTTTGGGTTTGTAGGATTTTTGGATGACCTATTGAAGATTATTCATAGGAATAACTTGGGCTTAAGAGCATGGCAGAAGATGGTGCTACTTCTTATAGTTTCTGGAGCATTAGCTTATTATGCATATGTAAGCATAGGAACTTCAATAAATGTACCATTTTCTAGACAACAATGGGAAATGGGATGGTTATTTATACCTTTTATAATAATCTATTTTGCAGCAACAACTAATGCAGTAAATCTTACAGATGGATTGGATGGACTAGCAACTTCAATAACTATATTAGTAATGACTTTCCTATCTATCCTAAGCTTAAATATGGGACATTATAGACTTTCTATATTTTGTGTTGCGCTAGCTGGAGCTTTACTAGGATTTTTAAGATTTAATGCATTTCCGGCTAGAATATTTATGGGAGATACAGGCTCACTTGCGCTAGGAGGAGCTGTAGCTGCTATAGCTATGATGCTTAAAATGGAACTTGTTATAATAATTGTTGGGGGAATTTATGTTTTAGAAACCCTTTCGGTTATAATCCAAGTAGCCTCTTTTAAGCTTACTGGAAAAAGAGTATTTAAGATGGCACCGATCCATCATCACTTTGAGCAGTTGGGATGGAGTGAAACAAAGATTGTTTCGGTATTCTCAATTTGTACCCTTTTACTTTGTCTTATTGCCTTTTTGTCTTTGTAGTAATTATAGGAGGAATTTGAATGAAAAAAAACAAGCCTAAAATGGGACAAATCGATTATGTAATGTTTTATACGATTTTCTTCCTGTTGGCTATTGGTGTAGTAATGGTATATAGTGCTAGTTCATACTACGCAATGTATAAGAATAATGATAGTATGTTCTTTTTAAAGAAACAGCTACAGTGGTCTGTTCTAGGCGTGGCAGTTATGTTTTTTATGATGTCTGTTGATTATCATAAGATTAAGAAGTATACAAGAATAATGATGATTATATCAATACCTTTGCTAGTAGCAGTTCTTTTCTCAAAAGATGTTAATGGTGCGAAAAGATGGATACAACTAGGGCCACTAGGGCAGTTTCAGCCGTCGGAGTTGGTTAAGTATGTTGTTGTTCTGTTTATGGCTACCAGCATGGAGAAAAAAGGAGAAAAGATGAAAACCTTCAAAGAAGGGGTTTTGCCTTATTTAATAGTATCAGGATTCTTTGCAGGAATGATTCTTTTAGAGAAAAACCTAAGTATTGCATCTGTAATAATGATAGTTACACTTATAGTAATGTTTGTAGCAGGTGCTAAATCTACTACTCTTGGATTTGGAGTAGTGCCAGCTATGTTTGCGGCAGCAACCTTCTTTATATTTAGTGAAGATTATAGAAAAAGAAGACTTCTAAACTTCTTGAATCCATGGCAGGATCCTGCTGGTGATGGTTACCAGCTAATTCAATCTTTCTATGCACTTGGTGCAGGAGGAGTTACTGGACTTGGGATAGGACAATCAAGACAAAAGACTTTGTATATGCCAGAACCACATAATGACTTTATATTTGCTATAATAGGAGAAGAGTTAGGACTTATAGGCTGTGCATTAATAATAATTCTATTCATTATCTTTGTTTTTAGAGGAATTAGAATTGCTATGAGTGCTAAAGATGCCTTTGGAACCTTGTTAGCTACAGGGATAACATCCATAGTTGCGGTTCAAGCTATTATTAATATAGCCGTTGTAACTGGATCAATGCCTGTTACAGGGGTGCCATTACCGTTTATAAGCTACGGGGGAAGTTCTCTGGTCATTAACATGGCCGCCATGGGAGTCCTTCTCAATATATCGAGACAAGTAGAGAAAAAGAGATTGATATAAATTTATTGAGATGTGTCAATTCAAACATAAAACTATTTTCAAAACTCTCACGGTTCTTTGTGAGAGAATTTGAAAATATAAATTTATTATGAAGTGGCATATCTATAATAGACAAATTAAATTGAATAATATAAAATAGAATAGCTGAGCCTATGAACGGCCAGCTTTTTGTTTTGATATATTTATTTTTTTGATATATTAATATATCAAAAAAATACACGATAATATAAAAAAGTTTATTTTTAGTCTAAATAATTGAGAGTAATATATTTACATAATAAACAATATCTTTTAATAATTTTGTAATGAAAAAACATAGATATAATGTTATTATATAAATTGTAATATAACCATAATTTTAGTAATTATATCAAAAGTTAAGAAGGTATCGTATGAATAATGAAATAAATGAATATATAAAAAAACACAAAAAGAAAAAAGTTAGAAAAAAAATGGTTTTATTTTTTGTTTTCTTCTTTTCTATAACTATTCTTATATTGTTAAAGGCTCCATTTTTTAATATTGCTGATATCAAAGTTGAAAATAATAAGATAATAGATAGTAAAGAAATTGTAGATAGATCAGAGTTATTTGGAAAAAATATTTTTTATATAAATCAAAAGGATGTTAGTAATAAAATTACAGAAAATCCTTATATAGAGCAAGTTAATCTAAAAAGAATATTTCCTAATGGAATCATTATAAATGTGATAGAAAGAAAGGCTGTATTTTTTGTAAAGAGTTCTGATGAAATATATGTACTAAATTTTGAACTGAAAATTCTAGAAAAAAGGGCTAGTATAGATGGATTAAATCTTACTGAGCTTACAGGGGTTTCTCCAACTTCTACTGAAGTAGGGTCATATTTGACAAGTGATGAGAAAATAAAAAGAATTGCGAACAATATAGGCAAACTACTAGAAGAGAATAAGAGCGATGTAAAGTTCAATTTAGTAAATTTAGAAAATAGCACCTCATTAAATATTTTAGTAGGTGACGTAAAGTTGTTGTTAGGTAATGATGAAAATCTTGAGACTAAACTTAACAATTGCATAAAAATATTAAAAGATAGTAGTTTAGGAATTACTAAAGGTTACATAGATGTTAGTTTTGATGGAGATCCAGTTATAAAAAAAGAATAAGGAGGAAGTACGATGAAAAAGGTAACTTCGCAAATAGTTGTTGCTATTGTATGTGCATTGTTAGGATTTTTATTGGCATATCAATTTAAATTGATAAATAATAAAGAAAGCGCCGTTAAAGATAATGTAGATAAAACAGATATCACAGCTGAAATAGATGCTCTTAAGAAAGAAAAAGATGAACTTGTAAAGCAGAATAACTCTTTGACTGAAGATTTGAAGAAAATAGAAGAGTCAGCAGCTAAAAAAGGAGATGTAAATACAGAAGTAAAGCAACAGTTAGACAAAACTAGAATGATACTAGGTACTGTTGATGTAAAAGGTCAAGGTGTGATTTTTTATCTTACACCAAAGTCCTCGATTTTTTCTAGCAATAATGCAGATTATATATCTGAAAACGAACTTATTCATATAGTTAATATTTTAAATTTTTCTGGTGCAGAAGCGATATCTATAAACGAGAAAAGAGTTACCTCTCAGACAGGTATAAAAAATGCAAGTAATTATATTTGGATTGGCTCAAATGAAAGAATATCACCAAGTGATAAAATAGTGATAAAAGCAATAGGTGATAAAGCAAAACTAGACGCAGGATTAACTTTTCAAGGCGCTTTAGATTACGGTGTTCTATCCAATTATGAAAGAAAAATAGAGAAAAGTAATGAGGTAGTTATACCTAAATCATCTCAAGTTATTCATAACGATTTTATTAAACCTGTACAGTAGGAGTGATTATTAAATGATAGCATTCATAGGACTTTTGATTGGAATTATAGTGGGAATTATTTGGAAGGTGGATATACCAGAAAAATTTTCGCCATATATGTCAGTTGCTATACTAGCTTGTTTAGATTCTGTTTTTGGAGCCATTAGAGCTAGTTTATCAAAGAATTTTCAAGCGGATATTTTTATTTCAGGTTTCTTTGGAAATGCTGCACTTGCGGTAGCTTTAGCTTATTTAGGAGATAAACTTGGAATTCCTATTTACATAGCTGCAGTAATAGTTTTTGGTGGAAGAATTTTTGATAATTTTGCTATAGTGAGAAGGCTTTTGATCGAGAAAGCAAGATCCCGATAGAGGGGTGTATATATGAGAAATAACGAAGCATCAATATTTGTTTTTATAGCTTCAATTATAATAGGGATTCTTATCGCTCTCAATATAAATTTAAAAGGGACCACTAGAAGTTTTCAAATGAGTGCTAAACAGTACCAAGATGCATATAACCAGAAAAATAAGTTATATGGAGAAGTGTCTAATCTTAGAGATTCTAATTCTAAAATGATTGAAAAGATGAATAAATATAAATATGATGATACTAAGAGTGAAAAAATAACTCAGGACATTAATGATGAATCCAATAGTAATAAAATGGAAGTGGGATTTAGTGGAGTAAAAGGTAAAGGTGTAAAGATAACCTTAAGAGATGGTACAATTGGTACAACTGAAGGATATGAAGAGGAAAATACTCAACTTATACTGCTACGAACTATACATGATGATGATATGATAAGAGTTGTAAATGAGCTGAGAGTTGCTGGTGCAGAGGCAATATCTATTGGAGGACAGAGAGTTCTTCCAAACACAGCAATTTTGTGTAACTGGGCTTTTTTAAATATTAATGGAGTACAGATACCTGGGCCTTCTTTTGAAGTGTATGCTATCGGAGATCCGGACACTCTTGATGGTATATTAAAACGAGATGATGGTTTCATAAGATCCCTAATGAATAGGGGAGTTGAAATATCTATAGAGAAGAAAGATAATATAAATATAGTTCCTTATCTAGGAGATACGAATTTTGATAATCTTACATCTAAAACAAAATAGGTGTAAGATTTAAATATTTTGAAGGATTTTTTAAGTTTATGAAGAATATATATTTTAAAGAAGTGGAGGCATGATTATTTTGAGTATAAAAAAGAATATAGAGCAGATAAAAGAATCTATGCCGGAAGATGTGACTTTAGTTGCTGTTTCCAAGACTAAGCCTATTGAGCTTCTGGAGGAAGCTTACACGGCAGGGATTAGGGACTTTGGTGAAAATAAAGTTCAAGAACTAGTAGAAAAATTTGAACTTTTTCATAAGGACGTAAGATGGCACTTTATAGGACATCTGCAGACCAATAAGGTAAAGTATATAATTGATAAGGCTTATCTTATTCATTCTTTAGACAGCACAAAACTTCTTAAGGAGCTTGAAAAACAATGCTCTAAGAACCAAATGCAGATAAATACACTTATGCAAATTAATATCGGCAAGGAAGATACCAAATATGGTTTTTACGAAGAACAGCTACATGAGGTATTAAATGAGGTAGAAAGATGTAATTATGTAAAAATTAAAGGAATAATGGTTATTATTCCTAAAGGTAATGAAGAAAGTAACCGATATTATTTTAAAAGAACAAAAAATATTTTTGAAAATATTAAGAAACAGAAATACCAAAATGTAACTATGGAAATACTATCTATGGGAATGACTCATGACTATGAAATTGCAATAGAAGAAGGAGCCACTCTTGTTAGGATAGGTGAGGGGATTTTTGGTAAGAGAATATAAATAGGAGGATTAACTATGGCTGCAAAAATGTTTAACAAGATGAAAGAGATTTTAGGCTTTGAGGAATACGATGAAGAGTACGATGAATTTGATGAAGAAGAAGAATTAGCTGCAGATGAGACCCTTGAACCAGTATTATCAGGTAAGAAAAATAATAAGGTTGTAAACATTCATTCTGCTGCATCAGCTAAAGTTATGATAACAAAACCGTCTGCTTATGAGGATGCAACTGAAATTTGCGATGCACTGAAGAGTAGAAAGATTGTAGTTGTAAATACAAGTAACTTAGAAAATAAGATAGCTCAACGACTTTTAGATTTTATAAGCGGTGCTTGCTTTGCACTTGCTGGTGAATTGCAAGAAGTTGAGAGAGGTGTATATATACTATCACCATCTAATGTAGAAGTTACTAGTGAACTTAAGAGTGAACTTTCAACAAAGGGACTATTTAATTGGTCAAAGTAAAGGTGTGCCTGTTCAAATCTTAAAAAAATTTCAAAACTATCTTATGCATTAAGAGAAAATTTGAAAATATAAAATCAATTATTAAGTGGTACATCTATGAATCGGAGGAGATTTATATACCTTTAATAGAAGAAATTTTAACATTGTTATTTGACTTTATACAGTTTATGATCTTTGTGGATGTGATACTTTCTCTTGTTTTCATGGGGAAAGATAATAAATTAACTTATTATGTGAGAATAATTACTGACCCAATATTATCACCTTTTCAAAAATTACAAAGGAAAATCGTACCTAACTCTCCTTTGGATTTTTCACCAATACTAGCTATAGTTGCACTATCTATTATCCAAACTATAGTTTTTGCAATAGTATAGTATGAATAAAAAAGAATTCATTTCAATACTTGAATTAGACGACATAGGTGAGTATAGTAACTTATATAATAAGCTAACAACTTCCATTGAGAGAGATATTCCTATTGTAACTAATGAGTTTTATGCCCCTATTATATGGAATAGACTACAAGAATATTTTAAAGGAATAGGGGTAAGTATTCTTGTTGAAGGTGGCTTTGAAGATAGTGAACGCAGAATGATAGCAGTTAATTTTTTTGATGTTGATTGGCCGTATGAAATTCTTCAAATAGACTATAACGGTAAGTTTGGAACTTTAGGACATAGAGATTTTTTGGGAGCTATCCTATCTCTAGGAATAAAGCGTGAAAAAATTGGCGATTTAAGAGTAAAAGATTTTAGTTGTTTTGTTTCTGTACATAAGGATGTTTATGAATATATTACCTCTAATCTTACAAAGATAGGAAGGCATAGCATAAACATAAAAACTATTAAGGATTTAGAAATAGTACCTAAAGTTGATTTCGAAGAAGTAAATATACAAGTCGCTTCTATGAGATTAGATGCCATAGTTGCGTCAATAAGCAGAAAATCAAGAAATGATGCTATGGATTTGATTTCTAATGGGAGTGTACTTTTAAACTACAAGGAAAATAGGAATAAGAGTACCGAAATAAAGTTAAAGAGTACAATAACAATAAGAGGCATAGGTAAATTTATAATTGAAGATATTGTCGGTAAAACAAAAAGTGATAATTTGAAACTAATGGTAAAAAAATATAAATAGCAGAGGTGATTCACATGAAACTGACTCCCATGGAAATAAACAACAAAGAATTTAAAAGAGGTTTAAGAGGATATAGTTCTGATGAAGTAGATGAATTTTTAGAAAAAGTAGTTGAAGATTACGAAGATTTATACAAAGAAAATTCATTATTAAAAGAAAAGCTAGCATCAGTAGGGGAAAAAGTTGAGCATTATGCAAAGATAGAAAATACTATACAAAATACTTTATTATTAGCTCAAAATACAGCAGAACAAGCAAAATTAAACGCTCAAAAAGAAGCTGAATTGGTTGTAAATAGTGCTAATGAAACTGCTCAAAAAATACTTGATAAGGCTCATAATGATGTTATTCAGATTAATGATGAATACGATAGAGTAAAGCAAGAATTTGTAAAGTTCCGTGCTCAGTTTAGAAATTTCATGAAGACTCAGCTAGAAACTTTTGATGATCTTGAAAAGAGCTTTATTAAAAATTTTAACATATCTCATCCAATTGAAGAAATAAGTGAAAAAGATATACATAATGGCATAGAGGAAAATGCTGTAAATAATTATAAAAACGAACAAGTAGAAAAAGATGATATGGAAGAAATAAAGAGTTTTTTCGCTAACAGATAGTTTTACTTCTGATTTTAAGAATCCATTGATTATTTTCTATGAATAACCACTTCATTAATTAATATTTCAAACTTGTATTGCGAAAGTAACTCAGAGTTTTGTTATATTAAATGAGTGAGGTGGTTTATTTTATTTTAGTCTATGTTGAAGAATATTATTGAAATTGAGTGGTTATGAAAGCTCATTAAAGCATCGGATGAATAACCACTTAATTTCAACACAGTCGCTATTAGATTATAAATAAAACTTATATCATCTTTTGTTAATCATATTATATTTATAACTTTGTTATAAAAAGTCTATCTTTTGAAAGAATAATAATAGATAAATCACTTTTGAAAACCAATTCTTTTGAAAGGAAGCGATAATATGGACAGAAAGGATTATGATAGATATCGTATTAAATTAAATAATGAAAAAGAGAGAGTTCTAGGAATAATAGAACAACTAAAAGAAAATGAAGCCGTAGATTCTTATGCAGAAATGGCTTCGGAACTTTCTTTTTATGATAACCACCCAGCAGATTTGGCTTCTGAAACTTTCGATTTTGAAAGAGGTAAGGCACTAAAAGGTAATGAACGTGAGATACTTAGTAAGATTGAGGAAAGTTTACAATCATTGGATCAGGGGAAATATGGTGTATGTAAAAAATGTGGTGTAGAAATAAGTAAGGAAAGACTTGACTTTCTTCCATACGCGCAATATTGTATTAAGTGTCAAAATGTTATAGGTTCAATAAAAGAATATAGGAGTAACAAAAGACCAATAGAAGAAGATGTTATAGGAAATCCTTTTGGTAATGGTTATAATGATTATAACGAATATGAAAAGGTTGGCTTTGATGCTGAAGATTCTTTTCAGGCGGTTGATTCCTATAATAGATTACAAAATAGGTTTGATGTATATGATGATGATGACATGTATGTGGAGCCAGTAGAGAAGGTAAGTAACGAGCAGTATAAGAACCAATTACCGGATTAATGATAAGGGATGGGGGAAATTTTTTATATACTATGGATGAGTTAATTTTTGAAATAAGTTCAGAAGAAAAAGATATAAGGATAGATAAATTTTTATCAGAAAAGATAACAGATAGATCTAGGTCTCATATTCAGAACTTAATTGATAATGAGGCAGTACTTGTTAATAATAAAATAATAAAAAGTAACTACAAATTAAAAGAAAATGATGTTATCATTTTAAATATACCTGAGCCAGAAATATTAAGTGTGGAACCAGAAAATTTGGACATAGATATTATATACGAAGATGATGATGTTGTTGTTGTCAATAAAAAGCAAGGGATGGTTGTTCATCCTGCACCAGGTAATTATAATGGAACATTAGTAAATGCTCTGTTATATCACTGTAAAGATTTATCCGGCATAAATGGAGTGATAAGACCTGGAATAGTTCATAGAATCGATAAAGATACATCGGGGATTTTGGTAGTAGCAAAAAACGATTTTGCTCATAGTAAATTAACAGAACAGTTTAAAGTTCACTCTATAAAAAGAGAGTATTATGCACTTACAGAAGGTTTATTTAAGAATGAAAATGGTGTTGTTGATAAGCCTATAGCTAGGCATCCACAGGACAGAATAAAAATGGCTATAGTTGAAGGTGGAAGAAGAGCAGTTACACATTATGAAGTCATAGAGAGATTTAAGAGTAACACATTGGTTAAATGTAGTTTGGAAACAGGTAGAACACATCAAATAAGAGTGCATATGGCTTACTTAGGACATCCTTTAGTGGGAGATCCAGTATACGGCTTTAAAAAACAAAAATTTAAGTTAGAAGGACAAATGCTCCATGCAAAAAAACTTGGTTTTATACATCCAACTAAAAATACCTATATGGAGTTTACGTCTGAGCTACCGCCATATTTTTTAGATATTTTAAATAAACTTTAGTATATGTTTAAAGTTAATAATGAAGAAGTAATTAATTTGGAGGAGAGTATAATATGAATCTAAAGGCAATACTTTTAGATGAAGAAGCTATAAGAAGAAGTTTAGTGAGAATAGCTCATGAAATAATTGAAAAAAACAAAGGCGTTGATGATATTGTCCTTATAGGTATAAAAAGAAGAGGATATCCTATAGCTAAGAGAATATCTGCTCTTATTGAAAAATTCGAAGGGGTAAAAGTTCCTGTTGGAAGTGTAGATATTACTTTATATAGGGATGATTTAACTGATATTGGGGACAAACCAACAGTTAAAGAATCTGATATTGGTGTTACAGTGAAAAATAAGAAAGTTATTATTGTTGATGATGTGCTTTACACATGTAGAACTGTAAGAGCTGCCATAGAAGCAATTATGGATTCAGGAAGACCTGAAAATATACAATTAGCAGTTCTAATAGATAGAGGACATAAAGAACTTCCTATAAGAGCAGATTTTGTAGGGAAGAATGTACCAACATCAAAGTTGGAAAATATAGGAGTAGAGATACTAGAAATTGATGGAGTTGATTCCGTCAAGATATATGAAAGATAAACTTAGAGATAAGAATAGGAGTTTGTAAATGGATTATGATTTAATAGCCACCAGTACTTTTGGGATAGAATCTATTACGGCAAAGGAACTAAAAAAGCTTGGATATGAAGATTTGACTATTGAGAATGGTAAAGTTACTTTTTCAGGCGACGAAATGGATATTGCGATAACAAATACTTGGCTTAGAACAGCAGACAGAATATTAATAAAAATGGCTGAATTTAAAGCTACAACCTTTGAAGAACTTTTTCAAGGAACGCTTTCAGTTGATTGGGGAAGTATAATTCCTGCAGATGGTAAAATGCATGTTGTAGGAAAATCAATAAAATCTACTTTATTTAGTGTACCTGATTGCCAGTCTATTGTTAAGAAAGCAGTAGTTAAAAGTATGCAAAGTAAGTATAATACTGAATGGTTCCCAGAAGATGGACCAGTGTATAAAATAGAGGTTGCTCTTTTAAAAGACATTGTTACTTTAACTATCGATACAACAGGACCTGGTTTACATAAAAGAGGGTATAGAGAAAATGCAGGTGAAGCACCTCTTAAAGAAACTTTAGCAGCAAGCTTAGTGCTTATCTCAAGATGGACAAATGAAAATTTGTTAATAGACCCATTCTGCGGTTCAGGGACTATATTGATTGAGGCTGCAATGATAGGTGCAAATCAAGCACCAGGGTTGTATAGAAAATTTGAATGTGAAAATTGGCCTACAATGGATAAAGAAATCTTCGATCAAGTTAGAGAAGGGGCTTTAAGCTCAATTAAGAATTTTGATATGAAGCTTATCGGTTACGATATAAATGGTCCAGTTCTTAGAAAAGCAAGAGAAAATGCTCAGAAGGCAAAGGTTGATAAATACATAGATTTTCAAAAGTTAGATTTCTATGAATTTTCTTCAAAAAAGAAATATGGCTTCATTATAACTAATCCACCATATGGACAAAGAATTGGTGAAATAAATGAAGTTAAGAATCTTTATAAGAAATTAGGAGAGCAGCATGATAACCTTCCAACTTGGGATATGAACGTGCTTACATCCTTCGAAGGCTTTGAGGACATCTTTGGTGAAAAGTCTTCAAAGAACAGAAAGCTTTATAATGGTAAGATAAAGTGTTATTACTATCAATACTTGGCTAAGTAATAGTTTTTGTAGATAATTAAAAATAAAAAGAGTGTGATTACACTCTTTTTATTTTTGGTTCTTCTGGGGTTATATATAATGTTTTATTTGTATAATATATTACCATTCCAGGTTTTGCTCCAGAAGGTTTCTTAACATTTTTTACGATAGTATAGTCAATAGGAATTTTTGTTGAATCTTTTCCTTTACTATAATATGCAGCTAGGTTAGCAGCTTCAAGAAGAGTTGTATCAGTAAAATCTCTTCCCTTTATAATTACGTGAGATCCAGGAATAATCTTTGTATGGAGCCAAGTGTCATTTTTGTCGGCAAATTTTAAAGTTAAGTAGTCGTTTTGTATATTATTTTTGCCAACATAGATGTCAATACCTTCTGAAGAAACAAAGTGTATAGGTTTAGAAGGTTTTGGTGCCTTGCCGCTAGATTTCTTGAATTTTATATATCCTTCAGTTATAAGTTCTGATTTTATATCTTCAATTTCAGTGTAGTTCTCAGCATTTAGAAGATTTGTGAGCACAGAACTTAAGTATTTTAACTCATCTTCATTCTTTTCTAATTGGAGTATGGCAGATTCTTCAGATTTTTTCATTTTATTGTACTTCTTATAATAATATTGAATATTTTCTGAAGGTGTCTTATTTGTATCTAAAGTAATTGTGATATCTTCGCCGTCTTCGCTATAGAAATTGGATAGTGTAACTTTATCAAGTCCTTTAGAAATACTATAAATATATGCTGATAATATATCACCCTTAATTTTATAGTCATTTTTTTCGGAACATTCTTCTAAGTTTTTCTCAAGGATTCTCTTCTTCTTTTCACATCTATCTATATTGGTAGTGATAAGCTTTTGAAGATCCTGAGATTTTGAATGAAGTCTATCTTGTTTATCTTTAGCGTGGTAAAAGCTCTCTAAAAGAGTTGAAGGATCATCATAAGAAATCATTTCATAATTATCATATAAATCCAACTTCAAACAATAGAAATCTTTTAATGTCTTACTTTCCTTATCAATATAAGAGATAAAATTTTTGCGCTCATCAAGTGATTCGAAAAATTCTTTTACAAATTGGTATAAATTATTAATATCAAATATATACTTTTTTGTAAACATATTATATAATTCTTTTGATAAAATTTTACTAACACCAGTTAAGAGCTTAGAAAAGAAATTTTCATTAAATTCAATTTTGTTTTCTGATAGATAATTTTCTAAATCAATTTTTTCAAAGGAAAAAGGATTTATTTTATTACTGTCTGGGGGAAGTACATATTGAACTCCAGGATAAAGTACTCTGTAACTATTTATATCAGGAGTTATATGTTTAATTGATTCCATGACTTTATTGTCTCTTTTTCTAATGAGGGTTATATTACTGTGTCTTCCCATTATTTCAATCATCAATGTATAGACGCTGTCAAAACCCAATTCGTCAGTGGATTCGAAATCAATTACAACGATTCTATCACCTTTGTATTGATATATATCTAAGATTTTGCTTCCTAGTAGGTATTTTCTTAGAACCATACAAAACATAGGAGGTTGATTTGGATTCTCCTTTGAGATTTTTGTGAATTGTATTCTTGGATTATTGGCACTTGCTGAAATAAGTAGTTTTAAGCGATTTGAGCCTCTAATTGTTAGAATAACCTCATCCTTTTCAGGTTGATTGACTTTATCTATTTTGCAATTTAATAAGTTTTCTTTTAAACTCTTTATTAGGGTTGATAAAAATACTCCGTCTAAAGCCATAATATCTTCCTTTCATACTTAACTAAAAATAGTATAACATTTTTCACCATTTTATATCAATAAAATGAGCTGGTGATAAAAATGAAAAAAATTATAGTTGCCTTAATGGTAATTATGTGTGTAATTTTATTTGGCTGCAATGATGAAAAAACAGAACAAGTTAATGATGAAAAAAGCAATGTTCAGTGGTCGCAGCATTTGATAATGTACTCCAATGGAGATAACTATACTTATTATAGCATAAATGATGAAAGTATAAGGAAAGCAGAACCTTTAGTATCAGGAAACTTACTATATATTAATTCTGATAAACAAATAGTGCTATATCAAGATATAGATAGTAAAGTATACTATTTAAGTAAGAACGGAAATAAACTAAAATTAAATATAAAAGAGCAGATAAAAAAATGCCAAGTTAGTCCAGATGGTGAAAAAATACTTTATAGTGTAGAAAAAGAGGATGGCTCAATAAGTTACTACCTTTATTCAGTACAAAAAAACATTTCTTCAGAACTAGGAGATTTAATAATTTCTGGTGATATGTATTTTTGGAAGGATAAAGACAGTGTAATATTTTATGGAATTGATGGAGAAAACAAAGGAGGAATATTTGAGTATAATTCAGATACTAAAAAAATTAATAAGAGTCTAATCATAAAAGGTATAGTTGAAAAATTCGTTGAAGACAATGGAGCTTTTGTATATATTGTAAACAATGATGATAAAAGAAAAACCTATATGCTGGACCCAAATGAGTTTAAAGAAAAATTGGTGTCTGAAAAAATACAGAAAATTGGTGATATTTATTATAATGGAAAAGAATTATATTTTACAGGATTAGTAAAGGATAATGTATATAGTTTATATAGAATACCTTTAAATCAAGGAAGTCCCGTAAGATTAATATATGATTTCCCAAATGGAGTTGTTGAAGATAAGAAGATACTGGGCTTAGGAAATACAATAATTCTAGTAGGACATGATGAAGATAAAAATGAATTAATAGCGCGATACAATATAAAAGAAAAGGCTATTGAAATATTAGTTGATAATCAAGGGCAATATGATATTTTATTTTAAACATGTATTTAAAGTTAAATTTAAGTACATGTTTTTTATTTTAGGGTTTTTAAAACATCGTGTTGAAATTAAGTGCTTAAAGATTACTTATTTTTTAATGGAAAAATAGCTTTTCTACGAGACAATGTCTATAAATGGAGAGAAAGCTTTTAAATAAATGTATTTAAGGTGTGCTATTTTAATACGGTGTAACCAATATAGCGTTTAAAGTTACAAAAATGTGGACATAATACTATTAGGGAGGGGTTATATGGTTGATATAAAGGAAATTGATATAGATACTCTTAAGAAAGTACCTAAGAATGCTGCAGTGGCTATGAAGGTACTACCTTATAAAGAAGATAAAGAGTCGGTATATGCGCTATGTGTAACTGATTCTATTGAAAGTAGTGAATATTTAAATTTTGTGTTTGAAAAGAATATAAATTATAACAAGGTTTCACAAGAGCAGTTTAATCAATTTATCAAAAAGTTTTATTTAGCTATTAGCAATAAAGATAATAAATTAAATAAAGATGTTATAGTAGCAGATATTATGCAAGAGTATATATCTTACTCTATTGATAAGGGGGCTAGTGATATTCACATTGAACCTATGGAAAATCAAGCTATAATTCGTATAAGAGTGGATGGAAAGCTTATTATATTTAGAAAGACAGATAAAGCAATATATAATTCACTGCTTACCAGAATGAAGCTTTTAGCTAATATGGATATTACTGAAAAGAGAAAGCCACAAGATGGAAAAATATTATTCTCACGTAAAAATAAAAAGTATGATATTAGGGTTTCTTCCATTCCAACTGTTTACGGGGAAAAACTTGTTTTAAGGATACTTTATAATCAAATATTTCCCTTTGAAATTCATAATCTTAGTTATAATGAAAAACAGATTGAGGCCATAAATAAACTAATTGAGCTAAAACATGGATTGGTATTGATATGCGGTCCCACTGGAAGCGGAAAATCAACAACTCTGTACTCAATTTTAAAGAGCATAAATAGAAATGATATAAATATTACAACCATTGAAGATCCAGTTGAAATATTTATAGATGGCATAAGTCAAATAAATGTAAACGAAAAAGCTGGAATAACCTTTTCAAGTGGATTACGTAGCATCTTGAGACAAGACCCAGATGTCATAATGATAGGTGAGATAAGGGATGAAGAAACTGCAAAGATAGCACTAAGAGCATCTATAACAGGACATAAAGTATATTCTACAATACATACTAATTCTGCTATAGAGGTATTTTCAAGATTGAAAGATATGGGGACAGAAGAATATTTACTTCTTGATGCTATCAAAGGAGTTATAGCTCAGAGACTAGTTAGAAAATTATGCGATTGCAAAATGGAATATATGTCAGGTGAGTATGAAAAAAAACATGGCGAAGTACAAAGTGGAAGTAGGCTGTACAAACCGAATGGATGTAAAAAGTGCAATGAAACAGGGTATTCGGGGCGAGTCTTAATAAGTGAGATTTTGCTTGTTGATAGAAATAATAGGGATAGAATTAATTCGTTCATTCAGAATCAGAAAAATATAGATACTCAAAAAGAATTAAAAAATCAATGTAAGATACTTCTTGAAAATGGAGTAATATCTTTTGTGGATTACCTAGAATTTGTGGAGGGAGAAGCTTTTTGACAAGAAATAAAGTTAAATATGATTGTATTATTAGAATAAGTTCAGATCTTTCTATGCTTTTAGGGGCAGGCATATCTATTTTTAACGCTTTTAAGATTCTTTCAAGTTCAGTAAGTGATAAGAAATATAAACTTATCTTAAATAAAATAGTTGAAAAGATTCATGGAGGGAGTTCTTTAGCGGATGCGTTTCAAGAGTATACTGAGTACTTCCCGGAACTATACATACAAATGATACATATTGGAGAGGCAAGTGGAAATCTCTCTACAGTGCTTGAGGAGCTAAGCAGTTATTATACCATTAAAAGAGATATTAAGAAGAAAGTCATTAATGTTTCTATATATCCGATTATTTTAGTGGTTACTTTGATAACTATGCTTATATTTTATGTACAAGTTATTTCGCCTGCAGTTGGAGAGTTTGTGCAAGGGTCGGGTGGTAATGTTCCTTGGTACACGAAAAATATTCTTTCAATTTGCAAATTTATAAGAGAAAACAATTTTCTTGTTATTTTATCTTTTGTTTGCTGGAGTAGTGTAATATTTTTATTGTTTAATCTTATATTAAAAAACAAAATCTTTGTAAGCATATTAAATAAAAATAAGTTCATGAGAAATTTTAAAGAAGTTTTAGAGATAGAAGCTCTACTTTTGATAACTAAATGTGGGCTTCCATTAGTTCTTGGCCTTGAGATATTAATTGATATATTTAATAGCAGTAAAGTCCATTATTGCTTTAATGATATAAAAATATCGATAAATAATGGTATGAATTTAAGTACTGCTTTTTACAATATTGGCACTTTTTCTGAACTTAGTTTAAACATGATAACTATAGGAGAAGAATCAGGCAAATTAGACTATGCTTTAGAAAAACTAAAAGCTATGTTGGTTAATAATCTGCAAAAAAATATAGAAACGTTGACTTCGTTTATACAACCTATATTGATTTTAGTGATTGGAGTATTAGTATGTCTTCTAATATTAATAATGATGGTTCCTATTTATTCAAGCATGAACATCTAGGAAGAACTAAAGGGGTTACTTTGATAGAACTAATAATTTATATTTCAATTTTACTGATTTTTATATCAGTATTTTGGATATCCTACAAGAATCTTTCTAAAATATATGAAGATAATTATAAGGATGATTTAAAAAAAGAAGTCCATAGTTTAATAACTTTTTCCACGTATTCATGCAAAAATATGAAACATGATGGAAAAGTGATTTTTAATAGGGAGCAAGTGGTGTTTAAGATAGGGGATACTGTAAAAAAACAAATAAATTTAAGAAAGGGATATGTAATAAGCTTTAATACGGGGACTGTGGATAATCTAATGTTGATAAACAACAATGGCAAAATTTATACATCAGGAACTATTACAATACAATGCCCCACTGGGGGGAACATAGCAATGAGCATATCAGTAGATAATTTATATGTTAAGGTTAAAGAATGATGAAAAGAAGCTTAAGATGATTAGAAAAAGAGGAAATATACTTATTGATGCTATAGTTGGAACTGCTATATTGCTATCAATTTCAGTAGCAATTTTCTTTACATTAGAAGTTAATGAAAAAAATTATGGTTTAAATAAACAGAAAGCTAAAAATAATCAAGCTCTAGATTATGTGATAAAAGAATTGAAATATAACTATACTTACGAGCAATTAAAGGTAAAAGCTATAGATCCTTTAGGAGTATATAAGTTAAAGATAGAGGATTTAACCTTAGATAATCTGAAATCAAAAGAACTTTTTTTGTTATGTAGTCAATGTTCAAGTAATTATATTAGTTTAAAGTTTTCCGATGATTTAGATGGAAAATATATAAATATCAATTTAGAACTTAATAGTTCTACAAATGGTATTAATTTAAACAAGACATATTCACTAAGAAAGGTTAAAAGTTGATGAAGAAAAAAGGCTATCTATTGGCAGAGCTTTTACTATATATATCAATAGCTATGATTATTTTAGCAATCACCTTTAATATTTTAATTATATGCTTAAAGGATTTTAACAAAGGAAAAAAAGATGAAATAGCATATGATAATATGATTAATCTAGTTAACTATTTAGATAATCAGATTAATGAACCTGGGTCTAAGAAATATACAGTAGAGAATAGCAAATTTACTATTTCATTAGATACCTCAGATCATGAGGATAGAATTTTTACATTATCTTCAGGAGAACTAAGATTTTTAAGAGTGGGTTATGTAGCTAATGGTGCAAACAAAATCACAGTATTAAAGGAAAGTAAGACTTTATTGGCAGGAGTAAAGATTCTGAGCTTTTACCAAAAAAATAATTTGTTGTATCTAGATATCAAAGTTGGAGAAGAGGAGGTAAAGAAATGTTTAGCTCTAAAAAAATAAGAAAAGGATATGTATCTTTGGAGATACTTATAATTCTATCCATTGCGTTATCTATAAGCACTATGGCACTTTTAAGAACATCCAGAAGCTACGACCTAACTAACCTAGAAGAACAGGCAATTTTAAATGAAATGAGTGCATTTAATGAGAAGTAACTTTATAATTATTGATTCATATAGAGAGTCCTATAGCGAAAAGTTTAATAAGAAAAGGCCTGCGAGTATTATAGTTACAGAAAAAGAACTATTCATTAGAGAGTTTGAGTTCTCAAGTAGAAAAAATCTAAAGCAATTTTTGGATGGAGAAATTAAGACTATGTTTGATACTTCAAAGTTTTTGTTTCATTATGAAATAGAAACTCATAAAAAGAGAAAAGTATTAACTATTTATGGTATAAATGCAAATGAAAAAATAGAAATACTCTGTTCAAGTTTCAAGATAAAGAATATTAATCCTATACAGTATTTAGTGGTCAATGCGGTGGAAAAAGTTATTAAGGACAGAAGCTTTAGTATTATATATAGTTTCGCTAAAACTACATATTTCATTGACGTAGAGGATGGAAGTATAAAACATAATAAATTATATAAACAAGATTATGATGTTATTAACTTAGAGGAGGTTGTAAATTACAATCACTGCCCTATGCAAAAAAATATATATGTTGTTGGGAAAAGTAAGGATAGCTTTATTTATGATGCAACTAAGTATAATGTAGCATATTTAGAAAGAGAGGCTATAAATATACCATAGAATATACAAAAAATTTTGGCCTGAAAAAGTGATTGAACTAAAGAATAGGAAAATGCTCAGTCAGTTAAATAGAATAATAGTATATATGATTATACTAAATTTGTGTTTAATTCCATTCTCGTATAATAAATACTTAGACTTAAAACAACAAATTAAAGAGAAGGAAAAGTTACAAATAGAAGCTAAAACAACTCTAGATGAGAGTAAAGATAAAAAACAGGTGGATTTTTCATTTATAGAAAAAATATCTAAACTTGTGGCGAACATGAATATAAAAGATTTTAGTTATGAAGATAATACTATAACTTTTATAGGCAATTACGATATGCTTGATTCCTATATAAAGTATTTTACTGAGAACAGGTTTGAACTAATAAATGTAGATAGACAAAATGAAAAAGACTCGAGATTTGTAGTGAGGATAACATGAAAAAAGTTATTGGTAGAATGTTAGTTATAGTTGCCTTTTTATGTTTTATTTCAATTCAAGTAATTTATAATTTAATGCAAAAAAAGTATGATTATGAATTAAATAATAAGTTAGAGCCTAGAAGTATAAACAATGTTCATTTAAGTAATGAGGATAAAGTTAAAGAACCTCTCTATGATGTTATAAGTAAACTTAAAGAGAAGGAAGAGATAAGTATTAATAGCATAACAAAAAAAGATGGATATAAAGAAATTAGTTTTAGTGTTAATACTGAGATAAAAAAATTGACAAATTTAGTTGCTTTTTTTCAAGACAATGATATCATAATTATAAAGTATAATATCCAACAAAAGGATAATGTGCTTAAATGCAATATTTTGGGGCAATATAGGGGGAAAGCAAATGAATAATGTAATTTTAGTAGGAATGCCTTGTTCAGGAAAGACTACTGTAGGAAAGGCTTTAGCTGAAAGAAAAAAGGCTGAATATATTGACACTGATCAATATATAATAGCTAATGCTTCTAAATCAATTGAAGAAATATTTAGTGAACATGGAGAAGAATATTTCAGACAAATGGAGAGAAGTGTCATACTAGATGTAATAGCTAAGTTGGAAAATAATGTAGTTTCCACTGGTGGCGGAATGCCAATAAAATCAAATAATATGGAATTGTTAAAAAATTACGGAACAGTAATTTATCTTAAAACAACTATAAAAAATTTGAGTGATAGACTTGATAGAAAAAATAGACCTTTGTTTAAGGATCCAGATGCTGTGAAAACTTTAGAAAACTTATTGAATAGTAGATCCTCCATCTACGAAAAAGCTGATATTATCATAGAATGCAATGATGATACACCAGATGAAATCTGTGCAAAAATCATAATGTCCATAAATAGTATAAATACCCATTTTTAATTAAAATAATTGCAATTAATCTCACCTTCTGATAAAATATCATTGTTGTGTGTGAGTGAGGGTTAATTTGTGATGTGTTTTAAGATAGAAATTAAACGAAAATTTGACTTTTTATAGAGAAATTATGCACTACGCTCAATAGCCCATGAAGAATTCTTTTTTGAATTCGCAGCTTAAGGTTGTTGGTATTAAATTACCTGAACGGGTTATAATATATAATGAATTAATAGATTTTGGAGGGATACCATAATGATATCAGCAGGAGATTTAAGAAAAGGTACAACTTTTGAATTAGATGGACAAGTGTTTACTGTTGTTGATTTCCTACATGTTAAACCAGGTAAGGGAGCAGCATTCGTTAGAACAAAATTAAGATATGTAATGTCAGTTGGAGTTATAGATAGAAACTTCAACCCAACTGAAAAACTTCAAGAAGCTGTTATTGAAAGAAAAGAAATGCAATACTTATATTCAGATGGAGAACTATACTACTTCATGGATCAAGAGACATTTGAACAAATTCCTCTTAATCACGAAAAAGTTGAAGATGCAATAAAGTTCTTAAAAGAGAACATGTTTGCAGTAATCAAGTTCTACAAGGGATCAGCTTTCTCTGTTGAAGCTCCAAACTTTGTTGAACTACAAGTAACTGAAACTGAACCAGGTGTTAAAGGAAATACTGCTACAAACGTTCAAAAACCAGCAACTGTTGAAACTGGCGCTGTAGTAAACGTGCCTATATTTGTAAATGAAGGTGACGTAATAAGAATCGACACAAGATCTGGGGAATACATGGAAAGAGTATAGGCTGAATATATGCTAAGTTCAATATGAACTTAGCATATTCATTTTATTCTTTATAAAGTTTGGCTATCTTTAAGAAAAATATGGCAATTAGTTGGTTATACAGGAGACGCTATATGAGTGCGCAATTAGAATTAAAGCGGTGTATGATTAACCAATTAATTTCAACACGGTGCTTTAACAGCACCTAAAGTTTTTATCCTAACTTAAAGGATGTGTAGAATATGAAGGAATTAAAAGAAAAAATATCAAAGCTTAGTGAATTTCTTAGTGGAGATTCTGGTACGGAAGACAAAAATTTTAAAGCTGCTGTAATAGAAATCTTAGGTGATATTTGTGACGAGGTAGAAAGTCTTCAAGTTAATCAAGAAAGTTTAGCAGAAAATGTAGAATTTTTAAATAACGATATCTCTGATATACAAGAGGATTTATTTGAAGATGTATCTGTAGATGACTTGGAATGCGGAGATGAAGAATATGTTGAGATAACATGTAAGAATTGTGGAAAAGGTATATTCTTTGAGCAGTCTGCATTAGATAATAATACTATAATTCCATGTCCTTACTGTGGCTCAGAAATCAATAAATAGACTACTTATTTAGTAAGTAGAGAATAAAAATTAATTTGGTTGTCGTATAAAGACTTAGCATTTAACGATCTAACCTTAAAAAGAAGCCAGCAAATTATTTTGTTAAATAATTTGCTGGCTTCTTTTTACTTTATAACTTTTTTTAAACAGGTGTAATATTTTTTTACTTAACTTAATAATATTATACAAATAACAAAAGTTGAGAGAGGGGGATTTTATGGATGATTTAAAAAATGTTCTACCGATAAATTTGTTAAGGCTCATAGAAGATAGGCCAGATTCAAGTAAACTACAAGAGATAAGACTTAAGTGTAATAAACCAGTGATGTTAAACATAGACAATAAAGAAGTAATCCTAAATTACACCACTAATCAAAATGAAATTAATAATATCTTTAACAAGATAAGTAATTTCTCCGTTTATGCCTTTGAGGAAGACATAAAGCAAGGTTTTATAACTATTAGAGGTGGTCATAGAATAGGGGTTACAGGGCATTGGGTAAATGATGACGGAGTAATAAAGTCATTAAAGTCGGTTTTTTCTATAAATATAAGAATAGCCAGAGAAATAATAGGTTGTTCTGATAGTTTACTACCACATGTCACAAAAGGGGACAAGGTGTACAATACTATCTTAGTATCTCCTCCTAAATGTGGTAAGACGACTTTACTTAGAGACCTTGTAAGAAATATTTCAAATGGATATTTAAAATATAATGTAACTGGGAAAAAAGTATGTGTTATAGATGAGAGAAGTGAAATCGCAGCATGTCATATGGGGATTCCGCAGATGGATGTAGGAGTAAGAACAGATATTTATGATAACTGTTTGAAATATGTGGGACTTATGATGGCTATACGATGTATGTCTCCTGAAGTTATCGTATGTGATGAGATTGGTACAGACAGGGATGTTGAAGCAATTGTTTCGGCTTTTAATTGCGGAGTGAATATTATCTCCACTATACATGGAAACAACGAATATGATCTTTATAGTAGACCAGTATTTAAGAAGCTACTTGAAAATAAAGTCATCGAAAAAATAATAGTTTTAAGTAATAAAAATGGAGTTGGAACCATAGATAAAATAGTGGACATTAATTCAGATGGGCAGGTGATAAATGTTGGTTAAATATCTACTGCTACTTATAATAATGGCTTTGACATCAGCAACTGGGTTTGTATATGGAGAAAAGTTTAAGAAAAGGGTGTTTTGCCTTCATGAACTTATAAATGGATATGTAAATTTAGAGAATGAAATGACCTATACCTTTACTCCATTACCAGAAGCCTTTATTAATACTGGAAAGAGACTTAAAGATCCCATAGCACAGTTGTTTTATTCTATAGGTACTAGACTTAAAGATAATGAAGCTGACAACGTGTTTATGTCTACGAAGGATAGTTTAGAGCTCCATAAGGAAAGGATTAATCTTAACGAAGTTGACATAGATATAATTTTAGATTTGGCAAAGTCTTTGGGGACTACTGGTATTGATGGGCAAAGAAAGATATTTTCCATAACCATAGACAGAATAAAAAGCAATACAGAAAAAGCGGAAAAAGAGTGCGATAAATATTCTAAGATGTATAAATCACTTGGTGTATGTGTTGGATTTATGCTAATTATCTTCTTGATTTAGTAGGAGGCGAGTAAATGTTAGATCTTTCTCTCATTTTTAAAATTGCAGGCGCAGGTATAATATTGCTTATCATTGATAAAGTCTTGAAAGGCAGTGGAAAAGATGATGTTGCTACTATAGCTAATATTGCTGGAATTGTGATAATACTTACCATGGTTATAAATTTAATCAGTAAGTTATTCGATTCAGTAAAAACCATGTTTATGCTTTAGGTGTGGACATGCTTATTGTAAAGATTGTTGGATTTTGTTTTGTATCTTTATTCCTATATCTGCTGCTAAAAGAAAGGAAAAGTGAAATTTCAGTATTCATATCAATAGTCGCAGGAATATTGATATTTCTTGTACTGATTCCTCAAATAACTCAAATAATTGATTTTGTAAACAATATGGCAAACAAAGCTAATATAGATACTGCTTATATCGGAATTGTACTAAAAATTGTTGGAATAGCATATCTTACATCTTTCTGTAGTGAAATATGCAAAGATTCAGGAGCAAATAGTATAGCATCAAAGGTTGAGTTTTCAGGAAAAGTTATGATACTGGTATTATCAATCCCGGTACTTATGGCTGTACTGGACTCTATATTAAGTATAATGCAGGTGTGATTATGAAAAAATGGTATACGTTACTAATAAGTTTTTTTCTGGTCATCATGACCAGTAAAGTGGTATACGCAGATGATAATGTGGACAAGCAACAAATAGATAATAGTAATCAAATACAAAGGTTATATCAATATATGGATAATATGAAAACTAATGAAGAAATCATGAATGGTATGAGTCCAAGTGAATATGTCAAAAGCTATTTGAAGGATGGAAAAGATCCTCTAAGCTTTGATAGGATCGTTGGAGCCTGTGTAAGTGTATTCGTTAAAGAGGTGCAGTCAACACTAAAATTAATGATATCAGTAATAGTCCTTGCTATTCTTAGTACTCTTTTAAAAAATATACAAGGAGCTTTCTCCAGTGAAAACATAAGTAATATAGCATTTTACGCCTGTTACGCTGTGATGATACTTATACTAAGTAAGAGTTTCTTGATATCAGTAAACTTAGCGAAGGATACTATTAAACAGCTTACAGACTTTGTTGCTGTGTTATTGCCGGCACTTGTGCTTTTATTGTCAACAGCTGGCGGAATAACTCAGGCAGCTACAATGGATCCTATAGTCCTAGGTGCAGTTAGCTTAACGCCTAGACTATATGTAGACATAATAATTCCATTAATCTTGATGATATTCGTCCTAGGGTTCGTAAACAATATATCAAATGAGCACAAAATTGACGGACTCGTGAAAGTAGGTAAGCAAGTGATTTTGTGGATGCAAGGAATAGTGCTTACAATTTTCATTGGATTACTTACGGTTAGGGGAATAGCATCAAATACAATAGATGCAGTAACTTTAAAGACAGCAAAATTTGCTGTAGATAATTTTATACCAATAGTTGGAAAAGCTTTGTCTGATGCTATAGCCACTGTGGCTGGATACTCATTGCTACTTAAGAATGCTGTAAGTTCTATTGGACTTATAATTATGATATTCTTAATGCTTTTTCCGATAATAAAGATGGTAGTTATGGTTTTTATCTATAAAATTTCTGCTGCTGTTATAGAACCTGTAGCGGATAAAAGGATTGTAAGTTGTATAACGACCGCTGCAGATTCTTTAGTTTTAATTACCTCGAGCCTTATAAGTATAACAGTTATGTTTTTTGTTATGACTGCAATAATGTCAAGTGCAGGCAAGTTCATAGTGGGAGGTTAGAGCTTATGGATCTACTTAGAAGCTGGATAATCTCTTTATGTACAACCTTAATATTCATGACTGCAATAGAGTTATTATTGCCTGATAACAGTACAAAGAAATATGTGAAATTTGTTCTTGGTCTTATTTTAATAGCAGTTATTATAAATCCGTTTATAAGGCTATTTACCAAGAACACTATAGATATTAATACTTTTGTAGCAAAATATGAGAATATTGCTGCTTCAAATGCTGATAATAGCAGCACCACTAGTGTTACAGAAGAAAAGTTCTTTTCTAATCTAGAAAAGAACTGTGTCCAATTGATAAAAACTAATTTAAGTGACTTAAACTGCGATGTAAAAATTTCAGGTAAGCTTGATGTAAAAGCGACAAGTTTTGATATAAATCATATCGAAGTTTATGTAAAAGATAAAAAGGTAAATAGTACAACTGTAAATAGTACAAATAAACAAGAATTTAACTCTACTACAAGCAAACAAATTAAAAGCATATTAAGTAAGGAGCTAAATATAGATGAGAAAAAAATATATGTGTATAAAGGTGAGTGATTAGAAAGTGGATTTTTCAAAGTTATTCCAAAAGCTAAAAAACTCTTCAGAAGGTGCTAAGACAAAAAATTTAATTTTAATATGTTTAACATTTATATTTATTTATATAGTGTTTACTTTTTTTACAAATAAACCAATGATACCTACATTTTCTTCAAATCAAAATAATACACAACAGAGTGTTGCGACAGATAAACAAACAAGACAACAGTATGAGGATGAGCAAAAGAGTCAACTTAAAAATATCTTAAAACAAATAGAGGGGGTTGGGAATGTAGATGTAATGATAACCTTTGAAAGTGACGAAACCAAGGTTCCAGCAGTAGACACAAATTCTCAAAAAAATACTAATGAAACCACTGACAAGGAGGGAGGGAAACAAAGTAACAGTCAAGAGTCAGATTCAAGTAAGGTTGTTATAACTTCCAATAGTAGTGGAAATGAGCCTCTTATAGTGAAAACATATAAGCCAAAAGTGGTTGGAGTAGTTGTTGTAGCTGAAGGTTCAGAAAATAGTAAGATAAAATACGACATTTCAAAAGCAGTGTCGAATTTATATAATTTGCCAATGGATAAAGTTAATGTATATCCGATGAAAAAGTAGCATATAATTCTATGAAAACAGATGGGAGGTTTTTGTAAATGAACAGAAAACAAGCAGGTATAATTTTAACACTACTAGCACTTATAGTATGTGCTGGTATCTTAGCAGCGAGGGTTAATGGACAAGTCGATGATGGGACAGGCAGTAACTTAACATCATTACCATTCACAAACACTGACAAGCAAACATCAAACACAAAGGATTATTTCTATGAATCAAGAAACGATAGAGAGCAACAAGACTCTCAAACAATGCAGAACTTAAAATCTATAATAGAAGATAAGAATACATCTGCAAATCAAAAAACTGAGGCTCAAAAAGAGCTTACAGCTTTAACAATGGCTAGAGATTATGAAACTAGAATTGAATTAAGTGTAAAAGGTAAAGGATTTGATGATGCACTTTGCCTAATAGAAGGAAATAAAGCTAGAGTAATAGTTAAGTCAAAAGACAGCTTAAATGAAAAGCAAAGCATACAAATACAAGAATCTGTAGCTAGCGTTTCAAAGATAAAAGATGTTGTAATAGAGGCAAAACAATAACAATTGTATTCACAATAATATTTTGATATAATATACCTATGATTAACAGGTTTTGCTAATGTAAAGCTTAAGGAGGTTGTGAGCGTTGGAAGAATTAAATAGAGAAGAAACAAACGTTGGAGTTGTAAAGATTTCTGATGAAGTTGTTAGTGTTATAGCTGGTATAGCTGCAGCAGAAATTAGTGGAGTAGTAGAAAGTAATCCAGGTGTTACTGGTGGAATAACTCAAATATTTACTGGTAAGAAGAATACTGGAAAAGGTGTAAAAGTATCAATTGAAAATGGTGAAGCACAGATAGAGTTAACTTTAGCAGTACTTTATGGAACAAGAATTCCTGACGTAGTTGTGCAGGTTCAAGATAATGTTAAAAAGACTGTTGAAGCTATGACAGGATTATCTGTTGCAGCAGTTAATATTTTTATACAAAACATAATTGTTCCTAAGAATGATGAGAAGTCAGAAGAAGTTCATGAGTAGTTTTAAACCCTCTGTTTACAGAGGGTATTTCCTTGTGTAGAATTATATAGTTGAACAACTTGGGATAATTACGAAAACTTAATTTATACTAGTTTTAAAATAGTTAGCTCAGAAGAATTTCTGGACTGTATAAATTAATGGTTGAGTTAAGAGCTGTATATTAGTAGATTTATTAATAAGTAACGTAGTCTCACTGTTTAAGCTTTTTATTTTTCGACTATAATAATAATGTTATACTTTTAAATGTATACTAATAAAATCCATAAATATTTTTTTATATTTACCCTTTTAGATGTTTTTGATCAATTATTACTAGAGGATATTTACTAATTTAATTAGTGTGTTAATCTAGGATTTGTTATAATGAAAGCAATGGAAAGAACTTATAAAATATAATGGACTTATTTTACCGTGTAGGAACTTATAAAATTTTTAAGCTAAATAAATCTATAGATTTCAATGGTTTTAGAAATTTTTTATGACTATATTGTAAAAAAGATAAAACTTATTCGCCTGCCAAATTTTCCTCATATGAATTCGGAAAGGCAGATGCGTAAAAAAACTCACTGAAAAAAATCGCTTCAGCGACTTTTTTTGATTATATAAAATATTAATACCTTTTAAAGTCTAGGAGGACATATGAACAGAATAAAAACTAGAGAAATTGCAGTACAACTTACATACCAAATGATGATAAATAAAGAAGAGCCATCAGAAGCTATAGAGAGCTTTAAAGAAGATTTTGAAGGTGACATAACTGAAATAGATGATACATATTTAAATCAAGTTATTAATGGCGTAAACGAAAATAAAGAACAATTAGATGCTGTTATAGAAAAGTATTTAGTTAACTGGAAGCTTGGTAGAGTGTCAAAAGTTAATCTATCAATTTTAAGAGTAGCGCTTTATGAAATACTTCATTTTGAAGATATTCCCAATAAAGTAGCTATTAATGAGGCTTTAGAGATTGCTAAGAAGTTCTCAGATGAGAAATCAGTTTCTTTCATTAATGGAGTATTAGATAAAGCATTAAAAGATATGTAGTTTTAGTAAGTTTGGGGGCTATGAATATGGGCGAGATAATTGATGGAAAGAAAGTTGCAGCAACCGTTAAGGAAGATATCAAAGAATTTGTAAGAAGTAGTATTGAAAAAGGAAAGAAAGTTCCAACAGTTGCTTCAATCCTTATTGGAGATGATGGTGGTTCAATTTACTATCAAAACAGTCAGTTTAAGATTGCAGCTGATTTGGGGATTGATTATAAGAAAATTAATTTGACTTCTAGTTGTTCTGAAGAGGAAGCGATTAATACTATAAAGCAATTAAATGAGGATAAAGATATTAACGGTATAATTTTATTACTACCTTTGCCAGCTAGTCTTGATGAAAAGAAGATTATTGCTGCTATAGATCCTTCAAAGGACATAGATTGTCTTACTGATGTATCAATAGGAAAGTTTTATAGTGGAAATGACGGATTTATCCCATGTACTCCAAGAAGTGTAATGACGCTATTAGACTACTATAATATTCCTCTAGAAGGAAAAAAAGCTGTAGTAGTAGGCAGAAGCAATGTTGTAGGGAAGCCTGTTGCACAATTACTTCTCCAAAAGAACTCAACTGTAACAATATGCCATTCAAGAACAAATAATCTAAAGGATGTTTGTAGTGAAGCGGATATTTTAGTTGTAGCTATGGGAAAACCACATTTTATAGATAAGAGTTATATAAAGAAGGATGCAGTGGTAATAGATGTAGGAACTTCTTCGTTAAACGGAAAGATCACTGGTGATGTTTTGTTTGATGACGTAGTAACAAAAGCTGCAATGATTACTCCAGTACCAGGAGGAGTAGGATCACTTACAACTACCCTTCTATTTTTAAATGTATGTGAGGCGATGGAAGATTATGATTCTAAAGACTCTTTCGGTAACAGAAGTTAATAATTATTTAAAAAAAATAGCAGATAATGATTTTATTCTTAACAATCTAAAAGTCAAAGGAGAAGTGTCTAACTTTAAAGTTCATTCAAGTGGACATATTTATTTTTCCTTAAAGGATGAAAATAGCAAGGTGAATTGTGTTATTTTTAAGAGTGATGCTGTGAATGTATCGCCAAGTATTAAGGATGGGACAAAGGTTGAGATAAGAGGAAGACTTTCAATATATACTAGAGATGGTTCGTATCAGGTTTATTGCAAAGAGATAAATGAATATGGAGTAGGGGACTTATATGCTCAATTCGAGCAATTAAAGAAACAGCTATTAAATGAAGGGCTTTTTGATGAAAAATACAAAAAGCCTATTCCATATTTACCAAGGACAGTAGGTGTTATCACTTCTGAAACGGGAGCTGCAATAAGAGATATAATAAATGTATTACAAAGAAGAAGTCCTTATTTAGATATAGTTATATATCCATCATTAGTTCAAGGTAAAGATGCACCAGTTAGTCTAATAGAGGGAATAAAGTATTTTAATAAAAAAAAGAGCGCTGATGTGATTATAATAAGCCGTGGAGGAGGTTCTATTGAAGAACTCTGGGCATTTAATGACAAAAGTTTAGCTTATGAAATATTTAAATCAAAAATTCCTGTAGTTTCTGGGGTAGGACATGAAATAGATTTTACTATAACTGATTTTGTAAGTGATTTGAGAGCACCTACACCATCTGCTGCTGCAGAAGTTGTAGCTCCTAAGCTTGAAGAAATAAATAACAATTTAATTAGGCATAAGGCATATTTGAATCAATTTATTAATAGTAGGATAATCAATGAAAAAGAAAAAATAAACTATGTTAATAGAATCTTAGAAAATAATAGTCCAAAGAATTTGATAATTAACAAATATAGAGATGTAGACAGCAAAAAAGAAAAATTGACTAATCTAATAATGAAAAAAATTGAAAATAATAGATCAAATCTAATTAATATAAATAATATGTTAACATTACTCAATCCAATAAATGTTTTGAACAAAGGTTATGCTATAATAGAGGATAACAATGGAAAGTTAGTTCAAGATATAGATACTTTAAATTCCTTGCAGGAGATTGAAGTAAAGATGAAAGATGGAAGCGGTAATTTTAAAATTGAACCTAAAAGGTGAGGTGTCTTATGGTAAAGAAAAGTGAATCTTATGATGAGATGTTTAATAAACTTGATGACATAGTAAAAGACCTTGAAAGTTCTGAATTAAATTTAGAGGAATCATTAAAGGTTTACGAAGAAGGGGTAAAATTGGTTAATAAGCTTTATAAGACTCTCAATGACATGGAAGGAAAAATAAAGGTTATTAATGCAAAAGAAGAAGTTAAAGATTTTACTATTGAAGAATAGAGGACTAAAACTTCAAATTTACGTTAAAATAAAAGGAGTAAGTAATGAGCATTGAAGATATCAAAGGACTGATAGATGAATATCTTGATAATTATTTCATCGACAAAGGTGGAGAAAATAAGTTAATATATGATGCAATGGCTTATAGCCTAAATATAGGTGGCAAAAGAATACGCCCCATAATAATGATGTTAACTTATAACTTGTATAAGGAAAATTTTCAAGACATACTGCCTATGGCTGGAGCTTTAGAAATGATACATACATATTCGCTTATACATGATGACTTACCTTGTATGGATAATGATGATTTAAGACGCGGAAAACCTACCAGTCATAAAGTTTTTGGAGAAGCTATGGCAGTTTTAGCAGGTGACGGTCTTCTTAATGAGGCTTTTTCAATTATGATTAATTACTCCTGTTCAGACAAGAGGTTAGAAGCCTTAGAAGCAACAAAAGTAATAACGGATGCTGCTGGCGGAAAGGGAATGATTGGTGGTCAGGTAGTAGACATAATTAATGAAGGTAAATCAATTTCAGAAGATACACTTAAATATATGCATGAAAAGAAAACAGGTGAACTGATTAAGGCAGCCATATTAGCTGGAGCAATTTTGGGTGAGGCAACTGAAAGAGATATTGATATTTTAAAAGAATACGGATATAAATTAGGTCTTGCTTTTCAAATAAAGGATGATATTTTAGATGTTTTAGGCAGCACAGAAAAGCTTGGTAAAAAAGTGAAAAGCGATGAAAATAATAATAAAACTAACTTTATTACTGTTTATGGGATAGAAAAATCTGAAGGGTTATGTAAAGAAATTACGGCAGAATGTTTAGCTCTTTTAGAAAAATTAAATAAAGATACAGGTAAACTTAAGGAGTTAACTCTAGAGCTTTTACATAGAGAATCATAATTAAATAGAAGGAATGAAAAATATGTATAGATATTTAGATAAAATCAAATGTCCTAATGATGTTAAAAAATTAAATTCACATGAAATTTTAGCACTTTCAGGTGAAATAAGAGAGTTCTTAATTGATAATGTATCTAAGACTGGTGGGCATTTAGCATCAAATTTAGGTGTTGTAGAAGTAACTTTAAGTTTATTTAAGGTATTTAATCTAGAAAAAGATAAGATTGTTTGGGACGTAGGTCATCAAAGCTATGTACATAAAATTCTCACAGGAAGAAAAGATAAATTTGAAACTTTAAGAAAATATGGTGGAATAAGTGGATTTCCTAAGCGATGTGAAAGCAAGTATGATTCATTTGATACAGGACATAGTAGTACATCTATATCAGCAGCCTTAGGTATGGCAAGAGCAAGAGATATATTGAAAAAAGATAATCATGTGATAGCAGTGATTGGTGATGGTGCTTTAACAGGCGGAATGGCTTTCGAAGCACTTAATGATGTAGGATATAGTAAAACAAACCTAATAATAATTTTGAATGATAATCAGATGTCTATATCAGATAATGTTGGGGGACTTTCAACTTATTTAAGTAAGGTTAGATTAGATCCAGGTTATAATAGACTGAAGAATGAAATTAACAATACCTTAAACCAAACAACTGTAGGTAAAAATATAGCTACTTCAATAAGTAAGATAAAAGATAGTATAAAGCAGTTAGTAGTGCCTAGTATGCTTTTTGAAGATATGGGATTGAAATATTTAGGTCCAATCGATGGACATAATATAGATGAAATAAGTGATATGCTTTACAAAGCAAAAAAATCAGATGGACCAGTAATTATACATACAATTACTCAAAAAGGAAAAGGGTACAATTTTGCAGAAGAGAATCCTAACAAATTTCACAGTATAGCTCCTTTTGATAGTTGTAGTGGAGAGTTATGTCCTTCAAACAAAAGAACCTATTCAAATGCCTTTGGAGAAAGTTTAATTGACATTGCTAAAGAGATTGATGAAGTTGTAGCTGTAACTGCAGCTATGCCTGATGGAACTGGACTTAAGAAATTTGCACAAGAATTTCCACACAGATTTTTCGATGTAGGAATAGCAGAACAGCATGCAACAACATTGGCAGCTGGAATGGCAAAGGAAGGTTTAAAACCAGTATTTGCAGTATACTCAACGTTCTTGCAAAGAGCTTATGATCAGGTGTTGCATGATGTGTGTGTGCAGAATCTGCCAGTAGTTTTTGCTATAGACAGAGCTGGTATAGTTGGAGAAGATGGAGAAACACATCAAGGAGTATTTGATATATCTTATCTTTCACATATACCTAATCTAAATATAGTTGCACCGAAGTGTTTAGAAGAAGTGAAACCTATACTAAGATGGGCACTTATGCAAGATGAACCAGTGGCTATTAGATACCCAAGAGGTGGAGATATACCAGGGATAGAATTAAGTCCTATTGAAAAAGTAGAAAAAGGTAAATGGGATTTAATGAGAAAAGGTAAAGATATAGTTATAATTGCTACCGGTAAGATGGTTCAACATTCAGAAGCAGCTATTAAACTTCTTGGAGAAGAGTATAATGTAGGATTAATTAATGCTACATTTATAAAACCATTAGACAAAAAACTTTTAGATGATATAGCTAAAGATTACAAATATGTAATTACAGTAGAAGACAATGTTATAAGCGGTGGACTAGGTAGCGAAATATTAAGTTACCTTAATGCAATAGAATATAATGGTAAGATTGTAAACTTAGGATATGAAGATAAATTTATACAACATGGAGATTTAAGTACTTTATATAAATTGAACAAACTTGATATTACTTCAATAAAAGATGAAATAGTAAATACATTAAAATAGAACAATATAAATTTAATTTAAGACTAGGTTAAAGCACTGTATTGAAATTTAGGTATCACTTATAGTATATCTAGTGGTAATACCTAAATTTCAACAGTAATCTTAAACATGGCTTTAGTTATAGGGTTCCATTACGAAAACTATTTTTAAAACTCTAACGGATTCTGGTGAGAGAATTTTAAAATATAAATTTAAGTAGGAAGTGGTTCATCTATATATACATAATTGCAGATATAGAGGAGATAAAATGGGAGACAAAAAAGAAAGATTGGACATTCTTCTTGTGGAGAAGGGATTTTTTCAATCTAGAGAAAGAGCAAAGACCAGCATAATGGCTGGAAATGTTTTTATAGATGGAAGAAGAGTAGATAAAAGTGGCGAAAAGGTAAAGGTAGAAGCAGAAATTGTAGTAAAAGGTAATGATATTCCTTATGTGAGCAGAGGTGGCTTTAAATTAGAGAAAGCTATAAAATCCTTTGATATCGAGCTAAAGGATAAGGTATGCTTAGATATAGGAGCATCCACTGGTGGATTTACTGATTGTATGCTACAAAATGGATCAAAAAAGGTTTATGCAATCGATGTTGGTTATGGACAGTTTGCTTGGAAGCTTAGAACTGATGAGAGAGTTGTATGTATGGAAAGAACTAATGTAAGATACGTAACTGAAGATCAATTAGCTGAGAAAGCAGATTTTGCTTCGATCGATGTATCGTTTATATCTCTTACAAAAGTAACTCCTGCAGTAGTAAATCTTCTTCAAGAACAAGGTGAGGTTGTAGCACTAATAAAGCCTCAATTTGAAGCAGGAAGAGAGAAAGTTGGTAAAAAAGGCGTAGTTAGAGATCCAGAAACTCATAAAGAAGTAATTAAGAAAATTGTAGGATTTATATTATCGCTAAATTTATCAATCAAAGGCTTAGATTTTTCGCCAATCAAAGGACCTGAAGGAAATATTGAGTATTTAGTATACTTTACTAAAGCACAATATGAAGCAGATTTTAATATAGATGAAAGAATTGATAAGGTAGTTCAGGACTCTCATAATAACATATAGCCTGGAGGGAACTATGAGAAATATAGGAATTTTCATTAATCCATCTAAAGATAAAGATGGTTCAATAATTAATGCAATAATAAAGAAAACACAAGAATATTTTCAGAATTCATATGTTTTTAGAGTTCAAAACCATAAAGATATTGAAAAAAATATAGATATAGATTGTCTAATGGTTTTAGGCGGTGATGGAACTATTCTAGGAGCAACAAGAGATTTAGCAGTACCAACTGATCTAGCTATATTTGGCATAAATATAGGTAATCTTGGATTTCTTACAAGTGTTGATATTAAATGTGTTGATTATGCATTAGAGTGTCTAAAAAATAAAAAGTTTAGATATGAAAAAAGAATGATGCTAAAATGTAATGTTCAATGTGCTAGTGGGACTTATGATAATATAGCCTTAAATGATATAGTTATAGCTAAGGGTACTCTTTCAAGAATGGTAAAATATAAGATTCTTGTTGATAACAAATTTTATTCATCGTTCAAAGGTGACGGAGTTATAATATCAACTCCTACTGGATCGACAGCCTATTCATTTTCAGCAGGTGGGCCTCTAATAATGCCGTCACTAGAAATTATAACTATAGTTCCTATATGTTCTCATACTCCGACAATGAAGCCTATTGTTATAAATGGCAGCAGTACAGTGGAAATACAAGCTGAAAGTTTTGCAGAAGAAATATTTTTAACTGTGGATGGGCAAAAATCCATAAAATTGAGTAATAATTGCAAGATAATGGTTGGGAAAAATGAAAAGTCTTGTAACTTAATACTTTTAGATGAATATGACTATTTTAACGTACTTAGAAAAAAAATCTTAAGCCAAGATGGCGAATGGTAAGGTGAGGGTAACGTGAAATCAAAGAGGCATACAAAGATTTTAGAAATAATTAACAACAGGTCAGTTGAAACACAAGAGGAACTTGCAGATACATTAAAGAATGAAGGCTTTGATGTGACTCAAGCGACTGTCTCTAGAGATATAAAAACTTTAAAGTTAATAAAAGTACTTGGTTCAGATGGAAAATACAAGTATGCATCTATTAATAATAGTACAAATGATATGAGTGATAAAATGGCCAATATATTTTCTAATACTGTTTTACATGTAGAAAATGTAGATAAGATGGTTGTGGTAAAAACTTTGTCAGGATCAGCATCTGCTGCTGCTGAAGCAATAGATACTTTACATTTTTCTGACATAGCAGGAACTATAGCTGGTGATAATACAATTTTTATTTTGGTTAGAAGTATAGATAAAGCTGAAGAATTAGTTTCTAAGATGAGAAGAATGATAAATACTTAAATTTAAGTAAGGTGGGTTAAGATGTTATTACAACTTACTATTGAGAACTTTGCACTTATAGAGAAAATTTGTTTAAGCTTTGATAAAGGATTTAATATACTTTCCGGAGAAACAGGAGCAGGTAAATCAATAATTATTGATGCTATAAATTATGTGCTTGGAGGAAAGTTTAATAAAGATATTATCAGAACTGGTGAAAATAAAACTTTTGTAGAAGCTATATTTGATATAGAAAGCACAAGAACAAAGAATGCACTTGAAGAATTAGAGATAGAAACAGATGACCTTATTATAATATCAAGAGAATCTTTTCAAAATGGAAAATCTGTTATTAAAGTAAATGGTAAAAGTTTAATCATTTCTTCACTTAAAAAGCTTACTGAGACCTTGGTGGATATTCATGGTCAGCACGAAAATCAAAATCTTATGAATAAATCTAGTCATATTAACTATTTAGATAGTTTTGGTGAAGAAAGTATTTCGGAAACCTTATCTGAGTATAGAAAACTTTTTAATGAAGTTTCAGTGATAGAAGAGAAGATTAGAGAGCTTAGAGGTAATGAAGATAATGAAAAGCTTGCCAATTATATTAAATATCAGATCGATGACATAGATGAAGGTAAGTTAAAGCCTGAAGAAGAAACTGAATTAAATGAAAAACTAGCTATATTGTCAAATGCTGAAAAAATAAGCAAAGTTCTTTCTCATACATATAATGATTTAAGAGGGGGAAGTGAAGATGGATCGATTATTGATAAATTATCTCGTATCTGCTATGATCTGTCCTCTATAACTAAATATTCAGATAAGATAAAAAAGAGCTATGAAGATTTAAATGAAATATTTTATAATTTACAGGAAATTTCCAATGAATTTAGAGATATAAGTGATGAATATGTTTTTGATGATGATGAATTGGACAGGGTTAATAGAAGAACTTATGAAATAGGATTATATAAGAAGAAATATGGAGAGACTATAGAAATTATATTAGATTATAGAATGCAGCTAGAAGAACAGTATAATCAGATAGTAAACTCCGAACAAATAATCAGTTCATTAGTAGACGAAAAAAATAAGATTTACCAGAATATGAGAATATTAAGCGATAAGTTGCATAACTTAAGAATTACAATAGGAAAAGATCTTGAAGAGAGGATAAGTTCAGAATTAAGATTTGTAGGTTTAGAGAAAAGTAAATTCAGTATCGATATAAGTTCTGTAGACGAATTTAATATATATGGGATGGATAAAGTATTATTCCTCATTTCTACAAATCCTGGAGAACCTTTAAAGTCTTTAGAAAAAGTAGTATCTGGTGGAGAACTTTCAAGAATAATGTTATCTTTAAAAACAGTCTTTGTTAATAAAGATAAAATACCTACAGTAATATTTGATGAAATAGATACAGGAATAAGTGGCAGAATTGCTCAAGCGGTAGGAGAAAAAATGTATGAAGTCTCTGTTAAACATCAAGTTTTTTGCATAACTCACCTTCCGCAGATAGCTTCAATGTCAGACAATCATTTCCTAATATCTAAGCATGTTGATGGAGAAAAGACATATACTAAGGTTAAAACAATGAATTCTGATGAAAAAGACTTAGAGGTAGCTAAAATGATTGGCGGAGTTGAAGTAACTTCAGCTACTTTAGTAAATGCAAAAGAAATGGTTGAATTGGCAAATATTAAGAAAAACAAAATGAAATCTAATACATAATAAATGAAAATTTAGGAAAAATAGAACTATTAAATGTAGTTCTATTTTTTTGTTTTTATAGAATATTAGCGAGGTTTACATAAAAATTCAAGTAAAAATTTTATTAAAAGAAGATAAAATTAGTATTATTTTATTTTTATTGTCTTTAATAACAAAGTTAATACAGCATATGCATTTATATTTGTGGGTAACTTAAATGTAAAGAGAAGGAGGAGATAAAATGAATATGAAGCTTATAAAAAATTTGTTTTGCGTATTAAGTTTATTTATGTTCGTAAGCTTTTACACATTCTCTTCTAATGAATTTACAACCACTAGAAGTTACACGAATATAGTGCAGAAGGGATACAGTAACATTCTTACATACTTTAATAAAGATACAAGTAGCAAAGAAGTTCAGGCAAAACCAAAAGCACTAGCAATGGTACCAATGAAATCAGTTTTTTCTCAAAAAACTGAAGAGTTAGAATTATATCCTGGTGGTAGTTGTGTAGGTGTCAAAATACAAACCAAAGGAGTCCTAGTAGTGGGATTTTCAGATATTGAAACAAATGAAGGAAAAGCTGAAAGCCCAAGTAGAAAAGCAGGGATAGAATTAGGTGATGTGGTTTTAAAGATAAATAATGAGGAAATACAAAACTCCAAGGACTTAATAAGGAAACTAAACAATTTGACCACTTCTAATGTGACAGTAACTATAGATCGTAATAATCAGATAGTAGATAAAACTATTAATAGTATAAAAGCTACCACAGACGAAAAATACAAAATAGGTTTGTGGGTAAGAGATTCTACTGCAGGAGTGGGAACATTAACTTTTTATGATGCTAAAACTCAAAAATTTGGGGCTTTAGGACATCCGATAACAGATAATGATACAAATACTATACTAAGTATAAGAGATGGATCTTTAGTTAATACATCAATAATTAGTGTGCGAAAAGGTCAAAAAGGAACACCTGGAGAATTAAAAGGTGTATTTGTAGAAGAAGAGAATTCTTTAGGATCAATAGTAAACAATACTGTTTGTGGTATATTTGGAACAGCAAATAAAACATTAGGTACTAGAAGCAGTGCGCCTTTAAAAGTTGGATTCAGAGATGAAATAAAAGAAGGAAAAGCGAAAATAATAACAACTATTGATGAAAGTGGTCCACAAATGTACGATATTGAAATCGTCAAACTTTTATCTCAAGATAAACCTGGTCCAAAGAGCATGATTATAAAAGTAACGGATCCTAAGTTGTTAGAAAAAACAGGTGGTATTGTTCAAGGGATGAGTGGAAGTCCAATTATACAAAATAATAAAATAGTTGGAGCAGTAACACATGTTTTAATAAATAAACCTGATGTAGGATATGGTATTTATATAGAATGGATGTTAAAAGATGCGGGTATTATACAGTAACATAAAAGTAAATATTGTGATATAATTAAAAAAGATATCTTAATAAGATATCTTTTTTTAAATAAAAAAATTTTTAAGAAGGAAATAAAGAACTTTTGTCGAATTTATTTAATTGTAATTAATTGTTAATAATTGGAATGATTATGCGAAGGGGAGAATTTTATGCAAGAATCAAAAATATCAGTATTAATAGCAGACGATAATAAGGAATTCTGTAATATATTAAATGATTATCTTCTTAATCAGAGAGATATAATAGTAACTGGAATTGCTAAGGATGGGTTAGAAGCTCTTAAATTAATAGAGGAAAGAAAGCCTGATCTAGTTGTATTAGATATAATTATGCCACATTTAGATGGACTAGGAGTTTTAGAAAAACTTGCTTCCATGAACTTAGACCCATTTCCAAGGATAATTGTACTTTCTGCTGTAGGGCAAGATAAAATTACTCAAAGAGCAATAACTCTTGGCGCAGATTACTATGTTGTTAAACCATTTGACATGGATGTATTTACAAAGAGAATAAGACAAATGTTCAATGATACAATATCTGGAGATTCTACTAGAAAAACTGTACCTTTAATGGAAACACCAGAAGTTAAGGTGGAAACTAAAAAAGAACCATTAGATTTAGAATCTGAAATAACAAGCATCATTCATGAAATTGGAGTTCCTGCTCATATTAAGGGATATATGTATTTGAGAGAAGCTATAAGCATGGTAGTAAATGATATGGAATTGTTATCTGCAGTGACAAAAGAATTGTATCCTTCTATAGCAAAGAGATATAATACCACTGCTAGTAGAGTTGAAAGAGCTATAAGACATGCTATAGAAGTAGCTTGGGGAAGAGGACAAGTGGATGCTATAAACAAACTATTTGGCTATACTGTTCACAATGATAAGGGCAAGCCAACAAATTCTGAATTTATTGCTATGGTCGCAGATAAATTAAGACTTAAAAATAAAGTGAGCTAACATATTGAAATAGCTTTTAAAATTTGAATGATTTGAAAGAGTAATATAACCTTTTTTGGATATATTCAAATTTATAAATTTTAAACAATTTATAATAGGCCTTCTATTTTCACTTAGGTGATGTAGAAGGTTTTTATTTTTTAAATGTAAAAAAATATAGGATAAAATTTTTAACATAAATTAATAAATTAGGAGGTTAAAAGCTAACTATGGAGAATATACATAAGTAACATAATAAGTAAGTCTATGTATATTATTAACGATATAAAGGGAGGTTAATATGCGGAAAATATTTAATGATGGAGAAATTATAAAAAGAGTTTATAATGTTGTCATAAAAGGAAACGCTATGCCAATAGCAATTGTTCTGTTAGCAATCAGTTTGTTTTTTAGTGCAAGCATTTTAGAAAAATCAATGAAACAACTAGCAAATTCATATGAGTTGAATGGGCAGTCTAGTGCAAACGGAATGTATGCTATAGCACAATCAAATTCTAATATAGGAAATGTAATGAACAATCAAAATAACAATAATCTAACTATAAATTCAACTAATAACAAAACGATGCTTGATTTTGTAGATACTTATAGATATTTAAATATGTCAGAAGATGATTTGAATAAGCTTGTTGCGAGTCCAGATGCCAAAATTCCTTTCCTAAAGGTTAATGGAAAATACATTTTTTATAAAAATGCACTAGATAAGTGGTTAGAAACTGCAAGAGTTGAAGTTAAGTGATTTAGTATAGCAAATAATATAAAAAATGCTAAAATGTAAATAAAGTGATAACAATTTTAAAACAACAATAATTTTATTGACTTTAAAGTACATAAATATTATAATATAATAAAAGTTAATAATATTTATCAAGAGTTATGGAAGAGGATTAGCTCGTTTGTACCATAACACCAACCTGTTTTATTCAAGGTGGTAATGCTAATAAGGATAAGCGGTTTTTTAATTGTAAACTACCTCTTATCGTATGATTAGAGGTTTATTTTATTTTTATTAATCTAAAATTTAATAAGTTTGCTTATAAAGAGTAAGGGAGAGAATGGGCTCGATGAACTTACAGCAACCTACCACGGTGTGGTGCTAAAACCTACCATATTTTATATGGGACTATAAGATTGATATAGAGATTATGGCTTCCTTATAGATATAAGGAAGTCTTTTTTATTGTAAAGTAAGGTGTAAAATTATTAGCAATTTTTAAATAAAAGGAGAGATGTTTGTGAAGGGTTTAAATGAAGTAAAGAAAGGTGGATTTAGTAGAAACTCTTTTTCGGATACAGTGATAAGAAGTAGTGCAAATACAGAAGAATATGTAAGCTATGTTATTTCGTTGATAAATAGCAATCTATTTAGTGGAGCGGATGCAGTAGACTATTTATTAGATGAGGAAAGTCTTTGTTTATATCATGGGCAGAACGAATTTCTAAATATATCACAGAAATATGTAGATAACTTTAGACAAAGAGGAAATTTTGCTTTTGACAAATTTATACTTGATATATTGTCAGCTAATGGCTTTGATATAAATAAACGTAATAATTACTATAACAAGTTGAAGAGAGTATGCATGTAATTATAGTTTAAACTTAGAGATAAGCTTAATCTATATTTACTTTTGTGAAAATTTGGTATATTATTTAACTTAAAATGAAAATCGATAAAATCTTCTAATATATAAAAATAAAATTTTTGTGGATATACCATAATATTATTAGTTAAAAAAACATTGAAGATTTATTAAAAATGTGAAAGTTCGGAGGATGATTATGAGTTTTAAGTTAGATGAAAAAACTTTACAAGAGGATTTGAAATATACTGGAGATTATATAAAAGTAGTAAGAAGTAAGGTAGAACTTCCAGATGGAAGAGTTGGACATAGAGATATAGTTAGACATCCAGGGGCTGTGGCTATAGTAGCTATCAAAGATAATGGAATGATTTTAATAGTAGAGCAATTTAGAAAACCAGTAGAAAAGATACTCCTTGAGATACCGGCAGGCAAGTTAAATGCTGGTGAAAATCCTATGGAAGCGGCAAAAAGAGAGTTAGAAGAGGAAACTGGTTACAGCTGTAGTCATATCCAGTTCTTAGGTAAGATAGCGACAGCACCTGGATTTTGTGATGAGTACATAGGGATTTATAAAGCAACAGGACTTATTAAAGGTGAGACAGACTTTGATGATGATGAATTTATAAATCTAAAAGAATTTAAATTAGAGGAATTAAAAGATATGATAAGGCAAGGTAAAATTGAAGATGGAAAAACTATTGCAGCTCTTCAATTTATATAGATAAAATATTTGTTAAAAAAAGTTCATCTTATATTCACCAAATACATAATTTCTTTAAGTATATCTTGAGAGATTTGAACATAATATTTATTAAGCAAAAAAAGGGGGATAAAAAGATGAACACATTTATTAATAAAATTAATGAAAACTTAAGACAAAATAAATTAATTTACTTAATAATTACTGCGGTATTTATTATAGGATTAGTTTTAGGAATTTACTCGATACTTTATATGAGCCAAGCTAGTAAAAATGATGTTACGAGCTATTTTAATAGTTTTGTTTCTTCAGTAAGCGATAAGCAGATAAATTATAAAGACTTGATAATTGAATCCTTAAAAAACAATCTAATATTCTTCATTGGAATATTATTGTTAGGCTTTATAATAGTAGGAGCACCTTTTGTACTTATTATAGTACTTGTTAAAGGCTTTTTAATTGGGTTTTCATTTTCTTTATTGGTAAATATACTTGGTAACCGTGGAGTTGGACTAGCTCTCATTGCACTGGTGCCTCAAAATATTGTTATCGTACCTTTTATAATAATATGTAGTTCTTTAGCAGTACAGTTTTCTATGGCAAAGCTTAAAAGTAAGTTTACTAAATCAGTAGTTTCCAATGAGGCTATTTTAAGTTATGTTAACTTCTATTTATTTTCAGCTATATTTTTAGTTGCAGGAATATTCTTAGAAACTTATATAGTTCCTAATTTGATGAAAATAATAATCAAGAAATTTTATGTATAGGATGTTTTAATATGAATGATTTTATTAATTTATATAAAGAAAATTTAATAGCTAAGAATAAGAGCAATAATACTATAGAAGCATATATAACAGATATTGTTGGATATTATAATTTTCTAAAGGAAAATAATATAGATCCTTTAGAAAATGATTATTCAGTGAACTGCTATGTACAAGCTATTACTGAAACAAAAAGCGTAAAATCAATAGAAAGATGTGTTATAGCTTTAAGAAGTTACTATAGATTCTTAAGTGATAAGAATTTAGTTAAGGAAGTTCCTAAATTTCCTAAGGTTGACAGAAATGAAAGAAGGGACATAGGTCCAATTTTGACTGTTGAAGAAGTGGAGAAAATAATAAATTGTATTGATATAAGCAATATAAAAGGAGTAAGAGATAGAGCAGTTTTAGAGATGCTTTATGGAACTGGGATTAAGGCTACAGAGGCGATTTCCTTGACTGTTGATGATGTTAATCTAGATCTTAACTTTATTACTTGTAAGGATGGAAGAGGGTTAGAACGAATAATTCCATTTGGAAGAGCGGCTAGAAATGCAATTATCGAGTATTTAAGTCAAAGAGAAAAGATAAGCAAAGATGAGAAAATGTTATTTTTAAATTTGAATGGAAAGGGTTTAACAAGACAGGGAGTTTGGAGGATCGTTAAAGAGTATAATGAAAAAGCAAGCATAAAAAAGATTATAAATCTTAACACTTTGAGGCATTCTTTTGCTATACATTTATTAGAAAATGGAGCTAATCCAAAGATTGTACAGCAACTTATGGGAACGCATGTAATGAACTATATGGACTTATATTTTGATTACGTTTCTAAGGACAAAGTAAATATTTCCTATAATAATTTTCATCCAAGAGCGTAAATTAAATTTTATAATATTAAGCTATATTTAAGAATATTGTTGAAACTAATTGGTTATATAGCGTCGGATGATTAACCAATTAATTTCAACACGATGTTTTAACAGCACATAATATTAAAAAAGAAACTTTAGATTTCAATTACCGTTGTTACGGTATATTTTATAGTCTGGAGTTTCTTTTTTTGTCATAAATTATTTTATTTTGGTAAAAATAATGTCGAAAGGAGGAGTATATATGAAAAAGATTAAATATCAATCAATATGTTTTGCATTATCATTAATTTTCTTATTAGGATTATTTTCATTTCCTGTATTAGCTGATGAACAAATAAAGGTAGAGGCAAAATCAGCAATATTAATGGAGGCTGTAAGTGGTAAAATACTTTTTGAGCAAAATTCTCATGAAAAATTTGCACCAGCTTCAGTTACAAAGGTAATGACTATGCTTTTAGCTATGGAGGCTGTAGATAGTGGAAAGATAAAATTAAATGATAAGATTACAGCCAGCGAAAATGCCAAAAAGATGGGTGGAAGCACAATGCTTCTTGATACAGGTGAGATAAGAACTGTTGAGGAAATTCTTAAAGGTATTGCAATAGCTTCAGGAAATGATGCTGCCGTAGCAATGGCAGAATATCTTGCAGGTACTGAAGACAGTTTTGTAGGTCTTATGAATGAAAAAGCACAAGCTTTAGGCATGAAGGATACTACTTTTAAAAACTGTACTGGACTTCCTGCTGATGGACACATGTCGACTGCTTATGATATTTCACTAATGTCAAGGGAGTTATTGAAACATCCACAGATACTAAAATACACTGGTACATATATGGATAACATATCTGAAGGAAGAAAATCACCTATAGAACTTGTAAACCATAATAAGCTTGTTAGATTTTTTAAAGGCTGCGATGGACTTAAAACTGGTTTTACAAATGATGCAAAATACTGCATATCAGCAACTGCTACAAGAGATGGTGTAAGAATGCTTTCAGTAATTATGGGAGCACCAACCTTCAAAATCAGAAACAGAGATGCTAGTATGTTATTAAACTTTGGCTTCTCAAAGTTTGAAAGCAAAAAGCTATTTGTTAAGGATCAAGATGTTGAAAAGATAAGCATGAGTAAAGATGGAGAAAAGTTCTTTATGGCAAAAGCTAAAACTGATGCTGTTGTAACCATCGAAAAAGGATCTGCTGATAAGATTACTAAAAAGTTATCATTGAAAACAGATAAAATTAAATTTAAAAAAGGTGAAACAGTAGGAAAATGTGATTTCTTCTTAGGAGAAGAATTAATAGGATCGGTTGAATTGTATTCTGACAGAGATATAAAGAAAGCTAATTTCTTAGAGAATATAAAATACAATTTCCAAAACCTTTTCAAAGGTGGAGTATAAGAAGGAGTAAAATCCTTCTTTTTTACTGTTAAGACCAGTATAAAATTTTTTGCTAGCTAAACCTAGTAATTTCAAGAGTTTAGAACAGCTATTTAGGGTAGACAGTAAAAAATAAAATTTATGTCGCCTGCCAAGTTTCCCTCATATGCATTCGGAAAGGCAGATGCGTTAAAAAAGCTTGCTGAAGAAGGTCGCTTCAGCGACTTTTTTATTGCCTTTTTTGATTTATTGCTTAATAATCTTTAAATTGATATTATATATATAGGAAGTTTTAAGACAAGCGATACTTCTTAGTATTTCGCTTTTATATTTTGGCTATGTTTAAAACTATCGTTGAAGTTAAATAATTATACGTAAGCTAATTAAAGCAGCGGATAATTAAACTCTTAATTTCAACAGGATGTTTTACAGTGGCTATATTTTACATACTTTAATGAATTAAAAAATAGGAGAGATTATATGCAGCTTCCAAGCATTAAGATAACGAATTTCGAAGGACCATTTGATCTTCTTTTGCATTTAATAAAGCAGAATAAGATGGAAATTCATGATATTAAGATATATGAACTTACAAATCAATATATGGATTATTTAAACACAATGAAGGAGATGGATTTAGATATTACATCCGAATTTATAGTGGTAGCAGCAACCTTGCTTGAAATTAAGTCAAAGATGCTCCTCCCTAAGCCGGTTAAGGAAGATGAAGAGGACAAAGATCCAAAGCTTGATTTAGTTGAGAAACTTATAATATATAAGAAAATAAAAAATGCAGCAATATTTCTTAGCAAAAAAAGTTTATATACAGGCAAAATATTTACAAAAAAGCCTGAGATAATAGAAGACATGGGTAAAGATAACACTGAAGATTTGCTCTTAAATATAACAATGCTTGATTTGTACAATATTTTTAATCAGCTTATCAATAACTATAAAAATAAGCAGAATACAACTGTTATAGAAAAGAGAATATATGCAGATAAGTACAAATTGGAGGATAAGATGAGTTATATCTCAGAGACAATACTTAGCAGAAAGCATATTGACTTTGAGAATCTTTTATTTGAATGTGAGTCAAAGTTAGAAAAGGTAGTAACATTTCTAGCAGTACTTGAACTCATTAAACAGAGAGTGATAAAAGTAATACAGGAAGATAGCTTTTCTAACATATACATAGAGAGGAATGAATTTAGTGGACAAGATTAGTATAGATCAATTAGGTTTTGAGGAGTTTTCTACGAAAATACAGTATATGTCAGTAATAGAATCTCTACTTTTTGTAACTGGGGAACCATTAGGACCTAAAGATTTAGCGAGAATATTAGAGTGTGATATAGATTTTGTGGAAGAAATAGTAGAATCAATGATAAGAGAATATGAGAATCAAGGAAGAGGAATAAAGATTATAAGCATTAATGGCATGTATCAATTAGTAACAAAGCCACAAAACAGTGATTATGTACAAAAGCTGCTTAAAAAGAATACAAGACAATCCTTATCACAAGCTTCTTTAGAAAGCTTAGCGATAATAGCATATAAACAGCCAGTTACCCGTGTGGAAATTGATGAAATTCGTGGAGTAAAAAGTGATAGTGCAGTACAGAAACTTATGGAAAAGAATTTAATTAAGGAAATGGGGAGACTAGAGGTTCCTGGTAGACCTATTCAATACGGAACTACTGAAGAATTTTTAAGGCAATTTGGCCTCGAGGACTTAAAAGAGCTTCCTTCATTAGACTTATTTGAAGAAATTGAAGAAGTTGAAAATACGCAAGATTTGAATCAATTTGAGGAGCAATAATTAAAACAGAATTTTTGAATATACATATTTTTATGTAATGTTTAATAGGGTACATAGTGAATAGTAGTAAATGGTACATCCAATGATGATAAAGTTTAATGATATATGAAACAAAATCATATGAAGCTAATGATTTTTAAAAGAATAAGCAAATATAGACTTTCACTATATGTGAAAGTCTATATTTTTAGTCTTATTGATTGGTTTCAGGTTTGTCGCAATTTTCTTCCTTGTTAGTTTTAGGCTTTGAAAAGAAATCTTTAATAACCTCTAAGACTTGAGGAACATTATCCACAATTCTATCGTAGGTATTAGTTTGATTTACTGGAAGAAGTCTTACTGAGTTTTCTCTAAGAACTAAAAATGCAACTGGTCTAACGGTAACCCCTGCGCCAGAGCCCCCACCAAATGGATACTTTTCAGGAACTTCTTTACCAAACTCACTTCCGCCAGAAGCAAAACCGAAAGATACTCTAGAAATAGGAATTATATAACTTCCATCTTTTGTTTCTACAGCATCCCCTATTACAGTGTTAACGTCTATCATTTCTCGTAGACTTTCCATGGTTGTTTTCATTAAGTTTTCAATTGGATGATTACATTCCATAACTTTCCCCTTTAGGGTCCACCTCCTTATATTTTAAGGACAATAATATTAATAAAATCATATATATAATTTTTACTAAATTTAAAAAAATTATACTTTTTATTTTAATTTTTACTGAAATACCTTCTGATTGAAAATTAGGAGTTAATTTGGTGTTATTTTCTACAATCTTAAAAGGGATATTTATTATCATATAAATTGTTGTAATAACTTGATATATGATACCGTAAATTTTAGCTGTACTAGCAGCATCTCCTGTGGAATAATTCATTTCATAACATAATCTCATTTTAGGTTTTATCCGATTATGATTTAATCTGTAAACTATTTTTTTCAAAACATCTATATTAAATTGAAGCTTTTTCTTCTTAGGTTTTTTCTTTTCTTTTTTAGTTTTGCACTCTTCCTTTTCTTTTTTCTTTTTTAATGTTTTTTGCAATGAAAATACTTTAAATCTATATATATAAACTTCTAAGTCTAAATCTTGAAATATTATTTTAAGTTTTATAGGAAAAGGCACTATTAATAATAAAAGTATTACTATAAAAATATATAATGCGAGCATTAGCATTCCTCCAAAAATAAAGGATATACAAATCCTTCTACTTATAGTATTTCCAGTTTTTTTATGTATAACCATCTATATCTAGGTTATTTCAATTTTATTTTGGGGAATTTATATATATAGCTTTGCTAACTTGACAAATGATTATATTGATATCTTTATGTTAGATGATGATTTCTTAAAAACTGTTGGCATAGTAAAGTCTCACTAAAATATAAATAAAAATAAATTTATCTTTTTATAGAAAATCATAAAATGGTTTCAAAATATATGTGAGTATAAAACAATAAGTGTTACTTTGCTAAAATATAAAAAAGGACTGATGTTATGAATATTAAAAAAGGAATTAGTTATTTTTTGAGCTTCCTTCTTATTAGCTTATTAATAGGTAACAATATAACAGTCTATGGTAAAGATTTAACTCCAAGTGCTAGATATGTATTAGCAATGGATAGGAATTCAAAACAAGTATTATATAATAAAAATGGTTATATGCCTGTTCCAATGGCTAGTACAACGAAAATAATGACAGCTCTTATAACTTTACAAAATAAGAATCTTGATGAAAAAGTAGTTATTAGCAAAAATGCAGCATCAATAAGAGGTTCAACAGTGGGATTTAGAAGTGGAGAAGAGATAAGTATACATGAACTTGTCTTTGGGCTTATGACTAGATCAGGTAATGATGCAGCTATTGCACTAGCAGAAGCTCAAGCGGGAAGTGTAGAAAATTTTGCAACGCTTATGAGTTCTTTTGCTACAAGTTTAGGGCTTATGGATGCTCATTTTGAGTCGCCTCATGGATTGGACAGCCAGAATCACTATTCATCAGCTTATGATATGGCTTTATTAACTTCTGTTGCAATGCAAAATGAAAAGTTTAGAGAAATAGCATCGGTAAAGGAATTAAGAAAAGAAAAATATGGCTTCACAAGGGATTATACAAATATAAATAAAATATTACATAGAATACCTGAAGCTAATGGAGTTAAAACCGGTTATACAGGTCAAGCAGGAAAATGTCTAGTATCCTCCGTAAATTTAAATGGGAGAGACATAATAATAGTTGTCTTTAATTGCCCAGATAGATGGGAAGCTACTGAGAAGGTTTATAATTATATAAAAGAAAACTATGATTTTCATTCAGTAGCTGTGAGTGAAGCTATCGGAAAAGAAGTAGTAGAGAAAAATGGTTATAATTCAGAAAGTAAGATAGATTTTGTATTACCTAAAGGAAAAAGTTACAAAATTGATTACACTGACTTTTGTAATAAAAAAGGTGAAATTGGTGGTAAGGTAACAGTTGTCGATAGTGATGGCAATGAAGTTATAAAGAAATTTGTTAATAAAAAATAGAGTCTTTAAAGGCTCTGTTTTTTATTAGCAAGAACATATTAAGTATATGGAAAACTAAGTTTTTATAAGTTATTAAAAATGTGTCACTTAATCTAAAATCTATTTTTAAAACTCTTTTGGGTTTTGAGAGGAATTTTAAAAATATAAATTTTATAAAGCAAAATTTGGGTATATATATAAATTATATTGAATAAAAATAAAATTACGAAATTGGATATCTATAGTAACCAAATGAGTTATGATGAAATAATTTAGTAGTATAGGATTTTAAATATTATAATTATATAGGCTAAAGAAATCTTAAATAATTATTGTGGAGGAGTAGATGGACAGAGAGTTAATAGATTGTATTGATGCTGGAACTGAATATTGTCCTTCGGTTATAAAAAAGCATCATTTTAAAGCGACTCAGCTATAAATTATGATTGTATAAATTTAATTTTAAGTTCCATAGTATCTCCGTCCCAATATATTGTGTCAATTATAGTGCTTAGCAAATTTCTTTTATGGCCAACGTTTTTTATAACTTCATATTCATCTCCAGGTATACGTAGAACTTCATCAAGGAAGTTAACATTAGGAAAGCTTGATTCATTTAATTTTGTTTTATTATGATTATTCAACTTGAATTTTAAATCTTGCAATTCTATGTCTAGTTTTTCAACTTCTTTAATTATATACTTGGATACTTCTTCTTTTCCACAAAGCGATAGTTGTTTAACTAAGTTACTTATTAGATGTTCTTTTTCTTTTATTGATGATTTCAAAATATTAATATTCTTTTCTTCATATGTTCCTTTTTCATAGAGTTGTATTAAAGAAGAAAGTGACTTGATTAATAAATCTTTATCATAGGCTTTAATTTGGTTGACTAGAAGATTGTCTAATATATCAACTCTTACATTTTTATTGTCACAGCTAGATCCATTGCTGTTATCTTTAGCAGAGCATACATAGTAATCAAGTCTTTTATTTTGTTTTTCAGATTTATGGCCTTGCTTTATCTTCATATTAGCTCCACACTTTCCACAAACTAATAATCCAGCTAGGAGAGCAGTATTATCACCTGTGCCGAGCCTTTTGATTTTCTTTTCTTTATTTTTATCTAGGAAGTTTTGTACTTTTATCCAGTCTTCAGAATTTATTATGCCTTGATGTCTAGAAACGGCAACTATCCATTCAGTAATATCTCTGTCAGTTGTGATGTTTTTAGTTTTATTATAAGTAAGATATCCATTTCCGTTTGGTTCACCAAATACATTCATGCCTGATTGTTTTAAGAAGTTGTTTGTTGTTTCAGAGGACTTTACGTATAAGGGACTTGTGAGAATTCTTCTGAGTTGCATAGTTGACCATTGCCCTCCAATTTTGCCTTTTATATTTGATGAATTTAAATATCTTGAAACCTTTGATAAAGAATGTAGTTCTAGGTATTTAGAAAAAATTAAATTGATTATATTGAGTTCTGATTCTAGTGGGCAGAGTTGCATTAATGAACGTTCTTTAAACTCGCTATCAATATAAGTAACTCTTTCGGAAGCAAAACCAAAGGGTTCTTGTCCTCCGAGCCACCTACCTGATTTTGCAAGTTGAAGCATATTGTCGCGAACTCTTTCGGCTATAGTTTCTCTCTCTAGTTGAGCGAAAACACTAGCGATATAAATCATTGCACGTCCCATAGGAGTAGTGGTATCAAATTGCTCCCTAATGCTTATAAAATTAATTTTATATTTTTGAAGCATATCTAAAGTAGTTGAAAAATCTGCTACATTTCTGCTTATACGATCAAGTCTATAACATATAAGCACATCAAATAAGCTTTTCTTTGCATCCTTCAAAAGCTGCTGAAATCTAGGTCTATTAGTATTACCGCCTGAGAACCCTTCATCTTCATAGATAATATAATCCTTGATACCGATATTAGAGCCGTATTGTTTACATAATTCTATTTGATTTTCAATTGAGTCACCTTTGCCGGTAAAAATAGATTTTCTACTATAGATAGCTGCTTTCATAAGTACCTCCTAGGCTTTATGATATTATTCTAATAAAGTAGAATTAAAAATATGACACATAATTTATGTAGTGACTAATATATGTTTAACACTTAATTATATTTATTCATATTATATAAGTAATAATGGTTGAAGAGGGTTCGTTATATGAATAAAAAAATTACTATAATCTTAGAAGGGAAGCTAACAGAAGAAATGAAAATAGAATATGCAAAAACATTGGCTGTTAGCTTGCTTAATGAGTATGGGGAGAGTGCTTGCGTAGAATTGCTAAATCTTAATAAAAATGTAGATGAGCAATAAAATGTTGGATTACCTTTTTAATAAAAAAATACATATTAATGTTGGAAATTACAAAAAAAGGTGTATAATAATTAATAGCTTAGTTATAAAATTTAGCATTAAGTATGTAATTATAAAACAAAGTGATTTACTAAAGTTTAATTGAATTTATAGTTGACTTTAAATATTATTTGGAAAATATATTTATTAAGGAGTGATTCAATGAATTTTTATAATCCAAGTGAAAAAATAAAATTTATGAGAAAGAATTTACATATGAGTCAAGCTGATTTAGAGCATATTAATATGACAAGAGCTTTTATAAGTATGATGGAGAGTGGAAGAAGAAATGTTACTAAGGCAAGCTCAAAGCTTTTATATGAAAAGTTTAGTGAAAGAGCTAAGACTTTAGGAATTGAACTAAACATAGATGAAGATTATTTTTCAACATTACCACAGGAAGATGCTAAAGCGTTCTGCGAAAAAGAGCTTAAAAAAGATATCTCCCATGAGGGGATAGAAAGTCTAATTGCTATAGCAATAGGTTTCAACTTAGACAATATTTTAGCAGAAGCATATAAAAAGAATGGGGACAAGTATTATAAGGAGGGTAATTATAACAATGCATTTATGAGCTTTACTAATGCACTTGGTAAATTCAAGGAACTTAAAAACTTTAAAGAACAGTTATTTATTTATAATTGTTTAGGAGCATGCAAAAGTGTAATAAGCGAGCATAAGGACGCAGTATTTTATTTTCAAGAATGTATCAATTACTCGGTGAAACAAAACGATTATTTTCATTATATAAAAGCGAGTTTTAATTTAGCAAGGTCATATAGTTATCTTCAAAGATATGAGGAGTGTTTAAAATTAATAAATGAAAATATCTTAGAAAGTAATTTGCAAGTGGATGAACAATACAAAATAAATTCGATGATTGTAAGAGCTAATGCATTATATTCTTTAGATAAACAAGAAGAAGCTTTGTCAGAATATTACTCGATAATTGATGAAGTAGGAGATAAAAATGAATTAGTATTATCAATAGTATACACTAATTTAGGAGAGCATTACTATAGAGTCGAGCAGTTAGATAAGAGTTTAAAATATACAAATGAAGCACAAAGGCTTAAAAATAAAGTAAATAAAAGAAGCCTTTCTGTAGTATTAAATACAAAGGGAAAAATATTATTTAAACAAGGCTTACTTGATGAAAGCGCATTGGTTCTTGAGTTAGCAGTGAGTAAAGCAAAAGAGTACTGTAACTATGAATCTCTATTAGAAAATCTTAAAGATTTGATAAAGGTTTATGAGAAAATGAATGACATAGATAAGATGAAAGAGCTTTCCCTGGAATTGATAAATTTTCATGAAAATAAGAATAGTATATTAATTTGAAAGAAAACAACCTTGTAAATTGGTTGTTTTTTTATATTCGCTCAATTTACTATTTAAATCCCTAAAAGATTAGTGGAAAAACAAATGTAGCTAAGTAGTAATTGGAAAACTGCGATTACCCTTGGCGCAAATCGGTAAAAAAGCAATAGAAATTGAGAAAGATGATTTTTGAACGCATTAATATAAATTTAACTGAAACTAATTAAGTCTTTAGTTAAGAGATAGTCTTGTATACCTTATATCGTTATATAAGCTTGAATAAGTATAATGTAGATTAAAAAGATAGAACGACGATGATTTTTGTACAAAAAAGAATTATGATCAAGTACTATATGCATGCTATATATAAAATCACTTGAATTATGTATTAAAAAAATGTTGGTAATTATCCGAGAAGTTGACGAAAAACTAAGCAAGATAAATAGTTACTTATAAATTTTTATAAAGATTTATAAGTATAAATATGTAGTAAAACTAAATTATTTGAATATATTAGACCAACTACAATAAAAAAATAGTTTAAATATGATATAACTCATATTTTGCCTTACTTAATAAATAAGTATAGTAAAATATCAAATCATTGAAAGAAAATTTAGTGAAATCCTATTGGTTGTCCCACGATGCGTTAGTAAAAAAAAATTAATTAATATAAGTGGTTTTTTATAATTCTAACTTTGCTAGTTCTTATGAATTTATCTCCCTTTAGAAGATTATGAAACATTAGATTAACGCTGCTAATTGCTAAATCTAATTTCAATAATACAAAAAAGCTAAGATATCTTTGAAGATATTTTGTAGCTACACCATGAAAAGTTTTAAACCAATCCTTTATATTTGATCTGAAATATTTAAAGCTATCATCTGCTTCTACTTTTAAAAATCTTTTTTTATTGTGTTTTCTTGCTACTTGAGACAGATATCTGTCACCATAATGAACAATATAAGAAATTTTTTCTATCCTAGAGTACAGCTTTATATTAAAAGTTGTAAGATTCCAACAAGAATTGAACAAAGGTTTTACAAACATTGAATTATCATCACCCTTTGCCCCAATAATCCACACATTCTTTCTTAAATTAATGGGACAATCTCTATTTATATTAATACTTTTTACATTTCTGCAACCTTTAAAATTCTCATGTATAATAGTTTTACCAACATGGACAATCCCTCTTAACTTATTAGGGGTAATATCTAGATTTATTGAATGAAGTATTTTATGTCTCCAATAAAATGCTGTAACTAAGCTAATATTTAGCTTTTTAGCACAAAATCTTAGTGATTTCTTTTCTAATAATAGTTCAATGAACCCCATCCAGGTCCTAGTATCTTTTTTTGAATAGCTCCACAAAGAATTAGTTGTCTTAGAAAAAGTTATTCCACAGATTTTACATTTATATCGTTGTATCCCTTTATAAAACCCATATTTAATATATTCTCTACATTTGCAAGATGGGCAATGACTGACAAGTCTATTAGTATATAAATCTTTTTTTAAAGCTTGATTTATAAAGGATTCTAGCTTTTTAAATTTTATATCTTGCTGTATCAAAAGAAACACCTCCAATGTAAATAAACATATTAGATACAATGCTTTATATGTCATCTTAATTCTTGCCTTCTTACTAAATCTCTAATCATTACCAACATTTTTTTAATACATTCGTTAAGTGCTTTTATCGAGTAAAAGCTTTCTTCTTACAAACCAATAATGGGGAAAATTTATTTTAAGTAATTTGTATAATAATTTATCTTAATTCCGAGGTTCACAAAAAAGAGCATAGTTTAAATTGTAAATGTACAATTAAGAGGAGATGACGTAAGAATAAAAGACTATTGATGATGATTTTAGTTAATATTGAATTAATAAAATAAAATGTAACTAAAATAAATTCTTATTTGTGTAAATCGTATAATATAAGGGTTTAAATTAAAATCACTTACAATTTTTTATTGATGTTTCTGGAATTATTATGCAAAAATATAATGATAATTAAATTCCGTGAACAAATATGTAAAATAATGTAATGGATATTAATTAACAAATATATTTAATTATAGTGAAATTTATTTGTGTTACGTTAGTAAAACTGTTGATAAATCATATTTCTGTTCGTAAAAATGTATTCAAAATATAAAGGTAACAAAAATATTTGATACTTTTTAATAAAAATATAAAATATTGGAATATGTCGTTATATGTATAACGAAAAACGTGGCAAATTGTGTAAAACCTGGTAGAATATTTTTTGGAGGTGGTTTTATGAAAAAATATTTTAAAACAAAGGTGGCTGCACTTGCATTATCAGCAGTTATATTAGTTCCAACTGTTGCAAGTGCTGCTACAGATTATGGTTGCGACGTGACTAGAAATGCTGTAGGTTATTTAAGTGCATGGGGATGGACTTCAAATTATGGACATCAATGTAGAGTAAGAATAACAGTTGCAGGAAGTGTGTTTGACAAAACTGCTAAAAATAGTATAAGCGGTTCAGCTGAAGCATTTTCAAGCACAGCATATCACAATCATTATGTAGATTACAATTTGATATACTCAGGAAGCAACTAAAAAAGTGATGTAAATCCAGCGATAGCTGGATTTACATTGCTATAATGAATTTTTAAGGAGATAATAGAATGAAATTTAGAAGACGATTTACACAGAGTGGTATTTTCGTATTTATAATAATATTTACCATTTCATTATTTGTATCATTAGGAGCAAATACAGTACAAACCCTATATGAGAATACAGCACAATTTAATCAATTAATATCATCTAAGGCTATTGGATTTAATGTAAATCAGTCAGAAAAAATTTCTGGAGATCAATTAATGGATGTAATAAAAAGTAAGAAAGACATCTGTTTGATAAAAGATCAAATTTTTTATAGTATCTATACTGGTAAAGCGATTTTTTTTAATTATGATATGAATATGCAAGTACCAATAATTAGTGGTAGGTTTTTAAACAAAAATGATTTTAGTGAAAATGAACCTTTAATCGTAATTGGTAAAGATATGAAGGATGAAATAGTTGTTAAAAATGGAGAGGAATTTATAAATTACAACAATGAAATGTATAAAGTAGTTGGGGTTATGGGGTATAGCAACAGAGCTTCAATACTAGATAATACTTTTTTTATAAAGCTAGATTCTTTTCTAAGTAAGTATAAGGAGTTACAAATAATTAACAGTAGTTGGCTAGTAGATGGAAGAACTAATGATACAGAAGCTTTGTTCGACGAATTAAATAAAGATTTGAATAATAAAAATAAAGTTACATTGTCTAAGTTAGAGGTGGACAGATCGCAAAGTTCAATTTCGAATGCACTCAGCAACCGAAAGTTTACCATTATAACAATAATCGTTACTATATTAGTAATAGGACTTAATATAGTTAATATAACTTATAATTATGTAGCAAATAAGCGTAAAGAAATTGGAATAAAAAAGTCTTTGGGTGGTACAAACTTTATAATTGCCATTGAAATAATATGTGAATTTGAGATTATATCTTTAATTGCTTTTTTATTGTCTCAAATAGTATATTTTACTATCATTAGGTTTGGGACACTAAGTCAAGTTTTTGGAAGTAATGTGTACTTTTTATCAGGAGTTTTAACACTGGTGGTTGTTATTATCATTACATTTATAATTTCATTAATTCCTATTAGAAGAACATTGAAAATTGATATTAGCGATGCTATGAAAGGGAGATAGAAATGCTGAATTTTAATTACGCACTATTAGGATTGGCTAAGCGAAAGAGATTTGTACTTCTTTCTGTTTTTCAGTTATCAGTTTCGCTATTATTTTTATATAGTAGTATATATTTAAGTAATCAAGTAAGCTTTGGAAATAGTAAAATACTAAAGTTATTTGATAATAAGATTATTTTCAAAATGCAAAATAAAGATGATTATTATGATATCGTATATAGAAATGAAGGAGATACTGAAAAGTATGAACAATTTGATGAGTACTTAAAAAGTTCCCAAAAGTTTAAACATGTAAGTTATACACAATCATTAATGGCGTTTTCTGATTTTGATGGTTCCAGCCAATTTGGTCCTAAATATGGAGGTTTTTCTTTAAATAAAGAAAATATTAATTTTAATGGTGTATATTCGCTTACTTTAGATGATAGATATTTAGATGCTTTTGCATTAAAGTTAGATAGTGGAAAGCTGTTTCAGAAAACAGATTATTATAGGAGTATAAATAGCAAGGAAATTACACCCATTATAATGGGCAGTGATTATAAAGAAAAATTTAAGTTGAATGATATTGTTAAGTTTCTAGAAAATGATGTTGTTAAGGAAGCTAAAGTTATTGGATTTATTGAAAAAGACCAATACTTCATAGCAGATCAAATGTCTTTTAATAATTTGACTAGCTTGAATAAGTTTATTTTATTTCCTCAAAGAAAGCTTGGAGTGGAGGCTTATAATAGTGTAGCTGATGATAAATTGAAAGCTGCTAACTACAAATTAGATGTGTACAATAATATCACAAATTCTTTTATTATAATTGATAATAAATATAAAGGACAGGAAGATGAAATTGCTAATGAAATTGCTTCGAAGTCTAGGGATATGAAATTCTTTAACTTTAAGGTGTATAGTGTACAAAAAGAATTGGATAGATTTACTCAAATGTTTAGAGATCAGAATAATATAATAAACACAATATTTGTGATAGTGTTAGGTATATGCTCTATAGGAATTATATCTAATACTATATATTCACTTAGGAGTAAATATAAGGAGTTTGCAGTGCATATAATGAGTGGTGCAAGTTTATTTGATATTGCTATAAGAGTATTTTATGAAATTTTAGTACTAGCAGTAATTTCAGGGTATGTGTGCTACTGGTTTATAATTGGTGTGCAGAAAGCTGGAATGATAAAGTTTGATACTTTAGCATTTATAAAGTTACAAGTTTTCAATTTGCTTATTGCTGTATTAATTTCAATTGTTCCAATTATGGATGTTATGAAGGTTCAGCTAAATACGCTTTTGAAAGGAAAGGAGTAACTAATTATGATTAATATTACAGCTGTTGAGAAATCATATGGAAAATCAGATTCATTGGTTACAGCATTAAAAAAGGTAGATGTGCAAATAGAACGAGGAGAAATGGTGGCCATAGTTGGAGCATCTGGTTCTGGTAAGTCTACATTATTAAATATTATTGGGTGCCTTGATAAAGCAACTTCTGGACAATATCTATTTGATGGAACAAATGTGCAGGATTTAAATCAAAGAGCTTTAGCAAAATTGAGAAATAAAGGTTTTGGATTTGTTGTTCAATATTTTGCTTTGATTGATGATTACACTGTGTATGAGAACATTGAAATTCCACTTAAGTATGGAAAAGTAAATAAAAAACTGAGAGAACAGAAGATTGAAGCACTTCTTGAAAAATTGCAAATTGCAGATAAAAGGAACAAGACTCCAAAGGAATTATCTGGTGGACAATGCCAAAGAGTAGCTATAGCAAGGGCATTAGTAAATGATCCAGATATTATATTAGCTGATGAGCCTACTGGAGCATTAGATAAGAAAACTGGCGAAGAAGTTGTTGAGATATTCAGAAGTTTAAATGAAGAAGGAAAGACTATAGTGATAGTTACTCATGATGAAAAGGTTGCAAGAAGCTGTAATAGGATAATAACCATCGAAGATGGAATGATATGTAAGAATGAAATTATAAGTAGAGGGTGATATTTATGAAGAAAAAGAAATATATAGTAGGTTTAGTTGTTATAGTGGTTTTAGCTGTAGGTGTACTTGCTTTTCAAAAACTTGCACATGGAAGGAATATTTCTAATATGAATGGAACTTTTGAGAGCGCAGATTCAGAAGGCTTAACAAAAAATTTCAGTGCAAAAGGCGGTTACGACAATATTAAAATACAAGCAAAAGGAGAAATTACTGAAGGAACGATCAAGGTTACAGTAACTGATCCAAAAGGAAATAATGTTTGGGAGAGCAATATTAGTAAGGACAATGCATCAGAAGTTAAAGAGTTTAAGACTGTTACTGGTGATTGGAAGATAAACGTTACTCCAGAAAAAACTAATGGTAAGTATATAATTGACTGTACTCAGGAGAAATAAAACATATAATTAAATGTTAAAACATAAAATTATTAATATGTAATTTTAAGAGGTGCTAGAGGATATAATCTGAGCTACCTCTTTTTTAACTGTAAAGGAGAGGCTAAAGTTTTAAAGATAGCCTTACCAACATTTTTTTAATACATAATCATATATAGTTTAAATAGTGCCAACAGTTCAGGTATTCGATATAAGTTATTAAATGGCAACAGATATTATAATAAAATACATTTAATATTGATATTGATCTGTAGGTAATGTATATTATTTTTAATTAGTCATTTTAGATATAATTAGGAATAGGTAAAAACTAGCCAATTTAACCTGAGGTATATTTTTATAAAACTAAACCGAGGAGTTTAGGTAAGATTGAAGGGCAATTGGTTTTAGAAATTAAAGATTGATAAGTTGTTAAAAACAGCACTGATATTTTCGGGTATTAATGCTGCTTTTTATTGTGTAAGAAATTTGGGGAAATATACTGTTTTTTTGAGACCTCATATTAAATTATTACGTCTTTATAAGTGAGAGGACGGTGTGGAAATGAAGATAAGCGAAGACAACTTGGTTAAAGAACTTAAAAGTAAGAATCCGAAGGCACTGGATTATGTGGTGAAAAATTATAGCAATCTTATCTTTAAAGTCATTATTTCAGTAATTGGAAGTGCAAAAAGAGAAGAAGCAATGGAATGTTTAAATGATGTGCTTCTTAAGGTGTGGGAGAAAATAAGTTATCATGATGAGACAAAAAATAAATTTTCATCTTGGCTTATTGCTGTAAGTAAATATAATGCATTGGATTATAAAAGAAAACTAAGCAAGACTGAAGAAGAAAGTAATATAGAAGAGCTTATGTTAGCGGATGAGAAGCAGGTAGAAGAACAAATTCTATGTAATGAGAATAGACAAGAACTTCTTAAAGTGATTGATACTCTAGGAAGTCCAGATAAAGATATTTTTATAAGAAAATATTTCATGGGAGAGTCAATAAACGATATAAGTGAAGCTTTGAACCTATCTAAACCAGCAATTAAAAATAGACTTTTTAGAGGAAGAAAGGTTTTAAAAGACAAATTAAATCCAATAGAAATGGAGGCGCTTTAGTATGGGAAAAGATATATATGAAGAATTTGATAGTATTTATTTTGATAAAGCTGAGTTTGAAAATGTTGAAGACTCGTTGTCAGAGATAGAGATTAAAAGGCTCAATAAGAATTTGAAAAAAAGGATATTTAAGTACGATAAAAAATATATAAAGGCTGCAGCAATTGCTTCAATAACATTAATAATAGGAGCTAGCGTTATGACACCGGCTTTTGCGAAAACAATAGTTCAATATATCCCGGCTATGGAGAGCTTATATGGAAAACTTGGATACTATAGTGAGTATAAGGATTTTTCACAATATATAGGTGAGAGTAAAGAGGATAAAGGATATAAATTTACTATAGATAAGCTTGTGGCTGATCAAGATACGGTGTTAGTTGCATTAAGGATAACAAAACCAGGATTAAATAATAAGCTAAAGGAAAAGGATAGCCAGGTTGATTTTATAATGACCGCAGATCTTACAGGAATGGATAGAGGTACGATTGCAGGAGGAGGATTATATAAAAGAGTTGTTGACGAAAATACTTCACTGGTACTTCTAGAAAATGAAGCGGTAGTAGGAAAGACTTTACCTAAAAGATTTAATATGAATTTAAATATTTTTTCGACTTCTAATGAGGGGATTAAGGTTGATTTTCAGCTCCCAGTATCAAGAGAAAAAATAGAAGAAGAAACCATAGTCAAAAAGAGTTTAGGCATGAGCGAAATAGAAGATAAGTTTAAGATTAATTTAAGTGAAATAAAGGTAAGCCCATTAAACACGAAGATAAAATATTCTATCGATAAAAGCAACGATGAAAATACTTTTGTAAGTTTTTATTGTTATGATGATAAAGGTAATATATACCTAGATATGGGAGGAAGAGCAGATGACAGCAATGAAAAATCAGGTGTTGTAAGTGGAATTGAGAAGAATGCTAATAAACTATATATTGTTCCTTATATTATGCAATATGCAAGTAAAGAAGAGAAAAAAATTGAAAGTTTTGATTTTGTGGGAAAACTATACGATGTTAATACCATTAGAGAATTTAATTTCAAAGAAGATGGTAAAATCAATGTTTATAATATAGAAAAGAAAGGTGAGAAGATTAAATTTTATTATACATTTGTAGGACCAGAGGGGTTTTTAGGTAAACAAGATATCATACAGCTATACGAGCTTAAAGGAAATAACCAAGATACTGCACGATTAAAAGAAATTAACGAAGAAAACCGAGATGATATAGCTTTAATTTCAAAGAAAGATATAAAGATGTATAAGCCTGACTTGAGTAAACCTAATAATTATTGTATAGAGTTTACAAATATAGATTTGGATAAGAACTATGTATATTCGGTAGGGTGCGTTCCGGTTCCTAAAATGATAACTGGGGATAAGATTGAGGTTAATCTTAGTAAGTAGTATAAATTGATTTTGTATTAAGTATACATTCTCATCAATATGCAGCTATAGTTCCATTTAGGAAATAAAGAAAAAAGAAGCATAAGAGAATTTAATAAATGAAGTGGCATTAATATAACACTGTATTAATGCTACTTTTTTATTTTAAGATGAAAAAGTAATACTCAGAAATTTAGTTGTTTCAAATGTATGCTTTTAAATTAATTGTATAGACAAGAATCCAAATTCATAATAATGAGAGGTAGAATAAAATTAAAGGTTACAACATTATTATAAAAAGGAGAATACGATTATGGGTGAAAATAATAAGGGTATAATTCCAGAAGGTTTTTTATGGGGAAGTGCAGTAACTTCTTTCCAAAGCGAAGGAGCTTATAATGAAGGCGGAAAGGGAGTTTCTATAGTTGATAAAAGAGAAATTCCAGAAGGTTTTTCTGATTGGACTGTAGCTGTAGATTTTTATCATAGATATAAAGAGGATATAAAATTATTTAAGGAATTAGGAATTAATTCATATAGAACAAGTATTTCCTGGGCAAGAGTTATGCCAAATGGTGAAGGTGAAGTTAATGAGGAAGGGTTAAAATTCTATGATGACTTATTTGACGAATTATTAGCAAATGGAATAGAGCCAGTAATAACACTTTATCATTTTGATGTACCAAATGCTTTAGCAGAAAAGTATAATGGTTTTGCCTCAAGAAAAGTAGTAGATCTATTTGCAGATTATGCAAAGCTCGTATTTGAAAGATATAAAGATAAGGTTAAGTATTGGATAACTTTTAATGAGCAAAATTTAGTGCTTATTATGAATGAATATTGGGGCGTAACAACTCCAGAAGGTGCTAACAGAGAAGCATTAGCATATCAAGTAACTCACAATGTATTCATAGCTCATGCTAAAGCTACAAAGCTATTACATGAAATTATTCCTGATGCAAAGATGGGGGGAATGGTAGCTTATACTACAACATACCCAATGACTTGCAAGCCAGAGGATGCATTAGCAAATCAAAAGGTAAAGGAATTATTTAATGACTTATACTTTGATGTATTTGCTCATGGAGAATATCCAACATATATAACAAGCCTATGGAATAAGAGAAACATAAAACCAGTGTTTGAAGCTGGTGATGAGGAATTATTAAAAGAAAATACAGTAGATTATTTAACATTTAGCTATTATAGAAGTGATGTAGTAAAGGCTGTTTCAGATGAAGAAGAAAGCACTGCTTTATTTAAAGGAATAACAAGAAATCCTCATCTAGATGCAAATGAGTGGGGATGGGCAATAGATCCAATAGGTTTTAGAATAGCATTAAAAGAGGTGTATGCTAGATATAGAATGCCTATTTTTATTACTGAAAATGGAATTGGTGTTAGAGAAGAATTAAATGAGAATAACACTGTAGAAGATGATTACAGAATTGACTATTTGAGAGATCATATAAAAGAAATGAAGCTTGCAATGGAAGAAGGCGTAGAGGTAATAGGCTATTTAACTTGGGGCTGTACAGATATTCTAAGTTCACACGGTGAAATGAAGAAGAGATATGGATTTATCTTCGTAAATCGTGATGAAACTGATTTAAGAGATCTAAAGAGATACAATAAAAAGAGCTTTGATTGGTTCAAGAAGGTTACTGAATCAAATGGAGAAATATTGTAATTAATGGAATAAATATATTGCACAAAACTCACCTTTAGTGTAAAATTACACTAAAGGTGAGTTTTGTGCTTCTATATTTTATATATGTTACGACTAATTATTTGAAGGGAGGAGGCAGCATTGAGATATTTGAAATGGGCCAGTATAGTTTTTTTAATTTTAACTATACTTTTATTTTTTATGAATATTGTAGATGGACTCTACGGAAATCCTGTGAGTAAATACTTGGCAAGTAGGCAAATAACAAGGTATATTAGTGATGTTGTGCATATAAAAAAGTTTGAGATTAAGTCGATAAACAAGAATTTCGTATATGGTGGGTATTATTTTGCTGATGTGTACGATGAAGATAATAATAACAAATTTACTATAGCAGCAACGGAAAAAAATGTTGTTTCTAATGTTCTTAGTGATATAGAGCCACAAATAAATGTAGATGAAACTAATTATTCTCCAATAATTTTAGAGAATGCCCTAAAAATAAGCTTTATATTATTTGCTTTAAGTTCTATTATATATTTTTATGGTTGCTTGTTTAGAAAAGGTTAGGCTATATGATGCATAGGAAGATTTTTTAGGTAATACAATAACAAATTAGATTTATCAGGCACCTAGAATTTATTCATATAGTTTCAGAAAATGCAGATACGTTAAAAAAACTAAATTAAAGGTATTTAAAAGTGGAAGGTGTTCGTGATGACAAGAGAAGAATTTATAAAAAAAGTTGATGAAAAGCTAAAGCTTATAAGGACTGAAAAAGGATATACGCAAGATAAGATGGCTGAAATACTAGGGATTTCTAAAAAAACATTGGTGCAAGTTGAAAAAGAAAGAGGTAGCTTAGGTTGGGCAGTAGCTGTTGCCACATGTATGATTTTTAAGAATAGTGAAATTCTTGAGTTAACTTTTGGAGGAGATATTGATGAAATTATCATGTCTTTATCCTTTAAAAATGAAGAAAGAAAACATGCTCCAACTCTTGGAGGAAAGGTGTGGTGGAACAATATAAAAAGTGAAAAAGGATTTATTATACAACAGAATATAATTTCAAACCATTATAGAATTCTAGATAGCAACAACAGAAGGATTTGTTATTCTTTTGAGAAAGAGTATATAGATAAGAGATTTAAAGAACTTACAGATTAGAGATGTATAATATAAGGACCTAAAGCAAGAAGTAATAGAAAATTAAATATATATATTTTGTATAGATGTATAAGTAGATATAAAGTTATACGGATACATGAATGTATAAATTAACAGATAAAATGAGGAGGAGAGAATGAAAATTAAAAATGCAATAGTAATCTTATTTCCCTCTATTATTATGTTGCTAATAATTGTATTTTATTTTTCAAATGATAGAATTAGAGAGTATGATAAAATGGGACTTTTAATATTATCTCTTTTATTTATATTCCCTATTTTGTTTGCAATACAAGGAGTTATTTTAGGCAAAAAGAAAATAAATGTATTTTTGGCATTGGGTATTTCCACAGCAGTATTCGCAATTTTATCATTAATATGGCTAAATTCATCAGCATTATTTTATTGTGTGATTTATTTACCTTTGGGTATGCTGGGTTATTTATTTGGAAGATGGTTTTATGGTAAAAGTAATGAATAAATAGATAAATTGATGTATAAGTAAAGGACTGGTGTAGGTGATAAAAGGGATTTTGTTTGATTGGCATGGAGTGTTAGTTGAAAGTGATGAAGGTAAAAGTGAAAGAACAAAGCTTATTTACAGTAAACTCATGGAAAACACTGCTACTGAAGATGAGATTATAGAGATTGTTAAATCATATAAAAAATATGAGCCATTGTGGGAATTGCTACCTACTTTAAAGCAATACTTTAAAATGTGTGTTGTTAACAATGGACCTAAGGCAACTTATGATTATTGGGATAAATACTATGGATATTCTGAATTTATGGGGTTCGTTAATTCAGAAATTGAAGGGGTAGAGAAGCCTGAACCTGAAATTTATAAAATAGCATGTGAAAAGGTAGGTGTAAACACTGATGAAGTGATTTATATGGATGATAGCTGCGGTTTTCCTGAAGAAACAGAGCAGCTAAATATGAATTTTATACATTGGGATTCAACAGAAAATGGCCTTAAAAAATTCAAGGAATTCTTAGAAAAGTATGCGGATATTAAACTTTAAATACAATATATAAAAACAGTTAAATAATCTGTTAATAAAAGTAACTGCTAGTTGGACGGACAATCACTAGCAGTTATTTTTTACTGTATATTCGCAAAGTTTTAATGAAAAGCCTTTATTAAGTATAATAAAAAAGCTATCTTTTAGAATAGTCAATCATAATAAATGAAAATTTATAAGTCAGAACATTCATAATGGTAAAAAGAAAACTATATCAATTAGCCATAAGAGCTTTAATAACCTCATAACAATTTGAAACAGGGTGATAATCTACTTTAGGTATAGGAGTTTTCAAATTGTCATATTTAGTGTTAGTTCTGTTTAGTATTTGGTGCCAACCCCCATGTTCATTATCAATAAAGAATGTCTCACAGTAAGTAGATATATAAGTATATACATTCCAGTAATAGGCTTCCTTACTATCGGAGGCTAAAAGTGCTGAGGCACCAAGAGTCTCTGCCATTATCCAAAAGTGTTTATCTGTGTCAATCGGAGAACCTTTTTGAGATATGGAGTAGAAGATACCACCATACTCGTTGTCTACTGCCTTTGACATTGTAGTGTTATAAAGATATTCAGCCTTTATTGCCATCCAATCTTGTGAGAAGTTTCTCTTAAGCATTAAAAGCAATTTACTCCACTGAATAGAAAAACCAGGTATAAAAGCTGCAGAGCTAATATCTTCTTCGGATTCTTTGCCGTAGCTCCAATCAATTTGCCAATTTTCATCGTAATGATCCCAAATCATGCCACCGGATTTTGAGGCCAGTTTTACTGTAACGGATTTCGATAATTCATAACATTTCTTAAGGAATTTCTTATCAGCAGTTGCTTCGTAAGCTGCTATCATAGCTTCACACATATGCATATTTGCTTGTTGACTGCGGTATGGAGAGGTAATAGTGAAATCTCTATTTATTTCATTTACATATAACTCATGATGAGGTTCCCAAAAATGTTTTTCAAGAAGTTCATAAACATACTCAATTATATCTTTAGCAGGCTGTATACCTGCCTCATATGCTTTAGACGCAGCAAGTAATACAAAAGCATGAGCTGTGGTAGATTTAGTGGAATCTGACACCAGTTGTCTTTTTAGTGTCCAGTAGTATCCACCATTATTTTTATCTAGGTGGAATTCTTGTAAGAATTTCAATCCATGCTCTGCTGCCTCCATGCACCATAAAGCTTCCTTATCTAATAATGCACCAATGCTAAACATATAAATAAATTTTGCAGTTCCTAAAATATGTTTTGTTTCAAAGTCACCAACGGCTCCGTCATCAAGAAAGTAACTAAAATAGCCACCATTTTCATAATCCATGCACTTTGGATAATAAAATTCAAGTATTTGAAAAATATGATTTTTTAACCACTCAGGGTTTTGAAAATCTGAGCTATATACAGACTTATTGACCATTTTTTCACCACCTTAACATTAAAATATATTCTCTTAAAAATCTATATATTCGTTAAGTTTATTGGGATTAAATATTAAAAGATAAATTGGAACACTTTCCACATATTGAAGAGAATGAGAGATTTTCTAATGGGATAATTAGGTGTAAGATTTCATGATGGTATAGAAAAAAGGTTCAGTGGGGGGCACAGAACCTTTTTTGTGGTTATTAAATTAGCATGATATATCAATGTATTGGTATACTAATAAGGCAAGATACTTGAGCAACGATATTAGCTAGTTATTTTAGTGTGAATTGTTGTATAAGCTTTCCTAATTTTAACGCGCTGTCAGCATTACTATCTGAAGATGCTAGGATTGAATCATTTTTACCACTAACTTCAACTATACTTGAAGCTATATTAGTTGACGATTTAGCTACTTCTGTTACAGAGATTGCAACATCATCCATGCTTTTTGTGATTTGGTCTACTGTAGTTGAAATATTTTTTGAAACTTCTGCAAAGCCTCCAATTAACTCCTTAAAGGTATCACCATCTTTTTTGTACTCGTCACTGATTGTGATTAATTTTTCGTAATCTTTTAAAACATCTTTTTCTATAAACATCAATACATCTTGAGATGAACCTGCTAGTTTGCTAACTGATTGAAGTACTGCATTAATCTTTGTTTGTATTTCAGAAACTGCGATAGAAGATTGCTCCGCAAGTCTTCTTACTTCATCTGCAACTACTGCAAAGCCTTTACCAGCTTCACCAGCTCTTGCAGATTCTATTGCAGCATTTAAAGCTAATAGATTAGTTTGGCTAGCTATGGCATCAATACTGTTTGCTACATCTGATATTTCATTTACTACAGCTACTTCAGCAAGTGCTTTCTCAAGATTCATCCTTGTCTCATTGTATATTTTTTCTGCGTTTTGTCTAGAGCTAACAGATTCTTTATTTATAGCAGTTGCTTTTTGTTGAATATTTAATGCTATATTTAAACCTTGTTGAGCTTTTTCTGAAGTTGTATTTATTTCATCTCTTACATTAGAAGTCATTGCGGATACTTCTTGAACTGCTGCTGAGGATTCTTCCATACCAGCTGAAATTTCCTCTGTAGCAGCTGATATTTGTTCGATTTGTGAGCTTACTTCTGTAAATAAGTTATTTGTTACTTCGCTACTTTGAAGAATACTTTCACTTTCCTCTTTTATGGAAAGCATACTTATATTAAGCTTATCCACAGCATCATTTAATGCAATAACAGTGTTTCCGATTTCATCTTTAGCTGCAACTTCCATTTGGAGATTGAAATTACCTTCTGCAAGTTTTGTTGAACCATTCATTACTTCTTTAACTTGATTTACAATACTTCTTCTAATAATATAAGTAGCAAGGATACCTAGTATAATACTTATAACCAGTATTATAATCATTTGAGTAGAAGTAGTGGCTGTTGTAGATCTGCCTTTTTCAGCTTCAATTTGCATTGAAGTATTTTGTAAACTTATAATATCCTCAATACTTTTAAATAGAGTAGCTTGAGGAGTATCAATTTCATTAATTATAGCTTCCAATTGTGCATTAGTAAGTGAGGTTTGTGTAGCTGTAACCATAGCTTTATCAAAGGCAGAAAATGCTGCTGTTGCATTAGTTTGAAGTGCCTGATAAACGTCTTTACTTTCATTTGTTACTATAAGTGTACCTAATTCCTTATTACTGTCGTCGAATATCTTTTTGTTGTCAGTAATGATCTTTTGCTGCGCTGCGATATAATTAGGGTTACTACTTATTGCTATGTTTCTAAAACTAATTGCTATCTTGTTAATGCTACTTCTCATTTGATAAGCTAGACTAACCTTTTTGTTCTCAACGTTTACTAATCTAGAAACACTTTGATTTATGGCATTCAATCTAAATATGGCTAGTGCAGAGGAAAGCATTACAAGTAATATCATTAAAGAGAAGCCAATTATTAGTTTGTTTGAAAGTTTAATCTTATTGAATTTCATAACAACACTCCTTAAATATTTAATCATTAATTTATACTAGTTTTTTCGACAAAATTTGCACTAAACTTTAATGGAATCTTAAGGTGATATTAATTTAACTATGTAAAGAGATTGTTCATGTTATACAAAATAAATTGAGATGTTAATTCTTTGTGTAAGTTCAGCTAAATAGCATTGGGTGACTAATAACTTAACATTCTTATAAATAGTGAAATAAGGTTTGTATTCAGCATAGAAAGAACTTTAAGAACATATTAATTACAGAATTAATTTAAGAAATTTGTTTTATAGAAAGGGGTAAAATTTAGATGAAAAAGAAATTAATAGTCACTATTATACTTATTACCACTGCTGCTTTTTTAGTAAGTTGCGTACCAGGTGATGGAAGTCACTCTACATCGAATCCAGCAGGGTTTTTCTCTGGAATCTGGCATGGGTGGATTGCGCCTATTTCTCTTGTTGGAGAGCTTTTTAACAATAAAATTAGAGTGTATGAGATCAATAACACAGGGTGGTGGTATGATTTAGGGTTTTATACTGCTATAATCAGTGGATTTGGTGGATTATCTTTATTTAGAAAGAAAAATTCGGATAAAAAATAATGTATAGTATCTAGATAGAAATGCAGCGGTTTTACCAATAATATCAAATTAAATTCTTGTTAAAAAAAGTAACAATATGAAATGAATCCTTGGTTAAGAGTGATTTTACTATGACCTTATAAATAAACCAAATGTTAAAATGAGAATAAAAATATGCTATAATGATAATAAAGACTTAGGACAAGGAGTTTTCATATGAATATAGAATTAGACGTTCACACACATACAATTGCAAGTGGCCATGCGTATAGCACCATAAGAGAGATGGCTAAAGCTGCTTCTGAAAAAGGCCTAAAGCTTTTAGGGATAACAGAACATGCACCTGGAATACCAGGAACTTGTGAACCGATTTATTTTGGAAATCTAAGAGTTGTTCCAAGAGAAATGTATGGGGTGGAACTAATGCTTGGCTCAGAGATAAATATTTTAGATTATAATGGAACTTTAAGCTTAGAAGAGAGATATATTGACAAATTAGATGTTAGAATTGCTGGTATTCATAAGTTTTGCTATGAATATGGGACTATAGAACAAAATACCAGTGCGGTGCTAGGAGCAATTAAACATCCCAAAATAGATATTATAAGTCACCCAGATGACGGTGATTGCCCACTTGACTACGAAGTTATCGTACAAGGTGCAAAACAGTATAACACCTTATTGGAACTTAATAATAATTCAATAAATCCAGAAAATCAAAGGAAAAATGCAAGAGAAAATAGTATTTATATGCTTAATCTTTGCAAAAAGTACGAAGTACCTATAATACTTGGAAGTGATGCTCATTTTGATGAGCATGTGGGTAAGCTAAACCTAGTATTTGAAGTACTTAAGGAAGTAAGTTTTCCAGAAAAATTAGTAATAAATCAATCAGTGGAAGAGTTTAAGAGGATGATTAATAAGAATAGACCTTAGGCATATGTGCTTATTATAATATAAGCTAATTACAGTAAGCTAAAAAACATTAGATTAGAAAGGTAAGGTGCCAATGAAATTAGATAAAAAATTATTACAATATTCTTTATATGCTGTTGGAACTGTTATGATTATATATATTGGAATATCAATCTTAAATAACATAGTAAATATATATAATTTAGTATCTAGTGGATTAAGAACAGCTTATGGGCTAGTTAAGCCTCTTTTAATAGCTTTGGTGATTGCATATTTATTAAAACCAGGTGTTAACGCTATAGAAAAATTTCTAGAAAAAAGGCAGATATTTAAGAAACCAGCTACTAGAAGGACTGTAGGAATATTTGTAGTTTATGCTCTGATGATAGGACTATTTTTATCAATTATTATAGGAATATATATAATGGTCGGTGGAAAGCTTTCAAACAACACAACTATAGCAAATATGACATCATATCTAAATGAATACTTGAACAATACAAAGTTATCTGTAAACTATATTAGTGAGAAGCTGCAAAGTTTGAATATATCAATCCCAACTGATTTAAATGAAAAGATTGCACAAGTAGTGAGTTATGTACAAACCTATGTAACAGCAAGCATAGGCGGGTTTGCAAATTTTGTTGTATCAATGGGTGGCAATATAGCAACATTCTTCATTGCTCTAATATTAAGCATTTATTTGGTTAAAGATTCTGAGTATTTTAAGGATATATGGAATAAAATATTTAATCTTTTGTTTGGAAGAAGTAAAGCAGGAAATAAGCTAAGAGAGATATTTGCTATTTTAGATGACACTTTTAATAATTACATAAGAGGACAGCTCCTAGAAGCTTCTATGGTAGGGATTTTGTCTGCAATAGTGCTTTATTTTATAGGAATAGATTATGCATTTGTCATTGGTATAATAGCGGGGATATGTAATATGATTCCGTACGTAGGGCCTTTAGTAGGTACTGTACTGGCAGTTGTTATGGCACTACTTAGTGGAGAACCTATTACCGCATTATGGGCAATAGTAGGAATGCTTGCAGTTCAGCAAGTTGATAACAATTTCCTTGCTCCTAAAATTGTAGGTGATAGTGTAGGACTTCACCCTGTATTTACAATGCTAGCAATTTTAATCGGTGGCAATGTTGGAGGGCTTATTGGTATGCTTATAGCTGTTCCAGTGGCTGCTTCATTAAAGATAATATTCTCAAAATGGTACAATGAGCATATGGAGAAATCAAGAGTTTAATAGGTATAAGGTCTTAATATTAATACCGCATGTACTATATCTTTGAAATTCAATTTGTAAAAATAGAGCTATAAAAATATAAGAATTTAAGAATAGCGGGAGTAGCGATACTTCCGCTTTTTTATTCTTTAGGAAATTATATTTTAGATAGAAGTGTTGATAAGTATGTGACTATGGCTTAAATGCTATATCAGAGAAAGAATAAAAAATAAAATTTATGTCGCCTGCCAGAATTTCTTCAAATACGTTCAGAAAAGGCAGATCCTTAAAAGGCTTCAATAAAAAGGTTGTGTCAGGAACCTTTTTGTGCAATTATATGTAAAATGAGTATATTTTAAGTAACAAAAAATATATATGAAAAATACTTTGGTAACACTTGACATTAACCAAATGTATTGTGTATAGTAAATTACATAAGATATATCTTTATCACTTAACCGATTAAGTTAATACCTTAGTAGAGGAGGGAAGAAATAGAAGAAAAAAATTTTTCTTTATTATGAAAACGGTTGCGCAGAGAATTTATATTTTTGGAGGGGAAAAATGAGAAAAGCTACAAGATTATTAAGAAATAAATTATTACCTTTATTACTTTCATTAGCATTAATATTACCTATTTATGTTACTCAAAATACTAATCCATTAATAGTTAAGGCAGCAGGTGCATATACAGGGGATGCATCAGTATCAAATAAGGTTGACTTTTCAACAGATGTTATATATCAGATTGTTACTGATCGTTTCTCAGATGGTAATACTGCAAACAATCCTACAGGAGCCTTATACGATTCAACAAAAACTCAGCTAAAAAAATACTTTGGTGGTGACTGGCAAGGTGTTATCAACAAGATAAATGATGGATATTTATCAAACATGGGTATCACAGCTATTTGGGTATCACAACCAGTTGAAAATATATATTCAGTATTCGCCGATGGAAGTACAGCTTACCATGGTTACTGGGCAAGAGACTTCAAGAATACTAATCCTTACTTTGGAAACTTCACAGATTTTCAAAATATGGTCAATGCAGCACATGCAAAAAATATAAAAGTTGTAATAGACTTTGCACCAAATCATACTTCTCCAGCAGATCAAACAAATACAAGCTATGCAGAAAATGGAAAGCTATATGATAACGGTACATTACTTGGTTCATACTCAAATGACCCAACTGGAATGTTCCATCATAATGGAGGAACTGATTTTTCAAGCTTAGAAGATGGTATTTACAAGAACTTATATGACTTAGCAGACTTAGAACATCAAAACAATACTGTAGATTCTTACATGAAATCAGCTATAAAGAAATGGCTTGATTTAGGAATAGATGGTATCAGAATGGATGCTGTAAAGCATATGGCTATGGGATGGCAAAAGAATTTCATGGACACTGTTTATGGATACAAGCCTGTATTTACTTTTGGTGAATGGTTCTTAGGAACTAATGAAGTTGATCCAAACAATCACTACTTCGCAAACAATAGTGGTATGAGTTTATTAGATTTCAGATTCTCTCAAAAAGTAAGACAAGTATTTAGAGATGGTACTGATACAATGTATGGACTTGATTCAATGGTATCAGGTACTCAAACAGCATATGAAGATGTAAACGATCAAGTTACTTTTATCGATAACCACGATATGGACAGATTCACAAAAGATGGTGCTAGTACTAAAACTACAGACCTAGCGCTTGTATATACTTTAACATCAAGAGGTGTACCTGCAATATACTACGGAACTGAGCAGTATATGACTGGTAACGGAGATCCTAATAACAGAGCTATGATGACTGGTTTCAACAATACAACTAATGCATATCAAATCGTACAAAAGTTAGCACCATTAAGAAAGACAAACCCAGCGATAGCTTATGGAAATACAACACAAAAGTGGATCAACAACGATGTATATGTTTATGAAAGAAAGTTTGGTAATAGTGTTGCAGTAATAGCTGTTAACAAGAACCTAACTACTAGTGCAAATATAAGTGGACTTATAACCTCACTTCCAGCTGGAACTTACAGTGATGTACTTGGAGGATTAACTTCAGGTAATGGAATAACAGTAGGAACTGGTGGAGCAGTAAATACCTTTACTTTAGCTGCTGGAGGAGCTGCTGTATGGCAATACACTGCAACTTCTAATGCACCTACTATAGGACATGTTGGTCAGCCAATGGCAAGACCAGGTGAAACTGTAGTAATTGATGGTAGAGGCTTTGGCTCAACTACAGGAACTGTAACTTTTGGAACAACAGCAGCAACAATAGTATCATGGAGCGATAGCCAAGTTAAAGCTGTAGTACCAAATGTAGCAGCTGGTAAAGTAAATGTTTCATTAAAGACATCCGGTGGAACTGCTAGTAATACCTATGCAAACTATGACATATTATCAGGACCTCAGGTTCTAGTAAGATTTGTAGTAAACAATGCTACTACAGCACTCGGAGAAAATGTTTACCTGGCTGGTAGTGTTGCTGAATTAGGTAACTGGGATCCAAATAAAGCAATAGGTGCAATGTTCAACCAAGTAGTATACAAATATCCTTCATGGTACTATGATGTAAGTGTTCCAGCAGGAACTACTATACAGTTCAAATACTTGAAGAAAAATGGTTCAACTGTAACATGGGAAAGTGGATCAAACCATACTTACACTGTTCCTTCTAATGCAACCGGAATAGTTACAGTTAACTGGCAGCCATAATATTTGAGATTTTAGGGGAGCTAATACAAAGGACTTTTGTCTTTTGTTATTAGCTCCTTTTTGTTAAAATTTAATATGTGGATAAAAATGCAGAAGTGTAAAAAATAGAACTTATTCACCTGCAAAATTTTCCTCATATACATTCGGAAAGGCAGATGCGCAAAAAAACTCACTGAAGAAGGTCGATTCAGCGACTTTTTTAAGAAAGGCTGTGAATCAATGAAGCAAGTTACTATGAGAGATGTAGCTAAGGTAGCAGGTGTATCTGTTGCAACAGTTTCATACGTTATAAATAATAATGAAAAAGAATCTATACCAGAGGATACAAAAATAAAAGTCATAAATGCAATAGAACAGTTAGGATATGTTCCAAACCTTACAGCAAGGTCACTAACTAGAAAAAAGTCCGGACTCATAGGAGTTTTTATAATGAGTAGTGACTTAGACCATGCACCATGGAGACTAGAAAGTCATTCTAAATTTATAAGTGAACTAGTTAAAATGTTGTATGATCTTAATTACCATGTAATTATAGAGTATCTAGGCGACTCAAAAAAAGATTTAAATATAATTCGTGAAAGAGCTCTAGATGCAGTTTTTTTAGTAGATATAAATGCAGAAGAAGTATATGATACTGCAAGTATGTTTAAGGTACCCATTATAATTGTAGATAACTTTATTGAAGATACTATTTTTCATAAGGTTTTAATAGACTATAAATCAGCTATTGAAGAAGGAATAAGACTGTTACAATGCAATTCTCCTTATATAGTTGTGGATTCAGAAAATAGTAAATCAATTATTGAAAGAATATATAAAGAAAATAACGATTTTAAAGATAAGATATATGTAGTAAGAAACATAGATAGCTTTTATAAGTTTTTAAAGGATAACCAGCAGAGAAAGTTTATTATATTTAATGAATTCTTATCGGTGTTAGCTAAGGATCATATAGAAACTAAAAATGCCGTGGCCGTTTGTACATCGGGAAATGAGTATTTACTGGAAGCTTACAAAAACAGAATATATTTTGATAATAAAAGAAAGGCTAAAATGTCAGTAGATATAATACTAGATTATATAAATAAGAGATACCATGAGAATAAGTTTACTTTTATAGAGCCAGAGAAGAGATAGTTCATTTTTATTTGATTTGCCACATAAAGAATTTATGCTACTAGCAAGGGGGCTAGTAGCATAAAAAGAAGAGTAGCGCGTAATTTAAGCAAATTGGTATGTATTTACAGGGGAAAATGTGTGTTGAATAAATGAAATAGGGTGTATTAATGTTAATATTTGTATTTATGTATTAATTATATTAATTTATGTACAATCTAGCTAGGGTGATTTTTTTAGATTAAGGTGCAAAATTTTGGATTGTATATTAACATGTATCTGAAAGATTTTATATAGTTACATAATGTTATTGTCTAATACTGACTATTTTTTATATAGATACCTGTCTTAAATTCTTAAAATATATAGATGAATCATTTTATAATTAAACTTATATTTTTAAATTATCCTAAAAAATAAGCTTTTGTTTATAAATTTTTGAAAATATTAAAAAAATGAAAGCGTTACATAGAAAATATTGTTATAATATGATTAATTGGGCAGTTATTAATAAATTAGGCTTACTAAAAGTATTTTTTCGATGAAATTAGATATATAAACTTTAAATTTCTTTAAATAATGTGCTTTAATCAAGGCGCAGTTCCATTGAATATTTCTATAGAGTATTACAATAGATAAATTAATAGAAAAAGTGACGAGTAAATATGATAATAATATTTTGAATATAGATATTGCTTTAAAGAGTATAAGATCTTAGGAATAAAATATATGAGTGTAGGTGATAAAATGATTAAGACAGCGAAGTATATTAGTAAAAGTACCACGGATTTTAGTATTAAAAATGAAGTAATAAAGAGTTTACTATTAATAATCTTAAGTATTTGCATTTCACAAAAACTCATAGAAGCGGACTACATGTTTTACCATAGTATAGTTATGTTTATTGGTATAATAATATGTTTTGCTATCTACTTCTTTGCCAGTAATACCTATAAGCTAAGTAACAATGATTTTTTTATGCTTTTAGGTATGGGGTTTTTGACAGTTGGGACCATCGATGTACTTCATACTGTGACTTATTTCAATGTAGGAATATTTGGTCTAAATTCAGCTAATTTATCCTCTTCCCTTTGGATTTCAGCTAGGTACATTAGTAGTATAACTATTTTAATATCAAGTATATTACTATATAGAGGAATTAAAAAAATCAACATCAATATGTTCAGATGCATATACATAATTGCTCTAGTAGCAATTCTATTAAGTATATATGTTTTTAAAATCTTTCCAGTTAACTATATAGAAGGTATAGGTAATACATTATTCAATCAAGCCAGTAGAGTAATCATAATTATAGTCCTTTTTATAAGCGGTATAATACTATATAAGGCTTCTAATAGAGAGAACAAAGAATTGATTTTTTTTATGGAATTATATATTATTTTTACAATAATAAATAAAATACTTCTTCTTTTATTTGATTACACTCTATGCATTGAAAATACCAGTGCTTTTGTTTTTAGGACAATCGCTTTTTATATGTTATACAAAGGTGTGGTTCAGTGCGGTCTTAAACAACCGTTTAATAAAGTCACTGGGGCATTAATAGAGACAAAGGATAGACTTGAGCAGGAAAGTGATCTTAGAATAATGTTTGAAGAGGCTATGGTAAATAATGAAGAGTGTTATAGAATTCTTATTGAGAATTCAAGTGACGCTATAGTTATTCATTCGGATTATAAGCATGTATTTGCAAATGAAACAGCAGCAAAAATGCTTGGCTTTTCTAAAGCGCAAGATTTCATGAAGGTTGATTTTACTAAATTTATTGAAGAAGAAAAATTTAACAAAAGTATGGAAATATATAATGATATACTTACAAATAAGAGAAGTGGTGAAACATATGATACTACGCTTATAACTATAGATGGAAGACAAATTTCTGTTAAAATTCATGGGACTTATATTATATACCGAGGAAAGCCTTCTGTTCTTATAGTTTTTAAAGACTTAAGTACTCAAAAGAAAGTAGAGAAATTATCAGCTGACATTGAAGAAAAAGGAAAAATGCTTGAAGATACAATATATCTTAATAAGCGCATAACAGAACACTTTGCAAATGTTTCTCATGAACTTAGAACTCCTTTAAATGTAATACTCGGAGCAATTCAAATATTAGCATTATATGATTCCCATGATTCTATGATAAATTCTATAGATAAAATACAATCATATTACAAAACCATAAAACAGAACTGCTATAGACTTCTGAGGCTAGTCAATAATCTAATTGATCTATCAAAGATTGATTCAGGCTTTTTCGAGCTTAAAAAAAGAAATGGAAATATAGTAGATGTTATAGAAGATATCACTATGTCAGTAGTAAGCTATTGCGAGAGTAAAAATATAACTCTTATCTTCGATACTGAAGTAGAAGAAAAGTATATGGCCTTTGACTACGATAAAATCGAAAGAATAATGCTTAATTTGCTTTCAAATGCTATTAAGTTCACAAACGAAGGCGGTACGATATTTGTATACATTGAGGATGTAGGAAAAGAGATAAGTATAATTGTTAAAGATAGTGGAGTTGGAATAGATGAACAGCATCAGGAACTTATATTTGAAAGATATAGACAAGCTGATAATGCTCTTTTAAATTTTGTTCAAGGCACTGGAATAGGATTGTCATTAGTAAAAGCACTGGTTGAACTTCATAAAGGCTTAATACATGTGAAAAGTAAGCTAGGGGAAGGCACAGAGTTTTATATTACTTTACCGGTAGAAATTTTAGATACTCCACAAGAAGAACATAAAGAGACGGAAGTTAGATCTAATGTGGAGAGAATAAGTATCGAGTTTTCTGATATATATTCTTAGAGTTTAAATGCTTTATGATATAAAAGCATTGTGTTGAAATTAATTTGTTAGTCATCCGATGCTTTAATGAGACTTCGCAAAGAATTAATATGATTTTCTCATATTCCATGGCTAAAACTGTAAACTCACTACGTTCGAACAGTACAGTTTTGCTTTTTAAAAATCCATGCATTCTATAAATATTTTATATCTTAAATTTAATAAAATAAAAATGCTATATTATTAAAAAGTAAAAATATATCGCCTGCCAGAATTTCTTCACATACGTTCAGAAAAGGCAGATGCGTAAAAAAATCACGAATAAAGAACGATTAGCGATTTTTTAGAGCCACTACATATGAAAAAATCATTTAATTCTAATAGCTCGCTCATATAGCATCTCCTGCCTAACAAATTAATTTCAATAATAATATTACTTATAACTAAACCTAAAATAATCTTGAATATATATGCTTTTGAGGCTTCTCCTTAGAAATTAGGAGAAGCCTTAAATTTTATATCTCAAGTATGAAGCTATATGGTAAAAATTGTAGAATGACGAATATTCCTGTGGTAATATATGTAATATAAAGTAATGATATTAAGGGGGAATTATATTGAAAATGGGGCTGAAAAATAAGAAAGTTATAATTAGTTTAATTGTTGTAGTTGTTTTAGTGGCAGTTTTAGGTACAGTTTATTTAAATAAGAGAAGAAGGTATGGACTTACGCCTGAAGATGCTTGTAAGTTATATTTACAGACTGTTACATCAAAGCATTATGATTTAATTGAAGTAAAACCTGCTCGAATTGTTGGAGAAACAGCCATTTGCGGCATAGTAAGCAATGATAAATATAACTTTTTTAATCAAAATAATGGCAGAGCAGATGGAGAAAATATACATTTGTTTCACTTAAAAAATACTTCAAAGGGTTGGTATGTCACTGAAGATAATTCGGATGATAAATAGATTTTATAGGTGAAAAAGTAAGTAAGGGGAGGGATTTTATGTATAAGTATACATATGTGGAGGCAAAAACCGAAGGGTTGTTTGGAGATGCCAATCATAAAGAATTAATTAATGAATACAGTTCAAAAGGATGGAGATTTGTAACCGCAATACCTACAAAATTTGATGGTCATGGATTAGTGAAAAGGTTTGATTTAGTTTTTGAAAAGGAAGAATAGTGGCCTTTTAAAGGATTATATTTAGGGAATTGAGGGGAGTTTTATGGCATTAATTATTATGTCTATATTAAGTGGAGCTGTAGCTTTTTATATTGGAGGGGCAATATTTAATGGAGAGCCAGTAATGACTTGCATTTTTACATTTGTATTTTTCTTGGCGCCTGGTTTATATACTTTAGAGAGAATTTATTTAAAGTTGGATGAGAAAAAATAGTACCTAAAAAAACAGCTATAAATAAAAAGGTTCGCATTTGCGAGCCTTTTCATTTGCAAAAAAGTCGCTCTTTTATAACAGAACCATGCCCTTGTCATTTAGCAGAAGCTGGTGAATGTATATTGTGCTCTCAGCTACATGGAAAGTGTTTTTGCGATTGCCTCAATTGGAAGGGTGTTTGTATATATCAGGAATTTAACAACAATGGAAAAGCAGCTAAGAAAGGGAGAGAGACTTTTAGATGTAAAGTAAAAGAAGTAGGACATCTAGAAGGCGATGTATTACTTATTAGGTTCATTGCCCCACACAAGCTTGCCTTAGATTTAGTTCATCCTGGTAGTTATGTTTTTATTAGAACAGATGAAAACTTCTATTTTGATGTTCCAATATCTATTATGGAGTCAGATATAGAAAGTGATATAGTATCTATAATGATTGAAATAAGGGGAATTAAAACAAAGAAACTACTTGATATAAAGATAGATGATGAAATGGTCATAAGGGGGCCATATTGGAATGGAGTTTTTGGACTAAAATCTATAAATGAGTTAAAGGATAACAAAGCTCTTGTTATTGCAAGAGGAATAGGTATGGCACCATCGATACCAGTAATAAGAAAACTTTCAAACAACAAAAATACTTTAAAAATAGTGATAGACAAGTCTCCCTATAAAGATGTGTATGTGAATGAATATCTAAAACAATATACTGAAGGCCATGAAGAGATTAATACTATTGATAAAGGTAAGCTTACAGATGAAATCAAAAAGCTTATTGAAGAAGAAATTGCAAAGGGTGTTACTCTTATTCATGTAGCTGGAGCAGATATATTGAGCTTCAAGGTTATTGAGTTCTTAAACAGCATTAATAAGAGAGATGTTAAAGTGTCTTGTTGCAATAATGCAAAAATGTGTTGTGGTGAAGGAGTTTGTGGTAGTTGTACTGCTAGATTCCAAGGACACAAGGTTAAGAGGTTATGTAAGGTACAGACAGATCCAAGGAATATTTTTGAGGGGAGAAGATTTATATGAAGATAGTAGTAATAGGTGGAGGTTGGGCAGGTTGTGCAGCTGCGATTACTGCTAAAAAGGCTGGAGCAGAAGTTCACATTTTTGAAAAAACAGATCTTCTACTTGGACTAGGCAATGTTGGCGGAATCATGAGAAACAACGGAAGGTATACTGCCTCTGAAGAGCTTATAGCTTTAGGAGCAGGAGATTTAATTAATATAACAGATAGAGTGAGCAGACACAGGAATATTGATTTCCCGGGACATAAACATGCAAGTCTCTATGATGTAAACAAAATAGAAGGTGAAGTATTAAACTATCTAAAAGAGCTAGATATTAATGTTCATACAGTTGCCAGAGTAACTGATATAAGCATGGAAGGAAAAAAGATAACAGGAATTTACTTAGCTGATGGAAGCTATGTTGAAGGGGATGTATTTATAGAAACTACAGGTTCTACTGGACCAATGGGTAACTGTTTAAGATATGGTAATGGATGCTCTATGTGTATTTTAAGATGCCCAGCTTTTGGACCAAGAATCAGTATAAGTGAAAGAGCAGGGGTTTCTGATATCCAAGGTGAAAGAAACGGAGATGAGCTTGGAGCCTTCAGTGGTTCTTGTAAGTTAGCAAAAGAAAGTTTAGCAAAAGATATAGTAGAGCAGCTTGATGAAACAGGTGTTGTAATACTACAAGTACCAGAAGAAGATATAAACTACGGAAAACTAGAAGCAAAGGTTTGTCAGCAATACGCTCTAAAAGAATTTGCAGAAAATATAATCTTATTAGATACAGGACATGCGAAGCTGATGACTTCCTATTATCCTTTAGATAAACTTAGAAAGATAAAAGGACTAGAAAGTGCAAAATACGTTGATCCATATGCAGGAAGCAAAGGAAACTCAATAAGATATCTATCAGTGGCACCAAGAACAGATGACATGAAGGTTATAGGAGTAGATAACTTATTCTGTGCTGGAGAAAAAGCAGGACTTTTTGTTGGGCATACAGAAGCTATAAGTACAGGATCGCTTGCAGGTCACAATGCAGTAAGATTTGCACTAGGAATGCCAGCGCTAATCCTTCCAAGAGCAGTTGCTATAGGTGATATGATAAGCTATGCTAACGAAAAATCAGTGACAAGAGAAGGAAGAAAAGGCAGATTCACCTTTGCAGGCTCAGACTATTTTAAGAGAATGCAGGCAGAAGGACTTTACACTATAGATAAAGAAGAAATAGCAAGAAGAATAGAAAAATTAAATCTTACAAATGTGTTTGGGATGAAGCTTGTGTAGTAAGTAAATTAATATAAAAGATTGAATAGTATGAAGGAGCTTGGCTAGAGGGTGATTGCTGGGCTCTTTTTTGTGAAATAACATTAAAATGTTTTCAAACTCTCATTTTAGGTATATGTAAATAGATAATCTTTGAAAGTTGAATAATATTAATAGTTTCTTATTTTTTATGTTCATATGCAATTTCGATTGTGGACAACCTAATTTCAAAACTAAGCAATGTAGGTGCAGCTAATGTAATACAAATAACCTTTTTTATAAGAGTGTTTATTATTTTATCACTTATTCATGATTTAGCCCCAAGGTTTAAAAAAAGCATTTCGACTTTATATAGTGCCTTAGCATTTTTTGTATATGTAAATATAGATTCTAAAGCAGGAGATAAATTATTTTTGGCAACACTTTTATTTGTATTGTACATAATTTTATATAATATATACTTATATAAAAAGCCGTCTTACTCAAAGTCTAAGTAATCAAGTTAAGAAAATTATTATATATTAAAATTTAATACATAATTTAAACATTAATAATTATAAATAGTTAAGTTAATTAAAATACCGTATTATTCAATAGTAGCTTTGGATTTGCGGTATTCTTTATGTCTAGAGTTAAAACAGTGAAAACAATAAATATTTTATGAAAATTTAATATCAAGAAAATAATAAACAAACTTATATAGGCTATTACTGAAGAGATTCTACCATACTTAGCTGAAGTTTATATAAATTCTAGGATGATTTTGAACCAAGGTAAGAGCAATTGTAAGTATCAAAGGGAAGATTAGAAAAATAAGAAATAAATAAAAAATAAATAAAAAATCACAAGGCAGTTATATGGACTGCCTTGTGGAAATGTAATTATGGTTATTGGGATCTGCATTAAGGATTATTGACAGTTTTTAAATATAATAAACAATTTAATAATTATAAAAGGGTCTGTGAAGATGATAAAAATAGTATTTTCAATTATATTATCATCATAGTATTTGCAATAGCTGCATTAAGGAAGGCAATAGCAAAGAAAACACCTCAGCAAAGCAAAAGTAGAATTTGTATATACAATGATCAGGTAAATGTTATGATATGCAATGCAAGTATTGTGCAAGCATAAGGTAATAGTGATAACTGCGGTGGACTTAGAATTAAGAAATATAATAAATAAATGAAGCAATAAATTATATTAAAAATTTAGATAGAGAATATAAGTATGCAGTAAGAAAAATAATAAAGACTAATTTGAAAATTAGATAAATAGAGCTTACTATTCAAGATATGCAGATAATTTGGATGCTTTTTGTTTTTGGGAAAAATATAAACACCTGCAACGTTAAGCTGTAGGTGTTTATATTTTGTTTATTATATTTCTACAAGGTTTTTTTATTAGGTGGGGTCACTTGATTGCGTTAATCAAGCAATTCCTTACTTTTACATTAGCAAAAGTACATCATAATAGGTTCGATAAGCATAACTGCTACAAGTAAAATTGCAATAATTCGCAGAAATGCTTTTCTTTTATGAATCCTCATAAAAAAACCTCCTTTATTCTATTTTAATGTTACTAGGCTAAGTTATTTATTAAATGTGGTTCTATTTGGCGATAAATGGCTATATTTAAACTGTTAAGTATTTATTGTGTATATAAAAAAGAGGGGGGGACATATGCAAAGCATTTATACAAGCTATGAATGTAATTCATGTAAAAAAGAAAGTGTGCTTATAATAGAAGAACTAAGTGGTTTTAAAGGATACTTGCAATGGCCGTACTGCTCTAGCAAAAGACAGGAAAGAAAAGCTAACTGACAACTTTAAGAAATGTATGGGTGAGAGAAGTTATAAAAGAGTAAATGGAGCGATAAAGCAGAGATGAGTAAGTCTAAAGTATTATGGGATAGAAAAGGTAAGCTGATAATTAAGAATAAACAGCTAAAGGAAGTTTGTTTTATTTCTTAGTATTGAATATATAATATTGGTGTTTGAAATCTGTTATTATATACAAAAAGGTAAAACAATGTAAAAAAAGTGCGAAAATTAGAAGGGAAATTCCTTTTTATGGAGAATAATCTTTATAGAAGGAGGTGAGGTTGTTGACAGAATTAAATGTGAACATAAATACTAATGGAAATATTGTAAAAGGCAAGTCTTATTTTGATGGTGGTCTACTACAATTAATAGGTTGGAGTTTACTAGGCGGAATTATAACTATTATTACATTTGGAATTTGTTACCCTTGGGCATTGTGTATGGTATATGGATGGAAAATAAATCATACAGTTGTCGAAGGAAGAAGATTAAAATTTACTGGTTCAGCAATAGGACTGTTTGGTAATTGGATAAAGTGGTTGCTATTAACTATTATCACAATTGGTATATATGGTTTTTGGGTAGGAATTGCTTTAGAAAAATGGAAAGTTAAAAATACTATATTTGCAGATTAAGTTGAAGAGCTCATTAGGGCTCTTTCTAATTATTCAATTTTATCGGCCTTTATGATGAAACCTGAATGTTTTAAAAATGTAATTTTATACTTATAGTTTTCAGATATATTTGATTTGAAAAAATGGGCTTCTTTAATTGGAACATCACTGTCATTAATATATATTGAAGAATAGCCTTTACCATAATCATTTCTATAGACAATTCCTTCAACATAATTATAATTGCCACTTACCAATGAAGGCAAATCCATGTACATAGGAATTATTATAATTTTAAAACATATCAATAAAGCTACTGCCATGAAACCATTACTAAAGTAAAAAAGAATTGTTTTGATTTTGCTTGGCTTATAGTCAAAGTGAAGATATGAATAACTACTATGTGCAATTCTTTGTTTAGATCTATGGTCTTTAAATAGGATATAAATGCATATTGGAATCATTATAGAAGTAAAGCTAAACAATATAAGATTTATTATGAACTCAATTAAATATTTATTAAACAATTAAAAACACCTCAACTATATATTTTTATAACAAATTTAATACCTTGTGGGTAGAGAAGTCCTCCTTTTAAAGATAATAGGTTAGTTAAATATTTTTGAATGGCTAGATAAATAGTTGCTTAATTAGGCAAAAACAAAAGAGGCATTTTTACGGTATACGTTTTACAAAAAACTAGTCTAAGTAGTACGCGCTGGTATCTACAAGTTCATTAAATCTAGATAAAAGTTCTTTAATAAAAACAGTTAGTTCAGACCAATTTTCAGGCCCGTCTTCCCACCAACGAATATCTAAGTTGTAAAATGATTGTTTAAGCGATAATTCATAAAGGGTGCCATCACACCCAGTTGGACTACTGCTAGGAAATGGTGTTATTCTAATCTCTTGTAACTTAGAAATCAAGTTTTCAGCAAAATAAGCTTTTAAATCATACTTTCTACTTACTATTGTTGGCTTTATATCTAGAGGTCTTGCAGAAGAAAGGGGATTATTTGCTTTGCTTTTAGACTGTATTGAGTTAAACTTTTTAAAATCTTCATCTCCATCCCAATATGTTTTAACAATAAAATATTCGATAGTATTGCCGTTTATTACTTTAAAAACTTCCCAGTTAACTATAGGGTCAAATGATGGCATATATAGAATTTTTAGTAGTCTTACACTATGGTGCTCACTTGAAATATATCCTTTTTTTATTAATCCATCTACATCACCTAACATCCACCTAAGGGCAGAGAAATCATGAAAATTCAATTATGTACCTCCAATCAGACAGAAATTAGTCATTATTTATTTCACTGATAATCTATTTAATAGTTTTTTGTTACAAGATAGTTTTAAATTTAATCCACAAAATGAACATCTATCATTTCTACACAATATTTCAGTATGCAATCTTCCATAGTTTGTGATGATATTGCTTCATTATTATCATAACCTAGGAACATCCAGTAGTTTGATATAGCATACAAAAATTCGCCCTTCATACTTTTATCTAATTCTTCAAATAATTTTATTTCTAGTTCAGCGACTAGAACATCATCAAACTTCCAATAAGGTTAAATTTTGACATCTACTTTACGTATAAGTTCTGAAGGAATATGAGATAATACATTCTTTACAGTTTCTGTTGCTATATCATTATCTGTAGTTTTAATAAATAGTCTTATAAACAACTTTGTTATCTCCTTAATATTTTTAGGATTAATGTTGATTTGATTATAAAATTAGGATTAACTTTCAAATAGATGATTGTTATGTACCTTCAGGTAGAAGTGATACAACGGTTATACCTAGTTTGTTTAATTTCTTATTTACAACTTCAAGAAATTTATAGCAGTTCTTTGTGATACTATATTTAAAATGAATTTCTATAGTGTATTCACTAATATCTATATTAGGATAAATAACTTTAAATTGTTTGTCTTCTATAAAATTAATATAGGAATTAACCTTTTCTTGAAGCAAAATAAGATGCTCATGTTCCTTATCCCAAGAGAGGTGATCAGAAATCATTAATATAATTCTACTAGAATCTTTATTTATACCTATGGCATCAATCTTGTCTTTTTCTAATACTGACATATAGTCGTCTCCCTTTTATTAATATAACTATATAAAGAGTCCGCGTCCTACTTTTAATAACCAATACTATTATTTCAGTTAATACTAAGCATACTTACAAACAGTAAGAATGGGACTTAAAATATCATATAATTAGTATTAGTCTTTTGTAGGTATATCATATAAGTCAATAAACAAATTAAGGGATTTATTAAGTTCGCTGATAACCTCAAATACCGGTTGTAATGTTTCTTCTACACCATCTATAAAAAGATCAATATGAAATTTTAAAGTTTTTCCTAGTTGTCTCCCATAAGGGGTTACAGGAGCAAGTGCGTAAGGCCTTAATTGAATTCTTATACCAGATCTTGCGTGGTCATTTACGAACCAAGTTATAAATTCAAGTGAACTAAAACTTTCAATCGAGTTGTCTAATGTAAATTCAAATTGTACAAGTATCTCATTTTTAAGACCTCCATTAGTCCTTAGAAGAGTAGCATGAGGAAGATGGGAGTATTCATGTATAGCTAATAATTCTGAGTCTATAGGTTCCAAATCATTTATGCCACTTTCTATTGTAGATATTCCCTTTAGTCTTAAAATCGTGTTATGAAAGTTTTCAATATCTAATGGATAATTACTCATTTTTATCTCCTATATTTTTAAAGATTAAAAAATTAATTTATTATTTTATTTTGAATAAGATAAATCAAAACATTTTTTATTATTATTATAGAAATCAAATATGAATGTATAGCTATATCTTATATAGTGATACCACTTTCAAAAATAACTTTTAAATATTCTCCTTCAAATAGAAATTGGAGGCTTAGTATTAGATCATTTGGTTCTCCATCTGTGGTAAGTTGGTACTCGTAACCGAAACCACTATTATCATTATAGATATAGATATCTTCCTGCATATATTTACTTCCATCTGAATATTTAGGGTTAAATGTACATGGAACATCATATTTATCTATTTTTTGTAAGTCATTATCTTCTTTAAAGTGTTCTATTGCATCAGATAATAATGTTGCATTCCAATCGTTAGCTTCATCAACTTTTTCAAAAACAGTAGTGTAATTACTATCAGCGATAGCATCAACAATTTCTCTACAGAAATTCATAATAATTTCTTCTTCTTTTCCAGATATGTTTTTAAGCATAATATCCTCCTATTTAAACATGAGTTACTTCTTTTTTTACAATATGTAAGTGAAAGAGAAATCTTTTAAATTACATAACTACAAAGTGTCCATCAGGATAAGATCCATCCCATGAACATGCCCATCTACCAGTAGAATTAACCACGAACACCTTTGAGAAAAATCCTTCCCTGTCAAGTATAGATTCTATACAAGCCCATGCTGTATCTCGTTTTATAAAATCAATTATTTCAAAACTTAGCCCATAATCCTCACTAGCTAAGCCCATATTTTCTTGTCTAATTTGAAATGCATAAAAGCATTTTTCTATTATAGGTCCTAAATGGTCGGAAACTTTATCAAATATATAATCAATACTATCATTACCTATGACGTTTATTGATATATTTTCTAGGTTAATCACTTCGACTGACCATACATTAAGCATACTTTCATTCCAGGAATCCCAAGCCTCAATAAAAGAAGAAGCAACCGTATAGTTATTACTAATATCGCCGCATTTAGAAAACCAATTTATTTTTTCTGCAATTGATATAAAATCACTTGTGTTTTCAATTATATTTTTTGTAACCATCAAATCCTCCAGAAAAATTGTATATTGTACCATTGGTATAAGGGGGAATTATATCTTGTGTTTTATTGAAGCAGGGGAGAGGTCTTAATGTTTTAGTGGTTTCTTTCGTTAATATACTAATAAAAATTACAAAGCTATAATATTAAAGATTATCTATAGCTTCTTTAAGTGAATCTAACAAGTATTCATAGAAGTTATTGTTTCTAAATATTATTCCATCCCTATCATGCATTGACCAGGTTACTACGGGACATTCACATTTACTCATTCGATTAGTATCTAAACAATATACCCATTCACCAATATCTTGGATAACGATTAGGCCAATTGGCATACCATAGCTACGATACTTTTCTGTACTGCTTACAACTGGTAAGTGTCCATCTCTTCCAACACCAATTATATCGAAACCTATACCTCCGCATCCATAAGTCTTTATATACCATTTATAGCTGTCAGGTAGAGTAACATCCAATTTAATTTCAGTTTCATCAATTAAAGACTCATCTATACTTCCAAGGAAAAATCCTTCATCATAATAAGTAGCTATTAAATCCTCTATTTTTTCTCTTATATGTATCATTTTTTCCTCCAAATTCTTATCAGAGTTTTCTTATGGATATAAACAAATTTGAGGCTAGTCCCACCATAAGGAGAGAAGTTTGTATCCATCATTTAAGTAGGGGATAGGAAGTGAAGGCTCATCCGTTAAATTTAATTCACGTACTTCAGGGGGTACTTGCCCAAAACATTCATTTACACAAGCTTCCTCTATATCACTGCTTACTGCTATGAGTGCTGTGTCAGAATAAGGCCATTGTTCATCAATATCTGTTATCATTATCCAAATATCTTGAACGTTATCTAAACTTTTTATCTTCTTAAAAGCTACATAGAATTCATTTACATTAAAATCTTCATCGCATGCATTGGCAGCAAAGGAATATTCTATTGTATTTCCTTCAAAAAAATCTTCTATACTAACCAAAATATCTATATCGCTTTCCATTCCGCCAAGATGTTCAATTTTCTCTAAAAGTTTGTTTTTTATTTTAAGTCACCTCAATAATTAAAGCTCTATAAGTTATTTATATCAGTTGCATCAGATTTCAAAGTAAGGTAGTACCATTGCGTAAAGAATCTTAGATTGAAGAACTGTCGATACCCCAAACTTCAAAAATATCAATCTCAGATTTTGTAAATAAGGTAATTTCTAAGCCTAAATAACCATCTTCTTTATCTCTAAGAAATTCTGTTAATACTGTACTAACCATTATTTGAAATCCTAAGGGGATTAACCTCTTGATATACGAAACATTATCAATATAGTAATTGCCAGTTAATTTACTTCGTGTTGGAAATAATTCATCTTCATCCACAAAGCATAAACTATCGTCATTTATATATTTTAAAATCTCTTCATGGACAATTGATAATATTTCAGTCCAACGAGAAGTTAGTTTTTCGTATTCATTTAAACTTATTTCATCGTTTAATTTAATATTTGGAACTGATGCTCCTTTTGTTAATCGTATGTTCATAGGAACTCCTATCAGATGTTTAAATAGTATCTTTAATATTGCACAATTTATTGACTATACTTCAGTTGGAAATTTAAAATTACTTCTGAAAACTGATTTTAGTAAAAGGCTTTATACTTTTTGACAGGAAAACACATTAATAAATAAATCTCTTAGCATATTCAGAGTACATGTTTAAAAAATTCTTTAAATCTTTGCAAATTACATTTAAATTACCGTAGGTACCACTAGATGCTAGATAATAACCGTCTGATAAATAATGAATCATTTGTTCTATATCAGAAGCTAAAGGTATATGAGTTTTTGATATAACGAACTTATATAAAATAGTGCAGATTTCATGGGCAGTGAATTTGTTTTTGGTATAAGCATATGAGCATAATCCAAGAAATGTGTTTAGAACATTTTGATTATTTGGGATACCGTTAATCTCATAAAGTTTTAAAGCTATATCTTCTACCTTAGTATTTTGCATTAGCGAAATTTCAATAATTTCATACTCAATATTTTCCTCATATTCAATAATCTTGTCAGCCCATTTAATAACATCGATTTTCATGAATAGACCTGTAACTAATCCTATACGATATATCTCAGCTGTATCTTTTAATGGAAGCATATATTCACATCCTTTTAACTACTGTTAGACTAATTGGTTTTAATCTAAATTTGATAAAAATATTAAAAGACTGTTTGCTCTTTAAGGAATGTTTCATAGGCGAAGTTCATTCGTATCTTTTCTACTCTTAAATTTCTTGTTTATCTTTTTAGCTTGGCTAACGCCATAGGATAGTGCATCTACAATACTTTCTAGTGCTTCTTTTGATATTGGCTCACCTGAAAGAGTGAGATCATCAGCTTCCATCAAAATATACTTAATTCTTTCTAGTATTTTTTCAACATCTTTTTCATTATTTTCAATAAGAAAATCATCATCTAAGCCTTCGATTTCATAATATCCAGCAAGTCTCATAAAAAAGTCGTAGTGGGCGTCATAAGCAATACTTATACGTTTCAAAGTTTCAGGAGTAGGCTTGACTGGAGCACCATTTCTTGGATCAATTCCTTTTTCCAGAGTACTTAAATATGAATGACTTATGCCAATAAGCTTTGCAGCATCTCGTAGGCTCAGGTTAAGTTCATCTCTTCTAATTTTTAGTATTTCATGTAAAGTTATCATAAATTAAACACCTCGATACTATTGTAATGCATAGATTACAGAATTGGAAGTTATTTTCAAAAAAATGTTCTACTTGCTTGACAAATATGTAATTCAAGAATTACAATAAACTGGAAAGGAAGTGTAATACATGAAGAACAAAATAAAAATATTAAGAAAAGAAATGAATATTACACAGATAAACTAGCAAAAAAGCTAGGTATAACAAGACCTACATTATCAAATATAGAAAGAGGGGTGAAATTCCTAAAGGTGAATTGATTTTAAAGATAGCCAACTATTTTAAAAACCTGTAGAGCAGATTTTTTTTTGTAGAGTGTAATGCATGGTTAACAAAATAGAATATTTTATTAAATCAGCTGATTAGGATAAACATTCATGATTCATGTAGGACAAAACAGTAGGAACATAAGATAAGTAAAAGTAGATATTTATATAAAATATTAGAATTTAGAGAGGTGTATTTATGTCATATAGATTAATTTATGAAGAATTTTGGACAGATCCGAGGACTTTAGAGGAAATGTCTCCTGAGGATAAGCTTTTCTACCTATATCTTTTAAGCAACCCTTCAACTACAAGTATAGGGATTTATGTTATAACTAAAAAGAAAATGGCCTTTGAGCTTGGCTATAGTATTGAGACTATAGAAAGTCTTATGGAACGATTTATTAATCATCATAAGGTTATAAGCTATAACAAGTCTACTAGAGAGCTAGCCATTAAAAATTGGGGCAAATACAATCTGTCTAGGGGAGGTAAGCCTGTAATAGATTGCATAACAAAAGAGTTGAAGCAAGTTAAGGACAAGTCTTTTATAGCCTATATTGCTGAACATATACAAAATAAACCAATAAAAGATTTATTTTTAAACTTTTGCGATAACTTAACGAATCGTAGAGAGGGTAATGAAGGAGTCGTTATACGTAAGGACCCCAATACAGAGAGAGATACAGATACAAAAAACTATACAAATACACCTACAGATACAGAGAAAGATAAGTATACAGAAGATGATACCGAAGCATTAAAGTATAACAATCAAATACAAAGCACAGAAATATGTGAAAGTAGTAATCAAAACACCAGTAACATTCAATCTGCTGAAGCTGAAAGAAACAATACACTAGCACAGAAGCCATTTTTATCTAAGCCTAGCGATAATCAAATTGAATCAAATCCATATTTTCCAGGGGATCTCCAGTCTCATGAAGTACAGCCTGATGAAGTACTTACCCTATCTAAGTATTATGAAGCAGCAATAGGGAATCAGTGTACAGCAAATTTAGCTGCGCTAAAGATGGCCGTATCTCAGCATGGCTCTGAATATGTAAAACTGGCAATGGATAAGGCTATAGAACTAGGAAAGCCTAACATGAGCTATATTAATGGCATATTAAAAAACTGGTCTAAAGAAGGCTACCCTAGGGAATCAGAAAATAATAAAACAACTAAAGGATATGGAAGTAGTGGAAAACTTAGATTTGCTGATTATGAACAGAGGATTTATGACTATGATGATTTGGAGCAAAAATTGCTTTATGGAATTGGTAAGGAAGGAGGAGAGGATAATGACTAGGACTAATGTGAAGCTTGGTATGGAGAATAGTAGGTTGAGAGATAAAGTATGGTCTAGAGATTTTAATGGTAATGGAATTGTCTGTATATCTAAATTATTGTGATATACAAATTAGTTAAGTGTGATTTAGCAAATAATGAGATAACACTAGGAAAAGGAAGAGATTAGGAATTGAAAATTATAGTTTGTAAAACAAAAAGGAGTCTTTTAAGACTCCTAAAATTCAAATATATATTGCAAACTAATTCCTTAAATTTTTAACTGTTTCAAGAGGTAGACCAGTTTTAAGGGCAATGGTTTCATCATCGATTAAACCAAGCAAGTTTTTAGCAATCTCAATAGCTTTTTGATTAGTTCCTTGCTCAAACCCTTGTTCTCTTGCAGTTTTTTCTCTTGTCATTTGATCCATAATTTCCGCATCTATATGTTCATTGTTTTTAGTTTTTACTCGAACATCTAAAATTCCTTTTTTATCTTCCTTGAATTCTCTAAGAAGCTCTGTATTCAAAAACTCTATACCTTGAAAATCTTCCTTATTTAATCTTAGGGCTGCACTTAGAAATGCAATTAAGATATTAAATTATGTTAAACCGATTTATACTTGAAACAAACTAGTGACTATTTGAAAGAGAATTAATTATATTGGGGCTGTAAGGGGAAGTTTAGTAATATTAGCTAACAGTAAATAAATCTTGTCTACTAGATGATTAAAAAATGAAGTGAAATAAAGAACCCCAATCTAAACTGTTAGCAAGATTGAGGTTCTTTTAGGTTAGGTATGCATTCTATGAGCCTTATGATTAAAGATCAAACTTAGTAGTCTGTCTTTGAGAAAGCTGAGCACCGTATTTTGAAGCTAAAGAAACACCTTTGTTTTCAAATACATCCTTAGCTATGATGGTATCCATAAGGGCATTTACCTCAGCTTTTGTTATATCAGGTTTAACACCTGCTATACTTAAAGATGCCTTGTCCCCAGCAGCATTAATGAAGGTTAAAGATAAAGTATATTCCATGATTTTTCTCCTTTCTTTCTATTAGATTTGGTGGTTAAAATTCTTTCTATGCATTTACTATTTTTGATGCTTCGTTTAGATAGTAGTCTCTGGTGTCAGCACTTAAAGCATTTTTGATTGCTTCAGCTACAGCATAAATATTTTCAGGTGTCGCTGATTTCTTAACTCCTGAGAAAGACTTCTTTCTGTAGATCTTTGCACCTAGCTTGTCTGTGCCACTTTCAACTTCTATTGCAAATGAAGTTGAGTCTAAAACTTTGTTTACTGCCATAATGTTTTCCTCCTTTTAAAGTTTAGTTGTAAAGTCAAAAGCTTTAAGTTTTTTGGCTTTCACTTAATATATATGCCTTAGTGAAAAAGTTTTGGGAAATTATAACATTTTTTTAGAGTGGTTATATATTTTTAATTGGGTTTTTAGGCACTTTTATCTTCATTTGAATAATCAATAACCACTCCAAGTTTAGTTGAGATTATAGTATTGAGCTTATTGATTGAAGCTGTTAATCCAACAATTTGTTTCTCAAGTCTTATAAGTAGGTATGCACTTATAGCAACTGGAAATCCCATGTTGGCAATTACGTTTACTAAATCAGTAACCTCCATATTTAAATCACCACCTTTCATAATGTATATATGCCGCTAGTGAAAAATTAAAGGAATTTACCACCTTCTTTGAAAATATAGTCATGATATTTTTTTACGGCTGCATCAATTATCGTGCTTAGATAAGCGTTAGGATCAGGATTAGCTGCTTTAATTTCATTTAGAAGTCTTGCAGTAGATACTCTAAACTTAAAACTACGAGTTATTGTAAAAGCCTCTCCATCAATAGGAGGGGTTATGCCATTAGGGTGCGACTTAAGAGTTCTGTTATCTATAAGAGGATTTTTACGATTAGACTTTTGAGCAATGTTTTTATCCTGGTTGTTATTATAAATATTAAGCTCTATTTTATTATTAGATTTGTCCTCACTAATAGAAGGAGGATCTTCATTAATTAATGGAGTAGCAGAAGCTTCTTCGCAAAAATTGAAGCTAGCAACAGGAGTACCTACTATCTCAGTTTCTACAAAACCATTCATGTCCAACTCTTCTTCATAAGCCAAATCATCCTTATCTATTGTGAAAGCTTTTGATTTTCTTTTAGCCATGTGTATTTCCTCCAAATTTTTTCTATAGATGTACCACTTCGTAATAATATTGTTGAATTATATTTTATTTGGATCTGTTCTATAAATATTTGAAACTATCTATCTATAAATTCTTATATGCCTTAGCTGCATAAATTTAAGTAAAAAAAACCAGTTTGAAACAGTGGAAAAACAGCGTAAACCCGCATGAATACTATATATTTATATAATTTTTTAATTTTATAATTAGATGATTTTATAATTATATAAATAAACCCTAAAAATCAGGCTTTGAGGCATATATCTTAATTAGAAGGATAAAAAATACTTGATTAATTGTGAAAGAGAGGAAATGTTTTATGGGTAAGGATTCTTTATTAATTAATTCAGAAGAGGGACAGAGGCTTGATAAGCTGCAGATAGCATTAGCAATAAAAAATTCAACTTATGGGCAGGAGCTAAACTGCACACTGTTAGACAATGAGGTTATAAAAGATTGCGAAGGCTGCTCCTTAAAGTATATCTGCCACAAACTTGATGAACTGGCTGAAGACTATACTGCAAAGACAACTAAGGTCATAAACAGCTTTAGCTTTGAAGATGAATTTGGACAAGCTGAGTAAAGGCTTAATAGGAAAGTATAACTACCTATATAATGAGGAGTTGAATATAAACTCTATGAAAGGAGGTGAGTAGGGATGGCAACAGCAATATTAAGCAGCAATGCAATGATATTAAAATACAAAACAGGAACTAATGATAAAGGAGACGACATCTTTGGCAGTCAAAGATTTTCAAATCTAAGACTTGACTTAACTGACGATGATCTATATGAAGTAGGCAAGGCCCTAGAAGGTTTAATCAGCTCAGATTTAGTTTATATAAGAAAACAACAAGACTATTTAGTTGAGGATATATAGGAGACTGTGAAAAAAACTATTCTATAGGTTTCACTGTACTTGGCGTGGAACACCACCAGCGGACAGCGAAAAGGAGTAGCTATATTTTTCACATCCTTAATAAACAAAGAATATCAAATTATAAGTAAAGGAGTGAAGAAAAGTGATAACAAAGTACTTAGTTCTTACCTTTAAGAATGAGAGTGGAGATAAAATCAATCTATCTCTAAAAGGAATCAAGGATAAGTTAACTGCTGAAGAAATATCAAAGGCTATGGATGTTATAATAAGCAAAAATGCCTTCTATAGTTCTGGCGGCAAGCTTATTCAGAAATCTGGAGCTCAGATTATAACTAAGAATGTTGATGAATATAAGGTGGGGTAGAATGGGGAAAAGCAACCTGAGAGTGAACTGCGCTATGTTAAGCAGAGGGAGTGGTTCAGCTCGGGTTGATTTTTTTATGTAGGGGGTATGTTTTTCTTGTATTAAGACATAAAAACACTGCAAAACTCAATTATGAATAATGCAGTGTTTTGATTAATTATTCGTTTTTATTTATGTGACGTAAAATTAAGAAGATTTCAAATTAGCTTAACTTTAATATTATATGTTTATGATTAATCTAATATTCTTTAATATAATCACCGATTTTTCCTAAATGTTTACCTATAGAATGATAATGTCCTGAATATACAACTGGGTCAAATAGTGTCAAATCAATTCCGTCAGATATATCTATATCATTATCAATTTGAACATTTTTAATGTCACAAAAAAAGGTATCAGAATCACCTGTTTGTACAATCTTTTTAACCTCGCATTCATATACCCATTTACTTAAGTCAAGTGTAGGTACATGTAAAACCTCGCCATTGCTGTAGTCATATGGAGTCTTTTCTTTTATCCCATTATTTCCAGAGTTGTTTCCGAAATAATCCACTAAATATAACATATTTGTACTTACAAGATTAGCAGATAGTTGTTTTGTTTTTATTACATTTAGTTTTGTTTTCTTTGAACCAAACATGCTTATTACAAGCATATAGTGGTCATTGGCACCATTGTCGCAAGTAACGCTCACCCAAGTTATTGGGGCAAAGTTAACATTGCCATCCTCATCATAAGTGCCAATTAGAAAAGTTGGTTGTACACACATGGAATGTTGAATTCCCATAGACTTTCTATTGCTCATCTCTTCTTCACCTCCCTTTACTGAAAAAATATAAATAATCGCTAGGTCGCAATAAATTTACAACCATGAGTTAATTACTTGTAATTATACCACCATAAACCAATTTGCTGCAGGAGATGTATAATTAATTAAAAATTCTAATATTGTTTTGTTCACCGCATTATTCAATTTTTAAAGAACATTGTTCGCATTTTTTATTTCATCAGTTATGTCGTCTTTTTTTCAAGTTACGTACTAATAATGAACATATCTTAATTAAAATATGTTCCGTTCCATGATTTTACATCTATTGTCTCATCTTCATTAAGTAACGGCAAATCCTTATCTCTAATAATAGAGCTTCTAACCCATGAATCATTCTTCTTTATAATTATAATAGCTATTTTTTCCTATCGATAAAATCTTTGAGCCAAGTATAATCTACGCCTAGAATTTTACTTAAGGATTTTAGTTCAAGCTTATAAGTTTGCAGTAAAGCATTAATTTTTTTCCTAAGAAAATCATCACCATCGGTTAAATTGGTAGAAACTATAGATATTCCCTCCATAATAGCCTCCTAAATTGATATTTATAGGTAATTCTTGTGTAATATTTGATTACATATGCAGTTAGGGGTATTGTTTTGTTTGATGGGGGAGGTTGGAATTTATATGCTAGAAATGTGTCTCAATAGTACCATTGCCAAAGCTGATAATTATATTCGTCATCACTAGCTAAAGCAACTTCAATTACTCTTTTATCTAATAGGTCAATTAAGCAAAAACCCTTGCTAAAACCACATTTGAGAGAGCCGTGTAAATCATTTGCTTTATCTTGATGATGCCATAATTGAAGTATTGATTCAGATAAGTCATTAAGAATGATTTTAGCATAACCTTCAGAATATTCATTTGTAGTAAAGACATATTCCTTTTTGCTTGTTAATTCTGCTTTATCTATAATCCAATTAATACATTGATTATCATTAGCCGCATATGTCAATTTACTGTTTGGCTTAATCTTGCTTTTTTTCCATAATTCATAGTAGGAAGATATTATTTGTTTATAAGTCTCTCTTTCTTCACCAGCTTCGTAAATTTCTATAGTAGTTATTGTATTCATGGATCTCATTAAATTTTTAAAATATAAATTATTCTTTTTTTGTTCAATTAAATCTTTTCTATCCATAATGCAATTCTCCTAATAGTTTTTTATAGACTAAATTGATTAAGTTGAATCTTTTAAAGAATTAAAAGATTTTAGATCGTCACATAATTTATATCCTAGTTCATCCTCAACCAAATTCCAATTTACTTCTCTCTCAGCTGGTTTTAATGTGCTAAATTCTTTGATATTCATATCCTATTCTCCTGTTTTATTATATTTATTAATCTCAATAATTAATGAAAAGAAAAACGATATTAAAAAGATAATATTTTGGTTAATTATCTACAAATTACTATTTCTCTATTACTCTTATTTATTGTAACATATTTTGTAAATACAATATTACTAATGATAGGGTATTTTAAAGTGAAAACACACGCTTATAACCTATATTAATATCTATGGCTGTAAACCTCATTTATTTATGGTACAGCTCTTCGAATCACCTCTAAGTGAAGTTTTTCCATTTTGTTCTTGTGTATATATTCTACATAATTATGGTATAATTCAGAAGTGATATTTTGAAATCCGTAGTGGATGGCTGCGGAGGTTTTGAACGTTTTATCTCCCTCTATAAGGATTTTAGATCTTTATAGCTTTTGGGCTATTGGTGAATTATTTCATCATAGCTAGGGGGTGGTATTGGATATGTTTGATACTTTTATAAAGTGTATATCAGTTATTTATGTAATTAAATTAATTCTTAAAAATAATCTTTTTATACATCATTTAAAAATTAAGATTAAATTTCTTGGTCTTGATATAGAAGTTAAAAGCAAAGAAAAAAGTGCCCCATCCGTGAAAGATTAGCACTTTTTCTAAGATTCATAATTAAAACATAAATCTAATCCAATAGCCCTAAAACAAAATAAATGTTCTAAGACTTAGCTTAGTGTTGACGCACTAAGCTTTTCTTATTTATATTATATCAAATTTTTACGAAAAATAAACCACTAAATTTTTTATTTTAAAATTTCAATAAAACTCATTTGCTCTTTGTGTAATCCCATGCTGGTATTATACGTAGGCCACTTGGTAGAAGGAAAAAGCAACCTAAGATTGAACTGCACTATGTCAAGGAGAGTAATTGGTTCAGCTCAGGTTGTTTTTCAAAATATGCTTTTTCTTAGCGAACCATTATTCCATTCTTGAAGGATAATCCATTAGGCTGAGCACCACCGGCTATGGCATTTTCAGGTATAGCAGCTTCAATTTGTTCTAGCTCAGTTTTACTAAGAGTAATCCCCATAGCTTTTATTCCATCCTGAATTTGGGACACCTTTTTAGCACCAACTAGTGGCACAATGTCCTCACCTTTTGCTAAAACCCAAGCAACAGCCAGTTGGGACAAAGTAATTTGCTTTTCTTTGGCTATGTCATTTAATGCTTCAACTAGAGAAAGATTTTTTTCTAAATTTTCTTTTGAGAACAGGGGAAGTCTCGCATTTGGACCCTCTACTTTACGGTCTTTTGACCAATTGCCACCAAGCAAGCCATAAGCTAATGAGCCAAAAGCTACAACACCAATTCCAAGCTCTCTAGCTGTAGGCAAAATTTCCTTTTCTATGCTACGATTGAAAAGAGAATATTCCGATTCTACAAAGCTAATTGGATGTACTGAATGAGCCCTTCTTAAAGTGTCAGCATCAACTTCTGTAAGTCCTATATGTTTTACATATCCTGCCTTTACTAATTCTGAAATGGCTCCTATTGTCTCTTCAACAGGTATTGCTTGGTCAATTCTTCCTGGCTGATAAAGATCTATATAGTCCACCTTTAACCTTTTAAGTGAATAGGTAATATAGTTCTTTATAGTTAGAGGTCTTACATCTAAACCATAATAATTTCCTTTAGGATCACTTAACCCACCAAACTTTACAGATATAAAAGCTTTGTCTCGCTTGTATCCGATAAGTGCTTCTCCAATCAGCATTTCGTTATAACCGCTACTATAGAAATCTCCAGTGTTAATAAGCTGTATTCCAGCATCTAGGGCAGCATGAATTGTAGATATGCTTTCAGATTTATCTGGATATCCTGTAGTATTTGTCATACGCATACATCCAAGGCCAAGTCTTGCTATGTCGATGCCGTTTCTTGTGTAATTCATAATAAAATCCTCCATTTTTGTTTTAACTTTTAGCATTCATAAAAGGCTCTATACTAATAATTAGTACACTAGTACTAATATATTGACATATTAGCACGACTGTACTAACATGTCAATAAGAGAACAGTCGTTAAAATTGAGAGGTATATACCATGAATGAAGACAAAAAAAATGAGATCCTGGAAATTAGCAGGAAATTATTTAATGAGCAAGGGTATAATAATGTTTCTATGAGAACTATTGCAGATGCCCTTAATATAAGTGTTGGGAATCTTACATATCATTATAAAAAAAAGGAAGACTTGGTTGAGGCTGTGATACTTGAACAAAACAAGAGTTTTAGTATTCAAAAGACTCCAACCACATTAATTGAATTAAATGAATTTTTTATTCAGGGAATAAAGCATCAAAAAGATAACTCATACTATTATCGCCACTATGATCAGTTAGCAAAAATAAGCCCAAAAGTTTATCAAATACAATTGTCTAATATAAATAAAAGGCGTGAGGCCCTGCAGAATTGTATTGCTACTTTGCAAAAAAACGGATTTATTGTAGAGGAAGAAATTCCAGGGCAAATGAATGGGATAATTGAAGTGTTAAATTTGATTAAAATATACTGGAATCCTTCCAGTGATTTGTTTGGTGGAGTAGATATCATGACCTGCTTTTGGAGCATAATCTATCCCATACTAACAGAAAAAGGCAAAATAGTATATCGTGAAGAAATACAGGAGTAGATAACTAAAACTTATAGTACCTAAAATGGTTGTTTTTTTATATAGGTATATGTTTTTCTTGGATTGTTACATAAAAAGACCGCAGGATTCAGTTGAATAATGCGGTCTTTTAAATAAGTATTTGTCTTTATCGGTGTTACGTTAAATGATAATTAATTCTTTGGATTTTAATATGCCAAACTAAAATATTCAGGTCCTTTAATGAAACCAAGATTTTGATATAATATTTGAGCAGGATTTCCTACCAAAACCCCTAGTCCAATAACAGGGGAAATCTTATTGGCATTATTTATTGAATTTAGTATCATAGCTTTTGCAATACCTTGTCTTCTATATTCAGGCAAAACAGAAACTTGATATATTGTTGAAAAATTATTTTTAGAATCAGGATAAATCCCTGCTATGCAAGCACCGATAATTTTGTTCCTGTCTTTAGTCTTAACTATTGTTCCAAAATGTAAAGTGTTAGTCTCTGAAAATGAAGCAAATCGCCTGTTTATTTCTTTTTCTTTCTCAGAAATATTAGGTTTACCATATACAGTTGAAGTATATCCGTTTAGATGAGCTTCGTACACAACACGTATTATCTCATCTTCAATTATCGTTAATTAAAGTATTTTAAATTTTACTAAGAAAAGAATTATCTTCGTTTAAAATTGTAGAAACTATAGAAATTCCACATATGATAGTCGATTAAGCGCTAGTGAGTTTTTTATAACTATAAAAGAAAAGCAAACTTGAGATTAAAAGCAAGGGTCTTAAATAAACAGCGCCTTTATTGAAGACTATAGATATAATAAATAATATTAGATATACTATTGAGAGTGTTAAATTAACTTGCTTTTTAGAGTTGCTTTTTTCTTTGTAATATAAAAACACACCAAATAGTGGTAAAAACAAAATAGATATGAATAATACAGAAATAATGTGATTTAAAACTTCAATCATAATAATCCTCCAGGTTAACTAATTTATATATTACAAATAAAGTAGTATTAGTTTATATTATACATGAATTAAGTGTTTCAAAATTATCAACGACCATATATTTTTTCTCATTACTAATTTTCTTTCAAAAAAGTTTTTATGATATATTGTAACATATTTTGTAAATACCATAATCTTATGGTATTAAATTTTCTACCAACACAGATAGCTGTAGGCAATTAATAGTAATCTTGCTGCATAAGGTTAAAAACAACCGTTATTTATGTAATTTAATATGTGAAAAGAGTTTAATTATAGATAAAGCAAATCCAATTAAAATGCAAATTAGAAACCTGGACAAGGCGCAATAAAGTAGACATAAAGATATGAAAAATAGTGAAAGGTGTCTGCTTTATAAGCAAAAAAGTAGAGTAGTATGAATGGTGGATAAAGTTGTTAGGTGTTACAATTATTAACTGGTGGCGTGTTGACACTTCTTTGGAAATATGGATATAATAGTAATGTTTGTATAACATGTCCACATTGCTGATATAAAAATATTAAATGTGGGTTAATCGAATAACATGATAATGGTATGGTGACTTAAGGCTTAAGTTATATAGATGTACCACTTCATATTGAAACTTATTATTTTTAAATTCTCTCACCAGAATCCGTGAGAGTTTTAAAAATAGACTTCGGATTGAAGTGGTACATCTTTAAGACTGTACTAAAAAACAGGAGGATGATGAAAATGAAAATGAAGAAACTTGGGACAATTAGTCTTTGCGTGGCTCTGCTAATACCAGTATTTACTGGGTGTAGCTCTAGCCCTAAATCTACAAGCACTAGCAGTGCTAGCACTACCACTAAAAAGGAAATACCTGACTTGAAGGGTGACTGGAAACAAGAAAATAGCAAATCTGCTGACAGTTATCAAACTGCAACAATAAGTGGTGATACGATTGAAATTTACTGGGTAGGTGATAAGGGAGATACAAAATCACTTTATTGGGCTGGTTCTTTTGACGCTCCAACCACTGCTGACGAACCTTATTCATGGACTTCGAAAAATGACCATAGTAAAACTAAAAGTTCTTTGCTAGCTTCAAATGATGATACTAAAAAAATTACATACCAAAACGGTGAATTAAGCTATGAAGCTTCTGCTATGGGAACCACTACAACAGTTAAACTGAAAAAGAAATAGTGACAACAACAAAAGGTATTGAGGAATTTCTTATATAGCATAATTAAACAAGCTTAGTGATGCAGTTAAAATCCAATTATCGAAATTAAATTACGTATTTTATAAGAATAGTAAAAGCATAAGAACACTTGTTATTTTAAGATAGCAGGTGTTCTTATACTTTTATAATAAGCTATTTCCTATTCAATTTCTTTGATTTCGTTTTGAATGTCTGCAGAAATAGCGGCCATTTTGATTTTATAACTTGTTTCAACAGCAGCTGTTCTTTCTTCTGGTGTTAAGTCAGATAAAATAGTTTTGTTCCATTGAGCTATAATTTTATTCCAAAATAATGTGAAGTCTTCGGCAGCTTCAGTTGCATATACTTTTTTAACTCGTTGATTTGAGGGATCTTCTTGTCTTGTAACTAATCCTGAAGTCACTAACGTTTTAATAGAACGGGCTATAACCGATTTATCCATTGACAAGTTAATGGCAATATCATCTTGGATAGTTCCAGGGTTAGCACAGACATGTATTAAAACCATTGCATCAGAAAAGTTCATATTACGATCGGATAATGCAGCTTTTATAAAAAGTTGTGATTTTCTATATATAGCACCACAATAATTGAGATAATGTAATTCCTCCATGTGATTAAATCTCCTTAATAAATACCAAATTTACTTTAATTATATAGTACCAAATTGTGTTCATCAAGCAATTTGTAGATATTATCAACAAAATACAAAGTCAACGGTTGACAAAATCAACTGTGTGAAATAAAATACGAATATAGATGATTGCTTCTCAAGATTATTTGAATAGAGACAAAAGTGTATTTTGAAAGGGGAAAATAATATTATGAGAAATGAAATAATTACAGCTATTACAAATGTTCGTATTTTTGATGGAGAGAAAGTAATTGATGAGCAGAACGTAATAATTAAAGGAGAAAAAATTATTGCTGTTGGTGGAGAAATACCTGCTGGAGCAGTAATAATAGATGGTAAAGGCGGGAGTTTAATGCCTGGTCTTATTGATTCTCATGTGCATACTGATATAGACGGACTTCGCCATGCGTTGAGATTTGGGGTTACTACTGAATTAGAAATGATGGGGGGGTATACAAAAAACGCTCGTGAGAGAGAATTAAAGGGTATTGATGATATAGCAGATGTAAAATCAGCGGGGATGGGCGTAACTCCAAAAGGTGGACATCCTGACGAACTAATAGGCGATGGTATACCAGATTTTGTGCTTAAAGAAATGGAAAAGATGACAGAAGAGGAAAGGGAGGCATTTCTAGCAACCTTTGAAGAGGAGGAAAAGCAAGAAGAGATATGTATAAATACAGTAAAGGATGCTATAAAGCATGTAGATAAGCAGGTGGCAGAAGGATCGGATTATATTAAAATCTTAATCGAAGAGGGAACAGTTATGAACTCTCCAGGGCTTCCTGTATTTAGTGATGATATCTATAAGGCAGCAGTAGATGAAGCCCACAAATTAAATAAGATTGTGCTTGCCCATGTGCTTACTGCAGAGTCATCAAAAACAGCAATTGAAGTTGGAGTAGATGGACTAGCTCATGTATTTGTTGATCGTCCTACTTGGACCCCAGACTTAATAAAAACTATAGCTAAAAGTGGTGCTTTTGTGACTCCTTGTCTTTCACTTAATTCTTCTATTATAGGAAGAATTCCTTCTGAGTTTGCAAGCGATTCACGCGTTAGTTCAAAACTTAGTGAGGATTGGATAAAAACATTGAATTCAAGTTTCAATACCTATCCACAAGGAACTATGGAGGATAGCTTCAATAATGTAATGGATCTTCGTAATGCAGGTGTAGATATTTTAGTTGGTACAGATGTTTCAATGCCTGTACCATCACTTGGAGGACTAGCACATGGTGCAAGTGTTCACCATGAACTTCAGTTACTTGTAGAAGCTGGATTTACACCTATAGAGGCATTAAGAGCAGCAACTTCTGTTCCAGCACGTTGTTTTAGTCTCACAGACAGAGGACGTATTGTGGAGGGATCACGCGCTGACTTATTGTTGGTTGAGGGAGATCCAACTACAAACATATCTGATACATTATCAATCAAAGCAGTATGGAGTAGAGGGAAACGACTAGAAAAAATATAATACAGAGTGGATTATCAAAAGATTCAGGTAGCCTTTTTAATAACATGAAATAAATTGAAGGAACCCAATTTTAATTGTGTAAATAGGGAAAGTTTTAACAAGACCTTCTGGATTGTATTCGGACTTTTTGCACTTTTGGTTGCATTTCGTGCTTTCCAAATCCTAGGGCAGTGGCCTGCAATTGCACTAAGCTTTCTTGCTGGATGAAATAAAATTTTAACGCTGGTAAAAAGCTATATTGCTTATTCCCAGCGTTAAAATAGTGGTTTAATATTGATATCTTTAGAGTTAGCTGTGTTAAGATATTAATATTATCTATATGTATAAAGACACTTACATTCTATAATGTTGATGAAAAGTGATTCATTGCCTTTTTAACTTCTTCAATTGATTCAGGTTTTAATACTGCAAAAAACTTAGGCATTATTTCCTGTAAATACGTCATGTCGAAGGTTCCTGCAGCTTGTTTTGCAAAGCTTTCTTCTAATAGTGCTTTAGCTTCTTCCTTTTTGTCATCCATTGCTCTCTCAATAAAAAAATTATAAAATAGCTCTTGTCCTTGATTCATAAATAAACATTCCCTTCATTATCTTATTTTAAAAATCATTGTTTTCTACGAAATTTTTTAAATCCTTTAGTTTTTTGTCCCAAAACTCTGAATATGTTTGAAGCCATTCTTGTACTTCCACAAGTGGTTTTGGCGATATTTGATATACTGTGTTCCTACCAAGCTTACTTGACTCAATTAAGTCTGCATCTTGTAAAATTTTTATATGCTTTGAAACTGCTGTACGTGTGATTTCAAAGTTACTTGAAATATCTTTAAGCGCTAAATTTCCACTAGAAAGCATATCTAATATAGCTCTTCGTGTTGGGTCTGCAATTGCAAAGAAAACATCATTTTCTTCCCGATTTTTCATTAGGCGTATCACCTTCCTCATGAGTTTGTTTAAACTCTTCCAAAATGTGTCCCCAGCCATCATACATTGTTTCGCGAATCTTCTCTGTGCCTTCAACCCAGCCAGAATGAATTAAAATGAATTGTGTTCCACCATTATCCGGCTTAAGCTTAAAGGTAATATAATGTTCTAAGCCATTGCCACTCCAGGAAAAACCAAGTTTATATGGAGGTTCTAGCTCCTTTACTACACATTGTATTGTTCCATCCCATCCACCCATAGGTTCACGTTTCAAGGTGAAACAATTACCTAGCTCTGCTTTAATGGTAGAGGGCATTAACCAACTGGATAAACCTTTGGCTGTTGAAACAGCCTTCCATACCTTTTGTATATCTGCATCAATCTTAATAGAACGAAGAATATCTGGTAAACTTTTTCGATTACTTTCCATTTATTCACCTCACTTTCATGAACTATAAAGGAAACCATAAGGTTTCATATGTATTATATGACACCTTATGGTTTCTTGTCAATTAATGATTTATATTTTGAATAGCCATAGTTAATTTTTTTGAATCAATTAGTTAAATACATGTGAATATTGATTAGTTTTTGATATAGTCAGAAATATTTTCATAATCAATCATACTAAACAGTTCCTGTGGAGAATATTTATAACACGCTTTTCCATAACCCAGTCATCAAATGCTATATTACTTTATTATTGAAGATGAACAATAAATTTGTGCCAAGTTACATACTTGATATGTTGTAAACTAAAATAAAATATGATAAAATTGACATTACAAGTTACAAATTATAAATAATGAAACTAGTAATAAAGGTTTATGATTAATGCAAAATAAGGAACAATAATAGGGATTTAGTACAGGTTGATCTAAAAAATGTACTAGGTGTGGCATTTGTCCACTGAGAGTCTGTACAAATCGACATTTGAAAAAATATATATACTTAAGGGGGATTTAAAATGGCAAAGAATATAATATTTTATTTTTCTGGTACAGGTAACAGTCTTAAAGTGGCAAAAGATATAGCTGAGTCAATAAGTGACTGCGAGCTAATTTCAATGGGAAAATCGTATAAGTTAAGTGATACATACCAGCAAATTGGCTTTGTGTATCCTATTTATGTCGGAGGTATGCCAGGAGTGGTTGAGAGGTTTATAAAAGCACTTGACCTTTCTGAAAATAGAGATAGCTTTATTTTTGCTGTTTGCACAAGTGGAAGCGGGCAAGCTGGCGGTTTGACCAACATCAGCAAAATCCTTGAGGGTAAGGGTGGTAAACTTAGCTACGGTGCACCAATTAGATGTTTTTCTAATTATGTTGGGTTGTATGCCATGGGGGACAATGTGGATAGTAAAGCAAAGGCACAAAGTGAGGCCACAAAGCTGGTTATTAAGGACATTCAAGGTTTCGCTATAAAGCCTCCAATTAAAAAAATTTCGATGTCAATACTTCATGGACCATTTATAAAGTGGCTTTCAAAAAGGGATAAAGCCTTCAATGTAAGCGAAGCTTGCAACAGTTGCGCAACCTGCAGTAAGGTCTGTCCAGTAGAAAATATAAAAATGGAAGATGGTAAGCCAGCATTTCAGCATCATTGTGAGCAGTGTATGGCTTGCATTCAATGGTGTCCTAAGAAAGCTATAAACGTTAAGAATAAAACACAAAACCGTGGAAGGTATCATCATCCAGAAGTAAAACTTGCGGATATGATTAACAAAAAATAATAATACCTGTGTAAAAAAATGAGCTATTATGATCCTTATCATATTGGCTCATTTTTTTATGAATTAAGTAATTGTAAAAGGATTATTTTGAGTTTGAAGTATTAGAAAATACAGAAGATAATATGAATTTTAAAACAGAAGTCCAGAACTATATTAGATAACTTTAAGAAAGATAAGATTAGAAAGGTACACTACTAAATGATAGAATTCTGCACCATTCTTCCAATAAGACGTTCGGCAGCTTTTTCTGTTCGATTATAGCTGGTAAAAAACTACGAACTAAGCGTACAGTTAAAAAATATTTTGATTTTAGCTGTTATAAGTTGACGCGATGTGGTCAAGTTATACTTGTTATAGTAAAAAGGATAAATAATATAAAATAGTCATTAAAATATGAAACTATAAAGGAGATATATAAATGAATGTAAAATTACAACAACCTATAGAAACTTATTTCGATGCAACTAATAATCAAGATCCAAAGAGGTTTATTTCGATTTTTGATGAAGACTCCATAGTATTGGATGAAGGTCAGGAGTTAGTTGGATTAGAAAAAATTATGGTTTGGGGAGAAAAAAATCATTTTGAGGCTAATATTAAATTAGAAGTGGTTAAGGCTATTAATGAAGATTCTACAACTATTGTTACGGCAAAAGTAGATGGAGATTTTGATAAGACTGGCCTTCCTGATCCGTTACTACTGGATTATCATTTCACTGTAACAAAAGGATTGGTGAGTAAGCTAGAGATTTTACTTGCTTAATTTAATCAAGGAAATAAATATATTATGTAGTTGAAAATGGATTCTTATTAGTTGATTAATTATAGGAATCTTCATATATTTAAAACAGTTGATGGACAATAAATTACCTTTAAAGTATATGAATGGTGAATCAGCTGAAGAATACAAAAAAGCACTAGGCGCAGCTTCAATAGAAAATATTGAACCATTAGTTCAATATATACAAAAACAAAAGGATTTTATTGAAGATAATAGAAACATGTTTTGATGCTTTTAAATTTACGATCAAAATTGTGAAGATAATGTAAAGAGAAATTTATGTTTCAATTTGAACAATGGTTAAATGAAGGAAGCGGACTTTTAATTAATAGAAAAGTCCGCTTACTTTAAGTTTTTCTGTAATAATTAGGTTACTTTTTGCCTTTCAGTGGCTTCAGCATATTGGTCTTTCCGCACTTTGGACATTTAACACTACATTTTCCATCCAAGCTATGGTCAGTGAACATATAATTGAAAAAACTCACCTGAAAGTCCTCGCCACATTCTGAGCAGTTAAAGTGATGTGTGGATGATCTGATGGCGAGTCTAATCATGTGAAAGATAATAATAATACCAAGTATAAGGGGAATAAGTAAGCTTCTTTTCATGAAACAATCCTCCTTAAAAAAATTTGTATTAATGTTAAAGTTCTTTCCTTGTGTAGATCAGGTTAGCAATAAGCCCAGATGCCGTAAGCAGTAGAAGTCCAATCAGAATGCCGAAGATTGGGATCAAAGCCGGATTATCTGTGAAAAACCTTATGACTTTGTCAAGATCGCTGATGAAATTGGTTTTTTTCGTCATAAATAAGATTACCACCGCGATTACATACATAGGTAGCATCGTGAATATATAGGCTTTCGCGAAAGAGAACTTAAAGTAGATTGGGTAGGAAATACTGGCTGCGAAACAGAAATATATAAATGCCAACATGAGTGTGGACCAAAAGGTGAAGGAATCCAATCTTGTGTCCATAATCTGCGACATTACGAAGCCTAGTATTCCGGAAATTACGGCATACACTGTGCCTATAATCAGCGCGAATAGGTATCTGGCAATAATCATTTCAGACTTTTTCAGTGGAAGAATGCCATAGAGCTTGTCGCTATGGTTTTTCTCATGTATGGAGAAAATAGTACCACTTGAGGTAACCGCAAATACCATAGTGAATATCATCGTATAGATAGGTCCCTTTGATATCATGCCGATTAAGGTTGCTGGAATTAGCAAAATGGCAGTCAATTGTAAAGTGGACTTGCCTGCAAAAAAGTCTAGTTTTAAGGCATTTATAATTCTATTCATAAGATGTGCCCCCTTTGCTGATGTAAATCAGAATTTCATCAATGGTAGGTGGTTCGGTTACTATACTTCTTGGCAGCCCTTTAAGCTCTGGCACCGGAATCATCCCAGTAAAGCCGGTGGATGTAACTGATAAGCCGATGATTTTCTTTTTCATGTCAGTGGTCAAATCGGTTTTGCTTCCCTTGACCATAGAAAAATGCTCAAGCAAGCTGTCCTTCGTACCGGTGTAGAAAACCCTGCCGTTGTCAATTAGCGTTATATAATCCGCGATTTGCTCCAGATCGGAGGTAATATGTGTAGAGAAAAATACACTCTTTTCTCCGTCAGAGATATACTCTCTTAAAATTTCAAGAAACTCATCACGGGCTACTGGATCAAGGCCACTAGTTGGTTCATCTAGGATCAGTAACTTCGCGTCGTGAGACATGGCTACCGCCAGCATCAGCTTCATTTTCATGCCCCGGGATAGATCTTTTACCTGTTTCTTTTGAGATAGTTTAAATTTTTTGATGTATTCCCAGTACAAATTGCTATCCCATCCGCTGTAAAAGCCCTGGATGGCTTTTTCCACATCTTTTACACGCCATGTGTCCACAAAGAAAATCTCGTCAAACACTACAGCAAGTTTCTGCTTGACTGCCAGTTCATCCCGCATATTGTCTAACCCAAAGATCTTGATTTCACCACCATCTTTTGAAGCCATGTTAAGGATGCATCGGATGGTAGTGGTTTTACCTGCACCGTTTTGGCCGACAAATCCCATAATGTATCCGATGGGCAATGAAAAAGATACTGAATCTAACGTGAAATCGTTGTAAGTTTTATGGAGATTAAGTACTTCCAAAGCATTACTCATATTGATTTCCCTCCAATGTAAATTCAAATAGTTTTTGTAGTTCTTCCCGTGGTAGTTTTGCGATGCGAGCTGCATTTATCGCAGCATTGAAGCCGTCCTCAATTTTGCGGAGAAGTTGTTCACGTATCAGGTCACTGTCTTTTGGAGCAACATAACACCCCTTGCCTTGTACATTAATTATATAGCCTTCTTGCTCAAGTTCGGTGTATGCTCTAGTAGTAGTAATGACGCTGACCTTCAAATCCGCAGCCAGTTGTCGAATAGAAGGCAATATATCGCCTTCGTTTATTTCATCGTTCAGAATAGATTCTTTTACCTGTTCTTTGATTTGCTCATAAATCGGAATTCCGGAGGAGTTTTTGATTATTATCGTCAATAATGTTCACCTCTGTATCATTTGAGTTATTACAGTCCATTGTGTATATACTGTATATGAGAAATAATAACACTTGATTTGTACCTAGTCAATGGGTAGTTTTTTAAGATTCTGAAAATATTCAAACTCCAATTGGACTTATGTAAAAGTTTTGGACTGAAAAAGAAAGGATATATTTAAAGGGATTTGTAATGCCTTTGAATTAAATGCATCAGAGCATAGTAAGCCTGAAGAGCAAACCAGGAGAGAAATTGAATTGATGAAAGCCTAAAGTAATTTACTTTAGGCTTTTAGGTTAGATATTACTTTCTAAAGAATATAAAAATATCCCATAGGATAGACCTTCCAGAAAGTATCTACTCTATGGGATATAATATATTTGCTGTAATTAAGTTTGAGGTTTTTTAGTTAAATATCCATACTACGAAATTTCTGATTAAAGATCAAACTTAGTAGTCTGTCTTTGAGAAAGCTGAGCACTGTACTTTGAGGCTAAAGAAACACCTTTGTTTTCAAATATATCCTTGGTTATGATGGTGTCCATAAGTGCATTTACCTCAGCTTTTGTTATATCAGGCTTAACACCTGCTATACTTAGGGATGCCTTGTCCCCTGTTGCATTAATGAAGGTTAAAGATAATGTGTATTCCATAATTTTTCTCCTTTCAATTAACTAGATTTGATTGTTTATTTACTATGCATTTACTATTTTTGATGCTTCGTTTAAGTAATAGTCTCTAGTACCAGCACTTAAAACAGCTTTGATAGCATCAGCAACAGCAAATATGTTTTCAGGTGTTGTATTCTTCTTTACTCCTGAAAAAGTCTTCTTTTTGTAGATCTTTGCACCTGTCTTGTCGGTTCCACTTTCAACCTCGATTGAAAATGAAGTTGAGTCTAAATGTTTGCTTATTGCCATAATGTTTTCCTCCTTTTAAAATTAGTTTTGAAGCTTAAAGCCTTGTGTCTTCAGCTTTCAATTAGTATATATGCGGTAGTGAAAAAGTTTGGGGAAAATAATAAAGTTTTTTTATAGGTTTAGTAAAATAACTAGGTAGCGGAGGAATAGGCATTAAACTAAAAATCAAACTCATAATTCCCCCACAATTATAGTTTACTATGTACTCATAGTAAGAAATTAAGTGAATAGGGGGATGTTAAAATGAAGAAAAAAGTATTAGTTATTATGATTACTGGTATATTAACTATTGGAGCAGTGACTGTTGCTTATGCAAAGGGAAATGATAATGCAACTAGATTTGGGCCTCGAGGTTCTATGATGTATCAGAATACTATAGATAGAAATGAAACATATAACAAAATGATAGATGTAATGAAAAATAATGGGTTTGAAGATGCTGCAAAGGCTATGGAAAGTAAAGATTATAATGCAATGAGTACATTCATGAGTAAACTTACTGATGAAGAGTATAAGAGAATGACTGATTTGATGGAACAGAATGGTTTTAAAAATATGGGTCAGATGATGCGTTCTGTAGATAAAAATAATATGGTTAATATACACAATTCTATGATGAAAAACAATAGGTAAAGGCGATGTAAAGCACCGTGTTGAAATTAAGTGGTTATACATCCGACGCTTTAATGAGCTTACGCAAAGAATTAATATGATTTTCTCATATTCCATGGCTAAAACTGTAAACTCACTACGTTCGAACAGTACAGTTTATTAACGCCACTCCATCTGAAAAAATAATTTAATTCTAGTAGCTCGCTCATATAGCATCTCCTTTATAACCACTTAATTTCAACAATACTCTTAAACATAGCCTAAGTAAAATATAAAGACGTATTCTGAGTTGATACGTCTTTATACTTTCATATTAATTATAAAAAGATACTTATGCCGGAAAGCAGATAGTAAAAGTAGTCCCTTCATTTTCTTTACTGTGAGCAGATATTTTCCCACCGTGGGCTTCTACAAAAGCTTTGGTTATAGTAAGGCCTATACCTGATCCGCCGGTGTTTTTGTTACGAGATAAATCACTTCTATAAAACCGTTCAAAAATATAAGGTAAATCTTTTTCAGGAATACCAATTCCAGTATCAATAACCTTGATAATTATATTTTGGTTTTCTTTCTTCAAAGTTACAGTAACCCTACCATTTTCTTTTAAATATCTATAGGAATTTGATAGTAGGTTAGTTACTATTTGCTTGAATTTATCTTTATCAAGTATAGTTGTTATTTCTGGCTCAATTATCTCATTTAGTTCGTAATTTTCTTTTATATAAAGAGGTTTAAAAGAATCTATTATTTTTTCTAATTCATTAGATATATTTACTTCACTTTTATTTAAGTTAAGGTTTGTTTGCTCTAGTTTAGCTAAGTTACGAAGATTATCTACAAGCTTAGTTAGCCTCTCTATTTCTTCATAAAAAGATTCAAACCTTTCAGGGGTTGGTTCCCAAATACCATCTATAAACGCTTCAATATGAGTTTTAAGAGTTGTTAAAGGAGTTCTTAGTTCGTGTGCAATATCTGAGGTCATTCTTTTTCGAAGCATTTCTTGATCGTTTAAAGTTTCAGCTAGGTAATTTATAGAGTTGGAAAGTTCATCAATTTCTTTTGTGTTAGTATTAACTATGGATCTGACTTCAAGATTACCAGCTCTCATGATATTAGCTGTTTTAGTTATGTTAATAATAGGCTTTGAAATACCTTTTGAAATTACGATGCTGATTAGTAATCCAAAGACTAAAGCTATAACAGCGGATAATAAAAAAGAATGATTTAAGGTACTCATAAAGGTAACAGAACCAGAAGATAGATATGAGGTTCCAAAATAACCAATAATAATAGTACCAACATTTTTGTTATTAATAGATAATGGATATTTGTTTTCAGTATATTCGCCTAAGTTCATACCTGAAAAATTTTTCATCATAGAGCCCATCATCATATTTCCCATGTGATTATTTTGCTTCAAATAATCATTACCTGAAGAGTATAAGGTAGTATCATTTAAATCTCTTACTTCGATATATAGTTTTTGTAACTCAGCATATCTCTGAATTTCATCTTTATTTGTATTTGTGAAATTATTTTGTTTAGCATATAAATCTTCAATGATTTTTATGGCATCATTCTCTTTAGATTTATGTTCATCAATTAAATATTCTTTAAACTTTTGGCTTACTGTGTAATTTGATATAAAACTTGTTAAAGCAATTGATCCTAAAATGGCTATTAGTATGGCAATGGATAATTTTTTCATTAAGGATATTTTCATCATTTCACCTCATTTGAGTTTGGTGTAAATTTATATCCCATGCCATAAATAGTTGTGATATATTTAGGGTCTTTTGGATTGTCTTCAATTTTTTGACGGATATTTTTAATGTAAGTATCTATTGTTCTATCAAAACCCTCATAATCAATGCCAAAAGCTTTATCTACTAGCTGTTCTCTTGAAAATACCTGCCCTGGATTTGTAAGTAATACTATTAAAACTTTAAATTCATTGGTTGTTAAACTTACAGTTTTTCCTTGCTTTTTAACTAATATTTTTTTTATATCCACCTCTAGATCTCCGTTATTAAAGGTTAAAACATCAGCTAGTGGAATAGTATCTTTATAGGATCTTCTTAGAAGTGCTCTAACTCTTACAACTAGCTCACGAACACTGAAAGGTTTAGTTATATAATCATCAGCCCCAATAGATATACCATCTATTCGCTCATCTTCATCAGCTTTTGCAGTAAGCATAATGATAGGGACACTAGAAAGCGTTCTTATTTTATGACATACGTCTTCGCCTGTGATATTTGGTAACATTAAATCTAGAATTATAAGATGAAAGGTATCTTTTTTAAATATATTTAGAGCTTCTTCTCCGTTTGAAGCAGTAGTTACCTCATAATTTTCTTTCTCCAAATAAGCTTTTACTACATCAAATATTTTTTGCTCATCATCAACTACCAGTATTTTAAAATCATTTTTCAAAAGAATCACCTCTAATTTTAAGTACTTTGAATTCATTATAGTTTATACCTATTTAAAAAACTATAAAAAGCTGAACTTAATTATATAAAAGGAGTGTGGAGGAATTATGAAGAAATCATAGATTGGGGATTTTTATAAAGTATTAGCAAAGAATTATATTCTCCATAATCTCTCCATAATTAAGTACTACAATTAAAGAAAAGTTAGAGCTTTAAGATTAATTATTAAAACCTAATAAAGATGAAACACTTCAATCCGAAATCTATTTTCAAAACTCCTCTGGGTTCTGAGAGGAGAATTTGAAAATATAAGTTTAATTATGAAGTGGTTCATCTAAAATAAAGGAGGAATTTTATATGTTTTGTAATGTATATGGTGGATTTAGAGGTTATGGAGGGCCAAATTTTTTTATGATGATACCAATGCTTATAATATTTTTAGCAATAATCTATTTCGTATTTAAAGCAATAAGCTCAAAGAATTTTAATGCGCCTATTGATAAATATTCATCAAATGCAATGGATATTTTGAATGAGAGATTTGTTAAAGGTGAAATAGATGAAGAAGAATATTCATTAAAGAAGAAGCAATTACTTAAATAAATTAAAGGGAATATATCTTCAGAAAATGAGTCCAGCTAGTGGTTTACAGCTGGGCTCTTTGTTTCTTTTTTTAGTGTTGTAAATAAATATTGACAATTTATAAAAATAAGAATAACATAAGTATATAAGAATATTCTAATATATAAATATATTTATTAAATTTCTTGGAGGTAGGAAAATGTTTGAGTTTTTGTTTAAGAGCAATATCAAGTCTGTAAAGGTAAATGATATAGGAGAACTTTTAGGTAAGATAAATCTTATTGATGTTAGGGAAACGTATGAATTTAAAAATGGGCATCTACCTTCAGCTAAAAATATACCAGTGAATAAAATTATTGCTGAAGCAGATAAGTTTCTTGATAAATCGAAAGAATATCATATTATCTGTCAATCTGGAGCTAGAAGTTCAAGAGTTTGCAATGCTTTAAACAAAAGTGGTTTTAAAGTTGTAAATGTATCGGGTGGTACAAGTGGATATACAGGAAATATAAAAAGATAAGTTGATGAAGTGTGCTAAAGGTGATAATCTATAAAAAGTGTAAGAAAGTTTACAGAATAGTAGGGATTATATCTAAAAATTTATTATATAACAAATTAAGTTAGTTTATTTATTAGGAGGAATTTAAAATGAATAAAGCATCAGAATATCATAAACAAGGATTTACTTGTGGAGAAGCAGTTATAAAAGCATACAATGAGAAAAATAATACTAATATTCCTGTAGGGCTTGGAAGTGGTATGGGAACAGGTTTTACAATAGGAAGCGTTTGTGGAGCTGTAGGAGCTGCAGCTGTGATTATAGGATCTTTAAAAGGTAGAGAAAGTAATACAGAGCAAAATGAGGCAAGAGCCCTTACCAATCAGTTAATGAAAGATGTGCGTGAAAAGTACGGAGCGGAGACTTGTAAAGAATTAAAGAAGAATGGTATTAGCTGTGCTGAAATAATTGAGCATACATTTGAAAGTTTAAATGAAATAGTTAATAAATAGGATTTTAAGTTCCCTGATTTGTAGCATAATATTAGTGCTATAAATCAGGGAACTTATTTTTTGCTATAAATGAAAATGTAAAATTTTATTGCTACTTAAACTTAGTAATTTTAAGTGATTAGTAAAGCTTTTTAAGAGATACAGCAAAAAACTTGTTTCCAAAATGAAAAAAAGTATTATAATATAGTAAAGGGGGCGAGTAAATGATAGATAATCATAAGGCCTTGCATAATTTAGATGCTAGAAGTATTGAGCTCCTAAAAATTATACAAAAAAATGGTCCTGTAACTAAAAGTAAGTTAGAGGATATGACCAAGTTGAAAAAAAGTACCTTGAATCGTGAATTAGAATTCTTATGTGAGAGTATGCTTGTAACTGAGATTTTAGCTGAAGAATCAACTGGTGGCAGAAAGCCTTCATTATTTGAGGTTAATGATACTAAGTATTATCTTATTGGTGTAGATATTTCAAGAACTTATATACAGATAATGATTACTAATTTGAAGATGGATATATTAGATGAAGCAACAATCTTTGGAGATTTCTCTGTTAAGGAACAAGAAAATATAATAATGGAAAATATTAAGCAACTACTTTCAAAGGCAAGTATTTCTGTTTCTAACGTTATTGGCATAGGAATGGGTGTGGTAGTTCAAATCCACGAAAAAGAAGAATTTAATAAAAATAATGAATTAAATAAAGCAATAGAAAAAAATCTAGGATTGCCTGTTTTCATAGACAATGGAGCTAACACTGCTTTAATTGGGGAATATAACTTTGGAATTGGCAAGGGAAAACACGGCTTATTATATGTTCACTGTGGTGTGGGTCTAAGATCTGCAGTAATTTCAAATGGAAATATTGTAAGAACCATAAACAATAGTGAGGATGCATTTGGGCATATGACAGTAGATATTGGTGGCGAACTATGCACCTGTGGAAATTATGGGTGTGTTGAGAGTTATACTTCTATATCAAAAATCACATGGAAATTTATAAATGAAGTTAAAAAAGGTAAGATGACCAAGCTAGATAAGGCTCTTGAAGAAGTTGATTATATTGATATCTGCAATCTTGCAGACAGTGGAGATGAAACAGCAAAGAGCATTTTGGCTGATGCAGCTATATATTTTGGTACAGGACTTGCAAATTTTATTAAGATATTGGCTCCTCAAATGATAATACTTAGTGGACCTCTAGTAGAGCATTCAGCACTTTTTTATGAGAGCAGTAAAAGTGCAGCATTAAGAAAATGTTATATAGCTAATAGCAATTCTATTGAATTTTGCAGAGGTGGATTTTTTGAAAATAAATCTATTGCTATAGGAGCTGCTTATTTGGCCTTTGATGAAATATTAAAAAATAGTTTGAGGAAGTGATATTTAATATGGAGGTGTTTATATGTTGTTAATTGTAATTAAAATACTTATTATCTCTATATTAGCTGGAATATTTGGTTCAATTTTAGGACTAGGTGGAGGAATTATAATAACGCCAGTGCTAACGTTGATGTTTGGCATAGACATAAAATATGCAATTGGAGCAAGTATTGTTTCAGTGATAGCAACTTCAAGTGGGGCAGCAGTTGCATATGTAAGAGATAAAATTACAAATATAAGAATAGGGATGTTTTTAGAGATAGCTACAACTATAGGAGCAATAACTGGTGCGTTTATTAGCGGCTTTGTTAATCCTAAGTATCTATATGTAGTTTTTGGAGTACTTTTACTTTATTCTGCTTTAGCTATGCTCAAAAAGAAAGGACAAGAGTTGCCAGATGATATAATTACCCATCCAATGGCTGTAAAATTAAGGCTTAATGGAGAGTATCATGATAAGGCGCTAAACAAGGACATAAGCTACAATGTAGCAGGGGTATATGGGGGTTTTGGCATGATGTACGTAGCTGGTGTAATTTCAGGACTGCTTGGAATTGGAAGTGGTATATTTAAAGTGATGGCTATGGATTTGTTCATGAAATTGCCCTTAAAGGTGTCAAGTGCAACAAGCAATTTTATGATTGGGGTAACTGCAGCTGCAAGTGCTGGAGTGTATTTGATTAGAGGGGATATAGATCCTAAATTAGCGGCTCCAGTAGCTTTAGGGGTATTGGTTGGTGCTACAATAGGTACTAAAATAATGCAAAATATAAAAAGTAAGACAATAAGACTGATATTTATACCTGTCCTTGGGTATGTTTCTATACAAATGATAGTTAAAGGTTTTGGAATGTAATAGACAAGGAGGTAAATGCTTTTATTATGGAAAAGAATTCGAAAATAGATGAAATGGAAGTTATAATCAGTGGATTTTTAAGAGTTGGTGTATTACTAAGTGCAATTGTAATATTTGCTGGATTAATGATGTTTTTAATTACAGGTGTAAGCGGTTATGTAGATGGATATTTTCCTACTACTTTATCTGAAATATTTGGTGGACTACTAATGTTGAAACCATATGCAGTTATTATGACAGGAATGATAATACTGATTTTAACCCCAGTATTTCGTGTTGCTGTGTCAATTATTGTTTTTGTAAAAGAAAAGGACTATCTATATACAAAGATTACTCTTGTAGTTTTCATTATACTTTTAGTGAGTTTCGTCTTAGGTAAAGTGGAATAAGAGATAGAGTAAAGGCTATTCTATGAAGGTGGCAAAAATTTTTTATGTTAGTATAAGAGTTAGAGCTTTCAATAGTTGATATTAGGGCTATAACTGGTTAATTAATATAATATTATAGTGTATAATTAATATAGAAATAATTTTCCTGAAAGGTGATTAAGATGAGTAAAAACATAGATGCAAGAGGAAAGAACTGTCCTATGCCTGTAATGATGGCAAAGAAGGAAATTGAACAAGGTGGAAAGTTTTTTACAGTTCAAGTTGATAATAAAATTGCAGTAGAAAATCTTAGAAAGTTTGCTAACAGTCAAGGGTTTGAGCTCAGTGTTGAAGAAGCTAATGGTGATTTTAATGTGAAGTTTTCTAATGGCTGTGAAGAATGTGAAGAGATAATAGCAAAGGTTGAAAACAGAAAACCTCTTGGAGATTGGTGTGTGTTTGTAAATAAAAGTACAATCGGAATTGGAAATGAAGAACTTGGACAATCATTAATGAAGATGTTCTTTTACACAGTATCAGAATCTGAGGATTATCCAAAGGCAGTATTATTTATGAATGATGGAGTAAAGGTTCCAACCTTAAATGATCAGGCAGCTGAACATTTAAAGAAGTTAGAAGAAGCAGGAGTTGAACTTTTAATTTGTGGAGCTTGTCTCGATTTCTATGAATTAAAAGAAAAGGTTTCTGTAGGACAGATAAGTAATATGTATACAATTGTTGAAGTGATGAAGTCAGCTGGAAAGGTAATTACATTATAATTTCGTAATTTAATAAGGCGGTTTTAGTGAGTAGTGCAGTAAAATAAGTTTTCACTGCTCATATTTTTAGTTTAAAACATGGGAATGGGGGAATTAAATGGAATGTCCGTACTGTCATAAAGAGGCTAAAAAAGGTTTCATATATACAAGAGAAGGTTCTTTAAAATGGATTGAAGAATCAAATGATAAAGGGCTATTTTTTAACGCCTTTGCTAGTGGTGTAGTAATGAGAAACTATGAAGATTTAAATAAAATAGAAGCTTATTATTGCAAGGCTTGTAAAAAGATGATTATGGATGTATTTGAGTAAAAAATAAAGGTATGCAAAATTAAGCATACCATTTTTTTATATTTAGACTTTTCTCTATAATATTAAAGTCTTTATCTTGTAAATACAGTATCTTTAATTTACAACAATTGAATGTTCCTTTTTATCAGTTACTTGACCTATAATTCTTGCCCATGGAGTATGGCATTCCATCCTAGATAAATATTCTTTGGCATCTTTCTCTGGCATAGACAGTAGTAGTCCTCCTGAAGTTTGAGGATCAAGAAGTACATCATGCATTTCCTCAGTAACATTAGTGCCAGTACTAAATATGTCTTTTAAATAATCTTTGTTATTGTACATTCCCTCTGGAATAATTCCCATACTTGCATATTCTAAAACTTTTGGAAGTATAGCGACTTTATCACTAAAAATTTCAATTGTCTTATCACTTCCGCTAGCCATCTCGTAACCATGGCCAATTAAGCTGAAACCTGTAATGTCAGTACATGCATTTACCTTTAAGTTTGCAAAGGATTCTTTTGCAAACTTATTTAATTCAGTCATTATTTTAGTAACTTCTTTTATTTCATCAAGAGTTAATAGCTCAGCTTTTGCAGCAGTATTTAAAATACCGATGCCAAGTGGCTTAGTTAAAACTAGTACATCACCAGTTTTAGCATTGCTATTAGTAAGTATTTCACTTGGATGAGCAAAGCCAGTAACACAAAGTCCATATTTAGGAGTAGGATCTGCTATTGTATGTCCTCCTGCAATAATTGCACCAGCTTCTTGAACCTTACTATATCCACCAGCTAAGATATCATGCATTATCGATGGATCTAAGCAAGATGGAAAGCATAATAAATTCATTGCTACAGCTGGATTTCCTCCCATAGCGTATATATCACTTAAAGCATTTGCAGCTGCTATTTGTCCAAAAGTATATGGATCGTCTACCATGGGCGGAAAGAAATCAACGGTTTGTATTACTACTTTATCATCAGATACCTTATAAACAAGGGCATCATCTTTTTTATCAAAGCCTACCAAAAGGTTAGAATCCTCAAATTTAGGTAAGTTTTTTAGAACAGAATCTAAAACACTTGGTCCTATCTTAGCAGCACAACCTGAAGTTTTAGTAAGTGAAGTTAGTTTTATGTTATTGTCCATTATATTATCCTCCAGTACTTTATGTCAATTCAATAATAGCTCGCTCATATAGTAGCTTCTTTATAGCCACTTAATTTCAACAACACTATTAAATACTTTATTATTATAAGATTTCATGGAATTGTCTATAATCAAAATAAGTCTCTATATTAATCATTATAAATGAAAATTAATAATTTCAGTAGTTTAAATGTGTAGTTTTAAGTTGTGAATTTGTATAACTTTCAGCAGTAATATATAATTTATAATTGTTATGGATGTACCACTTCATAATAAAATATATATTTTCAAATTCTTCTCTCAGAACCCAGAGGAGTTTTGAAAATAGTTTTCGGATTGAAGTGGCACATCTATAGAAAAACATCAGAAAGATGAAACAGAAGGAAGAAAAATGAAGAAATTAAGTGTAACAAATGATTTTAAAAGTATAGTATTAAAAAATACAAAATTAATAGATTTAAGAGCTCCGATCGAATATGAAAAAGGAGCAATGTTAAATTCGATAAATTTACCTATATTGTCTAATGAAGAAAGGCATATTATAGGTATTTGCTATAAGGAAAAAGGTAATGATGAAGCTACTAAACTTGGATATAAGCTTGTAGCTGGAAGCATAAAAGAGGATAGAGTAAGCTCATGGGTGAATCAATTTGAGGAAGATTCAAATACAATGATTTATTGCTTTAGAGGGGGATCACGCTCAACTATAGCACAGAACTGGATATATGAAGCAACAAATAGGGATATAGTGAAGCTAGATGGAGGATATAAGGCTTTTCGTAATTATCTTATAAATTCATTAGAGCCAGAAAACATTAAAGCAGTGCCATTAGTTTTAACTGGTTATACAGGTTCAGGTAAAACAATATTATTAAATAATTTAAAGAACTCTATAGACTTAGAGGGAATAGCTCATCATAGAGGCTCTACCTTTGGACATTTTGTGACGCCACAACCAACACAAATAAATTTTGAAAATAACTTAGCTTATAGTGCGATAAAACATGAAGCTAAAAATTATAAATATATGATTTTAGAAGATGAAAGTAAAAATATCGGAAAGAGCTTTATACCTAAAGAGTTTTATAATTATTTTCAAAGTGGAGATGTAATATTCTTAGATGCTACTATAGAAGAAAGAGTTTATAACATATTGGAAGAATATGTTATAAATGGTCAAAGAGAGCATATTGAAGCACTTAAAGATAGAGATTTAGGATTACAGGCATGGTTAGACGACATGGTAGCTAGCATGGAAAGGGTTAAAGGTAAGCTTGGCGGAGATAGGATGAAGGTAATAGATGAAGAACTCAAACTTGCTTTTAAAACTCAAAAGGATACCAATGATGTAGATAAACACAGAAATTGGATAGAATTATTTCTAACTAACTATTACGACCCAATGTATAAGCATTCTTTAGAAAAAGCTAATAGAAATATAGTATTTAGAGGCAACAGCAGAGAAGTATTAGAGTTTGTTGAAGGTTTGGAGCAGTAATTAAGAAGAAAATCCTATAATATTTTTTTCCTTAAGCAACTTGGTTATATATTAAATTTTATTTTCATAACAAATTAGCTATTTTCATAATATTATAAATATAGATGTTATTTTTGCTTAAAACTCTATATTAATAGGTAAATTGTTTTAAGGAGGAAGTTTTATGTCAGCAATACAGATGGGACCAATTTTATATGTTCAAAATAAAACCAATGAGGATTTAGAAAATATATTTTTTACATTGGATTATCATGATAAAGAGGCAGTATATTGTTTGTGATAAACTTCATTCAAATGACTTCTCAAACATAAAAGTGGCAGTTAGCAAAATAAATGCTGATGGTTCTTTAGTTTTTGATGTAATCTTAAATTATGATCCACTTAAAACACATTAAGAAAAACATTATAAAAGCTAAGTCAATATAAATGAGTTCAGGTAACTTTTGTAGCTGGACTCTTTATTTTTTTTATAGGAAATTGTATGAAGTTTATATTAGGCAAAGTCAGTAATTTTAATCACTTAGCTAGTTTTTTTATATATTATATATTTAACTTAATAAAGAAATCCATTATAATTTATTACAATAATGTGAAAAATAATAAGTACCACTACATATATGTTAACTTTCGTTTCATAAAATACTATGGATTTAAGAGGGGTGATTAAAATGAAGAAGACTCAGATAATTGTTGTTGTAATTATATTAATTATTGCTGGTGTAATCTTTACTTCGTATATAAATGAAAATAAACATACCGATAAAGCTGCCGTAGCACCGGCTTCTAATGCAGATCTTGCTTTTGCAGTACTTGGTGATGTCCATGATGATATTGAACATTTTAAAGGGGCAATTGATGATTTGAATACAATAAATTCTAACATGGATGCATTAGTACTAAACGGAGACACAGTTGGGCAAGGCATAGAGACTCAATATGCTTCAATGAAGAAAGAATTGATTGAAAATAAGAATTTGATCCCTAAAACAATTATTAAAAATATAGGTAATCATGAGTTTTTTGATTACAGTATAAAAGTTAATTCGCCAGAACAAGTTCAAACTTTCATAAAAAGATATCTTGAGTTTTCAGGCGAAGAAAAGGTATATCATGATACCTGGGTAAAAAACTATCATTTTATATCTCTAGGATCTGAGGACGGGAATTCTAAAACCATAGACTCAGTTTCAGCTTTTATATCCGATGAACAGTTGAATTGGTTTAAAGAAAAGATAGGTGAAAATTATCAAAAAGGAAAACCTATATTTGTATTCTTACATCAACCTCTAGATAGTGGAAATAAAAATATGGCTTCTTCTAAACAAAGTAAACAAGTCAGAGAAATACTTTCGAAATATCCTGAAGCAATTCTGTTCACTTCACACACACATAGAGATTTAGTTGAAAGCAGTGTTGTGGTGGATCAACCCTTTACTATGATACATACAGGAGCTGTTTATTATACTGTTATACCTGATGCAAATAGTAAAGGAGGTAGAAAAAACTTACCTTACATTAAGGGGTTATATGTGGAAGTTAACGGAAATAAGGTTGTTGTTAAAGGAAGAGATATGAAGGAAAATAAGTGGATATTTACAAAAGAAATTAATAAATAATAGCTTTTTAAACCTATTGCTAAATAAGAAATTTATAGCAGCAGTTTATATTATGTATTTACTTTCAAATACGATATCTATAAAAAAGAGAATTACATATCTTGCTGTAGGAACAGTAATACTTTTGGCAGCAATACCAATGGTGATATGGGGATGAGAGGAGGCTTTGGATTCGGTGGTAACAGCATTAATACAACCGATTTACTGAACCACCCATCCTTTTTTTTGTATCATATTGTCTGTGTGTTTTTGAAACATCTTTCAACCATTCATCTATTTCGTTTTTGTAGAAATACTTCTTATCATTTACTGTGAAGTAAGGAAACATCATTCTAGTAAATATTTTTGATTGGTCTAATGCAGCTTTTTCAGTGTTAATTATTCCTTGAAGTTCTGCTTCAGGCATATCAAGATATTTGGCTGCTTGAGATAAATTTAAAACATTACTCTCAATTGAAGGGCTAGTTGAAATTTGTGGCTTTGCGGATTTTGATAACGAATAACCTACAAAAATTGAACCAAATACTATGGATAAAGAAAGTAGAATAATTGAAATTGATAATACTTTTTTATTTTCCAATACATTTTCACCTCTCTAAATAATTACTTTTACTTATAGGTACTTGTTAAAATGAGGGGAATAACAATTTACTATTCTTTAGATTTAGAACTGTTTTTGAGTTTATTCATTTTCTAAGCTTCTGAAATATCTTGTGCAACATAGCTCACCCAAATAGGAAAAAAGCCTGTATTAAGTGCAACAGTTGTTGAAGCAATATTAGGGCTCCAAGTAGTATAAAATGGCATCATATCACATTTTTCAATTTCATCAGCTAGTGTTTTTACAAGATAGGCAGCTAGACCTTTATTACGATGTTCTGGAAGAGTATCTATACCGATTTGCCATAACTTACCCATAGTTTCATCAGCACCAGCTAAGGCAACAAGCTGATTTTCTTTATACGCTCCAAAAGCTATAACATCATTTTTATAGTTTAATGCGTTGTTAAAAACTTTGTTTATATATAAATCTCTTATATTATCTTTATAAAATAATTTATATTCATAATCACAAGGCTTATTTATAAGCTTATCATTATGTAAATACAAATATCTAACTTGTTCGCCTCCAAGCATTTTTCCAAACTCTCGTAATTTAGCTTCAATAGCAAATAAGTTTTCTCTGTTTATAATGAAGTGTGCTGGTGTCGTTGAAAAATTTTCTACACACCATTCATAAATGAGTGGATCTACTTTTATAACTGCATTTTTCCCAAAGGTAATTACATTAAAAAATGTGTCATTAGATTGGATGAATACATTGTCATTTTGTTTAAATAAATTTGGAGAGCAATTCCATAGGATAGCTAGTTGCTCCTGGGCAAAGTTTATTTTACTTGATTTGTTCATAAAGGGCACCACCTTAATTTGTTCACATTACTGTAATAAGGTAAATCCTCATCAAATAGTAGCAATTTATCTGTTTGGTAATGTTGATATATGTATACATTATACCATTATTATCCATAAAATTCATTAGGAACATTATAAGAGTTAAGATGAAAGAAGTTGACGTATTGGGTCAATAATCTTAATATTAGAGTTAATGAATTCTTATATCGAAAGTTGATTTATACTCATTCGAAAATTACGCACTTATGACTTTTAAAATGAATGAAGTAATAGTTGGGGTAGGAACTTTATAGACATAGCAAATGTTAAGTTATTGGTAAATCAAAGATATTAAGGATTTACTATTAAAATTATTGGTGATGTTAAAGCACTGTGTTGAAATTAATTGGTTAATCATCCGACGCTTTAATGAGCTTACGCAAAGAATTAATATGATTTTGTCATATTCCATGGCTAAAACTGTAAACTCACTACGTTCGAACAATACAGTTTATTAACGCCATTCCATCTGAAAAAATCATTTAATTCTAATAGCTCGCTCATATAGCGTCTCCTGTATAACCAATTAATTTCAACAATATCCTTAAACATAGCCAAATTATTAAAAGAAATTATAGGAGGATATCAGTATGGCAGATATTAAATTTGAGATAAAAGAAAGTTTAGGAACCCTTTCAGAATCATCTAAGGGGTGGAAGAAAGAAGTAAATCTGATTAGCTGGAATGATAAAGAAGCTAAGTATGACATTAGAGAATGGGACTCAGAACATAAGAAGATGGGTAAAGGTGTGACCTTCTCTAAAGATGAAATGAAGGAATTAAGAGATATTTTAAATAATATGGATTTATAAGATAAAGTTTAAATCTAGATTCATGTTTGGTTACGGAAACAACAAGTAGATGGGAGTAAAAGATGTATATCATAATTATATTATTATTAGGTGTTTTCGCTATAGTAGCACTAAATTTTAAAAATATAGCAAATTCTAAAGAAGATCAGTATAATGCATTTATTGAGAAAGGAAATGAATTCCTGAGTAGTGGTCAATATGATAGTGCACTTGCTGAATTTGATAGGGCAATTGAAATAGAACCTACTGATATTGGTACCTATTATTTAAAGAGTAGTATACATCTTAAATTAAATGATTTTAATAATGTTATTTTGAATACAACTAAGATAATAGAAATAGATAAGTTTAATCCGTTAGCGTATTATCTAAGAGCATATTCATATCTACAAAATAAAGATTTTGATAAAGCAATTAAAGATTTTTCTGAAAGCATAAATATGAATATTTCAGCAGAGTATTTACCTTCAGCATATAGTGGCAGAGGAGAGGCATACCTTGGAATTAAGAATTTCATGAAAGCCTTAGATGATTACAAAAAAGCAATTAGTATGGATGATAAAGAATATTTGTATTTTAAGAATATGGGACTTATATATTTAAAAGTCAGAGGATATGGTGAAGCTGTAGAATATTATTCAAAAGCAATTTCTCTTAAGCCTGATTCTAGTGAATGCTTTAACGATAGAGCCTTTGCTTATATTTTATTGAAAGATTATGAAAATGCTTTAGCTGATGTATTAAAAGCTAAAGAGCTAAATCAAAGTTTTGCAGCTTTATACAAAAATTATGCCTATATACAAATAAAACTAGGAGACATTAAGTTTGCTGAAGAAAGTATTAAGAAAGCAATTGCACTTGATTCAAATAACGGTGATTTTTATATTATACTAGCAGCGATTAATCTGATAAATGATGAACATGAACCTTTCTATAATAATTTAGAATTGGCTGAAAATATTGGGATAAACTTTTTAGATTATTTTCAAGATGATATGTTTGACAAAGTGAGAAATAGCGATAGGTTCTTAAAGTTCTATAGAAAATTGTTTTTTTAAGAAGCGGTAATTTAGTTAGCAAGTTTATCAATAAATGTATTTTGGTCATCTTTAATAAATATACCATTAGCTAATTTGCATTATCAGTTGATGAGAATAATTAAATGAAAAAGATGATAATATAACTGGAAATATAAGAAACTTTAATATAAATTCATTATTTATCTAAATTTGGAATATCAATTGACAAAAGATAATAAAATATAATATAATTTTATTATCAAATAAAGAAGTATAGTTAAAAGGGAGTAACTGCCTTGAAAAAGGTGATACAGTCAACATACTGACCATTGGTCTGGTTGTATCGTAACTAATTTTAGTTAAGTGAGACTTTTAACACAATGAATTCATTGTGTTAGAGGTCTTTTTTGATGTTAAATATTTTTTCATCAAAAAAGATTTCTACACAGTGTATGTTTGTTGTGTTGAAAGTCTTTATTTCTGTATAGCAAAGTATAAAGTTTTTAAGCTAGATAAACCTAGATATTTCAATGGCTTTAGAAGCATTTTATGGCTATACAGAAAAAACAAATCTTATTCGCCTGCAAGATTTTCCTCATATACATTCGGAAATGCAGATGCGCAAAAAAATCTGCTGAAGAAGGTCGCTTCAGCGATTTTTAAAATTTTAATTAATAAATTAAAGAGAGGAAAGGAGATTTAGTCATCTTAAGTAAAGCTATCATAATAATTAAGGGGAGATAAAATATGGCATCATTCATCAAAGCTTTGCTGCTAGTAGTAGTCGCTGAAATGGGAGATAAGACTCAGCTTTTAGCGATGGCTATGGCAAGCAAGTATAAAGCAAAGCAAGTGCTTTTGGGAGTTTTAGTAGCTACTATTTTAAATCATGCTTTAGCCGTTGCGGTTGGAAGTTATTTGAGTACTATGATACCAATGAATGTGGTTAAAATAGTTGCTGCAGTTTCTTTTTTAATTTTTGGTCTTTGGACTATACGTGGAGATAAATTAGAGGATGAAGAAAATAAAAAGGTGAAATTTGGACCTATAGTTACAGTTGCAATTGCATTCTTTTTAGCTGAGATGGGAGATAAAACTCAACTTATGACTATAACTATTGCTGCTGAAAACTCGCAGCCTTTGTTCATCTTAATGGGAACAACAGTGGGAATGCTTATAGCTGATGGAATTGGTATTTTAGGTGGTGCATGGATGTGCAGACATATACCAGAAATATATATAAAATGGGTGGCAGGAATAGTATTTATGTTTTTTGGAATTTTAACTTTATATAATTCTGTACCAAATTCATTCTTAACACCTTTATATATTTCTTTATTTTTAGGAATACTAGGAGTACTTATATATTTATTTGGAGTTAAATTTGCATATTTTGGACAGGTTTGTGAAAGAAAAGTTGTAAAAATGGAAGAGTCTGAAGTTGTGAATGAATAAAATTTATTATTAATCAAGGAGTGAAGTTAATGGATGAAAGGTTTAACAATCTAAAACTAGCCGAGCGAGGAGCTAGAGTAAGTATTCTTGCATATATTGCATTATCTCTAGTTAAAGTAGGAATTGGTTATATATCAGGGTCAGAAGCACTATCTGCAGATGGAATTAATAATACAACTGATATAATAGCTTCTGTTGCTGTGTTAATCGGACTTAAAATATCAAGAATACCAGCAGATGAAGATCATCCTTATGGACATTTCAGGGCAGAAACCATAGCCTCGCTTGTTGCTTCCTTGATTATGATAGCAGTGGGACTAAATGTATTGTATAATGCAGTTCAATCGATTATTCATTTTAAAGCAAAAGCACCAGATTTGATATCAGCTGCAGTGGCTGTTTTATGTGCAGGAATTATATATGTTGTGTATAGATATAATAAGAAAATTGCAGTTAAAATAAACAGTGCAGGTCTTATGGCTGCAGCTAAGGATAATCTTTCTGATGCCTGGGTGAGCATTGGTACTGCAACTGGAATTATAGCCTCACAGTTTGGATTACCATGGATTGATCCACTTGCTGCAGTTATTGTTGGAATACTAATAATTAAAACTGGGTGGGATATATTTAGAGAATCCTCTCATAATCTTACTGATGGCTTTAGTAAGGAAGAGCTGGATAATATAACTGAGAACATAAAATTAGTGGCTGGTGTTGAAAAAGTAAAAGTGATACGAGCACGTGCTGTTGGTAATAATATTCTTATAGATGCTACTGTAGGTGTTAATTCAGATTTAAATGTAGTTCAGGCACACAGTATCACTGAAGAAATAGAAAGAAATTTAAAAAGTAATTTTAATATTGCAGAGGCAATGATTCATGTAGAACCAAATGAATAATTTAATAGATGGGTGCTGTTAAAGCACCGTGCTGAAATTAAGTGGTTATCCATCCGATACTTTAATGAGCCTACGCAAAGAATTAATATGATTTTATCATATTCCATGGCTAAAACTGTAAACTCACTACGTTCGAACAGTACAGTTTATTAACGCCATTTCATCTGAAAAAATCATTTAATTCTAATAGCTCGCTCATAGAGCATCTCCTTTATAACCACTTAATTTCAACAATACTCTTAAATAAGCCAATAGATAATATTATGAAATTATAGACAACAAAACCTTAACATAAAGCATATAGAAAGTATTTGTAATAATACACTTAAGTTCTGTATTAAAAAAATGTTGGTAGTTATACAGGTTCATGAAGAGCAATTGATTTAGTTTGATATTGCTTATAAATTAGAATTTTCTCTAAATTTCTAGGCAAATAGTTAATAAAATTTGACTGAATGTGGATACTCGTGATAATATCACATTAAGTACGATTTTAGAAAAAGCAGATATTTTTAATAAAAAAAGGGAAATATAATAAATAGATGCTTATAAAAAAAGATGAATGAATATAAGTTAATTAAAAATTACTCTAGATTTATATTTATTCACGTTTTTTTATAAATGCAAAAAATATTTATACAAGAAACTTTACAGTGCGGATAATTTGAGTTTATTTTCAATCTTTGCGAAATTATTAAAGTTGCACCACTTCAATATAAAAACATTTTTAATATTCTACTGTTTTTTAAAGCAGAAACTTTAAAATAATGAAGCAATATGAAGTGATACATAGTTATAAATTCCTTAGACAAAATAACTTTAGAGATGAAAAACTTTAATAGGTAATATTGATGATCGGAATCAAAAAATTATAGCGATATTAAAAATTTAGTAGTAACTAAGTTCTATTTTTTATTCTTTTGAAAATTATAATATTTAAAAGATTATATTTTATCATAAGAAAAAGGTGATTTTTATCGGGATAAAGAATACAGAAGGAGAATTTATTGCTTTCCAGAATTTCTTTAGATTAGTTTGGAAAGGGTAGATGCGCAGAAAGATCACTAATTTAAAAGCGTGCTAGCAATTCTCCATACCTCTAGTTACAAGTTAGGAGAAAATATGATAAATAAAGTTAAAAACAGAAGTAGAATAAAGGTTATACCTTTAGGCGGGTTAGGAGAGATAGGTAAAAATCTAACTGTTTTCGAATATGAAGACGAGATAGTAATAATAGACTGTGGATTAGCTTTTCCAGATGAAGAGCTTCTTGGAATTGATCTTATAATTCCAGACATAGCTTATCTTCAGAAGAACAAGGATAAAGTTAAAGGGTTTTTTATAACTCATGGACATGAAGATCATATTGGTGCTTTACCATATGTTTTAAAACAATTAAACGTTCCTGTGTATGGAACAAAATTAACTTTAGGGTTAATTGAAAGTAAGTTAGAAGAACACAAAATACTCAATGACTGTAGTTTAAATCTGATAAAAGCAAGTGATATAGTAGAGATAGGCAATAATTTCAAAGTTGAATTTATAAGAACAAATCACAGTATAGCAGACAGTGTATCTATTGCTTTGCATACGCCAGTAGGTATAATAGTTCACACTGGAGATTTTAAAATTGACTTTACACCAATTGATGGAGAAACTATAGATTTAAATAGATATGCACAATTAGGTAAAAAAGGTGTACTTCTTCTAATGGCAGATAGTACAAATGCTACTCGTAAGGGATATACAATGTCTGAAAGCACTGTTGGTGAGGCTTTAGAGAATCTTTTTCTAAAGGCAGATGGCAGAATAATAGTAGCTACTTTTGCATCAAATATCCATAGAATACAGCAAATTGCTAATGCTTCTGTAAAGCATAATAGGAAGATTGCATTAAGTGGAAGAAGTATGGAAAAAATATGTAAAGTTGCTATTGAACTTGGATATTTGTCTATACCTGAAGGTGTATTTATAGAATTAAATGATATTAAAAAATATGCAAATGATAGAATTACAATAATCACTACTGGTAGCCAAGGTGAACCAATGTCCGCATTAACAAGAATAGCACTTGGAACTCATAAGAGCATTCAAATAGAAAAAGGAGATATGGTTATTATCTCAGCAACACCTATACCAGGAAACCAAAAGCCTGTTTCTAATGTTATAAATGATTTAACAAAGAAGGGTGCTAATGTAGTTTATAAGTCAATAGAGGATATACATGTTTCAGGGCATGCTTGTGAAGAGGAAATTAAGCTTATTCATACCTTGTTAAGACCAAAGTTCTTTATGCCTGTACATGGTGAATATAGACATTTAAAAAGACATGGTGAAATAGCGGAAAGCATTGGAATGGATAAATCAAACATATTCGTATTAGAAATAGGAGATGTTTTAGAAGTATCTAGAAAGAAAGCTCAAAAAGCTGGTAAGGTAATTGCGGGAAGAATCCTTATAGATGGATCTGGCGTAGGAGATGTTGGTAATGTGGTACTTCGCGACAGAAAAAATCTAGGTGAAGATGGTATTATAACCGTAGTTGTAGTTATAGATAAAGAAAGCAAATCAATAGTTTCAGGACCAGACATAGTAACAAGAGGCTTTGTATATGTTAGAGATTCAGAGAAATTAATTAAAGAGATTAGACAGATAGCAACTGAAAGTATAGAGAAATGCCTAGAAAACAATGTAATGCAGTGGTCAGAAATAAAGAACACTATAAGACGAGAAATAGATGGCTTCATATACAGAAAAATGAAGAGAAAACCTACAATTTTGCCAGTTATTACTGAGATATAAACCTAAACATCTGGTAATGTAAGTGTGGTATGTAAAAGAGTTCAGTCAAGATTTGTTGGCTGAACTCTTTGGTTTTGTGTAAGAAAATTTCTTTATATGTGACATATTTATTCTTTGCGTAAGCTCATTAAAGCATCGGATGGATAACCACTTAATTTCAAAACGCTACATTCAATAGCGCCTAAGTTTAAATTTTTTCTACTCTTAACCTAACACTCTCTGCTTTATTAATACTTTTCTTTAACCAACTAGGTGCCTTAGGATTTGACAATATTTCATCATAACCCATCCAGTGAACTTCACTTACTTCATCTTCAGACATACATCGAGGTTCTCCTGACTCATATTTACATAGAAACCCTATGTTTACTACTATATACCCCTTATCTGATACGAAAGAATTGCTTTCTATATAGTGAAAGGAGTTTGAAATTTCAATTCCAACTTCCTCTAAAACTTCTCTTTTCACAGAATTCTCTAAAACATTATTTTCAGCCATTCTTTCTTCAACCTTACCGCCAACTAAAGATAAAACTCCTGGAGCATGTTCTTCTTTTTCGCTTCTTTTTATAATTAAATACTTATCAATTTTGTAGATTGCAGCTTCAACATTTATTACATATAGTGGATTGCTCATGTTTTTCTCCTTTCCATTTTAATGCTTTTACTTATACTATATAGTATAAATTGTAATTATAAGTAAGACAAGGTATAATATTTAAAATAAGAAATTGAATCTGGCTTTTTTCTTAAATAGAAAGAGAGGAATAAAACTAAATAAAACCTCATATAGTTACTTATATTAACAAAGTAAAAAAAGGTAGCAAACTAAAAGCTTTTTTAACAGTAATAATATTTCTGTATATGTATATATTGTAATAAGCAGAAATGTTTACATTTACATTCAAAATCGTATTAAGGAGTGACTTTATGAATCCGTTATTAAGCACAGCTATCACAGAAGTGTCTAATCTTAAAGTAGGAGAAGAATTCTTAGTAAAAGACTTATTTAAGGGATATGTGTGGAAAAGACTAAACAAATCAACACGTCTTAACTTAGGTATTTTATTTCTTAACGAGGTACGTAATAACTCTTCTTTAAAGGTAACCATTCTGGAAAAAACCTCTTCAAATCAGCAAGTGTATTTAAAAGAATAACTATTACTCAATTTTATATCTAATAAGAATATTAGTTAGCAAAGGATAAATTCTTTCATAAATTAAAGATTTTTAAATTAGGTTATGTTTAAGTGACCAAGTTGAAAATTTTCTAAATATTTTTCTATCCATAATTTTAATTGTTTTATAAAAAATTTGATTTAAACAAAAGTACTAGACATAACCTAATAGCAAGACACTTTGGTATGTTATAAAAGCATTAGAATCTAGGAAATATCATTGTAAATAAAGAAGTACTTAACTTAATAAATATTTTGCTATCAGATTTAATCAATTCAGATCTGATTTTTTTTGTCAATAAATATTAATAAATTAAAGGAAATTTAAAAACTAAGAACCTTTTAACTTTACATAAATATAATATAGTATAGCAGACTTTAATGTTTGCAATTTAATCTCACAAAGGTGGAAGCAGAAATGGAGAAAGACTACCAAAATATCCTTATATGTCCAGATGTACCACAGACACATGTTCATGAATTTGAAGAAAGCACAAAATTAGCAGAAGAAGGCGATGATAGACATAATCATCGTGTTGCAGGTGTCACTGGGGAAATAATACCAATAGGTGGAGGAAGACACGTTCACCCATATGGGGTTTCAAATACCGATTTTCTTGATCATCATCATGAGATAGGTGGAACAACAGGACCTGATATTCCTATTCCAAATACAAATAAACATGTTCATGTTATTGCTGGAAATACAACTTGTAATGATGGACATTCCCATGAATATCTATTTACAAGTCAGATTAATAGTCCATTAGTATAGACGAAAATATAAAATTTAAAATATAGAGCCGTGGATTTGAATTTTAATCTAAATCTACGGCTTTTGTGTTTTTGGAATACTACAGGTTATAGCTATAAGTAAAAGATAATAACTTTAGTTAAATTTTAAAAAAATTTAGAGTATATATTTTTCAATTAGGATATAAGCTAATGATGAATTTTCTAGGCAAGTTACTATAAAATAAACCTGAAGGCTAGAACAGGGTTATTTTTAAAACAGTCTTAAATATTCCTAAAATAAATAAGGATGGTGAACAAATGAAAAGTATATATGATAAACAGTGGAGGTCTAAATTTATAAAAATACTTTTGATAATTATCGTAATAATTTTTTCTACAATGACTTATACAAAAAAAGATGAAGTAAAAGCAAAGGATTTACCACCGAGCAGTAATAATATCATTCCAAAACCTTTAAGCTATGAAAAAGGTAGTGGTAAATTTGTTCTTACAAGCAATACTTCAATATATGTAAAAGGAAATAATGAGAAGGAAACAGAAGAAATCAGTAAGGTGGCAGAATTTCTAAGAGAAAAATTGAAAGCTTCAACCGGTTTTGAATTGAAAATTTTAAAAGCTGAGAATGTTCCAGCACAAAGTATTTATTTAACTACCGTTGGAGCACAAGCTGATAAGGGAAATGAAGGATATACAATAGCAACTACTGCACAAGGTGTAAAGATAACAGCATACAAACCAGAAGGAATTTCAAGAGCAGTTCAAACCCTAAGGCAGTTACTTCCTCCAGCTATTGAGAAAAATAACTTGGTTTCAGGGGTAGAATGGAGCATCCCAGTTTCAACAATAGAAGATAAACCAGAATATAGCAATAGAGGATTAATGCTTGATGTTGCTAGACACTTTTTTACTGTGGATGAAATAAAACGTCAAATAGATCATGCTGCTCAGTATAAGATAAATAGAGTTCATCTACATCTAAGTGATGATCAAGGCTGGCGTTTAGAAATAAAGAAATGGCCAGATTTAACTGCCATAGGTGGAAGTACACAAGTAGGTGGAGGACCTGGTGGTTATTATACACAGGAACAATTTAAAGATATAGTTAGATATGCAGCTGATAGATATGTAGAGATAGTTCCAGAATTTGATATGCCAGGACACAGCAATGCAGCCTTAGCTTCTTATGGATTCTTAAATCCAGACGGTAAAAAGAAACCGTTATATACAGGAACAAAGGTGGGTTTTAGTTCTTTTATGACTCACGATGAGAAGACTTATGGATTTATTGAAGATGTAATTAAGGAAGTTTCTGAGATTTCCCCTTCAAAATATTTTCATATAGGTGGAGATGAAGCCTTAAGTACTAAGAAGGCAGATTACGATTATTTTGTTGGAAGAGTGGCTAATATAGTTAAGAAATATGGCAAGACTCCAATAGGCTGGGATCCAATTGATACCTCTCCTTCAATAGACTCAAGTGTGGTTCTGCAAAATTGGAAAGATTCAAATAGTGCAGCTAGACAAAAAAATATGAAAATTATCGCCTCAGTAGCAAAAAAAGCTTATCTTGATATGAAGTACGACGAAACAACACCATATGGTTTGACATGGGCAGGATATATTCCAGTAGAAACTGCTTATACATGGGATCCTACCGATTTTGCTCCAAAGAATTTAGTTTTAGGGTTAGAAGCTCCACTATGGACTGAAACAATCCCTAATGAGAAAGCTATGGATTATATGATATATCCAAGACTTTTAGGATATGCAGAAATAGGGTGGACGCCTAAAGCAGATAGAAATTGGATGGAGTATAAAAATAGACTAAAGAGTCAAGAAGAAAGAATGGAGAATCAAGGCATAAAGTTTTATAAAGATATTAGTGTATGGGGGAATAATACCAAATGATTAATCACTGAAATATATATGGATTTGTACATGAAATAGAGATTCTTATTAATTTGAGAATCTCTATTTTATTCACTTTACTACAAGATGTCTGTGCAAAAACTTTCACTATTTTAGCTTTTATACTAAACTATTTATTAATTTCTATATTTAATATATAATAAACTTATGCATATTTGGAAAAAAGAGGTGAAATCGTATGACAAATAAAATCTTGCTTATTGAAGACGATAAAGCTATAAGTGAAATGGTTGAAAATTACCTAAAAAAAGAAGGTGCTAGTGTAATTACTGCATTTGATGGAGAAGAAGGAGTAGGTAAGTTTTTTAGTGATACATTTGACTTAATAATTCTTGATATAATGATGCCAAAATTAGATGGAATAGAAGTTATGAAAATTATTAGAGAAAGAAGCGTAGTTCCTATATTAATTATGTCAGCTAAGGACAGTGATGTGGATAAGGCATTAGGACTAGTGTTAGGTGCTGATGATTATATAGGCAAGCCTTTTTCAATGATAGAACTTTGTGCACGAATTAAGGCTGCAATAAGACGAGCTAATCAATACTCCAAAACTAATGAAAAAAAAGAAGAAAGTATTATCAATATTTATGATCTTACTATCGATTTGGACAATTATTTAATTAGGAAAAAAGGTGAAATTATACAGCTAACTTCAAAGGAATTCGATATATTGAAGCTGTTCATATTAAATCCTAATAGAGTTTTTACTAAAGCACAAATTTATGACTTTGTTTGGAATGATGGCTATTATGGTGATGAAAATGTTATAAATGTCCATATGAGACGATTGAGAGAGAAGATAGAAGATAATCCTTCAGAGCCTAAATATATAAGAACACTATGGGGTATAGGTTATAAATTAGGAGAATATTAATATGATTATTTTTTTATTGATAGTAGTGTTTATACTGATAGGCATGAATTATTTTCAATATATTTTACGGAAGAACAGAAATTTGAATCTAATATACATTGAAAAAAAAATAAATAATATTATATACAATAATTCCAGTGAAAAGCTTTTGGTTTTTACTGACGACAAAGAGCTTAAATCTATCTTAATTGCAATGAACAAGCTTTTAGACAAAAATCAAAAAGTTTTAGCAGAAAGTTCAAAGTCGGAAATTACAATGAAAAAGATGCTTTCAAATATATCCCACGATTTGAAAACACCTTTAACAGTGATACTGGGGTACGTTGAGACAATGAGACTTGATGAGAATATTGATTATAAAGAAATGGGGGAATTGTTGTCAAAGGTAGAGAATAAGACTAAAGAAGTATTGGAGCTTATTAATAAATTCTTTGATTTGGCTAAGTTAGAGTCTGGAGATAAGGATATACCTCTAACAAGAGTCAATATAAATGAAATTTGCAAAAAGAATATATTGGTCTTCTACGATATTTTAACTAAGAAAGGCTTTGAGGTTAGCATTGATATCCAGGAAAAAAATATTTATTGTCAAGGAAATGAAGAAGCTTTAGACAGAATCATAAACAATTTAATTTCAAATGCAATCAAATATGGAAATGACGGAAAGTTAATAGGACTTTCTTTAAGAAGTGATGATAAGTACGCATATGTAGAAATTTGGGATAAAGGTAAGGGAATTAGTGAAATACATAAGGACAGAGTTTTTGAAAGGATGTATACACTTGAAGATTCAAGAAATAAACAATATCAAGGTAGTGGTCTTGGACTTACCATAACTAAAAGACTTGTTGAAAAGCTGGGTGGTGAGATTTTTCTAGAGAGTGAGCCATATAAAAAAACGTCATTTATATTTAAGTTAAAAAGAATAAACTATTAATTGTTCTGTAATACAAGATGCTCCATATAAGGAGTATCTTATTTTTTTCAAAAGCAAACTTAAGAATTTTGTAAGAATTAAGTAATAAAAAAGAAAAGTTTATTCACTATTATAGAATTATGGAGAGTAGTTAAAGGAGAAAAGAGTATGGGGTATATATTAAAAACCAATAATTTATCAAAGATTTATGATGGTAATGAAGTTGTGTCAAACGTGAATATCAAAGTTAAAGAAGGAGAAATTTACGGGTTCTTAGGTCCTAATGGAGCAGGAAAAACAACCATCATGAAGATGATAACGAATTTAGTTAAGCCTACAAGTGGTGAAATTGAAATTTTTGGTGAGAATTTAACACATAAATCTTATGATATTTTAAAAAGGATAGGTAGTATCATAGAATATCCTATACTCTATGATAAGCTTACAGCAAGAGAAAATTTAGAGCTTCATTGTGAATATATGGGGTATCATGATAAGAAAGTTATTGATGAAGCTTTGGAGCTTGTTAATCTAAGAAATGTTGAATATAAACTGATAAATGATTTCTCGCTAGGAATGAAACAACGACTTGGAATAGCAAGAGCTATAACTACTAAGCCTGAATTACTGATATTAGATGAACCGATTAACGGACTTGATCCTATAGGAATTAAGGAATTAAGAAATTTATTTAAGATGCTAAGCAAAGAGTACGGTATAACCATATTGATTTCAAGCCATATATTAGCGGAGATTGAATTGATAGCTGATACTATAGGGGTTATAAATAATGGGAAATTATTAGAAGAGATTTCAATGGAAGCTGTTAAAGAAAGAAATACAGAATATATAGAGCTTGTTACAAATGACTATAAGAAAGCAGCATATGTTTTATCACGAAACTTAAATATATCAAATTTTAGAGTAGAAGATAATGGGGAAATAAAGATTTATGACGATAATATATCTTCTAATATTATATTCAAAACTCTAGTCTTAAATGATGTAGAAATTGAGTCAGTAATAAAGAAGAAGAGTTCACTAGAAGATTATTTTTTACATTTATTAAATGGTGGTGGTATTAGTGCTTAAGTTGATAAAGTTAGAGTTAAGAAAGGTTAAAATTGGCTTTTATATTAAAAGAGCTTTATTTGCAAATCTAGTTGTAATTCTAATTTTTTTCTTGATGATTATATCACCTAAGGATGGAAGAAATATAGAGTTTACTAGTTTTATAAACACTTTTATAATGGTTGAATCTCTGATAAAAGCTGTTTTTATAATATTTGCATCTGTATTGTTATCAAGATTTGTTATTGAAGAATATAAGAACAAAACTATTACTGTTTTATTTACATATCCTATAAATAGAAAAAAGTTAATAATATCAAAATTAATGATTGTGGTATTATTCACTTTTATAGCTATAGTTTTATCTAATATATTAGTAGATTTTATACTTTACAATATAAATATATTTTACAATTTTGTTCCTAGTAAATTGACAATGACTACTGTGATTGAAAGTTTAATTATTATTTTCCTTAATGCTTTAGTTTCTTCAACAGCGGCTTTAATACCTATGTATGTTGGGATGAAGAAAAAGTCTGTACCAACTACAATAGTATCTTCAATATTGATTATGTTCTTAATATGTTCCAACAGTGGATGCTACTCATTAAAGTTTATTAGCATAATACCAATACTACTTTCAATTCTAGGTATTTTTGTCACATATCTTTCAATCATTGATATAGAACATGAAGATATAATTATATAAATAATTTATTATTATCCACATTTATTGAAAATTAAGTTAAGAAAGGGTTGATATGTAATGATATTAATTTGTTTACCATATGCAGGTGGAGCAAGCTATATATACAGTAGATGGAATAAGCATACGGATGAATCTATACTGGTAGTACCTATAGAACTTAAAGGAAGAGGAAAGAGATATGGGGAAGCTTTTTATGAAGATTTTGAAGATGCAGTTAATGATATCTACAATAATATAGACGACATTATTGATAAAAATGATTATGCGATATTTGGACATAGTATGGGAAGTCTGTTGGCATATGAACTATATTATAAGATTGAAAGAGATAATAGAAAAATACCTCAGCATATATTTTTCTCTGGTTGCAGAGCACCAGGCCTTGGAAGGTTGACCAATATTAATTGTAAATTGCCTGACTATGAATTTATGAAGCAAGTAGTTGAACTTGGGGGAACTTCTGATGAAATAATGAATAATAAGGAACTTATGGAAATATACGTACCTATACTAAAAAGTGATATAAGTATGTATCAAAATTATAGATATATAGAAAAGGATAATAAGATCAATTGTGATATATCAGTACTATATGGAAGAAAAGACTCAATTACTATTGATGAATTACGTTCTTGGGAAAACCAGGCTGGCAAGAGTTTTAATATGTATGAATTTGAGGGGAATCATTTTTTTATTAACGATAATAAAGAGGAAGTTATAAATATTATAAATAAAGTATCAGGTGAGAGAGAAGTCGAAATATGTCGGCTTAATGTGGATAACCACCGATAGTTATATCGATTACATCAAATTAATCGAAATAAAATTTAAATATAGAATTAAATTGCATATAAGGAGGGAGTAAAATTAGATACGCTATTTTTTGCATTATATTTATTTTATTAGTTTCAAATTCATATATAGCAAAAGCTTCAGATAATGACTTGGATACTAATAGTATAGATAATTATATAAAAATAAGAATGGGAAAAGAAAAAATACCAGGGGTTTCGCTTGGTATTGTTAAAGATAATAAGATTATATATTTGAAGGGGTATGGAAAAGCAAATGAAAAAGGTGATTTAGTTACAGAAAAAACACCGTTTATTTTAGGATCGGTAAGTAAATCATTTACAGCTCTAGCTATAATGCAACTTTATGAAAGCGGAAAACTTGATATAGATAAACCTGTTAAACAGTATTTACCTTGGTTTCAAGTAAAAGATAAAGAAGCAACTGAGAAAATAACTATCAGAAATTTGTTAACACATACAAGCGGATTAAGTAATATGACAAACTATGATGAATTAATAAAAGATGATATTCCTTTGGAGGAATTTGTGAAAAAATTAAAAGATACAAATATAACTAAACCTGTCAATGCTACTTTTCAATACTCTAATATAGGATATTCTATCTTAGGCGAAGTCATACAAAAAGTATCAGGAGTATCTTACAGTGAATATATAGAAAAAAATGTTTTTTTACCACTTCAAATGAATAATAGCTATACTTCGCAAGATGAGGCTAAAAAAAATGGACTTGCAACTGGGTATTTCTCTAGTTTTATGTTTAAAATTCCTATAAATCAAAGAGAACATATTGCTAGTATTCCATGCGGTTACATTATATCTTCAGCTGAAGATATGTGCCATTACTTAATTGCCAATCTTAACAGTGGAATTTATAATAAGCAACCAGTAATAAGCGAAAGTTTGTTAGAGAAAATGCATAGTAAGATTGTTTATTTTGGTCGTGGAAATTATTATGGTATGGGATGGGTTAGCGATTCAGACTATGTGTGGCATAATGGCGAGTCAGAGAATTTTTGGTCTGATTTATTTATTGACAAAACTAAAAAAATAGGAGTTGTTATGCTCTTTAATACAAGTGATAATTTAGCAAGTTACGACTATATAGCTCGTGGAGTTATGAATATAGCTGAAGGAAATAAACAAGATAATTATATTAGAAGCTCTTTACGACCAATAATGAATATATTATTAGTTATATTTTTTGTTTTATCAATAGTTGAATTAGTATCATTGGTAAGGTGGGTTAAAGACTTCGAATTTATTGATATTCAAGTCCAAGCGGAAGTGGTTAAGGTAATATTCATTAATTTTATTATACCTATTGCCGTTTATATTTTGGGAGTGAGAGGTGTATGTAATTTATTTAATGGACCTGCTAAGTGGATGCCAGATGTAATAGCTACTGTAATGGTTTTACCAATCGCATTATTAATTTCTGGCTTAGTAAAAATATTTATGTTGATTAAGCATTAGATATAAGTATGTTAGTAGGGATAACAGACATTAAAAAATGATTTTGAAGGAGAGTTTAATGATAAATACTAAATTAAATAAGAATCTAAAAATAATTTTTACATCAATAACATTAACAATTATAGGAAGTATTATATTGGGGATAATAACACGGTATGGAAGAATGAGAAATATTGCGATATTTAACAGTTCTCCGATAGTGAACACACTTTTAGAATCAATGATTGTGTTTATTCAGTACTTAACTATTAAAATATATAACAACGGAAAATTTACCATGGATTCAATAGGATTGGATTGCAGCAACAAGAAACTAAAATATATTTTATCAGGTATGATATTTGGAATATTAAACTTTTCTGTATTAATGATTGCTTTGTACATTATGGGATATGCAAAATATGAAGGAAGTGGATTTGGGCACTATCCAACAAATGTTCTTATTGATTTTGTATTCAATGTCTTTATTATGGCTATTTTTGCTGCAGTTTGTGAAGAAATATTTTTTAGAGGAGTATTATTAAACTATCTAAATAAATATAAAGGCAAAACCTTTGCGGTTATAGTAAGTTCCTTAATATTTTCGCTACCGCACTTCTCAAGATATGGCTCTTTAACTGCACTCGCGTATATATTCATAATGGGAATAGTACTTGGATATTGTTATATTATAACCCAATCATTATATGTATCAATAGGGTTACATTTTACAACAAATTTTTTGACTTCTTTAATTAATCCAGGACAAATAAGCGTTATCATAATTGAACTTAATCCAAATATAACATCAGATCAGTTATCAATTATAATATTTATTGTATATTCAGTTATAAATTTAATTACAGCTACAGCACTGGTGATACTAGATAAAAAAATAAAAAATAAAAAGAAAGTTATAGATAGTATTTATTAGCATAATATAAAAAAAGTTTTCAAGCCATATTTAATTGTTAATTATTCGATAATATATCGATGTTATTAGTAATTAAATGTGGCTTTTTTATATAAAAGAAAGCACATTATAAAAAAAGTAACTATTATTCACGATAAAACTGTAGTTGTGATACTATTTGTGAATTCTATTTTTGCTTATGAGTAAACTTTAGGCATAAATTATATTTTACATAAAAGTTACAAATCAATCTAGAATCCACTTAATATAGCTTTTGTATATATATGCACTATAAATCCATGGGGATAAAAATAGATAATATAATATTACAAAATAAAAATGAGTCTTATGATAAAAATATGTGTTTTCTTAGTGTGCTAAAGAATTTTTAGTGACTTAAGTATATATAATTAGTGAAAAAAATTATTGAGTAACTATTAAGGTGATATTTTGTGCATATATGCTTTAAAAAAGTGTTAATAAATACGTTTATGTCACGAAAGTGTGCATTTATGAGTTAAAAGTGATTTGTTAGAAGAATTTACAGTATAATGAATTTGCAAAATAATTGAATATATTCAATATATGAACAAGATGGAAGTGCAAAATTATAAACTTAAAAATGTTAAAACATGCAAAAGGAGAAGGATTTATCCCTTTTGTTATAACGCTATGCTTAGAATTTTTAAAAATTATTCATAAAAATACTTAAATTGAAAATTAACTGTTTTTATTTACAGTTTTGCATGGCAAGAAACTGTTAGCATAGTTCACAGATTATTCTAGTGATAAGAAGTAAACAAACTAAATCACTATACAAGAGAATCTTTTAAGGAGGTTAGATTTAGAGGAGAGTTATTTTAAATGCACTTATAAAAGTTAACTGCATTAGAAGATTAAATAGGTTAAACCTAAGCTATTTTACTATTAGGTTTATAAATTTACGCAATTTTGTATGTAATAACATAAAGGGATTATCTAAAGACAAATTGAAAAAACAACTCTAAAGCTATATGGATATAAGTGTTTTCATAATTAGAGTTCATTAATATGTTAAATGAATTACTTAATTAAATAATTCTGTGACTTAAAGTTCTACTATTTATTTCTATGTTGCTGGAATTCTTATTAACAATATTTTCTAAGTTTATAAAATGATAACATTAAATCAAAAGTTCATTTACTTAAGAGATAGTATATATACTAATGGTTTCCGTAAGTATTTTATCAGTTCAGCGGAATAGATGTGCATAAGCAAAAGGAAGTTTAAATACTAATGTTAATTAAATTAATGTTTTTTTAATTTTGACTACGGGACATTTTAGATGAAAAGGTGGGAGAATGATTGAGTAGAAATTTATTAAAAAATATAAATGTCGAAGATTGTAGAAGTAAAAATAAAAAAGATGTAATTAAGTTTGAACTTATAGATAAGATAAGATTTTACAATAATAAAATGATAGAAGAATCCAAATTATCAACTTTTGCATTACAAATATCAATAGTAATTATTCTTTTAAAGAAATATACAAGTAATGAAGATTTGATACTAGGTTTAGTGAAAACTGATACTTATGAAAATTTAAACCAAGAAGAAAGCGATGTGTTTTTTATAAGGAATGACATGAGTATTGAAAGTCAATTTTTAAAACTTTTTGAAGATGTAAAAAACACTATAGAGAGTATATACAATAACAATGTAAAGAACGGTATTAGAAATGAGCAGTTGAATGAAAAATCATACTTAAGTGATATGCTAATTGGTTCTAATATAATTAATTCAGGCATTGATATAAGTGAATTTGATAATAATTTAATTCTATTATTTGATGAAGAGAATGATAAGGTAAATGTTACAATCGGTTACAATACGGATTTATATAGCAAAGAATATATATATGGGTTATATAAGCACATGCAAAACATATTAAATTGCATAATTAAGAATCCAGAAATAAATATAATTGATATACAAATATTGGATGAAGAAGAAAAGAAAAAGATACTATATGAATTTAATAATACTAAAATACAGTATGATATGAAGAAGACAACTAAAAATTTATTGGAAGAACAAGTGGAAAGAACACCTAATAATATAGCAGTAGTATTTGAAGATAAGAAATTAACTTATAGAGAATTAAACGAAAAAGCTAACAGACTTGCAAGAACCTTGAGAGAAAAAGGTGTAAAAGCAGGTACTATTGTTGGAATAATGATAGAAAGATCTCTAGAAATGTTAGTAGGAGTGCTTGCTGTTGTAAAATCTGGTGGCGCATACCTACCTATTGATTCAGAATATCCCAAGGACAGAATTGATTATATTCTATCTGACAGCAAAGCGAGCATCTTATTAACTCAAAAGAGTTTAAAGGATAAGGTTGATTATGTTGAGAAAACTTTATTTTTAGATGATGACAATGTATATTCAAACGAAATTAGTAATCTTAATGATATAAGTGTGGCAGATGATTTAGCTTATATCATCTACACATCAGGAACAACAGGAAAACCAAAGGGGGTAATGCTTACTCATAAAGGTTTAAATAATCTAAAGATTACATTTAGAGACTACATGAAAGTAAATAAAGAAGATAAGATAATACAGTTTGCAAGTTTTTCATTCGATGGTGCGACACGTTGCTAATTGAAAAGTTTGGCCATTAACTTATATAGTTAATGAACTGATAATCTGAAAAGTCAAATGATAGAGTAACGTCTTGAAGGGCTTTCTCTGAGATTCCGAATAGCGGTTTTATTAATAGGAATGAAATTGTTATAAGCTCGGTAAAGTCGGCTGAGATTATATCCTAATGGCAGAAGCCAAGGAAAAGCGAACCAGAGGTGGTCGAGTATAAGATAGGTCGGGAGTCCATAAAATGTCTATGGTAAGAATGCTTCTTAATGAAGCTGACGAAATTCTGAATGTACAGATCTAAAATGAGAAAGGGTAGAAATGCTCTATTACCAAAAGGTAGTGTTTGTGAGGACAAGTAAGAGGCATCGTTATGAAAATCCTTATACTGTTATAGGCAGTATGTGCTATTTAAATAGCTAGCAAGCAGGTCTAGAAGAATTACCTAAGGACATATGTAAGGATAAGATTATTGGAACGTGGTAAGCTGATAACACTGAGGACTTATTTCCTGAGACGTGGTAGCAAGGAAAGGAGAATCTATAACTTGCTTTTATATCAGTGAAAGTAGTGGCACAGTACTGTTGAAGCTAGTGAAAGCTAGTGGAGGGATAGCCACAAGTCAATGTTTTATAATTTTAAAGTAATCAATACATAAGTGTTTTGAAGAAAGTAGTTATATTGTTAAACTTTTTAAATCAAAAATGGATTACTTACTTAAGAAAGTTATTAGTACATTGATGGAACGCAGTGTGCGATGAAAGTTGCATGCACTGTGTGAGGGAGGGGAAAAGATAGAGATTAAATCAAAGTCTTACCTATTCCTATCGTCTGTTTGGGAAATTTTTATGTCATTATTTAATGGAGCTGAATTGCACATTCTTTCAAAAGATACTATAAGTGACTATGAAAGATTTGAGGACTATTTGAGCAATAATAATATAACAATTGCTAATTTACCTCCTATGTATGTAAATAATCTAAATCATGACAGAGTAAAATCTTTAAGAATACTGTTAACTGCAGGTTCGGTTATAGATAAAAAGTTATTGAACATGTGGAGCAACAAACTAGATTATATAAATGGATATGGACCAACAGAAACTACAGTTTGCACAACCCTTTGGAAATACGAAAGTAGCGTTGAAAAGTTGGCAAGTGTGCCTATTGGTAAACCAATAAATAATCTGAGTGTCTATATAATAAATAAGAATAAGGAATTGTTACCAATTGGTGTAGCTGGAGAACTATGTGTATCAGGAGATAGTCTAGCGCTGGGGTATTTGAACAAGGAAGAATTAACTAATGAAAAGTTTATCGATAATCCTTTTATTAAAGGAATTAAAATGTATAAGACTGGTGATTTAGTAAAATGGCTGCCAGATGGGAATATTGAGTATATAGGAAGAATAGATAATCAAGTTAAAATAAGAGGCTTTAGAATAGAGTTAGGTGAAATTGAAAGTGCATTAAATAAGTGCTATGAAATTAAAGAAAGCTCAGTAATAGCCAGAAAGGATGCTAATGGAGAACTAAAACTTATAGCATACCTTGTATTTAACAAAGGTGAATCGGAAACACAATTATCAAATATTAAGGCTCAGATTAAGAATAAGTTGCCAGGATATATGATGCCTTCTTATTATGTAAAGCTTGATAAAATGCCACTTACCGTAAATGGTAAAATTGATACCAAAAATCTTCCAGAAGTAGACTATGCTAATCTTATTCAGCAGGAGTATATAGCACCAAGTAATGAGACTGAGACTGCATTGGCTCAAATATGGCAAAAGGTTTTAGGGGTGAAAAACATTGGGATCATGGATGATTTCTTTGATTTAGGTGGGCATTCACTAAAAGCTGGAGTAGTGGTTTCGGAAATTAGAAGGAAATTTGAAAGAGAGATTAATGTAAAGAATTTATTTAATAATTCTAATATAAAATCTTTAGCACGCTTTATTGAAAAACAAGATAAAAAGAAATATGAAGAAATACAAATATGTAAAGAGAAGAAGTATTACAAGGCATCTTCTGCTGAAGCAAGAATGTATATTTCATGGCAGTTGAATAAAGATAGCCTCGAATACAATCTGCCTATAATGATAGAAATGGAAGAAAACATTGATAAAAATAAAATTGAAGCTGCTCTAAACAAGCTTATAAGTAGGCATGAATCATTAAGAACAAGTTTTGAGATTATAGATGGAGTAGTGGTTCAAAAAATATTAGATAATTGGAACTTAGATTTTAAATATAAAGAGTTAAATAATGAAAATTTAAAAAGTGAAATAGAGAATTTTATAAAACCATTTGATTTAAATAAAGCACCATTGTTAAGAAGTGAACTGGTAAAGCTTGGTGAGAGAGACTATAAACTGATTGTTGACTTTCATCATATTGCAGTAGATGGGGTATCAAGTTCAATAATTATGAGTGAGCTTGAGAATTATTACGAAGGTGGTAAATTAGAGGAATTAAAGATTCAGTACAAAGATTATTCTGAATGGCAAAATAGTAAAGAGCAACAAGAAGCTTTAAAAATACAAGAACAGTATTGGTTAAAGAAATTTGAGGATGATGTTCCTGTTCTAGAATTAATAACTGATTATGAAAGACCTAAAATAAGAATGGTGGAAGGACATAGAATAAACTTTAATGTCAACGAAAATTTAACAGCAATGCTTAGAAAGCTAGCGAAGGAAACAGGAACTACCTTATATATGGTTTTACTTTCAGCATTCAATGTTTTGTTATCAAAGTATAGTGGACAAGAGGACATTGTAATAGGAACAGTTGAAGCAGGAAGGGAAAAAGCAGAACTGAAGAATCTTGTCGGAATGTTTGTAAATACAGTTGTTATTAGAAACTATCCTAAATCAAGTAAAGCTTACAGAGAGTTTTTAGAGGAAGTTAAAAATAACATAATAAGTGATTTTGAAAATAAAGAATACCAATACCAGAATCTAATTGAAAAATTAAATATAAAAAGAGATGCAAGTAGAAATCCTATGTTTGATGTAATGTTTGTTGTTGAAAACATGGAATTAAACAATAAGTATAAAATTACTGAATTAAAGCTTGATATTGCAAAGTTTGATTTGAATTTAATAGCAACTGAAGTTGATAATACCATAAATTTTAATCTTGAGTATAGTGTAAATCTGTTTAAGAAAGACACAATAGAAAGAATGGTTACAAGTTATGTAAACATATTAACTTGTGTAGCAGAGCGATCTGACGTGAAGCTATCAGAGATAGATATGTTGAGTAAAGAAGAGAAGAACAAGGTTATTTATGAATTTAATGCTACAAATAGAGCTTATGAATCAGGAAAAACAATACAAGAATTGTTTGAGGAGCAAGTAGTTAAGACTCCAGAAAATATAGTTGTAGGGTATGAAAACAGCAATTTGACCTATAAACAATTGAATGAAAGTTCTAATTCATTAGCTAGAGTACTGAGAGAAAAAGGCATAAGTTCAGAGAGCATAGTTGGAATAATGATGGAACGCTCAGTTGATATGCTAGTTGGGATAATGGGAATTTTAAAGTCAGGAGGAGCCTACTTACCAATAGATCCGGAATATCCAGAAGATAGAATAAAGTATATGCTTACTGATAGTAATGCAAAGCTACTTTTAACGCAAACAAAGTTGATGGAAAAAGTTGATTTTAGTGGAGAGACTATTAACTTAGATGATAAAGAGTTGTACGGAAGAGATAATAGTAACTTGGACAAGGTGTGCTGTGAGGAAAACTTAGCCTATGTTATCTATACATCAGGAACAACAGGAAATCCTAAGGGAGTAATGGTAGAGCACAAAGCGTTAGTAAATTTATGTAACTGGCATAATGACTATTATGAAGTTAGCGAAAAGGATAAGGCTACGAAGTATGCAGGCTTTGCATTTGATGCCTCTGTATGGGAGATATTCCCTTACTTAATAAAGGGAGCAGCCATAGAGATAATACCAAAGGACATAATGTTAGATGTAGAGAGACTGCATGAATACTACAACGAAAAAGGTATAACAATAAGCTTTCTTCCAACTCAAGTATGTGAGCAGTTTATAAACTTTGAAAGTAAGTCTTTAAGAGTGTTGCTAACAGGAGCGGATAAACTTAAAACCTACAAGGAAACAAATTATAAGCTAGTTAACAACTATGGGCCAACAGAAAACACAGTAGTAAGCACAAGCTTTATTGTGGACAAGCAGTATAAAAATATACCTATAGGAAAACCAATTCATAACACCTCCGTATATATACTGTCAAAGGACGGTGAAACAGCTCCAATAGGCGTACCAGGAGAGCTATGTGTAGCTGGGGATAACCTGGCAAGAGGATACATTAACAGAGAGGAATTAACAAGAGAGAAATTTGTTGATAATCCTTTTGAACCTGGAAAAAAGATGTACAAGACTGGAGATTTAGCAAGATGGCTTGCAGATGGTAATATCGAATATCTAGGTAGAATTGATAATCAAGTTAAGATAAGAGGTTATAGGATAGAAATAGGTGAAATAGAAAGTCAGATGCTGAAGATACCTGCCATAAAAGAAGCGGTAGTAGTGGCAAGGACAGACGACAATGGAAATAGTTACTTGTGCAGCTATGTAACAGCTGAAGAGGAGATCGCAGCTTCTACAATAAAAGAAGAGCTTGCTAATGAACTGCCGATGTATATGATACCAAGCTATATATGTACATTAGATAAATTACCTATTACGACAAATGGAAAAGTAGATAAGAAAGCTTTGCCAGATATAGAGAACTGTGGCTTAATACAAGAAAATTATGAATCACCAAGAGATAAAGTAGAAGAAATTTTAGTGGATATATGGCAGACAGTACTAGGAGTAAAGAAAGTAGGAATAAATAGTAACTATTATGAATTGGGTGGCGATTCAATAAAGTCTATACAAATAGTATCAAGGCTTCGTCAAAATAAGTTAAATTTGGAAGTTAAAGATTTGATGAAGTATAGAACAATTAAGGAACTGAGTCCAAGAGTTGAGGATATCAGTAGTGATATAAATCAAGAAATTGTAGAAGGAATAGTACAATTTACGCCTATACAAAAATGGTTCTTTGAACAAAAATTTTTGGAAGAGAATCACTTTAATCAGTCTAACATATTCGAGAAGAAAGGCTCGATTGATGAAGATATATTAAGGAAAGCTTTTGCTAAAATAGTTGAGCATCATGATGCATTAAGGATGATATATAAGAAGGATGAAGAAGTAATCCAAGTAAATAGGGGAATAGAAAGTTCAGAGGATATATTTACTCTAGATGTTTATGATTTGAAAAATGATAATCATTACAAAAATACAATAGAGCAAATATCAAATAGAATTCAAGAGAGTATGGATTTGGAGAAAGGAATTTTAGTTAAACTAGCCATTTTCAAAACTCAAAAAGAAGATTATCTTCTGATAGCGATGCATCACATGATTATTGATGGAGTGTCATGGAGAATATTGCAAGAGGATTTGGAAAATTCTTATTTATGTGTACAGGAAGATAGAGAAATTGAGTTGCCTTTGAAAACAATTTCTTTTAAAGAATGGGCTGAAAGACTTAATAATTATGCTAATAGTAAAGAGTTTCTCAAAGAAAAGAAGTATTGGAAGCAAGTAGAAGAGACGCAAATTGATATGTTAACTAAAGATGACACAACAGATAGTATATCTCAATGTGAGTATAGCGAAGTTAAACTAACTTTTTCAAAAGATGAAACAGAAGATATTTTAAGAAAGACTAGTCATGCTTATAATACAGAAATAAATGACATATTGCTCTGCGCACTTGGCATTACACTTAAAGAATGGAAAGGTATTGATAATATAGCCGTAAACCTTGAAGGACATGGGCGAGAAGAAATATTAGTGAACACTTCGATTGACAGAACTATTGGATGGTTTACATCTATGTATCCAGTGGTTTTAGATATGAATAACGCTGATGAACTTTCAAGCTGTATTAAAAATACTAAGGAGATGTTAAGACGCATTCCGAATAAAGGGGTAGGATATAGTATATTAAAATATTTAACCAGTGATGAAAACAAGAAAGATATAGAGTTTAAGATTATGCCAGAAATTAGCTTTAACTATCTTGGTGAATTTAATCAGGATGAAAATAAAGGGATATTTACGTATTCGGACTTGAAGAGAGGTAATGAGAACTCACCTTTAAACTTTATGTATGAAAGTATAAATATAAATGGTTTGACAGTAAATAAGGAAATGCAGTTTGACTTTGGCAGTAATTCTTATGGTTATGAAGAAATTGAGATATTATCAAAAAAATATAAAGAAAATGTAATTAAAATTGCAGAGCACTGTAAGAATAAGAAAGAGAAAGAGAATACACTATCTGACTATGGTGATAATGATTTAAGCCTAGAAGATCTAAATGAAATATTATTAAATAATTAAAAAGAGGAGAGGTTAAATTTGGCAGTAGAAAAAATACATTCATTAACTCCTATGCAAGAAGGAATGCTATATAGTGCAATAAATGACAAAGATTCAAGTGCTTATTTTCAGCAAGCAGTGTTTAGTGTAGAAGGAACTTTAGATGTATTGATACTAAATAAAGTGATTAATAAACTTATAAATAGATATGAGATTTTGAGAACTGCAATATATTATAAAAATATGAGCAAGCCAAAGCAAGTTGTTCTTACAGAAAGAGAAATTCAAATAGATTATAAAGATATTAGCGCTATTAATAATGGTGAAAAAATAAGTTACTTGCAAAAATTAAAGAAGAACGATATTAACAAGGGATTTGATTTGACAAATGATCCTTTAATAAGATTATCTGTTGTAAAGACTGAGTGCTCTAGGTATGAGGTGGTATTTAGCTTCCATCATATAATTATGGATGGATGGTGCATTGGAATACTAATGAATGACATAAGACAAATGTATAGAGGCATGCTTAAAGGGGAAGATTTAAGACTTCAAAAGACTGAAGATTATAGCAAATACCTTGAGTGGTTAGGTAAACAGGATAAAAATGAAGCAACATCTTACTGGAAGAATTATCTTGAGGGATATGAAACTGAGATTAAATTACCTTTATATAATAAAGAAAAAAAAGGTGAATTTGATAATAAGGATAAAAATATAAAAATAAATAAAACTATGACCAATAAATTAATGAGAGTGGCTAGATCAAGCAGTGTTACTTTAAATGCAGTTATACAAACTGCTTGGGGAGTTCTACTTCAAAGATATAATAATACTGATGATGTAGTATTCGGATCTGTAGTTTCAGGAAGAACAAGTGAAGTAAAAGGAATAGAAGGTATGGTAGGCATTTTTATTAATACCGTGCCTATTAGAGTAAGAGGAGATATAAACAGACAATTTTCAGAACTAGTAACTGATGTAAATGAAAATTTTTCGGACATGAACAAGTATAGTTATGTTTCACTAGGAGAAGTGCAAGGATTAACAATACTTAAAAGCAAATTGATTAATCACCTACTAGCTTTTGAAAATTTTCCTGTTGATAAGAGTTCAGGTGAACATAGTGAAAATACAGTTAAGATTGTTGACAATGAATTTTTTGAACAAATAAATTATGATTTTGGGTTGGTAATAACAGCTAATGATCAAATAGATCTATTATTTAAATATAACGGAAATGTTTATGAAGAAGAAACAATAAACCAAATAGCGGATAATTTTTTCAATATATTGAAATGTATAGCAGAGAAAAAAAATATAAAACTATCAGAAATAGATATGTTTAGTGATAAAGAAAGAGATAAGTTATTATGTAAATTCAATGATACATTTAGAAGTTACCCTAAAGAAAAGACAATACAAGAATTATTTGAAGAACAAGTAGAGTTAAGGCCTGATAAAGTAGCAATAACTTTTGAAGATAAAAAGATAACTTATAGAGAACTAAATGAAAAATCAAATAGTCTAGCTAGGATATTAAGGGATAAGGGAGTTAAGGCTGATCATGCAGTAGGAATAATGGCAGAAAAATCCTTAGAAAGCTTGATTGGGATTATAGCTATCTTAAAGGCTGGAGGAGCTTATTTACCTATAGATTCACGGTATCCAGATGAAAGAATACAATATATGCTAAAGGACAGCGGATGTAAGCTTTTACTAAGCGAGATAACAATATCAGATTCTATAGTTTTTGATGGAGAAATATTAGATTTATGCAATGAAGAATTATTTTCATGCAAAATAGATAATCTAGAAAATATAAATACTTCGGACGATTTAGCTTATTTAATATATACATCTGGAACTACTGGTAAACCTAAGGGTGTAATGTGTGAGCATAAAAATGTTACTAGACTAGTTAAAAACACAAACTTTGTTCAGTTCAAAGATGATGATAAAATACTACAAACCGGATCGATGGTATTTGATGCTTCAACCTTTGAAGTATGGGGGGCTCTCTTAAATGGACTCGGACTATGCCTTGCTAAAAACGATGTTATACTTACACCAGAGTTATTTGAGAAATTAGTAAAACATGAGAAGGTAACAGTGTTATGGCTTACATCGGAGTTATTTAATCAAATAGCTGATGAGAATGTAAAAGTATTTGAGACCTTAAGGTATTTATTAGTTGGAGGAGATGTAATATCACCAAAATACATTAATTTAGTGAGGGAACGATTCACTGCTTTAAAGGTTATAAATGGTTATGGACCAACTGAAAATACTACTTTTTCAACAACTTATCAAATAGAAAGAGATCATTTTTCAAATATCCCTATAGGTAAACCTATTGCAAATTCAAAGACTTATATATTGGATATGAACTATTCAATAATGCCTATAGGAGCTTATGGAGAGTTATGTGTAAGCGGAGATGGATTGGGAAGAGGTTATCTAAATAGAGAAGAATTAACAAACGAAAAGTTTGTAGATAATCCATTTGAATTAGGAACAAAGATGTACAAGACCGGAGACTTGGTAAGATGGCTTCCTGATGGGAATATAGAGTTTTTAGGTAGGGTAGATAACCAAATAAAAATAAGGGGCTTTAGAATAGAAATAGGTGAAATAGAAAATGAAATCCTAAAACTTGAAAATGTAAATGAGGCAGTGGTAGTTTGTAGGACTGATGATAATAATAAGAAATACTTATGTGCTTATATAACAACTGAAGTAGACATAGAAATATCGCATATAAAGGAAGAACTTAAGAAAGAGCTGCCATCCTATATGATACCAAACTATATACAAAAGTTGGAAAGAATGCCTCTAACAATTAACGGTAAAGTAGATAGGAATGCATTACCTGATATAGATAAAAGTGAGTTTTTAAAAGAGGAATATGAAGCTCCGAGAAATGAAACAGAAGAAATCTTAGCTAAGGTTTGGTCTGACGTCTTAGGGGTAGAGAATGTTGGAATTAATAATAATTATTATGAATTAGGTGGAGATTCAATAAAATCTATTCAAATAGTATCGAGACTTAATAAGCACAATATGAAACTTGAAGTTAAGGATATAATGAAATATCCAGTGATAAAAGAACTAAGTAGTAGGGTGCAATTTACAGTGAGTAAAATAGATCAAGGAGTAGTAGAAGGGAAAGTAGAGTTGACCCCTATACAAAAATGGTTTTTCGAAAATAAATTCATTAAAGAAAACCACTTTAATCAAGCTAATATTTTTTCGAAAAATGGTCCGATTGATGAAGATGTATTAAACAGAGCATTTATAGAAATAATTAAGCATCATGATGGATTAAGAATGATGTATAAGAACAATGAGGAGATATCTCAAATAAATAGAGGACTCGAAGATATAGAAAATATATTTACTATGGAAGTCCATGACTTAAGAACAGATAAAAATTATAAAAAGACTACAGAAAATATATCAGGCCATATTCAAGAGCAAATGGATATAGAAAAAGGTAATCTAATAAAACTAGCCTTATTTAAAACTGAACATCAGGATTTCTTATTGATCACTATACATCATATGGTTATAGATGGAATATCGTGGAGAATACTGATGGAAGACTTAGAAACTGCATATACAACAATTGAGAAGGGAAGAAAAGTAGAGCTTCCTCTAAAGACAACATCTTTTAAAGAATGGGCTGAAAAACTCAAGACATATGCAGATAGTAAGGAATTGCTTAGGGAAAAAAGATATTGGAGACAAATAGAGGAAAGTAAAGTAGAAGAGATAAAAAAAGATCTCTTAAGAGACAATATTAATTACGACGCATACAAAGAGGTTGTAGTGAATTTCTCTAAGGAGGAGACAGAAAATCTTTTAAGAAAAACTAATTTTGCTTATAATACTGAAATAAACGATATTTTACTATGCGCCCTTGGACACGCAATAAGCAATTGGAGTTCAAACGATAAAGTTCTAGTAGGACTTGAGGGGCATGGCAGAGAGGATATAATGAAGGAGGTTTCTATAGATAGAACAATCGGTTGGTTCACTTCAATGTATCCAGTGATTATAAATATAGGACAAGAACATGATCTTTCATATTCTATAAGAAGTGTTAAAGAAAGTTTAAGAAGTATACCTAACAAAGGTATAGGTTATGGTATATTGAAATACCTAACAAGTGAAGAAAATAAGAAGGATATATATTTTAAACAGAAGCCTGAAATAACTTTCAACTATCTCGGAGAATTGAGTCAGAAAGATGATAAAAACTTATTTAAATATTGTGACTTAAAAAGAGGCGAGGATAGTTCCCCATTAAATACAACTGATGAGATGATGAGCATAAACGGAATGAGTATAAATGGAGAACTGATATTCATATTTAGAAGTAAGAGATATAAGGATGAGGCAGTAGAAGAACTAGCTAATTTCTATAAAGAAAGTATCCTAAAAATAGTAGAGCATTGTAAAGACAAAAAAGAAAAAGAAAGTACGCCATGGGATTATGGAGATAAAGATTTAAGTTTAGAAGACTTGGATATTATTATTTCAAAATATAAAGCAATAGAAAAAATACATTCACTTACTTCTATGCAAGAAGGTATGCTTTATAGCTTAGTGACTGATGAAAAATCACATGCATATTTTGAACAAAATATAATTTCTCTTGAAGGAGAATTAAGAGTAGAAGTTTTAAATAGAGTATTTAATAAACTTATAGACAGATATGAAATATTAAGGACTTCAATATTCTATAAAGACATACGTAAGCCTAAGCAAGTTGTTTTAAAGAAAAGAGAAATAGTAATAGATTTTATAGATATAAGTAATGGTAATGAAGATGAAAAGAGTAGTTACCTAGAAAACTTTAAAAAAACCGACATGGATAGAGGCTTTGATTTAACTAATGATCCATTGATAAGATTAACTGCAATAAAAATTGAAGATAGGAAATATAAGGTTATCTGCAGCTTCCATCATATTATCCTTGATGGATGGTGTGTTGGCATATTGCTAAATGATATTACAAAGGCTTATAAAGCTATTATAAATAACGAGGAGATTAAGTTTGAAAAAACAGAAAGTTATAGTAAATATTTAAACTGGCTTGATGACCAAGATAAGGAAGAGTCACTTGGATATTGGAAGAGATATTTACAAGGGTATGAGAATGAAGTAAAAATACCAGTATCTGGACAGCATGAAACAACAGGATTTGAAAACAGAGCAGAAGAAGTGAAGATAGATAAAGCACTGACAGATAAATTAAAGAAGGTTGCCAAGTCTATTGGTGTTACTTTAAATGCTGTTGTACAAACTGCTTGGGGAGTTTTGCTTCAAAAATACAATAACTCAGATGATGTGGTATTTGGATCTGTAGTTTCAGGAAGACCTAGTGAAATAAAAGGAATAGAAGGTATGGTTGGTATGTTTATAAACGCTATACCTATTAGAGTCAACTCAAGTGAAATAAAAGAGTTTAGTAATTTAGCTAAGAAAGTAAATGAAGATTTTATCGAAATTAATAAATATAGTTATTCGTCCTTAGCTGAAGTTCAAGGGTTAACTAATCTAAAAAATAGGTTAATTAAACATATCGTAGTTTATGAAAATTATCCTATTGATACGAAATCCATTTATAGTGGAGAAAGTAGTAATTCGGTTAGGATTGTAGATAATGAAAATATCGAACACACAAGCTATGACTTTGGATTAATTGTCGTGGCAGACGAAGAAATAGATTTGTTATTAAAATATAATGGAAATGTGTATGACAGAGAAATAATTAAACAGATAGGTGATAATTTCTATAATATATTAAAATTCATATCTGTAAAGCAAGATGCTAAGTTGTCAGAAATAGATATGTACAGTACAGAAGATAGAAATAAGATATTATATGAATTTAATGATACTTTTAGAAGTTATCCTAAGGAGAAGACAATACATGAATTATTTAAAGAGCAGGTAGAAATAAATCCTAATAAGATAGCATTGGTATTTGAAGATAAAAAGATAACTTATAAAGAGTTAGACGAAAGATCAAATAGTATTGCAAGAATATTGAGAAATAAGGGCGTAAAAGCTGATTCAATAGTAGGAATAGTAGCAGAAAGATCTTTGGAGACATTAATTGCAATCGTAGGTATCTTAAAGTCTGGAGGAGCATATTTACCTATTGATTCAAGATACCCAGATGAGAGAATACAGTATATGTTAAAGGACAGTGGATGTAAGATTTTACTAAGTGAAATATCTATATCAGATGAAATAGTTTTTGATGGGGAAATATTAAACTTATGTAATGATCAGTTATTTACCGATGATTTTAGTGAGTTAGAAAATATAAATACGGCCAATGACTTAGCATATGTAATATATACATCAGGAACTACTGGGAAGCCTAAGGGCGTAATGTGTGAGCATAGAAATGTTACTAGATTGATTAAAAATACAAATTACATTGAATTTAAAGCTGATGATAGAATTTTACAAACTGGATCGATGGTATTCGATGCTTCAACCTTTGAAGTTTGGGGAGCTTTACTAAATGGAATTGAGCTATATCTTGCTAAGAATGACGTTATACTTTCTCCAGAATTACTTGAGAATGCAGTAAAAGAAAACCACATAACAATCTTATGGTTAACAACGGAATTATTTAATCAAATAGCTGATGAGAATGTTAAAGTATATGAAGGCTTAAGATATATACTAACTGGAGGAGATGTAGCAGCACCTAAATATATCAATTTAGTAACAACAAGTTTTCCTAAATTAAAATTTATTCATTGCTATGGACCAACAGAAAACACCACATATTCAACAACTTATTTGGTAGAAAAAGAGTTCGTTTCTAATGTTCCAATAGGTAAACCTATTGCTAATTCAAAAGCTTATATAGTGGATAGAAATAATGGATTAATGCCAATAGGCACTTACGGTGAATTATGTGTTAGTGGAGATGGATTAGCGAGAGGTTACTTAAATAGAGAGGAATTGACAAACGAAAAGTTTGTAGATAATCCATTTGAACCAGGAACAAAGATGTACAAGTCTGGTGATTTAGCAAGATGGCTGCCTGATGGAAATATAGAGTTCTTAGGAAGAGTGGATAACCAAGTTAAAATTAGAGGATTCAGAATAGAAATTGGTGAGATAGAAAACGAGCTTCTAAAACTTGAAGAAGTAAATGAAGCTGTAGTGATTTGTAGAACTGATGAAAATAGTAAAAAATATTTATGTGCTTTTATAACTACAGAATCAGATTCAGATACGTCAGATATAAAGGAAGAGCTTAAAAAGAGATTGCCGTTATATATGATACCAAGTTATATTGTTAGGTTAGAAAAACTTCCTGTAACAATTAATGGAAAGATAGATAGAAATGCTTTGCCTAAAATAAATAAGAGTGAGCTAATAAAAGATGAATATGAAGCTGCAAGAAATGAAATTGAAGAAACTTTAATTAAAGTTTGGTCAGAAGTATTAGGTGTTGAGAATATTGGAATTAATAATAACTATTATGAGCTGGGTGGAGATTCCATAAAATCTATACAGATTGTATCAAGACTTAATAAGTATAATATGAAACTTGAAATAAAAGATATAATGAAATATCCAGTTATAAAGGATCTTAGTAGTAAGGTTAAGAATACAGTTAGCAGGATAGATCAAGGGGCAGTACAAGGAGAGGTAAAATTAACTCCTATACAGAAGTGGTTCTTTGAAAGTAAGTTTACTGCAGAAAATCACTTCAATCAAGCTAATATATTCTCTAAAAAAGGTTCAATTGATGAAGAAATATTAAAGAAAGCCTTCCTAGAGATTGTTAAGCATCATGATGGATTAAGAATGATCTATAAGAAAGATGAACAAATAATTCAGATAAATAGAGGTATTGAAGAATTACAAGACACATTTACTATAGATGTTTTTGATCTAAAGGATGATAAAGATTATGAAAAAACCATAGATAAGCTTTCGGGAGAAATTCAAGAGAAGATGGATTTAGAAAACGGTATTTTATTGAAATTAGCTGTCTTTAAAACTGAATATCAAGATTATCTATTAGTTGCAATACATCATTTGGTTGTAGATGGAATATCTTGGAGAATTATTCTCGAAGATTTAGAAAGTTTATATACAAGCATTGAAAAAGGTTTAAAAGCAGAGTTGCCTCTAAAGACAACATCATTTGAGGCGTGGTCTGAAAAGTTAAATACTTATGCTAATAGTAGAGGATTTCTTCGAGAAAAAAGATATTGGAAGCAGTTAGAAGAGGTAAATGTATCAGAAATAAGAAAGGATTTTGTTAGTTCTGGAAACGATAAGTGTGAATACAAAGAAGTTGTAATAAGTTTCACAAAAGAAGAGACAGAAGATCTTTTAAGGAAAACTGCATTTGCTTACAACACAGAGATAAATGATATTTTGCTTTGTGCACTTGGACTTTCAATAAAGAATTGGAGTTCTAATGACAATGTGTTAGTAAGCCTTGAAGGTCACGGAAGAGAAAATATACTAAGAGATGTTTCTATCGATAGAACAATCGGTTGGTTTACATCAATGTATCCATTGGTTTTAGATATGAAACATGATTATGATCTTGGATATACTATAAAAGCAACAAAGGAAAACTTAAGACATATACCAAATAAGGGAATTGGATATGGAATATTAAAATATTTAACACACAATGATAATAAGAGTGATATTGAGTTTAAATTAAAGCCGGAAATAAGCTTCAATTATCTTGGAGAATTTAATGAAAGTAATGAAGAAGCCATATTTAAATATTCTCAACTAAGAAGAGGAAATGATAGCTCTGAATTAAACATCATTAAAGAATATATTGGAATAAATGGAATGATAGTTGATGGAGTGTTAAACTTTAGTTTTGCCTATAGAAGTCTAGACTATAAAGATGAAACTATAAAGGACTTATCAATTATTTATAAAGATAATTTGAGTAAGATTGTAAATCATTGTAGGAATAAGCAGGAAAAAGAAAAGACTCCATGGGATTATGGTGATAATGCTTTAAGTCTTGAAGACTTAAGAATAATTAGTTCACAACAACAAGACATAGAAAAAATACATTTATTAACTCCTATGCAAGAAGGTATGCTATATAACTTGATTAGTGATGAAACTTCTCATGCGTATTTTGAACAAAGTATATTTACGTTAGAAGGGATTTTAAATATAGAAGCTTTAAATGAGGCGTTTAATAAACTTATAGATAGATATGAAATACTGAGGACAGTGATTTTTTATAAAGGTATAAGTAAGCCTAAACAAGTTGTATTAAAAAATAGAAATATAAAAATAAACTATATCGATGTAAGTCATATCGACGAAATGGAAAAGGAAGTTTATATTGAAAACTTTAAAAAGATTGATATGAATAAAGGTTTTGACTTAACTAACGAGATGCTTATAAGGATATCAGTCATTAAGACACATGACAATAAATATAAGGTTATTTGCAGCTTCCATCATATCATTCTTGATGGATGGTGTATCGGAATATTATTAAAAGACATAATTACTATGTACAATGCTTTTGATAAAGGTGAAAAATTAGAGTTTGAAGGTAAAGATGATTTTAGTAAGTATTTAGAATGGTTAGACAATCAAGATAAGGAAGAAGCACTTGAATGCTGGGAAAAATATTTACAAGGCTATGAAGGAGAAAGTAAGGTTCCTTCAACTGATGAAAATCAAGAGTTGAAATTCGAGAATAGACTGCAACGAGTAAAAATACAGAAAGAGTTAGCAGATAAGATAAGAAAAATAGCTCACTCAAATAGAATCACAACAAGTTCAGTAATGCAGACTGCATGGGGAGTTTTACTTCAAAAATACAATAATACAGATGATGTAGTGTTTGGATCTATAGTTTCAGGAAGACCTAGTGACTTAAAAGGTGTAGAAACTATGGTAGGAATCTTTATAAATACTATTCCTATTAGAATAACTGGAAGTGGTGATAAGAGCTTCTTACAATTATCGAAGGAATTAAATAAGAACTTCATTGAAATGAATAAATATAATTATGTGTCATTAGCAGATGTACAGGCTTTAACCTCAGTTAAAAACAAGTTGATTAATCATATTGTAGCCTATGAAAATTATCCACTTGACGCAAATATTTTTGATGGTAAGGAAAAGTCAGTAAGAATAATAGATAATGATACATTTGAACAAACTAATTATGATTTTGGATTAGTAATAACAGAATATGATGATATAGAACTTCTAATAAAGTATAATGGTTCAGTTTATAAGGATGAGACAATAAAAGAAGTTGGAGAAAATTTATACAATATATTAACATGTGTAGCAGAAAATTCTGATGTGAAGCTATCAGAGATAGACATGTTGAGTAAAGAAGAGAAGAACAAGGTTATCTATGAGTTCAATGATACGAAGAGAGATTATGTATCAGGAAAAACTATACAAGAATTGTTTGAGGCGCAAGTAGAGAAGACTCCAGACAATATAGTTGTAGGACATGAAAATAGTGAATTAACTTATAGAGAGTTGAATGAAAAAGCTAATTCATTGGCTAGGGTGTTAAGGCAAAAAGGCATAAGTTCAGAGAGCATAGTTGGAATCATGTTGGAACGCTCAGTTGATATGCTAGTTGGCATAATGGGAATCCTAAAGTCAGGAGGAGCCTATGTGCCAATAGATCCGGAATATCCAGAGGATAGGATAAAGTATATGCTTACTGATAGTAATGCAAAGCTTCTATTAACACAAACAAGTTTGATGGAAAAAGTTGATTTTGATGGTGAGACTATCAATCTAGGTGATAAAGAGCTATATGAAAGACATGACAGTAACCTGGACAAGGTATGCTGTGAGGACAACTTAGCATATGTTATCTACACGTCAGGAACAACAGGAAATCCTAAGGGAGTAATGGTAGAGCACAAGGCTTTAGTAAATCTATGTAACTGGCATAATGACTATTATGAAGTTAGCGAAAAGGATAAGGCTACGAAGTATGCAGGCTTTGCATTTGATGCCTCTGTATGGGAAATATTCCCTTACTTAATAAAGGGAGCAGCCATAGAGATAATACCAAAGGACATAATGTTAGATGTAGAGAGACTGCATGAATATTACAACGAAAAAGGTATAACAATAAGTTTCCTACCAACTCAGGTATGTGAGCAGTTTATAAACTTTGAAAGTAAGTCTTTAAGAGTGCTGTTAACAGGAGCAGATAAGCTAAAAACCTACAAAGAGACCAATTATAAATTGGTAAATAACTATGGACCAACAGAGAACACAGTAGTAAGCACAAGCTTTGTAGTAGACAAACAGTACAAAAATATACCTATAGGAAAACCAATTCACAACACCTCTGTATATATACAGTCAAAGGATGGACAAACAGTGCCTGTAGGTATACCAGGAGAACTATGTGTAGCTGGTGACAATCTGGCAAGAGGATATATTAACAAAGAAGATTTGACAAGGGAGAGATTTGTTGATAATCCTTTTGAGCCAGGAAGAAAGATGTACAAGACTGGAGATATAGCAAGATGGCTTCCAGATGGCAATATAGAGTATCTAGGTAGAATAGATGATCAGGTTAAGATAAGAGGTTATAGGATAGAGATAGGTGAAATAGAAAGTCAGATGTTGAAGATACCTGCGATAAAAGAAGCGGTAGTAGTGGCAAGAACGGATGACAATGGAAATAGCTATTTGTGTAGCTATGTAACAGCTGAAGAAGAGATAGCTGCTTCAACTATAAAAGAGGAATTGGCTAAAAATTTACCGAGATATATGGTGCCGAATTATCATATACAAGTAGATACTATACCATTAACTTTAAATGGTAAGGTTGATAAGAAATCTTTACTGAATATAGAACCTAAAGAAAGAGAAGAAATCTACTGTGAAGCTCCTAGTACTGAAATAGAGAAAAAACTGATGGAGATATGGAAAAAGCAACTGGGTGTAGAGAGCATTGGTATAGATGATGATTACTTTGAGCTTGGAGGACATTCATTAAAGGCAGCAAGTATTATATCAAATATAAGAGTTGAGTTAGAAGTAGATATAAAAATTAAGGATCTATTCAATAACCCAAATATCAAAGCCTTATCGAAATTAATTGAAAGTATGGAAAGAGAACAGTATGTCGAAATAAAGAGAGTTGGGGAAAAGGATTATTATATAGCTTCTTCTGCTGAAAGAAGATTATATGCATTATGGGAATTAAATAAAGACAGCATAGAGTACAATGTTCCTTTAATGTTAGAGCTAAACATGAAATTAGATAAAGATAGAGTTGAAGCGACCTTAAATAAACTTATCGAAAGACACGAAATTTTTAGGACAAGATTAGAAATTTCACAAGGTGAAGTTATTCAAAGAGTAATGAATGAGTGGAAGTTGGATTTTAAATATGAAGAAATAGATATAAACGATGCCAAATATAGAATAGATAACTTTATTAAACCATTTGACTTAGCTAGTATGCCCTTACTAAGAGGTGAGCTCCTAAAACTGGAAGAGGAAAAATATATATTTATGGTTGATTTCCATCATATAACTATGGATGCGGGATCCATGCCTATAATTATAAATGAGTTTATAACATTATATAAGGGTGAAGCGTTAGATGAAGTAAGTTATCAATACAAAGACTATTCAGAATGGCAAAATGGTCTAAAGGAAGCTGGAATACTAAGAAGGCAGGAAGAGTATTGGATGAATAGATTCCAAGGCGGTATACCTACTCTTAACTTAAGAAGTGATTTTGAAAGACCTAAAGTCAGAAGTGTTGACGGTGACAGAATAAGATTGGCTTTAGATAGAGAGTTAGCCGTAAAGCTTATAAATATGGCACAGAGAACAGGAAATACAGTATATACATTACTGCTAGCAGCCTATAATGTTTTGTTATTCAAATACAGTGACCAAGAGGATATAGTAGTAGGAACAGTAGAAGCTGGAAGAAGAAGAAAAGAATTTGAAAACATTGTTGGAATGTTCGTAAATACACTTGCTCTTAGAAATTATCCTGAAAAAGATAAAGACTTTAGAGATTTCCTAGAAGAAGTAAAAGAAAATGTAGTAAATGACTTTGATAATGGAGACTACCAGTTTGAAGACCTCATTGAAAAGTTAGAAATAAAGAGAGATGCAAGTAGAAGTCCAATATTTGACGTACTATTTGTATTTGAAAATTCAAGCTTAATTGATCAAAATGAAAAAATAAGGCCAGTAAACTTAGAATTTAATATATCCAAGTTTGACTTAACCTTATTTGTACAACAGATAGAAGATGAAATTGAATTTAGCGTAGAATATAGTACCTGCTTATTTAAAAAAGAAACTATGGAAAGATTTTTAGAGCATTATGTAAATATATTAATGAATATTACTGATGATATAGACATTAAGCTCAAGGATATAAATTTAATTTCAAATGATAAAAGACAGGCGTTGGATAATATAAAATCTAGGCCAGTAATAGATAGTGTTGAATTTGATTTTTAAAAGTTTAGAAAAATAGTTAAAGTAGTTATACTCTATCTCTAAGCTAGCAAGATCTCTTGATGGGATAGAGTATAATCTATAACTAAAAATGCCGTTTCATAGATACCGTAAATGAACTTGCTTAAAGTACAGGGGGATGATGCAGTGAAGAATAAATTGGATATTAATGAATTCATATTAATGGATGAATTAAAAGCACAACTAAAATATTGGAGCGGAAGATTAAAAGATAATGTGTCTAAAGATGATATATTATATGACTACACAAAGTTAAATCAAGTAAAAGAATACAAAGATATGGAAATAATGCTTCCAAAAGACTTTGAAGAAAATGTCTTAAAAATATGCAAAAATAATGACTTTAATTTAATGGTTTTTCTTTCATCTATATTGAAATGTATGTTGAAAAAATACTATGGATTAAACGAAAGTTTTATAATTACTCCATTATTAAAGGATCAATACACAGATGGATATAATGGATGTGTACTTATAGATACAAAAATTGAAGATGAGATGAGTCTAAAAAAAGTAGTTCTACAAGAAAGTCAAAATTTTAAACAAGCCTTTATAAATGGTGATTATCCATTAGAATTGATACTAAAAAGCTTAGGGATGAGTATAAATTCATCAAAAGAAAGCTTTAAGATTGGATTTTTATATAAAAATTTGCAGGAGTATGAATTTATCGAAGCGTATGAATTTGGGCTACTGTTTATCTTTGATAAGACTTCGGAAGGTATAAAACTAGAGATCAAGTATGATGTAAATAAATATAACGATTTGGAAGTAAAAAATATTTTTGATAGATATATATTTATAGCAGCTAACTTGTTAGATAACGTTGATTTAGATATTAAATCTATAAAGTCTATAAATTTAAGTGAGAGAGATAAACTTTTATATGAATTTAATAATGCTAAGGATGATTATCATAAGAACAAAACTATAAAGGAATTATTTGAAGAGCAAGTAAATAGAACTCCAGAAAAAGTAGCAGTAGTATTTGAAGGCAGAAAACTAACTTATAGGCAGCTGAATCATAGAGCCAACTCTTTAGCTATATCATTGAGAGAAAGTGGTGTCAAAGAAGATACCATTGTAGCAATAATGTTGGAACGTTCTATTGAGATGATAGTTGGAATAGTTGCTGTTTTAAAGTCTGGAGGGGCTTATCTGCCAATAGATACGGAATATCCGTCTGAAAGAATAGAATATATGCTAGATGATAGTAAAGCGAAAACATTGGTGACAGAGGATTCATTAAAAAATAAGGTTAATTTCGATGGATTAGTTATAGATATAAAGGATGAATCTTTATATGAAAATGATACAAATAACTTAGTTACCGTATGTAATCCAAATAGTTTAGCCTATGTTATCTACACATCTGGAACCACAGGTAAGCCAAAAGGAGTAGCAATACAACATAGAAGTTTAATAAATTATAAAACTTGGTTCTCAAAAACTATAGGATTAAGTGAAGCAGACAAAAGTGTGCTATTGTCTTCTTATGCCTTTGATTTGAGTTATACAACACTATATTCTGCACTCTTATCTGGATGTGAGCTTCATGTTATTTCGAAAGACATATATATGGAGCCAGATCTTCTAGTGAGTTATTTTTTTGAAAATCAAATAACTTATATAAAGTTAACTCCTTCGCTATTCAGTATGATAATTACGTCTAATAAATATAAAAAACTTCCAATGTACAGTTACTTGAGAGCTATTGTAATTGGGGGAGAAGCTATAAATGTGGATGATGTTGAGAATTATTTAAGTAGATATCCAGATACTTTAATCCTAAATCACTATGGTCCAACTGAAACTACAATTGGTACAGCTGCATGCCTTATAAACCGATTTAACATAAAAGAATTTAAACAAAGACCAAATATAGGAAAACCAATAAGTAATGCAAAGGCTTATATATTGGGAGTAAATAATGAGTTATTGCCTATTGGAGTTGCAGGTGAGCTATGTATTGGTGGGGATGGATTAGCAAGAGGATATTTGTATAGAGATGATGTAACAAAAAGTAAATTTATAGTTAATCCTTTTAATGACGAAGAAAAGTTATATAAGACTGGGGATTTAGCGAAATGGCTTCCTGATGGTAGCATAGAATATTTAGGAAGATTGGATAATCAGGTTAAAATAAGAGGGTATAGAGTAGAAATAGAAGAGATAGAAATCCAAATTTTAAAATTAAAAAACATAAAAGCGGTATCAATATTGCTAAAGGCAGATAATTCTGGAGAAAAATTTTTATGTGCGTACATTGTAGTAAATAAAAAAATCAATATTTCAGAATTGAAAGAAGAGTTAAAAAAATATCTGCCTTCATATATGATACCAAGTTATATAATCGAAATAGATAAAATGCCTATTACTCAAAATGGAAAAATAGATAAGCGTAGTTTAGAAAAAATAGATATCTCTCAGACCGCAAAGGATAATTATGAAGAACCAAAAAGCTATGTAGAAAAGAAACTTGCTAGTATATGGGAGAGAGTGCTTAAAAAAGAGCAGATAGGTATTAACGATGATTTTTTTGAGTGCGGAGGACATTCATTAAAAGCAGCTATATTAGCATCAGAAATAAGAGCGGAACTAGATGTAGAAATAAGTGTTAAAGAAATATTTAGTAATCCTATACTAGTCTCTTTAGGTAAACTAATTGAATCTAAAAATAAGCATGAGTATATAAGGATAAAAAGAGCTGAAGAGCAAGAGTATTACAAACCTTCCTCAGCAGAAAAAAGAATATACACACTGTGGGAAATGAATAAGAACAGTGTGGAATATAATATGCCACTATTCATTGAATATAAGAAAGAAATTAATAAAGATAAAGTAGAAAAGACATTAAATGAGATCATAAACAGACATGAAGCATTAAGAACAAGTTTTAGAATTATAGATCGTGAATTGGTTCAAAAGATAAATCAGGAATGTAAACTGGATTTTAAATATAAAGAAATAAGTAGGGCAAATATAAATGATGAAATAAGCAGTTTTGTAAAACCATTTGACTTGGAAAAGGCACCGTTATTGAGAGGCAAACTTGTTAAGTTAGAAGATAAAGATTATGTGCTCATGTTAGATTTTCATCACATAGTAGTAGATGGAGTTTCAAGGGCGTTAATAATGGATGAATTCAATAGGATTTACAATGGACAATCTGTTGAGGAGCTAGAAATCCAATATAAGGATTATTCTGAATGGCAAAACAGTAAAGAGCAACAAGAAGCTTTGAAAATACAAGAACAATATTGGTTAAAGAGATTTGAGAATGATGTTCCTGTATTAAACTTAATAACTGATTATGAAAGACCTAAAGTAAAAAAGTCAGAAGGAAGCAAAGTAGATTTTGAAATAAGTGAAGGTCTAGCTTTTAAGTTAAATGATTTGGCCAAGCAAACAGGTTCTACCTTATATATGGTACTATTATCAGCTTTTAATATTTTACTATCAAAATATAGTGGACAAGAAGATATTGTTGTAGGAACTGTAGAGGCAGGAAGAGTAAGGTTGGAACTGAAAAATGTTGTAGGAATGTTTGTAAACACTATGGTTCTAAGAAACTATCCATCAGGAAACAAGGCTTACAGAGATTTTCTGGAAGAGGTAAAAGATAATACAATAAATGATTTTGATAATAGAGAATACCAATTTGAGAATCTAGTTGATAAATTGAATATAAAAAGAGATGCAAGTAGAAATCCTATGTTTGATGTAATGTTTGTATTAGAAAATATGAATGATGGAAACGGAGACATAAGTAATATTAGTTTAGGTCTTGAAATATCCAAATTTGATATAACTTTAGCAGCTTGTGAGTTAGAAAACTCAATTAAATTTAACTTGGAATATAGTGTGAACTTATTCAAAAAAGACACAATAGAAAGAATGATTACAAGTTATGTAAACATATTAACTTGTGTAGCAGAGCGATCTGACGTGAAGCTATCAGAGATAGATATGTTGAGTAAAGAAGAGAAGAACAAGGTTATTTATGAATTTAATGCTACAAATAGAGCTTATGAATCAGGAAAAACAATACAAGAATTGTTTGAGGAGCAAGTAGTTAAGACTCCAGACAATATAGTTGTAGGGTATGAAAACTGCCATTTGACCTATAAACAATTGAATGAAAAAGCTAATTCATTGGCTAGGGTGTTAAGGCAAAAAGGCATAAGTTCAGAGAGCATAGTTGGAATAATGATGGAACGCTCAGTTGATATGCTAGTTGGGATAATGGGAATTTTAAAGTCAGGAGGAGCCTACTTACCAATAGATCCGGAATATCCAGAAGATAGAATAAAGTATATGCTTACTGATAGTAATGCAAAGATACTTTTAACGCAAACAAAGTTGATGGAAAAAGTTGATTTTAGTGGAGAGACTATTAACTTAGATGATAAAGAGTTATACGGAAGAGATAATAGTAACTTGGACAAGGTGTGCTGTGAGGAAAACTTAGCCTATGTTATCTATACATCAGGAACAACAGGAAATCCTAAGGGAGTAATGGTAGAGCACAAGGCTTTAGTAAATCTATGTAACTGGCATAATGACTATTATGAAGTTAGCGAAAAGGATAAGGCTACGAAGTATGCAGGCTTTGCATTTGATGCCTCTGTATGGGAGATATTCCCTTACTTAATAAAGGGAGCAGCCATAGAGATAATACCAAAGGACATAATGTTAGATGTAGAGAGACTGCATGAATACTACAACGAAAAAGGTATAACAATAAGCTTTCTTCCAACTCAAGTATGTGAGCAGTTTATAAACTTTGAAAGTAAGTCTTTAAGAGTGTTGCTAACAGGAGCGGATAAACTTAAAACCTACAAGGAAACAAATTATAAGCTAGTTAACAACTATGGGCCAACAGAAAACACAGTAGTAAGCACAAGCTTTATTGTGGACAAGCAGTATAAAAATATACCTATAGGAAAGCCAATCCAAAACACCTCTGTATATATACTGTCAAAGGACGGTGAAACAGCGCCAATAGGAGTACCAGGAGAGCTATGTGTAGCTGGGGCTAACCTGGCAAGAGGATACATTAACAGAGAAGAATTAACAAGAGAGAAATTTGTTGATAATCCTTTTGAACCTGGAAAAAAGATGTACAAGACTGGAGATTTAGCGAGATGGCTTGCAGATGGTAATATCGAATATCTAGGTAGAATAGATAATCAAGTTAAGATAAGAGGCTTTAGAATTGAAATAGCAGAAATAGAAGTAGCGGTACAAAAAAATGAGAAAATACAAAGCTGCGCAATTGTCTGTATTGATAACAAATTAGGAGAAAAAGATCTGATCTTATATTACGTAGTCAAAGAAGATATAAGTTCCAATGAATTGAGACAATACTTAAGAGCCATTCTCCCTATTTACATGATTCCACAAGAATTTATTCAAGTAGAAAAAATACCGATTACTTTTAATGGAAAAGTAGATTTGAAAGCCATCTCCAAAATGGAGGCTATTAATTCAGACTCTGAAGATTTAAAAGAGGAAGAAACTACTGAAGTTGAAAAGAGCATTAAAAACATTTGGGTAAATATTATTGGAAATGAGAAGATAGCAATATATGATAATTTTTTTGATATAGGCGGAGATTCTATGAAGCTTATATCTATGCATAATGAATTAAAGAAGTTATACAGCGACAGAGTTATTGAAGTGGCAGATATATTTGCTTATCCTACTATAAATAGTTTGGCAACTTTTATTCAACAGGCTGAGCAAAAAAGTACCAGAGCAAACAAAGTCTTAGAAACGGTAGAATTTAAAGATGAATATATAGTTTCAGATAGAAAGCTTAGTAAATCAAGGGTATTGAAATATAAAATGAGTTCTGAAGCAATTAACATGATGAATAAGCTATGCAAAAATAATAATTTTAAAAAAGAACATTTATTTCTGGCTAGTTATGTATTTTTATTAGCACAAGCATCTAAGAAAAAGGAAATAAATATTAACGTATTGTTGAATTCAGATGATGTTGTAAGTGAAATAAAAATTGACATTAGTAAGATAAAGAATTTTTATGAAATTATTAGTTTGATGGAGAAAGAGCTTGAAAAATGTAAAGATGATAGCAAGTATAGGCTTAGTTTGTCTAGACTAGAGAGAAGAGAGAGTAATTATAATTCTAGAACAGTAATTTTTGCAAGTGTTGATAGATTTGATAGAAATCAGTTTAACAACTATGACTTAATTATTGCATTCAGTACTATTAATAATGAATTTGAGTGTTTATATAATGAAAAAAATTTAAAAGATGACAGAATTCATGTATTGTTCAATAATTATGCCAATTTAATAAATAAAGTAATAGGTGTAACTAAGTAAATGGCAAATCAGAGGTTATCATTGTTATAAATAATAAATAGATAACCGCAATTATATTAATTTTATCGATTAAATAAATCAGTAGAAATGAGGTAAATATGAGTAAACTTGCTTTTTTATATTCAGGTCAAGGCTCACAATATGTAGGAATGTGTAAAGGTATGTATGATGAATTTGCAATTGTCAGACAAACCTTTGAAGAAGCGAATGAAATACTTGGCTTTGATTTAAGAAATCTATGTTTCAACGGAGATTTGAAAGAACTATCAAAAACTGAAAATACTCAGCCGTGTATTTTAACAGTTAGTATAGCTCAAATGAGGGTTTATATGCAAGAACTACGAATCGAACCATCCTTTTTAGCAGGTCATAGTCTTGGTGAGTACTCTGCGTTAGTAGGAGCAGGAGCTATCGAGTTTGCAGATGCTTTGAGACTAGTCCGACTTAGAGGTAAATTCATGAAAGAATCAGAAAAAACAAAAAGTGGCTCGATGATGGCAATTAGAAATATTAGTGAAAAAATCGTATCTGATGAGATTGATAGAATTTTATCAGAAGGAAATATTATTTGTATTTCCAATTATAATGGGGCTGATAATTTAGTTATATCTGGAGAGAGTGAAGCTGTAAAAGGCGCTGGTGAGGTGTTAAAAAGTAGAGGAGCAGAGGTTATTGGTTTAAATGTTAGTTCGGCTTTCCACTCTCCGCTAATGGAAAAAGCTGCAGAAAAGTTGAAAAGTGAATTAGACAAATACAAGTTTAATGATTTGAAATACAATGTAATATCAAATGTTACGGCTCTACCATATAGGATAGAAGATAATATTGCAGATATGTTAACCAGTCAAATTGTTAAGCCTGTAAGATGGAAAAGCACAATGGATTATTTGAGTGAAAATGGTGTAGATACCATAGTTGAATTTGGTCCAAGGGCTACATTAAGAAATTTAGCAAAAGCTAATATGAAAAATATTAGAGCATATAGTTATGATAAAAAGGATGATGTTGTAAGTTTAAAAGAAAATGTAGAAAGTAAACTAAGAAATAAAAGGTACAATATAATTTCTAGAAGCTTAGGTATGGCTGTAAGTACAAAGAATTATAACTCAAATAATGAACAATATAAAAAAGGCGTAGTAGAGCCTTATGAAAAGATAGAAAGGCTTAGATTGGAATTAGAAGCGAAAAATATAGAACCTTCCATTGAACAAATGAATAGTGCTGTAGAGATGTTAAAATCAGTTTTTAAAACTAAAGGAACAACAAAGGCTGAACAAGTGGAAAGATTTCGACAGTTATTTAAGGAAACAAATACTGAAAAGTACTTTAAAAACTTTCATATAATATAAATTTGGTAAAAGGCAGCAGTTGCATTGGTTGAATAAAACGCATGTCAGTTTATCAGTAAGATACAATATACAGCTATAGACTTAACCAATGCAAGAATTAGAAACTATAAGAAAATAAATTATAAGGTTAAGGAAGTTTCCATACTTATAAGGAGGGATGAATTTGTCTAATATGTTTATTGATCTAGAGGATTTACAATTTGATATATTTGATTCTGATGCTAGTGAAAATAGAGAGGTAATTGTAGAAGAGCTATCTAACAATGATGTGGCAATTATTGGTATATCATGTAAGTTTGCATCAACCGATAATCTAGACGAATATTGGGAGTTGCTTAAAAATGGAGAAAATGGAGTGTGTGAGCTTCCAAAGGAACGAAAAGTGGATGTAGATAAATACTTTGAATATGTTGGTATTAAGAATAAAAACCAAGAACTAAAATACGATAAATTATCATACATGAAAGAAATTGATAAGTTTGATAACGGTTTTTTTGGTATTAATTTAAATGAAGCACAGTTAATGGATCCTAATCAAAGGATTTTTTTGCAAATAGCATGGCAAGCATTAGAGGATGCTGGATATGCAGGTAATAAAATAAAAGGTACAAAAACAGGAATATACATGGCTGTATGTAATAGTATAGTTGAACAATACAGTAAGTATATTGAGCATGCAGATCCTTCCTTTATTGGCAGTATTGTGCTTGGAAATTTAAAATCTGTTATGGCGAGTAGATTATCCTATATTTTAGATTTAAAAGGACCTGCATTAGCAATAGATACTGCTTGTTCGTCAGCACTTACTGCCATACATCAAGCTTGTCAAGGGATAAGAAATGGTGACTGTGAGATGGCTCTAGTTGGAGGTACAAATATAGCTATTTTGCCTGGCATACAATCAATAGAAAGAGTCAAGATTGGGATAGAATCTTCTGATTGCTTGACCAAAACTTTTGATGATAGTTCTGATGGTACTAATACAGGTGAAGGATGTGCTGCAATATTATTGAAGTCTTTAGATGCTGCTATTAGAGATAAGGATCAAATTTATGCAGTTGTTAAGGGAAGTGCTATTAACCAAGATGGGAGTTCAATCGGAATCACAGCACCTAATGCGAAAGCTCAAGAAAATGTTATTTTAGATGCTTGGAAGAATTCAAATATAAGTCCTGAAACAATTTCATATATTGAGGCTCATGGAACAGGAACTAAATTAGGGGATCCAATAGAAATAAAAGCAATTACAAATGCTTTTAATAAGTACACTGATAAAAAGCAATTCTGTGCAATAGGTTCTGCAAAAACGAATATTGGACATACAGATGGTATAGCAGGCTTAGCTGGTATTATAAAAGCTATAATGGCGATAAAAAATAGAAAGATTCCACCAAATATAAACTTTAAAGTACCAAATAGAAATATAGATTTTAAAAATTCTCCAGTTTACGTAAATGATAGGCTTAGTGATTGGACTAATGATGGAGAATTGCTTAGATGTGGAGTTAGTAGCTTTGGAATGAGCGGGACAAATGGTCACTTAATACTTGAGGAACCAAAAAAGTTTAGTGAAGATATAAAAGAAAATAGTGATTTAGATATTATAACCTTTTCAGCAATGAGTTTAGCATCTTTAAATGGATTAATTGCTGAATATAGAGATTTCTTAAATCGTAAAGAACAGATTAGCTTTTCTGATATATGTTACACAGTTAAAACTGGTAGAAAGCATTGCAAGTATAGAGTGGCATTAATTGTTAGAGATGAAGAAGATTTAAGAAATAAAATTGCTGATTTAAGTAATAAGACTCTAGAAAAATATATGTTTACTGAGAGTTCTGAAGAAGACAAGGCTAAATTCGCTAAGAGAGTAGATTACAGTATTAACAGATTTTTGGAAAGTAGCAGGAAAGATGTAGACGCACTTAAGGAGTTATGTGAATTATACGAAAAGGGTGTAGATATAGATTGGGAGAAGTTTTATAGAGATGGGAGTAGAAGAAAGGTCAGCCTGCCTAAATATCACTTTGATAGAAATAGATGCTGGTTCAACTTACCTAGAAATAGATCGGTGGAACATAAATTTATAGAGGTATATGAATTTATTAAAAAAGAAAATTTACCTGATAATATAGTTGAACAATTAGATAAGGCTATGGAAGGTTATAAAGGATATGTAAGTTCTTTAGATAAAAATTATGGTGATAAACCTAGAATTAAGCTTATAGGAAGGCAGGATAATAACTATACAGAAAAAGAAAAAGATATTGCAGATGCATGGTTTGAGCTAACAGGTTATAACGAGGTTAATATATTTGATGACTTATTAGCAATGGGGATTGATTCCTTGCAAGCTTCAATATTTGTTGGGAAATTAAGAGGAAAATTTGACGTAAGTTTGGCAGATGTGTATAAATACAACACAATAAATAGCTTAGCTATAAATATTAGATGCATTAATGCCAACTTAAAAGAAAAGCTTGATAATATAAAAGAAGTTTTAAAATGTAGCCCCACAGCTGGATCTATAATAGAAGATAAAGAACTAAAAGTTAAAGTTTTAGATTATAAAGAAAAAAATAAAATTTATGAAAATATAAATTTAAATAAAAAAGATAAATACGAAAATATCTTGCTTACAGGGGTAACTGGGTATCTAGGCGTGCACATACTTTCTAGATTAATGAATTCTACTGAAAGTAATGTATATGCAATTGTTAGGTCAAGTAATAGTATTGATTCTGGGAAAAGACTTGAAGAAAAGATTAAATATTACTTCGATGAGGATTTTTATTATAGATTCAAAAAAAGAATATTTATTGTAGATGGGGATTTAGCTCATGAAAACTTTGGACTAGGCGAGGACGAGTATAAGGAACTTTCAGAAAAAGTAGACTGTATCATACATTCAGCGGCTAATGCAAATCATTTTGGAAGATATCAAGAGTTCCATGAAGCAAATGTACTTGCTACAGAAAGGATATTAAGTTTTGCAAAGAATATAAAATTTAAGGATGTAAATTATATCTCTTCACTTGCTGTGGGACAAGGTTTGATGAATAGTAATAAAGCTGAGATGTTTTCTGAATATGAGGAAGATATAAGCGATGAAAAGATACAAGGATATTATGGGAAAACTAAACTAATTGCAGAAAAAGCAGTAATAAGAGCCAGAAGAGAAGGTATAAACGCTAACATCTTTAGAATCGCTAATATAACTTGTAATTCTGCAAATGGAAAATTTCAAGAAAATATTAATAACAATGCTTTTTATTTAATACTCAAGTCTTTTATAAGAATGGAGAAGGTTCCAGATATAGATATACCTTTTGATTGTTCTTTTGTTGATTATGTAAGTCTTGCAATAGTTTTATTATTTAATAGAGCAGAGCTAAAAAATCAAATTTATCACATTAGAAATCCATATCTAGGAAATATCCCAAATGTAATAGCGAATGATAAATATAATTTAAATGTAAGTAAGGTTTCAATTGATGAATTCTTTGATTATTTGTATCTTCATAATGATGATGCAAATATGGTAGAATATGTTCAAAATTTAATGATACATCTATTTGGTGATTTAAATGCAGAGATATTAGAAAGCCATGCGAATAGGATTCACATAGAACAAGGTAAGACAAATATGATTCTAAGTATGTTAGGATTCCAATGGCCCAAAATAAAAGAATATAATTTTTCTGACATGTTTGATTACTGCAGGAGAGTTAAGTTCATCTAGGAGGATAATATTATGAATTTATTTAAGAATAGAACATTTAGTTTGTTTGTCTCAGGATCAATTATCACTATAATGGGAGATGCATTTCTCGATTTTGCGTTAGCATTGTATATATTAAAGTTAACTGGATCAGCATCTAAGTTTGCTTTTATTCTAACATTAGCTGTTATTCCTAATATTGTTTTAGGTCCAATTGCAGGAGTAATAGTAGATAGGCTAGACAAGAAGAAAATATTGGTAGGATTTGACTTAATAAGAGGCGTGGTCCTTGTATTGTTCATTGCACTAAGTAGTAAAGGGTCACTAGGTATAACTGGAATTTATATTATGGCCATAATATTTGGTATTTGTTCAGTAATATATCAACCCTGCGTTTCAACAGTAATTCCACATATACTGGAAAGAGAGGATCTTGTGAAGGGAAATATGATATACAGAACAGCTTTGCAAATAGGACAAATCATAGCACCTATGATAGCTGCATTAATATATCATAGTAAGGGGATTGAATTTGTTATAGGTATTGATGCAGTAACGTTTTTCTTAATGGCGTTTATTGCAACACTTTATAAATTTAAAGATATTCCAAATAGAAAGAGAAATTCCGTATTTAGTGATATTAAATCAGGAATCACTCTATTTAAAGATAAACAAATATTTTCACTTGCATTGAATGGAATGTTTAGTTATGTATTTGTACTACCATTGTTTACTGTTGGTATGCCGTTTATAATAAAAAATATTTTTAATGGAAGTGACCAAAACTACTCTGTTGTTCAAACTGCAATTTCTATAGCGTCTGTTTCTATGGTACTTACTATACCTAGAATTAATAAAAAGATGAATGAGATTAAGGCTTTAAATTTCAGTATGAGTGGAATGCTTTTGGGGATTGCCAGTATGCTTTTACTTGCAAATGGAACAATCTTTAGCTATTTAAAGGAAAATAATTTAATGATGGTTGTGTTTTTAGTTGTGGTATCATTTGTATTCTACTTATCATTTGCTAATTATGGAGTATTTTACTTAACAATTAGCCAAAAGAAAGTTAATAGTGAGTTCTTAGGAAGATATAATTCAATGTTACTAATGATGTTTGCAATTGGAAGTATACTAGGAAACTTTATATTTGGATATCTATACGACACAAAGATTATAACTTATGCTGTAATTGTTGGAATAGTAGGTATGATTATTAAATTTGCTTTAAATACGTTAGTAAAACCAATAGAAGAACCCGTAAGCGAATTGAGTTTGAATTCTGATTAGGAATAAAATAAGTACCCTTAAATAATATGCAAGCTTCTGAAATAACTTTTAGATAATTAACTTAATAAATGTAGTTTTAGAAAAGACCCTAGTAGAGAATATTGTAGTTCTACTAGGGTTTTAAAATTATCTATGCCAGAAGTTAGGAGAGATTGATAAGAAAGCTGGAAGCTATTCTTTCTAGAAAATATTTAATAGTTAAATTAGAATGAAAATTTTAAAACATTCTAGGTAATATGTAAGATGATAGTAGTGTAAGGGTAATTAGTATGGTAAAATAATACACAATATAGGGATGAGAGGGTGAGTGTTATTAGAATAGAGGATTTATTTATTAAAAGTGGATTTAACCCTAATAAAGCTCAAGAAGAGTCTATAAAGAATATAAATGGTCCATTATATCTAGTGGCTGGTCCTGGTTCAGGTAAGACTAGAGTATTGTTATGGAGATGTGTAAATCTAATAGTATTTCATGATGTTAAACCGGAAGAAATATTTTTAAGTACCTTTACAGAGAAAGCAGCGGAGCAACTTAAAGCAGGTCTAACTTCACTGCTGGCGCTTGCCACAGCAGAAACAAAAAAGCACTATGATATTTCTAATATGTATGTAGGGACGGTACATTCATTATGTCAAAGATTTATTTTAGATAAAAGATTTAAAAATGACTTGAAGAAAAAACGCCCTATTATCATGCAGGAGATAGATCAGTATTTTTATGTCAGCAGTAATAAATTCTTAGGTAGAGCTGAAAGAGTCTTGGGACTTACTGATACATATAAGGAAGAAATAAAAGAATACTTAGGGGCTAGATCTATTTCTAAGAATTCCATAGTAAATTCTTTAATAGCTCTATTTAATAGATTTTCAGAAGAGTGTATAGAAGTAGATAGAGTGATAAATAATCCAGAAGGTGATGAAACACTTTCGATGCTCGGAAAATTATATAAATTTTATCTTGAAAGTCTCAAAAATGAACCAAGACAAACTATTGACTTATCATTACTCCAGCAATTTGGCTATATGGTTTTATGTGAAAGCTATAATAGTGAAAAGATTTTTAAACACATCATTATAGATGAATATCAAGATACTAATAACATTCAAGAAAAGATATTTTTTAAGCTTGCAAATAAATTCAAGAATATCTGCGTTGTAGGTGACGATGATCAGTCGCTTTATAGATTTAGAGGTGCAACAGTTGAAAATTTTGTTCAGTTTGATATTAGATGTAAAGATTATTTAGATATTGAACCAAAGAAGATTAAACTAAATATTAACTATAGATCTAGAAAGAAGATTGTTGAGTATTATACGAATTTTATGGAAAAAGAAAACTGGGCAAATGAAACTTTAAACGGTAGCTTCTATAGAAATGTAGATAAAGACATAAAAGCGCATAGTTCTGATAATGGAATCTCAGTAGTAACCACTGTAGGTGAATCTCCAGATAAAGTGTACAGAGAAATTGCTTTAAAAGTAAAAGAAATGCTAGATAAAAAGGTGATTTCAGATCCATCAGAGGTTGCAGTGTTGTTCACTTACTTAAAAGGTAACAGTAATGCACCAAAATTAAAGGCTGAGTTTAAAAAGGTAGGAATAGAGGTCTATGCACCTCGTGCAGGCAGATTTTTTGATAATCCTGAACCCATGGACATTTTTGGGTTGATCTTTTATTTATTTGGAACACCAGAAATAGAAGAGAGATTTAATGTAGGAAAGCATAAGGAGTTTAATGATTGGATACAGCAGTGCTTATTTTCAGCAGAGAATATAATAGCTGAGGATTATGAACTTCAATGCTTTATTGATAAAACAATATTTGAATTAGACAACTTAAAAAATGATTATTTTGAAATACTAAAGTATTTGGAAAAAAGTAATATTTCATTAAATGACTCAATGGATAGAAAAAGCTGTGAAAATTTGAAGAAGGCATTAAAGGACAAATTGTCAGAAACAGGTCAAAAGGAAATTAATAAAAAATCCTTAGAAAGAATAATAGAAAAGAAGATCAATGAAGGTATAAACCTAAATTATCGATGGCTTATTACGAGAATTAATTCTTTAGACTGGAACCTATTAGATTTATTTTATCAGCTATGCGGTTTTGATAGATTCAAAAAAGTTTTTGACGATGCTGAAAATGGTATTGATGAAGGTCCTATTTATAATTTATCTAATATAACTAATTATCTTCACTTTTTTATTGAACATAACGTCGGATTAATAACCGGACAAGCACTCTATGAAGAAACCTTCGTGAGGGTATTTGTAACTTCTTATTTAGGAGCTTTATATAAAAGAGAAGAAGGAGATTATGAGATTAAAGCTGAGCCAATACCAAAAGGTAGAGTTTCATTTCTAACTATACATCAGGCAAAAGGTTTAGAATTTCCTGTAGTTATTTTAGGAGCGGTGCCACCAGTTATGAACAATGAGAACAAATTGGAGGCTTTAGTAAGACCTTATTTAAATGGAGAATATGAACCATTAAATAAAATAGCTCATTTTGATAGAATGAGATCTTATTATGTAGCTTTGTCCAGAGCAGAGATTTTACTTATAATACCAAATTTCAGAGGTTTAGGTCAGAGAATGCATCCATATTTTAAGGATGATATTGCAAATGCCAGATTACCTTTAATTCAAAGTTTAGAGGTAGATTCAATGCCAAAAGCTAATAAGAAAGATGAAACTATAGCAAAGGTTTATTCCTATACAACTCATTATTTAGCTTACAATGATTGCCCTAGAAAATATATGATATATAAAAAATACAACTTTGTGCCAGCTAGAACTACCATAACCTTCTTTGGTAGCTTGGTGCATAATACCTTAGAAGATATCCATAATTATTATATAGAAATGAGAAGCATATGAAAAGAAAACTAGAAGATACTAAGATTATTGATGTATAGATGTACCAGTTCGAACCGAAATCTATTTTTAAAACTCTCATGGCTTCTGGTGAGAGAATTTAAAAATATAAGTTTTATTACGAAGTGGTACATCCATAAAACAATAAAATCAAAATATAAACTTATATTAAAGGAGAGAACTATTATGGAAAATAATAAAACAATAAATATAATGACAACGGTAAATGCACCAGTAGAAAAGGTATGGAAATGCTGGACAGAGCCTGAGCATATAAAGAAGTGGAACAGCGCTTCAGAAGATTGGCATACTACTGTTGCAGAAAATGATTTAAGAGTTGGAGGTAAATTTCTTTCAAGAATGGAAGCTAAAGATGGAAGTTTTGGCTTTGATTTTGGGGGTATTTATGATGAAGTTAAATTGCATGAAGTTCTAGCTTACACTTTAGGAGATGAAAGAAAAGTTCAAATAACCTTTATAGATCAAGGTGATAAAACAGAGATTAATGAAGCTTTTGAAGCAGAGGATACTAATCCCATTGAGATGCAGAAAAATGGATGGCAATCAATTTTAGATAATTTTAAAAGATATACCGAATCTCAAGTCTAAGGATAATAATCAGCAATGCAAAATGGTGGCATGCATAACTTAATAGTTGAAATTGGAGGCTTATAGCTTCTTTATCAGAAGCGTTGCGTAAAGAGTACGTAATTATATCTTAAGCATATGTAAAATGGGATGAGGGGTATAGTATGGATATAAAGAAATTGAGAGAGCTATTTGAGGATAATTACGAAGAATTAAAATACGAAACTGGACGTTCCATAACTTTAAACATGAAAGAGTTTGCATGGCAGCAGGTAAAATTATATTATGAAAAGCTAGGAAAAGTAGCTAAAGATATGACAGAAGCTGAGGTTAAGCTAATACTGCCAGAGCAAGTAACTCCAAAGGGGAAAAAATATACAATAGAAGGTATTGTAGATATAGTAGAAAAGGAAGACAATATAACACTGTATGATATAAAAATTCATAATGCAGAAGAAGTTCGAAATGATAAGGATCTATATAGAGGACAGCTTAATGTTTACGCTCATATGTGGAAAAACCTTAAGGGCACTGAAATAAATAATATGGCAGTAATAGCAACTGCCCCTCCTCCAAAACTTAGACAAGCAACCAGTATTGGCGACGAAATAGCAGTAGATATAATCGATGATTGGAATCCTATTGTTGAACTTGAAATTGATAATAATGAGTTCGAAAAACAGATAAAATGCTTTGGTGAAACTGTAGATAAAATTGAAGAGGGAGAATTTAAAGCACCACCTCTGTCAAAATTAAAAGAAGTTAAGAAAGGGCAGAAAGCTCCATTTGGCACTGCAGTATGCAGACATTGTGATGCTAGGCATTCCTGCAATTCTTATAGTCAGTACATAAATAAGGTGAAATTAGATGAAGAAATTTTAGAAGTAGTTGAATCTGAAGATATGGTAGAGCAAGATGAATGGAAGGATGCTTTTATGAAGTAGGTTGGAGTTAGAGTGGTTTGTATAGTAATATGAAACCCTGAAGGTATGTATTAAATAAATGTTGGTGGTTTTTAAAGATTGCAATGGACAAGTAGTATTGCTAAATATATTTAAATGAAATGATAATTATAGATGTTTCATTTATTCAGGTATTTATGTAGTATAAAACACTGAGGATATGTATTAAATAAATGTTGTTAGAATTTCAAGAACTAGGTGGACATGCATTGCGGTAAAAAGATCTTACGAAGACAGTTGGATTTAAATGATTATGTTAAATACAGTTCTTAAGTGTGAGTCTTATAGTTATAAAAACCACTGAGATACTGTATTAAATAAATGTTGGTAAATCATCAGGAAAAATGTGGATATGCGTTGTAGAAAATTTTAATTAAAGGAAAGCCTCTAGCTAAATATAAATATTGTAATAATTCTATTATTTAGATAAAGCAGGAGTAAAAATAATATTTAAATAATATTATAAATTTAAATATTATTATAAATTTAAATAATGCTCTTAGGATACTTAGTGTTGATTGATAGTCTATAATCACTAAATTCTAAATGATATAAGTAAGTGAGAAAATATTTAAACCAGTGTTCAATAAGATTTAACTATGTAATTTAGTTTTAATTAATAGTTAATAGAATCAGCAACAAAATTTTGTAGAGTAGAACTGAGATATCTATAATTTATTTATGAATCATATTAAAGAATAATATATTAGATTGGAATTGAGGAGTATCATATGAAAAGCATCATTACAATTCAACATACACAATCAATTCATCATACAAACGGAATGGTTGGTTCATGGACAGATTGGGATTTATCTGATTTGGGGAAAATCCAAGCAGATAAAATAGGCACAAAGTTAGCAGCAGAATTACAAGGGAAAGAATATATAATGTATTCATCGGATTTATTGCGTGCCAAGAATACTGCAGAAATAGTTTCTAAGCACTTAGCTATAACTCCAATTCTTACTGAAGCATTAAGGGAACGAAATTTGGGGGTAGCAGTAGGTAAATCAGTACAATGGTTAAGAGAAAACATTCAATGTCAAGAAAAAACGGTTGATGATAGGATGTTCCATGATGCAGAATCACGTAGAGATGTATGGAACAGATTATTAGATTTTTATAGAATTATATTAGCAGATAAAAATGAAAATATAATCATAGTTTCGCACGGTGATACATTGAGTATCTTTAATGCTATGTGGCTTGGGTTAGATATTGAGGCTTTAAATAAATGCGATTTATTTGGTATGGCTGGTGGAGTTTCCTTTATGACTGAGACTCAAGATGGAAAGCATATTATTAGACGATTAAGTGATATGTCATATTTAAAATAATTAAATCATAAGCGTACGATTTAAAACAACCTTATTTTAAGGTTTTTAAAGAAAGACTATGGTTAATAACGGTGTTGATAATATGACAATTTTTAAGGGAAGTCAAAAATGACTTCCCTTAAATCACATTTTATTAAAAATGCAATTTAGAATAATGAAGATTATGCTCATGTTCTCTATCATATTTCCAAATTAGTATTCTCCGTTGAATCTTTATCTGTTGCTAAACGAAAGAAAAGTATTGCTTGTATGACTGTAACTAAAGCCATAATAATCTTCTCAAATAATGTTACACCAAGTAAATTAGCAATTGTATTTAAGCAAACAAAAACAAATGATAGCCATAAGTATACTTTTAAAAAAAATTTGAACCGTCCGAATTTAATCAATCCAGATGCTATTGCAACAATTGGTATTCCAAAACACATTATAAAAATACTGGTGATTGCTGTTTGATATGCAGTTTGGTAACTATCTAATCTTCCGCCTCCAATAGAATTATATGGCAATATTTTAAGTATAACTAACAGAAAGACAACAATTGTAAAAATGTTCATTAAGATTATGCCAATACCTGCGGTCTTTTTACCTATTTTATATAGCATTTTATCTCCCCCACATATTCACGCATTAATATTCATTTATAAGCATGTAAGATAAATTCAGAAGCAATTTAATTTTATCTGAATTACAGTATCCAATGATTATATAAATAATATCTGCATTTTCTTACTATTATATCTTTATTGAATTATACAACATAGTAATACAATTATTCAAATATTTAACATAATTAGTTATAAACTACTTACTTGATTTTAAAATCCTTTAACTTCGTTTCAGAATGAGATGTTTGTGACTGAACTAAAATATGTCTAGTCTTTACATTATCCTTCTCAGTATTAAAAACTGTAATCATTTAAATCAGTACATGTAGTTAGCAAGGTATTTTATGGCGACATTGTGAAGACTATACATCCATTCTTTTAGTTTATTATGGAAAGCATTTATGTGTTGTATATGATATATGACTTCCTGATGCTTCCCACACTATAAATATTTTTATTACTTTTTAGCTCCAATATAACGACATGTGCTGTTTTTATAATCCAGATAATCTTGGCCAAAAATTGTAGGAAGAAACTTTTCTTCTTCTAATATTTGAAAATGGAAAATCAAAATTGTAGCACAGGTAAATAATATGTTAATTACATTAGAGAAGGACAGTGAAATACCAATGTATAATAAATAAAATCCAACAAATGCAGGATTTCTACTGTATTTATAGATTCCTGCCTTAACTAGCTTAGTCTTTTGAGTATTATCAACTCCAGCTCTCCAACTATCACGCATGGTTGCCATTGCAGTTATAAATATTATTACGCCCAGTAAAGCAATAAAAAAGCCTATATATCTTATTGTATTGCTTTCTAATATAAGAGGAAGTTTTTTTATAAATATAATGCTAATTAGTTGAATTAGGGCTATAAGAATAGTGGAAATTTTTAAGCATATTTCTATTATAAGAGTTTTCTTAGGTTTGCTACCCTTACCCATCCTATCAGTCTTAATGCCATTTCTACTTTGAAGAAATGCTTTGGTAAAATAACTGACATAAAAAGTAATTAAAATTATTAAACCGATGATATTTTCTGTATTCAAGTTATCACTCCTTTCTAAGAATAATTATATTCGATTTTCATTAAAAGTTTGATATATTACCAACATTTATTTAATACATAGGATAAGTGTTTTTTTATGTACAGTAGAAAGCATGATAATTTGTGAATCGAATAAAAGTTGATTTGAAAATGTGTTTCATTAAAAGTCTGATATCCTACCAACATTTATTTGATACATAACATAAGTGTCTTTTTATGTGTAGTAGAAAGCATGATAAATTGAGGATCAAATAAAAGTTAATTCGAATATGGGCTTAATTAAAAGTTTGATATATTACCAACATTTATTTGATACATAGCGTAAGTGCTTTTTATGTATTGTAGGAAGTGTCATAGATTAAAAATTGAATAAAACTTAATTTAAATAGTTTTTATGCATGTAATAAAAACAAAATACTTATAATCACTTAAAAATATTTGACTTATTACTTATAAAAGCTTATTGTTAATATAGAGGTGATTACATGGATAAAGAAATTAGCTGTAAAAATCCAAGCGAAAATAATATGCAGTCATATAGAGAAAGATTAAATTTAAATATTGATGAGAAAGAAAAAATTGTTGAAAAGGCTATGATTTTTATCCATAACAATGGAACAGGGAATTTATTATGAAGATGAAGAAGATGTTTTTATAAAACAAGAGGTTATAAAAAGGTCTAAAAAGGTGATTTTACTTGCTGAGCATCAGAAATATGAAACTAATAATTACTATAAAGGATTAGCTTTAGATAAAATAAATATTATTATTGTTGATCCATTGTCAGTAGCTTTCTTTGTAGATATTATAAAAACAAAAAACATTGAAATTAATCCTAATTGCTTAATTATCATGTAGTGAAAAGATATAAGTTAATTGGTGAGTTAGGAACTGTATATTTAATAAACTAAGAAATAAGGTGGAGAAGTAATGTATCAGGAAGAAAGACTTTTAAAAATATTAGAATATTTAAATGATCATAATACAATGTCTATTCATGATATTTGTGAAATGTTCAATGTATCGAGAGATACTGCGCGTCGTGATATCTTGAAGCTTATTGATAATGGAACTGCGATTCGTACTCATGGAGGAATAAGCTTACCAATTTTAAAAAACACCATTAAAGAGTATAGAGAGAGAATTGAAGCCTATTCAGAGGAGAAGAGAGATATTGCAAAAAGAGCTTTAGATTTTATTGAGGAAGATAAGCATTATTTTTTCGATGTTTCTACAATAATAAACTTTTTATCAAAAGAGATCAATAAACCTATTTGGGTACTTACCCATTCACTAGATAATATTGAAGTGCTTTCTGAAAAGAAAGATATATCAGTTAATTCTATTGGGGGACTTCTTAATAATAAAAATAGATTTTTTTATAAAGCCGACTGGATAAATTACATCGATGGATTAAGGTTCGATATAGCATTCTTAGGAGCAGCATCCATAACACAAGATGGGATTTATTATGTGGATGAAGAAGATGCTGTTATTAAGCAAGCGGCTGCAAAAAAGGCTGATACAGTAATTGTTCTTGCTGAATATGAGAAATTTAAACGCTTAAGTTATTATAAAGGTATAAATTGGGATCAAATAGATGTTATAATCACTGATAAAATGCCACCTTCTGCTTTTACAAAGATTATAGAGGATTATGATATTCAACTGATTATTGCTTAGGATAGGTTATCTGTTAGACAAAAAAAGATATCCAAGTTATATATTGTAAAACTAAGTTAGTGTTATAAATGTAAAATGTTTTAGGGGGATTTGTTTATGAATAATTTTAAAATGGTATGTTTAGATATTGATGGAACCTTATTAAATTCTAATCACAAAATTACTGAGAAAGTAAAAGCCGCAATCGATATAGTTGCAAATAAAAAGAATATACCTGTGATATTAGTTTCTGCTAGAATGCCGAAGGGAATAAAGTTTTTACAAAGAGAACTTGAAATAGAACAACCAATTATTTGCTACAGTGGGGCTTTGATTTTAGACAAAGAAGGCAAAGTACTTTCCAAAGAATTTATAAATGTCTTAGAATTTGAGAAAATATATAAATTAGTTAAAGAACATAATATTCACATTAGTTTATATAAAGACGACGAATGGTATATAGAAGAGATGGACTATTGGGCTATACAAGAAAGTGAAATAACAAATATTACTCCGAAAATTATAGATTTCAAAGAGTTAATCAAGTTGTGGAAAAAAGAAGGGACAGGTCCTAATAAGATTTTATGTATGTCAAGTGCCGATGAAATAAATATATTAAAAGAAAATATCAAATCGGTGGAGCTGAACATATATCCCTCTAAATCAACATACTTAGAAGTTATGCCGATTAAGGCATCTAAAACATCTGCAATTAATTGTCTGCAAAAGGAATTAGGTATAAATAAAGCTGAGATAATAGCTATGGGTGATAATTATAATGATATAGACATGTTAGAGTATGCAGGGGTAGGAGTAGCTATGGGAAATGCTCCGGAGGATGTAAAGAAACATGCAAATGATGTGACTTTAACAAATGATGAAGATGGAGTAGGGAAAGCGTTAGAAAAGTATATCATTAATTTATAATATTCTTGATCTATAGAGCGATAATTATTAACTTGCGTAAGTAATAAATTTTATATATGAGTGATATAGTTTAGGTGTCTAGGTGGAGAAAATCCACTAGGCATTTTTTATTGTAAGGCAAGTATAAAATTTTATTGTTATCTAAATCTAGTAATTTCAAGTGCGCGGCATAGCTTTTTCGTTTCGGAGGAATTGAATTTGTTTTGTAGAATTTAGGTATAGAATGAAATAAAAAAAATTTTATGAACCTTTCATGTAAGTAGTTTATCTAATGTATGTAAGAGTACTTAGCTAAGACTTTTAGAACGCAGTAAGGAGGAGATGAGTTGGAATTTATCTCGACAATAAATAATACCAATAGTTCAGAACTAGATGTAAAGCTTGCTAAGAAAGGTGATAAAGAAGCCTTTAGCAGGATAATTGAAAATAATAAAGTGACTTTATATAGAATAGCACTGAGCATGCTTAAGGAAAAACAGGATATAGAAGATGCAATTCAAAATACAATAATTAAAGCTTATGAAGGAATTGTTTACTTAAAAAAAGATAAGTTTTTTAAAACTTGGCTTATAAAAATCTTAATAAATGAATGCAACTCCATACTAAGAAAAAGAAAAAAGGTAGTGCCTATTGAGGAAGTAAGCGCAGATATAGCTATTGCAGATGACTACAGTAATATGGAGCTTACTAATGCAGTTAATTTACTTGAAGAGGACTTGAAAGTAGTAACGATTCTATTCTATTTTGAAGATATTGCGCAAAAAGATATAGCAAAGCTATTAGCTATTCCTGAGGGAACAGTGAAATCTAGGCTTTCTAGGGCAAGAACTAAACTTTATGAAATGCTTAAGGAAAGGTAGGGGATGTATATGAATAATGATTTGTTAATTGATGATATATTAAAGGAAAAGGCGAATGGTGAAGTTTTAAGATTACCTGAGGATTTAGATTTAAAGCTAAAACAAACTTTAATGGATTTGCCTGTAAGAAAAAAGAATAATAAAGTAGTTAAAAGAACTGCTGCAGCTGCGGTACTTGCCGTAGTAGTGGTTACAAGTTTAAGTGCTGCTTTTCCTGCATATGCACGTAGTATGCCAGTGATAGGCTCAGTGTTTCAGTTTTTAAGTGACAGAAATTTTATTGATAAAGAATATGTTAAGTACAGCTCAGATTTAAATCTATCAAAAACTTCAAATGGTACAACCGTAACAATAAATAGTATAGCTTATGATGGAATAGACCTAAGTATTGCTTACACTGTTGAAAGCGAAAAAGAAATTAAGAATTCACCACATATAATGGATAAAGAATTTAAAATCAATGGAAAGGTCACGAGCTTTGGATCTGGTGGTACAGGGGAGCTCATAAATAAAAATACTTATGTTGGAGTAGATAGTTTTAATGTATCCAATGATTATTTACCAGAAGAACAAAGAAAGTTTATCTTAGGTGGAGATGTTGTTATCCCAGATGATTTTACAATGGATTTAAATATAAAGGAATTTTCTGATGGAACAAAAGGACAATGGGATTTTAAATTTAAGGTTTCTTTGGATCAAATAAAAGGAAAAGTAAAAGTAAAATCTGTGAAAACTTCTATAGATTTATCAAAAATTGTGCCTAATCTGAAAGTAAATGAAGTTATTTTTACTCCTATGAATACAGTTTTAAGAACTGAATCAGATAATGGGTCGGTAGAGGAGTCGGCTAGATATATTATTTTTGATGATAAAGGAAAAAGTTTATCAGAGAAAGGGTCAGAAGCTTTTGGGTCTGCTGATACTAATAAGATGTACTGGCAATATAATTTTAAAAATGTATATGATGACACTAAGTCAGTGACCTTCATCCCAATGACACACATTAAGGGTTATAAGGATAAAGTAAAAATAGATGCAGATGGAGTTTATACGTTTGAGAGTAAGTCAACTCAATTAAATTTAAATGAAACTACTGTTTTATCTGAAGGAAAGTTTGGTGATTACAAGATAAATAAGGTTGAATTACTTCAGGATAAGACTTTAGTTTACTATGAATGCACTAATCTTCTTCGAGGATTTCAAACATATGGCTTGAAGGTAAAAGATGACAACGGAAAAGAATATTGCTTAGAAAAAGATAGTGTAAAGGATCTTGGCAACAACAAATTTGTAGCAGAGATAGAACCACTAAGAAAAGATAAAAAGTATACAATAACAGCAGATGATTTAGAAAAAATATATGATGTAAGAGAGGATTTAAAGTTTACTGTTGATGTGAAATAAATAAAAAATAACCCCAAGACAATCTAATTTTAAAATAGTCTTGGGGTTATTTTATGACGATTTTTCAAGATATACAACTTATGTTTCAGATAAGGATTTCTAACTATAATATTACGTTATTGTAGTTGTGATTGAAAATTATGAGCTTGTTGATCTTGGATTTTTTGTCTACCTTTTTCAGTGTTTTCAGCTTCTTTTGGACATATTATATAAAGTAACTGTTGTAATTCTCCAACATGCCTTCTTTCTTCATCTGCAATATGATACAAAACTTTTTTAGCTCTTTCATCATTTGTAGCCATTGCATGAGCCTCGTAACCAATAATAGCTTCAAGTTCCCCTGCGATATCTACTCTTAGGGCTTGTGCTAATTCATCATTTGTCATTTGTCTTGGAACATTTGCAATAAAAGGGTTTCCTAGTAATGCCATAAAAACACATCCTTTTCAATATTATATTTACAATTTCAATCTAATTTATTCGAAAACATATAATTAGCTTTTAACAAAGTAGGGATTTGTATTCATTGATTAGATAATTACAACTATAAATTTAAGTATGTGGTTAAGCGCATTTTTTAGTTTGTACCTTTTATTGACAAATAATAGAGAAAGTATTAGCATATATACCAAAGTATTCAAATAGATTTAGTATGTAAACTTTGGGGAGCTATTTAGAATATGTAACTTAATGGGTAGTAAGAGAATTCTGAAGTGCAATAAGATTTATACAAAACAAGGGGGCTAAATAATGAGTGAAAGAAAGTATGGAAAAGAATATGGATTTTTGACGAGGGCAGTGCATGCTGGAAATGATGTGGACAAGGATACTGGTGCTATTAAAAGACCACTTACCATGGCTAACAGCTATGAATTGCCTTATGATCCAGCAGAGTTAAACTGGAGTGGTGCTGGAAAAGCACTTTATACTCGTAATGGAGGTTCAAATCAGCAGTATTTACAAGAAAAATTATCTGTATTAGAAGGCGGAGAAGACTGTGTGGCTTTAGCTTCAGGTGTTGCAGCGCTATCAGGAATTTTCTTCTCTTTGCTTCAGACTGGGGATCATGTTGTTTTCTCAAACGTGACTTATATAGCAGTTTACCGCTTACTTAACGAATTATTACCTAAAAAATATAATATTGAAACAACAATTATAGACACCTCAGACTTAGAGGCAGTTAAAAAAGCGATTAGACCTAACACTAAACTAATTCATATAGAAACTCCAGCAAACCCTACTTTAAAAATAAGTGATATTGAAGAGATAGCAAAGATAGCTCATAGTGTAGGAGCTTTACTTTCTGTTGATAATACCTTTGCTTCGCCTTATAATCAAAGACCGCTTGAACTTGGTGCAGACCTTTCCGTGGAAAGTTTAACTAAATATATTAATGGACATGGAGATGCAATGGGGGGAGCTGTTATTGGTTCAAAAGAGCTTATTGATAAAATAAAATCAGAAGCAATGATCAATAATGGAGGAGTACTTAGTCCTTTCAATGCATGGATGATTATGAGAGGAGCTGTAACCCTTCCACTTCGCATGAGGCAGCACAATGAAAGTGCACTTAAGATAGCTAAGTTTTTAGAAAGCCATGAAGCTATACGCTTTGTTGCTTATCCAGGGCTTGAAAGTCATAAAGGCCATGATATAGCTAAGAAACAGATGAAAAATGGTTTCTCTGGAGTAATGGCTTTTGGTCTTAAAGCAGATCATGATACTCATAACCGCTTTGTAAGTCATCTTAAAGTTATAACTTCGGCAGTATCCTTAGGTCATGATGAAAGTCTTATAGTATTTTTAGGAGAAGATGATGAGCGTCAATATCTTTATCCAGAAGAATTCCATGAAGGTTTCTTTAGATTTAGCGTAGGTATTGAAGATGCTGAAGATATCATTGAAGATATTAGGCAGGCACTTGAGAAGGTTGAATTATAGTTATTTTTAATAAAATAGCTATGAAATATATATTCTTCTGAGCAGATAAATTGCTTCAATCCTTAAACTCCCAAAAAAGATTTCTACGATTGTCCGAATGTTTATTCGGAGAAATTAAAATATGAAGAAATTTATCTGTATATGAACCACTTCTTACTTAAATTTATATTTCAAAACTTCTCAGGAACCTGAGAAGTTTTGAAAATAGATTTAGGATTGAAGTGGTTCATCTTTATAGGGTTACTAACTCAACTATTAATTTATACGTGCCCGAAAATCCCTAGAAACCGGGATTTTCGGGCACGTATAAATTAAGTTTCGATATAGGAAATCTTTATTAACGTAAAGTTACAAAAAGAATTATATATATTCTTTAGTAGTTAAAGTTCCCTGATGAAAAAACATTTTCCACTTACCGTTATAGCATTTCCATATTGAGCTACGAAGTGAATATTTTTTATCTTCATTTGCTTCGTTATGCTTTATCACCTTATATGTTGCTAATATACAATCATCACTTAGTTCCGCTGCTGAAAAGTCCTTTATTTCCCAGTTTATATTTTGTTTGGTAGCACTATCATCTATTTTGTCGCCTTTCTTATAATGATACACATATCCAGAACTACTGAATTCAGTAAAATCATCTGCTAGTAATTCACTGGTCTTTTCGGAGGATTGTCTTATTTCAGGTTTTAATAAATCATTTTCAAGTTGTAGTATATAGCTTTCTAGTGAGTCCATTTTTTACCTCCCGATAATATATCTATATAAAACTTTATCGTTTTTAACATGCTTTTTCAAATTGTATTAGAGTCTTAAGTATAAGGGGTTAATAGAATCAGCAACTAAACTTTTAAGATTAGAACTGTGAGATTTATAGTAAATAACTGAAAAGATATTTTTAATAAAAACCTTTACGAGACACAAAGAAATGTAAAAAAGGGCATAAAAAATATCATTGACTTACAACAAGCGCAATGATAGAATTATACATTATGATATTAAAATTACCTGTATATATTTATCATAACATAAATAAAAATAAAAGTCAATAGGAAAATTAAAAAAGTTTAGGGGGTTAATTTGTGGAAAAAAGTCTAATATTTATGAAAAATTCTATTTTAACTAAGCAGACCTTATCTGAAATTCAACAGATTAACGAGGAGACTTTAGAATATGGACTAAAGCTTTCAGAAAATGATATAAAGGCTATCTTGGAGACAAGAAACACCGCTTTAAGTAGCAATGGAAGAGTAGAATTTGGAGGAGGTCTAATAAAAAAGATTATCATTGCTTTTTGTGATTCGCCCTTTATTCACCAGCATAATTATGTTGAAACCATTACTGATCTTGTAGATGCTTTTTATTATTTCAAAAACGAAACCTTGGAGGAGATAAGTGATGACGATCTTATCCAGTTCATGAAGGATTGTTTTAATGAAAAATGCAGAGGGGATTTGGATTTACTTAGGTACAGATACTTATACCAATTGGTTCACAACGTAAAGTACGGAGCCAATGATTATTTAAAAGAAGATATGGAAGAGTACATGGATGATTATATGGATGGGGAAGGATATGAAGAATAATGGAAAACTTTATAATCAATCAAGAAGAGTCCTTAAAAGGCTTAATAAGCAAAGAACATTATTTTCAATCGCTGCTTCAGATAGCATATTCAAATAATTTGCTAAGCATAAGAGAACTTGAGATTATCCAGCTTCAAATGTTTGAGCTTCTTACAGAAATAGTTGGCTATTATACAAGAGATGAAAGCTCTTCTGTTAGAGAAGAAGTGGCTGAACAGATTATACTATCATTTTCTTATACCCTAGGACTATGTTTAAAAAAGCAGCCAACAATAAAGGAAAATATAGAACTAATTAAAAGTACAAAGCTTAAACAATTATTCACAGAAGGAGAAAAGATACTGAAATCTAAGGTTGAGCTATGCGAAAATCTATTAAATACTGTATATGAAACTAGACTAAGGGTAGAAACCTTTGCTTATACAGATACCATAGATTATGGAATTCCTCTGTTTTTCAAAGACTATGATATTAGATTTGCAAGCCACGAAACTCCAGCTTCTATAGATTATCCTCTTGCCGTTGATGTACGTAATCTGGTGGGAATCGAATATATAGAAGAGTATTTAAACAAAGTAATTCTTGAAAATAAGTTTTGTTCATTATTTGACGCAAAAGAGATTGAAGCTTTATTAAAAGGCTTTAACAAGGAGTATTCTCACATGCTGGTCAATGTATTTCAGCTTACTCTAACTAATTATATAGGGTGCATTCTTACGGGAAAGGTTGGAACATCTTTAGATATAAGTGAAGGGGATAGGGCATACATCTGCAGCATGATTAAAGATTTGCCTGAAGAAATGTTAGAAAAGTTAATTCTTATGGCTTCAGAAACATTATGCGATAACCTTTGTATTGAAGATCAAGTTCTTATTAAATATATAAAGGAAACGGCACAGGATATCATTCCTCAAATAGAAAATGCTATTAAAATTGATAAGTTAGAAAGAGTATTTATTACCTTAAAGAAATCAGAAGAAAATTTTCTTAAATATGAGGATGGGGAAAGCTTAAGTAATAGCTCATTTAGACAGATAACTGAGGAAATAAGAGCTTGCCATAGGGTGGAAGAGAAGATAGAAATTATAACAGATGAAATTCACAGTCTAAAAGATATAGTGGATGTACTGGGAGCTGACTGCATATTTGAGGATGAATTTATAGAAGTATTCAAAGCGTTAGAGGATTTTGAAATAGCTCTATTAATTAAAGCTACTTCAACTAGTAAAGCTTTTGATAATGAGTATGGAACAGAAAGCGAAAAAGAATGGCAAAAAAAGCTGAAGGAATATTTAGACAGCCTTAATGCTTTAAGGAGAGAAGAGTTATTAAGAGTGGCTGAGGGAATTGAAGTATAGATGACGAAACTATTGCAATAAAAATAGGTCTTTTTGTAAGTTTTAAAATATTGCAAAAGTGATAAGAAAGATAAAAGGAACCCTCGGGTTCCTTTTATTAATTTTATAAGAATAATTGGATTTAGTATTTCAATAATAACTATTGAATTGTAGTGGTCATTACCCCTTTATATTTTCTAAAGTTTAAGATAATTCTACCAATAATAAATGAAGCGATATAAGGGAACGAAAGAACAAAAGTCACAAAATGGGCTAATTGATATGGTGGTCTACTCCATATATCATAACGGCTTCCCATTGAAATTAATGGTCTTAAACAAAACGCGAGTATGTCGTTTGGTAGAATTTCTGTGAGCCCCATCAGCATCATAAATATTAACATGACTATTCCAACTACTATATTCATTGACATTTCAACCTTTTTATATTCACCATTAAAACCAATAAAGATCCATACACTTATAAACAAACAAGATGTAAATAATATCAAAAGTATGTATCCAAAGAAATCTAAAGAGCTCGTAGTAATTACAATGTACATTAGAAAAAAACTTAATAATGGCACTATGCCTAGCAAAAAGACATGAATTGGAACACTAATTTTTCTTTGTCTGACTATACCCTTAAAGTAATTCCATGAAAAATAGACGATAAGTCCTGTTGCTAACAGTAAAATCAAATTTGATAAACCTAAATACCCCATATTTAATATCCTCCCTTTAGTTAATTCGAAGTGCTTTATTGCTTCGAAGTAGCTCATATGTAAATTATACTATAATATACAATTAATTTACATATAAAAGAGAATTATTGTAAAAATATACAAAGGTTTTAGAGAAACAACTTCTTATGATTTAAGATTTATATCTGAATTACGTTACAATATTAATACTTTTGACTTTTTCATTCAGTATCTTGCAATAAACAGTACTGAGTGATATACTATTCTTAAATCATACATATAAAGGAAGAAAGACATAAGATGAATACTCAATTAAAAAAAGGCATATTAGAATTATGTGTTTTATGTATACTTTCAGAAGGTGATCGTTATGGCTATGAGTTAGTAAATGAAATATCAAAGAATATAGCCATTTCTGATGGAACTATATATCCTATATTGAGAAGACTTAATAACGAAGGATATTTTGAGACTTATTTAAAAGAATCACAAGAAGGGCCACCAAGAAAGTATTATAGATTAACTGACTTAGGAAAGACAACTAAAGACGAATTGTTAGAAGAATGGGTTGGATTTGTAAATGGAGTGAATAATATAGTAAAGGGGCATAAAGAATGAGAAAAGATGAATTTATGAGAGAAATGGAAGTAAATCTAGATAAAGTATCAGAATCTGAGCGGAAAGAGATCTTATACGATTATGAAGAGCATTTTAGAATAGCAAAGGAAAATGGAAAGGCAGACGAAGAAATATGCATGGAGCTAGGCGACCCAAAAGAGATTGCCAATAGCTATAAGGATTCCTTTAAAGATAAAAATAGTTTAAGTGAATATAGAAATGAAAGTGTAAAGGTAATGCCAATCTCTAAATATAGTGATATGAGAAGATCAGTAGGGGTATTTGCTATAGCTGCTGGAATGATTATAATGATTTTTACAATTCACTCCATATTCTCAGGTCATAGAAGCAGTGTTAAGAATGCTTCAGTGAATCAGATAAGGATTGGTGATAAAAATATTGATCAGTCAGGCGTTCATGGAGACGGAATAAGCATTGATAAAGATGGAATCAGCATGCCTGGATTAACTATTAACGATGATGGAATCTCTGCAGAAGATGTTAACATTGATTCAAAGGGGATAAGCGGACCGGAATTTAAGATAGATAAGGACGGAGTAAAAATTAACTAAATATTAGGAAAAGAACCTACAAGCACAAATCTGTAGTGAACCGCACATTTATATAGGCTCAGTTCACATCGGATATGTGCTTTTTATTTTTATATAAATATGTTGAATCTGCTTAAAGCCGCATGTTTCCTATATATTTATATAATTATATGATTTTATAATTATAAAATCAGATGATTATATATTTAAATGAATAGATAAATATAAGATTATTTGAGGATTCCTATATAGAAACGCAAGTTATATTTGCTTTATAATCTCGGCTTATGTGGACCATTGCGCACATATAACTTAATAGTTCAGTTATGAAACCTATATCTATATTTTCGATAATAGCAATTGCTGCCACTTTCCATGAAATTTTAAACGAAGATCTCAGTAGCCTTTAGTGGTATAATTTACATAATAATAAATGTGGATGAAATGAAATATAATCCCATAGGCAATGATTAGACATAGAGATTATTTGAAGAGGTGCATGAAGATGAAGGTATATAACAAATTAGTAAGAGATAAAATTCCCGAAATCATAGAGAAGCAGGGGAATGAATGTGAGATAGAGATAGTATCAAAGGAAAGTAAATACATATATTTAGAGGAGAAACTAAAAGAAGAGGTCAACGAGTACTTAGAAGATAAAAACCTAGAAGAATTAGCAGATATAATGGAAGTACTTTTTGGACTTGCTGATGCCTTAGGTTATAGTGAGAAAGAATTAATAGCTGCGAGAAATAAAAAGCTAGAGGAACGTGGTGGGTTTAAGGATGGAATTGTATTGAAGTCTACTAAGTAATTGGAATTGAATTGGGAACAGATAACTCTACATAAAATATATTAAAAAGGACTAACATCAATTAAAAAAAGTGTTAGTCTTTTTTACGTGAAAAATTTAAAAAAGTAAAAGTCATACCTTCTCAATTTAATATTGGCACATCTATATATCTAGATAAAAGCCCTAGTTATTCCTTTTGCAATTGCAGTTATTTAAGAAAAACTGGATACACATCCCCTAGAAATAAAGCCCAACTGAGTGATCTGGTACCATCAACGGTTAATAAATCAATGGGTTCTATACTATAAAACAAAGCCAGGATATATATATTGCCGCAAAATTGCAACTATGAAAAACCAGATAATATCTATATTCACCGGCTGAAAGCTTAATTGAAAACATATAAATCTATTCCACAAATCAAATGGTTTGTAAACTATGTAACTGCAAAAAATGTAGAAAAATGAAAGAAAAATTATATTTACAAGAAAAGTAGACAGGAATAATATTAAAATGGTTATTCTGACCTATATAAAACGTCATTATAAATACAAAAAGTAATATTTTTGTTTATTGTTTTTAGAATTGTATTTCAACTTTGATAAAGATGTTCTTCATATTATAGCTGACAACTGTGTTTTTGCTCGATTCAAAACCTAATAAGTTAATCAATTACCCCCTTATAACGATGTGAATTTCAGTTTGTTCATAGCGGACATATCCATGTGAATAGTTTGAAGTTCGTCTCGATTACATAGAGCAATTAAATATTTTTCGTTTTTATCTGTATATTAAATTATGAAAGGAATGGTGGTAAAAATGAAGCAAATGCGGAAAATAACAGCTGTTGTATTGCTCGTAGCTTTCTTATCTTCTCAGATTACGTCACTTAGCGATGTATTTGGCATAAAGACTTTACCAGCTACTGCGGCAACAAATGATGTTAAGGCTAATTCTTCAAAAGATGATGCATCAAAGAAGGAAGTTAGCAGTACAAGTGGGACAAGCAGTAATACAAGTAATTCTACAGGTAGTACCACAAATAATGCTGAAAAGGGTGCTAGTAATGCCAGTGATGGTACCAACAACAATTCAAAGGACGATAAAAATAGCACCGTAGGGACTAGTGATAATAAAAACAATAACGGAAGTGGGACAAGCTCTAATACCAGTGATGGTTCAAGTAAAACTACTAGCAGTACAACTAGTTCCAGTGGTTCTAGTAATTCAAATGCAAAGGTAGACAGTAGCAGTAAAGCTTCTAACACTCCATATACGTCAGCCGATAGATCAAACCTATTAAATGCTGAGTTATTTGCTAGTACAGCAAGCATTGATCAAATGGTTTTAACAGTTCAGCAGTGGCTTAATCAAACTTATGGTTCAAATGCAAAATTCAAAAGTGTTTTTCCAAATGGAGTTACTGAAAGTGGACAAACGGGTAATGAAGTTGAGCAAGCTTTGATTACTGCAATGCAAATTGAATTAGGGATAACAACTCCTACAGGTACCTTTGGACCTGCTACAACTTCAGCTTTTAAGACAATTACAATAAGAGCATCAAACAATATAACAACTCCAACTAATATGGAGTATATATTGCAGGGAGGTTTTTATTGTAAAGGCTATTCACCTGGAGGTTTTTCAGGGATATTTTATACCCAAACCCAAAATGCAGTAAAGCAATTCCAAGCTGATGCTGGACTTGCAAATTGCGATGGCGTTGTAACTGCCATGGTCATGAAGGCTCTTTTAAACACAGATCCATTTGTTTTATCCTACAATGGTGACTCGAAAATAAGACAGATACAGCAGAATTTAAACAATAAATATAATGCTTATACAGGACTTCTACCTACAAATGGAGTATATGTTGCTGCTACTAATAAAGCCTTAATTTATGCTCTGCAGGCAGAAGAGGGACTTAGTACTAGTACTGCAAATGGGGCTTTTGGTCCTACAACCACTTCGAGTTGTCCAACTCTACAGTCAGGCGATACTAGAACTAACTTTGTAAAGCTCTTGCAATACGCCTTGTATTGTAATGGCTTTGATCCTGGTGCCTTTGATGGTGTATACGGAAGTGGTGTAACTTCAGCGGTAAAGTCCTTCCAATCCTTAATGCGTCTTCCTGTAACAGGTATTGCAGATATGCCTACTATAAAGGCTACACTTGCAAGCTGTGGAGATACCAATAGATCAGCCACTGCAGCAGATTGTGCAACTATATTAACAAATGCTACAGCAACTACCTTAAAGAACAATGGATATAATATGATCGGAAGATATTTAACAGGAAAAGCAAATGGAATAAGTAAAGCACTGACAGCTTCCGAAATCAAGATAATCTTTAACAATGGATTAAAGTTCTTCCCAATTTACGAAACTAGTGGAACCTATCTTTCGTATTTTACAGCTTCTCAGGGAATCACTGATGCAGCAAATGCAATTAATGCATCTGCAAACCTTGGATTACCTAGCGGTACCACCATTTATTTTGCTGTAGATTTTGATGCTATGGACTCAGATGTTACAAGTAATGTAATACCTTACTTCCAAGCTATAAGTTCATATTTTAACAGCCATAATGGTAATGGATACAAGATTGGTGTGTATGGAGCAAGAAATGTGGCAGCAAGAGTATATAGTGCAGGTTATGCTTCTAATATCTTTGTTTGTGATATGTCCACTGGCTTTAGTGGTAATCTTGGCTATAAGATACCTACTCAATGGGCCTTTGATCAATTTGCTACAGTAACTATAGGTAGCGGTACAGCAGGACAGCTTGAGATTGATAAAGATAGTTTTTCTGGAAATGATCCAGGAGTTAGCTATGTAGTTGCAAGCTCCAATACTCCACAGGTTTATTCAGATGTTCCAGTGATGCCAGGCGAAACAAAGGTTGCCGATCCTGTGGATTCTAGTACAGGCTCCCATATAATAGAGAAAAGTTTCTTAGAAGTGCAAGGTGCACAAAAATTCTCCTTTGAACTAAACTATAACTCATCACAGCTTTCAACAGGTGCAATGGGTAAAGGCTGGTACAACAATTACGAGATGAGAATTGAAAAACAGCCTGATGGATCCTTATATTATTACACCTATCCATCCTCATATATTACCTTTACACAAAGCTCAACAGCAGGTGTATATACAACTAGTACAACTGGAAAGAAGAACTGGAGTATAACAGTAAATTCTGATGGCACATATTTATTAAATTGCGGAAACAATATAAAATACGGCTTTGATAAATATGGTGCATTAACTAAAGTTCAAAACAAACTTGGTATGGTTATCAATGTAACCTATCCAAACTCATTAACTATGGTTATCACTGAGCCTATTTCTGGAAAGGCAATAACAGTAAATTATAGCAATGGCTTTGTAAGCAGTATTACTGATAGTGCCACAAGGACAGTAAGCTTCCAGTATGACAACAATATGTGTTTATCAGCGATTACTGACGAAAACGGTAAGACTGAAAAATACACCTACGACTCTGCAGGTCATGTTTTGACTGGAACTGATGGTGACAATGAACTATACTTTACAGATACTTATGACAGTACAGGAAAAATAACTTCACAAGATGATGGTGTTTCAGGAAACAAGCTCACATATTTTAGCTATGATACAACCTCAGTAAGTGGTCAAACTATTGTCACTGTCACAGATAGGAATGGAAATAGCTATAAGAATGTTTTCAATAGCAATAAACAGCTTTTATCTTCCATAGATCAGAACGGTAATACGAAAAAATATACTTATGATGACAATGGAAATATACTAACTGAAACTGATGGTAATGGAAATGTTACAACAAAAACCTATGACACCAATAACAATCTGTTAACCACAACAGATGCAGTAGGTTCAAAGACAACCTTCACCTATGATTCAAATAATAATATGTTGTCTCAGAAAAATCCGGATGGTGGTACTACACAATATACCTATGACAGTAATAACAGAATTTTAACTAGTACAGACGCCCGTGGAAATATTACTAAATATGTTTATGATACTAATGGTCTTCCTATAGAAAAAGATATTAGTGATCATAAATATACCTTTACCTATCAAAGTGGACTAGTAGGTACAGCAACAGATCCACAGTTAGGGGCTACTACCTTTACCTATGATGGTGCTGGACATGTAGCTACCTCCACTGATGCAAAAGGAAATAAGATAACAAATTCCTACGATAAAAAGGGAAATCTATTAAGTAAGACAGATCCAAATGGAGGAATAGTTTCATATACCTATGACAGTAGAGGAAGTCTAATAACTCAGACAGATGCTAATGGTAACAAAAGATCCTATGTCTATAATGCTAACAATAAAGTTACATCTATGACCGATGAAAAAGGTGGAATTAAGACTTATACCTATGATGGTGAGGATAGAGAAATTCAAGTTAAGGATGCCCAAGGAAATATAACCTCAACCTCCTATGATGCTAGTGGTCGTGTCACAAGTAAGACTGATGCCAATGGCAATATAACAAAGTATACCTATGATGCAGTGGGCAATGTTCTAACTACAACAAAACCAAGTGGTGGAACTATCACTGATACCTATTATGCTAACAATAAGTTAAAGACAGAAACTGATGCCGCAGGTAATCTTAACACTTACAAGTATGATACAAACTGGAGACTTAGCTCTATTACAGATCCACTAGGAAACTCAACTGCAAATACCTATGACCTTCAAGGTAATCTTTTGAGTGAAACTGATAAAATGGGAGATGTGACAACTTACACCTATGACTCCTATGGAAACCTGCTCACAAAAACAGACCCTAATGGAAATATAACTACCTATACTTATGATGGAAATAACAAAAGAACAAGTATAAAAGATGCGCTAGGAAATATGACTACTTATGCTTATGATTTAGCTGGTCTACTTAAATCAGCTACTGATGCAAATAGCCATACTGTAACCTATACCTATGATGCTGATGGAAGACTAACAGCACAAACAGATGCACTTGGAAATGTCATAAGTACCTTATATGATGCTAATGGAAACACAGTTAAAAGGACTGATGGCAATGGAAATTCAAAAACTTTTGCTTATGATGCAGCTAATTTACTCATATCTTCAGTGGACGAGTTGGGGAATAAGACAAGCAATACGTACGATTCGATAGGAAATCTTACTCAAGTGGTTGATGCCATGGGCAATAAGACCGTTTCAAAGTATGATGCAGGTGGAAGACTTATATCCGTAACTGATGCCATGAATGGAGTAAGCACTTGTCAGTACACTGCTGATGGAAATACTGCGTCTCTTACAGGACCAGCAGGAGAAACTACTGCTTATACCTATGATACTTCTGGCAGAATGACTTCTGAAAGCACTCCATCTGGAGGGAAAATAAGCTACACTTATAATTCCTTAAATCTACTATCTGAGCTTACAAATGCTAGAGGACAAAAAAAAGACTATACCTATGATGCAGCAGGAAGGGTTAAAAGCTTTACCGATACTGAAGGTACAACCTCTTATACCTATGATAAGAATGGTAATGTGCTTACAGTTACTGATGCACAAGGCACTATAACTCGTCAGTTCGATGCTCTAAATCGAGTTGTAAAATATACTGATGTAAATAAAAATGTGATACAATACAGCTATGATGCTGTAGGCAATCTCTCATCTATTACCTATCCAAACGGAAGCAAGGTAAGCTATGCATATGATGCGGGAAATCATCTTTCAACCGTTACAGACTGGGCAAATAGAGTAACAACTTATAGTTATGACAAGAGTGGAAACCTTATAAAAACAGTAAGACCAGATGGAAGTATACTAACTGAAGGCTATGATGCAGCAAGAAGACTTACTTCAATGAAAGATACAGATAAATCTGGTAATATAATAAATAGTTACACTTATGAATACAATGCAAATGGTCAAATCACAAAGGAAGTATCTTCAAATGGTCAGATTACTTCAACAATGACCTATGATGCTCTAGGCAGAGTGATGAGCCGAAGCGATGTTGACTCCACAGGTAAAGCTACAGCAAGTTATACTTATACCTATGATGCTGCAGGAAATATAACCTCTGGCGGCGGCACAATGACTTACGACAAGAACAACAGACTCATTACCTATAATGGAAGTACTATATCCTACGACCTTGATGGAAACATGACCAGCGGTATTCTTAAGGGAAGTTCAACAAACTTCACTTATGATTCAGGGAATAGACTTACTCAAGCAGGTGGGGCAACCTATGCTTATGATGCTTTAAATAACCGTATCTCACAAACTGTAAACAGTAAAAAGACTACTTATGTATATGACGGTATTTCAAACGATTTAAGCAGACTACTGGTTAGCACAGATTCAACTGGAAATAGCACTTATTATGTATATGGTATAGGTCTTCTAGGTGAAGAAAGCTCAGGTGGCTATCTTGTATACCACTATGACCTAAGAGGAAGCACAACAGCTATAACTAACTTGCAGCAAGTAGTTACTGATAGATATACCTACGGAGCATATGGCGAGCTTTTGACTCACACTGGAACTGCTACAACCTCTTTCTTATACAATGGCCGTGACGGTGTTATGACTGATTCCAACGGACTTTACTATATGAGAGCTCGTTACTATTCACCAGAACTTAAGAGATTCATAAATGCCGATACCTTAAAAGGTTCAATCAATAATGGAGAAACTCTTAATAACTACGCTTATGCCAATGGAAATCCAATCTCTATGATTGACCCGTTTGGTAGATGTGCGGATATGGCAAGTGATGTGGGTCATACTGTTTTAGACACCTTAGGTTTAATACCATTTTTAGGAGCAGTACCAGATACAGCAAATGCAGTGTGGTATGCCTTCCAAGGAAAATGGGGATATGCAGGATTGTCTTTATCATGTGCAATACCTTTCTTTGGAGACTTTGCTGACGCAGGAAAAATAGCTAAAGATGCTGTTGATATAGGAAAAGATGCTAAACTTATTTCTAAAATTGGGGAGGAAGCTGAAGCTACTAACAAAGGTTGGCAAGTTGGTGATGATATTAATGCTTTAACAAAAGCAGGGAATTACCCATCTTGGAATACCGTAAAATCTAGGTATTGGAAGAATGTAGCTAATGCTGCTGAAGAGGGAGAATACTCAGCAGAAAATTTAGCTAAGATGTCAAAGGGAAGGGCGCCTCTACATGATGAAATAGGAGTACCAAAAGAATTACATCATATAGAAGGTAGGGGAGGTACTGACCCACATAATATAAATAATCTTACAGAATTGTGGCCATGGGAGCATGCTGATGTTGACCCATTTAGGTTCTACAATGGACCAAGACCATAGAAAGGAAGAAAATAATGATTGATAAAATTGGAAAAGAAAAAATTATAAATAAGGCTTTTGAAGGGAGAAATGATGTAATAAAGTGGGATATACAGAAAATCTCAAATGGACAAAATATAAAAATTACTTTCATTAGCAAAAATTCACCTAAAAAACAAGGGATAAGACTTGCAACAGATAATGGAATTGAAGTAAATGGACAACTATATACATCAATTCAATTGTGGGATGATACGTCTCCAAAGGAAGTTATTTGTAAATGTTATACCAAGGATGAGTGCTTGAGCATCTACAATATGTGGGATAAAGGTAATGGGGCACAATCTCAATCGCATACATCAGGAATGATTGTGGTGGAAAATGACAATATATTGACCTATAACTGTAATGATATTGGATTTGATACGAATTTTGATAAGTTAATTTTTACACTAGAAAAACTAGATTAAAAAATTAATTACATTTCTTACAAAATATTCACTGCAAAATTATTAGGTGTGAAGGTCATTTTTGAAGCTTAATAAATTATGATATCTGTGGGGATGTATTGCACCTATAAACTAACAGCATAATATTAATAATGCAGTGACAAAAGGACATAATGAACTAGCTGAAAAACAATGAACTGCTCTCTGTCAAGTTGACGGGGAGCAGTTCAAAAGAGTAGGCTAGTTTATTCTTATACAATGGTAGTACGGTGTTATGACTGATTCCAACGGACTTTACTATATGAGAGCTCGTTACTACTCACCAGAACTTAAGAGATTCATAAATGCTGATACCCTAAAAGGTACCATCAACAATGGAGAAACTCTTAATAACTACGCTTATGCAAATGGAAACCCAATATCCATGGTTGATCCATTTGGTAGATGCGCAGATATGGCAAGTGATGTGGGGCATACTGCTTTAAATACCTTAGGCTTAATATCATTTTTAGGTGCAGTACCAGATACAGCAAATGCGGTGTGGTATGCCTTCCAAGGAAAATGGGGATATGCAGGATTGTCTTTAGTTAGTGCTATACCTTTCTTCGGGGATTTTGGTGACGCAGGAAAAATAGCTAAAGATGAAGTTGATATAGGAAAAGATGCTAAGCTTATTTTTGGTGTAGATAGAACCATGATGTCGGTTACTACAGATCCAGCTGTAGCTCAAAGATTTGCTGGAGAATATGGTAAGGTGTATGAGGCACTTATACTAGAATCAAAGCTGATTCCACAGACGTTAAGTGATGCTAGGGAAAGTGAATATCTAATCAAATTTGTGGTTGGAAGGGTGAGATTGCAAATACAACTATACCAAGTCTATACGATACTGTGAAAGATAGGCAAGGAGCTCTAAATTCTGCATGGAATCTACATGAAGTAAATTGCCTAACTTGTGGTAAAAAGCTAACGAGAAATGCCATTTGGGCTGAGGAAACATTAAGTAATTAGAAATTTACTGCATAATGTAGAGAAAACTAATAACAAAAAATCAGCCCCGCATACAAAGTGCAGGGCTGATTTTTATTTTATCTTTATTTAAACAGATAAATCCCTCTTATTATAGAAGAAGTAAGTGAGTATGGAAAATAGTGCTATCATTATGATTGTTATAATAACTATCACGAAGTTCAATCCGTTTCCATTTACAATATCCACATAACTAAAATATTTAAAAGGTGAAAGTACATTTAAAAAGTTCATACGATCTGTTATATCAGTAATCTTTGATATTACAAAGGAAAATAGTAATATGGAAGTAGCAACTGAGCCTGATACTTTAGCTTTTTTCATAAAAGCTGATAACAAGGCGCCAAGTGAAAGGAAAATCAGCTGAATGATAAACATGCTAACGAAGAATGTAAATATCTCTCCATTAATTGAATTTCCTTTATTATATACTCCAACCATAGCTATAGAAGAAACCAAGGTGATTAAATTAATAATCACTATATTTACTAAGGCTGCAAGAAGCTTTGAAGTTATTATTGTAGATCTAGAAACTGGTTTAACAATCAAAAACTCTGTGGTTTTATCTCTTTCTTCCTTTGCTATAATACCATTACCTAAGAGTACGGCATGAATAGCCACTGTTATTTCGATGTAAAGAAATAAGAATGCGAAGAAACCTCCCATGCTGGCAACATCATAGGCACCTATACCTAATAATGCTTTTAAAGTTGCGGGCATTTTATTAAGAACCTCGCTAGCAGAACCACCACTTGAATAGGCTGTATACTTTGCCATACCGCTTACAACCAATAAAACCATACATATGCTCCATATTATAAGAGCTTTTCTGTTGGCTTTTAATTCTCTTATAAAAATATTCATAATTAGACCTCCTTATAATTAAATCCAAGTGCATTAAGCTTACACTGCATGGATATCCTTTTTGTTATAAACGATATAGCTTACAATAATAGAAATAACTACAATTGCTATTCCGGTAATCATATATGAAGCCTCATAGCTTGTGTTCTTTATGATATAAGGAATATCAAAATATCTAAAAGGAGAGATGTAACGAGTAGCATCAACGTCTTTTCCAGTAGCAATAAGTGCGCCTATCATGTACAATCCAAAGACTACTCCTAGTGATAAAGGAAGAATATTTTTAAGTTTCTTGAAAAATACTGAAGAAATCATTCCTATTGCAAGAAATATAACTTGGATGAAAAATAATGTAAGGTTAATCAAGAAAAATGCTTTTAAATCAAAGTCTGAGGTTTTAACCGCATTTGCCATGATAAAAGAAACAGTTAAGAAAATCACATTTGTAATAACTATATCAGTAAAAGCTGCTAAAAGTTTTGCAGTTACAATGGAGGTACGTGACACTGGTTTTACTAGTAGGAAATCAGCTGTTCTTTCTCTAGCTTCTCTAGAAAGTATTGAAACTCCAAGATTCATCGCTTGAACGGCTCCAAAAACTACGATAAAGGAAAATATCATTGAATAAAATCCTAAAATTGATGTAATAGTGTCAAGGTTAATACCTAAGATTGCTCTAACTGGTGCTGGGTAGTTTCCCAGTAAGGTTTTAAAATCCTCAGCATCTTTTGCCATTCCAGGATATATGGAAAGATAAAGTGCAAGCAATGCAACTAGAGAAACCGTCCATATAATTGTTGTTTTTCGGAGAGATTTTAGTTCATGTAGAAACATATTCATAGTACTAATCCTCCTTATTATAATAATGCATAAAGATTTCCTCTAAATCTGGTTCTTCAATGGATATATTACTTAAATCGATTTCGGCAAGCTTTTTAGTGATGGAGTTAATATTACCCTTAAAGATGAAACTAGCTGTTGTGCCTTCTATGTTAAAATTGCTTACTCCACTAATATTAAATTCATCTTTTTTAATGCCTGATTTAGCTTCAATGCTGATTTTTTTGTAGTTATTTTCTTGAAGAGTGCTCATTTTTTCAAGCTTAATTATTTTACCATCTTTTATAAAAGCTACACGGTCGCACATCTTTTGAACTTCACCTAGGATATGAGAGGAGAAGAATACAGTTGCACCTTTTTTATTTTCCTCTTTGATAAGCTCAAAAAATCTTTGCTGCATTAATGGGTCGAGACCACTTGTTGGTTCATCTAGTATGATTAGCTTTGGTTCATGTAAAAGTCCTTGTACGATGCCGACTTTCTTTTTGTTCCCAAAGGAAAGATCATCTATTTTCTTTTTTAAATCTAGATCCATAATTTCTGCAAGTTCATGAATTCTTTTAGTACAGTCCTTTTTGTAAAAGCTTGCAGAGTATTTTAACAAATCTATAACCTTCATATTATCGTAATAGAAAACTTCTGATGGAAGATAACCTAAAGATTGTCTTACTTCAGGACTTTCAATGCAATTCTTTCCGAATATAGTTGCACTTCCACTAGTTGGATAGATAAGCCCTAAAAGTGTTCTAATAGTAGTGGACTTTCCAGCACCATTTGGTCCAATGAAACCGAATATTTCTCCTTCTTCAATATTTAGATTAACATCAATGATACCTCTAGACTTACCATACTGTTTTGTAAGATTGCTAATTTCAATCACATTCATAATTTAAGCCTCCCAAATTTTAATATTATTATAAGGTTCTTTAATAATTACAAATCCATAGTTCAGCTTCTAATTTATACTGTAGTTACAGCTTTAATATGTATTTAAGGTTTAAGTACTACAAATATTCTTCTTTATAAAAGTTCTTTTTTAACATATTAAGACAATCGTAAAATTCATTACAGATGCCTTCGAAATCTACATCTGTTTTACCTGAAAACTGATTCATAAAGCCATCAGCCATCCAAGTGAGCATTTTCATTACAACTTTAAGATCAACTGATTCTTTAAACTTTGATACCTCTATACCATCTAAGGCGATTTTTTCTCTAAAGCCGTCCCCTTGTGAGATGATAGCTTTAATATCATCCTTAACTTCTTCATCAGCTTCAAAATACATACTTGTCAAAAAGGTAGGAATAGCAGTGTACTGCTTCATAACAGAAAGTTCAATTTCAGTAGTCATTTTGATTCTGTCAAAAAAGTCAGTAACTGTGTTATCAAATCTATTAATGATCTCATTCACAACAATATTTCCGCAAAGTTCAATTAAATAAAGGTAAAGGGCTTTTTTTGTACCAAAATAGTGAAATACCATGGCTTTAGATATCCCAGCAGCAGAAGCAATATCATTGACTGAAGCTTTTTTATAACCATTTGATCCAAAAATTTTTAGAGCTGCATTTATAATTGTATCTTGCTTTTCCTTTGGCAAGTTTTTAAATTTTTCCAAGAACACCACCTCACAATTGCTATAAACCGAATCGGTTTACTTAATTGTAACTCTATAAACCGATTTGGTCAATGGGGATAGGGAAATATTTTTGTGTCGTCTTTTCTCTAAAGTAAATGCTTAAAATATTGTTAAGAAGTGCTTCTTAAAGCATCTTTGAAAACATATTTATATAGCTATATGTTTATTGATAGCAGCTCGGTGAAAGAGATACTATTTTAAAAGCCTAGTACTATGTATTAAATAAATGTTGGTGATTATATGGTAGGGCAAAGAAGCGTAATGTTGCCAAAAATATTTTAAGATGTTATGAGTAGATTAGGCTACTTATAAATATAAAGAAAATGCAGATGAATAGTACATCTGCATTTTTGTAAGAAGTAATTTATGTGATTTAGGAAGTCTTTATAGGGGTACTAGCCTAATTATTAATTTATACATGGGCCCCCTTTAGTTGTTGTACTGAACCTTAAATTCAGAATGTGCGCTACCTAAGAATACGATTGTTCCGTCCTTAGGTAATTTAACTTTGTTGGAGCCTGTAACTAATGAATCATTTACTAGTGTGCCATTGCTATCGTAAACTACAAAGGCTGAATTGCATGGAAGATTTACAGTAATTTCTTTATCAGCAGATTCGCTACCAATCTTATACCACTTTGCAAATCCATCTTTATCAATTTTACAAGTGAAAGCACTTTTTGAAGAGAGAGTATCTATTGCAGAGTCTTCTATATAAATTCTACCATCAGCACTTAGGTATTCGTACCTACCAAGCTTAAAGAAATTAAAATCTACTAGATCTCGTGACATAGTACCTGGTCCATCTAATATAGAAACTGCTGTATTTTTATCTACAATTTTATTTGCTCCTAAATATCCTTCAAAGCCTTTTGAAAAGCCTACCTGCGCAACAGGATATCCACGAAGATAGAGCATTGAGGAATATTTTTCATTTAAGAGGTAATAATTTTTTCCATCTCTTTTATCCCAAGCCTTAGCGATATTTTCTGGAAGTGTATTAAGAGTTTCCTTTTGTGCAACATAATAGTCGATAGCAGTTTGTCCAAGAAGAGGAAGACTTGCATATATTCCTTCTTCAAGATAGGTTTCTCCATTAGTTTCCTTTACTAGCTTAAGTTTTTCAGTACCATCAGAGGATACAAAGTAACCATCTTTAGTATAATTGAAAGTCTGTGTACCGTATTGTGGCATTTGAGGATAGGATAAACTTAAGGTGCCGCCTTCAGTATCTACCTTGGTATCAAGAAATCCTGAAGATGATAGATATTTGCCTTCGAGATTTTTGATTTCTGCTGGTACTGTTGCTTTTTCTGAGGCAGGAAAAGTCTTATCTGGTTTAATTTCATTTATGACACCTTTTTCTTTTAATGCAGCAAGAAGTATCTCTTGAGCCATTACTTGATCGTAAGTACTGGAGGAGCCTGAACTCACCACTGCCACTGCCATATTTTGATCTGGAAGGACTGTAAAGTTAGTGTGATAGTAGAGTGTATCGCCGCCTTTGGATAAAGCTTTTATATTATATTGATTGAAAGGATAGGTATTTACATCATCCCAGCCTAAACCATAGCCTAACACATTATCATTATCTTCAGGCCAAACCCCTCTTAGATATTCTTTATTCTCCATTGCTTTAATAGATTTCTTTGAAAGAACTCCGTTTGAATTATTTGTGAAGGTTGTTGCAAAGTTACATAAATCTTCTGCACTTGAATAAATACCACCAGCACCGATAGCAAGAAAATTTTCTGCTGGTAAAGCTTCAGAGATTCCATTAGCATATGTCTTGGCTAACTTTTCTCTATCAAATGAACTTACTGGAGTCTTTGTGTCTTCCATTTTTAATGGATTTAAGATTGTCCTCGTTATATAGTTTGTAAAGCTTGTCCCTGTAACACGTTCTACTAGGATTTCAGCTAAGGTAAAGCCATCATTGCAATACACTGAGTATTCACCAGGATTAGCCTTTAGACGTTGAGTTCTTAGTTGTGCTAAGAAAGTATCATGAGCATTTGTATCATTATCTCCAAAAAGTAATGCATTAGATAAGCTTGAGCCCATAAGTCCAGAAGAATGATTTAGAAGCATTCTAACTGTAATCTTTTTATATCTTTCATCTGCCATTTTAAATTCTCTAATATATTGGGTAACTGGAGCATCTAAGTTGATTCTGCCCTTGTCTACTAAAGTCATTACTGCAGTTGTAGCAAACATTTTGCTTACTGAGCCAATACCGTACATAGTGTCAGCTGTAGGAGTAGTAGCTTTCTCTACGGAGGCTAGTCCTGAATTACCAGATAGTACGATTTTACCATTGTCTATCAAGGCATATTGAAGGCTTGTACACCCATAGTAAGACGTAATGACAGAAGCCTTTTCATCAGCAACTGCTTTTGTTGCAGCATAAGCTGAATCCGAAGAGCTTTTAACAAGTGAATTTTTTTTGTTAAGCTGTGAAGATATATTTGGCTTTGGCGCCTTATAACCATCGATAGTTGTAAAAGGTAGATCAGTTGTAGGGAAATCCGTTTTTATACTTGTAAACGGAAGTTTTGCAGCTGGTGTTCCTCCAGTAATAATATCTTCAGCAAAAACTGTAGTTGTTGTAGATGCCGAAAAAAGCATCATTAATGAAAATGCTAACAATCGCTTTTTCATTATAAATCCCCCTTCTCTTTTATAAAAAATTTATCCAATAAACTGTATTTGGTTAACATAAATCTTTGATTGAGATATTAAAGAAAGATAACCTTATACAAATTTTGGTAATAACATAATAACATAACACTAAATTAAAAGTCTTAAGAAATAATAAAAAATACCTAAAGAATAACTTAAGTTTGAATTTTATGTCAAATCTAAAAACAGTATTTATATAAGTGTATACGAAGTGACACAAAAATTTCTGTCAAAATCTTCATAAATATAGAGGTATAAAACTTGAAATGGGAAATAGATAACTTTTATAATTTCCCATATATCTTTGGTGACTTACAATCTAAAGTCTTCTATGACATGTATTTAGAAAAAGGGCAAGAGTTTGTAGATAAATATGATGGTTTTTTAGCTAACGATGGAAAAGGAAACTTGTGTGATATACTGAGAACATTTGATATAGATATAAATAATCCTAAATTTTGGGATAATACCTATAAGATAATTGGAGATATGATAGATATATAAATCTATTGGAATAGAAAAGCAAAGAGGAGTAAAAAGAGATGCTCATATGTTGTACAAAAAAACTACAAGAGGTGGCAGGAATAAAGCCTGAGTTAAGTATGACGGGAGAAACTCCCACTTACATGAGTTTAATATATTTAATGAAAAAGACGAGTTTATTACAAAAATCGTAAGTAACTATGATGAACTTATGGATGTACACTTTGATAACAATATAGCTGTTGAAGATGAAGTTTCTATATAGTTATGTATTAAATAAATGTTGTTGTTTATATAAAATAGCTTGTCCTTTATAATAACAACATTTATTTAATACATTTATCAAGTGGATTTTTTATGTTTGTTAAATACTCAACTGAAGCAGATTTTTCTGAGCACTTACGTTGTATTATGTTTGGTTGTGGTTAATGTATTTTTCTATAATCACCATATAGAATAACTTACACATTAGGCAATTATAAGAGTTTTAGTCAAATTAAATTCTAAATATGATTAGTAGTTCCAAAGTTTTCAAGTGCTTTGACTATGCTACCATGTATTAAAATATTTACTCTTGCTATAATAGCAGATGGGTCATCTTTCATACCTTTGCCAATCCATTCAAGCATAAGGCCTACAAAGGCATATTTATAAAAATGTGCTATAAACGCCTTATCGTCATCATTTCTTACAGTGATACCACTAGCCTTTTCTTCTACAACACCAAGTAAAAGATTATAAGTTTCACTATAGAGATAATTTTCTAAGTGTTCTCGATTAAGGGAGTGATAGGTATTTAAAACGAAATCTTTATTATTAGAAACGTATTCAAAAATTTGCATAAAGCCCTGCTGCCAGGTATCATATGTCTTTTTGTCTCCAAGGGCTTGTGAAGCTTCGTTAGTATAAATCCATTCAACAAGATCATATATGTCCTTAAAATGATAGTAGAAGGTTTGTCTATTAACTTCACAATCCTCTACAATATCAAAAATAGTGATTTTATCCATAGGCTTTTGAGATAATAATTTTTTTAATGACGCAGCAAGTGCTTTTTTAGTTGTTTGTGCCATGTGTGTCCCTCCGATTTCGAGCCGCCATAATATTGCTAAAGAGAAATAGTATCTTTTTTAATAAGATAATATTTATTAAATATCTAGATTATAAAAAGTCTTAATTAATAACAAAAAGCAGGTTCTATAAGTTTATTAGCTTATAGGTTTTGTGATTAAGAGGTTTCGATAATCTCATACAATATATTATATAGCTTAAATAGCATGTTAGCTATATTGCATAACTTGATGTATTTAAATTTGTCGTAAATAAAATTTGATTTGGACATAACGGATATAAAGTTGTATAACAAAAAACATAAAAATAAGAGACAACTAATAGGCTATGCTTGTAAAAACATTAAAGAAATTAACAAATTTTCTTGAAATAATGGTGCAAATTGTAAGAGGTTAGTTTATAATTGATAGTAAGTGTAAAAAAATGACAGCGATAAGCTAATGAAATGGGGTGGAGAACATTGGAATTTCATAGTCCAAGTGAAAAAATCAAACTTATGAGAAAGAAGTTTAGAGTTAACCAAGCTGAGTTAGAAGGCATAAACATGACTAGAGCTTTTATCAGCATGATGGAAAGCGGGAGAAGAAATGTAAGTAAGGCTAGTTCTAAACTTCTTGCAGAAAAATTTAATAAAATTGCAAATAGGATTTCAGTTAACTTAAATTTAGATGATGAATATTTTTCAAGAACTCCAAAGGAAGATGCAATTCATTATTGCAATGAAGAACTAAAGAATGATCCTAATCACGATAAGTTAGAAGAACTTATTGAGATATCTGAAGACTTTGAATTAGATGATTTACAGGCTGAAATGTACAAGCTTCAAGGGGAGAAGTATTATAATAAAGAAGACTTTAAGGAAGCGTTCTCTTACTTTCGTAAGGCTTTAGGCAAGTACAAAGAGCTTAGAGATAGAAAGTCGCAAGTAAGAATATATCAACTACTTGGTATCTGTAAGAGTAGAAGAGAAGAACATGAGGATGCTATTTATTACTTTAAAGAGGCTATAGCTTATGCGAGAGAAGAAAAAAATAAGAGAGTATTCTATAAAGGTAAATATAATCTAGCAGTTAGTTATATGTTAACTCAGCAATATGATAAGAGTTTAGAGACACTTGATCAAATAATTTTTGATAAAGCAGATGAAATTGATTTTGATATACTAGTTAATGTAAAAACTCTGAAAGGCTATGAATTGGCGTATTTAGATAGAGTTGAAGAAGCTATTGACGAAGATTTAAGTTTGATTGATATTTTAAGGGACAAAGATGATGAAAATCTATCTATGGTATATAATAATATAGCTGATGCTTATTACAAGATAGGTGACTATGAGAAAAGCTTAAAATTTGTTGATAAAGCGAAGAAAGTAAAAGTTAGCAAGCCAATGCTTTCACAAATACTAAATACCAAAGGTAAGGTTCTATTTAAGACAGGCTTTTATCAAGAAAGTATACTTGTATTAGGTTTAGCTATTGATTTAGCAGAAGAATATAAGAGATTTGACTATCTTCTAGAAAGTTGTAAGGATTTGATATCAGTATATGAATCTGCGAACGATTATAAAAGCATACAAGATTTAATGAACAGATTATTAGAGATTTTAGATACTAATGATGTCAAATCTGGTAAAGCATATGCGGTTCTAAAGCTAGCAGAAGTATCAGCAAAAATGGATAGTAGTAGCGAAACTGTAAGATATCTAAACAAATTGGAGATTTTATTGCAATAAATTTAACTAATATTAACAATTTATATTTCATATTTCATGGCAATTTGTGTATAATATATTATAATTGCTTTATAAAATGAGGAGGATGGGATATGAGAAATAAATTTTTTAAAACCATTGGAGGTATGCTTTTAGTTTGCATGTTAGTAATACCAGTGATAGGAAGCAAGAGCTTACCAACACATGGCGGGATAATTACTATTGATGGAGCTTATCAGCCTGCTGGTGAATAAAACTTAACATAAAGGACTAGATAAACTTATTTAATAAGACTTATCTAGTCCTTTCTATTTAAACGATTAAGTTTAGTTAATATTAATTGAATATACAAAAACTTATGTATTACATATCTCTTACAAAGAATATTTTAAATTAAATCGATTTTATTTTTATTTACTATCAGAAAAAACTTGATCCATTTAGATATATTTAATACAACTTAGAGGAATTTAAGGCCCTATATAGAAATTTTAATAAGACTAATAAGGAAAAAAATAAAGTGTTTTTAGCTATATATGAGTTCAGAAAAAATTGGTCATATAACACAAAATAATTAATCACAGAGGTGAGAGATTTGAAGGTTGGATTCTTATTTGGAGCTGGAGCAGAGGCTGGTTATGGGTTGCCATCTGGAGGAAAGTTTGCTCTTGAAATATTTAGGCAGGATACTACAGAGATAAAAGAATTATTTAAGGAACAGAGAGAAAAAATTGATGGTTCTACATACTATGCAGCCAGTTGGCTTCCTGATGATTATAAAACTAAGAGTGTAAGTTCTTTTGGAAAAACGGTTTTTGAAGCTATTATCAAAGATACCATTGAACATAATAGAGAGAAAATAATCGCGAAGATTAATGACTTCGATGCAATAGCGAAGGAGGAAGAAGGAAAACTTAAAGGAAGCTATAGTAAGACATATGCACAAATAGTAAATGAGACTTTAGGAACATCACTGAAAAACTGCAACATGAAGCATGAAATATCCTTTATAGATTATTTTAATGAAGGGAATAAGCTCTTTGAAAGCAATTATTTTTCTTCCTTGCTAAAGCTATATAAAACTCCCGGAGTGTTTGAGGGCAATACGAAATACGAGCTTAGGAAAATTATTTTGGCTATATTTCAGCTTCAAATAGGAGCTTTAAGTGAGAATTTAACTAGAAAGATAAATGACGGTATATTTAAGGATAAAGATGATTCCATAGATTTTCTTGATGATATAGGGGATGTTATTCAACTGAATTCACAGTCAACAGGTTTATCAGGACTAGAATATGTTATGGAAAATAAGACTATAGAATTAAAATCAAAAGGAGATCTTATTCTAAGCTTTGCAAGAAATATAATAGAAACAATATATTCTTCGGTGCTCGACTATAAGTCGCTTATAGATTCAAACTGGCATTACCTATACTGTCCAAAAGATGAATGGGCTAAGTTTTGTAAGATTAATATATTTTTGCTTTCGGTTAGAGAATATATAGTAAAGCAACTAGGGGATACATCTAGAATAAAGGCTGATGGCTATTATCATGATTTAATTTCTGCTATTAAAAAAAATATAGTTGAACCTACAACTATTGCTACCACAAATTATAATGTATTTATTCAGGAAATATTAAAAGATGATATCTGCTTTTTAAATGGATCCACAGATATATGGTATGATCCCTATGTAAATAGATTAGGAAAAAAAGAAGAGCTATCAAAGTGGGAGCAGCATTTTCTAGTACCTTTAATCTTCACTCAAAGCGGTACTAAACCTATGACTTCAATAGAAATGTCCAAGCGTTATGTTAAAATGTATGAGAATTTTAAAGAATCCGATAAAATATGTATCGTAGGCTTTGGGTTTAATAAAGATGATGAACATATCAATGGGATACTAAGAACACTGATTGATATTGACGATAAAAAGGTTGTTGTAATCGATTTGGATAATGGAAGAGGAAATGAAAATTTCAAGGAGAACATTGTGAATAAACTGAAGGTTTACAATGAAGATAATTTACAGGTTGTTTTAGTAGATTATGATAGAAAAGTTGAAGGTGCGAGCTGGCTTGATAGAGTAAAGTGCTTGTAAAAATTAATACAATTTCCACATTATTTCTTTGCTTTTTTAAAAAATTATGTATAATAGAAAGGGCGAATTTTTTAAAAGAACAAAAGGTTTTAGAGGGTTATTTTGCAAAAGTTTGATTTGTGCATATGTAAAATATAGTAGTAATTGATGGCTTTTATGTATGCGTAAATATGGATGTACCACTTTATAATAAAATTTGTATTTTCAGATTGAAGTAGTGCATATTTAATGTGAACCCTAGGCTAGAAAGGTTGAAGTAAGTGAAAGATTTTTATGGAGTTTTAGAATTAGAAAGACAAGCTACAAAGGAAGAAATAAAAGGAGCATATTTTGCAGCTGCAAGAAAATTTCCTTTTGATAGATATGAAGTAGAATTTATGGACATAAGAGGGGCTTATGAGGTTTTAAGCAACCATAAGACTAAAGAAGAATATGATGTTGTTATTGTTATGTCTAATGAGATAAAAGAAAAGTACGAGAAGGCAAAAGAGTTTATCAGAGAAGGAGAAGTAAGCTCCGCAGTTAAAGTTCTTGAGGAAATACTAAAGGATAATCCTAAGCTTCTCATAGTAAGAGCACTTTTAGCAGATATTTATTTGAAAAATAATAATAGTGGGAAAGCTATAAAGATTTATGAAGAACTTTCAAAGGAAGAGTCTGAAAATGCAGCTTTTTCAGGTTATCTTGCTAATGCATACCATATAAGAGGCTGGCAGAAGAAGGCGATAAAGGCTTATGAAAGAGCATTAGAACTTGATGCTGATAATATATCTTTATGGATTGGACTTTGCGATGCTCATGCAAAGGATGAAAATTATGATGAGGCTAAAGAGACTATAGAAAAAGCTCTAGAGATCCAAAAAGAGATCAGCTTTATTGCTGCATTATATTTTAGACTTATAATGCTTGAAATAAGCTTTGGAATGAACTCTTCAATAAGCGATCCTATTGATAAGCTTGTAGTACTTGCTCAAAATAATTCAGAAATTAAAGAGGACATTGCTTGGATTCTATGCGATATTGCAAGATATTTCATGCAGCTAGGTGGAGCAGAAGAGGCTGAAATACTTAATAATGCTGCAATTGGAATTTTACCACAGGATGAAAATGTGTTAGATACTAAGAAAGAAATTGAGAATTTCAATAAGTATGCTGACTTGTTTGGTAAATTAAGTGACGATGAAGAGATAAAACAAGAAATTGGTGTTCTCATTGGGCTAGAGGTGCTTCCTGACAGCGTTTTAGACTTAGATGAAGATGGAAAAGATGCCTTGGCTTATTATAATGAATATCAAATATTATCCCAATATGATGACTATAAAGCTTCAATTCAAAAACTTAAAAAGGGTTATCCTGAGTTTTACGAATTGATTAGAGACTTCCTTGATAAAGCGGCTAATGATGGTGAAAGAAGAAAGATGCTTAAAGGTTATGAAAAGCATAGTGATAGATTCTTTGAACTGATAAACGGCTCACCAGATTTATTTAAAGGTGAAGACGGTAACTTAGACGATGGACAACCAGCAGCAGAAAACTTTAATGAGGTAGTAACCTTTGTTAGAGAAGAGCCTAAGATAGGAAGAAATGATCCTTGTACTTGCGGAAGCGGTAAAAAGTATAAGAAGTGTTGTGGTAACTAGCTATAGAGTTCCAACTTCGGCTATTAATTTATACATGTTAATAGTTATAGTTGTGCTATTTTCGGACATCTATAAATTAAATTTCGATTCTACTTTCTAAATCTATTATTTGAGTTTGTATAAATAACAAGAAATATTGCGGTTCCGATAAAAAGCGTAAAGCCGATAACAAAGATAATATGTTGATTTAGTAAAGTGCTTAATCCCCACAAGAAAACTGAAAAAGCAAACATAAACATTGCCTTTCCCATAAACTTACATAGGGCTTTTTCATCATATTTAGCTTTTTCTTCTTTACTTGAAGTATTATACCCTGATATTAGGAAAGCGCCTTTTCCTAAAGAGAAGATTATTCCTAAAATAACGAACAGTGCAATTATTACGATTAGTCCAACTGGCATTATAAATTACCTCTTTATTAAAATCATTATTGAAATATTTATTGAATCTAAAGTTTTTATGTACTTGCTTGTTCCGAAGTATATTAGCTTGTCGTTACAGTAGTTGCTAATATATAAATATATTGTAATATGTAAAAGGCGAATAACGCAATTTATATAAATGGTTACAAAATAGGCGGTATCTTAAGAAAAGTAAAGCTACGACATGATAATTTTGGGGTAATGTGAAATACATGCTAATAAGAGGCGATAAAAACGACAAATTAGTAGTAGAATAATTATTGTGAAATGTTTTTTTGCTAAAGATGTACCAATTATAGGAGAAAATTATATGAATAAAAAGAAGCCCCTTGTATTAGTAATAGTAGGTCTGCTAGTGATAATAGCTATTACATTATTAATGAAGCACAATATACCGGCTAAGCTAAATGAACATAGAAGTATAGCAGCTCCGGATAGTATTATTTATTATAAGAAAGATGGCAAGGTTACTTTAACGAAGTCAGATTATAGATTTTACTCTATAGTTAATATAACTAATGAAAGAGTTAAGGGAATCAAAGATATGTATAAAAGCTTATATATGTTGGAGGATTTAAAGAAGAAGGGCACTTTGCTTGAATTTGATTATTCTGAAAAACAAACCTTTCAGTATGCTGTAAGGCCTACGGAATTAAGAACTGTTACTTATACTAAGCTTTATTTTGATTTGGATAAAAACGATAGTATAAGTAATCAAATGGACTTTGAAGGTGAAGGATATGGTCCTATTGGGCCTTTACTGACTGATGATAAATTGTTAGATATATTAAATAAATAGTTTTTGAGAATTGAATCCTTAAGAATGATATTTTACAATTGAATTATAGATTGTTATTATGCTTTAGATTCTGGAAACAGACTATATATAATGAATGGCAATATATCTCAATTCAATAGCTGTTGACATATTTGAAGTATAAGCGTAAAATAATAAGAAAAATCGGAATTTGAGGTGAAAAAATGTATAATTTTTCTTGCTAATTTTTAAAGTACAACATACACAAAAATAAATGGAGTAATTCTGTTTTTTTGTCGTACTTTTTTGTGCAAGAAAGTTATTCTTTTTTTCTCTTAATATATACTTTTGTGCTATGCCTTAGTGCCTAGCTTAACTTTGTATATCTATGAGCTGTAAGAATAATAATTTCTTGCGGCTCTTATTTTTGCTTTTTTTATTACAAGAGGAGGATTAAAAATGAAAATTGAAGATACTTTGCTAACGCATGATATTCTCCATATAGAGCCGGTTACTTTTGGCGACGCTAATATGGAGTAATAACAAGGTCGCCTTTTGTTCCGACTTTGTTATTTAAAAGTTTATAAAGGGATTACCTTAAAATTGATTTGTATTTTATCCTTTGCAATAATACGCAGAGTTTTAAAATAGTTTTAGATTTTGGGTTTTCTGGATTTAATTACAGAGGAGGACGATAATATGTCTATGATAAATGTTACTAATTTAACCTTCGCTTATGAGGGGAGTTATGATAATATATTTGAAAATGTAAGCTTTCAAATCGATACCGATTGGAAGCTAGGTTTTACCGGAAGGAATGGAAGAGGAAAGACCACTTTTCTAAATCTTCTTCTAGGAAAATACGAATATAAAGGAAATATTTCAGCTAATGTAAACTTTGAATATTTTCCCTATGAAGTTAAGGAGCAAGAGAATTTCACCATAGATATCATAAGAGAAATCAGTCCAAATTCAATGGATTGGGAAATAGTAAAAGAATTATCTATGCTTGATATGGATTATGATGCTTTATATAGGCAGTTTTACACACTATCTAAAGGTGAGCAGACTAAGGCTCTACTTGCAGCAATGTTTTTAAAGGAAAACTCTTTTTTACTTATTGATGAACCTACTAATCATTTGGATATTGAAGGTAGAAAGAAATTAAGTGATTACCTTAAAAAGAAGAAGGGATTTATCTTGATTTCTCATGATAGAGCTTTTTTGGATAATTGTGTTGATCATATCTTGGCAATCAATAAAACTAATATAGAAATACAAAAAGGTAACTTTTCTTCATGGTGGAGAAACAAAGAATTACAGGATGGTTTTGAACTGGCGGAAAATGAAAAACTTAAAAAAGATATCAATAGGCTTTCTGAAGCGGCAAAACGTTCCTCAAGCTGGTCTGATAAAGTTGAAAGCAGCAAGTTTGGAACTACTAATTCTGGAAGCAAATTAGATAAAGGTTATGTTGGACACAAAGCTGCAAAAATGATGCAGCGTGCTAAAAATATAGAGGCTAGACAGCAAAATGCCATTGAAGAAAAATCAAAGCTTCTTAAAAATATTGAATCTAATGAAAGTTTAAAAATAGTTCCTCTTACTTTTCACGATAAAAGACTTGTGGAGCTTTCAGAGGTCTCCATTCAATACGAGGATAAAACTGTGTGCGAAAAAATAAGCTTTACCGTTGAGCAAGGAGAAAGAGTTGCAATTCAAGGTAAGAATGGCAGTGGGAAATCAAGTATTTTGAAGTTAATAAATGGAGAAAATATCCCTCATGATGGTATTGTAAGGAAAAATAATAAACTGATAATTTCCTATGTTTCTCAAGATACCTCTGCTCTACAGGGAAATCTAACTGAGTATGCAGAGAAAAACTCTATAGATGAAAGTTTATTCAAAGCAATGCTTAGAAAGCTTGATTTTTCAAGAGAACAGTTTGAAAAGAACATGGAGGACTTTAGTGGAGGTCAGAAGAAGAAGGTATTGATAGCAAAAAGCTTGTGTGATAGAGCCCATATTTATATCTGGGATGAACCACTAAACTTTATTGATGTAATCTCACGTATGCAGATAGAAGAACTGTTGATGGAATATGAACCAACAATCTTGTTTGTTGAACATGATATTACTTTTTGTGAGAATGTAGCAACTAAGACTATAAGATTGTAGTAGATCTTTATAGGAGGTTATAGTAAAAAAATTTGACTTGTAGTTATTATAACTTGAAGAAACTAATTATAATTGTAGAAAAAATACCAATTATATAACCACAAGTTAAGGATTTTAATTTCAGATATATAATTATAAGAAGTAAAAGGTATAGCAGAGTTTTGCTATACCTTTTATTGCGTCTCTTAAAGCAAATTATATATCAGTAAACAGCTTTTCTTGGATAAGAAGAGGATGTAATGAATGCTATTTTAAATACCTATAGTTATGTATTAAAGAAATGTTGGTGGAATTAGAGCTTGTACATCCGATATAAAAGTTCAATCTAGTTTTGAAAAAATTTAATGGAATTCTAAAAAGATAATCCAATTATAAAAGTGAAAATAATTTACTTGAATCTTAATAAGTTTTATATAAAAATACATTTTATTAATCTATTTTTCTCTTAAATACGATGATATACTAATATATGGATGTATTGTAAATTAATAAAAATAGCCGTGAAAATATAAATTAAATGATTACTAAAATTTGAATTATCAAAAGAAGATAATAAAAGTAAAAATTTAATACGCTAGATTCAGAGAAGAGAATATAAATTTTATTATAAAACAGAATCAATAATAGAGATTTGGGGGAGAGAAAAATTAAGAAGTTAAGAAGAACAATAATAGTAATTTGCTTGATTATACTTTTCATTGACATATTTACAAATTTGCCTGAGAGTAAATACTATGATAAAGAGTTAAAAGAGCTGGTGAGCCAGAAAAAAGCACAGGTAATTGAAGTTAACAAAGATATGAAGATAGACAAGGATACTATATCAATTAAGAGAATCATTAACACTGATGATAAAACCTATATTAGATTTACATATAAAATTTTAGAACAAGGATGGTCTTTTCCTACTAGTGCAATTAATTTATATGATGATAAAGGAAGGCAATATAAATATAAGGGTGGAGAAGCGATAGGCAAGATATGGGGACAGGATGTATTAATAGAAGTTGAAAAGATAGATGAAGATGCTAAGTCTATAACTCTAAAACTTAACTGGTATGATAGAAAGGCCGAAATGACGATTTCACTTGATAAGGAGAAGAATGTTAATGAAAATAAGTAAGAAAAACATAAGTGGAATTATAGAGTGGAGTATAGCGATTGTACTTGTAATTATATGTTATAAATATTCATTTTTATCATATGGGAGTTTTTCACCTTTAAAAGCACATGAACTGTCAGAGAGAACTTTTCACTATGGACCTTCAAAGGTAGTAAAGACTATAGACATTGATGAAGGCAAAATATATTTATGCAGATATAAAGATTGGTTTTCAGCAGATACAGTCAATAAGGAGATAATTAAATGGTATCCAGGAGATGGAGTAGGCGGAACACCTATAGATTCTTCAAAACAAGTATCTTATAGCTGGAGTGGATCTGGAACTAAGAATAATGAAATGTTTATGAAAGTCTATGGCTATGTAAGCGATCCTAAAATAACCACTATTCTAATTGAAGGGGAAGATAAAATCAGCGTACCTAAGTATCAATTAGATGAAAGTAGAATGTTCATCTTTAATTGGAACGAAGATAATAAGCAAAATAAAACAAAGTATCTAGTTGGATTTGATAAGCAAGGGAAAGTTATTTATAAAGAAGAGCTTACTGGTTTATAAATTGTGTAAAAGGCGACTGTTGGTTAAATCAACAGTCGCCTTTTAATATGATGTATATATTGACTAAATTATTAAATTAAATTGTACATCTGCATATAGTTTGAGTAATAGAGTAGCAAATAATATTATAAAAGCATACTAAATTTATGCTACTGGATCTTTATCTTTTAAAGAAAACACTATAAATGGCACAGTGAACCCTAATATACTGAGAATTGTATAAAGAGTGGCACTTTCAGGTTTATAGAGTTTATATAGTTTATTTAATGCAAATAGTATAAGAATAAAATTGACCAATGACACTAAAGTGCCTAAAACATGCACATGGCGAAACACTACAAATATGATGGAGGCTACTGGTAGTACAATCTCAATATTTGGAACATCATAATCAAAGATTTTGAGACCTTTAATTAACTTACCTAAGATGTACAGCTGAGCTATAGGAATCCATGCTACCCAAGGGTTTTCCAATCCTTGACGCACTGCCATAGTATATAAAGCATAAGCCATAAAAATATAGAGAACTAAAGAAATTATGAAGAAGAAAAATATGAAAAATCCGAGTAGAGCAAGAAATTGATACATTAAATCACCTATCCTTTATTATTTAATAATTTATACTAGCAACTTGGATTAAATATTACAGAAGGTATAACTAAATTCGATTTATATCTGTTAGGCGAACTCATTTTAGCACAATTCTGTATCGTGAATAAATTAATAGTTGAAGTTGGAATAGTATAGTATAGACTAAATCAATTTCTGAGTATACTCCTTTTTATATAGCTCGATTTTGTAGAAATTGAGTAAGTTCTTCCTATTATAAAAATCAAGCAATATGCGAAGAAAGATGTAAGCAGGTAAAGCATTATTCAAATAAGCTTATATGGGATAAGTAAATATTTTTATGGAGAATTTTTTGAATAAGTCAAATTTTTATAAATGCATAGAATATGAAAAATCACTGGCAAAGAAACCAGTGATTTTTTTACTATAAAGGAAAGTGCAAAATTTTATTGAAATGTTAGTTTATTTTATAGGACACACACCAGTGCTACATTCACTATCATCTAGATCATGTTCATCACCATGCTCGTATTTCATTAATAGTTTAGCATCAAAAGGTTTCATGTTTGATACTCTAGTTTCATATTCCTCTTTTGTAATTGCTTCATAAGGTAAAAGAGGATAGTAGCTATCATCTAAAGACAAGAAGGATATACCAACTATTGAATTCCAGTTTTCATAAACCCAGTCTTCAACTAAAGCCCATTCCTTTTCTCTTACACTTACAGTAATACTTGCATTGTGGTCTACGTAATTGTCCATAAACATTTTATATATTTCAAGTTGCTCTATTGCTGAGACATCATATTTGGTTTTGCCTTTAGGTGCCTCAACAGGGAATTCGATAACTAAAGTTCTGGCATTTTCCATTGTAGAACCATTTTCAGGGTGCACAGGATATCCTAATTCTTGGCATACTTTAACTAATGCATCTTCAGCATTTATTCTTATCCTTCTCACATAATATGGAGAGTGAGAAAAGTGAAGTCCACTAGAAACCGTAGGAAGTAGTGACAAGGTACCTTCAGGCTTTAAGGTTGTAACAAGTAGTGATCTATTTAAGCCTAAAGAGTCTGCTAATTCATCAGCAGCTTTTCTGGCAGTAAATCTTAGCTTTTTTAGTAGATCAACTTGATCAGCTATACTCATGCCAACTGCATTTATAGCATCTTGATACCCTGTGATACTCACCCCTAGCAGTCTATCTCTCTTTAATTTATAATCCCATTCAGGGAGTTCAAGTTCCACAAGTGTTAATCTATAAGATGCTCTGGTTAGTAGTGAATGAGTTTTTAATAATCCATCTATATCAAGTTTTCCATCCTTTACATGGGCCATAATATTAGTAGTAACCAGATTACAAGTTTGACGGTCGTCGAGTAGCACCTCTCCACAGGGATTAGTTCCTTTAAAATTAGGGTTACGTCTTAAAGCTTCAGCGCCATTGTAGCTTGCTGGTTCGCCACTAAATTTCATTTGCTGAAACTGCCATTTCCAAAAATCTTTAGAAGGTTTTTCAAAGTGGATTATGGTATTATTGGATAATGCCCTATGTATAATGTCTTCATTTACAATCCAATTTCCATTTGAATCTTGAGTATATAAGCCATTCTTTGCTTGAATTGTTTCAGAATCATTGACGTCTATTAAGCCGATTTCAGCAGATCTTCTAACTCCGCCCACAACTACATTTTCAGCAATTATATTGGCAAAATCCAGCATATCAATAGCGCGTACCTTACCTTCAACGGCAGCTTTTCCAATTCTTTTGTTTACTACCTTATGAAATTTAATAAACATATTTTTTAAGCTATCATGCCCAGAAGCAGTTCCGCCGAAACGGATTAATCTTTCTCCTCTAGGTCTTACACTATCGTAATCTATCTCAATTGTTACGATATGCTTATATTCTTTTCTAGTAACTATGTCAAAATACATTTTTAAAGCCTGAGCCCAGCCCTCTTTTGAGTCTCCTACGTGTATATTAGCTTTAGTATTTTCATTAGAAAAATCTAGAGCTGTGGATTCTAATCTATTATTTTTACTTTTAGGTTCATATTCCTTATTTATAACTTCAACAAGTCTTATTTTAGGAAGATATTTAACATCCTGTTCAAGAACTCTAAATCCTACGCCTGTTCCAACCATTAATGCATAAAATAGCTCACCTAGTTTATCAAAACCATCCAATATAATAAGGCTGCAATTAAAATTTGCAAGAGCATGATCATTTACAGCTGCAGTTCCACCTATCCAAAAGGTACGTCCGCTAAGAAATCCCTTTAAGTTAAATACCAAATCAAATAATTCCTCAGCTTCTTCCTTCGAAGTATTAGAATCTAAACTGCAATTATATTCAACAGCTCTTTCAACGGTTTCAAGCCATGTTTCACGTCTTCCTTCTCTAGGCAACCATCTTGAATAAGTTCTATAATAAACAAAACTGCCTAATGGGGCTAATGGATTAAATTCCATATATCGATTTAAAAATTCTTGACTTAGTAACTTTTTCATAAAAAATCCTCCTTGAAAAGCATATCTCCTTTTTATATCGATGTACCACTGCGTAATAAAATTTATATTTTAAAATTCTCTCACCACAAGCTGTGAGAATTTTAAAAATATATTTCGGTTCGAAATGTTACATCTTTAGACTAACCAATTCATATTAAAATCCATATTTTCAAAATGAAGTAGTACATAGGTAAGTGTATAATTTAAAAGTAATACCATATATAGTGTGATGTTTTCTAAATAATACTACATGTGGTATAAATATGTCAAATGGTTTACTTAAATAATTCATCGTGAAAATTGAATAAATTAATAATAAAGTCAATGAATTTTAGTATAATTAATGACTATGTATACTTAGAAGGGGGATATACAATAATTAATTTATGAAATTCATATTTAATAAAAGTTATAAAAATAATTTTTATATATTTAAAATTATGAACCCAGGGCTATAATTATAAAAATTATTGTCCTGGGTTAATTTATAGGTATATTGTTTTAACTATATATAGCATAGATACGCTATTTTCAAATATAAATAGAAACTTAAGTTTCAAAAAAAGAAAACGTAAGGGTAAGAGCAATTAGGCTAAAGTCCGTAAAACTAAATGCCCTGTGCATACATAGCCTCAGCAACCTTAATAAATCCGGAGATATTAGCTCCTATAACCAAATTATCTTCAAAACCGTATTCACTGGCAGTGCTACTACATTTTTCATATATTCCTTTCATTATGTCCTGAAGCTTAGAGTCTACTTCCTCGAAGGTCCAAGAATATCTCATGCTGTTTTGGGACATTTCAAGAGCAGAAGTAGCTACACCACCAGCATTAGCAGCTTTTGCAGGTCCAAAGATTATCTTGTTTTTAATAAACAGATCAGCAGCTTCCATTGTTGAAGGCATATTTGCACCTTCTCCAACAGCATAACACCCATTAGCAATTAGAGCTTTAGCAGAATTTTCATCAATTTCATTTTGAGTTGCACATGGAAGTGCTACATCGCATTTGACATTCCATATTCCTTTGAAGCCTTCGGTATAGGTTGCAGTAGAGTGATACTTTACATATTCACTTATTCTTTTTCTTTCCACTTCTTTTATCTTTCGAATAGTAGAGAGGTTTATTCCATTAGCATCATAGATATATCCGTTTGAATCACTCATAGCTACAACCTTTGCGCCAAGCTCAGTTGCTTTTTGGTTTGCATAAATAGCAACATTACCTGATCCTGAAATAACAACAGTGGCACCATCAAAAGACTTACCTTTAGCTTTTAAGGCTTCATTCATGAAATAGCATAAGCCATAACCTGTGGCTTCTTTTCTAGCAAGACTTCCTCCCCAGCCGAGGCCTTTTCCTGTTAATACCCCAGTAAACTCATTGTTTATCTTCTTATACATCCCGTATAAATATCCGATTTCACGACCGCCAACTCCAATATCACCAGCAGGTACGTCTGTATTTTCCCCAATATGTCTATTAAGTTCTAGCATAAAGCTCTGACAAAATCTCTTTATTTCTCCGTCTGATTTACCCTTAGGATCGAAGTCACTACCACCTTTGCCGCCTCCTATTGGAAGTCCAGTTAGTGAGTTTTTGAAGATTTGTTCAAAGCCTAAGAATTTAATTATTCCTATATTAACTGATGGATGGAAACGAAGTCCACCTTTATAAGGTCCAAGGGCACTGTTAAACTGAACTCTAAAACCTCTATTAATATGTTCCTCGCCTCTGTCATCTATCCAAGGAACTCTAAAAATTATTTGTCTTTCAGGTTCTACTATTTTATCAAAAATCTTATCTTTTACCCATTCAGGGTGTTTTTCAGCAACTGGTTCAAGAGATAAGAGCACTTCTTCTACTGCTTGATGAAACTCAGGTTCATTTGGATTTCTTTTTATAACATCATCCATTACATGTCTTAAAATTTGCATTAAAATGGCCTCCTATTTAAAGTTGTTATTAAGTATTATTGACAAATTTAGCAGGAACAAGAGATTTATATTATTAATTATAAACCTTTACAAACTATAGCTAAAGAGTATAGCTACGGAAAATTGAGTTATACATGATTGCTTAGTGTAAAGAGGTAAAGTTTTCATTTTAATTTATGCTAGTTTGGGATATATATTCTTTCAAGTAGCATTATTCTGGATTTTGAAGTTTCAGATGCAGATCTTAAATATGAATTTAAAAAATTAGATTTTAATTTATGAAGTAATTGCTTTTGCTGATGTGAATATCTAAATAATAAAAGATTGTGTATTGAAGAGTGCTTAGTTTTAATGAATAGCTGTAATTATTTTGAAAATAGTCTTAAACTCATTAATGTTATTGTATGATTATATAGATAAACTACTTCATATTTAAATCTATCAAAATAAAGCTTTGTAGCTTCATCGAAATCTTTATTTTGAGTTCAAGGACTGAAGTGTTCATCTTTAAATACAACACTGAATTAATATTCTGATATTAAGAAGGGGAGTTTTATGAGGAAGATTATAGTGTCATTTTGTACAATACTATTGGTGCTATCATTGTCAGGTTGTAAGACAAATAGTACAAACAACAGATTAACTGTAGATAGTGGACAGTCTATTAAATTTACTAAAGAAGAAATAAATAAAGCAGTAGATTGTGTAAAAAATAATTTTGCTTTTAAAGGTTGTACGCTTACAAAGGTATGGTATGATGAAGAAAAATCCAAATCTCTTTCTGAAGGTTATATGAAAAATGGGAGAGGTTCTGTAAATGGAGTAAAGCCAGAGAATGTTATTGTTTTGTTATCAAATTTTGATGTTGACGGGTCAGGTAATAATCCTGTATTAACCCCAAATTCTACTTATTCAGATTACCAGTGGATATTAATAAGAGATAGTAAAGATAGTGATTGGGTAATAGATGATAAAGGATACTAAAAATTTAATAGCTATATTAAGCTTAGAGATTTATAAAATAAAATTTTATATAACTCACATTTAAGAAAAGCATTCAATGCAGATATTGAGTGTTTTTTTGTTTTTGGATTAACTTGCAACTATTGATTTCTACAGGCTTTAAAAGAGACTTAAGAAAAGTTTAAGAATTAGAGTTTCCTGTGTTTAGTTCTAATTAAAATCAATTTTAAATAGTATATTAAGGTATATTCATTAGGGAGGGAGAGAGTTGAGAAAAGATAAATTTAGGAAATCAAAGTTATGTATTATTGCGATATTAGCGGCTTTTATATTTAGTTTTATCAATATAGGTATACCTAACAAAACAAAATCAGTTAAAGCTGCAGAGCAAAATAATGAAAAGAATCTAATTATTTTAATAGATAAATCCTTAAGTATGAAGAAAACAGACCCATTTGGATTATCATTAGTAGCTGGGGTTATGCTTATGGATACTCTAAGTGACAAGGTAAATGTGAATGTTTTGGGCTTTGGAGAAGCGGTGACTTATGATAAAAAGCTTAGTGAAAAACCTTCACGAGAAAGTTTAAAGACCTTTTTTCAGGCTATAAAGTTTGAAGATAGAGGTACTGATCTTAAGGAAGGTTTGAAGGAAGCTATTTCTCAGCTTGATGGAGTAACCGGGGATAAGTCAATTATTGTTTTGTCTGATGGCAAGGAAGATCCTGTTAATGGGATCACCGCAAGTCATGAAAGCGAGCTTAATTCCTTAGTTAAGAAAGCCTATTCCTCAAAGATAAAGATTAACACCATAGGACTTTCAAAGGATGTGGATCAAAATAGATTAAATTCCATAGCGTTTAACACTGATGGAGATTTTCTATATTGTGAAAACTCTGCAGAGCTTTTCAATGCATTTAGTAAGATGCTTGGTGATATGGAGGGCTTCTATACCATAGCTAACTACAATACCCAAAGTCAAAAAAGTCAGGAAATTAAGTTAAGTTCAATGATTGATGAGGTTATTATAAAGGTCGCTTCCTGTGAAAATAAATCACCTTTAGTTAGTGTTACTTCAAATGGTGAGGAGGTTCCAGCAGATAAAACTGGTGATACTTATAAGATTTATAGATTAAAAAATGACAGTGATAAAACCTTAAAGATAGATAGCAAAGACAATTCTAAGAATTCTGTTATTGTTCAAATAAAAAGTAAAGCAAGCATAAATATAAATGCAACACAGACTACTCTAAATATACCAAAAGGAATACCTTTAAAGTTTGATATAACAGTGGATAGCGACAAAAAGTTAGATGGAGTTTATCTTCAAAAGAAGGAGCAAGATAAGATTGAAAACCTTAATAATAAGGTAGGGGATGTTTTTAAGTATGAATTCAATAAGGACAAGCCTGGTCAATATCCAATTACCCTAATAGCTCAAGATGGAAATGGCGGTATCATTGGGGTTAAGGAAGTAGTTATACATGTTAATGATTATCCACCTTTTTATTATGAGGCAGGGCTGCCTAAAAATGTAAAACTGGGAGATAAAATGAAGTTAAAACTTGTACCTAAGGATGGTACAAAGATTACGAGCTTAGGTGGAACTGTAGTTATAGATGACGGAAAGGAAAAGAAGGAATATCCGTTAAAGGTTGAAAATGGAGCTCTTTTAAGTGAAATTGAATTTGATAAAAAAGGAATAGTTAATATTTCTACTAGTATAAATGGAGTAGTGAATAACGAAAGCTTTAGCTATTATCTGCCTTATGAAAGTCTTAATGTAATAGACAAGCCGTGCGTTGATATTGAAGGAGTTACTTCATCTAAGAAAAATTATAAGCTTGGGGAGGCTGTAAATTTAAATATAAAACTAGGTAATGTCATACTGTATGACAAAGAAAAAGTAGAGGTTTTAGATGGAGATAAAAACAAAGTAGGAGAGTTTGAAGTTGCTCCCGAAGGACCAAAGGAAATATTAGTTTCAATAAAACCTATAAAAAATTCAAGAAACTTGAAGCTTTCCTTTAAGACCGCAGATGATGTGAAAGTAACTGAAAGTATAACTACAAAAATAGTGGTATTATCAGGTGCACTATACTATCTAAACTTATTCAAGATTCCATTAATAATTGTAGTTATCTTTGTTTTAACAGCTTTGTTCTTATACCTCTTAGGAAAGAGCTCTTTTAAGAAAAACATTGAGAGCTATAGTATAGCCAAAGAATTAGATTGCACCGTTGGTTCAAGAACTAGTTCAATAAATCTTTCTATGAATTTGCAGCAAAATACTATGTATCTAAACTTTAATAATAGGCTTAAAGCTTTAGCCATAGATGATATAGATGACAATGCCATAGGATATTTTTCTCTTGCAATAGAGGACAAACCTCAATTCCTACTTGGTTTGATCTATCTAATTAAAAAGGAAAATATCTTTAAATTTAATTATTGCGGTACAGAACCACAGGAAATTCTATTTAATGATGAAGAGGTAGGAAGTGAAGTAGCCTATACACCAGGAGTGGAGGTGTCCTTAACAATCAAAAAAGAAAAAATCAGAGTTAATTTTATGTAGTTCATTTGTTAAAAAGTAAAATCACAATTTGGAAATGTTTGTAGTTATCGTTGAAAATCATATTAATCTTCTGCGAAACTCATTTAAGTATCGGAATAGTGGCACCTAAATTTCAACACAGTACACAAACATAACCTGAAATTTGTTATATTTGGGAGGTATACAATGCGTAACATGGAAGTTCCAAAAGATATTATGCCCACTTTAGTTATTGGACTCGGAGGTACAGGCTTTCAAGTTATTAAAAGACTTAAGAAGCTATTTAGTAAAAGATATGGTGGTAAAAAGCTACCTATAAGATATTTGATTATCGATACAGACTTAAAATCTTTCTTAGATGATGATATAGATAACAACGAAAAGTGTCAGTTGAGATTTGGAGAGGGTGTTAAGACAACTTTAGATTGGGCTTATAATAATCAATACTTTGATTGGCTTCCTAAAAATCCACCAATAACTCCTGATTTCTTTACCTCAACAGATCAAGGTGCAGGACTAATGAGACCTATAGGTAGAATGTACTTAGCGAAAAATGCACAGCTGGTATATGATACTTTAAATACTGCAAAGAACGATCTTGTTGATCTACACAAGGTATTAACAGATGTTGGAGAAGCTTATTTAGAAAACATAGATAGGCATAAGGTTTATGTAGTTGGATCTTTGGCTGGGGGCACTGGTTGCGGTACTTTTTTAGATGTAGCTGTAATGTTGTCAAAGGTATTCAACAGAGATAATACAAATATAATTGGCTTATTCACCTTAGAAAGCTGTTATGATGACAAGCTTTCTTCAGATTTAGATGCTCAAAATAGAAGTAAGGCAAACTGTTATGCTGCACTTAAAGAATTGGAGTTTTTCATGTCTTCTATTACCAATCCAGATGATGAAAAATACTCCTTTAAGTACAATAATATAGGAGAAATCAAGCTTGAAAAGAAGCTTTTTGATATCTGTTATCTTCTTGAAAATAAAAATGAAATGGGTGGAGTGTTAACAAATATTGAAGATATTTATGATTTGTGCTCTCTTCAGCTGTTCCAGGAGGTAGGCACAAAGCTTGGATCTCAGTTAAGAGCTGATTATGCTAATTTTATATGTAAAGATAAGGACCCAGTATTGAAAAGGGATAGACATTTTAGTACTTTCTCATCTTCTTCGATGGAAGTGCCAGTGGAAAATTTAAGACGATACTGTGCTTATAGACTTACTTCTGAGATATTATCAAAGATATCTAATTCAAGTGAAGAGGAGAGCCTTTACGAAATAGCTCAAAACTTAGCATTAGAGATCAATGAAGCCTTAGAAATAACAGAGAGACTTAAGGATTTTAGAAGCAGTAATAGATATAGTGGAAAGAAATATGCTGAGTTTATAGGTAAAAAAGGGAATCTTAAGAGAGTTGAAAATATCTCTGATGAAAGATATCAGGAATGGAAAAGTGAACAGGAGAATAGCAGAGAGTTAATTAATAAAATCCTCAGCAGCTTTGTAAATGAAAAGGCTGTAGAATATGGCCTAATTAATTTAAATTCAATCTTTACTGAACTTAAGGCAGCTTTTGCAAGTGATTATGAAAATTATGCAGATTTCAATAATAAGAGCACTGTTGATAGAGCAAATATTGAAAACAGCATGGACAATATAAAAGATAAAAAAATCAAAAACGGTAAGAAAGATGTAGACGGCAAACTGATTTCTGATTTTAATAAGTTTGTAGATCAAAAATTTGGAGAGCTGGCTTATAAGATCCTAAAGAAAAAGTATGACCTGTCAGCAGGGATTATTGATGATTGTAAGTCTAGTATTAGTGCTGTAATAGGAGATATAAATGCTTCTATTAATCAAGTTAACAATAGGCTGAATAAAATCAACTATCAGGCAAACAAAAAGTATGGCGGAAATATTATTTCCAGAGAAATGATTACAAAGGAATTTTACGAACACTATTATTATGAAAGTTTTGGTAAGAATCTTACAGAAAAAGTTGCAGCAATGTTCAAGGATATGAGCATTATTTCCGTTATTAAAGAAGGAAAAGATAAGCTTTTGGAAATTTGTGAAAGAGAATTTGATAAGGTCGATTCTAAGATTAATATAATGGAGATCTTAGAACAAAACGCAAAAGATAAAAATATAAGTATAAATGACTATGTTAAAGAGCAGCTTGAGATAACCTCTAAGCTATCTAAGCCATTTTGGTCTGCTGTAAAAAATCCAGAAGTATCATGGACCGAATGTTATTACATTGGAGCAATAAAGGATGAAAATATAACCAATGGCTTCACAATAAAACCACAAGAACCTATAGACAATTGGATCAGAAGTCAAACAGGCGAAAGATCAAGACAAGCAAGATATGTGGAAACAACAAATCCATATTCAATTGATGTAATTCATATAACCATGGGAGCTTGCGCAGGATATCTACCAGATATAAAAAATTACAAGCAGTTTTATTTAAGACTTCTTTCCACAAAGGCTTATCCACTACATCTAAACGAGTCATATATAGGACTTAGTGATTTGGATCTAGATACAGAAAAACTGATGGAGGATTACTATCTATCCTTAGCTTACGGGTTAATAATAAATGTTGATGGAGACTTTGTTAAAAATCTTAGATATGAGGATGGCTTCAAATATATCTATTCTTCTCCTTACTGCATTGAGTTTGAAGGTAGCGCGGAAGAGTGTATGGAATTCCCTAAAAACAAGGCAAGCATAGATAAGAAGTTGATCTTAGGTACCTCTCAGGAAGAAGTTATTAATAAAATAGCACAAGACAAGCAGTTGGTTAAATTAATACATGATTTTGTGGTATCCATAGAAAAGAGCTTTAAAAAGGAAGAACTAAAAGAGCATATGATAAAATTCATCTCAGATGAAGTAAATGAGAAGGATTTTATCGCGTATGAGAAGCTTAAATATAAAACATCATTATAGTAGAGGTGTTTTAAATGAATGAAGTATTCAATCCTTCATTAGTAATTTCAGCAGGGCCTTCTGGTAAAAAGGCCCTGGACTTTTTAAATAATATGCTCTTAGAAATACCTGATCACTTTTTAAATCTAATAGAATATTGCCATATAGAAAGTATTGATGAGATAAAGAGTGAGCTTCAAGAAATAGTGGATAACAAGCTTTTATCAGCTAAAAATCTTAACAAGCTTGTAGATTTGGGATATAAGGTTAGAAATGAGAATATTGAAGGCGTAAAGATAAATATTTATGTGCTTTGGGATATGTATAGTGCTGAAATACCTGCAAGTGAATTAATTGAACTTATTTATGGACTGAATTACGGAAATGTAGATAAGTCACAGTATTCAGGGGTGTCTTTATACATCATTCCAATAGTTCATAAGGAATGGGCGTATAATGAAGAAGAAAAATTAAGGGGAGTAAATAATTTAAGTACAATTGTTAAGTTCATTACTAAGCAGGAAAATATGATAAATATTGATTCTAAGATATATCTTCTTCATAGCATCTCAAAAGACGGTACAAGAATCTCAAAAGAAGAGTTAGAATATATAAGCTCTCATTTAATATATTTAAATATAGTTCCATCAAAGCAGTCGCCTTTATCATATTTTAACCAAAGGATATTAATGCACGAAGGCGACTTTAAGGTTGGTACCATTGGAATATCAGCTTTATCAGTTCGAAAGGATAAGCTTTTAAAAGAGTTTTCAGGCTATCTTGTTTTTGATCTTATGGAGCGGGCCATAAGTTTTGAAAAGTATATTGATTATAGTGCGTATGATAGCTTTAGAAACATTAAAAGAAGCCTCCATATAAATGAGTTTAAAAACGGAGTGCCGCTTATAGATGGCGATGAACCTACACTAAAGCTCAATGAAGATATAGAAGTCAATTTAACACATAACATTTGGGATTATCCTAGAATCATGAAAAATTGGGAAGGGGTATTTGAACAAAAATATCTAGGAGAAATAAAGAAAAAGATAGACAAAAGTTCCATAGATATAACAGCTAGAGCTAAAGAGACAATTAATAGAGATTTACATGAAGTATCTTTAAGTTATAGCCTGAAACAAGGTGAAAACTTCTTGCTAGATTTATTAAAAAATGCAGAAGAGCAGTCTACAGGTTATGGAACTAAGTCACCTAAGGATATAAGTTATTTAAATGAATCCTTGAAGAAGAAGGTTTGCAACTATCCAAATTATATTGGGTTTATAGTGAAGATGGTTATTCTTATAACCTTTTTAATATATTCTTCAAATAACCTGTTTTTTTCTTATCTAAGTATGGGCATGAGAATTATATATGTAATCTTATTAATAGGCCTAACATCCTCTATTACTTGGTTAGACTACAAATATAAAGTGAAAAAGTTTAATGATTTCATAAAGACTTATATAGATGAAGTTTATAAAAATTCAGGTATCTTAGTTAAGCAATATATGGAAAATAAATTAGCTGAAGTCCAAAAATCTATAATAGATTATATTAGTGGAAAGCTTGAGGAAGTAGATGAAGGTATAGAAAATTGCAGAAAAGTAAGATCAGATATTTTAGCTTTAACTCAATATAATGATTTAGATGACGAAAATCTTATAACCAGCTTGCTTGATTTTAAAGATAGAAAAAGGTTCTACGAAACTCAAAGTAAAGATCTTGGAAGCATTTATTCAGGTCTTGCAGCAAAGCTTTTAGATATTAAACAGTTTAGGGAAGAAACGATAAAGGAGATTATAGAAGAGTATGCAATTGAAGTTTCAAAAAGCTATATAGCTTTAGATTTTTATGAATTTTTAAAATTCAAATATGGGGAGAATTTAAATGAAGGGATCTCAAGCTGGATTGATAAAGGAGTGATTAAATCTAAAGAATTACTTCAGTATAATAATAGCCGAGAGTTAGAAAAGCATGGTATGTTTGTAGCAACAAAAGGTTTTGTAGAAGCTACAAAGTATGTGCTAAACTCAAAACTAAGTGGATATGAGATTTCTACCATTGACGGGGAAGATATTTTTATGGATAGCATATCCATAATTAAGCTTACTTTAGGAGTGAAGCTTAGCAGCATAACTCCTTTTATGAATATAAGGGAGGGGAACAATATATGATAGAAATTATTGCTTTGTTTTTAGTTATAGTATTCTATGTGATTCCTCTAAACCTTCCGGTATATTGGCTTTGTATAAAATTTGCAGATTATCTCCTAGAAACTTTTCCGAATTCGCCCTTTAAGTTTTTGCTTTATATATCATCGGATTATTTACCTCCTTCAATCTATTTCGTAAGCTTTGTACTTCTATTTTTACTGCTTTATTTTTTATTAAGTAATGTAGTAAGAAAAAGTCTATTTGTATTTAAAAATATAGATATAAGTAAGTGGAGCTTAATTAAATATTCCAAAGGACAAAGCTCTATAAACCTTGCTGCAAGAGTTCTTATCATTTTATCATTGATTGTTCAAATATTTTTTAAAGTAATAGATATTAAGATTATAGTATTCGGTATGCTTTGTTTAATATTTATTTTTAAAGAATTGAAGAATAAGAAGATTAGGAAAGATTTAGAAAGTGAAATAAAATCCGATAAGAAAGCTATAGATAAAGAATTAGCGAAAGATAGTGGTAAAGCTTATATCGAGTTTAACTGGAGCTACACTATGGATGCTTTAAATATAAAGAAGCCTATAGACTTTAAAGTTAGCTTAAATAAAGGAGATAAACACTTAGTTCAAGATGAGGAAAACCAGCTAGAAGTTGAGAAGAATATTAAAGACTTCGGAGAACAGATTAAAGAATTATGTGATTCAAATGGCTTGGATAATTTTCATAAAATCTCAGTGGTTTACTCTCTATTGAGTAAATTTAAATATAAGAAAGAAGTAGATAATAAAATTTTTACTCTGCAAAAGCCATCCGAAACCTTAGAAAAACAGGAAGGTGACAACTATTCCTTAGGTGTTTGCGTTGCTGCAATCTTAAGAGCTATGGATATGGAAGTTATAGAACTAAAAATCCCGTTAAAAGATGGACAAACTAACCTTGCGCTTGCGGTAGAAGGCGCAGATGAACTAGTCGGCAACTATTACACTAATGATAATAAACAATACTTTTATTGTGAGTTAAAGGAAGACAACAGCTTTAGAATTGGAGAAGTGCCAAGCACTGATAAATAATTGTTTGTAGCTTATTGTGATTATCATCATAATATATAATAAAAACAAAATAGGGTGATAGCATGGATAAGGTAATAAACATAGAAGACATGATATTATTCAAAAAAGCTTGTGAGATTCTCAAAGAAAATAAGATTTCTTTCAACGAGGAAAAACTTAAAAATAATCCTGAGCTTTGTAAAGAAATAATGAAATTGCTGAGTAGGTATGACTAGCTTAAACGTATAGGTTGTTTTAGCAACTTTTTTATAAATTAATTAAAATCATGTATATACCTTCGATAACTGCTTAAACTTAATATGTATTAAGTTTAAGAAAGGAATGATCATATGCCTATAGATAAAAACTTTGCGCACACAATAGCTAAAATTATAAAAGATGAGGACGATCAGATAATATTATATGAATTAGACAATGGAGAAAGAATTTCAACAGGCGAAGCTGTTATGTTTGCAAAACAAGGAGTACTTAAAGATGTTGAAATAGCTAAAGCAAAAAATGGAACAGAATATCTTAAATGCGTATCAGAAGATGGTAGCGAACCAAACAATGTATCTGAGACACATATGAAAAGAGATGCACAAGATTCAGGGCAGTTCTTCCAATAATAAGTCTGAATATGATTATTTAATATTATGATACTAAAAAACAGCGTGGACTAAGACATCCAGGCTGTTTTTCTTTTAAATTCTATATCAATGCTGGCTTAAACTTAAGCTACATTGTTTTATCAAATTTGTAACGATAATAAATGCCATAGCCGACGATAAATAAATATGCAAAAACTAAAAGAAGGAGAGCTATCATATCAATTCCCATCAAACCAAAGGCAAGGATTAAGGCACCAAATATAAATACCATCATATCATAGGCTTTAGCCTTTGCAAGATTTGCAATAGAAATATTACGTTCATCTGATTTTTCAATTTTAATTTGCTTATCAATTTCAGGATAGTTTTTTAATGCTTTACGGCTGATAATCTCTCCCATGCCATGACCAAAAATTCCACATCCTAAGCCTATAGATATATAGGGTAATGCTCTTAAAATACCTTGCGGTTCAAGAATTGTTTTAATAAGATATAATCCTATGATTAATAGCAGCAATCCAAATGTCACGAAAAGGTAATTTGCAACACCTTTTTTCATTTTATTTAATCCTCCTCATAAATAAAAATTTCTTCGATACTCATATTGAAATATTTTGCAATTTTAAATGCTAATACAATTGATGGGTTGTATCTTCCGTTTTCTAGGGAACCAATTGTTTGTCTTGACACTTCAAGAGCAGTTGCTAGATCTTCTTGCTTTATCCCATGTTTCTTTCGTATCTCTTCTAAACGATTTTTCACAGTACCACTCCTTATAATGTAAAGCTTACTTTCCATAATTTAATATTAGCATTTCTTACTATCTATGTCAAGTTTGCTTTCCATAAAATAAGATGGAACTCAATATTTAATTTCTATTGAAGGATTGACAAGAACAATTATTATTAATACAATTATAGATAAAAAGAGTCTGCAATATCTTTTGTGTGTTTTATACAAGAAGACATTTCATTTTTAGATGTGATAAGGGCAATAGAAGAGCAGTGTATTATTTAATTTTGAAGTTTTCTATTTGTTTGTTAGGGTTTAAAAATTTTTCATATCTCAATTGTAGATATAAAATATCTGTAATAACGGTGATATAAGAAAAGTTAAACATGAAATTTAGTAGATAATAATTTGTAATAGATGTACTTCTTATTACAAACAATGTTTAAGTATTGTTCATTAGAAAATATTTTGAAGGAGAGCTGTATATGGGAGAATTTTGGGAAGATAGTTTCGTAGATAAACAAATGATGTGGGGAGCTGAACCTGCAGATTCTACAATTCAGGCAAAGGACTTTTTTATTGAGAATAAAGTAAAAGACATACTAATTCCTGGTATTGGGTATGGAAGAAATGCAAAGATCTTTATAGACAACGGAATTGATGTAACAGGTATTGAGATATCACAAACTGCTATTGATTTAGCAAGACAAAATGGAATTGAGATCCCTATATATCATGGCTCTGTCACAGATATGCCCTTTGACAACAAACTTTACTATGGAATATTCTGCTATGCACTTATACATTTATTAGATAAGGAGCAAAGGGAAAAACTAATTCAAGATTGTTATAATCAGCTAAAGCCTAACGGATATATGATTTTTACTGCTGTGTCAAAAAAGGCTCCGATGTTTGGAAAAGGTAAAAAACTTAGTGAAGACTGGTTCGAGACAATGGAAGGCGTAAGAATATTTTTCTATGATTTTGACTCTGCAAAAGAGGAGTTTGGAAAATATAATCTGCTAGAAGTATCAGAAATAGATGAACCAAATAAGGATAGGCCAGGTAATCATTCAATAAACTTCATGGTTATGAAATGTAAAAAGTAGGATAAGAGCAGTTTATCTGTTTAAATGAATGTTTATATTTAGGAGTATTGTTAAAATTAATTGGTTATACAGGAGACGCTATATGAGCGAGCTATTAGAATTAAATGATTTTTTCAGATGGATAACCAATTAATTTTAACACAATGGCTAGTAAATTTATTTAGAGAAATTATACAGAAGCAAGTTTTTTGGCCTCACTTTTGCTTTCTTTTTTAGATAGGACAGAAACCCACTTTATTCTGGTTATTAAAATAGTTGTGATTATTGCTGCCATGTAATTTGAGAATAAATTGCCCCAGAATACTGAATAAAAGCTGAGCACATGTTCTGTTGCTAGGATAAATACATATCTTAAAAGCCATATTCTAAGGAAGCCCATAATAAGAGGTATTCCTGTACGTCCGAGACCTATGAAGGCACCTTGCTCTACCATACATATCCCAAAGCCTATTACAGAATAGGTATATATATGAAGAGATTTGTTAGCAACTTCAAGTACATCATGTTTGTTGGTAAATAAAACCGTTAGGTAAGGAGACAGCGGAACTACTGTAATAATTAACAGTGCTGCGGTAATAGCGCTCACTATGCAGCCTTCTATACAGGATTTGCGAGCTTTATCACCTTGTCCTGCTCCCACATTCATGCTTACCATAGTAGTTACAGCAGAACCAAAGGCTGACGGTAATATGAAGCAAACTGAGGTTATATTTCCTGCGATTCCTTGACCAGTCAAAACAATAGGACCGTACTTTTCAATTTCATTATTTATAAGGAAGAAACCTAAGCTAAGCATTAAGCTTGATATCATAGAAGGTATTCCTATCTTTACAAGCTTGAACAAAATCTTAAAATCAAATTTAAAACCCTTCAGTATAAGCTTGTCATCTCCTTCTTTAACGAACAGTTCATAAAACATCCAAATGCAGATAATTAGGTTTGCAGCAAAGGAGGACATAACTGAACCTACAAGCCCTAGAGGGAAAACAACGATAAACAATATATTAAATAGAAATTTTAAAACCAACATTAGCATCATTCTTATGAAGGTAGCTTCAGGTTTTCCATTGGCATTTTTTATAGAGTTATATATAGCTTCAAGAAATAAAAAAGGAAGAACTAATGAATTTAGTGCAAGATACAAAAAAACATCATGAGATATTTGTGGATCAACTCGGCTTGATATAGGAAATGCGATCACGTAAAGTATAGGAGCTGTTATTATTCCTATAAGAAATGAGAATACCACAACTTGGGTTGAAACCTGCTTTGCCTTTTTATAGTGACCTCTGCCGTTCATCTGACCAATAATTGCGATTGCAGCCACGCTAAGACCTTGAGAAAGAGCTATGGCCATATTTATAATTGGACCTGAGTAGGTTATTGCACTTGCACCAATGGTTCCAACAATATTATTTATAAAAATTCCATCCATTACAGGTATTATGGATTGAACTAGTCCCATCATAAGCGTTGGGATTGATAGTAAGAAAAGAGTCGAAAGTATAGGACCATTTAATATCAATTCACGTCTTTCTTCAGTATTTTGGCGTAAAAAACCTAAATTCATATTCATATTTACACTCACCAGCCTTCAATAAAATCTCTAAATATACTATTAATATTTGATGTATAAAATAAAGCTTGTCGCTTTGAATATCATGTAAGATATATTATCGATAAAAAAAATTTATAGTGAAATAACCACCAATAAGTATAAACCTAATGATTATTAGCTTCAAATATTGAAAATATAAGTAATCTAGACTTATTTAGATGAAATATCAATATATGGTCTCTGAAGGCTTTAGACCGCAGGAGATAAGGATTAAGCGATGAGAATAAGAGGCTAGAAAGGTATTTTTAATAATAATTAAATGAAATGCATTACAAATTTTCTATTTAAAAATATTATGTGTTTTTAACTTAAACTAAATATTATATTAACATTTTTAAAAAATATTATGGTGTAAGGTGTAGATATATAAAATATTTTGTCTTATAAGAATGCATGAAGTGATGATAGTTATGAGATTTAAAAGTACCACATTATTATTGATTTTGCCTGTGGTATTAGTTGCAACAGCAATTCTATCTATAACCAGTTATTATAGTGCAAAGGTATTAATAGAAAATCAAATTGATAACAGCATGAAATAAAATAAGCATATAATTGCATATTAAAAAAAAGAGTGCTATGCTTTTTATATAAGGTACTGTAGTACCTTAACTGAAAATTAATGTAATATATTTAAGTAATTATCAGCTCATTAACTGGATCAGTGGACTATCTGTGTCAACTATTGTATTTATTGGGGTCTATGTCAATATATTGTGGTGGAATTATGCTGATTCAAAATAGCAGGCATATCATAAATGATTATGTTAGCAGAAGCCGAGGCACCGCATTAAAAATGTAATTTTCGATTAGGCTTGGTTGCTAATTCAGCTAATGGCTACAGTTAAGTTATAACTTTGACTGTGGAAGAGAAAGCTTATTGAAGTAGCTCGGAGGTGCAAAAGTGCAAAAAAAGATATTAGTTGTAGATGACGATAAAGATATAGTAAAACTAATAACAAAGAGTTTTAGTTATGAGGGATTTGAAACCATTTCAGCATATTCTGGGAAAGAAGCCTTATGTGCATTGAAAGAAAATCACATTGATTTCATCATTCTTGATATAATGATGCCTGGTATGGATGGTCTTGATGTTTGCCGAAGCATCAGAAAATCTTATAATGCTCCAATTCTGTTTTTAAGCGCCCGGGGCACGGATATTGATAAAATCGTTGGGCTCGAAATAGGGGCAGATGATTACATGACAAAGCCCTTTAGTATTCAGGAACTTACTTCCAGGATAAAAGCCAACTTCAGAAAAGTTGACAGGCTTTTTAAAGAGTGGAATGAACTTAGTCCAAATAGAGAAACTGTTAATTCTCCTCTCATCTTGAATGATAAGACCTTTGAAGCATTTCTAAATAATAGAAAGCTTAATTTATCAACAAAGGAATTTCAAATATTGTCCATGCTCATGAATAACTCCAATAATGCATTTACTCGTGAGCAGATATATGAATATGTATGGGGAGACGAATATGGAGAATTAAATACCGTAACGGTTCATATAAAAAATATCCGTAAGAAACTTGGTCCTGAATATGACTTTATTAAAACAATTTGGGGCATTGGATATAAGTACAAGGAAGGAGAATGATAGCATGAAACTGAAAATAAAGCTTCCTCTACTGTTTCTGGTGATGTTTATATTTTTTATGATTTCAATTGGAATCTATTTAAAGTTTATCTTTGCAGAATATCCACATATATCTAGTTCATTATTTAATCCCTCATATATAGGAGTACTCTTTCCTATATTTGCTATTGCATGTTTTATCTTTATTATTTTGATTATGTATATTTATTTTTTTATAGAAAAACCCATTGGACTGCTTAATAGCAGATTGGAAAGAATAAATATTGTGAATCCATTGCCTCAACTTGCTCCAAGGAGTAATGATGAAATTGGAGATCTTTATAATCACTTTAATAAGATGGAAAAGAGGCTCCAACTAGCACATAAAGAGCAAACGGATATGATTGCTGCCATTGCTCACGATCTAAAAGCACCATTAACATCTATTAGTGGTTTTGCTGAACTGTTAGCCATGCACAAGGGTCTATCAGAAAATGAAAAGCAGGAATATTACGAGTTGATTCAAAAAAAGTCAAAATATATGGCTGAACTCATCAATGATTTTATATGCTTCACTAAAGAAAAACTGAATTTAGAATCCATGACCATGAAACCCGTTGATGCATCAAAATTATTTGAAACCATTGCCCTAGAATATGAATATGAGCTATCAGGACTTGACTGTGGGCTTGTGTGCAAACATTTATTCACGGCAAATACGATGCTTACGGTCAATGAAATTATGATAGGTCGGGTCTTTGGTAATCTCTTTAGTAATGTTGTAAGATATGGAGGAAAAAATGAGTTAAAAGTATATATGACTGGATACTCACAAGGGGTTTATGCTTATTTTGAAATTGAGGATAATGGGATTGGAGTGCCGGATGAGGATATATCTTCACTATTCCTTAAATTTTTCACTGCGGATAAATCCCGGCAAATTGAAAACGGTGGGATAGGACTTGGACTTGCAAGCTGTAAATCAATTATTGAACATCATGGTGGAGAAATCTATGCATATTCTTCTGAGTATGGCGGTTTGGGGATAAGATTCAGCCTTCCACTTGAAAAAAACTAATATTATTTTTCTATAATGAATTAAAGACCACTGCTGGTTGAGAGTATAGAACACAGGCAGTGGCCTTTTTGCTTCTTAGTTCTTTATAATTTTTTATATTCTATTTACAAAGCTTTATTTTCCTTTTAGGGCGGATTTATTTTTATATCTTAAAATTTACTTGTAGCTTAAAAACAGTAAGTAAATTGATAGGAGGAAATGATATGGTAGAGAAGCAAGTTCGCGGCACTGACATAGATAGGTGCTACTATTTCGAAACATGCATACTTGTACTTAATCAGAGAAGGACTGGAATAATCAATAGAACTAGAGAAGGAGGATACTGCAATGTCAATTGAGTTCAGCCGTTGGCCAAACAACTATATGATGTCGTATCAAGTAACTAAAGCTTTAGGCATGGCAAGTCTTGGTGCTACTGACGTCACCGAAATTTATGAAGCATGCAAAAAAATAGATCCAAACGATAAGGAAACATGGCATAGGGAATGGCTCATAACAGCAGAGGCTTTGGAAAAACATGGCAAGTGGGCAGAGGAGGTTGGAAACTGGTATACAGCACGTAACTGCTACATTCGTGCTTTGAATTACTACCGAATAGCTGAATATGCTGTAATGGAGAATGACACCGAGAAAATCCGCATATTTAGGAAAGTAAATGAACTCTTCGAAGCTGCCGGAAAGTACTTCGATGTCAAACCAGAGAAAATCCAAGTAGATTATGATGCTGTCAAGTTGGATGGGTACTTTTTCTCACCTTCTTGGATAAAAGGTCCGAAACCCACAATTTTGGCTCTCAATGGTGGTGATGAGTGGTCAGTTGAGAACTATTTCTGGTTAGGGCCAGCTTTTATTTCCTGTGGATATAACTTTATGGTCTATGATCAGCCTGGAACTGGTCTTTCAATGTACGAAAAGGGAAAGGGTAGGCGAGCTGACAGCGAGGCTTTTCATTCAAGAGCAATTGACTTTCTTCTAACTAGACCGGAAGTGGATCCTAGCAAGATTATTGTTCATGGTGAGAGTTTTGCTGCATATGACTCCCTTAGATTTGCTTCTTTCGACGACAGGATTGCTGCCGTAATCTCTGACGGAGGCACCCACGCATTCGACTGGGAAGCAATGCTAAAATGGATGCCACCAAGTTTGGCTGCTCACGGCATGAAAATTCTGGGTGCAAAAAGCTTGGATGACTTTGCGGAAAATCCTCGTTTTGCATACAATCTAGAGGGTGTGCTTCACCAGATAAAATGCCCACTTCTTGTGATGCACGGTGCGGAAGAGATATTAGTTCAGCCTAATCCGCTAACGCAAGCTCTTAAAAATTACGAGCAGGCTGGTTCGGAAAACAAGACGTTCTTCGCCATAGAGGATAGAAGACTTGGTGGATTAGAACACTGCCAGGTAGACAACATCAATGTTTTGCATGAGGTAGTACTTAATTGGCTTTGTTCCATTGGTCTTGGCCCTTCTGCACCTAGAACAAGTGATCGATAGGGTATTTTAAGTTAATTAGAAGTTGGAGATTATGAAACTTACATTTGGAATTATAGTTGTTAGAAAGCATGTAGCGAGATATTTTAATTAAAGAAAATTTTATTAATCACTTTAAAGAATTAACTGATGCAGTAATAAGAGAGCCATTTGCGATTATGTTAAATTATAATAATGATGAATTTAATGCTAAGTAACAGAAATAAAACCAATAGTAAGATTAGAGTCTATTACGGTGCCAGCCTCGTGACAAGTAATAAAAATGCACCGTTATACTAGTTACGTAGAACCATACCATAAATGACGTGGACTTTTTTGGAATGAGAAAAATTGTAAATATATATTATGATATTGACTACTCTTACCTCAGTGACATGGGTAAGAGTAGTCTTATTTTTCAAGGAGGTAATAATGATGATAGAAGTAAGCTACTTAAAGTGTCAGTGCTTATTATCTTTAGCAGTATAATAAAATATTCGTCTCGATTTACTTTACCAATGTTGATAAGGCAATCGTAAATTGCTATCATGAATTAAAGATTAAGCTATCGACATAATAAGAAGTAAATTATTTGATATCTATAAAAGGAGCCACATCAATGAATGAATTAGAAAATCTAGAGCAGCTGGAAAAGGAATTTAGAGAATGTAGACCTGTGCTAACAGCTATTGGAGATGAGACTAGACAATTAATTATTTTAAGTTTGTCTAAAGGAAGTTATCCGGGAATGAGAGTTGGAGAAATAAGTAAAAGAACAAACCTATCACGACCTGCAGTTTCTCATCATTTGAAGATATTAAAAGAAGCAAAAATTGTGAATGTGGTAAAACAAGGGACGATGAATTTTTATCATATAAATAATCCAAATAAAAGCGGACTAGTTTTGATGAAAGCATTATTTTCTCATCTTGAAGAATTTATGGTTGATTGCTGGAAGATGAGTTCAGATGAAACAAAAATATAAATTTGTCCTGAAAGGAGTAAATAAATGAATTTAATTAATAAAGAAATTGAAGCATTTAATGGCGTGAAAATTCCTCAAGTAGGCTTTGGAGTGTATAAAATAACTAAGAGAGAAGATTTCGAAATAGCAGTAGGAGAGGCTATTAAAATCGGTTATCGTCATTTCGATACGGCTAAAATATATGGGAATGAAAAAGCTTTAGGGTTAGAAATTCAGAAAAGTAAAATACCAAGAGAGGAGTTTTTTATCACCTCTAAAGTGTGGAATACGGAGCTTGGTTATGAAGCTACTAAGAAAGCCTTTGAAAGAACCTGTAAAAATTTAAGTATAGACTATATCGATATGTATTTAATTCATTTTGCAGCACCTGGTTATATTGAAGCCTGGAGAGCTATGGAGGAACTATACCTAGAGGGGAAAATCAAAGTCATAGGAGTTGCGAATTTTGAAGTTCAGCACCTTGAGAGATTAATGAAACAGTCGAAAATAACGCCAATGATTAACCAAATTGAAACTCATCCAGAGTTTCCACAAGATGAATTACATAATTATTTGGCGAAGCATAAAATTTTACATGAAGCTTGGGCTCCATTAGGACAAGGTAATAAAGAGTTATTTAATAATACAGTACTAAAAGAGATTGCAACTAATCATAAGAAAACAGTGGCTCAAGTGATCTTACGTTGGCATATACAAAGGGGAATTATTATAATTCCAAAATCATCAAACCCAAAAAGAATTAAAGAAAATATCCAGTTGTTTGACTTTGAACTGTCTATTGAAGAAATGGAAAAGATAAGTAAGCTTAATACAGGAAAAAGGTATTCCCATAGTCCTACAGGGTATATGGTTAATCCCCTTTATAATAAACTTATGAAAATACTTATTAAGTAAATTAGGGTTTTGAAAACGACATAAAACTTAGTTTGTTTACAATTATTGATTCACTTTATACTAAATGCGTTACATAAGTATGATATAATATTAGTTAACTATTTTAATTCATAAAACTATATAAATAAGAACATGTTATGACTTGAGGAGGATCTACTTATTTATGATTATTTTAATAAATGTTGCTATTGTATTATTACTTGTACTTATGAATGCTTTTTTCGTTGCGACAGAATTTGCGATGGTAAAGGTCAGAAAGTCTAGAATAGAAACCTTGGTGCTTGAAGGAGATAGAAATGCAAAACACACTTTAAGGGTTGTTAAGGATCTAAATTCATACTTATCAGCTTGCCAGCTAGGTATAACCTTAGCTTCTTTAGGTTTAGGATGGGTAGGAGAGCCTACTGTTGCAGATATGTTAATGCCGTTATTTAATCTATTTCATCTGCCAGAATCTGCTATACATTCAATTTCCTTTGTGTTAGGCTTTGCAATTATAACAGGCTTCCATATAGTACTTGGAGAGTTAGCTCCTAAATCATTGGCAATCATAAGTGCGGAGAAGGTAGCTATGTATACAGCTTTACCTCTTATAATGTTTTATAGAATTTCTTATCCTATAATGTGGCTTTTTAACCATAGTACAAACTTGGTATTAAAGATATTTGGGATTTCACAAGTTGACGAACATGAAGCTGCTCATACTGATGAAGAAATAAAAATATTGGTTGCGGAAAGCTATAATCATGGATTAATAGATAAAACTGAATTAACCTTTGTAGATAATATCTTTGATTTTTCAGAAACAACTGTAAAGGATATAATGATACCTCGTACTGATATGGCATGCATTTTTATTGAGGACTCTTTTGAGGATATAATAGCATATGCACTGCAAGAACAGTTAACTAGATATCCGGTATGTAGGAAAAGTAAAGATAATGTTATTGGATTTATTCACATTAAGGATTTATATAGGCTGAAAATTGAAGGAAGTAAGCAAAATATAGAAGATATCATTAGGGATATTAAGTTTGTTCCTGAGGCTATGTCAATCAGCGAATTATTGAAGGTATTCAAGAAAGAAAAAGCTCAGATGGCTATAATTATCGATGAATATGGTGGAACTTCTGGCTTAGTAACAAATGAGGATATTTTAGAAGAAATTGTTGGAGAAATTCAAGATGAGTTCGATGAGGAAGGGGAGGAAATTACTAAAACAGAAGATGATAATTACATTGTAGATGGTAAAATCATTCTTGATGATATAAATGAATTATTAAATACCTCTATTGATCCAGAAAACATTGATACCATTGGAGGATGGATTTATTCTCAGTTAACATCATATCCCCAAGTTAACGATAAAGTTGTTTATGAGAATTACGAGTTTATTGTATTAAAGTGTGACAGAAAGAGAATTAGCAAAGTACTTATTAAAAGTGTATCTAAAAATTAAGGTTATATATTTACCAAATACATGATTACGTATAGTTTAAATGACATTTTAAACAATAAAAACGGATTTTTAAAGTTAAATATATATACTACAAAATAAAATAAATTTATTAAAATATGCAAAAGAGCTAGTAAAACAATTATGTTTTACTAGCTCTTTATCATAGATGTATAACTCTATAATTAACTTATATTTGTAAAAGCTCTGGTTAGAAAACAGTAGAACTTTAGAAAATTTAGTTTTAGAGTTGGCCATCTTTATAAAAATATAATAGCAATTTAATTTCAAAAATATATTAGTTACAAATTCTTTTGAAGGTTTAAATTTGCCAAAGACCTCATATAACTATACCCATTCAAGTTTATGTCAATAATATATATATCTTATGGAACAATATGATCTACATCAGAGATTTTAACATAACACCAGCCTGATGTCCCAGGGATGTCTTTTACTGCATAAAACTTACTGCTTCCACAATCGTAAATATTTAAAGTAGAATGTGAAATTGTTGCAACTACTTTAGAAGAAGTACTTTTACTTGCATATATTTTTGCACTTACAAAATATGCTGCATCTAACTGTGTATAAGTAGCACTAGCTGTTGAAAAATTACTCGATATTTTATTTGTAGTATTTAAAGTTGCTGCAAATGCGCTTGTTGCTGGTAATGAAGTTGCTGCAATGATTCCTGAAATGGCTAAGCTTAATAATTTTTTATTCATGAAAAAATTCCTCCAAAAATTCTATATTTATATTACATTGATTTGTGTTTTTCAAGTAATATATCGAGTTAGGTATGTTTCTCGAGTAACATGAAAATTCATTTCTTAATATGGCTTTCTTTTGTTTATTAACCATATGGGACAAGTTAGATAATACATTAAGTGGGAAAAATTATCAAATGCTATAATTTGGCATGACAAGTTATTTCACATAATGTGCTGCAATTATGTTAAAAAATCACTTGATAGCTTTGAAATAATACACAAAAAGGCAAAATTAAGTTAATATAATATTTTTATATCTTGTGTAAAAGTGGAAATTGTTTATATTTTATATATGTAACGATTTTTTGTTGATAATGAATACTGATGCTGATGGAATAATTCTTTGATAGTTCGTTTACAGATTGGTAAAGGAGAAGTGTTAGTAGTTGAAAAAAAGAAATGCATGAATATCTTCAGAATAAGATTTAGAGAGTTTAGATATAAACGAGGATTTCAAGATGAAAATATATATACCGTATTTATAATATTGTTGTATAATTTAGTAACTTATTAAAAAAGTACATAAATTTTCAAGAAAGTTACGAAAAACATGAGAATAAATTTTAGAAATTACGTTATATAGAGTGTAAAAGCTTTTACAAGAAGTACCCTTATGCTAAGGAGATATACTATGAAATCAGACGAGAAAAATTATATTAAAAGATTAAAGGCTGGTCATGAAGATGCCTTGGACTATATCATTGACAATTACCTTCCAATTGTGAAAGGAACGGTATACAAGGTTCTTGGAGTATTTAAAGATGACGGTTTATTAGAAGAATGCATTAATGATGTATTCTTATCAGTATGGAATAATGCTGGTAAGTTTCAAGGAGACACAACAAATTTCAAACAGTGGATCTTTGCAGTATCTAAATTTAAAGCAATTGATTTTTATAGAAAGAAGATTAAGACTGCTGAAATGATTTTGGATGCAATTGAAATTGCTAGTGAAAAATCCATTGAAGATGAACTGATAACTAAGGAAAATGAAAAAGAAATATTAAAACTAATAAATGAACTTGAACCAATGGACAGAGAAATATTTATTCTAAAATTCTTTTTAGGATATAAAGCAGAAGAAATAGCAATAAAACTGAATGTTACAAAGTCATCTATTGATAATAGAATTTACAGAGGAAAGAAGAAATTGAAAGAGAAAGTATTAAATCTTAAACTGGAGGTGGTTTAACATGAAGGATATATATGAAATGTTAAATGACATCAATATAGATGATGAGGAGCTGTATGAGGCTTCTGTAAACTATGATGAGAAAAATAGAATAAAGCAAAATTTAAGAAAATCGATAACAAAAAAGAGATTATCGTATAAAAAGAAAATAGCAATAGCTGCTTCTCTTTCATTTATTGTAGTATCTTCTATAATAACTATTAAACCAGCTTTAGCGAGTAGTATTCCAATAATAGGAGATTTGATAAAAAGCGATTTATTAAATTTGAATAGTGAGTACGCTAATTATGTAGATGTAATAGGGAAGACCAAAACAAGCGGTGGGATTGAGGTTACCTTTGACAGTGCAATCGCTGATGACAACAAACTTTTCTTAAGTTTTACAGTGAAAAATAACAACGAGGAAATAAAAAATAATTACACTGATGCTCTACTGATTCCAACCTCACTTAAGGTAAATGGAAAAAGCGTAAGTACTGCAGCAGGGGCAACCACAAAATTTATAGACAAAAATACCATTAAAGTTTTAAAAAAGATTGACTGGTCAAATGATGTTAAAGAAAACAAGATGAACATAGACATAGATATATCAAAGATGTATGGAAAAAAAGGAAACTGGGGAGTTAAGTTCTTCCTTGATAAAAGCAAACAAGTAGAGAAAACTGTAGTGAAAAATATTAATAAACAAATTGAAGTTAATGGCAAAAAAGGTGAAATACTTTCAGCTACGTATTCTCCACTTACTTTAACTGTAAAAGGAAGTGGTCAGATTTATGAAAGTGAAGATGACAAATTAAGTGATTTTATTGTTTTAGATGATAAGGGACATGGTCTATGCTGGGATGGGGCAGTAGGAGGAAGTGATGGAATGATAGAGAAAGTGCCTACATGGAGAGATAACTTTATTAGTAGTCCTGATACTCAAAGTATAACTATAATTCCAGTTTATAGAACCAGGTCGCAAACTGAGGCTGATAAGCTACCACCAGTTAAAATGGATCTTCAAAATAAAAAGCCAATAATACTACCAGTGGATAGTGATAGAAGTGTTCTGATCAAAGATTACTTTTTAGAAGATGGTTACTTAGTTGTAAAGTATGCTAATGAGTACTTTGGCAAGGAAAGTTATAGACAGCTATGTGACTCGGAAATATATTTAACAGCAGATGGTACTCAGCTTGAATTCCCTAATGATGACAAAGCAAAATCACTTCAGGAAAAGTACGATAATGAAAATCAAGGATTGAGGATATATAAAATTGGAGATGCAAAAAATATTATGGTTGGTACTTACGATGGATCAAGGATTAAGATTTTAAAAGATTATAGTACTACTATTCAAGTTAAATAATAATATTTACATTATTAATATAATGAGCCTAGGAATATAAAGAACAGCTTGGAAATTTCCTCCAAGCTGTTTTTACATTCTTAGGCTATCTTGTTATTTTCAGCAGTGTCAATAACGATACCAAGTTTAGTAGAAATTATGGTATTGAGTTTGTTAATAGATGCTGTAAGGCCAATGATCTGTTTTTCAAGTCTTATTAGCAGATAGGCACTGGTTGCCACCGGAAAGCCTATGTTAGCAATAAGATTGACAAAATCATTTATCTCCATTAATATCACCTCCTAAATAACATATATGCTTTAGTGAGTAAGATTCTATAAGTATATTTGAAAATAGCAAAGTTTTTAGACTTTGGACCGTTAACTTTCAATAGCATTTCAAAAGTAGCCTTTATTAAAACATAAAAAGATAGATGGAGGTGATAAGTTATGGCAACATCAATATTAAGCGGGAATTCTATGATAATGAAGTATAAGACTGGTACTAATGAGAAGGGAAATAATATTAATCTATTGCTTAGAGGAATAAAGGATACTTTAACATCAGCGGAAATATCAAAGGCAATGGACACCATAATAGCTAAAAACACCTTCTTTAGTTCTGGTGGTAAGCTTGTGCAGAAAGTGACAGCGCAGATTATAACAAAGAATATTGATGAATATAAGGTAGGGTAAAAGTAAAAAAAATCTCTTTGTATTTCAAAACTTTTAAGGGAAGTGATAAAATCACTTCCCTTAATTAGAATTCTAGGGAATTTATAAGCTAATTTAGCTATGAATTTTTGTAGATACTATTCTTTTTCAAGTACAAAGGTTTCAAAGGCTTTAATAGCCCTGTCTCTCATCGTGAAGTCGTAAATACCGGTATTTAATAATCGAATTGTGAAAAACATATTTTCCATTATTGATATTTTGTAGTCATTTATAAATATTTCGTATGAGTATCCATTAATCTTTTCACAAAGACAGTTGTAATAATAGTCAATTAAAGGCTTAGCATATTTTTTGTCAGGCTCAATATGAAGGGCTAATAACATTGCAAGATCTTCTGTGCACAAACCAACTCTCACTGCTTCAAAGTCAATAAATTTAACTGTATTATCGTTTGATTTTGAAAGAAATGTATTTCCGGGGTGTAGATCACCATGAATAATTGTTATATTTTTTTTGGAATGAAATCTTGTGTCTATATAATTTATATATTGTTGCTTTAACAATTGGATAGCATCTTGAAAAAGATTGAGTTTTTTTGCATCTATGTTATTTTTGTGTATATCCCATACCTTTGGAATTTTACCAGACTCTTCATCTTTTCTGTATTTCAAAAAATCCTTTTCCATTCCATCTATATGAGCCAGTAGGTTTTCTTTGGTTTCATGACGCCAGTTAAGTCCTAATTGCTCGAATGTATCGCTGTTTTCCCAAAAAGTTGAATGTAGGTTTGCAGTTTCTCTTAATAATGAATAATAATTTTCTCTAAATTTATTGCCGTACTCATTATCTTCATCAAAATTAAATCCTTGTATATAATCATTCAAATCTTCCATAAGAATAATTTTTTTCTGAAAGTCAATGTAGTACAGTAGAGGTATTGTAGATATATGATGATAGAAAAGGCTGTAGCCATAGAGTTCTTTGTCGTCGCCTGAGTATATTTTTTCAATTAACTTGAACTCTTTTTGTGGAGACACTACGGTAATATATAAACTCGTATATCTAGAGTGCTTTTCAGCTTTTCCTCTAGTTACTATACAGTTTCCTACATTAGGGTTTGTTTTCTTTATAGAGTATATAATTGTATTATCATCCAAGCCTAGTATTTGTTCAGAACCTGTATTACTCCCTAATTGCTGAATTACGTATTTTGCAACATGTTCTGCCTGCATTTGAAGAATATTTGGTTTTTCTTCTTCAATTTTTTCATTAAAAGAATAAGCTGGCATAATTAACTCATCAATAGTACAGCTTAAAATCTGACAAAGGACTGGTAATAAAGATGTTTCTGGAAGTGAATGACCGTTTTCCCATTTACTAATAGCTTGAGGGGATATACAGAGCATTTCAGCTAATTTTTCCTGGGATAAACCATTTTTTTTTCGCAACGAAGCAATTTTTACCCCAACTTTTTTTATATCAAGCATAAAAAGTTCTCCTTCTAATTTTATTATCAGCGCTGATGATTTAATTATAGCTTTAAAAAAGCAAAAAACTATATAAAAAATAGGAAGTTGACTCAACTATTAGTTAACATCTTATTATCAAACGCAAACCTTATAAACAATTTTTAATTTTACGTCTATGTATAATAAAATCATGATTTAACTTCATTATGAATATAATTTTTTAGAATATCCAAAACAAGCTTTCCTTTGATATACTAAATCCAAGTTTGGTTTGTAAGGCTAAGGATTTTTCATTGTTTACTTCAATCTGTGCAAATGGGATTAAACCTTTTTCAAGCATTTGATTTATCATGTAACGTTCAAGCATTGCTCCATATCCCAAACGTCTATATTGAGGAAATACCTCTAAGATGCCTAGACTTCCTTCTAAATGATTTCCAATAAAGCCCATTAGTTCTCCATTCTTATATCCACCAAACAAATTTCCGTCCTTTAAAATTGCTTTGATTTCGCTAATCGACAATTTATCATAATGCGTTAATATAACATCTATTTGGTCTTCATCTAACTGCCTTATTTCTAAATCTTTACTTAGATTAAGTTTAACTTTATCCATGTATACTGCTTGATAACATTCAAGTTTTTCATTTAGTCCAAACTTGTTTAATATATAATCAACCATAAATTTTTGATGTGAGACAATTAGATTGCAGTTAGATATACTATTTAATAGTTCTTGTCCTTTTTTAAAATTGTCTACAGATAGCATATATGCATTACTTTTTAGTTCCTTTATCAGTACACCATCTGTATCAGCATATAGTATATCTACAGTATCTTTACGTATTGGCTCAATCATTCCCATATGTAATAATGGATTTTTTATTAAATATTTAATTGCTTTATCTTTCATATTTTTGCACCTTTAACTTTCTATTTTTGTAATAAATCTATGAGTCAAAGCTGTGAACTAAACTGCACTTAAGCGGTATTGAAAGGTATTTTAAATTAGGAGTTATAAGCTTCAGTTATTTAAAATGCAGCTTATAACTCTTTAGGTGCAGATTTTAACAACGCTGCTGTCAAAAAATCAATGTATAACAAAAGTTCTTCTGACAAAAATACATCTTTTCGTTTTACAAAACCAACTTGAATCTGATCGCTTCCTTCTAAAGGGATAGAAATAATATTGGAATTCGTGTAATTTTCCACAATACAGCCGGTTCCGAGATTGTAGCCATCGGTATTTGATAGGAGATTATCCATTGTACCCCTATCCTTAACATATACAAGCTTTGTGGTATTGTCTATATTTATGGATTCTTCTGCAAAATGGAGTAAGACATCATCCTGTTGATAAGTCAGATAGGGATAATGCTGTAGCTGTTCTAAGGTAATGGATTTGAAATTAGTTAGAGGATGTTCTTTTCTAAGAAAGACATGTTGTTTTAGTGAGGCGAGGGGTGTAAATTCTAATGAGTTTGATATAAAGTAACGCTCAAAAAGTCCCTTATTTAAATCCGTCAAAGATAAGATTCCAAGAATACTTCTGCTAGCACACACGTCGTCAATAACCTCAGTTGCCTTTCCCTCACGAATCGTCAATTCATATTTTTGCTCTGCAAAATAATGCATTAGATTTGCCACAGCTTCTATGGCAAAACTATAATGTTGTGATGAGATGGAAAACTTTATTAAGTCTGCTGCCTTATGCTTGTTAAAATGATAAGCGACAGATTCTGTTTGTTCCAGAATCATTTTAGCATAGAATAACAATTCAGTGCCTTCTTTTGTGAAGACAACTCCTTTATTTGTTCTATCAAGAATGGTAATACCTAAATCACTTTCTATTTCCTGTACTGCCTTACTGATACTAGGCTGAGTCACGTAAAGTGCAGAAGCTGCTTTGCTGATAGAATTATGCTTGGAAATCTCTACTATGTACTTAAACTGTTGCAGTGTCATTTCATCACTACCCCTTACCTCATTCTGCTTAACGGTTTGATATAACTTCATTCTATAGCAGGTAATTAATAAAGTCAATTTTACGGGTTGCAGGAGAAGGTGCTAAAATATAGGAAACAAGTTTGTTACAGAAGGAGTAGAAAATGATAAGAGAAGCAAATGAGAAGGATTTAAAGGATATTTTAGAAATTTATAACGATGCTATACTTAACACAACAGCGATTTATGCTTATAAGATTCAGACTCTTGAGGAGAAAAAACAATGGTACGAAAAGAAGAAGCAGGATGGATATCCTTTGTTAGTATTTGAAGAAAGTGATAAGGTGGTTGGGTTCGCTACATTTGGGCATTTTAGACAATGGCCAGCATATAAATATACAATAGAGCATTCCATATATGTTCATAAGGAATATAGAAATCATGGGATTGCAGCAAAGTTAATGAAGGATCTAATAAAAATTGCAAATGAAAGAGAGTATGCAACACTTGTTGCTGGTATTGATGCAGCAAATGAAGGCAGCATAAAAATGCATGAGAAAATGGGATTTGAATATTCAGGTACAGTAAAGAAGGCAGGCTTTAAATTTGGTAAATGGCTAGACTTAGCTTTTTATCAATTAGATTTAAAAGGACCTGAAGTGCCTCTAGAAGAATAAATCAGTTAAGGAAAGAAGAGATTACGATTGAATTTACTTATAAAATGCATTGTAGCTGTGATCATTATGATTGCTGTTCACTTTATATCAAAATCACATAATTATTATATTGCTGGATTAGTATTGAGTTTTCCTGGTTTAAGTATTCTTGCATATTATTTCATGTACAAAGAGCAAGGAGCTTCAAAAGTTCGTGTAACAACGCATTTTGCGATGTTATCAGCAATACCCTTTGTGATGTTTCTTTTTGCACTAAATTATGCTTTGAAAAAATACGACATATTTAATTCTATTTTAATATCAAGTATAGTTTGGATAGTTTTTTCGTCAATATTGATTATAATATGGAAGAATTTAAATATAGTTTAGCAATTATTTTAAAACTTTGTCCTAGCTTTATTTTAATATTTAAAGAGAAGCAACTTTAACGTAGCTTCTCTTTAATGCTTGTAATTACATATTAAAATATTTTAATCAAAACAACTCCTATCAACATAATAAGCAATCCAACTACTTGGATTGGAATAATTTTGTTCTTAACAGAATTTAGTAAACCAAATTGCTGAACTAATAAACTTCCTGCAATTTGTCCGAATAGAGCAAGAACTACAGTTTGACCAGTTCCGATTTGTCCAACTAAATAGACATTAATAAGAATATATAATGCCCCAATAAAACCGCCAATCCAGATCCACCAGGGTGCACCTTGAGTAATTGGTTTTTTAATATTTGAATAGGAGTGTTCTTTTAATCCTACTACAACAATCAAAATAGATGAACCAACAAAAAACGAAATAAAAGCTGCATGAAAAGTAGAATGAACCACACGACCTAACTGACCATTAATTGCTGATTGAATAGCCATCAAAAAACCTACTAATATACCTATAATCTGCCATATTAAAAGTTCAAATTTTTTCTTTTCTTTCTCTGATTTACTGTTGCTATTAGTCCTAACTGACTGTACAGCAACAGATAAAAATACTCCTATTAGTACGAGAACAACTCCAATAATTCTATTAAAGCCAAAAGAATGTTTCATTGAATTAAACCAACCAAAATTATCAATTATCATTCCCATGACACTCATTCCGAGAATTGGCATAACAGTTGTTTGCACACTTCCTAGTTTTGAAAATAGAAGAATATTTGAAGTAAGTGCAATAACACCACAAACACCTCCTAACCACAACCAATAAGGCTCAGTGGCAAATAGATGCAGTGGAACTGTAAGTGAAGAACCGCTAATTAGAGTAGCTGCTGTTAAAAAAATAGTTCCAATTACAAATGAGATCATTGAAGCCAAGAATGGAGAACCAACAAATTTTCTTAAATATGAGTTAATAGCTGTTTGGTTTGCCAGTCCTACCCCAATAACTATGGCTAAAACCGCTGTAAACATATAAAACCTCCTAATTTGAAAAAGTTACAATAGTAATTTTAAATAATTGCCGTACCATGAGGTTAATGGCAAAATAAATATAACATACTAAAGTAACTTTATGTCAAGTTTTTTAGTAGGGGATGAGGTGGGAGAAACAATCTTACAAAAGATAATTGACAGAAAAAGCTAATCAAAAACTATACCTTTTGATGGAAAACGGTATGATAATACAAAATATATTTACAAAAAATGTTATAATTAGAATAATAATAAAACTTTGATGTCATCAAAATAAGTAATAAACACTTATTTTATAGGAGGGATGAAATGCATTTAGGTTCAATTTATTTGATTGTAGATGATTTTAATAAATCAATTGATTTCTATGAAAAGCTATTACAGATTCCAGTTACCAGAAAAAATATGGACAGGTTTGCAATATTTGAGTTTGAAGGAAAGTGTATATCCATTATGAATGGACATTTTGACTCGGAAAATCCAAATTTAGTTGTACATAAGGGTGAGTATATAGAGTACTTTGATGATATGAAGTCAATTACTGCTGCTCCAAATACCCGTAAGTTTGTGCTAAATTTTTGGGATGAAAATCTTAGAAAAGAGTATGAGAGAGTTAAGAATTTAGATATTACTGACAAGCTCACAAAGATTAGATATGTATGTAATGTTAGCCCATATTATTACTTTCAATTCACAGATCCTGATGGAAATATTATTGAAGTTACTGGTGAATATGTTCCTGAAGAAGGGGAGTTTGAATAGTGGTGTATCCAAATAAGCATGTGATATATGGATGCATTTTCAGATAGTGAGATAGTGAAATAGTGAAATGGGAGATAAGAGGGATTGTTATGGAGTATAGAGAACTAAAAGAGTTGTGGGAAAAAGAGGAAAAGGATACCTTTGAAGGATGGGACTTTTCTCATTTAGAAAATAGATGCGAAGAAGAAAACTTACCTTGGATAATAACTTGAAAGAAATAGAAAAAGAGTTTTTTGAGGTCTTATATGCAAAAGAGTTTTTTCCATATCTACGGTTTAAGGATATTGGAGCATTGGTGTATTTTGCAAGAAAGATTCAATGGGAATTCCCAAAATTCTCTGTAGAGAGCTGTTTTGAAGAATTATGTAAATTGCATGTTTATGGTTGCCTATGATAGCGACAGCAAATAGATATTAATATAGGAGATATGACTATGGATACAAGGACTATTATGATTTTTCCTAAGTTTGAAAATATTCATATTATAGATAATATTCGTAAGAAATATGACCCCTTGGCAGATCTGGTGTTGCCACATATTACTTTGGTGTTTCCTTTTAATAGTGAGTTGACTAATGAAGAACTTAATTTTCATTTAGAAGAGTGTTTGAGGGGGATACCTTCATTTGAAATCCAATTACAAGGTTTTAGTAAACAGCAGGACAAATATGGAAACTACTTATTCTTAAATGTAATAAAAGGTATGGATGAAATAATAAACATTCATAGCATACTATATAAAGATAAATTAGAGAAGTTTGATTTAGGGTACGATTATATACCACACATGACAGTTGGAAAAGTATCTACTAAAGAATTACTTGATAAGGCGTTTGATGATGTAAGTAAGTGCAGTGATAGATTTTCCACTTTGGTTAATAAGATATCCATTGAAATGATTGGCGAACATGAGGAATCAATTATTGTAATAGAATATGAACTTAAGTAACAAACTTTCTAATTAGATTTTGGACTCAAGTAATTTAACTTTAGTAATTTAATGGAGGATTTATAACATATGGATAATGCTGACAAACAAGATTATGATAAGATGAATTGGTTATACAATGCTTTTTATGGAGATATGGACACAGAGCAAGTACAACGCTTGGAGTTTATAGAAAAGCATAAGAATTTGTTACAATCATATACGGATAAAGAAGTAACGATACTGGATTCTGCCTGTGGTAATGGGGTTCAGGCTACTGCATTAGCGCTAAATGGATATAAAGTTACTGCCACCGATATAAGTAAGGAAATGGTAAAGCTTGCAAATGAATTTTCAAAAAAACATAATGTGTCAATCTCAACATATGTTAAGGGATGGGTAGAGCTACCAAGTCTTTTTCAGAGACGGTTTGATATTGTGTTTAATGTAGGTAACTCAATCGTACATTCGCAAAATGAAGTAGAGAGAAAAAATAATATTTCTTCTATGGTTCAAGTACTTAAAGATAAAGGGACACTTGTTATAGAGACTCGCAATTGGGAGAAGATAGTAGCTGAAAACAAAAGATTTACTGTATATGATAAAATATCATATCTAAATAAAGAGTATATCCCAATGTATCATTGGAAATTGAATGGTATTGAGCAAGAGGCAGAGGTAGAGATTTTATTTCAAGAAATTTGGGAAGATAATCATGTTGAACTTTACAAGAATTCATTAAGTTTTACGCCATTTACACATATAAGTTTAGTAGATACAATGAAAACATTAGGCTTGAATATTATAAAAGATACATTTGATAAAGATTGCGACTGGTATATGATATATGGGAAAAAGGCATAGTTAATTTTTTGTATATTAATCGATATAAACAGGGAGATGAACTAAGTCATCTCCTTGTTTTCCTAACAACATAATTATTCCACTAATTTTGATAACAGATTGATGTTTTTATGAAGTATTTTCATATTTGCGAAAGCAAATATAATCCCTATAGTTACCCAAATGGTAATTTCAACAGCAGAGTAACTCAAGATATTCTGAGAAAGTTTTAAAATATAACAACATGGAATAACCGTAAGCCATGCGGTTATCTCACCTGGTACATACTGCCGATAGGACAATGGCAATAAAATAATATGGAATAAAATCAAATGTACGATATTTGCCACGAGCAAGCCGTACCATAAGCCATAAAACCCACTAATATTGCCAATCATAGTAACTATAAGCCATAAAATCAATTCTTCATATACACCAATTGCAATGCCAACTGTATTTTTTGTGCCTCCAAAGGGTGTTATAGGAAGATAAATATATTGTTTAAGACCTTTACTACACCATTGCTTTGCCATAATAATCTCTTCCATATCGTGCATAATGAATAGTAAGGGGAACAACCATGCAAACCATCTTAATTCATTCATTTTTTATCACTCCTTTAATATTTATTTTATTTATCTAGCTTAATCTTTCAATCATTAGTATTTAAAGGTTTGTATAGTTAAACTACAATAATAATACAAAGTGTTGTTTATCTATATAAATTATTCCAAGATAATGGTACGGAGGAATTCAATATGAGGGAAAATGATCTACGTGTTGTAAAAACGAAGAAAAATATAGAAGCATCTTTTATTTATTTACTTGGGCAAAAAGATTTTTATAAAATAACAGTACAGGATATATTGGACAGGGCTTTAATTAATCGATCTACATTTTACAAGCATTACACAGATAAATATCAGTTGGCTGAAAATCTTTGCAATCAAGTATTTGATTTGCTAAAGACTGGTGTAAAGGATAGACTTCACTGTGCTAATTTTGAAGATATTTTGATAGTTATAAAACCTTTATATCAAACACTATCTTCCAAACGGGAAGAAATTTTAGCTCTTTATACAATTAATACAGATAGAATTCATCTATATGAGGATATGTCTGATTTTCTAAAGAAAAGTTTTTATGAATATTTTAGAACAGAAAATAGAAAATCACCTGAGATTTTAGATTATTTATCCGATTTATATGCAGCGTTTGTTATGACTGCGATTAAGTGGTGCTTGCAAAATGACGGATATGAACAACTGGCTGATCATACTGAGCTTTTCTCTAAATTAGCAGAAGTGTTTGAATATCCATGTAAATGAGGAATCAATTATTAAGATTGAGTATAAACTGTAGTGAGAAGTTATTTAACCGCGACATTGCTTAAAAATATATAAATTTTATGCTATTTGAAATAATGTCTACAAAATTGACAAGTGGCCTCAAAATAGTTTATCATGGGATAAAAAGGAAGTGAATTAAGATGTTTTTAACAATAGTAGTAAGCTCCATGCAAAGCTTGTAGGATATGGAAAACTTTTGCTTGGAGCCAATAGATAAAGATTAGTTTTTCATATTTTATAAAGCGTTGCATCTTCATTTAGAAACTAAATGTTGATTGGAGCGAAGATTATGAGATATGAGAAAGCACAAAATATATTACCAAACAGTATAATAGAACAAATTCAAAAATACATTGATGGTGGATATATCTATATCCCTAGAAAAGACGAAAACAAAAAGGCTTGGGGAGAAAATACTGACACTAAAAAGCAACTTAGTGATAGAGATAATGAGATTCTTTATAAGTATTCCTCGGGAGTACCTGTTAAGTGCTTAGCTGAACAGTATTTCCTAACCGAAAGTAGCATTAGAAGAATAATAAGGAATAAAAGAAAATATGGATGATAGATGAGGCGTATTTTTCACAGTTAGCTCTGTGGGAAATATGCCTTTTGTTATTTCATATGAGCATGTTTATTACAGAAATATCTGGGACCTTGGACCACTAAGCTGTGGGTGATAGTATATGAATGTACCACTTCGTTTCAGCATTTATGGAGTGGAACTGCAATATTTATATAACTTATGACAGTGCAAGGAGGTGCAGACATATGAGCATTTTAACAATTGAAAATATGAACCATTCCTTTGGCGATAGGATACTGTTCAGCAATGCAGCCTTCAAATTATTTAAAGGAGAGCATGTTGGTCTTATTGGTGCTAATGGAGAAGGTAAATCAACCTTTATGAAGATTATTACAAATCAAATATTACCTGATAGCGGCACTATTGAATGGAATAGAAGGTATACCATAGGATATATGGATCAGCTTGTGGATTTGAAAGAAGGAATTACTGCCATAGATTTTTTGAAAGAAGCATTTATAAAGCTGTACCACATGGAAAGTAAGATTAATGATTTATATAATAAGCTTGGCAATATGGATACAGAAGAAATGAATCAGGCTTTAAACAAAATAGCCATAATGCAGGAAGCCTTAGATAAAAATGATTTTTACAGCATAAACTCAAAAATACAGGCAACGGCAGCAGGACTTGGATTTAAAGAGCTTTTAGAGAAAGAGGTATCAGCTTTAAGTGGAGGGCAGAGAACTAAGATTCTACTTGCAAAACTGCTTTTAGAAAAGCCTGATATTTTACTTTTAGATGAGCCAACTAACCATCTAGATGAAGAGCATATAGAATGGCTTAAAGGATACTTGATAGATTATAACGGTGCTTTTATAGTAATATCTCATGATAATAGCTTTTTAAACAGTGTAGTTAATGTGGTTTATAATCTTGAGCACAAGGAACTTACTAGATATGAAGGAAACTATGATTACTTTCTTAGGCTTTATGACATAAGAAAGCAGCAGAGGATAATTGAATATAAAGAGCAGCAAAAGGAAATTGAAAAGCTTGAGGAATATATAAGAAAAAATAAGGTGAGAACTGCAACTGCAAGGCAAGCTAAAGCTAGAGAAAAAAAGCTCAATAAAATTGAAAGAATAGAGATAAAGAAGGATATCAAAAAGCCATATTTTAATTTTAAAACTGTAGCAATGCCTGAAAAGATAATTTTTGAGACTAAGGGATTATCTATTGGCTACGATAAGCCCTTAAGTAAACCACTTAATTTAAAAATGGAGAGGGGGCAGAAGATAGCAATAACTGGAGCTAACGGTTTAGGAAAAACCACTCTTCTAAAAAGTCTACTTGGACTTCTAAAACCTATAGATGGAGAAATAGCTTTAAGTGAATATACAAAGATAGGATATTTTGAGCAGGAGCTCACAGAGGATAATGCTACCCCAGTTTTACACGATGTGTGGAATGTATTCCCTGACTTTACTATAACAGAAGTAAGAAAAAGTCTTGCTCAGTGTGGATTAACCTGGCAGCATATAGAAAGTCCTTTTAATATATTAAGCGGAGGAGAACAAGCTAAAGTAAGACTATGTAAGCTAATCAATAAACCTTCTAATATATTAGTTTTAGATGAACCTACAAATCATCTGGATCTTCATGCTAAGGAGGAACTTAAGCGTGCCTTAAAGGAATATGAGGGAAGCATAATTCTAGTGTGCCATGAACCGGAGTTTTATAGTGATATTGTGACGGAGGTTTGGGATTGTGGGGAGTGGACTGCTAAAATTCTATGATAATTTTATGTATGCTACGAAAACCCTCAAACAACATGATTTTTGAACAAGCATAACTTAAGTTTTCCTAATGGAACTCTTAAAAAAGGAGCTAGGTAATATGAATTCATTTAAAACTTCTATCAAGGAGCTTCGCAGCTTTTTAATTTTATGGCTTACACAAGCATTTTCAGCCTTAGGTAGTTCTATGACAAATTTTGCCTTAATTATATGGTCTTATCAGCAACATGGCTCTGCACTTATAACTGCACTGCTTTCTGTATGCACGTATGTACCCTATGTAGTTATGAGCATATTTGCAGGTGCCCTAAGTGATAAGTGGAACAAGAAAATCACAATGCTTATAAGCGATAGCTTTGCGGCACTGTGTACTGTTGCAGTACTGGTTTTATTAAAAACTGGTAGGCTAGAGATATGGCATCTTTATTGTTTGAATGCATTAAATGGACTTATGAATACAATTCAGCAACCCGCTGCGGATGTAACTATTAGTATTCTTACACCAAAAAAACACTACCAGAAGGTCAGTGGAATGCGTTCCTTTTCTAATTCTCTTATAAATATAATGACACCAATTATCGCAACGGCACTTTTAACCTTAACCAGCATGGATATGATCATAGCGTTTGATTTATTAACATTTGCAGTTGCTTTTATATCTCTGTTATGCTTCGTAAAAATACCAAAGGTGCAGCATGAAAATACGCAGAAAGAATCGGTTTTGCAGTCAGCAAAAAACGGATTACTTTTTTTGAAACATAACCGTGGAATTTTGGATCTGATTCTGTTTTTGGCTGCCATCAATTTTACTGCTTCTATGTTCAATGCAACTTTACCAGCTATGCTTTTATCGAGAGATGGAGAGGTAGCTCTTGGCGTTATTAATACTGTTACTGGAATTGCTATGCTGGTAGGTAGCATTTTTGCTTCTATACTGCCAGCGCCTAAAAGTCGTGTTCGAATGATTTGCAATGCACTAATGCTTTCAATGAGCACCGAAAATTTCTTTTTAGCCTTTGGGAAATCAATACAAGTATTATGTATAGGTGCAGTTTTAGGCTGGATTGCTATTCCGATTATGAGTTCCAATATGGATGTGTTATTTAGAAATTATATTCCAATAGATATGCAGGGGCGAGTTTATTCTGCAAGGAATACATTGCAGTTTTTTACAATCCCCATTGGATATTTCTTGGGTGGGGTATTAGTTGATAAAGTATTTGAACCATTTATGGCATTGCAACAACCAGGTGGGATATTGGCAATAGCATTCGGAATAGGAAAAGGGTCAGGTGCGGCATTTTTGTTTTTTATTCTTGGTATTGTGGGAGTCTTGACATGCCTTATATTTCGTAAAAATAGGTATATATGGCAATTGGAAAAATAGTAAGTTTATTTATATGGAATTTAAAAATGTTGAAGAATCACTTTGTCAAGGAAACAAAACAAGAAGATAACTTAGAGAGTCAGATGACTAATGAACGGCTACAGATAAATGAAAAATGGATATAATGACCGAACAGTAATAATATCAATAAGTATTATTGCTGTTTTTTATAACATTACCTATTATGATTATTGGAACGGTACTTTTGCTTAGGGAAGAGCATCAGCATATGCATATACATGAAGCCATTGAACATGAACATAGTCATAATCATAAGGATGAACACCATGACCATGAGCATCGATATGGAAGTATTATAAGTGGAAACCATTCACATTTTCATAAGCATGAGCTTATAGAGCATATTCACTCACATGCACCAGATATTCATCATAGACACGTGCAGTGATAAAATGAAAGAAATAAAGCTTTTTACAGAGATATAATCTAGTGGTATAATCTTAGAATATATATTTGGAGGTTAAACCGTATGATAGAATGTCAGTTATGTGAAGAGTATTTCGATGAAGAGGATATGACAGAATGTCCGGAATGTTTAAAGGAAATGTGCCAAGATTGTTATGAAAGGCATGTTCCTATTTGCTTTTATGTTTCAGAGCATAATAGTAGCGATATTGATAGTGAGTAGATAGAGTTCACGACCATAACGATAATTATGATTATGAAACTATATGTAAGGAATGCATTACTAAAATTGTTTAATAGTCCAGATTAGATGGAGTTAGTTTGAATAACTAGCTCTTTTAGTTTTGTAATTTCTGCAATATATGGAATTTTGGATCAAGATAAAAATATATATTATAAAGTCTTTATGTTATAGTATATTTTGGAAGTATATAAAGGAGTGGTTGCCAATGAGTAAGATATCAAAATTTCAGAATTTATATAGAACTGCTTCCAATATAAGAGCTTAAGAACATTTTGATGTACAATTTAAATGATAGTAAAGTATGTCTTCATAATATAATAAGTAGCTAAATTGGAGTAGTTAAAGAGTTATTGTAGGGTATAGCTATACCCAAATTTTGATTTTATGGAGGCAGAGTAAGAATGAGTAATAAGTTAATTAAAAGTGATGAGAATATAGATTTAAAGACAATGAACCATAGTTTGGAGACCGAAAGATTGATCATATTGCCATTACAATCACATCAGCTTGCATTAGCATTAGAAGATTATGCAAAAATGCAAACTGATTTGAGATTAAACTTAGTAAATACAACTCTTGATGAAGATATGAAATATGCAATGAAGGTAAGGTTAAGAAAGGTACTGGAGGATGCTAACAATTATTTGTGGCTAACTAATTGGGCTATAATTCATAAAGAAGAGAACCAAATAATTGGTTTCATAATACTTAAAGGATGCCCTAATGAACTTGGTGAGGTAATAGTTGGATATGTAATTGATGAAAGTCACCAAAGAAAAGGCTATGCAAGAGAAGCATTAAAGACATTGCTTCAATGGATATTTGAAAATCCGAAAGCACTTTATGTGATTGCAGATACGGAAAAAGCAAATATGCCATCAAACAAGCTTTTAGAAAATTTAGGGGCTGTTAGGTATAAGGAAAATGACGAAATAATATGGTGGAAAATTGAAAAGTGAAAATAAAAAATATAATAGTGAACAAATTAGAATTAATATATAGCATTTGCTAAAGGGTTTACTGCTACAAGTTTACAAAGAATTAAAAGGCTTATGGTGAAATTCTGAATAGTCACGCACTGCGTGACTAATTAAGTTGGATACACTATAGATAGAGAACATTTTTATGTTAGATATTTTGATAAAACTGTTACTGTTTGTTTTAATTGAGAGGAAAGTATCTTTTCTTTTAAAGAAGAAGTGAAAGTCAATATATTTGATGACCTAGCTATATGTTTAAAAGATGTAAAATTGTTTGAAGTATAAAATCCTTACACCGCTTTTAGCTGTTAGATTAATTAAATTTAAGTAAAAAAGAGCTCTATATTTTTAGGATGTAGAGCTTTTTTCTTTTGCCTTGAATTTGATTATAAGACTTTTAATACTAATATTTATTTGGAAAACACATAATTTCAGCTACTTTTCTCATAAAGGAAGAGAAACGAGTACTTAAATAGAAAGCGAAAGCAATGCAAAAACAGCAATAATATCAAATTGAGCCTGCTATGCCTGCTTCATTTATATTTAAATGCTTTCTGAAGTTTTATTATTGACATATTTATACAGTACGAATAATATATACCTATTGAACGTGTTCAAGTAAATTGTTAGAGGTGAATTATATTGGATGAAGTTAAGAACAGAATACTAGTTGCTGCAAAAGAATTATTTGCTGCTCAAGGATACAAGAAAACAACAATAAGACAAATAGTTGAAAAATCTGGTGTTTTGATTGGAAGTATATATCACTTTTTTGAAAGTAAGGAGGATATATTTGAGGCATTAGTTTTGATTTTATTTAATAGATGTGAAGCTTTAGTAAAGGAACGGTTTAGTGAAAAAGGAAATTCTGCCATGCAATATGCACTAATGTGTGCAATAGAACTCAAAGCAGTTGAAATGAATGAATTGATATGTGAGCTATACTATGAAGCTTATAGTTCAAACAAAATAATAGATAAGCTTATAGTTCGTGCGTCTGAAAGGTCCCAGCTATTGTTTGAAGAATATAATGTTGATTATACATATGAAGATTATTATATCCGTACATTAATGATAAAAGGTGCAATGAGGAGCTGTATTGCAAGTTATTATCAGAAAAAGGATATTGCATATGATAAAATGATTAATACATTTCTACAAATAAGTTTACAGGCTTTTAACGTAAATGAAGCAGAAATTCAACAAGTAACAAGACATATAGTGGAGATGCAAAAAGAAATAGTAGATATGGTATTAATAATAGAATCAGATGGTATTTTTATATAAAAGAACTATGCACTTTTTGAAAAAGGGATTTTTTAGCTGAATTTGAACATGTTAAAATGAAAAAAGTAAAAAAGGAAGTAATAATGATGAGATTAAAAAAAATAAAAATTAGTAATTGTGAAAAATATACATTATGTGTATGGAAGGATAATATATGGATTGCATTTCAAGCAGTTCTAGATGCAGTTCCGGATGATGGAACTAAAGAGCGTAAAGAACTTAAAGATAAATCTGATGATCTTATTGAATTTTTAAAAAACTATGATACTTTATATGTTAAGCTAGAAGAACTTATGAACCTTGCTCAAAAAAATAAAGCTGAATTGACGATGGAAGGTGAAGACGTAATGCCATTTAGACCTCTACTTTACCGTGATTTTATGCTCTGTGAAAAGCATATTATTAACAGTTCACGGGAGTATACTAAACAGATGACTCCAAAATTAATGCCTTTAATAAATGTCTATGAATGGGTCACTAACAAACCATTTCCTGCTTTTGTACCAAAAAGACCATGGTATGATAACCCTGTGTACTATAAGGGGAATGTGCTATCTTTCGTTGGAAACGGTGAAACCATAACATATCCTAAATATGCCACATTGAAAGATTATGAACTTGAGCTTGGAATGATCATTACAAAAGACGTGATAAATGCAACAGAGGAAGAGGGACTTAATGCTATAGGTGCATTTTGTGTATTTAATGACTTTAGTGCTAGAAATGTACAGGTAGACGAGATGAAAAAAACGGGGTTTGGTCCGTGTAAAGCAAAGGATTTTGCTAGTTCAATTTCTTCAGTGGTAGTTACAGCTAATGAAATACTACCAGTTATAGACTCTCTAGAAGCTAGAGTGTATATCAACAATAAAGAGGTAGCTCAAGGTAAACTTGATCAATTTTATCATTCACTTGGAAAAGCTGTATCTTATGCTTCAAAAGGTGAACAAGTCCATGCAGGGGAATTTATGGCAACTGGCACTATACCTAACTGCTGCGGAATGGAGAATAATGTGTTTTTAGAATGTGGAGATACTATTAGATTAGAGATTGATAAGGTAGGCGAACTAACCAATTCAATTAGCTGGAACTTATTATAAAACCATAAAGCTAAAAAGTTTATTTAATTTCTTCATTAAAAATGTCAATAATCTAGAAGAAGTATACAGTTTTTTGTTTTCATTATAATACACACGTGCTAAAATTAAAGTCTATGCTAAAAAACAATGTCGAAAATTATACTCTTTATTTACATACAAAACAGTATAATTGATATATAATTAGATGGATTCATGTATGTCTTTTGAAGAAGAGTATGTGGAAAAGCATAGCTAGAAGATTTGAATTGAATCTTCAAGAGGATAATTAGAGGAGGAACTTTATGAATATTTCAAAGAAGGATGCATTGAGTTGGTTTGAGTTTTTTGCAATGTTACCTGAGGATGAAGAACCAATGACAAAGCAACAAGAAATCATTTACGCTACCTTTGCCCAAATTGAGGCAGCGATTGATCATAGAAATGAAATGTTAATGTCGGAAATTAAAAATTTTAAAACCCTACAAAATAGAACTTTTTATGTAGGAAATGACAGTAAGTTTTCAAAAGGATGCACTTCTTGCCTATTTGGAACTGGTTTGAGTGCAATTAGAAAAACAAATAAATGCAACATACAGTGTAAGTTCTGCTACAATTATGGAGAGCTTGATTTTATTCCTCCAATCGGTGAAGGTATGTGGCAAATTGGAGAAACAAAATTTTATGAGAAGGATATAGATCTTCTTCTTTCAATACACAAGAAACCTACTGGTATTTCCTACGTTTATTTAGAACCATTTATGGAAATTGAAAAATACTATCCAGTTGTAAAGAAATTCAGAGATGCTAATATTCATCAACATTTATATACAAATGGTCTTTTAGCTACAGAAGAGACTTTGAAAGCATTAGCAGAAGCTGGTCTCGATGAAATACGTTTCAACTTAGGTGCATCTAACTGTGCTGACAAAGTTATTGAGAATATTAAAATAGCAAAGAAATATTTTAAAAGCGTAGGGATTGAAACTCCAATGACTCCTGAGTTTTTTGAAGTTTTCTTTGAGAAAAAGCAAGCTATATTAGATACAAAAGTAGATTTTATCAATTGTGCAGAATTGCATTTAAATGAGAATAACATAGACAACTATTATGGGGAAAACATGTATATCTCTAGACATGGTTATATATCACCAACATGGAGTAGAGAATTAACTCTGAAATTCATGAAAATAGCTGATGATGAACAATGGGATTTAGCAGTTCATGATTGCTCAAACCATACAAAATTTGCTAGAGACTTAAATTTAAGTAGCAAAGAAGGCAAGTGGTTCGGGGCAAGTAGCTATGGCTGTGAGTTCACGAAGATTCCATACGAAGTCTTTTTACCAATACTACGTGATGACAATTTCAAATTTTTAATTGAAGAAGAATTACCTACTGGCTATAGACCAGGAGAGTTGGTATTTTAATTTGAGGACTATAATATAAGAAAAAAGTGCTTTCGTTTGGCGGACGAAGCACTTTTTTCATTTGTCTTAAATTTAATTTTAAGGTTGAATCTTCTTCAAGTTTTTTTACTTAAATTCAACTTTCTCTCCATTGTGAGTAGGATAGATTCGTCTTATAATGAAGTTATCAAAGGACTTTGCATTGAGAAAAAACGGAGGTATTAGTTTGGATAGATTAAAGATTGGAGAAACAATTTTTCAATTAAGAAAAGCAAGAAATATTACTCAAGAACAGTTAGCTGCAATCGTTGGGGTTTCAGCAGGTGCAGTAAGCAAGTGGGAAAATGGAAATTCCACACCAGATATATCTCTTCTAGCACCCTTGGCACGAGCGTTAAATACATCCATAGATGAATTATTATCCTTTCAGTGTCAGCTTTCAGAGACAGAAGTTTCTAATATTAAACAAGAATTAATTACACTGTTTTTACATGAAGGTTATGCTGTAGGAGAAGAAAAATGTGTGATTTATTTAAATGAATATTCAAACAGTATACACCTTAAGTTTGAAGTGGCAACCTTACTTTATATGTATTTGGTAACGGCAGAGCATCCTACAGAAGAATTTATAAAATCAAAAAAAAAATATTCTTTATCCTTACTACAACAGGTAGTTGAGAGTAGGGAGTCTAAGTATACTCCAATAGCACTTTTTAGTATTGCGCAGATTCAGATGGATATGGGAGATTATGAAGAAAGTGAGAAGTCACTTAATGAGCTACCGCTATATCCAATTGATCCAGCAGTGTTATATACAGAACTTTATTTGAAACAAGGAAAGAATGATGAAACTGTAAAATGTTGTAGTAACAAATTACTAAACTACATAATTCATAGTTGTACTATGCTTAGTGTATTAGCTAAGGTTTCAAGGAAAGAGAAGGATTATGAAAAGGCAATTTTCTATTTAGATACATGGTATAATTTGCAGAAGATGTTCCAAATAGGTTTAGGTTCAGCGGCAGCTAATTATAGTAAATTATATATGGAAATCAATCAGATGGAAACTGCTGCAAGATGGTTCAAGATTTATGTAAAGGAATTTCTCTCTGCCAAATATGATCATAGCTTTAATCCATATTTTGAAAAAATTAAGCTTCAAGTTAATCCTGAAGGTCAGAAGATTATTAGAAAAAAAGTACTTCAATCAATCATTGATGAGGAGGATTTTAAAGTTTTGTCTGGAATATCAGACTATGAAGAAAGTATTAGAGAATTAAAGGCTGCTATGGCAAATATATAACTAAAACTAATAAGGAGTTCCTGTATTGAAACTTGATTTATGCCTGTTTGAAACCACTCACCTATGATTTTTTTCACGTATAACTTAATAGTTAAAGTTGGAACCCTATAAAGGAGTAAAAATGAAAGAAAATAGAGAAGACATAGAATTAGGAAAATTTATTAGCTTAATTTTAAGACATAGCCCAGATACTATAGGAATTACTCTCGATGCACATGGATGGGCAAAGATAGAAGATTTAATTAAAGGAATAAATAATGCAGGAAAAAGGATCAATTTTGAGACCCTTGAACGCATTGTTAAAGAGAATAATAAACAAAGATATAGTTTTAGTGATGATAGAACAAAAGTAAGAGCTAATCAGGGGCATTCAATAGATGTTGATGTGGAATTAGCGGAAAGTATTCCTCCGAAACACCTTTATCATGGTACCTCAAGAAGATTTATTGATAGTATTATGGATTTAGGTATACAGAAACAAAGCAGGCAATACGTACATTTGTCTATGGATTTTGATACAGCCAGGTCAGTAGGCGAACGTCATGGAAAGGTTATTGTACTTAAAATTAATTCTATAACAATGTTTAATAATGGACATAAATTCTATCTTTCAAAAAATGGAGTTTGGTTAACTGATTCTGTTCCTGTAGAGTATATATCACTTCAGAATAAGGATTACTTGGAACTTGAATAAACAAGGTTCCAAGTAATCCTTAATTATTTGTACAAAGAGTATATATTATGCAGGTATTTCTTATCTGTAAATAATTCATAATATGAACTAGATAAGATAAATCTAGGTGGAGTTGTAAGTAAAATATCAGTGAAGTGGTATACCCTACAAAACTGAACCAGATAAGTCGGATAGACCTATGCAAATTCTGATATCCTATTAATGAAAGGGGGAGATGCACAATGGATTCGCTAAAAAGAATGAATGATGCATTAGATTATATTGAAGAAAACCTTACAGATGATATTAATTTTAAAGAAGTGGCTAGATTGGCATTATGTTCAGAATATCATTTTCAAAGAATGTTTTCTTTCTTAGCAGGAATTTCTCTATCGGAATATATTCGTAGAAGACGACTTACTATTGCTGCTTTTGAACTTAATAATAATAGTAATGTTAGGGTGATTGATATAGCTATTAAATATGGATACAGTTCACCTGATTCCTTTACAAGAGCTTTTCAAAGCTTGCATGGTATAACGCCTTCTGAAGCAAGGATAAAAGGGCAATCATTGAAAGCATATCCAAGAATGACCTTTCAACTAACAATTAAAGGGGGAAATGAAATGAATTATAGAATAGTAGAAAAAGAGGCATTTAGCATAGTTGGTATCATGAAGAGAGTTCCAATTGTTTTTAGTGGAGTTAATCCTGGTATTGCAGAGATGTGGAAAAGTTTAAATGAAGAAATGATTCATCAGCTTAAAGAACTTTCCAATGTAGAGCCAAGAGGAATAATAAGCGCATCTACTAACTTCTCAGAAGGAAGAATGGAGGAAAAAGGGGAACTTGATCATTATATAGGAGTCGCTACAACAAGAGAGTTCCCAGTAAACTTAACAAAACTTGATGTTGCTGCATCAACATGGGCTGTATTTGAAGCTGTAGGACCATTTCCAGATACGCTTCAGAATGTATGGGGACGTATATATTCAGAATGGTTTCCAGCTTCAAGCTATGAGCAGGCAGAAGGACCGGAAATTTTATGGAATGAAAGTAAGGAGGTATCTTTACCAAATTACAAAAGCGAGATTTGGATACCAGTTAAAAGAGTGACACTTTAATCTGCAGTATATATTAAAACCTCTTCTGAGTAATCAGAAGAGGTTATGTTGTAAAGGAAACTATAGATATACCAATCCTATAATAAAAGAGTTAGTTTAAAAACTAGCTCTTTTTTGATAATTGATGATGACATTGCGATAACTATTATATGTTTTTTACGCCCCATTCGCACATGTCTTTTACAAGTTGGATAAGGCTTTCTCCTTTTTCGGTAAGAGAATATTCTACTTTTGGAGGAATTTGAGGGTATTCCTTTCGTAGTATAATATTTTCGCCTTCTAATTCTTTTAATTGGGAACTTAACATCTTATGTGTAATTCCATCAATGCTTTTCCTAATAACACCATATCTCACTGTTCCAGAGCAAGCAAGAAGGTAAATAATTTTTAATTTCCATTTTCCGCTGATGATAGATAAAGTATATTCGAAAGGTTCTTTATTGCTTACATAACAAAGTTCTTTCAATAATTCCACTCTCCTTTATGATAGTATAGCACAAAAAAGTGCATACTTTCATTTTTACATCACTTGATTATAATAAAATTAAGTTTAATATAGGGGGAGTACAAATATGATTATAGATGGACATTCACATGTTATTTTGCCAGTAGAAAAACATATAAAAATAATGGATGAGGCAGGTGTTGATAAGACTATATTATTTTCAACTTCTATACATCCAGAGGTGGTAGTGAATCTAGAAGATTTAAAAAGAGAAATGAAAAAATTAAATGATATAGTCAGTGGAAAAGGAAATTCCATGATACAGGTAAGAAATAAATCTATAAGGGAGCTTACTAATGTTATACAAGCATATCCATCAAGGTATGTTGGATTTGGAAATGTACCTATTGGGCTTAGTGAAAATGACACTAATTTATATATTGAAGAAAATATAGTAAATAACAAACTTGTAGGTATAGGTGAACTTACTCCAGCAAGTGGGCATATAAAAGTATTAAAACCTATTTTTCAGGCTTCAAGTGATTTGGGAAGTTTACCAATTTGGATACATGCGTTTAATCCTCTGGTTTTAGAGGATATAAAAGAAGTTGCTGAATTGTGTAAGGCTTATCCTAGTGTTCCAGTGATATTAGGGCATATGGGAGGAAGTAATTGGATGACCGCTATAGAGCTTGCCAAAGAAATGGAGAATCTATATCTTGATACATCAGCTTATTTTTCTACACTTGTATTAAAGATAGCAATAAATGAACTTCCTTTAAAATGTATCTTTGGTGTGGATATGCCTTATGGAGACTTGCAGTTATCAATAGAAGCAGTAAAAAAAGTAAGTAATGGAGCTTATGTAGCTAATGCGGTTTTAGGTGATAATATTGCGAGACTGTTAAAAATTTAAGCTTAAGGAAAGATGTATACTATAGACCTCTAATTGAATGGCTAGAATACATTAAGAAGCATGATTACACATTTTCTTGTTTTTTTAATAAACAGGCCGAAAAATCAATGCAGTGAAGAAGAACCTTGAGATAACAAGGTTCTTTTTTACTATAAGTATCGGCCTTGAAGACTATATTTTCAACGAATACAAATTGATTTTATCTATATAGACAGAGATAAAATATTTCATAATAAATATTCATAACCTCTATCAAACCATACAAAATAAATAGGAAATTAAGGAATAAAATGTTATAATGTTGGTATTTGAGTGAACTGGAGATAAGTGTATTTAGGGGGGATTCTTATGAAAAGGACTGTTACACTAAAAGGTGCCGTAGGGCTTCCTTTTATTGTTGTAAATGATGAGGTTATTGTAGAAATTAATCAAGCTTTTGCTGATATGATTGAATTTAGTATAGAAGATTTTTTGTATAAAAGTACTAAGGATCTATTTGAAATCTTAAGAATTGGCCCTAATTTCAGTGATGAAAATATAGATGAAACTTTTGAATATTTTTTATTTACAAAATCTCTTGAAGTTAAGGTTATTAATATTAGTGTAACAGAAGATTCAGATAGGAAAACTTACTTTTTTCAGGAAAAAGTTAATTCAAGACTTGAAGATAAATTTTGCTATCTCTATCCACAAATCACTGAAAATCTAGCTGGAATATTTATTTATAGTGTTCCAGACTTTACGTTGCTTAAAGCTAGCCAAATGGCACTTGATAGTCTTGATACACAATATAATACACCAGAAAATACCTATGGAAAACCAGTATATGAGATTATTTCAGGGTGGAAAGACAGTTATTTTGAATTTGTTTGGAAAGAGATAATAATCACAGGAAATCCTAGATACTTTAAAGGTTCTCAAAACGATGGTTTCGAAAGGGGAACAACTTATTGGGATACTACATTAACCCCTATAAAGGAATCTGGAAAGGTAAAGTATATTGTCATCAATTCCCAAGAAGTAACAGAAAGAGTTGTTAATCAAAAAAGACTAGAGGAACAAAATAAAACCATTAAATTCCAGAAGCAACAACTAGAAACTATAATTAATGGTTTATCTGATTATATAACCTTAATAGATAAGAACGGAAATTTTGTTAAGCAAGATAAGATCATCGAGCAAAGTGGCTTAGATATGGCAAATATATTTGACAAACCAGATCATGATTGTACTTACTATGATTTAGATGGAAATATGATTCCCCAAGAAGAAACACCAATATATAGAGTATATGGTGGAGAAGAAGTTGAAGAGACAAAATTAAGAGTAGTAATAGATGGTAAGAAAGAGGTATACCTAATAGGGAAAGGAAAACCTATTTATGATGAAAATGGTGAAGTGCTAATATATATAGTAATTTCTCAAGACATAACTGAATGGATAGAGAAAGAAAAGCTTATTAAACACCAAAAAGCTCAGTTGGAAGCTGCTATTGATAGCATGAATGAATCTGTTGCTATTTATGATGAGACTGGCAATGCTATACATATAAATTCTAAAGCACGTAAAGAACATCCTTTTATTCCGTTCAATATTAGCAGTTTTAATGATGAAAGGCGATTTTTTGATGTTGAGGATAACCTAATACCTTTTGACAGTTTACCTGCTAGCAGAGTTATGAGAGGTGAAAAAGTCAGTAATGAAAAAATAATTTATAAATTTGACGATAAGAACGTGATTTTAGAAGTTAATGCAGTTCCTGTTTTAGATTCGGAAAATAATTTCTTATCTGCAGTAGTAACTCACCATGATATTTCAAAAATAATGGGATATGAAAAGGAATTAACAAAGCAGAAGGAGCAACTTGAAGTAGAATTATCAGATGCCAAACTTCTGCAAAGTATAAGTATGGAACTCCTATTACAAGACGATGTACAGGTATTGTATGAAAAAATAATAGACGCTGCAATGAAAATAATGGATTCGGAATATGCAAGTATACAGATGCTTCACCTTGAAAATCATAGTAGCAATAAGCTCCAATTACTAGCTTTTAGAGGGTTCAATCCGGAAGCAGCAGAGTTTTGGGAATGGGTGCATGTAGAGTCAGGTTCTACTTGTGGTGAGGCTTTGCGTACAGGTCAACGTGTTATCGTCCCTAATGTAAATAAATGCCCATTTATTGAGGGCACAGAGGATCAAACTGTATATCTAAATACAGGTATTAATTCTGTCCAGACTACTCCATTATATTCCCGTAGTGGCAGAATGGTTGGGATGATATCTACTCACTGGCGAGAATGCTATAATCCTTCAGAACGTCAGTTGAGACTCTTAGATGTGGTAGCAAGACAAGCAGCAGACTTAATCGTGCAGAAGCTAGATGCTGAAAGGTTGCGTGAAGGTGAAGAAAATTTAAGAAAACAAAAAGAATTGCTTGAAGCTGTTATAGAGAATATGAATGATGCGCTATTTATAATGAATCCAGATGGTAGCTATATATATAATAACAAACGTGCCTATGACATGGGATTTAATGCAGAGAAGGCTAATGAATGCAGAGAATCTATAGAACATACAAAATATTATTATTTGGACGGAAAAGATCTAAGTATAGATGATATGCCAAGTTCGAGAATTTTAAAAGGAGAAAAGATAGACAATGTTATTGTAAAGTCTATTAGTCCTGACAAGATTAAATATCTTAGTCTAAATGGATGCCCTATTTATGACATCAGTGGCGATATGGTTTCTGCAATAGTATGTATTCGTGATATGACCGATTATATAGAGAATGTGGAAACTTTAAATGAAAATCAACTAAAGTTGGTACAAGTAGAACGGGAAAAGAATGAAGCACTAGAAAAAGTAATCGAAATGAAGGATGATTTTCTATCATTAATATCTCATGAATTCAGAACACCAATTAATGTTATTAACACAGCCATACAAACAATGAATTTTATTTGTAAAGATGATCTCACTGATAGAACCCAAAAATACATTAATATAATAAGGCAGAACACCTTTAGGCAATTAAGACTAGTAAATAATCTTTTAGATATTACTCGTTCTGATGCAGGAAGAATTAAAATTCATAAAAGAAATATAGACCTAGTCTTTCTTACGAACTCCATTGTAGAATCAGTTTACACCTATGCTTCACAAAAGGGGGTAGCAGTAATCTTTGCATCCACTATAGAAAGTAAAATAATAGGTATCGATGATGAGAAATACGAGAGGATACTTCTTAATCTTCTGTCAAATGCAATTAAATTTACTCCTGTAGGTAAGCTGATAACTGTAAAGCTACGTGCTACAAAAAATAAAGTATGCGTTGAAGTTAAAGATAATGGAATTGGTATCCCAGAGGATAAACTTGATGTCATATTTGATAGATTTGGACAGGTTGATAGCTCACTATCAAGACAAGCAGAAGGTGCTGGAATTGGATTGTCACTTGTTAAAAGATTTGTTGAAGCATTAAACGGGGACATATCAGTTAAAAGCAAGGTTGGTAAAGGAAGTACCTTTAAAATTATTCTTCCAGATGAGCAAGTTATAGAAGAGACAAATATAGAAACCTCAGCAGATTTAATGGATAATAGACTTATCCAAACAACAACAGTAGAGTTTTCTGATATATATTTATAATAATTAATAAAAGCAACTTGTTGTATATTATTCTTGCTTAAACTTATAGAATCGAAAAGATGATTTATACTAGTATTTAAGTCATCTTTTCGATTCTTAATTTTATTAATTATATGCTTTATGTTTTTCACGAAATTCATTTGGAGTTACACCAAAGTAGATTTTAAATTTTTTATAAAAAAAGTTTAGATTTTCATAGCCAATGTTATTTGCAATTTCGTAAATAGGCAAATCACTATTGGTAAGCAGAATAGAGGACTGGGTCAATTTCTGAGCTTGAATAAGTTCCTTAAAAGACTTATTGGTACTCTTTTTTATCAGAGAACTTAGGTAGTTGGGATGGAAATTAAAATGTGCTGCTGTAGAAGCTAAAGTGCAGGTCATATAATTTTCCTCTAAGTATTGAAGTATGTCGATGATTGTGGCATTTCTATTTGAAGCTGCTTGATATTGATTGGTCTCATACTGAAAGACCCTCATTAATTCTGTAAATATAAGTATCAAATAGCAATCTATGATTTCATCTGAGTATAGGGATTTATCAAAATACTCACATAGAAGTTCTCTTATATGTTTTGGAAGCTTTGTATTATTTTCTGAGTTGAAAATAATATAGTTATCGTGTTCTTTTCTGTCTGATAAAGCGTTTATCAAAAACTCTGAGATAATTCCTTTGCCTGACAATCTGCTTAGGAAGGAAGTTGAGAAGTATTCCCTGCTCATGAGAAGGTTGATTATAATATCATTTTCCGTAGTTGCCAAAACTGCATGAGGAACACCTGTATCTACTATGCACACCTGCCCTTCACTCAGTATTATTTCTTTGTCATTAATAATTTGAGTACAGTGGCCTGAATATATGTAGTTTAGCTCTATATAAGTGTGTATATGCATAGGAACTTCTGAAAAGCGAGTATGTTTGTTCAGAAGAAATTTACCATGTTGAAAAGCTTCATCAAAATTAAATATATATGCATTTTTTCCGTTTACATCAACCTGCTCCATGCTCTTATATATTTCAGAAATAAAAGGCTCTTCCTTGTGTCTCTTTTCACTTTCTGTCAAAGTACGCAGTTTTTTATCTAATTCAAAATATTCCATATACAAACTCCATTCTTTGCAAATAATATCTATAGCTTATAATATTAAGTTTGGTTAGTCAACATCTTTTGTTTTGATATTTTTGAAGCATTATATAAAATGTTATCATTTACATGTAGCAATTATAACAGTTTGTATTAAAGATGTACCACTTCAAACCGAAATCTATTTTCAAAACTCTTCTGGGTTTTGAGAGGGGTTTTTGAAAATATAAATTTTACTATGAAGTGGTACATCCATATATCGATGGGAGGAGAAAAAATGGATTTCAAAGCATTAGCAAAACAAGTAGTAGAGCTTGTTGGTGGAAAAGATAACATTGAAAGTGTAACACATTGTATAACAAGACTACGCTTTGTGTTAAAAGATGAGAAAATTGCAAACACAGAAGCAATTAAAAGCACAAAAGGTGTTTTATCTGTAGTAAAGCAAGGAGGACAATATCAAGTAGTTATAGGTAATGAGGTAGGAAAGGCATACGCTGCAGTAACTGAGGTACTTGGGATTAAAGAGAATGAGGCTTCGGCTGAAACTGCAGAAAGCGGGAAAAAAGACACTATATTTAATGCGCTTTTTAAAACTATTTCTGGTATCTTCAGCCCTGTGCTCGGCGCATTAGGGGGAGCTGGTCTTATGAAAGCAATGCTGGCAATATGTACTACCTTTCACTTGCTATCAGCAGATGCAGGAGCTTACAAAATTCTTTATGCCTTTGCAGATGGATTCTTTTACTTTTTACCAATAATTTTAGGTTTCTCTGCTGCAGCAAAATTCAAGTCAAATCAATATTTAGGAGCTGCTATTGGTGCTGCGCTTGTATATCCTGACATCATAACTGCTTTTAGTAAGCAAGCAAGTATGTCATTTTTAGGATTACCAGTAATTTTGATGAGTTATACAAGTTCTGTTTTTCCAATCATATTAGCAGTATATGTGGCATCAAAAGTAGAAAATTTCTTTAAGAAAACATTACCTACGCAAATGCAATTAATGTTTACACCTTTCTTTACAGCATTAATAGTAGTACCGCTAACCTTCTTGGTAATTGGGCCTATAGGAACATATATCAGCAGTGGATTAGCAGCTGCAACTTCAGGTATTTTTAATTTTAGTCCTATAATTGCAGGAATAATACTAGGGGCATTCTGGCAGTTAATTGTAATATTTGGACTTCACTATGCATTTATTCCAATTCTAATAAATAACATTGCAACTATGCATCAAGATCCTATTAATGCTATTCTTTCAGTGACTGTATTCGCATTGTCAGGAGCTACTTTAGGCTTTGCACTGAAAGTTAAGGATAAAGAAAAGAAAGCCTTCGGCTTCTCTAATGTTATTACAGGATTACTTGGTGTCACTGAACCGATCATTTACGGTATAGCGTTACCTTATAGAAAGGTTTTTGTAAGTGCCTTCATTGGTGGAGCTATAGGTGGTGCAATTACAGCTGCTGGCCATGTTGTTATGTATGGTTTCGCTGGTGGTGGATTACTGGGAGCGCCAATGTTTATCAACCCATCAGGTAGTAATAGTGGATTTATTGTATATATAATAGCTTCAGTAGTTTCATTTGTAGTTTCAGGTGTTGTAAGCTTCTTCTTCGGAGTAAAAGGGGACGAAAAATAATATTTAAGATATATATTTAATTAATTTAGGAGGATTACTTTTGTTAAAGATGTACAATTGGCTAATCCTCCTATTTGAATCTAATTCAAAATTAGTAATAAATAGTGATGATGTTAAGTTTGGTCAGTAAACATCTTGTGTTTTGATATTTTTATTAAGATATTTGAGTGATAATATTAATTTACTATGACTGATAGTACTTTAAAATGGCGTTTATTAAATATGTACAAATTAAGTTTCTGTAATGGAGCTTTTTAAAGATTAGCAGACAAGGAAGGTAAACTATGAAAAGATTGAATGAGGTTTTAAATAACGAAGAAAAAAATTATATACTGCCTTTCTTTTGGCAGCATGGTGAGGATGAAGAAACCCTAAGAGACTATATGAAGCATATAAATGAAGCAGGTATCAAAGCAGTTTGCATAGAATCAAGACCACATCCTGATTTTGTTGGACCTTTATGGTGGAGAGATATGGACATCATAATGGATGAAGCAAGAAAACGGGAAATGAAGGTTTGGGTACTGGATGACAGTCACTTTCCTACAGGCTATGCAGCAGGCAAGATAAAAGAGGAACATCCAGAACTTAAGAAGTGGTATTTAAATGCGCATCGCATGGATTTTCCAGGACCATTAAAAGACTCGTCTTTCATAATCAAATATTATCCAGGACGTGTATCAGCGATGCCTGGTTATAAAGGTGAAGATAAGATTTTAGCAGTTATAGCTGTTAAGATATCAGATACAGAAACAGGGGCAATTGATGAAAAGACTCTTATTGATGTTTCAGAATTTGTTAAGGATGGAGTTCTTTATTGGGACATACCGGAAGGAAAATGGAGTATATTTGTTGTATTTATGACTCGTAACGGTGGAGAAGAAACAACTAAAGATTATTTAAATCCAATAGTTGCTAAAGCTACAAGAGTTTTAATAGATACAGTATATGAACCTCATTACAACAGATATAAAGAGGATTTTGGAAAAACTTTGGCTGGATTCTTTTCTGATGAGCCAAGGTTTGGAAACTTAAAAGGCTTTGAAGGGGCTATCGGCAGAACTAAAATGGTATTGCCATGGAGCAATGATATGCTTGAAATATTGGAAAGTGAAATTGGAGAAGAGGTTTTAGTAAGTCTTCCACTTCTGTTTGCTGGTGGTGTAGGAGATAAGGATCATGCTATTAGATATCACTATATGGATATTGTAAGTAGGCTTTATGGTAAAAACTTCACGACACAGTTAGGTGATTGGTGCAGAGAGCATGGAGTGGAATATATAGGACATGTAATTGAGGATAACGGGGCGCACAGTAGATTAGGCTATGGACCAGGTCATTTCTTTAGAGCTTTAGATGGACAGGACATGTCCGGAATTGATGTTATTGGAGGGCAAATTGTTCCGGGGATGGAATTTTTGCACAGCGGATTTACTGCAGCAGGCTGGGATGGAGAATTCTTTCATTATGGTTTAGCCAAGCTAGGTGCTTCCTTGGGACACATAGATCCAAAGAAAAAGGGAAGAACCATGTGTGAACTTTTCGGAGCCTATGGATGGGTTGAAGGGTTAAAGTCCATGAAGTGGCTTACTGATCACCTTTTAGTTAGAGGTGTCAATAATTTTGTGCCTCATGCATTTTCTCCAAAGCCTTTTCCAGATTGGGATTGTCCACCACATTTTTATGCTGGAGGCAATGATCCTCAGTTCAGGTTTATGAAAAAGTGGTCAGATTATACTAATAGAATAAGTCACCTGCTTTCGGAAGGAACTCATATAGCACCTGTTGCTGTGTTATACCATGGAGAAGCTGAATGGTCAGGAGAGTATATGCCTTTCCATAAAGTAGTTAAGGAGCTAGTACAAAATCAAATCGATTGTGATATAATTCCAGCAGATGTTTTCAGTGGTGATCCTGCTGTGAGGGATGGAAAGTTATTTTTGAATAATGAAAGTTTTAAATGTCTTGTAATTCCTTATGCTGAAGCTTTACCACAGAATTTGTTAAAGAGTATATATGAACTCACAGAAAAAGGGCTTAAAGTGATTTTTATAAGTAAACTTACTGAGAGAGCTAGCGAAGGTGTTGAGATTAAGGAACTTATAGCTAAGTTGAAAGAAAGTAATAACTGTGAAATAGTACAGCTTAACGGTGTTGCAGAGAAAATAAAAGATTTAGGTATAAATGAAATTGTCCTAGATAGTTTTGAGCCTTACGTAACCTATTATCATTATAAACATAAGGATGAAGATATATTTATGTTCTTTAATGAGCATCCATATACCAACATAGATACAAAGGTATATATCCCATTGAATAAAAAATCTGTGTACTATGATGCTTTTAATAATTCAATAAAGGCCTGTAAATCTCAGTTTAGAGATGGAGGCGTAGAAATAGATCTAAATTTAAGTGCCTATGAGTCCAAGATTATTATATTTAGTAGTGATGATTTAGAAAATTATGATGTAGATAATATGGAAGATTTAAAAGAAGTAGAAGAGCTTAACATTGAAGGAAGCTGGAAAGTTTCTATGGCAGAACCTCTAGATTATCCAAACTTCAAGAAAGAGGTACATTTAGATAAATTGGTGAATTTATCAATACCTAATTTATATCCAAACTTTTCAGGGACTGTGAAATATGAAATAAATTTTGAAGTAAAAGAGACTGTAGAAAAAGCTCTATTGGATCTTGGCAGAGTTTATGAGATTGCAGAGCTGTGGTTAAACGGAGAAAATCTTGGAGTAAGAATATGTCCTCCATATAAGTTTGATATTTCGAGTTATTTAAAGAAGGGGACTAATTCTTTAGTAGTTGAAGTTACTAATACATTAGTTAAGGCTCATAAAGATGCCTTTTCCCAATATGCAATACAAGAACCAGTAGGACTGTTAGGGGCAGTTAAGGTGTTAACATATAAGGATCCAACTTTATGGTGATTTTCTGGCATGTATAAATTAATAGTTTAGTTAGGAACTTTATAAACCAGGGTAGTTAATGCCCTGGTTTTTCTGTGCTACTGTTAACAAATTCATAGTTTAAGCTAAAACGAAATGACTTTGGTATATCGTTTTAGCTATATAAATAAATGATTTTCTACATGTCTAAAGTATGTCTATAAGTTGGCATTAAGATATCATCAATCATATGTAATATGGTTTTTTTATTTAAATTGCCAACCAATACAGCATTAATAATCAAATTCATTGGTAGTGTTTTTGTAGTATTGGTAAGTTTTTCTTTATCTATTTCTTTTCGTTCATGTGCATAAGTAAATACTTGCTCCAAAATTGGAGTTAAAGCATTTTCTGTATTAATTGTGCTTAGTATATCTATAAACGAAACCTTTTGTAATTGATCGCGTAAGATTCCTCGAACTGTATCTGCCTCTAGTAATTCTATAATATCTACTAAGGGCAAGAAAAGCTCAACTAAATCTTCTTTTAAGTCACCAGAATTAGGAATTGCGATTTTAAATTCAGGTAAGTGTTGCTTTGCTGCTGCGATAATTATTTCAGCTTTCCCATTCCATCTCCTGTATAGAACTGTTTTTGTTGTACTAGCATTCTCTGCTATGCTATCCATCGTAAGGTTTTCATATCCATACTCTTTCAATAGTTTCCAGGTGCTATCAAGAATTGCTTCTTCTAACTCTTTTCCTCTTCGTCTATTTTTAATCATGAAATTTTCCTTCTAAAGATGAAACATTTTAATCCTAAATCTATTTTTAAAACTCCTCCCAGTTGTGATAAGAGAATTTGAAAATATAAATTTAAGCAAGAAGTGGGTCATCTATATCAAATTTTTTCTATTGACAATTATAACATAAGGGAATAACATATACTACATAGAAATAAGGTACTACAGTATCTTATTTGTGGAGGTGTATGATGGTAAAAGAAGTAACAATAAACAAATCAATGGTTGTAATTGCACTGATATTAGTTTTAGGGGCCATAGCTCCAATGTTAGATTCAACAATGACAAATGTTGCAGTAAATACAATTATGAAAGACTTTGGTGCTGGTGTTGATAGTATTCAATGGGTGAGCACAGGGTATGTATTAGCCTTAGGGATTATTGTTCCTATTACGGGCTGGGCTATCGAATGGATTGATGGGAAAAAACTTTATCTTTTTGGATTAATATTTTTCTTGATTGGATCAGTGATTGCTGCAATTTCTTCGTCCATAGGCGTATTAGTTGCTGGACGAGTAGTTCAAGGTATTGGAAGTGGAATTATAATACCTTTACTAACAACCTTAATCGTTCGTTCCTCAGGTGGTGAGAATTTAGGAAGTTTGATGTCTATTATAGGTATTCCTGCTGTATTAGCCCCAATTCTTGGACCTACCTTTGGTGGTTTTATCGTAAATTCATTGGACTGGCACTGGATTTTTTATATTAATGTTCCTATAGTAATTATCTCAGCATTATTGATTATCTTTGGTTTACCAAACTTTGAACCAAGTAAGAAAGGAAAGAAGTTGGATATTCCAAGCATTGTTTTCTTAGGTGGGTCCTTTACTAGTTTTATTTTAGGAATTTCTAAAGTAAGTAAATTAGTAGCAGGAACTTCAAAGGAAGCAATATTACCATTGATAATAAGTGCTTTACTTATGGGTGGTTATATAGTGTATGCTATTTTAAAAACAAATCGTGCATTAGTAAGCTTGAAGCTTTTCAAAATTAAAAATTTCTCAGCATCATCAATCTTATTATTGATGTCAGGTTTAACAGTGAATGGAGTAATGTTCTTATTACCACTTTATCTACAAAATATTCGTGGACTGAGTGTTGTTTGGTCAGGAATTTATTTAATTAGCCAGGGAGTTGGTTTACTGGTTTCTAGAAGTTTAGTTGGAAAGTTAACAGATAAGTTAGGAGCTAGAATTGTTGTACAAGTTTCAGTGTTTATTGGGATTGCTGGAACACTACCATTTACACTTTTTACAGCCTCAACAAATAATATTTGGATTCTTCTTGTTCTATTTATTCGTGGTATTGCTCAAGGCGGTTTAACAATTCCTGTGATGTCAGATTCTTATAACAATGTTCCGAAGGAACTAATATCTGAAGCAACTACTGCCACACGTATGCTGCAAAATATCGGAGGAGCAATTGGAACCGCTATTTTGGCTACTATTATTCAACATTCAATCGGGTCGCAAGCACCAACACAAGACTTACTTTTAACTTCTTATCATAATGCTTTTGTATTTACCGTTGTTAGTTTAGTGGTTGCCTTGATTCCTGCTTTCTTTTTAACTAATAATCGTAAAAAAGAAGCTATAAAATAAGAAAATTGGGAAACTGATTTATTTTGATGAAATAAGATGAGGTTTGTAATGTTAGAAGTATGAGTACTTAATAATACAATATTTTAGACATGCAATCATATGAAAAGCAACTGCTTTATGAATGAGATGTCCTATTTATACAAAAACTGGCTTACTTTAAATAGAGTAAGCCAGTTTTTGTAGTAAAGAGTATCTACATAAATCTTAAAAGTTTTCTCTTACTAACTGCATAAACAATGCCATTGCAGGACTGACCCATTTGTTTTTATGATAAGAGCATATTGCTGTGATTTTAGTATCAGAGCAGTTTGCTTTAATCTCTTTTAATTTATTATTTTTGAGCTCGTCCTCAACTACAAAACGAGGTAAGAATGATATTCCTAAATTACTTGACACACAATTTTTTATTGCTTCGATGCTCCATAGTTCTATAGTATTATTCAAGGTTATGTTATTATCACGAAGGTAATTTTCAAATATTCTTCTATAAATACAATTAGGTTCATTAATAACAAGGCTTGTATCTATTACTTGGTTTGGGGTACAGAAGTCAGCTTTACCCTGATCAAACGAAGGTGAACATACTAGAACTAAAGGAAATTCAGTTAACTCAACAGAGGTTAAACTTTCCTTATAAGTTCCCACATCATAAAGTAAACCTATGTCCATTTCGCCTTTCAAAAGCATTTCATTAATTACAAAGCAATTTAATGAAACTATAGAAATTTTTACATTAGGAGCTTTTTGCTTAAATAAACTAAGCACGTTTTGTAGTTTATAAGACATCAATGAATCTGCAATAGCAATTTTTAAATCTCCTCTTGGTATATTATCACTTTTACCTATACTTTCGATTTTTTTTACTGTTTCAAGTAACTGATCTGTATATGATATCAGTTCTTTTCCTAGAGGAGTTAAGATCATATTGCGTCCTATTTTTTCGAATAATTTTATTGAAAGTTCTTGCTCCAACTGCTGAATCTGTGATGTAACTGTAGATTGAGTGTAACCTATCTTCAATGCTGCATTTGAAAAACTACCTTCTTCAATAATACATTTAAATGTTTTGAGATGCCTTATATCCATATATATCACTCCAATCTCTATAGTGTCTATAATATATTTGAAAAAATGAATTGTCAATTCGAAAACATCAATTTTACAAATACATTGTGCTTTGTTAGTATAAATTAACGAAAGGAGATCTTGGAAAGCGTAATATAGGACAAGTATTTCTAAGAAGTATTTTAAGAAGGAGATTTATATCATGAATGTAGCAGCATTTTTAACTTTCACTCTATTAACAGCATTTACACCTGGACCAAATAATATATTAGCCATGTCCAACACTAGCAAGCATGGATTAAAAAAGAGTATTTGAGTAGCATATATTTTATGGCTTGCATGGCATGTTGCTAAAAGCAAATCAGATTCGCAGGAAGAAAGTATAGAAAAGGCAGATAGTTTTATCACAGGGTTTATTCTGCAATTTGTAAATGTAAAGATTATATTATATGGTATAACAGCTATTTCAACTTTTATCCTACCTTTTTATAGTTCTTTCTTTTCTATTGGAGCCTTCACATTACTAATCACAGTTTTTGGATGTTCTGGAGTTTTCGCTTGGGCGATTTTTGGTGCAGTATTCCAGAAATTTTTTGAGAGATATAGAATTACAGTGAATATAATAATGGCATTACTTTTAGTTTATTCTGCAATTACCTTAATCATATAAGAACAATCATTGACACTCATAAATAACTAGAATTATTGCTTACGTGTATTTTTGTTATCTTATTATAGAGCAGTAGAAATGAAGGCATAGTGTGGATTATAATAAAGTTAGGCTATGTTTAATTTCAACACGGTGCTTTAACATCGCATAAAGTTAAAAATAAATAAAAGCTTATTTAGGCTTATAGAAAAAAGATAAATCTATATTTTAAGAGGTAGTATAATGAAAAATATACCAAACATAATATCAATATTAAGAATTTTTTTATCTATAATTTTATTCACTTTGAAGCCCTTAACTTTACTATTTTTAATTGTATATTCTATTTGTGGATTTAGTGATATTATTGATGGATATATAGCAAGAAGAACTAATTCTACTAGTACTTTTGGTTCAATACTTGATAGTTTGGCTGATATTATTTTTATGAGTGCTGCAGTTGTTGTTTTTTTTCCAATAGTAGTTATGCCAATTAAAATATTAATATGGATAATACTGATTGCCTTTATTAGAATTGCCTCATTGTTGATAGTGTATTTCAAATATCATACTTTTGCTATTCTTCATACATATGCCAATAAGGCAACTGGCCTTTTTTTGTTTTGTTGTCCTTACTTATATATGTTTATTGATATAACTACTTTAGGATATGTGGCGTGCACTATTGCAAGTTTAGCTGCTATTGAAGAATTGTTGATAAATATAACATCAAAAGAATTATTAAGAAATATTTCATGGATATTTACAAAATATTGATAATAATTAACTTATATATCAATTCCCATATTGGATAAAACACAAGCAGGAGAGCCGAAAGGCTTTCCTTGTTTTATGTATATTCAATAATTTTTTATTGAAAAACGATAAATAATTATTGAAATTATTGAAAGTTTATAGTATTATGAAATCAGAAAGTTGGAAAATGGTTGAGAAGGTTTGTGGAACCAATTCCAATTTATACATATTAAAAACCGGAAAGGCAATAAGGTTTTCTATTATGAATACTATATGAACCGAGGTTAAATGTCAGCCGGCAGATATTTTAAAGTTTAGAGGAAATAAGGGAGTGACGGAATGGAAGATAATAAAAGTTTAGAAACTAAAACTAAGGATGGACTATATTGTATACTATTTTCATTGCTGTTGGGGGTGACCTTTGACAGATTATTTATTGACAAGTATCATGGAATATCTTTTTTCATATTTATAGCACTGTGTATTGGATTTTTCTTATGGTCCATAAGAGCTAGAAGTGTAGAAAAAAGTTTTGGCTGGTTTTTACTTATACCAATAGCCTTATTATCATTTAGTTTTTCAGTTTACACTAATCAAGTGTTTAATTTGTTCAATTTTTTAGGGGTTCCAATTCTTATGATTGCAAGCTCAATTTTAATAGTAAATCCCAAGCTTAAATGGGATAAAGCAAGTTTTATAGGTGAAATGTTAAGAAGAGCAGTAGGAGATATGTTTAATAATATTGGAAAGCCTTTTTCAATTTTAAAATCATCAATTAAGATAGGAAGAACTGTTAAAATGGAGGAAGGAAAAAAACAGATATTAATTGGTATACTTGTTTCCTTGCCATTGCTTTTGATATTAATAGTACTTTTAAGTTCTGCAGACATGGTTTTTGGTTACTACTTTGATAACCTAACAGAAATTTTTAATAATATAAATACCGGAGAACTTATACCTCATACCATTATAACTTTAGTTGTATTCTTTTATCTATTTGCTTACGTATGGAGTTTTAAAAGTGAGAAAAAGGTGGCTGAGAGAAGCTTGAAGTCTACAGTTTCAAGCTGGGGGAGTGTCACAATAATAACAGTATTGATTGCTTTGAATATACTATATCTGATTTTCACAGTGATTCAATTTTCTTATCTATATGGAGGAGCCAATGTAGCACTTCCTGCTGGTTTTAGTTATGCGGATTATGCTAGAAAAGGTTTTTTTGAGCTAGCAGCTGTTACCTGTATTAATTTTATAATAGTATTAAGCTGTGTAAAATATATAAATAAGGACAATACAAAACTTTTAAAGCTAGCAAACCTTCTTTTAACGATACTTGTAGCCTTCACTTTAAATATGCTTTTTTCTGCTAATTTTAAGCTTACTTTGTATGAGACTGCCTTTGGATATACTTTTTTAAGGGTATCAGTGCACTTATTTATGCTACTACTTTTCATACTTTGCCTAGTTGTAGCTACTGGCATTTGGTATAGAAAAATTCCTATAATGAAGAGCATAATTGTTATAACAATAAGTATGTATACTATAATAAACTATCTTAATATAGACGGTTTTATAGCTAAAAAAAATATAGAGCGTTATAATGAAACTGGAAAGGTGGATGCTTATTATTTAACTTACTTATCTTATGAAGCAGTTCCTTACTTGATAGAACTTAGAGACAAAGGCGACAATAATATAAAAACGATTATTAATGCAAATTTAAAATATAGAAAAGAAACACTTGATAGAGAAAAATCATGGAGTGAATTTAATTTTAGTAAGAATAGCGCTAGAAAAATATTAAACCAGGGGAATTAAAACCCTGGTTTTTCTGCTATATTATACGCAAGTTTGGCAAAGAACAATAATCTTATATGGAGTAGTCTGTGCTGGTATACTCTTAGTAGTTGGTCCGTATATGACCACTAGATTTCTATTTTCAAGTGGTCTTTCAAAAGGTTGATCGTTAGTTAGAAATACCTTAGTAGAAGGAGCGATATTTAGCTTCAACATTCCATCGCTACTTACTAAATCATTGTTAAAGTAATCTACAGTAACATTTTGCTGTGAGGAGTTTTTTGCCATGACTATTGCAGGATATTGAGGGGGATATATAAGGATTGCAGGTTTAGTGGCATCATAAAATCCTGTAACCTCATCTCCAACCTTAACTACTTCATGGTCAACAAAATAAGTTCCAGGAGAAATTACAAAATTTAGAGGCCCATGTTCTTTGCTTTCCAGAGACATTAAGTAATAGCAGCTTGACGGGTCATTTGGGGCTGGATAAAAATCTTCAATCCTTTTAACAATGCCACTAAAGGATGCAAATTTCGGAGTTTCCTGTCTCCAAGTTTCATGGAACAATGGATAAGCTGGTGGATTAATATGATAAGGGAAATATGAATATTGATTATTATACATAATTACTCCTTAAAATTGCTATAGTATAGAATTTACCATTAATAGTATATATGTAATTATTAAAAGTGTTACAGATTTAATTTGCTGACATATTAATGATTTTTTTTATAAAGGAAGTACTACATATCTCATTTTCTGTATAGATAACTTGACTATAAAAATCTTTATGGCTACTTTTAAACTCTAATTGAATAAGTGAATCAGAAGGCTTTATTAAAAAGCTTGGCAAAAAGCCGATTCCCCATTTATCAAGAATAGCTTGTTTTACTGCTTCAATGCTTCCAAGCTCCATTGCTATTTTGGGTTCATAGTTGTTTTTTGAAAATTCATCTAGAAGAAGGTTTCTGTAGTTACAGCCATATTCACTCAAAATAAAATTCTCGTCTTTAATATCATCAAAGCACAGTGAAGGCTTACTTGTTAAAGGATGATCCTCATTTGCAACAATCACAAGCTTTTCTTTTCTTATCTGTTGAGACTTAAAACCCTTGAATTCATGGAGGGTATCTATTATAAACATCATATCTAAAGCATTCTCTTTTAGCATAGTGTATAAAAGCGTTTGAGTACCATTAAAAAGTTGAATATTTATATCAGGGTATATACTTCTAATTTTTTGTATAATTAGAGGCAAATAAATATTAGATAATGAATTAATGGTACCAATTCTTATCGCTTTAAGCTTTGTCTTCATGATTTCTTTTTTGGATTTATCATATAGTTCCATGAGCTCATTTGCATACTTTTTAAGTGTTTCTCCTGAGGCAGTTGGTATCATCAAATTCCCTTTTCTTTCAAGTAGTTTTATTCCGCCATAAGCATTTTCAAGTTTTTGAATATGACTAGTTATGGTTGATTGAGAATAATCAAGGCGAATTGCAGCATTTGAATAATTTCCCACTTCGAGTACCGTTAAAAAAGTTTTTATCCACTGTAAGTCCATATAATCCTCCATAGAACTATCTAAAAAACCGATAGTTAGTATCTTAAATTATATATAACTAAATTCACCGTTTCAAGGTAGAATCTAATTGAAGAATGTAAGAGGAGGTATGAACGTTGAAAACTGCATTATTGATTATTGATGTACAAAATGATTACTTTAAAGGTGGTAAATGTGAGCTAGTAAATCCTATGAAAGCACTAGCAAATGTGGAGTATGCTCTGAACTATTTTAGAGAAAATTCTCAAACAATTATTCATGTTCAACATATAAATGACAATGGTACTATAACATATTTTTATCCAAATACTGATGGAGCAGAAATAAATGAGAGAGTGAAACCTATAAAAGGTGAATATCTCGTAAATAAAAATGATCCAAACTGCTTCTTTAAAACAAATTTGAGAGATATAATAAAAGATGAAAATATCACAACTCTAGTTATTTGTGGGATGATGACACATATGTGTATTGATACAACTGTAAGAGCTTGCCGATATGAAGGTATAGAGGTTATTCTTCTTAGTGATGCATGTGCAACAAAAAACTTGAAGATAAATGAAAAAACTATTTCTGCACAAACAGTTCATGATAGTTTTATTGCTGCATTGAATAACCGTTTTGCAAAGATTATTGAAACCGTATCTATTAATCAGATAAGTTTTTAGCAAATCATTAATTAGTAATGACATGTAGGAAAGATATAGATAAAACAGTTTAAAATAGAATCTATAAATCAAATAAAATACCATCAATAGTTGAATTGTCTTTTGGTATATTTTAAATTCATGGAACTGGAATATCTATTATTAAAAGGAGAGATTAAAATGGTCGATGAAAAGATTATAGAGGCCTTTCACATGATGTGGGACAACTTCCCTGGATCAGTTAGATTAATCCATAAGAATAGAACAGTACTAGCAGTAAATGAAATTGCTCGACAAAACGGATTTGAAGTTGGAGTTATGTGCATTAAGATTGGTTCGCCAGAAATTCATAGGGGCTGTAAGGCTAATGTCGCACTTTCTACAAAAAAAGCTCAAATTGGAAAGCTTGGAGAAGATAGAATTAGATACTGGATTCCTGTAACGGGTTATGATGATATTTATATTCATTTTTCCATAGATACTAAAACGGTGCAACTTTAATTTAAGGCACCGTTAAAGCACATGCTGAAATTAGGCGGTGGTTCATTGGGAAAATCATTTAATTCTAATGGCTTGCGCATATAGCATCCCTTTTATAATCACTTAATTTCAATAATACTCTTAAACATAGACTAATTTTAAAAATATAAATTTTATATATTGGAGGAAGAAGTGAAATGAAAATTGGTTTCTTTGATTCTGGTATAGGAGGTATTACTGTACTTCATGATACATTAAAGGTGTTACCTAATGAAGATTATATATATTATGCAGACACATTAAATGTTCCCTATGGACCAAAACCGAAAGAAGAAGTTAAAAAGTATATTTTTAATGCTGTTGAATTTATTATTGAGCAGGGAGTTAAGGCAATAGTTATTGCTTGCAATACTGCAACAAGTGTAGCAATCGCAGATTTAAGAGCTAAATACAGTGTTCCAATAATTGGCATGGAACCAGCTGTAAAACCTGCGGTTGAAAAGAATAAAAATGCAAATAAACGAGTTTTGGTAACTGCTACAGCCTTAACATTAAAAGAAGAAAAATTGCAAAATCTTATTACCAAATTAGATGACGAACATATTGTTGATCTATTACCTCTTCCAGGATTAGTTCAATATTCAGAAAAATTTGAGTTTGAAGAGGAAGTTGTATTACCGTATCTTAAAGAGCAATTGCTTAACTATGATCTAAATAACTATGAAACAATTGTCTTAGGATGCACTCATTTTTCTTATTATAAGGATATGTTTAGAAAATTGCTTCCATCACAGATTAATATTATTGATGGTAATGCTGGTACTGCTAGAAATCTAAAGAGGATTTTAGGAGAGATGAATTCCTTAGGTGAAGGAAGTGGTAAAATAACTTTCTACAATTCAGGTATTGAGTCTAAGGATAAAAATGAAATAGAGAAATATAGCAGATTGTTTGAAAGATTGGATGATATTGAATAATGGAATATGGTTTCTTTATTTAGCATTATAATAGGTGAATTGTACCATAAGTAAATGAGGTTTTTAGCCTTAGGCATTGATATTACTTGTTTAGGGCTATTTTTGTATGTGGAAATACTGTAACATAAGTAATAATATATAAAAGTTTAGCGATTGGTTTTATCAAATATGTTATAATCAAAAGAATTTAGATAAACGATAATTAAACTTTTAGTATAATGTAAATATTAATTTAGCTCTGTAGTTAAAGATATTTAGCGTTGATATTATGGGAGGTATTACTTTTGATAATTGATAAATTAAATGATGTATTAAACTCTAATGATCATCAAAGTACAACATATATTATAAGTTTGTACGTAAAAAAACATATTTATGAAATATATCAAATGACAATAGAAGAAGTTGCATCACAAAGTTTTGTATCAAAAGGTCAAATGTCAAAGTATGTTAAGTCTTTAGGTTTTAATTCTTACGGAGAATTTAAAACAGCATGCTTAGATTACTGTGAGTCACTTACAAGAAGAAAAGTTTTATTTTCTAAAGAACTGAGTTTAATTGAGAATAGCCATATCTTTACAAATAATATAAACAAAACGGTTGAATTTGTATCTCAAAATATTGATTATTCTATTCTTGAGCATATTATTAATGACATTAGTAGAAGTCAAAGACTATATATTTATGCACAGGGGGACGCCCGTTCTTTATGTAATCTGATTCAAATAGAATTTAGCACCTTTTATAAAGAGGTACTTATATGTGATGTTGATTTTTTAAAAGAATATAATTTTAAAGAAGACGACTTACTCATCATATTAAGTGTGAATGGACAGTCATTTTATTATGATAAAAGAATTATGAGAAGAATAGGAAATGCTAATGTTGATAGGTGGTTGATTACTTGTCACCAAAATATTGATTTTTCGAAGAAGTTATTAACTGTTCCATCAAATAATCAAATGTATAACGAATATGCCTTACGTCACATTCTTGATATTATTATTGCGAGGTTACGGTTAGAATAAGCAAAAAAGTTTCCATAATGGAAACTTTTTTGCTTATTACATAGGACGCAATTTATAATTATTAAAAAAACGTAGGAGGAATAGAAGATGGGATTTCCAAAAAACTTTTTATGGGGTGGTGCAACTGCTGCCAATCAGTGTGAAGGTGGTTATAATGAAGGTGGCAGAGGTCTAGCAAATGTTGATTTAATGCCACTTGGAAAAGATCGTTATAAAGTTGGTACAGGAGAAATGAGAATGTTTGATTTTGATGAAAAACATTTTTATCCGGCGCAGAAATCAATAGACATGTATCATAATTATAAGGAAGATATAGCTTTATTTGCACAAATGGGTTTTAAAACATATAGACTGTCAATTGCTTGGACAAGGATTTTTCCTAATGGAGATGAAGAAAAACCTAATGAAGAAGGTTTAGCCTTTTATGAAGATATGTTTAAAGAGTGTAAAAAATATGGTATTGAGCCATTAGTCACAATTAATCATTTTGATTGTCCGATGTATTTAATTAAAAAATACAGCGGATGGAGAAATAGAAAAATGATAGATTTCTATGTAAAATTCGCAAAAACATTATTTGAAAAATACAAGGGATTAGTAAAATACTGGTTAACATTTAATGAGATCAATATGATATTACATTTTCCATTTGTTGCTGCTGGATTATATTTTGAAAAGGTAGAAAATAAAAAACAAGCTATGATTACGGCTGCACATCATGAACTTATTGCAAGTGCACTAGTCACAAAAATAGCTCATGAAATTGATCCTGATAACCAAATCGGATGTATGATGGCGGCTGGTTCATATTATCCGGAAACATGTAAACCAGAAGACTACTGGAAAGCAATTTGTGATAATAGAGAAAGTTATATGTTTATAGATGTTCAATCATGGGGATATTATCCTAACTATGCACTAAAATGGGTAGAGAAGCAAGGTGCTATTATTCCTTTTAAAAATGGAGATAAAGAAATACTATTAAATAATACTGTTGATTTTATTAGCTTTTCTTATTATTCCTCAAGAGTAAGTAGTGCAAATCCAGAAAAAGGAACGCAAACAGAAAGCAATATTTTTGCATCTGTTGTAAATCCTTATTTAAAATCAAGCGATTGGGGATGGCAAATTGATCCATTAGGTTTAAGAATAACAATGAATGAATTATATGACCGTTATAAAAAACCTCTATTTATCGTAGAAAATGGATTAGGTGCCGAAGATAAAATTGAAAGTGATGGTACAATCATTGATAATTATCGTATTGATTATCTTAAAGAACATATTCAGGATATGAAGGATGCTATTGATGAAGATGGAGTAAATGTCATTGGTTATACATCATGGGGATGTATTGATTTGGTTTCAAATGGCACAGGAGAAATGAAAAAAAGATATGGATTTATTTATGTAGATAGAGATAATGAAGGAAATGGAACATTGAAGAGAATTCCTAAAAAATCATTTTATTGGTATAAAAGAGTGATTGCTTCAAATGGTGAGGACTTATCTTTAGAGGGGCTAGGTATGTATGAATAGAATTCTTTCATTTAAGAAAATATTAATAGTTATTTTTGGTTCGTCTATTATGGGGATTGGGATAGCGTTAGCCTTATCTACTTCATTGGGCGCTGATCCATTAGCGTGGGTTTGGGTAGGAATATCTACTACGTTTCCTATAAGTTTATTACAATCCAATTTATTAATCGCGGTATTAATGCTTATACCTCCTTTAATATTTGATCGTTCGCAATTAGGTATTGGAACGATTATACAACCAATAGTAGTGGGTATCGCAAATGAACAATGTCTTAAAATTTTACCTAATAATGAACATAATATTGTTATTCTTTTATTAGGTCTTGTAATTTTAGGGATAGGTGTAGGGATTTATACTAGTGCTGATTTTGGAAAGAATAGTTACGATTCTTGTATATTTTTAATTAATAAAAAAACAAAGATTTCTGTTGGATTATTAAGAAGTGCAGGAGATATGATTTTGTGTGTTTTAGGCTTATTTCTGAACAAGCAATTACTAGTAGGACCAATAATTGCTATTATAATTATCGGACCGGTCATGAATTATACTTTGAAAAGAATAAATATGAACGTAACTTAAAAAGTTAAATAACAATTTATGATATTTCTATATTCTAGCTTGGATATTATACCATAATTATATAAAATAGATATGGAGTATTAAATGGAAAAACCTCACTTACAGTAGTTACGGAGAACTGTACCATAAATGGCGTAAACTTTTTGTGTGAAATTATTGTAGAACTTGAGGTTCAGTATAGTGCAAATGTAATGATTAATATTTATAATGTATAAAAATAAGGACTTACAATAAAGTAAGTCCTTTATTCATGTATAATTCTGCTTAAATTTATCAATTTGAATTACAAAGAAAATTAGTTAAACTGTTATTTTTCCAGTATTATTGAAACCGACAATTACAAAAGCTTCATTAAAATGTATTTAGTAAATATCCATCATTGTACCTGCATTGTCAACAGTAGCTTGAAAACCAGGGGATTTTTTGATGAAGGCATCTTTTACATCATTCACTGATAAGTCACTTTTCTTGATTGTTGCATTGGAAACTCTTACGGCATCAAAGCCAACAGGAACAGTAGTAAAAGCCACTTTATTATTGTTTGTGATTTCAGTTACCTTAGGGGATTGTGAATATGTTGGCACATACACAACTTTTTTTTCAGGATCGTAAGCAAAAAGCATAATTCTTACGTTTGGAGTATTGTCGGAAGAAGTTGCAAGCGCAAGATCTATTCCTTCTGCCATAATTCTTTGTTAAAGTTCATATATTATCTCTCTTTTGTTTTGGTATATAGAAATAATATCACGATGTTTTGACATATGTATGTCAACAATTTATAATTAATATAAAAATTTGAGGAGTGATAAGAAAGTGAAGCTTGAAAGAGTTGTATCTATTATAATGTTGTTGCTTGTGCGGAAAAGAGTGTCTGCATTGGAACTTTCTAATATGTTTGAGGTTTCACTTAGAACCATATATCGTGATATAGAAACTATAGGTTATTCAGGTATTCCAATTGTCTCAACACCTGGGCCAAATGGTGGGTTTGGGATTTTGGAATCATATAAAATAGAAAAAGGTTTGTTTACTACTGAAGATATTATAGCATTATTGACTGCACTGGGTGCTTTCCAATCTGTACTGGAAAGCAAGGATATACTGAATACAATAGCAAAAATAAAAGGAATGGTTCCGGAAGAAAGCATTAATGATATGGAATTAAAGGCTAAGCAGATAACTATTGATAATACCCCCTGGATTGGTGCAAAAACATTAAAAATAGACATGGATAAAATGAAAGGTGCCATTAATGACAGACACCTATTGGAGATTAGCTACTCCAATCAGAAAGGTAAAGCAAGTAAACGTACAGTTGAGCCTTACAGATTAGTTTTTAAAGATTCGAGTTGGTATTTAGTTGGATACTGTACATTAAAACGAGAGTTCAGAGTATTTAAATTATCGCGTATTTCATACCTAAAGATAAAAGAGGATACGTTTGTTCCTAGAAATTTTGAAATTAGCAGTTTAAAACTAACCGGAAATGTTGAAAAGAAAACAATAAAAATGCTCATTGATTTATCTGCAAAGGAGTGGCTGATAGAAAATTTTGAAGTGCAGAAAATCGAAAGTGATGGAAATGGTAAGTTGATTGCTGAAATATTTTTTGTGGAAGATGATTTTGGTTATAGTCAATTGTTTCGTCTAGGAAAGTATGGAGAATGTCTGGAGCCGGAAAATGTACGCCTAGAAATGAAAAATAGATTAAATTCGCTGTTAAGTATATATGAATAGTATTTAATTTTATTTAAAATACCTGACATACATATGTCAATTGAACATTGTATAATAAACAAAAGTAAATTTTGAAGTGAGTGTACATTGTTATGAAATTTGATGGCAAACACTCTAAAATCTGCGAAAGCAAATCCAACAAAAATATTCAGCTTAGAATGGAAGTGTAAAGATGAACAATATGGATATTATATTTGAATCCCAATTAGTGGAAGGAACTATTCAGAAGAGAAAAAGCCAGTTTACAATTATTGTTGAAGTTGATGGTGTAGTGGTAACCTGTCATTGTCCCACTACAGGAAGAATAGCAAATATAGATTTAAGTGGCATACAATGCCTTTTATCAAAGAGTAAGGATTCAACCAGGAAGACCCCTTATACAGTAGAGGCAATTTCTTTAAACAGACCAGAGGACAAGGATAAATCCTGGATAGGAATAAATCAGAATGCTGTCAATCGCTATGTGGAGTATTATTTAAAAAATGACGGGTTTGCTGATATGATTGGTACAGGTAATGAAGTTCTCAGGGAGCAGGTTATTGGCATTTCAAAGCTTGATTTTCTGGTTGGCGATATCTATTTAGAAGTAAAGACACCATTGCAGCAGCTACAGGTACATATACCTGATTATGTAAAAATTAAAAAGAGTGCTCCTTTTTCTTCTACAGACCGTTTTGTAAAGCATATAACTCAGCTTGCAGATAGTTTAGAAAGTCATCAGAGAGCGATTTTGTTAACGTGCTTCATTTATGACAATCCTGGATTCCAGGTGATTGAACGTAGTACGCGTTATGAAGAAGTCACAGAGGCTGTATCATATGCAACAGATAAGGGTGTGGAAATATGGCAGGCTAATTTCAAAATCATACCGGCAGGAGTATGTCTGGATAAATATTTTAAACTAGATTTATAGTGCAGTGAGAAGGAGTATTTATTGATTAAAACAAATTTTAACTATATTAGTAAAGGCTATAGAAAGTTAATTATCTGAATTGTAAGTTATAATAATTAATAAAAAGTAAATTTTTGTAAACTGTGAGTATAGGCAGTTAGACGGAGGATAGATGGAGGAGGTTCTCCTTCTTATCTTATTTCTATAAAAAAGTTTATGATAAATCGAATATAAAGATTTTTATATAATTTATGCAGGTATAGCCAATATTTATATATGGATAAATTAATGATGCCTTACAAACCACAGAATAAGTAAAAATCAACCATAGTGGCTCTATTGCATAGAGTAAGGAATGTGTATAATAAAAAGGTGTAATATGGTTAACGAGATATAAATATGAATAATTATATTATAAAAGAAAGCGATGACGAGGAAGCAAAATTAATTATAGACAAGTTGGTTAATTATAATTTATCTATAGTTCCACAAACTCAAGAACAGCCTTTCATATGGATAAATAGAGTTATTAGAAATTTTTATTTTCAAGCAAAAGACTTATATATAAAACAATGATATGAAGTTTTTGGAATATTAGATAATTGTCCAGAAAATTATAGAAGATATTATATGAAAAAGAGTATATAGTTATAGGAGAAAAAAAGATGATACTTTTAAGTGACAAAAGGATACAAGAAGTAAATTGTATTGATAATAAGGAAAGAGTAATATCATTAAGAGATAAACATGAGAAGATTTTAATTGATGAAACAAGAAGCCAAATATCAAGTAGATCAGATTTATTTTGCTATGCAAGAGAATCAGTTATTAATAAATTAATACAAGCCACTAATTATCTTCCTAATGGATATAAATTTTTAATAAAAGAAGCATATAGACCATTATCAAGGCAAAGAAAATCGTTTGAAGAAGCATTTCAAGAATATAAAAGACAATATCCTATGAAAACTGATAGTCAAATTTATGATTTGACGTGTCAGTATGTGGCACCTGTTAAAGTTGCGGGACATCCAACTGGTGGAGCAATAGATATTACATTATTAAAAGATGGAATTGAAGTAGGAATGGGAACAGAATTCAATGATATACCTATTGAACCTGAAAATCTTACATACTTACATTCAAACTATATAAACAATGTGGCTAAAGAAAACCGAAAAATATTGATTAGTTGCATGGAAAAAGTAGGTTTTGAAAATTATCCAACTGAATGGTGGCATTGGTCTTATGGGGATTGTTATTGGGCATTTCTAAATAATTGCAATGCTTTATATGAACCAGTTGATGAGAAGTCAGTAAAATAGGAAACGTTAAAATAATTACAAAGACGAAAACTTCCTTTTTATAGCTATGAAAAACAACTATAATTTTTATAAGGAAAAGTATCTGATAAACAATACACTTATTGAGATGAAAAGGAGTAGCGGCTATTGCAGCTCATAAAAGAAGCAATAGCCGAGCAAGTCAGACAGCTAAGAAAGTTCATAAAGATCAGAAAAATTTTCTCTACACATATTTAAGAAGTACTTGTGCATTTCTAAGTTATTTGTTAATTCAGGATGAAATGATGTTGCAAGCATATTTCCTTGCCTTGCAGCTACTATGTTATTGTTTATCTTACATATTATCTGTACATTAGATTCTACCTTTGTGATATACGGTGCTCGTATAAATACTAAAGGTATTGGTTCGCTACAAATTTGTTCTATTTTTTGTTCGACTAGAAAGCTATTAATTTGCCCTCCGTAAGCATTTCTCCTAACAGTTATATCCATTGTCTGCAAATGCCTAGATTCATCATTTTCAATTTTTTTTGCAAGTAATATCATACCAGCGCAAGTACCCCACACAGGAAAACCATTCAATATTTTTTTTCTAAGCTTCTCTAAGATACCAGTTTCCTTTAAGAGCTTTCCAACGGTTGTACTTTCTCCACCTGGAAGAATAAGCCCGTCTAAACCATCCAACTCTTCAGCTTTTCGTACTTCAACTGCTTCACATCCAAGTGATTTTAAATGATTAATATGTTCTGATACTCCACCTTGAAGTGCTAGTACGGCTATTTTCACTTTTACCAACCTCTCTCTTCAAATTTAGTAGTTAATTCACTGCAATTTATACCAACCATTGGTTCTCCAAGGTCTTCTGATATTTCAGCAAGTATCTTAGGATCATTATAGTAGGTTGTAGCTAGAACTATGGCCTTTGCTCTTTTTTCTGGATCTCCTGATTTAAATATTCCTGAACCAACAAATACACCTTCTGCTCCAAGCTTCATCATAAGCGCTGCGTCTGCAGGTGTTGCAACTCCGCCAGCCGCAAAGTTAACTACTGGAAGCTTACCATTTTTCCAAACATATTCTATAAGGTGGTAAGGTGCACCAAATTCTTTCGATAAAGTCATTAATTCATCTTTTGGTGAATTTTTAACTCTTCTCATGTCATCCATAATACATCTCATATGTTTGACAGCTTGAACTACATCTCCTGTGCCAGCTTCACCTTTAGTTCTTATCATAGCTGCACCCTCACCAATTCTTCTTAAGGCCTCACCTAAATTTCTTGCACCACATACAAAAGGAACATTGAAACTTATTTTATCAATATGATATCTGTCATCAGCACATGTTAAAACTTCACTCTCATCTATAAAATCAATTCCTAGTGCCTCTAAAATTTCTGCTTCAACAAAATGTCCTATCCTAACTTTTGCCATAACTGGTATAGAAACTGCAGCTTTTATTTCTTTTATCATTTTAGGATCAGACATTCTTGCAACTCCGCCATCTTTTCTAATATCTGCTGGTACTTTCTCAAGTGCCATAACTGCACATGCCCCTGCTTTTTCAGCAATGATAGCCTGTTCAGCATTTATTACATCCATGATTACTCCACCTTTAAGCATTTGAGCTAGATTTCTATTTAATTCATATTTTGCCATATATAGTACCTCCGATTTTTGTTTTTATGTTTATTATAATGCGAATCAAATAAAGCGCAAATGTACCGGTACATTATATTAAATTTTATTTAATTCTTACTATTGTCAACCTATAAAGTAAAATTGGTTGACAATATGGAGCTTATTTATTATTATTTTCATAGAAATAAATATAAAGGGAGTAAATTTTATGAAAAATACACGGGAATTAATTTTAGTTGCTATGTTTGCAGCACTTACAGCAATTGGATCATTTATAAAAATACCAATACCATATGTACCATTTACGCTTCAATATTTATTTTGTGCTTTTGCCGGAATAATTTTAGGCTCAAGATTAGGAGCTTTATCGCAAATAGTTTATGTGTTAATAGGACTTGCTGGTGTACCTGTATTTACTGAAGGAGGAGGGTTAAGCTACATATTTAAACCTACATTTGGATATCTTATAGGATTTATCGTAGCGGCATATGTAATAGGAAAAGCAAGAGAGAATGTAAAAAAGCTGAATTTTATAAAGGCCATATGTATATTGCTTGTAGGTCTGTTTTTTATATACTTATTTGGGGTTGTTTACTTATATATTAGCTATAACTCATATTTAGGAAAAAATATTACCTTTTACTTCGCATTTTTTTATGGTTTTGTAGTTTGTATACCTGGGGATTTGGTATTAACAGTATTTGCGGCTTATATTTCAGTAAAAATATTGCCATTATTAAAGAAAAGTGGATACGTCCAATAGAAAGGTTTGAAAAAATAACATGATAGAATTTATTAAAGAGGTCGAGAAAAAAATTTTAGAGAATCAAGACATTACTTTTGAAGAGGCTGTAAAACTATCAACTATTGATGGACAGGAAGCTTTAGAACAATTATTCAATAGTGCTAATAAATTACGAGAAGTTTTTTCTGGTAAAGAGATAGACTTTTGTACAATCATGAACGCAAAGTCAGGACGTTGTTCCGAAGATTGTAAGTTTTGTGCACAATCTGCTCATTATAAAACTGAGGTTGAGGTATATGGATTAGTTTCAAAGGAAGCTGCTATAAAATTAGCAAAGGAAAACGAAAGCGAGGGAGTAAACAGGTTTTCTTTAGTTACAAGCGGTAGAGGAATTAATGGAAGTGAATTTGAGAAGGTTTTAGATATATATGAAGAACTAAACAAGGAAGTAAAAATAGATTTATGCGCTTCATTAGGAATAATGGAATATGAGCAATTTCTTAAGCTAAAAGAGAAGGGTATAACTATGTACCATCATAATTTAGAAACCAGCAGAGAATATTATGATAATATTTGTACAACCCACAGCTATGATGAAAGAATAGATACTATAAACGCAGCTAAGAACGCTGGTTTGGATATTTGTTCCGGAGGAATAATTGGTCTAGGAGAAAGCTTTGAGGATAGGATTAAACTAGCTTTTCAATTAAAGGAGTTAGAGGTTAAATCTATTCCAGTAAATATTCTGAATCCAATTAAGGGTACACCTTTAGAAAATGCAAAGAGTTTAACTCAGCAAGAAATATTAAAAACTATTGCTATTTTTAGATTAATAAATCCAGAAGCTTTTATAAGACTTGCTGGAGGAAGAAATCTTATTGATGAGTTTGGTGAAAATTGTTTTAATGCAGGAGCTAATGCTACAATCACAGGGAACTACCTTACAACATCAGGCAATAAAATAAGTGACGATAAAAAAATGATAAGTGATTTAAAGCTAGAGGTTAGGAAGAATGACTAAAGGTATATTTATAGTTGGAACAGATACTGATGTAGGTAAAACAATTATTACTGCTGGACTTATGCATCTTTTAAAAAGTAATGGTTACAATGCTACATATTTTAAAGCCGCATTAAGTGGTGCGGTGGAAATAGATAATAAACTTATTCCAGGTGATACGGAGCTTGTAAGTAAAGTAAGCAAATTAAAAGAGGATTATGAAAACATAACACCTTATATCTATAGAGAGGCTGTGAGTCCCCATCTTGCTGCGAAATTAGAAAATAATCCTATGAATTTAGATGTTATTAAAGAAAAATATGTTTATTTGAAAAACAAATATGATTATATAGTTGCTGAAGGAAGTGGAGGAATAGTATGCCCTTTAATAGATGATGAAAGAGGTTTATATGTTCTTGAGAATCTTATTAAAGATTTAAATATGAGTGTTCTTATAGTTGCAAAGGCTGGAGTTGGAACAATAAACCATTCGGTACTGACAGTAAAATATATAGAAAACTTAGGAATTAAGATTAAAGGTATCATAATAAACAATTATAAAGAAGAATTGCTTTATGATGATAATATCAGTATGATAGAAAAACTCACTAAAATTCCTGTTATAGGTAAACTTAAAACTATTGAAAATTTAGAGAATAATACAATTGAAGCTATTAGAACAAATTCTGAAGAGGCTTTTAGTGTTCATAAGATATTAGAATGTATGGAAGAGCTATAATAAGGATGGAATATGAATATGAATGATTATGTACAAAAAGACTTAAAATATATATGGCATCCCTGTAGTCAAATGAAGGACTATGAGGAGCTTAATCCAATTATTATAGAAAAAGGAGAAGGGGTTTGGTTATACGATATCGAAGGTAATAAATATTTAGACTGCATATCATCTTGGTGGACAAATACACTAGGACATAGTAATAAGAGAATAAATGAAGCTATAAAAAAACAAATAGATAGTATTGAACATGTTATATTTGCTAATTTCTCAAACAAGCCTGCTATAGAGTTAGCTGAAAAGCTTGTAAATATAACACCTGAAAAACTTACAAAAGTATTTTTTTCTGATAATGGCTCATCTGCCGTAGAAATAGCTTTGAAGATGAGCTTTCATTACAATATGCAGAAAGGAAAAACTAAAAAGAAGAGATTTGTTGCATTAAGTGATGCATATCATGGAGAAACTTTAGGTGCTTTGTCTGTTTGTGATATTGATGCATTTAATATGATATATAAGCATCTACTCTTAGATACATTAAGAGTAGATGGACCTGATTGTTATAGATGTAGATATAATTGTACTAGAGATAGCTGTAATGCTGAGTGCTTTGACAAAATGAAAAAGTGTATAATTGAAAACCATGAAGAGATAAGTGCTGTAATAGTTGAGCCTATGGTTCAAGGTGCTGCTGGTATGAAGATTTATTCACCTAATTATCTAAAGAAGCTCCGAGAACTTTGCAATATATATGAAATACACCTTATTGCAGATGAAATAGCAATGGGGTTTGGCAGGACTGGGGAGATGTTTGCTTGTAATCATGCTAAAATAAGTCCAGATTTTATGTGTCTTTCAAAAGGAATTTCTGCTGGATATATGCCGATGTCTGTAGTTATGACAACAGAGAAAATATACGATTGCTTTTATGGAGATTATAATGAGCGAAAATCATTTCTTCACAGTCACACTTATTCAGGCAATGCAATGGGGTGTGCCATTGCTTTAGAAAATATTAAGATATTTGAAGAAGATAATATTATTGAGAGTAATCGTACAAAAGCCCAATTAATAAGAGAACTCACACTAGAAAAATCAAAATATTCGAAGCATGTAGGTGAAGTGAGAAGTATAGGTATGATAACTGCTATTGAAATAGTAAAAGATAGACATACGAAAGAACTATATTCATGGGATATGAGAGTTGGATATGAAATTTATAAAATTGCTATCAGCAAAGGGTTACTATTAAGACCAATTGGAAATGTACTCTATTTTATACCGCCATATATTATAAATGAAGAAGAAATAAAATTTATGGTAAATACATGTTTTCAAAGTATAGAACAATATTTTATGAGGAATATAAATAGAACATGATTGAAAAATAAAAAGTAAGCCAATGATATTAAAACTATCATTGGCTTATGTTATAATTTTTTTGAGTTAAGGATGTGTATTAAGTAAAGAACTTATAGCTAATTATTATTAACATGTGATACGTAGAAAATAGTACAAAATGAAAGGAAGTGAGTTTTAGTGAGGAGTTGGTACTTAATAATACACTCGCTCACTAAAGACAAATTATGATAAAACCAATTGTAAAAGATATATTGTTTTTAGGACAAAAATCAGAAGAGGCAACTAAAAATGATATTGCAGTAATTGATGATTTAATAGATACATTGAGAGCAAACTTAGAGAATTGTGTTGGATTGGCTGGTAATATGATTGGAGTAAAAAAGCGTATATTGGTATTTGCTGCAGGCAACCTTATTGTGCCAATGATAAATCCAGTTATATTAAAGAAAGAAAAGCTTTATGAAACAGAAGAGAGTTGTTTATCTTTAATTGGATTTAGAAAAACAAAGAGATATGAAATCATAGAAGTGGAGTATCTTGATAGAAATTTTAAGAAGCAAAAACAAGTATTTACTGGATTTGTAGCACAAATAATTCAACATGAAATGGATCATTTTGAAGGTATAATAATCTAATTGAATAATTCTTTTAAATAGTGCTAGAATGGTGTCGAATATTGATGTAACAAGAAATCTAATGTATAATTTTTATTATATAAGCTAATTAATTTTGAGAAAATGGATTATAATCAACAGCAATAGAAAAGGTGGTTGGATAGTTTTGAACCAAAATAGTGTAAGCAATGAAAAGCTACTAGAAATCATTAAAGTACAGACTGAAGTAGCTCAGCAGGGAATGGATCTTGGTAACATAATGGATTTAGTAACACATCGAACTAAGCTTATTACTAATGCAGACGGTGCTTCTGTTGAATTAATTGAGAAAAAGGAACTGGTTTACAGTGCTGCATCTGGAATGGCTAAAAGGTTTTTAGGGTTACGATTGGGTATTGAGAATAGCCTTTCAGGGGAATGTATGGAGAAGAGAATACCTTTGATTAGCAATGATATTGAAATTGACGACAGAGTGAATAAAGCTGCATGTAGGCAAATCGGTCTTAATTCCATGATTGTAATGCCACTAATATGCATGAATGATGTGGTTGGCGTACTGAAGGTTCTTTCTGCTAAAGCTAATCATTTCAATGATGATGACATCAAAGTACTAGAGCTTATGTCTGGACTCATTGCAGCAGAGATGTTTAATGCAATGAAAAATGGGGAAAGTGAGTTGTTTTATAAAGCAACACATGATAATCTGACAGGGATATCTAACCGCTCTTTATTCTATGATAAATTGAGACAAAAATTGTCACAGGCTTCAAGAAAACAAGAGGAGTTCGGAATCATTACACTAGACATGGACGGGCTTAAGGAGATCAACGATAATTACGGGCACAGAGCAGGAGACGCAGCAATCAAAGAAGTTGCTTTGCGAATTAGCAGCGCTTTGCGTGAAAGAGACACGGTTTCCAGACTTGGTGGAGATGAGTTTGGAATCATTGTTGAAAACGTAATGGATCGAGATGAACTTAAGTCATTTATTCAGAGAATAGACTTTGAGATTACAAAACCTTTCGAATTTGAAGGTCATAAAATAAATCTTAGAGCTAGCATCGGATATGCACTTTTTAAAGAAGATGGCATTGAACTAGAAGTTTTGATTGAAAGGGCAGATAAATCTATGTATGAAGTAAAAAGAGAGCGAAAAGGGCATGGGAATGTACGCTGATATAATTTTAAAAGCAATATAACAAAATGTGCATTGATAATTATGTCAGTATGTTTTCTTATAAAATGTTCCATATCACGCAGCACATATGATTGGTGAAAGCTTATAACATGAACTAACTACCTTAATATATTCGATAATAAATAAAAGGATGCCACTGTTGGCATTCTTTTTTTGATTGATAACTTTCCATCGATCTAATGAAGGTGTGCTTTAAAACTGATAACGGAGTGTAAGTTACTTTCAATATAGTTAATAGAATTTTGAATTAAGTTGTAATAATCCACAGTATAATATACCACTTAAATGTAATATAATTATATGATATATTTTAAATGTTTTTTGATGCCTTTTTGCTTTATTTTGGCAAAGTTGATAGGGGAGTTTCTCGTCAATAATACTTGGCTAAGCCTATTTTCACATTTATAAATAATACTTTATAATCAATGAAATGTACAAATCAGAATTTGTATGACAGATTTTAATAAAATTTATAGGAGGTAGTAGCATGATATTAGAAACTGAAAGATTAGTTTTAAGAGAAATGACTCAAGCGGATTTTTTGGCTCTTTGCAAAATTTTACAGGATGATGATGTAATGTATGCTTATGAAGGTGCATTCAGCTCTGATGAAGTTCAAGGATGGCTTGATAGACAAATTGAACGATATAAAGAATTTGGCTTTGGACTTTGGGCAGTTGTTCTGAAAGAAACGGGTAAAATGATAGGGCAATGCGGGGTGTCGATGCAAGACTACAACGGTAGCAAGGTAATGGAAGTGGGATATCTTTTTCAAAAAGAACACTGGCATCATGGATATGCAAGTGAAGCCGCAATTGCCTGTAAAGAATACGCCTTTGATAAGTTAAATGCCAAAGAAGTATATTCTATTATTCGAGATACAAATATACCATCACAAAACGTAGCAATACGAAACGGAATGACTTGTATAGGTAAGTTTATCAAGCATTATCGTGGCGTTGATATGCCTCATTTTCTATTTTCTGCTAAGAAGATATAATGAATATAAAACGGTGTGCAACAAATTAAAGGCTCTAGCAAGTTTTGCCAGAGCCTTTACGATCTTTACTTAAAATCGTATTTTATTAGCCTACTTTAATATTCTCTTTTAATTACAAAGAATGAACCACGAATTGTTCCTGCTAGTTTTGATTTCTGCCTAGCAAACTTAAACTTTCCTTCTAATTCCTTTGGTACGTCCATTCCTTCAGAAAGCTTTAAACCAACAGCTCTTTTTTTAGGATCATCAACTGTATACATAACGTTTATACTAAGACCATCCTCATAAAAGACATATGTAAATTTGATATTTTCTACCTGAAAACAGGAGGTTTCTAAAGGTTTGGCTGCAAACTCAATATCACGTTCTTCTTTCAAAATTCTGTTTGCATAATCGAGAGTATCCTGACTTTCGCTAGCGGGTATAACTGTAAATTCATGTTTGTACTTGTTCATAAAATAGCGAGCTTCATTAGCACGTAAGCCTGCAAGCGCATCTGCTACAGGGGAAGTCTCTAAACCAGTTGTAGATACATTTTTAAAATCAACTATGTATGACATTTCCATGCCTCCTCTATATATTTATTTCTTAACCACAGGAATCCACATCTCTCCAAGAATTAAGCCGTTTTCCTGTCCAATTTCAACTGTTGCATTAGGTCCACCAACATATGCAAAATTATTTACTACCGGTAGGACCTCACCAAAGGCAATGCCAGCAAGCTTATTATTCAATTCATCTGCGGTTTTTCCTTCACCTTTAACAACAAGATAGTGTCCTTTAGGGAATTGTATAACTCTAGCTTCTTCTGGTGCTGCTGCATCTGACATTACACCAGCATAGTGCATCATCTTGTTATTCACCGCTTCGTTCACGGCAAAAATATAGTCATTTGTAGCTATTGCTTTTAAAGCATCAAGTCTTCCATCTTCACTAATTGACTGCCAAAAGTCTGATTTTTCCTTATTTAAACCAACAAAGTCTGTGTAATTGCTCTTAAGTTCAGTTCCAATACCTAAAACAATGAAGCTATCTTTTTCTTCTAGAGTATAATCTACCATTTTTAAAACCTTCCTTTTTTAAAATTAATCAAATTACTTAAATTATTTACTTGATAGGTATATAATATTCTTAAATCATGTCAAAAAATGATACTGTTTAGGAGACCGTATGAAAAAAGTTGAACGAATTAATATACTGATGAGATATATAAACAATCGCGCCAACTTCACAATCTCAGAAATCATGGAAGAGTTCAATATCTCTCGTTCCACAGCCATCAGAGATATCAGAGAAATTGAGACCATGGGGGTACCTCTAGTTGCGGAAGTTGGAAGGGATGGTGGGTATTTTGTTATGCACAATTCTGTTTTGCCTGCTGTTCGCTTTACTGATAATGAAGTCAAAGCACTTTTTATTGCTTTTATGGCTACAAGGAATGAACAACTCCCATATCTAAAGAGTCGTCAGTCTTTAACTGAAAAATTACTTGGACTTATATCAGAGAACCAGCAAGATGATCTCGTTCTTTTAAATCAAATATTGCTTTTTGAAGGAACAAACCCTAATAATCCTGATCTTCTTGAGCTTTCAGACCTTCCACATCCATTGTTAGAAAAACTAATACAAATCCTTCTTGTGGATAGATATTTATTGATTAATGTTAAAGAAGAGAAGACAATAAAATCTTACCAGATTTTTTTATTAAACCTTTATAATGAAAAAGGCCTTTGGCTTATTGAAGGCTTTGACTTAGAGGAAGAAAAGAATTTTATTTTTCCTGTGGACCAGCTTGAGGATGTCAAAACCTTTTCCATGAAAAAAAGATTAAGTAAGAAAAAGATTTTGGAAAAATTGAGTAAGCAAGAAGAAATGATTAACCTTATTGTTGAATTTGGGTCCAAAGCTATTGCCCAGTTCAGAAAATATCATCCTTTAAAAGTTACAATTTCATATACCAATCCTTATCAATCTACGGCTATTTTAAAGACTTTTGTTGACGTCAATAAGCCTGAGGAATTGGAGGAGATAATAAATTGGTTGCTTTTCCTAGGTGAGGATGTGAAGATTATGGAAATGCCAGAAGAAGTCTTAGGTGGTTTACAAGAAAGATTAAATTTATACTGCACATAATAAGTGAACGTTTTTCATCCTTTGAATGTTGTAAATAAAAATATAAGGTATAAAGATGAAATGCTTTAAGACTTAATTTCTAAATAAAGTAATTATTTTTGAGGTAAAACCGTAATGTTACCATATTGAGGGCCATGATCAACTCTTCAATTAAAACTAAAAATCAATAATTTTAAAAATTAAGTTGAAATACATTTTAAAGCAATATATGATGAATTCAGGCATCGATGTACTTTATAAAAAAAGAAGGTAAGTTATGGACATTAATATTGAAATAATACCATCATATAAAATTGCTTATATTAGAAGAACAGGTGTTTATGGTCCAGAGAATGCGAGTGTAATGGAAAGTTTAAAAAGCTGGGCTAAGGAAAAGCACTTATTTAATGAAAGTTCAATAATATTAGGTATAGCTCAAGATAATCCAAGGTTCACTGAACCCAAGGATTGTCGTTATGATGCATGCATAGTGGTTTCTGATGAATTTGAGCCTGAAAATGACTTAATTAACTTTGGAGAAATTATCGGTGGAAAGTATTGCGTATTTAAAATAAGTCATACAGTGGATGCTGTGGAAAAAGCATGGAATGAGATTTTTTCGGAGATATCAAAAAGAAATTATGCATTGGATGAGGGAAGACCGATTCTTGAACGATATACTACGGAAATGATAAATAGTCATTACTGCGAAATTTGTGTCCCAATAGTATAAAAAAGTCTATTGGATTAAAAGCTGTAGCCTCTGATTATCATCAGGGGCTACTAGATATTATACAAACTGGGGGATGAAGTTTTTTATGGATAAACGATATATAACTTTGAGAGATGGAAAAAGAATATACGTAGAAACTTATAATAAAGGTCATAAGCGTAATCTTTTAATGCTTCATGGTGGTCCAGGAGAAGGCTGTGGTGATTTGCGGTATCAAGCTATAAAGCTATCTGAGCATTTTAATGTGGTTATTTTTGACCAAAGAGGTGTTTTACGCTCTGAGAAAATTGAGGATGATGAAAATTTTGGATTAGAATTTCTAATTGATGATTGTGAGGATTTAAAAAATATATTAGGTTTCGATAGTTGGTCTGTATTGGGACATTCCTTTGGAGGCGAACTGGCTCTTTTGTATGCAATAAAATACCCTTCATCAGTAGGCAAAGTAATTTTTGAATGTCCAACATTCTATTATCCAATGTCTATACATTCTATATATATTAAATATATAAATATTGCAGAAAAAGCAGGTATGATTGAGTTCGCAAAAGAGATAAGGGAACTTGTAGACAATGCTTCAGATATTGGAGTTCTTACAGATAATATGCGAAGATTAATAACTGCTACTATGAAATTTGATCGTCAAATTGAAGTTTCAAAGGAAATAGAAGAAGTGAATAGTATTACAGATGCTACTGATGAACAATGGCAAAACGGTGGAACACATCTTTGTAGACTACAAAAAGAGGGTAAAATCAATGAAAATATGATACCACTTATATCTGAATTAAAATGTCCGTCACTTTTAATACTAGGTAAATATGACCCAGTGTGCTTTCATGAACAAATAGAGTTCTATTCAAAACATTCGTCTAAAGGAAGTATAATAACTTTTTATAATAGTGATCATAGAGCACACGACGAAGAACCTACTAAATTTACAGATACAGTGGTACAATTTATAAATAATTAATGATGATTCATAAAATAATAGTATATTGCATTTTAAGGAGAGGGTGAAATATGTTGAGAGAAATATGGGACGCTTATGATAAATATGGCAATAAGTTAGGCTATGATCAGTTTAGAGATGAACCAATTCCAGAAGGAGTTTATCATATTGTTGTTGAAATTTATACAGTAACATCAAACAAAGAAGTACTAATAACTCAAAGACATCAAAATAAACCATGGGCATTAAAATGGGAAATTACTGCAGGATCAATCTTGAAAGGTGAGACTCCAGAGCAAGGCGCTATCAGAGAGTTAAAGGAAGAAACAGGAATAGAGGTAAATGCTTCGGACTTAAATTTTGTATATTCGCATATTTATAAAAATGTTCCATCAATATATAAATGCTTTGTAGTATTTATAAATAAAGAAAAAACAAAGATTCAATTACAAGAAGGAGAAACAATTGATTATCGCTATATACCATACAATGAATTTAAAGAATTCATTAAAACAGATGATTATGTAGATGGTGCGAAAGATCGTTTTTATACTCATGAAAAATTCTTTGATAAAATTATATTATCTTTAGATGATTAATTTCTGTTATTTTAAATATTATTGATGAATCAAAATTAATAAGGTATTCTAATAATAAGCACTTGTCTTTTCTGGATGAGTGCATTTTCTATTTTTTTAAGTCTTTATTATTTGTAGTGTGATGTTATTATATTACAAATAGTGAAGACTTATTATAATGCATGGTATATATTGTATATAAATGTTATAATTGTAAGGTGTCGAGAGCAATAAGCTTTATAACACTTCTTTTGAAGACTTTCAGTGCGAGGATAACAGTATAGATATTCTTTATTCTGCTACTGCTTTTCATTGGATACCAGATAATATTGGATACCCAAAGGTATTGAGGTTATTAAAAGATAATGGAACCATAGCTTTATTTTGGAACAAGCCATCTCCAGCTGAGGAGGATTATTCTCTACATCTAGAAATTCAAAAGGTATATGAAAAATACTGGCCATCAACAGATAAGCCTTTAGAGAATAATAGTGAAAGGTATAAAAGAATTTCAGAAACCATTAAAGCTTACGGCTTTAGAGATCTAGAGGTGAAGCTATATCATAAGACGCGAAAGTTTTCTGCGGAACAATATATTTGTTTGTTAAATACTTACTCAGATCATAGAACTATGCCAAAAACTACAAAGCAATTATTTGAAAATGAAATTAAAGATACTATTAAGAAAAATGGGGACTTATTCAATATTCACGACACAATAGAATTATATTTGGCAAGAAAATAAGCTTATAGATAATATAAGGTGAATTTTAAATAGATATAATGTCAGTAAATAAAAGATATATTAGTTGGGAATTTATAAAATGAATTTAAAGGAAACAAAATTAGAAAAAATAACAATAGAATCAAAAGCAAAGCTTGAAAATTTAATCAGTTTGTACTTACACGACTTATCGGAGTTTGCAGCTGATTTGAAAATTAGTGAGGATGGAAAGTTTAAATATGATGGTTTGGAACTATATTTTAAATCTGAGGATTTAACTCCATATTTTATAACATACAGAGGTGAAGTGGCAGGTTTTGTCCTTTTTAATACTGGAAAATATGTTCCGAAGGATATTAACTATGTGATCCATGAACTATTTGTTCTAAAGGGTTTCAGAAATAAAGGCGTAGCAAATGAGGCAGTTAAAATACTGATGGAAACATATAAAGGAAGATACAAGGTTGTACAAATATCAATAAATAAAGTAGCAGTGAAGTTCTGGATAAAGTTTTACGAGAAGCAAGGTATTAAATATATAGAAGCAAAAGAGAAAGACGATGATATAGAGATTAATGTTCAGATATTTGATGTGTAATTGCAATTAATGAGAAACTTCATTTATGCGTTATTATAGATGAATCACTTCGTAATAGAGTTTATATTTTTAAATTCTATCACAACAACCCGTAAGAGTTTTAAAAATATATTTCGGATCGATGTGATTCATCTTTATAAATACTTTTTTGAAAGGAGAGGATTCGCGCAATGAATGTAAATTTTATGAATAATGTGCGTGCAAGGAGGGGTCACGCAGAATAAACCCTCCGTATATAAGTGGAGGATTATTATGGAAATTTTTGATTTTGAATTGAAACATGTGGAAGAGGCAAAATTGATTGCTATTAGTAATTACAATGAGGAACGTGAGTATGTAAAAGTATTACCGGAGATATATACTTTTCCTGACTTAGAGCATTTTGCAAACAATGGACTAGGTGTTGTAGCTTTTGATAATGGAAGAATGGTAGGATTTTTATGCTGTTATGAACCTTGGGAAAGTGCATATAATTCTAAGGCAAAGGGAACCTTTTCACCTATACATGCTCATGGCACTGTAAAAGAAAATAGATGTAGGGTATACCGAAAAATGTATGAAGCAGCTGCTGAAAAGTGGGTTAAGAATAAAATTACGTATCATTCAATAGCATTATATGCACATGATCAAGAGGCCGTAAATGCCATGTTTACCTATGGTTTTGGACTTAGGTGCATTGATGCCATTAGACCAATGGAAGGTTTAGAAATACAATGCAATAATGAAGTTATCTTTGAAGAACTTTCTAAGGCAGAGATTCCTAAAGTAAGAGAAATGCGTAAATTGCTAACTGAGCACTTAGGGCATAGTCCATGTTTTATGTATTCTACACAAGAAGTTTTTGAACGTTGGTTAACTCGTGCTGAAGCACGAAATACAAGACTGTTTGTTGCGATAGATGAGGAAAAGCCAATTGCTTTTGTAGAGATAGCAGGTGGAGGAGAAAACTTTGCAACGGAGGTCCCTGATATGTGCAATATATGTGGTGCTTTCTGCCTTCCAGAATATCGTGGAAAGAACATTTATCAGAGCTTGCTTAATTTTACGATTTTAAAATTGAAGGAAGAAGGATATAACAGGTTGGGAGTTGATTTTGAAAGTTTTAACCCTAATGCCAATATGTTTTGGACTAAGTATTTCACTTCATATACTAATGGTGTAGTTCGTAGAATCGATGAATGTGCTTTAAATAATTAAGATAATAATGCAGCCAACTAGTAAAAGTGGCTGCATTATTTTTTGAAAATTCTAAGCTTCAAACTCTCTTCTTTTAAATATTAATATAGAAGAAATAAATGCTAAAATAGTTAAAACAGCTGTTAACACCAAGGTTTTAATTGGTAACTCTGTTGAAAGCTTTGAGGCTTCCGTAATAAGTGCAAATGGATTTAGGGAGTATTTGAAGGTGCTTAAAAGTGTGAGGATAATATTAATTCCCATGGATATTAAAGCAACGCCCATGGATTTCTTTAATAAACTGCTAAACAAAAATATTATTGAAAGCATAAATAATATATACAAGTATACCAATAGGCAGCATAGCATAACAGCTTTAATAGAAGGAAAAACTTCATCAAATACCAAAAAGGAATAATATATATTAGTAAGCACAGAGATTGTACTTATTATAAATAATACCACTGCATAAAAACTAAATTTTGATAGTACAATAGAAGCTTTATAAGCTCCTTTGGTAATGGGAAGTATTACACCTCCTTTTGATATTTCATTGCAAAGAATTCCACCTAAAGTAAGACATAAAACCAACACACAAATTTGAGGCATATTGCTTCCTAGATAATTTGCAACAGAATCAATTGCATTAGTTTTGAAGATACTGGACATATCAGTACCGTACTGTTTTTCTAAAATCTTTGGAGTAAGCTTAAGCATTGGAGGTGTTGCTAGACCAAAGAAAAAGAAGCCCATAAATAGTATTATTAGTTTATTTTCTCTATTTGCTTCTATAAATTCCTTGTTTAAGTATGCTTTAAAGGTCATTTTGGTTACCTCCATTAATAATAGTAAAAAATATATCTTCTAAGGACACTTCTTTTTTAGTGAAAGCTTTTATAGGAGAGTTCAAGGATAATAAATAATTAAATAAATCTCTCTCATCGGTTAATGTATTGTTTGTGTAAATTAGAGTTATATCGTCCTTGATATTTATATTCTTTATAAAACTTGGGTAGCTTTTAGGTTCTATTTTATTACCGAATTTGACCTCGTAATAGCAGGCTCCATACTTATCCTTAAGAGAAGCTAGAGTAGTGGAAGATAAAATTTCACCCTTGTGAATTATAGTTATATAATCACAGATATTTTCTACATCGCTTAAAAGGTGAGTAGAAAAAAATACGGTCATTCCTCGTTCTTTTAAGCTTTTTATGATATTCATAACTTCTCTTCTGCCTTCAGGATCTAAAGCAGAGGTAGGTTCATCTAATATAACAAGTTCAGGATTATTGCAGATGGCAACTGCTATACCTAGCCTTTGGAGCATTCCCCCTGAAAGTGCCTTTATTGTCTTTTTTGAAGCATCCTTAAGACCAACTATTGAAAGCAGTTCTACAGTTGAAAAGGCTTTACCCTTCGCTTCAGAAAGGGAAAGAATAAAATCTAGGTACTCATGAACCTTCATATAGCTATAAAACTTAGGCTGCTGAGGAAGATAACCTATAGCTTCTCTCTCTTTATCATAACTTAATTCCCTTTCTCTAAAGATAACCTTGCCAGAGGTAGGCTTCTTTAAGCCACAGATAATATTCATAGTTGTAGTCTTGCCCGCTCCATTTTCTCCAATAAATCCATATATAACGCCTCTAGGAATTTTTATATTTATATCCTTAAGCACTTGAGACTTACCATAGCTTTTGTTTAAAGCATTAAGCTCTAAAGTGTATTCAGCTTTAGCTTGAAGGCTTTCCATCATTCTTCATCCTTTCCCAGTGCTAAGTAAAGAATGCAGCCAAGGGTGTTAAGACATAATATTGCCCAGAGCCATTTAGGAAGATATTTTACTGGGTTTCCTATTAGTTTTGCAAAACAATAAATTGAAAAAATCCCTTGAAGCAATAATACAGGCATTAGTATGGTTAAATCTATATTCATAATCTTAACTCCTCTTCTTTTTTAAATATAATTTTCTATAAATTAGATAGATTATGGTCGAACTTGGAATGTTCATGAGACCAATAATTCCCCAAATCCAAGGGTTTGGAATGCTTTTTTTCACCGCATCTCTAAATATCAGAGTGCCTTGGATAGTGACAAGTATAAGAAGAAAGATAATAATGATTATTTTACTGTCAATCATTTAGCTTCACTCCTTGCCTTTTTCTTTAGAAAAACCTGATTTAAGATAAGTAAAAATATCAATCCTAAAGATTGTATTGCTAAGGTGGCATATATGGAAACTCTTATATACATAAAGCCGATAAAAATCGATAAAAATCCAGCAAATAGTAGAAATTTAAAGGTTTCTTTTCTAAGCTTTTTGGCAAAACGAGTTTGATTTCCATTTTCCACAATAGAATTTATATCTATATTTACTGAAACCCTGGTTTCCAAGTCTTCTGCAAGATACATTTTATCTAAGATAACTTTTAAATCAGCTTCTTCCTTGCTTTCTTCATTTAGGGAACCATCATAGTATTTATCAATATTTTTATCTAAATTATCAAAGGGTTTCATTTTATTCACCTCCGTTAAATCTTGAAATTATTTCTTTTATTGCATAATGTAATCTTGAACGTACTGTACCTATTGGGCAATTTACTATAGAGCTGATTTCCTCGTAGCTGTAACCATAATAATGTTTTAGTATAAATACAGTTCTTTTATCAGCAGGCATTGTCCTTAATATCTTTAGAATCTCTTCTAGTTCTTCTTTTTTTACTAGTTCTTCTTCAGTAATAGAGGAAGACTGAAAAGTATCTAATAACATATCTGTTTCTTTGTTCCTTCTTAAGTAATCTCTATATTTATTGGTGGCGATTTTGATAAGCCACGTAGAAAACTTAGCATTAGAGACAAAGGAATCAATATGAACAACAGCAGATAACAGGGTATCTTGAACAATATCTTCAGTTAAATCTTTGTTTAAAGTAAGCTTTAATACATATCCCTTTAAAATAGAAAAGTTATTACTAATCAGTATTTCAAAAGCATATTTATCACCAGCCTTAGCTCTTGCTATTAAATTTTCTTCATTTTGATTTTTGAAATTCATGAATTCTACCTCTTCTTGCTGTTTTCATTACTTAAACGCAGGAATCTTAAAAAAGTTCAAAAGAAATTTAAAAAATTATAAAAATTTTATAATATGGTGTTTTGAATTTTACTGCTTTAGCTATTGGTGTACTTTGAAAAATAGCATAACTCCATTGGTTATTGGTCTTTCTCATATGATTCGTAATTTTCCGTTAGCCATTTGATATCTTTTTTTGGTGGTAATCCAAAATGTCGTTTATATTCTCTGTTGAATTGTGATAAACTTCCGTAGCCAACTTCCATAGCTGCCGATGTTGCATCCATAGCGCCGCTAAACATTAATCGCCTTGCCTCCTGAAGACGAAGCTGCTTTTGGTACTGCAAAGGTCCCATTGTAGTGATTGCTTTAAATTTATGCTGTAATCCTGAAACGCTCATGTTATTTGATTTTGCTAGTTCCTCCACATTAAAGGATTTTGAGTAATTCTCTCTAATCCAAGCAATAGCCTTTCCTATTCCGTCAGCTTGCTGTTCAAACAAAGCTTGTTGATAAAAAAGATGCCCATAGTCACCTGTTAATAAGCGGAAAATCAACTCACGTTTTATAAGCTCCGAAAGAAATGCCACTCCTTTGGGATTCTCGATTAGCTTTAATAGACGTATAAACAATTCCAAAAGTTCAGGATCTGACTTGCCGACAAATGCACCTGTACTTTGCTTTTTCATATTTTGCTTAATGTCTGTTTCTATATCCATAGCCACGGAAGCAATTTCCTTTGTGGTAAAATCAATACGCAGTCCTATAAAAGGTGAATCTACCGATGCATTAACGACTTGGCCAGATGCAGGCATATCAATCAAAGAAGCCAAATAATCTCCAGCGTAGTAATAAAACATCTCATTTCCCAAATGAATTTCCTTCATACCTTGAAGAATGATACAAAAGGAAGGGGTAAGTACACTTGGGGTTAATGGAGACGAGTATGTATGACGATTAATTATAAGAAATGGAATGATGGTTTTTGTATTGCCTTCTTCGCAGGTAATTCTTTTAGTAATAGTAATAAGTTGATCAATTAAATTTTGATTAATAGTGTTGTTCTCAATATCTACCGACGTAGAAATGTGAAATTTCTCCAGCTTCATATCAGGCTGCTCCTTTGCTTTTTGTTCGATTAAGCTCCAAATTGTATATAAATTTTAACTTGTAGCATAATGAAATTCAATAGGTTTGAATATGATTTGTTTTTTTATATTGCAGAATTAGGCAACTAATGTGCAGAAATAAACTAGTTATTTTTTACGGTTTAAAAGATAATATATTCATGCAAACAACAAGGTTTATATTAGTTAATACACTTTGATCAATTTAGGCTAGTTAGGTTTAGTTAAATCTATATTGTGCATAATACGCATTTTTTAGTCTAAGAAAAAGTAAGGAGAGTTGTTAAGAATGGATAATTATAAGATAACACCACAAATTCCAATAATATCAGGTTTTGGATTAGAAACAACAGCAAGTGAGGTGCTAAAAGGAATAGATTTGAATGGGAAGGTTGCAATTGTTACAGGCGGATATTCAGGAATCGGACTAGAAACAACCCGTGCTTTGGCTCAAGCTGGTGCAACGGTTATTGTTCCTGCACGTTCGATTGACAAAGCACGTGTTTTAATTGAAGGAATACCTGGCGTAGAATTGGAAGAGATGGATTTGATAAATCCAACATCAATTGACGAATTTTCAAGAAAATTTTTGGATTCCGGAAGAGCACTGGATATCCTAATAAATAACGCAGGAATAATGGCAGCACCTCTTAGTCGAGATGCTCGTGGCTTCGAAGCTCAATTTGCTACTAATCATCTTGGACATTTTCAGTTGACGGCAAGACTCTGGCCTGCATTAAAGAAATCTGGAAAAGCCAGAGTAGTATCCCTCTCATCAACAGGAATAAGATTTGGAGGAGTGAACTTTGACGATCCAAACTTTGAACACAGAGAGTATAACAAGTGGGGAGCTTATGGTCAGTCTAAGTCTGCCAACGCTTTGTTTGCTGTTGAGTTAGATCGCTTAGGACAGAAATATGGAGTTCGTGCATTTTCTGTTCATCCAGGAAGAATTTTAGGGACAAATTTGCAACGCTATATGGAAAATGAGGAAGTTGTGAAAAATGCTGTTTCTAATATATCTAAGAGTATATCTGTAGAGTTCAACCCTTCAAAGGATGTAGAAAAAACTGTAGCAAGTAGTGGAGGACAGAACGTTGAACAAGGTGCAGCAACTAGTGTGTGGTGTGCAACAAGTCCACAATTGGAAGGCAAAGGTGGGGTTTATTGCATGAATGTTGATATTGCTAATGTTATACCGGAAAGTTCTGTTAATGGAGACTTGAATCAAGTTATGACAGGTGTATTGTCATGGGCTATTGATCCCAAGATGGCAGAAAGGCTATGGAAACTTAGCGAAGATCTTACCGGTGTTGCCTTTAAAGCTGATTAATCAAAGTAAAATTAAAATAAGGATCAACCCTGAAAAATTACCAAAAGTTGAAGATGAAAAATCAGTAATATTATATTTTTATAGAAGTTAATGTAAAAAGGTCAGGACTTATATCAATCCTGACCTTTTTGTGTTGTATTAGTTAAGGGAGAAAAATATAGTAAGGGTTCATACTGATGGCTAATAAGAATACCTATATATGCAACTCTAGCAAGCTAGCATGTCTATAATAATTGTCTTCTTACGCATGTTTTCAAAGTATTCGTATCCCTTGATCCAATAATTAAGGAGGTTTTTATTGTAAGCTAAAAGATGTTTAAGAAATTCATCAAACAAATTAAGTTTTACTAATATTTTAATCATTTCTTTAGGATAAGGGATGTTTTTTTCGAAGACCTTCCTCGGATCAATTACTTGGATTTTTTCATCTTTATTTACAAAGATATGTGCATTTCTAATATCAATTCTCTTAAAGTTTAAACGCTTAAATTCCTCTACAAGTTCTATTATTTCAACGGAGAGGTTGTAAGATAATCCATTATTACTAATGTACTCGTATAAATTTGTTCCTTCAACATAATCTCTTAAAACTTTATTCTCAGTAATAAACATAACTTTAGGGAAAAACCTACTACCAGTAGATTTTTCCAAAATAGCAACTTCACTTTCAGCTTTCTTTTTGTCATAAAATATTTTTAAAGCAAAACCCTCTGGAGTTAAGTATACTGCTCCTTCATCTCCTTTTCCTAAAAACTCGCATTCTTTAATGTTTAAAATGTACCGCATATTATCCTCTAAATGATTGTTTTTAATATCATATGATTTTTGTTCTAAGAATTCCACTGTTTTCAAATATTTTTACAGCTAATATGAATAGGGAATTAATTATTCTAAATCTACCCCTTGAGTTTCGATTACTTTCTTATACCAATAGAAGCTGTCTTTTCTGCTTCTTTCTAAAGTTCCATTTCCTTTATCATCACGATCTACATAAACAAAGCCATAACGTTTCTTCATTTCACCAGTTCCTGCTGAAACCAAATCGATGCATCCCCACATTGTATATCCCATTAGATCAACGCCGTCAAGATTTATGGCATCTCTCATGGAGGCAATATTCTTACGTAAATAGTCTATACGATAAGTATCATGTACACATCCATCTTCCTCTTTTTGATCATCCCAACCAATACCATTTTCTACAATCCATAATGGTTTGTGATATCGATCATACAAGGTGTTTAGTGCGATTCTTAAGCATTCTGGATCCGTTGCCCAGCCCCAAGCATTTGTTTCTAAATATGGGTTCTTAATTCCCATCATTAGATTTCCACCAGCTTTATTTACATCTTCATGGGTTGAAATAGTAACAGAGCCATAACAAGAGAAACTTAGGAAGTCTGCTGAATATCTTTCAAGAAGTTCAAAATCTTCAGGTTCTGTATCTAATATAATGCCTTCTCTTTCATATTTCTTTAGTCTGTAAGCAGGGTAGTGACCACCAGTTTGTACATCAGAATAGAATAGACTAGTTTTAGCTGCTTCCATAACCATTAATTGATCTTTAGGATCACAAGAATAAGCATAAAGAGGCATGTATGCAAGCATTTGTCCAACTTTTATTTCACTGCTTATTTCGTGAGCGGCTTTAACTGACTTAGCACTTGCTATAAATTGATTGTGAGCTGCTTGTGCTTTGTTCTGAGGTGATGGATCATTTAGTCCTCCTGCAACAAATGGAGCAAACTCCATACAGTTAATTTCATTAAAGGTTAACCAATACTTTACTTTTCCTTCGTAGTATTTAAAAACTGTTTTTGCATAGTTTTCAAAGAAATCTATACATTTTCTGTTTGACCAACCACCATATTTAATTGTTAGATTAATTGGTGTTTCATAGTGAGATAAGGTTACTAAAGGTTCTATACCATATTTTGCACATTCATCAAAAACTTCATCGTAAAATTTTAACCCTTTTTCATTAGGTTCTGCATCATCACCATTAGGAAAAATACGTGCCCAGTTCATGCTTAGACGGAAAGTCTTAAAGCCCATCTCACCCATATATGCAATATCTTCTTTATAATGATGGTAGAAGTCAGTTGCAACATGGCTTGGATAGTATTCACCCTCAATAATTGCAGGAATACAATCTTCTGGAAGTTTTGTATTTGTACCAAAACCTATTATCGATCCTGTTTCACCAGTTTTTACATTTTTATAAGTTACTCGACGAGGAAGGGTATGAGAGCCAGCGGTCATAACATCAGAGGTGTTAATACCTTTTCCGCCCTCATTCCATCCACCTTCATATTGATTGGCGGCAGTAGCGCCACCCCATAAAAAGTCATTAGGAAAACCTTTCATTTACTTTACCTCCATTTCTAAATTTTCACCATTTGTCTCAATAACTTGTTTATACCAATAAAAACTATCTTTCTTTAATCTATTAAAAGTACCATTTCCTTCATCATCTTTATCTACATAAATAAATCCATAACGCTTAGACATTTGACCTGTTCCGGCACTAACTAAGTCAATGCATCCCCAGCTTGTATAAGCAATTAAATCAACACCATTATCAATTGCTTTCGCCATTTCTTTTATATGCTCACTCATATACTCGATACGATATGGGTCATGAATACTGCCATCTTCTTCAACTTTATCAACAGCACCAAATCCATTTTCAACAACCATAAGTGGAAGTTCATAACGATCATAAATTGTTTCTAGGTAATATCGAAGACCTAAGGCATCAGTACTCCAACCCCAATCAGAATACTTAAGATATGGATTCTTTGTTCCCATAGAGAAATTACCTCCAGCATTATTTTCTACCTTATGAGTCGTTACGATGCTAGAAGAGTAGTAGGAGAAAGTGTACATATCTACAGTTCCTTCTTTTAGATCCTTAAGATCTTCATCAGTTATATCTAACTTCACATTATGCTCATTCCATAAACGCTTTGCAAAGGTTGGATATTTTCCTTTACATTGAACATCTCCGCTATAGAAAATACCTTGCTCCCATTTATAACGTGTTAACATAACATCTTTTGGATCACAGGTCATAGGGTAGTTTGTAATTCCACAAATCATGCAACCGATCATAAACTCTGGGTTTATTTTATGTCCGATTTTAACTGCTTTTGCGCTTGCAACATACTGATAATGGAGCTGCTGATATGCTTCTTGATATATGTTGTCAGAAGGGGCATCAGTAAACATATCTAGGAACATAACTGTATTGTTGATTTCATTAAAGGTTAGCCAATACTTCACTAAGTCTTTATACTCATTGAAAATTGTTTCAGTGTAATGAACATAGAAATCGATCAGTTTTCTATTGTTCCAGCCATAATAAATTTCTTCTAAATATAAAGGGGTATCAAAATGAGAAATAGTAACTAATGGTTCAATATTATATTTTCTTAATTCCTCAAACACGGAACGATAAAAGTCTAATCCTTTTTGATTAGGCTTTTCCTCTTCACCATTAGGAAATATTCTAGACCAAGATATTGACATTCTAAACATCTTAAAGCCCATTTCAGCAAACAGTGCAATATCTTCTTTATAGTGATGATAGAAATCTATAGCTTCATGATTTGGGTAATAGTATCCATCAAATATTGCACCTTTAGCTCCTTCAGGCATATCAAATCCAAAGCCATTTACCTCTCCAGTTGTGCCATCAGGCAGCTTGTAGGTAACTGAGCGCATTTTATTATAAGAACCGGCAGTTGTCACATCTGTCCTGGCCAAGCCTCGACCATCAGTGTTATATGCACCTTCGCATTGATTAGCAGCAGTAGCACCGCCCCAATAAAAATTACTAGAAAAACTCATATCTTTTCTCCTTTCTTCAACTTGAAAAGCACCAGCTTTTTCAATGTATCGCTTCATTATAGAATTCATATTTTCATATGTGCTTCTTAAGATTCAGGAGCGGTTTGAAAATAATTTTAGGATTGAAGTAGTACACTTATATTTGCTGGCGCTTATTTTATTTTTTTACTATGCTTCTACTAGATCAGCAGCTGCTTCTTTAGCAACCAATTGCTTTTCATAAATCTTAAAGAATGGGTACCAAATTATTGCAGAAGGAATTAACATTAAATAATCCCAAACTGCATTTTGCCATCTTAAGGTAGATAAGTATGCACCAAAACCCATTGGAAGTAATGCTGAAATAGAAATCCAAGCAGGTTGTAAGAAACCAAATTTATATGCTAGATAGGTGCATAACATAACAAAAGGAATATTTAATACATAAGGTATACAAAGGATAGGGTTATACATAATTGGCATACCAAAAGTCATTGGCTCATTAATTCCAAACCATCCAGGAACTGCAGAGATTTTTGCAACTGCACTGATTTGTTTAGATTTAGAGCGAAGGCCCATTAGTGCAAGAGGCAATGTGTTTCCTGTACCACCGCAAATAGCTATTGCTGCAAATAATGCTACTGGATAGAATACAAGTGGTTGTCCAGCTGCGTGTGCTGCACCATTTGCAACTGCTGCTTGGATACCTAAAGGCATAAGAATTGGAACTAAAATCATAGTGCCGTGAATACCAAAACACCATAATAGTGCAGCAAAAATACCAAGGATGAACATACCTGGAACTGATGTTAACGCATTTAATGGAACACCTAGGAGCGCCATAAATCCTGAACAAACATTATAAGCTCCTCCTGTACCTACAGATACAGCGGTGGAAATAACTAAGAAAATAATAGCACTGAATAATAATGGTAAAATTGATGAAAAACCGTCTTGTAAGAATGGTGGAACAACATCTGGCATCTTAATACGGATGTTCTTATCAGCACAGTATTTTTCAATGTGCACAGACATAAACACAACAAGAAATCCGATAAACATACCTTGTGCTCCGAGATAAGTCATATTAATGCCAGTTGCACCTGTTTCAGTTATAATTAATGCACCAGCTACTAATAAGAAACAAACTAATGCGTCAACAGCATTCATAATAGGAGACTTCATTTTTAAGTTTTTTGCATAGTGGAATGCAAACAATGCAACGACCCACAAAGATAAGGAATTCATTGTAAATTGATAAGGTAAATAGATGATTGCATAAATTTTACTCTTTGAAGAAAATAGATTTAACATGGTTTCGCTGCCTACTGAACAAATAATTTGTGATATGGCACCAACCATTATGATACCCATTAAGGACATCATTGCAGCCTGAAGCGCAGATAAGAATTTGTTACTGCCCAGCTTTTGACCAAAATCCTGAAGTTTGATCATAAATTTACTTTCAAATAACTGTTCCATTTTACCTCTCCTTATTTCATTATTTTTCAGAATATAGCTTTTTTGCTAGCTTCATGATATTAGGACAATTTGCAACGGCATAGTCAAAGGATTGAATTGGAGCACATGGGAGTCCAGTGTTTTCCTTTACTTCTTTTAAGCGATAAGATACTTGAGGTCCCATTAAAACGATGTCATAATTTTGATACACATCTTGATACTCAGCGAGGCCCACTGCTTTAATATTAAGTTCTTCTCCAGCTTCCTTCCAATAGCTCTCCATTTTTTTCATCAAAATACTTGTTGACATTCCACCTGCACATACCAATAAAATTTTCATATATTTGATCCCCCTGATTTATTTATTTTTGTATAATAAAATAATTTCTTTTATAAGCTCATTTGCAAGCATGCTTGTCATTAAGTGATCCTGCGAGTGAACAAGTAACACATTAAGCTCTTGCTTAAAACCATTGGCTTCTTTAAATAATAATTCTGTTTGTGCTTTATGAGCTAGATTTGCTGCTACATCAGATTGTGCTAGAAGCTCTTCTGCTTTTTCAAAGTTTCCAGCTTTAGCTTCTCCCAAAGCTTGAAATGCAAAAGATCGTGCATCACCTGAATTTGCAATTATTGTCATTGATACTAAATCGTTTTCTTCGTCCATTGGATATCCCCCTTTTCTATATATGTAAATTATTTCCTGGAATGATTTTATTTTAGTGTATAAAAAATCTTTTGTCAAAACGATTACAAGACGGATTTAAAAGAGTTTTATACAGTATTAGATTAGTATATTTTCAAAAATACACTTGTTTTTCATAAAAATAAGTATTTTTTTAATCTTTATGACCTAGTGTATAAATTTAAATTACTTTTTTTATGTAGTGTATAATTGTGTTATTTATAAAGTATACTTTTTTACATTTTTATGATTTTATAAAAATGTTACATTTAGTATCAATGTAGGGATAGACAACTCTAAATTTAAGATTATTTTTATATTTTGTTGTATTTATTTTCCAAATGCTATGTTATAATGTGTCCATGAAACTAACAAGAATATTAAAAATAACTGAAAAAGACTTTTATGATTTTCTTGAAAACGATCTCTTATCTAATATTAATCAATGCAATGGTAAAGAATTAAGCGTGGAAGATATCAAGAAAGGACTGAAGTATTCAAAATATGATAACAACGCCCATACTCGCATTGATATATCAATATTAGAGTATAAAAGAGGAGAGCTTTACAAGTCAAAAATCAAAACATTTATGGACACAATAACTATTTCCTATGAAACTGAAGTAGTGGAGGAAGGCTTAAAAATCATATTTAATCAACATATCGAAAGCTTTGAAAAAGAGAAACACAATAAATTGATGAGAATGTTCAGTGAGGGAGTTTACTTTGGAAGAATGACAGATACTCTCTATGATATCCAAAAAAAGATCCTAAGTAGTAAACAGGGGATTACAGAACCTTTTACCCCACAGCCAGTAGGGCATAAACATCTAAAGAAACTATTTTCTAAAGAAATCTAATAAGGTTCAATAAATGAAAAACGCCTCCTGTTTATGGTACAGGAGGCGTTTTTCTGATATTATACCTTCTTTATAATCATGATGATAGTTGTGATCTCATTATCATCTATAATAATCTTGAAGGTTTTTTCCAAAGGTTTTAGGATTTTAACAATAGATTGATAATCCTCTTTAAATACTGAAATTATCTTACTTCTGTCATTATTATTGGCCACTGACTTGCCATCTAATAGTCTTTCTACTAGGCAAGCTAGATGCATAAATAGTCCAACTCTTTGATCTTCAGTAAATTGATAGAGCATACTGAATTCATCGATAATATTTGGTAATACAGTCTTGAGTTTAGATATAGATGTATATTTAAACTGCTCACCTAAGTATTTATATACATCGTTGTAATCTACGGAACGAGAATTCACAGGTTCAAACATCAGGATACGATCTAAATCTTCTCTAGAACTTTCAAAAACTTTTTGTATAGAAATGAAGGGAATACCAAATAGTTTCGGATCGTATGCGCCAACAAAACTATGAATGTTATAGGTTTTTTGAAGCACTAAAACTTCTTTTAAAAGCTCATTACGGGAGGATATTGCAAGTGCTATGGTTTTCATTCCTAATTTTGAATACTGATCGATGTAGAGTTTTAACTGGGCTGCACCTCCTTCTCCTGTATGACAGAGAGTGACAATAATATTGTTATGCTTTTCTACATTTTTCTTCATATTGTTAATTTCGAGATTTGCCATATGATAGACATAATCTATGTCACTTTCCATAGAACATTTTCTTGCAACGTCAATGCCAATCAAAGTTATAGGCATATTTATATATCTAATCTTCACATCTATTTCTTCTGAGATAGTTTCAAGCATTGTTTTTATGGACCCCATATCATATATGACAACAACACCTTTACCACGGTCTATTTTTTCAATAAGTGTTTTAATTTCCTCCATAGCTTGTCTTGTTCTGATATCCAGGGCTAAATCATAGCTGTATGCATTATGGCAATGAGTTAAGCTATTTGTAACATCCTTTAATGAGTAAGCGGTCTGGCTACCATGCATGATATAAAGCAATACAGGGTGATCTTCTTCGTTATTTTCATCAGATTCAATTAAAAACATTGCAATCAAAACAACCTCATGGATTGGCAGATTCAAGTCAAGCCTTTCTTTTAAGACCGTTGCAAACTGTACACTTGCAGCATATTCCTCTGGATAATCTTGAACAATCTTAACAATCTGATTATTGTCCACCCGTTGCTCAGAAATATTTAAGGTTAAGAGTGAATTGATATGTAGGCAAAGTCCGTAAAATACATTAGATTTATAATTTATTCCAAGCTCTTTTTTTCTAGCATTCAAAAAATAACTAACTATATCGATGATCCTTGGGTCTACAATTTTAGAAAGCTGATCTAAATTTTTTGAATCGCCAAAACCATTATGATAACCATACTTTTTAAATAGATTACGAATATGAGTACTCATAACGTTTTCAATGCTACTATCAGTAATTCCAAGATTAGATAACTCATCATACTGTTTTTTTATTTCAGAATACATGTCAACTGTAGAGTGAGAATTGTAATATCCTTGATCAGCAATATTTTTATCATAAATAATAGATTCTCTTTTACCTATTAGTGTATCAATTTCATTATCATAGCCCTTTAGATTTAATAGACTCTTTTTAATTTGTCCTTTAAAATCATTAACACATACACAAATAGCTTGTTCAGACTCATTTACCACTCGAACATAAGCATTTGCACAGGCTGCCTTTATATCAAGTTCTAGCCCTTTAACATTATAATTAAAATCAGATAATAATAATGCTTTTATTGATTCTGCAGTGGCTTCAATTGAACGATCTGAGTTTGAGGCTTCAACTTGAAAAAAATGATTAATAAGCTCGAACCGTTCCTCCATAGAACGATCTTTTAATTCTGGCAGCTCTATGGTAACGGGGATGATACGATTAATTTGTAAACCGCTTTGTGGAGAGCAGGCCAGTACTAGAAATAAATCATTACAATCCAAGGCTTCCGATTTATCTTCTGAATATATCTTACCTGAATCCAAGAATCTAAAGAGAGAGCTTTGCTGCTTTGCATCTAATAAATCTACATTGTCAATAAAGAGCATACCGCCTTGTGATCTTGCAAAACAACTTCTGTTTAAATTACCTTGAGTTCCAAAGAGTTCATCATTTAATACAGAAACATTTTTAGAGTAATGACGACAATCAATTTTTATATAAGGAGCAGCTTTAGATAAAATCCCCATTTCTTTAGCAAATTCGAATATTAAAGAAGCAAAATAAGTTGTTCCACATCCGGTTTTAGAAGAAAGTAAGACATTTAAGCTAGAGCGGGGATAAAGAATAGCAGCTTGTGCTAATTGAACAGCATTTCTTAAACTACCATTATATCCAATCAATTGAGTAAAGCAGGATTTTTCTGTACTAGGATGAATTTGTTCAGGAAGTTTATAATAAACAGGTCTTGTTGTTGTTTTATTTAGCCTTCCTTCTTTCACCAACTCGTTCAATAAAGCACTTACATTAGAACGATGTAATCCTAAAGCATCTGCAATTGTTTTCGTTTCTAAGCCATTTTTATTTTCATTCTTACTATAGATCTCTTGCTGTATGAATTCGTATACAGTTTCTTTTATGTTTTTCAACTTTTTATCCCCCTTACTGTCATCGTTATTGTGTTTCTGTATATTTTTATAAGTATACAGAATACAAAAAATACCATACACTAATTATAAAATTAAATTTATAAATTTACAATAACTGGTTGGTTGCAGTTGTAGTAAAAAGTAATTAAATTATGTGTTACGCATATTTATATAAAAGAGTTGGTTATTTATGTGTGGTTAAAGATTATTTATTCTAGGGGGCTATTATGAAAATAATATCATTAGTCAGTAGCTATAGAACAAATGGCAATACAAGCAGAATTGCTGAATTGATAGAAAATTATCTTTTATCAATTGCTAAAACTAAGAGGATAGATCTAGAGATTGAAAGAGTACAAATAGGTCATTGTAACATAAATACATGCCGTGGTTGCAGAGTTTGCTTTGATAAAGGAGAAGAGCTGTGTCCACTGAAGGATGACTTACTGTCAATTAGGGACAAAATACGTGAAGCAGATGGAATATTAGCAGCAAGTCCAGTGTATGTAGAAGATGTGAATGGTATAATGAAAAACTGGCTAGACCGAATGGCCTTTAATTGCCATAGACCTGCTTATGCCGGTAAGGTAGCATATATTGTGACTACTTCAGGTGCAGGTGCATCAAATCATACGATAAATACAATAAAAAATGCATTTACAACCTGGGGTATTAGTATTGCAGGACAGAAAAAATTTCGAACTGGGGGACTTATGGACTTTATCGAAATGCAAGCTAAATACGGCAGTGATTGTAAAAATATAGCAAGTACTTTGTTTGATACTATGAAAAGAAATTTGGTTATTAAGCCTTCATTATATTCACTTATTGCATTCAAAATCCAACAATTAAGCTGGCAAAAGAGTAGCAGGTCTCATGATAACATTGACTATAAATATTGGCAAAAGAACAGATGGCTGGAAAAAGACTGTAATTATTACTTGCCAAATAATACAAATGTGCTGAAAATAAAATTTGCGCGTATGATTGGAAGTATTCTTGCAATGTTTTTGATATAGGCTCTGTAAGGTTGAAAAACAGCTCGAATAATTGTTCAAGCTGTTTTTAGATTATAGTTTTATAAACCACTTCAATTCTCCGTATCTTGCTTTGCAAAATAATTGTCTTTCGCATATTTAAAAGAATTAACAAGGAATTCATGGGCTTTTTTAGTTACCTCAGCTTTAGGACATATCTGATCAAAGCCATGATAACATCCATTGAAAATTTCAAAATGAACAGGTATTCCAGCATTTTTTAAGTTTTCTACATATTGAATGGTTTCATCTCTGAAAGGTTCTAGGTTTCCCACAAAGGTTGCTGTTGGTGGAAGATTGCTATAATCTTCTGACCTTGCAGCAGCGGCATAATATGGAACATTTTCTGTACCAAAAAGACTACCTAGATATAGCTTCCAACCAAGAAAGTTAGATTTAGAGTTCCAAACTGGTGCATCATTGTCCTTTGCAGATTCACTTGTCATCTTGTCATCAATCATTGGGTACAAGGGCATTTGAAAGGCAATATTTACCTCTTTCTTATCCCTAGCATATAAAGTAAGCGCTGCAGTTAGTCCTCCTCCAGCACTGTCTCCTCCGACCATTAGCTGATCTGAACGAATACCTAGTTTTTTTGCATGGTTCTTCATCCATAAAAGTGCTTCATAACTATCCTCCAAAGCAGCGGGATAAGGAGCTTCAATAGATAGCCTGTAATCAGGAGCTATAACAATACAATCACTGACCTCTATAAACTTTTTAGCATATAACTTAGATACCTCAGGAGCTCCAAGCGCATAACCTCCTCCATGTAACCATAGAACACCAGGAACATTTTCTTTAAAAGTTAGAGGTTTAAATATGCAAATACGCAGTCTTGAGCCATCTTTTCGGACAATATATTCTTCTGAGAATTGTATAGTCTTATCTTTTACTTTCATTTTGCTTTTACGGCTCAATTTATGCATGAAGCGTAATCCTGATTCAGTATAAGTATTATTAAGAAGCTTAAACAATCTTCCAGTATTCTTCAAGTCTTTATCGATTGAACTAAATTTTACTTTCATCTTTTCGTCCTCCATAACTATAAGCATAGTAAGAAATTAGATGTAAAATTAGACAAGGTGTTGTATATTATATTAGATTACATTAGAATTTAATTCAATAACCTTTTGTAATGAATAGAAAAGCTTGAATAAAATAACTGTGAAGTAAATTGTAGATAAAACATGATATAAAAAGTTGTGTAGAAAAAAAGTAGATAATATTTCTCTGGAAATATTTAGAAAAATATATTTGAAGCATTATCATTTCAACATAAGAATAAGGAGGAATATCATATGAATATCAAAGAGGTTGCCCAAAGAACAGGAGTATCTATAGATAATCTGCGCTATTATGAGCGTATTGGATTAATACCACCTATAAAAAGGACTAAGGGTGGTATACGAGAATATGATGAAAGAGCAATTCATTGGGTGGAATTAGTTTTGAATTTTAAAAAGGCGGGAGCGTCACTTGAACTTATTAAAGAATATCTCCAGCTTGCAAATGAAGGAGAAGCAACAAAGGAAGATAGAAGAGGTATTCTTTTTGAAATAAGGGATAATATTGAGGAGCAAATGCAAGAATTAGAAAAGTGTTCGGATATAATAAAGTATAAAATTGAAAATTATGATGATTTGTGTGACCCTGTGACAACAGAAATCATAGGAGAATGGAAATCCGCAGAAAATAGACATAAATAGTATAACCAAAAGTAAATGTAAATTTCAATAAAGCCGGTAGAACAAGAAGTTACTTGTTTTACTGGCTTTAACTAATTCTATTTAAATGAAGTTTAAACATGAATTTAATCTTGCATTCACGAATTTACCTTTTCATTTTACAGACAAGGGATCAAAAAAACTTGACTTGGAGTTAACTCCAAGTGATAAACTAAGTCTCAAGAAACTAGATCAGCGTGAGGTTAATTATGATAAATATAATTTTATTTTGTGTTGCTGAAAATACAGCAAGGGTACTAGCAGAAAAAATGGAACAAGAAGCAGAAGCAAGAGGCTTAGATATATATATTAAAATATTTTTAGAGAGGCAAATAGAAAAATAAGCTGATGAAGTAGATGTAGTTTTAATTGGACCAGAGGTAGCATATATTCTCCCAAATGTTAAGGAAATATATGAACCTGAAGGAGTACCGGTAGTTGTAGTATCAGCAGTAGACTTTAGTATTGTAAATGGAGAAAAGGTTTTAAATTTTGCCTTAGATCTACTTGAGGAAAAAGAAATACATTGTTAATTAGTAGATAAAAAATGCTTTAGAGTTTAATATAATTGTCTTGGAGCTAGCTCCGAGATCTATAATTATTTAGATATTAGGAGGTACAAAAATATGACCATTGCAGAAGTAAGTGCAAAGTTTGACCTATCACAGGATACGCTCCGTTACTATGAACGTATAGGATTGATTCCTCCTGTGAATCGCAGTAAAAGTAAGAGTAGAGATTATACAGAAGAAGACTGTAGATGGGTTGAATTTATTAAATGCATGAGAAGTTCAGGGCTTCCAATAGAAGCCTTAATTGAATATGTTACCCTATTCCAAGAAGGAGACGAGACTGCTGAAGCAAGAAAAGAACTTTTAATTGAACAGCGTGACAATCTTGTATCAAAGATGGAAGAAATGAAGAGTACAGTAGAACGTTTAAATGGCAAGATTGCCAGATATGAGGAAACAATAGGAAAGAAAGAAAAAGGATTAAAAAGATCTTAAGTTTGTAGTAGCAGGGACAGCTTAAACGGCGTGTAGTGGTTTAGGCTGTCTCTTGCTTTGTTGATAATATTATTCATAAAGAAAATTGTCATTATACATGAATTTAACCTTGCACTCACGAATTTACCTTTTCATTTTACAAGAGCGGCAATAAAAAACTATTGACTTGGAGTTAGCTCCAAGGAGTAGGGTAATAATAAGAGATCAAGAAAGAGGGGACTAAAAATGAGTGGAAAATCTTTAATAGCCTATTTTACAAGAGAAGGCAATAACTATGTGAGTGGCAATATTGTAAATTTACCTATAGGCAACACAGAAGTGGCAGCGAAAATGCTTCGAAAAATAACAGAAGCGGATTTGTTTCGTATAGAAGCGGTGAATCCTTATACTGAGGATTATACAGAATGTACAGAAGTAGCTAAGAGAGAGCTACAGCAAAATGCAAGACCAGATCTAACCGGTATGGTTGATGACATGGATTCTTATGATGTAATATTCCTAGGATATCCTAACTGGTGGGGGACTTTTCCTATGCCTGTATTTACCTTTCTAGAAACCTATGATCTATCTGGAAAGAAAATCATTCCCTTCTGTACTCATGAAGGAAGTGGCATGGGACGTAGTGAAAGCGATATTAAGAAGCTTTGTCCAGGTGCCAAAGTAGAAAAAGGTCTTTCTATTAAAGGAAGTAGTGTTAAGGGAGCAGAAAAAGAAATTTCTAAATGGGCTCAAAAGTACTGAACTTCAATGCGCTTATTTAACTTTTTTAAGTAAAAAAACAAGAGAAAATGGAGTAGATGAAATGGAAGCAGCTTTAGAAAAGAAACGTTTTTTTTCAAATCATGACTTAGTTACGTTGTTTTTACCGCTAATAATAGAGCAGGGACTTGAATATACCGTTGGAATGGCAGCTTCTATGATGGTGGCACAAGTTGGAGAGTCAGCTGTATCCGGGGTGTCATTAGTAGATTTTATTATGGCGCTAATCATTAGTATATTTGCAGCATTAGCAACAGGGGGAGCAGTAATTGCGGGACAGTATCTTGGGCGCAAAGATAATGTAAAAGCAACAAAAGCAGCAAATCAACTAGTCAAATGTTCATTATTGTTATCAGTTGTAATAACTGTATTACTATATATTTTTAAACCGCTGATTCTAAATCATTTATTTGGAGCTATTACAAAAGAGGTATCAGATGCAGCAGATCATTATTTTATGATAGTAGCCATATCAGTTCCGTTTTTAGCTTTATATAATTCTGGTGCAGCGATATTCCGTACTATAGGCAATTCTAAGTTACCAATGAAAATTATGATTGTTATGAATATTATAAATGTGGCAGGAAATGCATTATTAGTGTCAGGGTTTCATATGGGTGTGACAGGTGTTGCAATTCCAACATTAGTTTCAAGGATTGGTGCAGCGGTGATTATTCTTTTTATGGCACATAAAAATGATTGCGAGCTTAGAATTTCCAAGTTTTTAGCTGAAAAATTTGATAAGGCGATGATAAAAAGAATTTTAAATATCGGAGCACCTTTCGGTTTTGAGAATGGGATGTTTTATCTCGGAAGACTGATTGTATTAAGTATTGTTTCAATGTTTGGAACAGCATCAATAGCAGCTAACTCTGTTGCAGGAACTATTGTTATGTTCGAAGTGCTGCCGGGTATGGCAATGAACTTGGGGCTTTCTGTTATTATATCAAGATGTGTGGGAGCTGGAGATTTTGAACAGGCAAAGTACTATAAGAAAAAAGTGAGAACTATCATCCATTTAGGATTTATTATTAGTTCTGTGATAGTATTACTTTTAATGCCAATGATTATGCATGTTTATAATCTTTCGGCAGATGCTACATCCATGACATGGAAGATAGTTATTGCACATGCAGTTTTGATGATTTTAATATGGCCATCTGGTTATATGCTTCCTATTGTATTCAGAGGAGCTGGGGATGCAAAATTCCCAATGGTTGTGAGCATTTTATCTATGATTTTTTGCAGAATTGCCTTGTCTTATGTATTTGCAATAGGATTTCATATGGGAATGCTAGGTACTTGGGTCGCTATGTTTGTAGATTGGATTATAAAATCAATGATTTTTGAATTTCATTATAAAAATGATAAATGGACAAAGTTTAAATCTATTTAAAGATGAACCACTTTGATCCGAAATCTATTTTTAAAACTCTCACGGGTTCTGAGAGGAGAATTTGAAAATATAAATTTAATTATGAAGTGATTCATCTATATAATATACATTTTACGAAGTTTTTCAAAAATAGTATTGACCTTAACTTGACTTAAGGGTCTATAGTCAATATGTCAGGAAACCTGATGTATAAAAAATACTGTTTGAGAAGGAGATAAATAGCTATGAAAATAACAGTAATAACAGGAAGTCCAAATAGGAAAGGTACCACTGCTTTATTGGCAGAAAAATTCATTGAAGGAGCTATAGAAGCTGGACATGATGTATATCGTTTTGATGCAGCTTTTGAGAATGTTAAACCCTGTGTCTCATGTGGATATTGTGCAACCCATGATTCTCAATGTGTTCACAAGGATTCCATGAGCAAACTTATTGATAAGTTATTTGAATCAGATGTGGTGGTATTTGTAACTCCGATCTATTATTTCACTATGTCTGCACAAATAAAAGCAGTTATAGACCGTTTCCATGCTAGCAATGACAAGCTATCAGGAAATAAAAAAGCCATGCTTTTTGCAGCTGCCTATGGGATTGATGATGGCACCATGGAAGGACTCCAAAAAACCTATGAAGCCATTTTACGTTATCTGAATTGGAAAGATGCAGGCATGTTGTTAGCAAAAGGATGTCCAGCAAGAGAAGTAATCGAAACTACAGATTATCCAAAGTTAGCATATGAGATGGGAAAATCCATAGTATAGCAAGGTAAGGAGGTACTTTTTTGACTATTATTATTTTTACTATGTGTTTATAATATTGAAAACAACAGAAAATATTATATTGAGAAAAGGAGATGAGATTATGCCAGTAATCACATTAGAAGCTGGAAAACTAAATAAAGAACAGAAAAGTCAGTTGGTTAAGGAGTTTACAAATACTGCTTCAAAAATTATGAATGTACCAGAGCAGGCATTTATCGTATTAATTAAGGAAAATGAACCGGAAAATATTGGGGTAGGTGGGCAGCTATTAGCTAAAAGAAACCACTAATTTTGTACAATTATCATGAATAGTTTTTCTAATATGCATTTAGAAGGTCAGAGATGCAAAAAAGTAGTTGAATAAGGTCGCTTCAGCTACTTTTTTATTGTCTTATATATTTAGTATAAAGATATATTTCTGTAATGAATTAAAAAAGTATACTCCTATATGCTTCACATAGTTCTCTAAAAGTAAAAAGTGCAAGCAACATTTAAGTTCTTTGTAACATTCTTGTTATTTTATATAAAAAGATAGCCATAATAGAATTAAGACAAAAATATGGATTATAATTAAATTTGATAATAAAAAATTCAAGTTGGCAGAAAAAATAAATGTATGGAGAAACAGAGATGGAGATACGAGTACTAAGATATTTTTTAACAGTTGCGAGGGAAGAAAGCATTACTAAAGCCGCAGAAATACTACATATTACTCAGCCAACCTTATCTCGTCAATTGATGCAGCTGGAAGAAGAATTAAGAGTTCAGTTATTTATAAGAGGAAAGTCTAAGATAACTCTTACGGATGAAGGAATGCTACTAAGAAGAAGAGCTGAAGAAATTGTGGATTTAGCTGATAGGACTGAAAGGGAGTTCATTGAACAGGATGATCTCATTGGCGGTGAAATATTTATAGGTGCTGGTGAAACTCATGCCATGCATGTTCTTGTAGGTATAATTAAGAAGTTTAACAAAGAGTATCCGCAAGTAAAATATAATCTATATAGTGGTAATGCAGATGATATTAAGGAAAGAATTGATAAAGGACTTATAGATATCGGTTTATTGACGGAGCCAGTTAATATTGAAAAATATGATTTTATTAGGCTTCCCAATAAGGAAACATGGGGAGTTCTCGTGCCAAAAGACAGTACTTTGGCTGAAAAGGAGTATATAAAACCGGAAGACCTTACTAATATGTCAATTATTAATACTAAGCGTTCTATAGTTCAAAATGAAATTGAAAACTGGTTTGGTGCACAATATGAAAAACTCAACATCATTGCAACTTATAACCTTATTTATAATGCTGCAATTATGGTTGAAGAAGGACTAGGATATGCCATATGTTTCGACAAATTAGTTAATATAAATGATGAAACCAATCTGTGCTTTAAACCTTTCTATCCTAAATTGGAAACAGGAACGGTTATAGTATGGAAAAAGCACCAAGTATTTTCAGCAGCAACAACAAAATTTATTGAAAAGATTGTAAATGCTTTAAAAGCATAATTGAAGATGTAAAATAGGTATTAGTCATGCCTGATTGTATAAGGTAAGATGTAGGTAACCAAAAGGGAACCTACATTTTTTTTATTTTATATGGAAATATAAAAATTTAAATATAGTTAAGTTTTGAAAGTAAAGCGAGGGGAAATACATGAATAAATTAGAAAAGAAAAATCAAGCTCATGCACCGAAAACACAAACATTTGGAGCAGAAGCATTTTCTTCGTCAGATAAAACTATTATTCGCTGGCTAGGAAATGCAGGAACATTTATTAACAGTAAAGGAACTTGTATTATGATTGATCCTCTTTTAGAAGGGTTCGATTTGCCGCTGCTTATAGACATGCCAATTTTACCTGAAAATGTGCCTCATTTAGATGGGGTATTTGTGACTCATTGCGATAATGATCATTTTAGTAGAGTTACTTGTAAGAAGCTTGCTAATGTATGTAAAGAATATCATGCTCCACATTATGTATCTGAATTAATGAAAGAAGAAGAATTGCATGGATTTGGACATGATATTGGAGAAATTTTTGAAGTAGGAACTATAAAAATTACTTTAACACCTGCGGATCATGCATGGCAAAATGAAAAAAAGAAATATACTCGAGTGTTTAAATTTGAAGACTATTGCGGCTTTTGGTTAGAAACTTCAGACGGCACTATATGGATTCCTGGTGATTCCAGACTACTACCTGAACATTTAGAAATGCCAGTTCCAGATGCTATCATCTTTGATTTTTCTGATAATTCATGGCATATTGGACTTCAAGGAGCGGTTAAACTGGCAAATGCTTATCCTAACACACCATTATTACTTTCTCATTGGGGGAGTGTAGATGCTCCAAATATGGATGCATTCAATGCTGATCCAGATGATTTATATGGACTTGTTGAAAATCCAGAACGAATTCATGTGCTTGCACCTGGTGAGGCTTTTACTCTTCGTAGATTAAATAAAATTGAAAAATCATATTGAAATAGGGCTTTATATTTTTGAATGGAGGTAGAACATTGAAGATCAAAGATGTGAGCAACAACTTTAACATTTCTGTGTCTGCATTAAGATATTATGAAAAAATAGGATTATTTGATCATGTGAAAAGAATCAATGGAGTTAGAGAATATGAGGACAAAGATATTAGGCATCTTAGCATGATTATTACCTTGAAAAATGCAGGACTTAGTAATGAATCTATATTGAAGTATATGGAATTATCAAAGCAAGGAGAAAACTCAAATGAGGAAATAATCTTTATATTGAAGCAGCAGAGGAAGAAACTATTAGATGAAATACATCATAAACATAAGAATTTAGATTCTTTGGATTATCTAATATACAAGATAAAGACTAATTAATAATGAGGTAATAAAATGGCAAAAATATTATATTTAATGAGACATTGTGAAAGCTGAGGTGTTATATGTTTTCAAATAAAGCACTTAAAAAATTAATTATTCCTCTATTTTTGGACCAAATTCTCATTATCATCGTCAGTATAATTGGGACAATGATGGTCTCTTATGCAGGCGAAGCGGCGGTTTCTGGAGTATCCTTGGTAGACATGATAAATATGCTACTCATAAATGTGCTTGCCGCACTTGCTACTGGTGGAGCCGTGATAGTTTCCCAGTATATTGGACGTAAACAAAAAGAGAAAGCTTGTCTTGCTGCAAGTCAGTTAATTACTATTACTACAGTGATTTCTACTGGAATCATGCTGATTGCCCTTCTACTCAATAAACCACTTCTATCTATTCTTTTTGGCAGAGTGGACAAGGATGTTATGACAGCTGCCATCATTTATTTTGTTATTTCAGGATTATCCTATCCTTTTTTGGCTATATATAATTCCTGTGCTGCATTATTCCGATCAATGGGTAATTCACGTATTCCTATGACTATTTCCATTGTTATGAATGTAACTAATGTAGCTTTAAATGCAATTGGTATCTTCGTATTTCATGCTGGTGTTAGGGGAATTGCCATTTCTGCGCTTATAGCAAGAGGAATTGCTGCAGTTATTATGATGTACCTATCCTTAAATAAAAACAATGAGATATTTATTCGGTTCTCTGAGATTTTTTCCTGGCAGGGAAGCATGATAAAAAGAATTCTAAATATTGCTATTCCTAATGGATTAGAAAACGGAATTGTTCAACTAGGCCGTGTTCTCCTTGTTAGCATTATTTCGCTTTTTGGTACAGCTCAAATTGCTGCAAATGGAATAACCAACAGCTTGGTTGGCATTGCAATAAGTTTTGCCACAGCAATGAATCTTGCAATAGTAACTGTAGTTGGTCAATGTGTGGGAGCAGGGGACTATGAAAAAGCTGCTTACTACAATAAGAGACTCACAAAGATTAGTTATATAGGAACCTTGAGCATTAGCTTGGCTCAAATTGTACTGCTTCCTATGATTTTAAATTTATATACTCTGTCTTCAGAAGTTCATCATCTAACTTATATTCTTGTAATAATTCATAATTGCTTTGCAATCTTTTTATGGCCAGTTGCATTTACTCTTCCAAACGGACTCCGAGCTGCAGGAGATGTACGATTTACCATGATTGTTTCTATTGGTTCTATGTTTGTTTTGCGCCTAGCCCTTGGTTATGTCCTTGGTATTGTGTTTAATATGGGGGTTATAGGCATTTGGCTTGCCATGGGCTTTGATTGGCTGCTTCGTTCTATTATATATATTGTTAGATTTAAGAGTGGCAGGTGGAAAGAGTTTAAGGTTATTTAACTTATCTAAATTGATAATTAATTGCTGTTAATAGTTATAGGAGGAGTTTTATGTATTTATTTCAAAAGATTGAAGAGATTAAAATGCAAAATAATACAACTAATAAGATTATTGGTGAATTTGTATTAAGAGAAAAAAATAAACTAAATGATTACTCAATGCAAGAAATTGCAGATTTGACATACACATCAAAAGCCACATTGGTAAGATTCGCAAAGACACTAGGTTTTTCAGGGTGGAAAGAATTTATGAAGTCCTTTATAGAAGAATCTTTTTATGAGAAAACCCATTATTCTGATATTAGTCCTAATCTTCCATTTGTTAAGACTGATTCAATGAAAGAAATAATAAGAAAATTAAGTAGTTTGCAAGTTGAAAGTATTTTAGATACTGCTGATTTAATGGATATGAAAATATTAGAACGAGCAGTGGAGATTTTATTGTCTTCAAATCGTATCGTATTATTCGGATATAGTCCTAGTATTTATATTGAAGAGTTATTTAGAAGAAAAATGATGTCTATTGGAAGATTAGTAGAGGTTGCCCCAATTGGAGAAGGTGGAATGATGTCTGCTACACTTAAAGAAAATGATTGTGCAATAATCATTTCATATTCAGGAAATAACAAAGAGCGTGAGCCAATGAGTTTTATAAAGAATTTAAAAGAAAATAAAGTTTCACTAATTGGGATTACAAGTGGTGGAGATAACTATATGAGAGAGAAAATCCACTGCATATTAACGATATCTTCTCGTGAACGTCTTTATAGCAAAATCGCTGGTTATACCACGGAAGAATCCATCATGCACATCCTAAATATTTTATATTCTTGTTATTTTGCACGAAACTATCAAGAAAATCTTAATTATAAAATACAAAATTCAAGAGAACTAGAACAGGCTAGAATTGCTTGCCTTAATAATATGAAGGAAAATACACAGGAATAACAAAGATAAGATTTATTATAAATCTAATAAATAAACAAAACACTTGTTTTACCATCAATATATTATTGAAAACATCATTAGAAGAGATACAATAAATTTTTATTTGCAATATAAATTGTTTCAGAATATTTCATGTTTTTATCACTGCATATCTTTAAAATAAAACGTTGTTGCGAGTTTTAGCATAAACGTTGAATACGTTTTTTTCTGTGATAATATAAGCTTATCAAATGAAACGGTTACATTTTTTGAGAGATAAAATTTATAATTCAACAGGCATTTATTATAGAGTTTTGAAAAATAACATTTAAGTAAAATTATTTCTAGAACTTGTAATCGTTATAAAAATAAAAGAAAAGGAGCAGTTATTGATGAGTAAAAAATATGAGAAATTAGCAAATGAAATACTAGCCTATATTGGTGGAACTGCAAATATTGATGATGTGTATCATTGCCAAACAAGATTAAGATTTAAGTTAAAGGACGAGAGTAAAGCAAATAAAGAAGCACTAGAAAAATTAGATGGTGTTGCAAAAGTTATCATTAATGGAGGAGTGTTTCAGGTAGTAATTGGGCCACATGTAAAATCTGTTTTTGAAGAAATTGAAAAAAATGTGGAACCTAAAAGTGGAAAAACAGAAAAGATAGAAGCTAAAATAAATGAAAAAAAGAGTATATTAGGAAGTGTGGTTGACTTTGTTACAGGAGCCTTCCAGCCTATTATACCAGCTTTATCTGGAGCAGGTATGATAAAAGCATTACTTGCATTGTTGGTTGTTTTTAATTTGATATCTAAGACATCACAGACTTATACTATTTTGAACTTTTTTGCAGATGGAGTTTTCTATTTCTTACCGATTCTTTTAGCTTTTACAGAAGCACAAAAGTTAAAATGCAATCCAATACTAGCAGTATCAGTGGCATGTATTATGCTTCATCCAACCTGGGGAGCACTAGTAGCTAAGAAAGAAGCAGTTAATTTCTTTGGGGTGATACCATTTACATTAACTACATACACATCCAGTGTAATACCAATTATATTGGTTGTACTAGTGCAGTCATATGTAGAAAAATGGCTTGAAAAGTATATTCCTGAAGCTGTAAAGTTGGTATTTGTGCCAATGTTAACTTTTTTAATTATGGGAACATTAGCTTTATCAATCCTTGGACCAATAGGAAGTGTTTTAGGTAATTATTTAGCAGTATTCTTTACTTTTTTAAGTACAAACGCAAGTTGGGCACCAGCAGTTATAATCGGTACTTTCTTACCTATTATGGTTATGTTCGGTATACATAATGGGGTTGCACCATTGGGAGTTATGCAGATGTCGAATTTAGGATATGATAGTATTTTTGGACCTGGAGCACTTTGTTCTAATATTGCACAAGGTACAGCTGCTTTTGTAGTAAGTTTAAGAACTAAAGATTCGAAAACAAAGGAGCTTGCAACTACAGCTGGAATTACTGGCTTAATGGGTATTACAGAGCCAGCTTTATATGGAGTAAATCTTCCTAAAAAATATCCGTTAATTGCATCAATGATAGGTGGTGGCTTTGGAGGGTTATATGCAGGATTAACTCATACACATCGCTTTGCCACTGGATCTTCTGGATTACCAGCAGTATTACTTTATATTGGTGATAACACAATGCAATTTTTATATAATATTATAATCGCATTAGTGATTTCATGTGTTGTTACAGCAGTATTAACATATATTTTAAGCCTTAAATATGAAAAAATAAATGAAACAATCGAAGAAACAGCAGAAATAAAGACTGAAGTTAAAAATTCAACTATTACTAGCCCATTAAAAGGAAAGGTTGTTCCATTAAGTGAAGTTAAAGATGAAGCTTTTGCTTCAGAAGCTATGGGCAAAGGAATTGCAATTGAACCTAGTGAGGGAAAAGTAGTTTCTCCTTTCAATGGGAAAGTTGTTTCGCTATTTCCAACAAAACATGCAATAGGGTTATTATCAGATGATGGAGTGGAGATGCTTATACATGTAGGTTTAAATACAGTTGATCTAAAAGGAAAGTATTTTGAAGCTCATGTTAAACAAGACCAAAATATTATTAAAGGACAAACTTTATTAACCTTCAATTTAGAAAAAATAAGAGAAGAAGGGTATGTAACTCAAGTTCCAATTATAATTACTAATACACATGAGTACTCTGAGGTAGTTAGTAATTGCAGTGGAGATATTGATTATAGTGATGAATTGTTAGCTTTAAAAATATAAATATTTATTTAGGAGTGGATTTTAATGACATTAAGAAATGACTTTCTCTGGGGGGGAGCAACAGCTGCAAACCAATGTGAAGGTGGATATTTAGAAGGAAATAAGGGGTTATCTACAGTTGATGTTATCCCAGCAGGAAAAGATCGTGTGGCTGTAATGAGAGGAAAGATGAAAATGCTGGAGTGTGATGAAGAGCATTATTATCCAAGTCACGAAGCAATAGATTTTTATCATCATTATAAAGAAGATATAGCGCTATTTGCAGAAATGGGATTTAAGTGTTTTAGACTGTCTATCGCATGGACACGAATCTTTCCTAATGGAGATGATATAATACCAAATGAAGAAGGATTAAAATTTTATGACGCTGTCTTTGATGAATGTTTAAAATATGGGATAGAACCTTTAGTAACTATAACTCATTTTGATGTTCCAATGAATTTAGTCAATACAATTGGTTCTTGGAGAAGCCGAAAGATGATAGATCATTACGAAAGATTGTGTGAAACACTTTTCACTCGTTATAAAGATAAAGTAAAGTATTGGCTTACATTTAATGAAATAAATATGATATTACATCTTTCATTCGGAAGCTCAGGTCTAGTATTTGAAGAAGGTGAAAATGAAGAATCTATCAAGTATCAGGCAGCACATCATCAATTAGTTGCAAGTGCAAAAGCAACTGAAATAGCACATAAAATAGATCCCAAATTTAAGATAGGGTGTATGTTAGCAGGTGCTAATACTTATCCATATACTTGTGCTCCTGAAGATGTTTGGAAGGCAATGAATAGAGATAGGGAACATTACTTTTTTATTGATGTACAGGCTCGAGGGGAATATCCTAATTATGCAAAAAAGATGTTTGAAAAAATGAATATAAATTTAAAAATAGAAGATGGTGATGAAGAACTTTTAAAAAATAATACAGTTGATTTTATCTCATTTAGCTATTATGGTTCACGTCTAACAAGTGCTGATCCAGAAGTAAATACAAAGCAGACAGCGGCCAATTTGTTTCCAACCCTACGAAATCCATATTTAAAAGTAAGTGAATGGGGATGGCAGATTGATTCTCTTGGTCTTAGAATAACATTAAATTCACTATATGACCGTTATCAAAAACCATTATTTATTGTAGAAAATGGATTGGGTGCTGTAGATATCCCTAATGAAAATGTAAATATTGAAGATGATTACAGAATTGAATATTTAAGAGAACATATAAAGGCTATGAAGGATGCAGTAACTGAAGATGGAGTAGAACTAATGGGATATACGCCTTGGGGCTGTATAGACTTAGTAAGTTCATCTACTGGAGAGATGAAAAAACGTTATGGCTTTATATATGTGGACAAGGATGATGAAGGTAGAGGTATATTAAAACGTAGCAAGAAAAAGAGTTTTTATTGGTATAAAAAAGTTATCGAAACAAATGGAGAAGATTTAGAATAGTAAAATTTACATTCAAATAACTTTATATTATTATACCAATTTCAGTAATAAGGAAGTCATAATTATACTAAAAGCACATAAACAGATAAAGCAGTCTGATTATGTGCTCTTTTGACTTAATAATAAATGACTTAAAGGCATGAATTGAAATGTAAAATAGGTATTAGATATATTTAATTGATTAAGATAAGATGTAAGTAATCTAAAGGTAAATCCTTTAATCCTATGATTATTTCTATGAATTTTCTAATATGCCGCTTCGGAAATATAGATTCTATAGTGAATTTGTGCATCCATAATAATGAAATATTTCTTATTAAAATACTTTACACCTGCAAGCCAAATAAGGGATTGCTAAAGTGGCTAAAATTTCTTGACTTCGTGTTACACGAAGGTGATAAAGTAAATTTATCACAGTTTTCAAGAAAGGATTGATGCTAGCAATGACATTATCTATAAGTTATCTCAATCTAAATGTAGGAGGGCATAAAAAATAATGAATAATAGGATAAGCAATACATGGAAAATTTACTTACTGACTTTTATAAGTTTCTTAGCTGGAACCTTACAGTTTGTCATTGGCGGAATACTAGATAAAATTGCTGTATCAGTAGGTGTACCGATATCTACAGCAGGACAACTTGGCACTGCATTTTCTTTAGCTGGTGCTATAGGCACTCCAGTTATTATGATGATTACTGCAAAGATGGATGGACGTAAGAGATTAATTATGGGGCTTACTGCCATATTACTCAGCACATTTTCTACAGTAGTCCTTCCAGGCTTTGGCTTTTTGATGGTTTCTCGTATACTGCTTGGTATTGGGATGGGAGTTTACGGAATAAGCGCATATTCAATTGTTGCAAAGCTAACTCCACCGGAACGTTTGGCAAGAGCAATGTCAAACATATCAATTGGGTCCAGTGCATCACTGGTAATAGGTGTTCCTATAGGACGTGTTGTAGCAAATGCATATGGTTGGAAGAGCATATTTTGGGCAATCGGATTTTTTATTATTTTGGCAATGGTAGCTGCAATAATGTACATTCCTTCTTCTAAAGCTGAAGAAGCAATTCCACTTAGTAATCAATTGGCCTATTTAAAGAAGCCAAGGATAGCTATGTATCTCGGTGCAACGTTTTTCATGTTTATAAGCTACTCAGTAGTTAATAGCTATATAACTCCATTTTTAATCGGCTTGATGCCATTAATTGAAGGAAAAATGAGCATAATACTTATGGGATTAGGAATAGCTAGTGTGGTGGGGGCAAAGCTTGGGGGATTTTCTGCAGATCGGCTAGGGGCTAGAAGTACTCTGGTAGGAGGTATGGCTATACAAGCTGTTGCATTAATTTTAATATCGATTGTTCCTAAAACGGTAGTATTAATATGTCCATTGCTCATAATATGGGCTATAGCTGCATGGATCTGTGGACCGACTTTCAATTTTAATCTAATATCAGTAGTTCCAGAAGCTTCTGGTATTATGCTAAGTCTTAATAGCACCTTTGTGCAGTTTGGTTTTGCAGCAGGTGCTGGAATTGGAGGAATTGCTCTTAGAGGTTTCTCCATAATTGCAATTAGCTGGGTTGGTGCTATAGCCGTTGTACTAGCGGCCTGTGTGGCGTTAGCAGCTTTTGCACATACAAACTTATCCGCCATAACAACGTTAAGTAGTGAAGAGCTTGACCTAGAGTAACTGAAAAATTAGGATTTATATAGTTTGGATAAATAGATATCACATATGATGATAATTTTAAAAGCAACTATAGATGAAATTATAAAGGATTTAGTGGTTGCACTGTCTAAAGTGGCAAAGGTTTCTTAAAAAGAAAAGTCTTAATAAATAATTTAAAAAGAGAGGAATAAGAATATGGAATACGTTAAACTTGGAAACACTGGTATGGATGTATCAAAGCTTTGTCTTGGTTGTATGAGCTTTGGGGACACAGAGAAATGGATTCATAAATGGGTACTTGATGAAGATAATAGCCGTCCTATTATTAAAAAGGCTCTTGAACTTGGGATAAACTTCTTTGATACTGCAAATGTTTACTCAATAGGAAGAAGTGAAGAGATTATTGGAAAAGCATTAAAGGATTTTGCAAAACGAGATGAAGTTGTTTTAGCTACAAAGGTACATGGAAAAATGCATGAAGGACCAAATGGCTCTGGACTTTCAAGAAAAGCAATAATGAGCGAGATTGATAATAGTCTTAGACGTCTTGGTACAGATTATGTAGATTTATATATTATCCATCGTTGGGACTACAATACTCCGATCGAAGAGACTATGGAAGCCTTGCATGATGTTGTAAAATCAGGTAAAGCAAGATATATTGGTGCATCTGCTATGTATGCATGGCAGATGCAAAAGGCTCTGCATGTAGCAGAAAAACATGGATGGACTCGTTTTGTATCAATGCAGAACCACTACAACCTTATATACCGAGAAGAGGAAAGAGAGATGATGCCTCTTTGTAGAGAAGAAAAAATAGCAGTTACTCCATACAGTCCAATGGCATCAGGAAGGCTGATACGTGATTGGGCAGAAACTACAAAGCGCTTAGAAACAGATGCGGTTGCAAGATCCAAATATGATTCAACTGCAAGTGCAGATAAATTGGTAGTAGACAGAGTTGCTGAAATTGCAGAAAAACGAGGAATTCTTCGTATACATGTAGCCCTTGCTTGGCTACTTCATAAAGTGCCAGTAACAGCTCCTATTATAGGTGCTACAAAAATATCCCAGCTTGAAGATGCTGTGGGTGCTATTTCGGTTAAGCTTAATCCTGAAGAAATTGCTTACTTGGAAGAGCCATATGTACCACATGTAATAATTGGACATAATTAATTATATCGCACTTGCCTAAAAGGCAGGTGCGATATTTTTTTACTATAGATTAAGAAGATATGTAATTCTTTATAATAAAATAGTTGAAAACTCTTTATGTATTAATTTTATACCTGCTCAAGCTCAATGCCACTTCTTTTAAATATCTCTAGGGAAAATTCATCCATACGATATGCATTTCTATAATAAATTTTTTTAATACCAGAAGCTGCTAATGCAAAGGAACAATTTAAGCATGGAAAATGTGTTACATAGGCAACACAATCTTTTAAGGCAATACCTTCCTTAGCACAATAGGTTATTGCATTTATTTCAGCATGGACAGTTGCTATGCAGTGTCCATCTCGCATGGTATGTCCGATATCGTCGCAATGTGGATGACCTGAAAGGGAGGCATTATATCCTGTGGAGCAAATACGTTTGTCCTTATTTACTATAACACATCCTACATTAGCCCTGTCGCAGGTAGAACGAGTGGCTACCTTTTCTGCTATATCCATAAAATAATCATCCCATGATTGTCTTGATTCCAAACTACTACACCTCCATGATTTTATCTAAATGTACTGTATTCTATGATAAAATTAATGATAAATTATCAATAAGTTTTGGTCAATAGCATTACTTATATAATCTATTGAAAGCCTGATTTTATGCGTAAATAGTTAAAAAGTTATATTTTTTTATTTTTAAAAAGTTTTGAATATAAAAATTTACTGTGCAATTGTGGCTTTATTGTATGCATTATTTGATAAGTTTGGAGATAATCTTTCAAAAAACAGATTTAAGGAGGTTTTTAGTATGACTGAGATTAAAAATATAATTAGTAATAATGATATGGTCATCTTATATTTTAGCAATAAGGTTTGTGGAGCTTGTGACGTTATTAGGAGTAAAGTTCAAGATATATTAGAGTTTTATTCTAAGGTAAAGCTAATTGATATTGATGGAGAAGAACATATAGAATTAGCAGCACAGCATAATGTTTTTTCCTTTCCACTACTGATACTTTATGTTGATAGCAAAGAGGTGATGAGAGTTGGAAGGAATGTTAACTTACTAGAACTAGAAGATACTATTAAGAGATATTATGATATGTTGTTTTAGAAGACTAAGGTGAAAAGTTCTTTACTTTAGATTATGTCTATAAGTTATTTTTTAGAAAACTATTAAGGTGATTAATGTTACGGAATTTTATAAATAACACATGTATAATTATAGGTGAATTTGTAGTAAAGGAAGTGCAATAATGGAACGTTATGATAAAAACAGGGAGTTTTTAAAAGCAAATTTTGAGGTTCTTGATGAAATAAAAACAGATGCACAGAAAAAATTACCTAAGGCTTCTCTTCAGAAGGAATATGATGAGAATGCTAAGCTTATAGAGCTACCTAAGCCAACTATGGATATACTTGTAAAACCTAATGTATTAGAATGCATAGAAGATAGAAGAAGTGTAAGAAAGTATTCAGAAGAGAGCATTAGTTTAGAAGAGCTATCTTTCCTATTATGGTCTACGCAAGGGGTCCAGAAGCTAATTGGAAATGATACAGCAACCTTAAGAACTGTACCATCCGGAGGAGCATCCCATACTTTTGAAACCTATCTTATTGTGAATAATGTACAGGGGCTTTCTAAAGGTATATATAGATATATTCCTATAGGCCATAAAATGCTATTTATGTATGAAATAAATGAAATGAGTAGTAAAATTGATGAAGCAACTCCGAGGCAGCCCTTTGCTCCAAACTTTGCATCAAAAAGTGCTGTGTTATTTGTGTGGAGTACAATACCTTATAGAGCTGAATGGAAGTTTGACATTACAGCCCATAAAAAGATACTTATAGATGTTGGACATGTTTGTCAAAATCTTTATATTGCTAGTGAGGCAATAAAATGCGGAACCTGTGCAATAGGAATATATGATCAAAAGTTAGTTGATAATATGCTAGGGCTAGATGGAGAAGATGAATTTGTAATATATCTAGCAGCAGTTGGAAAAGTATAGTTTTGGTAATATATTGCAGGTGATAATATTAAAGGTATCATAAATTTAGAATAGGTTATCATTGATGAGAAACTAGAGGTATAAAAACTCTTTATAAATTAAGAGCCGTGCATAATAAGGAAAATAAATATCCTTATATGCATGGCTTTTTACTTAATAGGAAATATAAAATTTTCAAGTTATCTAAACCTAGATGTTTAAATGGTTTTGCAAGCTTTTTATGGCTATATCAAACCTTGTTTTAACTTCTATAAGTTCTGAAGAATGTTCTTATTTCTTCAGCTAAAAGTTCTGGTTCTTCCATGGCAGTAAAATGTCCACCTCTTGGTAGTGTAGTCCATCTAGTGATATTAAGATTTTTCTCAGCCCATTCTCTTGGTGGAAGTAGTATATCTGCGGGTAAAAGAGCTATACCTGTTGGCACCTTTATAGGTCCAAGTGGTGGCAAGGAATGAACATTTTCATAATACATATTGGCTGAGGAGCCTATGGTATTTGTAATCCAATAGATCATTATATTAGTAAGCAGTTCATCCTTACTAAAGCTCTTGTCTAAATCACCATTGCAATCGCTCCAGCCACGAAATTTTTCAATAATCCAAGCGGCTAAACCAACTGGTGAATCAGAAAGTCCGAATGCAAGAGTTTGAGGCTTTGTGGATTGAATGGACATATATGCGCCTTCATTAGAGATCCATGAAGTGGCATTTTTCTTATATTGTAACTCCTCTTCTGAAAGCATTTCATCCTGTGAAGCCAAAAGATCCTTAATTATACCGATATCTGTTAGATGGATTCCAATTAGAAGCTCCGGATGGTTTAAGGCAAGATATCTTGTAACTCCGGAACCAATATCTCCACCTGCAGCAGCAAATTTACTATAGCCCAGTTTTTCAGTCATTAATTTTGCCCAAAGCTCAGAAACCTGAGAATTGTTCATACCACCATGCTTAGGCTGACTAGAGAAACCAAAGTTAGGCACTGAAGGTACAATAACATCAAAGGATTCATCAGGATTACCTCCATAACTGGCTGGATCAGTAAGCATAGGTATAAGCTTTTTGTAACGTAAAAAGCTATCAGGCCATCCATGAGTAAGGATGATTGGGATTGGATTAGGTCCCTTTCCACGCTCATGAATGAAGTGTATATCAATCCCATCAACATCACAGTGAAACTGAGAAAAGCGGTTTAATTCTTCTTCTTGTGCGCGCCAATCAAAATCTTCCTTCCAATAGTCAACTAAGGACTTAAGATAGTTTAGATCAGTGCCTCTTTCAAAGCCTATACCTTCAAGCTGTTCTGGAAAGCGGGCATGGTTTAGCCTGTATTTTAAATCTTCAAGTACTTCATCAGATACTTTAATATTAAAACGTTCAATAGTCACAACAAATCTCCTTTCAAATAGGTTAGGCGTTTAATAATAGTGTAACATTTAGAAATTATGATACAATGAGATAAATGAAGCTTTGAACTATACTATTTGTAATGGAGGAAAATTTATGCCTCAAATGGATCGTTACAAGGATAGACCGGTTTATATTGAATTTATTGCAAAGGAAGAATTTAATAAACTTCCTTATGAGGATCGTTTCACTATAGTTTTTATAACCAGCGGAAGCATGAACGTAAAGCTAAATGATTACCCAATAAAAATTGCTGCTCCAAGCATTCTTTGTTTACATAAGGAGGATAAAATAGAAGTTTTAGAAAATCAAAATGTAGCTTCACAGTCCTTTTGTTTCCATCCTGATTTCTTTAATACTGCATATTTTTCAGAAGATAAGGGCTATATGTCAAACTCCTTAAAGATAGAAACAGGACTTTCTCTTTTTAAGAAGGATGATATAAGTACTGGGGTATTTGGTGTAACTGAGAAGGCATATCCAAAATTATATGAATGGTTCTTTATCATGGGAACAGAAGTATATGCTCAGAGCGATCCGCTTTGGGTGTGCAGAATAAAGAAATATCTAATACAAATATTAGGTCTGCTTGAAGAGCTAAACAGCCATAGTGAGAAGTCACCGGTGGATTTAGTTTTAGAATATATACACACAAATTACAGTGATAGAATAAGTTTAGAAGACTTAATAAACTGTGCTCATCTAAATCGAGTATCATTAAATAAAATATTTAAGGATTTAACTGGCTTTACTGCAATGGGATATTTGCTTAAATACCGATTAAAAGTTGCAGAAAGTCTTTTGACTCATACAGATATGAGTTTAAATGAAATTGCACGGGCTACTGGCTTTGAATATGATACTTATTTTATTAAACAATTTACATCTAAAGAAGGTATGACTCCAACAGAGTTTAGAAATAGTTCAAGAGAGTTCGCCTTTATTCAACATTAAAGCTTAATTATGAGGTGGTTGATCCACATCTATATAATAGGAGGAAAGATCATGGAAGTATTTCAAGAATATTTAGATCGTATTAATGACACTGAGAAAAGGGCGAGAGTTGAAGAGCTTTTGACTTGGATAACTAAGAGATTTCCGAGCTTAGTACCAAGAATTGCATGGAGTCAGCCTATGTTCACAGATCACGGTACCTTTATCATAGGATTTAGTGTGGCCAAAAATCATTTAGCTTTTTCGCCAGAGAAAGCATGTCTTAATCGTTTTTTAGATGAAGTTATGCAGGCTGGCTATAGTAATACTAAAGAGCTTATACGTATACCATGGGATAGTCAAGTTGATTTTTCATTATTTGAGAAAATGATTGAATTTAATATTATGGATAAGATGGAGTGTTCGACTTTTTGGAGAAAATAGTGAAAATTGAATAAAGGTAAAAAGGGGCACTTTGTTGACAATAAATAAGGTAAATGCTAATATTTTATTCATAATATGAACCGATTTATAGATTTTTTGAACAATTCGAAATACAAGAGGATGGATACTTAAATGATAGTTTCAGATAAATGGAATAAGGTAATGGATTATTTGAGGCAGAAAAAAACTGTAACAATTCAGGAGATAATGGATAAGTTTAATATGTCTAAATCCACAGTGAGGAGAGGTCTTATTGAACTAGAAGAATTAAAACTAGTTAAAAGGACTAGAGGTGGAGTAGAGATAATAGAGAAAGAAGTTGATTTTTCCATAACTCTCAAGGAAGCCTTTGAGAAAAATAAAGAGGGAAAAATTAAAATAGCAAAATTGGCAGCATCATTAATTAAGGATAATGATTTTGTGTTTATTGATTCGGGTTCAACCTGTTACTACATGATTGATTATATTACAGCAAAGGATGTTACCATAGTAACTAATGGAATACTACATATTCAGAAGCTTTTTGAAAAAGGAATAAATACATATGTACTTGGTGGATATGCAAAGCCTTCAGATAATATTATATTAGGTGAGGATACTGAAAAGAAGATCAGCATGATGAATTTTGATACATGTTTTCTTGGCACCATAGGAATTGATGCTGAAAAAGGTTTTACTACAGTAGTATCCTTTGATGGAGAAATAAAAAAAGCAGTAATCAAGGCTTCTCATAAGTGCTATGTACTTGCAGATTCATCAAAGTTTAATCTAAGAAAATTCTATTCCTATGGGGAGCTTACAGAAGCTACGGTTATAACTGATAGAAAAGTTGATTTCGACAGTGATAAAATAAATATAATTTATGCAGAGTGATTTAAATGGCTTAGGACATCTTTATAGTTTATACAATAAAAAGTTAGAATTTATTCGCCTGACCCATTTCCATAATGTACATTAGGAAACACATATATGCAAAAAATCCGCTAAAGAAGGTAGCTTTAGCGGATTTTTTATTATCTAATTAGTTCGAAAAATGATGGGAATTACTGTAATGGTGAATTTTCTTATTTAGAAAATTCAAAATGTGAACCAAATTATTGAATAAATGAACCGAAAGTGATAATATAGAACCATATTATAAACAATAAATGATTTTATATAGAAAGAAGGAATTGAAAATGGCATTTCCAAAAGGATTTTTATGGGGTGGAGCAACTGCTGCAAATCAATGTGAAGGTGCTTATATTACAGACGGAAAGGGTTTAAACACTTCCGATGTAATGACAGCAGGTAGTGCTAATAAAGAAAGAGTTAATACAAGAGAAGTTAAAGAAGAATTATATTATCCAAGCCATCAGGCAGTAGATCACTATGGACACTTTAAAGAGGATATTGCATTATTTGCAGAAATGGGCTTTAAGGCATATCGTATGTCAATTAACTGGGCACGTATTTTCCCAAATGCTGATGATGAAACTCCAAATGAAGCTGGATTAAAGCATTACGATGAAGTATTTGATGAGTGTAAAAAATATGGTATTGAACCAGTGGTTACAATATCACATTATGAAACTCCTTTAGCTTTAACAGAAAAGCATGGTTCGTGGACAAGCAGAAAGGCTGTAGATCTATTTGTAAAGTATTGTGAAACAATTTTCAACAGATATAAAGGTAAGGTAAAATATTGGTTAACCTTTAATGAAATCAACTGCATGTCTATGAGTCCATGGATGGCAGGAGGAGTTTTACAGGATGACGAACAATCTAAAATGCAAGCAGCTTACCATCAATTTGTAGCTAGCGCAAAGGCTGTGAAGCTTGGACATGAGATTGATCCAGAATTTAAGATAGGAATGATGTACGGCGGATTGTTCTCATATCCAAATTCTTGTGATCCAGAAGATATAGAAGCTAATACAGAATTTATGAACAAAATGCTATTTTACTGTGATGTTATGTGCAGAGGATATTATCCAGCATATAAATTAAAAGAGTTTGAAAGAACTAATATTGTATTAAGCAAAGAGGCTGGAGACGAAGAAATATTAAAAGAAGGTACCGTTGATTTCATATCCTTTAGTTACTATTTCACACTAGTTGCAGGAAAAGATACAAAATTGGCTATGGAATGCGGAAGCTTAGACACTGGCTATAAAAATCCTCACCTTCAAAAGAGTGATTGGGGATGGACAATCGATCCAAAGGGCTTACGTCATGCATTAAATCTTTTATTTGATAGATACCAAAAGCCGCTTATGATAGTTGAAAATGGACTAGGTGCTGCAGATACTGTAGAAGAAGATGGAAGTATTCATGATCCATATAGAATTGATTACTTAAGAGCACATATTGAAGAAATGAAAAAAGCAGTAGAAATAGACGGAATTCCACTTTTAGGTTACACTACTTGGGGCTGTATTGATATAGTAAGTGCAGGAACAGGGGAGATGAAAAAACGTTATGGCATGATTTATATTGATGTAGATGATGAAGGCAAAGGAACTTTTGCACGTAGCCGTAAGGATTCCTTCTATTGGTATAAAAAAGTTATTGAAAGCAATGGAGAAGATTTAGCGTAGTAGAGCTTAAATCACAGAAAAGACAGTTTTGAAAAACTTTTAAGGGATGCAATTTTTGGACTGAATCTAAAAAGTTAGACAAGATTTAATTAAGCTGTTTTAGAGGGCTGAATCCTATATTTAATAGGGTTCAGTCCTTATTTACTTTTTTATGAAAATTACCAACTAAAAAATATGCTTATAACAGCAAGTTAAGGCTTTTTAGCTAAATACAAAACTATAGTGTCATTAAGCGTTATTTTATTGCCTGCATCTAAAACAGCGGTTCTTATGCCTTCAAAGAAATTTGTTCGATAAGGCTCTTTTAATGCAATATGGTCGCAATGTGTACCGGTGAAAGATACAAATTCATCTGCATTAAGCTCTCTTGTTTTATGATAATTTCGACATTCAAAATCAATGAAACCATGCTTATCAACATTGCTGTAAGCTAAGCTACAAGTATATTTACGTTCAGGGTAAAAATACTTATTATATACTTCTTGTATTTTAGCATATAAGTCTTCGTTAGGAGTTTTATAATCTGTTCGAGTCATCATCATTGCAAAGGTTCCGCCATTATTTAATAGATTATAAACTTTTGGAAAACCGATTTCTTCCGGTATCCATTGGATAGTGGCAGCAGAATATATCAAATCAAATTTCTGCTCTCCAAAGTCATAGGTTTCAAAATCTGCATTTACTATATGAAAATTGTTATATGAACTAAACTTATTTTTTGTATATTCTGCAAGATGTTCTCCAAGTTCAATGGCCAAATAGGAACAACCAGTTTTTAAAATCGGTTCAGTGGCTTGACCTGTTCCAGGACCAATTTCAAGGACTGTTTTAGCACTATCAAGTTTTGCATACTGAGTAATATCAGAAAAAACTTCCTCACAATAACGTGGTCTCCATTTGTCAAATTGTTCTGGTATACTGTCAAAAATTTTTCTAAACTCCATAATATCCCCTCCTAAACAAAATATAAAAAATCTTTCTATTGTTTTACCTCTAGTATCATGATAAATCTTCATTATTTAATATAACAATTAATTGTAGCATTATATTGGAAGTGATACAAATAATAGTAAAAAAATATTACTAAAGCTCCTAATTTAATCCCTTGTAACCAAATTAATTAAAGGTAGTAGCAATCGTGACGAATAATATATAAAGAAGATAAAATTAAAAAATCTTTGAATTTAGTGTGGAAGACCTTGTTACAGAAAATGGAGGGAAACTAAAGAATTTAGTTAATAAGGGAGAGAAAACGTTGTAATTCTAAAAAGAAATAAGGGGAAATTTGTGTTATAGTGGAAATAAGATGAAAATAATATTTCCTTGAGGATTTAACGTCTATAAGGATGGTGATAATATGAAAAAAAAGATTTTTATGCCTGTATTGACGTTAGTTTATCTGCTGTATTCATATGCCATAATTACAAATAATAATATGCTTGGAGATTTGTTATCTCCTATCCTGATGTTTATTATTACATGTGTTATTTTTTATGGTTTTGTAAAGAAACAAGAAATAACAATTTTAAAATGGCTTGGAAGTATGGTTACCTTAGCAGCCTTTTCATGGTTTTTATGTGATACTTGGTGGGGAATCCAAACCTTGGTTCTCCATACCAATCCAGAGGAAAATTTCATTACTGTTTACGGATATTCGATGTCAAATCTTTTTCTGTTTTTGGCAACGTCATTTGCAGTACATGAAGATTTGAAAAAAATGAATAAAATACAAGCCATGTTGGATGCTATAATAGTTTCCGTAAGTATAACGGTGCTTCTTTGGTTATTTGTATTTGACCAACGTAGTGATAAAGTGGTATTGCTATTGACTGATCCAATATCTATGGCATCCTTAATTATGGATGTTATCATGTATGCATGGATTAATGTGTGGGCATTTTCAGCAAGGAAGATAAAGACTCCATTGTATCATGCAATTTTGGTAACTGGTGCACTTATTTTTGTTATTGCAGATTTCGTTTATTATTATATTGATTTTTATATAGACTATAAAGCTAACACATGGATTGACGGAGCATATGTGGTTGCATTTAGCTTGATGGCAGTTTCGGCAATTTTAAAGGCTAGAGCAAAGAAGGAAAAACCAGATTTAATTCTAAGTGGGTCTAAGAAAAGAGTAGTCTGTAAGCTGGGTGTGGAAATATTTATATTATCTGCACCATTAATTGTTCTTATTTTTAAACGAGATGAAATTGAGTATTTTATCTTGCTAGTGATGGCGCTTCTTATTTACTATATACTTATTAGCTTTACTCAAAAAAGTCTTTTTCAAGAAAAATTATTACAATTAGAAAAGAAGAATGTACTTGAATTAGAGAAAAAGGTAAAGGAAAGAACAGAGGAAATCACTAAGCTGCACAATACTGATTTTGTTACAGGGTTATATAGTAGAAGATATTTCGAGGCTAGGTTGTCAAAAAGCTTAAAACATCTTGACCAGAATGAATTAATTTCAGTATTGTATATTGAACTTAATAAGTCAAAATCAATTAAATATTTATATGGTAAAGACACTGCTGAAAAACTTTTGAAAAGTGTATCTGAAGCACTTTATCAGATAGCGATTAGGAACGATGGCTTTATTGCTACCTATGGCGATGATGCATTTGCAATAATGGTAAAAGGTTATGAGGCAGAGGCCTCTTCCGAAACAATTGCAATGGAGATTATAGATAGGTGTAATGAGTTATTTTTTATAGATAATCATGGAATAAAGGCTACTTTAAATATCGGAATTTCCTGTTATCCACTGGATACTTTAGATAAAAATAATTTGATAAAAAATGCTGATATTGCAATGATGCAGGCAAGGGACAAAGGTCTCAATAGAGTTCAAAGTTATAGTGACAAGATTGGAAAAATTACTGACAATAGACATAATATTGAGGTTAAGCTTAAAAAGGTAGTATTTGATAAAGAATTTCTTTTATACTACCAACCACAGGTATATTGCAAGGATGGAACCTTATCTGGCTTTGAGACATTAATACGTTGGTATGAAGGTGGCACTAAATTTATTCCTCCTTTAGACTTTATTCCTTTAGCTGAAGAAACAGGTATAATTGTTCCCTTAGGGTACTGGATTATTGAAAATGCAGCCAAGCAGTATGCTTTATGGAAAGAAAAAACTGGTCATGCTTATAGAATTGCTGTAAATGTGTCTTCAAAACAGTTAGTGGAAGTGGATTTTGTTGAAAAACTAGAAGCTATATTGAAAAAATATGATGTTAAGCCGGAATTATTTGAAGTGGAGATAACGGAGACTCAACAGATCGAAAATAGCATTAATATACAAGAAACCTTAAATGATCTAAAAAGACTTGGTGTTTCTATCGCTATTGATGATTTTGGTACAGGCTATTCGTCTTTATACTACCTTAAAAATCTTCCAGCTGATAGAATAAAGATAGCAAAGGAACTAATCGACAATGTAGAAAGTGATTTTTATTCCAAGGCTATTATCCAGATGGTTATTTCTGTTGCAAAAATGAAAGGTAACAAGGTAATTGCTGAAGGAGTTGAAACCAAGGAACAGTGGGAGTGCTTGCAAAAATTAGACTGTGATGAAATTCAGGGATACTATTTTGCAAAACCAATGCCTGCAGGTGATATTGAGGATAAATGGCTTGATAAAGAAAAAGTAATAGAAAAGATATAAATTAAAGACCTCTAATTAACAGGGAAGTGTATGTTAATTAGAGGTCTTAATTGATTTTGGTAGACTACTTTAAGGTTACGTTTATTTTTCGGATATGTTCAAAACAGTCTTGTTTAAAACGGTCAATGGAGGTAATATGACAATATAATCCATTGACCGTTTTGGTTAATTGATATGGAGGTTTTATATGAATGAGAAGTTTTTTAAGCTGCCTCAGGAGAGGCAAAGTCAGATTATAAATAGTGCTTTGAAGGTTTTTTCTAAGGCAAGCTATTACCAGACCTCTACTCTTGAAATTGCACGGGAAGCAGGAATATCAAAGGGTCTTTTGTTCTATTATTTTAAGAACAAGAAGGAACTGTATCTTTTCCTTTATGAGTACTGCGTGAAACTGGTGATTGAAGAACTTGATGAAAACAGAAGTGTGGAGGAAAGAGACTTTTTCGAAATACTACTAAATTCACAGAGGTTAAAATGCAAATTGATGAAGAAGTATAGATATATATATGAATTTATAGTTAAAGTGTACAAAGAAAATGATGAAGAGGTCATAGAGGATATAGTTAGATTTTCAGAACCCTTGATTAATTATAATTATAAGAATTTTTTTGAAAAGATAGATAGAAAAAAATTTAGGGAAGGAGTAGACATTCCTCTACTTTTTCAATCACTGCAATGGTGCGCAGAAGGATTTATGAGAAGTGCCTTAAGCACAAATAAAAGCATTGACGAAATAGACTTAGAGTTCGAAAAAATATTAGAGTTATATAAGCAAAATTTCTATAAGGAGGAGTTTATATGTACTACAATGAATACGGAAATAGGGAAAATCACACAATAGTATTTCTGCATGGAGCAGCAGCTACAGATACTTTTTGCAATCAATATTGTTTTAAGGACAAGTACCATTTGGTTGTGCCCCATCTTTACGGCAGTGGCAAAGAAGTGGAGGAAATCTATGAACCTGAAAAGACTATCAAGGCTTTGGCTGAGCTTATAAAACAACTAGGTAAGGATAAGGTTACACTAATTGGTCATTCTCTTGGTGGTGAGCTTGCAGTGGCAATGGTATCTAGATATGAATATTTATTTGACAAGGCAGTATTTTTAAGTGCCTGGGTATGTTCAAAACAAAAGACTATAGACAAGTATGTAAAGATATCAAAGTATTCAAGTTTTATATTGAAGTTTAGCTGGCTCATAAGGCTGCAAGCAAAATACTGGCACTATACAAAGCAGCAGGAAGATTTCATGGTTGAGTATTCAAAAAAGATAACTCCAGAGAAGTATACAGCCTGGTTCAAAAATCGTATTTTACTAGATGAGAATCCTAATTATCCTATTGTAAATATACCGATGCTGGCTGTATGCGGCAAAAAGGAAATTAAGGAAATGATAAGCTCCATAGAAGAACTTGGAAAAAGAAACCCAAAATGCAAAACAATATTCCTAGACAATGCAAATCATGACTTTCCTCTAAGAAAGGCTGAGGTTATAAACCCAATAATTCTGAATTTTATTTAAAGCGAACACTAAGGATGTTCTGTGAATTTAACGCAAGGGCTTAAGTGATTACACTTTATATCATAAATAGAATGAAACAATTAACACTTGTTATTTAGTTATAACAGGTGTTTTTATAATCCTAAGAATTACAGCTACACTGTGAATATAAGTGCTGACTTTTTAATAGTCTTGAGGTTAAAACTATGGGGAATATTATTATTGACATTGGAGTATACTCCAATATTATAATGAGCTCAAAGGAGTGGATTTTATGGAGACATATTCTATAAAGCAGGTATCAGAATTAATTAAAATGCCTAAGGATACCTTAAGATACTATGATAAAATCGGTTTGGTATGTCCTAAGCGCTCGGATAATAGATATCGCTATTATACAGCCCAGGATATACGAGATTTGCAATATGCTGAGGTAATGAAATTTGGTGGCTTTACTTTGGCAGAAATAAAGCAGGTTTTTCAGTATATGAGAGTCCATGATGCAAGGAATTATTCTGAGCTTTTGAGCATATTTAATAAGAAGAAACTAGAATTAATTAGAAAGCAGAATTTGTTTGGATCAATGATTGAATTTATGACCCAAATAAAAACTTTGATGGATGAAAAAAAGGATTGCGAGGACATCATTAAAATAGATAGGTTAGTTGAAAATATATTTGAAGAATTAGAGGGAAGAGACAATGAAAAATAGGATTTATTTTTTCACTGGAACAGGAAATAGTTTAAAGGTAGCTGAAGAGATAGCTAAAACCTTAAAAGAGTGCGAACTTGTAGCAATAAATAAGGATGTAGGAATGGAAATACCAGAGGAATATGAACGAATAGGCTTTGTTTTTCCAGTATATTTCTGGGGACTTCCGAGGATGGTTGCAGAATTTATAAAAAATGCAAGCTTTCCAAAGCAAGGCTCTACCTACTATTTTGCTGTAGCAACCTTTGGGGGTATACCTGGTAATTCTATATCTATGACAAGCTCATTGCTTAAGGAAAAGAGAGTGCAGCTTAACTATAACGCTGGAATTAAAATGTATAAAAATGCCTTAACTTTTTACAGCATGAGCAAAAATGTAGACAAGATCACTAGAGAGTCAAACGAAAAGATACCACTAATAGCTAAGAATATAGAAAACAAGGTAACAAATAAGTCACGCTCTATTAATAAACTTATTAAGAGTATTTATAATAAAAGCACTAGTAGAATCCACTCTACTGACAGTAATTTTAACGTTAATGATAAATGTATTTCCTGCGGAATATGCCAGAAGGTATGCCCTGCTAAAAATATAACCATAGAGAATAAAAAACCTGTATTTCATAATCAATGTGAAAGCTGCCTTGCATGCATTCAGCATTGCCCAAAGCAAGCAATCAATTACAAAGATAAGACACAAAGCAGAGGACGTTATACTCATCCTGAAATTGGGGCTAAAAAACTTATGGAGTATTATAAATAGAAGATAGAAGTTTTTAAAGCTAAAGGTGGGTTGCAGTAGAAAATTCATCATCAAGTAGTGGATATTAGCAACCAAGATTTGATGATGAATTAACATGTTAATTTGTATTGATATTTTTCATCAAGCTTTATATAATAATTATAAAAGGAGATGATTACTATGCCAAATATCAAACCTGTTTCAGATTTGAGAAATTATACAGAGGTATTAAAAGAAGTAGCAGTTAATAATCCAGTATACCTTACTAAAAATGGTAGAGGAGAATTTGCTATAGTAAAATTAGAAGAGTATGATAAACTTCGAGCAGCTGTGAGGCTTATGTCAAAACTTGAAGAAGGTGAAAACTCTGCAAGAGATAAAGGATGGATCTCTAGCAATGAGGTAGAGTCCATACTAGGAGTGTAGTATGTATAAATTGGCATATTCACCAAAGTCATTAGAAGATTTACAAAGCGTCAAAGATATTATATCAGAACGGCATGGTCAGGATACTGCAACCTTAACTATAAAAAAGATGATTAACACAATTAGAAGATTGGAACAATTTCCATACTCAGGTCGGGAACTTTCTCGTATTAGTGAGGTTCAGACAAGTTATTTATATCTGTTCACTGAAAAGAACTATGTTTTTTACAGAATTGATGGAGATACAGTAAGAATAGTTCGTATATTGAATGAGAGACAGGATTTTATGCAGATACTTTTTGGAATTTCCACTGTATCTAATACAGATGAATATAATTCAAACTAAAATAACAAAAGCATTCAATAGGAATATTGAGTGCTTTTTCAATGAATATAAAAATGAGTAATGAAAATTGAATTATTTATACCAATTCTGGTCTCCATTTTCATTAAATATATAATTGTGATAGTGCCTTAAAGCAGCATCAACTATAGTATTCATATACACATTAACATTTGGATGAGCAGCTTTTATCTCGTTAAGCATCCTCGCAGTAGATTTTCTTATCTTATAGTTTCTTTGTAGGTCCAGTGGTTCGTCATCCACTGCTGGTGTTTTATCATTCATTATTGTCTTTAGTTTTCTGTTATCTACTATTTCAGGTGAAACTTTAATATCATCTTCCTTAATAACATTTGTGGCTGTTGTATTGGTATCATTACTAAGTAAAGCATCAGAATCTACAGTAACAAAACTAAAAGCTCTAACTACATCTCCTTCAGTTGGTTCACCATCAACAATTCCGTTTTCCTCCACGACTTCATCGAAGCACAGTTCGGTTATATCATCAGCTTTTCTCTTTTTCTTAACCATAGGTAATCTCCTTTGAAAATTAATTTTGAAAGCATCAATATGAAAAATAATTGACTAACTTAAATATATGCCTTAGAAGAACAAAATCCATTTAAATCAGCATTTTATCGGTAAATATTTAAAAATTTAAGAATTTTAATAGGTAAATATAGAACTATTTAAATAGATATATATCCTTATAGGTTAATAGTTCTATAGTTAAATATGAATCTATGAAAAAAGTTTTGCAGAGAAAAATTTAAAAAGAATTATATGGAAAAATTTAAATAGTTACTGTGTTGAGGCTGGTTAAGGGGGTCTAGTCATTTAAAGCTTAAAAAATAATGGGGAATTAAGCTTATTTGTAGAGTATTTCGTAAGTCAATTCAGAATGCTTTTTTATCATTAGATGAATATAGAACAGTGATTTTTTATACCCAAAAAAGGACATTTTTATAACTATAGTATGGTGTGTATAATTTTGGTAGAATTAAATTGTTGATTAATAATTGAAACAATTTAATGTGCGATTTTGATGATATCAGTAAAATAGATACTAAACACTAAAGGAGACTGGATTATGGAATGGATATACTGAAGTTGCCTATAAATAGAAAAAATAAAGTTTATATTAGAATTAAGAGTGAAGGTAAGTTTATACCGGATATCAGTGTTTTTCCTTTGTACTGTACATGTTGTAATGCGCCTCAAACAAAACTATACGAACATTTGGGGTCAAGATACGGACAGGTTGGTACAGGTAAATGTGAAAGGTGTGGTAAAGAGATATATGTTACAGATCATGACAATATTGTGGAGTCAATATATATAAATAATTATCCAAGTAATGAAATTTTCTTTAATGAGTTGTACCTATTAGATTGGAAGTTTGTTGATGAGTTTGATAGATTGTCAATAAAGAATGTCGTTGGAAAAGTTACAGAAGAGCTTAAACAATATGATGGGAAATTTATAACAGTTGATGTGTTTAGAGAAATAATAGAGAATATCACAAATATAAAAACAGATGGAAAAATGAGATTTATTACCGACGAAAGATTTTCAATTCTGCCAGATGATATAAATAGATGGATTGAGCTTTTATATAGGGCAAAGATAAATATTCCGGTGAAGATTTTATGATTAGTATAATATAATTATGATTTATAAAGGGATTTTTATCATTACAAGTTATGGGGGGGATAACTATGAGCTTACTTATTAGATTTAAAAAGTTTAATAAAATGCTACAAGTGAAAGACGTTGATGATTTAGGGTTAAGTAAAAATAATAACTTAAAAAGAAATAAGGAAGAGAGCTTTACAACAATAGCAGAATTAGAGCGATGGCTTGAAGATGAGTTTTATAATTTCAATCTAATTTCTATAGGAAAATATCATGCACAAGAAGGGGATGTAATAGAGGTTGATAATGACAGATATTTATATTGTTATTCTGAAAGAGGTAACAAAAGTATAATAAAATCGTTTAAGTCTGAAAAAGAACTGGTAAGTTACGCATATTTAATGTTTAAAGATAACAAATGGAGCAAATCTCATTTGCTAGCTATTTCATTTAATATAGATAAAATTAATCATATCGAACAGGAATTGAATAATCTTAAAGTAGAATATGTGAGAAATGATTCACCAAACCATAGAAATGGAAACACAGCATACAGAATTTTTGTTTTTGGCAAAGATATTAAGAAGACTGAGCATCTTAAGCTTTTTGAATATTAGCATTTTAATCAATATTATATGGAGGGTTAATAAAATAATGGACACCATTTTAGATAAACTTCAAAAGGAAGCAAGTAAACAAGGATACCAATTTAATAAAGCAGAGTTTAATGAGTTTTCCTGGATAAAAGCTGATTATTGTTTTTATTTAAGCGGATACAAACCAAGCTATGATATTAGAGATGACTTTGGTAATAAGTATACTCACGATAAATACAAAATAGTAAGTGACATATGTACTAAAGCATTAGGGAAATCCATAGAGATTCATACTCCTAATATGGATCTCACAGGAGATTCGTATTGGGGCACAAGTTATGAAAGATGGCAGGTTGGTGATATAAAAATTCTGAACTATATGTATGGACATCCGAGAAGTGGTTTCTTTAATACTTGGTTGTATATTCATAAAGGAAAATTGGATTTTAGAATTGACTAAAATGTTTTTATATAAAACATAGGGAAATACTACTACACAGAGATAAGCTGGATTTTAAACAAGTTAAGAGGCGATAAGATGTATAATGAATTAGATGAATTTTTATCAGCAGAAACAACAGTTGATTATTGGTATGACGATGGATTTTCTATTGCGCGAGATATTTTGAATGAATTTTCGAGCAATGATTGGCAGAAATTATTCAATGAAGTATTAAATAAAGATTTAGATTGGCAAAGAAAGCTAATATATTGCATTGATAATCAAGTAATTGAAGAAGAGTTAACTATAATATGTAAGTTGCTTCTTATTGATGACGAAGAATTATTTGAAATGTGTATCGATTCTTTAAGAACCTTTGATAATGAACTAGGACGATTATTAATTAAAAAGAATCCGGAAATTATAATGGAAGTGGAAAAAAGAATAAATCTTGCAGGAAATGCAACAAAAAGAGTGTTAAAAGATTTTTTGAGAAAGTTTCAATAGTATAAAATATTATATCTTAATTAGAATATATTTAACTTATTTTTGAGATGAGGTGTACAATATGGCAGAAGTTTTTATAACAGCAGACACACATTTTGGTGATGCAAATATAATAGCATATGAAAAGAGACCATTTTCAAATATTGAAGACATGGATAAGCAAATGATTGCTTCATGGAATAGCGTAGTAAAGGAAGATGATATAGTATTTCATCTTGGCGATGTGAGCTCCTATTCATTATCAAAAATGAAGGAGATTATTAATAAGCTAAACGGAAGAAAGATACTTATTATGGGCAATCACGATAATCATCTAACGATAAGGGAGTGGATGGAATGTGGTTTTGATGAAGTGTACAAATATCCAATTGTCTATAGCGAGTTTATAGTAATGCAACATCAGCCTCCACAGTATATCAATTCTGCAACTCCGTTTTTTTATCTGTATGGACATGTCCATGGAACTGAGATGTATCCAACTGTGGCTAAACAATCAGCCTGTGTTAGTGTGGAAAGATGGGATTATGCTCCAGTCAAGTTTGAGTATATAAAAAAGTGTGTGGAAGAACTAACTAAGTAGAATTAGGAAGATCTCAAAAGGCTTTTGAATGAGATTGATTTTATAAAGCAGATTTATCAGATTCAGATTTCTCTAATACTATGATATAGGTTGAGCAAAAGTGATTGCTCAGAAACTATATTTACTAATGCAAATTTAACAGATTGCAAATTAATAAAAGAATATTAATAATATGAACAGTTAAGCTTGAAAGAATAGCATCAGCTATTTATGTGTGAGTGCTAATTTTTATTCTAGAAATTTACACTATAAAATACGAAGTTGCTTTCAAAGTAAGTTTATATTTATTTATAAATATAAAAAGAAGCTATATTAGGTAATATAGCTCCTAGAAGTTTATTTGTCAGTCAATTTACTTAATAATAATGATATCACAAGAATTATTATACCTTGAATAGCTAAAGTCATTATCTGATAAGAGTTGCTCATTAAAAAGGTTGAAATAGAATCAACCTTATTTACAAAGTAACTCATAAATGCTGAACAAATTATGCTTCTATCAAATTTTAAATATTTCATGAATAATCCACTCCTCCGAAAGTAAAGTTAAAATAGCTTTTATGAACATAAAATTTAAAAAATATTTAATACCATGCACATGAGGGTGAATCTAAAACTTTATTAAAGATTGGTAAACCCATCAAAGACATGTAGCCACTAATAAGCGCTATTTTTTCTATGCAAATTTTATAATATATGCATTACTTTTAATAAATTTCAGCTAAATACTAATCTTCGGAGATCTTTTATTCTTTAAAATTCAATAGATTTAACTTCTATTACATATAATACCACAATTCTACAAAATATGAAATATAGTGATTCATATAGGATCGAAATTTTGCACACAATAAAAAAATGTGTCCTAAAGATTGTAATAGAGCCAGTGATTTTGATTTTTTTGAATTTAATCTTAGACTATGATGGAGGAAATTATGAAAATAAATAACCTATTTTTTCATATTCATTACTGTAATAGCAGGCAACCAGGTGGGGTACCGAAATACTCAAGTAGAGTCAATAGAACCCTGCAGCATCATGAACTTTTTTTAGTTACCAGGGGAAAGGGGAATATTAGCGTAGCACATAAAAATTATGAGCTTAAGGAGGGGACTTTGTTATATCTTTGCCCAAATATTCCATACTCTATAGAAATAGATTCAGTGGAGCCTATTTGCTTTTTTTCAGTACATTTCAGTTATGCAACAGTAGGATTTGATAATGATAAATGGGATATTTCAGAGGAAGTTGACACTTTACCATTTGATTTTGTGCAAAACTTAAAGGATTATTATGTGGTAAATAATGTGTTTAAAAAGTTGGTAGATAATTGGATGTCAAAACTCCCGAATTATGAGTTCATAGCGAAAACTTTATTTCAGGAATTAGTATTTGAGATTTTTCAAAATATAAAAAATAATAACAATAACTATTCAGCTTCTTTAAAAGTGGATAAAGTTATAGAGTATATGAGCCAAAACATTGATAATAAGATTACTTTGACAGAATTATCTGAACTGGTGTGCTTGTCTCCTGCGTATTTATCTAGAGTTTTTAAGGAAACTACGGGATATTCAGTGATAGAGTTTTTTAATAAGATAAAAGTTGATAAGGCAAAAGGACTAATTATTGATGGTGATAAAAAAATAAAAGAAGTAGCTAAAACTTTAGGCTTTACTGATGAATTTTACTTTAGCAGGATTTTTAAAAAGATTGAGGGCATAAGTCCTTTAGAATTTTATCATAAAAATGTCCATGGGGAATAAAATTTTGCATGGAACAAAGCCATTTTCATGATTATAATTAGCACATGATTATATATTATGGAGGGTGAAGCTACAAATGAAGATGTGGAAAAGAAATCTAATTGTATGCTGGTTTGGAATGTTTGTATCCAGCATTGGCATGAGTCAAATTGCACCGGTATTGCCTCTTTATATAAGGCATCTTGGAATTAATAATTCAGCTTTAATTGCACAGTTATCAGGACTAGCTTTTGGAATTACATATATAATTTCAGCTGTTTTCTCACCAATTTGGGGTCATGTTGCTGATAAAATTGGTAGAAAACCAATGTTACTTAGATCGAGTCTAGGTATGGCAATAGTTATAGGCTGTATGGGTTTTGCTCCCAATGCATATGTATTAGTTGGATTAAGATTATTGGAAGGGGTTATAACAGGCTTCGGTACTGCATGCACCACACTTATCGCAACTCAGACAGAAAAGGAACATGCTGGTGAGGCTTTATCCACACTTTCAACTGCAAGTATAGCTGGTTCTTTGCTTGGACCAATAATAGGCGGATATATATCAGAGTACTTTGGAATCAAAAATGTATTTTTTATAACTGGAGGATTGTTATTTGTAGCGTTTATTACTGTTTCTTTATTTGTTAAGGAAGCTTTTACTCCTTCAGATAAAAAGTCCCTTAGCATGAAGGGAGTATGGGAGTCTGTTCCTGAAAAGACTTTGACAATAACTATACTTATTACATTTTTTATATTAACAGTAGCATTGTATTCTGTTGAACCTATTATAACAGTATATATTAGTCAGTTATCAAAAAACAGTAGCCATATTGCACTTTTGGCTGGGATAGCATTTTCAGCTTCAGGCCTCGCAAATATAATTGCTGCTCCGAGACTTGGAAAATTATCAGATAGAATTGGAGTACATAAAGTTATGCTAATAGCCCTTATTGTTGCAGGAATTGATTTTATACCACAAGCTTTTGTAACAAATCCTTGGCAGTTAATGGGCCTTCGATTTATATTAGGATTAACCAGTGCTGGACTGATACCTTCTGTAAATATATTGATTAAGAAAATTACTCCAAGTGAAATTACAGGCAGGGTTTTTGGAATTAATATGTCAGCAGGCTATTTAGGTGTATTTGGAGGTGCTGTTTTAGGCGGACAAGTAGCAGCCTGGTTTGGTATCAGATACGTATTCTTTATTACAGGTGCATTACTTCTGATTAATGCCATACTAGTTTATTTTAAAGTTTATAAAAGAATGAATACTTCCATAGGTTAAAGAAATTTAGATATTTTAAGGAGGACGATTTAAATGAAGATTAAATGGTTTGGACAATCATGTTTTATGATAACTTCTGAAAATGGAACTAAGATATTAACAGATCCATTTCATAATATGCTGGGGTATAAAATGCCTGAAATTGAAGCGAATATAGTATCTACAAGTCATGATCATGGTGATCATAATAATATAGATGCAGTGAAAAGTGATTTTACACATATAAATAAAACAGGGGTCTTTTCAAAAGATGGCATTGAAATAAAGGGTGTTGAGACTTTCCATGATAAAGTTTCAGGAGCAAAGAGAGGTAAAAATAAAATCTATAACTTTAAAGTTGATGGAATAAATGTTTGCCATTGTGGTGATCTTGGACATACTTTGGACGCTGATCTTATTAAGGAAATAGGTAAAGTAGACATACTACTTCTTCCTGTTGGTGGGAGAGCTACTATAGATGCTGTTGATGCAGTTAGTGTAATGAAGCAGTTAAACCCTAAAGTGATTATACCGATGCATTACAGAACTAAAGCATTAGGGCTAGCTGGCTTTTTATTTGGAAAAGTTGACAAATTTATAGAAGCTTCAGGGCTTAAAGTAAAGGAACAAGATGTACTGGAATTAAACAAAGCTAATATCAATGATTATTCTGGGATTGCTGTGCTTAAATATAATTAAGAGTTGATAAGAATAAAATAGATTTCGGATTGAAGTGATTCATCTTTAGTTGAGCGAGGAATCCTATAAAGTGGAATGTTACAGGAGAGTATACTATGAGAAAATTTTTTATGACTACAAAAAGATTAGGTTTTTCAGTATGGAAGGAAGATGATATTTCTGATGCTTTAAACCTTTGGGGAGATCCTGAAGTAACGAAATATATTGTTGTAGATGGGATTATGTTAAAGGAACAAGTACAGGAAAGACTTAAGAAAGAAATAGAAACGTACAATAATGCTAGGGTTCAATATTGGCCAATATATCTTATAGAATCAGGTGAAAATATAGGATGTTGTGGTGTGAGACCATATGATTCTGAAAAGAATATTTATGAAATGGGGATACATTTAAAGGCTCAACATTGGGGAATAGGTTTAGCACAAGAAGCATGCTTAGCAGTTATAGAATACTCTTTTAACAACCTTAAAGCTGATGCACTTTTTGCTGGTCATAATCCTAAAAATATATCTTCTTCTAGATTACTTAAAAAACTTGGATTCACATATATCCATGATGAATTTTATCCGCCAACTGGATTGTACCATCCTTCATATTTGATGAAAAAGCAAGAATATATTACGTATATTAGGGAAAATGGCAAAGAAAAATAAAAACAGTCATTATCAATAAACTCGTACCTAATAATCTAAAAATATGCTTTTGCTTTAAATTACTTGATTGAACTAATATGTAAAATATAGTATATTATAAAAAAGCGTTCTAGGAGGTTTTTATGAAGCATAAGGTTAGATCTATTTTTGAGGGTTCCTTATTAGCTGTTATAATCGTAGCCGTAATTTGGGCTATCTTTTCTATCTCATTTATTGTACTTTCGTACTTATCTATGCGTAGTTATTATAAGACCCTTACTGCTAAGAACTTTATGAAAGAGATTAAAGCTTCAAATAGCAATATTGTAACAGCAAAAATATATTCTCAAAATGCTTCTTTTTGCTTTGATTACAACTTAAAAGCTCCACCTAAAGACGTTTCAGATCTACACTCTATTTTTGAAAAAAGCTATGATTTTTTAATGAATGATCCAAAACTTAAGGAAACAGTCTTAATACATGGAACAAGAACATCAATACAATTTAGATATAAAGATGATGTGTACAGTTATAATTCTGATGAATTCTCTGATCATACAATTGAATCTAGTCCTGATTTCTTATATATTTACCATACCTGGACGGTTGAGAAAAATGGAAAACTTATCGAAACTATCATCAAACCCTAATTTTAAAATTGGTCTATTTATAAAAACTTTATCCATCCACAAGAAAATTACAAATCTTGTATTGTTTATTTCCTGATAGAAGTGACTAAAATACTTAATAGCAAAGACTTGCAATTAGAGGTGTATTTTATGTGTAATCATTGCAGCCAAGAATAGATAACAGCTTTCTATTCTTGGCTGTTTGTTTAAGTTATTTTGACAAATTTATGAAGTGTATACTAACGTACTGCGACACCATTTTTAAACTCTCTTTTAGGGAAACTAGCACCAGCAATTTTATCTTCAGGTATAGCTTTTTCTATTCTTTCAATATCACTTGCACTTAAAATCACATTTAGAGATTTTAATGAGTCTTGAAGTGTAGTTCTTCTTGAAGCACCAACTAAGGTTATAATATCATCACCTTTGGATAAATGCCAAGCAAGAGCAAGTTGTGGTATAGTGATATGTTTCTCATCAGCTATTTTACGTAAATCTTCTACAAGCTGAAGATTTTTGTCTATGTTTTCTTTAAAGAATAAAGGAATAAATGAATTATATGCATGTGCTTTATCCTTTGTCCATGTGCCACTAAGTAATCCATGTGCAAGGGCACCAAATGCAACTACACCTGTGCCAAGCTCTCTTGCAGTTGGTATAATATCTCTTTCGATACTTCTATTAAATAAGGAATATTCACTTTCTATAAAGCTTATTGGATGTACAGAATTAGCTTTTCTTAAGGTATCAGCATCAACTTGAGTAAGTCCAATATGTCTAACATAGCCAGCCTTAACTAAATCAGAAATAGCTCCAATTGTTTCTTCAACTGGGATGCCTAAGTCAATTCTTGCTGGTTGGTAAAGGTCGATATAATCTAAATTTAACCTTTTAAGAGTATAAGTAAGATAATTTTTTATTGACTCGGGTCTTACATCCAACCCATACATAGCGCCATTAGGTGCAACTTGCATACCGAACTTTACTGATATATAAGCTTTATACCTCTTTTGACCTTTAAGAGCTTCACCAATCACCATTTCGCTCTCTCCAGAGCCGTAAAAATCTGCTGTATTGAAATGATTTACTCCAAAATCTAAGGCTTCATGAATTGTTGCTATATTTTCAGCTTTATTAGCATCACCTCTCATCCCTCCACAGCCTAATCCAAGTTTATTAAGTTCTAAGTCATTATTTCTATATTTCATTTTAATTCCTCCAGTTTAAACCTATGTAATCTTCATTATTCTCTAAATCTTTGGGTGCTATCATATATCTTTTTTAAAGAGTCCATAGTAATAAGCATTTCTTCCTCAGATAACTCTTCTGATGCTAAATTAACCAAAGCTTGAATTGCTTCATGGATCTTTGGCATAATCTCTTTAGCTTTTTCTGTTAAATATAACTTATAAGCTCTACTATTTTTTTCATGCTGCTCTTTATATACATAGCCTTGCTCTATTAGTTTTGTAATAGTCCTTGCTGACATTGCCTTATCATTGCCTATTTCTTCACTCAGTTTATTTTGGCCTATACCCTCATTTTTTTCTAAGACAAATAGATATGAACAAGCGCCACTACTTAGTCCATATTCTTTTAAAACCTTATCTAAATATATTTGTGTGTTTCTAAAAATCTTACTAATGTACATTATGAAATGCATGCTTTCTTTTTCCATGATTATAACCACCTTAATTTTTGTTGACTAGTCAACACTTATTGTATTAGATTGATGTTGACTAGTCAACAACTTTTCGAAAAACAAATCTAGTGAATTCTTTACGCAATAGAAAATAAATAGAGATTTACAGTAAGATAATTGTATTAATAAGGAGATAACGTTTATTGCTTTTAAACTTTCATATATATTGATTTATAAATGTTCTTTCTTAAGGGAGGAGTTTTATATGGAGAATAAAGAGAAGAGTTTATATGATATTTATTTGAATTATTCATATCTTTTAAATGTATTTGCTGGTTAACAAAAAGTTTTTAATTTGTAAATATATTGTTATAATTATACAATAGAGTATTGATATGTAAACAGTAAAAAAGAGGTGATTATTTTGGAGTTTTTTGAGCCAAGTGAAAAAATAAGATTAATGAGAAAAAAACTTGGGGTAAGGCAATCTGACCTAGTGACGGATAATATGACTATGGCTTTTATCAGTATGATGGAGAATGGTAGAAGAAGCGTAAGTAAGAGGAGTTCAGAAAGGTTAGTATTAAAATTTAAGGAAATTGCAACGAATAAATCTTTAACATTAGATATAGATAATGAATATTTCTCAAGATCGGCAAAGGAAGATGCAAGGCTTCATATTGAAAAGGAACTTATAAAGAATAATGACCATACGGAACTTGATAAGCTCACAAATATAGCCGTAAATTTTGAGATATATGATCTCTTAGCAAAAATATATGAAATGAATGGAGAAAAGTTTTTAGCAGAGAAGGATTTCGTTAATGCTTTTATTAATTACAATTCAGCTTTAGGAAAATTGCAAGAAATAAGGCAAAATAGTGGGCAAGCTTTCTTACATAAACAACTTGGAGTGTGTAAGGAAAGACAAGGTGAATATATAGAGGCTATATACTATTTTAAACAATCTATAGAATATTCTTTAAAAGAAAGTAATATGTTAGTTTATTTTAAATCAAGTCTTAATCTCGCCATTGTATATGCAAAATCTGCACAATATAGTAGATGTATACAAACTGTTGATGAAAAGATATTAAACGCAAAATTTAAGCCCAGTAAACAAGTGTTAATTAATGCCAGAATGACTAAAGCAAATGCTTTAATGGAGTTAAAGGATGATAGTGCATTAAAAGAGTATTTTTCTTTAGTGGATGAAGTTGGGGATACCAATGACTTAGTCATGTCATTTTTATATCATAATATATCAGAATTTTACTACAAAAAAGATGCTTATAAAAAAAGCTTAGAATATGCAAATAAAGCTCATGCTTTAAAGAATAAGGTGAATAGAGTTGCGCTACCAAATACTTTAAATATAAAAGGTAAAGTATTTCTTAAGCTAGGATTAGTACAGGAAGGCACTATGATGTTTGATTTAGGTGCTAGTATTGCTGCAGAAAATAAAACCTTTGATATGCTACTTGAAAATTATAAAGCTTTAACAGAAGTATATGATTCCAAAGAAGATTTAAAAGAAGTGGTAAAGAAATTTGAAAAAGTTATTGGTACTTATAAATAAGGAACTTTATATAAAATGTTATAGTTAATTTTAAAATTTAGAATAAGGTAAATAAATAGTTCCTATGTTTAAGCTTAATTTATACATGGCCCAAAATACAGACTTCTAGAGCTTTTAACTCATGTATAAATTAATAGTTGAGCTAGGAACTCTAAACTAGTTAATGTAGTTAAAGTGAATTGGATAAGTACAAAAATTAAGTACATCAACGAGAAAATAAAATGAATATATTTTTGACTTAAAGTTATTTAGATTATAAAAAGTTGTCTTCTTGAAGGCAGCTTTTTTGTTGTCTCTTCTAGCCTTATAACTAGAAGAATAATATGACGTAAACTTTTAAAATATCTATAAAAATATTGTGATTTAAAGAAAGCCTAATAATAGGGATAATAGAAATACTTTATATTATTAAGTCGAGTACGAAAAATATAGATTGAATATGATACTGTAGGATGCATTTGTTGTAACATAAATGTTAGTGTATGAATATTTACACATATAAATATGTAAAAAAAGAAATTTATAATTAACATTATCCAATAAAATGTATAATTATAGAATAAATTAACTAAAAACTCTTTTATCGTATACAAAAAGTAGTATAATTATATGTAATTGTATTGAAATGTAAACTGTAAGTGAAAGAGGTGGTTGCTTTGGAGTTTTATAGTCCAAGTGAAAAGATAAAACTAATGCGTAAAAAATTTAGGGTAAACCAAGCTGATTTAGAATCAGTAAATATGACTAGAGCATTTATTAGCATGATGGAGAGCGGGAGAAGAAATGTCAGTAAGGCAAGTTCGCAAAAGTTGGTATCAAAGTTTAAAGAACTTGCAATGAAAATTTCTGTAACGCTTGATATAGATGATGAGTATTTTTCAAGACAGCCAAAAGAAGATGCACGGTATTATATTGAAGAAAACATGAAAATAAACAATAGTGATAAGGAACTTGAAGAGCTTATTACTATAGCTACAGATTTTAATATAGATGATTTACTAGCTAAAATATACGAATCGTATGGGGAAAAGCTTTTAGCAGAAAAAGATTATCTTAATGCATTTATGAAATTTAGACTAGCTTTAGGAAAATATCAAGAGATAGGAGATTTTAATAAACAAGCTTTACTATATAAAAAACTAGGATTTTGTCAGGAAAGACGAAGTGACTATGAAGAGGCAGAATACTATTTTAAACAAGCAATAGCTCATTCTTTGGAAGAAAATAATTTTGAGATTTATTTTAAATCAAACCTAAATATTGCTATTGTATATGCAAAATCAAAACAATATATTAAGTGTATACAAGTACTTGATGAAACAATATTAAAATCTGAGGCTAAAGTAGATAAAATAGTATTTATAAATGCAAAGATGACTAGAGCAAATGCTCTAATGGAATTGGTTGATTCAAGGGCACTGAAAGAATATCTTGACTTAGTGGATGAAATTGGTGATACAAATGATCTAATACTATCAGCTCTATATAATAATATAGCAGAGTTTTATTATAAGACAGGTGATTTTAACAATAGTCTGAAATATATAAATAAAGCTCAAGCACTAAAGATAAAAGTGAATAAAATAGCTTTACCTAATACCTTAAATACAAAAGCAAAGGTGTTGTTTAAACTAGGTTTCTTCGAAGAAAGCACAATGCTTTTTAACTTAGCAATAGATATTGCTGAAGAATATAAAACATTTGATATGCTTTTCGACAGCTACAAAGACTTAGCTAAAGCATATGAGTCAAGAAAAGAGTTTGAAAAAGTCTCTGATACTTTAAATAGATATATAGAAACAATTGATTATTATAATGTTGAATATGGTAAAGGATATGCACTTTGTAAACTAGCTCAAGTATCTGTAATGGAAGAAAAAAGTGAAGTTTGTATTGATATGTTAAGCAAATTAGAAGCATATGTGTTATAAAGTATCTGCAATTGTATTCATAATTAATAAAAAATTGTATAATATATAATATAATTACAATGCATGATGTAATATATTATTTTAAGAGGTGAAGTTCTATGAAAAAAAATACTAAAGTTCTTTTTTTATGTGTAGTTATGGTTGCAACACTTATTATTCCAGTTCTAAGTGGTGGACATGCTAATTCTGGTTTTGGCGTAGTTCAGACTATGGGGACTGACTATCCATCAGCAGATTAGAAAGTATGAATAAGCTAGACTGATTTAAATTAATCAGCTAGCTTATTTTTATTTTTGCGTAGATTTAAGGATATGACGTTCTTAAATAAATAGTAGAGAGTATAAGAAAACAATATTTTGGCTGCTAAGGACATAGATGCTTGAACTATGCGGTTTTTAGCTAGATTTCATAGGTAAGTTTTCTTTCATTTGTGGTGTTATATAAACTATAGAGTCATGGGGTCTTTATAAAAGAAAGCATTAATGATCACTGGTGTTTAATCAACGGTGATTATTTTTTTTGTATAAAGTTACGCTGTTTTACTAACAAAAAATATTGCATTGCGACAAATGCCGACAAATAAAATAGTGCTCTTGTGATAAGATTTTATATTGAAGAACAAAAGCAAAAGGTGGGAGTCTAATGGATATAAAAATTTTACAAGTTGATGATATAGTATCTATCAATAATTTAGATGTTTGCGATTATGTAGTAATTAAAGAATTAGGAAATAAGAAGTACAAGATACTAAATAATATTAAAGAAATGGATAAGTTTAAAGAGGAGTATTACGTTTATGGTAAGAATGAGAATATATATTTAAACAAAGCCAAGTTTAAAAAAGATGCTTTAGATGGTGCTATAGTTAATTTTGAGTTTATTGAAGAAAATGCTAAGAATTCTGATTTGCTAGATAAAGCTCGTCTTACTACAAATGAAGACGAATATATTGAATTCAGCAGCAAATTTGAAAGCTTTATCAATATGGTTTTTATAGATAAGTTTGAATTTAATTACGATAGGATTTTTAAGAAATATTATAGTGACTATGATAATTATCATGATATTAATATTGAAAATTGCTACTTTAAAGAGGCAAATATTATAAGTGGTGTGGATATTAGTAATTCTATATTTATAGAAGGTTTGCTTGTAAAAGATTCTGTAAGACTTAGTATAGATAATACTACAGTAAATGGGGAGCTTAAGATCAATAATTTTAAAAGTGATGATATGCATTTTAGAGATGTAGAGGTGACTGATTTAACAATAGAAGATACTAAATTTAATGCAGCATTAAATTTTAATAATTTAACAGTAAACAATAATTTTCAAATAAATAATTGTGAATTTAACTATTCTATTGAAGGTAAATTTGATTTTCTCAAAAACGGGAAAAATTTTTTAGCTAAAGAATGTAGCTTCAAAAGCATTAATGTAAAAAATGAAACAATAAATTGTAAATGGGAGATAGATGAATGTAAGTTTGAAGAGAAAGCAAAATTTAGTGATATGAATATTACAAAGGATGGCGCTGTATACTTTAAAAATACTGAATTTTATGCCTCTGTAGTTATAGATTTCAAAGAGATAAAAGGAAAGTTTTATTTGTATAAAACTAGCTTCGGGCATAGATGCCTATTAGACTATGAAAAATTACAAGCAGAAAAGTACAGACCTTTTGAGGGAGAAGAGAAATATAGTAAGTGGACATTTTTTAATGCAAGTGAGATATATAAGCAGAATGGAAAGATTGAACAATATCTAGATACATACTATATGTATAAGAAGCATGAAAGTAAAGGAAAACAAGGAATAAAACTTTTAGACGGCTTTGTTGATTTAACTACAAAATATTTTACAAGTTGGAAAAGGACAGTGTACTCTATGATATTTGTCATTATCGTTTACTTTTTAATATATATGATATGTTCTGGAGTATTTAAATATGGTACTAATTATACAAATAGATCCTGGTATAGTGTTGTTGGAAATAGTATGTATCTATCATTAATTACTTTTACAACAGTAGGGTATGGTGATATAGTTCCGCATGATATTATAAAATTATTTGCTGCAAGTGAAGGGATACTAGGTGTTTATCTAACGTCAAGTTTTCTAGTAACTTTAACAAGGAAATATACTTAGAAACTACAATAAATACTTATTGGAAGAAAAAGGAGTATTTATGCGTAAAGAAAGTGTTTATGAATAGCTAATAAGTGAAAAGCTTGGGGATGACTGGGGGAGACAAACATGGTTGAAAAAATATGTGAAATTATTGATGATGAATATTGCTGCGATATTGATATAACAGTAGAGGAATGGAAAGAGCTTCTAGTTAATCCTAAGGTATTTGATGATAAAAGCAAAGAATCTTTAAGAAAATGGTATATAGAGCCTGGATGCTCAGCTACCTGTAGTGCCATTGGGAGAAAATATAATGAGCATAGTATGAGCGCTAATGGGGTAATTAACGGCTTAGCTGGAAGAGTGCAAAAAGAACTTGGAAGATTTGTTGTAAAAGGGGTAGGTGGAATAGCTAAAGGTACAAGATTTATTGTTGTGATGAAAAGCAAACTTATTGATACAAAACCAAAAGCTTGGGAATGGACGATTAGAGATGAACTTGTGCAAGCTATAGAAGAACTAGATATATTTTCTGATAATAGTTATTCAGATGATGATCTTGTTTTAGATATTGCAAATAGTGATGTTTCTGAGGGTACTCCGTATTTTGAGTACAGTGGTAAAACTAAACCTAAGAAACAGCCTATGTACATAAAAAATAAATATTCATATCCTCGAAGTCGTATGGTTGCACTAAATGCTTTACGACATGCAAATTATAAGTGTGAATTTGATAATAATCATTTAACCTTTACAAGGAGAAATTCGGACTTACAATATACTGAGCCTCATCATTTAGTACCGATCAATTATCATGAAAATTTTGATGTATCACTAGATGTTGAAGAAAATATTGTTTCTCTCTGTTGTAATTGTCATAAACAAATACATTTAGGACAAGGGTTTGAAGTTATGCTTGAGAAATTTTATAATGAGCGAAAAGATCTATTAAAGAAAATTGGTATTGAGATTACATTGGAAGAGTTAATTAAGTTATATAAGAATGATAAAGCTCAAGAATAAGTAATATAATTTAAGCTTCAGTATGGTGATTGAATAAGAAAGAACATTATATGTGGAAGTTTTTAGAAGTGAAAGGATAATGTAGATATGATTGATTTAATATTTAAACTATGGTATTTGTGGGTTCTGATGATTTTAGCGGGGCTATTAAGCTTATTTGGACCTAAAATTAAAGGCTTTTTTGGTGAAAAATCTGTAGCATTTCTCTTATCAAGCTTAGATGAGAATAAATATAAAGTTATTAATAATATAATGCTGAAGGTGGGAAATAAAACAACTCAAATAGATCATCTTATAATATCAAATTACGGTATTTTCGTTATAGAAACAAAGAACTATAAGGGATGGATTACTGGAAATGAGTTTGATGATAAATGGAGACAAACAATATATAAACGAAGAGAATTCTTACATAATCCAATAAAGCAGAATTATGGGCATGTGCAAGCTTTGAAGGAGACACTGGCTGAATTCAAGGAAATTAATTATATTCCAATAGTAACCTTTACTACAAAAGCAGATTTAAAAGTAAAAACAAAAACACCAGTTGTGTATACTATTAACTTACCTAAAACCATAAAAGCGTATAAAGATGAAACTATAACAAATACGATGAAAGAGCAAATATACAATAAACTGATTGGCTTAAATGTGGACAGTAAAGATAATAGAAAAGCACATGTACAAGCTATCCGTAAAAATGTATCTGAAAATAATAACAAAGTCAGCAAAGATATCTGTCCAAAATGTGGCGCGCAGTTAGTAGTTAGAAATGGAAAATATGGCAAGTTTAAAGGCTGTAGTGCTTATCCAAAGTGCAGATTTACTTCAGAGGTATAGTTAAAGTAAAAGTACATAATAATTAACTTAAAAACAAAATTTTTATCATCAGTTGGGTAACTATATTTTAAGAAATCTGAATTTAGGGTATAATTAATGTAAATAAGATATTTTTAGCATATAAAAATAGGAGAACCTTGGAAAGGAGGAGAATTTTATGATTAATATCGATGCAAAACTAGACGATTTAAAAGATTACTTTAAAAATAACGATAATATTCTAGCAGCATGGTTTATAGGATCTTATGGAACAGAAAAACAAACAGAAGACAGTGATATTGATATAGCATTGTTATTTGATAAGCAAATTGGGATCATGGATGAGATGGACATATCCTGTAGAATTAGTGAAATCGTGGAGTTTGATAATATTGATACAATTAACCTACTTTCTGCGCCTATAACATTACAATTTAAAGTTATAGATGAAGGAAAAAGCCTTTACGAGAAAGATTATTATAAAGTCTGTGATTTTATGGAGGAGATTTTTAATAGATATAGAGATGAGAAATACTATTTAGATAGATTTATGCAAGATTTTTATGAAAGTTATGGGGTTAGGAGTAAAGAGATTAATGGAATTTGATAAAAATAAGATAGATCAAAAATTAGTATTTATGAATACATGCTTAAATAAGTTAAGAAAATTGCAATCAATTAATAAAGATGAATTCATAGATGATTTCACAAAAGTAGATAGTGCTAAATATCTATTACAAGTGAGTATAGAAGCAATGCTAGATATTTCTAGTCATTTAATTGCAAGAAATAGATGGGGAAAGCCAAAGGATAATAAAGACCATTTTCAAATATTAGCTGATAATGGAGTCATAGATATTAAAGATGTAGCAGTGTATTTTAATATGGCGAAATTTAGAAATAGAATAGTTCATATGTATTTTAATATAAGTGACGAAATGATATATGATATTGTTCAGAATAATATTGTTGATTTTGAAAGATTTATAGGATGTATAGCAAATACTTTGGGAAATAGCACGGCTGATTTATAAAAAAGTTATCAAACTCAATCTTAAAATAGAATGTTCAATCACTGGTAAATAAAAGCCAGTGATTTTTTTATACACAAAAACTTACACTTCTATAACTATGGTATATTATGTCTAATTTTGCTAAAATTGAATTAGCAATAAATACCCAAGCTCTATCTAATAAAACTTATATAGTAAAATTGCTAACTATTATCGGTAATTTAATTATAAATTCAGATTTTATTAAAAAGTAATACAGTTATATATAGATGAGGAGGTGTCTCCATGATAAAAGAAGGACTTTATGAAGAATTAATAAGCGAAAAGCTAGAAGGTGATTTAGATGCCTTAGAAGATGGTAAGTATGATATCTCTAAGGAAAAAATAGATGTGGAAGAGGCAAGAAAACGTCTTTCTAGTTATATATCAGCGGTAACTAGAAAGGCTTTGAGATATATAAGAGATGATTTCAGTGCAAATGAAAGCAAGGAAGCATTACTTAAACAGATTAAAACCTGCAATGAGATAATTGAGATCTTAGCTCAGAACCTAGAGGATGATGAGTTTGAAAAGTTAAAGCTTTCAGAAGAAGGAGAAGTTTTAACTTCAGTTTATTCTAAGCTTAATAGTGTTAGAGCTCTTAGAAAAGTGGAGGATGTAAGACCAGCAACGCCTTTGTCTGAAAGTTCGCTATTTACAGGCTCTCATTATGAACCTAACATGATGTCTGAGCTACAAAAGGAGATTTTAAGTTCAGATAGTATTGATATGTTAGTTTCCTTTATAAAATGGAGTGGACTTAGATGCATTATTGAGCAGCTAAAGGAATTTACTAATAGAGAAGGTACAAGGCTAAGAGTAATAACTACCTCTTATATGGAAGCTACAGACTTTAAGGCTATTATGGAGCTTAGCAAACTTCAAAACACTGAGATAAAAGTTAGTTATGATGTAGAAAGAACAAGACTTCATGCAAAGGCCTATCTTTTCAAAAGGGAAACTGGCTTTTCAACAGCTTATATAGGTTCTTCCAATATATCAAATCCAGCCTTAACCTCTGGACTTGAGTGGAATCTAAAGGTCACAGAAAAGGATTCCTTCGATATCATAAAGAAGTTTGAAGCAACCTTTGAAAGTTATTGGAACGACAAGGAGTTTGTAAGCTTTAATGGGGAAGATGAGCAGGAGGCAGTAAGATTACATAAGGCCCTTAGTAGTAAAAAAGATATTGCCCAGAACGATATAAATTTTAACTTGGATATAACTCCATACTTTTATCAAAAGGAAATCCTTGAAAAGCTTCAGGTGGAAAGAGAAATCTTTTATAGGAATAAAAATCTTCTAGTAGCTGCTACAGGAGTTGGAAAGACCATAATTTCAGCTTTTGATTACAAAAGATTTTTGAGAAATAATAAAGGCAGCGGAAGATTACTTTTCGTTGCTCATAGAGAAGAAATACTAGAGCAAAGCTTAACAACTTTTAGAGCTGTTTTAAAGGATTTTAACTTTGGAGAATTATTAGTTGCTGGAAGCAGAGCAGAAAGCTTAGATCATTTATTTATAAGTATTCAAAGCTTTAATTCTAAGAAATTATATGAAAATACTTCAAGTGATTTTTATGATTTTATAATAGTGGATGAATTTCACCATGCAGCTGCACCTTCTTATGTAACTTTATTAGATTACTATAATCCTAAGATACTTTTAGGCTTAACAGCTACTCCAGAGAGAATGGATGGTAAAAATGTTCTAGAGCATTTTGATGATAGAATTGCAGCAGAGATGAGACTTACAGAAGCTATAGACAGAAAGCTTTTAAGTCCTTTTCAATATTTTTGTGTTACAGATAACGTAGATCTTTCAAAGCTTAAATGGAGCAGGAAGGGCTATGATATAAAAGAGCTTGAAGGAGTTTATACTTCAAACTATATAAGAACCAATCAGATCTTAAAAAGCCTAAAGGATTATGTAACCTCAATTGAAGAGGTAAAAGGACTTGGTTTCTGTGTTTCAATAGAACATGCTAAGTACATGGCTGAGGCTTTTAATAAAGCAAATATTCCTTCTATAGCATTATACGCAGGGGTAAGTGATGAGGAAAGAGAAACAGCAAAGCATAGACTTGTAAATGGAGAAATAAACTTTATCTTTGTTGTGGATCTTTATAATGAAGGGGTAGATATACCAGAAATAAATACAGTTCTATTTTTAAGACCTACTGAAAGTTTAACAGTATTCTTGCAGCAACTAGGAAGAGGCTTAAGACTAAGTGAAGGCAAAGAATGTCTAACTGTTTTAGACTTTGTAGGTCAGGCACATGCAAATTATAACTTTGAAGAAAAGTTCAGAGCCTTGATAGGAAAGACAAAGCACTCCATAGCTCATTATGTGGAAAATGGCTTTCTAAATGTTCCTAAGGGATGCTTTATAGCTCTAGAAAAACAAGCCAAAGACTATATTTTGAGGAATATAAAAACCTCTACTAACAGTAAAAGAAATCTCATAGAAAAGATGAAATATTTCAGTGAGGATACTGGATTTGAGCTAAATCTACCAAACTTCTTAAAGCACTATAATTTATCACTATATGATTTCTACGGAAAAAGTGGTGATAGAAGCTTCATGAGAATGGCTGTAGAAGCAGGAGTAGCTGAAGCTTTTGCTTTGGAAAATGAAGCTAAGCTAGTAAAAAGACTACCAAATTTATTTCATATAGATTCCTTAAAGTTTATAGGCTTTATAATTAAATATCTAAAAGATGAGCTCGAAGAAGTGCTAAATAATGAAGAAAAGCTAATGCTCTCAATGCTTTACTATACCTTTTATAGTAGTGAGCCAAAGAAAGAAGGCTTTGATAACTTTAATGCTGGGCTAAGTAATATAAAAAACTGCGAAAGCTTTAAAAAGGAAATTATAGATATCTTAACATACAAACTTTCTAAGGTGGATATGATGAACCTAGAAAATGACTTTAGTTTTCCATGTCCATTAGATGTTCACTGCAGCTATACCACTAATCAAATACTAGCATCATTAGGTTACTTTAATGAAGAAAGATGTCCATCCTTTAGAGAAGGAGTTAAGTATTTTGAAGATAATAAACTAGATGTATTCTTCATAACCTTAAATAAATCAGATAAGGACTTTTCACCATCCACCTTATATGAGGATTATGCCATAAACGAAAAACTCTTTCACTGGCAGTCTCAAAGCAAAACCGTAGAGAAAAGTGTCACAGGACAAAGATATATAAATCATAGAAGAACAGGAAACTCAATTGCACTATTTGCAAGAGAATACAAAACTTCAAATGGCTATACTTCACCATTTATATTCCTTGGAACCTGTGAGTATGTAAGTCATAGTGGTGAAAAGCCAATGAGTATTGTGTGGAGATTGAATGAGGAGATGCCTCCTAGGTTTGTGGTGGGGGCTAATAAGAGTATATTGTGATGATTATTTATTAAGTTTGTGTAAAGAATTAATGTTTAAAGTTACTTTTATGTTCTTATGGGTTAAGTATTAAAAGTAAGTGATACGAATGGCTTTATCTAAGTATTATCAATAAAATAGTATGAATTGAAAATACTTAAAGTTAATATTGAGATGTCTCTAAATAAAAAATATTAATTAATTTATAAGGGCAGTGTGAATTTTTAATAGGAGAGAGTATGAATAAGTATGAATCATATCTAAATGAATTATTTAATACAGAAAAGAATTACCTTCTGGGTGGGGAAGTTAAGGACAAGCTAATAGAAAAGTTTAACTGTAAAGATAGTTATGCTAGAAAACTTATTGAATTAGCAGTCAAATCATCTATTATACAAACCAATAAAGAAATTACATTCGGTAAAGGACAATATTTATATTGGGGAAAGAACTATGAGATAAGCGAAAATATAATTAGAGATAAATTTAGAGATACTAGACCTAATATATATAGGGTTTTAAATAGGTTTGAAGATAATAAAGGAATAATTTCGTACTTTGAGATATATAAAATAGCTGCGTGCACAACTGAGAAAACCAATTCAAAAATAACTCAGTTTGGAGATATATTAGAAATACTAAATAAGCTTAAGAATGTACAGACAATCGATGACCAGGGAGTTAAATATATTGCGGAAGTAAATTCCGAAGGTAGAAATATAAATTACATGAAAAACTATTATTCAAGTATGAAAATAGAGTGTACATTCCTTCCAATGGTTTTGGTGTGGTTACAAAAAAATAATATTATAGACAGCGAAGATGTTTTATATAGAAATAAAAACACACCATGTAATGGTATTGTGAGTAGTAAATTAGTATGGGATGCATGCGCATTTACTGGAACTGTTGGATTTAATGATAATATTGTTAATAAAGAAAAAGATAGCAAATCATTTGTTTTTATAGATATATGTATTACTAGGGATTATACTATTGATGATTTAAAAGGATTCTATGAAAGGCTTCAAATTTTCAGGAACAGTGTTAAAAATAATAAGAGAAGAATAATACCTATAATTTTTTCATCAAATATATCTAAAGAAATAAAAAAAGAGATTAAGAAATTAAACATATTATGTTTTGATATAAAGGTTATCTTTGGAGATAAGATAGTACATATTTTAGATGACTTAAAAATAATATCATTTTCAGATATATATGGAGAAAAGTTTAAAGACTATAATGATGTAACTGATATAATAGCGAACTCATTAGAAACATTGGCAATCACAGGTCAGGAAGAAAATTTGCAAAATTTGAAAGGCGTTTTCTTTGAGGCATTGATGTACAAGGTTTTTGCTAAGATATTTAAAGGCAGTATTATAAGACAAAATTACGTATTAAATTATACTGAGAATGGAGAAAGGTATACATTTGAATACGATTATATAATAGAAACAGATGATGAAAAGATTATATGTGAGTTAAAGGGGCGAAAGAAAGATAATATAATAAAGCTTGGAAAATTCGTAGAAGATAAGAAAAGACCGGAAAAGTATACTATAAAGTGGTTTTTCTCACACACTTTAAATAAAGCTTTAGAAAAGTTACATGATTCTGATAGAAAAATCAGGGCTTGCTATATAACTACAGGCAAAATAGAAAATGCAGCTATAGAAAAAATGAATATGATGAACAAATTTAAATCGAGTAAATTAGATGTTTATTATGATAGGGAAAAATTAATTAAGCTATTAATTGAGAATAATTGCGATAATGAAGTTAGTTTAATAAAGAGATATTATAAGTAAGAAGTATGAACTTATTTTGATAGTGATGTATAACAAACTTGATATATAAATTACTTATATAATCTATAACAGGCGGTGAAATATATGGATAATAATATTGTTAACAAAAGAAAGAAAAGGCCAGATTCATGGGTTGATATGAATAGTGATGATAAAAGCTTTCTAGGAAGAAAAAGAGTTGACTATAGTACTTTTGATAAAGGAACTACAATACCAGAAAGGTATCATAAAGTTTTTCTAGATAATCTATCTGAGGAAGTTACCAAAGGTAAGCAAGTAAAAATTAAATTGTTTTTTAAAGACAAAGAATATAATGCTGTTATTAGATGGCCTAACTCAAAAGATAGAAAAGGAGTTACGATACAGTTACTATACAGTAATAAGGCTTTAAAGGAATTGCTGCAAAATAAGTTATCGGTAAGCTATGATTACATAATGAATTATTTAAAAGACACTGGCAAGAAGCCGGTCAATATACCAGACGAGTATTCTGAATATATAGATTTCTTTAAAGGAGATAAGCCTAATAATTTTATCATAAATCTTATTAATAAGGATAATATCACTATAGAAGATGAAGAGCCTGAAGATGATCTATATGAAGACTTAGAATCAGAAGATGAGTTTGCAGCTATAACTAATATCAATTCAGAGATTGATTTTATTCATAATTACATTTCAAGCAAGGGCTTCTATTATTCAAAAGACTTAATTACAAATTTATATCTTAGCCTAAAAACTAAGCCATTTGCAATTCTTTCAGGTATATCAGGTACTGGTAAAAGTAAAGTAATAGAACTTTTTTCAGAAGCAGTTGGTGCAAATAGGGGCAATGGAAGATTTAGATTAATATCTGTTAGGCCAGATTGGTCGGATGCGACAGATTTATTAGGTTATAGAAATATCGAAAACAAATTTGTACCAGGAATTATTATTGATATTGCCAATGAAGCAATGAAAAAACCAGACAAACCTTATTTCTTATGCCTAGATGAAATGAATCTAGCAAGGGTAGAGTATTACTTTAGTGACATCTTATCAGTTATGGAGACAAGGAAAATAAGTGATGAGGGGATTATTACACAGAAACTTATAAACAGGGCTCAGTTTGGAAGAGATGAAGCTGCTTATGGTTGGTATGGAGATGTGTATATTCCACAAAATCTATATATTGTTGGTACTGTAAATATGGATGAGACTACATTTCCTTTTAGTAAAAAGGTCTTGGATAGAGCTAACACTATAGAATTTAATAAGGTTAATTTAACATATAATTTTGAAGAAACAGAAGTACAGGAGCTTTCAACTAAAAAATTTCACAATGACTTTTTAAAGTCTGAGTATTTAAACTTATCACAATGTAAACATGAAAAAAATATAGCCTTAAAGGTTATAGACAAATTGATTGAGATAAATAATATACTTGAAAAGTACCAACAGCATTTTGCATATAGAGTAAGAGATGAGATTGTGTTTTATGTAATCTATGCAGTAAGAGATGATTTATTTTCCTTTGAAAAAGCAATGGACTTTTCAATTGTTCAAAAGATACTACCTAAGATAGGGGGTAGTGGAGGAGAAGTATTGGATATACTCATTAAGTTATTTAATAATCTAAATGACTCTGATTATGAAAGTGAAGGGTATTTAGATGATATACAGATAAAAGCTATGGAGAAACAGTGTGAGAACAGTAAATATAAATTAAGTAGTGAAAAAATTATATTTATGATCAGGAGGTTCCAGAGAGATGGATTCACAACCTTCTGGCAATAGTTTGGAGCTTTTATTTATAGAAACTGATGAGTTCTATTTCTCTATTAAGGGAAATGATGATAGTGTGAAATATGGAGATTTAAAGTCACTTACTGTTTTGGTAGAGGGTAAGGTATATGAAGTGGATAGTAATAAATATCTTTGTTTTAAAGAATATACCAACTATGAGATAGTAATTGAAAGAAAAGGTAAAGCTGCTATAGAGTTTTATCATGAAAATCCAAACATAAGAAATAAAGTGACTCCAACTGGAAGAGGCGGAAATATCTTAAGTGGCATAATTAATTTTAAGGGCGATATAGGATATTCAGATCTTTATATAAAGATAAACGGAAAGATCCACATGAAGGTAACTATTGAGGTGCTTCCGAGTAAAATTGATTATAAGGAAGATTATAAAGCAATTCTACAAGATGTTAATGAAGAAATATATAATTTAGCTTATGGATTTTTAAGTAGAACCTACTTGGGTGCAGAAATAAATAATAAGATAGGTAATAGCTATACTGAGTTTTACAGTATATTAAATTATGTATATGAAAGGCTGATGAAAGCTATTGATATAGTTATATATAATCCTCATCATGAGCTTACAAAGGATGCAAGAGTCTATAAATATCAGAGCTTGAAAAATATCAGTATGGATACAATTAAATGGATAGAGAAAAGACCACATTTATTAGAAAATATTAATGGAAAGTATATACCAACTGAGGCTTTACAGGTTACAAAGCAGGTTACTTTAGATACAAAGGAAAATAAGTATTTAAAGTTCATGCTTATAAAGATTATCGAAAAGATAGATATGTTTATTAAGACTTATTCATCTTCGTACTGGAATAAAGATAGTGATATTATTGATAAACTAACAATTATGAAGAGGGGAATAAATAAGAGACTTAAAACATCCTTTTTAAATAATGTAAATAGTGATTATAGAAATACATCAATATCAATGGTTTTTAGTATGGCAAATGGATATAAGGATATTTATAAGTACTATTTAATGCTCCAGAAAGGATTAAGCATTAATAGCAATATTTTTTCTTTATCAATGAAAGAGTTAAGCTTGCTTTATGAGTACTGGTGTTTTATTAAGATAAACTCTTTGCTCAGAAAGAAATACAAACTAATAAGCTCAGATTTTATTACAGTTAATAGAGAAGGAATATTTGTTTCACTTAAAAAGGGGACCACATCTACATTAAAATATGAAAATCCTAAAACTAAAGAAACCTTTAAGGTGTGCTATAATTCTATTAAATCAACAAGAGCAATTAAAAGTGGTTCTGATAATGAAGGTAGTAGGACAGTAACTCAAAAGCCTGATAATATATTGGTCTTAGATAAACAGGGCAGTGAGAACGCTTATGAATTTATATTTGATGCTAAGTATAAGATTGATACATCGAAAGAATATCAAAAAAAATATGGTGGAATAGGACCAAAGGAAGAAGACATAAATACAATGCATAGATACAGAGATGCTATAGTATATAGAAATAAAAAAACAGAAACTCTTAATAACAGTGTCTTTGGAGCTTTTGTACTTTTTCCTTATAAAGATGAGCAGGAATATAGAAATCATGATTTTTATAAGAGTATTGAAGAAGTAAATATTGGAGGTATACCATTTCTTCCTTCAACTACATCATTGATGGAAGAGTTTTTAGACAATCTAATAAATGAATCAGGCTACTCAAATTTTGAGAGGTCTCTAGATTCAACAGGAAGAGAAGAGTATATCAAAGAGGAATACTTTAAAGATAGAAATGTTCTTGTAGGAGCATTAAGAAATAAAGAGCAACTGAAGGTAAACTTAGAAAGTAAATTTTATCACACTAGCTGTAGTAATGTAAACTTAGCTGAGCACAACGTTAAGTTTATTGCTTTGGCTCAATCCAAGAGACAATTTGGTGACGAAGCAGGTATAATTTACTATGGTAAGGTTTCAGAGATAAAGATAATGCAAAGAAATGCTATAAAGGAATTACCAAGTGAATCGGAGGATGACTATTACGTTTTTCAAATTGAGGAATGGAAAAAGCTTGATAAAAAAATTGAAGTAAAGGGATATCAAGTGCTAAAGGTTCTTTATACAACAGAATTCTTACTTAACAATGCTTCAGTTGTAACTGATCTTTGTATAAGATCCAAAGAAGAATATAGGTTATGGCAAGAACTTAAAAGAGTGAATTTTTTAACCGAAACGCAAATAGGCGAAAAGTTAAGTAACGATAGCAGCATTAAAGGGTTTAAAAGTGATGAAATTAAGATTGAGATAGATAATAGCAATATAAGGGTAGAGGTTAATAATAATGTTAAAGAGTTTACAAGGGAAGAATTTAATAGGAAACCTAGAGAGGTAATGAGAAGAATAATGAAGATGAACTGCTAATGGGGATGATATTAGCAGTTTTTATTTTTGCAAAAAACATAGATGCTACTAGTGATTACTTTGCGAATGTTATTATATAGGTAGAAAAGTTTTGAGGATTAAATATGCAGATACATAAACAAAAATCTGATGTAGGTAATTGCTTTTTATTACCATATGTATATTGACTAAGACAATAATTGACGTTATAATATTAATATATTTGCTAAGACAATATTTTGCTGGAGGTGACCACTTGATTGGATTAGAATATATACTTGGTTTATATAATATGCAACATATAGAGTTGGCTGATAAGCTAGGAATAAAAAAGCAAAATATTAATCTCTGGATTAAAGGTAAGCAAAACATTTCTAAAAAGTATCTTCCGATATTAGAAGATTTATTTGGAATAGATCAACAATATTTTACTAAAGAATTAAGTGAAATTGAAAAATTAGAAATACAGAAAGAGAAGCTTAAAAAGGATCTAAATCCTGTTATCAGAGAGCATGAAAAAAAGTATCAATTAGGTGAAATAAATGATTTTGAAAAGGTTCCAGTTTACGATAAAGAAGAAATAAATACTATGGAGAGAACAATTGAAAAAGCGAAACTAATCTCTAGATTTAAAAATGCTATGGATATTGTCGATGATAATCCTTATATAGAAACCTATAAATTAATAGTTGAACTCATGGAAAAGGCTCAACATGAGGTTATTGTCCAAAAAACTATTGAGGCTTTGGCTCATTATCTAGAGTTATTACCAGATAGAGTATCCACTGGATCAGAACAGGATGAGTTTGAAAATGAAATTTTTGAAGTCTTTGACGATAATAATTTTTAAAGTGTTAAATAGAGGATGAGAATTGTGAAATATTTCTATGAAGATAAACTATTATGTTTTAAAATAAACGGAAAATTGCATGAAAAAATAGTTCTACATAACAATAATTACATTAATCACATTAAAAAGAGACATTCAGATATAAATCTTAAGAAAATTGAGGAAATATTATATGCACCTGATTATGTATACAAGAGATCAAACAAAAGTAAGGATTATTACTATGAAAAGAATTTTAATGGAGACATATATAGAGTTGTTATAGATGATTATAAAAAACACGTTAAAAAAGTTGTGACAGCGTATAAGATTGATCACAAAGATGAATTTACTACGAAACACATATATTGCATCTATGATAAAGAAACCTTTGTAGAATATGCAGAAATTAACAAAGATTTAGAAGATGATTTTGAGTATTTTTATGATTTATTTAATATAGCTGAATAAAAAACATTTAGGAGGAGTTACTTATGTCAACAGCAAATATCGGATTTGAGGAAACGTTATGGAAAGCAGCAGACAAACTAAGAGGGAGTATGGACTCAGCAGAATATAAGTACGTGGTATTAGGGCTTATATTTGTAAAATATATATCGGATAGATTTGAAACTAAATACAATGAACTTGTTGAAGAAGGGGACGGATTTGAAGAAGATAGAGATGAATATGAATCAGAAAATATCTTCTGGGTTCCAAAGGAAGCAAGATGGGATTTCATAAAAGATAATGCGAAGGATCCAAAGATTGGTCAATTCATAGATGATGCAATGATATTAATAGAAAAGGAAAATCCAACTTTAAAAGGTGTTTTGGATAAAAGATATGCAAGACCAGAGCTTGATAAAAGAAGACTTGGAGAACTGATAGATCTTATTTCAACAGTAAAGCTTCATAAAAATGGAGAAAAAGATTTGTTAGGTAGAGTATATGAATACTTCTTAGGACAGTTTGCTAGTTCAGAAGGAAAAGGCGGTGGAGAATTCTATACACCAACTTCAGTAGTTAAAACTTTAGTAGAAATGATAGAACCTTATGAGGGGAGAATTTATGACCCTGCTTGCGGATCAGGTGGTATGTTTATACAAAGTGAAAAGTTCGTAGAAGAGCATCAAGGAAAGATAGAGAACTTATCTATTTACGGCCAGGAGTTAAATTCAACAACTTGGAAACTTTGTAGGATGAACCTTGCAATTAGAGGACTAGATGGTAATATAGGACCACATCATGCAGATACTTTCCATGAGGATCTTCATAAAACTTTAAAGGCAGATTACATCTTAGCAAATCCTCCGTTTAATATTAGTGACTGGGGTGGAAATAAATTAACTGAAGATGTTAGATGGAAATACGGTACTCCACCAGAAGGAAATGCTAACTATGCATGGCTAGAGCATATGGTATATCACCTTGCACCAAATGGCTGCGCTGGAATAGTACTAGCAAATGGTGCCTTAAGTTCAAATACTTCCAATGAAGGAGTAATAAGAAAGAACTTAATAGAAGCGAAGTTAGTGGATGCAATAGTAGCATTACCAGATAAGCTATTCTATTCAACTGGTATTCCGGTATCCTTATGGATATTAAATAGAAATAAAAAGGATAATCCTAAGTTTAGAAGCAGAGAAGATGAAATATTATTCATAGATGCTAGAAATCTAGGAGCAATGATTGATAGAAGACATAGGGAATTGGACACTGAAGATGTTAAGAAAATAGCTGAAACTTATCATAATTATAGAAATACAGAAGGAAAATATGAAGATATACAAGGATTCTGTAAAGCAGCTAAGTTAGAAGAAGTAAGAGAACATGAATATGTATTAACACCAGGTAGATATGTAGGTATAGAGGAAGTAGAAGATGACGGAGTTCCATTTGAAGAAAAGATGGAAGCTCTAACAAGTGAGCTTGGCGAATTATTTGCAAAATCAAGAAGATTAGAGGATGAGATAAGAAAGAATCTTGGAGGCATTGGATATGAGTTCTAAGCAAGACAAGATTTCAACTAATGTACTTTATGAAAATATAAAAAGCACATTAGAAGAAGCACGTTCTAAGGCTTATTCTGCCGTAAATTTTTATATGGTAAAAGCCTATTGGGAAATAGGTAGAATAATTTATGAAGAACTAGAGGGTAGTGAAAGAGCAGAGTATGGCAAAGAATTGATGAATGAATTATCTAAAAATCTCACAAAGGATTTTGGTAGTGGATTTGATAAAAGCAATTTATCAAGAATGAGAAAATTTTATATGATGTTTGACAATGTTGGCGCACTGCGTCAAGAATTAAGTTGGACTCATTACAGACTGTTGATTAAAGTTAAAGACAAAAAGAAAAGAGATTTTTATATAGATGAATGTATAAAAAGCAATTGGAGTACAAGGCAGTTAGAAAGACAAATCAATTCATTCTATTATGAAAGACTGTTATCTACTCAAGAAAACAGTAAAAATGAAGTTAGAAATGAAATAAAAGGATTAGAACCTTCTAAAAGTATAAATGATATGGTAAAGGATCCTTATATATTGGAATTCTTAAATCTGAAAGAGAATAAGAAGTTCTTAGAAAGAGATCTTGAGCAGGGCTTAATAGATAGCCTGCAAGATTTTCTATTGGAACTTGGAAAAGGATTCTCCTTTATAGGAAGACAGAGAAGAATAACAGCAGATGGAGAACACTTCTATGTTGATTTAGTTTTTTATAATTATTTGCTTAAATGCTTTGTTCTCATAGATCTAAAGCTAGGAAAACTAACTCACCAAGATATAGGACAGATGGATTTTTACGTGAGATATTACGAGAAAGAAATAAAAGGAGAAGATGATAATCCAACCATAGGGATTATATTATGCTCCGAAAAGAATGAAACTATAGTAAAATACTCAATCTTAGAAGAAAGCAAGCAAATATTTGCTTCAAAGTATATACTCTATATGCCTACGGAAGAGGAATTGAAGAGGGAGATAAATAGGGATAGAGAGATGCTGGAGATTGATAGTTAATAAAATTAAGTTAGGATTGGAGTGATTAGGCATGGGGATTAGAGAAACAGAGTTAGGAATATTCCCTGATGAATGGACCATAGATACTATGGAAAATTCATTGTGTTCTATAATAGATTATAGGGGAAAAACTCCTGGAAAATCTGATAAAGGAATAAAAACTCTTAGCGCAAAAAGTGTTAAAGATGGATATATAGACTATGATCTAGCTTATCATATATCAGAAGAAACATATACAAACTTTATGGTAAGAGGAATCCCTAAAAGAGGTGATATACTTATGACTACAGAAGCTCCTCTAGGGTTAGTTGCAAGATTGGATAAAGATGGTATTGCCATCGCACAGAGATTGCTTACATTAAGAGGAAAGTCCAATTATCTAGAAAATGACTATTTAATGTATTACTTGAAGTCGCCAATAGGCCAACATCAGTTAAATATAAGAGCATCAGGAACAACTGTATCAGGAATAAAACAATCTGAGTTTAGAAAGGTTTTAATAACAATACCTCCTATAAAAGAGCAAAAAGCTATATCGAGTATTCTTGTAACTATAGATGAAAAAATAGATACAAACAACAAAATCAATAAAAAGCTAGAAAAAATGGCTCAAGCTATTTTTAAACAATGGTTTGTTGATTTTGAGTTTCCTAATGAAGATGGGGAGCCTTATAAATCTAGTGGTGGAGAAATGATTGAGAGTGAGTTGGGGATGATTCCAAAGGGATGGGAAGTAAGTAAATTGGAAGAGATTATTTACTTCAATCCAAAGGAAGTTTTAAAAAAAGATAATGAATATAAATTCGTTGAAATGGCTGCTATAGATAACAATACATCTAATATCAAGTATTGGGAGTTAAGAAAATTAAACAGTGGAAGCAAATTCAGAAATGGTGATACACTACTTGCAAGGATTACACCTTGTTTAGAAAATGGAAAAACTGCTTATATTAGCATCCTTGAAGAAAAAGAAGTTGCTGTTGGTTCAACAGAGTTTATTGTGATGAGAGGAAAGGAAAAAAATAAAAAAGTATATATATATTGTCTAGCCAGAGAAGAAAACTTTAGAGCACATGCTATAAAAAGTATGAGTGGTAGTTCGGGAAGGCAAAGGGTTCAATTGGATTTATTAAAAGGCTATAAAATAGTGCAAGCGCCAAATGCAATTTACGATAAATTTGATCGAATAGGAGAAAGCCTTTTCGAAGAAATATCAAGTCTTAATAAAGAGATCACAAGACTAGCAAAATTAAGAGATTTATTACTACCAAAACTTATGTCAGGCGAAATAAGAGTGCCAGTGGAAGTTAGTGAAAGTTAATAACTCGTATTAAAGGGGGATGCATTTTGAGTTTACTTGAGAATTTTACAGAGGATTTATTAGAAGAAGCAGCTATTGAGATACTTCAAGAAATGGGATATAACTATGCTTTTGGTCCAGATATTAGCTATGGTGGAGAATATCCAGAGAGAAAAAACTATAGGGATTGTATCTTAGAGCAAAGAGTTAAAGATGCTTTGTTTACTATAAATAGAGATTTACCACAGGATGCATTAGATGAGGCTTATAGAAAAATAATTACCTTTAACAGTCCGATATTAGAAGAAAACAATAAGGAATTTCATAAGCTTTTAATTGAAGGTATAGATGTATCTTTTAGAAAAGATGGGCAGCCTAAAACAGAAAAGGCATATATAATTGACTTTAAAAATCCTAAAAACAATGATTTTTTAGTAGTTAATCAATTTACTATAATTGAAAATGAAGAGAGAAGACCTGATTTAATTATATTTGTTAATGGTATTCCGTTAGTAGTAATTGAGCTAAAATCAGCTACTGATGAAAATGTAGGGATTGAAAATGCTTATTATCAAATACAGACCTATAAGCAAGATATTACAAGTCTTTTCAATTACAATGCTTTCTGCATTCTATCAGATGGAATAAACGCCAAGGCTGGAACTATTACTTCAAATCAAGAGCGATTTATGAATTGGAGAAGTATTGATGGAATTAATGTTACTTCATTAGATCTACCTCAATATGAAGTAATGCTTAGAGGAATGCTTCAAAAGGACAGATTTTTGGATATTGTGGAGAACTTTTTGTTATTTCATAAATCGAAAAAGGATGATTATGATTCAGAAGGAAATAAAATTGGTGATCATGAGATTCTAATAAAAATACTAGCTGGATACCATCAGTACTTTGCAGTAAAGAAAGCAGTTGAAAAGACTAGGCTTGCAAGCAGTGAAGATGGAGATAGGAAGGCAGGGGTAATTTGGCATACTCAAGGTTCAGGAAAGAGTTTTTCAATGCTTTTTTATGCTGGACAAATCGTAAAAAATCTTAATAACCCAACTTTAGTAATATTAACAGATAGAAATGATCTAGATGACCAGTTGTTTGGAACCTTTGCTAATTCTATAGGCATTTTAAGAGAAACTCCCAAACAAGCAAATGTAAGAAAACTAACAGATGAGCAGAAAAAAACTAATATTAAAGCTAAAGATAATTCAAAAGAAATAAACGGATTGTTTGACTTATTGAATGAAAGACAATCTGGAGGAATTATTTTTACAACTATACAAAAATTTAAGCCTGAAAATGGTGAAATGCCAGTTTTAACCGACAGAAGAAATGTAATTATAATTGCTGACGAAGCACATAGAAGTCAGTATGGATTAGAAGCAAAAACTGATGTTAAAACTGGAGAAGTTAAATATGGTTACGCAAAATACCTAAGGGATGCACTGCCTAATGCTTCTTTCATAGGTTTTACAGGAACGCCAATAGAATCAGAAGACAAGTCTACTCCTGCAGTTTTTGGACAATATATAGATATTTATGATATGACTAGAGCAGTTGAGGATGAAGCTACTGTAAAAATATATTATGAAAATAGAATTATAAAGTTAGAGACAGATGAAGAAGAACTTAAAAATATAGATGAAGAGTTTGATGAAATAACAGAAGGTCAAGAAATCTTTGATAAAGAAAAATATAAGTCAAAATGGTCAAGACTAGAAGCGGTAATAGGTTCACCTAATAGATTGAAAAAGTTGGCACAGGATGTAGTTACTCACTATGAAGAAAAAGCAAAGACTATTGATGGTAAAGCTATGATTGTATGCATGAGTAGAAGAATAGCAGCTGATTTATATGATGAAATAGTTAAGCTTAGACCAGATTGGCATAGTGATGATGTAGAAAAAGGGAAGATAAAGGTAGTAATCACAGGTTCTGCTGGTGAAAAAAATGAGAAATTACAAAAACATATAGGCGGCAAACAAAGAAGAGATACTCTAGCAAAAAGGATGAAAGATAATAAAGATGATTTAAAGATAGTAATAGTTAGAGATATGTGGCTCACAGGTTTTGATGTTCCTTCTATGCATACTATGTATATAGACAAGCCGATGCAAGGACATAACCTAATGCAGGCTATTGCAAGAGTTAATAGAGTCTTCAAAGATAAATCTGGAGGAGTAGTAGTTGACTATCTAGGAATTCTTGAAAGCTTGAAAAAAGCTCTAAACGAGTATACCGATAGCGATAAGCAGAATACTGGTATAGATACATCTGCAGCAATAGCTGTTATGCTTGAAAAACTTGAAATACTTCAAGATATGGTTCACGGGCTAGATTACTCAGCTTATATGGGAATATCACAAGCGGCTAGAATAAGAGCAATTACCAGTGGAATGAACTTTATACTAGGTATGGAAGAAAAAGAACAGAAAGACTTTAAACTATTTGCAACAGAACTTGCTAAAGCCCACTCCTTATGTGCAGCTACTGATGAGGGGAAAGATGCAGCTTTAGAGGTCAGCTATTTTAAAGCAGTGAAAGCAAGTCTTACAAAATTAGATACAAAAGGTGTAGCTAAAAAGACTAAAAAAGAAATTGAAGCAAGAGTTAATCAAATGCTTGAAAGATCAATTATATCAGAGGATGTTATAGATGTATTTGATGTAATGGGAATAAGCAAGCCTGAGATATCAATACTTTCAGAAGAATTCTTAGAAGAAGTAAGAACCATGAAACACAAGAATTTAGCTGTTGAAATGTTAAAGAAGCTACTTGAAGGTAATCTAAAGGCAATGGAAAAGAAAAACCTTGTAAAGTCAGAAAAGTTCTCAGAAAAACTAAAGAAAGCCTTAAATAAATATAGAAATCAAGCAATAACTAATGCAGAAGTTATAGAAGAACTAATGAGAATGGCTCAAGAAATAAAAAACATGAAAGACAAAGAAAAAGATTTAGGTCTTAATGAAGACGAAATTGCCTTCTATGATGCATTAACAGAAGATAACATAATTAAAGAATTTATGGATGATGATACACTAAAGAAAATTGCTCATGAGCTAACACTATCTATAAGAAATAATATAACTATAGATTGGAGTGTAAGAAAGAGTGCTCAGGCTGGTATGAGAAAAATAATCAAGCGGTTATTAAAAAAATACAACTATCCACCAGAACATGCAAAACATGCATTAGAAACAGTAATGAGACAAGCAGAGCTTATGTGTGGAAATGTTGACTTAGATGAAATAACAGCTGACAGGGTTGCTGAAAAGGGAAAAGAATACAACATATAAAAATTTATGCAAAAATTAGTAGTATTTACAGATAGACTACATTGAAACATCTAAATAAGCTAATGCTTTAAAGCTGTTGATAAAATATAACCAGCTTTAAAGCAAAACTATTTAGAAATTAAAATAGCATAAATTAGAGAATCAGTTTTTACTTGAAAGTAATAGTCTATATAAGTATATGTAAACTGCGGTAGAAGGAGATGAAGTGATGAGCTTCGAAAAAGCATTTTGTGAAAACTTGGGTAGAGCAGTTACACCGTATGAAGTTCGAGAAATATACTTTGATGAAGATAGCGAACGCTACATGAAGAAAGATTTATCTTTTAAATGCGTAGATAAAGATTGTAGAGCAGAGTTGGTACCAGTAGGAGTATACATACAAAGAAGATCAAAGAGAGCTATTCATTTTAGAGCAAAGTCTGTTAAAGATCACACATGCTTAACCTATAAAGGAGAAGAAGCAGGGAAAAGTGGTACAAAAACTGGTGAAGATGACCCTTTTAAGATGACAAGATATCCTTCAGAACTTATATTAGTTGATAATAAAGGTAAGTCTAAAAATAAAATTACTACACCGTGGACTGATGAAGAAATAGATGAAGAAATAAAAAATCCTTCGACACATGGAGATGGAAGTACAAGTGAATGGACTAAATTTGGAACTAAGTCTTTTGAACATATAGTTGATTGTTATGAAAATGGAAACAAAGAAATATTAGAGAATATGGATTTTACACTGGGTGATAAAACTAAAAAGTTTTATAAAATGTTTAAGAATATAAAATACTTCTATGATGAAAAAGGACTTGTATACTATGGGCAAGTAGGCTTGGTAAAAAAATATGGAGATAACTATAAAATCTTTTTCAAAGATAAAGTTTGGGTTGAAAAATATATGCCAGTTTCGATATATATAAGCAGCGAGCTTATTGATAGATATGGGAAAAGAAAAATATTCAGAGAAGATATGGAATACATAATAAATAATAAGGATAAGAAAGTATTTTGCTATTTCGTAGGAGTTTACCCTGAACCAAGTACATACGAGCATAATGGTAAAAAGGTGGAATCATTACAAGTGAATATTGCGAATCTAAAACATTTGGCATTAAGGTTTGAGTAGAAATATATTATTCGTTGAAAAGGAAGTAATCTATTAGATAATTAACTCTATTTTAATATTATGTGTATGGTAAAAGAAAGGGGAGTCAGAATGAGTGAGAGTTTAACTAAAGAAATGGTGCTTGAAAAACTATTTAATTCATATAATTATGGTAATTTAGGAATGTTTGTTGGAGCTGGTTTTTCTAAGGCTGCTATAGGTGATGTAATTCAACCAGCATTGAATTGGTTTGAATTAATTAAGGAGACTAGTGAAAAATTAAGTCTTGAGTTCCCTGAGGGTGAAAAATTAATAGGAATTTCATTACCTGAATTGTCAACAGTATTATGTAAGCAATTATCCAAAGTAGAAAAAATTAGCTATGAAGAAGCTAAAAGTAAATTTAAGAGTACTATTTGTGACTTGAGTAGCTGGCTGCCTGATGAAGATAACATAAAATTTTTTAGAAATATATTTGATAATATCAAGCCAGATTGGATTGTCACTACAAACTATGATTTAGTTTTGGAATCAATTCTTACTGGAATAAGCAAGAGCTTAGGTCCATCTAATTATTTATCAGCTCCAAGAAATGTAATACCTATCTATCATATTCATGGTACGAGATTAGACTGTGATTCTATAATAATTACTCAAGATGATTATATACCACTTTTTAGACCTAATGAATACAGACAATCAAAGCTGGCGATGACTATTAGAGAATCTACAACTTTAGTTCTTGGTTATAGTTTAGGAGATATGAATGTTCTTTCTGCATTAGATTGGTCAAAAAATATTTATACAATAGAAAATGAGTATCCATATGAGATTATACAAGCTGTTTGGACCTCTAATCCTAAAGATGATCCATACATAGATGAGAATGGAAACATAATAATTGAAATTAGCGATTTAAAAAAATTTCTGGAGGAATTAAATACAAATTTATTAGAAAGGAAAAAAGAATATGATATTAAGGTAAAGGATTTAAATGAACTTATTGGAAAATTAGAAATCGATGATCCAGAATTAGTAGATAGGTTTATGAATGAACAAAAATTCAGAATAGATTTACTTAAGCAAGCATCAGACTTTGAGTATCACATGATTTATTCATATATTGAATTTCTTACAAGATGTATAAATAAAGTTAGACAGACGACTACATATATTAATTTTGATAAATGCCATGATTGCTTAACAATTCTACTGGACGTTGTTATCAATTATGAATATAAAAAAATGTCTCCGATATTATTTAGAATGATTGCAGAAGTATTAAATGAAGTTCTGTATCACGTGAGTAAAAAAAACAATCTACTATATCTCGGATATAGCTGGAAAGCGACTAATACTTGGCATAATAGAAAAGTAGAAATACCTCAAGAGACAATCAATCAGCTTTATAATTATTCTGATCAAAATTCACTATGGGTTTTAAATAACTTTATGAAATCTATTTTGGAATAAATCTATATTGCTTATTAAATTAATTATGGAAAGATATAAAGCTTGATCAATTATAAATAGAGTGCAAGTAAAAGTGTAAACATGGTATATAGGAGGAAATATGTTTAAAATAGAGACTTATGATTATTCTGATAAAAACATCGATGATTTAGGTATTTCATATGAGTATCACTGTGTCTACATATTAGAAAATGGAAAGGATGCATATATTGGTGAAACCAACAATCCAATCAGAAGAGTAAAGGAACATAACAGTGATTCAAAAGATAACAAAAATAAGAAATATAATTTTAATAAGGTTCATATAATTACTGGGCTGTTAGCAGAAGAGACACCAGCAAAACATTATGAAAATTTATTAATAAAACTGATGAAAGTAGATCAGAGGTTTAATATTGTAAATAGAAATGATGGCGAAAAACCACATTATTACAGAAAAAATGAATTTGAATTGGAGTTTGATAAGTTATGGGGCAAATTAGTGGAAAATGGACTAGCAAAGACTAAAGAATTTGAGCTTATCATTAACTCAAGTACTTATAAATACTCTCCGTATACTGTCTTAACAGAAGCGCAACAAAAAACATTAACAAGTATTGTAAATACTATAGATTCAGGTGAGACATTACCTCATATGGAGAACTATAAAACAAGACCAATATTAATAAAAGGTGATGCGGGTACTGGAAAAACAGTCGTGGCGACTTCATTGTTTTATTATTTAAAGAGTAATCAACGATATAGAGATAAAAAAATAGGGTTAGTATACGCAAATTCTTCTACTCGTAGCGAAATGCAAGAAGTTTTCAAGAATACCAAAGGACTTAGTAAAAAAGATATTATTAGTCCAATTGCAGTCACTAAACAACATTATGACATTATTATCTGTGATGAAGCGCAGAGACTAAGGCGTGGAAAAAATCTAGGGAAATACTATGTAAACTTTAAAATAGGTAATGAAAGATTAGAACTTGATAATAATCATGATGAATTAGATTGGATCTTGAATAATTCAGACTGCCAAATCTTATTCTTTGATGAGAAACAAAGTACATGCCCTTCTGATATAACATGCGAACTTTTTATAGAAAGATTGAAGAATAATAAAAGGGGGATTCGTCCCATAAAACTTGATGAACAAATGAGAATTGGAGCTGGAAGTAGTTTTGTGCCTTATATTTATAACCTATTATATCAAAGAGCAAATGAAGTAAAGTCCTTTAATGACTACGAGTTTAAACTCTTTACATCATTTTCTGATATGGTTAAGCTTCTTGAAGAAAAGGAAAATGATGTTGGACTATGTAGGCTTTGTACAGGATATGCTTGGGAGTGGAAAGGAAGAGAAGATAATACATCTACGGATATAAGCATTGAAGGTATTAATATTAAATGGAATAGTCAGACGAGCGGTTGGTTAAGTAATCAAGATGCTAAAAGAGAGATGGGGAGTATTTATACATTACCAGGACTTGATCTAAATTATACAGGAGTTGTGATCGGCCCAGACCTGTTTTTTGATAAGACTAATAATACAATAAGTGTAGATAGAGGTAATTTTTTTGATAGTAAAGTAAAAAATGGTGCAACAGATGAAGAGTTAAGGAAGTACATACTTAATACATATGCAGTGCTCCTCACTCGTGGTATAAAAGGGACATATGTATATGTCTGTGATGATAATTTAAGAGAGTATTTTGCAAAGTATATCAACATACATATATGTTAAAGATGGAATGGCATATTTTAGTGAAATAAAGTTTAATATGTAGCATTGTTTCTAATAGCTGTTATACACATGGACCTCAAAAGATATTTTAGATTAAGAGTAGAAAAAATACGTTAAAGACAAAATGAATTTGATCTTGAGAAATCTGAAGTTTTTAGAAGTGAATTTGAAGGAATTGTAGCGTATTGTTCTGTTGAAATTGGAGAACAAAAAGGTTATTGAGGTGAAGATTATTAGAAACCTCAATAAGAAGTTTATTAATTATGATAAGGATGCTATGGCTTTTTATCATAGAATGGCATGTTTAACAGATAAATATAAAAATCAATTAATGTGAGAGCATTATGTAAGTAGTCCTACAGTTTTTTGCACAGATACTATGAATATGAAATAGAAAATGTAATCCAAGTGTAATATAAGGGAAAAAATAAAACAAGAAAATCGGGAGTTGCTCATAAAAATAGCAAAAGAACAAAAAATAAAGTTAGAAAACATGAATATGATTAGGGTAAATACGAATTTAGAATCTTGAGAAATCAAGGTTCTTTTTTATAATAGATATTATAAAATAAATACACAATCTGTAAAATTATATATAAATATGTTATAATTTAATAAAATTTCTAAATTTGGAGGGCATAATGGGGATTCTTGATTCACTTAAAAAGGGGTTATTTGGTGAAACATCCGAAGATAAGCTTATGAAAAGCATAAATACGCCAATATTTCTTAAGGATTTTGATATAGAAAGAAATGAAATTAAAGAGCTTAAGAGGCTTTCAGATAATATAAGCAACGAAAATACTAGAAAGAAACTTGAAAATGAGCTTAATCTTCAAAAGTATGTTCAAGATGGCTTAAGCAAGGTTTATTATGAACTTAAGAATTCATCAGTGCCTTTTTATGGATTGTATGACTTGAAGCTTAAGGTGCAGGAGCAAGGAACTAATATAGATTTTTTATGTTTAACAAATAGATTTTTATGTGTAGTTAAAGTTAAGAGCATGCAAGGTAATATTGAGATAGATAAACAAGGAAGCTTTTCTAGATGGATGAAAAAAGGGGACAAGTGGCATAAGGAAGGTATTTATAGTCCTTTGGAGCAAAATAGAAAATCTGAGACATTTATAAAAAGTGTTCTGAAAGATGAGTTTAACATAGTTAATATGCCTATATACTCAATGGTTGTATTTACTAATCCTAAGGCTACATTGAATTTTAAAGAGTGTAGTGAGGACATATTAGATAAGGTATTTAAGTTTGATTTAATAAATACAAAGCTTAAGGAAATTATTGAAAAGACAACTTATCAGGGAATAGATGAAAAGTTAACTTTAGTTATAGCTGAAAGATTTAAGCAGCTTCATAATCCCCAAGAAACTGATTATGCTTTAAAGTTCAATATAACTGAAGTAGAAAAAATAGAAGAAGCTAAAAGTGAAGCAGCAGCAAGTTTAAGAACAGTGCCAGTTAAAGAGACTTCAAATAAGATTGATATAGAGTATATCTCAAATGCATTAAAGACTTATAGAACTGCAATTGCTACTAGCAGTAAGATTCCTCCATATTATGTGTTTAATAATGAGGAATTAGATAGAATACTAAAGGCAATGCCTAGAACTAAGGAAGAGCTTTTAAAGGTTAAGGGCTTTGGTCCAGTGAAGGTGGACAAGTACGGAGAAGATATATTAAAGATAATTAATGATTAGTGAGGAGTATTAATTATGCAGCTTAATGTTGAACAAAAGAAGCTTGTGCAAAGTAAGCCAGCAGGACATTCCTTGATAAGAGGTGTAGCTGGTTCTGGAAAGACTACAGTGGCAGTTAATCGAATACCTTTTTTGATGGAGCATTATTGTATAGATGATAGTGATAAGGTTCTTATGGTTACTTACAATAAGAGTCTTATAAGCTATATAAAATATGTATATGAAAAGGTTCAAAAGGATAGGGAAGAAGAGCAGATGTCTCTTTTTCAATCGGATAATAAAAAGGTTGATATAAAGAATATTGACTCTTTGATGTATGTTTATTTTAAGGAGTTCTGTAAGGCAAATAAGTTAAACTTAGAAGTTGAAGGCAAGAGAAATAACCTAGTTAATCATATTATAAAAGCTATGGCAGAAGTGAAAAAAGAGGCTGTGGAGGTTAAGTTTTTAGAGCTTAATTATCTTCCTTTTATAATGGAGGAGATTGGTTGGATTAAGGCTTGCAAGTATTTACATATTGAAGAATATCAAGAAGCAGATAGACTGGGAAGAATGTCTGCTCAAAAGGCAGATGGTCCTCAGAAGCTTCAGAAGAATTCTAAATCAAGAGCTGCTATCTTTAAGGTTATGGAAGCATACAACAAATCTTTAAGAGCAGAAAATAAAGTTGATTTTCATGACATGTCTCTTTTTGCTTTGGAGCAATCTAAGAAATCCTTTTATAAAAAGTATGCCCATATAATCGTAGATGAAAGTCAGGATCTTACTAGAGTTCAGTTAGAATTTTTGAACAATATAATAAGCAACAAGGAATATTCCTCAATAACCTTTGTGGCAGATACAGCACAGAGTATATATCCTCAATCCTGGCTAGTAAAGGGAAGAAGCTTTGCATCCGTTGGCTTTGATGTTAAAGGAAGAAGTAATTCGCTATCAAAGAACTATAGAACCACAACACAGATAGCTGAAGCAGCTTATTCACTACTGGAAAAGGATACTCAGATAATTGAAGATGAGAACTTTGTTAAACCTTCACTGCTTGATAAACAGGGGCATTACCCTGTGTTTAGAGTTTTTGAAGATAAGAAACAGGAAGAAAACTATGTAGTAAAGCTCCTAACAGAGCTTAAGGATAAATATAATTATGGTGATATTGCCGTAGTTGCAAGGACTAATGAGCAGATAAGTGAATTTAAGAATTTTTTAGAAGATAATAAAATCCCTAATAAACTTATGTCAAAATCCGATGGTTATGAATTTGGAGATGACAAAGTAAAGCTATTAACCATGCATTCTATTAAGGGGTTAGAGTTTAAGGTTGTTATTATAATCGGACTTAATTCAAAGTATATGCCACTAAAAAGTGTAACAATAGATGACGAAGATCTTCTTGAATCCAGAGAAAGAAAGCTTATGTACGTTGGTATGACCAGAGCCACAGAAAGACTATACCTAACCTGTGATGGCACACCTTCAAAGTTCATATTAGATATAGACCCAAGATTTTTAAAGTATTCAGATAACACCTTAATGAGAAGTTTTTATCATATAAGACAGGAAAACTACAATTTTAAGGAAAAGATTAAAGATGTATATTCCTATGAAGAAAAGATAAGACAATGGGTTATAAATGAGCTAAAGGAAAGCTATAAATATCCTCTAAACTTAATAAATATAGAGCAGCAGGTGAACTTATTTTCCAAGGTAGGTTTTGTTGATGTAGCTGTGAACATATATAAAAACAATGTTAAGACTCCATACATATTTGTTGAAGTAAAAAGAAAAGGTTTTGGACTAGTAAACTGCCTAGAGCAGCTTAAAAGTTACATAAGTGCATCATCAACTTGTCAGTATGGTATAGCAACCGATGGAGTTGATTTAATTATCATCAATAGAAATCTTGAGATAGTAGATGACATAGAAGTTTTCCAAACCTCAATGCTTCCATCATCCCTAGAGGAATACACTTATGTTGATCTAAAGACTAGTCAGGTTTCAAAGTTTACAAGAGACTGTAACAGTATCAAAGAAATCATAATAGATAACTCCTATGTATTCCCTGAAAATGAGATAAAAAGAATGAATGTTTTCAGCTCCATAGCAGCAGGAGATCCAATACTTATTAATTCCTCTGTAGAAGAAGAATTCTACCTTCCACAAAAGTGGGTCGGAAGTTCTAACAATACCTATATGGTCAAGGTAAAGGGTGACAGCATGATAAATGCTAATATATGCAATGGAGATATAGTAGTTATAAGGCAGCAAAATACTGCTAATAATTATGAAATCGCTGCAGTGGATTTAGATGGAAATACCACTTTGAAAAGATTCGTAAAGATGGGAGATACCATACTTCTAATGCCAGAAAATCCTAGTTATGAGCCTATACAGGTTAGTGAGGGGCAGATGAGTATATTGGGAGTGGCTGTGGGAGTGTTAAAAAGATCTTAAGATCAGAATATCTAAGAAATCTAAGTATTTATAAATTGTACTTTTATAAATATACAGTAACTGTAAAAGATTTTGGAAACATAAAAATTAAAAATAGGAAATGAATTTAATCCCAGTAAAGCTTAAATTATCAACTAAAAAGGGATTAGTTTATATTCTTAAAAATTTGGAATTATGTAGTGAAGCAGTAAAATACAAATTTTTTGATAGAGGTCAAATAGTAGAGGTTGGCAAGAATCTAGATATTCAAGCTGCTCATGTGCTTAAGAAGATTTATGAAATAAAAAAAGGTACTTCAAGAGAAATGATTTCTAGAGAATTTCTAGAATATTATTGTAGGATTAAAGACGTAGATATTGATAGCATACTTATACTAAATGGTGCATTACAAAGAATTAAGAGGGAAACTGATATGTCAAAGAAAAAATAAAGTAATAAGATATGCAAAAGCTCCAGGTGGAATGTATGCTGACTTGAAACATCCTAAGAATGAAATAAATATGCATCTAGATATAGCATTAAAAGAAATACCTTTGATATCAGAACAGTGGCTCGCTTTTATGGAAGAACTAACTTCTTTGGAAATAGCCTGTTGGAAACATAAATATTACGATAACGATATATGTGACGGAACTCAGTGGGAGCTTGTGATAAGATTTCCTCATCGTAATAAAATCAGCAAGTGTGGCAGTAATGAATATCCACCATACTGGAATAAATTTATTAAGATTCTGAAGAAATAAATTGATGAGCCAATAAATTAAACTATGGATAGGAAGGGTGATTATTATGTATACACATCAAGAAGAACGTTCAGTTGAATCAGTATGTTATGAAAAAGTGCATGTAGATAAGGTTCTTAAGGTAATAAATAACAAGTTTACTTCATATTTTAAGGACTTTATTGAGCTTGAAGCAGGATATGCAGTTTCAGAAGAAACCATACAGAAAGTGGCGAGAAATCTTGGGGTTGATGGTTCAAAGCAAAAAAAGAATATAGATTTAACCCGTAAATACAAGACTATTGCAATAGAATCAGTAATTGAGTTTGAAAAAGATAAGACAAAGTATGAGACAATTTTTGATGAAGAATCACTTGATGAGTACGAAGATAATCCTCCATATTTTAAATCTACTGTTTTGAGAAATGAGTGCCCTATTATTCATGCTACATTACATAATAAAAGGGCAAAGGAATTAGATAAATATCGATATGAGTTTAATATTTCGGATGCAGGAGATTTATTAACTGTGGTAAGGAATCTGTTTGACTTTGCAACAGAATATGAGGAAAAATTCTACGATGAGGAAATATATGATGAAATAAATGATTATGAAGATTTACAGTTAAGTGATTTAGATACCGATGATTACACAGTTTATGGAGTAATAGGTGGTGGTATAAAAAGTCATATGATGTATAAGGCTTATCCATCATTATTTCCTAATCGTAGTAGAGATGCAATATGGGCATTATGGTACCTTACAGATAAGAAAGTATTTAATTGCATACAAGACTCAGAATTTTTAATGATTGATATAGAGAAGTCAATAACACAACAAAATTATTTTTATCCATATGAGTTGTTTACTTTCTATGCACATCAAATATTTCAAATATTAAATAAAAAAGCTAAGGAATTAGATGTATATCTCGACCCTAGTTATCGCTATGTATACGTTAATTCATTTTTAAGTTTCATAGCTGAACAACATGAAGAAGAGATAAATTTTTTGAAACAACAAATTAGAGATGGAGGATTTGGATATGCTTAATATTGATTCAAAGTTTACCCAGTATTTTCCAAGCTTATCAAATCAATTTAGTATAAAAGATTTTCAGAGTAGAGTAATATCTAATGTTATGTCCAATGGAAATACTTTATGTATTATGCCTACAGGGGGAGGAAAGTCTTTAATATACTGGATGTCAGGGTTGATTCTTGAAGGAATAACTATAGTAATTTCACCTTTAATTGCTCTTATAGACGAACAATCTGAAAAGTTAAGAGAACAAGGCCTTGAAGTTTTAACAATTCATGGTGGTATGGATTCTAAAAAACAAGCTAAAGTATTAATGGATTTTGCAAATAGAAAATTTAACCCTAAATTCATTTTTGTAAGCCCTGAAAAAATAGCTACAGATGGACTGTTTGAATACTGTATTACTCAAAGAAAAGAAGATATTTCTTTATTTACTATTGATGAGGTACATTGTGTTAGTCAGTGGGGAGCTAGTTTTAGACCTTTTTATAAAAGAATTCCTAATTTTATTCAAAAGGTGTATACAGAAGATGAGCAACCTAAGGTGTTAGCTTTAACTGCAACATTAAATCCTAAAGAAGTACTTGATATTTGCGATGAATTTTCAATTTTGAAATCCAATATCATCAAAGACAATCTTCTTATGAGAAATGAAATAGCTCTTAAAGTTTTGAAGTTTAGTAAGGAAGATGAAAAAGAAGAGAAACTATGGGACTTATTAAAAATTCATAGAAATAGCAAAACTCTTGTGTATGTTTATAGAATAGATAGTGAACGTGGAGTAGAGAAACTTTCTGAAAAGGCTATAGAGAGAGGATACAAATCTATTTGTTTTCATGGCGAAATGTCAGCAACTGAAAGAAAAGATATAATCAATAAATTTAAAAACAATGAAATTAATGTTATTTTTGCAACCAATGCATTTGGGATGGGGATTGATATACCTGATATTAGAACCGTAATTCATTTTATGATACCAGAGTCAGTTGAACAATATTATCAAGAAGTAGGAAGAGCCGCAAGAGATGGTAATGCAGCTAATGCATATTTACTATACACGAACAAAAATATAGATGTAAAGCGAAGATATTTTATAGATGCGTCATTTCCTAAAGAAGAAAAACTTATTGAAGCATACCACAAAATTACAGGTAATAAAATTGGATTAAAGACGTTAGCTTACTTTGAAGATGAAGATGTTCAACTATGCTTTCCATATTTTCTTGATGTGGGTATAATTCAAGTTAAATGCAAGGGATTTTCTGACTTTAAAGGTATAGCTGCAACTACAAATAATGAATTACAAGATATTATTAATTGTACTAAAACTAAAAACTTGATTTCAACAGTAAAAAAATCGGCTAAAAAGGTTGAGTCCATTGTAACTATGACTTATGAAAGTGTTGTAAATGAAGAAGTAGTATTATCAAAACAACTAGACAGAAGACTGGTTATTGATGTTTTAGAGGCGGAAATTACTACTGAAAATATGGAGAAAATTCAAAAATCTATTGAAGAAAAAAGGGTATATAAACATGAACTTTTGGATTATTTAGTTTATCTAATTGATGACAATATCTATTCAAATGAACTACATCAAGAAATAGGAAGATATCTTGGAGTAGATAAACATCAGCTCGGTAGAATTTATTCTACAACAAAAGGAGATTTAGTGCGTAGTAAATCAGAAGTTATTATATCAAACTTACTTCAACAAGCAGGAATTGATTATGAGTATGAAATTAAGCTGGAGTACAAAAATGGTAAATGGATTGAGCCTGATTTTACAGTTACTCTTCCAAGTGGAAATGTAATCTATTGGGAACATCTTGGTATGCTAGGCTTAACGGATTATGATAACAGATGGATAGAAAAACAGAAAGTATATGATGATTATTTTCCAGAGCAGCTAGTTGTAACCTATGAAGGTGCAACCATTTCTGATAGTGCAACTAATATTATTAATAATATTTTGCAGGGTAAATATTAAATATTGACAAACATAATATGTGATGATATTATATGTCTATAAGTTAATAATGGATTTAACTAGGATTGTTACTGATAAGCAGGCAAGACCTTATTGTTATGTAGACATTTTATTTGTTTGCATGATCAATGGTCTTTTTTTTTTTGCCTAAAAATATGAATGTTATATTTTATAAGGAGTTTTAAATGAAAATTACGCGAATCATCAATAATAATGTAATTTGCGCAGTGAATGCCAGAAGACAGGAACTGATGCTTTTAGGAAGTGGCATTGGTTTTCAGAAACAAAAAGGTGACGAAGTAGATGAAAGTAAAATCGAAAAGGAATTCTTTTTGAAATCTAAAAATGTGACAGGAAAATTATACGCACTGCTTGCTCAAATACCCATGGAATATGTGAGAGTGTCTGACAACATTATTCAATACGCAAAAGCTACTCTAGGAAAAGAGTTAAATGAGAATATATACTTGACTTTGACTGACCATATTAATTTTGCTGTAGCCAGATATAGTCAGGGGTTAAGTTTTAGCAATGCTTTGCTGTGGGAAATCAAGAAATTTTATCTAGCTGAGTTTAGAATTGCTCTAAAAGCATTAGAAATAATAAATGAACAATTTAACATAGAATTACCAGAGGATGAAGCCGCATCTATTGCATTACATATTGTCAATGCAGAATTAGGTTCTGAAATGGAAGATACTATGAAAATCACACAGTTGATTCAGAAGGTATTAAATTTAGTAAGGTATCAATATAAGATTAATTTTGATGAGGAGTCTCTTCATTATACTAGGCTTGTGACTCATTTGAAGTTCTTCGCTTATCGTTTATTTAGTAATAGTATAATTGAAAGCAATGATGTTGATTTTCAAGATATTATTAAAGCAAAATATAAAGAAGAATATCAATGTAGTTTGAAAATTGCTGAGTTAATTAGATTGGAATATCAAAAAGAACTAACAGAAGAAGAATTGGTTTATTTGACTGTTCATATTAAAAGAGTTACAGCAGAGGATAAATCAAGAGATAATTGAAGAATGATTATCACTAGGATTGTTACTGGTTAAGCAGGCAAGACCTAGAGTTCCATAGTGTATAGAAGTGCACCTATACATTTATGGGGCTCTAGGTCTTTTTTATAAAAAAAAATAGCTTTTTTAAGGAGGATATATAACATGGATTATAAAAATATGGCCACTGATATTTTAAGACTTGTTGGTGGAGAAAAGAATGTTGAAAGTGTTACACATTGCGCAACAAGATTAAGATTTAATTTAAAAGATGAAAAGAAAGCAGATACAGAAGCTATAAAAAAAGTTAAGGGCGTTATGGGGGTAACAAATAGTGGTGGACAATATCAAGTTATTATTGGAAATAGCGTAAATAATGTTCACAAGGAACTTTTGGAATTAGGTAATTTTAGTACTAGTAGCTCAGCTTCAGGAGTTCAAAAAGGCAAAATAGCTACGGTACTAGATACTCTTTCAGGAATTTTTACACCTATCCTGCCAGCAATGATAGGTTGCGCAATGATAAAGGCTGTACTTATCATTTTAAAATCAGCTAATATAATGCAAGGTGATGTTCAATTTAATACAATAATGACCTTCATAGGTGATTCGGCATATTATTTTTTACCTATGCTACTCGCATGGAGTGCAGCAAACAAGTTTAAAACTAATGTTGGTATGGCATTAGCTCTTGCAGGTGTATTATTACATCCTAACTTTTCAACTTTGATGGCTGCTGGAAAACCTGTAGCATTTTTGGGTCTGCCAATTATAAAGGCTACTTATTCATCTTCTGTAATTCCAATTATTTTAGCTGTATGGGTAATGTCATATGTTGAGAAATTTGCAGAGAAATATTCACCAAATGTTGTAAAGTCTATTTTAAAACCATTAATCATTGTAATTGTGATGGCTCCTCTAACATTAATTGTACTTGGACCATTAGGAGCTATTGCTGGTAATTACCTTGCTGGTGGAGTAACATATGTTAATAACCATATGAGTTGGTTAGTATCAGGAATTATCGGAGGTACATTCCCATTCCTTATTATGACAGGAATGCATTATAGTTTAGGACCAGTAGTTCTTACAGCTTATACAGCTACTAAAGTTGACGGTATTGTAGGACCTGGTATGCTTATTCATAATATTGCTCAGGGTGGAGCTGCATTAGCAGTTGCATTAAAAACAAAAAATAAAAGTTTTAGACAAGTTGCAAGTTCTTCTGCTGTAACAGCACTTCTTGGTGTTACAGAGCCAGCGTTATTTGGTGTTAACCTAAGAGCTAAAAAGCCATTAATTGCAGTTGTTATTGGTGGTGCATTAGGTGGTATCTATGTTGGAACTTTTGGTGTTGTAAGATCTGCCTTAGGTATTGCCGGTTTAGCAACCTTACCAGCATTTATTGCTGAAAACCCTTATAACTTAATACACGCTATAATAGGCTGTCTAATTGGTTTTGTAGTTGCATTTGTTTTGACTTGGATTTTAGGATTTGAGGATATAGTAGAAGATGTAACAACTAATCAAGAAAAAATAACTGGAGCTACCTTGCATGATAGCATGATTAAATCCCCATTAAATGGAGAAGTTGTTCAGTTAGCAACAATTAAGGACGAAACTTTTGCAACTGGTCTTATGGGAAAAGGGGTTGCAATTAAGCCTTCGCAAGGAAAGCTAGTGGCACCTATAAAAGGTGAGATTACTGCGATATTTCCAACATTACATGCTATAGGTATTGCTTCAGAGGATGGTGTTGAAATGCTAATTCATATTGGTATGGATACTGTCAAATTAGAAGGAAAGCATTTTAAAGCTCATGTTAAAAATGGTGATAAAGTAAATATTGGTGATTTACTGATTGAATTCGATATTGAAGCGATTTCATCAGAAGGATTTGATTTAACTACTCCAATTATTATTACTAACTCTAATAAATTTACAGATGTATTGGCCACTGAAAAACAAACTATTAATATAGGTGAAAGTCTGATGACTATAATTTAAGGAGAATAGTAAATGATTAAAAAAAATGTGTTACCAAAGACTTTTCTATGGGGAGGAGCAACTGCTGCTAACCAGTATGAAGGTGCATGGAATTTAGATGGGAAAAAGGCAAGTACAGCTGATATGATGACAGGTGGGACTCATATAATTCCAAGACGTATCACGAAAAAACTTGAACAAGGCACCTATTATCCTTCACATGAAGCTGTAGACTTTTACCATCATTATGAAGAAGACATAAGACTTTTTGCAGAGATGGGGTTTAAATGTTTTAGAATGTCTATTGCTTGGTCAAGAATATTTCCAAATGCGGATGATAAAACCCCAAATGAAGAAGGACTCAAGTTCTATGATAAAGTATTTGCTGAGCTAAAAAAATATAATATAGAACCAATTGTTACAATTTCACATTATGAAGCTCCATTTGCCTTAACTGAGAAGTATAATGGATGGGCATCTAGGGAGGCAATTGATTTTTATGTTAATTATTGTGAAGCTATTTTCACACGTTATAGGAATTTAGTAAAGTACTGGATAACTTTTAATGAAATCAATAGCTTACTTGTTCCAGCTGGTGCATATTTAGAAGGAGCTTTGCTGGTAGATGATAGCGGACTATTTAATAATACAAATGTTGATAGTACACAGATAAGGCTGCAAGCATTGCACCACCAATTTGTAGCTAGTGCAAAGGCAGTTCAATTAGGACATGAAATAAATCCTGATTTCAAGATTGGTTGCATGATTAATTATAGTTGTGGCTATGCAAGTACTTGTAAGCCAGAAGATATGGTGATTGCTTTAAGACAAGATCAGATAAACAACATGTTATGTGGTGATGTTCAGGTACTAGGAGAATATCCAGCATTTGCAAAAAGACAATTTGAAGAAAAGAATATAAAGATTAATATGGCTGAAGGGGACGAAGAGATTCTGAAAAAAGGTTGTGTAGATTTTTATACCTTTAGTTATTATAAATCTCATGTAGTTGGAACTCGACCTGAAGGAGACGAAACTCAAGGAAATGTTTTTGGTGGATTTAAAAATCCATATTTAAAAGCAAATGATTGGGGATGGCAGATTGATCCTGTTGGATTACGTTACGTATTGAATCATGTTTATGATAGATACAGAATTCCTATTATGATTGTTGAGAATGGGTTAGGTGCCGTTGATGTAGTTGAAACAGATGGTACCATAAATGATGACTATAGAATCAATTTCATTAAAGACCATATTGAGCAAATGAAAGAAGCCGTCTACGATGGTGTAGATTTAATTGGGTATACTGCATGGGGCTGTATAGATTTAGTTAGTGCTTCTACTGGTGAAATGAAAAAGAGATATGGATTTATATATGTAGACAAAGATAATGATGGAAAAGGAACTTTGAAGAGAAGTAAGAAGAAGAGCTTCTATTGGTACAAGAAAGTCATTGAATCCAATGGTGAAGAGCTGAGTTAATGGAAAAAGTAATTTCTATACTGTGTTAATAAATAAGCAAACTATCCACAAGCCTATATCTAATTGGAATGTGGGTAGTTTTTCATTGATGCCTATTAGAGTTAACATCTGAATCCAATAAATAATAATTCATTGGGTCATTACCACAATTTTTAATTATTGAGCTAAACGAAGTTTCAAGCTTAGATAATTTTTGATTTAATCTAGTTTTTACTTCATTTTTTTGTTTTTGTGTTCCATTATTTGCAATTAAATTAAGTAATTCAGAATAATCATCAATCCTATCTTAGAAAGTTAATTAGTTTTAAATAATCCAAAATAGATCAAACCCGCATGTTTCCTATATATTTATATGATTTTTTGATTTTATAATTATATGATTAAATGTTTTTATGATTATATGAATTTTTAATTTTATAATTTTATTAAAACCAAAAGCATACATAGAGGTGCGTAAATCAAATCTATGTATGCTCACTTTAAGTTATATAGCACATTCCTAATGATACTTACGATTAAGAATTTTTAAAATTTGATTTTAGTTTGGTTCTAGCTGCTTCAATGAAAGCTATTCTATTAGTAGTGAGATTTGTTGAAAAAAGTAATCTTCTTTTGTATTGATTGCTTTAGGGAGGTACCAAAGCTGAACTCTAAAGAAAGTGGGGCGTCATCAATGAAAACTGCATACTTAACAATATCGTTTGTTTTTGCATAGAGTACTTCTTTAATGGTAAATGGTTCGTAACGTCTTATAGTATTACCTAGAATTTATGAATTCATCATCTACACCCTTTCTATAGTTATAATAGTAACAAGCATAATAGAAATCCTCCAATAACTGAGGCATCACCTGCAGCTAGTAATTCTATTTCTGGACCATCCGTCTCAGCAATTTCTGATAAAATGACCCAAGCGGCTTGTTCTGATATCTTTACTAAAGCTTAGTTTTTATTGGTATCTTGTTTAGCAGATGAATAACCACGAATACAACTATCATAATATGAAAAAGCACAGCTTCCCAGGTAATTGAGTGTAAATCCTTTGTTATTTCAAATTTAACTAGCATCTCAACTAAAAAGATTACTACTCCTATGATAAGGGTTATAAGGGAAGAACTCCCTACTACGTCTATAGTTCTTTCATCACTACCATTTGCATAATTCTTTAACTTCTTTTTAAAATTCATAATAACCTCCTAATTATCTGGATTATCATTCCATTTGTTGTATTTTTTAATTTTTCTCTCTTTCAATAAAGTATCTAAAATAAAGAAAGGAATAAAGTATAGTATAATTTTAAAAAATTGACTTACAAAGAATTCTAGGTTAAAGATTATATCTTGTTTTTTTGTTAGGTAATCCATTACTACAGAAAACGCTGTAAAGCTAATAGAATATACAAAAGAGTCTTTTGCATAGATCAACAGCCTTTTGTGCTTTGCTTGTTTTGTATTTTCGGCACTCAGCAGTTCACCATTATTTTTTCTTGGTAGTGTTGGTGAATAGCTTCTGTGAAATCTTTGCACTATAAGAAAAGTGAAGATGACAGAAAGGAAAATTATAAACTCGCCTAGTATACTTGAGATATCTTTGGTTACCATAAGCTTTATTATCATCTCCAAGGTGCATATCACATAAAAAAGTCCTAATACCCCTGTCGCTGTTTCTTCTAATTTTCTTTTACTTCTTTCATCAATATTTAGCATCGTCATTCCTCCCAAAAAAGATCATTTAAGGTCTTGCCAAGAGCTTTGCATATTGCTACAGCAAGCTTTAGTGTAGGGTTATAGTTGCCAGATTCAATCATACTAATGGTCTGTCTAGTAGCACCTACAGCTTTAGCTAATTCATCCTGAGACATATCACTTTCAACTCTAGCCATTTTTAATTTTATATTTTTCATGTAAACTACAACCTTTCGTTCCATATTATGTATATATAGTATAATATGTTTTGCAATATGTCAAATATATTTTACATAATGCAAAATAAATGGGACAAGAAGTTTAATGTAGGGTCAATTGAATCGTGAGATGCTATTTTATAAATTGAAAAGCAATCTTTGAAAGTTACAATTGAATATTTGTAAACGAAATGCCATTTTTGTATTTGAAATGCAGGTTTTGCATACGAAACGCGGTTTGGCGCTTTTTATCTAAGCTAAAGATGTTCTCATTAGTATGGAAAAGCATTAGTAAAAGATATTATACAGTACACTTAGTTAAATGGTATAATTTTCATGTATGAAATAATCAGTGTATTTTATAATCAAGTATAAGGTGGATTGAGGATATAGATGAATATTGAGAACATTAATAAATTGAAGGAAAGCTTTAAACTTAGAAATATAGAGGTTCAGTATTTTGAAACCTTAGAGAATGTTAAGGCATATATATTAAATACTGTACCTATTGAATGTACTGTTGGAATAGGGCATTCAGCTACCCTTGGGAAGATGGATATTACAGATGCTTTATTAAAAAGGGGTAATATTGTATACGATAAAGAGCTTGGTAAGGATAAAGAACAGTGTAAGTCCTTAAAGAAGAAGGCGCTGCGTTCTGATTGGTATATCACTGGTTCCAATGCGGTGTCTCTTGATGGAAGAATCGTTAATGTAGACCATAGTGGCAATAGAGTAGCTGCAATTAACTATGGACCAGACAAAGTAATAATTGTTGTTGGAAGAAATAAAGTTGTAGATACCTTAGAGGAAGCAATAAAAAGAGTAAAAAATATAGCTTGCCCACAAAATGCCAAAAGAGCAGGGTTCAACCCTCCCTGTGTAACCTTAAATAGGTGTGTTGATTGCCTGTCAAAGGAAAGAGTGTGTAATAGCCTATCAATAATAGAAGGTCAATCTGATAAAAATAGAATGAAATTATATATAGTTAATGAAGAATGTGGTTTTTAAGGAGTTCTTGTTTAGAAACTTAATTTATACATGTTGGAAACCAATTACTATGAATTTAGTATGTATAAATTAGTAGCTCAGCTAGGAACTCTATAACATATTTGAAAATAATAAATTAAGATGATAAAAAATGGACAAAGTATATATTATAAAAAGATAAAGTGAGGATTATACATGGATAAAATACTAATTACTGGAGCAGAGGGCTTTTTTGCGTCTAGATTTATTCGATATTATAAAGACAAATATAACATAATTGCTCTAAACCATAAGGATTTAGATATCTGTGACCAAGAAAAAACTATAGAAAAAATTATTAATGTTAAGCCAAAATATCTTATTCATTCCGCAGCAATATCTGATACAGGTAAATGTGAAAGCAATCCTGAATTATCTTACGATGTAAATGTTACTGGTACAATTAATATCGCTAAAGGCTGTGCTGCTACAGGGACAAAGTTAATATATTTAAGTTCAGATCAGATATACAATGGCAATGCTGAAGCCGGCCCATATAAGGAAGAATGTGTAGCAGTGCCCAATACGGTTTATGGTAGACACAAGCTTGAAGCTGAAAATGCTATATGTGGCATTGTGGAGGACCCAGTTATATTAAGACTTACCTGGTTATTTAGTTTACCAGAAAGAAAGGTTAAGATAAATTCTAATATAATTTGGAATCTAGTAAAAGCTGCACTGAAGAGCGAACAAATAACTCTTCCTGCAAATGAGTATAGAGGAATAACTTATGTTTATGATCTAATATGTAATTTTCATAAGCTTCTAAATCTGCCAAAGGGGATATACAATACTGGAAGCGAAAATAACCTAAGTACATATGAAGTTGGAAAAGTGATTTTAGAAAATATAGGTCTAGGTCATAGGATAGAGGAGCTTTTGATAAAAGATACAGAAAGGTATAAGGAAAACAGTAGAGATCTGAGGATATGTAATAATAAGCTTAGAGAGAAAGGTATATGCTTCACAAATACTGAAGAAGCAGTTAGTAGATGCCTTAGTGATTTTTTACTTAATATAAAAGGATAATATGGTGAATAAAGATAAAGTTATGTTCAAGAAGCTAAACTCATTAGTTGAAGAATTTATAAGACAAAGGGCAGAGGGAAGTAAATTTGGAAAAATAGAAAACAGAGCTTTCAATTGGAACTAAGAGTGCATTATTTACTAATTTATACATAGGTGGAGCGTTTTTAAAAAATATGTTACAATATGTATATTATAGTCTAAAGTGGTGATTTTGATAGAAATTATAGTTTAGACGAAAAATTAGTTAGAAATAATGGGAATATATTAGGGAATTGGAAGGGGAAGATTTTATGCCTGCAATAGGAATTGACTTGGGTACAACAAATAGTCTTGTAGCTTATTGGACTGAGGATGGGCCTAGAATAATACCAAATATACATGGGTCAAACCTTACACCATCTGTGGTTGGGGTTGATGATAATAATGAAATAGTTATAGGGGCAGTTGCGAAGGAGAGACTCATAACTCATCCGCATATGACTTCATCTGTATTTAAACGCTATATGGGAACAAATAAAGAGTACAAGCTTGGTAAATACTCATTTACACCAGTGGAATTATCTTCATTTATATTAAGAGCTTTAAAAGAGGATGCAGAAGCTTTTTTAGGAGAAGAAGTGAAGGAAGCAGTTATAAGTATACCTGCTTATTTTAATGATACCCAAAGAAAGGCAACAAAACAGGCAGCAGAGCTTGCGGGCCTTAAGGTAGAAAGGCTTATTAGTGAACCTACTGCAGCAGCTATAGCCTATGGGCTTCATCAAGAAGAAGAGGAAACTCAATTTATAGTTTTTGACTTAGGTGGAGGAACCTTTGATGTATCTATATTAGAATTATTTGAAGGGGTAATGGAAGTTAGATCTATATCAGGGGATAACTTTTTAGGGGGAGAGGACTTCACAAATCTATTAGTGTCTTATTTCGTAGATAGTGAAAAGCTTGAAGTGGAAGCCTTAAGTTCGATGGAAAAATCTGCACTTTATAAACAGGCGGAGATTTGCAAGAGAGCAATTGGTGAAAGCAATTCTGGAACTATGACTTTTACTTTGGGGGATAAAACCTATGAAAGAGTTATAAATAAAGATGAATTTGATAAATTAGCAACTCAGCTATTATTTAGATTTAGAAACCCTATTGAACGTGCTTTAAGGGATGCTGAACTTAGTCCTAGCGAAATGGATGCGGTAATTCTTATAGGTGGAGCAACTAGAATGCCTATAATAAAATCAGTGGTTAGTAAGATGTTTGGAAAGCTTCCATATACAAATATAAATCCTGATGAAGCGGTTGCTTTGGGTGCTGCAATTCAGGTTGCCTTAATGGAGAGAAATGAAGCTTTAAAAGAAATGGTATTAACTGATGTTTGTCCATACACTCTTGGAGTAGAAACTAGTGCTAGACATAGTGATGGAACTATAGAATCAGGATATTTTCTCCCAATCATAGAGAGGAACACAACTATCCCTGTTAGCCGAGTAAAATCTCTTGTTACCATAGCGGATAATCAATCCATAATGAGGATATCTGTTTATCAAGGTGAAGGCCGTAAGACTAACGAAAATCTATGGCTTGGAGAATTTGAGATAAATCTTCCCAAAGGTCCAGCAGGAAAAGAAGAGGTTGATTTAAGATATACCTATGATATCAATGGTCTTCTAGAAGTAGAAGCAAAGGTATTGTCCAGTGGTGAAGTTAGAAGTGTAGTTATTGAGAAAAATAAAGGAAGCATGACAAAGAAAGAAATTGAAGAGAGATTAAAAACCTTGAAGGATATAAAAATCCACCCTAGAGATAAAATGGAGAATAAACTGCTACTTGCAAAAGGGGAGAGGTTATATCAAGAATCTTTAGGAGATAAACGTCAATATATAGCAAACTTGCTTAAAGATTTTGATGGAATTTTAGCAAGTCAGGATGATAAAGCTATAAAAAAAGCAGCAAAGGAATTAGAAGAAAAATTAAACCAACTGGAAGGGTGGTTTGATTATTAATGAGCATGTGGCAGGTGCTTGAAATCGAACCTACTGGGGAAGTCAAGGAAATAAAGAGAGCTTATGCAAGGAAATTAAAAAGAACTAATCCAGAAGATGATCCAGAAGGATTTCAAGTTCTTAAAGAAGCATATGATAGTTGCTTAAGATATGCTAAAAGTTATAAGAAGAATATAGAATATAATGATTTATCCTTAAATGATAAAGCTTTAGATCTTGTTCATTCTGAAGAAGAATTCAATGAAAATGACAATGGTGATATTTATAAAGAAAGCAATAATCAAAGATTAATTGATTTAAAAATTGCAAATAATGAGGATAACTTAGACGATTATAACTATAAGACACCTCCTCGCATCAATATAAAAGATGAGGAAGTTAAGCTTGAAGTTAATTTTAGTGTGCAAATTGATGCGTTCTTTGAAAAGGTACAAGCTTTATATGACGATTTCTTTAAGCGTATTGATTTAAAGTATTGGAAAGAACTTTTAAGTGATGAAGTAATGTGGAAATTCGAACTTAGGAACCAAATTTGTACGAGAATGGCAGACTTTTTAATAGAGAATTACTGCCTGCCAAGAGATATATTTAAGTTACTTAGTCAGAGCTTTCAAATCAATGAAGAAAAATGGCATACTCATTATGATTATCCAATTGAGATAGTAAACTACATATTTTTACAGTTAAGTAATGAGGATAGAATTACGAGATATAACTTTTTGGATGAGAATGCAGATGTTGATTATGGTAAATACGTAAAATATAGAGAAGATGCTTTTATTGCATTAATGAACAATGAATTAGGCAATGCAAGGAAGTTCATTGTGCTTGCAGAAGAGATATATGATAAAGACCCATATTTAAAATCCATGAATAGTGAATATTATATTAGAATTAATGATGATAGCACCGCTCGTGATAACTTTAATGTAGCGATAGGATTATCAAAAAATGACATGGCAATATACTTATATCAAGCAAAGACCTATACTTATGCTAATAAAATCGATAAAGCTATAGAAGTTTATAAATTCTTAGTGAGTCGCAATCCAAAGGATTTAGGAGTAAAGGAACTGTTAGGGAAAAGGTATATTGAGAATTCAGATTTTGTTAATGCAAGTAAAGTCTTTAGAGAGATTTTAAAAGTAAAACCAGAAGATGGAGTTGCTAGAGATTATCTAACTAGAATATTTTATTATGCAAAAAATCAAGAAAATTCTAAAAATCTAAGCCGTGATTTAAAGGAAGAATGCAAAAACATAAAGAAAGCTTTAAGGACAAGAAAAATACAGAGTGATTTAAAGGTCAGAAAAATAGAGAAAGATTTAAAGACAATAGAGGTAGAGAAAGATTTAAAGATAAAAAACGTTAATGTTAAATCAGAAAAAGAATCTACAAATGGACGATTTTCATATCGCCTATTTGGATATTTTGCTTTAATAGTTGCAATTGGAAAGGCTCTATCAGTTATTGGAAAAAATGCATCATCTTCTACTACCGTAGATATAATATTATTACTAATGTTAGCAGGTATTATGCATAGTTGCTTTAAGTATTTCAAAAAGGCAAGATCAAGAAATGTACAAGGCATAAAAAGATTCTTTTATATATTTTTAAATATAGTTGTAGTAATAGTAGCATTAATGGATTTGTTGCTTATAATAATGGATGTGCTTGATTTAATGGGCTTACTTTAAATATATAATACTTCAAGCCTTTGAAAGCAAATGATTAAAAAGCCAATCTGGTGATTTTTTACTGTAATGAAAAGAGGGAAAAATTTAAGCTATAAAAAGTATATATAAATTAGAAAATAGTTTTATATAGATATGCGAACTTTTGTTCGTATATTTTTCTTTCTACTGGGAATAATATCATATATAAAGCAGTGGAAAGGAAGGCACAGTATGGATTATAATAAAATTGAAGATGCAGTCTTCAAAAAGGCTATGGAATTCTTTAAAGATAATGCAGTGGAATTCTTTGGCATTGATACAAAAATAGCTGCTCCTGCAGAAACAGAGATAAAAACGTAGATATTAAAACTAATTACACAGACTATCTATTTTACACGGAAGATGATAATTATCTTCATTTTGAATTTCAAACTACAGACAAAAAGGAAGATATAAAGCGGTTTTTGTATTACGATGCTTCATTATTTTATAAGGATAGGCGCAAAATAAGAACAGTGGTTATATATTCAGCAGATATTGAAGATGCTGAAATACATATTGATGCAGGAAGTATTAACTATAACATTGAAGCTTTTTATATGAAAAATTTAAATGGTGATGAAAAGCTTGAAATGCTAAAAAATAAAATTAGAAATAATGAAAAGTTAACAAGTGACGATATATTAACACTGAGTTTTATTCCGCTAATGAGTAGTAAGATTAGTAAAAGTGAAAGAACTCTAGAAGGAATAGAACTAGCAAACTCAATTGAAGATAGTGAAGTTAAACTAAAATGCTTAACTTTGTTGTATGCTTTGTTCGATAAATTTGGAGATCAAATATCTAAAAAGAGATTTAAGGAGGTATTTAGCGTGACAGAAATAGGAAAAATGATAAGAGATGATGGAAAAAGTGAAGGAAAAACTGAAATTCTCATAAAACAATTAAACAAGAGGTTTAATAAACTTCCTCAAGAATATGAGGAAAAGATAAAGAATCTACCTTCAGAAAAAATAGAGCTAATAGCTACTGATATATTTGATTTGGAAAAAGTAGAGGATTTAGAAAAGTATTTTTAAAAAGGTAAGTGCTATTTTTATAAGAGTCTATAATATAGGGTCTTATTTTTACCATTTAGGAATATCCAAGGAATGTAAAGGTTTTGTTAATGATAATGAAAGTAAGCTTGTTTTTTCGTGAAAAATAAAGATCATTAGTGGGAAGATCACTGAGGTAATACTAGGTAGGAATAGAAACAATGTTAATTTGATATGTGGTGACTTGTACCATATAATAAGAATAACGAAAATTAAAGATGCTTAAGAATTAAAAGGTTCCATTACGAAAATTAAAGTTATGTATGTAGAAAATTATGCACCTATGAATTTTAGACATGCATAACTTAGTAGTTGAAGTTGGAAGCCTATAAAGGAGAAAATATATGATAGAAACTAAAAGAGAATGGAAGACCTTTGAATCCATAGAGGAAGAAATTGAGAAACTGAAAGAATGGCATTTAATATCTCCAAAAGCTACAGAAGTAAAGGCCTTTTATTATAAAGGGGCTTATACAGACAAGCATATAGAATGCAAGGTTGCTGGATATGTAGATGATAATGAACTAGTGCTTTATGTAGATGGAAAGCTTCATAGTATTCATCCAGATTATTTTTTGGACATGCAGAAAAAAGACTTTTCATTATATGGTTCAATTGAAGGACAAGAGTTAGATGAAAATAAACAACATAAAAAAGCAGATGAGAGTATGTTGAGTAATAAAAAAGTAGATAAAAAAACATATGAAAATAAGAGTGATAATAAAAAAGCGGAGAAAAAAGAGCGATTTATAATAGTTGATATAGAAACCCCTCATAGCTTTTCTCCAAAAGACGGAATAAGGGAAGTAGCAGCTACAGTTGTTGAGGATTATGAAATTATAGATAAGCTACATTTAGCTATTATTACTGATGAAGAAGAATATAAAAAAGGTTATGGCGCAGGCCTTGAGAATATTGAGAAAAACGAAGCTTTAAGAGAAGAATTCAAAAACTTCCTTCTTAAATATAAGTATCCGCTAGTAGCTCATAATGCTAGTTTTGATAAAAGCTTTCTTGATTTCTGGAACTGGATAGATAAAGAGCAAGTATTTTATTGTAGTATGAATACAATAAAAAAGATGGAAAAGTTAGAGAGTTATAAGTTAAAGGATTTATTAGAATATTATGGCATAAAAGATGATCAAGAACATACTGCAATGCAAGATGTACTAGATTTATTAGAATTACTTAAAAAGTTAAAGCCTAAGAAGTGGAGCAAGTTAGGTGGAAACACTAGTGTTAGTGAAACAAAACCTAAAAGAAGTTACATGTTTGATAAGGAAGAAAGAGAAGAGAATAAAGCAAGGTTAGAACGAGCTAAGGAAAACATCGTAGAAGATATATTACATAGCAAAAACATAGTATTTACGGGTGAGACCGTGAAAGATAGGGTAGAGCTTTCAGAACTCGCTATTATGTATGGAGGAAATGTCAAAAGCGGTGTAAGCAAAAAGACCAACCTTGTAGTTGTAGGTGAGAATCCAGGAAGTAAACTCAGTAAAGCACAGGAGCTTGGAATTGAAGTGCTATCTGAGGAGGAGTTTTTAGAATTGTTAGAAAAGAGAACTGTTATATAACTGAAATGCTTAACTTTGTTGTATGCATTGTTTGATAAATTGGGAAATTAAATAAATAGCTACTAATATATTTGATTTGGGAAAAGTAAAGTATTAAAAAATATATATATTTGATTTTTATAAGAGTATAAGATTGAGTAATTTTTAAATCTTATACTCTTATTATTTTTAACCGCGTAGCAATATAAAGAAGATAGCATAGGATAATACTCTCTAAAAAGGTCTCTATCTAGCATTATGAATTTCAGTAGACATTTTAACTACATTATCTTGTGAATTCTAGAAACAGTATATATAACCGAAGTTACACTGAAGTGTTGGTGCAATTGTTAGATCAAGAGTTTCATTATTAAATCGGCTTATTATGTGTGCAAACCTTATATTTGTGACTTTTTGCGGAGGTAATGCTGCAAAAAATAACTAAAAAGTATGATGTTAGTACAGATATTTATAAAAAATAAGATAAAATAACAAAGTGAAGCATTTACAGTTAAAGGGAAAAGTGATAATATTTTATATAATTACTAGAAAAATATGTATTATTTTAATCGAATTTCCATATAAAGCATAAGGTGTAGTGCTAATAAGTATTTTGACTGGATAGAATAAAGAATAGATTATTTAGCAATAATACCAGTAATATCAATAGGAACAGCTGATAATGCTTTAGTTGGACAAAGTGTGGGGGAAGAAAATTTTCATAGAATAGAGGAATGGATAATTATGAGTAGGATTTCAGAATCTTTATGTATAAACATTGCTGGCTTGGTTTGCGATATATATAAAGGAATTAATAACTTGATTGACTATGACAACTATGCCATATTTGGTCACAGTATGAAAACCCCAAAAGAAGTATTTGAGAATAAGGATTTATTCAAGTTCTTTTTACCAATTTTGAGAGCGGACTTTCAAGTAGTGGACGCTTATAAATATCTAGGACTTAATAGTAAGCTAGATGTAGATGTTTCAATAATAAATGGAAATATACTATAAAGTATAAATGAATGATGGAATAAAGTGTGTTATGGGAAATAATAATTTGGATAAAAATAAATTAATTGAGCTAATCACTTTAGCACAGGAATCTAATTTAAAGGAATTTTATTACGAAAATAAAAGTTTAAAGCTGAATTTTAAATTTGAAGCTGAAATAATATACAAAAGTATAAGTGATACAAAAATATTAAAAAATGAAAAAATAGTTAATGAAGTATTTGAAAAAATTATTATAAAATCTGAGTATGTTGCTAGAATAAAATTAGTAGATTCTAACAATCACTTCTTTGTTAAGGTTGGAGATTATGTAAAGAAAGATGCTAAAATTGCAGAATATGAATACCTAAATGTAATTATAGATTTGAAGGCCCCTTGTGATGGGATCATTAAAGAGCTATTAGTAGAACATAATCATATGATTGATTTTAATAAAAACCTAATTGTGATGGATAGGTTATAATACAATCACATTATGGATCAACTACTTCATAGTTAATAATAGATAAAATAGGGAAGAAGGACAAATTTATGTTCAATATAGAAGCTATAGCAGAATATTTGCTGCCACTTGCTTTAAAGCTTGAGGAACTGTTTAGGTGGGATACTCCAAAGGATAAGGATATTGTTTTATTAAAAGAAAAGGGTATAATAAGTTCCGAACAATGCCAGAAGTTACAGCAGATAGAAAGTAGTTATGAGAAAAATGTTGCAGTAAAATTAATGCTATCTTCTGCTTTAAATAAGCTTGCTTTAATTGAAGATAGAAAGCTAGTCTACAAATGGATAGTATCTAACTGGGGTGGGATAAACTCAATTAATGTTGAGAAGCTAAACTCTTCAGTAGAGGAATTTCTAAAGCAAAAAGCAGAAGGTAGTAAATATGGAAAAATAGAAAGTAGAGCAAGTGTAACAAAGGTTTTAAGCTTTATTGATCCTGAAAAATACATTATTTATGATACAAGAGTAGCCTATTCTATTAACTGGATACTTCTAAAAACTAATGCTTCTGAGATGTTCTTTCCTATGTCAGAGGGTAGAAACTCAAAGCTTAAAGGAGTAAATATTGAAACTCTAATAAGACTGTCTAGAGCTAGCGAGTATTTAGATAATTTAAATGATAAAAAGGTAATGAGTAAAGTAGATAAGAAAGTATTTATAGATGATACCTTAGCCTATCCCATGCTTTGTGATCTGATAGCTGATATTAATGATAAACTTTGGAGTGATGAAAGAAGGAAGTATCCTTTCTATACAGAAATGTTGTTGTTTGCGATAGCGGATAATATTATTTTTGAGGATATTTTGGAAACTTGCTGTATAAAATTTTAGAGGAGCTGAAGGAGTGCCTTCAGCTCCAATTTATATTCTATAAAACCTCATCCATAGATCTTAAATAGTGACATATAGTTAGGGTTTTCCATCTAGGTGCATAATTGATTTTCACTTTTCCACTTAACATTCTATCAATTAAGATGCAGCCATAACAGGAGTTCTTATGTTTTTTAGGAATGCTTGACCAATAAGATGAAAAAGTGAATTTAGGTAATACCATGGTTTCAAAGGATCTAACTTTTCTGTATAGTCCCTTAAATCCAATGTAATTGTTTGATAATGCAGAGTAGTGGATATATGCTGGGCTTGATACAGGAATGTTTTCTAAATTTGAAACCTTTATACCTGCATAGTCACCAAAAGCATCAAATTTATATTTTGGACTGCGATATGAAGTTATAAGATCAGTACTAGCGTCCTGTATAATCTGATTATCTATCAGTTTAGTGTTTGTTAATTTATCTGGAAGTGCTGAGTGTAGTATTACAGTGGTACAACCGATGTTGTTTTTTAACGTATTTATTTCAGAATATAAAGGGAGTAGCGATGGACTATTATGCTTTTGCTGAAAAATATCAAGTAAAATAATATCTTGAGGCTTCAATACTGTTTTTAATTCATCAATTATTGACCTGTTATAAGGAGCAAAAATTCTAAATGCAAGTTTCTTATACGTAGGTCTTAATAATTTCACTTGATCTAAAATAAGTTTTTTAATATAAGTAGTATTAGGATTATAGGATATTACAGGTACTAATCTTCCAGGACAAATATTTGATAACAAATTTAAATAAGCACATCTCGTAATCTGATTTTGATAAATTGGATCAAGAAATTCATTAACGGATAGTTTTGTTCTCTTAGATAATTTAATATACATAGGAATGTCAACAAAAAAAGGATTGTTCATATTATTAAATAACTGCTTACTAAAGGTTTTAAAATCTAATTTTGAATTCTCTCGAGGTTTATCTGATACTAACTCTATTAGTGGCATTATTTTAGCTGATGTTTTTTGATATTTCAGCGCATCTCTCTCTGCTGTTAAATTTCTTAGAATAGGTACATATTTGAAAGTCATAGCATTTCCTTACATAATTATTTCCTTAATGTAATATGCAACTTAAATCATAAATATGCTAATTTCCATATCTTTTTAATTTCATCATTGCTTTCTATTCATAAAATGACAATTTTGTTAATCAATTAGAGAAACTATAAAATATGGTCTAAAAGGAATTGCTGCTTACGCTCATCAAGCAAGATTTGTAAAATACAATAATGATGAAGTGGATAATTTTTATTTTAAAGCTTTAGCTGCTTTAACTGATGACGCTTTAACATTAGATGACTTAATTAAAGTATTAGTTGAAACTGGAGAAAACAGTGTTAAAATAATGGAACTTTTAGATTCTGCTAACAATAGTCTTTATAGTGCTCCAACCCCTACAAAAGTAAATGTGATAATATTCCTGGTTGTATTTTAATGACAACTAACTGTTTAATGAAACCAAGAGATTCCTATAAAGATAGAATTTTCTCAACAAGTGTTGTTGGATGGGATGGAATTAAACATATTGGTAAAGATGAAAACGGAAATAAGGATTTTACTGAAATAATAAATAAAGCTTTAGAATTAGGTGGCTTCAAAGAAGATGAAGAAGTAAAAGAAATTTTAGTTGGATTTGGACATAAAGCAACTTTAAGTCATGCCGATACAATAATAAATGCAGTTAAAGATGGTAAAGTTAAGCACTTTTTCTTAATCGGAGGTTGTGATGGAGCTAAACCTGGAGGAAACTACTATACAGAATTTGCTGAAAAAGTAGAGGATTTAGAAAAATATTTTTAATATAACTGCTTGTTGATGAAAATGCAGGAAGCAAATTGAGAAAACTAAGGAGCAATGTAAAATTAAAGACTAAAAGAGGTTAAAATATGGAAAATACGAAAGGTAGTTATATAGGCGATGTAAGAAATTCTATAGCTGCTGGTCATCGTCATACTGTTGGTATTAAATCAGATGGAACGGTTACGGCTGTTGGTGATAATAAATGTGGTCAATGTGATGTGAGCGGCTGGAGTGATATTGTGGCAGTAGCAGCTGGTAATGTTCACATGGCGACGAATACAGGTAATTCTCATACAGTGGGTCTTAAGTCTGACGGTACTGTGGTAGCTGTAGGGTGGAATAATAATAACCAATGCAATGTAAATGATTGGAGAGATATAGTTTCTGTTGCAGCGGGGTGGCGTCGTACCATTGGTCTTAAATCAAATGGCACGGTGGTTGCTGTTGGTCGAAATAATGAAGGACAATGCGATGTAAGTGATTGGCGTGATATTGCGACACTTGCAGCAGGTGACTGGCATACTGTGGGTCTTAAAGCAGACGGCACAGTTATGGCTGTAGGTAATAATAGATATGCCCAAGGCAGTGTAAGTGACTGGAGTGACATAGTAGCAGTAGCTGCAGGTTATCTTCATACAGTTGGTCTTAGATCGGATGGTACTGTGGTTGCTACTGGTAAAAATAATGAAGGCCAATGTGATGTTAGTGATTGGTACGGTATTCGAGCTATAGCTGTAGGCAGTAGTCATACCATCGGCCTTAAAGCTGACGGAACTGTTGTGGCTACAGGATGGAATGATTATAACCAGTGCAATGTTAGCGACTGGCGAGATATAGTGGCAGTTGCTGCTGGGTGTACTCATACAGTTGGTCTTAAAGCAGATGGCACTTTTGTTGCTGTGGGGGATAATGAATATGGTCAATGTGAAGTAAGTCACTGGCGCTAAAGGGTTAGAGTAATCTAACCTTTTTTCTATATTCTTAAATCTTTGGTTATGTTATTAAAAGTTGTAGATTATAAACGAAAAATATTAGGAAACCTCTATGCCTGACTAATTTACTATAATTCATAATATTCTTGAATTACGACGTAAAAACACTGCAAAACTCAATTATGAATAATGCAGTGCTTTAATTAATTATTCGTTTTTATTTATGTGACGTTAAATAAGAATGTTGCAATTGCAATTAATAATTTTACACCATTTATTTATAGGTATGTTCTGCAAAACAAGCAATCTCAATGAAACCATTTCTTTCATATAACTTTTTCGCATCAATATTTGATTTTGCAACTCGAAGCCTTATTCTGTTAATAGATTTATATACATTCATATTTCTAATGCAATGTGCTAATATATAACTTCCGTAGCCTTTATTTTGGTATATTGGTTTTACAACAATATCAGTAATGTAATTCTGTTGAAAAATGTATGCACCTATTAATTCATCACTTATCCAAAATGAACAGACTTGATTAAGTTTATTCAAAGTATTTAGTTCTTGATGAAATTGTTCTTCATTTACAGTATAACTTTTTGTTTTCCAACCGTTATCTATATTAAACTTATAATATGCACTATCAAATAAATCAACCATTTCCTTTAACATACTGTTCTCAAAGCCCTTATAGGTTAAATCACAATTCTTTAATTGTGGCAATTCTTTACCCCTATATTCAAGGTGGTATCCCTCAATATCTAATTTAAAACCTAATTCTCTCACTAAATTAATTATTTCAGAATTATTCCCATATACATTAAAACACAACTCTTTTGAATTCATTTTTGGAATATATTCATTGGTTTTATACTTAATTAATTCTAAAACATCTTCTATGTTATCTTCATTAAGAAAAGAAGCGTAAAAAATACAACAATCTTCATTTTCGACTTTTATGAATACACCTTTATTATGAAATGTGAATATGGAGTATAATATCTCAACATTTTTAAAGGAATTATATACATAATCCTTTGCATGAGGGGATATATTTTCTATCAACTTTAATATTTCTTCTTGTGACATTATATCAATCCTTCCACTCTGATTATACTATTTACAGGCATCTTTGACTTAATTCACCATGCTGTTTTAATTATCATTAATTATACCATATGATACCAATTGGCTCTAAGAAAACTGTAGCTCTAAGAGTGTTTTAAAATAATTTCTTCACTGCATTATTCAAATTTCAAAGAACATTGTTCGCACTCTAAATTTCAAAATTTACATCGCATTTTTTTCAACTTATCTTGATTCTTGAAATGCGTCACATTGTATGTCTTAACATATCTTACAATCACCTTTTTTAATAACTACTCCCATAACACTCTCAAGTCCCAGTTTTGCAAGAAATTTATCAAATTCATTTTGTGCCAATAGTTTGTACTTTTCAATGATTTCATTCATTTCTTCTTCTACCTTTTTAGCCTTTTTCTTAGGGACATCATCACTAACGAAAGCGATTCCTAATTCATTAAAATCCATTATTCCATTTGCCATAAAATTACCTCCATTGTAATTCGTAATATTTTCACAATAATTATCTTTTCTTTATACTCCTAATAAACTCACCCCTACACTTAGAACAATAGTGATTTTCTATTAATAAATTTGTTGAAGGAATATGTTTTCCATCTTGGTCAGATGTAAAATATATGGCGTTACATTTAATACAGCTTGTATATCCCATTCTTAGTATCTCCCTTCATTTAGTAGCAAATATTTTCAGAACACCACGACCACACTTGGGAATGGTGCAGCATTAACTGCATCTCCAAATTTTAATCTACCTTTTACAAATCTTATTTCTCTTACTTTATGGTAGATATAATCATGGAAATACTTTGTATCTGTTCTTGCTGGTATCAACATAACTACCTTTGTATTATCCTTTTTAGATTCCTTATAAGCCTTTTCTACCCACTTACCAACTTCTCTTCCATATGGAGGATTACAAAACACCGTATGCCCCCCCAATCTTGTTTTAATCCATCTTCAACTATTGTAAAATGCTTCTCACATTTAGCATTTTCATGTGTACTACATGGATCTAAATCAAAATTGAATTCATCGTTTAACTTGTCAAAGAAATCCTGTGGGGTTGCCCATAAATCAGTTTCACTACTAAACATTACTTGAGTATTCATCTAACCCCTCCAAACGTCGCATTATTTTCACATTCTAACTTAACTGTTCGTAATTATATAAATAACTATATACAACTTTAGGTAAAGCTAGGTGCCAAGATATAGTTGTATTATTTTAATCCTTAAATTCAATATACTCCAATTAGTGTAAGTGAAATAAACCTAATTACTCAAATGTTGATATTTTATAGCTTGTCCTTTTATGTAGTAGTAACAACATTTATTTAATACATAATATAAGTCTTTTTTATAGTAATATCTAGTGCACACCTTAAGCTGTATTTTCTGCAAACTTCGAAGTAGATTTCGGATCAAAGTGGTACATCTTTAAGTCAAGTAAAATACAATTTAGTGGTAAAAATGTTTTCTAACACATTTTACAGTCATGGATCTGGAATATCTATATAAAAATCAATATATCTATAAATATAATTAATATTGAAATTAAAATAATTAATATAAAAATAAAAATATATAAAATAAATTAATAAATATATTGAAATTATAAATATTGGTAGTATAATGAAACTATGGAGAGTGATTTAGATGGCTTATAAAGTATTAACTCGATGTCCTGTATGTAGTTCAAAGCTTACAGTCACAAAATTACAATGCAAAAAATGTAATACTGTTATTGAAAATGATTTTGAACTTTCGAAGTTTTCTTACCTAACTACGGAACAGTTAACCTTTGCAGAAGTTTTCATTAAATGTAGAGGTAATATAAAAGATGTTGAAAAGGAACTTGGAATATCTTATCCAACAGTTCGAAGTAAAATTGAAGATCTAATTGTTTCACTAGGTTATGCACCTATTAAAGAAAAAGAAGATAACAGTTCTGAAGTGATTGATAAGCTTGAAAAAGGTGAAATTACAGCAGAACAAGCGATAAATTTATTAAAGAAATAATTTGAAAAGGGGATTGTATAAAATGAATGATGAGATTATGAAAGTTTTAAAGATGCTTGAAGAAGGTAAAATTGATGCACAGAAAGCAGGAGAGTTAATAGACGTTTTATATGCTTCTAAAAGTGATGTTCCTGCAATAATTAACGCTGATAAAATCCTAAAGATTAGAGTTAATTCACAAAATGGTGACAATGTAAATATAAATGTGCCTGTTAAGTTCATAAGAACCATAGGTGGCGCTATTAAGAGAATACCTAAGATAGATGGGATAGAAGGTATGGAGGATATAGACATTCAGGCCATTCTTCAGGCTGTAAGTGATGGACTGGACGGCAAAATTGTAGATGTAACTAGTGAAAATGGGGACAGCGTTGAGATTAGTGTTGAATAGTAGAATTAGAAGCACAGGCATTAATAATTCTTCTGTGCAGAAAAATGAATGCAGAAGGGGATATATGCAATGAGAATTTATATAAGGGAAAAGCAAGGTAGGAGATTTTTTATTCCAATACCTTTAAGTATTGCAAGTTTTGGATGTAAGATAGCGTCTTATGCTATAGAAAAGTCTGGAAAGCATATTAATCAACAGCAAAGAGACATAATTGATTGCATAGATTTTGATGAACTTGCAAAGAGCATAAAATATCTAAGAGGCTACAGAGGTTTAAAATTGGTGGAAGTTACATCAGCAGATGGAGATGAAGTAACCATAATTCTGTAAACACAATTATGACGTTTATGGAGGAATGGATATATAATAAATATACGAACTAGTGTTCGTATATTTTTCTTTCTACTGGAAATAATATCATATATAAAGCAGTGGAAAGGAAGGCATAGTATGGATTATAATAAAATTGAAGATGCAGTTTTTAAAAAAAGCTATGGAGTTTTTTAAGGATAATGCAGTGAAATTCTTTGGCATAGACACAAGAATAATTGCTCCTGCAGAGACAGAGATAAAAAATGTTGATATTAGAACTAATTATACTGATTATTTGTTTTACACAGAGGATGGTAATTATCTTCATTTTGAGTTTCAAACTACAGACAAGAAGGAAGACATAAAGAGATTTTTATATTATGATGCATCTTTATTTTATAAAGATAGGCGTAAAATAAGAACAATGGTCATATACTCAGCGGATATTGATGATGCTGAAATACATATTGATGCAGGAAGTATTAATTATAAAATTGAAGCCTTTTATATGAAAAATTTAAATGGTGACGAAAAGTTTGAGATTTTAAAAAATAAAATTAAAAACAACAAAAAACTAACAAGTTACGATATATTAACATTGAGTTTTCTTCCATTAATGAGTAGTAAAGTTAGTAAAAGTGAAAGAACCCTAGAAGGAATAGAACTAGCAAATTCAATTGAAGATAGCGAAATTAAATTGAAATGCCTGACTTTATTGTATGCATTGTTTGATAAATTTGGAGATCAAATATCTAAAATGAGATTTAAGGAGGTCTTTAGTATGACAGATATAGGCAAAATGATTAGGGATGAAGGATTGAAAGAAGGAAGAGAAGAAGGAAGAGGAGAAGGAAAAGTTGAATTACTAATCAGGCAATTAACTAAGAAGTTTAAGAAGATCCCTTCTGAATATGAGGAGAAAATCAAAAAACTACCTATAACAACCATTGATGTTATAGCTACTGATATATTTGAATTAGAGTCTGTGGAAGACTTAGAAAAGTATTTTTAAAATAATATGTTTGTTTTTTAAGTTATTACTTCTACCTCTATAGTGAAAAATAGAGGGATTGGATTTATACTCAATATATATTAGCATAAATCCAATCCCATAAATAAAGGTCACTATTAAACATTACTAATACGACATAAATCTAACCCATTCATTACATATGTACGAGCAATATCTAAAAGTAAATCTGGTCTATCATTTTCACCTTCCTTAAGCCAAGTGTAAGCAGCACTGTAGATAGCTGAGCATGTCATGGCTGAAATAATTTTTATATTTAGGTTATCTTGCGTAGAGAAGGTAGCATCTTTTGAGAATATGTTTTCTATCATCTGTTGTAGCATTTTTCTAATCTTTTCATCAACAATCGTAGCAATAGATTTTGAATCTAATCTGCAGGTCTTATAAAAGGATACAATATAATCGTAGGTCATTAAGATTAACTGACTGCATGTTTCATAATTAAACTCCTCAGCTTGTAGTACTTGTTCGGGAATCATATTATTAAAGGCCACTTCTGTGATATCTTCAAGTAAGGCATATTTGTCTTCATAATGGGCATAAAATGTAGCTCTATTAATAGAAGCCTTTTCTGCGATATCTTTTATGGTAATTGAATCAAAGCCTTTCTTTTGTAATAAAGTGCTAAACGCTTCCTTTATTAATTGGCGTGTACGCAAAACTCTTGGATCTTCTTGATTTACCATATATATAATCCTTTCTAAAACATCAAATATCCAATTATGTTGCCTAAGCAACTTTTCGCTGGATTTGATTATTGTACTTATATGAACGACGTACTATTATACTATCATACAGATGTTGCTTAAACAACACATAACTGTATAGGTGACTCGCTTCGATCTGAAAACTCTCACTTATTCTGATGAGAAAGTTTAAAAGTATAAATCACGGAGTGATTCATCCACAATTTTCTGAAGGGATGGATAGTAATGAGTATAAAACAAAAAAGAATTTTGATATTTGGAGCTGGTGTAGTTGGCAGTATATATGCACTTAGGTTTGCACAGTATGGATTAGATGTGACATTGCTTGCTAGAGGAAAGAGACTGGAAACACTTAAGAAGGACGGATTATTATATAACGATAACGGTACCATAAAAAACATAGCTATTAACACTATAGGAAAACTAGAAGATGACGATATCTATGATTTTATATTTGTTCCAGTGCGATATGATCAGTCAGAAGCAGCATTGTCTACAATTAAGAATAACAAGAGCAAAAACATTATTACCTTGACTAACACCTTGGGGTATGACCGTTGGCTTGATATAGTAGGAGAGAGGTTGCTTCCTGGCTTTCCTGGTGCTGGTGGAGACCTTAAGGACGGTATCCTATATGCTCAGTTTGGTACAGCAAAGCATCAAGGTACCATCTTTGGTGAAATAAATGGACAGACTACTGAAAGAGTAAAAGAGCTTGCAAAGATATTTGAAGTAGCCAATCTACATTATGAAATACAAGATAATATTAAGGCCTTCCATATCTCACATACTGCCACAGCCATAGTTATCAAACATTTTTACACCAAAGATGGCATGATGAATATAGAAACAGCGAAGAGTGAAAGCACTCTATTTAAAATTGCTACAGAGCTAAAAGAAAACTTACAAAAGGTAGAGCAAGCAGGGATTCCGGTAATTCCCAAAGAAATTAAGTCGATGGGAGAGGTGCCTGAGAAGGAAATTATTGATATGTATCTCAATATGCTGAGCAATGATTTTACTATTGATGTATTACTTGGAAACCATGCTATAAGTGCAAAAAGAGAAATAATGATGTTGGATGAGATGTTTCGTAAACAGATACTTTAATGAAATAAGGTTAATCTTTATTTGGAGTGATTAGATCTGTAATTAAATAAACATACTAATGCCACTAAGTCGCTTAAGCGGTGAGTTGTCCACAAAAATAGTACATTTGATCTTGAGAAAATCACTCCATATAAGATACTATCTAAAAATATACCAAATAAATCACAAAAAACTACTTTGCGAGGCCCTTGCGAAAAATGCATTAAAGTAAAGGCAGTAGAAGCAGCTTAGATAAAAAAAGCAGGATATGTTAAGTTATAGTGGAATAGGATATTGTAAAACTAAGCTGATTTGTTAAAATAAAACTATAATTCAAATAAATAATGGATTATATGATAAGTCAGCATAAGAACAATTGGCTAAATTAGGAGAAATATATGATAAAGGTGAATATTGGAGGGTGCAACAATCATCATCCTCAGAATTTCGTGGTAAGACATGTTGAAGGTAGTAAGGATTATTTATTATTAATCACAAAGTCAGAGACCTCTTTTTCAATTGATGGAAACGAATATGAGACACCTCCTGGGACTATGGTTTTATTTGATAAGAATGTACCTTCAAATTATAGAAATAAAAGTGGTGAATATATAAATGATTGGCTTCACTTTGATTTTGAGGGAGAAGAGCCTCCTTTTGAAGAACTGAAAATTGTCTTAAATAAACCAGTTATCTTAAATGATATTACAGCCCTATCTTTAATCCTAAATTTAATCATTAATGAAATGCATTCTAAAAGTCACTACAAGGATGATATTTTAGACAATTATATGAAGATACTACTATATCGCCTTTCTGAGCAGCTGTACAATAAAAACGATTTCATTAAATCACAGCCTTTGTATCAAAAATTATTAGAATTAAGAGCAAGAATTTATAATAATCCTCAGGAAAAATGGACTATTACTAGGATGTGTAGAGAGCTAAATGTTAGTCCATCTTATATGCAGCACATTTATAAACATACCTTTCAGACAAGCTGTATGAATGATGTAATCAATGCAAGAATAGAGCAGGCTAAGTTCTACCTTTTGCAGTCCGTGCTTAGTATAAGAACCATTGCTGAGAATTGTGGTTATGAAAGCGATATTCATTTTTCAAGACAGTTTAAGAGGTTTACTAGTATGTCTCCAAGGGATTATCGGGACAATATGATATCAAGATAATATAGAATAAGATGACAGATAAAGTATTATAAGCATGCAAAATTTATTATATAAAAAATTTTAGCTATGCTTAATTTAAATACAGTGCTTTAGTAGCACCAGAATTTTAAACCTTTAAAAAGCTATGGGAGGAAAAGGGTAAATGAATGAATTACAGTGGGTAGAGGATATTTTTGAGAAAATCATTAAGAAATCTGAGATTGTTGCAAGTCGTAATAGGGAGAACATACCTTATACAACAGTTGAGGGTAGATTTGACGACATGGGTAAAAGTAATTTCTGTTGGTGGACCAATGGCTTTTGGGGAGGCATGATGTGGCAGTTATATCATGCTACAAACAATGATTTGTACCGAGAGATTGCAGAGAATAATGAGAAATTATTAGATAAAAATCTTATGGAGGCACAGGGCTTAGATCATGATAATGGTTTTAAGTGGCTTCCTACATCTATTGCAAATTACAGATTAACAGGAAATCTGTCTTCTAAAAACAGAGGAATATTAGCGGCAAATAATATGGCTGGAAGATTTAATCCTGCTGGTTCATTTATAAGAGCGTGGAATGATTGGGGTGAAAGCAAGAATACAGGCTTGGCAATTATTGATTGTATGATGAACCTTCCACTTCTTTATTGGGCATCAAAGGAAACAAGTGATCCTCGCTTCAAACAAATTGCAGTCCTTCATGCAGATACAGCAGAAAAATATTTTATAAGACCAGATGGTTCTGTAAATCATATTGTTGAGTTTAATCCAGAAACCGGTGAATATGTTAAGTCCTATGGCGGCCAAGGATATGCAGAGGGCTCTTCTTGGACTAGGGGACAGGCTTGGGCTTTATATGGATTTGTTTTGAGTTATATTCACACCCAAAAGGAAGAATATTTGAATGCAGCTCTAAGAGTAGCAAATTATTTTATTACCAATATACCAGATGATGGGCTCATACCTGTTGATTTCAGACAGCCAAAGGATTGTACTTATGAAGATTCAACTGCTGCTGCTATTGCTGCCTGTGGATTACTAGAAATCTCAAAGCAGGTAAAAGAAGCAGATCATGAAATATATGAGAAGGCAGCTATTAAATTAATAAAAGCTTTGGATGAAAAAAGCTGTAACTGGGATGAGAAGGTTGATAATATTTTGGAAAAATGTACAGCTGCTTTTCATGATAAAAACCATGAATTTTCAATTATATATGGGGATTACTTTTTTATTGAAGCCATCTGGAAACTAACAAGTAAAGAATTGTTTATATGGTAATAAAGGAGGATAAAGATGATATTTCAGCCAAAAACCTTGGATTTTATAATTAGTCCTTACACAGGTTTAACTAGGGAAAGCTGGATTGAAGCAGGGGAGTATTTATTAAATGGAGTTTTTCAAAATATTAAAGCTTTTCAAGATCCGGTTGTTATGCCTAGAAAGGAAAGTAAGATAACTTATCCTCATAAAGCTTCACCTTCATATATTTATGAATTAGAGAAGAGGGCCGAGCTTTTTGAAGGCTTAGCAAGATCCTTCTTTATTGCAGCACCGCTTATTCATGATAATCCAGAACTTATGATCTGTAACTACAATTTAAGAGATTATTACAAAGAACAAATTTTAAGAGCTTGCACAAAAGAAGATGCAAATTATGTAGGTGACTATTTTGAGTTAATGAATATTGTTCATAGTGAAGATCCCTTTAGGGTATTTCAGCAAACCGTTGAGACTTGTGCTTTAGTAGTGTGTCTTTGGACCTGTAAAAGTGAGATATGGGATACTTATACTAAGGAAGAAAAAGATAAAATCGCTGATTTTATCAGTAGTTATGCCCATGCAAATACAGTTCCACAAAATTGGCGCCTGTTTAATATGCTTGATTTGGCTTTTCTACATAAAGAAGGATATGAAATTGATGAAGAGATTATGTTAGATCACGCTCAAGCTATTTTGAATTATTATGCAGGTGATGGTTGGTATCGGGATGGACACTGTTTTGATTATTACTCCTGCTGGGCCTTTAATGTGTATGGACCTATATGGAATCAGTGGTACGGCTATGAAAAGGAGCCTTATATAGCAAAGCAGATAGAGGAAAACTCTAATAAACTAATGGAAACTTACAGTGATATGTTTGATAGAGATGGTTTTACTAATATGTGGGGACGAAGTAATATCTATAGAAATGCAGCCACCAGTGCTTTTGACGCCAATTTTCTTTTAAGAAATCCAAAGGCAGATCCAGGACTTGCAAGACGTATTTCTTCAGGTTCTCTTCTACAGTTTTTAACCAGAGAGGATTTTATGCACGAGGGAGTGCCAACCCTAGGATTTTATGGACAGTTTTCTCCTTTGGTGCAGGGATATTCCTGTGCTGAATCCCCTTTATGGCTGGGAAAGGCCTTTTTATGTCTTCATTTTCCAGAGAATCATCCTTTTTGGACAGCCAAAGAAAACAATGGAACCTGGGACACACTGTCAGATCATGAGGTTAAAGAAACTGTTTTAAATGGGCCTGCATTGTGTTTTACAAATCATGGAGCAAATGGAGAGACGATTTTACGTACTGGTAAGGTTGTTAAAAATATAAATGATGAGCATGGTATGTGGAATTATTCTAAATTATGTTTTAACACCAAATATCCTTGGGAAGCTGCTTCAGCAAAACAAGTTGAGGCTCAGCAGTATGTTCTACAGGATATCACAGATGACACTTATGAAAAATGTAATGTAACCTTATGGCATGGTTTAAAAGAAGGTGTGCTATATAGAAGACAATTCTTTAATTATGATTTATCAAAAGAATCCATGTGGATGCAGGCAGTAAACTTAGCAGATTTTCCTGTAAGTTATGGAATAATGAGAGTAGATAAGCTTAGATTATATCGAAGACCTGTCACAGTTACCTTAGGCGCTTATGGTTTCCCGGACAATGGAACAGAGGTTATCTATAAAGTAAAAGGCAATGGCAAAGCTATTATACTAAAAGGTCATGATTTTAGTGGAAAAGAAAAGCAGCTTGCCATGACAGTATTTGATGGTTTTGATGAAATAGATATGATTCGAAGCTGCGGCACAAATCCTGATTCTGAAAAGTCAATAGTGATATATGGAAAGTTAACCCGTAAAAAACAATATGGCTATGAACCATATGTAATGATTTCTCAAGTTGTCACAAAAGAAAGTCATGACGATTTTACAGAAGAGGAACTGTTTCCTATTGAATCAGTTGAATATACAGATACAAGAGAATGTGGTGGCTACGGTCCCGTTATTGTTAACTTAAAAGATGGTACCAGTAAAACAATAGTGTTCGAAGGAATGGAAGAAAATCTGCAATTGTAAAAACATAAACAGGATATTAAAGTTCTACAGTAGCTATACAATAAAAAAACATAATTTATTCGTCTGCCAGATTTTCCTCATATGCATTGAGAAAGGCAGATGCGCAAAAAAACTAACTGAAAAAAGGTCGCTTTGGCGACTTTTTTTATTTGCATAAAAAACTTAAGAATTGTTAAGCTTTTTTAAAATGAAATATTAATATTTAAATTTTATATTTATTACATAGTCTAAAAGTTTCTAGTATAGAACTTAATCTATGCTTGTTGGAAAATCTCTTTAAATTATTACTATAAGAATAGAGGTATAGAATGAATAAAATATTTAAAAGCACAATCTTTTTATTTTGGTTATCAATTATATTTATATTTTTTAAATATCAATTATATAATGATGGAGTTCATAAAATTACAACATTTTTAAATGCTTATCCCAGATATAGTGAAGTATTGTTTCTTGTTATTGCAACCTTAAGAATTTTTACCTTTGTTCCGTGCACTGTTTTTATAATCATTGGTGGTATGATATTTAGTCCATTAGAAACAGTTATTTTAACTACTATAGCTAATTTATTAAGTGAAATGTTACTGTTTTTCTTTACAAAGCTTACTTTTGGAATGAATTATCAAAATAAAATAATAGATAAGTATCCTAAGCTATATAATGTTATACAGAAAAATAATGTTCAAATTTTAGCCTTAGGAGTTTCTTCACCAGTTGTACCATCAGATGTTGTTTGTTTCTTTTCTATTTTAACTGGTATCAGTTTTTATAAATATATTTTAACCGTATTTTTAGCTGATGCTCCAATTATTCTTCTATATACTTTTTTGGGAAGTAGTATTAAATATTCTGCATATGTATTTGTAGTTATACTGGTGGTGATAGTTATAATTAGTTATTTTAATTATAAGAGATGGAAGAATCAAATTGACACATAAAAGAAATGACTAAAAGTATTAAGGAATCTTATATTTTAAGATTCTTTATTTTTTTACTATATGTTTGTATATAAAATGTACTAGAACTTAAGAATTCTTAAGATATTTCAAAAGAGAATCTTAATGTTTCGTATTTATACTGAATCCATAAATTTATTATCAAAAAATGAATGTTTCTAAATGTTCTAAATTGAAAAATAAGGGGAAGGATTAAGTATGAAGATTATAAAATTTTTATTACAGTATATTAGATCACCAAGAACTATAGGTGCTGTAGCACCAAGCTCTGAAAGACTGGCAATTAAAATGGTTGATGATATAGACTTTGAAAACTCAGAGTGTATAGTTGAATATGGTCCTGGTACAGGAGTCTTTACTGATAAGCTTGTTGAAAGAAAAAAAAATGATACATTACTTATCTTATTAGAATGCAATGAAGTTTTTTGCAAACAACTTGAACATAGATATAATGAAAAGGATAATGTTATAATAATCAATGACTCTGCTGAAAATGTAGATATGTATTTAGAAAAGTATAAAATAAAAAATGTTGATTATGTAGTTTCAGGTTTGCCTTTTGCTAGCTTACCTAAAAATACTTCAAACAAAATCTTGAAGAAAACTAGAGCTATATTAAAAACAAAGGGCTCATTTATAACCTTTCAATATACTCTTTTAAAGAAAGAATTTATTACTAATTATTTTGAAAACATAGAATTAGAGAGAGTTATACTCAATGTGCCACCTGCCTATGTTTTGAAATGTAAAAATAATAGAAGGGATCTTATTTATGTCAAAGAAAATTCTAATAGTTGATGATGATGCGGAAATAAGAAAAGTTATAGGTATATATTTAGAAAATGAGGGATATGAAATACTGAAAGCTGAAAATGGAGAGCAGGCACTAAAGCTTATTGCTAAAAATGAAGTTGCTCTTGTGCTTTTAGATATTATGATGCCTGGTATGAATGGTACAGAAGTTTGCATGAAAATTAGAGAAGATAGTATTATGCCGATTATTTTTTTATCTGCAAAATCAGAGGATTTAGACAAGATTCAAGGGTTAGCTTCCGGTGCTGACGACTATATTACCAAGCCTTTTAGTGCAATGGAGTTGATTGCAAGGGTTAAGTCACAGATAAGAAGGTACACAAAATATACTACTGAACCAAGAACAGCTAGAAATATAATTGAAATTGGCAATTTAACTATAGATACTGACACAAGGCAAGTATTCGTAGGTGATAAGGAGGTTAGACTTACACCTAAAGAATTTGACATACTACAGCTTCTTGCTAGCAACAAAGGAATAGTTTTTAGCATAGAAAGGATTTACGAAAGAGTATGGGGAGAAGATTCTTACAAGTCAGATAATACTATAATGGTTCATATAACAAAAATAAGAGAAAAAATTGAGGAAGATCCTAAAAGACCTATATATATTAAAACAATTTGGGGAGTTGGATATAAGATATGAAGAAAAAGACATTTACTATAAGCTTAAAATTAAAACTTTTAATCGAGATAGTATTGAGTTTTGTATTAACAATAGTGTATTTATCTACAATGTCTGTGTATATACTTGCTCCTTATTTTGAAGAAAATCGAGATAATTGGAGTACACCACTTGCGTCTTACTTTGCAATAGCATTTTTTATATCCGCTGTTGGAGTTTTTGTTTTATGCTTTTTATTGATGTCAAACAAACATATAAAATATATTAATTATATAGCGAAAGAAGTAAATTTCATTGCTACAGGCAATTTAGGTAAAACACTTGAGGTTAAAGGTAAAGATGAACTTGCAGAGTTATGCATAAACATAAATTCAATGTCCAAACAATTAAAAGATAGATTTCAATATGAGAGGGACTTGGAAAGAACAAAATCAGAGCTCATAACAAATGTTTCTCACGATTTAAGAACACCTCTCACGCCAATTATAGCGTATTTAGATATCCTAAGAAATAAAAAATTTAATACTGAGGAAGAAGAAAAGGAATATATAAATTCATCCTATAATCTTTCAATAAAGTTAAAAAAATTAATTGATGAACTTTTTGAATATACAAAGTTTTCAAGTAAAGAAGTTACTTTAGACCTTGAAAAGGTAGATTTAGGACCTATTCTTAATCAAATAGTAGGAGAATACACACCTATGCTTGAAAGTAAAGGTCTGAGGGTTTTAACACAAACTACTGATGAGAAAATATTTGTAAAGATAGATGTTGAGAAGGTAGTTAGAGTTTTTGAAAATGTTTTAAGTAATGCGGAGAAATACAGTTCCAAACCTTCAGATATAATTGTTAAGACAGAAAATAATAGCGATAATATTGTAATAACAATATCTAATAAAGGAGAACATTTAGATCAGAATAAGTTGGATAGAATGTTCGAAAAGTTTTATAGAGATGATGTTTCAAGATCAACTAATATTGAAGGATCAGGCCTTGGTTTAGCAATTTCTAAAAAAATAGTGGAGCTTCATAACGGGCAGATTTGGGCTGAATGTGATGGAGAGATAATATCAATAAATATTAAATTTCCTATAAATAATCCGTGAATTAAATGTATTTATCTAGAATCCATGTTATAGTTTGTATATAATTTAATATGAGTTAATTAAGTACCTAATATTAAACAATATGATGGAGATTTAAATGAGAAAAATAACTCAGCTTTGATAATTTAATATTTTACATAATTATTAGGAAATTTTATAAAAAGAAGTTGATGGTATGAATCTTTTGAAAGAACTTATTATTAGAAGTGTATTAGTTGTTGTGTTAAATGATGCGATTATATTTTATGTAATTAGCAAACGTTCTCAGAAAATAACCTTGCCTATAGCACTTGGAATTATAGCAGTAACATGCATCGCACTAGTAATTAATATTTGGTATTGCCTACATCGAAATAACATAATATAAATTGAATTTTCTTATAAAACGTCTTTACGGGTGAATAATAGTCATCCGTAATTTTTTTATGCCTCAAAAAATCTCTTGACTTGGAGTTAACACCAAGGAGTATTGTAAAAGTGTGCACAATATGTAATACAAAACGACTTGCAATGGGAATTGACTGGGGAATTAGAACTTTTATTTTTAATATAAGATTCAGAAATGGAAAGTGGAGAAATTTCCGTGTAATATAAAAAGCTTTGTTAATAAAGTAAATAGATATAAGTATTTAGATAAATATAAATTTTTTATAGAAGCATTTAATTATAAAGGATTGGAGAGGCTAAGATGAAAAAACGTATTTTAGGAAGAGGTTTAGAAGTATCAGAAATAGGACTTGGATGTATGGGGATGACTCACGGATTTGGTGAAGTTTCAGATGAAGCAGAAATGATTGAAGTTATTAGAGGGGCAGTGAAGTCTGGAATTACAATGTTTGATACAGCCGAATGCTATCAGAATGATGATGGAACTATTTTCAATGAAACCTTAGTTGGTAAGGCATTAAAACCTTATCGTGACCAGGTGGTTATTGCCTTTCCAGCTCAGGTTGCATTGGCATGGGTAATAGCTCAAAAGCCATTTATAGTACCTATTCCAGGAAGCAGAAAACTAAGTAGAATTGAAGAAAACATAAAAGCTGCTGATATAGAGCTAAGTTCTATGGAATTAGCAAACATAAAACAAGCTTTAGATAATTTAGAATTAAAAGCAGATCGCTGGGATTCTAATTCTGCTAATGCAAAAAGAATTGGGAAATAGAAGTACAAAATAACTTAATGATCGAATTAGCTGTATTTTATAAGAGTCTATAAGCTAGGCTCTTATTTTATTATGTTTTAGTGTTCAGAAAAACACCTCTAAACGAATGGCTATATAATGCTAATTTTAGTCCTAATAATTAAGGAATTTAATAACCTTTTATATTACTATAATATCATTAAAACCTTTGCAAAGATGTATTCACTTAATTAAAATCTTGGCTTAAGAAGGCTGATGTCAGAACTTTAGCACATTCAAATAGTCTTACTCTTGATTTTAGCATTATATAGCCAAAAGTAAATCGGAGGTATGAAAATGAAATATAGTAATCCTATTATAAAAGGTTTTTATCCAGACCCAAGTATTTGTAAGGTAGAGGATACCTATTACCTTGTATGTAGTTCCTTTCAATACTTTCCTGGAGTTCCTCTTTTCGAAAGTAAAGATCTTATCAACTGGAAACAGATAGGTCACTGTCTTACAAGAAAAAGCCAGGTTCAGCTGGAAAAGGTAAATAGTTCTGGCGGAGTTTTTGCTCCAACCATTAGATATAACAATGGTCGTTTTTATATGACTACAACTAACAATACAACAAATCAAAATTTTTATGTATACACTGATGATATTTACGGAGAATGGTCCGAGCCTATATTTGTAGATCAAGGAGGCATTGATCCTTCTTTATACTTTGAAGAGGACAAGGCGTATTTTATGAGCACCAAAGCTGATGATGAAGGGGTTAATGGAATATATGAATGTGAAATTGAAATTGAAAATGGTAGGAGACTCACAGAAAGCCAAGTAATCTGGCAAGGCTCAGGCGGACGTTATCTTGAAAGTCCTCATTTGTATAAGATAAATGGATACTATTACTTAATGGTAGCTGAGGGAGGAACTGAATATGGGCATATGATAACCTATGCACGTAGCAATTCTCCTTATGGTGTTTTTGAAGCCTATCCTCATAACCCAGTGTTAACAAATCGTAATCTTGGAGGTTATGAAATACAGGGAATAGGGCATGGAGATCTTATTCAAGACAACAGTGGAAATTGGTGGATACTCCACTTAGGTTTTCGTCAAATAGATAGATGGACTATGTTTCATCACTTAGGTCGTGAAGTTTTCATGAGTGAGATCACCTTCCATGAGGATGGTTGGTTCACAGCAGGGCATAATGGTACAACCTTGAAGGAAATCGATACAGATCGCATGAACGATGAGGTGGTACAGATAGATAAGAAATATTATACCTTTGAAAATACTGAATGGAATAAAGAGTGGTGCTATCTAAGACATCCTCATAATGAAAATTATATATTTGAGAAAGATAAGTTAAAGCTAAAAGGAACTGAAGTAACTCTTGATGAGGCAGCTTCTCCAACCTTTATTGGAATTCGTCAGAAAGACTTTAATGCAGTAATTTCCTGCGAGGTGTCAATTACTGATGGTGAAGCAGGTATTACACTATACATGGATGAAGATCATCATTATGATTTAGCTATACGTAAAACTTTCAATGGATATGAGGTTATCGAAAGATTAAATATAGGGGATGTTAAATCCATAGAAAACATTGGAACACTAGAAAACAATAATGGCTCACTGGTTATTCTTGCTAATAATAATTACTACAGCTTTTATTTTAAATCTGAAGATAAAGAAGTTCTTCTAGGAACTGCAAAAACTAGATATCTATCCACCGAAGTTGCCTGTGGTTTTACTGGTGTTATTATAGGCTTGTATTCCTATGGAGAAAACATAAGTGAGTATGCTCAGTTTACTAATTTTAAGTGTGAATATAAATAATAAGGTAATAAAGTTCTATGAAAAATAATTATAAGCTTAAAGAAATTTAGCGATGAGCTTAGAAAACTTGACATTAATAACAAAGCAGGCTTATTATATGTATATGCATATGATAGGAGGAATTTTACGTATGTTTACTGAAGAGAGAAGAGAAAAAGTAAAAGAGTGCGCTTGCAGAAATTTAAGAATGACAACTAGAGTAACAACTCTGTATTATGATAAAGCCTTTCAACCAATTGGATTAAAGTCAACACAATTTGCTTTGTTAGCAGACATTGCATCTCGTGAGTCTAGTACAATAGGAGAATTGTCAGAAATATTATTAATGGATCAGACAACCGTAACTCGTAGTATTGAGGTTTTAAGAAAGAACGGATTCATAGAGGTAAGAGCTGCAGAGGATGATGCAAGAAAGAGATGTATATCTATAACAGAAAGTGGAACTGCTAAGTTAAGGGAAGCAATACCTTTATGGCAAGAAGCTCAAAATAATATTGTAGAGGCCATAGGTGAGGAAAAATATAATGATTTTTTAAATACCTTAGCCCAAATACAGAGCTTTGTATAAAGAAGGAAAGAAAGCTTGAGTACATAAAGTATTCAAGCTTTCTTTAGTTTATTTTTCATAAAATGCTACATCAAGAGCATTTCTAGTTGTTAATCTATTAAATGAATGTTTAGGGTGACCTACCATAACAACTCCAGTGATTTTCTTTCCTTCTGGTACTTTAAAAACTTCAAGTATAGGGGAATCATCGCTTAAGGCACAACATTCGAATACTCCAGCCCAGCATGACCCAAGACCAAGTGAAGGGGCAAAAAGCTCAAGATATGTTAGAGATAGTATGGAATTTTCTCTTCCTTTAAAAAAGTTTTTGTCTGATATAGCTAAAATAATGCTTGGAGTATCTCTTAAAATAGTATCTACGCCACTTTGATTAAATTCATTTAACATACCAGCAAAGGCTTTACTATATACAGGGTGGTTTTGAAGCCAATCAGCAGAAACCTTTGCAGCATTCTTTATTACTTCCTTATCATCAACAATTACAAATGACACTCCTTGAAGATTGCTTGCAGTTGGAGCGTAGTGTGCTATATCCACTAGCTTTAATAAATCTTCTCTAGATACACTTTTATCCTTAAAGCTACGGATAGATCTACGAGATCTTATAAAGTTTTCAGCTTCTTCTGCAGATAGTTTTGGAGCATCTTTTATGCTAATCTGATCTGACAGTGGTGTTTTCTTATTATCAATAGCTTCCTTAGGACAAACAGCCACACAATGTCCACAGGCTAAACATGCATCTGGGTTAATTTCTTTAGGACCATTTTCCTCCATCTTTATTACGTTTGTAGGACATTCCTTTACACACATTCCACACTTAATGCATTTTTCTTGATTTAAAGTTATTAGACTCATTGTAATATACTCCTCATTTATAAAATTTTTTATTGTTAACTTATATTGATGTGTAACTTGGTAATTGTGCTTGTAATTTTATAATCCTTTTACCGGAACCCGTTGGAGTTTTGAAAATAGGTTTCGGATATTTATTGTTGATCTGTACATATTTAAAAGCTACAGTCTCTAAAATACATGTATATGCATATATATGTGTAAAAAAATATTATTAATAGCTTGTTTTAATTACATAATGCGTATTTATACAAAAATAAGATAGGCAAATTATAAAATTAAAATCTTATCTTTAAATTGTGTAAGGTTAGATTAAAAATATATATGCATATACATATATTAATATACAAAGATTGCCTTGTCAATAAGATGAACAGTTATAGAAAATTTATCTGAATCATTTTGATAGCTTTTACAATTCGTAAAGTTATTAAAGTAGATATAGTTCCATTATTACATCCAAATAACTAATTATTGTACTATTTGATTTATTGTAATATTTATAATATAATTAAAATAACAATTAAAAAAACTCAAAGGCAAACTTGTCGAAAGATAAGGACGCAAAGCTACGGGTCTAAGGTTTAATGCTATGATAGCCGAGTTGCATTAATATATTATTTTGCTAAAGCATTAATTTAGAATGACTCGAGCTGTGTTCCTTTGAGGAGCACAGCTTTAATTCGTTATTAAAGAATTTAAAAATGGAGGTCAAGAGAAAAAATTATGAAAAAAAAGGTGTTAAATTTTTTATTAATCAGCGTTGTTATTGTAGGACTAGTAAATGGTGGTACAACTTATAAAGCCTATGCTCAAATTCAGAACCTAGATAATAACTCTAGCAGTACAAACACTGATCCGCCACCAACAGAGACATTACCCTCAGATCCAACACAAGCATCTTTTCCGATTTCAATATACAATGGTGAGACTGATATTATCTTCAATGCTGGACATTGGGGAAATATAACTGCATCAATTTCTCAGGAAGGAGTTGGTGGTTCAAACTGTATAAAGTATTCTAATTTAGAAAACAATATATATTCACCAGGTCCTGACATAATATTTTCAAGTCCAAAAGATATTAGTAATATGGTTGATTCGGACAGGCTTCATTTAATCATGGATATAGGGACTGTACCGACCTCTCAGCCTGTAAGGATTATTTTTAATGGGGATCCATCTTTAAATGTTGTCACTCCTAATTTGAATAAAACATCAGTATTTGAAGAATTAAATCTGGATATATCAAATATACGTGCAAAACTTGGAGGGAAAATTACAAAGATGTCCTTTGAAGGTGCTGGGCCTAATGGCTGGCAGAGCGTAAAGAATTTGTATGTAAATGAAATAAGTATTGTAAGATCTACAGGATCAACACCACTTCCAGTAATTGCACCAGTACAACCTTCGCAGCCAGTATCTAATTCATTACCGATTTCTATATATCATGATGAATCAAACATCTACTTCAACCCTGCACAGTGGGGGAATATAACTGGAGAGGTTGCTAATGAAGGTGTTGGAGGTACGAATTGTATTAAATATTCTAATTTGATGAATAATGTATATGCACCAAGCCCAGAAGCAGTTTTTGCTAGTCCTATAAATATAATTGGCATGACGAATTCGGACAAGCTTCAATTAAGCATCAGTTTAGGAAATACAAGTCCTGCTCAAGCTATAAGGGTAATATTTAATGGGGATCCATCCTTAAATATTGTTACACCTAAAATAGATACAAGCTTAGGCTTTCAAACTTTAAATCTTGATATATCAAGTATAAGACAAAGTCTTGGTGGGCAGATTGCTCAGATGTCCTTCGAGAGTGCTGGGCCTAATGGATGGAATAATGTAAGCGATTTATACGTAGATGAAATAAGCATTGTTAGTGGTAGCTTAAATGATGAAATAAATGTACAGCCTTCTTCGGAGGTAACATCAACAGTGCCTAAAAGTTCAGCAATAATATTGAATTCTTCAATTAAAGTTAATGAATTTGCAGTTCAAGGAATTACAAACGAAAATAGTAAAATAGCTAATGTAACAGTGACTGCACAAAATAATCCTATAGTAACTTTTAAGAGTAAAGCATTAGAATCGGTAATTAGAACTGCATTAGGAAAGCCTTTAGGAAATTTGTATAAAAGTGATGTGGAAAAAATTACTTCGTTAAAAGCACAACAAAAAAATATACTAGATTTAAGTGGAATCGAAAATTTGACTAATTTACAAGCTCTTGATTTAAATAAGAATTTAATTAGTGATATAAGCGCATTAAAAAATTTGAAAAATTTAAAGAATCTAAATTTATACAATAATAAAATCAAAGATATAAATGCGTTAAAAGGTTTAACAAATTTACAGTCACTTAATTTAGGGTACAATAAAATCAGCGATATAAGTGCTTTGAAGGGATTAGTAAATTTACAGTCTCTAGATTTAAATAATTATTATCATGTTAGTAACTACATCAGTGATATAAGTGCCTTGAAAGGGTTAGTAAATTTACAGTACCTTTATTTATCAAATACTAAAACCAGTGATATAAGTGCATTAAAAGGATTAACTAAATTGAAGAATCTTTATTTAGATAATTATCAATTCTGTGATATAAGTGTGTTAAAGGGATTAACAAATTTACAGACACTTTATTTGCATGATAATAAAATTATAGATATAAGTGCGTTGAAGGGGTTAGTTAATTTACAATATCTTTATTTATCTAATGCTCCAATTAAAGATATAAGTGTATTAAAAGGATTAACAAATTTACAGTATCTTTATTTATCTAATGCTCAAATCAGTGATATAAGTGCCTTGAAAGGGTTAACTAAATTACAGACACTGTATTTAGATAATAATAAAATAAAAGATGTAAGCACCTTGGCTGGATTAACTAAATTACAGACCCTTTATTTAGATGATAATGGAGTTAAAGATATAAGTGCCCTGAAGGGATTAACTAATCTGCAGTCGCTCCATTTATCAAATAATCAAATTAGTGATATGGGTACATTGAAAGGATTAACAAAATTACAAGCTCTTTATTTAAATAATACTAAAATTAAAGATGTAACTAGCTTGAAGGGATTAACAAAATTACAAACACTTTACTTAAATCAGAATCAAATTAGTGATATAAGTACATTGAAGGGATTAACAACGTTACAGTACCTTTACTTAGCTAATGCTAAAGTTAGTGATATAAGCGCATTAAAAGGACTATCTGGGTTACATACACTTGATTTAAGACAGAATCAAATTAGTAATGATAATAAATCATCATTATCAAAAGCAATATCTAAATGTAAAATGTTTTTCTAAATCTGTTTGCTCAAGAAAAAAATAATTAAAGAATTAGAAGGCGGATTAAATGGTGAGTATATAAGTTTAATCTCTATATAAAGATTACTTATTCCTAATATGGAGGATTTTACTTAATATGCTTCGCCTCTACCATGAAACCCCACGAAAATCTAGAATTTGGATTTTCGTGGGGTATTTTAATTTTAATATATAACTTAAACAGGTCCGAGTTTAGTAGGTTACCGAAGAAGCGAATCATAAATAAGTGAGGCTTTTCAATACGTTAAACCACTAACTAATGGATCTTATGTAAACTTTTATTGCAATACAAGAAAAATGTAACCGTAGGATTTAACAATCATATATTATACTGACAGGATTATAACCCTGTAAGAGTAAAAGAATTATCAGGTAAAGTTATATGTTCTTATGCTACAGAAATGAACAAGCATAGTAAAAATATAACAGAACTATAAGCAAATATCCTTTTGTAATTATATAAAAAAGGAGAACACAGATATGGTAAAACCATTGGACCCAAACTCTATTCCTAAATATGTAAGTGAATTGTTTATTCCTCCAGTATATAAGCCTGTAATTGTAAAAGATCCTGTTACAGGTAAGGAGATAAGTTATAATTACACTATCAGTATGATTCAATTTAAGCAGCAGATTCTTCCAAATATTTTCCCTAAGACAACTGTCTGGGGGTATGAAAGTAATGTTGAGGATACAAGTACAGGTAAAATTCGTTGCTTTCGTAGTTCGCCAGGCCCTACTTTTAAGGCAGTCAGAGGGATTCCAAGCAATGTACAGTGGATAAATAATATTACTGAACCGAATCAATTTGCAGTGGATCCCACTTTACATTGGGCGAATCCAAATAATATGCCAACACCAACACCACCATTTTTGCCTTTTCCACCAGGATATTCTTTAGCACAGAGTCCAGTTCCTCTTGTTACGCACTTGCATGGCGGAGAAGTTCAATCTGATTCTGATGGCGGTCCGGATACTTGGTTTACCGCTGGGGAGGAAAAAACGGGACCAGAATTTTCAAAGAGTCGGTATACCTATCCGAACAAGCAAGAGCCAACTACACTTTGGTATCATGACCATGCCTTGGGAACTACACGTCTTGATGTTTATGCTGGTCTAGCAGGATTCTATTTAATAGAAGATCCAAATAATAAAATATCTCCGCTTCTTCCAAAAGGTCCATATGATATTCCGCTTGCAATTCAAGATCGTTCATTCAATGAAGATGGTTCATTATTATTTCCAAGTAATGGTGTAAGTCCTAATGTTCATCCTTATTGGAGGCCAGCGTTTGTGGGTAATACTATTATGGTCAATGGAAGGGTATGGCCTAATTTAGATGTAGAGCGTAGACAATATAGATTTAGGCTTTTAAACGGATCTAATAACAGAACCTACAACTTTAAGCTTTCAAATAATCAGAACTTCATTCAGATTGGCTCTGATGGAGGCTTTCTTCCTTTTCCTGTAACGTTAACTGAACTATTACTCTCACCAGGAGAACGTGCCGACATTTTAATAGATTTTTCTATGTTAAAGCCTAAAACAACTGTTATTCTCAATAATAATGCTAAAACTCCTTATCCTAATGGTAATGCACCAGATCCAAATACTGTAGGACAAATTATGCAGTTTACTGTCCTTGATACACCTGTTGTTTTACCAACTAAGCTTCCGGATGAATTGAATAAAATACCTATATTGACCCCGGATGTACCAAAGAAGATTTTAACTTTGAATGTAGTTGGCCAAGCAACTGCTCCAACTGAATTATTATTAGATGGACAGATGTGGGAGGCTCCAATTTCAGAATTACCAATAGTTGGATCGACAGTAGAATGGGAGCTTGTTAACCTTACAAATGGTGCACATCCTATCCATGTGCACTTAATACAATTTCAAATTGAAAATCGTCAGAACTTCGACAATGCAAAATATAGTCAAGAGTGGATTAAACTTAATGGGGAGACACCTCTTATGCATCCAACAATTTCACTGCCTGTAGAACCTTTCTTAATAGGTAATCCTATTGACCCTGCTTTAAATGAGCGTGGATGGAAAGATACTGTCATAGCATTGCCAGGAAAAGTTACTAGAATTAAACTTCGATTTGCACCACAAGATGCAAATTCTAAAATAGTTAAGCCAGGGGTTAATTTATTTTCATTTGATCCTACTTCAGGTCCTGGATATGTGTGGCATTGTCATATCATAGATCATGAGGATAATGAAATGATGAGACCGCTTAAGGTTATCTCCTGTCCTAGCGTTGTAGCCAACCCTCAGACTTGTTCTCAGGTTATGGTAGAAGGAAGTACCCAATTAGTTCCTCCTGCACTGAAAGATGCTCCTATTATTCACAATAATATTGTTTATGCAAATATTGAAGCTGTGTGCCCTGAGAATGTTGTTATCAGTGGTTTTGTCCGTAGAACTATCAAATATACAGCTGCTTTAGATAATGGATTTGAGCAAGAAAAAGAGATCATAGATGATACTCCTTTCCAAAGTTTAATTTATAGGGAGGATGCTAACGAAGGCGATGAATTCAGCATTACTGGCGTAACAGTATTATGCGAAGTTTTTGCTCATACTAGAAATTTTGGAACACAGCCTCTTACTGGTAAGCAAGTAGCTTATAATTTTGCAGAAAAAGATATTATAAAAATTTGTATCAGAAAAAATTGAAAATAAAAATGACTTCATAGCTTTAGACTGCTGATAAATATATTTTGTCAGCAGTTTTTTACTGTATAGAAAATTATTGAATTTTTAAATATCAAAACTGGTAGAAATATTACTGTAAATGGCTTTAATTCTGGGTTTATGAAACCACCGACCTGTGCTTATGGTTTTGCGTAAAGTAGGTGGAATTTTAACGTAGAAGAATAAAGAAATAAAAAAAATAGAAAAAATTTAAAAAAATATGTTGAAACATATAAAGAATGATGTTATTATGGAAACGTACTCAAGAGAGAAACATTTAGATATGTCTTCTAAGTAGAGTACGATAAAAATTAATATTCGACATGTTACTGATTCGATTAGGCATGAGCGTACTTAAATAAAATTATTTAATATTGGTTTGTTAAATCATATAGTTTATACTTTTATAACGTTATTATTTATTCTTAATGATTAAATTTTGTGTATAAACTGTGTGAGAAAACAACAACCTATATTATAGATTTTATTTTGATGCTCATGCTTTTTGTATTTGTAACAAATATATAATTAGGAGGTATAAAAAAATGGTAGGAATTATTCTTGCTAGTCACGGTGAATTTGCTCAAGGCATATTACAATCTGGTTCAATGATTTTCGGAGAACAAGAAAACGTTAAAGCTATTGCATTAATGCCAAGCCAAGGACCTGATGACCTTAAAGCAAAAATGAAAGAAGCAATCGCATCCTTTGACAACCAAGATGAGGTTTTATTCTTAGTTGACCTTTGGGGCGGTACACCATTCAATCAAGCAAATGCTCTATTTGAAGAACACAAAGACAAATGGGCAATTGTAGCTGGTTTAAATCTACCAATGTTGATTGAAGCATATGGTGCAAGACTTTCTATGGAATCTGCACACGAGATTGCATCTTTCATCTTAACATCAGCTAAAGAAGGAATTAAGGTTAAGCCAGAAGCATTAGAACCTGTAACTGCTAAACCTGCTTCAGTTCAACAATCTAACGCAGGTGCACCAGGGAAATTTGAGTATGTTCTAGCTAGAATTGACTCACGTTTACTTCATGGTCAAGTAGCAACTGCTTGGACAAAGGCTATGAACCCTACAAGAATTATTGTAGTGTCAGATGATGTATCTAGAGATAAACTTCGTAAGAACTTAATAACACAAGCTGCTCCTCCAGGAGTAAAGGCTCATGTTATTCCAGTGGATCACATGATTAAACTTGCAAAAGATGACCAACATTTTGGAGGTCAACGTGCAATGTTACTGTTCGAAAATCCACAAGATGTTCTTAGAGCAGTAGAAGGTGGAGTAGCTTTGAAGACAATAAACGTTGGTTCAATGGCTCACTCTATAGGTAAAGTTCAACCAAGTAAAGTACTTGCTTTCAATCAGCAAGATATCGATACATTCAATAAGCTTAAAAAAGCTGGATTAAATTTCGATGTTCGTAAAGTACCAAATGATTCAAAGGGAAATATGGATGAAATACTTAAAAAAGCACAAGACGAGTTAGCTAAAGTTAAATAATTTAATTATTTAAGTAGTCTAATTTATTTAGAAAAAGGAGGTTTAATAATCGTGACTTTAAATATAATTCAAATAATATTAGTCATTATTGTAGCATTTCTAGCTGGTGTAGAAGGTATATTGGATGAATTCCAATTCCATCAACCATTAGTTGCTTGTACATTAATCGGATTAGTTACTGGTAACTTATTACCTTGCTTAATCCTAGGTGGTACTCTTCAAATGATAGCCTTAGGTTGGGCAAACATAGGTGCTGCCGTAGCACCAGATGCTGCATTAGCATCTGTTGCATCTGCAATAATTCTTGTTCTTGGTGGTCAAGGTAAAGAAGGAGTTGCTTCAGCTATAGCTATAGCTGTTCCTCTAGCAGTTGCAGGTTTATTATTAACAATTATTTGTCGTACTATTGCTACAGCATTCGTACATTTCATGGATTCAGCTGCTAAAGAAGGAAATCTTGGCGCTGTTGAATTTTGGCAAATAGCTGCTATATGTTTACAAGGTGTACGTATTGCAATACCTGCAGCTTTAATATTAGCAATTGGTGCTGATCCAATACGTTCATTACTTGCTTCTATGCCTGGTTGGTTAACTGGTGGTTTAGCAATCGGTGGTGGAATGGTAGTAGCTGTTGGTTATGCAATGGTAATCAACATGATGGCTACAAAAGAAGTATGGCCATTCTTTGCAGTAGGTTTTGTACTTGCAACTGTTTCACAAATCACACTTATCGGATTAGGTGCATTAGGAGTAGCTTTAGCTCTTGTTTACCTAGTACTTAGCAAACAAGGTGGTTCTGGCAACGGTGGAAATTCAAATACTGGTGACCCAATCGGGGATCTTATAGATAGATACTAAGAAGGGAGTGTACGAAAATGTCAAAAGAATTAAAATTAAGTAAAAGCGATCGTATTTCTGTTTGGTTCCGTTCATTTTTCCTTCAAGGTTCTTGGAACTATGAAAGAATGCAAAACGGTGGATGGGCATATGCCATGATTCCGGCAATCAAAAAATTATATAAGACTAAAGAAGAAAGAGCTGCTGCATTAGAACGTCACTTAGAATTCTTCAACACTCATCCATATGTAGCTTCACCAGTTATTGGTGTAACTTTAGCGTTAGAAGAAGAACGTGCAAATGGTGCACCTATAGATGATGTAACTATTCAAGGTGTTAAAATAGGTATGATGGGGCCTTTAGCTGGTATCGGAGATCCAGTTTTCTGGTTCACTGTAAGACCAATATTAGGAGCATTAGGTGCTTCACTTGCTATCAGCGGTAATGTACTTGGACCAATAATATTCTTCGTAGCATGGAATATTATCCGTATGGCATTTATGTGGTATACACAAGAGTTTGGTTTCAAAGCTGGATCTCGTATCAGCGACGATTTATCAGGTGGTTTATTACAAGATATAACAAAGGGAGCATCTATCCTTGGTATGTTCATACTAGGATCATTAGTTAACAGATGGGTATCTGTTAGATTTGCACCAGTAGTATCATCTGTTAAATTAAGTGATGGTGCTTTCATAGCTTGGGATAAACTTCCTGCTGGAGCTCAAGGTATCCAACAAGCACTTTTACAACAATCATCTGGTATGGCATTAACTGATACTAAGGTTACAACATTACAAGGTAACTTAGATTCATTAATCCCAGGACTTGCTGGATTAATAATCACACTTATCTGTATGTGGTTACTTAAGAAGAAAGTATCTCCAATTGTTATCATCCTTGGATTATTCGCAATTGGTATAGTTTTCCACTTAATCGGCTTAATGTAATATTTTTAACTAGCCTAGGCTTTTTAGCCTGGGCTTTTGTTAACATATAAAGTAGAATAAAAAAACAATTTTTACAAAAATAAAAAATGAATTGGGAAATATATGTTGTTTTTTATTTGCTTTAGACTACTTGATAGAAATATGTGAAGAATATATAATAACAATAAATGTGTGTATAAGTAGAAAAGAGGTATATCCGATGGTTCAATCACTCAATACAAAGGTGGATTTAGTAATTGATGCAACAGCTTTTACGGGTTTATCAGATTATGGTAAGCTTATGATTGGCGATAAAGGCTTTGAGTTTTATAATTCCCGTGATGCTCACAAATTTATTCAAATTCCTTGGGAAGAGGTTGACTATGTAATCGCCTCAATTATGTTCAAAGGAAAATGGATTCCAAGATATGCAATCAAAACAAAGAAAAATGGTACATATACTTTTGCTTCTAAAGATGCAAAAAAAGTACTTCGTGCTATTCGAGTTTATGTTGATCCAAATCGTATGGTTTCTTCGCTAAGTTTCTTTGATGTGGTGAAACGATCAGTAAAATCAATTTTAAAAAAAGACTAGGTTAGTATTTTTATTAATCTAGTTTTTTCGCATTGTGGAATTGTTAAGAATTTAAAATAAGTTATAAACTGTTCCATCAATAAACCCATCGACTAAAATGTCGAGGGGTTTATTTGTTTATGAAGAAAACTGCAAGAATTATTAATGTTTAAGTTAATGAAACTATATGATAATATTTTGAAGGTAATAGGGAAATAAAATCTTTGAAGTTTTCCTATAATATTAAAAGTAAAAGAAATTTATGGAATACGAGCGTTGAATTATTAAAACTAAAAAATTGAAATAATATTGAACTTAGATTAAAGATAATTTGTAAACTTCATGGGAACAGTTCAAAGTCTGGTTATAAATTAAAGTATAACAAATAGATGCATAAAATGTATTTTATATACAGTATTTATTGCGTATGTTAATATATGTTATGTAGCATTTGTTATAAATAGAAAATATTTGGAAGTTACTAAATTAAAGTTAAGAAAATAGTGTGAAAAGAAAGGAGATAATAAGATGAGAATTTCAGCAATTATAAGAATAGCAAAAGAATACCTTTTATTAGGTGCAGTAGGAATGATTTTATTGTCCATTATGTTAAGTATTGGATATTTTGTTATATATAAAAAAATTTTAAAAGGAAAAAAGACCATAAGAGTAAGACAAGCTGTATTGTATTCCTTTCTTTTAATTTACATCATTATAGTATTTGGAGCTACAGTTGGAATAAGAATGCCAAGTAATAGCAGTGCTAATATGCATTTATTCAGTTCTTACATAGAAGCTTGGAATAGTTTTTCAAAAGTAGAATGGAGGAACATAATACTAAATATATTAATGTTTGTGCCACTAGGCTTCATGCTACCTATCATTTTTAGAAGGTGCAGAAAATGGTATGTCACTTACTTTATAGGATTCTTATCTACAGTTGTGATTGAAATTATTCAACTTATAACTGGAAGAGGAATTTTTGAGTTAGATGATATTTTTAACAATGCTTTAGGATGCATGATAGGATATGGAATTGTAATGATTTTTATATTATTCTTAAAGTATAAAAAAGAGCAATCAAATTTAATTGGCAAGAAAAAAATTTTAAAAAATAAGGCTTTAGCCATTTGTAGTATGCAAATACCACTATGTATTACTATTATAGTTTTTAGTAGTATATTTATAAGCTACTCTAAACAGGAATTAGGAAATCTAAGTGTTGCATGTAGCTATAGTCAGAATATGTCTAATACAAACATAAGTACGAAGATAAAATTTAAAGATTCACGAAATAGAGCGTATGTTTATAAGGCAGTGGTTGGAACAAAAGAAGATACGTTGAAAATTGCCAATAAAATTTTAAGCGCGGTAAATGATAAGGTAGATGAATCACTTAATGATGTTTATGATGAGACAATAATATATAAATCTGGAGATGAAAAACATTCAGTATGGGTACGTTATACTGGATTAACAGTAAGATATAATGAGTTTACTCAATTTGCTTCTTCTGGTTTAGGCGGATTAAAATATGACGAAATAAAGCAAATATTAGAAAGTTTCCCTATTACCTTACCGGAAAAAGCTGATTTTAGTGATAAGGGTAGTGGAAGGTATGAAATATCAGTAAATATGGCTAATATGGGAGATAGTATTCTTAATGGCAAATTAACATGTAATATTAATGCTAATAAAGGTGTATCAAGTTTTGACAATGAAATTGTGTCGTATAGTAAGTATAAAGAATATGAAATTATATCAGAACAAGAAGCATATAATAAACTTTTAGAAGGAAAGTTCAACGCATATTCATTAAGTAATAAAATTGAAATAAAAGACATCAAGTTGACTTACAAGGTAGATAGTAAAGGGTTCTATCAGCCTGTTTATGAATTTATTTTACAAGATGAAAATATGGGAAGTATATTTATACCAGCATTATAACTATAATGAAGGAACTATCCAATAGTCAGGACTTTAAATGATTTGAGTAATAAATTATTAATAGCAGATGAGATTAGCAATAGAGCTTAGCGTGGTAGAACTAAGCTCTATTACGATAAATTACACTTACTATTATATTAGTAATTTCTGAAATATTGTTTGCAAGCGTAAATTCATGAGTAGGGTTGGAATTAATACAGTTAATTATAATTAAATCGTTCCTAACAGTTTCAAAAATTTTATCATTAATAGTAAAGTTAAAGCCACCATTTACAGTGTAAAAACAAATTGCTACTAAATCTTTATTCAAAGGGACTTTATATTCGAATTTAAGTTGTTTATTGGGATTAATATTAAGGTGAATTAATTCACCATTATAATTTTCTCTAGTCATTAAATTAAAAACAGAAGCTTTTCCATAGGTTTTAGTTTTCCAATCTCCTATAAAATCGTCTTGATCAAAGGTATTAAGTTGTATCTTGTAATGATCTTCATGGTCGAGAGTTATAGTTCCTTCTATAGCCATTAATTTACGTGAAACTTTTGGCAGATTGCTAAAAGTTGATTCAAGTATATCAATTTTAGCAACTCCTAGCCTCCACAAAAAGTTTTGGCTGGCATAATCTGAACCTAGTGGATATGTTGTTAGCTCTGTAGCCATGCCGCCAGACCAAAAGGTTGGTTTATAATTTTCTTGCCTTAATAATTCTACATCATATTTCATATATAACTGCACCTTCTTACATCTCTATTATGTACATTATATTGAAAGATATAGAGATAATCAATTAGGTCTAGGGGACATTCTTAATTTGAATAAAATGTGTTAGATGAAAATATTTTTAATAATATATAATTTATCAGGGAGAACGATATGAATAATAAAAAGATAGTTGTGATATTTCCAGGTGCAAATTATAGTGCAGATTGTCCATTACTATATTATGCTGGATTCAAGTTTGAAACTCGAGGGTATGAAAAAATATCGATTAGTTATGGAGATTTTACTAATAAACATAACTCATTTGCTGAGCTTATTGAAGAAGTTAAGCTTGCTGTGTTATTAAAATTGAAAGCTGTTGATCTATCACAATACGAAGATATAGTATTTGTTTCTAAAAGTATTGGGACAGCAATTGCAGGGTGGATTGAGGAAAAGTTATGTATTAAAGTAAGACACATATATTTGACGCCTTTGAATGAGACATTACCTTATATTAATAAAGATAAAAATATTATCATTGTAATTGCTGGTACAAAAGATAAATTTTTAGATGCAGATACTCTTAAGGAGCACTGTACGAAAGAAAATATTTATTTGAAATTAGTAGAAGGAGTGGGTCACAGGTTAGAAGTTAAGGGAGATATGAATAAAAATATTGAATTATTAAAGGATTTAGTATCTACCTATTAAAAGGGGAATTCTATATATATGTATCACTTCGTTATATGAATCATATTCTCCGCTGGGTTGTTATGGGAGGGTTTAAAATATATACTTGATTATTATATTTTAATTGCAATATAATGGAAGCGTTTTTAAGAATACCAACTTAATAATTCCAAACTTATTTGGATTGATTATGCTAATAATATCTTATTACTCAAACTATAAACTTTTGGACAAAGAAACTAAAAGATGATTTTTAATATTATCAAATGAAAACTGTAAAATGTAAAAAAATCACTGAGATTATTTAATTTATATATAAAAATAACCAGCTCCCGTTAAAAGGAAGTTGGTTATTTTTAAAATGTAGCTATTTATTTGAGAGCATTAACAATTTGTGCAAGGCCTTCACTCACTGGTGTTGCTTTACGACCAAGTAGTTTTTCGAAATCATTGCTTTTTATATCCAGTGCTCCATCTCTAATAGCTTTTTGTATATCTACAAGCATAGGGACTACAAAATCTGGTACGCCGGCACTCTTCATTGCATCTGCATAAGCGGAATCATCCACCTGATGAACAGACACTTCTTTTCCTATTACAGATCCAAGAGTAGCTGCTAATTCTTCTTGAGTCATAGTTTCTCCTGAAAGTTCAAAAGTTGTATTATCGAATCCGCTTCCTATAAGTACTGCAGCAGCCGCCTCAGCATAATCTTGCTGTAATGCCCAGCCCACCTTGCCAGTTCCTGCAGAGGTTAGCCAAGGCGCACCTGCTAGCACTCCTTGAATTGTTCCAATCTCGTTTTCTAGGTACCAGTTATTTCTTAGGAAGCTGTAAGGTATACCGGTTTTTAGTATAGCTTCTTCTGTAGCACGATGTACTGGAGCAAGGAATAAAGAACTTTCAGTTGCATTTCCTACGCTAGTATATGCAATAAACTTTACGTTAGCTTCTTTTGCAGCAGCGACTGCATTTGAATGTTGTCTGATTCTTGTTTCATTGTCACCGTCAGCTGAAATGATAAGTAATCTGTCAACTCCAGCAAAGGCTGTGGTTAGTGTTTCAGGATGATCAAAGTCACCGTGTCTAACCTCAACACCTCTATTTTTTAAGCCTTCTGCCTTCTCAGGATTCCTAACACTAACAGCAAGATCGCTTGCTGGTATAGTCTTCAATAATGCTTCCACCACCTTTGATCCTAATTTTCCTGTAGCACCTGTTACTAATATCTTCATATTTTATACCTCCATATAGGTTTTATTTGTTTATCAAAAAATTCAGTGATATAATTAAGTATACACAAATTATAGTTGCTTACGTTTATTTATACAAGTACAATTATTTTTAATACATAGTATCTAAAAAGATACTAAGGATGTATTACTTCAATCGCAAATCTATTTTCAAAACTCCTCTGGGTTCTGAGAGGAGAGTTTGAAAATATAAACTTTATTACGAAGTGGTACATCTATATAAGGAGGATATATGTTAACACAGGAAGAATTATTTGGAAAATGCCCTTATGCCACTGCTCAAAGGATATTATCAGGAAAATGGGCTGTGGTTATACTACATCACCTAAGTGAAAAAAAACTTAGATTCAACGAATTGCAAAGACTTTTGCCAGAAATAACACAAGCTACTCTAACTAAGCAATTACGTGCTTTAGAAGAGTATGGCGTGGTTAATAGAACGGTTTATGCTCAGATTCCTCCAAAGGTTGAATATGATCTAAGCGATATTGGCAAGGAGTTTATAGAGGTTTTGGACAGTCTTAAAGCCTGGAGTGACAAGTATATAGTTTTTTGTAATTCTAAAGATAAATAGAGATGTATGAGTAGTATAAAAATATGATCTTAACTACAATAAAAGTGGGTTGATGCAGATGAATCAAAGTGCCTCATCTTGTATCAACCCATTATAACTGTTAATCTAACATCTTATTAATAACAATAGACAACTTATAATTGGCGTGTCTATTTAAAGCCTCTAAAAACTTATCTAGTTCTTCGTTAGAAGTAAATTTACATTCTAGAAGATAGCAACCTTCTCCACTGATTTTATAGTTATTTATTAAATATTTAGCTTGGGTTTTTATAAATGAAATATAGGGATCATGTTGTGTGGTTCTTATAAGAATATTCATAAAGGCGTGTATGTAATAGCCTAATTTTACTTGATTAGTTTTTATGGTATATCTTTCGATTACTCCGGTATCTTCTAGTTTAGCAACTCTTGATGCGGCTGCCTGACCGGTTAAATGAACTTTGTTGCCTAGTTCTTTCATTGTGATACGGCTATTTTTTGATAACTCGTCCAAGATACTAAAATCCGTACTATCTAACATTCATTCAACTCCTTAATAAATCAAGTGAATCTATAAAAAGACTTGATTTTATATATTCAAATGCTACTTCTAATAGTATAAACTATAGGTGAATCAAAGAAAAGGAGTTATAATTATGAAAATTAAGCAAATTAGAAATGCTACGATTGTAGTTCAATATGCAGGAAATAGATTTTTAATAGATCCAGTGCTTGGTGATAAAGGATCATTTCCACCTTTCCCAAATTCAATGAGACAAGATCAAGCTAATCCTTTAGTCAGCTTACCGACATCAATAGATGAACTAATTAATGTAGATGCAGTTATAGTAACTCATTTGCACAAGGATCACTTTGATGATGCGGCTAAAGAGATATTACCAAAAGACATTAAAATATTTGCTCAAGCTGAGGCGGATGGTTTACAATTGAAAGAAGCAGGCTTTAAAAATGTAGAAGTTTTAAAAGAAAATACACAATTTAAAGGTGTTGAATTAACTAAAACACCAGGGCAGCATGGAAGAGGTGAAGTGTTAAAGCGTATGGGGAATGTTAGTGGTATTGTATTTAAACATTCAACTGAAAAGACTCTATATGTAGCTGGAGATACAGTGTGGTATGAAGGTGTACAAGAAGTAATTGATACTTATAAACCAGAAATAATTGTTGTAAATGGTGGAGATAATCAATTGTTTGGGATGGGTTCTTTAGTAATGGGAAAAGATGATATCTACGAAGTCCATAAGGCAGCGCCTGATTCAATAATTATTTCTAGCCATATGGAGGCCATGAATCACTGGACCTTATCCAGAGAAGAATTAAAAAACTTCATTAATGAAAAGCAAATAGCTACTAAGGTTTTAGTGCCAAAGGATGGAGAAGAATATCTGTTTTAAGAGAGTTACAATTTGATTAATTGGTTACGAGAGGAGAAAGCAGGATGAATAACAATATATTAATAGAAGAGGCTCGAAAAGAAGAGTACGATGAGCTAAGAGAAATCTTTTTAAAATCAAGACAAGAAAACTTTAAATGGATGGACTATGATAGCATAAAACTAGAAGATTTCGATAGTAGTACAGACGGAGAAATAATATTAACAGCAAAAATAAATAATGCTATTGCTGGCTTTGTTTCAATTTGGGTGGCAGATAAATTTATTCATAACTTATTTGGTTCATCGGAATTTAAAGGCTGTGGAGTAGGAAAGGCTTTGATAAATGAGGCTGTAAAAGCAGTTGGTCTGCCTTTAACCTTAAAATGCGTAAAGGAGAACACAAATGCCTTTAAGTTCTATTCTTCTCAAGGTTGGAGTGTAGTAGAAGAAGCTAAAGGAGCAGAGCCTTATTATTTAATGAAATATGAGGGGTAAAACCAGCAAAATTCCTATATATTTATATAATTATTTAAATATATAAATTTAAAATGTTAACTTCTTAACGGTGCTCTAATGGCATTAAATATAAACTTAAATAAATGTGGTAAAGGTACTAATCTTTGAGGATTAGTACTTTTATAGTTTATATGGTAAAATATGTTTGTAATGGCTTGTTAAAGGCGAATAAATTGGAAATTAAATTTATTTTTAAAGCTCAGATATATTTTGAACAGATGGGTTAAAAATACAATGATACTTAAAGAATATTTTAATAAAGATTGAGAGGTACAATTAAGATGAAGACACTTGATTCTAGTACACAGGCAAGTTCACCTGGAAGCTTGTCACTGTCAAATGAAAAATTAAAAGAACTTAGACCTGAACTATATGGGCTTAAGGGCAAATGGTTAGAATATAGAGAGAAAAAGAGTGCAGGTTACTCACAAATTGAACAAATAAGGGAGCATATTTTTTACGGAGATAGTCAGCCAGCGGTGGTGTTATCTGTAGATCCTTTAATTATTGTTGCTTATTCAGAGGATTTAGACTGTGTTGTTCCACTTTATTTTTCAAATATATATGTTAAAAAATATAGGTTAAAAGAGAAAACAAGGCTAATAACTGTTAATACATATATGAGAGGTCCAAAATTACAAGAAGATATAATATTAGGTCCTAACAACTCAGGAGTCTGGTTTGGTTTTCATCCGATAATTGCTGAATTTGTGTCTGATGATTTAGATGTCATTGAAATGAGGAAGCTTAAAATAGATGAGAAAATGTGGGAGTATGTTTATAAGTTGGGGGGAGAGTATAGTAGCAAATATCCGAATGCATATAGAGATGGTAGACCAATTTATTCTCAGAATCCTGCAACAATTAGGTGGTTTTAATAGGTTAGTGATATCTTAATATAGTAAGCTATAAGTATGTTAGTTAGTTGATTTATAACAATTTTTAAGCCAAGCAATCAGTAATCTTTTTAACATTTTGTTATTCATAGCAATAATTAGAGATTTAAGTTTATAACTGTTATGAAATATTGATTATATATGAAACTAAAGTCCTTAGCAAACATGAGATAAAATGAGTCTTATTGATTGAATATAAGCTAGTATGTTTTCGTAGACTGCCAATACAATACTAAGTTAAAATAGGACATAAAATTAATTTGGAATATTGTAATTGATACTATATAATGAATGTATTGATAACCTATGATCATAAAATGAATATGATTTAGGGGTAAGGAGATGTAGTTTTTATGGGACTATTTGGACCAAGTAAAAAAGAAATATGGCAACAGCTAGCACTAGAAATTAATGCTGATTATGTAAATAATGGAGTTTGGAAAGGTGATAGAGTTGAGGCACATGTAGATAAGTGGACTGTTGTGCTTGATACCTATACAGTTTCTACAGGAAAATCGTCAATAACCTATACAAGGATGAGAGCGCCATTTGTAAATCTTGATAACTTCTATTTTAAGATATATAGAAGTGGAATGTTCAGTGGGCTTGGAAAGATATTCGGTATGGAAGATATTAACGTTGGCTACGAAACTTTTGATGAGGAATTTATAATAAAGAGCAACAATGAAAGTAAAGTAAAACAGTTATTTGAAAATGATAATATAAGAAGATTAATACAATATCAACCTAGCATAAGTCTTGAGATTAAAGACGATGAAGGATATTTTAAATCCCACTTCCCTGATGGAGTTGATGAGCTTTACTTTAATGTAGTTGGTGTTATAAAAGATGTAGAAAGACTTAAGGAGTTGTACGAGCTTTTTGCAGAAGTACTAAAAGAACTGTGCGACATAGGTTCAGCTAGTACTGAAGAGCCAGGAGTAGTTATATAAAAACTATAAGATTGTAGAAAGTAGAGAATTTATGAAGAAGTATGATAAAGATAAACAAAGAGAGCAATGGGCTAAATATGAAGCAATGGGAAAAGGTAAATATGTAGCATTTATGACATCAATTTTCACTGGAAGTGTTCTTATAGCTGTGGCTATCCCAGCTATAATTATAAATAATATATTTGGAATATTAGATTACAGTGCTTCAGGATTATTTCTGAAACTTTCAATTTATATAATAGCTATGGTGCTTTTTTCAATAAGAATGGGCTCAAAGACTTGGGATAAGAAAATGAGAGAATTTCATGGATATGAAGTTGCTGAGGTTGAAGATGCTGAACTAAAGAAGCATATTTTAGATGGTGAAAAGATTAAAGCAGTTAAGCGATATAGAGATATAACAGGATCAAAATTAAATGTTGCAATAGAATATGTTGATATAATGTGTGAGAAGTATTTATAATAGCTGAAGTTATAGGTTTTGTAAATGTATGAATAGCATTTTGCATTAAAATATATGAGTATAAGAAAATATCACAAACGCCTTCATGGTATTTGTGATATTTTAGCTTTAGGCTATGTTCGATTATAGTGTTTATATAAGTGGTGTATTATATAATTATCAAATATTTAACATAATTATATATAAATTGCTTTAATATTAATGATTCTTAAGCTTTTAGTGAATCAAGTTAACTTATATAAAATAAGTATGATATTATAAAAGCATATAGAGATGTACCACTTAGAACCGAAATCTATTTTTAAAGATTACATGGGTTCTGGTGAGAGAATTTAAAAAAATAAATTTTATTACGAAGTGGTTCATCTATAACATAGGAGGAATAACAACATGGAGTTTGATATTTATAAGCTTGCTGATAATTATAAATTAACTGAAGTAGAGAGACAGGTACTTGAATACATAATAAATAATATAGATTTGGTATTAAGTAAAGGCGTTAGAGAAGTTGCTAATATTAACTATACTTCTGCAGCTACAGTGATTAAAGTATCTAAAAAACTTGGATATACAGGTTATACAGATATGATATATCGCTTAAACTTTATAATAAAAAATCAGAAGAAAAATCAAGATAGAACCTCTGATATTACTAGCTTTATTGAGGAAATAGATAAAGCTAAGATTGATAGTTTTGTGTCTACACTTATTAAGCATAGAGAAAACATAATTTTTATAACTGCCACTGGTTTTTCTGCACCTATAGCTGAATTTTTTTGTAGGAAAATGCTTGTATTAGGTTTTAAGTGTATTAAGACTAATTCCTATGGCGTATATGATAGTAATCAAATTGGCGGAGCTTTAGTCATCGGAATATCTAAAAGTGGTGAAACTGAAAGTGTAACAAAGGTTATAGATTATGCCTCTAAGAATAACTTAGACATCATTACTTTTACTGGCAATCAAGAAAGTTATATGGCGAAGCAATCAACAGTTCATTTTTCTATCTTGGATGATAAAGAACTAGATGATAGGAATATTACAGCTAATTATTTTTATGCAAGAGTGATGATAGTGATGGAGTACTTATTAGACAAAGTTATGAATAATTTATAATCTGCTAGCAAAGACTATCTTGAGTTTTTATTCAGGATAGTCTTTTTACATTCCAATTTTAGCTATGTTTAAGACCATTGTTGAAAAAGCGTCTTAACTTTTTATGTAAAGGTAAACATGTTCACTTTTTGGTCAACATGTAACTGAAAGGGCCAAAGCTATTAACATTGATTATTAAACATGTTATTCTAGGTTCAGGTAATTACCAAAGATAATTTATTAAATAGTAGAGGGGTATATTAAATGAAAGATAAGATTATAAATAGTATGCAAAAGTTTGCCAAAGCTATGATTGGACCGGTCTTATTTTTACCAATAGTAGGTATGTCTATTGCATTAACTGCAGTTTTTACAAATACAGCTTTTGTTACTGAAAAAGGTGTTATCTGGACCATAGGAAAGTTCTTTAATGGGATGTTATCACCTATCATGGGTAACTTAAGTGTTTTATTCTGTGTTGGAATAGCCATGGGGATGGCTAAAAAGAAAAAGGCAGAAGCAGCTTTCGTTTCTATAATGTCCTATATTTTGTTTTTAGGTGCTAACAGCAAATGGTTAGAACTATCAGGCAAGATTATAAAGGGCGATACAGCAGGAGCCCTATATGGAACTGGACAAACAATACAGTTAGGCTTTCATGTAACTGATATGGGTGTATTTCTAGGAATGATCTTAGGAGTTTTAGTTGCCTTAGTTCACAATAAATATGTAACTAAAGAATTTAAAGGTGCCATGGCTCCTTATGGTAATAGCAAGCTGGTATTCGTTGTAATGATTCCAATAATTGCAGTATTTAGTATTGTTATCACTTACGTTTGGCCAACTATTGCAGGTGGAATTTCTGCATTAACAGGATTTATGAACACTGCTGGCCCAATTGGAGTATTCGTTTATGGATTCTTAAATAGATTTTTAGTACCAACTGGATTACATCACTTAATATGGTCTCCATTCTTATATTCATCTGTTGGAGATCAAATGATGATAGGTGGACAAAATGTTATTGGTGCAAAGCCTGTATTCTTAGCTTTACTTGGTGATCCAAGTGTAACAATGATGAGAGATTCAGCAAGATTTTTAACTTATGGTTTAGTTAAAACCTTTGGGGTAATTGGTGTAGCATTAGCGTTCTACTTCACTTCTAAAAAAGCTAAACGTAATAACTTAAAGGCTCAGCTTATTCCATCAACTTTAACAGCAGTTATTGCTGGTATTACTGAACCATTAGAGTTTACCTTTATATTTGCAGCTCCATTACTATGGTTTGTATATTCAGTTATTGATGGATTATTCCAAATGTTTGTTTACTTATTAAACGTAAGAGTTTGTGCAACAAATGGTATTTTAGATTTCCTTGTTATTAATCTACCAGCTGGAATTTCTAAAACTCATTGGCCTATATATGTTTTAGTTGGTCTTGCTGAGATAGTTGTATTATTCTTTGTATTTAAAATTATGATTGAAAAGTTAGACTTAAAGACTCCAGGAAGAGAAGAGGATGAAACTGATATTACTATAGACTTAAATGAAAATGCAGCGGCAGTTAAAAAACAAATGAGATCAGTTAGTAAGAACAATGAAGAAGCTGAGGATAGGGAAAAGGCTTTAACAATAATAAAGGCATTAGGTGGAAAACAAAACATCTTAACCGTGGATAACTGTTTCTCAAGACTTCGAGTTGAAGTTGCAGATAATAACTTAATCGATGAAAAAACCTTAAAGACAACTGGAGCATCTGGAGTTGTTAGAAAAGGCAACAATATTCAAGTGGTTTATGGTCTTACAATAAATAAAATAAGAACTATTGTAGATGAGGCTTTGGAAACCATGGAAACATTAAAGTAAATTTAAATTAGGGAGGAAGCATTAACATGAAGACATTTAAACTAGTAATCGTAGGCGGTGGAAGCACATACACACCAGGAATCGTAAAAAGTTTGCTTTCAAGAAAAGAAGATTTTAAGATATCGGAATTAAGATTATATGATATAAATGAAGAGCGTCAAAACAAGGTTGGAGTAATAGTTAAAAAGGTTGTTGAGATGTTTGATCCAGAGGTAAAGCTTATATTTACAACTGATCCTGAAGAGGGCTTCAAAGATGCTGATTTTGTATTCGCTCAAATGCGTGTGGGTTTATATAAATTAAGAGAGCAAGATGAAAAAATACCACTAAAATATGATGTAGTAGGACAAGAAACCTGTGGACCAGGAGGACTTGCATATGGCTTAAGAACTATATATCCTATGGTTGAGATGATAGATTTCTGTGAAAAATATGCTAGTCAAAATTATTGGATTGTAAACTACTCCAATCCTGCTGCAATAGTTGCTAAAGCTATGCATAAGTTAAGGCCAAATGCTAGAATTCTTAATATATGTGATATGCCAGTTGCAATAATGAGAAATATGGCTAATATCTTAGATTGTGATAGACATGACATTGAAGCAGATTACTTTGGCTTAAACCACTTTGGTTGGTTTACTAAGATTAGAGTAAAAGGCGAAGATAAGACTGAGGAATTAAAAGCTTATGTAGCTGAACATGGATATATTCCTCCAGATTCAAGAAGTGAAGTAAGGCATAATGATGCTTCGTGGCTTCATACCTTTGACAATGCTAAATATATAATGAGAATGTTCCCTAAGTATCTTCCAAACACGTATATGCAATACTATCTATTAGGAGACAGCATTGTAAAAGATGCAGATAAGAACCATACAAGAGCTAATGAAGTAATGGAAGGAAGAGAAAAGAAGATATTTGATGCAGTAGATCAGTACAATGCAACCGGTGAAATAGATCTTACTCAGTTCTTCACAGGAGTACATGGAGAATTTATCGTTGAAGTTGCCATGAGTTTAGCCTTTGACTTAAGAAAGAGACATCTTGTTATGGTTGAAAATAATGGTGCTATTAAAAACTTACCAGAGGATGCGATGGTAGAAATACCAGCTTATATAACTAAAGATGGCCCAGAACCAGTTAGAGTAGGAGAGATTCCAACCTTCTATAAAGGCTTGATAGAACAACAAGAGGCTTGTGAGAAATTAGTGGTAGAAGCTGCAATTGAAGGATCCTATGAAAAAGCTCTTATGGCATTTACTATGAATAAACCAATACCTTCTGCTTTTGTAGCTAAGAAGATTTTAGATGAGATGATCGAAGCTAATAAAGACTACTGGCCAGAATTGAAATAGTAGAGGTATATATGTTTAAGAATCTATTTAAAAATGTAAGCAAGAATAAAAAGATTTTATATGCTTTCTCAAATGGGACAAGTGTAGATTTATCAGAGGTCAAGGATGAAGTTTTTTCACAGAAGATGATGGGGGAAGGAATTGCAATTTCTCCAGTGGATAACAAAGTATATTCTCCATGTGATGGAAAGATCATTACAGTTATGAAGGAAAGTAAACATGCTGTTGCCATAGAAACAGAGGATGGAGTGGAGATCCTTATACATGTGGGCATCGATACTGTAACTCTAAATGGTGAAGGTTTTAATATACACTGTGAGGAAGGAAAGAAAGTAAAAAATGGAGAGCTTCTAATAAGCTTTGATAAAAAACTGCTTAAGGATAAAGAATTAGATGATACAATAATGCTTATAATTGCAAACCAAAATAATCATGAGATTTTAAACTTTCATGTTGGTGAGAAGATGGTTGCAAATAATAGTATACTATTGGAATATAAATAATGTAAAAAGCAAGCTTCACTTTAATGGGAAGCTTGTTTTCTTTTTATTTATAAAAACTTCTTAATTATTAGAAATAAACTTATTAATCTCATCATACAATCCAGCTTGGTTGGAATGCTTAGCATAGTTTTTTATTGTTATTATCAATTCTAAGGGTAAGGGCTTTGTTTCTTCTATGGACATCTTTAAGTCGTTTGTTCCAATAGAATGTTCAGTGAATGTTTTAATGATATCTGTGATTACAGTTTCTGCTGCAACCTCAACTACGTTTAGAAAGTCTTGTGAAGAAGTTAAGGTAGATACGGAAAATAAAAAAAATGAAACTGTTATGATGAATAAAAGTTAATAAAACAGAAAATGATTCCCAAAAATTACTAAAGCATGGTATAATAGTTACAAAGTTACCGTTTATACAAAATTAAAAAAGTATTGTACAAGGGGGAATATAATATGAGAAGAAAAATAATAGCTATGGTTATGACTTTATTTGTTTTTTCATCAACAACAGTAGCTTTTGCTGATGAAAAGAAAGCTGATTTAAAAGAAGGTACAAAGCTCTTAGAGCAAAATAGTAAAGTTAAGATGAATAAGAAACCTCTAAGCGATAAAGAATTAAGAGCTGCAGAAGGCATAAAGGATTTAGATAAGCTTAATAAAGCGAAGCTATCACTAAAAGCTAAAAATGTTACAACTAAAAAAGGACAAGCTAAAGAAAAATATTCATTAGAAAAAAATAAAAGCGGAATAGCTTCTTTTGCTGCAGAAGCAGCGGAAAATACTGATCCAAATAATGCATATCTGCTTAATTTTCAAACTGTTATTAATGGAAATATCTCAGTACAGGGTGAGCAGCGTTGGTACAATTTAGCTGTAGATAAGAATACTAGAATAGCAACTTATTTAACTATGGGTGCAGATGCTGATTTTGATTTATATCTTTTCAAATTAGATCAAACAACTATGCAGCTTAATCTAGTTAAGGCTTCAGAAAGTGCTATAGGACAATCTGAAATTGTAGATGATGTTGTAGGACCAGGTATATATTATTTTATGGTTAGTGGCTATCAAGGAAGCGGAAGCTACCAGTTATTAAGCTTTGGAGCAAATAGCTATATTGATAATGAGCTTAATGACACTGCTGCTACAGCTACAACGCTAAGCAATAATAGCTTTAATATAAATGGTGCTATAGATAATCCTTATGATTATGATTTCTATAAAGCACAGCTTACCAGTGAAAGAATGGCAAAGTTTAATTTCACTCAGCCATCAGGAAGTGGTTACAAAGCTTATATAAGCACAGATGGCGCAAATTTCTCAGAAATAAATACTGCTACAACTTATGATTTAAATGCTGGTACTTACTATTTCGTAGTTGCAAGCAGTGATGGTAGCTTTAATAATAGTAATCCTTACAATCTACAGTTATCTTCAGTAGGTTATAACAGTAATCTATTAACTGTTGTATATACAAACGATCTTACAAGCTTTTTTCAAGTAGACTCTGGAAGAACTAACTTTTATGTAAATGGAAATCCTATTAATTTTTCGTATTCCTATGAAAACCATGTTGTGAATTCTGCAGGTTGGATAGATACCTATATGAATTTATATCAAAGACCAGAGCAAAATGTTGCAATATATCAAAGTGAAGTAAATCAAACTTCTACAGACCTTCCATGCTTTATAAAATATCAAACAAACTTTGCTGGAGGTGGTTCAAGGAATAAGGCTCTTTTACTTACTGTATTTAATACAAGCTTAAGTGTAAACAGATATGCTGGTGGAGCATATGCTGGAGAAAAAGCATTCTATACAAGCAAAATGGCTGAAGTAGTAATAGATATTGATACTGGAAAGGTTATTGACCTAGTGTATCCAAACTATTACTACATGTATGGAAATCAATCATATACAATAACAAAACCATATCCATCTACTTATAATAGCAATCTATTGCAAAATTAATTATTAAAGAATTTTTAAAGCTAAGTATATTAATTACCTTTGTGTTTAAATTCTAAATGAAGATTTTGATGGAATCACGACTCTTTATTTAAATAAATTTTGTTACTAAATGATTTTTCTATAAAGTATCTGAAACGAAAAACGAATAATAAAGTAAATGGTAACTTTGTGCATATTATGTAAGTTTTTAGATATGCTGCTTTGATTATCAATATCTCTTACATCTAATAGATGAAATTTAAAGTGTTTATTATCAGAGCAGCAAAATCTTATATAAAACTCTTTATACCTGTTAGAGAATCTTGCGCTTTTGCGGTTCTTGGACAAGTATATTTCATAAATCTATTTTTAGGGAGGAATAGGGCTTATTGAAGTTCTAAAGTTAAATGGAGATAAATAAAGTAAGTACAACAATACAAACGAAAAATTATTCAAACTATAGAAGTGTTGATAAGGATAAAGAAAAACTTCAAGAAGATAAATTGAATTATTTAAAAGATAACTTAATATTATCTGAAAAAGGAAAACTTTCTACTGCAGAAGATTTTAAGGAAATGTTTGACTGGACAGGTGAAATTGGAAATGCAGGGGCTAAGGATAAGGAAGGCTATGTAAATGGTACAGTGATTAAGTATAATGAAATACTAAATCGAATAGATGAAGCTGATTTAGATGATGATGTAAAAGAGCAGAAAAAACAAAGACTTGAAAAATCCTTTAATATGAACGCAGACTTGTATGCTTCATCAGTGAAATATAAAATATGGTTTATAGAAAACAAAGATAATTTAGGAATAGATTTTACTGGAGCTGACAATAAAAAAACTTATGAGTCAATGGACACGGAAACTGAAAACCAACTCCGTAACGATGTAAGAAATATGTTTGATAATGCAAGAAAATACTATAAAGAACATGGAAGCTTAAAAGGAATAACCTCAGAATTAATTACAGGAAACTCAAAAACTGTTTCTTCAAGTGACTTAGGTCTACTAGAAAAAATGGAGAAAAATATTGATAGTTATTTTGGAAATGCATATAAAGATTATGAAGCTACTGACGATTTTAAAAATCAATTGAAGCAAAAGATTGGTTCAGTTGGATTTAGTGCTTTTACAAGTAACATATTCTTTGACTTTATAGATAAGAAATTTTCGAAGTAAAAAGAATCAGTAGAAGATTTGGATAAGTATTTATAAGAAATTTATAATTAAGAAGTATATGAAAACACTAGTTCGTAGAGAGTTAGTGTTTTTCTTGTTTTTATGGTAAAATATATGTATAACAAAACTACAAAAATTGCAGGTGGAAAAATGAGCAATTAGTGCCACAACAGGGCTTAAGAAAAATAGAACTTCAGCACATATGGAGGAACAGCGCATGGAAATAAACATAGGAAACGTAGTTGAGAACTATAGGGAAAGAATTCAAAGACTAGCTCTATTTGATCCTTTATATGCACTATCGAGAAAGGGAATGAAGGATGACAAAGGAAAAGAGGTTGATTATTTTAGTTTTGGCCTTTTAACCTTACTGTTCTTTTTTGAAAATATGCTTATAAGAAATAAGAAAACAGGAGTAAAGGAACTGGCTGCATTTTTACAGGAGCTAAGTAAAGATGAAATAACTATGGATATCATAGGTTTTGAGAGGGTTGCGAGAACCATTATTGATACCTTTAGACCTCCTACAGGAAAAAGAAATTCAAAGACCTTTTTCAATTGGGAGACTAAGAAGCAGGAAACTGTACAGTATTCAGTGCTAAAGGCTGCAAAGGCAGACCTTGAGACCAACACTCAGTATTATACTCTTGATGAGCAGGGGCTTGAGCTTATCTTTGCCACAAAAGAGTATTTTAATGAATTTCAGCTTTCTATAAATCAGCTAGTACTAAGAAAACAGCTTGAGAAGGGTGAGTTTTCTGGAGCTTTAAGGCAGATAGATGAAATGAATCTGGATGTTAAGAATCTGCAGGATAGAATAGTTAGGATTAAGCATGAGGTCAATAGAAATATTGTATCTAATGAAACCTATGAAAGATATAAAAATATAATTGAAGATATAAATAATAGATTGCAAATGGAAGATGAAGAGTTTGAAGAATTAAAAACCTTCGTAACAGAAACTAGAGAAAAGATAGCAAGTGACTTAAGTAAAAGCGAAGATAGAAAGGCTTATGAGCTTATCATACAGATAGATAAAGAGCTAGGAGAGGTTCATTACAACCATAGACTACTCTTTAAAGATAGCATTATTCTTAAGACTTCAGCACTTCAAGCAGCTCAGGAATCCTTATATTATGTAGGGATAGACTCTTTCAATTTCAATCAAGAAATAACCAGCAGAGTATTTTCGTCACCTATTCCATTAAACGAAACAAGAACGCTTATTGAACCGTTTCTGTATCTAGAAAAAAGCAAAGTATGGTCTCCTTTAACGGTATTTTCTCATCAAAAGATAGAAAAGCTTGATAAAGAAGAAAGAATAAATGACTTTTTAGCTGTAACTAGTGATGAAGAGGCAAAGCTTGATCTTAAGCTTCAAAGCAACAATTATAAGGTTATTGCTTCTATAATACTTATGGCGATGAAGGCTGAAAACGAAATAACTCTTGAAAAAATAATTGAGTTTATGAAAAATAATGCTTACGATGAAATATTAAATCACCGTAGTTTTTATGATTTCTTTATTATATTGCATCAAAAATCTCCTGTGGTTATGGAAGTGCAGGAGGATCAAGAAGAGGGTATATTTGGACAAGTTTATAAGTTATTAATTAAAAAGGGAAAGAAACTTTATGTTGAAGAACTTGACACTATACTGAAGGTTACAGAGAGATTTGAAATAAAGAATATGAGCTTTAGATTGGAGGAATATTAATGGCACTTTATAGCAATGAGCAAGTAATGCAAAGCTTCAAGCTATATTCTACACTAGCTATGAATGGATACGGAGAAAAAGAGGATTTAAAGCTTTATACCTCAGACGATATTACACGAGGACTGGTAGATCAGTTTGCTAGAGAGGTAGATTGTACTATCTTTTCTTCTGGGGAAGTAATCTATATGATTCCTATTGCAAAAGAGTCTATTTTCCACGTTTCAAATGAAGCTATAAGGAAAGCATATCTCCCAAGTAAAGCTGTAAATTTGGATTTATATCTTATGTATTTATCAATTATCGTTTTATTTGGTGATTTCTATGATAGTTATCAAACTAATGAAGCAACTAGAGATTTTATTACCATAACTGATTGGTTAGATAGCTTGAATCAGAGAATTTTTATACTAACAGAGCATGAAGAGGAAAAGCTTAAAGCCCTAGATCAAGAGTTTGAATATAATTGGTCTGCTATAATTCAAAAGTGGACTGATATGGATGAAATTAAGGAAAAAGTAAAGGCTCAAGATGGTAGGACCATAAGTAGAAAGAGCTTTTTAAATACTGTTAAAAAGTTTCTTGAGGATCAAGAACTTATAAAGGATATTGGGAATGAAGAGCTTGAGCTTACGGAAAAGGCTAAGACCATCATTCAGAGATATTACATGGAGTATGATTACAACAGAGGAATACTTGATTTTCTGTACAACATTGACAAGATGAAGGGGGACGAAAAGTAATGCCAGCGATTTCAAAAATTCGTTTTACTAATGTGGTGTATGAAAACGGTGAAAAAAGATATAATGATGATATTTTTGAGTTTGACAGCTATAACGGAGCTATACTTCTTGAAAATGGCGGAGGAAAAACTGTTTTTGTTCAGACAGCGTTGCAAGCAATACTTCCAAATATTGAGGTGGCAGATAGAAAGGTGAAAAATACCTTAGCTCTGCAAAATACCTCAGCACATATTGCTATAGAGTGGATATTAAACGAAAGACCTAGAAGATATGCGGTTACAGCAGTGACCTTATTTATGAATAAGGAGTCTATAGATTCTCATAAGTATGTTTATGAATACATAGAAAATGATGATAATTCCATCGATAAGCTTCCATTTGTAAGAGAAAGCATCAATGGAAGCATGAGGCCGTCCACTAAGGAAGAAATGGCAGAATACTATGGTTATATGAGCCAAAACAGAATGAATGCTAAAACCTTTAAGACAGTCAGGGAATACCATACTTACATAGAAGATAATTTTAAGATAATACCTTCAGAGTGGAGGAAAATTGCTTTAATAAATGGAGCAGAAGGTGGAGTAGAAGCTTTTTTTGATGCTTGCAAGACCACTGGTCAGCTAGTAGATAATCTCCTTATACCTACTGTTGAAGAAGCTTTGGCTGGAGAAGGTACTAAGGATTTTGTTGAGATTTTTGAAAGACAAAGAGAACATTTTAAAAAGTATAAACAGTTAAATGCAAGAATAGAAGAAAGCAAAAAAGTTGAAGAGCAGATAGAGTTATATTCAAGAGTTTTTGAAGAGTATGATCAGGCTAAAGCTGAAGAGATAAAGGCAAAGGAAGCTTTAAAAGCTTTGGATAATTACATAAAGATAGAAGCCGAAGGCATAAAGGATAAGCTTGAAAAGAATAACAAGGAAACCATTACTTTATCTGAGGAACAAGAGCTTTGGAAACAGAAAAACTTATCCTACGACATAAAAAATTATGAAAATAACATGGCTAAGGAAGAGAAATACTACAAACAAACCCTTGAAAGTTATGACAAACTTAATCTTGCAAAGGCTGAGAAGGAAAGCAAGTATTCAGGACTTCAAATCTCAAAGTATAAAAAAGACATAAAAATAGAAGCTGAAAGTATTGAACTTATAAATAACCAGTTAGAAGCCTTAGATAAGGATGAGGCTGTTGAAGATATAAAAGATAAGCTAGAAGAAAATAGTAAAAGAATAAGAGGGTACTATTTAGATAAGGAAGAAAACTTAGAAAAAGAAAAGAATTTATTAGAAGGTCAGATAAATAATATTGTTCAGCAGCTTAAGGCTAGTGAGCTGGAACTAAAGGCGATAAGGGCTAAAGAGAAAAATTTACTGGATAATAAGAGCAATCTTCAAGGTATAATTTCTTACTTAACTACTGATATCAATAAAATCAATAAAGCAATCTTAGACAATCCTAATGAAGGTAACATAAAAGATGAAGTCTTAATATGGAAAAATAGAATAAATGAGCTTGAACATAAAATCTTTGAAACTAACAATCAGAAAAGAAGTCTTAATGAAGAACAGCAAAACCTAAAGGAAGCTTTAACTAATTTTAGAAAAGAATTAGAAGGGGTTAATGAAGAAAGACATGCTTTAACTAGCGAGATTAAGAACATAGATGATAACAAGGTTGAGCTATTAAGTAAAATAAAAGAATTTAGAAGTAGCTGGCTAAGCTTTGAGGCAGATTCTATATATTCAAAGCAAAGTACCATAGTTACTCAGGTAGAAAGTAAGCTTCATAAATTAAAGGAAGAAAAAGAAAAAGCTATATTAAATGAAAGACTTGCTCATAGATATGCTGACGAGTATAAGGAAAGTGAATATTATACAGCAGACCCTGCTTTGGAGAAGAATATAGACCAATGGAGAAGTGGCTTTAATTATTTAGAAAGTGGTACAAAGTATATTCAAAGAATATGCAGAAAAGAAGGAAAGCCGGAAGAAGAGCTTTTTAAAAACTATCCTTATTGGGCCTTGAGTTTAATAACTTCAGATGAAGAGGTAGAGAAGGTTAAGGATAAGGTTAGTAAAAGTGTAAAAGACATATCTCATCCTATTATAATACTTAGTGAAAGAGAAGCTAAGGCTAAAGCGTTAGGAGAAAGTGATGTAATAAATGAAAACATAATATATCCTTTTATTTGGTCTAATAATATAAATCAAACATATTTTGAGAACTGGCAAAAAGATATTATGTTTAAGGCTGATGAAACTACAAAGCTTCGTGAAGAAAAAGAAGCAGAGCTAAGTCAGTGCCAGGATTTACATAGAGATATAACTATATTTTATAATAAATATCAATATGACCATTATAATGAACTTTTAAAGGTTGAAAAAAGCCTTAAGGAAAAAGCAGAAGAAGTTACTAATTCAATAAAGAGTAGTGAAGCTAGACTAAATGAAATTGATATTGAAGTAAAAAAGCTAGACAGTGATGTAAAAGAGTTTAGTACAAAGCAGAGAAATCTAGAGGATAAGGCAATAAAGGGACAAGAGTCCATAAATAAGAGCAGCGAAAAAGAAGAAAATGAAGTTAAGATAAGCCTTATAAACACAGAGCTAGAGCTAATAGAAGTGGAAACTATAAAAGCTGAGAGAACCTTGAAGGAAAATGAAGAAGTTAAAACTCAGTTAGATAGAGATTTTAATAGTGTAAAAATCAATATAAATTCTTTAAAAACTGAAAAACTATACGAAGAAGTAAGAGCTTTATCTCCGATGTTTTCTGATTTAAGTAAAGAAGTATTGGAAGCAGAGAGAAAAATCCTTAAAGATCAGCTTGATAATAAGCAGCAAAATAGAGGGCAGCTAGAGGAGAGATTAAAAGGCTCTTTAAGTCTAAAGAAAAATCATGAAAAGCAGCTACAGGACTTTATGAAAAAACTAGAAGTTGCTGTAGATGAAAACCTAGAATTTCCTCTTAGTGGGGATATGGAAATATCCAATCTGCTTGATGAAATAAAGGACCTAAAAGAACCTTTAGGAAAATTAAAAGGTGAAGCTGATGAAGCTAAAACAAGATTTGAAAAGAGTAAAACTCTTTACGAAGTTAAAAAAGAGGATTATCTAAAATACTATAAGGAAATAATCAATTTCAATTTGGAACTAGAGCTTATAAAGCCACAGCTATCAAAAGAGAAGGATGTTCTTAAGAAGAAGAGAGCTTATTTATCTAGTGAAAAAGAAAGATTAGATAACGAAGAAAAAAACATTTTGAATATCTTAAGAAATCTAGAGCTTTTTAATGCAAGTTATGCTTATTTAAGTGAAGAGATTCAGTTATGTAAACTTCCAGAGGAGCTTGCGCAGAATATTCCTTATAACAGAAAAGGGATTGTTGAAGCTGCAAAGAAAAAGCTAGAAGAGTCAAAGAAAATCTTAGATAAAAAGAACTTAGAAACAGAAGCACAAAAAGATCTGTTTGTAAAATTCTGCGAAAGTGAAATCCTTGATGTAAAGCTTAAAGAAATGGCTACTTCAGGTGTGAGATTTAAAAATACCTATAAGGATATCATTGAATGGCAGAAGATGATGAATGAAAGAATATCACGAACCATAGACATTGCTCAAAATGATATTCGTGAACATGATAAGGAAGTGCAGCAGTTTATTAATCAACTACATTCTTATCTAATTACAATGGTTCAAGAACTTAAAGCTATTCCTAAAAAGACAAGAATAAAGGTTGAAGAGGAATGGAAGGACGTATTCATTTTCAATGTACCAGAGTGGGATGAAAAAGAAGGAAAAGAAGAGCTGGCAAAGCATATTGATTGGATGCTGAACCAACTTGAAGGCGACAAATTTAAAGATGAAAATGGAGTGGAACTAGCGGACCAAGCAAAGAAAGAAATTGAAAAATGGCTTAAGTCTAAGCAATTATTACAAATTGTGATGAAGCAGGATACTATAAAAGTTAAATGTAGAAAAGTAACCAATGATGGCAAAATGAGAAGTGCACCTTTCTCCTGGGAAGTATCTAATTCTTGGTCAGGAGGAGAAAAGTGGAGTAAGAATATGTCCTTATTCTTAGGCATATTGAACTACCTAGCTGAAAAAAGAAAGCAGATAATGCCAACTAACAGACACTATAGAACTGTGATTGTGGATAATCCATTTGGTAAAGCTTCCAGTGATCACGTCCTTGATCCTGTTTTCTTCATAGCTGAGCAGTTAGGTTTCCAAATAATAGCCCTTACAGCCCATGCAGAAGGAAAGTTCATAAGAACCTATTTCCCTATTGTGTACAGCTTAAGACTTAGAAGTTCTAAGGACAATAGTACTCAAATAATGACTAAGGAAAGGGAAATAAAACATACATATTTTAGAGACAATGATCCTGATGCTTTAATAAGACTTGGTGAAGCTAAACAGTTAGGCTTCGACCTTGAAAGTTTGTTTAAGAATAACGAAGCTTAATACAATAGAAAGTACTATATAATCTATAGATTTAGCTACCTAGGTATGTTTGTCAATAGGAAAATTTTATACACCATCTTGACTTGCGAACAAATGTTCTTATATAATGATATTGATAAGATTTTGAGGTGAGGAAAATGGTGTTAAACAAAAATATTGAAATGGTAGCTGCCTTTAATAAAGATGGAAAGATAGTACCGGTAAGATTTAGAGTGTTTGCAGAAGATGAAAGCTACAGTGTATTTACTATAAGTAAGATATTAAAGGTTGATGAAATAAAGATTGATAGAATAGAAACTATTGTATTCACATGTATAAGTACTATTAATGAAGTACAAAAAAATATAGAACTCAAATATATTAAGGATACATGTAAGTGGTATCTTTATAAAATGAGTGCTTAAAGTTAGAAAATTGTAGCCTGGCATCTGTTAATTGTTGATGTCAGGCTATTTTTCATTGGAATTATGTATATTCATATAATCATAAAATTTTTTGTTTATATGTGGTTTGACTTTTTTAATTGATAATTAAATGAAGAAGCTACCTGCAGTATCTATAGAGCTTACTTACACAGAAGGTATTTATTATAATTTCAGAGCAATTTCATTTAACTTTTCGGCCATTGAAGTTATTCCTTCGAGGCTTGCTGCCATTTGTTCTGTGGCTGCTGCTTGATCTTGGCTTGAAGAAAGGGAACTTTGGCTCTTTATATTTGATTCATTAACTTTAGAAATAATCTTATTAGTTAATTCTTGAATTGTAGGAACAGTACTTTTCGATTGTTCTGATAATTTTCTGATTTGTGTTGCTACAACTCCAAAACCTCTTCCTGATTCTCCAGCTCTTGCAGCTTCTATAGCTGCATTTAAACCAAGCATCTTTGTCTCATCTGCAATTTCTTTTATAAATGAAGAGATTGCATTTATTTGACGAGACAAAAGTGTTATTTCATTAATACTGTTGTTTAACCCCTGTTCATTTAGATGAATGTTTGATGCAGATGATGCTAATTCTTCAACAGTTGATGCTATTTCTGATAAGCCTTTTTCAAGGCTAGTTGACATCTCCCTAAGCCTTTCAGCAGTTACCTTAGGTATAATCAAGCTAAAGGTTCCTACAATTTCTTCGTTGTTTTCATCAAACAAAGGGTAACCAACAGATAAAACTGGTACACCATAGAACGAATTATCATATTCTTTAGATACAGGGCTTTTAGTTTTTATAGATATTTCTGCAACTCCTCCTTCATTTAGTGGATGTCCAGCTCTTAACTGAGGAAGCTTAAACTCATTAGAGTGCTGTATATCGATAAAATCTGATAAATCTGAAGTTGCCATCACTGCACCATCTGGAAACATCTCAGATAAAATTGGCGCAAAGTCTTTAAAAGCTTTTATCACAGGGTGAACCACAGGGAATATAGTAGAGAAGGCTCCTATAACTTGGTATTCATCATCAACTATAGGCTCAGAGGTGATTTTCAGCCTTATTCCATATAATGAACGTGGAACATTTGCTGTAATGGTTTCTTTTTCTCTCATGGCTTTAGCTGCCATACTATTTGAAATCACCTTTTCGCCAACTTGAAATATACCAAGATCAAACTCGCTTGAAGCTTTTCGCCAAACAATAGAGTCCTTACTCGTAATTACGTATATAACACCACCAGGTATCATATCTGCTTGTGCGTCACACATACTTTTAATAAATTCGACTGCCTTTGATAAAATCATAAAATACTCTCCCTTAATAGTAATTAAATTTTCTGATATTGATTTTTAAATAATCATTGTTTAGTATTTTTATCTTTAAATAAATGAAAGCTTGGAATGTAACTTTAATGGCGTTAAAGTGTATGCACAGAAAGTTTTTTAAATTAATACTTATTCATTATACAACAAAATAATGTAAAATACATCATAGATTGACAAATATTTTGTAACTATTTAAAAAATAATTGTCATTTTTTGAATTGAATCACATATGAGTATTAAAGTCAGGAAAAGTTTTTTGATTTTTTTGAAAGACTGCATTAGGTGAAAGTCTTAAACAAGTGCTCACTCATATGTATAAACAAGATATACATTAATTTCAAAATAGTACTTTAATAGAGTGTGAAAATATAAATTTTATTAGGAAATGTAAAGGTTACATCAGTAGCAAAATAAAATCCTCAGCATATAGTAATACTAGATTACTTAATATTAGAGGAGAATCATGGTAAGTTTAAATAGGGTAATAGTGGATAAGAAATTCCTAAGAAAAAACTTAGTTGAGGAAGAAGATATATCTAAATCACTAAGTAGGTTTATTGATAACTCTATTAATGCTAGAAGAGAAGTGACAATTAGTAAAAATCCCTGTAAGATTAATATAAATATAACCGATGATTCAATAAAAATCAGTGATAATAGTGGAGGCATCCATAGCAAGATCACAGATGAAGATATCTTTAGAATTGGTTTTGAAAATGGAGATCATATCTCTGGATTAGGCATAAAAAAGTCTTTCTTTAAGTTAGGTAATAAAATAGAGATATTTTCAAACAAGAAGAGATGCTCAAGAAAGTTTTCCTTAGATCTCAATTTAATTAGTGACGAGCTTCAGTCTCAAAGCGAAAACATAGCGTATAATTCGAAGCTGGTAGAAGGAACTGTTATAGTAATTAGTGACTTAGAAAAGAATATAAAGAAGCAGTTAGAAAGTGATTACTATATAGATAATATTGTATCAAGACTCGGAAGAATTTATGGAAAGTTTATCGAAAAAGATGAACTTATAATATTGGTTAATGAAAAAGAAGTAACGGTGAGAAATATTAAGGCCAAAAAATTAAACTCCTGCAAGATATTAGGCGGTTATGAGGTTGTTCTATATAAAGGAACAAAAGAAGAAGCTTCAGGGATAGACCTATATATTAATGATTTTATTGAATATGACAGAATTAAAAACAAAGAGGTTAAATGGACTCTATTAAATGAACCAAAGCACACCTATTCAGATTGTATAGTAGAAGTAACTTATCATGGAGAAAGAGCAAAATTCTTAGAAGAAAAAGACTTGCTATTCACAGAAGTTATAAAGTTTATTAAGGAAAACAAAATGTATTTCTTAAGCAGTACAATAATCATACAATATGAAATGCCTATAGGAAAAGTAGAGGAGCTCAAAGAATATTATGATGAAAGTACTGCAAAAGCTATAGGTATAAAAGGTTTCGATAAGTTATATGAAGAATATCTTCATAGCAAAATGACAGATAACTAATAGAAATAAAAATATAGATGTATTACTTTTTTAGTAGAAATTACTTTTATTGTTTTATCAAGAGCAGTGAGAACTTTAAAGTAAATTCGATTTAAAGTAGTACATCTTTTTTTACGTACATAAGATATAAAATTAATTGCACAATATAGCCCTGAACTAAATGATGACGTTAAATTAAAAAAATTGCGTCCATTTTGAAAATAACTATTTTTGCTATTCTACTATAGAAACTTAGACAGTTCCTTATGAATGCGAAGAAGTGAGTCTATATCTTCCGTTGATATTTTTTCAAGTGCAGAAACCATGGCTATATATGAGGCAGGATTTTGAATTGACTTTCTTGATATTTCCATGCCTTTGTCAGTCAAAATTAAGTTGATTTGACGTCTATCTTCTTCTGATGATTTACGTTCAACCAAACCCAAATTAACAAGCTCTTCGACGCTAACACTTGCTGTGCTTTTAGGAATGAATAATTTCTCTGTTATTTCTTTAAGAGTTATTAACGGAGAAGAATATATGGTATTTAAAACCCCTAACTGCTGCAAATTCAAACCTAAACTATTAGCATTCTTTTGTGTGTATTTTGTTAAAGTTTTGCTAACCATCATAAATGATTGAACTACCTCCGCAGCCTGCTTTGCTTTGGAATCCTTGTAATCCATAAAAATACCTCCTTGAAATATAGTTCATAATTGAACAATTCATATATGAACTATATTAAATTATTTAATTGTCAATGTCAATATTAATATGACTACTTAATGCGGATATTTCACCAATTTAGGTTACTTATTTGCAGTTACATAATGAAGAAACAAATATCCACCACAGTATAAAATAGTTAATTGAAATTTCTATTATCTCAATTCTTAAACTTCATATAATGCAATTTCTATGCTCATCATAAATATAATTACTCAAATGCACTATTGGTACAATACAATCTGTATATATTTTTTATACTATTAGCTTCTGTATTAAATAAATGTTGATATTTTATAGCTTATCCTTTTATATAGCAGTAACAACATTTATTTAATACATAATATAAGGCTTTTTTAATAGTATATCTAATACACTGTTTCAGCCTAGCTTTACGAAAAGAAATATTATTTTGTTTTATATGTAAATATGATTATGGTATCATATGGATAATGAGCTGAGTATATGCTTGATTCTATTGGCGGTTTGTGGAAGAAAGATGAAGTTATATTTCACTTATTACCAGATGGGAAAAATGATGAAGCTGAGCAAAATAGACTTTTAGAAGTTTTATTTTTATGATTAGAGTTGTTCATACTTAATGATTTTACTCAAAGCATGTAATAAAGATATTGGCCACAGCAAGAAGGCTACATAACTTTTAGGCTCAATTGACAAGTAAAAGGAGAGATACTATGGAAATTAACAAAGTAGTTGAAAATAAAGTAGAAATAGCTGTTGTAAAAAGTAGTGAAGTGCTGATAACAGATCTTCAATCTGCCCTGGATTTAATAGCTACAGTGAGCTATGAGTCTGGTAGCGATGCGATGATTTTGGATAAGTCATCAATAGTAGAAGAATTCTTTGATTTAAAAACAAAATTAGCAGGTGAAGTGCTTCAAAAATTTATAAACTATCGTATGAAGCTTGCAATAGTAGGAGATTTTTCGGGCTATACAAGTAAAAGCCTTAAAGATTTTATATATGAAAGCAATAATGGGAAGAATATATTCTTTTTAAGCAGTGAAAAAGAAGCTTTAGAAAAGTTAAGCAGTGTGTAGATACGAGTTTGCAGATATGGTTAGTTGTTGCTTTTACTGTGGAGTTCGTATTTACTTTAATTCCTATGATATATTTTATTAAAAATATGCAAAATGAAAAAGACTATTAATTAAATAAATTCAAATTTGTAGATGTATACTAATATAATTTTGAATTAAGATATAGTAGATCTTTATTATACGATGCAATAAAGGCAACCCTTTGAGGTTGCCTTTCAACTTACAAGAAATTCATTAATAAGGTTCAAATCTAATTTACTTTTAAAAGTAGCAATAAGATAATATCTTATAATCCTTTAATGATTTTAACAAACTCATCTTTTTCCTCTTGATCTTCAAATAGATTGAACCAATCATATATTTCTATAGCAAAATCTATAAAAGCTGTTCCTTGGGCGGTTATAATATTGCTATCTTTTACAACTCTCGCTTTAACGAAATTTTCTCTTGGAAAAGGGTCTTTCTCTCCAAATACTTTAATGTGATTTTCAGTCCATTTAACAGCAGGGGTAGTGTATCTTACATTATTAAGAATACCTGATTTGGCTAAAAAAACTGTACCTGCACCACATATACCTGCTATTAATTTATTCTTTGAATTCAAACTATTAATTAGTTGTATTAGTTCAGGCCTAGTGTCTCCATACCACCCACCGCCAATAATTAAGCCATCTACATCTTCGTCCAACACTTCAGTAACTAATCTTGCAGGTTTGTACATAAATCCAGAACGGCTTTTGATTATTTTATCTTCATATGCAATTGTAATTATCTCTTTACCCCCACTGGTTCCTAATAAATGAGTGATAAAGGTTACTTCATAATCTGCCATTGCATCAAAGATAAACACCAATATTTTTCCCATATAATATCCTCCAATCCCTTGATATAAATTTTAGTTTAAAAGTAATACTATAGATGTTTTAGTGCTATTTTAAAATTTCCTTAAAAATAGGATTTGAATTTCTATTTATAAACCAAATTGAAGCTCCATTCATTAAGACACCTTGTACATTTATATCTTTGTCTACCCACAACATGTAATCTTCGGACGAAGTATCTTTAAAATTTATAGTTACAGAATAATCACAAGGGCGTATATCAAGCTTTGCATAAGTTTTCTTTTTATCATTTAGTGCCATTGCAAATTTATCTATAATATTCTTATCTGAAAGTGTCCATTTTTTCTTGTCCGACTGCCTAATTACTTCAATTGAACTGATTTCTTTACTCTTACTCGCAGTGTTATTGATATATAGTACAAATAATGCAGTTATCACAATAAAAAATAGTAAGAGTAGAAAAATTTTTTTCATAATAATCACCTATAAAATCTTATTTTAAAATATAATGGAGAATTACATCTAGCATTCGTTATAGTATCGTTACTTTACTTATTATAAATTTTGAATTTAAATATCCCTTATTATAACATTTATTCCTAAAAAGTACACATGTTATATAGTTAATAATTCTAGATTTTACATGTCTAATAATAACAACAAGGATATAAAGAAGAGGTTATTATATACTAAACACTAGATATTTATAGGATTTTTATTGTAATATGACAGTATGATGACGTATTAAGTGTGATATCTTATAGATAGTTCTAAATAGGAGCTATAAATCTATCAAAGTGCCATTATTAGTTAAAATATTTTTTAGTATACTTTAAATTCATAGATAAAAAGGAGGGTAATTGTGAAACACGAGTGGAAAAAGCAAGAAAAAAATTTATATTTACCAAAGAATAAGCCAGATTTAGTTACAGTACCGAAGCAAAAATTCTTTATGATAAGAGGAAAAGGAAATCCTAACGATGAAGATTTCGCTGAAAGAATAGGGGTATTATATTCGTTAGCCTATGCAGTTAGAATGATGCCAAAGCAAGGCTACACACCAGAGGGGTATTTTGAATACACCGTTTATCCACTTGAAGGGATATGGGATTTGACTGAGGAAGGAAGAAAATCTGATACTTTGAATAAGGATGAATTGCTGTATACCATAATGATTAGACAGCCTGATTTTGTGACTGAGGAAGTAGTGAAAAAAGCATTTGAAAATGTTAAGAAGAAAAAACCACATCCTTTATTAGAGGATGTAACTTTTGAAACTATGGAAGATGGATTATCAGTTCAAATGATTCATATGGGTTCATATGACGACGAACCACAAAGCTTTGAACAAATGAAAGAGTTTATAAAAGAAAATGATCTTGAAATAACAACTTTAGAACATAGGGAAATCTATATTTCAGATGCAAGAAAAACTGAAAAATCTAAATTAAAAACCGTTTTAAGATATAGGGTTCACCATATATAATAAATATAAAAGTTATATACACCTCAATGTTGACTAAGCTAGTTGTTTTTGATAACATTATAGCCATCAAGAGAAATTTAATAATATAAAGTTTTATAGGGTTCCGCAGTTTTAAATTTGAAGCTGGTCTGGTCCAAGATAAAACGCACAGCTTGCTGTGTTCACGGAAGGACAAAAGCCTGGGAGATATTTAATTATATCAACCATGGCTTTTTTTATTTGAAGGAGAGTGAAGTATATGAAATGGTTATTCTTAATTATTGCAGGTCTTTTTGAGGTATGCTGGGCAGTAGGATTAAAGTACTCAGAGGGATTTACAAAGCTTGTACCAAGCATAATTACAGTAAGTGGCATGATTGCAAGCTTCTATTTTTTATCATTAGCACTGAAAGAGCTGCCACTAGGTACTGCATATGCAATTTGGACAGGAATAGGTACTATAGGAACCGTTATTTTAGGAATAATATTATTTAAAGAGCCTATGGACATCATAAGATTAACTTGTATTGCATTCATAGTAGCAGGAATAATAGGATTAAAGCTTGTGTCTCACAGTTAGATACTTGAGAAATTTCTATAAAAAGCAGCATTATGAATTCTAACCTATAAAAGTCGTGTAAATAAAGGAGAATGTTTTCCTTTTTATACACGGCTTTTGGTTTTTGGAGAAGGCTTTTCAGCAATTAGTTCAAGCTTTCAAAACTATAAATGAGAAATAATATATGGTATTAAACCGTAAAAGGTTATGAAGTTGGCTTAGATAATAAACTAAATCTAAGTATAATTTCTATGGAATAAATTGGAGAGTGTTGATATAATTACAAGTAATTAATATATGATTATAAAAGATTTATGAGAAGGCCACTTGCATGTTTAAATGAATATTACTTCAAAAAGGGGAGAGGATAGGATGGAAAAAAGTCTTAAGTTATTTGGAGGACTAATCGCAGGAGTAGCTTTGGTGTATATCAATACAATAATATCTAGTTATGATATTCTAGATAACGTCTTTGGGTTTGTTTTAAATGGGGTAATGAAAGGTATGTCTCTTTTGGGACTTATAATAGTTGAAGTGACATGTGTTCTTCTATTTATTGAGAGCATAAAAGCTTTCGTTAAAAAGCCGTAGGGATTAAAACATTAAGTATGTAAAATTCTTTTAATATTCATAACGAAATAATAAAAAGAGGAAAATTATTATGAGTTCTTATTATTTGTTTAGTGATTTTGATATGTATAAAGGATTTACAGCTGAAGTAAGAGATAACTTACTTATTGATATAAAGAATAATTTCAAGATTGTTTTCATAGCTTCTAGTCCTGATTTCTTTGAGATTAGTGATAAATATGCTAAGAGGTATTTAGGGTGGTTTTCAGACATTGGAATTGACTTTAAATCTAGCAAAGTAATTGATAATAGAAGGGATATTTGCATTTGGTGCAACCTTTTTATTAATAACAATATATCCAAATAAATTAACTCAAGTCAAAGAATAGAAATAAGGAGAGACAAAATGAGTAAAGATATTATATTTAAAACAGAGGAATATGTGTTCAGTTATAGAGTTGCAGGATTGTTAGTGCAAAATGGAAAAGTTTTATTGCAAAGGCCATTAGGAGACACTGGTTATGCAATTCCTGGAGGTCATGTTGCACTTGGTGAGACAAATGAAGAAACATTAATTCGTGAGTTTAAAGAGGAAATAAATGTAGACATTAAAGTAGACAAATTAAGATGGGTTGGAGAAATATTCTTTCCATGGGGGGACAAACCTTGTCATCAAATATGTTTATTTTATGATGTTTCATTAACTGACAAAACCAACATACCACTTGAAGGAGTCTTCTTTGGTACTGAACAATTAGAGGGAGAATCTTTCAAATTAGAATTTTCATGGGTTGGTACTAAAGCTATAAAAAACATAGAATTATATCCTATTGAAGCAAAAGAGTATCTTTATGAGGAATTAGATGAAGTAAAGCATTTTGTGTACAAACAAGATTAAAGATGTATGGCTGCACACAAGTATTTATATCAAAGGGGAAATTTGATGAGAAAATTTATGATTGGAATGCATGGAAAGTTTGATGCTAGAAAGTTTCATAGAGATTTTAGAGAAGGTTTTTATGGAATAGAGGTATGTCTTTTTGAAGATGAAAAAGATATAGAAAAACTAGTCAGAGTAACTGAAGAAAATGAATTTAAATTTGGGATACATTTTCCTTTAAGGTCTGGGATATCAGATTTGAGAGATCCACAGTTTTTATCATTAGATGAAGCTGCAAGGAAAAAGGCTTATAAATATATAGAAGAAGAGCTCAATTACATTAGCAGCAAGGAAATCAAACCAGAATACATTCTATTCCATTATCCAAAACCAGCAATTTTGAAAAAGGACTTTGATATGAGCAATTGGAGATTTGCAGACAAAAGTGAATATACATATGAATCAGAGTACACCATTAGTGAATTTAAAAGATTAAGTGAAAATCTCTTTGCATGGTTATCAGAAAAAAGTTTTGAATATAATTTTATCCCTGTGCTAGAATTAGACGCTTTAAATAAATACGTTTATGAGGATAACTTTCTTGAGTCATTACTTGAAAAGTACCAAGCAATTAAAATATGTTTAGATACAGGAAGACTTCACTTACAAAGAAGGATTGATCAAGATTTCAACGAGAGGGAGATTATTTTAAGATTGGCTAAGTTTACTGAAGTAGTGCATTTATGGAATGTTAAGGTATCTGGTAATTTAGAAAATAGTCATTTTCCTGCGCTGCCAAGATTAAAAGTAGATGATGGATGGGCACCTATTGAAGATTATTTAAGAATTATAAAAAATGAAAATAAGAATATAAAGATAATGTTTGAGCATAGATCAGATTTAATAAGTGATGAGGAACTAGATAGTTGTTATTCTTGGGTCAGTTCTATATTGGAATAAAAGCATCAGATAGTGACTTTTTTGTGAAGATAGTAGTACTTCATGGTAAATAAGTTTTACATTAGTGAAAAGTAAAGGAGAATAAACATGATAAGAGATTATAAAGCATCGGATATTGATGAAATTATTAGATTATATACTCTTGAATATTTGGCTATGCCAGAAGAAATTGAAACTTTAAAATCTGCATCAAAGATTCTTGTTTATGAGGATAACAATGTTATTAAAGGTTTTATTCATATAATGATAGGTGGAAGCTCTTGTACTATTGAAATGGGAGCAGAAAGCAATGAGCAAATACTGCCTGTAGGCTTACAACTTTGGGAGGAAGCAAAAAAGATTCTAATTGAAAATTCTATAAGATCTATAACAACCTATCATGTGAAAGATAATTCAAAATGGCAGCAACTTTTTGATATGATTGGATTTGAATATTGGTATTCTGTATACCGATTTTCTTACAAAGGAGTTAAATTTGATGAATCAAATATTTGTTCAGTAAAATATGAAGATAAATATTACGAAGAGGAAGCAAAACTTGAAAGTGAAGCTTTTGAAGCATTAAGAAAGGAAAATGATATTAAGCCTTACAATTGGTATTTAAGTGCTAGTAGTAAAGCGCTTGAAAATGATAGAAAAGCAAAATTTGCTAATAAAGATTATATTCATCTATTTTTAGAAGGTAATGAAATTGTAGGTGCTTCAATGGTTAAAAATGCTGAGATAGATTTACTGTTTGTTAATACCGAGTACCAAGGAAAAGGTTATGGTAAAAAAATTCTGGAGTTCACAGTGAATAGAGGCCTAGAACAAAGTTTAGAAGGTGTGAATCTAAATGCGTTAGCAAAAAATGATAGAGCATTAAAATTATATTTTAATACTGGATTTGAAGTTGTACAAGCGCAGGATTGTAGAAGATTAATAAATGATTGTTTAAATAAATGAGTTTAGTAATATATGCTTATAGTTGCCTAAAGAGACATTAGTTAGCTTTGATTTACGCAAAACTAACTAATGTCTCTTTGGTGTTGGTCCAATTTTAGTTTTATTTTTATGATAAATTATTGTGGTGAAAGATGGAAAATTCAATATTGAAAGGATAAGAGGACTATGATAAAGGTAAGCTTAACTGAATTATATCAAATGAATGATAATATGTTTTTATGTGCTGTAATTGTACCTCGATATGAAGGAAAGTGGGTATTTGTACGCCAAAAAGGTAAGAAAACATGGGAGCTGCCTGGAGGAACCCATGAGATTAATGAAACTATAACTGAAACTGCTGAAAGAGAATTATTTGAAGAAACAGGAGCAAAAAAGTTTAGGCTATTTCCAATATGTATTTCCTCAGTAAATATTAATAATCGAAAGTCTTATGGATTGCTATTTTATTCTGAAATAAGTGAACTTGGACAGTTGCCAAATTCAGAGATTGAAGAATTAAAATTGTTCGAAGAATTACCAGAAAACTTAACGTATCCCTCAATCCATAATATATTGTTTAATAAAGCAGTTGAATTTTCTGGACATATCAAAACAAATTAATACATTATGAAAATAAGAAGACATAACTAATATATAAGATAGTTTTTAATATTAAATTGTGAGGTGAAAAAGGTAATATTGAAAACTTCAATTATATTTTGAGCATATAGAATCAATTGGTTTTGAATGATATAATGACAAGTAATTAGGTCAAAAGTAGCAAGATATAATGAATTAACGATATTAAATTGTTAAGATATAAATGCTGAATGCTACACCTAATGAGTTAGATTTTTTGATTAGCTATGAAAAATTGAATGAGAGGTTGCTTAGGGTATAAACAATATTATTTTTGTGATGTCCTTTAAATCTTAAAAAGAGATGTTATTAAAAAATATATTTTTCACTCAAATTTAAATTAAATATATTTTCTAACAAAAGGAGCTTACTATAATGGATATTATAATTAGAAATGTGTCTGTAGAAGACTTAGATGCAGTAGCAGAAGTGGAGATGAGATGTTTTCCAGAGTCAGAGGCAGCTACAAGGGAATCCTTGGAACAAAGAATTAAGACATTTCCAGAAAGTTTTTTTGTAGCGGAAATCGATGGAAAAATAATTGGTTTTATCAATGGCTGTATAATCAACGAGCTTGCTATCTACGACGAGTTATTTAGTGATGCTAATCTACATATTCCAAATGGTGATTATCAGACTATTTTTGGACTTGATGTAATGGCAGAGTATCGTAAACTAGGAATTGCAGCACAATTAATAAATCAGTTGATAGAAGTATCAAGATCGGCTGGACGAAAAGGCGTCATTTTAACTTGCAAAGAGAAGCTCATTCATTACTATTCAAAGTTTGGATTTGAAAGTACAGGAGTTTCAGGATCTAAACACGGTGGTTCGGAATGGTACGATATGATTTTAAAGTTTTGATTAAATATGAAATACGCTACATAAGCTGTTATGGTTAGCGCATTTTTGTTTATGAATCAAGTATGAGGTTGGCGTACAAATAAACAAAATGATACCATTTAATCAGAAGTTTATTAATAAATTTATAATGGAAAATATAAATAGAGGTGTTGTATATGGTGAACGAATTAATTTCTGAGATAAATTTCCGTGGTGCTAATTTTGTTAAAACAGTTGATATATCAAGGTTACCTGAAAAAGAAAATATGGGGTACGATACTGCCATTTTAATAGGAATACTTCTAAGTCCCGAATTTATCCTGGGGCTTTCAAAAGAAACGATAGCAGTCCCTTCCGAATTTTGGGAGAAGGAACACCGCGCTCAAGAACTTGCAGAGTGGGTGGCAGATTTTATTGTTGGAAAAGGATATAAAGCCTTTGCTCAATCAGATGGAAATCTAATAAATGGATACTTTGAGGAAGCTACAAAAACCAGTGTACTCCCACATAAGAAAATTGCCATATTATCAGGATTGGGATGGATCGGAAAAAACAATTTGTTAATTGCTGAAGAATATGGATGTGCATTTTGTATGTGTACCGTTTTAACTAATGCGTCATTATCGATTGAAAATAAAAAGGTAATAATGCCTAAGTGCGGTGGTTGTACTGTTTGTAAAGATATATGCCCTGTAAATGTAATTCATGGTACTACTTGGGAACCGAATATGAATAGAGATTTAATAGTTGATGTATATCACTGTAAATGCTGTTTAAAATGCCTAGTACATTGTCCGTGGACACAAAACTATATGAAGAGTAATATAACATTATAAGGCAAATTAATTCAGAACTTTCTTATTATAAGTTAACATAAATAAAAACTAATAATTACTTGAAACACTGCAGTATTCAAAATGAAGCTTGCGGTGTTTTTTTATAGCTATACAAGAAAAATTATGATTAATATTTGAGGACTAAGACACGTGGATGTTCAGTATGTATTGGATGATTATATGAAAATACTGTAAAATAAATCTGCATCTGTAGATATTATAGTAATATGTGTAATATAATTACAATTGTAAAATAAATACAAGCAAAGAATTTATATATTTATGGTTTAGGAGAGGATTATGAATAAACGAATAGGAATGTATTCAGCTATTGTCACATTAATTGGAGTCATTGGTTTTGCAGTGTCAATGCTTTTAGGAAAGGATGTAGGAAGTTATCTTTTCAGTCTTTTTATTTCATGGGGATTTGTTCCTATGATATGTTCTTTCTCAGCAAACGGTACTAAAGAAAATAAAGCTGCAGGGTACACGGCAATCGCCTTTTCTTCTGTATATGCTGTGCTGGTTGGATTAGTTTATTTCGCACAATTAACCACTATACGATTAGCTAAATTAAATGAACAAGCAACTGCTATATTGAATTATAAGAACCTCGGCAGTCTGTTTTTTAATTATGATCTATTTGGGTATGCATTCATGGCGCTATCAACCTTTTTTATAGCTTTTACCGTAGAAGTTAAGAATAAAAAAGATAAATGGTTAAAAACACTTCTGTTAGTTCATGGAGTTTTTGCAGTGTCCTGTATCATAATGCCTATGCTTGGTGTCTTTAATGCAGATATGAAGGGTGGCAGCATTATCGGTGTTTTAGTTTTAGAGTTTTGGTGTGCTTACTTTGCTCCTATATGTATCTTGGCTTATCAATATTTCAAAAAGAATGAAGAGAATTAGTTATTAGAGCAGTAAGGTGAAATATTTATATAAGATGAAATTTGATTAAATATATATACAAGAGGTGTATGCAATGGCAGTTTTAATCAAACCGTGCTTTATTTATGATGTATTATGTTATGCCGGACAAAGATTTCTCGAACTTGAGGAATATTACCTAGAGGAACAAAAAGAACTAATTTATAAAACGAATAAAGAAATAGAAAAGTATAGTATAGATGACTTTAATCGCAATGGACCTAGCATGTCTTCAATGTGCATGGTACTCAGTTGTTTTACTGACAATAAGAATATAGATAAATTAACTATAAAAGACTTGATAGAAATTATAAAACAGCCTGAAGAATTATCACAACTAGTAAATGAACGGCTAAAAGATAATGATTTTTTACTTAACGATGTTAAATACACGATTAAATGGCTTGAAGAGGGAGGAACTGCTGGGTACGTTAAACTTCTAGAGGGCTTAGATAATATAAATTTTTATAAAACCTGGGTGGATGAGGCGTTGCCTAAAGCAGAAGAGGAATGTGTAAAACTAAAGGATAAGATAAGCCAATATGATTTGGATAATATTTTTAGAGACATCCTTAGACTAAGGAACGAAGATAGGATTGATGATGTTAATATATTTGTGTCTTTCTTCAGTCATCCAGTGTGTTTCAGTCTCTATAATAAGAGTTTTTTAAGTAGTTGTTTATCAGACTTTGTAGATGGTAAAATGTTTGTCCGAATTATTGCTCATGAATTAATGCACGGTTTTTCAAATGGTGAGACAATTAATATCTTAAGGGGACTTGTTAGTAAAGATGATTTTCTTAACAAGACCTACAAGACCTTGGTTGAAAAATACTCTGGTGCTGAAGAGGAGCAATTTGTAGTAGCAGTAGAATATTACTTATCTGTAATAAACAGACTTTCTACATATGAGGACATTATTGAAATAGCAAAACAAAGATACGGAGGCTGCATGCCGATTTCCTTGATTATTTTTAACTTACTAGTTCAAGAAAAATCAGTACCTGTAAACTATAATCTTTGGCTCTCTCAAAAATTTAATTCTGGCTGCATAAATGGCGATAATATCGAAAAACAAATTGAAGAAATAGCTCCAGGGTTCATTAATTGTTATGAAAAAAGTTAGAAAAAGATACAAATATAAGCCTATGGAGGTGTAATTATGTTAGTATGTCCAACATGTAAATGCGAATATGAAGAAGGGTATACATTCTGCAATGACTGTAACTGTGAGTTAGTTCAAGTACCAGAGGTTTCTAATGAAAATATAATTGTTAATAAGGTTCCAAAGAAAGTGGTATTAACTGTAAGGTCATTAATTTCTGTGGCTGTATTTGTTGTTGGTATTATAATTTTAATGAGTAGTATAAATTTAGCAGATGCTGAAATGGCCAATATTATGAAGAGTCATGGTGGCAGTATGGATACTAGCTATTATTTGATTTATTTGGAACAGTCTATAATAAAATACAGGACACTTGGCTGTATATTATCAATATTGGGCGGTTTGGGTGTATTGATAAATACAAGAATTAAGTGATAATAGTAAATTATCATACATTAAATTTTATGTTTAAAGGGAGATCTTATTGAAACATCAAGTTACATGATTTTAAGATTATATAAATAATTTCATGATGCTTTTTAGTCGCAATTTGAAAAATATTGCGACGTAACATGTGAAATTTAGAATACGAACAATGCTCTTTGAAAATTGAATAATGCAGTAAAAAAATTATTTTAAAATACTCTAAGGTCTACAGTTTTCTTAGAGTTAATTGGTGTAATATGGTATAATAAATGATAATTAAGACAGAGTAGTAGGAAATTGCGAATTAAGTTGGTTTATATACTATATATAATACAACACAAAAACATTAATTTAATAGAATACGGGGGATAGAGAAATGAAATTTATGGGTCCTATTATACTGGTTGAAAATCTTGAACTTTCAAGGAATTTTTATGAAAAGATTTTAAAGCAAAAAGTAATATATGATTTTGGAGTAAATGTTTCTTTTGAAAGTGGTTTAGCAATTCATTTAAGAACTCACTTTGAAGAAATACACAGAATGAAAGGTTCTCGTATGATTTCATACGGGTCTAATAGTGTTGAGTTAAATTTTGAAACAGAGGAATTAGATGATATATATAATGAACTCAAACAATTAAAGGTCGAATTTATACATGAAATACAAGAAGCACCTTGGGGGCAAAGAGGGATAACTTTCTATGACCCTGATAAACATATTGTATCAATAGGAGAAGCAATGGAAGGTGTAGTAAATCGTCTTTATAAACAAGGACTATCCGTTGATGAAGTAGTTAGCAAAACTGCCATGCCAAGGGAATTTGTTGAACAAGCAATTAAATATGTACTTAATTAGAAAGAGTATTTCATAGATGATGGTAATTGTAATATATGTAAATTGTAAAGATTTAAATTTCATTTAGAACTTGGTTTCGATGAAAGAAATAGGGAAGTCAGTTCTAAGAAAAATCTGTGAGGATAAAATTTTGTTCGCAATCTTCTTATTTAACGTCATGTAAATAAAAAACTAATAATTAATTAAAACACTGCATTATTCATAATTGAGTTTTGCAGTGTTTTTACGTCGTAATTCAAGAATAAGGCGTCGTAACTAACTATATTATGTCTTGGTGGAAATTGTTTTTTGATGATATAATTACAAGGTGTTAAGTAATAGTAGTAGATAAATAATAACTACTTATTATTTATAAATTGAACGTCAGAGAATAATAAAGAATGGAATGAAAAATGGAGAAATTATGAATAAACGAGAGAGGATTCAAACAGTCTTTTTATATGGAGTTTTCATTTGTTATATACTTTTTTTAATTAAATTATTGTTATTTTCAAGAGTTTCGCTTTTTGATTTGTTTAATAATCAAAGGAATTCAGAGAGGTCAATCAATCTCATTCCTTTTTATAGCATTAAGGAATATATATTTAGCAATTCGGCCACTATAAAAAGATTCGCTTTTAGTAATGTGGTTGGCAATATAGTTATCTTTATGCCTCTTGGTACATATTTGTTATTATTCAAGAAAAATAAAAAAGTAATAAACAATCTGTTCTTTATATTCATAGTGAGTTTATTTATAGAAATCATTCAGGGGATTTTAGGCATTGGAGCATCTGATATTGATGACATAATTTTAAATTGTTTGGGTGGACTAGTTGGCATATTAGGGTACAAGTTTTTATTGTTTATATTGAGGGATAAGAAAAAAGTACGTGTTGCTATTACAATACTTTCTGCAATAGGATTACCTGTTTTATTATTTCTATTATTCAAGGTGAGATTGAGATTATGAATATTTACTTGAAACACCGCATTATTCAAATGAATCTTGCGGTATTTTTACGTGGTAATTCAAGAAGATTATGACAAAAGTCATATGCGAGCATGACTATTTGCAGTATGTTTTAATCAATATTTTGCATATAATTGAATTGGAAATAAAATGAAGTTAGGTTAGGGGGGGAAGCGTATGAAAATACAGTTATTAGGGAACTGTACAATATTATTATCAAGTAAAAATTCACAAATATTATTTGACCCATATTTTAATAATTTCGGAAACTTATTTTATAAGAGAACCGCTTCAGTTTCAACTTATTATAAATCTATTGACCACCTTGACGCAATTTTACTTAGCCATGAGCATTTTGACCATATGGACATAATGTTTTTGAACAAATTTAAAAACAAATGTCCTATATATTCTCCAAAGGGGTCACTAAAACCATTAATTTTTAAGAGTAAGTGGATTAGAAAAGGTGATGAACTTAATATAGGTGATTTTTCAATAACTGTTGTACAAGCCAATCATTTATGTCCTACTGTTGGATATATTGTTAGAGCAGAAGGTTCAACAATATATTTTTCTGGTGATACTTATTATGGAAAGTTCATGAAGAGTATATCTGAAAAATTTACAATAGATATCGCAATGTTAACTGTAACACGATATTTGCTACCAATGACAATGGGAGAGAAAGGCATGCTAAAATGTTTAAATGACTTAAAGCCTAAATATTTTATTCCAATACATCAAGATATTGCACAAAGATTTTCACTTAATAATTCTAAAATATCTTTTAGCAGACTAAATGATAAGATTATGGAAGAAAATTTATCTACTAAGACAGTCTGGCTAAATAATGGAGATGAATTTAAAGTAACACCAATAAAAAACTAATAATTACTTAAAACACCGCATTATTCAAATGAATTTTGCGGTGTTTTTACATAATACGTTAGCTTATTAAAATGGATCTATATTTAAGACAGTTTTTTCAGGGTATGGACTAGTTTTGGACTTAACTGTAACTGTAAAGTCGTACCTTATGCCTAAGGCTTGACTTGATGGTATAATTGCAATTATTTTTATTATTTTGCTTGTATTAGGGGCTAAGTTGGACATAGCAGGTAAATCAGCACTATATAAAGTATTTGGTGAGATATCAGCTATTTTAACATCGTCAATATAAAGCTTATAAGATATAGCAACTTTTTGTATAGTTAACGTAAAATCGTCGTAGCCTCCGCCAGTGTTTTTAAAATAGGTTAGTATCTCTGCTGTACCACCAGGTGGTGTAACTAAGAAAGAAGTTGATGGATTTAGTGCATATAGTGGGTTTGGATTTAGAGAAACCCCAGGTTGCAAAATACAGCTGAGCACATTACTTTTTTCACCGCTATATACTTTGGTAGGAGATATATCATTGTAATAGGCTACAGCGGTAGCTTGTGTATTGATTGTGGTACCAGCTTTTAAATTTGATTTAGGAAGCAGAGTGAAAGTAACGTAGCCAGAAGAGCTTGAAGCTAGCATTGGTATAGTTATAGCAAGTTTTTTTGAAGATGAATTATAAACAGCACTACATAACACTGAGGCATCTAGTGAAGAAAATAAAAAATTAGTGTCTATCGGAATTTCTATAGTTCCATTTACTATGCTGATAGCACTATTGTTTTGAAAAATCAATTTAAACTGCATTATAGCATTGGTGTTTATATTTGCCTTCTCAGTATATACAGTAGAAGTTGTCTTGTCCGTTGCGTTTAAATTCATAATAATATTTGGATGATTAACTGTTATGGTTAAACTCTTACTAATTGTACTAAAAGCTCCTCCTTGTATTTGTTGATATAAGCATTGAACAGTATTGGTTTGAGTTGAGGTTGTTGCATTAACACTCTTATTTGCATTACTTATTTTACTGGTAAAGATATAAGCTATAGTTTGAGCTTTTAATCTACCATCTACAGTGCCTTCACTAGGAAAAGTTACAATATTAGAAGAGACAGCAGGTGTAATATTAGTTCCATTTTTATAGGAAGGTCCTACATATATCTGTCCGCCGCTTGGAAGGGTATCTCTTATAAAAAGTCCATAGGCTATAGTTCCTTCAGGAACGGTTACTGTTAGTTCGTAGGTTATAGGGGAACCTACCTTAAAAGTATCGTTATAATTAGTTTTTGTTAGAGTAATCGCTGCTGAAGCTATTGTAACTGAAGCACTTTTGTTTAGACCAGTGTATTGAAAATTAGTTGAGGATGGGTTATAAATTTGTGAATAAGGATTAGTGGTAGTTGCTGTAGTTGTTAAACTAATGCCAGGAGCAAGTTGTGAGTTTATTGTAACTTTGTAGGTTAAAGCTATTGAACTACCTGGAGAGAGTTTATTTATATAGAGAACAACATTACTTCCTTGAACAACTGGAGGATTATAGTTCCCAGAACCAGTTACTTTTAAACTATTCAAATCAATTGTGAACCAGCTTGCTAATAAAGCATCTGTTAGTGTAAAGTCGAAGGCATCGGTTTCAGTTCCTAAATTATTAGAATTGCTTATGGTTATGGTATAAGTGTAAACTTCATTTGCTTTTATAGCATTTTTATTAGGACCTAGTACAGTTTTAGTTAAAGTTAGATTTGGAGCACCTATATTGAAATTTACTTGAGAACGACCACTGTATGCATTCCCATAGGTGTTAATACCTTTAAGTTTCATAAGGTTTGCATTTTGTGAGGAAGAGCCAAGCAGTGCTATAGGTACCTTAAACTTAATAGTGCTTGAAGACATTCCTGGAATATCACCATAATAGAAATCTATACCATGAGGACTTATGAGCTTTGGAGAAGTAATAGGCTTAACTCCAGAGTATTCATAAGAAAGATTATCTATTGGATCAGCAGATAGCGGAAAAAAGTCATCTATATAAACTTCTTTTTGAATAGCCTTTAGTGAAGAAGCATTATAGCTTAGGTTGTATTCAGCAAGGTCACCAGGAGCTAAAGTATTTATATTTTTCCGAGTTCCATCCTTATAATAGGCTCTAACAAACTGCTTAGTTATTTCACCAATAGCAATTGAGCAGCTAACACTGGAATTATCAGAGACTTGACTTAAGTTTGGAACAAGAGCACCTGTAATGTCTGTAGTAGCTAAAAATGGATCGGATGCGACTACAGGTAGATTCAAACCCTGACTATTAAATTTATATCTATAATAGCTATCGACCTTGGCATTAATGGTAACACTCTTACTAGAGTTTTCAGTGGCTAGTGAAAAATTGTAAGTTAAATAGAACCCTTGAAGTGTAGGATTATCTAAAACTGAGGTTGGATTAACTGAACTTGATATATAGTAAATTCCATCAGGGATGAAGTAGTGTACAAGTATACTTTGAATATTGTAGTACTGACCTACTTTAAATACATAGGTGTAGCTTACATTATTCTGTACATCAACATTAGCTTTATTTATAGAGGTGGTTATTATTAAGTCCATGGCTGAAAATTTAGTGCTGCTATCAGAACTAGAGATAACAAGTGGATCAGCTGAAACCATATTAACTGACATATTAAGAACAGTACCGTGAGTAATAAAACCTCCGGTATTATTATTATACTGATTCCAAACTGCATAGCTAAAGGTTAAGGTAGTGCTGCTGCTTACTGAAAGATTTATATTACCAAAGTACAGCTGAGTATAAAGCTTTCCATTTTTACTAATTAGGCTTACAGTAGGAGAATTAAACTGAGAGGCATCTGTTCCTGAAACTGAAAGGTTACCTATATATCTTATACCGTCATCTAAAAGCATAGTTATATTCACTAAAGAAGAGCTTATAGAATTGTTAGTGAACTTGCAAGTGGCTGTGGTAACCTGAGTATAGTTAGCTTGGGAAGCAGATGTTCCAGCACCCTTCAATACCTTTCCTGATGTAGCTATAGTGCTTGAAAATCTAATTGTAGTAAAGGTCATAGATATGCTCTGTGTGATAATCTCATTGTTTATATCGTAAATACCTCTCGGCATCGTATCAGCTTGGCAACTTACACTTATATTTGAGAAGGTATATCCAAAAGGAACATAGGTACCATTCTTAAATTTAGTATTACATTTTACTGTAATACTAAATAAAAAATTGATTTCCATTGGGGCTAGATCTTTAATATTTACCCATGAGTAGGTTGTGCTATTATCTGAATTTGAAGTTGTAGAGGTTTGAGGTAGCGTGGAGGAAGAAAGCGACATTCCATCAGGTAAGGTTAAAGTAAGCCCTAAATTATATAATCTTTGGGTAGAACTAATATTTTTAATGCTTATATCAAAAGCAGAAGTATTTCCTACTATAATTGGTACATTTTGAGTTTTGTCAATACTCATAGTAAGTATACTAGAAGGCATAGTGATACCACTCCTTATAAGTTTTATGCTTCAGTATATTCAGATTTAGTGGTGTTTGCTTAAATTTATGATTAAAAAATCACAATGCTGTAACGTATATTTGTTTTTAAAAATATCATATAAGGAGGCTTTTTATAGATGAGTCATTTGGAAGGCATTGTCTGAAGATATGTTTTATCTGTATATAAGGCTTATAATACTATGACTAAGAAAAGGAGAAAAGCAAATGGCAACTATAGAACGATTTTCAGCAATTGACAAATGTCAATTGGTGTCAACAGGAAACTCGTTAGTTGTATGTGGAAGCACTACTGCGCCAGATATAAATACATCTGACCTTATAAAAACAGATGGAACCACTACAAGAGATTGGACTCAAGCAGGGAGTACAGCAAGCTTAGATATTTTATCTAACAGCACAATAAGATATGCAGAACTCGTATGGTACTCTACAGTATTTAGTAATGTGTCAGGTGCTTTAGATCTTAGGAGTGTGCAAGATACTCCTATAAGTTTTACAACGCCAAGTGGTAGTTACTCAATAACTCCAACCTATACTGAAAGTTATACTTCAATTTCTGGAACCATAGATAGGTTTAGAGCTGCAGATGTTACCTCTTTAGTAAAGTCTGCTTTATCAGGGAGTTATTCAGTTATCGGTGTACCTATAAGTGTACCAAGTACAGGACTTAGTAACTCAAGAGGTGGATGGACTTTAGTAGTAATATATAGAAACGACGTCTTTAAGCCACAGAAAATTATATATAGTTCAGGTATAGCAGTTGCAACTCCAAGTACACCGCTTCAATATGCAGTCACTGGCTTTACAACTGGAGCAGATCAAGGAAATCTTAGAGGAAGTGTAACTTTAGTTTGCGCTAATGGTGAGCCCCTTAGTGGAAGCGAAATTGTATCAGTTGGGCCATCCTTTGCTGAGCTTACTAATATAGGTAATTCTGTAACTAGTCCCAATCCTAATCCAGGAACATCACCTAATAATCCAGGAAATAACTTTTTCACTGGAGCAATTAATGTAGCTAATCCACTAAGCAGCAGTAATGGACTTTTAAATATCATAGGTACTAATGGAATAAATAACAATGATGGGTTTGTACCTACACAAAAATTAGGAGCTAGAAATAAATGGGATATAACTAATGTAGATATATCTAAAACCTTAGTTCCTAATCAAACCTTATTAGCAGGACAGATAACAGAAGTCGTTGAAGGCGATGGAGTACAGCTTGTTGCTATAGGAACACAGGTACTTTCAAAGGCTCCAAATATAATTGCAACCTTAAATCTATACGATATTGATGGTGATGGAGAGTACAATGTAGAAGTAGGAGAAACTTTAGTTTATGCAGTTAAAATAAGAAATGATGGTGATTTAGCAGCAAACAATGTGATAATATCAGCATTACTTGATTCAACTACCTCATTTATACCAGGTTCAGTTACTATAAATGGAGTAGCCTATCCTTCAGCAAATATTTCAAATGGAATAAATCTTGGAACAATAAGTGCTAGAGGTATAGTAAATGTACTATTCACTGTAAGGATGAATTCAATTCCAGTTGGTGGAATGCTCCATCAAAATGTGAATTATAACTATCAATTTACCTCAGGCTTAGATAATATAACGAACTACGGAGCCACTAATACTATTGAGGTAATAGTACAGGACGGTTTATTATCAATAACAAAAGCTTCTTCAAAAAATAATATAACAATTGGAGATACTGTAACTTATACTGTAAATATTAAGAATATAGGAACAGAGCTTGCTTTAAATATGTTCTTTCAAGATAAGCTTGATGCAGCTTCATCTTTTGTAGATGGTACAGTGTTAATTAATGGAACAGCTTATGGAAGCTATAACCCTGTAGCAGGCTTTACTTTGTCAAATTTAGCTGTTGGAGATAGTATTCAAATAGTATTTCAAGCAAAAGTGAATTCATTGCCAGCTTCAACAAAGGTTACAAACGTAAGCTGTATATCTTTTGGATATATATATAACCAATTCGGATATTTAAGAGAAAAAACTATATTCAGCAATTCAACTTCTATTCAAGTTCAATATGTAGAAGTTATAGGAGAAAGATGTAATAACAATAATTATCCGAAAGTTGGAGATACAGTAACTTATACACTAAGTCTAACTAATGTAGGAAATCAACCTGCAACAAATGTTCAAGTCTTAGAACCTCAAATCCCAGGTGCTTCTTTTGTAAGTGGAAGTGTTGTGATAAATGGAGTTTCAAATACCAATCTCAATCCTTTTACAGGCTTCACTTTAACAAATCCAATAAATCCAGGTCAAACCACAGAAGTTCAATATAAGGTACTGATAAATAATCTTAATCCTGCAGATTTAATAGAAAATATTGCAAAGGTTCCATTTAAATATCAAATAAGCTCTGGTGGGACAGTTATAGATGCAGAAAAGGACTCTAATAAAGTTGATACAGTTGCTAATTTTGTATGTATGAATGTAAATAAAAGCGTAGACAAAGCCTATGCAGAAATCGGAGATATACTATACTATAAAGTTGACGTAACTAATGGTGGTAATATCAATGCTTTTAACACTGTATTTTTAGATAGTCTACAACCAGAAGTCTCCTTTGTCACAGGATCAGTAGCTATTAATGGTATCTCATATTCTTCCTATGATCCAACTAGAGGTTTTACTATTGGAAGTGTATGTCCAGAAGAGGTTGTTGAAGTAACCTTCCAAGCAAAAGTAAATACTATACCAGTTCCAAATATAATTTATAACCAAGCAAGTTTGGTATATAGTTACAAGCCAGATCCTAATGGCAGTGTTTTATCAGGTACTATTTTATCGAATACAGTTCAGACTATTATAAATAAAGCCCAATATACAGTAGTTAAAAGTGTAGACAAAGCTTATGCTGAAGTTGGAGATACTATTGTATATACAATAGCTATAAATAATACAGGAACAGTTCCTCTAACTAAAATGAAGTTTGCAGATTTTCTTGGAGTATATTTAGTATATTATACAGGAAGTCTTTATATAAATGGGGTTAATTACCCTGAGCTTGATCCAAGCAGCCAATTTCCAATAAATGATATGAATCCTGGAGATACTACAACAATCGTCTTTGGAGCAACAATCATAAGTAATCCTCCAGTGGGATATATCTCTAATGTAGCTGAAGTAACCTTATCTTATAAACAAAATCCAGATAGCATGGAAGTAACTAAGACAGAGTATTCTAATGAAGTGAAAACCTATGTTCCAAATGCGGTAATTGCACTTCTTAAATCTGTAGATAAAGCTTATGCTTCAGTGGGGGATATCTTAACCTATAGCTTTACAGCTACAAACACTGGAAACACTAATATAATTAATACTTTGTTTTCTGATATTATCCAAGCAGAGGCTTCCTTTGTTTCAGGTTCAGTAATCGTAAATGGAGTAAACAAACCTAATTATGATCCACAGGCAGGATTTACCTTAGGAACACTAGCAGCTGGACAGGTGGTGTCTGTAGAGTTTAAAGTGATAGTAAACAGCTTACCGACTCCAAACACCATAAAAGATAGTGGAACAGTGAATTTTAGCTACTATGTAGATCCAGCACAGCAGCCTATAAGTAAAACTACTAACAGTAATACAGTAACTACTATAATAAGCTCTTATTCAGCAACTCTAACTAAAGTAGTAGATAAGGCTTACGCAACAATAGGTGATGTTTTAACTTATACAATAACTGCAAATAATACTGGTACAGTGACGTTATCAAATGTTAGTTTTATAGATACGCTTACAAATGGTGCAACCTTCCTGCAAGGCTCAGTAGTAGTTGATGGAGTAAGTAAACCAAATGCAAATCCTTTAACAGGCTTCACTATTAACAATATATTACCAGGTGGGAATACTGTTATATTATTTAAGGCAACCGTAACAAGTGTTCCAACACCAGCACAGATTAAGAATACTGCTTATATTGCTTTTAAATATCAAATGAGCCCAACCTCACCATATTTGGATGGAAGTTTAACTAGTAATACTGTAACTACTAATATAACTACGATATCCGTTACTAATACAAAGAGTGTAAGCAAGGTTTATGCAACAGTAGGCGATACCTTAACTTATACTTCAACAATTGTTAACAATGGTAATACTAATCTTATCAATACAACCTTTATTGACAATGTTCCAAATAATACTACTTTTGTTGGTGGTTCTGTTAAGATAAATGGAGTTTCTTATACTGGATATGATCCTAATCTAGGATTTACCTTGGGAGTTATAAATCCAGGAGGTACTGCAATAGTAACCTTCGACGTAACAGTAAATAGTGTTCCACTAAATGGCTTTGTAAACAACTCATCTGTTTTAAACTATCAATATAAGATAGATCCAAATGGTCAGCCTATATCAGCAAATGTTACAAGTAATACTGTCACCACCTTTATCAATCTGGGTGATATGACAATTACTAAGACAGCAGATAGAACTATTGTAAGAATTACAGATGTAATAACTTACAATTTTGTTTTGTCTAATGCTGGAAACACTGCACTTAAGAATATACTTTTCAAGGATATTATTCAAGCTGAGTCATCATTTAATAATGGATCAGTTTATGTAAATGGAGTAAACAGACCTAGCTTTAATCCGAATACTGGCTTTGTGCTAAATGACATTCCTGTAGGGCAGCAAACAACAGTAAGTTTTACAGTAACTGCAAATGAAATACCACAGAATAATATCTTATTAAATAAAGCTGATGTGACTTATAGCTATTATGTTGATCCTAATGGAAATCCAATAACAAATACAAAGTCCTCAAATACAACTACGGTATATGTTTACAACACTATAGTATCTGCTAATAAGCTTGTAGACAAGGCAATAGCGAAGCTTGGTGATACTTTAAACTTTACTATAGCCATAAAGAATGAAGGTAATGTTCCAGCTCAGCATGTATTCTTCCAGGATATTTTGGATTCACAAATATCTTTCATAGCTGACTCAGTTTATATTAATGGAATACAAGAGCTAGGCTATAATCCTAACAATGGCTTCAATTTAAGTGATATTGCAGCAGGAGCAACTACAACTGTAACCTTCGCTGCAACAGTAGTAAGTAGGTCAACTGATAATTTAATATTAAACTATGCTACTATTAACTACGACTATACTGTAGGTACAGAAGTTATCACAGCTACAATAAATACAAATACGACTCAAACCTATGTAGCAGTAGGAGAGTTAACTCTTACAAAATCCGTTGATAAGGTTTATGCAACCCTAGGAGATAACTTAGCATATACAGTACTTGTTAAAAATACTGGGTCTGTAAATGCAACTAATATAAGCTTCAAGGATTTGATTTCAGCTTCAGCAACCTTTAACAGCGGAACTGTAGTAGTAGATGGAGTAGCTCAGTCCACTTATGATCCAAATATTGGGTTTACTTTGACAGACTTAGCACCAAACGGATATCATACTGTAAGCTTTACAGTAAATGTTAAAACTTTGCCTCAAAGTGGTAATATTAATAATACTGCTGATGCTACCTTCACTTATAAGCTTACACCAACAGACAATCCAGTTACTATAACAACTACTTCTAATACTGTAACTACCTATATTAGGATTGGTAATCTAACAGCTACAAAGGAAGTTGATAAAACCTATGCTACTATTGGTGATATCCTTAATTATACCGTAACCATAAATAATACAGGCAATTCCAATTGCTTTGCTGTATTCTTTAAGGATATAATCCAAAATAATGCAAGCTTTGTAAGTGGTTCAGTAAAGGTTAATGGGGTAACACATGTAGACTATAACCCAATAACTGGATTTAATTTAGAGGATATACCTGGATACGGAAATGCAGTAGTTACCTTTGCTGTTACTGTTCAAACCTTACCTCAAAATTATATTATCTATAACAATGCTACAGTAGGTTACAAATATTATATTAATCCTGCAAATCCTCCTGTAGTAGTAGAGGCAATAAGTAACACTGTATCAACTCTTATAAATGTTGGAGCTTTAACTGCAACTAAGGCTGTCAGCAAAGCATATGCTACTTTAGATGACTTAGTTAGCTATACAGTGACTATTTTAAATACAGGAAATACCACAGCTAAGAACGTAAACTTTAGAGATGTAATACCACAAGGTTTAACCTTTGTCACAGGTTCAGTAACAATAAATAATGTGTCTTATCCAAGTTTAAACCCATACTCTAGTTTTACTTTAGGTAATATAATTGCGGGAGATACCGTAGTTGTTAGCTTTGATGCTGTTGTAACTTCAATACCAACACCATCCCTTGTAAGCAATACAGCTAACATTACCTTCTCTTATAGAATAAATCCTAATGGACCTGATATACCTGTTATAGTAAACTCAAATGCAGTAACAACTCAGATAAATCAAGGTTCAATAACTCTTAATAAAACTGTAGATAAAGCATTTGCAACTATGGGATATGTATTAACTTACACTATAGTTGTGACAAACACTGGTAATGTAAGAGCAGATAATGTCATATTTACAGATAATCTTCAAAGTGATATAAGCTTTAATCAAGGTTCAGTAAAGATAAATGGAACTACAATGCCTGATTATAATCCAAATGCAGGCTTCACTTTAGGAAATATTGAACCTCTGAGCCAAGTTATCGTAGTATTTACAGCAACAGTAGTGGATGCACCAACTCAGGATGCAGTATTAAATACAGCTTTTGGAACCTTCTCTTATAAGATAAATCCAAATGGCTCGTATTATAATAAAACAACACAATCTAATACAGTATCAACGATTATAGTAAAACCTAATCTTAATGCAACAAAAGTAGTAAATAAGGCGTATGCAACCTTGCAAGATCTCTTAAATTATAGCGTATTAGTTAAAAATACAGGAAATACACCTATTTCACAATTATTCTTTGGTGATTTCTTATCTGATGGAGCAATATTTAAAGCAGGAACAGTTACTATTGATGGAGTAAGCTATCCAACTTATGATCCACTAATAGGCTTTAACTTGCCAAACAATCTTCTAGCTGGATTGACTTCTTTAGTTGAATTCCAAAGTATAGTGACAAGCTTACCAATTCCTCCAGTTGTAACAAACTATGCAGTATCAAATGGTTTATATTATGTAGATCCAAATGGACCTACCTATCCTATAAGTGCGACCTCAAATACTGTAGCTACAAATATTAATATTGGAAGTCTTTCAAATATTAAGACAGTAGATAAGCTTTATGCAAAGGTAAATGATACTGTAACTTATACTTCAACTATAATAAACACTGGTAATGTCTATGACACTAATATCTTTTTCCAAGACTTATTACAAAATGAATTAAGTTTTATAACTGGTACGGTATCAGTAAATGGTGTGATATATCCAACGTTAAATCCACAAACAGGTTTCGCTTTAGCTGATTTAGCACCAGGGCAATCTGTGACAATAGTCTTTACTGCAAAAATAACTGCTCTTCCAACCCCTGCTTATGTAGTAAATAACTCTCTAGTTAATTTTAGTTATAAGATTGATCCGAGTGGCACTTCTATAACAAAGAATCAACAGAGTAATACCGTTACAACTAATGTAGTGTTAGGAAAGTTAAATGTAGTTAAGACTGTAGATAAGCCAATAGCAACTATTGGAGATACTCTAACCTACACTATAACTTTAACAAATGTAGGAAATGTTATAGATAGTGAGGTATTCTTCCAAGATAATCCTTCTGAAGGAGTAAGCTTCGTAACAGGCTCTGTAAAAGTAAATAACGTAAGTCAGCCAGGTTACGACCCAACAGTTGGCTTTAGTCTAGGGGATATAGGTGTTGGTAATGTTGTTACAGTACAATTTAAAGTAAATGTAGTAGCTGTACCTTCGACAAATCAAGTGACCAACCAAGCTGTTGTACCATTTAAATATGTTGTAGATCCAAAACAACCTCCATTTAGTGATACTGCTTATTCAAATACAGTAACCACAAATATCGCGTATGGTAATTTAAACGTAACTAAAGCTGTAAACAAACAATATGCAACAATAGGAGAGCAGCTCACTTATACCATCACAATTGTAAATACTGGTAATATCGATGCGACTAATGTTGTATTTGTAGATCCAACTCCTCACAACTCAATGTTTGTAATTGGTTCAGTAACTGTAAATGGAGTAGCATACCCAAGCTATAATCCATCAGCAGGTTTCAATCTTAATACAATGACTCCAGGTCAGATAATTACAGTAGTATATAAGGTTGAAGTTGTGAATTTATGTTAAGGGTTTAAGCAGATAAAATAATAAAAACAGCCTGTTCAGAGCATATTTGAACAGGCTGTTTTGTTATTTTTAAATCTTAATGTATTTCAAGTAATATCAGGCTTTGAATTAATAATCTGTTGTTTTCTAAGATTACCTTTTGAAAGTTATCTACATGGAATTTTATGTTATTTATTTCCTCAAGATTTAATAAATTCATACTTTCTGGTACTAGAACAGAAACTATAAAACTATCGATAAAATCATCAGAATAAAAATTCATTTTTGAAGTTTTATTAAGCTTATCAACTATACAAAACAAGGTGTAATCAATATTTCCGATTAGGATTAATCTTAAGCATTTTGTTAAAGGAGAAGAGGCTACTGATATTATAGGAGTTGAAACTAACTTTTTAATAGACAATGAAATATCCTCTGTAATGTCGATATCGTCTATTAGTTGATTATCTTTAAAAGGTAGATTTAGTATGCTTAAAATATCAAACTGTTTGAAGATTGCTTTAATATAAGTAGTGGCAATATCGCTCTTCAATATTATTCTTGTTGGAGGAAGTTCAATATTAAAAAGATAATCATAGGCAATTTCAAAAAAATTATATACATTTTTACAGGAAGAGTCCTCATTAATAAGCATTTGAAAGTTTACTAATATTTCATCACAAGGATGCAAATCGCCAAGATATAAACCTTCCTCTGGAAAGGTACAGGGGATACTTTTGTTATTTACATATAAGGTATTGACTACAAAACTAGTTAGAAAAGATTTATGATCTATGAAAGTTATATTTTCAATCAGTTTATTCGATATGTTTTTTATAGTTACTGTATAAGTTAGCAGATCAAATACTACTGCTTCAGATTTGTTGACACAAATTGTTAAGTCTAAAACCTTATCGATGATTTTTGTGCAAACCACATTGCTAACTACAGTTTTTTTTATCCTATGTCCTCTTGGTCTTAATTTGTAATCAAAATCAGCTCTGCAGATATTAACCACTTCCATAGAGTACCTACCTAGAATTATTCAAGGATATATTCATTTTCATATTTTAATAATAGTGAAACTGCCACAAATATCTTTCCTTTTACAAGTACTGCTGCAGTTATATCTTCAATATAGTAGCTTAGATTAATTGGACCATCAATGCAAATATCTACTGGTACTACTATAAAAGTGCTGAAGGGTAATTTTTTATTTATAGTAAAACATTTTTTAATATTGTTAGGGTAGTGACAGAAAATTTTACTTTCAAAATGACCGATAATTATAAGTTTCTTTCCAGTAAGAATTTGTCCTTCAAAAGAATTTTCGCAAATTGTATCTACAAAACTAGCACCATCTATTATTAAATCTAATTTATTTCCCTCAAGACATTTATTATTAAAACCATCAAATGGGGCCGAAATGCTATCTGATACAGTAAATTGAGTGAAGCAAGTTCTTTTTGTGTAAGGTATTGAGCCAGTGAAGTTAGAAGATAATTTCTTTAAGATAACATTAGGCATTTTCTAAAACCTCCATAATACTTTTGTTCATTAAAAACTTAAATATGTTTTTATTAAATATAGGCTTAGTTGTAGAAATATCAATGCTTATAACATTATATGAAGTCTCAAATATATGTGTTATTAATTATAGATATAGCTCTTAACTTATAATAGATGATTCAAAAAATGGACAGATTGAGGAGTGAAGTATTTCATAGGTAATTAGAAAAAATTGCTGTGGGATATATTGGAATATAGTGATATAATTACAAGTAATTTAGAATTTATGGAAAGATAGAAGAATTACATTGAACAGAATATTTTAGGCAAAAGCAATGAAATAAACTTTAATGAAAGAGGATACTTATGAAAACACCTATATTAGAAACAGATAGATTAACATTACGACCATTTTATATGGAAGATGCACAAGAAGTATTTGAATGTTGGGAAAGTGACCCTGATGTAGCTAAGTATATGTTTTGGGAAAGTCATAATGATGTAAATAAAACTATTGGTTGGGTAAGGGAAGAAATAAGTAAGATAAATGCTGATGATTGGTATAGGTGGGCAATTTTATTGAAGGAAACTGGAGAGCTAATAGGAACTGGATTGATTTATGTTGATGAAGAATATTCAAAATTTGAAATAGCATATAATTTAGGTGAAAAAGCATGGGGATTTGGATACACAGTAGAGGCAATGCAAGAAGTAATAAAATTTGCTAAGGAAGAATTACGGATAAAGGAATTAATGGGTAGACATGCAAAAGAAAATGTTGCTTCCAAAATAGTATTGGAAAAGTTAGGCTTTACATATATTAAAGACATACCATATGAATGTAATAGAGGAAAAAATATATACGATGGGAGAGAGTATATTTTAGAATTGTAGAAAATTATAAAAATGAGAAATTTGAAATAGATGGAGCAGCATAAATGTGTTGATGCAAACTTTTTTTCATGAAGAGACTCGTGATTTCTTATATGAAGTTAAAGTGTAAAACATTATTACACTTAAGCAGGGCTAATATTAATATATGGTGTACAAAAAGGGGGGGATTTATATGGAAATTATTTTGATTCTTATAGTGATTGTTATTACTTATTTTACTATCAAACTAGCAGTAAAAAATGCAATATATGAAAGTTTAGAAGATATAAGAGGCACAATAAAAGAAGCAATAACTGGGGAATTATATGAACATGAACGTAGAAATACAGATAAATAGTGTAGAAAAAGTCTATATCTGTTTTGTTATTTTTTGTGAAAAAATATATATAGATTAGTAATTTTAAAAAAGCCTTCTAGTATGTATTAAATAAATGTTGTTACTGATACTTAAATGGACAATCTATAAAATATCAACATTTATCTAATACAGAAGCTAATGCTATAAAACATATATACATACGGGTTCCATTGTATGAGGTATTAGTCCATTAAATGTCATACTGGAAGAATTATTACTGGCGAAACATTTATTACTCATAATGAAAGAGGGGATCTAGTACAGAAATTTAATCCTGTATGTGTTGATATGGAAAGTGCTAGTGTTGCACATACATGCTACGTTAATAGAGTACCCTTTATAGTCATTCGCTCAATGTCAGATAATGCAGACGAAAATAGTTCAGAACAATTTAAAGCTACCGTTGAATTGGCTGCACAAAATTCTATAACAGTAGTTGAAGGACTAATAAGAAAGCTAAGTTTATCTATAGCATAGGAATGAATTGAGATACATGAAGAGTATTTATTTGATAGATAATTATAAGGAAAGGATGATGGATAGTTGGAGTTCAACCGTATATTAGATAAGTGGGATATTTCAAATGAGCCTATTAAGCAAATCTATAGTTCTGCTTGGCAAATTGGTGATAAATATGTCTTAAAAACTGGAAAAGACATAAATAACCTTCATAGCAATCTATTGATAATAAAAGCTTTATCAGAGCAAAATATACCAGTAGCTACAGTAATAAAGACCATGGATGGATTAGATTATATAGTTGAAGATAATTCTTATTTTTTTATAAGTAAAAAGATAGATGGTGAGCATTTAACTGATATTTATAATAGTAATTATCCTGAATTAGCATATTTAATTGGACAAGTAATTGGTAAGCTACATGTTGCTTTTAGAGAATGTCAGGAGGATATTTATTGTTATGATAATAATTTCTATGATGAGATTGTTGGTTGGGTATGTCAAACCTTCAAAAATAAAGATATAACTTTAATACCAGACAATATTTTAAAGCAATGCGTTTCGGAATTAAAAGATGTTTATCCTAATTTGCCTCGTCAGTTAATACATAGAGACATACATCCAGGAAATATGCTGTTTCAGAATAATAACTTAACAGGTTATATAGATTTTGACCTAAGTGAAATCAATGCACGGGTTTTCGATATATGCTATATGTCTTTGAGTTTTTTGATTGATAATACTGATGACAAACAAAAGACAAAGAAGTGGTTTGAAATATTAAACAACGTAGTTAATGGGTATAACTCTGTAACACCATTGAGCTCTGAGGAGAAAAAAGCTATGCCAGTTATGATGCTTGCAATCGAAATGCTTTTTGTAGCTTACTTTGTTAACAATGATAATACAGAAGCTGCTGAAGGATCTGCGAAAATATTGTTATGGTTGTGGGAGAATAAAGAACAAATCAGCTCTCAAATGGAATTATTGTGAGTTTAAAATGATTAAATGGAGAATATGAAAAAATGTGATACAAAGATTATTTATATAATACGAGGAGCGTTAAAGATGAAATTAGGAGCAACGTTATACATTAAGAACACAGTTGAAGCCGTGGAGTTCTATAAGGAAGCCTTTGGAATGACTTTGGGATATAATGAGAAATTTCAAGATGGAACATACATACATGCGGTGTTACTTAGAGATGGACAGGAAGTATTTGCCGTAAGTGAATCCCGAAATGATGACTTCGTAAATGCTATGCTATCCTCATCATTAAAAGATTCGCGTCCCACTATGAGTTATGGAATTAATTTTGATAACGAAGATGAAGTTAGAAAGGCATATTCCATGTTAGTAGAAGGAGGGAAGGTGCTTTTTCCATTAGGGTCACTTCCTTGGAGTTCTTGTTGCGCTGATGTGGTAGATAAATATGGTGTATATTGGTACATAACTGTGTAAATATATAATTCCAATAAATTGAACAATATAAGTGAAATCTTTAGTTAGGAACTGATTGATAAGTTTTAAATAGGGGGAGAATATTGTGGCTAATCAAGATATTTTGAATGTTGAGGATGTATTTAATATGTTAGATTCCAAACTTGCTGACCAAGCAATACAATGGAACAGTTTTTACTCAGAGAGATGGGCTAAGGCTCCATTTATAGTATATCCTGATTTACCTGATGAAAATCTAAAACGATATTTTGCAAGTGGAGTAATTGCTCCCAAAAACGTCCTTGAGCTTGGTTGTGGGGAAGGAAGAAATGCTGTATATATGGCTAAGTTAGGTAGTGAAATAACAGCAGTAGATTTATCTGAATCAGCAATTGCTAATGCTAGGATATTTGCTGAAAACAACAATTGTAGTGTTAATTTTATATGTAAATCTATTTTTGAATTAGATAACAAAGAATATGACTTTATATATGATAGTGGTTGCTTTCATCACTTGCCTCCACACAGAAGAATTTCATATGTTGAACTATTAAGAAATTCATTAAAGCAAGGTTCTTACTTTGGACTAACATGTTTTGCTTGGGGAGAAAAATGTGCAGATGAAGTTACGGACTGGGAATATTATGAAAAACACCGTAAAGGAGTTGCATTTACCAAGGAAAAACTTGAGCAAATATTTTGTAAAGACTTTGAAGTTGTAGAGATAAAAAAATATAACGAGGGAATAGAAGGTACTTTGCAAGGATTAGGTTTTATGTGGACGGCCTTATTTAAAAAGAAATAACTTTTGATATGGTGAACAATATTCTTATTTAACTTCACCTTAATAAAAACAGAAAATTACTTGAAACACCTCATTACTCACAATTGAATTCTGAGGTGTTTTTTTTGTATCAATCAAAGAATAATTTAGTAAGTGGCTTTTAACATCGCCTAATTTTAACATTTCTATGAACGATGTTTTTATGTAACTAAATTGTATTATTTTGGAGAAAGTATATGCTATAATTTTGTATATTATAATATTTTAGTAAAATAATTCAAGTTCATAAAACATAAATACTATAAATTATATGATGGGAGTAATTAGGAGGAAGGGTATGCAAAAGTGGGAGTATAAAATAATCACTTGTAAAAGAAATATTGGATTTTTTTCAGACTATAAATGGAATAATGATATGGAATCACTGCTGCCAGGACTTGGTGAAGAGGGATGGGAGCTTGTAAACGTGGTGGCTGAGTCCTCAGCATGGGGAGACAATAATTCAGGGGCAACTACAGAGGAAAAATGGATTTTTAAAAGGCCGAATTGTTAAAAATGAAAATTTGGTATTATTGGGAGGCACAATTATGTCGATGATGGATAAAGTTGAAAATGTGAAAGAACAGTATAGGGACGGTAACAACCTAGCAAAAAGAACTAATTTACATGTAAAACACAGTACAAACAAGCAAGGCTTTGTACCTTGGCTTTTTGAGAAATATGAATTTTCTAAAGGGGATCGCATACTTGAAATAGGATGTGGAAACGGCACACAATGGGAGAATAGGATTCATTTATTGCCTGAAGACTGTACCTTGGTTTTATCGGATTTTTCAGAAGGCATGGTGAAAGTTGTTTGGGAGAAGTATTCTGGTCAGAAGAATATGCTGGCACAGAAGTTAGATATTCAGAATATCCCTTTTCCTGATAATTGTTTTGATGTTATTGTAGCAAATCACATGTTATATCATGTTCCTGATTTACCAAAGGCTCTTTCAGAAGTAAAAAGAGTATTAAAAAATGGCGGCAAGTTTTATGCTGCAACAAACGGAAATGGTGGCATGAGAACATATCTACGCGATGCTTTTAAAGAGGTTAATCCAGATCTAAAATCTTTCACAAAAGATATCTCTTTTACTCTCCAAAATGGACAAAGCTTATTAATAGAGTATTTTGATGATGTTCAAAGGTATGATTATGAAGATTCACTGTCTATTACAGAAACACAGGATTTGATAGACTGGTTAAAATCTACAGTCACCATAGCAACTTATGCTGATAGTGACTTGAATGGTTTTTATGAATATTTCGAAGCTATAAGACAAAAAGAAGGAGCTATTAACATTCCTAAAGAAGCTGGATTGTTTGTATCCACTAAGGTGTAAGTTTATGGAAAAAATTACACCAATGGTTTTATGACATTTGATTTAAACACTGCATTTTTCAGAATCGAATTATGTGGTGTTTTTATGTGGAAAGACTAGAATTATGCTATATAACTATTGAAATTAAATATAGAAAAACTGCTTTTTAATTGAATATTACGTTATTAAAAAGTTAACTTTAGATAATATAAGTGAACCAGTAATGCTGAAAAAATTATAAAAAAACATAATCAATTCTAATATATTTAATGATTTTTGGAAAATATATCACTGTAAAAATAATCATGAATGTTATTATACAAAGGAGGAAATTATGAAAAAATCTATATGTTATTTCTTAATTGCGTGTACTGTTGTAGCAGCACAGTCTTTTAGGGACAATACTGTAAGTGCTAAGCCTGTTGTTGAGGTTTCTACCATTGAACAAAGCTCCGTAGAAGAAAATGTTCAACTTCCTGTTCCAATGCTGGCAAAATTAGAGCAGATTGCACCTAATCAAATTCAAATTAGCTATGATAGGGATGTCGATATAAAATTAGGTACAAAAGCAACTAATTACTGGATTCAAGATATGAAGAATGTTAATCCGAAAGGCATAGGTACTCTTGGGAAAAATGATAGGGTGAATGCGACAAATTCGCTTAAGGATAATATGGTTAAAATAGAATCAAAGAATGGTTCTGCAAAAACATATGTATTAACTTTAAATCGAGAAATTCCTAAGGGAGCAGAGTATAAGCTAATAATCTGTTATGTAACAGTTGAAGGAGCACCTCCTTACAACGGAGATAATGGAATGGCTACTTTTGTTGGTAAATAAACACAGGTTAATAAATCTATATCCTAAATGATATGAAAGTCTATAATAAAATATTAAATTGACTTAAATGAACTTGTATGCTAAATTAAATTAAGTAAGTTGCAATTTATGAATTATAAAAAGTTTATATAAGATAGTTTTCTAGGGTTCCGCAGTTTATAACTGGCTGGTCCGAGAGAAGACGCACAGGAAACTGTGTACACGGAAGGACAAAAGCCTGGGAGATATTTTTAAAATATTTCCTTAGGCTTTTTTTATTTTTATTTATTTTAGAGCAATGTAGACTTCTTTATTTTTGTAGTACTTTTACTTATTCCAATAGGTCTGTTGTTTTTTAAAGAAAGGGTTTCGTTAACTACTGTTTCAGGTGTGATATTATGTATAGTTGGTTTAATACTTATCTCCAAAAGATGATAAAGATGCATCAGTTGTACAGACTGTTTTATATATTAATAATCAAATGATATGAGGAGGAACAATAATGAAAAAGTTTGTTGTAGAGGATGATTTTTGGAATTTATTTCCTAATACTAAGATAGGAATAGTTATTTGTAATGATATAGATAACTCTATAAAAGATAAAGATAAATATAAGGAAATGATTTATAATTCAGAAAAGGAAGCTTTAAAATATTTGCAGAATGCAGAATTTAGCGCTAATGAAGTTATAAAAGTATGGAGAGAGGCCTTTCAAAAGTTTAAAACAAAAAAGGGTGCAAGATCGTCTATTGAAGCACTACTAAAGAGAGTGAACAATGGAAATCATCTAGGTACTATTAACCCGCTTGTTGATATATACAACTGTATTTCCTTAAGATATGCATTACCTTGTGGTGGGGAGGATATTGATACTTTTAGTGGTGATATAAGGCTTACTAAGGCAGCTGGAGATGAAGCTTTTATTACCTTAGGAACAGATAAAAGTGAACCACCATATGAAGGTGAAATAATATATAAAGATAATGAGGGTGCGATTTGCAGGTGCTGGAATTGGCGTGAATCAGTAAGAACTATGCTTACTGAAGATACAAGAAATGCTTTTCTGTGTATTGAACTCACTGATGAAAAAAGAGTTGAAGAGTTTGAAAATGCTCTAAAAGATTTAACAAAAATAGTGCAAGAGGAATTAGGTGGAACATGTAGAACTTCAATTCTTGATATTAACAATAAACAAATAACAATAGAGTATTTCTAGGAGGACATTATGATGGGGAGTTTTAGTTATAAAGATATTTATATTGAAGATGGAAGAAGAGTGCTGGAAGTAAACATACTACCTGAAAAGTATTGTAACTTTGATTGTATATTTTGCCCTATTGGAAGATCGCAAAATAAGGTAGATACACAGAAATCCTTTGATGAAATGGATAGTTCATTAAAAGAACTTGAAAGCATTATAGAAAATACTAAGGCAGAATTGATTTTTATTAACTCAAAAGGAGAAGCTTTTGTTAATGATAAACTTGGTTATATAATTGATTTAATTAAAGGCAAAGGGTTACCTATAAGACTGCTATCTAATGGATATCTACTAGGCAGAGCTGAATACATAGAAGTAGCAAATAGATGTGATGAGGTTATTGGAGAGATAAAAACAATAACTGAAGAGGATTTTCAGAAAGTTCAAAGACCAATTGATGGGTATACCATAGAAGAATACATTTCGAATATGGTTTCCTTTAATAAGCAGTACAAAGGAAAATTTATTTTTGAAATTACAATCATAAAGGGTTATAACGATGATGAAGAATCTGTTAGTAAGCTAAAGGATATCATTAAGAAAATATCTCCTGACAGGATAATTGTTGCAAAAATGGATGATGAAAGATTTAAGAAAAAGCTTGGTATAACTGATGAAAGATATGAGGAGATATCAAAGGCATTACTAAGTATTTAACAATGGCATTATATAATTTGGAGGAATAAAGTTTATGGAGAACTTTTTAATAAAAGAATGTACTTTAAAAGATATAGAAAAAATCAAATATATAGGTGAGAAAACTTTTTATGAAACTTTTTCTAATGAAAATACTGAAGAAGATATGGAAAACTATTTAAGAGAAAATTTCTCTTATGAGCAAGTTAAAAGTGAAGTGAAAAATAACGGCTCGAGATTTTATATAGTGGAAAATAATGAAGAAGTAGTAGCATACATGAAAGTTAATTTTGACAAAGCACAAACAGAGGAAGGCCATGAAAACAGCCTGGAAGTTCAAAGAATTTATGTATTGCAGGAGTGCAAAGGTAAACAGATCGGGAAGAGACTAATACAAAAAGCAATAGAGTTTGCAAGAGACAACAAGCTAAATTATGTGTGGCTAGGGGTATGGGAACACAATATAAATGCAATAAGATTTTATGAAAAGCTGGGATTTGAAAAGTTTGACACTCATATTTTCAAATTAGGTGATGATGAGCAGACAGATAATTTAATGAAATTTGTATTATAGGATTTGTTAATGTACTGTGTTTAAATTTAGTAGTTAGATATGATACTTGAATGTGATTCCCCAAAGGATATTTATATGGAAACACCGCATTATTCATGAAATTGAATTTTGCGGTGTTTTTGCTTTGCAAGATCAAAAATTCGGTATAAATTAAGTGAAATAAAAGAATAATGTTTTGAAAATTGAATGGTGTTGTAAAAAATTAGTAAGCTCAGTAAACTGTAAAGCTCGTGGAATAAATTGTATTTAGATGATATAATTACAAGTGATTAAGGCAAAGTGGTAATTATATTACGAAATAGAACTATTTATAGGAGAAAAATAATGAATAATGAACAATATGAAATAACAATAAAGCAAACTTGGTTCAAGTTGTTAGTGGACGGAGTTTTTAAATTTTATACAAAATATGAAGTTCTTGAAAAATATATAACATTATTAGAATCAGAAGGTTTGGATACTTACTTTTTTGACTGTAATGATTGGGAGAATGCAGAATCATTTTGGGATGATTATAGGATTAAGATTACTAAAGGTAAGTCAGAATCAGAAATTTTACCTAACAATGAAGGATATATATTCATATTCAAAAATTTTGAACATTTTTTTATAAATCATTTTAACGATGCAATTCGTGTGATTAATATAGGTGAGGAAATATCAAGAAATTATCTTTTATTTGGTAAAAAACTTTTAATATTTCTAAATTCTAATGGAGGTATAGTTAATAAAAAATTGTTGCAGATAAATGAACCACTAATAACTCCTATCAGAATGATAGATAGCGATTTTTCAGAAGATATGCTTAGAAGAAAGAGGCAATAGAACGTATTACTAGAAGAATTAAAGAGAAAGAACAACAAACATAATAATGAATAATTTTCTTAAGGGACGACCTTGTAAAAAAGTGCGAATTGAAGATTATAAATATAAGGTGGTGCAAAACATGAAAGTAAGAAAAATGGTTAAAGAGGATATTGACCTCCTCATAAAGATTCGTATGGAATACCTGTTTGCAGAAAAAGGTGTGTCTACTTCGGAAGAAGTGCAAGATATTAGAACGAAGTTAGAAGAATATTTTACTCAACACCTTAACAAGGGATTTATTGCTATCATTGCCGAAAATGAAAATGAAGTATTAGCAACTGCATTTATGTCAATCGTGGAAAGACCTCCGTTAATAGCGTTTTCATCATATCTTGTCGGTACGGTATACAATGTTTTTACATACCCTCCACATAGAGGAAAAGGAATTGCGACGAAAGTTATGACAGAACTTTTATCAGAAGCAAAGCTATTAGGCGTTGCCGCAGTTGATTTAATGGCGACTGAAAAAGGGAAACCATTATATGAAAATCTTGGATTTCAGGTATCAAATTATACATCAATGAATAAGTTCCTCTAACTCCTGTAAAAAAGCATAATCAGATGTTGTTTTACTTCATAATCTCTTATTCAGTGACACAAAAATAAAGAAGAATAATTACTAGAATTTTGGGATAGGTTTAGGTATTTAAAATAAAAGGTGGTAATCCATTTTATTTGTTAAATTCTATGAGAAAAGCAAACTGTGAAGACATCATGAAAAAATTGGTTCAAGAAAAAATAGTTGTTGGTATTAGTGCAGGTTAAAGAAAGGATAATTTGACACATGAAAGAATTAAATGTGATATTAAGTGACTTCCTTCGTCAACACTTTTATAATATACCTTTAGAATCTCCACTATTCTATAATTCTTCAGTTGGTTTAAGATTTGAACTTGGAATGCCGAATAGAGGAGTTGAACACGCTTCTTATTTTACAAATATATTATTACGTTCAATTATGATTTTTAGAGAAATATTCGATACTGATGAACAGATGCTTATTACCATAAAAAGATTTCGGTGTATCGAACCTTACAAATGCTCCAACCAAGGGGAAGAGGTTTTTCCAAAGTATATGAAAGATAAAGAACTTATTAAGCAAGTAAGTAGTATAGAGTTGAAAAAGCACTATGAGGAAAATGGCGATTTATCAGGTATTACATATCAACATATATTGCTATGTAATATTAAATCTATTGACTACATTGGAATTTTAAAAGCAAAAGCTCACCAGGACTTTGCTATTGAACCATATATTTCAGATGAAGTTTTTTTCATCAATTTGCATAAGCATATAATTTTTTATATGTATGACGATAGAGGGATGGATTTAATATCTGAGAGTAAGGGAGCCTTATTACCTATATATGAAAAATATAACAGTTGGATTTTAGCATATGATAAAGAACGAATTGATAATATTTTCATGAGCTAATATTATTGTTTATTCATTATATTAATAATCATTTTTATATTTATCGTAGTTAATATTATCTTTATTTCTTTGATATCGCTTCATTAATATAACATATAATCCAAGTAAAATAAGAAATCCAATTAAGCCTCCAGTGACCAAAATTATATTATCATAATATATCCCTATAAATCCGACAAACATAGGGGAAATTAGAATTAAACTTAAAAATGCTATTAAATAAAATTTTTTTTATAATCATAGAAATTATACATGCAGTTATTAGTAATATAGCAAAAAGTAAAATGAGCATTCTACCATCTAATCCAAAATACTTGTTATTTCCAAAGTTTCGGGAAAGCCACATGCCTAGAAAAGTGCCAAAAACACCCAAACCTTTATACTTATTTTTCATATAAGCTCCTTTTAAAAAAGTTATTAAAGTAATTAATCCAATCATAACATAAAAGTTATATGTAAGGAATGAGTATAAATTTGTTCTACGATTTTTTTGAATCGATTTTCTATTTATAAGTATTATAAAAAGTACGCAGACAAACATAAAATTAATATATTCTTAAAGTTGAAAGAGTTAACCACGGATAGTATTTACACATAAACTATAGAGAGAAATAGATGTTATATTAGGAGTAGAAAAATATTATTGAATAATTAAAAGTTAAAGGAAGGATGAGAGGTATGGAGAATTTTAACTGGGAGTTATTGAAATCTGAACATATTATTAAGGACAAATGGATTTCGTTGAGGGCAGATACATGTAAAATGCCAAATGGTAGGATTGTTACTCCCTATTACGTATATGAATATCCAATATGGGTAAATGTTGTAGCAATAACTAAACAAAAAGAAGTTGTTTTAGTTGAGCAATATCGTCATGGATGCCAAAAGACACTTTTAGAACTACCATCAGGAGGAATGGAGCCCTCAGATAAATCTCCTGTTGAAGCAATTAAGAGAGAATTGGCTGAGGAAACAGGTTATACAGGTGAAAAGTTTATTCATACATGTACCATATCTGCTAATCCAGCAAATCATAATAACCTTACTTATTGTTTTCTAGCCTTGGATGTTGAATTAACTAAAGATATTAATTTAGATGAAACAGAACAAATAAGGGTTGTATTAAAGCCATTGAATGAAGTAATCACAAGTCTTAAAAGCAATGATTTTCTCCAAGCACTACACGTTTCATCTTTATTTCATGCCTTAATGCAGATGGATTTAATAAAGATTTAATAAGTAATACTTTTATAAAGTAGCAAAAGAAATGAAATAGAATATTTATTAAAAACATCCCATTATTCAAATCTGGATTATGGGGTGTTTTTAAATGGTAATATAAAAAATAGTTCTAGAGTTCCTAACACAACTATTAATCTATACCAGCCCGCAAATCCACAGAAGTCGGGATCTTAGTGCTGGTACAGATTAAGTTTCGATACAGTAACTCTTTACTTATATATTAAATTTAAGATAGAGAGTTTGGATATTTATCAGTGAAAAAGATTAAAATGTCTCTTAATTTTGTGGGTGTAACTGGAAATTAATGATATAATTACAAGTGGGAAGTCGATAGTTGAAAATTATAACGAATTTACATATAAGGTGGACATCTTTGACAAAGGGATACTATTTGACTGGTATTGGGTGCTAGTTGAAAATAATATCAGTAATGATGAAAAATAAAATGTATCTATAAATATAATGAGTTTTGATATAACTTAACTGCACTAGAAAAATTGAGGTAAAGTGTTTAGAAAGGAAATATTATATGATTAATAAAGACATATGGAAGATAGCTATGGAACAATCGGCAATAGACTTAAACTGCAAAGCTACTGATTTCTTGAACAAAGGAAGTACCGTTGTAATATCTAAACTAAATGAGGGAAGAAAAAAGTGCTATAAAAAGCCGTTGTTCTGCGGATTAGCCTATTATGGTTCAGGATTGGTGGTTTCTGTAGATGAAAGAATAGAAGAGTTTATGAAGGGGTTTGTTGATAGGCATTCTGAATATAGATGCTTTGATACGCCTCAGTTAATTGTATTAAATAGAGAGTTTGAAAAATACGGCAAAAGTGTATGTTTTATTGCTGAATTCTTTCTACCTGATTTAGAAAAACAAGTTTTGATTAATGAAAATATTGAAGTGAAGATGCTTATTGAAGATGAAATTCCAGCATTGTATGAAGATGATAGATTTTCTATGGCATTAGGATATAACTCTGACAGTGATAAAAAGGATATTTTGGCGGTAGTTGGATATATTGATGGAAAAATAGCAGGTGTGGCAGGTGCAAGCAATGACTGTGATACAATGTGGCAGATAGGAATCGATGTTTTACCCGAATATAGAAGACTAGGAGTGGCAACAACACTCACAAAGCTTTTGACAGATGAGATTATTAAACTTGGAAAAGTACCGTTTTATTGTACTGCATGGTCAAATATTGCATCAAAAAGTAATGCTGTAAAGTGCGGATATAAAACCGCATGGGTAGAAATGACTGCTATTGATACCGAGGATGCCATGAAAATGATTGGTGAGTAAGTAAATTCTAGAGAGATTGTTTAAGGATTATATAAGAATACTGGAGGCTAATATATGGATATAGAAATGAAACATAAAAAAATTTTAGAAATTGTTAAGGAGAGATTAACTTGTTCAGCTCATAATTTAGATCATGTGCTTAGGGTTTTTAATCTTTGTTTATTGATTTCAAAGGATGAGAAAAATGTTGACTTAGAAGTTCTCATTCCAGCAGCATTACTACACGATATCGCAAGAGTAGAAGAAAGCCAAGATAAAACAGGAGAAATTGACCATGCTGTCTTAGGTTGTGACATTGCTGAAGATATATTAAGCGAGTTAGAATATGACAAAGAAAAAATTGATATGATAAAGCATTGCATCAGTGCTCATAGATTTAGGACAGGAAATGAACCTAAAACAATAGAAGCAAAAATACTTTTTGATTCAGACAAGCTTGATATTATTGGAGCAACCGGCATTGCTCGTTCATTTATGTTAGCAGGACAATTTGGACAGAGATTAACAACAAACACAGATCTAAATCACTATCTTAAAGCTAATACTGTTGAAAATGGAAGAATAAAAGAAGTATCAAAACACACACCTTTTATTGAATACGAAATAAAATTCAAGAAAATCCCCGATAAATTATATACAAAGACCGCAAAAGAAATCGGTAAAGAAAGACTGAAATTTATGGATGAATATTTTAAAATCCTAAGATCAGAAATTGATGGTTTAAATGAGGTGCTATATGTATAAATATGAATTTGTAAGGATAGAATTAAAAAAGTTTTCGCTAAAGGAATTAAAAACAAAGCAGGATTATCATGCCATAATTGAGCAAAATGCGAAAGCAGGATGGAGGTTAGTACAAATTTTAACTCCGCCAACAGGTATATATGGCTCTGCTACACATTATGAGTTGATTTTTGAGAAAGAAGTTTAAGGTTTAATATACTATTAGCGGTGCACTCAAAGAAGCGATATCTATAGGACTCTACAAATACAAACGTAGAAATAAAGATAATTAAAAAATGAATTAACTAATATAAAGGGGCTAAGATTTTGGAAAACTTAAAGGAATATAGAATTTGTAAGGCAAACTCAGAACAGTGGGCTAAATATCATGCTATTTATAGACTAAGTAATTTTAATGAATGGATGTCGTTAAGCTTTCAAAGTGATATTGATCGATATAAGAATGTAGATTTTTGTTTTTGGGTAGAAAAAGAAGGAAAAAGAATAGGTGGAGCATTAATTAAGCCAAATATTCTAAAATGTGTATTTGTTATACCACCATTTGATGATATTAGTAGACTAATTGAAGTGTTAACTTTACATGTAAATACAATATCGAATAAAACTGAGGAAATCGTAATTCCTGATGCTGATTTAAGAATAGCAGAAGCTTATAATAGTGCGGGATTTCAACTAAATAGAATTGACAAGCTTATGGTGTGTGCTACTGATGAGTTTAATGTGATTTGGGAAGAGCGATATAAAATAGTGGCTCCTGAAATTGAGCATGTTGAAGCTATGGCAAAACTTTATTTTAATTCATATAGCAATAATAAGTTTCAGTATATATCATCTCAATCCTATGATTTTCAACTTTTAAATGTTCAAGCTTACTTTAAGCATATAAAAGCAATGAATATTACTAATGAATGGTCTACATTGATTCTTGATACAATTTCAAATAAATTTGTTGGAGCATGTATGGTTGGCTATGTTAATGGATTGCCATATATACTTGATTTTGTAGTACATCCAGAATTTCAAAGAAAAGGTATAGGAGCAAAGCTGCTGCAAAGGACATTAAACTTATTATCCAAAATTTATCCAGCAATAAGGCTAAATGTTACTGTAGGTAATAATGCAGAAGTTTTTTACGATAAAGTAGGTTTTGTTAGCTTAGCAGAAAAGGGGTATATGACCAAAAAGGTTTAATCAAAAAGAATATAGTCTATTTTTAGATATATTAGTAATAATATTTAGAGAAAGTAAAAAAATCAAGAATAAAATAAATCTTGTTATACTTGAAATATAAAACTAAGAAAAAGGTGATGAAAATTAGTTATTTAGAAAAAGCAATATGTCTAGCAGTAGAAAAGCATAAAGGACAGACTGATAAAGGTGGTATGCCATACATATTACATCCAATATATGTGATGAACAAGATGGAAACTGAAACAGAAAAAATAGTAGCAATTTTACATGATGTAGTTGAAGATACAGATGCAACTTTTGAGGAGCTAAGAAATATAGGCTTCTCAGACGAGATTTTAAGTGCATTAGAATGTTTAACAAGAGGAGAGACTGAGGATTATTTTGATTATATTGATAGAGTTAAAACAAAACCGTTATCAATCAAGGTGAAATTAGCTGATCTTGAGCATAATATGGACTTTAGAAGAATTAAAGATATAACTGATGAAGATATAATTAAGCGCATTAAAAAATATAAGCAGGCATGGGATGAACTAAATAGATATTTATAAGGATACTGATATATTGACTTTACCCTAAGGGGATAGTCTAAATTTAGAAAGTTCTTTAATGAGAATCAAATTATCTTGCCTAAAGAGTGCAGTGTTTACTTGCGAATCTTAAGTAAGAAATATAATGAACTTTGTGAGTACATCTTAAATGTACAAAAGGTAATAGGATAGTTTAAGTGACATTTTTAGTTAAATAACATGCTTGAAAATATTAATTTCTAATGATGGATAATTCAATAAGAGAAATAAAAATAATAAAAAGTTAGTTGGAGTTCTATGTATTAAAAAAATCTGTGAAAAACTGGAGTGATTTTTATGAATTATATATTAATGTGCGGAATAATATTGATATTTTTTTTAGTATTAAGATTTGTAAAACAAAAGCATATCACAGGATTTGGATATAAATCGAAGCTTTCAATGCAGAATTTGACTACCTGGAATGAAGGAAACAGATATGTTTCTAATTTTATTATTGTGGGAAGCTTAATATCAATTCTTTTAGGTCTTATTCTGAATTATAGTAATGCTAGCAATTTATCCATAGCTGTATATATTAATATTGCGTTTATGTTAATAGCTAGTTTGTTTACAGAACTTCATTTGAGAAAGTTATTTAATAAGGATGGAAGTGCAAAATAATATATTGAACAAGCTCTGTATAGAGTTCCTAACTCAACTAGTAATTATACATGCCTAAAAATTCGCAGAAACTGAAATTTTCGTACAAGTACAAATTAAGTTTCAATATAGGAACTCTGTAGAGTAAGTCATGACAAACATATATGAATAAATGGTGTAGAAGTATATGGGCAGTATTAGGTTAAAATGTGAAAAGTATATGAAACTATATCCCATCAGAGCTGAACTTTTTACTAGTTATAAACGTATTTATTTATAGAAGTATAATGATACAGCAAAGTATTAATAATTTAATATTTTTAGGATTTTGCATAACATTAAATATAAGGGTAAAAAGGAGAGTCCATATGCGGAGTTATAAAAAAACAATAAGATATACTATTCTTATCATAGTGTGTCTAAGCCTCATGGTTGGCTGCCAAAAAAAGTCAAGCCAAAATCAAGAAAGTTCCTCTTCAAAATTGCTACAGCAAGGAATTAAAGACAAAGAATCAAAATATACTAGTGAATTGAAGGATATTACAAGCAGTGAAAGAATTGACATAGATGATGATACTCCAGCTCAAGGAAAATGGACTTCAAAGGATCAAGAAGCAACTCTATCAGAAGTATTACCTTGGTTAAAGCAAGCAAAACTATACAAAGGTGAGATGCCAGAGGCCAGCAATCTTGGTAAAGATGAACCTGTATTTAATGCAAATATCGGACCTTCTATACTAAGTATATCAACATCAAACAAACATATAATAAAGATAAAACCTGCATTTCATATAAATAGTGATAATGGTCACATTAACTATTATGTAAATGTAGTTGAATTTGATTATGATGGACAAAAAACTTATATCGAATCCAATCAGTTATACGAATGGTTGAAAAATAACAAATGGAAAACGGAGTTTGAGCATCTTTAGTTTAAAAATTTATAAAATAGAAACAAAATACAAAATAGCGTACATGGAGTATAATTATTGCTTTTGATTAACAGTATTTATTGTGTAAAAGAAAAGTTTATATGGGTACTAATTGAAGTGTAATAAGACTTCAATTAGTACTTTTCTTAATATTAATCTAATACCATGAGTATAATTTTAACTTCAAGCTGTAAACTCTAGTGATAAATTACTTCATATTTAAATCAATTAAAATAAAGATTCGTAGATTCATCGAAATCTTTATTTTGAGTTCAAGGACTGAATTAGTTTATACATCTACATAAGGAGCTAAATTAAGTTTCCATAAATGCAAAGACCTATCTAAAATTATGAATTATAAATTCGAAAAATTCAATTTTACAAATTTATAGATGTACTTTATACTAACAAACATAGATTAAATCTAGAAAGGGTTATAGTACTTGATGCATTTCAGAGACTGTACAGTGGAGGTAATATGAAACATAAAAATAATATTCATTATGCTTGGGTTATCCTGTTTCTATCTTTTTTTGGGCTACTAGCAGCACAAGGGGTAAGACTTTCCTTTGGAGCATTTATACAGCCTTTTGAAAAGAGCTTTTCTTTAGATCGCGGTACAATTTCATTGATTTCTACCTTAAGCTTTGTGATTTACGGTATCTCTCAGCCTATATCTGGTAAAATAATTGATAAGTTTGGTGTTCGCAAAGTTATGTCTTTCAGTGCTTTTTTTATAGGAATTAATATTTTTTTAGTACACTTTGCGACTGAAGCTTGGCAAGTATTTATACTGTATGGCATTTTAGCATCAATTGGGTTTGGAGGCCTATCCAACGTAGCTACAACAGTTATAATATCAGATTGGTTTTATGAGAAAAGGGGACTAGCCTTCGGCATAATGGAGGCTGGTGGAGGAGCAGGACAGATGCTTATAGTTCCTGCTAGTCTAGCTTTGATTAATAATTCTGGATGGAGAAATACTGTAGTTTATACAGGAGGCTTTCTCGTGCTTATTGTCTTTCCTATTTTACTTAAGTTTTTAAAAAATCATCCTTCAGAAAAAGGACTTAAGGCAATAGGGCAAGCAGAGAATGATATAAAAATAAAAAATGATGAAGTTGTAAATGAAACTAAGGTATCTTTTTGGGAGGTAGCAAAATATAGACAGTTTTGGTTTTTGCTTTTTCAATTTTTTATTTGTGGGATAACCACAACAGGTCTGATGGACACTCACCTTATTCCATTATCTCATGAATGTGGCTTTTCAAATGAGGTAACTGGTGCAGCGGTTAGCCTTTTAGCGGGATTTAATATCTTAGGCATTTTATTATCTGGGATACTTGCAGATAAATTGGATAACAGGATTATGCTTGGTGTGTTATACGCTGTAAGAGCTATGTCGTTGATAATTTTAATACATAGTCATAAACCGTTTATGCTATTAGCCTTTGCAGTAGTGTTTGGATTAGTAGATTTTGCTACGGTTGCACCTACTCAATTACTTGCAACAAGATATTTTAAAAATTATTCTATAGGACTTATATTAGGATGGGTATTTCTCAGTCACCAAATTGGTTCTGCTTTAGGTGCTTATGTTCCAGGACTTTTATATGATGTATCTGGAGGATATGAGATTTCCATTTATGCAGCCATAGTTTTATGCATATTTGCATCAATTGTATGTTTTTTTCTTCCAAAACCTATGAAGCTAAAAACTGTTTAGAGGTTTAAAAATATAAGATTTGTAGAGGAAGTATTATTTATTAAATAAATTTTCAATGATTAAAAAGCATATATTTAGGAGGGATAAATATGAAAGTATTAGTATTAGGTGGTACTCGCTTTTTTGGCAAACATTTAGTAGATTCATTAATAAGTAAAGGTCATGAAGTGACAATTGCTACTAGAGGTAAAGCAAAAGATAATTTTGGAGATAAAGTTGATAGAATAATTATTGAACGGACTAACTCAGATAGTTTAAAAGAAACTATTGGTAAACACTATTATGATGTTGTTTGTGATAATATTGCTTATTGTTCAAATGATGTGAAGGCTTTGCTTGATTCTTTAAAATGTGGAAGATATGTAATGACATCTTCTGCATCGGTTTATGAAAATCAGCATCTATTAACTTCTGAAAATGAGTTTGAACCTCTTTCACATGATCTTAAATGGTGTTCCAGAGAAGATTATCGGTATGCTGAAGTAAAACGCCAAGCTGAAAGTGCGTTGTTTCAAGAATATCCTAAGCTTCAAGCTGTTGCTGTCAGGCTTCCTTATGTAATTGGAGAAGATGATTATACTAATAGACTTTATTTTTATGTTGAGCAAATAATCAATGGAAATCCAATGAATCTAGATAATATAAATGAACAGATAGGATTTATAAATTCAGCTGAAGCAGGAGAATTTTTAGCATGGGTAGCAGAGCAAAAGTTTGTTGGCCCTATTAATGGCAATAATATTGGTACGATTTCATTGAAGGAAATAATTGATTATGTAGAACATAAAACAAAAATAAAAGCAATATATTCATCTGAGGGCTTAGAAGGATCCTATAATGGACAAGAGTCATTTAGCCTTGATATTGATCGTGCTAGTAATTTAGGTTATTGTTTTACTGAGCTAAATACATGGATATATGAATTGTTAGATAAATATATAAATAGAGCTAATTCCGCACTTTAGAAGTTGTAATTAAAAGCATATTTAAAATTAGAAAGGTACATCTTTATATAAAATATATTAATGAAAATATATGATAAAATAAATTTTAAATTATTGACTATTAAATTGATTCGAAGGAACTTGTAGATTAAACAAAACCAAATAATTTCGGAACCACTATACAAATATATATAAGTCTTAAATAATACGAAAGCCATGGGTAAATAGAGAGATAATTCTATATTGCCCATGGCTTTATTTGTATTAACTATGAAAGGTTCACTTAAATGATTTACTCGTAAATGATGATTAATATAAACCTTAACGTGAATTCAAGTTATCTGCTAAAATTTAAATAATTCATCAACTTATATTCTTATAAAATTTATTTTATATAGGCGTTATTTACATAGCGAAAAATGAATGGTTTTGTAGAAAATATAGAAAGTTGTACGGAATTATGTATAATCAAAATTGAGAAAAGGAATTTAAACAAAGAACGAGTGATAAACACATGTTTTAAATGAATTGACAATTATAGAGTATTTATAGAAAAAACTTGAAAAGCAATAATTAATAGTTTATAATATGGTTATTAATACTTCTTAAGGAGGACTTATGGAAACTAATAAATTAAATATCAATGCAATCAAATCTTGGTTTATTTCTAGAGCCATATCCACAGCTATAGTTTCAATCATATTAATTGGAGGTACTTATCTTCTAAGAACAAAATTTGATTTTCTTGATGGCACAGCTAGTATATATTTGTATATCGGAATTGCAATCATAATAGGATTACTACTTTTAAATACAATAGTATATCCAAAGCTCGAATATAAGCAATGGAGTTATTCAGTAAATAAGGATAAGATAGAATTTTCAGAGGGGATCTATTGGGTTAAAACTGTAATAATACCAATTGTAAGAGTTCAGCATATCAAAATAAATCAAGGCCCTATAAATAGAAGTTTTGGTTTAGCTGATCTTCAGATATTCACGGCAGGGGGAGAACATAAGATCCCTAATATTGAAATGTCTAAAGCAGAAGAGATAAGTGAATTTTTGAAGGATAAGGTTAAGGAAAAGGTGACAGAAAATGATAGATAACCCTACTAGAAATCATTGGATTGTTATAGTACAAGATGTATTAAAATCTCTAAGACAATTTTGGTTTTTGTTAATAATATTAATATCTGGTCACAATAAATATATATATATCGGTGGAGCAGTAATAGTGGTTAGTACAGTGGTTATACAAATAAAAAAATGGCTTAATACACAATATTATATTGCTAATAATATGTTGATTTATAAAAGTGGTGTATTTCAAAAATCTAGAGAGGAAATACCCTTTGATAAGATAAACACTATTGATATGGGCCAAGGAGTTTTTGATAGAATTCTTGGACTATGTACAGTTAAAATAGATAGTGGAAGTGCCATTGGAAAAGAAGCTGAGTTAAAATTAAAAATTAAATATAAATTAGCAGAAATGCTTAGAGACACTGTATTAAATATAAAAAATAACACAGCAGATATTGATTTCCAGGAAGAAAAGAAAGAAGAAATACCTAAAAAAGTGATTTCTATAAGAGAAATTATGCTTTATGCAATAACAAAAGGAAAACTAGGATGGGCGCTTGGGGGATATTTTGCAGTAATGAATTTTGCTGATGATGTAGAAAAAATCACAAATACTACTATAGTAAAAAATTTGACTAATTCGATTGATATGAATAATTTAATGCTACAGGATAGAGTAAAGCTTGTATTTATGATTATGGGAATGCTTTTAGCTGTATATATTGTTATGACCTTATTAGCAATAATCTTTGAAATAGTTAAGTTATACAATTTTACTATAAAAGTTCAAGATAAAAACTTTAATATAAGCTATGGACTACTTAGTAAAAAAGAGTATTCAATTCCAATAGATAAGATTCATGCATTAAAATATAAGCAGGGAACACTCCAGCAGGTATTAGGTATCTACACTATAGAAGCAATAACCATAGGTTATGGAGATGAAAAAAATGAAAAAGCAATATTATATCCTATTGCGAATGATGATTTTAAGCAAAGGTTCTTAGCTTCTTTGCTTCCAGAGATGATTTTTTCAGCTGATATTAAAAGACCTCCTAAGCATAGCCTAAAAAGATTTATTGTTATGAGAGTGTTGTTACCACTTATAGTAATTATACCATTATATTTCTTAGCTAAACCTATACCTAGTGAGTTTAAAATAGGAGTCATCGTTATAATAACTTTAATAAATATACTATTTGGATACTTAAACTACAGAAATACTTCTCTAGGAGTAACAGAAAAACTAATACTTGCTAGTGGAGGAAGTTTTACAAAAACAACAACTATAATTAAGCAAAGCAGTGTTCAAGCAATAGAAAGAAAACAAAATCCATACCAGAGGAAAGCCAAGGTATGCGATTATTTGATAAGCGTGTATTCAACTACACTGCCTGAAGCTGTTAAGGTAAGACATATGAACGAAAGTCTTGACACTGAACTATATGGAAATTTGATTATGTAATGAAGGAAAATTGAGAAATAAATGAAATTAATATTATGCTAGGAAATACAAATAAGCTTCAAGATAATATGGAATAGCATAATATTAAATTTATAAAGAAGTGAGGGAATATGGGTGGTTACTGTAATAATCTTTTTAGTTTCATATATTGTTTCATGCTGTATACTTATTTTCTTGGGATCTAAATTAAACTTAAAAAAATGGCTTAGCAAAAATAATATAGGAAAAGTCATTTCATTTATAATATCTTTTTCAATATATATGGCTGGCAGTATGGCTGTGGATAGAGTTAATATTAGTGGTAATTATCACACTATTTTCAAAGGAATATTACTTTCAACAATTGTAATTCCGATAATCTTTGGAATGTCAAATGTAGTAAAGGATAAAAATATAAATTCGTAATGCTGATAAAAAGTGAAACAACAGAATTTAAGTAGCTTTGATTGAAAATAAATATGTAAAACTTTAATTTGAAAATATAAATTATGGGATGAAGTGATATCGCTTTATATGGCTGAGCACGACTATCTTAAATCACTGAGGTTATGTACTAAAAAAATGTTGGTGATTTAACATCCATAGGTTGTCTACTAAATTTAAAAACAACCTAATTAGATTAGAGTGAAGTTTTTTCAAAACAAGACGAGATAATGACTAAATATTAAGATTGAACTTGTATAGCTAATATTGTCTTGTTGCCACAACAACATTTTTTTAATACATTTATAGAGTGAACCTAACATGTATATAGGAGGTACTAATAGAATTTAATATTCGAAAGCCTCCGTTTCACTGCAAATCTATACTTAATATCTGGATATCCGAAGATAACCATTATACCGTTCTTATTTTTCAATGGTATACCATACTTTTGCTTTATTTTCTTTCCGAAGAGATTTAATAATAAATTAGGAGTGCCAAGCATACAACTTCCTAATCCTAATGATTGTGCTGTTAACATAGCGTAAGTTGCTGGGATGTATGAATCAACAGGATCAGCATATGGAGATGAATGAAAAAGCATGGCCAAAGGTGCAGAATAGGTTAACCAGTTTGTTCCCTTATCATAATTTGTTATGAATGTGCCTATAGCAGTTGACGCAAAAGTTTTTAAGGAATCGTAGTTTTCTTTTCCTATAAATGGACGATAAATTTTAAGCATTATTGGGGAGAATAACCACTTATTCTTTTTTAGAGCATTAATTAATTCTAAAGTGAATTCTTCAACTTTTTCATTTCCATCTAGAACTAATACTTGAACATCAGAGCTACCTAGACCATTAGGTGCTGTTGCAGAGGTTTCTAATATTTTATCTATTATTTCACGATCAACTCTTTGCTTCTTAAAGTCTCTAACGCTTCTACGAGATATCATTAATGATTTTAAACTTTCATAATCAGCTCTATCGGGAATTCTAGGCAAGTCAATTACATCGTTTGGTGTCAGATCCCTTCCGGTAATTTTTATTGCTCTATTTGGACAGACTGCCATACATTGTCCACAAGCAATACACCCAAATACTCTATTTTGGTCTACCTTAACCATTTTCTCTTCTATATATAATGGAGCACCTTTACATACTTTTACGCAAAGCCCGCAGACAGTGCACTTATTCTTATCTATTTCAACATTTGCACATTCATAAAATCTACCTGTTTTTAGAGGCATAATTATCTACATCCTTTCATTTTATCTTTTCTACTTAAATTTAATATGCTGATTCTTAAAAATAGATGAGGTATTTTATTTTTCGCCCAAAGTTATTTTTATATGGTACAATATTACAAATGATTTATATAGTGATGACAATAGTGTATTTAATTTAAATATATACTTTGACAATGTTTTGTATTTACAATTATATACTTAAGAGTAATTAAATTCATCTTAAAGCATGTGAATTTAATTTTTTATATTGCAATTTAGCACGCAAAGATAGTAGATTTAAAAATATAAATTCTAGTGAGAGATGATATATTTATTAAAGTTGTTAAAAAAGATAAACAATAAGCTTAAAATATTTACTTAAAGCTAATAAACAGAGATTGGAGGAAAGTTATGAAAATTGTAGTAGCTATAGATTCTATGAAGGGAAGTCTTTCTTCAATGGAAGCAGGAAATGCAATAAAGGAAGGTATTTTGAGAGTGAAACCATATGCTGAGATTGTAGTAAAACCACTGGCAGATGGAGGAGAGGGGACTACTGGTGCACTACTGGAAGGCCTTGGTGGAGAAAAAATAATGGTTAAAGTAACTGGTCCAATGGGAAAACCTGTTGAAGCTTATTATGGTTATCTTGCTGAAAAGAAGGTTGCGATAATGGAAATGGCTTCAGCTGCAGGTATAACCTTAGTTAATGATTTGGAGAAAAATCCAATGGTTGCTACAACTTTTGGATTAGGTGAAATGATAAAACATGCTATCTTTAAAGGCTCACGTCATTTTGTTATCGGAATAGGAGGCAGTGCGACCAATGATGGTGGTATTGGTATGCTTATGGCTTTAGGTTATGAGTTCTTAGATGAGGATGGACAAAAGGTTGGAGAAGGAGCACAGGCCTTAGACAAAATAGTACATATTTCAAACCAACATATAATGAAGGAACTAAAAGATTGTAAGTTTCAGGTAGCTTGTGATGTTAATAATCCTTTATGCGGACCAAATGGAGCCACCTTTGTTTTTGGACCTCAAAAGGGAGTTACTGAGGAGAGGAAGAAAAGTTTAGATGAAGCTATGAGAAATTATGCGAAGGTTTCAGAAGAGTTTACAGGGAAGAAGTTCTCAGAAGCAAAGGGAGCGGGAGCAGCGGGAGGGCTTGGTTTTGGGTTTTTAGAATTTCTAAACGCAGATTTAACTCCTGGAATTGAACTTATACTTAAGACCATCGAACTTGAAAAAGAAATACTTGACGCAGATTACGTAGTCACTGGTGAAGGTAGGTTGGACTTTCAAACTGCAATGGGTAAAGTCCCTGTAGGACTTGCAAAGCTTGCAAAGAAATATAATAAAAAGGTTATAGCTTTTGCGGGAAGTGTCACTAAAGAAGCTAAAGAATGCAATAATGCAGGAATTGATGCGTTCTTTCCAATTGTAAGAGGAGTTACAACCTTAGAGGAAGCGATGAACCATGAAAATGCAAAGGAAAATATGATGGATGCTGTAGAACAAGTATTTAGATTGCTTTAATAAAGATGAAGCACTTCAATCCGTAAACTATTTTCAAAACCCCTCTGGGTTCAGAGAGGAGGATTTGAAAATATAAATTTAATTACGAAGTGGTTCATCTAAAGATGTGCAAGAAAGGATAATTTTTTTTACAACAATGGATATTAAAAATTAAAGGTTTACAAGCTATAATTTAATTCGAAGAACAGCTAAAATATTTGCTTAATGCCCACAAAGAAAAATCAGACTTACAAATTTAAGTCTGATTTTTTTTGTGTAAAATTCAATTTTCTTGGTTTGTATATCAATTTTTGCTCTTTAGTATAATAGACATCTATAGTTTCACCAATTGATATGAAGTCCACATTGGATTTTAAAGTTATGATTTCGTCATTCTGCAATTTTATTGTTATAAATCTTTGAAATAGAGGAAAGTTTCTTATATTGTAAGGTGAATTAATATCAAAAGTTTTATCATATGAATTATGTACTTAATAAATAATATATTGACAGATACCATTTTTTATGAAATAGTGAAAATGTTGTAGAATAAATAAATATTTAGTAGAAATTAGTCATGTAATAGGGGGAGACTTTATGCAACGTAACACTGTTTTTTATGATGAAGTAAAAGATGAATTAAAGACAGGTGATCTTATTCTTTTTCACGGATTGCTTTTAAGCAGTCAGCTTAACGAAGTAATTACTAGAAGTCCTTGGTCTCATGTAGGGATGGTAATAAGACCAGAGAATCTAGGAATAACTAACAGCAACAGACTACTACTTTGGGAATCAAACATATTGGTAAATTTGCCAGATGTGGAGCTAAAGGAATCAAAAATTGGACCAATGCTTGTTGATTTGGAGAAAAGGCTTATAACTGATGTTGAAGATAAGAAAGATAATATATTCCAAATTCGTTACAATGGTTGTGAAATAACTGAAGAAATGTTGGAAAAGCTTAAGACATTTGTTGGAAAAGTACATAAGGACACTTTTCCTGAGTCAGAATTTGATTTAAGCAAAGAATTTTTTGAAGCCAGAGTTTTTCACAAAGAAATTGTTAACGATAGTTATTTTTGCAGCGAATTAATTGCAGACACTTTTATACATATGGGACTTTTAACAAGAAGATATGCACCTAATAGTTACGCGCCAAAGGATTTTTCAAGTTCCACGGTTTTACCTTTTATAAAAAAAGGACAACTTATAGATGGACCATTAATTGATGTAGTAGGACAATAATTCACATATGTAAACTCTACATAATAGATTATACAGTAATTTATTATGTAGAGCTTTTTTGAAAATTTATTTAGAATAAATGAAATGTTATATATGGTATTGTAAAAAATGCATAGGAACCTTTCATCAAGATAAAATCCCCACAAAGTAAAAGAAGAAACTTTTGTTTTTTCGTAGGAAAATGCAGAAATATATAGATTCCTCGTCACGGGAAATCTTAAAAAAACATAAAATTATCCAAAGTATGTAATGGAATTTATCCAGTTATGAAAAAGAAGTTTATTTTATTTAATATATAAATAAACACTTTTGCAAAGTATATACATTAATGGTTAAAAATTATGGTGTTTTAATGTATAATTAATTTATACATTAGGGTAACAGTTGAAATTATTCAAATAATAAAAGTATTAAATAAGTATATTAAAACCAGAAATATACTTATTTAATATTTTAATAATCAAGATGAAGTTTACTCTTTAACTAACTAGTTCAACTAATTAATGGAAAAACGTAATATTCTTGACAAATATTAGCCTGTATGTAATAGTAAAAATAATACAGCTAAAATATGAAATTAAGTAAAATTCAAAAGAATAAAATAAATAAGGTCGAATGTTGCAGGAAAACTTAAAGAAGGGTCATTGAGTGATGTTTAAGAAAAATACTTCAATTTTAAAAAAGCAAAATTTAATTCTTATCTTCTTCATTTTTACAACACTTTTTTTATTTGGATGTGATGTTCAAAAAGATAATATACCTAGAGCTTTCCAAGGAAAAGTAGATTTAAGCGATGTTGATTTTGATAGTAGTAGAATAGCTAAGTTGGACGGCCAATGGGAATTATATTGGGGGCAGTTACTGGAACCAAAGGATTTTAATAATGGTATAAAGAAGGTTGATGATTATTTACAAGTTCCAAGCACAGTAAAAACTTCTGTGTATAATAAAATACTACCTAAATACGGTTATGGTACCATGAGACTTATCATCAAGCTGAAACCTGATGAGGATAGACTTTATGGAATAAAGACTCAATACCTTTTATCCGCTTCAAAGATATGGATTAACGGTAAGCTGCTAGCTTCTTCAGGGCAGGTAAGTAAAGACGAGAATAGTGCGTCAGGAAGCTTTGAGCATCAAATTGCATTTTTTAATAATAATAAAAGTGAAGTAGAAATAGTAATTCAAATGTCAAACTTTAATAATGTAGTAGGAACAGTTCAAAGTATTTATATGGGAGATGCGAAACAGATAAAAAAGGAATATGTTAGCGGGGTGGCTTCCGATGCCTTTATTATAGGTGCGCTTGTAATAATGGGAATCTATCATTTTGCTTTATATTATAGGAGGCCTCAAAATAAAGCTCCGTTATACTTCGGTATTTTTTGTTTATGTATATCACTAAGAAATGCAATAGTTAGCGAAAGAATTATTTTTGATATCCTTCCTAATATTTCTTTTGATTTATTTAATAAACTAGCTTATTTGACAGTATATATTTCACTACCATTTATAGTTATGTTTTTTAAAGAGATTTTTGAGCATGAATTCTCAGAAAAAGTAGTAAAAGCAATGAACATTATTACAATACTTGTTAGTGTAATAACAATATGTACAAACATCGAAGTCTACGATACTTTTTTACTGTATTTTGAGATATGGGGTGTTTTGCTATTTTGCTATATTTTATATATTATTATTAAAGAGATAATTAACAAGAATAAAGGGGCTATTATAATTTTACTTGGATTTTTAGTGTTCCTTACTGCAGTGATTCACGATATTTTATTGCAGGCAGGTATGATGTATACTAAATCACTTACTCCAATAGGGTTATTTATTTTTATATTTTCGCAGTCCTATATATTAGCAGCAAAATTCTCTGATGCTTTTGAAAAGGTTGAAAAGCTTCTTGAAGAAAACAAAGCTGTGTATATAGATGAATTGACAGGGCTTCTAAATAGAAGAGGTCTTTATGATCAAGGCAGATCCCTTTTTAGAGCTGCGCAGATTACTGGAGGCAAATTTACGTTGTTTTATGGAGACTTAAATAGATTAAAGCAAATAAATGATTTCCATGGGCATAAAGAGGGGGATGAAGCGATTAGAACTGCCGGGAATCTTCTAAGAATGTCCTTTGGAAAAGATGATATCGTAGCACATATAAGTGGAGATGAATTTATAGCTATTGCTGTTAACAAGGCTTCAAAAGTAGATGCAAAAGTAATTATAGATTTTGTTAATTATAATTTTAATAAATATAATGAGTATTCAGGTAAGACTTATTCATTATCCATAAGCATGGGATATTCTATATATAAACCAAATATTAAAACAACCTTTGAAAACATGATACATGAGGCTGACATTATGCTTTATGATGCTAAAACATTAATTGAAGGTAGATAGTAATTTAAATTTTCTAGATTCAAGCCATATAAAACCATATAATATAAGCATTAACAGATATATTATGAATATAAGCTGTTAATGCTTTTTTACTGTATAGAAAACTATAAAACTTTAACCGTTACTCTATTCCTACCATTTTCTTTAGATTCATAAAGTGCTTCGTCAGCAAGCTTTAGCACTTCGCTAAAAGTTTCAAGTCTTCTATCATATACTGAAATTCCTATACTCAAAGTAAAATAGATAGGTTTATTTCCACAAATAATAGGTTCCTTAGAAATCATATCGCAGAAGAATTCTGTTATGTTTTTTGCTGCATCTAGGCTAGTTGATGGCAATATTACAGCAAATTCTTCCCCTCCTAAACGTCCTATTATATCAGTTCTTCTAAAATACTTTTTCATTTCACATCCCAAATGAGCTAAAACAGCATCTCCTGCAGCATGACCATTCGTATCATTGATATGTTTAAAATGATCTATATCAATCATCAGAAGTGTAAAGTTGGTATTATAGTCAGATGAACACTCCATTTGAAGGTTGGCTAGCTGCATAAATCTATTTCTATTATAAAGGTTAGTAAGAGCATCTGTAGAGGCAAGTATTTTTAGCGCTTCCTGATCATTTTTTCTTTCAGTAATATTTATAAGATTTATTAGCCGACCTACAATATTACCAAAATCATTTTTTATAGTCACTGTTTTCACTTCAAAATATCCATAGCTATCACCAAGAGAAATTTTTATATCGCTAGTATCATTGGTATTTAATATCTTAAGAAGGTCAATTTGGCTCCCCAAAATGAACTCAATGGTTTTGCCTTTCATTGAATTGTTTAGTTCTTGAAAAAGCTCCGCAGCAGCAGGGTTATAATCCATAAGACGACTTGTATTGTCTATCAAAATCATACCATCAGAACTTTTCTCAAATAGAACATCTCTAGCTAAAGTTTTAAGTGCTAAGAAATCATACTTAAATATAGCTATAAGAATTAAAGAGAAAGAAAATGGAAGTATTAGAGCTACGTAATTTATACTCACATTACCTGGGTTCATTAAAAGCAGTTCAAAACTTATAAAAGGAAGTAGAGAAGCTAAAATCATAATCTTATAGCCTGAGCGTTCAAAGGCTGCAACTTTTCGATAGTTTTTTACGTAACATGATATAGCTATAAGAAAGTAAAGTGTTATATAAATACAGTAAAACAAATACCAAGGTTCTTTATTGAAAGTAAGAAAATTTAACCCAAATTCTTTCTTTAGCATAAGTGATTTATAGTAAATGTGATGCATTGGATTTGTAAGCTGCATCAAAAAAATCAAAATAGGTACTATAAATATAATGAAAAAAGTACTACTGCTAAAGGTTTTTATAGCTTTTGTATAAATTAGAGATAGTAAAAGCCATAAGGCTGGATAAAATGGTATCCCTATATATTGAATCTGATTCCAAAACATCATCTGAGGTAATGAACTACTGTTAATCTCCAGAAGATAGCTAAATAAATAAATACTAACAAGTAAACAAAGTGAAAAGAAGACTTTTACTAATGTGGTTGTTCCTTTTGATATAGCATATGCTGCAAAAAATACTGACAGTAATGCGGAAAGAAAAAAGTATATACTAAGGAACACAAGTGTAAATGACATATAATAGACCTCTCTTTAAGATTATTTCATGGTTAGATTTATCAATATTAAAACATCAGGATATATGAGAATGAATGATAGTATTCTAGTAAAACAAAAAAAGACTTTATATATCAATATTCGACATAAAATTACAAAACTTAATTGAAATAATGAAAAAAAGTTATATAGAATCAATGAAAAATGAATGGATTCACTTCTAAGAATGCAGGATAATTTAAAACATCATCATTTGGTGCATATGTTTTCAAAACAAGAAAATTCACACCTTTCATCTTGTGATAGAATTTTAAATGTAATGTAAGTGTGTAAATATAGCTGTAAGTTTAATTTAATTGATTACTTATGAATTAACTAAGCAATTTATTAATTCTATTGTTTATCATTGTGATATGATTCAAGATTTTAATAGTTAAGAATCATAATGTTATTAAATTAAGCTTTAATGTTATTAAACATAGTAGTATATACAAGGGAGAGGATTTATATGGGAAATAAGATAACTTTTTTAGATATCGATGGAACCTTAGTGGATGTGCCTTCTGGAATGATTGAGCCAGCACAAAGTACTATCGAAGCACTAAAAAAATTTAGAGAAAATGGTAACTATACAGTAGTAGCTACAGCGAGATCAGCAGTTCCTAATACTATCTCAAAATTAGACTTTGATGGGTATATATTTTGTAATGGAAATTACATAGTGTTTAAAGATGAAGTTTTACATGATAATTATTTTTCGATAGAAGATATACAATATATAATGGATTTGTCTGATAAATGTGATGCTCAATATCTATTAAGTGGGCATCACGGTGTATGGTGCAGCGACCTTGATCACCCACTTTGTGTTAAGCAAAGAGAATTATTTTTAGGTGGACCTGACAAACCTAAGGATTCTATAGAAATATGGAAGATAGAAGATGTACATGCTAATATGGGGACAATACTATTTAAAAGTGAAAAAGATATGACAGAATTCAAAGAAAAACTACCAACGAATTGGGTAGTACATGCTTATGTAGAAGCTAATATTAGATTAGATATACATTTACCTGGCTTTTCTAAAGGATCAGCAGTTGAGTTCTTATTCAAAAGATTAGGAATAGACAAAGAAGATACCTTTGCTTTTGGTGATGCTCAAAATGATATTGAAATGTTGAAGCTTGTGAAACATGGAATAGCCATGGGAAATGGTACAGATGAGATTAAATCTATTGCATATTATGTTACTGATAAAGTTGACAAAGATGGTATTGCAAATGCATTAAAGAAATTCAGAGCAATATAGTCGTTATCTAAAAGATGATGTGGTAATTTATATATGCTGAAAATCTCTATAATTGGGGATTTTGTGAAATGAATAAATTAAATTTTGATATGGCTGTTTCTTGAAATAAATATGATTAATAGTTACTATAAAAAACACTATAAGTATGTATTAAAAAAATGTTGTTGGATATTTGTATATAACCAACAACATTTTTTTAATACATAAACACAGGGATTTTATACGGTTATAATCCTTCATCAGAAGTATGTATTTAGATTTCCAGTGCAATTTTAACAAACTTTTAAAGTTAGTTTATAAATAGTTTAACAATTAATACTTTAGATTTAACCTGTTTAATTTATACTGAAGTTGGAAATATAAAAAATGTTTTAATAAATGTCAGAAGGTAAACATGTATGACATTTTTAAAGCATCATGTTGAAACTAAGCGGTTAGCCATCCGATACGTTATAGCATATCTTGAGAACCCACTTAATCTCAACATAATTCTTAAACATAGACTCAAGTATTAATTAATAGAGTGAAAATCATTTATATGATTAATAGATAAATTTTTATATGTAGCTTAATTATGAGTTAAAAGGAGTAAGGAGAATGAATATAGGACTTTTTACCGATACCTACTATCCACAAATAAACGGGGTAGCCACTTCGGTACTAATGCTTAAAGAATACCTTGAAAATATAGGTCACAAGGTATATGTGTTTACAACAACAGATCCAAAGGTAGTAGGATGGGAAAAAAATGTCTACAGAGTACCTAGTATACCTTTCGCAAGTGCAAGAAGGGTTGGGTTGTTCTATAATCCAAGACTGGCAAAGGTTATAAAAAGATTAAATTTAGATTTAATCCATACTCATACAGAATTTTCACTTGGTATCTTTGGAAGAGCAATGGCTAGAGAACTTAATATTCCTTTTCTTCACACATACCACACTATATACGAGGATTACACACATTATATTGTGAAACTTAAAATTTTTGATCCAATAGCAAAGATAGCAGCAAGAAGATTAAGTGTTAGTTTCTGTAATTCTGCGGACCAGGTCATTGTTCCAACAAAAAAGGTTCTAGATATGCTAGAATCCTACAATGTTCAAAAAGATATTTCAGTTATACCTACAGGCATTGAGATAAATAAGTTTTCTAGAGTTAATTATAATTTTGATACGGCACAAAGCTTGCGTAAAAGTCTAGGAATAAATACAAAAGATAAAGTTTTATTATATGTAGGCAGAATATCTAAAGAAAAAAACATTGAAGAAATAATGATAAATTTAAAAGGCTATTTAAAATCTAATAGAGATGTAAAACTAGTGCTAATTGGTGATGGGCCAGATAAACATAGACTAGAAACTATAGCAAATGCTTTAAACATAAATGATCAAGTAGTCTTTGCAGGAGAAAGACCTTGGGACGATATAGGAAGGTATTATCAAATTGGAGATGTTTTTGTAAGTGCCTCTCAAAGTGAAACTCAAGGACTTACATATATAGAAGCTCTTGCTGCTGGATTACCAGTTATAGCAAAAGCAGATAAGTGTCTAGATGGAGTCATTGAAAATTATGTCAATGGGTACCTTTTTAATGATACTGAAGACTTTATTGAAGCTTTGAATTTAATTATATTTAATGATTTAAAGAAGAAGCAATTGTCTTTGGAAGCAATAAAAACTGCAAGAAGATTTTCAGCAGAAGGTTTTGCAGAATCTGTTGAACAATTGTACAAAACTATGGATATATACAAGGTGTATGAAGAGGTTTCTATATAAAATTGAGTTAAAGATTTTAGTGTTTTTAGAGTTAGAAGTAAGACGTTTAAGTACCAGAGCTTCTTCATTCTGAAAGGTAAGTTAAATATAAACTTTTATTTTGATAAAGAGAGAAGAAATTTATATTGACGAGGGTTGTCTTTAGTAAACAATAGAAAATTAAGAGTTTTTCCTTAAAAATATATAAAATTATAAACTAATAATTAATTATGGATAGGAGAGCTTAACTATGAAAATAAAGACTCATGTAAAATTAGCAGAATTGGCTTTTAGAAACAATATAAATGCTACACCTAAAGGGTTTTCTAAATTTATGTTTAACTTTGGTCTTGTGATGATTGATCAGTGTTGGCATGTAAAAACTCATCCTCACTACATGCAAAAATCACTTGGATATATAAATGATAAGATAGAGAAGCTTATTGCTATAAAAAGATTTAATCTATATAATTCAATGCAGTTAGGAATAGTTGTACACTATTTATGTGATTTTTGTTGTAATGCACATATATCAGGAGGAGTTGGTAATATACCTTTCCATCTAAAATATGAACGTGATCTTCAAAAATATTTACTTGAAAACTATGATTTTTTAAATAATCATATAAGTGAACTATCAGATAAATTAGAAGATAAAACTAGGCAAATGAATTCATTAAAAGAAATGCTTCATGGTAAGCTTGCTGAATATGTACAAGGAGAAGCATCTTTTTTATGGGACATAACTAAAAGTGCTGAGATAGTGTCATTGGTTTGTTCTAGCGTTTTTGAATTAAAAAACTGTGTTAAAGAAAAGTATCAATATAATATTAGAAATGTTCAAATTGCACAACGAGAGATTATATAAAAAATTTTTAAAGATAAACCTTTGATGTACAAAAGATATGCTAGCAGAAAATATTGATTATTTATGTTAAAATATATTCTGTTAATAAAAAGAGAGGTGATTCACCTGAATATAAAGAGACGATTATTTATTTCTAACATCTTAGCACTAGTGGTGCCAATACTTTTAAGCTTTGTTATGTTTGTTGGAATGATGTTTGTTGTTATGGAAGTAACTAAAACTCATGATGAGAAATTATTTGATGGTGATGGGCAACCGTTTTATGATTCAATAAAAAAAATAGATCAGATTATATCTAATCTACCAAAGACTATTGAAGTAGAGCAAATAAAGGCTGTAGTAGATGAATTTAATAGAAAACATAGTGTTTTGAAAGTTTCATTATCAATTTATGAAGGTAAAAAACTATTGTATCCATCTTCTTCATACTTAGATAGTTCAATAATGAATATTGCTTTAGCGCAGAATAATAATCATACTTTTTCTATGGACAATATTGCTATTTATAGAGCTAATGTAGGAAAATATACTATCCTATTGACAGATACAAACTTTAATAATCATGATAATGAGAATTATAAAGATTATCGTAATAGGATAATTAATGAAGGTATAATAATGTTTTTATTCATTATTGTTATAATACTTCTTACAAATAGATTCTTAACAAAGTTTGTATTTAAGAGAATAATTACGCCAATAGAGACTTTGGTTTATGGAGTACATCAGATACGTGATGGAAATTTAGACTATAATATTGAGTATACTGAAAATGACGAGTTTGCAGGAGTTTGCTCTGATTTTAACGAAATGGCACAGAGACTTTCAGACTCAGTAAAGGCAAGACAAAAGGATGAGTCTAATCGTAAAGAATTAATTGCTGGAATTTCTCATGATTTGAGAACACCGCTTACTTCAATAAAAGCATATGTAGAGGGACTTGAGATGGGGGTTGCATCTACTCCAGAGACACAAAAGCATTACTTAGATACAATAAAAAGTAAGTCAAATGACTTAGAGCATATTGTAAATCAGTTATTTTTATTTTCTAAACTAGATATTGGGGAATTCCCATTCTATTTGGAGAAGGTTGATATCGGAAAATATCTATCAGAGATGGTATCAAATTTATCTTATGAGTATAAGAATAAAGGACTTAATATAATGTTAACAGAAAACGTTGAAAGTATTTGTGTAAATGTAGATAAGGTTCAACTTCGAAATGCTTTAATTAATATCTTGGAGAATAGTGTTAAATATAAGGAAAAGTCAGAGGGGGAAATGAAAATTTCCTGTACTAAAGAAAATGATTATATAAAAATTAGGTTAGAAGATAATGGCCCAGGAGTTTCAAGTGATGCAATTGAAAAGTTATTTGATATATTCTATAGAGGAGATTCTTCAAGAAGTAATCCGAGTAAAGGCAGCGGCTTAGGATTATCTATTACAACAAAGATTCTTGAACGTCTAAGTGGATCAATATTAGCAGAAAATGTTACGGATGGCGGATTAGCTATTATTATGAAACTCCCTATAAATAAAAACGTAGGAGGTAACAGAGATGGCCAGAGTTTTAATAATTGAAGATGATAAATCTATAGCAGAAATTGAACGAGACTTTTTGGAGATAAACGGATTTGAAGTTTTTATAGCGACAAATGGAGAAGATGGATTAAAGCAGGCTACTTCTGGGGAATATAATCTAATTCTTCTGGACTTAATGCTTCCAGGTATAGATGGCTATGAAATCTGTAAGAGGATAAGAGGAATTATTGATATTCCAATAATTATGGTAACTGCTAAGATTGAGGATGCTGATAAGATAAGAGGCCTTGGGATAGGAGCTGATGACTATATATCAAAACCTTTTTCTCCAACAGAGCTAGTGGCAAGAGTAAAGTCCAACATTGCTCAATACGAAAGACTTACTGCAGGACAATCCTATAAAAATGAAGAGATTCACGTTGGAAGTATAAGGATAAACCCAAAAACTCATAGAGTATATGTTAATGGAGAAGAGATAGAGTTTAAAAATAAAGAATATGAATTGCTTCTGTACCTTGTCACAAATTCTGATGTTGTCTTCAGCAAAGAGATGTTATATGAAAGAATTTGGGGCATTGACGCTTATGGAGACGTTAAAACCGTTGCGGTTCATATTAATAGATTGAGGGAAAAAATTGAAAAAGATCCTTCAAATCCAACTCATATAGAAACTGTTTGGGGCGCTGGATATAGATTCAAGGTATAGTTGAAAAATTAATATTTAATGAATTTTAATACCAATGGTATAATGACCACTTTTGTGCGAGGCAGAAGTGGTTTTTTATTTTTTATCATAAAGTAAACTTTATTTTCATTTAGAGCTCAGTTTAATTTTAGTTTAACTTTTCGGTATTTGCAGTTTACAATTGCTTGATATAATTATTCAAAAGAAGTTAAATGGAGAAAATTTCAAAATTATAATTTGTAACTAAAGATTTATCAGGTCGAACCGAAATCTATTTTTAAAATTCTCTCACATGGTCTGGTGAGAGAATTTTAAATAACATAAATAGTTAATATAACTATAGGATAGTGACAATAAATAAAAGGAAAACAGTTAAGGAGCTTAAGAATGGAATATACTGGGCGTGAAAAATGGAAAATAAATATCGTAATCAATAGCATTACGTTTTTAGGAATGGCTTTAGTAGGGTTATTTATAATCTATGGTATACAAAAACACTTATTCACTTCTCAGGCTGCCTTAGAAGGTTTTTTGCATAAATTTGGAGTGTTTTCACCAGTGATTTTTATGGTGTTTCAAGCAGTACAAGCCATATTGCCTATTGCACCTGGAGGTATAGGATGCCTAGGTGGAATAATAGCTTTTGGTCCGGTTAAAGGGTTTATTTATAACTATATAGGGATATGCATTGGATCAATTATAGCGTTTCTCATATCTAGAAGATATGGACTTTCTTTTGTTCAAAGTATTGCAAAGAAGAAAACTTTTAATAAGTATGTGAAATGGCTTGAAAAACCAAATTTTGAAAAGTTATTTGCTATAGCTATTTTTATGCCTGTTGCACCAGATGATCTACTGTGTTATTTAGCAGGTGTAAGTAAAATAAACTTGAGAAAATTTGTTGTTATTATAATCTTAGGCAAACCTTTTGCCATTGCTGCCTATAGCTTTGGTCTTAATTTAGTAATGCAATACTTATTGCCATTATTAAAATAGAATAGCAGTCATTTATAAAAGGTTATTATACAAAGTTATTATAATGAGCTAAAAGTTGGAGGAAGTTGTTAATGAAAATATTTTTATTTAAAGGATCTTTAAAAATTGTTGAAAAGAGTGGGGTAGGGAAAGCAATTCATCATCAGCAAAAAGCTATGGAAGAAAATAATATTGCATATACATCAAATAAAAAAGATTATTATGACATAATTCAACTTAATACGATTTTCCCTGATTCTGTGTTTGCTGCGATAATTGCAAAAATAAGAGGCAAGAAAGTGGTATACTATGGACATTCTACCATGGAGGATTTTAAGAATTCCTTTAAAGGGTCTAATTTTTTTGCACCAATTTTTAAAAAGTGGATTATGCTTTGTTATAGCCTAGGGGACGTTATAATAACTCCAACAGAATACTCAAAAAGGTTATTGAGTGCTTATGGTATTAAAAAACCAATATACGCTTTATCAAATGGAATTGATCTTTCTTATTTTAGACCAAGCCCTGAAGGAGCCAAAAGGTTCAGAGAAAAGTATAAGTTGAAACCAAGTGAAAAAGTAGTTATTTCAGTAGGACATTATATAGAACGAAAAGGAATCAGTGATTTTATAAAATTAGCTAAACGTATGCCTCATGTAAATTTTATTTGGTTTGGTTACACAAATTTAAAGCTTGTGCCATCATATATACAAAAAGCTATTGCAGAAGCACCAAAGAACGTAATTTTTCCAGGATATATTTCTGCTGATGAGCTAAGAGATGCTTATAGTGGCAGTGATTTGTTTTTATTTCTCACTCACGAGGAAACAGAAGGCATTGTTTTGCTGGAAGCTTTGGCAATGAAGATTTCAGTGCTGGTGAGAGATATACCAATCTATAGTGATGACTTTTCTGATGGAAAAGAGCTTTATAAAGCATCCACATTAGATGAGTTTCAAGATAAAATAGAAAAAATAATTGATGGATCTTTACCTTCCTTAGAGGATAAGGCCTATGAAATAGTTAAGAAAAAGGATATAAAAGCCATTGGAGATAAGCTACAAGATATTTATGCTTCAATAAATAAATCATACGAGAGTGTAGATCTAAAGTTGTAAATTTCAATAATGAAGTACTAGAGATACAATACTTTACAAAAGATTTAATAAATTCAGCGACTTTTTTTATTAAACGAGTTACAATTGTGTAGTGAATAATTTGTAATAAAGGGTAGGGGGAATTTGGTATGTTAATTAAGAAAATTCAACTATGGGAAGATAATGAACAGGTAAATCTAATTACTTATATTTTGGACAACTCTATGGAGTATCAGACAAATAAAAAGAGACCTTCCATAATTGTATGCCCAGGAGGTGGGTATCTTGGAACTTCTGACAGAGAAGCGGAGCCTATTGCTATGAAATTTGCAACACAAGGCTATAATACTTTTGTGCTTAGATATAATACTTGCTTTAATAAAATGGAAATTGACTTTAGTAATCTTCCTCAGGTGAACGAAAGAGCAGTTTATCCAGGTCCATTATTTGATTTAGCAAAAGCAATGATGGTAATAAAAGAGAATGCAGAAGAGTGGTTTGTAGACAGTGAAAAAATCAGTATATGTGGATTCTCAGCAGGAGCACACTTAGCTGCTAGTATAGGTGTTCATTGGCAAGATGAATTACTAAAAGAAAAATTCAAAGTTAGCAATGAAACATTTAAACCTAATGCAGTAATTTTAGGTTATCCATTGCTAGACTATAATTTGATGAAGGAAGAAGTAGAAGAAATCGGCAATGAATGGGTCAGAGAGTTTTGGAAAGTTTCAAATAAAGCTATATTTGGCAAATCAGAGCTTACAAAAGAAGAACTAGCAGAGCTTAGTCCAACAAATTATGTTACGCCAAATACGCCACCAACTTTTATCTGGCACACTGCAGATGATGGGTTAGTTTATGTATCTAACACATTAAAATTTGCATCTGAATTAACTAAGAATAAAGTGCCGTATGAACTACATATTTTTGAAAATGGAGTTCATGGATTATCATTATGTGATGAAACTACTGCCTCTGAGGCTGCTCATATAAATCAGCATTGTGCACATTGGTTTGATTTAGCTGTAGAGTGGTTAAAAAAACATTAGTACATCAAAGTTAAAAAATAATCACTATTGAAAAGAGTTTAATCTTAATACCGAAAGATTAAGCTCTTTTTTATTCTATTAAGACATTAAAAAGTAATTATAATAAATAATTTAGCTGTTATATTCACGACCTAGTGAAATGAAGGATATAGAAACAAAGTAGGTAAATATAATAGAAAATAAGCTAATTTGGATTTGTAAGTAAATGTTTTCAAGCATATAATTATATTGTCACTATATAGTGACAATATAATTATTTTATTCTTTAGGAAATTATATCTCAATTATATCAGTGGATAATTATGAGAACAGACTTAAGACATAGTATAAGTTAAAGAATAAAAAAAATAATATGTCGCCTGCCAGAATTTCTTCACATACGTTCAGAAAAGGCAGATGCGCAAAAAAAATTTACTAAAGAAAATCGCTTTAGCGAATTTTTTATTATGTTATAAAATTGAAAATTTCATATGAAAAAATGCAAGCAAATTGGGGGTAGAACATGGGCACGTATAAGTTTGCAATTAAGATGCTAAAGACTGATTTAAGGCAGACTATTTCCTATTTATTATCAATAGCTTTTTCTTCATCAGCGTTATTTTATGCCTATAATTTAATGGATGATAGTAAGAATGTACCGGCTGGAAGTACAATTTGGGAAACATTTCAGATGTTGTTATTCTTTTTGACTCTTCTGTTGATGTTTGTAGTATTTTTTACTAATTCTTATTTTATGACTGAAAAATCTAAGGAACTTGCTATCGCAGAATTAAATGGGGTTTGTTCTTATAAGATGATAGGGTTAATAAGTTTTCAAAATATTTTAATTGGACTAGTTGGTAGTGTACTTGGAATAGCTTTTGGAATAGCTACAATGCCAATCTTGTCAGAAGTGTTATTTAAACTTTTAGGAATGAATGTCAGTTCATATCATTATTCTAAAGATAGTTTGGTACTTACTATAATAATAATTGCGTTCATAGTATGTCCGTACTTAATTATTGGAGATTACGCTTTTGTATTCAATAAAGAGATAAAAGATCTAATTTATGGAAAAAGACAGCTTTATACACCAAAAACGAAGAACTTTGGAAATATCGAGGTTCCAGATAATTTGAAAAATATTTTTGGGGGGGATTCTAAGAAAAGAGAAGGTAAGAGATTTCACCTTACTTCTACAATATTATACTTTATTCCATTAACGGCCATATTCTTAAATTCGAAGGCTTTTCATTCACTGTTATTTTTATATATGTTTATTTCAGTGGCAGGAATACAGAGATTATTGCGTTATTATTTTCCAGAAAAGATTATGGAGCTAAAGAGGAATAAGTATTCCAATGATAAAATTAAAATGATTTCTCTTAGCAATCTTCATTACTCATTAAGAAAAGTAAATTTTTTAATTGTGACTTTAGCGGTTTCTACAGTTGTTCTAATATATATGATAGGGATGAATGAAAAAATATATCAAATAAAAGCTGCAGGAATATTTGTGTATATTTGTGCTTTAGTGTCTTTAGGTGTTAGTATTCTATATAAATTTATAATAGAAGCTTCCTATAGAAAACATATATATAGGCAGTTAGGGTTGATTGGATATTATAAAAAGCTTATAAAAAGGATTATAAAAGAAGAAATAATGATGCTTTATGGTATCGCAATAATAATACCATTAGTACATATAATTGTTTACCTATTTAAGTTCGCAACCTTTGGAATTGTAACTGTTCAGCTTGCTATGATTTTATTAGGTTTATTCTTAGGAATATTTCTTCTGATGACTTTGGTTTCTTATTTAATTTATAAGAAATTAGTAATGTAAATTTAAATAGTAAATTTGGAGGTATTGAGATGAAAGAGATAATCACTGTAAAAGATTTAGTTAAGATTTATGGAGGAGAAAGTCAAGTAAAGGCACTAAATGGAGTTAGCTTAACAGTAAATGAAGGAGATTTTATATGTATAATGGGTCCCTCTGGTTCGGGAAAATCAACCTTCTTAAATATATTAGCTAATATAGATAATCCAACAAAAGGGGCAGTGCTTTTCAATGGAGAAAGCATCTATAAGATGTCTGAAAGAAAAGTTGGCGAGTTTAGAAGAGATAATATAGGATATATTTTTCAGGATTTTAACTTAATCGATACGTTGACAATAAGAGAAAATATAAATGTACCATTGGTTTTAGCAAATAAATCAAAAGCTGAGATAAAGGAAAGAGTTGAAAATATAGCAAAGAAACTTAATATTTTTGAGTTTTTAGACAAGTTCCCTGTAGAATGTTCAGGTGGGCAGAGGCAAAGAGCAGCTGCAGCGAGAGCCTTAGTTTCAGAGCCTAAAATGATAGTTGCAGACGAACCAACAGGAAATTTGGATACTAAGAATTCTCATGATATGCTTAAGCTGTTAAAAGAGCGTAATGTTAATGATGGAATTGCTATTGTTATGGTTACTCATGACTCGATGGTGGCAAGCTATGCAAAAAGACTTTTATTTTTAAGAGATGGAAAAATAGATGATTCTATTGATAGAGGGGAATTGACTCAGAAGGAATTTTTCTATAAAATTGTTGATGTTACATCAAAAGAATCACAAGGTTTATTTGATGTAATAGAAGACTAGTAGAAATCTTTTAAAAAATTATTAGCTGCAAATCTAACTTTATAAAGTAAAACTAGTGAAGGTTGTACTTTAATAGGATATAGTTGATTTTTATTATACAGCTAGCTTTTTCATAAGATTCGCGGAAGGAAGATGTTATGAGTGGTATTAGTATCATTACAATAGAAAATAGAAGGCTTTATCCAGTTAAGGCTTATGATACTGAAGAAAATAACGAAATAACACCAATTATAGATGTTGATAGTGTTTATGATTTATTAAATAAAAGGAAAAAAATATTTTTTATATCAAATCAATATGATCAATATGGACGTGAATTAGATAATTTTTATGGTTATATAGGTACAGAAGATATAAAAGCGTTGTTTTATATAAATGAAGAAGAGCTTAATAATAATCTAAGTGCTGTGATGACCTTATCTGAAGCTGCAAAGAAGTGGGGATTTTCTGATGGCTCTACTATTAGAAAAGCTATTGAAAGAGGTAAGTTTGATAAACACGAAATAAAACAAGCTGGAGATATATGGATTACTACCTATGATGCCATGGAAAGAGTATTTGGAAAGATTAAAAATGAAGAAAATGAATTAATCATTTATGATGATTTTGAAAGTAATTTATATAGACTTTTTCTTAAGGATGTGCAAAGAGATTATATAAGAGAAAAGGTACGAGAAAGACATTTGAAAGAAAACGAGCTTTTATACAATGATATTAAAGCAATTTTAAAAAGCGCTTTAGTTACCATAAGAAAAGGCAACAAAGTAATAATAAAGAACAAGCGTAGTAATAAAACCAAGCAAGTCATAAATACGGAAAGAGAGCTTTTTGTATTTATTGAATTGTTCAGTCGAAGAAATTTTATGACAGAACAGCGAAATAATCGGCTTTTAGAAGAGCTTAGGAAAGTATAATATTTAATATTTGAGAAAGGTAGATAATTTAATTATCTACCTTTTTTTTGACTATTAAATGTATCTTACTTGATTTATAGATCATATTTAAATGGTATATCTATAACTCTAGATGAACAACTGTATATGTAAATTTGTATTTTTAAACTCTCCTTTTAATGTTTAACAGGATAAATACAAAATTTTTTAATGGAGTATGTTTATAATAAGTTTTGTAATATAATGGATATATTGAAAAACAACAAGAAATTAAATGATACTTTTATTATCTATTAATTAAATAATACGGGTACAAGGGGTATTAAAATGAAAGGAAATGAGAGCAGAAAAAAATCAAAAAAGAAATACATAATTTTATTATTAGTTATATTAATTCTAGTACTTTCTCCATTTGTACCTAAGATAACTTATAGTATAGATTCAAGGTTAGTTTCTATGGATATGAGACCTATATTTGCAATTAGTAAAGGCGTGGTTAAAGATGGTGGAACCACTGAATATAGAGGACTTGGATATCAAGTTATTAGGTGGAATAGATATGTGGCAGAAGGAACTGAGTATGGGTATGAAATATATAAAGCACCTAATTACAGGGATTTAAATGACGGACCATCTAAAAAGTTGACTATTATTAAAGAAGTAAATAGATGATAGGTTATTTTGTTATCTTTTTTAATGGCGCTCCCAGGTAGTATAATATTCCGTGCTGACAGTGCCATCTGAGTTAGTAATATTACGAATATGTTGACTTCCCCAATAAGAATATACTTTATCGCCATAGGTCATTCTTATAAATACTTGTTCATTAGCTTTAGATAGTTGATTCTTTATATCTTCATCTGTTGTGATAAATTCATTAGTTGAATTAAAAATGTCGCTTAGCTCTTCAGGTTTTGGAGAGCTTTTTAGTTTATAATCAATATTTAGACTGGCGTTTTGATTGTAAATATCAACTTTTTTTATAATAGTATTAGATACTTTAATTTGATCCTTGAACTCAACTGTACTTTTATTATTGATATGGTCTGGTCTATTTGACAATAAACCTATGAATATAAAAGTACATGAAAAGAAGGCAAAAATCAGGCATAATATTATTACAACTAGCAATGATTTTTCAAAAACAAACCAAGTATATTTTCCTAGTTTATTCATTTGAACCTCCTAAGAAATTGTTATTCAAATTTCTAAAACTTGATATAAATATGAAACATTTCAATTTAAAAACTATTCTAGTTACTGTGAGAAGAATTTGAAAATTATTAACAGTAAGCGGGCTATTTGTAAGATATTGTATTTATAGGATATATCATAAAGTAGTGTATATCAAGTTATATGGCGAAAGAAAAAGTTTACAAAAATTATTTATAATCCTTGTTTTTTATTTTTTTATGTACTATAATTAAGTTAACAAAATAAAGAACGGGACATGTGACTGGTAATGCAGGCAGGATCCATAAAGATGATAGCTTTTTTGTCGTCTTTAGGGGTCTTTTTTTGTTAGTTATTGTTTTGGCCAAAATGTAAACTATTAAAAATTTTAGAGAAGGAGAATTTAAAATGGATTACAAACAAACAGCAACTGACATTTTAAAACTTGTTGGTGGTGAGAATAATGTGTCTCACTTAGAGCATTGCTCAACAAGATTACGTTTTACACTTGCAGACGACAGTAAGGTAAATACAGAAGAACTTAATAAGGTTCGTGGAGTTTTAGGAGTAGTAATGGCTGCTCAGTGCCAAGTAATTATAGGAAATAATGTTATTGAGGTTTATGATGAATTAGTTAAGCTTGGCAAGTTCGGAGGGCAGGGTAGCAGTATAGTACCAAAAGGTAAGAAAAAAATTGGAGCTGTAGTTTTAGATTTTATAGTTAGTGTATTTCAGCCACTAATACCGGCAATAGCAGGTGCTGGTATATTAAAATCCTTATTGCTTTTATTAAATATGTTTAAGCTTATAGATAAAACAGGGCAGACTTACCTTATTTTAAGTTATATCGGAGATGCAGTATTTTACTTCTTGCCAATAATGGTTGCAATAACTACAGCAACAAAATTAAATGTGAATAAATTAGTTGCTGTTGCAGCAATGGGAACTTTATTATTTCCAAATATGACTACACTTTTAGGTAAGGGAGCATCATTTTTATCTTTGCCTATAACTAATGTTGCATATGCATCACAGGTATTCCCAGCAATACTTGGTATCTTGTTCTATGCCTATATGGAAAGGTTGTTTACCAAGATTTCACCAAAACCTATTCGTATTTTCTTTGTACCAATGATGTCTCTGCTTTTAACAGTTCCGATGACCTTATTACTTTTAGGACCAATTGGATTTAAGGTTGGAACAGTTTTAACAGCTGTTATCTTATTCATATTTAACAAATTTGGTTGGATTGCTGTAGGGCTTGTTGCAGCTATACTTCCATTCATGATTGCAACTGGCATGCATAAAGCTTTAGTTCCATATGCAATATCTTCTATAACAGGAATGGGAAAAGAACTATTATACTTACCAGCATCTTTAGCTCACAATATTTCTGAAAGCGGAGCTAGTTTTGCAGTAGCAATTCGTACTAAGGACAGTGAGCTTAAATCCACTGCTGTATCTGCAGGTATATCTGCTTTGTTTGGTATCACAGAACCAGCGCTTTACGGTGTGACGCTTCAAAGAAAACGTGTACTAGCAAGTGTAGTAATCTCAAGTTTAATAGGTGGTTTATTTGTAGGTATATTTGGAGTTGCTGCATTTGTAGCTGTAGGTCCTGGACTTGCAAGTATGCCAATGTATATTGATGAAAATAATAGCAAGAATCTTATATTTGCAATTGCTGGTTTTGCAGTTTCTTTCGTATCATCTTTTGTGATAACGTTTATTTCATGGAAGGAAGACAAAAACGAAGCTGATGATTCTAACGTTTCAGAAGTGAAGGTTGATAATAAAAGAACATTTCAAAATGCTAACTCAAACGAAAATATAAGTAGTACAATTAATATAAAACAACCAATCATGGGAGAGGTTGTATCTCTTACAGAAGTTAAAGACGACGTTTTTTCTAAGAAGATTTTAGGTGAGGGTATTGCAATTGACCCTACAGAAGGAAACTTATATGCTCCTTGTGATGGGGAAGTTGTAATGCTATTTGACACAAAGCACACCTTGGCTTTAAGAGCTGATAATGGTGCAGAGGTTCTTCTCCATATTGGAATTGATACAGTTCAACTTAATGGTAAGTTTTTTGAACCAAAAGTTAAAGTTGGAGATAGAGTAAGCACAGGCGATTTGCTAATGAAGTTCGAACTTAAAGAAATAAAGTCAGCAGGATATGACACTGTAATTCCAGTTATTATAACTAACAGTGATAAGTATCTAGTGGATAAAGATTTAGATTCAAAAGAAAAGAATGAAAATACTATTTTGAAAGTATCAAAATTGGAGGTATAGACATGAGAGATTTATTTCCTAAGGATTTTTACTGGGGGGGGGCCGTGGCAGCAAATCAATGTGAAGGTGCGTATTTAGAAGATGGTAAAGGTGAAAGTACTCAAGATCATGTAAGCGCAGCGGCTTTTAATAAAACAAGACAGGTATACAAGAATATTGAAAAGGGTGTATATTTTCCTTCTCATGAAGGCATAGATTTTTATCATAATTATAAGGAAGATATTAAACTGTTCGCTGAAATGGGCTTTAAGATGTTTCGTTTCTCTATAGCTTGGTCAAGGATATTTCCAACAGGCATAGAAGATAGTCCTAATGAAGCAGGTTTAAAGTTTTACGATGATGTATTTGCGGAATTAAAGAAATATAATATTGAACCACTTGTAACAATTTCTCACTATGAATCCCCATTCTATTTAACTAAGAAGTATAATGGATGGTATGGAAGAGAAGTGATTGAGCATTTCGTAAGATATTGTGAAGTTCTATTTAATAGATATAAGAATGATGTTAAGTATTGGATTACCTTTAATGAAATCAATTGTTTAACCTTGGATATAAAAGCTTTCCAAGGTGGCGCAATACTATACAATGAAAAAGGTGAAGATGTACAACCAAAGGAAATTCCTGAATATATGAGATACCAAGCTCTTCATCATCAATTTGTAGCTAGTGCTAAGGTTGTAAAACTGGCTCATGAAATAAACCCAGATTTTAAAGTAGGTTGTATGCTTGCATATATATGCCAATATCCATTGACTTGTAAGCCAGAAGATATGATGCTTGCAAATGAAGCAATGCAGCTAAGAAATTACTTATGTGGAGATGTACATGTAAGAGGATATTATCCATCCTTCGCTAAAGCTTATTATAAAAAACATGGTATTAATATAAGTATGGAAGAGGGCGACGAGAAAGTTCTAAGAGAAGGAACAGTGGATTTTTGTGCCTTCAGTTATTACCAAAGCATTTGCGTAAGTACAAATCCAGATGAAGAAAGAATTCAAGGAAATATCTTAGATGGGATAAAGAATCCGTATGTTGAAGCTAGTGATTGGGGATGGCAAATTGACCCAGTAGGATTAAGATGGAGCTTGCATCAGTTATATGATAGATATCAAATACCACTAATAATCGCGGAAAATGGACTAGGTGCAAATGATATTTTAGAAGAAGACGGCACAATAAAAGATCCATATCGTATAGATTATTTACGTTCTCATATCAAAGAAATGGGAAAAGCAATCTCTGAAGGTGTTGATATAATAGCCTACACTTGGTGGGGACCTATAGATGTAGTTTCTCTAGGTACTGGTGAGATGAAAAAGCGTTATGGATTTATATATGTAGATCGTGACAATGAGGGAAAGGGAACTTTAAAGAGATATAAGAAACAATCCTTTGAATGGTACAAAAAAGTCATTGCAAGTAACGGAAATGATTTAGATTAAAAAGTATTGGGGGAGTTGCGTTGTATACAATCGAGAAAGTATTAAATTCAAGTATAGTTCTTGCACAGGATGAGAAAGGTAAAAACTTTATTCTGCTTGGAAAAGGTATAGGTTACGGCAAAAAAACTGGAATGATAATTGAAAAGCAGAACGTTGAGCAGATTTTTATACCTGTGGACAACAATGAACTGGAGAAAGTCAGCTACTTGATGAACGCAGTTCCTCCAGAACTTATAGAAGTAACACAGGACATAATAACTTACGCTAAGAATGTATTAAATGTTAAATTCAAAGACAGCCTTTACTTTATATTAGCAGATCATTTGAATTTTTCTATAAAAAGATTCATTGAAAATATAAACATAACAAACAGAGTATTTTGGGAAATTAAAAACTTCTATTCTAAGGAGTTTGCAGTGGGACTTTATGCTGTTAAGCTTATGAATACAAAGTTTGGAATATCTCTTGCAGAAGAAGAGGCTGCAAATATAGCTTTTCACCTTGTGAATGCTCAAGATGAAAAGGATGAATCCATGGACACCATGAAAGCGGCTAAATTAGTTGGAATTATAGTTAATATAGTGAGATATTCAATTAAAGGTGAATTTGATACAGAAAGTATTCATTATTCAAGATTTATCACTCATATCAAATACTTTGTTGAGAGATATTTTGCAAATAGACTTCTAAATGAAACAGATGATATCTTATATAATCAAGTAAGCAGCAAATATAAAGAAGCCTTTGAGTGTTCACTTAAGATTGATGATTATTTTTATGAAAAATATCAAACTCATCTTCCTCATGAAGAATTGGCTTACTTAATTGTTCATATTCAGAGGCTTATAATGAAAGCTTAAAAGGCAGTAGAATTCAACTTAAAAAAGATATGGATTAAATATAGATCACACATAAATATGTATTATAAAATGTTATTGATTAAGTGGCGTTTTATAAATACCTATATATGTGTGATTTTTTTACGTATAAAAAAATAAGGTTATTTTCGAGTCTGCTAGGATTATTTTTAAACTTTTTGTTAATTCACATTCTTTTGAAAAGGTTCAGGTAATTATGGGTATAATTTGAAATAGTGAAGATTATTTTGTATAATGATTTTGAAAATAGATTGATAAAAAATTAGGCTATATGTATATCGAAAAAGATAGCATTGTTTTAATATACAAAATCATGGAGATATATAATCATAACCCTTAAAGAACTGGAATGCAAAAGGAGAATGAAATGAGAAAAAAAGTAATTTTAATAAGTGGAACTTTAATACTTCTAATTAGTATTTTTGTAGGATACAGGTTAGTTAAATACTATTCCACTGATAACTATACAATTTCAGAGGATGGCAATACCATAATCAGTAAGAGTGGGCAGAAATATGTACACGATAATAGCGAGTTATGGCTAGAGGCTATAGCAACGGACAAACAGATAGGTAAAGTAAATGATTCAGGATCAGTATATTCACTAAAAGATCAGCCTAATTTAGATTGGATTGCAGTGAACATAACCGATGAAATGTCAATAACTCAGATTTATCATAAGAAAGAGATTAATGATTTTTCTATAGGTAATAAGAATATTAAGCAGATTAGATTAATTGAAAATAAAGGCTTAAAGCAAGCGATTGGAAGATCAGTAGCTACCACAGAAGATAAAAATATACTTCAGGAACTTAGTGACAGCTTCAGCAAAGCTAAAACTAAACAACAGATTACTTCTAAGAATATAATGTCTCTGCAACTGCTTTTTGATGATTATAAAGGAATCTCCTATGATATAAATGTAGCAATTTCTGATGATAAGCAGGTGTATTTATCAGATATAAATGAAGACAATGTGGTTAAAGCAGGTCCTTTAGTGACTAATTGGGTTTTAGAGAAATCCTCTAATTAAGTTTTTTATGTGATAGAATTCATTAAAACCTGAATTTTAGGCGTAACTTTTTAAATTGTTATAAATTTTTCTAGTTAAAATTATCTATATATGAATTAAATTTTTTACTTGCAAGATTTTCTTAGTGTACATTAAGAAAGGATGATATGTAAAATATTGCCAATAGGATCGCTTAGGCGATTTTTTTTTTCTTATAAAACTAAAACCGTTTTGCCGATTTTATAGTCTAATTGATGTAAAATATAAATTACGCGTAGTTTAAGATTTAAGGAGCATAAATATGATTACAGAAGAACAGGTCAAATCAGCAATAAATGGCAATGAGAAAGCCTTTGAAGACCTTATGAATTTATGTAAGGAAAGTCTCTATAGGACATCCTTTGCATATACAAAAAATGAGCATGATGCATTAGATGTACTTCAAGATACTGTATACAAGGCTTATATATCTATAGATAAATTAAAAAATCCTAAATATTTTAAGACTTGGATTACAAAGATACTTATAAATAATGCTATTGATTTTATAAATAAAGAAAAGAAAATCATATCCATAGTTGATAATATTAAAGTTAGTTCAAGTAATAGTGAAGCTAATAGAATAGATGAAAAGTTAGATATTTTAAGTTCAATAGACAGGCTTGAAGAGAAGCATAAAAGAGTAATAATATTAAAATATTTTCAGGACCTAACCATAACTGAAATTGCAGAGGTTATGAGCTGTCCTGTAGGTACTGTAAAGACTTATCTAAATAAAGCCCTAGGAAAACTTAGAATATCTATGGGGAAGGAGATAATATAGTATGGAAAACTTAGATGATATAAAAGATTATATTGACATTCCAAAAGATATAGATTTAGCTATTAAAAAAGGTATTGAAATAGGAAGAGAAGAAAAGAAGAAAAATGGTAGTAAGATAAATTTAAATAAGGATAGAAAGAAATTTAAGAAAACAGCGATAATTGCAGCGGCAGGGATAATTGGGATTATCTCAGTAGTGGGGGTAATTAACCCAAATGTAGTAAAAGCAATACCAGGGGTTCAGTCAATTTTTAAACTTATAGATTATAATCAAAATGGAGAAACGCTGAGTAAATATGAAAAATTTTCAACTAGTGTAAATAAGACTGTAGAGAAAAATGGGATCAAGGTAACTATAAATGAAATTACTATAGATGATAATTCTTTAGCTATAACTTCAACAGTTGATGGCAAGAATCTTAGTGAGAATACAACAGAAATGGGAGAAATAAATTTAAATGGACAAATGGTTAAAAGCTGGGGAAGCAAGAATAAGAAGATAAATGAGAATCAGATAGCGGTTGTAACTTACGCCAATGTATCCGATATTAATTTGTCTGATAGCATTGAGGTAGAAATGAATACCGTATGGATTTCAGATGTAAAAGGTCCTTGGAATTTTAAGTTTACTGTTCCTAAGGCTGATAAACAAAGTAATTCGAAGATTATAACTCTAGATAAAAACATTAAAATACCTAATAGTACTTTAAAGCTTGATAAACTTGTGATAAGTCCACTGGGAAATACAATAAATTATTCAGGTATTTACGATAAAGAAAATCCAAGTATGCGTGATGGAATATATAGTTTTTTAGTTTTGGACGATAAGGGAAGGACTCTTCAGTCTAAAAGCTCAGGTTCCAGTTCTAATAAGATTAAATACGAAGGTAAAATACAAATAGATGATGATTTATATAACGTTAAATCAATAACTGTAGTACCAATATTCAAATACTGGGGCACTAACTATAAGAAAATTGAAGATTTGAATTGTGAAATACTTCAAACTACAATAAATAGCGAAAACTTTGATCTGCCTCAAGAAGAAGTAACAAAGACTAGGCCTGTAACTGCAGAAGAAAAATCAAAAGGCTATGCTTTAGATGATGTAATTCATACCTATAATATGGACAAAGCAAGAGGGTTTGTATATTTAGATAAATTAATTAATCAAAAAATAAAAGTTGGGAAAAATATCACAGCTACTATTAAAAATATTGAAGCTACAGATAAATATACAAAGCTTACCTTTAAGTTTGATGGTAATGGATTATATAGTCCTCAAAACATCGATATGGCAGTGATTTTAGATGAGAACTATAATGATATTGAGAGAGCAGAAGATGGTGAATTAGCTGTGCAGGAAGATATAAAGGATAGAATTGTATCTATAAAGCTTCATCCTATTGATAAAACTAAGAAATATAAGATAGCTCTTCCTACAGTTAATGAACCTGAAATTCTGGATCAGTATAAAATTAAAATTGATTTGGCAAATTAGCTTGATTATTTATAGGGGATATTTTTAGTTTAAGGAATTTAAATGATTTAAAATAGCTAATTGAAAGTAAGGTGGAAATTTTCTGCCTTATTGAAAAACCTTAAAATAGAAACAAAGCAAAGAGCCGCCACAAATTAAACTAAGTTTCAGTTGTGCAATTAAATCATAGTAGGATTTGAATTAATTAGAAAAAAGTAATTTATAAAAGTGAAAACCCAGTGAGGAGGGTACTCCTTCACTGGGTTTTCGTTTTTGTTGAGAGATTTATATTAAAAAATTTGGGGCTTTTAAATAGTACATAACTTTCTTAAAGATTGTAGTCATGTATATATAGGAAACATTTCATATTTAAACATTCTATTGTAATTAAAAACTATTTAGTAGTTTTTATCTTAGTTTCTACAGACATTCCAGGGATAACAGTTTTTCCGTTAGAATCTAAAGAAATTTTTACTGGAACTCTTTGGCTAACCTTTGTAAAGTTACCTGATGCATTTTCAGTGCTGAAAAGGCTAAATGTAGAAGAAGTTGCTAGACCAGTTTCTTTAACAGTACCAGTAAATGTAACTCCTGGGTAAGCATCAACTGTCATAGTTACTTTTTCATTAGCGCTTATACGTTCTAAATCACTTTCTAATACATTAGCAGTAACTTGAAGTTTTCCTAAATCAACTACTGATATTGCAGCTTGACCAGCAGCTATCATATCACCTTCATGGATATTAACTTGAACAACTGTACCGTCTTGTGCAGCTTTAACTTCAGAATTTTCGAAGTTTAATTTAGCTAAATCATAGGAAGCTTGTGCAGCTCTAACTTGAGCTTCAACTATAGCAACATCTTTATCAGAAGCCCCTGAGTTTGTAAGGCTTAACTTACTGTTTGCACCTTCTAGTCCTGCTTTAGCAGCAGAAATTTGAGCATCTATAGCTTTAATTTGTCCTTGAAGCTGGCTTATTTGATTTTCAAGTTGAGTTTTGCTTGAGAATAATTGTTCAACTGCTTGAGCTTTTACTGTGTATTGAGCTTCAGTTAATGTGTTCTTTGCTCTTGCGGCATCTAATTGCTTCATTGCATATCCTGCATCGTAAGCTCCAGTAGATGGATCTTTGAAGCTATCCATTTGAGATACTAACTTATTGTACTCTGATTGAAGAGTATTTAATGTACTTTGTAAGTTTGACTTTGATGTATTAGCTCCATTTAATGATGCAGAAGCTTGGTCAACCATTGATTGAGCACCAGCAACTTCTTGAGCTCTTGCTCCACTTTCAACCTTTGTAAGTTGTGCCTTTGCGACATCAAGAGCAGCTTGAGCTTGATTTAATTGATATTGAAGTTGATCAGCTTCAATTGTAAATAATACATCACCTTTTTTAACAGTAGCTCCAACTGAGGTATTTATCTTTAATACTTTACCAGGAAGTTTTGAACCTACATTTAGTATATCTCCAGTTATTTTAGCATCGTCTGTGCTAACATAGTTCTTTTGGTCAACATAATATTTTACTCCGAAACCGCCAAGTGCAACTACAAGTACTGCTCCAACTGCTATGATTATTTTACCTTTAGATTTATTTGATTTTACTGACTTTTCCATAGTTATCCTCCTTATAATTAAGTACTACATTTCCATGCTTAATTGTTGTTCATTTATAGTGTCTTTTTTAGGACTTTTCTTTTTTATTAAAAATGCAATTAATACTCCAACTACACATATTGAAGTTGCTACAATAAATGTATCGTTCATTGCAGTTACAGTGGCGGATTTTACAACGCTACCGTATATCTGCATGAATAATAAACCTTGTCCAGCAGTAGGACTGATACCTTTTACTGTAACAGCGCCTTGAATTAAAGCTTGAGCTTTAGTAAATGCAGGAGAGCTTGTATTTAGTGACTGTGCAAATATACCATTGTGGAATGCCTGTCTGCTTTGCAATATTGTAGTTAAGATAGCAATACCAAGAGAACCAGACACCTGACGAAGAGTTGTGTTAAGCGCTGTAGCTCTTGCTGTCATATGCTGAGGTACTGAATTCATACCTTCAGTTTGCATTGGCATCATTGCAAGTCCATTACCAAAACCTCTTACTGCCATAATTAGCATTACAGTATTATATGGAGTATCTAAGGTTAATCTACTAAGCATAAAGGTGCAACCTGTTACAATGGTTAAACCAATTATAGTAAGCCACTTTGCACCGTATCTATCAAATAACTTACCACTAACTGGCATCATTATACCGGTTATAATAGCCTGTGGAAGCATCATCATACCACTTTGCATCGCACTATAACCCCTTAAGCTTTGCATGTAAATAGGCATTAAGAAGATTGCTCCAAACATAGCTATAGTTGTTACAGTATTAATTATTAAACTTAAAGTAAAAGGAAAGTTTTTTGTTACCCTTAAGTCTAATAAAGGTTCAGGGTGATTAAGTTCTATAAACACAAAGGCAGTTAATGAAAATAAAGCTATTGCCAAAAGTGTAATAGTATAAGGTGACATCCATCCATTTTCAGAAACTTTATCTAGCCCTAATAGTAAAGTATAAAGTCCTAAAGCAGAAGTAATTGCTCCCCCTATATCGAATTTTTTACCGTAGTGCTTTGGAGAATCCTTTAAAAGTAAAATAGCTAAAGTAACACCGATGATTCCTACGGGGATGTTAATTGTAAAAATCAATCTCCAATCCATATATTGAACTATGTAACCACTTAAAGTAGGGCCAATTGCTGGTGCTGCCATTGCAGCGATACCCCAGAAACCTAAAGCTACACCACGTTTTTCAAGTGGCACTGTTTGAAATAACATAGTCATACCAACGGGCATTATCATACCTCCGCCAATTGCTTGAACTACTCTTGCTGCAATCATGGTGTTTGTACTTGTAGCAAGACCGCAAAGGGCAGATCCAATAGTAAATACAACTAATGCAAAGACATAAATATTTTTACCACCAAACCTATCAGTCAAATACCCTGTAAGTGGTATAACAATACTCATTGTTAGCATGTAGCCAGTGAGAACCCATTGTATTTGTGTTTCTGCCGCACCGAAAATAGTCATCATCTTAGGAATTGCAACATTAACTATACTGGAGTCAAGTATAGCCATGAAAGTTCCAACTACTATTACCGATAAGCAAAGCCACATATAACGTTCATCATGTTTATCCATTTCGCACTTCCTTTCTAAGTTGATTATTTAAAGATGTATCGTTCTAAACTAAAGTCATTTTCAAAGCTCTTGTTAAATTACAATGAGAGAATTTGAAAATAACTTCAAATGTAGAGAAGAACATCTAAAATGGCATAACTAACTATTTAGTTAATTAAAATTAAAAATTTTTATCCTGTAAAGGATGATTAAAATACATTGCTAAATTAATATACTTTTATTTCATTAAGATTATTACTTATACATGTATAAGTAACTATTTATTAGCAAAAAAATTATAATATCAATTCTTTAGGAAATTGTTATGCTAAAACATATAAAAATATAAATTTTAGATACAAGATACTATTTATTTTTTTTTGCATAACTAACTATTTAGTTAACAAGTGACAAAAAATAAAAAGCTCAAATATGCTCTCTTAATAGTAACATTATAATACTTTAGAATTAAAAGTCACTAACAAAATATTTCCATTTAATTAATAACTAACTATTTGGTTAACATAATGTAAAATATAAAGCAAATATATATTAATATTTGCTATGTACATTCATATGGCTTGTTTTGAACAAATTCTTTTCTAATACGTTTATAGCTTTCTAAAAACTTCTTCTTTACATCATCTTCATTAAATCCATAAAAATCGCCCCATTTTTCCCCCATAACTATAAAAGCTGCGGCTGGTACCATCATATAGAAAAACGAGTTGATCATAAGAGTTACAGGATCTTCTACCGCTACACCCTTATTTTTTAGATTTGATACTTTAATTTCTAAGGATGGTAGAGCAGAACTAAAAATAGTCTCAGTACTTGAAGTTGCTTTAATTGATTCAATCATCATGACTCTAAGTACATCTTTCTTTTTTACCATAAAGTTATATAGTAGTTGGAATAGAGATTCTATCTTACTATCATCATCGATATCAACATTATCAATGAAGCTATCCTTTATTTCTTTAAAGTCCTTTTTATATTGAAGGATTATTTCTTCAAATAGTTTTTCTTTACTACTGAAATAATAGTAGAGCATTGCCTTATTTACTTTCGCTCTACCTGCAATTTCATCTACTCTGGCGCCATCGAATCCTTTTTCAGAAAAAACCTCGATAGCAGAATCTAAAAGCTTTTGTTTAGTATCTTGCGATTTATTCTTTTCCAAATTGACACCGCCTCTCATAAAGCTGTTGTTAAAAATAATATTTTACTTCAATTAATAACTTATATAAATTGTCTAGTAAGAAATAGAGCGGTAAAACAATTTTTATAAGTTATTTACAGTTAAAGAAAAAATCATAACTAACTACTTAGTTAATATAGCATAATTAAAATTTAAATTCAAGTTAGGCAGTCCTCATTTATTGTAAAAGGAAACAAGTCGTAAAATTTTCATTGTAGCATTTTTCCAAGTACTATAATAAGTTGTTGTATTGCGTGGTAATATGGGGGAGATAGGTAAGAATTAATGTTTATAAATACATTTCCATAGTGGATTTAAAAGGTATATAATATAGACAATAATAAAGGCTTAACATGAATGTAAGCTTGATTAATAAATTACCAAAAAGATAGGAGTAGATTGTTTTGTTAAATGAGATTTTAAGTCGTAGAAGTATTAGGAAATATAAAAATGAAATAGTAGAAGATGAAAAGATAATTGAGATTATAGAAAGTGGAAGGCTTGCGCCATCTGGCAGCAACACGCAACCATGGCATTTTATAGTTATAAAATCACAGGAAATGAGAGAAAAACTTGCATACACGTCTCATAACCAAAAATGGATGATGACGGCTCCGGTTTTTATAGCCTGTGTTGCAGATATAAGATCAAGAATTGATGATTCTGTAGAAATAAAAATAGATGAAGAAAGCTCTCAAGAAGAGGTTAAACAGATTATTAGAGATACCTCTATTTCAGTTGGTCATATGCTTCTTCAAGCTAAAAATCTAGGACTAGGCACATGTTGGGTAGCTTGGTTTACACAAAAAGAAATAAGACCAATACTTAATTTACCTGAAGATAAATATTTATTAGGAATAATCACTTTAGGATATGCTGATGAAGAACCAAAACCGCGTCCAAGAAAAAATATAGAAGAAATAATCCATTATGAAAGTTGGTAAAAGGTGAAGAATTTTAGAAGTTTGTAATTAGATTACAAATAAGGTGGTTTATATGATTACATATGTAGCTTTATTAAGAGGGATTAATGTTGGTACAAAAAATAGGATAAAGATGGCGGATTTGAAACAGTTTTTTGAGTCATTGGCTTATGTTGATGTTAAGACATATATTCAAAGTGGAAATGTGATTTTTAAAACAGATGAAGATAAAGAGGAAGCAATAATAAATAAAATTGAAGCTGCCTTTGAAGAGCAATTTGGATTTAACAGTGATATAATTTTGAGATCAGGGGAAGAACTGAGGGCTATAATAAGAAACTGCCCATTTTTAGAAGATGAAATAGCAGAAGCGAAAGCAACGGCTGAAGGGGAGTGTTTCTATGTATCTCTCATGAAGACCGTACCTTTAGAGAATAAAATTATGCTTCTAGATAATTATAAAGATGAGGCTAACAAATATAAAATCATTGGTAGAGATGTATATTTACTATTTAGTAAAAGCATAAGAAATTCTAAACTCGCTAACAATCTTGGTAAATTAGAGGTATCCAGTACAGTTAGAAATTGGAATACAATAAATAAGCTAGTATCAATGTTTGATGAGAAATAAGTTAATTCTAATAGCTGGCTCATATAGCATCTCCTTTATAAACACTTAATTTCAAAAATACTCTTAAACACAGCCTATAATTAAAGTTTATTGAAATCTGTTGATAAGCTAAATAGCAAAATAAATAATATAAATAAATAAAGCTAGAACGAAGGTATTTCGTTCTAGCTTTATTTTTGTTAAAAGTTGAAATACCTGTAAATTAGTATTGAAAAAAATGGATATCTGCACTATAATGCAATTAAGTAAACCAATAGTTTACTTAATTGCATTTAGATTTTTTATACTTATTAAACTTAAAGATTTGGAGAATTGGAATTATGGGAGCAGAAGAACGTAAAGAAAAGGAAAAAGAATTGAGGAGAAAAGATATTATAGATGCTGCAGAAAGAGTATTTTTTTCTAAGGGCTATGACATGGCAACTATGGACGATGTAGCAAGAACTGCAGAATTCAGTAAGAGGACAGTATATGTATATTTTAATAGCAAGGAACAGATTTATTTTGAAATAATGATTAGAGGCTATAAGATCCTAATAAAAATGATAGAGGATTATGACAAAAAAGTAAGTGATGATACTGGAATATACAAGATAAGAAAACTTGGACTAATTCTATTTGAATTCAGCAAACAATATGCTGAATATTTTAGTGCAATAATGAATTATGAAAATGGTGAGATGGATTTTTCAAATGGGGTAACAGATAGTGCTAAACAAGAATGTTATGAACTTGGAGAAAAGATATTTGATTATCTTACTTGTTCATTAAAACAGGGAATTGAAGATGGAACTATTGATAGCAGTATAGACATTACAAACACTGCTTTAGTATTATGGTCGTGCACCTTAGGAATATTTAATACTTTAAGGACAAAGAAGCGTTATATTATGGAGTATCACAAGAAAAATCCTGAGGAGCTTTTGGAAGAGGCTTTTGAAATGCTTACAAAAGCTATTAGGAAATGATGGCATAAAATAGTTCATTTCATATCAGAAAAAGTTTAATTTTGGATTCTTAGGATTAATGAAGAAAAGCTATTGAAACTCTTTATATAAGTGATATCTATAATAATGTTTAAAAAACAGATAATAAAAAGGGGGAGCTGTAATGAAACATTTGAGTATGAAAAATCTTAAAAAGGTATTGTTAGGAATGTTTTTAGTATTAATTACGTTATTATTAGTAGTATTTACTGCTGGTGGGGCATTTGTAAAAGAGAAATATTTGGAGCCATGGGATAAGAGTTATTCAGATAAATTTGAAGATAAAAGAATAAAACTGATATCAAATGGTATTTTAGCTGCAAGCGGACATAATATGCAGCCATGGATTATAAAGTTAGACCCAAATAAAGATATTTTTTATTTGTATGCAAACAGTGATTTACTAACCAAAGAAGTAGATCCTTTTGCAAGGCAAACGATGATTACACAAGGAACATTTTTAGAATATATTGTAGTTTCAGGAGAGCATTTTGGGTATAAGGTAAACATAGATTTTTTCCCAAAAGGTCAGTATGATGAACAAAACTTAGCTAGCAGTATGAAAGAAAAACCAGTGGCTAAAGTAAGTATTTCAGAGGATAAAAATGAAGATAGTAAGTTATATGATTTTATGTTTTTACCTGACACAAATAGAGAGAGTTACGAAAAAGCAAGCTTAACAAAAGAGCAGCTAGATACTTTGCTAAACTTAAGTAATGAAGATGTCAAAATAAAAACATTTGATGATAAAAATAGCTTGAAACAGTTAGGTGCATATGCAATGAAGGGTGCTGAAATTGAAGCAAATATCCATAGAATGAATGAAGAATCAGCCAAGGTATTTCGTGTAAATGAATATGAGAAAAATAAATATAGATATGGGTATTCTTTTGAAGGGCAAAACATTACAGGTTTGAAAAAGTACTTGATGCAAGGGCTTATAACTCTTATTCCTTCAATAAATAGTGAAAAAGCTTCAAGTGATATATATATTAATTCTACTAAAACAGCAGTAGAAAATACCCCTGCATACGGTATGGTTATCACAAAGAATAACAGCCGAATTGAACAAGTAAAAAGCGGCATGGTATATAGCAGTTTAGTGCTAAATGGGCATGCTTTAGGAATAGCTATGCAACCTTTAAGTCAGGTATTAGAAGAATATACTGAGATGAAAGAGCAATATGAGAATTTTCATAAAGATTACGCTGACAAAGGCGATACAATTCAAATGTTTTTTAGAGTTGGGAAGCCAACAAAAGAGGTTCCTGTAAGTATGAGAAGAGATGTTATGGATTTTATAAATAAGTGATTTATCAAGAAAACACCACCAGTAGTCGCAACGGTTATTGGAGTATTTTTAAGTCAAATAAATTGGATAACTTTATAATTTTGAAAGCAAAATAAAAGAGAGTTAAGTTAGAGAGCTTGGCTCAAGAGATAAAATAGTTTTAAGTTTAATAATCAAAAGGAATGATGACATGAAAAACTTAATTATAACTACATTAACTACTTCAATTTTAATTGCAGGGAATACAAATATTGAACATAAAATAGTTTATGATATTGATCAATTTAGTAGAATAGGAGAATTTTTATATAATATCGACGGTTTAAATAGTGAAATTGATGGGAAAATGATTTTTATAAATAAATTAGAAGAGGTATTAAATAATAAAACTATGACGCTAGAAAAAGCTATAAATAGTGGTTATATTGTTGAGGTTCCAGATCAAGATTTTAATGTAAATATTAATGATAATCACCTACTTATATACAACATCAATAGATTAGATGTTTTTATGGATAATATAAAGCATAAAATTAGTGATAGAGTTCGTATTGTGAAATATGCAAGAGAAAACAAAAAGATATGGGTCAATAAGCTATATGATTTAGAATATAACGGTGAAGTAATTAAACTTGAAGTATATGATACTTATAGTGATCCAATTAAATTTATAAAATCACCAGCTTCTTACGAAGACAAAATAGTTAAGCGAGATTATAAGGACTATTTATGGTATGGCATATGTTCTAATAATAGTGAAAATGATGACTGTGCAACATTAATAAGTTTAAAGAAAGTTGAGATTGTTAAGTGAATTCATATAAAGTTTAATAATAGCTAAATTAAATGATGTCCTTTATAAAAAAGTCTATAGTGCACTATACTACATATATTGTAAGCTTATTAGCATAAAAAACCATGCATATTTGTTAAGAAACCTCCTTATGCACGGTTTTCGTTAATACTAAGTATTTATTTGCTCTTTATTAAGGAGCTTTTTTTAATTCCTACGAGATTTCTAAGTTTATATTTTATTATGGTAGTTGGAATATTTTCATTTTCTTTATGAGCTGAAGTTTTAGTCCAAAAGTAAAAATCCCTAGGACTTACTTCTAATTTTGCAATTGGTTTTACTGGTGTTTCACAAATCCACTCATCAAATTGTATTGAGCCATTACTGACTTTATGAAAGCTGTCAGATGGAAGCAGATATATCATTCCAGATGTCCAAGGCTTCTTTCTTAAATCATCTTTAGAAAGAGAAAAAAAGTAAAATTTAGGGCCAGTTCTTATTTGGACACATCCATTTCTTATACTATGTTCAAGCTTAGTTCTATCCAATACTGCATAAAACACTGGCCATATCCCATCCTTAGAGGCAAATACAGCTTCAGTGATTTTTCCATTAAAAAGTGTTTGTATCCTAGGTTCAAATTCATCAATGTTTTTATTGTTAGTACCGTGAAGTATGAAATTCTCTTTCAAAGAAAGATAGTGAATAAATCGATATTTAGGGAATCTACTATTATATCTTATAAGAAAGCTCTTAGGTTCAGAAATAATACTTTCATACTCTTTTATCTCTTCTTCTGAGAAGTCTATATTAGGTTTTGAATAAAGGACTAGTTTTAGAAATAATTTAGAAAAATAATCTACTAACAATTAAGATTCTCCTTATCAAATGTATTGAATTCTTTTCAAAAGCTTCTATTAATTATATATCCTTTTATAAGTATGGTATTTTACAAGTAGATGTATTCAAGAATATATGAAAATCAATGAAAAAAGTATATAGATAAACTACCTCGCAATAAAACGTATACCTTTAAATAGCTTATTTTTACACATAATGGCAGCTGATGGTATAATAAATGATGGAATGCTTATCATAGCTAAATTAAGAAGTGAATAAAAAAAACATATAAAGAAAGTGAATCTTTATGATAACTAATAAATTTAGAAGATGAGGGGGAAGTGGATTATGAATATAAGAAAATACTTATTGATATTAGTATCAGTAATAGTACTTTCAGTTATAGCTGCAACTGGAGGGATTGGGCAAGCTTTTATAGTTGGTGGATTATTAAGTATTATACATGAAGTCCTTATGCTTAAAAGTAAAAAATACGAGCATTTAGTATATAGTAAATTAGGTAAACCAGTTGAATTAGGATTTTCAGACAAAGAAAAGTTTTATAAAGATCAAGGTGTTAACATCAATAGTAAAATTAATAAATATTTTAATACCCAAGTGCTTTTTGGGCTTATTATTATAATACAGGCTGTTATAAATTATAAATCACTTGGAATAAAATTATCGGCTTTAAATGCAACATTAGTTGGGGCAGGACTATTTTCCTTGGCTATTTTCATTGATGTTATAAATCATGCATTAGCAAAAAAAAGTAAAGACTATTCAGATTTTTATTTGAAGGTTGTATGTGTTTCTATTTTTATTACGATTCCAGTCATGTTTTTCGGATTAATATGGGTGTTGGGAAAACAATATTAAAAAATATACTAAATTATAGATAAATGAAATACTGATATTTTAAAGTCATGTCATCATGAATTATTATAGTTTTGCATCAAACTTGTGTATTTTTAGAGAAAAATAATTAATAATTGGGTGTATAAGAGTTATATAAATAACGATAATAAAAGAGAGGTTAGAAATTTATGGTTGAAAGAAGCTTATATGAAAGGTTGACTAAACTATTTGAAAATGAACCAAATTTAATACTTTCTAAATCCATTGTTGGTACAACAGATGCTTTGAGTTTAACAGAGTTTGTGGATGAGTTTTGTAAGACTTATCTTAAAAGTGAAGTTGATGAATGCTTATATGCAGGTCTTAGTGTAGGAGTGTCCTTTGGCTTAAAATTGAAGAATGGACGAGAAATATTTCTAAAGATTAATAAGCCAAATAATGATGATTCCATAGCACAATGCTCTTTTGAGGGAATGAAGGCTATTTCTAAAGTACAGGAGAAGTTATCAGAATTCAAATTTCCGTGTCCTAAAGTTATTATGCCGCCTGTTGAATATAGAGATGTTATTGTAACTGTTAATAGCTATGAAGATATTGGAGTACAAAAAGATGCCCATAATCCAAGTATCAGAAAAGCTATAGCAGAACAGTATGCAATGTTAATTAAAGCTACAGATGCATACAAAAGCATGGATGGATTTGAATACTTTAATTTCTATAAAAATGAAAAGCTTTTTCCAGCTCCTCATAATGCGTTATTTGATTTTAACAAGGCAGGAACAGCTGCTACCTGGATTGATGAGCTTGCTGCAAAATCAAAGAAAATCATAAATTCAATTCCAGATAATTTAGTATTAGGACACTGTGATTGGTCTTTGAAGCATTTTCGCTTTGTTAATGATGAAATAGTAATGATTTATGATTGGGATAGTTTGTGTCTACAGGACGAATTTCATTTACTTGGTATAGCTGCAAGTACTTTTACTACTACTTGGGATATTCCAGTTAAGATAACTCCATCACAACATGAAGCTTATGAATTTGTAAGAGAATATGAAAAATCCCGTGGTAAAAAGTTTACTAAAGAGGAGCTTATGAAAATATCTGCATGTTCAACTTATATAATTTCATATACAGCTCGTTGTGAACTTGCTGTAGATCCAGATAATAAGAGCTTTGAGGGCTCGTTTAGGCAAGCACTAAGCGAAATGTCAGGAGACAATTATCTTGGGATTTAGTTTTTGGATAGATTCTATAAATAGATCAGTTCCAAATAAAATGCATTAATTAAACTAATTACACAGAAAAAGAAGGCAGGAGAGCATATGAAGAAAATTATTTATGTAATGGTTATTTTATCACTATTTTTAGTTGGTTGTAAGAGTAAAGAAAGTATGGTGAGCAACACTATAATCAACTATGAAGGGAAAAGCCAGAATTGGGAAGTAACTTACAAGATAGAAGGAAACGAAAAGAAACATGATAGTTATTATACATTTAAATATATTGGAACAGATGCAAAACCAAAAGATGAAGTTCAATATTTAATTGATGGACCTAAAGAAGGAGAAAGCAATCAATTTATACTTAAAGATAGCAATGAGTACAGTGACAAAATGAAAAATACTGGTGGAATGCCTAGTGATACTGATAGAGGCATAAATGTCAAAGTTGAATGGGATGGGAAAACGGAACTTTTGGTGTTAAGTAAATTAAAATAAATTCATATCTAAAAGATTATATATTTGTAATTTTATATTTTCTTAAAGCTAAAAAGCACTTCTGAATGGCAGAAGTGCTTTTTTTTGAATATTTTTATATCTCAATAAGTAAAAATTAAACTATTACGGTATTAAGTATAGCTTGTGAAAATATATCTATGGGATTTATAACTTTAATAAGCTAAGCTTTTTTATTCTTTTTAAACATAAGAGCGAATGTATCAACTATAGATATACCAGCTGATATGGCAACTGCTTTAATTGCATTTATTTGAAGCCATGGAATAAAATTACCTAATAAGAAAAGTACAATGAAAACAAGTATGAATTTTATTATAATTTCTTTTAATGATGAACTCATGTCACTACCTCCAATGATTATATGTATTGATTATATAATATTATGTAAAGATTTTATCATGTAAAAAAGAAACATAGGTTACAGTGGGGTTTCATTATTTTTACATAAACAGAAAATTAATGATATAATTTAAAGTGGATATTCCAATAGATATGAAATGGAGGGTGGTTAGTGCTTTAAGGTGAAATTTTAAGTTAAGCATTAAGTAAGTTTATGAATAGATTAGAAAAAGTTCATGATGCAGTAGATAGTATTTTAATAAAGCAGTCTAATGCAGAAGTAAGGCGTCATGGGTATGTTCACTTATATGGAGTATCTTCTTACTGTAGCATTCTTTCATTAAGAAGGGGAGCAAACGCAGAGTTAAGTGCGATTTCAGGAATATTGCATGATATTTATACTTATAAAACAGGAGATAGCTATGAACACGCAAAATTAGGGTCTATAGAGGCAAGGAAAATTTTAAATGAACTTAAGTTGTTTACTGAAGAAGAAATAAATATTATTTGCAAAGCTATTTATAACCATAGCAATAAAAATGATGTAGGCGGTATCTATGAGGAAATTCTTAAGGATGCTGATGTGCTGCAACATTTTTCATATAATATAGGATTTTCTGTGATTGAACATGAAAAAGAAAGATTAGCTAAACTATTTAAGGAATTAGATATTGATAAGGAACATTAGAAAAGGAGTGTTATTATGAACTATGAATGGTTAGATGAATATTGCCTTTCAAAACAAGGCGCTATAAAAGACTTTAAGGAAGAGTGGAATGCAACTAGATACTTAATTGGAGAAAAGATTTTTCTTATGATAGGAGGGGATAAGTATGATAAGCCTATTATTACAATTAAGTGTGAGCCATTCTTTGGACAGATGCTGAGAGATGAATATGAACATATAATTCCAGGTTATCACATGAATAAACTACATTGGAATTCAGTATATTTTGATGGAAATGTACCTGACAACGTGGTAAAGCAGATGATAGATATGTCATATAGAATAGTACTTAACTCTTTAAGCAAGAAGCTTCAAAAAGAAATTCTTGAAGATGCACAAGGCTAATAGATTTGCACTAAAAAGCAGGATTAGCTACCAGTGAATAAACGAATATAAGATAAGTATAGATAACAAATTCTTAGTAGAGATTATTGCGATGCTGCTACAAGTAAGCTGGGTTATAATTATCTAAATTAATAGAATATTATGGTGATGAATAAAACATTAATTGTTTAGTTAATAGGAGGACTATTTTGAGATATAGATATGTGATATTTACAGTATTATTTACTATGTTATATGTAATTTCCATTACTAGTAGCAGTTTTAGTACTATATTTTATAATGCAACATCGAAATCTGAAGAAGGTGTATTTCTTTTTAAAACTGGGAAGTACTACGCAAAAACGAAATTTGTAGGAAACGGTGGTAAACGTGATACTAGCTGGGATATCTCAATATCTGATAAGCAAACAAGGAAGAATATCATCGAAAACGAAGAAAATAGTGGAAGACTTCAAAACTTTAAAGATATGATTGTGGCACTAAGAAAGATGAAAAGTGAAGTTTTCAATTTAATAATTAGTGTATGTTTATTCTTGGCTTTTTCTATAATGTCCTTATTGGATAAAAGTATTAAAATTAATATAATTTTTAAAATATTGTTAGTATTACCTCTTTTATTCATAAGTTTTTTCCTTATCTCAGGTATGAATGAAAGTTTAAGTAATTTGAAGAGTTTAGACAAAAGCATAAGCGAGGTTTATAGCTTAATACCTTAGAAGTGGGGGAAGTGATTAATAATAAAGTCTTTTAACTAAATTATACCTATCTAAATAAACTCAAATGTTAATATAAATCTGAGAAGGTGATGATAGAATGAATGATTCTAATAATGAAGAAGAAAATAACCTTAACTTAAGAGTAGAGGCAGAGCATTTTACAGTCTATTTTAGAGAAAATGATAGAAAGTGTATAGGTAAAGTTATAGATGTGCTAGAAGATAATTATAGTAGAATAACAATTAATTTAGAGCAGAAGTTAGATAGTAAACTTATTTTAGAAATTTATTCTAACCTTAAATCACTTCATTTAGCTTTAGGGCTACAAGATGCTCCTGATTGGATAAGAGGAGGGCTTGGTGCTGGCAAGATTATAATAGCATCACCTCTAAATCCGCCACCAGGATCTAATTTTGATAATGTACTAAATACTGCAATTCATGAATTTGTACATATTTTAATTAATAAAATAAATAGTAATACTCCAAGGTGGTTAAATGAAGGGATTGCTTGCTATGAAGCCAAGGATAATAGTGAAAAATGGATAAGAGAAACTATTATTGAAGGGCTTAGTAATGGAAATATTCCTACTTTCAAAGACTTAGACACTGGAGAAGATTTTGAGAAATTTTTTGCTCTCAATGGCTATCAATACTCATATACTATGGTTGAAGCTATAGTGAATTTGTTTGGCTATGATAAACTAAGAAAGTTAATAAAGGCACCGAATAAATTTGATGAGGTTCTTAATGTAAGTGAGACTGCTCTTTATAATAAATATGTTGATTTCATAAAAGCAAATTATAGAGGTATCACTTCTTAATAAACCTTAGATTTTAATAGAGAGGAGAAAGTTTTATGGATTTCAAGGAAGTAAAAATTGAAATATATATTCCAGAAGAATATGTGGTGACTTTGAGAAATGAGCTAAATAAGGTTAACGCATGCACTGTGGGGAATTATGATAACGTTATGTCTTTAACTGATGTAAGAGGGTACTGGAGACCTTTAGAAGGCTCCAATCCTTTTAACGGTGAGTTAGGAAAGATTTGCAAAGGCGAAGAATGTAAGATGGAGCTTAGATGTAAGAGGGAATACGTAAAGGATGCTTTAAAAATTATAAGAAAAATTCATCCATACGAAGAGCCATTGATTAATGTAATTCCGGTAGTGAATGATTTGTTTGAATAAAGAAAACTATAAAATCATATGAATATAAAAATTAGAAAAGTTTACTTGTGGGGAATTATTATGAGAATTTTAATTGGACAACCAATACATGAAAAACAAATTGAACATATGAAAAATGCTATAAAAGCTAACAATAAAATTGATTTAGTACTATATCCTGAAGGATATTTATCAGATGAAAAAGTATTAGAAGAAGCATGTAAAGTAGCTAAAGACTATAAAGTTACAATAGTATCTTCTTACCGAAAGGATAACAAAGATAGAGCTGTAATAATAAGCAGTGAGGGTAAGCAGATCTTAGAAAGACCTAAAACTATACCGGATGAAAATGTAGAATTATACGATCCCTTAACTGTTGCTTATAATAATAATACAATTGGATACATATTATGTATGGAAATCCTAAAGGCTAATAGAGATTTAAAAAGAGTAGAAGAAAAAATTGATTTTATTGCACATCCAATTGGAGTAGGTATGTTTAGTGAGGAACAGTTTGAGCAATGGGTGGGGGAGGCAAAGGCTATTGCAAAAACTTATAAAACCATAGTTATTGGAACAAGTCACGCAGATGGGTCTTATAGAAATTGCGGGGTATCAATTCCTATTTCATATTGTATTGATAGTAATGGAGAGCCAATATTCATTTCAAAGTCAGATCCTAGAGCTAGAATTGTAGATTTAAATACAAGAAAGGTTGAGATAATTGAATAGCTTACCTAACTACCTTTATCATTATTATGAAGATGAAGTTGGTCCTTTTAAAACTTTATCTGATTTATCAGAGGAACAGTCTGAAAAGGAATTAGAAAAGATACGTAGAAATGAAGAAACCTTTGCTAGTAAGAGATCGAAAGATTACATGACTATTAGAAGGGAATTAGAGCAAATGGTTAGAACGCTTTTTATTGAAAAAGGTGGTAAGCCATTAAGAGAGACACCTATTTCTATGACTTTAGGTCCATGCCAATGGATTAAAGAATGGTATAAAGATGGACAAGAACTCAAAATTCCAATAGAATTTTTTGATCATAATACTATAAGTTTTACTTATGGAGATATTTTTCCAGCTATGAGATATAATGATCAAAAACCTTATCGTAAAAAGGTTTATACCTTAGAAGAGATAAAAGAAGTTGTATCAATATATGGACTTCCTCAAGAATGGAACAAAAATGGTGAAAAGGGACCAGATAGATATATAGAGGTTCAAGTTTGGTGTGATGTAGATATTAATAATAGTTCTATATTTAAATAAAGCATTACTATAATAGAAATTAGTATATTAGATTATTAGGAGGAGTATGATGAAGCAAAGAATAATAAGTTCAGTCATCGGCTTGCCAATTTTAATCGGAATACTGGTTAGCAAAAATTCAATACTTTTAAATGTTACTCTTCTTATAATTATAATGATTGGACTTAATGAATTTTATAAATCATTTAAAAATTTTAATGCCAATTATTCAATGATAGGAATAGGTTTTTCTTTTTTATATTACGTATTTGTATTACCTAATCTCAGTTCAAATCTAGGATTGTTCATCATTTTATTCTCTATTTTTTTAGTGTTTTACTCAGTGTTTTTTTATAGTAAACAAAACGCAAAAAACATATCTATAACATTTATAGGATTTTTCTATATTACTTTCATGTTTTCATTTGTACGTCAAATAATTAGCATGAATGCCTATGGAAGCATATTTGTTTGGTTTGTATTTATAATAGCCTGGAGTGCTGATACCTTTGCATATGCAGTTGGTAAGACCTTTGGTAAGAATAAATTAACTCCAGAGTTAAGCCCAAATAAATCTATTGAGGGATTTGTAGGTGGAGTAATTGGCGCAACATTGATGGCTTTTTTATATGGAATAATAATTTTAAATTTCTCAGAATTTCATGCAAATAACTTCTTGTATTTTTCCTTAATTATGGGAGTTATAGGGGCAGTGATATCACAATGTGGTGATTTAGTAGCTTCCTTAATAAAAAGATTCAATGGAATTAAGGATTTTGGAAATATAATTCCTGGACATGGGGGAATCTTAGATAGATTTGATAGTATCCTATTAGCAGCGCCGTTTGTTTATTATTTCATAAAAATTATGTTAAAGATATAGAGCTAAGTCCTGTTTGATTTAGCTTTACAATTATTGAAGCTAAATATATAAATCCTCAAAGTGTTATAAGGTTATAGTAATATCATAAAATATTACATGCTAAGAAGGTAATAAATACAATTTTAGGAGCGAGAGCAATGAAATTCAAGAAAAAAGCTAAAAATATAATGTGTATTTCTGCAATTCCAATATTTATTATAGGGCTAATAGTTCCTTTTATAATGGAATCATCTAAAAATTTCAAAATAGTATTTTTAGGGCATATTATTGGTATTAGTTTTTTTACAATATTAATATTTGGAGTAGGTATTTCTAATTTAATTATTTTTAAAGATAAACAAGAAAATCCTAGTGTAAAAATAAAAGCAAAAGTTCTCGGCACATTTTTGATAATATTATCAATCGTTTTTGCATCTATGGCAGCTCCTTATTATAAAGATTTACCTAACATGATTAACTCACAATATGAAGCCTATGATGGACAATTAAAAGACTTTAAGGTAATAAAAGGTAGAACAACTATCACAAAACTTACAGTAGGAGATAAAGACTTTGAGTTTAATGGACAATATTCTAAAAGCTTCCTTACAAAGGGGAAGAAATATCATGTAGAGGTTCTACCTAATACTAACTATGTAGTAAGCGTTTATAGATATTAGAAGCTTAAATTATAGATAAAAGTTGCACTGTTCCATATTTGAAAATATACTCAATAATATACTACCTAACTATTACTAATAACTCTTTTGGATTTTTTAAAATATAAGCTGCGTTTATACCATCTTGAGATTTACAGCCCCAAGATGCTAAGGCAAAATCTATATGAGAGTCCTGTGCACATCTAAAATCATATATTGTATCTCCTACATATATTGCGTTTGATGTATCTGAGCCTGAAAGCTCGATGAATTTTAGGATTGGTTCAGGATCAGGTTTATGCTTTTCGGTGTCATCTGCACAAACAACTATATTAAAGAAATTAGATAGTCCAAAGGGTATAAAGTCAGCGTCATATTCTATTTTTGTTTTAGAGGTAACTATCCCAATAGAAATGTTCATTTCATGAAGTTTTGATAAAGTTTCTTCCATATCATCAAAAACTTTTACATGATGAAAATAATCCCTTAAGTATTCATTCCACTTGACGCAGCCTTTCTTAGGATCTTTTATTCCAAGCTGTGTAAGCGCAGCTTCACCTGTGATTCCAAAAGAGAAGATTAAATCTTCAAAGCTTAGTCTTTTGTCAGTTTCTTCATATACTAATTTCTGTAGAGAAGAAAGTACTGCAAATTCTGTATCTAAAATAGTTCCATCAATATCAAAAATAACAGTGTTATACATAAGTAAACCTCCAATGGTTATTAGGTTATCATAACATTAAAAAATAGGTATTCAAATTTAGTGTATGTAATATATGTGAAAATAACATGAAGTGAAACTTTAAATTTGCAATTTGCTTAAAAAATATTTAATTGAAGGAAGCGAAGTATGAAAATAAAAAGCTTTATTATTGGTCTTATTATAATTGTTTTTGCAATCCTTATTTTAGACTACTATTATATGCATTATATAGCTAAGAATGTATCAATACAATTAACAGAAGTAGATTCATCTAAAAGCATATTTGAAAATGAGGACTTAGAAGGTCTAGTTAAAGATGAAACATTGAAGCCAGGTGTGAATTTACTAAGATCAAGTAACACAAAGATTTTATATCTTTGCTTTAATGGAATTGGAAATGAATACGAAGATCTAAAACTTCAAGTTAGAGGATATAAAATAATAGCTAGTTTTACTAAGACTCCAAGAGAAAATACTTATCAATGCAGAAAAATATATAGGCTTGATTATGATGGGAAAATGGAAGATTTTAAACTGATAGAAAATGGCAATGAGATAGGGTTTGTAGAAAAATTCTTAAGCAATAAGTTTTAATATATAAATCTAAAATTCAATATTTAGTTGAGATTTGAAAGGAGAAAGATGTTAGTGAAAAAACTATTAAAGTTTGCTAAAGTTATTGTAAAAAAGGCAATGCCTTTTGCGTTAATTATTGCAATTTTATATATTATAACTGTAAATGATCTAAGGAAGCAGGATCAAAAGGAGATCGATGATTCATTTACAAATCAGTTAGTTTTAGCTAACGGCATGCTAAATAGTGATTACAATAAGAACGATGATGAAGGAAAAGCTTATTTAAGAACGACAGCTGCTGGAAGTTTATATTCGAGTTTAAATTTAATGAGGTATAGTTCTTATAACAATAATGAAAATAGGAACGATTTGTTTGATGCGATAAATAATCTTTATTTATGTATGAAATTTTAAATACAAAACTAATTTGTAAAGGCAATAAATATTTATTACAATAGAATAGTAGCTATTTGTAGTTTTAGCATAAAGTAGAGTAAATGAAAATTAGTTAATAAGTTAGTTGGTAATTTAATTTGATAACTAATCTAATAAAGCTGTTTTTATAATTAGATAACAAAAGAAACATAATATATTAATTTGGAGGAAAGCATGAAGATAGATAGCATTATTTTTGATTTAGATGGAACACTATGGGATTCAACACAAGGAGTAACAGATTCTTTTAATGAAATCATAAGTAATACAAAGATTACAAGTGCAATAACAGTAGAAGATATAAAAGCAGTAATGGGATTATCGGTACTTGAAATACCATTAAGATTATTTCCACATCTAGAAGATGAACAGAGAACAACCTTAATAACTGCATGCTGGGCTAATGAGTGTAAGTACTTAGAAGAACATGGTGGTAGTTTGTTTGATAAATTAGAAGATACCATTAAGAAATTAGCTCGAAAGTACAAATTGTTTATAGTAAGTAACTGCCAAATTGGTTATATTGAAGCTTTTCTTAAAGCGCATAATCTAAGTGAGTACTTTATTGATTATGAAAATGCAGAAAGAACAGGACTTACTAAAGGGGAAAATATAAAGCTTGTAGTAGAAAGAAATAACTTGAAAAGTCCAGTGTACGTAGGAGATACTCAGTGGGATATGGAAGCAACAAGATTTGCTGGCATTCCTTTTGTATTTGCAAGTTATGGCTTTGGACAAGTAGATGATTTTGATTATAAAATTGATACCATAGATCAGTTAATAGATTTAGATAATAACTAGAAAACTGATATATATAGTTTTGAGGTATATAAAGATATATATTATTTTTATATACCTTTTTCTATATTATGTAATCAAGCTGATAGTAAGTTTATCAATTAATAATACATCAAAATAAAATTGTATAATAAAAATTAGCTATGAAATATTATATTTTTAATATAATATTAGGATATAATTGTAAATGGATTCTATTATTTAAATAACAAAAATAAGTGGCCATGTAATGAGAAGATTTTATAAATGTATAGGAGAGATGTTGTATGCAAAATAATCGGACTATTCAATGTATTGATAAAAGCTTTTTTGACGTGTTTCCAGATTTAGAATCACAAAGATTGATATTTAGAAAAATAAAAGCCAGTGATGTTGAGGAGATTTTTGCTATATTTAGTGACCCGGAAGTAGCTAAATATGATTTTTTTAATCCTATAAATACAAAAGAAAAGGCTTTGTCAATAATAGATAATTATCAAAATGAATTTATATCTAAGGAAGAAATAACATGGGGAATTGTTAGAAAAGATGATTACAAATTAATTGGATATTTTAGTTTGGGAAACCTTGATGAAGAAGCTAATAAATGTGAAATCGGATATGGTCTAAATAGGACGTTTTGGAATAGAGGTTATGGTACTGAAGCTATAAAAACTTTAATAAAGTTTTCTTTTGAAAAGGTTAAAGTTAATAGAATAGAAGCTACGGTAACCTTTGGTAATGATGCTTCAGTGAAGGCTTTAATAAAGTCAGGATTTTTACAAGAAGGGATTTTAAGAGAAAGAACCCTGATTAAAGGTGTGTTAGTTGATGACGTAATACTTGCATTATTAAGAAGAGATTACATAAATTGATTGTAATATTTTAATTTATAAGATATACATTCGTATATAGAATAGTAGGGGGAATGAGGAGGGTTTTATAAAGGAACTAGAGAAAGGTAAAGTTAATTGCAACTAGGATATTATAGTAGTATGTGACGAGTTAGAATTAATGTATAAATAAATCATATTCTGTGCCTAAATAAGATAATATAAAAGTTCGTTGTTTCTAGCAAAGGTTCTAAGCGAGGTGACAATTTTCTTTTTTAGTTATTGGTCACAAAGAAAATTTGTTTTTGCAAGGTAAATTGTAATAAAGCATATAATCTTAAGTATTGAAGTATCTTTAATTTATTGGAAAAGTAATATATAAAATCTTAAGTTATAAAATCAGAGATTTAAAAAGATTAATTTCATATAAATTATTATGCACGATTAAATTTAAAACTCAGCTTAGTTTTTATGAAAGAGAAATAACTCTAGAATTAAGTATTATATTTTACAAAAAAAATTTGGTTAAGAATATGAGCAAATAGTACTTTAATTGTTAATAATAAACAAAAATAAGCAGTTATACTTAAGTATAACTGCTTTTTGGTTGCGGGGGCAGGACTTGAACCTACGACCTTCGGGTTATGAGCCCGACGAGCTGCCAACTGCTCCACCCCGCGATATTGTGTTTGTAACTTGCCTACTTGATAACTATACACTAATTAATATAGAATGTAAAGGAAATAATAAATTTAATTTTAGAAAACAGAAAATATGTGATTAATAATAGCTTAAGTTAATGGAGTATAGCTTTTATAATTAAGAGTAAGCCAACAATATAGTTAGTATTAAAATAGTAATTTGCATATATGATAATTTTGATAAATTAAAAACAAAAGATAAATAAGAAATAAGCAGCTATACTTTAAGTATAACTGCTCTTTGGTTGCGGGGGCAGGACTTGAACCTACGACCTTCGGGTTATGAGCCCGACGAGCTGCCAACTGCTCCACCCCGCGATATTATGTTTTAAACTTGCCTACTCAAACAATATACAGTAAAGGAATTATAAAGTCAAGAAGTTTTGAGAAAAAGTTTAGAAAAATTATATTGGATTTCAAAAAAACTTACAAAAAAAGCAAATAGCTGGTATTAAAAAATTAAATGGTATATTTATGTGAAATTATGTTTACAAATCATGCTAAAGAGAATATGATATAAAAGGTAATAAAATTAAATATCTCGTTAGGTGAGGTTCCTACAAGGATACACGCTACTGCCCAGAAATGTCGAGAGACGCCAATGGGTCAGCAGGTACTGCCGAATTAAGGTTTTACTTAATGTAGCTGACAACATTCATAAATATGAATGCTTATGCTCAAAGCCTTGTAGTGCTAAAGCTCAACGGATGGAGAAAATAAGTGTTTTTTTGTCGAGCATATAACTCTTCATTCGTTGGAATGAAGAGTTTTTTACTGTATAAAAAAATATAAAATTTTTATGTCGGTTAAACCTATATTTTTTAATGATTTTAGAAGTTTTTATGGCTATACAGTAAAAAAATAAAACTTATTCGCCTGCCAAATTTTCCTCATATGCATTCGGAAAGGCAGATGCGTTAAAAAAGTTCACTGAAGAAGGTCACTTCAGCGACTTTTTTACTTATTTTCTACGTGAATCTTAAAATAGGAGGTGGTTACTTATGGAAGACGACCCTGAGGATAAGACGAATACAATTAAATATAGAATTTGGATCGTTATTTACACGGGTAACTGCCGTTTGAGTGACGATGACTTTGGAGGTTATTGTTATGAAACTAAAAACAGGTATTCACGGTTTTAATGTAAATTATCTAACGAACTCCTCTAATAATTAAAAACTTTATTTTTGCATGTATTGCAATTTAAAACATTGTAAGAATAAGTTATGAGCATCATGAAATATTTGTGATGCCGTAAATAGAAGGGGTGAAACAAATGGATAAAGCAACTAGTTTTTTCTTTAGCAAGATCTTAAAGAAAGAAATTCACAATAAATCAGGGCAATTAATCGGTAAACTTAGCGATTTCGTACTTGATTTTAGTCAGGAAAAACCTACAGCAACTTATGTTCAAATTAAAAATGGACCAAAGTCTTTCTATGTTTCATTAGAAAAGCTTGATATTTTTAAAGATAGCAAAGAAAGATATTATATAGAAATAAATACGAAGAGTTTATTAATAAGTTTGCCAGATGGCAAGGGTATATATTTAGCAAAAGATTTTTTAGATAAGCAAATAGTAGATACTAACGGAAAAAGAGTAGAGAGAGTAAATGATGTAAGACTAGGAAATATAAATGGAAAATGGCAGCTTATTGCAGTTGATATAGGAACTAGAGGTCTTTTAAGGCGTCTAGGAGTAGAATATCCATTTATATTATTGACAGGGGCTCTTAATTTTCAGCTAAGAAACAAACTTATTATTTGGGATAATGTACAGCCACTATCAACTGGTAGCAATAATTTGCAGCTTTATTCGCCAGCCAATAAGATTGAGACTCTCCATGCAGCTGAAATAGCAGATATAATTGAGGAACTTGATAATAAAAGTCGTCACATTCTTTTTAATAGTCTTAATAACCAAAAAGCTGCTGAAGTTCTTGAAGAGATAGAGACAGAGGTTCAGGTTAATCTGCTTAATTCTATGTCTGATAAGAAGGCTTCTGATATTTTTGAGATAATGCCATCAGATGAAGTAGCTGATATCCTCGAAGAAATAGAAGATGATAGAGTTGAAAAACTTCTTACTCAAATGGATGAAGAAAGTCAAGAAGAAATCAGAGAACTTATGGAATATGAAAGAGATACAGTTGGAAGTATTATGTCTAAAGACTTTATTACTTTTCTTCCAGATATAACTGTTTCAGAAGTGGCAGAGTGGATGAAAATAAATGTTCCTGATGAAGAGGAAACTTACTATATATACGTTATAAATAATAAAAGTAATCTTCTTGGAGTTATTCCAATACTTAGGCTTATAACTTCAGATAGGGACACAAAGCTTTATAATATTATGACAACACAGCCAAAGATATTGAGGGATGAAGATACGATTGAAGAAGCAATAGAAACAATGGAAAAATACAGCGTAATTTCTTTACCAGTTATAGATGAAACTAATGAGTTAGTAGGGATTATATCATTAAATGACAGTGTTAAAGAGTATGCTCCAATGAGGAGGGTGGCACTATGAGTGAAGTTAAGACTAGCCGATTCAAAAAAATACTCTTTATAATGACAATTATTGGTCCAGGACTCATAACAGTAAATGCAGGAAATGATGCAGGTGGAATAGCAACGTACGCTTCTGTAGGAGCAACTTATGGTTATAAAATGCTTTGGGGACTTCTTCTCATTACTTTCAGTTTAGCCGTAATTCAGGAAATGAATGCACGTATGGCTATAGTAACAGGAAAAGGACTAGCAGATTTAATAAGAGAAAAGTTTGGTGTAAAGCTTGCGCTTTTTGCAATGCTTACCCTATTTATAGCTAACTTTGGTGTATGTATTGGTGATTTTGCGGGGATTGCAGCAAGTATGGAGTTGTTTGGCGTGACTAAATATATATCAGTGCCTGTAATGGCTTTTGCAGTTTGGTTTTTAATTACGAAAGGGTCGTATTCAAAAACAGAGAAGTTATTTTTAGCTTTCACTTTTGTTTTCTTTTCGTATATAATAACTTGCTTTATAGTAAAGCCAAACTGGCATGAAGTTTTAACAGCAACAGTTACACCTACGCTTAAATTTGATAAAGCCTTTATATTGACCTTTATAGGTATGATAGGAACTACAATTACTCCATATATGCAATTTTATCTTCAGTCTTCTGTAGTTGACAAAGGGATAAAGCTGAAAGATTACAAGTATGAAAAATTAGATGTTTATTTAGGAGCTATCTGGGGCGATTTAGTATCCTTCTTTATTATAGTGTGTACTGCTGTTACTTTATATAAAGCTGGAATACAAATAGATAGTGCAGAGCAGGCTGCTTCAGCTCTTAAGCCTTTAGCTGGAAATTATGCTTCAATTCTATTTGGAGCAGGACTTTTTGGAGCATCGGTTCTTGCAACAATGATAATTCCACTCTCAACATCTTATGCTATTTGTGAGTCCTTTGGCTTTGAAAGTGGATTAAATCATAAATACAAGGAAGCACCTACTTTTTATGGTATATTTACTTTTATGATAATATTCAGTTCAGCACTAGTACTGATACCACATATATCTTTGGTGGGAATTATGCTTGCAACACAAGAGATAGCAGGTATGTTAAGCCCAGTTATATTAATATTTATGGTAGTGCTAGTCAACAAGAAGGAGCTTATGGGTGAGTATGTAAATAACAAAGTACAAAATATAGTAATTTGGATTACAGTAATATTTATAGTAATTCTTTCAATAATACTTTTTGTTTCACCTTTAATAGACCTTATTTTTAAATAACAAAGAAGAATATAAATGAATTTTTTATAGAAATTAAGTTGTGTATGTTCGAAAATATTCGCTTTTGAAAATTTTCGTAGCATGCATAACTTTTTTATTTTATAGAAATTTATAGTATAGATAAAATTAATCATTACAAGGCTCAAGAGTAATTAATTGAAATGGGATTTATATTTTATAGATTTAGACTAGCTTTTATTGTATAGTTAAGATATGGTTTGCATAATAATATTTTTATGGGTATGTTAAGAAAAATAAAAGGGATGATATTATGAGTGAAAATGGAGAGGATCAAAGAAATACCTGCTATATCAAAGTGATTAACGGAAATAAAGGACCTAATGAATTAATTAAGATAAAAAAGAATCGTTTCTTTATTTATTATCCAAGTAAAGTTGAAAAATGGATTGAAGAGATGGAAGAAAAGGGATTTCTCTTAAATGAAATAAATAGAAGGGGAAATATTTTTTCTTTCACAAGAGGCGAAAAGAGAAAAGCAAAATGTTTTGTTGATTTGCCTGATATAATTGATAAAGATTATTTTAGAACCTATATAAAGCTTGGGTGGAAACCCATTTATAACACAAGAATGCTAGGTGGTAAAATGGTTTTATGGATGAAATCAGAAAACCAAGGTGATGTTTGTAGTGAAGTAGACTTTTTAAATAGCAATAAAAGACTTACTAAAAATATGTTAAAGGTTATAACTTCTAACCTAGTAAACTTCTTGATTGCACTTTACTTTTTTGTAAATATGTTAGCTACGGTTTGTAAAAGTCCATATCTTGTTGATATGTTTTATATAGGGCTTAACACTTTTAGTGCATTACTTGCGTTTTCAGCTTTTTGTTTTTTACATGGATCAATTGCGTATTTTGTAAAGCTAAAAAGTTTATAAAAATTTAAAGACAAAAAAATTCTAAGTAAGCTATTTTTAATACTTGTACAAGTTTAGCGTTAAAGGCTACCATTTAAATAATGATAGAGTTGTAGTGTTAATGTTTATACTTTAAATAAATTAAGACCGTACATATAAAGGATATCGTTCTCTTTTATGCACGGTCTTTAAATTTATGTAATTTTTTCATTGATTTTACAACTTTTTTTTGAAATATTTTTGATTTTCAAAAAAAGAAAATCAGGAAAAATTAACTTTAAATGACATGATAATTATTTTAAATGTACATATTTACAGTATTTCTGATAAATTGTACTTTTAATGGCCATAAAATGGCAATTCATAAAATGTTCGTTACTTTGTTTTAGTTTGGTACAACTAAATTTAACTTAAAGGAGATATACAAGTTTGAATGATAAATTAAGCTCAAGTATGAAATTAGTGTACTATAATTTCCTTTTCATTAAGGAACATATTTGGTATTTAAAGGATAAAACTAAGCCGATATACTATAAATGTAGAGATTATCTGAATCTAATTTAGGAGGTATTGTGAGTGACTATTTTAACATCAAGACAGATTGAATTCGTACGATTGTTGATGCTGGAGAACGAATATAGGCCTATAAGATATTTTACAACTCCATTAAAGACATCAGACAAGACCTTGCAGAAAGATTTGAAAATAATTGAAAAGTATCTTGAAAAATTTGAAATAGAGCTTGATGCTAAGCCAGGCAGCGGTATCTTACTAAATAAATCTACAAAAAATCATAGACTTCTATTAAATGATTTGCAGTTTAAAGAAAGTGATGTTAAAAAATTCTCTATAAATGAGCGCAGATTTGAAATTATAAAGATTTTGCTCAGTGTTTCTAATATGGAGACATCAATTCAAAAACTTTCAGACAAGTATTATGTAAGCAAAGCAAGTATTGCAAACGATTTGAAATATGTAGAAGACTGGATAAATAAATTTGAGCTAACTTTGTGTAAAACCATATCTGGTACAAAGGTTGTAGGACAAGAAGTGAATATTAGAAAAGCAATTGCAGCATTGGTTCAAGACTATAGTAATACTGAAGATAAGAAAATCCAAATGCAGAAATTATCTTTCCGGCTGGACATTTCAACACTTAAGGGATTACAGGAATTATTTGATAATGAAAAAATTTTATATGTAAGTTCACTAATTGAGAACTTAGAAAAACAATATTCTTATCAGATGGGAGATCCATATTATATTAATTTGCTGTCGCATATTCTGATATCTCTAAAAAGAGGGGCAGAAGGTAAATTAATTGAAAATTTTACAATTGATAATTACCAACTAATTAAATCAGATAAATCCTACGAGGCAGCTCGATGGTTAGTTAGCCAGATAAATCAGTTTTATAACATCGAATTGCCAGAATCAGAAGTTTATTACGTATATCAATATTTTATAACCTCTGGATTTCAAGAGAAATTAGCAGAGTTTCAAATAGTAGATAAAGGCTTGTATAACAATAGCGCTAGTGATATTACCAAAAGCTTAATAAGCTATATGTGTTCGATTATAAATAAAGATTTGCTTATAGATGAAACAATTCTTGATGGATTAGTTCTTCATATAAGGCCGATGCTCAATCGCTTAAATTATAACATACAGATACGCAATCCACTTCTTTCAGAAATAATTGAACAATATAATGAATCTTTAAATATTTGTAAGGCAGCTGTGTTATTACTAGTCAATGAACGTAAGCTTAAGAATATAAGTTTAGACGAGATTGGGTATCTAACAATGTACTTTCAAGCAGCATTAGAGAGGACAACTCTAAAAAGAAGAATTATAGTTGTATGTCAAAGCGGATATGGAACATCTCAACTTCTTGTAACCAAGTTGAAAAAGGCCTTTCCTCAATGGGAAATTGTAGACGTGCTGTCAGCTCGAAAGCTAAAAGAAAGAGATATGAAAGATATAGACCTTGTTATATCTACTGTTCACTTAGATATCAGCGAAAAACCATATATATTAGTATCAGCATTCTTAAGTGAGAAGGATATAGATAATATCTCAAGGCTAATGAAAGAGGATACATTTATCAAAACTAACGATGATATAAGAATACATTTTATAAATGATATTCTCCAGGAAGGCTGTATTTTCTTTAATTATTCATCACAGAAAGTAATGAGTAGTTTATCAGATGGCAATACAACAAATTATAAATTTGAAGAGATTTGTTTTGGAGCTAATGTAAAGGTTTATATATGTTTTTGCTCTAATGAGAAAAGCATGATTCTATCATTGAATGATAAGGAAGATAACAAAAGGGAAATTTCCTTCTATCTGACTATGAATGATTCAAATCTCATACTAAATATTTTAACTGAAATCTATCATCTATACCAAAATGAACACAGTATGTATTATTTAAAAAGATGCAATAAAGTGCGAGATGTGAAAAATTATTTTGCTCTTAATAAAGGAGAAAGGGACGTGAAGACAATGGATTTAGCAGCAGTTATTAGAAGTGAGACTATTAAACTTGAGATGAATGCAAGAAACAAGGATGAAGCCATACGTGAACTAACTCAAATGTTATATGATGCTGATAAAATAGCAAACATGGAGGACTTCATTGAAGATGTTTATTATAGAGAAAAAATAGGGGTAACAGGCATTGGTAATGGATTTGCTATACCACATGGTAAATCAAAATTTGTAAAGAAAACTTGTTTAGCTATCGGCAGAACAAAATGTCCAATAGAATGGGATTCTCTTGATGACCAGCCAGTAAATTTCATTATTTTGTTCGCAGTGACTGATGAAGATAAAACTAGTAATCATATTAGATTACTTTCGCAGGTAGCAACAAAATTAGGTGACGATGAGATTTGCGAAAGATTAAAATTAGCTAATACATCAAATGAAATATACAATATTTTCGCAGGTAATGGCAATTAAAAGTTAACAAATTGAAATTAATTGGTTAATCATCTAACGCTTTAATGAGCTTACGCAAAGAATTAAAAATATAAATTTGGTATGGCTAAATAGAAAGGAGAAAAAATATGAAAATTGTTGGAATTGCAGCTTGTACTTCAGGAATAGCACACACATATATAGCAAAAGAAAAACTAGTTCGTGCAGCAACTGAGCTAGGACATAAGGCTCATATTGAAACACAAGGAACAATAGGAACAGAAGATGAATTAACTGAGGCCGAAATAAAAGAGGCTGATGTGGTGATAATAGCAGCCGACATAAAAGTCAGTGGTAGAGAAAGATTTGCTGGTAAAAAAATATATGATGTGCCTACTACTGTAGTAATTAAATCACCAAAGGGATTAATTAATAAAATTCAAAAAGACCTAGGACTGTAAATATTATTCAAATAAAACGTAATTCTATAATATTTTGTTAGGGGGAAAATCAATATGTTAAAGAATCTTCAACTAAAAAAACATGCATTAACTGGTATTTCTTTTATGCTTCCTTTAGTTGTGGCATCAGGTCTTTTAATCGCAATTGGTAACTTGGCTGGTGGAAATCCTTCTGTTATTTCCGATTACTCAGCATCCTACAGTGTTTGGCAGGCAGCAGTAAGCCTTGGTGTGTTTGGTATGCAGCTTCTACCTGGTGTTATGGGTGCTGCAATAGCTTATTCAATAGCTGACAGGCCTGGTATTGCACCTGGTTTATTGATGGGTATGATCGCTAACGCTATGCATGCTGGTTTCTTAGGTGGTATGCTAGGAGGTTATCTTGCAGGTTATTTTGTAAGTTATCTAAAGAAAAACCTTAAAGTGCCTAAATGGGCGCAAGGCCTTATGCCTATGATGATAATTCCTTTACTTTCTTCAATTGTTATTGGTCTAATAATGTTTTTCGTAATCGGTGCACCAATAGCTTCAGCTTCAAGAGCACTTGAAAGTTTACTTGTAAATATGAGTGGTGGATCAAAGGTTGTATTCGGAATGGTTATGGGTGCAATGGCAGCCTTTGACTTCGGAGGTCCAGTAAACAAAGTTGCATCATTATTTGCTGATGGCTTACTTGTAAATAAAATATATGGACCAGAAGCTATAAAGGTATGTGCTTCTATGATACCTCCATTTGGAGTAACATTATCATGGCTTATAAAGAGATCAAGATATAATAAGAGTGAATCTGACAATATAAAGATAGCTTTCCCAATGGGAATATGTATGATAACTGAGGGGGTAATTCCAATCGCAGCAGTTGATCCAATAAGAGTAATAGCTTCATGTTCTATAGGGGCAGCAGTTGGTGGAGCACTTATAATGTTGTTAAATGTAGGATCGCCTGTACCTTCTGGAGGAATGTTCATAGTACCTGCAATGCAAAATCCAATTGGTTTTCTAATAGCACTTGGAGTAGGATCTCTTGTGACAGCATTGTTGCTTGTATTCTTAAAGAAGGATGCAAAAGAAGATGCAATTGTTGTTGAAGAGGAAGAAGAGCTTGATCTAGATAGCATTAAAACTAATTAGGATACTTTGATATTGAACTAAAAGAGGTGAGTTAGCATGTATGTTTCTATGAAAGAAATGTTAGATAAAGCCAATAAAGAAAACTATGCGGTGATGGCGATAAATTGCTTTAATGTTGAGACAGCCAGAACTGTAATAGCAGCAGCAGAACTCGAGCAAGCACCAATTATAGTTAATCTTTATCAGGAGCATTTGATTAATCATTGCGATAGTGAGTTAATAACACCAATAGTAAAGACTTTAGCGGATAGAGCAAGTGTGAATGTTGCTTTAAATTTTGATCATGGTCAAGAGAAAGAATATTTAATAAAGGCACTGAATGATGGTTTTTCATCTGTAATGGTAGATGCTTCTAGATTTGATTTAGAAGGAAATATAAAAATGACCAAAGAAATAGCAGATTATGCGCATGCATTAGGCGCTAGTGTTGAAGGTGAGATAGGGTGTCTAGGTGCTACAGAAGGTGGAGAATTCTCTTCAGATGATATGTATACAAATCCACTTGAAGCAAAGAGATTTGTGGAAGAGACAGGGATAGATGCTTTAGCTATATCTGTAGGTACTTCCCATGGAAATTATCCTGACGGGATGGTTCCAAAATTTGATTTTGATAGATTGAAAACAATAAAGAAACTAACTAATATGCCACTTGTACTTCATGGTGGATCAGGTTCTGGTGAAGAAAATATAAAAGGTGCTGTAAAATACGGAATTAACAAGATAAATGTAGGTTGCGATTTTATGAATGCATGCCGTGATAGTGTAAAGTCGCAGCTAGAAGCAAATCCTGATATAAACTTTTATTCTTTAATTCACAGCATAGAAAAGGATAGCGTAAATCTAGTTAGGTATTATATAAGGTTAGCAGGATCTACAGGTAAAAATAAATAAAGGTGTACAAGTCTCATAAATAGAGATTTTTTTAACTATTAGGTAAAGCAAAAAAATTTCAAAATATAAAAGTTATTTAAAGGAGAGTATCAGTATGTTAATGAATATGAAAGAATTATTAGTAGTAGCACAAGAAAATGGTTTTGCTGTTCCAGCATTTAATACAAGCAGTTGCATGATTTTAAAGGGTGTAATGGAAGCATGTCATGAAAAGCAAGCACCTGTTATAATAGCGATACATCCAGATGAGTTATCTTTTGTAGAAGATAGTTTTGTTGCTAGTGTTGTTGAAGAAGCGAACAAGGCTGATTTCCCAGTAGTAATTCATCTTGATCACGGTGCAACCTTCGAGCAAGTAATGAGAGCTATAAGATGTGGTTTTACATCAGTAATGATTGATGCATCCCATATGTCTTTTGAAGAAAATATTGCAATCACAAGGAAAGTAATAGAAGCAGCACATCCAGTAAATGTATCTGTAGAAGCTGAACTTGGTACTATAGGTACTACTGGAAATGGAGGAGAGTATGGAGCTAGTAAGATAATATATACAGATCCAGAAATGGCAAAGGAGTTTGTTCAGAGGACTGGGGTTGATACTCTTGCAATAGCCATCGGAACAGCACATGGAATCTATCCTAAGAATATGAAACCAGAACTTAAATTAGATTTATTAAAGGTTTTAAGAGATACAGTAAATATACCACTAGTACTACATGGGGGATCATCAAACCCAGATGAAGAAATAGCTCAGTCTGTAAAGCTTGGGGTATCCAAGATAAATATATCAAGTGATATAAAAGAAGCATTTTATAGAAAATGCAGAGAAGTTTTAGAGGATGAAGGTATTCGTGAGCCAAATGCAATATATCCACCATGCATTGCTGCAATGAAGGAAGTTATTTATCATAAGATTGATTTGTTTAATGATGTAGATAAGGTTAGATGTTATCAATAACATAATATAATACTGTGTATGCTGGCGCCATCTGAATTAATATGAACCACTTAATACTTAAATTTATATTTTCAAAAACTCCTCTCAGAACCCAGAGGAGTTTTGAAAATAGATTTTGGATTGAAGTGGTTCATTGTTATATTGATGTACCACTTCGTAATAAAACTTATTATTTTTAAATTCTCTCACCAGAAGCCGTGAGAGTTTTAAAAATAAATTTCGGTTAGAAGTGATACATCTATACATATACTACGTCTTGTTTATAGCTACATGCTCAAATGAAATAGAAATAAAATCTTTTAAAGCATCAGAACTTTTTTTATTACTATCTACTATAAACTTAATATTAACTTTATCGAAGCCCTCTTCAAGATTATATACATGAAAGTTATGGGTATCTGGAAGAGAACTTTGGGGTAAAAGGCTTACTCCTAGTCCAGAAGATACTCCTCTAAGAATAGCTTCTAAGGTATCAAATGCAATAATGCTTGAAGGTTTTGCATGGTTATGTACAAACCACTTTATTAGAAGCTTATGATAGGGACAGAAGTTATCAGTATTTACTATTATTGGAGTTCTTATATTTTTAATGTCATCAATAGCAGAAGCAGATATTAGAACTATTTCTTCTGTAAAGTTAACTATTTCTTTAACTTGCTTAATTACACAGTTATCATATATAAATATGCCCTCAATATCCCCTTTTGTTAGCATATCTAAAAGAACCTCTTGCCTTTCTGTCTTTAAAGATAAAGCTACTGTAGGATTTTTTTTATGAAATAAATAAAACAAATTTGGTATTAAAAATGAAGAAATGGTCTGAGTAGCTCCAATGGTAAGCTTAGTATTTAAATTATTAGGCTTCTTAAAATCTTCGGTAGCTTCATCCACTAAATTAAGAATTTTATCAGCATACCGAAGAAGCTTCTCACCATCTAAAGTAAGAAGTGTGCCTTTATTGTTTCTTACAAATAATGAAGTATTCAATTCATTTTCAAGTACTTTAATTCTCATTGTAATATTGGATTGTGCGTATCCGAGCTTAAAGGCTGCTTTTGAAATAGATTTTTCGTTGGCGACCATTTGAAATATTCTTAAATCATTAATCTCCATGTTAGTGACCTTTCAAAGTTATCATAATATGTATTTAAATCTCTATATATTATCATTATTTTAAATAAATATAATAAATTTTATATTCATTTTATCATAACATTGATGTTTAATAATGTCATGTTCTAAAGATTATCGCTAAAAAACTGTATATCACTAAAAGTGATATCGGATATTATTAATAAGTATTATACTACTTATAAATCTGGAGTTAAACTAAAAGTGGAATAAGTAACGTATTTAGCTTTAGTCATTCGTTAAAACTAGAAATACTTATTTTAAAATATGGATAAACGATAAGGTGGGACTATAGATGATTGGAATGCAGTATAAGATTATATTACCAAGTGACTATGATATGGACATAATAAAAAATAGAGTAAAGAATAATGGTCATAAAACTGATGGCTTTGAAAGTTTAAAGTTTAAGCTATACCTAATAACAGAAAAAGGCACTAACAATAATTTCAGTAACAGCTATTGTCCGTTGTACCTTTGGAAGGATAGCAAAGGGATGAATAAGTTTTTATTTGACGGCTTTTACGATAATATCATTTCTTCCTTCGGATGGCAGCATGTAAATATTGGAATACCACTAACTGATACAACAAGTGACAATATAAAAGAAATTAAATATTTATTTGAAGTGGAAAGAGAAATAGAGGTTCGAGAAAGCTTGAAAGGTTTAAGCGATATAATAAAAGAAAATATGCCTAAAATTAATGGTGCAGAATACATTGTTATCTATAGTCCTGAAAAATGGAGATACAACATATTTTATTTTATAGATGATTTGAGTAAGGTAGAAGCAATAGATGGAGTAGTTTATAGCATACTTCATGTATCTCAAGGGAAATAAAATATTCATTTTTAAAGGAAGTCGTTTTGACTTCCTTTAATTTGTACTCTATTTAGAAGGTTAAATGTGTCTTAAGATTTTATATAGTTTTCTTAACTCCATTAAATCCATAACCCATAAAAGCAGTTATAATACATCCAATGCCCAATATAAGAATTAACAACCATATCCATTTAGGAGTTTTATTGCTTTTTTGAAACTTATTGTTCTTTAAAAAAGAATAATAATCAGTACAGGCAGCCCATAAACCATTAAAAACACACCATATGCCCAAGATTATTCGAGCAACTATACCAACATAATATACATCAGTAATTCTATCAATTACGGAAAGTGGTGCAATTAATATTATAGAAAATAGCAGTATCATAGGAATATTAATAAGAAGATATAATTTTCTAAACTTTGATTGTTCCATTACAAACCCTCCACCCATTTTAAATTATATGACATGTTAATAGTTATTATAATATTATTTCAATGTACGCTATAGAGCTAATCAAATATGTACCTTTAATAATATTTATAAGGTTAAATTATAAGATCATGTTTTAGAATATTGTTGAAATTAATTGGTTATGCAGGAGATGCTATATGAGCGAGCAACTAGAATTAAATGATTTTTTCAGATGGAATGGCGTTAAAAAACTGTACTGTTCGAACATAGTGAGTTTACAGTTTTAGCCATGAAATATGAAAAAATCATATTAATTCTTTGCGTAAGCTCATTTAAGCATCGGATGAATAACCAATTAATTTCAACACGGTTCTTTAACAGTACCAGTTTAATTATAATAAACCTTGGTTGTGGAATATACAGGTAAATGTTATAATTATTTGGATTATATATAAGGAGTGATACTATGATAATTTGGGGATGGGGTAAGGTAACCAGAAAGTTTATTGGTGGCGTTTTTGAACGTACCTGCAATTATTGTAACCAGACCAACGTTTGGAGACTATGCATTGCAACAACATGGTTTACCTTGTTTTTTATACCTATAATACCATATAAGAAAAAATATCAAATTGCTTGTCCGAGTTGTGGAAGTTATGTGGAGCTAACAAGAGAGCAATTTGAAAAATTAAAGGTTGAAATGCAGGATGCTGTTAGTGGTAAAGCTGCAATTGAGACCATTGATGAAGGTTTAAAATATTCAGGTAAAACTGAAACTCAGATAAATTACCTAAAGCAAATGGAAGAATACAATAAGATGAAAACTGATAGTGAGTAATTTTTGTGGCTGTCATACAGTGAATTAGTTTAATTCATGTATGACAGCTACTTTAAGTTTTCTACTAGATACATAAAATTCATTTATTAATAACCTTATGCTTTATGATAATAGAAATTAGGGTGTTTCTACAGTAGACACTATATGAGTGAGCTATTAGAATTAAATGATTTTTTGAAATGGAGTAGCATTTAAAAATCACTAATGCGTTCCTCATTAGTGATTTTTTGTGCATCTGCCTTTTCTGAACGTATGTGAAGAAATTCTGGCAGGCAATATAATTTTTCACTCTTTACTCTTTGAATCGACACAATATTAGATTGCTTTTATTTAAATTAAGATATAAAAAATTTATTAAAAGTATAATAACTAAAGAGTAAAACTGTATTGTCCGAACGTAGTGAGTTATACAGTTTTAGCTATGTAATTGAAGAAAATCATATTAATTCTTTGCGAAACTCATTGAAGTGTCGGATGGAGAGACACCCTAATTTTTACACGTACTAAATACATCTATTAATAATTATTAATATTTAATATATTTTTATTTTATATTTACCAATTATTATAAATATATAGGCTGCAGATAATAGAGTACCGATAAGTAGGTGGTGTATTCATATGTCTGCTAAATAGTATGAAATAAAAAAGGGGATAGAGAGTATGTGGATCAAAAACTTTAGACATAAAAAGCTGCAGGCATCACTTATGTTTCTGATAATGATGTTATGTTCTTTGCTAATGAGTGCTTCAATTAGCATACTAATATCATTAAATACACCCTTTAAGGAGTTTGCAAAAGAGTGTAATTCTGCCACGGCTATAGTGTATCCATATTCTAAAACGGATAAGGAAGTCACTGCTTTAGGAGAACAATTTACTAAGCTTTCAAAGCTTGAAAGAGTTGAATATTCCAGAGTTCATTATATTACTGAGGAGTTAACTTTTAACGATAAAAAGATAGAAGGTTTTTTAAAACTTACTGAGTATAAGGAGTCAGTTTTTGGAAATGTTCACTTCCTTCAAGGAGATAAAAACACAGTAAGTGAGTTAAAGGATGATGAATGTATAATTCCAGCCTGTGTAAGTAATCAAGATAATATCAAGGTTGGGGATAAGATAAAAATAAAGCTTCCTACTGGAGATGTTTTTTATAAGGTAAAGGGGATATACTCAGAAATCTATGAAATGTTAACCTCCTATGATAGTGATATATTGATCAAAAAATTGCCGGAAGGAATGAACAATTATCTGAACCTTAAGCTTTATGGAAGAGCTGGAGTTACTGGAGCAGAACTTGAAGAGGAGTATAGGGATAAAAATGATGGGCAAATGAGTGGAATGATGGTAACTTTAGAAGACACTATTAATAATAATCAAATAGCAGGTAATGTAATTGGAGCAGTTTTTCTTGCAATAGGTGTTATCATGCTAGTTGTTAGTTGTATAATTATTAATTTTATGATACAAAATCTGATGATTACGGACGCTAAAGTAATTGCTATATATAAGACTATGGGGTATAACTCTAGCGATATTTTGAGTATGTATCTAAAGTTTTATTTTTTAATAACTTCTGTAGCTTGTATATTAGGAGGTGTAGCTTCTGCTAGCATATCAAATATTATCTTAAGTTCAGTATTTAAGAATATGGGAAAAGTGGTCACTAATAGTGTAGTTATCCCTGGAGCTATTTGTTATGCAATAATAGTAACTCTAGTAATAAGTATAATATATAGAATCTTAAGCAAGACAAAGAAGGTTAAGCCGGTTTATGCCTTAAATGGGATGACAAATTCCAGTACAAAAAAGAAAAAATCTTATAAAGGCAATTTAAAACTTCAGTTCTCAGCTATAGGAATTGCCTTACGAGGGGTAATAAGAAATAGAAAAAACGCCATTGTAATACTAATAACTTCTATTGTGACAATATTTGGTATAAATTTTGGAGTAATATCTCTGGATGTGGCAAATACCATGAAGGATAACAATGACTATTGGCTTGGTGTAGACAAATGCGATGTTATGATTAACATAACAGATAGTAGTAATAATGGAAAAGTTGAAGATATTATAAAAAATGATTCAAGAGTAGACTATTATTTAAATAGCAATATTGCTACTGAGGTAACTATGAAATGGAGGAAGGGAATGAAGTCTACAGCTATGAAAACCTTTGTTTATGATGATTATTCACAAACAAAGTTACCTGTAATAGAAGGACGAAATCCTGAAACTTCAGAAGAGATTGCTATTGGAAGCAAAGTAGCAAAAGATCTTAATAAGACTGTAGGAGATTATATTGAGATATTTTTAGGTGGAGAAAAAAGAGTAAATTTACTTATAACAGGGATATTTCAAACTTATTATGGTATGGGAGATAGCTGTAGAGTAACCACATCACTATATAAGGACAATATGTATGATTTCCATTACAACTACTTTTCAATCTATTTAAAGGATAAAAAGCAAAGGGACTATTTTATAGAGGATATGAAGAAGAAGGTAGGCGGAAATGGAAATATAACTGCTAGGACAGAAGCCTTCAGTAGTATTATGGACATGATTGTAACTCCTCAACAGGGAGCTATTCCTCCTGTAGTTGCGCTGGTGCTTTTAGTAGGTGGTATTAATATTTTTAGCATAGTAATTTTAAGAAATACAAGTAATGAAAAAACAAATGGTATTTACAAGTGCATTGGATATTCAACTTGGCATCTAATATGCTCAAATCTATTTTATGTGGGGATGCTTGCGATAATTTCTATAATAATTGCAGTGCCTATGATTATTATCCTTTATCCAAATATTATGAAACTATGTTTGTCTATGTTTGGCTTTATAAAATATCCTGTAACCTATAACTATTTTCATATAGCCTTGGCAAATATAGCAGTGCTTATAGCTTTTATAATAAGTACACTTATATCTTCACGTTCTCTTAAAAAGGTAAACGTCAGGGATTTGGTACAGGAGTAAAGGTGGTAATCAATTTTAGATATGATCAATAACTTGGTTTAAATTAAGTGGTTGTACCGGAGATACTAAACACTTAATTTAAACACAATACTTGAACTAGTAAAGGAGTTGTGAGTTTATGAAAGATGTTATTATAAAAACAGAGCTATTGTGTAAGAGTTTTATAAGTGATGGTGAAGTAAATAACGTAATTAAAAATTTGGATTTAGAGATTTATGAAGGTGATTTTACTGTAATTATGGGAAGCTCTGGTTCAGGAAAATCTACGCTACTTTATAATTTGAGTGGAATGGATGACGTGACCACTGGGAAGGTTTATTTTGAAGGAACAGATATTACAAGAATGAAAGAAAAAGAAATCTCAAAGCTTCGAAAAGAGAGATTAGGTTTTGTATTTCAAGGAATTAATTTAATTCCTAATCTTAATGTATACGAAAATATTTTAAGTCCAACCTATAAGACAAAAGCTGAACGTAGAGAAATAGAGGGGAAGATAGATTCCTTATTAGAAAAAATGGAACTTACTTCTCATCGAAAGAAATTTCCAAATCAGATGTCTGGTGGACAAAAACAAAGAGCGGCTATATGTAGAGCTTTGATTAATAATCCTAAAATACTTTTTGCAGATGAACCAACTGGAGCTCTTAATTCTTCTCAGGGAGAAAATGTTCTAGATATATTTACAAATATTAACAATGAAGGGCAGTCTGTAGTAATGGTGACTCACGATCTAAAGGCTGCTTTAAGAGGCAATCGTATTATTTATCTTAAGGATGGGCGTATAGATGGTGAACTAAACTTAGAACAGTATGATAAAAGGGCAACTTCAGAAAGAGAAGAGGTATTATATAAGTTCCTGAAAGAAAAAGGCTGGTAGAACTTGTAAGAGTAGTTAATCTAAGATATAATTTTCGTAGACATAGCAATACAGATTAAAATTTATATAGTTTTAAATTCTTATGATTTTATAATTTAATATTTATATAAATATATAGTGATAATGCGGATTTAAAAGAAGCTGTATATTGTTAAGTTAATTTAGATTATCAAGTTTAGTTCGTTAATATACTGTAATCACATAAATTATTGTTTTAAAATGGGGTGCAAAATGGGGCATAAGATACTGATAGTAGAGGATGAAAAAGAATTAGCTGATATTTTAGGTGCATATTTGGAAGTGGAAGGCTTTGAACCTGTAGTGACTCATGATGGACAAGAGGGGTTAAAAGAATTTTATGAAAAAATGCCAAGCCTCGTACTTTTAGATATAATGCTGCCAAAGGTAGATGGAATAAGTGTATGTAAAGAGATAAGAGAAAAATCAGAAGTGCCTATTATAATGATTTCTGCTAAAAGTGGAGAAATGGATAAAGTAATAGCCCTTGGAATTGGCGCTGACGACTATGTAACAAAGCCTTTTAGTCCATTGGAGTTAGTAGCAAGAGTAAAGGCACAGCTTAGAAGATATGAGAAAATAAAAGTTGTTCACCCTATTCATAATAATGAAGTGAGGATAGGGGAATTAATACTCAATAAATCCTCTTATTCAGCAATGGTTAAAGGAGAACAATTGAATCTAACAACTAAAGAATTTGATATGCTATTCTTTTTTGCTAAAAACCCCAATCAGGTTTTTTCAAAGGAGCAAATATATGAAGGAGTATGGGGCTATAACGGTATTTGTGATGATAATAGTATAACCGTATATGTAAATAGAATTAGAGAGAAATTAGGAAAATATGATTTAGAATATATAAAAACAGTATGGGGAGCAGGATATAAATTCATTGCATAAAAGATAGGCTCAGTTAAAGTACTGTGTTGAAACTTAGCAAGGGGAGTTTTCTATGAATAATATTCTTTATAAAAGAAATATCATAACGACTGCTATTATAGTAGTCGTTCTTTTTGCATCACTTATCTTAAGCATCTATAGATTTTTAAATATGGATTTTAAGATATATGATAATGATATAAGGATGACAGTTTCAAAGCAGAAAAGTGAAATAGAAAAAGAAATATACAATAATGGTAGTTATCCGTATATTGTTTTTGGACTAGATGGAAGGGTGCTATATAATGGTGGTGCTTTTGAATATAAGGTTGGAGAACTGCTAAATACTCAAGAGATGCTTCAAACTGATAAGAGCTTTAGTATTAAAAATAAACATGAGATAAAAGAAAGTTTTGTACTAGAGCAGCAGGGAAAAGTAAATGGATTTGTAGTTTTCTTAATACCTGAAAATGATGTTTTAATCGAATCAAATTTAGCTAGAGTAATAAATGTATTTCTTCCAGTTATCCTTGGTATTTTTATAAGCACTGCAATAGTAGTAGTTAGGAGTTTGTACTTTAGTAGAAGAATTTTAACTCCCTTAAAAGAAATTAGTAGTTCTACTAAAGGAATCATTGCTGGTAATTATGATTTAGAAGTTATTAGAACCTATGAAAAGCAAATAGGAGAAAATGAAGTAGGCGATCTTACCTATTCTTTTGAACTTATGAGAGATGAATTAAAAGCAAAACAGATAAGGGAAGAAGTTCTTAAGAAATCCCAACAAGAGCTTATCTCCTGTATTTCTCATGATCTTAAGACTCCAATATCTACAATTAAAGCTTACAGCGAAGGATTAAGGGATGGTATAGCTAGAACCCCTAAGGCTCAAGAGGATTATGTAAATATAATCATAGGTAAGACGGATTTACTTATTGAAATGATAAATGAGCTACTAGAGTACTCAAATGCTGAGCTCAATCAGCTTGACATAAACATGAAAGAGGTTTATTTCTATGACTATTTCATTCCTGTAATGAAAGAGTTTGAGATTTACGTAAAGCAGAAGAATATTGATTTTTCCTTCGAAGTAAACATTATGGACATGTTAGTAAGTATCGATAAGAGACGGATTACAGAGGTTCTATATAATCTAGTGGAAAACAGTATAAAGTATATGAGAGATGGTAGTGGAAGCATCGTTATTGAGGCAGAGAGACAGAATGAAAAAGTGCTTATAAAGGTGAAGGATAACGGTATTGGCATAAGTCCGGATGATATACCTTATGTTTTTGATAAATTTTATAGAGCGGAAAAATCAAGGAGCTCAAGTATACCAGGTTCAGGTCTAGGGTTATCTATATGCAAATACATAATTGAGGAGCATGGTGGTGAGATATATTGTATAAGTAGGCATAACAAAGGATGCGAAATAGGATTTACACTAAAATGAAGATGTGCATTTATAAAATCTAAAGTGAATTAATAATAAAGTTATACAGATAATAGACTATATAAATAATATTTGTTGGAGTAAAAGGAGTATAAATTAACATGGAATACTTATTAGATACAAATGTTATAATAGGACTTTGGAAGCAGTATCCTTTTGTTATTGATAAACTCATAGAGGAAAAAAAGCTTAGAATCTCAAGAGAAGTAAGTGAGGAACTTGTTGTAAAAGAGATGCGTTTATATAAAGGTCAACAGGTATTATCAGATAGATTTTGCAAACTAATATTTTTTATTATAGAAACAGATATTACTGAGATTAATAAATTCTACTCAACCTTAGACATAAAGAATACTAAGAAGGGTAATACCTATGTTGATAATAAAAACAAATTATCACAAAATGATCTATCACTATTATATACCTGTTATTTAAATAGTAATTTGATCTTAGTAACTGAGGATAAGTATTTGTTCAATGCCGCAATAGGAATTATAGGAGAAGATAGAGTGATTACATTAAATAAATTAGTTGAACAAATTGCTATCGTTTTGTAATTGAAAAATTTTCCTGGAAGTGTTATGGTAATATTGACATATTTCCAACAAAAGGAGAATTATTATGAATGATAATATTACAGTTGAACTAAAAAACCTTTGTATGAGCTATGGCTACAAAGAGGTTTTAAAAGGAATAAATTTAGAGGTACATAAGGGTGAGATTATAGGTTATATAGGAACCAATGGAGCTGGAAAGAGTACTACAATAAAAATAATCTTAGGCATCGTTGAAGGTTATACAGGAGAGGTAAAAGTATTAGGACAAGATATTTCAAAAGATAGGCTTGAATATAAAAGAAAAATAGGGTATGTTCCTGAAATAGCTGAAATATATGACAATCTTACCGCAAGAGAGTATCTTACTTTTATCGGGGAGTTATACGGAATGTCCTATGAAAAGGCTGATAGTAAAGCTGAAAGATTGATGGACATATTTGGTATAAGAGATTCTTATGATTCTAGAGTGAACTCTTATTCTAAAGGAATGAAGCAGAAGGTGTTACTGATTTCAAGTATGCTTCACAATCCAGAAATATTATTTTTAGACGAGCCACTTAGTGGTTTAGATGCAAACAGTGTGATGGTTGTGAAGGAAATTCTATCTCATCTTGCAAAGCAAGGAAAAACTATCTTTTATTCTTCTCATATAATGGATGTTGTTGAGAAGATAAGTAATAGAATAATACTTCTTAATAATGGTCAGATTGTTGCTGATGGTAGCTTTGAACAGCTAAAGGAAAATTCTAAAGAGGGTTCCTTAGAACAAATCTTTAATCAGATTACTGGGTTCAATGGTTATGAGGCTATTGCAGAAGAATTTGTATCAATAGTTGAAGAGGTGTAGTCCTATGAAAGATTTTAAATTTTTAAAGTTTTTGGATAGATTTAAAGCTTTATTTGAGAAATTAGGCGTAGATTATAAAGCTATGAGGAAAATTCTACAGATCAAATTGATAATGGATGGAAGAAGAGTGCCTACTGTTTTTTCGAATAATAATAAGAAAGATGATGAAACTAGCAGTAATAAATTCTTTAAATCTTTAGGAATTTATCTTTTAATGGGACTCATACTGATACCTTTTGTAATAATGGACACTAATTACATCTATCAAATGAGTTTTGTATTTGTCATAATTACCTTCTTTATAATGACTTCTTTGATTTCTGATTTTTCTTCAGTGCTTTTGGATATTAAAGATAAGAGCATAGTGGGCACAAAGCCTGTTAATCTTAAAACCTTAAGGTTAGCAAAAACCATTCATGTTTCACTTTATATGTTCTATATAACTGCTGCTTTGGTTGGACCGGCGCTTTTAATTAGCTTATATAAACAGGGAATTATATTCTTTCTTATATTCTTAAGTTTAATAATTCTAATTGATATGCTCATAATTGTTTTGACTTCTTTGGTTTATTTCTTAGTTTTAAGGTTTTTTGACGGAGAAAAATTAAAAGATATAATAAACTATATCCAAATAGCCTTAACCATGGTGCTTATGATAGGCTATCAACTGCTTGGAAGATTATTTAGTATAGTGGATTTGAAGATTCAATTTGTGCCAAAGTGGTGGCAATATTTTATAATACCAATTTGGTTCTCAGCGCCTTTTCAGATGCTGAAAAAATCAGAAATAAATAACACATTTATAATATTTACTATTATGGCAATAGTAATTCCAATCATTGCTATGGCAATATATATAATGACTATGCCTGCTTTTGAAAAGAACCTTCAAAAACTAAATAATAATTCTGAGAATGGTAAAAGAAAGAATAAAAAACAACATCAGCTACTTTCGCTACTTCTTTGTAGAAGTAAAGAAGAGAGGGTATTTTTTAGATTTGCTTCTGATATGATGAAAAATGAAAGAGAATTTAAGCTAAAAGTATATCCTACTTTAGGATTCTCTATAATATTTCCATTCATATTCTTATTCCAACAGATAGGTTTTTCAAGCTTTAAGGAAGTGGCGGAAGGAAGATCTTATTTTTATATATACTTTTGTGGAATGATGCTTCCAACTGTGATGATGATGATAAAGTATTCTGAAAGATATAAAGGAGCGTGGATTTATAAAGCCGTGCCTATAAATAGTTTTGTACCGGTATTTAAAGGGGCAATAAAGGCATATATAGCAAAATTATTTTTACCTTTATTCTTGCTGGATACTATAATTTTTGTGCTTATTTTTGGAATAAGAATATTGCCTGATATGCTCATAGTGCTTTTAAATACAATGATTTTTAACATATTATGCTTTGCTGCAAATAAAAAGACACTGCCTTTTTCTGAAGCTTTTGGAAGTACTAAAGAAAATGGTATGTTAAATTTAGTGTTAGCTTTAGGATTGGCAGTTTTAGCAGGAATTCATTTTCTGAGTACCAATATAAATTACGGTGTGTATGTATATATTGTTTTGGCAGCTATAGCTAACTTATTACTTTGGAAATATGCTTTTAAGATCGCACCTGATAAAATTAACCAAAACTAAAGGCATTCTAATCTGATACAATCAAAACCCCAAAGAAAAATAACTCTATAGCATAAGAGAAAATTCTTTGGGGTTTTTAGGGAAATAAATAATTAGATTAGATAACTTAAATAGAACTGAGTATGAATATAATCAGAAATAAAGCCATATACATAGAGTTGGTAAAAGACTTGCTGATATTACTGAAGCTTTTGCATTAAGCAGTCTATGTCTTACATTAAAATTATATAAAATAATGGAGGAAGAGATAGAAAATGTTTAAATTGATGATAGCAGATGATGAGGCAAGAATAAGAAGAGGAATTAGAAAGGCAATTGCATGGGAACAACTTGATATAGAAGTTGTTGGAGAGGCAGAAGATGGAGAAATGGCTTTAAGTTTAGCACAAAAGATATGTCCAGATATAATCCTTTTAGATATATGCATGCCTTTCTTAAATGGTTTAGAGCTCATTACTAAATTAAAAGCTTCTGATAAAGAATGTATGATTATAATTATTACAGGACATGATGAGTTTGAGTATATGCAGAAGGCTATAAAGCTTAAGATCTTTGATTATATTTTGAAACCTGTAAATAAAGAAAGTCTTAAAGATGCTATCATTAGAGCAATTGAAGAGTTAAATAAAGTAAGAGATAAGAAAAATTATTTAGACTGGGTTAACAAACAGTTTGATAGCAATATAAATGCTTTAAGACATAGCTTTGTAAATAGCTGGTTAAGTGGAAATATGCCCTTCGAAGCTGTAGTTAATGAATTGAAATTTCTTAAGATAAATATAGATAATAATGTTGGAATAGTGATAATAAAGGTTTTGGATAGATTTAATACTGAAATAGTATCAAAAAAGTGGGATAATAGACTTCTGAGCTTTGCAATATTAAATATATGCTATGAGATTCTAGGAGATTTTGAACCTATATTTAATTATGTTGATAATGCTGACAATATTATGATAGTTTTCAAAATAGACAATCCTTACGAATGGGTAAGCATTGGTACAATCATAGAAGAAAAAATATTAAAGTACCTTAAGGTTAATATTCTTCTGGAACAGAGGAAGATTTCAAACGGTATTGTTGGAATTAAACAAGCCTATAAATCTGTAGTAAACGTTGTCAACGAAAAGGCAATGCTTAAGCCTGTAGTGCTTTTAGCTATAAAATATATAGAAGGTAATTATTTTTCTAATGATCTAAGTCTGGAAGTTGTTGCAGAGCAATTTAATGCAAATCCATCCTATTTAAGCAGAATTATAAAACAAGAAACTGGGGCTTCATTCATTGATTATTTAACCAATTTAAGAATCAAAAAAGCAATATTTATAATGGATGACCCAACTATAAAGATTTATCAAGTAGCTGAGATGGTAGGCTATAGTAATCAGCATTATTTTTGCAAAGCTTTTAAGAAGGTAATGGGAATCTCTCCAACTGAATATAGGGGAGGAAGTGGAATTGGAATTGGATAGAAAAATAGTAATACCTAAAAAAATAATCATGATATTAATTTTTATAATTATATTATGTTTTATTTCTGTTTTAGTAGGAAGAACAAAGAAATCTGAAGGGGTAGAGTTTGTAATAGGGATGTCTCAAGCAAATTTAACTGAACCTTGGAGAATATCAATGAATGAGGAAATAATAAATGAAGCTAAAAAATACAGTAATTTAAAGATAATTTATAAGGATGCTGGAGGCGATTCAGAAAGACAGAAAAAAGATATAAAAGAGCTTTCAGATTATGGGGTTGATTTATTAATAGTTGCAATAGATGATTCAAAAAAGCTTACACCTTTAGTATCAGAAACTTACAAACGAATCCCTGTTATTGTTTTAGATAGGCCTTTGGAGAGTGCAGACTATACTTTATATATTGGACCAGACAATGAATCAATAGGTATACAAGCTGGTAAACTTGTTGCAGATCTAATTGGTAATAAACAAGGTAAAGTTATAGAGGTACAAGGTATGCTTAATTCACCTCCTGTGATTGAAAGAAATAAGGGGTTCAAAGAAGTATTAAAAGATCATAAAAATATAGAAATTTCCAGGACTGTAATAGGTGAATGGCAAAGAGATGAAACTGAAGATAAGGTTTCTGAAATACTTTCAGAAGAAAAAGATATTGATGTTATATTTGCTCACAATGATTACATGGCACTTGGTGCGTATAGAGCAGCTTATAAATTAGGGCTTAAAAATATTAAAGTTATCGGTGTAGATGGACTGCTAGGGGCCAATGGTGGTCTTGACTTAGTGGATAAAGGGATCCTTCAGGGTACCTTTACTTGTGAGACTGGAGGTAAAGATGCTGTAAAATACGCTATTGAGATATTGAACAAAAAACAAAATATCCCCAAAGAAATTATACTCGGCAGTGATAAGATAACAAAAGAAAACTTAGATAAATATCTTAGTAATATGGAGTTTTTGAATTAAGAAAGCACTAAGTCCCATCTGAAAAAATCATTTAATTCTAATAGCTCGCTCATATAGCATCTCCTGCATAACCACTTAATTTCAATAATATTTTAAACATGATTATATCATAAAGACCAAGCATTTATGAGAAAAGTTCTCTATTTATGCAGGGTCTTTGATTTTATGGAGTTTTTTACTTCTTAATAAAATATATGATTTCAAAGTAGGCTAAATCTAGATATTTCAATTACTTCGCTAGATTTTTATGCTTACAGCAATAACAAACTTGTTCACCAGTAAGCTTCCTCATATGCATACAGAAAGTCAGATGCGTAAAAAATTCACTAAAGAAAGTCGCTACATAAACTTCTTTATTCAGTACAAATAGTATACAAAATTACTGATTAATGCAAATACAAAAAATGGGAGACGTTATATAATTAGCTTGTAAATGATTACAAAGTAATGGGGGAATAGTTATGAAATTAAAAAAATTAGTAGCACTAGCATTAACTTTAGCTTTGACAGCAACAGTAGCAATTGGTTGTGGAAGCTCAAGTACAAATAATTCAGGTGGAGACAAAAGTGCAAATACAACTAGCAAAAAATTAGTTTTGGGATTTTCACAAATAGGTGCAGAAAGTGGATGGAGAACTGCTGAAACCAATTCAATAAAGGAAATACCTAATCTTGACTCAAATGTTGAACTTAAATTTTCAGATGCTCAGCAAAAGCAAGAGAACCAGATAAAGGCTTTAAGATCCTTTATAGCTCAAAAAGTTGACGTAATTGCTTTAGCACCAGTAGTTGAAACAGGTTGGGATACTGTTTTTAAAGAAGCAAAAGATGCAAAGATTCCAATTATATTGGTTGATAGAGGTGTTAAGGTTAGTGATGATTCCTTATATTCAACTTTTATAGGTTCAGACTTCATTACAGAAGGTAAGAGTGCAGGTAAAATATTGACTGACAAGTATGGTAAGGATGCAAAGTTAAATATAGTTGAGCTTCAAGGAACTGTAGGAGCAAGTGCTGCAAATGACAGACAAAAAGGTTTTGCAGATTACATTAAGGACTACCCAGGATATAAGGTTATAAAATCTCAATCTGGTGATTTTAGCCGTGCTAAAGGTAAAGAAGTAATGGAAGCTTTCTTAAAGTCAGAAGGTAAAAATATTCAAGCTGTTTATGCACACAATGATGATATGGCAATGGGAGCTATTCAAGCTATAGAAGAATATGGACTTAAACCAGGCGTAGACATTGCAATAGTTTCTATAGATGGTATTAAGGATGCTTTCCAAGCAGTAGCAGATGGAAAGAGTACAGGAGTTGTTGAGTGTAATCCGCTTCTAGGGCCTCAAATATTACAAGCTGCAAAAGACTTAGCTGCAGGTAAGACAGTAGATAAATGGATAAAATCCAATGAAGGTGTTTTTGTAGGCGATCAAGCAAAGAAAGAACTTCCAAATAGAAAGTATTAAGTAAGAAGTAGATAAAAATGCCCCCCTTGAAATTGAGGGTAGTTCCAGAGGATACTTTGGTGAATTAAGAGGAATTAACAATATTTACAGCAATTTAAAGTGTAGTTAATTCTAATTGATAAGCTGGCTAGTATTGTGATGTGAACACCTCAATTTCAATAATATATAGATAATTACAGCGTTTTGTATAAGTGGACTGATATACTTTGAAAAATTGTAAGTTAATAAATTTAATTTTATATCCTGGTATCTTTCGTAGATATATGAAAAAGATTCTATATTAACTATTTTAAAGGAGGGGAGACATATGGCAGAAGATGGTGTAGTTCTAAGTATGAAGGGAATAAGTAAATCCTTTCCTGGAGTTAAAGCTCTTTCAGAGGTTGATTTTCAGCTTAGGAAGGGCGAGATTCATGCACTGATGGGTGAAAATGGTGCTGGTAAATCTACACTAATTAAGGTTCTTACAGGAGTTTATGAGATAGATGAAGGAAGTATAAATTTAAATGGTAATGATATTAAGATTACATCAACTTATGATGCACAGCAGCAGGGAATAAGTACTGTTTATCAGGAAATCAATCTCTGTCCTAATCTAACTGTAGAAGAAAATATTTATATTGGTAGGCAGCCTATGAAGGCAGGTAGTATTAATTGGAAGGAAATAAATAAAAATGCAGAAAAGTTGTTAAGCGAAAGACTTAACCTAAATATAGATGTTAAAAGAATACTCTCATCTTATTCGGTGGCAGTTCAACAAATGATTGCAATAGCCAGGGCGGTGGATATATCAAGGGGAATTCTTATACTTGATGAACCTACCTCGAGCCTTGACAACAGTGAAGTTGAGAGACTATTTAGTATTATGAGAAAGTTAAAGAATGAAGGAATGTCTATTATATTTGTTACACATTTTTTAGACCAGGTATATGGTATATCAGATAGAATAACTGTACTTAGAAACGGTCACATGGTGGGAAGTTATGATGCGGATAAGCTTTCTAGACTTGAGCTTGTATCTAAAATGATCGGCAAAAATATAGATGAAGTTAAGGCGCTGAATAGTTCAAATAGAAAGGAAGAGAAAAAGTTTGCTGATGGTAATTTAATTAGTACCTCTGCCTTTGGACGTGTTGGAAGCATAGAACCTTTTAATATTGAGATTAAAAGGGGAGAAGTTCTAGGACTTGCTGGACTTTTAGGAGCAGGTAGAAGTGAATGTGCAAGGTTAATATTTGGAATAGACAAGGCTGATCATGGAAACATAAAAATAAGAGGAAAGGACTATTCCTATATATATCCTCAAAGAGCTATTGAAGAAGGTTTTGGTTTTTGTCCAGAGGACAGAAAGGTTGAAGGAATAGTTGCTCAGCTCACTATACGGGAAAATATAATTTTAGCCCTTCAATCAAAACGTGGAGTTTTCAAATACATTCCAATGAAACAGCAGCAGGAAATTGCACAGAAATATATTGACATGTTAGGCATAAAGACACCAAGTATGGAACAAAGGATTGATAATCTTAGTGGCGGAAATCAGCAAAAGGTTATTTTAGCTAGGTGGCTTGCAACAAATCCAGAGTTATTAATACTAGATGAACCAACAAGAGGAATTGATGTTGGTGCTAAGAGTGAAATAATGAAGCTTGTGCTTGATTTAGCTAATGAGGGAGTAACTATAATATTTATATCTTCAGAGCTTTCTGAAATAATAAAATGCTGTGATAGAATATTGATTTTAAGAGACAGAAATATTATAGGGGAACTAAAAGGAGAAGAATTAGAAGAAGCCAATATAATGACAACCATAGCAAGAGGAGGAATAAGCGGTGGAGAAGTTTAAATATAGTATTCTATTGAAAAAGATCTATCATTCTTCTATTTTTTGGCCATTAGTATGCCTTATAGGAATTCTTCTTTTTAATTTAATAATGAGACCTGGATTTCTTGGCTTAGAAGTAAAAGATGGACATCTGTTTGGAAGTCTTGTTGATATATTGAATAGAGCTACACCATTAATTCTCTTGTCTCTTGGAATGACAATAGTTATTGCAACACAAGGCATAGACATCTCTGTAGGATCTATAATTGCAATAAGCGGAGCAGTTGCAGCTACAATAATAGTTTATAGTGGCAATACTTTTCTTGCTATTGTAGTAGGAATTGCCGCTGGTTTAATTTGCGGAATGTGGAATGGATTACTTGTTTCCTATATAGGGGTTCAGCCAATGGTAGGTACCCTTATACTATATATCGTAGGAAGAGGTATTGCTCAATTAATAACTAAGGGACAGATACTAACCTTTACGAACAAGTCTTTTACTTTTATAGGTACAGGGTATTTGTTCATTCCCGTGTCAGTTTATATTACCATAGCAGTGATTTTAATTATATATCTGCTTATGAGAAGAACTGCCTTAGGTCTATTTGTAGAAGCTGTAGGTGTTAATAGCACCTCTAGCAGGTATTCAGGTATAAATGCTAAAAAAGTAAAGTTTATTCTTTATGTAATCACAGGAGTACTAGCAGGTCTTGCAGGGATAATTATATGTTCAAATATAAAGAGTGCTGATGCCAATAATGCAGGACTTTGGATGGAACTTGACGCTATATTAGCTACGGTTATTGGAGGCACTTCAATGAATGGTGGAAGATTTTATCTAGGTGGAACTGTAGTTGGAGCACTTTTTATACAGACTTTGACTACTACAATCTACAGTATGGGAGTGCCACCTGAAACAACTCTTGTTGTGAAGGCAATAGTAGTTATAGTAGTATGTCTTATTCAAAATGAAGAGTTTAGAAAGCTAATTTTGAAATTTACTGGCAGTAAGGGAAGGAGGCTAAAGACATATGAAAATGAAAGCTGTTAATTTAGCAAGGTTAAAACCAAACCAAGGAAATGCCCCTATTTATGCAACCATAGCATTGTTTATCTTGCTTTTTGTAGTTGGTGGTATAAAGTATGATAATTTCTTTAGTGTCCAAGTATTTTCAAATCTTTTGATTGATAATTCATATTTAATTGCACTAACCATTGGAGAGACCTTTACAATCTTGACAGGAGGAATAGATCTTTCTGTAGGTGCAATGGTTGCCTTTGTAAGCATGATCACTGGGTCTCTGCTTCAAAAGGGAGTTAATCCAATTATAGTAATGATATTTGTCTTATTTGTTGGAATAGTTATAGGAACTACTCAAGGATATTTAATTCAGAGGTTTAAGCTTCATCCTTGGATCATAACTTTAGCTGGTATGTTCTTTGCCAGAGGTGCAGCTTATCTAATAAGTGTAGATTCAATAAGCATAAACAATCCTATGTTTTCTAATATCGCTTCATTTAGAATACATCTTGGACAAAATGCTTTCGTTTCTATAAATGTTATTGTGAGTTTACTTTTGGTGGTTGCTGCAATATATATATTAAAGTACACCAAGTTTGGAAGAAATATATATGCTATAGGAGGAAGTGAAAATTCTGCTATTCTTATGGGACTTCCTGTAGCTAAAACAAAGATTCTAGTATACACTTTCTCAGGTTTTTGCTCGGCTCTTGGTGGTTTATTGTATACTATTTACACTTCTTCAGGCTATGGACTCAATTGCAATGGAACTGAGATGGATGCAATTGCTGCCAGTGTTATTGGAGGTGTAATCTTAACTGGAGGCTTTGGTTCTGCCATAGGTCCACTGTTTGGGGTTTTGACCACTGGAGTAATTCAAAATCTTATAATTTTTGATGGTACCTTAAATTCTTGGTGGACTAAAATAGCTGTTGGAATGCTGCTATTCATATTTATAGCACTTCAAAGGTTTATAGTGTTAAGGAACGAGAAAAGAAAAACAGTTGTTACGTGAAAATAGTAATCGGGCTTATTTTAAAGAGTAGGCCTGATTTTTTTGGTTATAGATAAGCATAGGATTTTAAAACTAGGGTTGTTAATGCACTATGTTGAAATTAAATGGTTAGTCATATGATGCTTTAATGAGCTTACGCAAAGAATTAATATGATATCTAAAATATTATGATAAAAGTATTTCTTGGGAAATATTGTAAGTGAATAGAAAATTAGATATGATTATAGTAGACCTGAACAATTGTTGTTAATTTGAAAATGAGATTCATATTATTTTGAATTGGGTGATTTATGTTGAAAAATTCGTTATCTACATTTTTTAATAGCAGCATAAGAAATAAGCTTATGCTTTATTTTCTTTTAGTTATTTTATTGCCAGTTATAACAATAACTACTGTAAGTAATTTGATATATAATAACTCAATAAGTGATGTTCAAAATGTTAATACTGATCAGATGCTTCAGCAAATAAGCACCAACGTAGATTTCTATATGAAAAACATGGAAAATATCATCAATACTTTATCTTTAGACCCGAGAGTAGTAAGTTTTTTAAATAGTAAGGAATTAAGTAATGGTAAAAATACTGAAGCAATGGAATATGATGTAACAAAGGCAATAATGGGATTTACACCTTTTCACCCTGAAATCGTAGGTATTATAGTCGTAAATAAAAATGATCTTTATGTAAGTGACATAATGTACAGAATATCTAGAGACCCACTTATAAATGAAAGGTGGTATATAGAAGCAGCAGATCATCCAAATAAAATTCAACTTTTCAGCAAGCCCATAGGAAGAAATGTAAATAATGTATTTCAGTATTGTGCTGATGATGTAGTATCTATGAGCAAAGCCATTATTGATGATAAAACAGGGAAATGTCTAGGTGTTATATTAATTGATATTAAGCTTGATATAATCAAAAGTGTAATTGAAAGTGTTAAACCTGGTAAAACAGGTTTTGTATATATAGTAGATTCTAATAATGAGATAGTATATACGCCAGTTAACGAAGTTGTATATAGAATAAAGGATCAATGGGTAAGAAATTTAAAAAATAGTGTGATTGTCAAGAACATAAATAATAAAGACTATAAGATTATGTGCAAGGGATCTGAATACACTGAGTGGAAGACTGTAGGAGTATTTCCCTTAGATGAGAGCACAAAAACCTTAAGGTATATTAAATATTATTCTTTAGCAGTGGCTATACTCACCATTGTATTTGCGGCAATACTTGCAATGATATTTACTCGTTCTATAGTTAATCCTATTAATAAATTAAGAAGACTTATGAAAAGGACAGAAGAGGGGGACCTTAATGTATTTTTTAGAAGTAAATACGGTGATGAAATAGGTGAACTTGGAAATTCTTTTAATAATATGATTGATGAGATAAAGAATTTAATACACTTGGTGCAAGCAGAAGAAAAGAGTAAAAGAAAAGCTGAAATAAGCATACTCCAAGCCCAGATAAAACCACATTTCTTATATAATACTTTAGATACAATTCAATGGATGGCAGAGGAACATGATGCTCAGGATATTATAGATGTAGTAAATGCTCTTACTACGCTTTTAAGAATAGGTCTTAGTAAGGGAAATGAAATTGTTACAGTTAGGGATGAAATAATGCACATAGAAAGTTACCTTATTATACAGAAGGTTAGATATGAGGATAAACTAGACTATGAAATAAAAATACAAGAAGAGATGATGAATTTCGAAGTAACCAAGCTTATATTACAGCCAATAGTAGAAAATGCAATATATCATGGTATAAAAGAAAAAAGGGGAAAGGGAAAAATAATAATTGAAGGTGAGATTGTTGACAAAAAGCTTTGTTTCACTATAACTGATAATGGAGCAGGCATGAGCGAGGAGAGATTAAAAAAGCTGAATAAAGTACTTCACGGTAAAAATCCTGGAGAAATTAAACTAGGCTTTGGAGTTTATAATGTTAACGAAAGAATAAGATTATCATATGGAGAGGAATTTGGACTTGAGTTTCAAAGCACTGAGAATGTTGGAACTATAGTGAAGGTATGGCATCCTCTAATAGAAGGCATATAAATTTTTTGAAGAATTCATGGTGAAATTCTATTGACTTATAGTGTACTCTATGGAGTATAGTTTTTATATGGATGTAAAGCTTTAGATCTTTTACTGTATAAGGAAAATATAAAATTTTTAAATATATAAATTAGTAAGGTGTTGGAGGTTGTCAATTTATGATTAAGAGGAAGTTTGGTAATACAGGTTTTGAAATTACCCCAGTTATATACGGTGGTATAGTGTCGATGAGAGATGGGCAAGAAGCTTCTGATAATTATGTATCATGGGCTATAGATAGAGGAATTAACTATTTTGATGTAGCTCCATCCTATGAGGATGCACAAGAAAAGCTGGGTAAATCCCTTATACCATATCGTAAAAATATATATCTTGCTTGTAAAACCACATGCAGAATGAAAGTAGATGCGCAAAAAGAATTTGAAGAATCTTTTCGTATGCTACACACAGACTATCTTGATGTTTATCAAATGCATGCTTTAAGTAAGGAAGAGGATGTGGAAAAAGCATTTGGAGCTCATGGAGTTATGGAAATGATGGTGAAGGCCAAGGAACAAGGGTTGGTTAGAAAATTAGGCATAACCTGTCATAATGAAGCTGTTGCTTTAAAAGCCATGTCACTTTATGATTTTGATACAATATTATTTCCTTTGAACTGGCATATGAACCTAGGACACAGTATGGGAACAAAGTTATGCAAGACAGCGAAAGAAAAAGGGATGGGACTAATTGGTATGAAGCAGCTAATAGAACGGGCATGGTTTAATGGGGATGAAAGAGAAAAATCACCTTTTCAAAAGTCTTGGTGCAAACCAATAGACCTTGAAGACAAAAAACTACGACTTGCTGCAATGAAATATACACTTTCACTTGGAGTTGATGCCTTAGTTCCACCAGGAGATTTTGTGAATTTTTCATTTGTGGTTGAAAATATTGATGAATGTTTAAAAAATCCTTTAACGGATGAGGATTTAGAATTCTTAAGACAAAATTATGAAAAGGTACAGGATTATCCATTTTTTAAGGTACAAATTTAAAATTATGATATGTTAAAGCTCAGTGTTGAAATTAAGTAATTGATCAACCGATATAAGATATATAATTTGAATAAAAAAGTCTCTGAAGTCAAAAAAGGGGACCTCGATATGAAAAATCGAGGTCCGCTTATATTTATTCCCAAGTTTTATAACAGCATACCTAATATATATCTATGTTTTCCAATCAGTAAATCATTTTTAAGCTTCATATAAATGAAAATAACTTAATTATTTTTTTCCACCATAGCTTTGATAAGTTGCATAAACTGCATTTGCATATTGGTCTGCCAAGATTGGACGACCATAAGAATCTGTTGCACCTGGATACCAGTTTGGTCCTCCATTATAATGTAATAAACCACTATATACACTACCAAATTGAACTATATTAGCATTTAAGATTAATGCTCCTAAGTATACTTGATCTTGGTAACTGCCATGATTGTAAGCATGGCCAAATTTTGCTTGGAATTGGGATGCATATGCGTTTCTAGTGTTAGGCTCTACTTGCATTAAGCCGTCACCAGCAGATGGACTTCCACCTAAGCCAGCTCCAAAAGCACTCTCCTTTTTAATAACAGCACATAGTAATAAAGCAAAATCGCCAGTATTACCATATACTTTGTCAGCATTAATTGTGTATGTCCATATGTCACTTGGAACTTCACCTGGTTTTGTTACAGTTGGAGAAGTGCCGCCTCCAACTTGAACTATATTCCATTTTTGAGCTGCAGTTCCGTTGTCTGTAAAGATATCAACATTAGTGTAATCAGCAGTTCCAGCAGCATAAACATCAAGAGCCTTATTGCTATTAGCATTGATTATTTTGTAAGAACCATCACTGTTTGATACAAGTCTCCACTTTTGAGCTGCAGTACCATTGTCATCATAGATATCTACATTGGTATAATCTGCTGTGCCAGCAGCATAAACATCAAGTGCTTTCCAACTATTGTTGTTAATTATCTTATATGTTCCATCTGAATTAGCTACGATGTTCCATTGTTGAGCTGCGGTTCCATTATCAGAGTAAATATCAACATTAGTATAATTAGCAGTTCCAGCAGCATAAACATCAAGCGCCTTACCGCTACCAACATTAATAATTTTATATGTTTGTCCAGAAACAACTGCAGCTGATGCTTTTAATGGCTGAGCTACTGCTAGAGTAGTAACAGTTACTGCAGCCATAGCTATGAAGGTTGCAGCCTTTTTTATAAAGGTTTTTTTAATCATTTTTAACACATCCTTATTATTTTATTAATATTAGATTTGTGAATCATTTTCTTAACTAAGGGTAGGTAATGCCTGATTTTTAAAAATGGATTTTACTGAAGAGAAAATATTCATAGATATTAGGTAATGTTATAAATATTGGAATGTAAACTATAGAATTGAAACTGCTACTTTTTTATATATGCTTATTTATATGGAACAAAATAAATTAATGATTATATTATCAACTTATTATTAGTTGATAAAAAGTTAAGATGTATTTTAGTGGAACTAGCTTTAGATGGATTTTATTATTGAAATATATAAGTAGTTAAGAGAAAACGATTTATATAATAGCTAAGAATATGAAATAAGATTTGCAACTTAAGTGATTTATTTAAGCTAAATCCTTTTAATGAAATGTTTTTGAAGAATTTAATACTTTTCCAAATTAACTAAGTACTTTCTTCTAAGTTGTTATAGGGTTTAAATTATTGATTATATGCATTATTGTAACAAAAGTATTAATATATGTCAATTTATTTAATATTAAACAATGTTAAAATATCATTTTTATATATTATTATGTATACAAAATAAAGTACTGATGTACTCATAGGTAAACTATTGGTGTTAATATTATTAATATCAACTTGCTATAGTTTAAGTGCGGTAAAGCAATAACTTATAATAACTATAGAGAATAACTGTGTAGAAAAGGAGAGTTATACATGGCTGTATGAAATGTATTGAAGAAATATATTAACGAATATAAATAGTTAATTAGCATAAAAAATATATGATATAATGTTAGGATAAGGAAATTAAGGTTATTAATAGTTTTATAATAATGAAGAAAATTTCGTTATGTTGAAATTAAGCGGTTATCCATCCAATGCTCTTAAGATGGACAACTCTAAATTAAACTTATATTTTAAGGATTAGAGTTGTTGATCTTTAATGAGCTTAGGCAAAGAATAAATATAAAAGGGTGATGTTATGGAAAAGGTTGCTTTATTAAAATGTACTGAATATAATGTTGACACAATTGAAAAGAAACTAAGAGAAGGCTTTGAATTTTTAGGTGGAAGTTCTTTTTTGAGAAAGTTAATACCTAAAAACAGCAAGGTTTTATTGAAACCTAATTTTCTAAGTGTGGTTGAAAAAGGTTCTATTGTAATAACTCATTATGCCATGTTTGAGGCGGTTATAAGAATTGTTAAGGAATATAGTGATGATATAAGTTTTGGAGATTCACCAGCTTCTGATAATACTAGGAAGGCTGCTGAGCAATCTGGACTTATGGAAGTTGCTGAAAGATATGGGGTTAAGTTTGTTGATTTTAGTGATGAAGTTCATGTAGAACTTAGTAATCCTATAATGTATAAGTTTTGGAACATTGCTAGGGCACCTTATGAGGCTGATGTAGTTATAACTCTTCCAAAACTAAAGACTCATGCTATGATGTATTATACAGGAGCTGTAAAAAATCAATTTGGCTGTGTTCCTGGTTCTAAGAAGGCTCAATGGCATACAAAATCACCTGATGCTATTAATTTTAGTAAAATGCTTTTAGATTTAAATTCCGTTGTAAAGACAAGCTTTGCTATACTTGATGGTATAGTTGCAATGGAAGGCAATGGCCCTAGAAATGGAACTGCTAAAAAGATGGACACAATTATAATGGGGAAATGTCTAACAGCAGTTGATTCAACAGCTGTTAGGCTGATTGGTTATGATAATGTACTAGCTGTGCCGTTTTTAAAGGTTGCCCATGAGACAAAGTGGGGGGCTGTACTTCCAGAAGAAATAGAGGTTTTTGGAGAAAAAATAGAGGATATGAAGTGTAAAGACTTTAAACTATCACGTAGTGCAAAAGTAGTTAATTTTATTACTCCATCTGTAAATAAATTAGCTGTATCTTTAGCAGCTCCTGATCCAGTTGTAGTTGCAGACAAATGTGTAGGTTGTAAAAAATGTGCTGAGGTTTGTCCTGAAAAACCAAATGTTATAACTTTTAAAAAGCATAATGATAAATTAATTCCAAAGTGGAACTATAGTAAATGTATTCGCTGCTTCTGTTGTCAAGAACTATGTCCAATGGGAGCAATTGAAACAAGAGAAAAGCAATTAAGTAAGATGTTAGGGTTGAGATAGTTAGTAGTATAAATTAAGGTGTCCATACATCCGATACTCCAATGAACTTCGCAAAGAATTAATATGATTTTCGAAGATTACATAGCTAAAACTGTATAACTCACTACGTTCGGACAATACAGTTTTTTACGCTATTCCATCTCCAAAAATCATTTAATTCTAGTAGCTAGTTCATATAGTATCTATTGTATTGACACCTTAATTTTATAAAATTATAAAAATGAAGAAATCCTACGCAAACTTATATTATATAATAGTATCTTTTACAAAAACTCCTATTATAAGATAGCTAATAGTGTTACACTTAATTAGTTTTCACAGTACTTAATACGTTTTTTTTATCTTTACAACACTGATTTCTTATAAACAAAATAGGATATAGGAATCATGATAACAAAAATAACTATAAAAATAGATAAAAGAATTAAAGACAACTGTAGGGTTATAATACCTAAGTTTATGAACTTTGCAAGATAAATTACAATGTGAACTAAAGGTATTAGTATAGCTACACCATATAGTAATATTATTTCTTGCTTTATAATTTTTTTAATTTGCTTAGTGTGATACCCTAGTAATTGCAACTGCATGAATATATGCTTTCTGTAGGAAGCTTCTATTATAAACTTATACAAAATGCTAATTCCAAGTGATACAATAGCACAAATATATACGAAAATCCCCATAACCTTAACTTGATAGGATTCACCATAGGATCCAATTATAAAGACAAGAGAAACTGTAGATATTGCTAAGGTTACAATAAGAAAATTCATCTTTCTTAAAGAGTAGTGAAGATTGCTTAGTGAAATTAATTTAATTTCATCACCAGCAAATACATTCTTTTTAAGACTTAATATTTTATCTGGAAAATTAACTGTTAATAATTTGTGTATTCCTATAACTGAAAAAAGCAAATAAAAAACCATTAAACCATAAAAGTTTTTTGAATTTAAAAAAAGTACAGTTAAAGGAAGAAAATAAAGTATTATTGATAATATATTCTGTGGTGATATTGATTTTGTTTTGCGAGGTGTTTCTGATTTAGATTTTTCCAAAAAGGGGAATAATTTTTTTATATTTTCGATTTCTGGAATTCTGATTTTTTTTGGATGGGGTGAATAAAGTTGTCTTTGTCCATAAATCAAATCTTTTATTTCTCGATGAAAAAGATACCCATAGTCGCCACCAATTATATAAGGGCACATTATAAGCATAACTATTATAAGAGTAAGTATTATACTATCTGACGTAGTTGAGTATACATTTTGCTGTGCACCTAATAATTTATACATAACAGCAGATACTACAGGCAATGAAACCATTCCTAGTAATATACCAAATATGCTTCCAACAATTCCAAGTAAAAAAGTTTGAAAACTTAAAAGTCCCATGAGTTTAGTAGAGCATACTCCATTTAACTCTGCAATTGCAAACTCTTTTGTCTTTCCAGTAATAAAGTAGGAGTTAGCGAAGAACACCATGAATAGTAAAAGTATAGTTAGACCAAATAAAAGCACTTGGCAAAGCTCAGATGTGCTCCCCTTAAGTGAAGTGTAATTATTATCATCCATCATAGCGTAGCCAATAAATAAAGTGGCTACTGAAAAGATTACAAATAAAAGATAAAGTAAGGTTTGTTTTAAATCGGTTTTAAGCATCTTTAAAGCGAGTTTGTAAGTTCCCATATTACCCTCCTGCAATAATTTAATTAATTATAAGGTTTGTTTACGTATACATTTAGCTGAAAGCCATAGGGCAATACTTTTAGAAAAAAGCTACAGCTAAAACTTTAACCATGTAATAAGCAATGTACAAAATATAATTGTCACTATATAGTGACAATATAATTATACATCTAAGTAGAAGTAGATACAAATATGGAATTTACTGAATATTTGACTTGTTATCCATTTTGTAGCTGTTTTTCTTCTTTTTATTCTTGGGATTTGAAATAATTTAGATAAAATTTTTTTATTATCCTATAGTTTAGTTATACGCAGATTAAGCCGGGAAATAGATTTGATTTCTTAAATGTATATCCATTAAAAGCTTGTAAAGCTATCTCAATATTTAAGGGTAGACACACTAAAATTTTATATGTACCTACAAAGTAAAAAACTCTCCCACTAGATAGGAGAGTTCTATGTTGTGACATCATATTAGAAAGTAAAGTTATGCAAATAAATATCTTTTATACCAAGAGGGTATATTTTTGCAACCTTATCTAACTTCCACTCCAATTAATGCAGCAAGAGTTATTGTTTGAGCTGTTGATACAATCATTCCTTCTAAATCTGGAATTCTAGCTGCAATGCCATCAATTTCTGAACTTCTAAAATCCATTCCTTTTAGTTTAGTGTTGAAAAATTGGCTTTCAGTAAGATCTGAATCTTTAAAGTCTAATTTAGTAAACTTACTTTCTTGGAAGTCGGAGTAGCGTAAGTGACAATGATCAAATATCACTGAATTACAATCTACAAATCTGAAAAGAGAATATTGTCCATTACATTCTTTGAAAAACACATTTTTTAAAGTTGATTCAGTAAAATTAATGCCCACCACTTTACAATTTATAAACTCAACTCTATGAAAAGAGGATTCTGAAAAATCTACATTACATAAATCACAATTTTCGAATCTAACATCCACTAAATCAGATTTTTGGAATGAAACATTGTTAATAGTAGTATTTTCAAACACAACTTCATTAAATGAAACTTTATTTGCTTCGTGATATTTTAAGGAACATTCTTTTATGTATGATTCTGATATTGAATCATAGTCAGTTATAGTATCCTCAGAAAGCTCGAAAGGTGATAAAGCATTAGGTAATTTAGGTTTTATTATTTTTATTAAGTTTTTTTTATCCATAATAAATTCATCCTTATCTTCTATATTTGTATATTTAAATTTTAGGCTAAGTTTAAGAATATTGTTGAAATTAATTTTAACACAGTGCTTTAACAGCGACGAATTTTAAAGAGATTTTAAAAAAGTATTCTTAGATAGCTCTTTTAATTCAGTCCTATCTAGGATATAAACAGTTTTATTATCTAATCTTATAATATTTTTCGCTTCTAATTCTTTAAAGGTTCTCCCTAAATGTCTAGTGGTGGTTCCTAAAAATTGAGCAATTTCTTTAAAGCTTGAATCTAAAAGTATATTATCCTCATCTATTAAATGTTCTACCAAATAACTAGCTAATCTATTGCCAAGAGGATATACAAAATTATAAGAGCTATTATTAATTGTCGAGTCAAGTTTTTCACTTAAAGAATCTATAAGATAATGAAGAAACTTAGTATTATTTATATAATGTTTTCTAATTATATTGGCTGGCACTGCAATAAGATAAGTATCTTCAACTGCCTCCACATTGCAGCGAATTGGTTTGTTTTTCAAGATTTCTATATCACCTATAAAGATAAAATCCTTATAAAATTTTAAAAGCATTGATTTCCCGTTTTCAAAAAGATAAAAAATTTTTAATTTCCCATCCACAAGCATATATAAATATTCTAATTCTGATTCTGAATGTAATACAAATTCATCTTTTTTGTAAAAGTGCAGCTCGCAGTGGTCTACTATGTCTTTATCAAATATATCATCAATATGATTTTTAGTAAAAAAATCATTTAATAGCTCTTTATTTAAGACTCTTTTCATAAATCCTCCTATGCAGGACAAATGTCCTGTTTGAATTTATATAAATGTTATAAATTATTTATAAAGCATTTATGAAGTATTGTAAAGTTTAGGGGGATATAGTTATGTATAAAAATTTAGCACTTATTAATGGTATTTTGCTGGCTATTATGGTGTTCTTTAATGGGATGGTCACTAAGGAAACAGGGCCGTTTATGAGCACCTTGATATTTCATACAATCGGTTTAATAACCATTGTTCTCATAGCCATTGTTAGAAAAAATAAATTTCCGAAGCTTGTAGGAATGAAGTTGATATTTCTATTGCCTGGAGTTCTTGGTGTTATAACCATACTTTTAAATAATTTATGTATACCAGTGATAGGTGTAACCTTGACAAGTAGTATAAGCTTATATGGACAACTTGTAATGTCAATCATAGTTGAACACTTTGGGCTTTTTGGAATGCCAGTAAATAAGTTCAGAAAAGAGAAACTACTTGGGTTTTCAATAATTTCTCTTGGAGCAATTGTTATGATTGTTATATAAAGATATTTTATTTAGTCTATTATTAAAAATATTGTTGAAATTAAAAATAGTAACTTTATTATATATTGGAGGATTAAAATGATTTTATATATTTTCTTAGCTTTTTTTATAGGTGTAAATATAGTTGTTAATATGATGATCAATGGAAAGCTTTCGCAAAAAGAAGGGATGATTAATGGGGTTATTATAAATTATTTAATGGCAACCTTGTCTTCAGTTATTCTCTGTGCAGCTATGATAAATTCAATTCCTTCATATGAGATAATACGATCAGTTCCATTACCATATTTTATAGGTGGTTTTATAGGAGTTTTGACAACTTATATTTTTAACGTTTTAGTTCCCAAAGTGCCAGCGGTTTATGTTGTTATACTTCGGTTTATAGGGCAGATGTTTGCAAGTGCCATCATTGATTATATATATTTAGATGTCTTTTCAAAAGGAAAAGTAATTGGTGGGGTATTGTTTCTTATAGGCTTGATTTTAAATGCAAGAGCGGATAATAAACTAAAGAAGCAACTAGAAGGCTTAAACGAAGATATTACTACTAATGTTAGATAGGTTAAAAAAAGAGAGACGATATTTTCTAAATTATATGTTATATTGGGATTAATAGTATAAAGATATAGTAGTTCAATTTCAAATATACTTAGAAACTCTCACTGTCATTGGTGCTGAAATTTAAAAATAGACTATAGGAAAGTTTATTATAATAATTATTATTAATAAAAGAAGGAGAATGAGATATGTTTATAGATAATACACTAAAAATCACTCCAAAAATGGTCATAGATGCACAGGTAAATGAAAAGAAAGCCTTAGTAGAGGGGGATTAATATGAAATACGAAGTTATAATTTTTGATGCAGATGAAACTCTTTTTGATTTTAGAAAATCTGAAAGAGAAGCTTTTAAAAACGCTATGGTTGAATTTGATATTGAATATGATGAAAACCATCATTTAAAAATATATAGTGAGATAAATACAGCTATATGGAAAGAGTTTGAAGAAGGTCTTATTACTCAAGAAAAATTAAAGGTAGAAAGATTTAAAAGATTAGCAGATAAACTAGAAGTAGTCTTTGATGAAGTTGAATTTGCGAAGACGTATATGAAACATCTAGCTAATGCTTCCTTCTTATTTGAAGATAGTGAGGCACTTGTAGAAAGTTTATATAAAGATTATAAATTGACAATAGTGACAAATGGACTAACAGATGTTCAGAATGGAAGAATAAAAAAATCTACCATAGCAAAATATTTTCAAGATGTGGTAATATCAGAAGAAGTTAAGGTAGCTAAACCAGATCCAAGGATATTTGAGATGGCTTTAAATAATCTAAAGCATACTGATAAAAGCAAGGTTCTTATGGTTGGAGATAGTTTAAGTTCTGATATAAAGGGTGGTGCAAATGCTGGAATCGATACTTGTTGGTATAATCCAAGTAAAACTCTGAATACGTCAGATATAAAGCCAACATATGAAATAAGTAGTCTAAACGAGCTTAGAGATATAATAAACGGATAGAGTGAAGATAACAAGAAAATTGTAAATTTCTTGTTATCTTTATTTTTTTGTAATAATTATTACCTAACTATAAATATATTATACAGATGCTGAATTACAATATATTGGAAGTTTTGATCTGTATACTTATCTGGGCACTTTGTATACAGGGAGCTAGTAGTGCAACCGGCCAATCTTTTAAAATTGGTCGGTTTTATTTTTTTGGCAAATTTACAAAAAAGGAGTGGAAAAATGAAAAAAAGAAAATTACCGACCATTGCACTGATGCTTGTATTCTTTATAGTGCAAATTTTTTCTCAGGCGCTACAAACAAAAGTGGTTAAGGCAGAGGAGGTAGCAGACTTTCCTTTTATAACAGGGGTAAGTTTAACTGACTTAAAGGATCAACCACTAAAGGATGGTATTGATAAAAGTTCTGAGGTACGTGTAAAGTATACTTTTGCTATTCCTAATACTGGCGATGTTAAGGCAGGAGATACTTATAAAATGAAGATGCCTAAACAAATTTCCATTCAATATCCTTTTTCTTTAGATATTAAGGATAGTAAAAATGGAGTTCTAGGAAAGGTTTCTTTCAGTACAAATGGAGACATAATCATAACTTTTTCAGACTATGCTAGTACTCATTCAAATGTAAGTGGATATTTCTATGTAGATACTGTATTTGATAAGAGTAATATAGGAACTACCAATCCTCAGAAGATAGTGTTTGATCTTGGGGGAAATTCAGTCCCTGTAACTGTAAATATAAACTTTGAACAGCCAGTAGCTGTTCCAACTTCAATTGAGAAGAGTGGAAGTTACGATCCAAGTACAAATCAGATTACTTGGACAGTTAAAGTTAATAAAGAGAAGGTTACAGTCAAAAATGGCCAGGTCATAGATAACATTCCTATAGGTCAAGAATATGTAAAGAATTCAGCAGCTATAGACAATGGCGGCGATTCAAGTAAATTCAGCTATCAACCAGCAGAACCAGGTGACAATGCAAAGACAGGAACCTTAAAGTACACTTTTCCAGAAACAATAAATGATGTGTACAAAATAACCTTTAACACAAAGGTAACAGATCCAAAGGTTTTTGAAAAGGAAGGGGCTAGTACTAAGGAATATAACACAGTTGTACTTAATCATGATGGTACAACCATTTCTAATACTGCATCAGTAACTGTTACTACAAATTATATTGATAAGAGTGGAAAGTATGTAGAGTTAACTAGTCAGAGTGGAAGTATTGCAGGCAGAATTGACTGGACGATAAAGGTTAACAATAATGCTCAGGTTTTGACTAATGCAAAAATTACAGATAATATTCCTGAAGGCTTAACCTTGACCACAGGCAGCTTTAAGGTCAATGGTAGTGTGGAAACAGGCTATACTTACAAAAACAATACTTTAGAATATACCTTCCAAGGAACTATAGATAAGCCTCAAATCATAACTTTCTCAACAGATGTGACTGACCCCAATGTTTATAATTCAAATGCAGGCAAAACTTACACTAATACAGTTACATTAAGTGGTGAAGGAGTTAATGGGACGCCGACAGCAACCAGTAATGGAGTAGGAGTACCATCAAATGTTATTAGAAAAACAGGAGTATCCTATGATCCTTCGACTCATTATATTACTTGGAAGATCATAGTTAATAACAACAAGATAAACATCGATAAAGCAGTGGTTACAGATAATATTCCAATAGGACAAAAGTATGTTGAAGATTCGGCAACTATTGATCAAGGTGCTGATATAAAAGACTTTGAATATGTGGCGGCTTCAGGTAACGACACTTCTAAGACTGGAACCTTAACTTATAAATTTGCTGGAACCATTAACAAAACTTATACTATAACCTTTAAGACTGAGATTATGGATAATAACGTTTTTGGTGTTAATAAGACTACTACGATGTATAATACCGCAGTATTAACAGGAGAAAATATACCACAATCTTCTTCAACGGGTAGTATAAATGTCACAAGTGAAGTTATTAATAAATCTAATATAGGCTATGATTACACTACAAGAGAATTAACTTGGAAGGTTGTAGTTAATAAAAACGCTATGCCTATAAAGAATGGAGTAGTAACTGATAACATTTCTTTAGGACAAGAATATGTTGAAAACTCTGCAACTATTGATAATGGTGGGGATGTAAGCAAATTTTCGTATGTAAAAGCAGCAAGTGATGATAAAGAGAAAACTGGAACTTTAACTTATACCTTCCCTGATACTATAGATAAAACTTATACTATAACCTTTAAAACTAAAATCATTGATCTAACTATTTTCAAGGAAAATGGGGATAAGACCTTAAAAAATAAAGCAACTTTAACAGGAGATGTAATTCCTCAAGGTGTAAGTAGTGAAGGGTCTAAGACTATTGGCAATACTGTCATAGCAAAATCTGCTGATTATAAACAAGGGAATAACTATATAGATTGGAATATAATAGTTAATTCTAATGCAATACCTCTTGATAATGCAACTATTGAAGATAACTTACAGGAGGGGTTAGCACTTGATACAATTTCGGTAACCTTATACAAAGAAACCTTGAACCATGATGGGACTTTAACAAAAGGTGATGTTGTGCAGTTAAATGAAAATAGTGTTAAGTATGATATGACAACAAGGAAATTTACATTCACCTTCCCAGAGGCTCTAAACGGACCTTATCTATTAAGTTTTAGAACTAATGTTACTGATAAGAGTAAAGCTACATTTAAGAATTCTGCTTCCTTTAAGGGAAGTAAAACTGAAGAGGAGTCTACTTCTGGTAATGTAAATGTAGTCTATCAAGGTGGAGGCAGTGGTGGTACTGGTGAAACAGGGAGTATCACTGTAATAAAAGTAGACAGTAAGGATAATACAAAGAAACTGAAAGGTGCAACATTCAATCTTATAGATAGATATAAAAATGTAATAAAATCTGGAACAACTGATAGTGATGGAACTTTAAAATTTGACGGAATAAGGTACGATATTCCTTACTATGTTCAAGAAGTAACTCCTCCAACTGGCTATAATTTAACTAATCCAAAAGATTCTCAAGATGGTCTATATAGTTTTACTATTGATAGCAACAATGAAGTAAAGAATATCAGTTATACTTGGAAGGATGAAAAGATCACTGGTGGCATACGCATTTCTAAGACTGATATATCAACTTCTGAACCATTAACAGGAGCTACTATATCAATATATAGAAGTGATGACACCTTTGTTGACAGCAAGGGAACTGAGATGGGTATGGTACAATTTTATAACCTTGAATACGGAGACTATTACTTTTTAGAAACTGATGCACCAGAAGGTTATATACTAAATACTGATAAACATCCATTCAGTATTAGAGAAAATGGAGTTATCATAAGAGACAGTTTAACTAATACAAAGATAACTGGAGGTATTCAGATTTCTAAAACTGATATATCAACCTCAGATGCAATACCTGGGGCTACAATCTCAGTCTATACAGAAAATGATGAATTGGTAGATAGTAAAGTTACTAATTCTGATGGAATAGTGCTATTTGATAATTTAGTATATGGAAAGTACTATTTCACAGAAACAAATGCACCAGAAGGATATCAGCTAAACAAAGAAAAGCATCTTTTTGAAATTAAAGAAAATGGAGTTATCTTAACAGATAAACTTACCAATACAAAAATAGTTGGTGGAATAAAAATATCAAAGACTGATATATCAACTTCTGCCCCAGTTCCAAAAGCAACTATTTCAATATACACTGTAGACAATATATTGGTGGCTAGTAAAGAAACAGCAATTGATGGTACTGCTTTATTTGATAACTTAACTTATGGAGATTATTATTTCCTGGAAACAAAGGCACCAGAAGGATATTTGTTGAATCCTGATAAGCATACTTTTAGAATTAGAGATAATGGAGTTATTTTGAAGGATACTTTAACAAATACAAAAATTACTGGAGGAATAAAGATTTCTAAAACAGATATTTCAACCTCAGCACCAGTGCCTGGAGCAACTATATCAATTTATAGTAGTGACGATAAGCTTGTGCTTAGTAAGGTTACTGGGATTGAAGGAACTGTACAGTTTGATAATCTTCCTTATGGTAATTACTATTTCTTAGAAACAAAAGCACCAGCTGGATATACATTAAATTCTGAAAAACATTCTTTTAGTATCAAGGAAAATGGTGTTATCTTAAAAGATACCTTAACAAATACAAAGATTTTTGGAGGAATAAAGATTTCCAAGACTGATACATCAACCTCAGCACCAGTACCTGGAGCTACAATATCCTTATATAGCAGTGATGATAAGCTTATAGCAAGTAAGGTGACAGCAGCTGATGGTACAGTAGAGTTTGATAAACTAGTTTATGGAAGTTATTATTTCTTAGAAACAAAGGCACCAGAAGGATATTTGTTAAACCCTGAAAAACATCCATTTAGTATTAAAGATGATGGAGTGATTTTGAAGGATACCTTAACTAACACAAAAATCACTGGAGGAATAAGCATAACAAAGAGTGATTTTTCATCTTCAGCACCAATACAAGGAGCAACAATAGCTATATATACTAGTGATGATAAGTTAGTAATTAGCAAGGTGACAGGAATAGACGGAAAGGTAGAGTTTGATAAATTAGACTATGGAAAATACTATTTCTTGGAAACTAACGCTCCAAAAGGATATTTGCTAAATGCTGAAAAACATACATTTAGTATCAAAGACGATGGAGTAATCTTGAAGGATGCTTTAACAAATACAATAATAACAGGTATAATCCAGCTTAAGAAAATTGATGAAGCTGGTAATAATCTACCTGGTGCAGAACTAACTTTATTTGACCTAAATGGAAAGGAAGTAAAGAAATCAGTAACCGATGAAAAAGGTATTGTTAGCTTTACAGATATTAATTATGGAGAATATATGATAAAAGAAACAAAAGCACCGGAAGGATATAATCTTTCTGATAAAGTTGTTAAGGTGAAGGTAGATGGAAATGAAAGTGGCAAAGTATATGAAGTTGAGGCTATCATAGATTCAAAGATAAAGGCTGACATCACGATAAAGAAGGTAGATGAAAGCGGCAATCCTCTTTTAGGAGCTGAATTCACTTTATATGACTCAGAAGGAAAAGTTGTTAATAGCGCGGTATCAGGCAACGATGGTACTTTAATATTTAAAGCTGTAGTTTATGGAAATTATACTATAAAAGAGACAAAAGCACCTAATGGATATAGTGTTAACAGCCAAATATTAAATGTTCAAGTAAAATCTACAGATGAACAGAGCTTTACCATTAATGATAAAAAAATTGTTTCTGTTATACCGCAAACTGGAAGTGTCATTGATAGTTCAATTTTACTGATATTAGGTATGTTAGCATTGCTTTCAGGATCTGTATTTATGATAAGAAGATTAGACAAAAATGATAATGCTTCTTAGAATAATCAAGCTGAATTAGATGATGCATATTTGCAGAAAATGGCCTGACTTAGTATATTGATTTCTATCAATAAAACAATGAAATACTAACAAGAAAATTTTAGAGTGCCTCTTTCAGAGGTGCTCTTAATTTTAATGTATAAGAAAAAAGGAACGAAAGTGTTTTAAAACGAATATCATGATACTGAAGAAAGGAAGGTGTAAAAATGCTTTTAGAAAACGATTATTACAGAGATATGCAGTCACTACATGTTGAATGCAAGAAGTATATGTATTATCATACTGTTTTGACAATGAGAGATGGAAGTGTACTTGATGGTATCATTGAAAATGTAGATATGGATGAAGTTACAGTATTAGTTGGTGAGGATGTTATGGAACAAGAAAATGACAACCTATATGACCAGCAACGTCAATATTATGGTTATGGTCATCCAAGAAGAAGATTTAGAAGATTTAGGCGCAGAAAATTCCCGATTAATACACTAGTAGGCCTAGCCTTATTAAACTATCCTTATATTGCACCGCCTTATCCATATAACTACTAATTAATATTTATAGTACTTAAGATTAGAGAAAGCAATATTTTTGTACATGTTATTATAATTTGTTTTCAACAAAGAAGTGAAAAGCGATTATCTCAGTAGGAGTAATCGCTTTTTAATTTATACCATATAAAATTATAAAATGAAAATTTTTGTAACACATAATATGTAAAATTAAGCTTGTATATTATGGCAAATTTTGTGATATAATTAGTAATCATGGATAGAAGTTGGGAAAATGAGATTGAAAAAAATGTAAGCTAGATGATATTAACGCAGGAGAGATGTTAAGTAAGAATACTGTGAAATTAGATGCAAAGGACTTTACTGTAGATACAGGAAAAAGCTATGGAAAAATTGAACTTTCTATTTGGAACTTTGTTGATAAAGAGGATGGAGATTATGTTCAGGTTTTTGTAGATGGATCACCTCAAGGGGAAGCTTTCTCAATAAGGCATAAACCAGTTAAAGTTTCAGTGCCTGATAAGGCTGTAATTCAAGTAAGAGGAATTAGAGATGGCAGTAATAACGGAATAACCTACGGAGTAACCTTTAGTAAAACGGGAGAAACTTACCTTAATACAGTGCCTTTAAATGCTGAAAATACTTATACAATAAAGAGTGCTGAATAGCACTAAAATATAAATAAACTATTGAATATATTAAGATAGTCATTGCGTGTTACTTAGCTGTTTATATTGGTTTAACTTTTATAAAGAATAAAATAAAGAAATAAAAGGATTTTTAACATGGTAGATAAAAATAAAAAATTACTAAAGAAAAAAATATTTATAGCGGGCTTAGCTTTGCTAATATTATCAGTAGGCATGCCATCTATAACCAAAAGTATTTGGGAGATTGTTATAAAAGGGATATCGATTTTTATTTCGGCTGTAGTAATTTCATTTGCAGTAGTTAAAAAGGATTTTGATGAGAGATGAAATATTCTTAATAACTGATTTATGTACTTCGTATAACAAAATCAGATTGAGATCATTAAAAAACAATAAAAACTATATGACAATAGTATAAAAAGATTATCTATAAACATTGACTTAGAAAGACAACTAAAGGCATACCGAAAATTCTAGTATGCCTTTAGTTGTGTCATAAAATTTTAGAATGTAATTGTATCTGGATCTTTAGAAAATCCACAAACACCTTTTAAATCTGTAATAAGCAGTACATCTTCTTGTGAAAGCTCAAAATCGAAAACATCTACATTCTCAACTATACGTGATGTTGTTACAGATTTAGGAAGTGGTAAGAATCCCATTTGTAAACTCCAACGTATGCATATTTGTGCAATTGATTTTTCATATTTTTCTGCTAGAGCTTTCATTTCTTTTGATTCAAAAATCAAACCAGTTCCTAATGGGCTGTATGCTTCTAATAGAATATTATTTGACTTGCAGTATTCTACAAGTTCATCTTGTGTATCTCCAGGGCAAAGTCTTATCTGATTAACCATAGGAGCAATAGTTGCTGTTTTAAGTAAGGCTTTAATATGATGAGAATGGAAGTTACTTACTCCAATCGAACGGATACGCCCAGCTGTATAAAGCTCTTCGAATGCCTTCCATGAACCAGCATTTGCTTCTTCCCAACAGTCTCTATATTTTATAGGATTTGGCCAATGAATTAGATAAAGATCAAGATAATCAGTGTCAAGTTTCTTTAAGGTATCTTCAAAAGCTTTCATGGTGTTTTCGTAACCGTGCTCATTATTGTGAAGTTTACTAGTAATGAAGATATCTTCTCTTGGAATTCCACTTTCCTTTACTGCTATACCAACACTTTCTTCATTTTTATATCCTGCAGCAGTGTCAATATGGCGATATCCAGCTGAGAGAGCATCTCTTACAGAAGATATAGCAATTTTACCATTTTCTGCTTGCCATGTACCTAGTCCTACGCATGGAATTTCAACCCCGTTAGATAACTTATAACAATCTTTCAAAGAATTCATTTTTAATATACACTCCAATCTTTATATAGTATTTTTAAACACTCTGATTTAATTTTATATTTTTATTAATTTATAATACGCGAAAAGAATATACATAAATTGTACACCTTATAGTTTACTGTAAGTCAATAAAATTTTAAAAACCATAACGTAAAAAGAAAAGTTAGCTAAATTGAATTTACATTGTTTATACAATATAAAAATTTTACTGTAAGTGTAACAATTTATTAAAATCTAAATTTTTATTTAGGGGAGAATTATAAATGGTAACGTGTAAAAATATTTATGAGAATAAAAATATTGAGGTTATTGAGGAAAGAGGAGATGTAAAAGTACTTGAGTACAAAAAGGACCTAAGTGTAAACGCTGCTACTGCAATGGCTGCTTACTTTGCTTCTGAAATGAATATTAGAAAGCGACAAGTTCTGATTGAACTAAAAGGTAATGCATATACAATAAGTTCTGGAGCAATGCAATGGACATCTGGAGCTGTAACTATGGCTGCTGATGTTAAGGGGCTTGGAGATTTATTTGGTAAGGCTTTGTCTTCTAAGGTAACAAAAGAATCTGCAATTAAGCCTAAATATCAAGGTAATGGTTTATTAATGCTGGAACCAACCTATAAACATATACTACTTGAAGAGGTGTCAGATTGGGGTGGGATTGTGTTGGATGATGGGTTATTCCTTGCTTGTGAATCAAGAGTTCAGCAAAAAGTAGTAGCAAGAACAAATCTGTCTTCAGCGATGCTCGGAAAAGAAGGGTTATTTAATTTATGTCTAAGAGGTCAAGGAGTTGCTGTACTAGAGAGCCCTGTACCAAGAGCTGAACTTATAGAGTTTGTTCTTGAAAATGATGAAGTTAGAATTGATGGAAACTATGCAATTGCATGGTCAGATACATTAGATTTTCGAGTTGAAAAGTCAAGTAAAAGCTTGATTGGTTCTGCAGTTTCTGGCGAGGGATTAGTAAATGTATATCGTGGAACAGGTAGGATGCTTATGGCGCCTATTCAATAATTGGTGGAAGTTTTAAAACAGTCTGTTAATAGAATAAGCATAACTTAAATTGAATAATATAATAGATATTTATATCATTAAAAACATATGCATAGGTAGATGTTGCTTTCTAAACTCTATGCATATGTTTTGTTTTATATAAAATAAGGCTATGTTCAACACGGTGCTTTAACAGTGCCAAATACAAATATAAATTGAACTGAAATCATATATATTGAATATAAAATAGAGTGCTGTAAAATAATATTATATACTTCAAATAAATCCATAAGTTTAATGTGAAATAAGTATATTTATACATATAGTTAATGATAAAGTTTAATAAATATTCTATAATTATCTTGACAAAAATATTAAGATTTTATATATTAAGAAAATAAAGGCAGTGAAGAGAAGAGTAATTATTTTTGAAACTTACAGAGAGTTCCTTTTGCTGAGACGGAACAGTGGAAATTTTAATGAAACAAGGCTTGGAGCTTCATACGGATCTTATTCAGAGGAATAGGTGATACTATGACGTTTGTTCACGTTACAGAACTAGAGTATGAGTTAGTACTTGATAAGATTGGCATGGTAACATGTTAATGAAGCAGGGTGGTACCGCGATTGATTCGCCCCTACAGATTATTGTAGGAGGTGTTTTTTTATACCCTTTTTTACTGTCTAAGAAATTATATAATTTTTTAAAAGCTAAACCTAGTAATATTAATGGGGTAAAGCAGCTATCTAGACTAAACAGTAAAAAAACAAATCGTATTCGCCTGTAAGTTTCCCCATATACATTCGGAAAGGCAGATGCGGAAAAAAACCACTGAAGAAGGTCGCTTCAGCGACTTTTTTAAGGGCTTAAAATAAAAAAAGTTAGTTTTGGATAACTTAAGTAATATATTATTTTGAAATTAGTATCAGTTGGTTGGATGATGATAAACTTAAAATTGATTATGTAGTGAAATTTGGGCTCATATATACTATATAATAGTAATTTAATTATTGACTTTTATTTTGATAGATTTAAATAGATTATTAAGCAGATATTATTACATTTAAGGAGTGTACAAAATGGAAGAAAGAAAGATAGAAAAAAGAAAAATAGAACGTCCGGTATTTCCTAAGAAAGCCGTTATAACTTCAGGTATGCCTTATGGAAATAAAGAGCTACACTTTGGACACGTTGGTGGAGTGTTTGTTCATGCAGATACCTTTGCAAGATTTTTAAGAGATAGAATTGGGAAAGAAAATGTTATTTTTGTATCAGGAACAGATTGCTATGGATCACCTATTTCTGCAAGTTATAGAAAAATGGTAGATGAAAACAATTATAAAGGAACCATTGAAGATTATGTTCGTGAGAATCATGAAAAGCAAAAAGAAGTGCTTAACAAATATGAAATGGAATTAAATCTTTATGCTGCATCAGCGCTGGATAGAGCTGGAGAAATACACAAAGAAGTTTCTGCTAGTGTATTTAATAGATTATATGAAGGTGGATATTTAAAAAAATTATCATCTCCACAGTTTTATGATCCAGATAAGAAAGTGCTTTTAAATGGTCGTCAAGTAATAGGTAAATGTCCAATTGAAGGATGTACATCTGAAAAAGCTTATGCTGATGAGTGTGATTTAGGACATCAATTTATGCCAATTGAGCTAATTGATCCTAAAAGTACTTTGTCAGGAAAAACGCCAGAATTAAGGGATGTTACAAATTGGTATTTTAAATTAGATGAATATAATAAGCTTCTTAGCGAAGATGTAGAGCATTTAAGAAAAAGTTCTAATTGGCGTAAGTATTTATTAAATACTATTGAAGAATTTTTAAAACCACCAATTATTTATGTTAAGCGTAAGCAATTAGAAGAAGTAACAGATCTAGAAGCAAAATTACCAAAACACACAATTATAGACGAACCAAAGAAGCCATCTGTTTCTTTCGTATTTGAAAATCTAGATGATAGAGATAAAGCGAGAGAAGTTTTTGATAAGATGGGTATCCGTTTTAGAACTGGTAAGACTTTAGTGCCTTTTAGATTGTCAGGTAATGTTGAGTGGGGAATAGAAGTTCCTGAAAAAGAAGAGCTTAAGGATTTAACTTTCTGGGTTTGGCCTGAATCTCTTTGGGCTCCAGTATCTTTTACTAAAGCTTATTTAGAAAACATCGGTAAAGATTCAGAAGCATGGAAAGAATTTTGGACTGGGAAAGATTCGAAAGTATATCAATTTATCGGTGAAGATAATATTTATTTCTATGGAGTTGCAGAGATGGCAATGTTTATGGCACTATTAGGAATAGATAAAGATGATAAAGTAGACTGGGAAAATGTTAACCTTCCTCATCTAATCGCCAATAATCATTTACTTTTCATGGATAAAAAAGCTAGCAGCAGTGGCTCTATAAAACCACCAATGGCAAGGGAACTATTAGAATACTATACTGCCGAGCAATTACGTATGCATTTTTTGAGTCTTGGTTTAGTTAAAAAGAGTGTAAGCTTTGCACCACAAGCCTTTATGGACGAGAAGGATAAACAAGGACCAGACACTGTCTTGAAAGACGGTAATCTGCTTACAAATGTGTTTAATAGACTTGTTCGTTCTTGTTTCTATACAGCACAAAAGTATTTTGATGGAACTATACCAGTAGGAGAAATAAGTAAGGAAATTCTAGATGAATCAAACGAAGCTATTTTAACTTATGAGAAGCACATGTACAATCACGAGTTTCATATTGTAACTTATGTTTTGGATAGCTATATTAGAAATATGAATAAATATTGGGTAAATAATATGAAGCAAGCTGAAAGTAAAGAAGATAATGAATTAAGGAGACAAGTGCTTATAGATTCATTCCATGCTGTAAGAACAGTAATAACCTTAATACATCCTATTGCGCCAAATGGCTGTGAGATGGTAAGAGACTATTTAAATGTAGATGAAAAGCTTTGGAGTTGGGATTATATTTTTAAACCAATTTATGATCTTTTAGGTGATCAATCTAATCATAAATTAAAATACTTGGAACCAAGAATAGATTTCTTTGCAAAACATGAAAGTCAAATCTCTGGTTAACATTACTAAATAATTAGAACTAAGCTGAAATTGAAAAAAGTATTGATTTAAATAATATTTTAGAAAGAACCCTATTTTGGGGTTCTTTTTTTACCGTATAAGGAAAATATAAAATTTTAATGTTAGCTAAAATTAGCGATTTCAAATGATTAGAATAACTTTTTATGTAGTTTTAGTTGAAGTCTCTAAAGTTTATAAACTATAGGTTTAAATATAAACGTAACTATTAAGATTTTAATTAATTATATTATATAGTTATTGACAAATGGTGGTAATAAGAATATTCTTAATTCAAGAAATGAATTTGAATTCAGTTTTTCAAATGTGGTGAATTGTAAAAATTTAATGCTAGCTGAACTGAACAATTTTTCATAGAGGAGATTTTATTATGGTATACAAAAAATCAGATAAAACAGAATTACGTAAAGATGAGAAAAGAAATTTAATTTTTGAAACTGCAGCTAAAGTCTTTGCGGAAAAAGGATATAACAATACTTCAATAAAAGATATAGCAAATACAGCTGAAGTTTCTGTAGGAACCTTTTATTTGTATTTTAGAAACAAGGAAGAATTATTTGAAGAACTATACACTCAAATGGAGCAAATAATAAGTAATATAAAAAATTATGCTATGAAAAAGGAAGTTTCAGTAGCTGCTGAGAGGTTTGCTAATGTAGTAGCAGCCAGTATGTGGACCTATCAAAAGTATAGGCAACTTGCAAAAATTTTGCTTGTAGAAGCTTTGAGAATAAATTCTCGATTTGAACAAAGATATCAAGAACTTGTGATGAAATCTTGTGAAGAAATGGAGGAAATCTTAAAGCATTTGAAAGCTAAAGGAATAATTGATGTTCCAGATGTTAAGGTAGCTGCTATAGTACATGAAGGTTCTTTTAACTATGCTATTAGCTATTGGTTAAGAACTGATGATAAAACTGATTTTAAAGAATATGGGTATCCTTTAGCGGTTTCTTCTCTTCAGTCTTTAAAGATTGAATTCTCTAAGGAAGATATAAAAAGAACCATTGGAAGTATGTTTTTAGAATTGGATAAGGTGGCTGACGAGATAATTAGGTTTAGATAATAAATATATTGGAGGTGAATTTTTAGTAGGTATATTCAGTTGTACTTATTAAATCTTATTATGATAGAGTTGAATGAAATTAAGTTGCTCGCTCAAGGTGGGCAAGCAGAGATTTATGAACTAGATAATGATAAAGTTATAAGAGTATTACGAAATGTGGAAGATGAGGAATATCTTAAAGCTGAAATGGAAACTATGCAAGCGTTGAAAAAGAAAAATAAGGCTGTACCTACAGTATATGAATATACAAAAATAAATGGAAGACCGTCAATAATTATGGAGAGGCTTAAAGGAGATACAATGCTGGATCACATAAAGAAAAATCCTCTTCAGCTTTTCAAGTATGCTGAAAAGTTAGCTAATCTTCATGTAGACATAACAAGTTCTGTTGAAGGATTGGGACTTATTCTAATAAATGATAGAGCATCATACCTAATACCAAAAGCAGAAATGTTGGAGGACGATGTGAAGAAATTTGTGCTTGATATTTTGGCTGATTTACCAAAAGGAAATGATGTTTGTCATGGAGATTTTCATCCAGGAAATATTATGATTGTAGATAACAAATATTATATAATTGACTGGTTTGGCGCGACTTATGGTAGAAAGCTTTCAGATATAGCTCATACTTATCTAATTTTAAGAAATACACCTAAAATTCCGGGAATAAGTAAATTTCAGAATTATCTTATGGGTATTTCAGGAAGTATTATTTCAGGTAAATATATATCTGCTTTAGAAAAAATTCAAGCAATAGATTATAGTGAATTCTCAAAATGGCTGGTCATAAGAGCTGCAGAGAGAGTTTATTATGGAATGCCTTTGGAAAAAGATGCACTTGTTAATTTTATTAAAAGATGCATGAGAGCTCAAAGTGATGGAGTAAATCCAGATGGATGGTGGAAGTTTATATAAAATCTTATATTAATTATTTAAAAGTTTAACTTGTATTTTACAACGCTATAAGCTATATTTAATAATTCTTTAGTATCTTTAGGATATAAAAAAAAATTCTAAAGGATAGGTGAAGGAATGTATACTAAAAACTTACTAGCTTATAGTTGCAATTCAAGGGCCGAAATGAAATTTAATAAAAAGATTAATTTGATGAAAGTACTAATTCTATTGTTATTATTTATTATTTGCGGTGTATTCATTAGAAATCTTACTAAGTCATTGGAATATAGGAACAATAGCAGTTTTTTTGTTGCAGATTTTAAAAACGATATTACTATGCTCAGTGAAGCTGCTAATGTAATAGAAACAGAGAGAACATATAATAAATATCTAGATGTAAATCAATTTGGTACCGATGGAAAGTTAATAAATTCTAAAGAAATCACAAAGGATTTATCAGCAACCTTGATTAAAATTGCAGATATGAATAATAATCATATGATAGATGCTGAAGAAATTTCAGAGCTAGGAATAATGAGATTTAGAACAGATATTTATCAAAAAGAACTTAAAACTCTTCAATTCAGTTTGAAATCACAAGATCATAATTTGAAGAATTTTATAGTTATAACAAAAGGGAAATATGCAGGAACAATCCTCTATAACGGCAATTTTAAGTTTATTGATAATGATAATAAAAGATATTTTGGTTTGGAGATATATGTTTAATTTAATGATAAAATATAACTTATAATGTTAAATAAACTTATGTACTACTTTGTAATAGGATTTGTATTTTTGAATTATGAGCTTAGAATTAGAAGAAGTTTTGAAAATAGATTTTAGATCTCAGTGGTACAACTTTAGATTGGTATGAAGGAGTTAATATGGATTATAAAGTTGATTTTCATACACATACAATTTTTTCTGATGGAGGAAGTACTCCAAAAGAGCTGATTGATGATGCTGTGGCAGGAGAGGTAAAAGCAATAGCTCTTACAGATCATGATAATATAGAAGGAATTTATGAGGTTTCGAGGCTGACTAAGGAAAATAATATAGAATTTCTAAATGGCATAGAGATAAGTGCACTATATAAAGATGGAAGAATTATTCATATTTTAGGGATAGGAATTGATTTAGATAATGCACAATTCTTGAAGGCTTATAATGAAATGAAAGAAGCTAGACATGAAAGTGTAGGTGCTATTTTATCAATAATAAAAGAACAAGGAATAGATATTGATATAAATCAATTAAAAGAGAAGTCGTTTAGAAAGTATTTAGATAGATATGATATATATAAGTACTTTGTTGAAAACAAAATATGTGAAACTGCTCAAGGAATTTGGGATAAGTATTTAGATCCAATTCCATACGGTGAAAAAGAATTATTTAAAGTGGAAGATGCTATTAGAGTGATAAAAGAAGCTGGGGGCTTATCTTTCTTAGCACATTATAATAAACATATGGGCTTTGCAGGACTCTATAATGAACAGATAGAAGAAGAAATAAGTTACTTAGTTAGTTTGGGACTAGATGGGCTCGAAAGATACTATCCTTCCCACGGTGAAGAAGATTATAAATTTTTAGATTACCTAATTAATAAATATAATTTAATGATTTCTGGTGGTACAGATTATCACGGTAAAAATAGACCTGATATAAAAATCGGAAGTGGGAAAGATAATAACCTAACTATTCCATATGAAGTGTATACAAATATAATAAATAAACTAGGTAAAGGAATTTTCAATAGGGTCACTTAGATGGAATTCTTGCAGTACAAAAGGCTTTAGATGAAAGATCTTTTAGCATAAAAACTAAAAAGTAGTATAAATAATAACACAAAAAAACAGCAATAATATTCTCATATATTATTGCTGTTTTTCTGTATATTAGACTAAAATAGATGTTTATAAATAAAATATTTCTGCAAACACCATTGGTGTTAGTTGAGAAAGTTCAGTTTTGTAACTATCTCTATCTTCTTAAGGTATTAATTCTTTTTGCTACTAAAGCAGCAACTACAGCTTTTATTAAATCACCGATAATGAAAGGAAGTGCTCCTAATATAAATGCTCTATATACACCAATTCCTGTAATATGAGATAGCCATAACACTCCTAAAATATAAACCACAATAATGCCGCCAATAATGTTGGCTGCTATCATTGAAATAATAGAACTGTTTTTTTTCTTTATTAAACTAATAACTATAGAACCAATAAGAAATCCCATCAGATATCCTCCGTTAGATCCTACAATAATACCTATACCTGAAGCACCTCCAGAAAATACAGGAAGGCCAATTATACCCATAAATATAAAAGTGACTAAGCTTAATCCTGCCTGAAGTGGAGTTAATACACAGCCAACAAGCATTATCATCAGGGTTTGTCCTGTTAATGGAACAGGGCTAAAAGGTAGTGGAATTGAGATATAGCCAAAAACAGAAATTAAGGTGGCAAAAAGTGCTGCATAGATCATATCGTTTATTCTAATTTTCTTCTTCATGTAAAGTCCTCCGATGTATTAATTGTGATTTTTTAAATTTCATTTCTTAAGCAATTTGTCTAATTTAGTATAAAATACTAATGGTTTATTGTCAACTTATAAAGTAGAAATGGTTGACAATAAAATGTTTAAAAATCTTAATTCTTAGCAACAATGATTATATATTAGTATAATGAAAATTAAGTTTAATAAGATTAAATTTAATCGATGAAAAGTTGCCATGTACATGATATAATTAGACAGAATGTCTCAAAATAGAATATATAATAAATATTAAGAAGCAATTGGATGCATATGTCGAATATTTTGAATTATAATCGCAAAGTTGTTTCTATTTGTCATGGATTGTGGTAGAAGAATTTAAGATATAAGCGTTATTTGAGAGTTATGAGTCTATAACTAAGGAGAAGTGTTTTTAATGAGAGTAAAGTATAAACTTATAATCAGTTATTTGGTCTTAATAGTGTTTGCCGTAAGTGTTTTAGGTTTTCTAATTGGTAAAAAATCAAATGATGCAGTGTTTAAAGAGGTAGATGAGAAAAGTCAGCGTTTAACTGAATCAATTATTACGACACTTAGTGTAAGGAATGATCTTTTGACGGAAAAATCCTATGGAGATTTAAATTTTGCAAATACTTTACTAAATAATTTTTCTGATTTAAGAGTGGAATATAATGAAGTAGAGAAGATTGGTCAGTTTAATTTACCTGTTTTATATGCAGGAAATCAAAGGTTATCACTAGATAATACTGTTGTAGATAAACTTCAACAGTCTACAGGCACTGTGGCAACAATATTTTTATTGCATGATAATAAACTGATAAGAGTTTCAAGTACGATTTTTAAAAATAATGAGAGGATATTAGGCACATATATATCAAATGATTCTGTTGCTTATAATAGAATCATTAGTAATCAAGAATATATTGGTGATATTTTAATAGAAGGCGTTGGATATGTTACAAGAATGAAGCCTTTATTGGACAAAGATAATAAAGTTATTGGGGCAATTGGAATAGGGAATAAGATTATTAATAATTATTTAGAAGAAACCATAAGTAATATTAAGTTAGGAAAGACTGGTTATGCATATATACTAGATTCTAATGGAAATGTAGTTACTCATCCAACCGAAAAAGGTAAGAATGTAAGCAATTATGATTTTGTTCAGAAAATGCATTTAAAAAGTGGGGGAAGAATTGAATATACCTATAATGGAGTTAAAAAAGTGGGGTATTATCAATTTTTTGAGGCTTGGCATTTATATGTAGTAACTACAGCAAATTACGATGAACTAAACTCTTCGGCGAAAGCAATTTTGACTACTACAGTTGCTATTGGTTCTATAATAATTATCTTAAGTGGAATTATAGGATTAATTTTAGCAAATACTTTAGTAAAACCTTTAGATAAATTGAAATCATGTATGGAGATAGCAGGAAAAGGTGATTTAACTGTTCATTGTGATATAGAGAGCAAGGATGAGATAGGAATATTAGCTAATAGTTTCAATCATATGTTGGATGAGAATAGAAGATTGGTTGAAGAGACCTTGGAATACGATAAATTAAAAACTGAGTTTATTGCTAATATGTCCCATGAATTAAGAACTCCTTTAAATATTATTTTTTCAACAGCACAGCTATTCAATGTTCTAATAAGCAAAGGTGAAGATCTTAATACTGATAAAATAAGAAATTATACAAGCAGCATAAGACAAAACTGTTATAGATTATTAAGATTAGTAAATAACTTAATTGATATGACAAAAATAGATTCTGGTTTTATGACACTTGATTTAAGAAATGATAATATAGTGCAAGTAGCAGAGGAAATAACTCAATCAACAGCAGAATATGTAGCTCAAATGGATAGGACGATAATTTTTGACACTGATCAGGAAGAAAAAATTATGGCATTTGATGCTGAAAAGTTAGAAAGAATTCTCCTTAATTTAATTTCAAATGCTACTAAATTTACTGAGCCTGGAGATAAAATTAATGTTACCTTGTTCGATTATGAGGATCATATAGTAATTAGTGTCAGGGATACAGGTAGAGGAATTCCAGAAGATAAAGTTTCACAGCTTTTTCAAAGGTTTAAGCAAGTAGACCCATTACTCAGCAGAAGTCATGAAGGTAGTGGGATAGGATTGTCAATTGTTAAGGCTTTGGTGGAAATGCATGAAGGAACAATAGAAGTAAAGAGTGAATTTGGAAAAGGTACAGAATTTAGAATAACATTGCCTGTGAAAATCATTACGGATAAAGAAGATATGAGGATTAATAGTAATTTTACAAATCAATCTAAAGTCGAAAATATACATATTGAGTTTTCAGATATATATAATTAATATATATTGAAATCTAATTAGATCGTAGGGTATGAATATTTGAAAATTAAAAAATAAGCTAAGGATATGAATAAAACCCTTAGCTTATTTTATTGCATAAGAATTTATAAAATTTTTAAGAAAGCTAAACCTAGACATTTCAATGGGATTAGAGGGTTGTTTCAGCAATTTCTTTATTCTTTAGGGAATAGTTTTTCTTTATAGTAGGCATCGGCCTGATAGACTACCGCTAGAGGATTGTGACAAAGGACTCTATCCTTTACAGCAAATACAGTTACAGGTGCTTCAGAATATTTAATAAATAGAGAATCATGTCCTACGCAAAGACCTAAGATTATATTAAGATCTGTATTTTCTTCATTTAAAAATAAAGCTTGACCAATTGGGTTACACATAGGAACCTTACTGTTTTTTATTTCGATTAAATTCTTTGAGATATGTCCGTTTTTGCAAATCACTGAATTTACTTCAAAACCATTATGTACAAGTATCTTACTTACAATTTTACTTTCGTTAGAGAGACCTATACAAAAAGCTAGTCCGATTTTCTTATAACCACAGCTTCTTGCAAAAGACATTGTTTCTTCTAATCTTGTTTTTTCACCATAACCTTCACTTATAACTAATGCTGAACCTTTTGCAATCTTATAGTTCTCTTCGTCATTATATAATTCTTTTATCTCTTCCATACTTTCACTTATGCATGGACAGTTTTTTGGTGCGTTTTCTAATTCTCCACTACTACATACGTGCTTTGAACATAATGCGCAAGTATACATAAAAACCTCTCCTTTTCATTGAATGAATCCAATTAATAGTACATTAATACATTATATGCCAGTACTTATAGTATAATCTAAATTCATTAAAGAGAAAAGGCATATGATATTCTGAATATCATATGCCTTTTCTCTTTAATTATTCTATTTAGTTCGCATTTATCTAATTTAATGATTCAATAAGGCTGTTAGCAAGATCCTCCAATGAGTCTGAATCATTTTCTTTTATAGCTGAATTTAAGGTCATGCTATTATCTAAGATAGTCATATCTTTCATACTTTCTAGATGCTGACGGATTAACCTTCCAGATTGAGGAGCCCAAGAGCCATTTTCTATAAGGCTGAATGTACGTTTTTGAAGATTTAATGCTTTCATATCCATTAGGTAATTATGCATAGGTGGATAAATATTTAGGTTATAAGTTACACAAGCTAAAACTACATGACTATATTTGAAGGTTTCTGAAATCAAGTACGATACATGAGTGCTTGAAACGTCATACATAACTACATTTTTTAATCCTTTTTTAACTAGTCTGGTTGCAAGATCATTGGCAGCTGCTTCTGTATTACCATACATTGTTCCATATACTATCATTACACCTTTTTCTTCAGGCTCATAACGACTCCATTTGTCGTATTTATCAAGTAAGTACCCAAAGTCATTACGCCATACTAGTCCGTGGAGAGGGCAGATAAGCTTTATATCTAGACCACCGGCTTTTTTTAGTAATGCTTGAACATGTGGCCCGTATTTACCTACGATATTTGTATAGTATCTTCTAGCATCTTCAATCCAATTTCGGTCGTAATTAACCTCATCATTAAACAACTTACCATCTAAAGATCCAAAGGAGCCAAAGGCATCCGCGGAAAATAATGTACCGCTTGTAATGTCATAGGTCACCATTGCCTCTGGCCAATGCACCATTGGAGCAGACACAAATACAACTTCATGTTTTCCAAAAGACATCTTGTGGCCTTCTTTAACTATTATTGTTTTGTCATCTATATGGAATCCGAATTGATGCATAAACAATGAGGCTTTTTCGGTACATATAATTTTGGTTTCAGGATATCTAAGAATAATTTCTTCTATACATGCAGCATGGTCTGGTTCAACATGATTTATTACCATGTAATCTAGAGGTCTTTTTCCTAAAACTGCATTAATATTCTCTAGAAACTGTCTGCAGATTGACCAATCTACAGTGTCAAATAGTACAGTTTTATCATCTAATAGCAGGTAAGAATTATAGGAAACACCACTTGGTATAGGGTGGATATTTTCAAATAGAGCAAGGCGGCGATCGTTGCCACCAACCCAATATAAATCCTCAGTTATTTCTCTAACACAATACATGAATTTAATCCTCCTTTACGTAATGTATTATTACGTCTACTAAATTATATGAATTACACTTCAATGAACATTGTTTTTTCTTCACCACAAGAAGGGCAGGTCCATTCTTCAGGGATATTTTCGAAAAGTGTTCCGGAAGTTATTTCTCCGTCAATATCACCTACAGAAGGATCGTACTCATAACCACATCCATTGCAGACATAATGTTTCCAGGTAGGAGTTATTTTCTTTTGAACAGCTTTCTTCATCTTCTTCATTGGAGGTGCATCTTTTTTTGGTTCTCCATTGTCTAAAGCTGCTGCTAATAGTGGAAGAATTTCATTTAAATCCCCAACTATCCCATAATCAGCGTTTTTGAAAATCTTTGCATTAGAATCTATATTTATAGCTACGATAGTAGTAGCGTCTTTTATGCCTTTTAGATGCTGACCAGCACCGGAGATACCACAGGCAATATAAAGGTTGCCATTAAATTTTTGGCCAGACATTCCAACATAGCGATTCAAAGGAACGTATTTAAGGGTTTCAGCTACAGGACGAGAAGAACCTATAGCAGCGCCAACTTGCTCAGCCAAAGCCTCAATTAAGTGCATATTTTCTCTTTTTCCTATTCCCATACCTGCACTTACCACTCTGTCAGCTTTACTTACAGGAGTATCTAAAGGTATCCCTATTGTGAAATCATATCCGTCATCTTTTAAAGCTTTAACAAGAGAAGCAACCTTTTCTTCAGCGGTCCCTTGTTTAAAGATTATTTTCTTTCTATATCCTGTAGCCGGTTCGTGTTGAGGAGTATTACTAACACGTTCGCTTTTAGGCAGCTTACCGATGATATGAGAGGAGATAACCAATCTCTGAATTTCGTTAGTACCTTCATAAATAGTGCAAATCTTGGCATCTCTGTAAGCCCGTTCGACCTCCATGCCTTTGAGATAACCGCTACCACCAAAAATTTGAAGAGCATCATTTACAATTTCAAGGCAAACATCGGAGGCATATTGCTTTGCCATAGCTGCTTCCATGCTATAATGCTCATGATTTTCCTTAAGTTCTGCCGCGCTATAAATAAGTAATCTAGCAGCTCTTAGCTTTGTTGCCATATCTGATAACTTAAAGGCTATAATTTGTTGCTGGCAGATAGGTTTACCAAATTGAATTCTTTCTTTGGAATATTCAAGGGCATTTTCATAAGCTCCCTGAGCGATTCCGAGAGCTTGAGCTGCTATACCAATACGACCACCATCTAATGTAGCCATAGCTATTTTGAAGCCTTCGCCTTCTTTGCCAAGTAGATTTTCTTTAGGAACCTTTACATCGTTGAAGATAAGTTCGGCAGTAGCAGAAGAGCGAATTCCCATTTTGTCATAATGTTTTCCGAAACTAAAGCCTTCGCAGCCTTTTTCAACAATGAAAGAGCTGATCCCTTTTGTACCTATATTCGGTGTAGTGACAGCGAAAACAACGTATATATCTGCCTGTCCAGCGTTGGTTATAAAAATCTTTGAACCATTTAAAATATAATAATCACCTTCCAGCACAGCTGTGGTCTCCGTACCACCAGCATCACTTCCGGCATTTTCTTCAGTTAGGCCGAAGGCACCAAGTTTTTCTCCCTTGGCGAGTGGAACTAAATACTTTTGTTTTTGATCTTCAGTGCCATAAGCGGCTATCGGATATGAGCCTAAAGATGTATGTGCAGAAAGAATAACTCCAGTACCTCCATCAACTCTTGATAATTCTTCTACAGCTATGGCGTAACTAATTACATCTAAACCTGCTCCACCATATTCTTTTGGATAAGGGATACCAAGCATATCCATCTCAGCTAATTTATGAACTGCTTCAGATGGAAATTTATTTTCTTGATCTAGCATGAATGCGATAGGTTTCACTTCTTCTTCAGCAAACTCTCTGATTTTTTTTCTCAAAGTTTCATGTTGTTCTGTGGTTTTGAAAAACATAGATTTCCCTCCCTCAAATCAATATTTTAATGAACGGAGGTATAGGTTCCTGTGCCAAAAGTTAATTTATACTTGCTCAAAAATCACACACTTATATTCTGGTGGCATGTATAAATTAATAGTTGAGATAGGAATCCTGTAATTAATACATATATTACATAATATACCTTATCAAAAGTATACCTATTTAATGTATATATTAACCTCCCATACTAAATATATAGACTAAAGGTTTACAATAGAACATTTTAAATTTTATATTGTATTTATAAAATTATGTCCAAGATGAAATAATTAAATCTGAAATCTATTTTCAAAATCCCTGTGGATTCAGAGAGGAGAAATTGAAAATATAAATTAAGATATGAAGAAATCTATTCATATCTTAATTTTGAGTGTAATTTTATGTAAAAATAAGCTATAATTACTTATTATAAACATTACAAATACATTTGCGGTTTTAATCATTCAAAATTATTTGGAGGGAAAAATATGGACGCTAGCTTTATGTGGATAATTATTGGAGCTACGTTGCTGTCTGTTATATTATCTAGCATTAATCAATTACAAAATGATGTTAGAAGAACAAATGAACTTTTAACAAAGATTGCAAAACATATTGGAGTGCCTGAGACATCTATTGATGATGAAATACAAAGCCTCATCGTAGAAGGCAAAAAAATTAAAGCAATTAAAATATATAGACAAGCTACTGGAGCAGGTTTAAAAGAAGCCAAGGAACATATCGATTTATTGTATGAAAAAATTAATAGCTAAGAAGTGTTAAATTTCTGAAAAGTTGATAAGGCAAGTCGTAATGACTTGCCTTAAAGTTTGTTCGACTTTTAAAATTAACTAAAGTGTTAGCACAGTCTTGGAAAAGATTTAATGGAATATGGTATATATAGATGTAGGTATCTATAAACTAGCCTTATAATACTGTTTTGGTGATAATTGAAATTCTTTTTTAAAAGCTCTTACGAAACTAGAATAATCTATAAATCCACATAGTGAACAGACCTCTCCAGCCTGCATACCGGTTCTCAAAAGATCAGCAGCTCTTTTAGTTCTTTTCTTTTGTACATATCCATAAAGGGTATAGCCTGTTTCTTTCTTAAATAAGTGCATGAGATAATATTTATTAAGAAAAAAAGTATTTGATAGCAGCTCTATTGAAAGATCCTTCTCTAAATTGGAATTGATAAAGCTTAAGATAGCCTCTATTCTTGGATCGTATTTAATATCCTCCATGTTTTTATCTGTATTCATATCTAAGAAAAATCTGTTAATTTTAACCATGAACTGTATAAATAAGGCGTTTTTCAGTATAGTGCTTCCAAAGGATTTGTCTTGCATTTCTTCTTTAAGCTCTTGTAAATTTTTCTTTAGTAGCTCTATTTGTTTTATATTCAATCTAATAAGGTTAAGTTTTCTTTCAGAAGCTATTTGAAAGCAATTCAAAAGATCACAGCAATCTATATTATGCTTTTCTAGGAATAATGGATTTAACCAAAGTATCATTCTTTCATATGGTTCAGTTTGGCTTATTATCGGTAGATGAAGGTCATTTTTGCCAACTAATAATACGTCCCAAGGTCTAAGCTTATAAGACTTTCCTTCAATGATATATGTGACCTCTCCTGAAATAAAAATGATTATTTTATCAAAGTCATGGTAATGGACTTCGAAGTCGTTTTTTTTCTGATCTTTAAGATTGAAGAAAAGGAAATCATCATTAAGATAACCTCTCTTTATTTTTTCTATATAAATATTTTCACCCATTTATAAACACCTCAGACTTCATTATAGCTTTTCGCATTTTATTAAATTATAGCACTTTATGCAATATAATAAGCATTTAATTCAAGAAAATCCGCAAAAGTTGAGAATATAATATTAATAAAGCAAGAGAAAGGGTATTTAAGTAGCATCTAAAATGTTGATGATAAACATTGCTGAAATGAATTGGAGGAACTGTTATGAAATTATATGAAGTTTTAAAAGGAATAGACTATGAGATATTAAACGGTAGAGATGATTTAGAAATTGAGAGTTTGAATTGGGATTCTAGGGAGCTAGGTGAAAATTCAATTTTTATCGCTGTAAAAAATAGAAATGTAGATAGACATGATTTTGCATTAGATGCGGCAAGCAGCGGTGCTACAGCCTTGATTGTAGAACGTGAGATTAGAGGGCTGCAAAAGAATGTGACAGTTATAAAAGTTAAAGATTCTAGAAAGTCAATGTCCTTAGTAGCACAGAATTTTTATCATAGTCCAATAAGTAAGTTAAAGATCGTTGGTATCACGGGTACAAATGGAAAAACTTCTGTGAGCTATTTTATTTCAAAGATACTTGAAGTATTAGAGCTAAAATGTGGAGTAATTGGCACGATACAAAACACTATTGGTATACAAAAAATGAATACGAAAAAGTTAAATCCAACTACTCCAGATGCAATAGAACTTCAAGGAACCTTTGCGGAAATGTTAGAGTTTGGTGCAACTCATGCAGCGGTAGAAGTCACGTCTTCAGCTTTATCTCAAGATAGAGTCTATGGATGTGAATTTGATGTTGCTGTGTTCACTAATCTAACTCAAGATCATTTAGAAGAACACGGTACTATGGATAATTATAAAAAGGCTAAATTGAAACTATTTAATATGTGCAAGAAAGCAGTTATAAATATAGATGATTCATTTTCCAAGGATATATTAGCTACTGCAAATTGCAAAACCATAACTTATGGCATTGATAAGGATTGTGATTTTAGAGCCACAGATATAGAATATACAAATTCTAGTGTGAGGTTTAATCTTCAATTTAATTGTGAAAAAAGAAAGGTAAAGCTTAATATACCAGGAAGGTTTAGTGTTTATAATGCGTTGGCATCAATTGCAAGTTGTTATTGCTTAAATCTTAGCATTGATGACATTGTAAATGCTGTTAAAGAAATAAGAGGGGTTCCAGGAAGGTTTCAAGCTATTGAAAATAGTAAAGGTATTTTAGCTGTAGTAGATTATGCACATTCTCCAGATGCTATTGAAAACATACTAACTTCAGTTAAAGAAATAACTAAAGGTAAAATAATTACGGTGTTTGGTTGTGGTGGTGACAGAGATGCTACTAAAAGACCGTTGATGGGAGAAACTGCAGGTAGGCTAAGTGACTACTGCATAATTACTTCTGACAATCCTAGAAGTGAAGAACCAGCTTTAATAATTAATGATATTGAGAAAGGAATTGTTAAGACTGGATGCATGTATGAAAAGATAGAAGACAGAACCCAAGCAATCTTCAAAGCACTTAATGTTGCAGAACCTAATGATTCAGTAATAATTGCTGGCAAAGGCCATGAAAACTACCAGATATTAAAGAATGAAACCATTCATTTTAGTGATGAAGAAGTGGTGAAAAAATATTTTTTAATATAGAGTAAATTAAAAGGAGTTATAGATTATGAGAAATCTTTTTAAGAATTATAAGATGTCTTTAATGCTTATATTATCCATAGTATTAGGAGGTGCCATAGGAGCACTACTAGGACCAAAAGCTAAAGTTTTAGAACCCTTCGGACAGATATTTCTAAATTTAATGTTCACTATAATCGTTCCTTTAGTATTTTTCAGTGTAGCATCAGCTATAGCAAATATGAGTGGTGTAAATAGACTAGGAAAAATAATGATAACTATAATCTTAGTGTTTATTACTACAGCAGTTATATCAGGTATATTGGCTATAATAGGCTCTCTTCTTTATAATCCAACTAAAGGATTAGACTCTGGCACAATTAAAAATATATTGGCTCAAGGAACCACTGACATAGATAAAGGTACTGAGAACATTTTCTTATCACAGCAGCTTGTAAAAACATTTACAGTTAGTGAATTCTCAGAATTGTTTTCAAAAAATAATATGCTTCAAGTTATAATTTTTTCTGTACTATTTGGAGTAGCCACTGCCTTAGCTGGAGAAAAAGGGGAAGTAGTAAAAAAGTTTATTGATGCAGTAACAGCTATAATCATGAAGATAGTTAATATTATTATGTACTATGCTCCGATTGGGCTTGCATGCTATTTTGCCTCTGTGGTAGGGCAATTAGGAACACAAATCTTACAAGGGTATTTGAAAGTGTTTTTATTATATTTAGTTTTAACAATAATAAACTATTTTATGTTTTTTAGTATATATTCGTATATTTCATCTGGAAAAGAAGGCTTTAAAACTTTCTGGAAAAATGTAATAGCACCAACAGTAACTGCGCTAGCTACTTGTTCAAGTGCTGCATCTATACCAGTTAATCTTGAGGCTACAAAGAAGATAGGTGTATCTAAAGATATAGCGGATACTGTAATACCTCTTGGAGTCAACACTCATAAAGATGGATCTGTTATTGGTGGTGTTTTGAAAATAGTATTTCTATTTGGATTGTTTGGGAAAGACATTAATAGCTTGCCAATATTATTATCTATATTAGCAGTTGGCTTTTTGGTAGGTGCGGTTATGGGTGCAATACCGGGTGGTGGGATGATTGGAGAAATGCTTATAATAAGTATTTATGGATTTCCTATTGAAGCCCTCCCTATAATAGCAGTTATAAGTACAATTATTGATGCCCCAGCTACAGTATTAAATTCAACAGGAAATACTGTATGTGCTATGTTGGTTTCAAGATTTGTTGATGGCAAAAAGTGGCTAAGTAAGGGTTCATTGTAATGATTAATTTATTTAGGTAAATGTAAAGTATAGTATGTCGCAAAAGTACAAGTATAGACTTTAAAACTATGAGTTTTTTAATAATCATCTGCTGCAAATAGCATATAGCTGCAGCAGATGATTATTTTTTTGTTTGCTTGCTTATATTAAGGTTGCAATTTTACTAGGTTATATGGGAAAAATATTAAAAAGGATGTTTTTTTGCTATATAAATACTAAGACTAAAATACAAAAATTCATAATGAAATATTCTCATAGAAATTAAAACAAAACTTCTGCTGTGGTTTTGTTTGTTTTAATAAAATTTAAATTAAAGGATGTTAATTCTTCTAAGTATGATATATAATGATTTTATAGCATATTGTTTTAAATAAATATAAAATATTTTAATTTTTAGCATATTAACTAGGGGGAATGAACTGATGGTCACAAATTGTTTTGTAAAACCTTTAATTGAGCAGAGGGCAGATCCTTATGTATACAAACATACAAATGGATATTACTATTTTACTGCTTCTGTACCGACTTATGATTGTATTGAGCTTAGAAGAGCGAAAACTATAGATGGACTAGTTTTGGCAGAAACAAAAAAGATTTGGCAGAAACACGAAAATGGAGTTATGAGTGAGCATATATGGGCACCAGAACTTCATTATATAGATGAAAAATGGTATGTGTATTTTGCAGCAGGAGAAAAAGAAGACGTGTGGAAGATACGTCCTTTCGTTTTAGAATGCACCGGAGATGATCCTATGAAGGATTCTTGGATTGAAAGAGGAATGATGCAGAAGGCAGATGAAGATCCATATTCATTTACTGACTTTTCTTTAGATGGTACAGTGTTTGAACATAATAATAGAAAGTATTTTGTGTGGGCTCAAAAAGTAGGAGGAGAGGGGGGTATATCTAATTTGTATATAGCAGAAATGGAATCTCCAATAGAATTAAAAACTGTACAAGTACTTTTAACTACTCCAGACTATGATTGGGAAAGAGTGGATTATTGGGTCAATGAAGGTCCAGCAGTAATCAAAAGAAATGGAAAGATATTTATAACCTTTTCAGCAAGCTCTACTGGAGCTGCGTACTGTATGGGTATATTAGAAGCTTCAGATACCTCAGATTTACTAGATCCACAGTCTTGGAGCAAGTCAAGATATCCGGTTTTTGCAACTTGCCCAGAAAAAAATATATATGGTCCAGGTCACAATAGCTTTACAGTTTCAGAAGATGGAGAGGATTTAGTTATTTATCATGCTCGTCCATATGAAAAAATTGTAGGAAATCCTTTATACGATTACAATCGTCATGCCATGGTGATGAAACTTAAATGGGATGCAGTAGGGAGACCAGTTTTTGAATTAGAATAATTAATAAATAGAAGTTCTCGATGATTGTCGGGAGCTTTTTTATTTAAACAACATTAAAATAATGCGCTGTTAAGGCACCGTGCTGAAATTAAGTTAAAGCGACGGTAGTTTTATTACAAGTGTCTGTAAAAATGTTATAATTATGTAAAATGAGGATGGAATATGTGCTCACAGGAAATTAATAATTTTACTTAATATTTACAGGAGGATTCAGATTATGCTTACACAAGCTGAACAAAAAGTTTACGATATTTTAGATTTACTAGAGATTAAATATGATAGATATGAGCATGCTGCTGTGTACACTATTGAAGAAGCAAATAATTTAGATATACATATATCAGGACAACTTTGCAAAAATCTATTTATTAGAAATAGAAAAGGTGATACTCATTATCTTGTTGTACTTGATGAAACTAAACAAGTAGATTTAAAATCCTTAGCAAAGCAGATTGGAAGTAGTAGCTTATCTTTTGCTTCAGAGGAAAGATTATTTAAATATTTAGGACTTAAGCCTGGATCTGTAAGCCCTTTTGGAATAATAAATGATACTGAAGGTGAAGTTGTAGTTTTAATAGATAGAGATATAACTAATGCTGAGGTGGTGTCTTTTCATCCCAATATTAACACCGTTACTATAGGAATTTCATACCTAGATTTTGAGAAGTTCATCAAGTGGAAGAAGAATCACATACTTTATGTAGATATAGATTAGAAAAATCGCTTACAGTTTTTTTTCATAAGAGTATGAAAGTTTGTTGAGAAATTATTGATTCTTTGTATAACAATATTATATTTAGAGTGGTAAGGAGTATAAATGATTTTCTTTGATTTGGATGGTACATTACTAGATCATAAGGGTTCGGAATTGTTAGCAGTAAAAGCATTTTATGAACAATATAAAAGGGCACTAAGACTAGAAGAAGAGAGCTTCTATAAGATATGGGGGCAGGCTTCTGATAAATATTTTAATATATATTTAAAAGGTGAAATGACCTTTAAAGAGCAACGGATTGAGAGAATAAAATATATATTTTCATTTTCTAAAATAATAGTAACTGATGAAGAAGCTAAAGAAATTTTTGAGGTTTATCTAAAAATGTATGAAGAAAATTGGAAATCCTTTGAGGATGTTATCTCATGCCTACAGGGATTAAGAAAATATAGATTGGGGATTATCACTAATGGTGATCTTGAGCAGCAATGTTTAAAACTAGATAAGCTTAAAATTAAGGATTATTTTGATATTATAATTACTGCAGGGGAAGTTGGTGTTGCAAAACCCGATTCTAAGATTTTTCAAATTGCTTGTAATAGAGCAAAAGTAAATCATGAAAATTGCGTTTACGTAGGCGATGATTTGAATGTTGATATAATACCTTGTATGGAAGCAGGTCTTCATGGAATTTGGTTAAATAGGAAAGGCGAACATAACACTCAAGATATAACTATGATCAAATCTTTAGGAGTTTTGAAAAGCGTATTATAAAAAATAATAAATTTTAGTTGTTGTTTAAGCACAGTGTTGAAATTAAGTGTTTAGCCATTTTATGAGTTAGTGAGCTTGCGAGAGGAGGGTGAAAAATGTTAACACACAAGGGGACTCAGTCTTTAGAGGCTGAGAGGCTTTTGCTACGTAGATTTAAAACAAGTGATGCGGAATGTATGTTTAAAAACTGGGCAACCGATAGTGAAGTGTGTAAATTCTTAAGTTGGAATCCGCATAAAGATTTAAGTGAAACAAAGCAGATAGTAGAAAGCTGGGTAAATGAATATAGTAATGATTATTATAATTGGGCAATTGAGTTAAAGTCCACTAGTGAGATAATTGGTCAAATATCTTTGATGAATTTGGATGAGAAATATCTTTCCTGTACTACTGGATATAATATTGGAAGATTATTTTGGGGAAAAGGATATATGACAGAAGCATTAAATGTGGTTATTGACTATTTGTTTAAAGAAATAGGCATGAATAGAATAGAAGCGAGATATAATACAATTAATATTGCATCAGGTATAGTAATGCAAAAAGCTGGAATGAAGTTTGAAGGAATATTAAGACAGGCTAAAGTTAATAAATATGGACAATTTTATGATCTAGCAATATATTCAATACTGAGGTCTGATCTAAAGCTTTGATGGTTCGATAGAATAGATAAATTATTATTTAGTACACAATAATAAAAAAAGGCCTATAAAATCAGGTCTTTTTATTTTCATAAAAATATACCTGTTTTATTTGTAGATTAATATTTTACTAGTTGCTTTTAATTAAATATAGCAGAAAATCTGAAAGGTTAATAGTATACCAGTAAGATATATAGTATAATTGTTTTGGCTAAAACTCAATTTAAACAATATTATTATATATAGATTTAAACAACTTAAAAATCGTGCAAAAGAGAGGTTATTTTATGAAGCTAATATCCTATGATACAAGAGATGATGAAAGAAATGATTTTGAAGCAATATCAAAAAAGCTTAATGTAGAAATCACTTTAGTAGAGGAGAAATTAAATGAGAAAACTGTAGAACTAGCTAAGGGATTTGACGGTGTGACTATCTTAGGACACAGCCATGTAACTCCAGCAGTTTTAGATAAATTAGATGAATTAAATATCAAGTATCTCGCAACAAGAACTGTTGGATATAATAATATCGATGTTGAATATGCAAAAAGTAAAAGCATAAGAGTAAGTAATGCATATTATGCTCCAAGTGGTGTAGCTGATTATACTATAATGCTTATACTTATGTGCATAAGACATTATAAACAAGCTATGTTTAGAGGGAATGTCAATGATTACTCCTTAGTGGGACTTCAAGGAAAAGAAATGAAGGATTTGACTATTGGAGTTATAGGTACAGGAAAAATTGGAGCAACAGTAATTGATGGCCTAAAGGGATTTGGTTCTAGAATATTAGCTTATGATAAATTTGAAAATAATAAGGTAAAAGAAAAAGCTACTTATGTTGATTTAGATACCTTGTACAAGGAATGTGATGTTATAACTCTTCATACACCTTTATTAGAAAGTACATACCACATGATAAACGATGAGTCTATAAAGAAGATGAAAGATAATGTGGTTCTAATTAACTGTGCAAGAGGGGAATTAATGAATATTCCAGCGTTGATTAATGGAATAGAGACTAGAAAAATAGGTGCACTAGGGCTAGATGTTTTTGAAAACGAAGAAGGTATATATCATATCGATAGACGTACAGATATTATAAGTAATAGAGATATGGCTTATTTAAGACAATTTCCAAACGTTATAATGACACAGCACATGGCTTTTTATACTGATGCAGCAGTAAGAAGCATGGTAAATAGTGCAATTACTAGCTTAGTCTCCTTTATTAATACTGGTGAAAGTGATTACGAGATTAGATAAGGCTTGCTAAATAGTGCAGAAAATGCAAGGTAATATATGTTATATCTTGTTATGATAGAAAAGGAAAGGGGAGATGGATATGGATTGGCTAGAAAAAATGAATGGTGCTATTAAGTATATTGAAGAAAACTTGACTAACAATATTGCTTATAGTGACGTCGCTAAAATAGCATGCTGTTCAGAATATCATTTTCAAAGAATGTTCTCATTTATAACTGAAGTGACTTTAGCAGAATATATAAGGAGAAGAAGACTTACCTTAGCTGCTTTGGAGTTTCAGGGGTCAAGTATAAAAGTAATTGATATTGCATTGAAGTATGGATATGAATCTCCAGAAGCCTTTACAAGAGCTTTTAGAAATTTACATGGAGTTTCACCAACCTTTGCTAGAGAAAAGGGAACACAGCTAAAAGCATATCCACCTATTTCTTTCAGTATATCAATAAAAGGAGATGTTGAGATGAATTATAAAATAGTTGAAAAGGATTCATTTAAATTTTTTGGAGTAGAGGAGGTAATGGATACAACTAATGGGAATAACCTAGTTAGGATACCTCAGTTGTGGCAAGAATGTTTTAAAGATGGTACAATAGAACGCTTAGTAAAGGCTCAGCCAAAAGAATTAGTGGAAGATGGCTTTGTTACTGATGTAAATGGAATTATGTGTTATAGAGAGACTGGTGAGGAGACTTTCCCATACATGATAGGTGTATTTGATATGGATGGTAATGCTAAGGTACCAGATGAATTTTCGGTTATCTCTGTACCAGCATTAACATGGGTTATTTTTAGAACTGATGAACACAAAAAATCAGAGGTTGTAGAAAAAATACAGGCAATATGGGAAAGAATTTTTTCAGAGTGGTTCCCAAGTTCAGGATATGAACATGCAGAAGGACCAGAGCTTGAAGTATACTATAGTGCAGAAGGTGACAGAAACTACTCTGAGGTATGGATACCGGTAGTAAAGAAAGATTAATTTTGGGTTAGAAATTTAATATAGTGTAAGGTTTTAATAGAAGATGCTAGGTCATCTTCTATTTTTATTTACATCCTTTCCAGAGATATGACTGACCGTAATTAAGTCTTTCTAATATTATTTTAAAACTCTCACTAAAGGCATTGGGAGTTAAAAAAGATTAGGAATCTAAGGAATATATCTTTATATGCATTCTGAATTATTAAGCGTATATAAAGCTTACAATTAAGCGAATAATAATTAAAAAAAGAGCACTATGCTATATAGTGGACATGAGTCATGATTTATATATTGTGTTGCAAATATAGATGAAATTTTTTTTATTAAAATCGCGAGAGGAGTAAATAAATACAGCTTTTTAGCTTATTTATTATGTAAAGATATGTTTAAGCCTAAAAGAATAATATTTGAGAAAGATTCACTAGAATACGAAATGGGGAAACAAATTCTTGATGAATTTAAACACAATACCCATGTGGAAATTATAAATTTGACATCTAACAAGGTAAAACAGCATATACCAGGTGAAGATATTTCATCCCAATATACTGAAGGTAAAAGAACTTTGGTTATAGGAACTAAGAAAAGCTTAAAGTTCCAATCTTGTAAACCTTCAGCTCATTATCAGCTTCCCTTGGTGTCTGGATGCATGGGCCAATGTGAATATTGCTATTTAAATACAAAGCTTGGCGATAAACCTTTTGTAAAGGTTCATGCAAATATTGATGAGATTTTAAATCAAGCTCAGAAATACATCGATGAAAGATTACCTGAAATCACTTTATTTGAAGGTTCGGCAACCTCTGACCCAGTTGCTGTAGAGCCATACACCCATTCTTTAGAAAAGGCCATAACCTACTTTGGGAAAAGTGAAAATGCGAGATTTAGATTTGTAACAAAATACAATGATGTAGATTCTCTGCTTAATTTAGAACACAATGGACATACAGAGATAAGGTTTAGCATTAATACAAACACCATCATTAATAAATTTGAGCATATGACAGCCTCTAGAGATAAGAGAATAGAAGCTAGTATGAAGGTGGCTGAAGCAGGATATCCAACAGGTTTCTTGATTGCACCAGTCTTCATATATGAAAATTGGAAAGAAGAATACCATGATCTATTGGTAGAATTAAAAAGTAAGCTTCCAGAAGATCTAAAATATCCAGTAACATTTGAGGTCATATCACATCGTTACACAACTACAGCTAAGAATATAATACTGCAAGTGTTTCCAAACAGTGAACTTCCTATGAAAAATGAAGATAGAAGTTTTAAATACGGACAATTTGGTTATGGTAAGTATGTTTACCCTAAAGAAAGTCTAAGTGAGATAAAAGAGTTTTTTAAGAAAGAAATTGAAGAGTTATTTACTAATAAGGAAGTTAAGTATATTATATAATCTATATAAGACTAATAGAGATATATTTATCTATATGAGTATTTACTTGTAAATTATAAAATTAGATGTGAAATTTTTATTTCTATATAAATTATTGTAGCGAAAGGTGAGAAAATGGAAGAAAACAAAAAATCTATAGAATCAATTGATGAATATATTTCAAGTTGTCCGCCTGAGGTTCAAGAAGTTCTTGAAACCTTAAGGAAAGTAATAAAAGAAGCAGCACCAGAAGCAACTGAAAAAATAAGTTATCAAATGCCTACTTTTTATCTTTATGGCAATTTGGTTCATTTTGCAAACTTTAAAAATCATATCGGATTTTATCCCACTCCTAGCGGAACCGAAACTTTTAAACAGGAGTTGTCTAAATATAAAACTTCAAAAGGGGCAATACAGTTTCAAAAAAACGAACCAATTCCTTATGAATTAATTAGTAGAATGGTTAAATATAGAGTAGTTGAGAACATAAAAAAAGCTGAAGAAAAAGCAACTAAGAAAAAGAAGTAATTAATGAAAGTGTTTAGAAAATTGCAGGTAAATAAGTTTTAATTTTTTACTGTATAATAATAAAAAACTTCTAAAACTACTGAAATTTATAGATTAAGCTAGTTTGAAAATTTTATAACTTCCTGCACAAAAAAAGAGATTAATATAGTAATCTCTTTTTTTTTGTATAGGAAAATATAAAGTCTTTAGGGTAAAAAGACTTAAAAATTTCGTTTGTGTTGTTAGCTGTTATATGTTGAAAAAATAATTTTACTCATCTTTATTAAAATCTTTAAGCAGGTCAACAAAGTGTGCAAGTTTAGAATCATCCCAGTTAGAGATACGTTCGTAAAAAGCAGATTCCTTTTCTTTTAGAGCGGTTATAGTTTTTTGTCTTCCAAGTTCACTTAAAGATAACAATACCCCTCTGCGATCTTCTGGAGAGGCTTCACTGATTACATATCCTAATTTTTTTAATTGATTAACAAGACGACTCACGGAGCTACGGTCCATGGCAGTCGATTCTGCTAGGACGGTAGCGCTAGTTGGACCATATGTGAACAACCATCTTATAAGAAGAAAAGCTGCAGGCTGCAAGGAGTTATCAAAACATGCTGCAGTTCTCACATTAAGTGCATGAGAGGCACTTAGTAGCATATTTAATTGTTTACCTAATTTTGATTCCAAATCAAGTCGTTGTCCATTTTGTGCTGTAATGTTTTTATCCATAATTCACCTCATATAAATTAATAAAATTAGTTGACATATGTCAATTAAAAATATATAGTTGACATATATCAAATATAATTCTTAAAATCCTATAAGTCAAGTGAATAAGGCTTTAATTTTTAAGCTAAGGAGAATATGGAGGAGTTTATTATGAAAAAACAATCTATAGTAGTATTAACTGGCGCTACAAGTGGTCTTGGACAACTGGTTGCAGCTGAATTAGCAAAGAGAGGAGTTCACCTTGTTTTAACTGCTAGGAGTAAAAGTAAAGCGGAAGAAACCATGAGTATGTTAAAAAGTATCAATCCAGAAGCAAAGGTTGATTTCTTTTATGGAGACTTATCATCAATGAAAGATGTAAAAAGAATAGGAGATGAGATAAATAGTACATATCCAAATATTGATGTACTTATAAATAATGCTGGATTGCATGCCTTTGAGCAAAGAATAACTGAAGATGGTTTTTCAGAGATGATAGCAGTTAATTACCTAGCTCCTTGGCTACTTACTTACATATTACAAGAGACGTTGATAAAATCAGGAGAGGCTACCGTGGTAAATGTAGCTTCAGAGGCGTCACGTAATCATGGAATACTTAAGTTGCCTGAGGATTTAACTGATACATCTACCTTCACAGCGAGAGAATCCTCTAAACTTTATGGGAAAACTAAACTACTTAATATTATGTTTACAGGAGAACTTGCACGTTTATTTGTAGGAACTGGGGTTACAGTCAATGCACTTAATCCAGGTTTTAATGTTACAGGACTAGGTAGAGAGCTTGCGTTTGCTTCAGTACTTGAACGTATTTTGAATCTACTACACATAGGAGATCCACATAGAGGGGCAGACATAATTGTTAGATTAGCTACAGACACTAAATATAAAGAGGTTACTGGAGGATATTTTAATGTAGGTACTGGAAAAGCTATTAATCCTAGCTATCCTTGTGGAGATGAGGGGTTGGAAAACAAGCTTTGGACTTATACAAAAGAAATATTTAAATTAAGAGGAATATTGCAAAAGTAAAATTTTACATATGGACCAAGAAAAAATTTTAATATAATTCACAAATGCACTGAATTTTATGGTATCTTAATAAATACATGGATAGTATTTAAAGAGGTGATAAAATGAAGCTAGTTTTAGCCAGTGATAAATTATTAGGTGAGGTTTTGGCCAATCCTATATATACCGAAAGCGGCATAATGTATTTAAATAAAGGTAATAAGATAACTTCTCGTGCTATTTCTATGCTGAAAAAAACAGGGGTTGCTACTGTATATATAGAAGATGGAAATGATGAATTCGATTTACAGGAAGTACTGGCTACTCCCGCAAAGTTTGAAGCGGTAAAAGCTTTAAAGGAAATATATGATGAAGCAAAGAGTAGAGAATACATAAATGAACTGAAGGTGTCTCAAGTTGTTAAAGAAATTATGGAAAATATGAACTTATCAGAAAATGCTGCGTTGATAAGCAATCTAGTTCCAAATGATGAAATTTCAAAGTTAGCAATTCATTCGTTAGATGTTGCGACCCTATGCCTAATGGTTGGGATTAGAAAAAAATATGATGAGAAAAAGATATTAAAGCTTGGAATTGCAGCGTTGCTTCATGATATAGGTAAGTTATTTACAAGTGATAAGCATCATGTAAAAAAGGCACAAGAGATATTAAAAAGAAATCCATCCATAATGTCAACCACATATATGGCCATCTATTATATGTACGAAAGAGAAGATGGGTCAGGTCTTTTTGGAGCAATTGGAGAGAAGATTCATGAGTTTGCTAAGATACTTGGCATATGTAATGATTATATAAACTATATAAGTGGAGAAAACCCAATGCTTCCGCATGTAGCTATAGAAAAGATTACAACTGAAGCAGTAACTAAATATAGTGAAGAGATTTATAAGGATTTTTTAAACTCTATATATTGTTATCCAAATGGTCTGCAGGTTAGGCTAAATAATGGACTTTCAGGTTTAGTAGTTATGCAAAATAAAGGTGCAACCACTAGACCGATATTAATAGTTAAAAATGCTGAAGGATATAGATTCTGTAATTTAATTGAAGCAGAAAATCTTACACTTTTTATTGAAGAGGTTATTATATAAAGATGAACAACTTCAATCTGTAAACATAAATTTAAATAAAGGGAAGTAAATTTTAAATTTACCTCCCTCGAAAAAATCCTACTTATCTAATTTGTTTGCCACTTCATCGATAAGTGCTTTTCTATCTTCACCTAAAAAGTTAGCTAATTTTGTAGGCATAAATCCATTCTTGTATATTCTGTCCTCATTCTTTTCTATTAGAGTAAGAATAGTACTTTCAAACTTCTCATAAGTAGTTAAGCCCTCTCTGTACGAATCAACTACATCTAATAACTTTGTTGCTAATTCTTTAGGGTTTTTGTATACAGCTTTCATTGTTATACTCCTTCTTGTATAGATTATGTATTTGCTGATAACAGTCTTATAATAAATATAAGATTATTATCGCACTACATATTCTTAAATATTACATAAATATGATACATTGTTTATCTGTTTATTGCAAATAAAATCAAAATTAATTTAGAGAAATTTAAAAAGATTAAAATAACCGTAAGTCTTTTAATAAAGAAATATAAAGATTGAATCGTAAATAAATATTATTAAAAAGAGATGAGAATCACAATAGAATAATTTTTTGAACTTGAAATATTAACCGTATTGTAATATTTTCTTCACAGTTTTGTCATATTATGATATAATTTTACATACTGCATAAAATATAACAACTAATGTAAGTATAATATACCATAGATAAAGGCAAATCTACCGAAAGATAGAGACGCAAAGCTACGGGCCTAAGGTTATTAACTAAGGCAGCCGGGTTACCTAAATTGTATAGCTATATGCTTTTAATAAAAGCTCACTTTTTATAGAGTAAGCAGTCTATATCTATGGAATTGTTTGGGGGGGGTTAACTTCAAAAAATAATATCATAGATTTTTTATTTTGGCTTATTTTTAATGTAAGGAGAGTTTGAAATGAAAAAAAGAAAAAAATTAAGCGTAGCTATTGTAGTTATGTTTTTAGTGCAATTAATTTTTGGTGTAGGGGCATCAAAAGTTGCAAGAGCAGAAGATGTTAATTCATCTGTTCCTCAATTTTTAGATAGGAGAAAAGAAACTGTAGATTTTGTTTATCAATATAAAGATAAAACTATTGTTAACAATGCGGTTATAATTGACTACAATATAAAATTTTTTGTTGAAGAAAATGGGAAAAAACATATAATATCAGATGACTTTAATCTTTTAAGGTATCTAAGCTTTAAAGGCGTTTATAACGATAATGCTTATGTAGTTTCAGATAAAGATGAGAAAAGATCAATATATAAAGTTGATTTAAATACTTACAAAATGGAGTATGTAAAAGAAGTTCCAAAGTACAAAGATGAACAAGCCTACGTAAATAAAATAGTCATAGATTCAAATGGTGTGTTTTGGTATGAGGCTAGTGAGCACAATATTCCGATATATGATTCTAATGGGAGAATATTAGATAATAGTACAAAAGATATAATATACAATGACAAAGGATTTTCGTATGAAACTATCAAGCTACAGAAAGGTGAACAAACCTATGATAGTTTTGGACATCTTGAGGAAAGTATAGATGGTAGCCTATGGTTTAATAAAACACTTAAGTCAGGTACTGATAATAAAGTTTATAAAATTTCAAAGGATAATTCGGTAAAAGAGTACTCAATTAATAATACTCAGCCTATGGTTATATATAATGTATATCCTAGTAATGATAGTTCAGTGATTTTAATTGGAAAACAATTGGTAACAGGCTCCGATGGGCGTTCTACTGAAGGAGAAGTAATAGTACAGAAGTATAAAATTAACGGCGATACTCTTGAACTAACAAAGGAGTTCAAATTTCCAAATACCTATTTCTATTCATCTCTTGATGTTAACGGAAACGTGTGGATCAATCAAAGCGGAGTTATTTCAAAGCTGGAAGGTAATGAATTTATAAAGAAGTATATCGTTGATAGTGGATTAAAAGCTCTAGAGGTTTATGATGATAAAAACTTAGTTGCTTGTGGCATAGTAGGCTTTGGATATACACCTATAGCTATTGCAGATCCAGCTGAAAAACCATTAGATAACAATATTGATAATAACGCAAATAATACTACAAATACAAATATAAATAACAATACTAGCAAGAATAGTGAAAGTGCTTCTAATAATAGCAGTACTAATGCAAATAATACTTCAGTTCAGCAAGTTATTAATAAAGAAAAGTTCAATGTGGATGTTAATGGTGCAAATGCTGTACTAACATTAGATTCTAAACAGATATCTAAAGACTCCGAAAATACAGTAGTTCCAACACTATCAAATAGTGTGCAAACTGTAGAAACAAGGTTTGATGCTGTAACTACTAATGGGGGAAAAGGTAGTGTAAAGGTTAATGCAAATAATGTTAGTTTAGTACTTCCATTTTCAACTATAGACTATAATGGGGTAAACAATGGGGATTATATTAAGTTAAGAGAGGCAATTGTAAAAAATGATGATTCTTTAAGTTCAATCAAGGATATTGGAAAGCTATTTGATTTTAGTCTTGAAATGTACAAAAATGATGGAACGAAGTTAAAAGATATTCACAGCTTTAAGAATGGGAATGCAACTATATCAGTAAAACTTACAAATGTCGAGGTTAAAAATTTAGATATAAATAAACTTTCTGCTTTCTATTACAATGAGAATACTAAATCATGGGAAAATGTAGGAGGAAGTTATAATAAAGGAACTATGACATTTACTTTTCAAACAAGTCACTTTAGTAAATATACTATAGCTCAAATAAACGGAACTCTCCCTCAAACTGGTGTAATAATGGACTCCACCAGTATAATGCTAGTTGCATTAATACTTATATTAATGGGAAGTATTGTTTTAATGAAAAAAAACATAACAAGAATAAAAACATCGAATAGATAAAATATTTAGTTAAGTATCTTAGAATGAGAGTATTAAAAATACTCTCATTTTCTTTTAGGGGGATGGGCATAGATATATGAGATGTTAGCTATGACAATAAAAATATGTTTAAAACTGTTACATTATTTTGAGTAAGTGACCAAAATATGCCAGATTTATTAGGGGATATTATTACTAATAATACACAAAATATCTTTAAATTCTAAGTATCGAGGTGTTTTTGATGTGAGCACTTTTTCAAAAGATAATAATAATTCAAAACCTCAAAGTAATGAAAATAAAGATGAGAAAATAGAGCAAAAGCCATTGAGTAAATCTCTTTCAGATAATTTAAATGAAGTAAGACTGTTGTTTTCAAATTGCAGTGACGTAGTGTATAGAGAGTTTGTTATAGATTCAATTAAACTACCTGTAGCGCTGATTTTTATAAATGAACTTGTGGATACACAGTTAATTAATGAAGCTACAATAACTTCAATAATGAATATGAGACCGATGACATCGCTATATTCAGCCTCTGGTAATATAGTGGATACAATTAGAACTCGTTTTTTGAATACTGCAAATGTGAGTGAAATTGTAAATGTTCATGAAGTTGAAGAAAGCTTACTAAATGGTAGTGCAGTATTATTAGTAGATAAAGAAGATAAGGCCTTAAAAATTGCAATTCCTGGATTTAGAGGAAGAGATATATCTGAACCAACTATTGAAAAAGTTATAAGAGGACCAAAAGAGGGGTTTACAGAGAATATTAGTGTAAATACTGCGATGCTTAGAAAAAAAATAAAATCTTCTAAACTAAAGTTTGAGAACTCGGTTATTGGGAGGCAGACAAAGACCAATATTCATATTACATATTTAGAAGGTATTGTTGATGAAAAGGTGCTTAAAGAACTTAGAAATAGACTTGGCAAAATAGATGTTGATGCTATTCTGGAGAGTGGATATATAGAACAATTTATACAAGATACTACAAAAACCATTTTTCCACAAATTCTTCATACTGAAAGACCAGATAGAGTAGCAGGAGCTATTTTGGAAGGTAGAATAGCAATACTTATAGATGGAACACCCTTTGCGTTGATTATTCCTTCAACTATGGTTCTATTTTTACAAACTAGCGAAGATTATGCAGAAAGATATATAATAGCATCCTTTGTAAGAATAGTAAGGTTTATATTCTTTATCGTTTCATTATTACTGCCTGGTTTGTATGTAGCGATAATTTCTTATCACAAAGAAATGGTTCCTACTGCATTACTTATTAGCATAATGGAATCTGCTAAAAGAGTTCCATTTCCCGTAATTGTTGAAGCATTAATTATGGAAGCGACCTTTGAGGCGCTAAGAGAATCAGGGATAAGACTTCCTATACCTGCAAATCAAACTGTGGGAATAGTTGGAGCGCTTGTAATCGGAGATGCCGCTGTTAAAGCTGGTATTATTTCTTCAATAATGGTTATCATTGTTTCCATAACAGCAGTAGCCTCCTTCGGAATTCCTTCTTATGACATGGGCTATTCCATTAGAGTTTTAAGATTTATATTGATATTTCTTGGAGGGTTGTTTGGTTTATACGGAATTTTACTTGGACTTCTTATAATATTTATTCATCTAGTATCTTTAAGATCTTTTGGAGTAAATTATCTTTCACCAATCGCACCGTTGAACATAAATGAACTAAAGGATTCTTTTATTAGATTTCCTAGGTGGGCAATGATTAAGAGACCAGCTTCTGCAAATGAAAAAAATCGTCAAAGGCAGAGTGAAGACTTAAAACCGGGACCATCTAATGAGGATGATGAGGGGTTGAGCAAAAAAGATGAAAGCCAGAAATAAGTTTGTATTAGTTAACGCATTAATTTTTATGTGCTCTACTATATTAACCGGCTGCATAGATAAAACTGAGCTAAATGAAATTGCACTTGTTATTGGAATAGGAATTGATAAGGATAAAGACGGGGAATCTCTTCTAGTAACATTAGAACTTACTAATCCGAATACAAATAAAGAATCTCAAGATTCACCTGGAAAAGCAAATAGTTCAATTTTAGAAACAAGTAAAGGAAAAAATCTTTCTGATGCTTTACAAAACTTTACTCAAATAAGTACATTGGCTATAGACTTTACACACATACAAGTTATTGTTATGTCGAAATCTTTGTGTGTTGAAGGAATTGATGGAGTTATAGATTATGTTTCAAGAGATCGACAATTTAGAAATTTGAACTGGATTCTTATGGCAGAGGATAGTGCTAGAGATGTTTTAAAAACTAAGATACCAAGTGATGATATTACTTCCTTAGGTTTATCAAACATGATGAATAAATTAAGAAAGAATGGGTCTATATTGCCGGTGGATTTGAACAGATTCATTATTGGGTTTAAAAGTCAGGTAAGAGCAAGCTTGGCACCTGTAGTACGAGTAGAAAAAACTGAGGATGAACCAAAAGGAAGGATAAAAATTGAGAAAACAGCCGTATTTAAAAATGACCGATTAGTTGGTGTACTGACCACAGAGGAATCTAAATATTTAGCATGGTTTCATAGGAGAATAAAAGGAAATTTAGTTGTGTCACCAATTAAATCAGCTTCCAAAAATGAAAATATAGTTGTTCAGATTTTCAAGGAAGATACTAAAATAAATACAAATATAAAGGATGATGGGGTTAGTTTTGAAATTAAGTGTATAGCAACTGCTGAAATAAAAGAATTAACTAATCTAAAGTTAAACTCTGCTGTAATAAATAGAATAGAAACTAATACTGAACAGATACTAGAAGTACAGCTCAGTGAACTTATCAACAAATGTCAAACTAATCTTAATGCTGATATAATTGGATTTGCTGAAATCATATATAACAACAATCCAGAAAAATGGGGAAGTATGAAGGAAAATTGGGATGAAATATTTCCTAATACCAAGTATAAAGTTAGTTTTGATGTTACCTTAAAAAAATTAGGAATGATTAAAGATTCTCCTATAGAAAATGAGGAGGAGGGGAAAAGCCAGTGATAATATTTGTCACTTTTTTAGCAGTTATGATTGGATTATTAGAGTGTATTCCTCTTTTTAAGAGAAATATGAAAAAAGAGATGTATGTGGTAGTATTTATGTTATTATTTGCGATAATTTTTCAAGTTAGTAGCAAGTTTAAGTTTTTCACACTAAAGAGTTTAATAGAAAGTGTACTTGGTCCAATTGGAAGAGCTCTTTTTAAAGAAGTGTAAATTTAGAATGGAGGTGTAAAAGCTTGGAGGAAAAGGGGATTATAAATACCAATCAATTTATTTGGTTACTTTTTTGCATAATAACATCTTTCACTGTTTTGCATACCCCTGGAATATTAATTATTCAATCAGGGAGGGATGCAGGGCTTGCTATAATTTTAGCATGGATACTAGATGTGCTTTTAGCAGTAGTATATGCGTATATGGGAGTTAGATTTCCAGGCCAGAATATGGCGCAGTACAGTATGACTATCTTAGGGAACAAATTAGGAAAAGCTGTAGGAATGATGTTTCCACTTTTCTTTTTTTTAGTTTCAGTTTTATTACAAAGTGGCTTTGCTATTTTGATTCATATTGCATTTTTTCCCAAGACATCTATTGAAGTAATTCTTCTTTGCTCTTCTCTTACAGTAGCTTATGCTGTGCTTAAAGGAGTTGAGGTAATGGGAAGAGTATGTGAGTTTTTTGGACCAATATTTTTAATAAGTTTAGTTTTATTATTTGCGCTTGTCATTCCAGACTTGCATTTAGAAAATCTTAAACCACAGCTTGAACATGGATTATATCCTGCTATTTCTGGAGCAATTTTAATTATATCCTTTATTGGAATATGCATCATTATGGGAGTGTATATACCGATTTGTGATCATCCAGAAAATGGATTTTTTGCGAAATTTTCCGCTGTTAGTATGGGGGGAATTACAATATTCTTAATAGTTGTAGCAAGTATAGGGGCTTTTAGTATATCTCAAGCTAAGAATATGTTCAGCCCTAGTCTTAGATTGGCTAGGTATGTACATATAACTTCATTCGTTCAAAGACTGGAGGTTATTTGGTTAATGATTGCAATTGGTGCATTAATTATATCTGCTGGTGAAATGATATGGGCATTTTCTTTGCAAACTGCACAAGTGATTGGTTTAAAAAGTTATAAACCTCTCATTCTACCGGCTATATTGGTTTCTTTTGTTTTATCAACTACTTCCTTCAGAAATAGTATAGATTTATTTGATTTTATTAACTATAGTTATCCGATAATCGCTATGTTTGTTGAAACCGGTTTAGAAATGTCTCTATTTTTTATTGCATTAATTTTGAAAAAAAGAGGTTAATTTTGGTTAGTGGGATCATCCTTATTTATAGTATTTCTAACTTTATTTTTGTATTTACTGAAAAGGTGCTTTTGAAAAAGATAAGCAGTTGTACAACCAAGTATAATTATTGTTACACTAATTATTCGTGATATTAAGTTAAGTATTCCGATTTTATGCATATAAATCCTCCTAATATTGTTTAATAATATAATGTTATAATTTCCGTTATATATTATTTTTATTAATATAAAAATAAGCAAGCTAAAAGGTTTTATTATTTAGCCTGCTTATCTTATAGTGAAACGATTTTCTTTGATTAATCAAATATTACTAACATACTTTTCAGTTAGCTATTTCAGTGCTTATGAACGTTTAGAATGTGATTTTTCTATAACTTTTGGTGAACCAGTTATTTTTACCATAGGTTTTTCTTTCTTTAGTGTCTCTTCAAAATGTTTAATTTCTTCTATATGTTCTCTGTGGATTGAAACATCCTCAAGAGAAACCCTTTGCTTAGTGAAATCAACTTTTTCTTCATTTAAAGTTATTTTTATTATTTCTGGTGGTGCGTTTTTTTTCTTCCCTAAAGAGGAATCAAATGTTCTTTTTTCAATTACAAGAACTTCACGTTCAATAGGAATAGTAAAGGTCTTATACATGGTTATTGTTTCTCTATGGGTTTTTACATCACCAGTTTTTAGCCAGGTTTTAGCAATATTAAGCTGTTCTTCTTTAAGTTGTAGAGTTTCAGTTCCTAAATCTTTATATGTCATATTTTTTGATACTGTTATCCCATCATTATATGAACTCGTTTTTTGATTTGAAATAAATTCAATAAAGTCTCCTGTTAGTCCTCCAAGAACAACTCCTAATAATAACCCAGTAATAATCTCATTCAGTGGAATAAATGCAAAGGTAGAGTTTAGAGCTGATATAATTAAGAGTCCTGACATATCTAAAAAACCAAGTATTATTCCACATAAACCTCCAATTACCATGCCTACAGTAATTCCATTATATACTTGCATATTGTCATGGTTTGTTGATGGTTTCTTTTCCATACCTTTCCCTCCAGTTGGTTAAAAGCACCTTCAATTATAAATATAATTTGAAGGTGCTTCATAAATTGTTATTGTTGATTGTCTCTATTATCTATAATATCAAGGTCACCTAATTTATTTATAGTGGCCTCTTCGTGTTTAAGAGTTTCATCTATATGTCTTGTTTGTTGTACTTCACGTTTATGGGCAGTAACTTCTCCGGTTACTACTGTATTTTTAGTAACATCAACTCTTTCTTCACTTACAGGAATTCTTATTGATTGTTGCTCCTTAATAGGAGTGTTACATGTTTGATTGTTTAAAGATTTTCTGTCAATAACAACCTCTTCATGTGATACCGGAACATCTATAGATTTATGCTCTTCAACAATCTCTTTACCGAGTTCAACTTCTCCCTTTTGTACTTTGTTTTTAGATACATTAAGTTCTTCTTTACGAAGTTCAAGTCTTGCGTCATTTTTTCGTTGCTTTGTATCTCTATTATCACTGCTTGTAACCTTGCTTGAGGTATTGTCGTCATCTCCAAACAATCCGCTAAATATTCCCATGATAGACACCTCCAATAAGTTTTTATATTTGATACGTTAATATATTTTCCTCATAGCATATTTATTATCCTGTTCGAATGTTGGAAAATAAGAAAGAAATAGTTTAATAAAATAATAGTTATAGTTTACAGATAAATGAAATCCTTGTATAATTGTTTACTGTGAGTAAAAGGTTTACTTTGTGTAAACAATTATTTTCTAAAATTTTTGGAGGTGCAACATTGAAAAAAGAGTATGGTTATAAAAAATTTCCTTTATTTATACTTATGATTAATCTTTTTATAGCATTGTTAGGACAAGGCATGGTTATTCCTATACTGCCCGATTATCTGAAGCAATTTAACGCTGCTGGTTCAGCAGCTGGATACTTGGTGGCAGCCTTTGGAGCGGCACAATTCTTGTTTTCTCCTATAGGTGGAAGACTTTCAGATATGTATGGTAGAAAAAAACTTATATTAGCTGGTCTGTTTCTTACTGTAATATCAGATTTTATATTCGCAATATCTCATATGCTAATTGAGCTATATGTAGCAAGGTTTATTGGTGGAATAGGACTAGGAATAATGGTTCCATCAGTTCTCGCTTATGTAGCAGATGTCACTACAAAAGAAACTAGAGCAAAAGGCATGGGATATTTAAGTGCATCAATGAATCTTGGAATGGTAATCGGGCCTGGTATAGGTGGTGTTATTGCACAATTTGGCATAAGAGTTCCTTACTTTTTTGCATCAGGATTAGGACTTGTAGCAACTTTTTTAACAATTGTGTTGCCGGAAACACTTTCTGTAGAGAAAAGAAGTACCTTAAAATCAAAAGAAAAGCAGGAGTCCATTGTTAAACAGCTTAAACAATCTGTACATACTCCATATTTTAAATATCTATTATTAATATTTGTAATGACTTTTGGATTGGTAAACTATGAAACAGTATATTCCTTATATGTACAACAGAGGTACGGTTTTGCAGCAGATAAAATATCTATTTTGATAACCTTAGGGGCTATTATTGGAATTATTACTCAAGTAGGACTAATAGATAAAGCTATTAAGTTTTTTGGAGAATATAGACTTATAAGATTTTCGCTATTTATATCAGCGGTAGCATTGCTATTAATGCTTATAAAAGTCAATTTTATATACCTGTTAGGGATTTCTTCAATATTTTTCGCCTTTAATTCTTTCTTGAGACCAACGGTAAATACTTTGTTAGCTAATGAAGCAGGTGATCAGCAAGGATTTGTTTCGGGACTTAATACAACCTATACAAGTATAGGAAATGTTGTTGGACCAATAATGGCTGGAAACTTATTTGACAGTCATATAAATTTACCATATACTGTGGGTAGTTTCATCCTTATTGGAGCCATATTTTTGACTAAAAATAATAAGAAAATTGATATAAATGAGGTAGTTAAAAATGAGTGAGTCCTGGCACAAGAATTTAAAAAATAAGAATCGTGCTGACATAATAACAGCCGGCAGAGAGCTTTTTCTAAAGAATAATTTTATAAATGTAAATATTAAAGATGTATGTATACAAGCAGGAGTGAGTAGAGTAACTTTTTATAAACATTTTAAGTCCATAGACGAGCTAATATTTGAAGTGCAAATAGATATCTTAGAATGTATGACTGACACTGTATCAAAAGCAGGTAGAGTTGGAATTAATGGAATAGAAAAACTTAAAAACATGCTTTATGCATGGACAGATTTTGCCAGGGAAAATAAAGATCAAATGAAGTTTATTACCTTATTCGATCTTTATTATGAAGCTTATGATTCAAACGAAGAATTAAAAATTAAATATGAAAATTTTACTAAATTAAAAGACAACAATTTTTTGGATAATATAATACATAGTGGTATTAAAGATGGGTCTTTCAAAAAAGACATAAATATAGTGAAAACAGGATTTTATATATTTCAAACTATGATGGGAGTATTGCAGAGAGTGAGTTATACAAAAATACCTGTTGATTGCGAAGGAATAACTTCAGATGATATAGTGTTATCAATTGTTGATATGATTATAAGTTCTGTAGAAAATGAAGAAAAATGATTGGAAAAAGGTTTATTTTGATATTGATTACTAACTTTACATATAATCTTATAATAATTAAAACTAGGAGGAGTTTATGAATAAAAAGTTATACAAATCAAATTCTAATCGTATGCTTGCAGGGGTTTGTGGCGGAATAGCTGAGTTCTTTGATATCGATGCTACAATTGTACGTGTGCTATGGGTAATATTTGGATTAGCAGCAGGAAGTGGACTTTTAGCATATATACTTTGTGCTTTTATAATTCCAAGTGAAGATTAATTTACGGAAGGTCTTTTGAGAAATATAAAGCTCAGAAGACTTTTCAATTTTATTAAATGGTTTTGATTTTATAAAATAAAACATGTATTTATATAAAGTTAAGGAGCTTAACAGATGAATGATGTAATTGAAAGAATAAGAAAGTTTAGAAATGATAGAGATTGGTCACAATTTCATACTCCTGAAAATTTGGCCAAAGCCATAAACATAGAAGCAGGGGAGCTTTTAGAACATTTTCTTTGGGATAATGATTATAATAAAGAAGAGGTATGTGACGAGCTTGCAGACGTATTGGTCTATTGTATACATATGGCGGATGCTTTAAATGTAAATATTGAAGATATAATAAATAAGAAAATGAATAAAAATGAAGAGAAATATCCAGTGGAAAAAGCTAAAGGGAATAGCAAAAAATACACTGAACTATGAAGTGGTTCACCTATATCGATACATAAAAGAACTCTGTAAATTAAGCTTTTTACAGAGTTCTTGTTATATTAAAACATTATAAATTCTTATTTAATTTATTAGTGATTACAGACGAATCTATAAGGAAACCTCGGTGTTCTCATTGGTCTGTTTTGGAACCTTTTTAGTTAAAGATAAATATATTATTCCAAATATGATACATCCAGTTCCAATCCATTGAATAAATCCTAGATTAACATTTAACCAAAATATAGATAAAATAGCTGCAGATAGGGGTTCAATTGAGGAAAGTATACTCACTTCGATTGGCTTTATATATTTTAAACTCTCCAAATAGCAGCAAAAGGCAATAAGAGTTCCAAATAGTACTACAAATATAACAGCTAAAATTGAACTTGTGGACCATTGACCTGTACTTATCCAAGGTTTTTGAATAAAGCTAAAGCCTATTCCTCCAATCAGCATTCCCCAACCAACTACAGTTATTGAATCAAATCTAGTTAGAAGATAAGCTGGTTGCAAGGTATAAAAGGCAGCAGCAAAAGCTGAAGTTACACCCCAGAACAATGCTAGCTTAGAAATTGATAAAGTGCTAACATTTCCTTTTGTTATTATGAGAAAGGTGCCAACTATGGTTAAACTGATTACTATAGCTTCTCTTAAGCTTGGAGCTCTTTTGGTTTTGATAGTCATATAGAAGGTGATTATAACTGGATATAAATATTGAAGGATTGTAGCTGTTGCTGCATTACCATATTTTATTGCGGCAAAATAGGTGTATTGTACACCTAACATCCCAATAATCCCAAAACATATAAGATTAAATATTGAATATTTTGAACTCCAGATCTTTCTCACATTCTTGTTGCCTCTAAAAGTTGCAAAGGACAATAAAACAATTCCTGAGATTAATAGACGGATAACAACAAGCCATTCAGGACTGAAACCTTTCTGTTGAAACAAGTATTGTGCCACAGTACCAGATACTCCCCACATCATTGTTGAAAAAATTACAAGGGCAAATCCTTTTATCCTAGGTTGAGACTTCATTATATTTTCACTCCTTATGTATTGTTAAATATAATATTATAAAGTTATGTTAAGTTTAAGTAATTTGTTAAAATCAAACAAGCTAAAAATATTTTGAATTTTAATAGTTGTCCAAATTTTACGTTAAATTTATAAAAATTTTTAGCTAAATATATTTTAAATTCAAAGCTGAAGAATACCTTCAAATAACTAGTATACACAAATAAAGTTCTTTACTCAAATAAATATTTATTAAAGTACTGCTATTCTGATAAGATTATCTTTTAATACGAATCTAAAAATTAATAAAGCAAATGCTGTTATTCGGGTGAAGTTCATAATTATAACAGCATTTGCTTTATTTTATTGTTCTTGAAGTGAACCTAGTGGCACCTCTTTTGATCCTGTAGGTTGATTAAGTGGATGTACATAAGCGATTTCTTTAGTGTCATCTATTTTTTCAATATAGATCTGTTCACCTTTATATGTTACATTTATAACATCAGGTGAGGAAAGAATTTCTTCTGCCCGTTTTCTATCCATAAATAAAACCTCCTTTAAAAATAAATTACAAAGGTAGCATTTACTTATGAATGATTAAATATTCTTTACCAATGGGAAAATCCCTTTAGTTACTTTTAGGTAACTAACAAACTTAAAAGTACATGCTTGCAAATGTATGTTCGCTAGATTATTATATAAATATAAGTTCAATTTGCAATACGCATTTTATTACGAAATAGTATATATAGGGGCCTTACGAAAACTTAATTTATATTTGTTCAAAAATCACGCACCTATGACTTTTAGCATGTATAAATTAATAGTTGAAGTTGAATCGTATATTATCATAAAGTGATAATGTAATTTGTAAATTCGTTTAATCAGCAAATGTAAAATTTTAAAAATAAAGCTAAATTTAAACATAAGAATTTATATAGTAGGTGAAAGTATAAGGAGTAAATTAGATGATTAAATTTGAAAATGTATCTAAGTATTATGATAGTGGAAATAAAGCAGTTGATTCTTTAAATCTAACTATTAATGAAGGTGAATTTTTTGTACTTATTGGGCCAAGTGGATGCGGAAAAACGACTACACTTAAGATGATTAATCGTTTGATAGATTTAAGTGAAGGAACGATTTATCTAGATCACAAGAAAATAAGTGAATACAATATTCATGAGCTTAGATGGAATATAGGATATGTATTACAACAAATAGCACTATTTCCACATATGACTATTGAAGAAAACATAGCAATAGTTCCAGAATTGAAGAAATGGGACAAGAAAAAAATTAAAGATAAGATAACTGATCTTTTAGAGAGCGTGGGCCTAGAACCAGAAAAGTATCGGAATAGAAAACCATCAGAGCTTTCAGGTGGTGAACAACAGAGAGTAGGAGTGGTTCGTGCCTTAGCAGCAGATCCAAATATTATATTGATGGACGAACCATTTAGTGCTTTAGATCCTATTAGTCGCAAAAAGTTGCAGCAGGATATGGGAATGCTTAAGAAGAAAATAAATAAAACAATTGTATTTGTAACTCATGATATGCAAGAAGCCTTAGCCCTTGGAGATAGGATTTGTATAATGCAAGAAGGAAAGATAGTTCAATGTGATACTCCAGATGAGATAATTAAAAATCCTAAAAATGATTTCGTAAGAAACTTCTTCAAATCTGGAAATGTATATAGAACACCTCTTTTTGAATCAGATTATAAGGTGAAGGATTTAGTAGTTGAAGGGCTATATGAGAATGTTGAAAACAATGAAGTTATTACTTGTGTCAATACTGAAGAGTCACTTGAAAATTTATTTTCTATACTTACAAAAGAAAAAAATATTAAAATAGAACAGAATGGAAAAATTATAGGAAGTTTAAATATGGAACATTTAATTAAGTTTGTAGCTAATAGGCTTGAAAAGGATGGTGAAATATAATGAATACATTTTTTTCAACGCTTTTAGAACGAAAAGGACAGTTAGGTACGGCATTACTTCAACATATGCAAATTTCATTTATAGCTATATTTATCGCCGTAATCATAGCGGTACCACTTGGAATATATATAACAAAACATAAGCGTTTTGGTGAGATAATTATACAAATAGCAGCTATTTTTCAGACAATACCTTCTCTTGCACTGCTCGGAGTTCTTATTCCATTAGTAGGTATTGGAAAAGTTCCCGCAGTAATTGCTCTAGTAATTTATGCTATTTTACCTATACTTAGAAATACTTATACTGGGATTAAAGAAATCAATCCTGCGCTAATTGAAGCTGCTGATGCTATGGGGATGAATAGTAGTAAAAAACTCTTTAAAGTTCAAATACCATTGGCAATGCCTGTTATAATGGCAGGTATAAGAACTTCAATGGTAATGATAATTGGAACAGCAACACTAGCTGCACTAATAGGAGCAGGTGGCCTTGGAGATTTAATTCTTCTTGGAATCGATCGTAATAATAATAGCCTCATTCTAATTGGAGCAATTCCAGCGGCCTTGCTTGCAATTTTATTTGACGTAGTACTACGTTATCTTGAAAAAGCTACACTAAAAAAATCCATTGTAGCAGTTGGAGTGGCTATTATTATGACTTTAACTATAATTTTAGTTCCATATCTAAGCACACAAAAAAATGAGATTGTAATCGCTGGAAAGTTAGGTTCAGAGCCAGAAATTTTGATTAATATGTACAAACTAATGCTTGAAGATGAAACTAATTTACATGTTACCTTAAAGCCTGGCATGGGAAAAACTAGCTTTTTATTTAACGCACTTAAATCAGGTGATATAGATATATACCCTGAATTTACAGGTACAGCTCTTGAAACCTTTGTAAAGGAAAATGCAAAAAGCCATGATCCAGAAGAGGTTTATGAGCAGGCTCGTGTTGGTATGGAAAAGAATTTTAATATGGAACTTCTAAAGCCTATGAAGTACAATAATACCTACGCTATTGCAGTATCTCCAGAGCTTGCAAAAGAGTATAAACTAAATAAAGTATCTGACTTAAAAAATATAGAAAATCAGCTTAAGGTAGGATTTACTCTTGAGTTTTCTGATAGAGATGATGGATATAAAGGACTTCAAAAAGTATATTCAGTAAACTTTAATAATTTAAAAACAATGGAACCAAAATTAAGATATAGTGCAATAAAATCAGGAGATATCAATCTTTTAGACGCGTATTCTACTGATAGTGAAATTGTTCAGTATAATCTAAAGGTATTAGAAGATGATAAAAAGTTTTTCCCTCCATATCAAGGGGCACCGCTTATGCTTGAAAGTACGCTTGAAAAGCATCCTGAGATAAGCACTGTTCTTAATAAATTATCAGGTAAGATAACTGATGATGAAATGGCTAAAATGAATTATGAAGTGAATGTAGGAGGAAAAACAGCGCAAGAAGTTGCAAAAAACTATCTACAAAAAGAAGGACTGCTTAAATAAATTTTAGAATTAGATGCTGTTAGAGCATCATCTTGAAATTATGTGGTTTGGCAGCCTATAATCTTTAACTGAACCATCTAACACTAAAACTGTTTATAAAGTTATGTATCTTTAAAGGATTCGCTTATTAAAGTGAATCCTTTTTTGCAGTAAAGAAAAGATAGATTTTTATGTTTGATAAACCAAGATATTTTGATGGATTTAGAAGCTTTTTATGGCTGTACAGTTAAAAATTAATCTTATTTAGGTGTTTTGCCAAGAAATATATAAATTTTAATGCAAAAATTATTTAAATTCAACAAATATATTAAAATTGGATTAAAAATCACTTTTAAAGGTCAAACAATGTAGAATACATTTATAGATTAAGTTATAATCAAGTTAAAAGAAAAATCTGCTTTACTATTTAAAAGGAGAATGAGAGGTTCTACTTAAACTTTAATGTAGGAACTGTTTATTTCTAGCTATATTGAACACAGCAAAAGTAAGGAGGATAGGAAAATGAAATCAAGAAAAATAAGCGGTATCTTCATTGCAACTATAGTTATTGCTTCATCTTTTAGTTGGACAACCTATGCAAGTACAACTACTACAGATACCACCTCTAAGCGTTATATAGTTAAGTTCAAAACTAAAGGCGTTGACAGAGGTAAGCTAATTTCAAATTATAGTGGAAAAGTTAAGCGTCAGTTTAAGAATGTGGACGCTGCTGTGGCTGAAATAACCCCACAAAATGCTACAAAGCTTTTAAAAGACTCAAATGTTGCTTACGTTGAAGTAGATAATGTGGTAAAGGTAGCTGATACTACATTTTCAAACTGGGGAGTAAGCGATATAAATGCCCAAGCTTCATGGCAATCTGGATTTACTGGAAAAGGTGTAAAGGTTGCTGTTATTGATACAGGAGCTGCAACACATTCAGACTTATCCATAACTGGTGGTACAAATGTGATAAGTGGTTCAACTACTGCATCTTTTTCTGATGATAATGGTCACGGAACTCATGTTGCTGGAATAATTGGAGCAAAAGGTGTAAGTGGTGGCGTTAAAGGAGTGGCTCCGGACGCTTCGATTTATGCAGTAAAAGCCCTTGATTCATCAGGTAGTGGATATACCTCAGACGTAATTTCAGGTATAGATTGGGCTATTGAAAATAAGATGGATATTATATCCATGAGTCTTGGATCAAGCCAATCAGATACTTCATTGCAGAATGCTGTGGATACAGCGTACAATAGCGGAATATTAGTTGTTGCTGCGGCAGGAAATGATGGAAATGCTGATGGTACTGGGACAAATGTTGAATATCCTGCTAACTACTCATCAGTAATTGCAGTTGGAGCAGTTGACTCTACGAATAAGAGAGCTTATTTTTCTTCTACAGGAAGCAAAGTAGAAGTGAGTGCACCAGGAGTTAACATAACCAGTACTTATTTAAATGGAAGTTATGCTCAAATGAGTGGTACATCTATGGCTACACCTTTTGTGGCAGGAGATTTAGCATTACTTAAACAAAAGTATCCAAGCTATACTAATGTTCAATTGAGAAATTTATTAGATAGCAATATAGTTGATTTAGGTGTTAGTGGAAGAGATTCTTCTTATGGATTTGGTTTGATACAAGCACCAAGCAATACATTAGCAGTTATTGCGCCAAGTAAGCCAGTGGCGAGTATCCCAGGTGGATCTTATAATTCGAGTCAGGTAATAGGATTAAGTGATGCAACATCAGGTGTGTCGATATATTATACTGTTGATGGGACAACTCCAACTGCACAAAGTAATTTATATAATACACCAATAACAATAGGGTCAACTACAACACTAAAGGCTGTGGCAATAGATGCTGCTGGGAATTCCTCAGAAGTGCTTAGCAATACTTATACTATAACTTCACCAGTTGTATTGCCAGCTAAACCAACAGCAAATGTGCCGGCTGGAAACTATAGTACAAGCCAAGCAGTAACTTTAAGTGATAAAACAGCTGGAGTATCAATATATTATACCCTTGATGGAACAATACCTACTTCGAATAGTACTTTATACTCAGGGGCTATAACTATAAGTTCAACAAAGATACTTAAAGCAATTGCCATAAATGCTAATGGTAAGTCTTCTGAAGTCATGAGTAACACTTATGTTATAAATGGACCTGTAGCTATACCTACACCTACAGCAAGTGTTCCTTCAGGCACATATAAAGCACCTTTATTTATTAAACTTTTTGATATGTATTCAAAGCCACTAAGAGCTTTTTATACATTAGATGGAAGTACTCCAACAACTAAGAGTTTACCTTACATGGGTTACATTAATATAGCAGCCTCTTGTACTTTAAAGGTTATAGCAGTTGATTACAATGGAAATGTATCAGGAGTATTGAGCAATCAATATACTATAATAAAACCTCCGGCAGATCCAATTGCGAGTGTTAGAGGTGGTATATATAACAAACCTCAGACTATAACATTAAGTGATACCACACCAGGAGTAACAATTTACTATACTCTTGATGGATCTAAACCTACAACAAATAGTTCTGCTTATAAAGGTGGTATAACTATAAGTAAGACAGCGATTCTTAGAGCAATTGCGGTAGATAGCTTAGGAAATACTTCAAATGTAACTTCTTCACTTTATATTATTCTTGGAAGTTATAGATAGACCAACTGTCAATAAAGTCTAACTAAGTAAATTAGTTTTTATATCTGGAAATGAGATTTCTATATGGACAAACAATAAAATCATATTATAGAAAAAATAATTCTTTGTAATAAAAAGATAAGCTTATGATTAATTAACTATCATTGGCTTATTTTTTTCTTGTATAGGTATGTATAAAGTTTTTATGCTGGTTAAACTAGAACTTTCAATACTTTTAGAAATTTTTTATGCCTAAACAGTAAAAATAAAGCTTATTCACCTACTAAATTTTCCTCATATGTATTCGCAAAGACAGATGCGTTAAAAAAGTTTTAACTGCAATTTTTCAAAAATAGAAAATTATCATTTTATAATTCAAAGAATCACTTGGCATTATATGATATAATTACAAATAATTAATAGATTAGAAGAATGAAGGGATATTTAATGAAGTTAATATATGGTACATATAATCCATCAAAGCTCACTAGCATGATTAAAATGCTTGATGGACTCAATATCGAAATTACTGGCATTGGCAGTGTTGATTTCAAACTAAGTCAATCTGAAGAAACGGGAAAAGATCCATTGGCTAATGCTATAGAAAAAGCCACAACATATTACGAACAGCTTAAGATACCTGTATTTTCATGTGATACTGGATTGTTCTTTGAAGGGGTAGAGGAAGAAGATCAACCTGGTGTACTAGTAAAAAGGCTTCATGGAGAAGATTTGTCTTATAGAGAAATGGTTGACTACTATAGTAATTTAGCAGCAAAGTATGGAGGGAAATTAACTGCATATTATAAAAATGGTATATGTTTATATATAGATAATGATCATATTTATAAGTATGACGGTGAAGATATATGTTCTGAGAAGTTTTATATTGTAGACAAGCCTCACGAAAAATATAGAGAAGGATTTCCATTGGATACTTTATCTGTAGATATGGAAACTATGAAGTACTATTATGATTTAGAAAGTGAAAAAAGTGAAAGCTTAGGAGTTATTTCTGGATTTAGAGAGTTTTTTATTAGAAGTCTTGATGATTATTTACATAGAAAAAATATATAGTATTTAACAAAGTCAATGGAGGGGGATTTATGATGAATTTGAGACAAATTAATAAAGGCGACTATGTAATTATTATAAATGAAAGTGGAAAAAATGTTGCCTATTCAAAGAATTCAGGTATTAAAATAATTGAGCAAGATGGCTTTGCTTTTAAAAACTTAAGCAAAAGTGGAAAACTTGAAAAATATGAGGATTGGAGACTTCCAGCTAAAGAAAGAGCTAAGGATTTAGCTAGTAAGCTTAGTATAAAACAAATAGCAGGTCTTATGCTCTACAGTGGACATCAAGCGGTTTTTAGTAAAAAAGATAGTTTTTCAAAAGCTTTTGATGGAACCTATAATGGTAAAACTTTTGATGAGACTGATGTGAAAATTACTGATTTAACAGATCAACAAAAAAAGTTTCTTGAAGATGATAATTTAAGACATGTACTTGTAACAGCAGTGGATGATGCTAAAACATCAGCACTCTGGAATAATAATTTGCAAGCATTTGTTGAAGGATTTGGTTTTGGAATACCTGTAAATATAAGTAGTGATCCAAGGCATACAACTAGTGCTAATGCTGAGTTTAATGCTGGTGCAGGAGGAGACATATCTAAATGGCCAGAGCCATTAGGACTTGCAGCAACTTTTAGTAGTGAAGAAGTTAGTAAGTTTGGATTTATTGCATCTAAGGAGTACAGGGCATTAGGTATAGCAACTGCATTATCACCTCAGGTAGATATAGCAACAGATCCTAGGTGGATGAGATTTAGTGGAACTTTAGGTGAAGATCCAATTTTGGCACGAGATTTAGCTGAAGCATATTGTAATGGATTTCAAACCTCTGTTGGAGAAAGTGAAACAGAAGATGGTTGGGGATATGAAAGTGTAAATGCTATGGTTAAACATTGGCCAGGTGGAGGAAGCTGTGAAAGCGGTAGAGATGCTCATTTTGCTTACGGTAAGTATGCTGTTTATCCAGGCAATAACTTTAATGATCACTTAATACCTTTTACAGAAGGAGCTTTTAAGCTATCTGGTAAGACTAAGAAAGCGTCAGCAGTTATGCCTTATTATACTATATCTTATGATATTGATAAAAAGTATGGCGAAAACGTAGGAAATTCTTTTAGTAAATATATAATTAAGGACTTACTTAGAGAAAAGTATGATTATGATGGAGTTGTTTGTACTGATTGGGGTATAACTAAGGGAAATAATGTAATTGATGGCTTTATATCTGGAAAAAGTTGGGGAGTTGAAAAATTATCTGAGAGCGAAAGACACTTTAAAGTGCTAATGGCTGGAGTAGACCAATTTGGGGGGAACAATGAAGTTTTACCAATTATTGATGCCTATGAGATGGGAGTAAAAGAATTTGGTGAAAAATATATGAGAGAAAGATTTGAAAAATCAGCTGTAAGATTATTGTTAAATATATTTAGAACTGGTTTATTCGAGAATCCATATGTAGATCCAGAAGACTCTGATAAAATAGTTGGCAATGCTGAATATATGAAAGCTGGGTATGAATGTCAGCTTAAATCTTTAGTGATGTTAAAAAATAAAAATCAAATACTTCCAATAAAAGAAAGAAAAAATGTGTATATACCAAATAGAAGATTAAAGGAAAGTAAAGATTGGTTCGGAAACGTAATCCCAGCTAGAGAAATAGAACCTGTAAATAAAGCTATTATTGAAAAATATTTTAATGTAGTGGAGAAAGCCGAGGAAGCAGATTTTTCTATAGTTTTTATAGAGTCTCCTAAGACTGTAGGATATTCGAAGGAAGAGGGATATGTACCTATAAGCTTGCAATACAGACCATATAAAGCTATAAACAGTAGAAAAGTAAGTTTAGCAGGAGGAGACCCATTAGAAAAGTCAAAAAACAGAGCTTACTATGGTAAAACAAATTATGCTACAAATGAAGAAGATTTAGATATAATCTTAGAAACTAAGAACCTAATGGCACAAAAACCAGTAGTAGTTTCTATAAACATGGCAAATCCAACAGTACTTAATGAGTTTGAGAACAAAGTTGATGCAATAGTGGTTGATTTTGGTGTACAAGTTCAAGTAATACTTGATGTGATAAGCGGAAAGCATAATCCAAGTGGCTTACTACCATTTAATATGCCGAAGGACATGACTACTGTTGAAGAACAATTTGAGGATGTGCCACATGATATGAAGTGCTATAGTGATGAACTAGGTAATAAATATAGTTTTGCTTATGGACTTAACTTCAATGGTGTCATAAACGATGAGAGAGTAAGGAAGTATAATGTGGTAAAATTATAGCAGGAGATTTTTATGAAAATAATTATCTAAAAAAACATCAACTTTTGTACTAGCTGAAAAGTTCAAAGAAAACTATGATTCGATTTGTAGCTAATACATAAAAGCATAAGGAGAAATGACATGGAATTATTATTTGACTCAGAAGGTAAAGTGAATTATGACAAAATTGATAAAGATACAACTGTGGAGGATATATTAAAAGCAATTGATATATTTTTAGATAAAAACCCTCTACCTTGTGATGATTGCGGGGAAAGCTGTTGTAAAAAGGCTTGGTCAGTTGAAATGGACAATATATGTGTTAACAGAATAAGCAACTGGAATGAGGATTCTGCATCAGATTTTGTAAGACAGAGGCTTGTAATAAAGAGAAATTACTATAGAGAGTTTGATCAATATGTATTAGATAAAGAAAAGAACTGTCATTTCATTACCGAAGAGAACTATTGCACAATTTACGAGCAAAGACCAATAATATGCAGATTGTATATATGCATTGATAAAAGCTACAGATATAATGTAGTTAGAGAACTTATAGGGAGCACTTATTTGCAGGCCTTGATATTTGAAGATGAGATGAGAAATAATGTGCTTTCGGCAGACTCAATTGAAAAATATAGAAGAAATCCTGCTGTATTCGCAAAGGGCTATGACATAGCTTTGAAGGATATATTTAGTTATGCTGAAGAAGAAGGCTGGTTATATGATGATGAAAGAGATGAATTATATTAATAACTCTTTTTAGCAATTTAATATTGTAAAAAATATGCGATTTATAGAGAAAAAAACACATTTATTAGCAATTTAAGTGAAAAATACTTATTCTCACTTGAAAACTTGTATAATATTATATATAATTGATACATAATAATAACATATACAAAAACAGTGATTATAAAAGCTACGATTTTTGAATTTCTTCAGAGAGCCGATGGTTGGTGCAAATCGGTGAAAGGCAAAATCTTTCCACTTTTGGAGCTGTCGATGATAAATCGAAAGGCTAGTAACCTTTAAAATACTTTTTCGAGTGGCTGATTTTTTATTATTTCAGCAATTTGGGTGGCAACGCGGAGTACTTCCGTCCCATTTATATATTTGGGATGGGAGTTTTTTTACTGTAAAGAAAAGTATAAAAATTCTAAGTTGACTAAATACGGAAATTTAAATGGCTTTGCAAGTAGTACTAAACTTTATTTGTTATTATATGTTTAAATTCAGTGATACTTTTAAACCTGAATTTTTATATTGGATATAGTATTCAAAGATAGCATTGTAAATTATTGATTATTATCTTACAATGTAAAAGTAACCATTTAGGAAAATGCTTATATTAATATGCTTTTAAAATATTATAAATAGATAAATGTATCAGGAGGGTAAATTATGTTAGATTTAAAATTTGTAAGGGAAAACCCTGAAATAGTAAAACAAAACATAAAAAATAAGTTTCAAGATAATAAGTTAGGGTTAGTTGATGAAGTTATAGCTTTAGATGCTGAACTAAGAAATGCAAAGCAGGAAGCTGATTCTTTAAGAGCAAATAGAAATAAGATTTCAAAGAGCATTGGTGCATTAATGGCTCAAGGAAAAAAAGAAGAAGCAGAAGATATGAAAAAACAAGTTGCTGCAAACTCTGCACGTTTGGCAGAATTAGAAGTTAAAGAAGGCGAACTTGAGAAAAAAGTTAAGGATATAATGATGATAATTCCAAATATCCTCGATCCAAGTGTTCCAATAGGTAAGGATGATAGCGAAAATGTGGAAGTTGAACGTTTCGGTGAACCAGTGGTACCTGACTTTGAGATTCCATATCACACTGAAATCATGGAAAAACTTAGCGGTATTGATTTAGACAGTGCAAGAAAGGTTGCTGGAAATGGTTTTTACTATCTAATGGGAAACATAGCAAGACTTCACTCTTCAGTTATATCATATGCTAGAGATTTTATGATAAATCGTGGATTTACATATTGCATTCCACCTTTCATGATTCGTAGTGAAGTTGTAACAGGTGTTATGAGTTTTGCTGAAATGGATGCTATGATGTATAAAATAGAAGGCGAAGATTTATATCTTATAGGAACAAGTGAGCATTCTATGATAGGTAAGTATATAGATACAATATTACCAGAAGCTTCACTTCCTCACACTTTAACTAGTTACTCACCATGCTTCAGAAAAGAAAAAGGTGCTCATGGTATAGAGGAAAGAGGAGTTTATAGAATTCACCAATTTGAAAAACAAGAAATGATTGTTGTATGTAAACCAGAAGAAAGTATGGTTTGGTATAATAAACTTTGGAAAGATACAGTAGATTTATTCCGTTCACTTGACATACCAGTAAGAACTTTAGAATGTTGTTCAGGTGATTTAGCTGATCTTAAAGTAAAATCAGTAGACGTAGAAGCTTGGTCTCCAAGACAAAAGAAATACTTTGAAGTAGGAAGCTGTTCAAATCTAGGAGATGCTCAAGCACGTCGTTTAAAAATACGTGTAGATGGTGAAAACGGTAAATACTTTGCACATACATTAAATAATACAGTAGTAGCTCCTCCAAGAATGTTAATTGCTTTCTTAGAGAACAACTTAAATGAAGATGGATCAATAAACATTCCAGTAGCGCTACAACCTTATATGGGTGGAATGTCAGTAATTAAATAGTATAAATAATATAGATGTAATAAGGTAATATGTTTATGAAGTGCCTTGGATAGCTTTTAAGAAGCTGATTTAATCAAATTACATCAATAGTTGCAGCATATTCAATGGAAAATTTGGTATGCTGCATTTTTTTACACAAACAATCACCTTAATTTTACTTTTTAATCGGTAATGGCATTATGAATATGTATTTGCAAAATATTGGAAGGTATATTATAATTTGTACAATAATAAAGTCTCAAAGCAATTGTTTAGTGTAGGAGGCAAGATGAAAACAAAAAAGTATATCATAATAAAGTCAATATTTTTAAGCATCTGTACATTAATCTATCTGTTAGACTTCTTTTTTTATGGAGTATTTTCATCCGCAGTAGATCCTGGATTTAAAGAAAATCCTATTGGTGATTTAGTTACTTTAGTGGTAATGGGAGTAATTAAGTTTGGTACCGTTTTTTTATATTTATCTATATTAAAAAAACTTAAAGTTTCCAGTGTAAATAGTTCTATATATCTACTTGCTCTAACTTTTGGCTATACAGGATTTATGATTCAATGGGTATTCCATGAAAGAAGTTTGATAAATTTAAAAAGTCTTGTGATTTTATTGGTTAACTTTATAATTATTTTTAGGTTAGTTGCAGCTTTATATAAATATAAAAAAGAATTGAAGGTAGCTAGGTAGCTTAATATTTAGGCTATGTTAAGAAAATTGTTGAAATTAAGTGGTTATGCAGGAGATTCTCATTAAAGCATCGGATGACTAAGCACTTAATTTCAATATGGTGATTTAATATCGACTATATTCAATATATTTTTAAAAGGGGTAAGGTATGGGAAAGATTAATTTTTCTGAGGTGTTTAATATTGATTCCTTTAAAAAAATGTCTGAAAGCCTTTATGAGGCATCTGGAATTCCTGTGGGACTTATTGATGTAGATGGGACAATATATATAAAAACTGGATGGCAGGATATTTGTACAAAATTTCACAGAATTCATCCAACCACTTGTAGCCGATGCTTTATTAGCGATAAATATATAAATGACCATCTAAAAGATGGTAGATACATAGAATACAAATGCCTAAATAATATGTGGGATATAGGAGTGCCCATTATCATATATGGACAACATGTTGCAACGATTTTTATGGGTCAATTTTTTTATGATGATGAGGTAGTTGATGTTGATTTTTTTAAAAGACAAGCTCGTGAATTCAATTTTGATGAAGAGAATTATATTGCTGCACTTAGTAAGGTTCCAAGGTGGACAAGGAGTAAGGTCAGAAGTATCTTAGATTATTACTTAGGACTTGTAACCACTTTAGCTGAAAGCGGACTAAGACAGCTAGAATATGAAAGTTCCCAAAAAGAACTTGCTAAAAATCAAAAGTACCTTGATACTATTTTCAACTCAGTAAATGACGCAATATTTATTAATGACTTTTACGGAAACATAGTAGATTCAAACCGAAGGTCTTATTTTATGTTTAATTATTCTGAAGAACAATTAAAAAAAATGAATATAATAGACATGGTATCTTTAAAGTCGGGGATAACAAAAGAAAAAATGCTTCAAACCTTTAATAAAGCTACAAATTCTAGACCTATCGTATTAGAATGTATTTGTAAAACAAAGAATAATGATGAGTTTTGGGCTGAATTAAATATTAGTGCAATTAAGGTTGACGAGAAAGAAGAGATTGTAGTAAGTATCCGTGATATTACGGATAGAAAATTAAGTGAACTAGCTTTACAAGAAGAAGCTTATGAATTAGAAAATTTAAGAACTGAATTCTTCGCAAATATTTCGCATGAGTTGAGAACTCCTCTAAACATAATATTTGGTGCTATACAAGTAATTGGAGCAGAAATTGAAAAAAAGGAAAAGCCTATTGATAAGGTAAAGATAATAAATAATTTAAGTGTTGAAAAGCAAAATTGTTTTAGATTATTACGACTTATAAATAATTTAATTGACTCTACTAAACTTGATTCAGGCTATTTTGAATTAAATATGGTCAATTGTAATATTGTAAATATTGTTGAAGAAATTACTTTGTCAGTAGCAGATTATATTAATAATAATAATTTAGAGCTTATTTTTGATACTGAAATAGAAGAAAAGATAATGGCTTGTGATTTAGATAAGATTGAAAGAATAATGCTTAACCTTTTATCAAATGCGGTAAAATTTACCCCTGATGGAGGGAAAATCTTTGTGAATATTATTGATGGTGAAGAATACATAACAATTACAGTGGAAGACACGGGAATAGGAATACCAAGTCAAAAACTAAATATAATATTTGACAGGTTTAGACAAGTAGATAAAACATTTATAAGAAGACATGAGGGTAGTGGAATAGGCTTATCACTAGTGAAATCATTAGTTGATATGCATAATGGAACTATTTATGCAGAAAGTAAATATGGTTTAGGGACTAAGTTCTCGGTTAAACTGCCAGTTAAGATGCTAAGTGATGGAAGTTTAGGTCAGTGGGATGAGAATCAGACGAGTAATAAGGAAAACTATGTTGAGAGAATTAAAATTGAGTTTTCGGATATTTATAAATAATATTTAAATGAACATACAACAAAGCAATAATCTAAGAGTTATTAACTACATAATATTATTAAGCACTTGTCTTAAAGAGACGGGTGCTTTAATTTTCCTAAAGAACCATTAGTATTATAGAACTTGAAAGTTTACTATTAAGGATTATTTTATTAGTAGTTGAGCTAGTAGATTTCAATTAATATTGACAATAATATAATGAATGTATATTATAATGATGGTGTAGATACACTAAAGTGAGAAGGTGATAATATGGATATAAAAGTTTATGATAAAAAACCATCGCAATGTAATTGTCTCAATTTGCGAAGAGCATCTCATGCTATAACTGAAGTTTATGACGATTTTCTTGCTCCAAGTGGTTTGAAATTAGGGCAGTTTTCGTTACTAAAGCATATAGATGCTTTAGGACCTGTAAGTGTGAGTAATTTGGCAATTAGCATAAGATTGGATAGAACTACTCTTGTAAGAAATCTTAAACCTCTTGAAGAAAGAGGGTACATCAATGATATAGCAATAGAAGGAACTAGAAATAGACAATTGAAGTTAACAGATAAAGGGAAAGAAGTTTATAAATCAGCAGAGTTACTTTGGCTAAAGGCGCAAAACTATTTAGACGATTATCTAGGTAAGGATAACTTAGAAGTTTTTACAACATTACTTTCAAAAATTGAGGCATTAGTGCCTTAATTATATTTATGTTCTGTTTACATTATTATAGAAATTAAGGTGTCGCTACTTGAGATACTTTATTTATTAGTTGCAAAGCTTACTAAAGTTTCTGAAGAGTGACACCTTAATTTCTACATGATGCTTAAAACACTGCCTTTATTTTAAGTTGGTATTCAATAAGGTCTTATTGATTGCTGGAACTTAAAGAAGTTAGTTGGATCGTATAATTTTTTAACTTCTTTAAGAAGATAATAATTTTTGCCATAGTATTCATAACCATAATCAGCTAATTCAGCATAAGGGAAGTTGACATAAGAACCATTAGTAAGAGGCTTAACAAATCTAAAAACTTTTTCAACCCAATTTTTATATTCATTTGCCTCATTATCTTCTTTCCAATCAGCAGTTATACCTAGTATATATTCTGCTTTTCTATAGTAATATGCTGTATGGTTGTTTGGAATTTCATCTATAGCTCCACCTAGAGAATACAATCTTATAAAACACTCATCTGTACCAGGGCTGTTGTCTATATATTGAACCAATTTTCTAATATCTTTTCTAGATAGTGGTTTATATACAAATCTACCAGTTGCCTTAAACTTATTTGGTGGATCATAGAAGGCACCGATAGCCTTTATGGCATCGATAAAAGCAACATATTCAATATAGGAATTTTCTAATAAATTAGGCAGTAATAAAAAGTCCTTCAATATCAATTTAGCTTCAGCTTCTGTGCCATAAAAAAAGCCGTTTAAATATATACCTTCTTTGTTAAAACCAGCAAAACAGCTGATTCTTTTATCAGCAGTTTTAAGCCAATATTGCCATAATTCTACAAAGTCTTCTCTTGATTCATTATCCCATCTCAGTTCTATAACTGTAACTTTATTTACTTTTTGAGCTTTAAAGATATATGAAGTTGCAACACCAAAGTTTCCACCGCCAGCTCCACGACAAGCCCAGAATAGCTTTGGGTTTTCATGATTGTTAGCGGTGATTTTAGCTCCCTTGGCGTTTATCATTTCTAGTTCTAAGAGGTTGTCAGTAGTTAAACCAAAATTTCTGCAAGACAGTCCTATTCCTCCTCCAAGAGTTAAACCGGATATACCAACGGTTGGGCATGTCCCTCCTGCGAAAGCATAGCCTTTTTTAGCAAGTTCTGAATATACTTTACCTAATCTAGCACCAGCTTGGATTTTTACTACATCGTTTTTTTCATCGATTTCAATATTATTCATATAGGTTGTATCCACCACTAAAGCACCATTACTTGTGGAATATCCTTCGTAATTATGCCCACCTGTCCGAATACGTAGAGATATATCATTTTTTCTGCACCATTTTATTGCATTTGACACATCTGTATTGTTATAGCAATAAACAATAGCAAGAGGAAATTTATTAATGTCACGATTATATTCAAGTCTTAAAAATTGATATTCTTTATCTGAAGGGGTTATAACTTTACCTGTTAACCCTTGAAAATCCACGTTCTCACCTCGAAAAAATTAATAATTATATTAAAAATGCTGCTTTATTTATATGTCTTTATATAAAATATGAAAATGTATAAAACTACGTGTCAAATTTTGAAATAAATATAGGAAATTTAAAAGAATAATAGAGAAAGCTAGCAGCGAAAGATAAGATAGAATAAAATAAAAAGCACTTACATATTGCGCATTTCACAATATATAAGTGCTTAATTGAAGGGTTATGTTTAAATAATAAAAAATACATCTAATAATATTAGTAAACTTTATCACCATTGAATATTGAGTTTTTAACTATTACATAATCAACGTTTCTAATTGCATCTAACTTATTTCCGCCTGCATAGGAGATAGAGGATTGAAGATCTTGTTCCATTTCGATTAAAGTATCTTTTAAAGGTCCTTTGTAATCAACGAACATTTTCTTCCCTTCAACATTTTTTCTCTCACCTTTTTGATATTCTGAAGCTGATCCGAAGTATTCCTTATATAACTTACCATCTTTTTCGATAGTTATTCCAGGAGATTCTTCATGTCCTGCAAATAATGAACCAATCATTACCATAGTTGCACCAAATCTAATTGATTTAGCGATATCCCCATGAGTACGGATACCTCCATCAGCAATAACTGGTTTGCTTGCTGCTTTAGCGCACCAGCGAAGTGCTGCTAATTGCCATCCACCAGTTCCGAAGCCAGTTTTAATTTTAGTTATACAAACCTTGCCAGGTCCAATGCCAACCTTTGTTGCATCTGCACCAGCATTTTCAAGTTCTCTTACTGCTTCTGGAGTACCGACATTTCCAGCAATAACAAAGCTATCTGGTAAGTGCTTCTTTATATGTTGGATCATTGAAATAACTGCATTTGAATGTCCATGTGCGATATCTATAGTTATGTACTCAGGTACAAGATTTTCAGATGCCAATTGTTCTATAAAGCTATATTCATCTTCCTTTACACCAACACTGATTGAAGAAAATAATCCACGTGACGTCATATCTTTAATAAAAGCAATTCTCTTTTCTGGTTCAAAACGGTGCATTATATAAAAATAACCATTTTCAGCTAAATATATTGAAATCTTTTCATCAATGATAGTTTGCATATTTGCAGGAACTACAGGTAACTTAAATGAACGACCACCTAATTCTACAGTAGTATCACATTCAGATCTGCTGTTTACTATACATTTTGCAGGGATTAATTGAATATCTTCATAATCAAAAACATTTTCCATTAGTTACACCTCTAAATACGAATATTATTATTAAATTAAACAAAAATATTTGCCTAAATGTAGTTTACAATGTTTTTATTAATATGTCAAAAAAACTGTATTTATTTAACATATTAGAGAGCTGGTTGCCTTTATAGGACGATATTTGTTATAATTTGATAAGTAGAGTGCAATTTCTAAATTAAAATTAGAAATTTAAAAGTACATCGTTAGTATTATCAAAATATTATATATTTATATAAACCCAATAAAATAAAAATAGTATTCTATTTAGTTAATATTTTTATTTGATAATATTCGTAAATTTTAATTTAAGGGGTGGAGTAGATGCAAAAACTTTATGAAACTGAGAGATTAATTTTAAAGATTTTAGATGAAACAGATGCTGGACAAGTATTGGATTATTATATGAGAAATAGAGATTTCCTCGAAGAATGGGAAGCAACTAAAGACGAAGAGTTTTATAAAAAGGAAACTCATGAAACCCAATTAAAGAATGATTTTGAAAATATATCAAAAGAAAATATGTTAAGGCTATGGATTTATACGAAAGAAGATGAAAATAAGGTTATAGGAACATTGGCTTTTAGTAACATCGTGAGAGGAGCCTTTTGGTCTTGTTTTTTAGGTTATAAACTTGATGAGGCAGAGATAAACAAAGGATATATGACAGAAGCTCTAAGAAATGGTATTAATATAATGTTCAATGAATTTAAGCTCCATAGGATTGAAGCTAATATAATGCCTAAAAATAAGAGATCTTTAAGAGTTATCGAAAAATTAGGATTTTATAATGAAGGCCTAGCATATAAATATCTTAAGATCAATGGTAGATGGGAAGATCATATTCATATGGTTTTATTGAATGATAAAGTATGATTTTAATAAAATTAAAGGGCAACCAACTTGTGGTTACCCATTTTAAATATTTCTTTTAGATATGGCTTTATTATAGTTAAGATATTGCTAAAACTTCGAAAGCAATGCACTTTTTATAAATTTCTTCATGGACTAAAGCTTTTATTTTAGTGCCTTCTTCAAGATGATCTTCATGAAGAATCTTAGAGTTATCATGAAGTATTGATACGAATTTTTGTTGAGTATATGGAATAATGAACTGTTTCTCCATAAGTTTAACTGGGATTTCTTTACCTATATAATCAAGTAGCAGTGATAGATTTATTTCTTTTATAGCACTGACTTCAATTGTCTTTTGGTTTTTTAGAAAATCTCGTACTAGCTTTAAGTTTTCTTCTGAAGCCTTATCTACTTTATTTAGAACAACAATAGTATTCTTATCTAGTGCATTTAGCTCTTCAAGAACTAAGTTAACAGATTTGATTTGGTTTAAAACTTCTTCATTTGAGGCATCTATTACATGTAATAATAAATCAGCATCTATTACCTCTTCTAAGGTTGATTTAAAGGCTTCAACTAGATCATGAGGAAGTTTACTTATAAAACCAACAGTATCTGACAAAGCTATTCTTCTGTTATCACTTAAGGTAACAGCTCTAACTGTAGTATCTAAGGTTGCAAAGAGCATATCGGCCTCTAGAACTCCATCTTTATCAATTTTATTGGAAGCTGAAATTTCGCATAACTTATTCCTAAGAGTTGACTTTCCAGCGTTTGTATACCCAACAATAGCAACTTGGCTTATGCTGCTTTTATTTCTTTTAACCTTTTGAATGACTCTTTGTTCTGTAGCTCTATTAAGTTCATTTCTTATTTCCTCAATTCTGCGTTCTATATGTCTTCTATCAGTTTCTAGTTTTTTCTCACCAGGACCTTTTGAACCAACACCACCTCTAATTCTAGAAAGGTTAGCATTCGAATTTCTTAGTCTTGGAATCTTATGATTAAGCATAGCCAGTTCAACCTGAAGCATACCTTCTTTACTTTTTGCTCGTCTTGCGAATATATCAAGAATAAGAGTGGTTCTATCTATAACCTTACATTTTAAAGTTTCCTCAAGGTTTCTAAGCTGTGAGCCAGATAATTCATCATCAAATATGACCACATTAGCATTCTTAATCTGCTTTAAATAACTCAATTCTTCAATTTTTCCTTGACCTGCATAATATGCAGTATTAATTTTGTTTTTCTTTTGAAAAACCTTAAATACAGGAACTACATCACAAGCTTCAGCAAGACCACAAAGTTCCTCAAGACTCTCTTCGCTGTCATTTCCAAATAAAATGGCTCTTTCAATACCATCATCTTGCTGTTTAATGTCAGTAATTATTTTTTCAACATAAGATATTTTTTCTCTAAGATTTAAATGTAGAGCAGCTGATAAAGTTAAATTTCTAACTTCTTTAAAAGCTAGGCTATTATCATATACATCACAAAATGCAATGTTTACTTTTACGTTTTCTACATTTTCATTAACACCGATTGCAACCATAGCATCAAGCTTTAACTCCATTAAAGCTGAAGTATCCATAGAGGATAAAGTGCTATCTCCTGAAGGATGAGTATGGATTACTCTATAACCACTTAGTCTTTTGGTTGCTCCATCTATATAAGGTATCTCTGCGTTATTTAAACTTCCTATTGATATATCAGTTATTTTTCCTCTTCTATTTATAACTACACACAGTTCTTTCTTTATAATTCTGCTAATATCATTCATTTCAGAAACTAATTCATAAGAAAAAACACTGCTGTTATCTATATCTAATTCATATAAGCCTTCAAGTCTTTCCAGTATTAACTTTTTAATTCCATCTATATTTCCTGTTATCATACAATTTCCTCCGATCAAATTTAAGATATAGTTTCTATTCTCTGTTACCGTCTCAAGTTCCAAATTGAGATTTACGGTCAAATATATATAAAGTATTAGATTATAAAAATTTAAATTATAAAAGTCTTAGCCACATTTTCTTTTGCCTCCCGATTTAAATATTTAGCATTTAATTGGCAATTTACAGAATTGTGCTCATTTTAAACTCCTCCTAGGATGATTTTAAAAGAAAAGCCGCATAACAATGTGACCTTAATAGGACACATTGTACTGCGGCTTATTAAAAAATAAAAACCACAGATTTTCTCTGCGGTTATATTTAATCATCTTTATGTGCTAAAACTGAATCTTAAAGATTTAGGAAGTAGAACATATTAAAATGATTACTAAAGGTTTTTCAACTTATATTGTAAAACCGCAGATAGTAGGTCTGCGGTCAAAATTTACATATTAAATATCAAAAATATTAAAAGGTAAATAATATTTTTAAACACTGACAGCAGACTGCATATTTATTATTTGATTTATTATTGATTTTATCTTCAAAATTAACATTTTACAGTCTCCTTTCTTGCAATTGGTAAGCTTATTGTAAAACATATTTTTTTAATTGTAAAGAGTTTTCTTGGAATAAGTTTCTAAAGGTTTTACTAATTCTAATTTATTTACTTCATTTATACTTGTTTGCATAATATTTCCTCAAGGGCTATAATAGTTTTGGATGGAAAGTAGTGGTGAATTTTCTTTTTGTATAAGTATTTAGGCTTAAATTTTATATCGTGGAGGTTATATATGTTTGATTTGTTTAAGAAAAAGAATAAAAAGAAAGAGGAGTTAGTTGAGAATATAGTACAAGAATTCGCTAGTGATGAAGTTAAGTTGGTGGAAGAAAAAGAGTCACCTTTTGCATTATACTTATTATTTTCTAAGCAGTTTGTTTTAAGAAAAGATGAGGTTGAGAGAAGAATTAAAGGAATAAATAATGATATTGTAACTGTAGGAACAGTTGCTGACTTTGATGGAAAAGATGCTTTATATTTTTATGCTGAAATAAATGAGCATAGATTTAAGCTTATAGGAATAGAAACACCAATTCCAGATGAAATAGCTTCGTACACAATCAACTGTTCATATGGAAATGAAATAGAACTTAGAAAAATGAAAGAGCATAGTTACCATGTAATTGCTTTTTATGAAGGAAAATGTACAGATAAAAATAAGGTGTTTAATGCTTATTCAAAGTTAGCATATGGACTTTTAGAACATGGTTTATTAGGCATGGCAAACCCATATAGCTGGAATTGTATAATCCCATCCTTAATAAAGGGCATGGTGGAAGATGAAAGTGCAAAGATTTTAGCTACTATGCCAGCAATGATGGTATGGAGAAATTTTATAAAAATGCCATATAAAGATGGAGTTTGGTTTGTCACGAAAGGTAATAATCTTTATGACATATATGAATATGCCTATTTTGGAGTCTTTGAAGATTCTAATGAAGTATATGAAATTTTTGAGAGTATCTTTAACTATGTATATGATACAAAATCAGCTATATTATCTGGACATACTATGCAGATAGATAAGGATGTTTATTTAAGATTCAGAGAGGTATATGAGCTTGAAAATGACCTTCAAGGTGAGGGTATTGGCACATTGGTAATTGAGAAAATCCGTAGTAATGAAATAAATATGATTAATTAACAGACAGCAAGACTTGTATGGAAAATGATATATATACTTGAAAATTAGTAAAAAATTATATATAAAAAATTAAGTTATACTTTTTAACAATCATAGCTATGGATGTATCACTTCGTAATAAAATTTATATTTTTAAATTCTTTCACAAGAACCAGTGAGAGTTTTAAAAATAGATTTGGGATTGAAGTGGTACATCTTTATTATGATTACGAAAAAGTATAACCTAATAGCTAAATTATAGAATAGTTATTTGTGCTTGTTCCTGTTCTCTTTGAATTGCTCCTACTGTCTTTAATAAGCTTGCAATTATCGAAAATGAAAAACCAGCTGTTATGTTCACATTTGGGGTAGTAGTAAGATTACTCTGACCAGAAGCTATAGAATTTTCTACCTCTAATAATCTAGTCTGGGCTATATTACGAAATATTAAGTTTGTATAAAGACCTAAAATGTTTGAAATTATAACTAAGCGAGTAGGATGCAAAAATTTAGTAGCATCTATGCCTCTTTGTCTTTGAAGTATGATATACCTGTCTTGATACCCTGATATTATTACAATAATATAGGCTATAATGACAACTAGTGAAGTCGATATTTCTGTTTGTATCAATTGTAAGTCTAATTGATCATTTCCAGTAGAACGTATAGTTATGTTATTAGCACTGTTAGTAGCCCTGGTATTCTCCATAAATTTACCTTAAAAATTGATATAATCTATTATATGCTAAAGTAAATTAATGTTCTTTTTATTTTTAGAAAACACTTTTTACAGTATTCAATATAAATGAAAACCCTCCATAGCTTCAAAACTATGGAGGGTATAAACTTATTTTTAAGTTAAAAAAACAGCAACAATCAGTGGAATTGTAAATACGGATATTAAAGTAGTAATAAACACAGATTTTGCAGCAAGCTCTACATCGCCATCATATTTATTTGCGAATAACACGGCACTATTACCTACAGGCATAGCTAAGTTAATTAAAGCAACACCTAAAACTAATGGGCTAGTTATAAAATATTTTAAAAGTGGATATGCAATAAAAGGAATCAATATCTGTTTGATTATTGTGTAAGGATAAATTCTTAGTTCTGTAAAAACTTCTTTAATGTTTAAATTAGCTAGAGTAGAACCAATAAGCATCATCGCTACAGGGGTAGTGATATTACCAACCATATCAAAAGTAGATTTTAATACAGGATGTACAGGTATCTTTAAAAAGTAAATAACTATAGCAAGTAAGGATGATATTATCCCAGGGGATAATAGGTTTTTGAAACTTAGCTTAATTTTATTATTGGTGCCATAATTTATTAGAACTATACCTAAAGTAAATACCCAAATATTAAAAATCATATTGAAAATAGATGTATAAAATACTGCTTCATTGCCAAAAATCGCCTTCATTACTGGGAATCCCATAAAGCCTATGTTAGAAAAAACCGTCATAAACATGTAAATTCCTCGTTGATGTCTCGGAATTCTAATAATTCTAACTAACATATAACTTAATAGTGGTAATAAAGTGAAAATGATTATAGCTACTAAAAATACAAATAGAGCTTCTTTAGTGTTATTGGTTTGTTTAATCGAACTTACAGAGGCCAATACCAATGAAGGTGTTGTAACATTGAGAAGTAACTTATTTAGTTTTTGATTTAATGTGTCATCAAAGATTTTTATCTTATTCAAAAAATAGCCCAGACCTAAAATAATAAATAACTGTAGCATTTGATTAATTACAATATTTATGTCCATAGTACCCCTCTTATCCCCAAATAACATTGATTATTATTTAATAATTTCATTTATACTTATAAAAAAATTTATATAAAATTATTTAATTTATATTTTAAAACATATTTTACTCAAACTAAAATTATTTGAATTTTCTTTTTTATTAAATTTCATATTAAATAAATACTTCACAAGTTATAGTATCACTTTTTTTAAGATATTTCTAATGTATTTCTATTTTTGAAACAATATTACTAATAATGCTATGGATTTAATACCAAGTCAAAATGAAAGAAACATAAAGTGAAGATGCAGAATTTTCTTATGGAGGAAGTATTGAAGTTTTTGAGTTATTTGTAAAAAAACTTGATTTTAATAATGTTAAAGTATAACCTTGATATTATTAAGGCCATTATTTAAATTAAAACCAATTTCAGAATATAAGAAAACTAAAAAGGATAATAAATCTGATGAACTAGTATCTTTGAGGTGATTTATTTTATTTGCAGAGATAAATACAATAAGAAAAAAGAAATGGATAAGATAGATATACAAGATTTACACTAAATAAAATGGAGGCACTTATGGAAAAACACGAATTTGAACAATTTTTATATGCTCATATACCCATAACAGAAAAGATGGGATTTACTATAGTTGAATTCACGAAGAATAAAGTGAAAGTTGCTGCGAAACTTGAACCAAATATCAACCACAAGCACACTGCTTTTGGAGGAAGTATAAATTCTTTGATGACTGTCTGTGGATGGGCTATGGTGTTCATCAATATAAAAGAAGTTGATCCAGAAGCTCATATTGTTATCAGAAAGAGTAATATAGAATACTTAGCTCCAATAGATAGTGATTTTATTGCTGAGTGTGAGCTTTTAGTAGAAGAAGACAGAAATAAGTTTTTTGAAATGTATAAGAAACATAAAAAAGGCAGATTAACTCTTAATGTTACATGCCATAAGGGTGATAAATTACTAGCTAAATATGAAGGCCAATATGTTGCGTTTAAGTAAGATTTACAAATATGTAGAAATCAATTAAAGATAAAACTTTCACCAGAAGCCCGATTTTAAAATTCTCATAGTTTAATGAGAAAATTTTACTAATATAGAGTTTATTGTGAAAATATATGGTTCTTAACTAGAATTGAGTGTATTATGATATTAGATAAAAATTATTTTAATGATTTAAAGGGGATAAAATATGGAGCAAAACTTAGTTGGTAGATGTGGTACATATTGTGCCACCTGTGATTGGAAAGAAAAGATGAATTGTCCAGGCTGTCAAAGTTGTCATGGGAAGCCATTCTGGGGAGAATGTGCTGTAGCGAATTGCTCAATTGAAAAAGGACATTGCCACTGTGGTCATTGTTCTAAGCTACCATGTGATAAATTGCAAGCAGCTTTTGATAATGAAGAGCACGGAGATAATGGTGAAAGATTAATAAATCTAAAAAATTGGGCAGAAGGTAAAGAGACTTATCTTAAAGTAAGAACTTTAGAATAATTATAATTTACATTTTGAAATACCAGTGAAGTAAGTTCTATGCTTAAGTATTAAAATACACTAAAAGGATGTATTAAATAAATGTTGGTGGAAGTAAGTTTGTCCATCAACATTTTTTTAATACATAGCTAAAGTCAATTTTAAGCGAACATTCAGAGCTTTCTTGATTACAAGAAATTATTCGTAAGATTTCTAAAAAGGAGTAACCTTAAAAGTTAATAGCTGCACATGATCAATAAGTTTTTATAAAAAATAGAAAAAAGTATTTACAATTTAAAAAAATAATAGATATAATATATTAAAGACTATGAAGAGAAGAGTATATAAACTTAGGACTGTACAGAGAGCTCTATATGGTGAAAATGAGCGAGTAATGGTTTATGGAAAAAGGTCTCAGAGTTTCGCACCGATTCTGGTTTTAGAGGTAGGCTGCGACGGGTTAGCCCGTTATAGGTATAGAGTATATTTAACTATGTACTTGAAGAGGTTTATATGGCAACATATAAATAAACTGAGGTGGTACCACGAATTTATAACTTTCGTCCTCAAGATTTATAATCTTGGAGGTGAGAGTTTTTTTATTTGCAAAAAATTATTTATTTAATGGGAAAAACATTCTATTCAGTTGCAATTAATATTAAAACTATTTTTAGAAATAAAAAGGTGGTAGCTAAAATGTACAAAGAATTTGAAGAAATGCATAATTTAGAAAGAATAATGATAGATTCTAACGAGTTTGTGGTTGAAAGAATTAAAAAACTAAATAAGTTATATGAAGCAGGCATAAATCCTTATCCATATAGGTACAAAGATATAACTCATACTTTAGACATACTGGATAACTTTGAAAGAATTGATGAAGCGAAAGAATTTACCTTAGCAGGTAGAGTAATGCTACTTAGAAGAATGGGCAATGCTACTTTTGCTAATATTATAGATGAAAAAGGTAGTATTCAGATATTCTTCAGTAAAAAGCTACTTGGAATTGAAGACTATAATATTTTAAAACTTATAGATTCTGGAGATATCATTGGGGTAGAAGGAACGGTATTTAAGACACAAACTGGTGAAATAACAATTAGAGCTATTAAATTTGAGCTTCTTTCAAAATCAGTAAGAACCCTTCCTGAAAAATATCATGGAATTCAAGACGCAGATTTAAGGCAACGCCATAGATCTTTAGATATGATAATGAACAATAACGTAAAACAAAGATTTATTAAACGTTCAAGAGCTATAACTGCTATTAGAGAATTTTTAAGTAATAAAGAATTTATTGAAGTAGATACGCCTATATTGGATACTAAGTATGGTGGAGGAGAAGCAAAACCTTTTACGACTTTCGTAAATGCTTTAGATTGTGAGGTATTTATGAATGTTTCTCCAGAGTTATATTTAAAGAGACTAATAGTTGGTGGAATTGAAAGAGTTTATACCTTTGCAAGAGCTTTTAGAAATGAAGGCATAGATAGAACCCATTATCCAGAATTTAGCTTATTCGAGTGTTATATGTCATACGCTGATTATAATGATATGATGGAACTGATGGAAAACATGTATGAGTACGTATTTAATAAAGTAAACGGAACAACTGAAATTACCTATGAAGGAGTAAAAATCGATTTTAAGGCACCATGGAAAAGAGCAAAAATGTGTGATCTTGTAAAGCATGATACTGAAATAGATGTTTATAATCTTACAAAAGAAGAAATAGTTGAAAAAATCACTATAAAAGGTCTTTTAGAAGAAAAACAAAAGGACGGTTTAGATGTTAAGAAGGCTTCAAAGGGAGAGCTTATAGTAACCTTATTTGAAGAATACTCAGAAAAAAAGTTAGTGCAACCAACATTTGTCATAGATTTTCCTAAAGAATCTTCACCGCTTTGTAAGGTTCATAGAGAAAATCCAGACTTAATAGAAAGGTTTGAGCCATATGCTTATGGTGTTGAACTTGGTAACGCATATTCTGAACTTAATGATCCTTTAAGACAAAGAATATTACTGCATGATCAAGCATCAAAACTTAGGGCAGGCCTTGAAACTGCCAGTCCTATGGATGAAGAATTTGCTGTTGCAATTGATACTGCAATGCCACCAACTGGAGGCTTAGGAATAGGAATTGATAGAATGATAATGTTCTTAACAGAGACTAGCACTATTAGAGATGTTATCGCTTTTCCATTAATTAAAAGGTAAGATACGTTTAGAAGTGATTATTGGATATGAATATAGTATTTGTGCTATAATTAGCTAATAGATTTTTAAGACTTGGGGGTGTGGTTTTGAGTAAACTACAAGAAATACTTGAATTTAATAAGGAATTTGTAGAAAATAAAGAATATGATAAATACAAAGCAACTAAAAACCCTAATAAAAAATTAGTAATACTATCATGTATGGATACTAGACTTACAGAACTTCTTCCTAAGGCACTTAATTTGAAAAATGGTGATGTTAAGCTAATTAAGAACGCAGGTGCATCTATAATGCATCCATTTGGAAGTATAGTAAGAAGTATTGTTGTTGCTGTATATGAATTTCAAACTGATGAGGTTTTAGTAATTGGACATCATGGCTGTGGGATGAGTAACTTAAATGTGGATAGTACTTTAGAAAAAGCTATGGAAAGAGGAATTTCTAAAGATGTAATAAATACCTTATGTAATGCAGGTATTGATGTAAAGAAATGGCTCCATGGTTTTAATTCTGTAGAAGAATCAGTTAAGGAAAGTGTTGAACTTATAAAGAATCATCCTTTAATTCCAAAGGATATAAAAGTACATGGTTTAATTATAGATCCTGAAACTGGAAAACTTGATGTTGTTGTAAATGGATATTAATATAATATCATAGTGAAAAAAGTCCCAATCTCTTAGCTTACGAGAGTTGGGGCTCTTTTTATATCTTGAAAGAGATAAGATATTATACTTTTGATTAAAATATCTTTAAATTTCATATAGTAATAGCCTTAAAATTTCACTAATATAAAAGCATATGAAATTTAGAAATAATGAAGTTATTGGATACTAACTGGATACCATTTTAAGTCTTCTAAATGTATAGAAGATGTATCTTTAGGGTTATATTGATATTTATAAACTGGATAATCGTTTTTATCAAAAGCAACAGGATTCAGATTGCTAGATTGAATCATTTTATCCCAGATGAATATAACCGTTTCGCCTGAAGAGATAGACTTGCTTTGAATATCTGAACCAGTACCAGCCTTAATAACTTTGACATTTGGGTCATTATTTTCGACGGCCAAAACAGTTATTTGTTTGTTGGTGTCGGAACTAAAGCTTTCCCATCCAACGGTTTTAACCAAATCATTTTTCATAGCGTCATCAAAGAAATAAGTGATTGAATTATAATGCCATAAAAGTCCTTGTTTCATAACTAAGGCGGTTTTCAAACCAGCTGGAGTTTTTAATAATAATACACTTCCCCAATCTCTTTTAACTTCCCCAAACTTATGTACATTACCGTTTATTCCTGGTGCAGTTTCAGCCGCTTTCATAGGTGAAAGTCTATAACCTTGAAGGTAGATAAATGATGAAGTGAAAAGTACAATTAGAAAAACTAAAATTATAGGCTTAAAGTAAGATGTTCTTTTCATACATAACTCCTTACATAGAATATTTAATTAAAATTAATAATATTACAACAGTGATTGATTAGAAAACTTATGTTAGGTTGTTAGAAAATTGTATAGATTAACCTTAAGATCATATAAGTTAATGGATAAAATTAGAAGTATATAAAAATAATACTATAGCATGTGACTTGTTGCAAATGAAAATGCTAAAAATGTAATAAGTTTAAGTTTTTTGGGAAATATAACTGTAGGCTATAAGAATTGGATATAATAGGAGGGAAACATGAAGAAGTTTATTAGTAGTTTTCTAATTTTATGTACACTTATGATAACCCAGCCTTACTTCCAAAGTGAAGTCAGTGCTAGACCTACAGAGGAATATCCTTCAGTACATTCAACTTTTCAGACATATGATCAAAATTCAATTCCAAGATTATTAAAGGCAGAACAAATTTCAGCTAACCAAATCAAGATAACTTACGATAGAGATGTTGATAAAAACTTAGCAGTACAGCCTGCAAATTATTGGATAAAAGATTTGAAAAATGAAGAACCTGAAGGAATAGCTACAGTTGGGCAAAATTGTGAGGCAGATAAAAACAATTCTCTTACAAGAGATATAGTTAAAATAGAATCTAAAAATGGACTTTTAAATGTATATATACTTACCTTTAAAAGTAAAATACCTAAAGGAGAGCAGTACAAACTTGTAATATGTAATATTACAGTAGAAGGTGCTCAACCATATCATGGTGATAATGGGGCAGGTATGTTTGCAGGAAAATTTTAATTGAAAATAAAAAAATCGCAAATATAAATTGTATTTGCGATTTTTTGCGTATCTACTTTTATGAATGTATGTGAGAAAAAGCAGTAGTAATAAATTTTTATTATCCTAAAATAAGCTATCTCCTACAGTAATAAGTTAATCTATTTTCTCTAGTTTTTGTAAAAGAGTATTCATAAACTCGTCCATTAGTTAAATAGCCAGTGTTGGTAACTTGCATAACTAAAGTATCTTTTTGCAGATCTAAGAGCTCGTACTCTTCATCATTCAGCTTTACACAACTAATATTTCTTATGCTATGACTTATTCTGAAGTCATACTGAGCTTCTATGTAAGTCAGCAGACTTGACTCACAATCTTTTACCGTAAGATTAGAAAAGATTGAATAGGGCATGTATATCTCCTCTAAATGATGTAAATTAGAATTTACATAGCGAACTCTAATGATATACCATGCTTTAGAGCCAGAATCTATATTAAGATAATCGCAAATATTGTCAGGCGCAGTCACTAGTTCGAATTTATGTACATCAGATTTTATATTTTTGGCTATATGATGATCAGACAATGAAGTGATAAATAGATTGTTATTATCATATGCTGTGAAATCCATAACATAAGTGAGTCCACTAGAATTTTTGGTTAGATAATTTCTTTCAATAAGATGATCAATAACCTTCCTTATTGTGTGTCTATTGCAATCATACTTAATGGATAATTGTGTTTCGGAAGGAATTTTAGAAGAAGCAGGCATTTCACCTGATATAATCTTACTAATTAAGTCATCAATAATTTCCTTACTTTTCAAGCTAATCCCCCTAGTCTATGTTTATCTATAGTAATTAGTTGTTATACTAAAGCTTATTTAATATAATCAGCATACTGAATATGATATTGTTCATAATAAAATTATAACACAATTTAAACTTTAAGAAAAAAATTCTTGTATAGACAATCTATCAATAGAATAATATCAGTTGATAAAATTGACTTAAGACATTTGGAATATTTAATTAATAAACATAGGTATAAATATTGAGGAGAGAGGTGCAGATTAATATGGCAAATTATAAACTACCAAAAGATTTCTTTTTCGGAGCAGCTATGTCAGGACCACAAACAGAAGGCGCACATAATAAGGATGGGAAGTTACCATCAGTTTGGGATAATTGGTCTGATTTAGAGATAAATGCATTCCACAATAATGTAGGATCTTATGTAGGTAATGATTTCTATAATAAATATGAAGAAGATATAAAAATATTAAAGAGTTTAAATTTTAAATCATATAGAACATCTATTCAATGGTCAAGACTTCTTGATAAAGATGGAAATTTAAATCCAAAAGGAGTTGAATTCTATCACAAAGTAATTGATTGTTCATTAGAAAATGGTATTGATGTATTTATGAATCTTCATCATTTTGATTTACCACAATATCTTCAAGATAGAGGTGGTTGGTTAAACAGAGAAGTGGTTGAGGCATATGGTAATTTTGCAAAGCTTGCATTCAAGGAATTTGGTTCAAAAGTTAAACATTGGTTTACATTTAATGAACCTATAGTTGTTTCAATGCAAATGTATATGAGTGGAGCATGGTACCCATATGAAGTTAATTACAAAAAAGGTATGCTCGGACAATATCACATTACATTAGCCCACTGTTTGGCAGTAAGAGAATTTAATAAATTAAAAGCAGAAGGAGCTATTCCCGATAGCTGTGATATAGGACTTATTAATAATTTTGCACCACCTTATACTAAAGAAAATCCTTCAAAGGAAGACTTAGAAGCAGTTAGAATGACTGATGGTATACATAACAGATGGTGGCTTGATGTATGTAGTAAAGGAACCTTACCTAAGGATATATTAGATACATTAAAGGAATTAGACCTTCTTCCAGACTTAAGAGAAGGTGATGAAGGAATCTTATCTTGTGGCAAAGTGGATTGGTTAGGCTTCAACTACTATCAACCAGCAAGAGTTCAGGCTCCAGCAGAGAAGTTTTACGAGTATGGAAATCCTAAGTTCTCAGATCCTTATATCTGGCCGGAAAGAAAGATGAATGTTTATAGAGGCTGGGAGATATATCCTAAAGGAATCTATGACTTTGCAATGAAGATAACTAAAGAATGTCCAGGGCTTCCATTCTTTATATCAGAAAATGGTATGGGGGTAGAAGGCGAAGAAAAATACAGGAATGCTGATGGATTAATCGAAGATGATTACAGAATTGATTTTGTTAAAGAGCATTTAGAATGGGTAGCAAGAGCAATAGAAGATGGAGCTGATTGTAGAGGATATCACTATTGGGGAGCTATTGATAACTGGTCATGGAACAATGCCTTCAAAAACAGATATGGTTTTGTAAGTGTTGATTTAGCTAATAAATATGTTAGAGTTAGAAAAAAATCAGCTGCTTGGATAACAGCTGTAGCTGAAACTAATGAAATAATATAATAAATTTGAGAAAATGATAAAAGGGTTAGGATAATTATGAATTTGTATAATGGTCCTAACCCTGATTTTATCTATATATTTATATGATTATTTAAATATATGAGTATAGAAATTGTGCTGTTTTATTTTCTAAATTTAGTTAAAATAATTTTAATTTAGGGTTATTTGGTAGAAATGGGATGTCTATTTATCTATAATTAAGAATGAAAGGTTAAAGCGTTATAAAATAAGAATTGTAAATTTTAAAATTAGAGTTAATAAAGAAAGCTAATTTAATAAGTTATGAATGTGCCACTTCGTAATAAAACTTATTATTTTTAAATTCTCTCAGCAGAAGCCGCAAGGGTTTTAAAAATAGATTTCGGTTTGAACTGGTACATTTTTAGCTAGGAAGATGAAGGTAAATATGAATGGGGTAATTTATAAATCTAAAATTATAACTTTAAGATATACTGAAGAAAAGGATTTGAAATTTGTAATTAATGCTGAGAGAGCTTCAGATAATGCTAAATTTGTTGGGCAATGGTCAGAAACTCAGCATCTAAATTCATTAAAGGATGAGGATGTCATGCACATAATTGTTGAATCTTCGGACACAAATCAACTTATTGGCTATGTTATTCTTGCAGGACTTCAAAATATAAATCATAACATTGAATTTAGAAGGTTTGTAATTTGTCATAAAGGAAAGGGATTTGGTAGAAAAACCTTGAAGCAGATAAAACAAATAGCTTTTGAAAAATTGAATGCGCATAGACTATGGCTTGATGTAAGAATAAATAATTCAAATGCACAAAAACTCTATAAGTCAGAGAGTTTCATTGAGGAAGGGATACTTAGAGAATGTATCTTAAATGGTGATATGTATGAATCTTTAATCGTAATGTCAATATTAAAAAACGAATATGAAGCAGAAGATAAAAATGCAGAAAAGCACAAGCAGCAGTAAGTTCACTAGCTAGTAGTTTAAAATTTAAATAAAAAAGGCGTTAGGAAAGTAATAAACACAATATTATTTGAAATATTTTCCAGGAAATAGCGAGTTGTTTTATTACTTGATTTGTTAGTTTTAAGTTAAGTTCCAGATATATTAAGATTTAGTTATAACCTAGAGAATGTATTGTGAAAGAGGAGTATATCATGAATCATAATATAAAAGTGGCTTTTTTTGATTTGTTTTTTACGCTGATAACCCCAAGATATAACAGTTTAAAAAATGAATATGATGTGTTAAACATAACAAAAGAACAATGGGAAGAATATGCAGAAGACATAAAACTATATACAGTTAGGGCTACTGGAAAAGAAAAAAATCCTTATATTATAATTAAAAATATAATGAAGAATATAGGACAAAATGAGAATCATCAAGCATGTGAAGAAATTCTAAAGTTAAGAGAAGATAGATTTAGACAATCTTTAATTGAGATTGATCCAAAGATAATAAGTGTGCTTCAACATATAAAGGAAAGTGGAATTAAACTGTGTCTAATTAGTAATGTAGATATTATTGATGTCATGCATTGGGATAAATCACCTTTAAAAAGCTTATTTCATAAAGTTATTTTTTCCTATGAAGTTGGTTTTCTTAAACCTAATAGAGAGATATACGAATTAGCATTAGAAGAAATGGAAGTTAATTCATCAGAGTGTATTTTTATTGGTGATGGAGGCTCGGATGAGCTTAAAGGGGCTAAAGAACTAGGAATTACAACAGTACTTGCAACTCATTTTTTAAGGCGAGAAACTAGTGAACATGAAAAGATGAAAATATTTGCCGATTTCTGCATAGAAGATTTTGATGAAATTATTGAAATATTGTTTAAAGATGAAACATTTTAATCCGAAATCTATTTTAAAAACTCCTATAGGTGCTGAGATGAGAATTTGAAAATATAAATTTAATTATGAAGTGATTCATCAATATAGATAAATTGTTTTTTTGAATAGTTAATAAAATAATAAATTTCATATTAGATCTTTTGAGTTTTTACTATGATGTAAGAAGCTGAAGAGAAGTTACTTAAGAATAATGTTAAGGAGATGGCTTTGTGGATATAGAAATTAAGAAGGGTGATGTAAATCACTCAGATGATTGTTACGAAGCACTAATAAAGTCAGAGATAGGTGAAGCTTATTTTAAAAGTTTCGATGCTAAAAAGATATTGTTAGGTGGATTGAAGAATAAAGAAATAGATGTAGCACTAGATATTGAGGGGAATTGTTTAGGGTTTATTTGGTACGAAAGATATGGTGCTTTTGGAATACACACATATCTACATATAATTGCAGTTAAGCAAGAATTTAGAGGTAAAGGAATTGGGAGAAAGTTAATAGAACAATTTGAAGAAAATACATTCAATAAGGATAGCATGATATTTCTAATGGTGGCAGACTTTAATAAAGATGCAAAGAAGCTGTATGAAAAAATAGGATATGAGCAAGTTGGTATTATACCGAGCTTTTATAGAAAAGGCATAAATGAGCATTTGATGATGAAAACTAAGCCTGAGAAATAAAATGTCTGTATTACTATAATATTTTACACAAAAAGTCATATAGAGAATTACGACTATGGATTAAAGGAAAAGCATATTAATGGTTATTTATAAATATTTGAAAAATGAAGCTTTCATGTATATAATTGGTATATAAATATTGAACGTATTTGATGGAGGCAGTAGATATGGATTTTATAGAGCAAATTAATAGATATATTCCTAAAAATGAACAAGAAGAAGAAGACAAAAGAGTAATTCTTGAATATATAAAGCAGTACCCCCACAATATTTTAATTAGAGATAATGAATTTGCGCATATTACAAGTTCGGGTTTTATAATGAATAAGAGTTTAGATAAAGCTCTTATGATTCATCATAATATAAGAAATACATGGGCGTGGACTGGAGGTCATGCAGATGGAGATGGTGATCTTCTTCATGTAGCGATTAAGGAGGCTAAAGAGGAAACCGGAATTTCTAATGTTGCTGAATTAAAAGGTGAAATAGCTTCTCTTGATATCTTACCAGTTTATGGTCATTATAAAAATGGAAAGTATGTAAGTGCACATTTACATCTTTCAATATCCTATATATTGATTGCTGATGAAACTGAAACTCTTATAGTTAAAGAGGATGAAAATAGTGCAGTTGATTGGTTTACTATAGATAAATTTACAAGTGAATATTTTGATGCTAATGATGTTTATTTATATAATAAGTTAATTGCTACAGCTAAAAAAATGAACAGTAAAATATAGTGAATTTATAAATATAGAAGCAGGAAGACATGAATTGTCCTCCTGCTTCTATATTTATTCCTATTTTCAGAATTCTGTATAGTTTTAAAAATAGATCTTTAAATTGATTGAATATATTTTATGAAAATTGGATATTTTATTTTCAGATAAAAGAATGATAGTAGGTGGTAATATGAGAAAACCAAGGAAAAAGTACTTATTTTTTCTACCCATTGCAGCTATATTAATTTTAATTTACTATTTTTCAATAACAGTAAATTTTGATAATGAAAAGTTGGCTAAAAAAGGGGTACGAAATTTAATAAATAAAAGTGCTAGTATCGAAGATGTTTTTATACTACAGTCTATAAATCTTGGGAAAGAAAAATATACATTAGTTGAAGTTAATAATAAGCTATTTTTATTACAGTTAGGAGATAAATTATTTAATAGATATAAAGTTACAAGTATAAATAGTTTCTTTGGAAGTGCACGAGCACAGGTTTTTCAAGCAAGTGATGGTAAGTATCTCATATACTATGGAAAAGTTGAAAATCCTTCAATAAAATATGTTATTGTAAATACTGTGGACAAAAAATATAGAATTAAGTTTTCAAATGCACGAAACATACTTGATTATTGCAAAGTTGAAGATTCAATCCCAACAGGTGACCTTGTAGCCACCTATGATTATTATGACAAAGATGGTAAGTTAATATTAAATGGTTCATTTTAATATGATTTAAAGTTGAAATCAAAATAATAAAATTAACCAGTAAAACTTAAATAATTTTAGTTAAATTGGTAAATATTAATATCTATAGCGATGTTGGAATAAATATTTTTTAAAAATCCACTTTTGATTTATAACCTTCATTAAGGCTGTAATATAGTGAAGGTGCGGGTTTCAGGAGGTAAAACATGAATAATACGTTTTTCATAGTTATATTATTTCTTCAAATATTATTTATTATTTTAAGCTTATATTCATTAAAAACGGCACTAAAAGCAGAGGAGAATATTATCCTTGGAGTAACCTTACCTAAGGATAAGTTAAATGATGAACAAGTAGAAAAAATAGAATTATTATATAACAAAAATATTAATACCTTAGCTTTAGTATTTGGACTGCTTTTTGTACCAGAATTACTGCTCAAAATTGATTTTGCAGGATATCCTTCCTTAGAAATTATATATTTCTTTGTGTGGATAGCGTTATTATTTATATACTCAAGAAGGATTGTCTATTTAGCAAACAAGAAAATGAGAGTATTGAAAAGTGAAAATAATTGGATAGAAACTAAGCTTGAAAGCAATGATAAAAGTAATAAAAAACTCACCTGTGATGATGAATTTTGGCCAAATGGTATTAACTATTATAATCCTAAAGATAATTCACTTATAGTTTCAAAGAGAATAGGAATGGGGCATACTGTTAATTTAGGCATTAAAAAAGGCAAAATTTTTACATTCAGCACATTAGCTGCTGTTATAACTATTGTAATGGGCTTATCAGTTTATTTACTTTTAACTGATTTTTATACTCCATCAATATACATAGATGGTGATAAAATAAAAGTTAGTGACTTAGATTATAGCACTGCATTTAGTACATCAGAAATACAAGACGTTAAATTAATTGATGAGGTGCCAATAGTAAATAAAATTAATGGAGCTTTAACATCTATCTATGCAAGAGGTAAATTTGACGTTAATTCTTATGGGACTGGAAAAATATTTATATTTAAAAAGAGCTCACCTTATATAATGATAAAGCTTCGAGACTCATATATAATTTATAATGAGGAAAATAAAATAAAAACAAACGACTTATACGAAGAATTGAAGGCACGTGTAAAGTAGTATATGCAGAACTAAAAATTGCTACAGAGAAATATCTTTGTAGCAATTTTTTTAGACATACAATTTTATAATGAAAACATGAATAAAGGTCAAAATATAAATATTTTCGAAAATCCTTGGAAACTATTCTGCAATTAATGCAAAAGTAGATAGTGGCTCAATATTATTATGTTTGATATAATATTTTAATAAGTCTATTTCAGACTTAATCAAATTAGCTAATTTGGTGGAGGTAGCTTTTAGGTTTTCTAATTCTACTGAATAGTTATGCAAAACCATATCAATTTCCCACTTACCATCATGAAGTGTAGGAGAATGAATAATATGCTCGTTAGTAATATTCCAGCCTGAGGCTATAACAATTTCTTTGATATCCTTTGATGTAAATAAAGTACGAACATTGGAAATACTATTTTCTTTGAAACATTCATATTGAGATTGTATAAGGACTGCCAATAAGTGAGGATATTGATCTTTAATATATAGGTTTGTATCCCACTCAGCAAAACAAAGTTTCTTTCCCCATTTTCTTACCTTTTTTAATATGGCCAAAAGTTCTTCTGATGATTTCAAGTACCAACTACAATGAGAAAGAATAATTGTGTCAAAGGCTCCTTCTTCAAATTTAACTGTAGGAGATAGTACGTCAACCTCCAAGTCTATTTTAATCTGTTTACCTAATGTGGAGTTTTTAAGATAATCAACTGAATCACCAACTGTTATTGGAGCACCATAGCTTGGTGACGCGATATCAATTCCTTGAACAAAACCATCTTGACCAACCATATATGCTAAAATCGCAGTTGTATCACCTTGACCGCAGCCTATCTCTAATACTTTTGAACCTTTCTTTATATCCCAGAATTCAGCCAATTTAACTCTATGCTTAGTCTGAATTCTTTGCATATGTGGCATGTTAACGCTTGTTGCCATGCAACCAAGAATAATATCTAAAGCTTCATTATTCATAAAATCACCTTACCTTTTATATTATTGTAAAACGGTTCAGCAGAACATAATTTTACATGCTAAAACTATATCTATAGTTAAAAACTTACCAATTCAATATATTAATGCAGTTGAATACTAATAAATAGTGAAAATGATGTTGATATATTTTTAAAGCATGGAAGTGGTATATATTACATACGTAATTATAATCTATAAAGAAACAATTTTACATAAATCTATTATAGGTTAATAATATCCATTGTCTGTATACAGATATTATCTCATTAGGATACTAAAATAAAAAAGAAAAGTAAATATTTAAGAATAATTTAACTTTTAATACATATAGAAATATAAAGTAATCGAAAAAGGGAGAATTAATATTATGAGAAAAAAGCTAAATAAATTGATTTTTGTTGAGGAATATGTATATATCAACGGAATAGAGCAGTTTTTATTTCATAATGGAACAAGTTATGATAATCCAGTAATGTTGTATTTACATGGTGGACCAGGAAGTGCAGAATCATTGTTCACTGAAGGATTTCAAGGAAAATGGGAGGATTTATATACAGTAATCCATTGGGATCAAAGAGGAGCAGGGAAGACTCTTATTAAAAATCCACATAAATATCCTACTATAGATTTAGTACTAAAAGACTTATATGATATAGTTCAATATTTAAAGAAAAAATATAATAAAGATAAAATAGTCTTGCTTGGACATTCATGGGGCAGTGTTTTAGGAAGTACTTTTATAAAAAAATACCCAGAAGAAGTTTCTTATTATATCGGTGTTGGTCAAGTTGTCTCAATGTTAGATAATGAGAGAGTTGGCTATGAAAAGGTAAAGGAATTAATTCTTCAAAAAAAAGATATTAGATCACAAAAAAAACTTGATGCTATAGGTGAATATCCAGATGAAAAATATAGTGAAGAGTGGTTGAAAAAGTGTTTGAAATTGAGAAAGCTCCAAGAAAAGTACAAGTTAGCTGCAAGTATGGATTTATCAATATCACTTATTGCTTTTAAGAGTCCTATTTTTAAATTTTCTGATATTCTTGCATTGATGAAAGCCTTTAAATCAAATGAGAAATTAGTAGAATTCTTAGTGAATTTTAATTTGAAATTACAATCAAATGAATATAAGATACCAGTCTTTTATATAATGGGTGGAAATGATTGGCAAACTCCTTATAGTGAAGCTGAAGAATATTTTAATAAAATAAAAGCTCCCGTTAAAAAGTACTATTTAATACCAAATGCTGGGCATATGACAATGTTAGATCAGCCAGATCTTTTTTTTGAAGCGTTGAAAGAAATTGCTGAAAAACAAAAAGCAGCAAAATCAATTTAGAGTTATTTTAGTAGAATTATTTTATGGAAATTCAATGATTTTTTGGATATAATAGGGTTTGGACGAAAGGTGAAAAAATATATAGAATAAAACAGTAAATCACGTAAGCTTAATTTTAAATTTTGGCTATGTTAAAGAATGTTGTAAGATTATTAAAGTATCGAATGGATAACCACATAATTTCATTATGGTACTTTAACTTTGTTTAAAGTTTAAGGGGGATGTAATGAGAAAACATTATATAGATTGGTTAAGAAATATTTGTATACTTTTTTTATTTCCTTTCCATACAGCGAGAATATTTGACGGAAACGAGCCAAATTATGTACAAGGTACGCCTCATTTGTTTACAACAAATTTGATATTTCTTTCATTTTGGTTTATGCCGTTAATGTTTTTACTTGCTGGGATGTCTTGTAAATTTTCATTGACTAGTAGAACAAATAAACAGTATATAAAAGAAAGATTTTTACGGCTTTTTGTTCCACTATTTGTGGGAATACTAATTGTGATGCCACCTCAAGGTTATATTGCCATGAAATTTCATTACGGCTATAGCACTAGTTTTTTTAATTATTTAAAAAAGTTTTTTAGTGATTTTTCTGATTTAAGTGGATATTTTGGAAGTTTTACACCAGGTCCATTATGGTTTATAATTTTCTTGTTAGTAATATCTATTATTACCTTACCTATCATGAGGAAGATATCGAAATTTGATAAATTAAGAATTCAATTGATTAGGTTATTCAGTCATCCATTAAAAATAACTATAGTGGGTCTAGCTATTACAATAATGTCTATTCTTCCTAGTATTGGTGGAAAGAATATATTTGTATATGGATTGATTTTTATGGCAGGTTTTATTCTTACTTTGGATGAGAAAATATGCGAGATGATAGAAAAGTATAGATTATATTATCTAATCGTAACAATCATAGGTTCAATAACAATGTTGATTGAGATATATACAATAGGATGGTTAGAAGGATTTAGTTTGTTAGGTATTATATTTTCATTAATATATTATTTTACAATATGGATTTCTTTGTTGACATGGATAGGTTATGGCAAAAGATATCTTAATTTTAATTCAGGTTTTCTTTCATACTTTTCAAAAGCAGCTTTTCCTATATATGTAATGCATCAAACTTATCTTGTTGTTATAGGCTATTTTATTTTAAAATGGGTAAATATTTTTTTCTTACAATATATTTTAATAATTTTACTAACTTTTATGATTTGTTTGATTACTTATGAGATAATTAAAAGATTTAGATTAACAAGATTTTTATTAGGTATAAAATAGATATAGTAAAAGGGAGTTTTTAAAAAACTCCCTCAGCAAATTCTAATTTTATTAATGGTTTTCCACCTTTTGTTACACTATTATAAAATGGGAATCTATGAGTCTCTATTCCTTTCAAGGTTCCGTCCTTCTCTACACCATCTACATTTTCCGAACTAACTGTATTCCACGATATTATTTGGTATCCGAAGCCATAGTAAATTGTTGTTCCGCCATCCTTATAAACTTCTTTCTTAAATATAAACACAGGATTATTACCATTTTTTATTTCAGAATGATCTATTAAAAAAGTTATTTCGTGTACGGAAAGTAAAAAACATATAAAACATAATGTAAATATCAAGATTTTTTTGCTTTTTTTCATAATGCACCTCTAATTTAATATTTCCATTGTATTTTTATGAAAAACTTAGAATAAAGCTCTCTATTATATCTTTATATAATTATAGCTGATTAAAGGATATATTGGATTACAATAATATTAAAAATGCTGTAAAATAAAGTTATTAAAGGGGATTAAATATGATAGAAATAAAAAGAGGAATATTGACACCAGAAGCATTCATTGATTTGGTAGAAGCAGTTGGATGGGGACACCCATCCATAGAGCAAGTTGATTCAGCAATAAAAAATTCCTTATACAATGTTTGCGTAATTGATGAAGATAAAATAATAGCAATGGGGAGGCTTTTTGGAGATAGTAGTATGTCATATTTTATAAAAGATTTAGTGGTTTCTCCTAGTTATCAAGGTATGGGGATAGGTAAATTAATTGTTGATGATATAATAAGCTTTATAAAAGATAAAACTCCAAAGGGTTGGAAAGTATGTATAGAGTTAATGAGTGCATATGGAAAAGAAGGTTTCTATGAAAAGTCTGGATTTGAGAAAAGACCTAATAGTGATTGTGGAGCGGGGATGTCCTTGTTTATATATAATGAGTAATTATTTCATAATTAGTGTTTAACATTTTAGGAGATATTAAATGATTAAGATTTTAATTAGTATTATAATAATAGTTTTTGGTATGTTAATTATCGCAATATCAATTTTTAGCAAAGATAAGAGTATACGTAGGTATGATGATAATGCTTATAAGAGCTACATAAAATATCAGACATTAGCTGATGTATCATCAGGAATTCTTTTTATAATTCTAGGGTTAATGTCTTTATTTAATATTTTAAGTGGAGAAAATGTAGGCTTAATAAGTACAGTACTAGTATTAATAAATAGAGTTGTTGAAATAATAATTAGTAATAAATACAAAGAAATAATAAAAAGGATAAAATGAATATGCTTTTTGAATATAATATTGGAATTGAGGATTTTGATATAGCATTAATAAAAATAATTAATAGACAAGCGATTAGAGCTGTTATTTTATGTGAAAATAGGATTCTATTAGTGCATACTAACAAAGGTGATTATAAATTTCCAGGTGGAGGAGCTAATAAAGATGAAACTCATGAAGATACTTTAAAAAGGGAAGTTAGCGAAGAAACTGGATATATAGTGAGAATGGTAAATGAAAAAATCGGACAAATTGTACAAAGGAACTTAGACAAATACGAAGAAAACACTATTTTTGAGATGATTTCACATTATTATCTATGTGAAATTGAAGAGGAGAAGGTAAATCAACAATTAGATGATTATGAGAAAGATCTAGGTTTTTCGCCAATACTAATTGAATTAGATGAGGCTATTTCTATAAATGAAGCAATACTTGAAAAAGGTAATGATATAAATCCTTGGGTATATAGAGAAACTAAAGCCTTAAAGGCATTACAAGCATATTATGGACTTAGATAAAACTAAAAAATGAAAATAAAAAGTTTAAAAAGGAGTAATAACTATGGAAATAATATATAAAAATAATTGTTGTAATATAGATTGGGAAGTTGTACCAAAGATATTAAGTGCTGCTGGAATGTCATACTCAGATCCAGAAGTACATAAAAAAGCGTTTAACAATAGTTATATAACTGTTTTTGCTTTTGAAGATGGAAATTTAATTGGGTTTGGACGAGCAATTTCGGATGGAGTATATCAAGCGGCAATATATGATCTAGCAATTTTGCCTGAGTATCAGGGTAAAGGGGTAGGGAAAGAGCTTTTAAAGAAAATAACAGATACTATTCCAAATTGCAATTATATTTTATATGCAGCTCCAGGAAAAGAAGGTTTTTACGAGAAATCTAATTTTAAGAAGATGAGAACAGCAATGGCATTGTTTAATAATCCAGAAGAAAAGCGAAAAAAAGGATTTATTGAGTAGTCAGAGAAGATAATAAAACTCTGACTACTTATTATAATAATCCACTTAATTAGTTAATTTAACAATTTGTTGCAAGTTGAAGGAGTTTTTCTAGTTGAAGCTTTAAGTTTATCAAGTATCCTATCTTTCATGCCTATGATCTTATAGTAAGATATATTTTTAAGCTCAGCGAATTTCCTAAAGGTGTAGCCTTTAAAGTATACGTAATCAATTAATTCTTGTTCTTCTAAACTCAGTTTTTTTATTTGAATATGAAGAGAAGCTAAAATTAATTTATTACAAATAAGATCCTCTAAATTCATGTCGTCTAATACAGACTGTTCGTCGATATTTGAGTCAAAACTAATAGTTTGAGTTCCATCTTTAGGTCTTTTATTAAGTGAACTTCTTATAAGTAAATTTACAGAATTTCTTAGGGCATTTGTAGCATAAGCTACAAACCTATGTTTACTAGTATCATATAGCTTTATACATTTAAAAAGAGTAAAGTAACATTCATTTTTTATATCTTCAAAATCATAGAAACCAACATAACACTTTTTGGATAAATTGATTATATAAGGGGTAAACTCAGCTGCTATAACTTCTTTTGACCGTTCATCTCCCGATTTACAAAGTACTACTAATTCTTCAATATTATTAAAATCCATAAAATCACCTCTCAAAGTGAATATACACTGAATAAGAAAAAAATGGGCTGTTTTATAGAAAAGTTAAGAAGTTTTTAAGAATTTTTAGTTTCCGTGTTCTTAAATTAGTGGTTCCTCTATATAGTTTTGTTCAAAGTGGAACAATTACTGAAGCACAAAAGAATTCTATTAATAACATATTGATGACACAAATGAGATATGAAGATAATGATAACAGTTGTGATGTTACTACTGTACCAAGCATTGGAGCTTAAAAAAATTTAGAAAATGTCCTGAGTTGAATTTTAACTCAGGATTTTTATTTGTAGTTTTTTAGCAAATGATGAACTGCTGTACAATAATTTGAATTAACAAAGTTTATTTTAAAATATAAAATTATAGATATTATTGAAACCGTTTTTTGATTTTATAGTTTGTTATTAAAAAAATAAGCGAACTAACAATAATAAAATGTCGAATATTTTAAGTAAAAATTTAATGTGATTATAAAGGATAATATTGACAATAGGTAAGTAACAAATTATAATTAAATTAGAAACATACATATAATGTGTGTTTGACCTATATTATATCAAAAAATTCATTTCTAGCTATTAAATTTACATTTATTCTGGTTCAAACATATTTTTATGTAGAAAGGGGTGAGCAATGGAGCGTAAGAAAAAAATAATTACCATCCTGTCATTTTTTCTATTAGTTGTAAGCGTGATTCTCTATAATTCTTTTTTATCTCAAAATACAAAGAAATTAACTACTAACACAATTGCTAAGACTCAAAATTTATCAACTGATAAATTTTCATTAAAGGAAGCTTATTCAAAAGCTTTAATAGAAGCAATGAATTGGAATAAGGATTCTAAGCTTGTGATAATTACAAGTGTTGATGATGATGAAAAAGAATTGGCGGGAGCATCAGGAAAGAGAAAAAAATGGAATCTTATATTTGCAAACCTTCCAACTGAAGAAACCCTCCAAATTTCAATAGACAATGGAGAGGTTAAGAAGTTTCCTGTAAGTAAGGAAAAGACCATGGCAAATGTAATAATTAATCCTGATTCTATGCAGATTGATTCAACTGAAATAATAGAAAAAGCCAAGAAAGATTTTAAATTAAAACCAGGAATTGATTGGGCTAATGGATTCCATTTTTCTCTCATGAATAATGGAAATCAAACCTATATGACAGTCACAGGGCTTAATCAGGACAATAAATTTACTCAAATCTATTATGATTCTAAAACTGGAGCTTGTATTGGTTCCAAAGTTCAACCCAACTAGAGCGCGTAGCTTTTGTAATAGTCTTATCTTTTTTATATTCAAATTCTAAATGACACTCATATACTAAAGGTGAAATACTTCAATCCAAAATTCATTTTAAAAATTCCTCTGGGTTATGATGGAGATCTTTTAAAATATAAATTTGATTATGAAGTGAGTCATCTATAACTTTAGATACCAATCCTATCTAATAAAGCGTGATATAGCGTTAATGGTTGTGTTTAATGATTACTTAGCTATAAAAAATGTCTGCAAGTATCATTTATATAAATATAATTTGATGAATGCTATGTCTAATTTTGAGTAAAGTCTTTTCTTAGAAATAAATTGATTTCAAAACTATGTGCAAAGTTAAAGCTATGAGTAAGACGATTTACTAAAAATATGTAATTTAATTTATAAGTAAATTTTAGGACAAGCTAGTTATGAAGTGGTTCATCTATATAATTGTAAAATATTAAATTAATAAGAGGATGTGTTAATGATGATTAAAAGAAAAGCATTGAAAAAAGTATTAGCTTCTGGAGTACTTACGTTGTTATCTGTTGGAGTTTTTCAGCCAGTTTTTGCATCAGCAGCAACTACTTATTCAAATCAAGATTTTACAGCATATACTTGCCCGGTAGGTGGAATTACTTCATCAGGTGTAGCACCTACTCCTTATACAACTTGTGCGGTTCATCCATCTAATAAGAGTAATCCTTACTCAGCACCAATCTTCCCATTTGGAACAGTGATAAAAACCACAAAAGCACTGAATCTTCCTGGTTATGGAAGCAAGAGTTCGTTTGTTGTTCAAGATAAGGGAGATCTAGCTTTCCAAAAATCTCAATATTGGGTAGATATTTTCTTTGATTATGAAAATAATCCTAACGCAATAACCAATGCTATAAATTTTGGGAACCAAAAGATTAGTTATACAGTAAACTAATTTTTAAATAATTTGAAAAGCACCACTTAACCTTTAAGAAAGCTTAGGTTAAGTGGTGTATTTTCTTTATCTAAATTAGATTGCTATATCTGGTTCAATTTCTTTAAAGTCAGCTTCTCTTTTTTTATTGAAGGGTACGGCGATAAGCCCGAAAAATGCAATTATTGCTGTTATTAAGAAGCACTTATTGTAAACTTTGTTTGTTTCATCATTCTTTATTGTAGCTGCTTCATCTATAATATTATGGATTTCTTCGGCCTGCTTATTGAAGTTTTCATTTATTGCTGATTTCATAGTAGTAGGAGCAGTAGATAAAACCACATTTTTCTTAGCTTCAATTAATTTATCGGCCATGTCCTTTGAAAATGTTATATTTTTGCTTGCATCAGCTACAGTTATCTTATTAATTATAGTGGATTTTACTTCTGGTTCTAGGATGACGTTTTTATTAACAATCTCAATAATTCTAGTTTTTGTAGTATCTATAGCTTCAGTAGTGTAGTGACTACTTAAAGTCGAAACTAAAGCGATGGCTAGACATGCAGTTAATTGTCTGAGACTATTGAGTATTCCAGATGCCATGCCGTTTTTATCTTTAGAGATTTCTTCAAAAGCACTTTGATAGAGTGGTGAAGTTGCACCGATACCTAGACCTACAAGAATGAAGGAGCTATAGATTATTTTCATGTTATTAGTATTGTTCATAAATACAAACATCAAATCTCCAAGAGATACAAATAAAATAGCAAACATTGAAGTTACTCTCGCACCAAATTTTTTAGATATAATACCGAATATAGGTGACATGAAAAAAGATATGCCGCTTACAATGCCAAGTATAAGTCCAGCTTTAAGAACCGAGTAACCTAATTGATTTTCTAGATAGAAATTCATAAGGTAGGATATTGGCATGTAGGCAAAAAATATAACGCTAATTACCACTATTGAAGAGGTAAAGGTTTTTGTTCTAAATAACTTAAATTCTATCATTGGGTTTTTTGCTCTAGATTCGTATATTAAGAATGAAATTATTGTAATTGATGAGGTTATAGCTAGTATAAGAATTTTTATGCTTCCCCATCCATAATCATTGCCTTTTACTAGTAGAAAAGTCAGTGCGCCAATGCCATAAGCTAATAGTACCGAGCCAATAAAATCTATCTTTCTTTCTATGGTTACATCAAAGCACTCTTTCAAATATCTAATTCCCAATAGTAAAGAAACTATGATAAATGGAGTATTTACATAGAAAATTGATTTAAAACCAAATACTTCATTTAAGAGACCACCTGCAACAGGACCTGAAGCAGCTGAAATTGATATTATCATACCAATGATTATAGCTAATTTTGACATGGCATTTTTGCCGAATATTTCTATTCCTAAGGGGATAGCTAGTGGGGTTAATATTGCAGCTCCTACACCTTGCATAACCCTAAAAATTATCATCATAATAAGAGATGTTGAGAGTCCGCAGAGTATTGAAGAAAATCCGAAGATAAAAAGACCTAATATAAATAGTTTTTTCCTTCCGAAAATGTCTGCGATTTTGGAAAAGTTAATCAAAAGTGCAGAAAAGGGAATTAAATAAGCTGTACTTACCCAAGAAATTCCTACTATATCTGTGTTAAAGTAGGTAGCCATAGATGGTAAAGATACATTTACGATGGTTGCGTCTAAAACAGTCAAAAAACATGCTATTGCTAAAGAGATGAATGCTAAAACTTTTTCTTTTTTACTCATAATATCCTCCAAAAACTAAAATATGAAATAAAGTTCACATTCATATACTATACTGGAAAAAAATAAAAGTCAATACATGAAATGAATTTCATATTTTGTTGACTTTTATTTTTTTATCTTTTATTATTAAATTAGGTGATAATATGGAAAGAAAAATAAGAATACCAACGCAAAAAAGAGCTTTAGATAAGTTTAATAGAATAGTAGATGCAGCTTATAAACTGTTTAATGAAAGAGGATATTATAATATCACTACAGCAGATATATCAAAAGAAGCAAATGTAGCTACTGGTTCTGTGTACGCTTATTTTAAAGATAAGAGGGAAATTTATATTAGAGTAATAGAGAGACTAAATGAAAGCTTTAATTATCCCACTAGGGAATATTGGGTTGAAAACATGGATAAACCTCTAAATAATCCTGAAACAGGTAAAGAGTTATTTAGGGTATTTATAAAAATGATGATTGAGTATCATAATTTCTCTAAAACTTTTCATGATGAAATGGATGCTTTAGCATTATTAGATGATGATATAGGTAAAACAATAAATGAGCAGCGTGAAGGAAGAACAAATAAAACAAGAGAAGTTTTTAAATTATTATCCATACCATTTAAAAGTGATGAAGAAGAAATAATATTTGTACACTATACTTTTTTACTTATTGAGGATGTATGTCATAAAATTCTTTATGACGAGGATATAAAAGATATAGATCTATGTATAGATAAGTGTGTAAATATGTTGTTTACTTTGTTTATGGATAGTACGAATTATAAGTAGTTAAATGATAAATAATTATGAGCTTTATTTATGCACTACGTATTAACAAACATTAAAATGTCTTAGAAATGTACCATATACGAAAGTGAAGAAGTAAAGTTTATATTTATGGAAATGATATTTATAATGGATTAACAAAATTGGTTTATTAATGAAAGACAATATGGTAATATATTGGTATAAATTAATAATTATTATGGGGTGTTTATGAGAAAAAACGGGTTTGAATGGCTTTTTTGGGGATTTCTTTTTGTGATGTTGGGTTTTAGCATTAATAATTTTGATATTTTGCCAGACATAGTAGGATATATCTTATTTGCTGTTGGTTTTAGCAAACTGTCAAATGAAAGCAGCTTTTTTTTAAAGGCCGGAAAGTATAATATAGTTTTAATAATTTTATCAATTCCTAGGATTTTTAATTCATCTATACCAATTACAAATTTTACATTTACAACTTCAGCTTTAATTTCAATGATTCTTTTTATTGTGTATATAATATTTAACTTACTCACAATCTATAATCTTTTTCAAGGAATACAAGATATGGCAAGGCAAAAAGAAAACAGATTTTTAGAGTTAGAGGCTGGTGAAAAATGGAGTCAGTATTTGTTTTTGCAGATTGGATTTGCATTGGCATTTATTTTTGTATTTATTCCTTTACTAGGACCAATATACTTCATTTTTATATTTATAGCATCAATTGTAATTGCAATTATGGTAATGAGGTTTATGAGTAAATGCAGTTATGAGCTTAATTAAATAGAAAGTATATAGGAATAAAGAGGTACAGCATATATTTATTAAAATGCTGTACCATTAAATTTTATTTAGCTTTTATTTAATCATGCTATAAAATTATTTATTCATTTAAATACTTATCTGATATTTCGCCGTGTTTTTCATAGTTGCCTACGTTTAAAATAGAGTTATCATCATTTACAAATACAACAGTAGGTTTATGTTCCTTTATCTCAATTTCATCCAATTGACAATAGCACATTATTATTACTTTGTCGCCTTTTTGCACGCAACGAGCAGCAGCACCATTAAGACAAATAACACCACTGTTAGGCTCACCAGCTATTACGTAAGTTTCAAGTCTTTCTCCATTATCTATATCAGCTATAGCAACCTTCTCATATTCATGAATCCCAGCAGCTTCCATAAGAACTTTATCAATAGTAATGCTTCCAACATAGTTTAACTCAGCTTGAGTTACAGTCGCTCTGTGAATTTTAGATTTAAGCATATTTAATATCATTATTTATCCCCCAAAAAATTAAAGTTTAAAAGTAAAATTATCTATTAATCTAGTTTTTCCCATAAAGACTGCAATAGCAATAAGGATACTGTTTTCTATGTAATTAATAGAAGTTAGTGATGTGCTGTCTACAATTTCAACATAATCAATTTTAGCTAAAGGTTCCGATGAAAGCGTATCAATTATGATATCTCTAATTTTTTCGCTGGACCTTTCTCCAGCTGTTAAAGCACTTTTGGCTTTTTCTAGACTTTTACTTAGTATTAGTGCAGCAGTTCTTTCTTCCGCATTTAGATAAATATTTCTTGAGCTTTTTGCAAGTCCATCATTTTCTCTAATAATAGGACAGCCTATTATTTCTACAGGAATGTTTAAGTCTCTTACCATTTTCTTTATCACTGCAAGTTGCTGAGCATCCTTCTCACCGAAATATGCTTTATCAGGTGTAACTATATTAAATAACTTAGTAACTACAGTACAAACTCCTTTGAAGTGTCCAGGTCTTTTAGCTCCGCAAAGTCCATCAGTAAGAGAATTAACTTCAACGAAGGAGGAGAAATCCTCCACATACATCTCAGAAGGATTTGGATTAAATATTAAATCCCCACCAGAAGCTTCAACTATTTTGCTATCTCTTTTAAGATCTCTCGGATATTTATCTAAATCTTCTTTTGGACCAAATTGAATTGGATTAACAAAGATACTTACTACAACCTTATGGTTTTCTTTACTTGCAGCTTCAATTAATGAAGCATGGCCTTCATGAAGATATCCCATGGTTGGTACAAAACCTACAGAAAGACCTTCTTTTTGCCACTGCTTAACAATTTCTCTAACATCACTTATTTTATTGATAATTTGCATTTTAAAATCCTCCCTAGAATTTAATAAAGTTTTTCTAATACATCGTCGGAAATAGTAAATTCATGCTCTGCTGAAGGGAAGCTTCCATCATTTACTTCTTCGATATATTGAGAAAAAGCTAGCTTCATTTGATCACCAATATTTGCATATTGCTTTACAAACTTAGGTTTAAAATCAGAGAAAAGAGCAAGTAAATCTTGATAAACCAGTATCTGTCCATCACATTTATTGCCTGCACCTATTCCAATTGTAGGAATTGATATTTTTTTTGATATAATTTCAGCAAGTTTAGCTGGTACACATTCAAGTACAATAGCAAAAGCTCCAGCTTCTTCTAGTGCTAAAGCATCTTCAATCAATTTCTTTGCAGCAGTTTCGCTTTTTCCTTGAACCTTAAACCCACCAAAGGAGTTTATTGATTGAGGGGTTAGGCCAATATGTCCCATAACAGGAATTGAAGCCTTTACTATTGCATTAACATGTTCAGAAAACTCTGAGCCACCTTCAAGTTTAATAGCATGAGCTTTTCCTTCTTTTATTAGTCTACCAGCGTTACAAACTGCATCGTATACAGAAGTTTGATAAGACATAAAAGGCATATCACAAACAACAAGTGCATTTTTATTTCCCCTTGTAACAGCTTTACAATGATGGAGCATGTCGTCCATAGTAACACTTAAGGTATCTTCATAACCTAGGCATACCATACCAAGAGAATCACCTACTAAAATGCCATTAACTCCAGCTGCGTCAATTAATTTTGATGTAGAGTAGTCATAGGAAGTTAACATAGTTAGCTTATTGCCATTATTTTTAGAGTCTTTAAAGGTAGTTACTGTGTTTTTCAATTTTATTCCTCCTGATTTATCAAAAACTTTTCCAATTTTTCATAATCAATATTCATATTTTTAAGTTTAGAAAGATATAAAAGTTCCGAAGACAAAGTTGTGTAATTAGCTTTATGCTCTGTAGGTATAACATCAAGATGTTTTTTTATAGTATTCAAATCGCATCTTTCCACTGGTCCAGTTAAGGAGTTTATAAGCCCATTCTTTTTCACATTCTCAATATTGGACAAGATTAGTGGATAAAGTGCATTTATTGCATCTTTTTCACTGAATCCATACTCTTTAAGATAAGAGCAGGAAAAGCTAATAAGAGCATTGACTAAATTGCTTGATGTAACAGCAGCTAAGTGATAAAGCGTTTTATCGTCTTTGCTAAGCGTAATAATTGGATTTTTTAGTTCTTCGAACATGGAAACAAAACTTTCAAGATATTTTTTATCACCTTCAATAGTGAAAAATGCATCTTTTAGTTTTTTATAGCTTTCATATTTATTGGATATTGGAAATAAAGGGTGAATTGAATAAGCATATGCATCAGACTTTTTGATATCAGAAAAGATATTGGAAGAAAGAGAGCCACTAGCGTGACAAATTATTTTTTCTCTTATATTTAAAATTTTTATGCGCGTCCATATGTTAGATATTTCATCATCAGGTGTAGTGATAAATATAATATCACTTTCAGAAACTAAATCCTCTAAGTTAGAATAAAATCTGGTTTCAGTAAATATAGCTGCTTCTTTCGAAGAAGTCAGAGTCTTACTAAAATAACCAGTTACTTCAATATTATTTTGGACAAAGTATTTTCCAAGAGAAAAACCAACTTTGCCTGCTCCTATAAAGCCAATTTTGATAGGCGTCACCTCCAGTTAATTAAAGACATAAGTCTTCATTATAAGATGATACCTGAGATAAAATATGTCCCATTCATTTAGATATGCGCATAATTTTTATTTATTAAAAAGTCTGGTGTAGCTCGTTAGATGCCACCCACGTTAACAATTTACTATACTTTTATTAAAATGTAAATATTAATGTTTAGATAGAGTAAGAAGTATGTGGAAATATTAACAATATATAAAAGTATTTTATGTTTCAATTATATTTGATACAAATAAAGCAGAAATTTAAAAATGAAATAGGTCAATTTTTGTTTATGGATAAACTGCTAACTCCAAGGGCTTTATTTGACCAAAGTATTGATTTTATCATATCTAATTCAGTTTCATTACACTCAATTATTAAAACGACTTCTGTTCCTTTTTTTTGATTCTCATGGTTAGATTTTTTTATGAGTATTAGTTTTATAATTAATCCTAAGATTATTCCTGTCAAAATAGCTATTAATCCCCATAGGAATGGCCCCCATTTTAATACGAAACCATAGATTCCTCCAAAAATCCCAAAAATCACTGCTAAAATTGCAGGTAAATCCAGTAAACTCAATCCATCAGAATTATGGATTGAATCAAAAAGCTTTATATCGTCATTTTTTTTATCCATAGGAATAGCTAGAATGTTTTCCTTTTTTATTCCGGTTTCTTCTATTTCAGTAATTGCTAGTTCTAAATATATACAATGATCAAAGGTAGAAACTATATGCATTTTGGCACCGCTTTCGTCGTTTTTTGAAGGCATATTAAAACTTGTAAATTGATAAGTTTTCTTTAAAAACTTACTTTGTTCCCAATCAAATAATTTATTATTTTCTACAGTGTTTACATAAGCATCATACATGGCAAAAAAATAAACAGAAGGGATATTTAAAAACCACTGCATATTTAATATAGATTTTACACTGTTAAAATCTCCCATTGCTGTGTAATGTGCTGCTGGAAGAAGCTTGGAGTTAAAGCTGATAATAATCCACCAAGCTATGAGAAAAAACGCTGTAATAAGTCTATGAATATAAAGCTGACCTGATCCAGGGATTAATAATGACCAAGTGGCTGAGACCCAAGGGTTTCTTTTATCTAAGTAATTGATTTCGATAAAGTTTAGAGTAAATGAATTTATATCAGCATCTTCTCGTTTAGCTAAAATATATTCATTATTTAAGTCAACTGTAGTTCTATAACTATCCCATATAGAAAATATATAAGTTGGAATGTACAAGGACATCCATTGAATATCTGTAACTTGTTTAGCTTTTTCAAAATCACCTATACATGAATATAATATCAATAGGTTAATATGTGCTTTGTAGTTTATATATACTTCCCATAGAAAGAGCACAAAACCTCGTAAATATTTAGATAAGAGAAGGTGCCCCATTCCTGGAAAGGCTACAGACCAAGCTGCAATAACAAAAGGATTTCTTAAGTGAAGTTGAGTTGACCCTAAGGTACTGATATAGGCTAATGTTCTTCTTGCAGTGGTGCGTCTAAATTTTGAACTATCCATAGTTAAACTCCTAAAAGTAAATTTATCAATTAAGTCTTTTATAGTATAAGTAATTATTTAATTAATATAACAAATAGATTTGGGTTGTTAAGAATGTGTGATTAGTAAAACATAGAATAAATTAGTTGACAAAAATTACATAATTAAATACAATGAAAATATAAAAGTACTAATAATAGTATTTTGCATTGAAAGGAGTGTTGTTTTATGAATGCAAATTTAAAGGTGATTGCAGTCTAAAACTAAATATGGGCAAGAATATAACTGTAGGGTAAGCATGCCCTTTGTTTGTGTTGTATTTTTGCAGTAATATATAACCTTTCATAATATACTGTCTAAAATGGATTAGTAACACGGCAGGAAGGTCGTGTTTTTTTTGTACCGTTATATAGCTTAAAAGCTATATAACTCTGCAAGTTTTAACCGTAGATAGCAGCACATTAAGGGTTGTTTATCTACGGTATTTTTATGCCCATTTTTAGACTAAAACAAAAATCAGACATTAAAAACTTATATCAAAATATTGATACAAAAACAAATTTTTTTAAAAGGAGTGATTTAATATGGTGATTTTAACAGGTAATTTTAAGATAGAAAACAACTATATAAATTTGGAGGAATTAGATGAACAATATTATAAAACAATATGGATATAATGAATTTTATGAAAGACAAATAGATGAAACTCAGATGGATTGTAGTGAACTAGTACCAGCAAGGATTCTTGAAGTGCATAGAGAATACTACAAACTTATGACTAGTGAAGGTGAAAATAGTGCAAAGCTTAAAGGATCAATTTTTTATAATGATAGTGCAAGCAGTGTGTATCCAGCAATAGGAGACTTTGTTTTAGTAAAGAAAAATCCTATGGGAGATGACATAATATATAAGGTTCTTGATAGAAAAAGCAAGTTTGCTAGAATTGATTCTTTTAATGAAAAAGAACAGATAGTTGCAACAAATTTTGATTATGTATTTATCGTGACATCACTTAACTATGATTTTAGTATAAAGAGAATTGAACGCTATTTGACTTGTGCTTGGGAGAGTGGAGCAAACCCTGTTATAATTCTTACTAAAGCAGATTTATGTGATGCTTATGAAAGCTATATAGCTGAATTAGAAACAGTAGCCATTGGTGTACCAATCATTGCTGTAAGTTCATATACAGGACAGGGATTTGATGAAATTAAAGACTTTGTAAAACCAGGAAAAACAATTGTGCTTCTCGGATCATCCGGTGTAGGAAAGTCATCATTGGTAAATGCTATAGCTGAAGAAGAGATAATGCGTGTAAATGGTATTAGAGAAGATGATAGTAAGGGAAAGCATACCACAACTCATAGACAGCTTATTATGCTAAAGAATGGTACGATGATAATTGATACTCCTGGTATGAGGGAGCTTGGTATGTGGGTTGTTGATGATGGTCTTAATGCTACTTTCTCTGATGTAGAACAATTAGAGCTAAATTGCAAATTTAGTGATTGTAAGCATCAAACTGAACCAGGATGTGCGGTTAAAGCTGCACTAGAAAGTGGTGAATTATCTACTGAAAGATGGAAAAACTTTGTGAAACTTAAGAAAGAGGCTGAGTTTGCAGAGAAGAAAGCTAAGCTATTAAGTAGAGATAAAAGTACTAATAAGAAAAAGCAATTTGCTAGATAAGTAGTGATATTAAGTTGGGTCTTTTTGATCCAACTTTTTTACTGTAAAAAAAAGTGTGAAATTTTTATAGCCGTTAAAAAGGTCACTTTAGAGACCTTTTACTTTATAAGGTTATTTATAGTAAGGTGAGTAATAAAGAAAATACCATAAATCTTATAGAAAGAACTGGATATTTTCAAAAACAGAAAATGTTTTCATTTGAATTTCGATAAAATGTTTTGTACAATAAAAATAGTAAATTAAAAAGGTAAACAATTGTTGGTTTTCATAATTTATAGTGAAAGTTATACTAGGAGGCGAAGTAATGAAAAATATAAAAATAGGTAATGGTAAAATTGATGGTTCTGAAATTTCTCTAGGTTGCATGAGAATGGCTGCATTAAGCAAAGAAGAAGCTGAAAAAGTAATTAAGGTTTCTTTGGAAGAAGGCATAAATTTCTTTGATCATGCAGATATCTATGGCGGTGGAAAATCTGAAGAAATATTTGCTGATGCAATAGGAATGAATTCAGATATAAGAGAAAAGATGATAATACAAACTAAATGCGGAATAGTTCCAGGTAAGATGTTCGACTTTTCAAAAGAGCATATTTTAGCATCAGTAGAAGGAAGCTTAAAAAGATTAAAAACAGATTATGTGGATACCTTATTATTGCATCGTCCAGATACTCTAATGGAACCTGAAGAGGTTGCAGAAGCATTTACTCAACTACATGATAGTGGTAAGGTAAAATACTTTGGAGTAAGTAATCAAAATCCAATGCAAATAGAGCTTCTAAATAAATACTTAGGTGAAAACAACATTATAATCAATCAATTACAATTTGGTGTGATGCACACTGGAATGATTGATTCAGGTATAAATGTAAATATGAAGGTTGATGGATCTGTTGATAGAGATGGAAGTATTCTTGAATATTGTCGACTTAAAGATATAACAATACAAGCATGGTCTCCATACCAGTATGGATTCTTTGAAGGGGTATTTTTAAATAATGATAAATTCCCTGAACTAAACAAGAAAATTGATGAAATAGCAGAGAAAAAATGTGTAACAAATACAGCAATAGCTACAGCTTGGATTTTAAGACATCCAGCAAAGATTCAAACAATAGTTGGTTCAATGAGTCCAAATCGTATAAGAGAAATCTGTGCAGCTTCAAAAGTTGAACTTAGTAGAGAAGAATGGTATTCAATATACCTTGCAGCAGGAAATAAATTACCTTAATAATATAATTAAAAGCATCCCGAATTTTAAACTTAGATTCGGGATGCTTTTACATTTATACAAATAAGTAAAGATAATTTGATGAAGCCTCAATTGAAGGGGTTTGATTAGTGCTTTTTACATCTGTACTGCCTAAAGAATCAGATAATATAGCTCCAACTCCAAAGAAAAGCATGTATATTGTGATCAAAGCCATAATTATAAATTTTATAAAAAAGATACGTTTCTTAAATCTTATGCTTTTTTCTGAGAAGTAATACATAAGATAAAAACCAGCGAAAAGGTTTAAAGTACCAAAAATTTTATTGTGATCTAAAAATAAATAAAGATACAAGATAATAGATACTGGGATAGTCAACCATCTAGGTATCTTTATTAAATTAATTTTATTAGTATTAAAATTAGATTCGGTTAATGTAAAATTATGCACTACGGTATTATCACAAATCTTTTGATTAGACTTTATTTTACCTCTAGAATCAATATGAGCAACACCAATTAAATTTTCATTAAAACTTTGATTATTTTCTTTATTGTCAATATCTATGTACATTTTTCCCCCTAATACAAAGTTGGTATATTAATATTATACATCTACCAAAGTGCATATGACACACGTAATATAAGTAAAGGATATTTTCACATATGTATTTAAATTTTGATTTAAATGTTTTGGCTGTAAGATTTCATCTAAGACCTTTATTTTAGTTCCTTTAATTTGAAAAGGACATATATTATTTAATATAGTGCCCTTATTTTGAAATGAAGAAAATCTTTTTAGTATTTTAGTAATTACATTTAGAAAGTTCTTTTTATCAGTAAACAAGTCTAAAAAACAGAGGGGATTTCTTACTTGGATTTGCAGGGGGAATCAGATTTATAATTAATTTAAATGTATTTATAAATAATAATTTTAATGAAGGGGTATGGGTAATGGAAAATGAGAACACAGCTGGGGGAAATGAACTATATGGAAGCGGAAACAAAAATGAACAAAAGAAGCTTAAAAAGATCATAAAAAAGAAAGCTAAAAAAGCAGGGAAAAAAGGTTACAAAAAGGGGTTTAAGGCAGGATTCAAAGCAGGTATTAAAAAGGCATTGGAGGAAAGTACTGGAGAGGTGTGAACTCACTTAAGCTTCAAAAACTTAATAGTCTTGTGTTAAATTTCTAATTAAAACTTTATATTCGTACATATAGCCTCTATTAAACAAGTGTAATAACTATAAATAGATTAATATGCAATTATGCAAAAACGCAAATGTGTGTAAAGTTTTATCATGAATCTGTGGCAATGAGTTTTGGAATCATTTATATAAAATTGTGCAGTTTCTAGACAAACCACACAAACTGTATAATTACAATAAAAAATCATTGCCTTATAATTGTTATTAAAGAGTTTATATACCAAAACTTAGGTTGCACTAGTTTGATAATTTATTTATTTAAGTTAATGGAGGAAAAAGGTATGAGTAAAAAGTCTAATAAGGATAACGTAAATATATTACTTGCATTAGGGGCAATAGCTGGTGCTGCAACGGTAGCAGCAATTGGTGCGAAAAAGTTAAAGGACAGAGCCCAAAAAACAGAAAAAAGTTTACCTAAAGTTAGTAACAGTGAAGATAAACAGGTTTATTTTGTTGGAGGCGGATTGGCTTCTTTAGCTGGAGCAGCTTATCTTATAAGAGATTGTAATTTTAAGGGTGAAAATATTCATATAATAGAAGGTCTTAAGATACTTGGTGGTAGCAATGATGGTGCTGGAGATGCAGTAAATGGTTTTATTTGCAGAGGCGGTAGAATGCTAAACGAAGAGACTTATGAAAATTTTTGGGAATTACTAGCAACTGTACCATCATTAGATATGCCTAACATGAGTGTAACTGAAGAAATATTAAATTTTGATAAGTCACATCCAACTTATGCAAAAGCAAGACTAATAGACAGAAACGGGGTCATTCAAGATGTAACTAGCATGGGGTTCAATAATGCTGATCGTATGGCACTTGGAAAGCTTATGGCTACATCTGAAGATAAGCTTGACGATATGACAATTGAACAATGGTTTAAACATACACCACATTTCTTTGAAACAAATTTTTGGTATATGTGGCAGACTACTTTTGCTTTTCAAAAATGGTCTAGTTTATTTGAATTCAAGAGATATATGGATCGTATGATTTTTGAGTTCTCCCGTATAGAAACTTTAGAAGGTGTAACAAGAACTCCATATAATCAATACGATTCAGTTATTCTTCCATTAAAAACTTTTTTAGAAGGTTTTAATGTTGATTTTAGTATAAATGCTACTGTTACTGATCTTGATTTTAAACCAGGTGAAGAAATAACAGTAACAGCAATACATGTACAAGATGGTGAAGGGGAAAAAGTTATCGAGCTAAAGGATGATGATGTATGCATTATGATAAATGGATGCATGACAGATAACGCAACTTTAGGCGATATGCATAGTGCGCCAGAATATACTACAAATAAGCCGATTTCAGGAGAATTATGGGCTAAAGTTGCTAAGAAAAAGTGGGGACTTGGAAATCCAGAACCGTTCTTTGGGCATCATGAAGAAACAAACTGGGAGAGCTTTACTGTAACTTGTAAAGGTAATAAGTTACTTAAGCTTATTGAAAAGTTTTCTTCAAACGCCCCTGGCAGTGGAGCATTAATGACCTTCAAAGACTCAAATTGGTTGATGAGCATAGTAGTTGCAGCTCAACCACATTTTAAAAATCAACCACTTGATACAACTATTTTCTGGGGATATGGATTATATACTGACAGAATAGGGGATTATGTTAAGAAACCTATGAGAGAATGTACTGGTGAAGAAATATTAATAGAGCTATTACATCATCTTCATATGGAGGATAAGACAGAAGAAATAATGGATACCGTAGTAAATGTAATTCCTTGTATGATGCCGTATATAGATTCTCAGTTCCAACCTCGTAAGAAGACTGATAGACCAGAAGTTGTTCCAAAGGGGTCAACAAATTTTGCAATGATAAGTCAATTTGTTGAAATACCAGAGGATATGGTATTTACTGAAGAATATTCTGTTCGTGCAGCCAGAATTGCAATATATACTTTATTTGGTGTAAAAGATAAGAAGATTTGTCCAGTAACACCATATAAGAAAAATCCTAAGGTTTTGAAGGATGCTCTAAAGACATCTTTTAGATAAAATTAAAAAATAAATTAGATAATTAAGAGGGTAATTTAGATATATAATTTATAGAATATTAGTTTAATATTATGGATTTATCGTAAGATAAATCCATAATAATTTTTACTATACAAAAAAATATGAAATTTTAAACTAACCATTGATATGAAAAAGTAATTATTAAATTGGTAAAATTGCATAAAATATGTTGACAGAAAACTAATACAAAGCATATAATATGTATTAATTAAATAATAGTTTTAACTTATCTCGAGAGGTGGAGGGACTGGCCCTGTGAAACCCAGCAACCAGCATAAATTTCATTTAATTTATGTAATGGTGCTAATTCCTGCAGTTATATATAACTGGAAGATGAGAATAGATTTCTGTAGTAAATACATGCCAGAGTTTATTCTCTGGCATTTTTTTATTCTTTAGACTAATTATATATGTGAATAAGTATGTTAAACAGACTTGAAAATTTTGTTGTCGACTTTTATAAGCAAAATATTAAGGGGGCATTTAATATGTGTGCAGAAAAATTACTGAAATTTGAGACTACAGCAGTACATGGAAGTAAGGGATTTGATCCGTTAACTGGTGCAATAAGCTTTCCAATATATCAGACAGCTACATTCAAGCATGGGGGCTTGAATGAAAGTACGGGATATGATTATTCTAGATTGCAAAATCCTACTAGAGAAGAGGTAGAGAAAACTGTGGCAAGACTTGAAGGAGCAAAATTTGGTGCTGGCTTTTCTACAGGTGTAGCAGCTGTAACTGCAGTGCTAAGCCTTTTTAAATCTGGTGATCATATTTTGGTTTCTGATGATTTATATGGAGGTACCTTTAGATTATTTAGAGATATTTATGGACCTTATGGAATAGAACATGATTTTATAGATACCACTGATTTAAATGATGTAATAAAAAATATCAAGGAAAATACTAAAGCCATCTTTATAGAAACGCCCTCAAATCCTATGATGAAAGTTGTAAATATCAATGAAGTGGTGAAGATAGCAAAAGAGAAAAATCTAATTGTAATAGTAGACAATACATTTTTAACACCATATTTTCAAAAACCTATTAATTTAGGTGCTCATATAGTGGTTCATAGTGGAACAAAGTACCTTGGCGGACATAACGATACTCTTGCTGGTTTTGTGGTAACTAATGAAGAATGGATAAATGAAAGAATAAGATTTTATGAAAAATCTACAGGTGCAACCTTAGCGCCTTTTGACTCATGGCTCATACTAAGAGGAATAAAAACATTACATATAAGAATGGAGAAAAGTCAAGAAAATGCAATAGAAGTTGCTGAATTTTTGAAAAAGCATCCTAAGATAAAAGAAGTGTTTTACGTAGGTTTACCTGAGCATAAAGGATATGAAATCTCTAAAAGACAGGCAACTGGTTTTGGTTCAATGATATCATTTAAAGTTAAAAACCAGGAGGATGTAGCTAAAATCTTAAAGAATGTCAAAGTCATAAACTTTGCAGAAAGTTTAGGTGGTGTTGAGACTCTGATCACCTATCCACAAACTCAAACACACGCAGAAATTCCAGCTGAAATTAAGAAGAAACTTGGAGTGACAGAAGATTTATTAAGGCTATCTGTAGGTATTGAGAATATAAGTGATCTAATTGAAGATTTAGAAAGTGCATTGGGGTGTTAAATATGAAATTTGGGACAAAATTAATTCATAATGGAAATGAGATAGATGAAGAAACAGGCGCACTAAGTATACCAATATACCAGGCTTCTACCTTTCATCAAAGAGACATAGATAGCTTTGGAAAGTATGATTATTCTAGAAGTGGAAATCCTACAAGGGAAGCGTTAGAAGACACAATTGCTCAACTTGAAAATGGACATAGAGGTTTTGCCTTTTCTTCAGGTATGGCAGCCACATCATCTGTTTTATCAATATTTTCAGCTGGAGACCATATTATAATCTGTGAAGATGTATATGGAGGAACATATAGAATAACTACTAAAGTACTCAGCAGATTTAATATAGAGTTCACTTTTGTTGATGCATCTAAATTAGAAAATATAAGAAGTGCAATTAAGGAAAATACAAAAGCAATTTTCTTAGAGACACCTTCAAATCCTCTGCTTAAAATAACAGATTTAAAAGGTGCTATATCTTTAGTAAAGGAGAAAGATATAATCGTAATAGTAGATAATACTTTTATGTCACCATATCTACAAAGACCATTAGATTTAGGTGCTGATATTGTAGTTCATAGTGCTACCAAGTTTATAGGTGGACATAGCGATGTGGTAGGCGGACTTGCTGTTGCTAAAACTAAAGAATTAGCAGACAGGATATACACTATACAAAATTCTTTTGGAGCTATACTTGGACCTCAAGATTGTTGGTTACTTCTTAGAGGGCTTAAGACATTAAAAATAAGATTAGATGCTCATCAAGCAACTGCGCTGAAGCTTTCAGCATGGCTTCAAGAGCAGGAACAGGTAGAAAAAGTTTACTATCCAGGATTAGAAGGTCATATAGGAAAAGATATTCATTTTTCTCAAGCCTCTGGTGCTGGCGCAGTGCTTTCTTTTAAGTTTAAAACTTTAGAGCAAACGAAATATTTTCTTAATAATATAGAGAATGCTGCTTTTGCTGTTTCTCTAGGTGGTGTGGAAACTATTGTTTCTTATCCAGCGAAAATGTCACATGCAGCTATACCGAGAGAAGAGAGAGAGGCACTTGGTGTTAGTGACACCTTAATTAGGGTATCTGTTGGACTAGAAGAATACGAAGATATAATTGAAAGCTTTGAAAAAGCCATTATTTAAAAAGGTACATCTATATATCAGCTACTTGCATATGAAATAATATATAAGTAGCTGATTTTTTACTGTATATAAAAGTAAAAAAATCACTGAAGTATTTAATAATATAAGTTGGTAAAACTAATTTTCAGATTAAGGATATAACTACAATAAAGAGGTGATTATTTTGAATTTAAAGGGCTTCTATTTATTACCACATCCTCCAATAGCTGTACCAGAAGTAGGTAAAGGAGAAGAAGAAAAGATAAGTGCAACTTGCAATAGTTTTCATGTAGTTGGTGAAGATATTGCTAAAAAGGCTCCAGATACTATTGTATTAGTTACTCCTCATGGAGTGATGTTTCAAGATGCTATTGCAATAAGTTATGAGAATGAGATATATGGTGATTTAAAAAACTTTAGAGTTCCCAACGTAAATATGAAACTTAAAATAAACAAAGAATTAACAGCAAAAATATACGAAATAGCATATGGAGAGGGAATACCAGTTATAATGGCAACTAATTCTCTTTTAAATAAGTATAAGCAATCAGTTACATTAGATCATGGAGCGATTGTTCCTCTTTATTTCATAAATAAACATTATAGTAACTACAAATTCGTACATATAACTTATGCAGCCTTAAGTGATATAGACTTATATAAGTTTGGAATTGCTATAAGAAAAGCAGTAGAGGAATTAAATGAAAATGCTGTTTTTATAGCAAGTGGAGACTTATCTCATAAACTTAAAGCGGAAGGGCCATATGGATATAATCCATTTGGTGAGAAGTTTGACAGAGAGTTTCTTGATAACTTAGCAAAAGGTGATGTTAAAACAGTATTAAGTATTGATAAAGAAACTGTTTGCGAAGCTGGTGAATGTGGAAGACGGTCAACAGTAACGCTACTTGGTGCACTTGAAGGTAAAAAATTTAATGGTGATCTTTTGAGTTATGAAGGAACTTTTGGAGTTGGGTATGGAATAATGAAATTTAGTATTTTGTCTGAAGATGAGCCAAAGCTTAGTGAATTAGAGGAACTTAGAAAATTACACTATGAAAAAAAGAATAAACAAAGTGATCCTTACGTAAGACTTGCTAGAGAAAGCCTTACTACTTATTTAAACACTAGGAGAAAACTTAAAGAAATTCCTGAATATGTACCTGATGAAATGAAAAATATGCAAAGAGGTGTATTTGTATCACTAAAGAAAAATGGTGATTTAAGAGGGTGTATAGGTACTATATTTCCAGCGACAGATAATGTAGCAAAAGAAATTATTAGAAATGCTATAGAAGCAGGAATTAACGATCCAAGATTTTATGAAGTGGAAGAAGAAGAACTTCTTGATATTGATTTTTCTGTAGATGTTTTGACCGAACCTGAGGTGGCAACAAAGGATGATTTAAATCCTAAGGAATATGGTGTTATTGTAAGGTATATGATGAAAACAGGACTCTTACTGCCTGACTTAGAAGGAGTAAATACAGTTGAAGAGCAGCTTTCTATAGCCTTAGAAAAGGGAAATATAGATCAAGAGGATGAGTACACTATACAAAGATTTCAAGTTATAAGACATAAAGAAAGCTAGGAGAATGCTATAAGAATGAAAAAAGAAGCTATGTTTTATGAAAATCTTAAAGATAAAGTACACTGTTATTTGTGTCCCCATAATTGTGTAATTGAAAATGGGCATATAGGAAAATGCAATGTGAGAACTCATGAGGATGGAAAACTTTATACATTAAATTATGGAGAAATAACCTCAGCTGCATTGGATCCAATAGAAAAAAAGCCGTTATATTATTTTAAACCAGAAAGTTTTATTTTGTCAGTGGGGAGCTTTGGATGTAATTTTGTATGTGGATTTTGTCAAAACTATAGGATATCTCAACTGATAACCAAAAGTGAATTTGTTTCAAAAGAAGAATTAGTAAAAACAGCGTTGACAACAAAAGATAATATAGGTTTAGCATTTACTTATAACGAACCTAGTATATGGTATGAGTATGTATATGACTGTTCAAAGCTTCTAAAAGAAACTGATGAAAATGCTTCTGTTGTAATCGTAACTAATGGGTATATAAGCGAAGAACCATTAAATAAGCTACTCCCTTATGTTGATGCTATGAATATAGACTTAAAAAGTTATAGTAACAGCTATTACAAGAATTTATGTGGCGGAAGCTTGAAGCCAGTATTAAAGACTATTGAGATAGCGGCACAAAAATGTCATGTTGAAATAACAACTTTATTAGTTAGCGGTGAAAATGATAGTTTAGAAGAGGTAGAAGAAATAGCAAGGTTTTTAAGTAGTATAAATAAAGATATACCTTTACATCTTTCAAGATATTTTCCACGTTATAAATTAATGAATTCTCCAACAGATTTAACATTTATGAGGAAAGCAGAAGAAGTTGCAGGTAAGTATTTGAATAGAGTTATATTGGGAAATGTATAGGAAAGATAAAAATTCTGAAATTTTCTGTCTATACCACTTGACTTATATACTACAAAAGGAGTTATATTAAACTTGTACACAAAGCTAGGTTATAGAAGGGAAGTTGTTTTTTATGAAATACATGATAAAGCAAGTAGCTGAAAAATTTGATTTAACTGAGTATGCGATAAGATATTATGAAAAAGAGGGATTACTTCCCAATATAGCACGTGATGAACATGGGATTAGAAACTTCAGTGAAGATGATATTGAATGGATAAAGCTTATATGCTGTTTACGTAATACTGGAATGGCCATTTCAAAGATTAAGAACTTTGTTGCTCTTTGTATGGAAGGTGACGGAACCTTAGAATTAAGAAGAGAAATTATACTGGCACAAAAGAAGATAACTGAACAAAAAATTAAGGAGATGAACAATAATCTAGAAATGATCAATTGGAAGCTTAATCATTACACTGGTCTAATAGAAGAAAAGAAAACAGATAACTGTTGCTGCAAGACTATCAATAACTGCGAAAATAGTGGAGCAGCAGTATAGTGAATTTTATAAAAAGATAAAATATGCAAAAAATAAACTATGCTATAGATATATAAATATTCATAATTAGGGAATTTAGATAAGTATGTATATATAGTATAGTTTTATTTAGAAAAGAAATTAATCTTAAACTTCTTATGAAGTTTCAAGGGTTAATTTCTTTTATTTTATCCCATAGATATGTAAGATTAAATTCTACTTACATTAATAAAGGGGGGGTTGAGATTCATCTAAGGAGACTACCTTACCATATTTTGTGCAAGACTAAAATCGTCAAACACGAATTTAACCTTGCATTCACGAATTTACTATTACATTTTACGAAAAAGATTTAGTCACTATATTGACTTAGAGTACACTTTAAGGTGTAATATTTATAATATATGGAAACAAACATCAAATAATAGTATTTTAAAAGGAAAATATTTAAGATTCATATTGTCAAATCTTTTTCATAATTGCCCGCGGAGCCTGGCTTATTAGTTTGGTTTTGCATATATGATTTAGGTTAAAGCATATGTGTCAAGAGTATGAGGAGGAGTCGAGATGTTATACAGAGAGTTTGGTAAGACAAATGAAAAGGTTTCAATTTTAGGTTTTGGATGTATGAGACTACCATTGATACCAGGAGGAGATCCATCCCAAATTGATGAAGAAAAATCAATGGGTTTAGTTCGTTATGCAATAGATAACGGCGTAAACTATATAGACACAGCTTACCCATACCATGGTAATGGCATGACTAGAGGTGGCGGTGCAAGTGAACCTTTTGTTGGAAGAGCGTTAAAAGATGGATATAGAGAAAAAGTAAAATTAGCAACAAAGCTTCCAAGCTGGTTAATACAGTCAAGAAGCGATATGGATAAATATTTAAATGAACAACTTGAACGTTTGGATACAGATCATATAGATTTCTATTTGGTACATGCTTTAAATAAAACTGATTGGGAAAGATTAAAAGCAAATGGGATAGATGAATTTTTAGATACTGCTATAAAAGATGGTAGAATAAAATATGCTGGTTTCTCATTCCATGATAAATTAGAAGTATTTAAAGAAATAGTTGATTATTATAATTGGTCATTCTGCCAAATACAATATAACTATTTAGATGAAGAATTTCAAGCAGGAACTGAAGGCTTAGAATATGCTGCTGCAAGAGGTTTAGGGGTTACTATAATGGAACCTATCAGAGGTGGAAAACTTGTAAATATCCCTGATGAAGCAAAAGAAGCTTTTGATAAAGCAGATGTAAAGAGATCTCCAGCAGAGTGGGCTTTAAAGTGGGTATGGAATCACCCAGAAGTAAAAGTTGTACTAAGCGGAATGAACACTTTAGAGCAATTAGTAGAAAATATAAAAGCAGCTGGTGAAACTCCTGAAAATTCATTGACTGAAAAAGAATTAGCAATAGTTGATGAAGTTAAGACTATAATAAAAGGTAAGATGAAAGTTAACTGTACTGCTTGTGGATATTGTATGCCATGTCCTGCAGGAGTAAATATACCAAGATGCTTCAGTGCATATAATACTTATAACATGTTCCCTGGAGACAAGTCATATGAGAATTTACCAGCAAAAGAAAAGGCAACAAGCTGCGTAAAGTGTGGTAAATGTGAACAACATTGTCCACAAAGTCTTCCTATCCGTGAGCATTTACAAACTATCAAAGAAGTGTTTGCATAAAAGATAAGAAGTTAAGAATTTAAATAGTAAAAAATTAAGATGTACAGGTTCTACTTTAAATATATCCTTAAAATTATTATGAATAAGTGATTTTAATAGACCAAACTAAATTGGGAGCTGTACATCTCTCTATATAGACATAAAAGTTCTAAAGAAAGTTAAATAACAAATGTAATGGAGAGAATAAGATGAAAATATTATATTATGATTGCTTTTGTGGAATTAGTGGAGATATGAATTTAGGAGCACTTATCGATTTAGGAGTGGACAAAGAATACTTACTAAACGAGATTGCGAAATTAAATATTTCTTCTGAGTATGATATAAAAATTAAAAAAGATATTAAAAACGGTATAACTGGCACTAAAGTTGATGTAATTATAAAGAAACAAGACAATCATAACCATGTTCATATTGATGAAGAATATCATAATGAAGCACACACACATACCCATAAACATGATGATCAAGATTTTCAGCATGAACATCATAACCACCATCATAAGCATATGGATGAACGACATTTACATGAGGATTTAAATATTGCGGAAAATAAAACACATCACCATCATGAACATAGAAATTTTAATGATATTAAGAATATAATTAGCTCCAGTGAGTTGAGTGATAAGGTTAAGAGTTTAAGCTTAGCCATTTTTATGAGAATAGCAGAAGCTGAAGCAGAAGTTCACGGAAAAACAATAGATGAAGTTCATTTTCATGAAGTTGGCGCTATAGATTCAATAATAGACATTGTAGGTGCAGCAATAGCATTGGATTATTTGAAGGTTGACAAGATAATGGCATCACCAATTCAATTAGGTGGAGGCTTTGTAAAATGCGCACATGGTCTTATACCTGTGCCAGCACCAGCAACAATTAGAATACTTAAAAATATACCAGTAAAAACTGGAATAGTTAATTTTGAAACTACAACTCCTACAGGTGCAGCAATTTTAGCTGAAAATGTTGAAGTCTACACTGATAAGACGGAGTTTTCAATAGAGAAGATTGGATATGGTCTTGGAACTAGAGTACTTGAAATACCTAATGTTTTAAGAGTATATTTAGGAGAAGAAATTAAAAATGAAGACATTGAAGAACAACACTTACTTGAAACTAACATTGATGATATGAATCCTGAAATATATAGTTATGTTGAAGAAAAGCTTTTTGAATCGGGAGCATTAGACGTATTCAAAACTGCTATAATTATGAAAAAAGGAAGACCAGCAATAAAACTAAGTGTATTAGTTAATAAAAAGGTTGAAAAGAAGGTACTAGAAGTTATTTTTAAAGAAACTACCTCTATCGGGGTTAGGAAGTTTAATGTAGAGAAGATTATGTTAAACAGAGAGTTTTCTAAGCTTACAACTAAGTATGGAGAGGTAACAGTGAAAAACTCATATTATAATGGCGAATTGGTTAAGTCAAAACCTGAATATGAGGATTGTAAAAGATTAGCTAAAGAAAATAATGTAGCAATATCTAAAATATATAACGAAGTATATAAGACATTATAGGAGGTATGGGGAATGGAACTTAAAGAAAAATTTCAATTACTTAAAGATATAATTAAAGAAAAGGGAAGTGCTGCTGTAGCATTTTCTGGTGGAGTAGACAGTACTTTTCTTGTAAAAGTAGCCTACGAAGTATTAGGTGAAAGGCTAATTGCAGTTACAGCGACTTCATCAACTTACCCTGAAAGAGAGCTAAAAGAAGCAATTAAATATGCAAAGGATATGGGAGCAAAACATATTATAATATCTTCAGAAGAACTCGATATAGAAGGTTTCGCAAGTAATCCTAAGAACAGGTGTTATTATTGCAAAAAAGAACTTTTTACAAAAATTAAGGATGTCGCTTTAGAAAATGGAGTTAAGTATGTATTTGATGGTTCTAACTTAGATGATAACGGAGATTATAGACCAGGAATGCAGGCTGCTAGGGAATTAGAAGTGATTAGTCCTTTAAAGCAAGCTGGATTAACGAAAAATGATATAAGAGAACTATCTAAGGAACTTGGTCTTCCAACTTGGGATAAGCCATCATTCGCATGTCTTTCTTCTAGATTTCCATATGGGCATAAAATAACATTACCTAAGTTGAAAATGGTAGATCAAGCTGAACAATTCCTTCTTGATATGGGAATTAAGCAAGTTAGAGTAAGACATCATGGAGAGATTGCTAGAATAGAAGTTGCCCCTGAAGAAAGAGAGCAATTTTTCAATATTGAACTTATGGATAAGATAGGAAATAAGTTTAAGGAAATTGGGTTTACTTATGTTACTTTAGATATGTTGGGATATAGAACTGGTAGTATGAATGAAGTTTTAAATAAAGAAGAGAAAACCCTATTTACTATGCAAAAAAAGAGTCTTAATTAAGACTCTTTTTAGTGATTACAATTTGAAATAAAAGCCTTAGTATATTTTAGGAGGAAAGTATGGACAAAGATGATATAAAAAAATTATTAGAAGCCGTTAAAAATGGTGGGATTGAAATAGAAAAGGCAGTAAAAGAAATTGAAGAGTTACCTTTTAAAGATTTAGGTTTTGCAGTAATTGACAATCACAGGCAAATAAGAACTGGGTATCCTGAAGTTATATACTGTGAAGGAAAAACAATAGAACAGGTAACAAATATCATTGAATTTATGCTTACTAAAGAAAATAATATTTTAGCTACAAGAGCCAGTGAAGAAATGTTTAATTCAATTAAGGAAATATGTAGTGAGGCAAAGTACAATAAGTTAGGTAGAACTATAACTATTAGAAAAAGAGAAGAAGAATTAACAGAAAGTTATATTGCTATTATTTCAGCTGGAACTTCTGATTTACCAGTTGTTGAAGAAGCATATGAAACAGCACTAATTCTTGGTAATAAAGTTGAGAAGATTGTAGACGTAGGTGTAGCAGGTATACATAGATTATTTGCTAGGCTCGATGTTATAAGAGGTGCTAAGGTAGTGATTGTCATTGCAGGAATGGAAGGTGCTCTTGCAAGTGTCATAGGTGGATTAGTAGATAAGCCTGTAATCGCTGTTCCTACAAGTGTTGGTTATGGAGCTAACTTTGGAGGTTTTGCTGCTCTTTTATCAATGCTAAACAGTTGTGCCAACGGTATAAGTGTTGTAAATATAGATAATGGATTTGGAGCTGCATATAATGCAAGCATGATAAATAAATTATAAAAGAACGTAATTGTTTGGTGTTAAGGGGGAGTTATAGGAGTATGCAATTAAAAAAGAATACTAATTGGATATTCTACTGTGTTATAGTAGTTGTATTACATATTATTGGAGTATCTTTGGTGTTAATTAATATTAGTAAGTATCCACAAATCATTGGCCTTGCTCTTTTAGTATATACATTAGGACTAAGGCATGCATTCGATGTGGATCATATTGCAGCTATTGACAATACAGTGAGAAAATTAATAGAGCAAAAAAAAGATTCCACAGGAGTCGGATTCTTTTTTTCAATGGGACATTCCTCAGTGGTCTTTATAATGGCACTTATAACCACATTTTCGATGGGGTGGGCAAGTAAAAATATTCCGCAAATCAAAGAAGTAGGAAGTATAATAGGTACATCAGTTTCAGGGGCATTTCTTGTGCTTATTGGCGTACTTAATCTATTTATTTGGTTCGATATTTATAAGTTTTTTAAAGATACAAGAAAAGGTAAATATGAAGAAGAAAGTTTAGAGAAACTTTTGTTAGATAGAGGACTAATTGCGAAGCTAGGGAAGCCATTCTATAAGTTCATAAGCAAAAGTTGGCATGTATACCCTTTAGGTTTTCTTTTTGGATTAGGATTTGATACCGCCTCAGAGGTAGCTCTTTTAGCAATTTCGGCAAACGCTGCAACAAAGAGCATACCGATAACAATGCTTATCGCTTTGCCTATTGTCTTTGCAGCTGGTATGAGCTTGATGGATACTGCAGATGGGATATTTATGACATCAGCATATAACTGGGCTTTTTCAACTCCTTTACGTAAGATATACTATAATCTTTCTGTAACAGGTATATCTGTAATAGCGGCATTATTTATTGGAGTAGTTGAGTTAACTCAAATATTGGCTCCGAAGCTAGGCTTAAACAGTGGAGTGTGGATGTGGATACAAAATTTAGATATGGCTAACATTGGGTATTTGTTAGTTGTATTGTTTGTTATAATGTGGGCATTGTCTTATATAATATGGAAAACATTAAAGTTAGAAAGTGCTTAAAATGCATTGAAATTTATAAACAATTTAATAAGGATTGGTTTTATAATTGAACAAATAGTTTTTTTAATTGATGGTACCATAAAACAAGCGAGAATACGATTTAAAGAAAAACACAGATGTATAAAAAATCTGTGTTTTTTTACGATATTTAATGATATTTAAATATACTGATTTCGAAATCCTCCTCTGGATAATCCATTATATAATCGAATCCACAATTTGAATAAAAGGTCTTTAATTTAGTGTTTTTTGACCAACAGTCCAAATAAAGTGGCTTGTTCAAGGTCACAGCTTGGTTATGTGAAAAGTCAATAATTTTGCAGCCAATATTTTTCTTCTGGTATTCTGGTAATATTGCTAAAGTATGTAGATAAAGTATTTCTTCATCAATTTCAGGTATCCAAGAACTTTTCGATTTTAGCTTTAAAGAAAAAGTACCTATAATTTTTTCGTTGTTAAATACAGCATAAGTATATTTGTTTTCAATATTACTTTTTATCTCTTCAGTATCCCAAGGGTATTTCCATTGATTTATATTTTTTTTATGTAGATTTAAAGTAACGGTATTAAGTAATTTAACGATATCATTAAGATTATTCATATGAGCTGTTTTGATTTCGTAATCCATTCCTACTCCTTATACAAAATATAAAAAAATATAGTGGTTTGGTTTTTACATTACAATAAACTGTAAAAAAATTCAAGTTAGTTAATCTTATATACTTCAATAGATTTAGAAGTTTTTTATATGTGAATATTTAAATGTTAATACTAATTCTAACATGAAGTTCTATAATATGGAATTGTTTATGGATTAGTTTTCTGAACATATCATAATTTAATTTGATTATAAATACTACAGTAACAAAATATACCTAAATCGTAGAAATACATTAAAACTTGATGATTTAGCTATAAAAATGAGTCTTAGTATAAAATCATAAGTTAGACTAATATAATAACCAAGTGTTATAATTGCTATAGTCTGAAATAATAATATAAGGCCAGTAATGCCTAAAACGCCTTATAATAAATAGGAGAGTGTAAAGTTTTATGATGAATGTTAATGCGGAAAAATGTATTGGTTGTGGATTGTGCGCAAAGGATTGTTTTGTAAGAGATATAGAGATGATTGAGGGAAAAGCAAAGATTAAGAATGAAGCTTGTTTCAAATGTGGACACTGCGTTGCAATATGTCCAAGAGAAGCAGTGTCAACTGATGATTATAACATGGAAGAAGTAAAAGCATATAAGAAAGATGAATTTGAAATAGAACCAGAAAGATTACTGAACTTTATTAAGTTTAGAAGAACAGTAAGACAATTTCAAGCTAAAGACATAGAAGTTGAAAAACTAAATAAAATTATAGAAGCAGGAAGATTTACACAAACAGGAAGTAATGCACAGAATGTTTCTTATGTAGTAGTAAGAGAAAGTTTAGACAAGTTAAAAGCTTTAGCTTTTGAAGGCTTAAGTAATTATGGAAAATATATGCTCAATAATTTAACACCTGAGACTGCTCATTTTAAAAGATATGCTGATATGTGGGTGCAAATGAACGAAGATTTTAAAGCAGATAATACTAAGGACAAGTTGTTCTTTAATGCGCCAGCAGTAGTATTGGTATTATCTGAATCAGAAGTTAATGGATCTCTAGCTTCTTCAAATATGGAGCTTATGGTAGATGCTTTAGGATTAGGAACTTTCTTTAGTGGTTTCTTTGTAAGAGCGGCACAAGGAAATAAGGAAATAATGGAGCTACTAGGATTAAATGAGGGACAAAAGATAGTTACCTGTATGGTAATAGGTTACCCTGCTGTAAAATATTCAAGAACTGTACCAAGAAAAGATGCCGTAGTTTCATGGAAATAGGATTCTTAACATATCTAGGTAATATATTGCATTAGAAAACATTGATTAGTATAGGAATTTATATTGTTAAAAGTTTTACTTATAACTAATCATAAGGTGAAAATAGATTTGAATACTTAATAGACTGCGACTACATTGATTTAATAGTCGTAGTCTTTAATATTTAAAAAAGATTTAACAGTAAAAGATATTTTAATGAATACATTGTTTCACTGCTTTTAGCATTTCTTCTCTGGCTTTAGCAACAATCTTGCCAATTCTCTTTAAAGCTACCAATTCACTTTCTGAATTTATTATCATTTATATCACATCTTAAATTCTTTTTAAGCAACTTCTAATATTTTACTTTTAATAAATATTTATATAATACCATAATTCTGCCTAATAAGTTATTAAGATACATTTTAAATATAGAGCTTTCAATAAATTGAATGGATATTAAGAAACTTGAAATTTTATACGAAAAAGCATTGGAATAATTCGTGATATCTTACCATATGCGTATGGGTTTAATATTAATTACTATATTGATAATAAAATGTTACAAATAAATAAGAAATTTTATGACTAAATAGAATAATATTGGAATTATAGATAATAATACTTTAATGGAACTTTGTTTTTTATTTATGAATCTACAATTTAATTAATTATGTAGATAAGTGTGTGTAGTAGGCTTAAATAATAATATAGGTTAAAGAATAAAAAATAAAAATTGATGTCTGCAAGATTCTTCATTAAGTTCTGAAAAAGCAAATGCTCAAAGAAATAATTGAAGAAAGTCGATTCGGTAATTTTTTATGGAGGGTAAAATGAAAGTTGGTATTCCAAAAGGACTCTTATATTATAAGTATCATCCTTTCCTAAATACATTTTTTACTGAACTAGGAGCTGAGATAATAACATCGGAAGATACAAACAAAAAGATTTTGGATGAAGGTGTAAAGTATTGCGTAGATGAGGCTTGTTTACCTATAAAAATTTTTCATGGTCACGTGGCAATGCTCAAAGATAAATGCGATGTTATAGTTATACCAAGAATAATGCAACTTAGGTCAAGAGAATATATATGTCCTAAGTTTTGTGGCTTGCCTGAAATGGTTCTAAATAGCATACCAGGTATTACAGAATCAATATCAGAGCCTATATATGCAGCTTCTGAGAAGGAACTTTATCACTGGGCCCAGAAGGCAGGAAAAGCAATCACAAATAATAGAACACAAATAAGAAATGCTTTTGATAAGGCATTAGATGAACAAAATAAATTCAAAACTGGAATAAGAAATGAGAATTATAAAATAAATGTTGCTTTAGCAGGTCATCCCTACAATTTATATGATGACTTTATAAACATGAATATAGTGAAAAAATTAAATAAATTAGGGGTTGGGGTTATAACAGAGGAATTCATAGATGACAACTTAATTGATAATAAAGTTAAAGATCTATATAAAAGACCGTTTTGGACTTTTGCTCGTAATGCATATGGATTCACTTTAGAAGCTTCCAAGGAAAAAATGGTCAATGGAATAATATATATATCATCCTTCGCTTGTGGCATTGATTCAGTTATAGTGGAGCTTATTAAGGATAAAATTGGAGATTTTCCTTTTATGATTCTAAAGGTTGATGAGCATACTGGGGAAGCAGGTCTAGAAACCAGAGTAGAAGCTTTTGTTGATATGTTAGAAAGGAGCTGTTAATTTGAAAATAACATTTCCACATATGGGTAATGTATATCTTGCAGCTAAGGCCTTATTTGATGGCCTTGGCATTGAATATGTTATACCTAATCAGAGTAGTAAATCATCACTTGAAATAGGGGCATTACACTCGCCTGAAGAAATATGCCTTCCATTTAAAATAATGATTGGAAACTATATTGAAGCAATTGAGCAAGGGGCAGACACTGTAATAATAACTGGAAGCTGTGGGCCTTGTAGATTTGGAGAATACTGCGAGATGCAGATGAATCTACTCAAAAAGCTTGGTCATGATTTGGATTTTATAGTTATAGATGCTCCAAAAGAAATAGGGATTAAAGAACTATTTGCTAGAGTTAGTAAAATATCATCGGTTAGTGAAAAAAATTCTTTTGAAAAATTAAGAGTATTATATGATGCTTTAAGAGTGGTAAGGTTAGTTGATGAAATAGAAGCAAAAGCACACTATCTTGCTGGTTTTGAAAATGAAACTGGCACTTGTAAAAGATTACTACATAAATGTAAAGTTGAGGCTTTAAAGACTTCAAATCCATCCCAGATGATAAAGCTCCTTTTAGATTATAAAAAGCAGTTGGATAATGTACCTGTAGATAGTAAAAAGAATCCTATTAAAATTGCAATAATAGGGGAGATATATACGGTAATTGAGCCATTTTCTAATCTATACATTGAAGATAAATTAATGGATTATGGAGTTTCAACAATAAGAAGATTAACTCCTAGTTGGTGGGTGAAAAATACAGCACTTGTTCCAACTAAATTAAATTCACTAGATTTAAGAAAGGGGTCTAAAAAATATCTGCCACTTTATATTGGGGGGCATGCTAGAGAATGTATTGGTGAAGCAGTTTTAGCCTATGAAGATGGATGTGATGGAGCTATTCAGATTTTTCCAATGGGATGTATGCCTGAGATTGTTTCGAAAGCTATTTTGCCTAAAATATCCAGTGACAAAGATTTTCCTATAATGTCTTTAGTTGTTGATGAAATGACCGGAGAGGCAGGATATGTCACAAGAATAGAAGCATTTGTAGATTTACTTGAAAGGAGAAAGATGAGATGTACTACCTTGGCGTAGATGTAGGTTCTGTAAGCACTGATTTAGTGCTTATTGATGATAAAATGAATGTAATAGAAAAACTGTATTTGAGGACTAAGGGAAGACCAATAAAGGCTATTCAGCAAGGCTTTAAGATTCTAAAAGAAAAATATAATGGAATAGAGGTAAATGCTGCAGGAACAACTGGAAGTGGTAGGCATATCGCATCAACACTAATAGGTGCTGATGCCATAAAAAACGAGATAACAGCTCATGCAGTAGCAGCTCTAGAAATTGACAAAGATGTAAGAACAATAATTGAGATTGGTGGTCAAGATTCAAAAATTATTGTTTTAAAAAATGGAGTGGTTTCTGATTTTGCAATGAACACTGTATGTGCAGCTGGTACCGGTTCATTCCTTGATAGGCAGGCAGAAAGACTAGATATTCCAATTGAAGAGTTTGGTGAATACGCGCTTAAGGCTACAACACCTGTAAGAATAGCAGGTAGATGTGCTGTGTTTGCAGAATCTGATATGATACATAAACAGCAATTGGGATATAATGATTCTGATATTATAAGAGGTTTATGTGACGCATTAGTAAGAAATTACTTGAATAATATAGGGAAGGGAAAGGATATTGAATCCAAGGTGTTTTTTCAAGGTGGAGTAGCAGCAAACAAAGGTATGAAAGCTGCTTTTGAAAGCTCTTTAGGTTTTGAGATCTTTGTACCAGAGCACTATAATATGATGGGAGCTATAGGTTCGGCGCTTATTGCTAAAGCAGCAGTTGAAAAGACTGGTAAGACTAATTTCAGAGGATTCAATCTTGCTGATAGTAAATTTATATCAAAAAGCTTCGAGTGCGAAGGGTGCCCTAATAGGTGTGAAGTTGTTAGGATTAATGAAAATGAAAGTACAATTGGATGCTTTGGAGATAGATGTGGTAAGTGGAGTAATAAGAAAGCGATATAATATATAATCCTGATTTGATAAATCGTAAATTAATGAGATAAAAATATTACTATTATTCTTAATAGTAGAGTATAGGTGCTGAAAATTTCAGGTTTCAGCACCTATACTTTTATTAAATTAAATAACTATAATTGACCAGTTTTAAACAAAATCTAACATGGTAATTTAGTCTCCATTAATAGTTAGTGGAATCATTAACTAAGGTTTGTATATCTTATTAATAAATAATAAAAGGTTAAAATAACTAAATTTTTTGATGCAAATGAGTTATAATTTAAAATATGATTTGTATAATAGGTATATTAAGGGAGAATTTATGAAAAAGTTAAAGATTGAAGAGATAAAAATTTATGAGACCTTCGAAAATAAATTGGCTGAGTGCCCATTTTGCGTTATGGAAAAAAACTATGAAGAACAGCTTATGCATTCTATTTTAGGCGAAAGAATAATGGATATTGATTTCTACCCTAAAATAGGAAATGAGCATAAGTTTTGTGAAATTCACATAGAAAAATTAAATAGAGGTAGTGATAAATTAGGTTTTGCAATAATGTTAGATAAAATAATAAATGAGGAAAAGAAAAAATTACATAAAAATAAAACCCTACAAAAAAACGATGATTCAGTAGTTAAAAAGTTATTGTCTTTATCAAAAAAAACTAGTAAACCTTTAAACGGAAAAGCAGACTATGAATGTTTTATATGTAGTAAGCTCGATGAAAACAATAAAGATAATATTATGGTAACCATTGAATTATGGAAAAAGGATACTGATTTTAGAGTACTTTATAAGGATTCTAGGGGATTTTGTAATAATCATTACATAAATTTGATTAATGAGTTAGAAAAATCATCTGATAAGAAAAATATAGTTGATATGCATGAAGTTACTAATGAGATACATTTAAAGAATTTAGAAAGACTTCAAGAAGAACTGCAATGGTTTATTAAAAAATTTGACTATCTTAATGCTGATAAACCTTGGGGAACATCTAAAGATTCTGTGCAAAGAGCACTTCAAAAACTTTTAGGAAATCATTAATTAAACACAAAATTTTTATATTAGTGGGTAGGTAATTTATGAGTAAAATATTCAGCAAAAATAATTTGCAGGAAGCTTATAATATACTAAATGTAGAACAGAAAGATTTTTTAGAAAACTACATTAAGAGAAGTAAAAAAACACAATGGCTAAATAGTTGGGCTAAGAAATTAGGGATTGTTCTAGATGAACATGATTTAGAAGATCCAGAAGTTTCTATGAATAAACTTCTTGATTGGGTATTGCTAGAGTATGAGGAAGCTGATTCAAAAACCGGGGAAATGAGATGCGAATGTGGAAGAGCTTTAAAGTATAGATATACAATTAAGCACATGGGGACGGGTAAAGTATATAGGCTAGGTATAGTGCATCTGGGACAACATACTGGTTTAGATTTAGAACTGGTTAGACAAGTAAGACAGGGATTAAATAGAATAGATTTAGAAAAAGATGAAATATTATTGAAAATGCTGAATGGCTGGAAATTATCATTTAAAATACCAAATGACATAGAATTGCCTAAAGATATAGAATTGCAAATGAATATTGGATTACCATTATTAACTTCCCAAGAGAAACGTTTAAAAAAAATAATAAATAAAGCTAATAAATCTCTTGATTTTCATAGAAATATTGATTTGTTAGAAATACCTAAAAGTATTAATAATACGGGTGTGGAACAAGCTGTTGACTTAATTAATAAATTAAGAAATGTGGAAATAAATGAACTAGAAGTTTTGGAGTTATATAGATTTATTAAGGATAACGTTAATAATCTTAATGCTTATGAACTTGATATTAAGGCTATAAGAAAATTAGTAATACAAGCTCAATCAACAACTAAGAATAAAAACATAAGAAAGTGTTTGATAGATATAGAGTTCTTTATAGATTATAATAGTTAAATTTGAGCGGTTTGAGAATAAAATCTATATTGTGGTTAAAAATTACATAATCTTCATGAATTAAAAACTCTGCCTTGAATTCGGCAGAGTTTTTTTAAAGTAGACTTCGGATTGTTCTAGCAAAGAATATTAGGTTTATTACTAGAATTTTCACTATTTGTTTTATTATAAGTTAGATAACTTTGGATTACTATTTATTATCTTATATATATCTAGTAAGATTAAGTTTAATGTAAGCCATACTAATCCGAAAACATATCCATTATAAATTGAACTTGGATTTTCCATATTAGATAAAATAGGTGAAATTCCACATAATAAACATATTAATAAAGTTGATGCGATTAAAATTATAGCAGACAAATGTTTTTCTATGTATTTTAATAGTACGAAGGCAGAAAAACCATATGCAACGATTGAAATTAAACCTTCATGGCTAGGGAAAGTGTAGTCTATATTACTATAGTAGTTTGATATTGGGTTTAACCGCTTAAATATGGTATTTAAGGATATGCATAATATTTCTCCACCTATTATAGTAGTGAATAGAAATTGTAGTTCAAGCCATGGAGTGGAGCTTTTTTTAATTATTAACATAGCTATCAAGAATATTAAAATAACTATAAATGTGTTTGAAGTCAAGAAGGTTAATATGGTAATAAACTTTGATAAACTACTTGAAAAAATATCCTTGATATAATATGTTGCTACTAAATTAAATTGATTTAAATCAGATGTTATATAGTCTTGAACTATTCCTACAATTAGTGCAAAAATTCCTATTAGTGCGAGAGTTAATATACTCATAACATTACGATTTCTGGCGAAAGAATATACATATATAAAGGTATTGTTGAGTATTTTATAACTAAACTTTGCCAGTTTAAATCCATGATTTTTATATGAATATATACTTCCAATAACCATAAGCAGTATAAGAAAAATATAGGACATATATTTTGACATATAGCTATCAAGTTTTTCCCAATTCGGACCTAAAAACATACCTATGGATATAAAAGTAGAAGTCCAAATAAATGCACCTAGATATGCATTTATAGCAAATTTTTTATAAGATATTTTAGTTATACCAGAAAAATATCCTGTAATATGCCTAACCCCTGGAATGAAGTAGGAGAAAATTAATAAATTATTTCCATAGGAGTTGAACCAATTTGATGGTTTCTCTAAGTTTCTTTTATCTATATGAAAGTATGAAAAATATTTATTAATAAATTCAATGCCTAATTTACTTCCTATTATGTAGGAAATAGTTATTCCTAATATTACACCAAAGGTAGCTGATGAAACACTAAGTATGAGATTAAGTTTAGATTCATATATGAGAAAACCACAGTATGTCATCATTATTTCTCCTGGAAGCGGAAATGCTATAAGTTCTAATGTCAAACTTATAAATAAAATAGCGTAACTATAGCTATTGAAGAGATTCATTATAAATTGCACAGTATCACCTCCTACTATATATAGATAAATAACTTCACTATTAAATTGTATTTTCAAGTTGAAGTAGTCTATAAAGTTCCTAAACTCAACTATTAATTTATACATGCAAGAAAATCGCCAGAAGCCGCAACTTTCGAACAAGTATAAATTAAGTTTCGATGCAGGAACTCTTTATCTATATTTCTTATCATAAGTATTTGTAATAAAACCATATTTTATGTCTAAATTATTCCATAAAAGAAAATTTTACAAATATAAGGCTGTTTATTATAATTATACTAATTAAGTTATAAATATTTGTGGTGCAAAATTAGGAGGAATCATGATTAGAAAGATCTCGAGGGGATTAGGAATTTCTATAAGGAAGTTTACTGGGAAAGGCAAGAATCTAAAAAAAGAAATCGGGGCCTTATACTTGGCCTATAAAAGAAAAGATATTCCAATATATACGAAAATAATTATTATGGCTGTAGTTGGGTATGCATTAAGCCCAATAGATCTTATACCAGACTTTATTCCTGTTATAGGCTTTCTTGATGATCTTATAATTCTTCCTTTAGGAATTGCTTTAGCTGTTAGACTTATACCAAAGAATGTTATGGATGAGTGTAGAATTGATGCTGAGAAACAGTATAATAAAATAAAAAAGAAAAGTTATTTCTTTGCTAGTGTAATAATTCTGATTTGGATTCTTCTTATTGCATATATAATTTTAAAGATTAAGAACTGGATTTCTTAAAAGTATTAAATATTATAAAATATAACTTTAGTTAATTTTATTTGTAAATTAGTTTTTGTATTAAAACATAATATTAGTAATCAAAAGGATATATGTTAAAGTTTTACTGTTTATGAACGAAAGATTATATATGACTTATAAGAAATCATTAGGGGGATTTATTATGTTAAAAATATCAGAAAATGAAGTGCTAGAAGCATTTAACACAGCATTACCATATTTAATGGTATTATTTGATGATGAAGCATCTTTTGCGATTACAGATGAAGATAAATATTTATTAGTTGAAAATTGCAGTAACTTACATATTAAAGCTAAAGAAGGAGACATAATTCCTAAAGGTGGTGCAATACATAAAGCGATCACTTCAGGAAAAACAATCATAATGGATGTTCCGAAAGAAGTATACGGAGTACCTTTTAAGTCATATGCGATTCCTATAAAGAATGATAATAATAAAGTAGTCGGTTCAATTGTGGTAGGTAAATCTTTAGAAAAAAGAAATCAAGTTCTTTCAACCTCTGAAGCTTTAGCAGCTTCACTTGAACAGATTTCTGCATCTATTCAAAGTTTAACAGAAGGAGTACAGAACGTTGTTAACTCCAATAATGAAATTTTAAGTGAGGTAAAGGTTGCAAAAGAAAGTACAAAAGGTACAGATGATATTTTAAAATTTGTAGAAAATGTTTCGCATCAAACTAATCTGTTAGGGATAAATGCGGCTATTGAAGCTGCAAGAGCTGGTGATCTCGGTAAGGGATTCGGAGTAGTAGCACAAGAAATTAGAAAACTATCAGCTTCAAGCAGTGAGTCGATAAAAAAGATAAATGGTGTGCTTACAAAGATTGAAGGATCAGTTGGAAAGATTTCAACGAAAGTGAGTGACACAAGCACTATTTTTGAATCTCAGGCAACAGCTTTTGAAGAAATATCGGCTTCAATCCAAGAATTAAGTGCTAATGCAAATATTTTAGATCAATTAGCGAGAAAGCTTTAATGTAAAAGTCATTACTTTGATATGCTTATAATATCAAAGTAGTGGCTTTTTTGTATTTTACTAAGAAAGAATATGATTTTTATATTAATTTAAAGCTAGCAAATTTGATTATTTTGTTAGCTTTTTTTAGTATATGTATCTAAAGTATTAAATTTATGTGAATTAACTTGTCTTATTGATAAAATATTATGTATAATATTACCATATGTTAAATCAATAGTAAGTAAGATTTATAGAAGGAGAAAAAATGACTATATTAATTCCTCAAAATATTGAGCAAGTACTTTTTGCTTATGAGAATGAGTTAAAGTGTACTTTTAATGATAAAGTTTTTGGAGTATACATATATAATTCAGTAGCGCTAGGAAATTTTGATGATAATAAAAGTGATATAGACTTTATCACTGTAATTAATGAAGATTTTAATGATGTGGATTTAAAAAAGTTAAAATTAATTCATCAAAAACTTATTAATGCATACAAATATGCTAGAAAGATGGAAGTTATGTATATTAAATTTGATGAAGTAGGTAAAGGAAATAATGAGATTTCACCATATTTATACTTTGCTGATAGAAAACTTCATGAGTATGGATATTATGACATAAATTCAGTTACTTGGTGGACTTTAAAAAACTATGGAATTGCTATAAAGAGTCCAGATATTTCGAATTTGCAGTTAAATGTTGAATGGAAAGACGTTATAACAAATATGAACCATAATCTTAATTTTTATTGGAAAACAAAACTAAAGAATAAATTTATCTTTATAACAGATTACTGGATTGAGTTTTCAATTTTAACATTATGTAGGATATTATATACTTTCGAGAATAATAAAATTACCTCCAAGGTAGAGGCAGCTGAATTTGCTTCTAATGTAGTGGATGAAAAGTATAAAATGATTATTTCAGAAGCATTAAGGATAAGAACTGCCGCTTCAAAAAAATCTCTGTATAAGTTTAGGGTAGTTAGGCAAAGAGAGGCCAGAGTCTTCATTGAAAATATAATAACTTATTGTAATGATAAATATAGTTTGATTTAGAAATTTAACACTTCAACATTTAACTGATTTTAGGAATGAGGGTAGATTTATTTGTCTTTTGCTTTCAGGTATTTATTTTTTGCCTTAAAACATTCGTTTATATGAACTATATGATGTCGTGTAACTGGCATAAGTAGGATACCAGAAACAGTTTTTTTGCTCCAGAAATCAATAAGCCAATTTGCAGTAGGAACATTAGAAACAGCTTTTTCTTCAATGATTCTATTTAGAGCTTCCTTAGAAAATTTTCTTTTTAGATCTTCAAATGTAAGATTTCTAATGATTTGTTGAGAGTTTCTTCCTACAGCTATTCTATAGTTGCGAAGTTCGTTTATATCTAAACTTTTACTAAATTCTAAAATTTCTATGGAATTAAGTTCGTTTCCAGTAGTAGAGATTGGAGAGCGTGTTTTTTTTAGCCAATTTTCAGTATTAATTACCTGTTCACCACTGGCTACAAGAATATTCATTGTAATATCCTCAATTCTGGCTGAATGCCACAAACCATATAAAATAGTTCTACCTTTCTCATTAGTAGAAGTTCTTAAAGAGGTTTCATCTAGGTCTTCCCATAAATCATCCTCAAAAGTATTTGATTGTATAGATGACATTTCAGAAAGATGTACCATAGAGTGCTGTTCTAGGCATAGTTTAATAGCTAGTTCGAATTTACTGTTGTCTAATAGAAGTGATCTTAATGCTTTTTGTTTTTCGTTCCACTCAGATTTTTTATCTACCATAATTTTTAATCTCCCTTTTATTATAAAATATTAATAAATAAAAAAAGCAATTTGACAAAAAAGTTTTTTCATACAATTATAACATATATTTACAAGAAATTAAAAGTTGAAAAATATTCACTTTGATAAGTGGAATAGATAAGTATACATTAGATATAGCTGGAATTCTTAAGAAAAATATTACATATTTTATAATATGGTTGCCTATATCAAATTAATTGATTTCTATTGAATAAAGGTGTACAACAGGGTTTGTGAGCAACTTTTACAATAAAAATCAGATTTTATTACTAGAATTAAAAATAAGAGGTTGATTTATATAAATATTAATGTTATTATAAGTATGTAACTTAAATGAAACGTAAATAATGTAACACAAATATATTTCAATTAGTGCTTATTATTATGAGGACATCGAAATTTTATTGTGAATTATTACAGAAGTTTAAGAAAAAAATAAAATTTCGGAGGTACACAGAATGACTGGTACAGTTAAATGGTTTAACGCAGAAAAAGGATACGGATTTATAACAGGAGAAGATGGAAAAGACGTTTTCGCTCATTTCTCACAAATCCAAAAAGATGGTTACAAGACTCTTGAAGAAGGTCAAAAAGTTAACTACGAAGTAGCTCAAGGACCAAAAGGACCTCAAGCTGAAAATATCACTTTAGCTTAATAAGTTGATGTTTAACCCTTAAAGATTTATCTTTAAGGGTTTTTTATTTTTATTTTTATTTGCTTAACTTTATATAAGTTGTTTTAATTGTACTGCTGTAATTTATTGATATCAATTAATTATGGCAGTTTTTACTTTGTAACAATAGGTGAGTGTGGTTTTGTTGGTGAATGTAAATTGTACTAAGGTATATTTGTCCAAGTACAAGTTAATTTGTGAGAAAATACAACTCATTTTAGCTTGTGTGAATCGAATATAAAGGATCAGTACCAAATAATTAGTTTGTAAATTATAATGTTATACAAATTGGCATTGAAATGAATAAAATCATGGGAATATGTGCTAAAATATAGTGGTGTAAATTGTAATAGGAATCAGTAGGGTATCTATTTTGGGTTTGATAATATTATGAAAGTTGAGGGGTAACTGAATGAAAGAATTTATAACTGATAGATTAGTAATACGAAGATTTAAAACTGATGATTGGAAAGATTTATATGAGTATATGTGCATACCTAATGTTATATTTTATGAGCCGTACGAGGTGTTTAATGAAGAAGATAGTGTTAATGCTGCGAAAAATAGAGAAACTCAAGGTGAAGAAAGTTGTTTTTGGGCAGTTTGTCTAAAAGAAGATAATAAGATGATCGGGAATTTATATTTTCAAAAGCAAGAACCGGAGGATTTTATGACTTGGGAGATTGGATATGTTTTTAACCCTAAATATTATGGACGTGGTTATGCAACAGAAGCGAGCTTTAAGATGCTTGAATATGCATTTGAAGAGCTTAAAGCTCATAGAATAACTGCAGGGGTTAATATGAACAATACAAAGTCTTGGAGACTGTTAGAGCGTCTAAAAATGCGTAGAGAGGGATTGTTTTTACAAAATGTGTTTTTTAAGAAAACTGCTGATGGCAAGCCGATTTGGCATGATTCGTATCGTTATGGAATGCTTGCTAGTGAATGGTTCGAAAACAAGAGTAAGTATAGTAAGGTAACAACTTTTGAGTTCTAAAATAATTTTTAGATTCAATTATCTAATCTATATATAGTTATTTGAGGAGATATTTTATATGAACATGGAAAGAATATTAAAAGAAAGAAGAAGTATTAGAAAGTTTAAAGCTGAAAAAATTTCTGATTCTACAATAAATGAATTAATAGAAGCAGCGAGACTAGCTCCTTCTGGATCGAATAAGCAACCGGTAAGATATGTAATTGTTAAGAGTGATGAAATGATAAAAGAACTTGGAGAATGCACATCTGTACCGTTTGTGTCAAAAGCTCCTTTGGTATTAGTTTGCTGTGTAGACAAAAAAACATATAAGCTTTCAAATGCTTCTAAGATTGATGAAATAGATTTTTCTAAACTTAGCGAACAAGAAAAAGCTGTGATAGAGTATAACAAGAAGAGAAGTGAATGGGATGATTCTACGTTAATGGCGTACTTATATCTTAATGCTGGTATTTCATTAGAACATGTGGTGCTAAAAGCAGTTGATTTAGGATTAGGGAGTTGTTGGATAAGATTGTTTGATGTTGTTAAGGTGAAAAGAATGTTGAAACTAGAGGATAGATATGAAGTTGTAGCATTGCTTCCGGTTGGTTATCCTGATGAGGAACCTATTGCAAGACCAAGAATAGACCTGGAAGAAGTTATATTGAAAACTTTATAGATAAAGATGAAACACTTTAGAGGCTAGTAAATTAGAAAGGGTGTTGTATATGAGCGAGATTGCTAGAAGATTGGATCAATGTAGAAAGCCTACTGGTGATGTAGGGAAAATAGTTGTTGAAAATATGAATGAAGGCCATTATAATCTCACTACTTGGGGACTTGATAAAGTTGATATAAATAATAATTTTGTTATTTTAGATGTTGGCTGTGGAGGAGGAAAAACAGTAAATCGATTAGCGGAAAAGGTTGAGAGTGGAAAAGTCTATGGTATGGATTATTCAGATGATTGTGTTAAATGGTCTATTGGTTTAAATAGAAAATATATTGATGAAAATAAAGTGGAAATATTCCAGGGAACGGTTGAAAGTATCCCGTTTAAAAATGAAAAATTTGATTTAATTACTGCTATAGAGACAGTATATTTTTGGCCAGATATTAAGGATTCTTTTAAAGAGATAAAAAGAATATTAAAAATTGGGGGAACATTTGTAATTATAAATGAAATGTATAGAAGTGATAAGTTTAAAGATAGAAATGAAAAGTTTGAGGAATTAGGGAGTATGAATATATTTAGTTCTAATGAACTAGAGATTTTGTTAAAGGATGTAGGTTTTGAAAAGATAGAAACTGACTTGATCGAAGATAAGAATTGGTTAAGATGTATGTGTAAAAAGAGTATATGAAAGCAAGGTGGGGAGGAAATTTATATTTCTCCTTATTTTTTTGCTTTACTGGTTATTTGTGTATAAAACTAGTATGAAAATGATAAAGTTAAATTTAAAATAATATATAATTAAGCTTTTAAGTTCTAATTAAATAACATAAAATAGTATATGCTTTAAGTTAATATATAATGAAAACGTATAATTAAATAAAAATGTAAAATATTTTCTTAAAAATTATTGACTTGTATGCTCAATGCTGTAATATTAATAGTATAAATGTCCGTACAAATATATCTTTGGATATAATAAATTTAATGTGGTGCAAGGTTATGATTTATTATCGCCACATCATATATTTAGTGAGTTCTGATATACATTTATCTTATAATTCTGTAATGTGTACCTGCCAAAGTCTTAAAAAACAGTTTTTATATTAAATTGTATTCTATTAATTCAATAAAGTTTAAAGTATATCCTGATTTCTTTTTAGAATATTTTAAACTGATTCATATTTTTTTGATAATTCGAGAAATTAAGGCGTGATCACTGAATTTGAAAAGACTTTTTGTACAAAAAAGATATAATTTAAGGAGATTATATTTAATATGATGTAAACTAAATATGCTTTAAAGCTTGTATTAACCTGTTCGAGTAAAGGTTTAATACAGTTGATTTAATATAATATAAAATATTTTAAATAAATTTAAAATAAAGCATTGACTTAATATTTATACGAGTTATAATATAATCAAGGAACGAACAAATGAAAAAACAATAATAGTGAAAAAATAAATATTTTTTTTAACGAAAATGAAAATGTTTACTAGAAAATTATACACTAAAATTGAAAAATTTGAAAGTACAAAATGTTTTTCGACTTTTTATGTTTAAAAAGTAGGAAAAATAAAGACAAGCCTAATATTATTTCACATAATATTAAAACAAAAGAAAAATGAGTTAAAAGCTTTAAACTCATGAAAGTATAGGCCTAAACTAAATAATTTTACAAATCATTAAAATTCTACGTTTAAAACTATCAAGGGGGAGAATGTATGTTAAAGAGATCAAAGAAAATAATGTCAATTCTTATTACTGCAGTAGTAGTAGCGTCAGTATTTGTAGGTTGTGGAAATAAGAAAGATACTGCTTCAGCTGATGGAAAAATCGAACTTACTTGGATGTGTTATGGACAACCACAAGAAACTAAGGTTTTTGATCAAGTAATAAAGAAATTTGAAACTAAATATCCTAATGTAAAGGTTAAGATAGTTTCAACAACAGCAGATCAGTATGGGCAAAAAATGCAAGCTTCAATGGCATCAAAGAAACTACCTGACGTACTATACATGAATCCAGGAGATGTAAAAGCTTGGGTTAATTCAGGGAACATATTAGATATGACACCTTATCTTAAAAAGGCAGAAGAAGCTAAAATATTAGATTTATCTGATATATGGCCAAAAGGACTTGCGAAATATAAATATGATGGTGAAAAGATTGGTCAAGGAGATCAATATGCTTTACCTAAGGATATAGGACCTTTCGGCTTTGGATACAACAAGGACATGTTTATAAAGGCTGGAATTCCTCTTCCAGATAAAACTAAGCCTTATACATGGCAAGAATGGATAGATGTTTGCAAAAAGCTTACTAAGGATACAAACGGTGATGGTAAGAATGATCAATGGGGAACTGGATTAAATGTTAACTGGACACTTCAAAGTTTTGTATGGAGTAATGGTGCTGATTTCTTAGATGAATCAAAGACAAAAGTAACCGTTGATGATCCTAAATTTGCTGAAGCGTTACAATTCTTCGCTGATCAAACAAATGTAAATAAGATAACACCATCTTCAGCAGAAGGTCAAACATTAGATACTTATCAAAGATGGATAAAGGGACAATTAGCATTCTTTGCTGTTGCACCATGGGATATAGCTGCATTTAAAGATCTACCATTCAAATATGATATAATACCATATCCAGCAAGTCCGGCAACTGGAAAATCTGCAACATGGCTTGGATCAGTTGGATTCGCAGTTGGAGCAAATACAAAACACCCACAAGAAGCAGTTAACTTAGCAATATTCTTATCAACTGATAAAGATGCTAATAAGATGGTTTCTGATATGCAAATTCAAGTGCCAAACTTGATGTCAATGGCTAAAAATGAATATGTAAATAACAAAGATATTCAACCAGAAAACAAGGCAGAATTCTTAAATATAATTGAAAACACTGGTAGATCAATGCCAGCAGAATATACTTATAATGCTGAATGGATCAATAAATTCTTTGAAGGAATTCAACCAGTTTTAGATGGTAAGAAGACAGCGGCAGCATATTGTAAGGAAGTTCAACCTAAGATGCAAGAACTTTTAGACAAAGCAATTGAAAGAGAAAAGAAAGAAAAGAAGAAATAATTGAAATTAATCATTTATCTATTGTAGAAGAGATTATTATTCTTCTTCAATAGATAAAGATTAAGTACTTAAATCTAAAAAATAGCTAGAAATAATAAGGTAAGCGCGGTAATTAATATAATAATAGGTGGTGGAATCATGGCTATAAAATCAGACTATTATGCTAAAGAGCGTAAAGCAGGTCTATTGTTTGTTCTTGCACCAGTTCTTGGTTTTTTCCTTTTTGCCTTTGGCCCGTTAATGTTTTCGCTTTATGCAGGATTCACTGATTGGAGCTCAATAGGTGATATACATTTTGTAGGACTTCAGAACTTTAAAGATATGTTTAATGATGTTAATTTTTGGAGAGCACTTTTTAATACATTATTTATGATGATTGGTATTCCTATCGGACTAATTTTAGCTTTAGCCTTAGCGCTTATGATGAATAGAAAGATATTCGGAGTGAAAGCTTTTAGAGTAATTTATTATATACCTGTTATATCTTCTGTTGCGGCTGTATCTATTTTATGGAGATGGGTATATAACGGAGACTATGGTTTGTTAAATCAATTATTAGAAGGCTGGTTCCATATAAAAGGGCCAAACTGGTTGTATAACGAAGCTACTGTTAAGCCAGCGATAATTGGTATGGCTATATGGAAAGGCTTAGGAGGATCAATGCTTTTATATCTAGCTGGTATACAAAGCATTTCAAAAGACTATTATGAAGCAGCTCAACTTGATGGAGCAACTTCTTTCAATATATTTAAATATATTACAATTCCTCTATTAAAACCGGTTACTTTTTATATGGTTATTACAGGGATAATAGGTGGATCACAAATGTTTGTTGAACCAATGATAATGACAGATAATGGTGGAGTTAATTATAGTGCTGCTACCGTGGTTTATTATTTATGGGACAAGGCGTTTAAAAATTATCAAATGGGATATGCATGTGCTGTTGCGTGGCTTCTTGCAATATTCATATTTATCGTTACTTTAATTCAATTCAGAAACAATGATACATTCTTTGAGAGCTAACAAGAAAGAGGTGATATAAATGCTAAATACTGAAATAACAAAAAAGAAACCCAAATATGAGATGTCAGGAATGAGAAGAAGAACTCAGTTAGCTAATATAATTATTTTTCTTATATTGTTAGCTGGATCACTAGTGATGATTGTGCCACTACTTTGGATGGTTTCTACTTCTGTAAAAGAGAAGCTTCAAGTATTCCAATTACCACCGGTTTGGATACCAAAACCTTTTGTATGGGGAAAGTACTCTGAAATATGGGAAAAGGGACCTTTACTAAGTGGATTCATTAACAGTTTAAAGGTTGGTATAACTGTAACTGTAGTAGGTACATTTACATCAAGTCTTGCTGCTTTTAGTTTTGCTAAGTTAAATTTTCCTCATAAAAATAAGATATTTTTAGCTTTATTGGGTACTATGATGATACCTTTTCCAGTTGTAATGATACCTCAATTTGTTTTCTTTTCTAAAATTGGATGGGTAGATTCGTTATTACCTCTTATAGTGCCAGGTTTGTTTGGTAATGTTACAATGATATTCTTCTTAAGACAATACATCCAAGGAATTCCTAATGACATCATAGATGCAGCTAAGATAGATGGATGTTCCTTCTTCAAAATATATTATAAAATAATATTCCCTCTTACTGGTCCAGCTTTATCAGCTCAGATAATACTTTGGTTTATGGGAATATGGAACGATTTCTTAGCGCCTGCAATATATATAAGTACACCAGAAAAAATGACTATTCAAACTGTTATACAATCATTTAATGCAACATATGCAATACAAACTGATTACCCGCTAATAATGGCAGCGTCAGTAGTTGCAATGCTTCCTATAATAATAGTATTTATAATATTCCAAAAATGGATTATAGAATCTGTAGCAATAAGTGGAGTAAAAGGTTAACTTTAACATATAGCAGCAGCATTTAAAGCAAAAAGGAGCAATAGTTATGAAAAAAGTAAAATACTTTGTAGACAAAAATTATAAGATTTCGGAAGTAGATCCACGTATGTTTGCTTCTTTCATAGAACATCTGGGAAGAGCAGTTTATACGGGAATATATGAGCCTGATCATCCAACAGCTGATGAGCAGGGCTTTAGACAAGATGTAATGGAGTTAATAAAAGAGCTTAAAGTTCCGATGGTTAGATATCCTGGTGGAAATTTTGTATCTGGTTATAACTGGAGAGATGGAATTGGTCCTAAAGAAGATAGGCCAAGAAGACTTGACTATGCTTGGAGAACTACTGAAACAAATGAAGTAGGAATAGATGAATTTGTGGATTGGGCAAAAAAAGCAAGCATAGAGCCAATGATAGCTGTTAATTTAGGTACAGGTACACCTCAAGATGCAGGTTACTTTGTTGAGTATTGTAATCATCCAGGTGGCACAGATTTAAGTGAACTGAGAAAGAATAACGGACATGAAAAACCATACGATTTTAAGCTGTGGTGTTTAGGAAACGAAATGGATGGACCGTGGCAAATAGGGCACTTGAATGCTGATGATTATGGAAAAAAAGCTCTTGAAGCTGCGAAAATAATGAGATGGGTGGACCCGACTATTGAGCTTGTTGCTTGCGGAAGTTCAAATGCTGAGATACCAACTTTTCCAGAATGGGATAGAACGGTTTTAGAATATCTGTATGAGCAAGTTGATTACATATCTTGCCATAGATACTATGAAAACTTTGGAAGTACTGAGGATTTCTTAGGATCCTTTGCAGATATGGAGAAGTTTATTAATACAATTGTGAGCACGGCTGACTATGTAAAAGCAAAGAAGAGAAGTAATAAAACGATGTATCTTTCTTTTGATGAATGGAATGTTTGGTATCAAAAGAAGATAAAACTTACTGATTGGGAGATTGCTCCGCCAATACTAGAAGATATATATTCCTTATTAGACGCTTTAGTGTTTGGAGGATTAATGTGTTCGTTGCTTAAGCATGCAGATAGAGTTAAAATAGCTTGTCTTGCTCAATTAGTTAATGTTATAGCTCCTATCTTTACAAAAAAAGGAGGTCCAGTTCTAAAGCAGACTACTTTTTATCCTTTTCAACAGGTATCAACTTATGGAAGAGGCGAAGTGCTAAATGTTTTGCTTGATGCACCGACTTTTGAAACTAATTTACATGGTGAAATACCAATTGTACAATCTACAGCTACTTATAATAAAGAAGACAATACTATAACTATATTTGCACTTAACTGTGATCAAGCTGAAGATGTAGAGTTATCTGCAGAGTTAAGATCATTTGGAGGTTTAAAGGTTATTGAACATGTTGTATTAGATGGTCCAGACCTTAATGCTACTAATACTTTTGATAATCCTGAGAATGTTAAACCTAGAAATGTAAATATTCCTGAAGTCAGAGAAGGTAGTTTAAATATAGTTCTTCCGAAATTATCATGGAATATGATAAGAATTAGTTGTCAATAAATTGCGTAAAACATAATTTTCATAATATTATTCTCTAATTAGGATTTAGTGCACAAGTTAAATTGATGTGCTAAATCCTATTTTACTGCATAGGAAACTATAAGGATTTTATGTGAGTTACGCTAAGGAATTTAATTGCTTTATGAGTTTTTAGAGATACAGTAAAAAAATATTCACTCGCAAAATAAGGAGGTTTTAATATTAAAAGGTATTTTCAGATAACAATTTCATTGATTTTTTTAATTAGCTTTGTGGGCTGTTCTTCTAGTTTGAATAAAGAAAAAGCATTAAAAGATATAACCTTCCCTAGTGGAATAAAACAAGAGAAGCTTAGAGATGTAGAGGCTATGAATGATAAAAGTAAATGGGGAACTTTAAACACCCATGATCCGTCTGTTTTCAAAGATGGTGATACTTATTATGTATTTTCTACTGATGCTAGAGTAGGTGGACCTGCAACACCTGGGATACAGGTTAGAAAATCTAAAGATATGATTAATTGGCAATTTGTTGGTCAAGCCTTAGAAGGAGTGCCAATTGGTGCATATGATTGGACTGGAGCTCAGGGGTTATGGGCGCCAGACGTAACTAAGGTTGGAGATTACTATTATTTATATTATGCAGCCTCCTCCTTTGGTAAGAATAAATCATATATAGGACTAGAAAGAAGTAAAACAATAGAAGGACCGTGGGAGGATATGGGATGCGTTATAAAGACTGAAGAAGGCGAAAAAATGAACGCAATAGATCCTAATATAGTCTTTGATAAAAACGGTGATATGTGGATGAGTTATGGTTCTTTTTGGACTGGAGTATATATTGTTAAGCTTGATAAGAATACAGGAAAACCAGTTGATTCTTCAGATAAAGGCAAGAATATATCTTCTAGAAATAACTTAGTAAGTGGTGCTGTTGAGGCACCGTATATAATATACAGTGATACTCAGAAAAAATATTATTTATTTGAGTCTTATGATTCGTTATCGAAAGATTACAATGTTAGAGTAGGAAGATCTGATAATATTAATGGTCCTTATTTAGATATTAACGGAAACGATATGACTGACACAACAATAGAACCAAATGAAGTAGGAAATAAAATTATGGGGGGCTATAAATTTGGGGAAAGCGAAGGCTGGTTAGCACCTGGACATAATTCAGTTTTAAAGGATGGGGATGATTATTATATCTATCATCATATAAGAACTGAAGAAGATCCGAATTGGTTTTATCTAAATGTAAGAAAAATTGAATGGTCTAAAGATGGCTGGCCGATGGTATCACCAGAAAAATATGCAGGAGAAAAAGAACAAAAAATATATAAGGATGCTATCGCTGGACAATGGGATATTATATTATTAGCAAAGGATAATAATGATATAATACCATCTGAACAATATACCTTTAAATCTAACGGGAAAATAGATAAAGATAATGCTAAATGGAACGTTGAAGGAGATAACGATATTGCTATAAGTTTATCAAATGATGAAGAAGATAGGTTTGAAGGTAAGGTTCTTCCGGCGTGGGATTGGGAAAACAACAAATCAACATTAGTGTTCACTGGGATCAATAAAAAAGGTCTAGCTATATGGGGAAAGATGAGTAAATAGAATTTTTATATAGCAAGAAATGATTTAATATGTATTTTAAAAGCACGTAAATTCATTTTATATGAATGTTACGTGCTTTAATTATTTTACTGCATTGGTATATCATAAACAACTCTTACATTTAAACCTTGATTATAGTTTCCGAAGTTTTTGCCGAAGATGGTTAAGCCTCCTACATGTTTAGTTTCTTCAGGAACAGCCATTTTTAATATTAAATCGCTCTTATAATTTAAATTTATATCTTCTATTGTAGTATCTGATATTTTTAAACCATCAATAAATGTACCGAACTTGTTGATTATTAAGAGTTTAAGTAAACCGTATTGATTCCAGTTAGGGAACCACCAAGATGGAGTTAAGATACCTTTACTATCAGCGTAATCTCCAGGACTAGTCCAGCTACCTACATTTATATTATTTAATATGAAATGAATATCTGAAGGCCAAATATTGCAGTTTCCTGGTGCTTCAGAACTTATTTCCATAGATATTTGTATTTCTGAAAACTCTTGACCTGGTTTCAAATAATTTGGGATTCTATATTCGATAAAACCTTTGGTAAACCATAAGATATCTGCATTAATTCTTTCTGGATCAGCAAAATAGCTAGGATTATCAACTTCCCCAACAAGTTTTTCTTTAGTAGCGATACCGCAAGTAGGGGAAATTTCATAAGAAGAATAGTGTCCTATTCCAATTTCTAATTCATAGGAATTTTCTATATCTTGTGTTCCTATATCGATTACGAATTTATCTTCATGTAGATAACAAATTTTTTGGATTCCATGTTTTGCGGTCAAGGTGTTAGTTTTTATTAAACCGCATTCTTCTAATTTCTTTATGTGCATTGTTACGGCACCATTAGTCAGTTGAAGCTTTTCTGCTAATTCGTTCATATTTAATTGTTTATGTTCTGAAAGAAGTTCAATTATCTGTACCCTTATATCAGAGCTTAAGGCTTTGAATAAAGGTAAGCTTTCTTTTAAGTCCGTTATGTGTATCATGACATTCTCCTCTATAGTATTAATAAAATTTTATGCAATAAACTCAGTGAAAGTATCCTTTAAGAGATTACTATCAAAAGAATCAGAGCATATTTTTAAAATTATCTTTAAATTAAATATACTACTCTTACATTATTATACTATTTTACTGAAAATAATGAAATAATATTTTAAGTTTTTCTAAAATAAAATTTCATTATTTAAAAAATGAATAGGTTAAATAAGCGGTAGTGGCAGCTGTTTAATCATTTACATCTATAGATATAACATATTTTCACATATTTAGATAAAAGTAAAATAGTTATGTAGTAATTCGGAATGAAGTGTTTCATCTATATTAAAATATTATAGATAAAGCATTATATTAAATGAAAAATTGTTTTTAGGAAGAACAAAGTGGGTGATAAAAAGCAAAAAATATGAAGCACTTTTACGTAACTTCATATTTTTATATATAATGAATAACTTATGGGCTTATAAATTTTTTTTCTACATAATCGAATATTTTTCTCATATTAAATACTATTCCGTAAGCGGCTAGACTTCCTAAGAATAGACCGATTATACCTCTTCCTTGAAAAAATAAGAGGGTAGAAACAATAAGTACTGCAATATTAATCAATGAAATAAAAGGATTTTTCAGTGATAAGTAAACGGATAATTTAATTATATCTATTGTTTTCATACTAAACCTTGATAGTAAAGGGAAGGCGTATGAAAAAATCAAAATTAAAAGAAATAAAATTACAACAGTAGGTATTAATAAAAATAGAAAGCTTTTATTCATGAAGCATAATTTTATATCCAGTAACAGAATGAAAGTGGTTAAAAGAAATAAAATCCATAACTTCATTGAAGGAAAGAAATTATCTTTATAGGCTCTAAAAAAGTCTTTTGTTGTATCTAAATATTTTTCCCTAACTATCTTGCCCATAGAAGAGCATACTGCAGTTATGGATGGACCGGTAGGGATTAGTGCGATTAAAAAAACTAGTATATTGTCGAATTTAATTTCAATAGTATATGCACATATAATAAATAAGATATTACATAAAAAGAAATATATATTTGTAATGAAAAACCAATGAACATAGTTAAGTACTTTGCTTAAATTGCTGTCTCCGAAATCGTTATTATTAGCCATAATATCACTCCGTATTTTAAAATATTGTATAAACTGATTTTAATATTGAAAGTAGACTATATTAAATAATGAGTTTAGTATTCAATACTAAAATAAATTTATATTATTATAACATGAATAAAAAGCTTTAGCAGTTGTTAGATTTTTATCACCCCAGCATCAATATTTTAATGATGCTGGGGATAAAACATTTTAAGGTTTAATTATAGAAGTATTGAGTTTTAAACTACCTTAATTTCCAAGCAACGTCATTCCAAAGTATTTGGTTCTTGAAGTCACGAATCTTAGTGTCAGCATCTATGATAAGAGTTTCTATACCAACCAATTCTGCATAATCTAATAATTGATCAGTTGTTACTTCGAAGGAGAAGCTAGTATGATGAGCTCCACCAGCAAGTATCCATGCTTCAGCCGATTCTTTTAATGAAGGAAGTGGTTTCCAAAGAACTCTTGCTACTGGTAGCTTTGGTAATTCTTTTTCAATTTCAACAGCTTCAACTTCGTTGATTAATAGTCTAAAGCGGTTACCCATGTCAAGTAGGGAAGCGCAAAGGCCAAAACCAGCAGCTCCATCAAAAACAATTCTAGCTGGGTCTTCCTTATCGCCAATTCCTAAGTGATGCACTTCAATTCTAGGTTTTGTTGCAGCAACTGTTGGGCAAACTTCTAACATATGAGCACCTAATATTAATTCATTTCCTTGTTCTAAGTGGTATGTGTAATCTTCCATGAAGGCAGTACCTTTGTTTTCTGCCATTATCTTCATAACACGAACTAGTGCTGCAGTCTTCCAGTCACCTTCACCACCAAAACCATAGCCTTTAGCCATTAAGTGTTGAGCAGCAAGACCAGGTAGTTGTTTCATTCCATGTAAGTCTTCAAAATTAGTAGTGAAAGCAGTAAAGCCGCCTCTAACTAAGAAAGATTCAAGACCTAATTCGATTTTAGCTTGTTCTCTAACAGCATCTCTCTTTTTACCAGGAACAAGTAAATCTTCAGCAAAGTCGTATTCACTTTCATATTCTTTCATTAATACATCTATTTGCTCTTCAGTGATTTTAGCCATTTCATCTACTAAATCACATATTCCGTAAGCATGAACTTCCCAGCCTAGTTTAATTTGAGCTTCAACCTTGTCACCTTCGGTAACAGCAACATTTCTCATGTTATCTCCGAAACGAGCAACCTTTAGAGTTTTACCCTCAACAAATGCAACTGCAACTTTTGTCCAACTTGCTATTTTAGCTAAAACATCTTCATCTTGCCAATGACCTACAACAATTTTTCTTTTAACTTGCATTCTAGCTCCGATAAAACCATATTCTCTATCTCCGTGAGCTGATTGATTAGTGTTCATGAAATCCATATCCATTGTACTCCATGGAATTTCACGATTGTATTGAGTGTGTAAGTGAAGAAGTGGCTTGTTCAATTGTTGTAATCCTGATATCCACATTTTTGCAGGTGAAAAAGTATGCATCCATGTTATTATACCTGCACAGTTTTCATCTGAATTGGCTTCTATACATAACTTTGCTATTGAACTTGAGCTAGTTAGTATTTTCTTGAAAACTATTTTATGTTGTGATCTTAATTTTTCGTTTAAATTCTTAGCTATTTCTTTAGAATGATCTTCTACTTCTTTAAGTGTTTCCTCTCCGTATAAATGTTGACTACCTGTTACAAACCAAAATTCATAAGGTTTTGTTTTAAGCATTTTACATCCTCCTTTTTAGTTAAGTTATATTAAGTAATAAACATACAAATTTGTGATTAAATTTAGAATTTGTACGTACCATTTGAGTATATTGTAAACCTTTTATTATTTTATTTCAATACAAATTTTGAGAAAATAAATAAAAATTTTTTGAGATTTTAGAGTTTATAGGCATTGACATAAAGAAATATTGTTATAAAATAGAATTATAGGACATACGTACAAATAATTTGAGGAGAAATAACTATATGCGTGAAGAAGCAAAAATATCAAAATACATGCAGATAGCGTCCTTTTTTAAGAAAGAAATGGAAGAAGGAAGAATTGCCTATGGAGATCAACTTTTAACAGAAAATGAAATCGTTGATAAATTTTCTGTAAGTAGACACACTGTAAGGCAAGCTTTTATGGAATTAGAAAATAATGGCTACATTAAGAGAGAACAAGGTAAAGGAACTTTTTGTAGTTATAGTGAGAAGAATAAGTCAAACGAGCAGAAAACAATTGCAGTTTTAACTACTTATATATCAAACTATATTTTTCCTTCAATAATATCTGGAATAGAAGAGGTTTTAAGTTCTGCTGGTTACAATCTACTTCTCTATAATACAAACAACGAGAAGCAAAAAGAAAAAGAATGTTTAGAAAAAATAATTGAAAATGGAGTAGCGGGTCTTATAGTTGAACCTACTATGAGTGCTGCTGAAAATACAAATTTAGCTTATTATAGAGAGCTAGAAAAAAGAAATATTCCTTATATAATGATTAATAGTAAGTATAAGGAACTTAGTGGACCTTTTGTAGGTATGGACGATATAGAAGGGGCATACATATTAACTAAATATCTTCTTCAGATAGGTCATAAAAATGTTGCTGGTATTTTTAAGAATGACGACTTGCAAGGTTTAAATAGAGAAGTTGGATATTTAAAAGCACTTAAAGAAAAAGATATTACAGCTAATGACCATAATATCGGGAAGTATGGTACTAAGGAAAAAGAATATTTTCCTCAAGAGTTTACTAATGGACTTCTAAGAAGAAAAGATAGACCAACAGCAATTGTTTGTTACAACGATCAAATAGCTGTTCAAGCGCTTCAAGCCATCAGAGAAGAAGGTCTTAGAGTACCTGAAGATATAGCTTTAGTTGGATATGATGATTCTTATATTGCTACTGCTACAGAAGTAAAGCTAACAACAATAAGACATCCAAAAGAAGATCTTGGAAGAAAAGCTTCAAGAATGCTTATGGATGTAATTGAGGGAAGAGTTGAGCATAGTTCCTATGTATATAAGCCAGAACTCATAGTTAGAGCATCCACTACAGGATTTTAATTTGCTTAAAATATAATTAGCTAGCTGTAAAAAGCTAAGCTAATGTATTTTACATATATTTTTTTAAGGATATTTGTACGTACAATAAAAGATATTTGTATGAATAACAATAGGCTTTTATGATGAAGAAGAGTTCTATAGTAGAAATGTTTTTTTGTAATTAGGTATTAAGTACTCATTAATTTGAAAAGGTTTAGAAGGACATAATATGATAGATATTTTATAGGTAATCTTTTAGTTTTTATATCATTATTAAATCTGACGAACTGATAGGATACCTGTAATCTATATATATCTAATCTTATTTATCTTAAGGAGGTAAACATGTTAGAAGAATTAAAAAAGCAGGTCTTAGAAGCTAATCTTATGCTTCCACAATACAACCTTGTTAAATTTACATGGGGTAATGTAAGTGGAATAGATAGAGAGAAGAATTTAATTGTAATTAAACCAAGCGGAGTTCCATATGAAGAGTTAACTATTGATAAATTAGTAGTTCTCGACTTAGAAGGAAACATAGTAGAAGGAGATTTAAGACCTTCCTCTGATACCCCAACTCATATAGAACTATATAAAAGATATAAAGAAATGGGAGGGATTGTTCATACTCATTCTACATGGGCTACTATATGGGCACAAGCTTCAAAGGAGATGCCAGCGTTAGGTACAACTCATGCGGACCATTTCTATGGTAATATCCCTTGTACTAGAAAACTTACTGAAATAGAAATAGAAGGGGATTACGAAGGAAATACAGGGAAAGTAATAATTGAAACTATAGGTGATGGAGAAGTGATGGCCATTCCAGGCGTGCTAGTAAGCTGTCATGCACCTTTTACTTGGGGGAAAACTCCAAAAGATGCAGTTGTAAATTCAGTTGTTCTTGAGGAAACTTGTAACATGGCTTATCATACTGTTACTTTAAATAAAGAAATAGAAAGTTTAGATCAATATTTGTTAGACAAGCACTATTATAGAAAGCATGGAAGTAATGCTTACTATGGTCAAAAATAAGTATTTTACAGTTATTAAAGTTAAATCTAGATAAATATATGTATAAATTATATTTTATATAAAAATAACATTTATTTTAAGTATTATGGAAAATAAAGTGTATAATAAAAAGGAGTCGGAATTATGAAATTATTTTTAGATACCGCTAATGTTAATGAGATTAGAGAAGCAAATGAGATGGGAGTTATTTGTGGTGTAACCACTAATCCAAGCTTAATCGCAAAGGAAGGAAGAGATTTTAACGAAGTTATTAAAGAAATTACTTCTATAGTTGATGGTCCAATTAGTGGGGAAGTAATAAGCCTTGAAAAGGATGGGATGGTTAAAGAAGGAAGAGAAATTGCTAAAATTCATCCAAACATGATTGTTAAGATACCTATGACTACTGAAGGCTTAAAAGCAACAAAGGTATTAGCAAGTGAAGGAATTAAAACTAATGTAACTTTAATTTTTAATCCAGGTCAAGCGCTACTTGCAGCAAGAGCAGGAGCTACTTATGTAAGTCCTTTCCTAGGAAGACTAGATGATATTACTACAAACCCAATGGACTTAATTGAAGCAATAACTACTATATTTAATGTGCATAATATAAAGACAGAAATAATAGCTGCAAGTATAAGAAATCCTACACATATAATCGATTCTGCTAAAGCAGGTGCTCATATTGCAACAGTACCATTTGGTGTTATAAACCAAATGATCAAACATCCATTAACAGACAGCGGAATAGAAAAATTCATGAATGACTGGAAAGCTATATTTGGCTAAAAAACGGAGGAGATAGAATGAGTAAAAATATTGATAATTTAACCGTAGACTCTATAAGATTACTTTCAGCTGAAGCTGTACAAAAAGCTAATTCAGGTCATCCTGGATTGCCAATGGGAGCAGCTCCAATGGCTTATGCCATTTTTGATAAGGTTATGAAACATAGTCCTAAGAACCCTAAATGGTTCGATAGAGACAGATTTGTGTTATCAGCTGGACATGGTTCAATGCTTTTATACTCACTTTTACACTTATATGGATATGGACTTACAGTTGATGATTTAAAGAATTTTAGACAAAAGGATAGTAAGACTCCAGGGCATCCAGAGTATGGTCACACTGTAGGTGTTGAAATAACTACTGGTCCTCTTGGTCAAGGTCAGGTTAATTCAGTTGGTATGGCTATGGCTGAGAGCTTTTTAGCTAAAAAGTTCAATAGACCTGGTTATGAAATCGTTAATCATTACACTTATGCTTTATCTGGTGATGGTGATATGATGGAAGGTATAACTGGTGAAGGAGCATCACTCGCTGCCACTCTAGGATTAGGTAAGCTTATTGTATTATATGACTCAAATAAAATCTCTATAGAGGGAGATACAGATATAGCCTTCAGAGAAGATGTTGGAGCAAGGTATGCAGCATATGGATGGCAAGTGCTTACAATAGAAGACGGAAATGATGTTGCTGCAATTACAAAGGCACTAGAAGAAGCTAAAAAAGAAACTGAAAAACCATCCTTAGTTATAGTAAAGACAGTAATAGGATATGGTTCACCTAAAGCAGGAACTTCTTCGGTTCATGGAGAACCATTAGGTGTTGATAATATTAAAAAGGCTAAGGAATTCTTAGGTTGGAGCTATGAAGAAGAATTCCATGTTCCAAAGGAAGTTAGAGAACATTTAAGTGAAACTATAGAAAAAGGAACAAAAGCAGAAGTAGAATGGAATAAACTTTTTGAAAACTATAAGAAGGAGTACCCAGAACTTGCTAGTGAATGGGAACTTTGGAATAGCGGAGAAGTTAAAGCAGATTTACTTTCAAATGAAGAATATTGGAATTTCGAAGGTAAGCTTGCTACAAGAGTATCCTCAGAAAAAGTTATAAATAGATTAATGGATTTAGTACCTAACCTAATAGGTGGATCTGCAGACCTTGCACCTTCTACAAAAACTTATATGAAGGGAAAAGGAGATTTCTCTAAGGAAGATAGAAGTGGAAGAAATCTTCACTTTGGAGTAAGAGAACATGCGATGGCAGCCATAGCTAATGGGATTGCAGTTCATGGAGGGCTTGTGCCTTACGTATCAACTTTCTTTGTATTCAGTGATTACATGAAGGCTTCAATGAGATTATCAGCACTTATGAAGATTCCAGTAGTTTATGTATTAACACATGATAGTATTGGAGTAGGTGAAGATGGTCCTACTCATGAACCAATTGAGCAATTAGCAATGCTTAGAAGCATACCTAATATGCATGTATTTAGACCAGCTGATTCAAAGGAAACTGCTGCTGCATGGCTTCATGCATTAAAGAGAAAAGATGGTCCTACTTCCATAGTACTATCAAGACAAAATCTTCCTTTGTACAACGAAACATCACCAGAAGCTTTAAAAGGTGCTTATATATTAAAGGATAGTGAAAAAGAAGTACCAGATATGCTTCTTATGTCAACTGGTTCAGAAGTTGAGTTAATATATGAAGCTCAATCAAAACTTAAGGAAGAAGGAATTGATGCAAGAGTAATTTCAATACCATCTTTAGAAGTGTTTGAAGCTCAAGGAGAAGAGTATAAAGAAAAGTTAATGCCAAAGGCTGTAAGAAAGAGAATTGCAGTTGAAGCAGCATCTTCATTTGGATGGCATAAATATGTTGGGTTAGATGGTAAAGTTGTTTCAATTGATACTTTTGGAGCATCTGCACCTGGAGATATACTTTTCAAGGAATTTGGCTTTACAGTAGATAATGTTATTAAAACTGCAAAAGAGCTTTAATATATAGAGGTGGATGATGGAATACAGCTTTAAGACTATAGGCTCTTATGAAAATAAAGATTTAATTGAATATACTATTGAGAATAAAAACGGCATTAAAGTTACTGTTCTCAATTTAGGTGGAGTAATAACTGGTATATATACTCCAGATAAGGCTGGAAGTTTTAAAAATATAGTTTTAGGGTATGAAGATATCAACGATTATATTGAAAATGAAGCTTATTATGGAGCAATAATAGGTAGATTTGCAGGAAGAATTTATACTGGAAAAATAGAAATCCAAGGAAAAGTTTATGAACTTGAAACAAATCATCTAGGTGTAAATAACCTCCATGGTGGAACTTTCGGTTATCATACAAAGCTTTGGAATGTATGTGGGGTTGAAGAGGATAATCAGGTTGGTCTTGTTTTAGAGTATACCTCTGAAAATGGAGAAGCAGGTTTTCCAGGGGAAGTAAAGGTAAAAGTAAAATACATTCTTAATGACGATAATGAGTTTTATTTTATGGTAGCTGGAGAAACTGATAAGACCACTGTACTCAATATAACTAACCATAGCTATTTTAATCTTAGTGGTGATGCTGAAAGAAACATCTTAAACCATAAATTAATGATAAAAGCAAGTAATTACTTAGAATTGTCTGAAGATTTTGCTGCTACAGGTAAGGTTTTAAAAGTAGAGGAAACACCTTTTGATTTTAGAATTGAAAAAGAAATTGGCAGGGATGTATCTGAAGACCATTATCAAATTAAAGCTGGTGGTGGGTATGATCATCCATTTAAATTTGATGACGAAATTGGATTAGTAGAGTTAAAAGATGAAAAGTCTGGTCGTGCAATGACTGTAACTACAGATAATCCGTATGTTGTTGTCTATGCCACTAACTACCCAGTAGAAAAGAAACTATATAATGGCAACTATCCAGAATTAAGAATGGCTGTATGCCTAGAAACACAAAACGCTCCAATTGGAATAAATGCCTGTAACAAGGAAGAATCTATACTTAAACCAGGTGAGCAGTATACCCACTATACGAAGTATAAGTTCTATACTTTATAATAAATTAGCCCCCATTAAAGCATTTTGCTTTAATTCCATATAGATGAACAACTCTACAATTAAACTTATATTTTTACGTTTAGAGTTGTTCATCCCTAAATCAAAGGCCTACAGAGTTATGCGATTTCTCTGTAGGCTTATTGATTAATTAAGATAAATAATAAATTAAATAATTACAGGACTATACTGGTAAAGTATAAGATAAATTATTATAATATAACCTCTTCGATACTAACTAAATTTATTCCTTCAAATTCCATGCAAACTATAAAAGGCATTAAATCCATTATTCTCAAAAAACTATTATAATCAAAGCTTTTATCATAATAATTTATAATTGTACCAAGTGCAGTACCATGAGTACCTATCACAATGTTTTCTTGTGGATGCTTTTCTAATATACTATGCAAAGCTTGTACGTTTCTATCTTGCACTTCTTTTAAGCTTTCACCTTCTAATAACTTAAAGTGAAAATCCTCCCATTGATTACGAGCAAAGGCATGGAAATCCTCAATCCAAGAATTACTTATCTTTCTTTCTCTTAAATCATTAATAACTGATATCTCTAAACAATTCTTGTTTGTAAAATCTAAAATAGTATCAATAGATCTTTTGTAAGGACTACAGTAAGCTTTAGTAATCTTTTTATCTTGCAAAAAATCGCTTACCTTAAGGGTTGATTTTAGTCCATCTTCAGTTAATGGTCTTATTAAATCGTCATGTACATTAAAATCAGGAGTAGCATGACGCACGAAAAAAACTCTACTCATAGTACCTCCTAAAAAATAATTTTACTATAGATTATATCATAAATATAAGTTAATGGGTGATTTTACAATTATTCCAATAAAAATAAGTCGAGCATATAGCATCTGATTTGTAAGTTAGAGGAGTTTAAAAAAGATTTTCGATTAAAATGGTTCATCTTTAAATATATGAATTCTAAAAGTAAAGGTATATACAAAAGGTAGCTAATAAATAGCTACCTAATCTTCTGAAATTATATATATTAACTTTCTATAATGTTACTGCTTTGGAAGATGCTTTACAGGCATACTTGTATTTTCATTAAATTCAGCATTTACAGGATTTGCTGCAGATTTATTATTTTTATTTCTATAATAAGATTTTTCCCCGGTTCTATTATTTTTTCCTAATTTTTGAGTCATAATTAGCCACCGTTATGTAAAGCTTAAAACTATATTAAAGTTTTTGCTTACATCCTTTCTTTTTATTATAGGTTTTGTAATTACTTTTAGTATTAATTAAGCTTAAACATATTCTTCAGGTGAATGTTTAACAGGTTTCTTACTATCTTTATTCCATACAACCTTTACTGGATCTGGATTATAATTTTTACCTTTACCGTGATTTTTATGAACTGGTTTATTTATTTGATTTGTGCTTTGCATGACATATACACCTCCATATTTATCTTATCTAAACTTACAAATTATACATGTCCAAAATTATCTTTGTGGTAAACCTCTTACTGGTTTGCTCATGTCTTTATCTTCATTTGTATCCACAGGATTTGATTCAGAATTCTTATTTTTATTTACATAAGCTTTTTTATCACCTAATTTTTTCTTGCCATTAGCTTGTTGCATATTAAATCACCTCCATTAATATTCTTTGTTTTTGAAGCGAAACTATTCCTGTTAAGTTATTGAAGTCTTAAGGAACAATATATAAAATATTAAAAAGATAATTTTTATAAATAATAATATTTAAAAGCTTTATAATATAAATGTAGTAATTTAATTGTATATTTGATGTACTAAATGTTTTGGCTTTAAATAATAAAATTTAAAAAGACTAACTTATCTGACATATAGTATTTATAAATAAAAGGAGTTTGAATATGAGATACGTAATTGTTTCGGTTATTAAAGGAAAAGCAGGAGATTTTAATAATAATTTAAGAAAAGAAGTATTTAATAAGTTTAAAGCAAAATCTTCAAAACTACCTGCTCACTTTACTATAAAAGCTCCCTTTGAGTATGATGGGAGTATAAAAGAACTAGAAGATCAGCTGAGAGCTTTATGCGAACAAAGTGAAATAACTCCATTAACTATAGATGAATTTGATCATTTTGATAATAGAGTTGTATATATGAGTATGAAACTGACTAACAAAGGAAAAGAGATACATGATAATGTAATTGATGTTCTACAATCATTTAGCTTTATAAATTTTAAAGAAAAAGAAGGAAAAGATAAAGCCTTCCATATAACTGTTGCATCTAAAAATATAAAACATATATATCAGTATATATGGGATTATGTTTCAGAAATACCTTGTAAATTTGAAAGCAGCTTTGACAATGTATCTATTTATAAGTGGGAGAGTAATACATGGTTGCTGCATAAGGAATTTATTTTTAGAAATTAGTTGCTATTAATATAGAAAAAGAGAGTAAACTTATTTTTAAAAGCATACTCTCTTTTTGTTATTAATTAAATAAATTTTAAGCTTGGTTAATATCATTACTTTCTTTTAATGTATTAGGAAGCATAAAGGAAAGTACTAAGCATACTATAGATATCCCAACTAATACAAAAAATATATTTCTTATACCACTTATTTGTGAATTGATTATGCTATCAACAGTATATTTGATTTTTCCTTCAGCAGAAGTATAAAGATTATTAGGGTCAACATTATTTATCCCGATTTTATTAAAATAGTTTATTATATTAAGGTTAAACATACTTCCAAAAACACTAACTCCAATAGTCTGACCTAAGGTACGAAGTAATGTGTTTGAAGCTGTTGCTGCTCCTCTTATATTAAAGTCTACGGAGGTTTGTACTATTATTGTAATTATAGTAAAAGCGCCTCCAAAACCTGCACCTAATATAAAGGTGTAAGCCATTGATAGAAATAATGGTGAGTTTGCACCTAGAGTAGCAAGAAGTATTGAACCTATTATTAAAATTATAAAAGAGAATATTGTTGTAGCTCTTTCTCCGTATTTAGTAATTGCTTTTCCTAAAACAACTGCAGCAACTAACCAGGAAATAGACATTGGTGCAAGAGAAAGCCCTGAAATTGTTGCACTTTTTCCGAGTACGTTCTGTATATATATTGGCATATATACATCGCAACCTATTAATACAGCAGAAGCTAAGAATCCTATTATATTTGTTACTGTATTTGTTTTGGTAAAGATTTCAAAAGGGATTATTGGTTCTTCTGCATTCTTTTCAACCCTATAAAATAATACTAGCATTAATATTGATATTACAACGCAAACAATTATATTAGTAGAAAAGAAACTATGATTTTTTTCAGCAAATAATATGCTAAGCAATATAAACAAAATTGCTAAAGAAAGAGTTATTGTTCCTAGATAGTCGATTTTATGACTTCTTTTCTCGAATGATTCTTGTAAGTTTTTTTGTAATAATAAAATGCATATTATCCCAAAAGGAATATTAATAAAGAATATCCAATGCCAGCTTAAATTGTCAATGAAAAATCCTCCTAAGAAAGGTCCGACTAAACTTGCTATTCCCCAAACAGAGCTTAACCAACCTTGAACCTTTGCCCTTTCAGCAAGGGTAAATACATCTCCTACAATAGTATAACTTATTGTAAAGATTCCACCAGCTCCAAGTCCCTGCAAAGCTCTGAAAAATATCAATAAGTACATATTAGTTGAAAATCCGCACAAGAAACTACCAAGTAAGAATATAGATATAGCAATTATAAGCATCAGCTTTCTTCCATACAAATCAGATAGCTTACCATAAACAGGAGTAGATATAGCTGAAGTGAGCATGTACGCAGAAAATACCCAACTTATAAGTTCAAAGCCATTTAAGCTTTTTACTATTGATGGAACCGCTGTAGTTACAACAGTACCTTCAACAGCTCCTAAAAACATTGCTACCATTAATGCTGTGATTATGCTGTTTTTACGTGAATCCATTAAGAAATCACTCCTTTGCTAAATATGTACCACTTCAAAATTAAGACTATTCTAAAAACACCTAGGAATTTGAGTGGGCTTAAAGAATTCTAATGTGAAGTGGGAAATTCATATAATGACCATAATATTTTACCATATATTATAATTGATGATAAAAATTTTTTAACAAACGATTTTTTGAAAATATGATGCCATAGATTTATTTATATTTTTAAATTCAATAACCATAACCGTTAAGATATTTAAAGATACTTCGGTTCAAAGTGGCACCTCTTTATCTTGCACATTCGGAGGCTTCACCAGTAAGTATCTGTATTCCATGTGGAAGGGCAGGTAAAATTACTTCTAGATTTTCAACAGCACCTTTTGGGCTTCCAGGTAAGTTAACTATTAAGGAGTATTTTCTTATACCGCTTACTGCTCTAGAAAGCATAGCTTTAGGTGTTATCTTTAAAGAAGCAGCTCTCATTGCTTCAGCAATACCAGGAACCTGCTTTTCTATAACTTGTAAAGTAGCTTCAGGAGTAACATCTCTTTGCGAAAAACCAGTACCGCCATTGGTTAATATTAAATTTATTTTCATTTCATCACATAAGTATATAAGTTCTTTCTTTATAATATCTATTTCATCTGGAATAATCTTATAGTATTCAATTGAGTAATTATCTTTATCTAATATAGCTTCTATCGCTGGACCAGTAGTATCAACTCTTTCGTTTCTTGATCCTTTATCACTTATAGTTAAAATAGCGGTTTTTATCATGGTATTTCCTCCTATGTGTTCAAAATTTTATATATTAAACAACTATATATTTAAATTTAATTCTAGACGTCTTTAATTCTAGAAGTAAGTTCAACTTCAATTTTGTTTCATTTAATAAGCTTTTAATATCAATAAAACTCCTTAAATTATACTACATCAAGTCTTTTTGTAAAGAAAGAATGTTGCAATATAAAAGTTTACTATAACTTCTTAATAATGATAGGTTGTTAGAAGTGAAGCATTAAATAGCATATAAAAAAAGATAAAATTAGCTTATAATAAGGTTTATACTTTATATAGTTTATTTTAAGAACACTTGAATTTAGATATTATGCTATAAGAATTAGTAACGAAAGGATAGTTAAGATGATCAGTGTAAGCGATGCTTTAAGAATAATTTCTGAAGAAGCTAAACCAATAGGCAAAGAAAAGAGAGAAATACTTTTATGTAATGGCTTAGTTTTAGCTGAAGACATATTATCTAAGGATAGTCTTCCTCCCTTTGATAAGTCAGCAATGGATGGATATGCAGTAAGAAGTAGCGATACTAAAAGCATAACGGCAGAAGATCCAAGAGGATTTAAGGTAAAAGGGGTAATAAAGGCTGGTCAGTGGTGTACAGAAAGTATAAAAAGAGGAGAAGCCTATAAGATAATGACTGGAGCACCAATTCCTATAGAGGCTGATTGTGTTATAGAAGTAGAAAAGGTCAAAACTGAAGGTGATATAGTCTATCTATATAATGAAGTTAAAAAAGATAATCATGTCATAAAGTTTGGCGAAGAAATCCAGCCTGGCGATATGGTGGTTAAAAAAGGAACTGAAATAAGGCCAGCAGAAATAGGGATTTTTGCATCATTAGGTTATAAAACAGTTGAGATTTATAAACCACCAGTAGTGGGACTTATTATAACTGGTGATGAACTTGTAGATATAGATAAAAATATAGGTAAAGGAAAGATAAGAAATAGCAATGAATATGCAATAACTTCAATGATAAGAAGTTTAGGGCTTGAGGTTGCTTCTTTTGGTATTGTAAAGGATGAAAAAGATGTACTTAAGAAAGTTATAGAGGAAGCACTGGAAAAAACAGATATAGTAATAACTTCTGGTGGAGCGTCAGCAGGAGACTATGATTTTGTTGAAACTATATTAAAGGAAATTGGTGCTGATATAAAGTTTGACTCAGTTGCTATAAAGCCTGGAAAGCCTATAAGTTTCGCTGTGTTCAAGGGTAAGTTTTTCTTTAGTCTTCCTGGTAATCCGCTTTCAGCAATAAGTACCTTCGAACAATTTATTGAGCCAGTCTGTAATAAGGTTTTAGGTAAGAATGAGTACATGAAAGAAGAATTTTCAGTAATATTAGGAGAAGATTTTAAAGTAAGAAAGGGAAGATTGAAGCTTCTATATGTGAAATTAGTTAAGAAGGATGATAAATATTATGCTTACAACATTGGTTCTCAAAGTTCAAACAAGCTTACAACCATAAGTAAAGCAAATGGTGTATTAATTGTTCCAGAAGACTATACAGAAATGAAAGCTGGAGAAACAATACAAGGAAGATTAATATTTAAGTAAATCATTTTTGGATTATGATATAGAGTTCCTAACTCATCTAGTAATTTATACATGCTTGAAAATCGCCAGAAACCGAGATTTTAGAACAAGTGTAAATTAAGTTTCGATGAAGGAACTCTTTATAAGAAATTATAAGAACGGAGTAAAAGTTCTACAATTAGAACTTAAGGTAGAGGAGAAATGTATTATAATAATTCAGTAAAATTAAATATATTTAAGACTGCTGTGATTTTAGCTGGTGGTAAAAGCTCTAGAATGGGATTTGACAAACAGTTTTTAAAGTTTGAAAATAAACAGCTCATTGATGTAATTGCAGAAAAGCTATACACTAGTTTTGAAGAAGTCATAGTAATAAGCAATAAACCAGATTATTATAATGGAAGTAAATATAAAGTGATTTCGGATGAAATTGAAGCAATTGGTCCTATAGCAGGGATCTATGAAGGTCTTAAAGCTGCAAAAGGACAATATGTATATTTTATTGCCTGCGATATGCCTATAATAAATATCGATTTTATAGATTTCATGAAAGATAAATTAATAGAGGAAACTAAACAATGCTGTGTAGTTGAAAGAGAAAGTTATATCGAACCTTTTAATGCTTTTTATTCAAAGTCATTACTTCCAAAAGTAAAGCAAATGATACAAGCAGATAAAAGATCCCTTAAACATTTAATCAAAGCTTCAGATACGCTCTATATTAAAGAAGACAAAGTAAAAAGTTTTGAGTATAGCTTTGAAATGTTTATGAATTTAAATACAAAAGAAGATTTGGATAGATACATAGATACATATCAGCAAAGTTAGTTATTAGTTATAATTGATACAAATTTAAGTCTTATCCTCTAAATACATAAACGCTTCGGTATTTGTAATTAAACTAAAATTTAAAAATACTTTTAGACTTTGCATGGAGGTTATACAAATGATAGATTCATATGATCGTAATATAAATTACTTAAGGATTTCAGTAACGGATTTATGTAATTTAAGGTGTAAGTACTGTATGCCGGAAAAAGGAATAAAAAAAGCCTGCCATGATGAAATATTAAGATTTGAAGAAATAGAAGAAATAGCAAAGAAATTTGTTTCTTTGGGGATAAATAAGATTAGATTAACTGGTGGAGAACCTTTAGTTAGAGCGGGGATAATAACACTTATTAAAAAACTTTCTAAGCTTCAAGGTATTGATGAGATAGCGATGACCACCAATGGCACTCTTTTAAAAAGGTATGCTAAGGCTTTAAAGGAAGCAGGCCTTACAAGAGTTAATATAAGCTTAGATACTTTAAACCATGAAAAATATAGAACAATAACAAAAGGTGGAATACTTAAAGATGTACTTGAGGGAATAAGAGAAGCTAAAAAAGTTAACCTTACTCCTATAAAGTTAAATGTTGTTCTAATTAGAGATTTTAATGAGGATGAAATAGTGAATTTTATCAATTTGACTAAGGATGAAGAAATAGATGTAAGATTTATTGAGCTTATGCCTATTGGACAAGTAAAGGATTGGTCTCTTAATAGATATGTAAGTAATGAAAATGTACTAAAAAGAGTTCCAGAACTTATTCAAATAAAGTCAAAGGACATGGCTTCGCCTGCAAAATATTATAAACTACCTGATGGAAAAGGAAACATAGGACTAATTAATCCTATTTCTTGTAAGTTCTGCGGCAATTGTAATAGAATAAGGTTAACCGCAGATGGAAAGCTAAAGGCATGCCTGCATTCTAATACTGAAATAGATATTAAAGGTTTAATAAGAGCAGGACAAGATACAACTGAGGTAATATGTAATATTGTAAAGCATAAACCTAAGGAACACGGTCTTGAGGATGAAGAATATATAGAAAGAGAAATGATTGCTATAGGAGGATAAGTATGGAGTTTTCACATTTTAATGAAGAAGGAAGAGCTCATATGGTTAATGTATCAGAGAAAGATGATACAAAAAGGGTGGCAATAGCTAGAGCGACAATAAAGTTTAAAAAAGAAACTGTAAAGCTCATAAGAGAAGGTCTCATAGAAAAGGGAGATGTACTTGCAGTATCTCAAATAGGTGGAATTATGGGAGCTAAAAAAACTTGGGAACTTATCCCTATGTGTCATAATATACCGCTAACTGGATCTGATATAAGGTTTGAGGTTAAGGAAGAGGAAATACATATAGAAGCAACAGTAAGTACAATTGGAAAAACCGGTGTAGAAATGGAAGCTTTAACTGCTGTGAACATAGCTGCTCTTACCATATATGATATGTGTAAAGCTGTTGATAAAGACATGATAATAACTGATATAAAACTCATGAAGAAAACAGGCGGTAAAAGTGGGGATTACATAAGAGAATAAATCCTTGAAGGGAGCAAGAACTATATGGCAAAGGTACTATCTATTAATATAAGTGAAATAAAAGGTGTCATTAAAACACCTATAAGTGAAGGTTTTTTTAAAGTAGAACATGGATTAGAAGGAGATGGCCATGCCGGGAAATGGCATAGGCAAGTGAGTCTTCTTGCAAAAGAAAGTATAGATAAAATGATAAAGCTTGGAGTTCAGGATTTGACGCCAGGAAAATTTGCTGAGAATATCACAACAGAGGGAATAGTATTGCATGAATTGCCTATAGGTACAAGGATTATCATAGGGGAAACTATTCAAGAGGTAACACAAGTAGGTAAAGAATGCCATAATGGTTGTGCTATCAAAAATAAAGTAGGCAAGTGCATAATGCCAACTGAAGGCATATTTACGAGAATTGTAAAAAGCGGAGTTATAAGGCCAGGAGACAAAATTGAAATAATGTATCAGGAGAAGGAAGTATGATTAAAAAATCAAAACTAATTACAGCTTTAGTTGTCTCAGTAACAGTAGCTATTAGTATGATTGGATGTTCTAAGGAGTCTAAAAATATAACAAACAATAATGACAAAAAGCTAATGGTATTCGCAGCTGCTAGTCTTACAGAAAGTTTCAACGACATAGGGAAAGCGTTTAAGGAAGATAAGAAAATTGATGTAGTATTTAATTTTGCTGGTAGCCAAGCTCTAGTTCAGTCAATAAATCAAGGAAGTCCAGCAGACATATTTGCTTCTGCCAATACAAGCTACATGGAACAGTTAAAGAAAAGTAATAAGGTTGAGGATAGCAAGGTATTTGCAGAAAATAAAATTGTGATTTGTGTAAGCAAAACTAGTAAAATATCTGTGAATAATTTTAAGGATTTATCAAAAGCTGGTTTAAAACTTGTAATAGGGGATAAAACAGTGCCTGTGGGCAGTTATTTTTATAATGTTTTAGAAGAACAAAAGCAGAAAAATTTGATAGATGCCAATACATATGATGCTATTAAGTCAAACATTAAAAGCAATGAACTAAATGTGAAGGATGTTTTAGCAAAGGTTGTGCTCGGTGAAGCGGATGCAGGAGTTGTATATAAGACTGATATCAATGAAGCTAATAAAGATAAGGTTGATATAGTAGAAACAAGTGAGTTTAATAATCTTATAGTTCAGTATCCAATATCGAAATTAAAAACTTCGAAGAATAAAGAAGAAGCTGAAGAGTTTATTACATACTTAACTGAAGGCAAAGGAAAGGACATATTAAAGAAACATGGCTTTGATATTCAATAACAAAGATGTACCACATAAGAGATTTAAGGTACAAGATAGTTTATTTAATAAGAAACTATCTAGCGAAAAAAATAAAATTAGCAACAGAATATTAAACAAGATTTTGCTTCTGCCAATCGGGATCATTATATTTATATATCTAGCAATTGTTATATTACCAGTAACTACTATGATTAGATACTCAGGCGTAGATAATATACTTGCTATGTTTTATATAAAAGACAATATATCAAGTGTAATCCTTACTTTCTATACATCTAGTATATCTTTATTGATGACTTTTATTTTTGGTACAACTATAGCCTTTTATTTAAGAACTATAAAAAATAAAAATCTTTCAAAGCTTATAAGTATATTAATAGAACTTCCAATAGTTTTACCGCCTGCTGCTGTAGGGGTTGCGCTACTTTTAACTTTTGGAAACAATGGATTTGTAGGAAGACTATTAAATCAAATAGGAATAGAGATAGTTTTTACTCCTATGGCAGTAATCTTAGCGCAGTTTTTTGTGTCTTCAGCTTTTTATGTAAAAGTTCTTAATAATTCCATTAATGATATACCAAAAGAAATCTTTGAAATTACTTATGTTTTGGGTGCGGGACGGGTTGAGACAGTATTTAGAGTTATAATACCTATGCTAAAAAGAGCTATAATCTCTGGTTTAATATTAAGTTTCATTCGATCTATAGGAGAGTTTGGTGCCACATTGATGTTTGCAGGTAATATTCTAAATGCGACTAGAACAATTCCGCTTCAAATATATACTTACATGCAGACAGATATAAAAATGGCAACCTCATTTGCTACTATTCTATATATTTTATCATTTTTACTGCTGTTTTCAGTAAGAGTATTTTTAAAAGACGAAGGAGAAATTTTATAACACATTACTTCACTTTTATTTTAGCAAGGATTTGGATATAATATTAATACTAGGTAGATAAGCTAGGTTAAGGATATAATGGTGTCCTGATAAAAAGATTTGTAAATATAAGATGTAATTGACCTAAAGGTTGGTGTTTATTTTGGATTGTGATGAGAGACAGTTAGCTCTTGATAAGCTTAACTCAAAAGAAGTATGTGATTTTATTAAACAATTGAATATATCTAATGTTATCATATTTGGAAGTTTAAATCATGGCGAATTTAATGAGATATCTGATGTGGATATTGCTGTGCTTAACGAGAAAAAAATATCACTTGATACAATTTTAGATTTTGAGTTATTCTTAGAAAATTTACTAAATAGACCAATAGATGTTGTTGATCTTAGAAGTGATAAATTAGATTTGTTTGTTAAAATAAATATTTTAAATTATGGTAAAATATTATACACAAAGGATCATGGAAAGATGTTTGAGAATATTTGTGATGAAGTTGACAGAGTCTATAAGGAAAATGAAAATTTTATATACTTTAGGAGAATGGATGTATTATCATGAATGATGAGAGACTTGTAAAAATAATTGAAGATTTAGAAGAGTGCAAAGCTGACATAAATGAATGCTTAGAGGTGCTAGAAAAATATAAAGACGATGAACTTATAACCAAACTAGCAAAATCAAGCTTGAGGCAGTTATTTGTTGGTTTTCACACAATACTAGAAGATTTTTGTTCTATTGCTCTTAGAGAAATAAGAAAGTTCAAGATAGGAATTTCCTTAAGTGATAGTTTTAAACTTTTGAGAAAAAGCGATGTATTTGATGAAAAAACTTATCTTTTTCTTGAAAAATCAAGATTGGTGAGGAACCGAATATCACATCGGTATAAAGAGCCAAGTCATGAAGAATTGCTAGAACATATCGTAAATAATACAGATAAATTTGATGTAATAATCAATATATCTAAAAGGTTTCTTAGAAAATATCAATAAGTGGCATCTTATAAATTATGGACTATTTAAATTGTCCACAATTTGTAAGGTGTTTTTTTACTGTATAGTATAAAAGATTTTATTATAAGTTGGTCAATTTTTTTTAATGAGGTCTATACAATTTAAATAGCAACATGAATATATTAGTAAATTATTTAATATATGCTATAATTTTATTTAAACATGTTCTTACTTATAAGCTAAATTTAAAAAAGTTTTACAGTTGATTTTATTAGTTTATATAAGATTAACTTATGAAGATTTAAGTTGCAGGAGAGCATGAATTTATGCTGTTTTAAATGTATAGCTCCAACTTATACTAGTTACTGTATAAGTTAGATTTTAAAACCGCTGTTGAACTAATGAAAATTGGGAGGTATGAATATGACTGAAAAATTATTTTATAAAGATCCATATATATGTGAAGCTGATTGCGAAATTGAAAGAATTTTAGATAAAGGAGATAAATTTGAAATTGTACTTAAAAGCACTCCTTTTTATCCTGAAGGCGGAGGACAGCCTCATGATTTGGGATACATTGATGATATTGAAGTAAGTTATGTATACGAAGAAGATGATGTAATATATCACGTGACTGATAGAAAACCAGAAGGAAGTGTAGTCAAATGTAAAGTTGATTACGAAAGAAGAGTGGATAATATCCAACAACATTCAGGAGAACATCTATTGTCTGCCGCTTTTTTTAAGCTTTTTAAAGTATCCAATGCAGGATTCCATCTAGGAGAAGATTACGTGACAGTTGATATGGAACTAAAAGATGCTACTGAAGAAATTATAAAGAATGTAGAAAAAGAAGTTAATTTATACGTATTTAAGAATGAACCAATCAAAACATATTTTCTATCAAAAGATGAGGCACAAAAGCTTCCGCTTAGAAAAGAAATAAAAGCTGAAGGTAACATAAGAATGGTACAAATTGGGGATAAGACTGATTTTAGTGCTTGTTGTGGTACACATGCAAACAGGGCTGGAGAGATTGGTCTGGTGAAGATAATAAAATATGAAAAGTATAAAGGAATGACTAGGGTATATTTTAAATGTGGGTTCAGAGCATTAAAAGATTATCAAGTAAAGCATGACTATATTGTTGAATTAACTAGAACTTTATCTGCAGATCCGTCAGAGATAAGTAATAAGATAAAAAATCAGAAGGATGAGGTTATAGTTCTTAAAAAGAAGATTGGAAGCTTGTATGCTAGCATAGCTTCAAGTAAAGCTCAGGAGCTTATGGATAGTTCCAGTGACAAATTTATATTAGCGCAATATGAAAATGAAGGGTTTGAACTTATAGAAAAAATATATGATGAACTTAAAGAAAAAGATTTTATATTAATTTTAAGTTCTTTAAAAGATAAAAAATTAATGCTATCCCAAAATGGAACGTTCAATTTTCACTGTGGAAAATTATTTAAAGAAACCTTAAAGGATTTTGGAGGCAGGGGTGGCGGAAACGCTAAAAGAGCTCAAGCAAGCTTTGAAGAGGAAAACTTACTTAATAAATATATAGAGTATCTAAAAGAAAATCTTTAAAACGAAATTGGAGGAGTATTTTTGATAATAAAAGAATTCAATGAACTAAATCAGGAACTAATTAATTCCATAAGAATTTTGGAAAATATTTGCATAGAATATGATGGGCTAAATGGAAATATGTTTTTAGATAACTCATTAAACTTTAACAAAAATATAAAAAACTTATTTATGTTATATGATGAGGACACTTTAATAAGTGTTTTGTATATGTTTATTCCTACTAAGGCAGAAGCAGAAATATCAGCATATACACATCCTAAATATAGAAAAAGAGGATACTTTAAATCTTTAGTTCATAGAGCAAAGGAAGAGGCTAAAAAATATGATATAAAAGATTTATTATTTGTTTGCGAAAGTCAAGCAAAGGATGGAAAAGAAACTGTAAAAAACCTTAAGGCTATTTATGATTTTACAGAGTATCTTTTGAAATACAAAAGAGACTGTAAAGAATTGGCTATGTCAAATTTTATTAAACTTAGAAAAGCATCTTATGAGGATGCTAAAAAAATCATTGATGTTTGCGTTGATGCATTTGATGACAGTTATGAAGTTTCTCAAAGCTTTATAATGAAAACATTAGAATCCAAAGATAGAGAAATTTATGTATCAGAATTAAATAATGAGATTATTGGTTCATGTTCTGTAAGTTACGATGGAAATGACATATTTTTATTTGGATTTGCAATTGCTAAGGAAAATCAAGGTAAAGGCATGGGGAAAGAGACTTTAATAAAATTAGTTAAAGCTTTATGTAAAAATGAAAGTAAAAATGTTTTTATTGAAGTTGATAGTGGAAATGACATCGCCTTTAATTTGTATAAAAAATGCGGCTTTGAGATAAAAACTGCTTTTGAATATCATAGAATAAACATATAATGAAGAACAAAAGAATATTAATTTTACACTTATAATTACTCCATAAAAAATATGACTAGAATGTACAAAAAAGGACCAAAATTGCACATTTTCTCATATATATTAATAGGGAGGGATATTATGTATAAAGGAATTGATATTTCTAATTACCAAACTAATGTTGATTATTCTCGAGTAAAAAATAGTGGAATACAAGCAGCATATCTAAAAGCATCTGAAGGTACAACTTATAAAGATAAGATGATGGTTACTCATTATCAAGGAATGAAGGCACAAGGGATACTAGTTGGATTTTATCATTTTTTTAGAGCAAGAAGTGTTGAAAATGCAATCGATCAAGCTAACTTTTTTGTGGAAGCAACAAAAGGTTATATTGTTGACTTAAAATATGCATGTGATGTAGAAACGACTGAAGGATTAGATAAAAATCTTTTAAGTAGCTGTGTCAGAACTTTTATTGATAGGGTGAAAGAATTAACAGGAATAGATTGTATAGTATATACAGGAAGCTATTTCTCAAAAAACAACTTGACAGATATTTTGAAAGGTACTCAGTTATGGCTAGCTCATTATACTACTGGAACGCCTAGCTGGAACACAAATATTTGGGAAACTTGGAGTGGGTGGCAATATACTTCATCAGGTTCAGTTAGCGGTATTTTTGGACCTGTTGATATGGATCAATTTAAAGAAGATTTATTGACAGGAAGTACACAACCAGTAAACCCAACTCCACCTATGGGGCAAGTAAGTGGAGCAAATGCAGTTGTAAAAAATGATTGGTTCTATGGGAGAACAGCTAATGGTGATATTGAGCCGGGAAGAATAGTTGAAATTGGGGATAGAATAAAAGTTATTGATGTATCCTACAGTAAGCAGCTTAATTTAGTTGAATACCCTATACCAGGAGGTACAAGACAAACTTATATAAGGAATGTTGTAGCTAATATTGGCTATTTAAATGCCCCAATTTATATAAGTGGCTATAGACAAGTATATGATAGATTTTCAGGTGCAAGTATAGGAAGCGTAAATAGTGAAAATGTTATTGTCTTAGAAGACTTGGGACATGGAAAATTAAATGTAGTATATAGCACTGACAAAGGACCATGGACTAAATCCGGTGTAATAACAAGATAAAAAAATTAAGCTTGGAAGTTTTTATTTCCAGGCTTTTTTGCTGTATGTAAAAGTACAAAATTATTCAAATCACAATTTTAAATTAAGCCTAATAAAATTATAAAAGCACTGCATATACGAACTTGTGTTTGCATATTGTGATTATATATATTATAATATTATTGAGGTGATTAGTAATGGATATATTAAAAAGTGCTTTAGAACTTCATAGGCCTGTTACAATTATCTACATGGACAAAGACAGAAAAATAACAAGAAGAAATATTCAAGTACTAGGTATAAAAGGCGAGAAAGTGGAAGCCTTTTGTTACCTAAGAAGACAAAAGCGTTACTTTAAAAAAGAAAATATTCTCGCTGCAGAATATATACACTAATAAATTATGTCTAACAAAATGTATAAATAATTAAACTAGGAACGGCAAGTTATGGTATGTGAGGATTTTCAAAGCGTCAATAACTGAATAAGTGCAAAGTATTCCAGTAAAAGAAAGATATACGTAAATTGATCAGTACCTCCTATTTTAATAAAGGATAATTATATAAGTTGTAGAGAAAATATATATATGGATTTTGTAATATATCTATATACTGTTGCAATTACTAAAAAATCTTAGAATTTACTTAGAGTAAATTCTAAGATTTTGATAACTTAAGTAAGGTAATAGATACTATATTTTCTTAAATTTTTGGAGGTGTGAGTAATGATACGTGAAATTGTAGGAGTTTCAACTTTGATAAACATGCTAGGCAACGAAAAAAAATCAAGGAAGACTTTCCCTTCTAAAACAATTAGCTTTTTAGGAACAGCTACAGGCGTAGGTGTTGCAACTTATATGCTTATAAGAAAAAAAATATAAAATAGGCTTGATATTTCAAGTCATTTTTACTGAATAGGAATGTAGAAAGACTGGATAAAATCCAGTCTTTCTACACTTTAACATCTAAGTTACTACCTAGATTAGGGTTCACGTTTAGCTCCATCATTTTAATTAGATTTTGTGAGTCATCCTTAGAACCATCAAGAGTTTTTTTTATTAATGAAATACTCACAGCTTGAGCTAAGTTGTCCTGCTTCATTCCTATAGATAATGATGCTATATCAGTAATAATATCCACATTTTCATCTCCCATATGAATATCTAAATAAGCGTAATACCACTTTCTTTAAACTTATTAAATTATAGGGGATTCTATGAAAAAATATTGTTTAAATAAGTGGTATATTTAACATATCGTAATAAAAGTAAGAAACTTAACCAGTAAAAATTAATATTTGGTTATACAAGGATAAAACGTTAAAATAAATTTAAAGATTGACATAAAGTCCAATTTTGGATAATATTATGTTGTAAATAAAAGACGTTCGCAGAACAGCGCTTCTGTGTAATGAGAGCATATAAATCTTAAATTGTTAATTGGCGAAAGAAGCCCATTGCATATTTTGATTTATATGCTCTTTTTTGTTGAAAATAACTTAAACTTTTTCTTAAGTTAAATGACAGGAGGAGAAATTACATGAAAAATAAATTCAAAGATTTTTTACTGCTTTTTACTGGATCTGTTTTAGTAGCTTTAGGTACTTATTTTTTTCTAGCTCCAAATAAAATTGCTGCAGGGGGAATTAGTGGAATAGCTATCATTATTAATAGCTTAATACCTAAACTGCCAATTGGTGGATTAATGATGTGCATGGAAATAATATTATTTTTATTAGGTATATTGGTGATTGGGCCTTTTTTTGGCGGGAAAACAATATTTTGCAGTTTTTCTATTTCTGGAGTTATACTAATTCTGGAAGAAGTATTTCCTAATATTAAACCTATAAGTGATGATGTACTAATACAGCTGATTTTCGGAGTGCTAATTTGTGGACTAGGTATGGGGATTGTATTTAATCAAAATGCATCTACAGGCGGAACTGATATAATTGCTAAAATAATTAACAAATATTTCAATATATCTATTGGTAACTCACTTCTAGCTGCAGATATTATTATAACTATTGCAGCCACATCAATATTTGGAGTTAACATAGGACTTTACTCAATATTAGGAGTAATAATAAACTGTACTCTTATAGATAAAGTAATTAAAACTTTAAACACATATAAGCAAGTTGCAATAATAAGTTCTCAAGGCGAAGAAATCAAAAGATATATAATGGATATTCTAGAAAGAAGTGCAACGATTTACTATGCCAAAGGTGCTTATAATAATAATGAAAGCGAAGTTATAACTACAATTCTTAGTAGAAAACAGTTTATTCAGTTGAAGGAATATATTGGCAGTATAGATGATAGAGCTTTTATTACAATTAATGAAGTGAATGAGGTAGTTGGTGAGGGGTTTACTTTTAGTTAACTACTAAGTAAATATAAGTAAATAATTGAATTCTCTAAATTATTATATTTTGAATTTTAAAAGGCTAGTAAATAACAAAACGTTATTTATTAGTCTTTAATTTTGTAAAAAAAAATTTCGTTCGACAATCTTCCTGTAAATCTGCAGATGAAATACTTTATAATATACAAGTATGTATATTTATACTAAAAAAATGCTTAAAGTTACATGGCTTTTAATCATGTAAAACAGAGGTGTCTATTAGGGGGAGTTAGAGTGTTTAAAAATTTTTTTTATAATATAGATAGAGTGAGAAGTTTTATTAACAAAGGTATATTTATTTTACTGATATTAAGTGCAGCTTTATTTTATATTTTCGGACTATCAGTAATAATAGACAAGTTAGTAATTAGTAATAGGGATGCGGAAAGCTTTTTAATTGCTAATACGAATCTGAATACTGTAGTTTATTCTGTTTTACCAATTATTGTTATAATGATGCTGGTTTTGTATATTTTAATATTAATATTCAAAAATAGAGAGAGTTCATATATATATCAGTTTGGCCAAATTAATAGAATTCAGCCCAAAAGAAAATTCGGATTATTAAAGTTTAGTTTTACAGTTGTTGTTATTATTTCAATCCTTAGTTTCTGGTTTTACTATACTGTGAAGAATTATTATGAGCTTTTGCCTAGTAAGATAGTGCATCATAATATTATTAAGTCTAAAGAACTTACATATAGTTATAATGATATAAAAGATTGTGATATAAAAGTAAAAACTAGAGGGAAGAACGATTCAGAGTTAGTGTATAATATTAATTTTAACGATGGAAGTTCATTTGATGTTGCTCATAATATTTATACTGAAGGGAGCTATATAGGCGCAATTGGAGAGCTTGATAATATAATATTAGATAAAAAAATTAAGAAGAATATAAATAAACAAAATTATTATTTGTTACTTAATAGCAAAGATGAAGAAGAGATAAAGGTTTATAAAAGAGTATTCAATGAATAAAAAGTTTAAAATTGAAATGTAGAAACACTAATTAATATAACTTTATTTGTATATTAGAAGAGGTAAGTTTATATGTTTAATTTTATAAAAAGTAATCTGCCAATAGAGATTTCAGAAGAGTACAAAATACGCCTTATTGAATCAAAGGACAAAGAGAATCTTTTTGAAATTTATAGCAATGAAAAAGTGGCAAAATATATTAGTAGAAACATACATAAGGATATGAGTGATACAGAAATGTTTATGGTTACTATTTCAAATAGGAATAGAAAAGGTAATAACTTATATTTAGGTATATGTGAAAATAAAACAGATAAGCTTATTGGAGTAGTAAGATTTTTAATCAAAGATGATGAAGAAACTATAACGATTGGATATGGTTTAAATGAAGAATATTGGGGGAAAGGCATTATTTCAGCTTCAATTGAGGCTATTATTGATATAATAAAATACAGTTATAATGGAATTAGACTGAGAGCGACTATAAGAACTGACAATTATAAATCTATTAAGTGCATTGAAAAATTAGGATTTCAATTTCATAGCAAATTTATTAAAGCTGATAATGGAACAGAGGATACACGCCAAAGAGAAAGACTGTTATATTTTAGAAATCTATAGAGTTAACATTATAAATGAAACCACAGGTTATTTTATTCATAGTAGTAAATTAACTAGTGGTTTTTTGTGTTCATAAAGGAGATTACTTTTAAATATATAGCTTTTTAAATTAAATAATTATTTTTATAAAAAGCTATATATTTTATATTGAGTAATTGACACTAAAATTTTACAGTGATATGATTTATTTAACGGTGTTAAATAATTTAACGTTGTTAAATGATTGTGTAGGAGAATAGAAATTGGGAATTCAACATAGAAGAGAAAGAGAAAGACAAGAAAAGAGAGAGCTTATATTAAATGCAGCAAAAGATATCATAAACTTAGAAGGAATTGACAGTGTTACTGTAAGAAAAATAGCTGACAAAATAGAGTATACCGCACCGATTATATATCATTACTTTAAGGATAAGGATGAAATAATTGACTGCATAATGAGAGAAGGATATAAAAAGCTTATTGAGTCTATAGCAATTATGGGAGAGAGTGAAGCTGAACCTGCAATTAGAATAGAAGATGGATTAAGAAATTATATCAATATGGCTTTAAAAATGAAAGAAGAATATAGAAATTTGCTTTTGAATAGCTCACCTAATGTACTTCAACATACGTCGGTGCTATTTGAAGGTGCATCAAAAGAACGAAAAGCAATAGACATACTATGTCAGAGCATAGAAAGCTTATGGAATGAAAGTGATATTGATAAAAGTAAAATCGAACTTACTGCTCAAATCATATGGACATCAACCTTTGGTCTAATAATAAGGCTTATGATCGAAGACTTTATTTCTATTGAGCAAAAAGAAAAACTTATTAATTGTCATATTGAAGCAGTTTTCAAAATATTAAAATATTAAAATATTATTAAAGTGAGGTTAATTGGATGAAATTAAGAAGATCAGTAAACATTCTTTCAATCTTAATAGCACTTTTATCTCTTTTGGCGGCTGTATACGGTGTCTTCTCTAATCAAAGTTATGGTAAAACAGAATTTACTACAATTGGTGGAGAAATTGTGAAAATGTATGGAAGGGGTATTTATCATAATGACTCGGTTTCTATAGCATCTCAAGCAATTTCGCAAGATATAGTTACGATAATTCTAGCAGTTCCGTTGCTACTAATTTCTTTATTCTTAGCAAATAAAGGGTTTATGAAAGGCAGATTGCTACTTACAGGGACCTTAGGTTATTTTTTTTATACGTATACATCTTACAGTTTTCTGTCTATGTATAATAAATTATTTTTGATTTATGTAGCTTTAATGTCCGTTAGTTTTTTCTCACTTACTCTGATGATTACTTCTTTTGATATTGACAACATTAAATCTCATTTTAGTGATAACATTCCGAGAAAGTTTATAGGAGGATTTTTATTGTTTATGTCCTTTGTCGTTGGTTTAATGTGGATTGGAAAGATCGGAGCAGCATTTTTAAAAGGTGGATATCCACAAGGATTAGAGTATTATACCACTTTGCCTATACAGGCACTTGATTTAGGCTTTGTTGTTCCAATAGCAAGTATTTCAGGAATCTTTTTGATTAAAAATAAATCCTTAGGATATCTTTTAGCACCAATAATGATAATTAAAGAGATCTCTATGCTTACAGCTATAACAGCTATGATAATAGGTCAGATATATTCAGGTATCTCAATGTCAATAGGGGAGATTATTATATTTCCATGCTTCAATTTAATTATTATCTATTGTCTGTATCTTGTAATAAGTAATGTTAAAGAAAATAATCATATAGTTGGGAGATAATAATGAAGAGTTTAATTATTTATGCTACTAAGTATGGTACAGTTGAAAAAGCTTCAAATCTTATAAAAGATAAAATAGAAGGAGAAGTAGTAATTGTCAATATTATTAAACAGGAGCCCCCTTCTTTATGTGAATTTGATAACGTAATATTAGGCGGATCAATATATATAGGAAATATACAAAAAAAGTTAAAACAATTTGCAATGACCCACGAAGAAGAGCTCTTAATGAAGAGAGTAGGGCTTTTTATATGTGGAGGTGCCGATAAAGAAGAGGAAAAGGATAAGGAATTAAAAAATGCTTTTCCGGCTAAATTATACGAAAATGCTATATGTAAGTGCTCATTTGGATATGAATATAAATTTGATAAACTAAATTTTTTAGAAAAGGCAATGATTAAAAAAATAACTGGAATCAAAGATAGTGTATATAAACTTTCGGAAGATTCTATAAAAGATTTTATAAATAAAATGAATAAGGCCACATTATAAATTTAGGCGATGTTGAAGCACCATGTTGAAATTACTATTAAACATAGCCTAAATCTTAAAAATTATAACAAGAAAGACAATCATATCAACTACAGATAGATTGTCTTTTTTATGTCAATTTTCATTTTTAGGTTTGTTATCTGTATGTAAGTTTTTAAATCCTAATTTTAAAAGTATGGTATCAGCTAATAAGAAGATAAATAATAATAATGAAGTCTTAAGTTGACATTGACTTTTTTTAAGAGTAAAATTTTAAAAGTGAACGGAGGTTTTCTAATGCAATATCAAAAGGATGAAATTAGAAAAAGTATTATTGATGAAGCAATAAAAGAATTTAATACTAAAGGGTATAAAGCTGCTTCCATAAGGAGTATAGCTAAAAATTCTGGTACTTCAGTTGGCAATATATATAAATATTTTGCTAGTAAAGAGGAGTTATATGAAAGTCTTATTGGTGCAGTCTATCATAAAGTTATGGAATACATAAATCAATTCAAAAAGGTAGAACTTAATGATAAAGCAGAAGATATATTCTATAATCTTCTGGAAAAGATAATGGAGATATTCGATGATAATAGAGTAGAGCTATCGATCTTACTTAATAAAAGTGAAGGCTCAAAATACGAAAATTGTAAGGTAACTTTTGTTGATTTTATTACTAGAGTTGTCACAGAGGTAATGGAATATGGATTAAAGATTCAGAATAAAAAACTTAAAGATAATTTTATAATATATCTTCTTTCTTACAGTCTAGTGGAGAGTATTTCGATTATATTAAAAGAAAAAAGTGATGAAGTCGAAGTTAGAAAGCTAATATTAGACCTAATCGATATCTTTTACAAGGATATAATAAATAAGCTTGAATACTTTTAGTAATAGAATCTTGGAAATGTGATTTGTGCTTTATAAGACTAGTAACATAAGTTTTAATTTAAAAGAGAACGAAGGTTCACAAATAATTTTGGAGGGAAAGTCAATGGGGAGTTTTATCGAGTTAAAAAATGTTAGAAAAAGTTATACCATGGGCGAAGTTGTAATAAAAGCAGTTGATGATGTTTCCTTTTCTATTGAAAAGGGGGAATTTGTCATTGTACTTGGTGCCAGTGGGGCAGGGAAGTCTACTATCCTTAATCTTCTTGGTGGAATGGATCATGTGACTGAGGGAAAGATTCATGTAGATGGTAATGAAATAAGCAGTTACAATACTAAAATGTTGACAAAGTATAGAAGAGAAGACATTGGATTTGTATTTCAATTCTATAATTTAGTGCAAAACCTAAATGCAGTAGAAAATGTTGAACTTGCTGTTGAAATATGCAAAGAACCAATGAACCCAGTAGAAGTACTTAAGAATGTGGGACTTGAACATAGAATCAACAATTTCCCTTCACAGCTTTCTGGAGGAGAGCAACAAAGAGTTTCTATAGCAAGAGCACTTGCAAAGAATCCGAAGCTCTTACTTTGTGACGAACCAACAGGTGCATTAGACTATAATACTGGTAAATCAATATTGAAACTTCTTTCTGATACCTCTAAAAAATACAATATGACTGTAATAGTAATTACACACAACACAGCTATAGCCCCAATTGCTGATAAAATAATAACTGTCAAAAGTGGTAAGGTTGAAAGTGTTAAAACTAATTCAAATCCAGTAGCAATAGAAAGCATCGAGTGGTAAATATGAAAAAGACATTTTTTAAAAATTTATTCAGAGATATTAGAAAGACACTTTCAAGATTTTTATCTATAGTTATTATAATAGCAGTTGGTGTATCTTTTTATGCAGGTGTTAGAGCTACTAGTCCAGATATGAAAACATCAGCCGATTCTTATTTTAGCAGTAATAATTTGATGGACTTTAAACTTATATCAACTCTAGGACTTACTAAAGATGATTTAGAAGAAGTAAAAAAGCAAAAAAGTGTAACTGCAGCAGAAGGCTCGTATTCTCTTGATGCTGTTATTGTAAAAGAAGATCACTCCTTAGTATTGAATATTAATGCTCTTCCGTCAGAAAGTGGAATTAATTCAATAAAACTGGTTGAGGGGAGAAGACCTAATAACAATACTGAGGCTATTGCAGAAGATAGATTTTTAAAGGAAAACAATCTTAAGATTGGTGATAAAATTAAACTACAATCAGGTAATGATACAAATATAGAAGACAAGTTAAACAATATCGAATTTGAAATAGTGGGTTCAGCAAAATCGCCTATGTATGCTTCAGGTCAAAGACAATTAAGCTCCGTAGGAAACGGTTCAGTTAGGGGTTTTTTATATATCCTACCTGAAGTTTTCAAAAGTGAAGTTTTTACAGAAATATATGTAAGAGCTGAAAGTGAAGAATCAAAAAATAGTCTTTTAGAAAATGAAAAGTATAAAGAAGTTATATCAAGTCTAGAAAAAGATTTTAAGACTCTTGGAGTAAAAAGAAGTGAAGTTAGATATGCAGATGTGATGAAAACCGCTGAAGATAAGTTGAAAGAAGCAGAAGATAAACTTAACAGTTCAAAAAAGGAAGCAGAAGATAAATTTGAGGATGCCTATAAAAAACTGGATGATGGAAGAATTAAACTTAATCAAGGTAAAGCTGAACTGAAGAAAAATGAAGACTTATTCAATAAGAAGATTTCTGATGGTGAAAAGCAAATAGCAGATGGAAAGAAAGCAATTCAAGATGGAGAAACAAAGTTAAACGCTAGTGCCCTTGAAATTGAAAATGGAAAAATTGCAATAGCTTCAGGAAAGAAGCAACTTGAGGATAATTTAGCAAAGGTAACTGAAAGCAAAAAGCTTGCTGCAGCGGGTATTTCTGCTGGAATTGAAGCACAGATAGCAACATTAAATGCTTCATTAGAGAAAGACCCTACGAACCCAATGATCATAGCACAGCTTAATACTTTAAATCAAGCTTATGGTGCTGGAATAAAGGGTAAAGACTTTGATTCTATGTACAATTTCTTAAAAAGCAATGGTATGTTAGCTCAATTACCGAATTCTAAAGATCTAGATGATCTTAATAATGCCTCAAATCAAATTAATACTGCAAAAGCTGAAATAGAATCTAAAGAAAATGAACTTCTTTCAGGAGAAAAGCAGCTTTTAGCTGGTAGAAATGAACTGGAAAACAGTAAGAAAAAAATTGCGGATGCTGAAGTGGAGCTTAATAAAGGTAAAACTGAAGGGCTTGCAAAGCTAAATGATGCTAAAAAGAAGCTTGCAGACGGTGAAAAAGAGTTAGAAGAAAATTCTGCAAAACTGAAAGATGAAGAAGAAAAAGCAAACAATAAAATAAAAGACGCAGAAAATGAAATACAAAAAAATAGAGATAAGTTAAAGGATATAAAGAATCCAGAATGGTATGTACTAGGCAGATCACAAAACGTAGGCTATGAAAACTATAGACAGGATAGTGATAGAATTGATAATATCGGAAAAGCCTTTCCTTTGATATTTTTCTTAGTTGCTGCACTGGTAAGTCTTACTACAATGACCAGAATGGTTCAAGAAAATAGAATAGAAATAGGTACTTTTAAGGCATTAGGTTATTCAAGAGCAGCCATTGTTGCTCATTATTTAATTTATTCTCTATCAGCAAGTGTACTAGGAAGTGTCATCGGAGTTTCTTTTGGTTTTAAGTTATTTCCTCCACTTATAATGAATGCATATACTTCACTTTATGCCATACCAAATTCGCTAACTCCCTTTAACACTACCTTAGCAATAGAGGCTTGTTTGATTGCAATTTTATTTACAACTGTTGCAGCTGTTGCAGCTACATTAGATGAACTTAGAGAAGTTCCAGCATCACTACTTAGACCTAAGCCACCTAAATCTGGTAAAAAGATTTTGCTTGAAAAACTACCTTTTATATGGAAAAGATTGAGCTTTACAAGAAAGGTCACTGCCAGAAATATATTTAGATATAAGCAGAGATTTTTAATGACCGTTATAGGAATAGCTGCCTGTACAGGACTTATGATAACAGGTTATGGACTAAAGGATGGAATACTTGGTGCGGTAGAAAAGCAATTTAACGATATTTATATTTATGATATGCAAACCTCACTTACTCAAAATGTGGATAACGATGAGAAAAAGAATATCGAAGAAAAAATTGAAAGTAACCCAAATATTAAATCCATACTATTCACCTACTTTAAGAATTCCACAATTAAGAAGGCAAATTCATCAGATGAAGATGCATATCTAGTAGTGCCTGAGAGAAGTGATATATTAAATAACTATATAAATCTTTCTAAGAAAGGTAAAAGACTTCAACTTACCGATGATGGTGTTATAATTACTGAAAAGTTATCAAAGCTAGTTGATAAAAAAGTCGGAGATGTAATTGAAATAACCGTTAATGATAAGGTAATGAAGGCTAGGATTGCTGCAATAACAGAACATTATGTTCAGCATTATATCTATATGAGTTCAAATTATTATAAAAAGCTTGCGGGGGAAGATGTTAAGTATAGTGGATTTTTTGCATTAATTAATGATAAATCCAAAAATACAGAAAACAAGTTAGCTGAAGATTTCAACGCTATTGATAAGGTTGGTTCTACAAGCTTTAAAAATAGTACTCATCTTGATTTTAATAAGAGTATGAATAGTATAAATTCAGTTGTATTAATACTTATAGCTTCAGCGGGTGTTCTTGCTTTTGTTGTAATTTATAATTTGACTAATATTAATATAAGTGAGAGAAGAAGAGAACTGGCTACTATAAAATTGCTTGGATTTTATAATCATGAGCTAGCGGCATATATATACAGAGAAAATATGATATTAACAGTAATAGGAAGTATAGCTGGTATAGCAGTAGGGATACTTATTAATAATTTTGTAGTTGCTGCAGCAGAAACTAATGTAATAATGTTCTTAAGAACTATAAAGCCGATTTATTTCTTGTATTCTGTGTTATTAACAATATTGTTCTCTATTATAGTTAATTTAGCTATGTATAAAAGATTTGATAAAATAGATATGATTGAATCACTAAAGAATGCAGAATAAATTATTAACGATTTATTCTTAAAATAGTAATACTGTGTTAATAATATGATTATACAATTAAGATAATAAAAAAATCGACCACACAAGTTAGTAAAAAACAGCTGGATCCCCCCATCTAGCTGTTTTTTTGCTTTAAAAAATTATATAAATAGATATTCCATTTCAATTTAAAAAACATACAAATAACCTATTTAACCATTAATGGTATCTAACTTCATTTATAGCTTTTATTTGGAATTGTTATATCTATACCACACATACATAAAACTCTACAGTTAGTGGTACTTAAAAAAAATAAGCTTGACACATATACTTATATTAAAACAAGGAGGAGTGAAGTTTATGAAAGTTGGAGTTTTAATGGGTGGGATATCATCAGAGCGAGAAATATCTCTCATGTCAGGAAAAGAAATTGTTGAAAATTTAGATATAGATAAATATGAGGTTATTCCAATAGTTGTAGATTCTAAGATTGACATATTTGATAAGGTAAAAGATATTGATTTTGCGTTCATTGCTCTTCATGGCGCCTTTGGAGAAGATGGTACTGTTCAGAGCATACTTGAAGCAATGAAAACACCTTATTCTGGTTGCGGTGTTTTAACAAGTGCAATTTGTATGAGCAAGAAACAGGCTAAGAGGATAATGAAAAATCAAGGATTAAATGTAGCTGAAGATATAAACTTAAAAAATAAAAATTTTTCAATCACTAATATAGAAAAGCTAAAATACCCTATGGTAGTAAAGCCTAATTCTGGAGGATCTAGTGTTGGAACTTTTATAGTAAGAGATAGAAGTGAGTTAATTGATGCAATTAATGAAGCCTTTAAATATGATAAGGAAGTTCTAATTGAACAGTATCTACAAGGAGAAGAGTATACGATACCGATATTAAATGGCAAGATTATGCCCATATTGCAAATCAAAACAAAAGAAACCTTCTTTGATTATAAAGCAAAATATTTCGATGATAAAACTGAGGAGGTTGTAGTAAATCTACCAAAGGAATTAGAAGAGCAAATGGAAATAATAGCTTCAAAGTGCTGGGATATATTTGATTGCAAATCATATGTTAGAGTTGATATTATAGTAAGTGGTGGAATTGCATATGTGCTAGAATTGAATACAGCACCAGGAATGACAAAAGCTTCCTTGTTCCCTAGAAGTGCAAAAGCAGCAAATATGGAATATTCAGAGCTTTTAAATAAAATTGTTGAATATTCTTTAATTTAAGAGGTGATAGATATTTGATTTTTTCTGCATTTAATTTTAATAAAAAAGAACCCTTTTATATACAGCTAGAACAGCATATTAAAGAAAGTATAAATAGCGGCTTACTTCAAAAAGGAAGTAAGCTGCCTTCTACTCGGGAAGTTAGCGAACTATTAAATATAAGTCGAAGCACTGTTGTTACAGCATATGAGAATTTAGAAAGCGATGGTATAATTAAAAGCTTGAAAGGCAAAGGAACCTTTGTATCTTTACAGCTTAAGAGTGAAGATAAAGCTTTTAATATAGAATGGGATTTAAAAATAAATAAATATGCCAATATCTGTGAAAGTTTAGATATAATAAAAACTGAATTGCCATGGGAAAAAGGTATGATTTCATTTAAAAGCATCGCGCCAGATGAAACTTTATTTGATACGGAAGAATTTAAAAGGTCTTTTTTAAGTACTTGGTCTTTCCAAGGAGACAAGTTACTTAATTATGGTTACGCTCAAGGTTATAAACCTCTTATTGAATATTTATTAATGTATATGGCTAATAAGGGGGTAAATATTGATGGAAAAGATATTTTAATAACTAATGGATTTACAGAAGCCTTTGATATACTTATAAATTCATTAACAGAGCCAGATGATAAAGTAATATGTGAAAATCCAACCCATAATACTGCATTAAAAATAATGAGAGCTCACGAGCTTAATACCCTTGGAGTAAAAATGACACAAGAGGGAATGGATCTTAAGGAACTTGAATATAAATTAATAAATGAAAGACCTAAGCTTGGTTTTATAATACCATCATATCATAATCCTACAGGTATAGTTATGAAAGGAGAACATAGAAAAAAAGTACTTAATTTATTTGAAAAATATTCTGTACCCATAATAGAGGATGGTTTTAATGAAGAACTTTTGTATTCAAGTTCTCATGTTCCACCTCTCGCAAGTTTATGCAATAAAGGTAATGGAGTTATATATATAGGAAGTCTTTCTAAAATACTCTTTCCAGGTCTAAGAATTGGATGGGTTTTGGCAGATAAGAAGCTTATAAGTACGTTAGAAAGCGTGAAAAGAGCTAGAAATATACACAGTTCTTTTTTGGATCAAGCACTTTTGTTCAATTATATGAATAATGGAGCATTTAACAAGTATCTAAAAAAGGTAAGAAAGCATTATAGAGAGAAATATAATTTTACCTTTTCGGCAGTGATGAATCATATACCTAATGAATTTATCATGGGAGAAGGGGGACTTCATATATTTGTTAAACTTAAAGGAATCAGCAGCAGAAAAGTGCTTGAAGGTTGTTATAAAAGAGGAGTAGTATTTACACCTGGAGATATTTTTTATACTGATGGCAGTGGATATGACACATTAAGATTGGGCTTTTCTAAAGTAAGTTTACAAGACATTGAAAAAGGTATAAGAGTAATAGGAGAGGAGATTAATAGGATAAATTTATCTACAGGATAAAATAAAAAAGAAAAATTTATTGGACTGTCAAATTTTTCTCATATACATTGTAAAAGGCAGATGGGTAAAAATAGCTAATAAAAATTAGCTATTTTTTTGTGTAATAAATTTTACATTTAATACATATATTTAATGTTTACACATTTGGAAAATAGATGTAAAATAATATATAAATATGGGAATAAATACAAAAAATCTATAGCTATGTGGTTAGGAGATTTTTAAATGAAAAAGAAAAGAAAACGATATAAAATAAGGATTGAAAGGCTAGCATTTTCATTTTCAGTAATTTCTATGCTTATATTATTAGTATTAAATGGAGCTATTTCAATATTTAGTTCTAGCAAGGAAAAAATTAATGATACTACGTTGTTGGTTAAATCAAAGCCAAGTTTTGTAGTCTGCATTGATCCTGGTCATGGAGCATATGACAGAGGTACAGAAAGTGCTGATGGTGTATTTGAGAAAGATGTAGTGCTAAAAGTAGGACTAAAAGTTGGACAAATTCTTGAGAATAATAATATAAAAGTGGTTTATACAAGAAAAGATGATGAAACAATATTAGGATCAGATGATAAAGAAGACCTAAGGAAACGTGTGCAGATAGCTCATGATAATAAAGCTGACGTATTTGTTTCAATTCATTGTAACAGTTATAAGGATGCATCAATTAAAGGTATCGAGCTTTGGTGTGATGAACCTAATACAAAAGATGAATTATTAGCAAAGTACATTCAGGATGAGCTTTATAAATTGAAATACACAGAAAAACGTAATATGAAGTATCAAAGTAATTCTCCGCTATATGTTCTGAAGAATAATGATGCGATTTCAACATTGGTTGAAATTGGATACTTAACCAATAAAGATGATAGTACATTTATAACTTCTAAAAATGGACAAGCCAAGTGTGCAGAAGCAATTGCAAAAGCTATCTTGAGTTTCAAGGAAAGTATAAAGAAATAAGGGCAATAATCAAGTTATTAAAGCCCTTATTCTTGCTTATTTTATATAAAATTTTAACAATACAAGCCATATTAAGTGCAATAGATTTATGAATGAATATAAAATGATACAAGCTATTATTATTTTATTTGAATATATTAATTGATTTAAAGTTGCTTTCTTCATCCTATTGTATATTATTACAATTAAAGTGGCAGGAATTAAAATCTTACAAAGAACAGCTAAAAGTGGAGTGTTGAGTATTACAGCCATAAGCGTATTGCCTTCATAAAAGTATCCGCTATTAACCAAAATAAGCGTAAAGAATATATCTGATATGTTAAGAAGATATATAATTAGTAACTTCTGTTTTATAATTGACAAGTTGTAATTTTTAATAAAGTTAAGCATCAAATCACTCCTTATACAAAGTAGGATTTCCAATTTTTAGATAGAATATAATGAATAAACCATAAGTGTGATATAAAAAAACAAAAAACTTTAAATTAATACTTCAATTGGAGTTGCATATATTTAAAAGCTTAAACTTGCAAATAGTATTTATTTGAAATAAAATAAAACTTAAATAAATTTTTATATTGATGAATGACTTCTTATTTAAATTTATATTTTTGAATTATCATCTTAGAACCTAGAAAAGGTTCAAAAATAAAAGTCCGATTGAAGTAATACATCTTTGGAATAGGGAGAGGTTAATATGATTAAACATATAGTTATGTGGAAATTAAAGGATTATGCAGAAGGAAATGATAAGCAATTTAATGCAAATGAGATTAAAATAAGATTAGAGTCTTTAAAGGATAAAATCACTGTGATTAGAAAAATAGAAGTTGGAATAAATAATAACGCTGTTAATTCGTATGACGTGGTTTTATATTCTGAATTTGAAAGCTATGAAGATTTAGATATATACCAAAAACATCCGTTACACTTAGAAGTGGCAGCGTTTGTTGGAGCTGTTAAGGTCGATAGAACCTGTGTTGACTATGAAGTTTAACTAATTATTGATGTACATGTATTGGTGTAATATAAAATAAGGCTATGTTTTAACAGCGCGTAAAGTAAAAAGCTAGATTCATATATTTAAATTAACTTTCAAGTGTTCAAGGAAAAGTTAATTTGTTAAATATGAATCTAGCTTTTTATAAAGTTAAAAATTATTAGGAAATTTTAAATTTACTTGTAAGTTCATTTAATTCTTTTGCGATATCGTTCAAATGATTTGATGTATTAAGAACTTGTTCTATATTGGCATTTTGTTCTTGGAGTGAGGCCGAAATTTCTTCAGTATTTGCAGCTGATTCTTCAGCAACTGCGGCGATTTCTTCAATTGTACTTACAACATTATCTTTATTTTCATTTACCTTATTTATGTTACCGATTAGTAGGTTAACCTTATCTAACATATTGTCAACATCGCTTTTAATTGAGTTGAAGGTCTTACCAGTTTCGTCAGAAACTTGTCCAGTTTTATGTATGGTGTTTGATGCTTCAGTCATATATTTTTCAGTTTCAGAAATCATAGATTGGAAATCGTTGATTATAACTTCTATTTCTTTTGTGGATTGTTCAGTTTCAGTTGCAAGTTTCTTTATCTCATTTGCAACTACTGCAAAGCCCCTGCCTGATTCACCAGCCCTTGCTGATTCTATTGAGGCATTCAATGCTAATAAATTTATTTGACTAGCGATATCGTTTATTGTGTTAGTAATACTACTAATATGATTTGATTGTTCTTTTAAATTATTAATCCTAACAGCAACCTTATCAGATACAATCTCATTTTCTTTAATAGTATCAACAAGTTGATTTATATTTACAATACCAGCATCATTTGAGTGTTTAGTTTTATCTATATATTTTTTTATTAATGTTGTCGATTCTCCTATATTGTTGATGTCATCTGCTAAGTGTTCAAGTTTTTCTGTACCATTTAAAGTACTGCTTGATAATTCGTTTGATGCAGTAGCTATTCCATTCACAGCACTAGTTATAGATTCAATGGTACAAACGTTTTGTTCAACAATCTTGTTCATATCCTCTGAACCTACAGCAATTTTATCAGAGCTTTCAATTATTGATAAAATTAATGATCTAAGTTCTTCTCTCATTTTAGATACTGAGGTAGCCATTTGATTAACTTCATCATTTCCTCTTATCTTGTGTAACGTATCATAAGCGGTTTTATCCACAGTAAAATCAAAATTAGCGGTTCTATTAAGTACTTTTGTCACCACTGAGATATTTGTTGAAATTTTGTAAGTAAGAAAAGATGCAAAGCCCATACTTATTAGAACAATTGGTGCAGCAATTATGAAAATTATGTCTAGTTTGTCTTTGCTTATATATCCTTTTATAACAAGATACATATAAATTATGATAAATATGCTGCTTACCACTACAGCCCCAAAAGAATACATAAGCTTTTTTCTGATTGAAGATTTCATGCTATTACCACCTTATTTAAATTGTATTTTTTCTTAAATTAAAATTTATTTAATGTTTCACCTCCAAAAAAAGAAAGATTTATACACTATAGTGCATATTATACAACTAAGTTTTATAAAATTACAATATAGCGCATTAATTTACCTTTGAATTTAATAATAAATTAATAATTAAAGTTTCTTTATAGATATTAGTTTGCAAATATAGAATCATTAAAAAATTGTCATTATATTATTAATGTGGTATTATTAATGGTATAAAAATAGAAAAATAGCATTATGATAAGGAAATTTCATAATTTTAGAGGAGGTTATAATGAAGAATAAATTTGCAACCACATTTTTTAAAGTAATATTTATAATCACAGGAGCAATATTGGCTGCAATAGGACTAGAAATATTTTTAATACCTAATGAATTAGTTGATGGTGGAGTAGTCGGTATCTCAATTATGGTAAGCCATTTGACAGGTCTACCTTTAGGAGTATTTACGTTCATTCTAAATATACCATTTTTTATTTTAGGCTATAAGCATATTGGTAAGACATTTACAATTTCAACACTTTTTGCAGTAATCTGCTTATCTTTGAGTGTTAACTTTTTTCATCCTATTCCTGGAATTACCCATGATACATTACTTGCTGCAGTATTCGGTGGTGTTATTATAGGTACAGGAGTTGGATTGATAATTCGAAATGGTGGCTCATTAGATGGAACAGAAATAGCAGCAATAATATTAGATAAAAAGTTAAGCTTTTCAATTGGAGAGATTGTAATGTTTTTCAATTTCTTTATATTAGGGATATCAGGAACATTATTTGGTTTTGACAGAGCAATGTATTCATTAATAGCATACTTTATAGCCTTCAAGGTAATAGATGTTATCGTAGAAGGACTTGACGAATCAAAAGCTGTTACAATAATATCTGATAAGCATATTGATATAACAGAAGCTATTGTGGACAGGCTTGGTCGTGGTGTGACGCTACTGGACGGAAAAGGCGGATATAAGGGAATAAAAACTAATGTGATATATGTTGTAGTATCAAGATTAGAGATTGCCAAAGTAAAAAGTATTGTACAAGGATTTGATGAAAATGCATTGATCACTATTGGAACTGTAGAAGTTGCAGGGAAAAGATATAAGAAGAAGCCTATTCATTAGTTGGAGAATGTTTCATTATATACCATTAATCAACCTGAATATAATATCTGTAATTATATAAAATAGTATTAGAAACACAAACAAAAGATATTTTTTAGGAGGGATTTACAATGGCAAGAAGTAATAGAACTTTAGTTCCAGAAGCTAAGCAAGCTTTAAACAAGATGAAACAAGAATCAGCTAAGGAAGTTGGCGTTAATCTAAAAGAAGGATATAACGGAAACCTTACATCTAGAGAAAATGGTTCTGTAGGTGGAAATATGGTTAAAAAAATGATACAAAGCTATGAAGATGGATTAAAATAGTAAACATTTAGGTTTTACGAATAATATCCATCATCGAAAAAAATTCTAAATGATGTAATGATAATGGCAGGAGATATGAATACTCCTGCTATTATTTTTAATTAAATCTAAAGTGATAATATCTAATATAATATACTCGTAAATGAGCAAAGTTTATTGAAAACTGAATTTAAAGTGAGATCTAATCTTAAATATAAACTAATATTAAAATAAACAAATAGATAGCCTGATTTAATTTAAAATCTAAACTATATAAAATAGAAGATAAAGTTTAATTTGAAAATAAAATATAAAAAATTATATTACTATATAAGATATAGCCAAAAAAAGGATTATATATTAAAATTGTCTTAGTCAATCGTACTTTAGTAAATAATTTAATATAAAAAATTATTTACTAGGAAAATTTTATCTTCGTATAAGTTTATTTTTGAAAATTTGTTTGAATCTAAGTAGAAATTTAAAAATCAAATTTTATAACGAAGAAATATATTAATATAATAAGGAGTAGATGAAATGACTATTATAGTATTCTCAGGTAATGAAGAAGGAGTTAGTGTAGAATTAACTACAGAAAAATTAGATAAGGCATTGGAAAAATATAAAGAAAATATAGAAGAATATTTTCTTGAAATATGGATTGAAGATGATGTAAAGCTTGGAGAAGTAGTTTTTGATTATGAATCTGAAGAAGATAATGCTCAAAAGTGTTTTTACTTTTTGGATGAGGAAAATGAAGAACAGTTTAGTTCTTTAGAAGATGTGAAAAAATATATATTGGAAAGAATCAAGGCATAGAAATATGCCTTTTTATTTTATAGAAATTATAGTGCTTATAATATCTAATAATTTCAAGTGCTTGTGATAGTTATTCAAGTAGTATAGTAAAAAAACTTATTGGACTACAAACTATCTTTATTAGGAAAATGTATTAGTTTAAGTGATGGTTATAAAAATTGGTAAAAAGTTTTTAGAATAATTAATATTTTTCTCCTTAAAATACTATATATGAAAGGAGTGATTATTAATGAGAATTAAAGAGGGAACAATTCCAACTCTTATAGGTAGTGTTGTTGTAGCTGGAACAGCAGCTTTAAGAGCAAATGAACTTAGAAAACATGGAATGAGACGAAGAGACATAGTTCCAATGGCCGAAACTGCTTTATTAGGATTTGGATTAGCACATGTAGTTTTAGGTACTATTGATATGGTTCAACATCATAGATAAGCTTAAGAGAACCTTCTGGTTCTCTATTTTTACAGTATAGGGAAGTATAAAATTTTTATTTTGATAATACAATAAATTTCAGCCACTCAGTTAGTTTTTTATGTACGTAGAAAACTATTTCAAGTCAATAACAATTGACTTGAATAATTTTTTATAATAAAAGGAGGAGTTAGAATGAAGGTTAAGTTTAAAGGAAATGAGGTTGAATTGAAAGGAAAACAGGTTGCTGTTAACGATACTATAGCAGATTTTACCGTAACAGATACAAATCTTAATTCAGTAAATTTTAAAAATATTCAGGGAGTTAAAATATTACTAGCAGTCCCATCTGTTGATACTCCAGTATGTGATTTAGAAGTTGCAACATTTAATGATAAGGTTAAAGATTTGCCAAATGTTACTTGTGTTACTATATCAATGGATTTACCATTTGCTCAAGCAAGGTGGTGCGCAGCAAAGGGAATTGAAAATGTTAAAGTATTTTCAGATTATAAAGAAAGAAATTTTGCTGATGTTAGTGGTACTTATATAAAAGAATTAGGCCTTTTAACAAGAGCCGCTTTTGTAATAGATTCAGGTAATAGAATAGTATATGCTAACTATTTAGAAGAAGTATCAAGTCAAGTAAACTTTGATGAGATATTGCAAGTTGCTAAAAATACAAAATAGTAAACTATATGTATTTTAAGACCGTCTTAATTATTAAAAAATATTTCAAATTTCTTTTTATATCAGAAGTTTTGAAATATAAAAATGATTAAGATGGTTTTTTGTTATATAAAAATATTCTACGCTAAAGAATAGAAAAAAATAATTTAGTTCCTGCTCAGAATTTATAAGTGCTTTTATGAATATATTTATAAAAATATGGTTCAAATAGTTTGTTTTTTTATTAGACTACGTTTAAGAATATTGTTGAAATTAAGATGTTAAAAAAGGGGAGAGGGTAATGGATAAATTAGCTAGTATTATAATTTTGGCTGGAATAGCTGAAGCTATTTGGGAAACAATCAAGATGGTGTTTAATCAGGGAAAATTGGACTTCAGTAAACTTGGTGCAATATTAGTAGGTGTATTACTTTGTCTACTAACAGGAGCAGACATATTAAGCTTAGCAGGCTTTCCACCAAAAGTTAATTATATAGGGCAAGTTTTAACTGGTTTACTTATATCTAGAGGTGCTAACTTTGCACATGATTTATTGACAAGTATTTATAATTTACAGCAAAATACAAGGACGGATAGTTCAAAAGTCGAAACAAAATAATAAGAATATATTTATTTCGTGAATTCATAAAAATAATAAATAAAATACTTAAATTAGATACAGGTTGTTGAAAAAAATCATTATATATAATAAACTTTTATAATGTAAATGAGCATCTACTCATATGAGTATAGTATAGTTAAATCAATTATCTGAAGTGATGTTTTACTTATCGAAGATTTAAAATACAGAGCGACCTAGGAGGAACAATGAAAAAGATAGCAATAGTTTTTAATGGTGGAACAATATCAATGAAAGTAGATCCTAGAATAAAAGCAGCAGTTCCGAGTCTTACTGGTGAAGAAATAATGTCAATGGTTACAGGAATTGAAAGCTTTGCGGAAATTGAATCATACACATATTCAAGTCTGCCAGGGCCACATATGACTCCTGAAATAATGCTTGATCTTTCAAAGTATGTGCAAAAAATACTTTCAAGGGAAGATATAAGTGGAGTTGTAATTACACACGGGACAGACTCTCTAGAAGAAACTGCTTATCTTTTAGATTTGACATTGGATACAGAAAAACCAGTTGTATTTACTGGAGCAATGAGAAGTGGATCTGAATTAGGTTACGATGGCCCTTCAAATCTTGCGGCATCAATTTGTACAGCTATTTCTGAAGAAGCTAAGAAAAGAGGAGTTTTAGTGTGTTTTAATGGTGAACTCAACAGTGCAGCAGAAGTTACAAAGGTGAATTCAATGGCGCTTAATGCATTTAGAACACCTAATTTTGGTCCTATAGGTATAGTTGATAATAATCGTGTTATATTCTATAGAGACGTTCATAAGGAAAGCTTTATCGATATCAAAAAGATAACTGGAGAAGTAACCTTACTTAAATGTTTTGCTGGAATGGATTCTAGACTAATTGATTTTTCGGTAGCAAGTGGAGATAGAGGTATAGTAATAGAAGCTATGGGAAGAGGAAATATTCCTCCAGCAATGGTAGACGGAATAAAGAGAGCAATTGATAAGGGTGTTGTGGTAGTTGTGGTCTCAAGATGTTTCGAAGGAAGAGTTTTTGATTCATATGGATATCATGGTGGTGGAAAAGAGCTTAGAAATTTAGGAGTAGTTTTTGGAGACAATATGCCTGGTCAAAAAGCAAGGATTAAATTAATTACTGCATTAAGCTATACATCAGATTTTCAGTACATAAAATGTTTGTTTGAAAGAGATTTGTATAAATAAGGTGAATTATAAAAAATAAAAATAAAAAATAATTCGGATGTGTTGACAACAATATTAACGGAATATATAATAATATTCGTGCTTATTGCTCGTATAATTTTGACGATATGGGTCGAAAGTTTCTACCAGATACCTTAAATATCTGACTATGAGGAATCAAAAGTTGTTAATACATCAATATGATGTCGCTTTGGTTCTTCACCTCTGCGGCTTTTATTTTTTAGGAGGAAGAAATTTATGCAAAATCTAAAAGCTAAACAAAGAAAACTAGCAATACTGGATAACAAAAATGTAGACTATAAGAAAGAAACTCTAGCAGGTATTACTACTTTCTTAGCTATGGCCTACATAATAGCAGTTAATCCTGATATACTGAGTAAATCAGGAATGCCAGTTGGTGCGTTAGTAACAGCTACCTGTTTATCAGCAGGGCTAACTTCGATATTTATGGGGGTCTACGCCAATCTTCCTATTGGACTTGCGTCTGGTATGGGGCTAAATGCATTTTTTGCTTTTACTGTTTGTGGTAAGTACGGTATTTCTTGGCCTGTAGCTTTGACAGCAGTTTTTGTAGAAGGAATTATTTTTATAATTTTATCATTATTCAGTGTTCGTGAAGCCGTAGTCAACGCTATACCGCGTAACATGAAACTGGCAGTAACTGGTGGTATAGGATTATTTATAGCATTTATAGGTATGTTAAATTCAGGGCTTGTTGTACAAGATCAATCAACTACAGTTGCACTTGGTAGATTTACAACTCCATCAGTTGCAATAGCTTGCCTTGGAATTTTAATAATAGTAATTTTAGAAAAGAAAAAAGTAAAGGGTGCAATGCTTTGGGGGATTTTAGGTGGAACTTTAGTTGCTTGGGCATATGCACTTTATGATACACAAGGTGCTGCTGCATTTGGTATATACTTACCAAATGGAATATTCAAGTTTGAATCACTTACACCAATAGCTGGAAAGGTTGATTTTTCATTCCTTTCGAACAGCGCTAATATACTTACATTTATAGGAGTTGTTTTAACATTCCTATTTGTAGATTTTTTTGATACAGTTGGAACTTTAGTAGGTGTTGCTACAAGAGCAAATCTTGTTGATAAAGAAGGCAGAGTTCCAAATGCTGGAAGAGCTCTATTAGTTGACGCAGTAGGTACTACTGGTGGAGCATTAATGGGTGTTTCAGCAATAACAGCTTACATAGAAAGTGCTACTGGTATTGAAGAAGGTGGAAGAACAGGATTTACTGCAGTAGTAACAGGCGTATTATTCCTACTTGCAATGTTTTTATCACCTATATTTATTGCAATTCCATCATGTGCAACTGCTCCAGCGCTAATATATGTTGGTTACTTAATGATGGGTACTGTAAAAGAAATAGACTTTAGCGATATTACTGAAGCTGTTCCAGCTTTCTTGACGATAAGTATGATGCCATTTACATATTCAATAGGTGATGGCTTAATGATAGGAATATTATCTTATGTAATAATAAATGTAATATCAAATCTAATTTCAAAGGATAAAAAGAAAATATCAGCAGTTATGTATTTGTTAGCTGTTATATTCATTTTGAAATTAGTATTATAATTGTCTTCCTTCAATTTTATTATAGCCTTGCTAGATTATCTAGCAGGGCCTTTTTTATTCTTTAGGAAATTATATCTGTGGATAATTATGAGAACAGACTTAAGACATAGTATAAGTTAAAGAATAAAAAAATAAGAATATGTCGCCTGTAAGATTCTTCACATACGCTTAAGAAAAGGCAGACGCGCAAAAAAAACACTGAAGAAAGTCGCTTCAGCGATTTTTTTATTTCATAGAAAAAATATTGCATTTAAATGTAAACATTTTGTTAACAAACTGTTGACATTTATTAAGCCTATTATATACAATGAGTATAGTCTCAATCTGATATATTTTTTTAGGAGGATTGACAATGATTAAAAGTATGACAGGTTTTGGAAGAGCTTCAAGTGAAGAAGAAAGTACTAGAAGTTTTTCATTAGAAATGAAGAGTGTTAATCATAGATATCTGGATATAAATATAAGAATGCCAAAATCAATGATTTCACTTGAGGAAAGAATAAGAAGAATTGTAGGAGAAAGATTGAACAGAGGTAAAGTTGATATCTTTTTGAACTACAAGAACTATGGGCAATTTGATACTGCAGCAAAATTAAATGTTAATTTAGCAGATAGTTATGTAGATTGTCTAAAGCAAATAAAAGAAAGATATTCATTAAGAGATGAATTAAGCTTAACATTAATTTCTAAATTTCCTGAAGTTATAGTCCTAGAGGAGCATGAGGAAAATTTAGAAGATATTTGGAAAGAATTACTTCCTCTAGTGAATAAAGCACTTGATACGATAATATGCATGAGAGAAGCTGAAGGTCAAAAGCTTTATGAAGATATAGTTCTAAAATCTAATGATATTGAAGCTAATGTCAGAAAGATTGAAGCTAAATGTCCTGAAGTTCTTAAAGCATATAAAGAAAAATTAAGAGAAAAACTTCAAGGTATTTTAGAAAATGTACAGATTGACGAAAATAGACTTGCAATGGAAGTAGCTATTTTTGCAGATAAATCAACTATTGATGAAGAGATTACAAGACTTTATAGTCATATACATCAACTTAGAAATACATTTTTACTTAACGAACCAGTTGGCAGAAAATTAGACTTTATTATTCAAGAAATGAATAGGGAAGCAAATACAATAGCATCCAAATCAACTGATTTGGAAATTACTAATTTAGTTATCAATATTAAAAATATGATAGAGAAAATAAGAGAACAGATTCAAAATATCGAGTAGGAGGAATAATATGAGTATCAAATTGATCAACATTGGTTTTGGAAATATAGTTTCAGCTAATAGACTTGTTGCAATAGTAAGCCCAGAATCAGCACCAATAAAAAGAATAATTCAAGAGGCTAGAGATAGAGGTATGTTAATTGACGCTACATATGGTAGAAGAACAAGAGCAGTTATCATTACAGATAGCGATCATGTTATTTTATCAGCAGTTCAACCTGAAACAGTTGCACATAGATTGTCTACTAAAGATGATGATGTAGAAGAGGTAGACGAATAATGCATCAACACGATAAAGGAATACTTATTGTGATATCAGGACCTTCAGGCGCTGGAAAAGGCACCATATGTAAAGCTTTGGTAGAAAAAAATGATAATCTTTTCATTTCAGTTTCAGCAACAACTAGAAATCCAAGAGTTGGAGAAGTTGAAGGCGTGAACTACTACTTTATTACTAAAGAAGAGTTTTTGCAAAAAGTAGAAAAAGATGATTTCATTGAGTGGGCAGAAGTTTATGGTAATTATTATGGAACTCCAAAATCCACAGTAGATCAAATGCTAGATGAAGGTATAAATGTAATCCTTGAAATTGATATTCAAGGCGCACTAAAGGTTAAGGAAAATGCTAGAGATGGTGTTTTCGTATTTATTCTTCCTCCATCAATGGAAGAACTAAAACAAAGAATCATAAATAGAGGAAGCGAAACACAAGAATCTTTAATGACAAGATTCAAATCAGCGTATCAAGAGATAAATTATGTATCAAAATATAACTATGCAGTTGTAAATGATACAGTTGATGAAGCAGTTAAAAAAATAGAAAGTATTATCCTAGCAGAAAAATGCAGGGTAGACAGAATAAAAGAAACTATAATAGAATCAAAGGAGGGTTTAATTCATGAGCAACTCTATGATTAATCCATCAATCGTAGACTTATTAGAAAAGGTAGACAACAGATATTCATTAGTTATCGTAACTTCAAAGAGAGCAAGACAAATAATAGATGGTGCTGAACCATATGTAAAGGTAGATTCAAATAAACCTTTAACAGTTTCTATTAATGAAGTTAATGATGGCTTTGTAAAATATGAACAAATAAAGGAAGGCTTAAAATAGAATGAGTAAAAAGTGTGTTGTTGTTGGCGTTTCTGGAGGAGTAGCAGTATATAAAGCTTTAGATGTTATTAGTACTTTAAAGAAACAGGATATTGACATTCATGTAATTATGACTGAGTCAGCAACTGAGTTTGTAACACCACTTTCATTTCAATCTTTAAGTCAAAACATGGTTGTTACAGACATGTTTGCAGAACCTAAGGCTTGGGAAATTCAGCATATTTCATTAGCAAAAAGAGCAGATTTAATGCTTGTTGTACCAGCTACTGCCAATATTATTGGAAAAGTAGCAAATGGTATTGCCGATGATATGCTATCAACTACAATAATGGCTACAAAAGCCCCAGTTGTTTTTGCTCCAGCCATGAATACAAATATGTATGAAAATGTAATAGTTCAAGAAAATCTTACAAAACTAAAAAGATTAGGGTATAACTTTATTGAACCTGCAAGTGGAAGATTGGCTTGTGGGGATGTTGGTAAAGGTAAGCTTGCCGATACAAAACTTATTTCTGATTATGTAATAAGTATGTTAAATGATCAAAAGGATTTAGTAGGGAAGAAAGTTTTAGTAACTGCTGGTCCTACTGTTTCTGATATTGATCCGGTTAGATTTATATCAAATAGATCTTCTGGTAAGATGGGTTTTGCTATTGCTGAAGAAGCGAGAGATAGAGGTGCTGATGTAGTACTTATAGCTGGACCTTCAGATATTCCTGATCCTTTTGGAATGAAAATAGTAAGAGTTAGAACAAATGAGCAAATGATGAAGGCTGTTTTAGAAGATTTTGATTCTTCAGATATTGTTATAAAATCTGCAGCAGTTGCAGATTATAAGCCTAAAGTTTATCATGACAAAAAAATCAAGAAAACTGAAGGAGATCTTTCAATTGATTTTATAAGAGACAATGATATTCTTAAAACTTTAGGTGAACAGAAAAAAAATCAGATTTTAATAGGATTTGCTGCAGAAAGCAATGATCTAATAGAAAATGCAGATGGCAAACTTAAAAGAAAAAATCTAGATTATATTGTTGCAAATGATATATCAAAATCAGATACAGGTTTTGCATCAGATGATAATTTGGTTACAATTATTTCATCTAAAGGTGAACATTTTACCTTGGATAAAATGAATAAAAAAGACGTAGCAAGAAATTTGTTTAATATAATAAAAAAGCGCTAATTGCGCTTTTTTTACTCTATTATAGATTATAATAATAAAAATCTTTGAATAACTTGAATTTCTTTATAATCAAGATGATAATTTAATTAGAGTAAAGTGAACATTCGTCTGCCAGAATTTCCTCACATATGTTTGGAAAAGGCAGATGCGCAAAAAAAATCGTATTAGCGATTTTTAAATATAGCTAAGGGTGATAATATTGAGTTTATTCGCAGGTGTAGTTGTAAATAGTGACGCTTTAAAAGTAGATAAGTTGTTTACATATGAAGTACCAGATAAATTTAGTCCCTTGATTCAAAAAGGACATAGAATAAGAGTTCCTTTTGGAAAAGGAAATAAAACAATAGAGGCTTTCGTTATGGATCTATATAATGACTATAACGGAAACATATCAAAACTAAAGGCTATTTCAGAAGTCTGTGATGAAAATCCATTAATTACAGAAGATGATTTTAGCCTAATACAATTTATGAGAGAAAAATATTTATGTAAGTATATTGAAGCTATTAGGGTGTTAATTCCTACTGGTATTATGAAGGGGAATAGAATAAAGACTAAAAAAGTAATATGCTACGGTGGTGCTGAACTTAAAGAAAGTCTTAATAAGCCTAATTATAAAAATGCTGTGGATATTATTTCTGAAAATAGCGGTATTTATACTAAAAGTGAACTAATGGATAAATTTAAACTATCTGCTTATACACTCTCTAAGTTATTGGAAAATAACATTATTTTTTCTGATGATGAACAGGTAAATAGGATAAACACTAGAAAATATGAAGTATATTCTTCAAAAGTTTTAAATGAGGAACAACAACAAGCAGTTGATGGTATTTTAAATAGTAAAAATAAATTAATATTGCTTAAAGGTGTTACTGGTAGCGGGAAAACTGAGGTTTATATGAATCTAGTTAACCATATGCTTAATAACGATAAGACATCTTTGATTTTAGTTCCTGAAATAGCCTTAACCCCTCAAATGATTGAACGGTTTAAGGGGAGATTTGGAAAGAATGTAGCTGTTTTTCATAGTAGATTATCTGATGGTGAGCGTTTTGATGAATGGTTTAGAATAAAAAATGGTGACGTTAAGTTGGTTATTGGTGCTAGATCAGCTATATTTCTTCCTTTTGATAATTTAGGTCTTATTGTTATAGATGAGGAACACGAGGGAACTTACAAGTCTGAACAAAATCCTAAATACCATACTAGAGAAATAGCAGAATTTAAAAGTAAATTAACAGGTTGTACTGTTGTTTATGGTTCAGCTACTCCAAGTATTGAATCCTACTTTAAGGCATTAGAAGGAAATATGAAATTAGTTGAATTAAAAAATAGAGTAGATAGTTCCAGTTTGCCTAAGATGGAAGTTATTGATATGAGAGAAGAACTTAGTAACAATAACAAAAGTATGTTTAGTAAAAAATTATATGAAGCAATCCAAGATAGATTGGAAAAGAGAGAGCAAATAATAATTTTTCTTAATAGACGAGGTTACTCAACCTTTGTATCTTGTAGAAAATGTGGATACGTATTTAAATGTCCTCATTGCGATATAGCTATGACTTATCATACTAATGGATATCTTGTATGCCATTACTGCGGTACGGCACATAGGCAACAAAATGAATGTCCATCTTGTAGCAGCAAATATGTTAAATATTTTGGTGCAGGCACTGAGAAACTAGAAATTGAAATAAAGAGATTATTCCCAAAAGCAAGAGTTCTTAGAATGGATGTTGACACTACAAGAAAGAAAAATTCTCATGAAGAGATATATAATAGTTTTAAAAACGGTGAAGCTGACATTCTTGTTGGAACACAGATGATTTCAAAAGGGTTAGATTTTCCTAATGTTACACTTGTTGGAGTTGTAACAGCAGATATTTCGCTTAATCTTCCAGACTTTAGATCTAGCGAAAGAACATATCAATTAATTACTCAAGTTGGTGGAAGAGCAGGAAGAGGAAGTAAAGAAGGCAATGTTTTAGTGCAAAGTTATAATCCTGAACATTATAGCTTAAGCTATGCAAAAAATAATGATTATGAAGGCTTTTATAAAGAAGAGATTGTTCTTAGAAAATCTATGAATTATCCTCCGTATGCCAATATAATGCTTATTAATTTAAGTTCTAAGAATCAAGTGAATTTGCAAAAGCATTGTGAAAAGCTTGGTTATAGTATCAAAAATGAATTAAAAGATAATAATCAAGTAGAAGTATTGGGACCATGTCCATGTATAATTCAAAAGATTAATGAAATGTATAGATGGCAAATTTTAATAAAAGGTAATTTTGAGTTATCTTTGGCACATAATATAAAAGATATAGTTTATGAATTATCAAATGAAGTTTATAATGATATAAGGATTAGTATGGATATAAATCCAAATAATTTAGTATAGGAGTGATAGCTTTGGCTTTAAGAAATATAAGAAAAATTGGTGATGACATTTTAAGAAAAAAATCTAGAGAAGTAGATACTATAAATGATAGAATCAAAACGCTAGTTAAGGACATGATTGATACAATGTACGATGAAGATGGAGTTGGGCTTGCTGCACCTCAAGTAGGAATCCTTAAGAGAATATTTGTAATTGATGTATATGATGATAATGGTGCTAGAGTGTTTATTAATCCAGAAATATTAGAAACTGAGGGTGCTGAAACTGATATGGAGGGATGTCTTAGTATACCAGGGGAACAATCAGAAGTAGAAAGACCAAGCAAAGTTAAGGTGAAAGCACTTGATATAAACGGACAAGAGTTTGTATTAGAAGCAGAAGGTCTTCTTGCTAGGGCAATATGTCACGAAAATGACCATTTAAATGGAGTGCTTTTTGTAGATTATTCTAAACAGTAAGGAGAAGATAAGTTATGAATATAGTTTTTATGGGAACTCCAGATTTTGCAGTTCCATCATTAAAGGCATTAATATCTGAATTTGGTGTTAAGGCAGTATTTACTCAACCAGATAGACCTAAGGGAAGAGGTAAGAAGTTAGCTATGTCTGCAGTGAAAGAGGTAGCGGTAGAAAATAATATACCTGTATATCAGCCAAATAGAATTAAGAATGAACCAGAAACTATAGATGCATTAAGAGGTATGGAGCCAGATTTCATAGTGGTTGTAGCCTTTGGTCAAATTTTACCTAAATCTGTTTTGGATATACCAAAATATGGGTGTATAAACCTTCATGGTTCTTTACTTCCCAAATATAGAGGCTCTGCACCTATACAATGGTCTGTAATAAATGGAGAAAAAGTAACAGGCAATACTACTATGCTCATGGATGTTGGGGTAGATACTGGGGATATGCTTTTAACAAATAGTGTAGAAATAAATGATGATATGACCGCTGGAGAACTATACGATGTACTGAAGGAAACTGGTGGAAAGCTTTTAGTTGATACAATAAATGGTTTAGTTAATAACACTATATCACCAGTAAAACAAGATGAAAGTAAAGCCTGCCATGCTTCAATGTTAGATAAAAATTTAGCTAATATTGATTGGAGTAAGAGTGCAATAGAAATTCACAATCTAGTAAGGGGACTTAATCCATGGCCGATAGCTTATACACAATACATGGATAAGCAAATGAAGATTTACGAAACTAAAGTGATAGAGAAAGATAGTGCAAAAGCACCAGGAACCATTCTTTCAGTTAGTAAGGCTGGGGTTGAAGTATCCACAGGGGAAAATATTTTACTTATAAAGAAAGTTCAATTTCCAAACGGAAAGCCATTATATATAGAGCAATATATAAACGGCAATTCCTTTGAAATAGGCTGTATATTCAACAAATAATATAATTTGACTATTTATAAATGATTTAAGAGGTTAAAGTGCTTAGCAGTAGAATATGATAAAAGGAGTGAATATTAATGTTTTTTGATTCAACTTTTTTATTGTTAGTACCTGCAATGTTAATATCTATATATGCTCAATCAAAAATTTCATCAACTTTTAACAAATACAGCAAAGTTAAGAGTTATAATGGGTATACTGGCGCACAAGTAGCAAGGATAATTTTAGATGACTCTGGTCTTCATAATATACCTATAGAATTGGTATCAGGTAAGCTATCAGATCATTATGATCCAAGACAAAAGGTTTTAAGATTATCACAGGATGTATATTATAGCAATTCTGTTGCATCAATTGGTGTTGCAGCGCATGAAGTAGGGCATGCAATTCAACATAAAAATTCTTATGCTCCATTAATTATAAGAAACACAATTGTACCAGCGGTTAATATTGGTTCGAATTTTTCATGGATTTTATTTGTTTTAGGATTTATGTTAGGGATAAGACCACTAATAACCTTTGGTATACTACTTTTTTCAGCTGTGGTAGTGTTCCAGCTTATAACACTTCCGGTTGAATTCAACGCATCCAGCAGAGCTTTGAAAATTTTAAAAAGCAGAAATATACTCTATCCAGATGAAGTAAAAGGGGCACAGAAGGTACTTAGCGCGGCGGCAATGACTTATGTTGCAGCAACTCTAATGGCTATTTCCCAACTGTTAAGACTTATAGTAATTAGTGATAGAGACAGATAAACATATAAATCGAGGTAAAAGATGAATAGCAGAAAAATAATTAAAGATACTTTAGATAGTATTTTCTACAAGGGTGCTTATTCAAACATAGAACTTAATAAGCGTCTTAGTGAGAGTGATTTGAATGACAAAGATAAAGGTCTAGTTACTGAAGTAGTTTATGGAACAATTAAATATAAAAAAACGATAGATTATATTATCTCTACTTTAGTAGCTGATGAAAAGAAAATAGATAAAAGAATTTTAAATATATTAAGAAGTGCTATATACCAAATTAAATTTTTAGATAGAGTTCCTGATTTTGCGGTAGTTAATGAATCAGTAAATTTGGGGAAAAAGATTTCAATAAATTCTTCAAGGTTTATAAATGGAGTTCTCAGAAACTTTATAAGAAATAAAGACAGTGAAATTAAAAATAATATAAGTGATATTGAATATCTTTCAATTGAGTACTCCTTTGAACCTTGGATGGTTAAACTTTTCGTTGAACAATATGGTAGAGAAAATTCTATAAAGATATTAAGCGGACTTAATTCAACTCCAAGTGTAACTGTAAGGGTTAATTCATTAAAGTCAGACTATGATGATGTTTTTGATGAATTAAATAAACAAGGATATACAGTTGAAGAAGGTAATATATGTCCAGAAGCTATAAACATAATTAGAGGTAAGAGTATAGAAAACAATCCTCTCTTTATAGAAGGAAAAATAACCGTTCAAGATGAAAGTGCCATGATGGTAGCTCCAGTTCTAGAACTTAATGGAGAACTAAAAGTACTAGATCTATGTAGTGCTCCAGGGGGGAAAACAACTCATATTGCTGAGCTTTTAGAAAATAAAGGAACAGTAATAGGTTGTGATATTTATGATCATAAGCTTAAATTAGTAGAAGAAAACAAAAATAGGTTAGGTATAGAGAATATTCAAACAAAATTATTAGATGCTGCTAAATATAATAGTGAATTAAGGGAAACAGCTGATAGAATTTTAGTTGATGCTCCATGCTCAGGTTTTGGAATTATAAGAAAAAAACCAGAAATAAAATGGACAAAATCTCAAAAAGACCTAAAAGATCTAGTTGAAATTCAAAGAAATATATTAAAAAATGCATGGTTGTACTTAAAACCTGGTGGAATAATGGTATATTCTACATGCACATTGAATAAAAAAGAAAATGAAGAAAACATAAAGTGGATTAAAGAGAATTATAAAGATGTGCAGTTTGAAAAGATTTTTTTAGGAGAAAGTGACAATCTAATATACAACGACGATGGGTCAGTAACTATATTACCAAACGAATTTTTTGATGGTTTCTATATTGCAAAACTTAGGAAGTTAAGTAGGTGATACAATGGATAATATTTTAGACCTAACTCTTGATGAACTTAAATCATGGATGAAGGCAAATAATGAAGGGGCTTTTAGAGCTAAACAGATCTTAGAATGGGTTTATAAAAAGCATACTTTTGAATTCAAAGAAATGACTAACATATCTAAGGCTTTAGTTGAAAAACTAGAAAATAACTTTTATTTTGGAATTCCTGAAATTAAAGAAATATATACATCTATAAACGATGATACCAAAAAGTTACTCTTGGAATTTAAAGATGGAAATTTAATCGAAGCGGTTATTATGAAGTATAAACATGGAAATTCAATTTGTGTCTCTACTCAAGTTGGTTGCAGAATGGGATGTAAGTTTTGTGCTTCAACCTTAAATGGAATGGTCAGAAATCTAACTACTGGAGAAATCATGGCAGAAATCTTAGTTGGTGAAAAAATTCTTGGTGAGAGAATATCTAATGTAGTTTTGATGGGAAGTGGCGAACCCTTTGATAACTTTGAAAATGTCATGAAATTTTTAGAATTAGTAAATGCGGATTATAGTTTGAATATCGGTCAAAGACATATAACACTTTCAACTTGTGGAATAGTACCTAAAATAAAGGAATTTGCAGATAAGAATACACAGATTACTTTAGCTATTTCGCTACATGCTTTCAGTGATGAAAAGAGAAAACAGATAATGCCAATAGCAAATAAATATTCAATAAAAGAAATATTGGATGCATGCGATTATTATATAAAGAATACTAAAAGAAGAGTTACCTTTGAATATTCATTGGTAAAGGATGTAAATGATTCAAAAGAAGATGCTAAGGCATTGGCAGGATTGCTTAAAAATATGTTATGCCATGTAAATTTAATACCAGTCAATGAAGTAGTTGAGAACTCCTTTAAAAGATCATCTAAGAAAACAATTGAAGAATTCGAGAGTATTTTAAAAAGCTATGGTGTTGAAGTTACTGTAAGGCGAGAGATGGGAACGGATATAAATGCCGCTTGCGGTCAATTAAGAAGAAGCTATATCGATTCCCAGAATTAATAGGGGGAAGATTCTATGGTAAGCATTAAAACAGATGTGGGTAACAAAAGAAATTTAAATGAGGATTTTGCTAGTTACTATAAAGATGAGGGATATTCTATTTACGTAGTTACAGATGGTATGGGAGGTCATAATGCTGGAGAAGTAGCAAGTAAGATGGCTGCAGAAGGTTTGATTTCCTATTTTGTTGAAAATTATGGTACAATAGATGATGTTGATATATTAAAAACTGCTATAGAACATGTAAATAGAGATATATTTGAATTTTCTTTAGGCGACGATGCCTTAAATGGTATGGGAACTACAATAACTGCTTGCTTTGCAACTAAGAACTTAGTGCAGATTGCTAATGTAGGAGATAGTTGTTGCTTAGGAATTATTAATGATAAGATAATTAAGATAACTAAAGATCATTCTTTAGTTCAAGAACTTTTGGATTGTGGATCTATAAGTGAAGAAGAGGCAATGCATCATCCTAGAAAAAATGTCATTACAAGATCTATAGGTACAAATTTAAACGTGGAAGTAGATATATTTGATATAACTTCTTCTGGCTTTGATATACTGGTTTTGTGCTCTGATGGCTTAACTAATGAGATTTCCAATGAAGAGATTAAAGACTTGATCAAGTCCAAATCTAACTATGATGACGCTTGTACTGCTCTAGTTGAACTGGCTAAAGATAGAGGGGGAAAAGACAATATTACTGTAATGATATTTGGAGGAGAGATATAGCATGGTAGGTAAGGTTTTAGGAGAAAGATATGAAATCCTTGAGAAGATAGGCGAGGGGGGAATGTCCTATGTCTATAAAGCAAAATGTCATAAGTTAAAAAGATTTGTAGCTGTAAAAATACTAAAAGATTCCTTTACCAATAATGAAGAAATCATTGAAAAATTTAAAAGAGAAGCTACTGCCATTGCCAATTTAACTAATCCTAATATTGTGAATATATTAGATGTAGGCACACAAGATAATATTCACTATATAGTCATGGAATATGTAAAAGGTAAAAACCTTAAAGAAATAATAAATGAGCATGGAAAGTTTTCCTATGAAAGTGCAATAAGCATAGCATCTAAAGTAGCTAATGCACTAGATTGTGCACATAGAAATAATATAATACATAGGGATATAAAACCTCAGAATATATTGGTTACTGAAGAAGGTATAGTAAAGGTTACGGATTTTGGTATTGCAAAATCAACTGATTCTTCTACAATAACTTATACTAATAGTGTTATGGGATCAGCACATTATTTTTCCCCAGAGCAGGCAAAAGGAAGTTATATAGATTGTAGAACTGATTTATATTCTTTAGGTGTAGTGTTGTATGAAATGGTGACTGGTAGAGTTCCATTTGATGGTGAATCACCAGTAGCTGTAGCTTTAAAACACATTCAGGAAGAAGTGGTTCCACCTAAGAATATAAACAGCAAGATTCCGGATAGTTTAAATACTCTAATTCTAAAAGCAACTGAAAAAGAGCCAATTAAGAGATACCAAAGTGCTAAAGAAATGATAGGTGATTTAGAAAAAATTAAAGAAAATCCTAATGCTCAAATAATTATACCAGTTGAATCTTTAGAAGATGATCATACCAGAATAATGGAGCCAATAACTGTTGAAGCTATAAAGCAAGCGGCAGCTAAAAAAGCTTCTAATGTTAAACCAAAAGACATTGATGAAGAAGATGATGAAGACGACGAGTATTACGATGATGAAGACGAAGATGAAAAGTTAACTCCAAAGCAGAAAAAACAAAGAACTAAAAATAGAATTCTACTTGGACTTTTATTTTTGCTTTTACTTGTTATTGGCGCAGTTTCTGCATATGCAATTACAAATAATAAAGTAAGCCTAAATCCTAAAGCTGAACAGGTAGAGGTTCCAGATGTGATTGGGATGACTAAGGATCAAGCAAAAAGCACTATAGAGGGAAAAGGGCTTGTATTTGTTGATGGTGGTCAAGAAAATAGCGATAAACCACAAGGAACAGCAACACAATCAGTTCCAGCTGCAGGTGATAAGGTTGATAAAAGTACTCAGGTTAAGGTTGTAATAAGTGCTGGCATTGCTACAATAAATGTTCCGGATTTATCAACTCAAGATGAAGCTGGTGCCAAAAAAGCTATTGCTTCAGCTGGTTTCTCTGTTGGAAATGTGACTCAAGATTATAGCGATACTGTTCCAAAGGGGAAGGTTATGAGTCAGGATCCTGCTGCAAATGCTGTAAAAAATAAAAATGATACTACTCCTGTAAATTTTGTTATTAGTAAAGGTCCACAACCTGTAATAGTACCAGATTTTGCAAGAAAGACTGTTGATGAAGCTCAAAAGATTATAGCGGATCAAAAATTGAGTTTAAATCTAAAACCAAAAGAAGTTGTAACTGATAAAGTTGAAAATAAAGATATGGATGGTAAAATATTTGATCAAACAATACCTAAGGATACTGAGGTAGCTAAGAATACAGATATAACTGTTCAATATTATAAATATCAACCTAGGAAAATAGATGTGCAAAGTGCATTAAATAATCAGACAAGAGACTTTGCAGAGACTTGGTTAAATAAAAATGGAATTGCATATAATTTCGATGACCCAAGTCAGCCTAAGGACTCAACTGTGGTCAAGGTTGAACCTGCACAAGTGGCACCTGGTGAATCTGTTAAAGTTTATTTAAAACCTGCAAATAAACCAGCTCAATAAAAAAGTAGCTGAAGTTCTTTCTTCAGCTAAGTTGAAAATTTTATACTTCCCTATACATTAAAAATTGGTGCCAGTATAAGCTGGCACCATTGCATTTTTCTCGGAAAAGTGTTTATTATAGTAATAGAATATATTTTTTTGGAGGTACTATGACAGGTACAATAATTAAAGGCATTGGTGGTTTTTATTACATAAAAACTGAGGATGAAATAATAGAGTGCAAGGCAAGGGGTAAGTTTAGACACAATGATCTCAAGCCTATGGTAGGAGATAAGGTTGAGATAGAAGTTACTAATGGTAAAGGAGTAATTAATTCTATACATGAAAGGACATCTGAACTTATAAGACCTACTGTATCAAATGTTACTCAAGCATATGTAGTCTTTGCTATTAAAAATCCCGATATAAATTTTGATTTACTTAATAGGTTTTTGGTATTGTGTGAGCACAATAATATAAAGGCTATTGTTTGCCTTAATAAGATCGATTTATGCAGTGAAGAGGAAAGCACTAATATAAAGAACATCATAAATAATCTTGGATATGAAGTTCTATACATAAATGCAAAAGGACAACTGGGGCTTGACGTTTTAAGAAGCAGACTTTCAGACAATGTAACTGTATTATGCGGTCCGTCAGGTGCTGGAAAATCAACTCTTATTAATGCGTTAGCTGACAAAGAGCATATGGAGACTGGAGAAATAAGTGAGAAACTAAAAAGAGGAAAACATACTACTAGGCATAGTGAACTTATTCCAGTGGAACATGGATTTTTAGTTGACACTCCGGGTTTTTCAAGTTTAGATTTAGATTTTATTGAAAAAGATGATCTAAAGTATTGCTTCCCTGAGTTTATTGATTATAATGAAGAGTGTAAGTTTACTGGTTGTAATCATTACAAAGAACCTAAATGTGCAGTTAAGAATGCAGTTGAAGAAGGAAAGATAAGCACACTTAGATATGAATTTTACATAAGATCACTAGAAGACATAATGAGGAGGAAAATTAAATGGTAGTTTTTTCACCATCAATTTTATCAGCAGATTTTACTAGACTAGGGGAACAGATAAAAAGAGTGGATGAGGCTGGTGCTGAATTTATTCATATTGATGTTATGGATGGAGCTTTTGTTCCAAACATATCTTTTGGATTTCCTATAATAAAGGCAATTAGACCTTTAACAAAAAAGGTTTTTGATGTTCATCTAATGGTTGAAGAACCTTCAAGATATATAGATGAATTTATAGCTACAGGAGCTGATATAATCACAATACACTATGAAGCTGATAGACATATTGATAGGACTATCTCCTATATAAAAAGCAAAGGGATAAAGGCTGGAATATCACTTAATCCTGCAACGCCTGTTGAGCTTATCAAACATCTAATACCAAAACTAGATATGGTGCTTATAATGTCTGTTAATCCGGGTTTTGGAGGTCAAAAATTTATTGATTATTCTTTAGAAAAAATTAAGGAAGTAAAAGAATTATCAAATAAATACAATTCTGAACTTCTAATAGAAGTAGATGGTGGAATTGATAAGAGCAATATAAAGAAAATTGTAGATTCAGGAGCTAATGTAATAGTTGCAGGATCTTCGGTTTTTAATGGAGATAACATAGAAAATAATTTGATGGAGCTTAGAAAGGTGCTATAGTAATGAAAGCTGTTATAGTAGCAGGAGGAAAGGCTCCAAGCGAAGAATTATTTTTATGTGAAATTAAGGACGCAAATTTTTTAATAGCTGCAGATAGCGGTGTTAATGTTTTCTATATGTATAATATTACACCTAATGTTATATTGGGTGACTTTGATTCTGCTAAACATGAAGCAATTAATGCATTTAAAGAAGTTGAGATAGTTAAGTTTAAACCAGAAAAAGATTTTACAGATAGTGAATTAGCTTTTAAAAACGCAATAGAACATGGAGCAAATGAGATTGTTTTACTTGGATGTACAGGGACTAGGCTTGATCATACTATTGCTAACATAGGACTTTTAAAGCGCGCTCTAGATTTGAATATAAAGGCTAAAATTAAAGATGAAAATAACTGTATTTTTTTAGTTTCAAAAGATACTGTGCTTAATGGTACTCACGGACAAACTATATCTTTTCAGGCTTTTGGAGAGACTGTAAAAAATTTTTATATAGTAGGTGCAAAATATCCACTTCATGATTATAACTTAGAATTTGGAGACGGAAGAACTGTTTCAAATGAATTTATAGATAGACCAATTAAAATTACTTTTTCCTCTGGCATAGTTATGGTTATTTATAGTAATGACTAAAAAATAAAAAATCTAATATTTTTATAAAAATTATTTGTCACCAATAAATTGCTTTTTGCATATTATATATAAAGCAGCTTATTGGTGGCTTTTATATTGATTGTGGGAGGAATTAGAATGAAGATAGTAGCTATTAAGTTACCTAAGTTTTTATCAGTTTTCTTAAGAATTTTTATAAGAAAAGGTAGAAGTCATACATAAGAAAAACAAATAATATTTAATAAAGTAAAAAGCGTGCCATAGGCACGCTTTTAATGTTAAAAAAAAATGCAATTGCTAATTTACAACTGCATTTCACAAGATTCTTAGACAGCTCTTTGAACCTTACCTGAACGTAAGCATCTAGTACAAACATGAACAGTTTTTGGTGTTCCGTTAACTACAGCTTTAACTTTTTTTATGTTAGGAGCCCATTTTCTCTTGCTTTGTCTGTGTGAGTGGCTGTATTGTACTCCTGATATTACACCCTTGTTGCAGATTTCGCATTTTCTTGACATTTACAACACCTCCTTAACTCTGAAGATTGTGATCTTCAATAGGACATATAATATATTATCACAACATGTATAATTTATGCAAGATAAAAATACTAAATATGTGCAAAATATTAGAGATAATTAAGAGTATTGAATAATCTTCCTATTTAATATAGAATATATTTAATGGAATATAGCAAGGAGGAATTAAATTATGTTAGGCGTATCAAATGAATTTGGAAATATATCATATTCTGATGAAGTAGTGGCTAAGGTAGTTGGACTTTCAACTATGGAATGTTATGGTGTTGTTGGAATGGTATCTAAAAATGCAACCGATGGTTTTTGGGAGCTAATAAGAGTTGAAAATTTAAGCAAAGGTGTTAAGATAAATTTTAAAGAAGATAAACTAAATGTAGAACTATTCGTTATGGTTGAATACGGTACTAAGATATCTGTTATAGCAAATAATATAATTCAAAAAGTAAGATATAACGTTGAAAATTATACTGGGATTAAAGTATCATCAATAACTGTAAACGTGCAAGCTGTGAGAGTTTAGGAGGGCATACTAATGAATTATATTAGAATCAACGGTGAAAATTTTTATAATATGGTGATAAACGCAAGTAATAGATTGGAAGAGCAAAGCGAGTATGTTAATTCGCTTAATGTTTTTCCTGTTCCAGATGGTGATACTGGAACTAATATGTCAATGACCTTTAAAGCTGCTGTTAAGGAGATTGAAGCCTTAAAAGGAGCTTCTTTGGGTGAAATCTCAAAGAAACTTGCTAAAGGTGCTTTAATGGGTGCAAGAGGAAATTCAGGAGTTATATTATCTCAAATACTTAGAGGTATTTCAAAGGGATTAGATAATAAAGTGGAAGCGGATACAACTGAGTTTGCCAACGCTTTAGCAGAAGGTGCAAAGTCAGCTTATAAAGCAGTTATGAGACCAACAGAGGGTACAATATTAACTATCATAAGAGCTGCAGCAGAAGCTGCTTCAGAATCATCTGCTACTGACGTAACAGTATTAATGGAACAAGTTTGTAATCACAGTAAGACAATGTTAGATAAAACACCTGAAATGCTTCCAGCTTTAAAGAAAGCAGGAGTTGTAGATTCTGGTGGAATGGGTCTTTTAATTATATTACAAGGAATGTATGAGGCTTTAGAAAAAAATCTACAAGCAGAAATACAAAACTTTAAACCAGCAGTTACTGGAGTATCGGCTGCAAATAACATGGAGGATCATGATATTAAATTCGGATACTGTACTGAATTTATAATTATGGGAGATAGCTCTAAATCTAATAAATTCAAAGATGAAATAGAACACTTTGGAGATTCTATGATTGTTGTTGGATATGAAGACGTTATAAAAGTTCATATTCATACTAATGATCCTGGTGCAGTTCTTTCAAAGGCAGTTAAGCTAGGTGAATTATCAAAAATTAAGATTGATAATATGAGAGAAGAACATAGACATCTTATAGTTGAAAAAGAATATGAAGATGTACCTGACGAAAACATAGTAGCTGTTGAACAAGAGGTTGAAGAAAAGAAAAAATATGCTTTCGTATCGGTAGCTATGGGAGCTGGAATAAAAAATATATTCAAAGATTTAGGTGTTGACTATGTAATTGAGGGTGGTCAAACAATGAATCCAAGTACCTTAGATATACTTGAATGCATAGATAAACTAAATGCAGAGCATATTTTTGTATTCCCAAACAATAAAAATATTATAATGGCTGCTAATCAAGCTGCAGAAATATCTGATAAGCATATAGTAGTTGTTCCTACAAAGACAATCCCTCAAGGTATTACATGTATTACTATGTTTAATCCAGAAGCTGAAGTTGATGAAAATATAAAAGAGCTTAATGATTCCATCGAACTAGTTAAGTCAGCATCTGTAACATATGCAGTAAGAGATACTGAAATGGATGGGATTGAGATAAAAGAAGGCAATATACTAGGGCTAATAGAAAGTAAAATTAAACATGTTGGCGGCGATGTATATGAAGTTACTGAAGAGCTATTAAATCAAATGGTAGATGAAGACAGTGAGCTTATTACTTTATTTTACGGAAAAGAATGCGATGAAAATGAAGTTAAGCAATTTGTTGCTAGACTTGAAAAGAAGTATGGTGATATTGATGTACAGTGCTATAATGGAGAGCAACCATTATATTACTTCCTAATATCTGTAGAATAAATTTTAATATCTCATACATATGCTAGCTTAGGAAATATAGATTTATCTAATGTTAAATTTATATAATAAACTGCTAAATAGTACATGTAATCCTATTAAAATTTACGATATAAAAATATCTTAAACGTATTCAAGATATTGATAATAATTGACATATGATGTAATATAAGAAAAGCGACATTGTCGCTTTTCTTTTTACTATTTATAATCCAATAACAAATAGTAAAGCTGGATTTTATTGTGATGAAAATTTGAATAAAATGTAGAATCATTGGTTATTAGTCATATAAACAATATTTCAATAATAATAAATTAAATGTAAAATGACTGATTGACTGAATAATTTTTTTATTTTAGGTGGTAAAGATGGATATATATAGCGAGATAAAAAAATTAAAAGGAGTAGGTCCTAAATTAGAAGAAAAGTTAAATCGTTGTGGTATTTTTACTATGTTAGATTTACTTCTCTATTTTCCAAGAGATTATGAATTTGTGGATGGTAATCCTGATATAGATGATATTTCTGAAGAAGTTAAACAGATAATAAATTGTAAGGTAGTTTCATTTGAAAGAGATATTAGAACTAAAAACGGAAAGCGTCTAACCTCCATTGCATTAAAATATGAAAATACTAAAGTTATAGCTAAATGGTTTAACCAACCATACATAAAAAATAATTTTAAGATTGGTGAAAGTTATAATTTAATGGGGAAATATAAAAAGGTGGGAAACTGTCTAGAAATAGTTAATCCTACTTTAGTATTTAGGGATGCTAGTGACAATGAGATACTGCCAGTATATCCTTTAAAGGGTGATATTACAGGAGGGGTTATATCAAAGCTCGTTAATAGCATACTTTGTAATATAGTTATTGGAGAGAATTTGCCAGAATACTTATTGTCAAAGTACAATCTAGTTTCTCTCGATGAAGCTATAAGAAATATACATTTCCCTTCTACAAAAGAAAAGTTAAATGGAGCAATTACAAGATTGAAATTTCAAGAGTTGTTTACATATTCGGTAAAGCTTTTAATGTTAAAGAATCACTTGAAGCAAGGTAATAATGGCATTAAATTTAGCATGTGTCCAGAACTTACAGATTTAAAAAAATCACTTCCTTATGAGTTAACTAATGCACAAGCAAAAGTTGTTAGAGAAATACTTCTTGATCAAAAAAGCTCTAGTCCTATGAACAGACTTGTTCAAGGAGATGTAGGAAGTGGCAAGACTGTTGTAGCGTTTATATCAATGTTTAATGTATATAAGAACGGCTATCAAGTAGCTATGATGGCACCAACTGAAATTTTGGCATCACAGCATTTTTATGAGGCTAAAAAGCTACTTGGAAGATTCGACATAGATATTGAACTTTTGACAGGAAGCACAACAAATAAAGAGAAAATTAGGATAAAAGAAAAAATTTCTTCTGGAATACCTATTGTTGTAATAGGGACTCATGCTATAATACAGGAAGATGTTAATTTTACAAATTTAGGATTAGTTGTAACTGATGAGCAACATAGATTTGGTGTAGAACAAAGAAGTAAACTGATCAATAAAGGGAAAGAACCAGATGTTCTAGTTATGACTGCGACCCCAATACCTAGAACTTTAGCTTTGTATTTATACAGCGACTTGGATGTTTCTATTATTGACGAACTTCCTCCTGGGAGAAAAAAGATTGAGACATTATTCTTTCAAAGTGAATCAAAAAATCAAGCATATAGTTTAGCATTAGATGAAATTAACAAAGGAAGACAAGTTTATGTGGTATGTCCTCTAATAGAAGAGGATGAAGACGGAAAGCTAAACTCTGTTGATAAAGTCTATAATGACCTTAGCGATGGTGTATTGAAAGAACATAAAATCGAAAAACTACATGGAAAGATGGCTCCAAAGGATAAAGAAGATATTGTAAATAGATTTAAAGAAGGTCATATAAAAGCTTTAATATCAACAACTGTCATTGAGGTTGGGGTAAATGTTCCTAACGCCAGTGTAATGATCATTGAAAATTGCGAAAGATTTGGATTAAGTCAGCTGCATCAGCTTAGGGGAAGAGTAGGCAGAGGCCAATATCAATCTTATTGTATCCTAGTTGGCAATGCTAAAAATAATGTTACTAAGAAAAGAATGATGATAATGACTGAAAGCAACGATGGATTCTATATTGCAGAGCAAGATTTAAAACTAAGAGGATCTGGCGAAATGTTTGGTTTAAGACAAAGTGGAGATTCAGGATTGATTTTAGCAGATATAATTGAAGATATGAAGATTCTAAGATGTGCTAGTGAAGAAGCTAAAATAATCTTACAAAGTTCAGATTTAAATAATGTAAAGCTAATTTCAGAGATTAGCAAAAATCTTTCTCGAAGCTCAAAGTATATTTGCTTCAATTAAAAACTTTAAAAAAGATATTTTTTTCTGATTACAGATAGATAGCTATTTATTTAAATAACATTTTAATTTATTTATCTATATGATAAAATTTACTTAATTTAGGGAGGACATACAAATGAGAATCATAGCAGGAAAAGCAAAAGGAAGAAAATTATTATCACCACCTACATACGATACAAGACCAACATTAGATAGGATAAAAGAAGCTATGTTCAGCAGTATACAATTTTATATTCCTGATGCTGTTGTAATTGATATATTTGCAGGTACTGGTAGCTTAGGGCTAGAAGCTGCAAGCAGAGGTGCTAAAGAATGCTATTTAGTTGATAAAAGTCCGATAACATATCCGGTTTTAAGGGAGAATATTCAAAATTTGAAATTTGATGATTTCTGCTTCTCTTTAAATATGGATGCATACAGTGCTTTAAACTCTATGGCTGATAAGGGAAAGGTATTTAATATTATTTTTATTGATCCACCATACCTAAAGAATATGATTCCTGAGGCGATAAAGATAGTAGAGGATAGAAAATTACTTGATCCGAATGGAATAATTGTAACTAAGATAGATACAAGTGAAGAAATATATCAAGGTAGTGAAAAAATTAAAATAACTAATGAAAGAAAATATGGAAATACAACCGTTGTCTTTTATAAATACAAGGAGGTCTAAAATGAAGATTGCCGTATACCCTGGAAGCTTTGACCCAATAACTAATGGACATCTTGATATTATTGCTAGAGGGGCTAAGGTTTTTGATGAAGTAATAGTTGTCGTACTAGTTAATGTTGATAAAAAAGGCTTATTTAAGGTAGAAGAAAGAGTGGAATTAATAAAAAGAGTTACAAAAGAATTTTCAAATGTAAGAGTTGAATTCTTTAATGGTCTTTTAGTGGACTTTATGAGACAAAAGAAAGCTACTGTAATCTTAAAAGGATTGAGAGCAGTTTCTGATTTTGAGTACGAATTTCAAATGGCATTGATGAACAATAAATTAGATCCGGAAGTTGAGACTGTTTTTATGATGACTAATGCGCAATATTCATATTTGAGTAGTTCAGCAGTAAAACAAGTTGCTAAATTCGGTGGTTGCATTCGTGAATTAGTTCCAGATGAGATTATCGTTGATATTATAAGTAGAATAAAGGGGGAATAAGGGTGAGTAAGATGGAAGTTAATGTTATTGAGCTTCTTGAATATCTTCAAGATATAGTTGAAAGTGCAGCAAAGGTTCCTATAACTGGTAAAGTTGTTGTTGATAAGAAGGAAGTACTAGAAGTTGTAGATCAAGTTATAAATTACTTACCAGATGAATTTAAGAAAGCTCAATGGGTTATGACTGAAAGAGAAAGAATTTTAGGAGAAGCTCAAAAAGAATATGAGTCTGTTAAAAAGCAGACAATGGATCTTTTAAAGAAACAGGTTGAAAATCATGATATAGTAAAAGAAGCAAACATCAGAGCACAAGAAGTAATAGCTTCAGCTCAAAGAGAAGCTAAAGCTATTAGAATAGGTGCTAGAGATTATGCAGATGAAATATTGAGTCAACTTGAAAAAGAAATAGAAGTTAAAACAAATGAGATTTTAAACATAATTAAAACTAATGTAGAAACTTTAGCCACTAATATGAATGACGATATGAACAAAACTGCTGTTACTATAAGAGAAAATATTAAGGAACTACGCAGCATTAAATAATTTTTTTATACTTAGACAAATTATTGTCAATATCATAAATATTAAGTATGGTAGCCAAATTTGGTTGTTAAGACCTACTAGAGAATTTGTGCTGAACGTAGGTATTGTAGTGATGAATATAGTACATAGAAGGAATGTAACGATTACTCCTATCAATCCTTGTAAGAATTTAATGATAAAATACTTTTTTACAGAGATATCATATTTATAAAAAAAAGCATGTGTTTGTGCAATAATTGAAAATCCTCCAAAGCAGCAAAAAAAGCTTATGAGGCATAATTTTATTGTTATAGATAAAGTGCTGCTTGTTATAATATAACATCCGTTAGTTAAGTCTAAACTGCCTAGAAATAAAGCTGATAACAATTCGCTATTTAAATTCATATTAGATACACTGTTAGAAATAATGCTTGTAATAGCATTATTTTTTATTATGGCGATTAATACTGCAAAAATAATTACATAGCCTCCCACCATCAGAGTACCATTTATACCGTCGTTAATAGATGCCTTAAAAGCTTCACCTATATTAATGTTTTTAGGTGCTGGGTTGAAATTTAATCTTTTAGGATTAGCTTTGCTTTTTGAAAATAAGCCAATTATAAAAAACGATAAGTAGTTTGCAGCGAGTATTATATAACCGTAATAGATGTTGTTTAGCATTGAACTAGCCACAGATCCTAATATGAATAATGGTCCTGCATTAGATGCTATGTTTAAAAGTCTTTTGAATTCAAATTCATCTATATAGCCATTATCATAGAGCTCAGAACTGTATTTTGCGCCAAGAGGATAACCACATAACATACTTGCAACAATAGCGAAGCTACAGTTTTTACTTAATCTTAGAGGCCTACATAAAATTGGGCCTAACAATTTCGAATATATAGATATTCCATCAAAAGCAATAAGAAGATTGCAGATAACCATAAATGGAAACAAAGAAGGCAAGATGGCTTTTATAAATAATTGTGCGCCTTGTAGAGCTGCTTCCATACAACTTTTCGGATTTACCACAAAATAGAATATTAATATTGTTAAGGATAAAGTTACAAAGGTGCTTGTCCTATTAAAATTAAGCTTTAACAGCATGAATACTAATAAAGCTGAGGCTATAAGCAATAAAAAAATACTATACATGAGATTCCCCCCTTATCTCATATATAGTATTTTTTTATGTTTTTATTCTAGAATTGTATTGAAAGATTTTAATATTATTTATGTACAAAAGGACTAATTAGATAATCTGCATTAACTGGAATAATGGAATTTATAAGCGAATATGCATTTGTGGCCCTTAAATCAATTTCTAGCATTGAATCGTCAATTTGTTTTGGCATCTTATTTATTATATTTATTTCTGACTTTTTCTTTATTTCTTTTACTATTTGTGCACCAACATTGTTTAATCCGAGTACTCTTAGATAATTTGGTTTTGAAGTTCTCAAAGTCTGAATATCATAGTTTTCAAAGCCTATAAAATATTGACATATAAGTCTTGAAAGTCTTGTATAGGTATATCTTTTACTCTTAACTAACATTATAAGCTCATCAGTAGATTTTGCTTTCGTAATTTCTTTGATGAATTTATTTTCCAAACCTTCCATGTTATCTGGAAGCTTAGAAAATGAACCTGGATTGGTTGTGATTTTATATCTTATATACTTAAGGAAGTCGTCATTTGATGGAAAATTATTTGAATTCTTCCTCTTTTCATTTATTGTTTGGATAGATGTATCAGGCATATATTTATAAAGTTCATCAATTGAAAAATCTTTATAAAGTTGTTCTCTTATTGCAGTGGCACTTGCAAAACTACTTGAAAGGTTTATATCATTATACGAGGAACCTATCCTTTTAATAGTTATTGGATTAATACTACTTTCTGATTTAATTATACTTTTGCAGTACTCTATACCTAGAATATTATTTGAGGAATTTAAGAAGTTTTCGAATTCCTCTGTGTTTAAATTTAAATTATCATATTTTTTAAAATACTCTAGCAAAGCTTCAGAACGTGCTTTTACATATGATTTACCTAGGTTTAAATGATTTCGTAATAAGTATTTAAACTCATCTGATTCATATGATAATATTTTTGCCACCTTCATAATTAGTTCTATTTCTCCAACTTCACTTCCAAAACATACGGAATTAACTACTGATGTTTGATTTAAAATATCTATAGCTCCTTTTGCAAAAAATTCAGCTGAAGATACAGAAAATATTGTAGGGAGTTCTATCACTAAGTCAACTCCATTAAGAACAGCAATTTGAGCTCGAGTCCATTTATCTAGAATTGAAGGTAGTCCTCTCTGAACAAAATTTCCGCTCATCACACATATGACACCATCGGCATTAGTTAGCTTCTTTGTCTGTTCAAGATGTAGTTTATGTCCATTATGAAACGGGTTATATTCAGTTACTATTCCAACAATATTCATAATAAAACCATCCTTTATTAAATTATAGATATATAATACACCAAACATTGGATAGAATAAATAAAGTATTAAAAAAAATGAAATGTCAGATTATTATTAATTATTCAAATATAAGAACTACTATGTTTTTGGCTTTATGTGTTGAAATCTACTCTAATTTAGGAGTATATTAGTATAGTAGATATTATCCGTTCGACTGAAAGGAGAAATGAACATGGAACTTATGAAGCAAATTTGGGATATGGCACAAAAAGATATAAAGAAAATTGTGCTACCTGAGGGAGATGAAGAGAGAACACTCGTAGCATCTCAAAGAATTAAAGAAAATGGATTAGCAGAGGTAACTTTAGTAGGATCTGAATCAGTGATTAGAAGTAAAGCCGCAGATTTGGGTGTTGATCTAACAGGAATAAATATAGCTGATCCGGAAACTTCAGATAAGCTTGAAGTTTATGTAAATGAATTTTATGAGCTTAGAAAAAGTAAAGGTATGACAATCGAGAAGGCTGGAAAGATTGTAAGAGATCCATTATATTTTGGTACAATGATGGTGAAGGTTGGAGATGCAGATGGTATGGTTTCAGGTGCTGTACATACTACTGGAGATTTATTAAGACCAGGCCTTCAAATAATTAAGACTGCACCAGGAGTTTCTGTTGTATCAAGTTTCTTCATTATGATGGTACCAGGTTCTAAATATGGTGAAGAAGGAATGCTTTTATTCTCAGATTGTGCTGTTAATCCAAGCCCAAGCTCAGAGCAACTTGCAGCTATTGCAATAGCAACAGCTGATACAGCAAAAAAATTATGTAAGATAGAGCCTAAGGTTGCTATGCTTTCATTCTCAACAATGGGATCAGCAGATCATGAGGTTGTAGATAAAGTTAGAGCTGCAACTGAAAAAGCTAAAGAATTAAGACCTGATCTATTAATAGACGGGGAAATGCAATTAGATGCAGCTATAGTTGAAAAAGTTGCGAGTCAAAAGGCTCCTAATAGTGATGTAGCTGGTAAAGCTAATGTTCTTATATTCCCAGATCTTCAAGCTGGAAATATAGGTTATAAACTTGTGCAAAGATTTGCTAATGCAGAAGCAATTGGACCAATCTGTCAAGGTTTTGATAAGCCAATAAATGACTTATCTAGAGGTTGTAGTTCAGATGATATTGTAAATGTAGTTGCACTTACTGCTGTTCAAGCACAGTTAGATAAATAGAACATTTTAATCATTTTAGGAGGAATAGAAATGAACATATTAGTAATTAATTGTGGAAGTTCATCTTTAAAGTATCAGTTAATCGATATGAGTAAAGAAGAAGTTTTAGCAAAAGGACTTGTTGAAAGAATAGGAATTGAAGGATCAATACTTACTCAAAAAGTAGAAGGTAAAGACAAATACGTAGTAGAACAAAAAATGAATGACCACAAGGATGCAATAAAGTTGGTTCTAGATGCACTTGTAGATAAAGATAATGGTGTACTAAAGTCAATGGATGAAATATCTGCAGTAGGACATAGAGTTGTTCATGGTGGTGAAAAGTATTCAAGTTCGGTTCTTATAGATGACGAAGTTATGAAATATTTGGAAGAGTGTATTAAACTTGCTCCACTTCATAATCCGCCAAACCTAATAGGAATAGATGCTTGTAAAGTTCTAATGCCTAATACGCCAATGGCAGTTGTTTTTGATACAGCTTTCCATCAAACAATGCCAGACAAGGCATTCTTATATGCTTTGCCATATGAATTATATAAAGAACATAATATAAGAAAATACGGATTCCATGGTACTTCTCATAAGTATGTATCTGCTAAAGTTGCAGAAGTTATGGGTAAAGATTTATCCGAATTAAAGATAGTAACTTGTCATTTAGGAAATGGTTCAAGTTTAACTGCTATAAAGAATGGTAAGTCAATTGATACATCTATGGGATTTACTCCATTAGAAGGTGTTGCAATGGGTACTAGAACTGGAGATCTTGATCCAGCTGTAGTAACTTTTATAATGGATGAACTTGGCTATACAGTTGAACAAACTAACGAATTATTAAATAAGCAATCAGGAGTATTGGGTATTTCAGGTGTAAGTAGTGATTTTAGAGATATTGAAACTGCTGCTGCAAATGGTAATGTTAGAGCTCAATTAGCTTTAGACATATTCCAATATAGAGTAAGAAAATACATTGGCTCATATGCTGCTGCTATGGGTGGCCTTGATGTAGTTGTATTTACTGCTGGTGTAGGAGAAAATGATCCTATTACAAGACTAAAATCATGTGAAGGTTTAGAGTTCCTTGGAGTAGAGATAGATCCAGCTAAAAACAACGTTAGAGGTAAAATTGCTGAAGTAAGTAAAGATGGTTCAAAGGTTAAGGTGTTTGTAATACCTACTGATGAAGAAATGATGATAGCTAAGGATACTTTGGAGCTTGTTAGAAAATAAAAAATAAATTTCTTGACTTTTAAAAGTCATGTTTATATAATAAATTGTGTTGTCAGTAAAAATTACTAATTCTGCTGTAAGAATGGCTGTGCCATTCTTAGGCATGAAGTGGAGTTGTACATATGATACTACAATTTTCAGATTTAATTAGCAAGAGAGAAAGAGTAAAGCCTTTAGACTTTACATTAGATCTAGATACCTTTAATTATGAAGGTGAATCAATAAAAGCTGTTGAACCTGTAAAGGTGAAGGGTAAGTTCTCTTTTAATGAAGGGTTGTTAGAGCTAGATGTAAATGTTGAGACAGTTTTAGAACTTTCTTGTTCAAGATGCTTAGAAATCTTCTCATATCCAATACACATTAGTGTTAATGAGAGATTTACAAATAATTTATCAGATGAAGATGATGATCTTATCTTCGTTGATAGTGATACAATAGATATCACAGAAATAATTGTTAACAATATTATATCAGCCTTGCCTATAAAAAGACTTTGCAATGAAAGTTGTAAAGGTCTGTGTCAGCAATGTGGAACGAACCTAAACAAAAAGCAATGTAGCTGTGACAACAATGATATTGACATTAGATTGGCTAAATTGAATGATTTGTTTAGCAAATAAGGAGGTGTAATTATGGGAAATCCTGCTAGAAAAACATACAGAGCAAAGAGAGATTCAAGAAGAGCTCAAACTTTTAAGTTAAGCATACCTGGTATTGTAGAATGTCCTCAATGCCATGAAATGAAATTAGCTCACAGAGTTTGTAAGAGCTGTGGACATTACAAGGGTAAAGAAGTAGTTGCTTCAGAACAATAAAGAAAGTCAATTGACTTTCTTTTCTTTATATGTAATAAAATATTAATTAAAGTTTTTAAACCATATAAAGCTTATTTTTGTTAAAGTCATTTTACTGAGTTCCACCATGTATCAGTTGTTTGATTTTAATAAAGATGGACCACTTCAATCCAAAATCTATTTTCAAAACTCCTATGGATTCTGAGGGAGTTCTGAAAATATAAATTTAAGTATGTAGTGATTCATCTATATTATCCTAATGTTGTAAGTGAAATTAAAGTATAAGAATATTATTAATAAAGCATGTTAGAGTCAAGAGATTATATTTATCCTGATTCTGCAGCAAATATGTAAATATAAAATATTAAGATTCTAAATTGAATTATATTTTACAAAGGGGTGATAAAATGAGAATAGCTATTGATGGTATGGGTGGAGATAATTCTCCTGTTGCTATAGTACAAGGATGTGTTGAAGCTCTAAAAGAGTTTGAAGATATTGAAATCTTAATTACTGGACCTGAAGAAAAACTAAAAAGTGAATTAAGTAAATATCAATACGATAATTCAAGAGTAAAAATAATAAATGCTGCTGAAGTAATTGGTACTAATGAGCATCCAGTTATGGCTTTAAGAAAGAAAAAGGATTCCACTTTGAATAAAGCTTTAAAACTTGTAAAAGATAAAGAGTGTGATGCAGTAATTTCAGCTGGAAGTACTGGAGCATTCCTTGCAGGGTGTACTTTAGTTATTGGTAGAATAAAAGGCATTGAAAGACCTGCATTATCACCTATTATGCCAGGAATGAATGGGCCTTTTGTGGTTGTTGATGCTGGAGCAAATGTTGATTGTAAACCACAATACTTAAAGCAGTTTGCAATTATGGGTAAAGTATATTATGAAAACGTAATTAAGGTATCCAATCCTACAGTTGCATTAGTTAATATTGGTGCAGAAGAAGAGAAAGGTAACGAACTTACAAAAGAGACTTATTCACTTTTGAAAGAATCTAATCTTAATTTTGTAGGAAATATAGAGCCTAGAGATATCACAAATGGAGATGTAAATGTTGTTGTTTGTGACGGATTTGTAGGAAATACAGTTCTTAAAATGTACGAAGGGGTTGCTTCAAATCTTCTTGGAACTATAAAATCCGAAATTACATCATCAATAATTACTAAAATTGGTGCATTATTTATTCTCCCTGTAATAAAATCATTAAAAAATAAATTTGATTACAAGGAATATGGAGGGGCTCCATTTTTAGGCGTTGATGGAATATGCATCAAAGCTCATGGAAGCTCAGATGCAAGGGCTTTTAAGAACGCTATAAAGCAAGCAAGAACGTTTTATGTTAATGATACACTTGCAAAGCTTAAAGCTGAACTTGAAACTAATACTAACGATAAAAACTAATATTATTTTTAATATAAAATAATATTTTATTACAAATATGCTTAGAGATATATTGACGATGTCGAATATATATAATATTATCTAAGTAGATTAATTTTGGAGGTGCATTAAATGTTTGAAAGAATAAAAGGAATAATAGCAGATAAGCTTAGTGTGAATGAGGATGATATTACACTTGAGGCATCATTTATAGAAGATTTAGGTGCAGATTCACTAGATATAGTTGAGCTTATTATGGCTTTAGAAGATGAACTTGAAATGGAAATCCCTGATGATGTAGCAGAAGGCTTTGTTACAGTAGGCGATGTAGTAGAGTATCTTAAAGAACATAGTGAAGAATAATATATCCCGCCTAAAGCGGGATTTTATATTTTAAATTAAGTTTATTCTTGAATGTGTTAGCGATGACATGAGTAATAAAATTAAATAAGACAGTAAAGGATTAACATACTGAAGAATAAACCTTAAGGAGTTGAAATTTTTTAAATGTACGAGTTTAATATTGAAAAGATTGAAAGCAAACTAAATATTTATTTTGAAAATAAACATTTGCTTGAAACTGCATTAACTCACAGCTCATATGCAAATCAGTATAAAGGTATTGAATATAACGAAAGACTTGAGTTTTTAGGTGACTCAGTGCTTCAAATTTGTGTATCTGAATACTTGTTCAATAATTGTAAGGATAAATCCGAAGGTGAGCTTACAAAAATGAGAGCGTTAATAGTATGTGAAAATTCCCTTTATGAGGTGGCAAGGATTCTTGAACTTGGAGATCTAATAAGAATGAGTAAAGGCGAAGAATTAACAGGAGGAAGAGAAAGAATATCTATTCAGGCCGACTGTTTAGAGGCTTTACTAGCTGCTATATATTTAGACAAAGGATTAGAGTATGCTAGAGATTTTATAATAACAAACTTTAAGCATGTGATCGCAGATGCAATTAACGATAAAATTGTTCTTGATTTCAAAACAAAGCTTCAAGAAAAATTGCAAGAGAATGGTGAAGTAAATATAAACTATGAACTAGTTAAATACGAAGGTCCTCCACATAGAAGAAAATTTTATACTAAAGTCGTTATCGGGGACAGGATAATTGGTGAAGGAGAAGGTTTTAGTAAAAAAGAAGCTGAGCAACAGTCTGCTAAGAAGGCTTTGAATTTTCTGGAGGGCAGCAATGAGTAAAAGTTATTATATAATTCCAATCTTCGTACCTCATCTAGGTTGCCCGCATAACTGTGTATTTTGTAATCAAAACAAGATATCTGGCGAAGAAGGAATAGTTGATAGTCAATATGTAGAAAATACAGTAGAAGAGTATTTGAGAACTATAGATATCACTAATTCTACAGTTGAAATTTCATTTTTTGGTGGCACATTTACTGCAATACCGATGCAGAAGCAAAAAGAACTTTTAGAAGTTGCATACAAATACAAGAAGTTGAAAAAAATAAATTATATAAGATTATCAACAAGACCAGATTATATAGATAATGATATTTTAAATCACTTAAAAGAATATGCTGTTGATATAATTGAGCTTGGGGTTCAATCTCTTGACAAAGAAGTACTAAGAAAGTCTGCAAGAGGGCATTCAGAAGAAGATGTAAATAGGGCATCAATGCTTATAAAAGAATATGGCTTTACTTTAGGTCATCAAATTATGCTGGGGCTTCCTGGTGACACTTTTGAAAAAGATTTAGATACTGCAAAAAAATCTATTGAGATGAAACCAGATATTTGTAGAATATATCCAGCCTTAGTTATTAAAGATACTCCTATGGAAGAAATGCTTAGAAGAGATGAATATAAACCATACACTTTAAGCGAAGCAGTAACAATAGCAAAAAAGATATATAAGCTTTATATAGAAAATCATATTAATGTTATTAGAGTAGGATTACAACCTACTGAGAACATTAATATAGGCGGAGACATAGTTGATGGGCCATTTCATCCAGCATTTAGAGAATTAGTAGAAAGTAGTATCTTAAATGAGCATATTTATAACTTACTTCAAGAAAATAAAAATGATGTAACTCTTAGAATAAATAATAGATATATCTCTAGACTCTATGCTAACAAAAAAGAGTTTTTTAATGAATTAAAGAACAAATTAGTTAATGTAAAGATAAATGTATGTATCGATGATTCTGTGAAAGTAGGAGAAGTCCTAATTGATTCAAATAATGAAACCAAAATAGTTTCAATATAAATAAATATAGGTAACGAAGAAATGTTTATAAATGAATTTACTATTGCATTTACGTTACTTTGATACATAGAGAATTACCTTAGAGCAAACTCTAGGGTTTTCTTTTCGTCACCATTGATATTTTACTTTATTTACTATAAACTTAAATAGAATAAGGAGTGAGCAGTATGAAGAAAAAAACAAGAAAGACAATAACTAATATAGTAATGGCAATAATTATTACATCGTTTTTAATCGGATTATTTTATCAATTTGTAGGAAGATAAGGAGTGGACATATGTTTCTAAAGTCTCTTGAGATTAGGGGATTTAAGTCGTTTGCAGATAAAACAGAATTGAAGTTTAAAAGAGGTGTCACAGCTGTAGTTGGACCAAATGGTAGCGGAAAAAGTAATATTTCTGATGCTGTTAGATGGGTTCTAGGTGAACAGAGTATTAAAACTCTAAGAGGTGGTAAGATGGAAGATGTCATTTTTGCCGGTACTCAGTTTAGAAAGCCAGTTGGCTTGGCACAAGTTTCACTTACTTTAGACAATGCAGATGGAGAACTTCCTATTGAATACAATGATGTAACAGTAACTAGAAGAATATATAGATCAGGCGAAGCTGAATATTTAATAAATAATTCTCAATGCCGATTAAAAGATATTACAACTTTGTTTATGGATACTGGTATAGGTAAAGAAGGCTATTCGCTTATTGGACAAGGTAAAATAGAAGCTATACTAAGTGGACGTCCAGAAGAAAGGCGAGCTCTACTAGAGGAAGCAGCTGGAATTGTTAAATTTAAAACTAGAAAACATGAAGCTGAAAGAAAGCTTGATAATACTGAGCAAAATTTAATTAGAATAAATGATATTTTATCTACTTACGAAGAAAGAATTGAGCCGTTAAGGGAAGAGAGTGAAAAAGCTAAGATTTTCTTAGAACTTTCAAACGAGCTTCGCGAAAAAGAGATTTCTTTGATAGTAAATCATATAGAAAAAATTGATACAAGTATTAAAAATCAAGTTGAAAATGTATCAAATCTAATTAATGAGAATAATAAGCTTAAAGAAGAACTTTCTGAAACTAAAAATAAAGCTATTTCTTTAAATGAGGAACTTGAAAAACTTGAAAATCTTACAAGAGAAGATAGAGAACTATATTATAAAAATAAAGAAAATTCAAGTGAACTTCAAAAGCAAATTGATATTCTTAATGAAAGAGTAAAAAATATTGAATTTAATATTGAAAATAGCAATAAAGAAATAAAAAATGTATCAGAGAAGATAGTTTCTATTGAAAATGAAAGAAATGAACATGTTAATTATTTAAATAGTAAAATTGAGGAACAAATTTTTATTGACACTGAAAGTAAAAGCTTAGAAAAAGTTCTTCTTGATTTATCTAACTCATTAAAAATAAAAGAAGATAAGATAAAGTATTTAAGAGAAGATGAATTTGAGAATATACAATTGTCATCAGAGCTTAAAAATAACAAGACAATGCTTATGAGTCAAATAAAAGTTTTAGAAGATTCCATTAGCAACTTACATAATAACAGTTCAAATCTAGAAAGTTCTTTGAAAATAAATATATCAACAAAGCTTATGCTTGAAGAAAAAGTAATATTATTAAAAGATGAAATAGAGAGATTAGAACTTGAAGTAAAAGAAAATAATAAAAATATAGGTATTATCTCAAGTAAAAATACAAAGAATGATTCAAAACTTAAAACATTAACCCAAGAAAAAAGTAAACTTGAAGCTAATAAAACTATGCTTTCAAATCTAGAAAAGCAATATGAAGGTTATAATAGAGCCGTTAAAATATTAATGGAGCATATTGATAAAGGCTATGTAGGTACTGATATAAAGAATTGTTCTGTTATTGGTGAACTTATATCAGTTGAAAAAGAGTATGAAACAGCAATAGAAATAGCTTTAGGAAGTTCTATATCTAATGTTGTTACTGAAGATGAAAAGAGTGCGCAAAAGCTTATAGAATATCTAAAAGAGAAAAAGCTTGGAAGAGCTACTTTTTTACCACTAACAATAATTAAAGGGAATGTGTTGCAATTAGATAAAAGAATTAAAGAAGTAAGTGGATACATTGGAATTGCAGCTGAATTATTGGATTTTGACAAAAAGTATGAGAAAGCTATTAATTATGTACTAGGAAGAACAATAGTAAGTAGAGATATGAATAGTGCTTTAAACATAGCGAAAATAAGTGGTTACTCACATAAAATTGTAACTTTGCAAGGAGAAATAATTAATCCTGGTGGATCTTTAACTGGTGGTAGTGTCTATAATAAGCATACAAGCATTATTAGTAGAAAAAGAGAAATAGAAGATATTAGTTCAGAATTAACTAAAGTCGAAAATTCTATTGAAGAATTTATTAGGCTAATTTCTGAGGGTAGAAATGAAATTAAGAAGTTAGATGAGGCCAATTTAAATTTCAAAGATGAAAGTCATTTTAAGAGCATAGAAATAGCTAAACTAGATAGTGAAATAGAAAATATTGAAAAAGATACATTAAGACTTAGAAACAATATAAAGATTTCACAAAATGAAAAACTTACAAGTGAATCAAAATTAAATAGTTATAAAAAAGAGCTTCAAGAAAGCAATAATAAAGCTATACTCTTAGAAGAGAAATTAAAGTCTTATAGGGTGCAATTCGATGAGCTTTCAAAAGAGATAGAAGATTTAAATGAAAAAACTAATAATCAGAAAGATTTGCTTACTAGCAAAAAAGTTATAAAGGCTAAAGTTGATGAATCAATACTTAGCATAAAAAAGGAAGTTGAAAGATTATCTAATCAAACAACTGAACTTAAAACCAGAATGGGTTTTTTAGAAGAATCAAATGAAGAAAGCTTGGAAAGTAAAAGTAAGTGTATCCAAACTATTGACGAAAACAGAAATAATATTCTAATTTATAGTAAAAACATTGAAGAATTTGAGAATAAATTCAAAGAGTATGATATTGAAAAAATAAAAATAAAAGAAACTATAAAAAATCATGAGAACAAAGTTGAAAGTCTTTCTTCTGAGATTAACATAAAAGAAGATGCAATTCATAAATCAGAATTGGTAAAGGCTAAAAATGAAGTTGAAAAAGAAAATCTTTTATTGAAACTCAATGATGAAATGAGTTTAACCTATGCTGAAGCTATAGATTTGGCACATAAGGATTTTGATGAAGTTTTATACACTAATCAAATAAACAAACTTAAAACATCAATAAATAGACTTGGAACTGTTAATGTTAGTGCTATAGAAGAGTATAAGGATCTTTCAGAAAAGTATAAATTTATGTCAACAGAACGAGAAGATCTAGAAAAAGGAAAAACTGAGCTTCTTGCAGTAATTGATGAAATGACTGCAAAAATGAAGGAAGTATTTAAGGAGAATTTCGTAATATTAAATGAAAACTTTAATATTACATTTAAGGAACTCTTTAAAGGTGGAAGTGCTGAACTTATACTATCAGATGGTGATGAATTAACTGCTAACATTGATATCAATGTTCAACCTCCAGGTAAAAAACTTCAAAATATAAATCTTATGTCTGGTGGAGAAAAAGTTTTATCAGCAATTGCATTATTGTTTGGAATACTAAAAATGAAACCAACTCCATTCTGTATATTAGACGAAATAGAGGCGGCACTTGATGATGCAAATGTTTATAGATATTCAGAATTCCTTCAAAAGTTTTCTGATAATATACAATTTATAGTTATTACTCATAGAAAAGGGACCATGGAAGCTAGTGATATAATGTATGGAGTAACAATGGAGGAAAGAGGAGTTTCAAAGGTTGTATCAGTAGACTTAACAAATTAGGAGGCATTTATGTTTGGTGGATTATTTGAAAAATTAAAATCAGGACTTAGTAAGACTAGGGATAACTTTACAGACAGAATTACTGAAGTTTTAAATCTAGCAGTAACAATCGATGAGGATCTTTATGATGAACTTGAAGAAATACTAATTACATCAGATATCGGTATGGATACAACTTTGGAGATAATAGATAGGTTAAAATCTAGAATTAAAGCTGAAAAGATTAAAGATCCAACAGAAGTTAAGCCGTGTTTAAAAAATGTAATTGCAGATATGCTTAACGAAGGTGTAGAAGATAAAGAAACTAATGGCAAACAAAAAGTAATGTTAGTTATAGGAGTAAATGGCGTAGGAAAAACAACATCTATAGGAAAACTAGCATCTAAATATAAAAACGAAGGAAAAAAAGTAATATTGGCTGCAGCAGATACTTTTAGAGCTGCTGCTAGTGACCAATTAGAGATATGGAGCGATAGAGCTGGGGTTGATATAGTAAGACATCAAGAGGGCTCAGATCCAGCTGCAGTTGTTTATGATGGAATTCAAGCAACTAAAGCTAGAAATATGGATATACTTATCTGTGATACTGCAGGAAGACTTCATAATAAGAAAAATTTGATGAATGAATTATCAAAAATTAATAGGATAATTGATAGAGAGTTTGAAGAAGCTTCAAAAGAGACTCTTTTAGTTTTGGATGCTACAACTGGTCAAAATGCAGTTATTCAAGCAAAGCAATTTATGGAGGCATGTCCTATTGACGGTATAATCTTAACAAAATTAGATGGTACTGCAAAGGGTGGAGTAGTTATATCAATAAAGAATTCTTTAAACATACCAGTAAGATATATTGGTGTTGGTGAAGGTGTAGATGACCTGCAGGAATTCGATCCACAAGGCTTCGCAGATGCACTATTTTAAAAAAACCATAACTGTTAAGTGAAAATACTTGACAGCTATATTTTCTTTTGATAATATATTCTTTGTGAGTAAGGTGATTATATGGAAGACAGATTTGAGATTTCTCTGTTATTAGATTATTACATAGACTTATTAACTGAGAAACAAAAAGATATAATGTTCATGTATTATAATGATGATTTTTCATTAGCAGAGATTGCTGAGATAAATAATACCAGTCGTCAAGCTATTCACGATTTGATTAAAAGATGTGATAAACAACTTATTAATTACGAAGAAAAGCTACAGCTTGTTGAAAAAAGCAAAATAAGAAAATCTAAGAAAAATGACCTAATAAAAAAACTTACTAACGAATATATGTTGTCAAAAGAATTAGTAGAAGATATAGATGAAATGCTAGATGAAATTATTAATTCGTAGGAGGGGTAACATGGCTTTTGAAGGTTTAGCGTCTAAATTACAAGATACGCTTAAAAAGCTCAAGGGAAAAGGTAAACTAACTGAGAAAGATATAAAAGAAGCCATGAGAGAGGTTAAGCTCGCATTACTTGAGGCTGACGTAAACTTTAAAGTTGTTAAAAAATTCATTGCAACTGTAAGTGAAAAATGCGTAGGATCTGAAGTGTTAGAAAGCCTTACACCAGGACAACAAGTTATAAAAATAGTTAATGATGAGCTAACATCTTTAATGGGAAATACTGAAAGCAAACTGAACTATGCAGACAATGGGCCAACAGTTTTTATGATGGCAGGTCTTCAAGGTGCAGGTAAAACAACTATGTGTGGAAAGCTCGCTCTTCACATGAGAAAGAAAAATAAAAAGCCTTTATTGGTTGCTTGTGATATTTATAGACCAGCTGCTATTAAACAATTAGAGGTAGTTGGTAAGCAAATAGATATTCCTGTGTTCTCTATGGGAGATAAAGTACCTGCTGTTGAAATAGCTAAAGCAGGAGTAGCTCACGCTAAAGAACATGGATACAATTTAGTTATTATTGATACTGCTGGTAGACTTCATATTGATGAAGAGCTTATGCAGGAACTTAAAGATATAAAAACATCAGTAAACCCTAATGAAATCTTGCTTGTTGTTGATTCTATGACTGGTCAAGATGCTGTAAATGTTGCTGAAACTTTTAATGCATCATTAGATGTTACTGGAACAATACTTACAAAGCTTGATGGTGATACTAGAGGTGGTGCGGCTCTATCAATAAGAAGCATTACTGAAAAGCCTATAAAGTTTGCTGGTATTGGTGAAAAGATGAATGATATTGAAGTGTTCCATCCAGATAGAATGGCTTCAAGAATTCTTGGTATGGGTGATGTTTTATCACTTATAGAAAAAGCTCAGCAAGCAATTGATGAGAAGGAAGCTCAACAACTTAGTGAAAGAATGTTAAGTCAAGAATTTAACTTCGATGATTATCTAAGTGCAATGGAGCAAATGAAAAAGCTAGGACCTATCAATAAGCTGCTGGAGATGATGCCAGGAGTAAATACTCAGCAACTTGAGGGTCTAGACCTTTCAGACAGTGAAAATCAAATGGGAAGAGTTAAAGCAATCATTCAGTCAATGACTGCAAAAGAAAGAAAAAGTCCTAACTTGATTTCAAGTTCTTCTTCAAGAAAGAAGAGAATAGCTGTAGGTTCTGGTACAACAATTCAAGAAATAAATAAGCTTTTAAAAGGCTTTGAAATGATGAAGAAACAAATGAAGCAATTTAAATCAATGCAAAAAAATACTAAAAAAGGTTTGTTTGGTAAAATGCCTTTCTTTAGTTAAAATATATCAATATCCTTAAAAGGAGGTGAAATTAATGGCAGTAAAGATAAGACTAAGAAGAATGGGATCTAAAAAAGCTCCTTTCTACAGAGTAGTAGTAGCTGATTCAAGAAGTCCAAGAGACGGAAGATTCATCGAAGAAATAGGATACTATAACCCAATCGTTCAACCTGAGGCTGAAGTTAAAATTGACGCTGAAAAGGCTGCAAAGTGGTTAAACAACGGTGCTCAACCTACTGATATAGTTAAAAGACTTTTTGTTAAAGCTGGAATAAGCAAGTAAAAGCTTTTAGGAGGTGAATTCTGCTTAGGATTCCCCTAAAGCAGATTGTTTATGAAAACACTAGTAGAAGTTATTGCTAAATCACTTGTTGATAACCCAGACTCAGTTCAGGTTAATGAAGTGGCTGGAGAGCAATCTATAATAATAGAGCTTAAAGTTGCTCCTGAAGATATGGGTAAGGTTATAGGAAAACAGGGTAGAATTGCTAAAGCTATAAGAACAGTTGTTAAAGCTGCAGCAATTAAAGACAATAAAAGAGTTGTTGTTGAAATTATCTAATAAGAGTTAGGGCTTCCTAGCTCTTTTTCCACATACTCTTAAAATGGTTTGCGAGGTGATTTTATGAATGAATTTTTTAACGTAGGTCAAATAGTTAATACTCATGGAGTTAAAGGAGAAGTTAAAGTTTATCCTCTAACTGATGATGTAAATAGATTTGATGATCTAAAAGAAGTTTTAATTGATGATAAAAAGGCTGAAGTTGAATGGGTTAAATATCAGAAAGATAGAGTTATAGTTAAAATAAAAGGTATTGATACCATGAATGATGCTGAAAAACTTAAACAAAAGTATATCAGAGTGACTAGAGAAAATGCTGTTGAACTTCCAGAAGATACATATTTTATATCTGATTTAATTGGGTGTAACGTTTCTGATACAGATGGATTTAATTATGGTGATGTATACGATGTGATACAAACTGGAAGCAATGATGTTTATTGGGTTAAAGGTAATAAAGAGATCTTAGTTCCTGTATTAAAAGAAATAGTTTTGGATATAAATATTGGAGAAAAGAAGATTATAATAAAACCTTCAGGAGTATGGCAAGATGAAGATTAATATCCTTACACTTTTTCCTGAAATGTTTAGTGTGTTTGAACATAGTATAATAGGTAGAGCAAGAAATAGTGGCATTTTAGATATAACAACTACTAATATTAGAGATTTTTCAGCTAGTAAACATAAAAAAGTAGATGATTATCCATATGGTGGTGGTGCCGGTATGGTTATGAGTGCTCAACCTGTGGTAGATTGCATCAAAACTGTAAGACAGAATAATAATGGAAAAGTGATTTTTTTAGGACCAAGAGGAAAGACCTTCAATCAGGAAATAGCTAAAGAAATATCTAAGCTTGATGAAGTTATTTTTGTTTGTGGTCACTATGAAGGTATAGATGAGAGGGCTTATAAATATTTTGATCTAGAATTATCCTTAGGAGACTTTGTACTTACTGGAGGAGAAATGGCTGCTATACCTATAATAGATAGTATTTGCAGACTAGTTCCAGGAGTTTTAAGTAGTGAGGAAAGTTTTGTTGAGGAATCATTTTATAGTGGATTATTAGAGCATCCTCAGTATACTAGACCAGAAGTTTTTGAAGATGAATCAGTTCCAAGTGTTCTTTTATCAGGTCATCATGAGAACATAAGAAAATGGAGAAGGAAAATGTCCCTTAGGATTACTAAGGAAAGACGTCCAGATTTATTTCAACATATAAAACTCACTAAAGAAGATATAAAGCTACTTAAAGAAAATGAAAAAAATGTTGATTAAATAAATTACATGTGTTAAAATTACCATTGTGCTAGTACGGGCGGTCCTCTGTCATATTTACATATGGTAAGAACGTCACATTATTACTAAGGAGGGAATGCACATGAACGAAATATTAAGAGCAATTGAACAAGAACAAATCAGAACTGATTTACCACAATTTAACGTAGGTGACACTGTTAAGGTTCACGTAAAAGTTAAAGAAGGTACAAGAGAAAGAATCCAAGTTTTCGAAGGTGTTGTAATTAAGAGACAAAATGGTGGATTAAGAGAAACTTTCACTGCTAGAAGAATAGCTTATGGCGTTGGCGTTGAAAGAACTTTCCCACTAAATGCTCCAATCATAGATAAGATTGAAGTTACAAGAAGAGGTAAAGTAAGAAGAGCTAAGTTATTCTACCTAAGAAATAGAGTAGGTAAAGCAGCTAAGGTTAAAGAATTAATCTAATATTTAATTAAAAGACAGGGGCTAATTTAGCTCCGTTTTTTATTATAATGACAATTTTTTATTATGATTATAATTTTATTTTAAGATTGATTGTGCAGTTAATTGTAACATAGTTGATAAATACATAGGTATACTATTACTATTGAACTAATTGTTGTATATGAAACTATATAAATATATATAATTTACATTCATATATTGATATATCTATACACTTATATAAGTCTATGAGTATATAAATCTATGAATATATGAATGTGAATATAATGCTTTTGTTGCATTATATAGGATATGTTTTTGAATAAGAAAGGAATGATTTTATGGCGATAAATTGGTTTCCTGGCCATATGGTGAAAACCAAAAGAGAGATTAAAGAAAATTTAAAGTTAGTAGATGCTGTTATTGAAATTAGAGATGCTAGAATTCCAAAATCTAGTGCTAATCCTGACATAGATGAATTATGTAAAGATAAACCTAGATTAATTCTACTTAACAAGAGTGACCTTACAGATAGCAAGACTACTAAGGCTTGGATTAATGCTTTAAAGAGTGAGTCAATTAGAGCAATCGAAGTTAATTGTCTTAAGGGTGATGGTATAAAAAATATTAAACCTGCATTAATGGAATTGCTAAAGGAAAAACATGAAAGGCTAAAAGCAAAAGGATTAGCTAAGATTATAACAAGAGTTATGGTTGTAGGTATTCCTAACGTTGGAAAGTCTACTTTCATAAATAAGATGGCAAGAAACAATATAGCTAAAACTGGTGATAGGCCTGGTGTCACTAAAAATAAACAATGGATTAAAACCTCTATTGGTATTGAGCTTCTTGATACTCCTGGTGTGCTTTGGCCAAAGTTTGAAGACGATGAAGTTGCATTAAACTTAGCTTTTACAGGTGCAATTAAAGATGAAATTATGGATACGGAAGAGCTTTCTTTAAAGCTAGTAGAGAGGTTACAGAATACTAATCCTGAATTACTAAAAACTAGATATAAATTAGAAGCAGTTGCTGAAGAGCCAACTGATACTTTAAATATGATTGCGAGAAAAAGAGGGGCAATTGTATCTGGTGGAGAGATTGATTACAATAGAATAGCTTCTATTTTATTAGATGAATTTAGAGGCGGAAAGATAGGTAATGTATCTTTAGAGACTCCTTGGAAAGGTGAAGAAATTGAAGGATAGCATTATTTATTTGAAAGAAAACTTACATAATATTAGTTTTAAGGAGGTTAAAGCCTTAGCTGCATCAGTATCTATTAACTTAAGTAATAGAGAAGAGCTGTCAGAGCTTGCTAATATTCTTTCTGGTGATAAAAGAAAGAACGTGCTTGCATTAGCTAAAAAAATTGAAACCTCAATTCAAAAGGAAGAAGCAGAGTACAACAGAGTTAGAGCTATGTACATGTTTGATAAACAATTTAGTAATTTTAGATACGTTGCAGGGGTTGATGAAGTTGGCAGAGGTCCTCTTGCTGGGCCTATAGTAGGTGCAGCTGTAATTTTAGACCTTAATAACTTAGGCGATATAATCTTGGGTATAAAGGATTCTAAGGCATTAAGCGAGCAAAGACGTGAGGAATTAGATGTTATCATAAGAGAAAAGGCGCTAGCCTATAGTATAACTGTATGTGATAATAAGCAAATAGATACACTTGGAATAGCTCATTGTAATAATAAGATTTTCTTAGATGCTTGTAGAACTTTGCCTATAGAGCCTCAATTGGTTCTTTCTGATGGATATCCAGTTAGAAACTTGAATAAACCTAATAAATTTGTAATAAAAGGAGACGCAAAAAGCGCCTCTATTGCATGTGCTTCTATAATTGCTAAAGTTTATAGAGATAGACTTATGAAAGAATACGATCTTATATATCCTGGATATGGTTTTAAGGATAATGTAGGCTATGGGACGCAAAAACATGTAGATGCAATTCATGAAATAGGAACATGTGAAATACATAGAATGTCGTTTCTCAATAACATACTATCTAAAAAATAATTTTAATATTATCAAGTTATCTATTAATATGATGCATTTTGTAACAGAAAAACTGTTTACCTAAATGCATCTTTTATTAAATTAGTCTTAATATCTGCATTTCTATGATTTAGATATACTTCTATAATATCAAATCTAGCATTTACATTATATAATTGATATTTATGTATAAAGTATTTGGCAACTTTTTTTATGCTTAGTACTTTACTAAAAGATACGGCTTCCATTGGACTTCCAAATGCTGAGTCGTATCTTGTTTTTACTTCAATAAAACAAAGTATTTCTTTATCCCATCCAATTATATCTATTTCTCCATTTCTACAATTGAAATTTTTCTTAATGATATTGTATTTTTCACTTAAAAGGAGATTGCAAGCTATATTTTCTCCTGTAGTTCCTATGGATTTATTCATCTTTTTCATTTTATTATCCCCTTATAATATATTTTTAATATTATTGCCTGTTGAAACAAAAAAATAACTTTTTTGTTATTAAAATTAAAAATGGTCAATAATCATTAAAGAGGTGATTGAGATGGCAACAAAAATAATAAGTGCATCGTTTAACGGTATTGATGGTGAAGTTGTATATGTAGAAGTGGATATTAATAAAGGATTACCTTCATTTTCTATAGTTGGACTACCAGATATGTCTATAAAAGAGTCTAAAGAAAGGGTTCGTTCTGCAGTAATCAATAGCGGATATGAGTTTCCACTTGGAAGAGTAGTAGTTAATCTAGCCCCTGCTGATATAAAAAAGATAGGTACTCTTTTAGATTTACCAATAGCTATAGGCATTCTGCTAGAGAGCAATCAGATTACAATAAGTGATTCTAATAAATATATGATAGTAGGTGAATTATCATTAAATGGTGAAATAAATGCTGTGAATGGATGTTTACCTATTATATTAGAAGGTAAGAATAGAGGAATAGATAATTATATTATACCTCAAGGAAATATAGAAGAGACATCGCTAATAAGGAATGGAAATATATATCCTTTTAAGAATCTGAAGCAAGTTACAGAATTTCTAGTTTATGAAGATCAATTACCAATAAAGCATGATGAAGTAGTTAAGTTTACTAAGCTCCGTGAAATAGAATATGATTTTAGTGATGTGTATGGTAATGAATCTGCAAAAAGAGCTTTAGAAATTTCTGCTGCATCTAATCACAACATTATGCTTTATGGACCAGCTGGTTCTGGAAAAACAATGCTAGCTAAGAGGCTATCATCAATACTACCAGATTTGAGCTATGAAGAATGTTTAGAGGTTACAAAAATATATAGTGTTTCAGGAAATCTGAAGAATAAAAATGGTTTTGTTAATTTAAGACCCTTTAGAAATCCTCATCATACGACACCTAAAAATACCCTTATCGGTGGTGGAAGAGAATTGGCAGTAGGTGAGATTAGCCTTGCGCATAAAGGGGTATTATTTTTAGATGAACTATTAGAATTTGATAGAAGAGTTCTTGAATGTTTAAGAGAACCTTTAGAAGAAAAATTGATACAAATATCGAGGCTTTCTGGCAAAATAACATATCCTGCCGACTTTATTTTTATCGGAGCAGCTAATCAGTGCCCTTGTGCCAAAAGCGTTGATAGCAGTGGGTTTTCCAGTTGTATTTGCACTGATTTAGAAAAAAATAAGTATCAAAAAAGGTTATCAAAAGCAATAGCAGACAGAATAGATTTGTATGTATCTGTGGTTCAAATTCCCTTCAATGAACTAATGAGTAGTTCGAGAAGAGAAAGCTCTAAAGATATAAAAGAAAGAGTTATGAAGGCAAGAGATTTGCAAGAGAAAAGATACAAAGATATAGGGATAAATTTCAATTCGCAATTAAACCATAGTCAAATAAAAAAATATATAAAATTAGACAACGAATGCTTAGATTTAATAGAAAAAATTTATGATAAATATAGAATAAGTACAAGAGGTCTGGATAAAATTTTAAAAGTTTCTAGAACTATAGCTGATTTAAATGGTGATAAAGATGTAAAAAAAGCATCTATAATAGAGGCTTTAAGTTATAGAAAGTTTTTTGATGGACAGATAATATAAAGGAGAAATTGATTTTGGATTTTTATAAAATTTGGTTTTCCATGTTACCTATAAGTGATAGTATAAAATTGAATCTACTGGATGAATATATAGATGAAGAAAATATTTATAGAAATATCAATTCTAATCCTTATAAAACTATGAAACTTGTAAATAAAAAGATTAAGAATAATATTTCAGAAGATGAAATAACTAAACTTACTAGATACATAATAAAAAATAATATCGGACTTGTAACATATACAGAAGACAGATATCCTAGTTCTTTAAGAAATATAAACGATGCTCCTTATTGTTTATTTTATAAAGGGGATATTGACATTTTAAATAAAAAGATTAATATAGCAGTAGTAGGCTCAAGAAAATGTACGTCCTATGGAAGGGAAGCTACAAAGTTTATTTGTAGAGAATTAAGCAGATATGACATATGTATAATTAGTGGCGGAGCCTATGGAATAGACTCAGAAGCTCATAAAAGTGTCATAGAAAATAAAGGAGTCACTTGTGGAGTATTAGGTTGTGGTATTGATGTAATATATCCAGCTTATAATAAAATTTTATATGAAAATATAGAAGTAAATGGTTGTCTTATATCGGAGTTTCTTCCAGGAACTAAACCTTTACCTTATAATTTTCCTAGACGGAATAGAATAATTAGTGGATTGTCTAAAGCTGTCATAGTAGTAGAAGCTAATGAGAAGAGTGGTTCGTTAATTACAGCAAATTATGCATTAGATCAAGGTAAAGATGTTTTAGCAGTACCAGGAACAATTTTTTCACCTCAAAGTAAAGGTACAAATAGACTATTAAGAGATGGTGCTACGTCTATATTAGATGCAATAACTTTATTAGAAGGCCTTGATATCAATATGAAAAAAAATAAAAATTTCAGTGATACCTTAAAAGCTCAAATTATAAGGTTATTAAATGATAAACCTACTCATATTGATGAAATTATAAGAAACACAGATATTGACACCTCAATGATTTATGAGTTATTATTTGAAATGCAATTTAATAATGAAATTATGTGTATTTTAGGAAATTATTATGTTAAAAATATTTAAAACTAGGGGGTGAACACTCCAAAGTTTTTGAGGAGTAAAAAATGGGTCAAAATCTTGTAATAGTAGAATCGCCTGCAAAGGCAAAAACAATTAGTAAATATTTAGGGAAGAATTATGTTGTAGAAGCATCTATGGGACACATAAGAGATCTTCCTAAAAGTCAGCTAGGGGTTGACGTTGATAATAATTATAATCCCAAGTATATAACCATAAGAGGTAAAGGGGATTTATTAGATAAGCTAAAAAAACTTGCAAAGAAAAGTGATAAAATATTCTTGGCAACTGACCCTGATAGAGAAGGGGAAGCTATATCTTGGCATCTAGCTAATATCTTAAAGATACCTGATATGGATACTTGTAGAGTTGAATTTCACGAAATTACTAAAAATGCAGTGAAAAATTCTATAAAGAACCCAAGGACTATCAACCAAAACTTAGTCGATGCTCAGCAGGCAAGAAGAGTTTTAGATAGACTAGTTGGTTATGAAATAAGTCCTATTCTATGGAGAAATGTTAAGTGGGGACTAAGTGCTGGTAGAGTACAATCAGCAGCCTTGAAATTAATATGTGACCGAGAAGAAGAGATAAATAAATTTGAATCTAAAGAATATTGGACTGTAGATATAAAATTAGAAAAGAAAAATAAAAAATTCAATGTTAAGATAGCAACTCTTAAAGGGAAGAAATTTGAAATAGCTACTGAAGAAGAAGCTAATAAAACAATAGAACAGCTAAAGAAAAACGATTTTATAGTTGCAAAAGTTAAAAAGGGAACAAAGAATAAAAATCCCCTACCACCTTTTACAACAAGTACTCTTCAACAGGATGCTAGTAGAAAACTCAACTTTCAAACTAAGAGAACAATGTCAATTGCCCAACAACTTTATGAAGGTGTTGAAGTTAAAGGATATGGAACAGTGGGACTTATAACATATATGAGAACCGATTCTGTAAGAATATCCAAGGAAGCTCAAGATAGTGCTTTACAATTTATTGGTGACATTTATGGAAATAGTTATATACCTGAAAGTCCAAGAGTATATAGAGGTAAAAAGAATATACAAGATGCTCATGAAGCAATTAGGCCATCATTAGTTGAGATAACACCTGAAATTGCAAAAAGTAATCTATCATCAGAACAATATAAGCTATATAAGCTTATTTGGGAAAGATTTATAGCAAGTCAAATGGCATCATGTGTTCTTAATACAAATACCATTGATATAAACAATGGAGATTATAAGTTAAGAGCTACTGGTTCCACTATTAAATTTGATGGTTTCATGAAAGTATACGAGTATACAACTGATGAAGATGAAGAAAGTGTATTACTTCCAGAAATAGAGGAAAATGAAGTTCTAAACTATGATAGTATATTAGGTAAACAACATTTTACTCAACCACCACCAAGATATACTGAAGCTTCTTTTGTTAAGGTACTAGAGGAAAATGGAATCGGAAGACCAAGTACTTATGTTCCAACAATATCTACAATCTTAGGCAGAAAATATGTACAAAGAGAAAAGAAGAATTTATTCCCAACTGAGCTTGGTATTATTGTAAATAATATTATGAGTGATTACTTTAAGCAAATTGTTGATGCTGATTTTACAGCTGATATGGAAAATAAGCTTGATTATATCGAAGAAGGAAAAGTAGAATGGGAAAAAATCGTTGATGAATTCTTTGGACCACTAAAAGAAGCCTTAGACAAGGCAGAAAAAGAAGTATCAAAAGTAGTAATTGAAGATAAAGTAAGTGATGTTAAATGCGATAAATGTGGTAAGATGATGGTGATAAAACAAGGCCGCTTTGGTAACTTCTTAGCATGTCCTGGATATCCTGATTGCCAAAATACTAAACCAATAGTTGAAGAAATCGATGCTAAGTGTCCGCTTTGCAATGGAAATGTAGTTGTTAAGAAAAGCAAAAAAGGTAATAAATTCTACGGATGCTCTAACTATCCAGAATGTTCTTTTGTTAGTTGGTATGAACCAGCAAAAGAAAAATGTAGCCATTGTAATTCACATATGGTTGTTAGATATAGTAAAAGCAAAGGTAAGTATTTAGAATGTACAAACAAAGAATGCGGCAACAAAGTTCCTGTTCAAAATGATGAAAAGTAGAATTATATGTCGAAATAGCGGAAAAGACTGTTGAAATAAGTTTTTTTGTATGCTAATATAGATTTGGATGTGAAAATTTTTAAAATTTAAACTATTCAAAAAATTCGAAAAATATTTTCAGGGTTTTAATTTTTTTATAATTTTAAATTGGTACGTGCTATGTGTGTATTAAATTAAAACCCTGTATTATAAACATCGGTATTACGAGGAGGAATTTAATGTCAACTCTACTAAACAAAACAAGAATGTTAAATAAAATTTTGCAAAAATCCGGTACTGAACCTTTGGCCTTCGAAGATATTTGTAAATTATTAAGCGAAGTATTAGCTTGTAACGTGTACATATCAAGTAGAAAAGGAAAAATACTAGGATATACATTCTCAGATAGCTTTGAATGTGACATAATGAAAAGAAAGATATTGGATGACAAGAGATTTCCAGAAGAATATAATAGTAAACTATTAAACATAGGAGATACATTAGCAAACCTTCCAAACAAAGGACAATGCGTTTTTGATGGTGAAGGTGAATGTATGATGTCGGACAAGCTTTCTACAATAGTTCCTATAGTTGGAAACAGAGAAAGATTAGGAACACTTCTACTTGCAAGATTTAAAGAACCATTTACTGATGAAGATTTAGTATTAGTAGAATATAGTGCAACAATAGTAGGGTTAGAAATTCTTAGATCAAAACAAGATGAAATTGAAGATGAAGCAAGAAAGAAAGCAGTAGTTCAATTAGCTATTGGAACCCTTTCTTACTCAGAACTTGAAGCGGTTGAACATATTTTTGATGAATTAAATGGAAACGAAGGTTTGCTAGTTGCATCAAAAATTGCGGACAAGGTTGGTATAACAAGATCTGTAATAGTAAATGCTTTAAGAAAGTTTGAGAGTGCTGGAGTTATCGAGTCACGTTCATTAGGAATGAAGGGAACACACATTAGAATTCTTAATGAAAAATTACTTGATGAATTAAAGAAAATAAAATAGTCAATAATTATCAGGAGGAGAGTTCCTCCTGATTTTTTTATTCTTTAGGAATTTATAATTCAATTATAGCTTTGGATAAAGATTGTACCACTTCGATTCGAAATCTATTTTCAAAACTCATCTAGGTTCTGAGATGCGAATTTGAAAATATAAATTTTATTACGAAGTGGTACATTCATAAATATGAGTAACGACTTAAAATATAATTTGATGTAAAGAATAAAAATATAAGTCTGTCGCCTGTAAGATTTTTCGCTACTTTCAGAAAAGGCAAATGCGCAAAAAAACACTGAAGAAAGCCGCTTCAGTAATTTTTCCATATTAATTAATAATTTTACAAATTTATATTGCTTGACAGTAAACCTTATGATATACTGTCTAAGGTAAGAAAATACACACATTATCGAATTATTAGAGTGGTGCCCTTTCAGGGAATCTCTAAAAATATGATGATAGTGGAGGAAACAACCAAAATTTAGGAGGTACTTTTATGTCAGTTATTTCAATGAAACAATTATTAGAAGCTGGTGTTCACTTTGGACATCAAACAAGAAGATGGAACCCTAAGATGGCTCCTTATATATTCACAGAAAGAAACGGAATATATATAATAGATCTTCAAAAGACAGTAAAAAAGGTTGAAGAAGCTTATGACTTTATTAAAGAAGTAGCAACAGAAGGTAAAGATATACTTTTCGTTGGTACTAAGAAACAAGCACAAGAAGCTATTCAAGAAGAAGGCGCTAGATCAAACATGCACTTCGTTAATAATAGATGGCTTGGTGGTATGCTTACTAACTTTAACACTATTAAGACTAGAATAAACAGATTAACTGAAATCGAAAAGATGGAACAAGATGGTACATTCGAAGTTCTACCTAAGAAAGAAGTTACTAATCTTAAGAACGAAATGGAAAAGTTAGAAAGAAATCTTGGAGGAATCAGAAACTTAGATGCTACTAACATAGGTGCATTATTCGTTGTTGATCCAAGAAAAGAAAAGAACGCTATATCAGAAGCTAAGATTCTTGGTATACCAGTAGTAGCTATAGTTGATACTAACTGTGATCCAGATGAAGTTGATTATGTTATACCTGGAAATGATGATGCTATAAGAGCTGTAAAACTTATAACTGCAAAAATAGCTGATGCTATTATTGAAGGAAGACAAGGCGAACAATTAGCTGAATAATTATATATTGGGTAGGTGAAGCAAGGCTTCATTTACCTTTTAAATTAACATTTTAGGGAGGAATTAGCATGATAACTGCTCAAGCTGTTAAAGAATTAAGAGAAAGAACTGGCGCTGGAATGATGGACTGTAAGAAGGCTCTTACAGAAACAAACGGCGATATGGACAAAGCTGTAGAAGTATTAAGAGAAAAAGGTTTAGCTGCTGCTGCTAAAAAAGCAGGCAGAGTTGCTGCTGAAGGTATAGTTAAGACTTACATATCAGATGACAAGAAGAGCGCTGGTATTGTTGAAGTTAACTGTGAAACTGACTTCGTTGCTGCTAACGAAGAATTTGTAGCTTTTGCTGGTAAGTTAGCTGAAATGGCTTCAACTACTACTGTTGCTACAGTTGAAGAGTTTGTAGCTCAAAAATACAACGAAGAACAAACAGTTCAAGAATTCTTAACTGCTCTAATCGCTAAATTAGGCGAAAACATGACAGTAAGAAGATTCCAAAAGTTCTCAGTTGAAAACGGATTAACTCAAAGCTACATCCATGGTGGTGGTAGAATTGGTGTTGTTGTTGAACTAGGATGTGAAACTGCTAGCCCAGTTTTAGAAGAAGTTGCAAGAGAACTTTGTATGCAAGTTGCTGCTGCAAATCCTTTATTCTTAGATAAGACTCAAGTTGATACTGAATCTTTAGAAAAAGAAAAAGAAATATACAGAGCTCAAGCTCTTAATGAAGGAAAACCTGAAAAGATCGTTGATAAAATGGTTGAAGGAAGAATTCAAAAATACTATAAAGAAGTATGTTTAGTTGAACAACCATGGGTAAAAGATGGCGATAAGACTATAACTAAATACTTACAAGAGAAATCTAAAGAAGTTGGTTCTCCAATCAATATCAATACTTTCGTTAGATATGAAAGAGGAGAAGGTATAGATAAGAAAGAAGAAAACTTTGCAGAAGAAGTTGCAAAGCAAGTTCAAGGAAAATAGTAAAACAAAAGAGAACACACCGTGTTCTCTTTTTTTAAAAAATAAATATATACTACATGGTGGAGGTTGTGTAATGGAAGCTAAATATAGAAGAGTAATACTAAAACTTTCCGGTGAAGCTCTAGCTGGTGATAATGGGTTTGGAATCGATTTTAACGTAGCAACAAGAATAGCTAGTGAAATAAAAGAGCTTGTAGATATGGGCATTGAAGTTGGTGCTGTAGTTGGTGGCGGAAATATATGGAGAGGCAGAAGTGGAGAAGGAATGGATAGAACTACTGCTGATTATATGGGGATGTTAGCAACATGCATAAATGCACTTGCGCTTCAAGATTCATTAGAAGGTTTAGGTGTGCTTACTAGAGTTCAGACTGCAATCGAAATGAAAGAAGTAGCAGAACCTTTTATAAGAAGAAGAGCTATGAGACACCTTGAAAAAGGTAGAGTTGTAATATTTGCAGCAGGCACTGGTAACCCATATTTCTCAACTGATACAACTGCAGCTTTAAGAGCAGCTGAAATAGAAGCAGATGTTATACTTTTAGCTAAAAAAGTTGACGGAGTTTATGATAAAGACCCACATAAGTACAATGACGCTAAAAAATATGATACTTTATCATACATTCAAGTGTTAGAACAAGGTCTTCAAGTTATGGATTCTACAGCGACTTCACTATGTATGGATAATAGTATTCCAATACTTGTGTTTGGACTTGACGAGCCAGGAAATATAAAAAAGGCCGCATGTGGAGAAACAATTGGTACTTTAGTTTGTAATAAATAAGGAGGTCTATGATGATTAAGGATATTATAAAAGCATCTGAAGATAAAATGAAAAAAACTTTAACTGTTTTACACTCTGAGTTATCGACAATGAAAGCTGGGAGAGCTAATCCAACTATGCTTGATAGAATTCAAGTTGACTATTATGGAAGTATGTGTCCTTTAAATCAAGTTGCTAATATTTCTGCTCCAGAGCCAAGACTACTTGTGATTACTCCTTGGGAAAAGTCACTTTTAAAGGAAATAGAAAAAGCTATATTGAAGTCAGATTTAGGTATTAATCCAACTAATGATGGTACAATAATCAGACTTTTAGTTCCAGAACTTACTGAAGAAACTAGAAAAAACCTAGTGAAAAATGTTAAGAAAGCTGGAGAAGACGCTAAAGTTGCGTTAAGATCAATCAGAAGAGATTCTAATGATAAAGTTAAATCTTTAAAGAAAGATGGAGAAATTTCTGAGGATCAAATTAAAAAGGCTGAAGAAGATATACAAAAAATAACAGATAGTTATGTAAAAGAAATAGATAAAATGGTAGCAGATAAGGAAAAAGAAATTATGACAGTTTAAAACCTGCTTCTTTAGCAGGTTTTTTCTCTATGGGTGTGAAAATTTGCATAAATATTTATATTTTCAAATTTTACAATAAAACCGTGAAAATTTGAAAATAAGCTGGAAATTCACTTGGCACACCTCTATTTAAATAAAATTTGTTTAAAATATATTTATATGAAGAAAATATTGATAATATTAATAATGTCATAAATCTTCTTATAGGAGTGTAAAAATTATGTTTAACTTCTTAAAAAAGAGAAGCACTATAAGTTATGATGGAAGTATAGATTTAGATTATGATAATATACCGAAACATATAGCTATAATTATGGACGGCAATGGGAGATGGGCTAAGGAAAGAAATCTTCCGAGAACTATTGGTCATAAGGCTGGTGTAGAAACAATTCGCAAAATTATAAAAGAATGTGACAAGTTGGGAGTTAAGTATATAACTCTCTATGCTTTCTCAACAGAAAATTGGAAAAGACCAAAGGATGAAGTCAGTGCTTTAATGGATTTATTAGTTGAATACTTAAAGAAAGAGTTTGACGAACTTAATAAAAGCAACGTAGTTATCAATCATATTGGTGATATTTCCAAGCTACCTGAAAGATGTAGTAAGGAACTAATAAGTGCATACAAAAGAACCAAAGATAATACAGGTATAGTTATGAATCTTGCTTTGAATTATGGTGGAAGATCTGAAATAATAGATGGAGTAAAAAAGATAGCACAGGATATACAAGATGGAAAACTAAAAATTGAAGACATTGATGAAGAAGTAATTTCATCTCATATGTATACCAAAGGTATGCCAGACCCAGATTTAATTATTAGACCAAGTGGAGAACAAAGATTAAGTAACTTCTTGCTTTGGCAATGTGCTTATTCTGAGTTTTGGTATTCCAATATAAATTGGCCTGATTTTTCAGAGTCAGATCTTCATAGAGCTATTTACGATTATCAAAATAGAGATAGAAGATTTGGCGGCATAAAATAACTGAGGTGATATTATGAAATCGAATAACAGATATCTAGGTGCATTAATAATTGCCCCAATACTAATTTTTATATTTCTTGGTGGAGTATACTTAAAGTATTTCACAATTTTAATATCAATGATTGGTATGTATGAATTTTATAAAACAATGAAAGTTAAAGATTTTAATCCAATATGGCCAGTTGGATACGCTCTTTTAATTTGCTATTACTTTATAAACGCGGATATAGAAAAACTAGTTTATCTGCTAATAATAGCACTAATTATTTTATTTTGTATACCGGTTATTAATACAAAATATACTTTTATAGATGTTTCGTTAACTATTCTAGGTTTTTTATACGTGGGTGTTTTTTTTAGTTTTATTTATCTGATAAATACTATGCCTAATGGTAAATTTCTAGTATGGTTGATATTCTTAGCTTCATGGCTTTGTGATACTGTAGCTTATTATACAGGAAAATATTTAGGAAAAAGAAAACTTTGTCCTAAAGTAAGTCCTAAAAAAACAATTGCTGGTTCTATCGGTGGATTGGTTGGCAGCACTTTAGCTTTATCAGTTTATGGATATTTTATAAACTCTTTTATACATAATATACCTTTTTATCATTATATAATAATAGGAATATTATGTGGGGTGTTCTGCCAATTTGGAGATTTAATAGCATCCTCTATAAAAAGATATGTAGGTATAAAAGATTATAGCAATCTTATACCAGGTCACGGTGGAATACTTGATAGATTTGATAGTATATTATTCGCTTCAACTATAATATACATGTATCTTCACCTTGTATTAGCTATATAAATTATATTATGTAAAATTAACTGAATTTTAACATATATTTGAACTCATAATGCAGAAATGTACTATGAGTTTTTTTGCTGTATAGGAAGTATAAAATTTTTTAGTTAGCTGAACCTTGATATTTCAATGATTTCAGAAGTTTTTATGTCTATATAGTAAAAAATAGAACTTATTGGCCCGCCAAAATTTCTTCACATTCTCTTGGAAAGGCAGATGCGCAAAAAATCACTGAAGAAAGTCGCTTCAGCGATTTTTTCTTTTTACTTATATTTTTATTAATATACTTATATTTTTATTAATATACTTAACTAAAGTAATTATATCTATATTTAAATTATGAATTAGAATTTATACAAATGTACCTCTTTATAATAAAAATTGTAATTTTAAATTCTCTCATCAGAACCAATGAGAGTTTTAAAAATAGATTTCTATTGGAAGGGATACAGATTTAGAAAGGAATGAAAATGTTAAAAGAATACGCCAAGTTAATTCAGTTACTAATTTTATTGATTATAATTTTACTAGTATCATATATAGTTAAAAACTATTTTAATCCGTTCTTATATATTGTTGTTTTATATCTACTGGCAAAACCTTCACAAAAGTTTTTTTCGAAAGTTACAAAATCATTTAAATTATCTGCAGCTTTTAGTATAATTGTATTAAATTTACTTTTGTTTATTATTATATTTTATTTGAGTAACAATATAATTCTGCTTTTTCAAAAATACATTGTTTTAAATATAGACAAGCTACGATCTTTTTATGGTGATTTTATTAATTTAATTGCAGTAAGTGGTAGTGGTGATATATTGAATAACGGAAGTAGTCTGATTGACAGTTCAATTATAAGAAAAGGTGCTGCATATACATCTGAAAGTATCGTATCTTATGTTATTGCTAATATTTGTGTTTACTTTTTACTAGTAGATGAAATTGTTTTGAAGAAAGTTTTCTATTCATTTTTGCCAACATCAGTAATCAATAATATAGGTCAGTCTATTTTGAAACTAAAAAAGCTAGCTGCTATTGAAATAATGCTTGCGTTGATTAGCACTTTAGAAACATTAATTGGCTTTATTTTCTTCAAAGTACCAGAACCATTTTTGCTAGCTATTATATGTGGAATGCTTGATATACTTCCTTATGTAGGAACAATTATTGTATTTATTCCACTAATAATATACAATATTGTATTAAAGGAGTATTTCATAGCCATTGGATTGGTAATATTATACATTCTAATACAAATAAATAGAGAAATTCTTGAAACTAAATTTATTGGAGATAAGCTAGATATACATCCTATACTTGCACTTATCTCAATATATATAGGAATTAAACTATTTGGTATAATAGGTATAATATCAGGACCGCTATATATACTTCTAGCTAAAAACATAATAATCAGTTCAACTCAGGAGGATTTTACATGAAAAATATAGCTATATTAGGGGCAACTGGTTCTATAGGAACACAAACTTTAGATGTATTAAGATTTCATAAAGATGATTTTAAATTAATTGGAATAAGTGCACACAGAAGTACTCAAAGTATTATGAATATAATAGATGAATTTTTACCTAAGACTGTTGCTATGACGGATTTCGAAGCTTATAACACAATTTTGGATTATTGTACTAAAAAAGGGTATGATATAGAAGTAAACTTTGGTATTGATGGATTGAATAAAGTTGCAACCTGTAGAGAAGTGGATATTGTTGTTACTTCTGTTGTTGGTATGATAGGATTAGAACCAACATTGAATGCCATTTGGGCTGGAAAAACTATAGCATTGGCAAATAAAGAGACTTTAGTGGTTGCTGGTGAATTAGTTATGTCAGAAGCGAAAAAGAATAATGTTAATATACTTCCCGTAGATTCAGAACACAGTGCAATCTTTCAAAGTCTACAAGGAAATAACATGAACAAAATAGATAAAATATTACTTACTGCTTCAGGTGGACCTTTCAGAGGGAAAAAAATAGAAGATTTAAGTACTGTTACTTTAGAAGATGCATTGAAGCATCCTAATTGGTCAATGGGACCAAAGATAACAATTGATTCCTCTACCCTTATGAACAAAGGATTAGAAGTAATAGAGGCACATTGGCTTTTTGATTGCGATTATGACAACATAGAGGTGGTTGTACATCCTCAATCAGTTATCCACTCTATGGTTCAATATGAAGATGGAGCCGTAATAGCGCAACTTGGAACTCCTGACATGAAATTACCTATTCAATATGCATTAAATTACCCGAGTAGGAAAAGCAATATTGGAGGGACTTTAGACTTTAAAACTTTGCGCACTTTAACATTTGAAACTCCAGATTTGCAAACCTTTAAATGTCTAGGCCTTGCATTTAAAGCTGGAAAGCTTGGAAAACTTATGCCGTGTATACTTAATGCTGCAAATGAAGCCTGCGTAAGTTTATTTTTAGACAGTAGAATTGAATTTTTACAAATAGGAGATGTTGTTGAAGAATGTATGAATAAGTTCGACTACAACAAAGAAGTAACTTTAGAAAATGTAAAGGCTATGGATAAAGAAGTAAGAGATTATGTATTTGAAAAGTATGAATAGGAGGAATTGCTGTGTATATAGTTTTTGCGGTTATCGCATTTAGTTTATTAATATTAATTCACGAACTTGGACATTTTACTTTAGCGAAGCTTAATGGGGTAAAGGTAGATGAATTTTCTATAGGAATGGGGCCTAAACTCTTTAGTATTAAAGGCAAAGAAACGGAATATATGATTAAGGCACTACCTATCGGTGGATATGTAAAAATGTATGGTGAAGAGGAAACCACTAATGATAATAGAGGTTTCATGTCAAAGTCTCCACTTCAAAGGATTTCTATAATATTTGCTGGAGCATTTATGAATTATGTGCTAGCAATAGTTTTATTTAGTATTTTTACATTTCATAGTGGGTATGCAATACCTGTTGTAAAGGATGTTGTAAAAGATTCTCCAGCAGCTAAAGCAGGATTAATGCAAGGTGACCAAATCACTAAAGTCAATAATTCAACAGTGCTTACTAAAGATGATTTAACATATGAGATAGCTATGTCAAAGGGTAATGCTGTAGACGTGCAATTAAAAAGAGGAAGCGAAACTAAAAATTTTAGTATAGTACCAACTAAAAATAGTGATGGAATTTTAATGATAGGTATAACTAATGATTTTGTTGAGAATCCTTCTGTTGTTCAAAGTGTTAAGTATAGCTTCAAGGGAACAGCTTCATGGGTTAAGCAAACATTTTCTGCTTTAAAGACAATTTTTACAGGAAAAGCTAACCTAAAAACTGATGTTGGTGGACCAGTAACTATAGTTAAAATGACTGGAACTGCAGCTAAAAGTGGTATAGTAACTTTAATATGGTTTACAGCTTATTTAAGTGTTCAGCTTGCAGTATTTAATCTATTACCATTTCCAGCACTTGATGGAGGATGGATTATTATGTTATTATTTGAACTGATAACAAGAAAGAAAGTTCCAGATAAAGTTGTAGGTGCACTAAACTTTGTGGGATTTTCGCTACTTATGCTGTTGATGCTTTTAGTAACAGTTAAGGATATATTGTTCCCAGTTAATTTGTAGGAGATGGTTTTATGGACAGAAAGCAAACAAAAAAAGTTAGAGTTGGAAGTGTATTTATAGGCGGAGATTCACCTGTATCAGTACAATCTATGACTAACACAGATACTAGAGATGTTAAAAGTACTATCGAACAGATAAAAAGACTTGAAGAGGCTGGTTGTGATATAGTTAGGTGTGCAGTACCTGATATGGAAGCAGCAGCAGCTATTAATGATATAGTTAAAGGGATCAATATTCCGTTAGTAGCTGATATCCATTTTGACTATAGATTAGCATTAGAAGCTATAAAAAATGGAGTTTCGGCACTTAGAATAAATCCTGGAAATATAGGAAGCGCTGATAGAGTTAGACTTGTGGCTGAGGCTGCAAAGTCAAGAGAAATTCCTATAAGAATTGGAGTTAATTCAGGATCACTTGAAAAAGAATTACTGAAAAAATACGGAAGTCCAACTCCTGAGGCTTTAGTAGAAAGTGCTCTAGGACATGTAAAGATACTGGAAGATATGAATTTTAATGATATAGTAATATCATTAAAATCAGCAGATGTATTAAAGATGATTGACAGCTATAGGCTTATGTCTCAGAAGGTTAATTATCCTCTTCATTTAGGGGTTACAGAAGCCGGAACATTATGGAGAGGCACTATTAAGTCAAGTATAGGTATAGGTACTTTGCTTTCTGAAGGAATAGGTGATACCATAAGGGTATCTTTGACAGGAGATCCTGTTGAAGAAATTAAAGTTGGGCGTGAAATACTTAAAACTTTCGGATATGTTAAATCAGGAATACAATTCATATCTTGTCCAACATGTGGAAGAACAAAAATTGATTTAATTAGTATAGCAGAGCAAGTAGAAAGTAAGCTAGCATCTTGCAAGAAAAATATAAAAGTAGCTATAATGGGTTGTGTCGTTAATGGACCTGGCGAAGCTAGAGAAGCCGATATTGGAATAGCTGGAGGAAATGGTGAAGGGCTAATATTCAAAAAAGGTGAAATAGTTAGAAAAGTTGATGAAAAAGACCTAGTTAATGAATTAATTAAAGAAATTGAAAACTTTTAAAAGCGACTTAGTCGCTTTTTTTGTTGTAAGTTTAGTTCAATATAAAAATTTAAACAAGATAATTAATTAAAATAATTGCTAATAATGAATGTTTTTGATGAATGATGTAACAAATCAGAAGCCCTTTATCTACTAATATAAATTAGTACTTGTAATCCAATAATTACTATGTTATGATTACACTAGTAGATTATTTACAATAGAGCAAGATAAGAGTGGGCATAAAAGTCCGCTCTTTCTATTTGTAAACGCAACTTGTTGAGAGTTGCGTTTTTGCATAATAATCAATATAGATTTATTATCTGGGAATACTAATAAAAATTGCTAGGTGTTTAAAGGAGGATAGATATGAAAAAAGATGCACTTTTAGAAAATTTAAATAACCTTTGCAAGCCTGTTGTAGATGAACTTGGGTATGAACTTTATTACGTTGAGTTTGTAAAGGAAAACAATGAATACTACTTAAGGATATATATCGATAAGCCAGAAGGTATATCTCTAACTGACTGTGAGAATGTAAGTAGGAGAATAAGTGATATACTAGATGATAAGGATCCTATAACAGATCCATATTATTTAGAAGTTTCTTCGCCTGGACTTAATAGACAGTTATTTACTGAAGAGCACTATAAAAGATTTGTAGGCTCAGAAGTTTTTGTAAAATTCACTAAAAATGTTGATGGTAAGAAAAATGTAAAAGGTATACTTGAAGAAGTAACAGATGAAGCATTAGTTATCGCAGAAAACAGTGAGAAATTTACTGTTCCTAAAGATAAAATAAAGTCTGTAAACATCGAAGGGGAGATTTAGTAAGGAGGGTTAAAAAAATGAATGAAGAATTTATAGGTGCATTGAAAGAGATTGTAAAAGAAAAGGGGATAAGTGAAGATCTTATTTTTACAACCTTAGAAGATGCTCTTGTAGCTGCCTATAAGAAGAATTATGCAAATTCAACTACTGCAGCGCAAAATGTAAGAGTAAGTATGAACAGGGAAACTGGTGAAATCCATGTTTATGCACAAAAATCAATTGTTGATTTTGTTTATGACGATGTGTCAGAAATATCAATTGATGAGGCAAAAGAGATTGATCCTAGATATGAAATAGATGATGTTGTTGAAATAGAAGTAACTCCAAGAAACTTTGGTAGAGTAGCAGCACAGCTTGCAAAACAAGTAGTGATCCAAAGAATTAAGGAAGCAGAAAGAAATATTATCTATAATGAATTCATTCAAAAAGAATTTGATATAATCACTGGAACTATTATTAGAAAAGATAAAGGAAATGTCTTTGTTGATTTAGGAAGAATAGAAGCAATTCTAGGACCTAATGAACAAATGGCTGGTGAGGAATATAATTTTAATGAAAAGTTAAAACTTTACATTGTAGAAGTAAAAAACACTTCAAAAGGTGCTCAAGTTTTAGTTTCAAGAACTCATCCAGGACTAGTAAAAAGACTTTTTGAGTTAGAAGTTCCTGAAATCTTTGAAGGTGTAGTAGAAATTAAGAGTATTGCAAGAGAAGCAGGTTCAAGAACAAAGATCGCAGTAAATACAACTGACGAATCTGTTGATCCTATGGGAGCTTGCGTTGGACCAAAGGGTTCAAGAGTTCAAAATATAGTTAATGAGTTAAAAAATGAAAAAATTGATATCATTAAATGGAGTAAATTACCTGAAGAATATATAGCTAACGCTTTAAGCCCAGCTAAAGTTTTAGATGTTGCAATTGATGAAGATAATAAGTCTGCTAAAGTAGTTGTAGATGACAATCAATTATCACTTGCTATAGGTAAGGAAGGTCAAAATGTAAGATTAGCTGCTAAGCTTACTGGCTGGAAGATTGATATTAAAAGCAAGTCTCAGACTGAATAGTTCTGAAGCTTGGAGGTGCTACAATGAAACCAAAAAAAATTCCGATGAGAATGTGCACAGGTTGCATGGAAATGAAACCAAAAAAAGAACTCATAAGGATTGTTAAAAGTCCAGAGGGTGTTGTATCAGTTGATTTGACAGGTAAAAAATCCGGTAGAGGAGCTTATATCTGTAAAAGTGTTGAATGCTTAGATAAAGCATTCAAAGCAAAAAGACTTAATAAAAATCTTGAAACAACAATCGATGAGAATATTTATAATAACTTAAAGGATGAAATTGTAAATGGTTAATAAGTTTCTTCAGTTTTTAGGACTAGTAAAAAAATCCGGGAACTTAATTGAAGGTTACAATAGATGTGAAGAAATATTAAAGAAGAAAAAGATTTATTTGTTTATATTCTCAACTGAGCTTTCACCTAAAAGTAAGGATATGTTTATGCGATATTGCATAGAAAAAAATATCCCTACCATTGATGTTTTCTCTAAAGAAGACTTAGGACTAAGCTTAGGAAGAAGTGAAATTAATGTATTAGCTGTTACAGAAGAAAATATGGCTAAGAAATTAATTCAAATTCAGGAGAATATTTGATAAATCCAACGAATTTTGTCGGGGGTGAATCTATGTCAAAAATTAGAGTATATGAATTAGCAAAAGAATTAAATGTAGCAAGCAAGGATCTTATAACTTTGCTTATGGATGAATTTAGCATAGAAGTTAAGAATCATATGAGTGTTATAGAAGACGAAGATGCAGAACTTATTAAGGAATTATTAGCAGGTAGTGATCACACTATAATTCCAGCAGGTTCGGATGACGATGATGAGGAAGTTTCTAAGACTATCGTAGATGAATATGAGGAAATGGTTGCTGAAGAAGTTAATAATGTTGCTAAAAAGAGAAAGAAAAAGAAATCAGATGATGAAGAAGTTAATGATGAAGATAGCACTGTATTAGACGGTGGTACTATTGAAATCAGCGATACAATAACAGTTAAGGAATTAGCTGAAAAGTTAAATAAACCTGGTGCTGATGTAATAAAAACTCTAATCTTCACTGGTGTTATGGCTGCTATAAACCAAGAAATAGACTTCGCTACAGCTGAAAAAGCTGCAGAAAAGTATGGTGTTTCAGTTATAAAGAAAACAGAAGAAGCTACTTTAGAAATATTTGAAGAGGAAACTGAAGATGGCGAAAACCTTGAAAACAGACCTCCAATTATAACAGTAATGGGTCACGTTGACCATGGTAAGACTTCTTTACTTGATGCTATAAGAAAAGCAAAGGTAACTGAATCAGAAGCTGGAGGTATAACTCAGCACATAGGTGCTTATACTGTTAATGTTAACGATCAAAAGATAACATTCTTAGATACTCCAGGACATGAAGCGTTTACAGCAATGAGAGCTCGTGGTGCTCAGATTACTGATATAGTTATCCTTGTAGTAGCTGCTGATGATGGTATAATGCCACAAACAGTTGAAGCTATAAATCACTGTAAGGCTGCAAATGTACCAATGGTTGTAGCTATAAATAAGATGGATAGACCAGGAGCTAATATCGAAAGAGTTAAACAAGAGCTTACAGAATACGGTCTTGTATCAGAAGATTGGGGCGGAGATGTTATATGCGTTCCAGTTTCTGCAAAAACTCGTGAAGGTATAGATACTCTTCTAGAAATGGTAGTTTTAACAGCAGAAATGCTTGAACTTCAAGCTAATCCATCAAGAAGAGCTAAGGGAACTGTTGTAGAAGCTAAACTTGATAAAGGTAGAGGAGCTGTTGCATCTTTACTTATCGGTAATGGAACACTTCATTCTGGAGATTCAATCGTAGTTGGTTCAACTTATGGAAGAATTAGAGCTATGTTTGATGACAAGGGTAAGAAGATTAAACTAGCAGGACCTTCAATACCAGTAGAGGTTCTTGGATTATCTGATGTTCCTTCAGCAGGTGACAGATTTATAGTAGTTAAAGACGAAAAGACTGCTAGACAAATGGCAGAATCAAGAAAAGAAAAGAATCGTGAAGAAAGCTTTAACAACTCAAATAGAGTTTCTCTTGAAGACTTATATAGCCAGATAAGAGAAGGAAAAGTAAAGGAACTTGCTATAATAGTAAAAGCTGACGTTCAAGGTTCAGTTGAAGCTATAAGATCATCATTAGAAAAGTTATCAACTGATGATGTTAGAGTTAGAGTAATTCATGGTGCTGTTGGAGCAATAACTGAAACAGATATAACTCTTGCAACAGCTTCTAATGCTATTGTTATAGGATTTAACGTAAGACCTGATAACAATGCAGTAAGTATCGCAGAAAAAGAAAATGTTGATATAAAGACATACAGAATTATCTATGATGCGATCGAAGATGTAAAATCAGCTATGATAGGTATGCTTGAACCTGAATATAAAGAAGTTATACTTGGTAGAGCTGAGATAAGACAGACATATAAGATTTCTAATGTTGGAACTATTGCTGGATCTTACGTATTAGATGGTAAGATGGTAAGAAATTCTGAGGTTAGAATAATTAGAGACGGCATAGTTATACTAGAAGGTAAGCTTTCATCATTAAAGAGATTTAAGGATGATGTTAAGGAAGTTAATACAGGATATGAATGTGGATTAAGTTTCGAAAAGTTTAATGATATCAAAGAAGGCGATATCGTTGAAGCCTTTACTATGCAAGCAATTGAAAGAAAAGAACTTTAAAAGAGGTGATTTTCATGCCTAACTATAGAGGCGGAAGAATAAACGAAGAAGTAAAAAAAGAAGTAAGTGATATAATAAGAAACAGTATAAAAGATCCTAGACTAACTGCTATGATAAGTGTAACAGATGCAGTAGTAACAAAGGATCTAAGATATGCTAATATCTATATTAGTATATTTAGTTTAAGTGAAGAAGAAAAGAATAGTACTTTTAATGCCTTAAAGAGTTCCAGTAGCTTTGTTCGTAAAGAATTAGGTCATAGAATTAATTTAAGACATACACCTGAAGTATTATTTCAGTTAGATGAGTCTATTGAAAAAGGAATGCATATAGATTCTCTTTTAGAGAAGATAAAGGAGAAATAAAATGACACTACATGAAATTGCTAATAAAATTTTACCGATGAATAAAATAGGTATTACATTTCATGTTTCTCCTGATGGTGACGCTGCTGGTAGCGTGTTGTCATTGTATCAAGCTTTAAAAAAAATGGGTAAGGAAGCTTATATGATATCGAAAGATACGATATCATATAATTTAAGCTTCCTTCCTTTTTCAAATGAGCTTAATGGAGAATGTGTAAGTCCTAAAGAAGATAGTGATTGTGTAATAATACTTGATTGTGGAAATAAAGAGAGAATTTCAGCGGATTTAGAAGGATTTAAAGGGACTATTATAAATATAGATCATCATTTATCAAATGATCGTTATGGTGATTTAAATTTTATAGATGTTACTGCCTCTGCAACAGCAGAAATAGTATATAGTCTTATAAATTTATTAAACGCTGAAATGGATAGTAATATGGCAAAATGTCTATATACAGCCCTTGTTACAGATACAGGGTCTTTTAGACATTCAAATGCAACTCCGACTACTCATAATATTGCATCTGAACTCCTAAAATTTGATATAAATCATTCAGATATTCATAGTAATATATTTGATAACAAGCCTTTTGAAAAGCTAAAACTTATAGGTTATGTATTAGGAAATACAGAGCTTATATATGAAGGCAAGCTTGCTGTTATGGAAATTACTAAGGATACAATTAATAGATTAAATATAGTATTAGATGATTCTTCAGATATAATCTCTCAAGGACTTCAAATTAGAGGCGTTGAGGGAGCGGTATTGTTTAGGGAAGTTGAAGATGGTGTCAAAGTAAGCCTTAGATCTAAAAAATACTTAAATGTTAATAAAGTTGCTTCAGTTTTTGGTGGAGGCGGTCATATAAGAGCTTCTGGAATTACAATGAAAAATATATCCTTAAACGAAGCTAAAAATTTAGTTTTAAATCAAATAAAAGAAGAGATATAGATATGAATGGTGTAATTAATATAAATAAAAGTACAGGTATGACTTCTTTTGATGTAGTTAGAAAAGTTAGATTTTTAACTAAGGAAAAAAAAGTTGGACATACAGGAACCCTTGATCCTGAAGCTTCAGGGGTTCTTCCTGTTTGTATGGGAAAAGCAACTAAAATAATTGATTATATAATGGAAAATCAAAAATCATACAAAGTTAGTTTTAAATTAGGAATGATAACTGATACATATGACTTAGAAGGATCTGTTATTAAGATTTCAGAGACAGACCATATAAAGAATGAAGATGTTTTAAAAGTAATATCTAAATTTGTTGGTTTAATAGATCAGGTTCCGCCTATGTATTCTGCACTTAAGGTTAATGGAAAAAGACTATATGAACTTGCGAGGCAGGGAAAAGAAATTGAAAGAGAGGCAAGAAAGATTAACATATATTCTATAGATAATATAGAGCTAGATCTTCCTTTTGTCACTATGGATGTTACTTGCTCCAAGGGAACCTATATCAGAAGCCTATGCTTTGATATAGGAAATGAACTAAATGTAGGTGCAACTATGACTGCTTTGTGTAGAACTAGAAATGGATTTTTCAATTTAGGAAATAGTGTTAAGTTAGAAGATTTAAATGAATCTAATATAAATGATTTTATTATATCAATTGAAGATGCATTAAAATTTTATGACAGTATTAATGTTAATGAAAAATTCTCTAAGTTATTAATCAATGGGGTAAGAGTGAGTGATAGAACAATGATTAGAGATGAACTTGATTTTCAAAAGCTTTATAAAGTGTATGATAACAAGGGAGCTTTAATTGGAGTTGGTAAGATGAATAGGGATGGCTTTAAGTTAGAAAAATTATTATTAGATTAGAGGTATAAAGATGATAATTATTGATGAAAATAGCAAAATCTCTTTACAAAAAAGTTCTTTTATAGCTCTAGGTAGTTTTGATGGCTTGCATTTAGGGCATTTGAGTTTAATAAGTAAGACTTTGGAACTGGCTGAAAAAAATAGCTGTTCTAGTATGGTTTTTACTTTTAGAAATCATCCACTAACTGTAGTAAATAAAGATAGGGCTCCTAAACTGCTGCTTGATAACCAAACCAAACTTGAGATTCTTGAAGAACTAGGCATAGATATTGCTTGTCTTGTAAATTTTAATGAAGAGTTTATGAAGATTGAACCTGAAGCATTTATAGAAATGCTTTTAAAGAAATATAATGCTAAAGGGATAATTGTTGGCTTTAATTATAGATTTGGCTATAAAAATAAAGGTGATATAAATCTCCTCAAAGCTTTAAGTGAAAAGTATGGATTTGAACTGCATATTATGGGTGCTTTGATGAATGAAGAAAATATAATAAGCAGTACAAAGATAAGAAATCTTCTGATTGATGGAGATTTAGATGGTGCGAATGCACTACTTACTAGACCGTATGTTCTTAGAGGCACAGTTGTGCATGGAAAGCAGCTTGGAAGAACACTAGGATTTCCTACTGCTAATACTGAGGTTGACGCTAGCTCAGTTCTTCCTAAGATAGGAGTTTATTATACAAATACGGTTTATAAGAGTAAATTATATAAAAGTATAACCTCTATTGGTTATAATCCTACTGTAAATGGTAAGAATATAACTATAGAGACATATATATTAAATTTTAATAAAAATATTTATGGCGATGAATTAAAAGTTTATTTTCTTGAAAGAATAAGAAATGAAGAAAAGTTTAATAGCCTAAAGGAGTTACAGCAGCAACTAATAAGTGACAAAGCTTTTGCTGAATCAAGAAAAAACCTAAGTGGATTGTAAAAAAATTCATTTACAATAAAAATCAGTTCTGCTATAATACCCTTGAGAACCTAATCCTAAGATAAAAGGTTTGCCATCTTTTTTCATGGAACTAGGGGATAATTTTGGAGGTGTTTACACATGGATAAGGCAAGAAAACAAGAAATTATAGTAAAGTACGCAAGACATGAAGGAGATACTGGTTCACCAGAAGTGCAAATAGCACTACTTACTGAAAGAATCAACTATCTTACTGAACATTTAAAGGTTCATAAGAAAGATCACCATTCAAGAAGAGGTCTTCTAATGATGGTTGGACAAAGAAGAGGTCTTTTAAACTACCTATCTTCTCAAGATATCGAAAGATATAGAGCAATAATAGGACAATTAGGTATAAGAGGTTAATCTGAAAAGAGCGGTTATACCGCTCTATTATTTTATCAACTAAAGTAAAGTTTTACATAAGTAACCGAAAGGAGGTAATAACACATGAATCATTTTCATGAAACCACTGTAGCTGGTAGAAAAATGAAAGTTGAATTTGGAAAGTTAGGAATGCTTTCTGATACTGCTATCTTAATGAGCTATGGTGACACAGTAATATTAACAAACGCTAATGCTTCAGAATCACCAAGAGAGGGGATTGATTTCTTTCCTTTAAGTGTTGAATATGAAGAAAGATTATATGCAGTAGGAAAAATACCTGGAGGATTTATCAAGAGAGAGGGTAGACCTTCAGAAAAAGCAATTCTAAATGGAAGAGCTGTCGACAGACCGCTTAGACCACTTTTCCCTAAAGGATATAGAAATGACGTACAAGTAGTTTGTACAGTAGTTTCTGTAGAAAATGATAACCTTCCAGAAATTCTTGCGATAAATGCAGCATCCACTGCTCTTTGTCTATCAAGTATCCCATTCACTACTCCAGTTGCCGCAGTACAAGTAGGTTTAATTGGTGATGAATTTATATTAAACCCAACATCAAAGCAAAGAGAAGAAATGATACTTGCTTTAACAGTTTGTGCTACAAAAGATAGAGTTATGATGATTGAAGCTGGTGGTCATGAGATACCAGAAGAAACAATGATAAACGCTATTACTTTTGGATTTGAAGCATGTAAAGATATAGTAGCTTTCCAAGAAGAAGCAATGAAATCTTTTGGAAAAGAGAAAAAGGTGCCTTTAATATACAAGGTAGATGCAGAACTAGAAAAAACTGTTCGCGAATATTCCTTTGAAACTATAAAAAAAGCTATGTATATTATCGACAAGAACGAAAGAAATGAAGAAATGGATGAAGTTAAGAAGAGTGTAGTACAACACTTTGCTGATATATATCCAGATAACATGTCAGATGTTAATGACGTTGTATACAGAATTCAAAAAGAAATCGTAAGAGATATGCTTTTACATGAAAGAAGACGTCCTGATGGAAGAGCTTTTGATGAGGTTAGACCAATAGGCTGTGAAGTAGGAGTTTTACCAAGAACTCATGGAACAGGTATATTTACAAGAGGACTTACACAAGTTATGACTGTAGCAACTTTAGGTGCTATAGGAGATGTTCAAATTCTAGATGGAATTGGTGAAGAAGTATCTAAGAGATATATGCATCACTACAACTTCCCATCATACAGTGTTGGTGAAGTTAGACCTTTAAGAGGACCAGGTAGAAGAGAAATTGGTCATGGTGCATTAGCTGAAAGAGCTTTAGAACCACTTATACCATCAGAAGAAGAATTCCCATACACTATAAGACTTGTGTCTGAAGTATTAAGCTCAAATGGTTCTACATCACAAGCATCAGTTTGTGGATCAACTTTAGCATTATTAGATGCAGGAGTTCCAATAAAAAGACCAGCTGCTGGTATAGCAATGGGATTAATAACTTCTGAAGATTTATCGGAAGAAGAAGTTCTAACTGATATACAAGGAATAGAAGACTTCTTTGGAGATATGGACTTTAAGGTAGCAGGTACAGAAAAAGGAATAACTTCTATACAAGTTGATACAAAAATAGCTGGATTATCAGAATATTGTATAAGAACTGCTATATACGATGCAAGAAAAGCAAGACTTGGAATACTTGATAAGATTAAAGAATGTATACCAGCTGCTAGAACAGAAGTTTCATTATATGCTCCTAAGACTTCAACAATACAAATTGATCCTGATAAGATAAGAGATGTAATCGGTGCTGGTGGAAAGATAATCAATAAGATTATAGCTGATACTGGTGTTAAGATTGATATTAAGGATGATGGAAAGATATTTGTTTCATCTTCAGATCATGCAGGAGTTAATGAAGCCTTAAAGATAATAGACGGACTTACTCGTGAAGTAAAAGCAGGAGAAATATACTTAGGTAAGGTAGTTAAGATTGCTCAATTTGGTGCATTTGTTGAAATACTACCAAACAAAGAAGGTTTAGTTCATATATCTAAACTTGATGTAACTAGAGTAAATAAAGTTGAAGATATTGTATCTGTAGGTGATGAAATACTTGTTAAGGTTACTGATATAGATAACCAAGGTAGAATCAACTTATCTAGAAAAGATGCAATTGCTGAAACACAGGAAGACAAATCAAAAGACGATAAATCAAAAGAATAACGATGAAAGGGCAACTTAAAAATTGCCTTTTTATTTTTTAAGGAGGTATTTTTATGTATAATCTATACACATTACCAAATGGTTTAAGAGTTGTTACTGAATATATAGATCATGTTGACTCTATAAGTATAGGATTACATGTAGAGAATGGGTCAAGAAATGAAGACTTACATAATAATGGTATCTCACACTTTATAGAACACATGATGTTTAAAGGTACAAAAAACAGAAATGCCAAACAAATTGCTGAGGATATAGAAAATGTGGGTGGTCAAATAAATGCTTATACAAGCAAAGAATCCACCTGTTATTACTTCAAAGCCCTTTCAACTCATGCTGGATTATGCTTAGAAGTATTGTCTGATATGATGTTTAATTCTAATTTTACTGAAGAGGATATACAAAAGGAACAAGGTGTAGTTGTTGAAGAGATAAATATGGGTGAAGATACTCCAGAGGATGTATTGTCGGATATACATGCAAAGGCAGCCTTTGAAGATGATTCTTTAGCTTATCCAATTCTCGGAACTCCTGAAACTGTAAGATCCTTCAATAGAGAGACTATAACTAACTACGTTAAATCTCACTATACACCTAAAAATTCAGTTTTATCTATCTGTGGTAAGTTTGAATACAAAGAACTTATAAAACTTGTAGAAAATTATTTTGCCGGTTGGAAATCTGAAAGAGAAATAATAACGGATTATTCAACTCCTGAGCTTAAAAATAATTTCTTAAGCTCCGATAAGGATATTGAACAACTTCATATAAATTTAGGCCTTAAAGGTGTTCCAATTGGAGACGATAACGGATATAATTTAATAGTTCTAAATAATATTTTAGGTGGAGGTGCATCTTCACTGCTATTCCAAAAGATTCGTGAAGAAATGGGTGTATGCTACTCAGTTTATTCATATCCTCTTTCTTATAAGAATACTGGAATGCTAAATATTTATGTAGGACTTAATCCTGTATATGCAGAAGAAACACTGCTTGCAATAAATGAGGAATTAAAGCTTTTTATTTCTAAAGGAATCACTAAAGAACAACTAAACATAAACAAAGAAAAAATTAAAGCAGGTTACGTTTTAGGACTAGAAAGTACTAGTAGTAGAATGTTTAGCAATGGAAAATCTGTTCTATTCTTAAATAAAATAAATAAACCAGAAGATATAATAAGTAAAATAGACAGAATTAATTTCGAGACTGTTCACAGTATGCTTGAACAATGCTTTAAACCAGGAATAATTAATGGTGCATTTGTTGGAAAAGAAATTAATTTAGATACTTTGTCCACGCTAGCACAAAAAGATGTAGTTGCATACACTAACAGTGAAGGAAATATATAAGCATAAAATCCTCCTTGGTATCATACTTTGATGTTAAGGAGGTGTATTACAATGAATGACAATGTAAAATATTTATCTGAAATGGAACGTTATGAAATCATAAACGTAAATGATGGCGAAAAGTATAATTCTTTATCAAGCAATGATATAGTTATAGATGATGAGGGAAAGCTTAAGTTTCTCATCATAAACGTTAATATGTCAAAGTTTAGCCTGTTTGGAGGAGACGAATTCTTAGAGATTTCTTGGGATTACGTAAAGAAAATAGGTGCAAAAACAATAATACTTGACGTCGAAGAGGAAATGATTAAAAGAACAAAGCTTTAACAAAGGAGTGATATTTTGAAAATCATCATACAAAAGTTTGGTGGAACTTCAGTATCTACATCTGAAAGAAGAGAACAGGTAATTGAAAAAGTTAAAGAAGCAATAAACAATGGTTATTCACCAGTAGTTGTAGTTTCTGCTATGGGCAGAAAAGGAGAACCGTATGCAACAGATACACTTCTTTCACTTCTAAATAGTGATTTTAAAAAATCAAACAAGCATGCAACTGATCTTTTAATGTGCTGTGGTGAAATAATTAGTTCTACAGTTCTTTGCCAAGAACTATATATGAACAATATTAAAGCTATTCCTTTGACTGGAGGACAAGCTGGTATAATAACTAATAGTGATTTTTCCAATGCGCGCTTATTAGATGTAGATACAAAGAGAATAATACACCTATTGAACGAAGGAATAGTACCAGTAGTATGTGGGTTTCAAGGTAATGATGCAGAAGGTAATTTTACAACCCTCGGAAGAGGTGGTAGCGATACTACAGCATCAATCTTAGGTGTAGCTTTAAAGAGTGAGCAGATCGAAATATTTACTGATGTAGATGGAATAATGACAGCTGATCCAAGAATAGTAGAAGATGCAAATCTGATAGATAAAATAAGTTATAATGAAGTGTTTCAGTTTGCTGATCAAGGCGCTAAAGTTATACATCCTAGAGCTGTAGAGATTGCTATGAGAGGAAATATACCTCTTGTAATAAGAAATACAATGTCTAAAAGTAAAGGAACAGTTATAGATAATATTGGTGATAGCAGTGATCCACGTATTTTAACTGGTATAACACATATGTCAGGAAGAATTCAAGTAACTGTAACTGATTTAGAAAACAAAGAAAAAGTTGAATATAAAAAAGTATTAGATACTTTAGCTGAAAATAAAATAAGCTTAGATTTAATTAATATATTTCCAAAAGAAAAGATATTTACGATTGATTCAGAAGACTTGTTGAAATTAGAATCCGTATTAAAAGGTGAAAATATTATATACAGCTTAGTTAAAGACTGTAGTAAGGTTTCTTTAATTGGTTCAAGAATGAAAGGTATTCCTGGAGTAATGGCCAAAATAATAAGAACCTTGGATGACAATAATATTGAGGTTCTTCAAACAGCTGATTCTCATACTACAATATGGTGCTTAATACATTCCTTCGATGTAGAAAAAGCAATTAATGTACTTCATAAAGCTTTTATGTAATAGCTTGAATAATAGAGTGTTCTCTTGTACAAAATAGTAAAGTACAGGAGGAATGATTATGAGCGATGAAATAAAAAAAGAAGAAGCAAAGAAAGAAGATAAAATTGAAGAAATAAAAGAACTTGGAAATTCAAATTCTACTCAAGAAACACAACAAAGAATTCATATATTATCTATAATTGGTCAGATTGAAGGTCATGGTGTTTTACCACCACAAACTAAAACCACAAAATATGAACATGTAATACCTCAGTTAATTGAGATGGAACAAAACGATAAAGTAGAAGGTATATTAACTATTTTAAACACTGTAGGTGGTGACGTAGAGGCAGGCCTTGCTATTTCAGAGATGATAAGAAGTCTAAGTAAACCTACTGTATCCTTAGTTATAGGTGGAGGACACTCTATCGGAGTTCCTTTAGCTACAGCATCTGATTATTCGTTTATATCTCCTTCTGCTACTATGATATTACATCCAATAAGAATGAATGGATTAGTACTTGGAGTTCCTCAAACTTTTAAATATTTTGATAAAATGCAGGAACGTATAAATGAATTTATAGTTAGAACTTCTAAAATGAATAAAGAAACCCTAAAAACATTAATGCTTCAAACTGATGAGCTATTAAATGATATGGGAACTATTTTAGTAGGAAAAGAAGCTGTAGATTATGGACTCATAGATGAAGTAGGTGGAATTAAGGAAGCGCTTGCTAAACTGAATTCAATGATAGATAGTGTAAATAAACCATAGGGAAATCCTATGGTTTATTTACTCTCTAATCGGCCATAATTTAGATAAGCTATGGATTATTATATTTGTGATAGAATAACTATTAAAATAAAGAGTAATTAAGAATATATCGCCTCAAAGCTTTCTTCACATACATTCGAAAAGGCAGATGCGCAAAAATAAGACACATTAGCGATTTTTTACTGTATAGGGAACTATAAAATTTTCAAATTGGCTAAACCTAGAGATTTCAATGGCTTTGGAAGTTTTTTATGGCTAGACAGTAAAAAAACAAAACTTATTCGCCTGCCAGATTTTCCTCATATACATTCGGAAAGGCAGATGCGTAAAAAAACTCACTGAAGAAGGTCACTTCAGCGACTTTTTTAAGGTTCTTAGAGGAAATTAAATCTACGTGTAGAAGTAGTAAAGAGAGGTGAAAAGAATGGCTAAGAAAAAATCTACAAGCAAAAAAAATCAAAAGAAAAAAAATACTGATATAACAGGAATAATATTACTAGCAGTGAGTCTAGTTTTAGCTATAAGCATATATACAAATGCGGCTGGATATCTTTCGTTTTTTTCAAAACGTTTCTTCATATCAGCAATAGGAGTAGGAACATATATATTACCCATATATATGATATATTTATCAGTAATATATATTAGCTCAAAAGGAGTTATAAAGTTATCTAAAAGTTTCATAGCTTTATCAATAGCAATAATAAACTCTTTAGTATTTATACAAGTGATGTCTATAGAAAGCTATTATGACAAGACTAGTTTTTTTAATTCATTAAAAGCAATTATATATTCTCAAAGTTATTTTCATAGCGGAATTATTGGATTTACTATAACTTTACCTATATATAAATTAATTGGTAGTATAGGTACTTTCATTGTGAATATTGCTATCTATATTATAGTATTTATAATTGGATTTGATTTTTCTTTAGATTCACTGAATCTAGATTTAGGTTTTCTACAGAAAAAGAGTGTAAAGAATAGTGAAAAGCCTAAACAGGTAGAGAAAAAAGATGATTTTCTAGTTATTGAGGAAAAGAATCCTGATCAAAACGAATTTATCAATGGAATAAATAATAAAATTAAAATATTGGACTTTATGAAAAACGCTTCAGTTCATGAAGAAGTAATGTCTGAGAGTGCTCCAACAAAGATAGAGATAACAGATAATACTATAGCTACTCCAAGCGCTACTAGTACCTCCGATAAGAAAAAAGGCTTAGACAACGAAGTTAAGGAAGTAGTTAATAAGGAATTAACAGAAAGATTGCTTTCAGCAGAAGATAAAGAATATATAATTCCATCTACTGAACTTTTAAATGTAAATTCGGCTTTAAAGCTCAAAAAGGAAGATAAGAAGGATTTACTTTTAAATGCAACTAAACTTGAAGAAACACTCAATAGTTTTGGCGTTGATGCTAAAATTGTACAAGTAACTAAAGGACCGTCTGTTACTAGATTTGAGCTTCAGCCAAGTGCAGGGGTAAAAGTAAGCAAAATAGTTAATTTATCAGATGATATAGCTTTAGGACTAGCCGCTAACGGTGTAAGAATAGAAGCACCTATTCCAGGTAAAGCAGCAGTAGGAATAGAAGTTCCTAACAAAGAATTGACTCCAGTTATGCTTAGAGAAGTATTAGACTCTGAAGAGTTTATCAATACTAAAACCAATCTTGCCTTCGCTCTAGGTAAGGATATAGCAGGAAAAGCTATTGTCACAGATTTAAGTAAGATGCCCCATTTATTAATAGCTGGTGCTACTGGATCAGGAAAAAGTGTATGCATAAATACTCTAATTATTAGTATATTATATAAATATTCTCCTTCAGAAGTTAAGCTTTTGATGGTAGACCCTAAAGTAGTTGAACTTAATGTATATAATGGAATACCTCAGCTTCTAATTCCAGTAGTAACTGATCCTAAAAAGGCAGCAGCAGCTCTTAATTGGGCTGTTAATGAAATGACAAGAAGATATAAACTCTTTGCAGATAGTGGTGTTAGAAACATAGAATCATATAATAATCTTTTTGATAAGGGTATTATCACTGAAAAATTACCTTGGATTGTTATAATAGTAGATGAGCTTGCAGATTTAATGATGGCTTGCCCTAATGATGTAGAGGATTATATAGCTAGATTAGCTCAGATGGCTAGAGCAGCTGGTATGCATCTTGTTATTGCAACTCAAAGACCTTCGGTTGATGTTATAACAGGTGTTATAAAAGCTAATATACCATCTAGAATATCTTTTGCCGTTTCTAGCCAGATAGATTCAAGAACTATACTAGATTCAGCAGGTGCGGAAAAACTTCTAGGTAAGGGAGATATGTTATTCTATCCTGTTGGTGCATCAAAACCAGTAAGAATTCAGGGAGCGTTTATATCAGAAGAGGAAGTTGAGCAAGTAATTAACTTCATAAAAGGTTCATCAGAAGAAACTTCTTATGAAACAGAAATAATAGAGCATATTAATAGTGAGGTTACTTCATCAAGTACATCAAATCCTGAAGATGGAGACGAACTTTTGGATGAGGCTATAAGAATAGTAGTTGAAACTGGTCAGGCGTCTACTTCTTTTCTTCAAAGGAAGCTTAGAGTTGGGTTTAATAGAGCAGCTAGAATAATGGAACAGTTAGAGGAAAACAATATTATATCACCAAAAGATGGCAGTAAGCCTAGACAAGTCCTTATATCAAAGGAAGAACTTGAGAATATGTAGAAAAAATACTTGTTTTAATGTTGAAACAGTTTTAAAATTAATTTGTATTATATATTGTATTGAACACAGGAGGAATTAAGTTGACGAAATATAAGGTGGGCTTGATAAGCCTAGGATGCGACAAAAATAGGGTTGATTCTGAAATTATGCTGGGTAAGCTAAAGTCTGGATACGAATTAACTAATGACCCTAAATCTGCAGATATAATTATTGTAAATACTTGTGGCTTTATAGAAAAGGCTAAACAAGAATCTATAGATACAATATTAGAGATGGCAGAATATAAAAACAAATATAACTGTAGGTTGCTTATCGCCACAGGATGTTTAACTCAAAGATACGGAAGTGAACTCACAGAGCTAATGCCTGAAATTGATATAATGCTTGGAGTTAATGATTATAATAAAATCGATGAGTTTATAAGAGCTTTTATAGAAAAAGAAGAAGGAAAAATAACTAAGCTTGAATACAGTAATACAAATATAAATGAAGGTGAAAGAGTTATTACAACTGATAAAGCAACAGCTTATATAAGAATATCAGAAGGATGTGATAATTTCTGCACATACTGTATCATACCAAAGATAAGAGGTAAATATAGAAGCAGAGCTTTAGAAAGTGTACTTGAAGAAGCAAAGAAATTAGCGTCAGCTGGAGTAAAAGAACTTATACTAATAGGTCAAGATACTACAAGATATGGAATAGATTTATATGAAGAGAACAGACTTCATATATTATTGAATGAATTAAGCAAGATAGAAGGTATTGAGTGGATTAGACTTTTATACTGCTATCCTGAAGAAATATATGATGAATTAATAGATGAAATTGCTTCAAATCCTAAGGTTTGTAAATATATAGATTTGCCTATACAACATATAAGTGATAATATTTTAAAAGCTATGGGAAGAAAGACTACTAAAGAAGCGATCATTAACAAGATAGAGCTTTTAAGAGAAAAAGTTAAAGGTATAACTTTAAGAACTTCATTAATTGTAGGATTCCCTGGAGAGACTGATGAAGATTTCAGCGAGCTTAAAAACTTTTTGAAAGATTATAAACTAGATAAGGTTGGTGTGTTTAAATATTCAAAAGAAGAAGGAACACCAGCATTTTCAATGCCAAACCATGTTGACGAAGAAGTGAAAGAAAAAAGAGAAGAAATATTAATGTTAACTCAAATGGATGTTTCAGAAGCTGTTAATAAGGCTAAGGTTGGCAATATCTATGATGTTCTAATTGAAGAATATGATGGAGAAAATTATATTGGAAGATCTTACGAAATGGCTCCTGAAATAGATGGTACTATAATCGTTAATCATACTAATGATAAATTAACTATTGGTGACATAATAAAAGTTAAAATTACTGATTCCGCTGAATATGACTTGTTGGGAGTTGTTTGTAATGAATCTTGCTAATAAACTAACTTTGATCAGGATTTTTTTAGTACCGTTTTTTTTGGTATTTATAGCCTTTAGAGACTTAACATATAGTACTTTTATAGCTACCTTCATTTTTATATTAGCATCGCTAACTGATAAACTTGATGGATACATAGCTAGAAGTAGAAATCAAATAACTCGTTTTGGAAAGCTTATGGATCCATTAGCAGATAAACTGTTAGTTACATCTGCACTTATATCATTAGTTGAGCTTCATGTAATACCAAGCTGGGCTGCTGTTATAATTATTGCTAGAGAGTTTGCAGTATCTGGACTTAGAACTATAGCAGCTTCTGATGGTACAGTTATTGCTGCTAGTTGGTGGGGAAAGATAAAAACTGTAATTCAAATTGTTGCTATAATTTTATTATTATTAAAGGTTAATATAGGTTCTTCTAAGTATTTAACAGATTTGGTTGATAAACATAGTTGGATGAATAATTTCTTTGCTATAGTACCAACCATTGCGCTATATATAGCTGTAATAGTGACTATTTTATCTGGAGTAGACTATTTTGTAAAAAATAAAGGTGCAATAAATACAGATAAATAGGTTTAATAATCATAAAAATAGTCTATAATTTTAAAGACTGTATGATTGATATTATGGAAGTTAAATTAACTTATGTTGATTTTAGTTGATGTATACTTATTTTAATAAATGTACCACTTCATAACTAAATGCATGTCTTCAAATTATCTAGTCAAATGCTGATAAGAGGATGTTTATGGCTTGAAGTGGTACATCTATTATGTGTTTAATTTAAATTTATTTTTCTACTCTGTTGGGTCAAATCACGCTACTTTCTTAAGTAAGGATTAAAGATGAAACACTTCAATTCGAAAACTATTTTAAAAACTCCTTTGGACTCTGAGAGACGGATTTGAAAATATAAATTTTATAATGAAGTGGTACATCCATATAGGGGTCCTAGCTCAACTATTAATTTATATATGCTAAAAGTCATAAGTGCGTGATTTTCGAACAAGTATAAATTAAGTTTCTACAGAGGAGCCCAATAGTAGAACCGTGTAAAAGAAGATATCACAAGAAATTTCAAAAGAAAAAATTACTAGGTATTACTTTAATTTTAAGTGTACATTAGTGTTGACTTATATATTAAAGTACCTTATAATATAAATAGAACAAATGTTCGATAGAGAGAGGATGTGTTTTATCAATGGGTATTGATATGGAAAAGCTAAAAGCTATAGAATCTGCTATGGGCCAAATAGAAAAACAATTCGGAAAAGGCTCAATAATGAAATTAGGTGAACATAGTACATTAAATTTCGATGTTATATCAACAGGTTGTTTAGATTTAGATATAGCTTTAGGAATTGGCGGAGTTCCTAAAGGAAGAATAATAGAAATATATGGACCAGAAAGTTCTGGTAAAACAACTGTTGCTTTAAATATAGCCGCTGAAGCTCAAAAAGCTGGTGGAGCAGTTGCATACATAGATGCAGAACACGCTCTAGATCCTAGCTATGCTAAAGTTCTAGGTGTAGATATAGATAATCTTGTTGTTTCTCAACCAGATACAGGGGAGCAAGCATTAGAAATTACAGAAGCCTTGGTTAGATCAGGCGCTATAGATGTTATAGTTATCGACTCTGTTGCAGCACTAGTTCCTAGAGCTGAAATTGAAGGCGAAATGGGAGATTCTCATGTTGGTCTACAAGCAAGACTTATGTCTCAAGCTTTAAGAAAATTAGCTGGTACTATAAATAAGTCAAAGTGTGTAGCTGTATTTATTAATCAGTTAAGAGAAAAAGTTGGAGTTATGTTTGGTAGCCCAGAAACAACAACTGGTGGTAGAGCATTAAAGTTCTATGCTTCAGTTAGAATGGATATAAGAAGAATTGATTCTATAAAACAAGGTGAAAGTATTGTTGGTAATAGAACTAGAATTAAGATAGTTAAGAATAAAGTTGCACCTCCTTTCAAACAAGCTGAATTTGATATTATGTATGCAGAAGGAATATCAAAGACAGGTAATTTAGTTGACGTTGGTGTAAAAGATGAAATTATACAAAAAAGTGGTGCTTGGTTCTCATATGGTGATGTGAGATTAGGACAAGGAAGAGAAAATGCAAAACAATTTCTTAAAGAAAATCCTGAAATAGCATTTGAAATAGAAAATAAAATAAGATCAAAATATGGTTTGCCACTTACTGTAGCAAATACACCGGCTAAAGCAGAAGCAGCTACTACTAAAGCTGAAGCAAAACAAAATAAACCTACTGCTGACCAAAAATAAATCGCATTTGCGATTTATTTTTTTGTTATAAATTACAAACAATTGATAATAATAATATATATAAAGATATTAAATTGTTTTTAACAAGCTTTTACCTATCAACTTGACATAATTTTAAAATTAATATAAAATAATAACAAATACTGGTTTATCATATTCATTTAATTACAGTGAGAATTTAATATGCACCTTACTACGCCTTCATATTTACTTATAATATAAATTGCTAAAATAGTGCGAAGGAGGTGTTAATAATGGAAAGATACATTATTGAAATTATAGTTTGTGTAATAGTTTTGATAGTGCTAGGAATTATCGAGTATTCAGTAATTCAAAATACTTTTAAACGTAGAATGTCCAGCTTAGAACAGGAAGCTGAAACTAATTTGGATAACGCAAAAAGAGAAGCAGAAGCACTGAAAAAAGAATCAATTTTGGAAGCTAAGGAAGAAGTTCATAAGTTAAGAAGTGATGTTGAAAGAGAATCCCGTGAAAGAAGAAATGAAATTCAACGTTTAGAGAGAAGATTAATACAAAGAGAAGAATCTCTAGACAAAAAAAGTGATGCTTTAGAAAAAAAGGATGAGGGCCTCAACAAAAAGATACAAGAGGTTCAACAATTAGAGGATAGTGTACAGGAATTATACACAAAGCAGCGCGAAGAGCTAGAAAGAATATCAAGTCTATCTAGTGAAGAAGCAAGGCAAATTCTTCTAGACGAAATAAGTAAGGAAATAAAACATGATGCTGCTATAATGATTAAAGAAGTTGAAACAAAAGCAAAAGAAGAAGCGGATAAGAAAGCAAGAGAAATAATCACTACTGCTATTCAAAGATGTGCCGCTGATCATGTTTCAGAATCTACTGTACACGTTGTGGCTTTACCTAACGACGAAATGAAGGGCAGAATTATAGGTAGAGAAGGTAGAAACATTAGAACTTTAGAAACACTAACAGGGGTTGATTTAATTATTGATGATACTCCAGAAGCAGTAATACTATCAAGTTTTGATCCAATTCGTAGAGAAGTAGCGCGTATCGCTCTAGAAAAATTAATTGTAGATGGTAGAATTCACCCAGCTAGAATAGAAGAAATGGTAGAACGAGCAACTAAGGATGTGGAAAATGATATTAAGGAAGAAGGAGAACAAGCTACCTTCGAAACCGGAGTACACGGACTACACCCTGAATTAATTAGACTTCTAGGTAGATTAAAGTATAGAACTAGTTATGGTCAAAATGTTCTAAAACACTCTATTGAGGTTTCATACTTAGCAGGACTTATGGCATCTGAACTTGGTTTAGATGTTACACTCGCAAGAAGAGCTGGTTTGTTACATGATATTGGTAAAGCTGTAGATCAAGAGTATGAAGGACCTCATGCCTTAATAGGTGGAGATTTAGCTAAAAGATATCATGAATCACCAATAGTAGTTAATGCTATAGCAGCTCATCATGGTGATGTAGAAATGCTATCTCTTGAAGCAGTACTAGTTCAAGCAGCTGATGCAATTTCAGCAGCAAGACCAGGCGCAAGAAGAGAAACCTTAGAAGCTTATATTAAGAGATTAGAAAAGCTCGAAGAAATTGCAAATTCATACGAAGGTGTAGAAAAGTCATATGCCATTCAAGCTGGAAGAGAGATTAGAATTATGGTTAAACCAGATCAAGTTGATGATGCAGGGGCCATTGAAATGGCAAGGAATATTGTAAAGAACATAGAAGAACAATTAGAATATCCAGGACAAATTAAAATAAATGTTATTAGAGAAACCCGTGCAGTTGACTATGCCAAGTAATTATAAAATACATTTTGTGAAAACAAAATGTATTTTTTTATGTTTTTTAGTAACATTTTTATTGTTTGTAAAATTTTTATAAATTTTTAAAAAAAATAAATTTATAAAAAAGAGGTTTTTCTGAGTTTATATAGAATATAGATAAAGTAGGTAATTATTATACTTTATGTAAACGATATCGATAATTTCTAGGAGGTCATATAATAATGGAAGTATTAAAAGTATCAACAAAATCTAATCCTAACTCTGTGGCAGGTGCTTTAGCTGCTATAATAAAAGAAAAAAATATCGTAGAAATACAAGCAGTAGGTGCAGGAGCTATAAATCAAGCTGTTAAGGCTATTGCAATTGCTAGAGGCTTCGTTGCTCCTAGTGGAAAAGATATAGTGTGTGTACCAGCATTCACAGATATAATGATTGATGGTGAAGAAAGAACAGCTATAAAATTAATAGTACAACCAAGATAAAAATAATAAAGGGAGCTTTTACACATTGAATTGTAATCCAGGTGTACGAGCTCCTTTTTGTATACGATTAAATTCTTGGGCATGTTTAAAGCACTGTGTTAAAATCAAGTAATTAGTCATCCAATACTTTAATGAGACTTCGCAAAGAATTAATATGATTTTGTCATATTCCATGGCTAAAACTGTAAACTCACTACGTTCGAACAGTACAGTTTTTTAACGCCCCTCCATCTGAAAAAATCATTTAATTCTAATAGCTTGCTCATATAGTATCTCCTGCCTAACCACTTGATTTTAAAAATACTATTAATCATAGCTTTATATAAATATCATGAAACTATTGACATTTTTCAGTTTAGACTATAAAATTTATCTGTAATACTAGGGGGGCCATTAAGGCTGAGATGAAGTTTTTCAGACCCTTTGAACCTGCACTGGGTAATGCCAGCGAAGGGAAGTTTTAAGACAATATGACAGGTAAATCTAAGAATATTAGTTTTACGATTATTAGATTATTAACTCTTTTCGTTGGTATGACAAATACTGATTGAAAGGAGTTTTTTTGCAGTTTTCAGAAAAGTTGTTCTCAAAAGGTTATCCTATTTAGGAAACATCTTTAGTGCAAGTTTTCGTAATATCTAAAATATTTATATATTGATATATATTTTGGTATAGAGGCTATAAAAAAGTTGGATAATTTATATGAAAGCATTGAAGATTAATAATTTATCGTTTAAGTATAAGGATACAGAGAAGTTAATAATTGATGATTTATCCCTTACTATAGATAAAAATGAGTTTGTTACAATTATCGCCCCAAGTGGCACAGGGAAAAGCACTCTTTTTAGACTGATTTTAGGCTTGATTAAGCCGCAAAAAGGTAGCATTGAAGTGGCGGAGGAAGATAATAAAAATATAATAGGCTATATGCCACAGAAGGATTCTTTAATGCCCTGGAGGAATATTCTTGACAATACATCAGTTGGACTTGAATTGAATGGACACAGTAAAAAAGAAGCAAGGAAAATAGCAGCAGACTATTTTAAAGACTTTGGACTTGAAGGTACCGAAAAATACTACCCTTATGAATTATCTGGTGGTATGAGACAAAGAGCTTCTTTTTTAAGAGCTATAGTAAATAAACCTTCAATACTATTACTAGATGAGCCCTTTTCTTCTTTAGATGCATTAACTAGAAGAAAAATGCAGGCGTGGCTTTTAGAGCTTTGTCAAAAGGAAAAGAATACTGTATTTATGATAACCCATGATATAGATGAGGCTTTGCTTTTATCGGACAGGATACTTATTTGTACTGAAGTTCCATACAAAAACTTAAAGTCTATAGAAGTTAATATAGAGAGGCCTAGAAGTTATGAAACCACACTCTCTAGTGAGTTTATAGAGTTAAAAAGAAGTATTCTAAATATTCTTGATGGGCTAGAAGAGAATGACAGGGGGAATTCATAATGAAAAAGATAAAGGATTATATATTCCCTTTAATGTTCCTATTGCTTTTACTTTTAGCTTGGGAGTTTTTAATACCATACTTCAAAGTGCCGAAATATATTATACCTAGACTTTCTGTAGTGCTTAAAGCGTTATGGACTCAAAGGGAGCTATTATATGGTCATTCTATTATAACCTTAGGAGAAGCAGTACTTGGACTTATGATATCTGTAATTATCGGTATTTCTTGTGCCCTTTCCATTTATCTTTGGAGAAATGTTGGGAAAACCTTGTATCCAATTATAATTTTTTCTCAAACAATCCCTACAATTGCTTTGTCTCCAATTATGGTTATGTGGTTTGGATATAGCATATGGTCAAAGGTAGCTGTAGTAGTACTGTTTTGCTTCTTTCCTATAGTTATAAGCACCTTAGATGGTTTAAATGGTGTAGATAAGGATTTAGAGGATGTTTTAAAAGCTCTAGGTGGAAGCAGGCTTCAAATATTTTTTAAACTTCATATGAATACTGTGCTTCCTAACTTTTTAAGCAGCTTTAAGATAGCTGCAACCTATAGTGTTGCAGGAGCTACCATAGGAGAATGGTTAGGAGCAGAAAAAGGATTAGGTATATACGTAAAGAGAACAGCAGGGATGTTGCAATCAGATTCAGTTTTCGCAGGAGTGTTAGTTCTATCTTTTCTAGGATTACTACTATTTTCAACAGGGTTTTTACTAGAAAAAGTTTTATTAAAATACAGAAGAGTAATAAAGGAGGACAATCATGAAATTAAAAAAGCTTAGTGTTTCATTAATTATCGTAGTAATGTTCAGTTTCTTGTTAAGCGCATGCTCTACAAAGTCAGATAACAAGGAAGAAAAAAGTGCTTCTAAGGATTTAAAAGAAATTAGTGTACTTTTAGACTGGTATCCAAATGCGGTGCATACTTTCCTATATGCTGCTGAGGAGCAAGGTTATTTTAAAGAAGCAGGCTTAAAGGTTAAATTAATTACACCTGCAGGTACAGATGATGGAATTAAATTAGTGGCAGCAAATAAAGCTGACTTAGCTATAAGCTATCCTAAGCAAGTTATCTTAGCAAGAGGGGAAAATATCCCAGTTAAATCTGTAGGTGCAATAGTTAGAAGCCCATTAAATCAGCTTATGGTACGTAAGGATTCAGGAGTTAAAACTTTGAAAGATCTAGAAGGTAAAAAGGTTGGATATGCATCCTTTGATATTGATAAGGAAACGGTTAAGGCAATGGTAACTGCTGCTGGAGCAGATGCTTCAAAGGTAGATTTCGTAGATGTTGGGTATGATCTAATGCCTGCAATGGAAACAAAAAGAGTTGATGCAATAATAGGTGGATATATAAACCACGAAAAATTATTACTAGAAAAAGAAGGTATTGAACTTATCACTTTTAATCCAGTAGACTACGGAGTAGCAAACAGCTATGAACTAGCATTTATTGCAAGTGAAGATGGACTTAAGAATAATAATAGTACAATACAAGCTTTCTTAACAGCTGCTAAAAAAGGCTTTGAATATACAAAAAATAATCCAGATAAAGCTTTAGATTTAGTTTTAAAGGCTCAAAATAAAGATTTTCCACTGGATTCAGAAGTTGAGAAGAAGAGCTTAAGTACATTGCTTCCGCTAATGGAAAATGAAAGCGGTAAGTTCTTAAGCCAGGATGAAAATGTTTGGGATAAGAATATTAAATGGTTACAAGATAAGAATTTACTTAAAGGAAAAGTTGAAGGTAAAGATTTAATTCAATAATTTTATACAGTATAGTACCTAGAGTAGTAAGCTCTAGGTGCTTTTTCTTTTAAGTAAAGAATAGGAACGATTTAAAATATAAAAAAATCAAAAGAATTTTATCGTTTTGCAGATATAGACTGCGGAGCCTTTGAGATATTTAGAAACATAATAGAGAAAAGAGACTTTGACTTTGTTGCCTACAACATGAACCTAGAACCCTTGAAGAAAGAATAAAATTACTACAAGTCACTAACCTTAAATGATGCAAAAGCTTTAGAAAAAATTTTAGAAAAAACAATAAAAGAAAAAGAGTTTAAATTTGAAACTCATATTAATATACTGTACAATTTAATAGGGACACAATGGTAAAGAATGCAAAATAAGGGTTGTTTGTATTGTCTATATGGACTCTACGAATAGTTTACTTGACCATATTCCACAGATAGTCGGTTACTTTAATATAAAATGTCCTATAAAATTGTATGTGAAAGGACGGTGCTTAATATGAATAATGGAAGTATGGCTAATTTCATTTGTGAACTACGAAAATCAAAGAATATGACACAAAGACAATTAGGAGAAAAATTGAATATTACAGATAAAGCAGTTTCTAAATGGGAAAGAGGATTGGGGTATCCAGATGTATCAATATTATCCTCGCTTGCCGAGGTCTTGGGGGTTACTGTAAATGAACTGCTTAATGGGGAAAGAAGCGTTGCTCTGCCTTTAGAGGCAAATGCACTTATCGAAACAACTTTGCAGTATGCAAATAAAGTTACATTCAATAAAAAAGAATCAGTAAAATTTGTTGCAAAAATTGCAATTACAGTAACCTGTTTGCTTGGTATATTTGTTTGTATGATTTGTGATATGGCTATTTCAGGTGCTTTTACATGGTCATTATATCCAATTTCAGCTATTTCATTTTCATGGCTTATTATAATTCCTCTTTTTCAGCTTAAAAAGAATAATGTGTGCATGTCACTTGTTTCGTTAAGTGTTTTTATTATCCCGTTTTTATTTATTTTAAATAAAATTATTGGTGGTACAAAATTCATGTTACCACTGGGAATTCCCGTATCACTGATTGCTATTGCCTATATGTGGACTATATATATTTTGGCTTCAATTAAAAATTCAGCAAAATGGAATATGGCGGCAATTTCTATCCTATTAGGAATTCCTGTTTCTTTAATTATAAATTACATTGTTGCAAAATTTACAAACCAACCAATAATCAATGTATGGAATATTTTATCATGGGGAATACAGGTGGTATTATCAATTGTGCTTTTCTTCATAGGAAAGAAACAGGAATTCTAAGACTCAATGTAGATGGTTCATTTTCTTATTATATAGCTTTATAGATAATTAAAAGTAAAAAGGCTTACTTTTAGCTGTAAGTCTAATTTCAGGAATAACATTATTTTATTAGGTAAACATTACTACATCTTTTATACATTAGCTTGTCTACAGTCAGCACTCTACGAATGTGGAGACTTGCGTGTTGCCACAACGAAAAACTATATTTTAAACTCTTCTTTAACCATTTTGTTTTTACAAATGAGGGTGATAAAATTCGTAATAAACAGTTGAAAAAATATATTGACGTTTCTGTAGTTATTGATATGGAGTGTAGTAACACAAAAGAATAGATTTAGAAAAAGAGATGTTGTGAAAAATATAAACGGCTCAGATAAAGGTAGTGCTTGTATAATTTTATGGACTCATCTTAATATAAAATATTAAATTTAGATTAGATAAAAGGATGTATCCAAATGATTCCTACAGGAAAAGATATACTGAAGATTTTAAGAAAATGATAATAGAAGTTTATAACTCAGGAAAACCGGTATTGGATATTTGGATCGAATATGGCATAACTACAGCAACATTGTATAAACTAATCAAAAATCCACCTAGTAATGATCCGAAAAAGGTTATTGAAAACTTGGAGCCACTGATAACAAGCTTAAAGAAAATAAGGAAACGCTAAAACTTCAGGCTGAGCTTAACAGTATTAAAGAAGAGAATGAGATATTAAAAAAAGCTATCGCCATGTTCGCAAAGGAATAAAATCAATAATTGAATTCATCAATTTAAATAAATATATTTATTCTGTGAAGACAATGTGCAAGATGTTGGAAATTTCTGCGAGAAATTATTATAAAGCCCAAGAGAAGACTTTAAGTAATAGAGCAATAGAAAATAGTAAATATGAAAAGAAACTCTTTAAAATTATAAAGAAATATTAGATGATGCTTATAAAACTTTAACAAACAAATGCTGCATTTGATTATATTCAAACTTGAGCCTTTACCTTTAAAGGAAAAATAGTTTTTAGGCATAAACATGTAAGAAGTTAATCGAAATTATAGAAAACTTTATGCTATTTTAGTCATTAAGCAAGTTGCTTTATAGGTAAAAGAAGGGGAGGTTATATGAATATGTATGTTCGATTAGCTGAATATAAAGATTCTGAAGCACTATCATTATTGAATAACATGTTCAATGAGGTAAATATAACTAGTGAAGAAATAAAACAGAACCTTATAAATAATAATGAATTAATAGTCGTTGGCGTTATTGATGAAAAGATTGTTAGTTTTGGCTGTGCTCAAATATATAAATCATTTTGTTATAATTACTTACATGGTGAGATAACAGAGATGTATGTAAATGAAGAGAGTAGAGGAAGAGGGTCTGCTTCCATGATGATTGAATTATTAGAAAAAGAATTAAAAAATCAAGGAGTAAAAAGTATAAAGTTACTTACTGGTAAATATAATCATATTGCACAGAAAACTTACTTATCTTGTGGATACATATCAAAGGATGAAGCAATGTTCTACAAAAAAATAAATACATAAATACTTGAAATGGGAGGTTTTTATGATAATAGATATTCATGCCCATGCAGCAGGTGATTACAGCACAGTAGATTCAATAAAAAATATGGCATCAAAATATAATGTAGAGAAAATTGTTTTGTGCACAAGTCCTAAGAATATGCAAAATCTTAAGGAACCACCGAGTATGCCTTTTAAACAGAAACCTGATAGCATTTATATGATGAATCGGATGAACAGGATGGCTTATAATCATTTTTTCAAAGATAACGGTGATGGTAATCGCTTTGTTTGGAATTTGAAGAATCAGCTCCCTGAGGTGGTTATCCAGTTTCTTTGGGTAAACCCGCTTGATACTGGACACATGAATAATCTTGAAAACAATATCCGCACATATCAGCCTAAAGGGATCAAACTACATCAAGCATGGAGTCCGTTTAAGATTGATGGCGTAGAATTTAAAAATCTGGTTGATATTGCTTCTTTTAATAAATTACCTATTTTCATTCATTTATATTCCAAAAAGGAAGTTCTGAAGCTGGTGCATTTTATAAGAGGAAACCCTAACGCAGTGTTTATAATTGGACATATGACCGGTACAGATATTTTTAGTGAAAGCGGTGTAAACCTAAAAAATGTTTACTTTGATACTTCGAGCTCCAAAAGAATCCAGAGCAGTGATATAAAGCAGGCAATCGATATTTTTGGGTATGAACATATTGTTTTCGGTACGGATACACCTTATGCAAGCATTGACGAACAGATTGAACGAATTGAACAGTTAAAGCTGTCTGATAATATAAAGGAGCATATTTATAGCCTAAATGCAAAAAGAATTTTAGCTTTAGATTAATTATAAAAAATTCCATGTTATTTTATTAATGAATATAAAGTACTCTTTAGGTGGTAAAACGATATGTATCATTGAATGGTCGTTCTACCATCTTTTTTGTTTCTTTAAATAATCGAAATTAAAGGAAAGATTGTTGATATTGAATAAATTTCTTAATGCATTTACAAATATATGGATATGCTTTGAAAATTTGAACAAACAAATATAGCAATGGTACCGATATAATGAAAATATATTCTGGAAATAAGGTGATTTTCTTGGATTTGTGTCGAAAATTAATACAATTGAATGATTTTTGTAAGTAATATTTCACAAAATGCAAATTTAGGTATATGGAAATACATAAAAAATGAAGGTTGTACATTTTTATATTGCATAGAATAATTGCTATTGGTAAAATATTCTGTTTTGTCACCATCAAAATATGTCTTAGAACTGTGAAAATTAAAGATTTAGTAGATTCATTTGCAAAGATTTACTTCCGTAGAGGACTTATAGAATAGAGGAGTAGCAACAATAGAACTAAGTTATTTAAATAATAAAGAAATTAAAGGAATTTACAATATAGAAAGTACTGGCAGATTCTTCGATGATACTTGAATATGTAACCCTTAAGAATGGAGTTATCTGAAAAAATTAAAATGAAAATGGTCCATTCTTAGAAAGTGGCTTAAGGGTTTCAATAAAAAAAGAGTTATTTAGAACCCTGAAGAGTTCTATGTGATAATAAGAAGTGCTATTATAGCCATTTGAGATAGTGGCACTTAGTCAAGCTTACTCCAAACTCATTGGAGCATAGACATTGTATTTAAAAGCTGGATATATAACTTCGTTCACAATTTTGCTTTCTTCCTTATTGGCACAGTATGCCTTTATAGAAAGAGTCTTTGTCATCATCTGGTCATAGACAACACTGGTTTTTATGGCAATGTTCGCACTTCTTAAAATATCCGCAAACTCTTTGCCGCTGTGCATGGTATCTGCCGTGATATCAAAGATATAAAGCTTCTCTTTCTCGGACTTCTTAACCGCAAGCCCTGGGATTAAAGTCCCGATAAATGTTGCAGCACATATAGCTATGATGCTTAGTATGCCATCTGACTTTGCCATCCTCACAACAGCAATCATGTATATAGTTGTAGACAACGCAGCTAGTAAGCTCGAAAAGAAGAACTTTCCACGGGCTAGATATATATTCTTCATGGTGCCTAGAGTGTTGTCCAGCAGTTTTAGTAAAAATACTATTAAAATTTCCATTTTTCCTCCTAATTTTTGTTAAATAAAAATAAAAGACCCTTGCAATAAAAATCACAAGAGCCAAATAATATCTTAATTTATGGATAAAATTGTTTTGCACCGTAAGGCGCATTCTTCTGTAACTACCTTAGTATATCACATAACATGTATCTTGTATACATCCACATTTTTACAAAATATTAGAAAACCTCTTTATTTGCTCTCAATTATACTGTTTCAACTCCAATTATTAATTTATACATGCCATAAGAGCCTGAGAAGCCTCGATTTCTTAACAAATATAAATTAGCCTTTTGTAATAGGGCCCCATATTTACATTTACAATCAATAATGATATATTTTAATATATAAAATGGAAATAAGGTGCTGAGATGAAATATGCCGATTTGCATATACATTCTAATTACTCTGATGGGGTATTAAGCCCTTCAGAAATAATACATATCGCAGAACAAAAAAACATAAATACTATTTCTATTACGGATCATGACTCAATATGCTCACAATTCGTTTTAAAGGGTTGTGAGACTTCAGTTAATATTATACCTGGAGTTGAGATAAGCACTATCTGCAATGATTCGGAGTTACATATACTAGGCTATTTTATAGATATCAATAATGTAGAACTTAATGATGCTATGAATAAGCTAAAGGATATACGGTTAGACAGGATAAGACAAATCATATTGAAGCTAAATGAACTTTCTATAGATATAAGCTTACAGGACATTGAATGTTGTTGTAGGGATACTGTTGGAAGATCTCATATAGCTAAAATTCTTGTAGAAAAAGGCTATGTAGATAATTATAAAGCAGCTTTTACTAATTATCTTATAAAAGGTCGTCCTGCTTATGTAGAAAGATATAAATTTAATTATACTGAAACGTTAAGTTTGATAAGAAAAGCTGGAGGAATTCCAATTCTAGCTCATCCAGGCAAGATTTATAGAAATATAGATGTTGAAAAGGTAATAAAAAGGTTAAAAGATTATGGCCTTTATGGCGTTGAGGTTTTTCATCCAAGTCATTCAGGTATTCAAGTGAATAAGTTTTTTAATCTTTGTAAAAAATATAAACTTTTAGTTGCTGGTGGTAGTGATTGCCATGGAGTGTGCTCAAATGATGGTAGTAACTTAATTGGACAGTATGGAATTGATAAAGAATACTTAGATAAGATTGTTAGATTTTATAATAAATTATAAAGGTGGGGTATCATGACATTATCAAAAAAAATAGAAGCTTTAACGCCTTCTATAACATTATCAATAACAGCAAAAGCAAATGAAATGAAAAAAACTGGGGTGAACGTAATAAGTTTTGCAGCAGGAGAGCCAGATTTTAATACTCCTAAGAATATTATTGATTCTGCAATTAGCGCTATGGAAAATGGGCATACTAAATATACACCAGCGTCAGGGCTTTTGGAATTAAAAAAGGCTGTGTGTAAGAAATTTATAGATGATAATGGATTAGAATATTCGCCTTCACAGGTTATTATATCTAACGGAGCTAAACAATGCTTAGGAAACTTATTTTTAGCTTTATTAAACCCTGGTGATGAGGTAATAGTACCTACACCATATTGGGTTAGTTATCCAGAACTTATAAAAATAGCAGATGGAGTTCCTGTTTACGTACAGTGTGAAGAGGAAAATGATTTCAAATACACTATAGAAAACTTAAAACAAAGTTTAACAGATAAAACAAAGGCTTTATTATTAAATTCTCCTAATAATCCAACTGGAACTATATATTCTAAAGAAGAATTAGTTGAAATAGCTAATTTTGCTAAAGAAAATGATCTTTATATAGTATCAGATGAAATTTATGAGAAACTAATATACGGTGGAGAAAAGCATTTTAGTATTGCAGCTGTATCAGAAGATGCTTTTAATAGAACCATAGTTATAAATGGACTTTCCAAAACATATGCTATGACAGGATGGAGAATAGGTTATGCTGCTGGACCAGAAAACGTAATAAAGCTAATGTCCAGCATACAAAGTCATATGACATCAAATCCAAATACTATAGCTCAACATGCTGCTATTGAGGCGTTAAATTCTCCTGTGAAATTAGTAGAGGATATGGTAATTGAATTTGAAAAAAGAAGAAATTATATGGTTTCTAAGCTAAGTGAGGTAGAAAACGTAAAAATAATTAATCCGAGTGGTGCTTTTTACGTAATGGTAAATATATCATATTATTTAAAAAAGAAATTTGGAGAAACTATAATTGAAGATTCAAAAATGTTTTCTGAACTTCTGCTAGAAGCTAGTGCTGTAGCCACTGTTCCTGGTATAGCTTTTGGACTTGATGACTATATTAGATTATCCTATGCCACTTCAATAGACAATATAGAAGAAGGTGTAAAAAGATTAAAATCTTTTATAAATAAACTAAAATAACCAACTTGTCCAAAACTTATTGATATTTTGTCCAAAAATTATTATAATATAATAGTTAATGATATAAAATATAATTAAAGAGGTGGATATAATGGTAACTAAAGAAGTATTAGTTAAAAATTCAACTGGTTTACATGCTAGACCAGCAACATTATTAGTAAAGAAGGCATCATCATTTAAATCTGATATTAGCATTGAATTCAATGGAAAGAAAGCTAATGTTAAGAGTTTAATAGGAGTTCTTTCTTTAGGCGTAACTAAAGATGCTAACATAAAAGTAATAGCTTCTGGAGATGACGAAACTTTAGCTGCTGAAGAAATCGTTAAATTAATCGAAGGATTAGACGAATAATAAAAAAGGTTCCGTAAGGAACCTTTTTTATTTATGTTCAGCAATTCTTTTTATAAACAGTTTTACTTCTTAGTATTACGACAATGAGATTAACTGCTCCTGCAAAAACTAGAGTGTAAATTATTCTTTCAATATAGCAGTTGTTTAGAGAGATTAGCTTAACTAAATTAAAATTAAGTAATCCTATTAACCCCCAATTAATTGCTCCTATAAGTACTAGTAAAAAACTTAGCTTGTCGATAAGACTTAGCTTGTACACAATTTTCAACTCCCATCAAATTAAATTCCCATAGTATATATATTAAAATAAATAATAAAATATACCTGTAAAAAAAGAAAAAATATGATATAATACGAATGATAAACGTATTTTTTTACATTTTATTCGCAGGAGGAAAGAAAATGAGAAATTTGTATAGCACACCTTTAAATTCAAGATATGCATCTAAAGAGATGTCGTATTTATTTTCCGATGATATGAAGTTTTCTACATGGAGAAAGCTTTGGGTAGTACTAGCGGAGAGTGAAAGGGAATTAGGGTTAAATATCACTGAAGAACAAGTTAATGAGCTCAAAGAGCATATATACGATATAAATTATGATGAAGCAATAAAGAAAGAAAAAGAAGTAAGACACGATGTTATGAGTCATGTATATGCCTATGGATTACAATGTCCTAGTGCTAAGGGAATAATTCATCTAGGAGCAACTAGTTGCTATGTAGGGGATAATACTGACATAATAATAATGAAAGATGCTTTATTGTTAGTTAAAAAGAAGCTTATAAATGTTATAAATCATTTAAGTAATTTTGCAAATAAATATAAAGATTTACCTACACTTGGTTTTACACATTTTCAACCAGCTCAACTTACCACAGTGGGAAAGAGAGCTACATTATGGATACAAGATCTTCTAATCGATCTTGAAAACTTAGACTTTGTTATTGAAAAACTAAAACTAAGAGGAGTTAAAGGAACAACTGGAACTCAAGCAAGTTTTATGACTTTATTTAATGGCGATGAAGACAAAATAAGAACCTTAGATAAAATGGTTGCTGAAAAAATGGGGTATACTAGCAGTTATGCTGTTACAGGTCAGACATATCCTAGAAAAGTTGATTCAATAGTGCTTAATACATTATCAGAAGTAGCTCAAAGTGCTTACAAATTCAGTAACGACTTAAGATTGCTTCAAAGTATGAAGGAAGTAGAAGAGCCGTTTGAAAAAAATCAAATAGGATCTTCAGCAATGGCATACAAGAGAAATCCTATGCGTTCAGAGAGAATAGGTGCTTTAGCTAGATACATAGTTGTAGATGCTTTAAATCCTGCTATAACGGCTTCAACACAATGGTTTGAGAGAACACTTGATGATTCTGCAAATAAGAGAATAGCTGTAGCTGAAGCTTTCTTAGCTTTAGATGGAGTTTTAAATCTTTATATAAATATAGCTGAAAACATGGTTGTTTATGATAAAGTAATAGCAGCACATGTATTAAATGAATTACCTTTTATGGCTACAGAAAACATAATGATGGAAGCTGTAAAAAGAGGAGCAGACAGACAGGAAATGCATGAAAAGATAAGAGTGCATTCAATGGATGCAGCTAGAAGAGTAAAAGAAGAAGGCTTAAACAATGATTTAATAGAAAGAATTGTTGCTGATGATAGTTTCTTATTATCAAAAGAAGAAATATACAATATAATAGATCCGATTAAATTTGTTGGTAGAGCACCAGGTCAAGTGGTTGAATTCTTAAGAGATGAAGTTTCGCCGATTCTTGAAGCTAATAAAGAATTATTAGGTGTAGAAGCTCAAATTAATGTTTAATAGAATTTAAATTCAAATTAATAAGGTTAAGAAATCTAATTTGATTTCTTAACCTTATTTTATCAATATCAACTTTACATAATGTTTAATATGTTACTTTATAAAATCATCAGAAATTATTAAGAGGGAGAACTGAGAAGAAAATGATTCTCAGTTGTGAAAAAACAAAAAAAGATATACATCAAGTAATAAATGAAAACTAGAAAATTATATGAAGTTATTTTTGATTGAAGAAACGAATTAATGAATTTGGCTGAAATAAATCATACATATAAATTGTAAAGAAAAAATAAAATTTAAGTATATAGCTAAATATATGCTTGAATAAAAAAAATCAGTTAAAGAAGTAATTTTAAGAATAAGAATATTTATTATAATGTTCTAAATAAATGTGATAAATTTCAATAAAAATCATGGTTGATTTGTAGAAAAATAAGTTTTTTAAAAAATATGTAATATACATTGGAATGGTTTTGAAAATTCTCGGTAGAAATTTTTCGTCAAAATCCATGGTTGTTTTTAATAAAGATTTTATTGGCAAAAAATGTAGAATTATAAGTAGAAAATAAAACCTCGATAATAAATCAAATTTATATAATTAAGCGAATAAAATTATTATCTTTCAAAACCTAATAAAATTTAAGGCAAGATCATTGATTTTGTAATTAAATTTAAGAGATATAAGTAATAAATGATAATTTATATGATTGAAATCAGTAAAAGCTTTTAAAAATGCGTAAAATTAATTTCGCTAAATGCTAATTTAGCGAAATTAATCTATATTTTTAAAGGAAAATATGGTATAATTTAATAAGTACATATGATTAAGGAGATTTTATAATGAAATATGATATAAAAGCAATTCAAGCATATAATAATTTGCCAAATTCAGTTATAGATTTTTTAAATTACTTAGAAACAATAAAAGGTAAATCCGAAAGAACTATTGCCGGATACAAATTCGATTTAACAGTATTTTTTAGATTTATAAAATTATATAAAGGATTATGTAATCCAGAGACAGATTTTAACGAAATTCCTTTAACAGATATAGATGAAAATTTTTTAAGAACTATAAAACTTACTGATTTATACGCATTTATGAGTTTTGTTGAAAAACAAAGAATCAACGGAACTTATGCTAGAGCTAGAAAGGTTGCTGCTTTAAAATCGTATTTTAAATTCATTTCTACAAAGGCAAAAATCCTTACCGAAGATCCTACTGTAGAGTTAGAAACGCCTAAGATAAGTAAAAGGCATCCTGTATATCTTACATTAGATCAAAGCATTAATTTACTTAACTCATTAGATCGGAAAAACAAAAATTACTTAAGAGATTATTGCATTTTAACACTGTTTTTAAATTGTGGATTACGATTATCTGAATTATGTAATATTCAAATAGATAAAATTAAAAACGACACTCTTACTATAATAGGTAAAGGTAATAAAGAAAGAACTGTGTATTTGAATGAAGCTTCTCTGGATTCTATTGAAAAATATATTGCTGTAAGAGATTCTTCTAAATGCGATACGGAAAATAAAAAGTTTTTATTTCTTTCTTCTAGAAATAAAAAAATTGATAAAAGAACTGTTGAAATACTAGTAAAGAAGCATATTACAAATAGCGGATTAACACAAGATAAATACACTCCTCATAAGCTAAGACACACTGCTGCTACCCTAATGTATAAGTACGGAAATGTTGACATAAGAAGCCTTCAACAGATATTAGGCCACGAAAGCGTTTCAACTACCCAGATATATACTCATATTGATGACGAAGGACTAAGAGAAGCTGTAAATTCAAACCCACTTTCTAAAATAAATAGATATAAATAGAGCGTTCAAAATGAACGCTCTTCTACTCTCTTCTTTTAATTTTAATTAATCCAGGATAAACTTCTTCGGTTAGTTTTTGTATACTTATATCGTCATCTAATATATCTTGTAAATCATCTATGTATTCTATATGATCCCAAGCGTCTTCGTATTCTTCATCTTCGTAGATTACTTCATCATTTTCATCGTCAACGCTGTCTAGATCTAAATCATCATAATTATTTTCATCTAACTCTATTAATTCTTCTTCTACAAAATCATTCTCATCTACATTTCTAGCTATATCTTCAATTTTAATAGCTTTTAGGTCTACCCCCTCGTTTTCAAGGCATTTTCCGCAGTTATCGCATGCCTTGTTAGGGAAAATATCACATAATTCATCTGCTAGATTTCCATTTGTATTCATTTCTTCTCTCCTATCCTAAAGATTATAATATTAAGTTTACATTGTAAAAGATATCGCTTATATAGATTATTGACTGTACAAATTAACTTATTCATTCAAATGCGGGAAATTGAGTATCTTTTTTCTTTAATCATTTCCGCTCTTCTATTAGTAATAACTTTGTAAAAACCATCAATTATCTAGTAACTTAACAATCCAAAACCAATAAAATAAAACATAAAGTTATAGTTCTACTAAAGTATACTATTCTACTTTGCGTACATTGTCAATATTATATGATAATATACCAAGTAATTATATCAAACCTTAGCAATAATATCAATAAATAGAGAACGTTCGTTTGATTAGTGCTAACATCTGTGATATAATCAAGTTAATTAGATTGAGAGGTGTAAGTTATGCTTGAAAATACTAAACAAAATGAGATATATGAATTCCTGAAAAATTATACTGAAAACAAAGGATACCCACCTTCAGTAAGAGAAATTTGCGAAGCTGTTTCGTTAAAATCAACATCAACTGTTCATGGTCATCTTAAAAGATTAGAAAAAAAGGGATTAATTAAGAGAGATCCTACTAAACCAAGAGCTTTAGAAATAGCTGAGTTATCTATGCCTAAAAAAGAAATGATACATATCCCTATAGTTGGTAAGGTAACAGCAGGCGAACCAATACTCGCAACCGAAAACATAGAAGATGTATTTCCAATGCCTATAGAATACATCAAACATGACAATGAACTATTTGCTCTAAGAGTAAGCGGTAATAGCATGGTAGATGTTGGTATTGAAGACGGGGATCTTGCTATAATAGAACAATCTAGCCACGCTAACAATGGTGAGATTGTAGTTGCTTTAATAGATACAGAAGCTACTATAAAAAGATTCTTTAAGGAAAATGACCATATAAGATTACAACCTGAAAATAAAACGATGGATCCAATAATAGTGGATGACTGCGCTATATTAGGACGTTTAGTTGGATTATTCAGATCATATTAGTTTACATAAAGAACTTCTAAAACAACTGAAATATCTAGGTTTAGCTAGCTTGAAATTTTTATAACTTACTATACAGCAAAAAAAGAACGGTTTAATCCGTTCTTTTTACTTTGCATATATTTATTTAACCTATATTAGATAAAGCTATTAATATACCTATTTTTGCATGATCAAAAGTTAATCCACCTTGTAAATATGCAATATAAGGTTCTCTTATTGGAGCATCTGCAGATAACTCAATTGATGATCCCTGTATAAATGCCCCTGCAGCCATTATAACTTGATCATTATATCCTGGCATATCCCATGGTTCACATTCAACAAAAGAGTCTACAGGCGATCCTTTTTGTATTCCCTTACAGAACTTAATTAATTTTTCAGGATTATTGAATTTTATAGCCTGAATTATATCACTTCTTTTTTCATCAAACTTTGGTAAAACTTCAAAGCCAGCAAGGTCCATGATTCTAGCACAGAATACAGCTCCTTTTACAGCTTCAATAGCTACATGTGGTGCAAGAAATAAACCTTGGAATAACTGTCTCATCACTCCAAAAGTAGAACCGCACTCTCCTCCTATTCCAGGTATAGTTAACCTAAAAGCAGCTTGTTCTACATATGCACTCTTACCTGCTATATATCCACCTGTTGGTGCTATTCCTCCACCTATATTCTTAATTAAAGAACCAGCTATTAAATCAGCACCAACATCTGTTGGTTCAATAGTGTCGATAAATTCTCCATAACAGTTGTCCACAAACACTATAACATCTTCTCTAATTGATTTAACAAGCTTTATAGCTTCACCTAATTCTGCTACAGAAAAAGAATTTCTCCATCCATAACCAGTACTTCTTTGCATGTGTACCACTTTTATACTTTTATCTTCTCTTAACTCTTTTTCTATTAGCTCAAAATCGAATTTTCCTTTTGAAGTCAAATCCGCTTGTTTATAATTAACGCCATATTCTTTTAAAGATCCTATGTTTTCATTTCCACTTATTCCAATAATATTATGTAAAGTATCATATGGCTTACCACTTACAGTAAATAAAGTATCATTAGGTCTAAGATTACCAAATAAAGCAGCTCCTATAGCATGAGTTCCATTTACAAAGTGCGGTCTAACCAAAGCACTCTCTGTATTAAAAATCCTTGCATAAACCTTATCTAACGCATCTCTACCCACATCACCATATCCATAACCAGAGGAGTTAGTAAAATGTGTGTCGCTTATTCTTTCTTCTTGAAGTGCATTAAGAACCTTTAATTGATTAAACTCTCTTATTTTATCATACATATCAAATTGCTCTTGTACATCTTCAATAGCCTTTTCATAAAGAGCAAAGGTATTTTCACTAATATTGTAGCTTTTTCTTAAAAAATCTTTTGTAATATCAAACATGTATAAACCTCCAAATTTATCCTAAAACAATAACATTAATATTATCATATGAATAAAAATTAGGCAAACAATTTGTTTGCCTATGCTAATACTTATAAACTCTCATCAACTTGTGGTGTATTAAATAGTATTGGCTTTGCTGGGGTTACTGTAGTTATCGCATGTTTATAAACTAGCATCTGTTTTCCATCTGAATCTAGAACAACAGTAAAGCTATCAAAACCCTTTACAAAACCTTTCAATTGGAATCCGTTAACTAAATGTATTATAACTAAAATCTTATTCTTTCTTGCGCCATTTAGGAAAATGTCCTGTAAATTATTTGTTGACTTGTTCATAACCGTAACCTCCAAATTTTCTTAATCTTATATATTATTATAATGCTATTGAATATTTATGTCATCAACTATTTTGTTTATTATTTCGTTATCTGACATTATATCCTTATCTAAGTAAACAACTCGAGGGTCTTTTCTAAACCATGTGAGCTGCCTTTTTGCATAGTTTCTACTTCCTTGTTTTATCAGCTCTATAGCCTTCTCTAAGGAAATTTTATCCTGTAGATAGTATAAAATCTCTTTATAACCTATTCCCTTCATTGACTGCATTTCTGGAGTAAGATTCATATTCATTAACATTCTTACTTCTTCAATTAGGTTTTTATCAAGCATAATGTCTACTCTTTTATTAATGCGGTTATAAAGCTTTTCTCTATCCATGGTTAAAACATAGTAATAAAGATCATAGTCGCATTGGTAAATGGATTCTTTTTCTTTAAATTCACTAAATTTTTTTCCTGTAGTTTTATATACCTCAAGAGCTCTTATAACTCTTTTTCTATTATTGAAATGGATATTTTCATAACTTTCCATATCAATAGCTTTGAGCATCTCATGAATATATTGGTTGCCATGGGCCTCAGCTAAACTTTCTAGGTAAGCTCTATATTCTTCATCTTTCTTACTATCAGTAAAGCTTAGGTTACAGATTATTGAATCTATATAAAGACCAGTACCTCCAGCAATTATAGGTAATTTCCCTCTGCTGTATATATCCTCGATATAGCCTTTAGCTAGATCTTTAAAGTCTGAAACACTAAATTCCTCTTTAGGATGTACCACATCAATCATATAATGTTTGACCCCATCCATCTCAGCTTCTGTAACTTTTGCAGAACCTATATCCATATATTTATATATTTGCATTGAGTCAGCTGATATTATCTCGCCATTTAGCTCTTTAGCTAATTTTATGGATACATCAGTTTTTCCAACTGCAGTAGGTCCCCCAAGCACTAATAATTTCTTCTTTTCCATAAGTCTATTCCTTTATTGTATCCTTCTAAATTTCTTTTCTAATTCATTAAGTGTAAGTTTAATGATTGTTGGCCTTCCATGAGGGCAATGAAACGGATCATCTATGAATCTAAGGGTATTTAACAGTTCATACATCTCTTCAGTACTTAACAAATCATGTGCCTTCACTGCAGCTTTACAGGCCATTGTGGCAATTCTATTATATTTAACTTCAGTGGTCTTCCCAGAACCAAGATTTTTTAAATTATCGATAATATCTAGAAGTAGACTTTTAGGATTGAGTTTATCCAAAAAGTAAGGAACTTCCTTTAACAATATACTATTATCCCCAAAATCCTCTATAAGAAAACCTGCTTTTTCAAATATTGATTTGTTTTCTAATATAATCTCATAGTCGTCCATGATTAAATTTATTACACATGGTACCAGTAAGCTTTGTACCTGTATATGGGAACTTTCAATATCTTTTAAATATTTTTCGAAAAGAATTTTTTCATGAGCAGCATGCTGATCTATTAAATACATAGTATCGTCATACTCACCTATTATATAGGTCTTGTTAAACTGACCTATAATTCTAAGGTTAGGTATTTTAGCATTACTCTTTTCTTCTACGGCTTTATATGTGTTCTTAACTGAGCTAGCATTTTCAATACTCTCACTATTTTCAATATAAGATTGAGTTACTTCTAAGGAACTGTTGACAGCGTCTGTAATTTGGTTATTATCCGTTGCCTCTTCCTTACTAAATGAAATAGGCTTTAAATCAACTGGTAAGTCTACAACTTGTTGCTTATCCTCATAAGTAGCTTCATCATCATTTTCTTTAACTATATAGTCATTTTGAGGCTGTACATATGAATGATAAACTTTATCAAAGTTATGGAAATCTAAATCTAGCGGAACATTTTCTACCTTTTCCTCTTGAACCTGTTCTTCAGGCAATTTAAAAGATTCAAAAACATCATCTTTTAAGGCTTTATGAACACTGTCAAAAGCAATCTTATATATACTTCTATCATCCTTAAACTTTATTTCAGCTTTTTGCGGATGAATATTAACATCTATAAGCTCAGGGTAGATATCAATAAGTAGAATAAAAAACGGAAATTTATTTACTGTACTGAAGGATTTAAAAGCATTTTCAACAGCTACAGTAGCTAATCTATTTTTTACATAACGCTTATTTACAAAAAGGATTTGGTTATTACGAGAACCTCTGCTTATTTCTTCTTTACCTATATATCCATAAGCAGAAGAAGTATCAGTATGACCTTCAAAGTATATAAGGTTATCTACTATATTCTTGCCAAATATTGTTCTAATAGCATCTAACATGTTGCCATTTCCATATGTATTAAATACTTTTTTACCATTGTTATGATATTCAATAGCTATGTCAGGATTTGCTATTGCTATCCTACTTATTATCTCATTTATCAAAGCAGCTTCTCTTGATTGAGATTTTAAAAACTTTTTTCTAGCTGGAACATTGAAAAACAAATCTTTAACCTCAATTTGAGTTCCATTTGGCATACTTACTTCTTCATTTATAACTGTTTTTCCACCTTCAATTTGAAGCATCCTGCCAGTATCAAACTCTGTACTCTTAGATTTTATGCTTATATAAGATATTGAAGCAATACTAGGAAGTGCTTCACCTCTAAAACCTAAGGTGTTTATGTTATAAACGTCCTCAATTGTTTGTATTTTACTAGTAGCATGAGGCATAAATGCTTTTTCAATATCATCTGGGTGTATTCCATTACCATCATCAGTAACCTTTATAAGCGTTTCTCCACCGTTTTCTATCTCTAAGACTATCTTCTTAGCTTTAGCATCTATACTGTTCTCTAGTAACTCTTTAACCACTGAAGAAGGTCTTTCGACAACTTCTCCAGCAGCTATTTTATTTGAAGTATTAGTATCTAGTAGATTAATTCTTTTCAAATTATCACCACCTATAATAGCTCCTTAGCTCTTTTCACCAAATCATATAATTTATTCATTGTTTCTAATGGTGTCATAGACATAATATCCATTGAAGCTATTGATTTTAATAAGGTTTCTTTCTCTATATCTGTAAAGTTCAGTTGCATCTGCGGTTCAAAGAAATCTTCTTTTTGTTTTTTGCTTTTACCGGTTTTTAGATGCGTGTTAGCAGTCTCTTTAATTGTATCTACAGCTACTTCTGAAGCATCATTATTAGATGTATCATTATTACTTGCGGCTACCCCATCAAGTTTGTCATGAATTTTATTATCTTCAAGAGAAGATAATATCTCTTTAGCTCTATCTATAACCCTAATAGGAAGCCCTGCAAGTTTTGCAACTTCAATACCATAAGATTGATCTGCCCCACCTTCAACTATCTTTCTAAGGAATATTATTGTGTTATTCACTTCCTTAACTGCAACTGAAAAGTTCTTAACACCCTTAATATCTTTTTCTAATCTAGTAAGTTCATGATAATGTGTAGCAAATAATGTCTTGCATTTTAAGCTATCATCCTTTGTCATGTACTCTATCACTGACCAAGCTATGCTTAATCCGTCATAAGTACTAGTACCTCTTCCTACTTCATCTAATAGCACCAAGCTTTTTCTAGTTGCATTATTTAGGATATTTGCAACTTCCCACATCTCTACCATAAAGGTACTCTTTCCACCAGCTAAATCATCAGATGCTCCAATTCTTGTAAAGATCTTATCACATACAGATATGTTGGCATAAGATGCTGGAACAAAGGAGCCTATTTGAGCCATTAATGTAATTAAGGCCACCTGTCTCATGTAGGTAGATTTACCAGCCATATTAGGACCAGTTATAATGAGTAGCTGTTCATCATTAATATCTAATTTTGTGTTATTAGATATAAATTCACCTTTAGAAATCACCTGTTCTACAACCGGATGTCTTCCCTCTTTAATATCTATAACATCTGCTTCATTAATCAGTGGTTTTACGTAATTATTATTAATAGCTACATTAGCTAAGGAACACAAACAATCAAGCTCAGCTATTATTTTCGCAGTATGCTTCATTCTATCTATTTCTGCTTCAATCTTATCTCTTATTTCAACAAAAATGCTATATTCTAAACTTGTTAGTTTTTCTTCAGCTCCAAGAATTTTTTCTTCCATTTCTTTAAGTTCTTGAGTAACAAATCTTTCAGCATTTGATAAGGTTTGTTTTCTAATATATCTTCCTTCAGGAATAGATGAATAATTAGCTTTCGATATTTCTATATAATACCCAAAGACTTTATTATAGCCGACCTTTAGAGATCTTATGCCGGTGAAATCTCTCTCCTGATTTTCTAACGCAGCAATCCATTCTCTACCATGAATTTTTGCTTGCCTTAGCTCATCAACTTCTATTGAATAACCACTTTTTATTATATTTCCTTCCTTTACAGAAAGTGAAGGTTCATCAGCAATTGAAATATCAAGTAACTCGCTAACATCTTCTAATTCATCAATGCTATTATAGAATTTTGAAAGCATTGATGAATTACAGTCTTTTAGTAATTGCTTCAAATTAGGTATCTTTTGAAGTGATACCTTTAAAGATATCATATCTTTAGCATTTACATTGAAGTTAGCAATTTTACCAGTGATTCTCTCTATATCGTATATATCCTTTAATGTTTCTTTGAGCTGCTCCATTAAATATAGGTTATTATGTAATTCCTCTACACCACTTAGTCTATCTTCAATTAATGATTTTACTATTAGGGGCTGATCTATCCATCTTCTAATTTCTCTACTCCCCATAGCTGTTGAGGTTTTATCAAGTACCCATAAAAGAGAGCCTTTTTTTGTTTTCTCTCTAATATTTTCTGTAAGCTCTAGATTTCTTCTTGAATTAGTATCTATAGTCATAAAATCTACTATTGAGTAGGTATCAATTCTGTTCAAGTTACTCAAAGACATCTTCTGAGCATCTATTACATATTTAATTAAACCTATAGAACTATATAAAGAGAATGAATCTAGTTTTTTCTTTTCATCTCCAAATTGAGAAGATAATAAGTCATTGTCATCCTCTTCAAAATAGCCTACAGGCTTTCTTGTGATTAGAGCGTTACAACTATCGGTTATAGAAGAAATTAAACTTGTATCTTCTAGTATATTTAATATTATCTCCTTAGGAGAGAATTTTGATATCTCATCTAAAATAATATTTTCATTATATTGAAAACTTGTAGTCAAAAAATCACCAGTAGATATATCAGTTGTGCTTAATCCTACAGTGTTTTTTGAAGGATCTACAAATATACACATTATATAATTGTTCTTAGATTCATCTATGTAATTTGAGTCACTATATGTACCAGGAGTAATTATCTTAATAACATCTCTTTTAACAAGCCCCTTAGCTAGAGCAGCATCTTCAACTTGCTCACATATAGCTACCTTAAAACCTTTAGCTATAAGCCTTCCAATATATGAATTTGAAGCATGATATGGTATCCCACACATAGGAGCTCTACTTTCGAGTCCACAGTCTCTGCCAGTAAGAACAAGCTCTAATTCTTTGGCTGCAACCTCTGCATCTTCAAAGAACATCTCGTAGAAATCTCCTAATCTGAAAAACAGAATGCAATCTTTATAATTTTCTTTTATCTCCATGTATTGCTGCATCATTGGAGTTAATGCCATAGTTAAACCTCCTTAAACGAAAAAGCTCTTATAATAAGAGCTTTATACTTCTTCACCTACAAGAGAAAATGATTGTGCTTTTGTTATTTTAACATTTACAAGCTTTCCTACGCTTTCCTTGCAACCGTCAAAATTAACAAGTTTTCCATTTCTAGTTCTTCCCATAAGTCTGTTATCATCATTTTTACTTGTGCCTTCAACTAGAACTTCAACAGTCTTTCCTTCATATGTAGAGTTCTTCTTTGCAATAATTTCATTTATTGCATCTACTAATTTGTTAAATCTAGCATGTTTTACTTCATCTGATATTTGGTTTTCCATTCTGTCAGCTGGAGTATACTTTCTTCTAGAGTATATAAAAGTAAAGGCTGAATCATATTCTACTTCTTTTACTAAATCTAGAGTGTCATTAAAATCTTCCTCAGTTTCTCCTGGGAAACCAATAATTATATCTGTAGAAATAGCAACATCTGGTATTTCTTTTTTTATCTTTTTAACTAATTCAATATATTGTTCTTTAGTATAACTTCTATTCATTTCTTTAAGAACTCTAGAAGAACCACTTTGAACAGGAAGATGTATTTGCTCACAAAGCTTATCACATTCTTTTATTGCCATTATAACATCTTCAGTAAGATCCTTAGGATGTGAAGTCATAAATCTTACTCTTTCAAGTCCATCTATTTCGTTTATTCTTCTTAAAAGACCAGCAAAAGTAAGCTCTTCTTCTAAGCCGTTTCCATAAGAATTTACATTTTGACCTAGTAAGGTTATTTCTTTATAACCTGCTGCTACTAGTTCCTTTATTTCTTTTTCTATATCTTCTGGCTTTCTGCTTCTTTCACGTCCTCTTACATATGGTACTACACAGTAAGTACAGAAGTTATTGCATCCATACATTATTGTAACAAAAGCTTTTATATCGCTTTTTCTATCTATTGGAATGCCTTCTACTATTTGCTCTTCTTTATTAACAATTTCTTTTACCTGAACCCCTTGTTGCTTAACTGTATTTAAATATTCAGGGAATTTATAAGCATTATGTGTTCCAAATATAATATCTACATAAGGGAACTTACTAAGAACTGTATCTGCCATATCTTTTTGTTGCATCATACATCCGCATATAGCAATTATAAGTTCTGGTTTCTTTGCTTTTAGAGCTTTAAGTGCACCTAAATTTCCAAATACTTTATTTTCAGCATTTTCTCTAACACAACATGTATTAAAGATTATGATTGATGCGTCATTTTTTTCCTCAGTACGTTCATATCCAATTCTTTTTAGCATACCTGAAAGCTTTTCAGAATCTTCTTCATTCATCTGACAGCCCCATGTTTCTATATAATATTTATCCATTACGTTACTCACTATTTTATTCCTCCAATTATTCAATTCTTTAATATTATACTGAATTTGTGAAGATTTTTAAAGTGTTTATACATAAGTTTCACTAAATTAATTACATATATTGTGGTAAAAACAAATATTTTAAAGCTTATGCTACAAAATTTACCAAAACTTATTGACTTGTTTTTCCCTTTTAACTGATAATAATAGATAATCAATTATCATATTAGAATAATAATGAATTGGGGGTATAATATTTATGAAATTTTCTAAACGCGCGAGTAGCATTAAAACTTCTGAAATAAGGGAGATCTTAAAACTGATTGAGAATCCAGAAATTATTTCTTTTGCTGGAGGGCTACCAGCACCTGAATTATTTCCTAAAGAAGAAATAATAAAATTAACAGCTGAGGTAATTAATAACGAAGGGAATGAAGCACTTCAATATGGTACCACTGAGGGATACAATCCACTAAGAAAGGCTATACTTGAGCAAAGACTTAATCCTTTTGGAATAACAGGAACAATTGATAATATCTTAATAACCAGTGGATCTCAACAAGGTCTAGATTTTACTGGGAAGCTATTTATTGATAAAGATGATGTAATTATTGTAGAAAAGCCAAGCTACCTTGGTGCTATAAACGCTTTTAGGGTTTATGAAGCACAATTTGTAGAAGTTTCTATGGATAAGGATGGTATGGTTATCGAAGAGTTAGAAGAAAAATTAAAATTGTATCCAAATGCAAAATTTATATATACCATTCCAGACTTCCACAATCCCTCAGGAATAACTATGTCTTTAGAAAGAAGAAAGCAACTTGCTGATATAGCTAGTAAATATAAAGTGCCAGTATTAGAAGATAGTCCATACGGCGAACTTGTACTTGAAGGAGAAAAACTTCCGCCTATAAAAAGCTTTGATACAGATGGATATGTTATATATTTTGGTACTTTCTCAAAAACATTTTGCCCAGGATTAAGACTTGGCTGGATTTTTGGTGACGAAAAAGTAATTAATAAATACGTAACTTTAAAACAAAGTTCTGATCTTCAATGCAGTTCATTAGATCAAAGAATAATTGCTTATTATTTAAATAATTATAATTTAGATAACCATATAGAAAAGATTAAAAATGTTTATAAAAGAAGAAGAGATCTAATGTTTGATTGTATGGACGAATTTTTGCCTAAAGAAATAAAATACACTAGATCTAAGGGTGGTTTATTTACTTGGTTAGAATTAAGACAAGATATAGATACTGTAAAGCTACTAGAAGAAGCATTGAAATTTAATGTGGCTTTTGTTCCTGGAAGTTCTTTTTTTGCTAATGGAGGCCATAATAATTACTTGAGACTAAATTATTCAAATATGCCTGAAGATAAAATAGTTGAAGGTATTAAAAGATTATCAAGACTTTTAAAAGAATATTATAAAGAAAGTTAAAATTTCTATTGTGTTTTAAGTCTGTTACGCATACTTATTCATAGATATATATTAAATATAATTTTCTAAAGAATAAATAAAATCCCTTCTTATTGGAATAATAAATAAGGAGGGATTTTTTATGTATGATTTAAAACAAAATCAAGAAACTAATGACGCCTCTAAGGAAACAGACTTAAATAAAGAAAATGACTCAAGAAACATAGGTGACAGAGCATATTACAGAAGTCATTTAACTGACAGTGTATTATACACTAAGTCGTCCTATGTTCCAACAGAATCCCTGTTCTAAGAAAATGAGCAATAAGGTAGTAATATTGCTACTTTATTGCTCCCAAATGCCAACTGTGTTCACAAATTTAAACCCGTTATTTAAATAAAGCTTTTTAGCTATTTCATTCTTTTCATCAACTCTAATATAGATGTTTTTAATACCTCTATCATAGCAAACATTCATTAAATGATTAAGTAGACATGTACTAAACCCTTTTCCTCTTTGCTCTTTTACAATACCTAAATTAACAATAAAATAACTATCGTTATTGAGTATTATTTGTCCATAACCTACATGATCATCATAACTTTTTATAAAAACTGATGCCTTTTCTAAATAATAGTCTTGGCACTGATCATAGTATATATCATCTATTGTTAATGGAATTCTGCTATCATCTTCGAAAATATTATTCTGCAAATTGCATCTTAAATTTTCGTCTTTATTATTTTCCATAAAACTAAAGGTTATATTAGCAGTAACTTCTTCTTCATGTTTATTTTCAATGGATTTTTCCATAAGCAATGTTTCACCAGATTTTTTAAACCCTAGCGTAGTTAATATTATATTATTTAAAGTATTATCTTCACACTCATATATAAAGAGACCCTTTGAGAAGAAACTAGGTTTCTCTGTACTTTCTTCTAAAGTTTTTGATAAATTAGCTGTGTTATTTACTACAAAATCCTTTATCGAATAAGTTTTTTCATATATCTGCTCAAACCAAAAGTAACCTATAACCTTTTGGTTTAAATATATAAATCTGATATTTCTAAGTAGTAGCAATCTAAAGAGTGGTAGTTTAGATTTATAGAATTTAATAAAACTATTATTAAAGGAATTAAAGCTTTTAGAGCTTTCAAATAAGTTAATTAGTCTATTTTTATCAAAACAAAATCTCTTAATTTTTATCATACCATTATGTCCTTTACATTATTTACCTAATAATATTTTAATATTGTTCTTGGAACAAATCAACTAACTATATTGAAATATGTTATTTATATACCTCGATTTAGAAGAAATAAAAGTTCTATGCTTTCATATATAATAAAAAAGCAACAGAATTATCTGCTGCTTTTAGGCTATACATCTTTAATGCTTAAACCAATACGTTTATTTTCTTTTTCAACTTTGATTATTCTAGCTTTAACTAACTCTCCTACCTTTAACACTTCTGAAGGATGATTAATTTTGTTAAAGGATATTTTAGATATATGAGCTAATGCATCAACACCAGGTTCTAATTCAAGGAACGCACCAAAATCATTAAGTCTAGCTACCTTACCTAAAACTATACTTCCCTCAGGATATTTCTCTTCAATATCCATCCAAGGATCTTGAACTAATGCTTTAATGCTAAGAGATACCTTTTTCTTTTCAATATCTAAAGCAATAACTTTAGCTTTTACAGTTTCACCAACTTTTAACACATCTGATGGATTATTTATTTTGCCCCAAGAAATTTCAGATATATGGACTAAACCATCAATACCATTTACTTCAACAAATGCTCCAAAATTAGTAAATCTTTTGACTATGCCATCAACTATATCTCCTACATTTAGCGAGTTAAGAGCATCTTGCTCACGTTGATGTTTTTCTTGTTCTAATAATACTCTTCTTGATGCAACTATTCGGATATGTCTCTCTTTTTCAACTTCAAGAAATTTAACTTCTAGTTCCTTACCAACAAAATTATTGAATTCTCCAGTATATCTTATATCTAATTGAGATGCAGGAATAAATACTCTAAGTCCTTTAAAGGTTGCAACTACTCCACCGTTCACAACTTCAGTTACTTTTACAGTTACTATATCTCCATTTTTGAATGCTTCCAAAGTTTCATCAAAGGCCTTTTCTTTTTCTAATTCAATTCTTGATAGAACAACATAACCTTCTTCGTTTTGTAGCCTTAAAACCTTAGCATCTACTAATTCTCCAACTTTAAAATGTTCTGATAGTTTTGACTTAACACCGTCATTAAACGAAATTTCTGAATTAGGGATTACACCGTCAGCTTTATATCCATCAATAGCAACAATTAACTCGTTTTTAACTATTGATAAAATTTCACCTTTTAATATTTCACCTACATGTATCTTTTTTGTAGATTTCTCCATCAATTCTAGCTGTTCATTATATTCGCTGTTATTCATAGTCATTTTATCAATAACCTCCTTAATTATCCAGTCAGGTGTAGAGGCACCTGCGGTTACTCCTATAGTACTGATAGAATTATCATTTAGTAGTTCTTTAGGTAATTCTTCTAAATTTTCTATGTGAATAGTGTTTTCACAGTTACTTCTACATATTTGAAATAACTTTGTTGTATTTGAACTATTTTTTCCACCAATAACAATCATTGCATCAACTTTTTTTGATATCTCTTCAGCGCTTCTTTGCCTTACATCAGTGGCTGAACAAATGGTATTAAATGCAAGAACATCAGTGCTTTTTTCATTAACTACATTTAATGCCTTATCCCAGTTGGCTTTTTTCTCAGTAGTTTGAGAAACTATACAAATTCTTTCAGGTAGATTATCATTGAATTCACCACTTTTTGTAACCATAGCTTCGTTATTACACCATCCGTTAATTCCAACAACTTCAGGATGATCTTTATCGCCTACTATGATAATATTGTATCCTTCATCATGATATTTATTTACTTTCTTTTGAATATTAGTAACATATGGGCACGTAGCATTTACTACAGTTAGCCCTTTATCATTTAATTTATCAACTAATGCTTTAGGAACACCATGTGAACGAATTACAACTACATCATCGTTAGCTAAGGAATCAATATCATTGATATCAATAGCAAAAATATTATTATCTTCTAACATTTTAACCACATCGTTATTATGTATTAAAGGTCCAATTGTAAAAATTTTTTTATTATATTGCTTTTGAACTTTTAGAGTTTCATCTACAGCTCTTTTAACTCCAAAACAAAATCCAGCACTTTCAGCTAATAATATTTCCCTCATATTTTTACCTCATACTAAATTCTAATCCATTATTTATATACTCACAAATTTTGTTAACAACCTGATCTATATTTATTCCAGTAGTATCCACTTCTAGCGCATCATCTGCCTTAGTTAAAGGGTCAACTTCTCTATTACTATCTAAATAGTCTCTTTGAATTATATCTTTAAGGATGGTACTATAATCTACTTCGAGACCTTTAGCTTTTAGTTCTTCATAACGCCTTGTTGCTCTTTCTTCTGGACTTGCTGTTAAGAAAAATTTAAAAGATGCATCCTTTAAAACTACAGTGCCTATATCTCGACCGTCCATTATTACGTCATACTTTTTAGACATATTTCTTTGAAGTGTTACGAGTCTAGTTCTAACTTCCTTGATTGATGCATATGCAGAAACATTTTTACTGATATTAGGTACAGTCAACTGTTCATTTATATTAACATCGTTTAGATATAATTCATCATTCTCAAAATGCATTTCCATAGTATCTATTAAATTGCATAAAGCCTCTATGTTTTCGGGAGGTATATCCTTTTCTAAAGCTTTATATGTAACAGCTCTATACATCGAGCCAGTGTTTATATACATTAAGTTATATCTTTTAGCCACAATTTTAGCTATTGTGCTTTTACCTGCACCAGCTGGGCCATCAATAGCAACTGATAATCTCAATTAAATCGTCCTCTCTCTATGTAGTTTTCTTTCTGATTATACCACATTTTATGAAATTCAATAAATATCTTTTCTGATAAACGAAAAAATCATTTGTAACTATTCGTTTACGTGAGTTCCTGCTATATAACCAGTTGAAAGTGCAATTTGAACATTATACCCACCGGTAAATGCGTCAACATCAATTACTTCTCCAGCAAAGAATAAATTTGAAATAATCTTTGATCTCATAGTGGATGGGTCTATTTCTTTTGTATCAACACCACCAGCAGTAACGATAGCCTCTTCAATAGGTCTTAGACCTTTAACAGTAAAACTGAAGTTCTTTAGTAGATTTACGAGTTTTCTTCGTTCTTCCTTAGTTACTTCATTTACCTTTTTATCACCGGATATCCCGCTCAAATGAATTATTGTTTCAATAAGTCTTTTTGGTAATAAATCAACCAAAGAATTTTTAAAATCTTTATTTATATACTTTTGAAAATCTTTCTGTATTCTTAAATCTAACTCCTTATCATCTAAGGCTGGCTTTAAATCTAAAGATGCTGTATATGTAATCCCGTCACTTTTAACAAATCTGCTACCACTTAGAACTACTGGTCCTGATATCCCGAAATGTGTAAAAATCATTTCGCCAAAATCTTTGAATAGTACCTTTTTTCCGTTGCTTATTGTAAATTCTATATTTTTAAGCGAAAGCCCTTGTAACTCTTTTACCCAGTCTTCTTTAATTTCTATCGGAACTAAAGATGGCTTTAGATCAATAATCTTGTGACCTAATTTTCTTGCAAAGTTAAAACCTTCTCCAGTAGATCCAGTAAGGGGATATGATTTTCCTCCGGTACACAAAATGAAACTGTCGCCTTCTATTACTTTGCCGTCAGTTAAAGCTACTGCCTTTATAACATCGCCTTCAGTTATTATCTTACTAACCTTAGAATTAAGCATTACTCTAACTTTAGCTTCATCCAAAGCCCTGCTAAGACCACTTATAATATCTGAGGATTTATCTGATTCAGGAAAAACTCTATTTCCTCTTTCAATTTTAAGTTTAACTCCTAGTTTTTGAAAAAAATTCATAGTATCTTCATTTGTAAAAGTATATAAAGAACTATACAAAAAATGTGGATTACCAGGAATCATATCGAAGAAATCACTAATGTCCTTAGCGTTAGTAACATTACATCTCCCTTTTCCAGTAATAAAAAGTTTTTTACCTAATCTATTATTACCTTCTAATAAAATAACTTGATTATCTTTAGCAGCAGAAATAGCCGCCATCATTCCCGCTGGTCCAGCACCGATAACAATAACCTTACTCATGTGTATTACTCCTTCTATAAAAATAGCTAATTTATTTTTTATTAATGATTTATATACGCAAAATTTAGTATGCAAATAAATTCTGTCTTTTTACTGTATTACTATAAGGTATTTATAAAAGCATAGGGATATCTAAATTTATCTAGTTTGGAATTTTATAAAACTTTCTTAAACAGTAAAAAGAGGCAAAATAGCCTCTTTATCTAGATTCATTACCATTTTTATTGTATGAATATACATGATATTCCTTCCAAAGGCTTTCAAGATCAGCAAAAGTTTTGGATATCTTTTCTTTTTCTCTCATTCCAACTGCTATTATTAGTGCATTTATAATACTTAGTGGTGCTACAAGAGAATCAACAAAAGATGCCATGTTACTTTGTGCGATTAAAGTATAATCAGCCTGTGAAGCTAATGGTGAAAGTAAACTATCTGTTATTGCAACGACCTTAGCGTTTCTAGATTGTGCAAATTCAAGTGCATCTATAGTTTTAACAGCATACCTTGGAAATCCTATTCCAATTACTAAATCACCATCTCCAATATTAATCATCTCTTCGAAAACATCACTTATACCATTACCTATTATTTTAACATTATCTAATATTAAGTTTAGGTAAAAGCCTAAGAATTCTGCTAGTGCTGAAGAACTTCTAAGACCGATTATATAAATTCTTTTGGCAGTAAAAATATTATGCACAACATCTTCAAAGGTTTTATGATTTGTTTTCTCTAAAGTTGCTCTTATATTTTCCATATCAGCTTTTAAAACGCCTTTAAGAGCATTTTCTTCACTAATATAGTCATTTGAAAGCTGTAATCTTTGAACTGACGTCAACTTGTTTTTTATAAGTTCTTGAAGCGCTTTTTGCAGCTTTGGATAGCCACTAAATCCTAATTCATTTGCAAATCTAACAACAGTAGATTCACTAACCCCTACGCTAATTCCTAATTTTGCAGCAGTCATGAAAGCCGCTTTATCATAATATTTAAGTATGTATTCAGCAATTAGTTTTTGACCTTTACTTAAACGTGGAAATTTTATTTGTATTAATCTCATTAAATCGTGATTATCGTTGATACTCATACTAGCTATCCCTTCTTCCATTGCAGATGATAAAATGCAATATTTATTTCATTTTATCATCAAATATGAAGATATTCAATATTGTAGAAACTTATTTCTTTTCTATAACAACTAGTTCTGGTGGGCAATTAGTGCGATTTAAATATTCATGATGCATTACACCAAAGAACTTTTTATCAAGATTTCTTGCAAAATTTATTACTTCTGAGCTTTCTCTTTTTCCTTCAGTATGTCCGTTATATAATGCAATAGTTATTATACCTCCAGAAGATAAAAGCTTAATCGAAGCCTTTAAACTTTTAAGTGTTGAATCTGTAAGTGTGGTAATCTCTTTGGAACCACCAGGTAAAAAACCAAGGTTAAACATGACACAATTAACCTGTTGGGTTACATACTTTTCTATGTACTCATGGGAATCCAATATAAGCTCTACATTATCTTTTTTCTTTAACTTGTAAGTACTAACCGCTTCTTCTTGAATATCAAACGAATATACTTTTTTAAAGTTATCGCTTAGGAAATCAGAATCATAACCATTTCCTAAAGTTGCATCGATAGCAATGTTTTTTTCGTCTACAAAATTATTAATTATGTAATGGGTAATGCTGCTTATATCTCCAACATACTTAAACATTCACTCACTCCTATAGAGATTTTATATAATCTAATTCAGCCTCAGTTAGTTCTCTAAAATTGCCTTTTTCTAAAGTTCCAAGTCTTATTTCACCAATACTTTCCCTAGTTAGTTCAAGCACTTCATGATTTAAAGCTGCACACATTTTTCTGATTTGCCTATTTTTACCTTCATGAATTTGAAGTCTAACTTTTGAACGGTCTTCCTGAATTTCAATAACTTCTATTTTTGCATCAGCTGTTATGTATCCACCTATATCTATACCGCTTTCGAATCTACGTATATCATCCTTTGAAAACATTCCCTTTACGATAGCAACATATGTCTTAGTTATTTTTTGCCTTGGGTGAATAAGTTTATTATATATTTCCCCATCATTGGTAAGAAGTAATAGACCTGAGCTATCAAAATCAAGCCTTCCTATTGGAAATATTCTTTCCTTAATTCCAATCAAATCAATTACTGTTTGTCTATCGTGTTCGTCTTTTACAGAGGAAATATATCCTTCGGGTTTATTAAGCATGATATATCTTTTTTTCTCCTCAGGTCTTATTTCCTTTCCAGAAACTTTTACTAAATCTTTATCACAATCAATTTTTGTTCCTAATTCTTTTATAATTACATCATTTACACTTACTATACCTGAAAGTATAAGTTCCTCACACTTTCTTCTAGATGCAACACCACATCTAGCCATAAACTTTTGAAGTCTTTCTTCCATAATTATCACCTCTAATAATCCATTCTAATAAATAACAAAGAGGATTTCAATAAATATTATTGATTTACATTTCCTGGAAAATAATTTGCAGTGATTCCTTTGATTTTGATATACTAAAAATATATATTTATAAGAACAGTTTTTATTAGATATTATTTATTGAGTTCGCTTATCAAAATTAACTGCTCTTATGTTGAAACGAAAGGATTACTAGCATGGAAAAATTATTATTTGGAATCTCAGGGTTGCCTATTGGCGATGGAAAAAATAAATTCACTTATAAAACTGGAATAGAATATCTTCATTCAATAGGCCTTGATGCAATGGAACTACCCTTTGTGCGTTCGATAAATGTAACTGATAAAAATAGACAATCTATTTTAGATATAAAAAATGAAAAAAACTTCTATTTATCTGCACATGGATCTTATTTTATAAACTTAAATGCTATAGAAGAAGAGAAAAGAGAGAAATCAAAGGAAAGAATAGAAAATGGAGCAAATGCCTTAAAAAATGTAGGAGGAAGAAGCCTTGTGTTTCATCCAGGATATTATTTAGATTCTACCAATGAAGAAGCTTTTAATAATATAAAGGAAGAACTTGAAAGTCTATCATATGAAGGAGTAGACTTTAGATTAGAAACAACAGGAAAACCTACTCAATTTGGTTCTTATGATGAGATTGTAAGACTTTGCAAGGAGATACCAACCTGTAAAATATGTGTTGATTTTTCACATGTTCATGCACGAGGGAATGGTATCTTAAAGGATTATGATGATTTTGCAAAAATATTAGATCTTATAGGTACTGAACTTGGAAAAGAAGCAATTGAAGATATGCATATACATCTTTCAGGTATTGCATACACAATTAAAGGTGAAAAAAATCACTTACCATTTGAAGAAAGCGACTTTAACTATAGGGATTGCTTAAAAGCATTTGTGGACTTTAATGTAAAAGGCTGTATCATTTGTGAAAGTCCTATATTAGAAAACGATGCCTTACTGCTAAAGAAAATTTATGAATCATTATAATAATAAAAAAATCGCTGAAGTGACTTTTCAGTGATTTTTTTGCGCATCTGCCTTTCCAAATGCATATGTGGAAACTTACAGGCGACACATTCTCCTTATTTTATTCTTTGACTTATACTATTAAGTCTGTTGCGCATTCTTATCCGCAGGGCTAATTGAATTATAATTCCTAAAGAATAAATAAAGCCATAGGCAAAATGCCTATGGCCTTTTACTAGCAGCGGAATGAACCTAACAATAATAATAAAAATAATGGGTTATTGTAGTAACCACCAAAACCACCGCCACAGCCACAATTATTAAACCCAGCACCACATCCCATTGGGCCATAATTGAATCCATTGCCACAGCAGCTATTACCACAACAGTTATTTCTACAACAATTATTTCCTCCACAGCAACATCCGTGTCTTCTTGACAAGTAAATCACCCCATCTCTTTTGTATAGTATATAGTATTCAATTATGTTATAAATTGACAGTAATTTTAATATTATTTTATATTATGCTTTTTATAGAGCTTATTAAGCTAAAAAACATGAAATATTACATATAAATATGGTTATATTGATAAAGGCGTACATATGTTTTATAATAAGTATAATGGAAATGAGGTGTTTTTATGTCGCAAAATCGTAATAGGATGGTTGCTCCAAGAAATGTTGTAAACATAAAACAGATATATATTTTTTATATATTGAAAGAATTAGCTAAAGGTAAAGAGGTTTTTGGCAATAGAATTTTAGAAGATTTTAGAGAAGCTTTTGTAAATAATAATTTACCACTGCCAGTATCATCGAGCACTGTTTATGATACTTTGTATGACTTAGAAACTAGAGGTTATGTAAAAAGTAAGTGGGAAGGTGATGAATTCCTCAATAAGAGAAGTAAGAAAATATATTCTATAACTGATGCTGGCTTATTATATTATACTACTCACGTAGCAGATTATATTGATAATATTAAGAAAACAAAAAGTCTTCTAGACCAGCTTATTTATATGCTACAGAAATAAATAAACTATGAAATTCTTAGCAAGATACGCAAAAAAATCACTGAAGAAATCCCTTCAGTGATTTTTTTATGTTATGGTGTATAGAATATTTGAGTTGCCATTACTTTACCGTTTTCGTAAGTAACACCTATACCTATTTGTGTATAGCTTTTATTTAATATATTTGCTCTATGGCCTGGTGAATTCATCCAAGATTGTACAATACTTTGACCACTTGCTACGTCTTCTACTCTTTGACCTGAAAGACTCATTGTATAAATATTCTCACCTATATAAGAATATCTCCAACTATCCCTTTGAGCAATATCAGATATATAACCGTTCACTGGTGATTTATGATCAAAATAATTAAGTCGAATCATTTCCTCACTCTTGCTTCGTGCATATTTAGCAGCTGTTGTATTTATAGTTAATGGAGCTAACCCAATCTTTTGTCTTTCTTGATTTGAATATTTCAAGATATCAGCTTCTATTGTTGACATATATTGTACACCAGTGCTGCTTTGGTTAGGTTGAGCTTTATTTGTTCCTGAGCCATTACTATTTGTTCCTGTACCGTTGGCATTTGTTCCATTTGACTGATCAGTTGCTGGCGTATTATATTGCGTTCCGCCATTTTGTGTTCCTCCACCTTGCTGATTAGGAATAGGTTGTGTTGCAGGTGGAGTATTTGGAGCTGTTTGAGTTTGAGGCGCTTTTGTACCAGAATTATCATTTGTTCCAGCAGTATTGTCATTTGGCGCACTATATGTGCCATTAGGATTTTGTGCAGTTGTATTCTTTTTAGTAGTAGTACATCCAGTAAACATAACTACAGCTGATAAAAAACAGCTGATAACTATAAACTTTTTCCTCATAAAACACCCTCCTATTAATTTTAAAGTATTTATTCTTAAATATTTTGCCCTTTTTTTATTACTATATGTTCTTTTATTAAATATTCAATTAGGGAGTTATATAAGTAATTTCTAATAACTATTATAATTTTAAGATTTTTTCTTAAAAAGGTTTTATTTACTGTATATAAAATCATAAAAATTTCAAGCTAGCTAAACCAAGATATTTCAGTAATTTCATATTTTTTGTATCCTTATAAATAGAAAAATTTAAAACTTTTTAAAAAGTTTATTTTCTTTAGATAATGTTGCTATAGTCATAAATAAATCCATTGAAATAGCTAAAAGTATTAGAATGATAAATACAAAAGAAGTATCTTTATAAAATAAAAAAAACTTATTTATCATTGGATGAATGAAAAACATACCTAATAAACTCAAAATCATCCAATAGAATGAAAACTTCGCACACACTAATCCATTATAATTGGCTCTTTCATTTGAATAATCCCAATAAATCTTGTTAAAAAACTTTTTTAGATAATAGCCACTTAAATACTCTATGAATGTAGGAATTAATAAGCAAATAATCATTGCAAGTATAATGTTGTTATGAATAACGTCATTAAGTAAAACTAAAGTAGAAAAAGCAAAACCATACATAGGTTTATATGGGCCGTATAAAAAGCCATCTTCTTGGAATCTCTTAAACAGATGATAGCAGTACAAGTTTTCAATTATCCATCCAAGAAAAGAGTAAATTATAAAATTAAATCCTACAGAAACAAAAAAACTCATTAATTTTGCCTTCTTTCTAAAATATAATTTAGCTTATTTTTGGCAAAAATTAATGAATTTATTTACTGATTTATATAGAATATTTTTTATTTTAAAATGTATAATTTCATGTATGTACCTTAAAATAGAATTTGAGTTTAAAAACTAACCTTCAATTAACATATTTATACAACAAATTTTTCTATAACTTCTGAGATTGCATCATGATCATTGTCTCTAATAGTTATATAGTTTGCAACTGATTTTACATAATCTTTTGCATTACAAACAGCAACTCCAAGTCCTGCTTTTTTTATCATCTCAATATCATTTTCGTCGTTACCAACAGCAATGCATTCTTCAAGAGAATAACCGTAATGTTTAGCTAATACCTCTAGAGAACTTCCCTTACTTAATCCCTTATTAGTAATTTCTATTCCGCTTAGTCCAGATGAAACTATTTCTAAATCAAACATGTTTTCAAATATATCTCTTATAGCATTTACATTACTAGTGTTATCATCATAAATCTCAAATTTAGATATCCTTGGAGTAGAATCTAATATAAAACTTTTAGCATCTCTTATCATCTTCAATTCCATTCTATACTCAACTGGTAAAGTCAAATTATGTTCATTAAACTTTTCGGCAAATGGATGAAGTTTTTCAGAATAAATTATATCCTCTGAAAAAAAGCTATAAAAAGTATCCTTAAAATCCTTTCTTAGTATATCAATCATAGTGATCAATGCATTATTATCCATTGAACCATAAGCTAGCTCATTATGGTTATGATCTAGAATTATACTTCCGTTACAAGCTATAATAGGTTGATTTTTTGGCATATCTTTAATAATATATTTTAAAGCAGATGGAATTCTTCCAGATGAGATAACTACTTTAGCACCAAGCTCTGCAGCTCTTTTTACTGCTTTAAGGTTTCTCTCTGTAATTTGTCTTTCCTCATTTAAAAAGGTACCATCCATATCTATTGCAATTAGTTTATATTTCATTAACGTTCCCCCTAAATCCTTATCAAAATTGAAATGTCCTATTAAAGATTATAATGAAATTTTAAGTATAAAAAAAGTTATTTTCTGATTTAGAAACTTTTTGCCTAAATAAATATAGTTAAAATTTACACAATTCCTGTATTTTTAATACTATAATATGTTCATTGTTATTCTCTTACAATAAAAAACAAGCTTATTATTTATAAAGCATACTTAATATAAAAGGCAGTAGCATACGCCACTGCCTTTTTACAGAGAAATTATATTTTTTTATGATTTCTATCATTCAAAATTAAATTATGATTGAGCTGCTAGGGCCTTCATCTTTTTCCATGTTTTTTTACCAACAATACCATCGTATGGAGTTAAACTTTCATGCTTCTGGAATGCCTTTACAGCATTATATGTTTTAGTTCCAAAAATTCCGTCTACGCTACTAGAGCTAAGATATCCTAACGCAACTAAAGCACTTTGAACTTGGCGTACTGCTTTTCCTTCATCGCCTCTTTCAACAACGCCGCCATCAGATATAATCTCATCTACAGTTTCGCCATCCCAAGTAGGATCACTGGAAGCAGCTCTATTAACTGTTGAAATATTAGTAACCACATTATTCCCCGAGTATGAATTTGTAGCTGCAAAGACTGGGGTTGCAGAAATCATAACAGCAGCTAGTACACCTAAAGATAACACTTTAATTTTCATTTTTTTCACTTCAAACTCCCCTTTTTGTTTATTTTTTACTCTTCTACAAATTTACTACAAGGAATAGTATACTATTTTTGCCTCATATTGTAAATATTAAATCAATGTCTTTTCTACTTAGAAATTTTAATGTTTCAACAAAATATTGAATTTTATGGGATTTTGATTAATTTTTCTCAGTTATTACTACTTTTTTTTGTAATTATTTCAGTTATTTTATGATTTTAGTAACAAAAGAAACGAAATGTTGGTTAAATGCAAGAATTAGTAGTGTCAAAATCATTCTTAAACGCATGGATAAAAAATAAAACCTTACCTGAAGTATTATATATAGGAATACCCATCAAATTTTACATTAAAAATTGAAGGTTATATCACTATATTAAATAATGATATAACCTTGTCGAGATTGAATTATATTTATTTTCTAGCTTTTCCCGTAACTTGAACTATCTCAATACCAACTACCTTGGTTTTATCCTTAGCTTTTTCTATATACATCTTGCCTTGCTCAAGAAAATCCTTGGAGTATTTTTCAATAAGTTTATATAAAACCTTATCCTTTATATCTCCAGTTACCTCTGATGCATGTCCATACGCAACTACGCTTTTAAATCTAGTACTGAATTTATCTGGAAGAACTTCTGTATCTAAAACAACACAAAAAGATACATTACTATTTCTTGCTATATTATCAAGTTTCTCTCCTACCGTTGCACTGTGGAAGTATATGTAATTGTCAAAATATACATAACTTAAAGGTATCGCTACAGGGTATCCATTTTCTGATAGTGTAGCTAAAATTCCATACTCTCCATTTTCTAATATCTCTATTACTTCTTCCTTATCTATTTCTCTGTCTTTTCTTCTCATTTCTTTAAACATAACAAATCTCCTTTTTTATATGATTTTATGAATATATTGATTCTTCTATATTAACATAGTGATGAAAAACAAATTTTAATAAATACATTTTAAAGATGTACTACATAAATGATGTTATTAATAAAACAAGAAATCTTATCTTAACTTGAAAGTCTTAGGCGAAAGTTTATATATTAAAATAAGCGCTACTATTGAGTAAATAATAGTTACAACAAGTATTCCTAAGGTAAAATTAGAAGTACTTGTTTTTAAATTCAAACAAAAGTAGCTAATAAAATATATTATACCATTACTTATTCTAAAAAGCGGACTTTTTACTGTAAGTTCTGAAGTATATGGTTGTAAAACATAATACATTAGCAGATAGTGAATCGAAAAAAAGCATGATAGGCATAGTATGGAAAGAAAAACTGGCACCATTGATACTATGTCTTGCTTATGATTGCATAAAACTATTAAGATAATCAATACAAAAATCAAAGTTATAGCTGGAATCAAATTTAATACTATAATTTTTTTAGCTCTATACGTAAAATTATTTAATATAGATTTACTATCCCTATAAAATTTGTAGCTTAAAAGGCTTATATCGCAATTGTGAAACATAGCTTTACAGACTCTTTCTCCAGTAGAAATTGAAAACATTAGAAATACAACCAGTGGTTGACTTTTTCTAATTATTTCAAACATTGCAACTTTGCTACTAGGGTAAAAAACTGCTAATGCTATTAAAAATAAAGTCACAGCTAAAATCACTAAAACACGATATTTAATTGGAGTTATTATCATTTTCCTGTGACGATAAAAAAATATAGAATTTAAATAATCATATCCTTTTTTATTGTTAAATTTACTAGTATCGAGCAAGTCCTTGCTTAGCTTTTTTTCATCTAACTCAACAGTTGCAAATGCTAAAGTTGCACTAAAGGCTTCAGGATTAAAAATAGCATCTTTTACTAGGACAGTTCTTGCTATATTCTTATATTTTCTGTACGAAAATAAGTATATAAGAGAAATAAATCCTATAACTAATATAGCAGCTAGTAAGAATATATTTGTTAAGAAAATATCCAGCTTCAAAGTTAATTTTAAAAGAGGTATCCCATATGCAAAGAATAAGCAACCTATTACTGCTGGTATAATGATTTTGTTATCTCTAGCAATAACATTTCCTCTTTTTTCGAAAAAAAGCACTTGAACTGCTTCTCCAAAAAACTTCAATAATGTAATCTCAATAAGTATTAGTAGTGTTTGCGATATAGGTCTATTAAATATTGAACCGATAACTAGCATTGGTATAATAGAATATATAAAAACAAAAAATTTTTCATATAACACAAAGGTAATAAAGTACTCTTTTGCATCACATCTCATTAAATTTATCATGTCGTAAGCTTCTTTATTGTTAAAATTGAATATTGAGCTATTCATAAACATACTTAAAGCAAAACTAATGAAAAAGAATATATTGATGAAGTTTCCGTAAAAATCACCTGAATATCTTGAAATAGCAAAAGCTGGCAGTATCAATATTATACCAAAGTATAGGAATGTCCTAAATAAACCTCCCATAATCTTAAATATTGTACTCAAAATTGCAAAAAACACTTTAAGTGTAGTTGCTTTATATAGTTTTTCTGGTATGAACTTACCGAAAAAAGGTATCCTTTTTAAAAAGAAAATAAAAGAATTTGCATTTTGGATAAAGGAAATCTTAAAACTAGCCAGAAAAGTATTAAACATCACTCTCCTCCTTTAAAATGTCCATAATTCTATCTTCAAAATCTTTGCTGCCTAAAATATCATTATCTAATTCTTCAAGTACACCATTGTTCAATACTACTATTTCATCGCATAAATCTGTAGCCAGTTGAAGTATGTGTGTAGAAAAAATTATAATATGATCAGATTTAATTTCTTTTAACAAGTTTTTTATCTGAAGTGCAACTACTACATCAAATGAAGTTAGAGGTTCATCTAATAGAATAATTTGAGGTCGTGTAATAAGAAAGCAAAGCATTTGTATCTTATTTTTCATCCCATGAGAATATCCTTTTATCAATCTATACCTATCATTTTCATCAATTTTTATTATATTAAAATACTCATCAATTGTAAGAAGATTTGATATCTTGTCTATATTTATATCAATAAAAAACTTCAAGAACTCATAACCTGTTAAAAATTCAGGCAATAAAGGTTGTGAAAATACAAAACCTATATTAGAATAATCTATCTCATATTCACATTCACTCTCATCATATAAAGTTACTGATCCATTATCACATTGCATATCTCCGCTTATACAATTAAAAAGAGTTGTTTTACCTGCACCATTGCGACCAAGTAATCCATAAATCTTTCCTTTTTCGAAGACAAAAGATACATTTTTTAAAACCTTTTTTTCACCAAAATTTTTCTCAATTTCTCTTAATACTAACTTCATCATATATTCTCCTTAGTCGCTCTAAAATTATATCTTCATCATTATCTTATTTTTGTCAATACTTTATATTTTTTCATTATACTTTCTATACCTTAAATTCATTGGTTTTTTGCAAATTAAATTAATTATAATATATTTTTGATAAATTGGAAATTACCAACAAGTAATTTTCTTAAAAAGTTATTTTATCATTATAATATTTGTGATATAATTAACAATAGTGCGTTTATTGCTATACTAACTTAATTGTAAAATTTGAGCCTCTTCTTAATTTACAGAAGAGGCTTTGAGTGTGCTTATTTTGCTTAAGTAACATGCTTATAACCAATATTTGATTATCATTATTTAGCTGGCTATTTTTATAATTGAGCTTATATTTTTAAAGCTACTGCCAAAATAGTAGTTATTTAGAAATAAGTTTAGATTTATAACTATTTGTATTTATAAACGCTACTAACTGATACAGCTTTATATTTAACAACTATTTGAAGTAAGGAAGGCGATTAAAATGAAGAAATATTTAATGTTAATAGGATCTCCACCAGCATGTGGAAAAACTTATGTGGCTAATGAAGTAGCTAAAAGACTTCCTAATCCAGTTTATTTGGACAAGGATACTGTAATTCCATTATCAAAGATGATATATAGAGCAGCAAATGAGCCTTACAATAGAGACTCAGCTTTCTTTAAGGAATATGTAAGAAATGCTGAATACGAAGCAATAATGGACATTGCTTTTGAGGCACTTCCATTTAACTCCCATGTTATGGTAAACGCACCTTTTGCTAAGGAATTTAGAGATGAAATATACATAAACAACTTAAAAGAAAAATTAAAATCTTATGATGCCGAATTGGTACAAGTATGGGTTCATTGTGATATTGAAGTATGTCATCAAAGAATGATTGATAGAGCATCAGACAGAGATACTTGGAAACTTGAAAACTGGGACGAGTATGTAAGTGGACAAGACTTCTCAAAACCTGAAGTACCAGGTATACATATAATAGATAACTCTGGTTCAGAGAAAGTACAAAATGACATAGAAAAGCTATTAAAGGTATTATAGGATTCATCCTATAATACCTTTAATTATTTTAAAATGTATTTTCACATAAAGCTCTAATTAAATCTGTTTTTTCTGCCACTTTCCTTTTCTATAGACAATATACCCATATATACATACAATCAAATTACTAAAGGACATAGAGAACCATATTCCTACAGGACCAGCAGCGGTAACATATTTAAACAAAAGTATCATAGGTAGTCTTACAAGCCAAAGTCTACCTATTTCCATATTCATTGAATATTTAGTGTGCCCTGCACCTTGAAATATACCTTGATAAATACTGAATAACCCCATCAATGGCATTGAGAATGAAATATATATTAAATATGTTATACCTTGAGTTATGACAGAAGGATCATCCTTGGATTGAATAAAAAAGTTAATTATAGGCTCGTCCTTCCACACCATAAGAATGCCGCCTATTATTGAAAATGTCATAGTAAGCTTTACTGCTTTAATAAAAGCTTCTTTTACTCTATGTACTTTATCGGAACCTAAATTTTGACCAACAATAGCTGTAAGTGCTGCTCCAACTCCCATAGCTGGTTGCATTATTAAGGAAGTTATTCTATTTACCATTCCAAAAGCCGCTATAGTTGCTGTACCGTAAGAAGCTATAAACACATTAAGAACTATAAAGCCCAAAGCAGAACCAGACTGTCCGATTGCAGACGGAATAGCTACTCTAAAAATTCTTTTAATTAAACGTATATCAAACTTAAAATTCTTAAAATCAGGTTTTACTTCGGATTTAGATCTATGAAGTATATATAAACCTACAAATGCAAGTACAGCCTTTGCAATTAAAGTTGCAACAGGAGCACCAGCCATTCCGAGTTTAAGATTAAAAATTAGTATAGGATCTAGAATTACATTCAAGATTACACTACATCCACTTAATATAGTAGACATTATAGTATTACCTTGAGAATTCATTATTGCATTAAAGCTAAAGAATATAAAAGTAAAGGGCATGTCTAAAAAAGTTATTCTTAAAAATATATTGCTATAATATGCTAAATCTCCGCTTGCTCCCATTAATTTTATTATTACTGGACTTGTTAAATATCCTAGTGCTGAAAAAATAACAGCGCATATAACTGAAATTATGATTAGCTGAGATGCATATTTTGATGCTTTTTCGTATTTCGAAGCACCAATAAGCTGTGATAATAAAGAAGTTCCAGCAATAGACATTCCTGAACCTATTGAAATAAACAGGAAAATAACTGGCCAAACAAAAGATGTAGCTGCAAACTGGACTGAACCAAGTTTTCCGACCCATATCCCATCAACCAAATTATACAATGTTTGTATTAGGTTACTTATCATTATAGGTAGTGATAAAGTTAATATGACTTTATACATACTACCATTAAGTATTAGATTTTTACGGCTGTCTGTATTCATTAGTATGTCCCCCTAAGCTTTTTACAATAATCAATTTTATCAAACTTAGGCAACTAATACTAGTATCTCATTCAATTAATTTTATTATTAAAAATATTTTATATAAATACGCAATATTTTAACAGAAGCGATGCAATCAAAAATTACTTGTTGTAACCTAATATATGCTCGTATTCATTAGAATGTTACAATATCATCATTCTTAAATTTTTCTTAAATCCTGATGTTTTCGATAATAACATTAGTATTTATGCTAATATAATATATATATGGTTATGAGAAGATAGAGCTCTAACTTAAGTTTTCTAAGTAGAATACTACGCCTCATAACTAAATTTTAATGAATGGTGATATAAATGATTTTAGGATTTATCTTAATGATTCTCGTATTAGGGTTTGGGTTAATAATAAGCCTAACAAAATTTGTCTTCGGAGCAGTTTTCGGTATAATTGGAGCTGTTGTAGGAACAGTTGTTTTAGTTTTCGTTGGGCTTAATCTAATGTTTGCTTTTATTCCAATAGTTGTTATACTTTTTTTAATTTTATGTTGTCGTAAGTTAATTAAATAATATGCAAATAACAAAAAGGCTTATACCAAATCAACTAATTGGTGTTAAGCCTTTTATATTAATAATCTTTTTAATGCTAATCTTCAATTTTCAAATTCTTAAGGCTTAAATCAAGAATATTTGATGAATGAGTTAAGGCTCCAGAGGAAATGTAATCCACACCAGTCTTAGCAACTGTTCTTATATTCTCTATGGATATATTACCTGAGGCCTCTGTTAAAGCTCTTTTATTCACAATATGCACTGCTTCCGAGATAGTCTCAACATCCATATTATCTAGCATTATTATATCTGCACCAGCATCTAAGGCTTCATGCAACTGCATCAAATCTTCAACCTCTACTTCTATTTTTCTTACAAAAGGAACAGCAGCTTTTACTAAACTAATAGCGTTACTTATTCCTCCTGCAGCTGCGATATGATTATCCTTTATAAGAACTCCGTCACTCAGCCCTAGCCTGTGGTTAATTCCACCTCCAATTTTTACAGCATATTTTTCAAATACTCTCAAGTTTGGTGTAGTTTTTCTTGTGTCCAAAAGTTTAGCATTGGTTTCTTTAATTTCATTAACATACTGCTTTGTTGTAGTTGCAATTCCACTAATACGTTGAAGAAAGTTTAAGGCCACCCTCTCACCTGTAAGAACAACATCAGACTTTCCATGAATTTTTGCGATTACTTGTCCTTCTTTTACTGATTCACCATCCTTGATATAAAAATCTATTTCAATAGGTCCTATAATTTCAAAAATCCTTTTAAATACTCCTAGTCCAGCTATTATTCCCTCCTCTTTAACTATTAAGTCTGCAGTGCATTTTTTCGACTCATTAGTTATAGCCATTGTGGTTATATCACCATAGGGTGCGTCTTCTTTAATTGCATTTTTAAAAATATCATCATAAAGCGACCAATTCATTTATAATATCTCCTCTAACTTTTTTTATTTCCTGTTGTAATATAACAGAAAGACTATTACTATAGTAATCCGTATCTCCTTCAAGCCTCTTTATTAAATCTTTGTAAATTACTGAATAAGGAGAAATTGTCCTATTAATATGTTCCATAGCTCTATTTGAAAAGACTAATGATTCAAGAAGCGAATTGCTTGCTAACCTGTTAGCACCATGCAAACCAGTAGAGCTTACTTCTCCAGCAGCATAAAGGTTTTCCATGGAAGTTCTACAATACATATCAACCTTAATTCCGCCCATAAAATAATGTTGTGCAGGCGTTACTGGAATTGGTTCCTTTGTTATGTCTACTCCTCTTTCTAGACAATTTTTATAAATGTTAGGGAATCTCTTTAATATAAAATCTTTTTCTAAAAAACTTATATCTAAATATACGTGATTACTTTTGTACTTAAATTCTTCCTTAATAATAGCCTCTGTAACCTTATCTCTAGGAAGAAGCTCATTAACAAAACGGATACCATCTTTATTTAATAATCTTCCACCTTCTCCTCTTACAGCTTCAGATATTAAGAGGCGTCTTTTATCTTCTATATCTTCATAAAAAGATGTAGGATGAAACTGGATATAGTTTAAATTTTCAACCTCTATATTGTTTTTTATAGCTATTGCTATACCGTCACCGCTGATAGAATGAAAATTAGTTGAATTTCTAAATAACCCACCAATTCCTCCTGTGGCAATTATTGTTGTTTTAGCAATTATATTAAGTTCTTTACCTTCATTAATTGCTAAAGCCCCAATGCATCTATTTTTCAATGTCAATAAATCTGCAAGGAAACAGTTTTCTATTAGCTTTACATTTGTTTTTTCTCTAACTTTTTTCTCCAAAACTTTATGAAGCTGCTCACCGGTATTGTCGTCACAGTGTACTATTCTATTAATACTATGAGCTCCTTCTCTTGTGTAAATTAGCTCTCCATCCTTATCTCTATTGAAAGGAACTTTTAATTGTTCTAGTCTTTTTATTGCAGCTCTTGATTCTCCAACTAAGATTTCAACAGCTTGTCTTCTATTTTTATATCCACCTGCAGCTAATGTATCATTTACATACTCTTCATAATCATTTTCATTCCTAAGTACCGAGATACCGCCTTGAGCTAAGTAACTATTACATTCTTGTAGATTATTCTTAGCAAGTACAATTATATCAAGATCATCTCTTAAGTTTAATGCAAAATTTAACCCTGTAATACCTGCCCCAATTATTAGAACATCAGTATTTAATATCATACTTTAACCTTCCTTCAAATATAAAACTTTAGAAATAAAAAAATACCGTTTAGATTCTAAATCCTCCTAAATTGTATGCATTCTCATTAGGCAATCAAAGGCATTAATTCTTAATTCTTCATCAAGTAAAATTTCATTTTTTTCAAAAAGCAATACATCTCTTACATCCTTTAGAGAAGTCTTTTTCATATTAATGCACATTAAGCCTCCTCTTGGGGTAAAGAACTTTTTATTAGGGTTTCTCTTTTTTAATTCATGGATAACGCCTTCTTCTGTTGCTATCAAAAAGTTTTTATTATTGCTTGAAGTTGCATAATCTATTATTTCTGAGGTGCTTCCTATAAAATCTGAAAGATCTCTTATTTCCTTTTCACATTCAGGATGGGCTAAAATTAATAAATCATCAATTGAATCCTTTGCAGTAAGAATTTCTTCCACTTGAATTCTTCTGTGAGTAATACAAAAACCTGGCCAAGGTATTATCTCTTTATTTGGAACCTTTTCTTGAATATATGAGGCTAAATTCTTATCTGGTAAAAATATAATTTGTTCATTTTCAATTGAGTTAATTATCTTTAATGCATTGGAAGAAGTACAACATATATCGCTTACAGCTTTTACTTCCGCCGAGGAATTTATATAACAAACTACAGCAGCCTTAGGGTACTTACTTCTATACTCAAGTATTTTTTCAGCAGTAGCCATATCTGCCATAGGACAGCCTGCATCTAATGCTGGCAGAAGTACTTTTTTATGAGGAGATAGTATTTTTGCACTTTCAGCCATAAATTTAACACCACAAAATACTATGGTGTTTTTATCTGAATCCTTAGCTATTTTACTTAAGTAGTATGAATCTCCTATATAATCAGCAATTTCTTGTACTTCTGGCCGTTGATAATAGTGCGCAAGTATTATTGCATCCTTTTCTGTTTTTAAAGCTTGAATTTCTTCTATAATTGACATAACATTCACCATTCCTTTACAGATGTATATACACTAGCATATATAAAATATACCATTATATAACTTCCTTTTCAAGAAGAACATTCTACTATGTCTTAATTATGTTTTTTATAATAGAAAATTATATAAAATCATTTCATAAGAAAAAAGTTTCTCACAGGGTAATATTTTTAAAGCTCTTCTTAAAAAAGTAGCATCCAAATCATGAGTTCATTTGATGTACAACAATACAATTAAAATTGTATTATATTAATCAAAGATAAATACCCAATGATGCAAAGAACTGCAGTTATAATAGAGAACATGGTTACAATTTTAGTTTCATGAAACCCTGACAGTTCAAAGGAATGATGTATTGGAGTCATCTTAAATACCCTTTTTCCTGATATCTTGAATACCATTATTTGAATAAATGTAGTCAAGGTTTCGATTAGATATACCCCTCCTACTATGGGTATAATAAGTGGCAACTTAAGTACAATTGCTATAGAAGCTACAAAACCACCCAAAGCTAAAGAACCAGTATCTCCCATGATTATTTTTGCTGGAAATATATTAAATCTTAAAAAACCTATTAACGAGGCAAACAGTGAACCACAAACTATCGCTAAGTGATACTTATCAAAAAGAATACAAACTGATGTGAAAAAAATCGCTATAAGCATTGTTACTGTTCCTGCTAATCCGTCTAGGCCATCAGTTAGATTTACAGCATTTGTTACGCAGGTATAGAAAAATAAAATAAACGGAATGTAAAATATTCCAATATGAATGGTTTTAAGTGTAAACGGAAGCACTAATATATCGTTCATATTTAAATTTTTATCAGCAAAATATATTAGGTAACTTGCTCCTATCAATATAAGAATGAGTTTTTGAAGTACACTTAAACCTTCATTTTTCATTTTGAAGGTTTTTAGGGCATCATCTACAAAACCAACAGCACCAAAGATTAGAAATGACAAAATAATAAATATTACTTCATTATTAAATTCTTTTATCATGATGACAGAAGTAGCTACTGTTGAAATAATAAATATAAATCCTCCAAAAATTGGCGTGCCAGCTTTCTTTTGATGGTCCTTAGGCTGTTCTTTTCTTATGTATTGTCCTATATTTTCTTTTTTTAGAATTGGTATGATTAATCTTCCGATTGCTATTGAAAGTAAAAACGAAAAAATTATAGAGGTAATAATATCAGTCATAATAATGATCCTTTCTTTTAGTTGATTAAATTTAATAATTTTAATATTTATTGAAAATCCATTATTATGGTAATATATAAGAGGTTAATGCTCAATGAATCTATAAAAATATGTGATTAAATTGAAAATGTTATAATTTAAGTTGAATATTATTCAACTTAAATTATAAGAAAATACTCTAAGGAGGTTTTTTATTGAATAAAGGAACAAAAAGTACTAAGGATATGAACCATATTGATAATGAAAAACTCTATGCAACAAAAAAAGATTCTTTAAATCAAATTAATATTGTCAAAGCATCTAAAAATAGTTTATTTGAAGATATATCAAATAACTTCATATATAATCTAAAGAAGTTAATTCAACTTGAAGGAACACAAAAACAACTGGCAAAAAAGATTGGAGTATCAGAAGATTTGCTTTCTAAGTATAAAGCAGGTGATGCATTTCCTTCTATTGAAACATTAGCTTATATCTGTAATGTATATAATATCAAGATTGATAGATTTATAAGGCTGAGATTATCAGCATTAGATCTAGAAAGTATTGAGAAAAGACTAAATTCAAATAATGATATATTTTTCCACAGTTATTATTGCTATTTTTTTGCTACTAATATGGGTAAGGAAGACTCAATACATGAAGGAATCTTAGAATTTGAAAATGGAAGAATACAATTTAAAATAATTTCAGGTGATTCTGTTATGAAAAACTTCTCAGGAAGTATTAATAATTCTGAAAAAATCATGACTTTTAACATGCAAAGTGTTGAAGATGGCATAACCTATCTAAGTATGAGAAAACCAAACATAAACAAGGGAAAATACGTTGGCGGTCTTGCTATGCTTTTCTTACCTTCAGATGCTAATAGCAAGCCATGTTGTCAAAAATTATTAATAAGCAATATTAGAATTAATCGACATACATATTATGAAGACCTTAAGAAACTCTTGACTTTTAATTCGAGTAAAGCTGAGATTAGAAACGTGAAGCTTTCTTCCTTTGAAGATGAAAAAGCCTATAATTTTATAGAGTCACTACTATAAACCTAATTAAAAAATCTAATTATATTATTGAAGACACTCTTTATAGTTAAACAGCTCTACAATAAACTTTAAGATTGTAAAATTATTAAATTAACCCCTACATTTACTAAGTATTCAATTTTAAAAAAAGGTTATATTAATAGTGTAAGGAACATAGTGATGAAAAGAGTCAGTTAATTATATCAAACTTTCAAAACTATCGATTTTATATTGATATAAGATGAAATAATTTGATTAAAATAATTGAATTTCTTTATTCTATACTTATAATAATAGTTTTTCTATTTTATATAAGTAATATCCGAGTTATAAACTTACGGATTAGATTTTATATGGTTAGGAAAAGCTTTATTATGGTCATTATTTGATCATAATGAGGTTCCAACTTATCATATAAGGTCGAGATAAGATTTTATTGGGTGTTGTAATGGTTATATATAGCCGAAAGATTATATATAGTTGTGTAAATATTTAATAAGGTCGAGTGAACCATTAATATTGGGTAGTGATGTGCTTATTTATAGTCGAAAGATTTTATTTAGGTGATAAATTATCTTTATTAGTGCTAACCGCATCACTATGTTTCTTATATATAATAATATAGTCGTGTTAACACATTCTTATGTTGTACAATAGTAATTTAAAATTACTATTGTTTTTTGTTGTAAAAAAACATAATAATTTAATCATAACTAACCTATTAATTTCATGTAGTTAAAATAGCTTTTTATAGATCATATTTAAAAATGAACTTATCTACCTGTGTGATATTAAAATACAAAGGCTTAATCATATAGTTTATGATTAAGCCTTTTTGACAAATAGTAAATTATCTTATAGTAACTTTTCTATTTCTGTACTAGAAACAGGTTTGGAAAATAAAAATCCTTGTATTTTATCGCCTTTATGGTTTTGTAAGTACCTCAATTGTTCATCGGTTTCAACTCCTTCAGCGATAACTTCTAAGTTTAGCTTGTGAGCCATAGAGATTATATCTTCAATAATTAACTTTGTATCTTCAGTTCCACAAATATCATCGACAAAACTCTTATCTATCTTTATAACATCTAATGGCAGTTTTATTAGATAAGATAAGGATGAATAACCTGTACCAAAGTCATCGAGAGATATACCAATGCCCATTTGTTTTAACTTATTTAAAATACTAATATTGTTATCAAAAGATTTTATTACAGTTCCTTCAGTAATCTCAATCTTTAAATATTTAGGATCTAAATTTGTTTCTTTTAAAATTGTCTTTACTCTCTCAACAAATAGAGGAGATTGGAATTGATGTTCAGATACATTTACTGCTACTGGAATTCTCTTTAGGCCCTTATCCTGCCAAGTTTTATTCTGTTTACAAGACTCCATTAGAACCCAATCACCTATTTCCTTAATTAAACCAGTTTTTTCTGCTAAAGGAATAAATTCATTTGGTGGTATTATACCTCTTTTTGGATGATTCCATCTTATTAAGGCTTCTACACCTTCTAATTCACCACTTATTGCATCAAAATATGGTTGATAATTTAAGTAAAATTCTTTTTGAATTATAGCTTTTCTTATGCTCTTTTCAAAATCACTTTCTAATTGAACTTTTTTAGACATTTCTTCATCATATATTTTGAATCTGCCCTTGCCCTCTTCTTTAGCATTGTACATAGCTATGTCGGCTTTTTTTAATATTTCAACCGATTCTATACCATGTTCTGGTATGATTGCTACTCCGATACTTGCAGCAACATAAAAAGGTTGATTATTGATTAATATAGGTTTATCAAAAATTTTTATTATTTTCTGAGCGGTTTCGTTAAGTTCAAGCTCGTTATCTAACTTATGTTGTATTATTATAAACTCATCTCCACCAAATCTGGCTACAGTATAGTCTTCTCCTAGTACAGACAATAATTCGTTACTAGCGCATTTTAGAACTATATCACCATAGTCATGTCCAAGTGTATCATTGATATTTTTAAAATTATCTAAGTCTAGAAAATAAACTGCGGCCTTTCCACCTTTTTTTGTAACATTTTTTATTAATTCATCTAACTTATCATTTAAATAAGTTCTATTAGGAAGATTGGTTAAATTGTCATAGTACGCCATTTTAAAAATCTTTGATTGGTAATTTCTCTTTTCAGTAATATCAGAAATGGAGCCAGCCATCCTCACAATTGACCCATCTTCATTTCTGAAAATCCTTCCTTTACACTGAATCCATATAAATTCTTCTCTTTGTAAATTTAATCTAAAGAAAACCTCATATGAATTAGTTTTTCCCATGAAATATTCTTCTAAAGAACTTAATACTGACTTTCTATCCTCAGGATAAACAATTTCTTTTAAGAATTCAAAATAATTTTCAATTTCATCCTCTTGAACTCCTAACAAATCTCTCCATGGCTTTGATAAGTAGCCTATATCATTTTCTACGTCCCAATCCCAAACACCGTCATTTGATGCTTCTAAAACTAAACGATATCTTTCTTCACTTTCCTTAAGCGCAATTTGATTTTTATATAATTGTTCATATTGATTTTCCAAGTTTGTTTTTGTTTCAGATAACTCCGTATTAACAACAGCTAGCTCATCATAATTTTTTGAAACAGTAGATTTAAGTCTATCAATATAAACCTTCAAAACAATAAATATTATAACAATTATACATATAGCAAATCCTAACAACGTTAGATAGTTCCTATGTTGATTTTCTAAATATTCTTCCGAATTAGCGTAGAAGTACTTTTTATATAGTTCTTCAAAGACACCTGACTTCTTTAGTTGATCAATTCTAGTATTAATATATGCCACAAGCTCAGGTTTATCCTTACTTACCGCATAAGCTTCTTCCACAGGAAATAAATTAGTAACTTGCGGAATTATCTCACCTTTTAAGTTCTTATGCATTAGTATATAATCCATTAACTGTTGATTTTCGAAGATTACATCTATTTTTTCATCTTCAAGATCTTTAACAGCATCTTCCATATTATCATAAGCAATATAGTTATTAACTCCAAGCTTATCCTTTAAAATATTTTCTGTAAAATAGCTTTTACCAACTCCAACTCTATATTCCTTCAGCTTATTTAAATCAACTGGTCTATAATTATGACGAGTATAAACAGCGGAGTATGCTTTAAATAAAGGCTTAGTAAACAGCATTTCTGATTTTCTACTGTCAATTATTCCGGCTATACCACCAACATCAACTTCTCCTGAAATTAATCTTTTGTAAATAAAATCCCAATTATCAGAAGATACATGTACATCATATTTATCACTATTAAATATTAGATTTATTAAATCTACATCGAAGCCATGCAAATAACTTTTAGCTGAAAATGTATACGGAGGATAATTTTTATCAACTTGATAAATAACTTTTGTTGCGGCTTTTACTCCAAAGGAAGTAAAGCAAATAAAATATATTAACATCATTAGAAATATTTTTATCTTTTTCTTACTCATATCACGACTCCCTGCAAAACAATTATAAACATTAAACCCATTTATACTTAAAGCTGTTTATTAAAAAGCTTTAGGTCCTCAGAAATCATGTGTTGATCTAACCATGAATATATAAATTCAAACACTCTAAGTAATGTTTCTTTATCAGCAATGATATCATCAAAGTCATAATAACATAATCTTTTAATAAAAAAGTAATGTTCTCGCCTATGGTTTACAAATTCTTTATACTCAATCTCAGACATATAATCTTCTTCAATAGAAAAACTGAATTTTGCGTATGATATAAAATCTTTAAGAGCATTGTTGAAATAGCTTATATTAACTTCATTGCTTCCAGATTGCGTACATGTTAATACATCATAGCCTATTTCAAACAATTTTTTATGATTGTCATCTATAAAACTTGATCCTGTTTCATACATTTTAGACCATTGAAACATACCAATCTCCCTTCTACCAAAATAAAATTTAATTAGTTAAATGAATATTATTCAATTAAAACAAATCAGCACTACATTTTTGTCGTATTTTGATGTTTTTTGTAATATATATTTATCGGTTATAACAATTAGAACTTAATAAAATCATTGATGAAGATTATAAATTTTTACAATAAAAATTTACATTAAAAAAGAAGCGGCAAAAATTTTGCTCACTTCTTTTTTAATGTAAATTATAAAGTAAATCTATAGCCAATACCCCATATAGTTTCAATATATTCTGGATTTGATGGATCAAACTCTATTTTTTCTCTTAATCTTCTTACATGGACTGTAACTGTTGCTATACCACCAACAGGATCTAATCCCCAAATCCTTTCATATAATTCTTCTTTTGAAAAAACTCTATTTGGATTATTTAAAAGTAAAAGCAAAAGTTCATATTCTTTTGATGTGAACTCTATTTCTTTACCATTAACATATACCTTTCTAGCAGTTTTATCTACAGAGATACCTCTAACTTCAATTATTTCTTTATTTATTACACTATTACCGCTTTTTAATCTTTCATATCTTGAGATATGAGCTTTAACTCTAGCAACCATTTCGTTAGGACTAAATGGCTTAGTCATATAATCATCTGCACCAAGCCCTAATCCTCTCATTTTATCAACGTCTTCCTTCTTGGCAGATACAATGATTATAGGAATCTCTTTTTCTGCACGAATCTTTTTACATATTTCAAATCCTCCTATACCAGGAAGCATGAGATCTAAAATTATTAAATTATAGTCTTCATTCAAAGCTTTTGCTAATCCGTTATCACCATTATTTTCAATATCAACCTCAAAGCCATTGATTTGTAAATAATCCATTTCAAGATCTGCAATACTAACATCATCTTCAATTATCAATACTTTTTGCATTAAATCTCACCTACCTAGATATAAAAATTTATAAATATGTCCTTATGTTATTTTTTAAAACTAAGAAATATAGATGTCCCTTTATTCAATTCACTACTTACTGATATTTTGCCAGTATGCTCATCCATAATTTTTTTAGCTATTGCAAGACCTAGACCACTACCACCAATAACTGTTTCTCTAGAAGTATCTGCTCTATAAAACCTTTCAAAAATATATGGCAATGCTTCCTTTGAAATTCCTTTTCCATTATCTCGTATTTCAACAATCACCAAATCATCATTTGACTTAACAACTATAGCTATAATAAGCTTATTGTCAGTTTTGTACTTTATGGAATTTTCTACTACATTCATTATAGCTCTTTTTAATTTTTGTACATCTATATCAATCAAAGTAGGTTTTTGTGGGACATCAGCTATCAATTCAACTTTAGATTGATCAAGATCAAAATTTATTTCTTCAACACAATCTTGAATATAAATATTCATATCAACAGTTTGAAATTTAAAAGGTTCCTTATTCAATTCTAGTTTTGAATATAAGAATAAATCATTTATCAAACTATCCATGTAATTTGCTTTGGTCAAAATAGTATTTACGTACTTCTCCATCTTATCAGGTGTGTCAGCTACCCCATCTTTAATTCCTTCTATATAACCTTTAATAGAGGTTATCGGAGTCTTCAAATCATGAGATATACTTGCTATCAGTTCTTTACGATTCTCTTCGTACTGATTTTGAATTTCTAGAGATTCTTTAAGTCTTAATCTCATTTCCTCAAAAGTTTCTGCTACTTCTCCTATTTCATCTTTAGAGTCAATGTCTAGCTTATAATTCAAATTTCCCTTTAGGATTTCTCCAGCACCTTTATCTAACTCTTTTAAAGGCTTAACAATACTTTTGGACACAAAGTAAGTTATTATGCCGTTAGTAGCCATTAATATAATTAAAATTAACACCATAACTATCAAGACATTTTGTTTAAATAACTTTTTATAGCTTTCCAGATCTATTATATAATAGATACTCCCTTTATCTTTATTACTTGTTGTAAAGTCTTGTTTCCATAATATTATAATCTTCTTTTTAAACTGGTCATTAGAATTTGAATTAAAAGAAGTTAATGCATCTTCACTTAAATCTTTTCGTATAAAATTTGAAGAATAGTCAATTTTATTGTTAATTAAAGTTACTATTCCAGTATATTTCATATTTGAACTATTTTCTAGTTGGAGGAGATAATCATGATTTAAAAAGTTATCCGGATTAGTCAAAACTTCACTATTTACTTTTTGTAGCAATTTATTATTTTCTGTTACAAGCTCAGTAAAGAATGCAAAGTTTCCTTTTCCTAACTTGCCTGAAACATCGTATTTTGAATTGCTTTCTGTTAATGCAATAAATACATTACTTAAACATATCAAAAGTAAAAATGACGTAATAAGAATCATTACATATGTCAACTTCAATTTCCTTTTTATATACACGAAATCCCTCCTTTCATTTATCTATCAATGTTAATAAATTGTCTGTTCTTAAAGAAATAATCAACTGCATATATAACTGTTACTAAAAGTGCGAGATACAATACCATGTAAGGTATTACACTAATAAAGCTATTCGCTACATATTCTTTTACTTTGTGAAAATTATAATCAATACTCATTTTAGAAAGCAGTATTATTATAGAACTCATTTGAAAAACAGTTTTTACTTTTTCCAAAGTACTTTTTGCTAGCAAAAGACCATCTGAATTACCTATTGATACAAGTCCACCAATAGCAAACTCTACTGATATAATGGTTACAGCTACAAAACTAGGTATTATACTTGTTTCAACTAAATAGATCAAAGCTGTAGTAACAAGGATTTTATCAATCAATGAATTTATTAAAACAACTAATTTGTCTGATTTATTCTCTTTCCTAATAAAATTCTCATAAAATACATCTATCATGGTAGCAGCAATAAACACCATTGTAGCAATACTTCTACGATGAGGTATTCCCTTTATAGACATAAATACTAAAAAGATCGTTGCTAAAATCAATCTTGTCATAGTAAGTTTATTTACGAATTTCATATAAATTCACCCCTACTTAATAAAATTTACTCATATCTCAATGCTTCAATAGGATCTAGCTTAGCAGCTTTTCTAGCAGGATAAATTCCAAAGAAAATTCCTACTGCTGAAGAAAAAGCTATTACTCCTATGATTGCAGATATTGATAAAGATGGTGTAATACTTGCAAAACTACCTATTGCATAAGCTCCAGCAATTCCTACAAGCAATCCTATGATTCCTCCAATTAGAGAAATTATAACTGACTCTGTCAAAAATTGAAGCAGTATCTTGTTGGTTGTAGCACCAATTGCTTTTCTTATACCTATTTCTCTAGTTCTTTCAGTTACTGAAACCAACATTATATTCATTACTCCTATTCCACCTACAATAAGTGATATAGCAGCAACTGCTCCTATAAAGGTAGTGAAAATTCCAAGTACATTATTTATTTGTTCAAGCTGGCTCAAGGCTCCTTGAGCAGTATAAATATCTTTTCCTCTGTTATTATGCCTACTTTCTAATACGTTTTTTGCACTATTGCCTGTTTCTTCTAATGCATCTTTATCAGAAGCCATTATGCTTATCTTATCAATAGAAAATTCATTTGAGTACATATTTTGTAGTAGTGTAGCAGGTACATAGAATATACCTGGTCTTTGATTTCTACCCATGTTTTTGAAAGTCGATCCAAAAGGTGAAACAGTAACCCCTATTATTGTGGCTTTAATTGGAGATTTTGCAGACCCAATTTTAATACTCTTTCCTGTAACATCTGTATATCCAAACAAATCATTTGCAGAGTCTTCGTCAATTATTACTACATTTTTACCTTCTGTATATTCTCTTTCATTAAAAGCTCTTCCATATAAGAACTCAGTATTTTGTATTATAAATCCGTCAGTATTAGTTCCACTTATACTTGCTCTTTTATTGCTAGTATCAGAAATTGCAACTCCATTTTTAGATACACTTGGAGCTACATATCTTGCTGTATCAACCTTGTTTTTTATTTGTTTTATATCTTCAAAAGTTATCAAATCACTTTCAGATGCTTTTGTTGTATCAGTAGATACATTTACAGTTGATGAACCAAGTTTTTCGAACTCACCAGTTATAGACTCCTGTCCGCCAGCTCCTAATGATATAATTGCTATAACCGAACTAATTCCTATTATTATACCAAGCATTGTTAGAAAAGAACGCATTTTATTAGATATGATACTATCAACAGCCATTTTAAAGTTTTCTAGTAAACTACTTATTATATTCATTAGTTTTACCTCCTATAGAATTATTCTGTTTTCCACTAAATAGTCATCAACTATTAGTCCATCCTTGAACCTAACTATTCTTTTGGTGTGCTGAGCTATATCTGGTTCATGAGTAACCATTATTACAGTTGCACCTTCGTTATTTAAGTCCTGGAATATTTTCATTATTTCTATAGAAGACTGTGTATCCAGATTTCCTGTAGGCTCATCAGCCATTATTACTGCTGGAGTATTTACTATTGCTCTAGCAATAGCAACTCTTTGTTTCTGTCCTCCTGAAATTTCATTTGGTTTATGTTTTACTCTGTCACCAAGACCAACCTTATCTAGAGCCGATAAAGCTTTTTCTCTTCTAATTTTCTTAGGTACACCAGCGTATACCATAGGAAGTTCAACATTTTCTAAGATCGTCATTCTAGGTAATAGATTGAAGGCTTGAAAAACGAATCCTATCTCTTTGTTTCTAATAAATGCCAATTCTTTATCTGTAAGGTTTGATACATTTTGTTCATTTAAAATATATGTTCCGCTGTCCATTCTATCCAGACATCCAATTATGTTCATCATAGTAGATTTACCAGAGCCTGATGGTCCCATAATAGAAGTAAATTCACCTTTTTCAATTTTAAGGTTTATACCTTTAAGTGCAGTAAAATTAATATCTCCGTTTACATACTTCTTAATTATATCTTTAACCTCTAGCATTACTTACCATCACCCGCTTCTTTTACCGTTACTCCATCTTTAACACTTGAGCTTGGATTAAGTATTACCTTATCCCCATTGCTTAATCCTTCAGTTACTTGTGCTTCCATGTCAGATTGAAGCCCTAGTTTCACTTCTTTTTCTACTGCTTTTCCACCACTTATAACATACAAATAATTTCTAGCATTTTTATCAGTTCTTAAGCTTTCAGCTGGTACTTTTATTACATTGTTTACTTGTCCAAGTAATACATCTACATCTGTGTCAAAATCAATTTTTAATCCGTCTGGTTTATCTAATATGTCAATTTCTACTGGAAGTGTTGATTCAGTTCCAGTTGCCGATGCAGTAGTTTTAGCTGCTGGCCCAATGAATGAAACTTTTCCTTTTAGTTTTTTATCTCCACTTTTTATAACTGCTTCTTGTCCAAGTTGAATCTTTGCAGCATCAAACTTTCCAACTGACATTACAGCCTTTAAATTGTTCACATCTTGTATTGTTATAGCTGGTTGTGCTGCTGCCGCTGTAGCTGCACCCTCAGAAACATTTAATGCAGTTACTACTCCATCAAAATCAGCAACTATTGTACTTTGACTTTTTGAAAGGTTATCTTTAGCTGTATCTAATGCAAGTTTTTGAAGTGCAATAGTATTATCTGATTGCTTTAGCTGTTCATCGCTAAATTGTGGCTTTGTTGCAGCATCTCTTTTTGATTGGATTGTTGCTAATTGTGACTGTAATGCTGATACGTTAGTTGCAGTTTGAGGATTCTTCTTTGCTTCATTAATTTGATTATTTAAATCTGAAATCTGTTTATCCAAATCAGGTATGCTATTTTTAAGAGCATTATTTGCATTTACTTGTATCTGTTTTGCAAGCACTGCATTATCATAGTTTATCTGAGCTTGTTTTACACTTACATTTGGATCAGTTACATCAAATTCAACAAGTACTTGTCCTTTTGTTACTGAATCTCCAACTTTGACATTTACTTTTTTAACTTTACCTTGGATTGGATAATAATCTTTACTATTCTTAGATTTTATAGTTGCAGTAGTAGAAAGATATGACTGGATATCACCAGTTGATACGCTTGCAGTTTTTACGCTTAGAAAATGTGTTGTATTTTTTCTGCTTCTAGCATAACCTAATCCTCCAACCACTACTATTGCTACTAATACTATAGCTATTACTTTCTTTTTCATCCAAAATTCCTCCCATGTAATCATACATATATTCCATAATTAATTTCATAGCATTATATAAAGATGCACCATTCAACTTTAGATATTATCCCTATATTGAAATAGTACATCTTTATTGTACATGCTGATTATAAAATTAATTGAAAGAAATTATTAAATAATTCTAAACTAAATCTAAAATCTTTTATAAATCTATCTTTTATAATTCATTTCTAAATGGTATAGAAGGCTGAGCTCCCTTTCTAGTAACAGAAATTGAGGCCGCTTTATTTGCAAATTGTATAGCTTGTTCTATACTACATCCCTCACTTAACGCTACAGCAAATGCCCCATTGAAGCAATCACCTGCTGCTGTGGTATCAATGGCTTTAACTTTTTCAGTTTTAAACGTAACACATATATTATTATTTAAAAGTAAAGCACCACTCTCTCCTAATGTAACTATGACGTTTTTTACACCTTTTGATAAAAGAATCTGTGAAGCTTTTATCGCACTATCGATATCATTTACTAAATTTCCAGTCAACTTTTCTAATTCTGTTTCATTAGGTGTTAAGAAATCAATCTTATCTAACAACTCCTTTGGCAGAATTTCTGGAGCAGGTGCTGGATTTAATATTATTATTTTGTTCATTTCAGAAGCTTTTTCTATTATATAAAAAACAGTTTCTTTTGGGATTTCCATCTGAAGCATAATGATATCACTATCTTTTAATATATCTATGTTCTTATCTATGTAATTTTTATCAACACTAGAATTTGCTCCTGGAAGTACTACAATGCTATTTGCCCCTTCTTTATTCACATATATTATGGCTAGACCAGAATTTAATTGTTTAATTTTTTCTATTCTTGTTATATCAATTCTCTCTGCCGCAAGATTTGATATTAGTTTCTCTCCTATAGTATCATCGCCTACCATACCAAGCATTGTGACACTTCCACCTAACCTTTGGGCAGCAAAAGCCTGGTTTGCTCCTTTTCCTCCTGGAATTTCTATATAACTTTCGGCTAAAATTGTTTCACCTTCTTTAGGTATATTATTAACGGGTATTACCCAATCCATATTCAAACTTCCGATTACTAATATTTTTTTCTTTTTCAAATTTATCACCTCGATATAATCTTAACATTATTGATAAAAAAAGTAACTGTGGTACGTTCGTATAATTTTTATCCTTTACTTTAATTGGATGCACAAAAACAAATGAGACTTCAAATAAAAATAATACAAACAATTCAAGCACTACTCAATCACAACATGGAACAAAAGTTTTAAATAATATACCTATAGTAGGAAAGCTAAAGTAGAAAATCGATTAAATTAGGATAGTATGATAATACCTTCAAATTATGCTATAATTATATGGCTAATGTTATGGAGGTTACTTTTATGAACTTATTATCTTTATTTTCAGACAAAAAATTTTTTAAAGACACGATAAAGCTAGCCTTTCCCATTGCACTTCAAAACTTTATATTGTCTTCGTTAAATTTATTTGACAATATAATCATAGGCGGATTAGGGGAAGTTGCAATTGCAAGTGTTGGACTAGCTAACCAAATGTTTTTCTTGCTAAATCTAGTGTTGTTTGGTGTAGTAAGTGGTGCTTCGATTTTTACGGCGCAATACTGGGGAAAAAAGGACCTGAAGAATATTAAAAGAGTTCTAGGAATCTGTCTTATTACTGCAATAGCAGTGTCATCAGTTTTTACCATTGCTGCTTTAATTTTTCCTAGACAAATAATGAGTATTTTCTCTAATGATCCAGCAGTTATAAAAATGGGAGCAAACTATTTAAGAATAATCTGTCTTAGTTATATAGTTACCGCAGTATCATTTGCTTATGCTGCAACCTTAAGAAGTTTAGGGCAGGTAAAAGCTCCAATGGTAGTTAGTATTATTGCTTTAGCAGTAAATACTGTTCTAAATTTCACTTTAGTGTATGGTGTTGCTGGTATTCCTGGACTTGGAGTATACGGATCTGCTTTAGGCACATTGATAGCTCGTATTGTAGAATTTATATTAATGATATTTGTTGTATATAAATTTAAATTTCCTCTTGCTGCAAAGCCAAAAGAACTATTAGACATATCAATGGAATTTGCTAAGAGATTCTTTAAGATAACTATACCTGTTATCTTGAATGAAAGCTTCTGGGCTTTAGGTGTCACTATTTACTCGGTTGTATACGCTCATATGGGCACGGCTATTGTTGCCTCAACTAATATAGTAAGTACTATAGATAGACTTGCTATGGTTGTATTTTTAGGCTTTGGAAATGCTGCAGCCATAATGATAGGTCAAAAGATAGGACAGAAGGACGAAAAGACAGCTTTTCTATATGCTAAAAGATTTATAATAATGAATCCACTTATTGGTGTTATTGTAGGTCTTATAATATATTTAGGAGCACCTTCAATTTTATATGCCTATAGTGTGTCCCCGGAGGTCCACAATTACTCTAAATCCTTACTTCATATACTAGGGATATTTCTTTTCATAAAGGTATTCAATTATACAAATGTTGTTGGTATACTTAGAAGCGGTGGAGATACAAAATTTTGTCTACTATTAGATATCGGTGGAATGTGGCTTGTAGGGGTGCCTTTAGTTGCTCTAGCCGGATTATACTTCCATATGTCGATAGATAAAGTTTATATCTTTGTATTTATGGAGGAAATAGCCAAGTTTATTGTTGGATTTCCTAGAATTGCATCTAAGAAGTGGATAAATAATCTAGTAGTCCATTAATTACCAAATCAATATTTTAAATTTATAGTGAAATAAAATGAAAAAGGTTAGAACTAAAATTTTAGTTCTAACCTTTTTTTGCATATAGGAATATTATCAAAATCTTTACTATTATCTATTTTTTAACAACTCAGATATTACATATGTTGCATCCATGTATGAAGCAATAGATTGGTCACCATTTAATCTATTTATTATTCTAGCAATAAATTGTGACATATCTACTTTTTTAAACCACTCTGCTTCTTGAACTTCAGGTGCTATATATGTAAGGTTTGTTGAGTAAACTCTTGTTATAGTACCATCTTCATAGAACTTTTGGAACTTTTCAGCTCCTTCTGTAAAGAATGCAAAAGTTGCAGCTACATAAACATTTCTTGCTTTTCTTGCTTTAAGTTCTTTTGCTATATCAAGCACAGACTCTCCAGATGCAATCATATCATCTACGATAAGCACGTCTTGACCCTCAACATCTCTTCCCATATATTCATGTTTTACTATAGGGTTTTTACCATTAACTATTGTAGAATGGTCTCTTCTCTTATAAAATAGACCAACATCTAGACCTAGCACACTTGAATAGTATATAGCTCTATCCATGGCTCCTGTGTCAGGACTGATTACTAGCATTTTATTTTTATCTATTTCTGCTGACTTTTCTTCTGTGATAAAAGTCTTTAGTATGTCATAAGTAGGATAGAAATTTTCGAAAGATAAAAGTGGAATCGCATTTTGAACATTAGGATCATGTGCATCAAAGGTTAATATTTCTTGCACTCCTAATCTTTCTAATTCTTGTAATGCTAAAGCACAGTCAAGGGATTCTCTACCCTTTCTTCTGTGTTGTCTTGAAGCATAAAGAAGTGGCATTATAACAGTTATTCTTCTTGCCTTCCCTCTTATAGCTGAAACAGTTCTTTTTATGTCTTGGAAATGTTCATCAGGACCTTTAAAAGTTTTTACTCCAAACATATTATATGAGCAACTATGATTACCAACATCGCAAAGTATGTAAATATCTTTACCTCTAACTGTTTCTGAAAGCTTTACCTTTCCTTCCCCATTAGAAAAGCGTATTTCATCTGAAGGAATTAAAAAAGATTCACTTACGCCCCTTTTAGCCTTGATTTCTTCATCAATTTTTTGTCCTAAAGCTCTACAGCTTTCTAAAACTATAAGACCTAATTCTCCGTTGTTATGGATAAAAATTTGATTTTCGTTCATCTTCATACTCCTTATAATAAATATATATATATTATACTTGTATTTTCTATTTCATGAATTAATTATTATGTCGGATTAACTCGATATTTCAAGTATTTTCTTATTCAATTTAACTAATTCATGACTTTACTCATAGTTTCTACTATTTGTCATACTATATAAATATACCCTAAAATTTTCATATAAATCATAAAATCTAAAATTAATCTAGTAATTAGCAAAAACTTAGTTATAAATAATTTCATCTGTGATTCTTATTAATTAAAAATCACTACGAGACAACTATTCGTAGTGATTTTTAAGCTATAAAATTTATTTTTTAAAGTTAAATTTAAATATAGTAGAAATATCTTTATCTGTCACTAGAAAAGTTAGAGCATTATTGTCATAAGACAGTTTTACAGAATTTATAAACTTGTTATCTTTATATATAATTTGATCTTTGTAGGCTCTATTTCCATCAATATAAACTGCATGAAGCTCGCTAGACTCATTTAGAAAAACACTATATATTATCATTTTCCCATCATTGCTAGCTGTATAACCATTAATTTTTTTCCCAGGCAACCTTACTATCGGCACTATTGTATTTGTATCAAAAGAATATATATAAATACAAATTTCTCCATTATCAAATCCTTGGTAAGCAATACTTGAGCTAGACACTGCTGTAATATTGCTAATATACCTACTACTAAGTACTGTTAGTTTTGGTATAACAGTACCATTAATGCTAAAATACCCACAAACATTATCATACACTACATAGACTTTATTACCATCTTTTGATACTGCTACTTCAATCTCTTTACTTCCACTAATACTATCTTTATCAAACATTTGATTCATTGCTATTAAGTTAGTCCTTTTTCCGCTTGAAATATCTTTTATAAATACATAGTTATCTACTCCTATATATTTATTGCTATCTGGTAACCAACAAGCAGCTAATAACTTTTCGTATTGAATAATCTGAGTTTTTTTATCTACATCATAAAGTAAATTGGCAAAAGATTGATTTTTGTAATTTTCAAATAGGCAGAGAATATTTTTCCCATTAGGAGAAACTAATACTTTTTTTAAATCATAGTCACTTAATTGAGAAATATCGATATCTGAATATACATTATTCTTATTATCTATAAGTTTTAAGTCTTTTTCATCTATAGAATACTTTTTTATTTCTGATGTTAACTTAGGTGTGCCTTGAACAGCAAAAATATTGTCTTTTATGAAGGTAGCATCATTTACGCTGTAGGGAAGATTTAGTTTTTCAACTTTCTCCATTGATAAGTCATTTATTATATTATCAGGAAAATCACTCTTAAATAAGTTTTTATCAAGCACTACAACCTTATTAATGATATTATTATTTGAATAGGTTAAGTTAATAAAATAGAAGGACACAATGAATAAAAGAAAAATAGCAAGCAAAAGGACTTTATTACCTATTTGTCTAATATTCTTAAGCTTTATCATTTAAGTCACCTCTAAATTTCATAGTTATCTCTGTACCTTCATTTAGTTTACTACTTACTCTAATGTTTCCCTGGTGTTTTTCAACTATCTCTTTCACTATTGTTAACCCAAGTCCTGCACTTCCTTTTTGCCTTGCACTTTTTTTATTAACTCTATAAAAAGGTTCAAAAATTTTACTTAAATTTTCTTCTGATATACCTTCGCCTAAATCTTTAATTTTGATAAATATCTCCTGTTCTTCTTTATAAGCATTAACATAAATATTTGAATTAACATTTCCATACTTCATAGAATTATCCAAGAGATTTACAAAAACCTCCTTGAGTCTTTCTTTATCACCATATATGTGAAGATCATATCCAATACTTGTAACGATTTTAATATTATATTTTTTAGCTTTAATACCCATCTCTTCACATGTACTTATTAGTATTTTGCTAATATCTATATCATCGAAATTATAACTAAAATGATTTGATGAGGTCTTGGCAAGTTCAAGTAAGTCTATAACCATATTGTTTAATCTAATGCTTTCTTCGATAATACAATTTAAGCCTTTCTTGTAAAATTGATCTTCAGATAAATCCATCTCTTCAATAGCCTGAGCATACCCCATAATTGTTGTTATTGGAGTTTTTAGCTCATGAGTCACGTTGTCAAAAAAAGTTTTATTTTCACTTTGTAATTTTTCTAATGCATCCTTATCTTTTTTTATTATTGCTATCTGTTCCTTGATTTTCCCTACCATTATATTAAATCTTTCAGCTAAATATCCAATTTCATCTTTTGTTTTTACCTTTAAGTCAATTTCAAAATTTCCCTTAGCAACATCCTCAGAAGCTTCAGCAAGCTTTTTTATTGGTCTGGTAATTTGTTTAGAAAATAAAAGTGAAAAAATTAATATAACTAAAAATATAATAACTGCAAATATATTGCTAATATTTTTAAAGTTTTTGCTATAATTAAAAAGATCAGTATAATCTTTACTATATCTGATTATTTCAACTGCCTCATTATTCACAACAACTGGGTAGGAAAGATTGACCATAGTCCTTCCGTTTGCTGTTTCGGCACTATAATTAATTTTTCCTTCAATGGCCTCTGTAATATCTTTTGAATCATACTTAGTACTACTCTCCGTATTATCAGAGATGTTTTTCCCTTCCATATCAAAAACTTCAACTTTGTTTCCTATTTGAGCTGTAAGCTGACTTGATATGTCTTCAGCTTCTAATAAAAAATTTTTCTTAGACAGTTCCATATTATTAATTAAAAAATATTGCTTTAGATAAATGTCTAAATTTCTTTTTGTCTCTACCATATCAGAGTTTATGATATTCTCGTTATTTTTTTCTGTAAGTTTGTACGATACAAAAAGTAATGAAGATAGAGCAATAAATATAATAATAGAAAAATAAATAAATATTTTATATTGTATTGAATATTTCATATTAATTAACCTACCATCTTATAGCCTATTCCAAAGACTGTTTCTATTAAAGAAGAATTCTTGCTTTCATCCAACTTCTTTCTCACCCTTTGTATATGAATGTCTACAGTTCTTGAATCACCTACAAATTCAATTCCCCATACCTTATCCAACAATTCATTTCTTGTAATGACCTTACCTTTATTCTTTGCTAAATAAGCTAATAATTCATATTCCTTATTAGTCATATCTATTTTTATGCTATTTTTAAAGACTTCTCTGCGATCTATATGTATTTCTATATCATTACCTATCTGAATAAAATTAGGTTCGTTATTAGTAATAGATTCTGAAATCAAGTCAATTCTTCTAAATATTGATCTTATCCTTGCTATTACTTCCCTTGTGTTAAAGGGTTTTGTTATATAGTCATCTGCTCCTAGCTCCATTCCTAGAACCTTATCAACTGTATCAGACTTTGCAGTAATCATTATGATTGGTATTATGTAATTTGTTGAAATCTTCTTGCAAACTTCAAATCCATTTATATCTGGAAGCATCAAATCTAAAAGTATTAGATCAGGCATAAATTCTTGAACAAGCTGCAGCCCAAGTGTTCCGTTGTTTGCAATTCTAGTAGTATAACCTTCTTTGTTTATGTAATGAGAAAGTAAATCCGCTATGTTTTCTTCATCTTCTATTATAAGAATTTTTTTATTTTGCATATTAAGTTTACCTCAACTATCTATATTGTCGAACCATTTTTGATTGAATTTATTTATCCTCAAGTCTTGCCTAAAAATCCAGAAAAGTTTTTAGATTTAAATGGTGCACCTTCATAACTTTTATTATAAGCTTTTGTTGTTTCAAATTCTATTATACTTGTATCTAACTTGTAACAAATAAATTGTAAATTAAAGTTTACAACTTATTTATAATTTTGAAACCTAGCACAAATAATTTGAAATAACAGTTCCGTATAATTTAAACCAAGAAATAGATAAAAAACGGAGGTTAATATAATGAAAAAAAACTTAATAATCATTTTTTTAATTTTGCTTACTCTAACTGCTACTGGAATGTTCATAAAAAACACTATAGAAAATTATTCTCTAGACAAGCCTGTTAAAATATACCCAGTTAAACCAATAGTGGATGATAATAATTCGACTTCCACGAAAAATGTAACAGCCAACGCAGATGTAGCAGCTTCAGCTCAAAAGGAAGGAAATAAACCAACTTATACTAACAATTCTAAAGACACAAAACAAAATGATAAAAATTCAAAAGAAACCAATGCTCAAGTAGTAAATTATCAGTTTCCAACCAAAACCCCAGTTAGGGCTAAACGAAGCAGTGACAAATATAGTGTTAAGGTACATATTGATACTCAAAAAGTAGAGATATATAAAAATGATACGCTAATAAAGATAATGGAGTGTTCAACAGGATTAACAGAAGGTGATTACGATACACCTGTAGGAAATTTTAAAATAAATGACTACTTTGGCGAAAGTTTTTATAATGCCAAGTATGGAGAAGGTGCAAGGTATTGGGTAGGATTTATTGGAGCAACTTATCTGTTCCATTCTCTTCCTGTAGATTCAAATGGTCATATTATTGAAGATGAAGCCGCTAAGCTTGGGACACCAGCATCTCACGGATGCATAAGACTAATACCAAATGACGCTTTTTGGTTTTATGAAAATATTCCTACTGGAACTAATGTTGAGATTGGTGATTAGCTTCAATAAAAAAAGTCACTCATATCAGTATAATTGTTTATGAGTGTCTTTTATTTTTAAAGATTTTATGAATGCGAATGATTTATAACTCTTTCCTATAAGCATAAATAGTCTCTTTTTCCATAAACCCTATTCTTTTATATAACTTCTGTGCTTTATCATTGTTTACTCTAACACTTATTGTAATCTCTTCAGCTCCATTTTCAATAAGCCTCTTTATTGCGTTATTTAAAAGCGCAGAACCATAGCCATTGTTTCTAAACTCTTGTCCAACGTGAAGAAGTACAATTTCACTTTGTTTTTTATCTTTTGATTGTTCATAACATACATATCCTTTAACCTCATCATTTTCTATAGCTAAAAATAAATCGTGCTGTTCTTTTGATCCTTCAATCAATTCGTTTAATGTGAAAAAGGTATTCTTAGGGTGAACTATATCTAATTTCTCTCTATATCTGTCTTCATAAGCCTGTATGGATACTAATTCTTTTTCAACTTTTTTTATATTAGAAAAGTTATTAAGAACCATGGTTCTTTCTGCATTGTATAATTCAAAATTATTTTTTTCACACCATAATTTACATGAAACATTTTCTTCAAAAAATGCTATTTTCATCTCAGATATAAAATTTGGCAAGCTTGCTAAACATTGTTCATACAAGTTATCAACGTATTGAGTGAAGTACTGATCTTTAATGATTGGTCCAAGAAGTCTAGCAACCTTTTGTTCCTCAGAAATGTGAAGCCCTATGCATCCAACTACATTGTTATCATTTATACAAAGAATAAAATTTTCCTTATCAATTTCAGCTATCTTCGTATAGTTATTAGGAATCCATGCAATGAAATGATTACTTATGTTATTATATTTAAATAAAAAATCATTTAAATCCTTTGTATACCTATCTGCCATCTTTAATAGCATTGTGTTTCCCCCTATGTTGTAATATAAAATTAATTGTTGTTAAGCAAATTATTTTATACCTTTAATTATGAATAAAGAATACTCTATTACCTCATCGCCAATATCTTTTGAATCAAAGTAAAATGTATAGGCTTTAACTTCTTTAAAACCAGCGTTCTCAAAAATCTTTATAAGCTCAGCTTGATTGAATCCATTATGTCCATGAAAATCAGTTTCATTTTTATGAAACCTACCATCCTCTTTGTTTAAATCTATTATGCAAAGGCAGCCTTCATTATTAAGAAGTTCATAAAGCTTACTTATTATACTTTTTGTATCATCAATATGATGCAGTACCATCGAGCTATATATTATATCGTACTTCTCATCAATTACACTATTAGCTTCTATATCTATTTTTTTTATAACTACGTTATTAATTTTATAAGTTTCAACTTTAGACTTAACTATATGAAGCATCCCTTCTGATGAATCTATAAGTGTTATTTCTTTTAACTTATCATGAAGATTAAAACTTATAAGTCCTGTTCCACATCCAAATTCCATTGCAGAAAGTCTTTTATTGATATGAATAAAGTTTTCTAATTCCTTAGCTATAATTTTTGCTCTAGAAATTCGTTTCTCTGTGTCCCACCCTTTTGCATATTCATCAAATTCCATATGGCACCTCACTTAACTTAAATATAAAATATTGCCTTAATTTTAAGCAAAAGCAAAAAATCATTTTTTGGGGAATTAGCAAAATTTATGATTTTCTTCTCATTAATACTGACCATAAAAAAGATTTTCCAAAGTTATTTTTATCAGTTGATTCTTTCATTTCTTGAAATTTTATTTTTCTAAAAGGTTGTCCAACATATCGAGTGCATCATCTTCAGTCTTAATAATTTCTTCATTTAAATTATTGTCCATAGCTACCTATCCTCTAATGTTAGCATTATATGTATAATTATACCATAAAACATACACTTCGAGAGTATCCGTATTGTTGCACTTAATTTTTAGTTATTAATTTAAGTGTTACCTCGTATCGGTAAAAATTCTATACTTGAATTATTAAACAAAAGTTATAACTAGCATTAGTAACTTTTATTTTGTTTCTGCTTCAAAAGTTTATCACAATCCTCACAAATACCCTCGTTATTTAGTGCAAGCGGTTTAAAGTAACAACGCAAATTTCTTGTTTCTGTTGGTGGATAAGGATATAACTGCTCTAATATGTTTGGCTTGTATCCTCTATGATGACACATACTACATTCATTTATCCATTTTCTTTGATTAGGATGCATTGATAGGTATTCTTCTTCATTATCTATCACTGTTTTGTACACCACCCGTCTATTTTTTATAATTACTATTAAAATACACTTAAAAAAATATAATTATATATATTTTACCCAATATTCTGATTTTTTATAATATTTTAGACTAAATTATATTCGTATAGTTATATTTTTAGAATAATTCAATTGAGTAATTGAATTTTTAAATAGAAGTTTATTATTATAGATTTGAGATGATATTAGAAACGATATTTAGATTTTATTAGAGAAGTCACTTAGAACTTCTCTAATAATCTTATTGAATCTCATAAATATATACTAATTTTTAGATTTTTTCTTAAACGTTGCCGCAGCAAGTAGGCTCAGGAAGAAGCCCATGAATATATTAAAAAAAACAACTATATAAGAATATGGTACATTGAATTTATACATCAACACTCCAATTATTGCTTCAAGAACTACATAGGATACACATATCAAAGCAATCCAAGCTGTATTAGTTTTTAACTTTATTTTCTTCTTTAAGTATGATAATAAATCGTACTTTTTATATATCGCACTAAATAAAAACCATGAACCACATATTATGATTACTTGTTCTAAACTGTTAGTTGACATTTCTTCTCTCCTCTATTTTTTATCTTTAATATATTTTAATTTTGTTTGAATGGTTATAATAGATTGTCCACCTTTTCTTCTGTGTCAAAAAAGCATTCTTGTATTTCATATAAATTTTCTATAAAATCACGGTTAAATTATCGTAGTTGTATAGAAGCGTTAAATATAAATATTTTCTTTAAATTAAATAGTGTTCATTAAATTATTGTTATTTTACTTTTTATAAAGCATATCTATATGAGGAATGCCGTCTTCTAAGTATTCCTCAGAAATTGCATTAAATCCAAAGCTTCCATAAAAATCAAATAAATATGCTTGCGCTTGAATTTTAATTTCTGTTTCCTTCATATTTTCCTCTATGAAGCTAATGGATTTTAAAAGCAATTCTCTAGATAAGCCTTTCCCTCTATAATCTTTTTTTACGATTACTCTGCCTATTGAAGCTTGTTTATAAGCAACACCTTTATTTAATAGCCTTGTGCAAGCCACAATTTCGCCCTCATCTTCTAAATATAAGTGATAAGAGTGTTGATCTTTACCATCTGGGTCTAGATAAACACAATTTTGTTCTACGACAAAAACCTCACTTCTTAATTTAAGCAGCTTATATACTTCTTCTCCAGTTAGTTGATCAAAAGTTTTGATTTTCCAAATCATCAAGTTATCCTCCACGTCTTTAGTTAAGTTAAATTTAAAATATATCTATGAATTATATTGAGATTATTTACAATTATTATAGTGTTCATATAAAAATTATATAATTATTATAGGCTGATGTTATATTGAATCATTATAACATACTATTGTCAATTAGATTAGCTAGAATTCAACTTCCATACCATCAAAGGTTGCAAATGAGTTAGAGAAAGTCTCTTTTGCATTTAATTCTGCTTCAATTCTCATTTCTTTATTGGTATAAGTGCTTGCATCAAAATGCATCAAGTAAAGCTTTTTCACTTCAGCTTCTTTTGCAAGCTGCGCTGCCATTTGAGGATTAAGATGCACATTTGCGTCCTTATCTACATTTGGTGCCATACTACATTCTGTAATTAATATATCTGCATCTTTAGCTAAAGTAACTGCATTTTCACATTTACTAGTGTCAGTACAGTATGTGATAATCTTGTCATTTATTTCTAATCTAATACCTAAAACTTCTATACTATGTTTCAATGGTAAAAAACTTACTTTAAAAGGAAAGTTAGTTGAAATTTTATTAACCTCTATTATCTCTACTTTGAAAGGAAGTTGTTTTATTGGTACTGTGTAAGGTAAATTGATAAAGTTTTGTAGAAAATCTTTTCCTCCATTTTGTACTATAATATATAATCCTTTAGAAAAATTATTTTTAACCAGTGTGTGTAATCCAGAAATGTGATCTAAATGAAAATGGCTTAAAAATAAATATACTGGTTTAGCTGAATCAATATAGTTGTTCAGTTTAGAAATGCCATTGCCAGCATCCAATATTAAATTATATTGTTCATGCTCTATTAGAACAGAAGGGGTATTCCCTGTTTTTGTATCATACCATCCATTTGTACCTAAAAATATTATCTTTGCCATATACTATCCTCCAAGTGGATTGTTTATAAGATTAAACTAAATTTTCAACCTCATATTCTTTTTCTTCCCCAACTAAATTAATCAGTGGAGTGTAAAACAGAATTCAATTCTATTATATAACATATTTAACTTTTTTATATAAAATTAATCACTAACTACTTTTCAAAAAATAAAAGCCATAAGAATATGAATTATCTAATCTTATGACTTTTGTAATCAAACTTATTTATGTTTAATACTTTGCTGCTTTAATTTAAGGCTATGTTTAAGAATATTGTTGAAATTAATTCTTTGCGTAAGCACATTTAAGCGGCGGATGATTAACCAATTAATTTCAACATGGTGCTTTAACAACTCTTAATTTTATAAGTTAAAAATCAGGTCACTCTATTTTAATATAAGCTTACCACTTACTGCTGGAATAATAAATTCAATCTTGTTATCAATTTTAGCAAAACTTAAACTTTCTTCATTGAAATAAATCTCTTTAGTAGTATCACAATTTAATATAACTTTAAAGCTATCATATGCTTTATAAGCTTCATGTCTTACATTGATATCTATGGTAACTTCTTCATCACACTTCATCATAAATTCATATAAAGTATATTCACCATCTTTATATTTATAACTTTCTTTGTCATCTACGTAATGAACATATTGACCTTCACCTGGATAAATATCAAGAGTTAATTCTTTAATATCTTTTTCTCCCACGTAGCTTTGCACTGGATAGTTTGGAACTATACTTCCCTTCCTAATATATACTGGACAGATGTCTAGCGGAGCTTCTTTAAGTATATACTTTCCACCAGCTATAACTTCCTTTGTCCAATAATCTACCCATTGACCTTCTGGAAGATATACAGTTCTTATTTTCTTACCTTGCTCTAATATAGGTGCTACCAATATATTTTCACCAAATAAAAATTGGTCATTGATTTCATATACTTCTTTATCTTTTTCATAATGAAGTACAAGCGGCCTCATCACTGGTAATCCTGTAGTCTCACCACTCCATAATAAATCATATAAATATGGAAGGAGCTTATATCTTAATTTTATATACTTTCTATTTATATTCAGGGTTTCTTCATCAAAAGCCCATGGTTCCTGATCTCTCGTGTTACTACCTGAATGATTTCTGAATAATGGTGTAAATGCTCCTACTTGTACCCATCTTGATAAAAGTTCTGGGGTGCAATCAAAGCTAAAACCTCCAACATCAGTTCCACAGAAGCTTATACCACTCATTCCAAGGTTTAAAAGCATTGGTATCGACATTCTTAGATGATCCCAAAAGCTTTGATTGTCCCCTGTCCACACTGTAGAATACTTTTGAGTTCCTGCATATGCCGCTCTTGTTATAACAAAAGGTCTTTTACCGCTGTGCTTCTTAATTCCCTCAAAAGTTGCCTTTGCCATTAGATGTCCATATACATTATGAATTTCAGTATGATCTGTATTTCTTCCTTCGTTTTCAAACTGAACATCATCCGGTAGCGGACCGTTAAAACTAGCAGGCTCATTCATGTCATTCCATACACCTGAAACTCCTGAATCTAATAAAAGCTTTTGATTTTCGGCCCACCAGGCTCTAGTGTCTTTCTTAGAAAAGTCAGGAAACACAGAATCACCTGGCCATACCTTATTTACATAAGTAATTCCATCCTTTTCAGTAGCAAAATATCCATTCTTAAGTCCAGTCTCATAAATATCATAGTTTTTTTCTTTCTTTACTCCTGGATCTATTATGGTAACTATCTTAAACCCATCTTCACTAAGCTCATTTAATAGCTTCTTTTCATCAGGAAATCTTTCTTTATCCCAAGTAAACACTTTAAAATTCTCCATATAATCTATATCTAGATGAATTGTGTCACAAGGAATATCTTTTTCTCTAAAGTTTTTAGCTATTTCTTTAACTCTGCCTGCTGGAGAATAAGCCCATCTGCTTTGTTGATATCCAAGAGTCCACATTTGAGGAAGCGGAGTCTTTCCTGTTAAATCAGTATAACCCTTTAGTATACTTTGTATATTATTACCTCCAATAAAATAATAGTCAAAATTACCATCGTCTGCTCCAAAGTAATAATAGGCTGAGTTTTCTTTTCCCATATCAAAATAAGTTTTAAAGGTGTTATCAAAAAATATACCAAATACGCTTTCATCTCTAAGCGTTACAAAATAAGGGATGGATTTATAAAGTGATTTATGACTTTCAACATGCGGAGTTGGATCATCAGTATTCCACATTTCATAGTAATAACCTCTCTTATTAAGATGTCCTGTTTTTTCTCCAAGACCATAGAACTTTTCATCTCCAAATAATCTTTTAACGACTTCAATTTTATGCTTATCAGCTTGTTTATCTACATTATGACCTTCATCTTGTGCATCACTTATAGTACCTCTTCTTCTAAAAGGAGCTCTCTCCTCTCTAAAATCTTCACATAGTATCTTTCCTTCTATGTTGTAAAAATCTACTTTAAAATCATCATACACCCTAATAAGTAACACTTCAGTTTTAATCTCTATGTAAGAGTTTTTTTCCTCTACTATAATCTCACATGGTTCGATGTTTAAATCTTCTACAGCTCTTGAATAATGATTATCATATTTTAAAGGACAAAAAACATTCACAATCATTGGATTTATAACCTCAATTATGCCTTTATTTTTTTCAAAATCAAAATATATCTTATTATTTTCTACTCTATGACTTACTATTTTACCAAACATATTATTCCTCCTATATAATTTATACTTGTTATATTACGATGTAAACATTATATTAGTATTATATATATTTTTTTAGTTAAATACTTGCTCTATTTTAACTAAAAATAACACTATTTTGACATAAATATAAAAAGTAGTATTCTATCGCTTTTCATTTAATTATAAATTAACAAACTATATGAATATTTCTAGTGAGGTGACTTTTTATATGGAAACTGAAAAAAATACTCTAAGGGAAACTGTAGATAGAGGTGAATCTCTTGTTCCCCTTTACTCCTATAGTCAAAATTGGAATAACTTCACCCTATACTTACACTGGCACAATGAATTTGAAATCATTTATGTGGAAAAAGGATCTATTATCTATACAATTGACACTGTTTCTACAAAGGTTTCAGAAGGCCAAGCTATAATAATAAATAGTGGTCAACTTCATTCGGCTCATACTATTAATGGAGAAAGTAGCTTGCATCATGCTTTACTTTTTGACTTAAACTTTTTAAATAGTTCAATCAATGATCCTTGCCAAAATAATTATATTAATCCACTTCTAAATGGAGATTTTCGTTTTCCTTTAGTAATAGATGAGAATTATATTTGGGGTAAAAAAGTAATAGAAGAAGTAAAAGAAATACTAGATATATGCTCAGAAAAACAATTCGGTTGGGACATAGGAATTAAAGCTTCACTATACAAAATTCTTTCTGTTATAGCTAGAGAAAATAAATTCATTGTTAATAAGATATCCTCAGCTCCATCTCTTAATTATAAAATAAGTATAATTAAAAACACTATAAATTATATACAGAATAAATATACAGAAAAGATGTATATAGAGGATTTAGCTAAAGAAGTAAATATGAATCCACAATATTTTTGTAGATTTTTCAAAGCAAATACAGGTAAAACAATAGTAGATTTTATAAACCAATATAGAATTGAACAAGCTACTAAACTTCTAAAAAATGGAGACAAAAAAATATCAGATATTTGTATTGAAGTTGGTTTTGATAACTTTAGTTATTTTATTAAAAAGTTCAAAGAATATGAAAATATGACTCCAAATCAATATAAGAAACAATTGTTAAATGTAACATAAAACTAAATAGCAAAGCTCAATGATATACATATACTAGTTCTGTAAACAAATTATAGAAGGTAAATATTAAATGTCAAAATTTAAACCTGAAAAACTTTCAGTTGAATTTAGAGATGGTGTTACACAAAACAATCCTATTTTAACTAGACACTGTACATTAACTCACTCTGATACTACAGCAGAATTATTTTTAACTATAGGTTTGAGTTTCGCTTATGACAAAACTAATGAGATGAAAGATGAAGTGCTTGGAAAGTGGATAAGTAAAGAAAGCTCACTTTTGTTTTATGTTTATCTAGCTGTAGACAACAATACAAATCCAATACAAGCATCAATTAGAGACTATATTTTTAGAAAAGAACTGCCTCTTGCACTTGAAGCAATAAGATACGGAGATAGGAAGCTATTTGAGGTATATCCAAAACTGGATAACTGCCATATTATCGTACATTTTATTGCAAAATGTCCTAATTTAAATAAGGTTGAAGACTATGGAAGCTTTTCAAAGTATAATACTATAAAATAGCATTATAGCCTTATAATTTAACTATTACTAAATATATTTACCGCTAAGAATTGCAATAAAATATGCATACATAGGTTAAGTGTCAGCTTCCTTTGTATGCATATAATTTATATATAGATTTTACTTTATAATATTTCACCGTTAGATTCTATTACCTGCTTAAACCAATTGAAGCTTTTTTTCTTATATCTCTTTAGATCCCTTAAATTGGTTTCTGTTCGATTTACGAATATAAATCCATATCTTTTACTCATTTCTCCTTGAGAACTTAGTATATCTATTGGTCCCCAAGCCAAGTAACCAATGATTTCAACCCCCTCAGATATTGCAATTTTCATCTGCTCTATATGCTTTTTCATGTAATCTATTCGATAACTATCTTCTATAGTATTATCTTCATTTAATTCTTCCTTTACACCAATTCCATTTTCTAATATAAAGATAGGCATATTATATCTTTCATAGACATCCTTTAAAGCCAGCCTAAATCCAATAGGATCAATAGTCCATCCCCATTCACTAGCTTTAAGATATTGGTTTTCTATTAAACTCTCCATCCCTGGGAAAAGTGGCCTATCATTTTTACTGCTAGAACTAACAGTACCACTAAAATAATAACTGATTCCTAAATAATCAGCTTTTCCAGCTTTCAATAACTCTAAATCATCTTCTTCAAAGAATAAAGGTATTTCTTTATTTTTCAAAGCTGTTAAGTAGTAAGATGGATACTCTCCTCTTGAAAATACATCTAAATATAAATCTGTAGTTTTTTCTTTGAATTTTTTCATTAAAAGTGCATCTTCTGGATTACAGGTTGCTGGATATAACTGCATATAGTTAACCATACCACCCATTTTTCCACCCTTTACAATTTCATGTAGTGCTTTGGTAGCCTTTGAATGAGCAAGAAATACATTATGAATTAATTGATTTTCGAAAGTTTCTTTATCCATATCCTTTGGACGTCTAGTCCCGTACAAATCAGTCATTAGTGTAACTGAATTCATTTCATTAAAGCTAACCCAATACTTAACCCTATCTCCATATCTTTTAAATACAGTGGCTGCAAATTTTTCAAATAAATCAACTACTTTTCTTGAAATAAATCCATTATATTTTTCCTGTAATGCTAAAGGCATATCAAAATGATACAAGGTTAACACTGGCTCTATACCATTATTTAAAAGTTCATCTATTACATTATCATAAAACACTAAACCTTCTTCATTTATATTTTCTCCATCAGGAAGTATTCTAGACCAGGCTATATTAGTACGAAATGAGTTTAATCCAAGCTCCTTAAAAAGTGCTATATCTTCCTTATATCTATGATAAAAATCTATGGCAGTGTTCCAATCAGATACTCCTGGTTTAATTTCTCTGTTATCTACAATAGAAACTCCTTTACCACCTTCATTCCAAGCGCCTTCTATCTGAAAAGATGTTACAGCGCCTCCCCAAAGAAATTGATTCGCATTTGTTTTACTCATAAATTCTCTCCTCCATTTTTCATATAATTCAGCTACTCAATACTTATTCCCTTTAATAATACAGCGTTTTCCAACTGGTTTACACACTGTAAACTAGTTTTATATTATCACTAAATTTACACAGTGTAAACCAGTTATTATTATATTTTCGCATTTAGAAAATCTCACTTTTCCAATTTATATGTTAAAATATAAACATGTGTATCCTTTAATTAAGATATTACTTGAAATATAAAGCGAAACAGCTTATTTGGAGGTTCTAATGAGTTTAAAATATAGCCATAAATTCAAAGATAATAGTGAACGTAAAAATACCTTAATGGAAGCAGCTTTCAAGCTAGCTGTTAAAAACGGTATGGATAAAGTAACTGTGGTTGATATAGTTAATCTTGCTGAAACCAGTAGAGTAACCTTTTATAAATATTTCGATTCAGTGTTTGATATATTCTGGGAAATTCATAGAAACATTTTAGGTGAAATAACAGTATTTTTGAAAGAAAATATCAAAGGTAACAACGCAAGTGAAAAAATACATTCTTTAATCGATTTATATAAACAGTTATACCTTGAAAGGTTTGATGATATAAGATTTACCATATTTTTTGATTGTTATCATACTCATCGTGCCGATGATGAAAATTATTTGGATTATATAATCTATTCCTATTTTTATGATGAATTAATTAATGAAGGACTTCAGGATGGATCCATTAAATATAGTTTAAGTTTTCGTAAAAAGCTAGCTATTCAAATAAATGCTATATGGGCTCTCATGCAAAGACTCTCGGTAAGAAAGGATCATATCCAGATAGAAACCTCTTATGATGCTATGGAGATTTTAGAAGGGGTAATTGAAACAGCCCATATAATTCTCAATATAGAACAGTAACTTCTTTATAAATTTAAATACAAATATAAAGTCGCTGAAGTGGACTTCTACAGTAAAAAAAAGATGGTGATACAACCATCTTTTTTTATTTTCTAAATAAAATTGGTAAAAATTTGAAAATAATATTGTAATATTATATAATTACAATAAAACATAATTAGTTTAATAGATAAAATATCTAGTAGGGTTGATCACTTGGATTTTGTTTATAAATTAGGAGGTTAATTTAAAATGGTAATCGGATCTATTTTAATAACAATTTTTTTAGTAATATCAATTGCCTTAATAAAAGGTAGATTAAGTTTTCTAGTTGCTAGCTATAACACAATGGATGTAGTAGAGAAAACTAACTATGACGAGAAGAAGATTTGTAAAAATGCTGGAATTGAACTACTTTCAGCAGATATAGTATTAATCATTGTAATGATTCTTCTCAATACTGATTACGGAAATAGCCACTCTACTTCAATTGGTTTGATTGCAACAGTTATTATAGTTACACTTACATTTGGAAACGTTATATTAACTCAAAAAAGGAAATAAAAATACTGAAAATATGAATTTAAGTCTAAGAAAAATCAGCATACATAGACAGCCATTTCTGGCTGTCTATGTAGCTCTTTAATAAAAAAATTATTTTCTAATTTCTAATATTTACTTTTTTTAAATTCCTCTTTTATTATTTTAAGAAGATATTTATCTGTGATAACATCATAACCAGTTAGGGCTAATGCAGATGTACCTTTTAGTAAAGCTTCATGTGCACTATCCGTAATCGTAAAATCAGCCATTTCTTTTGTATGTCCAACTAAATTGGAATTACCTATTCCTAAAGTAGGATGTATCGCTGGTACCACATGGCTTACATTCCCCATATCTATTGATCCAATGTTAGTATCTGGTTCATTTATGTCTTGAATCCCTGCGAATTTTAAGTTTTCACTAAAAGCTTCAGAAAGAGTTTCATTTGTATTCATATCATCATATGACAACTCATAATTGCTTAATTCAAGTTTAGCACCAGTCATTAGTGCAGCTCCCTTAGCTACGTTATTTACCTTCTGTACTACCTCTTCCAAGGTTTTCTTTTTAGCAGCTCTAACATAAAACTGTGCAGTTGCTTTATCAGGAACTATATTGGCAGCTTTACCACCATCACTTATTATTCCATGAATTCTAACATCAGAGGTTACATGTTGTCTCAAAGCATTTATACCATTAAAGGTAAGTAATACTGCATCCAGTGCATTTATACCTTTCTCAGGTGCTCCAGCAGCATGGCTAGCTTTACCATAGAAATCAAATTGAATTGCCTCCATAGCTAAAGATGTCCCACTTTTATAAGTTAATTCACCTGGATGAAGTATCATAGCCACGTCAATATTATCAAAACAACCCTCTTCAGCCATTTTCACTTTTGCTCCATTTGTTTCTTCAGCAGGTGTTCCAAAAACTACAATGGTTCCACCAATTTTCTTTAAGATTTTACTTAGAGCCACTGCAGCTCCAGCACTCATGGTTCCTATCATGTTATGTCCACATCCATGACCTATTCCTGGAAGAGCATCATATTCACAAAGCAAAGAAATTTTAGGTCCAGTCACATTACTATCAAAGGTAGCTTTAAAAGCCGTAGGTATTCCAACAGTACCAACTTCAATTAAGAATCCATTTTCCTCTAAAAATGAAGTTAACGTATCTACCGCTTTGAACTCACAGTTTCCTAACTCAGGATTTTCATAAATAAAATCATTTATTTCAAAAAGTCTTTCTTTAAGCTTATAAACTTCTTCTATTATTTGATTTTTCATTTTTAATGCCTCCTAATTTAAAAGTTCATTATATTATCATTAGCTTTGTTGTATCAAATCATATCACTTAATAATCTTTATACAACTCTCCATGGATTTTCTTTTCCTTCAATTTCCAAAACACAACTTTTTAAAGATGAATAAACCATCTCCAGTACATCTTGGTTTGTATAGAATGCCATATGAGGTGTCACAATTACATTTGGATAACTTTTTAAAATTGCCAAATCACGATTACTTAACACCTCAGATTTTAAATCGTTATAACAAAGTCCTGCTTCATTTTCTATCACATCTAAGGCTACTGCACCAATCTTTCCGCTTTCGATTCCATCTAGAAGTGCATTTGTGTCAATTAGTGCTCCTCTAGCAGTATTTATAATAATCACTTGATTTTTCATCTTTGAAATTGCTTGAGCATCTATCATATGATAGTTTGTATCATCAACAGGAGCATGAAGGCTAATTATATCACTTTCATTTAAAAGTTCGTCTAAGGAAACATATCTTGCATATTTTTTTACTTCTTCATTTTCATATAGTGAGTGAGCTAAAACTTCATTTCCAAATCCTGAAAGATGACGGATAACTGTCTCACCAATTCTTCCAGTTCCTATTATGCCTATCTTCATATTTGCAAATTCTCTTCCTAAAAGTCCTTGCAATGAAAAATCTTGAATATTTCCACGTTCCATAATACGTTTCATATTACGTGATGCCATCATCATTAGCATTATCGCATAGTCTGCTACTCCATTTGGTGAGTATGTTGCATTACTTACATTAATTCCCAGCTCTTTCGCATATTTGATATCTATATGATCAAACCCAACAGTTCTAGTTGAAATCATTTTTATATTCATTTCATGAAGTTTTTCAATTAACTTGCTATCCAACGGTGAGGTTATAATGCTAATACAATCACAACCATCAGCTAAATGTATATTTGAAAGAGTTGGTGTTTCTCTACAGATAATAAGTTCTACTCCTAGTTCTTCACTTATCTTATTAAAATATTGAGCTTCGTCAAATTCTCTGTAGTTGAAAACACATATCTTTATTTTGTAACTGACCATAATATATCATCTCCTGCATACTGAATAATGTGGTTAACTATAGTTCATCGGTTATAAATAAGTACAAAAAATTAGACCTTTCATTACTATATTATATAATTTTTCCAATATAAAAGTATATTGCTAAAGTGAAAATACCTAAGATAATCATCATAAATCTATACTTCTTTTGTAATAAACCATCTAAAATAAAAACTATAGCTATAACACTCCAAAGTTTATCTAATAAAAATAAACCTAAAAGTTTTAAAATAAGAAAAAGTATGCGAATAAAAATTCACATACTTTCAAAAATAACAATTCAAATTTTACTTCTAAATCTAAAAAATCTACTCTCTTAGATTTTTAGATTTACACATACAAATTAACTAATTAATTAGAATCTAAAGTCTCTCTTTCCTTCTCTTAACTCAGTCAAGTGTTCTTTAACTATAGTTTTTACCTTTTCGTTAGGAATTCTTTCAGTTTCATCATTAATTACAACTTCACCATTTTTCTTAGTTTCTTCTGAAGCATAGTCTTCTAGGTATTCTTTAAGAGTCATCAAAGCATTAGGCTGACAACAGTTTGCAATCTGTCCTGATTTAACAAGGCTCATGAATCTATCTCCAGTTCTACCTTCACGATAACAAGCTGTACAGAAACTAGGTATATAACCTAACTCTAAAAGCCAATTTACTATTTCGTCAAGGGTACGATTATCACTTACATCAAATTGAGATGAATTTTCTTCTTCTGGCTCAGGTTGTACGTATCCACCAACACTAGTCTTTGAACCACCGCTTAATTGTGATACTCCAAGTTCAAGTACACGTTCACGAGTTTTTTTAGACTCACGAGTAGAAACTATCATTCCTGTGTATGGTACTGCTATACGTATTATAGCAACTATTTTTTCAAATATTTCATCTGATATTGCATTTGAAAAGCTATTAGGATCAATATCATCTGCTGGTCTAATACGAGGTACGCTGATAGTGTGTGGACCTACTCCCATTGCAGCTTCCAAATGCTCTGCATGCATTAGAAGACCTACAAGATCATATTTATATAGATTAAGTCCAAATAATACACCTAGTCCAACATCATCTATTCCAGCTTCCATAGCACGATCCATTGCTTCAGTGTGATATGCGTAATTATGCTTTGGTCCAGTTGGATGAAGCTCTTCATAAGTTTCTTTATGATATGTTTCTTGAAATAATATATAAGTTCCAATGCCAGCATCCTTAAGCTTTTTATAGTCTTCAACTGTAGTTGCAGCTATATTTACATTAACACGTCTTATTTCTCCGTTTTTATGTTTTATACTATATATAGTTTTAATGCTTTCAAGAATATATTCAAGTGGATTATTTACAGGATCTTCACCTGCTTCAAGAGCTAAACGCTTGTGTCCCATATCTTGTAGGGCAATTGTTTCTCTTTTTATCTCCTCTTGAGTAAGTTTCTTTCTAGCTATATGTTTATTTTTATAGTGGTATGGACAATAAACACATCCATTTACACAGTAGTTTGAAAGATAAAGAGGTGCGAACATTACAATACGATTTCCGTAGAATTTTTGTTTAATCTCTTTTGCTAGTTTATACATTTCTTCATTTAATTCTTCAATATCACATTCTAATAATATAGCAGCTTCTTTATGGCTTATGCCTTTATAGCTTCTAGCTTTTTCAATAATACTAGCTATTAGTTCTCTATTACTCTTATTTTCCTTAGCATGTTCTAAAGTACTTTTAATTTCCTCGTCATCGATAAATTCTGTTGCAACTTTAGACTTAACATTATACATTCAAATCCCTCCAATATTTTACTCCTTGGCAGAAACCTTAGAGTATACCGTTTTGATGTTCACATCAGGTATCATTCCCAATTTTCCAGAAAGAGCGGCGATAACATCATTCGGTGCATCAATAACTATAGTTATTATATTAAGTTGACGTTTTGGGTATGGCAGTCCCATTCTACCTATAATATACTCAGTATATTCATGTAGAATAGTATTAATCTTTCCCACTGAATCTTTATTTTCAACAATAATTCCAACCACAGCAATCCTTGTTTCCATAAAAAAATCCTTTCAATAATACATAAAAAATCGCTGAAGCGACTTTCTTTAGTGATTTTTTTGCGCATCTGCCTTTCCGAATGAATATGAGGGAAATTTGGCAGGCGACACATTCGTATTTTTTATTCTTTAAATCACATTATGTTTTAAGTCGTTACTCATATTTATCCACAGATATAATTGAGTTATAAATTTATAAAGAATAAAAAATCCTTGTACCAAAAGGAACAAGGATAGAAAATAAAACGCAAGTAATCATATAAATTAATTTCCTGAGTTTATAACAACTATTCTCTCGCCTTCTAACTTGGGACTAACCCTCATTCATTCAGTACGATTCTTTAAATTTTATGGTTTACTACAAGAAAAAACTATAAGCTTAATCTCAGAAAGTGCACCAACAATATTTATTATATCATAATGTTTTCCAAAGTAAAACTTAATGTGTGAACTTCGATTATTTCTTAAAAGCTAAATTTCACTTTAGAGCTTGTTTATATTTAGCACATATATAATAATTAAATCTATGAAAATAGAAGTTTATGACAAAAAAATGTTGTTTAGTAAGTATATATAGTGAAATCATAGGAGGTGACTATATGAATGATAAAGACATTGAGATATAACTTCAACAAATAAGTTATGAAGCCCTAAATAAAGTAATCACAAGATTTTAGGACATGCATAACTTAAGTTTTATTTTTTATAGTCTATTAATTATTTACCATCATAGCTGAGTTGCCATTGTATTCCAAATTGATCTGTTAATGAGCCGTAACATTTACTCCAAAAGGTTTCTTGAAGCTCCATGTCAACAGTTCCACCTTCCTTTAATTTATCAAAACATGACTTTACTTCTTCTATATCTCTAGTAACTAAAGTTAAGCTAAAATTATTTCCTTGAGTAAAAGGCATGCCAGGGAATGTATCAGAAAACATTATAGTAGTTCCGCCGATTTCAAGTCTTGTATGTAATACTAATTTTTTTGCTTCTTCAGGGATAACAAAGTTCGGATCAGATGCATGTTCACCAAAAGTCATTATTTGAGGCTTTTCAGTTTTAAAAACCTCTGAATAGAATTCTACTGCTTCTCTGCAATTTCCATTAAAATTTAGATATACCTGTATAGCCATCTTCTTCAACTCCTTAAATTTATTTTTTATATTATGTGAAATTTTGATAAGATTTAATTTTGTTCGTATGCTCTTTTTAAAGTATCAATATCTAGTTTTTTCATTTTTAGCATGGCATCTACAGCTTGCTGTGACCTTTTTTCATCTTCGCCGTTTAAAAGTTCACCTAGAACTGAAGGTACTATTTGCCAAGAGACTCCATATTTATCTTCTAACCATCCACATTGACCTTCTTTGCCTTCATTAGTAAGGGTTTCCCAAAAATTATCTATCTGTTCTTGAGTCTCACAATCAACAAAAAATGATATTGCTGGTGTAAAAGTAAATTCATGATTAATATTACTATCCATTACCATGAAATTTTGAGATCTTAGCGTAAAAACAGCACTTTTCACTGATCCCTTAGTCCCCAATTTATCATCATTATAAAGTTCAATTGAATCAATCTTTGAATTTTCAAATATAGATGTATAAAACTTAATTGCTTCATTAGCTTTTCTATAATTATCTCCAAAGAACATCAAAGCTGGATATATACTTTGTTCTTGGTTTGAAAGATTTATCTGCCAGGTTACCCCATACTTATCCTTAAGCCAACCAAATTTATCACTAAAAGGATATTTTCCTAGCTCCATAAGCACAATGCCATCTTTGCTAAGCTGTTGCCAAATGCTTTCCACCTCATCCAAGGTCTCACAGTTAACAAAGAAAGATATTGCTGGAGTTATCGTATAATATGGACCGCCATTTAGAGCTACAAATTCTTGACCACATAATTCAAAACTTACACTCAGTAAGCTATCTTTAGGCTTTGGTAAACCTTCTGCATAAAATGTTTTATCAGTGATTTTTGAATTTTTGAATATAGAAACATAAAACTCTGTTGCTTCTTCTGATTGGTCATCAAACCATATGTAAGGTACTATCTTTGACATACAAACCCTCCTATCTAGAGATTTTTAATATACAAATTGATAAAAATTTGATTTATATCACTATTCTCTATATTTCTCATAATTCCTTCAAGTTTTAACTATTTTATCATCTTTATCTTAATAAGCTTATATTATTCATAAAAATATAATTAAGGTAAAAAAAAGAATCACATATAAGCGATTCTTAAAATCTATTTAAAGACATGTAAGTACTGTTTATTTAAAATTTATATTTTTAAGTTGAGGCGTTTTTCTTTACCTTTGTTTCTTTATACTAAATAATGCTATATTAATAGATAAAATCAGTGCAGCAACCCATATGGCTTTCACACTAAAAATAGTAGTTAATATTGCACCTAAAAAAGCTCCTGCTATAAATGATGCTATAATCGTAAAAAGTTTTACAGCTCTATTTCTAGCCTTCTTGTCTTTTTGAGTTACCGCCAGATAAACTGCTTCACAAGCAGTTCTTAAATTACCTGTTGTCATAGTTGTGCTATAAGGACAATCTCCTAGTTTTCTAAAAGATGCTATTTGAAGCGATGAAACAAACGAAATTATAACATTTACAATTGTATCAGTAGTACCCTTAGGCATAAAACCTGTTATAAAAAGCACAACAATTTCAAGAATTAAAATAACTTTACCCCATTCTCGAATAAAAAGTTTAGGTGAATTTCCTTTGACGATTTCCGTTACTAGAACCCCTAGTATAAATGCTAATATAGGCGGAAGATGCTGAAAAGCCTGCGCCCATTGCCCTTGTGAACCGTATATTCCTAAAAACACTATATTTCCTGTTTGCGCATTTGAGAAAACTCCACCTCTTGAGATAAAGGTGTAGGAATCTAAAAAACCTCCAACTATTGCAAGTAACATTCCAAAAAACACAGTCTCGTGAATTTCATATTTTGAATCAATACTTATATCTCTTATATTATATACCTTGCTAATCACTTCTAAAGCCCCCTAAATAAATGTGTAAAATCCAGTTGTACGGAATAGCTTCCCCAAGATATTATATCACTATTGAAAATTTTTATCTTACTACCTTCAAGCAAAAAATACCATATAGCCTCATTTTTTATCCTTATAACAAAATAATTAAGGGAACAAAGGGATTTGCTTAGAATCTAAATCTTTACATATGCTTTTAGTAGCTTTGTATAAAGTTTTTCTTAAGTTTCAGAACAATTTAAACCTTATTTTTGTTAAAACCTTAAGTATTATACTGCAAATTTTCAAAGCTAAAATGAAAATTTGATTAATAAAAATAATCTTTTAATAGTCATAAAATCAGATGATTTGTAAAAGCCTAAATTTATAAAATATAAGAAAGGTGGTTTACTTATGGAAAAAAATCAGCAAATTATTGGTAAGTTGATAGATGAGCTTGAATCAAAAGGAGAAATAAGCTTATCATGTGATAAAAATGATTTATTTATTGAGAGCGTAGATGATAAAGAAGGATATTCTTTTGTTAGTAGTACAAATGAGGAATTTGCAACTAGCAAAGATGCTGTAGAATGGTTAATAAAAAAAATGAATGGAGTTGAGAATATAGTAGATTGGCAGTAAAGTTTGTATATTTATAAAAGTATTACTATAGATGAGCCACTTCATAATTACATTTATATTTTCAAATTTTCCCCTCAGGACCCAGAGTAGTTTTGAAACTAGATTTCAGATTGAAGTGTTTCATCTTTATTTAAAGCATTTGAAAACATTTTTTATGATTTTCTCAGAAACTAAAGAATAAAGCGCCTTTTTATAGAAGTTTTTGTTCTTTTAGTTTAGCATTAATATTTTGCTTCCATTTCAATTTTTCAGGGCTTCTGTCGAACTTGATACTTAAGTATCTGTGTTATATACTATCAATAGCGTTACATAAAATAATTTAATCAATTAATATATTTTAATAAGCCAAATTATACTATTTAACCATTTATTCTTGTAAAGATAAGCGTTATATAGCATCATGGTTAATTAAAAATACGTTTATTTAAGCTAAATAAGCTATCATATATATTTATAATTCGCAATCATATACAGAAAGGCGCTGAATATAATGAACACTACAAAAACTCCCGCTCTTCTACAAAATAAATCGCTTAGATTATTAATGGTAGCAAGAGTATCTACAAACTTTGCCTATCAAATGCTATCAGTAGCTATAGGCTGGCAGATGTATTCTATGACTCATTCTGCATTTTATTTAGGATTAGTTGGACTAGTTCAATTTCTACCTATGCTTTTATTATCACTTTTTGTTGGACATCTTGCAGATAGATACGACAGAAGAAGGATAATTACAATTAGTCAAATATTTGAAGGAACAGCAATACTAGCTTTAGCCTATGGAAGTTATAGTGGATGGATTACAAAAGAAAGATTTCTTATTATAATATTCATCATCGCTGTTGCACACTCGTTTCAAGGACCTCCAATGCAAGCTTTATTGCCAAACATTGTGAATAAAGACATTTTCCCAAGAGCTTCTGCTTTAATGTCTTCTGTTTCTGAGTTTGCAGTTATTATAGGACCTGGTGTCGGCGGCATACTGTATGCTTTTGGTCCAACTCTAGTCTACGGATTAACTGGAGTTCTAATATATACATCTAGCATTTTAATATCTCAACTTATAATGAGAAAAGAAGAAACTAAAGCTGAACCAGCTAGTTTAAAGACACTTTTTGCTGGTATTTCCTTTATAAAGGGAAGACCAATTATTCTTGGCGCAATATCTCTAGATTTATTTGCAGTATTATTTGGAGGAGCAACTGCACTTCTACCAATATATGCAAGTGAAATTTTAAAGATAGGATCCTTCGGACTTGGTATACTTAGATCTGCACCTGCAGTAGGCGCATTACTTATGTCAGCTTATCTAGCTAAAAAGCCATTAAAGAAAAATGTTGGACGTACTATGTTTACTGCAGTAATTTTCTTTGGTTTATCAACTATAGTATTTGCAATATCTAAGTCTGTCATTATATCTTTCATAGCATTATTCGTTCTAGGAGCTTCCGATGTTATAAGTGTTGTTATCCGTTCAACCCTTGTACAGTTAGAAACACCTGATTTTATGAGAGGTAGAGTAAGTTCTGTAAATATGATTTTTATTGGTACATCTAATCAATTAGGTGAATTTGAATCCGGTGCTACAGCTGCACTTCTTGGACCGCAGTTTGCAGCTCTAGTTGGCGGTATTGGAACTATATTAGTTGTATTAAGTTGGATGAAACTTTTCCCTTCAATTTTAAATGTTAACAAATTTGAAGATATAAAAAGTTATAAGCTTGATTAAAAATCTACATATTGATATTTAATTGAAAATCCCAGTAGAAAGCAATTGCTGCACCTCTACTGGGATTATTTTATAATCAATAATTTTATTTTCCATTAATCGATTATTTTTTCTTTAATCACTATTATATAGATTTATTAATTTGTTAAAAAACTTATATTCTAAAATCAAATAGTGTATACAAAATTAAGTGGAAATTAAAGTTACTATGTTATGTTTTATAAATCTATTAAATGGGATAACTACTATAACTATACTGTATAACAAAATACATATAAAAAATAATAAAATTGTTTGAATAGGAATAATGCCATTTATATCAACACAGTATTTCAAAATCACTGCAACAAAAGAGTAAAGAATTACTGCGTATATTAAGGAAAGCACTTCCTTAACTAATCTTTCTAGTATTATAATTAATCTTATCCTTTTCTTTGATACATTAAAGAGTTGTAGATACCCAATTTCTTTTCTTCTATAAAATAATTCAAGCTGTATTTCATTTTTTATAAAGATTAATGCGATAAGCCCTGCAATGCATACAGTAATCATAATTATCATGTAGATCATATCAATTGTAGTTTTCATATCTATGATTTTTGCATCCCATACAGATATAGGACCATCCAAAAAAGAACGGATAGATTTATACTCTTCTCTTTTATCGTATAAATCGTCTAATCTAACCATTTTAGTTTTAGATTGAACCTTATAACCTTTTTCTTTCATAGTATCATAAGGGATAAATACTTTGTTTGGATTATTGGTTTGATAATAAGAATTGTAATATACTAAGTCTTTCTCATCACCCTGCGATAGATCTGAAAGAATTCCAGATACAGTGTAAGAATAGCCTCCAATTGAAACTGTTTTTCCTACAAAGTTTTTATAGTTCTCTGTGTTAAAACAATTTTTAATATATTCTCGTGTTACGACAATTTCAGTACTCTTTTCAGGAAAATGGCCAAATTCAATAACCCCTTGAAAATTAAATCCACTGATTTCTTTATTAAGTAAAGGATGACACTCTATATCTTTTTCATCGATTGTATAATTATCATATGTGATGAAATCATACGATTCCTTTAGACTTTCATACTGATTGTTAGTAAGACTAAAAACATTTAAAGGATACTTAGAATATATTTTTTTTATATATTCTTTTTGGAAATTGCCTTGTATCGAAATACAACATAAAAGAATTGACATAATAATAACTGTGGGTAACAATCTCAAGAATTTATATTTTTCTTTATTTCTCATAAACACATAGTTAAGAATAGAGGCTTTTCCAGCATCTTTGGTTTTTCCAATGAGTTCTATTTCTTGATTACTATGTTTTTTTGTTTTTATTTTTTTGTCTACTGAACAAACTTCACCATAATTTAGGTTAATAATCTCATCCGCAACATCATCAAAACAATTTTCATGACTTGCAATAATAATTATATTTTCCATATTACTCATGTCTGCTATCATGTTTGCAATGATTATAGAGTTCTTGTTATCTAGAGATGCTGTAGGTTCATCAGCAAGAATAAGCTTAGGATTGATTAATAACGCACGTATAATTGCAATCCTTTGTCTTTCACCTCCGGATAATTGTTCAGGGTACTTGTCCAAAAGATTAAAAACTCCTAATTTAATTGCATAAGAATAAATACTATCTTTATCATCTCTTATAAACATTAAATTTTGTAAAATTGTGAGTTTTGATAGAAGAAGACTATTTTGAAAAACATAACCAATTTTATTTCTAAATTTTTCTGTTTCCAGCTTTGTGAATTCTTTTACAGACTTGTCATTCCATGTATAATTCCCATCAAATTTATTATCCAATCCAGATAAAATATTTAATAAAGATGTTTTCCCACAGCCACTTACCCCTTTGACAACATATATTTTACCCTTTTCAAATTTATATGAAAGGTTATCTAGCACTTTTGAATTATAGCATTTACAAATATTTGTTAACTTAATCATAATATCATCCTTACTAAATTAAATCTCTCTGTTCCAATAATATTTGATACCATCCTGACATTTTTACTTTATTCAATGTAATAGTTGAGACTATAATATTTAACACAATAATTAAAACATTCAACAATAAAATCAAATAACTATTATATGTAAATATTTGAAATGGAATAATAATAATTTTGCTGTTAATTAGATTGGTAATCCACATTAATGGAAAGGCCACTAGCATTGCACTCAATAACATTTTAATAACTTCTTCAAGACTAGTAACAATCCAACATCTTTTTATTTCTTTAGCTGAGTATCCAAGGTACTGATATACGGAAAAAATATGTTTATTATAAACCATTTTGATCTTCCAAGTTTGATAGTATAGTAATACAGCAACAGGAATTATCACTAAAACAATAGGGAATAAAATCGCAAACATTGATTGAAATAGAAAGGATATATCATTCCCAATATCTGCATATATTAATTTAATTTCATCTTGTTTATAATTATAATTATTATTTTCATAGAATAATTTCATGTCTTTAAAATCACTAAAATATGCGGTATAAATTCGCTGACCGTGCATAAGAAAATCTTTATTCTCTACATATCGTTTTGTAAATTCTCCGTTAATAAAAAATGTGTCATTATTATTTCCTAAATATATTCCGCTTGCCCATAAATATTGTTTTTCGATTTTAGAAAATCTTTTGAACACTCCTACTATTTCCATGTCGTAACTCTTATCAAATAAATCAACCTTTAAAGTTTGTCCAATTAAATCTTTAGGATTTCCAATTGAAAGCGCCATATCGTATGACAATATTATTTGTTCTGCTTTTGTATAATAGCTACCATACTCAATGTCATGTGCCAACGGAAACGCATCTTCTCTGAAAGGCAGTGTTTCTGCAGTAATGTTATAATTAACATTAGAAGTAATGTCTTTTTCATCATCTATACCGTCAGGCACAGACCTATTGTACATTAAATCTACTTCTAAAACCTTGTTATTGCTTGACAATTCTGTCAACAAAGACTTATTAACACCAACAGTTGACAGTTGAAGTTGGTTCAAATGGTAAGTATACTGGATGTTTGAATCAGTCTTGCTTTGTGGAGTATCACATATACATAATGCTATTACTGCTAGAAAAAAAACAATAGTCAATTGAATTTTTGATTTTTTTTCTCTTCCGTGATACTTGTATTGTTTTCTGAAGAATGGGTATAGTTTTCTTTTATTTTTAATACCCTTTGTTTCAAAACAAGTAGCTGATATATTTTCATTTGGTTTTACACTCTGTAAATTATTAAAATCAATTATTTCATCAGCATATACCTTGGCTTCATAATCATGAGAACTACAAATAATGAGCTTACTATTCTTTAACTCATTTAATATATTAAAAATTAGGAGTTTATTTTCTCTATCCAATGAAGCTGTAGGTTCATCTAAAAGCAGTATATCTTTTTCGCCAAGTAATGCCTGAATAATTGCAATTCTTTGTTTTTCGCCACCACTTAATGTAATTGGGTAATTGTCTTTAATATCAACTAATCCAAACTTTTTTAAAAATTCCATAATATACTCATCGTCAGTGGAGCACAGCCTAAGATTGTCAAACACAGTAAGATAATCGATAAAATGTGTATCTTGAGTAATATATCCAATATCATTACTGATTTTATTATAATCTACTTTGTTTTCATATTTATTTTTTTTGAATATGATTTCACCCTCATCAAATATAGTCATACCTGCCAAAATATTTAGAAGTGTGGTTTTTCCACAACCACTTTCTCCATACAAAAGAACAAATCCATTTTCTTTAAATGTATATGAAAAACTGTCGAGAACTTTTTCTTGACCATATTTTTTACATATAGTTTTGCAGTGAATCAATCAGTTTTCCCCTCCGATTCAATTTTTTTGAGTAACTCTTGCAATCTTTTGAATTGAATCTTATCAAAAGTTAACTTTTCATAACCACTAATCTGAAAAGATTGCTTATCTATAATTTGCTTCTCAATTTCCTTAATCTTATTGTAAACATCTTTCTGTAAACTATCTGCTGTATTATCCTTTATCATATCTGAAAGATACTTTGTCTTATCATATATTAATTCTATTCTTACCGCTAAAATGTTCCCTTTAGCCATAAAATAACCAACTTGCCATTGATACCCACTAAGTAAATTTTCTTGTATTACATTTGCTTCAGGCAAATAATCGTACTTACCATTAGGCAATTCTTTTTTCTCCATTGCTTCATTAAAAAGTTTTAGAACATTGTCTTTTTGAATTTTTTTAAGATTAAGTGAATCTAAATCAGAAATTTCTATTGGAGTAACAAATTGCTTTTCTATAAGTGTTTTTTTTATATTAGTGATATCCTCATCAAATTCTTTATTAAGAGTAAGATATGGTAAAGAACTTGTAGCAGTATCGACAACTTTTTTAGTCTTACCATCTATAATAGGTATATCATAACCAGATATATGTTTATATTTTAAGTTATATCCATTAAATATATATGACTTGTTTGAATCTTTGTTATTGTTTGAGTACTCATAACTAAAAAAATATAGCCATCCATCTTCTTTCTCTTCTATTGCTGTCTTAGAGCTATAAGAATAAGTAGGAGGAGAGTTTTTAAATGAAGACGAAACACTACATGACGTCAAGATAATCGCTAAACTTGTTACTAGTAAAGTAAATACTTTTTTACCCATAAATATTAGCCTCCATTATTTGTATTTTAATATAGATAAACCTCTGAATAAATTCAAGCTGCCACTCTATTATTAATGACGTGACAGCTTGATTGATATTAAGACTTAATTAACAGTAAACTAGTTGATTCCAACTGAGTATTCAAATAACCCTGAATTTACAGTATCAGATGTGTTATCACCACTAACTGCATCAACTGACATCTTTAGATATAATTCTGCACAATTATCGCCTGAACCTTCTATTTCTCCTGAAGTCTGTGTACTTAAGAAAGTTATACTACTTAAAGTTCTATCTTTAAAGGATCCTTCATAGGTTTTAACCTGATCGTTAGCATTAAATAATCCATCATCTTCCCATAATTCCATGTGAACTTTCCTTCCGCTACTTGCAACAAAGCCACTGGTTAAGCTTGTATAATTTCTAAAATATGTGTATGTTGAACTTCCAGTTGCTGTCTTTGCTGCTGCATAACAGCTGTAAGCAGTTCCACTTACCATTGTTCCTGTTTTTGTAGATGGCGATTTTACATATGGTGAGCCAGTAGCACTAGCCATAACTGGCATTGCTGCAACAACCCCCATAATAGTAAATGCAAAAATACGTTTTTTCAATGTAGACTTTTTCATGTTTTACTTCCCCCTAAAAAATTATATTTTTATATTAAACTTACTAGAATGTGTGCACTTCATTATAATAAGTCAAATATTGGCTAAATTAAAAAATAAATCATTAAATCTTTTTTTATAGCTAGTATCTTTTTAATAATATTTTAACATTTTAATCTCGTAAGCGTTTAACTTATTCATTTAAAATAAAAAATAAATAACTAAATCACAAAATAATTGTTATTAGTTTGTAATACACATACTACCATATATTAACAATTGTGTCTATATTGAATTTATGAAAATATTCTTTTTTTTAATTTCTATGTTACTTTTTTATCTTTAAAAACTAATAATCAACAAAAAAGTCGCTGAAACAACCTTCTTCAGCGACTTTTTTGCTCATCTGTCTTTCCCAACGAATATTAGGAAAATTTAGCAAGCAAACAAGTTTTATTTATTACTCTATAGCTACGACTTTTCATCTATATATTTTACTATCTTTTCGCAAAGCTCATGTGTAATTAATGAATCATACACAGATGGCATAGGCTCAAGGTTATTTTTAACGCAATCAATGAAATGATCTACTATTTGATAAAATCCTCGTTTGTATAAAGTCGGTTCCCAATCTCCAAATTTAGATACTTTTATTTCTTTATTATGAAAATGTGTTGTTTCAATCAAATTATCAATTACATATTTATCACTACTTGTCATATATTCTATAATCTCTTCAGTGACACCGCCGTTTCTATTCATAATCCCAATAGCGGTAACACCATCACCTATAAGTTGTACTACTAAATTATCAAGTAATTCACCATTTCTTAAATACTGAACCTTTAAATCTTTAACTTCAGTTCCCATCAAAAATCTCAAGGTATCTACAACATGGACAAAGTCCTCAACAACGAATCTTCTAACCTTATCAGGTAGTGCAAATCTGTTTTTTTGCATAACAATTATTGTAGGTGTTCCTTTTTTCTTCAATTCTTTAACAATTGGTATAAATCTTCTATTGAAACCAACCATTATAATTTTTCCACTTTGCTCAGCAAGTTTTACTATTTTTTTAGTTTCTTCATAATTCATAGAAATAGGTTTATCTATATATACATTAATCCCCTGTTTTATAAGTTTTTCAGCCACTTCAAAATGTGCTTCAGTAGCAGTACTTACAAAAGCTGCATCAATACCACTTCTAATAAGTTCTTCTACTGTATTATATTTTTCTCTAATCCTATATTTTTCTGATAAATTATTTAATGTTACAGAATTTCTTGTGCATAGAACTAACTCTATATCTTCTTTTTCAGAAAGTACAGGTAAGTATGCTTTTTTTGCAATATCCCCTAATCCAATGATTCCAACCTTCATTTTCTCACCTCATAATAGTAATTATATATTGCTTTTCAATAAAATAATTTTTATTATAACAAACAATATTTTTAAAAAATTTCTAATACCATTTTATTAATTTTACTAAAACACTTAAGTTTTCTTATTCTAAAAAAGTGGACTTTCTAATTATTTTATCAACTAATTCTGCCATTTCTACAGGAGTTTTCTTTGCACCATTTTTTACCCATACAATTAGCATATTCCAAAACCCTCCTCCACTAAAGGCTAGTATATACTCTAATATATCATTTTCTTCAAATCTATTTTCACCCTTAAATTTTTTGTGGATAATTGGCAAAAAATCATTATATGCTTTAAGGATAATATGTAACAAATCATTTTTGTCCATTAACCTCAATTAAAGCATATTTAATGCAAATATTATGATTTTAGCTTATTAAGTCTTATATTTATTTATAATACTTATTGATCATTATTTTATGACTGCTAGGTATATCTTCAGGAAGATTCTTATAACTAAAAAATTTTAATTCTTTTGTTTCATTGTTATCAATTGTTAGCTTTCCGCTAAAGCTTTTACTAACATAACCAATAGAAATAAAATAAGCTTTATCTCCATTTGGGAAATCAATATAACATTTTCCTCCTGAAGTAGTTCCAAGTAGCTCTAGTTCTTGGATATCCAGACCAGTTTCTTCTTTTGCTTCTCTAATTGCTGTTTCTTCGAGAGATTCACCAAGTTCAGTTATCCCTCCTATTAGTCCCCATTTAAAAGGATATGTCCCTCTTTTTTGAAGCAATATCTCATTTTTATCATTTATTATCAATACATTTACACCTGTAAGATTGATTGCATCATGTTTTACTTTTTCACGTATGTATTTCACATAGTCCATATTTGTTCTTAATCCTTTCATAAAAATTAATAACTTTAGTCATTATCATTTTATCAGCTTCTTATTCACAAGTTAAAGGAACTACTCTATTTAATAAAATACTATTATCTTTTAAATTTAAAAAGAAGGTAATTTCCAATAATCAGGAATTTACCTTCAGCATTATTTAGTATTATATCTATGAACAGCCTTTTTTCTTAACTTAACGCCAAGTGTTTCTTTTACAAATCTATCAATGATTTCTTCCTTAGTAGCTTTTCCTTCTATAATATTTATATTATATCTCTTACATAGTTTAACTAAATCAGCTTTATTTATTTCACTAGTTTTTATAAAGGCAATCGCACTTTTAACACTAGTCATGACCATTATACGTTTATATATTTCATCATTTGTCATAAATTTTAGTTAATGATTAACTGTATATTGTGGTACAGCATCACTAAATCCTCACTTCCTATAAATATATATTATTTTATAATTTCAAATCAAATCCACCGTGACTTATTATAGATGAACCACTTCATATTAATCCTTATATTTGCAAATTCTCCTCTCAGAATCCAGAGGAGTTTTGAAAATATGTTTCAGATTGAAGTGTTTCATCTTTAGTTATTTTTTGATTTTCACCATATCTTATCATATACTCTCTTATTCCGCAATAATAACTTCTATCTCAAAATTCAACTTTTATATAAATTTCAGATAATTTTCTAAGCTATGCATAACCATTTAATTTCAACACAGTGCCATATTTTAACACAAAAATATCCTATAGATTAGCTTTTGTTTAAAGACTAACTATAGGATACTTTTTATGATTATAATACAATAATCATCTTATTGTTTGTCGTAATAAAGTTAAATTGTAATTAATTGTTCTATTTCTTCTGCTATGTTAAGAGCATTAGGGTTTGGCAAATTCATATTAATTGTTTCTCTTAACACATCCTCAATTGTTTCGACAAGAATAAACTTCAACTCATTTCTTACTTCAACTGGTATGTCATTAATGTCTTTTTCATTTCCTTTTGGAAGGATTACTCTCTTTATACCTGCACGATGTGCTGCAAGTACTTTTTCCTTAATTCCCCCAACTGGAAGCACAGCACCTCTTAAGGATATTTCTCCAGTCATTGCAAGCTTTGGATCTACTTCACGACCAGTTATTAAAGAAGCTATAGTTGTGAATAACGCAACTCCAGCTGATGGACCGTCTTTCGGCGTAGCTCCTGCTGGCACGTGTATATGTAAATCATTTTTATTAAACTCAAAATTCTTTAAGCTTACTGCTAGTCTTGAACGTATAAGACTTTGTGAAATCTTTGCAGATTCCTTCATTACATCACCAAGTTGCCCAGTAAGAATAAGTTGTCCATTTCCAGGCATATAAACTCCTTCAATGAATAATATATCTCCGCCAACCGGTGTCCAAGCAAGACCAGTTACAACTCCTGGAGCATTTTTTTCGTTAGCTCTATCATATTGAATTGCGTCATGTCCTAAAATATCAGTAAGCATTTCAGCTTTAATTGTATAAGGTAAAGCTACACCACTAGTAACTATCTTCTCTGCAGAAACCCTAGCAACTTTTGATAATTGCCTCTTTAAACCTCTTACACCCGCTTCTCTTGTGTACTTCTCAATAATTACTTTTAATGCATCATCTTCAATTACTAGTTGTTCACTGCTAAGTCCATGATCTTCAATTACAGCTTTAACTAAATGATCTTTTGCTATATAGAACTTTTCATGACTTGTATAACTACTTATATCAATAATTTCCATTCTATCTCTTAATGGACCTGGAATGTCTCTTAATGAGTTAGCTGTAGCTATAAAGAACACATCTGATAAATCATATGATACTTCTAGATAATGATCGGAGAAACTATTGTTTTGCTCTGGATCTAGAACTTCCAGTAGTGCACTAGAAGGATCTCCATTTGCTGATGCACTTAACTTATCAATTTCATCTAATATGAAAACTGGGTTCTTTTCTCCTGCTTTCTTCATACCTTGAATTATTCTTCCTGGCAATGCGCCAACATAAGTTCTTCTATGTCCTCTTATCTCAGATTCGTCTCTAACGCCACCAAGACTAGCCCTTACATATTTACGATTTAAGGCTTCTGCTATACTTTTACCTAAACTTGTTTTTCCAGTACCTGGAGGACCTACAAGAAGTAAAATTGAACCTTGCTTATTTTGTTTTAGCTTCATTATTGTAAGGTGTTGGATTATTCTATCTTTAACCTTATCAAGACCATAATGTTTACTGTTCAATAAGTCTCTTGCAGCAGCTATATCAATATCTCTTACTTCACTTTTTTCCCAAGGTAAATTTACAAGTAAATCTAGATAATTTCTAATAACATTTCCTTCAGTGCTATTTTGACTTTGTCTCTCTAATTTATCAAGTTCATTAAGTGCAACTTCTTTAACATCTTCAGGCATATTAGCTGTTTCAATTAGTTCTTTATAATCTTTTTTGCCTTTACTCTTACTATCATCTGTTTCATTTAGTTCTTCTTGAATGGCCTTAAGTTGTTGTCTAAGCATTTGTTCTCTATAATTTTTATTGACCTTGCTATTGTATTTTTCTGATATTTCTACTTGAAACTTTATAGCATCTCGTTGTTCTATCAAAATATCTAAAAATCTCAAACTTTTTTCCCTTAAAGAGCGTATCTCCAAGAAAGCTTGTCTAGCTTCGAAGCTTATATTCATAAACGGGAATAAATAAGCTATTGTAGCAGTAATATCATCCAATTTTTTAATATAATCAACATAAGCTTCTGACCCCTTAAAATGACCACTTATCTCACCTACTAAGGTCTTAATATGTGTCATTATCTCCTTTTGATTATTAACCTCTAAATCTATAACATCAGGTACATAGTTAAAAGTTACTCTAAAATCCTCACCATCCCTAATAAATTCATCAGCCGCTACTCTTTCAAGTACATCAATAACAAAGTGATAACCATCTGAAAGTGGTTTTCTTTCTTCTAACTTTATTAATGCTCCAACAGTATAAAAATCATTTTCTTCATATACTTCTAGTTGCTTTCCGTCTTTTATAGCTAAAACAATACCATAGTTATCCTCTGCCACAACTCTATTATAAAAGCTGTCACCTACTTCTTTACTTGTTTTAACTGTAATGCTTTTACCAGGTAAAAGCACTGTATTAGGTATAATGATTAGAGGTAATTCCTTTTTTATATCTAAATTATTCATGTTTATTCATCTCCATTATTTTGACTATAACAGTCATTAATTTAATCTTTTATCAAAATACTTTTATTGATGTACCGCTTCATAATAAATTTTATATTTTCAAATTCTCCTCTCAGAACCCAGAGGAGCTTTGAAAATAGTTTTCTGATTGAAGTTGTACATCTATAGTTCTATAACTATAGAACTATATGTTAAAAAATATATCTCTTACAAATTAGCTTTTATGCTAATCATCCCAATCTAGGGAAACAAAATTCTTTAATACCTCTCTGTTTAGACTGTAATAATGATAGATACCATCCTTACGTAGTTCAATTAATCCGCAATCAGCTAGCTGTTTCATATGATGTGATAATGTTGATTTTGCACATATGCAAGCTTTGTCTTCAATTTCATTACAATTCAATTCATTAATTCTATATAAAATTTTAATAATTCTTATTCTTGTTGGCTCTCCTAACGCTTTATAAACTTTAACAGCCTGTTCAATTGTATTATCATCAAGTTTCATGCAGGTTTTCTCCTGATCGTTTTATATTTCGATATTCATCGAATTATTGTTATTATACTATCATAAGGCAATTGCATTGTCAATATAATTAATTTTAAAATTTTATTTTTCACTTTACAACCATAAAAAAACTTCTAAAGCCATTGAAACATCTATGTTTAGCTAGCTTGAAAATTCTACAATTTCCTAGACAGTAAAAAAAATCACCATATTTATAGTGATTTTCAAATTAGCTTTATTTATTAGTTAAATTCAAGAAAATTGTTTAAATAACATTTTTCCATAACAAGAAATTCTATTTCTTCATTATATATTTCCCAAGTAAAATCGTCTATTTTATAAAACCCAAGTTTTTCATAAACTCTAATAGCTCTTTTGTTAAACTTAGCAACATAAAGTGAAATCTTATCATATCCATATTTCTTCTTACCAAAATCTAAAATTGCTTTTACAAATTCATAACCGTTGCCTTGTCCTGTAAAACCTGGGTTCATTTGCAGTCCGAGAATTATTTCACCTTCTTCATCATCAAAACTACAATGTCCAACAAGTTTATTATTTTCATCAAAGATTGTGAAAGCATCTTCTTCAGTATGAATATTTAATGCCCATTCTTGTTTTTCCTTTGTTTTATCATTGCTATAGAAAGAGTACTCATTTTCATATTTCCAAGTTGCTATTTGCAATGAATCTTCCTCTCTTGGTATCTTAAAATCAAAATTCATCTTATCCTCATCTTCTATCTTAAATATCTAAGTATATGTAATATTAATTCTATTATAATATATATTACTGCAGCTAATCCATAAAGTATATATTACCTTAAAACTTTTACTTTAAAAAATATACATTTATTACTTTGAGTTAATGAGTATTTTTTACTATTATTACGTTAAAATATAAGCACATAAAATTTATATTTTCAATAAAAATATACCACTTCATTTGTATATTTTACAGAATTCGTATTTCTTCTGAAAACTGAATTAAAATATTCAATGAAGTGGTACAAAAAAATTAAATTAACAAATTAATATCCTTGCGGTACAATATCGAATTCTTCCCAATTTCCTCCTACAGCATCTCTATTTGCAATTAAAGGGTTATTTCCATAATTATCAGCACATACGTATTTATTGTTTGCTAATGATTTCAATGCTTTCTTTCCGTCCGGCATAGTTACAACTTGGAATTCTTCCCAGGCATCTATAGTATCTCTGTTTGCTATCAAAGGATTATTGCCATAATTATCAGCACATACATACTTACCATTGGCAAGTGATCTTAAAGCAATAACCCCATTACCTAGATTAACTTGTTCAAACTGTTCCCATAACCCAGCTGAAGTTCTACTTGCTATTAATGGACTAAGTCCACAATTATCTGCAGTTACATACATGCCATTATATGCAGATTTTAAAGACACCATATTATATCCATTTGCTCTTTGATATACACGAACATAATCTATAGCGTATTTTTGTGGGAACACTGTTGTAGAATCAGGGTTTCCTGGCCAGCCACCACCAACAGCTAGATTTAACAATATGAAAAAAGGTTGATTAAATACCCAAGTGTTACCGTTAACATCATATGGAGTTCTAGTTTCATATAATACTCCATCTACATACCATTTAATTGAGCTTGGCTCATATTCAACAGCATAAGTATGATATCCGTCGCTTAAGGCAGTAGAACTGGTATATGCAGCTCCAAGTCCTGCGCTACCTGAATATCCTGGACCATGAATAGTCCCATGCACAATATTAGGTTCTTTACCTAAGTTCTCCATTATATCTATCTCTCCGCATTTAGGCCATCCAACATCAACATTATCAATATTGCTTCCTAGCATCCAGAATGCTGGCCACATACCTTGCCCATATGGTAGCTTTGCTCGCATTTCAACTCTTCCGTACTTAACACTAAATTTATTTTTTGTTATTATTCTTGCAGAAGTATATTGCGAACCATTATAGTTTTCTTTATTAGCTTGTAAAATTAAGCTTCCATCTTGCATGTAAGCATTTTGGGTACGATTTGTGTAGTTTTCTAATTCATTATTGCCCCATCCTCCTGCACCAGTGTCAAAACTCCATTTTGATGTATCTACAGCTGAGCCATTTGCAGAATTAAATTCATCTGCCCAAACTTGAACCCACCCATCATTTATTGATGCTTTTGCAGTAGTTGCAGGTATTGAAGTAAAAGTCATACCAAATAATAGTGCCGAAATAACTGTAGCTGCTACTAGCTTCTTTCTTACCATAAAAATCTCCTCACTTTTAATATAGTTTTAAATTAAAAACCTTACGAATTGATTACTTACTAATTAACTTTAATTATTTGAAAAGCCTCCCACGCTCCACCAACAGCATCTCTATTTACTACTAGAGGATTAGCTCCAGCGTTATCAGCACATACAAATTTATTATTAGACATAGATTTTATTCCATAGTTTCCATCTGGTAATATAACTAATTGGAAAGCTTCCCAGGCACCTCCTACTGAAGCTTTATTTGCGATCAAATAGCCTCCACCACCATTTTGCGCAGAAACAAACTGATTGTTAGCTAAAGATTTTAATGCAACAGTACCATTTCCAAGATCAACTTCTTGGAATTCTTCCCAAGCCCCATAGGTATCTCTATTAGCTATTAAAGGATTGTTTCCGTAATTATCAGCGCATACAAACTTATTATTAGCCATTGATTTAATTGCAATTATACTTGTTGTTGGAGTAGGTGGTGGTGTTGAAGTTCCTAAATCATTCCATATTTGTCCTAAAAGTTGTCCATTATCCTGACTATATTCCCAGAACATTGCACCACCAAGTCCTTTACTCTTTATAAAAGAGTCTTTTACAGCTATTGATTGAGGATCTTCATAAGTTATTGCAAATTGTCCGTTGAGAGTTAAATATGGTTCCTGAGCTGCTGAATCCCACTGACGTACATATCCGTTTTTATTTATATAATTATTTACTAACTCCGTGTAAGTTGGCCATCCACCTGAAGTAGTCCTACCGTAAAATGGCATTCCAAGATTTAATTTAGCTGCTGGCACTCCTGCATTTAAGTAAGTATTAACAGCGCTCTCACAGCTTAATCCAGAAGTTGCCAAACTTGAATTGTAAGTATTTGCATTTAACGTATTACCATTTGTAAAATCATAAGTCATTAGATTAATATAATCTACTATATCTTTTACTTTTGCCATTTCAGTCCAAGTGTTTACAAAATCAGAAGAAGCTCCACCAGCTATTGAAAGTATCTTTCCAGTACCGATTGCGTTTCTTATAGCTTGAAGCAATAAAGTAAAGTTTTGCTTATCGGCTGCACTGCTAGTTATTGCTCCCCATCCACCATTCACTGGATATTCCCAGTCTATATCTATACCATCTAAAGCATATTGGTTCACATAGTTAAGACAACTTTGTGCAAATGCACTTCTACCTGCAGATGTAGAAGCTGCTTGAGAAAATCCATCCATTCCCCAACCACCAACTGACAAAATAACCTTTAAATTAGGATTCTTTGATTTTAATGCAGTTAGGGTTTTAAGATCTGATGTGTTTTCCACCTTTATAGTATGATCTGAATTTATTGAAGCAAAGGCATAGTTTATATGCGTAAGCTTCGTAGCATCTATACTGCCAGGTGTACCATAAACATAGCCAACTACCTTATATCCGGTTGCTGCTTGTACTTTAATATTAGGGGCATAACCTAATATTAACAAAAATGCAAAAATACTTGCCAAAAAAATCGCTGTAACTCTCTTTTTCATCTTTCCATCTCCCTTTAAATTTTTAAAGCTTGTCCTTTTATTATGAACAGTAAAGTCCAATCACCTCCGATACATTTTACTTTTAAAATCGTTAACTATCGTTGTAACTTGATAACAGCAAATAACGTGCCAAAACTCTAACGAGATACTTTTAGTTGTTTTATTGGCTATATATTAAACTTTCATGAATATTTTTACTGAACTGTTTTATTAATTACCACTGTTTTATTGTAGATTTTTAGTGTTTTGTACTCGAAAACAAAAAAAACTCCAAAATCAAACAAATATATAAATGTGTTTGATTTTGGATGATTTCAAATAAACTATACACCAATACTTATATTAATTTTTTTATCTAAATTTCTTAAGAATTCATTATTATCATCAAATATCATTTCATTACTTAATAACAACCTATCAAACAATCTGTTTATTTCTAAAGTTTCGTTGTATACTTGCGCTAGAGATTTCCCCAGCATAGCTTTCTTTGTTGCTTCCACTACATGCATAGTACTTGCAAAAGGTATAGTTTTCACTTTGACACCTAAAATTTTTTCAATCTCTAACTCCAAGTTTATTAAAGGATCCATGTCAATTAGAAGCAGTATGTCAGATTTTGTTTTAAGTTTTCTAATATTTGATATTACTCTTAATATCAACTCTTGTGGATTTTCATTAAATGCAAAATCAATACCTATTGAATACCTTACACCTAGTAGCTTGTTCACAGCCTCAACCATGGAGCTTGCTGTCGTATTACCGTGTGCTATAACTATCACCTTTACACAACCATCATACTGTATAACTTGATCAAAACCATAAACTAGAAATGCTGCAAATACTGCTACTTCTTTTTGTGGTATGGATATATCAATAAAATTTTCAATGATTTTTATACAATGTTCAGCAAGTTTCATCTCAAAAGGATATTTTGACATTATCTCACTTAAATAATTATTAACTATGTTTTTCTTTCTTTTAATTTGATACTTTAAGTTCTCAATATGCATAGTAATAGCTTTAATAATACTTTTATCTACATTTCGCTTGAAATTTTCTTCACAAAATTCAATTATCTTATAAGTTACTTTCGCAGATAAATTATCAAATACATCGTTAGATTTAAAATGATTGAACTTAAAATCTATACTATCCACGTATTTTTGGATATAAAAATTAAGATTCTGTTCTAAATTAAATTTAATTTGATCAACTCTTTCGCCCTTTTCAAGTTGAGACTTTATCTCAAACTCAATAATCTCGTATATATTAGGCTTTTCATCTTGAGTTCTCAAAAGTGAAGATTTATCATTTACTTTAAATACGCAATATTCTCCGTAAACTGTTCTAAGTTTACTATATATTAAGGTATCTTCCGTATTCTCGTAAACACCATCTTTGATATGATCTGGAATATCTATATCATTTATTTTTATAATATCTTCCTTATTAGATAAAAAATTAAGGAATGCTCTTGCACAAATAATTTGAATATCATTCTTTAATTGTCCTATATTATTTATACATTGATATGAAAGTAGCACTCTTATAGAATTGACAGAAACCATTATTTCTCTATTAAACTTCTTAGCTTCTTCTTCAAAAAATCTGTTTACTAATCTAAACCTTTCTTCATAGGTTCTTTTAGATAAATCAGGTAAAGTAATTATCATTGGAAATCTTCGTGTGAAGGTCTTCAAAAGTGAGAAATCCAAACTTTCGGTAGTTGCTGCAATTATTATTACATCTGCTTTTCTTTCAATTTCTGTCTCACCAAGACGTCTAAATGTTCCTTTATCAATGAAATTGAAAAATATTTCCTGCCCTTCTGGAGGTAATCTATGTACCTCATCCAAGAATAGTATTCCTTTATCTGCTTTTTCAATAAGTCCTACTTTATCAATATCTGCTCCTGTATAAGCACCTTTTTTTACGCCGAATAATTGTGCTAAAAGAAGTTGAGGATTACTTGCATAATCAGCACAGTTAAATGTTATTAAGGATGCTTCACTTCTAATTCTTTTAACCTCTACAGCATATTGATGAGTCATTTCCGCAAACATTGACTTTCCTACACCTGTATTTCCAAAGATTAATATATCCATTCCCTTAGGAGGATATAAAATTGCTGCTTTAGACTGTTGAACAGCGGATAATAAGCTTGGATTATTTTCAGCAAATTCATCGAATCTTGTATCATAATTTCTTGCATTTCGAATTTCTATAGGACTAAATAGCACAGGTCTTCCATTAATTTTATTTACCTTACCTGCTTCAAATAATCTGTTAAGGTCATTACTTACATTCGATCTGCTAAGGTTCAGTTCCTCCGCTATATCAATAGCACTTAAACCATGACCACAATAAAGTACTTTTAACTTTTCATACACAGCGTCTAACCTTCTCATAATCTTCACCTCTACACATAAAATCCTCATTATGTTGATTTGTAACTTTTTTATAAATATGTATATTAATCCATTTACATAATTTTATAATAAAGAGTGAAGTAATTCAATCTAAATTTACAGCTTTAACAAGTAATTTGTTACTTAATCTTTATCCTTATTCAGACCTTCAAAGAATTAAAGAATAAAAATATGTTATTGAATTTTAGGTGCTACTTACTTTGTTTAAACCTATAACCAGTTCCCCATAAGGTTTCAATAAATTCAGGATTAGATGGATCTTTTTCGATTTTTTTTCTTATCTTTTGGATATGTACAGGTACTGTGGCTGTATCTCCAAAAAATTCATCTCCCCAAATTTTATCAAAGATGTGCTCTTTAGTAAAAACAACATTAGGATTAGATGCTAGTAATAATAATATTGAATATTCTTTTGAGGTAAGCTGAATTTCCTTGCTATATACTGAAACTCTGTGAGATGAAATATTTATTTCAAGACCACCTCTAATTATAAGTTCTTTAGCTTCCATATTCCCTTTTAGCCTATTGTATCTATTTATATGGGACTTAATTCTAGCTGTCAATTCTGCTGGACTAAATGGTTTAGTCATATAATCATCTGCTCCAAATTCTAAAACCCTTATCTTATCTATATCTTCAGTTCTAGCCGACACTACTATGATAGGAATTTCGAGACTTTTTCTTATCTCTTTAGTTATCTCATATCCACTTTTACCAGGAAGCATCAAATCAACAATAATAACTTCATAATGTCCTGTTAAGGCCATTTTTAACCCTTCTGTACCATCCTGAACAATTTCAGCGTTATACCCATTTAGTTGTAAAAAATCTCTTTCCATCTCAGCTATATTTATGTCATCTTCTATAATTAAAATCTTCATAACCTTATTCTCCCTTTATATGTTCTTTTTCAGGAAGTATTATAGTAAAGCAGGTTCCTTCACCTTGTCTACTGCTTACTTTAATTTTTCCACTATGTGCTTCAACTAACTCTTTAGATATTGCCAGTCCTAGTCCTGTACTCATCAAGTTTTTTGTTCTAGCATAATCAATTCTATAGAACCTATCAAAGATATACGGTAATTTATCTTCCGGTATACCAGGTCCATTATCCATAATATCAATTTGTATAAAATTATCTTTCTCATACAATCTTACATTTATTTGTAGACCTTTTTCATTTCCATATTTAATTGCATTTCCGATTATATTTCTAAAGACTTGGTGAATTCTTTTTAAGTCTATCTTCACTTCAAGTTTCCTAATTAAATTATCTTCGTAATTAAAGGCTATTGACCTATCTTCAAGTTCAAAATTAAACTCCTCCATTAGATCAGCCATAAACTCTTTGATACTTATATCTTGAAAATCAAACTCCAGTTTTTGCATATCTAATTTTGAAAATAGAAATAAATCATCTATAAGTTTATTCATATAGGCTGCATTATTATATATAATCTGATGATACTTATTTACTGTTTCCACAGGAATATCATTTCTATCAGCCATAGTTTCAATATAACCTTGTATTGATGTAATTGGAGTTTTTAAATCATGAGAAATATTTGCAATGAGGGATTTTCTATTCTCTTCATATTGTTGTTTTAGCACTTCACCTTCTTTTAGCTTATTAACCATTTCATTAAAGGATTTTACTAAAACTCCAATCTCGTTTTCGATTTCACAATCAACCTTTATATCATAGTTACCTTTAGCAACTTCTTCTACTCCATCTTTAAGCTGATTTATTGGCTTAAAAATTCTTTTTTCTAAATTAGCAAGAAAGAAAAATTCAACTAATCCTCCAATGCTAACTAGTAACGCAAAAATAACACTCAATGTTTTAATTCCTAAAAACCGAAATATTAGAAACCATATGATTAAGTTAAAAACTACTATAAAAGGTCTAGAGTACTTTATATGATTTCTATATCTTTCAAATTCGTTATTATGCCTATAGAAATGATTCATATCATGAATTTTTCTTTGGTATTCCCTATGTAGCTGATGCTGCTTCTCATGCATTTCTTTGTGTTCTCTAATCCGCCTACTTGTTTTATAGATTATTTTCTTGATCCATCTATTATTTTTCATGATGTTCACCTACTAATTTTTATTTTATAAAATCATTGTAAAAGTTATTATTAAAAATACCTTAAACTAATTATAAAGATTTTATAAAGTTAATTGAAATATAAAACTAATTTAGGTCTCTTACTTACTTTTAGTAGAATATATTTTACACCTACCCATTCATTAAGATTATACTTGCAAAGCTTTAATAATAATAGTTTTTTTATTTTATAGAAAATTTAAGAAGATTTTAAAATTCTTTATAAAATCTTTAAAAATGCTTTAGTATAAGTTTAAAATTAAGCTTTACTATATGCTCATGAAGAAAATTTAATCAGGAGGCTATAAATTATGAATAACATAATAGAAGTAAAAAATTTCACAAAAAAATATGGCGATTTTAAAGCAGTAGATGATATCTCCTTCGAGGTAGCAGAAGGTTCAATATTTGCATTTCTTGGACCAAACGGTGCCGGAAAGAGTACAACTATAAATACACTTTGTACAATAGTTGATAAGTCGGAAGGAGTTTTAAAAATAAATGGTTATGAAGTTTCTGAAAATAAGAGCAAAGTAAGAAATAGTATCGGTATTGTTTTTCAAGATAGTACTCTGGATGGAAAACTCACTGTTGAAGAAAATTTAAAGTTTCATTGTGAATTTTACAATGTTCCTAAAAAAGATATAAAAAGCAGGATTGATTTTGTTCTAGATTTAGTTGATTTAGTGGAATGGCGAAAAGCTCCAGTACAAAGTCTTTCAGGTGGTATGAAGCGAAGAGTAGAAATAGCTAGAGGTCTTGTTCACTATCCTAAGGTCTTATTTTTAGATGAACCTACAACAGGACTTGATCCACAAACAAGAGCCAATATATGGGAGTATATTTATAAACTTCAAAAACAAAAAAATATAACAATATTTTTGACTACTCACTATATGGATGAAGCTGAAATCTGTGACAAAGTTGCAATAATGGATCATGGTAAGATAGTTGCCTTCGATACTCCGTATAATCTAAAAAAAGAATATACTTCCAACATAACTAAAATTAAAACTTCAAAAATTGCAGAACTTATTGAGCATTTAAAGAACAATTCAATAGATTATGATTTTGATAATGATATATTTACAATTCACTCCAGCAAATTAGACACTATATTAGAGATGACCTCTAGATTCAAGAATGAAATAATAGATTTTGAAACAAAAAAAGGAACATTAAATGATGTATTCTTAGCTATAACTGGAAAGGAGATTCGACTATAATGCGTGGAATGATTGCTATAATACAAAGAAACCTAACTAATTTTACTAGAGATAAAATAAGATTTTTTGCTTCTATTTTTATGTCAGGATTTTTCTTATTTATATTCTCATTCGTAATGAAAGCATCAACTACAGGAGTTGAACAACCTTTAAACTACCTTATTTCTGGAATAATAATAATGACTGTTTTTCAGTCAGCTTTAAGCAATTCTACTAATATAATTGAAGATATATCTATGGGCTTTATGAAAGAGATTATTGTCTCACCTGTTGCAAGATGGCAAATTTCAATTGGACAAGTACTTTCTTCTGCAATAATAGCAGTGCTTCAAGGAATACTTGTAATTATCTTTGCCCTATTTATGGGGCTAAAAATCGATATACTTCAATTTTTAGAAATGACAGGGGTGATGATTGCAGTTGGCGTAACCTTTGGCTCCATAGGACTCTACTTAGCTTCAATTGCAAAAAATTCAGCCGCATTCCAAGTTATAATTACTTTATTTACAATGCCTTTAACTTTTTTATCAGGTGCATATATTCCAACTACTGTTATGCCTAAGCTTTTACGCCCTCTTGTATACTTAAATCCACTTACTTATACAACTTCAATCTTTAGATATATAAGCTTAAAAATGGATAACTTTTCAACCGATAGTTTAATTAAAGCAGGAGTTGCCTTTGATGTAAATGGATTTATCATAAGACCTTACTTCGGTCTATTCATTATATTAGGTATGGGATTAATTTTCTTTATACTTTGCGTAATACAATTTAATAAAGCTGACTTCTCAAAAGTTAAAGTTTTTAATCCGCACCAATAAAAAGAAGCGAACAAATTTGTTCGCTTCTTTTCTATTAATCTATTTTTTATAATTTGCTACTGCTCTATTTCTATATTCCTTTGGACTTTCTTTAACATACCTTTTAAAGAAGTGATAAAAAGTAGAAATACTACCAAATCCACATTTCATTGCAATATCTGAAATAATTAAATTCTCATCTTTAGCACATGAATTCAATAACAATTGTTTAGCCTTTTCTATTCTTAATTTATTTACGTATTCTATAGGTGTCATGCTATATTTTTCATTAAAAAGTTGTATTAGCTGATTTTGACTTATTCCTAGACTTCTGATCTCCAAATTCAACTTTTCTTTATTAAAAAAATATGTATCATATATATTTTTAGCATTTTCTAGAATATCATCTAAAGGATTAAAATCTATTAAATCTGGTCTACATCTTTTACAAGGTCGCAACTCATAGGTAGCTGCTTCATCGCTACTATCAAAGAAAACCACATTTTTCTGCAAAGGTTTCTTCGATTTACATGATGGTTTGCAGTATATTTTTGTACTTAGAACTCCATAATAAAATATTCCATCATAAGAACTATCACAACTTATTATTATGTTCCATTTATCCTTATCTGTTAATTTCATAGTTTACCTCTTTTAAGATACCCATTCTACAAATCACTAATTGCAGCTATTTTCCATAAATAAATTGAAGCTACAGAACCATAAGGTGAGAACTTCTTTCTATATATTTCAAACTGCGTCTTTGTAAGATCTGAAAGATTATATAACTTCATAATGCCTTTTCTAATAGCTAAATCCCCAAAACTCATTACATCTGGTCTTTCCAAACAATTTATTAAAAGCATTTCTGCTGTCCATGTACCTATTCCCTTTAATGATGAAAGTCTTTTAATTATTTCTTTATCCCCTAACGTATAAAGCTCTTCTAAATTAAAGTTTCCATCATAAATATTCTTTGATATGTCCTTTATACAATTAGCCTTTTTCATTGTTATACCACAAGCTTGAATATCTTCTGCATCTTGTTTTGATATATTTTCAGCAGTTATCGCACCAAACCTGTCTTGCATTCTGTTCCAAATAGTATTCACTGCCTTTGTAGATATAAGCTGCCCTACTACAGCATGTATAAGGGCTGCAAATAAATCTGGTATAACTACACGTTCTATTTTCCCTAATTTATCAATAGCTTTTTCTAAATTTTCATCAACACTTCTAAGGTATTGTATTTCCCTTTCTCCATACTCAAAGTTTTTAGTCCTTACACTTTGCATATTCACTCTCCATATCTAAAAGTTTTCTCTTTACATCAATTCCTCCTGCATATCCAACCAAACTGCCGTTAGAACCAATCACTCTATGACAAGGTATGATTATCATTATAGGATTTTTATTATTAGCCATTCCAATAGCTCTCGCTGCTTTTTCATTTTTTATTATTTTAGCAATTTCTCCATAGCTTTTTGTTTCTCCATAAGGAATTTCATTCAAGGTTTTCCAAACTTGCTTCTGAAAAGCTGTTCCTTTTGGATTTAGTGGCAAATCAAAAACAAAAGTTTTTCCATTAAAATAATCTTGCAATTGAGCTACGGCCCTTTTAAATAATGGACTTTGTACTTCATCTGTAATTGTATTTCCATTTTCCTTAGCAAAACATATTTTTGTAATTGCTGTTCCATCATCTTCTATTAATAAAACCCCAATTTCACTATTAAAACAACCGCTATTCATAGCTTTGAACCTCCTATTAATATATCTTTACTTTAATATAAAAATATTTGATATATAAACAACTAAGTAATGTAGATATGTATCTATTTTAATCTTTATCAGATAAAAAGTCTTCCGAAATTTCACTAAGTAATATTATAGAAAAAACTTAGGATATGTTTAAGAATATTGTTAAAATAAAGTGGTTATGAAGGAGATGCTATATGAGCGAGCTATTAGAATTAAATGATTTTTTCAGATGGAATGGCGTTAAAAACTGTACTGTTCGAACGTAGTGAGTTTACAGTTTTAGCCATGGAATATGACAAAATCATATTAATTCTTTGCGTAGCTCATTAAAGCATCGGATGCATAACAACTTTATTTTAACACAGCGCTTTAATATCAATAAAATTCAAAAAGTGAGATATTCATTGTTATCTCACTTTAAAAATTTCTCAATTGCATTATTTAGTTTTACTAAGGCTTCTTCATCATCATTTTTAGCGGCATCAATAATGCAATGATTTATGTGATCTTGTAAAATTATTTTCCCTACATTATTTAAAGCAGATTTAACAGCAGCAATCTGAATTAATATTTCGCTGCAATCTTTTTCTTCAACACACATTCTTTTAATTGCCTCAGCATGACCAATTATCCTTGAAAGTCTATTTATTACTTGCTTTTGACTGGGATGATTGTGGTTATGATTTTCCATTTGCAGTTCTCCCTAAAACTTTAATAAGTATTATTTTCTTAAGATCTTAATCAAGCTTTATATCCTTCCAGCTTCCCTTTAAAAATCTTAATAGTATTATTATACCTCGTATGGTTATATCAAGGGAATAGGCTAGCCAAATTCCTATAAGACCAAATTTAAAGATAATTGCAAATATATATCCAAATACCACTCTTATGCCCCAAACCCCAATTAATGTTGAATACATTGGAAATTTTGTATCTCCTGCGCCTTGTAATGCACTTGCGATTACCATTGTAAGTGATAGAAAGGGTTGGAATAACGCTATTATTCTGAGGACTGAAACTACAAGACTCCGTATTTCCGTATTTACATTGAATAATTCTGCAAAATATGGTGCAAGAAAAAAGAATATAATTCCAACTGTACACATTAAAATTGTAGACAAAACGTTTGAAATCAATGCATATTTTCTTGCCATTTCTGGTTTTCCAGCTCCTAGATTATTCCCCACTAAGGTAGCGGCAGCAACCCCAAAACCCATAGCCGGTAAGTAAGAATAGCTTTCAATAGTACCAGCTACGTTATGAGCTACATAAGAAGAAGTACCCAATGTTATGATTACTCCTCCATAAACCAATTGACCAAATCTCATTATTAACTTTTCAATTCCAGCAGGAACACCTATGTTAAACACTGAAAATAATAGTTTTTTATCGATCTTCCAAAAATGATTTATTCTTAATCGTAGGACACTTTTTCCTAAATATAATTTATACATCAGCATTATTACAGCTAAAATTCTAGCAATTGTAGTAGCTAACCCACCACCAATTATACCTAATCCTTTAAAGTTACCAATACCAAATATCAAAATATAGTTCAGAAATATATTAATTAAGTTCGCTACAGCGGTAACTTTCATCGGTGTTTTTGTATCTCCGGCACCTCTCAATGCACTTGATAATATAAGCATTAAACCTAAAAAAACTATAGGCACAGCTACAATAATATAGTATGGTAGCGCATAAATTAGTACATCCGCTCTTGCACCTAGTAACATTAGTATTGGTTTTGCAAAAATAAAGCTAATAACTCCTATTATAAGACTAATTATAACTGTAAGTAATATTGATTGCTTGACAGCTTCAGAAGCTTTATCTATATTTTTCAAACCTACATTCCTCGAAACAACCGCAGTTGTACCAACTCCTACAGCTGTAAAAAAGGAAATATATATATTCATTATTAAGTTTGTAAGCCCAACTCCTGCGATAGCATTTGAATTAAGTTTTCCTGCAAAATAAGTATCAGTGGTTCCTAAAAAGACTTGCAGAATATTTTCTATAATTACAGGCATAGCAAGAGAAAGTACTACTTTTATAGCATTTTTATCAAAATATACTTTGATACTTTTATTTTCTTTAAATGCTATCATATAAACATCTCCCTATAATTAATATCCCCCATGGGGGGATAATTAAATTATAGTTTTTAAAATTTTTAATGTCAATGATGTACTCTTGATTCTCTTATAGGGAGCCCTGTTTGTTTTAAAAGTAAAATTCTGATGGAAGTAGTACCTCTTTAAGTTAATATATTTAAGACAATCTATATAGGGTTACTGGCTCAACTATTAATTTATACATGTTAAAAGTCATAGTTGCGTGATTTTTTAACAAGTATAAATTAAGTTTCGGCACAGGAACCCTGTAATAATAATTAAATTTAATTATTTATATGACTTTAATACTAAGGTAGCATTATGACCACCAAATCCAAAGGAATTAGTCAAAGCGTATTTAAGGTCAGCACTTATTCCTTCATTTGCAACATAGTTTAAATCACATTCTGGATCAGGAGTATTTAGGTTTACAGTTGGAGGAGCAAATCCTTCTTTTAATGCTTCTGCTGTTATAATAGCCTCTATTGCTCCAGTAGCACCAAGTAAATGTCCAGTCATTGATTTAGTTGAACTAACTAAAAGTTTGTAAGCATATTCACCAAAAACTGTTTTAATTGCAGAAGTTTCACACTTATCCCCTGCATTAGTAGAAGTTCCATGGGCATTTATGTATCCAACCTCTTGTGGAGTTATGCCTGCATCTTTAATAGCTCTTGCCATACATCTTGCAGCACCTTCTCCACCTTCTGATGGTGAAGTTATATGATATGCATCATTTGTACACCCATAGCCTATTACTTCTGCGATTATTTCTGCACCTCTATTTAATGCATGTTCAAGCTCTTCAAGTATTATTACACCTGCACCTTCTCCTAACACAAAACCGTCTCTTTCTACATCAAAGGGTCTGCTTGCAGAAGCTGGATCATGATTAGTGGTCATTGCTTTACTAGCACAAAATCCAGCTAAAGTAAGCCCAGTTATAGGCGCTTCAGATCCTCCTGTTATCATAATATCTGCATCATCTCTTTGAATTGCTTTGAAAGCATCTCCGATTGAATTTGTTGAAGTTGCACAAGCAGTTACAGTACATTCATTAAAGCCCTTTGCACCGTATTTTATCGCAACAAGTCCTGATGCCATATTAGGTATCATCATCGGAACTAAAAATGGACTTACTCTGTTTGGGCCTTTTTCTAAAAATACATTATACTGTGCTAAGGTAGTTTCTATCCCACCTATACCAGTACCAATTATTACTCCCATTCTTTCCTTTTCAATTTTATCTAAGTCAATTTTAGAATCTTCTATTGCCATTTTTGTTGCTGCAAGAGCAAACTGTGAAAATCTATCTGTTCTTTTTACTTCTTTTCTATCCATAAAATTATTTGGGTCAAAATCTTTTATCTCAGCGCCAACCTTTGTTGGCATTTCTGAAACATCTACCCTTTCAATCATGCTTATTCCACTTTTTCCTGATTTAATTCCTTCCCAAAAATTATCAAGCCCTACACCTACTGAAGTAACAACTCCCATGCCAGTAATAACTACTCTTCTATTCATAAAAAACCTCCTGAAATAGCTTTTTAAATATTTGCATATATTTACTTTTCATATTTTAGCGGATATAATAAATTGAACTTGTTATATATCACCTTTTGGTATTATTTTAATAGATTCACTTTTATTAAAATGAACAAATATTGCTTTTTGGTACAGAAACTTATAAAGAGAAAAGGTGTTAGAATATGAAAGATTTGAAAGAAGCTATCGTTTCTGCTATAGAATATATTGAAAAAAACCTTTATAAAAAAATCACTTTAGATGATCTTGCTGATTATACTGGAGTATCAAAATACTATCTTCATAGAATTTTTAAATCTCTAACTGGAGAGTCAATTATAGACTATGCTCAAAGTCGCAAACTTACATCTAGTATCAACGAACTTTTAAATACTAATATGAGAATTATCGATATAGCTCTGAATTACGGATTTGACTATGAACAGTCTTATATAAGAGCTTTTAAGAAGTTTTTCGGTCACACTCCTCTAAAACTTAGATCGGATAAGGTGTCCTTAAGCTTAATAATTAAAGAAAAAATTAATACAAATGATATTCTATCCTTTGAAAATTCCATTACCTATAATCCTCAATTTGTATTTAAACAAAAATTCAATCTAATAGGAATAAAACATAAAATATTAAGCAAATCTGGTGATAGAACTGCTAATGCTTTTGGGCGTGAATTTTTTTACAATCAAAAAAGAAAAATTAAAAACGTAGTCAATCCTGAAGTATACTTTGGTTATACTGATTGGAGCGAAAATGATAAAGGCATTATCTATTATATTCCAAGCACGCAAGTAAACAGTTTAGATGTTATTCCTGATGGAATGACTGGAATCTCCATTCCTAGTCATAAGTATGTAGTATTCAAATTTGTTGGGTTTTTTAGACCTGATGATATAAACGGAAGACATGTAGGTCGTATATTAGTGCAAATGTATTCTCGATGGATATTTAAATCTGGTTATAAATTTGCTGATACTTTTAGGTTCGAGTATATCGATAACTCCATGTCTAAGGATAACTACTGTGAGTTATATGTATATCAACCTATTATAGATATTTGATTTGTTAATTAAGATATACCACTTCAGTTCGAAATTATTTTCAAAACAAAGCACCCTCGACCACCAAAATGGTCGAGGGCTTTATTATTAAATAAATTTTATATTATTTAACCTTATCGTATTTCTATATTTTTAATAGAATATCCCCACTGTGTCGCAGGATCCTTACAATAAATCCTTACATACTTAGCCGAAGTCTTAGTAAAAGTTGTATCAACAGTGCTACCTAAGCCATTGGTCACGGTAGCCACAGTTTTCCAATTACTTTCAACCGTTGGATCAGTATTACATATTTGTAAATCATACCCCTTTGCATATGCTATATCCCAAAGAACCTTCACATCGCTTATATCATATGAATTAGCTAAATCTACATATACAAATTCAGGATGATTGTCTTTGTTAGCTACCCAATTTGAACTCCATCTGCTAACCAAATCTGCATCAGTTACGTTTTGTGCCCCTAATCCGTCCGCCTCATTTGATGAGGATACAGCTTTTTTATTAAGTGCTAAATTATCTCCATTGTTTACCGGTGCAGTACTCTTTACTAATGAGTTCACTGCATTAGTAAGGGTTTGCAAGGCTGCATTAACTGTGTCTTGTGTAGCTTTTAAATCAGCATTAACATTTTTTGCATTATTCAATGCATTTGTTAATACTGCCCAACTATCTGCTGTATAGTCAGTGGATTTTAAAGCACTTGCTTCGCTAATCTTAGCTGAAAGTGCTGTTTTGTCAGCTGCACCAAAAATGGATATATCTTTAATTGAATATCCCCATTGTGTTGCTGCATTTGTACAATAAATCCTTACATACCTTGCTGCAGTTGAATTGAACACTGATTCTCTTATTCCACCTGCTCCATCTGTTATTGTGGCAACTGTTGACCAGCTACTCTCAAGTTGTGGATTAGTAGAAGCTGTTTGAACTAGATATCCCTTCGCATACGCATCACTCCAGTTCACCTTAACATCTCCAACAAAATAAGGTTGTCCTAAATCAACATAAATATATTCAGGATGATTATCTGTATTAGAAGGCCAATTTGAACTCCATCTAGTATCTAAGCTTGTATCTGTAGTATATTGAGCTCCTAATCCATCTGCTTCATTTGAAGAAGATACTGCCACTTTGCCTGCAGCTATATTTGTATCAGCACCAGGAACTGATGTCTTTTTAACAAGCCCTTGAACTGCATTTCTTAAATTATTTAATTCAGTTATAACTTGATCATTAGTAGCAGCAACATTGTCGTTAACACTCTTTGCACTAGATAAAGCCGTGCTATAGGTCTTCCAAGAATCTGCTGTATAGTCATTAACATTAAGTGTATTATCATAATTTATCTCAGCCTTCAAAGCGGTTTTACTTACTGAATTTTTCACAAATGGATCTACTGAAACCATGGCTTTTGGTGCCACAGTAGTATATCCAACCTCACCTGAAGCATTTGCGAACTTAACAGTTATTGGACTGCTTGATGGGTTCCATACTAGTGCTGTGTAAGTTGTACCGTTTTTGTATATTGATGCGCCTTCACCATTTTGTGCCCATACATCATTAGTTCTTTGTCCAAGTGTAGCCATACTGTTAACAAACCAATAAGTATTATATGCTTCCTTTGTTTGTACCTGTGTAGGATTCCACTTACTAAGGACTGCTTTAGAATCACTTAATGACTCAATCGGCCATGTAATGTGCTTCCAATCTGGTTCTACATTGTTTGGATCCGGAGCTGCACCTTTGTTAGGGTCTGTACTCTTATTGTAGTCATTTATTATGTCATTTTTCATACCTTCATAAAGTCCTGCCGCTTTAGCTTTATCTATACCATAGTTTGTCAAGTATTCTGAAGTTGGTAACCAGTGTATTCCATATACATACACAGAATCTCCATTAAAGAAAGTTCCATAGAAATTAGTGCTACCATAAGCTTGTCCTATGGTCTTATGAGTATAATCCGAGATCCAGTTATCTCCATCATAGTTAAACCAGTATTGCTCTATTGATCTTAGCTCTGTTGTGAATCCATATATTCCAGCATCTCTATAAGTAGTATTTCCACTAACTTTTCCCCATAGATATTGGCCTACCCATCCAAATAAGGATTCTCCAGCAGCTTCTTGATTGTTACCATCCCAGTTGTCTGAATATCCACCTGCCCATGAATGACCTTCATATGGATCAAAATTTCTAAATTGAGGGAACATTGAATCTGTTCTTGATGGATTTACATAATCTCTAATCAATGTATCTACCATAGAACCATAATTTTTTAAGAAATCTTGGTCGTAAGTAGCTAGTACCGCTGATGCAAAAGTGAAGTATCCATAAGTAAAGTGATGATCAGTAATTCCTGTATTTGCCCCAAACTCACTATTCTTATATATTAAGGTTCCCCACTCTTTATTGTAATTGAAATAGTAACCTTCTGTTTCTCCTGGAGTATAAGTGTACCAATCTGTTAAAATAGTCTTTAATCTAGATATAAACTTATTTTTATATTCTGTAGCATTGATTTGATCAGCAATTAGAAGTCCCATTGCTAATGGATGTAGGTTTTTCCCTTCCCAATAAGCATCACCAGCCATATAATTTGTTGTCTCTTTATCAAGATTAGCAAGGTATTTTAAAAGTTCAGTACGAGAGTACTCAGAATTCAGTGGTTCTGTAAATTGTGGAACTATTCCATTAAACTTATCTACAGTATTAAAGGAATTCCCTTCATGTATCTTTAAAGTTCCTCTTACAGATGGATAACTTAATGTAGTCTTTGAATCACTGCTCGCTTTCCATTGTGCTGGAAGCATGCTCATTAAAGTTGTATTTGCAAGATCTGTACGTTTTAAAGATACATTATTAGTGAAAGTAGTAGTGACATTTGAACTTACTCCATCATAGTTGTACGTAGCCTTAGTATCAGTAACAAAGGCATAGGCATGCTTATAAAAATAATTTAAGTCACCAGCAGTAGGCATTGTGGCCATGGACAAGTAATTTTGACCTCCTCCTAGCTGCATTTTGATTTTAGAACCAACTCTTTTAAAGGTTGTTCCCTGTGGTGCAAATACTCCATAATATCTTTTTATAGTCTTAGGGGTTGGTGCACCATCAACATTAGTTACTTCTATACCTATATGATCCGTTACAATTGAAGCTTTATCATTTGCAAGAATACTATTGCCGTTGTCATCAAATATTTTTGAAACTACAGTTGAGTATATTTCAGGAGAATTAGAATCGCTAAATTCAGAAAAAACATATGGTGATCCCTTTACAAAAGTAGTTTTCATTTTAGCTGTATCATTATCGCTTAATACAACTGACGCTGAGTAATCCCCATATCCACTTATTTTACTGTTCATTTCTGGTGAATTTATATTATTTGCCATTAAGAACAAATCTATATTCTTTTCTGTTTGTACTGTTCTGTCTTGAAGCCATCCAGCACTTGGTGTTAAAAGTCCAAGACCTTCTTTTTGATACTTAGCTTTTAAGGGTAATGTTATTAGTGCATCCCCAAGATTTTTTATAAGAATTGATTGCCACCAATCATTTGAAGGCAACGGAGAGGTTAAATTACTAGCCTTTTCGAAAGGTTCTTTCGGTTGTGGGAATAAAGTTGGATCACTTACATAACTTCCACTTCCTACTGAGGTCACTGTAGATGCCGGTAAAGCAGGTATTGTATATACTGGCTTTGGATCACCTGTCACATAGTCATATACTCTAAATTCTCTTAATCCGAATTCATAAGTTGTGCCTCTTGTAATGCCATTCATCCTTACATATCTACCAGTAGCATAAAGAGGAACATTTTCTTCCCCACCTCTTCCATTGAGAGTCCTATAAATCTTTTTCCAGTTTGTTGCATCATCTGATACTTCAATATCGTATATTCTTGCAGGAGAATCCCAATTTAAAATTACTCTTCCAATTGTATGAGTTGCACCTAAGTCTACATATATCCATTGACCTTCATTAATCGGAGAACCCCAACGAGTATTCAGATCTCCATCTACTGCTTTTTTAGGATCTACTTCACCTGGCTTTATATACCAGTCTTCATGAGTTCCAGATGCCACTACATTTTTGTTAAGTGCTACATTTTGACCAAGTGGTGCTGTTGGTGGTTGATTCAATCCTCCTGTGCCAAAAACTTGAAATTCAAAGATTGAATAACCGTAAGCGGTTAAAGCTCTCTTTGTAAGATGTAATCGTACGTATCTCCCTTTACCAGTTACTTTAATATCTTCATTTCCACCAGTTCCATTGACTTCGTTATTAATTGTCTGCCAACTACTTTCATCATCACATACATCAATAGTAAAATCCTTTGCATAGGCCCCTTCCCAGTTAATCTTTACTTCAGTGATATTAGCTGACGCTCCTAAGTCAACATATAGCCACTGATCATCTTTTCCCCACTCTGATTCCCAGCGTGTAGTAGTATCACCATCTACCAGCTTATCAGTAGAACTACCTCCATTAGATGATGATGCGTAAACGGTCCTATTTTGCGAAAGCAGATATGAACTTCCAGTGTCTGCTGCTTTAACCGTTGTATTATTTATAAAAGATGTCTGAACTAAACTAAATGCCATACAAAAAGCTGTAAAGCAAGATAAACTTTTTCGGATTTTTCTTCTATTGATACTTTTATACTTAAACATTTCTCCACTCCTTTAAAATTATCCTTTTTATTTTGAATAGGTTTTCATAGCAGAAATCGGACTTAATCTAGATAATTTAAAAAATAGATTCCGGATTTAGATAGCTTATCTTTATATATAAAAGCTCCAAAATTAAACTATAATATTAGCTCTATCCTCCTTATCATCTCAATTTCAAACCCTAATTAATGAAATAACTAAATATCAGAATCAATGTATCTAATATTTGTATAATTGTGAAATTCTGCTATACATTGTAAATATTCGTATGTTATCAGAGATACTTTATAACCAAATTTAACTTTAAATTAAAATATTTGTTTTCAATATGAGACTTTTGTATCATATTTAATATAAAAATGTAGCTTTTGAATTTCTCTTCTTTTTACCTCATAAACTAATTTGGTCTATAAAAAATAAAAGACATAGGACTATTCCTATGTCTTTATAACAATAATTTACTCTGTATTCACTTAATTTCACAGAAATTACTTAAAGTTTTTTTACTTTAAATATTTCGCCAACACTTACAATTTTTATATTTAATACATCCGTTAAGGACTTCAAATTTCTAAGATTACTTATAAATTTGGAATTATTCCTTTTAACAACTAACTCAACTACCTCAATAATATCTCTTTTTTCACCTAAACTTAATCTAAGATCATGATTCATACACTCTTTATTTATATAAGTTAAAGTAGCCCAAAGCTGCTCTTCTGAGATTTTATTTACATCCATTATTACCCATGTGAAATCTTTTCTTCTATTATTTTCAGGATATGCTTCTTTGAAGAACTCTATAAAGTGATTTATTGGCTTTGGATCTTTATCAACAACATACTTTCCAAGTTGTGATTTTAGATTGTTTTTTAAATACATCATTGTGTTAGGTTTTATTTTTTCTTTTAATTCTTCTATCTTCCCATAAATATAACTATATGTATCTTGAATCTTTTCTGGATCCACTTCTAACTTTTTAAATATTCTAGTTATCTCAACATATTCAAGGATATTCTTCTTTGAATTTAACTCCTTGTTATATAACTTTTCCCATACCTCAACTGCAGTTAATTGTTCTAGTTCTTCTTTCGTTAATGTGAAATTATTTTCCATACTTACTCCTTAGCTTTTATTGTAATTACTTACATAATTTTATTCATGCACAGCTATGCTTTTCTAAATTAAAACATAACAATCGATCCTTTATCTTAATCTGTACATCTTTATTTATATATTGTAACACAAATTACCTTCAAAATTTCATATTTCTAACCTCAAGAGCTAATACTCTCAATGTATTTAAAATCCTCTTAACTCATACTCTAGTTCTGTTACAAAACTTTTTATAAATTCTATCTTCTTCATTAGTATTTTCTTTGCAGCTTGTGTTTGTAGTTTATCCAGTTCCTTGTAACAATAATTCAACTCATTTTCTTTTAAAATTTTGTATAGTTCATCAAAAAAATATGGAGTTTCTCTATTCAACTTATTAGAAGCCATGAAAATAGACATTGCTCCAATTTCATCTAGTAAATCTGCATCCTTAAGAATTGATGAAACCAAATCATCATCTTTTCTTCCCTTATTTGAATGATCTTTTATAATACTAATTAGTCTTTTTTTATCTTCAACTAATTCAGCGATATTTGGATTAAGCTCTAGCCAATGCTCTACGATTTCACCGCTTTTCTCTGCATGGTCACCTCTAGAAAATACTTTACCTAAATCATGTAAAATAGCTGTAACTTGAATTAGTTCTACATCGCCCGAAGATAACTCTATCTCATGATTATTTACTATTTCCTTTGCTATGGAGCAAACCCTATAGCAATGCAAAACAATATATTTAGAATCTCTTCTCCAAGGATGTGTAACTTCATATTCCACTACTTTGTCTTTCATAAATGTTTCTAAATAATTTTTCGCTTCTTCCACTAAGTTTATATTCATAAATAACTTCTTACTCCTTTCCATTAAAACTAATCCAATTACTAATTTTTAACTATAATACGAAAATGGAAATTAAGTTTCTAGATTATTATTTTTTATGTGTAAACCTTTCATAAGTAGATTTATTCTTTCTGAACCCAATAACATGGTAACTATATATATTAAAACAAAAAATGGCATAATACTAATTGAGGTTTTAGCCGCTATAAACCCTAAAAGTGGTGGCAAAAATGTAGCGCCAACATAACCGCAAGCCATTTGATACCCTATTATTTTTTGAGAATTTATTTTACCAAAGCGCACTGGAGTTTCATGAATCATGCATGGGAATATAGGAGCGAACCCTAACCCAACTAGCACAAAGCCAAAAAACGAAAGAAATTGTGGCAACGGTAATATCAATAAGAAAATACCGACTAAGGATATTATTTGTCCTAATCTAATTAAGGCTTTATTACTTAGTTTCATAGTAACAAATCCTGTAATAAATCTGCCTACAGTAATACCACCATAATATAAAGATACCCAGCTAGCAGCAGTTGCTGGTGAAAAGCCTTTTGTGTTTACAAGAAAACTGCTTCCCCATAATCCGATAGTTGATTCACCAGCACAGTAAAATAGAAAAGCTGCTAATGCAAACTTTACTCCGGGGAGTGTTACTACATTTCCCTCTCCTGTGTTGTGCTCAGAGTTTATTTCTGTATCAGATTCATTTCCATTAGCATCAATTTGGTCACTACTATTAACTCTCTCCTTTCCTACCTTCTCCCATAAAGGTAATGTGAAGAAAAGTAATAATACCAATGAAAACTGTATAAAAGAAACCGTCCTATATCCATATCTCCAGGAGCTATTCCCCCCAATGAATCTAGACATAATTATTGGACCTAAAGTAGCACCTACACCCCAAAAGCAATGTAACCAACTCATATGATGTGCTTTATAATGATTTGCGACATAATTATTTAATCCGGCATCTACTGATCCAGCACCAAGGCCCAATGGAATTGCTAAAATCATAAGCCAAATGAATGATGGCGAAAAAGAAAAGCCTAACAAAGCAACAGCTGTCATAAAACAACTAATTAGTGTTACCTTACCAGTTCCTAACTTCTTTAGAACAAAGCCACTAGCTAAACTTGATAAAATTGTTCCTCCAGCAATGGACATAGAAATAAGACCTGCAGACTGAAACTGTGCTCCAAGCTCAATATGCATAACTGGCCAAGCAACACCAAGCAATGAGTCTGGCAAGCCTAAACTAATAAAAGCAAAATAAATTATTATAAGAAAAAATGTAGCCAAAAATTATATCCCCCTCTGCTATTAAATGTATTTATACCCTTTAATTAATACTACCACAAAATAACAAATCATATTACCTTTAAAGGCAATTTTCTGAAACAGAAAAATAAAAAATTACTGAAGTGACTTTCTTCAGTAATTTTTTTGCGCATCTGCCTTTACGAATACATATGAGGAAAACATAGCAGGCGACATATTCTTCTTTTTTTATTATTTAAATCACATTATGCTTTAAGACGTTACTCATATTTAGCAACAGATATAATTGGGTTATAAATTCCTAAAGAATAAAAAAGCAGTAACATTTAAATCTATATAAATGTTACTGCTTTTTGCTAAAATACATCTACAATACTAAAATTTCTGTCTCTGCCACTTCAAACCCATTTACTAAAAGTGAAATCTTATGTTTTCCAGGATAGTGACGACGTGTGGTTAAATCAGACCAGCTGTGCTTTTTTGTGCCACTTACAAATGCACCACCAACTACAACCTTATCAGATATTAAAAAGGTTTTGCTCGAAGTTTTCCCGCTTGCTTTAACAAAATATATACGATATTCTATTCTTATCTTGGCATTTTGTCCTTCTCTTATAGATATTGAGTATGTAAATTCACTATTTTCCCCTATCCTTACCGTCTTAGGTTCTATAATTATCGAAGAATTTTCCACAAGCTTTTGTTCACCATGGACCTTTGTATAACCAAACAACTCCATTACATCAGGAACTGCTTTTTTTATTAATGTCCTACAGCCATGTCTAATAATCCAATCTGTATTGGAATTATCATTTTTCCAACGCTTCACAGTTTCTATAACTAAGAGAGGATTATCCTTAGAGATATCATTCAAGTTATTTGCTACGCTTTTTCTAACATACAAAGATGAATCTTTCTTTAATATTTCTAAAATTGATAATACAGGAGTTGGATCTTTTTTGAACATCGATAAAGCAATGCCCCATGGAAGTCTTGGTCTACAACCTTCACTTGCCAATCTTCTTATATGTTCATTATCACTTTTTGCCCATTGTTTCATCTCAGAAAGCATTCTTTCAGGATACTTTATCAAAAAATGCCTTACCGCAAATTCTGATGAGGATCTTATCGTAAACCGTTCCAATGCTTTAATTGATAATTCTAAATTTTGCTCATCTTGTCCAAAGACTTCTACGAAATCTGGGAAAAACAAATATGGGAAACCTACACATTCTTCATCTATAGAAAACATTATTTTAAGCGCTACCTCGTAACTTCTAGGCATGCATTCGCCAAGGCTTTCAGTTATTCTTCTCATTCTCTGTTTTAAAGCAAGTTCTTCCCAATCCTCTTTCAATACTTTTGAAACAAAAATTTCAATATTGAAATCTAAATATGACCGCTTGACTTTTTCTCCAAAATTCCTTAAAAAACTTTCGTTATATACATCCTTTAATAGTTCAGCCATAATTCAATATCCTTCCTTTTATACTTTTGACAATGTAGTTATATCAAATACATATCTTTTCATTAATTTATTTATCCCTCAGCTTTATTCTACAAGTTCTGCTAACCCTAAAATACTCAGATTATTTTACTATTTATAATATCCTTAAAGCTATAACCTTAAGTATATTATAAACATTGGAACATGACACTATTATGTCATGTTCCAATGTTTATAAGAATTAATTTTCAATGCTAGTTTTATTTTTTGTATTATTTTGGTAATTTGTTATTCACTTATTTTACAATAAATGGTATTATTATATATGTACTTAATTTATTTACAGTTTTTTGACAAGATAGGAGGACAAATATGCATAATACTAATTTAGTAAAAATAGTGAACCATTACAAAGAAGATCAACAATCTACCTACAATACTTGGTTTATTAGTAACGAAGTAAGGATAAAATCATTTCCTTCCGTAAAGAACGGAATTTTAGAACTTATTCAATCAACAAGAGATCATTCTTTTGGTAATAACTTCAAGGGATCACCTATAGAAGTTATTTTGGGATATATCACTGAGCAAAAAGAAATGTTTAAAGGAGCAGCGCATCCTTTCTATTGGAAGCCTAAATTAGGTATACCGGATATTTATGAAAATGAACAGAATAAGAAAATTTTTGCTGATTTTTTAGAAACTTGCTTATTATCATCTCGTGAAGATGAAATAATAGAAGAAATAGTAAAATTGGACAACCTTAAAATAAAGGGATTAGGACCTGCAGTAGCAAATATTCTATACTTTATACACCCTACAATCATACCTCCATTCAATACTGCAATAGTGAACGGATTTAATTTATTGTTTTCAGAAAATAAAAAATTAGGTTCTTGGACTGATTACCTTCAAATGCGTGAGATAATTTTAAAAACTAATTATTCAATTTTCCCTTTACTTGCAAAGGATTTAGGAGCAATCTCTGGCTTACTACATGATATAGGAACGGGTAAAATCAACATCGAATGTATCGAAATTGCATCATAGAAAATTCGCTGAAGCGTACCTCTTCAGCGAATTTTTTCACAATTTTATGAAATATACCTATCGTATAAGCTTAGAAAACTAAGTATTTTTTAAATATTTTTTATAAAACATATTATCCTGTTTACTTCCTGAAAGCCAATACTATTATGAAAATCAAAACTACATTTATTGTTTAACTCAATATCAGAAGCAAGCTGGCTGCATCCTTTTTCACAGCTCCACGCTTCTCCATATTCAACTAACTTTCTTGCAATACCTACACCTCTAAAACTTTCTTTAACATAAATGCCCTCAATAAAACCAGTTGGGCTAAAATTAGCTCCCTCAACATAATCATGTCTTAATGAAACATGAATAAATCCTACATATTGATCAAATTTTCTGCAAACAAAAAAAATATTATTATCTGAATCATCTAGTAGAACTAAGGTATCTCTTAACAAATTTTCTCTTTCATTATCTGGCCAAAGTTCCAATGCTAAATCAACCAAAGGATTAATTTTCTCATGATTCACTCTTTCAAAATTATATTCTTGAAAACTTTTGCTGTATTCCATAAATTCTCCCATTATAAAAAACTTATATTACTTTCTATTTTCCATATAAAAACTAATATGTAAATTATAGCACTGAAATTTAATCAGTGCTACAACAATGATTAGAATTCATCATAACTTTCTAATTCTGTTAAAAAGTTTTACAATCTCCCACCAACCTGTTGAGATAACCCCTAAACCGAGAGCTTCCGTAAACGTTTTTAGTCCTAGGGAAGAAGTTTTAAATAACGATTGTAAAACAGGCATATATATAATACTGATTAAAACTAGAACCGTCATTATATTTATTAAAATTCTTGATTTATTTCGATTATCCATTAGTACCTCAATAATTGATTTAGTATTAGAACTGTTAACTAAAACTAATATAATATTGCCTACTATCAATGTTGTAAGTGAAAAACTTCTTGCAAATTCTACAGTAACTCCGTTATCCACTAAGTAGTGGAAAGGTAAAAATGCAGCTAAAAACATAGTAGTCCCCTGCATTAGCACTTTCTTAACCATTTCTTGTGTCAATAAAGGTTCTTTTGTAGATCTAGGTGGTTGATTCATAATATAAGACTCTGCAGGCTCTATTTCAAAAATTATTGAGCAAGTTGGATCTATAATTAATTCTAAAAGCATTATGTGCATTGGAAGTAAAATTTGGGGTAGTTCAAAAATAGGTGAAAAAAGAGCAAGTGTTATAATAGGAATGTGAATTATAAATATATATATCATCGCTTTTCTTATATTATCAAATATTCTCCTGCCATCTCTAACTGAGTCTACGATTGTAGTAAAGTTATCATCAAGCAAAATCATATCAGCAGCCTCTTTTGCTACTTCCGTTCCTCTTCCTCCCATAGCGATTCCAATATCAGCTTTTTTTAACGCAGGAGCATCGTTTACTCCATCACCCGTCATTGCAACTATTTCACCGTTATACCTAAGTGCGTTGACAATCCTCATCTTATGCTCTGGAATGACTCTTGAAAATATATTGCACTCTTTCACTACTCTCATTAGCTCAACATCAGTCATTCGATCAATCTCTTCTCCGGTTACTGAAATATTTGAAAACTTCAATCCAATGTTTTCACCGATAGCCACTGCAGTTTTATAGTAATCACCAGTTATCATTACAACTCTAATACCAGCTGTATTGCAACTTTTTATTGCTTCTTGAACCCCTTCTCTTGGTGAGTCTTGAAGACCGTAAATTCCTTTAAAACTTAAAGAATATTCATCTAATTTTCCAAATAGCTTTTCGCTAGTTCCATCAGCTAATGCTATTACTCGAAGTCCTTTAGTGGCAAAAAAATCTACTTTCAGCTTAATTTCCTCTAAAGTTTCTTTATTACACTTGCAAAGCTTAATTATGGACTCTGGAGAGCCTTTAGCTGATATATAATACCTATCATCCATAATATAAACATTTGCCATTATCTTAGTATTAGAATTGAAATCAAACTTTTTACATATTTCAAGATTTTCTAATTCATAAACTGACATATTTTTCTTTGCAACTTCAATAATAGCTTTTTCAAGTGGATCCGTTGAATCTTTTTGACAGGCTAATAAACTAACCATTGAAAACTCTTTGCTTAGAGAATTAGTATCATTGTGTGATTTTTTATCATAAAAGACCTTACTTACTTTCATCTTATTTTCAGTAATTGTCCCCGTTTTGTCTACACAAAGAACAGTAGTAGAACCTAAGGTTTCCACTGCTGAGATTTTTCTCATGATTACATTTTTTTTAGCAAGTCTAAATGCACCCATTGAAAGAAAAACAGCTAGTACTACAGGAAATTCCTCTGGGATTATTGCCATAGCTAGAGTTATTCCTGACAATATGCTATTAATAAAATTTTGAGTACTCATATAAGATATAAATATTACTGCAATACATAACACGGCTCCAATAGCTGCTAATATTTTTACAAGACCCCCAACTTTCTTTTGTAATGGAGTATCTTCTTCCCTAGCTTCATATATGGATTTACCTATTTTTCCATACTCTGTACTTGCTCCGATTTTCTTAACAATAGCAGTGCATGTTCCTGAAATTGCTAATGTCCCTGCATAAAGCATATATTCTTTCCAATAATCATCTATTCCATCACACTTCTTCTTACATTGTTTATATGCTGGTTCTGATTCACCTGTTAAAATAGCTTCATCTACATAAAAATTAGATGCTTCAACTACTTCACAATCAGCAGGAATTCTTTCTCCTTGTGATATATAAATAATATCATTTGGGACCAATTCTGAACTTTTAATCTTAATTTTCTTTGCGTCTCTAAGAACGTGTATCTCAGGAGATACTAAGTTTTTTAAAGCATTCATTGTCCTATCCGCCTTCCATTGTTGGAAAAAGGTTATAGAACAAACGAATAGGACAAATATAAGCATAACAATGCCTTCTTGAAACTCTCCAAGCATAAAATATATAATTGTTGTGCATAAAAGCAATAAAAGCATTGGCTCTTTAAATACGTCTAGAATTTTTTTTAAAATTGTAGTATTTTCTTTTTTAAACAACTCATTTAAGCCATATTTTTGTTTATAACGCATTACTTCTTCATTACTTAAGCCTTCTTTTATCCGTTCCATCAGTACCTCTATTATCAATTAATATAATGTATTCTATGCTTAAACGCTATAAGTGTGCATATTTTCCCTATACACTCATTATCAATTGATAAGCACTATTGTTTTCCTTTATGTATCCATATTGGAAGCTAAAATTACGATTTAATCGTTAAGTATAAAAGATCAGTTCCAGCAACTTGTCCATCTTCACCTAAATCCTGCCAACCTATATTTTGCACACACGCCTGATACTTTACGTATAACCATGCTGAAGTATCATGTAATTAAATTTTTATGCCATCATATTCGTTTAAACACCAATCTCTTCATCAACTTCTCTTTCTAATTTACCAAAAGATAGTTCTTTATTTTTTGCCCCCAAGGTAACGTAGCCTTTAGCAAGATCTTCAGTTGTATTCTCTAGAAGTTTCATAAACTGTGTATACGCAAAGTTAAGTTTAGGATCCTGCATATCTTTTCCGAAAACTCCATAAATAAGTTCCTCAATCATTTGATCCATTCCCCATAGTTTAATATGCAAAAGTTCGTGTATGACTAACTCTTCCAAATTTGTATACTTTGGATTAAAATTATTTATTAAAAGTATAGCTTTTTTATCTTCTGAATTTATCTTTACATCTCCTGACTTTCTCCAATCTTTTTCAACAAACTGATATTGAATATCCCAATCTCTTAATCTTAAAACATTTTGCCATTCACTTAATAATTCCTTTAAATTATCTTCATTAAACTTCATACTATTTCCACCTCTTTTTAGATTGATTCTAACCATCATTTATTGATTTTATATAAAATAGGTTTTAATAGAATCTATAAAAATATTTTAACATAATTTATATAAAATGGAAAATGAGCATAATTGTACATTAACATATTAATACTTATTTCATTAAATATTTCATTCTCAATATACACTCTCTTTAAGTATAACGAATTTTCTTAAGTGGAATAATAAAGCTGTTACATTTACAAGCCGTACAGATGGTTCTTTAGATTTCATATGAATTGATAATGTAACTCATGGATATAAAGCTTTTGATACAAAACTGAAGATTATATTAATGTTATTTTAAAACCTTAAATTGTTATCTAATTAAGGAGGTTACTCTATGAAAGAACGATTTATTACGCCTCACGAAAGTTTACAATTACATGAACTATTAACACTAAAAAATCTTTGTTTAACAAAAGCGTTTACTAAGTCACCTTTAGTAGAAGATAATGAATTAAAATCACTTAAGAAGGAAAGCGTTTCGGCTGAACAAATTCAGATTGGAGAATTACGAGCATATTTGGAACAGTCTTATGTAGCTAAGTACAATCAATAAGGAAATTATATAAATGATAAAATGTTGTACTATTCTAGTTATAAGTATAGGGTTCATGTTACAAACACTTCTACAACTATTTTTTATGTTATTTATTATGAAATAGATGTATATCAGGTATTTTACAGGAACCCTATAGTATTTTTTAGATTGTTAGTGAGTCTTCAAAGGATCATAATTTATTACTACATCGAACACTAATGTTCCATCATTTTTTATATCATTGATGTTTATTTTTATATTATTGGAATAATCAGCAACTAACTTATCGTAAACAACATATTGGCACTTATAATTATTTTCATCATATTGATATAAGTATAGTTTCCTTGTTCCAGCATATCCTTTATTATATATTGCAGTTATTGTAGTTGCTCCACTCTTTACTTTTTTTATTTTAACATCTGGCTTTGTATATCCTTCCATTGTAAAATAGATATCATTTATTTGCTTCCCTGTCTTATTTGAAACATAGATGTTAGGCCATGACTGCATTATCATTGCTCCAGAAAATCCTGACATATTAAATCCTCCTCTTATTCTTTTTACAAATACAGATACCATAGCGCTTTGCTTATTATTAGTTACATTACTTTAAATTGTCACAATATTAATGAGTTCTTATATTGTCATAATCTAAGGTTACACTAAAGTGTAAAGAGCCTGTCTTATCTACACTTGAAATTAACACGCGTATATTATTACAATAGCCAGCAGTAATTTGATCATATATTATATACTGATGTTTCACGTTATTTTTGTCATAATGATATAAATATAATGCCTTTGTTCCAGAATATCCCCTGTTATATATGCTTGTGGTCTTTGTTTCTCCACTTTTTATTCTTTTAATTTTAGGATCCTTAGCTTTATACTCATCTAGAGTAATAAATATATTTTCTAGATCTTGATCGGTTTTATTTACTACGAAAATTGTTGGTAATACTTGTGGTATAACAAACATTTTTCTCACTCTCCCATAACTTTATTTTACATAAATTTGCATAACTTATAAATATATGATACTCTCCATTAAACTTAAAGTAAACTATAGAACACTATTTTCAACCTTAAGAAAAACTTAATTTTATATACCCTTCCAAAAAGTAAGGACAGGTAGTTTTGCTTTACTACCTGCCCTTACTTTTGCTTTTTATTTAGGCGCTGTTAAAGCACCGTGTTGAAACCATCTGAAAAAATCATTTAATTCTAACAGCTCGTTCATATAGCATCTCCCGCATAACCACTTAATTTCAACAATATTCTTAAATATAGCCTTTATTTAATATCAAAAACTAATACACTAACAGAGTTTGCTGGTAAATCTAATATTATGCTGTTATTGATTAGCTCTACTTCTGACTCAACTGGAATAACCTTTTCATCATTCTTCTTATTTACATTAGGAAGATTGACAATATCTTCTTCTCCTGTTAACACAATTACTTTAGCTTTATAAGTTAAACATATGTCTTTAACATCTATATTTATTTTTTTCTGATAGTTGTCCGCGTTTACAAGCTTAATATAAACATGTTTAGAATCTCTTGTTACTGAATTATATATTTGATTATTATAAGCTTCAAGTTTGTAATCTAAAACTTTACTAAAATTCGCTCCGTCAGTGTATGAACAAATTAAATTACTACCAGTAACCCCACCATAATTTACAGTAATAGTATATGCTATACCATTCCTGATTTCCTCGTATGATGCAGCTCTTAAATTTCCAGCAGCTGTACTTGATGAATAATCACCTAAAGTATAGCCTTCAATCCCATCTTTAAAAACCTTAACACCAGTAGCATTTCCACCATAAGCTATTGCATATTCTAATACATTTTTATTTTCAATCGTAATATCTGTTAATCCCGCTCCAACATAAAATCCATCAATACCTTGAATCTTGGAAGCTACGACTTCTAGTTTATAGTTCTTCCAGTTATCGTTCATTATATATAAACCATTAAGTCCTGATGGTTGAGCTTTAAGAATTAGTCCTTTTGTTGAATCAATTGTATAGCCTGCTGATCCTGGAATCATGCTCCAAATATCATTTAATTCCTTGGTGAAGTCCTGTTCAAAGATTATTTTCCCGCTTTCATTACAAACAACCTTTACACTTTTCACAGCAATATCCGCATTTCCGGTAGCAATTTCGATACCTCCATGTGGAATCAGTTCTTTCTTCTCACCTTTTTGATAACTAGAGAAAGATGTTTTTAATGTCTTCTTCCCTATATATTTAGCAAACAATTGTTGTACATAATAGTTTGGTGTGTGCCATACTGTTTCATCATCAAACCAAATACAGTCTGGTGTCCACCTATAAACATTATCAGTTAATACTTTGTTGAACAGCGGTGCTGTTGCCGCAAGTCTTACTACATCCGAATTGTTTTCAAAGCCAGTCATCACTGCTGCTTCAGCTATTGCTCCTGCTAAGGTATTCTTATCTGTTGAAGCATATTCTCCAACAAATACCTTCGAGGTTTCCTTTTCATTTAAGCTTCCATCCGCATTGTAAGCTCTATAATAATAATTATATCTATCAACATTATTTAAAAGATACTGATTTGAACGATAGTAATGTTCATCTGCTATTGTCTCCATATAATGACTTTGTTTCTTATACCAAGAAACTTCTTCTTCAGTACTTATCCTTCCGTCAGTAAAGCTCACCTTTGCAGTTCCTGTTAAATTACCGCTTAAGAACTTCCATCCATTTTGATATGCATCATCATCTGCTTGAGCTCCGACAGTTGAAATAACATATAACACATAACCAGGATAATTCTTTTCCATATATTCATCGATGGCTGCCTTAAATATTTCAAAACTAGCAAAGAATTCAGAACCCCAGTTTTCATTACCTACTCCTAAATAGTGAAGATCGAAAGCTGCTTCATGTCCAATCTTTTTACGAAGTTTTGCCCATTTATTGTTTTCAAAATCAGTGCTTATTGCAAAGTCTATAAGGTCAGTAAAGTTATTTATATATCTATCTCTAAGTGCACCTCCTGCTGGGTTAGCATAGTCTGAACGAGCTTGACATAAAACTCCACAAGCCATTACAGGAAGTGGTGTTGCATTTAAATCTTCAGCTAATTGGAAGTATTCCATATAGCCAAGCCCCATAGTCATACCATATCCCCATACATTAAAGTTTTCCTTACGTAACTCCACATCATCTACAGAGTCCTTCCAATCATAAACATTGTCCCATATAAATGATCCTTCAGAAATACATCCTCCTGGAAAACGTAAGAAAGTTGGATGAAGTTCTACCAAGGCCTCAACTAAATCTCTTCTTAATCTATAATTTTGATTACCAGTATAGTTAGCGTGAGCAGTGTTTGAGGTTTCTTCTTCAGATACTCCCCATACAGCTTCTGGAATTAAAGATACCATATCAATTGATACCTCACCTTCAAACCTTAAAACAAGCTGACCAAGTACTGACTTAGAACCAGTTAATACAACTTTATTTTCTACACCATACTTTTTCCAAGTATTATTTCCTTCTACCTTAACTATTGCAACATCACTAATTGAATTATTATCACTATCTTTTAATTCAAGTGTTATGGTAGACTCTTTTTCTGCCTTTGCCCAAATTGTAAAGTCATATTTTGCATCTTCTTTTATGAACATTGAGCAATAATTATTAGTATCGGAGAAACCTCTGTTAGATATAGTTGTTCCGTTATCAACTGTTATATAGTAAGAGTTAATTTCTTTATCTTCTATTTTAAAGAAATCATTTAATCCACCTTCATTTTTAACTGTAACTTTATCCAAATCCCCATACCAAGCTTCTAAAGGATTATTATTTCTTCCTGTAGAAACTGCGTTTTCTCCTGACTCTATGGAATATGTATCAAAAGAAAAAGCTTCAAAGGAACGATTTCTTACGAGTTCTGCATAAATTCCACCATCTGCAGCATTATTTATATCTTCATAAAATAGTCCATATAAAGTTTCACTTATATCAACAACTTCCTTACCTCCATCAATTGCTAGTGTATATTGTGGGAACTCTTTAGGAAGAACAGATATTTCAAAAGACCTTTCTGTGGAATAATTCCCCTTTTGCAACTCTGCAGTAATTGTTACTCCTTGTGGCGTTTCTACAACCTTTACTACACCTTCATCAGTTATAAGATCTGTATTACTTGATTTCCAGTAAACATTTACTTTTCCACCCATCAAATCTGTAGGTAATGTTACATCCTTAGATAAAACAGATGCTGGAAATGATAAATACTTGTCTTTTGCTAAATTTACAACCCCTTCATCAGTTAGAGCTTCACACATAACCTCAAGTACTTCATCTTCATTTAAGGCTGCTCGATAAACACGAAAATCTGTAAGTGCCCCACAGAAATCAACATCCACCTCATGCTGAGATTTGCCTATGCTGTTACTGCTATAATTTTCCTCATTATTAAAGGTTTCAAACCATTCTCTAAGTTTTGCATAAGTTCCGCTAGAGGTTTGACTTATTAATCCGTTTGCAACTATCTTGCCATTTACATATATCATTGGTCCCGCATTACTTAAAGTTCCTCCTTCTGTACCCGAAATTGTATATGCAACATGGATCCATTCTCCAACTGGATAAGTTTGTCCAGCATCAGCCACAATATCAGCTCCGGCATTTAATACTCCACGTAAATTACGAGTTAAAAATAAATATGGTCCTTCTGGTCCTTTACCGAAATCAAAAATTCTCTCCCAAACACTCAAACCTCTATCTAAATACACCCATGTTGATATTGTCAACCCAGTGTTATCATTTACACCTTTAAGTAAATTTGAAGGTAGCTTTATATAGGAGGTTTTATGGTTTCCTCCCGCAAACTTCACTGCAATTTTACCATCAACTATATTTATAGTTGGCTTAACATCACCTAATACTTCTCCATGATTTTCATTATCTGAACTATCTTTGCCTACGTGGTTTAAATCATCAAATTTATAATGCGCAATTATATTATCACTATAATTAACCTGATCATTATACTGTCTCATATAATATCCCCTTTCATACTGTTTTAAACAATTAATGATTTATGTTTATATAAATCATTTTACCTTATTATAAAATAGTATGTCAATTTATAATTTTATAACTAATTGATTAATATTCAACAACATTGATTGCGAATCCGCCTTAAGTACTCAATGAATCTCAATTCAACACTTGTATCAGATGGTGTTTCTAGTTTTATAGAAGTTAAATTACAAGCATTTTTCACTGTCTATAATTACATTTAATTGAGATTATAATAAAACAAATAGTTTATCTTCAATACAATATTAAATTAAAGTAACGCTGTATTATTACATTATAAAAAATAAATTGAAACAAAAAAGGTAGTTCAAATCGAACTACCTTTTCATTATCTATCAACGACTTATTTTGTTCACCTATGCTGCATTTAATTCTTGAGCATCATCATCATTGTCTTTGCTCTTAAACATATTAAGTATTAGCCTTAAAGCATAGCCACCACCTAAGAAAGCAAGCATAAATGTTAGAAGTATAATTATGTCTTTATGTAGGACTGCAGTATTTACACCACCAATAATCATTCTAAGTGTATTTATTGCGTACGTCATAGGGAAGATTTGTCCAACAACTCTATAGAAAGTAGGAGCTGTCTCTATTGGGAAAGTTCCACCTGAAGATGATAATTGTAAAAGGAATATAATGAACATAATTGGTGTTCCTATTACCCCAATTGCATAAGATACTCCATACATTACACTAAAGAACACAATTGCAATAAAAATATTACTTACATAGAAACTTGTTATGCTTGTAGCATCAATGTTTAACCCTTTAACTAAAGCAAAGCTTAAAATCAAGGCTTGTAAAGTTGCCATTGCTGCACCAAACGCAAATTTACCACCAAAGCTCTTGATAAACTTATTCTCAGTGACATTAAGTTTCTTTGCTATTGATAATACAAGGTTTATGAACATTGAGCCTAACCATAAAGATAGACATACAAAGTATGGTGCAAGTCCTTCTCCATAATACTTAATAGCATTTATTGAATTATCTTTAAGGGTAACTGGTTCTGATACAAACTTAGACATATTATCGGAGTTAAACTTCAAATTTTCATTCATTTTATCAAAACCACTATTTAGTCCATCTTTAAGTTTAGCAGCTCCATCATTAGCATCATTTAATCCATTCTTTAGCGTTACTGAACCACTGCTTAACTTATTAAGTCCATCTGTTAACTCTCCTGTTTTTACTACAGCTGTATTTAATCCATTTTTTAAACTAGTAGTTCCTGAGCTTGCAGATTGTAATCCATCTCTTAAAGAAGTAGACCCAGTACTCAATTGATTCAATCCATTAGAAAGTTCTCCAGTTTTTTCAGTTGCTGTATTTAAACCTGCTTGTAAAGCAGTGCTTCCAGTTTGAATTGCCTTTGCTCCAGCTATAAGCTGATCTACACCAACTGCTGCCTTATTTTGAGTTTCTGATAGGCCACCTACTAATTGATTTATACCAGAATAAAGATTCTTAGAACCGTCACTTAACTGCTGTAAAGTGTTAGGTAGCGGTTTTACTGCTTCTGCTAAACCTGAAAGATGCCCACCTAAGTTATTATTTTGATTAACAGTATTTAAATTTTGGATAGTTCCGATTATCAAGGCTAGCTTCTGCTTATCACCATCAGCTAAAGTTGAATTATTAATATCATCTAAAAGGCTTTGATCAATCTTGCTGTTTGCATTGCTAATAGCACCACTTTCTAAATTAACTCCATCAGCTAATGCTTTAACATTGTCATAAGTTAAATCTTTTGCTCCAGCTTTTAATGCAGCAGTCCCATCACTAAGAGCCTTAGCACCACCAACTAGTTTAGGTATTTGATCATTACTAGCTGTTAAGCTTTGTTTTAATGTGTTAAGTCCATCAACTAAGCTTCCAGAACCATTTGAAACCTGAGCCTCTCCATTAGCAAGTGTATTTAATCCTGCCTTTAAATCGCTTGATCCATTTGAAGCTTGATTAAGACCACTTGATAATGCATTGGTTCCATCTAATAATTGCTTAGTTCCATTTTCAAGAGTTGTAGCTCCATTACTCGCTTGTACTAAACCATCTTTTAATTGTCCTGATCCACTTGCAGCAGTTTCAAGCCCATCAGCTAAAGTTTTACTACCATCTAAAAGCTTCAGAGTTCCATCTTGTAACTCTGAAGCACCATCACCAGCATCTTTGATAGAAACCTTAACGTCATACAAACTGTCAACTAAGGCTTTAGATATCTCTTTTTGAATACTTGAACTTACTTCAGTCTTAATACTTTCTGCAACCTTTTCAGATATTTGAGAAAATACAAAGTTTCTTCCTTTATTTCCTTCATAAATTACCTCAGGAGTATTAAATGTTCCATCCTGTGAAGCAGCAATTTTTTGAGAAAAATCTTCAGGTATTTCTATCATCGCATAATAGTCAGTACCTTTTACACCCTTTTGTGCCTCTTCATAGCTCACAAACTTCCAAGCTACTTTATCATTTGTTTTTAGATTTTTCTCCAGTTCTTTTCCTACTGCATACTCCTTGCCATCCTTAGTAACTGACTTATCCATATTTACAAAGGCTACAGGTACATTATCAAGTCTACCATATGGATCCCAGAAAGCTCCAAGGTAAATAGAAGAATAAAGCATTGGTATGAACATTACTGCTGCTAATGCTACGCTTAAAATGATAATTAATGTTTTTTTACTGCTTGTCTTACTTTTTCCGTTCATTCTTTTACCTCCCTTAATTTGTATAACAATTTTTCTTATCATGTAAGATAAGTTTTTTAACATGGAGGTTTAAATGGATAATATATTTTACGTTTATTCGTTTAATCAATTGAACCAATGATGCAAAAAAATTTATCTAAAATGACAAGTGCCCTCTATATAGTTCATAAGTTGCTTAATTTTTTCTATTGGGCTTTTTAAAGTAAGAAAATAAAAATTTTCTGTACCTACTTTTTTTATTCCTACAAAACCTGCTTGTTTTAGTATCTTTAGATGATGTGATATTGCAGGTCTAGAAAGTGGAATTCCTTCAGTAATCTTATTTACATTAAGTCCAGCTTCTTCTTCTGCTAAAAGCATAATTATATTTTGTCTATTTTCATCTGCTAAAACGTTAAAAAAAGGAATACATTGCCTAAATGTATCTATTATTAGTTCCTTATTTGGCTTATTATCCATATTAACCTCCAATCGTTTATTGGTTTAACCTCTTAAACATATTATTATAATAAAACTTTATAATTTCATTGTCAATATGTGTCGAAGAATGTATACAATTACATAAAAATCTTATTTTTTATTTTGAATTATATAGTTTTACTAACTAAATTTACCTTATAATTCTTTGCCTAATCTAAATAGAACCGGATTGATAACCACTTAATTTCAACACAATACTTTGACTTTTAAGCTCAAAGGCATTTACAATAATTATTGCTGCAAATGCCTTTATTTAATCATATAAACTGGATTTAATGTATAATATCTAATGAATAAAAATATTATACATTAATTAATAATATATCCTCAAAGTACTGAGTTATTGCTTTTTTATTATTTCCTAGATTTATTTTTACTCCGTTTATATATATCATTAAATGTTCTGTAAAATAAATATTTACATCATACTTCAGATTTCTTTTTTCATATTCCCTAGACATAAATTTATTCACATAAAGCTCAATATCTTTTATAGATGCAATAGCCTTTGCTTGTTTTTTACTTTTTAATTCATCTAATAATGTATTTTTAACTTCCTTCATTATTTTGTAAAGATTCATTTGTTTCCATCTTATTGTTCTAATTTTCAAATCTTTAAAAATTTCTTCTTGTTCTTTTCTTACTATAGGAACCCCATGCAACTGTTTTTCAAGCTTCCTAATTGTTGAGTTATTTCTATCAAACTTGCTCATAATAAAAAGGGCTCCATAATCATATTCTGTTCTAATAATTCTTCCATAAATCTGTTTAAGATCAATAGATACAATAGGAAAATTAACATTCGCATAAGATTGCCAATAATCTTTTCCTTTTTCAAGGCCCTTTTCTACTAAGGATTTGTATAACGGTTCCTTGCTATTAATATTTGGTACCTTATCCAAGATTACAGTAGTCATAGTATCCCCTGGAATATCTATCCCTTCAAAAAAGCCTTTAGATCCTAAAAGTATGAACCTTTTATCTCTCAATTTAAGCTTTTCTATATCTTTTTTTCCTTCTACAATTCTTACACCAACATTTTTAAGTTCCAATGCCGCGGATGATTTAAAAGCTTGCAATCTTTTTTTACTTGTAAAGAGAATAATTATGTTCCCCTCAATATTATTTAAGAGCTCTAACACAAAGTTTTTCATATCTTCTGAGAAAGCTCCAATATCGTTTGGATCCAGGTTTTCAAAACTATATATTGAACTTCTTCCTTTATAATCAAAAACCGGATCTATTGGAGGTACCTCCACTATTTCTTTGTTTTGGGCTTTAGCTATGCTAATTCCTAAATTATTTTTCAAATTATTGTATCCATTATCTGTACTTAATGTAGCAGAAATAAACAAACAACTTTTAGTTCCATTTAGCACTTTTTCATAAAAATCACTTGATACATCTAAAGGAATGCTTGATATCTTCCACCATTTAAGATTTTTTTCAACTTCAAAATAAAAACAGTAATCATTTTTACTTTGTTCAATTACATTTTCAATTAACTTAATATATCCCCCTAAAACTTCAACCTTTTCAATCATTATCTTAAGTCGTTTATCTTTTTCTAAAGCTGTTATTTCTTTTAAAACATTAACAGCCTTATCTATATTTAAATTTAAGTCCGCAATATCTTCTTTTAAATATTGTAAACAGCTTATAATTCGTGCCATATTAGGATTATTTTTATTAAAGTGTTCTTTTATATTATAATCTCTATTTATTAAGTTAGAATTTATATAACTATCAAAAGCTAATCTTACGTTGTCTAGCTGCTCCAAACAGTGATTTATTCCAATTTGTATATTTTTTAAAGGCAGATTTTTATTTTTTGCTCTTAAAGATAGGTAATATATGAATCCATTTTTTCCTTCCTCATCGTATATCTCTGTTAAAAATTTATGTAATTCATATGATATAAGCGTCTCCTCAAAAGCCTCATATGCCTCCTGTACAAGGTTATGTGCTTCATCAATTACGATATTTTCAAGTGGCGCTATGCTCTGATATGGCCACTTAACTAACAAGGAATGATTCACTACTATTAATTGAGCTTCTTTTAATGCTTCCACTTTTGATGCATAATAACACATATCTCTATATTTACAGCTGTCTACATCACAAAGCTCAGAATCACAAAAACACTGTTCTAGTAAATCATTCAAATTAAATTTCTCTTTTATTAGGTAATTAATTTCTTCAATGTCACCAAAGCCTTTTTCTGTGATTAATCTCTTTAAATATACATATCCAATAAGATTTTTCATATCTTTTGGATACTCTATTTCTTCAAACCTATCATAACATAAATAATTGCCTTTCCCTTTTATCAAGGTATAGTTAATATCATTCTTCAAATTCAATGCTTCTAAAAGGTTTGGAATATCTTTCTCAACTAATTGATTCTGAAGTCCTTTTGTATTTGTAGAAATAATAACTTTTTCCTCTTTTAAATGTGTGTAAATAGAAGCAGGTAGTAAATATGCCATACTTTTACCCAACCCAGTAGGAGCTTCCATTATAGTAAATTTATTTCCTTCTAAACCTTCTTTAATAAACTTAGAGGCATCTCTTTGCTGTGGCCTAAGCTTATAGTCACTTCTGTTTCTTTTCCACACATCTTCATTTTCAAAAAGCTTTTCATAGTCCTTCAAAGCAAAGATAGTATAAGCTTTTTGATTTTCCACCTTAGCTTGTGGAGGTATATTGGAAATAAAATCTTTAACATCATCCATATTTATATTTGTTATATATTTATACCAATCCCACGATTCTAATTCTGTGATACTCATTGGAATTGTGAAACCATTATCAAAATAGAAGTTACTTATTGCATAGTTTACAACCTCTATAGTGTCTTCTGAATCGCTTAGTGCTCTATGCTGCTCTACTCTACTATTAGGTAAAAGCTTTTTTATTAAATATTGAAGATTAAATTCATGAAACTCAGGAAAAAGAACAGCAATAAGTTCCAGTGAATCTAAAAAACTATTTTCCACTTTTAAAAAACTCTTTTCAAAAGCTGCATTATGACATATAATCGGAAAATCCTCAATAAATTCAACTAAATTTATCATTACTACATCTATTTGTGGCGCATTATCTAAAGCTTCTTGATTTATTCCAGTGCACAAATCAATAATATTTAGTGGAACTTCAATTTTGGGATTCACTAAACTGCTAAACTTAGTAACGATACTATCTTTTATTTTAACTGCACCAATTTCTATTATTCTATCTTCAAGTGGATTGAGTCCAGTTGTCTCAATATCCAAAAATACTACATTATTTAATATACTAAAGGGGTACATACTCTCTCCTCGATTTTCATTAGTAAATTCTAAAAAAGTCGCTGAAGCGATTTTCTTCAGTGAGCTTTTTTGCGCATCTGCCTTTCCGAATGTATATGAGGAAAATCTGGCAGGCGACACATTTTTTCTTTTTTTTATTCTTTAATTTATATTATGTTTTAGTCTGTTATGTATACTTATCCAGATATCTAATTGAATTATAATTATCAAAAGAATAAAAAATTGCTGAAGCGATTTTCTTCAGTGAGCTTTTTTGTGCATATTTCTTATTTTTCTATTATATCTCGAACTAAATTTCCCTACAATTTAAATTTTAGCTTATTCCTCATCTAAATATGGAACAATAATACTAAAAGTAGTTCCAATACCAAGCTTACTCTCTATCTCAATTCTTCCATTATGCTCATTAATAATTTCATAGCATGCGCTAAGACCAAGACCAGTACCTGTTTTTTTTGTAGTGAAGAAAGGTGTTCCTACCTTTTTAAGAGTATCTTCACTCATACCTTTACCATTATCCTCTATTTTTATATATACTTCCTTGGATTGTTCATTTAGCCCTGTACTAATAAATAATTTTGGAGCTGATACATGTTCTAAAGCCTCAACTGCATTTTTGCAAATATTTAGTATTACTTGTTTTATTTGAGTTTCATCACATAATATATATCTCTCGTCATAATCTAATTTCAAAGTCAGTTGCACTTTACTCATTAATGATGATGTCTCTATAGTACTTTTCATTGATGAAATTAAATCATAAAATGCTACTTCTTCTAATTCAGTTTCTCTTGGTTTGGATAAATTTAAAAAATCGCTGATAATTCTATTTACTTCATCTGTATCTGAATTTATCTTATTGGCAAACCCTTTGATTCTGTCATTATCAGTATATAGTTGTATTAATTGGCTATTTCCTTTTATAGTGGTTAAAAAATTTCTTGTTTCATGAACAATGGTAGCTCCCATCTGCCCAAGCAACGCCAATTTTTCTTGATTTATTAATTTTATTTGATTCTCTTTTATCTTAGATACATCTTGTACAACTATCATTAGTCCAATACTCTCGTTATAGATATTCTTTATTACAGATGTACTTATCTGTATATTTTTTCTATTCACTCTTGGAGTCACTATAACGCAGTCAATTTTATCATCTCTAAAATTAGGTGGAGAAAATATATTGTGAACTTCATTACTATTTAATTTAAGAAGTTTATTCAGCTCATATATGTTCATTCTATTTATTTCTTCATAATTTACTTCCACTAAATCTGCAAAATAATTATTGCATGCAATTATTTCACCATTATAATCTACTATGATTGTAGGTACAGATATAGAATTTAATATAGTTTGGGCTTGTAAATTCAAATTTTTAATTTGTTGTTCTTGTTTAATATCATTTGTAACAACAAGAACTCCGCCCTTAATCTTATGAGCATTAATCAAAACTTTTATTTCTTTATTATGTGAATCTAAATAAGTTCTAATGATATTCTTAGTATTTTCTTCATCATTATAGACTCGGTATGGTAAGGATTTTTCATGATTGTTTCCTACCTTTCGTAAAACCTTTGATATTTCTTCATCATCTAAACCTAATATATTTTCCTTTGAATATTTGAATAACTCTTCAAATTTGTTATTAACAAAATCTATTTTATTATTTAAATTATAAGTATGAATAGGTATAGGGATTGCATTGAGAATATCAGATAATCTTTGATTATTTTCATTTATTTTATCATAAGGATAATTAATGGAACTTTGAAACACCGCTTTGTAAAGATAAAAATAACTACATATCTTTAAAATATGACCATAAACAAACCAAAGGGAATCCGTACTTTTAAAAAGTGTAAAACATACCTCTGATGGAATCATCAAAAGTATGGATATGTAAAGAAATTTAAAATTAATCAACTGTTCTCTAACTAAATTATTTCTTAATTTATATAAAGCCAAAATTGCTATCATTATTACTAAATACTCTAAAACTATTTTAAACATCGTAATTCCATTAGTAGTATAAAATGCAGGAATATAAGCTTTGTTATTCTCTAAAACATAAGACAAAAAAGCAATAAATAATACAGTTTTAAACATGGCAATATATTTATTGCCATTCTTCCTATATGGTGCATAAGAAAACATCAATAATGAAATAACTTCTATAATTCTAGCAATCATCCAATACTTTAAAGATGTATCACTCCTAGCAATATCATTGATAACCATATACTTATAAAAATAAGTATGAATTACATCCATAACTGAAACAATCAAGTACCCAAACCCTAATATATAGTTTATACTTTCTTCTGTACTATGTTTGTTCCAAATTATTAAGAAAGTGGATGCTCCCATAAAAACACTCAATAATTCAAGGGTCTTATGAGTCAATTCTTTATACCAAAACCAAAATTCATAGAATACACCTATAGATATCATAAGGGATATAAATAATACAATTATAAATGTAATTATGATATTTATACTTATCTGTCGATTAATGTCCTTATTTACTAACTCGTTCTTACTGTTAACCATACCCATATAACCCCTTTTAGTCAGATGTAAATATCAGAAAATTCTATGTTTACCATCTCAGCTTTATCCTTTTTATCTATCCACCTATCTAAATATTGATCTGAATTTGACATTACGTTTTCATTTTCAACTTTTTTTAACGGGATTAAAATATCAAATTGTGTAAAAATTCCATATTCACTTGTAACGCTAATTGTTCCACCATGCATCTTTATCAAATCATTAGCTAGAGACAATCCAATTCCTGCACCTTCGCTTATTCTAGATAAGGATTTATCCACTTGAATAAATCTTTCGAAAATCAAACCTAGTTTATCTTTTGGAATACCAATCCCTGTATCCTTTACACTTATTTTTACTCTATCCCTAAGGTCATGTACTGACACATCTATAGTACCTCCAGGCTTGGTAAATTTTACGGCATTTGAAAGTAAACTTAATACTACTTTCTCTATTTTATCTTTATCACACCCAATCATCTTTTCTTCAACATCAGTATCAAATATAATTTGAATGTTCTTTTCTTCCATATATGATGCAACGGATTGCGTCATATCCTCAACTATTTTTACGATGTTATGGTTGTGCAAATCAAGTCCATAATAACCAGAATCTATTTTGGTTATATCCAATAAATTGTTAATAAGTCTAAGAAGTCTGTAACAGTTTTGTTTCATTACCTTAATATATTTCCTTATATCCATTATTTTTGGATTTGAGTCATCTACAACATATAATTCAATGAGTTGCAAAGAACTAAGTAATATATTTAAAGGAGTTCTCAATTCATGAGAAATATTTGAAAAAAACTCAGTTTTCAACCTATCGTACTCTAAAGTTCTTTCTAAAAGTTTCTTATTTTCTTCCGCTTTCTTTTTTTCTGTAATATCTCTCACGGTGGAAATAATATTTACCTTTTGGTTATAGGAAAATCTAACGGATATAACCTCAACATCAATTAAATCACCTTGTTTAGTAACAAATTTATACTCAATAGGACTGAGCATTATATTATTGGCTAAAAGTGAATTCAACCTTTCATCTACAACTTTCTGAAACACTTTGTCTGCAACCATGGCCAATTTCTGTCCAACTAATTCATTTGGACTATCATATCCTAGTATCTTTATATAAGAATCACTGACAAAAGAAAATGTTTTTCCGTCATGTATGCTTATCCCTATAGGTAATATATCAATTAAATTTTTATATAGTTCTCTACTTTCCTGAAGTTCAGCTTGCAACTGTTTTCTCTCAGATATATCTCTAATATTTAGAAATATAAAATTACTATCCCCAAACTTTTCATCATTACATTTTAATTCTATTTCTATTTCATTTCCTCTAGAATTTTTAATTCTATATTCACCATCTTCTATATTAAATAGATGTTTCATTTTGGTACTGAGTATATTATTTTCTTCTTCAAACAATTTATAAACTGACTTTCCCATTATCCACTCATAATCACACTCCATAATTTTAAGAAGTGATTCATTAACATAAACTATTTCATTATCCTTTTGAACCAAAATTGCACTTGGTATAAAATCAAAGCAAGTGAAGTCTAAATCTAATATTTTATTACTTCTTTCTTTATCCTTCGATTTAATATTATCAACAGTTGTCGTATCAAACATCTGATTAGCCCCTCCATGTTATAGAAAAAATCTCATATTTTACTATAATTCTTCATATTATACAAAATTCCTCTTATAGCTTCCAATTTTTACATTTATTCCATAAAACCACACATAATCTTTTATTAAACTGGTAGAACTATCAGCTTAATTTTATAATATAAAACCCTCAAAGACTTATCTATTATGTCTTTGAGGGTTTTTATGATTAGTTTTTATTCTATTTTTTACCTTTATGAAATTGTCCTGGATTCCCAAACTCAAAATCCCCATCTGCTACTATAGCAAAATGAGCCTTAGCTATTCCCAAATCAATTAAATCAAATACGTAAGTATTTTCTATACCGGCAGTAATATTGCCTTGATTATAATTAAATCTAACCTTCTGAGTGTTCTTAGCAGATGGTGCTTTCTGTACGGCCTTCATTCCTTCTGAAAACCACTGAGGAACCTCTCCAACTGCTGTGTAAAATTCTTCTACTGCTTTTGTTTTTCCATGTGCCGCTTTATATATAAGTTTTTCTTTTATAGTTTGAGTTTCTTCAACATTTCCGATTGGAATAACACAAACTAAGCTTTCATCATCTCTCAGTTTGCCAATTGGAGTTTTTTTATCGAAAGAACCACCAACCCAACAAGTTCCTAAATTCAATTTAGTTGCTTCAAGTACTAAAAGTTCACCATAATATCCTAACTTCTCACTTAGATGAGGATCTTCAGATTTTCCAATAAGGGCCAATATACTCTTAACACCTGAAAACATTCCATAACTCTTTCTTAATCCATTGAACGCTTGGCTTCCATCTTCAATTAGTTGTATTGATATATTGCCCTCTTCATTATATTTAGAGATAAGCCTTTCAATTTTTTCAATCTTATCATTTGCTATTGGTGTAGACAAATAACTTCTACGAGATTTTCTTTTTTCTATAGCTTCTAAAATATTCATTTAAACTCTCCTATATTTAGTTATAATTCTAATTAAATTAATAATAATTATGCTTTTCATTTATGTCAACAAATTTGATTTTATATATTACATCCTTTTAAAATTTTTTTATTATTTTTTAATATTATTTTAAAGAAATCTATTTCCATATTTTGCAAAATAAGTATAGTATAACTTGTGCCTTTACTTTTAAGGGGATTTTAGAATGAATAGGAAAATAACAAAAAAAGCTTGAGTTTCCTCAAGCTTTTTTGTTTAGACTTTTGCAAGCTGTATATTAATTATCAATCCTCTAGAACTAATAGTTCTTCATTCTCATTTTCTTCTTCATCTTTATTTAGATGTTTTAAATCTTTCCATAACCAAATTCCAGTTAACACTGCGGCCGAAAAATCAGCTAAAGGTCCTGCATAAAGAACTCCATCCAATCCAAACATTCTCGAAAGTATTAAGATTGCAGGTATAAGTATAAGAACCTGTCTAGATAGGGTTAAAAACATAGCAGGCTTCATCTTACTAACTGCCTGGAAGTAGTTGGCTCCTATAATCTGAAACCCAGTCACTGGTAAACATAAAAAGAATATAAATAATGCATGTGTTCCGAACTTAATTAATTCTTCATCTGAAGCAAATATACCAATAAATTGGTTTGGAAACAATCTAGTTAATACAAATCCAATAACTACGATAATTGTAGCTGCTGATATAGCTAATTTCAAGGTTTCTTTTATACGGTCATATTTTTTAGCTCCAAAATTGTATCCGATTATTGGTTGAGAGCCTTGGCTTACTCCAATTACTGGCATTAACATCAGAGTTTGAATACTATTAATAATTCCCATTCCTGAAATAGCTAAGTCTCCACCATATACAATAAGAGTTTTATTCAAGATAACATTTAATAAGCTATTTGATAATTGCATTGCAAAGGGTGGCGTACCTATGGTTAAGATTTTTTTTACGATTTCCGAATCTAACTTAAGGTTTTTCGATCTAAGTTTAAGAGAACTCTTTCCCATAAGAAAATATGACATTATCCAAGTACTTGACACTAATTGTGCTAAAGAAGTAGCTAAACCTGCTCCTACCATTCCCCACTTAAATATAAATATAAAAATTGGTGCTAATATTGCATTAATTAAAGCACTTATAAGCATTGTAAGCATTGCTATCTTTGGGTTTCCATCAGCACGAATAAAGTTATTCATACCAAATCCAAGTGTACCAAAAATCATTCCTACAAGAATTACCTTAACATAATCTCTTGCATAAGGTAATACAGCATCACTTGCACCAAATGCCTTAAGCAAAGGATTAAGAAATATCAATCCTAAAATTGTTAAAACTATAGAAATTACTACTAGCAGAGTAACCGCATTACCCATAATTTTTTCTGCTTCTTCTTTTTTTCCTTCACCTAAACGAATTGATACTAAGGAAGTTGCCCCAATACCAATAAGCATACCAAAAGCCATCATTATTATTTGAATAGGAAATCCAATTGTTATCCCTGCAATTCCAAGTTCATTTACACCATGACCAATTACTGCTCTGTCAATAACATTGTACATAGCATTTACAAGCATCCCTATAATAGCTGGCGCAGAAAAAGTAATAAGGAGTTTTGAAATCTTCTCTTCCCCTAATCTGTTTGTTTTATCCATACTTACACTCCTTTATGAATTATTTTATTTTCATTAAAATATCTCTTAATCCTGCAACTGAAGCTGATAATTTCATCAAATCTGCTTCGCTTAAATCTGATACCTTTTCTTTCAAAAATTCTTGCACTTTATACCTTTTGTTTTCCATGAAATCTTCTCCGACACTTGTGAGTTTAATAAAAGTGTATCTTCTATCCTTGTCATCAACGAATCTTTCTATATAGCTTTTATCTATCAATTTTTGAACAAGAGGTGTAAGATTTGCTTTGCAAATCCCCAGGTGTTTTCCAATTTCTGATATGCATATACTTCCTTTTTCCTTTACCATAAAAAGTATAGTCATATGAGTTCCTGTTAAGTCATTTTCTTTTTCCTCTTTATCAAAAGGCTTTACTAACTTAGTTTTAAGTAAAGGAAATGCCCAATATAGATTTTCAATCATTTCATCATATATCTGTTTATCCATTTATGCCTCCAAAAAGGATATTGTATAAATTTTAGTTATGTTTATATAATAGTTATATTTTCATAACTATTATAGTATATAATCTTCTATCTAAAGTGTCAACGATGTTTAATTAAATAGTTAGATTTCTAACTAAATTTTCTTATTTAGAAAAACTCTATTTTTTTTACAGTGAGTAAGAAAAAAGTTGGAGTTTTTATTTCCCCAACTTTTGCAAAAAACACTTAATTTTAGTCACATAAAGAATGATAGTATTTTTCAATTATCAAAAGTTTAAATCATATTACAAATAAACTTGATTATTTTTTCTTCTTACCATTGCCTTTAGCTTTGTGCTGATTATAATTAGTTTGTTGATTATCTGAAGTTTGCTTATTAATAGTATTATTAGTTCCTTGATCTTGCAGTTTATCATCACTAGTTGCATCTCCTGAATTATCATCTTGAAATTGCTCATTAGTTTCTTGTGTTGCTTTAGGTATACTTTGCACTTTATTTTCAGCATTAGATTTATTTATTTCTTTATCTCCATTATTACTTACACCACTCTCTCCTAAAAGATACATCGAAGCAAATAATAAAATTAAGAAGAATGGTATAATTAAAAAAATCTTTCTTATCTTAAATCTTTTCTTTACCTTTTTGACTTCTCCCTTTGAATTACTAAAAAAAACGGTCTTCTCATATTTTTCAAAAATGGATAATTTAATAACTTCTTTTTTTAGATCAGAAACAGAAGAATATCTATCTTTAATTTCAGGCTGTACACATTTCTTTATTATTTTTACAATATCTTTATTTATATTTTTATCATAATTTTCATCAAAAAATGGCTCTGCCCCACTAAACGGAACTTTACCAGTAAGCATAAAATACATAACCATTCCCATACCGTAAATGTCTGTTTGTCGGCAAGATTGTGCTAGTCCATGCTGCTCTGGTGCAGCATATCCACTTGATCCCATACATATTGTATCACTATCGCTATCTACTTTATAAATTTTTGAAATGCCAAAATCCACAAGAAAAACTTTTCCGCTTGAATTTATTATTATATTTGATGGTTTTAAATCCCTATAAATTATTGGTGGATTAAGACTATGCAAATAATCTATTATTTCACTAATTTCAAGAATAATCGTTTTAATGGTTTCTAAATCAATTTCTTGTTCATCATTTACATACTCAAATAAAGTTTTTCCTTCTACATAATCTTCCACTAAATAAACATAGCTCTTTTCATAAAATATATCAACTATCCTAGGAATTCCAGGATGATTCAGGTTCTTTAGTATATTACACTCAGATAAAATATCTATATTTATATCATCACATTTTTCTGTTTCTTTTATCGCCCACAAGTTGTCCAGACGTAAGTTTTTGCATAAATAAACCGTGCCCATACCTCCAGAACCAATTATTTTTATAACTTCATATTTATCATCTAAAATATGTCCAACTTCAAGCATTGTTACCCCCATTTACCGATGTATAAAAATTTCGCCTAGTATTATATACGTTCCTACTCTATATTTTATGGGGGTACTACTATTGTTTATTATTAATTTTTTCTATTTTTAAGATTCTCTCACTGTGATGAAACAATTAAAAAACCTTTCCACTAATCTATCTGACGCGGTAAAGAACTTTAAAACAGAGTAATTAGTAACATTCATTTTTATAATTTCTCAAGAATAAACATAAAAAATTGCTAAAGAAGTTTTCTTTAGCAATTTTTTATGTTCAAAAGTACTATATATATTCAATCAACCATTGAAGTATTCCATTTTATTACACGATTTTTCCCAATGGATTTTGCGTAAGCATTTGCTTTCTCAGCTCTATTTACAAGATCATCTAAAGTCTTTCCATCACTTGGATAATGTGCTACTCCTACTGAAATAGTTGTAGGATATATATAATTCTTAGTTTGAACTTCAACTGTTCTTCTTACTCTTTCTGCCAGCTTAAAAGTGTTTTCCTCATCTATTTCCCTGAGTATCACCACAAATTCATCACCTGACAGCCATCTAAACACCTTATCTTCACTTCTAATAGAGCTTTTTATTATAGTACTAAGATTTCTAATCATCTGGTTTCCTGCTTCATAACTTATATTATTATAACGTTTCAGGTTATCTCCATCTATAAACATTATTCCAAACCCTTTTTTACTTTCTAAATATTCTTCCATTAATTTCGATAAAAACAACTTTCCAGCTCTATGGTTTGAAATACCAGATATATCATCTATAAATGCAAGTTCGTTTGCATACTTATAAGAATGAAGTGTGTTTCTTATATTAGTTGTTAACATATGTATTATACGTTTAATTTTCTTAATAGAAACTTCTTTATTTTCTTCTAGCTTTATAGCATTGTTAAATAGCAATTCATAAAAATCTTCTACAGATTCAATCTCTTGATTATATTGCACAATGAATTTACTTAAACTCATATGTGAGTTTTCTATAGTATTCATTATATTATTCAAGCAAGTTTCCACTTTATAAGATATTCTTTCGATATCAGCGAAATTATAGTTTGGAAAAGTAATTATTATATCATTAATCCCTATTATAAAACCATATACATTCGAATATTTGGAAATTACGTTCCTAATTAACTTAAAAATATTTTCAATATATACTTCATCCTCTTCTTTTTTAGAATTAAAAATATTGAAAACTATAAATGCACCTTTTTCTCCAAATATTTTACTAACATCAGCTTCAAGAAAATCAAAGAAGTTTGGACGTACTGAAGAATAATTACCGTAAACATTGTCAAATGCCTTTATTTCCATTCAAAACCTCCTAATTATCGCTTAAGTATACCTACTAAAATTTTACTTAATTAGCTTTTTCATATAGATATCATTTCAATTACTGTAATATACTAATTAAGATATTTATAATAATTTATTATGTAGCTTACCATCATATTCCGTTTATTATATTTTGTGATTGAACATATCTTGGCATAGTCAGATAGCTTTTCATAAAATCTTCTACAGACGTAATATCATTTTTATATTCAATCATAAATTTATTTAACTGTGCTCTATTAAGACCTAAAGAATTTACATTACTTTTATACTGCATTTTGATTTCAAGTGAAATGCCATTAATCTGCTTTGAAGTATAATTTGGTAATATAACTACAAAATCATTGCTTCCAAATCTAAAACAATATGATTTTTTGTACTTTGATGAAATAGTGGTAATTGCTTTAATCAAAGCTTTAACATGCAAATCACCGAAACCTCTTCCATACTTTTCATTAACCTTACTTAAAGCAACTATATTGAAAACTATAAAACTGCCCTTTTTTTCAAATACTTCACTGACATCAGAATCTATAAAATCAAAAAAATTAGGTATTGCTGTGTAATGACTCCAATCTAGTGTCTTAAATGTTTGTGTTTCCATGTATATCCCTCACTGTTTATTATCATATGTATTTGCACCCTTACACCATCATGTTGTGCTTCCAAGACATGTAATCTTTAGCTACCTTAGTTTAAGTCCTCCTATTGTTGAAACCCATTGCCCTACTCATAACTCTTTGCATAATAATGTACGATTGGTCTTCTAACATTTAAGGGGGTTATACTTTTAATTTTTTTATTTGATACCAAAACATTTTAAGATCTTTTTGTTAAATAGATTATTTATAGGCGAAAAAAGCAAAAAAACTAGTCCTATGAATCATCATCTGTCAATTTGACAGGTGACAATTCATAGGACTAGTTTTTAACTAATATAAGTGACATGCTACAGAATGTCCACCCTCTACTTCTTTCATTTTAGGTGTGATTTCTTTGCATATTGGTTTTGCATACGGACATCTAGTATGAAATCTACATCCGGAAGGAATATCTATAGGACTTGGTATATCCCCTTCAATAATTTGTCTTTCAGCTATTTTAGCCTTTTTAGGGTCTGCTATAGGTATAGCTGAAAGTAATGCTTTTGTATATGGGTGAAGAGGATTATTATATAACTCATTACTCTCAGAAATTTCTACAAGATTTCCTAGGTACATTACTCCAATCCTATCTGATATATGTCTTACCATTGATAGATCGTGAGCTACAAAAAGATATGTTAATCCCATCTCTTTTTGTAAATCTTCAAGCATGTTTACCACTTGAGCTTGTATAGACACATCTAAAGCTGATATTGGTTCATCACACAATATGAAATCAGGCTCAGTTGATATAGCCCTCGCAATTCCTATTCTTTGACATTGCCCACCACTAAATTCATGAGGGAACTTTTCCATGTCTGTTTTCTTAAGTCCAACCATCTCAAGCAAGTGCTGAATTTTATCAATCCTGTCTTTCTTAGAAAGATTTGAATGTAATAATAGAGGCTCACTAATAAGTTCTTCTACGTTCATGTTAGGATTTAGTGATGAATACGGATCTTGAAAAATAATCTGCATTCTTCTATTATATTCTTTCATTTCTCTTCTATTAAATTTAGCAATATTAGTCCCTTCAAAAAAGATATCACCAGAAGTAATATCATATAGTCTAGTTATCGATCTACCAAGAGTAGATTTTCCACAACCTGATTCTCCAACAAGTCCGAAGGTTTCACCTTTCTTTATATCAAAAGAAACTCCATCTACAGCTTTTACAAACTTCTGTTCGCCTCCTATAAACTTATTTTTTACAGGAAAATATTTTTTCAAATCTTTTACTTCTATTAATACTTTATCTGAGTAATTCATTTACTCTCCTCCTTTACTATCCTTAATGTATATTAATATTTCTACACTGATAAAAAGCACATTGACCTGTGTGTATCACCAAACTTTTTATAATCAGGCATTGTATCAAAACATTTTGAGTTTGCAAATTCACATCTATCTGCAAATGGACAGCCTTTAGGAGGATCCAATAAGGATGGTGCTGAACCTTCTATAGGTTTAAGTCTTACTTTTTCATCCCCCTCAACCTTTGGAATAGAATTTAATAAAGCTTTTGTATAGGGATGTTTAGTTTCATAAAAGATTTCTTCTGTAGTTCCTTCTTCCATTATTAAACCACCATACATAACTGCTATTCTATTACATATATTAGCAACTACACCTAAGTCATGAGTTATAAGTATTATGGACATATCATTATCTTCTTTTAGTGACTTCAAAAGTTCTAAAATTTGCGCTTGAATAGTAACATCTAAGGCAGTGGTTGGCTCATCTGCTATTAACAACTTAGGTTTGCAGGCAAGTGCCATAGCAATAAGAACTCTTTGCCTCATTCCACCGCTAAATTCGTGTGGATACTGATTTATTCTTTTTTCTGGCATCGGTATTCCAACATCAGCTAGGATTTTCACAGCCATTTCCTTTGCATCTTTCTTGCTAAGACCTTTATGTCTAATTAATACCTCTACAATATGATCTCCGATTTTCTTCAACGGATTTAAAGCAGTCATAGGATCTTGAAAAATCATCGCCATTTCTTTGCCATTGATTTTTTTCATTTCCTTGCGGGATAATTTCAACAAATCTTTTTCCTCAAAGAAAATTTCACCAGAGTCTATCTTAGCATTTTCTTGAAGTATGTTCATAACTGATCTCATAAGTACGCTTTTTCCACTACCTGATTCACCTACGATTCCAAGAACATCTCCTGAAGCAACTTTAAAATCAACGCCTCTAACCGCTTCTATTTTCTTATCTTTATTGTAAAATGTAGTCTTTAAATTTTTCACTTTGAGAAGTGTTCCATTATTCATAATGTTATCTACTACCTCCTGCAGTCCTTGGCTCAGCAAATACCCTTAAAACATTTCCCAATTTATTAAAAGAATAAATTGTAAGTATGATTAATACCCCCGGTAAAACGGCCATATATGGTGCACTTTGTAAATTTGTTTGCGCATTCTGAAGTAAATTCCCCCAAGAAGACATTGGCTGTTGAATTCCAAGTCCTAAAAAGCTTAGGGAGGATTCTGTCATTATAGCATCAGCTATACTTGAAGTTGAGGCAATTATTATAGTGGGAAATACACTAGGAATAATATGTTTAAAAATTACATTCCTTGAGGCTTCACCGATTGAGTTTGCATAAAGTACATATTCCCTTTGCTTTATAGAAAGGGTTTCAGCACGTACCAGCCTCGCAGTTCCCATCCAAGAAAATAAACCTATTACTATAATTATGGCTTGAAGCCCAGGCTTTAAAAATATACTTACTACAGTTACAAGTATCATCCAAGGAATAGAGGATATTATATCAACAAATCTCATTAAAAGATTATCTATATACCCTCCGAAATATCCACTTATAGTTCCAACTCCAATACCAATACTCGTAGAAATAATCATTGCAAGGATTCCCACTATAAGAGATACTCTACCTCCATAAATGGTTCTTGCAAGGTAATCTCTACCTAATTCATCAGTACCAAATAAATGATTCATACTAGGAGTTTGTAATATATTTGACGTATCAGTAGCATTAGGATCTATAGGTATTAAAAATGCAAATAATGATATAACTATTATAAATACAAGAAAGGCTATTGAAAATAAAGCACTTTTATTACCTTTTAATTCATCTATGACTTTTTTTAATCTTACGCTTTTCATAAGCCTTACTCCATTTCTTTTATTCTAGGATCAACGATTGAATACAATATGTCTGACAATAAATTTCCTATTATGACCATAGAAGAAGATAACACTAAAATAGCCATAACTATCGGATAATCTAAGCCTCGAACTGCTGTAACAAAGTACGGCCCTACTCCTGGCCATCCAAAAACAGTTTCTGTAATCATTGCTCCTGTGACTAACATTGGTAGTGCCATACCTATCTTAGTAATAATTGGTAGAAGTACATTTTTACAAATATGCTTAAATAATATCTCGCTCTTGCTTGCCCCAAAAGCATTTTGCACCATGACATATCCCTCAGAAGTTTGTCCTATGGTTGAAGATCTAACATATCTAACAAGCTCTGGAGTGTAAGCAATAACTAGCACAATACATGGCATTATATAATGTAGTAAAAAGTCTGACATGGACCCTTCCATTCCTATAGTATTCATACCCAATATAGGAAGTATGGATAGCTTATATCCAAAAATAAAAATCAAAATCATTGCAAACCAAAAGGTTGGAGTTGCTATACTTATTGAGCAAAATCCGTCTATTATCTTATCTACAAGCTTATTTTTATTTGATCCAGCTATAAGTCCAAGAACTATCGCAATAACAAGGGAGATCAAGTAAGCAGGAAAGACCAAAATCATTGTTGCTGGTAGCCTAGCCGATAGGTCATTTGCGATGCTTTCATGGGTGACAATGGAATAGCCAAATTGGCCACTTAACATGCCCTTAAGCCATAAAAAATACTGCACATAGGCAGGTTTATCAAATCCATATTTTGCTTTTATTAAGTTAATTGTTTCTTGAGGCATTTTTGGAGTTGTCATAGCATCCACTGCATTGTAAGGTGCCATCTGTATCAATGCAAAACATATTATAGTAATAATTAAAAGCAGCGGAATAGCTTGTAGAATTCTTTTAAGTATGTATTTTGCCACTTATGCTCACTTCCTTAATTAATAAATTATACATGGAGAATATAAGTTTATATATTCCCCATGTATCTACATCTTTAAAACTCTTATTTAAAATAAAGTTTAGACATATCTTCAAAAGTATAAACTGGTACTAGTTTAGCATCATCTACACCTTGAAGGTTTGAACTCATAACAACAATTCTTTTGTTTTCAAGAATTGGGAAGAAGTATGCATTAGTTTGAAGTTTTTGCTGAATTTGATTGTATATATCTTTTCTCTTTGCTTCATCTGTTTCTACTCTTCCAGCATTAAATAAGTCATCAATTTGTTTATCTGCAAAATGACTGTAATTCCATTGGCTATCTGATAAAAATAATGAGTTAAAAGTATCTGGATCTATTCCCATGATATATCCACCAAGGAACATATCATAATTACTATTTTTGTCTTTCATTTGTTTACTTATAGCAGCATCTTCACCTGCAGCAAGCTCAACATCTATTCCTACTGCCTTTAGATTTTGTTGAATTATAGCAGCTTCCTTTTGGTAAGGAACATTGCTGCCTGGATATCCAAGCTTAAGTTTTAAACCAGAAACACCTGCTTTTGCTAAAAGTTCTTTTGCCTTAGCTTGATCAAACTCATATTTTTCAACATTGTCTGTATGGAATTTACTTTCATTAGGAAGGAAGGAATAAGCTTTCTTAGCATATTCTTCCGATCCAAATGAAGCGTTTATTAAATCAGTTCTATTTAGTGCATAGAAAATCGCTTGTCTAACACTTGCATCCTTAAGCTTAGGTGAATTAGAGTTAAGCACAGCATATGCAACTCTACCTTCATCATACTTATAAGGAGTTAAATTATTACCTTTTAATAAACTGTCCAAATCTCTTGATTGAACTGATAAAGCATTTATTTCTCCCTTTTGAAGAGAAAGCTTAGCAGTATTTGCATCTGGTATTACTCTAAAGATAACATTTTGTATCTTTGCTTTACCTAAGAAGTAATCATCGTTTCTAACCATCTTAACATATTGGCCAGCTTTATATTCTTCCAATTTATATGGTCCAGTTCCTACTGGTTTTGCATTCTTAGTACTATTCTCAAAATTAGTTTCACCTTCATAAATATGCTTTGGCATTATAAAGATGTTAGCTAAAAGTTCCATTCCAGGAGCGCTTACTTCTGGTAATGTGAAATCTACAGTATAGTCATCAACCTTTGTAATCTTCACGGGTTTTCCATTGAATATCAATTGGCTATATGCCCATCCAGCGTTTTTCTCTTTTAACATTTCATTGTATGTGAATACTACGTCATCAGCAGTAAACTTAACCCCATCACTCCATTTTACATCTTTTCTTAGTTTGGCAGTATAAGTTAATTTGTCTGCTGATTGAGTCATGCTTTCAGCAAGGAAATAATTAATTCCATCAACATTATACATATAAAGTGGCGAATATAATGCCTTTATTTCCATTAGTCCATAACGATCACTTGTGGTTATTACATTTACAGAGTTACCAGGATCACCATCAATACCATAGGTAAAGGTATCTGATTTAGTTGCAGTTCCTGATGCATTTGTTGTACTTTTTGTTGCTCCACCACAGCCTACTAATAAAAAAGCTGCTGTTGTTAGAGCTGTTACAAGCATTGATATTTTTTTAAATGTCATGTCTGTTCCCCCTTGTAAAAATAATTAATAAATTTAAGCTAAACACATGAAATTACTAGGTTTATATATCATTAAATTTTATAGTTTCTTATGCAGTAAAAAAGTTGTTGAAGTGCCCTTCTTCAGCGAGCTTTTTTAACGCATCTGCCTTTCCGAATGTATATGAGGAAAATCTGGCAGGCGAATAAGTTTTATTTTTTTACTGCATAGTGATAAAAAACTTCTAAAATCATTGAAATATATAGATTCACCTTAATTTAAAATTTATAGTTTCTTATGCAGTAAAAAAGACCCCGTCTCTAATTCAGAGACGAAGTCAAAGCCTCGCATTCCACTCTGATTTTTATGCAAATACACAAAATCTAATAGTATATTGGTACAAGCATACCGCACCGCTATATCGGGCGTTCCCGCTGAAGTCTACTTAAGATGTGCCAATTCAATGTTAAAACTATTTTCAAAACTCCTCTAAATTATTATAGGATGATTTGAAAATATAAGTTTTAAAATTAAGTGGTACAATCATATAATTCGATTCAGAACTCAGAGATGCACTTCCATTAAGCTTTACCCAAAACCTCTTCCACCCTAGGAGATTTTTCTCTGTTGGCTATTCTTAACTTACTCTTCTCATCATTGTTCATTTCCTATATTTCTTATATGTTTAGTACGATTTAATTCTAAACCACAATTTGCTAACTGTCAATAATTAATTTGCTTTTTATATTTATATGTTAACTTTTGAAATATAGAACTTGTCTCACTTTTATCAAAATTAATTAAGTAAATTACTTTCAAATTAAGGACTTTCCATAAATTTAAGTTACATATCGTAAAACACTTATGAAGCTCTTATATATATCAATCTATTGACTAATTAGTTTTGTACTTTACTGTATTTCCCAAAGAATTATTCAAATCATATTAAGCTACTAGGTTAACATAATATCAAAATTTTATGTAGAGTCAGGACCACCCGTCAAACGGGTGGCTTGCTTTAGCCCTATAAGGGCATATTACTGGCCGTGCTACTCGCACGCTGAACGGTTTGCCAACCGCATGCCTTCACAGGCTGCACCTAAAGGTGCTCTATTTTTTGCTTTTCTTTTCTGGCTCACCCGTAAACGGGTCGATATATTCTTTTAAACTTAATTGTTCATATGCTAAATCTTCTTGTATCTGATTTTT